>CAVVIG010000014.1:0-475931 GCA_963748265.1 uncultured Acidobacteriota bacterium | reverse complement strand
TTCACTTCGAACGACGGGTTCTCGGTGGTCGCGCCGACGAGGACGATGTCGCCGGCCTCGACGCGCGGCAGAAACGCATCCTGCTGCGCCTTGTTGAAGCGGTGGATCTCGTCGATGAAGACGATGGTGCGGCGGCCGGTGGTGCGGCGGATCCGCTCGGCTTCGCTCATCACCTCGCGGATTTCCTTGATGCCGGCGAGGACCGCGCTGAAGGAGACGAACCGCGCCTTTGTCGTCTCGGCGATGATTCGCGCGAGCGTGGTTTTGCCGGTGCCGGGCGGTCCCCAGAGGATGATCGACTGGAGGAGATCGCGTTCGATGGCCTCGCGCAGCGGCCGGCCGGCGGCGAGCAGCTCCTCCTGTCCGACGAACTCGTCGAACGTGCGCGGCCGCATCCGTTCCGCGAGCGGCGCTGCTGCCTTCGCCCCGCTCGCCGGCTCGGCCTGTTCGTCGGGAAAGAGCGAATCCATGTGGCCGCTACCGGCTGACGAGCGCCGTCAACCGCTGGCGGCGCGCCTCGAAGAGCAGCACGGCGGCAGCAACCGCCGCGTTCAGCGACTCCACTGGCGCCTCCATCGGGATCGTGACCCGCGCATCGGCGCTGGCGATGGCTGCATCGGACAGCCCCGCGCCTTCACCTCCGATGAGCAGCGCCAGCGGGCCGGTCAGTGTCGTCTCGAACAAGGACTGTCCCTGGTGTGGTGCCGTGGCGACGATCCGCGCGCCGCTGGCCCTCGCCGCGTGGACGGCGTCCGCGACGTGCGGCATCACCACCACCGGGAGCCTCAACGCGCTCCCCATCGAGCCGCGGAGCGCCTTCCACCCGAACGGATCCGAGCTCTGCCCGGCGACGATGACCCCGGAGGCGCCGGCCGCTTCGGCGACGCGCACGAGCGCACCGACATTGCCCGGGTCCTGCACGTCGCAGGCGATCACGGTGAGCGGGGCGTGGCCGCCGAAGACGTTGCGGCGGGCCTCAGGGCGGTGTGCCAGCGCGACGATCGGGCTGCTCGACTTGACAGGGCTTGCCGCGGCCATGACGGAGGCGGAGGCAACGGCGATGTCGGCGCCGTGCCGTTCGAGGGCGGTAGTGAGCCTCGCGACCTCGGGATCCGCCGATGCATCGAGGACGAGCGCCGTGCGGATCGGGATCGCGGCTGCGAGCGCCTCGCCGACGAGGTGCGCGCCGTCGAGCAGGATCATGTCGCCGGCGTCGCCGCGTGCGGCGGCGCGAAACGCGGCGACGATCGCGTTCTGGCGGCTGCTGATCCGCTTCACGGCTGAAGCATAGCACTGTGCTATTTCGCGAAGGTCGAAACGCTCCGTGTTTTGGCTGAGAAACAGCACTGCCGACGATTTTGTCTAAGAACTATCTAATGCGATTCGCGCACACTCGGCTGTTTTACGGACGTCTTGCACAAGGCCAAAAGGCCAAAAGGCCAAAAGGTTAAGACGTGCGTGGTTTGGTGTGCGATGCGGCACGTGCGCGTGTTCGTGTGCGTGTGCGTGTGAGTGACTGCTACTTCCTTCCCGTGACTGCTACTTGCCTCCCCGACCGGAGGTTTCACGTCTGAAACCTCGTCTTTGTAAACGCGCATAAACATAGGAGTTAGACGTCCTTGACTTCTATTTGAATAGAAAGGATCGTGTTGTTGCAAGAACCACCGTTTCCAACCTAAAGGAAACGGACAACCGACAGCACCCTCAAAGCGCCATTCGAGCGCAACGAGACGGGCTCAACAACTGCGTGGGGCAGTAGAGGAGCAGTCTCGTTATGGACACCACACCACGAACGTACGTACACACGCCGAAGGTCTGCGTCGAGTCCAATCAGCGCAGCAACTCCATACGACGACCTGCCGCAGTGGCTATCGATGCACGAAGCTGCTGTGTACGGTCGTGTCTCGTACTGGACGATTCGCAGCGAAGTGCTCGCAGGCCGAATCCCGAATCGGCGCATCGGCAAGAAGGTGATTCTCATTCCGAAGGAATACTTCGAGAAGGCGAAGACGCAGGTGTCGCATGAGGTCACGCCGTGAAAATTGACACTGCGGCTCTCGACACCTGGACGCAGACGGTGCGACGCGTAAGGAACGCGCTAGCCGATGCGGGAATCGACGCAACAGTGCGGACAGAGAACGAGCCATTCGTACGACTCGTCGTAGACGTTGTCGATGATGCTGCTGTTGGCTTTGCGGTCTTCCATATCGAACAAGCACTCGGCAGAACCTTCGGCGTGTATTGCGACCTCGGCGAAGCGTTGCGTAAAGGAACGTCGCGACGTCCGATCATCGTCTGGCGTGTTCCAGAACACAGCGGACGCATATCTCGCAACACGCATGTCGAACCACAACGCACGTGTCCTCTAGACAGCATACAAGCCGCCGACGTCTCCAAGGTGACGAGGTAAGAACGATGGACCCATATCTCGCAAAGCTGATTGGACATGCGCAGGTTGCTCCTCCTGAATGTGGACCTGCGCCCACTAGCCCAGTGCAGGAGTACCGTCGCGATGGCAAGACGCTCTTTGTCATCAGACGCGTTCTCTCTGCCGAAATGCGTGAAGCACTCCATGCCAGCATGGAGCGGCTTCGCGTCGAGCAGGAACTGGTGCGAAGCGACCGGGAGCGGCACGACACCCAGCGCTCATCTACCGGCGGCGCATCATGAGTGCGCAGAACGCACCACAAGGCGTACCACAAGACGTAACGCCGGAGTTCGTACGACTCTACCGCGAGCAGCGTCTGACGTCCGAGCACCACGAAGCTGACCGTTATGAAGTACTGGCCTCAGTACTGGCCGGTCTGCGAGGCAATCCTGAGCGCGGCTGCGACCCTGCGCTTGAAGGATGTACCTGCCTCGATAGCGCTGTTCTGTGTAGGCGACTCCGGCGTCGGAAAGAACTGCGTGTTCAAGATGTTCGGCTGGGACCTGGAACGACTAGTGCTGTGGCGCGACAAGTTCTCAATCGCCGCGCTGCAGAGTCACCACGCTGATTCAGTGCTGCCGGCGCTGAACTCGAACGCGTTGTTTCGTATGGCGAAGCACAAGCTAATGGTAACGCCGGAACTTGGAGTGCTCTTTCGCGGGAGACCCCAGGTCCTCGAAGAACGGTTCGTCGAACTCGCTCAGTGGCTCGACGGAGAAGGGCGCATGTCGCACATGGGCACTCACGGTGCCCTCGGTGAGAAGGGCGACTTCACATTTGTATGGACTGCGGGCACCACGCCGTTCTACCTCGACACCTGGCGGACGATGGCTGCACTCGGGACACGAATTCTCTTCTTCGAAGTACTCAGAGGCCCGTACCTCCCCGGCGGAGAGTTCGCACAGGCTTTGAGCGCGTGCCGCGATGCCGTCAACGGGTTTCTCAACGTGTTCATACCCGAAGACACGTCTTCCGAGACGAAGCAAATGGGTGTGCGACAGTCGGAGTGGCCGACGACGAACGATGGAATTGACGAGACCGTCAAGCGCTACGCCGTATTGCTCGCCCTCGGTCATGGAATACGACGCAATCTCTACCGGGAAGAGGGCACGCCATTTCCCAGCGCGAACCACTTTCGCTCTCGGCTGGACATTCTCACTCGCGGACACGCCCTCGTGCGCGGCCGAACGGTGCGTACTCGACGAAGACCTCGAGATGGCGCGGTGGATCACACGCAGTAGCATGCCAGGACGGCGAGGACCAGTGCTGCTTGCGCTGCTCGACGGCGAAGCCAGTGTCGACGACATTATCAAGCGCACCGGACTGACTAGCGACGTAGTCCGATACAATATCAAGGCGCTTGTCGAAACGCACGTCGTAGACGAAGTGAAGTCCTCGCTGGGAACTGCTGGCAGACACCCGTCAACATATCGACTTAACCAAGATACTTTCGACAGAATGCTCTGATGTGCACCTTTGGTGCGCGTGCGCGCTGCTGCTCTCCAAGCCAAAAAATGAATTTGGCCCAATATTGTTATGTCGTAAGAAGGGAAGAAGAGAGGACAGAGGACAGACGTGGAGTGCAGAAGAAGTAGGAAGCCGCTCCCTGCTCTCTGTTCTCTGCTACTTCACACACGTAGTAGTAATTATTGGGCCAAATTTAACTTTTGGCGCGAGCACCAAAACACAACACCAGAGAGCTGGGAGCAGAGAGCTACTCGCACTTGCGCCAGTGGTAGCGTGCCGCTCTCGGAAGCCGTGATGTCCGGCCAAAATTAGAAAATTAGAAAACTCGGCGCCGAAGGCCAAAGGCACAAAGCACAAGGCACCATACGAGATGCGAAGCTACACCCTCTTCACGACAGGCCCTCGTGGCGACATTACCAACCGCAGCATTAAGTCACGGCTGTGACTACCCGTGGATTGTGACCGTGCGCGCCAGGTCGGTAAGCGAAGCGTATAGCCTGCTCGCACGACAAGTGGTGGCGAAGCCGGGAAGTGTAGGCGTGACACGCGTAGACCGCAAGGAGGACAAGCAGTGCGAGTGGCCGTGGACAATGCCGACAACGGCCGTGTGCTCTCACTAATGCGGACCTATTGCGCGTCAGCGCACTCGCAGCGCGCCCTCTGCGCTGCGAGTCGGGGAACAGGCGCACAAGGCCAAAAGGCCAAAAGGCCACATTCGCCACACGCGAGTAGGTGCGCCGATAGGTGGCACCGATAGGTTTGTTGGTTAATTAGGAGGCCGTATATGGTGGACCCATACATTACTCAACTCATTACCGGCGTGCCGAGGGTGAAGATTGGTCCTAACGGTGGTAAAGGCGGTCGTCCTCTCGGTGCAACGAATCTCGTTCGGCGTGACGCAAAGCGTGAGTTGCACCAGTTCTTCTCCTCTCAGGAGTACCAAGAGAGCGTTAAGCGACGCATCCTCGCCGGCACCGCACCAACCATTGAGCTGTATTTCCTTCAGCTCCTGTACGGGCAAGCCGTGTGAAGTAGTCGACTTGCGCGTCCGAGAGGACTTATCGAGCATGACCAACGAGGAGTTGTCCGCGCACATCACGCAGCTACTAGCGACGCTGAAAGAGGTCGAGGAACTCGAAGCTGCGATTCCGGTCGAGTACAGAGTAGGAGCGCCAGATGCGCCTTCTGGAGAACAGAAGTGAAGCGGTTTGTCGGTGAACCCCATGACATCGTCGCCGACTGTGGTTCGTGCGGCGTTACGCCAGGTTACGTCGCTTTCTTCACTGGCATTGAGGAAGAGACGCTGTATGCCTTTGCACGTGGCGAGGTCGCTCTGTCGGCACACGACCGCCTTGCGGTCATGGAACTGCTGTTGATGCTGGACACCATCGTGCCGCTGCGCAGAAGGGCGAAAGGTCGCATCGCATGGACGCAGCGTGCACGAGAGGCGTTGAGCACGCTGAGAGCGGAGGCACAGGATGAATGGAACGCAAGCATGGAGAAGTAGGCACATGACCACTGTGCGCAAGCGACCCTTATTAGACATCGATTAGATCGACGCGATGCACCGCTGCGAAAGCAGCGCGACGAATAGCAACTCGTTATGCAAGGAGAAGACTCATGACCCGATTTCGAATCCTGTCCAATGGGAACATCTGTTGCTATCAGCTCGATGCGCAAGGACGACGCGTGGTCCCCGCGCCCGACCGTATGTGCGAGGAGTGCCAGCGCTACTACGCGATGCAAAGCAACTACGCCGTGCAAAGCAACTACGCGCCGCCCGATCCGTATGCGCGTGACCTGCAGCGAATTCGCGATGAGAGGAACGTTGTCGAAAAGGATGCGCCGGTCGCGTTCGAACGCGACTGGAAGGCGCAACGCATGGTCGAGCTGGAGGCTGAATACGCACGGGGACGAAGCGTATGACGACCATCAGTATGACGGACATCCCAGACCTCCTGCTCCGGTTGAAGGACGCGGAGGCTGCGTTGGGCGACGGTCGTGACTTGCGCACCGACAATGAAAAAGCCGACTACGTCGCCAGGCGCAACGTGGTCGCCCGCACCGTCAGCGCGTTGTCGAACCTCCCGCACGAAGTGGCGACGCTCGACGCCAAGCTCGCTGACTTGGCCGCACGCCGCGCCGTGGTGACCGCGAAGCGCGAGGAGATTGAGATTGCGATTCGCGACACACCTGCGCTCCAAACGTTCAGCACTGCGCAGGAACGCGACCGCGAAGCGGACCGACAGCGGCACCTGTTACGGCAGCGAGAGCACCTGCACGCCGGCACGTTGTTCGCGTCACCCGGCGTGCCGTTCGAGCGTCTCGACGTTCTCGACGCGAGCATCACGGAACTGACCAAGCGTCGTGATGCGGCGCAGATGGCGCTCGATGCGCAGCTTCAGGTAGCGGCCGCGGTGTTGGCTGCGAGGTAACTGGCTCACGGGCCTGATGAATGTCGTTGAGGTCGCGACAGAAGAAACACGCGTCGAGAATCCGTGGGCCAGTGGGGCGCGCCATCGTTGGGCAGCGCCCCGTCTTGGGCGTAGCTCTCGGCGCGAGACCTCCGGTGGCGGGCGTGACGCCGACTTTGCAATGACCAGCGACTGCGGCAGGGGTTTGCCTACTCTTGACCGCAGGCTGGTCACGCGCCCACTCCTCGACCTGCGTGGGGTATCGATGCTCGTCGTGTGGTGATCAAGGCACGGCGAGAAGGCGACTGGGTGTGACGCCTACATGACAATGGTCAATGACGACGGCTGGTGTACGTCACCTTTCGCCAGGCCGATGGTTGACCACACACCTGCGGCGACGGGCGTGACGCCGACATGACAATGCCGCGTGACGGAAGCCGGGGACGGCACGGCTCCCTCATCCGGCGCGGCACGCGCCCACTACGCGCCTTGCATGTGCGTTGTCTTCACGCATGCCGTTTCGGGATGGTGCCCCTAAGTCCCTAGTCCATATCGGATTAGCGATAGCAGGAGCGCCGAAATGGAAAGCATCCAGAACGACACCACGAAGGCAAAGCGAGCAAGCGTCTCACTCACCTCCGGCGTCGGCGACAAGGCAACGCGACTCACAATCCTTGCGCGGCGGACGCGCGGCGACGGTGGCGAAACGGTCGTGACAATCACCGACGCAAAGAAGAAGACCGTTCGTGGCATGACCGAGAAGTACGAGCACGTTCGAAGCGGCCGTCGCTGCGGTTGGAAAACTGGTCGATGACGCGGTCCGCAAGAGGTGGAAGAGGAGTGAGCGCGTCGGCGGGTTCAAGGCACGTCCAGACTCATTCAGCACGATACCGGTACCACCTTCGACGAAGGTGTCGAAGTGACTCGCAACGCGAAGCTCGACGAAGTCCGTGAACGGCTAATGACAATCGCATCGCAGGCGGAGCAGGCGCAGAGCCTACCAATCGACAGCGACAACCTCTGCGATGTGATTGATGCCATGGACAACGAACTGCAGCGAGTCATCGCGCTCGTGAACCGCGTTCGTGGTGGGGAGGTGAAACCGTGAGGGGCTGTCTTCGGAAGGCCAAGACGCAAAAGCGCGGATTACCGCCTGCTGTCTCCTCATGGGACATCATCCTCGCGATGGGCCGCGGTGCGGACGGCAAGCACAAACAGAAGTGGATTCGGTTCCACGGCACGCAGAAGCAAGCAGATCAGAAAGTGTCGGAACTCGTCGGTGAGGTATATCGCGGCGAATTCATCGAGCCGTCGAAACTGACCCTCGGTGAGTGGTTGGACACTTGGCTCGAGACAGCCATCGCTCCTCCGCGATGCACGGCGAACACCTACCTTCAGTACCGGTCCATTCTCGAAAATCACCTCAAGCCTGCGCTCGGGCAGTTCCAGATTCAGAAACTGGCACACCTGCAGATTCAGCGGGTCGATACGCGGACCTGAAGCTGAGTCCGCGGAGTGTATCGCTACACCACACACTGTTGGTACCGGCGTTGAAAGCGGCGCTGGAGAGTGGCATTGTGCGGCAGAACGTCGCAAAGCGGGTTAAGAACAAACCACGAGTGCAGACGCTTGAAGACGTCGTGAACAACTGCTGGAATCCTGAGGAGGCACGGCAGTTCATAATGCACGTCAAGGCGACGTGCGACGCCCAGTACACGGCGTTGTTCGCGCTCTTGCTCGACACCGGTATGAGGAAGAGTGAGCTCATAGCGCTGCAGTGGAAGGACCTTGAAGGAACGACTCTGCGCGTCGAGCGTCAGGTTCAGGCGGCGAACAGGCGGTTTCGGCGGTTGAAGGGGATTCCGGAAGAGGAGGGCAAGCTGGACACCTGTCCGCCGAAGAGTAAGCGTGCTCGGCGCCTCGACCTCTCGGACGAAACTGTGGTGCTGTTGCGGGAGCACAAACGACAACAGGCCGACGAAGTTGAAGAATCGGCTCCACTACGTCGACCACGGTTTGATCTTCGCACAGGCTGAGAGGACCAATCGCAACGCTGTGCTCGGTGAGCGGCTGCACGACGGCATCATCGCAAAACGGCTGACCGAGCTGTGCAAAGGTGCAGGAGTGAAGCGCCTAACGCCTCACGGTCTGCGCCACACCTGCGCAACGCTTCTTCTCTCCGCAGGTGTTCAGCCGCACGTCGTACAACGACGGTTGGGACACAGCGGCATTGAGATGACTTTGAACATCTACTCGCACGTCCTGCCGAGTATGCAGGCCGATGCGGCGAGCCGACTTGCCACAATGCTTCACGGTTAATTGTCCCGTTGGGTGCCGGAGCCAGAAGTGGGTTCCGGCACCCAAGGGTTTGTCTAATCTCGTCTAATACACCAGACCAAACGACGCCATCTCAACCTCAACTGCGAAGGCTGAGGGATGCTGATTTCGCCAATAAAACCGCGTCAAAACTGACAATACCCGTCCACGCCAAACAGCGGCTTGAGAGCACTGTGATATCTTCAGACGAGACCATGGCCGAGTCGTTGAAAGAGCGTCTGATCAAGAAGTTCGAGGACGAAATCCAGGCCCTCGACCGCGAGCTGAAGCTGGAGCTGCCGAAGGAAATCAAGCGCGCGCGCGAGCTTGGGGACCTGCGCGAGAACGCCGAGTACGCAGCGGCGAAGGAGCGTCAGCGCCTCGTCGAAACGCGCATCAGCATGCTGCAGAAGCGCGTGTCGGAGATTGCGTTGCTCAACGTCGATCGCATTCCCGCCGATCGGGCCGGCTTCGGCTCGACGCTGCACGTCACCGAGGCGACCGGCGAAAAGCTCGTGTTCCAGCTCGTGATGCCGGAGGATGCCGACGCCACCAAGGGGCTCATCTCCACGACGTCGCCGATTGGCCGCGCGCTCCTGAACCGCGAGCCCGGCGACAGTGTGAAGGTCGTGACGCCGGGCGGCGTCCGCGAGTTCGAGATCGACCGCCTCGTCACGATTCACGAAGCCGCTGAATGAGCCGGCGCGGCGCCACCACCCCGGCCGATTCCTACTCTCCACAGCGACGCACGGCGCTTCTGCTGACCGGCACCGGCACGGCGGGCGCCTATCACGCAGGCGTGCTCCGCGCGCTGCACGAAGCCGGCGTGAAGCTCGATGTCGTGGCTGGCCAGGGCATCGGTGCGGTGGGCGCGCTCTTCGCCGCCGTCGACGGCGCACAGCGTCTCTGGGACGAGAAGGGGTTCTGGCGGTCGCCTGGCGCGTCCGGGCTGTATGCGTGGCGGCCGACGCTGCGGCTGCTCGGCGGAGCGATCGCCGTGGCGGTCGGGATCGTGCTGCTGCCGCTGGTCGCGATGGCGCTCGGCCTGCTGGTCTATCCGATCGACTTCCTCTTGAAGATGGTCGGCATGTCGGGCGGCGGCCTCGTGGCCTGGTACATCGGCCTCGCCAACAGCGTGTTCGCGCCCACGGCGTTTCCCACCTGGCTGCCGCGGCTGGTGGTGCTCGTGCTCGGCGCCTCTGCCGTCACGGCGCTCGCTGCCGGACTGCGTCAGCGCCCGGCGCGCCACGCGCGCGGTCCGTGGTGGTGGCGCGTGCTCCCGGCGCCGCTGGTCGCGGAGCCGGCGATCGCGTACAGCTGGAGCGCGGTGTGGGACCTCGTGCGCGGCGCCACGCAGCTGCGCCTTCCGTCCCGCGTCGACCTCGCGCGCCGCTACACCGAGCTGCTGGCCGACAACATCGGGCAGCCGAACTTCCGCGAGCTGCTCATCGTCGCCCACGACGTGGACGCCGGGCGCGATCTCGTGTTCGCGATGGTGGCCGACGCACGCCGGCGCGATCTGGTGCGGCGTCCGCTGACCGAAGATGCCGAAGCGCGCCGGGCCGAAGTGTTCGACCTCGCGGGCATCGCGCGCGATCACCTGGCCGACGCCATTGCCGGCGCACTGACCGTTCCGCTCGCGACCGAACTGCACGAGGTTCGCTTCGCGCCAGACGGGTACTGGCGCGGCGAAACGCACCGGCTCTGCGATCGGCCCGGGGCGCTCGAACGGCTGATCGAAGAGCTGTCGTCGATTGGCGTCGAACAGATCGTGATGGTCTCCGCAGCCCCGGAATCACCGGGCCCGCACGCGCTCGCGGCGCCGCGGCTCGACGCGCGCGGCCGGCTGGGCGAGTACCTGAGATCGTCGGAGGTGAGCGTCGTTCGCGACGCGGTTCGCAGGCGGCGTGCCGACGATCCCCGCATCTTCCTGATCCGGCCGTCGCACAACCCGGTTGGGCCGTTCGACTTCGGGGGAGGGTTCGACGATCGGTCGGACCGGCGGCAGAGCGTGTCCGAGCTCATGAGCCGCGGATACGAGGATGCGTATCACCAGTTCGTGGAGCCTGTGCTCGGCGCGGGCGCGGAGGGCGCGGCGAACGCCTGAAGCCTGAAGTCGCAAGTCGCAAGTCCAAGGCGCAAGTCATGAGCCGCGAGTAAGTCGCCGGCTCTCAACTCTCTAACTCCTACTCAACTCACCAACTCACCAACTCACCAACTCGCTAACTGGCTGTCGCCCCCAGCGCCTGGTCGAGATCGGCCAGCAGGGCCTGCGGTTCTTCGAGGCCGATGGACAGGCGCAGCATGCCGCGCGTGACGCCGGCGGCGGCGAGCTGCTCGTCGGTGTGACCCCATTGCGACGTGATCACCGGCATGCTGACCAGGCTCTCGATGCCACCGAGGCTCGCGGCACGCTGGATCACCTGCAGCCGATCGTAGGCCCGCGCCGCGCGGTCGTAGTCGCCGCCCAGATCGATGCAGACCATGCCGCCGAACCCGGTCATCTGGCAGCGGGCGATTGCGTGATCGGGGTGCGCGGGCAGGCCGGGATAGTAGACCTGCGTGACGCGCGGGTCGGCCGCGAGCGCTTCCGCAACGATCTGCGCGGTCGCGTTGTGCCGCGCGATGCGCAGCGGCAGGGTCTTCAGGCCGCGGCCCAGGGCGTACGCCGCCTGTGGATCCAGCACGGCGCCGAGGAGCCGTCGAGCCCGTTCGATCGGCGCCAGCAGCGGCGCGGGGCCGGCGATGACGCCGGCGGTCACGTCGCTGTGGCCGTTCAGGTATTTCGTCGCACTCTGCATCGCCAGGTCGACGCCCAGCGCCAGCGGGCGCTGGTTCACCGGGCTGGCGAACGTGTTGTCGAGCACCGAGATGACGCCCCGGTCCCGGCACGCCTGCGCGACACGGCGGATGTCCACGCAGCGCAGCGTCGGATTGGTGGGCGACTCGAACCAGACCACGCGCGTGCGGTCGCTCAGCATCGACGCGGGGTCGCCGAGCTCGTCGAGCGACACGAACCGCACGGCGATCTGGAAGCGCGTGAGCAGGTCGTCCAGCAGGTGCAGCGTGCCGCCGTAGATCGAGGCGGCGCAGACCACTTCGTCCCCAGCCCGCACGTGCGCCATCAGCGTCGTCGCGGTGGCAGCCATGCCCGATGCGAACAGCAGCGCGCCCTCGGCGTCGTCCAGGGAGGCGAGCGCTGACTCGACGACGGTGATCGTCGGGTTACCGTAGCGCGTGTAAAGGTATCGATCCGAACGCCCCTCGTTGAACGCGACCACGTCGGCGGCGCAGTCGAACAGGAACGTCGTGGTTTCGTAGATGGGGGTCGTGAGCGGCGCCGGCGCGTCGCGGCGTCGATCGCGATCGGGCGAATCTGCCATGACCCCGGCTCAGGAGCGGACCGGCTCGCGCCGCTTGTCGGTCGTCGGGGCTGCCTCGTGCAGGAACTGCGCAACCATCTCCTGCAGCCGCGCACTGACCTCGTCGGTGCCGTCGATTCCGAACTTGTCGCGGAACGCACGCATCGGCACCACGGCCTTCGCCATCGCGCGGTGGCCGCCCGCGCTGCCGATGTCGCCGAAGAAGCGGCGCGCGAACTCGCCGGCGTTCTTCGAGTAACCCAGGTTTCGCACCGACACCACCAGCGACTCGCCGACGATGCCGCCGATGACGGTCCACTTGACGTTTTCGAGCTGCAGGAAGAAGTCGGCGACGTACGGGATGAAGTCTTCGCGCGGGAGCGAGCCCAGGAACGCGCAGAAGACCTGGTCCACCAGCGAGCCGCCGCGATGCGCGCGGAGCACGTATTCGAGCCGCTCGGACGTGATTTCCGCGCCTTCCATCTTCCGGATCAGCGCCGCATCAGCGAGGGGGTACAGGTAGGAGAACGCTTCGATGTCGACCCGGTTGGTCTGCCGGTTGAAGAACAGCGTGTCCGACTTGATGGCGTACAGCATCGCCGTGGCCGTGCGCTCCGAGATGTTGACGTCCACCGCGCGGAGGTGCTCCGTGAGAATCGTGGACGTGGAGCCGTAGTCGGCGCGGACGTCCTTGAAGACCGCGGTGTAGCCGGGCTGCTCGGGGTGATGGTCGATCACCAGGTCGACGCGATCGATCAGGCCGCCGAAGTAGTGCGGCTGGACGTCCACCATCGCGATCCGGTCGAACTCCGCGATCGTTTCCGGCGTCATCGCCTCGACGTGGATGTCGAGGAGGTTCACCATCCGCAGGTTTTCAGGCCGCGTCACGCCCTGCAGTGCGCCGATGATGGCGGTGGTTTTCGTCCGCCGGAGGATGTTGCGCAGCGCGAGGCCGCTGGCCATGGCATCCGGGTCCGGATCGTTGTGCAGCATGATCAGGATCCGGTCGGCGTCGCTGAAGTAGCGCTGGTATTGCTGGACGCGCGCGCGCGTCAGGGATCGGCTGAACTCGGTGATCAGCGGGTTGCCGAACAGCTCCGACATCGCGAGGTAGGCGACGTCCGGGAACTCGGTGTGGAACTCCTCGGCGCGTTTCGAGGTTGCCGTGGCGCCGATGCCGAGCAGGTAGACCAGCGTGCCGCCCGCATCGCGCACCGCTTCGAGGATGCGGCGGGGGCTGCGGCGTCCGTTGTCTTCGATGATGACGCAGGTACTGGGACCGAAGTCGGCTTTGAGGAAGGTGTCGGTGCGGCGGGGGTCCCCGACCACCACGTTGACGCCGTTGTCGTGCAGGCGCCGCGCCAGCGGCCGGTTTTCGATGATGAACTCCACTTCGAACCCGGGCAGCAGGATTTCATCGAGCATCCTGATGACCAGCTCGTCCTGGCAGACGGCTAAACACCGCATCGGATTACCAAACCACCATTATACGCAGCCGAGGTCGTGTGCATACACGTGCACCCTCTGGCACGTCCTTCCGGGCCGCCCGTACCGGGTGTAGAGTCGGGCACGTGGGGACTCCGCGCCCGCTGCCGGCCATCGCCGCCGCCCTGTTGCTCGCGCTCGCATTTCTGCGGCCGATCGCCGCCCAGCAGGCCGTTTTCCGGGCGGGCATCGACCTGGTGAACCTGGGTGTCACCGTGACCGACCGCCAGGGGCAGCTCGTGGGCGACCTCACGCAGGACGATTTCGTCATCCTCGAGGACGGCCGGCCGCAGACCACGCGCTATTTCGCCACCGGCACGGGCGCCGCCACGGACCTGCACCTGGGCCTGCTGCTCGACGTCAGCGAGAGCATGAGCGACGACATTCGCTTCACGCGAACGGCGGCGATCCGGTTCCTCAACACGATGGATGAAGCGCGCGACGTGACGCTCGTGGACTTCGACACCGAGGTCCGCGCGGCGCGGTTCTCGCAAGCGGAGTTCCCGCGCCTCGTCGAGCGGATCCGCTCGCAGAAGGTGACCGGCGCCACGGCACTGTTCGATGCGATTGGCGTGTACCTGGACGGCGCCGCCGAACAGGACGGCCGGACGGTGATGCTGCTCTACACCGATGGCGGCGACACGCAGAGCGCCATGCGCCTGCGCGACGTGATGGAGCTGGTGAAGGCCTCCGACGTCACCATCTACGCCATCGGCGTCACGCCGGTCAGCTCGCTGCGGCTGCGCGGCGAGCAGCAGGCGGTGATGCGTCAGATCGCGGAGACCTCAGGCGGACAGGTGTACTTCCCGGCGTCGATCAAGGAACTCGACAAGGTGTACACGCAGGTCGCGACGGAAGTCAGGACGCGTTACACCCTCGGCTACGTGTCGACCAACGAGCGTCCCGACGGGCAGTGGCGGAAGGTCGAGATCAAGGTCACGCGCGCCGATGCAAAAGACCTGCGGATTCGCGCACGGAAGGGATACTACGCGCCGTTCAAGCCGGCGCCGTAGGGGCCTTTCCCTGATCCCCAATCCCAGCCTTTGGAGTACCGATGAACGTTTCGTATGCCATCGGTCCACGACCGCTTCCACCTGGTCTCCGACTTCGAGCTCGCGGGCGATCAGCCCCGTGCGATCGGTGAGCTCACCGAGGGGCTCGAGCGCGGCGACAAGCACCAGGTGCTGCTCGGCGTGACCGGATCGGGCAAGACCTTTACGATGGCGCACACGATCGCGCGGGTGAATCGGCCCACGCTCGTGATGGTGCACAACAAGACGCTCGCCGCGCAGCTGTACCAGGAGTTCCGCCGGTTCTTCCCCGAGAACGCCGTCGAGTACTTCGTCAGCTACTACGACTACTACCAGCCCGAAGCCTACGTGCCCGCGACCGACTCGTACATCGAGAAGGAAGCCACCATCAACGAAGAGATCGATCGCATGCGGCTCTCGGCCACGCGGTCGCTCTTCGAGCGGCGCGACGTCGTCATCGTCGCCAGCGTGTCGTGCATCTACGGCCTCGGGTCGCCCGAGGCGTACTACGGCATGCTGCTGCCGCTCGAGCGCGGGCAACGCATCGGTCGCGAGCACATCCTGCGCAAGCTCGTCGAGGTCCAGTACCGAGCGCAACGATCACGACTTCGGCCGCGGCACCTTCCGCGTGCGCGGCGACATCATCGAAGTCTACCCGTCGTACGAAGAGCAGGGGCTGCGCATCGAGCTGTTCGGCGACGAGATCGACGAGCTCGCCTCCTTCGATCCGCTCACCGGGAAAACCATCAGGCGGCACGACAAGATTGCCGTGTACCCGAAATCGCACTTCGTCGCGCCGCGCGAACGCACGAAGCGCGCGGTGGAGACGATCAAGGAGGAGCTCGGCTGGTATCGCGGAACCCTCGAGTCCGAGGGCAAGCTGCTCGAGGCCCAGCGCCTGCACCAGCGGACCATGTTCGACCTCGAGATGATCCGCGAGATTGGCTACTGCCACGGGATCGAGAACTACGCACGGCACCTGACGGGCCGCGCGCCCGGCGATCCGCCGCCGACCCTGTTCGACTACCTGCCGAGCGACGCGCTCCTCATCGTCGACGAGAGCCATCAGACCGTGCCTCAGATTCGCGGGATGTACTTCGGCGACCGCTCGCGCAAGGAGGTGTTGGTCGCGTACGGCTTCCGGCTGCCGTCGGCGCTCGACAACCGGCCGCTCAACTTCGAGGAGTGGCAGCATCGCGCGCCCCAGACCGTCTTCGTGTCGGCGACGCCGGGTCCCTACGAGCTCTCGAAAGCACAAGGCGTCGTCGTCGAGCAGATCATCCGGCCGACCGGCCTGATCGACCCGCCGATCGAGGTTCGGCCCGTGCGGGGCCAGGTGGACGACCTGCTGCAGGAGATCCGGGCCCGCGTCGCGCTCCGCGAGCGCGTGCTGGTGACGACGCTGACGAAGCGGATGTCGGAGGACCTGACGCAGTACTACCAGGAGCTCGGCGTGCGCGTCCGCTACCTGCACTCGGACATCGAGACGCTGGAACGTGTGCAGATCCTTCGGGATCTGCGCAGGGGAGAGTTTGACGTGCTGGTCGGCATCAACCTGCTTCGCGAGGGGTTGGACCTCCCCGAGGTGTCGCTGGTGGCCGTTCTCGACGCCGACAAGGAGGGGTTCCTGCGGTCAGGAGGCTCCCTCATCCAGACGTCCGGCCGGGCTGCGCGCAACGTGAACGGCCGGGTCATCATGTACGCTGATACGGTGACTGATTCGATGCGGGTCGCAATCAGCGAGACCGAGCGCCGGCGGGCGCTGCAGGAGGCCTACAACGCCGAGCACGGCATCACGCCTCAGTCCGTCGTCCGTCAGATCGACGACGTGATGTCGAGCGTCTACGAGCGGGACTACATGACCGCCCCGATGCTCGTGCGCGACGGCATGGAGGTGTTCCGCACGCAGGCGGAGCTCGACGCACACATCGCCGGCCTGCAGGAGAAGATGCGCGCGGCCGCCGCCAACCTCGATTTCGAGAAGGCTGCCGCACTCCGTGACGACATCAAGCGTCTGCGCACCGCGGACCTCGGCCTGCCCTGGCCGGCGCGGAGAAGCTGACGAGTGATCGCGTTCGTCGAAAACCGCCTGAAGAACGCGGCGCTGGAGTGCCAGGAGTACGTCCGGCTGGTGACCGCCGCCGCCCGGGGCGTGGTCTCGCGCCCCATCTACCGGCACGACATCGTGGAGCAGTTCGACATCATCGGTGTCGGGTCGCTGACCGTGGTGCTCCTCACCGGGCTCTTCACCGGGATGGCCCTCGCGTCTCAGAGCGGCATGACGCTGGATCAGTTCGGCGCGCGGCCGGTCGTCGGGCGGCTGGTGAGCGCGTCGATGATCAAGGAACTCGGCCCCGTGCTGACGGCGCTGATGCTCACCGGGCGCATCGGATCGGGCATCGCCGCCGAGCTCGGGTCGATGATGGTGACCGATCAGATCAACGCGCTCCGCGCGCTCGGCACCGATCCGATCCGGAAGCTGGTCGTCCCCAGGATGCTGGCGGGGTTCTTCATGACGCCGGTCCTGACGGTCATCTCCGACTTCGTCGGTATCGCCGGCGGATGGGTCGTTGCGCGGTACCAGCTGCAGGTGAACACGGGACTCTACTGGTCGTCTGTCGTCAAGGCCCTCTACATGCAGGACGTGTGGATGGGGCTGATCAAGCCGTTCGTGTTCGGGTTCGTCATCGTGACGATTGCCTGCCATGTCGGTCTGCGGACCTCGGGCGGAACGGCGGGTGTGGGCAGGGCGACCACGATCTCGGTCGTGGCCGGCTCGGTCGCCGTGATCGCGGCCGACTTCTTCGTCACGCAGCTGCTGATCACGGTGCTGTATTAGGAAGGTTGTGGAGCACACGTCGCAGGAGAGCGTGGGAATCTCCGACGCTGACAGGGTCCGCGACCTGCTGGACGAGGCAGGGGCGCCGGTCGTTGTTTTCGACCGCGTCGAGCTGGCGTTCGACGAAAAGGTCGTGCTCCGCAACGTCACCTTCACACTGCTCAAAGGGCATACGAAAATCATCCTGGGCGCCAGCGGATCCGGCAAGTCGACGTCGCTGAAGATCATCACCGGGCTCCTGCGGGCGGATGCCGGCGTCGTGTGGGTGAACGGCTCGAGAGTGGACGAGCTGAACGAGCCCCAGATGATGGCTGTGCGAGCGGACCTCGGCATGATCTTCCAGGAGGGCGCGCTCTTCGACTCGCTGACGGTCCGTGAGAACGTCGGGTACAAGCTGTACGAGGAAACCGACATGCCGATCGAGGAGGTGGACCGGCGTGTCGAGGAGGTGCTCGGCTTCGTCGGCCTGGCCGACCAGATCGACAAGATGCCGTCGGCGTTGTCGGGCGGGCAGCGGCGGCGCGTCGCGATTGCACGCGCGATGGCGTTCAAGCCGCGGATTCTCCTGTACGACGAGGCGACGACCGGTCTCGATCCCATCACGGCGATCACCGTGGACGACGAGATCATCAAGCTGCGCGATCTCGAGCGAGTGAGCTCGATTGTCGTCACCCACCAGCTCCGCGATGCCTTCTACGTGGCGACGCACATGGCCGTCCGGGGCGCGGACGGAACCGTGCGCATCGAGCGGGCGACGCCGGAGAAGGAGCGCGAGGCCGAGTTCATCATGCTGCGCGACGGCATCATCGTGTTCGAGGGGGACGCCGACGCGCTGCGCGCGACCACCGACCCGTACATCCGGACGTTTCTTTCCTAGGATTGATCCATGCCACGTACTCGATCGCTCGCGTGGTCTGAACTGAAGATTGGCGTGCTGACGATCGTGGCGGTCGTCATTGCGGCCGTCCTGATCTTCAGCCTGACCGGCACCCGCGGCTTCTTCTGGCAGCGCTCGTCGCTGAAGACCCGTTTCCTGAATGTGGCGGGGCTGGCGGCGGGGTCGCCCGTGCGGATTGCGGGCGTGGAGGTCGGCTCGGTGACCGCCGTTACGTTCGTCGGTGCGGAAGTGGAGGTCACCTTCGAGGTGAACAACCGGCAGCGCGACCTGGTCACCTCGACCTCCACGGCGACCCTCGGATCGGTCTCGCTCCTGGGCGAGAGCGCCGTGGACGTCACGCCCTCGGCCACTGGCGACCCGATTCCCGATTGGGGCTACGTCCGGGCGGGACCGCCACCGGCCGCGCTGGCCGACGTCACCGATCGGGCGAACAAGGGGATCGGCGAGCTGACCGCCCTCCTGCAGGACGTTCGCGCCGGCCGCGGAACCGTTGGCAAGCTGATGACCGACGACCAGTTGTACGGCGAGCTGAATCGGTTCATCGCGTCTGCGGGCGACCTGACCGACGGCCTGAAGCAGGGACGCGGGACGCTCGGGCGGCTGCTCAACGATCCGGCCGCCGCGGCCGCGTTGGAGGCCTCGCTCAAGAACATCGAGGACCTGACACGGCAAATCAGTGCAGGCCAGGGCAGCCTTGGCAAGCTCGTGAAGGACGACGCGTTCGTCACGTCGCTGACGTCGGCAACCGGCAACATCGACGCGCTGATGGCGCGTATCAACCGTGGCGAGGGAACGGCCGGCAAGCTGGTGACCGATCCGGCGCTCTACGACCGGCTCAACTCGGTGACCGAACGGCTCGACGCGCTCGTCACGCGGCTGAACGACGGCGAGGGGACCGCCGGCCAGTTGCTGAAAGACAAGCAGTTGTATGAGAACATGAATGGCGCGGTAGCCGACTTGCGGGCCCTGGTGGCCGACATCAGGAGAGACCCGCGAAAGTACCTGAATATCAGAGTCAGCGTGTTCTAGGGAGACGACGATGGCGAGAGACGAAGGGGCTGGCGCGGGAAGCATCCTGCTCGCGTTCATCCTTGGCGCAGTGAGCGGCGCGGCCGTCGCGCTGTTGTATGCGCCCGCAACCGGCAGCGAGACCCGGGAGTATCTCGGCGAGAAGGCGCGAGAAGGACGCGAGCGCGCGGCGGCGGCTGCTGACAAGGGCCGCGAGATCCTGAACCAGGGGCGCGAGACCATCTCGACCGCCATCGAGCGTGGCCGCGAGGCTTACGAGCAGGCGAGGAATCGGGAGAACGCGTGAGCGCCTGGGCCGAAGTTTCTCTGGGCGTGATCGCCGTCGCCACGCTGGCGACCGCGGTGGTTCAGGTCGGTCTGCTGATCGCCGCCGGCCGGTTGGCGAAGCGCGTGGAGCGCCTCGTGGGCCAGGCCGAGCGCGAGCTGATTCCGCTCTACGGCCACCTCAATTCCATCGGTCATGATGCGGCGCGGGCGACGTCGCTGGCGACCGCGCAGGTCGAGCGCGTGGACCGCCTGGTCGGCGACGCCGTCCTGCGGCTCGAGCAGACGCTCGATTCGGTGCAGCACGCCGTCGCCGCTCCCGCGCGCGAAGGCGCCGCGGTGCTCGCGGGGCTTCGCGCCATCCTGAACTCCATCCGCACCAGCCGTCAGGGTCGCGGTCGTTACGCTGAAGACGACGACGCCCTGTTCATCTGACGCGCGACGCTAGCGCGCGCCCACCGGGGCGGTGAGCGACGTACGCCAGCCGCGCACGTTCATCGCGAACCCGAGCAGCAGCAGCCCCGAGACGAGGGCGAACCCCCCCAGCAGCGCGATCACCGTCGATGCGCTGAACGCCGGCCCGAGGAACAGCAGCAGCCCGAACGCGAGGGAGAACGTGCCGTTCGCGCCGAGCAGCCAGTCGCCCGGGACGAACGTGCCGTGGGCCTGCGTGCGCAGCCGAAGTGCACCAACCAGTTCGAGCCCTCCGGTGAGGATCGCGTACGCCGCGATGTTCGGGACGAGCCACATCTCGACGAACGAGCTGGGCGCGAACAGCGTAAGGAGGCCGACGGCGATGCCGACGACGCCTTCCAGGAAGAGTGCGAGCCAGTTCACGGCAAGCCCCGCGCCCATCGTGAAGATGCCGTCGGCCAGCGCGAACAGTCCGAACAGCGACAGTAACAGCGCCAGCGTCTTATCTGGCGCGACGAACGCCGCGACGCCGAAAGCGACCGAGACCGCGCCGCGCGCGGCGACGATCCACCAGCGATTGACAAGTTCGTCGTACATGTAATCCTCCTTGTGTAGTTGCTGAGGAGGGCAGCAGACTCCGTGCCGCGCGGTTCTGCGCCAGAAGCCCGCGATTGTGGCCTGTTTGCCGGCGGCACCGGGGACTTCTTCCCGGCAGCGCCGAAAATTCGGCACCCCGTCCGGCGGCCCGGAGACTTGCCGGGCGGCGCGCGCAAGTCATATGCTCGTTGGCCTGCCACGCGCGATGGCCGCATGCGGGGCGAACGACTCCCAGGAGATTCATGCAGACAATCCGGTACGAAGCGCCAACCACGGTCGCCGACGCGGTCCGCGCGGTGGCGGCGCCCGGGGCCATGGTCCTGGCAGGCGGCACCGACCTGCTCGTCCAGTTCCACGCCGGCCTCCGCCGCCCCTCCGTGTTCGTCGACGTCAAGCGGATTCCCGAGTTGATGCGTATCGCCGTTGACGCAGGGGGAGCGTCGATCGGCGCCGCGGCCGCGGCCGCGGATATCTGCGCGGATCCCGCGCTGAGGGAACTCTGGCCCGGGCTCGTGGAAGCCGCGCACCTGATCGGGTCGACCCAGATTCAGGGGCGCAGCAGCCTTGGCGGAAACCTCTGCAACGCCAGCCCCGCTGCCGACTCCGTCTGTGCCCTGATCGTGAGCCGGGCCGAGGCGGTGATCGCGGGACCGGGAGGCGAACGCGTCCTGCCGGTAGAGCAGTTCTGCGTGGCGCCCGGCCGAACGGTGCTGCAGGCCGGCGAACTGCTCGTCGCGATTCGCCTGCCGCGGCCCGCGCCGCGGACGGCTGACGCGTACCTGCGGCTGATTCCTCGAACCGAGATGGACATCGCCGTCGCCGCTGCGGCGGTCAGCGTCACCGTGGACGCACGCGGCACCTGCACGGCCGCGCGTGTCGCCATCGGCGCGGTCGCACCGACGGCGCTGGTGGTGTCCGCGGCCGCCGACGCGCTCGTCGGTTCGACGCTCGACGCGGCGGCCATCCAGCGCGCGGGCGAGGCGGCCGCAGCCGCTGCCCGTCCGATTGACGACCGGCGAGGCACATCGGCCTACCGGCGGACGGTGGTGGGTGTGCTGACCAGGCGGGCGGCGGCAATCGCCAGAGACCGCATGAGGGGACGGTAACCGTGTCGAAGCTGCACATCGAAACCACCGTGAACGGCGAACCGGCCGAGTTCCTCTGCGACCCGGGCGAGACGCTCCTGAGCGCGCTCCGGAACGGCCTCGGACTCACCGGGACGAAGGAAGGGTGCGCGACCGGCGATTGCGGCGCCTGCTCGATCACGATCGACGATCGGCTGGTCCCGTCGTGCCTCGTGCTCGCGGCCGAAGCGCAGGGACGGCGCATCGGCACGATTGAAGGCGTGGCGCATGGCTCCAGCCTCCATCCCGTCCAGCAGAAGTTCCTCGAGCATGCGGCGCTGCAGTGCGGCGTCTGCACGCCGGGCTTCATCGTCGCGGCGAAGGCCCTGCTGGACGTGAACACGAGCCCGACCGAAGAGGAGGTCCGGTACTGGCTGGCAGGAAATCTCTGCCGTTGCACCGGCTACGACAAGATCGTTCGTGCGGTCCTCGACGCGGCCGCCGAGATGAGGAGTGCCCGAGTATGAGCGCACGCACGTTCACGGCCGTCGGCACGCGACCGGTCCGGCACGACGGCGTCGACAAGGTGACCGGCCGCGCCAACTACGGCGCGGACCTCTCGCTTCCGGGCATGCTGCACGCCGTCGTCGTGCGCAGTCCTCACGCGCACGCGCGCATTCTCGCCGTCGAGACCTGCGCAGCCGAAGCTGTGGCCGGCGTGAAGGCGATCGTCATCGGCAAGGACGTCCCGCCGACCACCGCCAAGCTGGGATCGGGCGAAGGTGCGTTCGATCTGCACGACATGTCGGACAACCTGCTCGCACGCGAGAAGGCGCTCTATCACGGTCACGCCGTCGCGGCGGTGGCCGCGACCACGCTGGAGGCCGCACAGGAAGCCGCGGCCCTGATCCGCGTCACCTACGATGTGCTCGATCCCGTGCTGAGCGTCGACCAGGCGATGGCTCCCGATGCCCCGATCCTTCACCCGGAGATGACGACGCACAGCCGTCCGCCGGTGCCGTCGAACGGCCCCACCAACGTCGGCGGCCGTCTCGAACTGAAGCGGGGCGACGTCGATCAGGGGTTCGCCGGTGCGGACATCGTCGTGGAGCGCGTGTTCCGCACTCCGACGACGCATCAGGGCTACATCGAGCCGCACGCCTGCCTGGCGCGCGTCGGCGAGGACGGGCGCGTCTCGATCTGGACGACCACCCAGGGGCCCTTCCTGGTGCGGGATGCGACCGCGCTGATTCTCGGCATGGATGCGGCGCTCATCAAGGTGACGCCGAGCGAGATCGGCGGCGGATTCGGAGGCAAGCTGCCGGTCTACCTCGAGCCGCTCGCGGTGGTGCTCGCGCGCAAGGCGCAGCGTCCCGTGAAGATGGTGATGACGCGCGACGAGGTCTTCCGCGCCACCGGGCCGACATCGGCGACGAAGATCCGGATGAAGATGGGCGCGACACGCGACGGCCGGATCGTGGCCGCGTCCGCGTCGTTGTACTACGAGGCGGGTGCGTACCGGGGGTCGCCCTCAGGCGCCGGAGCGATGTGCCTGCTGGCGCCCTACAACATCCCGAACTTCCACATCGAGGCGTACGACATCGTGGTGAACAAGCCGAAGGTCGCCGCGTACCGCGCGCCCGGCTCGCCGATGGCGGCGCTCGCCACTGAAACGCTCGTCGACGAAATCGCGCGGACGATCGGCATGGATCCGATCGACTTGCGCCTGAAGAACGCCGTCTCCGAAGGCGACAAGGCGCCGTACGGTCCGCCGTACGGGCCGATCGGATTCAGGGACGTCCTCGAGGCGGTCCGGAACAGCGCGCACTGGAAGGCGCCGAAAGCTCAGGGCCAGGGGCGCGGACTGGCGTGCGGGTTCTGGTTCAATGCGGGCCTGAGCTCGAGCGCCACGGTGATGCTGCATGTCGACGGCAGCGCGGGCGTGGTGACGGGCAATCCCGACATCGGCGGCACGCGCGCCGCGCAGGCGCTGATGGTGGCCGAGGAGCTCGGCATTCCTGTCGAGCGCGTCAAGGCGACCGTCGCCGATACCGACACGGCCGGGTACACCGAAGTCACCGCGGGCAGCCGCGTGTGTTACGCAACCGGCTGGGCGGTCATCGAGGCGTCGCGCGACGTGCGCGAACAGCTGCGTGCGCGGGCGGCGAAGATCTGGGGCATCCCGGTCGACCAGGTCCGGTGGGAGGACGGGCGTGCCGTTCCGGCCGAAGCCGGTGCCGACCGCCAGCCGCTGTCGCTGAGCGAGATTGCGAGGGAGATCCCGAAGACCGGCGGTCCGATCATCGGCCGTGCGTCGGTGAACCCGCCGATGGCCGGTCCGGCGTTCGCGGCGCACATCTGCGACCTGGAGGTGGACGCCGAGACCGGGTGCAGCCGCGTCGTGCGTTACACGACCGTCCAGGATGTCGGCACCGCCGTGCATCCGAGCTACGTCGAAGGGCAGATGCAGGGTGGCGCGTCGCAGGGAATCGGCTGGGCGCTCAACGAGGAGTACATCTACAACGCAGCTGGCGTGATGGAGAACGCCGGCTTCCTCGATTACCGCATGCCGGTCGCATCCGATCTGCCGATGATCGACACGATCATCGTCGAGGTGCCGAACCCGTCGCATCCCTACGGCGTCCGCGGCGCCGGCGAGGTGCCGATCGTCCCGCCGCTCGCGGCGGTGGCCAACGCGATGTTCGACGCGACCGGTATCCGCTTCACCGAGCTGCCGCTGTCGCCGCCGCGCGTGCTCGCGCGCCTGGCCGACGGTGCCTGATGTGGCGATCGTCCACTTTCCGATCGCCCTGACGCCGCACACGGGCGGGCTGTCGCAGGTGACGATCGACGCGCCCCGGGTGCACGAGCTGCTCGCTGCGCTCGTGGCGCGATTTCCAGGTCTCGGCCCGGAGCTCCCGGCGATGACCATTGCGATCGACGGGGAAGTGCGTCCCGACGCCGCGTACCAGACGTTGCTCCCGACCAGCGAAATCGATTTCGTGCCGCGGATGGCCGGCGGCTGACGAGGCCTCACGTGTCGTTCCTGATTCGGCTGGTCGTGAACGCGATCGCGTTGTGGGTGGCGACCCGGATCGTCCCGGGCGTGACCTACGAGGGCGGATGGGGGCCGTTTGCGGCCGTGGCGCTGATCTTCGGCGTCATCAATGCCACGCTGCGGCCGCTGACGCAGCTGCTCACGTGCCCGCTGATCCTGCTGACGCTCGGGCTCTTTGCGCTCGTCGTCAACGGCCTGATGCTCTGGCTCACGAGCAGCCTCGCCTCCGCCCTCGACCTCGGCTTCCACGTGTCAGGCTTCTGGGCGGCGTTCTTCGGCGCGCTCGTCGTCAGCATCGTGAGCACCCTGCTCTCGATGTTCGTGCGCGCCACCGAACGCGAAATGCCGCGCTCCTTCTAGCGCGACGCGCCGGTGGTGCACGGCTGGCCGCCGGCGATGGCCAGCACGATCGCCGGGTTGCGGCCGCGCCGCGTCAGCGTGTGCGGGAGGCCGCGGGGGACCAGCGCGAACCACCCCGACGTGATCGTCTGATCCCGTCCCTCCAGCGTCAGCATCGCTTCACCGGCAACGACGTACAGCAACTGGTCGATGCTGGAGTCCGCTGGCGCGTTCAGCGACTCGCGCACCACCAGCATCTGCGCGTTGTCGAGTCCCGAGCAGCCGATCGGTACCGTGCGAACCGGCTCCCGGCCGCTGAGGGACCGTTCGGCCAGGTCCGCGAGCGAGAGCACGCGCGGCTCGCCGGCGTCCACGGTCGGACCTTTCGGGGCGGGCGGCGGCGGGGGCGGCTCGGGCGCCGGCGGTGGCGGGGGCGGCGGCGGGGCCGCGGACAGGGCGAATTCCGCAGTCGCAGGCGTCCCCGCGCGCACGGCGACTTCCTTCTCGAGCGTGATGAGTCCCTCGCGCGCGGCGCGGACCCGATAGGTGCCCGCGTTCATCGACCGGAACTGGATGGCACCGCTCGCATCGGTGGATCCGTCACGGCTCACTGGCCCCTCAGCAGTGACCACCGCGTCCTGCGCGGGTGCCCCGGAGCGATCGGTGACCCGGATCTGCAGCGTCGTACCGCCGGCGGCCGGACGCCGTGCCGGGGCGGCCGGGGTGGCCGGGGCGGCCGGGGGCGCACCGGTCGGCGAAGATGGCTGCGCGGGACGCGGCGCCGTCGCGGGCGCGGGCGCAGCCGTCGCGGGCGCGGGTGCAGGCGTCTGCTGCAGCGCGAGCAAGAGGGCCAACAGAGCGGTCATCGATTCCTCCACCCTCGAAAGTAGTCGCTGGCCAGCGATTTCGCAACCTCGAGCACCTGCGATCGCCCCATTCGGCGGTCAGCGCTGCACGGCGTCCGGGGTCAGCACGGCGCGCGCGACCATGCGCGAGCTCTCGCGGATCGTCCGCGCGGCCGCGCGAACCGTGATGGTGGCGCGCGACACGAGATCGACGTCCTGGCCGACCTCGAAGCGGTCGCGGATGCTCTTCCCCTTGAATTGGACCGGGAACTCCGGAAGGTTGATGGAGATGTCGCCGTAGGGCTCCGTGTTCACGTCCATGATGACGCCGGCGATCCGGCCGGCCGTGTCCATGCCGACGAGCATGTGAATGTGCCCGTGATAGCCGAGCTCCCCGGGCACGAGGTCCATCGTCCAGAAGGCCCAGCCGATCGGCTTGGCCCTGGGGTTCTTAGCCGGGTCCGCGGCGTAGGCCGTGAAGTAGAGCGGATCCTTCTCGCCGCGCGGCGTGAAGGTGACCGCCCTTGGAAACAGCTCCTTCAGCTTGGCCGTCGGCATCGGCTCGATGAAGCCCGCTTGTCGTCGCTGGGCTACAAGAACCGTCGGAACGAGCAGGACAAATACAAAAATGAAGGCGAGTGGACGCGTCACGAGGGCTCCCGCTTAATTATACGGGCCCCTAACCTCTGGCATTCTCCTTGCCGATACATGTCATACGGCCCAGGCTGGCCGAATTCATGTGGAGGTGCAATGGGTCCGTTGGCCGATTCTGCTCGCCACGACGGAGCGTCAGGCGCTGGAGTTCTTCTTCATTGGCTTGAAAGACGTGTCGGAAGAGGACGTCGACCGGCGCGAATTGCTCTACAACGCGAGCGTGCTCGCACACTACGCGCAGGTCTCGACGCAGGCAGGGCTCGACGTGCCGGCGCCCCGGACGCTGGTCGACGTCTTCGACCAGTTCGTCTGCGACGCGACGATGCCGCAGGATGCAGCACTGCTCGAAACGGCTGCAACGCAGTGCCTCCTGCTGGCCGGCTTCTTCGAGTCGCAGATGCGCCGCCGCCACAGCATCCGCTGGTATGCGGACCTGGGCTCTGGTTTCTTCCGGCGAGCGGCCACGCTCGAATCATCGGCAGGGAAGGCCGACCTCCTCGACACGCTCGGCCGCCACTTCGAACCGTGGCGTGCGCGATACGCCCGTCTGAGCCACGAGCTTCACATGCAGCGATACGTCATCACGGCGCCCGCGCCGCCGGACCGGGGACGGATGTCCTGACCGCGCGCACGCGCGTGTCCGTCTGATTCCGGCAACGCGTCACGCGTCGCCCGCGAGGGCGGCAATCGCGCCGGCAATCCCCTCGACTGCGAAGGCCAGGCGCACGTAGTCGATACGGTCCGGCGTGTCGGTCGGCTGGTGGTAGTGCGGGTATCGGAACGGCGCGGTGTCCGTGAGCATCAAGGCTCGAAAGCCATGCCGCCAGAATGACCAGTGGTCGGACCATCCGACGCCAGGCAGGTGCGACGCCGCCGGCGCACCGACGAGCGGCAGCGGCGACGCCGCGCGGAAGGCGCGCATGAAGCGTCGCAGAAGCGGCGCGGACAGGAGATTCTGACACGGCGCCGAGGAAGTGGCCGGTGTCCGGGAAGAGCCGGTCGAGCGGCGCAGGGTAGCGCTGCGACCCGGGCGCCTCGGAGTAGTAGCCGATCGTCTCCAGCGACAGCATGCCGGTGACGCGGTCGCCCTGCGCACGCGCGCGCGCCGCGTAGACGGTGCTGCCCATCTGCGCGGTCTGGAACCAGGGAGGCTCCTCGTTCACGAAGGCGACGAGCCGAACATGGTCGAATGTGCCCGCCTCGCGCAGGATGCCGGCCAGCTCCATCAGTGCCGCGACGCCCGTGCCGTTGTCGTTGGCGCCTGGCGTCCCGGGCACGGTGTCGTAGTGCGCGCCGACCACGACGAAGGGTGAAGAGGAGTCGCGAACGCGCGCCTCGACGTTCGCCACCGTGACACCGCCTGCCTCGAATGGCTGCAGATCGACGTCCCAGCCCGTGTCACGGAATCGCGTTTCGATCAGACGCTGTGCATGACGTAGCGCATCGGGCGCGCCCACGTGACGCGCGCCGATCTCGTCGGCAAGTGCCCGCACGTGCCGCTCGAGGCGTGTCGCCAGCGCAGCGGTGGAGGGCTCCGGAGGGGGAAGCGCGCGCGGCGCGCGACCGGGCACGCGCCGACGTGAGCAAAGAACGAACCGACTATTTCCAGCCGGTCGGCTTGCGTGTGAAGCGGGCCGGCAGCGCCGGCTTGACGGGTGCCGCCGCAGCTTCGGGCTCGCCCGAAGCGCGACGGATTTCCTCTTCGAGATCGTCGTCATTCGGCAGCCCGGCCAGCTGGTCGACGAACATCAGCGAGTGCTGTGACGGGATCTCGAACTTCTTGCCGCAGGTCTTGCAGGTCACATCCTCGTCGAGGCGCAGCAGGTAGTCGCGCAGCTTCGCGAAGCGCGCGCGATCGCCGTCGTCGGCGCCGGACGGCGGACGGTCTTTCTTCACGCGGCGGACCCACCGGATGGAGTAGTCGTTGGCGCGGTGGCATTTCGGACACTGGTACTTGCCCTGGCGAGTCTCGGGCCGGTCGGTGAAGAACGAGCGTTCGTCGAGAGACATGTGCCTATCCTAGCTCGGCGCACGGCCAATGGCATGACCCGGCGCGACGTGTTGAGGGCTGCGGCGATGTCGAACTCATCCTGAACAGCGCAGTCGCACCGCCTCGAGGTTTCGGGGCGGGACGGCGGATGGTCGGGAAGGGCAATGGGCCCGCCCGACCCTCCGACCCGCCCGACCCGCCCGACCTGCCCCGTCAGTCCGTGACCCACTTGTCGAGCCGGCTGGCATAGAGGTTCGCGAGAAACAACGTCTTCTCGTCCGGGCACGCGAGCTGGTGGATCGAGTCGATCGTGCCTGTCATCCGGCCGGGACGGCCGAACACCCCGAGGATCTTGCCGGTCAGGTCCATCTTGTAGACACGGCCGACGCTGCCGACGAACATCACCTGGTTCGCGCCTCCGGTGAGGCACAGCGACCAGGGCGCGGTCGGCATGTTCCACACCGCCTTCCGGTTCCCCTCAGTGTCGAAGGTCTGGATGCGGCTGTTGCCGCGATCGGCGACGTACACGACGTCGTTGTCGTCCACGACGAGGCCGTGCGGCGTGTTGAAGTTGCCTGGCTGCGCGCCCCGCTCGCCCCACGCCTTCACGAAGTTGCCGTCCTTGTCGTACTTGGCGACGCGCGAGTTCCCGTAGCCGTCGGCGACGAAGATGCTGCCGTCACGGCTCCAGCCGACGTCGGTCTCCTGATAGAGGTTCGCCCTGCCGGGCACCGCACGTTCGATGACGTGCGTGAGCCACGTCCACGGCTCCGGGTTGGTGCCGATCGTGCCGACGGTGCGGCCTTCCTTGTCGAAGTGGAAAATGATGTTGTCGGCCGAGTCGACGTACCAGAGATCGCCCTGCCGGTCGAAGCGGACGGCGTGCGCCCCTTCGAACATCCGCGACCCTTCGCCCCATGTGCGCACGAACGTGCCGTCGGACTTGAACTCCAGCACCGGGTGATAGCCCCGGTTGAGCGCGACGATATTCCCCGCCGGGCCGACAGCTACGCCACTGAGACGGCCGATGACGGAGTAGGCCGGATAGTGAAAGAAGTTTTCCACCAGCCGGAACGCCAGCGCCGGGATGGGCGGACCGGCCGCGGCCTCCTGCGCGCCGCTGGTGGTGACGACGGACAGGGCGGCCAGTAGAACCGCAAAGACGGCGGACACGAAGGTGCGGCTTCTCATCGGAAACTCCTCCTGCCCCTGGCGGGGCACCCGAATCGGCGGACGGATCGCGGGAGCGGAGACGAGCGCGGCTGCAGCCGGCGCGATCTTCGTCGACTCGCGTAGCGTGCGTCAACGCCAGGACAGGCCGGCGCGGATGGGATGTCGACGAGGCGGGATTGGCGGACGGCGGGCGTCAGGTCACCCGCTGCGACGGACGCAGCAGGTACGGCGACAGGAACTCCAGCACCTGGTCCTCGAGCACGCCAACGCGCACCTCGATGCCCACCGCCTGCATGATTGCGATCCCGGCGCCGCTGTTGCGCGGGTCCGGGTCGATCGTGCCGACGTACACGGTTCGGATGCCGGCTGCGACGATGCCCCGCGCGCATGACGGCGTGCGCCCGTCGAAGGCGCACGGTTCCAGCGTGACGAACATGGTCAGCGGCATCGGGTCGAAACCGCCTCCCAGCGCCAGCAGAGCGGCCGCTTCCGCATGCGGTTGCCCGGGCTCACCTGTAAAGCCTCGCGCGACGATGAGCCCGTCACGGACGATGACACAGCCGACGGGGGGATTGGGGCGGCACGCCGGCAGGGCGCGTCGGCTCTCGTCGAGCGCAGCGGTCATGAACAGCTGCTGATCGCGTTCGGTGATGGCCATCGTCGCGTGCCGGTGAACCGGGTGCGCGCCACGCTCGTTCGGGTCCGAGCAGGCGTTCCAGCATGGTAGTGGATAAGGCCCGAACCCGTCACCATGCTCCAGGTGTACGGGACTCGCGAGGGCCTGGCGCCCGTGGCCTATGATTCGGGGATGCGTAATCGGCCGCTCGGGTCCACTGGCGTGTCGGTCTCGGCCATCGGCCTCGGCTGCATGGGGATGTCGCAGTCCTACGGTGTACCGGACGACACCGAATCGGTCGCCACGATCCACCGGGCGCTCGACATCGGCATCAACTTCTTCGATACCGCCGACGTCTACGGTCGAGGTGCGAACGAGCGCCTGGTTGGGTACTGCCCTGGGTGTCCGCCGCCGCGACGTCGTGCTCGCGACCAAGTGCGGCATCGTGTGGGATGGCAGCCAGCCGATGGGGGTGGACGGATCGCCGGCGCACATTCGTGAAGCCTGCGACGCAAGCCTCGCACGGCTCGGTACGGACACCATCGATCTCTACTATCTCCACCGCGTCGACCGCGCGGTCCCGATCGAGGACAGCGTCGGCGCGCTGGCTGGCCTGGTGCAGGCAGGGAAGGTGCGGTTCATCGGACTCTCAGAGGCGTCCGCGGCGACGATTCGGCGCGCGCACGCGGTTCACCCGATCGCTGCGGTGCAGAGCGAGTACTCATTGTGGTGGCGGGAGCCGGAGCGAAGTGTGCTCGCGACGTGCGAGCAGCTCGGGATCGCCTTCGTTCCTTTCAGCCCGCTGGGGCGGGGATACCTGACCGGCGGAACGCTCGACGTCTCGCAGCTGCCGGCGGACGACATGCGCCGACGGCTGCCGCGGTTCCTTCCCGACGCGATGGCGCAGAATGCCCGCCTGGTCGGTGAGCTGGAGACGCGCGCGGCCAGGCGAGGCTGCACGCCCGCGCAACTGTCGCTGGCATGGCTCCTCGCCAGGAGTCCGCTCATCGTGCCCATACCCGGAACGAAGCGGCGGCGCTACCTCGAAGAGAACGCCGCGGCAACGGACATCACGCTTGACGGGTCGGACGTCGCCGATCTCGATGCCGTCTTCGCGCCGGATGCCGTCCACGGCGATCGGTATCCCGAGGAGATGATGCGCCTGCTCGATGGCGGGGACTGAATCGCGATCGTCAGCGGCCGTCAGCGTGCCGGTGCAGCCTGGGCGCCGGCGCGCGCGAGCGCCTGGGTCTGGAACTGCTCGAGCGACCGGACGACGCTCTTGCGACCGAGGCGGCGAGCGATCGGCTCGATGAACCACCCCATGAGCGCTGGGAAGGCACGGCTCAGACCGAGCGTCTCCGTTTCCATGAACACGCCGCCGTTACCCTCCACGAAGAGCGTGTAGACGCTGGCACGCCACAAGTAGCCGCTGTCGTGTCCCGGCGGCAGCAGGCGCTCGTCTGCGCTGCCCGCGTCCCGGACCTCGTGGATCCTCTCAGAGTTCGAGACGACGTGCGCGCGCCCATCCGCGCCGCCATAACGGACCGTCGAGTAGACGTCGAGGACGGCAGTGATGCCTGCCTCACCCTCCTTCAGGCGCGTGACGATGCGATAGGTGTCGTCGTCGCGGCCGATGACGCGCGACGCGAGCACCTCGCGATAGACCTTCGGGTAGACCGCATAGTCCTGCGACAGCGCGACGAGCGAGCGCACACTGGCCCCGGCGATGAAGACGTCGCCCCTCCAGTGGTGAATGAGCCCTCCGGGCACACTGATGATCCCGTCCTCGCCGGCGGCGCGCGCGGTTGGCTCGCGGCCGCTCGTCGTCGCGACGGCGGATCCGGTCCGCGCGAGGAAGCGGGCCTCGGCCTGCTCCCTGTAGGCTTCGGTACGCCCGTGCGGTGCGATCCTCCAGGTCCGCCATCGTCGCGGACGCTGACAGGAGCGCCGCGAGCATGAGGGTCAGGAGTGCTGTGCGACGCGGCCAGCGTGCCATTCCCCTCAGGCTAGCAGGAACGGACGGCGATTGGCGTTTCGGTCATAATCGTGTCCAACATTGCGCCAGATGAAGTCGGTGCGGAGGGTCGCGAACCCGGGAGACTGACGTGGACCAGATCTACAACCGGCGGACGTTTCTCCGCGCGGCGGCAGCTGCAGGTGCCGCATGGGCAGCCGCGGACCTGATGCAGGTGGAAGACGCGCTCGCGTGGGCCTCGCAGCAGGCGGGATCCGCCGAAGGAACGACGCGCGTGCTGAGTCGCGCGCAGGCCGACGCCCTCGACGCCATCACTGCCCGGATCCTGCCTGCGGTGGATGGCCGACCGGGCGCGCACGATGCCGGCGTCGTGTTCTTCGTCGACCGCGCGCTTGCGACCTTCAACGCGGGCCAGAAGAAGATGTATCGCGAGGGGATCACCGATCTGAACCGGCGCACCGCCGAAAAGTTCCCGGGCACGAAGGCGTTTGCGTCGCTCGCGCCCGCGCAGCAGGACGAAATCCTCAGGGCCATCGAGAAGTCGCCCTTCTTCCAGGCCGTCCGGTTCGACACCATCGTCGGCACGTTCGCGCTGCCGACCTACGGCGGCAACCACGATCACGCCGGCTGGCAGATGATCGGATTGCCGCATCAGCCTCGCTTCCAGGCCCCGTTCGGCTACTACGACGCTGACGCCAACAAGAGGGGCTGAGCGATGCCACAGGTTGCACAGGATGCCGTGAAGTACCGGCCGAGCGACGTGGTCGATTTCGTGATCGTCGGCTCCGGCGCCGCCGGCGGGATCATCGCCAAGGAACTGTCCACCGCCGGACTCTCCGTGGTGGTGCTGGAACAGGGGCCCCGTCTCACCGAGACGCAGTTCGACCACGACGAGTTCGGCACGTTCATGCAGAGCAAGAACGCCAACAGACCGGCCACGCAGCCGCACACGTTCAGGGCAACGCCCGGCGATCGTGCGCAGCAGGCGCTGGGCGTTGATCTACGGTCGCCTCGTCGGCGGCAGCAACGCTCATTTCACCGGCAACTTCTGGCGCCTCCGGCCGTTCGAGTTCAACGAAGCCAGCAGCCTCGGCGGCGTGGCGGGCATCGGCCTTCACCGACTGGCCGATCACCTACGAGGAGCTCGAGCCGTACTACACGAAAGCCGAGTGGGAGCTCGGCGTCTCCGGCGAACCGGGACCTTTCGATCCGCCGCGGTCGCGTCCGTATCCGATGCCGCCGCTGCCGGTGAAGTCGTCCGGCGTGCTGCTGGAGAAGGGCGCGCGCGCGCTCGGCCTGCATCCCGCAGCCGACGCCGATGGCGATCAACTCGCGCTTCTACAACGGCCGGCCCGCGTGCCAGCACTGCGGCTTCTGCCTGTTCTTCATGTGCGAGTTCCGCTCGAAGTCGACGTCGATGGTGACGATGCTGCCGATTGCGGAGGCGACGGGCCGCTGCGAGATCCGTCCCGAGAGCTACGTCGCGCGCGTCGAGACCGGGCGCGACGGCCGGGCCACCGGTGTCTCGTACTTCGACGCGCGCAAGCGGCTGCAGCTGCAGCGTGCGCAGCGCGGTGGTCCTGTGCGCGAACGGCGCCGAAACGCCGCGCCTGCTGCTCAACTCCGAGTCATCGCGCTTCCCGAACGGCCTCGCCAACTCCAGCGGCATGGTCGGCAAGCACCTGATGTTCAACACCTACTTCGGCGTGAACGCACAGTTCGAGCATCCGCTGAACGAGTACAAGAGCGTGCAGAACACGCGGATGGTGCTCGACTTCTACGACACCGATCCGAAGCGCGGCTTCTACGGCGGCGGCGGCATCGACTGCCCGCTTCGGCAAGTACCCGATCTCCTTCGCGCTCGGCGGGCTGCCGCCCGGATCGCCGACGTGGGGCGAAGCCTTCGCGCAGGCGGGCTCGCCGAGCAGTTCACGCGGACGATGTTCTTCGGCACGCACGGCACGTCGCTGCCGCTCGCATCGAACAGCGTGGCGCATCGATCCGTCACTCAAGGATGCCTGGGGGCTGCCGTGCATGCGGGTCACCTACAAGGATCATCCCGACGACCTGAAGAACGCCGAGTTCCTGCTGGCGCGGGCGATGGAGATCGCACAGGCGGCGGGCGCGCGAAAGGCGTGGCCGGAACCGGTGAAGCCCGCAGACGCAGTCGGTGCACCTGCTCGGCACGTGCCGGATGGGGAACGACCCGACCACGTCGGTCGTCGACCGCTACCACCGCACGCACGACGTGCGGAACCTGTTCATCTGCGACGGCAGCAGCCTCGTGACCTCGTCGCGCGGGCAGCCGACGGCGACGATCTCGGCACTCGCTTTCCGCGCGGGTGACGTCATCGCGGGGTTCGCGAGCCGCGGGGAGATCTAGGGCGCACGCGCCCTTTGGCCAGCGTCAGCCGCCGCGAGGCGGCGAGCAGATCGTGAAGGGCGTCCCTGCTGACGTGTGACAGGCGCACGAGGACGACAGGGTAGGGGCGGTAGTAGTCGGAGACGTAGTAGGTCTCGGGCGCGTCCTCGAGGAGCAGCTGCCGATCCTCCAGGTCGATCCGCACGACGATCGACGCCGGCTCCGCCGACGCGTGCGTCGCCGGGCCTGCCATGAAGCAGCCGTTCACCCGCAGCACCGGCGAGCCGTCGTACTTCGTCGCGGCCTTCACGTCGGGCCACTCGGTTCCGACGTCCTTGACCAGATCGAACCCGTCGTGGGCACGCCGTACCAGCACGCCTCGGCTCATGACGTGACGCTCACCGTTTCCGCGGCGCGCGCCGGGGACGAGGGCGCGCGGACGCATTCTTCTCGACACGCAGCTTCCAGGCGGTCTGCAACGCTCCGGTCAGTACATCGCGATTCGCCTTGGCGAGCCGGATGTGCGTGATGCCCATCCGGCCCCACCCGCCAACGACCGGGACGAACAGGTCGGGCGCTTCGGCGACGAACTGCGCCTGGATCTCCGGCGTCAGCATCAGGTTGCCGAATCCCTGCTTCACCGACGCCAGCGTGGCGAAGATTCGCCCGCCGACCCTGAAGTCCACCGCTCCCATGTGGGAGCCTTCCTCCGCGCCGTCGAAGCTCAGAGCGATGCGGCGAAAGTCGGCGGCCGTCATGTGCCGATAGCCTAATCCACGCGTCCCGCCAGTGCGACGTCCTCGCCGAGGAACCCGCCCGACTGGTGTGCCCAGAGTCCCGCGTAGATCCCATCCCTGGCAAGAAGCGCCTCGTGGGATCCGCGTTCGACGATCGCGCCGTGCTCCAGGATGATCAGCTCGTCCATGCGGCGGACGGTTGACAGCCGGTGCGCGATGACGAGCGCGGTGCGGCCCTGCAGGAGCGTCAGCAGCGCTTCCTGAATCGCCGCCTCGCTCTCCGAGTCGAGCGAGCTCGTCGCTTCATCCAGGATCAGGATCGGCGCGTTCCTGAGGATCGCGCGCGCGATCGCCACCCGCTGCCGCTGGCCTCCGGACAGCTTCACGCCGCGTTCGCCCACGAGCGTGCCGAACCCCGCCGGCAGCGCCTCGATGAACTCCGTGGCGTGCGCCAGATCGGCAGCGTGACGGACCTCCGCATCGGACGCCTCGGGTCTGCCGACACGGATGTTGTCCGCGATGGACCGGTGGAACATGGACGGGTCCTGCGGCACGTAGGCGATGACCGACCGCAGCGCCGCCTGAGGCACCGACGCGATCGGCACGCCGCCGATCAGGATCTGCCCGGACTCCACGTCCGCGAACCGCAGCAGCAGCCGCGTCAGCGTGGTCTTGCCGCCGCCCGAGCGCCCCACGAGGCCGATCTTCGCGCCCGGTGGAATGGTCAGCGACAGGCCGTCGAACAGCCGCGGCTGCATCGCGTCGTACCGGAAGCACACGTTGCTCAGCGTGAGGCCGTGGTCGCGCGGCGCAAAAGGCTGCGGCAGCGCGGCATCGGTGACCACCGGTGGTTCGAGCAGCAGCTCGGCGAACTGCGCGGCATCGGTCAGGGCGCCTTCCAGGTTCCGGTAGATGCGGTTGAACTCCCACATCACCCGCGTCGCGGTCGCGTAGTAGCTGAACGTGAGGAACACCGACTCCAGGCTCGCCGCGCCGCTGCCTCGCGTCGCCAGCGCCACCGCCAGGCCGATCGTGTTGGTCAGCACGAACATCGGTGACGTCACCATGTCAATCCGCACGTTCTGGTAGTCCCACGACCGCTGTGTCTTCGCGCCGTAGTCGCCGACGTTGTCGGCATGGATGCGCGCCTCGTCGCGCTCGCGCGCGAAGGCCCGCACCGCCTCCGCGTTCGAGATCGAATCGGCAAGGTGACCGGCGAGCGTGTTCGACGCCGCTTCGCGGATGTCAACGAACACGCGCCCGCGTCGGATGAGCGGCAGCACGGCGGCCATCGTGGCGAGGAGCATGGTCACGAGCACGACGATCAGCCAGGGCGATTGCGCCCACAGGACGACCGCCACGAACCCGAGCGGCAGGACGCTCGGGGCCACCTGGAAGACGACCACGTCGAACACGTCTTCGAACCGCCGGGCGAATCCGAGCGCGCGCTTCGTGAGCGATCCCGCGTAGTTGTTCTGGAAGAACGCGAGGTCTTTCGCCAGCAGCTCTTCCATCGCCTCCACGTACAGCGCCTTCAGGCCGCGGATCTCGACGCGGATGATGAGCGCCACGGCGACGCGCCAGCACACCTGCCCGCCGGCCCAGAGCCCTGCGAACGTCAGGACGTAGGGGACCAGATCGGTCATCGTCAGCGTCTCGTTGCGGGCGAAGCGGCCCAGCAGGCCCGCGATCACCAGCGGCGGCGCGTAGAACGTCAGGATGTCCGCCAGCGCCGGCAGCAGGACCGCGCCGGCCGCCAGCCACGGCGTCCTCCGGAGTTGCCGCGCGTAGCGGGCGAGGACGAGGCGCACCGAGGCGGTGAGGCGCGTCGTGTCGTGTGAGGATGTGTCGATCGTCATGGCACGTTCCCGGTCGAAAGGGGCACAAAAAGCAAAAGGGCCATCACCTGCGCTGCAGGTGATGGCCCCTGAAAAAGGCCCCGGCTGCGGGACAGCTCACCTGCGCATGTGTGTGGAGACACGAATGACCGGCATCAGCCGGCCGCTCGAGAAGACGGTGTAGTGCGCGGGTCGCATGACGACAGGAGAACACACGGCCGCCACGGGTGTCAACCCGTCGAGTACAGCTCGGCCATGCGAGTGCATCCGTTTACTCCTCGATCCGCAGCACTTCGCCGATGCCGACCGACGTCCCGAAGTTCGACACGTAGATTGCCCCGTCGTCGCCCACGAGGACCGACGTCGGCCGGTTGAGCGTGTCCACGATGACCGTCCTCGTGCCGTTCGGCGCCACGCGGATTAGGCGCCCGGGTCCTGAGAAGAACGCACCCGACGCGTTCTCCAGCACGTAGAGGTCGCCGTTGGGTCCGAAGTCGATGTCCAGGATCGTCTTGAAGCCGGCGGCGAAGACCGTCGGCGCTGATCCCGGCACGACGCGGAACACGTTCGCCGCACCCGGGGTGAAGGGCGCGCCGGTCAACTGGCCGACGTAATACGCGCCGTCAGGTCCAACCACCACTGAAGTCGGAACGGCATCGGTGCCGAGACCCTGCGCCCGCGAGGGGAACGTCGCGATCGTCGAGATGTCGCCGCTGGCCCGCACGCGAAGCAGCGAGTTGCCGCCGGCGTCGGTCACGATCCGTTCGCTCGGCTTCGCGAGGATGCCATACGGGTTCGTGTCGACTACGCCCTGGTCAGGATTCGCGACCGCCTCGTAAGCGGACACATCCGCATCCACCGTCCAGTGCCCGCTGGCCGACACATGGAGCAGGGTGCCGAAGAACTGTCCCTCGTCGCCGAACAGCGCGCGGGCCGTCGTCGGATCGCCACCGAGGCCCATCGTCACGTACGCGCCGCCACGGCCCTGGAACGAGATGTCGTGCGGACCGGTGGCTTCGCCAGCCGGTGTGGCCATCGACGGGAGCCCCGACGCGACGCGCTCCTGCGTGCCGCGCCACAGTCGCGAGACCGCGCCCGAGAGCCCGAAGCATTGCGGCGCGCCGCGCAGCACCGGGCAGGGTCCGCTGCCGCCGCGGCCTGCTTCGGCGACGTACAGCGCGCCTTCGGGACCGAAGGCGAGGCCGCGCGGATTATCCAGGCCGGTCATGACCGTGGTGATGGTGGGTGCCGCGGCAAGACTGACTCCGAGCGTGGCCACGGCGGCCAGGCTCGTCGCCTGCAAGACTCGAACGAAGGTGTGGCGCGACGCAGAGCGCGAGCGGAAAAGTGACGACATTGGTTTCCTCCACAGGTGGGCTGCGGTCGTGTGCGGGCGGAGGCCCCGCGCGTCGAGCAGCGAACGGTTGAACCCGCGACGGTACTACACGCGACAACGCGTGCTGCCCGAATTTCGAATCGGCGAGCAGGAAAGTTGTCGGATCCAGCGCTACGGTTGAACTGGTTGTGTGCTCACGGACGAGGCGGTTCGTGGTTCGCAGTACTTAGTTCAGAGCGCGTTTCACAATTGCCGCTCGTAGGGGCGGGTCTTCAGACCCCCCGGGCGTCGGGTCTAAAGACCCGACGCTACGAACAATGTCGCAACACGCTCTTACTGCACGCGTTCGAGCGTGAGCCGGCGTGTGAGCTGCTCGGCGCCGGCTCGAATCGAGTTCGTCGCCGGACCGAAGATCAACCTCGCGCCCTCGAAGCGGAAGAACCGCTTCTGGCTCGTGCCGACGTAGTCCGGACGCCACGCGGCTTCCACCTTCAGCGTGACGCTCTTCTCGGTTTCATCGATCGTGCACGGACCTTCGTAAGCGATGTACGTGCTGAGGAGCGCAGCCTTCATCTGATCGAGCACTGAGGTCTGGCCCGCGGTGAAGGCTGGCGTGTCGGTGGACATGATTTGCAGCCAGCACGCGCCGCCTTCGACGACGATCGATCCGGCGGGCTGGCGTCCCCACGGGTAGCGCGCGACCGAGCCGTCGGCGCGAATGTCTTCCGCCGCAACCAGCCGCCAGCGCCCGTGGATTGTCTGCGCAGCAACCGGGGTGGCGCCAACCAGGGCGACCGCGAGAATTGTGGCCAACAGCCGTCCGTTCGAGTGCCGCATCACGCAACCTCCTCAGGACACACCCGCCGCGTTGGAGCCTGATTCTACGCCCGCCCGGACCGCCGACGGGCGCGGGCATTTCGATGTGCCCGCCGCGGCCTGGCGAGAGACACTGGCGCCATGACACCCCGCACCGTTCCGTACATCGAATGCGAGCAAGTCAACGCCGGCCTGGCGGTGACCGACATCCGGGCCGCCGTCAACTTCTACGTCGGGCAACTCGGGTTCGTGCACGCGTTCAGCTGGGGCGAGCCGCCCACGTTTGCAGGCGTCCGGCTGGGCGAGGTCGAGCTGTTCCTGGCGGCGGGCACGCCGACCCCCAGCGCCCAGACGGCCGCGGCCTACTTCATCGTCGGCGATGCCGACGCGCTGTACGAGTTCCACCAGTCGAACGGCGTGGCGATCGCGCAGCCGATCGGCGACAGGCCGTACAGCATCCGCGACTACACCGTGCGCGACCTGCACGGCTATCAGCTGGTGTTCGGACAGCGGTTGCACAACATGGGTCCGCCGCTGCACATCGAGCGCGTGGACGTACGGGTGCGGCTGGAGAAGCGGCTCGCGTCGCTGCTCGAGGATCTTGCTGCGCACAAGCGCATGAGCGTCGGCGAGGTGATGGAGGAGATGATCCTGCACACCAACGACGGTGTCGGACCGCACACGAAGACCACGCTGCGCCACATCCAGCAACTGAAGGCGCGACACGGGATCGATTACGACAGTCACGGCAGCTACCGGTTCGTCGAGGGCTGATGCTCAGTGGTCGGACTCTGGAGCGGCTGCTGAAACCGTAGAAGGCGCCAGTCATAGCCGCCGGTGTGTCAGAATCGACGAGCCGCAATACACCTGGCAGCCGCAGTGGCTGCCTCTGAAGGAGTTCGTGCAGGACCTCACTAAAGACACGATCGCCCGCAACCTGCTGCGCACGGCCGGCTTCATGCTGGTCACGATGGTCTTCCAGACGCTGTACATCCTGGTGGACCTCTACTTCGTCGGCCGGCTGGGCAAGGAAGCGGTGGCCGGCGTCGCCGTCGCCGGCAACCTGCAGTTCGTGGTTCTCGCCGCCACGCAGGTGCTCGGCGTCGGCACGACGACGCTGGTGGCGCACGCGGTCGGGCGCCGCGACCACACGCGCGCCCAGGTCGCGTTCAACCAGTCGCAGACGCTCTCGATGATCGTCGGCCTGGTGTTCGTCGCAGCATCGATGCTCGTGCGCACACGCTACGCGGAGATGCAGAGCGCGGATCCGGTGACGGCGAAGGCGGCGGCCGACTACCTGTTCTGGTTCCTGCCGGCGCTCGCGCTGCAGTTCGCCATCGTGGCGATGGGATCGGCGCTGCGCGGCGCGGGGAACTTCCGGCCCGGCATGGTGGTGCAGACCGTCACGGTCCTCATCAACATTGCGCTGGCGCCGGTACTGATCTTCGGGTGGGGCATTGGCCGGCCGCTGGGTGTGGAGGGAGCCGCGCTCGCGACCTTCATCGCCGTGCTCGTCGGGGTGATCTGGCTCGCCATCCTCTTCGTGCCGCGTACGGCGTACCTCCGGTTCGAGCCGTCGCACATGCTGCCGCAGCCCGGCGTATGGGCATCGCTCCTGAAGATCGGCCTGCCGGCCGGAGCAGAGTTCGCGCTCACCGCCGTGAACCTGTTCGTCGTGTATGCGATCACGCGTCCGTTCGGCGCGGAGGCGCAGGCCGGGTACGGCATCGGCGTGCGCGTGCTGCAGGCGTCGTTCATGCCGGTCGTCGCGCTGGCGTTCGCCGCATCGCCGATTGCCGGCCAGAACTTCGGCGCCGGGCTGGGGGATCGCGTCAAGGAGGTGTTCCGGCTCGCGGCCGGTATGTCGGCGGTCTTCATGGGCGTGAGCGGAACGATCTGCTTCTTCGCCGCATCGTCGCTCATCGGCGTGTTCTCGTCCGATCCGACTGTCATCGAAGTCGGGCGCGACTACCTGCGCATCGTGTCGTGGAGCTTCGTCGCGTCAGGTGTCGTGTTCGTGGCGTCCAGCATGTTCCAGGCGATGGGGAACACGCTGCCACCGCTCGTCGCGTCGCTGAGCCGCCTTTTGGTGTTTGCGGTGCCCGCGACCCTGCTGTCGAGGGTGGACGGATTCCACCTGCATTGGATCTGGTACCTGTCGATCACAGCGATCCTGTTGCAGTTGGCGGCGATCCTGTGGCTGCTGCGGCGCGAGTTCAGGCTGAAGCTGGGACGCAAGCCAACCGAGGCGACGATGGAGCCGGTGCCGGCGGCGATGGACGTGATCTGACTGTTGGGGCCGGTGCGGACGGCAGGGCAGGCCAGGCTGGCAGGGCGGTCGACAGGTCGGGAAAGCTGCGAGGTCGGCGTCGGTTCTGACTTCTAAGTTTGAAGTTCCGCGAGCGAAGCGAGCGGGGATGTGGTGGGCGCTACAGGACTCGAACCTGTGACCTCGTGCGTGTGAAGCACGCGCTCTAACCAACTGAGCTAAGCGCCCGAAGAACAACTGGTGAGTTTGTGAATTCGTGAGTCGGTGAGTTCAATTCCCCAACTCAATTCGCCAATTCACGAACTCGCCAACTCCCTAAATTGTACTGCTACTTCCTCCCCTCGGGCAATCGCCGCTCGCTCGAACCGTCGTACACATGATCCTTCGGATCGATCTGCCGCATCGGCGCCTGCCGCGCACGCTCCTCGTGCGCGTGCGCGATCAGCCCGGGCATCCGCGAGATGAGGAAGATCGCGTTCCCGAGCTCGTACGCGAAGCCGAGATCCGCGGAGATGGCCCCGATCGCGCCGTCCACGTTCGCCGGCAGCACGCGGCCGAACTGTTCCTGGCGCACGGTGATGGCGCGCTCGATTGCCCGGAGCATGCGCACGTGTTCGCCCTCGAGCTCCAGCTCCATCGCGAGCTGGAAGAGGCGCGGCGCACGCGGGTCCTGCGTGTGCAGCCGGTGTCCGAAGCCGGGCGGCGTCCGCCCCTCGGCCAGCGAGTCGTCCACAAGCGACAGCGCCGCCTCCTGCAGCGGCCGCCCGGATCGCACGAGCGACAGCCCCTGATCGAGGAAGCGCATGCACGTTTCGATGTCGCCGCCATGATACGGGCCGAAGGCGAGGACCCCCGCCGCCACCGAGTCCTTCAGCGGCGCGCCGCTGGCCGCGACATTTCGTGCCGCGAGCGTGGACGGGGGCGTGACGCCGTGATCGATCACCGACACGAAGATTGCGTTCAGCATCCGGCCGATCGTCGGCGACGGCAGCTCCCCCATCAGGAGCAGATAGACGGCGTCGGCGAACGACAGCCGTCCCATCAGCTCGTCGAGGTGATAGCCGCGCACCATGATGGCGTTGGGTGCCACGGCCGTGAGCGCGGTGTGCCACCGGCCCCCGCCACCGGTGCTCCGCGGGTTCGCGCGCCGTTCTTCAACTGAGCTCTTGGGACGATCGGAGGACATCGGACACCTCCCGTCGCACGACGTTACAGCGTGCCGTACAGTCGATCGCCGAAGTCGCCGAGCCCGGGCACGATGAACTTGTGCTCGTTCAGGCCACGGTCGACTGCCGGCGTATAGATGGCTACGTCCGGGTGGTGGCGCTCGACCATCGCGATCCCCTCGGGCGCCGCCACGATGCAGACGATGCGGATGTGCCGGGCGCCGGCCGCCTCGAGCAGCTGCAGCGCCGCCACCGCGCTGCCTCCCGTGGCCAGCATCGGGTCGATCATCAGGACGAACGATTTATCGAGCCGCGCCGGCAGCTTCGAATAATACTGCGACGCCACGGCGGTCATCTCGTCGCGCTGCAGCCCGATATGCCCCACCCGCGCATGCGGCGCGAGCTCGATCACCGCTTCGAGCATCCCCAGGCCCGCGCGCAGCACCGGCACGACGACGATGTCGGGCGAGATTCGCCGGCCCCCGGAGGGACCGAGCGGCGTGTCGACCGTCACCGCGGTGCTGGGTGCGTCCCGGAAGGCTTCGGCGGCCAACAGGACGCTGATGCGCCGCGCGGCGCGCCGGAAGTGCTCCGGCGTCGTCGTCTTGTCGCGCAGTTCGACGAGCGCATCGTGTACCAGCGGGTGTTCGACGATGTGGACCGGCACGGCCCCCCACTATACAATTTCTCCCGGCATGCGTGCACACCTCGCGCTTCTCGTCGCGCTCGTGGCTGCGACGATCGCGCTCTCGGCGCAGGGGTCGCGCCGGCCGGTATCGCTGGTTGTCATCGGCGGCACCGTGCTCACCCAGAACGACGTCCGCCAGGTGCTCGCCCCCGGCGCCATCGCCATCAGTAACAGCGACATCGTCGACGTCGGGACGCCCGCCGACATCGCGGCCCGCTACACCGCGGCGCAGACGATCGACGCCCGCGATCAGGTGGTGCTGCCGGGACTGATCAACACCCACACGCACGCGCCGATGGTCCTGTATCGCGGGCTGGCCGATGACCTCGCGCTGATGGACTGGCTGCAGAAGTACCTCTTCCCGGCAGAAGCGAAGACGGTCTCCCCGGAGTTCGTCCGCACCGGCACGCGCCTGGCCGCGCTGGAGATGATCCAGTCGGGCACGACGACCTTCGCCGACATGTACTACTTCGAGGAGGAGATCGCGAAGGCGACGCGCGAGGCCGGCCTGCGCGGCGTCCTCGGGCAGACCATCATCCAGTTCCCGGTCGCCGACGCCAAGACGCCGGCCGAGGGGCTCGCTCGCGCCGAGGCGTTCATCAAGACGTTCCAGGGCGATGCGCTGATTGTCCCCGCCGTGGCGCCGCACTCGATGTACACGCTCGACCGTGAGAGCCTGCTCGCGTCCGCGGAGCTCGGACGCCGGACTGGTGCGCCGATCCTGATTCACCTCGCCGAAACGCAGGACGAAGTGAAGACGTCGCGCGAGCAGCACAAGGCGACGCCGACCGGCTACCTCGAGTCGATCGGCTTCTGGGGACCGCGGACGCTTGCCGCGCACGGCGTCTGGGTGACCGACGACGACATCGCCATCCTGAAGAGGCGGGCTGTCGGCGTGTCGCACAACCCGGAAAGCAACATGAAGCTCGCCAGCGGTGCGGCGCCCGTGACGAAGTACCTCGAAGCCGGGGTCAGCCTGTCGCTCGGCACCGACGGCGCCGCGAGCAACAACGACCTCGACATGTTCGAGGCGATGCGCCAGGCCTCGTTTCTCGCCAAGCTCTCGACCGGCAACGCGACGGCCGTGCCCGCGCAGGTGGCGCTCGACCTGGCGACGGTCGGCGGCGCCACGGCGCTCGGACTGGAACGCACCCTCGGATCGATCGAAGCGGGGAAGCGGGCCGACCTGATCACGGTGTCGATGGCGTCGGCGCGGCAGATGCCGCTCTACGACGCGGTCTCGCACCTCGTCTACGTCACGCGCGGCGACGACGTGCGCACCACGATCGTGAACGGCAAGGTGCTGATGCGCGACCGCAAGGTCCTCACGCTGAACGAGGCGGAGGTGATCGCCGAGGCGCGCGCGACCGCGCAGAAGGTGCGGGACGCCGTCCAGTGAGCCGGTTAGCTGTCGATCAGCCCGATGTACGGCAGGTTCCGGTACTGCTCGGCGTAGTCGAGTCCGTAGCCGACGACGAACTGGTCCTCGATCGTGAAGCCGATGTACTCCACCGCAACGTTCACCTTGCGCCGCGACGGCTTGCTGAGCAGGCACGCGGTCTTCAGCACGCGCGGGTTGCGCGCGCGCAGGATGTCCTGCAGGTAGGTGAGCGTCAGCCCGGTGTCGACGATGTCCTCGACGATGAGGACGTCCTTGCCGTCGAGGCTGGTGTCGAGGTCCTTCTGCAGGCGCACCTCGCCGGAGCTCGTCGTCCCCTTGGCGTAGCTCGAGACCGCCATGAAGTCGAGCGACACGCTCGCCGTCCATGTGGCGCACCAGGTCGGACAGGAAGATGAACGCGCCCTTGAGCACGGCGATGATGTGCACGTCGACGGGAAGTCGCGGCGGATCTGCGCGGCCATCTCGGCGACGCGGGCCTGGATCTGCTCTGCGGAAATCAGCACGGTGGAGTGACGGCGTTCGCTCATGGCGCGAGCATGATACCGCGGTGGCGCCGATGAAGCGCTTCGAGATCATCACCGAGGCCGACGCGCGGCTGCTGCCCGTTGGCGAGTCGCGTGATGCTGGCAGCGGGCGGGCACATCACGCCGCTCGCACGCGACACGCTGCGCGAACGGCGAGTCACCGTGGTCGCCGACAGCGTGTCGGACCCGGACGTGGCGCGGCTCGTGCCCGCGGCGGAAATCCGAACGTTGACCCTCGGCAGCGATCACACCGGCGTCGCCCTGCGGCAGGCGCTCGTGACGTTCCTTCGCGGTCGGGGCCTGTCGGTGATCGAGTCTCGGCACCGACGGGACCGATCCGGTGGACTACCCGGACATGGCGGAGGCCGTGTCGCCGGCCGGTCGCGCGCGGGGAAGCGGACGCGGGCATCGTCATCGACGGGGCCGGCATCGGCTCGGCGATCGCGGCCAACAAGATCCGACGGCATCCGGGCCGTGATGGCGACCACCGAGACGATCGCGCGCTATTCGCGCGAGCACAACGGCGCGAACGTGCTGACGCTCGGCGCCACGCTCGTCACCCCCGACGAGGCGCGGGCGATCGTCACGACCTGGCTCGCCACGCCGATGCAGCGAGCCGCGCTACATCCGGCGCCTGGCGAAGATCCGCGACCTGGAGCAGCGGAGCTGACGTGACGCGAGACGAACTGCAGCGGCTGATCGACCTGATCGTCCAGGAGCTCTCGGCGGTCGCAGTCCGCGCCGCCGAGTCGCGCTGCGCGTGCCACGCGGTGCAACGCCGACTGCTGCCCGGACCGGCTGCAGGGCGTGATCGACGCGGGCGCGACGCGTGTCGGCGTGCATCGCGACGGGCGGCGCGCCGACCGGCGTCGCGGCGATGATCGATCACACGCTGCTCAAGCCCGACGCGACCCGCAAGGACATCGAGGAGCTGTGCCGCGAGGCGGCGCAGTTCGGCTTCGCCACCGTCTGCGTCAACCCGGCGTGGGTGGCCGCTCGCGGCGCGGCTGCTGGCCGGCATCCGGCGTCGGCGTCTGTTCGGTCGTCGGATTCCCGCTGGGCGCGACGACGGCCGACGTGAAGGGCTACGAGACCCGGCGCGCGATCTTCGACGGCGCGCGCGAGATCGACATGGTGATCAACGTCGGCGCGCTCAAGTCGGGCGACCTGCGGGTCGTCGAGCGCGACATCGAGGCGGTGACGACGCCGTGCCGCGACTGCGGCGTGCTGAGCAAGGTGATCATCGAGGCGGCGCTCCTGACCGACGACGAAAAGGTGACGGCGTGCACGCTGGCCAAGGCGGCGGCGGCCGACTACGTGAAGACCTCCACCGGCTTCGGTCCCGGCGGCGCGACGGCGGCCGACGTCGCGCTGATGCGCCGCGTCGTGGGCGCCGAGATGGGCGTGAAGGCGGCGGGCGGCGTCCGCGACCTCGAGGGGCTGAAGGCGATGGTCGCCGCCGGCGCCACACGCGTCGGCGCCAGCGCCGGCGTGAAAATCGTGCAGCAGGCGCGCGGCGAGCAGCCGACTGCGGCCGGCGTCCGTCCGGATACTGACGGCCCCGGGCAGCGCTTTCCAAGTAGTACGATACTAGGGAAACGCACTGCAGGATCTGTGCGATGCCTATAATGGCTAGTTCCCGACTCGCGCGCGGCGCAGCGTACGTGCCTACCTGCTCGCCGGCGTGCCATCGTCGCCGTGCTGCGCCGAGCTGCTGTGTGCGATTCCGGCGATCAACCCGGCCGCCGCGGCGCCGGTGCTGCTGCTGGCGGTTCTGCTCATCGCCCGCGCGCTGGGCACGGGCCCCGCGCTGGCTCGGTCGTCCTGCGCCGCGCTCGGGTTCTCGTATTTCTTCCTCAGCCGGTCGGCTTCGTGCATCGAAGACCCCAACGACTGGGTCGCCGTTCGTCACCTTCACGCGTCACGGCGATCGTCGTCGGCGAGCTGGCGGCGCGCGCGGAACGGCGGCAGCTCGAAGCCGCAGCAGGGACGGCGCGAGATCGAGCAGCTCTACGAGCAGCTCGGCGCGGCGTTCGAACGCGCCAGCGAAGCCGAAGCGGCGCGGCGGAACGAACAGCTGAAGGCGGCGCTGCTCGACGCGCTGACCCACAACCTCCGCACGCCGCTGACCGCGATCAAGGCGTCGGTCACGGCGCTGCATCGGCGCCGGCGACTCCGACGCGTCGTCCAGCAGGCCTGTCGAGCGACAGCCGGCGCGAGCTGCTGCACGTCATCGACGAGGAGTCGGACCGGCTGAACCGGTTCATCGAGGCGCTGTCGGCACGCCGATCGGCCGGATCCGACCGCCGCGAACAGCGGGCTCTCCGCGCGGTGGAGCTGCGATCGTGTCGGCGATGCCGTGGCGCGCGCGGAGACCGTGTACGCGCCGGCATACGGTGCAGTGGCGCTCGACGAACGGCTGCCCGGCCGCTCGCCGTGGATCGCGGCGGCGGTGGTGGAGGTGATTTACATCCTGCTGGACAACGCCAGCAAGTATGCGCCGCCGGTCGGCACGAACGATCCGCGTCCGGTCGACGCACGCGCCGAAGAATGGCCATGCCAGGCTGTCGGTCGACGGACCAGGGGCCTGGCATTCCGGCCGGATCTGCGCGAGCGATGTGTTCGAGAAGTTCTTCACGCATCCCGGGACGCGAGTCGTTCGACCCGCGGCGGCCCGGCGTCGGCCTGGGCCTGCCGATCGCGCGGCGCCTGTCGAAGTCGCAGGCCGGGCGTATCTGGATCGAGACAGCCGCCGGCAGCGGGACGAGCGGTGTGCATTGCCCTGATCCTGCCGTGTCGCGCGCAGCGAGTCGAACGACGTGCAGCATGCCGAAGCGTCAGTCGGCTTCGTGCGTAGGAGACGGTCATGATCAGCGCATGGACAAGCTCGCGCGTGCTCGTCGTCGACGATGAGCCGCAGATTACGCGGGTGCTGCAGACCGTGCTGACCAGCCAGGGCTATCAGGTGCGCACGGCGGCGGAAGGCGAGTCGGCGCTCACCGATTTCAAGCGAGTGGTCGCCAGACCTGGTGATCACCGACCTCTACATGCCGCACATGGACGGCGTGGAGCTGTGCCGGCGGATCCGCGAAGTCTCGGGCGTGCCGATCATCGTGCTCTCGGTGAAAGGCGAGGAGCGCACCAAGGTCGAGGCGCTCGATTCCGGCGCCGACGACTACGTGACCAAACCGTTCGGCATGGACGAGCTGATGGCGCGCGTGCGGGCGGCGCTGCGCCGGAGCAACGCGCCCGCGGGCGAGGACACCGGCGTCGTTCGAGGCCGGCGACTTCCGCGTCGACATGGACGCGCGGCGCGTGCACATCGACGGGCGCGAGGTGCGCCTGACGCCGAAGGAGTTCGAGCTGTTCGTCTACATGGCGCGGCACCCGAACCGGGTGCTCACGCATGCGGCGCTGCTCGAGGCGGTGTGGGGCGAGGCGTCGCAGGAGCAGCCGGAGTACCTGCGCGTCTTCATGGGACAGCTGCGCAAGAAGCTCGAGCCCGATCCCTCGAACCCGAGTATCTGGTCACCGAGCCCTGGGTCGGATACCGGTTCAATCCAAAGGGATAGCCAGGCCCGCGACTATTCGCGCGGAAGCAACTGCACCATCCCCATCAGCCCGCCATCCGCGTGGTCGAGCATGTGGCAGTGGTACATCCACATGCCCGGCCGATCGTCGAAGCGGACGACGATCGCCACGCTCCGCTCGAACGGCACGTCGACCGTATCCCTCCACGCCATCGGCTGCACCGGGGCGCCCCGCTCGTCCAGCACCTGGAAGAAGAACCCGTGCAGGTGGAACGGGTGCGACCACTTCGTGCGGTTGGTGATCGCCCAGATCTGCGTCTCGCCCACGCGCGCGGTGGTCGTGTGCTCGTCGGCGAAGGCCTTGCCGTTGATCCCGTACTCGAGCGTGCCGTCGTCACGGGTGGTGAGCGTGATCTCCATGGCCACGCGCGTCGCGCCGGCGGTGTCCACCGGTTCGATGCGGCGTGAAGGCGGTTGAGATCCGCGGGCGGAGGGGGAGGCAGGTCCGCGAACGCGAGCGTCACGAGCTGTTCGACCTGCCTGAACTCGACGCTGCCGAAGCCGCGGTTGTACAGGCCCGACCGCAGACCCGGCTGCCGCCATCCGTCGGGCGCCGTGGCGCGACGATCAGATCGAGCCGTTCGCCAGGGGCGATGACGACGGTGTCCTTGCGCTCCGGCTGCGCCTGGAGACCGGCATCCTCGCCGATGACCGTGAACACCTCGCCTTCCAGATCGAGGAGGAAGTAGCGGCTCTTCGCCGCGTTGACGACCCGCCAGCGCTGCGGCGCGGCATCGCGCACGGTCAGGCTGGCGTCGGTACGCCCGTTCACCAGCACGCGGTTGCCTTCGCGCCCGAACGCCATGGCGAGCGATCCGCCGCTGTCGGGCGATTCCAGACGACCGTCGGTGATGGCGATATCGCTCAGGACGATCACGAGCTCGTCGGCGACGCCGACCTGGTCGGCGGGATCCTGCACGAGCAGCGCGCCGTACAAGCCGAAGCCGACCTGCGCAGCCGACATCACGTGCGGGTGGTACCAGAACAGGCCGGGGTCGGCGACGCGGAAGTCGTAGGTGAAGGACTCGCCTGGGACCACGCTCGGCTGCGTGTGCCAGGGCACGCCGTCCATCGCATTGGGTACGCGCACGCCGTGCCAGTGAATCGTGGTTGGCGCGGGCAGCTCGTTCCGGAAGTGGACGATCAACCGGTCGCCGGCCCGGGCCGTTATCTGCGGACCAGGCAGTGTGCCGTTGTAGGTCCACGCGCGGACGCGCTGATCACGTCCCAGGTCGACGTCGGCTTCGCGCGCGACGAGGTCCACTTCGACGACATGCGGATCGGGGTTCTTGTCGGTCGCGGCCTGGAGACGCATGGCCGCATTCCATCCAGGTGGCTGCAGCGTCTCGCCAGCAACGGCAGGAGAGCCGGGCCACAGACCGCCGACGAGACAGCAGAAGACCAGGACGCGGAACGTGGAAGCCAAGGAACCGACATCGGAAGTGTACGACGCAGCCGGCCCGGCAGCATCACGAATTGCAGGGATTCCCGGCCACACCTGTTGCATGATGACGGCTGTCACCTCTTCAGCCGGGGGGGCTATGCCCGTTGGTTCACACACGGCCTCATGGTTGCGTCCCAAGACCGTCGTCTTCGCCGCCATCGCGGCGATGATGGTGTACGTCGTCCAGCGCAACGAGCGGTTTCTCATCGAGCCCTCGAACCCGATCTGGACCCACTATGCGGAGATCGCGTGGTGGCTCGTGCCGCATGGCATCGCCGGGGCCTGCGCGATGCTGCTCGTCCCCCTGCAGTTTTCGGAGCGGCTTCGGAAGCGATACACGGCGGCCCACCGGGTGATCGGGCGCATCTATGTGGCCGGCGCACTCATGCTGGCGCCGCTGGGCGCGTACATCCAGGACAGGTCCGAGGCATCCGGTTACCCGCGCGAGTTCACGGTGCTGGCGATCGTCGACGCGGTCCTCCTGACGTCGACGACGCTGGTTGCATTTTTCTTCGCCGTGCGCCGACGCATCACGCTGCACCGGCAGTGGATGACGCGAAGCTACGCGGTGGCGCTCGTCTTCTTCGAGTCGCGCCTCCTCGACGGGCTGACGGGCCTGACATCGGTGGAGGCGTCGATGACTATCATCTGGTCGTGTCTCGCGTTTTCGCTGCTGTTCGCCGAGGTGGTCAACAGCTTCGACGACATCCGGACGGCGGTCGCGGCGCCCAGGCGCGAGCGCGTGGCAGTGGCACGAGTGGGCTGACATTCCTCAGAGGAGGCGAACATGAGTGCACCTGTACTGCCGACGCTGGACTTCGGTCCAGGCTGGGTCGTCGCCGAGATGCCGCCCGGCTACGCTAATCGCGTTGCAGAGATCCAGAGGCTGGCCGCAGACCTCGAGGACATGAGCCGCTTCGGGCGCCTGCTGTTCGAGACCGGTGCGCCGCTTGCCAGGATCGTGAGGGAGGTGTTCACGACGCTTGGCTACGAGAGCGAGGTCACCGCCGACGGGGCGCGTACGGTCGTGGCCGTGAGGCTCGATACGTGGAAGCGGCTGCTGCTTCACGTGTCGAGCGACAGCGAGGTCATACAGAAGAAGAGCGCCGAGATCTCGCGCGTGTTTCAGGTGCTCCATGAACTCGCCGATGAACACGACCGGGTGGTGTTCGTCACGAACAGCGAGCCTGCGAAGCGTCCTGCCGATCGGAGCGACGCGATCGCGCCGGAGGCGCTGGCCTTCCTGACGCGGATGGGCGCGGGCCATGTGACGGCGGCGACGCTGTTCGCACTCTGGAAGCTGTCGCTCCAGGAGCGCGATCGAGGCCGCGAGGAGGTGCAGCGGCTGCACGCGCACGAAGGCGGCACGTTCCAGCTGTCGGCGATGTCGCTGCTCGCCTAGGCTCGGCTCATCTCATGTAGGGGGCGGGTCTTAAGACCCGCCCCTACGGACCGCCCGCTACATACCTGCCTCCTACATACTCACTGTCGCGGGCTTGATGTTCGCGTTCAACCGGAACACGTTGTCCGGGTCGTACTTCGCCTTGATGGCGGCAAGACGCGCATACTTCTCCGCGCCGTACGACGCCTTGACGCGGTCCTCGCCTGCGTCCACGAGGAAGTTCACATAGCCCCCTGCACCGGATGCGTGCGGCCGCATCGCGGTGCAGAAGTTGCGCACCCACACCCGGTCCGATTCGTAGCCCTCGGGGTTCGGAGCAGCCGCTTCGACGTTGAAGACGAACCCGGCCGAGCGGCTGCCGCCGAATGCCGTGTCCATGTCGCCCTTGGCTCGATACGCGCCGTTCAGAACGAAGGTCGGACAGAACGAGAGCGGTGAGGTTTTCTTCGGCACGTGCTCCCCGATGACGCCAATGGCTCCGTCCGAAAGCGTGTCGAGGTACAGCGCATTCTCGTAAGCCAGGAGTCCCCATTGCGCGCTGTCGTTGAACATCTGCTGCAGGTTGACGAACGGTATCGGCGTCACCAGCTCGAAGAGCGGCGCGACGGCTTGCCGGATCGGCGCAATCAGCGACGCGTGTTCTTCCGGCGTGCCGAAGCCGACCACAAGCAGGGCGTGACCGGGGCGGAAGTGGTGCTCCTGCGGCACGAACGGCGCCGGTGGAGCGCTCAGGCCGATGCCGAGAAACGCCGTGGCGTCCGGCGGAAGCGACGGGATGAAGTCGCGCGCGAACCGCAGCGCGTCCGGCCCGGTGTCGAGACCGAAGAAGAACAGTCCCAGGTTGACCATCGGTCCGACCTGGTGCAGCGCGTACTCGAACGAGGTGACGACGCCGAAGTTGCCGCCCCCGCCTCGCAGCGCCCAGAAGAGGTCGGCGTTCTCGTCGCTGGACGCGCGCAGGAGGCGACCGTCGGCCGTGACGACCTGCGCCGACACGAGATTGTCGCAGGCAAGGCCGGCCTTCTTGGTGAGCCAGCCGATACCGCCGCCGAGCGTGAGGCCGCCGATGCCCGTGTGGCTGATGAAGCCGCCCGGCGTGGCGAGGCCATGCTGCTGCGTGGCGGCATCGACGTCGGCCCAGGTCGCGCCGCCTCCGCAGACCGCGCGCCGCTTCGCCGCATCCACTGCCACGCCCTTCATCTCGCCGAGATGAATCATCAGGCCGCCGTCACACACACCGTGACCAGCGTAGCTGTGGCCGCCGCCGCGGACGGCGATGGCCAGCCCGTTGGCGCGCGCGAAGCGGACGCCATCCGCCACCTGCTCGGCGGTCGTGCAGCGGGCGATGGCGGCGGGCCGCCGGTCGATGGCGCCGTTCCAGACTGAGCGTGCGCTGTCGTAGTCGGGATTGCCGCTGGTGAGGATCTGTCCGCCGAAGGTCGCCGAGAACGCGGTGATGGCTTTGGCTGGAGACGTCATGGATACCTCCTCGGTCGGAGAACACGTCGAGCCCGCTTATCGATTTACCTCCACGACGAACTGGTGCTCGTTGCCGTCAGCACTCTGAAGCCGCACATCCACCGTATCGCCGGGTGCAGCGATGACGCCGCCTGGCACCCGGACCACGGCGCTGAATCCGTCGCCCGGTGAACGCACCACCTCGGCCAGCGTTCCGTTCATCGTCACGCGCGTACCCGCGCTGAGTCCGGCGCCAGAGAGCGTCACGAGGGCACGCGGGGACACCCTTCCCGTGATGCACGTAGCCACCGGCGACGAAGGCGCATCGATAAACCCATTGCGTCGGGCAACGTCCAGGAGCGCGGCCGCGATGACGCGGTGCCCGAGCTTGTTGGGGTGCACGCCGAACGGGAGTCGAGGAAGAGCGTTCAGGCGTTCGATGTACGTGCAAGGTTCTTCTGCTTCATGTCCTCTGAACGCCGGTCCCAGGTCGACGACCGCGAATCGCGCGGGGTTCTTGACGGCCTGGTCTTCGATGAACGAGTTCACCGCTCCGATGATGTCCTGGAACGCTCTTCCGAAGTGCCCGAAGGGGCCGGTCGTCTTGACCGGGTTGTAATACGTGGTGAAGACCACGTTCGCATCCGTGGATCCGGCGAGCCTGGCTTGAATCGCCGCCAGGCCGGCCTGCAACTCCGCCATCCGATCGTCGATGCTCCACAGTTGGTCGAACAGACAGCCGATCGAGGAGGCGGCGACGCCCCAGGGATAGTCCCTGTCGTGCATGCGCGAGAGGATCGTGAACCGCCGCTCGGCGTCGGCCAGGCAGTCCACGGCCGGGCCGATGAGGCCGCCGACTCCGATCGTGACGGAGACGAACTCCGGGGCACGCGCTTCGATTGCCGGCATCTGGCGGACCAGAAACTCAGACGCACCGTCGCCGCTGCCGGCGACATTGTCAAACGCGATCGTGCTGCAGGGACTGCCGCCGCAGAGCGCGTTCCTGACGAGCGTTGGGGTACGCGAACTCACTCGTGCCCGTCCCCACGGCAATGCCGTCGATATCCTGGCCGGCAGCCACTGAGTCGCCGGCACCGACATAGGTGAACCGCCGAACCGGCGGGTAGAGCACGAAAGCGCTGTCGTGCTGCTCGGGCACTCCTGCGTACCAGGACGTTTCGCCGAGAGCGAGACGCATCACGCGATCGCCGGCACCCGTCAGCAGCGCGCTGCCCATGATGTAGAACGTATTGACCCGCGTATCACTCAGCGGACCGTTGTGGATGGCCAGCCAGTAGTCACCCGCGGGCAGGACGACGGCGCCGATCGTCACATCGTTCTGGGTGATCGGACCGTAGCCCGGAAACGGGAACGTGTACGACGTCGGCGTCCGCACCACGTCTTCGCTGAGCCCGGAGGCGACCAGGGAGCCGGGTGCCCGCTGGCCGGGGTCGTTCGCGTACAGGGCCCAGTAGATCGAGCCCAGGAAGCCTGGATACGTTCCCTGAAACGCGTCGAGGCTCCAGAAGCGGAACCTGCCAATCGATACCGGTGACCCGACGGTGAAGTCGTTGGCAACGAGCTGGGTCGTCAGCTCGGGGCCTCCACCGGCCGGCGGACTCGTGTCCCAGAGAGCCGCGTCCTGGCTCGCACTCGCCGCCGCGGCGACAGACATCACCAGCGACAGCCATACGAAGCAAGCGGTCAGTCGTCGATGGATCACTGCAGGTGCCCCCGGTGTGCCTTCATGGTCTAGACGCGTGCGACGATGCCGGCCGCGATGTGCTCGGCCAGCGCAGCGATGGTCTTCGACGGGTTCAGCCCGATCGCCTTCGGCACGACCGCGCCGTCGGCGACGAACAGGCCCTTGTGCCCGAAGACCTCGCCCGCGTGATCGACGACGCCGGTCTGCGCGGAGACGCCCATGTTGCAGCCGCCGAGCGGGTGGGGGGTGATGAGATCCTGGCCGGCGGTCCACGTGATCGGCGTCAGCGGGATGCCCTGTGTGACGAACGCCAGCTTGCGGTGTATCGCAGCGACCGCGTCCATCGTCGGCCGTGAGGCCTCGATCTGCCAGTCGAGGTGCAGGTGTCCGTTCTTCAACGACAGCCTGCCGTCTGCTGCATCTCGCGCCTGGGCGAACCACGGCATCACCGCCTGGAGGAAACGGCCGCCGCTCAGGACGGGCAGCAGGCTGCCGACGACCCGCTTCATGCGTTCGTCTTCGGGGCTCTCAGCGGCGAGATCCTGCAGCCACGCGCGCGCGAGGTCGGGCAGCCCGCCGTCTTCCACGAAGATCTTCTTGCCATCGAACTCGCCGTTCAGCAGGTCGATGGCGGCCGTGATGGTCGGGCCGTGCGTGGGATCGACTGGCGGGTTGCGGAGAAAGTGCAGCGCGGGGGTGAGGAAGTCGCCGTTGCTGCTCCATCCCTCGCCCAGGCGGCCGCTGATGTTCGTCAAGGCCCCGGCCTCGCGCGATCGCAGCAGGATCTCCGTCGAGCCAAGCGACCCGGCTGCAAGGATGACGATCCGCCCCGTCGCGCGCGCCGGCCGAAGCGACGTGGTCGGACCCTCGACGATCTCGTCGCAGATGACCTCGTATCCACCCTGAACAGGGACGATGCGCTGGGCGTTGTGGTACGGGCGGATCTGCGCGCCGGCGTCCTCGGCTCCCTTCAGGTAATTCAGGTCCAGCGTGTTGCGCGCGTTGACGTCGCACCCGATATCGCAGTTGCCCAGGTGCACACACGTCCCCTGCTTGACGCCGACGACGTTGGTCCGTTCCTGGCTGTGGGCGTGGTTGTGCGGGTCTGGCAGACCGTAGTGCCAGTTCTTGTCGAACATGACCGCGAGATCGAGAGGGCGAAACCTGTTCAGGTACCCCGCCTTGTCCGCCGCCTCTCGAAGCAGCTTCGTCCGCTCTGGCCATTGCCTCTGTGGTATTGGCTCAATCTCCATCATCTGCGCGACGCTCGCATAATGATCCTGGAGGAGGTCGAACGTAATCTCGGGTGGCCAGCCCTGGTCGAACGTGTCCTTCCTGGCGTCCACCGAGATGTTCGCGTAGACGAGCGACCCGCCGCCGACGCCGGCTCCCTGGACGACGCCCATGTTCGGGAACACCCGGACATCGAACCAGCCGTGAAACTGCTCCACGCGCCGGCTGTCCCAGATCCACGGATCGTGCGGCTTGCGCGGGAAGTTGGCGGGGTTCCACCGCCGTCCGCGCTCGAGCACGAGCACGCTCGCGCCCGCCCGGGCCAGACGCAACGCACAGACCGCACCGCCGAACCCGCTGCCGATGACAACGACGTCGAACTCCACCGCCATCGCGACCTCCGTGCGAGGTGAGCGTCAGGGACGCGAAGCACCCGGGCCGTAGACGTCCCACAGCTTGCCGAGGAACAGCGCGCCGAACCGCCCGAGCGCCTGCAGTTCCGCGGCGATCGACGGACCTTCGGCGCGGAATGTCGTCAGCTGCTGAAGGAAGTCGAGAAATTCGATGCGGATGATCCCCGCGCCGCGGATGGTCGCGCCGGCCTCCGCCTGCTCCGAGGCGACGTCCCCATCGAATACCTTGACGAATAGGGTCGTTGTGTCGCGCAGCACATCAATCCCGGTGTCGTTGTCCACGAGCTTCACGCCAGTCATGGTGATGTGCGCACCCGCAGCGTCGCGGCACAGCAGCCGATATCGCATCTGCTTCTTGCGTGGATCGGTGTCGTGGACGAAGAGGTTGAACGTGCCGCGCTCGACCGGTCGTGTGCCGCCGACGAGCGGACTGGTGATCGTCCCTGCGATCGACGCTGCATGGCCAGGATCGGTGACGAAATGGTCCGCATCGTCGATGTGGATCGTCAGCTTGACGTCGAGCCTCGTGCCCGCGGCCTCGCCTTTCCTGTGACCCTCTTTTGGATCGGTTTCCCCGGCAGCCGCGAAGCCCTTCATCTGCTCGGTGAAACTGATCGACGTCTTGATGCGGGGCGGCGGGGGAGGCACTGGCGGGCCCGGGTTCGGGAGCGGGATGCCCTGATCTGTGCACCACTGGCGCGCCATCGTGACGCCGAGGTTGACGGCTTCCGCCATGCGGTCCCTGGAGAAGTTGAACAGGTAGTGCACCGGCACTTCCGCCTGCAGCAGCCGCTGCGTGATGTGGCGGCCGAACTCGCCAGGCTGGCCGGCGGCGATGCGGCGATTGTTCTCCGCGATCCGTTCCCAGATCGAGAAGAACTGCGTGTCGGCCGTCGTCTCGACGATCTGAAAGTAGTGGTTGACGAACCCGCCGCGCCACTCGTCGCGCGTGCTGACCGTCCAGATGGCCCAGATCTCGTCGGCGCCGCGGCGGATTGCTTCTTCGACATTGGCGTCAGAGATGAAAACGGCGTCGATGCAGGTGTCGCCGTCGATCGTCACCGGGGGAAACCACATGGGCAGCGACACCGACGCAATCAAGTGGTCTTCCGTCATCTTGTCGTTCGTGACGACGTCGAGCCGCTTCCTGGAGAAGTTGAAGATGTTGAAGGTGCCGAGCCGCGTGCCGCTCCGGACCTTCGCCCAGTCCATGCCCCACCCGGGCAACACGTGCTGCCGAAAGCGGTCGTATTTGAACAAGGACGGTGCGTTGAGAAATCGGAAGAGGCCTTCGACGTTCAGATCCACCGGGAGAAACGGATCGAGGTTCCGCCAGTTGTCGGCGATCTGCGTGCCGGACATGCCCTGGCAATACATGGCGAGGTTGAAGCAGCCGCCGCTGGAGCCGTCTGCGTGGTCGAACGTGACGCCCGCTTCATCGAGCCAGACCTGAAGGACGCCGGCCTGGAATCCAACCTTGAGCCCACCGCCCGCCATGATCAGTGCACGTTTCGACATCAGCCTCTCTCCATCGAAAAGCCCGGTCAGCGCGATCGTTGCCGGGTGCGCCGTGCGGGGCTCGCACGTTTCCGGAGCTCCTGTTCCTCGACGACCGCCGCCGCCATTTGACGCGTGATGTAGCGGCCTGTCGGCACCCGCGCTGTCAGCTCGGTGCTCGCGGCGGAACTCTTCTGGCCAGCTACGGTGAACGCGCCGGTCTTCTCGTAGTAGCTATGCCACCAGAGCGCGGACTGCCAGATGGCCTCCGGGCAGCTCGTGGCCGAGGCCACGCCGGGTGTGAGCTCGACACCTGCCATGGCGAACACGGTTTCAATCAGGCTGGATGCCGGCATCCCCACGTTCTGCAGCAAGGGATTGCCGGTCGCACCGACGGCCCAGACGTAGGCGAGCCATTGGACAAGCTGCTGCGGCAGATCGATTGCCGCGCGCTGGTATCGCAGACGCTGCGCGAAGTCGACGAGCGCGCCGGACTGATCGGCGAAGCTGAGCACCGCGATATTCGGGTATCGCTGCGGGTCGTCGAAGTCGGCAATCGCACATTCCTCGATGGCGTTTCGCGCCGGCACCGTGTCCGGATGCATGGGCAGGCCGATTGGCACGGACAGAAACGTGTCCTCTGATTCGACGAGGCCCGCCAGCGACCAGAAGCTGGGGAGCAGATCGTACCGGAGGTGTGCCTGTGCGACGCGCAGCCGAAAGTGCACGACGCTGCTGCCGCCCAGGAGCAGCACCGAGCCTGGTTTCGCCATCGATCGGTACAACGCACGGTTCGACATGCGTGAATCCGTCGCGTCCCTGATCTGGCTGTTGCGTCTGCGTGCTCCCGAATGTCGCGTGGTGATCATCAGACGTTCCTCTTGAGCGTCAGCTCGGCCAGCACCGCGCTGCCGGCGACGGTACCGGCCGGCTCAGTCTCCCAGGCTCTTACGCGAAGTTGGATGCCCCCGGCCCTGTCGTTGAACTCCAGCGTCACGAAGTGGTTCGCAAACCGGTTCCAGCCTGCGTCGGTGCGCACCTCGGCGCTCGCGATACCTTCCAGCGGCCGCGCTGGAAACCGCAATGGCGCCGCGTTCCAGCGGCCACCGGACAGCCGGTCCACGAGCGCCATCGGCGACGCGATGATCTCCACGAGCTCAGCTCCCGATGGCAGCGTCGCGGTCGCAATCCGGCCGTAGTGCACGTCGCCGGTGATGACGACGATCGATTGGCGGCTCGAGAGGAGGACGCGACACAGGCTGCGATATTGCTCGAAGTCGGGCAGCCGCCAGTCGGCCACGTTGCCGCGGAGGCCGGCGAGATCGGCGAAGACAGGCTGCCCGAGCACGAGGATGCCAGGGCCTGGCAGGCTGTCGACCCATGTCTCGAGCGCGGCGAAATCGGCCGGGCTGAGGAACGCCCCCCGATGCCCGTCACGGTTCAAGCGCGTGTCGAGCACGAGGAACTGAAGGTTGCCGACATTGAACGCTGCGCGGGTTCGGTCGGTTTGAAACGCGCGATAGAGCGCCAGCGCGGTGTTCCACCAGGCGGTGCGCCCGGCGTCGGTCCAGGTGTTGACTGCGTAGATGCTGGCAAACGGCGCGTTGTTCCAGAACTCGTGATCGTCAGAGCAGAAGTACGTCGCTCCGGATCGGAGCAGGTGATTGAATCCCTGCGTGTCCCCCGACTGCGTCCAGGTTTCTGCGTAGCGATCGAAGAAGCCGCGCGCGAGCGCGAGGTTCGACTGCGGATGAATGAAGCGATACCACGGACTGTCGAGATAGATCTGGTCTCCGACGAGGAACTTGACCGTCGGCTTTGCGCCCGCGGGAAGCTGCGAAACCGCCCTCCCGACACGGCCGCTGGCGTCCTGCGCGCGGCAGAAGCAGGATCCGAGCAGGACGATGAACGGAGGCTCCTCCAGCCGCGGCAGCGATGCCGGCAACGTCGTGACGTCAGCTTCTGCTTCAATCCGATCGCCAACGCGTAGACGGAGCGCGTAGCGTGTCGCCGGAGTCAGGCCGGTCAGCTGGACCTTTTCGTGGCCGGGGCCGCGCAGCCGGTTCGGCTCCTCCCACGGACGCCAGGCGGAGACCGGCCAGCGGCTGCCGCTGGCGGGGTGCTCGAGCCACACGGCCTGCCGGTCGTCGGCCTCAAGTCCGATGCCGCCGACCCACACCACGGCGTCGTGGGTACCGACGTCCATCGGTACGACCGCGTAATCCATCACGGCGAGACGATACCGCAGCGAGCCGGCACAGGTCCCCTGGATAACGACGCGTACAGCCGTTCCGAACGCGGGCGCGTGCCCTGTGCGGTGACGCCGGGCACACGATGGCATAGTGAGACGTGCAGGAGGGCCAATCGCATGGACTTCAGCCTCGAACTCGCCGTGCCGCTGCTGGCGCGCACGCCGTCAGCACTCGACGCCCTGCTCCGCGACTTGCCCGAGGCCTGGCTGCTGCGCACCGAAGGACCCGGGACGTGGAGCGCCTACGACGTGGTCGGACACCTCATTCATGGAGAGCGTACGGACTGGATTCCACGAGTCGAGCACCTGCTGGCGCATGGCGACCGCGTGCCCTTTCCGCCGTTCGATCGCTTCGCGCAATTCGACGCGTCGCGGGGCAAGGAACTCCCGGAACTGCTCGACACGTTCCGGACGCTGCGCGCGCAGAGTCTGGACCGGCTGGCCGACCTGCACCTCACGTCCGCCGACCTCGAACGTCCGGGGCATCATCCCGACTTCGGCACGGTGTTCCTTCGCCAGCACCTCGCGACGTGGGTCGCGCACGATCTCGATCACCTTGCGCAGGTCGCGAGGGTCATGGCCAGGCAATACGCCGACGAGGTCGGCCCGTGGCGGCAATACCTGCGAGTGATCGGTGGCTCGTAGATCGCCGGGCTCTCTGGCGCAACGTTTCGCTGAGCTCGTGGTGTAGCGTTTTGCCGTACCGCTCAGTTGTCCCCACGAGCAACCGCCCCGACGTTCCACATCGCATATCCGGGAAAAGTCCCACGAAAACGATCGCTCAGACAGCTGGTCTGATGCTTGCCTCGCGCGGGGCGGCGCGGCTCGACTTCGACCTGAGCCGGCCGGCATTCTCATCGCCACCAGTTTCATCGCTCATCACGTCAGCCGCAACCCGACGGGTCGCGGTCACGTGCGACCGAAGGTGTCCGGTGCGGAGCAATGGGTGGTGGCGCTGGAGGGCAGATGCTGAATCGACGCTGGGTGGGAGTGTGGGCGCTGGCCGCACTGCTGGAGACGAGCGCACCGGCGATGGCCACGGCAAGCGAGGGAACGCAGCCGTATTCCGGACTGGCGATTGCGCTGCCCGGGACGGTGAACGCACAGGACTACGACCGTGGCGGCGAAGGCGTGGCGTACCACGACACCGCGCCAACCAACGCCGGCGGCGCGTATCGCGGGGAGGGCGTGGACCTGCAGTCGAGCAGCGACGGGGGACACAACATCGGGTGGATTGCTGCGGGCGAGTGGGTGAACTACACCGTGACCGTCAGCACGGCAGGAGCCTATACGGTGCAGCTGCGGGTGGCTTCGCCGGGCGGTGGCGGGTCGCTCCACGTCGGATTCAATCGCAGCAACGTGTGGGACGTGGTCGCGGTGCCGCAGACGGGCGCCTGGCAAACCTACACGACCGTCACGATGCCCGTGACGCTGACGGCTGGGCAGCAAATACTGACGCTGCTGTTCGACGCGCCCGGCTTCAACATCAGCAAGATCATCGTGACGAGCGGGAGCGGAGGCCCGCCGTCCTCGGGATTGGCGCCCTTTGGCGGGGCGGCGTGGGCAGTGCCGGGAACGATCCAGGCGGAAGACTTCGACGAGGGCGGGGAAGGTGTGGCGTATCACGACAGTACGAGCGGCAATAGCGGCGGACAGTACCGGAGCACCGGCGTCGACATCGAGGCGAGCGCGGGCGGCGGCTACAACGTGGGATGGGCGGGCGCGGGCGAATACCTGAACTACACCGTGCAGGTGGGGAGCGCGGGTGCCTACACGGTGCAGCTGCGGGTGGCGTCGATACCGGGCGGGACGCTGTGGGTGGGATTCAACGGCCCGAGCAACGTGTGGAAGGCGGTCCCGGTGGCCGCGACCGGTGGATGGCAGGCGTGGACGACGATCGAGATCCCGGCGACGCTCGGCGCGGGCCGCCAGGTGCTCACGCTTTACATCGAGTCCGGCGGCGTCAACCTCGATCGCGTGCGCGTGACCCATCCGGAAGGGCCCGGCCCGGGTACGGTGGTGTCCACGGCAACCTGGAACATCCAGATCAACGACGGCTCCGAAGCGCACGCGAGGCTCGCCATCGACGCGTTGATGGCGATTGGGCCCCGGCCGCAAATCGTGACGATCCAGGAGGCCTACTCCAATCACTTCGCCGTTTACCTCGATGAACTGACCCGCCAGACCGGGCAGCAGTGGCGCGGCGTGTTTGCGACCCACTGTGGACCTGGCGATTGGAACGGCAGCGCATGCCGCAGCGGCTGGTATCAGGGCGTGGGCATCTTCACCACGTTCGACATCATCGATTCGAGCAGCCTCCACCTGCCGTTCGCAGACTGCTGGACATCAGCGCGCGTCGCCCTGCGCGCGACCCTGAACATCGCCGGCACGGCGACGCAGGTGTTCACGACGCACCTGCAGACCGGGACCTGCACCAACGCCAGCCAGGCTCGCGCCAGCGCCATGACCCTGTTGAAAGGGTGGGCCGGGAACTACGGGGCGCCGCAGTTGCTCGCTGGCGACTTCAACGACGAGCCGGAGATTATCGATACGCCCGCCGGCATGCGGCCCGCGTTCGTGGACACGTGGCCGTTCGTCGGGACTGGCCCCCGTGTCACAGCGTACGGTCCGACGCCTACGCTCAAGCGGGACTACTGGTTCACGGATTCGAGCATGCGCGCGGTGCCTGCGTTCTCGCAGGTCGTGTACGGCACGCAGTCCATTTCCGATCACTACCCGGTGCAGACCACGTTCTCGATCCATTGATGCCTGCCTGCTTATGACCATGTCCACCCACTCCGTGGATGACTGCGCAGCGCGCTGGACCCGCGTGCTCGCGCCTTCCACGGGCGACGTTCGTGAGGAGCTCACGCTCGAACTATCGGAGTATCTCGGGCAGCCGCGCGAGGTCGTCGTCGACGCGCTCGACCATGCGACCGAGCTGTTCACCGAGGAGTGGACCGCGAAGGTTGCCGATCCAACAGACGAGCGCGAGGTCGTGCGGTTCTACAACGAGTCGCAGACCGAGCTGTTCGATCTGGCGCGCTGGCATGCCGAGGATGCGATTCACTACAGGACGCCGGTCTGCTGCGATGCGGCGCTCGAGAGGCCGGGGCGCGAGTATCTCGATTACGGATCCGGAATCGGCTCCGACGCCCTCGTGTTCGGGGCGGCGGGGTTCAAGGTCACGCTCGCGGACGTCTCGGAGCCGTTGCTGCGGTTTGCCACCTGGCGCTGCGAGAGGCGCGGCCTTTCGGTGACCGTCGTCGACCTGAAGCGCACTGCGCTGCCGCAGCAGCGGTTCGATGCCGTCGTCTGCTTCGACGTGCTGGAGCACATCCCCGACCCGGTGTCCGTGCTTCGCAGGATTCACGCCGCGATGCGGCCCGGCGCGCTGTTGTTCCTGCACGCGCCGTTCGGCGTCGACCCGGAGCGGCCGATGCACGTCGTCCATGAAGACGTCGTGTCGGACCGCATGCTGTCACTCGGCTATCACTGGCGGGACGATCTCGAACGAGCCTTCCCGGCATGGCAGTGGACGCCCCGCGTGTACGAGTCGCTCGTGCGGACGCCGCTGGACCGGGTGGCGTACGCGTTTCGGGATCGCTGGCTGCCCCGGTCTGTTGGTGACAGGCTCGGCCGCGTGTACCGGAAACTGGCCGGCAGCGCGCGACGTCTCAGCGGGTGAGAGCGTGAGGGCCAAACCGCGGACCGATCAAAACCGGGACCGGCCCCTCGGGACGACCGCGCCTGTTGAAGCTCATGAAGAGCAAAAACCGCGGATGAGACGTCGCCGCCTGGCAGGTCATTCTGACGGGCCGGCCGCGCTCCGGATGATGGATCGGTAGCGCACCCACGCCTCCGGGAGCCGTGCAGAACAGTCGACCTTTGCGACAAATTGGGATAGATCGAAGCCCCTTGGGGGTGTATAAGTCGCCTGAGTTGTCGTCGGTCCATGAAGGAGTGTGCGCTATGTTGGCTCGATCCAACGGTTGGAGAGGTGTCTACGTAAGCGGATTCACCGCCGGTGCGGTGGCGATGCTTATCGGGTCGACCTTGACCGCGCAGTCGACCCCACCCTCTGCACAGGTGACGTACACAAAGGACATCGCACCTATCCTGCAGAGGAGTTGCGAGAACTGTCACCGCCCTGACGGCGTGGCCCCGATGGCACTGACAACCTACGAAGAAGTGCGGCCCTGGGCGCGAGCGATGAAGGCGCGGACGGGCATCGGACCGCACGCGGGTGTGATGCCTCCCTGGTACGCCGAAAAGAACATCGGCATCCAGAGCTTCAAGAACGATCCGTCGCTCAGCGACGAGGAAGTCGCCAAAATCGCCACGTGGGCGGACAGCGGCGCGCCGCTGGGCAACCCCGCCGACATGCCGCCGCCCCGCAAGTGGGAAGACGCGAGCAAGTGGTCCATTGGCACGCCGGATCTGATCGTGAAGATCCCCGACATCACCGTAAAGGCGAACGCGCCGGACTGGTGGGGCGAGATTCCGCGCGTCCCGACCGGCCTGACCGAAGACCGCTATGTGACCGCGGTCGAGGTCAAAGAGGTAAACGATGTAGACAGAGGTGGCAGCGGCCGACAGACCGTCGGCGGCCGCTACGTGTTTCATCACCTGATTTACAGCACGCGCCAGTCGGCAGAGGCGTCGCCCGGCGATACGTCGGCGGCCTTCTTCGATCCGAGCGTGACAAGCTGGCCGGTTCACGAGGTCGGCAGGAATGCGGACATCTTCGGACCTGAGTCCGCACGCCTCCTGCGCGCCAACTCGTTCGTCGTCTCCGACTCCGCGCATCTGCACTCGAATGGCCGGGACACGACGTCGCACCTCGAGATCGGATTCAAGTTCGCCCCCAAGGGATTCGAGCCGAAATACAAGCAGGCGCGCGAAGGGCTCGGCAGAGGCCAGGATGTCGACATCGATGCCAATGAGCCAAACCAGCAGCTGCACGCCTACCGCATCCTGTCGGAGAACACCAAACTCCTCTCGTACGAGCCGCATCTCCACGCACCAGGCACGCGGATGTGCCTCGAGGCGATCTGGGGCAGCAACATCGAGACGTTGAACTGTGTGGGCTACGACCACAACTGGGTGCGCGGCTACACCTACACGGACGACGCGGCGCCGCTCCTCCCGAAGGGGACGATCCTGCACATGATCGGGTACATGGACAACACGCCGGCGAACAAGAACGTGCCCGATCCGCGCAACTGGCAGGGCTCCGGTAACCGATCGGTCACGAACATGTTCCTCGAGCTGGGCAACAAGGTGGTCATGACGGACGCGCAATTCGACGAGGAGATGGCGAACCGGCGTGCGCAGAATCCAGGCAAGGACCATTTCCTCGGGTGCCCGCTGTGCAGCGTCGTGAACAAGTCCACTGGCCGGCCCACGCAGGATCAACAGCAGCAGTGAGGGAGCCGTGTTGTTGAGAAAAAAGTGGATCGTCGCCGCCGCGCTCGCCCTGACCAGCGGCTCTTTGAGCCTCGCCCTTCACGCGCAGGTGCTGAGCTACTCAAAGGGGCAGCCGATTTCCGCCGGATACGAAGGCTGGGAACAGGACGCCGATGGTGCGAAGTACTTCGTGTTCGGCTACATGAACAAGAACTGGGAAGAGGAGATGGACGTTCCGGTCGGCCCTGATAACGGGTTCCAACCGGGAGCGGCCGATCGCGGCCAGCCGACGCACTTCTTCCCGCGGCGGAACCGCTACGTGTTCAGGGTACCCGTTCCCAGTCAGTTCAGCGAGAAGGACGAACTGGTGTGGACCTTGACGACGCATGGCCGGACGTCGAAAGCGTTTGCGTCGCTCCGCGCCGACCTCGAGCTCGACGCCCTGGCGAAGGCGTCGGATACCGGCGCCTTGCCCGGTATGGCGAGCAGTCCGACACTGCGGGCGAACAAGCTGCCGGTCCTCGAGATTGAAGGCGGCAAGACCAGAACGGTCAAAGTGGGTCAGCCCCTGGTGCTCGTCGCGAAAGTGACCGACGACGGCATACCCAAGGCGACCACCGAAGAAGAGGTACGGATTCGTGCGCGGCGGGTTGCCGCACGGGCGGCCGCGGCCACAAGCGGTCAGGGTGCGGCCGGCGGACCCTCGTCAGAGGCCGGCGAGACGGCTCAAATCGACATCTGGCGTGTTCCTCCGAGTCAAGGCAGCGTCAACAAGAACAACGGCCTGCATCTCTCGTGGTTTCACTACCGAGGCCCGGGCCCCGTGCAGTTCGACCCACCGCAGATCAAGGTATGGGAAGACCTGCGGGTTGGCGCCAACTCGCCCTGGGCACCGGTCTGGTTCGCCCCGCCGATGCCGCCCGACGGCCGGTTGACGACGACGGTGACGTTCAACGCAGCCGGCACGTACGTGCTGCGCGCGCGCGCCGACGACGGCCCCGCGACGTCGGACGAGGACGTGACGGTCACGGTCACCCCGTGAGGTGATCGGCTGTCGGCGAGCCTCTAGGCTTGACGCGATCGACGCAGCTCACGAGAGAGCCACGCGCGGGCGAGTTTCCAGTCGCGCATCACCGTTTGCGGCGACACGGCGAGCGACGCGGCCGTTTCTTCGACACTGAGCCCGCCAAAAAATCTGAGCTCGACGACCTGCGCGCGTCGCGGGTCCATCTTCGCCAGCTCGATCAGGGCATCATCCAACGCGCAGATCTCTGCGGCGCGTTCGGTGCCCTGGGCGGGGATGGTGTCGAAGTTCATGATCGATGAGTGATCGACGCGTTGCATCTCGCCGCCGCGCTTCGTCGAGGCGCGGGCGCGAGCGGCGTCAACCAGGATGCGGCGCATGATACGCGCCGACACCGCGAAGAAATGAGCGCGGTCCTGCCAGTCGACGGTGCGCGCGTCCACTAACTTCACATACGCCTCGTGCACCAGAGCCGTCGCATCGAACCGCGCCTCGCCTTGTTCCTTGCGGACGTAGCTTCGCGCGAGCTTGCGCAAGTGGTCGTACACGAGCGGCGTCAGCCGGTCGAGGGCGGTGCGGTCGCCATGGCGCCACGCTTTGAGCAGCGTGGTGATTTCGGCCGACGGGGGAGGCATGCCTCGGGAGTGAGGCATTCTATCGCCACTCTGGGTCGACCGCCGAAACGGCCGTGCTGAGGGGTCGCTTATAGTCTCGCCACCGGAATTCCGCTTCTAGAGGCAGGGAGCCGTCCGTGACCAGCGAGCGATGGCAGCGCATTGCCGACATCTTCCATGCGGCCCAGGACCGCCAGGGTGACGAGCGGGCCGCATTCGTGCGGCAGGCTGCCGACAATTCTGACGTACGCCGCGAGGTCGAGTCGCTGCTGGCGGCGGACGAAGAGCCGATGGTGCTCGATCACCCGATCGCTGCCACCGCCCATGCGGTCCTCATCGATAATGCCCCTGTGCATCCGGGCACGTACATCGCCGGTTACCGCATCGACAGCCTGCTCGGCGTCGGGGGGATGGGCGAGGTGTATCGCGCCCGCGATACCACGCTGAATCGCGACGTCGCGATCAAGATCCTGCCGACAGCGGTCGCGAGCGATCCCGAACGGCTCGCGCGGTTCAAGCGGGAAGCGCAGGTGCTGGCCTCGCTGAATCATCCGAACATCGGCGCGATTCACGGGTTCGAGGTTTCAGACGGAATCCACGCGCTGGTGCTCGAACTCGTCGAAGGGCCGACGCTCGCGGACATCATCGCCGGCTCTGGGCTCTCGGCCTCCGGCTCTGGGCTCGGGGCTCAGGGCCCGAGCGGTGCCAGGCCCAAAGCCCAGAGCCCAAAGCCAAAAGCCCTGAGCGTGATGGAGGCCCTTGCGATCGCCGGACAGATCGCGAACGCCCTGGAAGCCGCCCACGAGCTCGGGATTGTTCATCGCGATCTGAAACCCGCGAACATCAAGGTCCGCGAGGACGGCACCGTCAAGGTCCTCGACTTCGGATTGGCCAAGATCACCGAGGCAGGTGGGGCAGGTCGGCCGGGTGGGGCTGGCGGGGACCTCCTCACCCAATCGCCCACGATCACCACGCCCGCGATGACGGCGGCCGGGATCATCCTCGGCACCGCGGCGTATATGTCGCCGGAGCAGGCGAAGGGCAAGCCGGCCGACAAGCGCAGTGACATCTGGGCATTCGGCGTGGTGCTTTACGAGATGCTCACCGGCGAGCGCCCGTTCAAGGGGAAGATGTCGCCGATACCTCGCGGCGATTCTCCGCGGCGAACCCGACTGGGACGCGCTGCCGATCACGACGCCGCCGCTCCTGCGCCTGTTCTTCGCCGCTGCCTGACGAAAGACCGCAAGGATCGCACGCCTGATGCCGCCGCGTTGCAGCCTCGATCTTGTCGAGGCATCCGCCGCGACCGATCCATGAAACGCCTGCGCCTGCCCGTCGCGCCGGCCAGCGCGCCTGGTTGGTGCCGCGTTGCTCGGCGCGGCAGTGGCCGTTGGCTGCGTGTCGCCTTCATCGGCCGAACGCCAGTGCCGCCGGTCGAAGTCCTTTCATTTCGATATCGCGACCACGCCGAGCGGCGATCCGAGCTCCTTCTCCGATGTCGCCAACGGCCAATACATCGCTCTACGAGGCACGACGCGGATGGCAAATCGAAACCGTGGCTGCGCGACCTGCGCTCAGGGTTGCGCGTATCCTTCCGGCGGCCGACAGCACCGCGTTTTCCGTTCTGGTCGCCCAATAGCCGGTCCATCGGATTCGTATCGCAAGGCCGTCTGATGCGCGTCGATTTTGCCGGCGGCGCCGCCGCGCGATCTCGCCGCCGCGCCGGGCGGCCGCTGGGGTGGAGCGTGGGCGATCGCGGTGCGACATCGTCGTTCGTCCGCGACCAATTTTCCAGGCCTCATTCGGATCCCGGAGGATGGTGGGACAGCGACGGCGCTCACGCGTGTCGTGCCACTCGCAGGTCGAGCGACTGCTCCCCCCCGCATTCCTTCCCGACAGAGTGCATCTGACGTTCTCTGGTGCTCGGGCCCCAGGGCACGCTGTGGCGTCACTCGACTGACACCGCAGGCGCCGAGCCGCTCGTCTGTTCGACGCCGATACTGGCGCCGTTTATGTGAGGGGACATCTGCTGTTCGTGCGTGACGGCGTGCTTCTCGCGCAGCCGTTCGACCGTCGACGGGCTCGCGATCGCCGGCGAGCCATTCAAGGTGGCAGACCGGGTGATCCTCTTCAACGGCATGGCGGCACTGGCTTCGGCTCAGAACGGCACGCTTGGTTCCGGCGAGGCGCACCCGGTGATCGGCGACAGATGATCTGGTTCGACCGCGCGGCGAGCGCCGGCGCCGGGAGTCGACGCAATGCACTCGCCATGCCGGACGTTGGCACGACGATGTCGGGCGTCGAACTCTCCGGAGGACGGTTGGTCGTCGAGCAGGCAGATCGACGGCGTTCGATCTGTGGGCCCTGGACATGGTTCGCGGCATCTGGAGCCGACTGGTCTCGGGCGGCACACAGGCCGTGTGGTCGCCGGATGGCACTCGCCTCGCGTTCATGAAGAACGTCAATGGCTACTCGAATGTGTTTCTGCGCCGGCCACGGTCGACAGCGTCGAGGAACCGCTGGTGGAGAGCGCTGAACTCAAGGGGACGAACGGCTGGTCGCACGACGGGAGCTTCGTGTTGTTCAACCGCGTCGCAATCAATACTCCTGCCGACGTGTTTGGTGTGGAGGTCGAGACGAGGAGCTGTCTTCCCAATCGCGGCGACTGCCGCAGCCGAGCTCGATGGCCAGTTGTCGCCGGACGATCGATGGGTCGCCTATCAGTCCGATCAATCGGGCATCTTTGAAATCTACGTGCAGCCGTTCCGGCGGCCTGGCGATCGGGTTCAGGTGACGACCGGTGGCGGTGCGCAGGTTCGCTGGCGCAGCGACGGTCGCGAGCTGTACTACATCGATCTTCGACGAGCGGATCGTTGCGGTGCCGATTCCGAGCGGCACCGAGGTCAAACCCTTGAATTCGGCGCGCCTCGGCCACTCCTTCTCGTTCGAATGCCCAATGGCGTGCTGCAACCTGGCGGCAGCCATCAGCAGTATCTGCCTGCGGCCGATGGCGAGCGGTTCCTGGTCAACGTCCTGCTCGAAGAGCCGGACCAGGCGCCGATGTCGGTGATCCTCAACTGGCGCGGAGACCCGACATATCGCCCATGACGCCTGACCGCTGGCGCGAGGTGTCGCGCATCTACGGCGCGGTGTTGACGAAGCCGGAGTCCGACCGGGCGACGGCGCTGGCCTCGCTGTGTGCGAACGACGCCGAACTGCGCGCCGAAGTCGAGTCGCTGCTGCAATCCGGCACCGACGCGGCGTTGATCGATCGCGCGGCGACCGAGCGGCCTTCGACCCTCGGTCTGTCTTGATGGTCGCGCGATCGGCACGCAGATCGGCGTGTTCCGGATCGACAGCCTGCTCGGTGTCGGCGGCATGGGCGAGGTCTATCGCGCGCGCGATACGAAGCTGAATCGCGACGTCGCGATCAAGATCCTGCCCGCCGGCGTTCGCCAGCGATCCCGAGCGCCTCGCGCGGTTCAAGCGGGAAGCGCAGGTGCTGGCCTCGCTCAATCATCCGAACATCGGCGCCATCTACGGGTTTGAGGACGCACGGCGGCGTGCACGCGCTGGTGCTCGAGCTGGTCGAGGGACCGACGCTCGCGGACATGCTGGACGAGCGAGGCTCGGTCAGGGCTCAGGGCTCAGGGCCCGAGCGGTGCCAGGCCCAAAGCCCAGGGCCGAAGCCTAAAGCCCTGAGCGTGAGCGAATCCTGCGATCGCCGGACAGATCGCGAACGCCCTGGAGGCCGCGCACGAGCACGGGATCGTTCACCGCGATCTGAAGCCGGCGAATATCAAGGTCCGCGAGGACGGCACCGTCAAGGTTCTCGACTTCGGGCTGGCGAAGATCGCCGAGCCGGTCGACGTGCGCGGCCGGCGTCAGCGCGACGTCACGCAGCTCGCCGACGATCACCACGCCTGCGATGACGGCGGCCGGCATCATCCTCGGCACCGCCGCCTACATGTCGCCGGAGCAGGCGAAAGGCAAGCCCGCCGACAAGCGCTGCGACATCTGGGCGTTCGGCGTGCGTGCTCTACGAGATGCTCACCGGGCGAGCGTCCGTTCGAGGGCGAGGATGTGGCAGACACTCTTGCCTCGGTGCTCAAGACCGAACCGGAGTGGATGCGGCTCCCGTCCGAACTGCATCCGGTCGTCGCCCGCCTGTTGAAGCGATGCCTGGTCAAGGATCGTCATGCCCGTCTGGCCGACATCAGCTCCGCCCGTTTCGATCTTCGTGATGCCGCCGAAGCTCCGGTACCTGTAACAACAGGCCGTACAAGAAACGGCTCGAACTACTCGGCACTGAAGTGGATAGGCGGCGCCCTTGCCGCGGCGCTGCTGCTCGGAGTATCCGCCTCGCGGCTGCTGCGCAGCGAGCAGGCGCTGCCTCAGCGCTGGGTCGAACTATCGCTGCCGGCGCTGCGTAACGAAGACGCCACGACGACATACCTTCAGAGCAGTTTCGCGCTGTCGCCCGATGGGCAGTCGATTGCGTTCTCGTCGGTGTCTGATCGGCGATCTGGCTGCGTTCGCTGGAAACCGGAACAGCGACATCGTTACGAGGCACAGACGGTGGCGGCTTTCCGTTCTGGTCACCGGACGGCCGGTCGCTCGGGTTTGAATCGTCTGAGGGGATGAAGCGCGTCGATATCGCCGCGGGCGCAGTCAGCGCGCTCGCACCGGCGACGAGCGGCGCCGGCGGCAGGGCCACCTGGAATCGTGACGATGCGATTGTCTTTGCCGATACGAGCTTGAAACCACTGTTCGTCGTGTCGGCGCGGGAGCCTGGGGCGGTGAAGGCGGTGACTACCCTGCAGCGCGGGCAGGTCGGACACGTGTCCCCACACTTCCTCCCTGATGGTCAGCACTTCCTGTATGTCGCCAACGGCACGCCGGACGTGTCCGGGCTGTTCGTCAGATCGCTCGATGGCCGCTGTCGAAGGTTTGACGCCGTCACGTCACTGCCGAATTCGTCATCGGCCACCTGTTGATGATTCGTGATGACGAGTTGTGGGCACAGCAGTTCGACACGGGTCGCCTCGAGTTGCTGGGCCACAGTTCCGTATCACGCCCGCCGGGCCTGAAGAGCGCCTCGGACGACTCGGGATGTCCACGGCCATCGCAGGCACGATTGCGTTCCGCGTCGGCGGCGGCGCGGCCGCGGAGTTGGTCTGGTTTGATCGCGCCGGCAACCGGCTCGGGCACGTGGAAGACGCCGGCGACTACAACCAGCCGGATCTCTCCGACGACGGCACGAAGCTGGCGGTGCGGCGGATCGTGAGCGGCAATCTCGACATCTGGGCGTATGAGATCAATCGGCAGATCTGGACGCGCCTGACGTCGTCGCCGCTCGGCGAATCGCAACCAGCCTGGTCTCACGACGGCTCGAGGTTCGCGTTCTTTTCCGCAGGGGCGGGAGTCAGGGGATTTGGATCCAGGCGGCGACGCCAGGAGCGACCCCAGTGCAGATCTTCGCTGACGAGCACGTCAAGAAGGTCAATGACTGGTCACCCGACGATCGCTACATCGTTTTCTCGGGGCCGGATTGAACGTTGTCGGCCGTGGCGGCGGATGGTAAGTCAGCACCGATTCGGCTCGTGCCGACGCAATCTCTCGAGCGCGATGCGCAGGTATCACCCGACGGGCGGTGGATCGCCTATCAGTCAGAGGAATCGGGCGCTCCGACGTGTATGTGCAGCAGTTTCTGGGGACCGGCGAGCGTGCCGTCGTGTCGCACAACGGTGGTGCCGAGGTGCGGTGGCGGCAGGACGGGCGCGAGATCTACTACATCGCCCTCGATGGCACGTTGCAGGCGGTGAGTGTCAATGAGAGCGCGGATGGTCGGCGACTTGTGCTTGGGGAACCGAAGCCCTTGTTCCGTGTGAACACACCGGGGGGTGCGGTGCAGATGGCCGGGTCGAGGCAGCCCTACGTCGCGACGCCGGACGGCAGCAGATTCCTCGTGTCGACGGCGGATGCCGTCGACACCCGCACCGTGTTGTCGCTGATCATGAACTGGACACCTGCGAGTGCGACGCCATGACGCCCGACCGCTGGCGCGAAGTGTCGCGCATCTACGGCGCACTGCTGACGAAGCCGGAGTCGGACCGGGCGACGGCGCTCGCGTCGCTGTGTGCGAACGACGGGAACTGCGCGCCGAGGTCGAGTCGCTTCTGAAATCAGGCGCCGACGCGGCGTTGATCGATCGGGCCGCCACTGAACGACCCTCAACCCTCGGGTTGCTCGATGGACGCGCGATCGGCATGCAGATCGGGTGTTCCGCGTCGACAGCCTGCTCGGCGTCGGCGGGATGGGCGAGGTCTATCGCGCGCGCGATACCAAGCTGAATCGCGACGTGGCGATCAAGATCCTGCCCCCGGCCTTCGCCAGCGATCCCGAGCGCCTCGCGCGGTTCAAGCGCGAAGCGCAGGTGCTCGCTCAGCTGAATCATCCGAACATCGGCGCGATTCACGGGTTCGAGGATTCAGACGGAGTCCATGCGCTGATCCTCGAGCTGGTCGAGGGACCGACGCTCGCGGACATGCTGGACGGAGCGAGGGCTTCCGGCTCGGGACTCAAGGCTCAGGGCCCGAGCGGTGCCAGGCCCGAAGCCCAGAGCCAGAAGCCTGGAGCCCTGTCTGTGAGCGAATCCCTCGCGATCGCCGGGCAGATCGCGAACGCCCTGGAAGCCGCTCACGAACTCGGAATCATTCATCGCGATCTCAAGCCCGCGAACATCAAGGTTCGCGAAGACGGCACGGTGAAGGTGCTCGACTTCGGGCTGGCGAAGATGGCGGAGGCGCATAGTCCCCAGTCGCCAGCCCCCAGTGTCACGCAGTCGCCGACGATCACGACGCCGGCGATGACGGCGGCGGGCATGATCCTCGGCACGGCGGCCTACATGTCGCCCGAGCAGGCGAAAGGCAAACCCGCGGACAAACGTTCTGACATCTGGGCGTTCGGTGTCGTGCTCTGCGAGATGCTCACCGGCCGGAGGCCATTCGAAGGTGACGATGTCGCCGATACGCTGGCGGCGATATTGCGCGGCGAACCAGACCTCACCGCGCTTCCATCGTCAGATGCGCGCGTGCGCGAGCTGGTGGCGCGGTGTCTGAGAAAAACCCGCGCGAGCGCTGGCAGGCGATCGGCTACTGGCGAACGAACTGGAGAGGATTGCTTCTCACCCGGCAGTGCCCGACGCGGCGGTCGCGGCAACAGTGCCCCAATCGAGGAATATCCCGCGCCTGACCATCGTCGCCGTCGGGCTCCTGCTTGCGGCTGCGGGAGTGCTCGTCGGACGCTGGCTGCCTCGTCCTGCGTCCGGCTCGGCAACGGTGATTACACGCTTTTCCATCCCGCTGCCGACCGGAATGCGCTTTCGCAGCGGCTCGATCGCCTCGGCCGTCGGTCGTTGGCTGGCAGTCTCGCCAGACGGCACGACTGTGGCGTTTGTCGTCGACGACGCCAATCGCGGTGACGCCCCGATGGTGTACCTGCGCCGCTTGAGCGAACGCGACCCAGTGATGCTTCGCCAGTTGCGAGGTATTTCCAATCCAGTGTTTTCACCCGACGGGCGCTGGCTCGGGCTGGCGCAGCAGGGCGCCGGCGTATCGCTGGTGCGCGTGCCTTTGTCCGGCGGCGTGGAAAGCGTAATGACTCGCACCAACGCCGGCCTTGGATTCACCTGGTCCGGCGACCGCCTGCTGTTTGTGGAAAGGGCCAAGGGCATTGCCTCCGTTCCCGTGGGCGGCGGGCCTTCGACGGTGCTCATCCCGCTCGACGCGACGCAGACGGCGATGATGCCGCAACTGTTGCCCGACGGCGACAGCGTGCTCTTTACGCTCGGTCCTGACGGAGCAGGTGCTGGAGGGCTGTCGCGATGGAACCGGAGCCAGATCCTCATCGAGTCGCTACGGACGCACAAGCGAACGGTGATCGCGGCCGGTGGCAGTGATGCGCGTTACGTTCCGACAGGGCACATTCTGTATGGGGCAGAGAACGCGTTGATGGCGGTCCCCTACGACCTTGCTAGCCAGCGCCTGACTGGAACGGCGGTACCCGTTGTCCAGGGTGTGCGACGCTTGCTCACCACCGGCGTGGCCCAGTATTCGGTCTCCGATACGCGTCGTCGGCTTATGTGGCGGGGCCTGTCTTGGGCGGACAAGTGAGTCTGGCGACAGTCGATCGACAGGGGATGGCGGAATCGCTGAACCGCCCTGTTGGATTCTATGAGTCGCCTCGATTTTCGCCCGACGGTTCCAGAATCGCCTACGTCATTGCCGACGAGTCTGACGCCAATATCGTCGTGTACGACCTGAAGGGTGACTCGGAGCCACGAAAACTGACGTTCGGTGGTCGGAACCGGTTTCCTGTCTGGTCCGGCGACAGCCTGAGGCTGCTGTATCAGTCCGACCGCGAAGGTGATCTGGCGATCTACTGGCAGCCGGCGGACGGCACGGGCGGTGTCGCTCGCCTGACGCGGCCGGCTGCGGGCACTGCCCATATCCCCGAGTCCTGGTCGGGGACGCAGACGTTTTCTTTCAGTGCAGTCGCGGGACCGGAAGCCACCCTCTGGCTGCATTCGATTCCGGACGGCAAGGCAACGCAGTTGCCGAACGTTCGCTCGACCTTTCCGCTCAATTCAGCGGTGTCCCCAAGTGGCAGGTGGATCGCCTACGGCACCAGGCGCCCCGAAGCCGTGACGATATTTGTGGAACCCTTGCCACCGACCGGCACTCGCTATGAGGTGCCCGCGGCTGGAGGCGGTGCCCATCATCCTGGCTGGGGCCGCGATGATGCTGAGCTGTTCTTCAATCAATCGGCCGGCCCTTTGACGGCGGTGAAGCTGCGAACCGCGCCGACAGTCGAATTCTCAGCGACGACACCAGTGGCGGGGGCCTTCAGTGCCAATACCACGGCGACCAGTGCGAGGAACTACGATCTGTCGCCGGATGGCACACGATTCATCACGCTGGACGGCGGTGATTTCGAAAGCGGACGCGAGACATCGCCGTCGATCAGCGTGGTCTTGAACTGGTTCGAGGAACTGAAGCGATTGGCGCCGCCGAGGAGCGCGACTCCATGACGCCTGACCGCTGGCGCGAAGTGTCGCGTATCTACGGCGCGGTGTTGACGAAGCCGGAGTCGGACCGGCCGACGGCGCTGGACTCGTTGTGCGCGAACGATGCGGAACTGCGGGCCGAGGTCGAGTCGCTGTTGAAGTCCGGAACCGATGCCGCGTTGATCGATCGCGCGGCGACCGAGCGGCCGTCCACCCTTGGCCTGATCGAGGGTCGCGCGATCGGCACGCACATCGGGGTATTCCGCATCGACAGCCTGCTCGGGCGTCGGCGGCATGGGGCGAAGGGGACCGCGCCCGCGACACGAAGCTGAATCGTGACGTGGCGATTAAGATCTGCCCCCCGGCCTTCGCCCAGCGATCCCGAGCGCCTCGCGCGATTGAAGCGCGAAGCGCAGGTGCTGGCCTCGCTCAATCATCCGACATCGTCGCGCATTCATGGTCTGGAAGATTCGGGCGGCGTGTACGCGCTGGTGCTCGAACTCGTCGCAGGACCGACCCTCGCCGACAACTCGGCAGGCGGGCCCAGGACCAGAGCCTACCGCCCGACGAGCGCTGGCCGATGGCCGCACAAATCGCGATCGCCCTGGAAGCGCGCTCACGAACAAGGGATCGTTCATCGCGATCTGAAGCCGGCGGACATCAAGGTCCGCGACGGATGGCACCGTGAAGGTGCTGGACTTCGGGCTGGCGAAGATGATGGAGGCGGCACGTCGAGGGCCGCGGCTCCCGAGTGCTCACGCAGTCGCCGACGATCACGACGCCGGCGATGACGGCGGCCGGCGATGATTCTTGGCACGGCCGCCTACATGTCGCCAGAGCAGGCGAAGGGGCAAGCCGGCCGACAAGCGCAGCGACATCTGGGCGTTCGGCTGCGTCCTCTACGAGATGCTCACCGGCACGCGTGCCTTCGCAGGGCCAGGATGTCAGTGACACGCTCGCCGCCAGTGCTGCGCGGCGATCCCGACTGGACGGGGCCGCCCCGCTCGGCGAAGGCGGCATGGGCGAGGTGTATCGCGCGCGCGATACGAAGCTCGATCGCGATGTCGCGCCTCAAGATTCTCCCCGCCGTCCTTCGCCTCTCAATTCCCGATCGGCTCGCGCGGTTCCAGCGCGAAGCAGAGGCACGTGCCTTCGCTGAATCATCCGCACATCGCCGGGCATCTACGGCCTCGAAATAGCGGGCGGCGCGCACGCGCTCGTGATGGAGCTCGTCGAAGGCCCGACGCTTGCCGATCGCGGTTGCGCACGGCGCCGATTGCCGCGCTCGACGAGGCTCTGCCGATCGCGCAGCAAATTGCCGAGGCGCTCGAAGCGGCGCACGAGCACGGGATCATCCATCGCGATCTGAAGCCGGCGAACATCAAGGTGCGGGCCGACGGCACCGTGAAGGTGCTCGACTTCGGCTTGGCCAAGGCGATCGAACGGGCCGGCGGTGCACCGCGCAGGTGACGGAGTCGCCGACGATCACGTCGCCCGCGATGACGACGCGGCGGGGAATGATGCTCGGAACGGCCGCGTACATGAGTCCCGAGCAGGCGCGGGGCAAGACCGTCGATAAACGGACCGACATCTGGGCGTTTGGCTGCGTCCTCTACGAGATGCTCACGGGCGGACGAGTCCTTTCCAGGGCGATGAAGTTTCAGACGTGCTCGCGTCGGTGCTGGCACGAGAGCCCGATTGGACGTTGCTGCCTCGCGGACTCTCGCCCGTGCTCGGCACGTTCCTCAAACGTTGCCTGCATAAGGACCGGAAGCAGCGCATCGGTGATGCGCAGATCTCCGGCTGGCGCTGGAGGGCGCATTTGAGACCGCTGGGGATTACGCGGCACGGTCCTCGCCGGTCGCAGAGCCCGCGTGGCGACGGGGGCTTCCAATTGCGTTGACGGCTTCGTGGCCGTCTCGTCACCGGCCTTGCTGCGTGGAGCTGGTGGCCTGCGGTTGAGCCGCCAGCGGTCACTAAGTTCGACTACGACCTTCCAGAAGGACAGCGGTGGCGGAATGCAGGGCAGCCCGTCATCGCGTTTTCCCCCGATGGCCAACATTTTGTTTACAACGCGACGGGCGGACTGTATCTCCGTTCCATGGGTGCCCTTGAGGCTCGGCTGATTCCCGGGACGGGGGTGGTGTCGTGGGGAGTCCATTCTTCTCACCCGATGGCGAATCGGTCGGGTTTTTCGAAAACGGCCAGTTGAAACGCGTCGGCGTCGAGCGGCGGCGCAGCGATCGTCATTTGTGCGACCACGCTTCCGCTCGGCGTCAGCTGGGGTCCCGACAACATGATTCTCTTCGGTCAGCCGGAGGGCATTATGCGCGTGTCCGCCAATGGGGGCACGCCGGAACTCGGTTATCAAGGCCAACGAAAACGAGCGATGTACGGCCCGCAATCGCTGCCAGGCGGGGACTCGGTGTCTTCAGCATCACAACGGGCATCGCGCAGACTCGGTGGGACGCGGCGCAGATTGTCGTGCAGTCGCTGAAGTCTGGGAACAGAACAGTCGTGATGACTGGCGGCAGCGACGCGCGCTGGACTCAGAGCGGGCATCGGCGCGATGCGCTCGGCCACGCCGTGCCGGCGGTGCCCTTCAACCCCGATACGCTGCGTGTCGGCGGTTCGCCAGTCGTGGCCATTGAAGGCGTCAGGCGGGGATACCGGTCTGGTTCCGTCCGCCACTACTCAGTTCAGCGTGTCGAATACCGGTCCCGCGCTTGTTTACGCGTCAGGGAACGAAACAAACCCGAACCTACGCCTGGTCCTGGTCGATCGTTCGGGGAAAGCAGACGCCGCTGAACATCCCCCCGGGCCCCTTTGTATTGCGATCTCATCCTGATGGCAGCAGACTGGGCGCTTCATCAGGCCCGACATCAAGGGCCAGAATATCGCCATCTACGATTTGGATGGCAAAGCGCCGCTCCGTCCGTTGACCTTCGATGGTATCTAACAAAAGCGCGGTCTGGACGCTTGATGGCGACCGATTGATTTTCACCGCGAACCGAAGCGGCGTGAACGAGCTCTTACTCGCTCCGCGCCGAACGGCACTGGCGAGATGACACTGCTCCTGAAGCCCGAAGAGAACGCAGGTCTGCAGGCCGAGGCGTTATCGCGCGATGGCCACGTGCTGGTTGTGTCGACCAGTCGTGGTGGGCAACGGCTGTTGATGATGTTCTGTCCAGGCGTCGACACAACGCTGACACCCATCGCTCCAGTCTGGTCGAGCAACTCCGTACTCTCGCCCGATGGAAAGTGGATCGCGTACATTGGCGGCTGAACTCGGGGCCGCGCAGGATGTGTGGGTTCGTCCGTTTCCACCGGCCGGCGAGACCAAGTTTCAGGTGACAAGCGGCGGCGCCGCCGATCCGGTGTGGTCGCCTGACGGCAAGGAGATCTTTTACGTGACAGGTCGAGGCACGCCGGACTCCAGGATTGTGTCGATGCCGGTACGACTCACACCCACGTTCTCAGTCGCCGGCCGACCGACGCCGTTGCCCATCACCGGGCTGCTGGGGTCTGGCGCGCGAGTCTATGACATCAGTCCGGATGGGCTCTCGTTTGTTGTGCTGATGCCGAACAACAGCGAGGTCGAGAAAGTGGGTCTCCTCAACGTCACGCTGAACTGGTTTGAGGAATTGAAGCAGCGGGTGCCGACGCCATGAACGCCGAGCGCTGGCGCGAGGTGTCGCGCATCTACGGCGCGGTGTTGACGAAGCCGGAGCCTGATCGGCCGACGGCGACTGGCCCTCGCTGTGCGCGAACGACGCCGAACTGCGCGCCGAGGTTGAGTCGCTCCTGCAGTCCGGCACCGACGCGGCGTTAATCGATCGCGCCGCGACCGAGCGGCCGTCGACCCTTGGGTCTGACTCGAGGGACGCGCGATCGGCACGCAGATCGGCGTGTTCCGCATCGACAGCCTGCTCGGCGTCGGCGGCATGGGCGAGGTCTATCGCGCGCCGCGATACCAAGCTCAATCGCGATGTGGCGATCAAGATCCTGCCCCCGGCCTTCGCCAGCGATCCCGAGCGCCTCGCGCGGTTCAAGCGGGAAGCGCAGGTGCTGGCCTCGCTGAATCACCCCAACATCGGCGCAGATTCACGGGTTCGAAGATCACGGTGGCGTCCACGCGCTGGTGCTCGAGCTCGTCGAAGGGCCGACGCTCGCGGACATGCTGGACGGCAGCGAGGGCCTCCGGCTCAGGACTCAAGTAGCTCCAGGGTCCGAGCGGTGCCGGTCTGAAGCCCAAAGCCTGCAGCCGGGAGCCCTGTCTGTGAGCGATTCCCTGGCAGATCGCCGGAGAGATCCCGCGAATGCCGGAAGCGGCGCATGAGCAGGGGATCGTCCATCGCGACCTGAAGCCCGCGAGCATCAAGGTGCGCGAAGACGGCACGGTCAGCGGCTCCATACAGCCGATTTCGGCCTTGCGAAGATCGCCCGAATCTCCCGAAGGGCAGGCGGGGCGGGCAGGGCAGGCCGGACCTGACGCAGTCGCCCACCATCACGACGCCGGCGCATGACGGCGCGCCGGGATGATTCTCGGGACCGCGGCCTATATGTCGCCCGAGCAGGCGAAAGGCAAACCCGCGGACAAACGTTCTGATATCTGGGCGTTGGGCTGCGTGCTCTACGAGATGCTCACCCGGACGTCGTGCCTTCCAGGGAGAGGATGTCTCCGCCGATACCCTCGCAAACGTCCTCCAAGGAGCCGCCAGACTCCTCGGCCTCTTACCCGCAGATCACCCCCAGACTCGTTGCGGCGCCCATCTCCCTCGCCGGATGCCCTGCAGCGCGACCGTCCACACGCGGATCGGGGACGCGGCCGTCATTCGCTACCTGCTGTGCAAACCAGTCGAGCGCACGAAACTTCCGTCATGGTCCGGGATGAGGCGTTGGGCCTTCCCCCGCGGTGGCCGGTGTGGCGGTGGCGATTGGCCCTGGGTTTCGCTGGTTGGGGGCTGTCACGTCCAACGGCTCCCACCTGCGACGCCGATCCGCTTCCGAGTTCACGCTTCCGCGGACGCGCACTGGCGTCGCGAGCGGCGCGATCCGGCGAGCTACGCCCTGATGCGCCCGACGGCTCGTCTACGGTCGCTCGCGACGACCGCGCGCAGCTGTCCGTCCACGACACTGCGATGCAGCTCGGCTCGCGCGTTCCTGCTCGAACGGCGTTCGAGATGCGCGAACGCGGCCCGTTCTTCTCGCCTGACGGCGCGCTGGGTCGGCTTCTTCACGAGCCGGGAGCCGCTGGCATCGCGATCAGAGGTGCCGCTGAGCGGCGGCCTCGCCGCTACACGGTCTGCCGCGGTATTCGGGCGGCCGCAGATCGGCGCGTCGTGGGGCGACGACGGCACGATCGTCTTCTCGGGCGCCACATCCGGTCGGCAGGGCTGGCCTCTATCGCGTCACATCAGATGGTCGAGGGACGCCGCAGCTGGTGGCGGCTCCCGACCTCACTCGTGGTGACTTTGCCTTTCTGCATCCGACGCTGCTTCCGCGGCTCGCGCGTTGTCCTCTTCACTGGTCGTGCCGGTCTCGCAGAACCTGGATGCCGCAGATATCGTTGCGCCGCGATCCCGGCGACAGGCAACCGGACGATCGTGGTCCGCGGTGGAACATTCCCTCGCTGACGTCTCTGGAGGCTACCTCACGTTCGTGCAGCGTGGAGGACTTCGCGCGGTCAGGTTCGACGCCGAGCGGATCGATATTCGCGGCGAGCCGGCCTCGCTCGTACAAAGGATCTGGTATCCACTGAACGCGTCGCCGCAGGCGACTGTGTCGGATGCTGGGACGCTGGTGTACGTCGCCGGTGTGTTCAGCACGACCCTCAGCAACAACGTCGAGCCGACGCGCACGCTTGCCTGGGTGGATCGAAGCGGAGTTGAACGGCCAATTCCCGGGGGCACCGCCGCGTGGTTACGTGCTCCCGAGGATTTCGCCGGATGGCCAGCGCGTTGCGCTCGATGTGCGCGATCGCGAGAACGACATCTGGGTTTTCGATTTCGTCCGCAGCACCCTGCAGCAGGTGACATTCGATCCCGGCCGGGACAGCAATCCACTGTGGACGCCCGACCTTACTCGCATCCTGTTCTCGATCGACCGCCGCGGGAAACGCCAACGTGTTCATGAAGTCAGCAGACGGAAGCGGTGCGCCACAACGGCTCACCACGAGCACCAACACGCAGCAATACCCGCGCAGCCTCTCGTCCGACGGCCGATACGCGGTGCTGCTCGAGCAGGCGGCCGACACCGGCAACGATCTCTCGCTGCTGGATTTCGAGGGCACGCCCGCCGCCACGTCGAATCATCGCGTCGAACCGCTCCTGCGCACGCTGGGCGGTGAAATCAACCCCGCGGTGTCGCCGGACGGACGCTGGCTCGCATATGCATCGAATGAGTCTGGCGTCAATGAGGTGTACGTCCGTCCCTTCCCGCGCGTTCATGATGGCCGCTGGATCCTTTTGTCCGGCGGCGGCAACCGCCCCGTCTGGCGGCGGGACGGCAAAGAACTCTTCTACAACTCCGAGGACGCGGTCATGTCCGTACCCATCGACGCGGGGACGACGTTCACCTTCGGCAAAGCGGTGAAGTTGTTCAACTGGCCGGGGCTGCAGCAGACCGGGCTCGGCCCGACGTTCGATGTCTCCCCCGACGGAAAACGCTTCCTGATGATCAAACGATCCACCACTGCCGAGGTTCCGGCGGCCAATGGCATCGTCGTCGTCATGAACTGGGGCGAGGAGCTGAAGGCAGCGCTGAGGTGATGGTGACCAGCCGATTTCGTTCAGGGAGCATTCAGCATGACGCCTGACCGATGGCGCGAGGTCTCGCGCATCTACGGCGCGGTGTTGACGAAGCCGGAGCCTGATCGGCCGACGGCGCTGGACTCGTTGTGCGCGAACGACGCGGAACTTCGCGCCGAGGTCGAGTCCCTTCTGACAGTCAGGCACCGACGCGGCGTTGGTCGATCGGGCGGCCACTGACGCCCCTCGACCCTCGGGTTGCTGGATGGGCGCGCCATTGGATCGCACATCGGCGTCTTTCGCATCGTCGACTTGCTCGGCGTCGGCGGCATGGGCGAGGTCTATCGCGCCCGAGACACCAAGCTGAATCGCGACGTCGCGATCAAGATCCTGCCGGCGGCGGTCGCCAACGATCCGGATCGGCTGGCGCGGTTCAAGCGCGAAGCGCAGGTGCTGGCGTCGCTGAATCACCCCAACATTGGCGGCATCTACGGCTTCGAAGACACCGGCCGCGTGCATGCCCTGGTGCTGGAGCTGGTGGAAGGACCGACGCTCGCCGACATGCTGGAGCGGGCGCAGGCCCAGCCGAGAGCCAGCGTCGGCGAGAGCGTCTGGCGATCGCCGGACAGATCGCGAACGCGCTCGAGGCGGCGCACGAACAGGGAATCACTCATCGCGACCTGAAGCCCGCGAACATCAAAGTGCGAGCCGACGGCACGGTGAAGGTGCTCGATTTCGGGCTGGCGAAAATCACCGATCCGGACGCGGTCGCCGGCCGTCAGGCGGGCGTAACGAACTCACCGACGATGACCACGCCCGCGATGACAGCGGCAGGGATCATCCTGGGCACCGCGGCTTACATGTCGCCGGAGCAGGCGAAAGGAAAGCCGGCCGACCAGCGCAGCGACATCTGGTCGTTCGGCTGCGTGCTTTACGAAATGCTCACCGGCCGTCGGCATTCATAGGCGAGACGGTGGCCGAGACGATGGCCGCTGTCCTGGTGCAGGAGCCGTCATGGGAGGATGTTCCGCCGCAGGCTGCGCGCATACTCCAACGCTGTCTGGCGAAGGATCCACGCCGGCGCTGGCGCGATGTGGCCGATGCCATCGTCGTCCTCGAGTCCGAGACGGCGGCCCCTGTTGTCACGCCAGCCGCTCCTCCGTCCAGACGATCGGGCTGGATTCTTCCTGGTGCCGTCGCTGTTGCCGTGGGTCTGGCCGCGTACCTGTGGATACCGCGTCAATCGACGGGGCCCCCCCTCCAGCCGCTCGTCAGGCTGAATGTCGACCTCGATGTCGAGCTGACCACGACTGGTTTCGCGAGCGTGGTGCTGTCGCCGGACGGCCGCCGGCTGGCCTACGTCTCGCGTGGCCACTTGTTCACCCGCATGCTCGACCAGCCAGAGGCGATTGAGCTCACCGCCGTCGCTGGCGCGAACAGTCCCTTCTTCTCACCCGACTGGACGCTGGATTCGCGTACTACGCCGGCAACCGCATGCAGAAGGTGTCGGTGGACGGCGGCGCGCCGATCGACATCGTGCGAACCACAGCCATCTTCGTCGGCGGGGCCTGGGCCGAGCGAGGCTTCCTGGTCTCGCCGCTTGGCAGCCTGGGGCCACTCATCCGAATCGACGAAGGAAGTCCGCCAGCGCCGTTGACCACATTGGCCGAGGGCGATCGCAATCACCGTTGGCCGCACATATTGCCTGGTGACACCGCCGTGCTGTTTACGGCCATGCGTGATGGGGAGATCGAGAACTGGAACATCGATCTGCAGTCCCCACCGGGACTGGCGTCCGACAGACGATCCAGCGTGGTGGCAGCTTTCCCCGTTTCATGCCTGCGTCAGACAACGCCGGCTTCATCACCTATCTGAGTCGCGGCTCTCTGTTCGCGCTTCCGTTCGACACGGCGTCGATGCGAGTGCTCGGACCCTCGACGCGGATTTTCGAGCGTGTTGCCTACACCGCCGAAACGGGAGCGGCGGCGTTCGACGTCGCGCGGGACGGAACAGCCGTGCTGCGTGAGGTCTCGCAGCAGCCAGTCCCGACGACACAGTGGCTGAATGCCGAAGGTGTGTCACAAACCGATCTCAACAAAGGCCGGTCGCTGGCCGGCGTTCTCGCCCGATGGCACCCAACTCGCGTTGATCGCTGACGGCGAACTCTGGGTCATCGATCTGGCTACCGGAAACGGTCGCGCCGTGGTCTCCCGTGACGGCATCGGCAGCAATGTTGGCGGACTCGTCTGGAGTCCGGATGGGAATGGACGTATTGTTCGGCAACGGGACAGGACGGCACTCGTTACATCAGGGCAGACGGAGGGGCGCCGCTCGCGGTGCTCATTCCGGAAGGCTCAGCTCCGTCGGCGTTCTCGCCGGACGGAACGCAGTTGCTGCTTCGACGGTTCCAGCAGCGCCCCGGTAACTCCGACCTGGCGATAGCACGAGTGGTCCGTACCAACAGCGGTCTGAGCGTCGAAGACCGTCGCGAGTACCTGGCCACTCCGAATTCCTCTTGCACCCAGGCGCGTTCTCTCCCGACGGCCAGTGGATCGCCTACATGTCGAGCGGAGGGTGGTACCTACGAAGTCTTCGTTCGGGCCGTTCCCGACACCGGGAGCGCGCTACCGCGTCTCGCAGAGCACAGGCAACTTTCCCGTCTGGTCTCGCACGGCGCCGGAACTGTTCTTCCAGTCCGACAGCGGTCAGATCACTGGTGTCCCGGGGACGCCACCCGATCCGGCGCGTTCATTCCTGAGCCGCCGAAGCCGTGGGGCAGCCGCCGCCTCGAGGGCCTGACGACGAACCGCCTCTTCGACCTTCATTCGGACGGCAGGCGCATCGTCGGTGTTGTTTCGGCGTCGGGCGACGGCGCGCGGCCCAACGGTCGCGTGACGTTCTTGCTCAACTTCAAAGACGAACTCCGTCGTCGGGTTCCTTTGCCATGAGCGTCTTCGCGGGCGACGAGCGCAAAAGAGAGACGAACGCATGAACGCCGACCGCTGGCGCGAGGTGTCGCGGATCTACGGCGCGGTGTTGACCAAGCCGGAGTCCGATCGCTCGACGGCACTGGCCTCGCTGTGCGCGAACGACGCGGAGCTGCGCGCCGAGGTCGAGTCCCTTCTGAAGTCAGGCCCCGATGGGGCGTTAATCGATCGCGCCGCGACCGAGCGGCCTTCGACCCTCGGGTTGCTCGAGGGGCGCGCGATTGGATCGCAGATCGGGGTGTTCCGCATCGACGGTCTGCTTGGCATCGGGGGCATGGGCGAGGTCTATCGCGCGCACGATACGAAGCTGAATCGTGACGTCGCGATCAAGATCCTGCCGCCGGCCTTCGCCAGGATCCCGAGCGCCTCGCGCGGTTCAAGCGGGAGGCGCAGGTGCTCGCGTCGCTGAATCATCCGAACATCGGCGCGATTCACGGGTTCGAGGATCAAGGCGGCGTCCACGCGCTGGTGCTCGAGCTCGTCGAGGGTCCGACGCTCGCGGACATGCTGGCCCGGAGCGAGGGCGTCCGGCTCAGGACTCAAGGCTCAGGCCCGACGTGCCAGGACCAAAGCCCAGAGCCCAAAGCCTAAAGCCCTGACGTGACGAGTCCTGCGATCGCCTCCAGATCGCGATCGCCCTCGAAGCCGCGCACGAGCTCGGTGTCATCCATCGCGATCTGAAGCCGGCGAACATCAAGGTCCGGACGACGGCACGGTCAAGGTGCTCGACTTCGGATTGGCAAAGGCCGGGAGCCGGCAAGCGGGCCGCAGGCGTGGCGGGGACGACTCACGCAATCGCCGACGATCACCTCGCCGGCGATGACCGCGGCCGGGCATCATTCTCGGCACCGCGGCCTACATGTCGCCGGAGCAGGCGAAGGGCAAGCCGGCCGACAAGCGCAGCGACATCTGGGCCTTCGGCTGTGTCCTCTACGAAATGCTCGCCGGCCGGCGGGCGTTCGATGGCGACGATGTCGCCGACACGCTCGCGGCGATTCTTCGCGGCGAGCCAGACTGGGGTGCCGTCGCACTGTTCGACCCGAGATTGGTCGCGCTGATGCGGCGATGTCTGGACAAGGACGCGCGCCGGCGCTGGCAGGCGATCGGCGATGTCCGTTACGAACTCGATCGAATTGCCGCGCCGCCGCCCCCTGCTGACGCTGGCAATGAGCCGGCCACGCCCGGCCGGCGCGGGCGAGCATGGCCATGGGCGTCTGCCGCGATTGCCGCCGCCGCCGCGCTCACATTCGCCCTGTGGTCCGGGACCAACCGATCGGCCGAGGCCCCCGCCGTTCGTTTCACCCTCGGTCCACCCGAGGGGCACACTGTGTCACTCGAGCTTGCGTGTGCTGCGAATCTGCCGCTTGCAGTCTCGCCTGACGGACGGATGGTGGCGATGCTCGCCCGGCGGCCCGACTCGCCGAGTCGACTCTTTGTCCGCGCGCTCGACTCGCTGGATGCACGGGAACTGCCTGATACCGAGAGCGCGGTGGCCCCATTCTGGTCACCCGACAGCCGGCAGATAGGGTTCTTTGCCGGCGGCAAGCTGAAGAAGATCAGCGTCTCCGGCGGACTGCCTGTCGTGATCTGCGACCTCCCGAGTCTCAACTCGGCGTCGTGGAGCCCGAGGGGCACCATTGTAATCGCGCGAACGGGCGGCGGTGGTGGGGGAGCGTTGCTGAAGGTCAGTCAGTCGGGCGGATTCGGAGCGGGCAAGCCGCCTCGAGGCGAGCGAGAACCTGCACATCCGTCCCGAGTTTCTTCCCGACGGTCGGCACTTTCCGTCGCGCCAACTCGGCGATTACCGGTACCGGCGGCATTCTGCTTGGCTCGCTCGACTCGCTCGACCGGCGGTCCTTGATCGAGAACACGACGGCCGGCAACGTCATCTACGCCAGCGGCCATCTGCTGTTCATGCCAGACCTCGCTCATGGCGCAGCCCTTCGATGCGGAAGGCTTGCGCACGCTCGGGGCGCCTTTCCCATCGCAGACGCCGTGCAGTCGTCGCAGACCGGCTTTCCGATTGGGGTGTTTTCCGCGTCGGACAACGGGGTACTGGTTTATCAACGAGGCAGCGGGGTCGCGGGATCGCAGTTGGTCGTGCTCGATAGAAAAGGGGCGGTGCTCAAGGCGGTCGATCGTCGCGGCGCCTATGGCGACGTCGAGCTGTCGCGGGACGGCCGCCAGGCATCGGTGAGTGCGTCAAACCCGGAGACGAACACGCGCGATGTCTGGATCGTCGACCTGCAGCGCGGGGTGCCGACGAGGTTCACCTTCGATCCCCAAGGCGAGCAGATGTCGATATGGGCGCCCGACAGCAGTCGGCTGATCTACAACACCAATCGCAACGGCAAATTCGGGTTGGCGCAGCAATCATTGAACGCTGGCACTGCTGAAGATCTGCTGCCGCCGGATAGCGAGGACCAGATCCCGTGGAGCTGGTCGCCGGATGGACAGCATGTGTTGTTCTCGCGCGGCAGTGGCGCGGCGGCCGACATCTGGCTGCTGCCGATGACCGGGGAACGAACGCCGGTGCCGCTTCTGCAAACCCGGCGCCGGAGTTTCACGCCAGGTTCGATCGAGCGGGCGGTGGATCGCCTACACCTCGGCCGACGCTGGTCGCGCGCAGGTCTACGTCGTGCCGTTTCCCGGCCCCGGCCCGCGCGTTCAGGTCTCTTCCGCGGGCGGGCAGGAACCGCGCTGGCGCGGCGACGGCAAAGAGCTGTTCTTCTTTCAGGCGGAGACTTGCTGACCGCTGACGTCGACGGTACGGGCGCTTCGTTTCAGGTTGGTGAGATCAGCAAACTGTTCACCGTTCAGACGGTAAACCAGCCGCGCAGCAACTACGCCGTGACGCCTGACGGGCAGCAGTTTGTCGTCAACGCGCCCGGCCTCCAGACGTCCACGTCGCCGATTGTCGTGGTGATGAACTGGCTGAGCGATCTCCAGCGATGAGCGTGATGGATCCTGAACGCTGGAAAACAGGTGTCGCGCATCTACGGCGCGGTGTTGGCCAAGCCGGAGTCCGATCGGGCGACGGCGCTGGCCTCGCTGTGCGCGAACGACGCGGAACTGCGCGCCGAGGTCGAATCGCTGCTGCAATCCGGCACCGACGCGGCGTTATCGATCGCGCCGCGACCGAGCGGCCTTCGACGCTCGGGTTGCTCGAGGGGCGCGCGATCGGCACGCAGATCGGCGTGTTCCGCATCGACGGCCTGCTCGGGGTCGGCGGGATGGGCGAGGTCTATCGCGCGCGCGACACGAAGCTGAATCGCGACGTCGCGATCAAGATCCTGCCGCCGGCCTTCGCGAGTGATCCGGAGCGGCTCGCGCGCTTCAAGCGCGAAGCGCAGGTGCTGGCCTCGCTGAATCATCCGAACATCGGCGGCATTTACGGCTTCGAGAGATCACGACGGCGTCCACGCACTCGTGCTGGAACTGGTGGAAGGACCGACGCTCGCGGACATCATCGCCGGCTCTGGGCATGGAGGACGGTCGAACAACAGCGTGGGCGAAGCGACAGCCCAAGCCCAGGGCCTAAAGCCTAAAGCCCTGAGCGTGAGCGATCCCTCGCGATCGCCCGACAGATCGCGAACGCCCTGGAGGCCGCGCACGAGCAGGGGATCGTTCATCGCGATCTCAAGCCGGCCAACATCAAGGTCCGCGACGACGGCACGGTGAAGGTGCTGGACTTCGGATTGGCGAAGATCGACAGAGGCCGGCAAGTCAGCAGGCGACGGTCGCACAACGTCACGCAGTCGCCGACGATCACGACGCCCGCGATGACCGCGGCGGGGATGATTCTCGGCACCGCGGCCTACATGTCGCCGGAGCAGGCGAAGGGCAAGCCGGCCGACAAGCGCAGCGACGTCTGGGCGTTCGGCGCCGTGCTCTACGAGATGCTCACCGGCGCGCGCGCGTTTGCCGGAGAAGACATCGCCGAAACCCTCGCGTTCGTGATCACCAGGACGCCTGACTGGAGCCTCCTTCCAGACGCGGTACCGCCGGCGGTTCGGGATCTTCTGCAGCGCTGCCTCGAGAAGGATCGGCGCAAGCGGATAGCCGATTCGTCGGTGATCCGCTTTGTGATCGAGAGCGACCGATCCGCAGAGGTCGCGGCGCCGCGCGCGCGACACTCTCGCCTCATCATGCTGCGGCCGTGCTGATCACGGCGGCCGTCACGGCGGCAGCGACGTGGCTTGTTGCTGATCGACAGCGTCTGGCGGCACCGGAAGTGAGCCGCCTCGAGATCGGACTCGAACAAGGGCAGCGGTTCACCGGCACGGGGCGCCATGCCGTGGCGATCTCGCCCGACGGCAACTACATCGCCTTCACGGCCAACGAGCAGCTCTATCTGCGCCGCCTGGATCAACTGACGGCCACGCCCATTCGCGGCTCCGGCGGCGGCGCGTTCGCACGTGAGCCATTTTTCTCGCCCGACGGCCAGTGGCTCGGCTTCTGGCACGAGGGCTACCTGAAGAAGGTGCCACTGAGTGGCGGAACGCCCCTGTCGATCGGCAAGGCCGAGAACCCCTGGGGAGTGTCATGGGAAGACGACGGCACAATTCTCTACGGACAGGGGGTGGGTGGCATCTGGCGGATCAACGCCGAGGGCGGTGAGGGCGAGGTGCTCATTCCGATGGAGCCAGGATGGCTGGCGCACGGTCCGCAGCGGATCCTCAATGGTCAGGCGCTGCTTTTCACCATGCTCGATGCCAAGAGCAACGGCTGGGAGGAGGCGCAGATCGTAGTCCGCACGATGAGCGATGGCGCGCTGCACGTCCTGGCGCGCGGCGCCGAGGACGCCCGTTACCTGCCCAGCGGACAGATCATGTACGCCGTGGAACAGACCGTGCTCGTGGCACCGCTGAACACGACCGACTGGACACTCGGCGGCGTCGTGAGCCGGATCGAGGACGTCTCCCGGTCGCCGAACGGGCAGACGGCGGTGGCGCACTACGACGTCAGCGCCACCGGCACGATGATCTACGTGCCGGGTTCGTTTCGCATCGTCCCGAAGTCGGCGCCGGTCTGGATGGATCGCGGAGGGGCGCAGACATCCATTGGTGTGGAGCCACAGCAGTACCTTTATCCGAGGCTGGCCCCGGATGGTTCGCGCCTCGTAGTCTCCATTCGTGATCAGTTCGAGTCGATCTGGTCGTGGGACTTCGGACGCCGGACGCTGAGCCGCCTGACCAACACCGGCATCCGCGAGAACTACCCGGTGTGGATGCCGGACGGCAAGCAACTGATCTACTCCGTCTCGCGCGGCGGCAACGCCGACTTGTGGATCCAGGCGGCCGACGGCAGCGGCACGCCCACGTCACTCACGCAAACGCTCCGCGCAGAGCTCGGCACGTCGGTCACACCAGACGGCAAGCGGGTGATTTTTCAGGACCCGAACAACGGCAAAGTCAACATCATGTCGCTCACCGGCGATCGGACGATCGAACCGCTGCTGGATTCTCGCTTCACCCAACGCAACGGTGAGGTCTCGCCAGACGGCCGCTGGCTCGCCTATGAATCGAACGAGTCAGGTGTGTACCAGGTCTACGTGCGCCCGTTTCCCAATGTGGGCGACTCGCGGTTCCCAATCTCGAGCGGCGGCGGCCTCCAGCCGCTGTGGGGTCGCGACATGAAGGAGTTGTTCTTCGTCCGGCGCTCCGGCGAGTTGCTGCGCGTTCCGATCGCGGCGGGCCGGCTCTGGCGCGCCGGCTCACCAGAGCACCTCCTCGACAGCCCCCTGGACATGTCGCTCCTGGAGGGGATCAGCGGACGGATGTACGACATCTCGCCGGACGGCAGGCGTTTCGTGTTCCTGAAACCGGTCCCGGCCGGCGAACAGCCCCGCGTCCCCGATTCCCTCGTCGTCGTCCAGCACTGGACCTCGGAATTGGCCCGCGCCCTCGCCGAGCAGCCCTCTGCGCCCTAGCGCTCTGGCGGCGTTGTAGTTCTTCTGCACTTTTATCGCTTCCCCTCATGAGGCCGCCTTCCACTGGCGCTGGCCTCAGAGAAGGACGCGATATGACCCGCATTGCGCGCCTGACAGCCACCGCCGTTTGTCTGTTCGCCCTGTCGTCCACTCCGATCGCACAGGCGCATGCGCCAGACGACGCGGACCCCGCGACCATTGCGCAGAACGACAACACACGGGCTGCGGGCGCCAGCGCCGGCGTCACCCGCGTTCGCCTGGTGGCCGATGTCGGCACCTGGCAGCCCGAAGGGCCGCGCAGCCCACGTCTCCGCGTCGCCGCCTTCGGGGAAACCGCGCGCCTGCTGACCACACCGGGGCCGCTGCTGCGCGTGGTGGAAGACACGGAGGTGAGCGTCGAGGTCGAGAACCGTCTGCCCGTCGCGTTGACGCTGCACGGACTGATGACCAGGCCGGCGAAGAGCGATGCGCTGGTCGTCATTCCGGCGGGCGCGACGCGTGAGATCCGGTTCAACGCCGGCGCGCCTGGAACGTGAACTCTACTGGGCGACGACGACGGACCGGCCGATCAATCTGCGCTCAGGATTCGACAGCCAGCTTGGCGGCGCGTTCATCATCGATCCGAAAGGAGCCGTGCGTCCGGATCGCATCTTCGTCATCGGCGAATGGGACGATCGCCAGCGCCGCGTAGACGACACGCCGCAACCCGGCGACCCGCACGTCTTCGTCATCAACGGCCAGTCGTGGCCCTACACCGAAAAGCTGCGCGAGGAGGTCGGGCGCGAAGTGCGGTGGCGCGTGATCAACATGTCCCTGCTGGCGCATCCGATGCACCTGCACGGCTTCTACTTCGATGTGCGCGGCCAGGGCAACGGCCTCACGCACACGGCCTACCCTTCGGAGCGCACGCGCAGCGTCGTCACACAGAACCTGCCGATCGGTGCCACGCTCGACATGGCATGGGTACCGAGCGCGCGGGCAACTGGCTCTTTCACTGCCACATCGTCGGGCACATTTCTCCGGGGCTGCGTTCTGGGAGAAGGCGTCGCCAGACCACGCGGAATCACCAGGTGCACGACCCGGCCACGGGCATGACCGGGCTGGTGATGGGCGTGGAGGTGACTGGAGGAGTCGCGGCGCCAACGGGCGTGCCACTGCGCACGCCACGGCGCCTGACGCTCGATATGTGGAAGCGTTCGGGCTATTGGCAGCCGCAGGATGCGTTTGGGTTTGCGGTGGCCGAAGGCACTGCTACGACGCGCGCCGAGGAGATCACGATTCCCGGCCCGCTACTGGTGCTCAAGAAGAATGAGCCGGTGGAGATCGTCGCCACGAACCATCTGGAGGAGTCGACGGCCATTCACTGGCATGGCATCGAGCTCGAGAGCCGCTACGACGGCGTGCCCGGCTTCAGCGGTACGTCCGGGAGCACGACACCGGCGATGGCGCCCGGCGAATCGACCACCGTTCGGTTCACGCCGCCGCGAGCCGGCACGTTCATCTACCACACGCACTCGCACGACGATCATCAGCTCGCGTCGGGCCTCTACGGCGCGATCGTGGTGGTGGACGATGGCGAGACGTTCGACAGCAGCCGGGATCACGTGCTCGTACTCGGCATGCAGGGTGCGAAGGACGCGCAGAAGTACCACCCGGTTCCCGGTCGTAGTGAACGGACGTCCGGACACGACGCTGACGCTGAAGCGCGGCGTGCCCAATCGCCTGCGCTTCGTGAACATCACGACAAACTTTTCCGGCCTGACCGTGGCGCTGTCGGCCGCCAACGAGCCGGTGCAGTGGCGGCCCGTCGCGAAGGACGGCGCTGAATTGCCACCTGCGCTCCGCGCGCCGATCGCCGCCTTGCGGCAAACGGTCGCCACCGGTGAAACGTTCGACTTCGAGGTCGATCCACCGGCGACCGGCGTGTGGTGGCTCGATGTGAAGCGAGCGAACGGCGAGTGGGTTCAACAGGTGCGAGTCAGCGTGCAGTAGCGCGGACCGCTATGGGCCGGCGCTTGCGCCGGCACAGGCGGAGTGAGGCGTGGTTCGCGTGAAGACATCCTCGAATATAGGGATGGTCCCGCCCTCGCGGGACACTCTGCTGCCCTTTGTTATCGCTGCTGGAGCGCCGGCTGGCCGAGCCACTCCTGGAAGCGGATCTCGCCGAGTCGCGCGTCGCCGGCAGGAATCAGCGAGCGCTCGCCGAGCTCTGCGCCGAAGTACCGCGCGTGCGGGTCGACGACAACCTCACGGGGGTCGTTGCGCGCGCTGAGGCCTTGGCGTATCAGCTCGTCGAAACGGAACTGCTGGGGACCGGCCACGTCCACGGTGTCATTCAGTGGCGAGCCCACGGCGATCCTGCCGACCGCCTTGGCGACGTCATCAGCCGCCATGGGCTGAATGAGTACCGGTGGCAGCCGCACCGTCGTCCCGTCGGTGGCTTCGTCAGCGATGCGCTTGACGAACTCGAAGAACTGGGTCGCGTGAACGATCGAGTACGGGATTCCGCCACTCTTGATGAGCGTTTCCTGGGCGTTCTTCGCCCGGAGGTAGGGGCTGTCGGGTATACGCTCGGTTCCCACCACGGACAGCGCGACGTAATGCGTCACACCGGCTGCTGCCGCGTGCTTGAGAAGGTTGCGCGTGGATGTGGTGAAGAACTCCATGACGGCCGTTTCCTCGAACGACGGGGAGTTCGACACGTCGACGACGACGGATGCGCCCTGAAGGACGTCTGCGAGTCCCTGACCGGTGAGCGTGTTGACGCCGGTGTCTGGCGACGCTGCCACTGCGTCGAAGCTGCGTTCACGCAGCTGCGTCACGAGCTTCGATCCGATGAGTCCTGTGCCGCCGATGATGACAAGCTTCATGATCGATGTCCCTTTCCCTGTTGATTCGACTCACTGGTGCCGAGCGTGTACCCGCATTGACCGAGCGATGCACCGACTTGTGACGACGCGAACGATCAACCTGAAAGACGCCGCGCCCGTCGGCCACTAGCCGCGGTGGCCCAGACCCTCGTCGGCGATGTCGCCGACGTTGTCTGGATCGAGACTCTCCGACCGGCCCCACTCATCGTCGGCGTCTTCGCGAAGGCGAAGCACGCGCTCGATCGAACTCTCAATCTGCGGTCCAGGCCCATCGAGTCCTTCCCAGCCAAACTCCTGCCAGAGACCGCTCACCGAATGCCTCCTCTCGTTGGATGGTGTCCACGTCTGGCCTGCCGGTGCGACCACGAGGGCGCCCCCTCGAGATTCGTTGCCCCGAGGTGCTCACTTCGAAAAGAGGCGGTTGATCTCGGCGTACGGTACCAGGTTCGCGAACCCGGCGAAGCTGCCCTCGGACTTCAACGTCTGTGCGGCGCGCGTGAAGCCGGTCCACGCCGCCAGTGCCAGCGCACCGCCGACGCTGATACGTCGCACGCCGAGCGCCGCGATATCCCCGACACTCAGGCCAATGTCCCGGACCACGAGGAGGTTGAGCGGCCTCGGTGCAACCGCCGCGACGAGCGCCTCGATCTCTGCAGATGTCTGTGGACCCGGCGCGAAGAGCACGTCGGCCCCTGCCGCGGCGTACGCCTGCAGGCGTCGCACGCTCTCGCGGAGGGGATCTGGATGGCCCACGTGGTAGCACTCTGCTCGTGCGGTCAGCAGCACATCCTCGCCTGATCGATCGATCGCCTGTCGGGCGGCACGGACGCGCTCGACGGCGATCGGCAGGTCGTAGAGGGGTGAGGCGGAATCGCCAGTGGAGTCCTCGATCGACAGTCCCGCTACGCCCGTCGCGACACAGCGAGTGACGCTCTCGGCCAGGTCGTCCGGCTTCGTCCCATACCCCGACATGAAATCCGCGCTGACGGGTAGATCAACCGCCGCCGTGACGGCCGCGATGTAGGCCAGGTTCCTGTCGCGAGGAACGACGTCGTCGTCCCCGGAATCCGGAAGCCCCTGCGAGAAGGCAAACCCGGCGCTTGTCGTCGCCAGGGCGGGGAAGCCCAGGTGCTGAAGGTACCGCGCGGAGCCCACATCCCACGGGTTCGGAATCACGAAACAGCCGCGCTCATGGAGCGCGCGAAAGGCCTTACGCCTGGCGGCCCACGCCGCCTGCGACGTCGCGCCAGGCGCGCCCGCAGCGCGGCTGGGCACCCGCGTTGATGTTGTAGACGAGCTCATGGTGATGCTCCTTTCGGCAGTCTCTGACCAACGTTCTCTCTACAAGACCGCATCAGGCGCTGTTCTGTGACACTCCACGGCTGTCACATCCAGACATGATGCCCGGTCTTCACGAATGCACGCGGACCTCGCTCTCGAGCCCGCCGAGTAGGCGGGACACAGGACAAGCCTTTTCAACAGGAGACACGCACATGAGCACGATCACAGTGAAGGACGGCACGACGATCTACTACAAAGACTGGGGCAAGGGACCGGTCGTCACCCTCTCGCACGGTTGGCCGCTGAACTCCGATATGTGGGACGGCCAGATGTTGTTCCTCGCACAGCGCGGCTTCCGAGTCGTGGCGCACGATCGTCGTGGCCATGGCCGATCCAGCCAGGCCTGGTCCGGAAACGACATGGACGGGTATGCCGACGATCTGGCGGCCCTGATCGACGCCCTGGATCTCAAGGACATCACGATGGTGGGCCACTCGACTGGCGGCGGTGAAGTCGCGCGCTACATCGGACGGTACGGCACGAGGCGTCTGGCAAGGCGGTCCTCATAGCCGCCGTGCCGCCGCTCCTGTTGAAGTCCGAGGGCAATCCGGAAGGACTCCCCATCGAAGCTCTTCGACGGTTTGCGGAGCGCCCTGGCGAAGGACCGCTCGCAGGCCTACAAGGACTTCGCTCCCCAGTTCTATGGCGCGAACAGACCTGGTGCGCAGGTGTCCCAGGGCACGCTGGATCAGTTCTGGCTCTGGAGCATGCAGGCGGGCCTCAAGAACGCGTACGACAGCATCAAGGCGTTTTCTGAAACCGACTTCACTGAAGACCTCAAGAAGTTCGATATCCCGACCCTGGTCATGCACGGTGAGGACGACCAGATCGTGCCCGTCAAGGACTCGGCGAAGAAGTCCGCACGGCTGATCAAGGGGGCTGTGGAGATCTACTATCCGGGCCTGCCGCACGGCCTCACCGCCACGCATGCCGACCTCGTCAACCGCGACCTGCTCGCGTTCTGCCAGCAAGGCAAACGGATGGTCGCGTAAGGTCTTCGCAATTCGGCGTCGGAGAGGCGTTGCATCACGTCGCGGGGCGCCTCGCCTCCGCCGCGTCGCGCTCGGTAGCCATAGGTGTGCTGTCGACAGCACAGTAGTAGCGTCGATCCAACCTGGCCGGCGGGTATGAGTCCGCGAGGCCGGCGACCTCGTTGCGGATCAGGAACCACGCGAGCAAGCCACCCGCCGCCGCCAGGGCGGCACTGATGCGCATCGCTGCTCGAAAGCCGCTCGTGAAGACAGCCGGGTCGTGATAGGCATCGCCGGTGAGACCGGTGAGCCCTGGAATCACCGCAACCGCGAGGAGACCTGCACCCCGGGAGATCGCATTGTTGACGCCGGACGCAATGCCCGCATGCCTTGTATCCGCTGCTGCAAGCACTGTTGCAGTCAGCGGTGCAACCGTCAGGGACAGTCCGAGCCCGAACACCAGCAGTCCCGGCAGTACGGTGCCGACGTACGTTGCATCCGCCTGCACACGGCTGACGAGCGCGAGTCCAGCGGCGATACCTAGCGGGCCGATGGTCATTGGCAGGCGCGGTCCAATCCGATCGGCAAGCCGGCCGGCCCGCGCGGACAGTGCCAGCATCAGGCCCGTGACCGGCAGCGTCGCGACGCCCGCCTGCAGCGGCGTGTAGCCCAGGACCTGCTGGAGATGGACCACGAGCAGGAAGAACATGATGGAGAGACTGGCATAGACGATGAAAGTGACGAGGTTGGCGGCCGTGAACTGCCGCGATCGGAAGATCTCGAGCGGCAGCATCGGATGCCGGACCATCCGTTCCGCGACTACGAACCCGGCGAGCGACGCCAGGCCGACAGCGCCGGCCGACAGCACGCCCGCCGTCGCGCCACGTTCGCCGCCCTCGATGAGCGCCCAGGTCAACCCGGCCAACCCGACGACGGTCAGCCCCGCGCCGAGGACGTCAATGCCACGCACGGCTGAGGGATCCCGCGTCTCGGGAACGTGCCGGAGCGTCACGGCGACAACCGCAACAGCCAGCGGCACGTTGATCAGGAAGATCAGACGCCACGAGCCCACGCCGATGAGCCACCCGCCGACAAACGGCGCGATCGCCGCGGCGACTCCTGCCAGACCCGACCATGCGCCCACCGCCCGTCCGCGATCACTCGCGGCGAACGACGCCTGAAGGATCGCGAGGCTGCCTGGCGTGAGCAACGCGCCTCCGATGCCCTGGAGCGCGCGGGCCGCCACCAGTGCCTCGGAGGTGGGCGCGACGCCGCAGAGCAGCGACGCAGCCGCGAACCACACAACTCCGAGCAGGAACATCCTCCGACGCCCGAATCGGTCACCCAATGAACCGCCAATGAGAATCAGAGACGCGAGCGTGAGCGTGTAGCCATTGATGACCCATTGCAACCCGGCGACGCTCGCGTTCAGTTCGGTGCCGATCGTGGGTAGTGCCACGTTCACAACCGTGGCGTCCAGAAATGCGATGCCCGATCCCAGCACGGTGGCCAGCAAAATCCAGCGCGCCCTCCGCGTCCCCCAGTTGACGGACTCATCTACGGAAATCGGTCCGGACATGATCCCACCCGGCGATGGAACAGCACACTAGCTGCGCGGCAGCCGCTCCCGCGGCGGGCTCACTCTCGCAAGCTGTGAAGGCGAACTGTACGGCAGTTTGCATCCTCGGCATCTGACGTGGCAAGAGCGAGGGCGTCAAGCCTGATCCAGGAGTTGCGATGGCGCAGGTAAAGGAGAGGCTCCGGTCCTGCGGAGCAAGGCGGGTGACGAGGCGGTGGTCACGAAGCTGAGCCCATGGTCGATGGCTGATGCAGTCGCCCGTCTCTCAGCGGTGGTCGCGGCACGCGGCCTGCAGGTGTATGCCGTCATCGACCACAGCGGCAAGGCCCGAGACGTCGGTCTCGACCTGCGGGACACGAAGCTTCGTGATCTTCGGGAGTCCATCGGCTGTGTCGCCGCTGATTGACGCGTTGGATCTGCCACTGCGAGTCGTCGTGCGGGAGGACGGGTATCGGACGCTGGTGAGCTATCCAGCGCCCGCGGCGGTCGCACGCCGGTATGGCCTCGATGGAGATCTGGCGGACGCACTTGCCAGCATCGATGCGCTCACCAGCGCGGTCATCGACCGCTAGTTCCTGACGCGACCACCGCCTCGACGGCCCCGTGCGCCCCGGACGCTAATCGTTCGGCGTCGTTTACGGCGCGAGACGCGAACCCAACCAACCATCGAGTGGGAGCAAGAGTGAAGAGGATGCTGCACCAACTTGAACACGTGCATCACAACGACAACGGCTCAGCGACGGGAGCCAGCTATTCGCCCGCAATGTCAGATGCGGTGTCGACGTTCGTGGCGGTTCGCCGCCACCTGTTCGGCATCGCGTATCGCAGGCTTGGCAGCGCCGGCGAGGCAGAAGACATCGTGCAGGAGGCCTGGATTCGATGGCAGAACTGCGATCGCGACAAGGTCCGCGACGCACGCGCGTTTCTCTCGACGACCACCTCTCGTTTGTGCTCCAACGCTGCGCAGTCGGCACACACCCGTCATGAGACGCACCAAGACCAGGGGCAGCCGGAGCCCATGGACACCGGCGCCACCCCCGAGCGTGCGGCGGAACATGGGGAAGCCCTGGCGCGGGCTCTTCGGTTGACACTCGAGAAGCTCTCGGCGAGCGAACGCGCCGCGTATGTATTGCGTCATGCCTTCGACTACCCGTACGAGCAAATCGCCGAGATCATCCAGCAGACTCAGGCGAGCGTCCGCCAGCATGTCAGCCGGGCGCGCAAGCGCCTGAGTGGCGCGAAGCGTGCCGCGGTCAACTCGAGCAAGCATCGGCAACTTCTGGATGCCGTCGTCGCAGGCGCTCAGCACGGCAATCTGGCCGCGCTTGAACGGCTGTTCGCTGCTGATGTGATGAGTGATGGCAGCCGGACTCGACGCGCCCAGATCGCAGCGAGCTGACACGCACAGCCGACGTTCGGCGTCGGGTGCTCACGCGTTACATCCAACAGCGAAGGCGTCGCCGGCGGTCCGGGCGTCATGTGGATCAGCAGCAGGTGGACAGGCGTTTACGGTGAAACGCGCGGGTCGGAGAACGGACCGGCTGGCGTCGCCGGCTTCCACTTGGCGAACCGCGGCCCGGGGATCTTCGGCAAGGGTGCGCCCGGCGGTCGGCTCGAGGGCGACGTGGAACTGACCGGCGACATCCGCCTGGCCAATGCCGATTGCGCCAAAGACTTCGACGTTGAGCCGTGTGAGGGCGGGGAGGTCGTATGAACAGCCTGGGTCGTCCGGTGTGCGTCACGTGTGTGCTGATCATCGCGGTGGTTCTGGCGCGCCTCGGCGCACAGCCGACCGCGCAGGACGCGCTCACGAACCGTTACGACAACGACCGCCTGGGCGCCACGCTGAGCGAAAAGGTCCTCACCACCGCCAACGTGAGCGGCGGACGGTTCGGCAAGCTGTGGACGCTCTTCGCCGACGGCCAGATCGTGGCGCAACCGCTCTACGTCTCCGGTCTTCGCGTCGACACGACCGGAAACGCGAACACGCCGCCCGTGCGCGGCACCTTCAACGCGGTCGTGATCGCGACGATGCACAACACCGTGTACGTGTACAAGGCCGACGAGATGACGCGCGGCGCTGACGGCCGCACGGTGCCGCTCTGGGCCACCTGGCTCGGGCAGCCCCGACCCGGCGGCAAGGACATTGACATGTGGAGTACCAACGACCCGGAGTGGGGCATCGTCAGTACCCCGGTCATCAACCCGGAGAAGACGACCATCTACGTCGTCGCCTGGCACGACGATGGGCCGGACGGGCTGAGATACAAGCTCCACGCGCTCAACCTCCAGAACGGCACGCATCGTCAGCCTCCCGTCGTGATTGGGGTCCCCTCTACTGCGCCGAAGGCGTGCGACGCGCAGAGCCTGTTCAATCCCTGCAAGCACAAGCAGCGCGCGGGACTGCTGCTGGCCGGCGGCGTGGTCTACGTGGGATTCGGCGGTGACGGCAACCGCGGTGCCCTTCATGCCTTCGACGCGCAGACACTGGCGTTGCGGACAGCGTGGACGCCGGTGCCGACCGGCGGCGACGGCGGGATCTGGCAATCGGGGCAGGCGCCGGCAGCTGACGCCGAAGGCAACGTGTATGTGATGACAGGAAACGGTTCGTTCAACGCCAGCACGCCCGGCGGCCAGAACTACGGTCACAGCTTCGTCAAGCTGAAGCTCGAAGGGGCGGCCATCGTCGTGAAGGACTACTTCACCCCGTGCAACTTCGGGTTCCTGAACAGCCTCGACCTCGATCTGGGCTCTGGCGGACCGGTGCTGATACCCGGCACGCCGCGGCGCATCATCAGCGGCGGCAAGCAGGGCGTGCTCTACGTTGTCGATCTCGCGAACATGGGAAAGCACTCCGCCGCCGCAACCGGGCCCGACTGCAACAACCCGAACGTCGTGCAGCAGGTACAGGCCTTCGGCGCGGTCGCCGTGGGAAACGAGACGCATCACGGCAACATCCACGGCTCGCCGGTGTTCTGGAGGGGCTCCGATACCGCCCGCGTCTATGCGTGGGGCGAGAACAACCACCTGAAGGCCTACAAGTACAGCCAGGGAAAGCTGGTCGACGTCAACGCCCCGCAACAGAGCGTGTATCGTCCACCGCATGGCATGCCAGGCGGCATGCTCGCGCTCTCGGCCAACGGGAACGCCAGGGCCACCGGCATCCTGTGGGCCGTGGTTCCACTCGACGGCGACGCGAACAAGCAGCGGGGCGTGAAGGGGATCGTGCTCGCGCTCGATGCCACCGACGTCAGCCGCACGCTCTGGACGAGCGAGCAGTTCGCCGATCGCGACCGTCTTGGTCTCTTCGCAAAGTTCAATCCGCCGATCATTGCAAACGGCAAGGTATTCGTCGCCACCTACGGCGACGAGGAGCAGCGGCGCGAGTACGGCGGCGACGCGCGGCCGGCGGCGTTCCCGCCCACCTACTACGTGGCGGTCTACGGACTGCTGCCCGCCACGCCGGCGCCGGTCATCGTCCACCAGGATCGTGACGACGTCACCGTCGTGCGGGCGCAGACGTCGCCGCTCACGCTCGGCACGGGCGCCTGCACGGCGATCGATGGCGTTTCCGTGGATTGCACGGATGCCCTGGCACAGGCCGCCGGTGCCCCGAGCCTGCACCGCGTGGTGCTCCGGGCGAACGGCACGCTGGCCGGGTGCGTGCTGCTGCGGGTCACGACGGCGAGCAAGGACTCAGGGCTCGCCAACAGCGAGGGCATCGGCTTCTGGAGCTCGCAGGCGGCCGACGGCAACGTGGCCGCGGAGGACTCGGGGCGGTTCGTTCCAAAGGCGCAGCTGAAGACGGTGGGCGCCGGAACGCTGCGGACCGGCGCCGCGGCCACCCTCCACGAGTTCGCCGGCGTGGCCAACTGCCAGGCCGGCACCGGCGTCGCGTTCGAGCGGCTGTTCAAACCGTACATGCAGTTCGGGGGAGGCGGCGATGGCAGAACGTTCCGGAACTGGGATCTCGCCGCCAACTATCGGATCAGCGCGGCCATCACCGCGTTCGATCGGAGCGCCGACGTGCTGCGTCCCTGACCGCCACCGGATGTCCGTCGCCCGGCGTTCCCTCGCGGTCGTCGTAGGGCATGGTGCACCGCGGTGCCGGGCGCTCATCGTCCTGCTGGCGGTGTGCGGCCTGTTCCGCTTCGCGCCGGCTCCCGCCGCACAGGGAGGTGTGGACCAGTCTCCACCCGCCGTATCGCGCCGACCAGGGTGGCCTGAGCGTCGGCTACGACGTCTACGACCGTTTCGATCTCGGTCGGGCAGGTGCCCCCACTCTCTACGGGACTGCGCTCACGGAACGCGGAACTGGGTGATGTCCGGCGGCACCACTGCACGTTCGGCCGGCTTTGGCGCCTGGGGCACCCAGTCATAGGGCACCCGGTACGCCCGATAGACACGGAACGTCTTTGCGCCGTTCTCTTCGCCCTGGAACGGGTTGACGTACTCCCAGACGATCTCCTTCGCCGGCGTGAGCTCGAAGACCCGGCCGATGGCGCCCTCGGTGACCAGCGTGTTCCCGTTCGGCAGCCGCTGGGCGGCGCTCACATAGTGGCTGAAGAAGAGGAACCGCTCGTTGCCGGCGATGGAGTACTCCCACACCTTCTCGAAGGTGACCGGATTGATCTCGAGCACGCGCGAATTGAACCGGCCCGTGGACAGCCGGCCGGTCGGTGCGCCCGGGTTCGGTGCGCCGTAGCCGGCGCCGCCGCCGTTGTCGAACACCAGGAGATTGCCGGCACCCGGCAAACCGACCGGAACGATGTGGGGATGATGCTGGCCGATGACCTGACCCAGATCGGCCAGCGCCTTCACCTGGCGGTAGTCAGGACCCATCCGCCAGACGATCGCACCGCTCTTGTGGTCGATGATGGCGATGATGTTGGCCTCGCGCAGGCTGAAGAGCACGTTGTCGGGATGGAACCGCTGATCGCCCTGGTCGTACCATCGATTGGGCCCGACGTACGAAGCGGCGTTCATGTGGAGCCAGTCGGCCGATTTGCGGTTCTCGTTCCAGTTCGGGAATCGGTGGATGGTGTTGCGCGCTTGCTCGTCGAACCCCAGTTCGTCAACATGATCGCTTGCCAGCCATTCCCACTCGATCCGGCCGTCCCATGACACCTCGATCAGCCGGTCGTCTTCCAGCGCCTTGTCACTGATGGCCGGCCTCGTGACGTTCTTGTGCGTGAGGATGAGCGTGCGGCCGCGATCGATCAGCGGCGCAGCGCCAGGGGAGAAGTAGCCGACTGCATTCCCTTCGCGCTGCCAGTCGTGGTGCTGGCGCGCGGCCCAGACTGTCTGGCTGTTTGCGCCCTCCACCTGGTCGGCGCGGTCGAACTTCCACACGATACGGCCGCTCCAATCCACCTGGACCAGGGCATTCGCTTCCTGGTGTGGCGCACGTCTTTCGGTGCCGCCCATCACGAAACCACCGGGGAGTATCCGGAAGGGGCCTGGTTCCGCGTTGACTTCCTTCCACCGTTTGACGACGGCGCCGTTCATGTCGACGAGTACCGCACCCTGAAATCCAGGTGTCCCGAAGACGGTGTAGCCGCTCCAGGCCTTCGACGGGTCGTAGATGGTCGTTCCAGTCGGGTAGACGGAAGGAAACGCGAGGAAGGTTGCAGGTACGGTCAGCAACGCGATCAGGGTCGCCGCAGTTCGCCGCATGGGAACTCCTCTTGAAGGTGTGCGGCGACATTAGCAGACGCGTCGGCACGAGCGGTGTCTCATTCGTCGGGATCTGACGCCCGCCGAGATCAAGGTCAGCCGGACTGCACCCTCTGCAATCAGTGGCGTGCGTCCGCGAGCACGCGCGCGTCCGGATACAGTGCGACTTTCAGAACACGATCACGGCCGCTGCTGAACAAGTCGAAGGCCGCTTCGATGTCGTCCAGGCTGAAACGATGGGTCACGAGCGGGCTCAGGTCAACGCGATCGTGCTCAATCATCGCCATTAGCCTGCGCATGCGTTCTTTTCCGCCGGGACAGAGCGTTGTGACAATGGTCTGGTCTCCAAGGCCGGCGTGGAACGCGTCGTAGGGCGCGACAATCTTTCCGGAGTACACGCCCAGGCTCGAGACGACGCCGCCCGCGCGCGTCGCCTTCAGAGCGTTTTCAAACGTCTCCTGGCGCCCGAGCGCTTCGATGGCCACGTCCACACCGCGCCCGTCGGTGAGGCGCTTGATCTCTGCGATGGGATCCGCCTCCTGGCTGTTGAGCGTCACGGTCGCGCCGAGACGCCGAGCCATGGAGAGTCGATCCGGATTGGGATCCACGCCGATGATGATCGAAGCGCCCTTGAGCCTGGCGCCAACTGTGGCGCAGAGGCCGATTGGGCCCTGGGCAAAGACAGCGACCGAGTCGCCGACTCTGATGCGGCCGCTCTCCGCACCGGAGAGGCCGGTCGAGAAGATGTCCGGACACAGCACCACGCTCTCGTCGGAGAGGCCGTTTGGAATCGGTGCGAGGTTGGCCTTCGCGTCGGGGACGAGCAGGTACTCCGCCCAGGCGCCGTTGATGGTGTTGCCGAACCGCCAGCCGCCCAGCGGACCGCCGCACTGTGAATGCGAGCCGTTGAGACAGTAGAAGCACTGGCCGCAAGGCGTAATCGCCCCGACGATGACCCGTTGGCCGATGGCGTAGATCGTTTCGAGGCCAGGCCCCAACTCTTCGATCACGCCAACCGGCTCGTGGCCAAGAATCAGGCCGGACCTCACCGGGTACTCGCCTCGAACGATGTGGACGTCGGTTCCGCAGATCGTGGTGAGCGTGATCCGGATCACGGCTTCGCCTGGACCGGCCACCGGGCGTGGCACTTCCTCGACGGCGATGCGATCCCTGGCGTGGAACACGACGGCCTTCATGGTGTTCATGTGTGGCCCCCCCTACGCGGCTGCTTCCGCGCCGTCTCTCAGCGAGACCGAGACGGGGATTCCGCGTCGAATGCTGGCCGTCACGGTGCAGAACTCCTCGAACAACTCCTCGCAGCGCTTCTGCCCGGCGAGCTGGGCGGGCAGCTCTGGAGCGAGTTCGACGTCGATGCTCGCAATCCGAAAGCGGCCTTGTTCGTTGCGCGCGACATGCGTGGTCACACTCGCATTGAGGTGGACCGGATCCAGGCGAGCCTTTCTCAGGCAGAACGCTAGGCTGGCTGCCAGGCAGTTGCCGACGGCAGCGCCGAGAACGGCAGCAGGGTTTGGACCTTCGCCATCACCGAGTGGCGGCGGCTCGTCGCAGAGCAGTGTTGGCTTGCCTTCGACATCCTCGAACCGAACGAGGAACTGGTAACCCTTCGTCAGCTCGATCGAGACTCGGTGGGATTGGACAGGTGACATCGTTCGCCTCCTCCGCGATATCGCCTTCCAGGAATATCGCAAGGGGGATGCCGATGACAGCTCTGAGAACAGCCACAAAGCCGCAGTGGAACGAACTGCCGGACCGGGAAAGTTCTCAGTGGTGGGAATTCGTTCATGCTCAGCGCATCGGAATGCCGAGCGCCAGCGCGAGCGCGACGAGCATCAATGAGAGTGAACTCGCCGCAACGATCCTGAATCTCGGGCTGCCGAGGAACAGGGCGAGGACGATCTTCATCGCCGTGTTGGACAGCACACCGACCCCGATGCCTGTCGCCGCGACTGTCGGAGACAGTGCGTGGGCGACGTCCTTTGCCATCGATACCGTCAGTGCATCCACGTCGGTGAGTCCCAGCACTGCCGCGGATGTGAATACGCCCAATGCTCCCCAGCGCTCCCGGGCGATGTAAACGGCGATGAGGACCACCTGGAACAGCGCGGCCATCTGCAGCGCAGCTGTCAGTTGTAGCGGGTTGCGCGCCGTTGAGTCCGGGGCGAGCATCGGCAAGGACTTATGCGCGCCTATCGCCACCGCGATCACGGCAACAAGCGCAGGCGCGGCGAGGTACAGACTGAGCGGGCCGACCACAGCCGGGTTGAGGATTGCCGTCGCGAGCAGGACTCGCGGGAACAACATCGCGTTTGCACCCACCGCGCCCAGTGCGAGCGCGTCTTCCAGAGTGTGTTCCTCGCGACTCGTGCGGGCAAACGTGAATGTCACATTTGTCGACGAAATCAGGCCGCCCAGCAGGCCGGCGACGAGATATCCGTGGCCTGCCCCGACGAGCCGACGCGCAACATAGCCGGCGAAGCTCAGACCGGAAAAGAACAGTACGAGCACCCAGAGTTGCCGTGGTCGCACGCCGCCGAGTGGTCCGAACGGTCCTTCGGGAAGCAGTGGCAGGACGACCAACGCCATTACCGCGAATCGGACACCCGAACGCAGCCCGACATCGTCAATCCGGCGTACGAGCGAGTGCAACCGCGACTTCTCAACCAGCAGCAGTACGAGAATTGCAATGATGCCGCTCGCGAGGGCCACCGATCCGAGGCCAGCGAGCAGTCCCGCAGCAAGCACGACAAGGGCAGCGACTTCGGTGGTTCCATCGATATCCTGGCGGCTGCCGGCGGCGTAGGCTGCGGCGACGATGGCAACGGCTCCGGCCAGGAGGATCGCGGCAGGAGTCGTGACGCCGGCGGTCCAGAGCAACCCGCTGAATCCGCCGACAGCGCCGAGCATGGTGAACGTGCGAATCCCGGCGAAGCGCGCGCGGGGGCCCTCGGCATGCCCGGACCATTGACGCTCCAGCCCGACGGCAGCACCGCCCAGTGCCGCGATCACGATGGCGATGATGTCAGCGGTCGTCATTCAATGGTCGGGACCAGATCTTATTCCACGGCTTTCGTCGGCATGGGCCTCGCCGAGTGTCTGGCCGGAGAACCTCAATGAATCCAGCAGCATCGATCAAGATGACGACGTCGTACCTCGGACTCAAGCTGGCCCATCCCTTCATGGCCGGCGCATCGCCAATCAGCGCTCACCTGGATGGCGTGAGACGGCTCGAGGACGCGGGCTCGTCCGCCATCGTGCTGCATTCGCTGTTCGAGGAGCAGGTCAGCGAAGCACTCTCTGGACGCATCCATGGAATCGATCTGTTCGAGGACCCGAATCTGACGCCACGTGTTGCCATGTTTCCAGCGTCCCACGACTATCCCTTTGCGCCGGAAGAGCATCTCGAACACCTGCGCCGGGTGAAGGAGGCGGTCCACATTCCCGTCATCGCGTCGTTGAATGGGACATCGAGGGGAGCCTGGATGCGCCACGCTGAGTTGTTCCAGGAGGCAGGTGCGGACGCCGTCGAAGTGAATTTCTACAGTGTCATCTCCGATCCTGGAGTGCCCGCCGAGGAAGTAGAGGGAGATATCGTCCGAGCGGTTGGGGACCTGAAGAGGGCCTTGCGAATTCCGGTTGCCATCAAACTGTCCCCGTTCTTTTCAGCGTTCGCCAACCTGGCCGGCCGTCTCGACAAGGCAGGCGCTGACGGTCTCGTCCTGTTCAATCGCTTTTACCAACCGGACATCGATATTGAGACCATGACAGCAGGTCCCAGGCTTGAGTTGTCACGCAGTTCTGAGCTTCTGCTGCGATTGCGATGGCTGGCGATTCTGCACGGCCGAATTCGCCCATCGCTGGCTCTCACGGGCGGCGTTCAGACCGGGGGAGACGCAGTGAAGGGGATTCTGGCTGGCGCTCATGCAGTACAGATGGTGTCAGCGATTCTTCGCCACGGTTCGGGACACCTGACAAAGGTCGTGGAGCAGGTCGCCGCCTGGATGGAACGGCATCAGGTATCGTCCGTGGACGAAATGCGCGGTCGCGTCAGTCTTCAGAACTCCGCCGATCCTGCGAACTTCGAGCGTGCCAACTACATTCGGACGCTGCATCGCTGGTGAACGCGTGTTCTCACACTATTCCCTGGTCAACGCCAGGTAATTCACGTTTCCGAAGACGCCCGTCGGCCCATTCGCATCAGCGACAAACCGCATCACCTTCGTGCCGGCGCTCAGGCTGACGGTTGCCGTAATGTCCGTCCACACCTGCCAGCCACCGGTGTTCGGGATCCACAGAGTGTCCGTCACCGCCATGCCGCCGAACTCCACGTGGAATGCCCCGCCCGCTCCGTTTGCTGCCACGCGGGCGCGCAGCGTGTAGATGCCGGGCTGCGCCACCGTCACCGTGTAGTTCAGCCACTCGCCGGCGGTCATCCAGCCCACGTCGTAACCGCCGCCCAGGTCCGAAGTCGGTTCGATGTCGACGTCTTCTGTGCTGCGGGCCGCTCCGCCGCTGTTGCCGCCCGTCGTATCGTGATAGGCGACGGCTTCGCCGCCGTAATCGAAGTACTCGGCGTCGATTCTCCCGGGAATGGCCGCCGGTGATCCGGAGTACGGCGTCAGCGTGTTCACCGCCGTGAAGCGCAGGAAGTCCAGGTTCCCGACATCCCCGCCAGGCCCCGTGGCGTCGAACACCACGAGAACCACGTAGACACCGGCGTCCAGGTATGTGGAGGTCGACACCGTCGTCCAGTTCTGCCAGCCGCCGGTGTCGGGAATCGTCAGTGTCCCGGTCAGGCTCCCGCGTCGATTCAACTCGATGTGGAGCCTGCCGCCGGCGCCGCTCGACGCGACGCGTGCCTCGATCGCGTAGGTGCCCGGCGCAGCCACTCTCACGGTGTACGCGAGGAACTCTCCGGCGGCGATCCAGCCGACGTTGTATCCGGTGCCGCCATCCTCGTTGCCTCGATGTCGACGTCGGTCGAGCGATACTGTCCCCCGGTATTGCCCGCGCTCGTGTCGAGGTACGCCAGACCCTCGCCGCCGTCGTCGAAGTCTTCGGCCTGAATCGTACCGGGGATGGACCACGGCGTGCCGCCGAAGGGCGTCGACGTGGGCCCATCCGGTCCGGAGAAGCGCAGGTGATTGAGATTGCCGATCACCCCGCCAGGCCCGACCGCATCAAAGCTCACACGGATGACATGAATGCCGGCCGGCAACGAGACCGATGTCCTCACCGTCGTCCAGACCTGCCACCCGCCAGTGTCCGGGATCGTCAGCGAGGCCGCTGGCGTTCGTGCCGTCGACGTCAACATGGAAGGTGCCGCCGGCGCCAGAGGCTGAAACACGCGCCTCCAGAACATACGCGCCCTCGCTCGACACGTTGACGGTGTAATCGAGCCACTCGCCGGCCTCGATCCACCCGACGTTGTCCCCGCCACCGTCGTCGCTCGTCGCCTGGATGTCGACGTCGGTCGAGCGATAGTGGCCACCGGCATTGCCTGCAGACGAGTCGTGATATGCCACGCCCTCGCCACCGTCGTCGAAGTCTTCAGCCTGAATCATGCCCGGGATGGGCCACGGCGTGCCGCCGAAGGGCGTCGACACGGTGCCATCCTGCGGGGAGAAGCGCAGGTAATTGAAATTGCCGATCGCCCCGCCCGGTCCAGCCGCGTCAAAGCTGACGCGGACGACGTGAATGCCGGCCGGGAGCGTTGCCGTTGCGGACACGGTTGTCCAGGCCTGCCACCCACCGGTGTTCGGGATCGTCAGCGAGCCAGTGGCATTCATGCCGTCGACGTCAACGTGCAAGGTGCCGCCCTCGCCCGACGCGGCGACGCGGGCGTCCAGCCTGTAGGTGCCGGCTCTCGCGACGTTGACGGTGTACGCCAGCCATTCGCCGGCGCCGATCCATCCGACGTTTGCCCCACCGCCGGCGTCGTTCGAGTTCTCGATGTCGACGTCAGTCTGCCGATACGCGCCGCCCTCGTTCCCTCGATCGCCATCGTGATAGGACACACCTTCGCCGCCGACATCGAAATCTTCGGCCTGTATCACGCCGGGAATCGGAGCAGGGCTTCCGCTGTACGGTGTCGTGACTCCGGCTGGCGCAATCGTGAGTGGAACGACTCTGGTCGTGAGACCGTAGGTCGCACTGATCTCGACCGTCGTCGTGGTGCTTACGGGCTGCGTCGTCACATAGAACTCACGCCAGGTACCGTTGTCGCAGCAGCCGTTGAGCACGCCAAATTGCGACGGGACGCTCGCAATCTGCGGATTGCTGCTGGCCAGCGTCACCACGGCGTCGCCATGCGGCGCGCTGCTGGTCAACGTGACGCGTCCGAGCGGCGACTCCTTGCCGCCGATGACGGTGACGGGGTTCAACGTAAGCGCGGCGAGGCTTACGGCAAGGTTCGTCTCCGTTCCGCTGCTGTTGTTGCTTAGGTTCGGGTCCGGGGCGTCCGCCGCCAGCGTCGCCGAATGCGTGATCACGCCCGGCCCCGTCGTGCGCACGTAGACAACCATGCTCCGGAACTGCATGGCGACATCGACCGGCCGCATTCGGCACATCAGCTGCGTACCGCTCGCGCTGCATGATTCCACGCCCCAAGTGAAATCTGGTTCGATCTCCACGGGGCCTGTGAATGTGTGGGTGACAGTCATCCCGGTTGCGGTGTAAGGGCCGGGGTTGAAAACAGTTGCGCCGAAGACAATCGACTGCCCGGCCTCGACCGGCTTGGGATAGTTCGTGTCGAAATCGCTCCCAAACGCGGCCAGGCTCAGCCCGAGATCCTTAGGCGGCGTGAGCATGAACGCCCGCGTGTCCCCTTTGAAGCGGCCGAAACCGACGATGCCGTCGAGAGCCGCGATTCCGGTGGCAGCCTCCAGTTCCCACCCTGAACCAGAAGGAATGAGCGTGTTCAGGTCGGCCATCACGCCGTTGCGCCAGATGAACGCATGTCGGGCTCCCTGGGCTGTTTCCGCCCATCCGACCACGGCGCCATTGGCGTTCACGTCAGTCGCCTCGCTCGAACGTCCGCCAAGCGTTCCAAGGTCGTGCATGACGCCACCGACGTAGAGGAAGGCGTGCTGCGTGCCCTCGGCGGGCGCCGATCGCCCGACGATCATGTCGGCGTCGTTCACGGCGAGCGCCTCGCTGTTGCCGCCGAGCGATCCGAGATCCGTGGTGGCGCCGCCGTTCCACAGGAACGCGTGGTGGACCGCGCCGCCAGGCAAGTCGGCGGCGCCAACGACGTGACCGCTCACGTTGATGTCGTTGGCCACGCTGTTCGGGCCGCCAAGCGTGGCTCCCAGGTCGGACATCACGTTGTCTCGATGAATGAACGCGTGCGTCGTCGCATCGCCAGGCAGCGTCGAGCCGCCGACGATGACCAACGACTGCTGCTGCTGCGGCCGGGTCACGCCGTTGGCGAAACTCTGCGTCCCACCGAGGGTGCCAAGATCCTGCGGTCGGGGATAGTCGAAGTGCACGGCGTGCGTTTCCCCGTTCGCAAGCTCCGACAGGCCGACGACTGAGTATTGATAGGATCTGCGCGCTTCACTTCGGCGGCCACCGAGCGTGCCGAGGTCGGTGGCGAGGAAACCGGGGCGGCCCCTGAATGCGTGCACGTCCCCGGACGCGGTCGTGCCGTACCCGTACACATCGGGCAAGGCACCCTCGTCGAGTGCCAGCGCGACGCTCATTGCCCCGCCGATGGTGCCGAGATCGGTGACTCCATACGAGGGACTCGATTGCGTGAGTGTGGTGCGCTCGAAGGCCCACAGGGCTATCGCTGCCGCGAGCATGGGCAGCGTGAACAATCGTGATTTTCCGCATATGACACCTCAACGCGCGCGGAGACCAGCCTCTCATGGCGGCTGATGATCGAGCCGGAAGGAGCGGTGCTGCCGACGCAGGTTGCGGGTTTTCGATGCGACCGACGCTCATCGATCACGGGCGCGCACGACCGGCAGCCCCGACCTGTAGTCAGCGGCTTCGATCGAGACCGGAGCAAGCCGCATTCCCGGTGTTCTCAATCGGCGATGGCGAGGAGGCGAGGGGAGTGTGTTATCGCGGCGGCACTCGAGCTGCCGGATTTCCGTCACGCGATCCTGACGGATGTGCGACTGGTCGTCACGTCAGCGGCTATCGGGTATGGCCGTAGCGTGGCGCTTCAAACAACAGATGCGAACGCCGGCGGCGAAGGGGTGCCCGCGCTAGCGTTTCGGCATCATTGACTTGTCGACTTTGGCGACAACCGTGAAGCTCGGATCGACCACGTTAGCGATGTCGTATTCCAGCGCCTGTCCCATGAACGTTGCAGCGCCGCGTTCGGTGAGGCCATAGTCGGACACGAGCCAGCGCTGCATTTCACTCGTCGCATGTTGAAGCGCCTCGAGCAGCGGGCGCGCGCTGCCGAGCACCATGATGTGAGTCTGGGTCTCGAGGCGAGGCCAGTTGATGGTCTTCTTGACGACATCAACGGTGAATTCGACGTCCATCGACGTCTCGAGGCCCGTTCCGACCACCTCGCCCTCTCCCTGTCGCGCGTGGCCGTCGCCGATGAACAGCAGGGCGCCTGGCTCATAGACCGGCAGCATGACCTTCACGCCGGCTGTGAGACCCGCGTAGTCCATGTTGCCGCCAAAAGATCCCGGGGTATTCGAGGCAATGGCCTCTTTGCGCGCGGGAGCCACGCCGATACACCCAAGCATCGGTCGCAGCGGCAACTCCATGCCTGACGTTCCCATATCGGGTGCATCGAGGCGGACGATGCCCCTGGCCTTGTCGATGTTCCAGGTAACGCGTCGCGGTTCACGGTCCACTCGGGCCACTAGTGAAGCCGGATCGACCGTATATGGAGCCAGGAGACTGGACGAGTACGCGGAAGCGCGATTGGTCTCGATCTTCTCGATCGTCACCACGAGCGTATCGCCGGGTTCGGCCCCCTCGACGTAGAAGGGGCCCGTCTCCGGATTCGGGCCGCTGGCGACCGACTTTCCCTCCCAATCAGTGCCGCCGGCATCGATCGTCTTCGTGATCACGCGGTCTCCTGGCTTGATCCGCAGTATCGGCGAATGCGCAGCCGAGAACGTGTTGTGAAAACGCTGCGGAATCAGCCGATGCGTTTCGGCCAGCACGATTCCAGGAGCCACGGCAAGCCACGCGAAAGTGACAAACGGTCTGAATGCTCTCATCGTCCGATCCCTTCAAACACAGTCGGCGTGCCTGCCTGGCGCATCAAGTAAGCCGCGCGTCGCGGCGACATCGTCGCACGGACGGACGGTCTGACGCGACCTGACGACGACAGAGGTGCTGTATTCACGTGAGTCCGGTCGCAAGTTCATCGACTGGGACGCCGTGGGGCTGCAATCGCTCGCCGCAAGCGCCGACTACATCAGTGTCACGTATCTGGAAGCGCTCGTCTCCTCGCTCGACCGCAGCCACCGCGCTGCGACGACGATCATCCGCGCGCTGAAGGTCGCCTGATGCGCGCCCTCATCCGCACGGTGCTGCTCGTGGTGTCCGCGCCGTGGGTCATCGTGGGCCTCGTGTGCTTCGGCACCATCGGAGCCGCCGTCGGTGCGCTGACTCTGCAAGTGCTTCCGCTCGCCATCTGGTGATCAGCGTTCAGTCGGCTGAGCCGTCACACGACTTACCGACGCCGCTCACTGGAGAGACACGCCGAGAATTGGCACATTCACTTTGACGTGGATCTGCCCGAAAATGCGCAAGTCGGCAGGTGGCGGGAGCGGGGCCGGCGGAAGTGACGGCGGGGAGCCGTCCAGATCGCCCCGGAGTGACCACATTGTTAGCGGTCTCTCCGCCCCCATCGCTCACATCCACAATCTCGACCATATAATCACGCCACCTTGGCCTTAGCTCCAGGCACGACGCGGACGCTCCGACGGTCCCGGTCCCTCGGGCCTCGTCGATCTCCCGCTGGTCCCTTGCGCTCGGTGTTCTCGCCGGCGGCGTGATCGTGGCGGCGATTGCCTGGCGGATGTGGCCGTCGCCATTACCGGCGCAGCCGAGCATCAGGTTTGCGATCGACCTTCCAGCGGAACAGTCGTTCACGCGTGCTGGCCGCCACTTCCTGGCGCTATCGCCGGATGGAGGGCTCGTGGTCTACGTCGCCAACCAGTCGTTGTTCATGCATTCCCTGCGCGATCTGACCACCAAAGTGATCGAGGGGACCGAGCAGGTCGATCCCTCCGAACCCGTCTTCTCGCCGGACGGAGCCTGGATTGCGTACTGGTCGAACGGCACCCTCAAGAAGATCCCCGCCGTCGGTGGCGGCTCCGTTCGGCTCGCCGAGATCGACAACCCGTTCGGGTTGTCATGGGCGGGCGACCAGATTCTGGTGGGCCAGTCCCGATCGATCCTTCAGGTACCCGCCAACGGCGGACCGCCCAGGGCGCTCGTGGCTATCGAGCAGACGGTCGGCGACTGGATTCAGAGCCCGCAGCTGATTGACGAGGGCCGGGCCGTCCTCTTCACGCTGCGGACGGATGAGCGCGATTGGAACCGCTCCAACATCATCGTTCAGGATCTGGGAAGCGGCACACGGACGACGCTGGTCCAGGGGGGGACCGATGGCCGCGCGCTTCCGGGCGGCGTGTTGATCTACGCCCAGGAGAGCGCGCTGTTCGCGGTCGCATTCGACGAACACCGTCGCGAAACCTCGGGCCGCACAGTGCCGCTGGAGCGTGACGTGCTGCCGTCGGTGGGGGGATTCTCCGGCGCGTCGCAAGTGAGCTGGTCGCCGTCCGGCAGCCTCGCCAACGCCAATCAAGGACGATGGCAGGTGTCGACGTCCGGAGGCACGTCGCCACGATGGTCGAGGGATGGCCGTGAGTTGTACTTCCTTGCCACGGGATCTGGCGGGGCGGCGTTGCAATACACGCTCACGGCTGTGCCGGTGAACTCCCGACCTTCCTTCGCTACAGGAACAGCGGTCGAACTCGGCCGGGTCCCGTCCAGCAGCGACTATGACGTTTCGGCCGACGGCCGCATTCTAATGAGTGTGCCAGCGTCCAACCCCGGCTCAAGCCGCGCGCGCCAGCGCATCGTCGTGGTGCAACACTGGATCGACGATCTGAGATCAAGGATGGCCACCGGCGCACGTTAGCCTCCACAGTCGCCGGAGGTCGCTGTCCCATTGAGCTCATCCGAGGCCGTGGCCACGGTGACCGACGGACGCACCGCGGGGCAGCGAACGGCAATCTAGCGGCCACCCATCAACGCGGCGACGCTGGCGTCGCGTTTCTTCGCCGCTTCCTCCAGCTTGAGTCGCGTGGCCGCGAGCCACTCGCGGTCGGCTTGCAGCCGTGCCTTTTCGCTGGCGATCATGCGCAGCACTTCCGCCTTCTGCGGTCCGCCTACAGGCTTCGCAGACTCCACCATGTTCTCGCCCGAGAGCGCGCGGCGGAACTGCGGCTCCGTGAGCGGCAGCCGCTGGTTGTCCTTGCCGAAGGTTGTCCAGGCGTCGCTGAACAACTGTTGCGCCACGTCGTACGGAATCTCCCCCGGCTTCAAGTGTCGGGCGCGGCCGTAGGTGACGATGTCCGAGGCGAAGTGATGCCCGACACGGAACGGGACTTCGGCCTCGCGCTGGAGAATGTCGGCCAGCTCTGTGGTCATCGAGTAGTCGTTGTTCACTTCCTGCCGCGCGCGCTCGGGATTGAACACGAACGCCTTCAGCATGTTGTCGAAGTCCTGGTACATCCGGCCCAGCGAGCGGACGACTTGGAGCGGTTGATCGCCTTTGTAGTCGCCCATGCCCGACGTGACGTTGTTCGCCTGAATCAGATAGGTGACAGCTTGCCCTGTCACCGTACTCGTCGTGAGATGCAGCTGCTCGAGGCCGGTCGGATTACGCTTCTGGGGCATGATGCTGCTGATACCGGTCTGTGATCCTTCGGTCAACTGGAACCACGGCTCCGGGTCGGCGTACTGCACCGTCAGATCCGCCGCCAACATGCTGACCGTGAGCGCACCGGAGGCGGCGACGGTTGACAGCTCGACACCGTTGTCTTGATTCGCAATCTGGCCGGCATCGAAGGAGTTCACGAGGATGCCATCGAAGCCGAGGAGGTCTGCGAGCCGCGCGCGGTTGACGGGGAAGCTCGAGGTGCCGCCCGCGGCGCCACCGAGTGGAGACAGGTTCAGCCGCGCCCACGCCTGCTGATAGCGATCCGAGCTGCGCGTCATCGCCTGCAGGTATCCACCGAGGTAGTGCCCGAGCGAGGTGGGCTGCGCCTGCACGCCGTGCGTGTAGAAGGGCAGGATCGCATGCGGATTCTTCTCGGCCATGGCCAGAAGCGTCGCGCGCGCGTCGTTGAACTGAGCGAACGTCGTGAGGAACCCCTCGCGCAGGAGCAACCGCGTAGACGTCTGTCCCAGATCCTGGCGCGAGCGTCCTGAATGCAGACGCGAGACCTCGGGACCGCCGATCTTGATCAGATCGGCCTCGACGACCAGATAGTCGCGCGATCGCATGGCACCGGGCCTGGCGCCGTCGGCAATGACTTGCGTCAAAGCCCCGGCGATCTTTGTCCCGAGATCCCGGGTGATGATGCCCTCGTCAACCAGCATGATCAGCGACGCCTTGTTCTGTTCGTTGAGCCAGTAGAACGCGTCGTTAATAGAGGTGGCCCGTCGCTCCGCCTGCTGTGCCTGTGGTACAGCGCTCAGGAGGACGATGGCAGCCACAAGCGCAATCGTCACTGACAATCCGAGGTACTGACGGCGATGTGAGTGGCTCATGGGGGCGTACCGTAGCAGGTTTTGGTCTGGCCCAGCCAAGCACGACGAGCGTTCCGAACGGCTGAGACAATCGCCCACGTCAACGGCGTGGTGAACGCCAACGCCGTGCAAGTGGCTGAGCGTCGCTCGCCATCATGCCGCGTTCCGGACAGTATCAGAGCCCACGGCGGCGGTACTGAGTCGACAGCACGGGCGGCGGGTTTCAGCTGAGCCGGCGGTTGTCCGATTTCGCACGCCCTGACGTTTTGGTGATTACTCGGTACCCGCACGGGTCCATAAGAATCGCACTCGCGATTCGGGAGAGACATGTGCAGAGGATCACCTTCGCGAAGCCTTTCAAGATTCAGACGGCCGTGTTTCTCGTAGTCGTTATCGCATGCGGCAGTCAACTGCCGAGGCTCGGCGAGGTCAACATATTTGCGGCCGGCTTTCCGGCCTCCTGGGCGGCTGGAGACATCGGCCCCGTCGGAATCGGCGGAGACGCGACAGTTGAAGGCGCCGAATTGATCGTCAGCGGTGCCGGCGGTGACGTGTGGGGTGCGGCCGACGCGTTCTTCTTCTTTTACCGGCCGTTCGGTCAAGGAGAGTTCACCGCGCGCGTTCTGTCCGAACAGAATACGAGCCAGCACGCGAAAGCCGGTCTCGACTTCCGACAGACGCTCCTGCCCACGTCGGCGCACGTGATCCTCGACGTCAAGCCCGATGGCGGCGTCGAATTCATGATCCGCCCTGCTGACGGCGCACCGACGGCGTTCGTGGCAGGTGCGCGTGCGTCATTTCCCGTGTCGCTGAAGCTCTCGCATGCCGGTCCCACGATTACGGGCTGGATGTCTACCGACAACGGTCAGTCGTGGAACGTCGTCGGGGCCGCAACGCTTACCGACGGGTCCGGATACATGGGTCTGGCTGTGACCAGTCACGATCCCACCCAGTTGAACACCGCGAGATTCGACATGGTGAGAGCCGTCATCGGGGGACCGGCGACCGCGTGGTCGTCCACCGATATCGGGCCGGTATCACTCTACGGCACCACATTGAATATCGACGGAACCTTGTCCATCTCCGGCGAGGGTGCAGACATCTGGGGGACATCCGACAGCTTCTTCTTCGTCCATCAGTCGCTGAATGGCGATGCGCAGCTCACCGCCCGCGTAACCAGCGTTCCGAATACCAATCCCTACGCCAAAGCCGGTCTGATGATCCGGCAAACGCTCGACCCTGGTTCGAGCGACGTCATCCTCGACGTGAAGCCAGATGGTGGCATCGAGTTCATGTCCAGACCGCAACCAAACGCGGAGACAGTGTTCATCGGAGGCGGCGCTGGCGGATCGCTGCCGGTGTGGCTGAGACTTGTGCGTACAGGCCTGATTGTCACCGGCTATGCATCGTCGGACGGGACGAACTGGACAGTCATCGGCAACGTTGCGGTGGCTCTGAGTTCCGAAGTAGAGGTCGGTCTTGCCGTGACGAGCCATGCACCATCGCTGGTCAACACATCCATATTCGAAAATGTCGAACTGACGCAGAACGGTCTTCCCGGTGGGTGGACGCTTCAGGATGTGGGTCAGGTCACCGCGGCGGGGCACGCGAACTACTCCGGCGGCATCTTCACAGTCGCCGGAGACGGCAGCGACATCTGGGGAACGGCGGACTCCTTCACGTTCGCCTATCAGAATGCCTCGAGCCAGTCAGGATCGTTCAACACGATCGTCGCGCGCGTGACCAGCATTCAACCCACCGACCCGTCTGCGAAAGCGGGCATCATGGTGCGGTCGTCGCTCGCGGCTACTTCGGCGAGCGTCATTCTCGACGTGACACCCGCCGGTCAAGTCGAGTTCATGGCGCGCTTCCAGGACGGCGCTCCCACGTGGTTCATCGGGGGGGCGGCGGTCGATCCATCGAAGGCTGTGTGGCTGCAGCTCACATTCAATGGCCCGTTGACGGCCCTGATATCGACTGACGGCATCAGGTGGACGTCTGTCGGTTCGATACCGGACATGCTCGTCGATCATGCTGGACTGGCAGTAACGAGCCACAGTCCCGGAGTCCTGAATACTTCTACGTTCGATCGCGTGCGGGTGCTCGGTTATTGGGATTACTGAGGAACGATGCAACAGCGCGTCAGTCGTCGCGTTGATTCCGAGCGGACCTCAGGGCTACCAACGAGCGATGTGAGACGTTCTTACTGAGAGAATGCTGATGCGGCGATTGAGACGTGAACCCTGCCGTCAGTGCCGGTGAGGGCCATGGTGCTGCGCGAGAGCACCAGCCGGTGGCCGACCGACAAGGTGGACCCGTCGCTGGAATCCATCGCGTTCGAGGTGCCCGGACCGACCCCCGCGCAGCGCGGGATGCTCGAAGCCACATTCGACCGCTGCCGCCGCCTGGGTGAGTGGGACTTGCCAGTTGATGGGGCATGCCGCGCAGTTCGGCGCGCTGGTCCTCGAAGTCGAGCGTGCGCGCGTGCAGAGCGGACGAGCCAGCGTACCAGCCGCACCGAAACCGCTCCGGGATGGCGCCGCGCCGCTCATCGGCTCGACGCCGGCCATGGGCGCTCTGCGCGATTGAATCGAACGCGTCGCCCACACCGACTTCACGGTCTTGCACAGCGTCATCGAGGCCGTGCGCAGGTATGCGTCGAAGGGCACTATCGACGGCGGCACCGCGCGTTGATTGCGAAGCTCACGGACGCGAAGGAGGCGTTGGCCCGCGGCAACCTCGAAGCTGCCCGACGGAAGCTCCTCGACTCTATAAACCAGTGCGCTGCCTCGAGCGGCAGCAGCGTCTCGCCGGCGGCAGCGGATGTGCTGATGACGGACGCGCGGTGGGTGCTGCAGAACCTGTAAGGCGCGGCAGTCCGTCGACCTCTCGCTGCCTCGCCGCAGATCAAGGCAGGTTACTGGCGTGGGCGGTGTCCAGCCGAAGCCCGTGCGGCAGCGGCTCGCCGAACGTGCGGTTCGTGTCGGCGAATGCCGGCGCCACCACCTCGTGGAGTGGCCGCAGTGCCTCTGAGTCCAGCGCAGTGGCGAGGAGTCGCTGCCGCGCCGTATCGCGAGAACGCTCCGGCAGATCGCGAAGCGGGTCACCCGTGAGTGCGGCAACCTGCACGATTGCCATCGCAAGTTCTGGGTTGTCGCGCCTGATCGCGATCAATTCGTCAAGCCAGCGGGCCGCGTCGGGGGCAGGCACCACGCTTGTCAGCGGACCATAAGCCGGCGTGCGCGCACCAAGACGACCCATCGACCAGGCCAGGCTGGTGTTGCCCGGATCGCGGCGCAGCCGCCGTAGTACTTCGTCCCCAAGCTTCACGCGGACGGCCGAGTCCAGCCTTTCCAGGTTTGCGAGCAGGCGCCAGCCTTCGCGCTCGATCTGCGGGTTCGGCTTCTTCGTCTTCTGCACACCGAGGCCGAGCTCGCCCATGACACGCTGCGCGAGCTCGCGCTGCTGACCGGCTGTGAACCCGCCAGACGCGCGCTGCCAAAGCACCAACCACTCGACACGGTTCTGAATCGAGTTCGGAAAGATCAAGCCGGCCGCATAGATCTTCCGCGCCTCGCCGATGCGCCAAGGGTCCTTCGCCCCGCCGAATCCTGGCCGCAAGCAGAAGCCGAACAGATTCAACCAGCGCGCCTCCAGTGGCGCCGATCGCCGACGACCTTCCGATACCTCGAGTAGTGCGTCGGCAAGGACCCGAATGGTTCCTAGCGGCCAAGCGTTCTTCGCATAGCCGAGTAGCTGTTCCAGCCGTGCCACGACATTCTCCGGCGTCACATCGGCAGCGGTCCCCTCGAACACCGACCGGACGCTCTGCACGGCTGCTGCGATCGCTTCTTCGGCGATCAGCGCCTCGGTCGGTTCGCTCTCGGGCCGCGGCGCTCCATACTCTTCCTGAAGTGGAACCGGGTGGCGCACCTGAAACTGCAGCCGCCATCGATGTTCGGTCGACTCGGACTCGCACCAGACTTCCAGCGTTCCCAGTTCCGTATATACGACTGACAAGCGAACCGGCAGCTCTGTATGACGCGACTTCTTCCCGTATCGGAACACGGTCACGAGCTCCGCATGCTCCTGCGCGTCGACGCCTGGTTCCACCGCCACGATCTCGCCGGCGCGATCCGCTCGCGTTGTCGCGCTGTACAGCGCGAACGAGATCGGCCGATTTGTGACGACGACAAACGGATGGTCGAAGGTCTGCCTCGTGCTCTCCTCGGTTCCCCGTGCCAGCACGCAGACTGCCGCGACGGCTCCACTGCGCTCCGGCGCGCGCAGGGCGATGTAGTAGGCGCGGCCGCTCCCGGCTTTGACGATCGGGCCGGCGTCGCCGACCCCTGCGCGAAGCCGCGCATACGTGGCTGCACCTATCGCGACAGCCGACTCCAGGTTGTCCGCCGGCAGCAGGCGAGGCGAGGCTCCGAACCACTCGGTCAGAACGTGAACGATCCGGTCGCGCGCCAGCGGGGGAGTGAAGAAACCGCCGTTGAACAGCAACAGATCCGGGCGTACCATCGCCCGACCCGCAACCGTCGTCAGGGTGCGATGATCCGGCGGAAAGACTGCCGCTGACCGCGCGAGAAATCCTGCCAGGTGACGTGTGATCGCTGGGTCGGTCTCGTATGGCAGCCCGAGCTCTCGAAGGCCAGCCCGCCGGTCGCGTCCGCGCGCAGCCTCACCTGCGGCGACGAGCGGCAGGAACTCATAGAGATGCGCGTACACCTCCTCGCGGGTCAGTTCCGCCGTCACCGATTCACCCACGACCGAGCGGCCCGTTCCAAGAACAGTGACGTGCACGCTGTCTGGCGCCTCAACACCCAGCATCCGCTCCTTCGCGGCGCTGCACAGCCGCCGAAGAGCGCACCGCTGCGTGATCGAGAGGCGCATGGCCGGGCGGCTCTCGGCGATCTTGCGCTCGACCAGCGTGGCCAGCGCGAGATCCAGGTTGTCGCCGCCCAAAAGAAGGTGGTCGCCGATGGCCATCCGCTCGAACGTCGGCGTGCCCGTCTCGACCCGGGTCCTGATCAGGCTGAAGTCCGTCGTGCCTCCCCCGACGTCGCACACCAGCGCGACCTCATTGTCGGCCGCTGGAAAGGCTCCCCCGTGGCCGGCGATCCAGGCGTAGAACGCCGCGATCGGCTCCTCCAGCAGGGTCAGGTGCGCCAGCTTTGCGGTATGAGCCGCGTCGACGGTCAGCTCGCGCGCCTCCTCGTCGAACGAGGCCGGCACCGTGAGCACGATCGACTGGCGTTCGAAACGCAGCGTGTCGTTCCCCTGCGCGATCGCCGAATTCCACGCGTCGCGCATGTGCATCAGATACCGGGCGGACGCGTCGACCGGCGACACGCGCGGCCCCGATTCACTCCTGCCCCACGGCAGAAAGGCGTCGTGTCGATCGACTCCCGGGTGCGCCAGCCATGACTTGGCCGACGCCACCTGCCGCGCCGGCACCAGCGCGCCGGCGTCGCGCGCCAGCGTGCCGACGATCGCGGGAGGAGCGGGATCCCAGGGCAGAGCCATCGCCTCGCGCGCCAGTTCATCGGACTCGGGGAAGTAGAGAAAGGACGGGAGCACGGGGCGGGGCTCCACGCTTCCCGGGCCTGTGAGCTGCGCAACCATGAACAGCTCGACGCGCGGAAGGGGCATCCGCGTATCGACCGCGGCCACAGCCGAATTCGTCGTGCCGAGATCGATCCCGATCAGAAAGACGGGCGGCGCCATTTCACGCGAGGGCTTCCTCGCGGATGTTCAACTCCAGCTTCCAGCGGTGGTCGCCGTCTTTCTGGCTGCACCAGAGTTCGAGCGTGCCGATTTCTGTCACGTGGCTTTCGAGTGTGACAGGCACGACTGCCTCGCCACCATTCGACACCGCGCCGGCCGTATGGGCGTCCAGCGTCACCTCGAGCGGCCCGAGTTCCTCGAGTTCGTCGCCCCAGTCCTCGATGATAGAACCGGGCGGATCGCTCTTGCGAATCGTCGAGCTGAGGAAGCGAAATTCAGCCGGGACGCCGACCGACAGGCCGAACTCGCGCCCGCCGATCGATGCGCTCGTGCCTTCCTCCATCCCGAAGGGAACGACGCACAGCGCCTTCATCGGCGCGGCGAAGCCAGGCACCGCGGGCAGCGCGCTCTCGATGCCGACGTAGTAGCTGCGGGAGGCGCCGCTGCGGATACGTACACCCTTTCCGCTTGCTCGCGCCCGCCCGTAGTACGCCGCTCCGCGCGCGACGGCGTGATCGAGATCCGGGGCGTCGAGTACGTGTGCCGTGTCGAGCGGAGCGAACCCCTCCTGCATCAACCAGCCGTTCAGCACGTCGACGATGCGCGCGCGCAGCGACGTGGCCTTCATCACGCCGCCGTTGAAGAGCACGTGTGTGGGGCAGGCAAAGCCGCTCGGTCCGCGTCGAACCGCGGCTGCCGAAGGTCCGCCGGCCACCTGTCGCGCGAGGAAGCGCGCCAGGTGGCGGGTGACGGCCGGATCTGCGGTGTACGGAAGCCCGAGTTCCTGGAGCCCTGCGTGCCGGCGCCGGGTCGGCATCTCACTCGCCTCGACAATCGGAAAGAAGCCGTCGACGAGCACCTGATTCAGGTCGTCGCGACTGAACTCGCCACGGATCGTTCCACCGATCAACCGCGTTCCCTTCCCAAGCACGACGATCGGGTAGGAGTCCTGATCGGGATGCGCGAACAGCATTTCCTTCGCCACGCGGCACTGGTGCCAGAGCGTCTGCAGTTGCCACGTATCGATCCGGTGGCCATCGTCCTGCAGGCGCTGCTGCATGACGCGCGCAAGGGCGAGGTCCATGTTGTCGCCCCCGAGCAGGATGTGGTCCCCGATCGCGACGCGCTCGAGCGAGAGAACGCCCTCGTGCTCGCCGACGAGAATCAGGCTGAAGTCGGTGGTACCGCCGCCGACGTCGCATACGAGCAGGAGATCGCCGACGCGTAGCCTCCCGCGCCACCCGTCGCCCGCGCTCTCTATCCAGGCGTAGCACGCGGCCTGCGGCTCCTCGAGCAGCGTCACGTGAGGCAGCCCCGCTTCGACCGCCGCACGAAGCGTCAGCTCCCGCGCCTCTTCGTCGAACGACGCGGGCACTGTGATCAGGACGTCCTGTCGCTCCAGCGCCAGCGCTGTCTCCTGCGCGGAGAAGCGCGCGTCCCATGCATGCCGAAGGTGCTGTAGATAGCGAGCCGAAGCCGCGACCGGCGACAGCTTCGATACCTCAGACGGCGCGCCCCACGGCAGAATCGGCGTCGTGCGGCTCGCGCCGCCGTACGACAGCCACGACTTCGCCGACGTCACGAGCCGCGAAGGGTTCTCCGCCCCCCGTGTACGTGCGAGTTCTCCGCCGACAAACCGTTCGTCGCCGCTGGTCCACGGGAGGGCCAGGCTCCCAGCGGGGAAGTCGAGCTCGCCGGCCACGTACAGGAAGGACGGCAGCAGCGAACGTTCGGCGACTTCTCCGGGGTTGACGAGCTGCGGGATCGCGACGACCTCGATGCCGCGGCTGTCGTCCGACGTGAGGTGGGTACAGGCCATCGCCGAATTGGTCGTGCCGAGGTCGATGCCGACGCTATAGGTCGCTTCGCGCATTTGCGTCACGCGACCTCGACTTCAGCGGGTGCGACAACGGTGCGGCCGCTGGCCCCTAGCGGCGGAAGCGAGACGCGCACCACACGCCAGCCGGCATGGAGCAGTGTGCCCCGGAAGGGCGGCTGTCCGACGACGTTGCCGACGAGGTGGAGAGCGGCCGGGTCGATCTGCTGATCGCGCCCCACCGTGATCGGTTCGCCTTCACGTCCCTGCAGGATCGCTTCGAGCGTGACGTAGCGCTCGAGCACCCGGCGGCACCCGGCGTGGACGTCTCGCGTCGCTGCGCCGATCCGGGCGTCCGAGTAGGTCGCCAGGTCCTCACGCACGAAGTCGACGAACCGGCCTTCCCGCTGCAGCAGCGCAAGCATCTGCACTGCAGCGTTCAGCGCGTCGTCCGAGTCGGTACGCGCCGGCGGCTCGGCGCTGGTCGTCTGCAGGGCTGATGGCAGACGCCCTTTGAACAGAATCGTGAAGAACGCCGCGAACGCGAGCTTGATCCGAGTCCACACACCATCCATCGCATACTCCGGGCTTCGATTGTCACACGCGCCAGCCGACACCGAAGCGGGGCCTTGGCCGAATGCCGTGGTGCGGCATCCCGCAACCGCAGATGAAGGCAGCGCTGCACAGCTGATCAGATTACGCCTGGTGGTTCGCGTGATGAGCTCGCGCGAGAGCCGGTGGGCCGTAGAGCCGCTCACAACTGTCACGCCGCGTCAGGGCGGAATATGGGGCAAGCTGATTGTCCGCGCCAGTGCGCGACGGCGCGCGGCAGGCCGCCTGCATGCGATCTGCCCCCGCGTCAGTTCGTGGAGACGGTCATGAAGATTACGCAGCGCCGCTGGACGTGCCGTTGGAAGCCGTTGTCGATTGTGTGTGCGGCCACGGTGATGTGGAGTGCGCTCGCCGCGGCGCAGGACGTCACGGTCACCCGTGGGTATATCTGGATGTACACGCCGCAGCTGCTCGGCGTGAACCTCGGAGGGAGTCGCGGCTTTACCTTCCACGGCCTGCCACCGTTCTCCTCCGACTCCGAGCTGCAAATGCTCGCGCAGCCCGATGTGTTCGGGGCGGCCATGTGCGACTACACGACCCAGGGGTGCGCGCCAGGAACGGTCGTCGATCTCAGCGCGCAGTGGATAGGCAGCAGGCTGACCGGCCACGCCACGCTCGACGGTGCCATTCGCCCGCGGGTCGGCGACATCGATGTCCTCTCGATCACGCTCGCAGGCGCGGTGACGTTGCCGCCACGCGATGTCGATCTGTGCGCCATTCCCGACGGGGGATGTGGCTTCGTGACCGCGCCGTTCAACGTATCGGGCATTTTCAGCGCAGATGCGGAACAGGTCGGGCTCTCGGGCAACGGCGCGGCGAAGGTGTACCTGTCTACGGGGGCCGATGGCACCTCCTGGGTTGTCGCGAGGATCGATTACGAGTTGGAACCCGCACTGCCGGAGCCCTGGATCTCACGTTGTCCCTTCGGCGACCCACCCGTCGGACCGGCCTACTGCGACACCCACGCCACTGTCACCGACGGCTCGTCCGTCGTCAGTGGGAACCAGGATTTCTGGGGATCGTACGACGGAGGCCACTACATCTCGCGCCATCTGGACGGCGACGGCGAGATCGTCGCCCGCGTGCGGGCGCAGTCGAGCACGGATCCGTACGCCAAGGCCGGCGTGATGATGCGGGAATGCTGTTACCCGTGGTACCCGCACGTCCTCCTGGATCTCAAGCCGGACGGCGGGATCGAATTCATGGCGCGGCGCGGCCTGATGCCCGAAGGGTTTCCGGGACTGGACGTCGAGTATCTCTCCGGTGCCGTTGCGCCCGTTCAGGAGCCCTGGCTGAAACTTGTGCGCACAGGCGACCTCTTCACGGGCTGGGTGTCGGCGGACGCGGTGGCGTGGACAGAAGTGGGGGAGGTGACACTGTCCATGCGCCCCGCGGTTCTGGCCTCACTGGGCGTCAGCAGCCACTCGCTGGAATGGAACACCGCGATCTTCGATCGTGTGAGGCAGGTGCCCGCTCCGAATCTCCTGATCGATGGCGGCTTCGAGACGGGCTACCTCTCGAAGTGGGTGTCGGACGACCCGTACCGCCAGACGGCTGCGATCGTGGAGTCGTTCCAACCGCGGACCGGGACTTACAACGGCGCGTGCTGGACTCCCGCACACCTTGACTGCGGCATTCATACAGAGGTGCAGGCATACCGCAGCGGCACGTACACGTTGACCTTCCACGCGACCGCCGATCGCGACGGCGGCCTCGTCGGTGCGAATGTCAACGGGACGCCTGCCACGAGCGCCGCAGTCGAGCCACGGGGCTGGCGCAACTACGGCGAGCCGTACGTCATGACATTCACGGCGCAGGCGGGTGACACCATTCGCGTGTGGATGTACTCACCAGCAGCTCCAGGCTACGTGGTAATCGATGACGTGAGCCTGACTTCGGAGGAATGACAGGTTCGCCAACGTCTGCTTCGCCAGCGATCTGTGCAGCGTCAAGCGATGTTGTGAGAATGCGTGTCGTAATCAGTCCTCTATGAGCTGCACGTTGCCAGCCCGCGGACCCTTCCCAGTATCCTCCGGAGTGTACTCAACGCGCTGTCCCTCTCGCAGCATCTCGAAGACGGTGTTCCTCACCGAGCTCCGATGGAAGAAGTGCTCGGTGCCCCTGTCATCGCGTATGAAACCGAAACCCTTGTCCATCAACAGCCGTGCAATCGTACCCTCCGGCATTTCCGACCCTCCTGAAACAGAGTAGCCGAGCTGAGCAGTACGGGCTGTGTTGGACTGGCACGCTGCTGCACGGATTAATTTCAGGACTGAAATACCGGAGGCAAATGTGTAAGCCCGAAGTCGCTGACAGGCGGTGCGCCGCGTCCGCTGGTGGGGTCTGGTCGGTGAAGCCGGCGCCCGACACGAGGGTAGACACCAGTGCTCCGCCGGTGCAGGGTTAGCGGCGCAAGACGGCCCACCAGTTCCGGAACACTGGCCAGTCGCCTCTGAACCGGACAACAGGTACCAGCCAAAGTCGGCTCGGCTGGCTAACGCCAGTCGAGCCTGCCACGAAGACCCACGGTCCCTCGACCTGCCACAAGGCGGAGTTGCACGCGATCATCCGTGCGAGGGGAAGGCTCTTGGTGACGAAGAAGATCGACTATCAAGCCGACGCCGGCACCGACCGCGATCGACACGTATAGAGAGTCATGACACTCTTCGCAATCGTCGTAATGATCGGGAATTAGTCCGAGAAGCGCTCCGACTCCGGCCCCGATGATTACGCCGTTCAACACCGAATCTCGCGGCTTCGGCACTGGTGAAGGCGTTTGTTGAGGAGCAGCAGGAGCTGCTGCGTCGATAAGATTCGCCTGCCTGTCGATCCAGCGCAACGCGCTGACGCCGGTACGGTCGGCACTCGTGGCGCTTGTCCCAGCGCGCCCTCCCCTGGCGACCTCGGCGGCAGTGGACTGGGCCTCGGCCCCCGCGACGATCGTAACTGCGAGAACCGCGATCAGCATGGTGGCGATGTGTCGGTGTCTCACTTGGCTCCTCCTGCGTGATGGTTCATCCCTCAATGCGCAGAATGTCGCGAAAGCGGCTCAGTCCCGCGGCGCAGGGCCACTCGCAATCCCGTGGTTCAGCCGCGTTGGAGGGGAGGGTCGTCTGATCAATCCCGCCCTGCTGGCATCTCTGCTACGTCGAGCGGCCGGAGGTTCTCGGCGCGCTGGACACGCGCCCCCGCGGCGCCGCCATTCCACCTTGAGTCAGATCAGCCAGGCCGAATTCGGGCGACGGGCCGCACATGCGGCGTAACTAATCCGTCCACCAGATCGGTCAAGCCCACCTCGCGTTCAGCCGTCCCGCACGGTGTGGCCGTGGAAAAGGGACAGCAGTCATCGAGGAGACAAGACTGTGGGATTGGCGTCAGTTCGGCCGCCGGTGCGCGGTGCGGGAACGCCGTTGCTGATCGCCGCGCTTACGGGAGAGTGCCCCGACTGTTGATTGCCCCTGGCGCTGCGGGACGCAGTGGGCCTCACGCTCTTGGACTACGCTCCGCAGGCAATCGACCCGAGAACCGTGAGGCGATGGCGACTCTATTGCGCGACGCGATGGCAAGCCGCTGGCGCGGGACTGTGACCCCTTGCGGTATAGCTCGCGACAGTACACCTCCATCCTGGCGCAGCTTCTGTCCCAGTGCCCCCAGGTGTCCTGGCACTCTCCATCCACCCTAGACTGCAGTTGGCGTAAAACTCGAGGAGAGTGGCAGCGTCCTGCATCGTGAACGTCAGGGCGAGAGAGTCTACGCCACCGAAGTGGCCGGACGAAGGCGAGGATGTTCGCGTTCTGCGTATCGGAGCAACGACCCCTAGGCACTCCTGGAGCATCGAAATCCGCGTCGGACGACTCGGGTCGCGGTGGCCCGTGCTCCTATTTGGCTTGAGGCGGGGGCGCGTCACTGTTGAAGATGTCATACGCGATCTTCCAGTCCGTCCCCACTCGCTTGAACACCAGGACATACTTGCCTGTCTCGACCGTTCCGATGCCGGTGACTGTCTGTGACGCCCCGCCGCGCTTGAGCGTAAAGGATGATGTCCCACTCCCGAATCCCTGACTGCCGTCGATCGTCGACTCGATCGGCTTGAGCTGCAGCGTCATGTCGGTCGCCGCGAACTCCTTCTTGAAGTGGCTCTCGATAGCCGTCCTGCCCTTGACCATCGGCATGTTGGCCGGCATCAGGACCGCATCTTCCGCGTATAGCAGCGCCGCTCTCGCCGCGTCCTCGGCATTGAACGCCGCCACCAGTCCGGAGGTCACTTTATCGAGAACCAGATTCGTCTTGCCCTGGGCGGGAAGGGGAAACGGATTGTGTATCGCCACGACCGCGACCACAACGACCAGTCTGTTCATCATGAGAACCTCCTGTGTCAGCCCTCAGAGGCGTACGTTGGTTGCCGCGATGGCTCGTGCGCAGTCGTATCAGCAGCTGGCAATCAGCGATTCACGTTGCGAAGAGAACGGTTCAGGCGCCCTGGCCGAAGCCGGGTTCCTCTTCAGGTCCCCGATTGCCGCGTTCTTGCCGAACTCGATTCGGGTCGGCCTTTGTCAGAGCGTGATCACGCTCCTCGTGAGGCGCGTGCTTCTCGAAATCGGTCACTTCTGAGGGATCCAAGTCGCTGGGCGGTTTCTGGTCGTCCATGTCCTATCAGGCAGGCAAAGCGGGTACCGGGGGGCTTGCGCTCTTGGGTCCGTCAATCGTGGTCAGATCTCGGCGGCCCGCTGATCTGATATAGCCAGGCATTTCAAACAGCCGGACAATTCGCGGACGGCGGGAACAACCTAGGAGGCCTGTGGCGGAGGAGTGCTGTCGAACGTCGCCCGTTCGATGATCTCTGCAGCGTGGCGGAGCACAACGAGTTGTTCAGCGGTGAGGCCATTGCGGGCTGAGACCGCCTCAGTCCAGTCCTTCAGGTCCTTCACGACTTTGGTGCTAAGGAGCAGAAGCTGCTCTGGTTCCATGGTCACTCCGGACAAACGAAATCTGTCATTGAGGGTCCGATCTACGGGTGCGGCGCCCTGCCGGGGAAACTGGCACCGTGAGCGGCAGCAACGATCGCCTTCGAGTCACATCGGCGGCCCATGTGAGAACCGGCCAATAACGCCGGCAGGGCGAAATGCAGTACTGGGCGACGGGCGTGGACAAAACCGCTGAACGAGGCTCGAGCGCCATGCCCCCGTTCGGCAATCGTCAGTTTCTCAGACGCCGGTCAGGTCCGAACGGTTGAGAGACCTCCCGCTCGCGGCTGCGTCGCTCCCGGTCCACCCCGTACAAGATCCAGCCTCCGGATGCCATTCGGTCTGCAACCTGCCGCTGGTATTCTTCAATCGCTGTTTCGTCATCGAACTCGAACTGTTGTCGCCGTTGACCGGGGCCAGCGATGACGATCGCGTGCTGCCCAGCACGGCTGATATAGACGCTCTCATCATTCCGAGTGAACAGCCAACTAGTCGCCATACGCCTCCCACGAGAGCCGCATCTTACAGGACAACCAACGCAATGGAGATGCCGGGCGTGCTTCCACAGGATGCAACCGGCCGAAGTGCCGCGCGCCGCTGACCAAGCTGAGACCGCGTTGCACACAGAATCGCACCCGGTGACTGGCGGCCACGACCGTCGCGCCACTCGATTTCGCAGCGAGATTCGATTTCATTCGTCAGGAACGTGCTCTCTGACCGAGGTTAGTGCATCACGATCAATCGTGCGGTTCCTTCACTTGTCTTCACGAAGGCGTGCGGCGTGTTTTGAGGTACCAACAGTGAATCTCCGGCCGTGAGGCGCATGGTCTCATCGGCGACCTGAAACTTAAAGTCGCCTTCTCTGACGAAGAACCACCCGTCACGATCCGTATGCAGGTGAAGTGGTGGGCCCACCTTTTAGTTCAGACCATTCCTGGAACGAGCAGTCGAGCGGTGAGCCGCATTGGGAACAATCCGCCGCTGAAGTTGTGCTTCTGGGGACTAGACCGGTCACCACTGCGGCGTTACTGAGGACCTATGCCCGCAGGAGAATTCGTCAGGCAATCGGGCACGCGCTCCAGCAGTTCAGAAACTCCTCAGCCTACTTTGGACCTGGCGTCTTTCAGCATCGAGATCAGAGCGGCGCGCACCTCCTCCGGCGTGCTGACCGGCCTGGGGAATGCAAGGCGGACCGGTCGTGGTCCCTGTGTGGTCATCGCCGACATATCGAACCCGTACCTGTCAACGCCCGTCATGCTGGCGGAGGCGACGTCGGTTGCCTTCGAAAAGACCCGACAGTAAAGCACCATGGCGTCGGCGTGGTCGGCGTTCATGTGAGCAATGATGTCGGCGGCCGTCGGACCGAGGGGATCCGGTTCGGCAGCCTGCCAGTCGGCCTGGCTAATCCACGACATCCGCCCATAGCCCCCAATGTACCGAACGTACTCCACCTGCAGCTTCCAGAACGCGAAATCTCGGAAGTCAGCATAGTAAGTGGAGTTCGGATGGGCGGCGAAGAATGCGGCACGCGCGCTGCCGCCCTCCCCGTCGACGCGAGTACAGGGCCCGAGCATCGTGACGCGGCCGTTGGCGAGCGGATCTGTTGAGCCGCCCTCGGCCACTAGCAGCGACGCGCGAGGATCCCGCTCTAAGTTTTTGGTGTGCTCGGCAAGTCCGCTGATGAGGAAGATTGGGTTTCCGTTGTCAAAGGCAACGGTGACGAACGAACCATAAGGATAGCCTTGCGGCTCAAGGGCCAGCGTGCACAGGGTCCCGGTCGAAATCTGACCGACCAACGTTCGCGCGCGCTCGGCATGCGTTGGTGTCGGGACATCTACGTCGTACAGCGGTTCTGGCGCGTCGCCTGTCGGTCTGGTGTGGGCATCGTCCTTCATGGTTCTCCTTAGAGCCTCTAACAAAACCCCGGCCGGCGCGCTTACCAGGCGAGCGCCCTGCTACTTCGTCGGCACGAGGCGACAGATTTTCTCAAACTGGTGGCACAGCGTCCGAACGGCGCGCGATCCGCGACCTGGGGCGGATCGGTAAACCCTTCGCGATACGGGACGACTACTCGTAGCAACCGCGTCAACCTGTCCTGTTCGGCAAGTACCCTACCAACCAAACGCGACGCCGGCCCGCAGGGTCCACAAACGAGGCACGAACGTCTCGCCAGGAGGACTCGGGTCTTCGTCAAATGCCGGCCAGAGCTTGGCCGCCTCAACGCGTAGACCGACACGTCGCGACTGTGGCCAGTACGCCAGGCCACCGCCAAGACCGACGCACTCCGCCGTGTACGGACTACTCGAAACGGCGGTGAGCGACACGCGGAGGAAGGGATGCACCTTGCGCTGGAGTTGCCGGGCAAAGGGTTGGTACGAAGCCGCGAGGGACGCCACGAGCAGGTTGCCGGCGCCCAACTCGGCGCCGATCGCAACCGGCGTACGGATCACTAGCCATTCAGCGCCGCCGGACAGGTAAGTCGCCCCGGCTCCAAGCGAGAGGTAAGCCTGATTGCTCTGCGCGCTGACCGGACGGGCGACCGCCAGGCAACCGGCGACGATCGCCGAGGCGGCGGCGCCGCGAGCCGTGATTCGAAGGCGGGACATGTCGCGAGCGTCGGCCATGGGGAAGAGTTTAGCGGACGGGACGGACGCAGTCCGGCGGAGTTCGAACGACGAGCCGCTCACGTGACCAACTAACCCGTCCACCAGATCGGATCAACCCCAACATCCTGAGCCCCCCTTGAGGATGGCTGCTGTCGCGCATTGTGCTTCATCGGCGCAAGCGAACGCTCACTGATGTTTCGACGGCGCCGGGCGGTGGTAGCCTATCGCGCATGCGAATCCTCCTTCTGCTCGCCTCCCTCGTTGTCGTCTCCGCCAACCCGGTGTTTGCCCAACTCGCCCCCTACAATGCCGAGGGGCTGACCACCGGTCACTTCCACATGTTCGTGAACGACCCCGAACCCATCAAGAAAATCTTCGTCGAGATGCTGGGCGGTCGCGTCACCGCGACGGGTTCGCTCGAACTCATCAGCTTTCCCGGCGTCATGGTGGTGCTCGGCAAGTCGCGCACACCACCGACCGGCGGCTCCGATGGCTCCACCGTGAACCACGTGGGTTTCAAGGTGAAGGAGCTGGCCCCGATCAAGGCGAAGTTTGCCGCGGCGGGCCTCACGCTCGCGATGGACAATGTCCAGGCCAAACAGATCATCGCCGTCTTCCCCGAGGGCGTGCGGGTCGAGTTCACCGAGGACACCGCGCTCTCGACACCCATTGCGTTCCATCACTTCCACTTGTCGACGCCCGCTCAGGAGACGCAGCGCGCCTGGTACGTCAAGATGCTCGGCGGTGTTGAAGGGATGCGCGGTACCTTCCCCGCAGCCATGTTCCCCGGCGGTGAGGCCGACTTCCTGAAGGCGCCTGCGCCACAGGCGCCCACCAAGGGCCGCTCACTCGATCACATCGGGTTCGAGGTGAAGAACCTGGAGGCCCTCTGCAAGAAGCTCGAGGCCGCCGGCGTGACGTTCGACCTCACTTATCGTGAGATGCCCGCACTCGGCGGCCTGAAGATCGCCTACGTGCTCGATCCAGAGGGCACGCGCATCGAGCTGACCGAGGGCTTCATGGGCAAGTAGCCCGGTGGAGGAAGGCGCACACGACGCCCGCGACGTTCGCCTTCGCGCGCGGTCGGCGCGGAGGCGCAGCGGATCGAGTTCAAGCGTCGTCGGTCAGTCGCGCGCGTTCAGCCGGACCTTCGCCCTGGCGCGATTGGCTGCCGCAGATGGCGCCGCACGGTATGCCGCGCCACGCCCACCGTGCCGGCGATCGTTTGGCTGCCCACGCCACGATCCGCCAGCGTGCCAGACAGTTGCAGTGATGCGTGGAGACAGTGTGGAGACAGAGAACGGGGTCCCCGTAAACGTTTGAGCTGAAAGGGTGTAGTGGAGCGGGCTACGGGGATCGAACCCGTGTCCGAGGCTTGGGAAGCCTCTGTACTACCATTGGACTAAGCCCGCAATCAGGATCGCGAAGCGCTGATCGCGAATCGTCAACCTGCGAAAGCGTTCAGTCGTCGGCCGCCGCCGAGCCCGCCCGCTCGAAGAATTCTACCAGAGCGGGCGAGGCGTGCAATTCCTTTGGCAATCAGCGCGATTCGCGATTCGCGATGCTCATGATCGAATGAGCCCGACCACCTCGTCGCGCTTCTGCGCCATCAGCTCCGCCGTGTCCGCCTCGAGGTTCAGGCGCAGGAGCGGCTCGGTGTTCGACGGCCGCACGTTGAAGTGCCAGTCGGGTACTCCACCGACATGCCGTCGAGCTTGTACTGGTTCGCCGTCCGCGTACTTCGCCGCGATCTGGTCGAGCTTCTCCGGGACATCGGCCATGCTCGGCAGCTTCGTGTTGATCTCGCCCGAGATGAAGTACTTCGCCGCGCAGCGGCGCCAGCAGCTCGTGCAGGCTCTGCCCCTTCTTCGACATCAGCTCCAGGATCAGCAGCGCCGGGATGAAGCCGTTGTCCGCGTAGAAGTTGTCGCGGAAGTAGTAGTGCCCCGTGACCTCGCCGCCGAAGATGCGCGTTGGTCTCGCGCATCCGCCGCTTGAAGAACGCGTGGCCGACCCGGTTCATCAGCGACGTGCCGCCGTACTTCGCGACCACGTCCCGGACGGCGTAGCTGGCGCGCAGGTCGTAGATGATCGTCGCGCCGGGGTGCTTCAGCAGAAACGCCTCGGCGAGCAGCGCCGTGATGAAGTCGCCGGAGATGAACTCGCCGGTGCCGTCGATGAAGAAGCAGCGGTCGGCGTCGCCGTCCCACGCGATGCCGATGTCGGCCTTCTCGGCCAGCACACGCTCGGTGATGTCGACGCCGGTTCTCCTCGATGAGCGGATTGGCCTCGTGGTTCGGGAAGCGGCCGTCGATCTCGAAGCAGAGCCGCGTCGTCCGGCAGGGCAGCCGATCGAACAGCTTCGGCGCGACCAGGCCGCCCATCCCGCTGCCGGCGTCCAGCACGACGTTGAACGGCTTGACGAGCGACGGATCGATGAACCCCATCACGTGGTCGACGTAGGCGTCGAGCACGTCCTTCGTCGTCACCGTGCCGCGGCTGCGCGGCCGCCGGCGGCGATCGTGTCCGCGGCGATCATGTCGCGGATGTCGGAGATGCCCTCCTCGCCGCTCAGCGGGAACGCCTCGCGCCGCACCATCTTCATGCCGTTGTACTGCTTCGGGTTGTGCGAGGCGGTGATCTTGACGCCGCCGTCGTGCCCGTCGCTGCGCCACCGCGAAGTAGAGCATGTCGGTCGGGATCATCCCGTAGTCGACGACGTCGCGCCCCTGCGAGGTCGCGCCGTCGATGAACGCCTGCGCGAGAGCCGGGGACGACAGCCGCATGTCGCGGCCGACGGCGATGCGCTTCGCCTTCAGATAGGCGACGAACGCCGCGCCAATGGCGCGCGCGGCGTCCTCGTTGATCTGATCGGGATAGGTGCCGCGGACGTCGTAGGCCTTGAAGATGTCGGGATTCGAGGGACAAAGACATGGCAGATGCAAGTCTGACATTGTGACCTGTGACTGACGACTTGTCGACTACCTACAGCCTGCTGTAGTCCGTGACGACCGACTTGTCGCCGAGCACCACGCCGTCCTCGACCGACGCGCTGCGGCCGATGTGGCAGTGGCGGCCGAGGATCGAGCGGCGCACGACCGCCTCCTGGCTGATCCGGTGTCTCGGACCAGACGATCGACCGCTCGACGATCGCGTGCTCCTCGATGTGGCACTGGCGGCCGATCGACGGTGTAGGGACCGATCCGCGCGCCGGCCTTCACCACCGCCCTCGTCGATGAAGCAGGGCCCTTCGATCATGGCGCCGTCCTCGATCCGCGCGCTGCGGCGACACGCACACGCCCGCCGGTGCCGCGGCGAACGGGGCGGCGTGGAAGCGGCCGTCCATGATGTCGCGGTGCACCTGCGTGTACTTCTCCGGCGTGCCGATGTCGATCCAGTAGCCGCGGTAGACGTAGGCGACGAAGGTTTCGCCGCGCTCGATCAGCGACGGGAAGAAGCTGCGCTCGATCGACCACGGCGTGTCCTTCGGGAATGCGGTCGAACGTGTCGGGCTCGAGGACGTAGATGCCGGCGTTGATCGTGTCGCAGGTGATCTCGTCGGGCTTCGGCTTCTCGAGGAAGCGCTGGATGTTGCCGTGCGGCGTCGGTCTCGACCAGGCCGTAGGCGCTGGGATTCTCGACCGGCGTCAGCACGATGGTCGCCCTCGCCTTGCGCTCGCGGTGCAGCGCGATGCACCGCGCCGAGATCGACCTCGCGTCAGGACGTCGCCGTTGAAGACCACGACCGACTCGCGCAGCGACTCGCCGGCGTAGCGCACGGCGCCGGCCGTGCCGAGCGGCGCCGGCTCGACGACGTACCGGATGCTGAGCCCGGCGTCGCTGCCGTCACCGAAGATCTCCTCGATGCGGCGCGGCTGGTAGTTGAGGCTGAGGATGACCTCGTCGATCTCGGGAACCTGCTTCAGCAGGTCGAGCTGATAGTGCAGGAACGGCCGCTCGAAGATCGGCACGATCGGCTTCGGGGTGTGAATGGTCAGCGGGCGGAGCCGCGTGCCTTTTCCCCCGGCGAGCAGGATCGCCTTCATCGCAACCACCGATGTTATCATGGGCTGGAACCGCCGCATGAACCTTCCGAACTCGCTGACGGTCACGCGGATCTTCCTCGTGCCGCTGCTCGTGGTGGTGCTGCTGACGAAGTTCGAGGGGCGGATGATCTTCGGCGTCCGCAAGGAGCTGGTCGGCGCGGCGATCTTCGGCCTCGCGTCGCTCGACCGACTGGCTCGACGGCTACCTCGCGCGCCGGCGCAAGCAGGTCACCGCGCTCGGCCAGTTCATCGATCCGCTTCGCCGACAAGCTGCTGACCATCGCCGCGTTCATCTCGCTCGTGCAGATGGATCTGGCGCCGGCGTGGATGGTCGCCGATCATCTCGGCCGCGAGTTCGCCGTCACGGCGCTGCGCAGCGCTCGCCCACGCGCGCGGCGTGGCGATGCCCGCCTCGCCGCTCGGCAAGATCAAGATGGTCGCCCAGGTGGTGGCGATCCTCGCGCTGATCCTCGGCAAGGATCACCTGCACGGCTTCGTCGTGATCGGGCAGGTCGCGCTGTGGGTTGTGGTGGTCGCCGCGCTGGTGTCGGCGGTCGACTACTTCCGGCGCTTCAGCGAGCTGGTCGCCGACACCCGTCGCGCCGACAGTCACCGTCGGGCACGAAGTCGGCGCACCGCAAGGCCGGCTGTAGCGTCAGGACGTCGTCTTCGCGGCTGTCCTTGATCTCTTCGACGCGCTCTTCGAGCCTCCGCGAGGTACTCGCTCTGCTCGAACTCGGCGAGCAGCTTCTCGAAGTAGCGGAGCGCCTCCGCCTCGCGGTTCGACCTTCACCAGCGCTTCGCCGAGGTAGAAATACACGCCGTCGCGTCGCGCGTGTACTCCGGATCCTGCTTGAGCAGCGCCGTCAGCCGGTCGATGGCCCCGGGATACCACGGCTGCCGGTAGTAGAAGCGGCCGACCTCGAAGTCGGCTTCGCTCAGGCGATCCTTGCGCCTCGCGCAGCTTCGGCTCTGCACTTCGGGCATCAGGCTGCTGTTCGGATAGCGGGCGACGAACGTCTCGAACTCGCGGATCGCCTCGCGCGTTTCGGTCTGGTCGCGCTGCGGCGCCCGCATCTGCCGTGAAGTGCGCCATGCCCGAGCTTGTACTGCGCGTAGTCGGCGCGCGGGTGCGTCGGATAGAACGACAGGAACTCCTGGAACTCGGCGATCGCCAGGACCAGCGCTTCGGGCGAGCCCTCGCCGAGATAGGTGTCGCCGATGCCGAGCTTCGCGTCGGGCCGGAGCGGGCTCTGCGTGTAGGTTTCGTTGACCTGCTTGAAGTACTCGCGCGCGGTCAGCCACTTCTTCGTTCGCGAGCGCCTCGTTGCCGCGCTCGAAGAGGAACTGATCGGGCTGCGTGCGTGCCGGCGGGCACGGCTGCGCCGCCCGCCGGACGCACAGGCCGCGCTGACGCCAGCCGCGAGCACCGCGACCAGGCCAGAGCCGCAGCCGCGTCGAGAGACCTGCGTCATCTTCACAGGATGTCCACCAGCCATCGATGTTCCGCGGCCAGCCCTTGCTTCGAGGTCGACGGTCGGCGCGAAACCCGAGATCGGCGCGCGCCAGCGTCGTGTCGGCGTAGGTGTGCCGCATGTCGCCCTTCTGCGGCCGGATCGACGGCGACGATCGGCTGCGCGGCCGGACACGCGTCCGATCATCTCGAGCACCTGGTTGACCGAGACCCGCGAGCCGCCTCCGATATTGTACACGCGCCCGGGGACGCCGCGCGTCGCCGGCAGCGACGGTCGCGCTCACCGCATCGTCCACGAACGTGAAGTCCCGCGTCTGTTCGCCGTCGCCGAACACCGTGATCGGCTCGCCGCAGCGATGGCCGCGCGCAGGAACTTGTGGAAGCCCATGTCGGGCCGCTGGCGGGGTCCGTAGACCGTGAAGTACCGCAGCGAGACGGTCGGCACGCCGTAATTGACGTGATAGAGATAGCAGAGCTGTTCGGCCGCCAGCTTGGTGACGCCGTACGGCGAAACCGGCTGCGGCAGCGCGTCCTCGCGCATCGGAATCGCGACGTCGTCGCCGTACACCGACGAGCTCGACGCGTAGACGAGCCGCTCGAGCGGGCTGCCCGACGCACGCCTCGAGCAGCACCTGCGTCGCCTCGATGTTGTTGACTGTGTAGACGGTGAAGTCGCGTGCCCCAGCTCTTGCGGACGCCCGGCCTGCGCGGCCAGGTGGAAGACGTGCGTGCGGTCGGCGAGCAGCGACGGCGAGGTCGGCGTCCTGAATGCGCGCTCTCGACGAACCGGAACCGCGGCCGTCCGTCAGGAGCCGGCGAGGTTCCGCTCCTTGATTCGCGCGGATAGTAGTCGGTGAAGCAGTCGATGCCGACGACGTCGGCGCCGTCTGCGAACAGGCGCTCGGCCAGCGTCGAGCCGATGAAGCCGGCCACGCCGGTCACGAGTGCGTTCATCATCGACTCCGCTCGGACTGAAGGATCGCTGCGGACGCGGTCGGGCAGCCGGCGCGGCTTGCCTGCCGAGTCGAGCGAGGCATGCACGGTGTGCCCGCCGGCCAGCAGCGCGCCGTCGCCGACCCGGACCACCGCGTAGTCGAATCGCACGCGGACCGGCGACAGCAGCGCCCCGTGTCGTCCGGATGTCGAGCTCGTCGTCGTAGCGGGCCGGCTGCGCGGTACTCGCAGTGCGCTTCGATGACCGGCAGCGCAAAGCCGTCCGTGCTCCATCTCGCGATAGCGTCCAGCCTGCACTGGCGGAGCAGGTCGGTGCGGCCCACCTCGAACCACACCAGATAGTTCGCGTAGTAGACCACGCCCATCTGGTCGGTTTCGGCGTAGCGGACGCGCACGCGCGACGATGCGGACTCAGCGTTCAACGCGCAGCCGGCGCCAGCCGTCGAGCGCGCCGCGCGGCAGCGCCTTCAGCTCGCGGGTGGCGCGCTCGCGGGTCGGGCGAGTGGAAGATCGCCGCATCCGGCGACCAGGATCCGGGCGCCGGCGGCGACGACGCGCGCGGCGTTGCCGACGTCGATGCCGCCGTCGATCTCGATGGGCGCGCTGCGGTTGCCGGCGCGGTCGAGCAGCGCGCGCACCTCCCTGACCTTGGACTCGCTGCGCGGGATGAACGTCTGGCCGCCGAAGCCCGGGTTCACCGACATCACGAGCACGAAGTCCACGTCGCCGGCGATCTCCTCGAGCGCGCACGACCGGCGTCGACGGGTTGAGCACGACGCCGGCCTTCACGCCGAGCGCCTTGATCGCGTGCACCGTGCGGTGCAGGTGCGGGCAGGACCTCGACGTGCACCGACATCATCGACGCGCCCGCCTCGGCGAACGCGTCGATGTAGCGATCGGGGTCGCTGATCATCAGGTGCACGTCGAGCGGCACGCGCGCGACGCGCTTCAGCGATCGCACGACCGGCAGCGCCGATCGTGATGTTCGGCACGAAGTGGCCGTCCATCACGTCGACGTGAATCAGGTCGGCGCCGCCGCGCTCGACGGCGCGCGACGGCGTCGCCGAGCGCCGCGAAGTCGGCGGAGAGGATCGACGGCGCGATCTGCACGTTCACCGGCTCACCTCGATCGAGATCGGCTCGCCGGGCGCGATCTGGAAGCCGGCCTGCGGGCTCTGGCGCAGGACGATCCCGGCCGCCACGCCGGGATACGGCGTCGAGCCGACGATCGGCGACGCGGAACCCGCGCGCGCAGGATCGTCCGCCGCGCGCTCGCCGTTCACGCCGATCAGATCGGGCATCACGTAGTTCTCCGCCTGCTCGGCGCGGTTCACGAGCAGCGCGACGCGGGCGCCGGCGGCGTTCGGCGCCGGATCCTGCGCGACGACGACGTCGGACGCCGTAGGCGTCGCGGATCGGATCTCCGAGACGGCGGCCAGCTCGAGCCCGTCCTGCGACAGCCGCATCTGCGCGGTCCGCTCGGTCTCGCCGGTCAGGACCGGCACGGTGGCGGCGCGCTGCACCGGCGCTCAGCCAGACCGTGATGCTGCGCTGCTGCCGCGCCGTCGTGCCGGCCGGCGGGTCCTGGGCGAGGACGCGTCCGGCCGGCAATCTTCGGATCGGGGCGCCGCGCTTCGTCGACCCTGATCGTCAGCCCGCAGATCGGCCGGCAATGCGCGGTGGCCTCGTTGGCCGGTGCGGTTGGTGAGATCGGGCACCTGCACTTCGCGGGCCCGCAGCGCCAGCCGCATCGACGCCGCCGCGAACAGCACGTAGGTGCCGATCAGCGCTCCGCACCAGCACGAGCAGTCTTGCCCGCGCTCCAGACGCGGGTTCTGAAGGGCCATGAGACGCTGGCGATCGGTACTACAAGTGGCCGGTCTCGTTCGAAGACGGCGCCGAAGAAGCCTTCGAGGCCGTGAAGATCCGGCGCGGTTCGCAGATGGCCGCTCGGCGTCAACGACGTGTCGGGAGCGATCGAGCCGTGCGCGCGGCCCGCCGGAACGGCGCGCGAACACCGAGCGCATGCGCGCAGGAAGCCACCGGACGACCTCTTCGTTCTCTTCCGGTTCGCTGGAGCAGGTCGCGTAGACCAGCCGCCCGCCCGGCGCGACGACGTCGGCGGCGTGCCGCAGCATGCCGCGCTGGGCATCGGCGAGCCCGGCGAGGTCCGACTCCTCGCGCGGCGCCAGCGGATGTCGGGATCGCGGCGCAGCGTTCCGAGGCCCGAGCACGGCGCGTCGACGATGACCGTGTCGAACGTCGTGCGAAACGGCAGCGGCGCCAGCAGGTCCGCCTGCACGAGCTCGACACGTTCGCCGCCCCGGCGGTCGTCGACCGTGCGACTGCAGCAGCGCCATCCGCCGGTCGCGGACGTCGCACGCGACCACGCGCCCGCGCCTCGGGCAGCGTCGCGGCGAGCGCCGTCGCCTTGCCGCCCGGCGACGCGCAGGTGTCGAGCACGCGCGGTCCCGGCTGGTGCCCGGCCAGCAGCGCCACGAGCTGCGACGCTTCGTCCTGCACCACGAACTCGCCGCGTGCGCCTCGTCGCGCGCAGCGGATGCCCTGCTCGACGACGAGCGCGTCCGGCGCGTAGCGGCCGTGCCGGGCATCGACATCAGCGTCCGTGCAGGCGACGCTCGCAGCGCCTCGCGCGTCGTGCGTGCAGCGGGTTCGCGCGCAGCGTCAGCGGGGCGGCTGATTGTTGAACCGCATCCACGCCTCAGCTCGTCTCGAAGCCGAGCCGGTCGAGCCAGCGCCGGCCAGCCAGCGCGGGTGCGAGAGCGTGATGCTCAGGTAGTCCAGGGCGGCCGTCGCGGTCGCGATCGTCCGCTTCGTCCGGCCGCGCGGGCAGCGGCAGCGACTGCGCGGCCTCGCGACACGCCCGCAGCACGGCGTTCACGAGGCCCGCCGCGCTCTCGCTTGCCGGCCCGCCGCGCCAGGCTCGACCGCATCGTCCACGACCGCCGCCGCCGGGACGCGGGTGAGGTGCAGCAGCTGGTAGATGCTGAGGCGGAGAATCTCGACGATCTCGGGATCGAGCCGATCGAGCGGCGCCGCGCGAAGTGCGACGATCAGTGGTCGAGGGCCGCCCGCCAGCGCTGCACGCCGGTGGCGATTTCGGTCGCGAGCGCCCGATCGCGCTCGTCCGGCAAGCGTCGTCGCGCGCCTGCGCGATGGCCGTGGGAAGATCGGCGCGGCCCGACGCAGCCGGCGCTGGATCTCGTAGGCGGCGACGCGCGCCGGCGCGATCATGGCTGCGCCGTGAAACGGAGCCCGGCGGACAGACGCGTGCCCGGCAAGGAACTCGCGCGCCGTCACCGGCCGCTTCCTTCGGCCTGCAGCTCGATGATGTGCAGCGCGCCCGCGCCAGTGGCGACGTGCAGATCGTCGCCCTCCGCCGCGAGGATGGTGCCTGGCGCGGCATCGGTCGCGGCTCGGTGTCCACGTCGAGCGCAGCAGGATCAGCCGCCGGCCGTCAACGAAGCGGAGCGCATGCGGCCAGGGATGCAGGCCGCGGATCTGGTTGTGAATCGACGCGGCCGATGCGGACCAGTCGACGATGCCGTCTTCCTTGGTCAGCCGACGGGCGTAGGTCGCCAGCGCGTCGTCCTGCGGCGTTCCTCGATCGGCCCGAGCGCCAGACGGTCGAGCGTGGCGACGAGCAGGGCCGCGCCGAGCGTGGCCAGATCGCGCTCGACCTCCTCGCTCGTGTCGTCCGGTCCGATCGGGCGTCGACCGTCGGCGAGCATCGGCGCCGGCATCGAGCGCCTTGACGACGCGCATGATCGTCACGCCGGTTTCGCGTCTCGCCGGCGATCACGGCGCGATGAACCGGCGCCGCGCCGCGATAGCGTCGGCAGCAGCGACGCGTGCACGTTGATCATGCCGAGCCGCGGCACGGCGAGCACGGCCTCGGTGAGGATCTTGCCGTAGGCGGCGACGACGCCGATGTCGGCGCCGAACGCGGCGAGTGCCTGGACGAAAGCCGGATCCTTCAGCGTCGGGGCTGCAGGACCGGCAATGCCGGCTTCCCGGGCGCGTGCCTTGACCGGCGCGTCCGTCGTCCTTCTGGCCGCGGCCGCGCGGCCGATCGGGCTGCGTGACGACGCCGACGACCTGGTGCTGCGACGCGAGGAGCGCGTCGAGGGTCGGCACGGCGAACGCCGGCGTCCCGAAGAAGACGACCTGCAGCCCGGTGCGACGTCACCATTTGCCGGCGCGCGTCAGCTTCCGGATCTTGCGCACGATCAGGTCGCGCTTGATCCCGCGCAGCCGATCGACGAACAGCGTGCCGTCGAGGTGATCCATCTCGTGCTGAAACGCGCGCGCGAGCAGGCCCGTGCCTTCGACCTCGCGCTCCGCGCCTGAGCCGATCGAGGCCCTTGACGACCGCGCGCGCGGGGCGGACGACGGTGGCGTTGAAGCCCGGCACGCTGAGACAGCCCTCCTCCTCGAGCTGCATCCCGCTCGCGCTCGACGAACTCCGGGTTGACCATGACGATCAGCGCCGTCGGTCGCGGCCGAGCGAGATATCCACGACGAAGATCCGCAGCGCCACGCCGACCTGCGGCGCCGCCAGCCCGATGCCCGGCGCCGCGTACATGGTTTCGACCATGTCGTCGATGAGACGGTCGATCTCCGGAGTGATCTCCGCCACGGGCGAGGCCGGTGCGTGCAGGACCGGTGCGCCGTAGCGCAGCATGGGACGGATCATCGCGGTTGCGGGATCAATCGTGCGCGAACCGCGCTGCCGTCCGGGCGCGGAAGCTGCGGATGTTCTCGGCGACCTCGATCAACGAGTCGCCGCCGAACTTCTCGAGGACCGCGTCGGCCAGGACGATCGCGACCATCGCTTCGCCGACGACCGCGGCGGCGGGGACCGCGCAGACGTCGCTGCGCTCGATGGCGGCCGGGCTGATCGCCATCGTCGTCAGATCCACCGAGCGGAGCGGCTTCATCAGCGTGGCGATCGGTTTCATGTACGCCGAGACCCGCAGGTCCTCGCCGTTGGTGATGCCCGCCTTCGAGACCGCCGGCATTGTTGGTCGGGCGCGACACCGGCACTTCCGGATGCGCTGTCGGCCCGGCCAGCGGCAGGATCTCGTCGTGGATGCGCGACCCCGGCAGATCGGCCACGCCCGGGCCGCGGCCGATGCCGACGGCCTTGATGGCCGGAATCGACATCAGCGCCTGCGCGAGGCGGCCATCGAGCTTGCGGTCCCACTGGATGTGGCTGCCGAGGCCGACGGGCACCCCGCGGGCGATCACCTCGAAGCTTCCGCCCATCGTGTCGCCCGCGTCCCGCGCAGCATCGATGACCGCGATCATCTGGCGTTCCACCTCGAGGCTGACGCAGTGCAGCGGCGAGTCCCCGGGAATCTGCTGCACGTCCTCGAAGGTGACAGCCAGCGGATCGCCGATCGACGCCGAGCCGATCGAGGCCACATGGCTCACGATCGCGATGCCGAGCTGCTCGAGGAACTGGCGGGCGATCGCGCCGACGGCCACGCGCGCCGCCGTTTCGCGCGCGCTCGCGCGTTCCAGCACGTTGCGGATGTCGGTGTGGCCGTACTTGACGACGCCCGCGAGGTCCGCATGTCCGGGGCGAGGGCGCGTGACGGCCGCACGATCGACGCCCGGCGTCTCCGCCGTCGGCGGCTGCTCGACGGCCATCGTGCGCTGCCAGTTCTCCCAGTCCTTGTTGGGGATCATCAGCGCGATCGGCGCGCCGGTCGTGACGCCGTGGCGCACGCCGCTCAGCGCCTGCGCCCTGTCGGACTCGATCACCATGCGCCGGCCGCGGCCGTACCCGCCCTGACGGCGTCGCAACTCGGCGGTGAGCGCGTCGAAGTCGATCGGGAGGCCAGCGGGAATTCCTTCGAGGATCGTGACGAGCGCATGCCCATGAGACTCGCCTGCAGTGAGAAATCGCAGCATCGGTGGTTCATTTTATCCGAAAAAACTGCAGCGCCCGGCTCGGGGCCGGCGCGTACGCCGAGCAAATCGGCCCGGTCGCGGTCTTGCAGCGCAGCGCCTTCACCGAAGGAGGGCACGTGCAGCTGGTCGCCGATCGGTTTGCTCTCGAGGATCGCGGACACGCGATCGATCTCGCGTCGGGCGAACGCGTGCACCTCGTGTGGTCGGCCGCCGGCGGAGCCTCCGAGCAGACGCGATGGGCCAGTCGCTGTGCGTTCTTCGCGTCGTTGCATCACGTCGCCACCGCGCGCCTGCTGGACTACGGCGGCGTCGGCGAATCGCAGCGTTTCGAAGCCTGGCAGGCGACGGGCGAGTGGCAGGGGAACGAGACGGTGGCGCGGGAGGTGGTCTCGCGAGCCAATCGATTCCTGGCGGCGATGTCCCTGACGCCGATGGCGGGGGATGCCTGCGCCGCCGCGTACGGCGGGCGTGTGGTCGCTGTGCCCGACGCGTCGGCCGGTCTCGCAGGTGACGCCACCAGCGAGCCTGGGCGCGGGGCGGATTTGCCCGTTGATCTCTTCGGCATCGCTCGAGAGCCGGATCGGCGCATTGCGGCAATGGCGGACGTCTTCGCCAGCCGCTCCGCGCCGCGCACCGTGGCATTGTCGATCTGGGGAGAGCAAGTGGGCGATGTGTCCGACGCAATCGGTGTGCTGGCCCGGGCCGCGCGGCTGGCCGGCATCGTTCCCGTGTGCCCGCGTGCCCTGACACCCGACATCCGTCGTCTTCTCACAGGGCGCACGCTGTTGATCGTTGCGCGTGACGGCGCAGACGAGGGCTGGCAATCGCTCCTGCGGACGACACTCGCCGATCCCCGCGCGCACATGGTGCTGTTCGCAGGGGCCGACACGATGCCGCGCGTGCATACGATCCCGCTCCAGCAGTGGTCGCCCGAGGCGCTGGCCGCATTGGTGTGCCCGGAGCCAGCCTCGCCGCACATGACGCGTCGTGTCGCGGACGCTGCGCGGCGCGCTCGGGGGCGTCCCGCGCTGTTCGAGCAGCTGCTCTGGGGCGCGAGTTCGGTTCCGGGCAGTGTGCCCGTGCAAGCCGCCTCCCGTGCGGCCGAGCAGACGGCGGCGTTCGGGCTCGAAGCGCCATCAGCTGCAACGGCCGATGCGTCCAAGGGGGCCCGGCGGTCGCAGGCCTGGCCTGCGCTGACCGATCTGGCCCGTCTGCGGCGGCAGTTGGAGGCGGCCCGGGGTGCTTTGGCCTGCGGGCGGCTCGCCAAAGGGGAGCGAACGGCGAGGCAGGCCACGTCCGCCCTGGCACGCCGGGGGGACTGGACGTCAGCCGGTGAAGGTGCTGTGGCACTGGCGGAGGCGCTGGCACGCCATGGCCGGATCGCCGACGCCGACCGTGTGCTGACCGACGCGCGGGCGTGGGCGTCGGAAGCGCGCGACTGCCGCCTGCTGCGTGCCGTGGCGATCGTCACGGGACGCGTGCTCACCGATGCCGGGCGCCTGAGCGATGCGCAGGCCATGCTCGAATCGGTGCTCGCATCGGCGGCAAGCAGCGACGCGCCGGAACGTGTCACCGCCGCCCGCATGCTCGCTCGTTGCCTCTACTGGCAGGGTCGCTACGACGAGGCGTGGCAGCAGTTGGCGGTGCACGCCTCCGGTCCGTTGGCCGAGCGCGACGCGATCAAGGTTGCCGTCGCGCGATCGCGGATTGCGATTGGCCGTCGCCAGGTTGCCGATGCCATCTCGGAGTCGGCGCGGGCGAGGGATGCGGCCCGCGCGGTCCACGCGCCCGACCTCGTCGCCTCCTCGTGCTACGCGTGGGCGATGGCGCAGCTCGCGGCGGGGGACTGCACGCTGGCCGACACGGCGGCCGCGGAAGCGCTGGTCGCGGCCCGGCAGTCGCGCCGCACGCAGCTGGCCCTGTGCGCGCACCTGCTCCGTGGCGAAATCGCGCGCCGCCGCGGCTCATCGCGGCTCGCCGCGGTACTCGTTGCACGCCTGTCACGGCTCTCCGCCTCACGCCTCCCGCCCATCGTCCGAGCCAGGGCCGACCTCCTGCGCGATGCCTGCGGGGCACCGGACGTGGAGGCGGCAGCCCGCGAGCGCGCGGCCCTGAGCGGGTTTCAGGCGCTCTTGCTTCTCGTCCCGGCACCAGGACGGCTTCAGGCACAGGTCGCCGCCGAGGCTATCGCGGAGCTGTTGCAGTGCTGCCAGGCGGCAGAGGAGGACGCGGCCGTGCTCACGGCGCTCGCCGGACGCCTTCGCGCGCGCCTCAGGGCCACGGCCGTGGCCTTCCTCGCGTCGGATCAGGGGCAGTTCGTGCAGCTGGCTGGCGACGGCGGTCGAGTCGACGCGGCCATGGCGGCACGGGTCCACGCCGTGGGGCAGCTCGTGATGCCGCACCAGGCGGGAGACCGGGTCGAAGCCGGTGCGCCGGTGCGGTACGCGGGTCGCGTGATCGGTCTGCTCGTGGCGCGGTGGCCGCCTGCCGCCACGTGGGACGGCGACGCGGTTTCGATGCTGCTGTCGACCGGCGCGGCTGCCGCAGGGCCCGCGGTCAGCGGCGCCATCCAGCGCCGCGACGCGGCGGCTTCCTCGCGCACCTCGGACCTGATTGGCGTGAGTGCCGCCATACGCGACGTGCGCAACGCAATCGACCGCGCCGCGGGCGCACCGTTTCCCGTCTTGATCCTCGGCGAGAGTGGCTCGGGCAAGGAACTGGCCGCGCGCCTCCTGCACCGGCGCAGTCCACGGCGCGACCGGCCGTTCTGCGCGCTGAACTGCGCCGCGCTTCCGGACGACCTCGCCGAGTCCGAACTGTTCGGGCACGCGCGTGGCGCGTTCACGGGAGCACACGGCGAACGCCAGGGCGTGTTCGAGGAGGCACACGGCGGAACGCTCTTCCTCGACGAGATCGGCGAGCTGTCGCTGCGCGCGCAGGCGAAGGTGCTGCGCACGATCCAGGAGGGGGAAGTGCGCCGGGTGGGCGAGAACACCTGCCGGCGCGTCGACGTACGGCTGGTCGCGGCGACCAACCGCGACCTGCGCGACGAGGTGGCGGCAGGACGGTTCCGGATGGACCTGCTCTATCGGCTGGACGTCATTCGCATCGCGCTGCCGCCGTTGCGGGCGCGCCGCGACGACATCCTGCTGCTGACGGAGCACTTCTGGCGCGAGGCGACGGGCCGCATCGGCAGCCGCGCCACGCTCTCGACGGCGACACTGGCGGCGCTCGCCCGCTATGATTGGCCCGGCAACATTCGCGAACTGCAGAACGTGCTCGCGGCGCTGGCCGTCCGATCGCCGCGGCGCGGGGTCGTGATGCCGACGGCGTTGCCGCCGCATGTCGGCGACACAGTCGCAGAGGCACCGCTTGCGCTGGAGGAGGCCCGGCGCGCCTTCGACCGCCGCTTCGTTCGCGATGCGCTGTCACGCGCGGGCGGCCATCGGGCGCGCGCCGCCGAAGAGCTCGGGGTCACGCGGCAGGGTCTGACGAAGCTGATGGCCCGCTTGCGGATCGACGACGGGTCGCCGGAAACGGCTGACGGGTGAGCCCGCGTTCGCACACCGAGTCGTGCGAGCGTGGACCCGCACCGATCGGCAAGCCTGATGTCTGCGGCAGGACCACGTCGTGGTCTGAACCTGGCTTCCGCCGCGCACAAATAGGAAGATAGCGCTCGAGCTGACCCCCGCGTGACGCGATTCCTGATTCGCCGACTGCTCCTGACCATCCCGGTCCTGATCGGCGTCGCCACGCTCGTGTTCTCGCTGATTCACCTGGTCCCCGGCGACCCGGTGCAGGCGATGCTTGGCGAGAGCGCGTCGCCGCAGGACGTCGCGCAGCTGCGCACGCGGCTCGGACTCGATCGTCCGCTGCTCGCGCAATACGGCTCGTTTGTCGGCGGCGCCGTGCGCGGCGACCTCGGCACGTCGCTCCGGACCAACCAGCCGGTCACCGCGGCCATCGCCGGAGCGGATGCCGGCCACCTTCGAGCTCGCGTTCGCGGCGATGCTCGTCGCCGTGCCGATCGCGATTCCGCTCGGCATCATCGCGGCGGTGCGCGCGGGCACACGCGTCGATCACGCCGCGACGACGCTGGCGCTCGTCGGCATCTCGATGCCGAACTTCTGGCTCGGGCCGCTGCTCGCGATCGTCTTCTCGGTGGCGCTCGGGTGGCTGCCGGTGTCGGGCCGCGGCACGCCGGCGCACCTGGTGCTGCCGGCGATCACGCTCGGCGCGCCGCTCGCGGCGGTGCTCGCCCGCATGACGCGCGCGAGCGTGCTCGAGGAGCTGCGCGAGCTGTACGTGCTCGCGGCGCGCGCGCGCGGCGTGTCGCGCGCGCGCGCGGTGCTCGCAGCACGCGTTCCGCAACAGCCTCATCCCGATCGTCACCGTGCTCGGCCTGCAGTTTGGCGCCGTGCTGACCGGCGCGGTGATCACCGAGACGATCTTCGCGTGGCCCGGCGTCGGCCGGCTGCTCGTGCAGTCGATCAGCGCCCGCGACTACCCGGCGGTGCAGGGCTGCATCCTGCTCATCGCGGTCACCTACGTGTCGATGAACCTGCTGATCGACGTGCTCTACGGCTTTCTCGATCCGCGGATCCGCTATGAGTGATCGATGCTGAGGGTCGGCACCGTCATCGTCGGCTCGCGGCGTTCGCCGCGATCGTCGGCCCGCTGGCCGACGCCGTTCGATCCGGCGGCCCAGGATCTGGCGCAGCGGCTGGCCGCGCCGTCACGTCGCGCATCCCTTCGGCCTCGACGAGCTCGGACGCGACATCCTCGCGCGCGTGCTCGCCGGCGCGCGCATCTCCTTCCTCGTCGGCCTCACGGTCGTGACCGTGTCGGCCGTCGTCGGCACGCTGCTCGGCGCGATCGCCGGCTACTTCGGCGGCGTGCTCGACGATGTGATCAGCCGCGTCATCGATACGCTGCTGGCGTTTCCCGGGCTGCTGCTGGCGATCGCGCTCGTCGCCGTGCTCGGGCCGAGCCTCGCGAACGTGCTGTTCGCGCTGACGATCATCGGCTGGGTCGGATACGCGCGCCTGGTGCGCGGCCAGGTGCTGCGCGCGCGCGAGTTCGAATACGTGCAGGCGGCGCGCGCGCTCGGCGCGAGCACGCGCGCGGATCCTGTGGCGCCACGTCATCCCGACGGCCATTCCGGCGGTCGTCGTGCAGGCGACGCTCGGCATGGCGGGCGCGATCATCGGCGAAGCGGCGCTGAGCTTTCTCGGGCCTCGGCGTGCAGCCGCCGACGCCGAGCTGGGGCACGATGCTGAACGGCGGGCGCGCGCACATCCTCGACGCGCCGCACCTGACGCTGTTTCCGGGCCTCGCCATCGCGCTGCTGGTGCTCGGATTCAACTTCCTCGGCGACGGCCTGCGCGACCGCATCGATCCCCGAGCGAGCGCGACGGCCGGCCGTCAGTTCCTGAAGGTCGATCGGACCGCGAGGACGATCGAGCCGGCGGTCGAGCTGCGAGCAGCTGCCGACTGCGTGCGCTCGGGAGCGCTCGAGCCCGCGATCGACCGCCGCGCGCGCGTCGGACGGCCTGTCCGAGCGCGCAGCTGCGCGTCCGCGAGCGATGCCAGCGCAGCACGTCGTCCGGCGGCGGGCCGCCGCCGCGGCCGTTCGAGCCAGGGCACGGCCGCCGCCGGGTCGTCGTGCCGCAAGCGACAACCGGCCGATCCGGATGGCCCAGCGCGGCGAAGTCGCGGTCGCTCGGCGACGAGCGCGCCGTACTCGATCAGCGCGGTCCGCGCCGACGTCGACGTGGTTGCGCGCGTTCGGCGACGTCCGCGTAGTCGCAGAAACGCGACGGGCTCCACCGGAAGGCGTGTCGTCGCCTGCTGGAGCACCTGCTCGGCGGCCTCGAGCTGGTCCGGCAGTGCGAGCGCGCGGCCGTACAGCGCCATCACCTCGCTCGTGGCCGTGAGCGCGGACGCCGCACGCTCGAGCGCCTCGAGCGCCTTGCGGCAGGCGTCGCGCCGATCGTGACGCGCCTCCGCGATGTCCAGCCAGACTCGCCCAGGGCGCGGCTAGGCAGCGGTGCGGGATCGCCGGCGCCCGCTCGAGCGCGCTCGCCAGCGTCAGGACTGCGAGGTCGCGGCTGGCCGGCGCGCGCGCTGGGCCAGGCCGATCGCCGACCTGGCGTTCGACTGACCGCGGTCGAGCGCCGCGAGCACCTGCAGCTGCTCGAGCTGCTTCGTGCGACCGGCCCGCGCCTCGTACAGATCGGCCAGCTCTTCGCGCGCCGGAATGAGGCCGGGCGACTTCGGTCGACGGCGCTGCTCCAGAGCGCTGCGATGGCGGCGTCGGGCTGCTCCATCTCACGCAGGCAGAGCGCCTCGAGGTAGTACGCGTCGGCGCAACTGGTCGTCGAGGCGCGATCGGCTGCGCCGGACCGCGGTCGAGCGCGCCGTCGACCGTTCCGGCCTGCGATAGCGGGCGAGGGCCAGCTTGTAGCGGCATGGCGCGGAGCGATCGTCGAGCCGCAGGCGCGCCTCGTAGACCTCGGCCGCGGCGCGACTGAATCGTTCCTGGTCGAAGAGCACGTCGCCGAGCTCTTCGAGCGGCCGGGTGGCGGTGGGGTCGAGCGGAGGCGGCCTGCCGGAAGTCGCGGGCGGCCGCGTCGAAGTCGCCGCGGCTGCCGGTAGGTCTCGCCGCGCCGGAGGTGGGCGCAGCATCGAGTCGGGCCGCAGGGCGATGGCGCCGCTGTAGCTCTCGATGCGCGCCAAGGTCTGGTCGGCCGCCAGGGCGGCGTCACCGCGCGCGATGAGCAGCCGGTAGTCCGCGCTCGCGGCGGCGGACCTGGTAGGCCACGGCCGCGCCCACGGCGGCGATGGCGAGCAGAGCGTCAGGCGCAACTGCGCGTTTCACGGCACTTATCGCTAGCGCGGCTGCCTCGGCGGCGGGAACTTTCGGCGGCGGTCGGGGTCTAAATTCCGGTAACTATGATCTCGCGTGAAGCAGGCGCGCGTCGTCGGATTGGTCGGAACTCGGCGGCCGCGAGGCGGCGCTCGTCCAACGGTGCGCGGCCGGCGACGAAACCGCGTTCGCCGAGCTCGTGGCCGAGCACCAGCGGATGGTCGTGCAGCTGGCGATGAACCTGCTGGGCGATCGCGACGAGGCGCTCGACCTCTCGCAGGAAGTCTTCCTCCGGGTCTTCCGCACCATTCACCGCTTCCGCGGCCAGTCAGCCTGCGCACCTGGATCTACCGCATTGCGGTGAACCAGGCGCGCAACCGCCACCGGTTCTGGCGGCGGCGCCACCGGGCCGATCAGGTGTCGCTCGATGCACACGTCGCGGCGCACGGCGATTTCCTGTCCGGCGCCGAAGCCGGCCCGGATCGCATGCTCGCGCAGAAGGAGCTGGCGGCGCGGCTGCAATCAGGCGCTCGACGCGCTGCCGTTCGATCAGCGGACGGCGATCGTGCTGCGAGAGATCGACGGCCTCAGCTACGAGGAGATCGCGTTTCTCGCTCGGCGTCGCGGTCGGGCACGGTGAAGTCCCGCCTGACCCGCGCGCGGCAGACGCTGCGGCTCGAGCTGCGGAAGCGAGGACTGCATGAAGGTCCTCACCTGCGCGGCGACCCGCCGGCGGCTCCAGGCGTTCACGACGAAGAGCTGCCGGTCAGCGATCAGATTGCGGTCGGCGCGCATCTCGAGTGGTGCGACGGCGTGCGCGACCACGTTCGCGGAGCTGCGGCTGCTGCGCGCGGCTCATGCGGTCCGGCGGCACAGCGGGCCGACGCGTCGTCACGCCCGAGGAGAGCCGCGAGCTTTCCAGGCGACCGTCGTCAGCCGCGCCCACGCCGAGCGAGAACGCGTCGTTCTCGGTCGCGGTTCCGCGCGATGTTCGACGACATGCACCTCGTGTACGCCGGCGTCGGCGCCGCGGCGGCCACGCCTGTCTGCGTGGTCATCATGTTCAGCATGATGCGGTTCGCGACGCACGAGCGGCCGGACTCGCTCGCCGGCATGGTCAGATCGTGCGTCGCTGCAGCGAAGTCGACCTCGTCGACGAAGACGCCCGGCACCAACGCGAACCCGGTCGTCGTCGATGCGCGCATGCTGATGCCGCGCGACGCTCGATCGAGCTGTTCCTGTCCACCGCCTCCGCGAGCGGCGAGCAGGACGCGTGTTCACGCTGTCGGCGGTCGTCACGCGCGAAGGGCGGCTGGTGAACCTCGAGCTGCACTCGGCCACCGGCGCGACGCCGAAGGCCGGCAGCCGCGAAGCGCGAAGCCGCTCGAAGCGCTGCGCGAGCGCGGTGTCGCGTGGCGCGGTTCGAGCCGGCGCGGGTCGCCGGGCTCCCGGTCGCGCGTGAACATGGTCTGGCTGGTCGCGCACACCACGGTCCGCGGTACCAAGGCGGCGCTCGACCTGCCGGTCACCGGCGTAGAGCTGCCCACGCCGCGCAAGCGGCGCGTGGAGCTGATCCGTTCACCGCGGCGCCCGCTCCCAGTCGCGAACATCGCCTGACGCGCGCCGGTCGGCGCCCGACGCAGATCCGAAGTAGGCGAACTGCGGACATGCTGTCCGCGCCGTGCGGTGGACACCGTCAGTGCTATCGGTCGGCTGCGGGAGCGTCGACCTGTGACGTCGACACGTTGTTCATCGCGTCGGTGGCGCGCAGCGTCAGCCCCCGCGGCCCGATCGGCCCGTCAATCGCCAACTCGTAGTGCTCCGACCGCGAGTCGGCGATGCCGTCCACCGGAAACACGGACTGCCAGCCACTGCTGACCGTCCTGCGAGCACTCGACCCTCTGGATCGGCGAGTGATCGTCGCGTGACGTCGAAGGTGACGATCGTGCGCGGCGCCGTCCACGCGCGGACGCTGGCGACCGTGAACGTGGCGGGCGTGTTGTCGACCTCGAACGCGCATGCTGTCCAGCTCGCCGGCGAGCGCGGTCTGCAGCGAGTTCGACGGCGCATCGGACGCGACGATCCGCACGAAGTAGGTGCCGTTCGGCACCGTGGTCGTGTCCCAGACGAGGATCGGCTCGGTCACGTCCTCGCGCAGCGTCTTCCAGCGTCGTCTCGCCCTCGCGGCGGTACTGGACGTCGTACGACGAGCTCGTCGTCGTTCTCGTCGTCGGCCCGCCAGACGAGCGTCTGCAGTCCCTTCTGATACGTGCGGCGGCCGAGCGTCGGCGACGCCGGCCGCTGCTGCGCGTCTGCGCTGCCTGCGCCAGCCGGCGATCGGGCGTGGTCTGGTTGTCGAATCCGGCGAGATCCGGATCGCCGGTGCTGTACGGCTTCTGGAACACGATGCCGGGCGGGTGCACGGTGATCGATCGGACCTGCGGCCGCAGGTTCCGCTGCAGGTAGGCGGCGCGTCACCGACGTCAGCGACCGGGCCGTCGCCCGTGCCGCTCAGAGCGCGACCCGCCACTGCAGGTAGCGCGCCTTCGGGCTGGTGATCGGCGAACCGCTCGGCGCCGTATAGGCTGCGGACCACGGGCTCCAGGTCTCGTCGGGCGTCTCGGTGTTGCCCGACCGCGTGAAGACCTCGATCGCGTGCTGCCGCCGGCGTCGTTGCCGCGCCAGCTGATCGCGCCCCACGTCGACACCATCTGCGCGTCGCGCACCTCCGACTCGTAGGTGCCCTTCGGCGCGCGCTCGGGCGACAGGCGGAACAGCTTTCCGGGATTGGCGGTCGCGTAGTACAGCCGGCCGCGCGCGTCGCGTGTAGAGCGCCGTGACCTGCTGGCGCCGGCGCGCGCGAGCAGCGTCGGCTGCAGCGGGTCGCCTTCGAGCCGGTAGATCTTGCCCTTGTTGCCGGTGCCGACGATCAGCCGGCCGCTCGGCGTCGAACGCGAGGTCGTACGGCGAGTCGTCGCGCGACTCCCAGAGCTGGTCCCACAGTCCGTCCGGCGCGATGCGGTAGACCGCGCCTTTCGCGGTCCGCCGGTCGATCGTCGCGCGTGCCCGGTGCCGGACGACGATGCCGGCGAGTCGACGACGACCGCACGTGATCTCGGTCGAGACCGACACGGACGGGCACCGGCGCCGCTCGGGCGATCGCGCCGCCGGGGAGCCGGTGTCTGCGAGTCGGCGGGCATCGCCGGCGCGTCGCCGCTGCTCGGCGCGCCCGTTGACCGCCGCCACGTACAGCATGCCCTTGTCGTCGAAGCGCAGCGCGCGGATCTCCTGGAACGGCGAGTCGAGCAGCACGAACCCCTTCCGTCCTGGCGTCGACGCGCAGCACGCGGCCGGGCGATTCGGTGCCGACGAGCAGGTTGCCGGACTTGTCGAACGCCAGCGCCGTCGCGTGCGTCGCCTTCGTCTGTAGAACGGCGTCGCCCTTGCCGTCGGGCGTGATCCTGTAGACGACGCCCTTCTCGCCGGTGCCGGCGTACAGGTTGCCCTTGGCGTCGGTGGCCAGCGCCCAGATGTACTTCTCCTCCGGATCGAAGAACGTCGACGCGGCGCCGTTGCGATCGACCTTGTAGATCTTCCCGTCGGGCGAGCTGCCGACGTAGAGGCCGCCGTCTGGCGCGAGCGCCATCGCGTGGACTTCGAGCTCGGCGGCGTCGAAGAACGGCGCGCCTTTGCCCCTGCGGATCGACCCGGAACACGCGGCCGTCGTTGCCGGTGCCGACGAAGAGCGAGCCGTCGGGCGCCGGGACGACCGTCCAGAGGAACGGCGACGGCGTCTCGTAGACGAGCTCGGTCGCCGGGCCGAGCGAGCAGCTGGCCGCGGCTGTCGACCGACAGGTTCTCGACGTCGCCCTTGAGGAAGTCGGCCTGGGTCGCGGCCTGGAAGAACTTCGGGGAGGAAGCCGTGCAGCGCGACGGCCGCGCATGCGACGAGCAGCGGCGGCGACCAGCGCCCGCCGCGCCAGCGATGAGCAATGTAGCCATGCGTGAATCGTCTGGATGCAGCGCACGCGGTCGCGTCAGTTCGAGGAGACCTGCACCGTGAGCGTCCGGACGCCGCTGACGGCGTGCTCGGTCGGCAGCTCCCATTCGCCGAGCGTGGCGTTTGCCAAGCGGGTTGAAGTTGCCGCCGCTCCGGTCGCTCTCGAGCACGGCCAGCACCGACGGCGGCAGCGACGACAGCAGTTCGCCGTTGACGACCGCGCCGGCGTCCGAGCCGAGCAGCTTCACGTACAGCGTGTTGTTGCGGCGCGCCTTGTTCAGCGCGCGCACGAGCTGCGGCACGCTGCGCGGCTGCGGCAGGCGCGCCTCGCGCTGTTCGGCCTGCGTCGAGGCGCTGGCCGTCGGACACCATGACCGCGAGGTTGCCGCTGCGCGTTCGCCGGGATCGTCGATCGGCATCGTGCGCAGCACGTCTTCGCCGCGATAGGTGCGGAGCAGCACCTTCAGCGGCACGGTGCGGCCGGCACGCGGCCGCGGATCGTCGATCCAGACGCGCTCGAGCGTCGCGGTCTTGCGGCTCTTCGGTCGACTTGACCGTGAGCTCGAGCGCTCTCGATGTCGACCTTCTCGTAGTCGTTGCTCGATCAGCGCCGTGATCGGCGCGACCACGTAGGCCGGCGGCGTTCGACGAGGCGCCGTCGCCGGAGAAGATGTTGTCGAAGCGTGATCGGCGTCGTGGTTCTTCACCTGGACACCGTGCCCTGCACCGCGTAGGTGGCCGCGCCGAACTGCCGCTCGTAGGAGCCGAGCGTGTTGAGCAGCGCCGTGTAGGTCATCAGCGGCGTGAACAGCTGATCCCTCACGACGCTGAACTTGAACGTGCGGCGTTCGCCGCCGCGCTGCGGCTTCGAGCGTCAGCGTGACCGGCATCAGCTTCGGACCCGGCGCCGAGCCGGCCGGCAATCGCCGTCGCGCGATCCTGCAGGAACGTGCCGATCACCTCGCCCGTCGTCGACAGCTTCGCCGACGAGAAGAGGCTGGGCAGCACCGTGTAGACGTAGGCGCGCGTCATCGGGAACTCGGTCGGCCCGAGGTTGTACATCGGGTGGCCGAACGCGTAGACGCGGTCGCCGTCGATGTGCGTGACCGTGCCGGTGCGCGCCGAGCTCGAGGTCGCCGGTCACGAACGTGACGCCGACGGCGTCGCCGGGCTTCAGCGGGCCGTCGAACGGCATGTCGCCCGGCTGTCGCCCGCGGCGCCGGCGCCCATCGGAACGAAGCCCTGATCGCGGAACGCCGCGCCGAGCATGTCGGCGACGTCCGGCTCGAAGCCCGACATCACGAGCGGCGTCGCGATCGGCCGCAGCATCGTGGCCAATCTCGCGCCGCCGATACCGGTGCCGCTGCTCACGCCGACGAGCTGCGCGTCGTCGGGTCGATCGGCGAACGGGCGGTTCCAGTTCAGCGCCTTGCGGAACGCCGCCATGCAGGTTGTCGCGCGTCGAGCGGGAACTCGACGCTGACGCGCGCGCCGGGCGGGCCGCGGCGCGCTCAGTCGCCGTCGCGTCGGTCATCTCCTCGATCGGCGTGATGCCGGCGATCGGCTCCTTCGAGAAGCTGCCGAGCGCGTACGACACGGCGCCGATCAGCCGCCCGTCGATGTAGACCGGGCTGCCGCTCATGCCGGCGATGACGCCGGTGCTGCGCCAGCGGTCCGCCTTCGAGCCGCGCCAGAATCAGGTTGCGCTGGGTGCCGATGACGTTCTCGATGACGCCGAGGATGTGCGCCTTGAACTCCTCGACCCGGGTGCCGTTGAAGACCGTGCGGCCGATGCCGACCATCCCCGGCCGGATGTCGGTGACCGGCATCTGCGGCGTCGCGGCCCGCAGAGCTGACAACGCGAGAAGGCGACAGGCTGAGCGCGAAGGCGAGACGGTCGTGCTGGCATGGGAATCAATTTCGGTTATAGAGGAGAAGTGCTTACTGGTCAAGGAGAAATGGCCATTTCACGTTGACAGCCGAGTCAGCGTTCTGATATCGTCCGTGCGCTCCTGTGGTCTGGCCGGATGCCCTTGACCTTCGCGCCGTTCCGCCAACGCGGCGGCCGTGTGCCGGTCGGCGTGGTGGTATTGGAGCACATCCGAAGAGGCAACCGCCTTGGCCTGACCTGCCACCGCGCGACGAGTTTCCAAGCCTCTTCAGCCCACCGGTTGAAGAGGCTTTTTTTTTGGACCTGTGACATGTGACGACCGCTTCTCTGCGTCACCGTGACCGCGCCGACGACGGCCGAACTGCGCCGGCGGCGCGACGCCGTCGCCGACGCCGACCTGGTCGAGCTGCGCCTCGACACGGTCGGCGATCCGGACGTGGCTGGCGCGCTCGCGGGCCGCCGCCGGCCGGTCATCGTCACCTGCCGGCCGACGTGGGAAGGCGGGGAGTTCGAGGGCGCCGAAGACGAGCGGCGCCGGCTGCTGCGAGCAGGCGCTCGACGCTCGGCGCCGAGTACGTCGACGTCGAGTGGCGGGCCGGCTTCGACGACCTCGTTGCCGCACGGCGCGAAGCGCATCGTCCTGTCGTCGCACGACTTCGACGGCGTGCCGGCCGACCTCGACGGCGCGCGCGCGGCGATGCGCGCGACCGGCGCGGACGTCATCAAGATCGCCGTGAAGGCGTCGACGGCTGAGCGACTGCCTGCCGCTGCTTCGTCTGGGTCGCGTCAGCGACTCGCCTGCGCAGCGGCCCGTGCTGATCGGCATGGGCGAGGCCGGGCTTGCGACGCGCGTCCTGGCGGGCCGGTTCGGGTCGCCTGGACCTATGCGGGCGGCGTCAGCGGCGTCGGGCAGCTCGACGCCGCAGACGCTCGCTGCGACGACTATCCGTTTCCGGTCGATCACCGAGCGTACCGGCGCTCTACGGGTCTGTCGGGCTCGCCGGTCGCGCACTCGGTCTCGCCCGCGATGCACAACGCAGCGTTCGCGGCGGCCGGCTCGACGCGGTGTACCTCCCGCTGCCGGCCGCGGACGCCGACGACTTCGTCGCGTTCGCGCGCGCGATCGGCCTGAAGGGCGCCAGCGTCACGATCCCGTTCAAGGTGCCGCTGTTCGAGCACGTCGAGGAGGCCGACGATCTGACGCGTCGAGTCGGCGCGATCAACACGCTCAGGATCGACGGCGGACGGTGGACGGCGACGCAACACCGACGTCGCCGGCTTCCTGCGGCCGCTCGCACGAGCGCAGTGTCGCCGCTGGCGGGCCGGCGCGCCGCGATCCTCGGCGCGGGCGGGTCGGCGCGCGCGCGTCGCGGTGGGGCTCGCGTCGCAGGGTGCCGCGCGTCACGGTCCACGCCCGCGATCGAGCGCAGGCCGAGACGCGTCGCAGCGCTGGTCGTCGGGCAGCGTCGGGACCGTGGCCGCCGGCGCCCGGCACGCTGGGACCTGCTGGTCAACTGCACGCCGGTCGGCATGCACCCGAACGTCGACGAGACGCCGGTGCCGGCGGCCGACCTGTCGACCGGGCGCGTCGTCTACGACCTGATCTACAACCCGCCGGCCACCCGGCTGCTGCGCGACGCGGCCGCGGCCGGCTGCGAGACGATCGGCGGCCTCGACATGCTCGTGGCGCAGGCGCAGGAGCAGTTCGAGTGGTGGACCGGCACGCGTCCGTCGGCCGACGTCATGCGCGCGGCGGCGCTCGAAGCGGCTTTCGGAGTTCAGCACCGATGAAAATCACGTCGTTTGAGGAGTTCAAGGAACTGGCGCGGCGCGGCACGTTCGTGCCGGTCTGCAAGGAGATCGTCGCCGACCTGCTGACGCCGGTGTCGGCGTTCCTCAAGATCGCCGAGGACGCCGACTACGCCTTCCTGCTCGAGAGCGTCGAAGGCGGCGAGCATGTCGGGCGCTACTCGTTCCTCGGCAAGGATCCGTTCCTGATCCTGCGGTCGCGCGACGGCCGGACCACCATCGAGCGGGCCGGCGCGGTGACGCGAGAGCGACGCGCCGTTCATCGAGACGCTGCGCGCGCCTGATGGCCGACTTCCGGTCGCCGTTCGTGCCCGACCTGCCGCGCTTCACGGGCGGCGCGGTCGGCTATCTCGGCTACGGCGCGGCGTCGTGGTTCGAGCCGGTGCTCGGCGATCTCGGCGCTGGCGACGGACGGCGCGGACGAGGCGGGGTTCATGCTGTTCGACACGGTGCTCGCGTTCGATCACGTCCAGCACCGGATCCTGATCATCGCCAACGCGCGCATCACGGCCGACGACGACCTCGAGTCGCTGTATCAGTTCGCGTGCGCCAAGATTCAGTTTCTCGAGCGCGAGCTCGAGCGGAATCTCTCGGTCGCGCGACACGGCAGTCGGCACGCCGGCTCGACTTCCAGTCGAACCTCACCCGCGAGCGGTTCGAGGAGCAGGTCCGCGACGGCGAAGGAGCACATCGCCGCCGGCGACATCTACCAGGTCGTGCTGTCGCAGCGGTTCGAGGCCGAGGTCGGAGCCGATCCGTTCACGGTCTACCGCGCGCTGCGCCACGTGAACCCGTCGCCGTACATGTATTTCATCCGCATGGGCGGCGTGTCGGTGGTCGGGTCGTCGCCGGAGATGCTGGTCCGCGTGGAGGGATCGCGCGTCGAGACGCATCCGATTGCCGGCACGCGGCCGCGCGGCCGCAACGACGGAGAGGACATGCGGCTGGCCGAGGAGCTGAAGCGCAACGAGAAGGAGCGCGCCGAGCACGTGATGCTCGTCGATCTCGGCCGCAACGACGTCGGCCGCGTCTGCGAGTTCGGCTCGGTGCGCGTGCCGCAGTTCATGGGGCTCGAGCGCTTCTCGCACGTCATGCACCTGACGTCGATCGTCGAAGGGCGGCTGGCCGACGATCGCGATCGCCTCGACGCGCTGGTGTCGTGCTTTCCGGCGGGCACGGTGTCGGGCGCGCCGAAGGTGCGCGCGATGCAGATCATCCGCGAGCTCGAGCCGTCCGGGCGCGGGCTTGTATGCCGGCGCGGTCGGCTATCTCGACTTCGCCGGCAACCTCGATTTCTGCATCGCGATCCGCACGGTCATCATGTCGGACGGCAAGGCGTACGTGCAGGCCGGCGCCGGCATCGTCATCGACTCGAACCCGACGGCGGAGTACGAGGAGACGCGCGACAAGGCGCAGGGCGCTGCTGCGCGCGCTGGAGCTGCGCGCAGGCCGGACTGTAAGCATGACAGATGCAGGCAGGATTGACTGGATCGGCTTGAAGGACACGGGCTATGGTGTCTGGTCGTCGATAACTACGATTCGTTCACCTACAACCTGGTGCAGTACCTCGGCGAGCTGGGCGCCGAGGTCTCGCGTGCGTGCGCAACGACGCGGCGACGGTCGACGCGATCGCCGCCGTCGAAGCCCGAGCGCATCGTCATCTCGCCGGGACCGGGCCGGCCCGAGGACGCCGGGCGTGACGATGGAGGTGATCCGGGCAGCTCGGGCGCGACGACGCCGATCCTCGGCGTCTGCCTGGGCCACCAGGCGATCGGCGCGGTGTTCGGCGGCTCGGTCGTGCGCGCGCCGGTGCCGATGCACGGCAAGACGTCGACCATCGAGCACGACGGCCGCGGCGTCTTCAGCGGGCTGACCGCGCCGTTCCTGGCGTCGCGCTATCACTCGCTGGTCGTCGCCGACGACGGGCTGCCGGACGAGCTCGAAGTGACGGCGCGGACGCAGGACGACGGCATCATCATGGGCCTGCGGCACCGCACGTGGCCGGTGCACGGCGTGCAGTTCCATCCCGAGTCGATCCTGACCGGCGAAGGGCGCCGCATCCTGCGCAACTTCCTCGACGGACCGGCTGGACTGACGATGTTCTGCCGCGCTGATCGACAAGCTGACGCGGCGCGAGGACCTCACGAGCGAGGAGGCGGCCGCGGCGATGGCCGAAGTCATGGAGGGGCGCGCGCGCGACGCGCAGATCGCCGGGCTTCCTGATCGGCCTGGCGATGAAGGGCGAGCGGCCGGCCGAGATCGTCGGCCTGGCGCGGACGATGCGCGCGCACGCGGTGCAGCTGTCGCGGCCGTACGACGGCGTGTTCGACACCTGCGGCACGGGCGGCGATCGATCGGGCACGTTCAACATCTCGTCGTGCGCGGCGCTGGTCGTCGCCGCGTGCGGCGTGCCGGTCGCGAAGCACGGCAACCGGTCGGTGTCGAGCCTGTCGGGCAGCGCCGACGTGTTCGAAGCGCTCGGCGTGCGGTCACGGCGCCGCCGGCAGTCGTCGAGCGCTGCCTGGCCGAGGCGGGCATCGGGTTCTTCTTCGCGCCGACGTTCCATCCGTCGATGCGGCACGCCGGCGCCACGCGGCGGGCGCTCGGCGTCCGGACGGCGTTCAACCTGCTCGGGCCGCTGACGAACCCGGCCGGCGCGACGCGGCAGCTCGTCGGCGTGCCGCGGCCCGAGTTCACCGAGCTGCTCGCGCGCGCGCTGCTGCTGCTCGGATCGGAGCGCGCGTGGGTGGTGCACGGCGCCGACGGCATCGACGAGATCTCGACCACCGGCTACACGAAGGTGTCGGAGTGCCGCGACGGCGCGGTGAACACGTTCTACCTGCATCCCGCGCGACGTCGGGCTGCCGAAGGCGCCAGCCGACGCGCTCACGGGCGGCGATGCGGCGGACGAACGCGGCCATCATCGAGGCGCGTGCTCGACGGCGACCGCGGCGCCGCCGCGCGACATCGTGCTGCTCAACGCCGGCGCGGCGCTGTTCATCGCCGGGCACGGCCGCCTCGGTCGAGGAGGGCATCGCAGCGCGGCGGCCGACGCGATCGACAGCGGGGACGCGCGCCGGACGCTCGATCGGCTGGTCGCGCTGTCGACGCAGCGAGCGCGGCCGCGGGAGCGGCGGCATGAGCGGGCGCGACGCGCCGGCGTGCAGGCCGATCTGCTCGAGACGATCGTCGCGGCCACGCGCCGGATGCGTCGCCGTGCGGGCAGGAGCGCGAGCCGCTGCGCGGCCTCGCGCGACGCGCGGATGCGGCGGACGCCGCGGCCCGGGCGTGTTCCGCGCGGCGCTGGCGCGCGCCGATCGCGTCAACGTCATCGCCGAGTGCAAGCGGCGGTCGCCGTCGCGCGGCGTCCTGCGCGCCGACTACGATCCGGTCGGCGATCGCCGCGCGGCTACGCGGCGGCCGGCGCCGCGGCGATTTCGGTGCTGACCGAGCCGACGTTTTTCGACGGCTCGCTCGAGCATCTGGCGGCGGTTCGCGGCGGCGGTCGACACGCCGCTGCTGCGCAAGGACTTCATCGTGTCCGAGTACCAGCTGCTCGAGGCGCGGGCGGCCGGCGCCGACGCGGTGCTGCTGATCGTCGCGGCGCTGACGCCGGCGAGCTCGCGGCGCTTGTCGGCCGCGCGGCGGCGCTCGGGCTCGACGCGCTCGTCGAGGTGCACGACGCGGACGAGCTCGACGGTCGCGCTCGACGCCGGCGCCGGCATCATCGGCGTGAACAACCGCAACCTGCGCACGCTCGCAGTCGACGTCGCACGCGTCGGAGGCGCTGATCGGCCGGATGCCGCCGCGACGTCGATCGCGGTCAGCGAGAGCGGCCTGAAGAGCGCGGCGGACCTGCGCGCGGCTCGCGGCGCTCGGGTATCGCGCGTTCCTGATCGGCGAGCGGTTCATGACCGACGCCGGATCCGGGCGCGGCGCTGTCGCGTCGCTGCTGGCGACGCGAGCGTCGCATGTTCGTCAAGATCTGCGGCATCACGCGGCTGGAGGATGCGCGGGCGGCCGTGGAGCGTGGGCGCTGACGCCATCGGGTTCATCTTCTGGCCGGAGAGCCCGCGGTTCGTCGACCCGATGTCGGCGCGGGCAGATCGTCGAGCGAGCTGCCGCCGTTCGTCGACGCCGGTCGGTGTGTTCGTGAACCAGACCGCCGACGGAGGTCAACGCGGTGGCGGCGCTGGCGCGGCTTGGCGCCGTGCAGCTGCACGGCGACGAGGACGCCGGCGTGCGCCGGCCGGCTGACGCGGCCGGTGATCAAGGCGCGTGAGCGGCGCGGCCGTTGAGCGCGCGGCCGACTGGCCGGCGAGTGTCACTGCTGCTCGTCGATGCCGCACGATCCCGGCGCGGCGCGGCGGCACCGGCACGCGTCGCGGACTGGGACGGCCGCGGCCAGGCTGCGCGGCGACGCGCCGGGTCCTGCTCGCCGGCGGGCTGACGCCGGACAACGTGGCCGACGCGATGCGCGCGCGTGCGCCCGTTCGGCATCGACGTGTCGTCGGGCGTCGAGCGCGCGCCGGGCATCAAGGACGCCGGCCGGCTGCAGGAGTTGTTCGAGGCGCTTCGCGGGAACGCGAAGCTGACCGTTGTGGCGCGGACTGACACGCGCGTGGTGAGGGCGATGACCACTTCCGTCGCCGCGATCCTGACGCGCGCGGCTACTTCGGCGAGTTCGGCGGCCGCTTCGTGCCCGAGACGCTGGTCGAGCCGGTCGAGGAGCTCGAGCGCGCGTACTTCGCGCGTGCGCGAGGATGCGGCGTTTCCAGCGCGAGCTCGACCGGCTGCTCAAGCACTACGTCGGCCGCCCGACGCCGGTCTACGAAGCCGCGACGGCTGTCCGCAGGCGTCCGGCGGCGCGCGCATCTTCCTGAAGCGCGAGGACCTGACGCACACCGGCGCGCACAAGATCAACAACGCGCTCGGGCAGGCGCTGCTCGCCGTCCGCATGGGCAAGCGGCGCATCGTCGCCGAGACCGGCGCCGGACAGCACGGCGTGGCGACCGCCACGGCCTGCGCGCTGCTCGGCCTCGAGTGCCACGTCTACATGGGCGCCGAGGACATGGCGCGGCAGGCGCTGAACGTCTTCCGCATGCGGCTGCTCGGCGCCGAGGTCATCGGCGTCGACGCCGGCAGCCGGACGCTGAAGGACGCGATCAACGAGGCGATGCGCGACTGGGTGACCAACGTCGGCGACACCTACTACCTGCTCGGCTCGGTGCTCGGCCCGCATCCGTATCCGCTGATGGTGCGCGAGTTCCAGTCGGTGATCGGCCGCGAGGCGCGCGCGCAGATCCTCGAGCTGGCCGGCCGCCTGCCCGATGCCGTCGTGGCCTGCGTCGGCGGCGGCAGCAACGCGATGGGCATCTTCGACGCGTTCGTCGGCGACGCCGGCGTGCGGCTGATCGGCGTCGAGGCCGGCGGCGAGCGGATCGCGCGGGGCGCCACGCCGCGCGGTTCGCCGGCGGCAGCGCGGGCGTCCTGCAGGGCACGCGGACCTTCGTGCTGCAGGACGACGACGGCAACATCGAGCTGACGCACTCGATCTCGGCCGGGCTCGACTACGCGGCGGTCGGCCCCGAGCACGCGTGGCTGCGCGACGGTCGGGCGGGCCGAGTACGCGCTACGTCACCGACGCCGAGGCGCTCGAGGCGTTTCAAGACGCTCGCGCGGCTCGAAGGCATCCTGCCGGCGCTCGAGTCGGCGCACGCGATCGCCTACGCGCAGACGCTCGGCGCGCGAGCTCGGGCCGTCGGCCGTCGTCCTGGTGAACCTGTCGGGACGGGGCGACAAGGACGTGCACACGATGGAGAAGCACTGGTCGCGGCGAATCGTCGTGAGACGCTTCGCGCGTCGCGACTGCGCCGCGACGGGCGGCCCGGGCTCGTCACCTACACGACGGCGGGCGATCCCGATCTGCCGCGGTCGGCGCGAGATTCTGCAAGGCGCTCGACCGGGCCGGCGCCGACGTGCTCGAGGTCGGCGTGCCGTTCTCCGATCCGCTGGCCGACGGCCCGGTGATCCAGCGCGCCACCGAGCGCGCGCTGGCGGCCGGCGGCAGCCTGCGCGCGACGCTGGACGCTGATCGAGACCGTGCGCGGCGACATCGCGGCGCCGATCGTGATCTTCAGCTACGCGAATCCGCTGCTCCGCATGGGGCTCGACCGCGTTCGCGCAGCGCGGCCGCGGCAGCCGGCGTCGACGGCGTGCTCGCGCTCGATCTGCCGATCGAAGAAGCGGGCGAGTTCCGCGACGTGCTGGCGTCGGCCGGCCTCGACACGATTTTCCTGCTCAGCCCGACGACGACCGACGCGCGGATCCGCAGGGCGGCGGAGCTCGGGAGCGGGTTCCTGTACGGCATCTCGCGGCTCGGCGTGACCGGCGCGCGCGATCGCGTCGCGACCGGCGCCGAGGCGATGGTGCGCCGCATCCGCGCGCACACCGACCTGCCGATCGCGCTGGGGTTCGGCATCTCGCAGGCCGGAGCACGTCGCGGAGGTCGGCGCCTACGCCGACGCCGCGGTCGTCGGCAGCGCGCTGGTGTCGCTGATCGCCGAGGCGAGCGGGTCGCCGCAGCTCATCGGACGCGTCGAGGCCTACGTGCGCGTCGCTGAAGGGCCGCCTGTGCGCGCGCCGCGCGACGTAAGCGTCATGACACTCGACGATCTGCGACGGGACATCGACCGGGTGGACGAAGTGCTGGTGCGCCTGCTGAACGAGCGGGCCCGCTGCGTCTGCGAGATCGGCCGGCTGAAGAAGGAGCAGGGCATCGAGATCTACCAGCCGGATCGCGAGAAGGACGTGCTCAAGCACGTGCGCGAGATCGCGACGCGAAGGGCCGCTCGGCCCCGACGCGATCGCGCCGGCTGTTCGAGCGCATCATCGACGAAGCGCGGCGGCTCGAGCGGCGCGTCGTGCACGGCGAGATCGACGACGACCGCTGGTTGCGCAGCTGAGACGGAAGGCAAGAGGTTCGAAATCATGGTTGTCGTGATGGAGGAGAACGCGCCACCGAGGCGCAGATCGAGCACGTCGTGGCGCGGCTGGTCGAGATGGGCATGGACGTGCACCGGTCGACCGGCGTGATCGCGCACGGTGCTCGGCGCCGTCGGGCAGGGACGGCCCGACGCGGGGCTGATCGAGATGCTGGACGGCGTGCACGAGGTGGTGCGCATCTCCGAGCCGTACAAGCTGGCCAGCCGCACGTTCAAGCCGGAGGCCACGGTCGTCACGGTCGGCGACGTCCGCATCGGCGGCGACGAGGTCGATCGTCATGGCCGGGCCGTGCTCGGCCGAGACCGAGCAGCAGGTGCGCGCCACGGCGGCGGCGGTGCGGCGCGCCGGCGCGAAGATCTTCCGCGGCGGCGCGTTCAAGCCGCGCAGCTCGCCGTACAGCTTCCAGGGGCTGGGCGAGGAGGGGCTGCGGCTGCTGCGCGACGCCGCGCGGGCCGAGAACATGGCGCTCGTGTCCGAGGTGATGGACGTCAGCCAGATCGACGCTGATCGAGCGCTACTGCGACATCTTCCAGGTCGGCGCGCGCAACATGCAGAACTTCACGCTGCTGCGGGAGCTCGGGCACGCGCGCAAGCCGGTGCTGCTCAAGCGCGGCATCTCGGCGACCATCGAGGAGTGGCTGCTGTCGGCCGAGTACGTCCTGAGCGGCGGCAACACCGACGTCATCCTCTGCGAGCGCGGCATCCGCACGTTCGAGACCGCGACGCGCAACACGTTCGACATCTCGGCGATCCCGGTGGTGAAGAAGCTCAGCCACCTGCCGATCATCGCCGATCCGAGCCACGGCGCCGGACGGCGCGACATGGTGGCGCCGATGGCGCGCGCGGCGGTCGCCGCCGGCGCCGACGGCCTGATCATCGAAGTGCACTGCGATCCCGACCACGCGCTGAGCGACGGCGCGCAGTCGATGTTCCCGGCGCAGTTCGACCGGCTGATGGCGGAGCTGCGCATCATCGCGCCGGCGATCGGCCGCAGCATCTGCCTCGAGCCCGCGCCGCGGCGCGGCTGGGGCAAGTAGGCCGTCAGGACCGTCAACGAGCGCCGTTCATGAACCTTCCCGTCATCCAGCCCGCCCGGCCCGAGGGGCAGCCGCCGATCTTCGCGAGGATCGGCATCGTCGGCCTCGGGCTGATCGGCGGGTCGATCGCGCTGGCGGCGCGGCAGCTCTGGCCGACCTCGCTCGTCATCGCGGTCGACAACAAGGACGTGCTCGAGACGGCGATGCGGCTGCACGCCATCGACGTCGCGGCCGACGACCTGATCGTGCTCGCCGAGGCCGACCTCGTCATCCTCGCGGCGCCGGTTCGGCAGAACCTCGCGCTGCTCGCGCAGCTCGACGAGCACGTCCGGCAGCCGGCGGTCGTCACCGACACCGGCAGCACGAAGCGCGACGATCGTCGACAGCGGCCGCGGCGCTGCCGCCGAGCGTTTCACGTTCGTCGGCGGCCATCCGCTCGGCGGCGCGGCGGCGAGCGGGCTCGAGCACGCGCGGCCCGATCTGTTCAAGGGCCGGCCGTGGCTGTTCACGCCCGACCGGCGACGGCACCGGCGACGCGCTCGACAAGCTGCTGGCGTTCGTCGCGCGCGCTCGGCGCCGAGCCGCGCGTGATGGACGTCGCGGCGCACGATCGGCTGCTCGCGTTCCTGAGCCACCTGCCGCAGCTGACGGCGAGCGCGCTGATGCAGGTGGTCGGCGACGCGGTGGGCGACGACGGTCTGGCGCTGGCCGGCCGCGGGCTCGTCGACACGACGCGGCTCGCGTCGAGCCCGGCCGAGATCTGGAAGGACATCGCCGCGACCAACGCCGACGAGATCGGCCCGGCGCTCGACACGCTGATCGCGGTGCTGCAGGAGCTGCGCGCCGACCTGCGTGACGGGCGATCGGCTCTCGAGCAGGTCTTCGACGCGCGCCCGGCGCGTGGCGCGAACGGCTCGTCGCGGGCCCGACGCTATAATCGGCGCAGATGAACAAGGTCCTGCCGAGCGCCGATGCGGCGGTCGCCCTCATCCCCGACGGCGCCACGATCCTGATGGGCGGATTCGGCCTGTGCGGCATCCCCGAGAACCTGATCCAGGCGCTGCACGCGCGCGGCACGCAGGGATCTGACCGTCATCAGCAACAACGCCGGCGTCGACGACTTCGGCATCGGCATGCTGCTCAAGACGCGGCAGGTGCGCGAAGATGATCTCGACCTACGTCGGCGAGAACAAGGAGTTCGAGCGGCAGTTCCTGACCGGCGAGCTCGAGGTCGAGCTCGTGCCGCAGGGCACCTTCTCGGAGCGCATCCGCGCCGGCGGCGCCGGCATCGGCGGGTTCTTCACGCCGACCGGCTACGGCACGCTGGTCGCCGAGGGCAAGGAGACCCGGATCATCGACGGCAAGCCGTACGTCCTCGAGACGCCGCTGCGCGCCGACTTCGCCTTCGTGCAGGCCTGGAAGGGCGACCGCACGGCAACCTGGTCTACCGGACGCACCGCCCGCAACTTCAACCCGGTGATGGCGACGGCGGCCGCGGTCACGATCGCCGAAGTCGAGCACCTCGTCGAGCCGGGCGAGATCGATCCCGATCACGTCGTGACCCCAGGCATCTACGTGAAGCACGTCGTTCAGGGCGTGCGCTACGAGAAGCGGATCGAGAAGCGGACCGTGACGCAGGCATGACGACCGGCGCCGTGGACATCCGCACAGCGCATCGTCACGTCGCGTCGCGCGCGAGCTGAAGGACGGCGACTACGTCAACCTCGGCATCGGCATGCCGACGCTGGTCGCCAACCACGTTCCGCCGGGCGTGGACATCACGCTGCACTCCGAGAACGGCATGCTCGGCGTGGGCCCGTACCCGCTCGAGGACGAGGTCGATCCCGATCTGATCAACGCCGGGAAGGAAACGGTGACCGAGCTGCCCGGCTGCTCGTACTTCAGCAGCGCCGATTCGTTCGCGATGGTGCGCGGCGGGCACATCGACCTGACCGTGCTCGGCGCGCTGCAGGTGGACGCGCGAGGGCAACCTGGCCAACTGGATGATCCCGGGCAAGATGGTCAAGGGGATGGGCGGCGCGATGGACCTCGTCGCCGGGGCGAAGCGCGTGATCGTCGCGATGGAGCACACGACGCGCGACGGCGGCCACAAGATTCTCGAACGCTGCACGCTGCCGTTCACCGGGCTGAAGCGTCGTCAACCTGATCGTCACGGAGCTGGCGGTCATCGACGTCACGCCCGACGGCCTGCGTGCTGCGCGAGATCGCGGCAGACACGACGGTCGAGCGCGTCAAGGCCGCCACCGGGAGCAGTGCTGGCCGTCGCCGGCGAGGTGGGAACCTTTGGATAAGGATTTCGAAGCGGTCATTCTCAGCGCCTGCCGCACGCCGATCGGATCGTTCGGCGGCGCGCTGAAGGATCTGTCGGCCGCCGATCTCGGCGCGGTCGTCGTCCGCGAGGCGATCGCGCGCGCGGGTGTGGCGACCGACGGAGATCGGCGACGTCGTCCTCGGCTGCGTGCTGCAGGCGGGCGCCGGGATGAACGTCGCGCGTCAGGCGGCGCTCAAGGCCGGACTCCCGGCACGAAGTGCCGGGCGAGACCGTGAACCGCGTGTGCGGCTCCGGGCTGCAGGCGGTCGTGCACGCGGTCGAAGCGATCCGCGTCGGCTACGTCGACACGATGGTCGCCGGCGGCACCGAGTCGATGTCCAACGCGCCGTACCTGCTGAAGGGCGCGCGCTGGGGCTATCGGATGGGCAACGCCGAAGCGATCGACTCGATGCTCGCCGAGGGCCTGACCTGCGCGATCAACGCGTGCCACATGGGCATCACCGCCGAGGAAGTGGCGCGACGCGCTACGGCGTGTCGCGCGCCGACCAGGACGCCTTCGCCGCCGAGAGCCAGCGCCGCGCCGTGCGGCGATCCAGGACGGCGGCTTCGTCGAGCGAGATCGTGCCGGTGAGCGTGCCGCAGCGGAAGGGCGATCCCGTGTCCGTCGAGTGTCGACGAGTACCCGCGCCCGGGACGACGGTCGAGAAGCTGGCGGCGCTCAAGCCGGCGTTCAGCAAGGACGGCACGGTCACGGCCGGCAACGCGTCCGGCATCAACGACGGCGCCGCGGCCCTGGTCGTGACCACCGCCGAGAAGGCCGGGCGCGTGGGCCGCCGGCCGCTCGCGCGCATCCTCGCCTATGCATCGACCGGCGTCGATCCGAAGATCATGGGCATCGGTCCGGTGCCGGCGGTGCGCAAGGTGCTCGAGCGCGCGGGCCTGCAGACGGGCGACGTCGATCTGTTCGAGCTGAACGAAGCCTTCGCCGCGCAGTCGCTCGCCGTCATCCGCGAGCTGGGCATCGACCCGGCGAAGGCGAACGTCAACGGCGGCGCGATCGCCCTCGGCCACCCGATTGGCGCCAGCGGCGCGCGCGTGCTGACGACGCTGGTCTACGCGCTGCGTGCGCGCAAGCTGCGTTACGGCGTGGCCTCGCTCTGCATCGGCGGCGGCATGGGCATCGCGATGGCGGTAGAAGCGCTGTGACCATCCCCCGGCACGTCCTCGACGACGTGCTGGCGCATGCAGGCGAGGAAGCGCCGCGCGAGTGCTGCGGCATTCTCCTCGGGCGAGGAACCCGCATCGTGGCGCACCTCCGTGGCGCCAACCTGGCTCCCGGCACGACACGTTTCCTGCTGGACCCCAAGGACCACCTCAGAGCGATCCGCGAAGGTCGTGCGTCGCAACTCGATGTCGTGGGGTTCTACCACTCGCATCCGCACTCGCGTGCGTACCCGTCGCCGACGGACCTCAGCGAAGCGGTGTACCCGGACGCGGTGCACCTGATTGTCGGCATTGGCGACGCGGGCCAGGAGGCGAAGCTCTTCTCGCTCGGACCGCGGCGATCGTCGAACTGCCGCTCGACGTCGAGTCCGACGAATCGCTGACGCCCTGACGCTGTTACGGAGAGTGGTTCTACTGCGCGCGGCCCGCGATCAGTGCCCGGGGCCTGCGCCTTCCTGAATCTGGATGGAGACCGCAGCGGAGCCCATGAACCGGTCTCGCTGCTTGAGGTGAATGAAGACGCGGAACGCGCCGGCACGGCGGAACAGGTGCTGGACGGTGTAGCGCCGTTTGATCTGGCTCCTGCCAGCTTCGTACGGATCGCAGTCCACCGTCGACTCAGAGGTCGTGTCGTCACCCCATTCCCACTCGATCGTGGGGCAGTAGAAGTCCTGGTAGTCGTCGGCGCCGCCGGCCAGTTCCGCGGTGAACACCACTCGGGCGGGAGCCACCGCGACCTGCGGCTGCGCACGCAGCGTGAACTTGGGCCGCCCGGGCTCGTTGTCCTTCGATTTCTCGTTGCGCTGTGCTGCGGCTTGTGCGCCGGACACGGCGATCGCGGCCGTCACGAGCAACAGGCCGAATCGAGTGGCTCGCACGATGCTCGTATTGTACCGGCCACCTCTGCACGCGGCAACCGGCTTCGGGGATAATGGCGGGATGTCCAGCGCGACAGTACCCTCGACCATCGCCTGCCTCTCGGGCCCACTCCAGAACATCGACGTCGATCTGCTGGTTCTTCCCTGGTTCGAGGGTGAGGCGCCAGCGGCGTTCGCCGCGCTCGATGCAGCAGCCGCGGGCGAGATTGCGAGGGCGCTCGGAGCGAACGAGTTCACCGCGCGGCCCTACGACCTTTTCGTCACGCCCATCGTGGCACCGGGGTGGAAGGCGCGCCGCCTCGCACTGATCGGCGCGGGGAAGGAGGCGACCTTCACGATAGGCGTGGCGCGCCGCCTCGGCACCACCGCGGGGCTTGCAGCGCGTCAGCGCCGTGTCGGCCGACTGGGGTTCGTCATGCGGCCAGGGCAGGCGGCGCCGTCGGGCGACATCGACGTCGCCGGCTTGCTCCAGGCGATTGCCGAAGGGCTCACGCTCTCGGAGTTTTCAGGGTCGACCTATCGGACGTCCGATCCCGAGTGTGGCCCTGCTCCGGCGTTCTCAATCGTCCTGACGGACATGCTCGACACGTCGCCGGAGAGCCCCGCCAGGCTGGACGGCGCCATCCTGCGCGGCCGGATCCTGGGCGAAGCGAGCAACCGCGCGCGCGAGCTCGCGAACGAGCCTGGCAACGCCCTGACACCTCGCGAGTTCGCGACGCGTGCCGCGAAGATCGTCACCGACGCCGGCGCTTCGGCGGAGATTCTCGACGAGCAGCAGATCGAAGCGCTCGGCATGGGGCTGGTCATGGGCGTGGCGCGCGGCAGCAGCGAGCCGCCGCGCGTGCTGGTGTTCCGGCACGAGCCGCCAGACGCGCCCGTGCGGCCGGTCCTCGGCCTCGTCGGCAAAGGGATCACGTTCGACAGCGGCGGGATCTCGATCAAGCCGGCCGAGGGCATGGAGAAGATGAAGGACGACATGGCCGGCGGGGCGGCCGTGGCGTGCGCCATGAGCGCGATCGCCAGGTTGAAGGCGCCGATTCGCGTCATTGGTATCGTGCCGGCGACCGAGAACATGCCAGGCGGCCGGGCACTCAAGCCGGGCGACGTGCTGCGGAGCGCGGAGGGCAAGACCGTCGAGGTGGTGAACACCGACGCGGAGGGCCGGCTGATTCTCGCTGACGGCCTGTGGTACGCGCGAAAGCTGGGCGCCACGCACCTGGTCGATGTGGCGACGCTCACCGGCGCCGTCATCGTCGCGCTCGGCCGCGTGACGAGTGGCGTGTTCGGCACACCAGACTGGTGGGTGGATCACGTGCGGCGCATCGGTGACCGCGCCGGCGATCGCATGTGGCGGCTGCCGCTGTTCGACGAATACTGCGATCAGCTGAAGAGCGACATTGCCGACATGATGAACACCGGAGGACGCCCCGGCGGGGCAATCACCGCCGCCATGTTCCTGAAGGAGTTCTCGGGCGGCCTGCCGTGGGTGCACATCGACGTGGCCGGTACCGCCTGGGCCGAGGACGCGAAGCCGTACCTGCCGAAGGGGCCGACCGGCGTGGCGGTGCGCACGCTCGCCGAACTGGCCTTCACCGCGAACTCGTGGAAGTAGGAGGTGTCCGATTCAGCCGCCACCTAGCGAACCGGTCATCGTCAAAATCATCGAGCCGGCGAGTGATGTCGAGGGGCTCGCGGACGTCCTGCTGGGCGCGCTGGGCCTGACCGGTGTCTTCGTGCTCGCGGCCGTCGTGCTGGCCGTTCTCATGGCCGGCGCGCTGTTCTGGTTCCGCTTCAAGTGGAGCGATCCGTTCCCGGCGGCGTCGTCGCAGCGTCCGGGCGAAGACACTCACGGCGGACGCATCACGCGCTGATCTGATCCGTCCGCGTCTCAGTCCTGCTGTTGCGTCGTGGACGGCGACGTCTTGAGGGAGTGCTGGTACTTCTTCACCCCTTCGAACAGCGCCTGCGCGATCTTCTGCCGATAGCTCGAGCCCTTCAGCAGTTTGACTTCCTGAGGGTTCGTCACGAACGAGATCTCGGCGAGGATGCTTGGCATCGACGCGCCGATGAGCACTACGAACGGCGCCTGCTTGACTCCCAGGTCCTTCAACGTCTTGTTCGACGACCGCAGTGTGCCGAGCATTTCGCGGTGGACGTAGGTCGCGAAATCGCGCGACTCATCGAGCTTGTTGTTCAGCGTGATCGTCTTCACCACGTCTTCCAGCGAGGCCATCGTCTGACCGGAGGTCGCGTTCTCGCGAGCGGCGACGGCAGCCGCGCCCTGGTTCGAGGCGAAGTTGAGGAAGTAGGTTTCGACGCCCCGAGCCGACGGGACGCTGCTGGCGTTGGCGTGAATGGACAGGAAGAGGTCGGCCCCTTCGCGGTTGGCGATGGCCGTGCGCTCCTGCAGCGGGATGAAGTGGTCGTCGCGCCGCGTCAGGACAACCTCCACGCCCTGGAGCTTCGCCAGCAGCTTCTCGAGCCGCAACGCGACGTCCAGCACGAGCTCCGCCTCGGTGACGCCCGTTCCCTTCGCCCCGGGGTCATGCCCTCCGTGGCCGGGGTCGATGACGATGCGCGACACGCCGAGACCGAGCTGACGTGCGATCGACAGACCGCCTGCCAGGTTGCGTGATGGAGGCGTCGGCGGCGCGGCCGGCGGTGGCAGCGCCGGAGCGGCGGGCAGGGCCGCCGCCTGCACGGGCGTCGGGGCCGGCACCGCGGGCGCCACGGCAGTGGTGGCAGCGACCGCGCAGTGCGTCGTGGCATCGGCGCGATCCATCGCACCGCGCGTGCCTGAAGCGCCGGAGTGGCGATGGCAGCTGCGGACGAAATCGCGGCAGCCACGCCGGTCGTCGCCGTTGCCGTTGGCGTCGGCGGGGCAACTGGCGGAAGCGTCTGGAGCCGGGAAACCCAGGACGGCCGATCTCCGCTCGCCGTGCCCGGTTCGTCGGCGCGAGTCAGCTCGCCCGGTAACGGAGCGGGCACCGCTGGAGCTGCGGGAGCGGCGGCGGAAGGGACGGCTCGCGCCGGAGCTGGCGACGCCGCTGCGGCCGTCGCGGGTGGCGTGGTCGGCTTCTGGGCAGCCGCAGCGACAGCAGGAGCATTCGAGGTAGCCGTCGTTACAGGCTCGGTCGGCGGCGCGATTGGAGCAGTTGGCGCAGCAGGCCGCGACGCGCTGGCCACCGATGCCTCCGCGCGGAGGCAGTCGATCACGAGGCGGTACGGGCTGTACAGCGGGTACACGCTGTAGCTGGAAACACCCGCGGATTCCAGCACCACGCGTGTAATGGCGTTCGGATGGCGTCCGATCCGAATCTGCCGCACCAGGTCCGTGTCCGCGTCGAACCGCAGCGTCTGATCGATCAACGACGGGTTCGCACGGGTCGCGGGCAGGTCGATGAACACGCGCGACGGGTTCTCCAGGCGCTCGTCATGGAAGGCCACTTCCATGTCGAGTTCGATGACGATGCGCACGACGTCCTTCAGCGAGGCGCGCCGGATTGCCTTGATCGTCGCGAGCTTCGGCGACGTCTGCAGGGCGGCAGCCGCCGGCACTGCCTCCCCGGGGGGATCGACCGCGGCCTGCTGCGCCGGCGGAGGCGCAGCCCCGACCGGAGGGGCAGCCACAACTGGAGGGGCAGCCACGGTCGGCGGTGGAGCAGCGACGGCCGGAGGCGCGGCTGGCGGGGCCGCCTGCGCCACGGCGGACGTCCGGCCGAGCGCCGCGATCTCCGAAGGCACCTGGCGCGCGAACCGGCTCGAGGGATATTGCGACGCGAGGAACTGCAGCAGCCGGAGCGCGTCCGCCCGCTCGCGCGGATCGCGGAAGATCGTGAAGGCGTCTTTCGCGAGCTGGCCCGCCCGCCAGAGTGCGTCGTCGCTGTAGGAACTGGTCGGGTAGAGACGCACGACGTGCTCGAAGTCGGCGACGACCGTGCGCACCGCCTTCAGCGTGGTCGGCGCCGGCGCCACCACCGACAGTGCCTTGCGCACCGCCGCTTCCTTCGCCGTGGCATCCGCGAACAACGCGTCCACGGCAGCTGACGCCGACGACGCCGTCTGCGCGCAGAGCACGGCCGGCGCGACCGCGAGCAGCGCGCTGAACAGGGCCGTCGTGCGGAGCCGTCCCCGTCTGGTCATCGCAACTGGGCGTCCACCTCGTCGAAGTACGACTTGTCGACGAGCACTTCGCGCGGCTTGCCACCGGCCGCGGGGGAAACGAGCCCCTCCATTTCCATCATGTCGACGAGGCGCGCAGCGCGGCTGAAGCCGATGCGCAGCCGCCGCTGCAGGTACGAGATCGACGCCTGGCCGCTCTGGACGACGATGCGTGCGGCTTCGTCGTACAGCTCGTCCTTGTCCATCTCGACGCCTTCGGTCGTCGTCTTCTCTTCCGCGGTGATCGTCTCGTCGTAGGTCGGCTTGCCCTGTTTCCGGAGGAAGCTCGCGAGCCGCGCGCTCTCCTGCTCCGAAATGTAGGGTCCGTGAAGCCGGATGAAGCGCGACGAGGCGGGCGGCAGGAAGAGCATGTCGCCGCGGCCGAGCAGCTGCTCGGCGCCGTTGCCGTCGAGAATCGTGCGCGAGTCGATCTTCGACGACACCCGGAACGAAATGCGCGACGGCATGTTGGCCTTGATGAGGCCGGTGATCACGTCGACCGACGGCCGCTGGGTCGCGAGAATCAGGTGGATGCCGACGGCGCGCGCCATCTGCGCGAGCCGCGCAATCGACTGTTCGACCTCGTTGCTGGCCACCATCATCAGGTCGGCCAGCTCGTCGATCAGCACGATGATGAAGGGCAGCGGCTTGGCGTATTCGCCGTCCTTCGGCGTACGCTTCTCCGCGATCGCCTGCAGGACGTTGCGGTTGTACTGCTCGATGTTTCGGACGCCTTCCGCCGCGAGCGTCTTGTAGCGCTCCTCCATCTCGCGCACAGCCCAGCGGAGCGCGTTGGCGGCCTGCTTCGGATCGACCACGACCGGCGTCAGCAGGTGCGGGATGTCCTCGTACATCCCGAGCTCCAGCCGCTTCGGGTCGATCATGATCAGCCGCACGTCGTCGGGCGTCGCGCGGTAGAGGATGCTGGTGAGCATCGAGTTGATGCCGACCGACTTGCCGGTGCCGGTAGACCCGGCGATGAGCAGGTGCGGCATCGCCGCGAGGTCGGCCATGTACGGCTCGCCGTGGATCGTCTTGCCGAGCGCGATCGTCAGCTTCGACGTCGAGCGCCGGTAGGCGTCCGACTCGAGCAGCTCGCGCAGGGAGATCTGCTCGCGCTTGTGGTTCGGGATCTGGATGCCGACGGTGGACTTGCCGGGGATGCGGTCGATGAGGACCGATTCGGCCTGCATCGCGAGGCAGAGATCGTCGGCCAGGCCGGTGATCTTCGAGTACTTCACGCCTGCATCCGGCTTGAACTCGTAGGTCGTGACGACCGGGCCCGGGTGAATCTGGACGACCGAGCCCTCGACCGAGAACTCGCGGCACTTCTCCTCGAGCAGCCGCGCGCCGTCCATCAGCTCGCGCTCGTCGATCTTGCGCTCGGTCTTCGGCGCGTCGAGCAGCGCGAGAGGCGGCAGCATGTAGTCGCCCTTGCGCCGTTCGGCCGGCGCCTTCGCGGTCGGCTCAGGATCGCTCAGCGGCAGCGGGGGAGCCGGCATGCGTCACCTTGGCACGAGGCGGCGGCACCACAGGCTTCGGCGGAGGTGCAGGGGGCTGGACCGATGCCGCCGGCTCGGGCTGCGCGTCGCGCGACTCGCGCTTGCGGAAGCGGCTTCGCGGCCTCAGCGACGGCCGCTTCGGAGGCGCCAGCCTTCTTCGTGTGCTTGGCGATCACCTCGCGGCGCTGCTTCTCGCGGCGCCGTTCTTCGCGCCATTCGCGGAACGCCGTGAACAATCGCGACCCGCCCTGCGCCGCCGGCGCCCGCCAGGGCCGCGAACGCACGCCCGAACGAGAACTGGGTCGACATGATCACCGCCAGGAAGATCAGCGTCAGCATGACGATCAGCGAGCCGGTGCGATTCAGGTACTCGAGCATCTCCGCCGAGAGCCATTCGCCGACGTAGCCGCCGGCGCGGAACGCCTTGCCGGCGACCTCGGTCGCGCCGAGCACCAGGCTCAGGAACGCGCTGACGCAGACGAAGAGCAGCGCCGCGCCGATCATCTTGGTCGCGGCCGCGTCGACCGTTCGGCACCAGAAGTAGTGCCAGCCGACGACCACCAGGACCACGGGAATCAGGTACGCGGCGTAGCCGACCAGCTGGAACGAGAGCTCGGCGAGGAACGCGCCGACGCGGCCGGCGAAGTTCGCCGGCGCGGCGTCGATCCCGGCGCTGAAGAACCACACCGGGTCCGTTGGCGTGTAGCTCGCGAGCGCCACGATCCAGATGAGCGCGGCGGCAAACAGCGCGACCCCGACGAACTCGCTGACCCGCCGCGAAACGGTCGATCCCTTCACGTGTCAAATCTCCATGATCACCGGCAGCACGAAGGGCCGCCGGCCCGAACGCTTGCGGAAGAAGCGGCGCAGCTCGACACGCAGCTTTTCCTTGATGATTCCCTGGTCGGTGCGCTCTTCGACGCTGGCCTGATCGATCACCTCGCTGAGCAGCCGCGCGCCGTCGGCCAGCAGTTCCTCGCTGTTCTCCATGACGAACCCGCGCGTGATGATGTCGGGCACCCCCTCGAGCGCTCCGGTCTGCTTGTTGATGGCGACGACCGGCACGACCAGGCCGTCCTCGGCCAGGTGACGGCGATCGCGCAGCACCTCGTCGCCGATCTCGCCGGTCAGCGTGCCGTCGATCAGCACGCGGCCGACCGGCGCCTTGCCGGCGATCCGCGCGCCCTCCTGGTCGATCGCGCACGATGTCGCCGTTCTCGACCAGCAGGATCTCGGGCCGCGGATCGCGGCCGGCGAACACCTTCCGTGCGACGCGCGCGTGCTGCGACAGCTGCCGGTATTCGCCATGGACCGGCACGAAGTAGCGCGGCCGGACGAGCGACAGCATCAGCTTCAGCTCCTCCTCGCTGCCGTGTCCCGAGACGTGGACGTGCTTGATCCCTTCGTGGATGACGTCGGCGCCGCGGCGTGCGAGGTGGTTGATCACGCGGCCGATCGCCTTCTCGTTGCCGGGGATCGCCCGCGCCGACAGCACGACCGTGTCGTCATCCGCGATCTTCACGTGGCGGTGATCGTCGATGGCGATGCGCGACAGCGCCGACATCGGCTCGCCCTGCGACCCGGTCGCCAGGCACAGCACGTCCTGGGCCGGATAGTTCGCCGACGTCGGAGTCGCGGATCTGCACGCCCGCCGGAATGCGCAGATAGCCGAGGCGCTGCGCGATCTGCGGAGTTCTCGATCATCCCGCGGCCGACGAACGCCACCTTTCGATCGAACTGCGCCGCCAGGTCGACGACGATCTGCATCCGGTAGATGCTCGACGAGAACGCCGCGACGATCAGCCGCCCGGTCGCGCTGGTGAAGATCTCCTCGAACGCCTCGATGACCTCGGTCTCCGACCCGGTGAACCCGCGGCGATCGACGTTGGTGCTGTCGGCGAGCAGCGCCAGCACGCCCTCCGAGCCCGAGCTGGGCGAAGCGGTGCACGTCGAAGTGCTCGCCGTCGAGCGGCGTCTGATCGATCTTGAAGTCGCCGGTGTGGACGATGACGCCGGCCGGCGTGTGGATGGCCAGCGCGACGCAGTCGGGGATGCTGTGCGTGACGCGGATGAACTCGATCGTGAACGGCCCGACGGTGACGCCGTCGCGGGGCCGGACCGCCTGCACGGGCGTGTCCTCGAGCCCGTGCTCCCGCAGCTTCGCCTCGACCATGCGCAAGCGTCAGCGGCGTGCCGTAGATCGGCCCGTGGATGTACGGCACCACGTGCGGCACGCCGCCGATGTGGTCCTCGTGGCCGTGCGTCAGCACGAGGGCCGCGGCGCCCCCTTTCTGCTGCAGGTAGGTGAGGTCCGGGATGATCCGGTCCACGCCGAGCAGTTCGGGGTCCGGGAACATGACGCCGGCATCGACCACGATGGTCGTCTCACCCCAGGTGAGCGCCAGCATGTTCATGCCGAACTCGCCAAGTCCGCCAAGCGGTACGATCTCGAGCATTTCCTTTGGGCGCACGCGCACGGACCGGCGCCGCTCCGTCCCTGGCAGGACGATCGCGTCGACGGGAGCCGCTCATTGGCGGCTCGATCAGGCAGCTGGGCGCGCCTGAAAAACAGGGGCGGGATGACCGACAAAATGCGTCGGGTGAACGAGATAGCAGGGAAACTATAGCACAGGCGGAAGCCTGGGGGAGTCAGCCCCGCCAGACCGGCGCGATACCGCATCGGCCAGGCGCCCGAACTCGGCGATCGCCAGCGTCTCGGGCCGCCGGCTCGGATCGAGCTCCGCGTCGCGGATCGCCTGAGCTGAGACGTCCGGCGACACCGCACCGAACGCCAGCAGGGCGTTGCCGAGCGTCTTGCGGCGCCGCGTAAACAGCGCCTGCGTCACGCCCGCCAGGCCCTTTTCGTCGATCACGGCCGGCTCCGGCTCGTGAAACCGGAGCCGGACGACGGTCGACTGCACCTTCGGGGCTGGCCGAAACGCGCCCGCCGGCAGGTTCAGCAGCCGCTCGACCGACGCCCGGTGGCCGATGAGCACGGTCAGCACCCCGTAGTCGCGCGTGCCGGGCGGGCCAGCAGGCGGTCGGCGACCTCGCGCTGCAGCATCACGGTGGCGTCGACGAGCGGCAGGCCGGCGCGGGACAGCTCGACCAGGCGAAAGAGGATGGGCGAAGCGACGTTGTAGGGCAGGTTGCCGGCCACACGGAAGCCGGTCGCCTCGGGCGGCGCGCTGGCCGCCAGTTCCTCGCGCAGCACGCCGGCGGGCACGGTCAGGAAGTCGCCCTCGAGGACACGGACGCCCGCGAGGTTCTCGCCGCGCAGCGCTGCCGCGAGATCGCGATCGATCTCGCATGCGAGCAGGGACCCGCAGGCGGCGGCGAGCGGACGGGTGAGCGCGCCGCGGCCCGGACCGATCTCGAGGAATGCCTCGCCTGGCTTCGGATCGATGGCCGCGAGCACCTTGCGCGCCCAGGCCGGTTCGAGGAAGTGCTGGCCGAACCGCTTGCGCGCACGCGGACGGTGGCCATCACGACTCGTGCGCATCGCCCCGCCAGTAGCGCTCCTCGATCTCCTCGATCTCTTCTTCGCTCAGCCCGAAGTAGTGGCCGATCTCGTGGATCAGCGTTTCGGCGATCGAGACGATGAGGTCCTCGTCGTCCTCCGCCTCGCGTTCGTGCGGGCCCTGGAAGAGCAGGATGCGATCGGGCAGCGCGTTGCCGTAACCCCAACGACGCTCCGTGAGCGGCGTGCCCTGGTACAGGCCGAACAGCGTGTCGGGCGGCTCGATCTCCATCTCGTCGAGCAGCGCCGGCGGCGGCTCGTCCTCGACGACGATCGCGATGTTGTGCATCGCGCTGCGGAACCGGCGGGGAATCGACGCGAGCGCGTCGGCGACGTGGCGTTCGAACTGCGTGCGTGTCACTTCTTGCGTCCGGCGCGTGGAGGCGCAGGGTGCTTGCGTGCGGCGGATGCCGCCTTCCGAGCCGGAGCGGATGCCGGCTTGCGCGCCCTGGTGGCGCCCGCAGAACGCGTCGAGCCTTTCGGCCGCTGCTTCGCGGCCCGTGCGACGCGCGCGGCCTTGCGGGTGCCGGTCGGCCGGTCGGCGCGCCGGTCGTCGGTCGCGGCGCCGGTCCGAAAGTAGACGCAGTACTCCTGCACGGCGCATGTCGGGCAGAGCGGCTTCGGCTTGCAGATACGCCGGCCGTGGAGGATGAGCGTGTCGGAGGCGCGTGTCCACCGCTCCGGCGGCAGCAGCGCGCATAGTTGCCGCTCGACCTCCTCCGGGTCCTCGCCCTCGGCGATGCCGATCCGGTTCGCCACCCGCAGCACGTGGCGATCGACGGGCAACCCCGGCACGCCCAGCGCGTGGCCGAGCACCACGTTCGCCGTCTTCCGGCCGACGCCCGGCAGCGCAGTGAGCGCATCCATGTCGGCCGGGACCTCGCCGCCGTGCTGCTCGACGAGCGCCTGCGCCATGCCGATGAGCGCGTTCGACTTCGCGCGGAAGAAGCCGGTCGAGTGGATCTGCGGCTCCAGTTCCTCCTGGGTCGCCCGCGCGAGCGCATCCGGGGTCGGATACCGCTTGAACAGCGCCGGCGTGACCATGTTTACGCGCTGGTCGGTCGACTGAGCAGAGAGGATGGTCGCGGCCAGCAGTTCGAACGCGTTGGAGTAGTGCAGCTCCGTATCGGCGTCGGGATGCTGCTCGTCGAGCGCGTCGAAGATCGCCAGCGCTTCAGCGGCGGACTTCATATGAGCGAAATAGGCGATGGGCAGCAGGCGCCCCGCGCAACGCTAGTGGATGGGACCGCCCTTGTTCCAGCCGACGTTGCTGTACGACTCCGAGAACACGCGCCAGTGCTCCTGCAGGGCGGCGATCAGGTTCGGCATGAACTGGACGGGCACGACGACCTTGACGCGCACCGGCGCGCGGACGATGTGCTCCGATTCGGCCTCGCTGATTTCCTTTTCGGAGAGCGGCATCACCTCGCAGAAGGTGAGCGTGAAGTCGAACGGCGTGTGGGCGATGGAGCAGAAGTTCGAGTAGGTACGCGGCAACCCCTCGCCTGTTTCCTCCGCCGGGACGATCGTGAAGTTGATCTGCTTGGGCTGATCGGGCATGAGGAATAGTAGCCCTAATACTTCCTCATCACCCCGACAACGACTCCCTGGATCTGCACCTGGTCCGGGTCGGCGAAGATCGGCTGCATCGCGGCGTTCGCCGGCTGCAGGCGGACGCGGCCGGTCTCGCGATAGAACTTCTTCAGCGTCACGTCGCTCCCGCGCAGCAGCGCGATCACCATCTCGCCGTTGTCGGCGGTCTTGCGGTCCTCGACCACGACGAAGTCGCCGTCGCGGATCTGCTCGTCGATCATCGAATCGCCGCGAACGCGCAGGACGTAGGTGTCGCGCTTGCCGACGAAGTCCTCGGGCACGGCAATCGTTTCGTTCGACGCGATCGCTTCGATTGGCACGCCGGCGGCGACGAAGCCGAGCAGCGGCAGCTCGACGGCGCGGCCCCCGGTGCGCGTGGGCACCATCTCAACCGAGCGGCTGCGGTTCCACGCGCGCTTGATGAAGCCCTTTTCCTGCAGGTTCGTCAGGTGCTTGTGCACCGTGGCGAGCGACGAGAGCCCGAAGCGCCGCCCGATTTCCTCGAGGCTCGGCGCGTACCCGTGCTGCTGAATGAACTCGTTGAGGTAATCGAGAATCTCTCGCTGCCGTTTTGTGAGCGGAAGCATCGGCTGCCCTCCTGAGGTGCGGAATATATGCAAAAGAAAGGCGAAGGTCAAGCGCTTGGCGCCGAATCTTTCACGCCACCGGCCGGCTGGCAAGAACCGACAACGGTGTCGCTTTTCGGGGTCTACTACGATTGCGTACACCGTGCGCCTTCCGTTCGCCATTCCCGCAGCCGCCTCCGCGCCGTTCGACGTCGTCACGCTCGGCTTGAACAGCATCGACCTCGTGGCCGTCGTGCCGCGCTTTCCAGCGCCCAACTCGAAGGAGCGTCTGCAGCAGTTCGCGCAGCTGCCTGGCGGACAGATGGCGACCGCCGCGGCCATCTGCGCGCGGCTTGGCTGGCGCGCGCGATACATCGGCAGCTTCGGAGCCGACGAGTTCTCACGGGTGGGACGGGCGCACCTCACCGCCGAAGGCGTGGACCTGAGCGCGTCGTGGGACGTCCCCGGCGCCACCAGCCAGTTCGCCGTCGTCATCGTCGACGCGGAAACGGGTGAGCGGACGGTGCTCTGGAACAGGCATCCCGGCCTGGCGATCGCGCCGGAGCAGGTGCCGCCGGCCGCGGTCGCATCCGGGCGGATGTTGATCGTCGATTGTCATGAAACGGCGGCGGCGACGGCAGCGGCGCGCGGTGCGCGCGCGGCGGCGATTCCGACAATCGTCGACGTCGAGAAGGTGCGGCCGGGCATCCACGAGCTCCTGCGCCACATCGACGCCATCATCGCGGCGCAGGACTTTCCGCGCGCGCTGACCGGCTACGACGAGCCCGGACGCGCGCTCGCTGCGCTCGCCCGTGAATTCGATGCGCCGCTGGCTTCGGTGACGCTCGGCGAAGAGGGAAGCCTGACGTGGTGCGGCGGCCGCGAGTTTCGAACGCCGGGATTTCGTGTCAATTGCGTCGACTCGACCGGCGCCGGCGACGCGTTCCGCGGCGGCTTCGCGGCGGGGTGTCTGCACATGCCCGACGGCGACGTGGAGGACGTGCTGGCGTACGCGAACGCGGTGGCTGCACTGAACTGCCGGCGGCTGGGTGCGCGTGGCGGGATGCCGACAACCGACGAGGTTGCCGCACTGCTCGGCAGCAGACGATAAAAGGGCCATGCAACTGTCGCGCGTGAGGAGCGGTCCGCTCGGATTGCTGCTCGGCGCAGGTCTCGCCGCCGCGTCGCTGTTCGCCGTCTACCAGGTCCGCTCCGAGTTCCGGATCGATCTCGACGTCCGCTCCGTCGTCCGGGGTGTGTACCCGTCGGAGCGCGCGGGCGCGGAGCGATTCTCGTGGACATCCGGAGAGGTTACCGTCGATCTGCCAGGCCTCGATCGCACGGTGCCGTGGACCTGCACGCTGCAGGTGCGCGGTGCGCGGCCCGACCCGGCCACGCTCCCGCAGGTCCTCGTGTCAGTGGACGGCGCGCCAGGCACTTCGCTCACGGCCACGAACGACTTCCAGCCTCTGACACTCGACATCCCGCCCAGGCGCGGCGACGGCGCCCATGTGCGGCTGGTGACGTCGAACACGTTTCAGCCGGGGCCGACTGATACGCGAGCGCTTGGCATGCAGATACGCGACTGGTCATGCGTCACGGCCGAGGGCGCGCGCGCGTCACCGCCTCGCCACCTGCTGCCGGGCGTCATGGCCGCGGGAGGCATCGCGTGCGCGGCGTTCGGACTGCTCGGCGCAGGCGCCGGCGGGATTCTGGCCGGCGGCGCGCTGATCGGTGCCGGGCAGGCCGTCCTCCTGTCGCAATCGGTGGGCGCCTTCACGCGCTACGCGCAGCGACTCCCCGTGCTGATGCTGTGGCTGGCCCTCCCGCTCACAGCGATTGGTCTGCTGTTCGAGTGGCGAAAGCGCCGGCTGCTTGCCCCGGCCACCCGCTCCCTGATCCTGTTGTCGATCACCGCGGCCTACCTGAAGCTCGCGGCGATGCTGCACCCTGCGATGCCGATGGGTGACGCGCTGTTTCACGCGCACCGGCTCGAGCGGGTGTTGAGCGGCGATTACTACTTCACGCAGCCGCTGGCGGGAGGGATGGAGTTTCCGTACTCCATCGCGCTGTATTTCGTGGCCGCACCCTTCACGTGGCTGACCGACGATCACGTGTTCCTTCTCCGGGCGATCGTCGTGATCGTCGAGACGGCCGCCGCGGCGCTGCTCTGTGCGATGGCCATCAGCAACTGGGGAGACCGGATCGCCGGTGTGACTGCCACGGCGCTGTTCACGCTGGTGCCGGTGTCGTTTGTCGTGCTGAACGACGGCAACCTGACGAATGCCTTCGGTCGCGCGGTGGCGCTCGGCGCCGTCGGCGTGACGGCGTTCGCCGCGATGACGGAGCGGAGGTGGGCGGTGGCGTCGCTGACGCTGCTTGCGGCGGCCGCGATGCTGTCCCATGTCAGCCTGCTCGCGCTGGTTGCCATGACGCTGCTGACGACCGCCCTGCTGTTCTGGTGGTGCGGCGACCGCAAGGCCGTTGGTGCGGCGCCGGTCATCGTGCTCGGCACGGTCGCGGCCGGTGTGCTGTCGGTGGTCCTCTACTACGGGCACTTCGGCGATGTGTACATGCGGGTGCTGCAATCGCGGCTCACGCCGCCCGCAACTGCCAGTGAGCCCGCGCCCGTGATCGTGTCCGGATCCGGCGAGCCTGAAGTCCCGGCTGCGGGTTGGGTGTCGACCGTCGGATTGCGAGTCGGTGATGCAGCCGCGCTGACGGTCGGGACGATCGGGTGGCCGATCCTGATCCTGGCACTCGTCGGCCTGTGGCGATCGCGTGTGGACGGGCTCGATCGCCTGTTGCTGGTCTGCGGCGGCTGGGGGCTCACGTGGGCCGTATTCACCGCGCTCGGGATCGCCGCACCGGTCGATACGCAGAACCAGCGGTTTGCGGGAGAGTTCGTGGGGCGCGTGGTGTACACGACCTCTCCAGCGGCAGCGCTGCTTGGGGCGCGCGGCGGCGCGTGGGCCTGGAGGCGGGGACCGATCCTCCGCGGTGCCGCCGCCGTCGTCGTGCTGGCGGCGGGCGCCATCGGCGCGAGGGCGTGGTTCAACCTGCTGTACTGACGCCAGACCCGCTCGAGGCGCTATTTTGCGGGTGTCCAGGTCAGGTCGGTCGGCGAGCACGCGAGCGGTTCACGCCGGATCGAGCCGTCGGGCGATCGGAGGACCGACTCCGCGTAGGCGCCCAGCGTCGTGCCGGTCACGCCCGCGGACTTCAGCATGCCGAAGGTCTCGTCCAGGCGGCCGAACAGGTTGTCTACCGACTGCGGCGTCAGGTTGTGCGGCGAGGCGCCGGGCATCAGCTCCGAGGAGTGAAACATCAACTCGATGACGGGCAGCCCGAGTTGCCGCGCGGTCTCGTAGACCGCTTTCAGCCGGGGGCCGGTCATGTCGGAGAAGGGACGGAACCAGCGGGGCGCAATGTCGAACGCGCGATTCAACGCCCTCGCCGCGACTGACCGGCGGTAGCGCGTGTAGAGCGTCCGCAGCGTCGACGATTCGCGCACCAGCCCGCGCGTCCACAGGATGGTGACGGGGACTTCCAGCAGACCCGACGCGCCCTCGCGGGCGGGGTCGCCCCAGGCCATGAAGTACGGCCGCACAGGCGCGTGCGCGAAGTCCTGCCCGCGCTCGCGCGCGCCCTGGATCGCGCCAGTCCACGTTCGGCGTGACCGAACAGTCCACGATGTATCCGAGCCGGAGCAGCATCGGGATGTGCGCGGCCGACAGCCCCCACCGGCCGGCACGGTAGCTGCGCGGAGGACGGCCGACCCGCGCGGTCAGTGCCGCGGTCAGCGTCTCGAGCTTCTGGCCGAAGATGCCCGGCGGCAGCTCCGACGGGTACGCGGCGGCCCGGTCGCTGCGATCCCACGGCGTCAGCGGCGGCGTGGTCCACGGGTGCAGGTGCGCGCCGATCTCCGCCGCGCCGCGCGCGTCGGTACGGCACGAGGATCTCGTCGAACAGCGGCGAGGAGATGACGTCGTGGGTACAGAGGTAGGTTGGTGGAAATCCGTACTTGTCGCAGAGTTCCTGGAAGCGCGGGACGAACCTGAGGTTTTCGACCGACTCGGGACGGCCGCCATCCCACTGGTTGTCGCCCTCGGTGTCGATGGTGATGATGAACTGCATCGATTCGGCGCTAGGTGGCCAGCAGGTACTCCATGTTGGTCACGAGCACGTCGCGCACGAAGGGCACCTGGGGCACGAGCGACGAGACGCCGCTGCCAAAGATGCGCTTGGCGAGGCGGCTCACGTACAGGTCCTCGCGCAGCATGCGGAAGCCCGCGCCGGCGATGTGGCCACGGAGGTTGCGCACCGTGGCCTTGTAGAGCAGATCGTCCGTTTTCTTGGCGCCGCGTTCCACCAGCGTGATGAACGACGATCCCTCCCGGTCCACGTCGAGCCACTCGGGATGATGCCGCGCCATCCAGCACGACATGGCGAACGCCGCCTTGCGTCCCGTGAACAGATAGAACGGCACGGGAATCTTCAGCTTCGGCAGGTGTGCGCCGTGCGGCGACAGGTACGGCGCGGTCTGCAGGAACAGATACCCGCCCGGAGCCAGGACGCGGCGCGCCTCGTGGAGGTACGCCGCCGGATCGGCCACGTGTTCGATGACGGCGTGCGACAGCACGAAGTCGAACGAACCCGACGTGAACGGCAGCTTCGTCGCGTCCGCCCGCGCGAAGGCGATGTTGCGGATGCCCTTTTCCTCCGCGAGGCGGACGCCCGCATCGCCGAAGCGGTTGCTCAGATCGATCCCCACGACCTCGCGCGCTTCCTCCGCGAACGACACGCCCATCCCGCCGCCGCCGCACCCGTCGTCCAGCACGCGGCCGAAGGTCCGGATGCCGGCGCGATCGAGCCATCCGAGGACCTTGGCGCTCCGCCAGTACTCGAAGATGGCGTAGTGATACTCGGATCGGAAACGGACGGATGCGTGTTCCTTGATCGCTCGGTCGTCGACGACTCTCACCTGACCACCCAGACATCACGGCCGCGGGCGTAGCGTCCGATCTGCTCGATGCGCGCGCCCGGCCACGCGAGCGCCCGCACGTCGTGATTGTTCCCGTACGCGGGATCGTCCACGGTGTCGACGACGATCCCGCCGCCCTGCGCGAGATGGTGTGCGGCGTACCCGTGCACCGCCCGGCGCAATGTCTCCGGATCAATCTGGTGAATCCAGTTGACCATGATGATCGCATTGTACACGCCGGCCAGCTGGCTGCCGGGGAAGTCGAACGGCTCGAACCGCGGCGGGGCGCCACGCTGAAACCGTGCGAGGAACCGCGCGGCCTTCAGTGCACCGGTGTCGCGATCGAATCCGGTGCGCTCCTCGAAGTGCAGCCGGCGGAGGATGTCGCCGAGCCCGCACCCGATTTCGGCGACGCTGTGGCGCTGCGCCTCCGGCCACGCGTTCAACGCCGCCACGATATCCGCGGCGTACGCCTCGCCCGCATGTCCGATGTGCCAGCGATCGAATCCGTACACCCGCTGCAGGGCCGTGCGCGTCCAGCGGTGGGCGCGACGTGCAATGGGTCCGCTCATGCGCGCCCGGATCCGGTCGGCGTGGGAGAGGCGGCCGGTTCGGCCGGAGTGGTGAACTGCGCGACGAGCCGCTTGATCTCGCTCCACTCGTGCGGCTGGAGGAAGCGGGCCGCGAGCAGCCCGAGAGGGAAGAGGACGAGCAGCGCCGCCCGCGCGACGATCGTCCACGCCGGCGACGACAGCTGGACGAGCGCCGCGGCGGCGTACGTCAACACGGCGGCTGCGGTCACCTTCACGAGCCGGCCTCCTTCGTACGGGATGAAGGTACGCCCGCTGGGCGAAGAGGACGGTCACCGCAGTCGTGATCGCCTGGCTGACGATGAGCGCGTAGGCCGCGCCGTGCATGCCGAACGTCGGAATCAGCGCCAGGTTCGCGCCAATGCTGACGGCGGCGCCGATGGCCGTGACCAGCGGATAGAGGCTCGTCCGCTTCGCGACGTTCACCGACGTCATGGGGAACCAGGCAAGCGATTGCACGGCCATGCCGGCCGCCAGGAGCGGCACGAGCGGAACGGCGGCTTTGTAGCCGGCCGGCAGCAGGAGATCGATGGTGGGCGGGGCCAGGGCCGCGAGCGCAACCGTCGACAAAGCAAGCACCGCGAACGCGTAGGTGGCCATGCGCGCGAATAGTGCCGGCGCGTCGTTCCGGCGCAGCGAATCGAACGCGAACGGCATCCACGCTGCCTCGAAGGCGACCGGGTAGAACTTCACCACGCTCGCCACCGTGCTGCCGATCAAGTAGATGCCTACCTGTTCGAGCGGCATGTAGAGGCCCAGCACGAACCGATCGACCATGCTCATCGTCTGGCTCAGGAGCCCGTGTGGCACGTGGGGCAGGCCGTAGGCCAGGAGCTCGCGCAGCTTGCTCGTCGAGAAGCGCCCGGTCAGCATCCGCCGCGTGGTGGACAGGAGCGCCACCGTCAGGACGATGGTGACGATGACATCGGCCAGCACGAGGCCGAGCACGCCCATCCGGAATCCGATGACGAGCACGAGCCGCACCAGCACCGTCCCGAATGAGCGGAGGAACGTGAGCGATGCGTACAGGCGCGCCCGCTCCTCGACGCGCAGGCGTGTGAGCGGCAGGAACAGGAAGCCGCTGATGAAGTTGTTGACGACCAGCCACTGGTACGCGCTCGCGAACTCCTGGGAGCCGAACAGACGCTGGTTGATCGGCCCGGTCAACGCGAGGAGCACCGCCGCGATGGCGGCGTTGGCGACGGCGATGAACAGGGCCACGCTGCTGGCGAGCGTCCGGCGGTCGCCGTCCGTCGGCTGGTCGTAGTAGAGGCGCAGCAGTCCGTGGTCCAGGCCCCAGCGGTTGACGACCTTGAGGAATGCCTCGCAGAGCAGCAGGAGCGCCAGCGCGCCGTACTCGCGCGGCGACAGCACGCGCGTGTACAGCGGCAGCAGGAGGAAGTTGACGACCAGGACCATCACGTCGGCGGTGCCGTACGCGAACAGCTGGCGTGACACCCGCCGCACGTTGTCGAACATCGACCGCGATTATATCGACCCCGTCCGGCCGGCCCCGTGCCGGGGCAGCCTCGCTCTCCTGAAGCGTCCCCTATAATGGTGTGCCGTCACACACAGGAGCCAGCCAACCGCAATTGATCCCCCCGTCTCTGGAATTGCCGTAATGCGGGTGTGCGCGATCACGCCGCACATGCCGCCGGAGCAGGCCGCCAACGCGCTGCTGCCTCGCCAGCTGGGCGAGGAGCTCGCGTCGCATGGCGTCACGACCACCTATGTGACGCATCCGCCGGTGCTGTCGCGGGCCGCTGCGCCATCCCCGGATGTCGCGTTCGTACCGCGGCGCGGGCGCGGTCTGCTCGCGCGCACGCGTGCGGGCGCCCTGCTGGCGGCCGCGGCGATGGCGCGCGGCGCACGGGCGCCGATCCGGCAGAGCGATTTCGTACACCTGCACGGCAACGGCTTCATCATCGAAGTGGGACAGCGGCTCGCCGTTCGGTACGGCAAGCCGTACATCGTCACGCTCTACGGCACCGACATCTGGCACCACGATGCCCGCCGGCACGCCCGCTTCGGTGGCGTCGTGCGCGATGCCCGCTGCCGCGTGTTCTACAGCCGCGGACTCCGCACATTCGCCGAGCCGCTGGGTCTGGCGCCGCAGCCGGCGGAGGTCATCTACGCTCCGGTTCCTGCGACGTTTCACGCGCTGGATCGGAGTGATCGTGACGCGCTGCGCCGGGAACTCGGCGCCGGCGACCGCCCAGTGGTCCTGACCGTGAAGCGCCTCCACGACGTGGCAGGTTACGATGTGCTGTTGCGGGCGGTGCCCCGTCTGCGCGAGGCACGGCCGGACACGCAGTTCTGGATCATCGGCGACGGCGCGCTGCGGCCGGCTCTCGAGGCCCAGGCGCGCGACCTCGGCGTGGCGTCGCACGTGCGGTTCCTGGGACTCGTCGCCAACGAGTCGCTCTGGCAGTACTACGCGGCCGCCGACCTGTTCGTGCTGCCGTCGCGCCTGGAGTCGTGGGGCACCGTGATGCTCGAGGCCCTGGCCTGCGGCACGCCGGTGGTCGCGACCGAAACCGCCGGCGGAGCGGAAGTCCACATGCACTTTCCTGACGACGTGATGCTGGCGCCGGTCGAAGATGCCGAGGCGCTCGCCTCTGCGGTGGCGTCTGCGCTGGCCCGCGGGTCGCGCGTCACCGGCCGGGCCGCCGAGCGCCTGCGCACGCAGTTCAGTCCGTCGGCATGTGCGGCGGCCTACCTCGACGTCTACCGGCTGGCGACCCGTGCCGTCTGACGTTCGCCGGGCCGGACGCCTGGTGTGCCTCCTCGCGCTGACCGTCTATCTCGCGACGACCGGCGGCAGCATGGCCACCGACATCATGTCCTACGAGGTCACGAAGGGCATCGTCGAGCACCGCACTGTGGCGATGTCGTACAACGTGTTCCAGATGGAGGCCCACCGCGGTGTCGACGGGCGGTACTACTCGCCCTACGGCATCGGACATCCCGTGTTCTCGATCCCGTTCTACGTGGGCGCGCGTGCAGCCGAGCGGATCACCGGCCTGGGGCTCGGCAAGCCCGAGGTGCTGCCGAAGGCCGGATTCGTCGTCGGCAGCGCCGTTCGCGGCGGCGCTCACCGTGTGGGTCGCGTTCCTGTTCGCGTGGCGGCTGTCCGGCGATCTGCGCGCCGCCATCCTGACGGCCGCGGCCATCGGCTTCGGGACGCTGGTCTGGCCGTACGCCAAGTTCGGGTTCAACGCGCCGCTCGGAACGTTGTGCGTGCTGCTCGGCACCTACGGCGCCTGGGCGGGGACCCGGCTGAACGACCCACGCCTCCTGCTCGTCGGCGGCGCGGGACTTGGCGGCGCCCTTCTCGTCAAGCACGAGCTCGTGCTCGTGGCGCTGCCGATCGGGCTCTGGATGATGGCGGAGTCCGGGCGCGACTGGCGATTGCTGCTGCGGCGGGGAATGGTGATCGCCGTGCCCGTGCTCGTGGCGGGCGTCGTCACGCTCTACTACAACGAGATCCGGTTCGGCAATCCGCTCGACACCGGCTACCTGCGCGACGAGACGCTCGGCGTCGGGTCGATGCGTGCGGGCCTGACCGGGTTCCTTTTCAGCCCGGGCCGATCCATCTTCCTCTATTCGCCGATCCTGATCGGCGGGCTCGCGTCGATGTGGACGCTGCGGCGCGGTGATCCCTCCACGGTGCTGCTGCTCCTTGGCGAGTTCGTGGTGATGATCCTGTTCTACGCGTCGCTGGTGAACTGGGATGCCGAGCGTTCGTACGGCCCACGATACCTGCTGCCGGTCCTGCCGCTGCTGGTGCTTCCGCTGGCGGCGACGATCTCCCGAAGCCGCGCACTCCGCTGGCTCATGGTCGCGAGCATCGTCGTGCAGCTGCCGGGCGTGCTGGTGGATTTCTCGAAGGTCGGTGCGTCGCGCGTCATCGGCGCCCGCACCCAGGCCGAGCGTCAGTGGACCTGGGATGCGTCGGGCCTGGTGATCAACACGCGGGCGTCCCTCGCCGCAGTGCCCGAGAACGCGGGCCGGCTGGCCACCGGCGAACGGCCGGCGGTGAAAGCGGGGGAGGCAACCACGCGCGACTTCTCGGATCAGTTCGCGTTCAGCCTCGATTTCTGGTGGATGTACCTGTTCTACCTCGGCGCCCTTCCCGCGATGGCTGCGGTCGCATGCGGCCTGCTCTCGGCAGGCACCGTCGCGTTCCTCGCGGGACGCGTACGGCGGATCGTCCTCACAACGCGGAGCTGACGACGCGCCACGGGAGCGTCAGCCGATCGAAGAAGACCTGCTGGAGCGTCGTCGGATAGGGCGCCAGCGCGGTCGCCCCGTGCATGAAGAGCTGGTACTGGAACAGGAAGAGCAGGTTGTAGACGACGAGCAGCGTCGCGGTCCACCGCAGGGCGACTGCACGCGTTCGCCAGAACTCGTGTGCGAACAGCGCGGCAAAGCCGAGCGCGAGGAACACCGTGTTGCCCGCGAACCGGCGGGCGCCGAATGCCTCGCCCGCCCACCAGTCGCTGACACTCGCGTTCACGTAGACGGTTACCAGGAACACGATCACGATCGGCCAGCCAACGAGCGGGTCCCGCCGGATCAGCGCCCACCAGCCGGCGACCGCGAGCAGAAGCGCCGGCGTCCACGAGAACAGCCCGTGCCGCAGCGAGAACAGCACGGACAGGAGCGCCGGGCTCGTCCAGCGCATGAAGCCGGATCCCTGGGGCACGACCAGGTATGAGCCGTAGATCGCTTTCCACGCCAGCATCTGCGGCAGCAGCATGACCAGCGCAGCCGCCGCCATGATCGCGATCGCGCGCGTGACGGCGCCGAGGCTCCGGCGCCGCATGACCAGCGCGGCGACCAGTTCCAGCTCCGGTAGGCCGAGGATGACGATGTCCTGCCAGCGGACCAGGGCGGCAAGGCCGGCCAGGAGCCCGAGCCACACGTACCGCCGCAGCCGATCGTCGCCGCGCGTGCGCAGCCAGACGTCGCAGAAGATGGCGCAGACCATCATCGACGGCGCGTGGGAGTAGGCCGGCGACACGAGCGAGTAGTACACGACGGGCGATCCGAGCCATGCGACAAGCGCGCCCCAGAAGGCCGGCGCCTCCGGCATCAGCGCCCGGCACGCCCGGTAGCAGAACCACGCGCCGACGCCTGCGTACACCACGCCGGCAGTGCCGGCCGAGAGCGGAAACGGCGCCGCGAATCCGTCGAGCGGGACGTCCACGCCGACCAGCCGAAGCGCCGCGAGCAGGATCCAGGTGACGGCAAAGAATGGCGTCCACAGCAGCGCGGGGCCGATCGACATCTGGTTCACCCGCCGTCCGACCGGCGTGCTCGACGTGATCCAGACGTTGCCGGCTGCTGCCGCGGGGTCGGCCGGCGCGTAGAGCCGTGTGTAATCGTTGGTGAAGTCCAGATCGCGATCGATCGCGATCGATCGCAGATACGCGTGGTCCTGAACCGCGTCTCCATTCAGGATGCGTCCGCTCGATCGCGGCACCAGCGTGAGCGCAGCCACGTACGCGAGCGCGAAGACGAGCGTGATGCAGGCGATCACCCGTCCCGGGTGACGTTCGAACAGTTCGAGCGTGAAGAGAGAGCTGCGGCGCATGTGAGAGAGGTGCGCTGGCCACTATACCGCGCTTCCCCGGGCCGCTCCGCGCCCCGGACTGCCCGGCACGCGATGGTATAGTGCGGGCTGATGTCGCGACGCGCGTGGCTGCTGGTCCTGCTGTTCATCGTCTCGCTGCCCGCCGTCACGTCCCGCCTCTACGCCTCTGACGAAATCGAGTACTTCTCGTTCCTCCGCTCGCTCTGGTTCGATCGGGACCTGTCGTTCGACAACGAGTACCGGTTATTCCTCGACAACGGGATCGCGCGCGGCCCGGGGTTTCGCGAAACGTTCCTCGAGATGTCGACGCCGACCGGCCTGCGCCTGAACTTCGGCACGATCGGCTCCGCACTGCTCTGGTCGCCGATGTATCTGGTGGCCGACGTGTCGGTGCGTGTCGCGCGTGCGGCGGGCGCCGACGTTGCCGCAGACGGGTACTCGCGCCCGTACATCGCGGCGATTGCATACGGGTCGGCAATCTACGGCTTTCTCGCCGTCCTGCTGTCGTCGTTCATCGCGCGGCGCATCGTCGGCGGCGACGGCATCGTTCCGGCCCTGGTGGTGTGGGTGGGAACGCCGCTGCCGTTCTACATGTATCTCGCGCCGGGCATGGCACACGCCTGTTCGGCGTTCGCCGTCGCCCTCTTCATCGCGGTATGGCTGCGTGTGCGCGAACGGTGGTCGGCCAGCGGGTTGGCAGCGCTCGGCGCCCTCGCCGCCCTGATGACGATGGTGCGCGAGCAGGACGCGTTCTTCGCCCTCGGCGTCGCCGTCGACTATCTGTGGTGGACGGTCTCGGACTGGAGCCGGACGAAGGAGCAGGTCGGGGCACGCGTGAAGGGACTGGCCGCGGGGGTGGGTGCCTTCGTGGTCGTCTTCCTGCCGCAGGCGTGGGCGTACATCGTGCTGAACGGCCGGCTCGGACCGGCCCGCGTCGTGTCGGACAAGATGCGCTGGTCCGCGCCACATGCCGGCCAGGTGCTGTTTTCGCCCGAACACGGGCTGTTTGCCTGGACGCCGCTCGCGTTGCTGTGTGTCGCGGGTCTCGCAGCGCTGGCGCTGTCGCCGGCGGCCGCACGACGGATCGGATCAAAGCGTCAGCGCCTGGCCATCTGCCTGCTGGCGATGGTGCTGGCGCAGGTGTACATCTCCGGCAGCGTCGACACGTGGACGGTTGCCGGTTCGTTCGGTCAGCGGCGGTTCATCGGTGCGACCGCCGCCTTCGTCGTCGGACTCGGTGCGGTCCTGCACGAGGTACGAGGCAGGCGGCGCGCGGCTGCGTGGACCGCGGCGGTGCTGGCCATCTGGTGGAACCTCGGGCTGATGGTGCAGTTCGGCGCGGGGATGATCGATCGTCAGCGGTTGCACCTGGCCGAGAACGCGTACAACACGTTCGTGCGGGTGCCGCTCCAGATGCCGTCGATGGCCTACCGCTACTTCTTCGACCGGTCGTCGTTCTACCAGCCGCCCCGCGGCGACGTGCACTGACACGACGAGCTTCACGAAGGCACGACGACAAATCCAAGAAGTTCCTTCGTATCTTCGTTCTTCGTGAAGTTGAGGGCGCACCCCTTAATGCGTGCCTGACGGAACGCGCTGGCCCTCCCGGAACAGCTGCACGACAAGCTGGCAAGCGACGACGAAGACCAGCGGCGACAGCCAGGAGACGATGCTCTCGACCGGCAGCCAGTGGATGGCGTCCCGAGATGTACTGCTGGAACACGAGGAGACCGTCCGGCGTGTGGTACGCCGGCAGCGCGCGCACGCTGGCGATCAGGTCCTGCGCGGACGGATACGTGTGGAGGATGCTCTCGGGTGGCAGCAGCACGGGTCCGCCGAGCGCGAAGATCAGCACGTGGGCGATCGCGAGCAGCGTCGTCAGGGCCGCCCACGGTCGAAAGAGCGAGGGGCTCGCGACCACGAGCGGGATCAGCAGGATGATCGCTGTGTACGTGTGGTTGATGTGCGCGCGGACGCCGACCTGCGACATCACCAGCGAGCCAATCGTGAGCACCAGCAGCAGGACGTCACCGGCCGGGCGCGCCGAGAACGGGTATCGAACGCCGAGACGACCAACCAGTGCATCGGCGATCGAGGTGGCTCGGACGCCTGGCGGCGCCACCCGCAGCGCGAACAGCGCGAACAGCCCGAAGCAGGTGAGCGCCGCCGCGGCTGAACCCGCACCGATCAGCACGCGCGGCATGCGGATGAACGCCACGTGGCCGTACTGCCCTGTGGCGGCGCCGTAGGCGTACGAGACGAAGCGCCAGATTCCGGGCCCGCCGTTCGACAGACCGGACATCGAGGTGAACGCGGAGCGGTAGTTGTTGACGACGGCAAGCGCCGATCCGCCGCCGGCCCAGAAGTACACCGAGGTGGCGCCGACGACGGCGGCGACGCCGGCAATCCACCAGTGCAGCGCCGCCCGGTAGCCCCGGAGCCACTGCACCGCCAGGTAGATGCCGGCTGGCACCACGAAGTAGAGCAGCCCCTGCGGCTTCAGCATCGCGCTGGCGGCCAGCAGCGCGCCCGCGATGCCCCACCCTGCAGGTGCACCGCTGCTGCGTGCGACGGCGATCACGCTGAGCACGCCGAGCACGATGTGCGGCGACTCCCAGAAGCCGTGAAACGGTTCGTGCAGGATGAACCAGGGGTTCAGCCAGTAGAGGACCAGCACCGTCTTCCGCTGTTCCGGCCGGACGAGCTGCATCAGCGCGAACAGCAGACCGACGTCGACGGCGACGATGAGCAGCTTGTAGGTCGCCCACCAGAATCGCGGCTCCAGTTCCGCGCCCCTCACAACGAAGCCGAACGCCGCGTACAAGAGAGCGCGCCGTAGTTGATGCCGAACGTGGCGACGAGGCCCTGCTTCCAGACCGAGAACCCCCAGTCCAGGAGGATCTGGTAGATGTCGGCCATGCCGTTGAACAGCAGGCCCGCCAGGCGCAGCGCCAGTCCGGCCGCGAACAGGGCAGCGATCGGCGCGCGTTCGAGGGCAGGGAAGCGCAGGGGCCGCCCGGCGTCAGTCATTCACGGGTGCCGGGGTGACGCCGCGGATAGCGCGATATGACGACGACCGGAGCCAGGTGGCGAGGCGGAACTGCGTGATCAGAACGACCATGCGGGCGCCGAGCATCGCCGCGATCCACCGGTTGCCGCACACCATGCTGTCGCCGACGCGCTCCTTGTAGTTCACCGGGATCTGAATGAGCCGCGCGTCGCTCAGGAGGCACAGCATCATCATCTCGGGTCCGAAGTGTGAGCCGCCCACCGTGAAAAATGGCCGAATCCGCTCGAGAACCGGCCGCTTGATCAGGCGCATGGTGCAGCCGACGTCGCTGAGCGTGGTGGCGTTGAAGAGGAACTCCATGTACTTGGCCACGGCCCAGTTCGCCCACTTCATGAAGAAGCCCATGTTCGCGCCGGCCCAGATCATCACGTCGTTGGTGCGGCTGCCGAGCACCACGTCGAAGTCGTGCGCGTAGGCGAGCAGCTTGTGGATGTCGCGCGGATCGAAGGAGCCGTCCGGTTCGGCGAGCACGACCAGGTCTCCAGTAGCCTCGGCCATCGCCTTGCGGCACGACCACCCGTAACCCTGGTTGGCCTCGAACACCTCGCGCGCCCGGGTCTTCGCGATCTCCTCGGAGGTGCCCGCAGCCGCGTTGTTGTTGCACACGATCACTTCGTCGACCACGCCGCTGGCGAAGAAGCCGTCGATGCACTCACGAATGGATTCGCGCTCGTTGTAGGTGGGGAGCGCAACCGAAACTGTTTTACCCTGCCACATTGTCAGCTGACGGAACTGCAAAATTGTATGCTGTAATACCCTGGTGCGATCAGGACATCGATCGAGATGACGTGGGTTGCCGGTGCGCACGTGCTCGCCATCGTTCACGGGCTCGCCGCCGCGGTCGCCTGCGCGGCGTGCTTCTACGTGGGCGGGCTCGCGCTGCTGCCGCGTCGTGCGGCGGCTGCGGTCGGAGGTGGCGAGTCGCCCGCGATGGTGGGAGCCGCGGCTTATGTTACTGGTCTGCTGGTTCGGGGTGACCACCTTCCGTGTGCCCGTGCTGTACCTCGCGCCGGCGTTCGCGGGCGCCGTCATGGCGATCGCGATAGTCAGGCGCCGATGGCTGGCGCTGGAACTGCGCCGCCGGGTCCACCCCGCCGGCTGGCGATGGCTGGCGGTGTTCTGCGGCTTCTACGTGCTGATGTACGTCTTCACGATGCCGCCCGTGACCGGCGAGTTCCTGCCGCCGGCGTGGCTGGGCAACATCGATCTGATGACCTATGTCCGTTTCGCGCAGCACGTGATGCGGCTCGGAACGTCGAACCTCGCGGCCTACCCGGATTTCGATTACCTCGGGTTCGTGTACCTGCAGACGCCGGCCGTCTTCTACCTGCTCGGCGGCCTGTCGTTCTTCTTCCGTCTCGATCTGCTCGCGGCGACGATGCCGGCCGCCTTTGCGCTGGCGGCATTGGCCGGACTCCTTGCGGCGCGCATGGCGCGTTCGGTCTTCGGCCTCTCCGGACCCGCGGCCACCGCCGTTGGCGCGGTCCTGATCAGCGGTCCGTTCTTCCGCTACATCTTCGGGCAGTACTTTCTGTCGACGCTGATGTCGATGCCGATCGTCCTCCTCCTGGTGTGGACGACGGCCGTGCGGCGTCCGTCGCGGCCGTTTGACGCTGCGCTCGCCCTGCCGTATGCCGCTGCGTACGTCCTGCTGCTGTTCCTGTACCCGCTGCTGCTGGGCGTCGGCATCGCGGCGCAGGTCGCCGCTATTGCGCTGCTGTACCTCGCCGAGCGGCAGCGCGGCGCGGGCCACGAGCCCGCCAGCCCTGACGCTCTTCGCCTGGCGGCATACCGCACAGCCGCGATGGCTGTCTCCCTGGGGGTCTTCGCGATCGGTCTCTTCCCGCGTGTCGTCTGGTCGATCGAAGAAGTTCTGTACCTGTCGCAGCCGAACATCAACGGCTGGCCGCTCGATCTCATCTCGCCGCTTGCCATCCTGGGTGCGCCTGCGGCCTGGACGAACCTGGAGAAGTGCCGCGTCTGCATCGACTTCGAGCTCGTGGACGGTGCGGGGCGCCTGTGGGCCGTCGCGTTCATCGCGATTCTCTCTGTGGCGATCGCGGCGCTCTATCACCCGCGCCTTGCTTCGAGCGTCACCCCGTCCGAGCGCGCGCTCGCCGGTGTCGGCGCAGGCGCATTCGCCGCGTACCTGGTGTTCTACGCGGTGTCGGGTCCGTCGTACCAGCAGTGGAAGTTTGCGTCCTACACCGCGTTGCCCTGGTCGTTTGCGGTACTGGCGGCTCTCGTGCGGCTCACGGAGCTGCGCCATCCGGCCGCCCTGGTGGGAGGGGCCCGTCGCAAGTCAAAGGCCGTGGTGTTTTCCGCCCTCGCGGTGCTGCTGATCGGCGGCAACCTGCTGGCTCACGCACGGGCCGACCCCGCGCTCACACAGTTTCCGGCGGGTCTGCGCAACCTGTCGGCGATCAATGCGGACCCCGGCTTTCGGGAGATTTCGGTGATGATGGACGAGACCGTCGACGGGCTCGCCAGCTGGCTGGCGCTGTACCTGCTGCCCGACAAAAAGGTCCACGTCATCAGCCGCCGCAATGTGCCGCACGAAGATCTGTCCTACGACACCATCGCCGCAGAGCGGCCGCTCCTGAGGCAGAACTTCGGGTGCGAGGGCGTCGGTCACCCGGAGACCCGCGACATCCCCGACGTCGGATGCCTGCTGTTCGCCCCACCGAGCCTGGTGGTCGATCACAGCTATCCGTTCAACCAGACGTTCTGGTTCGTCAACTTCACCGGGCTTGGCGCAAGGGAGCCTGCCGGCCGATGGAACACCGAGGGTGTCGTCCGGATGGAGCTGATGGCGGACATCAAGCGGACGCCGCTCTTCGACAATCACTTCGTGAACCTCCGGCTCACGCCATACGTGCCGCCAGGCGTGGCGCGGCAGCGGCTCGTGCTCACGTGGGGCAAGGGCAGGCGCGGCGAGAGATCGATGACGTCGACGGGTGTTGTGAGCCTGCCGATCGGCCGATCGGACTGGGCCGGCCTGCGGATGTGGACGCTGCCGCTCGCCATCGACCTGCCCGATCGCGTTGCGCCCCCCTGGATGTACGCCCCGAAGGGGCATGCCGACGGTCCACCGCTGGCCGCGCTGTTCGAGGAGGTGTCAATCACGCGGTCGCCGGGCGGTGAGGTCGTCGAAGCGGTGCCGGCCACGGAGGGCAGGTGATCGAGCCTCCGCAGGCCCGAGGGTCATCTGCCCGGAGACGGCGCGCATGGATCGTCGGCCTGGTGATCTACATCGGCGTCGCTGCCGCATTTACCATCACGTCGCGTGTGCTCGACGCGAGGCAGAAGTTCCCGACCGGCCTCACCCGCACGGTCTACGACGGCAATGCCACGACCGGCGAGGCGCGCGGCCAGATCGTCACACCTGACATCGACCTCGCGTTCCTCGACGAGGATCCCACGCTGCCGCGGCGCCTCTTCACCGTCCGATGGGACGGCGTCTGGGTGCGACGGGAACCGCAGTGGATCGACCTGTTCGCCGGGGCCGACGACGAAGTGGTCGTCAAGGTCGACGAGCAGGTCGTCATCGACCGCAATGCACCGCTCGGCCGCGGCGAGCTGATGGCGCGATTTCTCCTGCCGGAAGGCAATCACAGGCTGGAAGTCGAGTACCGGCAGGAGGGGGGCGACTACTACCTGTACTTCGGTGTCGCCGTCGCGGGCGGCGTGCCCGGGCGGATCGACGCGGAGTCGATTTTTCCACGGCGCCCGCCTGTGCGGCGCCTGCGTGCGAATCACAACCTGCTGCTCCTGAGACGCGCGGCGGTAGCCGCGTGGCTCCTGCCTCCGCTGGTCGCGCTCGTGTGGATGGCTGCTCCGCGGGGGACGCGCGCGGCGCGCGGCGCGTGGCGCTCGTGGCTGGGGCGCGTGCAGGAAGGCTGGCGCGCGACTGTAGGCCCGCGGCCGGCGCCCGCGGCACGCAGGGCCGTGAGCCGCCCGATCGCGTCGCTCTACGCGCTCACGGCACTGGTGTTCCTCGCGTCGATCTGGCAGTTCCGCGAGCCGCAGAACGGGTTCACGCGGTTCATCTGGTTCGGCGAGCAGTTTCACGAGCGGGTGCTTCCGGCAGTGCGAAGCGTGCCGCATCACCTGCACGAGCAGTCGGGGTACCGACGGCCAGTTCTACGCGCAGCTCGCCCTCGAGCCGACGCTGCGTAACCCGGACCTGCGTGTCGCGCTCGACTCCTTTCCGACGCGCGGGCGGCGCATTCTGTTCTCGTGGACTGCGTACGTTGCCGGCCTCGGCCGGCCAGCCTGGGTCCTCCAGGCCTATGCCATTCAGAACGTCGTGTTCTGGGTGGCGCTTGGAATCGTGCTGCTGCGCTGGCTGCCGCCCGTCAACCTGCGCAACTGGCTCGCGTGGTGCGGTTGCCTGTTGGGGCAGGGCGCGATCGCCTCGGTCACCCTCGCGCTCACCGACCTGCCCAGCGTCTTCGTCATCGCGGCGGGGTACGCCGCAGGCGAGAGTGGACACATGCTGATAGGAGCCGGCCTCGTGGGGGTGAGCGGCCTCGCCCGCGAAACGAATCTGCTGGCCGCCATCGGCGTGGACTGGTGGCGTGCGCTGCGGTCAGGCGGCGTGGTGCGAGCTGGGGGCATGATGGTCCTGGTCGTCGCCCCAATCGTCCTCTGGCTGCTCTACATGCAGTCGATCCTGGGCCCGCGGGTGTGGCCGGTCGAAGAGGGGAACCTCAGTGGGCTGTTCGACGGGATGATCGTCTACGTCCAGCGCGCCGTTCGCAACCTGCAGCTCGAAGGCTGGAGCATTCAAGCACGCGACGGCCTCGCCGCGCTGCTGGGACTCTGCGTCCAGGCGCTGTATCTCCTGTGGCGCGCCGAGTGGCATCGGCCATGGTGGCGCGTCGGGATGGCGTACGCCGCGCTTCTGATGCTGCTCCCGTACCCCGTGTTCGAAGGGAGCCCGGGCGCGTCGATGCGCGTGCTGCTGCCGATGACCGTCGCGTTCAACGTGCTCCTGCCTCAGAGTTCCTGGTTCTGGCCGTTGTTCGTGCTGGGCAACGCCAGCATCCTGCAGGGGCTGCGGATCCTTCAGCTCTGGCCCTGGTGGTAGCCCGTTTCAGTGGCCGGCGTCCCACGCTGGCACGGGCGTGATGCCGCTGATCGCGATGCGTCGGTCGCTTTCAGGAACGGGTCCCGCGGCACCAATCGGCTCGATGTCGAAGTCGATGCGCCAGTAGCGCGACCCGCGCCACGAGTCGGGCGACGGACGCAGCCGGATGTCCTTCCACTCGCCCGGCGGCAGGGCGATCGGCTCCTGTGCGCGACCGTCGACCCGCACGCGCAGTCTCGCGCCGTTCGGCGTGCTGGGATGCAGTGCCGCGACCCCCACTTCGATCGCGGGGACCGTCGATCGCTCGTAGAAGCGGACTCGCGGCCCTGCCCACCGGAACGGGCGTCCCGCGTCCCCTTCGTTGTGGAAGCCGTAGCGGACGCGCGCGAAGTCGACGTCCACCGAGGCGCGCGCGACCCTGATGGGGAGGGTAGCGGCGAGGACGATCGCGAGGCCAGCGAGCACGAGACCGGTCGAACGAGGCGACAACCACGCCACCCGTGCCGTCTGCCGTGTCTCGAAGCCTGGTGACGCGGCAATACCAAGCGCGATCCAGAAGGGCAGGGCAACGGTCGGCAGTTCGAGCGGCTGGCCGATCGACCAGGTGATGATGAACGCCGCCAGACCCGCGAGCAGCACCTGCCGGAAGCGCTCGGGCGACGAGTGGAGGTGTCGCACAGCCTCGAACAGCGCCGTGGCGAGGAGCCATACGAACGTGGCGAGTCCCACGACGCCCAGTTCCGCGGCAATCCAGAGCAGGTAATTGTGCGCGTTGTTGTTGCGGGCGGCGAGCGCGAGCGTCTCCGGTGTCGCGAAGAACTGATAGAGCTGGTGATACTGTCCTGGTCCCACGCCGGTCCACGGAGCGGATGCGAAGATACGCAGACCTGTCTCCGCGAAGCGGACCCGGAAGAGCATCGATCGCGCAGATCCTGCGGCGAGCACGTTGAACGGATTGACCTGCACGACGAAGACACCGAAGGCCACCGCTGCGAGCGCGGCCACGCCCATCAGGCGACCGGTGGACAACCCCGTCACCCGCCGGCCGACTTTCCAGACCGCCACCGACGCGATCACGGCCAGGGCCGCGACAATCGCCGAGCGCGTCTGCGTGAGCCACATCGCAACGGCCGCGGCGACCGCCGCCAGCAGCGGTACGAGCCGCCAGCGCTGTGCGCCGGCGGCAGCCGCCGCTGCGATGAACGCGGCGAGCAGGAAGTAGGCACCGCCCCCGTTGACGCTCGGCAGCGCCGGCGACGACCACCGCCCTGAGGTAAACGCCGTCCAGACATTGACGTCTACGTCGCGTGCGAACTTCAGCGGCTGAACCAGCGAGAGTGCGGCAACGACCGTAGCGGACGCGACGAGCGCGCCGGCGAGTTGACGCATCAACGCCGGGCGCTCGGCGCAGAGCGCCCGAGTACATCGCATCAGCACGATGCCGCCGAGGAGCAGCGCGGGCACGTGCAGGAAGCCGCGGCCGTCGATCCAGGGCCGCGGGTCCGGATAGTCGACCAGGTAGGAAGTCCTGAGGCTCTCCACCGTGTTGAGCACGTAGTTGACGGGATAGTCCCGCCACAACTGGAGCACGCGAAAGTGCTCCATGCAGGCTGCCGCGACGACGAGCGCGAACGCCGCGGTCGGGAGCGTCAGGCCGTCGGTTGACATGACGCCGCCGAGCCACGATCGGCGCCTGGCCCAGAGATAGCCGGCGAAGAACGCCAGCATCAGCGCTTCCGCGAGCTCGAAGGGGTAGACGGAGAAGACTCGGGTGACCAGGACGTGGCCAAGTGGCGCGATCAGCGCCACGCACAGGAGGCCGAGCGCCGGCGCCACCGCCGATACCAGAAGTTCGAGCCAGACGGCGCCTCGAAGGACGAGCGGGATTCTCGGGGTCCAGAGCGCGGACTGCAGCAGCAGGACGATGCACAGAAGCAGCAGCGTCCATACGACCGCGCGCGTCGCGCGCAGCGCCACTGCGGAACCGACGGGTGTCACGGTCTTCGTATTGTAGCGGTGAAGCCGTGCGTCCATTGACACATCAGGTCGCCGACGACCACAATGCCGTCGTTGTCGAGGTCCTTCCATCGGTGATCGGCGTTCGCTGAGCGGCATCCGGATTGGCTACTTCGGTCGCTACGATCCGCACAATTCGCGCAACACGCTCATCGCCGCATGCCTCGCCCGCGCGGGCGCCGACGTCGTGTCCATCCGCGACGATCGATCGCTCATTGCGCGCACGCCGGCGCTGTTGCGTGGGGCCCTCCACGCCGCTCCCGATCTCTTCATCGTCGGCTTCCGGGCCCACAGCGACGTGCTTCTGGCCAGCCTGATCGCCCGGGCGCGCGGCGTGCCGTTGATCTTCGATCCGCTCACGTCGCGGTACGAGGAGCGCGTGATCGACCGGCAGCAGGTGTCGGCGGGCAGCTGGCTGGCATCGTGGTATCGCCTGACGGATCGTACGGGCTGTTTGGCCGCGGATCGCCTGCTGCTCGAAACCGACGCGCAGATCGACTACTTCGTCGAGACCTTCGGCGTCGCGCGCGAGAAGTGCCGGCGCCTCTGGCTCGGCGCCGACGAGACGGTGATGCGGCCGCAGCCCGTGGCCCGGCGTGACAGCCGGTTCACGGTCTTTTTCTACGGCCGCTTCAGTCCGCTGCACGGCATCGAGCACATCGTCGATGCCGCGTCGCTCCTGGAGCAGCGCGGGGAAGAGGTTCGATTCCTGATTGTCGGGGCAGGGCAGACCTACGCGTCCATCCGGGAGCGTGCGGCGCAGCGGGGCGTGTCGACGCTGACCTTCATGGAGCCCGTCCCGCACGCGCGTCTGGCCGAGCTCATGTCCGCCGCTGACGTGTGCCTCGGCACCTTCGGAACGGCAGCGCGTGCACGCCGAGTGATCCCCTACAAGGTGTTCGACGCGCTGGCCGTGGGCCGTCCGGTGATCACGGCCGATACGCCGGCGATTCGCGAGGCGCTGGCGGGCGGCACGGATGTCCTGACATGCGCGAGCGGAGACGGCCAGGCGCTCGCCGACGCCATCGCCACGCTGAAACACGATCCGTCGCTGCGCGAACGGCTGGCGGCGAACGGCCACCGCGTGTTCATGGAACGGTTTTCGGCGGAGGCGCTCACCAGCGATCTGGCGGCGATCGTTGGCGAGCTCGCGGGAGGCGGACGTGCGCATCCTGTACCTCGCTGACATCCGGTTCCCGCTCGACCGTGCCAACGGCATCCAGACGATGGAGACGTGCTACGCTTTGGTGGAGCGCGGGCACGAAGTGCGGCTCCTCGTCCGCCCCGACACGGCTCACCAGCCACGCGATCCTTTCGAGTTCTACGGTCTCGCGCCTCTCGCCAGCCTGCAGATCGAGCGTGTGCCGGTTACCGGGCCCGAGCCGGTACGGCGGCTCACGTACGTCGGCGCTGCAGTGGGCGCTGCGCTCGGCGGACGGCGACGGGTGGATGTGGTGATGACACGCGACCTGATGGTGGCTGCGACAGCGCTGCGCGCTCCCCGGTGGGGCAGGGCGCCGATCGTGTACGAGTCGCACGGCCTCGCGCCGGTGTTCGCCGAGACGCAGCCGGACATGCTGTCGGGCGGACGCGGGGCTCCCGGGCGGAAGCTGCGCCGGCTGGCGGCACGTGAGTCGCGCGTGTGGCGCCGGGCCGAAGGCTACGTGACGATCACAAAGGGGCTCGCCGACGACCTGGCGAGCCGGTTCGGGCCTCGCCGCAACGCTGCCGTCGTGCCGGACGGCGCGAGGGTCGATCCTGCGCGGCGCTTCAGCGTGCCCGCGCCGGGACCGTCGCCGCTGGTCGTGTACGCCGGACACCTGTATCCGTGGAAGGGTGTGGACGTCCTGATCCGCGCGCTCGCGCACCTGCCGCACGTCCGCGCGGCCATTGCGGGCGGTCATCCGGCCGAGGGCGATCGCGCTCGACTCGAATCGCTCGCGTCCGGCCTCGGGCTCTCGGGCCGCGTGACGTTCACCGGCTTCATCAGCCGCGCAGAGGTGTCCAGTCTGCTCGGGTCGGCTGACGTGGTCGTCATGCCACACACGAGCACGCCGGTCTCCGATCGCTACGCGTCGCCTCTGAAGCTGTTCGAGTACATGGCAGCGGGCAAGCCGATCGTGGCCTCCAACCTCTCGGCCGTGCGCGAAGTGCTGCGCGATGGCGAGACGGCCTGTCTCGTGGCGCCTGGCGACGAGCGGGCGCTGGCGGCGGGCATCGCGCGCGTCCTTGACGATCGAACGCTGGCTGCGCGGATCGCGCACACGGCGTTCGACGAGGCCGTGGAGTACACGTGGACGCGGCGCGCCGATCGGCTCGAGGCGGTGCTGGCAGGGGCTGCGCGCTCGTGACTTCCGATCGCCTCCTGGCGCTGGTGCGCTGCCCGGATTGCGGCGCGGGTCTGCGCAGGCCGGCCGCCGCTGCGGGCGCCCGTTCTCCGTCGGTCGATCTGACATGCAGCGGCTGTGCGCGTTCGTTCCCCGCGGCGAGTGCGGGCTATCTGGATTTGCGTCCCGCCGAAGCGTTCGCGGAGACCACGAAGTACGTCGACGAGGCATTGCACGCCGACGCGCGGCACGAGACGGTATCGCCGCCGCTCTTGTCGGCGGCCATCCGCAACGACATGCTGCGGGCGATGCTGAAGCCGTCGCCGGACGATCGCGTGGTCGACCTGGGCTGCGGCAGCGGACGTGCGCTCGTCTGGAACGAGTCGTGGGGCGCGTACCGCGTGGGGGTCGACGTCAGCCCCCACTTCGCGCGCGAAGCGCTCGGCTCCGTCGATCTCGTGATCGGCGACCTGCGGAAGCTACCGATTGCCGATGGCAGCTTCACCAAGGCGTTCTCACTCGACGTGGCCGAGCACCTGTCGCGTGAGAGCCTCGTGGCGATGCTGACCGAGGCCCGCCGCGTGCTCGCCCCCGGTGGCAGGCTGTTCCTCTACACCCACGTGCGCAAGAACTCGTGGCTGGCGGGCGGCCTCAAGATGGTCAACCGCGTTGCCTACGGTCTCGATCGAATCGGCCTCATCTCGCTCGGTCAGGAACGGCTGCGCAAGTCCGACCACCTGAACCCGCTCGCGGACCTGGACGACTTCCGCGCGGTGGCCGCTGCCGCAGGGTTCAGGGTCGAGCGGATGCGCTATTACACGCCGCTGGTCGGGGCCGTCGTGGAGAATCTGTTCGTGCGCATGGCGGAGCAGGCGCTCGCCCGCCGCGCCGCGCGGCGGCTCCAGTCGTCGGACCCGGCGCGCCGCGGCGACGCCGCGGCGGCTGAGGCTGCAGGACTCAAGGCGGCGCGCCTGGGCGCGAAGCGGAGCGTGGAGCAACGGGGCGTCACGTACGCCGGCGTGCGAACGCTCACCTGGTTGATGAAGCTCGACATCCTCCTGTTCGGCCGCGTCGAGTCCGGTCCCTTCTTCGCGCTGCTCGTCAACGAGCCCCCCGCGCGCTGACCGATGCGGATTCTGTACGCCGCGACCGACCAGAAGGTGCCCGGCACGAAGGGCGGATCGATTCACGTCAGTGCCGTCGCGCGTGGGCTTGCCGCGCTCGGACACGAAGTCCACGTCTTGACGAAGGCAGGCAAAGGCGGATTCCCGGCGGGCGCAGTGCACTGGTACAACGTCGGTCCGCCGTTCGGGCTCCGTCAGCTCCGCTTCCTCCGTGCGCCAGCAGTGCACGCGCTCGCCGCAGCGGTCCGCGCCGACGTGATCATGGAGCGGTACCTACAACTTCGGCGGTGAAGGGCTGCGCGCCGTCGGCGAGATGCACATCCCATACGTGCTCGAAGTGAACGCGCCAATCGTCGACTATCCCGGATCGCCGAAGCAGATGATCGACCGGGCGCTCCTGATAGAGCCGATGCGGCGGTGGCGCAACCGGATGTGCTCGGTCGCGGCGCTCATCGTCACGCCGAGCGCGACGATCGTGCCCGCGCACGTCGACCGATCGCGCATTCTCGAGGTCGAATGGGGCGCGGAGACCGACCGCTTCCACCCGGGCGCTGGAGGGGCCGTTCCGTTCGCGCGGCGGCCCGGCGAGATCGTCGCGATGTTCGCCGGTGCCTTCCGTTCGTGGCACGGTGCGATCAAGCTCGTGGAGGCCATTCGGCTCCTTCGGTCGCGCGGGCGGCAGGACATCGTGGCAGTTCTGATTGGCGACGGCCCGGAGCTCAGGCGCGTTCGGCAGGCGGCAGCCGGCCTTACAGGGGTCACGTTCACGGGTGCGCAGCGACACGAGGCGATGCCGGCATGCCTCGCGGCCGCCGACATCGGCGTGGCGCCCTTCGACGTCGGCGCCCATGCGCCGCTCGCACTCGACTTCTACTGGTCGCCGCTGAAAATCTTCGAGTACATGTCCACCGGTCTCCCGGTCGTCGCCCCCGCCATCCCCCGGCTCCGCCGGATTGTCGCTGACGGCACCGAGGGCGTGTTGTACGACGCCACGAACCCGGAGGGTCTCGCGTCGGCGCTCGTGCGCCTGGCTGACGATGCGCCGCTGCGCGAGGCGCTTGGGCGGGCTGGGCGTGTGCGCGCGCTGGGCGAGTTCGGGTGGGACGTGCACTGCCGGACGCTGGGCGAGGCGCTGCGCCGATGCGCATCCTGATCGTCACCGATTCGTTTCCGCCGGTGTGCGGGGGCAGTGGTTGGAGCACCTACGAGCTGGCGCGTGGCCTCCGCGGTCGCGGACACGAGCTGACGATCGTCCGGCCGCGCGTGTCGAACGAGACATTGGCCACCGGTCCCCGCGACGCGCAGGACGCGTATGACGGGTTCCGGCCAGTCGAGTTCCACGCGTGGGCGCCGCGCGTACCGTTCATCAGGAACTACTTCAAGAACGAGCGCCTGTATCGCGAGCTTGGCGCGTTTCTCGAGCGCACGATTCGCACCGGGCATACCGACGTCGTGCACGCGCAGCACCTGATGAGCGGCCCTGCGAGCATCGCTGCAGCGCGCACGGCACGCGTGCCGGTCGTGTGCACCATTCGCGACTACTGGCCGGTGTGCTACTGGTCGGACCTCATTCTCGATCGCAACGACGCGGATCTGTGTCCCGGGTGCTCGGCCGCGCGGATGACCAAGTGCATCCAGCCGCATGGCGGCGCGCTGTGGCCGCTTGCGCTGCCGGCGATCCCGTACATGCGCGCGAACCTCGCGCTCAAGCGCCGGAGCCTGGGGCAGGCGACTGCTGTCGTGGCGGTCAGCGGCGTCATCGCGCGCGACCTCCGCGGGCGAGCGCCGGAACTTGCCGGGACGCGCGTCGAGGTGATTCACAACCCGGTGGATGTCGCCGGCATTCGCGCGGAGGCCGATCAGGCGCCTCGTCCGTCCGCAGAGCCATACGCCCTGTTTGTCGGCAAGCTCGAGCCGAACAAGGGCGTCGACTTCCTCCTGCCCGCTGTCGCCCGCGCGCGGCTGTCGTGGCCGCTCGTCGTCGTTGGCGATGGATCGCAGCGGCGGCAGCTCGAGTCGACCGCGCGTGCGGAGGGACGTCAGGTGCAGTTCACGGGGTGGCTGCCGCGGCGTGAGGTGCTTGGCTGGCTGCGGCATGCGTCGCTGCTGGTGTTCCCGTCGTACGGACCGGAGTCGCTCAGCCGCGTGCTCATCGAGGCGAGCGCCCTCGGAGTGCCGATCGCAGCCATGGAAACCGGCGGTACAGCCGACATCGTCGTGCACGAGGAGACCGGACTGCTGTCGCACACCGCCGAAGAACTGGGCGATCATGTCGCGCGGTTGATTGCAGACCGCGCGCTCGCGGGCCGGCTCGGTGCCGCGGCCCGCAAGCATGCCGCGCAGCGCTTTGCGTCAGATGTGGTCATCGACCAGGTCGAGCGCCTTTATCGAGACCTGCTTGGAACCAGCGGAGGCGCGCGTGCGGTCTGACCGGTTGCACGTGCTCGTGCTGACGCGCGCCATTGCTCCGTTCCACGGCGTCGGCGGGTTGGAGCGGCACGGTCGCGACCTGGTGAACCAGCTGCTCTCGCGCGATGTGGCCGTGACGCTCATTACGCAGCCGCCCGGTCGTGTGGACACGGCCGGCGCGTCGCGACACGACCGGCTCGCCATTCACTTCGTGCCGTACCTCACGTTTCCAGGCGCCGGTCGCCGCGGGACGACGATTTTGGATCGCAGCACCGCATATCCGCTCTTCGGCTGGCGTGCGGGCAGGCTCGCCGCGGAACTCGTCGCGCAGGGCGGCATCGACATCGTGCACGGCATGGGAGCCGCGACCCTCGGCTACGCGAGCGCGCGGGAGGCGGACCGCTACGAGACGGTGCCGCTGCTGTTCAACCCGCACGGGATGGAGGAGTTCGGATCGACCGGGCCGGGGCTCCCTGTGGGCAAGCGGCTCGGCGTACGCGCCGCTGCGTCGAGCGGTACTCCGCTGCGCACGTGCTGCCGATCGCGTCGTCGCCACAGACGCTGTGCTCGAGCCCGTTGTCAGGGCGCACCTGGCGGTTCCCGAGTCGCGCATCGCGGTGGTGCCGAACGCCGTGGACCTCGACGCGCTCGATCGCTCCGCACCGGGCGCGGACGTGCGCGCGCTCCGGGCGCGCGCGGGTGTACCGCCCGAAGGAACGCTGCTGGTGAGCGTGGGGCGGCTCGAGGAGAACAAGGGCTTCCACGTGCTCGTCGCCGCCCTCACCCGGCTCGCAGGTGGAACGCCAGCCGGCCCGAACGGCCGGGCGACGTCGTGGCGGCTGGTGCTCGCAGGCGACGGGTCGCAGCGCGGACGCCTCGAGCGCGACATCGCCGCCGCGGGTCTGAGTGGCCTTGTGACCATGACGGGACGAGTGAGCGATGCGGAACTCCACGCCTGGTACGAGGCGGCCGATCTGTTTGTGCACCCCGCACTCTACGAGGGGAGCTCGATCGTCACGCTCGAAGCCATGGCGCACCGGTGTCCCGTCATCGCGACGACCGCCGGGGGCTTGCGCGACAAGGTGCGGCCGGGAATCAATGGCTGGCTGGTGCCCCCCGGCGACGCGGACGCGCTCGCCGTGTCGTTGGGCGAAGCGCTCAGCGAGCCGAGTCGCCTCGGGACGATGGGCGACGCGTCCCGCCGCATAGTGGAAGGCGAGTTCTCGTGGCGCGCTGTAACCGATAACCTGCTGGCGCTCTACGACGAAATGCGGCGCGGGCCGTCGGCCGGCTGACCCGTTTCACCGTTACGGACCCCTGCCCAGCTTTTGGTTACGCCGCAGTTTCGGTAGCATTTTATGGTCGTTCTGATCGCCCCGCCCGCAACCCCGTGGCCGCCCCAGCTTGATGCTTCACAAGCAAATCGAGTCGTCACCTCCCCGATGGGCTGCGCGTCCCGCTGTGGACCGGGGGCGTGCCATCCGTCTGCTGTTGATCCTGGCAGCGCTGGCCGTGGCCGTGCTCTCCGTCGCCCGCGCCGTCGTCTTCTGGCAGAACGAGGCATACCTCGACGATGCGTCCGGCACCTGGACCGCGCTGGCGAAGGACCTGACCGGGGGCGTGTTCTACCGCCCGCTGCTCGGGCCCGATGGATACGGCGGCTCCCGCTACTTCCCGCTCCACTTCGTGCTGAACGCCGGGTTGATGACGATCGTTGGTGATCCGGTGCGAAGCGGGTTCATGGTATCGCTCGCCGGAGTCGTGCTGCTCGTGTCGGGTGTTCACGTGCTCCTGCGACGGCTTGGCGTCCCGACGATGCTCGCCGCCTCGTGTGCCGCGTTCGTGCTCGCTGCGCGGCCCGCGCAGGAGGCGCTCCTGGCCATCAAGGCCGATGGCCTTGCCGCAGCCTTGAACATCTGGGGATTTGCGATCGTGCTCGGAGCGGGCGGTGTCGCCGGCGTCGGCGTGGCGGCGGCGCTGTTCGTGCTGGCGTTTGCGACGAAGGCAACAACTTTCTCCGGACTGGGTGCTGCATCGCTCTGGCTCTGGGTCACAGGCCGACAGCGCACGGCTCTGGTGCTGCTCGCAGCCAGCATCGCCGGGATGGTTTCGGTGCTCGCACTGATGTACGGGGCGAGCGGCGGCGTGGTGTTCGAGGTACTGCGTGCCAGCATCGCCGCGGGTGGCACGGTGCGCGATCTGCTCGTCGCGCCGCTGACGTTCGCCCAGCAGGCGCGACGCGTGCCCGAGACGCTCGTGTTCATCCAGCTTGGCTTCGCGGCGATGCTGCTGGCGCTGCTCCGTCCGCGCCCGATGGCGAACCCTGCGCTGCTGCTTTTCATCGCGAGCCTCGGCGTGACCGTCGCGATCTTTGGTTCGCCAGGCACCGACACGAACCACCTGCTGACTCTGCACGTCGCGTCGATCGTGCTCGTGGCGTCGTGGCTGGTGACGCGCGATGCGCCGATGATGGACTTCGCCGGCGCGGCCCTGCTGGTCGCGGGTCTCGCGGCCAGCCTGTCGCTGGTCTCCGGCCTTGCGAACGCCCGGGCCGAGCAGCGGCGCGGTCGGATCGCGGAGGCGCTGCGGCTCATCCCTGATACATCCCGGCCCATCCTGGCGCAGAATCCACTGGTGCCGGTTGTCGCAGGACAACGGCCGTACCTGCTCGATTCGTTCATGATTCGGGTGAACGTGGAGCGCGATCCGGCCTTCGGCGAGCCACTGTGGGCCGCGATCCGCAACCAGGCGTTTTCAGCGGTCGTGCTCGAGCGCGATCCGCGAACGGCGCGGGAGTTGTACGGGCTGATTCTCGGCGACCGGTTCGTGGCCGAGATCGAGCGGAACTACGACGTCGCCGGACAGGTCGGCACCCGCACGGTGTTCCTGCCGCGGCAACGGTGAGGCGGTCCCTGGTGTTGCGAGTCCTTCTAGGTTGACGATGCAGGTTTCGACGATGCGCCGCGCGGACCGCTGGTTGGGCGTTCCCGCCTGTTTCGTGCTGACGCTGGTGCGGCGGCTCACGTCCGCGCGGGTGACGGACGCGATTGCGGCGCCCTCCCGCGTGATCTTCGTGAAGCTGGCCGAGCAGGGATCCACCGTGCTGGCGTCGCAGGCCATCCGGCGCGCCATCGCCAGGGTCGGCGCCGACCGCGTGTACTTCCTCGTGTTCGACGAAAACCGGCACGTGCTCGACGCGATGGCGCTGATCCCGGAGCGGAACATCATCACGATCCCGACCCCGTCGATGATCGGCACCGTGGCCGGAGCGTATCGTGCGATTCGCCGGATGAGGGCCGAAGGGATCGACACGGCGATAGACCTCGAGTTTTTCGCGCGGTCATCGGCGGCGCTGGCGTATCTGAGCGGGGCGCGCTGGCGGTCCGGGTTTCACGGATTCAACGGGGAGGCGTCGTATCGCGGGGATCTCCTGACGCACCGCGTGTCGTTCAATCCGTACCTGCACACGAGCCAGGCATTCGATCTCCTCGTCGCCGCGCTGGGCCGTTCGCCGGCGGAGCTCCCGACCTTCGACGCGCCCGCGCCGCTGGACGACCGGGCGCTGCCGGTCTTCACGCCGCCCGCAGAGGAGCACGGCGACATCCGGCGGCTCCTGCGCGAGCTGGCGGGCACGGACGTCGAAGGACGGCTCATCCTGCTGAATGCGAACGCGAGCGACCTGATGCCACTCCGCCGCTGGCCGATGGAACGTTACGTGCAACTCGCCAGGCGCCTGCTGGAGCGTTACACGGATGTGATCGTCGCGTTCACCGGAGCGCCAAGCGAGGAGGCGCATGTGCGGCAGCTGCTGCGGGAAGTCGACTCGCCCCGTGCGATCTGTCTGGCTGGCAAGACCACGATGCGCCAGCTGCTCAACGTATACGGCGTCGCCGATGTGCTCGTGACCAACGACAGCGGGCCAGCGCACTTTGCGGCCCTCACGCCGGTCGACGTCGTCACCCTCTTCGGACCCGAGACGCCGCAGCTGTTCGGCGCGTTGACGCCGAGGAGCCACATCCTGTGGGCGGGGCTGGCCTGCAGCCCCTGTATCAACGCCTTCAACGATCGGCAGTCGCCCTGCACCAACAACCTGTGCATGCAACACATCACCGTGGACCAGGTGCTCGCGGAGGTGAGCCGGGTCTACGAAAGCCGGCGCCTGGCACGCGCGGAGACGCTGAGGGCCGGCCAGCAGACGCACGGATGACGCACCGGCGCGTGCTGATCCTCGCGTGTGCGGGGCTGTTCGTTCCGCTGCTGCTGCCGCTCTGGACCGGACGGCTGGTCCTGCTCGACGATCTCGGCGCCTTCCATATCCCGCTGCGGCACATCTATCGCGAAGCGCTGCACGCGGGCGACTCGATCCTCTGGACGCGTGCTTTCTACTCCGGCGTCTTTCTGTTCGGCGAGGGCCAGGCCGGGATGGCGCACCCGCTCCACGTGTTGCTGTACCGTTTCCTGCCGCTGCACGCCGGCCTGACGCTGGAGATGACCTGCAGCTACCTTGCAGGGCTGTTCGGCGCCGCGATGTTCCTGGAGCGGCTCGGGCTCGCACGCAGCGCGGCCTGGTTCGGCGCCATGACGTTCGCGTTCAGCGGGTTCAACCTCCTGCACGTCGTCCACGTGAACATGGTGGCGGTGATCGCGCACGCGCCGTGGCTGCTGCTCGCCACGCACGTGCTGCTGTCGTCCGACGATCGGCGGGCACAGGCGCGCGCCGTCGCGGGGATCGCGCTGCTGCTTGGATCGCAGTTCCTTCTCGGTCACCCCCAGATGGTCTGGATGACGCTCGTCTCCCTCTCGCTGCTGGTGGCGGGGATGCTCGTGCGAGGAGTGCCGCGGGAACGCATGGCGTGGTTCGCGTGGGCGATTGCGGCGGGTGTCGCGATCGGCGCGGTGCAGTGGCTGCCGACGCTCGACACGCTCCGCTCGTCCACGAGGGCCGTCCCCTCGACGGAGTTCCGGCTGTCGTTCTCGCTCCCGCCGCACAATCTGGTGCAGCTTGTGAGCCCGCTCACGTTCGAGTCGGGCGTGTTCGCTCCGCCGGGCGAGAAACTGACCCACGAGCTGAGCATCTACAACGGCGCGTTCTGCACCATCGCCCTCTGCTGGCTCGCGATCCGCTGGCGCGCCCTGCGGCGTCGGCCGCTCGCCGGCGCGCTCCTGGGTCTGGCTGTCGTCGCCGTGCTGCTTGCGCTCGGACGACATGCCGGCGTCTACGCCTTGCTGGTCAATCTGCCCGGGCTCAGCGCATTTCGTGCCCCGGCTCGATACGTGGTGCTGGTGCACATGGCGCTCGCCGGTCTTGCCGCCATCGCGTTCGACGACATCGTTCGGCTCTCGCAGGACGGTCCGCGCGTGCAGCCGCCGCGCATGTGGCCGCTCGGAGCGCTCGCGCTGACATCCATTGCGATGGCTGTGGTGACGCCGGCGCTCGCGGGCACCTCGTGGGCTGCCGCGCATGGTCTGCACTTTGCGGGGCTGGCGCAGACGCTGCCGTGGGCGTTGCTCCTGGCCGCTGTCGCCACCGTGGTAGCCATGGCGGCGCGGGGAGCGCGGTGGGCCGGGTCCGCAATCGTCCTGCTCGCGGCGCTGGACCTCGGCGTGTGGGGGTACTCCGACTACCTGCAGGCGCCCTCAGCCACGGTCGCCGGGATCGAGGCGGAGGCGACCGTGCCTCCCGAGGCGCGTCCGGGCGAGTTGTTCGAGCCGCTGCGGCAAAGCAATTCGAACAACCTTGCGGCGCTGCGGGGCGTTCCGCTCCCGAACGGGTATCTCGGATTGGAGCCGGGTTCGGAGGTCAATCCCATGAGCCCGGCGGGCTTGCGGATCGCGGGAGCAGTCTGGCGCAGGTCCGGTGCCGCGTGGGAGCGGGCGAGCAACGTAGTGCCGCGTGTGCGATTGATGTCGCACGTCAGGCAGAGCAGCGACATCGCCGCCGATGCAGCGGCCGTAGACCTGGCCACAGTGGCGCTCGTGCGAGACGAAATCGGCCCGTTCGGCGGGGAGCCGGGTCTTGCGCGCGTCGTGAGCGACCGGCCGGGTCTGCTTCGCGTCGAAGTGGTTGCACCGGAGCGGCAGCTGCTGGTGACGACGGAGCGCTATCACGAGGGATGGACGGCCTCCGCGAGCGAAGGCGGCTGTTCGATCGTCCGCGTGTACGGCGACTACCTCGGATGCGTCGTCGGCCCCGGCTCCAGCGTCATCACGTTTTCGTTCCAACCGCCGAGCGTGCGCGTGGGTGCCGCGGTGTCGGCGGTCGGCCTGGTGCTGCTGGGATTGTCGGTCGTGATCGTGTCAAGACGAAGCGGTTCAAGACACGGTCGGGTCTAAAGACCCGACCCTACATTGGGTGTGTTCTCGAGAACGGCTCTTGCTGCGTCGACAACCATCTCCACGCTGACCAGATCGAGGCAGTCCGGCGTGCCGTGGGAGCAGCGCGCGGGCGGCAGCCGCACCCGGTTGCAGGGGCGGCACCAGAGATCGGCAGTGACGACGCGTGCGCGGGTGGAGAGCGGGCCGTAGCGGTCCGGATCCGACGGCCCGAAGATCGCGACCAGCGGCGTGCCGACCGCGGCCGCCAGGTGCATCGGCCCCGTGTCGCCGGTGACGAACAGGTTCACGTTTTCGAGGAGCCCGCCGAAGACAGGCAATGTCATGGCGCCTGCGAGGTTCAGCGTACGAACGTCAGCGGGCATCAGCGCGGCGACATGCTCCGTCAGCGCGCGATCGTCGGCCGTTCCGGTCAGGACGATGGCCGCGCCATGCTCGCGCGCCAGGCGGGTGGCCGTGTCGGCGAAGCGCTCGGGCGCCCACTGTTTGACCGGTCTCCCACCGCTCACATGCACGCCGATCCGCATCCGCCGGTCCGCGTCGCCGCCGAGCAGACGCTGCGCCTCGCGCCTGGCTTCATCGGGAATGCGAAGCCGTGTGCGCGGCGGTGCCGCTGGCCGATCGTCGGCAGAACTTGGAAACGCAGCGTCAAGGAGTCGGCCGATGTTCGCAGCCGTGTGTGCGCGCGGGTCGTAGTCGAGCGCGTCGGTCAAGAGCCTGCCACCGCCTGCCGAGCGGAATCCGATCCGGCGCCTGGCGCCGCTCAGGGCCAGCAGCATGTTGCTGCGGATGTCCGGTTCTCCGTTCAGGGCGAGATCGAACCGGCGCTTGCGCCAGCTGAGGGCGCGGCGCATGAGCGTGACCGGTGCCTCGGCAGACGCGCCCCGCGCGAGCCATGGAGCATCGAGCGCTTCCCAGGAGTCGACGCTCGTGATCAGCGCGGCGAGGTCAGCGTTCCAGCTGCCGACGACGAGATGAATCTTCGCTTCGGGGGCGGCGCGTGCGCGCAGCGTGTCGAGCGCGCCGAGCGTCATCAGGAGGTCCCCAATCCGCTCGAGCCGCAGGAACAGGACCGACCGCGGAGCCCCGGACGTGCGCGGCGGCTGCACGAGGCGCAGGGCAGGGGCAGCCAGGCCGAGGACGGTGTCCGCGCAGCCGACCAGCGTGCGCTCGCGCGGGCTGTAGATCTGCAGGTGATCGAACACGGTTCCTGTCAGCGTACCTCGACCCGATCGAGCATCACACCGAGGTCGCGCGTGTCGCCGCCGCCCAGGAGCCGCGCAGGGTTCCACGTACGCGTAACGATCCGCAGCACCGCCGCGCTGTCGGAACGGGCGAGGGTCGCGGCGAGATCCGGTGGTATTTCGAACTGGTACGGCTGAATACCGTCGCCGACAACAGCGGACCCCAGCGGCCGATCCTCCAGGTAGACGGCGACCTCGGCGGCATCGGCGCCCTGCGGGCGCCCGCCGGAGCCCATCGACATCGTGATCGCGTGGTGATCCGGGCGCAGGCCGAGCAGTGAGAGGTACGACTCGTCGCGCGTCCAACGCATCGTGAAGCCGCCCGAGCCCTGCTCCTTCGCGTAGAACCGGCGGACATACAGGTCGTCCGTGGACCCGATGTCCAGGTCGAAGCGTTCCCGCTTCATCGGTTGCGCCAGCAGTTCGTACACGCCCAGGTCGAACTCCTTGCGGCGGACTCCGCCGGGGTACGCGTTCAGCGCGGACTCGTACTCGGGAATCTGGAAGCGCTCGCCGCGGACGGGCACAACCGTGATCGAGTTCGACAGTAGCTCGGTGCCGCCACCGCCGCCGCCGACGAAGAAGACCCGTTTGTACTTCGTCAGCGCCCACGGGAGGAACGCGCGAAACAGCTCTTTCGACGGGTTCGTCGTCGCGAACACGAGCACATGCCGGTCGTACACGTAGGCCAGCGGCAGCGCCAGCACGTGCGAGTCGGACGCCCCGCGCGACTCGAACAGCACGAGGTCGTCGGAACCGAAGATGGATGCCAGTTGCTCGATGTGCGGGATGAGATCGGCATATTCGACGTGCCGGAGGATCGGGCGCGTGGCAGCCATGAACTGCCGGCCGATCATCAGGACGACGACCAGACCGACCGCGTATCGCAGGGTGCGCAACCGTCTCTCTCTGAGGCGCTGGAGCCACGTGACCGTCGCGCCGCGTGGGTCGGCGAAGGCCGCCGCCCCGACGAGCAGCAGGGCCGCGGGGAGCACGACCGCGAGAAACCGGCGGACGGCCCAGAAGTGCTCCGGCACGATGCGAATCTTGTAGAAGAACGCGATCGCGAAGCCCGATGCGAGCACCAGGAAGACGGCGCTGTCGGGGAACGCGCGCGCCGCGAATGCGAATCCGGCGAGCGCCACCGCGAGGCCGAGCGGTGTCAGGTAGATCGAGGTGAACGTCCGCAGGCTGTCGGCGTCGTGGGGCGCGAGCGCGCCGCCGGCCGAGCGGACGAAGTACGCGTACGCGGCCAGCACCCACACGACCGCCACGAGCCCGAGCGCGACGACGAGATCGCGGCGTGACGGTCGCAGGCGCCGGAGCAGCACGAGCGTCGCGGCTCCGATGACGACCGCCAGGCCCGCTCCTGCAAAGTGCACGGGCCGCAGGTTGTTGAGGAAGCCGACCGGCGAGTTGAAGTACGGCGGGATGTAGCGCCACAGGAACAGCCCGGCGGCCGCCGTGCCCGAGACGAGCAGCAGCCAGAAGCTCCACGGCACGCGCCTGCCGCGCACGGCTGCGTCCAGCAGCGCGCCGGCGGCAACCGCCATGGCGACCATCGCGCCGGTCAGATGCGTGAAGGCACCGACCGTGAACAGCAGCGCCGCGACTGGTGCGAAGAACGTGTCCTCGTCGTGCACGGCGCGCACGTACGCGAGCAGGCCCGCGAACACCAGCGGCTGGAGCAGGATCTCCGCGCTCGGGTACCTCGCATACCAGACCTGCGCGACGTTGACGGCAAGCAGCACGCTCCCTGCGAGCCCGGCCGCCTTGCCGAACAGCCTCGCACCGCAGAAGTACACGGCCACGAGTCCCAGGAGGGCGCAGGCGACCGGAACCGTGCGTGCTCCGGTCAGCCCGTTGATGCCATAGCCGGCGGCCACCCACACCGGAAACCCGACGGGGAACTGCCCGACGACAGAGCCGGCAACGGGATCCAGGAGGTAATAGCCCATGAACCGGCTGCTGTGGTACCCCTCCTCGAATCCTTTCGGGAAGAACAAATCGCGGAACAGTTCCGGCACCGACGTCACGACATCGTCTGCGACGACAGCGCCGCCCCGCTGCGCGATCCGGATCCCCTCGGTGAGATAGACGCCCGGGTCCTTGCCGCCCATGACGTATTCGGACGGCGGCACCTGGTAGAACAGCCATCCACCGGCCAGCAGCAGCGCGAGCGGCAGCACCGCGGTCCGTGTCGGCGCGGGGTACCTGCGCCGAGCCGGAGACGGTTTCGATACAACGCCGCGATGGCGATGGCCACGCCTGCGTCGGCCCAGAGCAGACGCCGGAACTGAAACCAGCCGCCCGCAGCCAGTGCGAGCCCCACCAGCGACGACAGCAGGCCGCTGATGACGACCGCCCAGAACACGCGCTCCTCGGCGGGCAGCCCGGCGCGTCGAAATCGGCCCGCGGTGGGAAGCCGGAAGATCAGCGCGCCTGGCAGCCAGGCGATCAGCAGGAAGAGCAGCAGCACCGCCACGTCACCGACCCTCGGGGCGGGAGCCTGCGACCGTGCTGTAGATCGCGTCGAAGGCGCGCGCGACCTGTTCCCAGCTGTGATTCCGGCACGCCACCTCACGCGCCCGCGCGCCCATCGCCGCGCGCAGCGGCGCGTCGCGCAACAGGCGCGCAATTGCAGCGGCGAGACCGGGCACGTCGCGCTCCGCGACGACCAGCGCGGTGACGCCATCGTCGACGACAGTGCCGATGCCGCCCGCCGCCGTCGTGACCAGTGGCGTGCCCGAGGCCATCATCTCCAGGACCGTGTTTGGCAGCCCGTCCACGTTGCCGGCGTCGTCACGAATCGATGGCGCGGCGACGACGTCGGCCGCGGCCAGGAGTGCCGGGATCTGTTCGTGCGACACGGTACCGAGGAACAGCACGCGGTTCGCGACGCCGCGGTCGATGGCTCGCTGCCGCAGCGCCGCGTCGAGGTCGCCGGCGCCAGCTATCGCGAGGCGAAGCTCCGGGCACTCGGATGACAGCGCCGCAACCGCGTCGACGAGATAGGCGAATCCCTTCTTCTCGACCAGCCGGCCGACCACGAATACCATCGGCGCCGCGTCAGGTATGCCCAGGCGCGCGCGTGTCTCGCGGCGGGTCGCCGGCGAGGGCCGGAACAGCGTGGTGTCGACCCCGTACGGGACGACGGTCGTCCGATCGGCAGGTGCGCCCAGTCGGATTGCGCGATCCCGCAGGTCGGCGCTGCAGGCGGTGACCCATGCGGCCCGGGCGAACGCGGCACGTGCGGCGAGGCCGCCCAGGGCATGGCGTTCGGCGACGAAGACATCCGACCCATGCAGGCTGATGACGAGGGGACGCCCCCCGGCGGCAGCGGCGCCGATCGCGCCGCTCGGAATCACCCAGTGGGCGTGCACGATGGCCGCCCGTGTGTCGCGCGCAACGCGGCGCGTGAGCCGCCAGCCGGCGGCGAGTGCAATCGGCGCGACCGCCATGGCCGAAAGCCGCAGCCGGACGTCCGCGCGCATGCCCGCTGCGTACCCGAAGGTGTTCATCGATGGCGTCGGCGCATAGCGATACAGGTGGAAGGCGACGCCGCCATCTTGCGCCCCGCGCCGCCACTGAGGAGTCCAGGGCGCGACCATGTGCACGCGATGCCCCAGCGCCGCGACACCGGTCGCGATCGGCTCCATGAAGGTCGCCACCGCGTCGCCCGGGAATCGGGGATAGGAGCTGGTCACGAACGTGACGGTCACGAGCGGTGAACCTCGGGGCCCTCGCCGCGGAGCCATGACGCAGAGTGGTTCGCGGGGCACGCGTGGGGATTGGACGCCGCATTGTACAATGGCTCTCCGCGAAACCCTGTTGATGTCGATCCGGCGAGTGGTGGTGTGTGAAGCGCAGGTCCCGTTTGTTCGCGGGGGAGCGGAGTACAGGTACGGAGCCTGGTGTCCGCGCTGCAGAAACGGGGCCTCGAGACAGAGCTGGTCTGCGTGCCGTTCAAGTGGTACCCGAAGGGGGAACTGCTCGCGCACGCCGCGGCGTGGCGGCTGCTCGACCTGAGCGAGAGCAACGGGCGGACAGATCGATCGCGTCATCGCGACGAAGTTCCCGACCTACTTCGTGCGTCATCCGAACAAGGTGGCGTGGCTCATGCACCAGTACCGCGCGGCGTACGAACTGTGCGGGACGCCGTACAGCGAGTTCACCCACTCCGAAGCGCACGTGGGTCTGCGCGACACGCTGGTGCGGCTCGATCGCGACACGCTCGGTGAGTGCCAGCACGTGTACACAAACGCCCGCAACACCGCCAACCGGCTCGAGAAGTACAACGGCGTCGCGGCCACGGCGCTCTATCCGCCGTCGCCGTACACCGGCCGGCTCGAGCCGGGTCCCTACGGCGATTACGTCCTCGTCGGTCGGGAGGGTCGAGACATCAAGCGTCCCGACCTGCCGGTCCGTGCGATGCAGCACGTCGACCCGGGTATCCGCCTGGTCGTCGCCGGCAGCGGCAGCGCGCTCGCCGAGACGGAGCGCCTCGCGCATACGCTCGGCGTCGCCCACCGCATCGAGTTCCTCGGCGCGGTGGAGGACGACCAGTTGCTGCGGCTCTACAGCGAAGCGATGGCGGTCGTGTACACGCCGTTCGACGAGGACTTCGGGTACGTGACGGTGGAGGCTTTCCTGTCGCGCAAGCCGGTTGTCACCGTGAGCGACGCCGGCGGCCCGCTCGAGTTCGTCGAGGACGGCGTGAACGGGCACGTGTGCGCGCCCGAGCCCGAGGCCGTAGCCGCGGCGATCAATCGGCTCGGCGCCGACCGTGGCCGGCTGTCGTCGCTCGGCGCCGACGGCTACGAACGCGTGCGATCGATCACCTGGGACGCAGTCATCGACAGCCTGCTCGCATGAAGCCAAGGACCCTGATCATCCAGATTCCGTGCCTGGACGAAGCGGCAACGCTGCCCGCGACGCTGGCGGATCTCCCGAAGAGCATCCCTGGGATCGACATCATCGAGGTGCTGATCATCGACGACGGGTCGACGGACGACACGATACGGGTCGCGCGCGACCACGGCGTCGACCACATCGTGTCACTTGGGCAGCGGCGGGGCCTGGCGGCGGCGTTCATGGCCGGCATCGACGCCTGTCTCAAGCTGCGTGCGGACTTCATCGTCAACACGGACGGCGACAACCAGTACTTCGGCGCCGACGTCGAGGCGCTGGTGGGCCCGCTGCTCAGGGGCGAGGCGCAGATCGTCATCGGCGATCGCAACGTGCAGGCGCTCGATTACATGTCGCCGGGGCGCAAGGTGCTGCAGCGGCTGGGAAGCTGGGTGGTGCGCCAGGTGTCGAACACGCGCGTGCCGGACACGACCAGCGGATTCCGCGCCTACACGCGCGAGGCCGCGCTGCGGATGACGATTGTCTCGGACTTCTGGTACACGCTGGAGTCGATCATCCAGGCGGGGAAGCGCCGCCTGGCGATCGCGCACGTGCCGATCCGCACCAACCATCGCACGCGGCCGTCGCGCCTGTTCAAGAGCGTCCGGCAGTACCTGGTGCAGTCCGGTTCGACCATCGTGCGCATCTACACGATGTACGAGCCGCTGAAGGTGTTCACGGCGATCGGGCTGGTGGCGCTGCTGGCGGGCCTCGCGACGTCGGGCCGCTTCCTGTACTTCTACTTCACCGAAGGCGGGGAGGGGCACGTGCAGTCGCTGCTGCTGGCGGCCGTGCTGCTCATCGTCGGCTTCCAGGTGATGCTCATGGGGCTGGTGGCCGACGTCATCTCAGCGAACCGGAAGCTGCTCGAGGATCTGCTCTATCGCGCGCGTGCCGCCGAAACCTCCACCGAACGGACCGCCATCGGCGCCGCCGGATCGACGATCTGGTCGCGGCGATCCGACCGCTGAAACCGCTCCGCCCCTACTCCCGCCTCGCGATCACGGCGTAATCCAGGAACGTGAAGAGCAGACCATTCAGCTTCGCGACGTTCTCGTTGAACACCGCGGCGGTCTCCGACGGCTGCGTCCCCGATGGCACCGGAATCGGCTGCAGCTTCGACGCTTCGGGAAACGGCGCCGCATAGCGGATGTCCGCCCGCTGGAAGCCGCTGGCGATCGTCAGGTAGCGCAGCGTGTCCGGGTGCAGCGGCCGCACGTGCGTGATGTCGCGGATGTAGCTCGAGAAGAACGCGAACCAGCATGCGGGGTTGATGGTCTCGAGGATCAGGACCGACCCGGGCCGCAGCTTGTGGTACGCCGTCTCGAGCAGGCGAATCAGGTAATCCGGTTCGAGGTGCTCGACGATCTGCGCCCCGAACAGGCCGCCGAGGGCGCCGTCGGGTTGGGCGCGCAGGTAGGTCAACGCATCGGTCGCCGTCGCCTCGAGGCCGCGGTCGCGGCAGATGGCGACCATCTCGTCGTTCAGATCGACGCCGCGTGCCGTAATGCCGGCCTCGCGCAGCAGGTCGAGGAACTCGCCGCGTCCGCAGCCGATGTCGAGCACGTCACGGCAGCCGGCGAAGTCGGGCACGTACGTCTGCATGCGCTCGCGGATGTCGGCCTGCGAGCCGCGGAACTGGTCTTCGAACCCGACGTACTTGTACGAGTTCAGCGAATCGTCGGCTGGCACGGCGTCGCCCTGCGGAGGCGCCGGCGAGGGATGTGACGGCTGCGTCTCGATCTCGCGCTTGAGAGTCAGGATGGCGTGATGCGCGACGCCGAGCGTGGTACGCACCTCGTCGACTTCGGTCTGGAAGCGCCGGTCGCGCGCCTGCATGGACTCCCACCGCTTCTGCATCGCGTCGCCGAAGGCGTGCGTCGCGGCCTCGAGCGTGTGCGGCAGCGCCTCGACGTAGCGATCCTTCGTGTCGACGTAGGCCGTGATCGTCTGCGCGTATTGAACGAGCTTCGACTCGAACTGCGCCAGCCGTGTCGAGCTCCTCGCGGCAGATGACGAGCGAAGCCGCCAGCGCTCGGGCGCCCTCGCGGTGCAGCGCGGCGTTCCGGTTGACGTGATCGACGATCGTCGCGTTGAAGTCCTGCTGCCGTTCGAACAGCGGTCCGACCATCGCCCAGACGTGCGTCCGCAGACGCCGCATCCAGCCGCCGCTGCTCTCCGGCCTGGCCTGCAGGATCGGCCAGCGCTGGTTGAGGGACGCCAGCTGCGACTCGTCGAATTCGGGCGGCGCGGCCGGGAATTCGCGGACCTGCTGGATCGCGCGGTCCAGCGCAGTGAGCGCGTCGTTGTAGATGCGGTCTGCCTCGTCGCGCTCGTGGCGCGCGCGGACCATGGGCAGTGCGCCAACCTGGGTGTCGGCCTGCGATTCGCCGGTCATCGGTCTATTGTGCCTGACTCATTTGACAGCTGAGCTATAAGTGTCGGGCTTGAACCCCGACGTGAAATTCGTGTGGCACGAGCCGTGCTGAGCGTGACGTAGCATTCCCCGCCGGGACTGTTGCAGATGGCCGTGCCGCTGCCGTCTCATCGTCGCCCTGCCAGATCCATCGACCCGATCCTGGCGCTCGCGGCAGGCGCCGTCGTGTTCGGGGTGTATCTCGCCACAATCTATCCGGGCCTCATGCCCATGGGCGATGCGGCCAAGTTCTCCTTCGTCGGCCGCGTGCTCGGCACGCCTCACCCTCCCGGGTACCCGCTGTGGGTCATGGTTTCGCACGTGTTCGGTTACGTGCCCTGGGGAACGCTCGCCTACCGGATGAACGTGTTGTCCGCGCTGTTCGGCGCGGGCGCTGCCGCCATGGTCTTCGGGATCGCCCGCCGGCTCGGCGCCGGCCGCGTCGTGGCGTGCGCCGCCGCCGTGTCGCTTGGCTTCGGCCAGGCGTTCTGGGCGACGGCGCTCTACCCGAAAGCCTACACGCTGAACGCATTCCTCGTCGCCCTCGGGACGTTGCTGCTGCTTCGGTGGAGCGAAACCAGACGGCGGTCGGACTTCCTCTGGGCGGTCGCGGTGTTCGCGATCAGTGTCGGGAACCACCTGACGGTCATCGCGCTGGTGCCGGCCCTCGTCGCGTTCGCGGTGATGACCGACGCCTCCACCGCGCTGCGGCCGAGAGTGCTGATTACCGCGGCCGCGCTGGTCCTCGCGGGCCTCGCGCAGTACCTGTTCATCCTGGTCCGCACGCTGCAGGGCGCGCCTTTCCTCGAGGCGCGCGCGCGGACCCTCGGCGAGCTCTGGGCCGTGATGACGGCGCGCCGGTGGGCGCACGAGATCGGCGCGTACTCGCCGTCCGCGGTCGTGACCGATCGGCTGCCGGTGGTGTTCGACATCGTACGTACCTGAGCTGGGCCCGCTCGGGCTGGTCCTCGCCGCGGTTGGTCTCGTCGTGATCGCCATGCGGCAGCCCCGTCGGGCGGTGCTGCTGGGCGCCGGAGCGCTCGGCGTGATGCTGCTCACCGCGAGCATGAGCTCGCAGGAAGATCGCGGGTTCCTGCTCTCCGCGTTCGTGCTCCTCTGGGCCATGGTGAGCGCCGGCATGCAGTGGCTCGTCGACGCCGCAGCCCGGCGCGGCGCTGTCTGGAGCCAGGTGGCGATCGCCGCGGTCGCCGTGGTGCTGCCGGCCGTGCAGCTCTCCGGCAACTACACCCGGAACGACCACCATGCGGACCGCTTCGAGACGGCGTTCTACGACGCGCTGTTCGCAGACCTTCCCGACAAGACGGCGATCGTCAGCGACGACTACCACTACAACATGATGCTCTTCTACAAGCTCCTCGGCGAAGACGCCGCACGGGGACGCGAGGTGCACGTGGTGCCGGCGACGGACCGGAAGGCGGTCGAAGCGCTGCGCGCCCAGGGGTACGAGGTGCTGGCGTTCCGTTCGGGCCGCGATCGTCTCGCCGAGTTCGGGTTTGCGTTCGCGCCATACGAGCCGTTCGATCCCGAGCGCGCGCGCGTGCTCCGGCTGAGGGAGGTGTTCCGCGTGGAGGCGGTGCCGGTATGCCGTGAGATCGGCAACCTGGGATGGCTCGATGTCAGCGACGTCGCGCAGCCGAAGGGGCGGATCTCCATCAGGGTCGACAACTACCGGCCGTTCGAGGCGAGCGTGACGTTCTACGCCGCGGCCGATCGATTGGGGCAGCCCGCGCTCGTCGGATTGCGCGGCCACGGTGTGCCGTCGATGACCGTCGAGACGTTCGTGCGCGGCGACGCAGACAGCCGCGGACGGCTCGAGCGTCAGGCGGCCGACGACGGGGTGCGGCTCTCCGACGCCGTGAGGAGCGCACCGTACGTGGTGCGCGCGGTCGTGCGTGTAAACGACACCGGCGAGCACACGGTGTTCGGCCTGGACCTCGGCGCCGGCGTCGGCTCGGTCATGGCCTCGGCAGTCGTCGACCAGGACACGCCGCACCGCGCAGCGCTCTGCACGCACCCGCTCGCTGGCGCCCCCGGGTGGGACGCCGACAAGCATCCGCTGCGCATCCTGCCCGACTCGCGCGGCGTGCAGTTCGAGTACGGCTGGCATGCGATCGAGCGGCGCGACGATCGTCCGGCGTGGCGGTGGACGACGGATCGCGCGGGGCTGGTGGTGGCGATCGAACAGCCGCGCGACGCGACGGTGGTGATCCACGGCGACCCGTTCGGCGGCGCGCGAGCGGCAGAGATTGGCCTCCTCGCGAACGGGCGGCGGCTGGAGGCGCGCGAACCGTCCTCGGCTGCCGCAGGCTATGCGTTTGCCATTCCTGCGTCCGCGTTGCGTCGCGGGCTGAACGAGCTGGTGATCGAAGTGAAGGGCGCTGCGACGCCGGCGAGCCTGAGGGGCGGGAACGATACGCGCCTGCTCGGGATGCAGGTGACGTCGATCGAGCTGGCGGCCGACACCACCGCGCGCTGACCCGCAACGCTACGAGCGCCGGGGCGTCCAGAGCTCCGCGATGTTCACATCCGACAGGCCGGCCTCGCGCAGAAGTTCGGCGGCGTGCTCCGTGCCGTCCGCACGGAAGTGAGCGGGCAGGTCGGGCCGGGGCGCCGCTGGAAGCGGTGTCGAGAGCGCCGTCTCGAGCAGATCACGATAGCCCGCGACCATCCGGTCGAGAGTGAAGCGGCGGGCCCACACGTCCCGTGCCTCGCGTCCGAGGCGCGCGCGGAGGCGCGGATCGGCCGCCAGACGCTGCATCGCGAGCCGGAGCGAGTGCTCTTCATCGAGGATGTCGAGGCTGATGCAGACCGGTTCGTCGCGGAGCGGCCAGCCCAGTGCGTCCGTTCGTGTCGCTGCCGCGTGGAGCACCGTCCAGCTCCGCGGATCGTAGGCCGGTACGTCGGCGGTGTGTGCGAGATCGGTCACGATCGTGGGCCGGCCCGCGGCGAGACACCGCAGCCAGGCCGCGGACGTCTCGCGCGACGTGGGCCATCGGAGGCACAGGCACACGTCGGCCGCTTCGAGGTAGTCCGCGATCGCGTCGTGGGGAACGTAGCCGGCGACGGTCACCCGATCGGCGACGCCGTGTCGCCGGGCGTCGGCGAGCGCATCGTAGTGTCCGGCAGCGGACCCAGCGATGAGCAACCGCACGTGTGGTAGTTCACTGCTGATCGCGGCAAGCTGGCGAATCGCTTCCGGGATCCGTTTCTCCGGCGTGATCTCGCCCAGCGCGGCAAACACGGTGGCTTCTTCGGGGATGCCGTGCCGCGCGCGGATAGTGGCACGCGCGTCAGGTGCGGGCGTTGAGGCCGGCACCCCCATCTCGACGACCGACACGCGCGCGTCGGGGTGATCCGCGCGGATCTCCTCTGCGAGCCAGTGATTGTGGACGGCCACCATTCGGGCCGATTCGACGACTACCCGGCGCATCGGCCACAGGAATATCAGTTCGTGCAGGCGTCCGGCGATGCCGAGCTCGGTGACGGCGGCGTCGATGCCCGGATGGTCGAAGCTGAATTCCGCCTGGTAATCGTCGTAACGCCGTGTCGCGCGGAGCAGCCGCCCGCGCGCGTGGTGCAGTTGGCCGTCGTGGAGCACGACGAGCCCCGGATACCGCGCGAGATAACCCCACATGTAGTCGTGACAGGTGGCGTTTCCGAGCTGGTACACGACGAGGTCGTACGGCTGCTTCGCGTGGAGCCACACGAAGTCGTGGGCGCTGCGGACCGCCATCTGGCGTTCAGGACTCTCCGCGACGGCTGCCGATCCGTCGACGAAGATGTCGACGCCATAGGGGGGCTGCAGCGCCGCGAGCAGCTCGGCGCTGTAACGCGCGATGCCGGAGCGGACGGGCGGCAGGGGCGAGAACCAGGCCACCCTGGGCCGGGGCGCGCGTTCCATCGACTGAGTGTAACCTTTCGATAGCGGCGCCGGTCGAACAGGTAGGTGGCGCCTGGCGGCGGGCGCACGGATTGCCGCCTTCGCACCGATGACGTGGACGCTCACCCGGGATCTGAATGCGATTTCGCTCGCCGTCAACGCGGCGCCAACCGACGTGCGTCACGCGGAGCCCACGCTCGCCACGCTGAGCGAGCCAGAGCTCGTCGCGGCGGCGCGGGGCGGCCGTGCCGGGGCATTCGACCTGATTGTCGAGCGGCACCGCAGGACCGTGTACCAGATCTGCTACCGGTTCGTCGGCAATCACGAGGACGCGAGCGATCTGAGCCAGGAGGTATTCCTGCGGGCCTATCGCGGCCTGAAGGCGTTCAAGGGCAACGCCGCCCTGGGCACCTGGCTTCATCGCATCGCCGTCAACGCGTCGCTCAATCATGTGTCGGCCAGGACGTTGTCCACCGAGCCGATCGACGAACACGAGCACGTGGATACGCGTGGCGAGTCGGCGTCGGACCGCGTGCTGCGCGGCGAGCGGGCGGTGCGCGTGCGTGCGGCCGTGGCCCGGCTGCCCGCGAAGCAGCGCGCAGCGCTGGTGCTGCGCACGTACCACGAGATGTCGCACCAGGAGATCGCCCGTCTGCTGGGGACGACGGTGGGCGCTGTGAAGGCCAACGTGTTCCACGCGCTGCAGAACCTCAGGAAGCTGCTCGGGAGGGAGGTCTAGCCGTGGCGCACCTGACGCCCGAGACATTCGTGGACCTTCTCGACGGCACCCGCACCGACGAATCGGAGCCGCACCTGGCCGCGTGTGCCGAGTGCCGGCGCCAGCTCGCCGGGTTGCGCGCAGCCAGCGCGGATGTATCCGACATGGAGGTTCCGGAGCCTTCGCCGCTGTTCTGGACTCACTTGTCCGCACGCGTACGCAACGCGATCGAGGCCGAGCCGCGAGGCGTGGCGGCGTGGTTCCACGGCTGGAGCTGGCGGGTCGCCAGTGTCGCCGCAATCGGTGCCCTCGCGCTCTTCGCGGCGACATTGGTTGTCCGAGACATCAGGCTCACGTCGTCTCGCCCTAGTGGGATTGCCGAGCTCGAGCTGCCCGTCGCCGATACCGCCGTGGCAGCCGTACTTCCCGCCGAAGACGCGTCGTTCGGTCTCGTGGCCGACCTCGCTGGCGATCTGGACTGGGAAGCCGCCGTGGCAGCCACGCTCCCCGCGCGCGGCGGCGTGGAGCGTGCGGTGGCGGACCTGACGGAACCCGAACGTGTCGAGTTGCAGCGGCTGCTGACGGACGCGCTCGAGCACTCGGGCGCCTGACTTGCGACTTGCGACTTGTGACTTGTGACTAACTTGAATCTGCCGACTGTCGTGATCGCACTGCTTGTCGTGGCTGCCGTTCCAGTCGCGGCGCAAGACCGGCCGATGCGCCGCGGCGGTGCGGCCGAGGGTGTGTCGCCCGCAGAGATACAGCGGCTGTTCGACGCGTACGTGATCATGCAAGCGCAGCAGGCGCTGCAGCTCACCGACGAGCAGTACCCCAAGTTCCTCGGGCGTGTGAAGGCGCTGCAGTCGGTGCGGCAGCGCGGGCTCGCCGCGCGCGTCCGCATCCTGCGCGAGATTCCGCCGGCTGTCGGATGCCGCCAGCGTCGACGACACCCAGGCGCGTGCGCAGGTCCAGGCGCTCGCCGACCTCGATGCGCGCACCGAGTCCGAAGTGCGCGATGCGCTCACGGGTGTCGACGAGGTGCTCGACGTCCGCCAGCAGCTGCGCTTCCGGCTGTTCGAGGAACAGATGGAGCGTCGCAAGGTGGAGCTCCTGATGCGGGCGAGACAGAACCGGTAGGAACGTTAGAACCTGGAGGGTCGAGGTCGAAGAGCCGGAAGCCACTCATGTGAACACGGACGCGAGGACGCAGCGGGGATGCCGTCGTATGATGTTGTAACTTTCCTCAGTGTCCGAGTCAGACGTCCTCTCCACACCGCTGCAGTTCCTCAAAGGCGTGGGTCCCAGGCGCGCGGCCGATCTGGCGCGCGTCGGCCTGCACACCATCGAGGACCTGCTCTACCGGTTTCCCCTCCGGTACGAAGACCGCAGCCGTCTCCAGTCGATTGCCTCCGCTCCGTCCCGGCATCAAGGCGTCCGTCACCGGCCGCATCGTCTCACTGCGGGCCTGCGCACGACGCGGCGGCCAGGGTTCAAGATCTTCGAGGCGATTGTCAGCGACGAAAGCGGCAGCATCCGCGCCACCTGGCTGAATCAGCCGTACCTGCGCGACGTGTTCAAGGCGGGGCAGCACGTCATCCTCTTCGGCGCCGCGGAGATGCGCGGGCACGGCGGGCTGCAGCTGACCAACCCGCATCACGAGATCCTCGACGACGAAGAGGGCGAGACGATTCATACGGGGCGGATCGTGCCGGTCTACGAGAAGGCCGGCACCGTGACGCCGAAGATCCAGCGGCGCTTCGTGCACGATGCCCTGCAGCGACTGCCGCCGGACATGCCCGACCCGCTGCCCGAGGCGCTGCGCGTGAAGCAGGGATATCCGTCCGCGCTACGCCGCCCTGCACGCCGACGCACTTCCCGCCGTCCGACGTCAGCCTCGACGAGTTGAACCGGTTCGCCGCCACGGCGCAGCGGCGGCTGATCTTCGAGGAGGCCTTTCTCTTCCAGATGGGCGTGATGGCGCGGCGCCGGCAGGCGCAGGCGGAGCCCAAGGTCGCACCGATCACCGTCGACCGACGCGATTCGCGAGTCGGCACGCCGCGTGCTGCCGTTCAAGCTGACGCCCGGCCAGCGGACCGCGCTCAAGGAGATCGTGGACGACCTGCAGCGGCCTCACCCGATGAACCGGCTCCTTCAGGGTGATGTCGGCGCCGGCAAGACGATCGTCGCGCTGCTCGCCGCCATCGTGGCCATGGAGAACGGGCTGCAGGTGGCATTCATGGCGCCGACCGAGATTCTCGCCGAGCAGCACTACGCCACCATCGCGCGGCTGCTGCAGGCGTCGCGATTCAGGATGGCTCTGCTGACCGGCTCGACGCCGGCGCCGGCACGCCGGCAGCAGCTCGCCGAAATCGAAGGCGGATCGATTCACCTCGTCGTCGGAACCCATGCACTGGTGCAGGGCGACGTAGTGTTCCGCCGTCTCGGGCTCGTGGTCATCGACGAGCAGCACCGGTTCGGCGTCCTGCAGCGCGCCACCCTGCGGGAGAAGGGCCTGCACCCGGACGTGCTCGTGATGACGGCGACGCCTATCCCGCGCACGCTGGCGCTGACCGTGTACGGCGACCTGGACCTCTCGGCGATCCGCGATCTGCCGCCCGGCCGGCTGCCGGTGCGCACCACGACGAAGCCGGAGGCGCGGCGTGACGAGGTCCATGCAGTTGTTCGACGCGAGCTCGAAGCGGGCCGCCAGGCGTACGTGATCTATCCGCTGGTGGAGGAGTCGGCGAAGGTGGACCTGAAGGCCGCCACTGAGATGGCCGACACGCTCGCGCAGGAGGTGTTCCCGGATATCCGCGTCGGCCTGCTGCACGGCCGGATGAAGGCAGACGGCAAGGACCGCGTGATGAAGGCGTTCGCGGCGGGCGAACTGCAGCTGCTCGTGTCGACCACCGTCATCGAGGTCGGCATCGACGTTCCGAACGCCACGCGTGATGGTCGTCGAGCACGCGGAGCGGTTCGGTCTGTCGCAGCTGCACCAGCTTCGCGGACGCGTGGGCCGCGGTGCGCACCAGTCGTACTGCCTGCTGGTCTACCAGTCGCCGATGTCGGACGACGCGCGGGAGCGGCTCGCGGCGATGGTGGAGTCGTCGGACGGGTTCGACATTGCCGAGCGCGACCTTCGGCTGCGCGGCGCCGGCGACTTCTTCGGCACCCGACAGGCCGGCGTCCCGACCTTCCGGCTGATCGATCTCGTCCGCGACCGCGAGACCCTGGACCTGGCGCAGCGGGAAGCTGACGCCTGGTTCGAGTCCGCGGCGCCGTCGCCCGCGGCGGTCGCCGATCTCCTGATGTCGTGGTCGGCGAGGTTCAGGCTGATGGATGTGGGGTAGGCGCGCGCGATGCGCGTGATCGCAGGGGCGTGCAAGGGCCGCGTGCTGAAGGCGCCAACGTGGAGCGGACTCCGGCCGACGTCGGACCGCCTGCGCGAGACGATGTTCAACGTGCTGGCACCGCGAACTCGCGGGGCGCGGGTGCTCGACGTCTACGCGGGCACTGGCGCCATCGGCATCGAGGCACTGAGTCGCGGCGCGGCGTCCGCGGTGTTCGTCGAGTCGGACCGCAGGGCCCAGGCGCTCATCGAGGAGAATCTCGCGCGATGTGGGATCGCGGACGGCTGTGCTATCATCCGCGCGCCTGCCGCCCGGGCGTCCGAGACGCTGCGGCGCAGCCCCTCGTTCGTGCCGTTCGACATCGTGGTGCTCGACCCGCCGTACGATCAGCCGGCTGCACAGGCGCTCACCGGCGTCGATACCCTCGTGGCGTCCGGTGGACTCGTGGTGTTCGAGCACGCACGCCGCGCGCCGGCCCCTGACGTCGTCGGGCGGCTCGTGCGCACGCGCGACCTCGTGTCGGGCGACAGCGCCCTGGCCTTTTACACATGCGAACCCTAGCCGTCTATCCGGGCTCGTTCGACCCGCTCACGAACGGGCACGTCGACATCATCACGCGCGGCGCCAGGCTCTTCGACCGCATCGTCGTGGCCATTCTGATCAACGCGGAGAAGTCGCCGCTGTTCACGATGGAGGAGCGCGTCGATATCGCCCGCGAGGTCTTCAAAGCGCTGCCGAACGTGGAGGTCGACACCTTCGACGGCCTCCTCGTCGATTACGTCGAGCGCCGCGGCGCGCAGGTCATCGTGCGCGGGCTGCGCGCGGTGTCCGACTTCGAGTACGAGTTCCAGATGGCGCTGATGAACCAGCGCCTGAATGGTAGAATTGAGACCATCTTCCTGATGCCGGCGGAGCAGTACACGTACATCAGCTCCCGCTTGATCAAGGAAGTGTTCAGGCTCGGCGGACGCGTGCACGGCCTGGTTCCCGACATGGTGGAGGATCGCCTCCGCCGCAAGATTGCCGCCCGGACGCGGCCCTGAGTTCACAAGTCCCTGATGACACTCGCCAGACGGACCTCGCGGATCGCTTCGTCGCCCACGATGAAGGTGACGGCGGCCGTCGACCGGCTGCGGCGCGACGGCGTCGAGGTGCTGGACTTCGGCGCAGGCGAGCCGGATTTCGCCACACCCGGCGCGATCGCGGCCGCGGCCCATGCGGCCATCGATGCCGACTTCACGAAGTACACGCCGGTCGGAGGGACCGCGGAGCTGAAACGCGCGATCCTCGCGCGCTACAAGGTCGACTACGGCGTCGAGTACCGCGAGAACGAGGTGATCGCCTGCGCCGGAGGCAAGCAGGCGCTGTACAACACGGCGCTCACGCTGTTCGACGCGGGCGACGAGGTCATTACGCACGCGCCGTACTGGCCGACGCTGGTGGAGCAGGTGAAGCTGGCCGACGCTACGCCGGTCGTCGTGCGCACCGCGCCCGGCGACGGGTTCGCCATCGGCGCTGACGCGATCCTTGCCGCGATGACGCCGCGCACCAAGGGCATCATCCTCAACTCACCGTGCAATCCGACCGGCGCGCTCATCAGCGAGGACGCGTTCACGGTGCTGGCGAAAGAAGCGTCGCGCCGCGGCATCTGGATCGTTGTCGATCTCTGCTACGAGAAGCTGATTTACGATGCGCCGCCGCACAACCTGCCGGCGATCATCGAGCGCCACTGCCGCGATCTCGGCATCGTCTGCGGTTCGGCGTCGAAGGCCTATGCGATGACGGGATGGCGCTGCGGGTGGTCGCTCGGGCCCGCCGCGGCGATTGCGGCGCAGCACGCGCTGCAGAGTCACGCGACGTCGAACGTGTCGTCCATCACGCAGAAGGCTGTGGTCGCGGCGCTGTCAGGATCGCAGGAGCCAGTTACGCGGATGCTCGAGGAGTACCGCCGGCGGCGCGACGCTCTCCACGAGTGGCTGTGCGCCGATCCGCGCATCCGCTGCGTCCGGCCGTCCGGCGCGTTCTACCTCTTTCCGGACGTCAGCGCCGTGCTTGCCGACAGCGGGTTCCGAACGTCGGCCGACTTCGCCGACGCGCTGCTCGAGGAGGCGCGCGTGGCGGTGACGCCCGGCGAGGCGTTCGATTCGCCCGGGTTCATCCGGCTCTCGTACGCCACGTCCATGGAGACGTTGCGCGAGGGGAGCCGCCGGTTGCTCGACTTCGTCGCGCGGCGTTCGGCGGCTCCGGCTCGTGCGTGACAGCGGCTGAACGCTCCTGTCGATCTGTGCAGCCTGACGCTCCGTGGCGATGTCTATACTGAAGATATGTCGAAGGTTGTCGCCGTGATCGGCGCATCACGCAACCGGCAGAAGTTCGGTAACCGCGCAGTCCGCGCGTTCCTCAGCCAGGGGTACACGGTCGTGCCGATCAACCCGCGCGAGTCCGAGATCGAAGGGTTGACGGTGTACCGGTCTGTGCTCGACGTGCCCGGCTCGATTGACATGGCGTCGTTCTACGTGCCGCCGGACATCGGAGAACGGGTGATCGACGAGGTCGCCAGGAAGCAGATTCCGGAAGTGTGGCTGAACCCGGGTGCCGAGAGCGATGCGCTTGTCGCGCGGGCCCGCAGCCTGTCGCTCAACCCCATCATCGCCTGCAGCATCATCGGCGTCGGCCAGGATCCATACGCTCTATAGTCAACCCACTTTCTCGACCGAAACGTCATGCCAACTCACCAGAAGCGTCCACCTTCAGGACGCCCCCAGACCGCAGCATCGTCCACGTCGGAGCCCCCGGCGGCCCCTGAAGCCCCGGCGTCGACCGAGGCCCCGAAGCCGGCTGCCGCCGCAGCGCCACGTCCTGAGACGCTGAAGATCACCGATCTGAAGGACCTGAGCATCCAGAAGCTCACCCAGATCGCAAAGGACAAGAACGTCGTCGGCGCCACGGGCATGCGCAAGCAGGATCTGATCTTCCAGATCCTCAAGGCGCAGACCGAACAGAGCGGGTTCATCTTCTCGGAAGGCGTGCTCGAAGTGCTGCCCGACGGCTTCGGCTTCCTGCGCGCGCCGGACTACAACTACCTGCCGGGGCCCGACGACATCTACGTCTCACCGTCGCAGATCCGCCGCTTCGATCTGCAGACGGGCGACACCATCTCGGGTCAGATACGCCCGCCGAAGGAAGGGGAGCGCTACTTCGCCCTCATCAAGGTGGAGGCGGTCAACTTCGAGGCCCCCGACCAGGCGCGCGACAAGCTCTTCTTCGAAAACCTCACGCCGCTCTACCCGCAGGAGCGGCTCCGGCTGGAGACCTCGCCCGAGAGCCTCGCCGGCCGCGTGATGGATCTGATGACGCCGATCGGCAAGGGGCAGCGCGGCCTCATCGTGGCGCCGCCCCGCACCGGCAAGACGATGCTTCTCCAGAGCATCGCGCAGTCGATCACGGCGAACCATCCCGAGGTCTACCTGATCGTGCTGCTCATCGACGAGCGGCCCGAGGAGGTGACCGACATGCAGCGGTCGGTGGACGGCGAGGTGATCTCGTCCACCTTCGACGAGCCGGCGCAGCGCCACGTGCAGGTTGCGGAGATGGTGATCGAGAAGGCGAAGCGCCTCGTCGAGCACAAGAAGGACGTGGTGATCCTGCTCGACTCGATCACACGCCTCGCGCGCGCCTACAACACGGTGATTCCGCCGTCGGGCAAGGTGCTCTCGGGCGGTCTCGACAGCAACGCGCTGCAGAAGCCGAAGCGGTTCTTCGGCGCCGCCCGCAACATCGAAGAGGGCGGGTCGCTCACGATCATGGCGACGGCGCTGGTCGACACCGGCTCGCGCATGGACGACGTGATCTTCGAGGAGTTCAAGGGCACGGGCAACATGGAGATCCACCTGGATCGCAAGCTGGTGGACAAGCGGGTCTTCCCGGCGATCGACATCCAGAAGAGCGGCACCCGCAAGGAAGAACTGCTGCTCCCGCGCGAGGATCTGAACCGGATCTGGGTCCTGCGGAAGGTGCTCAACCCGCTGTCACAGGTCGAGGCGATGGAACTGCTGCTCGACAAGATGGGGAAGACCAAGTCGAACGCCGACTTCCTCGCGTCGATGCAGAAGATGGGGTGACGTCCGACTGTCACGAAGGCAGGAAGGCGCGAAACATCGCCTGTTGAAGGCTGATGCTTCGTGTCTTCGTGCCGTTCGTGAGGATGGCGCGAATCCCTAGCGGGCGATCTTGTTGCCTGCGATGTAGACCGCGTCGATCTTCTTGATGTTGCCGATGCTCGCGAGCGGGTCGCCGTTCAACACGACGAAGTCGGCCCACTTGTTCGCCTCGAGCGTGCCGAGCTCCCGGTCGATCTGCTGGCACGCGGCCGCGTCGCGCGTCGAGGCAAGGAGCGCCTGCTTCGGCGTGAGTCCCGCCTCGACCATCATCTCGATCTCCATCAGCTCGAAGTAGCCCTGGAACCGTCCCACGGGGCCGGTGTCCGTGCCCATGGCGATTCGTACGCCGCTGTCTGACAGCTTCTTCATGTTCCGCTTCGCCACTTCGAGGGCGGCCTTGTAGCGCGCCGCACTGGTGCTGGCCTTCACCTTGGCCTGTGCGCCCGGATCCTTGATCCCCGCCACCCACTGCGGATCGGCGTGCGCCATGAACAGCGGGTCTGAGAAGAAGGCAGGTGTCGTGTCGTACGCGAAGGTCGACACCTCGCGCATCAGCGTCGGCACGAGGCAGACGTTGCGCGCTTTCATTTTGGCGATCAGGTCGGCATCCACGTCGGCGTCGCGCACGCTGTGTGCGATCAGGTCCGCGCCTGCGTCGAGGACTCCTTTGGCGTCAGCGAGGTAGAAGAGGTGCACCGCTGTGCGCAGGCTGCGCTTGTGCGCTTCGTCGATGACCGCCCGGTAGAGTTCCGGCGCCATCTTCGGCGTGGTGCCCAGGTTGTCGTCCACCCGGAGCTTGATGATGTTCACCTTGTCGGCGGCGTTCTTTCCAACCAGCTGGCGAGCATCGTCCGGTGTCTTCGGAGCGATGACGGGACCGGACACGAACACGCGCGATCGGGTGAGCGCCGGCGTGTTCTGGCTGTCGCGCGCGGCGAACGCGTCCGGTTTCTCGTCGCCGAGGCTGTAGACGGTGGTGATGCCGTAGGCCGCGTAGACGCCGAGATCGCGCGCGGTGTTGTTCACGTGACCGTGCGCGTTGATCAGGCCGGGGATGACGGTCTTCCCCGCGAGCGAGACGCGTTCGGCGCCAGCCGGCACCGTGACCCGGTCCGACGCACCGGCGGCGACAATGCGACCGTCGCGGACGACGATGGTGGCGTTGTCGATCGGCGCGCGGTCGGTTCCGTCGACCAGGCGCATGCCGGTGTAGGCGCGGGCCGCGGCGGGCTGCTGCGCCGACGTGCGCGCCGGAATCGACGCGAGGGTGGTGGCGATGATGACGGCAGCGGTGGCGGCAGTCAGGAGTTTCATGCGCCACAATATAGCTGAATGGTGCCCCCGCCGGTCTGGCCGGTGATCCTCGCCGGCTTTGCGTCGTTCACCAACCTGTACGCAACCCAGCCGCTGCTTCCGCTGCTGATGCGGGTGTTCGACGCCAGCCATTTCGCCGTCAGCCTGACGGTGACCGCACCCACCCTGGCCGTGGCGATCGCGGCACCGATCGCCGGGCGGTACGCCGACGCGGTCGGGCGCAAGCGGGTGATTGTCGGCGCGGCGGCGCTGATGGCGCTCGCAACCGTGCTGGCGGCGACATCGGCGAGCCTCACGCAGTTCATCTTCTGGCGGTTCGTGCAGGGACTCCTGACGCCAGGCCTGTTCGCGATCACGATCGCCTACATCCACGAGGAATACCCGCCGCAGTTCGCCGGCCGCGCGACCGGTGCGTACGTGAGCGGCACCGTGACCGGCGGTTTCTGCGGCCGCGTGCTGACCGGCCTCGTGGCCGCCGACCTCGACTGGCACCTGGCGTTCGCGGCGCTGGCCGTGGTGAACGTCGCGCTCGCCCTGGCGCTGGCGCTGTGGATGCCGCGCGAGAAGGCGCGTCCGCGTCAGCATCATGCGGGACACCGCCGGTCGGTCGCGCGGCTGCTGATGAACCGCCAGCTGATTGCGACGAACGTCGTCGGCTTCTGCGTGCTGTTCTCGCAGGTGGCGGTCTTCACCTACGTGACGTTTCATCTCGAGGCGCCGCCGTACTCGTTGAGCACCGCCGCTCTCGGCTGGTTGTTCGTCGTGTACCTGTTCGGGGCGGCCGTTGCGCCGGCGGCGGGACGGTTTGTCGACGCCTCGGGCCATCGTGCCGGCCTCGGCCTCGGCATGGGCGTCGGTCTCTGCGGCGCCGTGCTGACGCTGTTCCCGCCGCTCTGGTCGATCGTGATCGGCCTCGCGCTGGTCGGCACCGGTGTCTTCATCGCGCAGGCCACCGCGAGCAGCTACATCGGCGTCGTCACCGCGGAGGATCGCGGCCTCGCCGTTGGCCTGTACTCCACGGCGTACTACCTCGGTGGGAGCCTTGGCGGCGCGCTGCCCGCAGCGTTCTGGAATACAGGCGGCTGGATCGCGTGCGTGCTCCTGGTCATGGCGGTGCAGGCGGCGACGCTGGTCATCGCGCTGGCGTTCTGGCGAACCGCTCAGCACCACGATCGCTGAGTGCGAACTGCTGACCACTATCCGGTGAGCGGCCCATCTTCGGCGGCATATGATGCCGGGGAAGACCATTCCAACCCACGGAAGACGGCCCGCCGAGGACGTGAACGCCGGCGCGGCGCCACGTACTTCCAGCAACCCGAGGAGGGGCCAATGGGACTACTCGACGGACTCATGAAACAGGCGATGGGAGGCGGCAGCAGTGATGCGGGCGGGCTCGGAAACCTCGCGTCCATGGTGGCGAGCAACCCGCAGATCGTCGCCGCGCTCGCCGGCCTTCTGAGCACGCGCGACGCGTCGGTCGGCGGTAACGCCGGACTCGGTGGTCTGGTCTCGGCGTTCCAGAGCAAGGGTCTGGGCGATCTCATGTCTGGCTGGATCTCCAGCGGGCCGAACCCGGCCGTGTCGGCCTCGCAACTGAGCCAGGTTCTCAGCCAGGACACCCTCGGGCAGTTCGCGAGCAAGGCGGGCGTGCCGGCCTCTGACGCAGGCTCGATTCTGGCCGGTCTGCTGCCCGCGGCAATCGACCAGCTCACGCCGGACGGCACGATGCCGGACACGGGCTCGCTCGAGAAATCGCTGGCGTCGCTCATCTCCGGCCTCGGTCGGTAGACAGCGGGACCCGCTCAACGGATGCGGTCCGGCACGAGCCGGAGCACCGCGGCTTGTGCCGGCGTACCGGCGCTGCCCACATCTGCAAACCCACGCGGGCGCCGCGGCGAATCCACTGACGGCTTCGTGCGATGATGCGACATCGCATGAGGATCCTGGAGCAGCTGGATCAGTGGTTGGACGACGGCAAGGTCTCAGCCGGCCAACACGCACTGCTCTCGGCGCTCGCCTCGCGCCGCCGGCTGTCGCTGTTCGTCGAGCTGAACGCGCTCCTCTACGTCGGCGTGCTCTCGTTCGCGGGCGGCCTCGCGTGGACCGCCCGCACGTACGCCGACAGCTGGGGCGATGCTGCGATCCTGGCTCCTGCGACCGCGCTGTTCGCTGCGTGTTTGTACTACTGCGTCACGCGCGTGCCGCCGTACTCGCACGAGCGCGTGGAGCCGCCGGGATTCGCCTTCGACTACGTCCTGTATCTCGGCTGCCTGACCTTCGCCGTCGAACTCGGTTACATCGAGTACCGATTCAACATCCTTCAGGCGCGCTGGGACTACTACCTGCTGGCGTCGGCCATCGTCTACCTCGCGATGGCGTACCGGTTCGACAACCGCTTCGTGTTGTCGCTCGGGATCGCGACGCTCGGCGCGTGGTTCGGCGTGCGCGTGTCGGAGTTCGGGATGTTCGTCGCCGGTCCGGTGCGGCTGTTCGCGCTGGCCTACGGCGTCGTCGTCGGGCTCCTCGGCGTGACCCTGTATCGCGCAGGAGTCAAGAAGCACTTCCTCGACGCCTACGCACACGTCGCGGCCAACGTCGTGCTCGCGGCGCTCGCCTCCGGAGCGATTGCTGCCTCTGGTCCGTCGCTGTGGACTCTCGGCCTCCTTGCCGCCGCCGCGGTGGCAGTCGCCGGCGGTGTGCGATTCAGGCGCTTTGCATTCGTCGTCTACGGGGTGCTGTACGGGTACGTCGGTTTACTGCGCGAGTTGATGCGTGGCGTCGGTCCCACGATCGGGCTCGTTCTCATCCTGGTCTCGGCTGCCGCCGTCGTCGTCGGCCTCGTCGTTCTCTCGCGGCGGTTCGGGAGGGAAGAGTGAGGCTCTACTCGATCGCCGACGAGCAGCGCATCAGGCTGCAGGCGCTCGTGCGTGGCTGGACTCGTGCGGGTCTGCTCGAACCGGCTCAGGGCGCGCGCCTTCAAGGCGAATTGAAGGTGGACCTGCTGCGCACCGGGCGGATGCTGCGCGCCGGGCTCGCGATCTTCACGGCGTTTGCGGTAGGAGCGGCTGTTCGTCTGGTCTTCGTCTTGTTCGACCTCGACGGCGAGGGAACGGTCTTCGTCGTCAGCGCGATGGGCGCTGCTGCCTGCATCGGCGCGGCGCAGTTCCTGGTACGGCGCTTCCGTGTGTACCGATACGGCGTCGAGGAGATGCTCGCGGCTACGGGAGTGATGCAGCTCGCGCTCAGCGCCAGCATGCTGACGGGCATCCTGCTTGGCCCCGCTCATTACACGGTGCGAATGCAGGCGGCGCTCGCCGCCGCGGCCGCCGGGAGTTTCGGCCTGTATCGTCGGTTCGGGTTCGTCTACGCCGCCATCGTCGCCATGCTCTGTGCGGCATTCGTTCCCCTTCAGCTCGGCCTCCCGGAGCCGATCGAACGGTTGCTTGCCGCCGGCGTGTGCGGGGGCGTGTTCATGGTGGCGCGGTCGGTGCGCGTCCGGCACGGCGACGACTACCCGGGCGACGACGCCGGCATCGTGCAGGCTGCGGCACTGATCGGTGCGTACCTGGCGCTGAACCTCTTCGTCGCGCCGTCGTGGCTCGGAATCGGGAGCGTGTCTGGAATAGCGCCGTGGTTCAAGTGGACGACCTATGTGTTGACGTGGACGATCCCGGCCTTCGGCATGTGGCTCGGCATCCGAAGTCGCGATCGGCTGCTGATCGATGCGAGCCTCGTGGCTGCAATCCTGACGCTGATCACCAACAAGCCGTATCTCGGCATGGCACGGCAGGCCTGGGACCCGATTCTCTTCGGCGTACTGCTGATCGGCCTGTCGCTCGCGGTGCGCAGGTGGCTCGCGCGAGGGCCGGACGGCGCGCGCGCCGGATTCACGTCGGCGCGCCTCTCTGCTGACGATCCTGACATCATGCGGGTCGCCGACCTGGTGTCAGCGGGCGTGCAGCCCGCGCGCGACCTGGGCGAGGCTCATCCGGCGCCCTCAGGGTTCGACGGCGGCCGGTCCGGCGGCGCCGGCGGCGGCGCTGGCTTCTAGGATCGTCCGGCGATCGAGCGGTCCGATGGTCGGCTCGCCGCTCGCACGGGGGTTCACCCGGCCGCTCGTCCTTCGGCCGAACTCGGTGAGGATCGACTCGAGTGCGGGTCGCATCATGCCGACGTGCCTTGCGCGGATGACCAGATCCCAGAGCGGCTCGAACTTCTTCCATCCCGCCGCATAGGCCATGTGGCGGAGTCCTGCCAGCGGTTCGCGGTGCGCCGCTGCCCCTCGCACGATCGAGCGCCACGTGTAGAACTCGCGGTACGCCCAGTGATAGCCGTGCTCGAGATCGTGCGCCGACATCCGAGCCGGCCGGAACACCGCCTGCCGCGTGTCGAACCGGTCCCAGTCCTGCGACGTGATGCGCTTCTGAGCCGCCATGCGCTGGTACAGCGCGGTTCCAGGGTAGGGCGTCAGGATATGGAACGTTGCCGTCTCGATGCCGTGTGAGACCGCCCAGTCCACGGTGCGCGCGAAGACTGACTGATCGTCGCCGTCCATGCCGAACACGAAGCTGCCGTTGATCATCACGCCGAGGGCGTGGAGCCGTTTCACGGCAGCTGTGTAGTCGCGCCGGAGGTTCTGGTACTTCCGCTGCTCGGCGAGGTTCGATGGATTGAGTGTCTCGAAGCCGACGAACAGGCTGCGAAGGCCCGCCTCGACGGCGCGTTCGAGCAACCTCGGCGCGAGCACGCTGTTGACGGTGCCGGCGGCCTGCCAGAGCCGTCCCATTCCGCGCATGCCGTCGAAGAGCGCGCGTGCGAACCGCGGATCGCCGAGGAGGTGATCGTCGAGGAAGTAGAGATGACGCCCCGGCAGCCGTTCGATCTCCGCCAGCGCGGCGTCCACGGTCTGCGTATAGAAGCCGCGGCCACCCTCGAAGAACGCCTCCTTGTAGCAGAAGTCGCAGACGTGCGGACATCCGCGGGAGACGACGATCGAATTCGGGACGAGATACAGGTGCCGCTTGATCAGGTCGCGCCGGATGGGCGGGACGCCATTCAGAGTTCGGGTCGACGAGCGATAGACCGGCTCCGGCGCCCCCAGGCGGAAGTCGCGCAGGAAGCGCGGCCACGTGTCCTCACCCGGGCCGAGAAAAATCGTGTCCGCGTGCCTCGCGGCCTCTTCCGGCAGCGAGGTCACGTGAAGGCCTCCGAGCGCCACGTACGCGCCGCGTTGCCTGTACCTGATCCGCGATGGCGTACGCGCGCCTGGCCGACGTGATGTAGACCTGTATGACGACCACGTCGGGGTCGTCGTCCAGGTTCAGCGTCTCGACGTGCTCGTCCTGGATCTCGACCTCCACGCTGTCGTCCAGGTACGCCGCGAGCGTGGCGAGGCCGAGCGGAGGGAAGAGGGAGTACCTGATCGGCCGCCAGAAGGGGCTGGTCGCCTCCGTCAGCGCCGGCAGGATCATCTTGACCTTCACAGCGCGGGCACTCCGTGCGCGACGACCGTCAGGGTCCGCTCCCTCGGGCCGTCCAGTTCCGCGAGGAAGACGCGTTGCCACGTGCCAAGCGCGAGCCGGCCGTCGACGATGTTGAGCACGACGGAGGCCGGCAGCATCAGCGCGCGGCAGTGCGCATGCCCGTTCAGCGGCTCTGAGGCGTCCACGCCGGCACGCCGCGTCAGGTCGTCGTGGGCGTAGGTGTGCTCGCGCGGGGCGAGTCGGCCGAGGAGAGCCTCGAAGTCCTGAAGCAGCAGCGCCTCGTGCTCGTTGACGATGAGGCCGGTGGTCGTGTGGGTGGTCTGGATGTTCACCGTCCCGACCACGAAACCCGACATGCGCGTGAAGGCGACGAGCGGTTCAGTGATGTCGACGAACTCGGTGGCTGACGCGGTGCAGACCTGGAACGTGGTGTGGCAGCAGGTGCGGGCGGGTGCCAGTGTGTCCATTCAGCGATTTCCTCCGGGCAGGAGCATCGCTGACGGACGGGCGGGAGTCTTGAGCGGACGATGAGTGAACAGTGAGATGTGCGTGAGATTCCGCCGTTTTCGGGCGGTCAGCGGCGATGCGTGAGCCCGAGGGCGAGCCCGGCGCCGAACGTGGCCGATTCGCCCATCGCGATGACGGCCGCGGTGATCGGGCCAAAGCCCGGCTCCCCGATCAGCCGTCCGAGAGGCGCGAGCAGCCCCTGGCTGCCGCCAGCGGCCTGCGCCACAGCGTGTATGGTCCCGCCGACGAGCGGACGCCCGGCCAGCGACAGGGCAAGTCCCGCCAGCGCACATGCGGCGCCGGTCAGCACCGCGGTGCCGGCCCTGGCCCGTCCCTTGGGCGCGGCGAGGCCGCCGAGCGCAGGAAGGGTGGCACTCGCGTATCCCAGGCCGGCCGCGCCTCCGATGAGCAGCCCCTCGAGGCCGCCACCAATCTCCGGCGTCCTGCCGATCAGCACGGCGAGGCTCCAGGCGGCGAGCATCTGGACGGCCAGGCCGACGGTGCCGCCTCCAAGCGCGCCGCCGGCGGTGAGCGCGGGCGTGCGACTGGAGCGCATCACGGTCTCGGCAATCGAGAGACCTGCGCCGACCCCCGCGCCGGCGAGTGCCCCGGAGCCCGCGCCGACTGCCGCGAGCACGGGCACCACGCGCAAGGGTGCGGCGCTGCCAGGGGAGAGCACCAGCAGAAGGCCACCGACCGCGCCGCCGAGCGCGCCGGCTGCGCCTGCGCCGACTGACGCCGCGGCCCAGCGTGCGGCCGCGATGGACGCCGCGCGTCGCATCCTCAGCAGGACCAGATGCCGTGCGACCTCCAGGCTGTGCGGCCCGCCGAGGATCGGGACCGGTCCGGCGCCTGCCGATTCCCAGCGCGCATCGCGCAGCAGCGCCCGCGCACGCGTGTGCCCGGCGCGCGCACCGAGGCGAGCGAGTGCTTCGCTCGTGCCGAGCGCATGAAGCCGTTCGGCAGCGTCGGCCTGTGCCTCCTCGTCCGCGCCGTTCGAAGGCGTTCGAGTGAGCAGGTCGAGCAGCGGTGCGAACGGATTGTCGACTGGTTCGGGGAGCGGCGGCGGCTGGACGGCACTGGCCGCAACATCGGCGGGCCAACTGCCGTTCTCGTCCTCTTCGATGACGTCGGCGAAGACGAACTGGTAGCCGTGGCGCGACACGGTCCGCAGGAATCGTGGTTCGCGCGAGTCGTCGCCGAGCGTCCGGCGGATGGTGCGAATCGCCTGGCTCAGGGCGCTGTCGGACACCACGACATCCGTCCAGACGGCGTCGAAGATGTCACGCCGGTGCACGGCCCGGTCGCGCCGCTCGACAAGGTAGACGAGGAGGTCGAAATAGCGCGGAATCAGCGGCAGTTCGGTACCGCCCCGCAGCAGCGTCCGTCGCTGCGGCGACAGGACGAAGTCGCGGAAGCGGTAGAGGGGCACGTGCCTTCAGGCGAGGAGCTGGCGGAGCTCGTCGCCCTCCATCACCTCGACGTCGAGCAGCCGGTGCGTCACGCTCTCCAGCTTCTCGCGGCTCTCGGAGAGGATGCGGCGGGCAGTCGTGCGCCTCGGTGACGATGCGCTTGATCTCGGCGTCGATCTTCAGCGCTGTCTCCTCCGAGTAGAGCCCGCGCTCCTGCGGCATCGGGATGTCGAGGAAGCGCGCCCGCTTGTTGCCGTCGTAGTTGATCGCGCCGAGCGCATCGCTCATGCCCAACTCGGTGACCATCGCGCGGGCGATATCGGTGGCGCGCTGCAGATCGTTCTGGGCGCCGGTGGAGATCTCGCCGAGCGCAATCTCCTCGGCCGTGCGCCCGCCGAGCAGCACCGCCAGCTGGTTCTGCAGGTCGGTGCGCGTCATCAGGTACCGATCCTCGAGCGGCAGCTGCATCGTGTAGCCGAGCGCGCCGAATCCGCGCTGCACGATGGAGATCTTGTGCACCGGGTCGAGTCCGGGAAGCGACGAGGCGACGATGGCGTGCCCTGATTCGTGGTACGCGACGATCCGACGCTCCTTGTCGCTCATCACGCGCTTCTTCTCGAGCCCGGCGACCAGCCGATCGATGGCGTTGTCGAAGTCCTTCGGGCCGACGTCCGTCTTGTCGCCGCGGGCGGCCAGCAGCGCCGCTTCGTTCACCAGGTTGGCCAGATCGGCGCCGGCGAAGCCGGCCGTGCGCGCCGCGATCACCTTGAGGTCGACGTCGGCCGACACCTTCACGCTCTTGGTGTGGATGCGCAGGATCTCCTCGCGCCCCTTGACGTCCGGCTTGTCCACCAGCACCTGGCGGTCGAAGCGGCCCGGACGGAGCAGCGCCGGGTCGAGCACCTCGGGGCGGTTGGTGGCGCCCATGATGATGACGCCCTTGCGCGAGTCGAAGCCGTCCATTTCGGCCAGCAGCTGGTTGAGCGTCTGCTCGCGCTCCTCGTGGCTGCCGATCGGGCTCTGCACGCGCGCCTTGCCGAGCGCGTCCAGCTCGTCGATGAAGACGATGCAGGGCGCCTTGGCTTCGGCCTGCTGGAAGAGATCGCGGATGCGCGCGGCGCCGACGCCGACGAACATCTCGACGAACTCCGAGCCGCTCAGGCTGAAGAACGGCACGTGCGCCTCGCCGGCGACCGCGCGCGCCAGCAGCGTCTTGCCGGTGCCGGGAGGCCCGACCAGCAGCACGCCCTTCGGAATGCGGCCGCCGAGGTTCGTGTACTTCTTCGGGTTCTTCAGGAACTCGACGATCTCCTCCAGCTCTTCCCGCGCCTCGTCGACGCCGGCCACGTCGGTGAACCGGACCTTCACTTCGTCGTCGGCGTAGACCTTGGCGTTGCTGCGCGCGAACGACATCACGCCGCCCTCGGCGCCGCTCATGCGGCGGAAGAAGAAGCCCCAGATCGCCGACGAAGAAGAGCAGCGGGATGATCCAGCCGAGGAGCTCCGGCAGCCAGCGGTTGACGACCTCGCCGCTGTACTTGACGCCGCGTGCCTCGAGCTCCTCGGTCAGCTTCGGATCGTCGACGCGCGTGGTCGTGAACTGCTTGGTCTGGCTGGGCGCCGACGGCATCGGCTCCTTCAGCGTGCCGCGGATCATCTGCTCGCCGACGATCACCTCGGCGACCGCCCCGTTCTTCACCAGCTCCTTGAACTCGCTGTAGGGAATGGCCGGCCCGCCGGCGCCAGGTAGTACATCTGCGCGAGCCCGAGGATGAGCAGCAGCGCGAGCCCGTACCAGCAGCGACAGCCCGGGACGGCCGCCCAACGGCCGCGGGCCGCGGCGGTCGCCGCCCCGGGGATTGAAACGAGGGGTCGGGTTCGATGAAGGCATGCCTACCTAGATCATTATGCCTGCACCGACTGCCGCTTTTCGAACCGCAGCGCCGTCGGCGCGCCGCGTCCACCATCGACGGTGTCGCCCTCGCCGAACTCGCCCTCGAGCACCCGCAGCGCCAGCGGGTCGAGCACGCGCCGCTGGATCGTCCGCTTGAGCGGCCGCGCGCCGTAGGCCGGGTCGTAGCCTTCCTCGACCAGCTCGTCCTTCGCCGCCTCGGTCAGCTGCACGTGGATCTTCCGCTCCTCGAGCCGCTTCATCAGGCCGGCGATCTGGATGTCGATGATCCGCTTCATGTGCTCGCGGCCGAGCGCGTGGAAGAAGATGATCTCGTCGATCCGGTTCAGGAACTCCGGCCGGAAGTGCGCCCGCAGCGCGTCCATCACCTGCCGGCGCGTGCCTTCATCCAGCCTGCCGGTGTCGGCCGCCGCGCGCTCGGAGATGAACTGGCTGCCGAGATTCGACGTCATGATGACGACCGTGTTCTTGAAGTCCACCGTCCGCCCCTTGCCGTCGGTCAGCCGGCCGTCGTCCAGCAGCTGCAGCAGGACGTTCAGCACTTCCGGGTGCGCCTTTTCGATTTCGTCGAACAGCACCACCGCATACGGCCGCCGCCGCACCGCTTCGGTGAGCTGGCCGGCCTCTTCGTAGCCGACGTATCCGGGAGGCGCGCCGATCATGCGCGAGACGGTGTGCTTCTCCTGGTACTCCGACATGTCGATGCGCACCATCGCCTGCTCGTCGTCGAACAGGAACTCGGCGAGCGCGCGCGCCAGCTCGGTCTTGCCGACGCCGGTCGGCCCGAGGAACAGGAAGCTGCCGAGCGGCCGGTTCGGATCCTGCAGGCCGGCGCGGGCGCGGCGGATGGCGTTCGACACGGCGACGATCGCCTCGTCCTGGCCGATGACGCGCTGGTGCAGCCGCTCCTCCATGTGAATCAGCTTCTGGATCTCGCCTTCCATCAGCCGGCTGACCGGGATGTGCGTCCACTTGCTGACGACCTCGGCGATGTCCTCTTCGTCGACCTCCTCCTTGAGCATGCGCTGGCCCTTCTGCAGCGTCGGCGAGCCGCGCTTCCTCGTCCTGGATCTGCTGCTCGAGCTTGCGGCACGCGGCCGTACTGCAGCTCGGACGCCTTCGCGTAGTCGCCGGCGCGCTGCGCGCGCTCGACCTCGAGGCGCACCGCCTCGAGCTCCTCCTTGAGCTTCGCGGGCTGCCTGGATCGCCTCTTTCTCCTGCTGCCAGTGCGCGGCCAGGCGGCCGCGCTCCTCCTTGAGGTCGGCCAGCTCCTTCTCGAGCTTCGCCGAGCCGCTCGACCGACGCCTTGTCCGTCTCCTTGCGCAGCGCCTCGCGCTCGATCTCGAGCTGCATGATGCGCCGCTCGATCTCGTCGAGCTCGACCGGCATCGAGTCGATCTCCATGCGCAGCTTCGACGCGGCCTCGTCGACGAGATCGATGGCCTTGTCGGGCAGGAACCGGTCGGCGATGTAGCGGTTCGACAGGACCGCCGCGGCGACCAGCGCCGCGTCCTTGAACTTCACGCCGTGATGGATCTCGTAGCGCTCGCGCAGGCCGCGCAGGATGCTGATCGTGTCCTCGACGGTCGGCTCGCCGACGAGCACCGTCTGGAACCGGCGCTCGAGCGCGGCGTCCTTCTCGATGTACTTGCGATACTCGTCGAGCGTGGTCGCGCCGACGGTGTGCAGCTCGCCGCGCGCCAGCATCGGCTTCAGCATGTTCGAGGCGTCCATCGAGCCTTCGGCGGCGCCGGCGCCGACGACCGTGTGCAGCTCGTCGATGAACAGGATGACCTGGCCCTGCGCGTCGGCGATCTCCTTGAGCACCGCCTTCAGGCGCTCCTCGAACTCGCCGCGATACTTCGCGCCGGCGACGAGCGCGCCCATGTCGAGCGCGACGATGCGCTTGTTCTTCAGCCCTTCGGGCACGTCGCCGCGGACGATGCGGCCGGCCAGCCCCTCGACGATGGCGGTCTTGCCGACGCCCGGCTCGCCGATGAGCACGGGGTTGTTCTTGGTGCGGCGCGAGAGCACCTGGATGACGCGGCGGATCTCTTCGTCGCGGCCGATGACCGGATCGAGCTTGCCCTTGCGGGCGAGCTCGGTCAGGTCGCGGCCGTAGCGTTCGAGCGCCTGGTACGTGCCTTCGGGGTTCTGGCTCGTGACGCGCTGCGAGCCGCGGACGCTCGTCAGCGCCGCGAAGATCTTGTCGCGCGTCAGGCCGCGTTCGGCTTCAGCAGCTGCGCGGCGGGGGAGCGGCCGGTCTCGTCGGCGATCGCCGACGAACAGGTGCTCGGTGCTGACGTACTCGTCCTTGAGCCGGTCGGCCTCGGCCTGCGCCAGGTCGGTCGACCAGCTTGAGCCGCGGCGACAGGCCCGGCTGCGACCCGCCGTACGCCTGCGGCATCCTCGCCAGCAGCTCGCGCGCGGCCCGCGCCATCGCGGCCGGGTCCGACGTCCATCTTGCGCAGCACCTCCGGCACGATGCCGTCGCGCTGCTCGACGAGCGCGACGAGCAGGTGCTCGGGCTCGATCTGCGGGTGGCTCGCCTGCTCGGCGAGCTGCTGCGCGCCGAGCACGGCTTCCTGGGCCTTTTCGGTGTACTTGTTGATGTTCATGATCGTCCGTCTTCACTTGTGCCGAGTCGCTTCGCGAGCGCCTCGAAGTGGCTCGCGCTGTTCGCGGCGTCAGCTGTCGTCGGCAGCTGGACGTCGACGGTGGCGTACAGATCGCCGGTCTCGTCGGGCTTGCCGACGGTCGGCATGCCGTGGCCCTTCAGCCGGAAGACCTGGGCGTTCTGCGTCGTCGGCGGAATCTTGAGCCGCAGCGACTTGCCGCCGAGCGTCGGCACGTCGGCTTCGCCGCCGAGCACCGCCGTCGTGAGCGGCACCGGCACGCGCGTGTACAGGTCCTGCCCTTGCGCTCGAACCGCGGGTGCGGCGCCAGCCGGATGCGGAGGTAGAGATCGCCGGACTTGCGCGCCGCCTGCCCCGGCTCGCCTTCGCCGGCGATGCGGACGCGCGAGCCCTCGCCGACGCCGGCCGGAATCCGGACGTCGACCGTCCGGGCGCTGGCCGTCGTGCTTGATCGCGAGCCGCCGCGTCGTGCCGTGATAGGCGTCTTCGAGCCCCAGCTCGATCTCCTGCTCGACGTCGCGGCCCTGCGTGCGCCGCGGCGTCCGCGCGCGCGGCCGCCGGCTCCGTCGGTCGCCGCCCACTCGCGCCGCCGAAGAACGTGTGGAAGAAGTCGGAGAACGGATCGCCGTCGCCGAACATCTCGCGCATTTCGTCCTCGGTCATCGTGCGGAAGCCCGCCGGGCGCCACCGCCGAAGTTCACGTTCCAGCCGCCGCCGGGGCAGCCGGCCGCCGGCGCCGGCCTGCTCGTACATCCGCCAGTTGGCGCCGAGCTCGTCGTACTTCTTCCGCTTCTCGGGATCGCCGAGCACCTCGTAGGCCTCGTTGATCTCCTTGAACCTCGCCTCGGCGGCCTTGTCGCCCGGGTTCACGTCGGGATGGTGCTTGCGCGCCAGCTTGCGGAAGGCCTGCTTGATTTCCTTCTCGGTGGCGGTCTTCGGGACGCCGAGCGTGGCGTAGTAGTCCTTGAATTCCATGTCAGTCGAAGCCCGAGCAGTCCGGGCGAGCTGGTCGAGCTTCCTGCGCAGCCGCCGCGCCTCGCGCGCCGACAGCGGCTCGTCGCGCATCAGCGGCCGGATCCGCTGCACGACTTCGGCGACCGACAGCAGCCGCTGCACGCCGGCCAGGTTGATGCCGCCGTCGTCGACCAGCCGCTTGATCACCCGCAGCCGCTCGAGCTCGCTCGCGCGAGTAGAGCCGCATGCTGCCGATCGTCCGGCTTGGCTGCACCAGCCCGAGCCGCTCGTACTTGCGCAGCGTCTGCGGGTGCATGCCCAGCATCCGCGCCGCCACGCTGATGAAGAAGAGGTCTCGTCGTCCATGCGATGCCATGCGCGGCGAGCTTCTCGGTCGCGCCAAGTTGCGTCGATCAAGTATAGGCATTGATACGAGTCGTGTCAATGTTTGGACGTCCTATACTGGCAGGCATGGTGTTCCGCCTTCCTGGATCGCGATCGATGTCGGCACCGATCTCGTCACCATCGGGCTGCTCGTCGTGCTCGAAGGCTGCTGAGCGCCGACAACGCCATGGTTCTCGCCGTGCTCGTGCTCGGGTCTCCCGAAGAGCCGAGCAGCAGAAGGCGCTGCGCTACGGCATCCTCGGCGCCTTCGTGTTCCGCGCCGTCGCGACGCTGCTGGCCGTCTACCTGATCCAGCTGGGCTGGGTGAAGCTGGTCGGGGCCGCTCTACCTGCTGTACCTGCCATCCATCACTTCCGCCAGCACGGCGACGGGCGACACGGCGCACGCCGCCGAAGGCGACGCCGATGTTCGGCCTGTCGGCGTTCTGGGCGACCGTCGTGAAGGTCGAGCTGACCGACATCGTCTTCGCCATCGACTCGATCCTGGTCGCGGTCGCGATGTCGCCGAAGACTCTGGGTGATCCTGACCGGCGGCATGCTCGGCATCATCACGATGCGGCTGGTGATCGGCCAGCTGCTCGCGATCGTCCAGCGCTATCCGCCGCTCGTCGACGGCGCGTTCATCATCATCGGGTGGGTCGGCATCAAGCTGCTGCTCGAGTACCTGCACGCCGAAGGGTACGTCCACTTCGAAGTGCCGAAGTGGCTGTCGCTCGGGCTGATCGTCGTGATCTTCGCCTTGTCGCTGTTTTACGCGCGCCGCGTGGCTCAGAAGACAGCGATCCGCACGGCGGACGACGACGCGACGTCCGCGCTCCTGCGCGATGCGCAACGGCACTCCGGGCTGATGACCGGCCCAGCTGTCAACGCGGCCCCATCGCGCTGCGGAACGGCTGGGTCTGATCCGGCACCAAACCTGCAGCGGACCGTTGACCTTATGTCCGGCTCAGGTCTCGGACCCGCTCATACACACCACGCGTCTGCCTGTTCGCGAACACGCCGTCTTCCGATTGGCGCGGAGCTCGTCGAGCCGGGACAAGCGCACTTCCGCGTCTGGGCGCCGGCGGCCACGTCGATCGAAGTCGTGCTGGACGGGGGGCGCGCGGTGCCGCTCGACCGGGCCTCTGACGGTTACTGGGAGGTGCAGGCGTCGGCACAGGCTGGCGATCGCTACCAGTTCCGGCTCGACGACGGCGACAAGCTGTATCCGGATCCGGCGTCACGGTTTCAGCCGCGACGGACCGCACGGACCGTCGCAGATCGTCGATCCCGTCGTCGTTCGCGTGGACGCGACGGAGAGTGGCGCGGCGTGGCGCTCGCGGGGCAGGTCCTCTACGAGCTGCACGTCGGCACCTTCACGCGCGAGGGCACCTGGACGCCGCCGCCGCGGCGAGCTCGGCGAACTGCAGGCGCTCGGCATCACGGTGATCGAGCTGATGCCGGTGGCGGAGTTCGACGGCCGCTTCGGCTGGGGCTACGACGGCGTCGATCTCTTCGCGCCCTTCCATCTGATACGGGACGCCGGACGACCTGCGCGCGTTCGTCGATCGCGCGCACCGCACTCGGCCTCGGCGTCATCCTCGACGTCGTCTACAACCACCTCGGGCCGGTCGGGGAACTACCTGCGGGCGTTCTCGCCGGCGTACTTCACCGACCGCTACGAGAACGAGTGGGGCGACGCCATCAACTTCGACGGCGCGGATGTCGGGCCCGGTCCGCGAGTTCTTCCTCGCGAACGCGCGGCTACTGGATCGACGAGTTCCACTTCGACGGCCTGCGGCTCGACGCGACGCAGCAGATCTTCGACGCGTCGCCGAGACACATCATGGCCGAGATCGGCGAGGCGATGCGGGCCGCGCGCGGGCGGGCGGACCGTGTTCGTCGTCGGCGGAGAACGAGCCGCAGAACGTCGATCTGGTCGCGCCGGTGCGCGACGGCGGCATGCGGACTCGACGGGCTGTGGAACGACGACTTCCACCACAGCGCGATGGTGGCGATGACCGGCCGCGCGGAGGCCTACTACTGCGACACCGCCGGCAGGCCGCAGGAGTTCATCTCGGCGGCGAAGTACGGATATCTCTTCCAGGGACAGCACTACAGCTGGCAGAAGAAGCCGCGGGGCACGCCCGGCGCTCGACCTCGAGCCGGCGCGCTTCGTCGTCTACCTTCAGAACCACGATCAGGTCGCGAACTCGGTGCGCGGCGCGCGGATGGATCGGCTCACCAGTCCCAGGCCGCGCGCGCGCGATGACGGCGCTGCTCCTGCTCATGCCGGGCACGCCGATGCTGTTCCAGGGCCAGGAATTCGCCGCGTCCGCGCCGTTCCTGTATTTCGCCGATCACGAACCGGACCTCGCCCGCGCGGTGCGGCAGGGCCGCCGCGAATTCCTGTCGCAGTTCCCGGGCGCCGAGGCGTTCCTGCGGCGTGCGCGACATCGACGATCCGGACGACGACAGCACGTTCGAGCGGTGCAAGCTCGATTTCGGCGAACGCGAGCGGCATGCGGACGCCTATGCGCTGCATCGGGACCTGCTGCGCCTGCGCCACGGCACGCCGGCGTTCTCCGCACCGCGCCGCGGCAGTGTCGACGGCGCCGTGCTGTCCGAGCGGGCGTTCGTGCTGCGATACTTCGCCGGGCGGCGTCGAGGATCGTCTGCTGATCGTCAACCTCGGCGCCGATCTGCTGTGCGAGTCGATCGCCGATCCGCTCGTGGCGCCCCCGCGCGGGGGCGACTGGCGCATCGAGTGGTCGAGCGAGGAGCCGATCTACGGCGGAGCAGGCATGCCCGATCTGTGGCCCGGGGAGGGGTGGCGGATCCCCGCCGAATGCGCGATCGTCCTCGCGCCGGAGTCTGCCCGGCAGCACGGCGCGCGTGTGCGGCGTCGCACGGCCTAGTCGACTGATGCGCATACCGATGCGGCGCCTCTCCTGGCCTGTCGATCCGGCCGATGCCGAAGCCAACCTGACGCGCGAGTGGCTCGTCACCAACGGCCTCGGCGGCTACGCCTCCGGCACCGTCGCGGGCGTGATGACCCGCCGCTATCACGGCTGTCCTCGTCGCCGCGCTGCCCGCGCCGCTCGGACGGATCGTGATGCTCAGTCATGTCGCCGAACAGTTGCGGATGCCGGACGGGCGCCGGATCGAGTTCGGGGGGCGCGAGCTGGTCGGCGAAGGCTGGGCACGCCGGCAGCATCTGTCTCACCGAGTTTCGGCTCGAGGGCGGCCTGCCGGTGTGGCGCTACGAGATCGATGGCGTCGTGCTCGAGACGTCGCCTGTTCCTGACGCACATGCAGAACACCGTGCATGTGACGTACGAGCTGGTCGATGGCGCCGACGAGATCGAGCTCGCGCTCCGGCCGTCGGTGAATTTCCGCGCGCAGGAACTGCCGGTCAGCGAGCCGCTCGGCTGGCCGTACCAGTTCCGCGCGATCGGCGACGCGCTGCGAAGTCGCGCTCGCTCAACAGCCCGTTGCCGCCACTGCGGCTTCTGGTGTTCGGTCGACGAGGCGACCTTCACGCTGAAGGGCAAGCGGATCGAGAGACGTGCTGTTATCCGGTCGAGGAGAGCCGCGGCTACCAGGCGCGCGGCGACCTCTGGAGTCCCGGCTACTACCGCTTCACGGTCGAGGCGCGGCACGCCAGCGTCACTCGTCGCCTCCACCGAAACATTCGAGACGATGACCGTGCTCGTCGCAGCGATCAGGCGCTCGCGGCGGAGCACGAGCGGCGGCGGCGGCTGATCGCGCAGGCCGATGCCGCCGCGCAGGACTCAGTCGCGTGCCGAGCTCGTGCTCGCGGCCGATCAGTTCATCATCACGCCGGCCGGACGCACGGAGGAGGCGGCCCGGGCGCGTGCCGCAGGCGACGAGGTGCGCACTGTCATCGCGGGATACCACTGGTTCACCGACTGGGGCCGCGACACGATGATCAGCCTCGAGGGGCTGACGCCTGACGACCGGCCGCCACGTCGAGGCGGGCTACATCCTCCGGACGTTCGCGCACTACGTGCGCGACGGCCTCATCCCGAACATGTTTCCGGAAGGGGAGAAGGAGGGGCTGTACCACACGGCCGACGCGACGCTCTGGTTCTTCCACGCGATCTCGCGCTACCTGCAGCTGACCGGCGACAGCCTGACGCTCGAGGCGACTCTACCCCACGCTGGCGCGCATCATCGCCGCGCACGTCAGCGGGACACACTTCGGCATCGGCGTCGATCCGGCCGACGGCCTGCTCACGCAGGGCGCGGAGGGGTATCAGCTCACGTGGATGGACGCGAAGGTCGACGGGTGGGTCGTCACGCCGAGGCGCGGGAAGGCCGTGGAGATCAACGCGCTCTGGTACAACGCCCTTCGCCTGATGGAGGAGTGGGCCGCGGGACGGGGCGATCCGGCTGCGACCGAATACGCGGAGCGCGCCGACATCGCGCAGCGCTGCTTCAACGATCGCTTCTGGAACCCGGCGAGCGGGCACCTGTACGACGTCATCGACGGCGAGGCTGGCGACGATCCGAAATGCCGTCCGAACCAGATCTTCGCGGTGTCGCTGCCGCATCCGGTGCTCAGGCCGGATCGCTGGGAGCCGGTGGTGCACACGATCAAGAACAACCTGCTGACGCCGGTCGGCCTGCGCTCGCTCGCGCCGGGCGATCCGGACTTCAAGCCGCGCTACTACGGCGACCTGCGGACCCGCGACGCTGCGTATCACCAGGGCACCGCCTGGGGATGGCTGGTCGGGCCGTTCGTCGATGCATGGCTCCGGGTGCACCCCGACGACCCGCGAGGCGCGCAGGAAGCGCTCGCCGGATTCGCCGCACATCTCGACGATGCCTGCGTCGGCACGATCAGCGAGATCTTCGACGCGGATCCGCCGTTCACGCCAAGGGGCTGCGTGGCGCAGGCCTGGAGCGTCGCCGAGGTGCTCAGGGCGCAGAAGAAGATCCGCGACGCGTTCCCTGTCTAGCCAGACCGACGACGTCAGCCTGGCAGCCTCGTCACCTGCGGCCTAGCCGCCTTCCTTCATCTTTCTCAACGTGCGCCGGGCGCGCTTGTCTGGAGTGGTGGGCGGAGTAATGGCGGCGCGGTACAGCCGCTCCGCCCGCCGCATTTCGACTTCCTCCGGTGTGGGCGGCGGCGTGCGGTCGTCGTAAAGGAGCCTGGCGTCGGCTTTCGGCACGTGACGCTCGGCGATCGCCTTGACCACGACGGTCTGCTTTCGTCCGAACGGCCGGCCGATCGCAAGCTCGTCGCCCGCCCTGAGGAGACGATGGGCCTTGGCCGGCTGCCCGTTGACGCTGACCTTGCCGGTGCTGATTGCCTTCTGCGCTTCAGACCGCGTCCTGAACAGGCACGCGACATCCAGCCAGATGTCGAGACGGACGGACCGATCACCCGACTCTGCGTCGCTCACGCGCCCACCCTTCGCCGGCCCATCGTTGATGATGATACCGACGCTCGACGCGTTTCGGGTATAAACTCTCCCGGCTTTCCCGAGTTCAGCACCATACGTCCCCGTCGAAGGAGCCGCACGTACATGTGGCAGCACAACTACGAGCCCCTTGGTGGAAGTCTCGCGCTGTCGGCGCTGGTGGCCGCCATCCCCATCGTCGTGTTGTTCCTGATGCTCGGCGTGTGGCGGAAGCCGTCATGGATTTCCGCGCTGTCGGCGCTGGGATCGGCGCTCCTCGTGGCGCTCGGCGTCTACGGCATGCCGGCATCGCTCGCCCTCATCTCGGTGATCTACGGGGCTGCCTATGGCCTCTTCCCGATCGCCTGGGTCGTCTTCAGTTCGATCATGCTGTATCGCCTCGTCGTCGATACCGGCAAGTTCGAGATCATCAAGGACTCGGTCGGCAGCCTGACCGATGACCGTCGCCTCCAGGCGATGTTCATCGCGTTTTCGTTCGGCGCCTTCATCGAGGGCGCAGCCGGGTTCGGCGCACCGGTGGCGGTCGCCGGCGCGATGCTCGCCGGGCTCGGCTTCAATCCGTTTTACGCCGCCGGCATCTGCCTGCTGGCGAACACGGCGCCGGTGGCGTTCGGCTCGATCGGCATTCCCGTGACGACGCTTGCGGCGGTCACAGGGCTTCCGGTGCTGCCGCTCTCGGCGATGGTGGGCCGGTTGTGCGCGATGGTTTCGATCATCATCCCGGGCTACCTGATTGTCGTGATGGCGGGAGGGCGGCGCGCGCTCGAGGTCTGGCCCGCCATTGTCGCGTGCGGCGTGTCGTTTGCGGGAATGCAGTACTACGTGTCGAACAACGTCGGCCCCGAACTGACCGATATCGTCAGCTCGTTGACCTGCATCATCGTGATGGTGGCGGTGCTCAAGCTGTGGAAGCCGCGCCGGATCATGCGGCTCGAAGGCGACACGCCGGCCTCGACCGCCATCACCCGGCACTCCGGCGCGGAGACCTTCAAGGCGTGGGTTCCGTACCTCTTGTTGGTCGTTTTCGTGCTGGTCTGGGGGGAGGCGACCATCAAGCCGCGGATCAACGCCATCGGCGATGCGCTGCTGCCCAGTGCGCTGCCGACGGTTCCGGCGAGCGGGTTGGTTGCGGCGCGGTTGACGGTGCCCGGGCTCCACAACATGATCGAGCGCATTCCGCCAGTGGTGGCGCAGCCGTCCGCATACGCCGCGCTATATGAGCTCAACTGGCTGAGCGCGTCCGGGACCGCCTGCCTGTTCGCGATCCTCGCCACCGCCCTGGTGCTAGGCGTGCGGCCCGCCCGCGTGGGACGCATCTACGTGGAGACGTTCAAGCAGCTGAAGTTTGCCCTGCTGACGATTGCCTGCATGCTGGCCCTCGCATATCTCATGAACTATTCGGGCATGACCTCGACGCTGGGTCTCGCCCTCGCGTCCACCGGCGTCGCGTTCCCGTTCTTCAGCGCCGTGGTCGGGTGGATGGGCGTGTTCCTCACGGGGAGCGACACGTCGGCCAACGCGCTGTTCGGCAACCTGCAGGTCGTCACGGCCAATGCGTTGAATCTGAACCCGATCCTCACGGCATCGGTCAATTCGGCGGCGGGCGTCATGGGCAAGATGATCTCCGTGCAGAGCATCGCCGTTGCGGTGGCCGCCACCGGCATGACCTCCGCCGACGAGAGCCGCCTGTTCCGGTTCACGATCCGCCACAGCGTGCTGCTGATGGCCGTCATGGGGCTGCTGTCGCTGATGTTTGCGTATGCGCTTCCCGGATACGTCCCGGTCGTGCCGCCGAAATAGCGCCGGGCTCGAGCCCGTCTTCCGGCCCGACGTTTGCTCGGTCTCTCGAGCATGTCGGCCAGGGTACCGGTCGTGGCAATCCTGAACAGCAATGACGACGTCGTCGAGTTGCTGCGCGTGGCGGTCGAGCAGGCCGGGCTCGTCGCGATCTCCGCACACGTGGACGCGGTGAAGCGCGGCGATGTCAGCCTTCTGGAATTCGTAAAGCTGCACGATCCCGACGTCGTCATCTACGACATCGTGCCGCCGTACGATCGCGGCTGGCGTTTTCTCGAGCACCTGCGCGAGACGGCGCTGCGCAACCGCCAGTTCGTGATCACCAGCACGAACCCGACGCGCGCGGCGGAACTCGCCGGCACGTCGGAGGATATCTACGAGATCATCGGCAAGCCGTACGATCTCGATCGTATCGTCGACGCGGTCCGTGAAGCGGCGCGTGCGAGGCCGACTCGAGGCTGATGCAGCCAGCGCTAGCACAACAGTAACTGAATCTTTCCGGGCACACATTGGGGCGCTCGACAGATAATCGAGTTCTGCCAATGCGATGCGTCGCCTGCGGTCATCAGAACGATCCGCACTCGACGACCTGTGCGGGGTGTGGGGCACCCTCCGTCGGCGCAATTGCGCATGACGGCGGGGCGAGCGATGGAACCGTCGCCATCGACGGGACGCTGCCGCCACGTACGCGCCTCGGGTCCGCCTCCGCCTCCCGCTCGGTAATCGATGCGCCCTTCGGGGGAGGCGACGGTACCGTCGTCGTCGACGCGACGCTCCCGCCACGGACGCGCGCCGGGTCGACGGCCCGCTCGGCCGTCGATGTGCCCGCAGACGTTCCTCCTGTCGTGACCGCACACGGCCAGACCGGGCCGCTGTCCGTCGGACATCCGTTCGGTCCGCGCTACCACATCATTCGTCTGCTCGGCATGGGCGGCATGGGCGCCGTCTACCAGGCATGGGACGACGAACTGGGTGTCGCCGTTGCGATCAAGGTGATCCGTCCGGACGCGACCCCTGATGACCCGGGCGCCAGCGAACAGATTGAGCGCCGATTCAAGCGGGAACTGTTGCTCGCGCGGCAGGTGACGCACAAGAACGTCGTCCGCATTCACGATCTCGGCGACATCGACGGCATCAAGTACATCACGATGCCGTACATCCAGGGCAGCAGCCTGGAAGCGCTCGTCAAGGGCGAAGGGCGGCTGTCGCCGTCGCGGACGCTGCACATCGGCCTGCAGATCGCGCGCGGCCTGGCCGCGGCGCACGAGGTCGGCATCGTCCACCGCGATCTCAAGCCGGCCAACGTGATGATCGACACCGACGGGTGCGCCATCATCATGGACTTCGGCATCTCGCAGTCGGCCGGCGCTCCCTCGGCGACGACCGGCATGGCGGTCGTCGGCACGATTGCGTACATGGCGCCGGAGCAGGCGATGGGCGGCGTGGTGGATCACCGCGCCGACATCTACGCGTTCGGTCTCATCCTGTACGACGTGCTCACGGGCGGTCGGCAGGCCGCGAGCGGACCCAGTGCGCTCGCGGAGCTGATGGGCCGCATGCGCGAATCGCCCGAGGACATCGCGGTGGTGCGGCCGGACGTGCCGCCAGGTTTCGCCGCGCTGGTGTCGCGGTGTCTGCAGCCGGCGGCGGAGCAGCGCTTCCAGACGACGAACGAGCTCCTGGCCGAAATGGAGGCGCTCCACGCGGGTGGCGGACACACCGGCACGCTGGTCACGCCGCGCCCGACGATCGCGCAGACCGCGGTCAGCGCGCCGCCCGTGACAGTGAAGCGATCCGTGTCACCCGCGCTGATTGCGGCCGCAGCAGTCGCCATCGTCGCCGCGTCCGCGGGTGCGTGGTACTGGCGCGCGAGCGTACCTGCTGCGAGCAGTGCGCCCGCCGCGCAGGCGAGCGACGTATCACTGGCCGTCCTCCCATTCAGGAACAGCACCGGCGACGCGGCGCTCGACTGGCTGGGCGCGAGCCTCGCGGAGATGATCGGCTCGGAACTGGGTCACGCCGGCGGAGTGCACGTCGTCCAGCCCGATCGCCTGTTCCGGATTCTCAAGGACCTGCGCATTCCGCCCGATGCCGAACTGGACGCATCGGCGGAACGGCGCCTGAACGACTTCAGCAAGGCGGATGTCCTGGTCGTCGGCCGCTACGCGCGGCTCGGACCGAACATCCGGCTCGAGGCCACGCTCCGGGGGACCGGTCGAGAGACGCCGGTGATGATCACGCAGGACGCTCCGGACGAGAGCCGGCTGCCGGAGGCGGTGAGCGCTCTCGTCGCGTCGATCCAGCGGGACGTCGTCGGCGGCAACGTGGCGCGGCAGGCGCCGGCCGCACCGGCCGCGCCGCTGTCGGCGTCGGTCAGCGCGCTCAAGTCGTACACGGAGGGGCTGACGCTGGTCAGGCAGGGCAGGACCCTCGACGCGGTGCCGAAGTTCACAGCGGCGGTCGGCGACGATCCGAAGTTCGCGCTCGCTTACGCCCGTCTCGCGCAGGCGCAGCTGACGGTCGGGTCGAGCCGCGATGCCAACGACGCCGCAAGGCGTGCCGCGGAGCTCGCGGAGCAGGCCGTGCCCGAACAGCGCTATCTCGTCGAGGCGCTGGCGGCGCAGGTGCGCCGCGATCTGCCGCGCGCCATCGCCGCGTACGAACGCCTGCTGCAGGTGACGCCCGACGACGAGCAGGTGCTGGTCGACGTGGGGATGCTGTACGAGAGCACGGGAGCGTTCGACAAGGCTTTCGACGCCTTCTCGAAGGTCCTCGCACGCGATCCGAACTACGGCGAGGTGCTGTATGCGATGGGGCGCGTCGAGATCAGGCGCCGCAACCCGCAAGCCGCGCTCGACCATCTGAACAAGGGGCTGACGCTCGCGATCCAGACCGACAACCAGGAAGCGCGCGGCGACATGCTGAACGCGATCGGCATCGCCTACAAACGCCTCAACAAGCCGGACGACGCCCTGCGGTACTACCGTGAGGCGCTCGACGTGCGCCGTGCGCTCGGCTACAAGCGTGGCGTCGCGGCGACGCTCACGGAGATCGGCCAGATCCAGAGCGAGCTGCAGCGCACCGACGAAGCGATGGTGAGCTTTACCGAGGCGCTGGACATCCGTCGCGCCACCGGCGATACGCAGGGTGTCGGCAACACGCTCCTCGAGCTCGGACGGCTGCACGAGAAGCGAAACGATCCCACCGAAGGCACTCGAGCTGTTCCGCGAATCGCTGCAGGTGCAGATCGATGCGGGGAACGAGAACTACCAGGGCCTGCTGCTGCACAACATCGGCGCGATGCACCAGCTGCTCGGCCGGTACGACGACGCGACGACGTACTTTCAGCGCGCGCTGGAGATCCGCACGCGATCGAAGGTCGCCGTGGACATGGCGGAGACGCTGCACGGACTTGGAGAGACGGAGCTTCGAACGGGACGCCTCGAGGAGTCGCTGTCCCACTTCATGAAGGCGCTCGAGCTGAGGCGCAGCGTGGACGATCGGCGCGGCAGCGGAAAGGAGTCGGCCGGCCTCTCGACGGTGTTCGCGGCGCAGGGCCGCTACAAGGCCGCCCTGGATGCGGCTGGTGAGGCGGTGAACGCGCTGCGAGCGGAGAAGGACCAGTCGGGTCTTGCGGAAGCGCTGGTGGTGCAGGCGGCCGCGTCTTCCGCGCTTGGCAACGGCGAGCAGGCGCAGACGCTGCTGCAGGAGGCTCTCGGCTTGGCCGCGCAGCTGAAACAGCCGCGGCTCGAAACGCTCGCCGAGATCGTCGCGCGCGCAGGCTTTCATGAACGACGGCGACCACGCGAAGGCGCGAGCGAGCCTCGAACGGGCGACCCGCGCGGCCGGGCGCGGCGCGGCGCCGGATGTGGAGCTTCGGCTGCGACTCGATCTGGCACGGGTGGACGTCGACGAAGGGCGGGCGCAGACGGCCGCGCCGCTGCAGGCACTCGAGCAGAGGGCCGAGACGCTCGGCCTGCGGCCGCTGGCCGCGGAAGCGGCTGTCTATGCGGGGCGCGCCGCGGCGGCGGCGCGCAACGAATCGGTGGCCCGGTCGGAACTGGAACGGGCCATCGACCTCGCGGATCGCATGGGCCTCCGGGCCATCGAGGCTGACGCCCACGCCTCGCTTGGTGCGCTCCTCCAGCGGACCGGCAACCAGCCGGCCGCCGCGCGCGAGTTCGCCGACGCGCGCGAGCTGGTCGAAGAGATCCGCGCCGAAGCCCGGACCGACGACCTGCTCGCCCGCGCCGATCTGCGGCGGACGCTGGCTGCAGCCGCCGCGCCCGCCGTCACCGTCACTTCACGGTAAACAGGATCGTCTGCTTGGTGAACTGACTGTCGAGCGACGACACCGTCGCGGCGAATATACCGGACTGCTGGCAGGCCGGCGGCCCGCCCATCGGCAGCTTCACGTTGAACTGGTGCGACGAGCCCGCAAGCCGGAATGTCGGCCTTCCGGGTGTCGACGACCCCGAGTCCTCCACGATGCACGGCGGACCGGTCAGCACTTCACCGTTGCTGCCCGGGCTCACCGGCTGCACCGCGATGATCGCCCCGCTGATCGGATAGACCGGAACGTCGGGCGGCGCGTAGGTCGTGCAGGTCGGATCGGTGCAGAGCGTGAACTTGAACGGCACACCGGTCTTCGCCCCGAACGTGTTCTGGCTGGCCGCACTGAACGGCGTGTTGGCCGGATCGACGACGAGCGCCGCGTTTCTCAGCGGGGTGTCGAACTTCACCAGCACCGCAGTGGGATCGGCGTCGACGCCAACCAGGGCGGTCAGGTAGTCGGACCCGAAGTTGTCGCTTCCACCGGTCTCGGTGGCGTCGCCGGGCACGGCGCCGTACGGGAAGTCGCCGGTGGACTGCACTTCGCAGCTCGGTCCCGATCCGCTGGTACGGCACTCCAGGACGCCTCGCGAGGCCGTGAACGCATCGGACAGGTAACCGGATATCGCGTACGACACGGGGGAGCCGCACGATCCGCCCGACACCTTCACGTCGAAGTCGGCGACCCAGCTCTCCTCCCCAAGAGGCGGATCGATGCCGTAGGTGACCGGTCCACCGACGCTGTCGACCCGCGCTTGTGCCGCGGCCCAGGACAACTGCGTGAATGCGACGGTGAGGGCACACGCCGACGGCGTTGTCGCCTCGAAGAAGACCGGCCCGAAGGCGAACTGGTGCGTGAGCGCCGGTGTTCCTTCCACGACGCGGGCGAGTGACGGCCCGACGGCCACTCCCACGATGGGCGGGTATTCGCCGGTCACTTTCGGGGCCGTGTAGATGGGCGAGGTGCGGCCGGACATCCACAGCGCGCCGTTGCGCGGCACTGACTTCAGCGCCTGCGTCGGATCCACGGACGTGGCCGCGATGATGACGTCGTTCGTGAGGAATTCCCAGTACTGGACCTGGTCGGTGCTGTCGCCGAACTGAGCGAGGACAGACGGCGTCGACGAACCGTCCTTCGACGTGCAGTCGACGCGGTTGGCGCGCCCCGCGCACACCGCGGCGACGCCGATGCCGGGCGACACCGACGCGACGCCGCCATTCGCGACGCCGAGGCCCGTGACCGCCGAGGCGAACGTTGCCGGCCCGAAGCCGGATCCCTTCACGACCGCTGCATCGGAGTAGCGAATCGAGCCGTCGAACGCGACGGCGAGCCCGCTGCCGGCCGTCGTCGTGGCCAGGCGCGTCGCGGCCGACACGCTCACCGGAACGGTCGACAGATCGTCGATCGCGAAGACGCCGCCGGGCGTCGCGAATCGCAGACCGCAGGTTGAGGTGAGCCTCAGCTCGGCCGGCGCTCCCAGCGTCGCCGTGTCGACGACCGTTTCCGCGATGCCGTTGCCGCCAAGGGTGAGTCGGCGGATCCTGCGCGCGTCGGGCTCGGAAAAGTAGAGCTGACCGTTCGCACACAGCGCGAGATCACCAATGCGAGCGGCGCCTGCGAAGATCAGGGACGATGATCCAGCGGACCCAGAGCCCGACGGTATCGCGATCGACTGAATCGTTGTGCCGACGCTGAAGTACGCCGAGGGCGATGCGGCCGACAATTGCGCGAACGACGGCGAAGGCGTTGTCGCGATGAGCACACTGGCGACAGCGAAGGTCCAAAGTCGCATACGGGCACCTGCTTTCGGAGTTTGATGACTGCTGTCGATTGCGGTGAGTCATTATCGAATCGCCGGATACTGTCGCGATGTAAATCGTGAGCTGAGCAGCAAAGTATTTGCTGATCAGCTAGCTGCAGTAGAGTCGGATCAAGCATTATAAACGGATCACTACGAGGGATGATGAGCTGGACGGACGCACTGGTTGAGTTCGTGGAGAAGTCGGCGCTGCTACGGGAGACGATCAAGCGCCGCGGCGACGAGGAGCACTACGCCGCGCGGATCGAGCGCATGTCGCAGAAACTCGAGGCGCTCGCCGCGTCGCTGGCCGAGACCGACCCTGCCGCAGCTGAGAAGATCCGATCCGCCTGGAACCGTCCGGTGCGCAGCCTCGCGTTTCGCAACGCAGCGCATCGCACGGACCGCGAGTAGCGAGAACTGCGGGTCGCGCGCGTCAGCCGCGCGTCACGCGGGAGGCGGTGCGGGTTCCGGCGGGGACGGCGGTGGCGCCGCGTCGTAGGTGAAGCTGATCGCGTCCGCGCCGGCGTCGATCGTCACCGTGCCGCCGTGCTCGAGCGCACCGAAGAGGATCTGATCGGTGAGCACGTCGCGCACCTCCTTCTGGATGACGCGCGCGAGCGGGCGGGCGCCGAACACGCGATCGTATCCGGCCCTGGCGAGCCACGCCCGCGCGGCTGGCGTGAGCGCGATGGCTACCTTCCGGTCGGTCAGCTGGCTTTCGAGCTGCAGGATGAACTTGTCGACGATCGTCTCCATCGCGTCGGGCGAGAGCGCGCGGAACATCACGATCGCGTCGAGTCGGTTCCTGAACTCGGGGCTGAACACGCGTTCGAGCGCCGTCTTCGCCTTCCCGGCCGCCACACGGCCGAGCGACTCGTCGTTCTGTCCGGGCAGGCCGTCGGCGAATCCGATCGTCGCGGCGCCCATCTCGCGCGAGCCGGCGTTCGACGTGAGGATGACCACCGTGTTGCGGAAGTCCGCCTTGCGGCCGGTATTGTCGGTCAGCGTCGCGTGGTCCATCACCTGCAGGAGCACGTTGTAGATGTCGGGGTGCGCCTTCTCGATTTCGTCGAGCAGCACGACGCTGTACGGGTGCTGCCGCACGGCATCGACCAGTAGTCCGCCCTGCTCGAAGCCGACGTATCCGGGCGGCGCGCCGATCAGCCGCGCGACGGCATGCTTCTCCATGTACTCGCTCATGTCGAAGCGGATGAACTCGTTGCCGAGGAGCAGCGCGAGCTGCCGCGCGAGCTCCGTCTTGCCGACGCCGGTCGGGCCGGTGAAGAGGAAGCAGCCGGCCGGTCGATCGGGCTGACCGAGGCCCGCGCGCGAGCGCTTGATCGCCTGCGCCACGAGGTGCACGGCTTCGTCCTGGCCGAACACGACGCGCCGCAGCGAGTCTTCCAGCGCCTTCAGCCGATCGCGATCGGACGACGAGGCCTGCCGATCCGGGATCCGGGCCACGCGCGCGGCCACGCGTTCGATCTCCCTCGCGTCCACCACCGGGCGCTCGGCCGGCGCCGGGCTGGGGTTCGTCCCGGCTGCCTGCGTGTCGGCCGGCGGCGCCGCCGCGGCAGCTGCCGCCAGCGCCTGGAGCCGTGTCACGGCGCCGGCCTCGTCGATCAGGTCGATCGCGCTGTCGGGCAGCCGGTGATCGCGAAGGTGCCGCGAGGCCAGCTTCGCCGCGGCCTCCAGCGCCGCATCCGTGTAGCGGACGCCGTGGTGATCCTCGTACCGGCTGCGAAGTCCCTGCAGAATGCTGACGGTCTCCTGGATCGACGGCTCCTCGACGGCAATCTTCTGCAGCCGGCGGGCGAGGGCGCGGTCCTTTTCGATGTGCTTGAACTCTTCGTGCGTGGTCGATCCGATCACGCGGAGCGTGCCGGTCGTCAGCAGCGGCTTGAGCAGCGTGGCGAGATCCATCGTGCCGCCGGTGACCGCTCCCGCGCCGACCGTGGCGTGCATCTCGTCGATGAAGAGGATCGGCCGCGGACGCGCGGCCAGCGCCGCGATGACCGCCTTGAACCGCTCCTCGAAGTCGCCGCGGAAGCGCGTGCCGGCGAGCAGCGCGCCGGTGTCCAGCGAGTAGACCTCCGCATCCGACAGCGCCCCCTGCACGTCGTCGTTCAGCAGGCGCGTGGCGAGCCCTTCGGCGAGGGCCGTCTTGCCGACGCCGGGATCGCCGACGAACACGGGGTTGTTCTTGCGGCGGCGGCAGAGGACCTCGATGGTGCGCTGCAACTCCTCGGCGCGGCCGATGAGCGGATCCAGCTGCCCCTGGCGCGCCCGCTCGGTCAGGTTGACGCAGTATGCGCCGAGCGGGTCGGACGAGGTCTGCGGCGCCCCGCCGTCGGTCCCCTGGGTGTCCTCGTCGCCGCCGGGCTCGGTGCCCGGCGCGTGCGGCGTCTTCGCGATGCCGTGCGAGATGTAGTTCAGGATGTCGAGGCGTGTGACGCCATGCTCGGCGAGGAGCTGCGCCGCATGGCTCTTCGGCTGCTGCATCATCGCCGCCAGGATGTCGCCGGCGTTGGCCTCGTCGCGCTGAGCGCTCTGCACGTGCAGGATCGCAGTCTGGAGCACGCGGCGGAACGCCACGGTCTGTTCGGGATCCTTCGCGGTGCCGCGGCGCTGGCGCTCGACCGACTCGTCGAGATACGCATCGAGCTGGCGTCGCAGGTGTGGCAGGTCGACGCCGCAGGCACCGAGGATGCGCTCGCCGTCAGGGTCGTGCGCGAGCGCGTACAGCAGGTGCTCGAGGGTCAGGTAGGCGTGCCCGCGCGAGATCGCCTCGCGGAAGGCGATGTTCAGGATGACTTCGAGCGCCGGGGAAAACATCACGCGTCCTCGATGGTGGCCTGGAGCGGGTGGCCGGCCTCGCGCGCGGTCGTCAGCAGCGTGTCGACCTTCGTTTCCGCGACCTCCCACGGGTAGACGCCGGCGACGCCGCGGCCGTTGTTGTGCACCTGCATCATGACGCGGTAAGCCTCGGCCGGTGTCTTCTGGAACAGGGTTTCGAGCACGTCGACCACGAACTGCATCGGGGTGTAGTCGTCATTGAGGAGGACCACGCTGAAAAGCGCCGGCTCCTTGATCTGCTCGCTCGTGCGCTCCTTGACCGCTTCGCCGGTCTGGTCCTGGTGACCGGGACTCCCGCCCATGGCTACAAGCGTAGCGCATGTTCCCGCGCACGCTAAGATCGATCGGACCGATGCACCGACCCGTGAACTGGACGACGCCGCCACAGCCCGTCGGCGAGACCCTCTGGCGGTTTCCTCCGGCCGCGCAGTGGCCCGACGAGGACCTGGTTGCGGGCGGCGCGGACCTGGAGGCGGCGACGCTGGTCGACGCCTACCGCCGCGGGCTGTTTCCGATGGAGGTCGCGGGCCTGCCGGGCGTCCTCGGCTGGTGGTCCCCCGACCCGCGCGGCATCCTGCCGCTCGATCGGCTGCGGGTCACGACGTCCCTGCGCCGGAGCATGAAGCGGTTCGAGGTGCGCATCGACACCTGTTTCGAGGAGGTGATCCGCGCGTGCGGCGATCCCGCGCGTCAGGACGGGTGGATCACCGGGCGGTTCGTTGACGCGTACACGCGGCTCCATCGCCTGGGGTGGGCGCACAGCGTCGAAGTCTTCGATCGCGACGGCCAACTCGCCGGCGGCCTGTACGGTGTCCGGATTGCGCGCTTCTTCGCAGGCGAGTCGATGTTTCATCGGCAGCGGGACGCGTCGAAGGCCGCACTCGTCGCCCTTGTGGAGACAATGAATAGTTCCGGCATGACGCTCCTCGACACGCAGTGGTGCACCGAGCACCTTGCGTCGCTCGGCGCGATCGATGTGCCCCGCCCGAAGTACCTCGCGATGCTCGCCGACTCGCTCGACGTCGCCGCCGTTCGCTGACGCGCGGCCTCGTGATTGTCGACATCCCTGAAGGTTCTCGGCTTCGAAGTCGACAAGTGTGTCTACGGCGTCGCAGCATGCAGCTCGAATTGCTGCAGTTTTCGAAGCGATCGTGAGTGGCGCCTCCCTTGCTCAGGACGCAAGGCAGGAGGATCTGCATGATCGTGTCGCGACTGCTGCTCGCTGGACTCGTCCTCGCTGCGAACCCGGCGCTCGCCGCTCCCAAGGCTGACGCCGCCGGACGGCTGACCGCAAGAATCTACGACTACGCCAACGTGAATCGAGGCCAGATGGGGGCGGCGCAGCAGCAGGTCGCCGACACGTACCGTCAGATCGGCGTGAACGTGCAGTGGCTGATGACGGCGAGGCCCGATACCATCGCCTCCGGCAACGAGTCGTGGCCGACCGACGTCGAGGAATCGGCCATGCTCAGCGTCGCGCTCATGACCAACGCGATGGCGGAGCGCATTCACGTGCCCCCGAACGTGGCCGGGTACGCGGCCACCGACGGCGCCCGCCACGGCCGGATGGCGTTCGTCGTCGTCGAGCGCACGCAGCGCATCGCCCTGCATACGCCACTGTTTCATTGGCGGGTGCTGGGCGCCGTCATCGCCCACGAGATGGGGCACCTGCTCCTCCCACGGGGGACTCACGCGCGCACCGGTTTGATGCGGCCGTCGTGGAGCGCGGCGGACTTCGCGATGCCGGGGCGCCATACGTTCTCGCAGAACGATGCCCGGGCCATCCGCCAGTCGGTCGAAGCGATGACACACGCGGCGGGGTCCCGCGTCGCGGACTGACAGGGCAGCCGGATCGTGTGCCTGGGACCGGGGCCGCGGACCACGGACGCTCTTGCGCCCGGCACGCCGTTTAGACGTCGTTTCCGCTCTTCGGATACGACCTGTCGCAGTACGAGCTGCTGTTCGAGGAGAAGCTGGGCCTGTTTGCGGCGCTCCTGCGTGGCGAACCGACCACGTGGAGCGGCCGCACGCGCGCGCCGCTGGAGCGCCAGCGCGTCTACCCGCCGGTCGAGAGCGGCAGCCTCGCGGTGTGGGTCGCGTCAGCGGCAGCCCGCACTCGGTGGTGCGCGCGGCGCGCCACCGCCTGCCGCTGATGCTCGCCATCAGCGGGGGAAACCCGGAGCGCTTTGCGCCGTGGGTGGAGCTGTATCGCCGAACGCTCGGGGAGGACGCCGGCGGTTCGCTGCCCGTGGGCGCACACTCGCCGGTGACACCCTGCCGCACGAGGCGCTGCTCCGCAGCATCGAGCTGTACGCGACCGAAGTGGTACCGCGGGTCAGGGCGCGGCTTGGCGATCGCGGGGCCGTGACGCTCTGACGACGGTCAGATCTCCACCTGGACGCCCAGTTCGACGACCTGCTCCATCGGCAGACGGAAGAAGGCGGTTGCCCGTACGGCGTTCTTCGACATGACTGCGAACAACCGTTCGCGCCAGAGCGCCATGCCTTCCTTCTTGGTGACGATGATCGTCTCGCGTCCCAGGAAGTAGGTGATGTCCGACATGTCCATCTGGAGGCCCCGCTCGTAGGCGAGGCCGATGGCGTGCGGCACGTCGGGGTTCTGCATGAAGCCGTACGAGACCGTGACGTGCGCCACGTTCTGTCCGTACTCCCGGATCTGCACCTGGTCCTCTGGCGCGACGTGCGGCACCCGCCGCGTCTGCACCATCAGCACGACGGTGTGTTCGTGCAGCACCTTGTTGTGCCGGAGGTTGTGGACCAGCGCCGGCGGAGTCCCGCCCGGGTGGGCGGTCATGTAGACGGCGGTGCCCGGGACGCGCAGCGGCGGCGTGCGGTTGATGCCCTCCATGAACGCCGCGAACGGGACACCGCGATCCTTCAGCCGTTCGCCAAGGATCTGCCGCCCGCGTTTCCAGGTGCTCATGAGCGTGAAGAGAATCGCCCCGATGACGAGCGGCAGCCAGCCGCCGTCGGCAATCTTCAGTGCGTTGGCGGCGAAGAACGCGATGTCGATCACCAGGAAGATGCCGGTCACCAGCACCGCCGCCGGCGTCGGCCAGTGCCAGCGCTCGGTCATCACCACGTACAGCAGCACCGCGGTGATCAGCATCGTCATCGTCACGGCGATGCCGTAGGCGGCCGCCAGCGCGGTCGACGAGCCGAAGCCGATGACGATCGAAATTGTCGCGACCATCAGCGCCCAGTTGATCTGCGGCACGTACACCTGGCCCATTTCCTCAGAGGAAGTGTGGGCGATGTCGAGCCGCGGGCAGTATCCGAGCTGAATGGCCTGGCGGGTGAGCGAGAACGCCCCGGAGATCAGCGCCTGCGACGCGATGATCGCCGCCAGCGTCGCGATGCCCACCAGCGGCAGAAGCGCCCACTCCGGCGCCAGGAGGAAGAAGGGCTGTGACGCCGCCTCCGGGTTCAGCAGGAGCATGGCGCCCTGGCCGAAGTAGTTGAGCAGCAGCGCCGGCAGGACGAACGTGAACCAGGCGAGCCGGATCGGCCGCTTGCCGAAGTGGCCCATGTCCGCGTAGAGCGCCTCGCCGCCGGTGACGACGAGGAACACCGCGCCGAGCACGGCGACGCCGTGCAGCTGGTGCTCCCGGAAGAAGGTGACGGCGTGCCGAGGGTCGATCGCGCCGAAGACGACCGGTTCCTGCACGATCCAGCGGATGCCGAGCGCCGCGATCGTGATGAACCACACCACCATCACCGGGCCGAACAGCCCGCCGACCCGGTGTGTGCCGAACCGCTGGATTCCGAACACGACGAGGAGGATGAGGACCGTCGTGGTGACAATGTACCGATCGAAGAGCGGCGTGACGACCTTCAGACCTTCGACCGCGCCGAGCACCGTGATGGCCGGCGTGATCATGCCGTCGCCGTACAGCAGGGCGGCGCCGAACAGGCCGAAGAGCACGAGCGGCGCGTAGCGCGCGCCCTTGCCGTTGCCTGCCGGGAGCAGGGCGGTCAGCGCGAGGATGCCCCCTTCGCCCTGGTTGTCGGCCCGCATGACGATCGCGATGTACTTGATCGAGATGACGACGATGAGCGAGTAGATGATGAGCGAGAGGACCCCGAGGACGTTTTCGTGCGTTGCCGGGACCGAGTGCGAGCCGAAGAAACACTCCCGCATCGCGTACAGCGGGCTCGTACCGATGTCTCCGTAGACAACCCCCAGCGCGGTGAGGGTGAGCGGCAGCAGAGCCTGTTTCGACTGGGGAGCCGCGTGTGAATGTGCGGCGGAGGCGGCGGCAGGGGCGGCCGCGGGGGCGACGGCAGTATGGTCGGGCATCCAGGTTCCGTTTCTCGCCGCCGGGGTTAGCTGACGGGCTCGGACTCGGAATGTCCGGAGGCTTGCGCCTCTGCGCCCCACGAACCGGGGTCCCCCGGGCCCGGCGACACGCCGGGCTTTGGCACCGCACGACGGTATGCCGGGTCCGACAGGAAGTCAACGGCTGCCGCTATAATCGCGCGACCTGATTCCAGGACTGGAGCGAAGGATGATGACAGTTCGATCGACTGCTCGTTGGGCGCTTTGCGCGGCCACCGTGTTCACGCTCGCCGGCACGTCGTCGTCGATGCAGGAGGCTGTGCCGCTGAGCAAGTTCCGCGCGACGACACCCGAGGAGATGCGGCCCGCCGAGGGCTCGACCCAAATCGTGCTGCTGGGCGATCCGAGTAAGCCGGGCCCGTATGTGGTGCAGCTCACCTTCGCTCCAGGGCGGGGCAGCCGTCCGCACTTCCACGACCAGGACCGGTACGTCACCGTCATGAAGGGAACGTGGTGGGTTGCACTCGGTCCCGATTCCGACACCTACGAGCCGGCGAAGATGGTGCCGATGAAGGCCGGGAGCTTCGTCTATCACCCCGCGTGGGGTCATCACTACGACATGGCGAAGGATGAAGAAGCCGTCGTCCGCATCGTCGGCATGGGGCCGGTGAAGTCGACGCAGCTGGAGCAGCGCAAGCCGTGAACCGTTCTCTCCTCGCGTGCGTCGTCGCGGCCTCGATGGCCGGCGCCGTGCCGGCGCCCGCGCAGGACCACGACCACGCCGGTCAGGGTGCGCTCGGGCGGGCGCACTTCGAGACCTCGTGTACGCCGGAGGCGCAACGCGAGTTCGATCGTGCGCTCGCGATGCTGCACTCGTTCTTCTTCCCCGAGACGGTGAACACCTTTACGGCGGTCACCCGGCTCGATCCGGCCTGCGCCATCGCGTACTGGGGTCTCGCCATCAGCCAGCGCCCGAATCCGCTGGTCGGGCCGTTCGACGATGGCGTGCTCCAGCGGGGGCTGGATGCCGTGGACCGCGGGCTCGCGCTCAATCCGAAGACCGCGCGCGAACGCGGGTGGCTGATGGCCCTGCGCGAGGAGTACCGCGACTTCCGCACCGTCGACCAGGAGACCCGCTCGCGGAACTACGCGCGTGCGATGGGGACGCTGGCCGCGACGTATCCAGACGACGTCGAGGCGACGATTTTCTACGCGCTCGCGCTGAACGAGGCGTGGGACCACAGCGACCAGACCCACGCGGACCTGCTGAAGGCGGCGTCGCTGCTGGAGCGGATCGAGCAGCAGTACCCCGATCACCCGGGGATCAAGCACTACATCATCCACAGCTACGACTACCCGCCGCTGGCGCGCCGCGGACTGGCCGCGGCCGACAAGTACGCCGCGCTGGCTCCGGAGGCGCCGCATGCGCTGCACATGCCGTCGCACATCTACTCGATGCTCGGCATGTGGGAGCCGTCGATTGCCGGCAACCTGAAGACAATCGAGCTTGGCAAGTCGGTACGCGGCGTCGGCACGTCTCGACGGCGTCTACCCGGGCGATCTCCACTCCTACGATTTCATCCAGTACGCCTACCTCCAGCTCGGACAGGACCGGAAGGCCGAAGCGGTGGTGCGCGAGGTCGGCGCCATCACGAAGGTGTACACGCCGCGCCTGTCGAGCGAGACGGGGCAGTCGGCGGTGCCAGCCCGCTATTGCCTGGAGCGGCAGGACTGGGACTGCGCGGCGAAATTGCAGCCGCTCGGGCTGAGTCCAGCGGCAGAGGCGACCACCTATTTCGCGCGCGCGCTCGGGAAGGCCCGCGGCACTGCGCCGGCGGATGCGCAGGCGGACATCGATATGCTCGCGACCCTTCGTCGCCGGCTCGAGATGACGAGCCAGCGGTACTGGATGGAGCAGCTGGACATCCAGACGCTCGCCGCGCGTGCGTGGGTGGCGCGGGCGACCGGGAACGGTGGCGAAGCGCTGTCGCTGATGCGATCCGCGGCCGATCGCGAGGATCGCAGCGAGAAGCACGTCGCGATGGAGAACCGGCTGTACCCGATGCGGGAACTGCTGGCGGACATGTTGCTGGCCTCTGGCGACGCGGCGGGTGCGCTGCGCGAGTACGAAACATCGCTGGCCAACGCGCCGGCGCGCCTGCGCGGACTGTACGGCGCGGGCAAGGCTGCGACGCAGGTCGGCAACGACACGAAGGCGCGCGACTACTTCCGCTCGCTGGTCCGCATGACCGAAAAGGCCGACGTCGTCCGCCCGGAGATCCGCGAGGCGCGGGAGTTCGTAGCCGCGCCGTGAGGTGCGGCGTGGTCCCGTCGATCAGGAAGGTTCGGACTCGAGCCGCCTTCTGATCAGCGCCGCCGCATGCGCCGGATGATTGCCGGCGCGGCGACGAGCGCCACGGCTGCTGCGATGAGCCCTGCGGCGATCGGCCGCGTGAAGAGCGCTGCCGGCGACCCTTCAGCAATGGCAAGCGCGCGCCGCAACTGCGTCTCGGCCATTGGTCCAAGGATCACGCCGACGATCGCCGGAGCGAGCGGAATCGAATGGCGCCGCATCAGGTAGCCGGCGCCGCCGATCGCATAGAGCAGCGCAACGTCGAACGCCGAGCGGTTGACGCTGTAGGCGCCGACGCTGGCCAGCGTAAGGATGGCCGCGTTGAGCGCCGGTGCAGGCACGCTCAACAGGCGGACCCACAATCCGACGAGTGGCAGGTTCAGGACCAGCAGCATCAGGTTGCCGATGTAAAGGCTCGCGACCAGTCCCCAGACCAGGCGCGGCTCGTGCTGGAACAGCAGCGGTCCCGGCTGGAGGCCGTACTGCTGGAACGCGGCCAGCAGGACCGCCGACGTCGCCGTCGTCGGCAGGCCAAGCGAGAGCAGCGGCACAAGTGTTCCGGCGGCGGCGGCGTTGTTGGCGGCCTCGGGGCCGGCGACACCCTCGATGGCGCCGTGCCCGAACCGCTCCGGGTCGCGCGCGAGCCGCCGCTCGAGGGCGTAGGACAGGAACGTCGGGATCTCCGCTCCTCCGGCCGGCAGCACGCCGATCGGAAATCCAATTGCCGCTCCGCGCAGCCATGGCTTCCACGATCGCGCCCACTCGCTGCGCGTCATCCACAGCGATCCTCTGAGCGCGGTCACTTCAGCCGCCAGGTGCTGCGACGACGCCGCGTAGAGCACTTCGCCCACGGCGAACAGTCCGACGGTCACGACCACGACGTCGATGCCGTCGAGCAGTTGCGGAATGCCGAGAGTCAGCCGCGGGACGCCCGTGAGCGGGTCGATACCGATCACGCCGAGCAGCAGTCCGAAGAGCAGGCTCGCGAATCCGGCGAGCCGCGATTCGCCGAGCACCGCAGACACCGCCACGAATGCGACGACGGCGAGCGCGAAGTACTCGGCCGGTCCGAAGCGGAGCGCCAGCTCCACGATGACGGGCGCCGACGCCGTGAGCGCCGCCGTGCCCAGCGTGCCGGCCACGAACGACCCGATGGCAGCGGTCGCCAACGCCGCACCGCCGCGTCCGGCACGCGCCATCAGATGCCCCTCGACTGCCGTCATCACCGACGCGCTCTCGCCTGGCGTGTTCAGGAGAATCGAGGTCGTCGAGCCGCCGTACATGCCGCCGTAGTAGATGCCCGCGAACATGATGAACGCCGCCGTCGGCTCGAGCGCATACGTGACCGGCAGCAGCAGCGCCACCGTCAGCGCGGGCCCGATGCCCGGTAGCACGCCCACCGCCGTGCCGAGCGTGACGCCGAGCAGAGACCACAGGAGGTTCTGCGGCGTCAGCGCCACAGCGAAGCCGCCAGCGAGGGCCGTCAGTGTGTCCACAGGTTCCGCGCCGGGCGTCGAGACGGGAGGCTCATGGAAGCGCCACGCCGAGACCGTAGACGAACACGCCGTAGGTCGCGGCGCAGAAGGCCAGTCCGATTCCGGCGTCACGCACCCATCGGCGGCTGCCGAACGCGGACGCCGTGCATGCGAAGAGCACCGTTCCCGACACGACGAATCCAGCCGCCTGCAGGAGCGAGACGAATGCCACCAGGCCGAGAGCTACGCGCGCGACCGGCGCGTGGCGGCCGCGGAAACCTGCCGGATCGCGGGCGCGCCGCGAGCCGTTGGGCACAGGCCCCTCCGGAGCTCGTGTCCGCTTCGCGATCAGCAGGGCGAGCACAAATGCGCCGCCGGTCAGCACCGTCGCGGGAAACACCCACTCCCCGACAGGCCCAGCGTTTCCTTCGCCTTCCACACCGCGAAGCCGTGTGACGATGCGGGCCACGCGCACGCGTTCCGTTTCGAGAAACGCGTCGAAGTCGGGACCCGCGAGATAGAGATCCGTCCATCCAAGCCGCTGGACAGTCTCCTGCCACGACGCGCTCTGCACCATTCGTTCGACCACCGCAGTGAGGGTGCGCCGTTCGCGCTCGTCGAGCCCGGGTGGCGCGACTACTGCGCGCCAGTTGGCGAGCTCGACGTCGAGCCCCTGCTCGACGAGCGTTGGCACCTCGAGTCCGGGCACGCGCGCCCGCGACGAGATGCCGATGGCGCGCAACCGTCCAGACTCGATGTACTGCGCGAACTCGCTGTAGCCGCTGATGCCTGCCGTCACCTGCCCGCCGAGGAGAGCGCCCGCTGCCTCGCCTCCACCCGAGAAGGCGATGTAGTTCGTGCGTCGCGGATCGACGCCGGAGGTCGCCACGATCAGGCCGGCCAGGATGTGGTCGGTGCCACCCGCGGAGCCGCCGCCCCAGGAAACGCCCTCCGGGTTCTGGCGCACCGCGTCGAGCAGGCTCCGGACGTCCTGATGCGGTGAGTTCGTCGGCACGGCCAGGATTTCGTATTCGCCGGTGAGCCGCGCGATCGGCGTTGTCTGAGCGATCGACACCGGCGACTGGTTCCAGAGGATGGCGCCGAGCATGACGAGTCCGTTGACGAGCAGTGTCTGGCCATCGCCGCGGCGGCCGTCCACGAGTTGTGCGAGGCCTATCGTCCCTGCGGCTCCCGGAATGTTCTCCACCTGCACCGCAGCCAGCCGCTGACGCTCGATTTCCCGTTCCATTTCGCGCGCCAGCTGATCCCATCCACCGCCCGGCGCCGCGGGGGCGATGATGGTGAGGCTCGGCACGGTCTCGGCACTCGAACGCGAGGAGCTCTGAGCACTCGCCCCATCCGGGATCCCAAGCGTGACGGCGAGCGCCGCACCGGCCACGGACCGGCGGAAGGCCAGACGAACGTCATACGTCACGGCAGACAGACTACAGCGAGACTCGGAGGCGTAAAGGTTTGAAACGCGCCCCGGGACCGTCATCTGGAGCGTGACGTGGCGCCGGCGGCCTTTGCAACGCATGAGCAGCTGATCGCGCAGAGTCGGCAGCCGGCAGCCGCGTCCGGCGCTATGCTACCCACGCAGGACGGCCTGACGCCTTCCATGGCGTCTTGAGCGTGGCTCTGATCGAACGGGAGGCTGAAGTGCGACGAAGCATCATCGGTCTGACGCTGGCTGTCGTCACGGTGACGTGGGTATCGGCCCAGGGGCCGTACTATCCGCCGCCTGGCCAGTGGGCGCACAAGTCGCCGGCGGAGGTCGGCATGGACGCCGCGAAGCTGGAGGAGGCGATCGCGTTCATGAAGGCGAATGAAACCAGGTCGCCCGGGCGGGATTTTTCCGATCAGGAGATCGTCAACGGCAAGCTGCTCGGCTCGATTCCAACCGAGCGGGGTGCCACCAACGCCCTCATCGTCCGCCACGGGTACATCGTCGGTGAGTTCGGCGACACGACGCGTCCCGATCCGACCTACAGCGTCGCCAAGAGCATGCTGTCGACGCTTGCCGGTCTCGCGCTCGACCGCGGCCTCATTCCCGGTCTCGACGAGCCGGTCGACAAGACGATTCACGACGGCGGCTACGATTCTCCGCACAACAAGGCAATCACCTGGCGCAACCACCTGCAGCAGGAATCCGAGTGGCAGGGCGCGATGTTCGGCAAGAACGACGACTTCGTCGGCGCCGAGGCGTTCGGCCGCGCCGAGAGGAAGCCGCGCGACATCCAGGCGCCCGGTTCGTTCTACGAATACAACGACGTGCGCATCAACCGGTTCTCGCTGTCGCTGCTCACGCTCTACAAGAAACAACTCCCCGACGTATTCCGCGACGAGGTGATGAATCCGATCGGCGCATCGTCGACGTGGAAGTGGGTGCCGTATACGAGCGCCTACGTGAACATCGACGGCAAACGCATGGCATCGGTGAGCGGCGGCACGCGCTGGGGTGGCGGCGTCTGGATCAGCACCTACGACATGGCGCGATTCGGGCTGCTCTGGTTGCGCAACGGCAAGTGGGGCGACAAGCAGATCGTCTCGCAGGCTTACGTGAAGCTGGCGACAACTCCAAGCGCACACGGGCCCGATTACGGCTTCCTGTGGTGGCTGAATACGACTGGCAAATGGCAAGGGGCGCCGCCGTCAGCGTTCGAGGCGCAGGGGCAGGGCGGCAACGTCATCCACGTCGATCCTGTTCACGATCTGGTCGTGGTGTGGCGCTGGAGCTCACAGTCGCAACAGGGATTCAAGAAGATCGTAGACGCGATTACCGATCGGCAGACCCAGTAGAAGGTGCACGGGCAACGGCGGGCTCCGGCCCGAGGTGCTCCGCGGATCGAAGGGGAAGGACAGCTCGCGCCGCCTGAGTTGTCCGTTCCGGACCAATGATCAAGCTGCTGCTCGTGTTGGCCGTGGTGACCGCCGCGCTCGGCCTTGCCGTCCGCCGCATGGAGCCGCAGTTCGCCTTCTTCCCGTCCCGCGGCGAGACGACGACGCCCGTGGATCTCGGCATCCGGTTCGAGTCGGCAACGGTGACCACTGCGGATCACGAGAACCTGCGCGGCTGGCTGATGCACCCAGCGGACGAGTCCGCGGGCATGGGTGTTGTACTTCCACGGAAACGGCGGCAACCTGTCGATCTGGCTGCCCATCCTTGCCGGCATCGTCCGGCAGGGCTATACGGTCGCAGCGTTCGATTACCGCGGGTACGGCGCGAGCACAGGGCGGCCGACGGAGCGCGGCCTCTACACTGACGTCGACGCCGTTCTCCAATGGGCCTACGACTCGGCTCCGGGTGCCGCGACAGTGTATTGGGGGCGCTCGCTCGGGACGACGATGGCCGCATACGCCGCGACGAAACGAGCGCCGCGGGCGCTGATTCTCGAATCCGGGTTTCCCGACGCGGGCACGCTGCTGCGGAATTCGCTGGCTCTGAGGTTTCTCTCGCTCTTCTCGTCCTATCGGTTCCCGACAGCAACCTATCTCGAACACGTGAAGTGTCCGGTGCTTGTGATGCACGGCGACGAGGACGGCGTCGTGCCGCTCGCGGCAGGGCAGGCGCTGCACGCGAGCATCGACGGCCCGAAGGAGTGGTTCACCATAACCGGCGCCGGTCACAACGACGTCATGCCGCCGGATCCCGACGAGTATTGGGCTCGCGTTCGCCGATTCATCGCCCAGCAGTGACCCGGGGATGGTTCAGTTGACGGGAGCCCATCAGGTCGAGCGGACCCGGTTCTTTCCGATCGACAGGGGCGATTTGACAGCCGCACGCCTGGCAACGAATAATCCTCGGAGTCTCGTGACGTCCTACTCGCTCGGCTGTTGTCGTGTCTGTTGCGCGTGCGCCGCATGTCGGTGCGCGTGTATGCAGCCGACGACTGGCTCCTGAGCGGGACTGCTCCGAACGTCACAGTTTTTCCAGCACACCCTCTCTCACGCCAGATCGATCGGCTGATTCCCAATCATCCGTTTGCGTTGCCGTGTGCGCCTTCAGGTGCGCGCCGGCCAGACCGGGCGCCTCGAGGCGCCCAACCTGGAGAGGGTTCTCGCATGCTTCGATCGTCGTTCACACTCGCCGTCGCGCTCGTGGCGGTCCTGTTGCCGGCAGTTGCCGGCGCCCAGATCGCCGGGGCCGGATCCATCGGCGGCATCGTCCGCGACTCCTCCGGTGCGCCGGTGCCCGGCGCCACCGTCCGCATCATCAGTGCAGGTAGCACGACGCCCACGGAGACCGTCAGCGACGGCCAGGGGCAATATCAGGTGCCGCAGCTCGCGCCCGGGGCCTATCGAGTCGAAGTGGCGCTCGACGGCTTCGAGATCGCAGCCAGCCAGGTGACCGTCGTCGCCGGTCAGGCGGCGTCCGGAGACGTGACGCTGACGCCCGCCCGCCTGAACGAAGGTGTGGTGGTCACGGCGCGGCGTGTGGAAGAAGTGGCGCAGGAAGTCCCGATACCGGTATCGGTGGTGAGCGGCACGCTTGCGGCCGATGCGGGTGCGTTCAACGTGAACCGCCTGAAGGAACTGATTCCGACCGTCCAGTTCTACTCGACCAACCCGCGGAACTCGGCGATCAACATCCGCGGGCTCGGCGCGCCGTTCGGTCTCACGAACGACGGCATCGAGCCGGGCGTCGGCCTGTACATCGACGGCGTGTTCTACGCACGCCCGGCGTCGGCGACGCTCGACTTCCTGGATGTGGCGCAGGTGGAAGTGCTGCGCGGCCCGCAGGGAACGCTGTTCGGCAAGAACACCACGGCCGGGGCGATCAACGTGACGACGCGCCGCCCGACCTTCGCGCCCGAGAGCGACATCGAGCTGAACTTCGGCAACATCGGCTTCGTGCAGGCGAAGGCATCGGTGTCGGGCCGGATCTACAAGAGCCTCGCGGGCCGGGTCTCGTACTCCGGAACGCAGCGGGACGGCACCGTCTACAACGTCCACACCAACGAGGATGTGAACGTCCTCAGCAACTCGGGTGTTCGCGGCCAGCTCACCTATGCGCCGTCCAGCAAACTTGCGGTCCTGTTCTCCGCCGACTACACGCGGCAGCGTCCGAGGGGCTACACGCAGGTCGTCGCCGGCGTCGCACCCACCCTGCGGCCGGCGAACAGGCAATACGCGGCCATGGCCGCGGATCTGAACTACGTGGCGCCAAGCTTCAACGCCTTCGACCGGGTGACCGACATCGACACGCCGCTGCAATCGAATCAGGGGCTGGGCGGCGGAGCGCTCAACCTGGATCTGGATATCGGACGGGGCCGGCTGACGTCGACGACCGCCTGGCGCTTCTGGGACTGGGATCCGTCGAACGATCGCGACTTCATCGGCCTGCCGATCACGTCGGTGTCGGCGGCCCCGTCGCGACAGGAGCAGTGGACGCAGGAAGTGCGGTACGCGGGGGATCTCGCGCCCGGCGTCAACATCGTGGTGGGGGCCTTCGCCTTCCGGCAGACGCTCAACTCGACGCCGACTTTCAAACAGGAACAGGGATCGGCCGCATGGCGGTTCCTGCTGGCGCCCACGGCGGCCGCAGCAACGCCGGGGCTGCTCGACGGGTACGGACAAGACCAGTACGTGTCGTTCGGAAACGTGAGCGCCGCGACGTACGGCCAGGTCGAGTGGGCCGTCACCGATCGGCTGCGGCTGCTGCCCGGGCTGCGATTCAACTACGACCAGAAGGACGTGGACTTCAACCAGGTGGTGTACGGAGGCCTGCAGACCACCGATCCCGTGCTGATCGCGCTGCAGCGCTCCGTGCTGGCGCCGCAGGCCTACGCCGCCGACGTCGATGACACCAACCTCTCGGGGCAGATGACCGCCGCCTACAACCTGGCGAATGGCGTGAACCTGTACGGCACCTACGCGACCGGCTTCAAGTCGGTCGGTCTCAACCTGAATGGCGTGCCGAGCGACGCGCTCGGCAACCCGATCGTGTCGGCCGCGGTCGTTCGCCCCGAAGACGTGCGCCAGATCGAGGTCGGGATCAAGACGGACCCGTTCCCCGGCGTGACTGCGAACCTCTCGGTCTTCAACACGGACATCAAGGATTTCCAGGCGCAGGTCGTGAACGCCGACATCGGGGTCCTCCGCGGGTATCTGGCGAACGCCGAGAAGGTCAGGGTACGCGGTGCCGAGTTCGACACCACGGCCCGCGTGGGCTCCCGGGTGTCGCTCTTCGGGTCGGTGGCATACACCGACGGCAAGTACGTGTCGTTCCCCGACGCGCCGCCGCCCTTCGAGGAGACCGGCGGTCCGCAGGTGAAGGACATTTCAGGTTCGGTGCTCCCGGGCATCTCGAGATGGGCCGTCTCCTACGGCGGCGAGTACGTGAACCCGGCGCGCATCCTGGGACGCAGCGGCGACTTGTTCGCTGCGTATGACGGCAGCTACCGGTCGTCGTTCTCGTCGAGCCCAAGCGCGTCGAAGTACCTGTTCGTGGACGGCTACGTGCTGGCCAACCTGCGTGCCGGCTTCCGCGCCGCGAACGGCTGGACGGTCTTCGTCTGGTCGCGCAACCTCCTCAGCCGGGACTACTACGAGCTGTTGTCGGCGCAGCCTGGCAACTCGGGCCTCTTCGTGGGACAGCCTGGCGACCCCCGCACCTTCGGCGTCACGCTGCGGATCGCGCTGCGTTCCAGCAATCCGTAGGGCCGCGGGGTTCCCGATTCGCCGGAGGCGCGATACACTGGAAGACATCCCAGATTGATGACTCCGGACAAGTCACCACAGCCCTTCACCGCGTTGGTACGGGAAGACGAGCTGGACGCACTGGTCGTCCGCTCGTCGACTCGTCCGGTGCTCATCTTCAAGCACAGCCCGACCTGCGGCACCAGCTACTTCGCGCTCGATGAACTGAGCGCGTGGGGCCAGGAGCAGGACGGGGCGGACGTGCACCTCGTCGACGTGATCGCGCATCGCGTCGTCTCCAACGAGATCGCGCGCCGATTCGGAGTCCGCCACCAGTCGCCGCAGGTGCTGCTGGTTCGCGACGGACGTGTGCTGTGGCACGCATCGCACTACAGCGTCACGGCCGCGAGCGTGGCGAGCGCGTTGGCCGGCTCGTAGCCGCTCCACACCCGGACGTTACAATGGCCTGATGGGCCCCGCTCCGCGACCGCTCGTGCTCGCCCGCGGGCTCCGGAAGCGCTTCGCGACCTTCACCGCCGTCGACGGCATCGACTTCGACGTCCACCCCGGCGAAGCCTTCGGCGTGCTCGGCCCCAACGGGGCAGGGAAGACCTCGACGATGCGCATGATCGCGTGTGCGTCGCCAGTGAGCGAGGGTGAACTGCGCGTGTTCGGCCTGGATCCGCGGGCCGACGCCAGCGCGATCAAGGCGCGCCTTGGCGTGGTGCCGCAGGCCGACAACCTCGACGCGGAGTTGACGGTCCGCGAGAACCTGCTGATGTACGCGCGCTACTTCGATATCCCCGCGCAGCGTGGCACGACAGCGAGCCGACGATCTCCTCGACTTCGTCCAGCTCACCGAACGTGCGGGCTCGCAGGTGGAGCCGCTCTCGGGCGGCATGAAGCGGCGGCTCACCATTGCGCGGGCGCTCGTCAACGAGCCGGATCTGATCCTGCTCGACGAGCCGACGACCGGCCTCGACCCGCAGGCGCGTCACCTGATCTGGGACCGCCTGTACCGGTTGAAGCGGGAAGGCGCCACGCTGCTCCTGACGACGCACTACATGGACGAGGCCGAACAGCTGTGCGATCGCCTCGTCGTCATGGACAAGGGCCTGATCGTCGCTGAAGGGTCGCCGCGGCAGTTGATCGAGCGCTACGTCACGCGCGAAGTGCTCGAACTGCGCGTGGCGCCGGACGTGAGGGCGGCGCTCGACGGCCGGCTCGCGCAGCTGGCCGATCGGATCGAGGAGCTGCCCGATCGCATCCAGCTGTACACGGACGACGGAGAGCAGGTGCTGGAGCAGGTGCACGCGTACGGCATCCCGATCGAGCGTGCGCTCGTGCGGCGCGCCACGCTCGAGGATGTGTTTCTTCGGCTCGCCGGCCGCACGCTGGTCGACTGAGACGCGATGCGCGCCCTCAGAGTGGTTCAGCGGAACGCGATGGTCTATCGGCGTGTGTGGCGCGGCTCGCTCTTCATGAGTTTTCTGCAGCCCACACTGTTCCTGGTGGCCATGGGGCTCGGCCTGGGGCAACTCGTCGATCGCGGCGGCGCGCGGCTGCCTGGCGGTATTGCCTATCTCGCGTTCCTCGCGCCCGGTCTGCTCGCGGCCACCTGCATGCAGACCGCGAGCTTCGAGTCGAGCTTCCCGATTGCCGGCAAGATGACCTGGCGACGCAACTACGACGCGATTTCCGCGACACCCCTGCGAGTCGTCGATATCGTCGTTGGGGAGCTCGCCTGGATCGGTCTGCGCCTGCTCGCTGTGGCCACGGCGTTCACGGCGGTACTCGTGGCGTTCGGCGCAGCACGCGGCGCCTTGATTCTCGCGGCGATTCCCGCGGCGGTGCTGACGGGGCTAGCCTTCAGCGCGCCGATGATGGCTTACGCGGCGACACTGAAGGCGGGCGGAAACTTCAACATCGTCTTCAGGTTCGTCGTCACACCGCTGTTCCTGTTCTCGGGCGTGTTCTTCCCCGTGTCGCGTCTCCCGCAGGCGCTGCAGGCGGTTGCGACGCTCACGCCGCTGTATCACGGCGTGGAGCTGGCGCGCGGATTCGCGCTGCAGTCGCTTTCGGCGGGCGACATCGCCATGCACGCGGCCTACTTGCTCGCGCTGCTCGCGCTCGGCGCCGGCGCGGCGGTGTGGACCTTCACCCGGAAGCTGCGCCAGTAGGGCGATGGCACCGCTCACCTGGCCCTCGGTGGGCCGTGCGGCCCGGATGGTTCAGCGGAACCTGCTCGTCTACAAGCACGCGTGGATGGTCATCTTCACCGGGTTCTTCGAGCCGTTGTTCTACCTGCTCAGCATCGGTGTCGGACTTGGCGCGATGGTGCCCGACATCGGCGGGGTCAGCTACACCGCGTTCGTCGCGCCCGGGCTGCTCGCGTCGAGCTGCATGAACGGTGCGATCACCGACGGGTTCTTCAACATCTTCTTCAAGCTGCACTATCAGAAGACCTACGACGGCATCCTGGCGACGCCGATGCGCGTGCCGGACGTGGCGCTCGGCGAGATGCTGTGGGCGCTGACGCGCGGCTCAATCTACGCCGGCGGGTTCCTGATCGTGGTGCTCGCGCTCGGCGAACTGTGGGGACCGCGGATCCTCCTCTCCGGATCGGCTGCGCTCGCGTTTCCGGCGGCGGTCCTCGTGGCGGCGTCGTTCTCGTCGATGGCCATCTGCCTCACGAGCGTCATCAGGAAGGTCGAGGACTTCGACTTCGTGATGGGCCTGGTGGTGATGCCGATGTTCCTCTTCAGCGGCATCTTCTTCCCCGTATCGCAAATGCCGGCCGGCGTCCGCTGGATCTTCGAGCTCGTGCCGCTGTTCCACGCGGTGGAGCTGTTGCGCGCGCTCACCACCGGCAACATCGGCCCGAGGATCGTGTGGGATCTGAGCTACCTGGTGATCGGCGGCACGCTCGCCTTCGTCGTGGCGATGCGGCGGCTCGAGCGTGCCCTGATCAAGTGACCGGCAGAGGTCAGCGCGCGCAGCTGCCCTCGATGGCGCGCCAGCCCTCGACGTCGATCATCAATTGGCCCGAGCCGGGCGAAGGCATGCCGCCGGTGCCGGCAGCAGGGTATCCGCCGCCGACCCGCACTCCGCCGCCGATGCCGACGCCGTCCTGCGCGATCTGCCCGCGCTTGACCAGGCCCGTGATCTCGATCTGCGAGCCTTCCTCGGCCTTGATCTCCGCCATCATCTTCTTGGGACCGTTCATGCGGAGGCGCGTGCCTTCGGGTACGACCGTGCCGGCGGGTCGATCGACCGCGGCAGTCCCGGCGGTGAAGACCTGGTTCTTCGAGCAGCCAGGAATCGCCACGCGCACGGAGTCCTTCGGGACCGGCTTGGGTTCCTGAGCGGCGAGTGAAAGGGTAGCGGTCGTGGTCGCGATGACCAACGCGGCGAGCGAACGCATGTGCATGGCCGTGGCCTCCGAGCGGCGTGGCATCGCGGAACGCGCTCGTCGGCCATTGTGGCAGGTTTCGGCCGCCCGGACAAAAGGCACGCCGGTTGGAACCGGCCCCGTCAGCGTGCCAGGCGGCGCGCGTGGCGGAGGAGGCGCCGCACGGCCGGAGCAATCGTGGTCACGCTCAGCGCGAAACCGCCGGCGCTCAGGACGATGACGACGATGTCCCAGAGCGGACGCCTGTAGTACAGGAAGGGGAAGTCGAGGCTGTGCAGGCCGTGATACAGCCAGCGGTTGAGGCGTGTCAGCCGTTCCTCCTTCCGCAGGATCGTGCCGCGCGCGGGATCCACGTACAGCCACGTCTGCGGCGGATCGTCGTACCGGACTCGGACCGCCGGCAGCGGCAACTCGCCCGAACGGTCGTAGTAGTACGCGTCGTACGCTGTGAGCTCGGCGATCTCGACCACGCGCGCGTCCGGCATCGCCGCCCGTGCCGCCTCGGCGATCGCCGCCCGCTCGATGTGCATCGTGCCAGCGGCGGGCCGGAGGGGCATGGTCCCGCGGTCCGACGCCAGCCAATACTGCCCCCTGAACTGCACGAGGGCGGCCTCCCGCGCATCGTGGAGGCGGCCCAGCGCGTGCTGCAGATCCGGCGTGCCGATCGCATCCACGCCGGCCGGATCGCCGGCAAAGGCGCGCCGCTGCGCGGCCGTCGGCGCCGTGGATGGATGCCAGTCCCACGGGTCCATCGACAGGAGCCCGCTGAAAATCCAGGTGATCGTGAAAATGCCGAACACGATACCGGCGTAGTGGTGCCACCACATCCACCCGGCGTACGGCGAATGTGACGGATCCCGTTTCAGCCGGTATGCGCCGCTGGGCGAGTAGCGCCACAGACCCCAGGCGAAGCCGGCGATCGACATCACAGTGCCGACCACCGACGTCCAGACGATGAACTGTGCCCAAAGCGGACCGTGCCGCCGGATGGGCGTCAGGTAGATCCAGTGCAGGATCGCGCCGGGATACGCCCAGCGCCGCGCCGCCGCCGTCGTCTTCAGCGCGATCTCGCCGGTCGATTCGGTGATGTAGAGCCGTGAGTCGTCCGCGTCGCCCAGATCGATGCGGTGCATCGGCAGCTGGCGGCTGATCTCGAGCGTCCACTGATCGGGTGTGGACAGGCGCGCGCCGTAGCGCGCGGTGTCCGCGCGGTCCGGAGCGAAGCGGCGCGCTTCGGCGAGCGCCAGGTCGGCGTCGACGGGCCCCGCGCGACGCCCATCGTCGGCGTACACAACCGCGGCGCCCGATGCGGCACGGATGCGATAGACGGGGCGACCGGCGAGCATTCCGAGGCGGATACCGTCCGGCGTGCCGTCGACTGATTCGGCCGCACGCGCCGGAGCGATCGTTGCCGCATGGAAGTCGAGCGGAGCGAGCCCCGCGACCCGCTCGGCGGGCGTGAGTCGCGGCATCCCCGCGTACATCAGCACCACACCGGAGACGAACCACGCGGCGAACAGCGCGCCGAGCACGATGCCCAGCCACCGGTGGGTGTACACGAGCACACGTGTTGCCAGCAGACCGGCAGCCGTGTGCCGCGCGGTGTTCATGACGCGCCTATCTAAGCACGATCGATGTCGTCACCAGCACCTGTCGCGGCCGTCCGGGATCCGCCGACTCGGCGAGCGAGCCGTCGCCGCTCCAGTAGTACTCGGTGTTGAAGAGGTTCTGCGCCGACAGCGTGATGCGGAGCGGGCCTCGCCGCCACGTGACGGCCGTGTCGACGAGCGTGTAGCCGTCCAGCGGCACGGTGTTCAGCTGGTCGACCATCACCTCGCCGACACGCTTCACGTCGAGCGTCACGTCGATCTGTGCCGTCGGGCTCACGACGAATCCTCCGTTGAAAATGGTGTCCGGCGAGATGGGCAGCCGGTTTCCGGTCAGCACCGTGTCGCCGCCTGACGACTGGATGACGAAGTCGCCGAAGCGGTTGTTGTAAAAGGACGCGTTGCCGTACACGCTCAGGCGCGGGACCGTCCAGCGCGCGGCGGTTTCGACCCCGCGGAAACGCTGCTCGCCCGCATTCGACGGTACGAAGAAGGGTCCCTGGCGAACGGTGGTGATGATGCCGTCGCGCGTCATGTCGAAGTACCCGGCTTCGAGCGACAGCCGGCCCTCCATGACCGTCGCTTTCACACCGCCTTCGTAGTTGCTGATGTCCTCCGGCTGCAGGTTGAGCGTCGCAGTGGCGGCGGTGAGTTGCGACGGCCTGCGTGGCGGAAGGAACGCCTGCGAGTAGGTGCCGTACACGTTCACGGCCGGCGCATCGTCGGCGGCAGGCTGGAGCACCTTGAAGGTCGCGCTCAACTTCGGGCTGAAGGCGTCGTAGGTGGCGTCCACCGGTGTGGCGCCGCTCGCCGGGGCGTTCTGGAGCGCAAGGCGGTCGTACCGCCCGCCGGCCGTCACGATCAATCGCGGCGTCGGCGTGAGGGTGTACTGCCCGAAGATGCCCGTGATTCCGGCATCATAACTGCTGCCGTACGGGTCGAACTGCCACTCGCCCTGCGGCGGGAACGCTGGCGACTTGTAGTTCATCGGCCAGCCGAACGTGTCGGGGTCCGTGTAGATCAACTCGCCGTTCGATGCCCCGCCGTTGTCCTCGTAGGAGAAGCCGGTAACGACCGAGTGCTGCATCCCGCCGGACGCGAACGCCATCTCCGCACGCGCCTCCTGGTAGTAGATGTCCTCATCGGTCTGCTGCTGGAACGGGTACTGGGTGAACGTCGTGTTCTCGATGTCGAACGGCGAGCCAATCACGTCGCCGTCTGGCAGGAACTTGTACTGGATGCGGCGGTAGCCGAATACCTCGACGGCTTTCAGCCACGGCGTGAACTGGCGCTGGTAGTTGAGCGTGACGCGCGTTTCGCCCTGGTGATAGTTGGGGCCGGGCAGGTTGTAGCTGGCCAGGCGGTCGGTACTGGGGATCCAGCGTGCTCAGGAACGTCCCGTCGACGATCGGCTCGCTGGTCGGCGTGCTGTCGTCGGCGATGACCCGGTTGGCGCTGACGCTGGCGAACGACTGGCTGTCAGGCACGAAAGTGAGCTTGCCGAAGAACGCCGTCTTGTCGACGTTGAACTCGGTGAACGAGTCGTAGAAGCCGTCGTTGTGGTCCCTCATTGCCGACACGTAGTATCCCGCGCGCTTCGACATCGGACCCGACGCCGCCGCGAACCCCTTGAACATCCCGAACTCGCCGCCCGTCAGGTCGACGCGCAGCTGTGGCGCCGGCGTGGGGTCTGCCGTGCGGACCTGGACGGAGCCGCCGATCGCCGTCCGGCCGTACAGCGCGGAGTTAGGCCCGCGCAGCACTTCGATCGCCCGGGCATCGGTAATCGGCAGTGCTACAACGCGTGCGCTGTTCCGCGAATCGACCTGTGGCACGCCGTCGATCAGCAGCAGCGTGTTCGTGAACTCATTCCCTTCGCGTGGCATGCCGCGAAGCGTCACCGACTCGAAGGACCCCGCCTGCGTGGTGACGACCAGTCCCGGCACGTTGGCGACCGCCTGCGTGAGGGTCTGGTCGTTCCGCACGTCGATGGTCGACCGGTCGACGACGTCCGCGAGGCCGGCCAGGTCGCCGATGGTCTGCTCGCTCTTCGCGGCAGTAACCTGGACCCGCTCCATGAAGTTGGGGGTCGGGTCGAGCTCGATGCGGAAGTCACCATCCGGGGTGGCAGCCGGGTCGCGCAGTTCGGCGCGGACGTACCCGGGAGCGGTGACGGTCAGGACCAGCGGACCGGCTTGCGGCGCGACCAGCGCGAACCGTCCCGCGCGGCTGGTGGTGGCGGAGGCGGTCGCGCTCTCGACGGCAACGACCGCGTCCGCGATCGGCTGGCCGTTCCTGCGATCGACGACGACGCCGGCAACGGGCCGGCCGCTCGACTGCGCGACTGCCGACGATGCGGTCGTCAGCAGGATGATGCCGATGATGACGGCGGCGATGAACGGGCGGCGGTTCCTTACGAAGTGCTTATTCGAGCCTGAAATCGACAGCATAGGGCCGTCGATTGTATTCGATACCGGCTCTACAGCAACGTCCCCTGCAGCACGAGTAACGCCACGGTGAAATAGATGATCAACCCCGTGACGTCCACCAGCGTCGCGACGAACGGCGCCGACGACGTGGCCGGGTCGAAGCCGAGACGCCGCAGCAGGAACGGCAGCAGCGACCCCACGAGCGTTCCCCACAGCACGATGAAGACCAGCGCGATCGACACGGTGATCGCGACGAGCAGCCAGTGCTCGCCGTACACGGTGGAGAACGCGGACCAGATCGAAATGCGCAGGAAGCCGATGGTGCCGAGGATGCCGCCGAGCGCGAGGCCGGCGCCGATCTCGCGTTGCGCCACGCGCCACCAGTCGCGCAGAGTGAGCTCGCCGAGGGCGAGCGCGCGGATGACGAGTGTGGACGCCTGCGATCCGGAGTTGCCGCCGCTGGAGATGATCAGCGGCACGAACAGCGCCAGTACCACAGCTCGTTCGATCTCCGCTTCGAACGCGCCCATCGCCGTTGCGGTCAGCATCTCGCCCACGAACAGGACCGTCAGCCAGACGGCTCGTTTGCGGACCATGCTGGCGAACGACGTCACCATGTAAGGTTCGTCCAGGGCTTCCGAACCGCCGATGCGCTGGATCTCCTCGGTGGTCTGCGTTTCGAGGACGTCGAGGACGTCGTCGATCGTGACGATGCCGATCAGGTTGCCGGTCGTATCCGTCACCGGCAGCGCAGTGCGATCGTGCGCGCGGAACTCAGAAATGGCGGTCTCCTCGGCGTCGGTGGCCTTCATGGCCACGAACTGACGATCCATCAGGTCGGAGACGCGGTTCGACGGGCTCGTGAGCAGCAGCTCGCGGATGCGGATGTCGTCGATCAGCTTGCCGCCGGCATCGAGGACGTAAATCACGTTCAACGTTTCGCTGTCCTGGCCGTGCTGCCGGATGTAGTCCAGCACCTGCTGGATGGTCCAGTGTTCTTCGACCGTGATGTAGGCCGGCGTCATGAGCCGGCCGATCGAGCCTTCCGGGTAGCCGAGCAGCGTGCTCGCGATGGCGCGTTCTTCTGGAGTGAGGAGCGCGAGCAGCTGCCGCGTGACCGGCGCCGGCAGTTCCTCGAGGAACATGGTGCGATCGTCGGGCGCCATCTCGTTGAGCAGTGCCGCGACGTCTTCCTGAGCCATCGCCTTCAACAGGACTTCCTGCTGCTCGTGCGTCAGGTACTCGAAGGTCGCCGCGGCGTCCTTGCGGGGCAGCAATCGGAAGACGACCACCTGGTCCTCGACACTCAGGTCGCTGAGCATCGTGGCGAGGTGGTCGGCCGGCCGATTGCGAATCAGGTCGCGCAGGCGCGTGTAGTCGCGCGTGCGGACGATCCCGGCGAGCTCGTCGCCGGGCCGGGCGGATGTCTGGATCGCCTGGAGCGCCGCCTGTCGCTCAGGGCCGTTCAGTTGTTCTGCCATCTGCTTCAACGCCGCCCGCACTACATCGTGATGGTGTACATGCGGCCCGAGCGCCCTCGAGGCGTCGAGCCACAGCTGGTGAATCAGGTCGAGATCGCCGGACGAAAGGGTCGGATCGTGCGCGCCGAGGTGATAGGTGTCGGTGCGACCGCTGCTGTGGCACACCACCAGGCGGACGCCGTGCAGGTGCGAGGCGCTGCTGCGCTCCCACGCCTCACCGAGCAGGCGTGCCTGTGCGTCGGATGAAAGCGTCGCCGACTCTCCGACGAGCACGTCGGATGGCTGGAGCCGGAGGACCGCCGCGATGGTCGCGTCGAACACGTCCGTCCCCGGCACGACCAGCAGCGTCACACTCCGGTTCTGGCGCTCGGCGAGGCTGATCACCTGCGAGAAGAGCGTCTGCTCGCCGCTCGTCGGGCGCGCGCTGTGCGCATCGTCGTAGTCGGTGTCGAGACCGGTTATGCGGACTGTCATGACGACGATGTCGCGGCCGCGCGCGATATCGAATGCATGACCGAGCGTGAAGAGTGAGTGGGGGTTCCGCAGCGCGACGAGCACGCCGCCCGGCCGCGCGTTGATGCGCTCGAGCGTCAGCGCCGTGGACGAGATGATCTGGAGCGGGTCGCTCTCGTCCGGCGGCTCGACCGGCAGCTTCCGGGCGGTGCTGGCAAACACGGCGGCGACGGCTGCGAGCGCGATGGTGGCGCTGATGGTCGGGCCGTCTCCGCGCAGCACCATGGCGAGCCACGTCAACCCGACCAGGGCGCCGATGCCGAACAACCCCAGCGCCCATTCGCCGTTGCCCACGCGCACGTTCAACGGCACGCGGAAGGGGGTCTCGGACTGCGGCTGGCGCAGACGGATCAGGACGGTGACCTTGACGAGGATCGTCCAGGCCAGGCAGGCCGCATACGCGTGTGCGAGCCACTCGACGCGCCCGGCGCTGAAGACGATGGCGATCGCTGCGACGCCGACGGCCGTATCGATGGCGCGCGCGAGGGTGCCGAGGCTGCCGTGGGGCAGGGCAAAGGCGCGGGTGGCGCGCCCCTGCTGGGCAAGCTGCACGAGCATCCGCTCGGCGCCCGAGATGCCTGCCCGCGCGGCCTGTCCCAGGAGCAGCGTCCCGCTGACGACGACCCCCAGCGTGCCGAGTCCGCGGAGGACGGGTCCGCCCGGCAGGTGGTCGAGGATGCCGAGGAGCGGAATCTCCAGCCACGCCCGCTGCTCGGCGGCCGGCACGAACCAGATGAAGAGGAAGGTCGACGCGAGGGTGACGAACCCGCCGTAGGCCAGGAGCAGCAGCAACGTCTGGCGGACGCCGCGGATGCGGGGCGGCTCGAGCTCGCTGACCGCGCGCGCCAGGCTGTCGCCGCTTCCGACCGCGGGAAAGGCGTGGCCGAAGGCGAAGAACACAGCCACGACGATGCCAAGGGGTCCGGCCGAGGGCGAGGCGGCGGCGGCCGCGATGAGGACCTCGGTCGGTCCGAGACCGGAGGCGCCGAACGTGAGCGCGGCGAGCAGGGCCACGAGCAGCGTCACCACCAGCACCGTGACCGCCCGCCATGTGCGCTGGGCGGAGCGGCCGGCGTCGGTGAAGTAGCCCATACGCGCTCGGAGCCACGCGAACCCGAGCAGCACCAGCGCCGCAAGGCTCGCGAGGTCTCCGCCGGCGAAGGTGCTGAGGACCGGCGTCGACGACAGTTGAAGGCGGGCCGGCAGCGCCGAGACGTAGCGGCCAAACACGAGGCAGACGAGCCCGGCGAACAGGATGCGCTCGAGGAGCTGGGCGGCGGCAGCCGTGGCGGCCGCACGCGCACCGAACGCGACACCCGCACGTCCCACGAGCCCGCCACGCACCGGCAGCGCGAACCCTTCGATGTCGAGCGTCCGGCAGGCGAGGCTGAGCAGAACCGCGGCCAGGACGATTGCCGGCGCGACGGTCCCCGCCGCGGCCGTGGCGGTGCCCGCAATGAAGAACGCCGCGACGCCGACGTCCGGAATCGCGAGCGCAGCAGCCCGCCACGCCGACGTGAACTTGACCGTCGGGATCGCGAGATGGATGTCCGGAACGCGTGGACGCACAGGATTGAAGGGGGCGCTTGTCAGATGCCTGGCGATCCTGCGGCGGGCAGACCGCGATCGCACGCTGCAGCGGAGGCCGGCAACGCTTGCTGAGGCCCGCCGGTATCGTAGTCAGTGACGCCGACGCGGCGCTACAACTTTCGGCCCGAAAGAGGGTGTTGTCGCGTCATCGCCTCGCAGGAAACTTCACGAGCACATAGGTGATGTGCCTGCCCGCAGGCACGAGGAACGCGTGCGGGATCGTCGCGGGGATGTGCAGCACGTCGCCCGCGGCAAGCGGGTGGCGCTCACCGCCGTCGAGCCGTGTGCCCAGGAATTCACCCGGGCCGCTGCCGGCACGCTTGCCGACCATCGTGCCGCCAAGCTGCAGGGTTCCTTCGCCACTCTGCACGTACACGACGTCGACGATGCCATCGTGCTGTTCGGGCGCGCCGTCGGCATCGCGATACAGCAGGCGAAAGCGATGGTCGCCGTAGTCGGCGAGCGTTTCACGCGAGGAGTGGTCCGGGCCCACCTTGGTCGACAGCGCGGTGTCGCGCTGCCGGAGTTCGGCGGCGGTCCAGTGCCCGTAGGTCGACTGCTGCGCAGAAAGCGTGACCAGGGTGGCGACGCCAGCGGCGAGTGCAGCGGCAGTAACGCAGGCGAGTGCGAGCTTCATGGGCGGTGACCTCCGGAAACGCGCCCGTCAGGGCGGCGACATTGTCACACTCTTTCCACACGTCTGCCACGGCCGAACCACGCGGTCGGCGTCCTAACCTTCAGACCGTCGATGCCCGGTCGAAGGAGGTTGACGCCGATGCCGTTGCAACACGCCGCCACCGACTCGAGACCAGTCACGCTTCACGTCGGCCGGGAGCCATGGCTGTTCTCCATCACCGGCGTCACGCGCGTCGGCAACGAACTCTTTATCTCGGCGACGTTGCAGGGGACTGAGATCTGCACCGCCGTCATCCACGTCCACGACCGCATCGTCCCCGGGATTACCGTCAGGAGGCTGCTGGAGCGGGTCTGTCAGTGGCTGACGGTGCGGGGTCCCGAGCGGCACACCTATCTCGAACTTGCTGAACCGGCGGCGGTTCGCGCGTCGGGCTGAGGTGCGGGACGGCCTGGCAGGGTCCCGCTGTCCGCGCTGGAGTAGTCAGTGACGTCCCGTCCCGGATAGGACCGAATCGTCCGTCGAGGTGGCATAGCGTCCCAAGCACTCCGGCAGAGCGCGATCTAGAATCCGGCCTGAAGCACCGGAAACCGACACCAGCTGACGCGACGGGCCATCGATTCGGGTCGAAATTTCGCCCCGCCGTTGTCGTCCGGGAGGCACCATGCCAACGCTCGACGCCGCACCCGCCGCCAGGACCCGTTGCGGCGGATCTCTACCTCGATCTTCTGAAGAAGTGCCTGACGCGCTACGCCTTCCCTGAACGTTATCAGCCGCTGACGACCAACCCGAACGGCTGGAAGGGCCGGCTCTACCGCCCTGTGGGAGGCGTGCTCTCGAGCATGGGGCTGGACCTCGTGCGACGTGCGGAGTTCGTTCCCGCGAAGCGCGAGGAGGGTTCGGATTGGCCGCCCGATGCCGAGACGATGGTCGGCCTGAAGCGGCTCGAGAACATCCAGATGTGCGTCACCGACGTGCTCGCGCGCGGAGTGCCCGGCGACCTCGCCGAAACCGGTGTCTGGCGCGGCGGGTCGTGCATCTTCATGCGCGCCATTCTGCGTGTGTACCAGGACCCGATCCGGCGCGTGTGGGTCTGCGACTCCTTCGAAGGGCTGCCGCCCCCGAACGTGAAGGACTATCCGCAGGACGAAGGCGACATCCTCCACCAGTGGAGCGGCTTCCTCGGGGTGTCGGTGGAAGCGGTGCAGGCCAACTTTGCGAAGTACGGGCTGCTCGACGAACGCGTCCGGTTCCTGAAGGGATGGTTCAAGGACTCGCTGCCCACCGCGCCGATCGATCGCCTGGCAATCCTGCGCCTCGACGGCGACATGTACGAGTCGACGATGGACGCGCTACGCGCGCTCTATCCGAAGCTGTCGGTGGGTGGGTATCTGCTGATCGACGACTATCAGCCGAGCACCCAGGGATGCATTCAGGCGGTGGACGACTACCGTCGCGAGATGAGCATCACCGAAACGATTCATCGAGTGGACTACAGCGGAGTGTACCGGCAGCGGACGCGCTGACACCGGGCTCCGCTCGCGGCGACGCGCGACGGTGCGGGCGATCCGCACCGTCCGCACATTGAGAACGTCCCTCGCGATCGTTCACAGTCTTTTCACCCTGCCGGCCGAATCCCCTCCCCGAAAATGGACGAGTGAAGCACCTGGTCATCGTCCTTCTCGCGTCGACCGTGACGTTCGGCGCGCCCGCGCTCAGCGCGCAGACAGAAACCGGCCACGCGATCGTCGGCGACTGGCGACTGAACTCGGACTTGAGCGACAAGGCCCCGGCACCGGGTGAGCAGGGCGGAGGACGCGGTGGCGGCGGCCGCGGTGGTGGCGCTGGCGGTGGTGGCCGCGGTGGCGGCGGCTTCGGGGGAGGGGGAGGGCGTGGCGGATTCGGAGGCGGGGGCGGTGGCAATCCGGAAGACATGGAGCGGCGCCGCGAAGCGATGCGTCAGATCCTGACCGCACCGGCCCGCTTGACCATCACCGACACGCCGTCGATGGTCATCGTCACGACCGGCGAGGGTGCGACGACGCGCCTCGCGACCGACAACAAGAAGGTCAAGGACGAGTCGACCGGCATCGAACGGAAGACGCGCTGGGAGGGGGAGAAGCTGGTGACGGAGATCACAGGCGCCGGCCCGAACGGGAAGATTGTCGAGACCTACGAAGTGGACACCGAGACGAAGCGATTGTGGTCGACGCTCGAGATTCAGGGTGGCAACGGTCAGCGGCCGCCTGTCAAGCGGGTCTACGACCGGAGTAAGTGAGGCAGGCCCTCCGGCGACACGCGGCTGCTAGACTCAGGCCATGATTGCCACCCTGCTCCTTGCCGCGGCGATCGGCTACGCGCACCCCGAACAGCTGGTCGATATCGCCTGGGTCGCGTCGCACGCGAAGGATGAGAACGTCCGGGTGCTCGACGTGCGGCGGTCTGGCTACGACGAAAACCATATCCCCGACTCCCTCTGGCTCGACCCCGAGTCCATTCGCGACCCCGCGAATGCCCCGAGCTTCATGATGAAGCCCGAGGCGTTCGAGGGTCTGATGGGGCGACTTGGCATCAGCAACAGGACGCGCGTCATCCTCTACGACGACCGCGGCGGGCTGCTGGCCTCGCGTGTCTGGTGGATGCTGAACGCATACGGCCACTCGAACGTGGCGCTCGTGAATGGCGGGTGGGTGCGGTGGACAGCCGAGAAACGTCCGACGGTGAAGACGACGACACCGGTTGGCGTGGCGAGTTTCAAGGCGACGCTGGCGCCGGGATGGCTGGCGACCGTCGCCGACGTGCAAGGCGCGATCGGCAAGCCGAACGCCCGCATTCTCGACGCGCGAACGGTGGCGGAGATGGACGGCACGGACACTCGTCTGAGCAGCCGTGGCGGCGTCATTCCGTCGGCGGTGGCGGTCTACTGGGAGGACCTGCTGGATCCGGTGACGAAGACCTTCAAGTCGGCAGACGAACTGCGCGCCATCTACGAGTCGCACGGCATCAGGACGTCCGACGAGGTCATCGCCTACTGCTGGGTGGGCCACCGGTCGGCGGTGGACCTGTTCGCGCTGCACCTGATTGGCTACGACCGCCTGCGGAACTACCTCGGCTCGTGGGAGGAGTGGAGCGCGCGGCCCGGACCTGCCGACGGCCCCGTTCAAGCGGTAGGGGCGAAACTAGAAGAACACCTGCAGTTGAACACGCCCGGTGTTCACCAGTTGTCCCGTGGTGCTGTCGGTTACGCGAAAGTAGTCACCCTGAATCTTGAGGTCATGGCCGCGGGCGTAGTAGCTCAGGCCAAGGCCCGCCTCACGTCCCTCCAGGAACTCGGGGTCCGTGTGATCCAAAGGATACAGCCTGCTGTATCGGCCGGACACCTCGACACGGCTCGAGATCATCTGCCCGGCCTGAACGTAGCCGCCCCACCCGGATCGTGACCAGATGGTCGAGGGGCTTCCGTTGGCCGCCACGACACGGTCGTCCTGATCCCCTTTCCGATACATGACTTCCGAGATGGCGAAGAAGCCGCGCTTTTTCACCACGGCATCGACGCTCGCGTTCGTGTAGTCGAAGTCGCCCGCCGGGTACGGCGCGCCGATGGTGCTGCGCGGGCGATTCGTATTCTGGTTGTGGCCCACGTTGGCGCCGAAGGCGACTCGCCACTCGGGGGCGCGACTCACGTCGCCCTCGACATAGTCGTCGAATGCACCCAGAGGCCACGCTTCGAGCCGCGCGGTGTAGAGGAGTCCAGCCGTTCTGCCAACACGATTGCGACCTTCCCCGCCGAAGAGTCCCACGACGTAGCCGATCTTTTCCGTGCCGAAGAGATCCTTCGAAAAGAGCTGTACGCCAACGTCGCGATCCAGATTGAGCTCGGTGACGACGATCGATCGATCCACCATGCTCAGGGCGGAAGAGGACGTGACACGCTGGCGCGAGAATGGCACCTTCATCTGGCCGGCGCGGACGTTCAGGTCGCGATGCGGCGCCCAGGTGACATACGCGTCGCGGAGCGGCAGCCGCAGGTCAGCTTCGGTGTCGAGGTTGGAGAACGAGAGCTGAATGTAGTAGGTCAGTGCCGGTCCGTCGGCATTGCCCTGAAACACGAGCCGCATGCGTCGGATCGCGATCTCGGTGGTTTCATCCTGTCCATCGTCTGGCTCGCCGGTCGCCGTCGCACGCAACTGCAGGCGCGCGCGGATGTTCATCGACGCCTTGTCATCGGTCGACCTGATGGTTACGCCCCGGCCGAAGCCGGCTTCGACCTCGGGTTTTGGCGTGGGAGTCTGACCTTCGGCGTGGGTGCCGACGAGAAGGGCTGTGACACTGAGCGCGGCGATCAGGCGCCGGCGCCCGTAACCGGCGCAGCAGATCACGGATCCGACGTTACCCGGCGCCGTTGCCACCGATGCAACGGGCGTGTCACGTCTGTGTAAATCTTCCGTGACTCAACGTGCGGTGCGAACTGCAACGGGTGGCGAACCAGGTTCGCCACCCGTTCTCAGTGCAGAGTCCCTACGAGCAGCAGGTCGGCCCACAGCATGGCGTTTCCTGCGGCTTAGTAGCGCGAATGAACGCACTGGCGAACGAGCCAGGCACCTCACCTGCCGGCACGTTCAGGTCGGCACCGCCCTCGGCCAGAAATCCACGCGCAGCGTCCACGTCGTAGATTCGCCAGGGCTCGACGCTCACCTCCGCAAACCCCGCGTTGCGAAGTTTGGCGGCGTAGTCAGTCTCGTCGAGCGCGCCAGCGATGCAGCCCACCCACAGCGACATGCTCTGCCGGACGGGCTCGGGTATCTCACCCCTGGTCACGACATCCGACACGGCGAAGCGGCCGCCCGGCTTCAGCACACGAAACGCTTCCCGGATCACCTGGTCCTTGTCGGCAGACAGATTGATGACGCAGTTCGAGATCACCACGTCCACTGACTTGTCCGGGAGCGGGATATGCTCGATTTCGCCCTTGAGGAACTCGACGTTGGTGACACCGGCCTTTTGCTGGTTCTCGCGCGCAAGCGCCAGCATCTCGTCGGTCATGTCGAGCCCATACGCCTTGCCGGTGGGGCCAACTCGCTTCGCGGAGAGGAGTACGTCGATGCCTCCGCCGGATCCCAGGTCGAGCACGACCTGACCCGGCTCGAGCTGCGCCAGCGCAGTTGGGTTGCCGCAGCCCATCGAGGCCGACACCGCCTCGGCGGGCAGGTCCGCGGTCTGCGATGCCGAATAGAGATCGCTGGTGATCGGGTCGCTGCACCCACAGCTGTCCGGCCCGCAACATCCGCCGTTCCCGACGCGCACCGACCGCGCGATCGCGCCGTATTTCTCCTGGATTGCCTGCTGAATGGTCGCCATTGCTTACACTCCCTGTATCTGCGTGTGCGAATATGAAGACTGTAGGCGGGCGTGCTATATTTGTCAACGCAAATATATGGCTAGACGATTGGACGAGATGGAAGCGTTGTTCCAGGCCCTCGGCGACACGACGCGCCTTCGTATCCTGGGCCTGCTGCTGACCGGCGAGGTCTGCGTCTGCGACATCCACGAGAGCCTCAAGATTCCGCAGCCGAAGGCCTCCAGGCACCTCGCCTATCTCCGGAGATCCGGCCTGGTGGAAACGCGCCGCGATGGGCTCTGGATTCACTACCGCCTCGCGACGGGGCCCGACCCGGTGATCGGTGCAATCACTGACGCTGTGCGGCACGCGCTCACGCACGTCGACTCAATCAAGAAGGACGCCGAACGGCTGCAGGGGCGGACCGGGTGCTGCGTTCCGACGCCGGCCGACGTCGAGGCCGGTGCGACATGCTGTGCCACTGGACCGGTGCCCGTGGCCGTCCTGCGGAGCCCCAGGTGACCGCCGTCAGCATCGGCGCTGCGCAGCCGTACGAGGGCGGCGCGCTCCTGCGGTCGGTGACGGCGTCGGTCGAGTTCACGTCGGCATGCCCGTCGACTGCGACCGTCATGCGCATGGACCTGTAGGAACACATGCCGACACGCATCGGGATCAACGGATTCGGCCGCATGGGTCGGCTGGCGCTGCGGGCGGGGTGGGGCTCGCCGGACCTGGATTTCGTCCACATCAACGAGGTCGCGGGCGGTGCGGACACGGGCGCGCACCTGTTGAAGTTCGACTCGGTTCACGGCCGCTGGAGTCGCGACGTTGTTGCCGTTGATGGGAAGATCGCCATCGACGGCGCGGCCATTGCCTTCAGCAGCGAGGCGCGACCGGCCGACGTGAACTGGCGGGCGAGCGGCGTCGATCTCGTCCTGGAATGCAGCGGCAAGTTCCGGACGACGGAGACGCTCGCCCCCTACCTGGCGGCCGGCGTGCGCAAGGTGATCGTGGCGGCGCCTGTGAAGTCTGGCGCCCTCAACGTCGTCATGGGCGTAAACGATCACCTCTACGACCCGGCGTCGCATCACCTTCTGACTGCCGCGTCGTGCACCACGAACTGTCTCGCGCCGGTCGTCAAGGTCGTCCACGAGGCGATCGGCATCGTGCACGGCGTGATCACGACCATTCACGATGTCACCAACACACAGACCGTGGTCGACGCGCCGCACAAGGACCTGCGGCGCGCGCGCGCCAGCATTCTGTCCTTGATCCCGACGAGCACCGGGTCGGCGACCGCGATTGGGCTGATATACCCGGAGCTGAAAGGAAAGCTGACCGGCGTCGCCGTCCGCGTCCCGTTGCTCAACGCGTCGCTCACCGACTGTGTTTTCGAGGTCGGGCGCACGACGACCGTCGAGGAGGTGAACGCGGCGTTCGAGGCTGCGGCCGCTGGGCCGTTGAAAGGCATCCTTGCCTACGAAAAACGACCGCTCGTGTCGGTGGATTTCAAGGACGATCCGCACTCGAGCATCGTCGATGCGCCCTCGACCATGGTTGTCGATGGCACCTGCGTGAAGGTACTGGCCTGGTACGACAACGAGATCGGGTACGTGCACCGCATGATCGAACTGGCGCGGAGGGTGGGCGCGTCGCTGTGAGCGCGCCCGGCAGCGCGGCGGCGATCACGGCTCAGCGCATCAGCGTTCGCAACTACGCGACCGTTACTGCGGCCTACTGGGCCTTCACGCTCACCGACGGCGCGCTTCGCATGCTGGTGCTGCTGCACTTCAACCAGCTTGGGTACGCACCCGTCCAACTGGCCTTTCTCTTCCTGCTCTACGAGTTCTTCGGCATCGTCACGAACCTCGTTGGCGGGTGGGTGGCGTCACGAACGGGAGTGCGCTTCACGCTGGTACTCGGTCTGGTGCTGCAGGTCGTCGCGCTCGGTACTGCTGGCGCTCCTGAACCGCGAGTGGAGCCTGTCGGCGTCCGTGGCGTACGTCATGAGCTGCCAGGCCTTGTCGGGCATCGCCAAGGACCTCACGAAGATGAGCGCCAAAAGCGCCGTCAAGGTGCTGGTGCCGAAGGGCGACGAGTCCGGGCTGTTCAAGTGGGTCGCGATCCTGACCGGATCGAAGAATGCCCTCAAGGGAGCGGGCTTCTTCGTCGGCGGGCTGCTGCTGTCGCTCGTCGGATTCCGCGGCGCGCTGCTGACGATGGCCGCTGCGGTCCTCGTGGTCCTGCTCTTTGTGCTGACGACGCTTCCCGCCAGCATCGGGCAGGCGAAGAAGAAGGCGCCCTTCACGGGCATCCTGTCCAATTCGCGAGGCATCAACCGGCTGTCGCTCGCCCGCCTGGCCCTGTTCGCGGCACGCGACGTCTGGTTCGTGGTCAGCGTGCCCGTCTTCCTGGCGTCGGCCCTCGGCTGGTCTTTCCCCCAGGTCGGCGGCTTCATGGCGCTCTGGGTGATCGGGTACGGCGCGGTTCAGACCATCGCGCCTTCGCTGCTGCGTGCGGCAACGGGTGGGCGAGGGCCGGGCCCGGCGCTCACCGGCGCGCTGGGCCTTCTGCTCGCGGCCGTCACCGCGCTCATTCCGCTTGGATTGCGGATGGACATGCCGCCCGCATTGACTATGCTCGGCGGGCTCGCCCTCTTCGGCGTGGTGTTCGCGCTCAACTCTTCGGTGCACTCGTACCTGGTGCTCGCGTACTCTGAGTCGGATCGGGTGTCCCTGAGCGTGGGCTTCTACTACATGGCCAACGCCTGCGGCCGCCTGCTCGGCACGTTGCTGTCCGGCGTGCTATATCAGCTGGCGGGTGTGAGCGCGTCGCTGTGGGGCGCCGTGGTTCTGGCCGGCCTCGCGGGCGCGGTCGCCCTGATTCTGCCGCCCGTGTCGGCGGAGGTCTCCTGGGCTGGCGCCGGGGGAGACGATTGACGCCAGGGCGGCGGCCTGGCGGGACCGTGCCGAAGAACCTCAGGAGGACGTTGCCTATGCGGTCCGGTCACGGGTGGTGCGCTCTGGCCGTCTTGGTCGCCACGGCCACGCTCGTCGGCTCTGCAGCGCAGACATCGCGGGCCCAATCGGACCAGGAGGTCCTGATCGCGCTCGAGCGCCGCTGGAACGAGTCGGTGTACAGCAAGGACATCGCGTTCATCGACAGCATCCTGGCCGACGACTTCACCGCGACCTACGAAAACGGCGAGACGGGCGATCGGGCGAAGGAGCTCCAACTCGTTGCCGACTTCAATCAACAGGTCGAGTCGGCGGTACAGGACGACTTCCTCGTCAGGGTTTACGGCGAGACGGCCGTGGTCGGCTTTACGTTGCACCTGGTCGGCATCAAGCAGGGGCAGCGCGCGGAGCTGGACCTGCGCTATTCCGACGTGTGGGTCATGAGCGATGGCCGCTGGCGCTGTGTGTCCACTCACAGCACGAGGGTGGAGCAGAAGTAGCTGGAGCGGCCTTGACGCCGGCTGCCAGTTGGCGTAGCGTCCGACGCAGACTCGCAGGAGGAACCACGATGAAGCGGCGAATTTTCGAGGCGTTTGGCTTCGCGGTCGTCATGACGGCGCTTGCCGTCTTCCTGCAGAGCGCTGCCTCGGGCCAGGCCCCGGCCGGCGGCGCGGCCGGTACCGAAAAGGCCGGGCCGGCTCCCCAAACCCCGTGGGGCCATCCCGATCTGCAAGGCATCTGGCTGGACGAGTTCGACACCCCGTTCGAACGTCCGCCCCAGAACGCCGACAAGGAGTTCTTCACCGAGGAAGAACGGAAGGCCCGGGACGAGCGGGCGGTGGCGGACGCTGGCCGCAACGAGCGCGCCAATCGCGGCAGCGCCCAGGACGTCGCGGGCGCGTACAACGCGGTGTTCACGTCCGCGAAGCCGACCGGCCGTCGCACGTCCCTCGTCGTGGAGCCGGCTAACGGACGCATCCCCGATCGCACGCCGGAGGCCCAGGAACGGGCCCGGATCGATCAGGAGTTCCGCCTCGCGCTGCTGCAGAACACGCCGACCTGCAAGAACCAGGCGGCGGGCTGCCGCGGCGGCACGTTCGGACCGCCCTCGGCGCGTCTCAAGGAGACGCCGCCGTTCTACAACACGGGGCGGATGAACCGCCACGACGGGCCTGAAGATCAGAGCCTGGGCGATCGCTGCATGCTGGGCACGACGCCGGACTTCAACGGGTTCCGCCGCATCGTCCAGGGGCCGAACGTCGTCGCCATCGGCGTCGACACCGGCCAGGGCCAGGGATACCAGCGGGTGGTGTACATGAGCGGAAGCCACCCGCCGAAGAACGTGCACCTCCGTCACGGCGACTCGCGCGGGCGTTTCGAGGGCCAGACGCTCGTCGTCGAGACCACGAACTTCTCGCCGAAGTTTCCGTATCGGGGCGCCGGCGAGAACCTGACGCTCGTCGAGCGGTTCACGCGGCTCGACGCGAAGACGATCGAGTACTCGGCGACCATGACGGACCCGACGATGTGGACGGCGCCCTGGACGGTCAAGCAGGAACTGACCGCGCAGAGCGACGAGCAGAATCGGATCTACTACGAGCCGCGGTGCCACGAGGGCAACTACGGCCTGCCATCCCTGCTCGTCGGCGCGCGGGTGGACGACAAGGCGTTCCGGGAAGGGAAGGGCCCGAACCCGGCGTCGCAGGACACGGCGACCTGCGTGAACGAGCTGCCCGCCGAGCGCGAGAACTGATCGACAGTCGAGGAGACGACATGGCGGGCATGGTCAGGGGTTCAACCGTCGTCGCCGCGCTGGCGGCGGCGGCACTCGGAGCGGGCGCAACCATGTTGACGATGCGCGGCGGCGAACAGGCCGCGCGTCCGGCGGGACCGCGCACCGTGGACGGCCGACCAGACTTCGGCGGCGTGTGGCAGGCGCTGAACGAGGCGCAGTGGGACCTCCAGGCGCACGAGGCGCTCCCGGCGGCCGTGACCCAGCCTGGCGTCTACAAGTTCGAATACGCCCGCGTGCCGGCGGCGCCGGTGCTCGCCCTCGGCGCGGCCGGCGGCGTGCCCGGGTCGCTTGGCGTGGTGCAGGGCGACGGCCAGATTCCGTACAAGCCCGAAGCGCTCGCGGTGAAGCAGGAGAACGCGGCGAACTGGATCGACCGCGATCCCGAGCTCAAGTGCTATCTCCCCGGTATTCCCCGGGCGATGTACATGCCGTATCCGTTCGCGATCGCCCAGGGCACGGACAAGATTCAGATGACGTTCGCGTTCTCCAATGCTGCCCGCGTGATTCACATGAACAAGGTCGAGGGTCCGCCCGACGACACCTACATGGGTCACTCAGTCGGCCGATGGGACGGGGACACGCTGGTCGTCGACGTCACGAACTTCAATGGCAAGAACTGGTTCGACAGGGCGGGGAACTATCACAGCGATGCGCTGCATCTCGTCGAGCGTTTCACGCCGATCAGCGCGGACGCCATCCGCTACGACGTCACGATCGAGGACCCGAAGGTCTTCAGCCGTGCGTGGACCATCTCGATGCCGCTCTACCGGCGGCTCGAGCAGAATGCGACGGTGCTGGACTACAACTGCATCGAGTTCGCCGAGGAGTTCATGTACGGGAACCTCCGGAAGGAACAACTGGTGAAGCGCTGGGAAGGCGAGACGATGATCGTGGACATCACCCGCAAGGTTCCGCCCGGAGACAAGCTCCACGAGTGGTATCGCCGCTGACATCGAACGAGGAGGCATGAGGCCCATGAACGTCAAGCTGGCCATCGGAGTTGCCGGAACTGTTGTCTGCCTGGCTGGCGGCGTCGTGTCGCTGCGGGCACACCACGCGTTCAACGCGGAGTTCGACGCGAACAAGCCGGTCAGCTTCAGCGGCACCGTCACGAAGGTCGAGTGGATCAACCCGCACGTCTGGCTCCACATGGACGTGCAGATGCCCGGCGGCAAGACGGAGAACTGGGGATTCGAGGCGGGGACGCCGAACGTGCTCTTCCGGCGGGGATTCACCAAGGCGTCGTTGATGCCGGGGACGAAGGTCAAGGTGGACGGCTACCAGGCCAAGGACGGCACTCGCCGTGCGAACGGCCGGGACCTGACGTTCGCCGACGGGAAGAAGCTGTTCATGGGGTCGTCCGGCACGGGCGCTCCCTACGAGCTTGCACGCCCGGGCGTTGACACCGAACGCAAGTAACACGACACCGGCGCGTCCCGTTCGCCCAACGGGACGCGCGCTCGCCCTGCCGCTCGCCTGCGCGCTTTCGCTGCTGGCGTTTGCCGCCTACCCGCCTGTTCAGCAGAACCCTCGACTGCTCTGGTCGTTTCTCGGCACCGCCGGGGCCCTGCTCGCGTGGACCGCGGCACTGGCGACGCTCGCGCCAGGGAAGCGCGGGTTCTTCCTCGACATCGACCTTCGGCCGCAACACTACGTGCAGGCGTGCGCGCACACGTCGATCTTTCTCTACTGGGGCTGGTACTGGCGGCCCGTGTACGACTACGCCTATCTCATCGTCGCCCAGCTGTTGTTCGCGTACGCGTTCGACGCCCTGCTGACGTGGTCGCGCACCGAACGCGTCACGCTGGGATTCGGTCCGTTCCCGATCGTGTTCAGCACGAACCTGTTCCTCTGGTTCCGGCCGGACTGGTTCTACCTGCAGTTCCTGATGCTCGCCGTCGGGTTCGCCGCCAAAGCGTTCATCCGGTGGAACAGGGACGGCCGCCAGACACACATCTTCAACCCCTCGGCGTTCACGCTGACCGTCTTCTCGCTCGCGCTCCTCACGACAGGTACGACCGGAATCACCTGGGGCCCGGACATCGCGGTCACGCAGTTCTTTCCGCCGCACATGTACCTGTTTCTCTTTCTCGTCGCCTTGCCGGGCCAGCTGCTCTTCGGCGTGACGACGATGACGATGTCGGCGGTGGTGACCACTTACGTGTTCGGGTTGGCCTACTTCGCGCTGACGGGCACGTACTACTTCTTCGATGCGTACATCCCAATTGCCGTCTTTCTCGGGATGCACCTGCTCTTCACCGACCCGTCGACGTCGCCGCGAACGGAGGGCGGACGCATCATCTTCGGCGCGCTGTACGGCCTGAGCACCGTCGCACTGTACGCGTGGCTCGGCACCGCCGGCCTTCCGACGTTCTACGACAAGCTCCTGCAGGTGCCGCTGCTGAATCTGCTGGTCAAGACGATCGATTGGGCGGTGCGATCGACGCCGCTCGGTCTCGTGGATCCGGCGCGGGCATGGCGGGGCCTGGCCGGGCGACGCAGGAATCTGGCGTACGTCGCGGTGTGGGCGATGGTGTTCCTGCTGATGACCGCCGTCCAGGGTGTCGGCGACCGGCACCGCGGCCAGTGGCTGCCTTTCTGGCAGCAGGCCTGCGGCGAGGGACGCCCGGGCGCGTGCCGCCACTTATCGCAGATGTACGCGACCTATTGCCGCGCTGGCTCCCCGTGGTCGTGCCGCGAGTTCGAGTCGATGGACGCGGGTGGAGCCGCCGGGCGGGCAAGCGACGAACGCGCGCTGCTGACGGCCCTTTCGGCTGATGGTCAGCCGGCGAAGCCCGCCCTGCCGCCGGTGGAGGAGCTGCCGATCGTCTTGCGCGGCAGCAAGGCGCCCATCGCCGACCGCGATCCTTCGTCACTCCGCGCGCGCGCGTGTGCACAGGGATGGGCGGACATGTGTGGCTCGCGATCCGACGCCGTCTACTAGAATAGGAGTTCCACCGACAGGAGGCTCTATGCTCGGCGCCCGTCTGATGCAGCTGATAGCCGCCCACGCTGGGGCCCTCACCCACGACGTCATCAAGGACCTGACCACCAACGAGAGGACGCCAAGTTTCCGGCGGCTCAAGCCGTCAGAGCTGGAAGGGCGTATCGCGTCGCTGTTCGAGAACCTTGGCAAGTGGATTGGCAACCCTGACGAGCGCGCGGTTCGACGCGAATACGAAGAGATGGGACGCACGCGGTTTCGGGAAGGTGTCCGCGTGAGCGAGCTCGTATATGCGCTGCTGCTGTCGAAGCAGCATCTGCGTCGTTACATTCGCGACTACGGCCTCGTGGACTTCGCAGGTGACCGTATCGTCCCCGAAGAATTGCTGCCCCTCGAGCTGCACAGCATTCAGGAGCTCAACTACCAGGTGGGCGAGTTCTTCGATCGCGCCCTCTTCCATCTCGCAAGGGGATACGAGTTGGAGGCCGCCGGCGTCAGCCCGGCTGCGTGATCGCGTCGGAAGACGTGCGCCTTCTGTTTTCGTCAGCGCCGGCCGGTGGGAAACGTCAAACCGTTGTAAAGCCGCCAGTGTTCCCCTGCGTTGCTCCCAAGACCGTTGAACCAGCGCGCATCCGTTCGGATGCCCCAGTGGTCATTCACCGGCACTTTGAGACCACCGCCGGCGTTGATCGCAAGCGCCGTCCGTGGCTGCACGGCGAGCGTGCCGTCTGGAAGTCGTGCCGCGGTGGCGTACTCCTCGAGTCCTGCACCGGCTGCAAGATACGGCTTGAGGCGGCCGATTCCAGGCAGGTCGTAGAGGAGACTCGCCGCCACGTTCAGCCTGCCGGCCACGTCCTGACGGTAACCGACCTCGCTTTCGACACTGAGATTCGGCGTCAACCGGAAGGCGATGGCCGCCCCGACGCGCGATGAGGGATATGAACCAAACGAGGCGTACGGCGTCACTTCGACCGGCGCCGTCTTGTCCGTGTCCGGCGATTGAGCGGCTGCCGGTAACGCCCCGATGGCCAGGACGATCACGAACACCGCTGACGTCAATGATGCGCGTTTCATGACCGGTAAGACGTCAGCGCTGAGACTCCGGTCTGGACGATCGTCGACATGGCTTCTCCAGTACAGCTGACTCGAGGGTTCGCGTCCATTATCTACCCGACGAACCGGTTCTGTGGCAGAGTCACCGGCACCAGAGCAGATCTGGTCGCTCCGTCGAGTCTGGTCGATGGCGAATAGATTGTCGGGCCCGGCGCGGCGGTCCCATCAGCGCGCCCGCCTCGCCTACCTCCGCACGCATCCCGACCTGCACCGGCTGCCGAGCATCCGCGAGGAGGTGACGCGCGAGCAGGCGCAGCTGCTCGAGGCCATCGAGCAGCAGATGCGCGACGTCGGCCTCATTGCGCGGACGACCACCACCTCGGACGCGATGCGGACGATCCGCCTGCTGGTCTATGAGGCGCGGTCGCCCCGCGCCTCCACTGAGTAGGGTTGCGGGGCGCGGTCGCGAAGCGTGGGCTTTGCGTGCCTAGGCGACGAAGGCTTCGACGACGCTCACGGCGGACGCCGTGGGCACAATCCGGTTGAGACGCAAGCCCGCCTTGCCGAGAAGCGCGTCATACTCCTGCGCCGTGCGCTCCTGTCCACCAGGGCCGACCAGCATCATCACATCGAGCATCTTGCCGGGATGTGGCGTATCGGCGGGCGGCAGCACCATCTCGGTGATCAGCACGCGGCCTCCAGGAGTCATGGCCCGCCGGCAGTGCCCGAGGATCGTGAGGCACAGATCCTCGCGCCAGTCGTGGATGATGTGCGACAGCAGATACGCGTCGGCGCCGGCCGGCACGGTGTCGAAGAAGCTGCCCGACTGGATCTCCACACGATCCGTCAGCCCGCGTGCGCCGATCAGCGCCGGGGCGTCCCGCACCACATGCGGCAGGTCGAAGAGGATGCCGCGCGTCTTCGGATAGCGCTCCAGGATCGTCGTGAGCAGGTGTCCGGACGCGCCGCCCACATCGGCGAGCGTCCCGACGTCCGAAAAATCGTAGGCAGCCGCCACCGCCGGCGGTTCGGCGCCATGGAAACCGATCATCGTCTCGGTGAAGAGGGAGGCATCCTCCGGGTTGTGGCCCAGGTACTCGAAGATCGGCTCGCCGAGCGCCTTCTCGAATCCGCTCTTGCTCGTTTGCACCGAGTACATCAGCTCGCCGAATCCACGGAACCACCAGTCGCTCGCAATGGTCAGCACCGACGAGCGGGCGGCGCCAGGCGCATCGGCCTTGAGCGCCTCGCCGAGCGGCGTGAGTGAGAACTGACGGCTGTCGCTTTCGCTCAAGATGCCGAGCGTCGCCAGCGATCGCATGAGCCGATACAGCGCGCTCGCGTCGGTGCCGGTGGGACCCGCGAGTTCGTCGGCGGTCTTTGGTCCCTTGGCGAGATGTCCGGCGAGATCGAGCTTCGCAGCCACGTAGACGATGCGCGAGACCCAGTGGCCCATGGCCATCTGGACCAGTTGCGCGTGAGGCGGGGGCGCCTCGAGACTGCCGCTGTTGCCATCGGACATGTCGGAAACTCCTCGCGATGACCCTGAGGGGATTGTGTGCTTCGACTCGCTACTTCGCTTCCATCACAGCCAAGAGCTTCGCGGTGTCAACGTACTGCTGGAAACGCGTCACTTTGCCATCCATGACGTCCCAGACGTGGCAGACCTGCGCGTCCATGCTCCTGCCGCTCGCCTTATACGTCCCGCTGTAGCGGGCTTCCACGATGACGCTGTCGCCAGCGCCGTGGAACGACTTGGGATGGACCGAGAAGCCGTCCCACTCCGAGCCCAGTTTCATGAACAGGTTGTTCAGGATTGCATCCGGTCCCACCCAGGCCTCGCCGCTGGGCATGTAGGGACTGCTCTCAGCCTGATACCACTTGATGCCCGGGCTCATCGCCCCAAGAACACTCGGAATGTCTCCGCGGCCGAACGCGTCGTAGAGACCCTTCAGGAGCGTGACGTTGTCCATGTGCTCTCTCTCCTCTGGTGGGAGGTCCCGCACCGATCATTCGGGGCGGTCATTCTGAGACACCGCAATCGACTCTCGCGCGTCGGAGTTCCGGAATGCGTCGATTGTCTGGCTAACCAACAGCAGGACGATCGGCAGATTTCTCGGCTGCCCTGGCGAGGCGGAGCATAGCGCGAATCCAGCGGTGAAGAATCAGAGTCTTCGAGAGTGTTGAACGGATCTGCCTGTCGCATGGACCTAACCCGGCTGTCGGAGCTTCACGTGAGTCTTATGGGCAGGAACGGGCCTTCCTCCGAAGCGACGATGACTGCCGCTGACACGGGCCTTATTGGCGTCTCTTCGGCTGAGGCGGCGCGGTCCTCGCAGGCGGACTCATTCACATACACACTGGTATATTCCCGCGTGCGTTCACGGCTGCAAGAATCCAATGTGCTTACCCGGCACCGCGGTTGATGGAGACGGTTGAATGACCGGGAAAGTGCGACGTCTCCCCTCGGCACCGCTCGTCTTGTTCGTCCTGCTGCTGACGCACGTCGCGGTTGCGGCAGACGAGATACGAGTCATGACCTCGGGGGCATTCACAGCCGCGCACCTCGAACTCGCGCCGGAGTTCGAGCGCGCCACAGGCCATCGCATCGTGACGGAGGCCACGTCGATGGGAACGGGCCCGACGGGAATCGCCGCGCGCCTCGATCGTGGCGAAGCGATCGACGTGGTCATCGTTGCAGACCAGGATCTCGAACGGTTGACCATCGCGGGGCGGATCCGTCCGGTACTCGCGTCGACCTGGCGCGGTCGGCGATCGGCATGGCCGTTCGTCGCGGCGCGCTGAAGCCGGACATCAGTTCGGTCGATGCGCTGAGGCGAACGCTGCTGGAGGCGAAGTCAATCGCGTACTCGGCCAGCGTGAGCGGCACGTATTTGTCGACGGAGCTGTTCCAGCGGCTTGGTATTGCCGATCGCGTTCTGCCAAAGAGTCGCAGAGTCGAGGGCGGCGAGCGCGTCGGTGCCGTTGTCGCCCGCGGCGAGGCCGAGATTGGCTTTCAGCAGATCAGTGAACTGCTCCCAGTTGACGGTATCGACTTCGTCGGTCCGCTTCCCGCGGAAGTGCAGCGCGTGATGATGATCTCTGCTGGTGTGGGGGCCGCGTCAACGAACCCCGTTGTCGCCAAGAGCTTCATCGACTTCCTCGGGTCCCCGGGCGCGATCAGGGCCATCCGTAAGACGGCGCTTGAGGCTGTCGCCGTGGAGCGTTGATGCGCGATTGACGCATCCTGAGCATCACGACGACCAGTCGGCATTTGACGAGCACACCGCTTCGTCTCGAACGTGCCCTGCCGCTGATGTCATCGGCCGGTCTTGCACGTGAACCCGCCAGCGTGCAAAGACTGGCGTTCAGGCGCCTGCAACGGACAGCGCTTCAGAGTCAGATAACTTGTTGATTGACGATGACTGTTAGATGGTGGCGAGGGCCAGAATCGAACTGGCGACACTACCGTTCGTGCCAAGATGGCCGTGCCACCGTAAAGGCCATTCACGGAGTCGAGCATCTATGGATGCGATCTCATCGCACGCAGAAGCTGACGATGTCCAATCCGCTGAGAAAAAGCGGCTGAGCGCCATCCTTACAGGCAATATGGAAGTAGCGCGCCAACTCCACGCGGACGACTTCCAACTTGTTACGCCTCTTGGAGCGGTGTTTTCCAAGGAGGAGTACCTCGGAGCCGTCGCCGCCGGCATCCTTCACTACCTTGCCTGGGAACTCGACTCACCGATCAATGTTCGGATGTATCACGGCGTGGCGCTGATTCGATACCGGGCTCAAATCGAGCTCGAGGTGCAAGGGCAGGGGTACCCGCGTGCGCCATCTTGGTTTACCGATGCGTACCAGAAGCGTGACGGCCAGTGGCAGATCGTGTGGTCACAGGGCACGGGGATCGCTTGAGGCAAGGATTCAATTTCCGACTAACCTTTCAACCCGCCCACCGCGCGGCGAAATCCCGTAGGTATCAGCGACCCTCACGCCGCGGCTAACCCTCCTCATCGCGGTCTCGAGCTCCGCCACCTCTTGCTAGCCTACCCTCAGCCGAACGAGTCCCCGGCGGGTCCCCGCCGACTTGGCGCAGTTCTGGGCAGTGCGTCTAAGCTATTGTTTGTGAAGGGGTTAGATGGTGGCGAGGGCCAGAATCGAACTGGCGACACTACGATTTTCAGTCGTATGCTCTACCAACTGAGCTACCTCGCCACGCCGGGAAAGCGTGCGGCCTCTGCAAGGACGCGGAAGCCGTGATGAGACAGCGATGATACCACGCGGCCCAGGCGGCTCGGAAGCCACGCCGCGCGACGGCGTCGGCTCTGGAGGTAGCCGTCGGGTCTGAAGACCCGACGCTACGTACGCTGTTCTTCAGACCCGACCCTGCAGACTGGTTAGCCTACGTCGTGGCTGCTGCGGGCGCGTCCATTCCGGCCCACAGGTTCATCGTGCCCAGATCGCTGCGGCCGCACGACTTCATGTAGCAGAACAGCTGCGTGCGGTACGCCGCACACCCGCCCAGCACCATCGACACCATGAGCGCGCCGATGCTGTTGCGCTGTCCGAACATCTCGATCTCTTTGCGGAACGCCTCGTCGGGTACCTTCGCGAGCAGCGCCTCGTACTCGTCGGCATGCGCGGCCAGCGCCTTGACCGTCGTGGGGAAGTCGGCCTTCTCGAGTGTCGCTGCACGCGCGCCCCACGCCGCCTCGTCGAACTTGCCGCCAAGCGCGGACTGCACGAGCACGGGACCCATCACGGCGAGATACTTCAGCAACTCGATCGTGCTGCGCTGTCCGGGCGTCGGGCGGTAGTCGACCATCGACGGCTCGATCTTGGTCGTGAGATGCTGCAGGATTCGGACTTCGTTCTTCAGGGCGGTGATCAGTTCGGATTTTGTCAGCACCATGGCGATGTTCCTCGTATCGTGGGCGTTGGTAGAGAGACGCCGGGTCTGAAGACCCGGCGCCACAGGGTGCGTTGACAGGTGGCAAAGTCAGGCCGCGACGTCGGCTTCAGACGGCGACTTCGGCCTCGCGCACCAGGCCGAGCTCGCGGCGGACCCGCTCCTCGATCGCCTTGAAGATGTCGGGATTGTCCTTCAGGAACTGCTTGGCGTTCTCGCGCCCCTGGCCGAGCCGCTCGCCGCCGTAGGCGAACCAGGCGCCGCTCTTCTCGACGATCCGCTTGTCGACGGCGAGATCGAGCAGGTCGCCGGTGCGTGGAGATGCCCTCGCCGTACATGACGTCGAACTCGGCTTCGCGGAACGGCGGCGCCACCTTGTTCTTCACGACCTTCACGCGCGTGCGGCCGCCGACCACCGCGTCGCCGTCCTTGATGCTGGCGATGCGGCGGATGTCGATGCCGCACCGACGCGTAGAACTTCAGCGCGCGGCCGCCGGTCGTCGTTTCGGGGTTGCCGAACATGACGCCGATCTTCTCGCGCAGCTGGTTGATGAAGATCAGGCAGGTCTTCGACTTCGAGACCGCGCCGGTGAGCTTCCGGAGCGCCTGCGACATGAGGCGCGCCTGCAGCCCCATCTGCGCTTCGCCCATCTCGCCTTCGATTTCGGCCTTCGGCACCAGCGCCGCCACCGAGTCGACGACGACGACGTCGACGCCGTTCGAGCGGATGAGGACCTCGACGATCTCGAGCGCCTGCTCGCCGTTGTCGGGCTGCGAGACCAGCAGGTTGTCGAGGTCGACGCCGAGCTTCTGCGCGTACGCCGCGTCGAGCGCGTGCTCGGCGTCGACGAACGCCGCCATGCCGCCGAGTTTCTGCGCCTCGGCAATCACCTGCAGCGCCAGCGTCGTCTTGCCCGACGACTCCGGCCCGAAGATCTCGATGACGCGGCCGCGCGGCACGCCGCCGACGCCGAGCGCGAAGTCGATGCTGATCGCGCCGGTCGGAATGGCGTCGATCGGCTGGATCGCGCCCTTCTGGCCCAGGCGCATGATCGAGCCCTTGCCGAACTGCTTCTCGATCTGGCCGACGGCCAGTTCGACCGCCTTCAGGCGTTCGCGGTCCTGGCGGTCGTCGCGGTCGTTCTTCTCGACTGGCGGCATGCTGCTCCTCGTGAAATCTGGCGCCGCTCCGGCGCCCGCTGGTCCGGCCATGCCGGCACTGCTTCCTGACATGGCTATCCGACAGGGCGGACAATTTGTCCGCACGTCGCCGCGGCGATGGACTGACGGATGCCGGTGACGAAGCGGGGCTATTCTAGGTTTGTGCCGAGCGAAAGTCAAGCGCAATCTGACACGCAATAGCAGCCCGGAAAGTACTCATCCTCAATTACTTACTGACTCAGCCACACTTTCGCCTTGTCGACGCCTGTTGCAGAATCTGCGATCATGGGGACGTTCATGCCCAGCCCGATTGGCCATGCTCCTGGCCGGCCTCGCCGTGGCGCTGGCTGACCGAGCCGGCAACCTCCCGACCGGCGCAACGGCAGCTTCGACGACCGCGTCGCTCGCGGCAGCGTCCTTCGCCGATGGCCCGGGGTCTTGACACCATTCGGCCTGTGGTGCGCGTTGCTCGCCGCATTCCCGACGCTGACCTGCTGCTGGCCGTGACGCGCCATCGCGTCGCGACGCACAGCCTCAGCGCCACCGCCCTCGTCTTCATTGTCGCGGCCGTCGTGACAGGGTAGGTCACACGCCGCCGTGCGTTCTGGCTGGCGGCGGCGCTGTGCGCGCGGCGCACGGCTCGCACCTGCTGCTCGACTGGCTGGGCATCGACCCGGCCCCGCCATCGGGGCTGCAGCTGCTCTGGCCGTTCGAGCCGCGCGTGGTTCATCTCGGGCTGGGATGTGTTTCCGCCGACGGAACGCCGCCTGCAGGTGCCCGGCGCAATCGGCGATGAACGTCCACGCGGCGATCACTGCGAGATCCTGCTCGTCGGACCGCTCGCCGCTGCGGCGCTGCTGGTCAGGCGTAGACGTAGAAGCCGCGACCCGATCTTCCGTCCCAGGTGGCCCGCCGCCACCATCCGGCGGAGCAGCGGACACGGCCGGTACTTCGGATCGCCGAGGCCTTCGTGCAGCACGTTGAGGATCGCGAGGCAGACGTCGAGGCCGATGAAGTCGGCCAGCGTCAGCGGTCCCATCGGGTGGTTCATCCCGCCCTTCATCACCGCGTCGATCGCGTCCGGCGTGCCGACGCCTTCCATCACCGCGTAGAACGCTTCGTTCAGCATCGGCATCAGGATGCGGTTGGCGATGAAGCCGGGGTAGTCGGCCGCTTCGACGCCGTTCTTCCCGAGCCGCCGCGCACAATTCGCTCGCGGTCCGCATCGATCTCGTCCGAGGTCGCCTGCCCGCGAATCAGCTCGACCAGCGTCATCAGCGGCACCGGGTTCATGAAGTGCATGCCCAGCACCCGGTCGGGGCGCTTCGTCGCGGCGCCGAGCAGGTGATCGAGATCGACGAGGTGTTCGACGCGAGGATCGCGTCCGGGCCGCGTCATCGCGTCGAGGCTGGCGAACAGCGCGCGCTTCGCCTCGGCCTGCTCGACGATCGCTTCGACGACGTAGTCGGCGTCGGCGAGGGCGTCGAGTGACGTGGTGGTCGTCAGACGCGCTCGAGCGGTCGCATCGCGATCGGCGGCCGTGAGCTTGCCCTTCTCGACGAACTTCGCGAGGCTCTTCTCGATCGTGGCGCGCGCGCGATCGAGCATCGGCTGCGCGACGTCCACGAGCCGCACCGTCGAAGCCGGCCTGCGCGAACACCTGGGCGATGCCGTTGCCCATCGTGCCCGCGCCGACGACGCCGACTGTGTGGATGTTCATACGAGGCTTCGGGCTCTAGGCTCATTGGCTCTAGGCGATGGGGCGCTGCAGGCTTCAGGCTTCAAGCATCTCTCGAGTCACGCAACGCACGCGTGCTGGCCGAGAGCCTCAAAGCCGAGAGCCCGGAGCCCTCAAATCGCTCTCCACCGCCAGCGCGACGCCGTTGCCGCCGCCGAGGCACAGCGTGGCGATGCCGCGCTTCATGTCGCGGTGCTTCAGCGCGTAGAGCAGCGTCGTCAGCACGCGCGCGCCGCTCGAGCCGATCGCATGGCCGAGCGCGACCGCGCCGCCGTTGACGTTCACCTTCGCCGCGTCGATGCCGAGCTCGCTGCAGCACCGCGACCGCCTGCACCGAGAACGCCTCGTTCAGCTCGAACAGATCCACGTCGTCGAGCGCCCAGCCGGTCTTCGCCAGCAGCCGGCGCACGGCTTCGACCGGCGTCATCAGCACGAACTTCGGCGCGAGCCCGCTCGTGGCCTGGCCGGCGATGCGCGCGAGCGGCGTCGAGGCCGAGCGCCTGCGCGCGTTCGGCGGCCATCACGACGAGCGCCGACGCGCCGTCGTTCACGCCGCGGCGCGTTGCCGGCCGTGACCGTGCCGTCCTTCTTGAACGCCGGCTTCAGCGCCGCCGAGCGAGTCGACGGTGGTGTCCGGCGCGGATCGACTCGTCGCGATCGAACATCGAGCGGGCCGCCTTCCGCTGCGGAATCGCGACCGGCAGGATCTCGTCGTTGAACGCGCCGCTCGTCCGTCGCGTCGCGGCCGCCTTGGCGTGGCTCGCGCGCGGCGTAGGCATCCTGCGCCGCGCGGCCGACGCTGTAGTGCTCGGCGACGACTTCGCCGGCGTTGCCCATGTGGCACTGTCTCGAACGCGCACCACAGGCCGTCGTGCGATCATCGAGTCGACGAGCTCGCCGTTGCCCATGCGCAGCCCTCGCGCGCGCGCGGCAGCAGGTACGGGCAGTTGCTCATCGACTCCATGCCGCCGGCGACCGCGACGTCGATGTCGCCGACGGCGATGCCCTGGGCCGCGAGCATCACGGCCTTGAGGCCCGAGCCGCACACCTTGTTGATCGTCAGCGCGGCGACGTGGTCCGACAGGCCGCCGCGCAGCGCCGCCTGCCGCGCCGGGTTCTGTCCGAGCCCGGCGCTGACGACGTTGCCCATGATGCATTCGTCGACGATCGCCGGGTCGATGCCGGCGCGGCGCACCGCTTCGGCGACGACCAGCGCGCCGAGCTGCGGGCGCGGTGAAGCCCTTCAGCGCGCCCAGGAACTTGCCGGTCGGCGTGCGGACGGCGCTGACGATGACCGCTTCACGCATCGGGAAGTCCTGACGTTCACGACACGGACGACGGATCTCCTTGATCGACGTCGGTGCCGAGCAGACGCCTGCAGGCGCGCGCAGGATGACCGGCGACGAGCGCGACATCTCGGCCGACCCACTGGCCGTCTGCGGCCTCGACGAGCAGCACGCGGCCCTCGAGCCGGACGGCGCGTGACGCGCGCATCGCCGGCCCGACCGCGGTCTTCCACGCGAACTCGACCTTGCCTGGCGAGAGCGGAGCGTCGCGCAGCGAGCTCGGCCACGGCGCCGGGCAATCGACCTGACGCGATCGGCATGCATCGCCACGCCGATGTCGATCTTATCATTCGCTCATGCGCCTCATCCTCGCCTCCGCGTCGCCGCGGCGCGCCGAACTGCTCGCGGCCGGCGGGCTTCGAGTTCGAGGTCGTGCGCGCCGGACGTCGACGAGCGCGTCGTCGCCGGCGAGACGCCGCCGAGGCTACGTGCGCCGGCTCGCGGTCGGAGAAGTCGGCGACGTGGCCTGGCGAGCTCGGGTGCGCCGGCACGACCTGCGAGCACGACGTGCATCGTGCTCGGCGCCGACACGGCCGTCGTCGTCGACGGGCGAGATCCTCGGCAAGCCGCGCGACGACGACGAGGCGCGCCGGCATGCTCCGGCGGCTGTCCGGCCGGGCGCACGAGGTGCTGACCGGCGTCAGCCTCCGGCGCGGCGCGGCACGAGGTCGGCGGCGTGTCGGACCAGACGCGTGGTGCACGTTCGCCCCGCTGTCCGAGGCGAGATCGCCTGGTACGTCGACAGCGGGGAAGGGCGCGACAAGGCGGGCGGCTACGCGATTCAGGGGCTGGCGTCGCGGTTCGTCCCGCGCATCGACGGGTCGTACTCGAACGTCGTCGGGCTGCCGGTGGCGCTCGTGCGACCGGCTGATCGGGGAGCTGGCGGCACGGCTCCACAGCCTTGCATCGGGGAGGTAGTCGGGCTATTCTGAATGCGTCTCTGTTCCCGGAAGTCCTTATGACACATCGATATATCAAAATTGGTGTGACCGCGGTGGTTCTCGTGCTCGCCTTCGCCGGCCTGCTGTGGTCCACGCTGCGCGAGGGCACCGAGTACTACAAGCATGTCGATGAAGTGATGGCGACCCCAGCAGCAGTGGGAAGGCAAGCAGCTGCAGCTCCACGGGCTACGTCGTCGCCAAGTCGATCCTGGTGAAGCCGGACACGCTCGAATACCGGTTCAAGGTGCAGAACAACGGCAAGGTCGATCGATGCGACTCGTACAACGGCATCGTGCCCGACACGTTCAAGGATCGCCGGCGAAGAAGCCGAAGTCGTGCTCAAGGGGCAGCTGACGTCCGGACGGGTTCCACGTCGACCCGAACGGCATCATGGCGAAGTGCCCCTCGAAATACGAGGCCGGCGAAGAAAGTCGGCTAAATGGCCTCCCTCGGCTCGTTTCTCCTGCTCGCGGCGTTCGTCGTCTGCAGCTACGCGGCGGTCGTGTCGGTCGTCGGGCGCGCGCCGCCGCTCGCGCCGGCTGATTGAGAGCGGCATCGGCGCCTTCTATCTGATCTGCGCGCTGATGACCGTCGCCTCGGCGGTCATCGATCAACGCGTTCCTCACCAACGACTTCTCGATCAAGTACGTCGTCGCACTACTCCGACAGCGTCCAGCCGCTGTTCTACAAGATCACCTGCGTACTGGGGCGGGCTCGACGGCTCGATCATGTTCTGGGTGTTCCTGCTGTCGGTGTTCGGCAGCCATCGCGGTGTACGTGAACCGCGAGCGCCACCGCGAGCTGATTCCCGTACGTCGTCGCCACGATCTGCGACGGTGCAGATGTTCTTCCTGTACCTGATGATCGTGCACAAGAACCCGTTCACGACGTACCTGACCAACGCGCCGGCCGACGGCGAGGGGCTGAACCCGCTGCTCCAGAACTACTGGATGGTGATCCACCCGCCGTCGCTCTACACGGGCTTCGTCGGGCATGACGATCCCGTTCGCGTTCGGCATCGCGGCGCTCGCCACCGGCCACCTCGACGACTCGTGGCTGCGCGCCGTCCGCCGCTGGACGATGTTCAGCTGGCTGTTCCTCTCGTTCGGCCTCACGCTCGGGATGATCTGGGCGTACGAGGAGCTCGGCTGGGGCGGCTACTGGGCCTGGGATCCGGTCGAGAACGCCGGCGCTGCTGCCGTGGTTCACCGCGACCGCGTTCCTGCACTCGGTGATGGTGCAGGAGCGGCGCAGCATGCTGCGCATCTGGAACGTCACGCTGGTCATCGTGACGTTCTTCCTGACGATCTTCGGCACGTTCATGACGCGGTCGGGCGTCGTGCAGTCGGTGCACGCGTTCGGCGAGGATCCGCGTGCTGGCGAAGCTGTTCACCGATCTTCATGGTGCTGATCCTGACGTTCAGCTTCGGCCTGGTGATCTACCGGCTGCCGCTGCTGCGGGCGCGCAACGAGCTCGACTCGTGGATGTCGCGCGAGGCGGCGTTCCTGGTCAACAACTGGATCCTGCTGTTCTCGGCGTTCTTCGTCCTGTTCGCGACGATGTTCCCGACGCTGAGCGAAGCGATCACCGGCAAGCGCCTCACGGTGGCGGCGCCGTTCTTCAACAAGTGGATGCCGCCGATCGGCCTGATCCTGCTGTTCCTCACCGGCGTCGGCCCGCTGCTCGCGTGGCGCAAGTCGACGCTGCAGCAACCTGCGCGACTCGTTCCTGTGGCCGACGGCGTCCGGCGTCGTCACCGCTGGCGCGCTCGTGGCGCTCGGCCTGCGCATCTGGGCGTCGGGGCTGTGCTTCGCGCTGTGCGCGTTCGTCGCCGGCACGATCGCGCAGGAGTTCTGGCGCGGCGCGAACGTCCGGCGCAGAGAACACCGGCACCGACTTCTTCACGGCGCTGGTCGGCCTGGTCGGCCGCAACAAGCGGCGCTACGGCGGCTACATCGTCCACCTCGGCATCGTGCTGATCTTCCTCGGCTTCGCCGGCAGCGGCTTCAAGCTGGACGAGCAGGTCGCTGCTGAAGCCGGGCGCAGAGGTCGACGCGTCGGCAAGTACACGGTCCGCAACGACGGCTCAAGGTCTACGACGACGGCCAGAAGCAGATGACCACGGCGTACATCAGCGTGTTCGCAGAACGGCAAGCAGATCGACACGCTGTATCCGGCGAAGTGGGCGTTCCGCAAGCCACGAGAGCGAGCCGACGACCGAAGTCGGCGATCCGCCGCGACGTTCGCCGAGGACCTCTACATCGTGCTGCCGTCGTACGATCCGGCGACGCTGGCGCAGCCAGGTGGCGACGCTGAGATCGTGGTCAACCCGCTGGTCAACTGGATCTGGCTCGGGTTCGGCATCCTGGCGCTTCGGCACCGGCATCGCGCTGCTGCCGGAGCGGGCCTACTCGTTCGCGCTGGCGAAGCTGCCGGCCGAAGCGGCCAGTGCGACCGGCGCGCTGCTGCTGCTGGTGGTGTTCCTGTCGGCGGCCGCACGCTGTCGGCGCAGGAAGGCATGCCGGCGCGCGCCGCGGGCGTCGAGCACGCCAGACGTCCGTACTACGCGCGGACCGAGTTCGAGAAGCAGCTGCAGCACGAGATCGTCTGCACCTGCGGCGGCTGCGGGCACGCAACCGATCGCCGAGTGCCGCAAGGATCCGTGCGGCACGTCGCACGAGATGCGGGGCGAGCTGGCGGCGCTGATCGACGAGGGCAAGATCGCGCGACGAGATCATCCAGGCGTTCGTCGACCAAGTACGGCAGCCAGGAAATGCTCGGCGCGCCGATCGACGAGGGCTTCAACCGGCTCGCGTGGCTGCTGCCGTAGTCGGTCGGCGCTGGCGCAGCGGCGTGCGTGGGCGTCGTGGCCGTCCGGTGGTCGCGCAAGCGCAGCGAGCGAGCCGGCCGAAGCGGCGCCGCCGCCGATCCGGAGCTCGACGAGCGCCTCGACGATGAGCTCCGAAACCTCGACTGAGAGGCCGGCTCGCCGGCAGCAAGCCGGCAGTCCGCCCGAGAGCGGAGTCGCCGTCCGGATCCGAACCCGGCCTTCAACCCTGGCAGTTCTTCGTCCTGGCGGCGCTCGGCTGCGCGACGGCGGTCACGTTCCTGGTCCGCGGCCAGGGCGTCACGGCGGTCATCCTGCTGAGCGTGCTGATGGGCGCCGACGGCGCTCGTCGGCCTCGCGGCGCTGCGCACCGTCCGGCCGCTGGTCTCGGCGCACGACGACCGCACGGTCGTGATCGGCCAGCGCACGCGCGCGGCGCTCGAGCGCGAGAAGATGCTGACGCTCCGGACGATCAAGGAGCTCGAGTTCGATCGCGCGATGGGGAAGGTGTCGGAGGAGGACTTCCGCGAGATGTCCGAGCACGCCTGCGGGCGCGCGCGACGCGGCTGATGCGGCAGCTGGACGCCGGCGCCGGCTACCGGACGCAGATCGAGCGCGATCTGGCGAAGCGCCTGGGCGATGCACAGACGCCGGCCGACCGACGGCAGGCGTGCGCGCCGGCGACGGATCTGCCTCGAAGCTGCTCGACCGCGAACGACGCCGACGCGCGGTTCTGCAAGAGCTGCGGGGACGAAGCTCGCATGAACGCGGCGGTGCACATCGGTCGCTGAGCGATGCGCTGACGGGCGCACTGCGATCGCGCTTCGTCCCGATTTCTGCTGCGTGCTCTGTCGTCTGCGCCTCGGCGTTCGCGCGGTCGTACGGCGCAGATCGCAGATGCCCGATCCGAAGCAGATGTCGGGCATCCCGCGGCCGGTCGACGGATCTGCCGAACGGCGTCGCTGTCGGTGCGGCTCATTCGCGGCGATCTGTCGCAACAACATCGCCAATCATCCGGTCGAGCTGCACGTCGACGGCAAGGTGCAGACGGTGAAGACCGACGCGACGGGCGCGCGCAGTTCGACAACGCTGCCGCCCGGCGCGACGGTGAAGGCGGTGGCGGTCGTCGACGGCGAGCGGCTCGAGTCGCAGGAATTCCCGGCGCCGGCGCAGGGCGGCATCCGCCTGCTGCTGGTCGCGACCGACAAGGACGAAGAAGCGCAGAGCAGGCCGAAGCCAGCGCGCCGGCCGTCACCGGGCAGGTGGTCATCGGCGGCGAGTCGCGCATCGTCATCGAGCCGGGCGAGGAGACGCTCGAGGTGTTCTACCTGCTCGACATCGTCGAACAACGCGCCGCGCGCCGGTGAATCCGCCGACGCCGTTCGTGTTCGAGATGCCGCCGGGCGCGATCGGCGACGACCGTGATCGCAGGGTCGTCGCCGCTGGCGACGGTCGACGGCACGCAGGTCAGCGTGTCCGGGCCCGTTTCCGCCCGGGACGCACGTTCGTCCAGGTCGGCGCGCAGCTGCCGGTCACCGGCGGCACGCGTCGAGATCGACGCAGACGTTTCCGGCGCGTCTCGAACAGCTGGCGGTGATCGTCAAGAAGGTCGGCGACATGCGGCTCGCGTCGCCGCAGCTCGACCGGCAGCAGGACATGCCGGCGGACGGCCGGATGTACATCGCCGCCGCGGGCGGCGCGTGGCGGCGGGGCAGCCGCTCAGGCTGACGCTCGACCGGCCTGCCGCATCACAGCCCGTGCCCCGCGCGGTCGCGCTGGCGCTCGCGGTCGGCATCGCCATCGTCGGCGTCGTGGGCGGCGACGCGGCCCGCGCCGATCCGGCGCGAGCGGCTCGCCGAGCGCAAGAGGCTGATCGCGCGGCGCGAGAAGCTGTTCCAGGATCTCGTGCGGCTCGAGCACGAGCATCGCCGCGGCCGGATCGACGAGCGCGCGCTACGCGGCGCGGCGCGAAGAGCTGCTCGCGTCGCTCGAGCACGTCTACGGCGCCCTCGACAGCGACGACACGACCCCGGAGCCGGCCGACCGCTCCGGCGTCGGCACGTCGCTGACCAGCTCAGGGCATCCTGCGAGCGTGTCGACCGACTCGGCGCGCCGTGCAGGTCGCTGACGGCCGTGAGCTTCGACTTCGACCGCGTCGACCTCGTCGGACGTCTCCCGTCATTTCGGCCGCCGCCGCGCGGTGTCGCACGTCTCGCTCACGCTGCACGCCGGCGACATCGTCGGTCTGCTCGGGCCGAACGGCGCCGGCAAGTCGACGCTGATCGGCATGCTGGCGACGCTGGTCGCGCCGACGAGCGGCACCATCGCCTACGGCGGCACGGTCGGCGTCGAGCGCCGGCGCCGCGCATCCGCGCGCGGATCGGCCTGCTCGCCCACGAGCTCCACCTCTATCCTGAGCTGACCGCGCGGCAGAATCTGGAGTTCTTCGCGCGGCTGTACGGCCTCGACGGCCGGCGACCGTCGTCGACGGCGCGCTCGAGGCGGCCGGGCTCGCCGATCGCGCCGACGACCCGGTGTCGTCGTTCTCGCGCGGCATGCGGCAGCGGCTGGCGCTCGAGCGCGCGCTGCTGCACACGCCGCGGCTCGTGCTGCTCGACGAGCCGTTCACCGGGCTCGACGACCGCGCCGTCGCGCATCGTCGCGGATCGGCTTCGCGGCGCTCGCCGCGGCAGGCGCGATCGTGCGTGCTCGCGACGCACGACCTCGACCTGGCCGACGGCCTGGTCACGCGGGTCGCGGTCGTCCGGAGCGGCCGGCTGCTGTCGCGATGCGGCGGCCGACCGGCGGGCTGCGCCAGCAGTATCGCGCGCTGGTGGAGGGCGCGTGATGTTCTTCCGCATCGCGCTGCTCGTGCTGCAGGAAGGACTTCGCGATCGAGCTGAAGAGCTACGAGATTCTCTCGACGACGCTGTTCTTCGCGGTGTCGTGCGTGGCGATTTTCTCGTTCGCGTTCGTGCAAGGAAGGGCAGGCGGTCGAGGACGCGGCGGCCGGCATCCTGTGGATCGCGATCGCGTTCTCCGGCACGCTGGCGCTCGGCCGGACGTTCGAGCGCGAGCGCTACGGCGAGACGCTGAAGGCGCTGCTGCTGGCGCCGGCGCCGCGTCCGGCGATCTACGTCGGCAAGCTGCTGGGCATCGTGACGCTGCTGTTCGCGACCGAAGCTGCTGCTGGTGCCGATGGTCGCGTTCCTGTTTCAGCGCGCCGCTGTTCGACCGGCCGCTGCTGCTGCGTGGCGCTGCTCGGGCTCGGCACGATCGGCTTCGCCGCGGTCGGGACGCTGTTCGCGGCGATGCTGGTCCGCGCCCGGACGCGCGACGTGATGCTGCCGATCCTGTTGTATCCGATCACCATTCCGGTGATCATTGCGGGCGTTCGCGGCACGGCGGCGCTGCTGCAGTCGCCGCCGGACGAACCGATGGCGACGATGTGGATCGGCGCTGCTCGGCGTTCTTCGACGTCGTGTTCGTCACGCTGTCGCTGTGGACGTTCGAGCCGCTGATGACGGAATAGGGGACGAGGCAGTGACGGTGCGGTGCGAGGCAGGGTAGCTGCTATGCGAAAACTGTTCTGCCGCTCTTGCTCGTCACGGCGGCGCTGTTCGCCTACTCGCCGCTCGCGATCGCGAACGCGCCGTACGAATCGACGATGCTGCTGGTGCAGAAGATCTTCTACTTCCACTTCGCCGTCGTGGATGGCGCTGTACGGCGGCGGTCACCGTCTGCGGCGTCGTCGAGCGCCATGTACCTGTTCAAGGGGCACGCCGGGGCCGATCGGATGGCGGTTGCGGCGGCCGAAGTGGCCGTGATCTTCGGGCTGTTCGGCCTGGTCAGCGGGTCGCTCTGGGGACGCAAGGCCTGGGGCGTGTGGTGGCAGTGGGACGCCCGGCTGACGATGGCGTTGCTGCTCGAGCTGATCTTCGTCGGCTACCTGCTGGTGCGGAAGTACGGCGGGCCCGGATCGGAGAAGCTCGCGGCGGCGATGGGCATCTTCGGCGGCGCCACCGCGCCGTTCGTCTACAAGTCGGTGGACTGCTGGCGCACGATTCATCCCGAAGACGAGCGTCATGACGACGCTGGGCGAGACCTCGCCGGAGATGTGGTACGTCGTCCTGGTTCTGCACTGACGATTTTCCTGTTGCTGTTCGGGCTCCTGCTCGCGCGCGGATGCGCCTCGAAACGCTGCGCGCCGAGCTCGATCGCCTGTATCTCGCGGCCGAGGACTGACCATGGTTCGACGTGTTCTCGACCGTCGTGTCTGTTCGCTGTTCCTCGTCGCGGCGCCGCGCGCTGGCGCAGCAGCCGCCCGCGCCAGCCAGACGGGTTCGTGCCGGTCGACACGCTGCCGCCGCCGAGCAGCTGCCGGCCGCGCCGCTCCTGTCGGCGCCTACGTGTTCTTCCTGCTGCTGATGATGTTCTATCTGTGGACCATCTGGCGGCGGCTCGGCAAGGTCGAGCACGAGATGCGCGACCTCGAGCGCCGGCCCAGGGGGCACGGCGCGGTGACAGCCGGTCACTTCATCTTCATCCCGGCGGTCCTGCTCGTCGGCCTGGTGATCGGCTGGATTCTCGGTTCGCGCGCGGCGCGGGATGCCTATCGCGATGGAGCTGAAGCGGCGCGAAGAGCGGGCGGCCAGCAAGGCGGCGCAAGCAGCCGGGCGTCGACGGCCGGCAGGGCAGGTCTGCCGGCAAGCCGGTCAGCAGCTCCGGTCTAGGCGTGGCCGTGCCGGCCCGACGCCTGAGGCGCCGCGCCAGCGGCTCCGGCAGCCCGGCCTGCGACATCTTCGTCCTGCGTCGCTTCGACGCGGATACGTCGAGCCGGACGCAGGTCGATCGCGCCTGGCGTCGCCGTGTCGACGATGGCGTAGGCGGCGCGCGGATCGCCGTCGCGCGGCTGGCCGACCGATCCGGATTCACCAGGTACTTGCCGCCCGGCTTGAGGTCGCAGCTCCGCGTGCCCGTCCGGCGCCGGCCGATCGACGCTGAACGTCCCGCTCCGTCGAGCTCGAAGGCGACGGCGTAGTGGGTGTGGCCGATAGAGGCACAGCGGCCGCGAGGCGCTCGCGATGGCGCTGCAGCGCGTCGAGCTCGTCGAAGATGTAGCTGTCCTCGTCGAACGGCGAGCCGTGGCAGATCTCGACGCAGTCGTCGACGACCGTCGGTCCCTGCGGCAGCGCCGGCCAGCCACTCCCGATGCTCCGGCGTCAGCGCGTCGAGCGTCCACTCGCGCGGCGCTCGTGCGGCGGCGTTGAAGCCCTCGGCCTGGTCGAGCCCGAGCGCGACCTTGTCGTGGTTGCCGCGGACCATCGCCACCGGCTTCAGCGCCCGCACGCGATCGATGACGGCGTTCGGATCGGCGCCGTAGCCGACGAGGTCGCCGAGGACCAGCATCCGGTCGTAGCCACGCGTGCGCCGCGTCGGCGAGGCAGGTCTCGAGCGCCTCGAGGTTCGCGTGGATGTCGGTCAGGACGAGGTAGCGCATCAGCCACGCGAGCCAGTCGACCATCTGCTCGACGATCGCGTCAATGCTGGCACGTGCCGGCGTCGACGCGGTATGTGCGCCTGCTCGTAGGCGCGCGCGCCGCGGCACGATACAGCCGCTCGAACTCGGCGCGATCGGCGGCCAGCGGCCGCCGCCCGTCGGCCGGCACGCGCGCGATCAGCCGCTCGAGCGGCACGTCGAGCCAGACCGACAGCGCCGTCCTCTTGATCGACGGCGCGGTTCTGCGGATCGACGAACGTGCCGCCGCCGGTGGCCACGACGACGTGCCGCGCGGCGACCAGCTCGAGCAGCACGGCCCGCTCGACGGCGCGGAAGTACGGCTCGCCGTGCTTCGCGAAAATGCGACGCGACCGTCTGCTGCTCGCGCTGCTCGATCATCTCGTCGATGTCGACGGCCTGCCAGTCGAGCCGTCGGGCCAGGGCGCGGGCGACGGTCGTCTTGCCCGGCGCCCATGAACCCGACGAGATAAACCTTGTCGGCTTTCACGCCGACGCAGCCGCTGCAGAGCGTCGTCGAAGAAGCCCGGGTAGGAAGATCGCGACGGCGTCGGCGCCCTCGATGCGCGAGGGGCCCCTGGCGGCGAGCGCGGCGATCGCGAACGCCATCGCCATCCGGTGATCGCCGCTGCGCGTCGGCCACGCCGCCGGCCGGCGCGCCGGCCGCGGATGACGAAGCCGTCCGGCCGCTCGTCGGCGTCGATGCCGAGGGCGCGGAAGCCGGCCACCAGCGCCGTGATGCGGTCGCTCTCCTTGACGCGCAGCTCGCCGGCGCCGCGGACGCGTGACCTCGCCGCCGTGCGCGGCGAGCGCGGCGATCGCCGGCAGCTCGTCGATCAGGCCGGGCACCTCGTCGGGCGCGATCTCGATCGATCGCCGGTCCGGTCGCCCTCGACGACGATCGTGCCGCGCGGCTCGCCGGCCGCGGCCGACGTCTGGCTGCGACCTCGACGCGCGCGCCGAACCGCCGCAGCACGTCCAGCAGCGCCGGTCCGCGTCGGGTTCAGGCCGACGTCCTCGATCGTCGACCCGCGATCCGGGCAGCGCCGCGGCCGCGACCATCCAGAACGCCGCCGACGAGAAGTCGCCGGGCACCGTCAGCGTCTGGCCCGTGCCGCGCTGGCCGCCGCGTGACCGACACCGTCAGCCCGTCGACGCTGCACGCTCGAAGCCGAACGCCGCCAGCGCCCGCTCGGTGTGATCGCGGGTCTGCGCCGGCTCGGTGACCGACGTCGTCCCCTCGGCGTGCAGGCCGGCGAGCAGGACCGCGCTCTTGACCTGCGCGCTCGGCACGTCGTGGGCGTGTAGGCGATGGCGTGCAGCGTCGCGCCGTGGACCGTGAGCGGGGCGTGGCCGTCGGTCGGCTCGATCCGCGCGCCCATCCGCGCGAGCGGCTCGATCACGCGGCGCATCGGCCGTCGCGACAGCGACGCGTCGCCGATCATGCCGTGCGTGAAGGGCTGCGCCGCCAGGATCCCCGCCAGCATCCGCATCGTCGTGCCGGAGTTGCCGGCGTCGAGCGGTGCCGGCGGTGAACGGAACCGTCCGAGCCCTCGTCCCATCTATGGTGACGGTCGTCGCCACTCTTGTCGATCTCGACGCCGAGCGCCGCGCAGGCAGGCGAGCGTCGACCGGCAGTCGGCGCCGGGAGCATAATTGCGCAAGTCCGAACGGCCCTCGGCCAGCGCGGCCAGCAGAGCGTAGCGGTGCGAGATCGACTTGTCGCCGGGGACGCTGCAGCCGGCCCTGCACGCGCCGCGCGGGGGTAATCGTCGCAGTCGTGGCCACAGGCATTCGACCGATCTTACGACAGTCGGCTTGACATCCGGCAATTCTTGGGATGGTATTCACTCGCGCGTCCATGGCGTCGAACATCCCCATGACGTCCGGCTCGAGTTCACCAGCGCGTTCGAGATGCTCGACTTCGTGCAGGTCGTCAGCGACCACGTCGGCCGGGACGTCGGGCTCGACGACGACGCCATTCACTGGGTCGGCGTCGCCATCCGCGAGTCGGTGATCAACGCCATCAAGCACGGCAACCAGAACGACACGCCGAAGCACGTGTTCGTCGAGTTCGACGGCGTCTTCGGAGCACGGTGCCCGAGCTGATCGATCCGCGTCCGCGACCAGGGCGCCGGCTTCGATCCCGAAGAGGTCGCCGACCCGCTGGCGCCCGAGAACCTGCTCAAGGGCGAGCGGCCGCGGCATCTTCCTCATTCGCAACTTCATGGACGACGTGCAGCTGCAGCGCGCGCCGGAGGGCGGCATGGAGATCCGCATGATCAAGCGCGTGCAGCCGGCCGGCGCCTCGGACCTGACCACCTGACCTGATGTCACCACGACCCGCTGTTCCTCACCACCGCGATCGAGGCCGTCGTCCGCGCCGGCGACATGATGATGGCGCGCGTTCGGCACGCGCCGTCCGCATCGACAAGAAGGGCACCATCGATCTCGTCACCGAAGTCGACGTCGCCATCGAGCGCGATGTTCCGCGCGATGATCGCCGAGCGCTTTCCCGATCACGCGGTGCTCGGCGAGGAGATGGGCGGCAGCGCGACGACGCCCGCGGGTCCGTGCTGGGTGTTCGATCCGATCGACGGCACCACCAACTTCGCGCACGGCCTGCCGATCTTCTGCTCGTCGCTGGCGCTCGAAATCGACGGCGTCGCGCGAGGTCGCGCGCGGTCTACGACCCGACGCGGCAGGAGCTGTTCACGGCGGAGCGCGGCGGCGGCGCGTTCCTGAACGGCCGGCCGCTGCGCGTGTCGGCCGCGCGCGACGCTCGTCGACGCGATGCTCGTCACCGGGCTTTCCGTACGACGTGCACGCGCCGCGTCGACGAGATCGTCGGGCTGTTCGGGGCGTTCGTGGGCCGCGCGCGCGCGGTGCGGCGGCTTGGATCGGCGGCGATCGACCTGTGCTACGTCGCGGCCGGCCGCATGGACGGGTTCTGGGAGAGCGACCTGAAGCCGTGGGACATCGCCGGCGGCGCGCTGATCGTCGCTGAAGCCGGCGGGCACGTCACGCGATCGACGGCGAGCCGTTCACCTCGCGCGGCCGCGACGTGCTCGCCAGCAACGGACGCATCCACGACGCGATGCTCGAGGTGATTGCCGTGCATCGCCGCGCGACCGCGCGTCCCTGAGTTTCGAATCGTCCCTCGAAGCCGGCGTGCACGGCCGGCAGTGTCGATCAATCCGGACGCCGCTGATATCCGCCGGAGACACGTGCACGCGGATCCGTTCGATTTTCACCAGAAATCGCCGAGTGTGCTGGCATCGCTCCTGCTTTGACCCGCGACAGTCGGCCTGCGGTCAGGTCACCGTTCCCGCAGGCAGCGCCGGGTGTCGAGCCCGGCGCCTGGCTCGACCCGTCGTATCGCCCGGGCTCTCTCACGGCGTCGACGGCCCGTCGCTTACAAGGAGCGTCATGCGTCGATTCATCGCTCGTCAGCCGGTCTGTTGGTGGTCCTGGCTCTCGTGCTGGCGCCTGCGGCCAGCTACGCGCAGCAGTCCCTGAACTTCTACTTCGGCGGCTTCGTGCCGCCCGGCGAGGACGGCCGCGCGAACGACGACGTGCTGGCCGAACAACCTTGATTTCCTGGTCTTCGACATCGACGACTTCCACGGCGTCGACCGTCGGCGCCGAATACCTGGTCGGGCTCGGCCAGTGGCTCGACGGCGGGCTGGGCGTCGGGTTCTACAGCGCAGACCGTCCCGAGCGTCTACGCCGACTACGTCAACGCCAACGGCATCGGAAATCGAGCAGGACTCTGAAGCTGCGCATCGTGCCGTTCACCGCTACGGTGCGGTTCCTGCCGCTGGGACGATTCGGACGGCATCGAGCCGTACATCGGCGGCGGCGTCGGCGATCCTCAACTGGCGCTACAGCGAGACCGGGCGAGTTCGTCGACTTCACCGACGACACGATCTTCGGCGACAGCTTCGACGGCAAGCGGCACCGCCAGGGGCCCGCTGATCCTCGGCGGCGTCCGGTTCCGGTCGGCGCCTGGGCGCATCGGCGGCGAGATCCGGTACCAGAAGGCGAAGGCGACCTGCCGTCGATCAGGGTTTCGCGGGCGACACGATCGATCTCGGCGGCTGGTCGTACCTGGCGACGTTCAACGTCCGGTTCTGAGCGACGCCTACTGGCTGCCGGTCCGCCGATACAGCGCGAGGCCGGCGCCGTCGCACACGCGCGAGAATCCCGTCGAGAAATCGCGGGTTCTCGCGCGCGATGGCGGCCAGCATGTCGCCGCCTTCCGCCTTCTCCTCGATCAGAATCCAGCCGACGAAGGGTCGCGGACGTGTCAGCGCGTTCAGCCAGATGTCGCCGTTGCCTTCGTGCAGAAAATCGCGCAGCGCGAAGCCCGACTGCGACAGCTCCTGCATGTAGTGGCCGAGCGATCCCATGCTGGCCATGATCGTTTCGCCGCGTAGCCCGCCGCGAGACAGGCCGTCACCCGTCGCGCGCACGGCGTTCGGACGATCCCATTGCGCTTCGACCACCATCGGCGCGGCCGCGTCGAGGGGCGCAGCTCGAAGACGGCAATGCCCGCCAGCACGATCGCCAGCACTGGTGCGGTCGCCGCCGCCAGGCGCCCGCCGCACGCTCCGGCGAAGACCGCCTGGCGGCGATGAGCGGCACCATGTAGCGGATGCGGTACGGGTGGCCGTCGAGGAATGCGAGCCAGGGCACCGCGGCGGTCGTCGGCGAGCGCCAGCGGGACGATCGCGCGCGCGCCGCCGGGTGGTCAGACCCGATGGCGACAAGCAGCCACGGCCCCGGCGATCGCGACGGCGAGCACTCTGTCGCCGCTCAGTTCGTGCAGCCCCCAGGCGATCTCCGCGAGCGCAACCTCAGGGATCGCCCTGCGCGGGGTTCTCCGGCACGAAGAACCCGCTCGCGAACCACTCGCCGATCACCACGCGGCTGAAGACGGCGAACGCCGGCGATGGCGCCAGCCGGGTACACCGCGATGGCGCCGATGCGCCGCGCGATCGGCGCGCGGGAATCGCCATTGCGCCAGCGCGCCCAGGCCGCCGCGGCGAGCGCGACAGGTGACGGGCCACGCTTCGTAGCGGGTCAGGCACGCCAGCGCGAAGGCCCAGCCGACCAGCGCGTCGGACGACCATGACGGCGGCACCACGGGGAGGTAGGCAGCGCCGTCGAGCGAGGGGGACACCCTCCTCGTGCGTCACGCGCGCGTACCATCGGAGCAGCAACGCCACCGAGCCCGTGATCAGCGCGAGCAGCAGCGGCTCGGTCATCGGCGTCGCCTGCAGATAGAGCACGTTCGGATTCAGCGCGAAGACCACGCCGCGGCAGCGACGGCCGCGACGCGAAGCCGGTGAGCGTCGACGACGATCCACGCGATCGCGGCGGTGGCGACGGCGAACGAGGCATCGAGATCGCGACCGCTGACGCCCCGGTGCGGAAGAACCGATCCACCTGCACCGGAAGCGCGTTCAGCAGGTGCGGCAGCGGCAGCCAGACGGCGCCGATCTGCTGCCATCCGGGCGTGATGCTGTCGAAGATGCGGCGGGCGACGACCAGATGGCCGCGCGCGTCGTAGTGGCTCAGCGTGAGGCCGAGGCGATAGGCAGCGCCGCCAGCGATCCACCGAGCGCGGCCGCAGCAGCCATCGCAGCGATCGCCGGCGCTGCACGCGCGATGAGGTCACGTGCCTAGTATCACCCGCGCTCGTGCGAACGACGGCGTCCCGACCTATAATCACCTGTTTATTCTATGGGTAGATTCGTCGACTGGATCCAGGCACTCGCGCTGGCGCTGGGCGCGCCCGGGCTGTTCCTCGTCGCCTTCCCGGATTCGTCGTTCCTGTCGCTGCCCGAAATCAACGACATGCTGCTGATCTGGATGGTGACGCAGCAACGAGTCGCGCGCGATGGTCTACGCGACGGCCGCGACGCTCGGGTCGATCGCCGGCTGCCTGCTGCTGTACTACCGTCGGCCGCAAGGGCGGCGAGTTCATCATGCGGCGGTTCAGCCCCAGCGGGTCGAACGGGCGCTGCCGATCTTCCGGCGCTACGGCGTCATGGCGGTGCTGATTCCGTCGCTGCTGCCGCCGCCGGCGCCGTTCAAGATCTTCGTGCTGCTGGCCGGCGTCGCGGGCATCAGCGTCGGGCGGTTCATCACCGCGATCGCGATCGGACGGGGCATCCGGTACTTCGGTGAAGGCGCCTGGCGCTGTGGTACGGCGACCGGGCGCTGGAGTTCATGCGCGAGAATAGCCGCGCTGTGTCGATTGCCCTCGTCGTCGTGGTCATCGCCGGATTCGTCGGGTATCTGCTCTGGAAGAAGTCGCGCGATGGTCAGCGGTAACCGTATACTTGCGCCGATGATCGAGCTGAGCGTCGTCATCCCGATCCGCAACGAGGCGCCCGGCCTCGAGGAGCTGCATCGCGAGCTGACGCAGACGCTCGAGGCGTGGGGACGCTCCTACGAAATCATCGTCGTCGACGACGGCAGCACGGACGACAGCTTCGCGATTCTCGCGCGGCTCCAGGCGCGCGACCCGCACTGGCGCGTCATCCGCTTCCGCCGCAACTTCGGACAGACCGCGGCGTTCTCGGCCGGCTTCGCCCACGCCCGCGGGCGCCTCATCGTCACCTCCGACGGCGATCTGCAGAACGATCCGCGCGACATCCCAGCGATGGTGCGCAAGCTCGAAGACGAGCAGCTCGACATCGTCTGCGGCTGGCGGAGGAACCGGAAGGACGCGTTCCTGTCGCGGCTGCTGCCGTCGATGGTCGCCAACCGCCTGATTTCGTGGGCGACCGGCGTCCGCCTGCACGACTACGGCTGCTCGCTCAAGGTCTTTCGCGCCGAGGTCGTGAAGCCGCTGAAGCTGTACGGCGAGATGCACCGCTTCATCCCCGCGATCGCCAGCGAGCAGGGCGTGGCGATCGCCGAGGTGGTGGTGAACCATCGGGCCCGGCGTCACGGCACGTCGAAGTACGGCATCTCGCGAACGGTCCGCGTGATCCTCGACCTGCTGACCGTGAAGTTCCTCCTGAGCTATTCGACGCGGCCGGTGCAGATCTTCGGGCTGATCGGGCTGGCGATGGCGCTGCCCGGCTCGCTCATCACTGGCCTACCTGGCGTACGTCCGCCTGTTCGGCGATCAGTCGATCGGCAACCGTCCGCTGCTGCTGTTCGGCATCCTGCTGGTCTTCACCGGCGTGCAGCTCATCACGCTCGGCCTGCTCGCCGAGCTGCAGGCGCGCACGTATCACGAATCGCAGGACAAGCCGACCTATGTCATTCGCGAAATCCGCGAGGCGCCACAGCGGCCCGCGGTGGCCGGTGAATTTCATCGCGCCTGAAGTCGCAGGTTGGCCGGCGCGCGCGCGCGGCAACCCTCTTCTCGCCACTCTGCCGATCGTCACCCTCGCCGTCTCGGCGCTGCTCACCGCCGGTACCCTGTCCGCACGAGTCAACACGCTGTCGCAGGTCGATGGTCAGGGTGTGAGTTGGGCTGCGGGTGCGTTCTGGCTGCTGACCGCGGCGCTTGGCCTTGCGGCGCACCGGCGCCTCGCGGGAGGTTCGGGCCGGCGGGTCGTCGCAGTGCGCACGCTGCTCGTCGCCGGTGCCCTGTGGGTCCTCGTCGCGCCGATTCACCTGCTGCTGCCGGCGGGCAACGGTCTTGCCGCCCAGTACTTCGCCGACACCGCCTTCTCCGGACCCGCCGTACGCACGGTGATCGACCACGTGCCGTCTACGTCACGGGTGGCGGCGCGCTGGCGCTTCGCCACACCACCCTCGTTCAGCGTCGTCTGGACCGGATACGTGATGGCGCCCCGGGCGGGGCGGTACGAGTTCGTGACCCGTTCCGACGATGGGTCGTGGCTCCATGTGGACGATCAGCTCGTCGTGGACAACGGCGGCAGGCACACCACCAGTCCGGCCGCCGGAGCCATCGAGCTCAGCGAGGGGCCGCACAGGGTCGTCCTGCAGTACGTGCAACAGGGTGGCGGGATGGAACTGACCTGGCTGTGGACGCAGCCCGCTGGGCGTCCCAGCGAGGTGCCCGCCTGGGCGCTGTCGCGCCGGCGCACGTCTGCGACGATGGCTGGCGTGGCCAGGGTCGTCGACTGGTGCCGGTGGGTGCTGGCCGCAATCGTGGCCCTTGCGGGCGCATGGGCGGGGGTCGAGTACGGCGGAACGCCCGTACTGGCCGCGCTGAGGCGGGCCCCGATCTCAGTCGAGTCCGGGTATCGCAGCCGGATCGCCTGTGTCGTTTCGCTGCTCGTCTGGGCCGCGCTGCTGTTCCTGCCGAGGGGCGGGACAGGCGGTCTGTTCCGCGCCGCTGTCGAGACCACACAGGAACTGCACCGGGCCGCGGCAGCGGGGCTGCGGGACCTTCCGCAATTTCGAGCGAATCTCAATACGCCGCGTGCGGGCGAACGCGAAGCGTTACCCCCAACCGCCGTCGAAGTTGCCGCAATGCTCGACGCCCATGGCCTGAACAGCTACCGCCTGGCGCCGTCGATGTACAGCAACGACTGGGTCATCCAGCAGGTCACCGCGTTCGCGTGGCCGCGCCGGCTGGATCCCGAGGCCCGGGCGTTGTTCCTCTGGAACGAGGACGCGGTTCCGGCCGGCTGCACGCTGGAAGAGAGCGCACGCGAGGTGAGGCTTGTTGTTTGTCCTTAGCCTCTACGTGCTCTACCTCTTCGCCATCGGGCTGGCGATCACGAGGTGGAAGATCGGGCGTGACGCGCTCGAGCGGGCCGCGCTGGGCCTCGCCACCGGAATCCTGCTGAACTTTGCCCTCGTGCTCACGGGTCAGCCGCTGGGGCGCGTGTTCGCGGCAGGTAGTGCCATCGGCGCGTGGGGTGTCTGGCGCACGCGCAGCGTGTGGCGGGAATCAGCCGCGGGTTGGCTCACGCGGAACCGTTTCCTCCTGCCGGCGCTCGCCGCAATCCTCTACATCCTGTTTCTCAACGGCTTCAGGATTCTGCTCGAGCCGCTGCACGCGTGGGACGCGCGCTCGATCTGGTTCTTCCACGCAAAGAAGATCTGGATCGACGGCGCGCTCGTTCGCGCTGGCTGGGACGATCTCGACCATCGCCTTCTCGAACCCGGACTATCCCAAGCTGGTTCCCGCGATGGCCGCGCAGCTTGGCTACCTGCGAGGCGCCTGGAACGAGTTCATGCCGAAGGCCAGCCTGCTCGTGCTGCTGCTGCCGGTGACGCTCTGGGTGTTTGCGCTCCGTCGCTGGGCGCCGAGCTTCGCGCTCCTCGTCGTGCTGTTCTTATTCAGCTATCACGAGTGGCTGTCGAACGGTTACATGGACGGCTACCTGGCGATTTACTCGGGCCTGGCGGTGTTGTTTGCGGGCCGCTACCTGCGCCTCGGGCGCGTGTTCGACCTGCACTCGGCGTGCTGTGCGGTTGGTATCGCCTGTTCGCTGAAGAACGAGGGCTTGTTCGTCGCCGTGTGTCTGGGTTCTTCGGTGCTGGCGGTCGCAGCGTACTCGCGCGTCAATTTCTTGGGCGTCGTGCGAGCGATTCGCGCCCGGCCGGCGCTTCTCGTCGTGCCAGCGGTGTCGATGGCGCCGGTCGTGGGCTGGTCGGTGCTCCGCACGTCCTGGCATCTGCAGAACTCCCTGACGGCCGAACCCTCCGCCGCGTGGTCGCGTCTGCTGGGTCGCCTGTCGGACGGCGAGTCGGTGGGCCTCATCTTCGAACACCTGGCCGTGCGCGAGAACCATCTCTGGCTGCTGGCTATCCTGCTGGCCATCGTCGTGGCGGCCAATGTCTTCGAGCGGCGTCCGCTGCATCTCGGGGCCCTCGCGGGCGTGTCGACCGCTGCGCTGCACTTCGCAGGGATGTTTCTCATCTATCTGAGCACCCCGACCGGATTGGTTGGCCATCTCGAGACGTCGGCGTTCCGGACGATGAACACCACGCGCGTGGTGATGCTGATGGCGCTGTATTTCCTGATGGCGGATATGGAACGGACGGAGCAGGGCGCCGAGTGCGACGACGGCGGCGAGCCGGTGCCGCACGCGGCCGGGGCAGCGCAGACCGCTGTATTAAGCTAGGCTTCGATGCGTCGTGCACCAGCGACGGAGGTCCAGCCCTTCACCCTGAAGGAACTGGGGCTCGCGACACTGCTCTTCGCGGTGCTCGCCATCGTTCTCGCATACCCGCTGTCGATCCATCCGTCGCAGCTCCGGTCCGACGTGGGAGTCGATGGAGACCTTGGCTGGTGGGTCCTCAGCTGGGACGCGCATGCGTTCCTCCAACGGCCATGGGCGATCTTCGACGCGAACATCTTCTATCCCGATCGCTACGCGCTCGCGTATGGCGAGAACATCATCGGCATCGCGTTCTTCGCCGCGCCCATCATCTGGCTGACGGGTAACCCGCCGCTCGCCACGACGCTCACCTCGCTGCTGTCGGCGATCCTGTGCGGGCTTGGTGCGTACGTGCTGACGCGCCGGCTGGGGTTGAGCGCCGCGGCGGCCGTGGTGTGCGGTGTGATCTTCGAGTGCGCCCCGCCGCGCTTCTTCCGCCTCGGACAGATCACGCTCACGAACATCCAGTGGATTCCGTTTGCGCTGGCGGCCGCGCATGCCTACCTGGATCAGGGACGGAAGCGCGAACTCCGCCTGGCGGCACTGTTCGTGACGCTGCAGGTGCTCTCGAGCGGGCACGGCGCCGTGTTCGTCACGCTCGCGCTCCTGCTGTTTGGTCTCTACCGTCTGGCGCTCGGAGAACCGGTGCTGTGGAGGAAGCGTCTCCGTGACCTGGGCGTGCCCGGGGCCCTTTTGCTGCTGCCGTCAGCGCTGGCGCTCTACCCCTACTACCAGGTGCAGCAGCGCGTGGGACTCCGTCGCGGGCTCGGAAGCTGGGATACCGACTGGGTGTCCTTCCTGGCGTCGCCATCGCACTTCCACCGATGGCTCTACGAGGTGACTGGCGCCAGCCGGTTGCTCGCCTCCGAGGTGACGCTCTTTCCCGGCATCGTCGCGATCGTGCTTGGTGTCGCGGCACTGGTCTGGCGACAGCCAGTGGCCGATCGCACGCTCGCACGCGAAACGCGCGAACGGGCGATTGGCGGTCTCGAGCTCGTCGCGATGGTGTTGGCACTGGTGTCGGCCGTGCTGACCGCAGGATCGGCGCTCCGGTGGCGTATTGGCGACCTGTGGATCGACTGGCCTTCCGCGGCTGCGCGCGCCCTCGTGCTGGCAGCGCTCGCCGCTGTATTTGCCGCGGCACTGGGCCGATGGACCTCGACCCGTGCGCTCGCCGGCATCAGGCGCCCGCTGGCGATCTGGGGTGCGGCCATCCTTGCGGCAGTCGCCCTGCAGGTCGCGCGGCCGGCGATCGGTGCGGGCGATGGCCTCAAGGCCGAGTACTTCGAAACCGCAGACTGGACCGGGTCTCCTGCGGTCGCGGGCGTGGATACCGTGATGTCGGCGCCGGTGATGAAACGGCAGTGGGGCGGCCGGTTCCCGGAACGGTTCACCGCCCGGTGGACCGGCTATCTAACGGTGGGTCGCGCGGGTAAGTACACCTTCTCGCTGACCTCCGACGATGGTTCGCTGCTGTTCGTGGACGACAACCCGACGCCCATCGTGGACAACGGTGGATCGCACGGCCCTGCGACGGTGACGGGCACCGTCGGCCTGGATCGCGGGCCGCACCGCGTTGAACTGCGCTACGCGCAGGCCGGAGGCGGCGCGATGCTCGAATGGCGCTGGTCGGCAGAGGGATCGCGCGGACGCGTAGTGCCCGGGTGGGCGCTGTCGCAGCAACCCACGAGCCCCGGCCGAGCGTTGGTCGCGAGGTTTGGAGGCTGGGCGTACCGCCTGCTGGCGGTCACGGCGCTGGTCGCAGCGTTGGTCGCGGTGGTCCGCTGGCGGTCCGGGCGGTCACGGCGCGTGCTGGCGACGTGGGCCGACGAGCATCGGCACGATGCGTGGCTCTTCTACGTCATTCTCACGCTGCTGACGGTGGGACTGGCGCTTGGTCCGCCATTCGGCCTGTGGCAGTACGTCTACTGGATGCCTGGGTTCAACTTCATCCGGGCCAGTTCCCGCTTCACGCTCCTCGCGCTTCTGGGCCTCGCGGTGCTGGCAGGCTACGGGTTCGACATGCTGACGAAACGGACGACCGCGCGCAGCAGGTGGATGGCGGCTGCGGTCCTCACCGTGCTGCTCGTCGTCGAATACGCGGGCATGCCCATGGGATTCACCGCAACCCGATACGAGATTCCACCCGTGGATCGCTGGCTGGCGACGCAGCCGAAGCCGTTCGCCATTGCGGAGGTGCCGGTCCATTCCGAGCAGGATCAAGTGGACTACATGAACCACTCGACCGCGCACTGGCAGCGGACGGTGCAGGGGTATCACGGGTGGCGCCCGGCGTTCCACACCGAGCTCAACGAGATGATGGAGCGGTTTCCCGACGAGGCCAGCCTGGCTCGTCTCAACAAGATCGGCGTTCGCTACGTCGTCGTGCACCAGGAGCGCTACTCCGCCGAGGAGTGGGCGAGAGTCGAGGACGCGCTGGCGCGGTTCGCGCCGCGCCTTCGCCTGGAGCATGCGGAGGGCGCAGGGCGCGTCTACTCCCTCGTGCCGGCCCAGGACGCGCCGACCGACTAGGCCCTCACCACTTCAGCGCCAGTTCGATGGCGTCCAGCTTGAACCGCGAGATCAGCTCGTACCATTCGCGCACGCTGATCGCGCGCGCGTCCGCTGAATCTGTCGGCGCTTGGACCGAACATTCGCGGCAACCGCCACCAGGCGGCCAGCCTCGCCTGGATCAGCAGCACGACCAGCCGCGCGTGGAGTACTCCTTGATGATCTCGGACGAGCCCCCTGATGCGTGTGTGCGGCGTAGGCCTGCATGGCATAGCGATTCAGTGTGAAGAGCGGCGACAAGAACAGCAGGAAGCGCGGCATCCATTTCCACAGGCAGTAGATCCGGTTGCGCTCGACGTGGAAGGCCTTGAACACGGAGTAGTTGCCGGCGGTCGCCGACTTCTTGTGCAGCACGCGCGCGGTCGGGACGTACCAGCACTTCCAGCCGGCCAGCTGCCCGCGGACGCCCAGGTCCATGTCCTCGAGGTAGCAGAAGAAGTCCTCGTCGAACCCGCCAATCTGATCGATCATCGCCTTGCGCAGCGCGCACGCGCAGCCGTGCGGGGCGATCACTTCCTCCGGCGATCGTACTGGCCGAGATCCTTCTCCTCCCACCCGCGCGATCTGCAGATGCCGTCCGGTACAGGAGCAGGCCGACCGAATCGAAGAAGTGCGGCTGCGATCCGCCTGCAACACGCGGCACGCGAGCTGTCCGACCTCGGGCCTGTCCGCCACGAACGCCATGAGCTGCGCGATGGCGTCAGGGTCGCACACGGCGTCCGAATTCAGCAGGAACAACCACTCGCCCTTCGCGGCGGCGAAGCCGACGTTGTTCCCGCGCGCGAACCCTTCGTTCCTCGCGTTTCGGACGAGCACGAGCCGGCTCGCCGAACCGCTCGTCGGCCGCGTCGGCGGATCCGTCGGTCGACGCGTTGTCGACCAGGATGACTTCGAGCGCGGGCCAAGTCTGCGCCAGGAGCGACGCCAGCGCATCCTGCAGCATGGCGCCGCCATTCCAGTTGACGACGATGGCGCTGACGAGCGGGCGGTCGGTCACGCGGGGGGCAGACTCCGTGCGGCAGACTGCGGTGAAGACGACTCATGCATAGGGCGTGAAGAGCCGACTGTACAACAGAATGCGTGGCGGCCGGAGAGGCCTCATGGTCTCGGATAGCCCGGCCGCAGATTGCTCATTGTAGAATCAGTTGTTCCAGTGCTCTTCGCGAACCGTTTCTCTCGCGCCGGACGGGCGGCGTTCCTGAGGTTGGCCCGTTCCGCAGCCGGCGTGCTCGCCCTCGGAGTGTCCCTCAGCTGCAGCAGCCCGACGACCCCCACGCCGCCGCCACCGGCGCCGACGGATCCGCCGTCCATCGTGTGCCCGGCGCCAGAAGCGGTCACCGCGCCGCAAAACCTGCCGATCCCGGTGATTTACGGCGCTCCGGTCACCACCGGCGGCAAGGCGCCCGTAACGACCGCGTGTGCGCCCGCGAGCGGCACCGAATTCCCGCTCGGCGTGACGACTGTCACGTGTACGGCGACCGACGCCGAGCAGCGGACGTCCTCGTGCGCCGTGGACATGACGGTGATGCCGCCGCCGGAGATTGCCGTGACGCGGTTCATCGCGTTCGGCGACAGCATCACGGCAGGGGAGGACGGCGCAGCCATCACCACCATGTGGTCAGGCCCGTGGCACGGTGAGACGTTGCTGCTGCCCATGGTGATCCTGGTCGGCCAGGAGTACCCGACCGTGCTGCAGAACGAACTGCGCAACCGCTACACGCTGCAGACGTCCTCCATCAGCGTGCGGAACGCGGGCCTCCGCGCGGAGCGCGCCGGCGATTCCTCCACGCTGGCCCGCTTCCAGCGCGAGGTCGTGAACGGCGGCTACCAGGCGGTCCTGCTGATGGAAGGCAGCAACGATTCTCATCGAGGCCTACTACGGGTCGTCTCGAGCGGTCCAGGACGCGCTCAACAACCTCAGGTCGATGGTGCGCACCGCGCGGGGCGCCGGGATTCGTCCGTACCTGGCCACGATTCCACCCGCGTCGCGCGAGAGCCCGTGCGGGCCGCCGTGCCGTGGCGTGGCTGTCGACCTGGTTCCGGGATTCAACGACCAGGTCCGCGGAATCGCTGCCGCTGAGGGGGTTCCGATGGTCGACGTCTTCGCCGCGTTCGGCGGCGACCGCACGCTGATCTCGGCCGACGGCCTGCATCCGAACGCAGCCGGGTACGAGCGGGTTGCGATGACGTTCCTGGACTCGATTAAGGCGACGCTGGAGACCGTCCGTCAGTCGGGCATGCCGGCGATTTCGAGGAGCAGCGTTCGATCGTCGCGATACCGCTCGGTCAGGTAGGGTCCGAACGTCGCGATCCGGTCGCGCAACCGGGGCAACAGCTCCCGCGGATACGTGTCGAGGTGAATCACGGCGTAGCGCACCTGGTCCCGTCCCAGATCGCGCAGCGACTCGCGCGTGGGGAAGTCACCCAGAACATCGAGCCGCTGGTCCACGTCGTCGGGGATGTGATCGCTGTAGGCGACGACGAGCGGCTTCCAGTGAGTCGTGGAATCCAGCATGTACTTCGTGCGCCGGAATCCGGAGAGGCGCGAGTAGACCGGCACTTCGAGCACAGCGCCGTCGGGCAGCGCGGCGAGCACGTGATAGACCGGGGACGTCGGCGGCACGCGCTCGAAACGGAGCATGACCAACCGGTCGGCGGCCGTCACGAGCAGCAACACCAGGGCGAGCGCCCAGGCCGCGCGGCTGCGCGCGAGGAGCGCCTGCACGGCAACGGCCGTGAGTACCGACAGGCAGAGCAGCACGATGAGCCCGAACCGGGCCGCGGCGCGGATCAGCGAGAAGCCGGGCACCGCGTCGTACAGCAGCTGGTAGAGGCCCGCGTCCGGCCCGAATGAAGCCCACAGCGCGAGGGCACCGAGCGTCGTGTAGATGATGGCGATTTCGCGACGTCGCCCCCCGGCACGCCAGCCCGCGCTGACACCGGCGACGCCGAGCACCAGCGGCACGAATCCGGGGAAGAGGACTTCTTTCCAGCGTCCGAGGTGCGGCAGCATCCACAGGTGCAGCACGCCTGCTGACGCGAAGTACGCCCGCCAGTCCGCGGCGAACTGCCGCGCCTGCTGGATCGGGCGGCTGAACCCGGCCTGGCTCAGCGACAGGAACAACCAGAGGATCGGTGCGCTGGTGAGAACCGCCACACCGGCCGCCGCGGCGAGTGACGTCCAGTACGCGCGGCTGGTCCAGAGCGACCGGGTGGCGGCCGTCAGGAGCGCGGCGGTACCGACGATCAGCACCGCGAATACCGCGTAGTAGTGGCACGCCACGGTCGAAACGTCATCGCGAGCCCGAGGACGATCCCGCGGCCGGTGCTCGGACGGTCGGCGAGACGATGGAAGGCGAGCAGCGATAGCGGGAGGCCCGCGGTCATCAGCAGCTGAATGTGCAGCAGGTGCGCGATGACGTGCGGAGCGAACGCGAAGCATGCCGCCCCGAGGAACGAGGCGCGCCAGTCGCGCACCAGGTACCGGCACAGGTAGTACGCCGCGGTCCCGCTCATCACGAACGATGCGAGGACGGCGGTGTTGTGTGCGGCGTACGCGCTGCGGGTGAACCAGTACGCCGGGACGGCCACGGCGCCCGCGAGCAGATTGAGTTCCGAATACGCCAGCGTCTGGCGATAGGGATGAGAAGATGTTCGCGTTGAGGACATGCCAGGGGTCCTCGATGAAGGCTCGCGTCACCCACGCGACGTTCCAGATGGAGAACTGTCCGTCGCCGTTGTCGGGGCGATAGACGTACGCGCCGGGCGCGAGCGACAGCGGATAAAAGTAGGTAAGGGTGCATCGCCAGAAACGCGACGACCACGAGGACTGCTTCCGAGGCTGCCGGACCGGGGAGAAAAAACTTACGCGGCGCGGTCATCCAGGGCTTGTACTCGCTTCGTAAGTACACTATAATTTTGACTCACAACGTTCTGGATTTGCATAATCTAGCACCAACCATTCACAGACGGACGCGTGCTCGACGGGGACGCCACGATTAGTGCTCCCTACGCGGCCGGTTTTCCTTCACACGAATACGGGGACGAGGCAATTTGATCGCAGTCCCTGCGCCTGGAGAGACCGAATGAAATTCGCTGGACGGGGACTGTTTGTGGCCCTGGCGGTGGTCGTGGCCGGCACGTTGGCGAGCCGGGACGCGTCCGCGCAGCCTGCGCAGACCGCGCAGACCGAGCCGGCCGGCCCCTGGTCGGTGCAGTACGACCTGGGATTGACCGTCGGGAACACGACCTCCGGCGCGACCGGGTTCGAGGTGGGCTGGCGGTACACGGAGAACCTCAAGTTCTACGTCGCAACGAGCTGGATGTTCGACGTCACCACGTCGGACGTCGAGGACCGCGCGAAGATCATCGCCGACGCCATTGGCGGAACGGCTGAGATGTCACAGAGCGCGGCCGGCGTCGACTTCGGTGCGCGCTACGCGTTCGCCACCGGCGGCAGCTTCACGCCGTTCGCGCTGGCCGGCTTCGGCTTCGCCACCCTGAATACGGATCCGACCTTCATCGTGAACGGTCAGGACGTGACCGACGACCTGTTGAACCTCGGCGCGCGCCTCGGCCTGGACCTGGACAGCGAGGTCACCAGGCCGTACTTCGTGATCGGCGGTGGCGTGACCGTTCCGGTGTCGAGCCGATACTTCGTAGAGGGCGGCTGGCGATATGGTCTGATTTTCGCCGGCGATCCGATCGCCGGTGATGCCGGCGTGAACACGAACCGGCTGCAGGTCAGTTTCGGAGCCCGCTTCTAGCAACCGGGCGCCTCGCGTGTCCTGGCGCCCCCGTCTCGAGAGTTACGTTCAATTGGAAAACAGATCCATGAAACACACGTACGCCGCGCTTCTCGTTCTTCCGGTGCTGCTTGGTGCCGCCGCCTGTTCCGACGACGACCCCACCCCTACGCCGACGTCCGCGACGGCGGTGACCGCACCGGAGCGTGCGTCCGTGTCCTCGACCACGCCGCGCCCAATGTCACCGACGGCCGGTACGACAGTGCCATTTGCAAGTCAGCCTCTGCGGCTGGTCGTGACCAACGCGGTCTCGACTGCGCCTGACGCGCCGACCTACAAATTCCAGGTCGCCACCGACCAGGACTTCTCTCGATCGTCGTACGCGAAGGACGCAGTGACGGCGGGCGGCGACGGCCAGACCGGCCTGGTGATCGACAGACTCGCCGGCGCCACGCAGTACCACTGGCGCGCGCTCATCGTCGCCGCGGGCGAGAACGGGCCGGTCAGCGCGCCCGGGACCTTTACCGTCGGACCGGAGGTTGTGATCCAGGCCCCGGCCCTGGTGTCGCCGGGTGCGAACGCCGTGGTGAACGACAGGCCGACGCTGACCGTCTCGGCGGCCCAGCGCACGGGCCCGGCCGGCATCTCTTCTACCGGTTCGAGGTATCGGACAACAGCGCCTTCAGCTCCGTCGTGTATTCGGCAGTGGTGCAGGAAGGCAGCGGCGCGTCCTCGGTGTCGCACGGCGTCGCGACGCCGCTCGAAGAGAAGACCTACTACTGGCGCGTGTTCGCGGCGAGCCCCGCGAATTCGGCTGGCGGTCCGTTTTCGTCGATTGGGTCCTTCCGCGTGTCGAAGGGCGTGGACATCCGCACCGCGCAGATCGAGGTCGGTCCGAAGGACATCGCCAACTGGGAGGAGACCGCCCGGATCACCAACGCGTACGTCTCCGACGGGCAGCTGTGCATCTACCACACGCGGCTCGGCCTGTGGCCGTCGACGCTGTTTGCGAGCGACGGCACGCTGGTCGAGGGGAACCAGTGGCTCTTCGTGCAGATCAACGGGAAGTGGTACGGTGGTGCGGCCGACTGGTACAAGCCGGGGCAGGCGTGCAAGGCGGTCGATGAGGGACTTGGATACGACGCGTTCTATCTGAATCCGGGTTCTCCGGTCACGAGCTGGAGGCCGCAGCACGGTGAGAAGATCGGCGTGATGTCGTCGACCCCTGCGCGTATGTGGCCGAGCTTCAAGACCTACGACGAGCGTAGCGACATCGTGATGATCGAATGGCGGTAACGACGGGCTGACCGTCGGCGTCAACGCTCAACTCAGCAGCCGTTCCCGCTCGACCCGGGAACGGCTGCTCGTCTGTACGGCGGAAAAAACGGTGCGATTGGGGCGGCCGGATGGCCATGAGCACCTACAGGGCAGGAGACTTCGGCCCGATATGTCGAAGCAGGTATAGGCCTATGTCCATACGGTTTCGCTGTTCCGTCGCTATTTTCAGCGTCGCCGTCGCGCTCCTGATGGTCGGATGCGCGGTCGAGAAGACGTCGAACCCCCTCAGCCCGAGCGTTGCCGGGCCGATTCCGGGTGTGGACATCACGACGCCGGCCATGGTGCAGCCGGCCAATCACGCGAGGATTGCGGCGGATCAACAGCCGATCACGCTCACGATCGGCAATGCCTCGTCGACGGGCCAGCGCCCCCTCTCATATCGATTCGAGATTGCGTCAGATGTCGCGTTCAACGAAGTCCTCGTCTCTCGTGACGGGGTCCCGGCGGGGACGACGGGACAGACGAGCCACAAGCTCGGCGAGCCGTTGGCGGCCGATCGCGTCTACTACTGGCATGCGCGGGCGCAGGACGGCGCCAATGCGGGGGCGTACTGGTCGCCGCGCAGTTCACGATCTTCACGCCGCTCGTGCTCGGTGCGCCGGTGCCGGTCAGCCCGATCAACAACGTGGTGACCACCTCGATTCGTCCGACGATCACCTGGCAGAACGCGCCGCGCACCGGACCGCAGGCGGCGATCATCTACACGATCGAGGCGTCGGATTCGTCGGCGTTCACCAACAGCCTCACGGCGATGATCGAGGAGCAGCCGGGTGCGCAGACCAGTTTCCAGACGCCGCAGGACCTGCCGAACGAGCGCCAGGTGTACTGGCGTGTCCGCGCATCAGCGTCGAACCCGCTGACCGTCGGCTCGTGGTCCGACGTGCAGGTCTTCAGGACGCCGGCTCCGGCACCCGCGCCGCCACCTCCTGGCTCGGGCGGCGGCGGAGGCGGCGGCGGCGGAGCAGCGCCCGCTCCGGACGATCAGCTCGATCTGCGGACCGTCACCATCGTCAAGGGTCCGTCGGGGATTGCGAACTGGTCCGTCGGTTCGAGGATCACGCGCACCAGCCAGGGCGGTGGGGAACTGTGCATCTGGCACGACCAGATCGGGAAGTGGCCGTCCACCATCTTCTTCGGCGATCCGGGGACGCTGGTCGAAGGCAACCAGTGGGTTTTCGCCAACATCAACGGCAGGTGGTACGGCGGCGCGGCAGACTGGTACCGTCCGGGTCAGGCGTGCAAGGCGGTGGATGCAGGCGGCATCGGACGCGACGCATTCTCCGAAGAGCCGCTGCACTCGTGGGTGCCGCGGCCCGGCGAGGTGTTCGGCGTGATGAGCACCACGCCGGCGCGTGCGTGGCCCGACATGCGGACGCTCGACGTCCGCACGAACATCGTGCTCATGCGCTGGCAGTAGGCGTCAGGCCAGGGCGGTGAAGAACCGGCGTCCGCGGCCCGGAAGGCACTGAAGGTACTTTCCGTTCAGCCGCATGATGCGATACGGATCGCCGCCTGGCCGGACACCCTGACGGCCGAACATCTCTTCGAGATAGGCTGTCTCGTATCCGGTTCGCCGGAGTGCGGCTCGCGCCACCGCGCCGGCAATTCCCCACGGTAGAGCGATGTGCCGGACCGCGCTGGTCCCAAGCTTCGCGTGGAGGACGGACCGGCATCGGTCGAGTTCCTCTTCGATCGCGGTTCTCTGCGCATCCTCGGTTTCGAATTCCCCCTGCCGCTGCGGAAGCGCACGCTCGAGATCCGAACGCCACTCCGGTCGGGCGAAGAACGCAGCCCCGCCATGATCGGCGACGTGAACGCGAGCAGCGGACACCACCTCCGGATGCACAAGGAAACGTCGCCCGTCCGACATCCGTGAGCGCCGGGCATACAGCGGCGCGCCCAGCGCGTCCGGCTCGAGGAACCTGGGTGGTCCCGCCTCCGGAGATCAGCGGGCGGTCGAGGATCGTCTCGCGTGCGTAGTCGGGCGTGACGAACCCGACGGTCCGATCCGAGCAGAAGATGGCGGCGTGCGAGAACGTGTGCGCCTGGACGTCGATGATGCCCGAGGCCTGCAGCGCCTGGACCTCCGGCCACGTCACGAACGGCGTGTCGGAGTCGTCAGCCGCCTCCGCGCGATCGACGCCGTCGGCGATCGTCGGGCGCACTGCCGCGGCGTCAGTGATGCGCGCCGGGATCGCGAACGCAATCGCCGTCAGCCCGTACTTCCGCAGGAGCGGCGCTGCCACCGTCCAGAGCGACGCGCGCGCATCGTCGAAGGTCAGGGCCACGCGACGCGGCCCGAGTGGCCCGCGGCCGGTGACGTAGTGCGCGATTTCATCGGCAGTCGCCGTGCGATAGCCGTTGTCGGCCAGGTACCGAAGTCGTGGCTCGATCCAGGCCTGCGTCACCTCGTGCAGGTGAAACACCGGCACGAGACTCCCCAGCGGTCCCCCGAACAGGAACGCGGGGTAGCGGCCCGTCGCGAGGTCGATCAGGCCGCGCAGTCGGCCGCCGCGCTCGGCGAAGGGGATGCCGCTGCTTCCGTGCGAGTTGTACACGCCTACCTCTTCACAGCCTGCACGTAGAGGTTCGTGCGGAACGCCAGCGGAAGGCGATCGGGGTTCACCAGCTTCAACAGCAACAGGCCAGGCGCGCCGAGTTGTGCGTGGACCTTGCGCCGAAAGAAGTCGTTGACGACCGGCACGTCGAAGACGCGGACTTCGAAGCCATGCCTCACAAGCCGTGCCTTCAGTTCCGCAAGGCTGTGCAGCGAACAGTGATCCTGGCGCCAGCGCGTGAAACTGCGCCAGCGGATCGTTTCGAACACCGTGTTTGTCCACTTGTTCGGGGTCTGCACGAGGTAAGAGCCGTTCGGGCGCAGGACTCGCCGCACTTCGGCGAGGTGGTCATCCGGCTCCGGGATGTGCTCGAGCACGTCGAAGCTCAGGACGATGTCGAACGACGCATCGGAGAAGGGGAGGCCGGTACCTGCGACGAGTTGGACGGGCAGGTCCGCGCCGAACCAGCGCCGCGCCTCGTCGAGGAGCTCGGGGTTGGTGTCCACGCCCTGCACGCGGTGTCCCCGCTCACGCAGGAACTGAAGCAGCGCTCCGGTACCGAGCCCGACTTCCAGAACATCACGCGGACCGGTCAACGCGCCCGTCTGATCGAGGAAGTCGGCGTTCGCGTGACGGTTCCCGAACTCCCGCGGTCCGGTTGCGACGGGGGCCGGTGCCGGTTCGCTGCGCAGCACCCTGAAAATCTGCAGGAGCAGCATCGATACCGTCAAGGCCTCGGCCACGACCGTGGCGAAGGCCGCGCCGCTGATGCCCCATGCGGGAATCAACACCAGGTTCAGCACGACGTTGGTGCCCAGGCTCGCGGCGGTGACGCCGAGCAGCTGCCGATCCAGGTTCGTGGCGATGGCTGCGGCGTGCAGGACCCACGTGCAGAAGGCGAACACGGCCCCCGCGGAGAGGATCTGCAGCGGCGCGGTCGACGCCGCGTAGTCACGTCCGAACAGGAGCGTCACGACCGGCGTGGCCACCAGGATGAGGGCTCCGCCCAGGACGAGCCCCAGCAGAGCCGAGAGCCCGAGCGAGCGCACAAGCAGCCGCCGCACGGCGGCGCGGTCGTGGACGAACAGCGACGACAACCTCGGCGTGAGGACCGCGCTGAGGATTGACGGCACATAGGTGAGTCCCTCGTAGACGCGATACGCGGCGGAGTACAGGCCAGTTTCCTCGTTGGTGCGGAGGATGCCGAGCATGATCGTGTCGACGTACGAGAGCAGGTTGATCGCAATCATGAAGACGCCCAGCGGCAGCGCGGCCCGATGGATGTCTCCCCAGGCGGAGTACTCGTAGGACGGCCATGGAACGCCGCCCCGCCGCGACGTGAGCACGACGACGAGGGCGAGCAGGAGCAGGCGCGACACGACGAAAGCGGCCGCGAGCCCGCTGACGCCGAGGCCCGCCCAGAGGGACGCCAGGCCGAGGACGAGCAGCAGGACGCGATCGGCCACCACCGTCGCCGCCTCGAGGTCGAAGCGGTCGAGCCCCTGCAGCACGCCTCGAATCGTCAGGATCGTCGATCGCAGGGCCGCGCTGACGCCGAGCAGGTAACACGCGCGGATCACCGCCGGATCGGAACGGAGCAGCGGAGCGCTGACGAGCATCAGCAGCAGGCCGATCCCCACCCAGACCGACTTGACCCCCAGGATGCTGCGCGCCACGCGCGTGGCGGAGGAGCGATCGCGTGCGATGGACCGGACCGTGACATGCCCGAGCCCGATGTCCATGATCGTCTCGATGATCGTGGCCAGGGCGAGTGCGTACGAGAAGCGGCCATAGTCGGCGGCGTCCAGCAGCCGCGCCGCGCCCGCGAGGAGGATGAGCAGCAGGCCGGCGCTGCCGGCGGTGATGGCCGCGAACGCGCTGTTGACGAGGAACGAGGACCTGCCGGCGCTCTCGGCCTTCATGAGGCGAGGACCGTCCGCGTCAGGAAGGCCCAATAGCCGTCGAGGAACCGCTCGAACAGCGCCTTGCCCCAGCGCACGAGCGGCATGCTGGCCAGGTCGTCGCGCACGATGAGGGAGCCGGTGACGAGCAGCTCGCCGTCCCGCACCTTCCGGATCCGGCGGGTGAGCGCGCGGTCGCCGGCGAGCGCCGGCAGCATCGCGAGCAGGCCGCCGACGGCGCGCCAGTACGTCCGCCCGTGCCCTTTCGCATGCAGGACCACCAGCTGCATCGGCTCGTACACCGCGAGGCAGGGAAGAATCAGCAGCAGCGTTGCCCACTCGTAGTTCTTGAGCATGAAGTGCCACCGGTTCCGGATCTGGTAGTAGAACAGCCACGTGCCGCGCGGGCGGCTGCGGTGCAGCAGCAGCGCGTCGCCCGGTTCGGCGATGCGGTAGCCGGCAAGCCGGACGCGGTGCGTGAAGTCGCCATCCTCCTTGCCGATGAAGTACCGCTCGTCGAACAGGCCCACGTCGATGGCGGCGTCGCGGTCGAGGAGCAGCCCGCAGGTCGGCGCCACGTTCACGTCCCGCACCCCTGAGCCGCGCTGCGCCAGCGGGCGATCGAGCCACGGGTTGATCGCCTCGCAGATGAAGTGCAGGCTGCCGCCGGCGTACTGAATCGTGTCGGGCGCGTCCGCGTGTACGACCACCGGACTGCCGATCTTGATCGCGGAGTCAGTCGCCATCACGGCGCGCAGGCGCTGAATCGTGTCGGGCAGCACGCGCACGTCAGCGTCCATCAGGAAGACAAACGGCTTGCGCACCTCGCGGACCCCGAGGTTGCGGCCAGGATCGGGCCCGTCGTTGGTCTCGAGGCGCGCCTGTCGCACGGAGGGATACGCCTCGTGCAGCCACGCGCCGGTGCTATCCGTGCTCGCGACGTCGACGACGAGGATGTCCTCGTGCGGGCAGCCGGACGCCGTCAGCGCGGCGAGCGCCGCGACCAGTTGCTCACGGTTGTTGTGCGCGACGATGGCGACGCCAACGTCGGCGGGAAAGGCATCCGGCATGGTGCTGACGGGAACCTCCCATTATCGCACGCGCGTCGGCGCGCCGGTCGCGAGCGTGGCCGCAATGCGGTACGATACCGCCAGTGCCCGTGATAGTTCAGGACGCCACCGCAGTGCCCGCGCCGTCGCGTGGTGTGGTGAGGCTGTTCGCGCTCGCGCTGCTTCTCGTAGCGCTCGCGGCAGCCGTGTCCGTCGATGTCCTGCGTGCCGGCGGCAAGGTGAAGAGCGACGAGGCGACCTACGTCGCGATGACCCTCAGCGTCGCGCACGACGGTGACCTCACCTACGAGAAACGCGACCTCGAACGCTTCTGGGGAATCTATCAGCAGGGGCCCGAGGGGATCTTCCTGAAGCGCGGTAAGCGCCTGCGGATCCGCGCCGATCTGACGCCGCCGTTCGTCCACACGACGAAGTTCTCGGACCGGGTGCGCGATCGGCTGTACTACGGGAAGTCGATGGCCTACTCGCTGGCCGCGGCGCCGTTCGTCTGGATGTTCGGCTTGAACGGGTTCTACGTATTGCACGTCCTGCTGGTGGCCTTGGCCTGCGTGTGCGGCTACACGTTCCTGCAGGCCAGATCGCATCCAGCGCCGTCGATGGCGTTCACGCTGGCGTTCGTCGGCGTGTCGGTCGTGCCCGTGTACGGTATCTTCCTGATGCCGGACCTGTTCAACTTCGTCCTCGCCTTCGTTGCCTACTTCTTCTGGCTGTACAAGGAGGTCGCGGAGCCGAAGTCGCGGTTCCTGCGCGGCCTGACGTCCGACGTGATCGCGGTCGCCCTCCTCGCCGTGGCGACCTACTCGAAGCCGACCAACGTGCCGCTGTTCGGGCCGATCTTCCTGCTGATGCTCTATCGGCGGCGCTGGCGCGACCTGGTCGTGACGACCGTGGTGTTCGGTGTCGCGGTTGCGGCCTGGTTCGGCGCAAACGCTGCCGTCACCGGCGAGTTCAACTACCAGGGCGGCGATCGCAAGACGTTCTACGGAGCGTTTCCCTTCGAGTCCACGTCGCGCGACGTGTGGGCGGAGAAGGTGGACCTGGTGTCGACCAACGATGCCGACACCGCCAACGTGTTCGAGCCGTCCGAGCTGACGAGCCGCGTCCTGTACAACGTCGAGTACTTCCTGATCGGCCGTCACTTCGGGCTCGTGCCGTACTACTTCCCGGGCGTCGTCGCCATCCTCGCGTGGCTGATGTCGCGTGAGCGGCGGACCCCGTGGCGGCTGTTCGTGTTCCTGGGCGCCGCGGGCGCCGCCGTGGTGCTGCTGCTGTTCCTGCCGTACACGTGGAGCGGCGGCGGCGGACCGCCCGGCAACCGCTATTTTCTCGGCATCTACCCGGCGCTGTTCTTCCTGATGCCGCGCGCCGTGTCATGGCAGGCGCTGCTCGCGTGTGCGGGCGGGGCGCTCTTCACGGCGAAGATCCTCGTCAACCCCTTCGTGTCGGCGAAGAACACGTGGGAGATCGCGGAGCGCGGGTTTGCGCGCCGCCTGCCCGTCGAGCTGACGATGGCCAACGATCTGCCGATCATGCTGGCGCAGCCGCCGCGCGGGCATATCCCGTACAACAACGGGCGCGAGATGCTGCTGTATTTCCTCGACACGCATGCGTTCCCGCCCGAGCCGGTGGGCCGGGACGCGTCGGGCGCCCCGGTCTGGGGCATGTGGGTCTCAGGCAGCGGCCGCGCGGACATCATCGTCCGCACCGACTACCCGGTCCGGGCGATGGAAGTGGAAGCGCTGTCGCCGGTGCAGACGAGGCTGACCGTGTCGCTCGGGGGCGCCCCTGTCACGACGGCGCTGCAGCCGATGAAGGCAGCGACCTTCGTCGTGCCGGCGTCCGGGGTCCGCGGGTGGAAGGACTACAACTACCTGATGACGGCGCTGTCAACGGACGGGTTCGTGCCGCGGCTGGGTGATCCGAGGAGCACGGACTTCCGGAACCTCGGCGCGCAGTTGAAGTTTCGCCCGGTCAAATAGACGCACGTTGTAGGGCCGTGTCTTAAGACCCGACCCCACAGGTGATCAGCGTCTTCGCGTGACGTAGACCGCGGCGCCGCTCAGCGAGTAAAACATCGTGAGCGCGGCCGCGACGAGCGAGAGCAGCACCGCCGACTCAATCGGCAGGCCGACACGCGTGAAGTAGAACGAGAAGGTCGCCTCGCGCACGCCGAACCCGTTCACCGACACCGGCAGCATCTGGACGACCAGCGACAGCGGCACGATCACCGCGAGATCCGATGCGCTGACCGGCATGTTGAGCGCGTTCACCACCGCGAAGTAGAACGCGACGATCAGGCCCTGCACCACCACCGCGCCGCCGAAGCAGCCGAGCATCGCCGAGGGCTTGTCGCGAAAGCGCCCGAGCGCCTCGGTCAGCGTCTCGATGCGTTCGCCCACCCACTCGGGATGGAGCAGCGTCAGCGGCTGCAGCAGCCGTCCGAGCGACTGCGGCGAGTAGACGGCGGGAACCGCCAGCGCCACGCCGACGCCGAACAGCACCCAGAGCCACGACGGCCAGATCGGCGAGCGCCGTGACCGTGCAGGCTCGCCGCCATGGTCGCGCCGAGCGCTGCGACGAGCACGAGCCCCATGAGGCCGAGTCCGCGATCGACGAGGATCACCGTGGTGGCCAGCGTCTTCGACCTGGCCGCCGGCGCGGTGTCGCGGATGCGGATGACGTCGCCGCCGATGTTGCTCGGCAGGAAGTTGTTGAAGAAGTTCGCGACGAGGAACGAGCCGAAGAGTGTCCGGCGCGCGAGACGAACATCCTGCGCGCGCAGCAGGACATGCCAGCGCCACGTGCTCGCCATGATGTTCAGCGTGTAGACCACCAGGGCGGCCGCGAGCCACGGCAGCGACGCCTGACGTGCGCCGTCCCAGAGACGGTTGACGTCGACGCGTGAGAAGAGCAGGACCAGCAGGACGAGGCTGACCGCGATCTTCAGGGCGGTCATGGCGAGCCCACGTCCGCTAGGAGCTGTATCGGGCGTATCGGACATGCGTCAGCGGTGCGACCAATCTACTACGAATTCGTGCGAAAATCACGCATGAATGCGCATTCTGATGATCGCGCCCGAGCCGTTCTTCGAGCCGCGCGGGACCCCGTTCAGCGAGTTCCACCGCATCCGCGCGCTGACGTCGCTCGGCCATCAGGTCGATCTCGTCACCTATCCGTTCGGGCAGGACGTCCAGATGCCCGGGCTCCGTGTCTTCCGCGCGATGCGGCCGCCGTTCGTGCGGCGGGTGAAGATCGGTCCGTCGCTCGCGAAGATTCCGCTCGATGCGCTGCTGACGCTCACTGCGTGCCGGCGTCGCGTTCAGCGGGCAGCTACGACGCCATCCATTCGCACGAGGAGGGCGGCCTGATCGGCGTCGTGCTGGCGGCGCTGCTCGCGCGTGCCGCATCTCTACGACATGCACTCGAGCCTGCCGCAGCAGCTCACGAACTTCGCCTTCACCGGCTCGACGGTCGCGCGCGGCGTCTTCCGGTGGTTCGAACGCCTGATGATCCGCCGCTCGCGGGTCGTGATCGTGATCTGCCCGTCGCTCGAAGACACGGTGCGGGCCATCGACCCGCATGCGCAGGTGGTGCTCATCGAAAACGCGCCCGGCTCGGCCGAAGAGTACGCGACGCCAGCCGAGGCCGCCACCGTGCGCGCGCAGCACCGTCTCGCGCCGCAGACCCCGGTCGTGCTCTACACCGGGACGTTCGAGGCCTACCAGGGGCTGGACCTGCTGTTCGAGGCGATGGCGCTGGTGGCGAAGGATCGCGCCCGACGCGCGCCTGCTGCTGGCCGGTGGAAAGCCGGACCAGGTGGAGAAGGCACGCGTGCAGGCGCGTGCGGCGGGTATCGGCGAGGTCACCATCTTTGCGGGCGAGCGGCCGGCCGGGGAGATCCCTGCGTACCTGCTCGCCTCCGATGTGCTCGTTTCGCCGCGCTCGCGCGGCACGAACACGCCGCTGAAGATCTATCAGTACCTGCGCTCGGGCAAGCCGATCGTCGCGACGCGGCTGCTGACGCACACGCAGGTGCTCGACGACGACACGGCGATCCTCACGGACGCCTCTGCGCGTGCGTTCGCGGACGGCATCCTCGTCGCCCTCTCGGACGCCGCGCGCGCCGCCGAAGTCGGCGAGCACGCGCGTCGGCTCGCCGACACGAAGTACAGCTACGAAGCGTACCTCGAGCGGACGCGCCGTGCCTGTGCCGCGCTCGATCCCGCGGGCGCGTCGCTGTCGCCCGGCTCGCCGGTCAAGGACGTCGCGTGAGCCGGAGAGCGTCGAGCACTACAGCTACACCTTCTACGCAGACCAGGCGAACGCGCGAAGCCTTCGACGCACGACGCTTCGGCGGTCCGATCGGCGACCTCGTGGCGAAGGGACAGGCCGACGTGCTGGCCAGCATGCTCGGCGCGATCCGGGGCCGGAGCATCGTCGACGTCGGCACTGGCACGGGCCGCGCCGCCCTGCTCTTGGCCGCCGCCGGTGCGTCGGTGACCGGCGTGGACGCGTCCGAGGAGATGCTCGCCATCGCGCGAGCACCGGGCGCACGAAGCGGGGCGGACGATCGCCTTTCAGGTCGGCGATGCGCATGCACTCGAGTTCCCCGACGCAGTCGTTCGACGTGGCCGTCAGCCTGCGTGTGCTGATGCATACGCCGCGCTGGCGCCAGTGCATCGCCGAGCTCTGTCGCGTGGCGCGCCACGCGATCGTGCTGGACTACCCGTCAGCCACGAGCAGCGCGCTGACGCAGTCGATCGCACGCAAGGGCCTGCACGCGATCGGACGACCGACCGAGCCCTACCGCGTGTTCCTCGACTCTCAGGTGCGCCAGGAAATCGAGCAGCACGGCTTCCGGGTGAGAGCGGTCCATCGACAGTTCGTGCTGCCGATCGCGCTGCACAAGGCGATTGGCTCGGCCGGCTTCACGCAGACGTCGGAACGCTGGCTGGCGCGCGCCGGGCTGCTGCGGCTCTTCGGATCCCCGGTGACGCTGTACGCCGAACGTGCGTTGACCTCGTCACCGGCGCGACCGGCTTTACCGGCGGACATCTGGCAAGAAGGCTTGCCGAGACGGGACACCGCGTACGGGCGCTGGTCCGCGACGCCGGGCGCGCGCGCGACCTCGAGCAGGCGGGTATCGAGCTGGTCGAGGGAGATCTGCGCGATCGGGCGGCGCTCGATCGAGCCGCTGCCGGTGTCGAGCGCGTGTACCACATCGCCGCCATCGTACCGGCAGGCGGGCCTTGCCGCCGCTGAACTACCGAGCCGTCAACGCGCTGGCGGTGCGCGACGTCGTGGAAGCCGCCGCCAGGGCGGGCGTCCGGCGCGTGGTGCACTGCAGCACGGTCGGCGTCCACGGCGACGTCGAGCATCCGCCGGCGAACGAAGATGCGCCTCTCAAGCCCGGGGACGTCTACCAGGAAACGAAGCTCGAAGGAGAGCGGCTCGCGCGCGAGGCGGCGCAGCAGTTCGGCATCGAGGTGACGATCGCCCGTCCGACCGGCATTTACGGCCCTGGCGATCGCCGGCTGCTGAAGCTTTTTCGCGGCGTCGCCCGCGGGCGGTTTCCGATCCTCGGCAGAGGGAAGATCTACTACCATCTCACCTACATCGACGACCTGGTGGACGGCTTCCGGCTGTGCGGGGAGCACCCGGACGGCGCCGGCCGCACCTACATCCTCGCGGGCGGTGAGGTGACGACGCTGAACGAGCTCGTCGCGCTCGTGGCCGAGGTCGCAGGCGTGCGACCTCCGCGGCTTCACTTGCCGGTGTGGCCGTTCTGGGTGGCGGGTGCGGTGTGCGAGGCGGTCTGCGCGCCGTTCGGAATCGAGCCGCCGTTGTACCGCCGGCGCGTCGACTTCTACACGAAGAGCCGCGCGTTCGACATCGCCCGCGCCCGGCGCGAGCTTGGCTACGACCCGCAGATCGGGCTGCGCGACGGCATCCTGCGAACGCTCGACTGGTATCGACGACATGGCTGGATCTGAGACGTCAGCGGACACATCGGCGCCGCCGCGGATTCCGAAGGCGCAGGACCAGCTGTTTGCCAGCGGCACGACGGCGCGCCAGAAGTACGCCGCGCTGGTCGTCGGCCGCGCGGATCTCGGCTCCCTCATCACGTACGAGCTCATCGTCACGTTCACGCAGAGCCTTCCGGGCGCGCTCGGTCTCGCGCTGCGCAAGGCGCTCTATCCGTTGCTGCTCGGCTCGTGCGGGCGGAACGTCGTCTTCGGCCAGAACGTGTCGCTGCGCCATCCCCACAAGATCCACATCGGCGACAACGTCGTCATCGACGACAACTGCCTGATCGACGCAAAGGGCGAGAGCAACGCCGGCATCCGGATCGGCAGCGGCGTCTTCGTGGGGCGGAACACCATCCTGTCGTGCAAGAACGGCGACATCGAGCTCGCGGAGGGCGCGAACATCGGGTTCAACTGCGAGGTCTTCTCCGCCAGCCGCGTGCGCATCGGCGCGCGCACCTGCTCGCGGCCTACGTGTACGTCATCGGCGGCGACCACGACCGCTCCGATCCGTCGAAGTCGGTGCTGGAACAGGAGCGCACCTCGGCCGGCGTCTCGATCGGTGATGGGGCCTGGCTCGGTGCGGGCGCCAAGGTGCTCGACGGCGTCACGATCGGGGACATGGCGATCGTGGGCGCCGGCGCGGTGGTCACGCACGATGTGCCGGCCGGGGCGGTTGCGGTCGGGATTCCGGCGAAGGTCGTCTCGAACCGGTAGAATTCTTCCGATGGCCTACAGTACCGAGCTCGAGGCGCGTATCGCCAAGAAGACCACGAGGGCGATAACCGACTACGACATGATCCAGGACGGCGACCGCATCATGGTCGGCCTGTCTGGCGGCAAGGACAGCTGGGCGCTGATGCAGGTGCTCGGCGTCCTGCAGCAGCGTGCGCCGGTGCGATTCTCGGTGATCGCCGTGAACGTCGATTCGGGTTACAAGGACTACAAGCACGACGTCATCGCGAGGACGTGTCGCGAACGCGGCTGGGAGCTGCGGATCGAGCACACGGGAATTGGCGAGCTCATCGAGGACATCCTCGACGCCGACCAGACGCCCTGCTCGCTCTGCGCGCGGCTGCGGCGCGGCGTCCTGTACCGGGTGGCGAAGGAGGTCGGCGCGACGAAGATCGCGCTCGGCCACCACATGGACGACTTCATCGAGACACTGCTCCTCAACCTGTTCTTCGCCGGCGCGCTCAAGGCAATGCCTGCAAAGCTGGTGTCGGACGATGGGGCGCACGTGGTGATTCGGCCGCTGGCTTATGTCGGCGAGGACGAAGCAAGGCTGTACGCGAAGGAATCCGAACTGCCGATCATCGGCTGCTGCTGCCCGGCCTGTGGCGACCTGTCGCTGCAGCGGCAACGGATTAAGCGGCTGCTGATGGATCTCGAGGTCGAGAACCCAGGCGTGAAGAGCTCGATGCTCAAGGCGCTCGCGAACGTCGCGCCGAGGCACCTGCTGGACACCCGGCTGAACCCGCCCGCCGAGCTGCGCGCAACGGTGCCGATCGACGCGCTGCCGCCCGCGCCGGCGCGCAAACGTCGACACTTGCTGCCCGTGATCCAATAGACACGAGAGGCTCCCTTGCTTAGCCACCGCGTAGCCCTGGCGGCCATCGCCGTCGCGCTCCTGTGCCGTCCCGTTGCAGCGCAGCAGCGCCCCCTTGTCACCGAGGACGCAGAACCGATCGGTGCGGGACGGATGCTCGTCGAAGCGGGCGTCGACTTTGCGAACGAACAGGACTATCCCGCGTCTGGGCTCACAGGCGACCTCTGGCGGATCCCGGCCATCGGTATGAGCTTCGGGATCAGCTCGATTGCCGAGTTGCAGATCGATGGCGGCTTCTACAACCGGCTGTCGATCTCGAAGCGCGTGTCGGCGCCCCTGAGCTCGCTCGTCACGGCGACGGGCGAGAGCACGCACGACATCGAGGATCTCGTGGTCGCGACGAAGGTCCGCCTCGTATCAGAGGCTCCCGGCCGGCCGGCCTTCGCGGTGCGCCTCGCGACGAAGCTGCCGAACGCGAGCAACGAGTCGGGGCTTGGTCTGGACACGACCGACTTCATGGCGCAGATGCTCGTCGCCAAGGGCGTGCAGTCGGTGCGCATCGTGGGGAACGTCGGTCTCGGCATCCTGGCGGATCCGACGTCCGGTAATCGTCAGAACGACGTGCTGCTGTACGGCGCATCGATCGCGCGTGCGCTGAGCGACCGCGGAGAGCTCGTAGCGGAGCTCAACGGTCGCGAAAACATGAGGAGCGCTGGGCCGTTCCCGGGCACGGAGAGTCGTTCGTCGATCCGGTTTGGCGCCCGCTACACGAGCGGCAGCATGCGCGTCGACGCCGCCATGCTGGTGGGGCTTACTACGATTGGACCCTCCTTCGGGTTCACTGGCGGACTGACTTACGTGTTCAGCGCGTTCACCGTGCCTTAGGCACGGGGGCCCGGGACGTTCTCACAACGCGTCCACCAGCTCCGCCACGAACGCCGCCTGGTTCCACGCATCGATGTAGATCGACGCCCCGAGCCGAACGGCGACCAGCCGCTTCGACGGCACCACGGCAAGCGTCTGCCCCTCGTGGCCGATCGCAAAGAACGCGTCGGGCGGGATTCCGGCTGCCGCCGGCGAGTCGCCGCCAACCTCCGGATTCAGCTTCAGCCACCAGTGCGCGCCGAACCGCCCGTCCGACTGTGGAGTGGGACTGGTGGCAAAGCGGATCCACTCCGGCGCAATCACCGCCCGGCTGCCGACACGCCCGGCGTCGAGCCACAGCTGACCGAAACGCGCCCAGTCCCGAGCGGTCGCGAGCATGTACGACGAGCCGATCCACGTGCCCGCGCCGTCCGGTTCGAGCCTGGCGCTCGTGATCCCAAGGGGATCGAACAGCACGTCGCCGGGCCAGTCGCGATACGCCGCGTCTCCGACGACGCGCCGGACGATCGCCGAGAGAATGTTCGTCGTGCCGCTCGAGTAACTCCAGGTGGTGCCCGGCGCCGCGTCGAGCGGCCGGCTCGCGGCGTAGCCAGCGGCGTCGTGGCTCTTGTAGAGCATGTGGAGGACGTCCGACCACGGCTTGCCGTAGGCTTCCGAGAAGCGCATTCCGCTCCGCATGGTCAGCAGATCTTCGATCGTGATCGACGCGCGCGGGTCGGGATCCCGCCACTCCGGCATCAGCTCCCGCTGATCGAGCGTCAGCCGCCCATCCTGGACCAGGATCCCGACGAGGCTGCCGAGGACGCTTTTCGCCATGGACCATCCCGGCATTGGCATCTCCGGCGTGATGCCGCGGGCGTACCGCTCGGCGACGATGCGGCCGTCGTACACGATGACGACCGCGTAGGTGCGCCGCAGCCGCTTCGGATCGGGCTCGTCGAACGCGCGTTCGACGACGCGCCGCAATCGTTCAGGGCCGGCGGCCGATTCCGCAGCCGCGACGACGGTGCGCTGCGCGCCGCCCCGCGCGGGAAGGTCCACCGCGGGCCGGCCGTTTGCGAGGAGCGTGGCGCCGAGGCCATCGCGATGCACCGCCGTGCGCCGGCAGAGACCGAACGTGGACGTGGTGACCGTGCGCGCCTTACGGTCGATCGTCGTGCGGAACAGGCGCAGCGCGCGATAGCTGTCGGCGGATACTTGCTCCGCGGTGGCGGGATCGAGCGCGCGCCGGCTCCCGAAGTGCGCCGTGCAGAGGATCTTGGCCTTGTACCCGGCGCCGACGGCAAGGAAGGAGCGCAGTTGAACCGCGCTCCACGCCACGGCCGCCATGACGACGATCAGCCCGCCCCACCAGAGAGCGACGTCCACGGCGACCCCTGCGCGTCAGAACCCGACGCGGAAACCGAAGTGGACGGAGCGCGGCGGCTGAATCGCGATCGACGTGCGGAACTGGGGACTGGTCACCACATACTCCTCGACGGAGTTGTTGCGCGTGAACAGGTTGTAGACGTCCATGAACGCATCGAGGCGGGTCGGGCCGACACGGAAGCCTTTCTGCAGGCGCAGGTCGAGGCTGCCGATGAAGGTGTACCGGCTGCCGGCATTCGGATAGGCCTGCACGCCCTCGATGCCCTGATTCAGCTCGGGTACGAGGGCCAGGCGTGAGAACGGCTGGCCGTCCTGGTAGCGCGCGATGCCGCCCGCGGTAATGTCCCACGGGAAGCGATACAACGCCGTCCACTTGATCGTGAAGGCGCGATCCGCGAAGAGCCGGCCGCGCGCGTAGCTCGCGCCGTTCGGGTTGGTGAACAGCTCGCCCGGTGTGTCCTGGTCGTTCTCCAGCGGACCGTACCCACGGTTGCCGCCCGATCCGAAGTGTGCGGACGCTGTCGCACCCAGGAGCATGAACAGCCGATCGCTGTTCATCTCCCACGCCATGCGGAGAGCGTAGGCGGTCGCGGCCTCCTGGTCTGGGTTGGTGAGCAGGTACGTGTCCCGTCCGAAGCTGGAAGGCAGGCGGTTGTAGACGGTCAGGATGCGATCGTCGCCGGAGCCGAACCAGTCCCATCCAGCATCCGGAATGCCGATCGGCACATAGTCGTCCGGGCCCACGCCGGTATTCACGACCGCCAGCATGTTGCTCTCGCGCCGCGCGATGCCGGTCAGCGTGTACCGCGTCGTGGGGCTGCGGCGCTTCTCGTAGCCGACGACGAACTCGTCGGTAACCGGCCGCCCGAGATCCGGATCGACGCGGCTGAATTGAGGATCGCCGCCGGTGCCAGGCCCCACGCGGCTGACCAGTACGCTCGGCGCCCTGGCCGCCGCGACGCGCGCTACCGGCGCGTTGGGGTCGCCGTACGCCAGCCAGGTCTGCGTGAGCGCGTTTCCGCTGCGGGCGTAGCCGAAGACGAAGGCGCGGCGATCGCTCATCGCCCACCTGGCATAGGCGTGCGGCAGCAGGTTGATCCACGTGACCGACTCGCTCGCGCCGTCCGCGCCGCCGTGAACGACTTCTGCACGCAGGCCGGCGTCCACCGTCACCCGATCGCCCAGCCGGAATGCGTCGCTGGCGAACGCCGCGAACGTCGTCGCGCCGCGATTGGACGTCGAGCCTGGCCTGTACGTCCACGTGCGTGCCGGGATGCCGTCCACTTGTTCGTTGACTGTTCCCGAGAAAGCGTCCGAGGTCTCGAGCGACGCGATGTCGATGTTTGCGCCGTACTGAAGGTGATGGCGGGTGTCGGCGGCACGCACAGGTTCGAGCCGGCCGCCGAGCGAGATGCGGCGCGCCGTGGTGTCGGCCGCGGCATCCACGACATACGGAATGGGTCCGCCGGTGATCCGTTCGGCCAGGACGACGTTCGAACGGATGTCGGTGGTCCGTGCGCGCTGGGTCAGACCTGCGAAGACGCGCCAGCGCGGGCCGCTGCCGGCCCGCTGTTCCAGCGTCGACTGCACGTGCACGGCAGTGCTCCGGGTTTCGGCCGAGGGGTCCTGGTACGCCTGCCAGTTCTCGAACGGCGCGCCGATCTGCTGCACCCAGCCGAGCACACGAAGCTCGCGCGCGGGTGAGGGCGCGAAGACGACGTGCGCGAACCCCGACACGTTGGACTTCCTGGTGTCGGCCAGCAGTTCGCGCGCGTAGCTGTCGCCGCGGGCCAGCGTCGTGCCAGCGACGAGGCCGACGCGTTCGGAGATCGGGCCGCTGACGATGCCCGTGCCGTGCGCGAAGTCCTTCAACCTGGCGATGGGCGGCGGATAGCCAGTCGGCGCGCCTGCAGCCAGACCGCCGCCGCTTCCGTAGCCTGTGAACATGCCCGACCACTCGGTCGTCGCGCGTCGCGGTTGAAGCGTGACGGCGAGCCCGGGCGTGTTGATGTCGGCCGGCATCATCCCGGTGGCGACGTCGATCTGCTGCCAGAGCGCCGTCTCCGGAAACATCAGCGACGAGCCGCTGCCCGAGGGGTCAGAGACGTCGATGTCGCCGATGCGGAAGAGCGTCTGCGACCACGAGCCGAGGAACCCGCCAGCGCGGACGTCGCCGCCGACGCTGAGGCCGGCGCTGTTGAAGCGATCGGGAATGACCTCGGGCAGGATGTTCTCGAAGATGGAGTAGACCGTGTCGCCGAGCGGCAGATCCTGGACCACGTCGCCGGGGAGCACCGTCCCGATCGGCGGAATCGTCGGTTCGGATTGAGCTGTCTGTGCGAAAGCCTGTCGTGACCCGCACACCAGGAAGAACACCGCCGCGGCGGCGCGGAGCGTCAGTCGCATGCTCATGAGTCTTTCAAGTCTAGTACAGCCGCTCGACCGCCGCGACCTCGTCGCGCTGACGTTCGGGTGACCACCCGTGCGCGGCGCCGACGATCGCTGCGGCGCGCTCCAGCGTCGCGCGGTCCGGACGCCCTGCGGCGCCGAGCGTGGTACGGCGCAGGACCGCGTCCGCCAGCGTCACGACCATCTCGTTCGCCGCCGCATGACGCAGGAGGTCGTCGCCCGCGAGATGCACGGCGGGGAGCAGGAGCTCGTGACTGCGGCACATCACTGGAGGACGTTCGAGCAGACCGATGACGCGGGTGACGATGCGCTCGGCCACGGCCCGAGCGGTGGTGTACTTCGTGCCGGCCACACTGATCACGCCGGCGAGCCCTTTGACGCTGTGCTCGTACAGCAGCTCGTGCCCTTCGAGCCCCGGTGTGCCGTTCGCGCTCACGTGCGCCGGCACCACGCCGCGGTGCACCAGGGCCACGTCGTCAATCGTGAGCGAGAAGGTCGGAAACGCCTCGTTCAGCTGATCGAGAAACGAGAGCAGATCCTCCTGGCGTACCGTCGTATCGCCCGGGGCACAGGTCGCGGGCGATTCCCACGTGCCGAAGACCGCGCGCCCCTGCCACGGCACGACGAACAGCGTCTGTCCCGAGCGGCTGCGTCCGCCGAGGGCGGCGGCGGGGGCGGGACGCGTTGTGACGACGTTCGCCGCCTGGAGCAGCGGGACGCGGGTCTCGGCGTGAAACGGGGCGAGTAGCCGGTCGATGCCGGCACCGGCGGCGTTGACCACGGTTCTGGCGGCGATCCGGATGTTGCGACCCGACACCCTGTCGGTTGCCTCCACACCGGTGACGCGCCCGTCCTGCGCCAGGAGCGCTGTGGCGTCGACATAGTTGGCGAGGACCGCGCCATGGGAGGCGGCGGACAGCGCCCAGGCGAGCGTAAGCCTGTCGGCATCGACGGTGACGTAGTCGTGCCACACGGCAGCGCCAGCGATGTCGAGCGCCTGGAGTTCGGGAAACCGGCTGCGCGCCAGGTCGCGGTCGATGACGCGCCCTGCCGGAAGAACGTGCGTCTCTGGAACGTGTTTGTTGCGGTCGGCCGCGATGATCGAGTCGAGAAGGAAGCCGGCTCGCATGGCGGCTGGCCCCCTCGTGAGCGAACGGGTCAGCGGCAGCACGAAGGGCAGCGGCCGGACCGCCCACGGCGCGATGCGCGCGAGCGTGCGGCGCTCGCGGATCGACTCGCGGGCCCGCGCGATGTCGAGCGTCTGCAGGTAGCGCAGCCCGCCGTGGATCGTGCGCAGGTGGTTGAACGAGGCGCCGCTGCCGAAGTCGTTCCGCTCGATGAGCGCCACCGACAGCCCGCGCTGCGCGGCGTCGCAGGCGATCGGTCAGCCCGTAGATGCCGCCGCCGACGACCAGCAGGTCGAACGTGTCTCCAGGCGATCGAGGGAGCGGTGCAGCGGTTGCGTCATTGAGGGCGGCTCGAGAGCTCACGTTATAGTATCCGCGTGGCGACCATCGACGAAGTCCGCGCCTACTGGGAACGGCACATCCACGATCTCGAGATCACCAGGCATCCGGTCGGCTCGCGCGGGTTCTTCGACGATCTCGATCAGTATCACTTCGAGAAGCTGCATCATCTGCTGCGGCTGGTCGACTTCGACGGCTACCGCGGGCAAGGCGGTGCTCGAGGTCGGCTGCGGCGCCGCCGTCGATCTGGCGCGGTTCGCCAAGGGCGGCGCGATCGTGACCGGCGTCGACCTCGCCGCGTCGGCCATCGAGCTGGCGCGCGCCGAACTTCGCGCAGCAGGGGCTCCAGGGCGACGTTCCAGGTCGCCAACGGCGAGCAGCTGCCGTTCCCCGACGACACCTTCGACCTGGTCTACGCGCACGGCGTCGTGCAGTACACCGCCGATCCGCAGCGCCTGGTGGACGAAGTGCCGGCGCGTGCTGAAGCCCGGCGGCGAGGCGGTCTTCCAGGTCTACAACCGCGTCTCGTGGCTGAACGCGCTGTCGAAGCTGATGAAGGTCGGCCTCGAGCACGACGATGCCCCGGTGCTGCTGAAGTTCAGCATCGGCGAGTTCAAGCAGCTGCTGCGCGGGTTTCAGCGACGTGCGCATCGTGCCCGAGCGGTTTCCGGTGAAGTCGCGCCTGCACGGCGGGTGGAAGGGCGCGGTCTACAACGGCGCTGTTCGTCGGCACGTTCAACCTGCTGCCGCGGCGCTCGTCCGGCGGTTCGGCTGGCATCTGCTCGCGTTCTGCAGGAAGTGATCTGCCGGCACAATGATCCGCATTCGCCAAGGCCCACGCCTACGGCAACGATTTCCTCTACGTGCGCAGCAGCCGACGTGGCCGGCGGGCGCGCTCGATCGCGCTGGCGCGCGAGATGTGCGATCGGCACACGGGCATCGGCGCCGACGGCCTGATCGTCTACGAGCCGACGCCGCAGCGGCGCGGCGATGCGGCTGTTCAACGCCGACGGCAGCCGAGCCGAGGTGTCGGGCAACGGCGTGCGCGCCCTCGGCGCGCTGCTCGCGCGGACGACGATCGGCCGATCCGCTGCACCTGACGATCGAGACCGAGGGCGGCATCGAAGCGATCTGACGCGGATCGGTCGCGGAGGGCGTCACGTCAGACGTTTCGCGCCGCGATGGGGCTGCCGGCCGATCTGCGCCAGGCGCAGCTCGCCGCCGGCGGCGAGACGGTTCGACGTCGTCGTGCTGAACATCGGCAACCCGCAGGCGTGCGTGCTCGGACCGCTGCCGGACGACGAGCGCTTCCAGCGGCTCGGGCGCGGCGCTCGAGCGTCATCCCGCTGTTTCCCGAGGGCACCAACGTCGAGTTCGCCCACGTCGAAGTCGCCGTCGCGCGTCCGCATCCGGATCTGGGAGCGCGGCGTCGGGCCGACCTCGTCGTCGGGGACCGGATCGTGCGCGGCGCTCGTCGGCGGCGGCGGCGTTCGGCGGTGCGGCGCGTGACGCGGAGGTCATCGCGCCTGGCGGGCCGCAGCGCGTGGAGTGGCGCGAGGACAGCGTCTACCTGACCGGCTGGGCCGAGGTCCTCTGCGAAGGGCGAGTGGCTCCGGCAACTGCCGGTGCGGTCGACGTGTAGGCTTCGGCGATCCGATCTCGATGGCCGTACGCCAGCATGTCGGCTCAGCGTGAGCGGCCGATGTCGGCCAGGCGGGGCGATTTCTGCGTGGCGCAGCTTCAGCGAGACGGCTGACGGCGCCGCTGGCGGCGCGCGGGCCGCGTCGATGGCCTGTCAACGCCGTCGTGAATTGGCGCGGTTGCGGCCTTCGCCGCGAGCGGTCGCGTCGAGATAGTCGCCGCGCTCGAACGCTGTGCGCGCTTCTTGCACCTGCCGCTCGTGCAGCGTCGATCGTCTTGCGCGGCGCGGCGCAGCGCGACGGGCGCGCGACGTCTTCGCGGCCTCAGCGGCCTTCGACTGCGTTGTCGCTTCTGCCAGCGTCTGGGCCGCCGCTGTGAGCGCGCGGTCGGCGTCGACGCGCGCGGCCGCCTTGCCGTCGGCCGCCATCTTCGCGGCGTTCTGCGCGCGTTCGCGGCTGTCGAGCGCATGGTTCAGGGCGAGCCGATAGTCGCGCTGCGCGACCGCGTCGTTCGGCGTGCTTGAGCGCCGTCTGCGCGGCCGTGAATTCCTCGGGCGCGTACTGGTCGGCGCCGGCGGCGCGCGCGGCGTCGATCGCGCCCTGGGCCTGCTGCATTTCCTTGTCCGGAGGTTCGCCGCCGCAGCCGAACTGAAAGTGAGCAAGACGCAAGACGATGAGCACGAGGCAGGACGATCGACGCGCGCAACGACATCATCGGCAGTATACGCGTTCCGATCTTGCGCTGTAGTACGATGAAAGACCTGTCGCCCGACGATCGTCCGCGCGAAAAGCTGCTGCGCCACGGCGCGGCGGCGCTCGGCGACAACGAGCTCGTCGCGCTGGTGCTCGGCAGCGGATGTGCGGGGCAGCGACGCGCTGGACGTCGCCAACGAGCTGCTGAAGCGCGCGCGGCGGCCTGCACGGCCTGGCGCGATCGACCTGCGGACGATCTCGCCACAGGTCGCGGGCATCGGGCGCGCGCGAAGGCGGCGCAGGTCGTGGCGGCGCTCGAGCTCGGACGGCGGACGCTGGCGCACGCGCCGGGCGCGCGCGTCCAGTTGCGGACGCCGCGCGATGCGGCGGCGTACCTGCTGCCGGCCTTCGGCTCGCGGCCGGCGGAGCAGTTCGGCGTCGTGCTGCTCGACAGCAAGCACCGCGTGCTCCGGACGACGATCGTGGCCTCGGGCACGCTGAACACGACCGATCGTGCAGCCGCGCGACGTGTTTCGCGAGGCGATGCTCGGCGCCGCGGCGGCGATCGTCGTCTTCCACAATCATCCCTCCGGCGATCCGAGCCCGAGTCCGGACGATGTCGAGCTGACGCGGCGGCTGGCGGCGGCGGGCACGCTGATGGGCATCGACCTCGTGGATCACATCGTGCTCGGCGATGCGCGGTACTGCAGCTTCAAGGAGATGGGGCGACTCTGAGTGTCTCGCGTGCTGTACTTCGATTGCTTCTCCGGGATCTCGGGCGACATGGTGCTCGGCGCGTTTCTCGATGCCGGCCTGCCGCTCGACGATCTGCAGCGCGCGCTCGGCAGCCTGGCTGTGTCCGGCTTCGACGTCGGACGCGAACGCGTGCTGCGCGCCGGCGTGTCGGCGACCAAGTTCGTCGTGCACGAGCGACGCACGGCGGCGGCGCATGCCGTCGCACGCAGCGGACGATCACGCGCACGGCATGCGGCACACGCACTCCGCACGCGCATCGCAGGCGTGCGACTCCCATCGCACGCGCACCACGGACTCGCATGCATCGCTCGCACAGCCATGCGAGGCGCACGCCATCGCAGCCTGCTCGCGGAGATTTTCCGGCTGATCGACGCGGTCGGCGCTGTCGGCCGGCGGGCCGCGAGCGGGCCAAAGCGCTGTTCCAGCGGCTGGCGGAGGCCGAGGCCGCGATCCACCAGATGCCGGTCGAGAAGGTGCACCTCCACGAGGTCGGCGCGCTCGACTCGATCATCGATATCGTCGGCGCCGTGTTCGCGCTCGAATGGGCCGGCGCCGACCGCATCGTCTGCTCGCCGCTGAACGTCGGCGGCGGCATGGTGCAGTCGGCGCACGGGCTGTTCCCGGTGCCGGCGCCGGCCACGCTGAAGCTGCTCGGCGACGCGCCCATCTACAGCGGACCGGTGCAGAAGGAGCTGGTCACGCCGACCGGCGCGCTGATCGCCACAGCCTACGCGTCCGTCGTTCGGCGCCGTGCCGGCGATGTCGATCGAGCGGATCGGCTACGGCGCCGGCGACCGCGACAACCCCGGGACGCCGAACGTGCTGCGGCTCCTCGATCGGCCGGGCCGCCGAGCCGGTCCACGGCGATCGCGTCACCGTCATCGAGTGCGAGATCGACGACATGAACCCGCAGCTCTTCGGCGTCGGCGATGGAGCGGCTCTATGCCGCCGGCGCGCTGGAGGTGTTCTACGTGCCGGTGCAGATGAAGAAGAACCGGCCCGGGCACGCTGCTCACGGTCGTGGCGCCGCCGGAGCTGCGATCGAGCGCTCGCCGACATCGATCTTCCGCGAGACGACGACGATCGGCCTTCGCTACACGCGAGGTCGAGCGCGAGTGCCTGCAGCGCGAGATCGTCACGGTGGAGACGCCGCTCGGGCCGGTGCGGTTCAAGCTGCGCCTGGCGCGACGGCCGGGTCGTCAACGCCGTGCCCGAATTCGACGACTGTGCGGCGCTGGCGCGCTCGCACAACCGTTGCCGTGAAGGACGTGCAGGCGATCGCGCTGCATGCACGGCGTACGGGCGCCGCCAGCGCCGCCCGCACTGTGAACAGGTCAATCGTGAGCCGCTTCTACATCACGACGCCGATCTACTACATCAACGCCGAGCCGCATCTCGGGCACGCGTACACGACGATGGTGGCCGACGCCGTCGCCCGGGCGCACCGGCTGATGGGGGACGACGTGTTCTTCCTCACCGGCACCGACGAGCACGGCCAGAAGGTCGAGCGGGCGGCGCAGAAGTCCGGGCGTACCGACGAAGGCGTTCGCCGATCGCGATCGCGCAGAAGTTCCGCGACCTGCTGCCGGCAAGTCAACGTCATCGAACGACGACTTCATCCGCACGACCGAGCCGCGGCACTACGCCGCCGCGCAGGCGCTGTGGCGCCGCGTGCGCGATCGCGGCTTCATCTACAAGGACAAGTACGAGGGCTGGTACTGCACCGTCGACGAAGTGTTCGTGCCGGAGACGCAGCTGGTGGACGGCCGCTGTCCGCTCTGCGGCAACGCGGTGGAGAAGATTGCCGAGGAGAGCTATTTCTTCCGCCTGTCGGCGTTCCAGCAGCCGCTGCTCGATCACTACCAGCGCCAATCCGGACTTCGTCACGCCGGCCAGACCGCCGCAACGAGATGCTGTCGTTCCTCGAGGCGGGCCTCGAGGACCTGAGCGTCAGCCGGACGTCGTTCACGTGGGGCATCCCGGTTCCCGACGATCCGGCACACGTGATGTACGTGTGGTTCGACGCCCTCACCAACTACATGACCGCCGTCGGCTACGGCTCCGACGACCCGGCGGACGCCGCGCGCTTCGCGCACTACTGGCCCGCCGACGTGCACCTGATCGGCAAGGAGATCGTCCGCCAGCACGCGATCTACTGGCCGGCGTTCCTGCTGGCGGCGGAGCTGCCGCTGCCGCGCCAGATCGTGAGCCACGGCTGGTGGCTCATGGACGGCGCGAAGATGTCGAAGTCGAAGGGCAACGTCGTGCGGCCGCGCGACTACATCGAACGGTTCGGGCTCGACGCGGTCCGCTACTTCGTGTTTCGCGAGATGGTCTTCGGCCAGGACGCGAGCTTCACCGACGAGGCGATCCTCACGCGCTACAACGCCGACCTCGCGAACGACCTCGGCAACCTGGTGAGCCGCGTGACGACGATGGTCCATCGGTACTGCGAGGGGCGCATGCCCGCTCCGGATCGCGGCCTGTTGGCGCGGCCCGAGGAGCAGCAGCTGACCGCCGCCGCCGATGTGCTGGTCAGCGAGCGTGAGGAGCGCGGTCTCGGCCTTTCAGCTCAGCGCCGCGCTGCGCGACATCTGGGAGTTCGTCGGCGCCACGAACCGCTACATCGTCGCGCGCGAGCCGTGGAAGCTGGCGAAGGCGCCGGAACGGCGGGCGGAGCTCGAGACGTCGCTGTACGTGCCGGCAGACGCCCTCCGCGTCATCGCGGAGCTGCTGCGGCCGTTCATGCCGTCGGCCGCCGATCGGACGCTGGCGATGCTGGGACAGGTGCCAGCGCCGAAGTCCTGGGAAACATCTGCGCGCCGGGGCATCTCGCGCCGGGCACGCCGATTGGCGAGCCCGCGCCGCTGTTCCCGCGCATCGAGCTTTCAGTGGAGGAACTTGAGAGAGATGGCAAACGACACGCCCGGTTCGTCAGGGCAGGCTGGCGGCGCGCCGCAGCCTGCCGCGTCCACCAGCGCCGCACCCGCGGACGCCGGCCAGGCTGCGGCGGTAGCTGCACCTGTCGCATCTGCCGCACCCGTCGCACCCGCCGCCCAGGCCGCGGCAGCGACCGCGGAGCTGCATCTCAATCGACGAGTTCATGAAGGTGGATCTGCGCGTCGCGAAGGTGCTCAGCGCCGAACGCGTGCCAAAGTCGAAGAAGCTGCTGAAGCTGCTGGTGGACACAGGGGTCGATCAGCGGACGATCGTCGCCGGCATCGCCGAGGCCTACGAGCCCGAGGCGCTCGTCGGCCGGACCATCGCGATCGTCTTCAACCTCAAGCCCGCGAAGTTGATGGGAATCGACTCGAACGGAATGGTCCTCGCCGGAAGCGCCGAGGGCGGCAAGCCGACGCTGGTCAGCTTCGAGGAGCCGCTGCCGCCGGGCTCGCGAGTGCGGTAGAGTTCATACGGCTCAGGTTGAACCCTCGTTGGAGGATGTATGCCGAAGTACGTGATCGAGCGGGAAATTCCGGGAGCGGGCAAGCTGTCGGCCGATCAGCTCCATGCCATCGCGCAGACGTCGTGCGGTGTGCTCACCAGCATGGGGCCCCAGATCCAGTGGGTCCACAGCTACGTGACCGACGACAAGGTCTACTGCATCTACAATGCGCCGGACGAGAAGTCGGTCCGCGAGCACGCGGCCAAGGGCGGCTTCCCGGCCAACAGCGTTGCGCGCGTGCGGACGATCATCGATCCGACCACCGCGGAGTGAACGCATGACCGCCCCCCAGGCGCCGCTTGGTGCGGCACCTGCAGTCGCGGCGGGTCGCTCGGCGCTGGACGACATCGCACGCGGATACGTGCAGCTCGTGCTGGCCGTCGGCCAGCACGAGCCCGCATACGTCGATGCCTACTACGGACCGGCCGAGTGGCTCCAGCAGGTTGAGCGCGACAAGCGCCCGCTCGCCGGCATCGCCGATGAAGCGACACGCCTGATCGAGACCGCCGTTGCGCGGCCGCCCGGCGGCGACGAGCTCACCAGCCTCCGGCAGCAGTTCCTGGTGCGCCAGCTCGAGGCGTTGCGGACGCGCGTGCGGATGCTCACTGGCGCAAAGCTGTCGTTCGACGAGGAGTCGGCCGCGCTCTACGATGCGGTCGCCCCCGTGCACACCGAGGCGGACTTCGCGACCGTGCTCGAGGAGCTGTCGGAGCTGCTGCCGGGCGACGGCCCGCTGCTCGCGCGCTACGAGGCGTTCCGCGAGCGCTTCGTGATCCCCCAGGAGCGGGTGGCCGCGGTCTTCGAGCGCGCGATCGAGGAGAGCCGGGCGCGCACGCTCGCACACACACCGCTGCCCGGTGGCGAGAGCTTCACCATCGAATACGTCACCAACAAGTCGTGGAGCGCCTACAACTGGTACAAGGGCGCGTTTCACAGCCTGATCCAGGTGAACATGGATCTGCCGATCTTCATCGACCGCGCCGTGGACCTTGCCTTCCACGAGGGATATCCCGGGCACCACGTCTACAACGCACTCCTCGAGCACCATCTGGTCCGCGAGCGGGGCTGGGTGGAGCTGACCGTTTACCCGCTGTTCTCGCCGCAGTCGCTCATCGCGGAAGGCACCGCGAACTTCGGCATCGAGGTGGCCCTTCCCGCCGGCGAGCGCGCGGACTTCGAACGTGAGGTGCTGTTCCCGATTGCAGGATTGGACCCGGCCGAGTACGGACGATTTCGCGACGTGGCGGAGAAAGTGGAGCGGCTGTCGTACGCCGGCAACGAAGCTGCGCGCCGTTATCTCGATGGCGAGATCGATCGGGCAGCGGCGGCGGACTGGCTGATGCGGTTTGCGCTCATGTCGAAGCCGCGTGCGGAGCAGCGGACGCGGTTCATGGACGATTTCCGGAGCTACGTGATCAACTACAACCTCGGACAGGACCTCGTGCGCGGCTACATCGAGCGCCAAGGGGGGACTGCCGACAATCCCGCCAGGCGATGGGAGCTGTTCGTCGAGCTGCTCCGGTCGCCGCGCCTGCCGTCGGGTCTGCAGTGATCGACTCGCACTGTCATCTGGCCGACGAAGTCTTCAGCGCGGATCTCGACGCGGTCGTGGCGCGGGCCAGGACCGCGGGGCTCGAGCGCGTGCTGGTCATCCTGGAGGCGGGCAACGCACAGGAGGCGGCGCAGGCCGCACGGGCGCACGCGCTCTGGCCCGAACTGCGCGTCGCTGTCGGCGTGCACCCGCACGCTGCGCACACCTTCGCCGCGGACCCCGCTGCGGCGGCGACGCTCGTGCGTGACCAGATCAGGGCGACGCCGCAGGCGCAGGGCGGTGGGCGAGATCGGGCTGGACTACCACTACGACTTTTCGCCGCGGCCGGTGCAGCACGAGGTGTTTCGCGCGCAGATCGGCGTGGCCCGCGAACTGGATCTGCCCGTGATCATCCACACGCGTGAGGCCGATGACGACACGATGGATATCCTGCGGAGGCAGGGGGCGGCGCCCTTCGCGGTGTCCTGCACTGCTTCACGGGCACGCCGGAACTGGCGCGCGCGGCGCTCGATCTCGGCTTCTACATCTCCTTTGCCGGGATCGTCACGTTCCCGAAAGCTGGCGAGCTGCGCGACACGGCGAAGCTCGTGCCGCTCGATCGGCTGCTCGTCGAGACCGACAGCCCGTTCCTCGCACCGGTGCCGCATCGCGGCAAGCGCAACGAACCGGCCCGCGTGGTGCACGTCGCGGACTCGCTCGCAAACGTCATGGGACATACGGTGGAAGAGCTGGCGCGCGCGACGACAGCGAACTTTCACAGGCTGTTCCGGCCGTGATAAAGTCCTACCTGAACTACGTGGAAAAAACACCGGCACTCTCGCAGATTTTCGAGCCGATCCGCGCCGACCTCGAGCTGGTCGATCGCGAGTTCGGTCGTCAGGTCGAATCGCAGGTCGATCTGATCCCGAAGATCGGCCGCTACATCCAGACGAGCGGCGGCAAACGTGTGCGTCCGGCGGTGCTCCTCATGGCGGCGCGCATCGGCGGCTACACCGGCGACCGCGCGGTGCTGTATCGCGGCGGCGTCGAGTTCATCCACACCGCCACGCTCGTCCACGACGACATCATCGACGAGTCGGAGCTGCGACGCGGCCGCATGGCCGTGCACTCGCGCTGGGGCAACGACATCACCGTGCTCCTCGGCGACTACCTGTACATCAAGTCGATGGCGCTCGCCCTCACGCACGACACGCTCGACATCGTCCGCGTGCTGTGCGACGTGACGCTGAGGATGATCGAGGGCGAGCTGTATCAGCTCACGAAGAACGGCGACGCGGAGATCACCGAAGACGAGCATTTCGACATCATCCGGCGCAAGACGGCCTACCTGTTCGGCGGCTGCGCGCAGATCGGCGGCATGCTCGGGCAGGTGAGCCGCGAGCAGGAGCAGGCGCTGCAGCAGTACGGCTTCAACCTGGGCATCGCGTTCCAGCTCGTCGACGATCTGCTGGATTTCACCGGCGATTTCGCCGCGCTCGGCAAGCCGGTCGGCGCCGACCTGCGCGAAGGCAAGATGACGCTGCCGCTCATCCACCTGCTGCAGCAGCGCGATCACCGGGCGGCGAGATCGTCCGCGAGATCATCGCCTCGCGCACGGCGACCGAAGAGCAGTGGAGCGAGCTGCTGGCGCTGCTGAAGGAGCACCGGTCGATCGACTACGCCTCGCGGCGCGCCGTCGAGTACGCCGAGCGGGCGAAGAAGCCGCTGCACGTGTTCCCGCCAAGCTCCGAGCGGGATGCGCTGCTGGCGCTCCCCGACTACGTGCTCTCGCGCGACCGCTGACCCTCGAACCCGTCCCGGCCACCATATTCGTGGCTACACTCTGGTGAGTGTCGTTGTCGATCCCCCTCCTGAAGAACGGCTCCGCCAGCTGCGCGACGCCATCCGCCACCACGAAGAGCGCTACTACATCCACAACGATCCCGAGGTCTCCGACGAGGAGTTCGATCGCGCTGCTGCACGAGCTCGAACGCCTCGAGGCCGAGCATCCCGATCTCGTCACACCGGACTCGCCGACGCAGCGCGTGGCCGGCCGCCCGGTCGAGGGCTTCCAGACCGTCGAGCACCTCGTGCCGATGCTCAGCCTCGACAACGCTACAACGACGACGAGCTTCGCGCGTTCGACGAGCGCGTGCGCAAGGGCGCCGGGCTCGGCGAGCAGCCGGTCGCCTACGTCGCCGAGCTCAAGATCGACGGCCTGAGCATCGCGCTGACCTACGAGGACGGCGCGCTCGTGCGCGGCGCGACGCGCGGAGACGGCAGCGGGGCGAAGAGGTGACCGCAACGTCCGCACGATTCGCGCCGTGCCGCTGCGTCTGCGCGGACGCGCCGGCACCCGGTTCGAAGTCGCGCGGCGAGGTGTATCCTGCCGCGCGCGGCGTTCGAGCGCATGAACCGCGAGCGCGAAGCCGCCGGCGAGCCGCTGTTCGCCAACCCGCGGAACGCGGCCGCCGGCACGATGCGCAACCTGGATCCGGCGCTGGTGTCGAAGCGCGGGCTCGGCAGCGTTCATCTATCAGCTGGTGAAACCGGGCGACGAGGCGGAGACGACCACCGGCGCGAGTCACGCAGAGGTGCTGACGAACCTCCGGCAGTGGGGGCTGCCGGTCGAGCAGCACTGGCCGCGCTGCGCCAGGCATCGACGCCGTGGTCGCGTTCTGCGAGGAGTGGGCCGAGAAGCGCCGGTCGCTCGAGTTCGACACCGACGGCGTCGTCATCAAGGTGGACGACCTCGCGCTGCGGCAGCGGCTCGGCACGACCGCCAAGTTCCCGCGCTGGGCGACGGCGTTCAAGTTCCCCGCCCAGCAGGCGACGACCGTCCTGCGGCAGATTGAGGTGAACGTCGGGCGCACGGGCGCCGTGACGCCGTACGCCGTGCTCGAGCCGGTGTTCCTCGCCGGGTCCACGATCTCGATGGCGACGCTTCACAACGCCGAAGACGTCGCGCGCAAGGATCTGCGCGAGGGCGACCGCGTGCTGATCGAGAAGGGCGGCGACGTCATCCCGAAGGTGGTCAAGGCGATCCTGCCGCATCCCGAGGGGCAGCGAGGCGTGGCAGATGCCGTCCGTGTGCCCGGTGTGCGGGAGCGTCCTGCACCGCGATGAAGAGGAAGTGGTCTGGCGCTGCGAGAACAGCTCGTGCCCGGCACGCGTGCGCCGGAGCCTCGAGCACTTCGCGTCGCGGTCGGCGATGAACATCGAGGGGCTGGGCGAGTCGCTGGTCGATCAGCTGTCTCGAGCAGGACCTGGTCCGCGACTTCGCCGACATCTACCGCCTCGACGCCGCGCAGCTCGAGAACCTCGTCGTCACGCCGCGCGAGCCGCATTCCGAGAAGGCGCGCCCGCGGAAGCTGGGCAAGGTCGGACGCAACGTCATCGAGCAGATCGAGCGGAGCAAGGCGAACGATCTCTCGCGGCTGATCTACGCCCTCGGCATCCGCCACGTCGGCGAGAAGGCCGCGGCCACGCTCGCGCGGCACTTCCGGACCATGGATCGCCTGCTGGACGCGCTCCATCGACATGCTGCAGTCGGTGCCGGAGATCGGGCCGGTCGTGGCCGCGTCGGTTCGCGCGTTCGCCGACGAGCCGCGGAATCGCGCGCTCGTCGAGCGTCTGACGGCGGCCGGCGTGAACATGGACAGTCAGGCGCCGGAGCCATCCAACGAGCCCGGTCCGCTGGCGGGGAAGGTCTTCGTGCTCACCGGCACGCTGGCGGCGATGTCGCGGGAGGAGGCGACCGGCGGCGCTCGAGCGGCTCGGGCGCCAAGGTGTCCGGCTCGGTCAGCAAGAAGACGACGTATCGTGGTCGCCGGCGAGCGACGCTGGCAGCAAGCTCGAGAAAGCGCAGGCAGCTTGGCGTGGAAACGCTGGATGAGCAAGCGTTTCTGGCTCTTATAATGAAACACGGACGCCGATGATCGCGACGGTTCACCATCGTCACGCGTCGCGCTGACCGCGTCGTCGCCTTCCTGGTCGGCGCGATCGTCGCCGGGCGGGTTCCTGCGCCCGAGCGTCACCGCGGACGACCGCCGACGCCGCCGCGTCCGCCCGACGGTGACTTCCGCGCCGCGGACGCGCCGTCGCATCGCTCGTCAACTTCGCGGACGTCGTCGAGCGCATCAACCCGGCGGTGGTGAACATCGATGCCACGACGCAGCGGCGCCGTCGTCGTCCGACGGCTCGCGGCGCCGCCGGCCGCTCGGATCCCCGATTCGCCTGAGCTGTTCGACGGACCACGCGCGGCGACACGCCGCGGCGCGGCGCGGGCAGCGGCTTCATCATCGACGCCGACGGCAGCATCCTCACGAACTATCACGTCATCGACGGCGCCGAGCGGATCGTCGTCAAGCTGTCGGACGGCCGCACGCTGCGGGCGCGCGTGCATCGGCGCCGATCCCGACACCGACATCGCGCTGATCAAGGTGGACGGCCAGACGCGGCCTTCCGGTCGCGCCGCTCGGCGATTCGTCGACGCTGCGGATGGGCGAGTGGGTCTGCGCGATCGGCAACCCGCTCGGCTACGAGCACACCGTCACGGTCGGCGTCGTCAGCTTCCTCGGGCGCAAGCTGTTCGACCCCAGCCTCGACAACTACATCCAGACCGACGCGGCGATCAACTTCGGCAACAGCGGCGGACCGCTCATCAACTCGCGCGGCGAGGTCATCGGCATCAACGCGGCGATCAGCTCGCGCGCGAGCAACATCGGCTTTGCGGTCCCGATCAACGGCGCGGCGGCGATCCTGCCGCAGCTGCGCGCGCGCGGGCGGGTCTCGCGCGGCTACATCGGCGTCGGCCTGCGCGACATCGATCGCGGACCTGCAGCGCTCGCTGCGACCTGCCGGTCGACGCGCGGCGCGCTGGTGCAGGACGTCACCGCTGGCTCGCCGGCCGAGCGCGCGGGCCTGCGCCCCTACGACGTGATCCTGTCGTTCGACGGCGCGACGTCGGCAGCGACGAGGAGCTGATCGAGGCGATCGCGGAGCAAGGCGCCGGGGACGCGCAGCGCAGCTGCGGGTCCTGCGCGACGGCCGCGAGTTCAGCCGTTGACGGTGCAAGCTGGCCGAGCGCCCGGCGCGCGACGCCGAGGTGCGCAACCGCCGCAGCGACACGGCGCAGCCCGCGACGCCGGGCAGCGACCAGGACGGGCTGCTCGGGCTGACCGTTCGCGATCTCGATGCCGCCGCGTTCAACCGGCTGCGCCTGCCGAGCGATACCCGCGGCGTGCTGATCACGCGGGTCGAGCCGCTGAGCGCCTCGTTCGACGCCGACGTGCAGCGCGGCACGGTGCTCCTCGAGATCAATCGCAAGCCGATCGTCTCGGTCGCCGACTACCGCCGCATCGCCGCGCAGCGTCCGCCCGGGCGACGTCCTCACGCTGTACATCTTCATGCCCGAACGTCGGCCAGCGCCAGCTGAAGACGGTCCGGATCGACGAGCGCTGAACATCCGACCGCCCATGCCCAAATCACGCATCCTGGTCATCGACGACGAGGCCGGCGATCCGCGACTCGCTGAGGATGACGCTCGAATACGAAGGCTACGAGTTCATCGGCGCGGCGACCGGCCAGGAAGGCCTGGCGCTCGCCGAGCGCGAGGCGCCGGATCTCGTGCTGCTCGACGTCAAGATGCCGGGCATGGACGGCCTCGAGGTGCTCGATCGACTGCGCGCGATGAACGAAACGCTGCCGGTGATCGTCGTGTCGGGCCACGGCACGATCAGCACCGCGGTCGAAGCGACCAAGAAGGGCGCGTTCGACTTCATCGAGAAGCCGTTCGCGAGCGACCGCGTGCTCGTCAGCCTGCGCAACGCGCTCGACCAGCGCCGGCTGCGCGACGAGAACCGCACGCTCAAGAAGGCGGTCGAGGTCCGCCACCAGATGATCGGCGACAGCGCCGGCGCTGCAGCAGGTGATGGCGCGCCGTCGGCCGCGCCGCGCCGACCAACGCGACGGTGCTGATCCAGGGCGAGAGCGGCGTCGGCAAGGAGCTGGTCGCGCGCACGATCCATCGCAACAGCCTGCGCAGCCGCGAGCGGTTCGTGCAGGTGAACTGCGCGGCGATTCCCGAGGAGCTGATCGAGTCGGAGCTGTTCGGCCACGAGAAGGGGTCGTTCACCGGCGCCACCGAAAAGCAGGTCGGCAAGTTCGAGCAGGCCGACCGCGGCACGATCTTCCTCGACGAAGTCGGCGACATGAGCGCCAAGACGCAGGCCAAGGTGCTGCGCGTGCTGCAGGAGGGCGAAGTCGAGCGGCTCGGGTCGGCGCGGACGATCAAGGTCGACGTCCGGGTGATCGCGGCGACCAACAAGAACCTCGAGGAGGAGATCGAGAAGGGGCACTTCCGCGAGGACCTGTACTTCCGGCTGGCCGTGATCCCGATCCACGTGCCGCCGCTGCGCGAGCGGCCCGAGGACATCCCGCTGCTGGTCCGCCACTACATCGACTACTTCAGCCGCGAGAACAACGCGCGGCCGCAGCCGCATCACGCAGGCGGCGCTGGAGGCGCTGCAGCGATACCGGTGGAAGGGGAACATCCGCGAGCTGCGGAACACCGTCGAGCGGCTGATCATCATGACCCCGGGCGACACGATCGACGTGACCGACCTGCCGGGCGTCATTCGCAATCCAGGCGGCGGCGGGACCGGCACGCCCGCGCGGCCGGCGCCGCAGGTGGACGCGCCGTCGGCGGGCGGCACGCTGCGCGAGTTCAAGGACACCGCCGAGCGGGCGTATCTCGTCGCCAAGCTGCGCGAAAACGGCTGGAACATCTCGAAGACCGCCGAGGTGATCGACACGCCGCGCAGCAACCTCTACAAGAAGCTCGAGCAGTACCAGATCTCGCAGGAGACCGACGGGTAGTACAATTCGGTCTTCGCAGCGAGCCAGACGATCGTCCGCCTTAGCCGCCTTTTGCGGGCGAGGGTGGGAGGAAAGTCCGAACTCCGCAGGGCAGTGCGCCGGGTAACGCCCGGTCGGGGCAACCCGAAGGAAAGTGGCACAGAAAATATACAGCTGACGTCCGCTGCTTCGGTGGCGGGCAAGCAAGGGTGAAAAGGTGCGGTAAGAGCGCACCGCGCCCGTGGCAACACGGGTGGCAGGCAAAACCCCGCACGGAGCAAGACCAAATAGGGGAGCGCCCGGTGAAAGCCGGACCAGACGGCCCGTCTGGTGCTTCCGGGTAGGTCGCTTGAGTCCGCCAGTAATGGCGGAGCTAGAGGAATGATCGTCACCCTGAGGCGGGGCGCGAAAGCGCCGCGTCGAAGGGAACAGAATTCGGCTTACGGCTTGCTGCGAACTTTTATGACCCGCATCGCGATTCTCGCCGCGGCTCTCGGCGTGGTGTCCCTGACCTACGCCGGCGCGCAGCAGCTGCCCCCGGGGCAGCTGGCGCCGCGTCCCGCTGAAGGGCGGGAGCCGGAGCTCAAGCCGCCGACGATCCGCGAGTACAAACCGCGCTCGACGCTGGTCGTGCCCGAGCACCCGGTGCCGCGGGCGAAATTCCCCGTCATCGACTTCCACCACCACCCGCCGCGCTCGATGTCGGCCGCCGACGTGAACACGGTCGGCGACACGATGGGTCCCCTGAACCTCCAGGTGATGGTCAACGCGAACGCGACGTCGAGTGCGGGGATCAAGCCGGCGCTCGATGCGATTGCCGCGAGCCGCTACAAAGGGCGGATGGTGATGTTCACCGGGCTCGACCTGCGCAACGTGGGGCCTGGCTCGGGGCCGAAGATCGCGGCGCAGCTCGAGGCCGACGTCAAGGCCGGGGCGCTGGGCGTCGGCGAACTGATGAAGAGTTTCGGCCTCACGGTGAAGAAGGCCGACGGATCGCGCCTGAAGCTCGACGATCCGGAGCTCGATCCGGTGTGGGAAACGGCGGCGCGGCTCAAGGTGCCGGTGCTGATGCACATGGCGGATCCCGCGGAGTTCTTCGAGCCGCTCGACTACCGCAACGAACGCTGGCTGGAGCTGGCGCTGTATCCCGATCGGCGCTACATGGATCGATCGCGCTATCCGTCGTTCCAGGAGCTGATGGCGGAGCGCGATCGGCTGATCGCGCGTCATCCGAACACCGTCTGGGTACTGGCCCACCTCGGGTGGCACGCGCACGACCTGGGCCGGCTCGGCAAGCTGTTCGACCAGTTCCCGAACGTGTACGGCGAGGTCGGCGCCGTGCTCTACGACATCGGCCGGCAGCCGCGCGCTGCGCACGAGTTCTTCGTCAAGTACCAGGATCGGATCCTGTTCGGGAAGGACAGCTACCAGCCGGACGAGTTCCCGTACTACTGGCGGGTATTCGAGACCAATGACGAGTACTTCGACTATTACCGCGATTACCACGCGTTCTGGAAACTCTACGGCATCGGACTTCCCGATCAAGTTCTGAAGAAGCTGTACTACGGCAACGCCATCCGGATCACGCCGAGTTTTCCGCGCGCTGGTTTCCCCGCCATCTAACGGCCGGGCTCACTCTTTGCACGTTCACTCCGCATGAGTCATTACCTGGTCACGGGAGGCGCCGGTTTCATCGGCTCCCATCTTGCGGAAGAGCTGCGAAGCGCGGTCACCGCGTTCGGGTGCTCGACAACCTCAGCACCGGCAAGCGTCGCAATCTCGATCATCTCGGCGCCGTGGAATTCATCGAAGGCGACATCGCCGATGCCGGCACCTGCCGGGCGGCGATGACGGGCGTCGACTATGTCCTGCACCAGGCGGCAATCCCGTCGGTGCCGCGCTCGGTGAAGGACCCCGTCACCTCGAACCGCGCCAACATCGACGGCACGCTCAACGTGCTGGTCGCCGCGCGCGACGCGGGGATCAGGCGTCTCGTGTTCGCAGGGTCGTCGTCGGCCTACGGCGATACGCCACGCTCCCGAAGCGCGAGGACATGCCGACCGGTCCGCTGTCGCCCTACGCGCTTCAGAAGCTGGTCGGCGAGCAGTACTGCCGGATGTTCACGCGGCTGTACGGGCTCGAGACAGTCACCATCCGTTACTTCAACGTCTTCGGCCCGCGCCAGGATCCGGGGTCGCCGTACCTGGGTGTCATCTCGCTGTTCTCGACCGCACTGCTCGCCGGCCGCCGGCCGACCATCTACGGCGACGGCGAACAGACCCGCGACTTCACCTTCGTGGCGAACGTCGTCGACGGTGTGCTGCGGGCGTGCGAAGCGCCCGACGCGTCGGGTGAGGTGATCAACGTCGCCACCGGGGGGCGCATCTCGCTCAACCAGCTCCTCCGCACCATGAACGCCATCGTCGGAACGGCGATCGCGCCTGTGTACGCGGAGCCGCGCGCGGGTGACGTGCGTGACTCGCAGGCGGACATCACGAAGGCCAGGACGCTGCTTGGCTACGAGCCGCTCGTCGGCCTCGAAGAGGGCCTTCGCCGCACGCTCGACTGGTGCCGCGCCGACGTCGTGGTCTGAGCCAGCTTCACGAAAGACACGAAGGTCCCAATAGATTTCGTGTCCTTCTGCTCTTCGTGATGCTGGACGAATCCATTGGCTGCGTCGCATGTGTGGTCACGGGCGGCCGGCCGTTCTGGCGCCACGACAACGCGCGGCGTCGATTTCGCCCGGTCCGCAACCAGCGTCCGCCTGCCTGCGCCGCGCTCGCTCGACATCTCCTTGGCAGTCAACGCATTCGCGCGTCGCGTGCGGATCGCAGGCGGCGGCCCTCTGCTTGCCCTGACGGCCGGCAGCCCGGGCCGCACGCACACGCCCACCGCGGGGCCCGACCTCCCACGCGTGTGGGAGCGGTGGCCCGGGTTCACCCGCCAAGGAGGATCCATGTTTCGTACAGGATTGACGCTCGTCGCGATCATCGCCAGCCTGGTCTCGCAGCCGGCGGCGCAGGCGCCCACGCCGAAGCCAGAGACGTCCGCTGGACGTCCGGCGGCCATGGTGAACCTCAATACCGCCAGCGCCGTGGAGCTCGAGCAGCTGCCCGGCGTCGGCCCGAAAACCGCCGCACGGATTCTGGAGTACCGCCAGAAGAACGGTCCCTTCAAGAAGATTGAAGAACTGATGAACGTTCAGGGGATCGGCGAAAAGGCGTTCCTCAAGATCCGGACGCAGATCACCGTGGGCTCCACGGCCCCCGCGACGCAGCAGTAGGGCGACGTGGCGGCGTTCTCCCTGATCGAGCTCGTGTTCGTTCTCGGCGTCGCCGCCACGCTCGCGGCGGCGGCGGCGCCCGGACTCCTCGCGGGCATCGACGGCGTGCGAACGACGGCTGCCGCCCGCTTCGTCGCGGCGCGGCTCCAGCAGGCACGCGCTCAGGCGATCGCGCGGAGCCGCGACACCGCGCTGCGGATCACGCGCGACGCCGCAGGCTATGTCGTCACCGTCTACGAGGATGGCAATCGCAACGGCGTGCTTTCGGCCGACATCACCGCCGGCGTCGACCGGACGATGGCATCGCCCGAGCGGATCGTGGACCAGTTCCCGGGTGTCGACTTCGGTGCGCTGCCCGGCATTCCGGGCGCGGACGGCAGCACGGCGCCGGGGACCGATCCCATCCGGCTCGGATCAACGGATCGCGTCACGTTCACCCCGCTCGGGACCGCGACACCGGGCAGCTTGTATCTGCACGGCGCGTCCACCCAGCTGGTGGTCCGCATCTTTGGCGAGACCGGACGGACCAGGATCCTGCGGTACAGCATACGGAGCCGGTCGTGGCACCCACTCTGATCCAGGTGGAGGAGCGTCGCGCGTGCATCCGCTGGCGCAGCCGCGACGCTCCGCACCGGATGGCCTGCCGCATCCGCCCCGGTCACGACGCGCTCATCGTCAATCTCTCGGAACACGGGGCGCTCGTCGACACGCGCCGCCGGCTCGTGCCAGGTGGGCTGGTGGACGTGCTGATCGACATGGGCGGCCGTCGCGCGGTGGCACGTGCGCTGGTGCTGCGCAGCGCCATTGCGGGACTGCTCGCCGACGATGTGACGTATCGGGGTGCGTTGCGTTTCGATCGTCCGGTCGCCGTGGCGGAACTGGGGCGCGTGCAGAACGGCTGAGACAGGCCTGACGAAGGAGGGCGGCTCGTGGTCTCCACTTGATCGTCCCGGCTTGCTCCCGGATACTCCCCTGCAGTGCGCCCTGCTATCACGCATGCTGCGACGACGCTGTGCGTCGCCGTCCTGGTCTGGACTGTCTACGTCGTCGATCCGATTCGCGCGCGGAGCGGCTTTGCGGCGGAGGTCGAGCGGCTGTCGGAGGCCGAAGGCTCGTTCGACACCGACAACCTGATCTCGAACGAGGCGTCGTATCTCGAGGTGGTGCCCGCGCTGACGGCCCGCGGGATCAAGGGCGGCGTCTACATTGGCGTTGGCCCCGACCAGAACTTCTCGTACATCGCGCGGATCAAGCCGTCGGTGGCGTACATCATCGACATCCGGCGCGACAACCTTCTGCTGCACCTCCTCTTCAAGGCGCTGTTCGCCTCCACGACGACGAGAGTGGAGTACATGAGCCTCCTGACGGGGCGAGCGCCGCCGCCAGATCCGCAGAAGTGGAAGACGAGCACGGTCGCTGCGCTCGTCGCGTACGTGGACGGCCAGCATCCCGCGACGTCTCGTTCGCAGCTCCGACGCCGGCTCGAGACGGCGATCATGACGTTTGGCGTGCCGCTCACGCGCGCGGACCTCGACACGATCGCGCGGTTCCACGATGCGTTCGTCGAGCGGGGGCTCGATCTCCGGTTCGAGACGCTCGGCCGGCGTCCGCAGCCGTACTACCCGACGCTGCGGGATCTGCTGCTGGCGACTGATGCGGAGGGCCAAACCTGGAACTACCTCGCCGCCGAGAACGACTTCCAGTTCTTGAAGGCGCTGCAGGAGCGCGACGGCGTCGTGCCGGTGGTGGGCAACGTGGCCGGGCCGCAGGCGATGGAACGGATTGCCGAAGCCGTTGCCGCACGCGGCGAAAAGGTGTCGGCCGTGTATCTCTCCAACGTCGAGACCTACCTCCACCGCGGGACGCAGTACGCACGGTTCGTCGACAACCTGAACCGGCTGCCGCACGACGAGAGCAGCGTCGTGATCCGGTCGATCTTCGGCGGCGGGATGGGCAGTCGTTCGGTCGTGGAGTCGCTGTCGGCGCGATACGAGCAGCCGCGCGCACGATACCGTTAGCACACCCAGTCAAGAGCGATGAGGCAGGCGGTCATGGCACACCTCGATCGTCGCGGGTTCCTTGCGGCTCTCCCGTTCGTTGCGGCCGCGCCGCGCCTGCTGGCGCAACGCGGGGCACCGCCCTTCCGCTTTCGCTCCTTCAACCATGTGACGCTGACCGTATCTGACCTGCGGCGGTCCATGGAGTTCTATCAAGGTCTGTTCGGCCTGCCGCTGCAGACGCAGCAAGGGACACAGACGGCCACGCTGCGCGTCGGTTCGGGACCGCACCACGTCAGTCTGTCCACCAATCCATCCAGCGGCGTGCTGACACCGCGCATCGACCACATGTGCATAGGCGTGGACGGCTTCGACCAGGATCGCCTTCTCAGGCACCTCGCCGACCAGGGTGTCCAGAAGAGCGAGCAACGAGGACCGATGCGTGTCCAGGTCCGCATGCGCAGCGCGGAGCTCGGGGGCGACCCGTCGAATACTCCCGAAGTGTACGTAGGTGACCCGGACGGCATCATGCTGCAGCTGCAGGCTGCGGAGTACTGCGCTGGTTCCGGTCCTATGGGCAGCGTGTGTGAGCCGCCGGTGCCATCGAAAGCCAAAGGCCTCATTCCGACGGTGGCGTTCAGCCATTGCACGATCGCGTCGAGCGATGCTCAACGAAGCAATCGCTTCTATCAGCAGGTGTTCGGCCTTGGTATCCGGTCGTACCAGGGACCGGCCACGCCAACGCTCGCCGTCGGTCCGGGCGTCGAGTTCCTCGTGAACAGCGGTCGGGATCCTTCGCGCCCCATCGGCATCCATCACTTCTGTTTGACCGTGCAGGGATTCGATACGAACCGGTTGACGAAAGCCCTCGAGAGTTTCGGCCTCAAGGCCCGCGAAAGCCAGACCGGGCCGGTTGCGCCGCTGCGGCATTACATCACCATGCGGATGCCTGACCGGGGTGGCGCGAAGGCGGGCACCCCCGAGCTGTACTTCACCGATCCCGATGGGCTCCTGGTCCAATTGCAGGACGTCACCTACTGCGGAGGGGCGGGGCCGCTCGGCGAGATGTGCGGGCAGGTTTAGTCTCCGGCCAGACTACTGCCGGACGGATTTGCGCCAGCCTTGCACGACGTTGAACGGTGGCGGCGGCGCGACGGGAACGGCAAAGAGAAAGCGCGAGCCATCAGGCGTGACGCCCCACTCCGGGATGACGTCGGGAACCGCAAACAGGCGTCTGGCGTTGCTCGCGAGGATCGGGCCGTTTGCATCGAGCTCGATCGACATCACGGCACCACCGGGCTTCAGGTAGAACAGTTCGCGGCCGTCGGCGCGCCAGCGTGGTGCGAAGCCGCCGCCCTCTGACAGACGGATGCTTTTCCCGGCCCTTGCCGAGCCCGACGCCTTATCGAGCTGGAACTCGGCGACGAATACCTCGCTCGGCCCGGCTTCGTTCGAGACATACGCGAGCCAACGGTGGTCGGGCGAGAGCTGCGCCTGGGTTTGTGAGCCCTCACGCTCGACCAGCGGTTCCACGCGCGGCGACGGTCCGAAGGCGGTTCGCATCAAGATGTCGGTGCCCGGTGGCGCGCTGCGCAGCGACCCGAAAAGGAGGAGCCGGCCGCCGAATGCGGCGCTCGACGGAAACTCGGGCGCCCCGCTCTTGAACAGCATCTGCGGACCGCCGCCCACGGACTGTCGATACACGCCAGACGAGCCGCCATGTGATGCGAACACGAACTCGTTGTCGTTCACCCACAGCGGCGACCGTTCGATGGTCGGCTCGAACGTGACGCGCTGGGGCGCCGCGCTCCGCGCGAGGTCGAAGAGCCAGAGATCCTGGTCCACGGTCCCCTGCGGTGCATGTGTGGCAACCAGCAGTCGATTGCCGTCTGGTGAAAGTGCGAGCCCGGTAAAGCGCCCAGGAGTGCCGACGTGGCCCAGTTCGACGCCGCGCCGATCGAACCAGGTGAGGCGCAGCTGGGGTTCGGACCCGCGGTAGATCAGCGTCCACGGCGACGCGGAGAAGAACGCGGTATCCAGATACGAACCGACATGGTCGGCGATGCGGATCGGCGGGCCCTCGAGCGTGCGCTGGCCTTCGTCGAACGGCTGTGCGAAGAGCGCGCCGTCGCGCGCAAAGACCACGAAGGATGGCTCGCCGCGCGGTCCGGAAACGAAGGCCGCACCAAACCCGGTCGCGATGAGCGCGTGTTCGCCTGCTGCCATCGACACGCGGGGGGGACCGGTGCCGTCTGCCGGCACGAGTTCGCCGAGGTAGATGCCCGATCGTTCGGGGTTCGTGCGCGAGATGCGAAGGTAGATGAAGTGGCGGCCGTCGGAGAGAAACGACGGCATCAGCTGGATCTCCTGCAGCGCGGTGTCGACGCTCGACACGATCGATGCGCTGCCGCCGCTGGCGGGGCACCACACGAGCCCGCCAGACGCGTTCCCGGTGAGGATGTCCCCGCGCGCGTTCCAGCTTCCGCCAACGGCTGTCAAGGGCAGTTGGCAAATCGTCTGCGGCATGCCGCCATTGATGCTGGCCTTTTTCAGAATGCCACTGGCGTCGTAGGCAAGTTCGCGGCTGTCCGGCGACCAGATCATCGGCGGCACGATGGTGAAGACCTCGGTGCCGGGCATCGGCGTCGGTTCGAGGGCGCTCAGCGTCCGCAGCCACAAGCGCATGACGCCATCAGTGCCCTCGGCGGCGTAGACGAACCGCTGGCCGTCCGGCGAAACAGCAAACATTCCGGACTCGGCAAGGCGGCCCGTGACGGCATCCTGGAAGTGGGTGGACGCGGGCAGGTCGCGTCGTTCATCACTGCGGGCGAAGGCAAAGTAGGCCACTGCCGTCGCCACCCCAAGCAGCGTGGCCGCGGCAAGGAGCGGACCGCGGCCGCGACGGGCCACCGCGGCGCCATCTGCGTCGGGAGCGGACTCGGTCGCGATCGGTGCGACGAATCGGTACCCCTTCCGCGGCACCGTTTCGATGAACTTCTCCCCGTCGGGCGCTTCGCCAAGGGCCTTTCGGATCGTGAAGATGTGAAAGGTGAGATTGGATTCCTCGACGGCGGTGTCGGGCCAGACGGACTGGATGAGCTGTTCTTTCGTGACGAGGCGGCCGGGATTGGCGGCCAGCACGGCGAGCACGTCGAAAGCCTTCGGTGCGAGCGACACCGGCTGGCCGTTCTTGAACAGGAGACGTTCGTCAGGGACGAGCGTGACCGCGCCGAACCGGATGGTGCGAATGGGTGACCTCGCCTGCACGCCGGAATGATGGCCTAAACCCGCGGCAAGTCAACAATCAACGGTCTGCTAAGGCATCGCTAAGGACTTCGGGCTGGCGCTTCCTCTACGTTCGGTCACATCAGGAGGTGCCAATGAGACCGATTCTTGTTTGTGTCTGTGTCTTCAGTGTCGGGTGCAGCGGCCAGGCGCTGAACTCACCGACCTCGCCCACGACTACCGCAGCAAGCGAAGCTGCCACATCTGCCAGTGCCGGCGACCTGCCGTTCCGCGGATCGCTGACCGCCAGGGAAATCGACACGGTCGTATTCCCGACCTTGAGTGCTGACGGGACGGCAGAGGGAACGGCGACGCACCTCGGCCGGTATTCCGCGACATTCAACGCCACCGTGAACGTGCTTGATGGGACGGCCACCGGGGCGTACACGTTCACAGCGGCAAACGGCGATCAGCTGTTCGCCACATTCACGGGACTCGGCGTGCCGGCGGAGGACGGCACGGCCAACATCACGGAAACGCTGACGATCACAGGCGGCGCCGGCCGCTTCGCGGGTGCCAGCGGTACGCTCGTCGTTCAACGGACGCTCGACCAGACGACCGGCGTGTCCACGGGCTCGGTCGCAGGCTCGATTACCACACCGCACTGAACGAGGGCGCCGACGCCGGCGCAAGTCGGCGTCGGCCCGCTATACTTCCGGCACGATGCGATGCGCCGCTCCGCTCGCTCCAATGCTGGTCGCGTTGTTGACATGTGTATCAGCCGAAGCCGTTGCTATAGCCTCAGCCCTTAGTACTCCTCGAACATACGACGTATGTTCTCGCGGCTGTGGGTGCGCGTGAGCGCGAGCATCAGGAGGATTCGGGCCTTCTGTGGATTGAGGTTGTCAGCGGGAATTGTGCCGAGCGAGTCGTAGTCGTCGCGTCTGATCACCCGCCCGTTTCCGACGCGGCTCGAGCGCACCAGCACCATCGTGTCCGCAAGGGCCGCCGACTGGATCGCCTTCTTGTCCACCGACGAGAGCCCTCCCGCGCCTGTGCCAGCGACCACCACTCCTTCGACACGATTCGTTGCAAGCGCCTGCAGAAGCGGTGCGATGTCCGCATCCGCGTAGCTATAGAGGATGGCGACCTTTGGCAGCGTCGTCAGGCTCTGCACATCGAATTCCGAGCGAGCTGTGTGGCGCCTGGTGCTGGCGCGGTAGAAGCCGACCTTGTCGTCGTCCACCTGACCCAACAGCCCGAGTTCCGGCGACCGAAAGGTCTCCACGCGATAGGTGTTGGTCTTCGTGACGTCCCGCGCACCATTGATTTCGTCATTCATCACAACCAGCACCCCCTTCCCTCGCGCGTCCGGGCTTATCGCGGTCCGCACGGCGTTCAGAAGATTGAGCGGGCCATCGGCGCTCATCGCGGTTGCGGGCCGCATGGCTCCGACCACTACCACGGGCCTGTCATCCCTGACCGTCAGGTTCAGGAAGTAGGCCGTTTCCTCCAGGGTGTTCGTCCCGTGAGTGACCACGACGCCAGCTACCGTCGCATCGGCGTAGATCGTGGCGATCCGCTTCGCCAGCTGTAACCAGTGCGCGGTCGTGATGTCTTGACTGCTGACATTGGCGATCTGCTCGACGTGCACGTCGGCAATCGCCGCGATTTGCGGCACGGCCTTGACCAGGTCCTCGCCCTGCAACACGCCGGACTTGTAGTTGGCTAGATCGGTCGATGACGCTCCGGTTCCGGCAATCGTGCCTCCGGTGGACAGCACCCACACGACTGGACGCGCCGCCTGGCCTTGTGCCGACGCCGTGCTGGAAACAAGCAGAGCAACGGAGACGAACAGCGCAAGGCGTTGCATAGATGTCCTCCGGCTCCACTGTAGCGCCATTCTGACTTGCTACTGCCAACAGGAGGCGCGAGGCTGACTCCCGGAAGTGCTATCTTCGGACACTGCCAGAGGGCCGTCGTTCTCGATTGGTTGGCAGAGCTGAGGCAGCGAGTGCCTGTGGAGTAATCGTCATGACCACAAGATTTCTCGTTCCCGTGGCGGTGGCCGGCTTCCTCGCGACCGCGGGCGCCCAGGCACCCGCGCCCGGTGTGATCGTGTTCGAAGGCGCGCGCCTCATCGTCGGCGACACGCGGCCGCCGATCGAGAACGCGACGTTCGTGGTGAGCGGTTCCCGCTTTGCGCAGGTCGGCAGGGCCGCCGACGTGAAGGCCCCTGCCGGCGCCACACGCGTCAACCTGGCGGGCAAGACGGTGATGCCGGCCATCGTCGACACGCACAACCACTTGAGCCAGACACGTGACGCGCTCGTTCTCGACTTGAACCGGCGCGCCTACTTCGGTGTCGCGGCGGCGATGAGCCTCGGCCAGGACACGGCTGACGCGCCGTTCGAGATGCGTGGGCAGATGATGCCGGGGCTCGCCCGGAACTTTACGGCCGGCCGCGGCGTAACGGGCCCTGAGCCCGGTCGCACGACCGCACCGATCTGGGTCACGACAGTGGCGGAGGCTCGCAAGGCGGTCCAGGACAACGCGGCCAAGAAGGTCGACATCATCAAGATCTGGGTGGACGACAGGAACGGCACCGTCACCAAGCTCACGCCGGAGCTCTATGGCGCCGCGATTGACGAGGCGCACAAGCAGGGGCTCCGGGCCATCGCGCATGTCTTCACCCTCGAGGACGCCAAAGGGCTGCTGCGCGCCGGCATCGACGCCTTCGCGCACGGCGTGCGCGACAGGGACGTCGACGATGAGTTCATGGCGCTCGTGAAGCAGCGTCCGAACCTGGTGCTCGGCCCCAACCTTCCCGATCGCGGTGTGGTGGCCGACGTCGAATGGCTGCGGGCGTCGCTCGCGTCGGCAGATTTCGAGGCGCTTCAGAAGGGGAACACGAACCGGCCGGCGGCCCAGGAAGCCTTCGGCATCCAGGCACGCAACCTGGCAAGGATGAACGCCGCCGGCGTCCGCACTGTCGTCGGCACCGACGGGAATACGCCATACGCCCCGCACATGGAGATGGCTGACATGGTCGCCGCGGGAATGACGCCGGCGCAGGTGATCGTGGCTGCCACGAGCAGCGGAGCCGCGTTCCTGAAGATGACCGACGCCGGCACCGTCGAGGCCAACAAGAGCGCTGACTTCATCGTGCTCGATGCCAACCCGCTCGACGACATCGCCAACACGCGGAAGATCTCGTCCGTCTATCTGCGCGGCGCGCCCGTGGACCGGTCGTCCTACAAGTAGCGCCTACGGCTTCGCGCCAAGGCGGAGCATGTTCTCCAGCGCGTGATTGCCTTCGTGGCACGCGTATTCGAAGATGCGGTACCGCTCGTCCCTGTTCAATGGGAACGCCACGGTCCACGGCCTGGTGTACACGTTGGGATCGTCGATGGTAGCCTCGGTACTGAATCGTCGCCTCGCTCACGCGCGTCAGGCGTTCGACCACGCGGGCGGCCTCACTGAGCTCGATGCCGCGCAACCGTCCCGGACGCCGCATTGGTCGCGATCCACCCTTTCCCGTTGAAGTTCCTCGTCTCGATGACGAGCGTGTCGCCCTCCCAGCGGCCGCGCGAATCGCCGTCCCACGACCGTGCAGCCGGCGCCAAGTGGCGGCCGCCCGTCGAGCGGAATCACGCGCGCTTCGTGGATCATCTCGGAGTGAAGGACGACGTAGCCTGGCGTCTGAACGATCTGGTGACCGTTGTTGTACGCGCCGGGCCACATCGATCCGGGCACGCCGCGCGTGATGCAGCGCTCCCACGGCCCGTAGCGCAGAAGTGAGCCGGCGCCGAGCGCAAACGCCGCGTCTCGCCGCTCAATCGCTTCGCGGTTCAGCGGGACTCTGCCGTCCGGCGGGTCGACAACCATCGACGGCCGCCGGGGGCTGGTGGGGCTGTCCTGCACGAGCCAGTCCTGCGTGCTCACGGCCGGCCCGCGCTCCGCGATCTCTTCGGGCCTCAGCTGCTCGAAGGGCGTCTGGTCGTAGTTGCTCCACATGCCCTGCAGGTCCGGCTGTCCGTCCGGCGTGCGACCCGACGGTCCACGCCTTGCCGCCCGCGGTCCGGTCGGCCTGAGGCGACGCGAGCAGAGCAGTCCCGCACGCCACCACGATGAGTGGAACCACGAGTCGCGCGAGAGGTCGTGTGCCGTGATGTCGCATAAGGCCCTTACATGACGACGTTTTGGAGCGTGCCGAGCTGACGGTGCATGTTCAGCAGATCGAACGCGTTCCACGACTCGATCACCTTGCCGTTCGCGAATCGCGCCATGCTCATGCCGGCCACCGTCGCAGGCCTGCCGGTCGCGGGGACGCCGAACGTGTCGCCGGTGAGCGTGCCGCGCAGCGTCCAGCGCGCGACCACGAGATCGCCTTCCTCGACGAGGTCTTCGATCGTGATATGCAGGTCGGCCATCGCGCCGATGAACGATGCGTGATAGGACTTGAAGCCGCCCGGTCCCGTCAGGTCGCCGCCGTTGGCGCCCAGCCCGTGCGACCTGTAGTCCGGCGCGAGCATGCCTTCGGCCGCCGTTGCGTCCCGCTGGTTCCAGACCTTGTCGAACCACTCGCGCATGATCGCCTTGTTGGACATCGGTCCCTCCACGGGGTGTGCACGCTCAGGACAGTGAAGGCGTGCAGCGTATCCGTGGCGGAGGTGATCGTCAACGGCGCCTGATCGACTTGAAGGCGACCGATACCTGCGAAGCCCATGTGTACATGATGATCGATTGCTCTTTCGCAATGCCTTCGGGCGGAGTGCGCAAAGCAGCCGTGTTATGATCCGCGCCTCTCAGACGCACACTCTCGCATGTTCTGCCTCGCACGCATTCGATGCCGTCGCGTCCGCGGGCCAATGCTTGCGGCCGTCGTCGGCGGCATTTCCGTCCATCTGCTGGCCGTCTCCGTCGCCGCACAGGAGACGAGGTGGAGCGATCGGGCGTTCCTGAACGTCAACGTCACGCTGCAAGTGACGACAGCGCCCTGGGACGAAAGCCTGGCGCCCGGTCTCTATGCTGAACGCGCCGTGCTGACAACGAGTCACAGCGGCGAGCTCGATCAGCTGATGATCGAACCATCCGGCGGCGTTCGCCTGTGGAGGAATCTGGGAGCAGGCGCGGCGCTGATGCGAGCGTCAGTGACCGAAACGGCAACCCTCCGGGCACTCGTGCCACATCCCACGCTGTTCAATCGGGCGCGCGCGACCAGCAAGGAGACGCCCTTCGAGCGCTCGGTTTCCGCTGTTCACACATACGCGCTGCTGATGGTCCCCGTCCACCCTCGACTCGACGTCGCCCTGTTCGGCGGCCCGAGTTTCATGACGGTGCGTCAGGACATGGTCAGCGCCATCAAGGTGGCAGAGACCGCGGCGCCGTTCACGACGGTCAGCATCAGCGACGTGGCGCTCACGACCCGGAAGGTCAATACGATTGGGCTGAACGCCGGCGTCGATGCGACGTTCTTCTTCACGCCAGTCGCCGGGATCGGCGTCACCGCCCGCTATGTACGCGGCTACGCGGACACCACGCTGACCGACGGCACGCCGGTCGATCTCGATGTCGGTGGTTTCCAGATCGGTTTCGGCGCAAGGCTGCGATTCCGATGATCGCCGGGCGTAATGCGGGGAGGGGCTGGGCGCGGCTTGCCGTCGTGGTCGCGCTCGCGCTTGTCGCCACCACCTGCGCGTCCGATTCGCCCACCGCCCCGTCAGGCTCCGCTTTAACGCTCTCGACGCCGGCGCAATCGGTCTCCGTAGACGGCACCGCGGTGTTAACGGCCGAGCTGCGCGGCAGCTCGGGCCAGCCGATCGTCGGTGCGACGATCGCATTTACGACGACCATTGGCACGATTGAGCCCACGGAAGCGGTGACCAATGGTGCCGGTCAGGCGACCGTTGTCTTTTCCTCAGGTTCCAGCACTGGAACCGCGGTGGTCACTGCGACCTCTGGGAACGTGCGGGCGACTCCTGTCAACCTGATCGTCGGCGCCGCCGCGATCGGCCGCGTCGCTCTCACGGCGAGTCCCGCATCGGTCCCGTCCGGCGGCGGCAGCAGCACGGTCACCGCGGTGGTGACCGACGCAGCGGGCAATCCGTTGAACGCGATGCCGGTCGAATTCAGGACGACCGCCGGAAATCTCACACCGGCGAACGCGAAGACCGACACGAACGGCATCGTTCAGACGACGCTCACGACGACGGCCACGGCCGTAGTCACGGCTGCGGCCGGGTCGGCGCCGGGCACTCCGGGCAGCCCGCCGCCGGCGTCCATTACTGGGACCGTCACCGTGTCTCTCGCTCCGCGTCCGGTGCCTGTGGTGTCGATTGCGGCCAGTGCCGACGCCGTGGCCGGCAGCCCGGTCACGTTCACGATCGGTGCGACGCCCGCCCCGGGCAGTAACACCACGATCCGAAGCGTGTCGGTGAACTTCGGTGACGGCACCCAGGCCGATCTGGGAGCCGCCAGCGGTACCGCCATCGTCGCGCAGCACTTGTACGCCGTTGGCGGAACCTACACCGTGTCGATGACGGCGACCGACAGCGCCGGTGCAACCGCAACCGCGTCGACCGTGCTGGTCGTCCGGGCCACGGCCCCGCTCGCTATTTCAGTCGTGGCCGGTGCCATGGTGCCCGCCGGCGGTGGTCCGAACGCGATCGTGACGTTCGCCGTAACCGTGATTCCCGCCACGGCGGTGATCACGAGGTACCTGTGGGACTTCGGCGACGGCAGCGCTCCGCAGCAGACGACGACCAACCAGGTGCAGCACGTCTTCGCGCTCCCCGGTCTCTACACGGTGAACGTCACAGCGACCGAGGCGCTGACCGGCGCGACGGCGATCGGCAGCGTGCCCGTGTCCACCGCATCCGGCATGCCGACCGTGTCGATCGTGGCCGGCCCCGATCCCGTCGCTGGCCGATCGACCACGTTCACCATTGCCGCGGCGATCGCTCCGGGCAGCAGTGTGACGATGCGCAGCGTGCGTGTGACGTTCGGCGACGGCACGGCGCCGGTCGACCTGGGAGGCGTCACCGGCAGCGCCATCAGCGTCGGGCACGTGTATGCGACCGCCGGCACATACCTGGTGTCGGTGACCGCCACCGATAGCGGAACTGGCACGGCAACGGCGTCCACACAGGTCGTGGTCGCTCCGGCGGGCGTTCCGACCGTGTCGATTACACCGGGTGCCAGTGCGGTGGCGGGTAGTCCCACGACGTTCACCGTCACGGCATCGCCTGCAGCAGGCGGCAACGCCACTATTCGGAGTGTGCAGGTGACGTTTGGCGACGGCACGGCGGCGGTCGACCTGGGTGCCGTCAGCGGCTCCGCGACGACGCAGCACGTGTACGCCTCCGCCGGGACATTCGCTGTGTCGGCCACGGCGACCGACAGCAGCGGCGCGACGGCGACGGCGTCCACGCAGGTGGCGGTCGCGGCGCCAGGCGCACCGAGCATCTCGTTGACGCCCAGCGCCAGCGTGGTCGCGGGCAGCCCGGCGACATTCACGATCAACGCGGCACCGGCCGCGGGCAGCAGCGCCACGATCCAGAACGTGCGCGTGACGTTCGGCGACGGTTCGGCGCCAGTCGACCTCGGTGCCGTGAGCGGCTCGGCGACCACCCAACATGTGTATGGCGTTGCTGGAAACTACACCGCGTCAGCGACGGCCACGGCAAGCAACGGCGCGACGGCGAACGCGTCCACGCAGGTGGTGGTCGCGGCGCCGGGTGCACCGAGCATCTCGTTGACTCCCAGCGCCAGCGTGGTCGCGGGCAGCCCGGCGACATTCACGATCAACGCGGCACCAGCCGCGGGAAGCAACGCCACGATCCAGAACGTGCGCGTGACGTTCGGCGACGGCACGGCGCCCGTCGACCTGGGTGCCGTGAGCGGTGCTGCGACCACGCAGCATGTGTACAGCGCCGCCGGAAACTACACCGCGTCAGCGACGGCCACGGCGAGCAACGGCGTGACGGCGACCGCGTCCACACAGGTGGCGGTCGCCGCGCCGGGCGCGCCGAGCGTCTCCGTGACCGCGAGTGCCAATCCCATCGCGGGCAGCACCACGACGTTCACGATCACCGCGGCACCGGCGCCGGGCAGCAATGCCACGATCCAGAACGTGCGCGTGACGTTTGCCGTCGATACGCCGCCGGTCGATCTCGGAGCCGTCAGCGGCTCCACCACGACACAGCATGTGTACGCCGCAGGCGGGAACTACACCGTCACGGCGGTTGCGACCGCGTCCAACGGGGCGACCGCGACGGCATCGACGCAGGTGGTGGTCGGGGCGCGTCCATCGCCGAGTGTCTCGATCGCGGCCGGCGAGAATCCCGTGAGCGGTCGCGCGACGACGTTTACGATCACCGCGACGCCTGCGCCTGGCAGCAACGCGACGATTCAGAACGTTCGCGTGGGCTTTGGCGATGGGACGCCGACGACTGACCTGGGAGCCGCCAGCGGCTCGACGACCACGCAGCACGTCTATGCCGCGGCTGGAACGTATGCCGCATCGGTCACCGCGACCGATAGCGGCGGCGCGACGGCCACGGCGAACACAACCGTCGTGGTGGTATCACCGGCGAGTGTCGCACTGACCGTCAGCCCGGCCCCCGTGGCCGGCACTCCGACACAATTCACCGTGACTGTGCTGCCGAGCCCGGGGGTCACCATCCAGGGTGCGACGCTGAATTACGGGGACGGTGTGCTGGAACAGCTTGGCGTGGTCAGCGGTACGCCGGCCGTGAGGACGCACACCTACGCAGTCGGCGGCACATTCACCGTAACAGCAACTGCGTCCATCGTGGGCGGCACGGTACCGGTGAGCACGACGGCCACCGTCGTCGTTGGCGGCTGCGCTGCCTACACCCACACGTTCACCATCACGTCCGTCGCTAGCGGACTGCATGTTTGGCCCGGTGGGCAGCAGACGTTCAGCCCGACGTCTCAGTGCTCGGTAACCATCGCCGCCCCCTCGGGAGTCATCTCCGACCTGGGCGGTGACACCTGGCGGGTGGTGAACGCCGTCGGGCGTACGACGTGTGCGATCACTCCGCAGGTGCCAAGCTGCGGAGGGGTCGGCTCCAGCTCAGGGTTGCTGGGCAACGGTCGTCCCTATTGTTCCAACGCCGCAGCCACGATCTTCGACAGCGCGTCGACGGCGAGGGTGGTCGTTGTGTGCAACTAGCTCACCTCAGCCGGACCGATGTGTCCTCGTGGCATACTCCGCGTCGACGTGCTGCAGCTTGACGAACATGCCCGCGCGGGTAACGCGGCCCTCCTCGAACAGGAGCTGACCTGGCTGTCGGCGCTGGTCGACGCCAGTATCCGTCTGCACTTCGGCCAGGAGTGCCGCGTCCGCGACGTCCGCGACATCGCCCCGCCCGCGGTGGTCACGCGCGACGGTCCCTACGGCCAGGCGTTGATCGATCACGCGATGACATTCGACGAGCGGGCGATCCTGGCGCTGGCGCTGGTGCCCCACGTCCGCCCACACCTGCTCGATCCGTTCCTGGCCAGGAACCCGAACACCGAGCGCGGTTTCACGGAGTTCGGCGGCGTGCTGACCGGAAACCACGGGGGCTTCTGGCCGACCGTGGAGACCGCCGCGTTCATCCTCGCCGGCGAGAACCTGGAGCGCCGTCTCGACGTGCAGGATCTCTTCGACCCGGACGCGACCCTGCGCAGCGCCAAGCTCCTCCAGCTCGACGACGCGCAGATGGTGCACAGTCTCTTTTCGGCGCCGCTGGCGCTCAACAGAGAGTTCGTCGGACGGTTCATTACCGGACGCCGTCACAAGCCCGCCTATAGCAGCTCGTTCCCGGCCAAACGCATCAGCACCTCGCTCGAATGGGACGACCTGGTGCTGCCGGACGCGACGCTCGACGAAGTGGAGGAGATCCGCTCCTGGATCGAACACCGGCACACCCTTCTGCACGAGTGGCAGCTGGAGAAGAAAATCAAACCCGGGTTCCGCAGCCTGTTCTACGGCCCGCCGGGGACTGGCAAGACGCTGACGGCTGCGCTGCTCGGCAAGGTGACCGGGCTCGACGTCTATCGGATCGACCTGTCGCTGGTCGTGTCGAAGTGGGTGGGTGAAACGGAGAAGAATCTCGCCGGAGTCTTCGACCAGGCTGAAGTCGGCGACTGGATCCTGTTTTTCGACGAGGCGGACGCGCTCTTCGGGAAGCGTACGCAGACGGCGAGCGCCCACGACCGGTACGCGAACCAGGAAGTGGCGTATCTGCTGCAGCGCGTGGAGGACTTTCCGGGCGTGGTGGTCCTTGCCAGCAACCTGAAAGGCAACATCGACGATGCGTTCGCGCGGCGATTTCAGTCGATGATCTACTTCCCGATGCCCGGGCCGGAGGAGCGTGCGCGGCTGTGGACCGGTGCGTTCTCGGACCGCTCGCGGATCGAGCCGGACGTCGACCTGCTGCGCGTTGCCGAGCAGTTCGAAGTCAGCGGCGGCGCCATCGTCAACGTGCTCCGCTCGGCATCGCTGATGGCCCTGCGCCGCGGCGCTCAGACCGTACGCCTGCAGGACATTACGGAAGGCGTGCGCCGCGAGCTTCGGAAAGACGGCAAGGTGATCTGAGGCGTACCCATGCTCGACCGCACACTGAGCTTTCTGCTGGCACAGGTCAACGACTACCTGGCCACCCGCTATCCGAGCAAGGAGCCGCACGTCGTCCTGTCGGGTCTTTCGACACTGGAAGGCACGGCCCCGCCGGAGATCGCCAATCGGGTGGTGATGTCGCTGGTCAACATCGAGCGCGAGGGCGCAATCGGATCCGGCTCGGAGCCGGTCCGCACGGAAGGCGGCGGCTTCGTGCGCATGCCCCCGCCGTTGAACTTGAATCTCTACATCCTGATGTCTGCCTCGTTCGGTAGCAACTACGTCGAGGCGCTGAAGCTGCTGTCAGCGGTCCTCGGCTACTTTCAGGGAAGGCCAGTGTTCACCGCGCAGAACGCCGCGACGTTTCCGAAGGGGCTCGATCGGGTGACGATTGAAATCGTTAACCTGAACATGCAGGAGCTGAACAACCTGTGGGGAAACTTCGGCGCCAAGTATCTGCCGTCGGTCCTGTACAAGGCACGCATGCTCACGCTCCAGGAAGGCTGGGTGGTGGAGCAGGTGCCGGCGGTCTCTGGCGTCGAGGTCGGCTAGCCCGTGGCCAATCGCGTCTCGTACAAAGCGCTGTTCAGCATCGAGTGCTGGCACAGCTACTTCGCCGACGGCGTGTGCCGGACGCTCACGCTGCAGCCGACGCGCGATGCGGCCACGATCTGCACCCGGCACCACCTCCGCTTCCGGCCGTCTCCGGGGGGCGGCGCGCTGTACTACGACGAGTCGTCGACGAATCTGCAGCGGCTGCGCAGCGAAGGCTCTCCGCTGACGTTCGCGCTCACGAGCACCGATCCGTACTTCGACATCTACACGGATGGCGTCGGCGTCAGTGACGCCGCGCCGAACGGGACTGTCCGGTACTTCAGCAACCGCGACCTGCACGTCGCCGACGTGCGCGGCCGTCAGTGCAGCCTGTTGCACCCGCCCGAGCGGCCGCTGGCGCAGCCGCCACTCCAGGTGCGGCCGAGCCGTTTCACCCATCGGTTCGCTGCGCCGGTGCGTGGTGTGAGCGTTCAGGTGCTGAACGCGAGCGGCGATGTCGCGTGGCAGTCGAGGACACCGGACGTCGACGTGAGTGACCACCCCATCGACCTGCGCGATCAGCGGGGCGGTCACTACCGGCTGGTGATCGCGGGTCAGCCTGCCGGAGACTTCTACCTGACCGATGAGCCGACCGTGTCCCTGTGGGGCATCGTGGAAGTCTTTCTGGAGAACATCGAACAGCTTCCCCGGTATGCCATTTCATTCGGCAGTCGCGCGACGGTCTGGCGCTACTACATCTTCGATGCGCCGACGCCGGCGTCGCCGTATGGCGGCTACGATGTCGTCGGGCTGCGAAAGCGCGCGGACAAGAGTGCCTCGAACCCCGGAGACATCCGCTTTGCCAAACGCGGCGAGGTGGTCACGGTGAATGGGCGCCCGGCGTTCGTCTTCGAGTCGACGCAGGCCGTGCCGCTTGCGGAGAAGCCGAGCGGCGACGACTACGCGTTCACGTTCAGGCCGAACGGAAGCAGCGAGCGCGGCGGGCAGCCGATCCGGCTGCCGTTCGCGCAGCCCGTAACGACAAAGCCCGATGCGCGGCCCGACGGCGTGCGCATGGTGTCTGACATCTTCGTGTACCTGTAACTTCGGCCTCGCGATGCGAACGATGGTCCGCGCAAGAACCGAACCCCGGTCGGAAGACGCTCGTCGGGTGAGCACATCCGCGGCAGCCGCACCAGGCCAGGGAACATACGCGCGTGCGGTCCCAAGGCTCGACGCGCAACGCGCGCAGTTCCAGGCGATGTTCGGCCCTGCCATCCAGCGCTCGCAGGCGTCTGCGGCCTGCCCGATTCAGCGGGTCCCGAAAGTGTTCGTCGGGTCGTCGGAAATCACCGAGCACAGTCCACAGGGACCGGAAATCTTGAAGTTTCTGGACCAGTTCACCAATGGGTTCGCCGGAGAGATCTGGTTCACGTCGGGCCAGCAGCTGCAGGGCTACATTCGAAGCAAGGGCAAGCTCGAGGGGGTTGGCGTCTGGAACAACCGCTGGATGAATTTCGCGGGCAAGGGGCCGATCGTCTTCGGTGAAGAGCACAACGAGATCCGCCACCAGTTCATCAGGGCGCTGAACATCACGCACTACGTGGTCGAAGGTTCGTTCGAACGCAGCCTGTCAGGAGTGCCAGCCGCGAACATCCCGCCGCACGCGGGAGACGCCGCGTCCCACCAGCCCTACACCGGAAACGGTCCCGGGAAGGCGCTGGAAAACTACTGGGTGCGAAGCGCGCAGAGCATGGCGCGATTCTGGGTGGAATTCGAGACCGATCTGTCGAACGTCGATCGCGTCCGGCCGATGATCTCGAAGATCGAGCGCCATAGAGAGCTCGCCGAGCTGCTGACGACGATCGCCGGCACGACGCCCGTGGACGACAGGACCGGCATCGAAGGCGAGATCAACGCAATGCTGGCCCGCGCCAAACGACTCGCCGGCGTGCTGGAGGTACCACGCACTCGGCGACCTGCTGGCCGCGTCTGGCAAGCCCAGTCCTGGACATAAGTTCGCGTTGCAAAGCGCGCTGCAGAAGATCGCCGCGCTGGGCGACGGGCTCCCGGGATTGCGCCGCATCTTTACCGCGTTCAGACGCTGCATCGAACGGATCGGCTATCTCCAGTTTCAGGTGAACGCCTCGCCCGAGGAGCTGCACGTTGACGAACGAACGAAGACAAGCGCCGACCCGTTCGAGGTCTGGGGAGGCCGTCGCGAGCACTTCATGCTCGTGAACCTGCAGAACGCCCTTGCGCAGAACCCGCCGCCGCTGATCACGACGATGGGCGCCGAGCACGCCCGGCATCAGCGCGAGCAGATCCGACACCTGCTGCGCCCCTACAGCGGCATGCTGATCATCGGCGGCATCGTCGATCTGGCAGACATCGGCGCCGCGAAACTGGCGCCCATTGCGGAATCGCTCTCGTTCGAACTGGCGCAGATATACGGTTGGAGCGAGGGGTGGCGCAAGGATACGCGCGCAGCCCGGAGGCGCTGGGCGATGCAAAGACCAGACTCGAGAGCAGCAAGGAGCCGACGCCCAGCTACATTTCCTAATCGTCTTTTGGCAGTGTTTCCTGCTCATCAATACGCTGGCACGGTCGACCCACTCGATGGGCCAGCGCGTATACTCCGCGCGAGGTTGACGCGATGAAGGCGATGCGCAAATCGGGATCGGCGGATGAACGTGCGGCCATCCGCGTCACGCGGACTGCTCAGCGACGTGCAGACGGCCGAAGGCAGGGCTCGGGTGCCTTCCCGGCACTGGCCGACGCACCGCGCACCATCGCCCAGCGCAAGCAGATGGAGGGAGCGTTCGGGTCCGCCATCCAGCGCGTGGCGATGGAGGAGGAGGAGCCGCTCCAGGGCAAGTTCCTGCCGGTACAGCGTCAGAGTCTCGAGGAAGAGGAACCGCTGCAGGGCCGGTTCGAGACCGTCCAGCGCGCGGCCGACGAGTCCGGCGCGCGCGCCGAAAACAGGACCGGCATGCCCGATGGCCTGAAGGCGGGCATCGAATCACTCGCAGGGATGTCGATGGACGACGTCAGAGTCCACTACGGTTCTTCGCAGCCCGCGCAGATGAACGCGCTTGCCTATGCGCAGGGGGCCGACATCCATCTCGCGCCGGGACAATCGCACCATCTGCCGCACGAAGCCTGGCACGTCGTTCAACAGGCACAGGGCCGGGTCCAGCCGACGATGCAGTTGAATGAGGGCGTGCCGGTCAATGACGACGCCGGACTGGAGAACGAAGCCGACGTGATGGGGGCCAGGGCCGCGAGCGTCGATCCGTTCGGGAAGTCCTGAAGCGTCGATGTGTGCGGCACGGCAATCTTCGTGATCGCGCGATCGCGTGATCGCCAAGCTCTGCATTAAGAACGCAAGCCTCGCTCTCCAGCGCCGCGCCTGAATGTGTCACCGGATTGGTGACACGACGCGCGCGACCCCCCAGCCTTTTGCTCTATACTGCGCATCCTGACACCCCGAATTGCGTCGTTCCTAATCTGCGTGGGCGCAGCTGCCTCGTTCGGCCTTTGGTCATGTGCGCTGCTGGCTCGAAATCCGCGGGTCGCGCTCCGCGTCAACATCGCACCCGACGCGAACAGCAGCGCGCCGGTGCCGGTTGACATGGTGTTCGTGTGGGACAAGGGGGTTGCTGACCAGATCAAGGGTCTCACCGCAAAGGAGTGGTTCGCCAGGAAGGATCAGTTCAGGCAGGACGATCCCAAGGGGAAGGCGCTGACGATTTGTGGGTGGGAATGGGTACCTGGCCAGCAGGTCCCGGACATCCACGTCACGGTACCGGCCGCGGCCCGCTCCTGGGTGCAGGGTGCGTTCGTGTTCGCAAACTATCGCGCGGAGGGCGCGTATCGATATCAGATGACCCCCGGTGCGACCACGGCGCTGGCCCTGTTGGAGAACCGCATCGAGAGTCGGAGTCAGCCGCTTGACCAGGAGAGGGCGGACTACGAAGTCCTCACGAGCGTCACTGCGTGCGACCAATCACCGGCCTCAGACCAATGACGATCACCGGTCGCGACGGACTCGGCATGCCGAGCACCGCCCAGATGCAGCGGATCGCAGGCCGCATCGAAGGGCTGATTCAGGCGCTTCCTGCACGCCATGACGCGTTCTCGTGGGGGGTGTGTCACGTCGACTGCGTATTCGAGTCGGGCATCCTGATCGTCCGAAAGCTCGATGTGGTGCTGCCCAACGGTTTTCATGTCGCGAGAGACGACGGCCGCCTGCGGGTCGATCTGCGGCCGCTCCCGCCTGGCGATCACGCCGTCTACCTCACGGTGACGCTGCTTCCCCCCGACGAGTCGAACCGCTTCCTGAGTTCGGAGCCGAGGGTGACAGCGGACGAAATGCTCGGCGAGGACGGCCTGGAACTGCCGCGCACGCGCACGCGGATGGCGCTCGTGACGACGCCTCCCGCCTCGCAGGACACGAGCCTTCCGCTGCTCAGGGTGACGGTGCGGCGCAATCGCGAACGCGAGCAGAGAGACGGCTGGTCGGAGGCGACGACGTTTGTTCCGCCGACCTTGAAGGTGCTGCCAGGTTCGGTCCTGGGCCAGAAGTGCCGTGCCATCGCCGACCGCCTGCATCGCGAGGCCGATGCGCTGACCGCGCGCGCGAACACCGGGCCACCGACGCTCGCCACCGTCGAAGCCCGCGCGCAGCTCGGGCCGCTGGTCAGCGCGCTCAATGCGTTCGAGGTGCTCCTCGACGGCCAGCCGCACCCGTTCACCTTGTACGTCGAGCTCTGTCGACTGGCTGGCGCCGTTGCAGTGCTTCGGCGCAACGGCGTACCGAAACCGCCACCCTACGATCACAACGACGCGTGGACGGTGTTCGATGCCGTCGCGCGCTCCTTCGCTGCCGCTCCGACGGGGCGTGTGCTGAAGTTCACGTTCCAGCCCGAAGGGCACACCTTCCGACTGCCACCCGACGACGCGTGGATGAACGCGGCGGCGCCGGGAGCCTCCGCACGGACCATTCTGGCAGTCGAGTCCGACAGCCCGCCGGAACTCGCGCGCCGCTGGGGCGAGAACTGCGTGATTGGCAGCCGCAGCCGGATGCCGCTGCTCGAGTCCCGACGGATTCTCGGTTCCCCGCGCACCACCGTTCAGCACGTTGAGGGAATACCTGTCGATCGCCGCACCGTCCTGTTCGCGCTGACGCCAGACGAGCACATGCGGTTGCCCCACGAGGATCTGCTCGTCCTGGGAAACACACGAGAGCTCACGCCGAAGGCCCTTCATCTGTACGTCGTGCTTGGAGAGCGCGGAAATGCCTAGTGCGCGGGCCGTTGCCGGAACGACCTACCCGATCCTTTCGCAGTGTTTCGAGTTCTGGGAGGAAGTGGAGGCGATTCGGCGCCGGCCGTCGGCGAGCGGCCGGGAACGTCTCGCCGAGGCGCTCCGGAGCCAGCGCGCCGCGCTGGCGAACTCGTGGCAGGCGGGGGAGCTGCCGCAGCTCGATGACGCGCAGTACGTCATGGCCGCCACGGCAGACGAACTCTTCATCGGCCTCAATTGGGACGGCGCCAGCGACTGGAGGCTCCAGCCGCTCGAGGCGGAGCTGTTCGGGACGCGGCGCGCAGGCCAGGAGGTCTTCGCCCGCATCGAACGTCTGATCGACGGCTCCGAGCCCTTCAGCGCGGAGATGGCTGCCGTTTACCTGACGGCTCTGGAGCTCGGCTTCAAGGGGACGTTTGCGGACGCCGATGACACGCAGACGTTGGCGACCTATGAGACCGAGCTGCGCAGCATGGTCGGCCGGGAGCCGCCGAGTACCGGCCCGCTGGTGTCGCAGTGCTACGACCACACGGTTGTGGCCGGCACCGGGGCCGAACTGCCGCGTGCGCGCGACTGGTGGATTGCCGCGTGGACGATCGCGGGCATCTTTCTGCTCGCGGCACTCGTCGTGACCGCGACCCGGTTCCGCGGAGCCACACTCGAAGAAGCCCGCCAGAAGCTGGACACCAGCTTCGAGCTGATGACGGCACCACGATGATGTCCTGGCGTGCCATATTCGCCGCGCGTGGCGAACCGAGATACCTCCTGATCGGACCTGCTGGCGGGGGCAAGACCACGCTGGTCGACGCTGCCGCGCATCGTGGGTCTGCGGTCGCGACCGGTCCTGTGGCGCCACGCTCCAGAGGCGTCGCCTGGCGCAACGTCGGCGGCGCGGCGATCATCGACGTGCCCGGGTCGCTCGCGTTCCCGCCAAATGCGGACGGTCTGGATGGATGGCAGCGGCTGCTTCGTCAGCTGCGACGACGGCGCGCGCACCGGCCGCTCGACGGCGTGATCGTCGCGCTGCCCGCGTCGCTCATCCTCGACCCGTCGCGCGAAGACGAACGCGTGCACTTCGCGGCGGAGCTCCGCGAGCGATTCGCGCTGGCGCAGGCCACGCTCGGCTTCACGCTCCCCGCGTACGTCGTCATCACCAAGGCAGACGAGATTCCCGGTTTCGACGCCTTTGCCAGCACGCTGACCGATGAGCAGTTGCGCCACATGCTCGGCTGGTCGAATCCGCACGACCTCGATCAGCCGTTCTCCGCGGCGTGGGTCGATGAAGGCGTCGCGTCGCTGCACGATGCTGTGGTCCGGCGCCAGGTCGAGCGGTTCGCATCGAGCACGCAGCTCGATGGGACCGCGGACCTGTTTCTCTTCAGTGGCACGCTTCGCCATATGGCGACGCAACTGCGTGAGCTGCTGGACGAGGTATTCAGGCCGAGCCTGTATCACGAGGCCTTCTATTGCCGCGGCTTCTATCTGTGCGGCCGCAACGCGAACGGGGCGCCGTCGCTTGCGTTTCTCGACGATCTGCTCGCCGACAAGGCGTTCGCCGAACGTGGACTCGCGACGCCGCTGCCGGACGTCGCGGAGGTCCGCCGGCGTTCGGTGCGTGCCGCCCAGATCGTGTGCGCGCTGCTGATCGTGGGAGTTGGCCTCGGAGGGTACTGGGGCTACATGCGCCTTCGTCGCGCCGAGTCGGAACTCGTCAACCTGTTGCGCAGGAGCGACGAGATCCTGTTCGAGCGTCGCCAGGCCGCAGCGAACAGCCGGCCGCTGCCGGTCAGCTCTCGCCTCGCTCAAAGCCGAGGCTTGCTGGAAGAGCAGCTCCGGCCGCTGAACGACGACCGGTTCGGGTGGCCGGTCTATCGCCTCGACCCGTCGATCCGCGGAACGCTGACGCGGATCTTCCGGGACATCGTGCTCGACGATTTCCGTGCCGCACTCGAAGATCGGGGTCGCCGCTGGCTGCAGATCGCGCGGGACGCGGCGAACGACCCGTCGCCCAGCGGACCCAACTTCCAGGACCGCGCCCGGTACAAGATGCTGGCGCAATTCGCTCAGGAGTACGCGCCATTCGTCGAGAACTACCGGCGATACGAACAGCTGCGCCGCGTCGACGGCACTGGAACGTTCGCGTCGCTCGGCGCCCTGAGCGAATACCTCGACGGCACGCGGCTCCCGATGCAGAGGCTCGGTCGCGCCTATGCCCGCGCCCTCCGCAGCGCGAATGCCGCCCCGATCAACTGCAGCATCTTCGAGGACCCGACCTCCGGCGCGAGCCTCGTGGCGGCTGGAGCATCGGCGCTGCTCGCGGAGTTCCGCGCCTGGTCGTTCGACGACCGGAACCCGCTTCGCACGGCGGCGCTCGACTTCACCGACGACTGGATGCAGGTGACAGGTGGTGGCGGCACCGGAGCGGATCTCGAACGACTCGATCACCGACACGACGTCGCTCGCTGCCGCCGCGACCGCCTGGACCACGCTCGGCACGGCCGCGACGAACCAGCCGATTCCGCTGTTCGATCAGACGCCCTTTGCGTCCAGCGGGCAGGAACCGGGCCGGTGCTCCGCGCTGCGCTGGCCGGACCTGGGCGCCGAACTCCAGGACGTGCAGCAGCTGAAAGAGACACTGCGAACGAAGCTGCTCGCCATGAAGGTCGAACCGTTCGGACCGATCCTGGCCGACAAGAATCCCGGGCTCGCCCTCTCCGAAGGGATTGGCGCGCTCAAGGAGGACCTGGACGCACTTCAGACAGAGCCCTTCTGGACGATGTCGCGCTGGGCCACAGAGGACGAACCGACGCCGGGCGCACTGCCGCGGTTCGCCACATGGCGGACTGAAGACGTCGACGCAGCGCTGAAGACGGCCGACGCATTCGACAACTACCGCGGCCCGGCATTCGAGATCGTCGAGCGCGGGTCGCGCGAAGCGCTGCTCGATGTGATCGAAGCGGACGTGTCCGAGCTGGTGGGCCTGCGACTCCGCCGAACCGCCGTCGGCCGCTCGGAGCGTGCGAACGATTCCGCGGCGGTGCTCGACGAGCTCAAGGTGACGGGGTCAGTCGTGGCGAGGCTGGGTCGGGTGGCGTCGCTTCTCGTGCAGTCGCCCTCCGGGCAGCTCGTGCTCTCCAGCCTCGATTCCCAGGCAGCGGCGGCGCTCGCCGCCATCGATCTCCAGGCGTCGCGGAACTATCCCTCACTGTTTGTCTGGCCGCGCCGCGCCAACGCGTTCGACGCCCTCTTCAGCCGCTGGCAGGACCTCCGGAAAACTGCAGCTGCGGCGGATGCTCCAAAGCTGTGGGAGGCCATTGCCGACGAGCAGCGTGACGCCGGCCCGAAGTTCGCTCCACTCGCCGCTCCGTTTGCGACGTACCTCGTCGCGCGGCGCGCGCTGTCGGATCCGGCGCTCCGCTGGGCGCGGATTGCCCGCGACGTCGCCAGCTACGAGCAGAAGCTGCCGGACAACGGACTCGGCGCCTTCGATGCGCTGGTTCGCCGGGGCATCCCGGCGATGCTGACGGCGAACAACTGCCTGGCCGGCAGCGCTGCCATGACTCGCGCGTCTGGCGAGTACTTCGCACCGCTTCGCGACGAGCTCGCGCGCGAAGGGGAGCGACAGTGCCGGATCCAGGCCCAGCGCGATTACGGGACGATCCTCAGCGCTTTCAACGTACATCTGAGGGACAAGTTTCCGTTCATCGACTCGGACGCGCGATCGTTCACGGCCCGCCTCCGGGAGGCGCAAGGCCGGCCAGAGGCGACGCCGGAAAACGTGAAAGCGCTGCTCGACGCCTACAGCAGCGCGGACGGCCCCGTTCTGACCAGATTCCTCGGTTCGCGCGGGACTTGCTCGAGCGACCCTGCGCTGGCGTTTCTGCGCGCGGTCGACAACGCTTCGACGGTGCTGGCCTCCGCGGCGGACCCGCAGCAGAAGGCTCCAGCGGTCGCATTTGATGTGAGGCCCGAGTTTCGCCTTCGTGCCAACCCGGTCACCGGCGGCGACCAGATTGCGGAGTGGCAGTTGGAGGTCGGTGCCCGAACCCTTCGCGAAATGGGCGAGGCCGCGGCGGAGCCGCTGGTCTGGACATCGGGCGACCGGGTGAGCCTCGTTCTGCGTTTCGCGCGCGATTCTCCGAGCGTGCCGGCAGCGGGGGCGGGGCTCCCCCTCGATCCGTCGGCCGGCGACGGACGCACCGTGCGCTTCGAGTTCACGGGCCAATGGGCGATTTTCCGGCTGCTGCTCGCTCACACGGTATCGAGCGTGGCGGACGCGCTGTCGCTGCGCGATGGCGGACCGACGCTCCTGGCCGTCGACATTCCCGTGCAGCCCGACGTGACGAAGCCACCGCTCACCCAACCGGCCGCTGTGTCGACCTTCGACCTGTACATGGGCCTGGGCCTCTTCGCGCGTGGCAAGGCGGACTTGATCAAGGTCGGCGAATTTCCGACCCAGGGGCCTGACCGGATCTCGTGCCTGGGGATCTAGGAGACAGCCAGCCCCGCGCCGACTCGCTGCCGAAGGGAGCGAACAGAAGGGGAGACCGAACAGCATGGCCGACACAGGTCCGGAGCAGGAAGAGGGGAAGCCTCTCGGCCTCGACGACGTTCTTGCCGACGAGTACCGCGCGCTGCGCCCCGGCTCCGGATTCTCGCCCGGCAGCGAAGCGGAGCTCATCGCCCGGGTTCATCGAGAAGCGGAGCCGCTGAGCGCGCTCTGCATTTCTGGCGGCGGCATCAGGAGCGCCACGTTCGCACTCGGCGCGATCCAGGGGCTCGCCGAGCTCGGTGTCCTGCCGCAGTTCGACTACCTGTCAACCGTTTCCGGCGGCGGCTATATCGGCGGGTGGCTCACCGCCTGGGCACACCGCGCCGGCAGCGTCTGGAGCATCGTTCCGCGTCTGCGCCGGAACGCGCCGCTGCCATCGCCCGGAGAGCCCGATCCGATCCAGCACCTTCGCGACTACAACAGCTATTTGTCGCCAAGTAGCGGCGCGTTCTCTACCGATGTCTGGACGCTGATCGCGACGGTCCTGCGCAACATCTTCCTCAACTGGCTGGTGCTGATCCCGCTGCTGGCGTTCGTGCTGATCGTGCCGCGGTTGTACCTCTCGGCACTCACCTTTCCCGAGCAGCTCTTTCGCGATCAGGTGTTCGCGACTGGCGTTCCCAACTACGCGGTGCCGGAGCTCGACCTGATCTCTCAGTCATGGGTCGTGCGCCTGGCGCTGCCGCTAACCAGCCTGCTGCTGTTCGCGTCCGCGCTCTTCAACATCCTGCGCTACCTGCCAGGCCTCGGCGGCAAGGACCATTCTCCCTTCGACTACACGGTGAAAGTCGTGGCGCCGCTCGCCGGCTCGGCGCTCACGGCGCTGTTGTTCGATTCGCTCTACTACATCGGTTCGAACGACGTACCGCGCAGCCGTTTCTCCGCCGTGGTCCTCTGGACGACTGTGCCCTGCATCGCCGCCTGGATCTGCTTTCTGGCAGTCGGCCGGCGACGGCAGCGGATCACACGGGTGTTCGATCCCCTGGCACTCGCGATCGTCGCGATGGCCGCTGGCACGGGTGCGGCGAGCTGGTTCACGTTCAACCTGGTGCTCCCGCAGACGTCGTGGGCCGGCTACGTCACGTTCGGGCCTGCGACGATGCTCCTCGGGTTCTGCATCGGGACCACGCTGTTCGTGGGCGTGTCGAGCAGGTTCCTGGACGACGAGGACCGCGAGTGGATGTCGCGTGCCGTTGCCGGCGTCCTGCTCGTCTCGGTCGCATGGACGATAGTGTGCGGCGTCGTGCTGATCCTGCCTGAATGGGCGCTGGGGTGGCAGACCAACTGGGGGCACGCCGGCCTGGCGGCGGCCGCGGCGGCCGCGGCCTGGTTCAGCACGTCCCGCCGGACGGCGGCGATCAACACCAATGCAGGCGCCGTCAGCCGTCCGCCCGAACAGTCCACGCTGATGTCGCTGGCGGCCGGTCTCGCGCCGCCGATCTTCATCGCGCTGCTCGCAGGGGCGTTGTCGGCAGGCACGAACGTGCTGATCGTCGGGCTGCTCGACGGCGCACAGGAGGCCGGATGGCGCCCGCTTGGCGGCCCGCTCGATGGCGTGTCCTGGCGGAATCACTACGAGGTGCTGACCCGCTCCGACCCGAGGGCGCTCGTCGCGCTGGCCGTCGCGTTCCTCATGCTCAGTTCCCTGATGTCACGCTACGTGAACATCAACACCTTCTCGCTGCACGGCATGTATCGCGATCGCCTGATCCGGGCCTATCTCGGCGCGTCGAACCGCGGACGCCAGCCAAGCCGGTTTACCGGTTTCTCGCGGAACGACGATCTGCCGATCGCATCGCTGGACGCGCGGCAGCGCCCGATCCACGTGGTGAACGTGACGTTGAATCTCGTGGCCGGGAGCAGATTGGCGTGGCAGCAGCGGAAAGCCGCGCCGTTCACCGTGACGGCCCTGCACAGTGGCAGCGCGGACCTCGGCTACCGCCCCTCCGGCGAGTACGGTGGCGGCATCACGCTGGGAACGGCCATCGCGATCTCCGGCGCCGCGGCGAGCCCGAACATGGGGTATTACTCCTCGCCAGTCGTCGGTTTCATCATGACGCTCTTCAACGCGCGCCTTGGCTCGTGGCTCGGTCATCCGGGACCGGCAGGCGCGCGGACCTGGAAGCAGCCGGGTCCGCTCTCGGCCACCCAGTCGCTCGTGAAGGAAGCACTCGGTCAGACCTCCGACGAAAGCGAATACGTGTACCTGTCGGATGGCGGTCACTTCGAGAACCTGGGGCTGTACGAGATGGTGCGGCGCCGGTGCCGGACGATCGTCGTGGTCGACGGCGCCTGCGACGCCGATTTCCAGCTGGGGGATCTCGGCAACGCGCTGCGGAAGATCAGGATCGACCTGCGGATCCCGATCGAGTTCGAGCAACACGAGCGCGAACTGCGAGCCCGATCGAAGCGGTGCGCGATCGGCACGGTTCGGTACTCCGTCGTCGATGGCCCTGGCACGGACGGCACGATCGTCTACGTGAAGCCGATGCTGCTCGGCACGGAACCGCCGGACATCGCGAGCTATGCGGCGGCCCACCCGGCCTTTCCGCACGAATCGACCGGCGACCAGTGGTTCGACGAGACGCAGACCGAAAGTTACCGGTTGCTTGGGCTGATCACGATCGATGAGATGTGCGCGGGTTGGAGCGGGAAGGGCCCGGCCGACTTCTGCCGGCACATCGACACCGAGTACCTCTCGCGCGGGCTGACGCCGCTCGATCACGCACGTGGGGCGGCGGCGGCATCCTGATCAGCGGACATCACCATGACGGCTCACGACGCCACGCAGCAGCCACACACGCACGGCACCGAGGACGCAGCGCCCCTCACCTGGAGCCAGGTGCTCGATGAGGAAGACCGTGCGTTGCTTGGCGTCAGCGCCCTCCCTGGACGGGACGACGACGGGACCAGCGGCACCCGAGGATGAAGCGGCCCGGCTGCAAGCGGTTGTCGCGCGCCTTCACGGCCGCGGCCGCTGCGCGCTGTGTCTGTCCGGCGGCGGGGTGCGGAGTGCCACGTTCGCGCTCGGCGTCCTCCAGGGTTTCGCCCACCTTCGATTGCTCGACCGGTTCGACTATCTCTCCACCGTGTCCGGCGGCGGGTACATCGGCGGCTGGCTGACCGCCTGGCTTCGCCGCGAGGGAACGGCGCCGGTCCTGGCGAGCCTCGACCCGGCGCTGGCCGCCACCGCGACGAGAACCACGCGAAGCCCGGTCGATCGCGTACGGGAGACCTGCCGCTTCCTGGCCCCGAGCGGGGGTCTGCTGTCGGCCGACGTCTGGACGCTGGTTGCGACGATGACTCGCAACCTGATCCTGAACTGGCTGGTGCTGCTGCCGCTGCTCGCCGCGGCACTGCTCGCGCCGCATGCCTATTACGTGGTTGTGAAGACGATCGAAGTTACGCAGAGGAGCACCCCCTGCTTCGCCTGGGATCGGCCGGCCCTGTGGCTGCTCGCGGTCGCGGTCGTGGCGTTCGCTGTGCAGACCAGCTATATCGCCTTGAGTTTCGCGGGGCGGGGCGCGAAGTGGTCGCAGCAGACGTTCCTGTCATTCGTGGTGATCCCGTCGATTGTCGGGTCGGTCGCGTTCACGCTGTTCTGGTCGGCGTACCCCTGCACGCCAACTCCGACCAGTTTCCTGTTTCTGGGCGGCGTCGTGCCTGCGATGGGCTGGCTGCTGGTCGGAGCGCTGGCGCGGCCGAACGTACGCGTCCTGCTGCTCGCCGCGACGGCGTTGTCAGCCTCGGCGTACGCGTGGTTCATGCTGCCCGCGAGTCTCGAGTCCCGGACCGCGGTTCTAGGCGTCACCGTGCCCCTCGGCCTCCTGCTCGTCGCCCTCGGCGTGATCAGCGGATGGCTCAATCGCGGGCACAAACGGCCGGAGGCCGGCGCACTGCACGTGCTCGCCAGTGGTTGGACGGTGGCCGCGGCCCTGGTGTCGGGGACTGTGCTGGGCGGCGGGATGTACGTGCTGATCCTGCGTTACTTCCCGTTCGCCGATCCGTTCACGGAAGCGTATGCCGTGTTCGCCGTACCGGCGATTCTGATCATCTGGGCCCTCGCCACGGTGCTGTTCATCGGCCTGGCGAGCACGGACTTCTCCGACGCGGCGCTCGAGTGGTGGAGCCGATGCGGAGCGTGGATCTGCATCGCGGCCGTGGTGTGGCTCGCCGTGTTCGTCTTCGACTTCTATCTCGCCGACTTCATCGAAGGCGCGGTCCAACTCACCAAGTCGGGCCTGGGTGCGACCCAGATTCCAGTCGAGTTGCAGGTGGCGGTCCTCGTGCCGCTCCTCAGTTCGCTCGCGGGGCTGGCCGCGCGGTCGTCTCCAGACGCCGGTGCGCCTTCGGCTCTCCGCCGCGCGCTGCAGACGCTCGGCCTGCCGATCGTGATCCTCGTGCTGCTGTCATCCATTGCCTGGGTCAATGGGCGCGCCCTCGGCGTCTATGCCAACGGCGGCGGGTCGTGGCAGCGCCGTCCGCTGGCCCAGGGTGAGGCGAAGGACCGACTGGAGAACATCCTGTGGCTTGGCGCCGGCCTGCTGGCGATCGGCCTCGCGATGAGCCGCTTCGTCCCGGTGAATCGCTTTTCGCTGAACGGCATGTACAGGCAGCGTCTGGTGCGCACGTTCCTCGGCGCCTCCAACCCCACGCGCGAGCCGAATGCGTTCACCGGCTTCGATCCCACCGACGACATCCGCATCCACGAACTCGCCGGCGTCCGCCCGTTTCACGTGGTGAACGCCACGCTCAATGCATTGTCGGCCACTGAGATCGGACGCAACGATCGCACGGCTCAACCCTTCACGTTTTCGCCGCTGCACGTGGGCAGCCGTCTCAGCGACTATGGCTATCGGAGGGCAGCCGGGTATCACTCTGACGGCGCCGACGGACGGCCGGGGCTGTCGCTCGGACTGGCGCTCGCGGTATCCGGCGCGGCGGCGAGCTCCGCGATGGGCATCTACTCGTCGAAGGCACGGGCATTTCTGCTGACGCTCGCGAACGCGCGGCTGGGCCTCTGGTTCGGCAATCCGGCCAACGATTCGACGTGGTGCGTCACCGAGCCGCCGCTCGGCGTCGGTCCGCTGGTGCGTGAGATGCTCGGCCTGACCACGGAACGCAACCCATACGTCTACCTCTCGGACGGTGGACATTTCGAAAACCTGGGCGTGTACGAGATGGTCGCCCGTCGCTGCCGCTTCATCGTGGTGTCGGATGCCGGCTGCGATCCGAACTACACGTACGATGCGCTTGGGTACGCGCTGCGCCGGATTCGGCTGGATCTCGGCATCCCGGTCGAGTTCGTCGCGCCGCTCTCCGCGACACGCGAGGCTCAGGGCCACGGGAACCCTCACGGCGCGGTGGCCGTCATCAGATACGCGTTCGCAGACGGTCCCACAGCGCCGGACGGCACGCTGATCTACTTGAAGGCAACGCTCTCGGGCGGCGAGCCGGTCGACGTCTGGAACTTCGCCAAGAGCAACCCCGAGTTTCCACACGATCCGACCACCGACCAGTTCTTCGACGAAACTCGATTCGAGAGCTATCGCTCGCTGGGCTTCTACTCGGTGACGACACTCGCCGGCAGCGACTTCCGCACCGAAGCGGGCGTCCAGGGATTCTGCGAGGCCGTCAAGCGCGCGCTGTTCGCGCAGCGGCCGCCATCATCGGCGATGCCGGCGCCACCATGGCCTGTCCCTGCGCTGAGCGGTACAGGGAGTTCGGGAGCTGTCGGCGACGTGATGCCTACCAGGTGACCAACAGCGGTTCCGGCATCCAGCTGTGCGCGATCACGGAGATCGTCCACGGCAGGTGATCCAGGAGGACGTCAACCGTCTTCCGCTGCACGTGGAGCCGCCAGTCGACCGAGTGCCGCTCGAGCCGTCCTTCGCGCTGCAGAAACGTCTCGCGCAATCCGGCGACCGACGTGCCGTGGATCATCGTCCAGTTGTCGATGATCGCAGCGAGCAGCGTGTCGCACAGCTCGCGTTCGCGCGGGGTCATCTCGATCTCACGTGCGAGCGGCACTGCCAGCGCCACGCCGCATAACAGTTTGTTCAGGCACAGCACCGGCTCGGGCGCGTTGGTCCGTCCATCGACCAGGTACTGCAGCATGTGCACGACCCGCGACAGTGCATCGGGGCGCACGCGCCGCTTTCCTGGCTCAGACTCGTCCAGCACGTCGAGACGTTCGAACAGCTGGGGCAGGAATCCCGCGACAATGACCAGTCCCGCGTTCGCGATGTAGATCGGATCGCTGCCTGCCCGGTCCTCGTTCATGCTGAACGCCATGCGGCCACGCGGCGGTCGCGCGCGTTCATCCAGGGCCGGCGCCGCCGAAACGCCCGGCGCGGATTCGGCGCGGACTCTCGTTGGCAGACCGGAGCTGGCGTCCCTCGGCTGATCGGCGGTGGCTACGTCGCCGGAGGCTCCCATGCGTTCCATCAGTTCGGCGCGGCGATCGGCAAGAACCGCGCGAAGCGGCGCATGTCGAGACCGTTCTGCCACGACGACCGCTGTGTCGAGCAATCGCTGGCCGAACTCCATTGCCTCGGCCGACGGCGTGGAGCCACCGAATTCGCGGGCGCCTGCATACGCGAAGAACCCGCCAGCCAGCTGGTGCACCGAGCGGTCGGCATCGGCGCCGGTCGAAAAGAACTCCAGCACGAACGACCAGAGCGCGCTCCGCATGCTGGCGGCAGATGCGGCAGCGGGGGAGACGACGTGCCACGCCGTGAAGAGCGCTTCGGCGGCTTCCACGAGGACGCGATGACGCCGCGGCTCGATCAGGTACGTGATTCGCGCGAGCTCAGGCTCGGTAAGCCGCTCGACCCATCGTGCCCGAGCCGCGCGATCCGCAATCGCTGCCTGCACGATCTCGCGTGCCGTGTCAGGTGCGGTGTCGATCAGCTGCAGCACGAGATCCCGCCTCGCATCGTCAGACAGACCATCCGCGACGCTCGGGGCCTGATCCGCGACGCTCGGGGACTGATCCGCCACATTCGGGGGCCGGTCCGCGGCGGTGGGGGGCGCGGACGGATGCGCCGCAGCGGTGTCGTCCGGCGGCGCGGAGGGAGCGGGCCCGGGTTCGCGGCCGATCTGCGGCGTGGCGGGGGCGTCTCCCGTGAGTCGCTCGGTGAAGATGTGAAGGAGGCGTGCCGGGACGGCCGCTTCCGAATCGCCATGCTCCGCGGATGCAGGCGATCCCAGGGCGGCGATGATGGGGTGCGCCCATGACAGCGGGCCTTGTACGGGAACTCCCGTCACCGACGCGATTGCCTCACGCACCGCGTCGAAGTCGCCTTGAGCAAGCTCGCCGCGCGTGGCGAGGCGTTCGGCTTCCATCACCAGGCGCGCTCCCTGGTGCCGCCCCGGGGTGTCCGTACCCAGAATGGCGCGCAGCACGGCGGCCAGGAATTCGGCGCTGAGCGGCTCATGGACGCCCTCGAGCACCACGCGCGCGACCGCCGCCCGCATCGTCTCCAGACGACGATCTCCTGGAAGCGCAGCGCCCATGGTGAGCAGATGGGCGATACGTCGTGCGGCTGCAGTCGGCAGGTGCTCCAGGCTCCGCCGCACCAGGTCCGGGTGCAGAGACTGCGGGAGGGCCGCGCCGCGAAGGGTGTCTCGCTGCGGAACGAGATCGGTTGACGCCTCGGTCGTGTGTGGCGCCGCGCCGTCCGCATCTGGTTGCCATGGGCGTCCCGCGGCCGTGAAGGCTTCACGGACGAGGGTCACGGTCTTGGCGCCATGCTCGCCCGCACGCACGAGACGTTCGGCTTCCATGACGAGACGCCGCGCAGTCGAGGGCGGGATCGGCGCCGTCACTAGCACGCGAACAACATCTGCGAGAAAACTGGAAGGGAGTACGTGGCGGCCAACGTGGTCGAAGACGACAGGGATGGTCACGAAGCCCATCTCGTCGCCGGACCACTCGCGATCGGGCCGTAACGAGACGAGCTGAAGCAGAAGCGTGAGGCCTGCCCGTGCGTCAGGCGGCAGCAGGCTCACGCTGCTCTCGAGCAGCCGGGCCGACGCCGCTTCCGGCAGCAGCGCCGATGGACGCACGCCAGCGCTGTGCATGACGCCGAAGAAATGGAGCGCATCTGCTGGATGCCGTTCGAGCAAGGTTTCCAGCAGCGCCACTGAGCTCGGAAGCCCGGACGCAGTTCGCCCGCCCGTTCGTGCTCGATCGATCAGCACCGACTTGATCCAGCCGACGTCCCACGGCATCGCTGGTTCCGTGCCGGGCGCGTCCGCGATCGCCTCTTCCGAAGACGCCGCGACCGACCGCGACACAGCCGCGTCCACGTCTTGTGAGGCGCCGTTCTCGCCCTCGAGCAGGCGCACGATGGCCCGCGCGGAGTCCGCCTGTCCGTCGCCAGGACCGGCAGCCGCCGGGCCATCCGGGCCGGTCGCCGCGGCCTGTGTGCCAGCGGACAGGGCGATGAGCAGACGCTCGACCGCCTGCCGGGACATGTGTTGCACGGCGCGCAGTGCAGCCGCGAGGCGCTCCGCCGGTGACACCGGGAAGATCGCCCTGAGGAGCGGCAGCGGCAATGCCGGCAGCACATCGAGCAGTTCCCGGACAGTCGGCACAGGCCCGGGTCGTGCGCTCCTTCCCAGCGCAGCGCTCCAGGGCAACACGCCGTAGCGCAGGTAGTACCGGAGTGAGTACGCCTGGTCGTATCGCCTCATGCTCGGCCCCATGAGGTGTCGGTGAACGTCGGCGGTCCCTACCTCCTCGCGGACGCGTTCGCCGTCAGGCAGCGAATCGATCGGCCGGGTCTCGGGGAGGGGAACGGCCCTGTCCTGCAGGGCCTCTGACAGCACCCGAAACCACGTCGCAAGGCGCGGTTCGTCGCCGGTCACATGGGAGCTCGGTGCATGCGCTGTCTCATCCACCTCTCGCAGATCGGATTCACCGCGGACGTCCGCAACGTCGGCCAGCGTCCGGCCGGTGGTCTCAGGCGCGATCAGGTGAAGCAGGTGCTGGAGGGCAGCGTCACTGAGCTGGGTGATTAATCGGTGGAAGACGATCGCGTCGAGGCGATGGCGGCGGAGGAGCCGGACGAGGCCGTCGGGCGTCGATGCCGATGCCTCCGACAGGGTCGTTTCCAGACTGAAGTCGGATGCAGGCACCCAGAACGGTAATGTGCCTCCTGTCAGGTAGTGTTCCAGCAGACCCAGCCGCGCCGCTTCTGCAGACGTGGCGAACCTGTTCGCCGAAGGCTCGCCACCGCGTTCCCGTTCGGCCTTTGCGAGGGCGTCGTGCAATGCGTCTTCAAGGCGCGTGCGGACCGCGTCCGCAAAGTCCGCTGTGAATGGGATGGTGCCAAGGTCCACGCTCAGGCTGGCGATGCGGATGTGTTGTCCCGGCGTTGAGTGGGCGTCCAGGACGCGTTCGATAGTGTCGAAGAGGATCGTCCGATTCAGGTGCGGGAGTCTGGCCTGCAGTGCCATCGCCACGGCTTCGGAATCGACGCCGATCCGGAAGCTCTGCTTCCGGATGTGGTGTTGCTCGGGCGGCATCACGCCTGCGTCGGAATCAGGAACTCGCGCAACTGCCGGCTGGCGGCCTCCAGACGGCTGCGGCCTGGCGCGGCGAGTGCCTGCCGCCAGCTCGCATACAGTTCTTCGAACTCGGCGACATGGCGGAGTCGCAGGAACGACGCGTTCATCACGACGTGAGCCGGAGCCTGAGCGCGAATCACCTCGCGAACGTGCTGTCGGTAGCCCGCGTCATCAGCCTCGCGGCCCGGCAGGCAAACCACCGCCGTCGCCGCGAAGCTGTACTCGAATCCGGCGACGTCGGGATCGGTCTGCGGCCCACGACGACCTCGCAGCAGCATGTGTTCGACGATGTAGAGCCTGCGCGCGCTCTGCCTGAGCACGCGCGCCGCACGCGCAATGTTCCCCGCCTCCGTCAGCGCGCTGTCGTAGTCCTTGTATCGTCCCACGAGCTGCCAGGCGGGCTGCAATGGAGCCCGGCACACGACGGTCACTCTCTGATCGCCCGGTAGCGTGCCGATCCGGTAGTTCCCGACGTCGGCGGCGGCAACGAGCAGTTCTTCGGTCATGATGGCCGACCGCCCCTCACGCGCGCCCGGTGCCGATCGTGCCGGGGCCAGCGGAACGGGGGCGAATTGCTGGCCGATGTGTGCGGCGTGCCTCAGCATGAGGGCGTACTCGGCAGCCGGCGCGGCATCCTGCAACGAGATTCGCAGGTCGGCGAGCAGCTGTGCGAACGGCGTGGGCGCTTTGAGGTCCATGCCAAGCTGCAGTCGGGCCTTGAGTTCCAGGCCGGCCATCTGGCGCGCCGGCTGAGGCGCGAGATAGTCGCCGCCCCGGCCACGATCGTGGCCGACGCGCGTCAGCTTCCGCAGGAACTCGAGTTTTGACCGCAGCTGCTGCGCGCTGCTCGGGGACGCGGCCGCGTCCCCGCGAGACACCGCGGGTGGGACGATCGGGTCGAGCGCCTCACCATAGGTGGCCAGCATGAAATCCACGAAGCGAATCCGGCGCTCGAGGAGCTTCCCACGGTGATCGCTCAATGTCGAAAGCGCATCTCGATACGAGTCCTTGAGCAGGGGAGCGACGTCGGGCACGAGCGTGGCACCGGTGGAGTCGCACAGGCCGAGGTACTGCCTGAAAGCGCGCTGTCTCGGCGTTCGACTGATCGAACAGAGCTCCCTCAGCCCCTCCACGCGAGCGAACGAGTCGGCGAGCAGCTGTTCGAAGGCCAGCAGATACCCCTTGAATTGCTTCGCTTGGGCGCGCCGTGCGGTCGACGCCTCGGCGCCGATGCCGTACCGGTTGACGCCATAGATTGCCGGATAGTGTTCCTGAATCGAACTGTAGTAGCCGGCGTCCAGGTACTGCCCGGCCGGAATCGCCAGCAGGCGGCGCGCATCCGCGCGAACGTCGTATCGCCGGCGATGCTCGGCCCACAGGCGGTCGAGCTCGCGCTTCACGGCCGCTGGGTCCGGCGTGTACTCGACCGCACCGCGTGCCAGGCGAATGCTGAAGCGATCGCCGACCGGCCTGGTATCCAGCTGCAGAATCGAGCCGCGCGGAACGGGGAGCGACGCACGTCCCCCGACGTCGATGCTGTCGTCATCAATTGAGAGCGACAGCTGCTGCACGGCACCGACGCCCTCGGTTCCGACGATGCGCTGGATGATCTGGCTGATGGTGATTTCGCGCGGTCTCGGTTGCAGCTGGTCGTCGCTGACAAAGCCGTGGCGCAGCGCGGGACCAGAGAAAATCGTTTCCGGTGTTCTTTTTTCGTCGAGGAGCGCCGGCAGCGATTGACGGCGAAGTTCCGGCGCGAGCAGGTTGCCGACTCTGTAGAACAGCGACGCGAGCACCGATTCCGGCGAGTGATCGCTGTCGACAACGATCGTACGCTCCAAGCGCCGCCGGCACCGGTGCCAGGACCCGGACGGCATGGAGGTCTTCACAGAGATTCCGATGGCGGGTGTAAATTCGGCGCACGCGGCGGCGGATGACAGCGGATTGGTGCCGGTCGACATCCGGCAGGTACAGCTCGATGTCATAGAGGCCGCTCGCACCGACGCGCGCCGCCCTGTTGCACTGTGTCAGCCAGACGTTCGCGACCCCGTCCACGCGATCGGCGATCAGCGTGCGGTAGTCGCCCTGGGTCACCGGATTGCACGACAGGATCGCCGCCGGTGCAAAGAATGCCCGGTCGCGGCCGTCGAGGCTGCGATTGTCGCGTTCGGTGAGCAGATCCTCGACGCTCGATTGGCCGCGGTAGGACAATTCGGTCAGCGCGTAACAGAGCTGCTCGAGCGTTGTCACGCCCGGGTCGTGCTCGTTGTAGTCCGTCCAGACCTGTCCGGCGAGCTTCTGGATGATCTCTTCGCCGCGCGTCCTCAGCCACGCGTAGTCCACGCCCCGGTGTGACGGCTCCAAGTGGATGAACTTTGCTTCGGTCATCGGGAATCCCCGCCTGCGCGCTGACCCACGTCAGTAGCCCTCCTGAACCGGCGCCGCGATCGCGGTTTCGTCGTGGACGACGTGTGCAGCGGCCGTCGTCAGGTAGCAGCACTCCGGCTCGGACGCAAGGCGTGCGCCGGGGTCGTATTCGAATGCGAGCGCGGTTACCAGCTGTACGTAGCGCCGGGACTGCACGAATTCGGCGAGCTCCGCCTCGGAGATGCCGCGTTCGCCCCGCACGCTGTCGTCCCATGGCGACAAATACGCCTTGATGTCAGCACTCAGCCGGTCGGCTGACAACCGCGGATCTTCGCCGTCGCGCCATTCCACCGTCGCCGTCAGCTTGGTTCGCACATAGGTCGGATTGAGGACCTGCACACGAACGAACGGGCCCGCAGCGTTTTGCAGGGCGTCCGCGATCGCGGCGAGCGTGTCCGCGCTGCAGGTCGGCGCCGTGGGATCCGACACGTCGGGGCTGGTCGGGCCCGGCACGACGATCACGCGAACGTTGCCGCCGCCACCGCTCCGATCACCGGCTCCTGGCATCCGCGCGGGCAGTACTCGCACCTGCCAGATGGAGGGAAAGCGCTCGAGCACGATGTGCTCGTAATCCCAGGAGACGATCGCGCGGTTCTTGTGGCGGAGCCGCTCGCTCATCCGCCGGCGAAACTCTCGATCGCTCTCGGCCGCCCGTCCGCCAGACGACGGCGCGGGCTGAACGACGTCGGCGATGCCGTTCAGCGGCTTGGCCAGTGCAGTGATCGTGCGCGCCGGCAGCGGCTCCTCGACTCCGGCCCCACCGTCCCCGGCGATCTGCCGCGTTGCCCTGACGGCGTGCGCGTAGACGCCGAGCACCGGAGGCACATCGTCCGGCCGCTCGGTCACAGCGGCGCGCAACCACTGGAACGGACCCGGCATCACGCTGCTCGGGCGCGGGTCATCGGCCCGCGGCACGGTCAGCGCGATGATGCCGGACGTCTGCAGCCCACCGGTCGCATCGGCGCGTCGTGACGGGGAAGCGATCGGCAGCCAGCGATTGCCCGACAGGAAGGCCCACGAGACCGCCGGCGGTGCGACGCCATGGCCCTGGCCCATTCGAAGGAAGAGCGGCAGCGTCTGCGGAGCGGCGAGACGAGTGAACCCGACGTACAGATTGCCGGCGTTTGCGAACGACGGCAGGAGCGCCGGACGCTCCGGACCCTCCATGTCGAGCTGTCGGAACCCACCGAACGGAAGCATGTGGGCGAAGGCCGTGGCGGGACCCGCCGCGGAATACTCGAACGACACGGCCTCTAACTGAGGCAGGTAGGGAGGATTCGGGCGCAGCAACGTCTGCTCACCGTGCTGGCATTGCTCGATGCACGTTTTCACGGCGGTGTCGTACCTGGCGCGCAGTTCGCGGATGCACCTGGTCACGTTCGTGCGGACGGTTTGCCGGTAGCCCCACTCACTCCTATCGGAATACCCGGCCTCGCTGTCGCGAACCCACCACCCGGCGCCGACGATGAGATCGCATCGCGTCAGGTGCGGCGACGCGCTGTCGGCACCCGCCTCGGCTGCCCTATCCCGCAGGTGCGAGCGCAGAAGCTCGCAGGCGGATAGCCGTTCCAGCGCAGGACCGACACGGCAGGCCGCCAGCTGCGCCTGGAGGGCGTTCAGTTGCTGCGGTGCAAACCGCGCCTGCCAGTCCGCGAGGCACGCGGCCAGGCTCTCGTGGGCCGCGTCGGCCAGGCGGGTGAGCGTGACCGTCTTGTTCGCCCCGACGGTGTGGGCCCGCGTGCGCAGCCCTCTGAATGCGCGGGTCGCCTCGACCAGGCGCCCTCGTATTCCGGTTTGGGTGAGCGGCGGCAGGATGCTCTCGAGACTTCGGGCCGCCTGCAGGAGAAATCCGTACTGCTCCTGACACGACATCTCGCAGGCGGCACCGCTCCGGGTCGATGGCGTCGCCGCATGCAGGACGTTCGTAGCGTAGAGGCTGTCGCCGAAGGCGTATGGCGGAGCGGTCAGTTCGACGCGAACGGCACCATGCGCCCCTTCGTTTCCCTCCGCGGCGTCACCAGCTGAGATCGGCAGGTTCGCGAACACCGTTTCCTTCGACAGGCGGGCGCGGGCCTCCGGGATCGAGGCAGAAGACCCGGACACGGTGCGGAACAGATAGTCTTCGGAACGCGTCTCCTGCCGCCGGGCGGGGACGCCACGCTCCACGATGACCGCGGCCCTGAACACCTGGTTGTCGAACAGACGTGTCCGGGAGACTCCGTTTGGACCGATCACATATCCACGGTAGTACCCGTGAAATCCGGTCTCGTCGGCCGGCAGTGCGAACCACGCGAGGCGGAGCGCGAGCGTGCTCACATCTTTCACGAATAACTCAGGCTCGCGAAATCGCGTGGTACGAGCCGACGGCCGGCACCGGCCCGAACGGAGCGAACGGCCTGCTCGTGTCGACGATCCCGACCGGGTTCTCCACTGTGGCTGGTACGAGCGCCTCCACCCGCACCATCACGTCAACGCTGACGATCGCCAGGCCTTCGAGGATGGACAGCGGGTACACGCCAACAGGCACTCGCCCCTCGTCCAGCGCGACACGCTGCTGACGGAGTTCGACACGTACGGCCGGGTGCTCGGTGCCGAGCGGGGAATCCGGAAATGGTGCAACCGGGGGCGCGTCGGCTCCAAGGGTGAAGGTCAATGTGAACCGGGGGCCGCCTTGTCCGGGAACCAGATCGACCGCGTACGTGTCGGCCGGCAGCCATCCACTTCCGGTGGACACACTCAGCGTGAATGCGTGCTGCAGCAGTGTCTGCAGGATCTGGTCGGCGCTCAGACCGGTCGCCAGGCTCAGGCGCATCAGGAGACCGCTTACGCCAGGCGGGCTCGGTGCACAGCCGATCTGGAGCGTGACCGTCCGTATCCCGCCCCTGAGCCACAGGGCCGGCGCGCCGACGACCAGTCCGATCGTCGCCGCTTCGTCGGCGGCATGCCCGAACGTGGCAAAGCCGCCGCTGGCCGTCGCGCCCTCGCGTGTCAGCTGGCGCGACACGATGCGTTCGATCACGTCACCGGGCACACGCGGCAGCAGCGGACCCGTGATGGTCCGCACGGTACGCACCATCGCGAGCGACGTGTCGGTGACGGTCAGGTCATCGTCGGATTCGTACGCGCGCTCCTGTCCTGCTGCGTCTTTTCCGGCCAGCAGCCGCGTGTGCCTGGGGACCGTCACCGACACCGGCGCGGTGCCTGGTTCGGCCTCGAAGGCGACGTACACCGAGTCGGGACGGCGCTCGCGGTTTGCGTCCAGGAGGACGCGCCGGAAGTAGAAGTCCGCCCATCGGGTGCTGAAGTCGTTGATGGAGTGCTGGGCGGCTGCGAGGAGATGCGCGAACGCCACGAACAGCGCCACGTGAGGCTGGTGGCGCCCGTCGCCCTCCTCCAGCGCCGCGGCGATCTCCCCAGGTGCTGCGGCGGCCCATCGGGCGACGCTATCGGAGAACGGGTGCCAGGCGCCGACGATCTGGGGCAGGGCGCGGTCGATCCTCTCGTTCTCCGTGTTCCCGGAGTAGACGACCTGGTCCGCCTCGGTGTGAAGGGACCAGAGAAGATCAAACGACGAGTAGTCGCGCGCCTGCGCCTGCCCTCGTGCGTCATCCCAGGCCTTGAGCAGGCGCAGCTGGCCGCCCAGATGGTCGCGGATGTCTGCGGCGATTCGCGCGTGCATGCGGCGCGTAGCGGCGCCCGCCTCGCGGGCGTCCATCGCGTGCACCCAGCGATCGATCCGACGCGGAAGGTCCAGCGCCGACTCGAACAGCTGTTCGAGTTGCTGGCGCTTGGGCGCTTCGTTGCGTTCGTCGCGGATGCGGCCGGCCAGTCGGGCCAGTTCCCGCTCCATCGCGGCGACATCGGTCGTCGCAATCGACGCCAGGACCAGGAGCGGATCCCGGGCGAAGAAGTCGGACCAATCGCCCTGGATCGTGTCGTCGAGATCGTAGTAGTTGATCAGCCGCCCGAAGCGGACCGCGAAGTCGAGCAACTCGGGCAGCGACCGGTCGTCCGCCTTGGCGTAGTCGGCCTGAAGCGCCCGCATCCAGCGATCGCGTTGGCTTTCGGCGGTGTTCACCACCGACGTCAGGATGTCAGGATTCATCGCGCGTTACAGGGGTGGGGGCGCGATCGTCGCCTCGCGGATGTTGAACGGATAGACCAGGTTGCTTCTCGTGTTGGTCAGGCGGATGGTGTAGGCGACGTCGATGTGCACCAGGCCGGCGACGTGCGGGTTGGCCTCGGTGGTGACCCTGTCGACCGTGATTCGCGGCTCCCAGTTGAGAATGGCGCGCCTGACCAGTTCCTGCATCTCGGTCATGCTGGTCAGATCGAGCTGCTCGAACACCATGAGCCACAGTGCACAGCCGAACTCCGGGACCATGATCCGCTCGCCGGGGGCGGTCGACAGCAGGATCCACAAGCTCTCGCGAATGTCGTCGACTCCGCTGACCATCTCCACGGTGGACGAATCCCGGGAGAAGCTCGGTGGAAACGCCCATCCGCGCCCGAGGAATTGAGGTGCTGGATCCGGCACGTCCACTACCCGCCGATCATGACCGTCGGCAAGCCGACCGCGATCGTACCGCCGTGCGCGGTCGAGTCGCCCATCCGTGCGGCGGGCAGACCGGCGATGAGCACGGTCGCCGAACCCTTCACGATCGCGTCTGGTGGACCGACGCAGGTCGCCATGTCGCCGACGCGCGCCGCAGGCATGTTGCCGATCAGCACCGTCGGCGCGCCGGGTCCCGTGATCGGTCCGCCGACATGGGGTACCGGCGGGAGGCCCGGCGTGACCATCGGGCAGGTGTGCAGATCGGTGAGTCTGGCTGCAGGCGGCATGGCGTCAGTTGATTTTCACCATCGAGCCCTGGACAGTGAGAATGCCCGAGGACTTCAGTTCGGCGGACGCGTTGCCCTGCGCTGAGAGCGCGGCCTGCGCCTTGAGCTCGATCTGCACGCCCTCGCACGTGGCGTTCGCCGTCGCCTTCATCGACAGGTTGCCCTGCGGCGCGATCGTGATGTTCCCTTTTGCCTTGATCTCGATGTTCGACGCGCTGTCGACCGTGATCCCTTGCTTGTTCAGTACGAACGAGTTCTTGTTGCTGTCCGTGAGGCTGATGGAGCCCTGCTTGTCGTCCATCGTGACGATGTGTCCGCCCGGCGTTTTGATCGTGACGATCTTGTCGGTATCGTCGAAGGTCAGCTCCAGCTTCGACTTCGTCTTGATCCCTTTGAGCTTGTTCTCTTTGTCGGGAGGATAGGCAGGGGGCAGCTTCTTGCTGTATACGCTGCCGAGGACAACCGGGAACCGTGGATCCTCGTTCATGAATCCGATGATCACTTCGTCGCCCACCTCGGGGTAGAACGCCGCGCCGATGCTGTTCGACGCGTAAATCGTCGACAGCCTCGCCCAGATGGGGGTGTTGGCGTCCTGCACCAGCGGCAGGTTGATGAGCGCGCGGAAGGCGCCCGCCGGATCCTCGTGGATCTGTTTGACGACTCCGCTCTGGAGGCCGCGGATCGGCGGCAGGTGGCCTGCGGCGGGCGAGAAGGACGACTGGCGCTGCTGGGAATGCCATCCCGCCGGCAGGCCGAAGTCCACATCCGTAATCCACCCGCCGTCCCGGAGGGTGTGTCGGACCCCGCTGAGGAGGACGTTGCCGTTGAATCGGGCGCCGACGCCGGCGAGTTGGAGCATGGAGCCGGTCTTCGCGAGCGCACTGCCGTGGAACCGGACCCGTCCGCAGATCTTTGCCAGCCTCGACCTGAGCAGCTCGGCCGAGGACCATGCCGTGAGGTCCTCCTGGGTGACCAGTCCGCCGGTGACCCGCGCGAAGCTGCTGAAGCCGAGTACCTCGGCCAGCGTGTCGGACGAGACGTTCCCGGCTTCTGTCACTGTGGCTTTCGCGCCGGACGATTCGAGGATCGCCTGTTTCGCGGCGTCCCAGGCAAAACTCTTCACGGCACTCGTCGACAGCTGTCCGACGGCGTCCATCTCCGCCTGGAACTCCAGGATCGACTCTCCGTAGGTCACCTTCAGCGCGGGCTCGGTTGAGGTATCGGGGGCCTTGACCGTAACTTTCCCGGCTTCCGTCGTGACGAGCATTCCGTTCATCTCGGCACGGGTCAACAGGATGTCCCAGTCGGTGGCGTCGAACTGCGCGATCGTTTCGTGCACGATGGTGGTCGCGGCAACGTCACTCGACAGGCCGTGCTTGCCGATGAGCGTGGTGATCAGGTCGCTGTCCGTCATCTTCTCGGAGACGAGGGTGTCGCGAGTCACCGTCATCTTGATCGCCTTGTCGGCCAGTTCCACCACCAGCATGGACGCGGCGCCGCGGGGAATTTCAATCCCGTGGCGGATGACGATCCCCGAAAAGATCTGGGTCAGCGTGCCGTCATACCCGGCGGAAATGGTGATCGCCTTCCCCGGGAGGAACGTCGCCGCCTCGCTGGCCGGAAACGTGGCGTCGGCGGCCGACCCATCGAAGAGAACGATGCGAGCCCGCGGTACTTTGTTGACCGCGTTCCAGGTGTCGATCGACAGGACCTGGAGAGAGCTGTCGATCACTGTGCCGTCCGCGGCGATCTCGAACGAGAGCAGCGCGGTTTCGGCGGTGGGAGACTGCGGGCTCATACCTCGGTGGGTCGTATCGGCGGAAAGAGAAGCTGCGTACCCGGCTCGAGCCGCCGGAACCCAGAGAGGCGATTGACGCGGGCGACCTGTGCGTACGGCAGGCTGGTTCCGTAGATGCGGTAACACAGCAGCGGCAGCGTATCGCCCGCCTTCACAGTGACGAGGTGCGACATGTCGGGCGAAGAGCTGGTGGCTTCCTTCGCCAGCTCCTTCGCCGATGTGTAACCAGCGAACAGCAGGTCGGCCTCGGCCCGCACCGGAGCGCCGTCAGGCGTGAAGAGCGTGTACTTGAGCCCGAGGGTCTTCATCTGGCACTTGAACAGCAGCGATCCCCAAATGAGCTTCACGAAATTGGGACGATGCTTTTCGCCGTTGTACTTGAAGACGAGATTGCGGAAGTCGTCCACCTGCTGCTTGACGCTGGACGAGCCGCTGGCAGCCGGCGACCCCGGAACGACCCCGGTGCCGTCGAACGTGATCTTGAACGACACCGTTTCTTCTCCCATCCGCCTGAACTGGGTGAACGTGCCGTTCTTCCCCTGGCCGGTCGCATCGTTGTACTGGATGTCGTAGTTGTGGCTGTAGGTGTCCGGGTTGATCAGGACATCGTACTTTCCAACCTGCGATCCGAACTTGTTGTCGCTGTACGCGACGATGCTCATCTTCTTGAGCGCCATTTACGGTTCACTCTGCGCCTTGAGCGCCTGCAGCACCCTTCGGACGCATTCCCTGATCAATTCCTCCCGGTCCGTTTCGGCCTGTTCGCCCGACACGGCCTGACGCACGTCGCCGTACCCGTCCGCGGAGACGCGCATGGCGATGTCGATCTCGTTGATTTCGAGCGGCATGGGTTCAGCGGCGGTTCAGCATCGACTTGGCGATGCCGACCTTCGTTGTCTTTCTGGTCACGGATGCGTAGGCCATCTCGAGGGTCTCGACGACGATGTTGTTGTCCGTCGACTTGAAGGGCGACGTGGTCCACTTCACCGGATAGGCCGACTCGAGATCCCAGACGACGATCGGCTCGCCATCCGAACGCAACAGCATCACGAGCAGGCCCTTGACCTGGATCGGCTTGATGAACTGCGAGCCGATCGTCTGCTCGGCCCAGGTCGCGAGCTGCGATGTGCCCGTCACGAGCCCACGTTTGAGCACGAGGTTGGGATGGCGGCCCCGTTTCGGCAGCTGGTGCGTGAAACGGTTTTCGCCACCCTCGGCCAGCGCCTGCACTTCGATTTCGCGATCAAGTCCCGACACGTCCTGGAAACTGCCGTCGGTGTCGGAGTCCGAGCCCGACGATCCCTGGGAGCCCACCACTTTCACAGCGAAATGGAACGCCGCCGGCGGATAGTACTCATCCATGGCGGTCAGGCGTTACGCCGCCTTGACTTCCAGTGATTCGTAGGCGAGTTCGATCGACTCCACCGCCACGTCGTTGCCGTCCGACTTGAAATCGGTGCCGGTGATCTTCGTGGGCCACGCGTTGTTGAGCGTCCACGTCATCTTCGGACTGCCACCCTCGTCGAGCAGGTTGATCACGACGACCCGGCGCTTGAACGTCTCGCGCTTCCGGGTCTCAAGGAACCAGGTGAAGAACTTCGCATCCTTCGCGAAGATGCCCTTCTTCATCGTCACGTTGCCGACGCTGCTGAGGCCCGGCATCTTGATCGTGAAGAAGTTCGGACTGTTGCCGTGCCGATATTCGATCACCTTGGTGTCGGTGTTCAGCCCGGACACCTCCTGAAAGGTGACGTCCTTGTCGTCGCCCAGCTGCACCGAAAAATAGAATCTCGGGAGCGGCCACTTGACTTCGTCTGCCATCGCTGTCTCCTCCGCTGTTCAGAACAGGTGATCGTTGGCACTCCGTGGGGCGTCCCGATCAGCCAACCGATTCCATCTTCTGCTTGAATGTCAGCTCGATGTATTCCGCCGGATGGATCATCTGCACCAGGACCTGGACGACCATGTAACCTTCCAGGACGTCCTGTGCGCTCATCGTCGTGCCAAGGCCGCAGTTCACGGAGAACGCTTCCTGCGGCGTGGTGCCCATCAGGCCGCCCCGCGCCCACAGGTTCGACAGGAAGTTGGACACCATCGCTTCGACCGCGACCCAGGTCTTGCCGTCGTTTGGCGCGAAGACGAAGGGGTTCATCGCCGCCTTGATCGATTGCTCGATGTAAATCAGCGTGCGTCGCACCTGCACGTAGCGGTAGTCGTTGCTGTTGCCATCGAGCGTGCGCGCGCCCCAGACGATCGGCCCGCGGCCGACGAACTCGCGAATGACGTTGATCGCCTTGCCGTCGAGCGGCTTGTTGAGATCGGCCTGGGTCTCGTCGTTGATGCGGAACGCCGGGCCGTCGACCACGTTGAGCGCGATGTTGGCCGGCGCATTCCAGACGCCGCGCGTGTTGTCGATGACCGTCATCACGCCCGCCATCGCGGCGCTGGCCGGCAGCAGGTTGAACTGGCGCGCGGCCTTCTCCAGGAGATACGTGAGCTCCGGGAAGATGTTGACCAGATCCTGGTTCCTCGACCTGATGCCAGCCGGGTCGGTCGGGAAACCCTTCATCCGCGTCACCAGGAACTGCAGCTGCTGGGCGCCTGTGCGGTCGCGCTCCGCGAGGTCCTGAATGACATTCGCGAGCTTCGGCGCCAGTGCCTGCTCGCCCTTCTCATCGGGCCACCCCTCCTTCAGCGTGCTGCGAACCGCCGCGAAGTCGGCGCTGGACGCGGGTCCTGGAGGGTAGCGCTCCTGCCACTCCGCGAGGAGAAAGTCGGAAAGCTCGCCGGCCGGGAAGAGCGTGTAGTCCAGGTCGGCCGCCTTGATCACCGACGTGTTCAGGTACGGGAAGTACGTCATCCCGTAGCTCAGATAGTCGGTACCGACCGACGCCCGGAACTCGGTGATGGCGTCGCCCAGTTCAGGCCCGGGGGTGGCCGAGAACGCCCGCACCTGCCGCACGTCCAGCAGCGCAGCGCGATCCTGCTTGTCGTGCGCCTGCTTCATCATCGCCTTCGCGATGGTGCCGTACTCGCCGACGGGTACCAGCGAGGCGTCGGGGATGACGAGCAGGGTCGGGCCTGCCGTGTCCTTGACCGACTCGAGGCCCTTCAGGAGGGCAGCGCTGGTGACCGGTGTCGCTGCGCCGGCCTCATCTGTATACGTGCCGACAGACACGATGTAGCAGGGGCCGCCGCCGTTCGCGTAAAACAGGCTCAGGCAGTTGTAGAGCGAAAACAGGTCGCCGATCGGCGCGAGCTTCGCGTACACCGTCGACGCCCCATCAGCCGACTGGTAGCTGACATCGTACGTCCCGGCGGCCGGAGCGCCGCCCTCCTTCGGAGCCGCCACCGCCCCCAGCGTGAACTTGGGCGCCGGCGCCTGCCCTGGCCGGCGGACGTCGAGCAGGCTCCCTCCGAAGTACTGCTCGAACTGCATCATGGACGCGATGCGCACGGGCAGGTTGATCGCGGGGACGCCGGCGATCTCGGCCCGTTGGGTGTATCCGATGAAGGCCGGTACGGCGGTGTCCACGCCGACGGCGGAGGGCGGGAACGCGCTGATCTCGCTCACATACACGCCGGGCGTTCGTCGATTCTTGAAATTCGGGTCTGCCATCACGCTACTCCTGCTCGTGGGGGGCGTCGCCGGAGGGACAGACCAGGCTGGTCCGCCAACGCCGGTGGGCCTTCAGTCGAAGGATTCAATGCGGTCACACGTGCCTCACGCGACGATCGCGACAGCGCCACAATCCCGGAGACACGCCTGACACGGTCTCGTGGTGTGAGTGGCAGCGGGCACGTCACGAGGGCCTCAATACCGGCGGCGGGGCGTCGCGTCGGAGGGGCGGTGCACACAGCGGCGCACCACCTGGCGGCTGCCATGGTGTCGGTGGCGCACAGCGAGCTGTAACGAGGGCTGCCAATCGGCCGGTCAGTGCCGTGATGTCACCGGCGCGCAGTGGTCCCCCGGACAGATATGTTCCGTCTCCGATCGCCGGAGTCATGGGAGGCGCCAACAATGGCCAAACCGTGCAGTTTTGTCAACAGGAAATGTGGCGCTTAATCGCCCTGGTCGTCCGTGTTCCGGGCACCACCGCGCGACGGAAACTTGACAGTCCGCGTATCGTTCCAGGTGGCCGTCGCGCGAGCATGGGTGACCGGTGCGACACGCGCCGACGGGGCGCCACCTCTGATCGACAGGTGAGTGCGATGGAGCGTGCGACCAGATCGCAGGCTGACCCACGACCTAGAGATACCGCTACCCGGCGACCCGCTGCGCCGAGTGCGGCCGCCGCCACGAGCCCTCGGCTTGCGACACAGGGGCAGATCATTGCGGCCATGCAGGCCAGTCCGCGCATGGCGGCGCAACGACGGCAGTTCGACGAGACCATCGGCATGCCGTCGGCGAAGGCCGGCCTTCCGTCGGCGGTGCAGCGAAAGCTCATAGGCGACCTGGCCGACAAGAGCTTTGCCCAGGTGGTGGCCGCCCTGTCCAGCAATCCCGGACTCAATCCCGAACTGAAGGCCTTTTTTGAGAACGAAGATGAGGCCACACAGCACCAGTTTGTGGCGTACCTGAGCGGGATCAGTGACGAACTGGATACCGCGGCCATCCTCGCCAGGAACTGGCGGTTGACCCTGAGCGTCCCCAAATTCAGCGGCGTCGAAAGACGGGTCAAGACTGCGTTGGCCGAGATCCCGCCTGATAGCCTCAGCAAAGAGACCATCCTGGCAGGTCTCGAGAAGCACTTCCGCACGTTCGGGGGCGGGCTTCATTCCGCGACTCGCGATCCCGTGTTCTCTCGAACGCTGCTGGAATGCATCCGAACCAAGCAGGGCCGGACGTGGGTTGCGGCCACCGCCATCCAGGACGTGCCACGTGCGCGTTGGTCGAATCGCGAACTGCAGCACTGGAACCTGAGACACTACACGAGCAAGCTCACGATCGTCCTGGGCGAACATGTCGGCAAGGGCATATTCAAAGTTGCCGACGTCGGCCCGCCGCCATTCGAGGAGATCATTTCGACTGTCACGTTAGCCACCATGTCCGGTTCCCGCGGCGATGGTGGTGCGAAGAAGCCTGGTGACAAGGTGATGGTGACCTACACAGGCGGCGCGTCGAAGTCCGGGCATACCACGGGACTCGATTGGACCAATGTCGGCAACGTCGGCGACACGTTCTATGGGTTGTTCTACAAGGACGAGCCGGCGACGGGCCTCACTCCGCCGTTCATTACGGATGCGGTCTACTACGCCACGTGGTCGTTGAGCGACTTCGGCGTCGGGTGGGCGTCCGCGGACTGGCTGGGAACGGCTGCGAGCAGCCGGCAGGAGGGTGGCGACATACCTGGCGGCACCGCCAGGCGAGGCGAAATGTCCGACGTGGTTGCGTCCATATTCCCCGACGCGGCGACGCGTGATTTCAGCGCCCGCAACGAAGTAGAAACGCCCGAGAGCAAGCAGAAGCGGCAGGACGCCTTCTCCGCGATGAGCAACTTCGAGGTCAAGAACCACGGCCCGATGCCGATCCGCGCGTGGATACCGCTTCCCAAGACCCTGGACAGGACAAAGAACTGGTGGGTCGACACGAAGACCAACAAGTTCATCAAGCTACCGGCGCTCCTGGAGCAAGCTCTGACCAAGTGAGTTACTTCATGTCCTCGATCCAGCGGGCGACGCGCGCCTCGAGCACCGGCAGCGGCAGGCCGCCGCCTCCGAGGACCACGTCGTGGAAGGCGCGGTAGTCGAACTTCGCCCCGAGCGTGCGGCGTGCGTCATCGCGCAGACGCTGGAACGTCATCATGCCGATCTTGTAGCTGGTCGCCTGGCCCGGGTTGACGAAATAGCGGCGGACTTCGGACCGGATCTGCCCTTCGGAGAGCGGCGAGTTCTCGCGGAAGTAGTCGACCGCCTGCGTCTCCGTCCAGCCCTTCGCGTGCATGCCGGTGTCGACGACGAGCCGGACCGCGCGCCACACTTCGCCGGCGAGCCGTCCAAAATCGGAGTAGGGATCGGTGAAGAAGCCCATCTCCTTGGCGAGCGATTCCGCATACAGGCCCCAGCCTTCGGCGTACGCGTTGTTGCCGTATTGCGTCCTGAAGCGCGGAAGGCCGGTTCGTTCCTGAGCCACCGAGATCTGCAGGTGATGGCCGGGCACACCTTCGTGGTACGCGATGTCCTCGAGCTGGAACTTCGGCATCGCGTTCATCTCCGACAGGTGCGCGTAGAAGATGCCGGGGCGCGATCCGTCCGGGGTGCCGCCGAAGTAGTGCTGCGCGCCGCCGGGCTCTTCGCGGAACGGCTCGACCCGCTTCACGACGAGCGGCGCCTTCGGCAGAAGGCCGAAGTACTCCGGCAACCGCTTCTCCATGTCGCCGAGATACTGCTCGGCGAGCGCGATGTACGCAGCGCGGCCGGTGTCGGTGTTGGGGAAGTAGAACCGGCGATCCGTCCGCATGAACGCAAAGAACTCGTTCAGCGTTCCGGTGAAGCCGACCTGCGTCTTGACGACCTCCATGGCAGTGCGGAGACGCGCAACCTCCGAGAGTCCCAACGCGTGAATCTCGTCCGCCGTCAGGGGCGTGGTCGTCTGAAGGAAGAGCGCCGTGTTGTAGTACGCGGCTCCATCCGGCAGCGTCGAAGCGCCCTGCGGTGCCGCCGACGCATTCTTCCGATCCTCGTCGAGCCACGCGGCCACCCTGTCGTACGCCGGCTTCATCTGGCCGGTGAGGGCCTTCGCGGCGGCGCCGGTGAGCGCCGCCGCTTCATCGGCCGAGACCGTGCCGGCATCCTTCAGCGCCGCGATCTTCGCCTTCGCATCGGCGAAGAGGGCGGTGTCGGGTCCGCGTGTGAACGGCGCGCCGGTCGTGACGCGCCTCAGTTCCTCGAGCGCCTGCTCGAACGCGAAGGCGGGCGGGCGGATGCCATCGGCGGCCGCGGCCTTCGAGCGAACCAGCAACTGGTCGAGCGCGTCGTCGATCAGCGAGAGGCGGGCGATGTACGCCTCCATGTCGCCCTTAGTGTCGACGCGGTGAAAGTTGATGAGGAACTGCGGGAGACCGACGTGATCGCCACCGCGGGAGAAGAGGTAGCTGTGTCGCCGGAACTGCCGGCGCCGCTCGGCACGCTCGAGCGCCAGCGCCCAGATGTCGTACGACGTCTTCGCCTCGCCTTCGAGGCTCGCATAGTCGAAGCTGGCCTTCATGTTGGCGACACTCTTGCGGCGCCACTCGAGCACCGTGTCTTCAGCGGCCTCGCTGCGATCGGTGAGCCGGTCGTACTGCTCCTTGCGCCCAAGGTCGGTCAGCCGCTCGGGGCTGAACGCGAGCTCCTTCTCGAATTCGGCGTTCAGGTATTCGGTGAGCCGGGCATCCGCAGCGGTGCGCTGAGACGAGTCTTCGGGCGGGGGCTGCGAATTTCCGCCACATGCCGACAGCGCGAGTGCGACGACCGCGGCGGCGACCAGAGTGTGCATCGCTTCACTCCCCGGAGTCTTTCGGGCGCTCCGGCTCAACATCGCCGGCGGCATCCGCAGGATTGTTCGGCGTGTCCGCATTGCCTTTTCCCCGTCGCTGCAAGAGATAACCTGCCACCGCCAGGAGCCCGACGCCACCGAGGATCCCTTTGTTCAGCCCCTTGCGCGGCGCGCGTCCGGTGCCCGGTTGCGACTGTGCCAGCAGATCCCGATACACCTCTCCGGCCGGCGACGACGCCGGTCTGGGGACCTGGCGGCGCTCCTGCGCCGGGATCCAGCGCGTCAGGAACGCGAACGCTTCGGACGTGCAGACGGGGCAGTGTTCTAAGTCGTGGACTTCGTTGCAGTCGAGGCAGAGCCGGGCGACGTGAAGCTGCATGTCCCAGTGTAGCTGGAGGGCGCGAGGCGCCTCTAGTGGGCGCGTTGCGGCCGCGGTAACTCGCAACGAGCCGAGACCTCAGGCCGTTCCAGGCGCGACTGGCTGGGGATATCGAGCCTTCACCAGGGCCTGATACGTGACGGGGTGGTGTTGGTGCAATGCCTGCCCCAGCCAGTGGTCCCGGTCCGCGACACTCTGATCGAAGGTGCCTTCCAGCTGCAGGCCTGGTTGCGCCGGCGCATAGCTGATATCCGACCTCGTTGCGTCGCTCATGAGCCGCTCGAGCAGGTCTCTTTCGATGAAATCCCAGTGGAGCTGGTACGAGTCGTAGATCTGGCGGATACCGTCGAAGGCCCACCAGCAGAGCGGCGCGACGTCAAGGCTGTTCTGAATGCGCCACAGGAAACCCTGGCTGTCCGGCAGCAGCGAATTGAAGTAGTCGTTGAAGCCCGCCCCGCCGGGTGTCAGCCCCGCGAACGACCACAGCGCCATGCTGCGGCTCGGCCCACTGCCGTAGAGCGCCGCGTGCAGGTAGGCGAACAACGTCGGAGTGAGCGTCCCGCCCAGACTGTGGCCCGTCACGTAGAGGTAGCGCGGCTTGACCGTCGCGGCGTATTCGACAAGCGACGTGCCCGTCTGCGGATCGCGCAGACGGAGGAGATCGGACATGCCGTTGAACGCACCCTGAGCGATCAGTGCCTCCGGCGGCACGTCTGCCGGCGCACCAGGCAACGCCCCGAAGGGGCGCGCCTTGTCGAGATCGAAGTCCTGACTGAGCCAGCTGGTGAGGCTCTCGAAGTTGGTGCCGCGAATCACCACGAAGTAGTCGCCTGTGGCGCTATCACCGGCCACGAAGGCGCGGCTGTAGGAAACGCCGTCCCAGTCCTTCAGCTCCGACGGACCCCACACCACGCGCAGTCCTGCGGACGACGAGACCTCGCCAGGAATCGCCTGCATCGGGGCGTAGGAAATCGCGCAAAGCTGGATGGCGGTGTTCGGGTAGTAATCGTAATTGCGGGCGACGTGCGCGAACACATCCTCGAATCCGTCCATGACTGCCTTCTGGGCGGGACCAGCGCGGCCCGCATCTCCGACAGGCGCCACCGACAGGACCCTACAGGGATCCGATCCAGCGAAGCGCGCTGATGCTAGGAAAGAAGGTGTAGGCGCCGCCTCGCGTGCGAACGAAGCGCGGCAACCCCTGTAACCGGATGGCCCCCTGGCTGGTCGGCAGGTCGAACCAGCTGGTACTCTCCTCGTTCGCGCCGAGCAGCGGATCGTTCGAGCCGGTTATCCGCGGATCCTGCAAACCAAGATTGATCCAGTCGGTACTGGATCGCCTCGAACTGTGCCGACAGGTCGGCGCAGATGAAGTTCCCGAGCAGACCCCGCTCTATGGTGTCGGGTTTGTTCGGATCGAATTGCGGTCCGTCCGGTATGCCTCTGCGCACCAGACGGCGGGTGTGATTGGCAATGCGCTGCACGATCTTTCCGCCCCGAGGATTGGTCCGTCGCGTGTGCGCACCCAGCGGACACTTCAAGCCATCGCCGTCCGCGACGTAGTCATAGTCGGTATCGGATACCGGCGGCTGCGGGGCGGCGTCGCGTGGCGACAGCGCGAGCGGTGTCCCCGTTCTCCACCGGCCGCACATCTTGGCCGCCACCAGTTCGCGCATGGCCGACCGCCGGTTCGCGAACGCGTCGAGGTGTTGCGGCGGCAGCAACTCGTCGGCTGCCGGGCTGGCGAGGAGTTGCTCGGCGGCCTGGTCGAGGAACGCCTCGAAGCCAGCCACATCCTGCTCGAGGACGCGGTACGCGTTGAAGGCGCCGTTGAGGCCAAGGACTGGCGGATTGGGCAAGGTCCACGTCACCTGTTCGAATGCCGTCCGATAGCCGAGGAGCACTGTTCCCAGTGGCGCGAGTGGTTGATCGTCGTACTTCTCGGCTGCGTGGAGGCCGCCGAACCGTGGCTCCGAGATGTTGTCCCGATAGCCGAAGTGCACGGCATCGCCGTCGAACCTGAAACCTTCGTCTCCGCCCACGATCCTGAACGCCTGTGCACCAAGCCCCGACCGCAACAGCCGTTCACCGTCGTCGAGAAGGCTTACCGTGTTCGCGTGCAGCGTTGCAATAACGTGAACCGCGTCAGCGGCTCGGAACCAGGGATGCCAGTGTTCGGGAGCGGAAGGACCCCAGTCCCCCAGTTTGATGGCGCGGGCCGCCATCCCTTCGCGGTACGCCTGCGGGAACGCCTTCGCGGCGGCTGGCGGCACACCCAGGGCCGTCATCCCCGCAAAGGTGACCCCGAGATTGAAGCAGAAATCCGGTGGACGTTCACCCCAGTGGGCGGTCCTCGTGATGGCAGGTGCCACCAAACGGTCGGATTCCACCGTCGCCTTGATCCAGGCTCTGGCCCTGGGCGCGTCGATGACCTGGAGCACGAGATGCCGAACCCGTGCCTTGCGGTAGCCGCGCAGGATGTTGCCCTGTACGTCGGCCAGGTCCACCGTTTCGCCCGAGACAGTCGTCACCGCTGATCCGGCCGTCACCAAGCCCACCCCCGGGGTTTTTCTTGCACCGGCGCGACGTGCGGCCAGGAAGCCAAGCCGGCCCCGGTCACACAGTGTTTGGCAGCGAAGGAAGCGACGCGGAGCCTATCACATCGACTTGATCGTGCGAAGCCGGGCGAAGTCCTGCGCTATGATGCGGCCGTCGTTGACACTAACGCCCGTGCGATGCCGCTAGAGAAGGGTTGCCGGCTCAATCACTACGATGTCGTCGCTCTCATCGGAGAAGGCGGCATGGGCGAAGTCTATCGCGCGACCGACACCAGGCTGCAGCGCCAGGTGGCGCTCAAAGTCCTCCCTCTCGCCGTGGCGGCTGACCCGGAACGGCTTGACCGGTTCAAAACAGAAGCGCGTGCAATCGCGGCGCTCAGTCATCCGCACATCGTCACGATCTATTCGGTCGAGGAGTCCGGCGGTGTCCACTTCCTGACGATGGAGCTCGTCGAGGGCCGGACGCTCGATGCCGTCTTCGCGGGCGGCGACCTTTCGGCGGAACGATTCCTGGCTGCTGCGGTGCCACTCGCTGAAGCGGTGGCCGCGGCGCACGCCGCCGGTATCACGCATCGCGACCTGAAGCCGCAGAACGTCATGATGAGTCGGGACGGCCGTCTGAAGGTGCTCGACTTCGGTCTGGCCAAGTTCGCCGCCGCCGTGTCCACTGGCGAACCGCTCTCCGAGCGTTCGACGACGCTCCGGACCCGCGAAGGACTGGCTGTCGGGACGGTGCCGTACATGGCGCCGGAGCAACTGGAAGGGCGCCCGGTTGACGCCCGGAGCGACATCTTCTCGCTCGGCGTGATGTTCTACGAGATGGCGACCGGCCGGCGCCCGTTCCTCCAGGAGACCACGTTCGCGCTTGTCGCCTCGATCCTCCGGGACAGGCCGCAGCCGCTGGCGGCGCTCGCACCGCTGCTGCCGCCCGCCTTGCATGACGTCATCGAGCGGTGCCTTGAGAAGGATCCGGCGGCGCGCTATCAGGACGCGGCGGCGCTGCACCAGGCTTTGCGCGAGATCGAGCTGCAGGTGCGATCGCCACGGCTCGACGCCGATGCGATGAGCGTCAGCCGGCGGCGCCAGCATGGTCCTCCGTTCGTCGGACGGCATGCTGAGCACACCAAGCTCGCGGCCCATCTCAGAAACGCTGCGAACGGTACCGGCGGGCTCGTACTTCTCGGAGGTGAGCCCGGGGTGGGCAAGACCCGCCTCTCCGAAGAGCTGCTTCGGGACGCCCGCGATCTCGGCATGCTCGCCATGGTGGGCCGCTGCCACGAAGCAGGGACCAGCCCGTTTTCGCCCTTCGTCGAGGTGTTCGAGCAGATCCTGCGCGAACTGCCAACCCGCATGCTCCGCAGGGCGCTCGGCGCGGATGCGCCGGACATCGCGAGACTCGTCCCCAGGATTCGTCGCGTTTGGGACGACATACCCGAGGCGGGCCCGCTCGACCCGGCGCAGCAGCGGCTCGTGTTGTTCAATGCGGTCCTCGAGTTCTTCCGCCGACTGAGCGTCGAGCAGCCCGTCGTCGTGCTCCTCGACGACCTGCATTGGGCGGACGAAGCGACAGTGGGAATTCTGCAGCACATCGCCGCACACGTGGCGGACCTGCGGGTCCTGGTTCTCGGGACATATCGCGACGCCGATGCCGATCAGGGCGCCCCGTTCTTCAAGGCGATGGCCACGCTCGTGCGTCAAAGGCAAGGCTTCCTGGTACCGGTCCGTTGCCTGCCGCACACCGCAGTGGGCGAACTCCTCGTCGCGCTTGGCCGGAGTCAGCCGCCCTCCGCGCTGGTGGACGCGATCTTTCACCAGACCGAGGGCAACCCGTTCTTCGTGGGCGAAGTGTTCAAACACCTGTCGGAGGAGGGACGGCTGTTCGATGGCGCCGGCCAGTGGAAAGTCGATGTGGCGGTCAATCTGCCCGACGTGCCCGAGGGCGTGCGGCTCGTGATCGGCCGTCGGCTCGGACGGCTGCACGAGACAACGCAGTCCGTGCTCACGACCGCAGCGGTGGTCGGCCGCCAGTTCGAGCTGCGGCTGGTCGAGGCGTCGTGCCGTAAGGATGGCTGACACCTTTCTCACGGCGATCGAGGAAGCAGAAGCCGCGAAGCTGATTGCGCCGGAGCGGAGCCTGCGCCAGACGCACTACGCGTTCACCCACGAACTGATTCGCAGCACGCTGCTTGGTGCGCTGTCGGTGCCGCGTCGCCAACGGCTCCACGCAACAGTGGCGCAGGCCGTCCAGACGACGCACGGAGCGTCGCTGGGCGGGCACGTTGAAGCGATCGCGCATCACCTCTATGAAGCAGGCCCCGCGGCGAGCGACACAGACACGATTCGCTTTCTCACGCTGGCGGGGGATCGGGCGGTGGAGACCGGCGCCGTCGAAGGCGGGCTTCAGCACCTCCAGCGTGCGTTGTCGCTGGTGGCCGAGGACGACCTGGACACCCGGGCGACGCTCCTGTGGAAATCGGGCCTCGCACACCGAAGCCTGGGCCAGCTGACGACCGCCATTCACGATTGGGAGTCGGCCCTGGCGCTCCGCGAGACCGGAGGCGATCACGAGGCGATCGCCGGGCTGTGTCTCGAGCTCGCCCACAGCTACGTCTGGACGGGACAGGGGGCCCAGGGCGCCGGCGTAGCCCGTCGAGGGCTCGCCATCGTCGGGCCGGAGCCGAGCTCCAGCCGCTGCCGGCTGCTTGGTTCGCTCGGCTGGAGCCTGAGCATGGCGGGCGAGTTCGAAGCCGCCGACCCGATCATGCGCGACGCGCTGACGATGGCCAATACGCTTGGCGAAGTGCAGCGTGGAGAACTGCTGCTTCTCGGCTCCTGGCACTACTACCTCTGTATGCGGCGCCGCGAGCAGGCAGATGCCTGCCGTCAGGCGGCGGAACTCCTGCGGCCGACGCGCGACCTCGGGAAGATCGGGGAGGCGCTGGTGAACCTCCAGATGGCGTGCATCCAGACCGGCCGCCCCGGTGACGTGGCGGAGACCGAGGAGGAGACGCGGACGCTCGCGGAGCGCCTGGGCCGCTTCGACATCCAAGTGCTCCGCTGGTACTCCGAGGCGCAACGGGACTGGCTGCTCCACGGGGATCTCGACCGTCTCGACGCCGGGCTCGCACGCGCAGTGGAGGTGGCAGGCGCGTGGCGCTGGCTGGCAGAAGGGAACCAGGCACAGGCGCTCCTCTGGCGCGGGCAGCTGGAGGCTGCCAGCGAGCAGGCCCGGGTGTCGTTCGCACATGAACCGAAGGTCGGCACCCTCACCGGCATCGGCTGGGCGATGGTCTTCCTCTACGAGTGTTCGATGGGGCGGCGCGAGCCCGCGCTCGCGTTGCTCGGCGAACACGCAGCCGGTCTTCCCATGAGCGGCCGCCTGAATCCGGTCGGTTCCTGGACAGCGCTGTTCAAGGTCGTCGAGGGGCTCGCCGTCCTGGGCGAGTCCGAGCGGGCGGCCGCCTTGCACCCGCTCGTCGTCGAAGCACTCGCGACGGAGAGCGTCGTGACGTTCGACGCGAGCCACCTGATTCAAACCGTGGCCGGCATCGCGGCGGCTGCCGGCCGCCAGTGGGACGTGGCCGAGACGCACTATCAGGTCGCCATCCGGCTTGCCGACGACATGCCGTTCATCAGCGAGCGGGCCGACGCACGGTCACTGGCTCGCGCGGCTGCTGGTGGACCGCGACGGGCCGGAGGATCGGCGCCGGGCCAGGACGCTGCTTGAAACCGCGCTCGTGGGATATCGCCGGATCGGGATGCCGTGGCATGCCGCTCGGGCCGAGGCGCTGATGTCGCGAACGCACGAGTGAGCGCTTCTCTGAAAGAGCTGACAGTCTTCGGGAAAGAGAGAGGTATGGACAACCCATCGATCGCGCGACAGCTCGTCGATTCCATCATCGCCGACTTTCCCGACCATGCATCTGGGACGCGGCCCGTTCACACGATTGGCATTGCCGTCACCGGTTACTTCGCGGCGTCGGACGTCGCACGCTCGTACTGCATCGCCGAGCACTTTCAGGGACACCAGGTTCCCGTAACAGTGCGCTTCTCCAACGGATCCGGGAGCCCGACGCAGCACGATGGATGGTCGGACGTCCGCGGGATGGCGACGCGGTTCTTCCTGCGAGACAACGCGGCGACGGACCTCATCGCGATGACCCTCGGTGAGTTCTTCACGCCGGATGTCGACTCGTTCCTCGCCTTCACCCGCGACTCACGACCAGTGCCCGTTCGGCCCGAAGGCGCCTGGCAGAAGATCCTGGACATGCTGCGTCTCACACCGCCACTGCCGAACCCGATGCCCGGACAGACCACCAGCGGATCGGCGGGAATACTGAACTTTGCCAACCGCCACGGTTTCGCCAGGCTCGCGGTCTTCGACGCGGGAATAATTGGTGCACCGGTCAGTTACGCGCGGGCCACGTACCACGCCGTCCACACCTTCGTCGTAGTCGCGCCAGACGGTACCCGCCGGTGCGTCCGGTTCACGTGGCAGCCGGTCGCAGGTGTGCGCACGACGGATCCGACGGCACCACCCGTGGACAACTACCTCCATCAGGAACTCGCCGAAAGACTGCACCGCGGGCCGGCTGAATTCTCACTGATGATGACGATCGGCGAAGCGGGCGATGCGGTCGCAGATCCGACCAAGCCGTGGCCGCCGCATCGAGTCAGGGTGGTGATGGGTTCGCTGATGCTCGAAGCGGTTGCTGCCGACCAGGCGGCCTCGTGTGAGCACATCAGTTTCAATCCCTGCCGGTTGGTGCGAGGTATTCGAGCCCTCGGGCGATCCGATTCTCGACGCCCGCCGGGAGGCCTACGAGACCTCGCGTGAAATGCGCGGCGGCACCGCCTGCCCATTCAACAGGACGTGAGCTCATGAACAACGAGCAGGGCTGGTTCAACCGGCTGGTCGATCGGCTTCCGAACACGCGCGTGTTCCAGTTCGTAGCCAAGCGGCTCCTGGTTCCCTACTGGATCTGGCGCACTCCTGTTGCGCCGAGGCCGGGCGGGCCTCCGTTTGCCCAGCAACCTGCAGACAACCTGCAACGCATGATGAATCTCGTCATGCCTCTCAAGGACAAGTCGCCGATCGGACGGGCCAGGGCGGCTATGGCCATTGCCCAGAACGTCGACGAAATCTACGCAGGATTGAACAACGTCGGGACCGTGCATTTCGCCCGCTTCGTGCTGGTGGGCGACAACCTGTGCATGTTCTCGGTCTACGACGGAGACTTCACCAACTACATCCGCGATTTCATCGCCACCATCGGCAGCGTGTTCGATGGCGTCGTTGCACTCGTCGAAGGGGCGACGACGTGATTCCGTCGGAATCACACGTCGAGGCTTTCATCGACTGGGTGCATGCGCACGACCTGTTTCAGGTACGGATCTGCCTACCGAGCTGCTGACCGGTCAAGGCCAGGCCGCAGGCGCCGCGGCCAACGGCATTGCCGATCTCCGTATGCTGCCGCGGGAGCTGATCCTTCAGTTGCACGCCAATCCGAACGTCTCGCTCGGCAGCGGCTACCGTTTCTACCCTGGTACTCGGCGGCGCAGGTCCGACATCGGCTCGGGGTGGGCTGGTGAGGCATGAGTCTCCTCGCGACCGTGTACCGGCAGTTCCAACAGCCAACCGGACTCCTGGGCCGTGTTGTCGCCTGGATCCTGGCCAATCGGCCGTCCAACATCGAGCGCAGTCGCTGGACGGTCGGCTTGCTGAACGTTCAGCCCGGCGATCACGTGCTGGAGATCGGATTCGGACCGGGACTGGCGATCGCGCAGGTCGCTGGTCTCGCGCCACAAGGACGCATCGTCGGTGTTGATCACTCGGCGCTGATGGTCGACCGGGCCAGTCGAAGAAATCGGCGCGCTATCGAGGCAGGGCTCGTCGAACTGAAGGTGGGCGGCTTTGAACTGTTGCCGCAACTCGGCGAAGCGTTCGACACGGTCTTTTCGGTCAACGTGCTGCAGTTCTTCCGCGAACGATCCGCGGTGCTGCAGACGATTCGATCGGTGTTGAAGCCAGGCGGGCTGGTCGCGACGACTGTCCAACCGCGGCAGCGCGGCGCGACGGCTGAGGACGCTCAGGCGTTTGCGCGCGCCTTGTCGAAAGAGATGATCGATGCGGGCTTTCGAGAGGTTACGGTCAGGGAACTCGATCTCAAGCCGGTTCCGGCGGTGTGCGTGCTCGCGCGCAGATGACGACGAGCGCCAGGTTGCGGTGCCCGTCACCGTCGCTCGTCTTGCCTGGCGGGCGGCCGGGCCGCGGCGAGATCGTTCCAGCCACGCCACGGCTGCGTCCAGCGCCGCGTCTTCGTGCGCCACAGCAGGTGCAGGCTCACAGCCAGAGCCGTCACGCCTCCGACGCACCACCAGAAGTAGGGAGCACGCCAGAAGTAGACGACGGCGCTGACGATGACCGTCCACTTGAGAATGCGAACCCAGATCGGTTGCGCGGTGCGAGACAGAGCCACTCGAAGTTCGAGGGCGACGGTGTCACGAAGAGACATCAAGCGCAATCTGGTCTACGGCAGGTTGAACTTCTTCCGGACCTCCGTGAGCCGCGGGTCGCCAGCAAGCCCTGCCAGTTCCGGATAGGACAGAAGATCGACGACACGATGCGGCTCGCTCTCAGCCAGTCGAGCCAGCGCGTCAAACGTGCCATCCTTGTCGTCAAGGGCGGCATAGATTGTCGCGAGCCGGAAAGGGAAGCCCTTACTGCGGGCGGCCAGGTTCTCCGCCTCGTCGCGGCGGCCCGACATCACGAGGGCACGAGCCCGCCATTGCGAATCATGCATTGCGGATTCGTCGAAGATGCCGAGGGCTTCCGCCGGCCTCCCCGCGAAAGTCAGCGCTCGCGCCAGCCCCATGCCCAACCAGGGAAATGTGGGATCCACCGCCCGCACCCGCCGAAAGGTCTCGACGGCCTCGTCGTACCGCCCGATATCGAGCTGCGCTCCCGCCAGTTCCGACTGGATACTGAGCGACAACGGGTCGGCTCGCACCGCCGTCTGCAGGAGCCGCTCCGCCTCCGCCAGCCGTCCGAGTGCCCGAAGTGTCGTTCGGGAATAGAGCGTGTAGTTCTGGGTAAGAGTTGGGTTCAGCTCGATCGCGCGCCGGAACGACTGATCCGCGTTCGGCCAATCGAACTCGCGCGAGTAGACGTACCCCATGGCCGCGTGTGCCTCGGCGAGCAGGGGATCGAGCTCGAGGGCTTTGATCGCCGCCGACCGCATGAGGGGATGCGCAGCTTCTGCAGACATGCCGCGATGCAGCCTGTTATGCGACATCGACGCATAGGCGTTCGCCAGCCCCGCATGGGCCGGCGCAAAGGCCGGATCCTTGTCGATGACCTGCTGGAACAGTTCTGCGGAGTGTGCTGAGTCCTCGTCGTGATCGCGCCGGTCGAGCAGCGCACGCCCCTTCAGGTACAGCTCGTACGTCTCGACGTTGATGTCGTAGCGACGCTGTCCCCGGCCCAGGGTCAGTCGAAGCTTGTTGACGATGGCGCGCGAGATTTCGTCCTGGATCGCGAAGATGTCGTCGAGTTCCCGATCGAACCGCTCCGCCCAGATGGGAATATCGCTCGCGACTGCGATCAGCTGCGCGTTGATGCGCAGCCTGTTCCCCGCGCGCAGCACCGAACCCTCGACGACCAGGTTCGCCCCGAGCTGTTGCCCGATCTCCCGGACGTTGCGCGCCCGATCTTTGAATGCGAACGACGATGTGCGCGAACGTACCTGGAGACCTTGAACGACGGCAAGATTCCGGATGATTTCATCCGTCAGGCCATCGACGAGATATTCGGTCTCAGGTTCTCCGCTGAGGTTTTTGAGCGGCAGCACCGCGATGACGGGTGACTCGACTGCGCTGACGTCGGTGGCAGCCGGAGTCAGTGCGGCAGTCCGGGTAAGCAGGCCGATCGGCGTTCTCGGCGACCGTGCCTGGCGGCCAGCTACCTCCCAGCCGACGGTCACAACGAGGACCAGTGCCGCTGCCATCAGAGCGGCCTGCGCCAACCGCGCGGCCCTTGACTGCGGCTTCAACGCAGAGAGAGCTGCCCTCATAGCATCGGCACTGGCGTACCGTCGTTCGGGCAGCGGGTGGATCGCTCGCTCGATGATCCGGGTCAGTTGGAACGGTACGTCGGGCCGCACGCTCCTGACGCCGGTTCGCTCCTTCCGCTCGTGCGCGAGGCGCAGGTCGGAGAGACCGTGCGCCCGCACCGGATACGCTCCGGTCAGCAGGAAGTAGAGCAGCACGCCGGCGCTGTAGATGTCGCTCTGGATGGTGGCCTCGCCTCCAGCCAGGACCTCGGGCGCCAGGTAGAGCGGCGTACCTTCGAGGCGGGCGTTGGAACCGTCGTTCAGTTCCTGTCCGGTGCCGAAGTCCATCAGCACGACGCGTCCATCTTCGGCCAGCATGACGTTGTGCGCCTTGATGTCGCGGTGCAGGAGCCCTGCACCGTGCACGGCCGCAATCGCCTGACCGAGCTCGATACCGATCTCGACGGCGTCGTCCGGACCGAAAACCTTCCCCTGCTGGATGATCTGCTCGAGGGTATGTCCCTCGACGAACTCCATCGACAGCCCGATCCGCCGTCCAATGCGCTCGGCGCCGTACACAGTGACGACGTTGCGGTGACGGACCCGCGCCAGCAGACGACCTTCATGGATGATCGCAACGGCCCGCGCCTCCTCGTCGTCCGAACTCGCCGGAAGAAGCTTGAGCGCAACCTCCCGTTCGAGCCGCGGATCCCACGCGCGGTAGACTTCGCCGTAGGCACCTTCCCCCACCTTTTCCAGCAGGCGGAGCGTGCTCCAGGTTCCCAGCGGCTCGTCATCGGACTCGGTTGGACCAGTTGCGGGTTGTTCAGGAGGGTTCGACACGGGTGAGCCGTGGACGCCGGCAATGTCGGCGATCACCTTCAGCTCACGAATGACCTTGCGAGAGGGCTCGTCAGTAGCGCTCGAGTCGACCGACGGCCAGTCGACCGGGCCGCCCCGGATAATCGCGCGTGCGAGCTCGTGCAGCTTGTCGTCGCCCGGCGTCATGAGTCGGGCTCTCCCATGGCTGTGGCCAGCCGGACGATCGCACGCTCCACCGCCATCCGCGCGGCATTGGCCGTCGGCTTGCCCAACAGGTCCGCGATTTCCCGGTTCGTGTAGCCCAACTCGATCTTCGCCACGACGGCCTCGCGCTCCTCAGCCCGCAGTGTCGCGAGCGCCCGTTCGTAGCGCTCGAGCGCCTCCCGCCCGATGGCGTCCTCGAGCGGCGACCGGCCTGCATCCCGCGCCTGCGAATCGAGCTCGTTCCGCAGCGGGCGCCGCTTCGCGCGACGCAGCTCGTCCCGGATCCGGTTCAGGATCGCCTGACGCAGATAGGCGTACAAGGCTCCGTCGCCGCGCGGTTCGAACGTGGTGATCTTCTGAAAGGTCTGGAAGAGCGTTTCCTGCACGAGGTCCTGCGTTTCGGCCACGTCGCGCGCCCAGCGGGGCAGGCGTCCGGTCGCCCACCGCTGCAGGCGCGGCAGATATCGGGCGATCAGCGAGTCAAGCGCCGTGCGGTCGCCCGCCTGCGCGCGCGCCAGCAGTGTCTGAGAGGAGAGAAGCAGGACGGTTTCGTCGGCCGACAACGACCCGTTGCTCGTGCGGTGGTTGTTCATCCTCGCGTGAACTCCAGCGGGGCGCGCCAATGTTAACGGCATCGCCACGCGCCGCGAAGTGGATTCACCCAAACCGCTGAGGCTGTGCACTTTCAGCGCGCGCCACCGTTTAGGACAGTGAGACGAGGTGGCGAAAGGACAACACCATGCAGGCAAAGCATCTGATCCTGTGTCTGATGGCCGCGGCGCTGCTCAGCGCCCCAGTCGGAGTTGCGAAAGGGCGCCAGTCCGAGGAGACATCGGCGGCAGCGAAACACGTCAAGTGCGATCAAGGCGCGGGGGCTGAACCCGGTGGTCGCGGGCCATTGCAGCGAGCCGTCGATGTGTCTCAACCTGGCGCCGTCATCCTGGTCAGCGGTACGTGTCTCGAGAATGTGACCGTGCCGCGGGGAAAGGACGGAATCACGCTGGACGGCGGGGGCACCGCGGCCATCACCGCCACCGATCAAACGCTGCCTGTGGTCCTGATCACAGCCCAGGACATCACGGTCAGAGGCTTCGCGATTACCGGAGGGCGGGGCGGCGTCGCTGTCACTCAGGGCGGAAGGGGACTCATCGACAGCAATGTCATCCGCGATTCGAGCTTCTACGGGGTCGGTGCCAGCCAGCTCAGTGCTGCCGTGATCGTGAACAACACAATCCAGGGCCATCAACAGGCGGGCATCGGTGTCGCCGAGACCTCCTATGCGTTCATCGGATTCGTTGCTGCGAGTGACACCGTCGCCAGCCCGAACATCATCAGCGGGAACAGGACCCAGGGGATCGTCGTGTTCCGAGGCAGCTACGCGCGAATCGTCGGCAACGAGATCCGCGACAACGGCGCGAACGGGGTGAACGTGCGGGAGTCCTCATCCGCCCAGATCTCTGACAACCTGGTGAACGCCAACGGGGGGAACGGGATCCTTGTCGCGCAGGGCTCGGGTGTGGTCCTTGGCGCGGACACAGGCAACACGACCTTCACCCGGCCCAATACGACGACGACCAACAACGCGGGGTTTGGACTCCGGTGCCAGGTTGCAGCCCATGCCGATGGCCGGCTCGGTACGCTCAACGGGACCAGCGGACCGAAGAACTTTCTGGAGGGCTGCATCGACAGCGTTGTTCCGTGATGCCGACAACGGGCGCCTTTCGCGGGAGAGCCAACATGACAGCAAGGTTTCTGTTCTGTCTTCTGACAGCCGGTTCGCTGCTCAACGCCGCGCCTGTCGGCGTCACCAGCGCCGAAGGCGCGCAGCACTCCCAGGTCGATCAACACGCGGGACACGACGCGGGTCCTCTCCAGGACGCCGCGCGCGAGGCCAACGAGCGATTTCAAGATGTGAATGAAGCGATAGCGGCCGGGTACGTGAATTCCGGGACCTGTGTCAGTGGGCCTGCAGAAGGAGCGATGGGCGTGCACTATGTGAAGCCCAGTCTCTTCGACGGAAAGCTCGCGGTCGAGTCTCCGGAAGCGCTGGTCTACGAGCCGACACGAAACGGACGGCTCGAACTTGTCGCCGTCGAATACGTCGCCCCAGCCGAGGCCTGGCATGCCGCCAACGAAGCGGGAGTGCTGCCGGATGTGATGGGGCACTTGTTTCATTTTGTTCCGGGCCCCAATCGGTACGGCCCTGCGGCGTTCTACGAGCTGCACGTCTGGGCATGGAAGACGAACACGAATGGCGCGTTTTCAGACTGGAACCCGGCTGTGTCGTGTGCGAAATGGGGGGCGGCCTCGTTTTAGGCGCGCAAGGCTGTCGTCGCAGCTGGCGCCCGGTCCAGTGAGCCGGCGGCTTCCGAAACGGCGCGGAGCGGATCCGGAACGTCGAGATACTCGCGTTCGCGTGAGCGGATCGCCCGACGGCCACGGTCCTGAACGGCGCCACCCACGCGGTGACTCAGGTCTTGTCCCGCGGAAGCAGCGGGACTACTGAACAGCTCCCCAGGCGTTCACCATGCCGGCGCCGTAGAACGACGTGTGGCCTGGCCCGCCCGTCGCATTGCCGCGGATCCGAACCAGGCCAGCTCTGCCGGACACTCCAACGACGTCGCCGTCGCGCCAATCCTGCTTGCGACGGCTCCCTGCGGCATCGCCGGGTCGAGTCCGCGGATCAGCGCAGCGACACCAGCCGCGTGCGGCGAGGCCATCGACGTGCCGCTGATCCACACGTAGCGCCCGCCGCCGCTGCTCGACCGCGCGATTCGCGGCCGACGAGCGCCTCCCAGGTGCCCGGTCGACATCGGTGCTCGACCAGCCCGCGAGGATGCGCCCACGCCCGAACACGGTGGCCGGCGTCTGAGGCGCGTCGCCGCCCGGCGCGGTGACTCGACACCGGCCTGCCGACGTTCGAGTAGCTGGCGAGCGTGGTGACGCCGGTCGCCGACACGGTGACGACGCCCGGCAGTTCGGCCGGCGCGACGCGGCAGTTGTTGCGAACCTCGCGGACGTCGCGCAGTGTCGGGCGGCCAGTCCGGGCTGATCGTCGTCGGTCGTCGGGATGGCCGAGGTCGTCGGCCTCGTTCCCGGCCGAGGCGACGATCACCACGCCCGCGCTGCTGCGCGTAGCGGGCCGCCTCCTGGAGATCCTGCAGGATGGCCCGCTGGCCAGCCTCGTTGGCGCAGTAATACAGATACGGGTCGGCGAACAGGCTGAGGTTCACGACGTCGAGCCGCTGGTCGCCGGCGTAGCGCAGTGCCGCCGCGACCGAGTCGGCGAAGCAGTAGCCGACGATCGTGCACGCCTTCAGGCCGACGATCGTCGCCTCCGGCGCCACGCCCACGATGCCGACTCCGTTGACCCGGCCGGCAATCGTCGTGGCGACATGGGTGCCGTGGCCCTGCAGGTCCTGCACCGCCCCTTGTTCGAGCAGTCGCCGTTGGCGACCTCCTGCCGGGTCGGCGGTGGGTGTATCGCTGTCTAGATGAAGGAGCACGACTTCGACGACATCGATTGCGCCGGCGAGGTCCGGATGGGTGAAGTCGACGCCGCCGTCGATGACGCCAACGACCGCACCGCTCCCAGGCCGAGCGCGTTCGCATCGGTCGCCTGCGATGATCGCCATGTCCCACTGGCAAGGCGAAAGCGGATCCGGTCCGCTCGTGCCAGGGTATCCGTCCACGCATCGTGCGTTGGCGGTGGCCTCATCGATGAGCACCTGCACGTCCGCCCATGCAGTGGGCCCGATCGTCGCGATCGTTGCGAGTGCCACGACGGCAGCAAATGACCTGCTGGTGCTCATGGGAGTGCTCCGTTTCTGAAGAGAAGCGGTGACGGACAAGCGCGAAGCCAAGGATGTCGACACCATGCGTCGAACGCGGGCGGTGCCCGTTCAAGTACTGATGAGCTTCTGGGTCGCGCAAGGTTAGAAGGGGAAGATCGTCCGGAGCGGACGAACGACGGGGCGGCGGCATTGCGGCGCCTCCAAGAGCACGTGGCCACGCGACGCGTGCGGCCCAGTGCCTCGCGGTCCATGGGCATCGACTCGGAGGCGAAGCATAGCACGGCCGCAGGCTCGGATCGATCCGCAGGTAATGGTCGGCGCGAAGCGGGGCGGGCCGCGCATCATCAAGCGAGCCGGCAAGCCTCCAGGCCGAGCGGATCCGCAACGTCGAGATACTCGCGCTCGCGTGAACGGATCGCCCGATAGCGCTCGAACGCCTGCTCCGGCGGCTCGAGTCGCAACCACGAGCGCCACGTCGACCCACGGAACGTATGCGCGAACATGGCCGGCGCATGGCGCAGCACGAAGAGCGGATTGTCTTTCAACGCCGCACGCATGTGTCGAACTTTCATCCAGCGCTCCGCCTTCCACCGCAGGAACTCAACACGTTCTGGCGACAGGTGCGCGGTCCGCGTCACCGCCGTCGTGCCGTCGTACTCGCTCACGCGACGGTGAACGATCAGCTGCCGGCTCTCGAATTCGCGCGTCATCGGCGTCCCTGGGTACGGCGTCGGGTGCTGGATGTACGGCCAGTCGACGTGCCGGCGCGCGAACTCCAGGTTGGCCTGCACCGACTCCTCGCGATCGTCCGGATTGCCCACGATGAGCCCGCCGACGACGAACATGCCATGACGGCGAAGAATCGACGACGCCAGCATCGACGCGTTCTCGCGTCGTCCCGTTCGCCGTTCCGTGTTTTTCGCGCGCGCCTTGAGAAAGCCCAGGTCCTCGTCGAGGACATTTTCGATGCCCAGGAACACGTAGCGGAACCCGGCCCGGCGCATCAGTGGCGCCAGTTCGTCGCCATGGGTCGCTATCGGCGCAGTCATCGCCTGCACGAGGAACTCGACGCGTGGCAGCCGTGCGTCGATGATCGCCTGGCACAGCGCCGTAAACCGCGGCACGTCGAGCGTGATGTTGTCGTCGACGAAGAAGATGCTGCGCGCACCCAGCGCCATGGCATCGCGAATGTCGTCGATGACCTGCGGCAGCGGTAAACGGTGAAAGTTGCGGCCCCGCATCTCGATGATCGAGCAGAAGCTGCAGTCGTAGGTGCATCCGCGCGAGGTTTCGACGACGTCGACCTGCCTCCCGAGGAAGGTGTAGCCGCTCAGGACGCGCGCGCGGCGGTTGGGCGGCCGGATGCCGCCGTCGGCGAGGGTCGCCACCCGGCGCGGCGGGAGGCGGCGGAACGTGTCGTCGTCCCGGTACCACAGGCCGTCGACCGTGGCGGGCCGTTCGCCGCGTTCGTATGCGCGCAGCAACTCGCGGAAGGTGACGTCACCCTCGCCGCGGACGATGGCGTCGACCCCGAGGGCAGGATCGATCCATTCCTCCGGAGCCAGGCTCGGATCGTACCCGCCAACCACGATTCGCGCGGACGGTCTGAGCTGGCGAACGAGGTTGATGATGCGGCGTGCGGTGACGCGCTGGAAGGTCATCACGGACAGGCCGACAACGTCGGGTGCCTGCGAGATGAGAAGGCGCTCGACCGTCTGCCGCACCGTCGACTGCGTGAGCACGAGATCGGCAATCGCGACGTCGTGATGCGGATCGACGTTACCCGCCAGCGACGCGAGGCCGCCGTTGGGCATCCTGACCGCCAGCGTCGGCGTGTGCTCGAACCCGTCCGGCATCGAGAGCAGCAGAATGCGCATCACCCCTCCGAGGCTGCTCATTCTGCGGCAACTCGCGGCGCCGCCGACACCGAACTGCAGATGAGGTCGGCATTGTGCAACCCAGGCGAGCGACTAGAGCGATCTCAGGAATGCGATAAGTGCCGCCTTGTCGTCGGCGGACAAACTCAGCCCGAACGCGTGGCCTGGAACGGCACGCGTCGTCACCTTGAAGCCTTTGAAGCCCGAGGGCACGTAGTCGTTCGACAGCCGCTTCGGATCGAACCACTCCTCCAGCGTCGCCACGGAGCCGTCGTGGTGGTAGAGACCGCGATACCAGACGCCCTTGAGTGACGGGACCTTGTAGAGTCCGGTGCCCTTGCGCGTCTTCATCGCGAGACCGGGATCGGTGCCGACCGACGTCGGCATGATGTCGGCCGCCAGAGGATGATCCTTCGGCGGCGTGTAGCCGAGCGCCGGCGTCAGCTTGTTGTTGGTATAGAGCGGTGGCGTGTGGCAGGACGCGCAGCGCTCTCGCTCGAAGACCTGCTTGCCGGCGGGGATGCGGGCGTCGCCGAGATTCGGATTCGGCGGCGGCTCGAGCGAGTAGAGGTACTGCACGAGTGCGTACGCGATGTCGTCGGGAATGTTGTACGCAATCGTCCGCTGTTGCGCGGACAGCATCCGGTGAGGACCGAAGTCAGCGGAATCGCAGCAGCTCACCAGGCCCATGTAGCGCATGACGTCGGCCGGTCCGCGAAGACGATGCGTGGCGGTGTGATCGATGTACTTGCGATCCTTGATGCCGATGAGATCCGGCGCCTTGGTCATGAAGTACGGGCTGCCGTTGAAGCGCGCGAAGGTGCCGGGCACGGCACTGAAGACGAGGGCCAGCGAGTCCTCGGCGCTCATCGTCTTGAGGCCCTCGTGGATGTCGTTCGGAATCCATGGCACGCCGAATGACCGCCAGTTGATGCTCCCGATGTTCTCTCCAGGAAAGAAGACCTCGTTCCCGCCCTCGACCAGCGCGCCGAGCACGCCGTCTCCCGGGTCGTTGAACGGCGCCCCGTGCAGCCGGCTTCCGTCTGGCATGGTCCGCGTGTGACAGGTCGCGCAGTCGGCGATGCTCAGAGCGAGCCCCTTCGACGTTGGCACCCATCGCAGGCTGTGGACCCGGCCGTCCTTCTGGGGGTGGCCGCCGACTTTCGTGAACTCGTCGGCCGAGCGCACCGTCGCGATCAACTTCGGATCGGTGCTGCGAAAGGCTGGCACGTCGAACTCTTCGAAGACGTGCTGGCCGTCGGCAATCCACTGGGCCGCAGTGCGCGGTCCTGGCGTCAGCAGCGGCTCCGGCTTCTTCGCACGCAGCATGTCCCAGTAGCCGGCTGGTTCGCGACCGGGGAAGTAGACGGGATACGTCCGCACCCACTCGTTCGCGGGCGCGGCATAGTACCTCACGCTCCGAGACGTGGCCGGGACGCACGTTCAGCGCCGCGATCGGCGTGGCCCAGTCGCTGAGATCACGATCGTTCCAGAAGTGGGGTGCGGGGACCGGCTGGGGGGCCTGCGCGGACGCACCGGCCACGAGCAGCACCCAGAAGACGAGAAGCCGGATGCGCATGGTTCGAACTCCTTACCAAACGGAGATCGCGCCGCTGGACTGATTGTCGATTCGCGGCCAAGCCTACCGAAGTGAGGTGCCGACTCGCAACCGTTGGAGCGCAGGCGGGCCCCCCGCGGGTCGGAGCGATTTACGCGCATGCGGCGACAGCACGAAAGGACGAGCTGTTCTTGTAGCGGCAACAACAACGCCGCGTGCCACGTCATCACCGTCCTTGCCGACGAGCTGTTTGACGCGCCAATTGCGCCGCACTAGAGTTCACGCGAGCTTTCCCTTGTCCCGCTCGTTCGCAGCCCGCAAGCTGGTTTGCGACTCGCCGACACGGTTCGTGTCACCCTCCCCGCGCGCGTTGAAGACAGACTCGCTGGAACCCTCGTATCTCCACGCCGAACAGCGCTCTGGGTAGAGCAAACATCTGAGGTGCGGCAGCACATGCTGTCGTGGTCCGCTGAGCATCACGTCCGGGAGGAATGGTGCGTAAAGCCATCTCCGTATCACGCGCATCCCTGGTCGCCGCTGTTGTCGCCGCGGCGCTCGTCACCGCTTCAGTAGCAGCGCAGGGTCCGGCGCGACGCCAGTCGTTGGCGACCGGCGACGCGGTTCCGCTACCGCGTACCCCTGACGGACAAACGGACCTTCAAGGCGTGTGGACCTTCATGACGGCCACGCCGTTGCAGCGGCCCCCTCAGTTTGCGAACAGCCCGTTCGTGACCGGCGCGGAAGAGGCGCAATTCCTGCGAGACCTGCAGGCGCGCAGTACCCGACGTTCGCGACAGCGACCCGCGAGTCGATCTCGGCAAGGAGGTGAATGAGTTCTGGTGGGAACGGCCGCTCGCGATGGCGCGTATCGACGGCCGTGCCATGAGTTCACTGATCGTGGATCCCCCCAACGGGCGGGTCCCGTGGTTGACCGCTCCGACGCCGCCAGCGCCGGGATCCGGTCCGGGCAACCGTGCCGACAACCCGGAGGACCGACCGCTCGGTGAGCGATGTCTCGCCGACTCGGGCTGGATCCCCATGCTCGGAGGTGCGCCCGGCGCGAACGGGCACGTGCAGATTGTCCAGACGTCGCAGCACCTGCTGCTGCAGGGGGAAACCGTGCACGCGCCGCGCGTCGTCCCGATTGGCGGACGTGAGCACCTCCGCGGTGATGTGCGTCTGTGGCGAGGAGATTCAATCGCACGGTGGGAAGGCGACACCCTGGTCGTCGACTCCGTCAGCTTTCGGATAGGAACGCTGCTCAGAGGCGTCGGTGTGGCACCTGGCATGGGCGTTCAGACCGGTCCGGACATGCACTTGATCGAGCGCTTCCGTCTCGCGCAGCCGAACGTCTTGATCTACGAGTTCACGGTCGACAACCCCAAGCTGTTCTCCAGCCCGTGGACTGCACGCGTGCCGATGGCCAGAACCGACGCGCGGCTGTTCGAGTATGCGTGCCATGAAGGCAACTACGGCCTCGAACATGTGCTGCGCGGTGCGCGAGCGGAAGAGAAGAGACGCTAGCCATCAGCTCGTGAGCCATCTTGCCACCGCGAGCCACACGCTTGTACCGATGAGCTGAACCCGCAGCACCTGCATCGAGACCAGAAACAAGCCGCCCCATAGCGTTGCTGAATGAATGCGACGGAGCATCACGCCGTCGTAAGCGACGAGCGCCAGCAGGAACAGATCCGTTCCGGGGTAGAAGGGTGTCAAGCCGGCGGCAAATACACCGGGCAGGCGGTCGACGGCGGCGTTCATCAATTCGATCGTCGCGATGAGTATCAGGCGCTTGTGAAAATCGGGACGGTGTCTCAACAGCAAGGCGGCGCCGACCACGACGGGGAAGACGATCAGTGCTCCCATCGGCACAATGAGGAAGCGCAGCGCGCCCGGGTCGACGGCTGCGAAGCGGCGTGCGGAGCTGATCGCGACGAAATAGCCAACCGGAATCATCGCGACAGCCAGCATGCCGCCGCCGACCCCCAGCAACCGGTGCAGGTCCGTGCGCTTTACCGCGACGAGAGTGGTCTGAACGAGGAGGAGCAGAATCCAGGCGCTGAAGAGCGCCCCATGCAGGTGGACGAGCCACGGAAGCGGCGGCTGGTCGAAAAGCGTTTTCAGGAAGTAGCTGGGTGCGAATCCGACGAAGACGACGACTGCAAATGCAACCGCCATCCCCGAGAAAAAGAGGCGCCCGCGCCGCAGGCGGTTGTAGGGTTTGGGGTGAGCAACGGTCGCGACGGTATCAACGGTAAGACTCTCGCCCACGCTGTCGCTCCTTCGCTGGTGACTGGAAGCCGGCTCCGAGAAGTCAGAGTTAAACGGCGGTCACACTAGCAAGGTCGCGCGCTGAGCGCATCCATGAAACCCTGCGGTCCGGCGCAAGGGAAACTATGTAGGCGAGCCTCTAGCCAGGTGGGGCGTCCATGCGGTGACGGAGCGCATACGCGATGGCATCGGCTCGGCCGCGGGCACCAATCTTCGCGTAGAGATTCGCCACGTGCCGCTCCAGCGTGGACACTGCCACGCCGAGCGCGCTGGCGATCTCCTTGTTCGTGGATCCCGCCGCCAACAGCCGCAGCACTTGCAGTTCACGAGCCGTCAGGCGATCGGTGGTCGGTGGCGGCGCGGAGAGCCCGTCCGACACGTGCGAGCCTGCCGCAGTCGAGTGCAGAAACCCGTTGATGGCAGTGACGTTCGCATCGTGCACGCGTCCCGCCAAGGAATTTTCCGTGAGGATCACAAATTGCGCGCCCGGAATCCCCGCCGCCACCTCTCGGCACAATTCGTACGATCCGAACGGGAATGGTGCCTCGTGGATCACCAGCGTGGGTACCTGCACACGTGGAAGCAGATCGGTGACGTCGATCCGCGCATTCTCGGCGTTGTACGCGGCGAGGCCGGCCACCGTCGTGGCCCGCGGGAACGATTCGACGTGCAGGCGAACGATATCGGCGTCCTGAAACGCGGTGGCGACGCTTTGCATGATGCCGAAGAACAGCTTCGAGTCGTCGTCCGCCATGGGCTCCGCGGAATACGCTGCGCGGAGCTGGGGAATCTGGAGATAGCGTGCACCAGATGCCCAGGGCGTCAGCAGCACAAGCGCGGACAGCCTCTCATGATTGTTCACCGCATACGAGATCGCCGTGGCGGCACCGATGTCGACGCCCACCAATGCGAAACGCTCGAGGCCCAGGTGCGACACGACCGCCTCGAGATCGCGGACCCTCCCCTCCAGACTGAGATCGTCGATATCGCGGTCCGAGGATCCCATGCCGCGGACGTCGTACCGAATCACCCGCCATCCGAGAGCGACCAGCCTGTCGGTCACCTCCCTGCAGTGGGGCGACCCTATCCGGTATGCGTTCAAGTCGCCGAAGATGTTCGACGCGAACACCACGGGCGGCCCGCTGCCGAGGCTCATGAACGCGATCCGGACGCCGTCGCGGGTCGTGACGTATTGGATCGGCGGAGAGAGCATATGTGTGCGAACCACAGGCGCGGTTCGCACACATGCTAGCGCAGGATCGTCCGCCTCCGGCCGGGCGCGATGTTGGACTACTACTGCCGTGCGACACCGGGGCTTCGCGCACGACCAACATCAACTGGTCGCTTACTCTGTTTTTGTTCTCTTCTGCTTCGCCCACCGCGCCTTCTGGGCGGCGGAGATTCTCGCGCGCGCTTCGGCAGACATCGTGCGCTTCTTCTTTGGCGGTCGGCCTGGTCCCCGCTTTACAGTCGCCGTCTTCGCGGGCCGTCCTCGACGCGGCGCTTCGGCAATTCCCAGCTGCGCGAGCAGTCGGGTCGCCGCATCGCGAACGTCCGTCAGGTGCTTGACGATCGCATTGCGCTGCCCAAGCCAGCTCTGGGCTTTGTTCTGCGCCTGGCCGAGTAACCGGCCGAGATCATCCGCAAAGCCTTCAAGCTTGCTCTCGGCGGCGGCCATAGCTACTACACCAGCCGACGTCCCGCTCGGCCGACCTACTGTCGCGCTCGCACTCTTCCTCTTAGCCATAGCCTCTCAGGCTACGCGACAATCCAAATCGGGTCAATCAGCAGTCTTTGGAACTAAGTGCCCAATGCTAGAGTGAGGCCCCAAGCCACTCGATCACCGGGCTATCGACCGTGCCTCCGACAGTATGAGCGCGAACATCGTGCTGGTTCATGGCGCGTGTCATGGTGGATGGTGTTGGCAGCGCGTTGCTGATCGCCTGGCAGCAAAGGGTCACCGCGTGTTCGCGCCCACGCTGACCGGCCTCGGTGAACGCGATTGCGGCCATGACGTGATGATCGACAAGCCGGACAGCTCGCCGCGATCATTGAGGAGTCGATCGAACGCGAGCCGCAGTAGCCAGCGGCTACGCGGTGCGGGCCTTCGGTGGGGAGCCAGCTGCGAGCCATCCCGCGATGACACGCAGAGCCTCTGGGGTGACTGCGGCTTCACCAGCGGCTACGGTCAGGCGGAGACCGCGACGGGGCGACCACAACGTGCCGGTATCCGGCAGCGCCGGGCGCATCCAGAGGACGTGCGGGTCGGCCGGAGTGAGGACCCTGGATACTGCGGTGCAGTCTGAGACAACAAGGTGAGTGGCGTCCATGGCCGGCCCCTTCGCGAACGTCATAGGCAGCGGGTCACTCACGCCGCCGTCCGTCAGGTGCAGGACTTCGCGACCCCGGCCGACCGATACTCCCGGAAACAGCCGTGGGATTGAGGCACTTGCACGGACAGCCTCGCTCAACGTGACGGCCGAATCGACCCCCGTCCCGAAATATCGCGGCCGCCCGGTCAAGAGATCGTGGCACACGATCCCCAGGCGGCTCACACCATGGTAGAGACGATCGAAGCTCGCACCTTCGAGCTGCCGGAGGCGATCTGGGATGACGCCGCACCACGGTTGCAGCGAGGCCGAGACGCGCGGACCGCAGCGGACGCTCAGGCTGTGGGCCAGCAGGTGCCGACCCCGAAACGTCTCGGCGTCCTGGATCATCTCCTCCAGCTCCAGCCCGACGCCCGCATAGTAGGCGGCGACGACGGCGCCGGCGCTGACGCCGACGATCGTGTGAAGCGGCACGCCATGCCTGACGAGTTGCCGAAGCACTCCTGCGTGCGCGGCGCCACGAAGGCCTCCGGCGCTCAGGACGACGCCGATGCGCACCGGTCCTTGCTCACGGACGCAGGGAGCCTCCAGCCGCGAGTCCATCGTTCTATTGGACGATCGCGCAGCGGCGGACGCAACTCGGCTGTCAGTTTCGATTGCGACACCAGCCGTTGCGCACTGACGGGACGACCGATCCCGGGGAAAGGTAGGCGGGGCCTATCGGATGGCTGACACGGAGCTGAACTTCGTGCAGGTCGAGGGCCACTCGATCGCGTACCGGGAGTCCGGGCAAGGCCCTGCGCTGGTCCTGCTCCATGGATTCCTCTGCGATTCCCGGTGTTGGCGTCGCCAGGTCACCGGGCTGTCCGATCGCTTCAGGGTCGTGGCGTGGGACGCGCCAGGTGCCGGGTCGTCCTCGGATCCCACGGAGCCGTTCACCACCGCGGACTACGCGCGTTGTCTCGCGCGCCTCCTTGACGAACTCGGTGTCATGCGTGCCCACGTCCTTGGTCTCTCGTGGGGTGGAATCCTGGCCCAGGAGTTCTACCGCATGTATCCCACACGTCTGCGCTGTTTCGTGCTGGCCGACACGTATGCGGGCTGGAAGGGATCGCTCCCTGAGCCGGTGTGCAGGGAACGGTTATCGAGCTGCCTTCGTGACGCAGTCGGGCCGCCCGGCGCCCTTGTCGCGAAGATGTTGCCCGGCATCTTCAGCGATAGCGCTCCTCGAGACATTCAGGAAGAGCAGTCGATCATCATGTCCGAGTTCCACCCGGTTGGCTTCCGCCTGATGTCGATCTCATCCGCCGAGATGGACACCCGAGATCTCCTGCCGCGCATTCAGGTGCCGACGCTGTTGCTGTGGGGCGACATGGATCGTCGCAGTCCGATGCATGTCGCAGAGCAGCTGCACAACGCCATTCCCGGCGCCGAGCTTGCGATCATCCCGGAGGCTGGACACCTCAGTAACATGGAGCAACCGGACGTCTTCAATGAGCACGTTCGCCGCTTCTGTCTGAGCCGAGACACAGCCACGGCCTGCTAGCGTCTTGGCGTCCCGCGAATCACCCGCACCAGCATCAGCACCACGAACACCGCCATGAGCAGAAGAATCAGGCGGAACATCAGAGCACACTCCGTGTGGGGCGAGAGTTCCGACTGCGCCCCGGCGACGCAAGTCGGCTCGCATTGGCTCTTAGCTTAAGGCGTCCGCGATTCGGGCGTCAGTTCGTGAAGGGGTGTGTGGATCAACCACTCCTGGCCACACTCGGAGCACTTGTAGCTGTAGGTCCGAGCCTCCGCGCCGAACGAGACACTGGTTGGATTGCCTCGAGTGTTGCACTGCGGGCAGTACGATTTCCGGCGTTCAACGGCGGGCGTCGGGGACATGGGGACCTCCGCGGCGCTAGGCCGCGACACACGCGCGCGCGCTTTCCCACAGAACGGATTGCTGCTCGAACGTCTTGCGATACGCCTCAATGACTGCCAGGACCGACTGCCGCGCCGCCGCCGTATCGGGATGGACCAGGAGCAGGACCTTCGACTGCTCGTGATCGATGCTGCCAGCGGGTGTCCGCCACTGGCCCTCCGCTTCCCACACGGTCAGACCGTCGGGAAACCGACTGGTCACTTCGTCGCGCAGGAACATCTGCCATTCGAGCTCGGTCACGGAGCCTTTCGGCCGCGCAAGCCCGAAGTAGAGCGTCGTGCGGACCTGTGGGGCAGACCCCGTGCCGCATTCCATGACGACCGTGAATCCCTGCGCCCCGACCGGGGATTGCAGGCGGCCGCCGGCGACGACGCCGGCGACGAAAATCAACGTGCCCGCAGTAATCATCAGCCGTCGCATGTACCGTCCTTCTCGCGTCAACTCTCGAGCGGGCATCGTTCTTCGTGATCAGCGCGTGCCGGCATCACCGAAGAGTGCTCATCCTTTATCGGGTCGCCAGACGTTTCCCTTTGTACCCTGCGGGCGTCAGAGGCAGCGGCGGCGGGAGCCGCGGTCTCTCTGCGCTGCCCGACATCAACCGATTTCAACGTGGACTTGCCCGAAAATGCGCACCAAGGCAGATGGCGAGTGCAGGGGAGTAGAGGTTTGCCGAGCCACGGTCTGGATATAATTCGCCTACCTGAACAGCTGGTGCCGCTGCCTCCAGGGCGCGATCGCCTCAGCGTCCACGAGATCCACTGCTCGGACACGCGGGATGGAGGAGGACGCCAGCCCGCCTGTTCGGCAGCCCGCGCACAGACCTCCGTCATGTGCAGAACTCGCAATGGCTACGATCGCAATCGGGGACATTCACGGTCAACTCGCAGCGCTCGACGACCTCCTGCAGCAGATCCGCCGCGTCGTCAGCGCAGAGGACACGGTCGTGTTCCTCGGTGATTACATCGACAGAGGCAGCTGCTCAAAGCAGTGCGTAGACGCCATTCTGCGCTTCCGGACTGAAACGTCCGCGGAGACAGTGTGCCTGCTTGGCAACCATGAGGACTGGATGCTGCAGACGCGCGGCAGCCACGCGCGGCATTCGTGGCTGCTCGGGATGGACGCGTACGACACGATTCGCAGCTACTCCGAGGACGCGGAGCGAACCCTTCGACACGCGGCCTCACAGTCGCGCGGAGCCCTGTACTCCGACGACTACCCTCTGCCGTACGAGGTGTTCTTCGACAGCATGCCCGCCGCTCATGTCGAGTTCTTCGAGACACTCAAGCTGTCGTGGGCGACAGCTGACTGCGTCTGCAGCCACGCCGGTCTGGCACCCGGCGTTCCGGTAGACGGGCAGTCGCGATATGCGCTCCTGTGGGGCGACGCTCAGTTCCCCGCGCGCTATCGCGACGAAGCGATCGTGGTGTACGGACATCGCAACAACGCTGTTCTGGACGATCGTGGATGGCCGCACCCGGCGAGTGAGGAGCGAACCATTGGCGTCGATACCATCGCGCACGGCGTGCTCACGGCGATTCGGCTCCCGGACCGCCGCGTGTGGCAAAGCGCCCAGTACCAGAAGCGCGGACAATCGCAATCCGGGCTTGAAGCGACGTAGTGCGGTACGTCCTGGCTGCGATGTGAATGGCCCGCGACCGCTGGGTCACAAGCGCCATCTTTGCCTGATCTGAGCATCCCGGTTCCAACCGCGTCCCGACGCGCGTGGCGGACATTCAGACCGCGCAACGCACCTTCATGCCTTTGTCACACGCGCAACGTAGGCTGGCCTCCCGTGCGTGACTCCCTCGCGATCGACGGCATAACCAGGCGCGCCAGAACGCTGCGCACCGTGGCGACCGCTACACGCGTCGACACGGACGGCGACGACGACGTGCGCCAGGAGGCGATTGCTTTCGCGCTCTCGGCCACTCCGTTCAAAGACCAATAGCGCGCGGCGTCGTCGGAACCCCGCTGGCACGAGGAGAGAAGGTGAGACTGGCGGCGCATGTGGTCGTGGGAACTCCCAGCATCTCCTACGAATCTGTCGCCCGGCACCTCGTGAAACCGCTCAGCACCGTGGCATCCGGATTGCTGAATCTTCCACGGTCGAGGTATGCCCCAGTCCAAGAAACGCGTTTGCCGGCTCGCTCATGATTGACCTCCGGCTGGACCACGTCTCAAAGCGTTACCGCCTGCGGCACAAACTCGAGCCTGCATCGGGGCGTCCGTCGCTGCTGCGAAGGCTGAGGAACCTTTATCCGCGTGGCCACGATTTCTGGGCCGTGCGGGATGTCTCATTCGAAGTCGCCCGCGGTGAAACGCTCGGCATCATCGGTCACAACGGAGCCGGCAAGAGCACGATCCTCAAGCTCTTGTCCAGCGTTACGACACCCACCTCGGGCGAAATAAGGATTTCGGGACGGCTGTCCGCCCTGATCGAGGTCGGTTCGGGGTTTCACCAGGAGTTGAGCGGCCGCGAGAACATTTACCTGAGCGGTTCGATCCTTGGTATGCGACGGCGAGAGATTGCGACGAAGCTCGAGCGCATCATCGATTTCGCCGGCGTACGCGACTTCATCGATGCGCCAGTGAAGCACTACTCGTCGGGGATGTACCTTCGCCTCGGGTTCTCGATTGCCGCGCACCTCGAACCCGACATCCTCCTGCTGGACGAGGTGCTGGCCGTCGGCGATGCCTCGTTTCAGACCAAGTGCCTCGACCGTATCAACGAGCTTCACCGGCAAGGACGGACGATCGTCTTCATTTCGCACGATCTCGGGGCGGTCGAACGGTTGTGCCGTCGGGTGGTCCTGCTGGACCACGGCCGCGTCGTCGCGGAGGGACCCGGCCGAGACGTGATTGCGGAGTACCAGGCGGTCGGCGCGACGTTTACACCCTCCCAGCATCATGCCGTGGCGGACGCGATCCTCTCGAAGGAAGCGGAGATCACGTCAGTGACCTGTCATGACGCCGAACAGAGGACGAGTGTCGTGTTTCGTACTGGCAGCCCTTTCAAGGTACGACTCGATTTCGTCGTCCACCGACTCATACCGGACGCGATTGTCGAGGTGTACGTCTTTTCGGTCCTCACGGGACTGTCGGGCGCCTGGTGCCAGATGACAACGGCCGGTCCGAAAGGTGAGGGGATGAGGCTCGACGTCGGGGCCGGCGCGGTCGAGTTCGAGATCGACGAGTTCGGTTTCTTACCTGGCATGTATCACATCAGCGCAACGATCGTGCATGCCGGGCAGGCGCTCGGCGCGGCCATCGACTATCAGAACCAATGTCTGACGGTGCGAGTCGATGCAGGCACGCTCAGGCGCGGCAGCTTCCACATGCCGCATCGCTGGCGGCCGGTGCCCGTGCGCGAGGCGTCGACCTTGCACGAACAGCTGCCCGTCCGTTAACTGAACTGGAGTTCTTTCGTGCCCTCAATCGAGCAGAACCGACACCGGTGGGACCTCGACTACTGCTGGCCCGACGACGGCGACGAGTGGTCGAAAGACTGGGGGAGCGCCGAAGCGCAGTGGTTCGAATCCTTGCTCCCGCGCATCCATCCTTTTCTCCCCACAGGGACGATCCTCGAGATCGCGCCCGGACACGGCCGCTGGACGCAGTTCCTGAAGAACTACTGCTCGCAGCTCGTGATCCTGGATCTCGGCGCGCACTGCATCGAGGCGTGCAAGCGCCGCTTCTCGTCCTCGTCGCACATCTCCTATCACGTGAACGACGGCCGTTCGCTGGGGATGGTGCCCGACCGCTCGATCGATTTCGCGTTCAGTTTTGATTCGCTCGTGCACGCGGAAGCCGACGTGATCGAGTCGTATCTCAAGGATCTCGCGCGCAAGTTGAAGCCCGATGGTGTCGGATTCATTCATCATTCGCACATTGGCGCGTACCACCGCACGTTTTCGATGGTCAACAGGGTGCCCACCCAGCTGCGCTCCTGGTTCGAGGAGAAGGGGCTGCTGCCGCACGATCACTGGCGCGCGCACAGCATGACGGCGCAACGGTTCGAACAACTGTGTGCGGGCGCAGGGCTCGCGTGCATCGGTCAGGAGCTGGTGAGCTGGAACGGTCGTCTGCTGATCGATGCGTTCTCGCTCTTTACTTCGGCCGGTTCGGTATGGTCGCGGCCGAACCGTGTATTCGAGAATCGCCGGTTCATGCAGACGGCCGATTATGGGCGGCAGGTCGCACACCACTATGCCCGGCTGTCCTATCAGCTGAAGTCGAGTGAATCGCCGGCGCTCCCGGAACCTGGTGCTGATGTGGAAACGCGGGGTGATGTGCCACTCGTCGGCGCCGGTCGTTCGCTGTCCGGCGTCGCGGCCGGACCCTCTGCGCGTGATGTCTGACCTGGGCCTCGAGGTCTCCGGCCTCGAACCCGGGCAAGCAGCGATGCATGTCTTGAGTCGGAAGCTGACAACGATCAGGCGCACGTTTCACGACGGCGGAACCCGGGGAATCCTCGTCGTGCTGAAGGTCAAGGGGGCGCCGATCGTGCGTGCGCTCGACCCACGACGTCTCCGGACGGCGTTCCAGGTCTGGTGTGAAACGGAGCACTGGTGGGTCGGGATGCTCGTTGAGTGGACCGGGAACGTAGTGCGCATCGATTCGTGCACGTTTCGTGTGAGCCATCCGGCGATTCCGACCGCTTCGAAGAGCTTGTTTCTCCTCAAGGGTTACGAAAGAGCGGAGCGGGACCTCCTCAAGGCACATCTCGACAGGTCACACGCGGTGATCGAGCTCGGCGGATCGGTTGGCGTGGTCGCATGCGTGACCAACAAGTTGCTGAGGGATCCGCTCAAACACGTTGTCGTCGAAGCGAACCCGGATCTCATCAGCGTGCTGACCGGCAATCGCGATCGGAACGGCTGCGAATTCCATGTGTTGAACCGGGCGCTTGCGTACGGGAAGGACTCGACGACCTTCTACGTGGACACCAATTTTCTCGCAAGCAGCGTGCAGATCGAGACAAACCGCGCGGTTCAGGTCCCCGCCGTTACTCTAGGCGGGATCATCGAGGAGTACGGATTCGACACCTGCTCGCTCGTGTGCGACATCGAAGGTGGCGAATTGGAGTTGGTGCGGCACGAGCCGCAGGTTCTGCAGAATCACGTGTCGATGATCATTGTCGAGATTCATTGGTGGCGGGTCGGGAACGAGCAGGGCGCAGAGATCGTTCGAACGCTCGAACGGATCGGGTTTCGATGCCTGCACGACAAGGACGGAACGTACGTGTTTCGCAACGAGCGGCTTCACGTCGCAGCAGAGGGGACCGTTGCCCACTGACTCGTCCATCGTGCCCGACGTAACGGTTGTGATCAGCACCTATAACCGGTGCGAGCAGCTTCGTCAGGCGCTCGAGTCGCTGTTCAGCCAGGAAACCGATGGCGTCACCTGGGAAGCGGTCGTCGTCGACAACAACTCGACCGACGCCACGCCCGCCGTCGTCGAGTCCTTCATCGGCCGGCGCAGTGCACGGCTCCACTATGTGTTCGAGCCGAGACAAGGGCTGTCCTACGGGCGGAATGCAGGCATCAGTCGCGCAACGGCTCCGGTCATTGCGTTCACCGACGATGACGTTCGACCGGCGCCAGATTGGGTGGGCCGCATCAAGCGCTGCTTCGACGAGCATCCGGAGGCAGACTTCATCGGTGGAAAGGTCCTGCCGCGCTGGCTGACCAGCGTGCCGGCGTGGTTGACGCCCGATCACTGGTCTCCCCTGGCGCTCGTGGACTACGGGGACGAGGCCTTCGTCGTCAACCCCGAGAAGCCGTATTGCCTGGTCGGTGCCAACTTCGCGTTCCGCCGCGGCGTCTTCGATCGCCTGGGAGTGTTCGCGCCCAGGCTGCAGCGTGTGATGGACGGCATTGGATCCGCCGAGGACTACGACGTGCAGATGCGCGTCTGGCGCGCGGGTGGTCAGGGATTGTACGCGCCTGACGTTGTCGTCGCCACGGACGTCCAGCCGGAGCGCATGACGAAGGCGTACCACCGCCGGTGGTATGCGGGGCACGGGCGATTCAGCGCCTTGATGCGGCTCAAGGAATGTATTTCGCCAGAAGGTAGGTTGATTCCGGAACGGACGCAAGCCTCGAGGCTCTTCGGCGTACCGAGCTTCGTCTATGTCGAGCTGGTCAGCGGCGTTCGACGCTGGATGAACGCCGCGCTGCATCGTGACGAGAGCAGCGCGTTCTACCATGAGAATCGCGCTCGGCACTGCCTGTATTACATACGCCAGCGTTACCGTGAGCACGCTGCGCAGCGCAGTCACTCCGGCATCGCCGAGCTTTCGCAGTTTATCAGGTCGGTCGTACGCAAAAAGTTGAACGCGCACTCAGCACGATCTCAGCCCTCAGGTTGATGTCGAGGGGAGTTCGTATGATGGGAAAGCGGCACCGCATCGCACACGTCATGCCGTGGGAAGGCGTCGGCGGCACCGAGCAGGCGGCGCTGCGCATCGCGCGCACCGTCCAGGACGCCGGTTTCGACTCGACATTTTTCTGTCTCCGCTCGGCGCCCCTCGTCCGCGACTTCTTTTCGTCCGCCGGCTACGACACCGTCTGGTGGCGTGACAGCTATCCCAGGTTCAACGGGTATCGATATTTCCTGCACGAATCGCTGCAGCTGGCGCGGGAGTTCCGTCGGCGGGCGATCACGCTGGTGCACTGCGCCGACGTCCCGGCCGGATCGTTTGCGGCTCTGGCCGGACGCCTGGCGCTGGTCCCGGTGATATGCCACGTGAGAAATCGGCATGTCGACATTCCGGAACAGGACAGGCGCCTGCTCCGGGCGGTCACCAGATTCGCCTTCGTCTCGCGCGGCGCCTGGCGTGCCTTCGCCCATCACGTGCCCGAGAGCCGAGGGGTTGTCGTCTATGACGGCATCGCAGTACCACCTGGAGACGCCGACCGCGATCAGGAAGCCAATCGGCGCGATGTCCGGCGGGAGTTCAACATCCCGGACAGCACGACGATTGTCGGCATGATCGCGCGCGTCGATCGGCAGAAGGACTATGAGACGCTCGCGAAAGCGGCTGCACAGGTCGTATCGGCAACCCCGGACGTTCGCTTCCTCATCGTCGGCGGATATTCGGTTGAAGACATCCAGCGGCGCCACTTCGAGCAGGTCAAGGAGTGGCTCGCTGCGAATGGCGTGGCCGAGTATTTCATCTTCACTGACTTTCGGTCGGATGTGCCGCGGCTGCTCCGGGCGATGGACATCGTGGTGCTGAGCACGCACTACGAAGGCCTGCCGCTGGTCCTGCTCGAGGCGATGGCCTGCGGCAAGCCTGTTGTGGCGACCGACGTCGACGGGGTGCCCGAGCTGGTGACAGACAACCAGACCGGCTTGCTCTTCCCTCACCAGGACGATGGCAGGCTGGCGGCGCACATCGTCTCGCTGATTCGCGATCGGGCCCGCGCCTCCCGTCTGGGCGCGAGCGGGCGGTCGTTCGTCCAGGCGAATTTCAACGACGAGCAGTTCAAGCGCGGCATCGTCGGGCTATACGAGAGCGTGCTCGGCAACCCCCTTTCGGCGGCGATTCGCCGGAACCTCGTGCCGGTGGCGGACCTTGCGCTGCGGGCGGGCTACGCGGCGGTCGACGCCAGCGTCAGGGCCCATCGTGCCTGAATGCGACGTGTGCGACACAGCGATGAGCATTGAGCCATGAGTAAACGCATGGACGTCTCGGTGGTGATCAGCACTTACAACGGCGCCTCCCGTCTGCCCGGCGCTCTCGACAGCGTGTTGAATCAGGATCTCGACGACGTGCTCGTACGAGGTCATCGTCGTCGACAACAACTCGCAGGATGCGACGCGTGCGGTGATTGAGTCGTTGATCGCCAGAGGCGTGGATCGGCTTCGTTACGTCTTCGAGCCGCGGCAGGGCGTGTCCTACGGGCGGAACGCCGGGATCGCCGTAGCGAGTGCGCCAATCATCGCGTTCTTCGACGACGACGTGCGCGTTGCCCGCAATTGGATCAGGACGCTGAAAGAGTCACTCGACGAGCACCCGGAAGTCGACTTCGTCGGCGGCAAAGTGCTGCCCGAGTGGCAGGTGCCCCCGGGGGCCTGGCTGACCGACGCGCACTGGTCGCCCCTGGCACTCGTGGACTATGGACCGGAGCCGCTTCATGTGACTGCAGAACGGCAGCTGTGCCTGGTCAGCGCGAATCTCGCAGTGCGCCGGTCGCTGTTCGATGCCGTCGGACTCTTCGCGCCCGAATTGCAGCGCGTCAAGGACAGCATCGGTTCCATGGAGGATCACGAGTTGTTGATGCGCTGCTGGCGTGCCGGCAAACAAGGGCTGTACGTTCCCACCCTCATCGCGAGTACGACGGTACCTGCAGGCCGCATGACGAAGGATTACCACCGGCGATGGCACCGCGGCCATGGCGTGTTCTGCGCGAAGATGCGGTACGTCGAAGCGATTGATCAGAACGGCCGTTACATCGGGGAGCGCCCCGCTGAGGACGCCGTCACGCTGTTCGGCGTACCAGCGTATCTGTATCGTCAGGCGGCCGAAGAGGGCCGGAAGTGGCTGATGCGGCCCTTCGACGCCAGCAGGCTCTCGCATTCATGTACGAGAACAACGTGCGCTTTCTCGTCAGCTACATCAGGACGCGTTACGGTCAGGAACGCGCGCTCAACGAGCGGTCGGCAGTCGCCGAGGTGGGAACCTTCGCGACGAACCTGCTGCGCAAGAAAGTGCGGACCGCGCAGGTGGGCGGGGACAAACGATCCGCCTGACCTGATTCAGATGATGTCGGCCACCGTGGCTTCGACGTGCTTGAAATAGATGAATGCCAGGGGAAGCAGCGTGACCGTTACCAGCGCAGACATCCCGAGGGAGTTGAAGTCGGGCGGCACGCCCTGCAGAATCACCCGCCGGAAGCTTTCGACGATGCCGACCATGGGATTGAGGCTGTACAAGGCCTGCCATCGCTCTGGCACCAGCGTGAGCGGGTAGACAACGGGCGTCGCAAACATCCACACCTGCAACAGGAGCGGCAAGGCCATCCCGATGTCGCGGTAGCGCACCTGAATGGCGCTCAGGAGGAGCGAGACAGAGGCAGCGAACAGCGTGAGCACTGCGATCGTCGGAATCGCAAACAAGGCGTATCCCGACAGCGAAATGTCGTAGTAAGCCATCAACCCCCCGAGCACGCTGGATGCGACAAGGAAGTCGACCAGTGCCGCGATCACGTAGGTCAGGGGCAGAATCTCACGCGGAAAGTACACCTTCGTCACCAGCGAGAAGTGACCGACGAGGCTGTTCGTCGCCGACGACACCGCGCTGGCAAAGAACGTCCACGGCAGGAGCGCCGAGTAAGCGAACACCGCGTACGGCGCTCCGTCGCTCTGGATGCCCACGAATCGGGAGAAGACGACCGTATAGATGAGCATGAGCAGGGTCGGTTGCAGGAGTGCCCATGACGGACCGAGGACCGACTGCTTGTAACGCACCTTCAGGCGATGGGCGCTCAGCGTCAAGAGCAGATCGCGGTACTGGACCAGCCGCTGGAGCGCTCGGCCGAGCGCCAGAATCGAGAAGGATGGCGCACGGATGATCAGGGTGGGCCGCGAGTCGATTTCCTCTCCGTAGCTGCGCTCAGTGTTGTGAACTGATTCGTGCTCGAGCGTCTGTATGTCGTCTCCAACCTGGCGGATGCTGACGTTTTGCTGCATGGATCCCCTGATCGATTGAGTGTACCCGCAGAGTTCAGCAAAGATGAAGCCGCTCAGTGGTTCCGTGCGCCACCGAGTGCTATCGAGGCTGAGCTGGAGCGGACGGCGCTCCTCCGGGCCTCCGTCTGACTCTTGACCTGAACTGTGTCACCGCTCACGCTGGAGCCGGAGGTGCAGCTATGCCACAACGACACGCTCTGCGCCTGAGCGGCGCGGCCGCATTCGCCGGCGGCGTGCTCACGTTCGTCGGGAATATCGTCCATCCGCGCGAGCCTGGGCAACTCGACAGCGCCGCGAACCTCTTCGACGTCGCGGTACGCAATCACACGTGGGCCGCCGACCACGTAGTGATCGCGATCGGCCTGGCTCTGGTGCTCCACGGCTTCTACGGCGTAACTCAATCGATCCGCAATGACCCTGGCGCGGAGTGGGCGCACTTCGCATGGCACATGGCTGTTATCGGAACCGTGCTGGGGCTGGCGTTGATGCTGACCGAGGCCGTCGCGGTGGCGTCCCTGGCGCACGCCTGGCAGGGCAGCGTGGGCGGGGAGAAGGATCTGCTCCTCGCAGCGGGTACCGCAGTCTTCCAGCTGTCGCTGACCTTCTCAGTGGGCGGCATGCTGTTCCTCTTCGGTGCGGCGCCGGTGTCTTATGGAGTCGCCATGCTCACCAGCAGCACGGATACGGCGCGTGGGCCGGTGGGATCGGCGTGCTGTTTGGGCTGGTCGGCTTTACGGCTGCCCTGATCAGGTGATGAGCCGTGACTCGTGGCTGGCGTTTTACGTGCTGTTCCCGATCGCCTCGATCGGTGTCACTGTGTGGATCACCTATCTCGGCTACCGCATGTGGCGAATGGCGGTGACCGCGACAGCCTGACGACCCACGCCGGACCTTGCCCGACTATCGCATTGATCCTCAGAAACTCCATCGTCGCAGCGAGCTGCGTCTGGTCGGCAGGCCGATGAGCTGGCGACCGTCGATGAGGATTTCTGTTTCAGATGCGAGAGTCCGCGGCGAAGCCGCATTCTGGTGCATCACTTTGTCGGCACCAGGCGCTTGAGCTCCTCCAGCCAGTTGAGGACCACGTTGATGCGACCTGAGGCCGAATCGTCTTTGACCATCACGAATCGCTCCCCGTCGGGACTCACGTCGTAGTTCGGCAACCGTCTGGGCGCTACCGAACGCGTATCGTTGCTCGAACAGTACTCGCGGCCGGGACAGTCCCAGGTCCGGAGTCGTCGAGACATCGACCACCATCATCTTGTTCCCGTTCCGATAGTACAGCTCTTTCCCGTTCCGGTTCCATCGCGGATGCGTCCCTCCCTCCGTCGAGACCGGCATTCTCCGGTCGGGCCCAGGGTATGGGCGCACGGACACGCTCGAACTGGCCTGACTCGTTCGTAACGTAAGCCAACCAGTGACCGTCCGGAGAGAAACTCCGCCGCCGTCGTACGCCTGACGTCTTCACAACGCGCGCGAGGTTGCGGGCTCCCCCTGAAGCGAGAGCGTATAGAGGTCGCCTGCCGGTTTCTGAGGTCTGCTGAATGTACGTGAGCGTCTGCCCGTCTGGTGACACGGACGTCGGAAGGCTCGGACAGCGTGGTGAGGCCAATGGCCTTTGTGGTGCCGCCGCTGTCGGGATTAACCTGGCGAATCCCGGTCAACGTTCGAAACAAGACACCGCGGGCATCCGGTGTCCACACGGCAAAGGTGTGGCCGAGGGTGTCAGCCAGTCGTGAGCCTGGTAAACGTCGATCGTGTGACGTCCTGAATCCAGAGGTCGCCACCGGCAACCTCGACGACGATACGCTGGCCGTCTGGCGAGAGGCGGGGATTCTTGTAAGGTCGGGTGACGTCGGTGATCGGCTGCTCGACGCCCTGCACGCGTCACCCAGACGAGCCGCTTCGTCGCCTGTCCGGTGGGAATGTACGCGAGCGAGCCCGCGTCCGAGATGTGAGCAATGGAGCGCCGAACTGATCCAGGCTGATGTCCTTCAACACCGAGACTGCCGGTCCCGAGCACTTGAAGTCGGGCCGCATCGAAGGGCGCTGCGACCAACCGCGCCGTCGCGGAAGAACAGCAGGTGCCCGCTCGCCGCGTAGAGAGGATCGCTTCCCGCGTCGATCACGACTCGCCGCTTCCTTCGTGACGAGCGACAGCGACTCGATTCGCGTGACGATGCGGTCGAGTCCCGACACCGCGGTGAAACAGGATCGCCGAGTCTGCGATAGCCGATGGCCATAGGTGTGCCAGCTCGCCCTTTGCGCGGCGTCAAGCGTCGTCAATTGCTCCGCATACTCGCCGTTCGCGGTACACGCCAGAGCGTGCCCGCTCGGACGAACGTGATGCGCTCGTCCGGCCCCAGATGCCGCCGCCTCCGTTGTAATCGACGTCACCGACGAGATGCGTGACCAGACCCGTCCGACAGGGACACTCTCTTCAAAATTCGATCGCTGGTAATAAAAGCGCAAGGCATTGCCATCCGGCGAAAAGGAACAAACGTTCACGGTTTCCGTTCCTCGGACCATCGGTGCTTCGAATTGATCGAAGCGACGGACGTAAATGCGTCGAAGGCCGCCGACAGCCGCCGATGAACGCCATTTGCGTTCCGTCAGGCGAGATCGCCATGCTCGGCGTGAGCCGTCGCATGACTTCGACGCCAGGCGGCATGTTCAACTCCAATCGCATCGCCTGCGGGCTCGGCGAAGGCGGTCCGGGCGATCCGATAGTGTCAGCGAGTGATCGCGATAGCCAGCAGCGCAGCAACTAACCATCCGGGGGCCTGCCGAGCGAGCCGGGTCGCCTCGAGGTTTCGGCGGTTTGCAGCGGCAGGTGGCGGTTGCGCGATCGCTTCCTCGATTTCGATCCTCGCGTCGGCGCTGTCGTGCAAGCGCCGCGCGGGGTCTCTCGCAAGCACCGGCGCAGCAAGGCTCGAACGGCGGCCGGTGTCTCCGCCGGCAGCGCGGTCCAGTCGGGCTCGCCTTCAGAACGGCCGCAACGTGTCGCTCAGGTCTGTCGCCGTCGAACGCGCGCCGGCCGGTCAGCATTTCGTAGAGCACGCAGCCGAACGCCCAGATGTCGGCTGCGCTTGTCGACCGCTCTTGCCCCGCGCCTGCTCCGGGGCCATGTAGGCCGCCGTGCCCAGGATCACGCCCTGCCCGTCATCGCGCGGCGCTCGTGATCGTCGGCGAATGCGCAGCGATCGCCGGTCGCCTGCGGCCGCCGGATCGAGCGCCTTCGCCAGCCCGAAGTCCAGCACCTTGACGGTGCCGTCCGGGCGCGACCTTGATGTTGGCGGGCTTCAGGTCGCGGTGGACGATGCCGTGCTCGTGCGCCGCCTCGAGCGCCTCGGCGATCTGCCGCGCGATCGGCAGTGCCTCGTCGACGGGAACGGCCCGCGCGCGATGCGATCGCGCCAGCGTCGGCCCTTCGACCAGCTCCATGACGAGCGCCGTCACGCCGTCGCATCTCTCCAGGCCGTGAATCTCGCGATGTTCGGGATGGTTCAGCGACGCCAGCGACCTGCGGCTTCGCGCTGGAAGCGGGCCAGCCGTTCGGGATCCTTCGCGACGCGCTCCGGCAGGACCTTGATGGCGACCTCGCGCTCCAGCTTGCGTGTCCCGTGGCACGATACACCTCGCCCATGCCGCCTCACCAATCGCAGACTGGATTTCGGACGCGCCAAGTCGAGTGCCGAGCTGTAGAGCCACGGAAGTCGGACGATTATACGGGGTCGCTGTCCCGGGGCACCGGCGCGGTTTAGTCCGTTGTGGTCACGCCACGAGCGTTTGCGCACGGGCGTGTGATCTGGTTCTGATTGAGTCCGGACCGCCTCCTGGCTGACAACGTCCGGTGTCGGTGTGCCCGAAACACGATGGCGCGGCGCCGCTGATCGGATCGACCTCCGCGATGGCAGTGCTCCGCGACAGGATTGAACGGGTGGCGGGCACGGACTTCACCGTGCTTCTAGAAGGAGGGAGTGACCGA
>CAVVIG010000013.1:0-142165 GCA_963748265.1 uncultured Acidobacteriota bacterium | reverse complement strand
TGGATCGCGGACCCGGCCGGGTTCTTACGCCTGGCGGACTTCGATCTTCTCAACCGCCTGCCGAACCTGGCCGGCATCGACATCGTGTCCACCGAAGGGGTGCTGGGGTCCGGGTTTCACGAGCGCATTCACACCTGGTGGCCGGGCCTCGAGGAAGCGGGCGCCTCGGATCTGCTGACGGTGACGCCGCCCACGCGCCCGGTGCTCGTCGTGCCGGAGCCGAGCGGCGACGCTGCGCCGCTGTGGTTCACGCACCGCGATCGCGAGGAGGAACTGCTGGCGGTCGCGCGACGTCTCCTCGCCGGTGAGGATGTGGCGCTCGACCGCGTGGCCGTGGTGTTCAAGCGGCCGTTGCCTTACCTGTACCTGGCTGGCGACACGCTCGGTGCCGCCGGTCTTCCATTCGTCGTCGCCGACGCGCTGCCCCTGGCCGCGGAGCCCACCGTCGCTGCCGTGGACGTCGTGCTCGATTTCGTGGAGACCGACTTCGCGCGCGACGCAATCGTGGCGCTCCTCCTAAAGCCGCATTTGAGACGCCCCCCGGGGGTGACGCCGGAGTCGATCAGCGCGGCGGACCGGAGCCTGAGCGACTGCCCCGTACCTCGGGGACGAGCAGCGGCTCGGCGAACTGGCGGCTGCCTGGTCCGGTACGGGGGAGTCCGAGCGTCGCGGCGCGGCCTTGCGCGCGCGAGCCGCGGCGTCGCTGGACGCTGCTGTCGCGCTCGCCGGGGAACTGACGCTGCTGCAGAGTAGCCGGCCCGCATCGAACAGCTGCGGACGCTCGCGGCGTTTCTGGATGCGCATTTTGCGCCGCTCGACTCCCAGGATCCGCTGTTCGACCGTGAACGGCGGGCGCGTGCCGTCGTGCTGCAGATTCTCCGCGGCGCCGGCGACGCCCACGCGGCGCACGACGATCCGGTCTGGACCATCGAGGATCTCGCGGCCGCGGTCCGGCGATGGATTGGCGAGCAGACCTTCGCGCTGGAGACCGGCAGCCGGCGTGCACCTGATCGACGATCAGGCGGCGCGCTATGGCGACTTCGACGACATCACCATCGTCGGCCTGATCGAAAACGATGGCCGGAACGGCCGCGGCGGAATATCTTCTATCCGCCGGCGCTGCTGAACGCGCTCGGCTGGCCGTCGGAGAAGGATCGGCGTGCGGCGGCAGACGCGCGGTTCCTCGATCTGCTCGCGTCGGCCCATCCGCGTCGAGCTGTCGACGTTCACGCTCGACGACGAGGCGCTCGTGACGCGGTCGCTGCAGCTCGACGAAGTGCCGCGCGCCCGGCTGTCCACCGTCACCCGCCGCCACCGGAACCGCGCGTCGGCGACGAGGCGCTGGTGGTTGCGAGACGTGCAGCCATCCCGTGGCGGCGCGGCAGGCGAGTGGCTGCGCTGCGGCCCGGGCGATCGCCCGCGGACGCCGCGGAGTTCCACGGCGCGATCGGCACCGGCCACGCGGACCTGGTCGGTGAGCGCGCTCGAGACCTACCTCGGCTGCCCGTTCAAGTTCTTCGCGCAGCACGTGCTGCGGCTCGAGGAAGAGCCGGACGACGAAGAGGTGATGGATCCGCGGCGGCAGGGGCAGTTCGTGCACGACGTGTTCGAGGCGTTCTTCGACGATGGCAGGCCGCCGGGCACCGGGCGATCACGCCGCGCGGACTCTGACGAGGCGCGCGCGCTGTTCACCGCGGTCGTCGATCGCGCGCTCGAGCGGCTGCCGGAAGCCGAAGCGGGGCTCGAGCGCACGCGCCTGCTCGGATCGTCGGCGGCGGCCGGGCTTGGCGAGGCCGTGTTCCGCATGGAAGCCGAGCGGCCGATCGCCGGTCGTCGAGCGGCTGCTCGAGCACCGGCTCGACGGCGCATCTTCACGATCGACACCGACGCCGGATCCGCGCGTCGTCGCGCTTCGCGGCAAGGCCGATCGGCTCGATCTGCTCGCCGACGGCACGTTCCGGCTGATCGACTACAAGCTCGGCTGGCCGCCCGATCGCGGGCGCGCCCTGCAGCTGCCGATCTACGGCTCTGCGCGGAGCAGCGGCTGACGGCCGCGCGGCCGGCGACTGGACGCTCGGCGAAGCGGTGTATCTCGCGTTCAAGGGGCCGAAGCGGGTCGTGCCGCTGTTCTCGACCGAGGCAGCGCGCGACGAGTGCTGGCCGAGGCGCAGCAGCGGCTCGCCGACACGCATCGACGCCATCGAGCGCGGCGAGTTCCCGCCGTCGCCGGACGATGTCTTCCGCTGCGAGACCTGCAGCTTCGCGCGGTGTGCCGGAAGGACTATGTCGGCGACGTCTGAGCGTCTGCCGTTCGACGACGGGACGACGGTCCGGCTTCAGCCGGATCTGTGCTGCCCGATGCGAGCCGCGCGCCGCGACGCCGTCGATCCTCGCGAAACGTCGTGCTCGAGGCGTCGGCCGGCACCGGCAAGACGCGCGTCCTCGTCGAGCGCTACGTCAACCTGCTGCGCGCCGGCGTCGAGCCGGATCACATCCTGGCGATCACGTTCACGCGCAAGGCGGCCGCCGAGATGCGCGAGCGCATCATCGAGCGGCTGCGCGAGGCCAGCCGGCTGTCCGCAGTTCGACCTCGCGCGCTGGCGCGATCTCAAGGATCGGCTCGGCGACATCGCCATCTCCACCATCGACGCCTTCTGCCTGTCGCTGCTGCGCGAGTTTCCGCTCGAAGCCGACGTCGATCCGGGCTTCGATCTCGCCGACGAGACCGAGGTGCCGCGGCTGGTCGGCGAGTCGCTCGACCAGGCGCTCCGCATCTGCCGCGGCGATCGCGCGACGACGACGACGACGTCGCGCTGGTCTTCGCGCAGCTCGGCGAGCGGCGGCTTCGCGCCGGGTCTCGCGGCGCTGCTCGACCGGCGGCTCGTCGCGCCGCAGGCGCTGCGCCGGTACCTGGCGCCGGGCCCGCGCGATCTGACCGCCGAGTCGCGTGCCGCGCAGCGCGGCCGAGCGGCTGCGCGACGATCCTGACGGCCGTCCGCGGCGGGCTCGACGCGTTTCTCGCCGACGGCCCGCGGCGGCATCCGCAGTTCGCGATGCTGGCGGACGACCTGCGCGCGTCTCTGCACCGATGGATGCGCCAGCGGGCTTCGACAACCGCGAAGGGCAGGCCGCGTTCCGCGCGTTGATCGATCGGCTGCGCGCCTATTTCCTCACGCAGGACGGCACCCGCGCGGGAAGGCTTCGCCGGCACCGGCTTCAAGGCCGACGACTGCGACTCGGACGACGCGTGGAAGCGGCACCGGGAGGCCGCCGCGGCGATCGCGCCGGCCGTCGGCCGAGGCGATCCGCGCCTTCCGCCGCGATCTGAACGTCGTCCTGTCGCGCGGCGTCTGGCGGATCTTCGCCGTCGCGCTCGCAGCAGTATCAGCGCACGCTCGAGATCGCGCGCGCTGCTCGATTTCTCCGGCGTGCTCGAGCGGGCGGTCAAGCTGCTGAAGGACATGGACGAGTTCGCGCAGAGCCGCTTCCGGCTCGAGGCGCGCTATCGCCACGTGCTCGTGGACGAGTTCCAGGACACCAGCCGGGCGCAGTGGGAGCTCGTCGCGCAGCTGGTGCGCAGCTGGGGCGAGGGGTTCGGCGCCGCGGCCGACGCGCTCCCGCCGTCGATCTTCATCGTCGGCGACCGGAAGCAGTCGATCTACGGGTTCCGGGACGCCGACGTCGCGTGCTCGACGAGGCGGCGCGCTTCGTCGGCGGCCTGCGCGACCAGACGCGATCCGCGGCGGGCGATCTCGGTCAGCTTCCGGTCGGCCCCGCGACTCCTGGCGTTCGTCAACGACCTGTTCGCGGCGATCGAGAAGGCCCCGGAGCGGCCCGACGGTTCCGGTACGGCGAGACCGATCGGTTTCCGCTGCCGGATGGCCAGCCGGTACCGGACCCCGCGGTGGAGAGTCCCGGCCACGCCGGCGGCGACGACCGCGCGGTCGGCCTCATCGTCGGCGACACCATCACGGACGCCGCCGAGCGCGTGGCCGCGGAGATCGCGTCCTCCATCGGCGCGGACCGTTCGCGACCGCGCGACCGGCGTCCGCCGGCCGGCGCAGGCCGCGGACGTCGCGATCCTCTTCCGGTCGCGCGACAGCCATCGCGAGTTCGAGAAGGCGCTCGAACGGCGCGGCGTCTCGACCTACGTCTACAAAGGGCTCGGCTTCTTCGACGCCGACGAAGTGCAGGACGGCGTTGCGCTGCTGCGGTATCTGGCCGATCCGCTCTCGGACCTGCGCGCCGCGGCGTTCCTGCGCTCGCGCCTCGTGCGGCTGTCCGACGCCGCGCTCGCGTCGCTGGCGCCGGACGTCGCGCAGGCGCTGGTCGCGCCGGAGCCGCCCGCGCTGCGCGACGCCGCTCGGCGACGAAGACCGGCGCGTGCTCGCACGGCTGCGGGCATCGATCCCGCGGTGGCTCGCGTGGGTCGATCGGCTGACGCCGTCCGAACTGCTCGGCGCGTGCTGGCCGAAACGGCGTAGCGTTACGAGACTGCGCGGCGCCCGCGACGCGCAGGCGCGCGAGAACCTCAAGAAGCTGCGGGCGATGGTGCGGCGGTTCCAGAACCGCGGCTACGCGACGCTCGCGCGCGTGCGCCGACCACTCGAGCGGCTCGCGGTCGGCGACGAGTCGAACGCGGCGATCGACGCGCAGGACTGCGGTCAGCCTGATGACCGTGCACGCGGCGAAGGGCCTCGAGTTCCCGATCGTCTTCGTCGTGAACATGGGCCGCGGCACCGGCAACACCCGCGCGCCGATCCGGGTCGCCGCGGATGTCGGCGGCGAGCCGTCGGTGGCGATTGCCGACTACCAGTCGGAGGCCGACGAGGACGCGCAGGCGCGCGACCGCGAGGAGACCAAGCGGCTGCTGTACGTCGCGCTGACGCGCGCGCGCGATCGGCTGTATCTTTCCGGCTCGGTGCAGGAGGGCCAGTTCCGGGCGACGCGGGGCAGCCTGGGCGAGGTCCTGCCGCGATCGTTTCAGGGCGCTCTTCGCGCGTGCAGTGCTCGAACGAAACACGATTGAGTGGGCCGGCGCGTCAGGCCGGACACATCAGCTCCGCCTCCCGCTGGCGTTGACGCGGCCGCTACGGCGTCTGCTGCGCGGCCCATCGGCGGGCGCGCGCTTCGGCCTCCTCGCGGTCGCGGCGACGAGAACGACCGACCGGTCGGGCTTGGTGCTGCCGCGCCCGTGATCCAGGCGATCCAGTGCGGGCCGCGGGCGCTGTGCACCTCGAAGGAGTCGGCGGAGGAAGTCACAGGTGGCTCAAATGGCCGGAAAAAGGCAGATTCCGGCCAATTTCGCGAAGTGCAGCAGCTGTTTTTCGCCCGATTTTCGTTGCGCCCACCGTCAGCCATTACATAGAATCAAGCTTTACCGCAAGCCCGCATGAGGGTCGAAAGGGGAATGGTTCGTGACGTTGACTTGTCCACATTGCGGCAACGACCGGAACTTTCAGGTCAAGACGCTGCAGATGCACGTGGTCCATCTCGAAGATGGCCGCGTGGAAGTGTCGGAAGAGAGCCGGCCGGCCGTGCTCGAAGTGCTGTGCGACGAGTGCGAGTCGGCGCTCAAGTTCGAGGAGTTCGAGGATACGCTCCGCAAGGAAGTCCTGCTGACCATCGGCGCGCGCTGACGCGCGCGCCGTCACCTTCGCGTTCCTCTCCTCGGCTTCTTCGAAGTAGTCGCACTCGGGACAGACCCATTCGGACTGTTTCGGCGTCGTGGGTTCGGACGTTGCCCGGAATGCGCGTGACGACGGTCGTCTGCTTGAGGTGCATCGTGCCGCCACAGAGCGGGCATTCGCGTTCTCAGCCATGCATAGAGTTCGCTTGGGCTCGACGGTAGCACCGGTGCGCTGTCTTGACAAGCATCGGACCCGCTCCTATCGTTGCAGTCGTGAGCGTGAGACGCGACCCTTATCGTGACGAGCCGATCTCCGCCGTGCGCGACACCGCGCGCGAGCCGGACGCGCCACACGACTGTTTCGCCGACGAATCGCCATCGACTTCCCGTCCGTCGACCCGCTCGTCGAGCGGGTGCGCGACGCGTTCCTCGGCGAAGACGCACCCGGCGACGCCAACACGCTGCGCAGGGAAGTGTGCCTCTCGGCCGCGAGGCGACGTGCGGCGCCATCGTTCCGCTCGAGGTCCCGCTCCGCGGCACCTGCCGCGGCTGCGGCGGCCGCGGCGAAACGTGGACGGAGCCCTGCGCGGACTGCTGCGGCACCGGCGACGCGCTCGTCAGTCATCCGGTTCGCGTCTCGGTGCCGCCCGGCGTGTCCGACGGCGCGCGCTTCCGCTTCCGCGTCAGCTCGCCGCACGCGGCGCCCGTCCGCGTCGAGGTCCGCGTGGCGATCGGGGCCTGATCTGCGGGAACCGCAGGCGGCGCCCGGTGAAAGCTTCAACCGCACATCCACTTCGATCGCCGGAGGCACACGTCGATCTCGTCGGCGTGCTGTTCATGGTCTGGGGCGCGCTCACGATCCTGGTCGGCGTATCGACGCTCGCGCTCGGCCTCGCGGCTGCGTCGCTGGCGGCCTCGGCGACGGAGACCGGCGGGTTCGCCGCGGGCCTGACCGCCGCCGCCTTCACCGTGCTGGCGCTCATGGCCATCCTCTGGGGCGCCGGCCACGTCGCGATCGGTGCGCTGCTTCGGCGGCGCCGGCACTGGTCGCGTGTGGGCGCCATCATGCTCGGATCGGTCGATCTGCTCCTGCTGCCGTACGGCACGGCGCTCGGTGTCTACGCGCTCTGGATCCTGCTGCGCGAGGATGCAAAGCGGCTGTTCGAAACGCCGCTCGCCCACGGGCCCTCGCCCGCCTGACGGTCAGGGCTCGTCGCGCGTGCCGCGGGCCGTCCACGGTCCGCACTTCGCGATGCGCCGAACCGCCTTCCATCCACCGCGCGCCAGACCGTCGCGGGCGATGACCGCTTCGGCGTAGACGCTGCACGATGGCGTGAAGCGGCAGGGTCCCGCGACGTGCGCCACGATCGGTGCAATCGTGCGCTGATAGACGTGAATGCCGGCGAGAACGAGCGGTTGTCCGGCAAGGGCCGCTGCTGTCACGGCCGCGCAGGCGAGCGCGACGCCTATTAGGGGTCGTGTGGCACGAACGGCCTGCGCAACGCCGCTAGAACCGTGAGGCGTACTCGCTGACTCCCGGAATGACGAGACGCGACCCGTTCAGCGCGCGGACGATCGCGGCGACGTGCAGCACGAACACGCCCGTCCAGAGAAAGAGGAACACAATCGATACGACGCAGCCGAGGCCCAAGGTCACGATGGTGACCATGGTCGTAGCGACGGAGAGCGCGAGGAAGATGGCCAGCTCGGCGGCCATCAGCACCAGCCCGTGCTTGGCGTGCCACTGCACGTCCGGATCGTCGTTCGCGAGGAAGAGCGGAACGACCGCGAGCGGCCAGAGGTACGCCAGCACGAGCATCGTTGCCCGGTTCGGCGCGCCGTCGGCCATTCGCGCGAGTGTAGCAGCATTTCCTGTTCGATTAGACCCAAAGCCGATATCCTTTGATCATGGCAGTTGAACAGGCGGCGGTGCTCGACGCGCTGAAGGTCGTCCGGGATCCGGATCTGCACCGCGACATCGTCAGCCTCGGCTTCATCAAGGATCTGCAATCGACTGGAGGCGACGTCGCGTTCACGATCGAGCTGACGACGCCGGCGTGTCCGGTGAAGGATCAGATGCGCGATCAGGCGCGCGCGGCCGTGCTGCAGATGCCCGGGGTGTCGCGCGTCGACGTGCAGATGAGCGCGCGCGTGCGCGAGGCGGTCGGGCGGCGACGGCGGCGCGGCAGCCGCTGCCGGGCGTGAAGAACGTCATCGCGGTCGGCGCCGGCAAGGGCGGCGTCGGCAAGACGACGGTGGCGGTGAACCTGGCGCATCGCGCTCGCGAAGTGCGGCAGCCGCGTCGGCATCATCGACGGCGACATCTACGGCCCGAACGTGCCGATCATGCTCGGGCATGAAGACGCAGCTCACCACCGACGGCCAGAAGATCGTCCCGGCCGAGAAGTACGGCCTGCAGGTCATCTCGATGGGCTTCCTCACGCAGGACGATGCGCCGATCATCTGGCGCGGGCCGATGCTGCACGGCGCGCTGCAGCAGTTCTTCCGCGAAGTGCGGTGGATCGATCTCGACTACCTGATCATCGACATGCCGCCGGGCACGGGCGACGTCGCGCTCAGCCTCAGCCAGACCGTGCCGGTGGCCGGCGCGATCGTGGTCACGACGCCGCAGCAGGTGTCGCTCGCCGACAGCCGGCGCGCGGTGGCGATGTACAAGAAGCTGAACATCCCGACGCTCGGCATCATCGAGAACATGAGCTACTTCGTCTGCCCGAGCTGCCAGCACGAGGCCGACATCTTCGGCAGCGGCGGCGGCGAGACGATGGCGACGGAGCTCGGCGTGCCGTTCCTCGGCCGCATTCCGATCTATCAGCCGATTCGCGAGGGCGGCGACACGCGGCGTGCCGCTGATGATCAGCGAGCCCGAGTCGCCGGCCGCACGCGCGTTCATGGCGGCCGCCGAGCAGACGGCCGCGCAGGTGTCGATCGCGAGCTACGCGCGGCCGACGATTCCGCTTACCGTGGTGCGATGAACGATTCCCTTCAGCAAGCACACGCTCGGCAACGGACTCGACGTGCTGCTGCACGAGGATCGCGCCTGCCCGATCGTCGCCGTGAACCTCTGGTATCACGTCGGGTCGAAGAACGAGCTGCCCGGGCGCACCGGGTTCGCGCACCTGTTCGAGCACCTGATGTTCGAAGGGTCGCAGCATCACGACAAGGGTTACTTCCAGCCGCTGCAGGGCGCCGGCGCGCTCGCTGAACGGATCGACCAACGCCGACCGGACCAACTACTGGGAAGTGGTGCCGACCAACGCGCTCGAGCTCGCGCTGTGGATGGAATCCGATCGCATGGGGTACCTGCTGCCGGCGCTGACCGAGGCGAAGTTCTCGAACCAGCGCGACGTCGTGCTGAACGAGCGGCGGCAGAACTACGAGAACCGCCCGTACGGCCTGGCGCCGATGGCGATGCTGGCGGCGCTGTTCCCGCCGGATCATCCGTATCACTGGACGACGATCGGCGAGATCGCCGACCTGCACGCCGCGCAGCTCGACGACGTCCGCGCGGTTCTTCAGCACGTACTACCATCCGGCCAACGCGTCGCTGGCGATCGCCGGCGACATCGACGAGGACGAGGCGCTGGAGCTGGCGCGGCGCTACTTCGAGGATCTCGAGCCAGGTCCGGCGGTGGCGCTCGGTCCGGCCGGCCGAGCCGGCACTCGACGGCGAGACGCGCCTGCTCCTCGAGGATCGCGTCGAGCTGCCGCGCGTCTATGTCGCCTGGATCACGCCGGCGATGTTCGCGGCGGGCGACGCGGAGCTCGATCTCGGCGGCGGACATCCTCGCCAACGGCAAGACGTCGCGGCTGTACAAGCGGCTCGTGTTCGACGCAGCGCATCGCCACCGACGTGTCGGCGGCGCAGAACTCGCGCGAGATCGGCGGGTTCCTCCAGGTCGCGGCGACCGCCGCGCCGGGCCACGACGCTCGCGGAGCTCGAGCGCGCGATCCGCGAGGAGATCGAGCGGCTCGCGGCCGAGGGGCCGACCGACGACGAGATCGACCGCGGCCGTGTGCAGGCGGAAGCGCAGTTCATGTTCCGCCTGCAGACCGTCGGCGGCTTCGGCGGCAAGTCCGATCAGCTCAACGCCTACAACACGTTCCTCGGCGACCCCGACTTCTTCGAGCGCGACCTCGCGCGCTACCACGACGGTCACGCGCGATCGCTGCAGCAGGCGGTCGCGCAGCTATCTGCGAACGGCGACCGCGTCGCGCTGAGCATCGTGCCGCGCGGGCGAACCGTGCTCGCGCTCCCCGACTCGGTGCCCGCCGCTCGTCTCGTGAAGGCGTCCCGATGACGGTCGACCGCAGCGCGGCTGCCGGTGCCGGGGCCGACCCGCCGCGTATCACGTTCCCCGCGATCGAGAAATCGACGCTCACCGAACGGCCTGCGCGTCTGGACGGTGCGGCACACGTCCATTCCGGTCGTGACGCTGATGCTGCTCGTGCGCCGCGGCGCCGCCGACGATCCGCCGGGCAAGGAAGGGCTCGCGGCGCTCACCGTCGACATGCTCGACGAGGGCAGCGGCGGGCGGTCGGCGATCGAGATGCACGAGGCGCTGGCGCGCCTCGGCGCGCAGCTCGACTCCGACATCGGTCCGACGCCGCGCTGCTGACGGTCACGGTCCTCAGCCGCTTCGCCGCAGCCGGCGCTGTCGCTCCTCGCCGACATGGTGGCCAGGCCGTCGCTGACGCGAGGACGGACTTCGAGCGCGTGCGCCAGCTGCGGCTGCACCGGCTGACGCAGCTGCGCGACATGCCCGGCGCGGTCGCCGATCGCGCGTTCATCCGCTGCTCTACGGCGACCATCCGTACGGCCACACGCCGCTCGGCAGCGAGCCTCGCTGGCCGCGATGACGGTCGACGACGTGCGGACGTTCCACGCGGCGACGATCCGGCCGGCCGACGCGACGCTGGTCGTCGTCGGGCGACTGCGACCACGCGGAGATCGAGCGATCGCCGCGGAGGCCTTCGACGGACTGGAACGGGTCCGCGGGCGGCCCGGTGGTGCAGGCGCCGGCGCTGCCGCAGCCGGCGCGGCTGAACGTGATCGCGCGGCCGGTGCGCCGCAGTCGGAGCTGCGCATCGGGCACGTCGCGGTCGCGCGCAACACGCCGGACTACCACGCGCTGGTCGCCGCCAACATGGTGCTCGGCGGGCAGTTCGTCAGCCGCATCAACCTGAACCTGCGCGAGGAGAAGGGGTTCACCTACGGCGCGCGCACGTCGTTCGACTTCCGCCGCCTGCCCGGGCCGTTCACGCTGCAGGTCAGCGTGCAGACCGCGGCGACCGCGGAGGCGATCGACGAGTCGCTGCAGGAGATCGCGGCGATCCGGGAGTCTCGGCCGGTCACGACCGACGAGCTCGCGCTGGGCGTCGCGGCGCTGACGCGCGGCTACGCGCGCAACTTCGAAACCGCCGAGCAGGTCGCCCGTGCGGTGACCCAGCTCGCGCTCTACGACCTGCCCGACGACTACTTCGCCGACTTCGTGCCGACGGTCGAGCAGGTCACGGCCGACGACGTCACGCGCGTCGTCACGGCAGTACCTCGATCCCGCCCGCCTGACGACGCTCATCGTCGGCGACTACGACGCCGTCGCGAGCGATCTCCCAAGCTCGCGCTTGGCATGCCTGTCGTTCTGGCTCCTGACACGTTCTGAACCCGATCGCGGCGCTTCCCGGCGGCGTTTTGGTCATTGGGCCAAGGCGTTCGGTTCTGGCGGCTTCGCCGTTTGATCGGGTGAACCAGGGCGGGTTGCCTGCCGTCAAAGTTCAGGTGGACGGGGGCAGCCGACAGCGAGGAGTCATGCGGTTCGAGCGGATCGGACTCAGTCTGTTCGGCGCAATTGCGATGCTCGCCATCGTGCTTGCCCTCGCGACGGTGTGGCTGTTCCTCACCAACCCCGTGACCGTGGCGACAGCGGTGAACGAGGGCGAGATCTCGCCCTTCGTCCGCGACCTCGCGGATGTGCTGTTCCAGGCGCTCCAGGGGCTGCTCAAATACCTGTGAGCGCGATCGATCCGGCCGTGCACGACGTGATCGAGCAGCTCGCTCAGCGCAAGGCAGACGCGTTGAACACGCTCGAGCTCCTGCGCGTGCAACGCGATCGCGTGGAAGCGGATCAGGCGTTCCTCGAAAACCCGCAGGTCGTCCGCGAGTACCTGGATTTCTTCCTCGGCGCGATCGCGGAGGTCGTGGCGGAGATCGAGCGCATCGGCGGCGAGCTGCGGGAGCGCGTCCGACGCTCCCACGTTGACGTCCTCCGCCAGATCGCGAGCAACTGCCGGGTCGAACAGCGGCGGTGCCTCGCCTTCCGGGACAAGTGGATCAACCGCCCGCTGTCGCACGAAAAGATGCGGCCACTGCTGAACGACATCTCCGTGACGACCCGCGATCAGCTGACCGCGTTCTTCGATCTCGGCAACGCGGCATCCCGCCTCGAGCTGGCCGTCGGCACGTCCGAGCCGCCTCCAGACCCGCGCCTGACGCTGAACCGGCGCGCGCTGTTCACGCGGTTCTTCAAGCTGCCGAAGGACGAGTAGCAGTACCCGACGATCACGAAAGCAATGCCCGCCGCAGGAATCGCGACAGGATCCAGCCGTCGATGAACTTGAACGGCGTCTTGCCGGTCGTGTAGTGGCCGCACCGCAGCACCGCGACTTCGTGCGGGACGCCCTGCTGCTCGGAACTGTCGCACGAGCTCGCGGGACAGATCGACCGGGAACGTCAGGTCGTAGCGCGCGTACACGAGCAGCGTCTTGCGATCGCGCACGCGCTCCAGATACTAGGCCGGGCTGATCGGCTGCCAGAGCTGCCGCAGGAGATCGAGCTCGATGTGGCCGTCGAGCCCCTCGCGCACGTGTGACGTGGAGATGCCCGCGCCAGACGACGTCGGCGAAATAGGGCGAGATGTGATTCAGCGCCTGCGCGCGAATCAGCGGCTCGTGCGCGGTGGTCAGCAGCGACAGGCACGAGCCCAGGCTCGTGCCGAGGATGCCGATCCGGTCGAACCCCTGCGCGTGCAGCCACGCGATCGCGCGCCGCGCGTCGAGCACCGCCTGCCGGCACACCTGCAGCGTCCGCGCGATGTTCGAGCTGACGATGTAGTCGGCGCGACTGAGCTCCGGCGGCATGCGCCGGTCGTGATACGGCAGGCTCAGACGCAGCGCGGTCATGCCGTTCATCGCCAGCAGCCGGCACAGCCCGACATGGCCGCCCGCATCCGAGTTCCACTGCGGCAGCACCAGGACGGCCGCTCGATGCCGCCGATCGCGCCGCGTTCTCGTGCGCCGGGAACAGCCGCGCGTAGACCGTGTTGTTCTCCGCGTGCGGCGTCGTCAGCGCGCTCGGGAACGTGAGCAGCCGATCGCCGTCGGGCGCAGGGCGGTGCAAGGTCGTAGTCGGTCGTCGGCCCCGGCGTGTAGAAGGCGTCGGTGTCGGCCATGACCTCCGTCACCCATTCGCTGATGAGCATCCGCCGGCGGTGACGCAGCCGACCGGTGGCCGTCACGGCGGGCAGCCAGTCGAGCCCCCATTCGAACGGCCGGACGACGCGATCCTTGTGATTGCGGCGAGCCGGCGCTCCCACGCGTGGAAGAGCGCTTGAAGCATCAACGCTCCCATGCTATACTCATCCGGTTCCATGGTTCTCCATCTCCACACGCGAAAGTGCACCGGTCGAAAGCGGGCCCGCCGTGTCGGAGGAGTTGTGCTCGAACGCTAGTCGCCCGACGATATCTTCGAGCGTGAATTCTGCCGACACGGTTTTCGAACCGCGTCGGCTTTTTTTTTGGAGTAGAACGAGAGGTCGTATGCCCGCAATTCCCGTCGGTATCCTTGGTGCGACCGGCATGGTCGGCCAGCAGTTCATTGCGTTGCTCGCGGACCATCCGTGGTTCAAGGTCGACTATCTCGGCGCCAGCGAGCGGTCCGCGGGCAAGCCGTTCAGGGACGCGGCGGCGTGGCGGCTCCCGAACCGTCTGCCGGACGACGTCGCGAACCGCGTCGTGGAAGCGGCGGCGCCGGGCAGCGCGCCGAAGCTGGTGTTCTCGGGGCTCGACTCGTCGGTCGCCGGCGAGATCGAGGCGGCATTCGCGCAGGCCGGGCACGTCGTCGTGAGCAACTCGCGTAACTACCGGATGGTCGATACGGTTCCGCTGCTCATTCCCGAGGTGAACGCCGATCACCTGAAGCTGCTCAAGGCACAGGGCGCAGCCCAGGGCTGGGAAGGGCGAATCGTCACCAACCCGAACTGTGCGACGGTCGTGCTCGCGATGGCGCTCGCGCCGCTCCGTCAGTTCGGCCTGACCTCGACGATCGTCACCACGCTGCAGGCGATTTCGGGCGCCGGATATCCGGGCGTTCCGTCATGGGACATTCTCGGCAACATCATTCCGCACATCGGCGGCGGCGAAGAGGAGAAGGTCGAGACCGAGACGCAGGAAGATCCTCGGCACGCTCGGCACCGGCCGCGTTGACGATCATCCGCTGCGGGTCAGCGCGACGACGACCCGTGTGCCGGTGCAGAACGGCCACACGGTGTCGGTGTCGGTGGGGCTCGAGCAGAAGCCGACGCCCGAGGCGGTCATCGCCGCCTGGCGTGCGTTCCGCGGCCGTCCGCAGGAACTGCAGCTGCCGTCGGCGCCGCCGCAGCCGGTCGTGTATCTCGACGAGGTGAACCGGCCGCAGCCGCTGCTCGATGTCAATCGCGACGGCGGCATGACCGTCACCGTCGGCCGACTGCGCCGCTGTCCGCTGTTCGACTACAAGTTCGTCGCGCTCGGCCACAACACGATCCGCGGCGCCGCCGGCGTCGCGATTCTCAACGCCGAGCTGTTGCACTCGCGAGGGTTTGCTGTGAACGTCATCATGAAATTCGGCGGTACCTCGGTGGCCGATGCCGAGGCGATGAACCGCGTCATCGCCATCGTGCGGAGCCAGTGGGACCGCAACCGCAACGACCGGCCGCCGGTCGTGGTGGTGTCGGCGATGTCGAAGGTGACCGACCGCCTGGTCGAGACGGGCCGGCTCGCGTCCGACAGGCAGGGCGAGCAGGCCGCGCAGATTCTCTCCGACCTGCTCGAACGCCACATCGGCGTGGCAGCAACGCTCGTGCAGGCGCCGGCGCTCGACGCCCTCGTCGAGCAGCTCACGTCAGACTTCACGGCGCTCGCCGCTGACGTCGGCCGCTGGGCGGAACACGGCGAGATGACGCCCGCATCTGCTGACACGCTGCACGCGATCGGCGAACTCGCCAGCAGCCGCATCGTCGCCGCAGCCTTCAGGCAGCAGGGTGTCGATGCCGCGTGGATCGACGCGCGCCAGGTGCTGGTCACCGACGGCGAGCATTCGGCTGCCGTGCCGGACATGGAGGCGACCGCGGCGCGGGCGGGCGCCATCGTCGCCGCGCGGATGGCGGCCGGCCAGGTCCCGGTGCTGGGCGGCTTCATCGGCGCGACCGCTGGCGGCGTCACCACCACGCTCGGCCGCGGAGGCAGCGACTATTCGGCCGCCATGTTCGGCGCGTGCCTCGACGTCGGCGAGATACAGATCTGGACCGACGTGGACGGCATGCTCACGGCCGACCCGCGCGTGGTGACCGATCCGGTGCTGGTTCCGCAGCTCTCGTTTGCCGAGGCGTCGGAGCTCGCGTACTTCGGCGCGAAGGTGCTGCACCCGAGCACCATCCTGCCGGCGGTGGCGAAGAACATCCCCGTGCGCATCCTCAATTCCCGCCGTCCCGAGGTAGCGGGCACGATGATCACCGCCAACGCCAGGAACGGCGGACACGCGCTGACGGCGCTGGCCTGCAAGCGTGGCGTCACCGTCATCGACATCACCTCGACGAGGATGCTGATGGCCCACGGCTTCCTGCGCCGGCTGTTCGAGGTGTTCGAGCGGTTCCGGACGCCGGTCGACGTGGTCACCACCTCGGAGGTGAGCGTCTCGGTGACCGTCGACAGCGTCCGGCGGCTCGACGACATTCTCAGCAACCTGCGTAAGTTCGCGGAGGTCACCACCGAGCCGAACATGGCGATCATCTGCATCGTCGGCGAGCACCTGCGCAGCGATCCGACGCTCTTCGCGCGGGCCGTCACCTCGCTGCAGAAGCTCCCGCTCCGCCTGGTGTCGCAGGCGGCGTCGCGCCGCAACATCACGTTCGTGATCCGCGACGCGGACGTCCCGGCGGCCATGAACCTGCTGCACGACCAGTTCTTCACCGTGCGGGTGGCGTGATGCGCATCCTGCTCGTCGGCTACGGGAAGATGGGCAGGCTCGTCGGCGAGCTCGCGCCGCAGTATCAGTGCGAGGTCGCCGGGGTCGTCGACCCCGCCTCGCCGGCGCACGTCGCCGCGCTCGGCGATGCACGCTGGCGCGGCGTCGACGTGGCGATCGACTTCACCTCGCCGGAGGCAGTGGTCGACAACGTCCGCACGCTGGCCGGTCTCGGCGTCAACGTCGTCCTCGGCACGACCGGGTGGCAGGCGCATGAGGCCGACCTGCGCGGCGCGGTCGCGGAGGCCGGAACCGGGATCGTGGCGGCACCGAACTTCTCGACGGGCGTCGTGCTGTTCGAGGCGCTCGTGGCCGAGGCGGCCCGTCTGTTCGCGGCTCAACCGGCATTCGGCGCCTTCCTCCACGAGGCGCACCACGCGGCGAAGAAGGACGCGCCGTCCGGCACGGCGTTGAAGCTCAGGAAGTCGATGGAGGCCGCGGGCTACGCCCGGCCGATCGACGTGTCGGCGACCCGCGCCGGCTACATTCCTGGCACGCACACGGTCGGTTTCGACGGACCCTCGGAATCGATTACGCTGACACATGCGGCGCGCGACCGCGGCGCCTTCGCGCGTGGCGCGCTGACCGCGGCACGCTGGGTCGCCGGCCGCCGCGGCTGGTTCACGATGCAGGACGTGCTCGGCATTCGCTGAAAAACGGGCAAGCCATGAACACCACATTCACCGGAGTCGGCACCGCCCTCGTCACACCGTTCACTCGTGCAGGCGAGCTCGACGAAAAAGCCGTGCGCCGGCTTGGCCGCCGCCAGATCGACGCCGGCATCCAGTTCCTCGTCCCCTGCGGAACAACCGGTGAAAATCCGACGCTGACGGACGCGGAGCGCATCCGCGTGGTCGAAATCCTGGCCGACGAGGCCGCTGGAGCGGTGCCCGTGCTCGCGGGCGCCGGCGGCTATGACACTCGCGAAGTCATTCACCTCGCCGCCGCGATGAAGAAGGCCGGCGCCACGGGCCTCCTGTCGGTGACGCCGTACTACAACAAGCCGACGCAGGAAGGGCTCGTGCTGCACTACCGTGCGATTGCCGAGAGCACCGACCTTCCGGTCATCGTCTACAACGTGCCGGGCCGGACGGGCGTCAACGTCGAACCGGCGACGCTGGCGAAGCTGGCCGAGGTGCCGAACATCGTCGGCGTGAAGGAAGCTTCGGGCAACATCTCGCAGATGTGCGACGTGTGCCGGGTGGTTCCCCGCGACTTCATCGTGCTCTCCGGCGACGATGCGATCACGCTGCCGCTGATGGCGATCGGAGGGCACGGCGTGATCTCGGTGGTCTCGAACGAGATCCCGGCTGAGATGGTCGCGATGGTCGAGGCGGCCGCAAGCGGCGACTTCAGCGCCGCGCGGGCTGTGTACCAGCGGATCCTGCCGCTGATGCAGGTGAACTTCGTCGAGGCGAACCCGATTCCGGTGAAAGCCGCGATGGCGGCCATGGGGCTGCTCGACGAGATCTACCGGCTGCCGATGTGTGCGCCGCGCCGCGACTCGCAGGACAGAATCGTGCGGGTCCTTCGCGACCTCGAACTGCTGAACCCCGCCCTCGCCAAGTCGTGATGCCCGCGGTGATCAGCGCTCTCGAGCCGGGGTTGCGCACGTGGAACGCGTGACGCAGTCGAGCGTCGACCTGGTCGCGCTCACCCGGTCGCTCGTCGACATCGATTCGACGACCGGACGCGAAGCCGCCGCCGGCATCTGGCTCGCCGAATACCTTCGCAATCACGGACTCACGGTCGTCGAGCAAAAGGTGGACGCGCAGCGGTTCAACCTGCTCGCGACGGTCGGTCCGCCTTTGGTCGTGCTGTCCACGCATTTCGACTGCGTGCCGCCCTTCTTTGGCAGCCGCGTGGAGAACGGGCGCATCTACGGGCGGGGGTCGTGCGACGCGAAGGGGATCCTTGCGGCGCAGATCGCGGCCGCTGACCTGCTGCGGCGGCAGGGGGAAACGCGGGTCGGCCTGCTCTTCGTCGTCGGCGAAGAGCGGGGAAGCGACGGCGCGCGCCGCGCCAACCTCGAGGCGCGCGGCTGCAAGTATCTGATCGACGGCGAGCCCACCGACAGCCGCCTCGGGCTGGCGACGCGTGGCATCCTGCGGGTGCTGCTGAAAGCCAGCGGGCGTGCCGCGCACTCGTCGTTTCCCGAGCTGGGCGTGTCGGCGATTGACAAACTGCTCGACGCACTCGTCCGCCTGCGCGGCATCGAGTTCCCGTCAGACCCGACCCTCGGCCGCACGCACTACACCATCGGCCTCATAAGCGGCGGTGTCGCTCCGAATGTGGTGCCGCCCTCCGCCGAGGCCGAACTGATGTTCCGGACGGTCAGCGATGCCGCCGTCGTGCGCGACGGCCTGTCGGCGCTGGAGCCGCTGGTGTCGGTCGAGTCGGTCCTCGAGGTGCCGCCTGTCAGGATGACGACCGTGCCCGGTTTCGACACTGCGGTCTTCCCGTACACGACGGACATCCCGTTCCTGCAGGCCTGGGGACAGCCGCTCCTTTTCGGCCCCGGGTCGATTCACGTGGCGCACACGGCCGACGAGTTCATCGAGATCGCCGAACAGCAGGCCGCCGTGGACGGCTACGTGCGAATCGCACGCGAGCTGCTCGCGGGGATGCAGGGGTAGTGCCGCCGCACGGCCGAATCGGGAGATCCCGGTGAGTGGCGCGGATCCTCGCGCCGAGTACCAGCGACGCATCGCGCAGTGGGACCAGGCGCTGGCCCGCGGCGAGCGCTCGCACCTCCTGATCTCCAACCTCCGCCTCGTTCTCTTCGCCGTTGCCGCGTTCCTGGCGTGGCTCGTGTTCGTCCGCGGGACCATCGGGCCGGCGGCGCTCATCGCGCCGGCGCTGGCGTTCCTCGTCCTGATGGTGGTGCACGCCCGTGTGCTGAACGCGAACGATCGGGCGCTGCGGGCAAGGCGCTGCTACGAGCGCGGAGTCGCCCGGCTCGATGGCACCTGGCCCGGACTAGGGAACGACGGCAGCCGCTTCCTCGACCATCACCCGTACGCCCGTGACCTGGACCTGTTCGGCCGCGGCTCGCTGTTCCAGCTGCTGAACACGGCCCGTACGGAGACCGGAGAGGACACGCTGGGCGACTGGCTGCGGACGCCGGCGGATGCGACCGAAGTGCGATCGCGCCAGCAGGCGGTCGCCGAGCTGCGCGGGCGTCTCGACTTCCGTGAGACGCTCGCCGTCGTCGCGGCCGAAGCGCACGTTTCGCGTACCGGATCGCTCGTGCGGTGGGCGTCCGCTGAGCCCGTCGGCTTCGGACCCGCGCACGCCTGGATGTTTGCCGGGTGCGCCGCGATCAGCGCCGTGCTTGTGACCGCCACCGCGTTTGGCCTCATGCCGAGCGGCATCTGGCTGACCTGGCTGATCGTTCCTGCGGCCCTTGCGCTCGTTCACCGTGCGCGCGTGTGGAAGGTGATCCGCGGTGTCGATGCAGCGGACCATGATCTCGGCCTGCTGCAGGACCTGCTCGCCGTGCTGGAGCAGACGTCGTTCGAGACGCCCAGGCTCGCTGCGCTTCGCGGCACGCTCGACGGCACGGCACGTCCATCGACACTCGTGGGACGGCTGCGACGCTACATCGCGGTGCGCGACGCCGTGCGCAACGAGCTGGTACGGCCGTTCGGGCTGCTGCTGCTCGTCCGGAGCCAGTCCGCTGTCGCCATCGATCGGTGGCACCAGGTGCATCGCCGGACGCTCGCTGCCTGGCTGACCGCGATCGGCGAGTTCGAGGCGCTCGCGTCCCTCGCGACCTTCGCGTACGAGAACCCGTCCGACCCGTTCCCGGAGATTGTTCCAGGCGATCCGGTGTTTCACGCCACTGCGCTTGCACACCCGCTGATCGCCACCTCGGTCGCCGTTCGCAACGACGTTGCACTCGGTGGTCCTGCTTCCCGCGTGCTCATCGTGAGCGGGTCGAACATGTCGGGGAAGAGCACGCTGCTGCGCGCCGTTGGCGCAAACGTCGTCCTCGCGCTGGCTGGAGGGCCCGTGCGCGCCGAACGAGTCACGCTATCGTCGCTGGCCATCGGTGCGACGTTGCGGGTGGAGGATTCGCTTCAGGAAGGCCACTCGCGCTTCTACACCGAGATCCTGCGCATCCGCGACATCGTCGCGGCGACCACGGGTCCGCTGCCGGTGCTGTTCCTGCTTGACGAGATCCTGCACGGGACGAACTCGCACGACCGCCGGATCGGGGCGCAGGCGATCGTCGCGGCGCTGGTCCGCGGCGGCGCGATCGGGCTCGTGACGACGCACGACCTTGCGCTGGCGGAGCTGCCCGCGACCCTTGGCGAGGCGGCCCGCAACGTTCACTTCGAGGACAGGATCGAGAACGGCCGGATGCTGTTCGACTACCGCATGCGCGACGGCGTGGTCGAACGCAGCAACGCGCTCGAGCTGATGCGAGCGGTCGGGCTCAGCGTCTGACGATGGACCGTGACCGGCTCACGGCTTGCAGCGGATCAGGCATGCTCGAAAAACCGCAGATGCCGGACTATCCCCGGCCGCCGGACATCACCGATCAGCCGCCGCCAGACATCAAGCCGGTGCCGCCGCCCGATATCCCGCCGCCAGCGGGACCGCCCGACACTCAGCCGCCGCCGAGGCCTGGTGCGCCTCCTGCGCTGGGCGGCAACTGACCACGTTCAGCTGCCCAGCGCAGTCTCGACTCCACGCGCGACGCGGAGCAGGGCGTCGGTCTGCAGCGTCGCGCCGACCAGCTGCAGCCCGCATGGCAGACCCGACGCTGACATGCCGCAGGGCAGCGCGACGGCAGGGTGGCCGGTGAGGTTGAAGAGCTGCGTGAGCCGTAACATCACGTTGCGCACCGGTTCATCCGACGATCCGATTCGAACCGTGGCCGTTCCGATCGTGGGCGCAACGATCGGCAGCGATGGCAGCAGCAGCGCGTCCTGCCCCGAAAGCGCTGCATCCACCTCGCGCCGCAGCACGCGGCGAACTTCCAGTGCGCGCACGTAGTCCTCGGCGAGCACATACCGCGCGAGCTCCAGGCGCAGGCGGACGTTCGGCGTGTATCGCTCCGGCATCCGATCCAGGGACGGCCCGTGGAACGCCGCCGCATCGCCGAACAGGATGTGCAGATACGTCGGCGCGATGAGCGCCGCGTGCGCGATGTCCACGTCGACGATGGTCGCGCCCTCCCGGACGAGCGCCTGCACCGCTGAGTCGAAGGCTGTGCGCACGGCATCGTCGAGCAGGTCGCAGAAGTAACGCCTGGGAATGCCCAGGCGCATCGATCGCGGGGGGACTGCGGACAGCGCCCGGACTGCGGACTGGCCGCGCAGCGCGTGCAGGATGTGCCACGCATCGGCGACGGTCGTCGTCAGCGGTCCGACGTGGTCCAGCGTGCGCGACAGCGGCACGACGCCGCTTGCCGACAGCTCGTCGTAAGCCGGCTTGAGGCCGACCAGGCCGCAGGCCGCGGCCGGGATGCGAATGGAGCCGCCCGTGTCGGTGCCGAGCGTGGCGAGTGCCATGCCGGCCGCGACGCTGGCCGCGGAACCGCCGCTCGAGCCACCGGGTGACCGCGAATCGTCGAACGGGTTGCGCGCGGGTCCGAAGGCGGAGTCCTCGTTGGTCGTGCCCAGCGCGAACTCGTGCAGGTTCGTCTTGCCGATGATGACGGCGCCGGCGCGTCGCAGCCGTGTGATGGCTGGTGCGTCGCGCCGCGCGACGTGACCCTCCCGCACGCGTGACGCGGCCGTCGTGGGCGTGCCGGCCACGTCGAACAGATCCTTGATCGAGATCGGCACGCCGTGCAGCGGCCCGCGGTCGCCGCCTTCGGCGAGCTCGCGATCGAGGAGGGCCGCCTGCTGCCGCGCCTCGTCCGCCATCACGAGCACGAAGGCGTTCAGGCGCGGGTTGTCGCGCGCAATCCGATCCAGGCACGCCGAAGTCGCTTCGACCGCACTGGTCTGGCGCCGTCGCAGCCGCCTGCCGAACTCTTCAATGTTCAACCGGGTCATCGGCCTTCGGTACGCAGTCGGCAGCGCGCAGCGCCCGGGTCGCCTGCGCCAGGCCCTCGAGCAGCGGCTTCAGTTCGGGCACGTTGCGCCGCTCGGCGTCAGCGAGTGCGGCTTTCAACCAGTCGTCGATGGTCATGGCTCCAGTCCCGGCTACACCGCTGCGTCAGTTCCTCTTCACGGATATCGCCACGCCATCCCTCAGCGGGACCGTTGACGTGAGCAGGGCAGGATGTGCGTTCAGGCGCGTGTTGTACTCCGCGATCGCGCGCGTATCGGCGGAGTCCTTCCGCGGGGTGGTGGCATAGCCCGGCACCACCTCGCCGTCCCACAGGACGTTGTCCGTCACAAGCAGCCCGCCCGGCCGGAGAAGCGCGACGAGCGGGTCGAGCAGCGGCCCGTAAAGTCCCTTGGCGCCATCCTGAAAGATCAGGTCGAACGGCCCCGCCACCTTCACGATCTTCAGTTGCGCGTCCCCAACGACCACGCTGACGCGGTCGGCGACGCCGGCACGCTCGAAGTTCTGCCTGGCTACACGCGCGCGCTCGGGATCCTTCTCGAGCGTGATCAGCATGCCGTCCGCCGGCAGGGCCCCGGCGAGCCAGATGCCGGAGTATCCGATCGCGGTGCCGACTTCGAGGATGCGTTTCGCGCCGATCGCGATCGCCAGCACGCGAAGCAGCGCACCGACTTCGGCGTCGACCAGCGGCAGCGACTCGGCGGCGCCGGCTCGCGCGACCTCATCGAGCACCCGATCGCCCGCGCGGTTGAGACCGCTCAGGTACCGCTCGATGGCGTCTGGAACGATCTGGCCCATAATGAAAAAGAATTCTACATGCGGCAAACCAAGATCATCGCCACTGTCGGTCCGGCCTCCGATTCTGACGACGTCCTCGACGCCCTCATAGCTGCCGGCACCGAAATCATTCGACTGAACTTCTCACACGGCACGCATGCGACGCAGGCGGCAACGTATGCCCGCGTACGCGCCGCTGCGGCCCGCGCCGGGCGCAACCTGGCAATCCTGCAGGATCTCGGCGGCCCGAAGATCCGCACCGGTACGCTCGAGGGTGGCCGGCCGCTCCGGCTCACGCCGGGCGAGGAGCTCCGCATCGTCACCGGCACTGAGCCTGGCCGCCCAGGCTTCGTGTCGACCACGTTCGACGGGCTCGCGCGCGGCGTTCGGCCGGGCGACCACCTGCTCCTCTCGGACGGGACAATCGAGCTGAGGGTGGCATCGACCGACGGACTCGAAATCTGCACGACTGTCGTCGCGGGTGGCCTTCTCGGGCAGCACAAGGGGATCAACGCACCCGGCGTTGCCCTGCCGACCTCTGCCATCACGATGAAGGACGTCGACGATCTGCAGTTCGGCCTCTCGCTCGGCGTCGACATCGTCGCACTCAGCTTCGTGCAGAGCCCCGACGACGTGCGGCGCGCGAAGGAACTCGTGGGCGCCAGCGGCGCCAGCGTGCCGATCATGGCCAAGATCGAGCGGCCGCAGGCGGTCGATCGCCTGGACGAGATCCTGGACTGCTGCGACATGGTGATGGTGGCGCGCGGCGACCTCGGGCTGGAGATGCCGCTCGAGCGTGTGCCCCGGGTGCAGAAGGAAGTCACACGCCGCGCACGGGAGTGCGGCATCCCGGTCGTCCTCGCGACGCAGGTGCTCGAGTCGATGACGGTCGAACCGAGGCCGACCCGCGCGGAGGTGAGCGACGCGGCAAACGCCGTCGTGGATGGCGTCGACGCCATCATGCTCGCCGGCGAAACGGCGTCGGGCGCGTATCCCGCCCGGGCGGTGCAGACGCTGGACCTCATCATCCGCGAGGCGGAGGCCGGGCGGGCCAATCCGCTCACGCTTTCGAAGGTTGGGAGCGGCAACCACGAGCAGGCGCTCTGCGAGGCGGCCGTGACGCTGGCCGAGCGCAGCCGGGCGCGAGCGATCGTAGCGGTGACCCGTCAGGGACACACCGCGAGCCGTCTTTCCGGATTGCGGCCGCCGGTGCCGATTCTCGCGATCACCGAACGTCCGGAGATCGCTCGCCGGCTCGCGCCCTACTGGGGAGTCTTCCCGGTGTGCACGACGCTCAGCGAGCTGGATCTGGCCGGCACACGTGCCGGGCAGCTTCTCGTCGAGCATGGCCTCGTACCGGCGGGGTCGACGCTCGTGCTCGTCAGCATCAACGCCGAACTGGCCTACCGGGAGTCCAACTACCTGAAGCTCCTGCGCGTCTGATGCGGTCCGCGGTCCTCGCCCTCGGCGCGATCGCCGCGGTGTTCGCGGTCGCGATCCTCTTCGTCCGCGTCGTGCACGCTGTACTGCACCGCGCGCTCGAGCGGATTGAGCACGTCGACGCGGAGAGCCGCAAGCTTCTGCACGAACGCATCGCCGGCCTCAATCGAACGCTCAGGCTGCTGGCGTTTTCGATCGCCGCTCTCGTCAGCATCCCGTTTGCTCTCGCGTCGCTCGGCATCGCGCAGCCGGGGTGGAACCTGCGTTCGTCGCTCGACTGGGCCCTGGTGCACGGCGTGAACCTGATCGTCGTCATCGCCGGCGCCGCCATCCTGCTGCGCCTCGGCCACCTGGCGATCGAGCAGCTGCAGCACCGCGTGGCGAGGCGGCACGGGACGTCGGATCCGGAATGGCTGCGCCGCGCGAAGACCGTCCGCGCCACCCTCACCAACATCCTCAACACCGTCGTCTGGTTCATCGCGCTGCTGATGGTGCTCCGCGAGCTGTCCATCGACGTGATGCCGCTGCTCACGGGAGCGGGGATTGCGGGCCTGGCGATCGGCTTCGGTGCGCAGAACCTCGTGCGCGACGTAATCTCGGGGTTCTTCCTGATCCTCGAGGATCAGGTCCGCGTCGGCGATCTCGCCCGCATCAACACGGTCCTCGGGACGATCGAGCAGATCACGCTCCGCACCATCGTCGTGCGCGACGCCGAAGGCGCGGTGCACGTGTTCCCGAACGGCACGGTGACCGCACTCGCCAACCTGAGCAAGCAGTTCGCCTATGCCATCGTGGACGTGCGCGTGGCCTACGGCGAGAACCTCGATCGTGTCTGCGGCACCATCCGCGAGGTCGGCGCATCGATGCAATCGACGCCCGCCTTCGGGGCGGTGTTGCTCGAGCCGCTCGAAATGAACGGCGTCACCTCGATTGCCGACGGGTTCGTCACCATCAACACGCGGTTCAAGACGCTGCCGCTCAACCACGGCAAGGTCGCCAACGAGCTGCGGCGACGCCTGCTGGCGGCGTTCATCGCGCGCGGCATCCGCCCCTACGCGACCTACTGAGGCGCGCCGAATGCCAGACGCCAACCAGTACCACTTCGTCACGACGTGGCGTGTCGAGGGAACCTGCGGCGAGGTGGCCGACATCCTGCGCGATCCGCTCGACCTCGCCCGCTGGTGGCCGGCCGTGTATCTCAGTGTCGAGGAGTTGGAGCGGCCCGACGGACGCGGCCTCAGACAGCGGGTCCGGCTGCGGACGAGAGGGTGGCTGCCGTACACGCTGTCGTGGGATCTCGTCGTCGCTGAGAGCCGCTACCCGTCCCGCTTCGCGATCGACGCGCACGGCGACTTCCAGGGGCGCGGCGTGTGGACCATCGAGCAGGATGGCGCCGATGTCGTGGCTACCTACGACTGGCGCGTCCGCGCCGAGAAGCCGCTGCTGCGCGCGCTGTCGCCGGTGCTGCGGCCGCTGCTCGAGGCGAACCACCGGTGGGCGATGACGCAGGGGGAAGAGAGCCTGCGGCTCGAGCTGGCGCGCCGCCGCGTGACGACTCCGTCGGCCTGGGCGTCGATTCCACCGCCGCCCGGGCCAGTGACCTACGCGGCGGTCGGCCTCATTGGCGGCGCGGCGCTCGTGGCCGGCACGCTTGGGTACCTGATCGCCCGCCAACGCCGGAAGGCGCGACGCCGCAGGTAGGCGTCAGAAGTCCTCAATCCTCAGCGGCGCGTGAGCCTGCGCCCACGCCTGCTGAAACCGCCGCCTGACCACGAGTGTGGCCGGGATGTCGCCATCGGTGGCGCGCAGCGCCTGCCAGCGCCCGAAGAGAGAGCGTCCGTTGTCGGGGTTCCGCTCGAGGTCCTCGCGGAACACCAGGTCGGCCTCGTCGTAGCGCTTCGCGCGGAAGAGCGCGGCGCCGAGCGACTCGCGCGTCGGATAGAACCAGTCCGGCGGCTCGTTGTAGGCAATCTGATCCTCGGCCTGCACCGCCTTGCGCCACGCGGCGATCGCGGCCTCCTGATCGTCGCGCGCGGCCGCCAGCCGCGCGTCGAGGACGGCCTCGGCCACGGCCAGGATGCCGTCCGCCGTGTTCATGTTGAACGCCGTTCCGGCCGGAACGGCGCGGCGGGCCCCGATGAAGGCTTCACGCTCGCGTTCGGCGTCGGGAATGGCGCCGAGCGCGGCGTGCGCAACCCCGCGGCCCCAGTGATAGAAGGCCGTCAGGATGCGCGCGCGCTCATCCGGCTTCGGCAGCTCGAGCACGTCCTTCCAGCGGGCGAACCGGACCTGCACCTGCAGCGTCTTGGAGCCGAAGGGCTCGATCATCGGCATGTCCGCGATCATCGGCGTCACGTTCGCCGTCAGCTCCTGCGCGGCTTTGAGCGCCTCGTCGAACTGGCCGGTCATCATCGCGGCCGATGCGAGGAAGTCGAGGTTGTGGTTGTAGTACATCGCCGGGTAGAAGCCGCCGGCGTTCGTCTCCTCGATGTACTTGCGATCGACCTCCGCTGCGTGCGCGTTCGCGGTCACGGCCCCGGCGTAGTTGCCGGTCCGCATGTAGGTGTGCGCCGGCATGTGCACCAGGTGTCCTGCGGCGGGCACGAGCGTCTCGAGTTTTTTCGCGCTCCTGAGCGCGCGCTCCGGTGTGAGCGACGCCTCGGTCGCGTGAATGTAGTAGTGGTTCGCGCCGACGTGATCGGGATCGCGCTCGATCACGCGCTCGAGCACCTCGACCAGCTCGGTGGTGCCCTCGACCGGCGTCCCGTCCGCCGTCCAGAGCTTCCACGGGTTGAGGTCCATCAGGCTCTCGGCGTAGAGCGTGGCCGCGTGCATGTCGTTCGGATACGTGCGCGAGAGCTGGCGCATCGCATCCTTGTACGCTACCGCGAGCGCCTTCAGGTCGGCCTTCGCGTCGCTCGAATAGCGCTTCGCCAGAGCCGTGACGTACGCGCGCTCCTTCGCCGGGGCGCGCGCGGCGAGCTGCACCGCCTTCTGGACGGCGTCGTACGCTTCCTTGTGACGTGCGGCGTCGAGCTCCTGGTTGATGTTGGGGCCGAGCGCGAGCGCGATGCCCCAGAACGGCATCGGCGACGCCGGATCGAGCTCCGACGCCTTGCGGAACGAGCGCACCGCCTCCTCGTGGTTGAACGCGTAGACGAACGCCATCCCCTGGTTGAAGAACTTCTGCGCGTCTTCGCGCCGCGTCGCGATCTGGAAGTTCACGCCCTGAATGCCGGGCATCAGCGTCACCGGACGGTCGTCGGCGGTCGGATGGTCCACGTGAGGCGGCTGCTGCGGCTGCGCGGCGCCGAGCGCCGCGGTCATCATCAGGACGGTCAGCATGACTACTTCTCCAGCAACATCTTCAGCCCGCGCAGACCCCGCTGCCATTGGGCAGTCGCCGACCCATGGTACTGCTTCCAGCGGGCGCCCTGGTCGAATCCGCTGATCACCACGCGAACGAGCGTCGAGAGCGAGCCGGACTGAGCCGTCGGCCCGAAGGTCACCTCGAGCGCGAGTGGTCCAAGCGGGTCGGCGTCGAGCGGGAGCCAGTACACGTCGGCGGCGAACAGGCGGCTGCCAGGCTCGATGTGCATCACGCTGCCACGCAGCACGCCGGTGCCGGGTCCGGCCGTATCGTCACGCCCGGCTCCAGACTGCCACTCCAGCACGTAGGGGCCGAGCAGGCGCGGCACGGCGATCGTGCGTGACGTCCTTAGCCACACGGACAGTGCGCGATCCTGGAAGAACGCATCGAAGACGGTGTCCGCAGGCGCGGCGATGTCGAGTGAGACATCGAGGGTGGATGGAGTCCGCTCTCTGACAGCCATGGGTTCGACGACTGCAGTGAGGGAGGGGCACTGCAGCCCGGAAAGGGCGCATCATAACATCTGCTAAAGTGGCTGATGGCATGGCCCATCAGCCGCTCGCCTACCTGTATCCAGAGTTCCTCGAAAGCGAAGAAGCACGACCTATCCGGATCCTCTCCGAGTATCTCGAGCCGCTGCAACGTTTTCGCGAGCAGAAGATCCAGGACACCGTCGTCTTCTTCGGGTCCGCCCGCGTGAACAGCCACGAGCGCGCAGACCGTGCGCTGAGGACGCTGCGGGCGCGCGGCGAGCCGGAGGTGGACGGCCAGTTCGAAGCGGAATTGAAGAGGAGCCGCAAGGCGCTGGAGTGGGCGCGCTACTACGAAGAGGCGCGCGAGCTCGCGCGCCTGCTCACGACGTGGAGCCGCACGCTGCCCCAGGAGAACCACCGCTTCGTCGTCACGTCGGGAGGCGGGCCCGGCATCATGGAAGCCGCGAACCGCGGCGCCCGCGAGGCCGGCGGCAAGACAATCGGCCTGAACATCCGGCTGCCGTTCGAGCAGGGCGCGAACCCGTACATCACCGAGGGGCTGCACTTCGAGTTCCACTACTTCTTCATGCGGAAGTTCTGGTTCGCGTACCTGGCCAAGGCATTGGTGATCTTTCCGGGCGGCTTCGGCACGTGCGACGAGCTGTTCGAGATCCTGACGCTCGTGCAGACCGACAAGCTGTCGAAAAAGATCGAAGTGATCCTCTACGGGCGCGAATACTGGGACGCCATCCTCAACTTCGGGCCGATGGCGGAGTGGGGCGCCATCGCCGAGCAGGATCTGGATTTGCTCCAGTACGCGGACACACCGGCCGAGGCGTTCGACTGCCTGCGCGAGCACCTGACCGAACACCATCTCCAGCCGACCGCGCAGGAGGCCGCCGCGCCGGGCATCGCGAAGACCCGCGGATAGAAGAGGCGAGGCCAATGGACAGGGACACGCGGAAGAAACTCATCGACGCCTACAAGGACGGATACCGGGTGGTCGCGGACGCGCTCGCCGGCGCGCCCGACGATGAACTGGATACGGCGCCAGGAGAGGGCAAGTGGACCGCGCGTGAGATCGTGCATCACCTCGCGGACAGCGAGATGACATCCGCGATACGGCTGCGGCTCCTCATCGCGTCCCCGTCGCCGCACATCGCCGGCTACGACCAGGAGGAGTTCGCGAGGCGGCTGTACTACGCGGATCGGCCGATCGAGGCGTCGCTCGACGCGTTCAATGCCGCGCGGCGCACCAGCGCGGAGATCCTCGATCGCATGTCCGAGGCGGAATGGCTGCGCGAGGGGACGCACTCCGAGCACGGCCGCTATACGGTGCACAAGTGGCTCGAGCTCTACGCCGTCCACGCGCACGGGCACGCGGATCAAATCCTCGCGGCGCGCGACGCGGCGCGGAAGGCGAAGCTGGCGTCCAGGGGCAGGTAGCCGACGTCGGGTCTGAAGACCCGACGCGACACTTTGGGACCCGACGCTACACTTTTCGCGGCGGTCCAGACCCTCCCGGCTCAGTAGAGCAAGAATCGCTCTCTGATCTTCATGAACGTCGCAACCTCCGGCTCCCACGAGCGCGCGATCGCCTCTGCGGGCACGCCCTGCTCGATCTGCTCGCGTGTCTCCGACACCCCAGCCAGGATGTCGAACGGCAGCTTCTCGTGTTCGTACTCGTACGGCGGCTGGCGCCACTCGAATGCGCCCGGGTCGGCCGCACGGAACGCTTCGGTCAGGAGCACGCCGGCAAAAACCGGTCGGAACGCGTCACGGTCGGTCACGTGGATCTGGCAGCCGCCGCACGCCTGCTTCGCGTGCTTGTGAAAGGTCGGTTCGAAGACGACCGGCCGGAAGTAGACGCCGGCCGCCTGGCGTGCGTTCAGCGCGTCGGCGAACTGTTCGGCCGACCGCACCCACGGCGCGCCGATCAGTTCGAACGGGCGCGTTGTGCCGCGTCCCTCGGAGACGTTCGTACCTTCGAACAGCACCGTACCCGGGTACACGATCGCGCTGTCGAGCGTCGGCATGTTCGGCGAGGGCATCACCCACGGCGCCTGAGCCTGGTCGTGGTACATGTCACGCGTCCACCCCTGCATCGCCACGACTTCGAGATCCGCGCCGATCCCGAAGTGCTCGTTGAACAGCCGCGCGAGCTCGCCGATGGTCATCCCGTGACGCATCGGGATCGGATACAGGCCGACGAACGACTCGAACCCCGTCTTCAGCATGGGGCCCTCGACCGCGACGCCGCCGATCGGGTTGGGGCGATCGCACACGATGACCCTGACGCCGTGCTTCTTCGCAGCCGTCAGGCAGTAGGCCATCGTGTAGATGTAGGTGTAGATGCGCGTGCCGACGTCCTGCAGGTCGATGACGAGCAGGTCGAGCCCGCGCAGCATGTCTCCGGTCGGCTCGCGGGTCTCGCTGTACAGCGAATAGACCGGCACGCGGCGCGCGTCGTCGCGCGCGTGGCCGGTCTCGATCATGTTTTCCTGCACGTCCGAACGAAACCCGTGCTGCGGGCCGAAGATGACCCCGAGCGTCGCACCGCGGTGCGCACCGATCCGATCGGCGATGTGCCCGAACCCGTGATCGATCGACGCGGGGTTGCAGACGACGCCGACGCGACCCCCGTTGAGGGCGGGCGACGCGAGCAGAACTTCGGATCCGAGTCGAATGGGCATGGCCGTCGATTATTTCACGTGATGCCGGCGGCACGGCGGCAGCCGCTTCGGGCGTAAGATGCCGGCTTCACGCTGAGCCGTCTGCCATGGCGACCGTGACTGGGGGATGTCGATGAGAGCGTTCAGCTACACCCTGCTGATTCTCCACTTCTTCGGGCTTGCTTTCGGCTTGTCCGTCTCGATCGCCAACATCGTGATGCTGGGCGTCATCGCAAAGGCAGCACCCGGCGAGCGGCCGGTGCTGGCGCGCTTCCTGCCCGCCATGAGCAGGGTCGGCCAGGTGGGCCTTGCGCTCCTCTGGGTGACCGGCCTGGCGATGCTCTACACGCGATGGAACGGGTTCAACGGCCTGCCCTGGACCTTCCACGTCAAGCTCACGGCAGTCGTCGTGCTGACGCTGGCGGTCACCTACCTCGCCCGGCTGGAACGGCGGATTCAGAAGGGTGATGCCTCCGCCGCGGCGCAGATGCGGGCTTTCGGCGGCATCGCTACCCTCAGCGCCGTGACCGCCGTCATCTTCGCCGTGGTCACCTTCGACTGATCCGTTCTCGCCCGTTGACCGGCGGCCGTGGCGTCCACCCGGCGCCGCTCCTGGCGCCGTTCTATACTGCGACGGTTCATGCACAGTCCGGCGTTGCGCGCGTTTCGCGCGCTGCTGCTCCTGTCGCTCGTGGCCGCTAGGCCCGCGCCGCTCATGGCGCAGCCCGCGGCCCAGGCCCTGCGTTGGGCCGGCGATCCCGAGGGCGGTGCGCCGTACGTGGAGGCCAGCCCCGACGATCCCGACGTGCTCGCTGGCTTCGACGTCGAAGTGGCGGACCTCCTGGCACGCGGGCTCGGGCGCTCGCCGCAGTTCGTGCTGGTCGCCTTCGCGTCGATCGACCAGTCGGTTGCGCGCGGCGACGCGGACATCGGGCTGAGCGGCATCGAGGACACGCCTACGCGCCGAGTAGCCATGACGGTCACCGTGCCCTATTACCGCTTTCGCGAGGTGCTGGCGGTCCGCACCGGGGACGCGGGCCGCTTCCGGTCCCTCGCCGACCTCCACGATCGGCGCGTCGGCACGCTCGGCGGCACGATCGCCTACGAAATCCTCCTGCGTGCGGAACGCGATCACCAGGTGGCCCCTGTTTCCTACGAAGACGATGTGCACCCGTTCGACGACCTGGTGATGGGCCGGCTCGACGCCGTGCTGATCGACAACGTGCTCGCCTACCGGCGCCAGAAGACGCTGAGCGGCTTCGTGGTGCAGCCTGACAGCGTGGCGGTCGGGCACTACGTCGGCGTGCTCGCGCCGGAACACGCGGCGCTCCGCGATCGGTGCGACGACATCCTCCGGGCGGCGATGCGCGATGGCACGCTGGAGCGGATCTTCCGCCGGTGGGACGTGTGGAACGACGACCAGCCGCCGCTGCACGCGCGCGTGCTCGCGGGCGGGGCCGTCGATCCGGTCATGGGCTTCGACACCGGCGAGTCGGTCGCGCTCGTGTCGCGGTGGGAGGCCGCGCGGCGCTACCTGCCGTCGCTCGTGCGCGCGGCCGCGGTGACCATTGCCCTCTCGTGCGTGTCGATGGCGCTGGCCGTGGCGCTCGGCGTGCTCATCGCCAGCGGTCGCATCTATGGACCGGCGGCGCTGAAGACGCTGCTCGTCGGATATGTAGAGTTGATCCGCGGCACGCCGATTCTGCTGCAGTTGTTCGTCCTGTACTACGGCCTCGCCGCCGCCGTCCGGCTCCCGGCGTTCGTCGCGGCGTTTCTCGGGCTGGCGCTGAACTACGCCGCGTACGAAAGCGAGATCTACCGGTCGGCGCTCGAAGCGGTGGGGAAGGGGCAACTGGAGGCGGCGCGCACTCTCGGGTTCACCGAGCGCCAGATCTTCACGCTGATTCGGGGACCGCAGGCATTCCGCCTCGCGCTGGCGCCGATGACCAACGACTTCGTCGCGCTCCTGAAGGACTCGTCGCTCGTCTCCGTGCTGACGGTCGTCGAGCTGACGAAGCAGACGCAGATCTTTGCCACGAACCTGGGCAGCTGGGTCATCCCCGGGGCGCTCTGCGCGGCGTTCTACCTGGCGATGTCGCTGCCGCTCAGCGCCGTGGCGCGCCGGCTCGAGGCGCGCTGGAAAGCGGCGACGGCATGAGCACAACGGTGGTGCGGATGGACGACGTGCACCTGCGCCGCGGCACGCGCGCCGTGCTCGAGGGCGTGTCGCTCGACGTCAGGCGCGGTGAGGTCGTCGCGCTCATGGGCGCCTCCGGGTCGGGAAAGACGACGCTGCTGCGACTGCTGGCCGGGCTCGAGCCGTTCGAACGGGGCAGCGTCGACGTCGACGGTGTTGCAGTCGTGGCCGGCCGGGCTGACGGGACGAGGCACCAGGCGCTGAGCCGGAAGGTCGGCATGGTCTTCCAGTTCCACTGCCTGTTCGAGCACCTGACAGCGGTGCAGAACGTGTCGCTCGCGCCGATGCACGTGCATCGGGTGCACGCGTCGGAGGCGGAGTCACATGCGCTCGACCTGCTGCGGCAGCTTGGCGTCGAGCACCGGGCCCGCGCGCTGCCGCGCGAGCTGTCTGGCGGGGAAGCGCAGAGGGTCGCGATCGCACGCGCGCTGGCCACCAATCCGCCGGTGCTCCTCATGGACGAGCCGACCGCGTCGCTCGACCCGGCGCGTCGCACAGAATTGTCGGTCATTGTGCGCACCATGGTGCAGCGTGGACGAACGCTGCTGGTGGCGACGCATGACGAGGAATTCGCCCGCACGGCCGCATCGCGTGTCGTGCGCATGGGCGCCGGCCGCATCGAATAGCGCGCAGGCGATACGAGCGCGATTGTCGAGCTACGCGTGCGCCCGCGATGGTGCTTGCACGCGGCGTGAACGGTTGTATACTGCACCGGTCTGGTGGCCAGTCCCGCCTGCTTCGCCCGCGCTGAGAGCCGATCGAGCCTCTGTCCTGACTCGTTCTCTCCTCCACGCTTTCGCAGAGCCGACGAGCACGCCACCTTTGCGTGAGGAGCCAGGTATGGGTCGCAGGCTGTACGTCGGGAATCTCCCCTACACGACCGGTGAAGCGGAACTGCAGGAGCTGTTCAGCCGGGCTGGGAACGTCGAATCGGTGCGCGTGATGCGCGACGCGGCGACCGGCCGCGCACGTGGGTTTGCGTTCGTCGAAATGGCCAGCGACGAAGAAGCGCAGAAGGCCGCAACCGAGCTCAACCAGTTCCAGATGGGTGGACGGGCGCTGACAGTCAACGAGGCGCGACCCAAGCCAGAGGGCGGATTCGGCGGCGGCGGCGGCGGATACGGCGGCAATCGGGGCGGCGGCGGTGGTGGACGTCGTGAGCCGCGCTGGTAATGGCTCCGAAGACCTGGACAAAAGGCGATCGCGTGGTGCAGCCGACCTACGGCGCGGGGACCATCGTCGAATACAACGAACACCATGCCGTGATTGAGTTCGACGAACACGGCAAGCGGACGTTTTCGACGCGGCTCGTCGTGCTGCAGTCTACGAGCGAGCCGGCGCCCGCCAAGGCCGCACGCAAGCGCGCGCCTCGCAAGACCAAGCCGAAGAAGACGGAAGCCGACGAAGAGTGATCGCCGGCAGCCGCAGACGCGACGACCGCGACGCTCACACGTCGTGATCGTCGTGGCCCGGCTACCGTTGTCCTTCGTGACGGCCCCGACCTGCCCGACCTTCGTTTACGCCCGCACCGAGTCGATGGTGTAGTCGTCCCACTCGACGATCTTCCCGTCCTTGATGAAGAAGATGCCGACGCCGTGCCAGCTCTTGAGCACGAAGTTGGAGAAGCGATCGATCCGTTCGTTGACGACCATCGGGCCGCGCGCGAAGGTGTCGAGGATCTTGAACTCGTCGACGTTGCTGATGATCGTCTTGATCCGTGCCGTCAGCGCCTCGCGCCCCTTCGCGGGCTCCATCGTCTCCGTCATGCGGTAGGCGCCGTTGGGCGCGAAGAACCCGAGAATCCGATCGAGATCGTGGCTCGGCCACGCAGCGCAGAAGTCCTCGACCAGTTTCATGTTGGCGCGCTCGAGCGCGGTCGGCTCGGCCGCCTGCGCCGACGGTACGAACCCCGCCAGTGCCGCCGCACCGAGTCCCGTCGCGAGGAACGCCCGTCGGCCCGTGCCCGATCGTCTGTTCGTCATGTGCCCTCCGTAGCTCCTGCTCAAGCCTATAGCGACTCGCGCGCGAGCGCACGGCCTGCGGCGAAGCCGCTCGCCCAGGCCCATTGAAAGTTGAAGCCGCCGAGGCGTCCGTCCACATCGACGATCTCGCCCACGAGGTGCAGACCCGGCCAGCGCCTCGACGCCATCGAACGCGGGTCGACTTCCGCGAGTGCCACGCCGCCGGCGGTCACCTCGGCGTAGTTGTAGCCGCGCGTGCCCGTGACCGGCAGGTCCCAGTCCGAGAGCAGGTGCGCCACGCGGCGGCGATCCTCCCGCGTCAGGGTGCCGGCCGCGGCCGCCGGCTCGAGCCCTGAGGCCGAGACCAGCCCGTCGGCTACCGACGCGGGGACGATCGCGGCGAGCAGCGTCCCAAGCGTGGCGCGCGGCCGTCCGGCAATCGCGTCGCGCAGCCGCGCATCGACGGCGTCGAACGCCTCCCCCGGGCAGCACGACAGCCTGAGACGAACCGGCCGGCCGTCGGCGACGCCGCGCGTCCAGTGACGCGACGCATCGAGCGCCGCAGGACCGCTGACGCCGAAATGTGTCCACAGCATCGGGCCGTCGATCCGCGCCGACAGTCTGCCGTCCGCCCACACCGCGATCTGCACGTCGTGCGACACGCCGGCGAGCCGCGCGAACGGCAGCGGCGACGCAGGATCGAGCACCAGCGGCACGAGCGCTTCGACCGGTTGAACGATCGTGTGTCCGGCCGCGGCGGCAAACGACAGCCCGGCGCCGTCGCTCCCGCTCTTCGGCAGCGAGAGGCCGCCGGTTGCCAGGACCACGCGGCAGGCGGCGGTCGATCCCTGCCGCGATTGCACGACGAAGCGATCGCCAGCGCGCTCGACGGCCGTCACCCGCTCGCCGTCACGCCGCTCGACGCCGACACGCGACGCTTCGAGCAGGAGCGCGTCGAGGACGGCCCGCGCGCGCCCCGCGTCGGGAAACAGCTTGCCGCGTTCCTCTTCGTGCAGCGGGACGCCGAGCTCGGCGAAGAACGCCACGGTCGCCGGCACCGGCAGCGCCGCGAGCACCTGGCGGACGGCCGGACGCGAGCCGCCGTTGAAGTCGCGATCGGAGACGCGCACGTTGGTGACATTGCACCGGCCGCCGCCGCTGACGAGGATCTTCGCGCCGGGCCTGCGCGCGCCGTCGACGAGGAGGACATCGCGCCTCGCATTCATTCGGCGCGTGAAGATGGCCGTGGCGAGACCGGCGGCGCCCGCGCCGACAATCACCACCTCGCGGTTGGATGGGGAATCGATGGGGCATTATCCCCCGGGCCGCTCGCAGTGTCAGCGGCGGCCGCGAAGGATGAAGAGGAGCACGGCCGCAGCGACGGCAATGCCGACCCACGTCGTGTCATCCACGCGGTTCACTCGCAGCAGGACGGTCGACCACATCTGCTGCACCTGCGTGACGAACCCGGCGAGGCTGACGTATTCGACGAGCGATTGCGCGAAGAGCGGCCCGGGCATGACGGTCCCGACATCTTGGCGTGGCTGGACCGGGGCGGTCCACTGTTTTGTGAGGCCCCGGCGGCCGGCCCGGCGCCGACGCTATGATGAGTTGCCACATGTTCTGGACCAGGGGTGCGGCGCGGAGCCGCGGCGCGCGTACGTGATCACTCGAACTCCGGCGGCCTTGAGCGACCGGCTGACCGCGTGGGGCTTCCGCGCGGCAACCTGGGGCGGCGTGGGATGGTTGCTGGGCTGGCGGGCAACCGCCGCCCTCGCTGCGCTGGCCGTCGTGACGCACCTTCTGGCGCTCGCCATCCGGGCGCTGCCCCCACGGAGCGTCCCGGCGCGGACGCTCACGGTGGCCACGGTCGCCGGACACCTCGCCTTCTTCGCCGCGGTGCTGCTGCTGACCCCCTGGCGCGGGCTGATTCCCTTTGGTGCGGGCGTCGTGATGTGTCACGCCGTCGCGTACGTCGTGGACGTCTATCGCGGCGCGGCCGACCCGCGCCGCCACGGAGCGGCACTGCTGTACGTTGCGCAGTTCCCCGTGTTTCCCGCGGGGCCGCTCTCCCGCCTGCACGAGTTCGCAGAGCAGCTGGCGCGTGCCGATATCAGCATGGGCGCCTTTGCCTACGGTGTCCGGCGCATCGTGACCGGTCTGATGAAGGTCTTCCTGATTGCCGGTCCGCTCGGAGCCACGGCCGATCGCATCTTCGCGCTGCGCCTCTCGCGGCTGGCGACGAGCTCCGCATGGCTCGGCCTGATCTGTTTCGCGCTGGAGATCTACTTCCTGTTCTCGGGGTTCTCGGACGTCGGCATCGGCGTTGGCCGGGTGCTCGGCTTCCGCTTCGCGGAGAACTTCCGGCGGCCCTACACCGCAGACTCGGTGCGCGAGTTCTGGCGGCGGTGGAACGTGACCCTCATCACGTGGCTGCGCGACTACCTGTCGCTGCCGATCGCGGGGCACGCGCGGCCGACGCCGCGGCTCTACGCCATGATCGTCGCCGGCTTCGTCGTGGTCGGGCTGTGGCACCGCGCCTCGGTGAACGTGTTCGTGTGGGCGCTCTATTCGGGCACGTGGCTCGCCCTCGAGGAGCTGGGCCTCCACGCGCGCCTGCAGCGTCTGCCGGCGGTCCTCCGGCATGTGTACGTGCTCGTCGTCGTGACCTTCGGCTGGCTGCTGCTGCGCGGGAACGGGCCAGGGCCGACGCTCGGGTTCGCGGAGGCCCTGCTGGGATACTCGGTTGCGACCACTGGCGGCGCGCTGACCTTCATGACGCCTGCACTGTGGGTGGCGCTGCCGAGCGCGATCCTCTTCGCGGGACCGCTGGTCGGTTCGATCAGCCGGTGGCGCGTCTCGGTGGATGCCGCGACGGCTTCGCTGATGATGATGCTGGCCGCGACGTGCGTGTTCGTGTGGAAGATTTTCGAGCCTGTGGCCCGAGCCGTGCTGCCACAGCGTACTGTGCCGCGCGGCCAGCAGCGCTGACCGCGCGACCGTCGTACCGACCGACCTACTGCTTCGCGAACTTCGTCAGCCCTCCACCCGCGGCCGGCCGCGAGATCGGCCCTTCAGCCCCGTAGACGTTCCCGTCGCCATCGACTGCGACGCCTTCGCCCATCGCGCCCCAGCGCGTTGTTGGTCTTGTGCGGCGGAATGAAGGCAACCACCTTGTCCTCGCGCGCCGTACCGATGCGGACGCCAGTGACCCAGCCGGGATGCCGCTCGGCGCTCGTCTCCGAGTCGATCGCGTAGAGGTTGTCGTTGCGATCGATGAAGAGGCCGCTGATGCGGCTGAATTGGTACCACGTGTCCAGCACCTTGCCTTCCTGATCGAAGATCTGGATGCGGTGGTTGCCGCGATCGGCGACGAAGAGGCGGCCGCGCGAGTCGAACGCGAGCGAGTGCGGCGTGCGGAACTCGCCGGGCCCGCGCCCGATCTTGCCCCACTCCTTCACGTACTTCCCGTCCTTCGTGAACTTGATGATGCGGCCCGTCGATCCAGGCGGCGGGTTGTCGTTCTGTCCGCTGTGACCGTCCGCCACGAAGATGTCGCCGTTCGGCGCCGTGATGACGTCGTTCGGCTGGTTGAGCAGCCCGGGCTCGCTGCCGGCCTTCCCGGCGGTGCCAATCCGCATCAGGACCTTGCCGTCCGGGTCGAACTTGATCACCTGATGGCCCTTCGTGCCGTCCTTGCTCCCCTGGCCGTCGGCGATCCAGACGTTGCCGTCGCGGTCCACGTGGATGCCGTGCGGAAAGACGATCAGGCCGCCGCCGAAGCCCTTGAGCATCTTGCCGGTCTTGCGATCGAACTTGAAGACGGAGTCCAGCGTCGACCCTTCGCACGTATTGGTGCCACACCGGTCGTACGCCCAGATGTTGCCGTCCTTCGTGTCGATGTCGACGCCGGCTGTCGAGCCCCAGACGCGGGCGTTCGGCAGTTCACCCCAGTTCTTCGTCACCACCGGGTTCGGATTGGGCAGCGCCTTGGCCGCCGGATCGGTCACCTCGCCCTGCGTGAAGGCGTGTGTGCCGAACAACGCGAGCGCCGCGGCGCCCGCGAACAGCCAAACGCGACGACGTGCGGGAACAGACATCACGGATCCTCCTCGCGAGAATAGTCGCGGCAGTCTAGTCCCCTGCACAGGGCGGTTCAACACCGGATGGCGGTTTCGACGATGTGCGCGCGCAGGCTCAACCGGCCACGCCACAGCGCGACAGTTTGACGATCAGGAATGGTCCGATGCGAGCAGTGCGTGGCATGCGAGCCGGTCGGTCTTGCCGCCCGGAAGGCGCGGCCACTCCAGGACCGGCACGATCCGGCGCGGACGTCCCCACGCAGGGAGGGCGGCGTCGAGCCGATCGCGCAGCGTGGCGAGCGTCTCGCCGTCGGAACACTGCAGGACGACGCCGAACGACGATCCCGTGGCGCTGGCCAGTGGAAGTGCGAGGGCGGCGCGCACGCCGTCCACCTGCTGAATCGCGAGCGACACCGCGGCCAGGTTGACGAGGCGGCTGTCGCGCGTCCGGATGCAGTCGTCGAGCCTGCCGCCCAGCACGATCTGTCCGTCGCGATCGATCGCCCCCATGTCGGTCGTCGGCCACCAGCCGTTCGTGTCGCCGGGACGTTCGAGTGTCGGCGGCAGTCCGTAGCCGGCCATCTGCCACGCGCTCCGGACCCAGATGCGGCCGACGGTGTCCGCATCCCCCGGGCCGGAGCGGATCGTCTCCGATGTGGACCTCCACGCCTCGCACGGGACGCCCAACCGTGCCCGGCCGGACGTCGGCATCCGGCCTGGCGTCGACGGCGATCGTGCCGGTCTCGCTCGACGAGTACGTCTGCCGCAGCGGCACGCCGAAGCGATCGCGGAACGCGTCGAAGACCCCATCAGTCACCGGCGCGGCCAGCACGCAGAACCGCGGCGCGACGGGTGGACCCTGCAGGAGGCACCTGCCCAACACGTCGGCGAAGTGCGGCGTCGCGTTCCAGTACGAGAAGTCGGGCAGTGCCATCACCGAGAGCGCCGCGCGGTGGTCCAGCGAGTCGAGGAGGCCAAGCGCGCCGCCCAGCGTCATCGCGGTCACCAACTGCACCAGACCCTGGCCCGACGACAATGGCACACCGCTGATCACGCCGTCGCCTCCGGACATGCCGAGCGCGTCGGTCCGTGCCCGCGCACCTGCGACGAGGTTCGGCGTCGTGCGGTAGACCAGGCGTGGCGCTCCGGTCGAACCGGACGTGAAGACGCCGAAGCCGGGCGCTCTCATCAACGGCAGCGTGGTACAACTCGCACTCGCCGTCGCCGATTCAGGCAGCAGCACCGGAAGGTATCCGCGCGCGCGCGCCGGCGTTTCGAGGTGATGAAGCGTTGGTGGCAGGGCGACCTGGATGCCGGGTGCGAGGCGGCTCGAGTCGGGCCACGCCGCTGCATCACCGGAAAGCAGCACCACCGGGGTTGTTCCGGTGCTCGCCGCCAGCACCGCCGCGCCCCCCTCGGCGGACAGCGGCACGGCCACCGCCCGTACCGTCGCAGCCGCATCGTCAGCGTCGGCGAGTCGTGCGCCCCACGCAGAGGCGAGCCCTGCGATCTCGTCTGACGGCCACCAGCGGCCACGATGAAGGATGCGGGGCGCCTGCACGATGTGCGATCACGCGCCGACGCGCGGCCGCCACGCTTCGACGCGCCGCTCGACGCGCCGGAGCAGCTCGGTCAGCACGATGCCGGCCGTGGCGATCAGGACGATCCCCGCCATCAGCCGGTCGGTCTGAAAGCGTGCGCCCGCCTGCGCGATGAGAAAGCCGATCCCCTGCGACGCGCCGTACATCTCGCCGACGACGATGCCCACGAGCGCCTGGCTGACACCAAGCCGGAGCCCCGCCAGGAGCATCGGCACGGAGGACGGGAGCGCGATGGTGAGCAGCACCTGCCTATCGGTGGCGCCGAACGAGCGCGCGACGCGCACGAGGTCTGCGTCGACGGTGCGCACGCCGGTCATGGCATTCACCATCACCGGGAATACCGCGCCGAGGAAGACGACCGCGACCTTCGACGCCATGCCGATGCCGAACCAGATCAGCAGCAGCGGGAACAACGCGATACGCGGCGTCGCGTAGAAGGCCGACGTCAGCGGCTCCATCAAGGCACCGAGTCTCGGGTACCAGCCCGTGAGCACACCGGCGGGGATGCCGATCGCCGCCGCCAGGAGGTATCCCGCGGTGAACTCGAGGCCGCTCGTCCACAGGTGCTCGTAGATGCTGCCGTCGGCGAACATCTCCACGGCTGCATGTGCGACCCGCGTCGGCGAGCTCGTGAACAGCGGGTTGACGGCGCCGGTGCCCGCGAGCAGCTCCCACAGGCACAAACTCGTGACGATGGACACGAGGCCGAGCACCCAGGTCGGTCCCGGAGTGTCGCGCGGCAGGTCGTCACGCATAAGCCGCCTCCTCGTGAGTGGCTGCGTCGCGATTCAGCAGCTGCCAGATTCGCCGTTCGAGGGCGAGGAAGCCCGCCTCACGTTTCTGTGCGAGCGACCGGGCCGGGGGAAGGTCCACGTGGAGGACTCCGACGACGTGTGCCGGCCGTTGTGCGAGCACGACCACGCGGTTCGAGAGGATGACGGCCTCGTCGATCTGGTGCGTAACCAGGAGCGCCGTCGTCTTCGTGAGCGCGAGCACCTTCAGCAGTTCGTCCTGCATCGCCTCGCGCGTCTGTGCGTCGAGAGCCGCAAAGGGTTCGTCGAGCAGCAGCAGCGACGGCTCCATCACAAGGGCCCGCGCCAGGTTGACCCGCTGCTGCATGCCTCCCGACAGCTCGTGCGGGTAGTGGCCGTCGTGGCCACGGAGGCCGACGAGTTCCAGTACCGCGAGCGCCCGCGCCGCGATCTCCTGCCGGGAGAGGGTGCCGCGCAATTCGAGGCCGAACGCGACGTTGCGAAGCACGGTGCGCCAGGGGAGCAGCGACGCGTGCTGGAAGACGCACGCGCGGTCGGGACCCGGTCCCTGCACCGATCGGCCGTTCACGAGGATGCTGCCGGCGGTCACCGGAAGAAGCCCCGCGATCGCATGGAGCAGGGTCGTCTTCCCGCAGCCGCTCGGTCCGACGATCGAGACGAGCTCGCCCTCGCTCATCGTCAGGCTGATCGACTGCAGCACCTCCACGCGCTTGCCGCTCCGCTCCGTGCGGCGCGTGAACGTCACGTTCTGCACGTCGAGCGTCGGTGGACGCATGGTGGCCATCTGTCTACTTCAATCGCGCGAAGAAGCCCTCGCGCTCGAGCGCGTCGAGCGCGGAGGTGTCCACGAGCCGTTCGGCGCTGAAGGCCGCGGCTTTGGGCTCGGTTCGAGCGATCTCGCGCAGCACGAGCCTGACGCCAGGGATCGACGGACGAAGGTCCGGCGGGTAGACCTTCACGTAGTAGTCGTACGCCGCGCGCGCGTTGGCCACGTCCTTCGTGCCGAGGAACGCGGTGACGTGCCGGACGGCGGCCTCGGGGTTCCTGCGATAGTCCGCCACCGCCGTGGCCATCGCCTTGAGGAACTTCTGGACGACGAGCGGCTCGCGCCTGAGGAACGCGCGTGACGTCACGAACGACGTGTTGGGATAGCCCTCCGCAACGTCCTTGATGTCCACGAGCGTGCGGAATCCTGCACGCGCCAGCTCCGCGGTGTCGGGCTGCTGCTCGAGCGACGCGTCGACCCGGCCGCTCAGGAGTGCCGCCCTTCTCGTCGTCGTCCCCCCGAGCGGCAGGACGGTGACGTCACGTCGCGACAAACCGAGGTGTCGCAGCGCGAAATCGAGAGCCGTGTCGCTCGACGAGCCGTAACGACTGATCGCGACCGTGCGTCCCTTGAACTGCGCCGCGGTCGTAATGCCGCCCTTCGCCACGAGCTGGAACGACAGCGTGTTGGCGATGGCGCCGATGACGACGACGTCGGCGCCCTGCACGGCCGCGTTCGCCGCCGGGGTGTAGCCGTTCTGCGCGATGTCGACCGACCCGCCGACGACCGCCTGGGTCAGGGTCGATCCCCCTTCGATGAAGGTGGGCGTGACGTCGAGGCCGAACGTCTTGAAGATCCCCTGGCGGGCGGCGTAGTCCAGCGGCGCGGCGGACATGGAGAATCCGTCGTAGGCGACGCGGACGTGCGTAAGTGGCTGCGCCGGCAGCAGGCGGCCCGCAGCGACGAATAAGGCGGCTGCGAGCCACCAGTGTTTCGAGGATTTCACGTGAGCGGTCCTGCGATCATAGCAGAGCTTGGGTGCCGGAATTGTTCGGCAGCTCTTCCGTACACAGCACGCAGGTCCGGCCGCCACCAGCCTTCGCTGCGATGCGGGATTCATCTGCGGTTGTCGCGTTCTCTGATAGCTTCGAGTTCAATCCGAGGAGGAGCACCGATGCAGGAGACGATGAACCGCCGTTCGCTGATCGCTCGCGTGGGCAGCGTCGCCGTCGCGGCTGTCGCAACCGGCTCCACGGCCGCGGCGGCCCAGACCGGCGGGCACACCACCTTCCAACCCGCGCGGCACCAGCAGGATGCCTGGCTGGACGCGCTGCCGGGAAAACACCGCAACTTCATCGACGCGTCCACCGTCCGCGGCGCGGGCGAAGCGATGCTGTATGCGAACAACTTGTTCGAGGCGAACAAGTCCGGGTACTCGCTCACCGACCCTGACGTCGCGATCGTGGTCTGCCTGCGGCACTTCGCCACCGTCTTTGCCTACAACGACGCGATGTGGGCGAAGTACGGCAAGGTGATCAGCACGATGCTCGAGTTCACCGACCCGAACACGAAGCAGGCGCCGTCGACCAACCTGCTGAACGTGCCGACGTACGGGATGGCGCTGCCGAATCTGGGCAACACCATCGAGGCCGTGCGGAAGCGGGGCACGAAGTTCGCCGTCTGCGACATGGCGACGCACTTCTTCGCGCAGCAGTTCGCGACTGCAACCAAGGGCAATGCGGACGCGGTGTACAAGGAGCTCGTAGCCAACGTGATTCCCGACGCCCACATGGTGCCGGCGGGAGTCGTGGCGGTGAACCGTGCGCAGGAGTACGGCTACACGCTGCTGAGCACGCTCTGAAAGGGCGCTACCAGGGGAAGCGTCATGAAGAGGAACTCGCGCAGGTAGTCGCCCTTGTCGGCGAGGAGCTCCGCGGCGCTTCCCTGGAAGAAGATCGTCCCCTCGTGGAGCACGAGAAACCGGGCGCGCTTCACTTCGTCCTCGCTCGCTTCGACGATCCGCACTTTGTCGCCCTCACGCTCCACGTGGTGTGTGGCGACGTAGTGCGCGTCGCGGATCTGGTGCGTGACGAAGATGGACGTCACGCGCTCCAGGTCGCGCAGCTTCACGATCTCGTCGTCGACGGTCGCCGCGGTGATGGGGTCGAGCCCGGTGGTCGGGTCGTCGAGCAGCAGCAGCGACGGGCTTCGCGGCCATCGCGCGCGCAATCGCGACGCGGCGGCGCTGGCCTCCTGACAGCGCGGACGGCATCCGGTCGATGTACTCGCTCGACGCCGACGAACCCGAGCACCTCCGCGACGCGCGCGCGGACCTCGTCGAGCGGCAGTCGCCGTTTCCTCGTACAGGCGGTACCCGACGTTTTCGGCGACCGTCAGCGAATCGAACAGCGCGGTCTCCTGGAACGACATGCCGATGTCGCCGCGGACCCGCATGAGGTCGCTCTCCGGCATCCGGTCGATCCGCTCGCCATTGACGGAGATCGTGCCCGCGTCGGGCCGCAGCAGGCCGAGAATCAGCTTGAAGATCACCGACTTGCCCGCGCCGCTGGCGCCGAGCAGGAGCGTCATCCTCCCCTTGCCGACCGTGAAGCTGACGTCGCGCAGCACGACGTGATCGTCGAACGCGAACGACACGTGTTCGAACACGACCGCGGGGGGGGCGGGCTTCGCGGGCGTGGGCTCACTCATGACGATCGACGCAGCTCCTGATGCCGGCCCGGCGCGGGACGCGGGTGGGTCATGCCGGCGATTGACATGGCCTCACAGGCCCACTGACAATCGCAGCCAGTCCCTGCAGTTTATCTGACCTCGCATCGTGTTCCCGGACCAGGATCGACGGACTCACCTGACGCAACTCGACGCGCTGCGCGCGATCGCGGTGCTCGGGGTCATGCTGCACCACTCCGTCCCCGAGCGATTCAAGGGATTGACCGGATACGCCTCGGCAGGCGGGGTGAAGCTGTTCTTCGTCCTGAGTGGATTCCTGATCACGGGGATCCTGCTCAAAGCGCGCGACCTCGTGGATCGGGAGCGCGAGACGCGTCCCGCAGCGCTGGTCCGGTTCTATGCGCGGCGGGCACTCCGGATCTTCCCGTTGTATTACCTCGTTGTCCTGGCAGGGCTCGCGATCGACGTCGAGCCGGTCCGGCGTGCGCTGGTCCCGCTCGTGACCTTCACCTTCAACCTCCACATGGTGCGGCAGGGATGGACGAGCCGAACTACGCGCACTTCTGGAGCCTGTCGGTGGAGCAGCAGTTCTACATGGTGTGGCCGTGGGTCGTGCTGCTGCTGCCGCGCCGATGGCTGCTGCCGGCGGCGCTGCTGATGATCGCGACGAGCCCGTGTGTACCGGTTCGCATACGGTACGTTCGGCGATCCGAACCTGCTCGGTCTCGCCGCGTATATCTCGACGTGGAGCGCGCTCGACGCGCTCGGGTTCGGCGCCCTGCTGGCCATGGCGCGCCGCGAAGCCTGGGGACCGGCGCTCTATCGCGCGGTGAAGCGTTTCGGTGTCCCGATCGCCTTCGCAGCCATCGTCTTGATCACCGCATCCGGCAGCCTGCGCGCAGACCTGCTCTTGTACGACACGGCGTCGGGGATTGTCTTCCTCTGGCTGATTTGGACCGCCGCCGACGGGTTCACAGGAGTGACGGGACGCATCCTCGAGTGGAAGCCGCTGCTGCACATCGGAACCGTGAGCTACGGCGTGTACGTGTATCACCCTTTCGTGCCGGAGTTCTGCATCTGGGCCGCGGCTACCCTGGGGTGGACGCTGCTCGCGAACGACTGGGTCGTCGCCGCGCTGACCTTCGGAGTCACCCTGGCCGTGGCGACGCTGTCGTGGCGCTACATCGAAGCGCCCATCAACAGGATCAAGTCAGGAATCAGGGCCTAGGACCTGCTACCGCCCGAACAGCACCTTGACGACGACGTGGAAGCCGCCCAGGTTCGACTCCTCGAACGAAGCGGCCGCGCCTCCCTCCAGCGCGTTGGGCACCGTGTCGTATTGCAGTTCGACGCCGGCGGCCGCATAGCTCCCGATCGACCACAGCGCCCCGGCGACCGCCCGGTACGCGGCGCTCGTCTGGTCCACGTCCTCCTCCTCCTCCGTGAATTCGGCGGCCTCGCGAAACATGTACGCACCGACACCGCCGCCGAAGTAGGTGGTCGTCCGCCCCGTCCGGATGCTGTATCCGGCGGTCACCATCAGCGGCGTAATCGACACCTTGTTCTCGATCCCGAGCTGGTAGACCGTGTCGTCGAAGACGAACACGCGCTCGCCCGTGGCCTGGTACCGCTCCACGGTGCCCTCGATGAAGTAATGGCGGGCGGAGTCGTATCGCAGCCCGCCGCCGAACCAGGCGCCGCCGGAACTGCCGGTCACCGCTTCGAATGTCTGGTCCGCCGTGAACCAGCCGTAGCCCCCCAGGGCCACCAGCCGGACCGACGAGCGATCCGCAGCGGTGGATGCTGCCGGCTGACTTGACGCGCGCGGCTGTGTGCTGGCGCCCGCCGGTGGCGCGCTGGCGGCCGGCTCACCTGCGGCGTCCGGCACGGAGCCGCCCCCGATGATCTGCACCGGGTCACCGCGATGAACCCCGTGACCCGCGGCTGCCCGGGAGGCGTCGGGACCACCACTTCGTACCAGTTGCCCTGGCGACGGACCACTTCGAAGATGTCGCCCGTGTTTGCAGTGGCCACGACGACGGCGAAGCCCGTTCGCCAGATGGTGACGCGGTCGGCGGTGACCCGGCCCCGGGTCTGTGCCGCCGCGAGCGCAGGAATTGCCAGGACCAGGATTCCCGCGGCGAGGGAGAGCCGAGCCGAGCGGAAGCGTCTTGTCAAAGGGCGCCGGCCGTTCACTTCGCCACCCCGTGACCGAGGAGCGCGGTCCTGGGCTGGACGAGGCCGAAGCGGTCCTCTCCGTCGCGTCCAGGCTGGCCCAGGTCGCGCGCGGTGGTGGAAAGGATGGCTTCCACCGCCCCACCGTTCGTGATGCCCTGGCTGACGATCAGCGCCGCGATTCCGGCGACGTGCGGCGACGCCATCGAGGTGCCCTGCAGGCCGCGCTCGACGTAGCGATCGAAGCGTGGATAGATCACCGTGGCATCGTCGGAATCGTTCGGGTCGATCGTCGCCTGCCAGATGAGGCCGCTCGATCCGCCATCGTGCTGGTCGCCGCCGGGCGCCGCGATCTCGGTATGGCTTCCCGTGTTGGAGTAGTAGGCGCGAGTGAGCGATCGCCCCACCGACGCCACCGACATGACGCCCTGGATCGCCGCAGCGTACGCGGCGGGATATTCAACCGGGTTTCCCTCTTTGTACTCGTTCCCCATCGCCACTGCGACGAACACGCCCCGCTGCGCGGCGTACTCGAGCGCCTCTTTCAGCGTCGTCGAAGGATTCGGACCCCCAAGGCTGATGTTGATGACGTTCGCCCCGTTGTCGGCGGCGTAGCGCACCGCCTCGGCGACCGCGGAGGTCGGGCAGCCGCCCGTGCCGGGCTCGACGAAGCCGGGCATCGCGAGTGACGAAATGGTGAACTGCACGTCCCAGTAGCCGAAGCACGCCTTGAGCGGCATGATGGCCGCGTTGTAGGCGATGCCTGCGCCGGACACCATGTTGTTGGCGTCCTGGCCGACCGTCGACGAGACATGCGTGCCGTGCCCATCCATGTCGACGACCGGGCCGTCCCAGAACACGAAGTCGCGCGCCTTCACCAGCTTCGACGTCGACATGTCCGGGTTCGTCCTGAACGGGACCTGCGTGTTCACGATGGCGGTGCCGCTCCAGGTCGGAAGCGTGTACGTCTGCGTCACCGTCGTGACGCCGGAGTCGACGACCGCGACAACAATCTGCGACCGGCTGCCAGGGTTGATGTCCCAGGCCTTCTCCATGCCGATCTCGGTCAGGTTCCACTGACGTGTCGAGAACGACGGATCGTTCGGCGTGACCAGCGGTTTGTACCAGGTAGTTCGGCTCCGCGTACTCAACCTCCGGCTGCGCAGCGAGCCGTTCGGCGAGGATCTGGGCATCGTCCTCCGACGGATCGCGGAGCAGCGCGACGTCTCCGGTCCACTCGAGCGCCCCGGCCGGCGGCCGCGAGCGGAGCGCCGACAAGGCGCGATCCTGTTCGACGACGGTCACCCCTTCGCGAAACTTGACCAGCACTTCGCCCGGGACGTACGGAAGCTGCTCGCGCGCAGCCTGGGAGTAGGCCAGGGCGCGAACCGGAGACATCAGCAGGCCATGCGGAATCGCCGCAGCCTGCTGCTGTGCGATTGGGCGTGCACCGTTCGACAACAGGACGAGAACGAGTGCACCGGCACCGCCGGCGCGCTGACAGCGCTTCATCATCTGGACGCTCCGATTCAGAGGGGTATCGGCAGTATATGCCGACCCCGGGCGGGGAAGGCTGAGGCCCCGGTCACACCCTGGGCGGCACGTCCGACTACTTGGCTACGATTTCTTTCGAACCGCAGCCGAAGGGGGCACTGCCGTGCATCGGAGCGTTGCGCGGGGAGGCGGTCAGCCGGTTGCAGCGACCGGAATCCACCCGCTCTCGAGGTACTCGACGCGGCGGGCCGTCAGCGCGTCAAGCGCTTCTTCATGGGTGGTGAAGCGCTGCGTGAATCGGCACAGCCCGTCGAAGAGCAGCCGGGTACTCGACGCCCCACGTTCCACAGCTGGCAATGTGCCCCTCGAGCACGACGACACCGTCGGAAAGCCGCCAGTGGGGCACGCCTAGAAACGGATGACACAGCGGACAGGACTTCTCGGCTGACACAGGCAAAACTCTCAACCTCGAATCGTAACACAGCGATACCCGGGCTCGAGGCCTCAACGGGCGTCGCATCGGAGCACCCATCCTTAAAATGCAACCGAGAGGTTGCATTAGTCTGGCGGCCTCCCGTAGAATAAGCAACCAGGAGGTTGCATATGTCGCCCACGTCCACCGATCGAATCGAAAAGCAGGTCCTGCTCGCCGCGCCCCGCGCCCGCGTGTGGCAGGCGCTGACCGATTCCCGGCAGTTCGGCACCTGGTTCGGCGTGCGGTTCGACGGCCCGTTCGTGGCGGGCCAGCCGCTGCGCGGCGCCATCGCCCCGACCGAAGTCGACCGGGACGTGGCCCGCGCGCAGGAGCCGTACGCCGGCACCGCGTTCGAGATTGTCATCGACCGCATCGAGCCGCAGCGGCTGTTCTCGTTCCGCTGGCACCCATACGCGGTCGATCCCGCCGTGGACTATTCCGCGGAGCCGACGACCCTCGTGACGTTCACCCTCAAGGAGGCGGCCGGCGGCATCAGGCTGACCGTCAGTGAATCGGGCTTCGACGGCGTCCCGTTGGAGCGGCGCGCGAAGGCATTTGCCGCGAACGAGGGCGGGTGGGCGATCCAGGTGACGCTGATCGAGAAGTACCTTGCGGCAGCCGCGTAGCGCCCCGTCGCGATCGGCCCTCGCCGGCGCTGCGAGCATGTTCGCAGTGCTCGGCGACGAGCGGCGCCTCGCGCTCGTTTCGAGGCTGTGCGCCGAAGGGCCGCTGTCGATCGCGAAGCTCACAACCGGCAGCGGCATCACGCGGCAGGCAGTCACCAAGCACCTGCGTGTGATGAAGGAGGCCCGCCTCGTGCACAGCGTCCACCGCGGGCGCGAGAGTCTCTGGGAAGTGGAGCGGGCACGGCTGGCCGAGGCCCGCCGCCACCTCGATCTGATCTCGGACCAGTGGGACGATGCGCTGGCGCGGCTGAAATCGTTCGTGGAACGGTAGCCGTTCGTTCTACACGGCGCTGAGCGGATCGTCCCGCTCGTCACTGCGAACGTGGATGGTGGCCGAAGGGGCCGCGGTCGGCGCGGCGCGTGGTGCCGTGCGCAGTGGAATCCTCACCGCGAAGGTTGCGCCGCTGCCTGGTCCGGTGCTCGACGCGGTGATCGTGCCGCCGTGCAGACGGACGATGTCCCGGGCGATCGCCAGGCCGAGGCCCAGCCCGCCGTGCTCCCGTGCGAGTCGTGCGTCGCCCTGCCTGAATCGCTCGAAGACGTGCGGCAGGAACTCCGCCGTGATCCCGCACCCGGTGTCGCGGATGGTGAGCACCGCGTCCGTCTCGTCGACCGCGGTTTCCACGTGGACGGTGCCGCCCCCGGGCGTGAACTTGAGCGCATTGCCCACCAGGTTCCACGTGACCTGCTGAAGCCGATTGGCGTCGCCCCGAAGCGGGAGTGCCGGGCCATCGAGCTTCGAGCTGAGCCGGACTCCCTTGCTCTCCGCCGTGGGGCGCAACGTGGTGAGCGCCTGCCCGACGACCGCGCTGAAGTCGATGTCTTTGAGCGCCAGCCGGAGGTTGTCCGAGGCGAGCCGCGAGACGTCGAGCACGTCTTCCACCAGGCGCACGAGCGCCAGCGCGTTGCGCTCCACGACGGCAAGCGCGCGCCGCAGGCGATCGCCGGCCAGCACGCCTTCGTTCAGCATGCGTGCGTAGCCGAGCACGGCATTGAGCGGCGTCCGCAGTTCATGGGAGAGCGTCGCCAGGAATTCGTCCTTGAGCCGGTTCGCGCCGGTGGCTGCCTCGTACGCGCGCGCATTTTCGACCGCGAGCGCTGCGCGCGAGGCAATGGCGCTGGCGAACCGCAGATCGTCGGCTCCGTATTGCCGCGCCGTGCCGGTCAGCGCAAAGGTCAGCGCACCAACGCCGGTGCCACGGATGACCATCGGGACGATCAGGAACGAGCGGATGCCCAGCGCCGTCATCGCCGCACGCATCCGCCCGCTGCCGGTCGTCGCCAGCTCCATCGGCAGGCGCTCCACCAGGAGCGGCTTGCCGGTCCTCATCGCGTGCGTGACGGTGTACGGCGAGTCCGGATCCTCCGGGTAGGTGCGATGAAGGCCCTCGGCAGCGGCGGTCAACTCCGGGTCGCGATGCTGGACGGCCAGGCGTTCGAGCCGCCCGGAGGGTGTCACGAGATCGACGGCACAGAAGTCGGCGAAGTACGGCACGGCGAGGCCGGCCAGCTGCTTCAGCGTGTCGGCGTACTGGAGCGAGTCCGCCAGCAGGATGCCCGCTTCGGCGAGGAACTCGGACTCCAGACGGCTCTTCTGCTGCTGTTCATACAGGATTGCCGTCGTGAACGCCGCCGATCCCAGGTTGCCGAAGGCGCGCGCCGCGTGCATCTCGCCCTCGCTGAAGGTATGGAGCGAGCGGTAGTAGAAGACCGCGGATCCCGCCGTCCTGCCATCGGAGACGAACGGGACGAGGAGCAGCGACGCGACTCCCTCATCGGCGTGGGCCTGGCGTCGCCTGGCCAGCCTCGGCTCCGCGCTGACGTCCTCGATCGGAAGGGGCGCGAGGATCTCCGGGGCGCTGGAGTCCGGCGTCACCGAGCTGATGAACCGCGGCGAGAGCCCGGACGCGGCTTCGGCCCGCCAATCGCCCGAGGGGCGGTGGCGCCGCCACACGGCGTAGGCGTCTGCCGGAAGCAGATCGCGCGCGACCACGAGCGTCGCCTTCACCACGTCGTCGACCGTCAGAGAGCGCAGGAGCGTGCCCGATGCCGCCGTCAGCGCAACGAGCCGCGCCTGCAGTTCGGCGATGCTCTTCTCCGAGAGCCGCCGCTGCGTGATGTCCCGGCCGATGCGAGAGGCGCCCACCACGGCGCCGCCGCTGTCTCGAATGGGGGAAACAGTCAGGGAGATCTCGACGGGCGACCCATCGCGCCGGCGCCGGGCGGTCTCGAAGTGCAGCACCGTTTCGCCCTTCGCGACCCGATCTTTCACCTGGCAATCTTCGGGGTGGCGTTCGTCCGGGATGATCCGATTGAGGCTGCTGCCGACCATCTCCTCGGCCGAATAGCCGAAGAGCGTCTCGGCCGCCTTGTTCCACGACGTCACCGTGTTCGTCAGGTCTGCGGCGATGATGGCATCGTCGGAGCTTTCGACGATCGCGGCGAGGTCGGTCGCGCGCTGAAGCTCGCGCGAGAGCTGCGCGAGGAGCCGTTCGCGCTCGTGGATCAGCGCCTCCGCGTCCAGCCGCGCTGCGCGTTCCCTGGCGAGCGCCGCTTCGAGTTGCTCCGTGTGCTGCCGCTCGGCCTCCCGATTCTCGCGCGTGGCCGCGGCGAGCTGTCGCACGGTGATCTGGTGGCGGCGTCCAACCGTCACCGCTGCGGCTGACAGCAGCATGTACGACGTGATGCCGGCGACGTACTGGCGCGTGAACAGCGAGCCGGGGTTGGTCAGGATCGACGGGTCTGCGACCACGCGCAGGACGTGTGCTGCGAGCAGGCCCAGGAGCGTGGCGGCGACACCGGCGCGCACGCCGACCCGCCAGGCCGCGACCGCCGTGACGATCACGAACAGGAGGCCCTGGAAGTTGGACGGTCCGACAACGATCCGCAGCGACGCGACAGCGGCGACGGCGGCCGCTATCACCGCGAGCTGGGCGAAGCTCGGACGGTCACCGACAAAAGGAACCCTGGGAGCGATGTCCGCACTATCGCACATCGGACGCGGTCTGTCCTCGACTGAAGCAGGCAGGAGGCCGAATTGGAGGGAGGGGCACGTGTGAGCCGGTCCCAAACTGCTGAGCTAGGGTCGCGCGTCTGCGTGGATATCGCGTGTAGCGTCGGGTCTTCAGACCCGACGTGTCGTTGGAAAACCCGCCCCTACATTCGCGGCAGCACGAACGTGTTGTTGTCCGGCGTGCGGTCGATCATCAGGTGGAACGGATCGACGCCGACGATACCCGGCCTCGTGGGCACGCGAACGACGAGCCGCTGCGTGCCGCTTCGGAGCTTGTGCTTCTGCTGGTAGAGCGGCGCCTGCGTCACGATCGCCTTCGTCGAGTCCGGGACGAGCACCAGATCGAACCAGGTGTCGAGCGGCACTTCATGCTCGACTCCGTGCCCGTCGGCTTCGAACTGCGTGGCCGTGACGTCGACCGTCACCTCGTACTCGCCATTCATCTCCTTGACATCCGCGGCAGCGACCGAGACGTCGTACAGGATGATGCGCTCGAAGAGGTCGGTGATCAGCTGCTGATACTCCGGTCCCGCGACGGCGCGCAGCTCGTTCACGAGATCGCGTGACGTCGGATAGGGCGGGTCCTTCCACCCGAACTTGTCGAGGTAGTTGCGCAGGGCCTGGTGCATCCGCTCCGGCCCGATCAGGTCCTGCAGCGCGAACATCACGATCGCACCCTTGTTGTACGAGATGTTCCCCTGGTCCTCGGTGAACATCAGCGGCTGCTCGGCGATGTTCTCGCGGCTCCTGAGCTCCAGGTAGTTCCCGTGAGTGGACGCGAGAATGCGGCGCAGCCACTGCGGGTCGCCCTGCTGCTTGAAGATCATCAGCGTCGAGTACTGCGCCATCGTCTCGTTCAGCATCTGGCGCCCCTGCATCTTCGCGCCGTAGGCGAAGCCCCCCCACCACTGGTGCGCGAGTTCGTGGACGGTGGCGTAGTCGAGTGACGCCCAGGTGCTCAGATCGGTGAGAAAACCGGCGCTCTCCGAATAGGCCGTCATGCCCGCGAGGGCCTGAGCCGCGCCCCTGTAACGGGGGTATTCGAGAATCCTGAAAGATTTCAGCGGATAGGGCGCGAATTCACGACTGAAGTACTCGAACGACTGGCTGGCCGTCTCCAGCATGGTGCGGACGTTCCAGGGGTGCTTCGCGTCGTGATAGACCTCGAGCGAGACGTCGTTCCACCTGCCGCGGGCGATCGTGTAGCGCGCGGACACGAAACCGACAGCCGGCCAGACCGGTCGCTCCATGACGTACTCGAAGTAGCGCCGGCCGTCCTGTTCCCACTGCCGCTCCAAAGCGCCAGGAGCCACCGCAGTCTGATCCGCCGACGTGCTGAACACGACGCGGAAGCTCGTGCGGCCATCCACGCCGAACCCCAACGTGTTCAGCCAGGCCGGATCGCCCAGCGCCGCGAGGCGTGCGGCCGGAGGCAGGCCGGCCCGTCGGCGCTCGCCGGGATCGGTCAGCTCGCGTTCCTCGTCGTACGCGGGCAGCGGCGCGATCGTTGTCAGCGTCACATAGGTCCCGTTGGCAACGATTTCGTTGTCGGGCCAGGCGTTGACGAAGCCGCGATTCACCCGCGACGCCGTCCACTGCATCTGCATGCTGCGGCCGGGAGCCAGCGGCTCCCGCAGTTCGGTACACGCGGACCCCGAGTGCGGTGTCTTCGTGCGTGAGCGTCGCACCGTCGAGGGACACGGTATCGATTCGCAGGCGCGGATCGCTCGAGACCAGGAGCTCGGCGATCGGCGTGCTCTTCCGGTTGATCAGCGTGGCGGTGCCACGCGACTCCAGCCGCCGCTCGTCGGGATACAGGTCTACTTCCATGTCGACGCTGCTGAAGGCAGGCGTCGGCCGGTTCTTCCAGGAGCCGTACTGGCGCTTGTACGTGGCCCGGTCCTGCCGGCGCGATGCAGCCGTCTCGTAGTGGTTGAGGACGTTGGTGTTCCAGTAGATCCAGCCGCCGGCTGCAGCGAAGAGCGCCGCGGCGAGACTCGATCCCACCAGGAGACCGGGAGTCATCCGGGTGCGCGCGTCACGCAGCCGCTCGCGGAGCCCCATGACGGTCCCGCGGTGGTACAGCAGGCGACCCGCGACGAGCAGCAGGACGCAGAACAGGCCCCAGTAGACGATGAGCGAGACGGTGGGCAGACGGAAGTGCCCGAAGCCGTTCATCTCCGAGTGGACGACATACGGGATCCGGAAGCCGTAGAGCACGTGCTCCAGCCCGAGTTCCTCCATGCTGAACAGGCCGATCAGCACCAGGAGGAGCAGAACCATGCCGCTCCATTTGCCCGGGCTGATCACCTGCACGAACACCGAGAGGACGCACAGCATGTAGAAGTAGAAGCCGTTGTAGATGAACAGGTTCTGCAGGTAGACGCCGAGATCGAGCTCGCGCTGGCCGGCAGAGAGCTGCAGGACGATCGACGTCCCCATCGACACGATCAGCACCAGCGTGACTTCAGCGCACAGCGTCAGGGTCTTGGAAACCGCCATGATCCAGTCGGGGTGGGGCGAGGCCCCGACGATCTCGGCGAGCCGGTGCTCGCGCTCGCGGAAGACCAGCGTCGCCGAGTCGTAGATCAGGATCAGCAGCACGAACTGCAGGAGTCCGTAGCGGATGAACCCGAGCATCAGGCTGGTCATCGGGTGCAGCGGCAGGCCAATGAGGCGGTCCGTCAGAGCGCTGAACTCGCTGATGTTGGCGACGACCGTGAAGAGGACGATGAGCGCGAAGAGCGGGGTCAGCACGACGCCGCGCAGGTCGATCGCCAGCTGCGAGGCGAGCTGCGCGAACGTGTCGCGTGGGGTGAAGCTGCCCGCGTAATCGATGGCGCTCGACGCAGGCGCGACAGTCGCGGGCGCTTCATGCCGCCGCCAGCGGAACAGTCGCGTCCCTGATTTCTCCGCCAGCTCGAGGCGGACGCGGCCGAGCGCGAACGCAAGTGTCGCCGCCGCAATCGTCAGCCAGATCAGCCGATTGGCAACCATTCGCCCGGTCACCGGCAGCTGCGCGTTGAGCTCCGCGACGGTCCAGTACCGTGTCGTCTCGACGAGCGACAGCGCGCCCAGTGGATCGAGCAGCGCCACCCAGGATGGACCGCCCTGCTGCGCCAGGTTGAGCACGATCTCGAAGACGACGAGCACGAGCGCCACTGCAAACGTCCAGGCCTGGGACCGCGTCAGCGCCGCCACGCTGAAGCTGATGGCGCAGAAGATCAGCATGTTCGGCACGACGATTGTGGCGAAGCTGACCGCATACGGCACGACGTCGAACAGCGCGACCCGGCTCGGATCGATCCACGGCATCGACGTCCCCGCCATCGTCCCGAGCACTCCGGCCACGCCTGCGAACAGAGCGCACAGCGTGCCGCCCGCGAATCGACCCAGGAGCCAGGGCAGCTTGCCGACAGGCGTCGTGAAGAAGAGCTCCACGGTGGCCCTGTCGTAGTCGCGGACCATCGCGTTCACGATGAAGATGATGGCCGGCAGCATCCCGAATGTGCCGAGCACGACTTCGGCCTGGAAGATCTGCGAGGGACCGTTGAGGAGAATCAGGTCGTTGTCGCTGAGATTGATGCCGGCCTCACCGATCGTCAGCAGGTGGATCAGGAAGAACAGCAGCAGCACCCCGAGGAAAAGCGGAGAGCTGCACTGCAGCCGCAGTTCGAACTTCAGGACGTCAAGAAATGCGCGCACGGTTCAATCGAGATGGGCCGTCATGCCGTGGCCGATCAGCGTGGAGAAGTACACATCCTCGAGCGTCGCGGCAGCCGGGGTCATGCCCGCTGGCGCCGCGTCGGCCAGCACACGCACCTCCATGCGCCCGCCCTTCCACCGGCTCGCCAGCATCGGAAACTGGCCGCGCAGCAGCTTCGCCTCTTCCCGCGACACCACCGACGTCCACACCCGGTTGCTCAGCGCAGCCACCAGCGCGTCCGCGTCGCCGTGCTGCAGGATCCGTCCCTGGCCCATGATGGCGACCAACGGGCAGAGCCCGGCGATGTCCTCGACGATGTGCGTGGACAGGATCACGACCACGTCCTCGCCGACCTCCGCGAGCAGGTTCTGGAAGCGGCGCCGTTCTGCGGGATCGAGACCGGCCGTCGGCTCGTCGACAATCAGCAGCCGCGGGTTGCCGATCAGTGCCTGGGCGATGCCGTACCGCTGCTTCATCCCGCCGGAGAAGGTGTCGACGCTGCGATGGCGCGCGTCCCAGAGGTTCGTCTTCGCCAGCAGCTGTTCAACCACTTCGTGTTGATTGGCGCCGTGAATGCCTTTGAGCGCCGCGAAGTGCCGGAGCATGCGCTCGGCGGACGTGCGGGGGTAGGTGCCGAACTCCTGCGGCAGGTAACCGAGCACCTTGCGCAGCGCTGTCTTGTCGCGCAGGACGTCAATGCCGTCGAAGGTGATGCTGCCGCTGTCGGGCGCCTGCAGGGTGGCGACGGTTCGCATGAGGGTCGACTTGCCGGCGCCATTCGGGCCGAGCAGGCCGAAGAGCCCTCGCGGCACATCGAGGTTGACGTCGCGCAGGGCCGCGATGCCGCCCGGATAGGTCCGTGCTACTGACGAGAGTCGCAACATGACAAGGCGCCCGCAGGATTCCGCCGTCGGGCGGTCCGCGCGAAATCCGCTGGAGCAAGACACCAGGCCCTGGATGCCAGCGAACCGGATTGTGAATGTCGAAGGGACGGTCCGCGTTGCGACACCAATGGCGTCGCGGCATCCCGCCTCAGGCAGTTGGACGGACCGGTCGCGAAGGAAGTTCCGGGAAAGTGACTGACGTGGAAGGGGTTTTGGACGGGGGACTCGCCCCCCGTCCAGACGGCGGGGATGACGCTGTTAGTTGATTACGAAGAGGGCGGCGATCATGCCGACGATCGCTGCAAAGCCGACATGAATCCACAGAAATCCGAACTGCTCTCTCATCGGTGTCAGTCCTGCTGGTGTATTGGTATGAGGTCGGTGCGGAAGGGGGGACCGTCGTGACGAGAACCGCCAAGCCGCGTGGTCGAAACGGACGATGTCCCAGTATATCAGCTGGCCGCTGTGCTGGCCCATTCGCCCGGCTTTCGCACTGCCTCGCGACCGGCTGACGATGTCACAGCACCGCCGGCCGGCCGCGTTCGTGCCTGCCTTACGGAATCCCCGTCTCGCCTGCGCACGCGGGCGCAGGAGCCTCGAGCCGGCGCAGGGTCGCGCGAGGATCCCGGACGTGCGCTGAGAGGACAAAGGGGCACGAGATCTCTTGATGCCTTCGTGTCTTCGAGCCGTCGTGCAGTTGATAGCGCCAGCCACTGTCGATCCTCGTTCGTAGTAGGGCGCAAATCGTGCGTGTATACTCGCCCGGCGGCGTCGAACCACTGACGATGATCGGTTCCCGGTCCATCACCTGGAGGTTTCGTGAAGTATCAACACCGGGTGCTGGGCATGCTGTCGCTGCTCTCTGTCATCACCTATCTGGATCGCGTCTGCATCGCCGTTGCCGGCCCGCGCATGCAGGACGCCCTGAACATCAGCCCCGAAGCGTGGGGTTGGGTTACGAGCGTCTTCTTTCTTTCCTATAGCGCCTTCGAAATACCTACCGGCGCATTGGGAGATCGCATCGGACCGCGTCGCGTGCTCACGCGCGTCGTCACCTGGTGGTCTGCCTTCACCGCACTCACTGGGACCGTGTCGAACTATTACGTCCTGCTGCTGGTGCGGTTTTGTTTCGGCGCCGGCGAGGCAGGCGCTTACCCGAACGCATCCGCGGTGATCGCGCGCTGGATTCCGGTTGCCAGGCGCACGCGAGCCTGGGGCATCGTGTGGATGACCGCGCAGATCGGCGCCGCCTTCTCGCCGCTGCTCGTCGTGCCGATTCAGATCCGGTATGGCTGGCGCGCGCCCTTCTTTGTTTTCGGCCTTGTGGGCGTCGCGTGGAGCGTGGTCTGGTACACGTGGTTTCGGGACTCGCCATATGAGAAGACCGGGATCAGCAGCGCCGAACTTCGCGAAATCGATTCCGACCCCCGCTCCCAACACCAAGCCATGCCCTGGGCAAAGGCGTTGCGCATTCCGGCGCTCTGGCGCATAGCCGCCATTGGCGCCTGTTATGTGTACACCCTGGGATTCTTCCAGTCGTGGCTGCAAACGTATCTCGTGAGGAGCCGCGGATTCACCGAAGCGGCGCTGATGCTGTCGTCGCTCACCTACGTCGTCGGGGCGACGGCGAATGGGCTGGGTGGGGTCGCGGGCGACTGGATGGTCAAACGGTATGGGCTGCGCAACGGGCGCCGCTGGCTTGGCGTAGCTGGGCTCAGCGCGGCGGCGCTTTCCATGACCGCAGCCATCCTGGCGCCGAGCGGAAACCTGGCGCTCGTGTGCCTTTCATGTGCCTACGGCGGAATTTTGTTTCAGCAGCCGACCCTCTGCGCTCTGTGCCTCGACGTCGGACGCAAGAACGCCGGCGCGATCTTTGGGTTCATGAACACCGCATCCAACGGCGCGTCGGCCCTTTCCGCAGTGGTCTTCGGTTATCTGGTCGGCTATTTCGGCAACTACAACACGCCATTCATCCCCATGGTGGCATTCCTCTCGGTTGGGGCCTTGCTCTGGTGGCAAGTGGATCCCACGCGCGAACTGGTGCCAGAAAGTCTTCCAGGTGAATCCCTGGTGGCCGCTACGTAGACTGGATGAGCTTCACACCTGGCGCACGCATCGGTCCCTTCGAAGTCGCCGCCCAAATCGGCGAGGGCGGCATGGGCGAGGTGTATCAGGCCACTGACACGAACCTCAAGCGAGCAGTCGCGATCAAGGTGCTGCCCGCGCTGGTGGCGGCCGATGCCGAGCGCCTGGCGCGCTTTCAGCGCGAGGCGGAAGTCCTCGCCGCACTGAATCACCCGAACATCGCGCAGATACACGGGCTCGAGAAGAGCGCTGGCGTGACCGCGCTGGTCATGGAACTGGTCGAGGGGCCGACGCTGGCGGATCGCATCGCGCGCGGAGCGATTCCGCTCGACGAAGCGCTCTCGATCGCGACGCAGATCGCCGAGGCGCTCGGCGCGGCGCATGAACAGGGCATCGTGCACCGCGATCTGAAACCGGCCAACGTCAAGGTACGTCCTGACGGCACGGTGAAGGTCCTCGACTTCGGTTTGGCGAAGGCGATGGAGCCAGCACCTGCGGCGGCCACCTGGCACGCAGGCGGTCTGCAGGATGTCGCGCGTACTCAGTCACCGACGATCACGAGCCCGGCGATGACACAGATGGGCGTGATTCTTGGCACCGCTGCGTACATGGCGCCCGAGCAGGCCAGCGGCAAGTCCGTGGACAAGCGCGCCGACATCTGGGCCTTCGGTGTCGTGGTGTGGGAGATGCTGACCGGGAAGCAGATGTTCGAGGGAGAGACCATCTCGCACGTGCTTGCGGGCGTCCTGACGAAGGAACCGGAACTGGCCGCCGTGCCGCCACGCGTGCGGCACCTTTTGACCCGGTGTCTGGAGAAGGATCCGAGACGCCGACTGCGCGACATCGGCGACGCGATGAGCCTCGTGTTGCAGCCCGCGGCCCCTGCGACGGGTGACGCGGCCGGCCAGCCGACAGTCACAGGAGCACGACGATGGGTTGTCGTTGGTGGATGGGTCGCGGCCGGCCTGCTGGCGGTGTCGCTGGCCGTCGTGACGAGGTCTTCACGAGCGGCCACGTCTGAAGCCGATCCCGCGATCGTGCGTTTTCAGATTCCGCGCGTCGCTGAGGTCTACAACCGGACGACGACCGCGTTTGCCGTGTCGCCCGATGGTCTGACACTCGCGCACTACGGCGTGGGCGCCGACGGTCTTCAGACCTTGTTTGTGCGCACGCTTGCGACCGGCGAGGCTCGCGAGATTCAGGGGGCGTCCACGGCTGCACCCCAAGCCGAGTCCCTCTTCTGGTCAGCCGACAGTCGCTATCTCATGCGGGGGTCGGCCACAGGCGCGGAAGTGTTCGATGTCTCGAGCGGCACCGCACGAACACTGTGCGATTGTCGTTTCGCGGGCGGAAGCTGGAATCGTGAGGGAGTGATCCTGCTTGGTGCATTTGGGAACGCGCGAGAGGGAATCTCGCGCCTGTCCGGGAGCGATCGCACTCCGGTGCCCGTCACGACGGTGGACGCGTCGAAGGGTGAACACGATACCTTCCCCGCATTCCTGCCAGACGGACGTCAGTTTCTGTTCACACGGTCGAACCAGGCCGGAGACGTCGCCACGTACGTCGGCACGCTCGATGGTGATGTGCCGAAGCGGATCGCCGACGGGTCGCGAAGGACTCTTGTCCCGGCAGCGAGCGGCCGCAGCGCGTACCTCCTTGGGATCGACGCCACGGGTCTTGTCGCCCAGCCTTTTGATCTGGGTGCCATGACCGTGACTGCGGCGCCTACGACCGTGGTTGCCGGGGCAGTCGCGGCGTCCGCGTCGGAGAACGGCGTGCTGGCCACGAGTGGTCCGGGCAGCCGCCCGAGAACCGTCCCGACGTGGTTCGACCGGCAGGGAAGGTCGCTGGGACCGGTTGGGGATTCGGGGCTCATCGAAAGCATCGCGCTTTCTCGCGATGGGCGGAAGCTGGCCGTGGCCGAGGGTGGAGATGTTCGAGAGCAGGGCGAGATCTGGCTGCGAGACCTTGTGAATGGTGCGCGCACGCGACTGACGTTCAACCGGGGCGGTACGCCGATCTGGTCGCCCGACGGGATCACCATCGCCTTCAACTCTCGTCGAGACGGCGTGAACCGTCCGTTCCAGAAGCCGGCCGACGGGACCGGCAGTGAAGGCCCGCTCTTCCCGTTCGACGGGAACGCATGGGCCAACGACTGGTCGAGCGACGGCCGCTGGGTGATCTACTCGACCCCTTCGTCGGGCAACATCGGCAACGACCTGTGGGCCGTTCCCATGACGAGTGAATCCGAAGGCAAACCCGTTCCGTACATCGTTGCGCCTGGCCTGCAGCAGCAGGCGCAGTTTTCTCCCGATGGCCGGTTCGTCGCGTACGCCTCCGATCAGTCCGGCACGTGGGAGATCTACGTGCAGCCGTTTCCCAACGCGTCCGACGGGAAGTGGCTGGTCTCGAGCGGCGGAGGTGCAGAGCCGCGCTGGAGCCGCGACGGGAAGGAACTGTTCTACTTCTCAGGTCAGACGCTGATGGTCGTGCCGATCAGCATGCGTCCAACATTCTCGAGCGGGTCGCCAGCGGCGCTCTTCGCCGCACCCGTCCAGGCCGGCTACACCAGCGACAGCCACCGCTGGCAACTGGCGCCCGATAGCAAGCGCTTCCTCCTGCTCGCGAACGCCGGAACAGACCAGGCGCCGCCACTCGATGTAGTCGTGAACTGGCCACGGCTCTTGAAGAACTAGGCCGGGATCGATGTCGAAGCGGTCCGCCAGCGCCTCGCGTTCTTCCTTGCCGCCGTTCCGGGCCGCCAGTTCCTGCATCGCGTCCAGAAACTGCTCGAAGCCGGCCGGATGGTGCATGACCAGAAGGGCGGCGTTCTCGCCGCTCGCATTGTGAAAGCCGTGGACGGTTCCACGCGGGACGAACGCGAAGGTGCCTCGCCTGGCTACATGGGTCTCGTCGCCGATGCGCAGCACCAACTCGCCTTCGATGACGTAGAAGAACTCGTCGCGCCCGCGATGGTAGTGCGGTCCCGCGCCCGCGGTACCGGGCGGGACGCAACCTTCCCAGACTGAGCACAGACCGTCGCTGTCGGCGCCCGAGAGCTTGACCGTCACGCCCGTTCCTGCCGATCCGACCGCGATGAACCGACCCGCACCCGGTGTCACGACAACCGCGCCCATGACTGTTCTCCTGTGTCCTGTGTTCTGCGAGGAGGGGCGTCCAGGGGCTATGCCGCGGGCGTCAGCCCGTGCCGCCTCATGATCTCGGCCATCCTGATTCGGTCAGGCGGACCGCCCGCGGCTGCCCGGAAGTACCTGCGGACCGATGGCGGCGGGCGTGATCGCGCACAGGCACTTGACGTCCTGGCTGCCGTGATTGTCGAACCGGTGCACGGCGCCCCGCGGAATACAGAGCGCGGCCCCTGGCCCGACGTCGATCCGCTTGCCATCGACGGTCCATGTCAGCACGCCTTCGATCCCGTAGATCGTTTCCTCGTAGTGATCGTGGCTGTGCGCGGGAGCTGCCAGCCGTTGCGCCGCCGGGACGGCGAGCTCGAAGCCGCAGACACCGAGTCCGCTACGGCAGCCCTTCCACCTGCAGCCTGACCAGAGCGAACCCGAACAGCAGCTCCTCTCGAGTGAACGCGCAGTGCCCGTACTGGAAGACTGGAAGGTTGATGTGGTGGACCCACGAGCCCGTGCGGATCGTCTTGCTCCGATACGAGACCTCATGCCAATACGGCACGACAGGATCCAGCGTCGTGTGCATGGTGACCAGCGGCGACGCGAGCAGGCCGGAGGTCTGGTAATCCTGGAGAGCGCCGCGGGCAGCAGGATGGGCGGCAAACCGCTGCACGCGCCAGTTGAGCAGCCAGTCGTTGCTTGAACCGAGATAGAGCTTTCGCGTGTTGTCGAATGGGTTCCCGCCAAGCTTCGATACCGCGTCGTTGGTCGCGTAGACGTTGTTTGTCAGCACGTCGATCCAGGAGTCGACCAGTGTGGCAGGACTGCCGCTGTCGACCGCCAATCCAGCCACGCGCGCGGCCTCGGCTGCGCGGGCGGGACGAGCGGCGATCGCTGCCGCCACCATCGGCGCGTACGTCGTTGCCCAGTTGGAGAAGACGTACGGAGGGATGTCGATCGGACTCCCAGGAATCACGCCCGGAAAGTAGTAGTCGAAGAGCACACGCGCGTTCCCGAAGTAATCGACCTGACCGGGGAAGCTCCCGATTGGACCGCAGACGGCGACGCCGCCCGCATACAACCAGGGGTGCTGTTCTATTGACAGGGTGGTGACGAGCCCGCCGTGAGAGGCGCCCACCACATACACCGCCGCCGGAGCAGTCCCCACCACCGAAGGGAAGACGACGTGCACGAGATCCTTCAGATCGTCGACTCCCTCGAGCACGGTGAGGCCGTTCTGCCGATAGCTGGTGACCGCGTAGGCGTACCCCAGGCTGGTGACCGCATCGGCGACACTCGTTCCATCGGGCAGCGTATCGTGAAAGTCGAGCGGAGCGCCCGGCAGTGGAAAGACGTACCCGTGAGCGTACGTGACGAGCCGCCCATTCCAGCCGGCGTCGGGGACAACGATCCGATACAGGGCGCCTGTGGTCTGCGTGCCGGTGTACTCCGCAGCCGCCGCCGGCCACGAGCCAAGCAGTGTAAGGACAAGCAGAAGCAGGGGGCGGAGAAAGCCGGCTCGGAACGGTTCGCGCATGATCGCCTCCGTGACCGTTGAGGGAGCGCCGATCATAGCTGATTCGGACGGGACGATTCAGTTCGTCGCAGCTCCCGAGTCGTTGGACGACGCGGCGTGGGTCAGTTCACTGGCACCAGCCGCTTCAGTTCCTCGAACCAGTTCTGCACCACGATCAGGCTCGCCGCCGTGCCGATCGCCGGCGTCTGCCTGGGCACTTCGGATCATCAGGAACCGTCCGTCTGGGTGGATGTCATACGGCCGCCCACCCGGAGCCACGAACATGGGAAATTCAAATAGTACTTGCGGACGCCCGCGGACAAGTGTCGCTCCAGACTGCACGGCGACCGCAAGCATCTGCCGGCCGCTGAGGGTGCCAAAGAACAGCTCCCTGCCGTCAGGCGACCAGACTGGCATACGGCCGCCGTCGCCCGTCGACATGAGTTGCCGCTGTCCGAGCTCAGGGTATCGCTCGACGTAGATCTCCCCTCGGCCGGACGCGGCCGCTCGGTACGCCATCCAGCGTCCGTCGGGAGAGACGGCTGCGAAGTCGTTGCGGGTGTCGCTCTTCAGCAGTACGGTCACCTCGGACGGGCGATCGATGGCAATCTGCCCGATCGCGCTTTGATTGGTGAGCGACACCTCGCTGAACAGGAGCTGACTACCGTCTGCCGACCAGCTGCTGGCGCGCAGGTCGAAGAGATCGTCCGCACGCGAGAGGAGCCGCTCGTCGCGGCCACTCCCGTCCGCCGCCCGCCAGAACAGCTCCGGATAGCCCGCTCGGTTCGACGTAAAGACGATGCGCTGACCATTCGGCGTCCAAATCGGCTGCGTATCCTGCCCGGCGTCGGTCGTCAGCGGGTTCAGCGCGGCGAGGGCAAAATCGTAAATCCAGATATCCGTTTGGGTGGCGAGTGCCAGCCGCTTACCATCGGGTGACACCCGGATGTCGCGGTACGCGCCCGGCCCGAGAGCAGGCAACGATGACGCTCGTCCTTGCCGATCCACCGCCACGACGGTCTGCCCGCCACCGCCGGCCGCCGCGGTCGGGACGTAGACGAGCGTGCCGTTAGCCGCCACCGCAACGTCGGCGGCGCCCGTCGCGGTCGTCACCACGCCGTCCAACACCGGCGCAGGCGTCCCGGCGACCGCCAGCCGTGGAAGGTCGAACGCCACGGCGCGCAACGTTCCTGAAACCCCGTACACCAGGTGTCCGGTGGGTACGTAGTGCGCATGGCTGCCGCCGCGGAGGAGGACCTTCCACGTACCTGGTCTGAAGATCCAGCACCGCAATCTGCGCGTCCTCGATGTTGCCCGAGAGTGGAGTAATCGTGAAGAGGACGGCGTTGCCTCCAGGCAGAAACTCGGGCCACAGGTGATCGAGCTCACCTTGCTCGGGCTTGGGCCTGGTAAGGACTGTGACATCGCCGCCTCCCGCCGACACACGTTGAAGGCCGATATCAGACGACAACGTCGCGAAGATGATGGTGCCGGTCGGGCCCCAGGTGGCACCCCTTGGCACACCCTGGCCAGCGGCCACGTCCACGAGCGGCCCCCCGGCGATCGACACCTTCTTCCACGCGTTTCCATTGTAAAACCCGACCCACTGTCCGTCGGGCGAGATGAAGAGGCCTCGCGGGCCAGGGCCTGGCCCAACGCTCAGTACGATCGGCTCGAGTTGATCGAGGGCCCGTACCAGAATCTGGTTGTCAGCCCCGCGATAGACGACTCGTGATCCGTCGGGGGTGATGGTGACGTCGCGATCGGTGCCCTCCAGTGCCAATGCGGTGCCCTCGGTCGTGGAGATCGTCGTGCGAACCACGGTGGCCGGAGCCGGCTGAGAGAGGAGCGAAAAGCCAAGGCCTGCCAGCAGCGCACCTGTAACTGTCGCTGCGGCCGCCGGCATCGCGCGGCGCCACAACGGCATCCGCGAAATCACGAGTGAGGCATTCCCTCCCTCTGACATCGCCAGCGCGGATGGATCCTCGAGCACGATCCGCGCTTCGCCGATGTCGCGCAGCCGTCGTCTGACATCCCGCTCGAGACACCGCACGAGCAGGCGCCGCACTGCGGTCGTCGATGCCGGAAGGGCGTTCCAGTCGATGTCCTGACGCAAGACCGCGGCGAGCGTGTCTGATACCTCGTCGCCTTCGAGCGCGCGCTTGCCGGCGAGCATTTCATAGAGCAGGCAGCCGAACGCCCAGATGTCGGCGCGTTTGTCCACCGGCTTGCCACGAGCCTGCTCCGGCGACATGTACGCGGCGGTCCCGAGGATCATGCCGACGCCGGTCATCATGGCGGGAGAGGTGATGGTCGGAGACTGCGACACGATCGGCGACATGGCGGCAGCCGGCTCCATCGCCTTTGCCAGGCCGAAGTCGAGCACCTTCACCGTGCCGTCTGGCCGCACTTTGACGTTGGCGGGTTTGAGATCGCGGTGGATGATCCCCTGCTCGTGTGCGGCTTCGAGGGCCTCGGCGATCTGCTTCGCGATGGGCAGGGCCTCATCGACCGAGATGGCACCCTGCGCGATCCGGTCCGCGAGGGTAGGCCCCTCGACCAGTTCCATGACCAACGCGATGGTGCCGTCGGATCTTTCGAGGCCGTGTATCTGCGCGATATTAGGATGGTTGAGCGCAGCAAGGACTTCCGCTTCCCGCTGGAACCGCGCGAGACGCTCCGCATCCCCTGCGACCGATGCGGGCAGCACCTTAATGGCGACCTGGCGCTTTAAGTTGGTGTCGGTCGCGCGATAGACCTCGCCCATACCGCCCACGCCGATCTGTGCGGCGATCTCATACGGGCCGAGCCGACTACCAGCTGTCAGCGCCAAGTGTTGAGTATATGGGCGAGGGGGCGTGGGATAGGTCGCGACCCTGGAGCGAGGCCCGGGAAACCGGGCCTCTGTGTGTCTTGGTGCGGAAGGGGGACTCGAACCCCCACGATATTGCTACCGCCAGCCCCTCAAGCTGGTCGGAATCCTGGGCTTCGCCCATCTGTTCGAGGGTCCACCCCACTTGTGTGCCGAACGTTGGTCGTTTCGCCGTGCGTCAAGGTCAGCAGGTAGACTTCGTGCCCCTGGCGCCTCTGGGCGGCCATGGCTCGCGCAGGTCCGAAGGATTCGTCGTCGGGATGCGGAAAGACGTAGAGGATGCGCCTGAGACGTCTCCTGTCATAACGACAGCGTCAGAACCCCGGTCACGACGAGCGCCGAGGCCCAGATCAGATCGAGGTTGAACCACGCGCGCCGCAGGATGCCGACGCCCAGCCTTTCGAATACCAGCACCGCGACACACGCCGTGACCGACAGGTAGCCCACGGCGTGCAGGCCCGTGGCGAAGAACGCAGCCCCCGCCCCCGCTCCTACGGCGGGCATGTGGTGCGCGTGTTCCCCCGCTCCGGACATCGACATGCCCATGAACACGGGCACCACCATGAGCCCGGCACCGTGAACGGTGGCCATTAAGAACGACCAGACCGTGAGCCCACCCATGCTCACGCGCATGCCCGCCCAGCGCGGGTGCCGGTGACGAAAGAGGCCGAGGGCGCCAAGCGAGACGAGCACGCCGGCAATCGGCCAGCGTAGCCAGCCCAGAGGGACCACGAACCCAATCGCGAGCGCAGCGCCGACCGCGAAGGCCACCGCAAGCGCATGCCCGGCACAGAGCGGCACGAGCGCGCGGAGCACCGCTCCACGACGTCGCTCCTGCATCCCGAGCGCGACCGCAAACAGCCACCCCATTCCAGGATTGATGCCATGAAAGGCCCCGAGCGCCAACAGCATCGCCCACGACGTCGTCATCTCGCTTGACATGACACACCTGTTACGCGAAGCAGTAGGAATCGGAGCTCGCATCTCCGCCCTCAAGGTGGACCTGGTGGGGACGCATGCTGTCGAAGTCCACGAATCCGGCGGGATCGAGCTCGATGCCGCCGTTGGGGCGCGCGTCCACTTTGGCCAACCAGCCCTTGACGCCGTCGGGATAGAACTGGTCGTCCCACGTGCGATATAGCGAGTTGGTCACGTAGAGACGCTTGCCGTCCCGGCTGATCTCGACCATTTGCGGTGCGCCGTTCAACGGTTCGTCCGGACGCGCCGGGTGCGGCTGGCGACGAATCATGCCTCCGAGCTTTACCGAGCCGGTCTCCACCGGGTTGAAGGGATCGGACACGTCGAATTGCTTCAACTCGCCTGTGCCAAAGCAAGAGACATAGAGGAATCGATCGTCTAGGGAGAGGTTGATATCGGTGACGAGCGGTGGGGCGGCACCGAAACCCTTGAAGATGGGCGGCAGATCGTCGGCGGGCGCCGGTTCCGCGGGAATCTCGATCGCTTTGTGTATGCGCCAGGTTCCATTCCGGCTGCTGCCTTCCCGGTGCCACATCCAGACCGACGCCGACAGGTCCTTCAGGCTGGTGACGACGCCGACAAACCCATAGGTCTCGTTGGGATTGTGCGCGGGACGCAGCTCGAGCACCATCTGCTGCTCGGGGCCGAGATCCAGCTTCTGCACGTGACGACGAGAGTTCAGATCCCACACGTGCAGCGCGTTGCCGTACTTGCCGGCCAGGAGCAGCTCTGGATTCACGCCGCCCTCCACCATATTCGGCGTGCCCCACTCGCTGGTGATCATCGTGTCGTGACCGAGATGCCACCAGAAGTCGTAAGTCAGTTGCTGCGGTCCACGATCCTTCTCCCACCGCCCTTTGATCTCGAATGTCTCGGGGTCGAGGACGAAGATGCCACCGGGGCCATTGCCGTCAGCGTTGCCCAGCGCGTTGACGTAAATGCCATCTGGCCCGCAGTGCACGGTGTGCGGGCGGCTATAGCCGGTTTTTCGAATGATTTCCTCGGCTTCGATCACCCTGACGAGGCGCGGCTGCCGTGGGTCGGGCGCGGTGTCGAGAATATGGATGCGCGACGATCGCATGCCGGGCACCACGAGAAAGCGCCGTTGCATATGCGGGTGCGGCGAGTTCGGACACAGGCACGAGCTGCACGCATTCCACCCGAAGTGGTGCAGCTCGTCGCCGGCGCGGGGCATCTCGACACGCGCGATCTGAGCGCCGTAGCCTGGCGATGTGGGATCGACATCCAGCACAGCAAGGGCGTCGTTGGCGGTCGGGTCGGGATTGAGCAGCGCCACGTAGGCAAGGGTTTCCGCCGCAGCCTGCATGGCCATCGTCGGCGACGGGTAGAAGCTCTGGTCGGGAAGCAGTTTCGGCATTGGCTTACCTTTCCTCGCGGTTTCGGTCCGCGCGATCCAGAGACTAGAATCGAGCGGGCGCCGGCGTCCTTTGAGAACGCTGGCATATTTCTGAAACTTTCCTGAGGTGCGACTGGTGGCCGACACCGCGGTCCGAGGGGCCTATCGCTTCGGGCCTTTTTGTCTCGACGTTCGCGAGCGCCGCCTGTCGCGCGGCGACGAGGTGATCCCGCTGCGTCTGAAGGTGTTCGACACGCTCCTGGTGCTGGTCGAGAACGCCGGGCGGCTCGTCACGAAGCAGGAACTGCTGGACACGGTGTGGCCAGAGACAACGGTCGAGGAAAACAACCTGAATCACAACGTGTCGGTGCTGCGGAAGGCGCTGGGGGAGAGAGCCACAGGGCAGCAGTACATCGAGACCGTGCCGCGGGTGGGTTATCGCTTCGCCGCACCGGTTGACGCGGCCGCCCCGCAGACCGGAGCCTCCGCGGCTTCAATCGCGAAGGCGCGGCAGGAGATCCGGTACTGCACGACGAGCGACGGTATCCGGCTCGCCTATGCCACATCGGGCAACGGACCGCCACTCGTGAAGGCGTCAAACTGGCTGACTCATCTCGACTTCGAATGGGGCAGCCCGATCTGGCGCCATTGGTACACAGCGATCTCCCTTCATCACCGGCTCGTCCGCTATGACGAGCGTGGCAATGGCATGTCCCAGCGTGACGTGCCCGATGTGAGCTTCGACACGTGGGTCCGTGATCTCGAAACGGTCGTTGACGCGGCCAGGCTGGACCGGTTTCCGCTCCTCGGAATCTCTCGCGGCGGCCCCATTGCCATCGCGTACGCAGCGAGGCATCCAGAGCGCGTCACACGACTCGTGCTCTACGGCGCATTTGCCGTCGGGGTGAACCACTACGGCACGCCGGAGCAGATTGAGGCGCGGCGCGCGTTCACGAGCCTGGTGCGCCTGGGATGGGGACTCAACAACCCGGCGTTCTGTAAGACGTTCACCTGTCGATTCCTCCCCGAGGCGACGCCGGAACACGAGAAGTGGTTCGACGAGCTTCAGCGTGTCTCCACCTCACCGGAAAATGCGGCACGACTGATGGACCGCGACGGCGACATCGACGTTCGGCCGCTCTTGTCGCAGGTAAGGACGCCAACGCTCGTCATCCACTGCGATCACGATCACGCGGTAGTGCCTGAAAGGGGCAGGCTGCTCGCGGCCTCGATCCCAGGCGCGCGCTACGTCTCGCTGCCGAGCGCGAATCACTTAATGCTCGAGGAGGAGCCCGCCTGGTCTCTCTTCCTCGAGGAACTCGGTTTGTTCCTGAACTGGTAACGCCGTTGACTGACTTGCCCTTCTGGTCAAACGTCAGACTGGCGCCGAAGACGCGGACTCGTGCACCTGCGAAAGGACGTAGATCACCCTCCACGAAATCCTGCAAGGCGTCGCCCGATCCGTTCGCGACGAGCAGCCGGGTGCGTCCTTCCGGCGTGGCGACCACGGCATGAGATCAGTCCGTCCGCGGTCGGTCCGTGACTCTCTGAAGTTCGTGGAGTGCGACCGTTTACCCAATCGGCCGATGAAGGGATCAGCGAATCGGCCTCGTTTCGCACACCATTCGCACAAGCACAACAAAGGCGCCCTCTCGGGCGCCTCGGTCGAGCCGTCAGATTCGATGTAACTGGTTGAATCTAAAGTTGGTGCGGAAGGGGGGACTCGAACCCCCACGATATTGCTACCGCCAGCCCCTCAAGCTGGTCGATTTGCTGTGCTGATGTGAACTGACGCGTGTCCTGCAGACGGATGGTGCGCAGGAGCGCGCTGACGCCCACGCCCGCGCCGACTCTATTCGCACAAACTCGCACACGGCGCAACGCTCGAACGACGAGGCAGTCATCCCGACATGACGATGACGGCACGCGATAATGCTTGGTCAGACCCAGCGTTTGAATGACGGGCATGTGAGCCCGTCCACTTTACCTGCTCTGCGGGTGTGACACGCGCCTTCAGAACACGCCTTCGCGTTGCCTGAGAACGCACCTCACGGTCAAGGATCTCACCCGCTCGGCTTCTTCTGCCGTGAGCGGTATCTGCTACACGTTGAATCGAATGTGGAGAATGTCGCCGTCCGCCACGATGTAGTCCTTTCCTTCGATCTGCAGCTTGCCGGCTTCCTTGACCGCGTGTTCCGACCCGTACTGCATGAACACCGCATACGGGATCACTTCCGCGCGAATGAACCCGCGTTCCAGGTCGGAGTGAATCCGCCCGGCAGTCTGACGTGCGTGCATGCCGCGCCGTATGGTCCACGCGCGCACTTCATCCGGGCCGACGGTGAAGAACGAGATGAGGTCCAGCAGATGGTAGGCCGTGCGAATGAACCGGATGAGTGCTGATTCGGCGAGTCCCAGGTCTTGAAGAAACGCCGCCTGATCGGCCGGCTCCAGTCCGCTGATCTCGGCCTCGACGCTGGCCGATAGCACGAGTCCCTCGGCCTGCATCGCGGCGATCCGCCGTGCGAGCTGCGTCGGCATCGACTGCGCCGCACGGGACTCTTCCGTGTTCAGTACGACCAGCAGCGGCCGGTCTGTCAGGAAGCCGTACCCGCGTAGAGGCTCGCGATCGAGCTCCTGCGGCGACAGCATCCGTAGTGGCTTGCCTTCCTCGAGCGCTCTCTTCATCACCTCGAACGGCGCCTGATCGTGCTTCGAGCCGCCTTCCTTCTTCATCCGCTCCAGACGCCGCTCGACGAGATCCAGATCGGCAAACGTGCACTCCAGCTGAAACGCCTCGAGGTCGCGCAGCGGATCGGCGCCGGTGTCGAGCGATGGATTCGGGAAGTCGCGCACCACCAGACATAGCGCATCCTGTTCGCGGATCTGCTGCAGGGCCCCTTTCGACAGCCCCTTCTTCTCCGATCCGTGCTCGCCGGGGACATCGCAGAACGTGACCTCGGCGTAAGTCGTTTTTTTCGGAGAGAACATCTTCGACAGCGCGTCGATGCGCCCGTCAGGCACGCGCACGGCGCCCAGCCGCAACTCTCCGCCAAACGCAGTCGGCGCGTGCAAGCCGGTCATCGTGTTGAAGACGCTCGTCTTGCCCGATCCCGCGAAGCCGACCAGACCGATTTTCATCTCGCATGTGTCCCACGTCACCGTGCGTACGTGACGCTTTGTCGAAACAGGTGGAATCTCACAACCGCCGACCACATTCTCGCCGATCTGTATTTTCCACAATCGAGTGCGCTGGGCCGGCGGCGGTGACCCCGTCAGGAGCCTGAATCGACCTGTAAGATGTGAAGCGCAAGACCGGCGCGATTTTCCTTCACGGCCCGGGACGCCAAGGACGGCGTGGACGCTTCCTTGGAAGCGTCGGCGGCGCGGACGACTCTAACTCAGGCGTAGGTGCTGAGCACCCTTGATGACCGAACCGACAACTGGACGGGAGCTCGAGGTGGATCAAGTAGACCAGTCAGTGAAAGTCGGGCAGGCAGCTTCGTACTCTTCGCTCGTCAAGATAGACGTTGCGGCGCTGTCGCATATCGGCCACATCCGTTTGAACAACGAGGATCATTTCCTCGTGATACGCCTCGGGCGCGCGCTCGAGACGATGATGACGAGCCTGCCAGACGGCGACACGCCGAAACGTGCCGAGGAGGTGAATTACGTGATGATCGTCGCCGACGGAATGGGCGGCCACGCCGCCGGCGAGGTTGCGAGCCGCATGGCGCTCACGGAGATCGTCAACGCCGCTCTCGCCATTCCGGACTGGATCCTCAAGCTGGACGAGGAGCACGCGCGCGAAATGGAGCACCGGATGCGCGATGGTGTCCGCGAAGTCGGCGCGTTGCTCATCAAGGAGGCGGCGCAGGAGCCGGCGTTGTCGGGCATGGGCACGACGCTGACGGTCGCACGAAGTCTTGGCCGGGACCTGCAGATCACGCACGTCGGAGACTCGCGCGCGTACCTCTTTCGTGCCGGCGGGCTGCACCGTCTCACCCGGGATCACACCTACGCGCAGCTCCTCGTGGATCTCGGCCGGCTGCCGTCGATCGAAGCGGCCGATCCGCGCCATCGGCATACCCTGACAAATGCTCTGGGCGCAAACGACCGAAGCGTGAAGGTGGACATCGATCTGATGAAGCTCGAGGACGGCGACCGCGTCCTCTTGTGCAGCGACGGGCTGACGGAAATGGTGGACGACGCGACGATTTCGGACATTCTCACTGACACGCCGGGATCGCATGAGGCGTGCGAGATACTCGTTCAACGCGCGCTGGACAATGGCGGGCGCGACAACATTACCGTCATCGTCGCGGCATATCAGCTGCCGACGTGCTAGATCTCGGCGAATAAATATGCATTCAGGTTGAGATCAACAAATTAGCAATCAGCGGGTGGACGCGCATTCCAAACGATATGAAGAGACTCGACGGCCGGTAGACTTCTGCCGGAGTCGGAGCGCACGGCAGAGAGCCGCCTCGAGGCCGCTGGCGTATGATCGCCGCCGACAGTCTGGACGCGGCCCCCCTGGACGGTCGCGTTTCCGATGCGTCGCACCACCCAGCCGATGTACGAATACGCCTGCCACGAGGGGAATTTTCGCAGCGTCGAGGGGATGCTTCGCGCGTCACGCACGCAGGACAAGTAGCCTGTCTGTTCGCCTCCGGCTGCCCCTATTTAGCGCTCGTCATCCTGGTCGGCCTCGCCGTGCCTGTCGCCACCGTCCTCTACCCGATGTGGCACGCCAGGCAGTGGAAACCAATCGCGACGGCTCGGGACGTCAATTCGCCTGGCCTTCGGGTATGTGGCGACACCATCGGCCAGGGAAGGGTGAGAGGTGTTTTGCGCGACAGTGCATGCCACGGCGCGCATGCCCTGATACCTTTCGCACGTCACTCGGTCCGTCGCGGAGTGTAATGTCGGTTCATGCGCATTCCGCTCGAACGCCTCCGTCGTATTTCCTGCTGTTTGATAGTGGCGGTCCTGGCTGCCGCCGCACCGGCTCGAGCGCAATACGTCCAGATTCAGTCGTTCGAGGTGGCGCCGATCATCGGCGCCCGGCTGGGAGGAACGTTCGACATTCAGCCTGAGGGATCCGCTCCAATTGAGGCCGCGTGGAAGGATGCGACGAGTTACGGATTTTCCGCCGGCGTTCGTTTCGATGACTTCTCTCTCATCGAGTTCCGCTGGACTCGGGCGACGTCGACGTTGCGATTCGGTCCTCCGCTGGCCGTCCTCGGGACGGCGCTCGGAGAGGTCACGCTGAACCAGTTTCATGCAGACTTCACCCGGGAGTTCGTCGTTCGCGAGGTGAAAGGACTTCGGACCTTTTTCACCGGCAGCCTTGGCGCCACCCACCTTGGTGCGGCACAGGATGGGTTCTCACGCTTCTCGTTCGGCTTCGGCGCCGGCCTGAAACAATTCCTCGGCTCGAGGCTCGCCATTCGTGCCGAAGCGGAGTGGCTGCCCATTCTGGTTGAACCCTCCGTCAGCGGATTCGCGTGCGGTACGATTCAGTTCGGCGGCTGTCTGGTGGTTCTCAATGGTGAACTGGTGCAGCAGTTCCACTTCAGTATCGGGCCGGTTATCAGATTCTGAGCGCGTGAGCCAGCTGCGTCCGCTCCGCGTAGTGCATCCGCGGAGCTTCCGCCGTCGCGCGAAGGGATCACACGTGATTTCGAGAACGCGGTGATGCAGGCCGTCGTTGATTGACGTCTTCACCGCCTCGCACCTCTCACGACTCAGTTCAGCAACGAAATCGCGAACGAGAACGGCATCCGAAACTCGCCCGAATTCACACCGCTTTTTCCTGTAACCGTGGTGAAAAGCACACCGACGAGCGCCGGATCACCAGCGGTCGTCGACACCGGCTCCGTGCTCCTTTACCTCCGGTGGATCGACGGAGTGAATCCGATCGAATACCTGAAGTTTGCGTCCGAAGATCGGGCGTGGCGTCGCCATCGGGCTGGTGTTGACGGCGCTGAACCTGCTCGGCATGTGCCTGCGACCTCGGCACGTCGCTGATGGTTGGCGTCATCGAAAAAATACCGTACCGCGGCTTCATGCTCAGGAAGCTCGCCGAGTGGTACGGGGTCTGGCGCGCCAACTGGTCACGTCGCTGCTGTTCCTCGCCGTCCATCTTCCAGGGGGGATCGCGCTGCACACGTTGGGGCCGACACCGCGGCCACCATCCTGATCTTCGGCGCGGTGATGGGCGTCGTCTCGCGGCTACGCGGACTCCTGTGGGCACCAATCGTGGCCCACAGCGGCAACGACTTTCTGTCCTTCGGGTGTTCGGGCTGTAGCTGGTCCGCCTCAGCGCGCCAGCGGTCGCGGCCGCTTGGTCGGCATAGCGGTGAGCCGGTGAGTTTTACGCGTAGTTGAACGGCAGGCCACCTGGCACCTTTGTACCCGGCTGCCCCCATTGCCGCTGCTCCATCGTCGCTCGCCGGAAATAGCCGCTCACTCTTCGCGCGACTTCCCCCGTGAGTCCGATATCCGACACCGCCATGTCGAACGCCCCGAGGCAGGCCTCGTCGAGCTCGTCGTGCTCGCCGTGGCCCGCGTGAACACGCAGCATCGCGCTCTCGTCGCCGTAACCGGCGGTGTAGAGTGGCGGGCCACCGAACGCCTCGGCGAGGTACGCCGCGAGGCGCTCATCATGCATCGGGTGTGTTCCGTGCTCGAATGGATGCCAGGCCAACGGATCCTGCTGCAGCCGGGCGTGCCAAGCCTTGCAGAGCGCGAGAATGCGATCGAAGCCGCCCACGTCCGAGTACAGGCTCATACGGCGGATTCTATCGCGCTCGTGCGCGAGCGATCACAGGACCCCGGTGGCGCAGCCCCGCTCGACGAGCAGCCCTGCCTTCAGTTCACCGGCAAAGCACGCCGACGCGCCGGGATTTCTTTCGTCATCGTGTCGACCTCGCTCTGGCTGAAGCCTTCAGCACGCGTCGTCGGTTGAACGACGGCAACAGGTCCTGGATGCCTGGGTTCGCGACCAGCGCCTGTCTCATCTGACGATATTCCTGCGGGTCCGCACTACCCCGGGTTGCGAAGGACACCAGAGGGTTCTGAAGGGTTTGAACCATCTCAAACAGCTCACGATCGCGCTTGATGCTCATGTCGCGTAGGAGTATTCCACCAGAGGAGACTTTAGCTGGGTTTAAGCCTTGTTCAGGCGTCGTTGGGGGAATTTGCTGCGATGTCGTGAACTCACGCGTATCCTGCGGACGGATGTTGGGCAGGAGCGTGGTGATGCGCACGCCCGCGCCGACTCTATTCGCACAAACTCGCACACGTCTGCGAAATATTCCACTGCCGCCTGCGATCACTGGCCACAGTCGCGTTGACGTGTCCTGCCGGGTATGCCACTCTTTTGAAGCGCGGTGAGGGGCCGACTTGATGGGCCGCGCGACTGGCGAGCACTCGCCACGACAACCATCTAAGCCGCGACACAAGGCTCGCGACTTTCCAGTCGGCGGGCCTTTTGTATTTTCGGGGCCCAGAACACAGAGGCAGCGCTACGTCCCGCTGCCGGCATGAAGACGCGGCGAGAGCACCGGCTCCACGACCCGCGCGCCATACCGTCGTCCTGTTTCCGCTGCGGGAGCCCCTACGGTGGCCCAGCCGGCCAGGCACCGTGCCTGGACCCATGCGCGATGGACGAAACCGTTCCGCACCTGCGGAACTCATCGAAAGGACACGCGTGATGCATCCACAGCGCCCGATCTCCGTCGACACAGACACTCCCCTCAACGCCCAGGCTGCGGCGTTCGCGCAGCTGTTGGGCCGCTCGCCAGACAATCTCGATCACGCGTGGCGCCAGGCGACCGCGCTCGCCGATGGACTCTTCCCGCACCAGGTGGAAGGCGTCGCGTTCCTCCTGGGACGGCGCCGCGCCATCCTCGCCGACGACATGGGCCTCGGCAAGACGCGCCAGGCGATCGTGTCGCTGCGCCACGCGTCGCCCAAGGGTCCGTTCCTCGTGGTGTGCCCTGCCTCGGTGAAGCGCAACTGGGCGCGTGAGATCGCGGCCATCGCGCCAGCGTCGTCCGTTCGCGTGCTCGAGGGCGGCACCGCCGTGCCGGACCCTGTGCCGGAATGGACCATCATCAACTACGACATCCTCGCGCGGCACATCGACGCGCTGGGCCGAGCGACGTGGGCGGGTCTCGTCTTCGACGAAGCGCACTACCTGAAGAACCACACGAGCGCGCGCAGCCGCGTCGCACGCCAGATCGTCGACCGTGCGACCAGGGGCACGCCGGCCGCCGCAGCGGACGACCGGCGGTGTATCTGCTGACCGGCACGCCGCTGACGAACCGGCCGCGCGACCTGTTCGTGCTGCTCCAGCTCGCCGGGCACCCGCTCGGACGCAGCTTCCTCTCGTTCGCGAAGCGCTACTGCGCGGCGGAGAAGAACGATTACGGCTGGAAGACCGACGGCGCGTCGAATCTCGAGGAGCTGACCGTGCAGCTGCACGGCGTGATGCTGCGCCGCACCAAGGAGGGGTGCTGGCGCTGCCGCCCAAGCTTCGGACGTGGCTGCCCGTGGACGTGCCGGCGGGGACGGGCGCCCGCGAGATCCGCGCGGTGGTCGATCTCCTGCTCCGGAACACCGGCCAGGCCGCCGGGGACTCCGCCGGCGAAGGGCAGGGGCGCGTCCGCACCGAACTGCTGGCGCACCTGACGAAAGCGCGGCAGCAACTGGCGGTCGCGAAGGTGGGCGCGACGATCGACTTCGTGTCCGGAGCCGTCGAGCAGGGCGAGAAGGTGACCGTCTTCTCGTGCTTCGACGAGCCGCTGCAAGCCTTCGCCAAGGCATTCGGGAACCAGGCCGTTCTGCTCACAGGGAGCACGCCGGTGAACAAGCGACAGGCGCTGGTGGACCGGTTTCAGAACGAGGACGGCGTCCGCGTGTTCCTGGCGAACATCGTCGCCGGCGGCGTGGGCATCAACCTGACAGCGGCGAGCCAGGTCGTCTTCAACGACCTCGATTGGGTGCCCGCGAATCACTGGCAGGCCGAGGATCGGGCTTATCGCATCGGCCAGACGCGCACGGTGAATGTGACGTATCTGGTCGGGACGGGCACGGTCGACGACTTCGTGCAGGTGGTGCTCGACACGAAAGGCGCGCTCGTCAGTGCCGTCGTCGAGGGCGGGGCGATTGCCGGCGACCTGCCGGGCAGCGTGCTCGACGAATTGCAGCGTGCCCTCCGCGCGATTTCGCCGGGACTTGCCGATGCGCCGCGCCGCATCGAAGACGACGACCTGGTCGAGCGGCTCCTGCGCGAGGCGTCCGACAATCTGCGGACCGCCGCGCAGTCCGGCACGGGCGCCGTCGTCGCCGGTTCGGCGCCCGGAAGAGATCGACGCGCTCAAACGCGCGCTCGAGGCGCTCTCTCGCGTCCTATCGGGGCCGTCGTCTGAGCGTTATCGAATCGCCAGCGCGTCGCAAGCCGGGGTCGAGTATGTGATCACCGCCGATGATGCGGACGTCGAGTGCAGTTGCCCGGGGTTCGAGCATCGGGGGCAGTGCCGCCATGCGCGGGAGGTGAAAGCGGCACTCGCTGCCGGCCGTCCGGTGCCGGCGACGTACAGGCGGGTGGAGCGGTGATGCTGGCGTACGAGGCTCCCGGCGGAGATTGCAAATGGTCGTGATGTCCAGGAATGAGCTGCAGTATCTCCACGTCTGCGGTACCTGCTACGCACTCTACGAGGCCGGACGGCCCGATGGGATGAACCAGCGGTGCCGTTGCGGTCCGCAGGGTGAGGCGCAGTGGCCGCGATTCGACTTCAACGAGCGCGCGCGCCTGTGCGGGTGCTGCGCCACGGAAGTGTTGTCGAGCGGCACCCGGTGGTCGCCCTACTTCTGCCGGGAATGTCAGCTCCTCGCGATGGGCGTGTCGCTGTGGGAGCGGCGTCTGGTGTTTCCCATCGGACGCCACTCGCTGATGCACACCTGGGTGCCTGCTTCCCGGGCGCCCTCGCTTGCAGCGCACGGTGGTCGCGCGCGGGATCTGGCAGCGACGGTCTCCGCGGCGCTGACTGGCATCTCCGGAGGCAGCGATCGTTTGGGGCAGTGGTCGGCGAACATGGTGTCTCGCCAGCTTGCGCGTCTGGCTCTCCCGGCAGGAACTCCGCTGCTGGCGTATCTGGACGCGGTTGCGGAAAAGGGAACGGGCACCACGCGGTGGGCCGTGTTCGCGGAGTTGTGCGAGTCCATCAGGTCGCCCGCTATGGGCACCGTGAACTAGCCGGTGACAGGCGGACACAAGTGGGTGGTTCCACCACCATTCGCAAAAACGAATGGCGCATAACTGACACAATTCGGTGAGCGAAAGGTATTCGCACACCATTCGCACAAACACAACAAAGGCGCCCTCGCGGGCGCCTCGGTCGAGCCATCAGATTTCGATGTAACTGGTTGAATCTAAAGTTGGTGCGGAAGGGGGGACTCGAACCCCCACGATATTGCTACCGCCAGCCCCTCAAGCTGGTGCGTCTGCCAATTCCGCCACTTCCGCAAGTGGGAGCCTCTGATTTTACTTCAGCCCGCCGACCCGGGCAACGACGGCCGCTGGATCAGCGCCTTCAGCTTCTCGATCGCACGTCCGATCCTCCAGCGCCGTCAGATCCGACCCGACCTCGCCGTTGGCCATCATCTCCTTCAGCAGGCGCCGCATGATCTTGCCGCTCGGCGTCTTCGGCAGCACGTCGGTGAAAATAACCCGTTCCGGCACGGCGATCTTGCTGATGCTCGTCGGCGACCTGCGTGCCGGATCGTCTGCTCGATCTCAGCCGACGCGGCCTGGCCCGCCTTGAGCGTGACGAACGCCGCCGGCACGATGCCCTTGATGCGTCCGGCATCCCGACGACGGCGACCTCCGCGACGCCGGCGCACTCCATGATGGCGCTCTCCATCTCCATCGTGCTCAGCCGATGCCCCGCGACGTTGATCACGTCGTCCACCCGGCCGGTCACCCAGAAGTGGCCGTCGTCGTCTCTGACGGCGGCATCGTTGGTGAAGTAGCAGCCCTGCACCTGCGAGAAGTAGCTCCGCACGAAGCGTTCCGGCTCCTGCCAGAGCGTCCGCAGCATCATCGGGAACGGCCGGCGGATGACCAGATTTCCCGTGACTGTTCACGCCGACCGGCCGCCCCGCGTCGTCGACGATGTCGAGCGTCCGCCCCGAGGAACGCCGGTCCGCACGATCCCGGCTTCATCGGCGTGAGCCACGCAGCGCCGGCGAGCGGGCAGCCGGACAGCTCGGTCTGTCCCCACGTGTTGTTCACGTAGATGCGGCCGCGCCCCAGCGTCTCGTAGGTCCAGTGCCACGCTTCGGGATTGAGCGGCTCGCCGACGACGGCCACCACCTCGAGGCACGACAGGTCGTACGGCGCCATCAGCGCGTCGCCGTGCCGCATCAGCATGCGGATCGCCGTGGGCGCGGTGAAGATCTTGTTCACCCGGTAGCGATCGATGATCTGGTAGAAGCGTCCGGCTTCGGATAGTCGAATCGCGCCTTCGAAGACCACGGTGGTCACGCCGTTGGCCAGCGCCCCGACGATGCCCCAGATGTGCATGGTCAGCCACCCGATGTCGGCCGTGCACCAGAGCACATCGTGCGGGTGATGGTCCATGTGGTACTTCGCGTAGACGTAGTTGTTGACGACGAACGCCATGGCGGCGTGGACGATGCCCTTCGGCTTGCCGGTCGTGCCGCTCGTGTAGAACACGATGCCCGGGTCGTTGGCTTCCATCGGCTCCGGGTCGCACAAGCCGCGGACGCCGTCCGCATCAGCTCGTGCCACCAGTGATCGCGCCCTTCGCGCATCGGCACCGGCGCGCCCGGTGCGGCGGATGACGATCACCGCCTGGACGCAGGCGAAGGTCCTTGATGGCCTCGTCGACGGTCGCCTTGAGAGGCACGCGCTGCCGCGCCGGCACGCACCGTCGGCGGTGACGATGACCTTCGGCTGGTACGACTCGAGCCGATCGCGCAGGGAGCGGGCGGAGAAACCGGAGAACACCGTGTTGAAGAGCGCGCCGATGCGGAAGCAGGCCAGCACGGCGATGATGGCCTCGCCACAGGTTCGGCGTGAAGATGGCGACCGCGTCGCCCTTGCCTGACGCCGAGCCCTTCAGGACGTTGGCGCACTGATTCACCTCCGCGGCGAGCATCCGGTAGGTGAAGAAGCGCGTCTGGCCGTCCTCGCCCTCCCAGATGAGCGCGAGCACGGTTGCCGGCGCCGCGTGCGACAGGTGGCGATCGAGCAGGTTCAGCGTGGGGTTGCTGATGCCGCCGACGAAGTACTTGAAGTGGGAAAGTGTCCTTCGCGGACGGTGTCCCAGCGCCGCATCCACTCGAGCTCGCCCGCGACGTCGGCCCAGAACTCATCCGGGCTCTCGCGCGAACGGCGAAGCAGCGCTTGAAACGCCTCGACGCTGCCGCAGTTGGTGCGTGCGGCCCGGGACGAATCGGGAGGGTACAGTCTTGTGCTGTCGATCACAGGGCGCCGCCTTGCGGCCACCGTCGCAGACAGCGTTCAGCGAGGCAGGCCGCCGCTACTTGCTGTCCGGAGCCGGTGCTGCGGGCGCAGCGGGCGCCGCCGCGGGTTCCGCGGGCGCGGCCGCCGGTGCCTGGCCAGCTGGTGCCGCCGGAGCGGGCGCCGCGGCCGGAGCCGGAGGCGGCGTGCTGCCGGTCAGGACCGAGCTGCCGCCACCGCCGCGCTGACCCATGATGGCGAGCCCCAGCGCGCCCAGCATGAACATCACCGCAAAGGCCGTCGTGAGCTTCGACAGCAGCGTCGCGCCCGCGCGCGCGCCGAATGCCGCCTGGCTGCTGCCGCCGCCGAACGCGCTGGCCATGTCGCCGCCCTTGCCCTGCTGGAGCAGGATGACCAGCAGCAGCACGAGGCAGACGAACACGTAAATCGTAGCGAGCAGGTAGTAGAACATCGCTCTCTTTCGGAAACCCCGATTATACCGCAGCCCGCCGGCCCCGTGTCACGATCTCCCCGAAGCCGCGGACGTCGAGGCTCGCGCCGCCGACGAGCGCGCCGTCGACATCGGCTCGCGAATGAGCTCGGCGATGTTGTCCGGCTTGACGCTGCCGCCGTAGATCGACGCGGCACTGTTCCGCCGCGCCGGCCCCGAACCACTGCCGCAGCCGCGCCCGGATGTGCGCGTGCGCCTCCTGCGCCTGCGCGGCGGTCGCGTTGCGTCCGGTTCCGATCGCCCAGACCGGCTCGTAGGCGATGACCAGCTGGCCACGTGTCGGCGGTCAGACTGTCGAGCCCGTCGCGTGATCTGCCGATCGAGGACGTCGAGCGTGCTGCCGGCCTCGCGCTCCTCGAGCGTCTCGCCGATGCACACGATCGGCGTCAGAGCTCGGCGCCGAGCCCGGCCCGCAGCTTGCGATTCACGGTCACGTCGGTCTCGCCGAACAGCCGCCGCCGTTCGGAGTGGCCGATGATGACGTACTCGGCGCCGGCCTCCTGCAGCATCGGCGCCGACACCTCGCCCGTGAACGCGCCTTCGCGCTCCCAGTAGACGTCCTGTCCGCCGACAGCGATGTTCGTGTTGCGCACCGCCTCGGCGACGGCGTGCACGGCGGTAAACGGCGGCGCGACGACGATCTCCACGCCGGTGACGTCCTTCACGAGGCTGCGGAACTCCTTCGCGAAGACGACCGCCTCGTGGACCGACTTGAACATCTTCCAGTTGCCCGCGATGACAGGAGTGCGCATCGTCCGCCCCTACTTGTCCGCGAGCGCCGCCACGCCGGGCAGCGTCCGTCCGCCCAGGAACTCGAGCGACGCGCCGCCGCCGGTCGAGATGTGTGTGATCCGCTCGGCGACGCCGGCCTTCTTGATGGCGGCAATCGAGTCGCCGCCGCCGACGATCGTCGTCCCCTGCACGCGCGCGACGGCGCGCGCGACGGCGTTGGTGCCTGCCGCGAACGCCGTCGATCTCGAAGACGCCCATCGGCCCGTTCCACACGACCGTCCTGGCGTCCGCAACGAGCGTCTCGAATACGCGCGATGGTGGCCGGCCCGATGTCCACGCCCATCCGATCGCCGATCGCGGCGTCGCCGATCGCCAGCACTTCGTGCGGCGCCGCCGGCGTCGAGCCGCTCGGTCGACCACGTGATCGACCGGCAGCGCCAGTGCCACCTTCCGCGGTCGTCGCATCCGCGGTGATCTGGCGCGCGGCGTCGAGCTTGTCGTCTTCGACGAGCGAGCGGCCCGTCGGGATGCCGCGCGACTTGAAGAACGTGTACGCCATCGCGCCGCCGATGACGAGCCGATCGACGCTGGCCGAGCAGGTTCTCGATCACCTCGATCTTGTCGGAGACCTTCGCGCCGCCGAGGATGGCGACGAACGGACGCTCGGGCGATCCGAGCGCGTGCCCGAGATACCGCAGTTCCTGCTCCATCAGCAGTCCCGCCGCCGGCCTCTCGACAGCAGTGCGTGATCCCCTCGACCGACGCGTGCGCGCGGTGCGCGGCCCCGAACGCGTCGTTGACGTAATCGTCCGCGATCGACGCGAGCGCGCTTCGCGAATGCCGCGTCGTTCTTCTCCTCCTCCGGGTGGAACCGGAGGTTTTCGAGGAGGACGACGGCGTTCGAGGCGCGTGCCTGCTCGATGGCGCGACTCGACCTCCTCACCGACACACTCGGCGGCGAACACCACCGGGCGGCCGAGCACGGCCGCAGCCGGTCGGCGACCGGCCGCAGGCTGTACGCGGGATTCGACCTTGCCCTTCGGCCGTCCGAAGTGGCTCGCGAGGATCACCAGCGCGCCCGGCGTCGAGCGCGTAGTCGATGGTCGGCTTCGACGCCTGGATGCGCGTGTCGTCGGTGATGGCGCCGTCCTTCATCGGGACGTTGAAGTCCACGCGCAGGAACAGCCGCCGGCCGCGCAGCTCCAGGTCTCGGATCGACAGCTTTGCCATGGCGGGTCTTCGCGGCTAGAGACCGCGGCGGACGAGCAGCCGCAGCAGATCGACGCAGCGGCTCGAGTAGCCCCACTCGTTGTCGTACCACGGACAGACCTTCACGAAGTCGTCGTCCATGACCTTCGTGTAGGCTGCGTCGACGATCGACGAGTGCGGGTTGCCCTTGAAGTCGATCGACACCAGCTCGTCGGTCGGACACCGCGAGGATCCCCTTCAGCGGACCGTCGGCCGCTTCGGTGAACGCCGCGTTCACTTCCTCGGCCGTTGTCTTCTTGTCGAGGAGCGCGGCCAGGTCCACGACCGAGACGTTCGGCGTCGGCACGCGCATCGCGAATCCGTCGAGACTGCCCCTTCAGCTCCGGCAGCACTTCGCCGACCGCCGAGCGCCGCGCCGGTGGTCGTCGGAATCATCGACAGCGCCGCCGCGCGCGCGCGGCGCAGATCCTTGTGCGGCAGGTCGAGGAGCTGCTGGTCGTTCGTGTAGGAGTGGATCGTCGTCATCCAGCCCTTGCGGATGCCGAAGCGCTCATGGAGGACCTTGGCGAGCGGGGCCAGGCAGTTGGTCGTGCAGGAGGCGTTCGAGATGATGTGATGCGCCGCGGGGTCGTACTTCTCGTCGTTCACGCCAAGGACGAGGGTGACGTCGGGTTTCTTCGCGGGAGCGGTGATCACGACCTTCTTCGCGCCGGCCGCCAGGTGCTTCGCGGCATCATCGCGCTTGGTGAACAGGCCCGTGGACTCGAACACGACGTCGACGCCGAGGTCTTTCCACGGCAGCTGCCGCCGGGTCCCTCACCGAGAGCACCTTGAACTCGTCGCCATCGACGGAGATGCCGTCGCCGGTGGCCTCGACGTCCGCAGTGAAGGTTGCCGAGCACCGAGTCGTACTTCAGCAGGTGGGCCAGCGTCGCAGCGCTGGTGAGGTCGTTCACCGCGACGAAGTCTATGTCTTCGTCACCCAGCGCGGCCCGCATGATGTTTCGGCCGATCCGCCCGAACCCGTTGATGCCGACTCGTACCTGCCATTGGCGCGGCTCCTTTGGCCAGGCCCGATGCCCAGCCTCCCCGGCATGTTAATGAACGCGCTTGCGGGGGGTCAAACCGCCCAGATATACTGTGAATCCCGCAACTCGTTGTCAGGAGTGGGGTTACAACCGTTTCGCACTCGATGTATCTCGCCTACAGCCTCCTCTCGCTTCTGGTGTTCGTCGTCGTCTCGCCGTATTTCGTGTATCAGGCGGTGCGCTACAAGAAATACGTCGGCAGTCTGCGACAGCGCCTCGGGTATCTGCCGATCGCGTTCAACGTGGACGGGGAGCAGTCGATCTGGATCCACGCGGTCTCGGTCGGCGAGACGCTCACCGCGCAGGCGCTCATCGCCGACCTCCGGGCCCGCTATCCGCGGCTGCGGCTGTTCCTGTCGACCACGACGATCGCGGGGCAGCAGGTTGCGAAGAAGAACCTGCCGCAGGTGGACGGCGTGTTCTACTTTCCGTTCGACTGGAGCGTCATCGTCCGCCGCACGCTCGACATCGTGAAGCCGCGCCTGTTCATGATGATGGAGACCGAGATCTGGCCGAACCTGCTGCGCGAGTGCCGCGCGCGCGGCGTGAAGACGCTCGTCGTGAACGGCCGGATCTCGGCGCGCTCCTATCCGCGCTACCGGCTGGTGCGGCCGCTCTTCCGCCGCGTGCTCGCCGACGTCGATCGCTTCTGCATGCAGAGCGACGAATCGGCGCGGCGCCTCATCGACCTCGGCGCCGATCCCGGGCGCGTCACGGTGACCGGCAGCCTGAAGTTCGACTCGCTGCAGGCGCCCACACCGGTGTCGCACGGGCGTCCTCGCGAGCGCGTGCTGCGCTACTTCCGCGTGGCGGCCACGCGCACCGTCGTCGTCGCCGGCAGCACGATGAAGCCGGAGGACGCCGCGGTGCTGCGCGCGTTTGCCCGCATCCGCACCTTGTCGCCCGGCGCGCTGCTCATCGTCGCCCCGCGTCAGCGCGAGCGGTTCGACGAGGTGGAGCGGCTCGCAGCGGAGGAGGGATTCACGGTCGTGCGCCGATCGAACCTGCCGATCGACGCCGAGCCGCGCGCGGACGTCGTCGTGCTCGACACGTTTGGCGAGCTGGCGCAGGTCTATCAGCTGGCGACCGTCGTCTTCGTCGGCGGCAGCCTGGCGGACCACGGCGGCCACAACATCCTCGAGCCCGCGGTGTTCGGCAAGCCGATCGTCTTCGGTCCGCACATGCACAACTTCAAGGAGATTGCCGAGGCGTTCCTGTCGAACAAGGCTGCGGTGCAGGTGCAGTCCGACCGCGAGCTGGAAGAAACGCTCCGCGGCCTCATGACCGATCCGGTCCGCCGCGCCGGCCTGGGCGCGGCCGCTCGTGCGCTCGTCGAGGCCAACCGCGGCGCGAAGGACAAGACCATGTCGGTGGTGGCCGACCTCCTGCCGCAGCCGGGCGGCGTCGTCCGTCCCTTCCGCCTGGTTCATTGATCGTGCAGGCGCTGAGCGCGGTGTACGGCGCCGCCGCCACCTGGCGGCGGCGGTGGTACGCGCGCAATCCGAATCGTCGGCGCCGGCTCGCCCGCGCCGTCATCAGCGTCGGCAACCTGCGGGTCGGCGGCAGCGGCAAGACGCCGGCCGTGCAGTGCATCGCGCAGGTGCTCGTCGCGCGTGGACATCGCCCGTGTGTGCTCAGCCGCGGATACGGGCGCGCGAAGCATGATGCCGGCGCCACGGTCGTCTCGGACGGACACCGCGTGCTGTGCGATGTTGCGCACGCCGGGGATGAGCCGATGATGCTGGCTCGCGCGCTGCCGGGTGTACCGGTGATCGTCTGCGCCGACCGTTACGAAGCGGGGCAGCTCGCCGAAGCGCGCTTCGCGCCGACGGTGCACCTGCTGGACGATGGCTTTCAGCACGTGCGGCTCTGGCGCGACATCGACCTGCTGATGGTGGACGACCGCGATCTCGACGATCGGGTGCTGCCGGCGGGACGGCTGCGCGAGCCACTACGAATGCGCACGTCGCCGACGCCGTGCTCGTCACGACTGCGACCGGGCGCGCAGCGGAGGACATCGCCGGGCAGCTGGGCGTCGGGCAGGCATTCCGCGTCGAACGCCGCCTCGGCGCCGCCGCGCTCCCCGGAACCGGCGCGACGCTGACACCGGGCCTGCCGGTGTTCGCCATGGCGGGCATCGCGCGGCCCGAACGATTCTTCGACGACCTGCGCCGGGCGGGATGGACCGTGGCGGGCACGCGCACGTTCCGCGACCACCACCGCTTCGACGCGTCCGACGTCGCGGCGCTCGGCGCCGCCGCACGTGCCTGCGGCGCGGAGGCCATCGTCACCACGGAGAAGGACGCTGTTCGCCTCGAGGGACTCGACCTGTCAGTGATGCCGATCGCAGCGGTCCCGCTCGCCATGACGATCGAGCCGGCCGACCGCTTTGCCGAGTGGCTGCTGGCGCGGCTCGCGCTCGCGCGATCTGCGGGCTGCGATGCGAGCGACGGTCGCCCCCGCACACCTCCGGGCCCGGAGGTCCGGCGATGAGGCATCGGTTCGAGTACGCCGCGGTGCGCGCACTCATCGGGCTGGTGCGGCTGATGCCGCACGGCGTCGTGAACCGTGCGGTGCGGGGCTCGGCCTGGCCTTCTACACGTTCGACCGCGCGCATCGCCGCGTCGCGGAGCGCAACGTCGCGGCGGCATTTCCCACCCGCTCGCAGACGGAGCGGACGGCCATCGTGCGCGGCGCGTTCGAGCACTTCGGACGCCTGCTGTTCGAGCTGCTCAAGTTCAGCACGCTGTCGAACGCCGAGATGCTGGCGCGGGTCGAGTTCGAGGGCGAGGAGCGCGTGCGGGCGGCCTACGCGCAGGGCAGGGGCGTCCTCTTCGTCACCGGACACTTCGGCTTCTGGGAGCTGCAGGCGATGGTGCACGCGCTGCGGCTGCAGCCGATGGCGGTGATGGCGCGCGCGCTCGACAACCCCGCCCTCGATCGGCTGCTCGAGCGGATGCGCACGCGCACCGGCAACGGCGTCATCTACCGGCAGGGGACGATGCGGCGTGTGCTGCGCCTGCTGCACGCCGGCCAGGGCGTCGGCATCCTGATCGATCAGCACATCCAGAGCCGCGACGCCATCCACGTGGACTTCTTCAACCGGCCGGCGGCGACGACGTCGGTCGCGGCGGCGCTCGCGCTGAGGACGGGAGCCCGCATCGTGCCGCTGTTCGCGCTGCCGATCGGTGGCGGGCGGTACCGGATGATCTACGAGCACGCCATCGAGCCACCGCCGCCTGGTACCGACGATCCGATCCACGAGTTCACGCAGCGCTGCACCGACGTCCTCGAGATGTACGTGCGCCGGCACCCGGAGCTCTGGCTCTGGATGCATCGCCGGTGGCGCGACGATCGGCAGGGCGCCGCCCAGGAACCCGAGCGCGCGATGTTCCCAGCCGGTGCGGCGGATAACTCGCGAACTGAAAACTTAGAACTGAAAAGTTAGAACTGGAGAGTTCCAACTCTGCCGAGCTACAGCTCGTGCCTGGCAGCAATCGGCATCCGCCAGCCGGTGCCGAATGCGCGGTCGGTCACCTTCAGCCCGGGCGCCGCCTGCTTGCGCTTGAACTCCGCCAGCCGCACCAGGCGCAGCACGCGACGCACGGTATCGGCGTCGAAACCTGCGGCGATGATCGCGCTCGCCGGCTGATGGCGCTCGATGTGCCGCTCGAGGATGTCGTCGAGCACGTCGTACGGCGGCAGCGAGTCCTGGTCCGTCTGGTTCGGCCGCAGCTCCGCCGACGGCGCCTTCGTCAGCATCGCCTCCGGGATCGTCGGCCTGCCCGCGTCTCGTTCAGCCACCGCGCGACGCGGTACACCATCGTCTTCGGCACGTCGGCGATCACGCCCAGCCCGCCCGACATGTCGCCGTACAGCGTGCAGTAGCCGACCGCCAGCTCCGACTTGTTGCCGGTGGTCAGCAGCAGCGCGCCGCGCTTGTTCGAGAGCGCCATCAGCAGGTTGCCGCGGATGCGCGCCTGGATGTTCTCCTCGGTGACGTCCCGCGCGGTGCCGCGCGAAGGCCTCGGCGCAGCGTCTGCATCCATCGCCTGCATCGCCGGCTCGATCGGCAGCGTCAGCGTCTCGATGCCGAGGTTGCGCCGCCAGCGCCAGCGAATCGTCGATGCTGCCCTGGCTCGAGAACGGCGACGGCATCAGCACGCCGAGCACGTTGCCCGGCGCCGAGCGCTTCGGCGGCGATGGCCGCCGTCAGCGCCGAGTCGATGCCGCCCGACAGCCCGAGACCACGCGGCTGAAGCCGCACTTGCGCGCGTAGTCGCGCGTGCCGAGCACCAGCGCGCGCCAGATCTCCGACTCCGGCGCGAGGTCGGACGCCGGCGCAATCGGGCGCGCCGCGTCGAGGTCGCAGATCACGACATCGGCGTCGAACGAACGGCCGCGGGCGATCGGGCGCGCCGTCGCGCGTCGAACCCGCAGCTGCGGCCGTCGAACACGAGGTCGTCGTTGCCGCCGAACTGGTTCACGTAGACGAGCGGCACGCGTGTACTTGCGCGCCATGCTGCCCAGCATCTCCTCGCGGCGCCGGTGCTTGCCGGCCGAGAACGGCGACGCCGACAGGTTGACGATCGCCTGCGCGCCGGCGCGCACCAGCTCCTCGACCGGATCGTGGTGATAGCGCCGGCGTTTCCAGAAGTCGCGATCGTTCCAGATGTCCTCGCAGATGCTGATGCCGAGCCGCACGCCCGCCGAGATCGAGCACCTGCGCGCCGTGGAACGGCTCGAAGTAGCGGTCCTCGTCGAACACGTCGTAGGTGGGCAGCAGCGCCTTGCGGAAGCGCTGCCGCGATGCGCCCGCCGCTGCAGCAGCGCCGCGCTGTTGAAGAGCGGCCGCCCTTCGTCCGACGGATTCGGCTCGGGCAGGCCGACCAGCGTCGGCGGCCCGGCCGTCAGACTCGCGCGCGAGCGCCTCAGCGCGCGCCCAGCTCTGCTCGACGAAGCCGCTGCTGAGCAGCAGATCGCGCGGCAGGTAGCCGACGAGCGCGAGCTCCGGCGTGACGGCGAGGTCGGCGCCCGTGCGCACGCGCCGCGACAGCCGCCTCGGCAATCAGCCGCGCGTTGCCGGCGAGGTCGCCGACGGTCGGGTTGATTTGCAGCAGCGCGATCTTCACAGGGTGCGCGGCCAGCTATTCGATGAACCGGTACTTGAGCAGGACCCACAAGGCCACGAAGCCCGCCGTCCAGGTGATCTTCTTCCCTTCATCGTACCCGCGTCCGGCGTACGTGATCGGCACTTCGTAGACGCGGTAGCCGCGCTTGAAGATCTTCGCCGTCATCTCCGGCTCGATGCCGAACCCGTTGGACTCGAGCGTGAACGATCGCAGCACGTCGTCGCGCATCACCTTGTAGCAGGTCTCCATGTCGGTCAGCATCGTGTTGTAGAGCACGTTGGTCGCGAGGGTGACGAGCCGGTTGCCGATGTAGTGGGTGAACAGGAACACCCGGTGGCGGCCGAGGAACCGCGAGCCGTAGACGACGTCCGCGTGCCCTTGAGATGAGTTCGATGAGCTCCGGATACTCCTCCGGCGAATATTCGAGGTCGGCATCCTGAATGACGACGATGTCGCCGTTGACCGCGGCAAACCCGCGGCGGAGCGCCGCGCCCTTGCCCGCGTTCGCCTGGCGCAAGCAGCGTGAACCCAAGCTCCGCGTGCAAGCGTTCGAGGATCTCGCCCGAGCCATCGCGTCGATCCGTCGTCGACGACGATCAACTCGATGCGCAGCGGGACGGCGAGCACGCGGCGGATGATCTCCTCGACCGTGGTACGCTCGTTGAACACCGGCATGACGACCGAAAGCAGGGGATCGGCGGGAACAGGCGAGGTCGGACGCGGCATGTTTCATACGAAGCCGAAACCGTATCACATCCTGTCGGCTGGAGTCAGGCGTGAGCCGCCGGCTTCTCGTGCTCGCGCCGAACTGGCTCGGCGATGCGGTGATGGCGCTGCCCGCGATCGCCGACGTGCGCCGCGCCTCGCCAGAGTGCGACGATCGATGTCGCCGCGCGCCCCGCGGTCGCGCCGCTCTTCCGCTGGTGCCGGGCATCGATCGCGGTGTCGTGCTCGCCGACCGGCGATCGCGTGTCGAGACGGTGACAGGCTGGCGGGTACGACGCGGCGCTGCTGCTGCCGAACTCCTTCCACAGTGCGGCGCTCACGCTGGTCGGCCGGCATGCCGGAGCGCTGGGGCTATGCGCACGACTGCCGCGGCGCGCTGTTGACGCGCTGCGGTTGCGCCGCCGTCGCGCGTGCACCAGGCCGAGTACTACCAGCATCTGACCACGGCGCTCGGCTTTGCGCCGCGGACCGCTCGAGCCCCGTCTCGATGTGCCGGCGGAGGCGCGCCGAACGCGGCCTCGCGCTGCTGGCGCGAGCAGGGTGGGACGGTCGCACGCCGCTCGTCGCCCTCGCGCCTGGCGCGGCGTACGGCGGCGCGAAGCGATGGCCGGCGCGCTCGTTCGCCGCGTCGTCGAGGGGCTCGCCCGTGACGGTGTCACCGCGGTGCTCGTCGGCGCCCCGGCGGATATGGCTGCCGGCGCGGAGCTGCGCGCGCTCGTCGGCGGCCGGATCGCGGTCGATCGATCTGATCGGCCGGACCGACCTGCCGCGCTGGCGGGCGTCCTCGCGCACTGTCCGCGCGCTGGTCACGAACGATTCCGGCGCGATGCACCTCGCCGCCGCGCTCGGGCGTGACGGTCACCGCGATGTTCGGACCGACCAACGAGCAGGAAACGCGTCCGCTCGGCGCGGGCCGCACGTCCGTGCTGCACCATCCGAGTCTGGTGCCGCCCCTGCATGCTGCGCGAGTGTCCGCTGACCCACCGCTGCATGCGCGGCATCACCGTCGGACGCCGTGCTGCGGCGCAGACCGAGGAGCGCACTGTGACGCGCCGCGCGGTCTTCCTCGATCGCGACGGCACGCTGATCGAGGAAGTCGGCTATCTCGATCGTCCCGATCGCGTCGCGCTGTACCCGTGGAGCGATCGACGCGATCCGCGCGCTCAACCGCGCCGGCATCCGCGTGGTCATGGTGACCAACCAGTCGGGCGTCGCGCGCGGCTTCTTCACCGAGGCGGTGGTCGAGCGAGGTGCACGGCCACATCGCCGACGCTGCTGGCCGCCGGCGGCGCGCACATCGACGCGTATTACTATTGTCCGCATCATCCCGACGGCAGCGTGGCCGAGTACGCGCGTGCCTGCGATTGCCGCAAGCCGGGGCGCGCGCTCGTCGATCGGGCGGTTCGCGAGCTCGGCGTCGATCCCGCGCAGTCGTTCGCCGTCGGCGATCGCTGGGTGGACGTGGCGCTGGCGCGCACCGTCGGCGCGCGCGGCGTCCTGGTGCGGACCGGCTACGGCGCGGGCGAGGAGACCAGGCCCCGGCGGGGCTCGCGGCCGACGCGGTGGTGGACAACCTGGTCGAAGCGGCGAGCTGGATCCTTGCGAACAAGCGATAGCCTATGTTGATTGCCCGATCGGTTCACCCGCTTCCAGGCGAGTCAGAGCGCAGGGCGCGACTGCCGTCGCTCATCGACGGCTTCGGCGCACGCCGCGTGCTCGTCGTCGGCGACCTGATCGCCGACGAGTTCATCTACGGCGAGGTGGCGCGCGTCTCGCGCGAGGCGCCCGTGCTCATCCTCAAGTACGACGCGACCGAGGTCGTGCGCCGGCGGCGCCGGCAACGCCGCCAACAACGTCGCGGCGCTCGGCGGCGCGCGTGCACTCGCCGGGATCGTCGGTGCCGATGCGGAAGGGCGCCGGCTGCTGGCAGACGTTCCCGCGCGCGGTGGACCGCGGCAGGTGGTGCGCGCCAGGCAATACCGGACGCCGGTCAAGACGCGGATCCTCGCCGGCGGCATCCACTCCGCCAAGCAGCAGGTCGTGCGCATCGATCGCGAGACCGGCTGGCCGCTGTCCGAGTCGGTCGCAGCACCTTCGCGGCCACGCTGTCGCGCGCGATCGGCGAATGCGACGCGGTCCTGCTCTCCGACTACGGCTCCGGCCTCGTGACGCCGGCGCTGGCCGACGCAGTCCGCCGGGTCGTCGCTGGCACGCGCGCGCCGGCCGATTCCGATCGCTCGTCGACAGCCGGCTATCGTCTGCTCGACTACCGCGGGCTCACGACGTGCACGCCGAACGAGTCGGAAGTGGAGCAGGCGCTCGGCATCCACATCGACGACGATCCGGCGGCGCTCGAGCGCGCCGGGCGGACGCTCCTGCGCAGGACCGGGATGGCGGCGGTGCTCATCACGCGCGGCAGCCGCGGCATGGCGCTCTTCCAGCCGAAGCAGCCGACCGTGCACGTGCCGATCTTCGGCTCGGACGAAGTGGCCGACGTCACCGGCGCGGGCGACACCGTGATCGCCACCTTTGCGCTCGCCCTGGCCGCCGGCGCGTCGTTCTACGAAGCGGCGCGGCTGGCCAACTATGCCGGCGGGCTGGTCGTGATGAAGCGCGGCACGGCGACCGTGTCGGCGGACGAGCTGTCGCACGCGGTGGAGTCCGATCACGCCGCGGCGGACGGGGACGCGCGTCGTCGTGGCTGAGACATCGGTGGCCTGACATGGGAGTCGTTCTCACGGAAGCACAGCTGACCGATGCGGTCGCGCGCGAGCGTGCGGCGGGGCGCACGATCGCGTTCGCGAACGGCTGCTTCGATCTGCTGCACGTCGGCCACGTGCGATACCTGCAGGGCGCCGCCGCGGAGGCCGACCGCCTGGTCGTCGCGGTCAACGACGATCGATCGGTCGCGGGCCTGAAGGGGCCGGGGCGGCCGATCCTGCCGGCAGCCGATCGCGCCGAGCTCGTCGCCGCGCTCCGCGGCGTGGACTACGTCGTGCTCTTCGGCGACCCGACCGTCGAACGGCTGCTGCTGGCCATCAAGCCGGACGTGCACTGCAAGGGCACCGACTACACCGTCGACACCGTGCCCGAACGCGCGGTCGTGCAGACCTACGGCGGCCGCACGGCGATCGTCGGCGACCAGAAGGGCCACGCCACGCGCGAGCTGCTCGCCCGCATCGCCAGGCAGAGCAGCTGATGACGGTGGAATCTGCGACTGCCATCTGCACTCGATGATCTGCGGCTCATGACTTTCGACCTGCGACTTGCGACCTGCGATCTGTGACTGCTGACTGTCCGTGAAGCTCCTCATCGTCCGCCTCGGCGCGCTCGGCGACATCGTCCACGCGGTCCCCGTTGCGGTCGCCCTGCGCGACGCCTATCCCGACGCGCAGATCGACTGGCTCGTCAGCGCGAAACATCGGGCGGTGCTCGATCTGGTGTCGGTGCTCGACCGACACATCGTGGTGGACGACCGCGGCCATGGTACCGGCGGCCTGCCGATGACCGCGGCGATTGGCGAGCTGCGCCGCACCGGCTACGACGTCGCGATCGATCTGCAGGGGCTGATGAAGTCGGCGCTGCTCGCGCGGTTGTCCGGCGCGTCGCGCGTGATCGGTTTCACGTCGCGCTACGCGCGTGAGTCGCTGGCGAGCCTGTTCTATACCGAGCGGTCACGATCCGGGCGGCCCCGGCCTGTTCGCGCCGGAGAGACGCGGCACGTCGTGCAGATCAACCTCGGCATTCTCTCTCAGCTCGGCATCGAGGTGGCAGCGCCGGAGTTCAGGCTCCGCGCGCCGCAGTCGGTGACGGTCGCCGATGCCATCGCCCGCGCCGGGCGGCTGGTTCGCGCTGCTGAACCCCGGCGCCGCGTGGCCGAACAAGCGCTGGCCGCCGGAGCGCTTTGGTGCGCTCGCCCCGGCGCTGCGGGAACGCCACGGGCTCGCATCGATCGTCCTGTGGGGGCCTGGCGAGCACACGCTCGCCGAGGATGTCGTGAACGCGTCGGGCGGCTCCGCGACATTGGCGCCGCCGACGGCCATTGCCGATGTCGTCGCGCTCGCGGGGGCGCCGCCGTGATGGTGTCGGGCGACACCGGGCCGACGCACATCGCATCGGCGGTGGGCACGCCGTTCGTCGGCATCTATGGCCCGACGCGGCCCGAACGCAACGGGCCGCTGGCTACTCGGACCAGGTGGTGTCGCGCGCGCCGGTCTGCGAGTGTCATCACCTGCGGCAGTGCCGGCGCCGCAGCATGTGCCTGCTGGACATCGAGATCGACGAGGTGCTCGACGCCATAGGCCGGCGGCTCACGGCAGCAGGGCGGCCGCGTGGCTGACGGCGTGCACGCGTCTGGCGCGGTGGCGCGTGCCGCTCGGGTTCCTGTTCGCCATCGTCGTCCTGTGGCTTGCGCAGCCGACCCCGCGTCTGCTCGCGGCCGGGGCGTTCATCGCGGCGTGCGGCGAGGCGCTGCGGATCTGGGCGGCGGGTCACCTGAACAAGTCGCGCGAGGTGACCTCCTCGGGCCCGTATCGCTGGTTCGCGCATCCGCTGTACGTCGGATCGTCGGTGATGGGCGTCGGCCTGGCGGTCGCATCGGGCAGCCCGATCGTCGCAGTGGTCGTCATCGCTCTACCTGGCGACCACGATCACGGCGGCGATCCGAAGCGAAGAGGCGTTTCTGCGCCAGAAGTTCGGCGACGCGTACGATCGCTACCGCAGCGGCGCGCCGGGCGCGCGTGATGCCGAGCCGCGACGCGGCGCTTTGCGCTCGCGCAGGCGATGGCCAATCGCGAGTATCGTGCGGTGGGCGGCGTCGTCCTCGCCGTGTTGCTGCTCGGTTGAAGGCAACGTATAATGGGGTGTTTTGGCGGACAGCTGGGACGCCGTAGTGATCGGGCCGGGCGGTTAGCTCAGTGGTAGAGCACCGGCTTTACACGCCGGCTGTCACAGGTTCGAGTCCTGTACCGCCCACCACGTTCGACTCCCGGAATGACGATCGCAGGTTGACGCCGTGAAGACGGCTGCCGATTTGACGGTTGGTGAAACCCGGGCGCTCTGATAAATTCGAGGTTCGCACACGCTGCATCCGGGTGCGCCGGGGCAGACGAACGTCTTGGGGTCGTAGTTCAGTTGGTTAGAACGCCGGCCTGTCACGCCGGAGGCCGCGGGTTCGAGTCCCGTCGACCCCGCCAACATCCCGCCGGGCGGCATGTTGGAACTCCCCAAGCCATTCCCTCACTGAGTCAAGCGCAGGTGCAGGGCGGGTTTTCAACCCCGCCCCACGGTGTTCGTGCGTCTGGCCGTCGGTTGTAGGTCGGTACTGCTACCGCGCCGCGTCGCCGCAGACCGGCGACAGCATGCGCACCTGCTCGACGTCCACCTTCCTGACGAGCACGCGGACCTTGCGATCGCCGCCATCGCCCGGCGCGGGGACGATCGAACTATTCGGCACGTTCGCCTTCATCCTCCGGCCGTCGGACTTCACGGTCAGCTCGGTCCAGTTGTCCTTGCGATCCATCTCGATCTCGCCGTCGTCGAGATCGCCTTCGACGTCGCCGACGATCTCCACGCGGTGACCGACGTTCTTCGCGAGGTCGTCATCGTCGTCGAGCCAGTAGAAGATCGATTCGAAGCCGCCGGACGTGCCGACCGCATCGGGCTGAATCCTCGCGTCCGCCGAACGTTGCCACGCCGGCTCTCCCGGGCGCGTTGCTCAGGAGATACCCGGCGCCATCGCCGTCGCCCTTGATCAAGCAGCCGCGGAGCGTGACCTCGTCCTCCGCAGCGGCGGCTGGCGAGGGCGTGACGCCGACCGCGAGCGCGCAGACGAGCGCGGATGCCACAGTCGTGAAACGGATGTTCATTGCGTCCCCTCCTGGCGGATGTCATTGCAGAATGGACGCCAGAAATGTGAGGTAGGTCATCGCGCGCCGTGCTCAGCTCGTGGGCGGCTTCAGCTGAGGAACCTCCGTGTGCGGCGAGTGTTCCTCATACACACTTCCCGACGCGTCGCGCTTGTAGGTCGCCACCGCGTCGGTAATGTCGTTCCCGTACACGTCCCTTCTCTGCTCTGCCGCAGACTCATCGAACGGCATCGGCGAGCTGGACATTTCGTCCGGGCCGGCATCGCTTTGAGCTGTGGAATGAGTCGAGTGAGTCGAATGAACAGCGGGTGATTCCGCCGGGGGAGAGACAGGGTCGCGCGGGCGACCGGCGTAGCCACCGACCGTGAAGAGTGTAACGGTGAGCGTGACAGCAACACCCTTGCGCACGCGATCCCTCCGGGCAAAGCGCGTGCAACCAAAATGCCACGCGTTTCGGGTCGGTGGGACTGGACTCTTTGTTGCAGTGCTGGCCGCGCGTGACTCCCCTGAACGATCGTTGGCTCAACTGGAAACGTCAGTTCAGCCGCGTCCGCGCGGCGCATCCGCGGCTGTTTCGCAACGTGGCGTTTGGCGCCGGTGCCGCGATGGTTCTCGTGTTCGGTCTCGTCGCCTGGCTCGTGGCGGGCGTGCTCAGCGGGCTCCCCAACATCGAGGCGCTGCGCCGGATCGGCGAAATGGACCAGGCGACGGCGGTCTACGACCGCAACGACCGGCTGGCCTTCACGATCTACAAGGAACAGCGGATCGAGGTGCCGCTCGAGCAGGTGTCGCCGACGCTCACGTCGGCGATCCTGTCCATCGAGGACCAGCGGTTCTATCGACCATGGCGGCTTCGACCTCGTTCGCATCGGCTCGGCGACTGTTCGCCAACCTCCGGCGCGGGACGTCTCGCGCAGGGCGGCAGCACGATCACGCAGCAGCTCGCGCGACAGAGTTTCCTGACGCCGGACAAGACGCTACGCCGCAAGGTGCAGGAGCTCGATGCTCGCCGCGCGGATCGAGCGCCTCTACACCGAAGCCTCAGATCCTCGAGCTGTACCTGAACAAGGTGTATTTCGGCGACGGGCTTTACGGCGTCGAAGCGGCGTCGCGCGGCTACTTCGGGAAGCACGCGTCGGAGCTTGGCATCGGTGAAGCGGCGCTGCTTGCGGGGCTGGTGAAGTCGCCGTCGATCTACGCGCCGACGGTCAGCCTCGAGCGCGCCGTCGCGCGGCGCAACGTGGTGCTCCAGGTGATGCGCGAGACCGGCGCCATCGACACGGCATGCCTGGCAGTCGGCTCGCGCGGTCGAAGCCGGCGCTGCAGGACGACCTCCGTGCGGAGGAGCCGCACGGTGCAGTACTTCAAGGAACAGGTGCGGCGCGAGCTGGTCGAGCGTTTCGGCTGGCAGCGCGTGTACCAGGGCGGTCTGCGCGTCTACTCGACCATCGACATGCCGATGCAGAACGCGGCCGACGACGGCCGTCGACGCAGGGCTGAAGGCGCATCGAGCGAGCGGCGCGCGTCCGCCGCCCGGCGCACGAAGGCTCCGCAGCCCGATCCGACAGCAGCCGCTGCAGGCCGCGCTGATCGCGATGGACCCGAAGACCGGTCACGTGCGCGCGATGATCGGCGGCCGCGACTTCGCCGACAGCCAGTTTCAATCGCGCCGTGCAGGCGAAGCGGCAGCCCGGCTCGGCGTTCAAGCCGTTCGTCTACGCGGCCGCTCTCGAAGCGGGTTACACGCCCGCGACGATCATCGAGAACCTCAACGAGCCGATTGCGACGCTCGAGGGCGACTGGACGCCGGAGGACGAGCACTCCACGTCCGACTCGATGAGCCTGCGGGCGGCGCTGCGCACGTCGAGCAACCGCGCGGCGGTGCGCCTGCTCCAGGACGTCGGCATCCCGAAGACGGTGGAGTACGCGAAGACGCTGGGCGTCGGCGACGTGCCGAGCGTGCCGTCGCTGGCGCTCGGATCGGGCGAGGTCACGCTGCAGTCGCTGACCGCCGCCTATGCCGCCTTCGCCAACGACGGCGATCGTGCCGAAGCCGATGCTGATCCGGCGCGTCGAGGATCGCGACGGCACCGTGCTGTTCGCCACCGAGGACCATGGCACGCGCGCGATCAGCGACGTCACCGCCTACCTGATGTCGAACATGATGGCCGACGTGATCAACGCCGGCACCGCGGCACGCGCACGCACGCTCGGCTTCACGCTGCCGGCCGCCGGCAAGACCGGCACCACCAACGACTACCACGACGCCTGGTTCGTCGGCTTCACGCCGACGCTCGTGACGGGCGTCTGGGTCGGCTTCGATCAGCCGCAGACGATCATCGCGAGCGGATTCGCCGTCGACGTCGCGGTGCCGGTCTGGGCGTCGTTCATGAAGGCCGCGACCAGGGGCGACAAGCCGGAATGGCTGTCGCAGCCGCGCGGCGTCGTCACCGCAGGAAGTCTGCCGCCTGTCCGGCAAGCTCGCCAGTGGACGGCTGCACGCACGTCGAGGTCGTCAGCGACGGACGGTCGCGCTCGAGCGCCGCTCGATGGTCTACACCGAGTACTTCGCCAACGGCACCCAGCCGACCTCCGAGTGCGACCTGCACCCGTCGCGCGGCATCTTCGGCGCGATCGCCTCGGTCTTCAGGGGTGACGACGACAAGCCGCCGGCGCCGCGGCTCGAGGACACCGGGCTGCCGCCGTCAGCGCCGGCGACTGTCACGGCCGCCGATACGACCACAGCCGCCGCCGCGGAGGAGCAGCCGAAAAAGAAGCGCGGCTTCTGGTCGCGCGTCTTCGGCGGCGGCCGCGACGACGATTCGGAGACGAGGACGGCGACGCGAAGAAGAGACCGCAAGCAGTGATACGATGCGAGGCGTTGGCCTCGCTCATGCCGTTTCGAGACATCATCGGTCACCGGAAGCTCGTCGCGCTGCTCTCGCGCTCGATTGCGCGCGACACGCTGCCGCCGAGCCTGATCCTGGCCGGCCCCGCCGGCGTCGGTAAGCGCCTGGCCGCGCTCGCAACGGCGCAGGCACTCAACTGCCTGAACCCCGCGCGTTCGCCGGCCCCTGACGGCTCTGCGGACGCGATCGTGCAGGACGCGTGCGGCGCCTGCGCCGCCTGCACGCGCATCGCCCGCGGCGTTCACCCCGACGTTTCCATCCTCGAGCCGGACGACAAGCGGCACGATCAAGATCGATCGCCGTCCGCGACCTCATCGATCGCGCCGGCTATCGTCCGTTCGAGGGGCGGCGGCGCGTGGTCATCATCGACCAGGCCGACGCGCTGGTGCCGGCGGCGCAGAACGCGCTGCTCAAGACGCTCGAGGAGCCGCCGTCCGGGTCGGTGTTCATGCTGGTGACGTCGCGTCCGGACGCTGCTGCTCCCCACGGTGCGGTCGCGATGCCCGCAGCTCCGGTTCCGGCCGCTCGTCGCCGGAGGAGGTGGCCGCGGCGCTGCAGGGCAGCGGCCGGAGCGAAGTCGAGGCACACGCGGTCGCAGCGATCGCCGACGGCAGCATCGGGCGCGCGCTCGAGGCGACGCGCCGGCGAGCTGGTGGAGGCGCGCGACGTGGCCATGCGCGTGCTGGACGCAGCGGCGCTGAGCGACGATCCGCGCCGCCGCGTCGACAGCGCGAAGGAGCTGGTCGACAGACGGTGCCGGGACAGCGTGCACCAGCTGGCCACGTCACCTGCGAGCGATGGCGTCGCTGCTGCGCGACGTCGAGGCTGCTCGCCGCATCGGAGCCGACCATGCCGTCCTGGCGAACGCCGACGTGGTGCCGCGCGCTCGAGCGCCTGAGGCCGCCCTTCGCGGCGAGCGCGGCGTGCAGGCGTTTCAGCGCCGATCGACTCGTGCGCTGGTGGCGCTCGAGCGGAACGCCGGCGTGAAGCTGGTCGCCGACTGGCTGGTGCTGCAGCTCTGATCATGGGTGACGTGAGCATCCGGCCCCTGCGTTTCGTGTCGGTGAAGCTGACGCCGGTCGGCCGGGCGCAGACGTACGCCGTCGACGAGGCCCGTTGCGCCGACGCTGCCGCGGCCGGGCGACGCGGTGGTCGTGCAGGCCGACCAGCGGTCCTGCCGTCGGCACGGTGGTGCCGACGATTCGCAGCGCTGGCCGAGCGGCGGCCGGCCGCCGGCGGATGCGGCGCGCCGCGTCGTCCGCCTCGCGACCCACGACGACATCGTCGCGCGCCTGCGGCACCAGCAGCGCGAGAAGGAGGCCTACCGGATCGCGCTGCTGAAGATCCGCGAGCGCGGGCTCGGCGATGAAGCTGACGCGCGTCGAGCAGGCGTTCGACGGCTCGCGGCTGGTCTTCTACTTCACCGCCGAAGCGCGCGTCGACTTCCGCGAGCTCGTGCGCGAGCTCGCGGCCGAGTTCCGCACCCGCATCGAGATGCGGCAGATTGGCGTGCGCGACGAGGCGAAGGCGCTCGGCGGCTACGGCACCTGCGGCCGTCCGCTCTGCTGCACCACGTTCCTGACGTCGTTCGAGCCGGTCTCGATCAAGATGGCCAAGCAGCAGGATCTGAGCCTGAATCCGTCGAAGCTGTCGGGCCTGTGCGGCCGGCTGAAGTGCTGCCTGCGCTACGAGCTGCCCAACGCGAAGGGCGCCGTCCACGGCGGCTGCGGCAGCGAAGGCGGCTGCGACAATCCGACGGGCTGCGGCACCGGCGGCTGCGGCTCGGGCAGGCTGCTCGAGCGGATCGTGCGGATGCCGGTCAGGTCCGGCCGCGCATCGCGATCACCGTCGGCGACCCGGCCGGCATCGGCCCCGAGATCGCCGCGAAGGCAGCGGCGGACCCGCGCGTGCTCGCTGTATGCGAGCCGGTCCTCTTCGGCCCTCCTGGCGGCACGATCGTTCCGCGCCGGCGTGCTGAGCGCCGACGCCGGTCGCGCGGCCTACGAGCTCATCGTGCGCGCGGTGGAGGATGCGAGGTCGGGCGAGGTGCGACGCGATCGCCACCGCGCCGGTGAACAAGGAAGCGTTCCGCCTCGCCGGCCTGCCGTGGACGCGGCCACACCGATCTGCTCGCGCACCTGACCGGCGCGCCGCACGTGGCGATGATGTTCCACTCCGACGTCGCTGCGGGTCGTGCTCGCGACCGTGCACATCCCGCTCGTCGGCGGTGCCGCGGCGCTGACCACGCGAGTCGCTGGAGGCGACGATCGCGCTGACGGCGCGGGAGCTGCCGCGGTTCGGCATCGCCCGGCCCCGCATCGCGGTGGCCGGGCTGAACCCGCACGCGGGCGAGCACGGGCTGTTCGGCGCCGAGGAGCAGGACGCCATCGAGCCGGCGATTGCCGCGTGCCGCGCGCGCGGCATCGACGTCGCCGGGCCCGTTCCCCGGCGACACCGTCTTCGTGCGCGCCACGCGCGGCGAGTTCGACGTCGTCGTCGCGTGCTATCACGATCAGGGGCTGATTCCGGTGAAGCTGCTGGCGTTCGGCGCAGGCGGTGAACGTGACGCTGGGGCTGCCGATCGTCCGCACGTCGGTCGATCACGGCACGGCGTTCGACATCGCCGGGCAAGGGCGTCGCCGATCCGGGCAGCATGATTGCGGCGGTGCTGCTGGCGGCGCGGCTGGCGACAGCGCGGCCATGAATCGACCTCACGAAGGCACGAAGCACACGAGGCATCACGCAGGCTCTTACTACACTGAGCGAGGTCGGCGAACGATCTGGCTACGCTCGTTTCGTGGTCGTCGAGTCTTCGTGAGCGGTAATCGATGCGATGGCGAAAAAACCGAACGCGAGCTGGCGCAGGCCAACATCGCCGAGAACCGCAAGGCATTCCACGACTACCACCTGCTCGAGACGTTCGAGGCCGGCATCGTGCTGCTCGGCACCGAGGTGAAGGCGATTCGCGAGGGGCGCGTCAACCTGCGCGACAGCTTCGCGCGGCGTCGAGAACGGCGAGGTGTTCCTGCTAAACGTGAACATCAGCCCGTACTCGCACCGCGGCTACGCCGATCACGAGCCGCTGCGGCAGCGGAAGCTGCTGCTGCACCGCGACGAGATCCGCAAGCTGATTGGCAAGACGGTCGAGAAAGGCATGACGCTGGTGCCGGTCCGCATGTACTTCAAGAACGGCCGGTGAAGGTGGCGGTCAGCCTCGCCAAGGGCAAGAAGGACTACGACAAGCGCGAGACCATCAAGCGGCGCGAGACCGACCGCGAGACGCGCGCCGCCATCAAGTCGCGCCGGTAGAATATTCGGCGCCGTGCCATGCTCAGTCCGTCAGCGTCCCGCTGCTCGACCTGCAGGCGCAGTACCGCGCCGCTCCGCGACGAGATCCTCGCGGCGATCACGCGCGTCTGCGACAGCCAGCGCTTCATCATGGGCCCCGAAGTCGACGGCGCTCGAGCGCGAGCTGGCATCGCTGCATCGGCGTGCCGCATGCGATCGCGGTGTCGTCGGGCACCGACGCGCTGCTGCTCGCGCTGATGGCGCTCGACATCGGAGCCGGGCGACGAGGTGATCACGACCGACCTACTCGTTTTTCGCGACCGCCGGCGCCGTCGCGCGGCGTCGGCGCGCGCCCGGTGCTCGTCGACATCGACCCGGTCGACGTTCAACATCGACCCGGCGCGGCATGGCGCGCGGCGATCACGCCGCGGACGCAGGCGATCCTGCCGGTGCACCTGTTCGGCCTGAGCGCCGACCTGGATCCGATCCTCGCCGCGGCGGCCGCGGCCGGGCATGCCGGTGATCGAAGACGCGGCGCAGGCCATCGGCGCGACCTACCGCGGCCGCCCGGTCGGCGGCATCGGCGCGCTTCGGCTGCTTCTCGTTCTTCCCGAGCAAGAACCTCGGCGCCTTCGGCGATGCCGGGCTGGTGACCACCAACGATGCCGACGCTGGCGCACCGCGCGCGGCTGCTGCGGACGCACGGCATGGAGCCGAAGTACTACCATCACCTGGTCGGCGCGCAACTTCCGGATGGACGCGCTGCAGGCGGCGGTGCTGCGGGTGAAGGCGCCGCACCTCGCCGGCGTGGACCGAGGCGCGGCGGCTCAACGCGGCGCGCTACCGTCGCGCTGTTCCGCGACGCCGGTCTGCTCGAGCGCGTCGACGCTGCCGGTCGAGCCGCGCGGACCGCCGCCACATCTTCAATCAGTTCGTCATCCGCATGCCGCGATCGCGACGCCTCAAGCGCCACCTCGACGAGCAGCGGCATCGGCAACGAGATCTACTATCCGGTGCCGTTTCACCTGCAGCCGTGCTTCGCAGAGCCTCGGCTACCGCGCCGGCGAGTTCCCGCACGCCGAGCGCGCCGCCGCAGCAGAGCCTCGCGATCCCGATCTACGGCGGAGCTGACCGCTCGAGCAGCAGCAGACGGTGGTGTCGCGCCATCGCCGAGTTCGTGCCGGCAGGCGGCCGTCGGACGTCGCCGCGCATGATCCGGACGGCGGTGACGCGCCAGCGCTCGGGCCGGCGTCCGGCAGCCGCCTGCCCGGCGCCACCGCCAGATCTTCATCGGGCTCGCTGCTCGGCATCGCGGTCGGCTACCTCTGCGCCGGGCGTTCGGCGTCGCCGTCCGTCCGCTCGCCGACGCGTTCCTGCGGCATGATCAAGATGATCATCGCGCCGCTGCTGTTCTCGACGCTGGTCGTCGGCATCGCCGGCAGCGGCGACCTGAAGATCGACCGGGCCGGATCGGCCTCAAGGCGATCGTCTACTTCCAGGTGGCGACGACGCATCGTCGCCGTTCGTGTCAGCCTCGTGCTGGTCAACCTGCTTCAAGCCGGGCGCCGGGCTGTCGATGCCGCTCGGCGGCGACACGACGGCGGTCGCGGCATCGCTGGCGCAGACGCCAGCAGCAGCGCGTGGGACATCTTCCTGCACGTCTTCCCGACCTCGGTCGTCGACGCGATGGCGCGCGGCGACATCCTGCAGCTGGTCGTCTTCGCGACCTTCTTCGGCGCGGCGGTCGCGGCCATCGGCGCCGAAGGGCAGGCCGGTGCGTCGACGTGCTCGAGAGCACCGCGCAGGCGATGTTCAAGTGTCACCGGCTACGTGATGGCGTTCGCGCCGATCGGCGTGTTCGCGGCCATCGCCGCGACCGTCGGCGGCGAGGGCCTCGGCGATCCTGTTCACGCTCGGCAAGCTGGTCGCGCGTGATGTACCTCGGCCTCGCGCTCTTCGTGCTGATTGTCGTCGGCGGCGTGGCGTACCTGATTCGCGTGCCGTTCTTCGGCGTTCCTGCGTGCCATCCGCGAGCCGTTCCTCATCGCGTTCTCGACGGCGAGCTCGGAAGCGGCGCTGCCGAAGGCGCTCGAGGTGATGGAGCGCTTCGGCGTGCCGAAGCACATCGTCGGCTTCGTGCTGCCGGCCGGCTACAGCTTCAACCAGGACGGCTCGACGCTCTATCTGTCGACTGGCGAGCGATCTTCGTCGCGCAGCTCGCCGGCATTCCGCTGACCGTCGGGCAGCAGGTGGCGATGATGCTGACGCTGATGCTGCCGAGCAACGGCGTGGCGGGCGTGCCGCGCGGCGGCGCTGGTGATGCTCACCGGCACGCTGACGCACGTTCGGCCTGCCGCTCGAAGGCGCGGCGCATCCTCCTCGGCATCGATCAGATTCTCGACATGGGCCGCACCGCCGTGAACGTCATGGGCAACTGCATGGCCACCGCGGCCGTCGCGCGCTGGGAAGGCGTGTTCGACGACGAGCGGATGCGGGCGTTCGCGTCGGAGCCGGCGAAGGCCGCGTGATGCGGATCGCGGTCGTCGGAGCGCGCGGTCAGCTCGGGGCGGCGATGGTCGCACGAGTGCGGCGCGGGCCACGAGGTCGTCGCCGTTCGACCATGCGGCGCTCGACATCACCGACGACGCCGCGGCGCGTCGGCGCGCGATCGTGCCGCGGCGCCGCCGGACGCGATCGTCAACTGCGCCGGCTACAACGCCGTCGACGCGGCCGAGGATCATCCGGTCGACGGCGCTGCAGGTCGAACGCGTTCGCGGTGCGGTCGCTGGCGCGCGCGGCGCGCGGGCATCGGCGCGGCGCTGGTGCACTACAGCAGCGACTTCGTGTTCGACGGCACGGCGACGACGCCGTACTCGAAGAGGATCCGACGCCGAACCCGCGCAGCGTCTACGCCGCGTCGAAGCTGCTCGGCGAGTGGTTCGCGCTCGACGCGCCGCGCGCGCTACGTGCTGCGGGTCGAGAGCCTGTTCGGCGCGCGCGCCGGCGGGCGCCGGCCGAAGGGCAGCGTCGCCGGCATCGTCGACGGCGCTGCGGGCGGGCGGCCGCGCAGGGTGTTCGAGCGATCGCACGGTGTCGCCGACCTACGTGCTCGACGCCGCGCGCGCGACGCGGCAGCTGCTCGAACGGCGGCGCCGCGCCGGCCTGTATCACTGCGTGAACACCGGGCCTGCACCTGGCTGGAGTTCGCGCAGGAGGCCGCGCCGCTGCTGGGTGTCGCCGCCCGGTTCGAGGTCGTGCAGCGTCGCCGACGTGAAGCTGCCGGCGCGCGCGTCCGCAGTACTGCGCGCTGTCGAACGCGAAGCTCGTCGAGCGCGGTCGGCGTCGCGATGCCGACGTGGCAGGAGGCGCTCGAGCACGGTACCTTCGCACCCTCGTGACGTTCGTCCAGTTCTGAGTTCCAACTTCTAAGTTCTGAGTTCGTCAGCCCACTATTCCCGCCACCAGCTTCCCCGACCGCCAGGCACGACGTCAGCCCCGGCGATCGATGCCCGCCGCCTGCACGACGCGCGGATTCACGCTGATCGCGGCGGATCATGAAGTCGGCGAACGATTCGTTCGGCGGGTGCAGCTTGGCGCGGATGCCGCTGCCCGACAGCCGCAGGTCGTCGAGCGTGACGCCGCGCAGCAGCCGCCGGGCAGGTTCGAGGAACGCTTCGAGCGGCAGCCGATCGCTCTCGTAGTCGTCCTTGCGATCCTGATACCGGATCGTCGGCCCGAGCCACACCGCGCCGCCGGTCGTCCGCACCAGATGCACGCCGAGCCCGTGGCCGAGGTGCGGCAGCGGGTAGACGAGCGCGTTGACCAGCGACGCTTTGCCGGCGTGAGCTCCGCGTACTCGCCGCGGCACGGGTAGATCGTGAACGTCTCGCCGCCGAGCATGCCGCGACACCTCGTCGGCATAGAGGCCTGCGGCGTTCACGACCTGCCCGGCGAGGATCGTCTCGCGCTCGGTGCGCAGCGCGATCGCCGCCGGTCCGCGGCTCGGCGCCGACCAGCGCGCGTGCCGGGCAGGAAGATCGCGCCCGTCGCCTCGGCCGGTGCGGAGCAGCGCCTTGACCAGCGCCTCGGCGTCGACGATGCCGGTCTCGGGCGAGATAGAGCGCGGCGACCGCGTGCACGTGCGGCTCGCGGCGGCGACGAACGCGCGGTCGACGATCTCGAGGCCCTCGACGCCGTTGGCGCGCCCCTGCGCGAGGAGCGCTTCGAGCTCGGCGACCTCGTGCTCGTCGCTGGCGACGATCAGCTTGCCGCAGCGCCGTGCGGGCACGCCGTGGCGGCGCAGAACTCGTACAGGAGCTGCGCGTCCCTCGACGCACAGCCGTCGCCTTCAGCGAGCCGGCCGGGTAGTAGAGGCCGGCGTGGATGACGCCGCTGTTGTGCGTGCTGGTGTCGAGCCCCGGCCGCGGATGGCGCTCGAGGACGCAGACCGATCGGCCTGCGCCGGCGATGGCGCGCGCCGCGGCCGAGCCCGGTCACGCCCGCGCCGATGACGGCGACGTCGATCTGCTTCCATGTGCGGCTCCGGCGTGCATCCGTACAACGTCGGTACAATCCGGGGACTTTTGTCGTCGTGAAATCTCCGGAGTCGTGCATGGCCAAACGCGCGCTGATCACCGGCATCACCGGTCAGGACGGCTCGTACCTCGCCGAGCTGCTGCTCGACGAAGGGTACGAGGTCTTCGGCATGATCCGCCGCCTGAGCGCGCCGAACACCTGGCGCATCGAGCACCTGCTCGATCGCATCACGCTCAAGCCGGCCGACCTGCTCGATCAGCTGTCGCTGCTCCGGCTGATCGACGAAGTGCGGCCGCACGAGCTCTACAACCTCGCGGCGATGTCGTTCGTGCCGGCGTCGTGGGATCAGCCGATGCTGACCGGCGAGTTCAACTCGCAGGGCGTGACGCGCATGCTCGACGCGGTCCGCCGCGTCGATCCGACGATCCGGTTCTACCAGGCGTCGTCGAGCGAGATGTTCGGCAAGGTGCGCGAGGTGCCGCAGACCGAGCTGACGCCGTTCTACCCGCGCAGCCCGTACGGCGTCTCGAAGGTGTTCGCGCACTACATCACGGTGAACTACCGCGAGAGCTACGACCTGTTCGCGGTGTCGGGCATGCTCTTCAACCACGAGTCGCCGCGCCGCGGCCTCGAGTTCGTCACGCGCAAGGTCACCGACGGCGTCGCGCGCATCAAGCTCGGGCTGCACCGACACGCTGTCGATCGGCAACCTCGACGCGCAGCGCGACTGGGGCTTCGCCGGCGACTACGTGCGCGCCATGTGGCTGATGCTGCAGCAGGACGCGCCCGACGACTACGTCATCGCCACCGGCGTCAGCCATTCGGTGCAGGAGCTCGATCGAGATCGCGTTCGCGCGCGTCGGCCTCGACTGGCAGAAGCACGTGCAGCCAGGATCCGGCGCTCCTCCGCCCGGCCGAAGTCGATCACCTGCTCGGCGACGCGACGAAGGCGCGGCAGCAGCTCGGCTGGACGCCGAGCGTCGACTTCAAGCAGCTCGTCGAGATGATGGTCGACGCCGACCTCGAGCGCCTGAGCGCGGCCCGCCGCCGTCGCAGGCACGCGGCCGATCGACCCTGATGGACGCCGACGCACGACTTCTCGAGCGGATCCGCGACACGACAGGCGCGCGATCGGCGTCATCGGCCTCGGCTACGTCGGCCTGCCGCTCGCGGTCGAATTCGCGCGCGCCGGGCTTCGACGTCACCGGCTTCGACGTCGACAGCGTCGAAGACCGACGCAGATCAACGCCGGACGCAGCTACATCCCCGACGTGCCCGGACGCCGAGCTGGCCGCCGAGGTCGCAGCGCCGGACGGCTTGCGCGCCACGACCGACATGCGCGCAGCTCGGCGACATGGACGTCATCGACATCTGCGTGCCGACGCCGCTCCGCAAGACCAAGGATCCCGACCTCTCGTACATCGTCAAGGCGGTCGAAGCGGTGGCGCGCGACGCTGCGCCGCGGCCAGCTGGTCATCCTCGAGTCGACGACCTATCCGGGCACGACCGACGAGGTCGTGCAGCCGATGCTCGAGGCCGAGCGGGCTGAAGGCCGACGTCGACTTCCTCCTGGCGTTTTCGCCCGAGCGGGTCGATCCCGGGCAACGCCCAGTTCACGACGCGGCAGATTCCCGAAGGTCGTCGGCGGCGTCGGCCCCGCGAGCACCGAGGCGGCGTCTGCGCTGTACGGCGTCGGTCGTGTCGAACGGTCGTGCCGGTCAGCTCGACGCGCGTCGCCGAGATGGTGAAGCTGCTCGAGAACACCTTCCGCGCGGTGAACATCGGGCTCGTCAACGAGATCGCGCTGATGTGCCACAAGATGGACATCGACGTGTGGGAAGTGATCGACGCGGCGAAGACCAAGCCGTTCGGCTTCATGCCGTTCTATCCGGGCCCGGGCCTCGGCGGGCACTGCATCCCGATCGATCCGTTCTACCTGTCGTGGAAGGCGCGGCAGAGCGGCTTCGAGTGCCGGTTCATCGAGCTGGCGGGGCAGGTGAACGGCTCGATGCCGGAGTACGTCGTCCAGCGCGTGGCCGAGGCGCTGAACTCGGCGAAGAAGCCGATCAACGGATCGCGCATCCACCTGTTCGGCGTCGCCTACAAGCGCGACGTGAGCGACATGCGCGAGTCGCCGGCGCTCGACATCCTCGAGCTGCTGCTGCGTCGCGGCGCGATCGTCACCTACACCGATCCCTACGTGCCGGCCCTCAACGATGGGAGCCATCGCTTGTCGTCCATTGACTTTGACACGGCGCTGGCCGCCGGACATGACTGCGCGGTCGTCACCACCGACCACACGGCGTTCGACCGCTCGAAGCTCGCCGCCCTTCCGCTCGTCGTCGATACGCGGAATGCGCTGAAGGGGCACGCCGGCGCCAACATCGTCCGGCTGTAACCTGGTCCCGGCCTGAAGGCCGGACCCTATGTACGGCGCTCGACCGGCGAGCCGGCGACACCACGCTTCGCGGACAACGCCTCGACATACACCTGTTCGATCCGATCCACCAGCCGCAGATGTGAGTAGTGCGTCGCGGCGTGCGTGCGCGCCGCGGCCCCCATCCGCTCGCGGAGCGCCGGATCGCGCGCGAGCTGGACGAACGCACGCGCCAGGGCCTCGGGGTCGCGCGCCGGTACCAGCAGCCCGCTGACGCCGGCCTCCACGACGTCCGCGACGCCGCCCACATCCGTCGAGACGACAGGGCGCGCGGCAGCCATGGCTTCGATGGCCGCCACTGGCGTGCCTTCGTTCAGTGACGACAGCGCGAACACATCGACGGTCGCGTAGAAGCGGGGCAGGTCGTCCACCCACCCGATGAAACGCACTCGATCCGCGACGCCCAGCTCGCTCGCGAGGCGCACGAGGGCCGGGCGATCCGGACCATCACCGGCGAGCAGGAGCCGCAGCGCGGGCACCTCTCTCGAGGCGCGCGCGAACCCGCGCAGCAGTGTCTGCAGGTCTTTCACGGGAACCATGCGGCCCGCGTAACCGACGACCAGGTCGCCGGCTGCAACGCCAACCTCCGATCGCAGGTCCGGGGCGCCCGGAGGAAGGGCGAGGAACGCCTCGAGCGCCAGGCCGAGCGGCACGACGATCGTCCTGCCTGCGTCGGCAATCGCAAAGCGCTCGACGATGTCGAGCCGCTGGCGCGGGGAGATGGTGACGATCCGATCGCACACGCGTGCCAGGCATCGTTCGGTCGTGCGGACGAGGCGGCTGACCGCGGGCGAGAAGTAGCCCTCGAGGACGTGCCCGTGAAAGGTGTGCAGGACGAGCGCACGGTGCGTGCGTGGCCTGGTGGCGTTGTAGACGAGCGCCGCCACACGGCCGAGCGCGCCCGCCTTTGCCGTGTGCGTGTGGATGACATCAGGCTGTTCCCGGAAGATCGCGCGCAATACCGCCGCGAACGCGCGCAGGTCGCTCATCGCGCTGACCCGCCTGCCGAGGTGTTCGGTGCGCGCGATCGGGATGCCGCTGGCGACGGCGGGACCCTCCAGCGAGGCCTCGCCCTCGTCGAGCGCACCGTGTACCAGGAGTGTCCGGTGGCCGCGCGCCTGGAGTCCCTCGTTCAGGAGCGTGACATGGCGGGCGGGGCCGCCGACGTTCAGCCGCGCGATGATGCGGACGATCTTCACGCGTGCCGATCAGGCGGTCCTGACGCCTTCGCCCACCCAGCCGAAGCAGGGCTGGACCGAAATGTCCGTCAGCCCCGCGCGGGCCAGCAGCGCGCGCACTTCGTCGGCCGAGTAGCGCTTTTCGATCGGCGCGGAGAAGCGGTCGAACTGGTCGTTGTAGAGCACGGTGAACGGATACTTTGAGTAGACGAACAGCGGCCAGCCGGCGTGCGCGCGGACGCCGATCGCCGTCAGGGCCTTGTAGGGCAGAATCACCCCCGCATAGAGCACCACGCTCAGCAGCCAGCACAGCACGCGAAGGAGCGGCAGCGGCAGCCTGGTCGTCACGCGTCTCACCGCCGACACGAGCGACAGCAGCGCCCCCGAAATTCCCGCGCGCTTCCAGTACAGGTAGACGCGGACACGTCCGCCCGGCTTCACCTTCGACACGAGCCGCCGCAGCGTCGCCTCGGTGTCGCGAATGTGGTGGAGCACGCCCAGCGAGTAGGCGTAGTCGAAGGCGGCGTCGCGCAGCGGGAGGGCGGTCAGGTCGGCCTGGACGCACGAGACGTTCCGGTGCGGCGACGTGTTCTTCGCCGCCTGCTCGATGGCGAGGCTGAAGTCGACCGCGACGAGCGCCCGCACGTGCGGCGCGATCTGCACTGCGTGGCGGCCCATGCCGCACCCTGCATCGAGCACCAGCGCGTTGCGCAGCGACCCGAGGTCCACGCCCGCGAAATAGTCGTTGAAGTTCGTGGAGCCGGAGGGGCGCCAGTCGTTGAAGTGCGTCCACTCGTAACCGAAGCTCGCCTGCGTGCGGCGTGCTTCATCGGTCGCGGGCGTGTCGACGAAGCGCGGGATGCCGTTCATCACCGGGACCCGCTGGCCGCAACTGCGGCACACAAGCTCTTCCGGTGATCGACTGGACGGATCGAAGGTCCTCTCACAGCCAGGGCATGTCAGGAGCCCCAGGATTGCGTCGGTCATCTGCTCGGCGGCTCCCCGAATCCTTTCCCCGGTGCGCGTTTCGGTGCGCCCGTCGCACTGTACCATGCCTGCCTGCGCGGACCTGTCGGCACCGATCTCCCGGCAGGCGCCGCATGCGGCGTGCGGTCGCGGGACGACCCGCCATATGATGTTACTGGCCGGCCTTTCTGGAAGGCACGGCTCGCAGCGCTGCAGCTTCCCGCCTGAGATTGAACTCGCACACTGCAGCACGGGTCCGGGCGGGCGGAACATCGCAGCGAATGCTGAAACGGATTATCGCCGTCACACGGGGTGTTTGAAGCGTGCGCGTGCTCATCCTTCCACGGCACACGCGCCAGGCGGCGAGCTGCCGTCACCGGTTCCTCCAGTACGTCCCGTACTTGCAACGCCAGGGCGTTGAGTGTGACGTCGCCCCGTTCTTCGACACCGAGTACACGTCCGCGGTGCTTCGCGGGCGCAAGCAGATGTGGCGCACGGGCCAGGCGCTGCTGACGCGGGTGGCGACGCTGCTGCGTGCGCGGCAGTACGACCTTGTCGTCGTGCACGTGGAGCTCGTGCCGTTCCTGCCACACGCGTTCGAGCGTCTGCTCGCCGCACTGGCGGTCCCGTTCGTCGTCGACTTCGACGACGCGATCTTTCACGCCTACGATCAGCACCGGTCCTCGCTCGTCCGAAGGTTGTTCGGCACGAAGCTGGGGCGGCTGATGGCGTCTGCTGAACTGAACTGCGCCGGCAGCGAGTATCTCGCGTCCTACGCACGGAGGTTCAGCGATCGCGTGGCACTCGTGCCGACGGTCGTCGACCTCGCGCGCTATCCGACCGAGCCCGCGGTCCTCCCGTCGCGGCCGTTTTCGATCGGCTGGATCGGCTCGCCTGCGACGACTCCGCACCTGCGATCGGTGATCGACGAGCTCGCCGGGTTCGCGCGCGGACGCGATGTCGAGCTCGTTGCCATTGGCGCGACGCGGTTCGACGCCGGCGACCTGCGGATCCGGTGGGTCGACTGGTCCGAGGAGACGGAGGTGCAGGCCCTCGCGCGCACGCACGTCGGCATCATGCCGCTGCCGGCCACGCCGTTTGCCAGGGGCAAGTGTGGCTTCAAGCTGATTCAGGGGATGGCGTGCTGGAGGCCGGTCATCGGCTCGCCTGTCGGAGCCAACTGCCAGATCGTGGACGACGGGGTGACGGGCCTGCTCGCCGAAGACGGCCAATGGGCGCAGGCGTTGACGCGCCTGTACCGACGATCGAGAGCTGTGCGACCGGCTCGGCGCCGCCGGGCGCCGGCGGGTCGAACAGGACTACTCGCTGGCCGCATGGGCGCCGCGCGTCGCCGGGTTGTGGGTCAGGGCGGCGAACCGGGAGTTCGTGCCGTCGGCAGAGCCGGAAGCCAGGGAGACCGACTCGCAGCCATGTGTGGAATAGCAGGACTCGCGACAGTCGCCCCGCCTCCCGGACCCTCTCTCGCCGAGCGCGCTCGCCGGATGGCGGACTGCCTCGAACATCGGGGTCCCGACGACAGCGGCGTCTGGACGTCACCCGACGGCCACGTTGCGCTATCCCATCGCCGGCTGTCGATCGTCGATCTCTCGCCGCTCGGGCACAACCCGATGCCGTGGGACGGCGGTCGCCTGTGGATTACGTTCAACGGCGAGATCTACAACTTCCTGGAGCTGCGTCGCGAGCTCGAATCGGCTGGCTACCGCTTTCGATCGCAGACCGACACGGAAGTCATCCTCGCTGCGTACGACACCTGGGGGCTCGACAGCATCCATCGTTTCGCGGGTATGTTCGCGTTCGCGATCTGGGATGAAGCGCAGCAGCGTCTGTGGCTGGTTCGCGACCGCCTCGGCAAGAAGCCGGTCTACTACTCCGAGTACGGCGGGCTGCTCCGGTTCGCGTCCGAGCTGAAGTCGCTCGTCAACGATGGCGGGCTCGCTCGCGACATTTCACTGGAGAGCATCCGCCTGTACCTCCAGTACGGGTACGTCCCGTCGCCAGGGACCATCTACACGCACGTGCACAAGCTGCCGCCCGCGCACCAGCTGACGTGGGAAAAAGGCGTCACGCGCGTCACGCGCTACTGGGACCCGCTCGCGTTCGCGCTGTCGCCGGCGGGCCGCCCGTCCGGGGATCTGGCCCGCGAGCTCGAACAGCGCCTCGCGCTGGCCGTGGAGCAGCGGATGATCGCCGACGTGCCGCTCGGCGCGTTCCTGTCGGGAGGCATCGACTCCTCGCTCGTCGTGGCCATGATGCAGGAGCAGAGCCGGAGTCCCGTCCGCACCTTCACCATCCGCTTCGCCGACCCCGAGTTCAACGAGGCCGACCACGCCGCGGCGGTCGCGAAACACCTGGGGACCGAACATCACGAGCAGTCGTGCGACGAGGCCGACATGCTGGACGTGGTACACCGGCTGCCGGCGATGTTCGACGAGCCGTTCGCCGACTCCTCGGCGGTGCCGACCTATCTCGTGTCCAAGGCCGCGCGCGCGCACGTCACCGTGGCGCTGTCCGGCGACGGAGGGGACGAACTCTTCGCCGGATACCCGCGCTACGTCCATCATGCGAACGGGCAGTGGCTGCTCGGGCAGCCGAAGATCGTGCGCCGTTCGCTGGCACGCGTCGCCGACCTGATGCCGACGCGACGGCTGCGCCGGATCGGACAGATCCTGCGCAGCGACGACGGGGACACGTACGCGCGATTCGTGACGTGGTGGCGCCAGGACGAGATCGAAGCCGCGACAGGCAGCCGTTCGAAGTCGCCGCAGCTGTACGCCGAGGTGCTCGCACGGACCGGGCGAGTGGACCCGACGGAGCGGCCGCTCCTGCTCGACCTCGTCTCGTACCTGCCCGAGGACATCCTGACGAAGGTGGATCGTGCATCGATGGCCGTGAGCCTGGAAGTGCGTGCCCCGCTGCTGGACCACCGCGTCGTCGAGCTCGCGCTGGCGCTGCCGGCGTCCATGAAGCGCGTGGGGAACCGCACGAAGATCGCGCTGCGGGACCTTCTATACAAGAGAGTTCCGCGCGCGCTGATCGATCGACCCAAGATGGGGTTCGGTGTCCCGCTCGAGCGATGGATGCGCGGCCCTCTACGCGCGGACATGGATCGCTACTGCACGGGGCCCGACCTCGAACGACTGGGACTGAATCCGGCCCCCGCGCGCCAGCTCTGGGACGACTTCATCGCGGGACGCAGCCGCCGTGCCGATCAGGTGTGGCAGCTGTTCATCCTGCTGGCATGGTCACGACAGAACTGACCCGCGCGCCGTGCCCTGGGCGCGCTGGCCGTGCACGGCCGAACTGCCGCGCTGGAAGCGGACGTGGCGTGAGAACTTGGTATTTGTACGTTCGGCAAAAGCCGGTACGATGAGCCACTCGCCGCAATGATCCAGCTCGCCGCCTACGCGCTCGTGGCCTTCGCGACGTCAGTTGTGCTGGTACGACTTTGCCGATCGGTCGCACACCGGTTCGGCTACGTCGCCGTCCCGCGTGCGGACCGCTGGCATGCCCGGCCGACCGCGCTGTTGGGCGGGGTTGGCATCGCCGTGACGGTGCTGGCGCTGCACCTGCTATTCATCGGTGTGCAGCTGCCTGTGCTCTTCGTCGCGGCGACGTCCGTGTTCATCATCGGCCTCACCGATGATCTCGTCTCGCTGAAGCCGGTCAGCAAGCTCGTTTTTGTCATCGCCGTCGCGTCGTTCCTGGTCTTCTTCAACTACCGGCTCGGGTGGGTGTCGTCCCTCACGCTCGACACGCTGCTCACCGTGTTCTGGATCGTCGGCCTGACGAACGCGTTCAACCTGCTCGACAACATGGACGGCCTCTGCGCCGGCCTGAGCCTTATCGCCGGCGCGGGCGTCCTGGCCGCCATGCGCCTCAGTGGCGTGGACGGTCCCGAGACGCGTGCACCTGGCGCTGCTCCTCGGGGCGGCCGCGGGATTTCTCATCTACAACTTCCATCCCGCGTCGATCTTCATGGGCGACGGCGGCAGCCTGTTCCTGGGCCTCAACCTGTCGGTCCTGACGCTCGCGTCGCCGATGCAGACCGATGCGCCCACGAGCATGCTGTCCATCGTGGCCGCGCCGGCGCTGATCCTCGTGATGCCGATCCTCGACACGACGCTCGTGACGGTGTCGCGGATCCTGGCCGGTCGGAGCGCCGCGCAGGGCGGCCGGGACCATTCATCACACCGGCTCGTGGCGATCGGACTCTCGGAGCGAGGTGCCGTGCTCGCGCTGTGGGCGCTGGCGGCGCTCGGCGGCCTGCTCGGGGTCGCGTTGAAGTACTACAACGACGACGTGCCTGGTGTGGCCGCGTCGATCTTCGTGCTGGCGAGTGCCATCTTCGCGGTGTATCTCGCCCGCGTGCGCGTGTACGACGAAGACGATCAAGCGCTGAAGCGGCCGGGGCGGATCACGCCGCTCGTCGTGAACTTCGTCTATCGCCGGCGGATCGCGGAGGTCCTGCTCGACCTGTGCCTCATCGCGATCGCGTACTACTCCGCGTACCGCCTCCGGTTCGGAGGCGACTCCTTCGGGCTGTACTTCCCGCGGTTCCTGCAGTCGCTGCCGCTGGTGCTCGGCGTCCAGTTGATGAGTCTCTTCCTGTCGGGCGGCTATCGCGGCGTCTGGCAGTACTTCGGCCTGATGGACGGCGTGACGTTCGCAAGGGGCGTGGCGCTCGGCACCGCCGTCAACATCAGCCTGCTGGTGTACGCCTACCGGTTCGAGGAGTACTCGCGCGGCGTGTTCGTCATCTACGCCGCGCTGCTGATGCTGCTGCTGTCCGGGTCGCGGGCGTCGTTCCGGCTGATGAGCGAGTTCGCGCACCGCCGTAACCAGCGAGGCCTTCGGGTGGTGATCTACGGCACCGGGGACGTGGGGGCGAGTGCCGTTCGCGACATCCTCAGGACCCGGCCGGGCGGCTTCCGCATGATCGGCTTCATCGCTGAAGATCCACGGCTGGAGCGCGCTCAGCTCCAGGGCTACTCGGTCCTCGGGAACTACGCCACGCTCACGACCCTCATCACCGAGGGGCGCGTCGACCTGGTTGTCCTCACGCAGTTGATCGACGTGGAGCGCCTCGAGGAGTTGCGCGCGTTGTGTGCGGACCGGCGGGTGTCGCTCGAGCGGCTGCACTTCGAGCTCGATCAGCTCGTCGCCGCTTCCTAGCCTCGTGAAGCCGTCACCGTTCCGGCCGCTGGCAGGCATCAATTTTCACGAAGGACGAAGGGCACGAAGAACTCTTGTGGCTTCTTCGGGTCTTCGCGCCTTCGTGAGGTTCGTGAGGTTGGTGAGGCGCGGGACTGCTACATCCTATCGGCCGACGAGGCCGGCCACGGGGCTGCTCGCGGTCGCGTAGGCCTTGCGCGGAATCCGCCCTGCGGTAAAGGCCAGCCGCCCCGCGCGGACCGCCAGGTTCATCGCCTCCGCCATCGCCACCGGGTTGTCGGCGCCGGCGATCGCCGTATTCATCAGCACGCCGTCCGCGCCCAGCTCCATCGCCAGCGCCGCATCGGACGCGGTGCCGACCCCCGCGTCAACGATCACGGGCACCTTCGCGAACTCGCGGATGATCCGGATGTTGTTCGCGTTCTGGATGCCGAGCCCGGATCCGATCGGCGCCCCGAGCGGCATCACCGCGGCGGCTCCCGCCTCTTCCAGCTTGCGGCAGACGATTGGATCGTCGCTGGTGTAGGGCAGGACGACGAACCCTTCCTTCACCAGGATGCGCGTCGCCTCGAGCAGCGCTTCGTTGTCCGGGAAAAGCGTGCGCTCGTCGCCGATGACCTCGAGCTTCACCCAGTTGGAGAGCCCGGCCTCGCGTCCGAGGCGCGCTGTGCGGACTGCCTCGTCGGCCGTGTAGCACCCGGCGGTGTTCGGCAGCAGGAAGAACTTCGCAGCGTCGATGTAGTCGAGCAGCGACTCCTTGGTGCGGTCGGAGATGTTGACGCGGCGCACCGCGACGGTGACCATCTCGGCGCCCGACGCAGCATGCGCCTGCGCCATCACGGTATGCGACGGATATTTCCCCGTCCCGACGATGAGCCGCGACGAGAAAGCGCGTCCGGCGATGACGAGGTTATCCATAGGGCGATCTTAGCGCACGGGTTCCACCGGCTCGCAAGTCGCGACTTGCGTATAGAGCCTCGGGACTTGCGACTTGGGACTTGCGACTTGCGACTACGGAGTCATCCCCCACCAACGAAGTTCACGATCTCCACCTGATCCCCCTCGTCGACGCGCGTGGTGTCGAACGTCGCGCGCTTGAGCACGACGAAGTTGTGCTCCACCGCAACGCGTCGAGAATCGATGTCGAGCTGCGCGAGCAGCTCCGCGATGGTGACCGGGCCGGAAAGCTCGTAGGGGTCGCCGTTGAGCGTGATCTTCACAGCGGTCTGTCCGGACGCGGCTGGTGTCTACTCGACCGTGCGCAGTGACAGCGCAAACTTCCCGACCGGCAGGCTCGCCTGCAGCTTGACGGGCAGCTTCCGGTTGTCGGCGGAGATCCAGGCGACGATGTTGCTGCCCACCGGCTCCTTCGCAGCGTTCAGCACCGTGACCTTCAGGTTCCACGCCTTCACGTCGCCCATCGGCACCGACACCTCCTCGGGACCGGACACCTCGAAGTTCGCGGTGTAGAGCGATCCATCGTCGGCAATCGGCACGGTGATCTTGTCGCCGGCCTTGAACGTCCGGCTGCGCAGCGAGTACAGCGTCGCCAGGCCGTCCTGCACGTTCTGCGGCACCTCGAATTCGTCCTTCACGGTCGTCTCGGTGAACACCTCGAAGCGGGCCTTGCGGGCCCGCCGATCGAACGTGGTCGTCGCGGTGCGCCGTCGCGCGCCCTCTTCCGAGTAGAGCGAGCTTTTCTGCGAAAGGGCCGTGGTGCTGTCGACGAGCGAGTCCATCTTGTAATAGAGCGTGTAGATGCGCGCGATGAGCGGCAGCGGGCGGCCCTCTGCGACGACGTAGTAGGCCATCGAACCGGACGACTGACGCCGCTCGACCACCTTGGTAACCGCGGAACCGGCCACCAGGAACGTCTGCCAGCCGACGTCGTAGGTGAGCGTCTCGCCAACGCGGAGTGCGGCCGCCGGTTCGGTGCGCGGCGGTGTACGGGCGGGTGGCGGAGGCGTCGGCCTGCGTGGCTGCGTTCCCCCCTGGCTCCGCGCCTGCTGCGCCGAGGCCGGCGGCGTCAGCGCGAGCCCGATCGCCAGCGCGACGAGGGAAAGGACACGCATGACGGTATTCTATGGTGATACCGTCTATGACGCACTCGACGCTTACAGCCTCAGCTCCGCTCGGCATCTCCGGCTACACGTTCGCCGATCTTCACGACCCGGACCGCCTGGCATCGCTCTATCACCACTTCTGCGAGGGCGTCCAATCGGAGGACCCTGCGTTCTGGCACGAATGGGATGCCTACCTCGCCGCGCCCGACGAGCCGCGGACTCCCGTCGTCGTCTCCTCGCTGCTCACGCGCATGGCACCGCACGTCAGCCGCTTCGTCACGCGGCTGTTCGAGGTCGGTTCGTCGACCTCGGCCGTGCAATCGGCTACGCACGATCAGGACGATCTGTTCCGCTTCAAGGTGGACTTCGTGCGTCGCCGCGCGCTGCCGCTGCTGAAGGGCGCTGCACACGTTGCGGTCTCCGCGGAGGACGATGCCGCCGTGGCGCGGCTGATTGCGTCGAGTCCTGGAGACACCTCCCGTGACTCCGAGCTTGCGCTGGCGCGCGCCGGCTGCGCGCTCCTCGAGCGCGAACGAACGGACAAGGCGGGAGTGGCAGCCGACGTCGAGGCGCTGAAGCGCTGGTGCGCCGCACGGATTCACGACCCCGCTTATCGCGACTGGGTCGTGTTCCGGTTCCCCGAGACTCTCGATCCCTGGGATCTCGTCAACGTCATCCGGCCCGCCGACATCCTGCCGGAGCAGATGCTCGGACCCGAAGGGCGGCTGCGGCGTCGCGACGGATTCAAGCTCACCGACCCGCGCATGGAAGGTGCGCGAGGTTCTCAGCGAGATTCACTACTGCGTGCTCTGCCACGAGCGCGACAAGGACTCCTGCTCGAAGGGGCTCAAGGAGCAGGCGAAGGGATCGGCCGAGAATGGTCCGCGCATCGCCGTCAATCCGCTCGGCATCGAGCTGAACGGATGCCCGCTCGACGAGAAGATCTCCGAGATGCACATGCTGCGGAAGGATGGCGACGCGATTGGCGCGCTGGCGCTCGTCGCGATCGACAACCCGATGTGTCCCGGGACCGGCCATCGCATCTGCAACGACTGCATGAAGTCGTGCATCTACCAGAAGCAGGAGCCGGTCAACATCCCGCAGATCGAGACCGGTGTGCTGACCGATGTGCTGAACATGCCCTGGGGCGTCGAGATCTACGGCCTGCTGACGCGGTGGAACCCGCTGAACGTCCGCCGGCCGTACGCGCTGCCGTACAACGGCAAGCAACGTGCTGGTGGTCGGCCTCGGCCCGGCCGGCTACACGCTGGCGCACTACCTCGTGAACGAAGGCTTCGGCGTGGTCGGCATCGACGGGCTGAAGATCGAGCCGCTGCCCGACGACCTCGTCGGGCGCCGAGGACGAGGCGCCGCGGCCGATCCGCGACTGGAGCGAGATCTACCGGCCGCTCGACGAGCGCGTGCTCGAAGGCTTCGGCGGCGTCTCCGAATACGGCATCACCGTGCGCTGGGACAAGAACTTCCTGACGCTGCTGCACCTGACGCTCGCGCGCCGGCGCGGCCTGCGGATGTACGGCGGCGTCCGGTTCGGCGGCACGATACCGATCGAGGATGCCTGGGCACTACGGGTTCGACCACGTCGCGATCGCGGCCGGCGCCGGCCGGCCGACGATCATCGACATGAAGAACAACCTGATTCGCGGCATCCGGAAGGCGAGCGACTTCCTGATGGCGCTGCAGCTCACCGGCGCGTTCAAGCGCGAAGCGTTGCCGAACCTGCAGGCGCGGCTGCCGGCCGTCGTCATCGGCGGCGGCCTGACCGCCATCGACACGGCCACCGAGCTGATGGCGTACTACCCGCTGCAGGTCGAGAAGATCCTCCAGCAGTACGAGACGCTGGTCGCTGCGCTGCGGCGAGGCAGCGGTGCTCGCGCGCGTCTACGACGCCGAAGAGCTCGCGCTCGCTCGACGAGTTCTGCGCGCACGGCCGCGCGGTGCGGGCCGAGCGCGAACGGGCGGCCGCGGCGGACGAGGCGCCCGAATTTCATCGCCGCTGGTGCGGAGGTGGGGCGGCGTCACCATCGCGTACCGCAAGCGGCTCGTCGATTCGCCGGCCTACCGGCTGAATCACGAGGAGGTCATCAAGGCGCTCGAGGAAGGGATTGCCTTCGCCGAGAACCTGAACCCGCTCGAGGCGGTGCCCGACGCGCAGGGCGCCGTTGAGGCGATGGTCTTCAAGCGGGAAGGGCGAGCGGACCGGAGCGGGCAGGCTGGGCAGGTGGGGCTGGTCGGGGCTGAGGACACCGTCACGCTGCCGGCCCGCTCGGTGCTCGTCGCCGCCGGGACGACGCCGAACATCACCTGCGAAAAGGAAGCCCCGGACACGTTCCAGCTCGACGCCAAGAGGAAGTTCTTTCAGCCGCACCGCGTCGATCGGGACGCGCGACGGGCGGTGCTCACCTCGTCGCCGATGCGGACGGGTTCTTCACGTCGTACGAGTCCGGGCGGCCGCTTCGTCACCTACTACGGCGACAACCATCCGCGGTTACGCCGGCAACGTCGTGAAGGCGATGGCGTCGGCCAAGGACGGCTACCCGAAGATCGTCGAGCTGTTCGCCGAGGAGCTGGCAGCGCTCGATCCGGCCGCACAGGCGCGCGCGATCGGCGCCTGGCGCGGAGCTGCTCCGGCGCCTGGACGAGGAGTTCACGGCCACGGTCGAGGATCGGTCGTTCGGCTGACGCCGACGATCGTCGAAGTCATCGTCAAGGCGCCGGCGGCGGCGCGGCACTTCCATCCGGGGCAGTTCTACCGGCTCCAGAACTACGAATCGCGAGCGCCGCGCGTGCCGGTGGACGGGCGGACCATGCCGCTGCTGATGGAAGGCATTGCGCTCACGGGCGCGTGGGTCGACAAGGAAAGCGGCCTGCTCTCGCTGATCGCGCTGGAGCTCGGCGTTTCGAGCCGTCTCGTGGCGTACCTGCAGAAGGGCGAGCCGGTGGTGGTGATGGGTCCGACCGGCACGCCGACCGAGATCCCCGAGGGCCAGAACGTCCTGCTGCTCGGCGGCGGCCTCGGCAACGCGGTGCTGTTCTCGATCGCGCAAGGCGATGCGCGAGCGCGGCAACCGGTGATCTACTTCGCCGGCTACAAGAAGGGCGAGGACCTGTTCAAGCGCGAGGAGATCGAAGCAGCGACCGATCAGGTGATCTGGAGCACCGACACGGGCGCGGCGATCGCTCCGCGGCGGCCGCAGGACGCGCACTTCCGCGGCAACATCGTGCAGGCGATGCTCGCGTATCAGGCCGGCGAGCTGGGGCAGGCGCTGGTGCCGCTCGAGACAGTGGATCGGATCATCGCGATCGGGTCCGACCGCATGATGGCGGCGGTGAAGGCGGCGCGGCATGGCGTGCTTGCGCCGTACCTGAAGACCGATCACGTCGGCATCGCCAGCATCAACTCGCCGATGCAGTGCATGATGAAGGAAGTCTGCGCGCAGTGCCTGCAGAAGCACGTCGACCCGGTGACGGGAAGCGAGTCGATCATCTTCTCGTGCTTCAACCAGGATCAGGAGCTGGATCGCGTCGACTTCCCGAACCTCGCCGCGCGGCTGCGGCAGAACACGGTGCAGGAGAAGCTGTCGAACCTCTGGCTCGATCACCTGCTGCAAACGCGAGGACCTCGCGCACGTCTGAGAACGGCTGCACGCGACTTTCGACGGCTGTGACTTGTGACTACAACGCCGCCGCGTAGCACCGCGGCGCCCAGCAGCCCGGCTTCGGCGTTCAGGATGACCTTGACCGGCATGCCGGCCAGCAGCTCCTCGAACGGTGCCTTGTCGCGGAACGCGCGCATGAAGCGCCCGTCGGTGAGCGCCGGCAGAATCTTCGGCGCGATGCCGCCGCCGACGAATAGGCCGCCGGTGGCGACCGCGCGCAGCGCCAGGTTGCCCGCTTCGGCGCCGTAGGCCTCCACGAACATCTCCAGCGTCTCCACGCAGCGTCGCAGCGCCGTTCGAGCGCGGCGCGGGTGATTGCGGCCGGCGCGCCGCGATCCGTCGGGGTCCGGACCACCGGACAGGGTGTCCGCGTGCAGCGACGCTGGTGCAGGTTGACCAGCCCGCGGCCCGAGACGACCTGCTCCACCTCCGCGCGCCCGTAACGCTCGCGCAGACCGCGCAGGACCGCGATGTCCCGTTCGGTCCGCGCGGCGAAATCCGCGTGCCCGCCTTCGGATGGCGACGGGACGAAGCGGCCGTCGACGTTGTGCAGCAGCGCCTGACCGAGTCCGGTGCCCGCGGCGATCAGCGCCATGTTGCCGCCGCGGACGCGCCTCGCCCTCGCTGGAGCACATGCAGCTCGTCTCCGTCGCAGCACCGGAACCGCGTACGCCATCGCCTGCCAGGTCGTTCAGCAGCGCGACGCGCGCGATGCCGAACGTCTGCGCGACACGCTCCGAGCGTCGACGCGCCAGGGCACGTTGGTCAGCGTCGCCGTGTCGCCGAGCACCGGGCCGGCCACGCCGAAGCACGCGGCTCGATCGCAGCGGCATCCCGCGCGCGCCTCGCTCGGCGAGGAACGCGCGAGATCACCGAGCCAACGTCGTCGTGGGCGTGCGTTGGGAACGCGCGCACGACGGACGCGGCGCGGACGCGCAGGGGCCGATCGAAGAGGCCGAGCGAGCGTCTTGGTGCCGCCGATGTCGCCGGCGAGAATCATCGGCGAGCACGGCTCGCGATCATGTCGAGAGTTGACATCGCCGTCCATTCTCCTTCATCTTGAGTGCCGCCCCGCCCGCGCGCAGGACGACGAATGAACGTGCACCGTGCCTGCGTCACCCAGCCTGTCACCAGCCGCTCGCGGGTCACCTTGTCGTCTTCACCGGCAAACTGAGCTCCCTTGGGCGCAAGGACGCGCGCGCGCCCTGTCGCACGTCTCGGCGGCGAGACGGCCGACGAGGTCACGGCTCGAAGACGACGATGCTGGTCATCGGCGCGGAGGGGTTCGGCAGCGGCGGCGGACGCGACAGAGCAACAAGCTGAAGCGCGCCGAGGAGCTCAAGGTCGCAGCAGGCCGCGCCGCATCGAGATCCTGAGCGAGGATCGAGTTCTGCGAGCTGGCCGGTCGTCCAAGCCCCTCGGAGCTGAAGCGGCAGTATCACGCCATGCGCGATCTGCTCGCCCGCTACCGCTCGCTGCGCGAGGATCACCTCCGCTACCTGGTGAAGTACGGCGTCATCAAACCGGTGCATGCGCACCAACGCCGACACCTTCTTCGCGTTCCACGATGTTGCCGTGATCAAGCAGGCGAACGACGAGCTGAGCCAGGGCGTGTCGTTCCGGACGGTCCTTCGCGGCCTGCTCTGCGTCGCGGCAGGGGCAGCTGACGTTCGATTTCCGGCTCGACGCCGCGCCCGCCAGGATCCTTACGCTGCAGCGGCGGACGCCGCCGCGCGCTCCCGCAGGAGCCGCCACCGCCGCCCGCGCGACACCGCCCTCGCCGAGGAGTACTTCCGCGCCGCCTCCGCGCTCGACGATGGCGACGAGGCGACGCTCGAGCAGGCCGCGGCGGCTTACCGGAAGGCGCTCGAACTCGATCCGTATCTCGTCGCAGCGCTGATCAACCTCGCCAACATCCACTACAGCCGGACGAGCTGGTCGAGGCACAGGCGCTCTACGAACGCGCCATCGGCCTCGAGTCGGACTTCTTCGAGGCGCACTTCAACCTCGGCAACATCTATCACGACCTCGGCCAGTTCGACGAGGCGCAGCCGCTGCTACGAAGCGCGCTCCGCGCTCAACCCGCGCTACGCGGACACGCACTTCTACCTGGCGGTGACGCTCGAGAAGATGGGGCTGTCGCAGGATGCCCGGCCGCACTGGCGCGCCTACCGGCAGCTCGCGCCGAACGGTGAGTGGGTCGAGCTGGCGAGGGAGTTTTCGGAGTAAGTGAGAACTCAGAACCTAGAAGTCAGAAGTTCGAACGGCTGGCGCTAGTAGCGCGAGAAGTCGGCCGGGTCGCGCTTCTTCGGTGTCCGGCGCAGCTTGAAGAACTCGCAGTCGGGGCACCACGCGTCCGGGTTGAAGCTCGTGCCTGCGATCGGCAGCACGTCGCGGTGGCCGCAGCACTCCGGGCCGTCCTCGGGTGGACGGCGCCAGCGGCACGACTTGAACTTGATGACCGCGGCGGAAACCGCCGGCGTCTGGGACTGGAGCGTCGTCTGGAGGAGCGGGTGAAAACGTATCCGACATCCAGGGTTCATTCTAAGCGAACGCCGACGGACTTTTCCATGCTGGCCAGTGCATGCCGCTCGGCCGGCGACACGAGCGTGATCGCGTGTCCGGCCTCGTCGGCGCGTCCGGTACGGCCGACCCGGTGCACGTAGCTTTCGGGCGAGTCGGGCATCTCGTAGTTGATGACCGTGTGAATGCCGTCGATGTCGAGCCCGCGCGCGGCGATGTCGGTCGCGACCAGCACCTTGTAGCGGCCGCCGCGGAACCCCTCGACGGCGATGCGCCGCTGGTCCTGCGTCCGGTCGGCGTGGAGCGCGGTGCACTTGATGCCGGCCGACGCGAGCCGCCGCGAGAGCTTGTCCGCGCCGATCTTCGTCCGCGAGAACACGAGCACGGGTCCCTCGGGACGCCGGAGGTGTTCGATCAGCCACTCGAGCTTCGCGGACTCCTGCCAGCACCTCGTGGCGATGCGTGATGGTCTTCGCGGCGCGGCTGCGCTGGCCGACCTGCACGTACTTCGGCTCGCGCACGATCTCCAGCGCCAGCCGCACGACCTCGTCAGGCATCGTCGCCGAGAAGAGCAGGGTCTGGCGTGTCGTTGGGAATCGCGGCGATGATGCGGCGGACGTCGGGCCAGAAGCCCATGTCCATCATCCGGTCGGCTTCGTCGAGGACCAGCAGCTCGATGCCGCGCAAGATCCGCGTTCTGCTGCCGCATGTGATCGATGAGCCGTCCGGGCGTGGCGACGATGATGTCGACGCCGGCCTTGAGCGCGCGCTCCTGCGGGCCCATCTCGACGCCGCCGTAGACCGCGGCGCTCGTGACCGTCGTGTGATACGAGAGCCCGTGGATCTCGTCCTCGATCTGCACGGCGAGCTCGCGCGTCGGCGCGAGCACCAGCACGCGGCTGCGCGGCGCCTGCGGCCCTCCGGCCGCGGCATCCTCCTGCACCGGCACGTTCGCGCGCGGCGTGGTCAGCAGCTTCTGCAGCATCGGGACGACGAACGCGGCACGTCTTGCCGGTGCCGGTCTCGGCGCAGGCGATCAGGTCGGTGCCGTCCAGCGCCAGCGGGATGACCGCGGTCTGGATGGGCCGCGTCTCCTTGAAGCCGAGATCGCGGATCCCTTCGAGGAGCCGGGTGTCGAGGTTCGAGCGCCGTGAACGGCACCGGCTCGTGTCGCAGGGAGTTGGCTCGAGCGCGGACGTGATGTGATGCAGGGCGGACGGCGTGTGTCGCCGGCCGGCCCGTGCGGCGTCCCCCGCTGTCGGGGCCTGCGGCCCCGGCTGCGGGATGGTGGCCTACGGTCGGTTGTGTTGGAATTCAATACGTTCAGGCTAGCGAGCGCGGAAGGTGATGATGCCCCGGACGGGATCGTACGGCGAAACGCCGACGGTCACGCGATCACCCGGCACCACCTTGATACGGAACCGGCGCATGCGGCCGCTGAGCTGCGCCAGCACCTCGTGGCCAGCGTCACACTGCACGCGGTAGAGACCGCCGCTGTGAACCGCCACGACGGTGCCCTGCATGTCGATGAGATCGTCCTTGCTCAATCGCTAGCAATCCTTTCAGTTGTCTGACAGTTACGCCAAACATTGTGCCATATCGGGCCGGCGGGAAGCCAGTAATCGGGGATCAGCTGGCTTTCCCTAGAGTTTCCGGACGGCGTCTTCGACCTGCTGCGCGAGCCCTTCGTAATCCTCGCCGGTGAGGGTCAGCGGCGCCCCGAACGCGACCCGCACCCGTCCGGGGCGCGCCATCTGCCAGGTGGGGTGCAGCACCTTGTCGAGCCCGTCGATTCGCACCGGCACGACCGGCACTGACAGCCGGCGACGCGATCATGCCGATCCCGGGGCGGAACCGGTCGATGCTCCCCGGTGTCCGACCGCCGTCCCTCGGGAAAGATCAGCACCGAATACCCGCTCTCGAGCACCTCGCCGATGTAGCGCAGCGTCTGCCGGGCGCCGGCTTCCCGCTGCGGCAGCGGGAAGGCGTTGAAGAAGAGCGCCGCCAGGTAGTAGTTCAGGCTGTTGGTGAACCACGCGCGCTCCGGCTGTACTGGTCGGGGAAGAAGTGCGCCTTGAAGAACTCCTTGGCCATCGCAGGCGCGACGCGGTAGCGCAGCGCGCGACGGCAGCGCCGCCAGGATGACCGGCGTGTCCATGTGGCTCTGGTGATTGGCGGCGAAGATCACCGGGCGATCGATCGCGTCGAGATGCGGCCGCCCCTCGACGGTGAGCCACGCGAACAGGCGCGCCGAGCGGGAGAATCCACGTGGGCAGGCTCACGCGCCTGACCGCGTACGCGGGCCAGCGTGCGGTTCCACGACGGGAAGTCGACAGGCTTCGGCAGCTGCGGCGCCGGCATCCGCTCCGCGATCGACCAGCGTCTTCAGGTCCGAAACGCTGCGCGCCTCGGCAAACGCCCCTTCGTCGATGCGCGTCCGAAACGCGTCCTCGAGCGCCACCATCAGCTCCACGCGCTCGAGCGAGCTCAGGCCGAGCTCGTCGATCGTCGCGGTCGCCGAGACATGCCCGCGCCCCGCGTAGCGCGCCACGATCGCCGCCAGTGCGTCGCTGCCCGCGGCGACATGCCGCGGTGTCCCGCCGCCTTCCGCCCACTCGCGAATCGCGGCGCGTTTCAGCTTGCGCGTGCCCTCGGTGCGCGGCAGCTCCGGCTCGGGCCAGACGACGGCGCGCCGGATCTTCTGGTGGTCGTCGAGCCGCGCGTTGGCGGCCCGCACGATCGCGTCGGGATCGGCGCCGGGATCGAGGACGAGCACCGCGCGCACTCGCTCTTCGCTGCCCGCCGGCGCGCATGCCGACCACCGCGGACTCGCGCACCCCGGGGAGCTGGTTCAGCACACGCTCGACGTCCTCGGGGAAGACGTTCAGCCCCTCGGGCGTGACGATCATTTCCTTCTTGCGGCCGCGGATGAACACCTGGCCGTCGGCTGCCGACCTCGCCGATGTCGCCGGTGTGGAACCAGCCGTCCTCGAACGCGCGTGCCGTTTCCTCCGTCGCGTTGAAGTAGCCCGTGCGTGACGTTGTCGCCGCGCACGAGAATCTCGCCGTCGGGCGCGATCTTCACTTCGACGCCCGCGATCGCCTTGCCCACCGACCCGCGCTTCGTCCCGAACGGGTGATTCAGCGTGACGATCGGGCGCCGTCTCCGTGAGGCCGTAGCCCTGAATCACCGCGAAGCCCAGGTCGCCCCAGAACGCCTCGAGTTCCGCATCGAGTGGCGCGGCGCCGACCACGAACGCCCAGAACTTCGCGCCGAACAGTCCGATGGATGTCGCGGTGGCGCCACCAGCGTCCCGCGATCCTCGACACGGCGCGCGCGGCGCCGGCACCCTGCAGCCCCGGTGTGGCGCCGCCCGCCTGTTTCGCGCTCGGCGCGACACGCACCGCGTGCTCGCGCAGCACATCCAGGATCTTCGGCACCGACACCAGCACCGACACGCGGCGCGTCCGAACCTGCTCGGTGATCTCGATGGGGCTGTAGCCGCGCATGAACACGACGACGCCGGCGAGCATGGGAGGCATGAAGGTCGCCATCGCCTGGCCGAACATGTGACTGAGCGGCAGCAGATTCAGGAACCGGAGCGGGAAGAACGGCGCCGCCCACTTGCGATACTTCAGCACCTCCCGCTCGACGGGCACGATGTTCGCGAGGACGTTGCGATGCGTGATCACGACGCCCTTTGGCTCGGCGGTCGCGCCCGACGTGAAGATGATCTCCGCCACATCGTCGCGGCCGATCGCGGCCGGCGGGATCTCCTCCCGGGCGGTCCAGTCGAGCTCAGTCAGCGGCCAGATCGTGCGCCGCGCCGACGCGGCCCACGGGCGGCACGTCGTGTCCCGGCAGCACGACCTTCGCATCGACGATGCGCGCGACGCGTGCGAGGAAATCGGGCGACGACCGGTAATCGATCGGCACGACGACGACGCCGATGAGGAGGCAGCCCCAGAACGCCACGATCCACTCGGGGCGGTTCTCGGAGAAGAAGACGACCTTGTCGCCTTTCTGTATGCCGGCAGCCGCCAGCCGGGCCGCGAACGTGCGCGATGCGCGCCCCACGTCCGCGTAGGTGAAGGTGCGCGCGCGGAACGAGTCGTCGTGGAGCAGGAACGCGCCGCGCTTTCGGGAAAGATCGTCGAAGAAGTCGATGAGCGTGTCGCGGCGCACGTGTGAATTATGATGGATGCGAGTTCTTTCGCGCATGCGGGCAAAACACATCATCGCGATCGCGGTCCTGCTGACCGCCTCCGGCCGTGAGCCGGTTCGCGCGCAGGCGCAGTTCGGACCGGTGTGGCCGAAGCTGTCGCAGGCGCAGCGCGACGAGGTGATGCGCTTCGGCGACGACTTCAAGCAGTTCATCGGAAGCGCCAAGAGCGGAGCGGACGTTCGTGCGCGACGTCGCCACCCGGCTCGAGGCCAGCGGATTCCGCGCGTGGCCCGCCTCGCCGGCGAAGGCCGACGTGGCGCCGGGCTCGCGCTGGTACTCCGTGAACCGCGGTCGCACGATCGCGGCCTTCGTGATCGGCACCGATCCGGTGTCGAGCGGCGTACGGATCGTCAACACGCACAACGACTCGGTTGGCCTGGAGCTCAAGCCGCGTCCCTTCCGCGAGTCGTTCGACATCGCGCTGGTCGACACGCGCACGCACGGCACCCTCAAGAACTACCAGTGGGTGAACCGTCCGCTCGCGCTGATCGGCCGCGTCACGAGGGCCGACGGCACCGCCGTGGACGTGAACATCGGACAGGATCCGGCCGATCCCGTGCTGATGATCACCGACCTTGCGCCGCACGTGGACGCCGACTTCCGCGAGCGGCGTAACCGCGACGTGATCCAGACCGAGGAGCTCGACCCGCTGCTCGCGCTGACGCGCGACGCGGCGCTTGCGGCGCTGAAGCAGAAGTACGGCATCGTCGCCCGACGATCTCCTGTCGGCCGACCTGCAGCTCGTGCCGGCGCAGATGCCCGTGGACGTCGGCCTCGATCGTCAGCTGATCGGCGCGTACGGGCACGACGAGCGCTCCAACGGCTACGCCGCGTTCCGCGCGATCGCCGAGCTGAAGTCGCCGCAGAAGACTGCTATCGCCTACGGCGTCAACAACGAAGAGGTTGGCCAATCGTGGACGACCGGCGTCGAGTCGGAGTGGTTCCGGATGCTGGTCGCGGAGATCATCGCGGCGCAGGAGCCGTACAACGACCTGCTGCTGCGCCGGGCGTTCCGGGCGTCGCAGGCGCTGGTCTCGGACTGCACGACCGCTCTCGATCCGAACTTCCCGCAGCCGTACCTGCCGAACAGCTCGGCGCGTCTGGGGTGGGGGCTCGTCTTCAAGGAGTACGGCTCGGGGCGCGAGGCGGACGCCGAACACTTCGCGCGGATGCGGAGCCTGTTCAACGACGCGGGCGTGCACTGGCAGATCCACGCCTACAGGGCCGGGTTAGGCGGCGTCGACGATTGCGCAGTGGTTCGCGAACGCGAATATCGACGCGATGGACGTCGGCATCGGCGTGCTGAGCATGCACTCGCCGATGGACGTCTCAGCGAAGGTCGACCTCTGGGAGCTCTATCGCGGGTTCAAGGCATTCTGGGGTGCCCACCAGCCGGCCGCATCTGTCGAGACTGGATCGTCGCTCCAACGTTGACGTAGCTGAGCACCCCCATGCGCATATTTCTGACCGGTGCGACCGGCTACATCGGCAGCGCCGTCCTCGACGCGCTCATCAGGGCCGGTCACGACGTCACCGCGCTCGTCCGCGACAACGAGAAGGCGGCCCGCGTCGCGGAGCGCGGGGCGCATCCCGTCATCGGCAACCTCGCCGATCCCGAAAGCTTCCGGGCGATCGCCGACGCACAGGACGGCTACGTCCACACAGCGATCGACGCCGCGCCGAAAGCCGTGCACACCGATCGCGCGGCGATCGATGCCCTGCTGGCGGCGGCACGGCGTCCGCGCACGTCAGGCGTCTCCACGGCGCCGCGCTTCTTCATCTACACCTCGGCACTGTGGGTGCTCGGCCGCGTGCCTGAACCGGTGGACGAAGGCGCGCCGCTCAACCCGATCGCGCTGGCCGACTGGCGCGCCGAGCACGAGTCGGATGGTGCTCGCGGCGTCCGGCGATCACCTCCGCACCGCTGTCGTGCGGCCGGGCATCGTCTACGGCGGCGGCGACGGCATGGTCGGCGATCTCTTCAAGTCGGCGACCAACGGCCTCGTGCGTGTCATCGGCGATGGCAACAACCGCTGGCCGCTCGTCTACGACCGCGACCTGGCCGACCTGTACGCGCGACTTGTCGCCGACGACACCGCCTCCGGCGTGTTCCACGCCAACGACGAAGGCGACGAGCGGGTCAACGACATCGTTGCGGCGATTGGACCTTACCTGCCGCACCGGCCTGACGTGCGCTACGTTCCGATTGAGGAGGCGCGTACGAAGATCGGTCCGTTCGCCGACGCGCTGGCGCTCGACCAGGTGATTCGGAGCACGCGATCGCGCGCCCTCGGCTGGAACCCGAGCCTGCACTCGGTCAGCGGCAACGCCGCGCGACTGCTGGAGGAGTGGAGAGCGGCCAGGAGTTAGCAGTCCTTCTGACTTCTACCCTCTGACGTCTCACTTCAGGTTTGTGAGCCGTTCCCTCGCCGCTTCCTGCTCCACCGAGGCGGGAACCGGCTCGGGACTCGACGGGGTGCTCACAGGCTCGGGGGCGTCGATCGATTGCGGCTCGGGCAACTCGCCCGCGACGACGGCGTCGATCAACCCGTACTCCATTGCCCTCGACGCATCCAGGTAGAAGTCGGTCCGCTTCGTGTCCCTGATGATCTGTCGCAGCGGCTTGCCTGAGCGCGACGACAGGATCCGGTAGATCTGATCCTGCATCTGCTTGAGGCGTTCGAGGTGCTGCGCCGCGGCGGTCGTCGACTGCCAGCCGGCCCACTTCGCCGGCTCGTGGATCATGATCCACGAATGCGGAAAGGCGAACCGGCGGCCGGTGCTCGCCGCCTGGAGCACGATCGAACCCATCGAGTACGCCATCCCCTGGACGATGATCGTCACCTCGATGCCGCGGCTGACGAGATGTCGGATGACATCGTGAATCGCCAGGCCGTCGGTGACGTTACCGCCGGCGCTGTTGATGTACAGCGTGATGGGGCGGCTGCTCTCAGCCGCGAGCTCGCGCAACCGCTCGATGATGGCGCGCGCGTTGTCCTTCTCGATGTCCCCGATCAGGTACGCGTCGCGTAGCCGCTCGCCCTGTTCGCGCCGCATCTGGGCGCGAACAGCGTCGACGAGCTCGGCGAGGAGTCGCTCGCTCAAGTCTGCCATCCGGGGATTATCGCACCCGGACAAAGCTCGGCCGCGAGCCGAGCGGTGACAGCCCGAGCCGCGCGAGCGCCTCGACGCACCGAGACGGCGCGGGGACGTGCCGGCGATCAGTCGGCAAATCGTTCGAGGTCATCGTCCTCGGCGCCCGGGAGCAGGTCGAAGAAGGCGTCCAGGCTGCGGTCGAGCGATCGACGCAGCTGGGGGATCGTGCCGTCGAACGTGTGGAGGGTGACCCCCGCCGTCGACCCGTCCGCCAGCGTGAGCTTTGCATCCTCGAGCGACTTCAGCGACCCTTCGGGGATGAGCCGTACTCCGTAGACGAGCGTGTATCGCGCCATCCTGCGATCTTACAGGGGCCTGCCGCGATCCCGCCGTTCGTCACGCCCGCCCGCGGTCCGACCCGTCCTCGGCAGCTTCCGGTGGCGAAACCGGCCACCCGGGACTTACGTCTGAGTGGAGAACGGGGTAACGTCGTTAGCTGAGGAATCGTCCATGAATCATCGTCGTGCGCTGCGTGCTCCCGCTCTCGCTCTCCTGCTCCTCGCCTGTGCCTCGGCGGCCTGCACGGTGGCGGCCCAGGCGCCCGCGGCGAACCGGGTGAGCGACGTGCCTGCCATCGCCTTCGAGAAGTACACGCTGCCGAACGGCCTGGACGTCATCCTGTCCGAGGACCACCGGCTGCCGCTCGTGGCGGTGAACGTCTGGTATCACGTAGGCCCGGCCTACGAGGACCCCGGGCGCACCGGCTTCGCGCACCTGTTCGAGCACATGATGTTCCAGGGTTCGAAGCATGCGCCCGGCGATTCGACCTTCCGCCTCATCGAAGGTGCGGGCGGCAGCGACCTGAACGGCACCACCGGCTTCGATCGCACCAACTACTTCGAGACGCTGCCGGCGAACCAGCTGGAACTGGGGCTGTGGCTGGAGTCGGACCGTATGGGATATCTGCTGGACCAGGTCGATCAGGCCAACCTGTCGAACCAGCAGGACGTCGTGCGCAACGAACGGCGGCAGTCGATCGAGAACCGTCCGTACGGCATCGTCGACGAAGCGGTGTTTCACCTGCTGTTCCCGCGCAGCCACCCGTACTACGCCAGCATCATCGGCTCGCACGCGGACATCCAGGCAGCGAAGCTGGACGACGTGAGCAACTTCTTCAGGAAGTACTACGCGCCCGGCAACGCGAGCCTCGCCATCGTCGGCGACATCGACAAGCCGTCTGCGAAGAAGCTCGTTGAGAAGTACTTCGGCACGCTCAAGTCCGGTCCACCCGTGCCGAAGCCTGCGGTCACGACCCCGCCGATCACGTCGGAGCGCCGTGCGGTGGTCACCGATCGTATCGAGTTGCCGCGCGTCATCATGGCGTGGCTGACGCCGCCTATCCTGAAGCCTGGCGACGCTGACGCCGACATCGCCGCCCACGCGCTCGGCGGCGGGCGAACCAGCCGGTTGTACCGGAGCCTCGTCTACGAGCAGCAGATCGCTCAGACGGTGGACGCGTCGCAGCAGTCGATGATGCTCGGATCGGTGTTCGCAATCGAGGCGACGGCGCGGCCGGGTCACACGGTGAAGGAGCTCGAGGACGCGATCAACACCGAGCTCGCGCGGCTGCGCCAGAACGGCCCCACGCAGAGCGAAGTGGACCGTGCGCGCAACCAGTTCGAAACGCGGACGGTGCAGGGGCTCGAACGGTTCGGCGGGTTCGGCGGCGTGGCCGACATGCTGAACTCGTACAACCACTTCGTCGGCGATCCCGGCTACCTGCAGCAGGATCTGGGTCGGTATCGCGTGGTCACGCCCCAGACCGTGAAGTCGTTCGTGCAGGAGCACCTGACGCCGACCAGTCGCGTTGTGGTGCACGGGGTGCCCGGGGAGCAGGATCTCGGACCGAACGTGCCGACGCCGCAGACCGCTGCTGCGGCTCCAGGGACCGGCGCCGGGTCTGTCAACGCCGACGAGGCCTGGCGCAGTCAGCAGCCGGCGGCCGGGCCGTTGCGGCCGCTCGCCTTACCGGTGCCGCGCTCGTTCCAGCTGGCCAACGGATTCACGGTGCTGCTGAACGAGCGGCCAGGCCTGCCGGTCGTGTCGGCGTCGCTCGTGGTGAAGTCCGGCGGTGCGGCGAACCCCGCAGACCGCCCTGGCCTCGCCAACTTCACGGCGGCGATGCTGGACGAAGGAACCGCGACGCGCCCCGCGCTGCAGATCGCCGAGGATGTGGCGCAGCTCGGAGGGTCACTGACCACCGGATCGACGATGGACGCGTCGCAGGTGTCGATTGGATCGCTGGCGCGCACGTTCCCGCAGATGCTGGAGATCCTCGCGGATGTCGCGCGGCGGCCCGCCTTCCCGCGCGACGAAGTGGAGCGGCAGCGCGCAAGCCGGCTCGGACAGCTGGTCCAGCAGCGCGAGAACGCCGGAGCGGTTGCCTCTACGGTCATGGCGGCGGCGCTCTACGGCCCGGCGCATCCCTACGGCTACACCGATCTCGGCACCGAAGCGTCGAACAAGGCGATCACGTCCGACGAACTGCGCCGCTACTGGACGGGCCACTTCGTGCCGAACAACGCGGCGCTCGTCGTGTCGGGGCGGATCAGCGAGGCCGAACTGCGTCCGCTGGTCGAGCGTGCGTTTGGCGACTGGGCTCGCGGCACTCCCGAACAGCCGCAGCTTCCCGCCGCGCCGGCGGCGAAGGCGCGCGTCGTGGTGGTCGACAAGCCCGGAGCGCCGCAAAGCCAGCTTCGCGTCGCGCTGGTCGGTGCACCGCGCAACACGCCGGACTACGACGCGCTGCGCGTCATGAACGAAACGCTCGGCGGGCTGTTCAGCAGCCGTATCAACCTGAATCTGCGCGAGGCGCACGGCTACACCTACGGCGCCTCCTCGCAGTTCACGTTCCGGCGAAGCGCCGGTCCGTTTACGGTCGCCACCGGCGTCCGGACCGACGTGACGGCCGCGGCCCTCGGCGAGATCATGAAGGAGCTCGCGCGGATGCGCGACACTGCGGTTTCTAACGAGGAGCTGACGCTGTCGAAGGATTCGCTCGTGCGCTCGCTGCCCGCGGACTTCGAGACCGGCGGCCGCGTCACCGGTTCGACCACGAACCTGTTCCTGTACGATCTCGGTCTCGACTACTACACGTCGATCGACCGTCGCATCTCGTCGATCACTGCCGACCAGATCGCGGCGGTCTCGAAGAAGTACCTCCTGGCCGACCAGGCGCTCGTGGTGGTGGTCGGCGATCGTGCGCGGGTCGTGCCCGAACTGGAGAAGCTGAACATCGCGCCGATCGAGGTGTGGAGCGACACGGGCCAGCCGCTGGCCGCTGCGGCCCGCTAGGCGGCCGTTCGCCTATGCGCGATCGTCGGCGGCGAGGATCTGTCGCGCGGCGGCAGTCGCCTCGTCGAGCGTCGTGACCGTGCCATCGAGCTGCTGCTCGTACACGGCTTTCAGGATCGGCCCCATGTGGGGTCCCGGCCGCACGCCGAGTTCGATCAGGTGCCGCCCCAGGAGGATGGGCGCCGGCGGCTGATGTTCGACCCCAAGCGAGCGGGCGCGCTCGAGAAACCAGTCCATCGCGTCGCAGTTGAACACGCCCGGCCGCCGCCCGAGGCAATCCGATTTGGCGAGCCGCGCCAGCAGCTCGAGGTCCACTTTCTGCGCAAGGCGCCTGAACGCGCCGTCGCCGACCTCGTCGCGTACTTTGAACCACATGCCCGGCTTCAGGTGGTGTGCCACGATGCCGAGCACCTGGCCGCGGACGTCGTAGTTCTCGATCGAGCGGACGTTCAGGCGATCCAGGAACTGCGTGGCCGGCGCAACGCCCTGTTCTTCGTGATCGATCGAGCGGATGCGGCCATCGAGGAACGCGGTGGTCGCCGGCTTGCCGAAGTCGTGACACACGGCGCCCAGCATGACCGCGAGACGACGTGGCCGCGCGAGATCGTCCACGCGCGCCCGCGCCTCGTCGACCACCTGCAGCGTGTGCACCCAGACGTCACCCTCGGGATGCCACTCGGGCTCCTGGATGCACCCGACCAGCGCGTGCAGGTTCGGGAAAAGCCGTTCCACGACGCCGAGATCGAGCGCCAGCGCGAGGCCGATGGACGGCCGCGCCGCGCCGAGCAGCTTCTCGACCTCTCCCCAGATCCGTTCCGAAGGGAGGTCGTCGAGCGGAATCGCGCGGCAGATCTGCTGCGTCGCGGCGTCCAGCGTCAGCTCGAACCGCGCCGCAAACTGCACGGCACGCAGCACGCGGAGGCTGTCGTCGCCGAACGTCTGCGGATCGACGACGCGCAGGATGCGGCGCTCGAGATCGGCCCGGCCGTCGAACGGGTCGAGGTACTCGCCGGCGATCGGATCCCACGAGATCGCATTGATCGTGAAGTCGCGGCGTCGGGCGGCGTCCTCCACGCTCATCGACGGATCGCCCTCGACCGTGAAGCCGCGATGGCCGCGGCCCGACTTGGACTCGCGGCGGGGCAGCGACACGTCGATGTCGCCGCACTTGTAGACCTGAAAGCTCTCGCCGACCGCTTCCACCCGCCCGAGCGATTCGAGCAGCGTGCGCAGCCGATCGGCCGGCACACCGAACACCTCGATGTCGACGTCCTTCGAGTCGAGGCCGAGCAGCCGATCGCGCACCCAGCCGCCGACGACCAGCGCCCGCCCGCCGGCATCGCGCACGAGGCGGGCGATCTCCACGGCACGCGGATTCAGCAACTCACCAACTCGCGAACTCGCGAACTCACCAACTCTCTAATTCTCCAACTCTCCGAATTCACTCTTCGACCGGCGTTCTCTTCCACCGCTTCGTCAGCCGATCGCAGAAGCCCGGTGCGATGGCGTCCAGCACGGCGAGCCCCTTGGCGAGCCCGTACGGATAGACCTCGGGAACGGGCCGCGCGATCGCGCGGGCAATCGCGTCCGCCACCACGTCGGCCGACTGCCGCGGGCCGGTCGCGCGCGTCGCGAAGCCCGACTTGCGCGTCATCACGTCGAAGAACTCCGTTTCAGTGGACACCGGGTAGACGATCGAGACGTGCAGCGGTGTGCCCTGCACTTCGGCCCGCAGGCTCTCCGCCAGGCCGACCTGCGCGAACTTCGTGGCGGAGTACGGGCCCATGAACGGAATGCCGCGGCGTCCGGCGATCGACGACACGATGATCGTGTGGCCGCGCTGCTGCCGCCGGAAAACGGGCAACGCCGCGCGCGCGGCGTTGAAGGTGCCGAGGTAATTCACGTCCATCACGGCGCGCATCTGGTCGGGTGTCACGCGATCGATCTCGCCGTACAGGCCGTAGCCGGCGTTGCACATCATCACGTCCAGCCGTCCGAACGCCGTGATGGCGGCCTCCACGAACGCCTGCATGTCGTCGGCGCTGGTGACGTCGGCGGTCACGGCGAGCGGCCGGCCGCCGGCGCGCCTGATCTCGTCGGCGACGGCATCGAGCCGATCGCGGCGCCGCGCGCAGATAGCGACCGACGCGCCGTCGCGGGCCAGTCGAAGAGCCGTGGCGCGTCCGATTCCCGAGGACGCACCGGTGATCGCGATGGCAGTGGGCATTGGCCCCCTAGCTAATCACGAAGCGGCGGGGATTGACGAGGCGGGAGCGCGAAGACGTTCGCGCCCGGGTCTCCCGCGAAGGGGGGCGTCGCGGCATCGGCCTGCGACGTGAACGCGGGGACCCGGCGCGTTTATGCTCGACGAACCGATCCGATGCGCGGACGCGAGCGCACAGCGACGCGCGCCTCGCCCGGTGAGCGGCCTCGTGCCGCGCGCGCGACGATCAGGCCGCGCGCTTCAGTCCTGCGAACTGCGGCAGGAAGCGTCGGCGCTTGTGCGCCGTCGCGGCCGCAACGTCGGCGGACGGACGCCTGATGGTCCATCCCGGGGACTCGTGTCCGCACGACACGCACTTCAGGAACATGCGCCCGCGTCCGAACTGCGTCAGGTTGTCGTGGCCATGCAAGCCGCAGATGACGCTGTGAACCCAGTTCACCATCTGAACGCCGACACTCTCCTCAGCCACAGCGATCACGGGCGCGGTCATCCGTGCCGATTCACTGGGACGATTGGTTGCCATTGCCCTGCAGCTCCTCTCCAGCTTTGCATCCCTACTTGATTCGACGCTTTGAGCGGGATGCCCGTTTCATGAGTCATCAAGACGCGTACCGTGCTGAGCTGACCCCGAAACGGCTGAACCAGGCGGGGGTAGAGGGCAGGTGACCAAAGTTCGTCACAAGTTGAGCTGTTCTGTGGGAATGGTTGGGTAGGCGATTACCCACGATCGGCGGCGACACCGCGGATCACAAAACCGAGATTTGCTGGTCTTTCACCGAGCCGACGCATGAAATACGGGAACCACTGGCGGCCGAAGGGGATATAGACACGGACGCGATAGCCTTCGCGCACCAGGCTCATCTGTATATCGCGGCGGATCCCGTAGAGCATCTGGAACTCGAACGCGTCGGCGGCCAGGCCGAGCTTGGCCGCATGCTCGCGTGCAAGGTTGAGCATCACGGTGTCGTGCGTGGCAATCGCCGGGTACGTGCCGCGCTCGAGCAGGCGCTGCATGAGGCGGGCATAGGCTGCGTCCACGTCACCTTTGTTCTGGTATGCCACGGACTTCGGCTCGCGGTACGCCCCCTTCACCAGCCGCACGCGCGCGCCCATCGCCGACAGGCGCTCCTCGTCCTTTTCCGTGCGGTGGAGACCGGCCTGCAGCACGATGCCGATGTTGCGGTGCCCCTGATCCCACAGCAGGTCGAAGATGTCGAGCGTTGCCTGCGTGTACGCCGAGCTCTCCATGTCGATGCGGATGAAGAACCCTTCGGCGTGCTCGAGAATCTTCCGCAGGTTGTCGACGGCCGTCGCGTGATCGACGTCGAGACCGAGCTGAGTCAGCTTCAGCGAGAGGTTGCGGATGATGCCGGCCTGCGTGACGGCGCGGACGACCCGCAGGTAGTCGCGCGTCGCCGCGTCGGCGTCCGCGAGGCTCCCGGCGCTTTCACCCAGGTAGTCGAGCGACTGCAGCAGGCCGCGCGACTCGACCTCGCGCGCGACCGCGATCGCTTCCTCCACGGTCTCGCCCGCGATGAACCGCCGGGCGAACCACGTCGGATGCCGCATCCCGTACGCAGAGGCGAGCCGGCGCAGCTGCCGGCTCTGCGCCAGCATGTGGAAGATGGACTTCGAAGCGGCGGCGAACATCTATCGGTTCGACAGCGTCACGCGGCGATCGAGTTGGGTGGACCGCTCAGTGCGTGCGGCCGCGCGTAGCCAGGAGGTGCTCGATCGATCGCGCGTAGTAGCGAAGCACGTTCCGCTCACGCACGCGGAACCGCCCGCGCTCCGACACGACGATGCCGCGGGTTTCGAGCGGTTCGGCCGCAGCCTCGACGGCCTGGCGGCCACTCGTGACGCCCAGGTTCGCGTGGCGTGCGCCGAGCTCCTCGATCATCCGATCGATCCGCTCCTCGAGATCGCGCCGCGCGATCGACGGCCGCATGGCGGCGGCGAAGATCGAGGTCGGAAGCACTTTCACCTGCTCGCCGATCCGCGTGCGGATCAGCCGTGACAGCTCACAGGCGTCGCTGCGCGAGTTTGCGTCGTAGGCCGACGCGAGATCGGCGCGCCGAAGGTGACGATCGCGCGCGACCAGTACCCGACCGCGTAGCGGATCATCTCCGCCACTTCCCGCGAGAACGGCCGCTGCCGCTTCTTGATCCCCTGCCGCGCGAGGATGTGATCCTCGAGGATCAGGTCGTAGGAGATGGCTACCGGCACGATGACCAGGTTCGGGCACTCCGCCTGGAGCGCCGCGTGGAGCAGGCCGGTCTTGACCGGTTTGATCTCGCCGCTGTAGCTGCGCCCGCCTTCGGGGTAGAAGAAGATGTCCTGCCGCTTGAGGACCTCGGCGACGTACGCCTTCAGCGTGATCAGGTAGGCCGGATCCTTCGTGTTACGCCGGATCGGAATCGCGCCGGTGACGTGCTTGTGGATCAGGCCGAGCGGTCCGCCGAACAGGTTGATCCCCGCGGCGATGAGCGGCGGGCGGATGCCGTTGTCGTCCAGCACGAGCGGCTGCACGAGATAGTCCGTGTGGCTGCGGTGGTTGGACGCGTACACGACGCGGTGATCGCGTACTGCATTTTCCGCGTGATGCAGCTGCTCGTGCAGCCGTTCGATCTTCCTGAGAATCGGATAGAGCGGATGCTGCAGCGCCCGGTAGATCGACGGTCGCTGCGTCGTCCGCAGCTCCTCGAGGTAGCCGTAGATGCGCTCGCGCGCCTGGTCGCCGCGCTCCCCAAGCCCGCCGCGGAGGTACTTGACGACTTCCTCGCGCGACAGCACAGCCTGGGCGATGTCATCCAGCATGGAACGCCTCGGACTATAGCACGTCGATCAGTTGATGGCCCGGCAGACCGCGTCGGCGAACTCGAACGTCGAGGTCGTGCCACCCAGGTCGCGGGTGTGCGACTTGCCCGACTCGAGCACGCGTCCCAGGGCCGCCATGATCCGGTCGGCGGCAACGCCCTCGTCGATGTGCCGCAGCATCAGCACGGCTGAAAGGAGGAGCGCCGTCGGGTTCGCGTAGTTCTTGCCCGCGATGTCGGGCGCGCTGCCGTGCACCGCTTCGAACACCGCCACCTCGGTTCCGAGGTTCGCTGCGCCGACGACGCCGAGCCCGCCGACGAGACCCGCGCACAAATCGGAGACGATGTCGCCATACAGGTTCGGCATGACGAGCACGTCGAACTGCTCCGGCTTCATCACGAGGTGCATGCAGGCGGCGTCGACGATCTTCTCGTCGTACGCGATGTCGGGGTAGTCGCGGGCGACCTTGCGCACGCTCTCGATGAACAGGCCGTCGCTCAGCTTCATGATGTTGGCCTTGTGGACCGAGGTGACCTTCTTCCGCCCGTTCTTCTGCGCGTGCTCGAAGGCGAAACGGCCGATGCGCGTCGACGCGTGCTCGGTGATGATCTTCAGGCTCTCGACGACGCCCGGGACGACCTGGTGCTCGAGGCCCGCATACAGGTCCTCGGTGTTCTCGCGCACGATCACCAGGTCCACGTTCTGGAACCGGCTCGGGATTCCGGGCATGTTCGACACCGGGCGCAGGTTCGCGAACAGGTCGAGTGCCTTGCGCAGCCC
>CAVVIG010000012.1:0-252962 GCA_963748265.1 uncultured Acidobacteriota bacterium | reverse complement strand
TGGAGACATCGTGCTCGGAAGCAAGGCCCCGATCGTTCTGGACCCCGACGCCATCTCGCGGCGGCTCGCCGACCAGCACGTGAAGGACCACTACGCGATGGCCGGTGTCGACATTGCGGCGCTGCTCGCGCCGTACCGCGAAGGCTGGCAGATGTTCCCCTCGGGCCCTGCGCCCGGGGTCGCGGAGGACATCAACACGGACCTCCGTCCGCGCGACGAGTTCAACATCCCGCCGGTCCTCGATCTCCCCTTCGACACCGACTGACGCGCCCGCTGCGCTACAACGCGGCGTGGGTGATCGTGAATGTCTCGATCGCGAGCTCGTCGGCCTGTGTGAATTGAACGCCCGCGACCCAGCTCGTGGATTGTCCCTTGACCGTTTCGACGCGGCTCCACACGATACGGCCGGCGCAGAGCGCGGGATTCGGTTCGGCCGGCAGGTGCACGCGCACCTTCTGATCCGGTTTCAGCGGCGTCTCCGTGCGGATCTGGCAGCCGCAGACCGACAGGTCGCGGAGCTCCGCAGGTGTGCCGTTCACCTGGACGATGATCGGTTTGTTGAACGTGTAGCGCGTGGACAGGCGGACGCCGTCCCACCCGTCTTCCTCGAGCGTGTCGATCTGGAAGGTCGACGGCTCCTGATCGTCGCGGTCCGACACATCGACATGGATGCCGCCGTCGTCGTCGTCGAGCTGCAGTTCGGTTTCCTCGTCGTCGGTGTCGACGCCGGCGGAAGCCGACGCATAGGACTGCGCGGCCCGATGTCGCAGGGCCTCGAGTTCCACGACGAGCGTATCCCGCTCGGTGGCCGCCACATCGCGCAGCATCTCGGCTTCGTCGCGCGCGCGCTCGATTTCCGCACGCTCGCGTTCGAGGACTTCGATGCGATGGCTCGCAGCCTGGCGATCGGCCAGGATCGTACCGAGCTCCGCATGCAGCGAAATCACTTCCTGCCGCGCGTCCTCGTCGGTGCGGACGGCGTCGGCTGTGCGCCGCTGTAGCGCGCGGAGCTCCTCTTCGAGCGCCGCGACCGACGACTTAGCGGAGGCGAGTTCGGCGAGGCGGGCGGCGGCGTCCGAGCTGGAGGTTTTGCCGAGCGATTTGGCCTCCGCGCTCGTGCGAGCGAAGTCGGCCCTGAGTGTGTCCGCCTCCGCATGGGCGCGGGCGGCGTCGATGCGGAGCGCTTCGAGCTCGGCCCGGAAGCGAGCCGCTTCGGCCCGTTGCGCCTCGGCGTCCGCCCGTGCAGCGGCGATGTCGGACTCGAGCCCCTCGGCTTTCGCGCTCGCCTGGACGGCCTCGGCGAGCACGCCGTCGATCTCGGTGCTCGTGCGTGCGGCGTCGGCACGGAGTGTCTCGAGCTCGGCGTTCGTGCGGGCCGCGTCCGCCTTCACCGTCTCGGTTTCTTCGCGTGCACGGTCGATCGCGCCGCGGAGTGATTCCGATTCCGCGGTCGCGTGCGCCATGTCCGTACGGAGCGTCTGGGCCTCAGCTGCCGTACGGGCAACGTCCGCACGCAGGCTCTCGGCTTCCGCCGTTGTTCGAGCGACCTCATCGCGCAGCGCCTGGACCTCGGCGGTCGCCTGGGCCGCGTGATCGCCGACTGATTGCGTGGCGGAGCGAACGCGATCGAGCTCTGCGCGCAGCGCTTGCGCGGACTTCCGGTCGGCGTCGGCCTGTTGCTGCAGGCCTTCCAGCAGTTCTTCGAGCGCCGTTGCGCGCGCGCGCTCGCGGACAAGCTCCTCGGAGGCCGTGGTGTGGGCCGCGGAGGCGGCAGCGTGAGACGCGGTCTGCGTGGCGAGCCGGAGCTCCGCATCCGATAGGGCAGCGCGCCGTTCCTCGGACTGCGTGCGCTCCGCCTCGAGCGCCTGGATGAGATCGGACCGATCGCGGGTCGATTCCTGAAGCTCCGCCAGGGCGCGCCGCTCGGCGTCGAGCTGCGCGACGGCTTCCTCGATCTCAGCCTGCAGCGCTTCAGCGTGCGAGCGCATCGACTGCACCTCACCCTGCAGTGCCTGCGCGTTCGACTCCAGCGCCAGGACCTGCGGCTGCATCGCGGCGCACTGCGCCCGAAGGTCGTCGCGTTCCTGTCCGAGTGCCGCAGCGCGCTCGCGCTCCCGAGCCAGTTCCTCGGCGTCTGCGGCCTGTGCGGCGCGAACCTTGGCGCGGTCGTTCGCGAGCGCCGTGAGCCGCTGTTCGAGGCCGCTGACGGCTTGCTGGAGCGCCTCTTTCGCGCTGCGTTCGGCGTCGACGGCCGCCGCTGTCTCCTGCAACGCGGTGCGAAGCGCCGCTGCTGCACGCCGTTCGCTTTCGACGTGGGTTTCCGTCTCAGTGCGCGTGTGCCGCTCGCTTTCGAGCTGCGCTTCCGCGTCCTCGCGTGCGTGGCGCTCGTTCTCGGCCCGTGCGTCCGCATCGGCACGCGCGCGACGCTCGGCTTCGAGCTGGGCTTCCGCGTCCACGCGCGCGCGCTGCTCGCGTTCGACCTGTGCCTCGGCGTCGGCGCGTGCGCGTTCCTCGGCCGTCCGCGCGGTCTCGGCTCCAGTGGCCCGATTGCGCTCGCGGTCGCGCTCGTCGGTGGCCTTCCGTCCGGCGGCCTGCTCCTGTTCGAGCCGCCGGCTCACCTCGTCCAGCGTCCGCTCGAGGCGCGCCGCCTCCTGCTGCGCCTCGGCTCTTGCCGCGCGTTCGCCGGCGAGCACCGAGTCCCGCTCCTGGCGAAGGGCCTTGAGGTCGGCCTGGGCCTGGTCCTCGAGCTGTGTCTGGCGCTGGCGCGCCTGGTCCAGGGCCTTGCGGAGCTCCGTCGTGGCGGCGCGCTCGAAGTCGACGGCGGTGTGTCCTTCGGCGCGCGCGTCGGCCAGCGCCGCCTCGGACTGCTGCTTCATCACCGCGCAGGCGTGAGCGGCCGCCTGCTGCGCCTCGGAGGTTGCCATCCGCGCGAGATCGACGATCAGCGATTCGAGCGACTCGCCCCGCGAGGGGTCGGCCAGCACCGCTTCGAGCTCCATGAGGCGCTGATCGATTGCGGTGCGGAGTGCGTCGAGTTGAGCAGGCACGGGCAACGTTGTGCTCCGTGGATCGAGCGTGCCCGGGCCGCGATCCTGGGCCTTCACCGTTTCCATCGTGTCGTTTATCGGACGCCTGCCGATAAAGAGATAGGACATGGAGCGTCAGCCCGAGATCGTCGCCGCCGCGGAGGCTCTTCGCACTTGGATCCACATGCAACGTGCCGCGTGGCCGCCCATGGCGGCCGCCGCCGCCGCGCCGCTTTCGCTGGCGCCGTTGCCGCTCGCCGCCGACGGACCGGCGATGGCCGTGGAGGCGCTCGCGCCGCCGTTCCTGCCATCGCCCGCGCTCGACGAGCCGCAGGACACCAGACGGCCGTGGAACGTGCAGGTGCCGTGGCGCGGGCTGGGCCGCATCGGTGTCCGGGTTGCGGCAGTTGCAGCGGTGGTCCTCGCTCTCGCAGGCGCTGCCGCGTGGGGCCGCGGGGCAATCACGAGGTACCAGGCCGCTGCGCAGGTCGGCGACGTGGCGATTGACTCGGTGCCTGGTCCAGCGGACGTCCGCGTCGACGACGTTGATGTCGGAAAGATGCCGCTCACACTGCAACTGGCGGAGGGCCAGCACTCCGTCGAGTTCCGGCGCGACGGCAAGAGCCGCGTCATGAAGGTGGACGTGACGGGCGGGGAGTCGAATACCGCGCGGATGGATTGGAACCCGCGCACAGTCGGTACCCTGCAGGTCGACACCACCCCACCCGGCGCGAAGGTCGTCGTCGACGGCCGCGAGCGCGGGGTGACGCCGCTCACGCTCGACGACCTCACGGTCGGGCAGCACGTCGTCGTCCTCGAGAACGACGAAGGACGCGTGCAGCGGCGCGTGCAGATCGCCGACGGGGCGACCGAGGTCCTGAGCGAAGCCGATCTTCTCCGGCTGGCTGTACGTCGCGGCGCCGGTGGACGTGACTGTCAGCGAGAAGGGGCGCGCCCTGGAGATGGACGCCCGCGGGCAGGTGCTGTTGAAGGCGGGTGAGCACGACCTGCTGATCGAGAGCCGCGCCTTTGGCTTCACGGATAAGCGTCATGTATCGATCGAACCGGGTGCGACCACGACGGTCGACGTCGAGATGGGCACGTCGACGCTCGGCGTGACGTCGAGCGCGCCGGCGGAGGTGCAGGTGGACGGCGTCCCGGCTGGCCCGACGCCGCTCGCGGCCTACGCGCTGAAACTCGGCACGCACGAGGTGGTCGTGACCGACATCTTCGGCAACGTGCGCCGGCGAAGCGTCCGGGTCACGAGCGCGCCTGCACAAATTGAGGTCGACTTCTCGAAGCCCTGACGGCGCCGCGCGCGCTCACATGCGTGATAGCATCCCCCGCGACGGGCGACGCCGCCCGGCTGAGGAGGTTGCATGACACGCATGTCCGCTTCGTGCCTGGCCGCTGCCGCAGTGGCGCTCGCATTGACCACCGGCGCAGCCGCCCAGGCGCCGCAGCCGGCGGCCGCACCTGCAGCACCACGGCCGACACCGCCGTGCGGTCCCAACCTGTCGGGCGTCAAGAACGTCGACCCGCAATCGCGCTGCTTCGAGCTCCGCACCTACACGGTGCGGGAGGGGAGCTCGATTCGACGTGCTGCACGCGCGGTTCCGGCAGCACACGTCGAAGCTCTTCGTGAAGCACGGGATGACGATTGTCGGCTACTGGCAGCCGCTGGACAAGCCGAACGTCCTCATCTACATCCTCGCCTACAAGGACGCGGCAGCGCGCGACGCGGCCTGGGCCGCCTTCAACACCGACCCGGAGTGGGTGAAGACCCGCACCGAGATGCAGGTGGGCGTGCAGGTCGAGGCCGCGTTCATGAGCGCGACCGACTACTCGCCGCTCAAGTAGCGCGTTTCGCGCACCCAGGTCGTCGCACTGCCCGACGCGCCTCATGCGCCGCACCTGACCGGCGCTAAATCGCTGATCGCGAATCGCGAATCGCTAAGCTGCGCGGCCACGTGCGACGGCAGTTGGCCGCTTGCCGATTCGCGATTTCCGATTTGCGATTCGCGATTTGCGATCTCAATCCCAATTCCCGATCCCCGATCCCTGCATCCCTGATCCCTGACCCGATCTTCGAATCAGGACTTGACAGGTCGTATTTCCGGCGGCTAACCTCGTCAAAGTCAACTGAGACTGAGTCTCAATATCGTGCATGGCTGAGCCATGCCGGAGCAGGTTCTCTAATGCGCACGGCGCTCGCTCTCATCCTTACCGTCCTTCTTTCGTCGATTTCAGCTGTCATCTCGGCACAAACCCCCGGCACATCCGTTCACGGCGTCGTCGTGGATCCAAGTGGCGGCGTCCTCGTCGGCGCCACCGTCACCTACCACGCCGGATCGGTCGAGCGGACGGTCACCACGGACGCTGAGGGGCGGTTCGCCATTCCCGGTGTCCCGGCTGGCGGCACCCTGACCGTCGCTTTCCCGTCGTTCCATGCGGCCACTGACACGGTCGCGAGCGACGGAGCAATGCGCGTGGTCCTGACGCCCGACGCCGTCCAGGAGTCGGTAACCGTCAACGGCCGCGCCGTCCGCAGTGTCGTCAGCGCGACGAAAACCGACACGCTGCTGCGCGACGTCCCGCAGGCCATCAGCGTCGTGTCGCAGGAACTCATCGCCGACCAGCGGATGCAGGGGATGGCCGACGTCGTGCGCTACATGCCGGGTGTCGGCATGGCTCAGGGCGAAGGCAATCGGGACACCCCGATCCTGCGCGGGAACAGCACCACCTCCGACTTCTTCGTCGACGGTGTCCGCGACGATGTGCAGTACTTCCGTGACGTCTACAACGTGGAACGGGTCGAGGCGCTGAAGGGACCGAACGCCATGATCTTCGGCCGCGGCGGCGTCGGCGGCGTGATCAACCGCGTGAGCCGTCAGGCGGACTGGCAGGCATCGCGAGAGGTCGGGCTGCAGTTCGGTTCGTGGGGGGATCGCCGCTTCACGACCGACCTGGGCGGCGCGCTCAACGATGCGACAGCCGGCCGCATGACCGCGATGTTCCAGTCGTCGGATTCCTTCCGCGACGACGTGACCCTCGAGCGCTACGGCGTCAACCCGACGGCTGCCTTCCAGCTGGGACCGAGGACGCTGCTCCGCGCCAGCTACGAGTATTTCCACGACGACCGCACCGCCGATCGAGGCATCTCGTCGTACCACGGCAAACCGGTCGACACCCCGCGGTCCACCTTCTTCGGTGACCCGCTCCAGAGCAACTCGATGGCTGACGTGCATGTGGCGAGCGCGTTCATCGAGCACCGGCTCTCGCGCGGCGGGGTCCTTCGGAACCGCACCAGCTACGGCGTCTACGACAAGTTCTACCAGAACGTATTCCCCGGAGCGGTGAACGCCGCCGGCACGACGGTCAGCATCTCGGCGTACAACAACGCGACCGATCGCACCAACCTGTTCAACCAGACGGACCTGATCCTGACGGCGCGCACCGGCCCAATCGCACACAACCTGCTCACCGGAGCGGAGCTGGGACGGCAGGGCACCGATAATTTCCGGATGACCGGCTACTTCGCGACCGTCGGGCCGAACGTCACGTCGGTCAACCGGCCGCTCGACGACCCGAGGACGAACCTGCCGCTCGAGTTCCGGCAGGGCGCCACGGATGCGGACAACGACGGCGTCGCCACCGTTGCCGCGCTTTACGCGCAGGACCAGGTCACGCTGTCGCAGCACGTGCAGGCGATCGCTGGTGTTCGCGTGGATCGCTTCCACGTGGACTTCACGAACAACCGCACCGCCGTGAACCTGTCGAACACCGACATCCTCGTGTCGCCGCGTGCCGGCCTCGTGGTCAAGCCGATCGTGCCGCTCTCCATCTACGGCAATTTCACCGTCTCGTACCTGCCGCGCGCCGGCGAGCAGCTGGCGTCGCTCTCGCTCACGAACCAGGCGCTCGATCCCGAGAAGTTCACCAACTACGAAGCCGGCGTGAAGTGGGATCTGGCCCGGTCGCTGGCGCTGACGGCGGCGCTCTACCGCCTCGATCGCAGCAACGTGGCGATTCCGGATCCGACCGATCCGACCCGGTCCATCCTGGCCAACGCGCAGCGCACCAACGGCGTGGAGATCGAGCTGTCGGGGAGCGTCGTGGAGGCGTGGCGGGTTGCGGGCGGCTACGCCTACCAGGACGGCACGCTCACCGAGACGATCTCGGCGACCGCGCAGGCCGGTGCGACCCTCGCGATGCTGCCGACGCATTCCTTTTCGCTGTGGAACCGCGTGGACCTGTCGCGGCAGTGGGGTGTTGGACTGGGGATCGTGTACCGGGGCGACAGCTACACGTCGGTCGACAACACCGTCGTGCTCCCGGCGTACACGCGGGCCGATGCCGGCATCTTCTACACGTGGAACCAGCACCTCCGCGCCCAGGTGAACGTGGAAAACCTGTTCGACACCTGCGTACTACGCATCGGCGCACAACAACACGAACATCTCGCCCGGCGCACCGCGGTCGGCTCGCCTGTCGGTGACGACGACCTTCTGAGACCCGTCGGGGGGCGGCTACTTGGCCAGCGGGTTCGGTCGCAGCTGGAAGTGCGCTGCGAGCGGCTTGCTGCCTTTGCCGCCCTCGATCAGCCACGGCGTACGATCGCCGTTCGCGGCCCACAGGCCGCGCCCCTTCCACCCGGCGTTCGGATCGTCGATGCGGCCGTCGAACCCCTTCGCGAAGAACCCCATCGGGTAGGGCACGCGCAGTACCACCATCTGCCCGTTCGCGTACGCGATCAGCCCGTCGTTCAGGTTGCCGGTCGACATCGGCACATCGTTGCCCAGCCCGAATGTGTTGTGCTGGTCGACCCACGTGTAATAGCTCGACTCGGCGCTGTTGTCGCCGATACCCTGGAAGCCGGGTCCGGGTACTTGTAGAACGACCAGCCCTCGGCGCAGTGATCGCCGGTGGCCTTCGGTCCGTTCAGCGGCCCCTTGCACTTCCGGCGATCGAAGCTTCCCAGGTGCCCGCTTCCGAGCGACACCCAGACGACGCCCTGGCGATCGATGTCGCCGCCGCGCACGGCAAAGCCAGGCATCGGCACGCGATAGATCTCGGCGAGCGCCGTTGTCGCCGGGTCCGTGCCAGGCGACAGCCGCACCACGGCTCCCGGATTGCCCATCACCGCTCCCCAGACCGAACCATCGGCCGGGCTCGGCATGACCGCGTAGAACCCGGCGCTGATGCGCGTGTCCTTTGCGGGCTCGGGTTTCGCGTCCGGCTCGACGTACTCGTCGCGCCGCCCGTTGCCATTCGTGTCGAGGACGAGGGCGGTCCAGCCCTGGGCCTTCACGGCATCGCCCGTCTGGTCGAACAACTTCGTATTCAGCCAGCCGACCACGGGTCCGCCGCCGCTCGTCCACAACGTGTCGTTCGCGTCGTAGCCGAACTGCAGGTGATGGGTCGAGAAGCACGTGTCGACGAACGTGTACTTCCGGGTCTTCGGATCGAAGACCGCGAGGTGCCGCGCGGCGCGCTCGGTCGGAAACGCCTTTGCCGACGGGTGGTCGGAGGCTGCCTGGCAATACGCCGGCTGCTTCTCGGGTGCGCGCACTGAAGCGGCGAGCCACAGCCGGCCCTGCCGATCGAGCATCGAGTTGTGATTGTTGACGCGAGTGTCCCAGATCACCTCGTCACCCCAATACGGCGACGACTGCAGCGGACGGAGACCGGCGGCGTGGCCGGGGCCGAGGCTGAGCGGCATGTCCGCATCACGTACCGGCGCCTTGAACGTCGTCGCGACATTCTTCACCGGATCCAGAATCGGGATCGTGTCCGAGCTGTACTCCGGCGATCCGTAGAGCGGTCCGTTCCCATTCACGGTGGGGAGCCGGCGATCGCTCGCGATGAGATCGTGCAGGTACTGTTTCTCGTTCATCCAGTCCCGCAGTGTGACGACGATGTTCCGCTCGGCACCCTGGGGCCGCGTCGGCTTCGTGTGCGGCAGCTCGCCCTTCGCGATGCGGTCGGTCCAGTCGCCGAAGTTCGCGAACGACGTCTCGCCGAGGTTGTTCAACTGGCCGAGCATCATCTGGCCGGCCTGTCCTGACTGAATGCGCCGGCGCCATGCTTCGTGTCCCGATGGGAACGTTCCCAGTGACGCCGGGATCGTGCGCGTAGACTGCTGCCCGAGCTGGTGGCAGCCGACGCACCCCGTGTTCTTCATCGACGCGATCCAGTTCGTCTGCGTCAGCCGGGACGGGATCGCGGCGTTGCTTCCGCCGAACTGATCGGCGGGCGGAATCTTCAGCATCGAGTACCAGTAGATCGCCGGGTAGTACTGCGCGGCGTCGGCGGCGGTGGGAGCGACCTTCGCCGCGAGGGCGATCCGTTGACCGGGCTTCGTCGTGGTCTTGTCGCTGTCGACGAGTCCGTAGCCGCGCGCCCAGACCGTGTAGCTCGCGGTGGGAAGGTCGGGAACGACGAATCGCCCCAGGTCGTCGGTGACGACGCTCTTGATGTAGCGGACCGGCAGATCGCGCGTTTCGGCGATCACCCACACGCCGGCCTCCGGGCCGTTCGGCCCGGTCACGACACCGCCGATGTCGTCGGCATCAATTGCGACCGCGGTTGCAGCCTGCTGGGCGAGCGGTGGTCCCTCGAACATCGACGATCCGGCAACGACAGCCGAGACGATCCCGACGGCGAACAGGAAGCGGCGGTGCGGCATGGGAGTTCCTCAGGGACCAGGGATCAGGGATCAGGGATCAGGTGGTTGCGGGGGCGGCGATCCACCACGTGAGCCCGTTTGCGTCGTTCACACCGGCATTCCGGTGCCCATATGGCTTGTTCGCGGGCTCGCTTTCCGACGTCGCACCCGCGGCCAGCGCCCTGGCGTACGTGGCATCGACATCGGGTACCCAAAGGTAGAACGCGGCGGGCCGCGCCGCGAACTGGCCGCCAGCCTGGCCGAGCATGATGAGCGTGTCGCCAATCTTGATCTCCGCGTGCATCACCGTGCCGTCATCGTTCCGATGACACGCGAGCTCTGCGGCGTCGAACGCCTTCTTCAGGAACACGAGCTCGCGGTCCGCGTCTTCAACAACGAGATAGGGCGTAACCGTCGCATATTGCGTCTCGGGATCAGCCATCGCATCCTCCGTCAGACGTGTGCGCCGACCTGCTTGCGCAGCACCTCGAACTCGAGGTCGCCACGCAACGGCAGGCCGAAGCGCGGATCGTCCAGGGGAAAAGGCCGGCGCTCGCCGGTACGGTGGTATCCGCGCCGCTCGTACCACGTGATGAGATCGGTTCGTTGAATGATGACGGTCATGTACACCGAACTGGAGTCCCACTGCTCGACTGCCCAGCGTTCGGCGGCCTCCAGAAGTTGTCTCCCAAGCCCGCGGCCCTGGGCCGTGGGCTGTACCGTGAACATGCCCAGGTAGCAGCCTCCGCTCGTGCGCTGCAGGTGGACGCACGCCACCGGAGAGCCCTCACGTTCGTGCATCAGCACCACGTGTCCGTCGCGCGTGACCTCTTCGGTCAGACGCTCTGCGTCCACACGCTGGCCGCCAACGAGATCGGCCTCGGTCGTCCAACCCGCCCGGCTGCTCTCGCCCCGGTAGGCGGAGTTCACGAGTGCCACGAGCGCCGGGACGTCCGCGAGCGTCGCGGGACGAGTGCGCAACCGCGGCATCATGCCGAGATCCAGCGGAGCGCCTCCTCTGCGACCGCCGGCGGCAGCTCGTGGCGTCCTTCGAACTCGCGGAAGGTCACCTGGTAGCCGAGGGACCGGAGCCGCGGCACAATCACCCGGCTGCACTGATCGATCGGCAGGATCTGGTCCGCCGTGCCGTGCGACACGAAGATCCGCGGCTTCGCGTCGGCAGGCGCCTGGATGATGAAACCAGGCGAGCAGGCCACGACATTCCTGAAAAGGCTCCCGTTCGCGAGCCCGAGCGACAGCCCATACGACGCGCCGTCGCTGAAGCCGCCGATGGCGATGCGGGCGGGATCGACCGGCAGCCGTTCGAAGACGAGTTCCAGCGCGCGGTTCAGGAAGACGACGTCTTCAGCGAACGTGTCGCGGATCCCGTCCGACGTCCGGCCGCGCGAGTCTGGCGCGAGCACCGCGACGCCCAGCTCCTCGGCCGCCGGGCCGATCCGCCGCAGGAGTCCCGAGCCGCTTTGCGTCGCACCGTGCAGGAACACAAGCAACGGAAGCGGTGTCGTACCCGCGGATTGCGGCACCTGCAGAACGCCGTCGCGGCCGTCCGAGGCGAGTCCGAGTGGCCCGCTCGTCAGGGACGCCGTGACTCCCGTCCGCGGCCTCGCGGTGATTTTCGCGGCTGCGCCGCAGCCGGCTGGGCGACTGCGCTGCAAGCGTCGCCGAATGCCATCGATGCCAGCGCACCGCCAAGCGCGGCGGCGAACTCGCGCCTCGATCTGCTCACGACGCCGGAGTGTAGCAGGGAACAGACCCATCGACCCTGAAGCGTATAATCCCGTCGGCTTCATCAGGCTCGACTACGAATGAGGTGTGCGATGCGACAGTTTCTTAGACTCGGTCTGGTCGTCGTGGTGGTGATCGGCGCCTCGTCGCTCATGCGGCAAGCGCCGGCCGCACAGGGATTGCCGAACCCCTATCGCATCGTGGACGGCTGGGCGCAGCTGCCGAACGGCCGGCCGATGGGCGCGGTCGGCAAAGTCGTCGATCGATCCCGGACGGCCGGCACATCTGGGCGGTCGTGCGCTGCGAACGTCTCGAGGAGCCGGCGCGGTTCGGCGACGAGTGCCGCGACTCGAAGACCGATCCGGTCGTCCAGTTCGGTCCCGATGGCAAGGTCGTGAAGAGCTTCGGCGGCGGCATGTTCATCTGGCCGCACGGCCTCGACGTGGACAAGGAGGGCAACGTCTGGGTGACCGACGCGGTCGCGACGAACCGGATCCCCAAGGGCGACAAGCGCGGGCAACATCGTCGTCAAGTTCAGCCCGAAGGGAAGGTGCTCCTGACGCTCGGCACGCCCGGCGAACAGGGCGGCGGACCGACGCACTTCACGTCGCCGAGCGACGTCGTCGTGGCGCCGAACGGCGACATGTTCATCGCCGACGGGCACGACGAGACAGGCAACAACCGGATCGTGCACTTCTCCAAGGACGGCAAGTTCGTGCAAGGCCTGGGGCAAGACCGGCTGGGCGCCGGGCGAGTTCCGCGCGCATCCATGCCATCGCGATCGACTCCGCGCGGCCGCATCTTCGTCGGCGACCGCGGCAACAACCGGATCCAGATCTTCGATCAGGACGGCAAGTCGCTGAGCGTGCCCTGGACGCAGTTCGGCAAGCCGAGCGGCATCGCGTTCGACGCCAGCGATCAGATCTACGTCGCCGACTCGGAGTCCGACGATGTGCAGAATCCCGGGTGGGAGGAGGGCATCCGCATCGGCGACGCCAAGACCGGCTGGGTCAACGCGTTCATCCTGCTACCCCTGGGGCGATCCGCGGACGACGGCCGGCAACGGCGCGGAGTTCGTGGCTGTGGATCGCGACGGGAAACATCTACGGCGGCGAGCCGGCGCCGAAGCGGCTGCAGAAGTACGTGCGCGTGCGGCCGTAGCCGCACGCGCAGCGCATAGCGGTGCTTACGCGCGGGTCAGCGGCGTCTTGTTGATCGGCAGCTCGCGGACCCGCACGCCGGTAGCCGCGAAGATCGCGTTGGTCACCGCCGCGGCGACCGGCGGCACGCACGGCTCGCCAAGCCCGCCGACCGGAGCATTCGATCGGATGAACTCCGTGGTGATGCGCGGCGCGTCGGCGATGTGGATCATCGGGTAGTCGCGGAAGTTCCGCTCCACGACGCGGCCTTCCGCGATCGTGATCTCGCTGAGGAGCGCCGCGGACAGCCCGAAGATGATCCCGCCTTCCACCTGCGCCGTCGCGCTGTCGAGGTTAACGACGTCTCCACAGTCGACTGCCGCGTAGAAGTGGAGCACGCGGAGCTGACCTTCGGGAGAGACGGCCACGTGCGCCACTTCTCCGGCAATCGTCCCGAAGCTCTCGCAGAGCGCAATACCGCGCCCCTCGCCCGGCGGCAGCGGCGTGCCCCACTTGGCCATCTCCGCGACCTTCTCGAGGACCGCACGGAAGCGGTTCTCGTGCGGGAGGAGCCTGCGCGGTACTCGTAGGATCCTTGCCGGCGGCGTGCGCCAGCTCGTCGATGAACGACTCCTTGAAGAAGCCGTGCTGCGAGTTGAGCACCGACCGCCAGGCGCCAAGGCGAATCGGATGCGGCGCGTCGCGCTTCGCGGCACGCTTGTCGGCGATCTCGTACGGCATGAAGGTCGACTCGCCATCGCCGCCCCCGGCGTAGCTGGACGCCACCGCGACGGGTGATCCGGCGACGTCGAGCGCGCCGGCATGACGCGACATGCCGGCGGGCCGGTAGTAGTCGTGCTGCAGGTCGTTCTCGCGGCTCCATACCAGTTTGATCGGCGTCGGGGACATCGCCTTCGCGATGCGGACGCCCAGCTCGATGTAGTCGTAGGTGTACGGCAGCCGCCGCCCGAACCCGCCGCCGAGTGTCTGGTTGTGCAGGCGCACCTGGTCGGCGTCGATGTCGAGTGCGCTTGCGGCGACGGACCGCGCGTTCAGCGGATCCTGGACGCCTGCCCAGATCTCGACGCCTGTGGCGTCGACGCGCGCGGTGCACACCATCGGTTCCATCGTGGCGTGCGCGAGGAGTGGCACCTTGTAGTCCGCCGTCACGACCTTCACGGCGTCGGCCGGCATCTCCGGCGGCATTCCGAGCGCCTTGTCGAACGCGTCGAAAATCGAGGCGGTCGACACACCAGCATGCCCGGCATCATCGAACACCGGCTCCAGGGCGGCCACCGCACGCCGCGCGTGCCAGTAGGTGTCGGCCACCACGGCGACCGCGTTCTCGAGCCTGACGACCTGCTTCACGCCTGGCATCGACTCGGCCGGCGTGGTGTCCACCGACTGCAGCTTCCCGCCCTGGACCGGTGCGATCTCAACGGCCGCCGCCAGCATGCCGTCGATCTTGACGTCGATGCCGTAGATTGCGCTGCCGTCCACCTTCGGCGGGATGTCGAAGCGCGGGCGGGACGTCCGGCTGATGGTGTAGCGATCGGGATTCTTCAGCAGCGGCGTCGACGGTACCGGGAACCTTCGCAGCCGCGCGAGCGAGCTCGCCGAACGTGGCGCTCTTGCCGGACGCGCGATGCGTCACCCGCGACGCGGCCGCCTGGCAGTCGTCGGCGAGCACGGCGAAACGCTGCGCCGCTGCCGCAATCAGCATCTCCTTCGCTGCGGCGCCGGCGACCCGCATGCCGTAGACGCCGGTGCCGCGCACGGCTGTCGATCCGCCGGTCGTCTGGAACCCGACCCAGCGCGCGAGTCGATACCCGCCGTAGTCGAACGCGCGCCCGAAGGCGCCCGACATCGGGCCGACGAGCGGACGCGCGATGTACGCGTTCGCGTACGCGTCGAGCGCGGGCGCCTCTTTCACGCGAACGAGGCTCCAGTCCGCGTTCATCTCCTCCGCCGCCATCATCGCCAGCGCGGTCTGCGCTCCCTGACCCATCTCGCAGTGGGGCACCAGCACGGTGATGATGTTGTCCGGCGTGACGAGGATCCAGGTCGTCAGCTGCCCGACGTCAGCCGAGTCGTCGTCGACCACGCTGTGGCGGCTCGGCGCGAGCGCGATGCCGGAGACTCCGAGAATCAGCCCGCCGCCCACCAGCGTGCCGGCTCCGAGAAAGGCACGTCGCGTCCATTTGCCCATGACGCCCTCCTACTCGTGCGCGACCGAGTGAATGGCACGACGCACGCGGGCGAACGTGCCGCATCGGCAGATGTTCGTGATGCCGGCGTCGATGTCCTCGTCGGTGGGATGCGGGCGCTCGTCGAGAAGCGCCGCTACCGCCATGATCATGCCCGACTGGCAGTAGCCGCACTGCGGCACCTGCTGCTCGATCCACGCCTGCTGCACCTTGTGCAGCCGGCCGCTGTGAGCGAGCCCCTCGATGGTCACGACCGTGCCGCCATCGGCGAGCGAGACAGGCGTGGTGCACGACCGGACGGCCCGGCCGTTGAGGTGCACGGTGCACGCGCCGCATTGGGAGATGCCGCACCCGAACTTGGTGCCCGTCAGACCGAGCTGCTCGCGGATCGCCCACAGCAGCGGCATGTCGGGCTCGATGTCGAGCGCATGCTCCTTCCCGTTTACGGTGACTCTGATGGCCATGCGGATGCCTCCGGGCGCGGATAGTGCTTTCGGACGATCGGACGCCGGCCTGACGCTGGCCGGCGGGCGCGCCACCCGGACAGTATGCACCTGAAACGAACCGAGGTGAGCGTGGATCGGCAGGAGGGTGAGAGCGTCAGTCTGAAGCGGGGAGCGCGTTCATCGATACCCGCCGCTTCGTACGGATCACCCGGCGCGCGGTGCGCCTGCATCGCCAGCACCGCAATCAGGACCCCGGAGAGCGTGCTCACCACGTTGGCCGCGGCTCGCACCGGCGTGTTCACGAACCGCGCGTCCACGACGTGTCGCCCCGGCGGCACGCGTACGTCCATGTAGCCTGTCCCCGGTGCGCGCTCGAAGGGCGTCTCCTCGTCGTCGATCCGGACGCGCCAGCCGGGGAACCAGGGGGTGTGCAGCCGCACGACCGACCACGATCGCCCGGCCGTCTGCAGTATCAGCTGCGTTTCGCTGACGCCGAGCGGCGCGACCGTCGTCGCGCCGCCGGAAACCGACCAGCGGCCCCTCGTCGACGGGTCGCGCACGACGCCGATCGGATCGTAGGACGCCTCGTCGTGGGCCACGCGCCGCGCGTCGTCGCTGAGCCCCCACGCGCGGTCGTCGATGTTGTAGCCGGCGATCGGCAGGTATCGATCAGTCCGCAGTCGGCGTTGATACAGGTGGACGTGCGCGGCGACCAGGAGCAGCACGACGACCGCCTGCAGGCGGCGGTCGGGCACGCCCGACACGAGCAAGGCGACGAGAACGCCGCCGCCGATCGAGACGAGGAGGAAGAAGCGCCAGGGGAACTGGATGAAAGCAAGCGGGCCGATCGTTTCCCACACGCGGGCGGATGCCCCGTGCATCATGAACAGCGCCAGTACAGACGACCCCGAGCCACGCAACCAGCCCCCAGGTCGTGCCGCCGGCCCGGCGCCGCGACAGCTGGACACCTGCGACGACGATGGAGGCGGCGACCGCGCACCACTGTACGAGGTTCACGTGCACCGGCATCAGGTCCGACGGGTCAGTGACGCTGGTACCGCTGTAGTTCCAGTCGTAATTCCACAGAAACCCTGTCCACTGCAGGGACGACACGAAGTGCCGGTGGAAGTCGAACCCGTTGCGGGTGAGGCCGCCCATGCTGACGTGCCGCATCTCGACGATCGCAGGCACGAGGTAGAAGGCCGCGAGCCCGATGCCTGCGGCCCCCGCGAGCGCAAGCGTTGGAAGGCGGCGCCGGCTGGCCGGGACCGCGGCGCAGAGGAAAGTCAGATGGGCCGCGATCGCCGGCGCGGCCATGAGCGTCACCGGCAGGTGCGAGACGACCAGCAGCGCGGTGAACACGGACGCGAGCGGCAGGTACTCTTCCCGTCCGCTGCGAAGGAACGCGTCCGCTGCCCAGAGCGTGCCCACCGCCCACGTGATCGCCCCGAACTCCGGGTACGCCGCGCGCACCATGGCATCGACGATGACGTAGGGGGAGAGTCCGAAGGCGACAGCGCCTGCCACGGCGGGGAAGAGACCGAGGGGTCGCAGCAGGAGCAGCATGAACAGGGCGCCAAGCCACCAGAGCAAGGGTGGGGCGGCCTTGTAGGCAGCCGACAGGGTGAGACCCGAATGGTGCAGGAGTTCGACGAAGTAGTAGAAGCCGACCTGGTAGAAGTTGAACAGTGGCTGCCCCGTGCCGTCGTGAATCCCTTCACTCCAGCGAACGGGTAACTGTCCCTGGCCCAGGGCGCGGTCGAAGCGGAACAGTTGGGTCAGGTGCGCCGACGAATCGTGACCCTGCGGAAAGTCTGATCCGATGAAGGGGAGGGCCACCGGCGCAAACGAGATCACAAGCAGGACTGCTGCGAGCCATCGACCCGCTGCACCGACACGCGAAAGGGAAGCTGGCGAGGGCTTCTGCTGAGACGAGGCGTGCATCACACCGGGGGGAGTCGCGGCACCAGGGATGGCTCTCCACGAATCCTACCACCGGCCCAGCCGTGCGACGCGCGGTCGCTTCAGCGCTTCAGGACGACCTTGACTCGAACCTTGGATGGCACCGCGATCCCCTGACGGGTGGCAGGCTGATACCGCCAGTCGTTCCTCGCCGTCTGCATCAGCAGCATGTCGAACACCGGCGTGAGCGGAACCCTCATCCGCGCACTCGTGACGCGACCGTCGACGCCGACGTCGACCTCGATCTCGCCGTCGCGTGGGCTCATGGTCGTCTGCATCGAGGCGAAGTTGAACGCAGGCACCGGCTGGAACAGCGCTTTCGGTGGCACGTACGTCGCGTCGGCCTCGACTGCACCGGCTTCGTCAGTCTGCGCCGGCGACGAGGGCGCGGCGCTGGTCGGCGTCGCGGCCGGTGAACTACCTGCCGCGCGCGCGGTCGATGGTGTTCCGGGCGCCGACGCCGTCGACAGCTTCAGGAAGCCGTCGGCGAGCAGTCGGAGGTCCTTGATCGCCGGATCGGCCGCGAGGTCGAGTGCCGGGTCGTCCAGCATCGCGATGGCGGCGGTGAGCTCCCGTCGCGCCTCGGCGTACTGCGCGCGCTGATACAGATCGCGTCCACGCTCGTACCCTTCGCGGGCGATCGCCGGCGCGAGCTTCTTCCGGGCCGCGAAGACGAGCTCCTGCATGCGGGGCGGCACATCGTTGCCGAAGGCGGCGCGCGGTTCCTCCCGCACCATGTCCTCGACGGTCCGCTCCGCATCGTTTGTGCGATCGAGCGCGATCAGGCAGAGCGCCTTGTATCGGCGAACGGCCTGCCGGTCGGGGAGGTTTGCGGTCTGGGTGGGATCCAGGGTGTCCAGCGCGTCGAGCGCCTGCTCGTACTGGGCCGATTCGTACAGCCCACGCGCTTCGGCCAGCGTCGCGGCGCCAGCCGCGATCGCCGACGCGCCGAAACACGCCACCGTTGCGAGCAGCAACGCGGGCAGCCCGTGCCGGGCGCTCATCGCAGATCCACGCTCACCCGGGTCGGCGCGCTGGCTGACACCACTACCTGGCGCACCTGCTCGCCGAGCTCGGGATGGGTAAATCGGATCTCGTGGCGGCCGAGCGGGACGCGCAGGTTCCCGAGCGGCGTATCACCGACAGGCCGGCCGTCGACGAGCACGTGCGCCCATGGCAGGGCGTTCACCTGGAGCAGGCCGTCGGGCACAGCGGGCCGCAGTCGCGCCATCTCGCCCGCGATGACCATCACGTCCGCTTCGCCTTCGTAGCCGAGCGCCTCGTTGCGCAGCTGAAGTCGATGCGAGCCGGGCCCGAGGCTCAGAGGTCCGTCGGCGGACGAGCCGAGCGGCTGCCCGCCCTCGAAGATCTGCACGTCGATCGGCGCCCGGACGTCGACGTACCCGGACAGCGGCATCGGGACGACGAGCGAGGTGATGCCGGTACCTGATCGCAACGTTCTGTTCGACGACCGTTCCGCCGTTGGCGATCAACACGCGGTGATTGCCGACACCCAGCCCGTCGAGCGTGAGCGGTGTGGTGCCGCGCGCACGACCGTCGACCGTGACGGTGGCGCCCTCCGGCGAACTGCGCACGACGAGCCGCCCGGCAGCCTGAGCCTCAAAACCACTCGTGGCGGTTGGGGCTGCGGCTGGAGCAGCGGGTCTGGCGCTCGCGGTTGGCGTCGAACGCGGTGCGTCGGTCCGCGCGCGCGGCGGTTCTGCTGCGGCTGAGGGGGCCTGCGCGGACGCGGGCCGCTGCTGCGCCGCCGCCGTCGCCGCAAACGTTGGCAGCGGCGACTCGGCCACTGGCACGTTCACCGTAGGATTCAGACCGAAAGACGCGCCGTCGCGCCCGAGGAACGACAGGAGGACTCCCGCCTGCAGCAGGACGAGCAGCACGAGCCCGGCCATCACCACCGGTGGCGACAGCACCCGGTTCCACTTCACGCGGCGGTGCCACGGCGACGTGGCCGGTCGGCCGTAGACTTTCGAGTCGGCGGGACGCTGCGTGCGTATGGCAGCGGAGGACGCAGCAGATTCCGGCGCGAAGGCCGAGAGCGGGTCGCCGAACCCACCCGCGCCAGGAGCGCCGGTTCGCGGAACCGTTCGGGCGCTGCCCCCTCGACCATCCATCGCAGCCGCGGCCGCGTCGTCGACCGACATGACCGCGTTCCTCTGAAGGTCGTAGACCAGAGGCTCGCCTTTCGGATCAGATTTCAGTGGCGGCCAGACCAACCCGTCGCCTGACGATCGTGCGCCGCCGGTCGTGTTTGCGCGTGAAGGGTCCATGCTGGCTCTGGCTCCCGCCCAGGTGAATTGCTTGGCGCGATGATATGCGCGGGCGTTACGTACCCCATGAGAGCGACCTCCCGTCTCGACCGTCCCTCTATCCCTGCAGTGCGGGAGGCTATCTAGGACGAGAGTCCCAGAGCGACAGGGTTATTCGTCACAATTGAACGGATGGTCTGGAAGTTGCTGGCTCATCCGCGTACCCTGTGCCCGTGCATCAACTCCGGACGTTCGCGCAGCCGACTGCCCCCGGTCAGGCCGGAGCCGCCCCGCCTGGCGGCGGCGGAAATCGAGCACCGGATGCGTCCGCACCCGTGACCACCTCGTCGTACGACGGTGGAACGGACCCGGACCCCGAGCCAGCGACGATCATCGACGCGGACGGCGGCGGCGGATGGCTGCGCCTCCGCGAGTTGTGGGATGCGCGGGAACTGATCGGCTTCCTCGTCTGGCGCGACGTCAAACTCCGGTACAAGCAGACCGCGCTCGGCGCCGCGTGGGCGGTGCTGCAGCCGCTGCTCACGATGATCGTGTTCAGCGTGTTCTTCGGAAGGCTGGCCGGTGTTCCGTCCGACGGCGTGCCGTATCCGGTCTTCAGCTTCGCGGCTCTTGTCCCGTGGACGCTGTTCGCATTCGGCCTCGCGCAGGCGACCAACAGCGTCGTCGGCAGCCAGCGACTCATCACGAAGGTGTATTTCCCGCGGCTGGTGATTCCGCTGGCGGCGGTTCTGTCCGGACTCGTCGACTTCGCCCTTTCGTTCGTCGTCCTGATCGTGCTGATGTTCGCCTTCGGCCTCACGCCGACGGCCAACGTCGTCTGGCTTCCGTTCTTCGTCGCGCTGACGTTCCTGAGCGCCCTTGGCGTGGGGCTCTGGCTGTCCGCGCTCAACGTCCAGTATCGGGACGTGCGGTATGCCGTGCCGTTCCTCACGCAGCTCTGGTTCTTCGCCACGCCGATTGCGTACCCCGGAAGCCTGCTGGACGAGCCCTGGCGAACGCTCTACGGCGTCAACCCGATGGCCGGCGTCGTCGAGGGGTTCCGGTGGGCGCTCATCGGCGCCGGCGAGCCGCCGTCGGCGATGCTGGCGGTGTCGGCCGCGGCGACCGTCGTCGTGCTGATTGGTGGGGCGCTCTACTTCCAGCGCATGGAGCGGACGTTCGCCGATGTCGTCTGATTCCGGCCGTCACATCGCGATTCGCCTGGACGGCGTGGGCAAGCGCTACGTGCTCGGTGCCCAGCAGGAGAAGTACCGGACCCTGCGCGAATCGATCACGCTCGGCGCGCGAAGGGTGCTGGATCGGACGCGACGATCCGCGACGCGGGGGAACGGGCCGGATCTCGTGTGGGCGCTGAAGGACGTCTCGCTGTCGGTGGAGAAGGGGCGCGCGGTCGGCGTCATCGGCCACAACGGGTCGGGCAAGAGCACCCTGCTGAAAATTCTGTCGCGGGTGACGCGGCCGTCCGTCGGGCGCGCCGAGATCCGCGGGCGCGTCGGCACGCTGCTCGAAATCGGCACGGGGTTCCATGACGAGTTGACGGGCCGAGAAAACGTCTACTTGAGCGGCGCGATCCTGGGGATGCGGCGGGCGGAGATCGCCCAGCGATTCGATTCGATCGTGGACTTCTCCGATGTCGGGCGGTTCATCGACACGCCGGTGAAACGGTATTCGAGCGGCATGTACTTGCGGCTCGCGTTTGCGGTCGCCGCGCATCTCGAGCCGCGGATTCTGCTGGTCGACGAAGTGCTCGCGGTCGGCGACGCGGCCTTTCAGCGCAAGTGCCTCGGACGCATGAGCGACGTGACAGGCGAAGGGCGCACAGTGCTGTTCGTCAGCCACGATCTCGACGCCGTCCAGCGTCTCTGCGGCCAGTCGATACTGCTCGAGCATGGACAGGTCACGGCGTTCGGACCGACGACGGATGTCGTGCAGAAATACATGACCACCGTCACCGGCGCCGCGCGTGGGATGGACTGGATCGACGTGACCGGTCGTCCGCGCAGCGGCAGTGGCGAGGCGCGTTTCACGCGCGTGCGCGTCTCGGAGGTCGCGGGGGGCGTCGGCGGGCAGCCGTATCCTGGCGGGCCGCTCGAACTGACGCTCGCAATCGAGTCGGATGCCGCGCGCACTGTCGGATCGCTGGCGGTCTCCATCGAATCGCTCACCGGGACGAAGCTGATCGAAGCCGACATCCTGTCGCTCGGTGGATCGGTGGATCTGGTGTGCGGGACGAACGTCGTGCGCTTCCGGATGGACGCGCTGCACCTGAATCCCGGCGTCTACTCGGTGCGCCTGTGGCTGGGACACACGGTCAGCTCGGGGTTCGATCACGTGCCGGCGGCGTTTCACGTCGAAGTGGTGCGTCCCCCGTCGTTGTCGATGGACACGCTGCCGGTCACCGCCGGAGCCGTGCCGTGCCGGTTCGAGGTCACGCAGGAATGACCGCGCGCGGAGAGGCTGGCGGCTCGCTGATCAGCGTCATCATGCCGGTCTGGCGCCCGCATGCGCCGTGGCTGCTGCACGCCGTCGGCAGCGTGCTCGGGCAGGCGGATTGCGACCTCGAACTGCTCGTCGTGGACGACGGGTGCGACGAGCGGGTGGTCGATCTGCTCCACAGCGTCAGCGACAGCCGCATGCGCGTCCTGCGCATCGAGCACCAGGGGCAGGGCGCGGCGCTCAATGCCGGCATCGCGGCGTCCTCCGGGCGCTGGCTCCGCTTCTTCGATTCGGACGATGTGGCCGCTCCCGGCAGCATGCGCCGGCTGGCTTCGCGCATGTCAGGAGACCGGCTCATCGCGTACGGCGCCACCGACGTGTGCGACGAGCAGCTGACGCCGTACCGGCGGATCGAATCTGCGCTGCAGGGGAACGTGGTGGCCGCGTGCCTGCTCGGCCGGTTCGAGGCGCGCCACGTGTCGATGCTGTTTCCGCGCCGCGTCGTGGAGGCGGCGGGACCCTGGGACACGCAGTTCCGCGTGAGCGCAGACTGGGACTTCGTCCTGCGAGCCCTCGACCACGCGGAGGTGTCCGGCGATCGCGAGGTCGCCACGCTGTACCGCCGGAACCGGCGCTCGGTGAGCGGCCGCGCGAACATCGAGGCTGGCGAAGAGTCGCGGCGCCGCATGATCTCGCGCTACTTCGCCCGGCATCCGGAACTGCGCGGCGGTGTGCTCGAACGCGAAGCGTGGCGCGCGATGTACGAGGATCGCGGTCGCGCCTACTGGAACGCGGGTCAGTACGGCGCGGCTGCACAGCGGATGGCAGAAGCAGCGTGGCGCGATCCGGTGGGCTGCGTCGCGGCCACGGCGAGCCGAATCCGGCGGCGCCTGCAGCGTGCGGGAGCGAAGGCTGGCGCGCGGTCAGTTCGGTGACCGCTCCGGTGCGAGCCCGGCCCACCTCGCCCACTCGCCGGTGAGCCGCATCCCTTCCTCGAGCGAAAACGCCGGCGAGTAACCGATCAGCGCGCGCGCCCTGTGGATCCGTGCCCGCGCGCGGCGCGCCATGTTCTGGATAACCCACGGCCGCTCGGGGCCGACCGGCAGGTCGCCGCCGGTCGAAGCGGGTTCGGATGCCGGCGTCCTGAACCGTGCGCGCGCCTCCGGCGACACAACGCGGTTCGCGACGTTGCGGACGATCGCTCCTTCGCGTGTGGCCAGCAGCCTGCGGCGGACCGCTGCGTCTTCGCGAACGACCTTCACCCATTCCGGTACGAGCCACGGGCGGCGGGACGACTTCCGCCAGAGGTCCAGCGCGTCAGCCGCAGAGAGCGAGACAGTGCGCGGCGAGCCGAGCATCTGCTCGAAGTGGCCAAAGACCTCGCGCCACGTCGGGTGTTCGGAGCCGGAAATGAGCAGTCGTTCGCCAATCGCCGCATCCGTGGTCGCTGCGAGCAAGAGGCCGGTGACGGCATCGTCCACGTAGACCGCGTTGCAGATGCCGACGCCGCCGTCGACGAGAATCAGGCGGTTCGTCTGCATCGCCTCGAGGATCTCGACGCCGTACACTCCCGCGTGCGGCCCGTAGATCGCGGTCGGCTGCACGACCGTGACAGGTGCGCCCAGCCGCGAGCCTGCTTCCAGCGCCGCGCGCTCGCCCGCAAGCTTGTTGTCGGCATAGGCATCGCCGGGAGGCACGGCGGGCGACCGCTCGTCGAAGTCGCCGTCCGACGGACGGTCGTACACCGCCATCGTGCTCACGTGTACGACCCGCGCACCGGCAGCGGCTGCGGCCTCCACCACGATCCGCGGGGCGTCCACGTCCACGGCCCGCCTCTGGAGCGGGTCGCCGCCACGCCCCTTCGCGCAGTTGAACACGACGCGGCAGCCGTCCATCGCGGCGCGAACGTCGGCGGCGTTCGTGACATCGCCAACCGCGATCTGCACGGGGAACCGCGAGATGGTTACGGCACCCATCACGCGTCGCACCAGCACGCGGACATGGGCGCCACACTCCATCGCCAGCCGTTCCACCAGCCGCGCGCCGAGAAATCCCGACGCGCCGATGACCAGGACGCGTGTGCCCGAGAGTGGATGGTCGGTCATTTGGTGGTCGCCCGCTTCAGCACGGCAAGGCTCTCCGGATAGTCCCATGGCCGCCGCAGCGGCCGTTTCATCGCGTAACAGTGCTCGACGACAGCCACGACGCGCTGTCCGGCCTCGCCGTCGACCAGGGGTGCGCGACGTTCGTCGATCGCCCTCACGAAGTCATGCAGCTGCCGCGTGAAGACCGTTCGCAGGGGAGCCGCCTCGAACTCCGGATCGGACACCTGCATGTCGAGGGGCGGTGCCGTGGGATCGAGGGTCATTCGGATGAACGCCGGCTCGAACACCGCGATCTCCAGGCGTCCGCGCTCGCACTCGATGATGGCGGTGTCGCGGAGCGAGCGCCGCCGGCTCACCTCGAGGTGGACGGGGGCGCCCTCCTCAGTGACCAGCTCACACACACACTCCGCCTCCACGCCTCCGCACGCGTCGTCCGCGTAGGAGACCGGCGTCAGCCTGCCAAGCCACCAGAGGAGCAGGTCCACGGGGTGGACGCCAAAGCTGAGAAGCACGCCGCCGCCTGATTCCGGCGTCAGGGCAGAGGGCGACACGCAGGGCCACCGCACGCCAGCGCTCTGTCGGACGTCCACGCGACGCACCGTGCCCAGGAGGCCGCCGGCCAGCAGCCGGTGTGCCGCCTGCGCCATCGGGAAATAGCGGAAGTCCTGGCCGACGGCGAGCACCGCTTCACCGGCAGCAGCCGCGGCGCGCATGCTTACGCACTCCGCGACCGTTCTGCCCATTGGCTTTTCGACGAGCACGTGGACCCCCGCGGCGAGCAGGTCTTCGGCAATCGGCGCATGCCACGCGTTCGGGGCGGTGACGATCGCGGCATCCACGGTCCCGATGAGTGCCCGGTGATCGCGGATGGTCTGCGCTCCGCCTGCGCGCGCAGCCAGCTCGCCGGCGCGCGCGGCATCCGGATCGGCAAACGCGACGGCCCGCACCTCACTGGAGCCAAGAATCGCGGGCAGATGGTACCGCTCGGCGACGGCGCCGCATCCGACCACGCCAAGACGCAGAGGTCCCGTGCGTGGGCGCCGGACTGCTGGCTCAGCGTCGAGCGTGTGAACGTTCGAGGACAGATGACTCATGCGTGGATGCCTGCGACTCCTGCGTTGATGCGTGCGACTCCTGCGTGCGATCCCCTGTGAGCAGCCATTCCGCTGCACCCCGAAGCACGCCGGCGGCGTACGCCACTTCCCCGGCCGCCAGACGCGGATGATGCGCGAGCCGCAGCGTGCGCCAGGCGCGCCGCAGCAGGTCCTTCCCCAGGCGGCGTGCCATGTGCAGATCGCCCGCGCGTGTGTGCTTCAGGTAGAAGGCGCCCTTGCCACGTCCGTAGCTGAATCGGATCGGCAGGTACTCGTTAGCCGGGCGCCAGGCCCGGTGTTCGAGCACCGCCGCCGGTTCATGCACGATCTGAAACCCGGCGTCGAGCAGGCGAAAGCCGAGGTCGTTGTCCTCGGCTGCCGGAAATGGCCTCCCCGGCCCGAGTCGTTCGTCGAATCCGCCGATGCTGAGGAAGGCGTGCCTGTCGATCGCCATGTTGCCGCCGGCGAGCACGTCCGTCGACAGCCGGCCGCGATACGATGCACGCTCTGTGGACTCTGCGAGCGCCGGCACGAACCCGCCGGATGTCTCTGGAGGGCCTGCGATCACTCGTCCCGACACGGCCGTCGCCACCGAATCATTGAGAATGGGCGCCGCAATCGCCTCGAGCCAGCCGGGTGCGGCGCGCATGTCGTCGTCGGTGAACACGAGGACGCGCTGATCGGCCGCAGCCGCTCCGGCATTGCGCGCCGCGCTCACACCGGGTGACGTCAGACGGAGGTGCCGCAGGCGGACCGGCGGAGCCACCGGCAATGGAGGCGGCTCGGCGCCATCACTCTGGTCTGCGACGACGATCTCGGCCGGAAGCGTATTGCCGGCGCAGATCGACGCGATGGTGTCGGCGAGCAACCCCGCGCGATTTCGCGAGCCGATCACCACCGACACGGGCAGCACCGCGCGTGTCATGCCTCGGCCGCCTTGACTGCCCTCACCGTCACCACCAGCGGGAACAGAGGATCCTTGAGGTCGAGCTCCGCAGGACTCAGATCTTCTTGTGCGAGTCCCTCGAGAAACGCGATCGACGCCAGCACGTTGCCGTGGCTGTCCACAGTCGTCTGCTCCGGATCGAAGACGCCCGCGAACATCCGTGTGCACGAGTCGACCGTGAAGCGCCAGTAATCAGGATAGTCAGCGTCCGGGTCGAGGCGTGACACGGCAGGCACGGTCACCAGCAGGACGCCACCAGGTCGGAGCATGCGATGGAGCGCCCGCACGGCGGCGGCGACGTCGTACATGTACTGCAGTGTCTGCGTGACGATGCAGCAGTCGAACGTGGCCACTGGCACCCAATCGAGGTCAGCCAGGTCGCCGACAATCGTGGCGCTGGTGTTGGATGAACTCTTGTCAAGGATATCAACCTGCGTCACGCCACGCCCATATCGCTCGGTGTAAAGCGGCTCTTTCACCTCCAGGACACGCCCCCGGATGTCGGCACTGTGGGTGTGAATGAAGCGCTCGATGTAGCGGCGATCGATAGGGCAACCGCGGTCGTAGCCCCACTGCAGACTGATCGGTGTGGTCCGCCTCAGCGAACCGAACCAGGTCGGCCGCACGGTTCGTCGGAGGCGCCGCTGGAGCGCCTCACGAATTTCGCGGCTGGAGCCTGATCGCATAATCACTTCCCAAGTCCGACGCCGACGCACCACGGCCGCGCGGCCGCCCTGCGGCTCGCCATCCGTACGCCATGCCACACACCGTTCCGCCGAGGCTCAGGAGCGCCTGTTGAGTGCGCGACCAGTTGAGGGCCAGCACGGCTCGCACCAGCCTGACGGCCGTGCCCCGCATCCATCGGGCGGACATACGGAGTGCGATCGAATCGTGCTGGCGGCCGTAGAGTCCAATCAGCGCGCCGATCCCGTAGGCGTAGCTCCAGCGGGTCGCCATGCGGCGTTCAACAGACTGGCGCTCGTGGTAGACCACCGCGTCGGGGTCGTAGCGGATGCGCGCGCCAGCCTGGAGGAGGCACAGCAGCATCTCACAGTCTTCCGCGGCCTGGCCGGGTGAGCCGGCGCCAAGCCTTTCGTCGTAGCCGCCCATCCCCAGCGCGGCCACGCGGCGCACCGCGAAGTTCGCGCCTGTGCCGATACCCCAGGGAATTCGTACCGCGGTGTAATCGGCCGGAGCCGTGTCGGTGCGAAGCGACACGGCGTAGGTGCCGGCTTCGTCGCCAGGCATCGACAGGACTCGTCCGGCCACCGCAACCGGCTCCGGCACACGCTCGAACGCAGCCATCAGTGCTTCGACCCAGCCGACTGCCGGAACGCAGTCATCGTCGGTCACCGCGACTGTCGAATTGCGGGCCTGGAGGAGCGCGACGTTGCGCGACGCGGACAGCCCGAGTCGAGGCTGCTGAATGCGTCGGATGTTCGGGTGACGTTCGCGCCAGCCGGCGACGACGCCATCGTCCGGCCAGGCCACCCCCTGGTCCACGATGAGGATCTCGTCAGGAACGACGCTGCCGCCCAGGAGGGCGTCGACGCAGCGTGCGAGGCCTTCTGGTCGATCGAGGGTAGCGATCGCGACGGTTACGGGAACGACGGACCGGTTCATACAGCAGCCTCGGCGATATACCTTCGTCGTGGCCGGTCTGGGCTTTCGGTGGCCACGCCGAAGCATGAAGGCGAAGTCGAACAGGGAATCGGTGCCGCGGACTTCGACGCGCGGCAGTTCGTGCAACGGAGCGGCGGGATCGGCGAAACCTGCGCGGCTGCAGCACGCCGCGTCGAACCCGGCGCGCTCGACCGACTCGCGAACCGCAGGCGAGCAGTCGCCGAACGGGTAGGCGAACGTGCGGACGTGGGAACCGAGGCGCTCGGCGAGCTGCGCGCGCGAGCCGGCGATTTCCGCCTCGCGCCGCTGCGGATCGAGCGACGTCAACGGCGGGTGCGTCCGGGTGTGCGCGCCGATCTCGATGCCGGCCGCCTGCAGGTCCGCGAGGTGTGCCGCCGACATCAGCTTCCGGCGCGCGAGCGCGCGGTCCTCGGGCCACCAGGCGGTCGAGCCGATCGCATCGCTGACCATGAACACCGTCGCACGGGCCCGCGCACGCACAAGAAGCGGCAGGGCCTCCGCATGGTTGTCCAGGAAGCCGTCGTCGAACGTGAGGACGACCGCGCGAGCCGGCGCAATCCGGTTCTCGCGAAGGCACGCGACGAGGTCGCCGAGCGCGATGATCCGGTAGCGGGCCAGCCGCAACCACGTCAGCTGCCACGCGAAGCGAGAGCGCGAGACGACATAACACGACGGTGGCTCCGCCGGTCCGCCGATCGCGTGATACATCAGCACGATCGGGCCGTGCACGAGGCCTCGCCATGAGCGCCGGTCGCCGAGGCCACGCCGGACGCCGCGCCAGTACGCATACCGCTGCACGAAGCGGTCGAACGCGTCGGCCCGGCCCCGGTGGACCGCCATCGGGCGCAGGCGGACGAGCCATTGCGCCGGCACGTGCACTTTCAGCAGGAGCCTGCGAAGCATGAGTGAACTCCACCGGGCACCAGTGGAGAACGAACCCATGTCCGAAGTACGCAGAGTCAGCGTGCCGCGCGCATAGCTGCGAGCGTCCTGCCGCCCACGAGCCTCCTCCGTCGCGATCGCTGCTGACAGCGCCGACTTCATCGCACGGCCACCTGTTCCCGCAGGCGATACAGGTGACGTTGCGTGCCCGCATGGTCTCCGTCGAGGACCTCCGACGAGTGTTCGAGCTCGAAGGTGGACGCCGCGTATTTCGCGGCAACCGCCTCCCGTTCCGCCTCTGCCACCGGCACGTACGCGTATCGCACGCCGGCGTCTCGCATCATGCGGACGATCTCGTCGGTGCTCGCGTCCCTGTCCACCGTGAACACCCGCCGGCCGAGCGCAGGGCCGAGCAGCGCGTAGTCGCCGGCGTAGGACAGGTTGGCGTAGCCCGTGTTGTAGAGCAGCGGCTCGCGCTCGGGGGTTTGCGCTACGACCGGGTCGATGTTCCAGACGAGGTCGTAGAAGCGCAGACGCTCCAGGGGTTGCCGGGCACGCGGCAACAGCGCCTGATCGAGTACGGCGACCGCGGTGAACAGCGCCGCAGCCCCGGTCACAGCCAGAGCCATGGTCCGTGCACGCCGGGAGCCGAGCGCGAGCGCCTGCGGCAGGAAGGCGAACGCGAGACCGGCGGCCGGTAGCAGATGTCGCGGCTCGTGCCACGTCAGCAGCCACCACGCGGAAAACGAGAGGCCAGCAACCGCCGCGAAGAGCAGCACCGGCGCACGAGGCCGACGTCTGAGCGCCACCAGCAGGCCGGGCAGCACGCCGACGATGACGACCGCGCCAAACCCGGACTGCTCGCTCACAGGCTCGAGCCACGGATAGAGCGGCCACGCCGCGCGCGCCGGTACGAACCAGTCGTCACGTCGATCGGCATCGCCGATGGGCACGCCGCCGCCGATGAGCGGTATCGCGGCCGGATACAGCGGGTTGCCCCAGTGGGCCACGTTACGAATCCACCAGGGCGCGACGCACAGACCGGCCGCGAGCACCATCGCCACGCCAAGCCGCGCGACTGGCGCCGTACGCGCCGCCACGATCAGCCGCCCGACACAGAACAGCAACAGGCCGGCCGCAGGAGGCACCACCGACACTTTGGTCGCCAGCGCGAGACCCGTCGCGAGCCCGATGACGGCCCAGCGCGCCACCGTCCACTCCCGAGGCGGCGCGCATGCGAGCGCAGCGCCGGCGAGCAGCAGTGACGAGGCGATCACGTCGTTGAGCTGAACCCCCGCCTGGAGCACGACAATCGGCGCAAGCAGCCACGCCGCCGCGGCGAGGGCGGCGCTGGTCGTCCGCGCGCCGAGCCGGCGCGCCACCGCATAGACTGCGCACGCACTGAACAGCGCGAACGGCAGTTGTCCCACGTTCGCGAGCCGCTCTCCGCCGCCGATCAGCAGCAGGCCGAACCAGAGTTCGGCGCTCGCCGGCAGGGCGAGCGCGAACGGCGCGCGCGAGTACCGACAGGAAAGACGAAATGTCGCCGTCGCGCCAGACGTAGACCGACAGCGGCCCGTGATACGCGAGGGCGTCGAAGCCTGTGGGCGGCTGCAGCATGCTGATCGCGGCGGAGGCGAGCAGCAGCGCAAGGGCCAGCACGCCGACGATTGCAGCTGTCCCCTGGATCTGCGGAGGCCGTGGCGGCGCCGGACGCCAGCCGCGATAGACGCCGTACGCGAGAACCAGCACCGCCGGCAGGGCGACGAGGACAGGGCCGATCGGCGGCCGGAGCAGTGGCACGCGCACCAGTGCCGCGAGGCCACCGACGAATGCCGCAGGGACGACAACCAGCGCAAAGGTGAAGACGCCGAACAGCAGCGGCCACTCGAACGACCGCCTGTTCACGCGATCGGCCAGATACGCGGCGGCGCCTACTGCCGCCGCGATGGCGAGGAGTGCGACGACAGCATCGGCATCGGACGCGAACGACAGGTGGCTGGCGTGCGTGAAGTACCCGGTGTGCGTCGCGCGTCCGAGCAGCAAGGCCGCCACGCGATCGCGCAGCGGCGAGTGCAGCGTCGCGTAGGTGGCGAGCGACACCGCCATCGCCGACGGAAGCAGCCACGCGGGTGGCACCCGTCGCGTCATGATGGCCGCGCCGCCCCCGGCTCGCCTTCGCGCCAGCGCCGAACGCAGCACGCCCAGATGCGCGCGACAGCGTCCGCCCGCACGGCGTCGGCGCCGCGTGTCGCGTCGACGATCTCGACGTTCCTGAAGTGCGTCGGCAAGGTGAGAAACTGGCGCCGCCAGGACTCGAGTGTGCTCGCGTCGTATTCGCGCTTGCGGGCGTACATCACATCCCCGGGCGCATCGAGCACGAGGATGACGTCCGGATTCGGCAGGACGTGCAGGAACAGCCGTCGTCCGGCTCGAGCCAGCCGGCCCTGCGGATTTCCGGACGGTGCGATAGCGTCGTACACGTATCGCTCGAACACGACCCATCGCCCGCGCGCCATCTCGGCGCGGCTGCGAAGGTCCCGACCCCAGATGACCACCACGCTCGCGACGAACACGAGGCCAGGCACCCTCAGACGGTGTACGTGACGCAGCGCTCCGCCCGTCAACCCCATGTAGACGATGCGGGTCGGGAAGGGGGTGCTCGTACCGAGACTGTCGACGATCGTCGTCTTGCCGGCACCGTCCGGGCCGACGACCGCGATTGACAGCCCGCGGCGATCGCGCACATGCCACAGCGCGTCGAGCCGTCTCGCGATGCCGCGCCAGGCTCGGGCGGGCAGTGAGCCGCGATCCCGTGCCGTCGCGCGACGGATGGTGGCGACCGCTGTCTCAATCGCGCGGCTGTCGTCGTTGATGACGGCGTCCAACAGCGTGCTGGCAATGTGCCGCGAGCGTGCCGCGGACGCAAGACAACGCGCACCAGGTCCATCGCAGCGTGCGGAAATGGCGCCGAGCCGGACGGCGGGTCCGTGATGCGCGGAGATGGATCCCTTGTCCGCGAGGCAGTGCCAGAGGAGCGCCCAGAAGTCCGTGTCGGCATCGAGGCGGGGAATGCCCTCGACCACACGGCGTTGCGAGATGAGCCCGCCGTCGCCGTCGAGGCGCAGTTCGTGCCGGCCGAACGTCACCTTCGTCGTGACGTGCAGCCAGAACCAGCGATCCGACTCCTGGCGGTCCTGAACCATGTGGATGTCGCCGCCCGCGCGCGGAACGCGGACGAAGCCGGCGGCGCGCAGCGCGCTGGCGGCGGTGGGACAGTCGGCCGGGTGCACCAGGATGTCGACGTCGCCGTTGGGCGCGAACAGCCCGCCCTCCGGAAGCCGCAAGAGTGCCCAGCGCGCACGCGAACTTTCGAGGGCTGCGACGGCGGACGCGACGGCCGGGTGGAGTGCGGGTGCCGTAGCCACGTTCATGTCCGCGCCTTGGCGAGCGTGGCGGGCCGCAGCCCGGCGCGCTGTCGATACACGCGGCGCAGCGTGTACCACGGATCGATCGCCAGGGCACCGAGCGCATACGCGAGCGCCCGAACCCTGCGTCGCTCCCCGTACCAGAGCGCTGCACCTCTGTAGCACCGCTCGACGGCGTCCCGCCGCCGGCTGGCCCAGCTCACGTGCTCGGAAGCGGTGAACGCCTCCCATGTCAGCTCGCGGCCCTCGCGCCGTTCGGCAATGCGCCGCCGGACGAAGCGCGCGGCCCGGTTGATTCGGCGGCGGTGCATCGCCATCGCGCTGGCGGGATGAAGCCGGTAGGACCCGAGCACCTCCGGCAGCACCGCCACGCGACCGGTGGACGCGAGCCGTGCGAGCAGATCGAGATCCTCGGAGCCGACGGCGAGTGCCGGCACCTCGTCGAATCCGCCGATTCGCGCGAGGGACTGCGTCCGGACGACGACGCTCGACAGCTGGCACGGATGCAGCTCGCCCGAGGCGATGCGCGCCTGGTCGGTCTCGTCCAGCTGCTGCCCTGCGGTGCCTAGCACGGTTCCCGCCGAAGATACGTTACCGCATCAGGCTGCCGATGGCGACCAGGCTCTCGTCGGATTCCAGCCGCGCGATCTGCCGTTCGAGTTTCGTGGGGTCCCAGGAGTCATCTGCGTCGAGGAATGCGATGTACGTTGCGTCGGGCACGGCGCCGATACCGGCGTTGCGCGATGCGGACGGTCCGCCATTCGGCTGCCGGAGAATCATGAGCCGGGAGTCTTTGCGGAGGATCGCATCGGCGGCCGGAGTGTCGGACCCATCGTCCACGACCACGATTGCCAGCGGCTCGTAGGTCTGAGCGAGAACCGACTCAACTGCCTCGTTGATGAACCGCTCCGCGTTGTACGCCGGGATGACGACTGCGACGAGGGGCGCCACCACGGCTGGAGTATGGGTCGCCGAGGTGAGCCGTGGCATGAGACTGGACTCTTATCGCATTCCTACCCCAGTCCCAGGGCCATGTGGGTCAGCTGATCCGCGCTCGGCAAGCACAGCTGTGTACAGCGCTGCATAGGCGTCGGCCACCCGCGCCCAGCTGGCATGAGCAGCCGCCCAGCTACGCGCGCTGGCCGCCAGCTGACGCCGCTGCTCAGGGGACCCGAGCAGTCCGCGGATACAGTCGACGAACTCGCGGTCGCTGCGGGCGGTTCTGAGTTGCTGGCCGTCGTGCAGGTCGAGCCCCTCCACGGCGAGCGGCGATGCGACGATGGCCTTGCCGGCGGCGAGTGCTTCGAGCGTCTTGAGCCGCATCCCGCCACCGAGCCGAAGCGGCATCACCACGAGCGCCGCGCGGTCCATCCACGGTCCTACGTCGTCGACCGCGCCCGGGACCTCGACGACCCCGTCCTGACGCATCGCGAGCAGCCAGTCTGGCGGATATGCGCCAACGATGGCGGCCCGTGTCGCGGGCCACGTCTGTCGGACGGCCGGCAGGATGTCCTCGACGAGGTGGCGGGCCGCGTCTTCGTTCGGCGGATGATGGAAGTTGCCGACGAACAGGAGCGTCGGCGGATCGGTCCCGAGCGGACTGGCAGCGCTGCCCGGCAGGTCGACGCCGAACGGGATGCGCACCACGGGCGTGGAGGCCGAGTACGGCAGCAGCGCCGCGCGATCGCGATCGGTGAAGACCACCACGCGATCGACCGCGCGCATCACACGTCGCTGGTACTTGCGCCAGGCACGGACGTCGGCGGACGCCGCGACGGCGGCGGCGCCGCGCGCGGATGTCTGCGTCTCGCGTGCAACTGCTTCGCCGGGATCGTAATCCACGAGGATGCGCCCGGCCCGTCGCCGATCGCGTCGGCGTACTGGCCCATGACGTGATATTCGAACTGCACGATCTCCGGCTGCCACGATTCGACGGTCTCGCGGATCGCCGCCGCACAGGCCGGCGACCACCAGCGTCCCGGCCAGAGCGGCGTTCCGCCTGCCAGACCTGCCGCGAGTCGCCACTGACGGATCCATCGCCCGGGGGCGTCGAGCGCCCACGGCCGATCCACCGCGCGGACAATGGGAAAGCGACCTGCCGGCAAATCCGCGTCGCCTTCGCCGGGTCCGCGCAGGTAGACCACACCGACTTCATGCCCGTCCGCGAGCGCCATCACGGTGCGCGCCATGACCTTCTCGCCGCCGCTCCGCCCGTCGATACGCGGGGCAAACGGCGCCACGACGAGCACGCGGCGGCGCGCGGACGTCATACGGCTGCCCCCCGAGTGTGCGTCTCGGCGCACAGGAGCTGCGCCAGCGCCAGGAACGGACGATCCGGTCCGCTCGCGGCCCGGCGCTCGTTCGCGGCATGGTGCAGCACGGTCGCGTGGATGAGCAGCGTCCGCACCTCCGTGCTCAGTCGGCAATCGGACGCCATCGCATCGAGCGTGGCGGCAAACCAGCGTCCAACCGGCGTCGTCGGGTCGAGGCATTCCGCTAACGCAGCGCGACGATCCCGATAGTGCCCGCACGCCGCGACCGCATCGGCAGCGGCGTACACGAAGTCGGTGAGCGGCAGGCCGTCGTCACGCGCCGACTCCCAGTCCACGATGCCGATCCCGCCGTCCGCCGCGAGAAGCACGTTGGACATGGTGAGATCGCCGTGCGAGGCGACGAGCGGCAGCGGTGTCCCGATCGCACGCGTGCAGAGGGCGCGAAGCCAGGAGACATAGGCGCTTCCGTCCGTCAGATCCGGCGCCACGGCCATCGCCGTCTCCAGCACTTCGCGTTCGAGCCGCTCCATGGTGGCTGCCGATGGCCGCTGTGTCTGGCGCGCCCAGGCCGACAGCCAGTTACTGACGCGCGGCAGGACGTCCATCAGGCGGCCGGGGTCGTCTCGAAGGAGCATCACGGCGGGCTGTCCGGGCACTGTCGTCAGCCGGAGCTGCGAGCGGCCGTTGGGGCCCTGGCTCACGTGTGAGTCAGGAACAGCGGCCCCCGCGCGTACCGCGGTTTCGCGCAGCCGGCCGAGCGCCGCGGCCTCGATCGTGGGCCTGGCGCCGGCCGATCCAGGCAGCGGCACCTTCACATGCAGCGCGGGCGCATCGCTCGCCGATCCGAAGTGCGCGATTACCGCGCTGCCGGTTTCGCCGGTCATCCGCATTCTCACCAGCGGGTCTGCGGAGTGCGTGACCAGCGGAGGTGCGGGCCGCGTCCAGTCGGCGAGCCTCCGCGCGCCGGGCCGCTGGGCGATCACGACGATGTCGCGCGCGAACCGTGGTACGAGCCGTTCGCCCAACGGCGTGGACCACGCGAGACTCCACGCGCGTTTGTTGGCCGGGCTCATGGGTACAGACGGCGGCGACATGGCGTGCCGCACGCGTGCGGCACGGGACGAGGAAGTCGGTGGCCGCATGACGCGCGTGCAGGTACGACGTACCGACGACGAGCCCGCCGCCGCGAAGCAGGTGTTTCACGCGGCCACGCCATGACGGGGCAACGGCGGCGCACACGATCCCGTCGCTCGACAGACGACTGGCCGCGATCGTGGCCGCCGCGTCGAGCCATCCACGCGTTCGGCATTCCCGCGCGTCTGGAGCAATGACGAACGCGTCGAACGCCTGAGCGCCTGGAGCAGCGTTGCGCGCATCCTGCCCTAGCCAGGCCGGACAGGCGCTTCCCGCGACACCGACCACTTGTGCGCACCCGTCCGGATGCAACAGCTCGATCAACGCGCGGGCGCCGAGAGTGGTTACCTGGATCGCGGTCACTCTTGTGCCGTGCTCCGCAGGGTTCGCCGCCAGACCTCGATGTCCTCCGCGAGGCGGCCCTTCCGTACCACGTCGCTGGTCAGCGCGTGCCGGGCGCGGTCACGGAACAGTCGCAGAGCGAGGGCGCTTCTCATCACCATCACTGCCCGTCGCAACTGTCCGCCCGAGTAATGGCGCTGATAGAAGCGCACCGAGCTGAGGACGGAACGCTCGAGCATTGCCGGCCGCTGCTGCATGGTGCTTGCCCGTCCCACGTGTACCACGTCGGTCACGGGCGCGAAGTGAGTTTCCCACCCCGCCGCGCGCATCCGCCAGCAGAGGTCCACCTCTTCTGCATACATGAAGTAGCTCTCGTCGAAGCCGCCGACCGCGTCGAAGGCTGCGCGCCTGATTGCGAGCGCTGCGCCGACGACATACGGCACGACACGCGGCCGCGTGTGGGACCACGTAGCCAGATAACGCTCGCGAACGAAGGGCATGTGTTCGATCGCGCGTGCGAGCGGATCGTTGAGCAGAGGGGGACGAAGCGGAGCGGGAAAAGGGAACGTCGAGCGTTGCAGCGATCCATCCGGGTTGCGCAGGCGGGGGCCGACGATGCCTGCGCGAGTGTGGTCATCGAGATAGGCGCGAAGTGCGTCCAGCGAGCCGCGCGCGAGCCGCGTGTCGCTGTTGAGCAGCAGCACGTCAGCGTGTCCGCATCGCCGAATCCCGCGGTTCGCCGCGGCGCCATATCCCGGGTTCGCCTCATCGATGTCGAGCTCAGCCCCCGGGAAGTGGTCGTGCACCATTGCCACACTGCCATCAGTCGAGCCGTTGTCGGCGACGACGACCCGATGTGCACCCTGCGGCATCACGGATTCGAGGCACGCACGCAGATGGTCACGCGTGTTGAAACTGACGATAACGACTGCGATGCCGCGCTGCGAGGGCGCGCGCCCGGCATGCTCGTCGAAGGGCACTGCCATCGCGTGTGTCATGACGGCGGCACCGGAGGCGATTCCGCAGCGGCGTCGGCACTGGCGGCATCCGGCGATTCGAAGTGATGTCTCAATCGGAGCAGGGGCGCCTCGAAATAGTTCCAGCTGGCCACGCTCACAGTGAAGCACGTACCGAAGATCATGCCAAGCGCCACCACCCGCGCTGCGGCGTCGCTCGCGACGAACCGGTGGACGATGGGCAGGGCTCGCGGAAACAGCAGCAGTAACGGCTGATGGATGACATAGAGGCAATAGCTGTACTTGCCGAATTGCCTGAGGATCTTCCGATTGAACGTCTGCGCGAAGCCGGTTCCCTCGGACGAGACCACGACCGCGAGCAGCGCCGCAAAGAACCACGCGAGGAAGCCGAATCCAGCGATGATCACGATCCCATCCTCCGGATTTGCCGTCTGGCGCGCCACCATCAGGCTGACAAGCGCCACTGCGGCGCCCGCGAGCGCCATCCGCGCGTATCGACGAACGAAGGCGGCCGACACCGGGTCTTGCAATGCAAGGGCGACGAATCCTCCCGCCGCCAGGGCGTCCATGCGCGCCGGCATCAACGTATAGGCGGCCATCGCACTGTCCCGCCCCACGAGGAGCACTCGAAGTGTCACGCTCGCAACAGCAACGACCACGCACAGATCACGCAGCCGGTGCCTCGGTACGAGGAACACGGCAAGCGGCCAGACCAGGTAGAACTGCTCCTCGATCGCCAGTGACCAGAAGTGATCCAGACCCTGAAATTCCAGGGGGCTCCAGCCGTCACGAGCGATGAGCAGGTTCGCGGCATACGTCCAGAACCAGGGGCTCAGCGCTTGCCAGCCGGCGAGCCTCACGCTCGATGGGAAGAGCCACGGGAGGATGACGACGGCAACGGTCAGGAACGCAAAGTACAGCGGGAAGATGCGCAGGGTCCGCCGGGCATAGAAGTTCAGGAAGAAACGGCGCTGGCCCTTCGCGCGGTAGAGGATGCCGGTGATCAGGAATCCGGAGAGCACGAAAAACAGGTCAACGCCGATCCACCCGGCCTCGACGGCTTTGAACAGGATACGTGGGATGCCGTGGTCAGGCGTCGCGAAGCCGGCTGGGACGAAGTGGCTTACGAGAACAAGGAGAATTGCGGTGCCGCGGAGGCCATCCAGCGCGGGCACGCGGTCGTCGCGTGGAGTGACGACGTTCGTGCTCAGGGCCCGGAGTATCGCTCAGCTCGAAATAGCGCTGGAACGGACCAGATGCCCGACTCTCATAGGATTCGCACAGGGTATGTGCTCGACAGGTACGTGGTAGCTCGATCCTTCCGCCCGCTCTTGCAGATCCCCCTACTGCGCGACCGCCGCTTTGGTCGAGTTCGAAGATACGACAAGGTCTCGACGTCGCAGGCCCCACGGCGACACGCCGCGAGAAAAAGGAAGAGATGAATTAGCTGGCTGGAAACAACCTATGTCAGCCTGCGGACACGGAAAATCTCGTTGAATCCCATTGTCCAATTAAGGTCGCCTCAAATTACAACTCGTGCATTTAAATTAGGAATATAGTCCTACGAATTCGTAATACTGATAGGATTTAAATCCACACTCGACCGTGTAAGTGCGAAATCAAAACTGTAATGAAACGAGGCAACCACATAGTGTTGAGCTCGCGAAACCCTTAGGAAATTCCTACCGTTGAGACGGATCGCCTTTCGCACTCCTTAGGCGCTGAGCGGCTGCGGCTGTGTGCAGCCCCCCCGACACCGCCGCTCCTTAACCAACAACACCACCGAGCAATTTTCGGCCGGAAGGCCGGATGTGGGAGAGGTATGCCCCGGAGAGACTGGTTCCCTCGACGTCTACCGATTGCGGCCGTTCAGGTCATGCTGATCGCCATCATGGCGTCGCCCGCCTGGTCGCAGTCCGCTGTCGACCCGCGGATGATTGAATTCATTCCGTCTGCTAACAACCTTGCGACGCTGGCCGATGGCCGGCCCGCAGTCACCCAGGACCAAGTGGAGATAGCGACGGCCGGCACCACCGAGGTGCTCCAGCGCGTTTCGCTTGGGAAGCCCGCGCCCGCTGCCGACGGCATGATTCGGGCGAACTTCGCGGCGTCCCTCATCGCGACGCCCGTCGCCGGCCGGTCCTACGACGCCCGCATCCTGACAGTGGGGCCGCAGGGCACGACCGCGAGCACGCGCTCCAATCCCTTCACGTTCAGCGCCTGTCAGTTCACCCTGTCGGCGGCGTCCGCTTCGTTTGCGGCGGCCGGCGGCACGGGCTCGGTCGGCGTGACAGCGAGCGCCGGCTATTGCTCGTGGACGGCGGCGAGCTCCGCGGCGTGGCTGCGGGTCACCAGCGCGGCGAGCGCGGTTGGCTCGGGCACGGTGGCCTTCAGCGTCGACGCCAACACGAGCGGCGCATCGCGCACCGCGACGCTGTCGATGGGCGGTGCCACGTTCACGGTCACCGAGGCCGGTTCGGCGCCGCAGACGATCGATGTGACAACGGAAGCGCAACTGCAGGCCGCGGTCGCGTCGCTCGCCTCCAACCAGACGATCCGGATCGCTCCCGGCACCTACCGCCTGACGGCGACGCTGCAGGTAGAGGGGCCGCTCGCCGGCGTCGTGCTGAAGGGCAGCACCGGCCGGCCCGAGGACGTCCTGATCGTGGGTCAGGGGATGACCGTGAATGGCAGCGCGCCGACCGCCCTCTCCGTGACCGGCGACGTGCAGGGGCTCCAGCTGTCCGATGTGACCATCCAGGACGTCTACCGCCATGCCGTGCTGTTCGACAACGGACCGCAGTCGCCGAAGCTGACGAACCTGCAGTTGGTCAACTGCGGCGACGTCTGCCTCGCGGCGCTCGCCTCTGGCGCCAGCGTCGATGACGGCACGCTCGAATCGTCGTGGGTCGGGTACACGAGCAACGGCGCATCGACCAGCGCCGGCGGCGTGAGCCTGCGCGGCGCGAAGCGTTGGACGATCCGCGCGAACGCGTTCGAGAACGTCCGCGGTCCCTCAGGCCAGATCGCGAAGCCCGCGATGGGCGTCGGCGGCGGCGCCGCTGACACGGTCGTCGAAGGCAACAGCTTCATGAACGTCAGCACTGCTGTGGCGCTCGGCCTCGTGGACATGCCGGGTGCAACCGACCACAGCGGCGGTCGTGTCGCGAACAACATGATCTATCGCGCGACCGGCGTGGGCGGTGGAGCCGGCATCTCGATCGCCGACTCGCCCGGCACGCGCGTCGCCCACAACACGGTCATCGGCTCCGGGACGTATGCGAACCCGATCGATGACCGTTTCGTTGACGCGGCCAACCTGACGATCGTCAACAACCTCACCGACGGCGCCATCACCGCCCGTGACGGTGCGTCGGCCGCGCAGGCCGGCAACCTCACGAACGCGACGCCGGAGCTCTTCGTCAACGCGGCGGCGGGCGACCTGCACCTGAAGCCGACGGCAGCGGCCGCCATCGACGTGGCCGATGTGTCGACCAGCCTGACGGCCGACATCGACAACGAGACACGCCCGAAGGGGCATGGCCCCGACGTCGGCGCCGACGAAGTGGCGGCGGCCGCGCAGAGCGTTGCGCCGACGGTGCAGCTGCTCCAGCCGACCAACGGCACGGTCTTCAAGACCGGCGCGAACGTCCAGATCCAGGCGCAGGCCCAGGACGCGGACGGCTCGGTAGCGAAAGTCGAGTTCTACGTGAACTCGACGCTGGTCGGGAGTGCTACGGCGGCGCCGTTCACGATCCAGTGGTCCGCCAAGTCCAACGGGACCTTCTCGATCGTCGCGACCGCCATCGATAACCTCGGCAACCGCGCATCGTCGCAGCCGATCATGATCACCGTCAACAGGAAGGGTCGCTGAAGATAATGAAGACTGTGGGAACGACGACGCAGGCTTGCCGCTTCGGGTGGGCCCTTTCAATCGCGGCGGCCATCCTGCCGCTCGCGGCGGCGCCGGCAGGCGCGCAGACGACAACCGCGCTGACCGACCGCACCTGGGTCTCGGCGACCAACGGGTACGGCCCGGTAGAGCTGAATCGCAGCAACGGTGAGAATCAGCCGGGCGACGGCACCCCCATCACGCTCAACGGGACGACCTACGCGAAGGGGCTCGGCACGCATTCCCTTTCGGAGGTGAGGTACGCACTCGGCGGATCGTGCAGCGCGCTGACGGGCGTCGTCGGCGTCGACGACGAAGTCGGCAACAACGGCACGGTCGTCTTCGAGGTGTGGGCCGATGGCGTCAAGAAGTACGACAGCGGCGTGATGACCGGCGCGATGGCCGGCAAGCCGCTGTCGGTCGACATCACCGGCGCCAACGATTTGTCGCTCAAGGTGAGCGACGGCGGCGACTGGACCCACTACGACCACGGCGACTGGGCGAACCTGCAGGTCACCTGCGGGAGCGGCGCGCCCGCCGGCACGAAGACCTCGCTGACCGATCGCGTGTGGACGTCGGCGACCAACGCCTACGGTCCGGTCGAGGTGAACAAGAGCAACGGCGAAGCCGGGGCCGGCGACGGCGCGACGATCGCCCTCAACGGCGTCACGCACGCCAAGGGGCTCGGCGTGCACGCCACCGCCGACGTGCGCTATGCGCTCGGCGGCAGCTGCTCGCTCTTCACGACGGTCGTGGGCGTCGACGATGAAGTCGGCGCGAACGGCACGATGGTCTTCCAGGTGTGGACCGACGGCGTGAAGAAGTACGACAGCGGCGTGATGACGGGCGCGATGGCCGGCAAGAGCATCTCGGTGGACGTCACCGGTGCGACGCAGCTGGCGCTCATCGCCACCGACTCCGGGGACGGCTCGGACTACGACCACGGCGACTGGGCGACTCCGGAACTCACCTGCGAGTCGACCACGACGCCGCCTCCTCCGACGGGCACCGGTCCCGCATCGGCGTCGGCGGTTCGGGTCATTCCGCCGGGCGAGGCGCCTGCCACGCCGGTGGTCACGGTGACGCCGGCGACGGCTACGATCACCGCCGGCGGCCAGCAGCAGTTCTCCGCCTCAGTCACGGGCACGGCCAACACGAGCGTGACGTGGACCGCGTCGGGCGGCAACGTTACGGCCGGCGGCGCCTACACGGCCCCGTCCTCGCCGGGCACCTACAACGTGGTCGCGACGATCACCGGCGGAACCATCACGCGGTCGGCGACCGTGACGGTGCAGGCTGCGCCGACGCAGCCGCCGCCGAGCGGCATTCCGATCTCGCCGGGCCAGGACATCCAGGCCGCGGTCAACGCGAATCCTGCGGGCACGGCGTTCGTGATCAAGGCGGGCGTCCACCGGAACCAGACGATCCGGTCGAAGGACGGCAACCGGTTCACCGGTGAGCCTGGCGCGATTCTCTCGGGCGCGCGCCTGCTGACCTCGTTCACGCGGTCGGGTAACTACTGGGTGATCGGCGGCCAGTCGCAGCAGGGACAGGTCCACGGCGAGTGCCAGGCCGCGTTCCCGCGCTGCAGCTACGCGGAGCAGCTCTTCATCGACGACCAGCTCCAGACGCACGTCGCGTCGCTGTCGCAGGTCACCGCCGGCAAGTGGTACTTCGACTACGGCACCGACCAGATCTACATCGGCAGCGATCCGACCGGCCGCAAGGTGGAGACGAGCGTCACGACCACGGCGTTCGAGGCCGTCGGCAACAACGTGACGATTGCGAACCTGATCGTCGAGAAGTACGCGAACATCGCACAGTGGGGCGCGATTCACGCCTGATGGCCGCAGCGGCTGGGTTGTGAGCGGCGTCGAAGTGCGGTGGAATCACGGCGTCGGCCTGCGCACGAGCCACGGCATGCGCCTCACGGGCAGCAAGCTCCACCACAATGGCCAGATGGGTATGGGCGGCGGCGGCGGCGATGTCCTCGTCGAGGGCAACGAGATCGCCTACAACAACACCAACGGCTTCGACGCCGGGTGGGAAGCCGGCGGCACGAAGTTCGTCGCGACCGATCGCCTGGTAGCGCGCAACAACTTCGTCCACCACAACAACGGCCCGGGCATCTGGCTGGACATCGACAACATCAACTTCACGATCGACGGCAACACGACGGAGGACAACTACTCGACGTCACATGCCGCGTCGCCAGGGATCTTTATCGAGATCAGCTATGGCGGTGTGATTCGCAACAACATCGTCCGCCGCAACGGCGCGGGCTTCAACCCGTGGCTGTGGGGTGCCGGCATCCTGGTGGCGGCGTCCGGCGGCAGCGGTCTCGAGATCACGGGAAACACTGTCGAGAACAACGAGCACGGGGTTGCCCTCATCCAGCAGAATCGCGGGTCTGGCGCTCACGGGGCGTATAACGTCCAGAACGTCTGGGTGCACGACAACACGATCCGCATGGCGCGCGGGATGACCGGCGCGGTGCAGGACTGGGGCGGCACCGTCATCTACTCGGGCCGCAACAACCGGTTCGAGCGGAACACCTACTACCTCTCGCCCGAGGCGCGCTTCGCGTGGATGGACGGGGAGCGTTCAGACGCGCAGTGGCGGGCGTATGGCCAGGACACCACCGGCACATTCAACCGCTAAGTAGTTAGAAGGCAATTCGAACTGAGCCGTCGGTCCTCCCGAGGGAGGGCCGGCGGCTTTTCGTATGGAAACACAACGCACACCCGTGTGCGTTGCACGCTGTTTCACAACCGCCGTCGCCCCCACCCCTCGCAAATCCGCCTGAAGTCGCTCCGTGGCGCAAATTTTCGCGTGGCGGGTCGTTTGCTGCCCCGAGCCGCCAACTCATATGAATACGGCGAACGATTCGAAGACGGTCATGGTGTGCCTTCCGCGCACTCTTTCGACAATGGCGCGCCTCGTTCCGCAGATTGCGGGCTCAGGGCGAGGCCCCTTTCTCACGGCGGCCCTCATGCTGCTGGTGTCCGCGTCGGCAGGCGCGCAGACGACAACCGCGCTGACCGACCGGACCTGGGTCTCGATGACCAACGGCTACGGTCCGGTGGAACTGAATCGCAGCAACGGTGAAAAGCAGGCGGGCGACGGCGCGCCCATCACCCTCAACGGGACCGTCTACGCGAAGGGTCTCGGCACGCACGCTCTCTCCGAGGTGAAATACGCGCTCGGCGGATCGTGCAGCGCGCTGACGGGTGTCGTCGGCGTCGACGACGAAGTCGGCAACAATGGCCGCGTTTCGTTCGAAGTGTGGACCGACGGCGCGAAGAAGTACGACAGCGGCGTCATGACCGGCGCGATGGCCGGCAAGCCGCTGTCGCTCGACATCACCGGGGCCAACGAACTGACGCTCAAGGTGAGCGACGGCGGCGACTGGACCAGCTACGACCACGCCGACTGGGCCAACCTGCAGGTCACCTGCGGGAGCGGCGCGCCCGCCGGCGGCACCGGGACCTCGCTGACCGATCGCGTCTGGACGTCGGCTTCCAACGGCTACGGTCCGGTCGAAGTGAACAAAAGCAACGGCGAAAACCAGGCCGGCGACGGCAGGACGATCACCCTCAACGGGGTCACGCACGCCAGAGGACTCGGCGTGCACGCCACCGCCGACGTGCGCTACGCGCTCGGCGGCAGCTGCTCGATCTTCACGACGGTCGTCGGCATCGACGACGAGGTCGGCGGGAACGGCTCGATGGTCTTCCAGGTGTGGACCGACGGCGTGAAGAAGTACGACAGCGGCGTGATGACCGGCGCGATGGCCGGCAAGAACGTAACGGTGGACGTGACCGGTGCGACGCAGCTGGCGCTCATCGCCACCGACTCCGGCAACGGATCGGCCTACGACCACGGCGACTGGGGCACGCCCGAGCTGACGTGCTCGTCGACCGCGACGCCGCCTCCGACGCAACCGTCGACACCGCCTCCGACAGGCCCCGGTCCCGGGCCGGCGTCGCCGGAGGGCTCCGGCCCTCAGGACTGGATCTCGCAGGTCGATCGATCGAGCGCCGTCACCATCTGGCCCGGGGACAACGTGCAGGCGCGCGTCAACGCGTCGCCAGCCGGGACGGCGTTCGTGTTCGCGGCCGGCCTGCACCGCCACGCCACGATCCGGCCGAGGAGCGGCGATCGGTTCTACGGTGAAGCGGGCGCGGTGCTGTCAGGCGCTCGACAGCTCACCAACTTCGAGCGCATCGGCTCGTACTGGGGTGTGCGCGGCCAGACGCAGTCGGGCAGGGCACACGGCATGTGCCGCGACGGCGCGCCGCGATGCAACCTGCCGGAGCAGCTGTTCATCGACGGCCAGTTGCTCCAGCACGTGGGCTCGCTCGGCGAGGTCGGACCCGGGAAGTGGTTCTTCGACTACGGTGCCGACACGATTTACTTCAGTGACGACCCCCGGGGCCGCAACGTCGAGACCAGCGTGACGGAGACCGCGTTCGAGCCGTCGGCCGACAACGTGACCGTGTGGGGGCTCGTGATCGAGCGATACGCCAACCTGGCGCAGCACGGCGTCCTCAACGCCAACGGCCGATCCGGATGGCGTGTGATCGGGAACGATCTGCATTGGAATCACGGCTCGGGCGTGAATGTCGGATCGCGGAGCGTCGTCCGTGGAAATCTCATCAACAACAACGGTCAGATCGGTGTCGGCGCCGGCGGCGAAGACGTGCTGATCGCCGGGAACGTCATCGGCGGGAACAACACCGCGGGCTTCTGGGCGAACTGGGAGGCTGGCGGATCGAAGTTCGTCGGCACGACGCGCCTGGTCGTCCGCGACAACTGGGTGCACCACAACGGCGGACCCGGGCTGTGGTCGGACATCGACAACATCGAGACGCTCTACGAGGCCAACACGGTCGAAGACAACGAGCGTATGGGAATCTTCCACGAGATCAGCGCGTCGGCCATCATCCGGTCCAACGTGGTGCGGCGCAACGGCCTCGGGTTCAGCGAGTACATCTGGGGCGCCGGCATCCTCATCGCCGGATCGCACGACATCGAGATCGCCAACAACCTGCTCGATGGGAACGCCGACGGCATCGGCATCGCACAGCAGGCGCGCGGGTGGGGCCAGTACGGACGAAACGAAGTCCGGAACATCTGGGTGCACGACAACCGCACGGTCAACACGCCCGGCTGGACGGGCCTGGTGCAGGACGTGGGCGACCGCACCGTGTTCACGTCGCGCAACATCTACTTCGATCGCAACGAGTACGTCACCGACGGTGGACGGCACTTCGCCTGGATGGACGGGGAGCGGAGCGCGCACGAGTGGCGGTCCTTCGGCCTGGATCCCAACGGCTACTTCGAGCCCTGACGGGCGAGCGATCAACCGCCGCGCGCACGCCTGCGCACCCATATGATAGGTGAGTGAAGGCGGCGACTGCGGCGGGTCTGGTGAGCGTGGCGCTGGTCCTGTTGCACGCGGCATGGACCGCGCCACCACGCGCGGCTCCGGTCCAACGGTTTCCGCGCCTCATCTTCCCCGGCCAGGACATCCAGGCGGCCGTGAACGCGATGCCCGCGGGCACGGCCTTTCTCCTCAGGGCCGGCGTCTACCGCATGCAGTCGATCCGGCCGAAGCCTGGCAACACCTTCACCGGGGAGGCCGGCGCGCTGATGTCGGGCGCGCGCGTCGTCGCCGGCTTCACGGCGTCAGGCAGCGTCTGGATCGCCATCGGGCAGGACGCGAGCCGTACGATCCACGGTGACTGCGAGCCGGGCTACCCGCGCTGCGGCTTCCCCGAGGATCTCTTCATCGACGACGAGCCGCAGCGCCACGTCGACAGCGTGGCAGCCGTCGTTGCCGGCACGTGGCACTTCGATCGGCCGGCGGGCCGTGTCTACGTTGGCAGCGATCCGACAGGCCGTATGGTCGAGCTGAGCGTCACGCCCGCCGCATTCCTGCCGGTGGCGGACGGGGTCAGGATTGCCGGTCTCATCATCGAAAAATACTCCGTGCCCGCGCAGGACGGCGCTGTGTCGTCACTGGGTGTCAGCAACTGGACGATCACCAGAAACGAGATCCGGCTCAATCACGGGCTCGGGGTCCGGGTAGGCCCTAACACCCGCGTCGTCGATAACCGAATCCACCACAACGGTCAGCTCGGCATCGGCGGCGGTGGCAGCGGCGTGCTCGTCGAGGGCAACGAGATCGCCTTCAACAACACGGCGCACTTCGACCCCGACTGGGAAGCGGGCGGCGCCAAATTCACGTTCAGCACCGGTCTCGTGGTCCGCGGCAACCGCGTCCATCACAACGGAGGGCCCGGGCTCTGGACCGATATCGACAACGTCGGCACTTTGTACGAGGGCAACACGTCGGAAGACAACACACGGAACGGCATCCTCCACGAGATCAGCTACTCCGCGGTCATCCGGAACAACACCATCCGGCGCAATGGCGGCGCTTTCTCCGAGTGGATCTGGGGGGCTGGCATCCTGGTGTCGTCCTCTCGCGACGTGGAAGTGGCCGGCAACGTCGTCGAGGGGAACGCCGACGGCATCGGCGGCGCGCAGCAGGCGCGCGGCGCCGGCCGCCTGGGCGCCTACGATCTGTCCAACCTCTGGGTGCACGACAACGCCGTGACGGTCGCGGGCGGATGGACCGGTGTGGTGCAGGACGTTGGCGATCGATCCGTCTTCACATCCCGCAACAACCGGTTCGAGCGGAATCAGTACCAGCTGCCGGCCGGGTCGCTCTCGTTCGCCTGGATGGACGGCGAACACACCGACGCGGGCTGGCGACGCTTCGGCCAGGACGTGGAAGGCGTCTTCAGCCCGCTCACAGCGAATATGCGGTGAACGACCTCGTCATCCCGAGCAGACGCTCCGAGTAGATCCGGCTGTGCGGGAACAGCGCCTTCACATCGGCCAGCGAGAGCAGCCGGATTTCCGCGAGCATCGCATCGGCGTCCGACGGCGCCGTGCGACCGCTGCGCGAGAGGCTCGTGCGGGTCAAAAGCCCATGCTGCACCGGCCGCGGCAGGAACTGGAACGCCGGCAGCAGGTAGTGTGGCTCGATGATGAAGTAGCGGTTCGGCGTCTGCACGAAGTGGTAGCGCCCGACGCGCTGGACTTCGCGTGCCATCGCCCGCTGGTTCTCGAACGTGTGCAGGTGCTCGATGACGGAGTGTTCGAGAAGACCACGTCGAACTCGCGGTCGGCGAACTGGTGCATGTCGCACGCGTCGCCGGCGACGCCGCGGACGTTCGGCGAGTGCGTCGGTTCCCTCTCGCGGTTGAGCACGGTGATGTCAGGTCGGTCCGTCCCTCGAACCCGCGTGTCATCCAGAAGCGCTCGTAGCCGCCGACGTCGAGGATGGAGACCTTTCGCTGCTCAAGCGCTCGAAGGCGCTCGTCGAAGAACCGGGCCGCTCGTTCCTCAAACGGTTCGCGAACGATTGCGAGTTCTCGTAATCAGTACGTCCGAATCATCTCATGACCGTCCCTCTTTCGTGTCACGTGCTCAGACGCACACCCGCTGGACCGCGGCGCGCAGCGTGCTCATCGCCCGCCCGACGTCCAGGTTTGCTTCCGTGCGATCCGAAGCCTGTCCACTGAACCGTGTCATTGCGTTGCCGAGATCCCGGGCGGTAACCGCGAAGCCGGACGGCGCGATCAGCACGACCCGCGAGTGGTCGGAACTCCCCTCAGCGACCGTCCGGGCGCCGCCGTGGGCGAGCACGATCACCGGTGCGCCGGCGAGCATCGCCTCCGCCAGAGCAATGCCCCCTTCTTCCCGCAGCCCTGTGAAGACGACAGCCGCTGCCGCATTCACGAAGCGCATCACGTCGGCGCGAGGTACATGGCCGACGAACCGCACGCGATCGGCGAGGTCCAGGCGCGCAGCGAGGCGTTCGAGTGCGCGGCGGTCCGGTCCGTCGCCGACGATCGCCAGCCGCACGTGCGGGGCGGCGCTGGCCAACGCGTGAAGCGCGAGCTGGCAGCCCTTGCGCGACTCCAGCGCGCCGACGAACAGGAACTCCCGGCCACGCGGAACAGGCTGCGCGAGCGGCAGCTCCGTGAACATCGCGTGGTTCAGCACGATGGCGCGAGACCGTACGGCGTGCGGCAAGCGATCGCGCGTTTCCTCGTTCTGCACCAGGACCACCGCGCACCGGGCGGTGCGCCGCGAACCCGGCAGGGCAGCGAGCAGGCGTACGGTCACGAGGTCCAGCAACTCGGTCAGCACGCCGCGCCATCCGAGCAGGCGCCACAGACGGGGCGGCGTCGCGACCGCACCGCCAACCGGCCCCCAGATGCAGGGAACATCGAACCGGGCGGCCGGCGCTGGCAGCCAGTAGGCGGAATAGGTCGCGTGATAGACCGCGGTGAACGGCTGCTGTCGATGCAACCGCAAGCCTTCGGCTCGCGCACGCCGGGTCCACGCCAGGTACACCAGGAAGCGCGTCAGCCGGTGACGCGGCTCGGCCGGGGCCCACGACGGTTCCGGAACCTCGACGAACGTCAGTCCGTTCGACGGTTCTTGCGCCTCCCACCGACGGATGGACGGCATGTGTTCCGGCCCGACGAGCACCGTGCAGTCCGCGAATGTCGCGAGCGCCCGGACGACGCCCCAACCCGCTCCCGGCTCCGATCCCCGGCCCGGTTCGCACGCGTACACAAACACCAGAAGTTTCGGGCGCGCCTGGTTCGCCGCTTCGCTATTGCGCTGCAGCAACGGTGGCACCCGTCCCTGCGCGGCGGACGGCCCGCCACGCGGCACTGAAGAACTCGGTTGGACTCAGGATCGCCGCGCGCACCAGCAGGGCAGCGCCGCGCGCGCGCTCGTGCTTCTGCCAGAAGGCTTTTCCGCTCACGCGGTAACCACCCGACAGAAACGGCCCGCGCATGTTGTAGCGATCGAAGAGTTCGCGATGACGCTCGTACATCAGCTCGCGCATGCGGTAGTCGGCGCAGGCGAACTGCAGGCTCGTGATCGATCCGCCGTGCTGGCGGTACTGATACAGCGGCTCCGGCACGCGCACGGCCCGCAGCCCGACCTCGGCGAGGCGCAGGAAGTAGTCCCAGTCCTCGTTGCCCGCGCGGAAGGCCTCGTCTTCGGAGTAGCCCTTCGCCCGCTCCCAGAGCGTGCGCCGCACGATCGTGCCAGGATGCGGGATCCACTGCTCCTTCAGCAGCCACTTCGTATCGCGTTCGGGAAACACGAGCTCGCCGTCGGTCCCGTCGAACAGTCGATAGTCTGCGTAGGCGGCACCGGCGTCCGGCCGCGCCCGAAGGGCTGCGATCAGTTTCTCGATGTGGGTCGGCGCGATGGCGTCATCACAGTCGAGCGGCATGACGAACGGTCCCGTGCTGTTCTGGATGCCGGTGTTGCGGCCCGCTGCCTGTCCCCGGTTGCGCCCATGCCGCACGACGCGAATGCGCGGATCGCCGATCCGCGCGACGATCCGCTCCGCCGCATCGCTCGGCGACGCGTCGTCGACGACGACGAGTTCCCAGGCGGTGTTGGTCTGCTGGCGAACGCTCTCGAGACACTCGGGAAGATAGCGGGCGTACGTGTCGTAGAACGGAATGACGATGCTGACGAGCGGAAGGGGTGTGGCGTCAGACATGGCCATGTTCCCGGCATGTACCGCGAGGAGGCGCGCGACGAGATGACGCAGTCGGATCAGCGCCGCGACGGCGCCGGCGACCGGAATGGCATTCAGCCCGAGGGACGGCCACAGCAGCAGGAAGCCGACGACGATGCGACGCTCCCACGAAGAGCGTCAAGAGAGCCTTCATCCGCACCATGCCGAAGCTCAAAGGCAGCACCACGTAGTGTCCACCCAGCGTTACCAGGAGATAGTAGACGCTCATCGTGACGAGAGCGTGCCGATCGGGGACAGCGCTGTCGCCGGCCCACGCGCGGATGAGTGGCGGCCCCACGGCTACGATCGCGCACGCCGGCCGCCGCCATGAGGGCGAGGCCGAATCTTCAGGGTGCGGCTCGTCGTGATGCGGATGAACTCCCAGTCGCCCCGCACGGTGGCCTCCTTCAGCGCCGGCCAGTACCGGCTGCACGATCGAGAAGCACAGGCTCGACACGTTCAGGAACACCGCGGCTGGAACGGCGTAGCGCGGCACCTCGCCCGGGCCGAAGTGACTCGCGATCAGGATGTTGCGCCGACTGGAAGATCGCCATGTCGCCGACCTGCGTGATGAACATCCAGCCGCCGAACCCCAGTAGTGCGGTAAAGCTCGCGCGATCGAACAGTCGCCAGCGACGGCTGCAGCTCAGGGTGGCGGGCGCGCAGAAGGTACACGCCGAGCGCAAGGTTAGCCAGGACCGGCGGAAGCCCGACGACCAGCGCGAAGGTCACCAGCGTGCCGCCACCTGTGGCCAGCATGATCACGCCGCCCAGGATGCCCAGGCTGGCGGCGGTTCCCGCGATCGACGACAGGTAGCCTTCCTGCAGGCCTGCGCACAGCGGTACGACGAATTCGAGCGCGAGCGACAGCGCGAAGAGTACGGCGGTTACCGCTGACCAGCGCGCGTGTGTCGTCGAGGAGATCGGGCCGTCCCTGACGCCGAGCAGGCGCAGGCAGGCCCGGCAACGCCGACAGCATTGGCGACAAGGCGAGGAGGAGCGCTCCGACAGCCATCAGCGTGAACACGGCGGTCGACACATGGCGGCGGATCGTCAGCGTGTCGTCACGGCCCCGGGCCTCGCTGACCGCGTTGACGAGCCCGTACCCGAGCCCCGGCCCGACGAAGCCGAGCCACGCGAGAAGTGAGCCGATCGAGAGCCACAGGCCATAGCGCTCGGGACCGAGCAGTCGCAGCGCGAGCGGGATCATAACCAGCCGCACCGCGACCGACACGACGCGCGCTGCGATGCCGACCACAGTGGTGATGGAGGCCTGCCGCCGCCAGCGCGCCCGTCGTGCGAGCGGATCCATCCCCGCCGAAGCCGCCCATGGCGCCGCCGCCGGTGCGCGCAGACACGACCGATGTTCCAGCAGGCGTCTGCATCACCATCACTCGACAGCCGCCTCGACAACGTTCCGGCGGGACTGCACGGCCTGCACGCGGCGCCGCAGCGTCATCGCCATCATCGACACGGCCGCCCCGGCCGAGACCAGCAGGCCGAAAGCCGCGCCACCCACACCCCACATCGCCATTGCCGGCACCCCGACGCCGACGCTCAGGACGGCCGCCAGCACGTACGCGCGGAAGATGTCATCGGACCGTTCGAGCGAGCGCAGCCCGCCTTCAAAGATGCTGACGCCGGCACTCGTGAACGGCACGAGGCCGAGCAGCCAGAGAAGGCGCGAATCGTCTGCGTACTGGCCGCCGTACCAGAAGGCGCACGAGAGGTCCGTGCAGCAGGCCGACGAAGAGCCAGTAGGCGAACGCCCCAGCGCCGTACAGCCACGCCAGACGCAGGATGACGCCTTCGAATCGCGGTGTGTCCCGCACACGCACGAGCGCGGGCACGGTCACCACCGACAGCGCGAAATACGCCTGCATCGCGGGCATGACTAAGTTCGTGAGTGCTCGCAGTGTCGCGACGCTGCCGAGGCCATGCACTGAGGGCATCGCGATGTAGTAGATGTTGAGCATCAGCGCGCCGAGGAGCCCCGTGCCGACCGCCCACCGGCCGTAGGCCCAGTGTTCGGAGGCGACCAATCGCGCCAGGTCGCTGCCGCGGTCGACCTGTCCTACCGCAAGGCGCCAGCGCATCCAGCCCGCGCTGACCGCGCTGCCGGCGCCCATCAGGAGGAACGCCGCGGGCACGGATAGCCAGTCCATGCGGATCAGCACCATCGATCCGAAGGCGAGCACCGCCATGTAAACGAGGCCGCCCACCACCGCGACATGCGGTCCGACGTGCACGTAGCACCCGCGCCGCATGAGCCACTGCATCAGGATGAGCGGGCCCGAGAACGCCAGCGCCAGAAATGAACCGCCGACCGTGCGGTGCCCGAGCACGATCAGCGCGAGCCCGGGTAGCGCCAGCAGCAGGCTGCCCGCTCCGGTCGCCAGCCAGTGTCCGCGTTCGAGCACCGCGAGGTACTCGCGCAGGCGGTCGCGATACTTCGCCGCGCCGAAGATGATCAACGGATCGGCGATGAGCGCAGTGTGCAGCGTGGCCACGATCAGGAACACCGCATAGACGAGCGTGAACGCGCCGTACTCGTCGGGGGAGAGCCAGCGCGCCAGGGCGACGTTTACTGCAAAGTTGGAGAGCGAGAAGAGCCCCTGATCGAGTACCGGCGCACGCACCGGTCCACGCCCAGCTGGCCGTCGCGCGAAATGATGCCCCCTCGTCAGCACCGTTGGCGCGACGACTGTGTCACCGGCCAACGGACAGCACCTCGTCGAAGCGCGTTGCCGCCGGATCCGGGCGCGGGCGATAGAGCTCTGCAACGTCCGCGGCGACCCGGTCCCACGTGAAGCGGGCCTGCGCCAGCGTGCGTGCCCGCGCGCCCATGAGCCGTGCGCGTTCGGGCTGCGCCAGGATCTCCACGATCCGTTGCGCGATCTCCTGCGCGTCGTCGTTCACGAGCCGGCCGGTCACGCCGTCGTCGATCAGCTCCGGGATGCCGCCGATGCGCGACGCGACGATCGGCTTGCCTGCGTGCATCGCTTCCAGGATGCTGATCGGGCATCCGTCCTGGCCGGTGATATGGCAGTGGACGTCCGCGAGAGCGGCAGGCAGCGACAGATCCTCGATGAAGCGGGCCGGCAGCGTGACGCAGTCCTGCAGGTCAAGCCGTTCCCGCTCGGCCTGCGCTCGACCGATGAGCGGCCCCGTGCCGAGCAGGATCAGGCGGACGTTCGGAACGTAGGCCCTGACGTCAGCCATCGCCTGGATGAGACGCAGTGTGCCGGCCACCTTCGCCGGGTAGGTGAAGTTCGACACCTGCAGCAGCACGGGGCCGTCGACGTGCCCGATGCTTGCGGCGAACGCGCGGACGGCGGGATCGGTCCGCTCGCGGACACGCACGTCCGCCGCGCCCGGAACGATCCGGACGATCTCCGGTTTAGGCACAGGCTCGGCGAAGAGGGGCAGCTTGTCGGCGCCGTCCTGCGAGACCACCGTGACGGCGGAGCAGTGACGGAGCAGACGGCCGAGCGCGACACGCTTCCACCGTGCGCGCGGCCCCGCGGGATCGAGGTGCGACGAGAACACGACCCGCACGCGGCCGCCGCTCAGGACACGATACGCCACGGCGGCGCCGAGCAGGACCGGGTGGTCGTGCACGTGCACAACGTCTGGCCTCGCGGCGACGAGCTGTGCAACCTGCCGCGCGGCGAGCAGCATCTGCGATGCGCGCCTGCCGGCCGCGCCGCGCTCGATGTCAGGCGCGATCAGCACCAGCTCGAGATCGTCGCGATGCCGGAGCCGATCGAACAAGCCGAGCACGAACGTGCCGAGGCCGCTGCCCGGAACCGCCGGAACCGACAGCAGCGTCGCGACCTTCGTCCGGCGCGACGGCCGCCCGGCGGGAGCGGCGCCCTGGTTACGATCGACGTGCGCCGCCATGGACAGCTACCTCCTCTGAGGAGACGGCCGCTCGCAGCGCGCCGCAGACCTGGTCGACCTGCGCGATCGTAAGGCCAGGATAGAGCGGCAGGGTGATCACGCGGGACGCGAACGCGCGCGTGCGCTCGACAGATGACGAGGCGTACGGTGCGAAGACCGAGAAGTCCGCGACACACGGATAGTGACGGCTCGTCTGGATCGACGCCTCCTTGAGGGCCGCTGCGACCGTTTCCCGTGCCGCGCTGTCTGGCGCGACGACCACCTGGAGGTGATACGCGCTGTCGCCGGTGTGGCCCTGGAAGGGCACGGTCCAGCCTTCCAGATCGCTCAGTTGCGCGCGATAGGCGGCCGCGATCTCGCCACGGCGCCGGTTGTTCGCCTGGAGCTTCCGGAGCTGGCAGCGGCCCAGCGCCGCATGCAGTTCGTCCAGGCGGTAGTTGAAGCCGTGCGCGACGACGTCGTAGCTGCTCGCATGGCCCTTGTGTCGTTCCCACGTGAGGGTGGTCATGCCGTGAGAGCGGAGCAGGCGCAGTCGTTCGGCCAGATCGGACCGCCGTGTGACGACCATGCCGCCTTCTCCGGTCGCCAGGTTCTTGTTGCTGAAGAACGAGAAGCAGCCGATGTCGCCGATGGCGCCGCAGAGCCCGCCGTGCGGTGCACCCTCCGACTTGGCGAGCCCGCGTGCGCCGACCGCGTGGCAGGAGTCTTCGATCAGCGCCAGGCGGTGGCGCTGACAGATCTCCACCAGTTCGGGCATGCGGCACGGATACCCGCCGTAGTGCATCACGACCACCGCCCGCGTCCGCGACGTGATCAGGCGCTCCACCGACGCCGGATCGATGGTTGGTTCCTCGATCCCGATGATGTCGGCAAAGACCGGCGTGGCGCCGACGGCAACCGTCGTGTTCGCCGCGGCCACGAAGTTGAGCGCGGGCTGGATCACCTCGTCGCCGGCGCCAATGTCGAGCGCGAGGTAGGCCAGGTGCAGTGCCGCCGTGCCGCTGGAGACGGCCAGCGCGTGCTCGACACCGAGCAGCGCGCCAGTTTCGGACTCGAAGGCCTGGACCTCAGGACCCATGGAGAGCCAGCGGCTGCGCAGCACACGCAGCACCGCTGCTTCTTCCTCCGGGCCGTAATCGAGATCACTGAGCGGAATCGACGTGGTCGACACGGTCTCTCCTCTCGGCCGCTTCCACGAGCTGTTGTGCGCGCGCGTAGTCGTCGGGCTTCCCGATATCGAGCCACAGGCAGTCGGTCAGGTAGGCACAGACTTTCTGCTTCTCGGCGAGCAGCCGGAGCACGAGGTTCGGGAAGTCCAGGTACTCCCCCGGTGCGATGTGCTTGAGGACGGAAGGCTCGTAGACGTACACCCCCATGCTCACGTGATAGGAGTGTTCCGGCTTTTCGATGTAGTCGGTGATGCCGGCCGCCTCGTCGAACTCGAGCACGCCGAGGTCGATCTTCACGTGGCGCCGCTGCGTCGCAATGGTCAGTGCCGCGCCCTGATGTCTGTGGAACTCGACCAGCTTGTTGAAGTTGAGGTCCGTCAGTAGATCGGCATTCATCACGAGGAACGTCTCGTCGAGCCCTGGCACGAGCGCCAGCGATCCGGCCGTGCCGGTGGGCTCGGTTTCGACGACGTACTTGAGCGTCAGGTCCGACGGCAGCCGCCGGTGCTGGAAGTACGCCTGGACAAGCTCCGCGAGGTGGCCCAGCGTCAGCGTGATGTCGCACACGCCGGCCTCTGCGAGACTGCGAATGAGCAGTTCGACCACCGGCTTGTCGCCCAGCGGTACGAGCGGCTTGGGGAAGCTGGCGGTGAAGGGCCGCAGGCGCGTGCCGCGGCCGCCGGCGAGGATTACTGCGCGCATGCGCCCTCCGTGGTCGGAACGGCCGTCGACTGCGGCCGCCGCGGCGTGTTGGTGAACGCCGGATCGTCGAAGTTTGCGAACAGGCCAGACTCGACGGCGGCCGCGAGTTCGGCGACGCCCGCGGGCACGCGCCGGAGCGGCTCGAAGCCAAGCCGCGTGCGGATACGCTCGAACGACACGCGATAGTCGCGCGGGTCGTCGGCAACCGCGACGAAGCGGACCTCGACGTCTGGCGCATGCTGGCCGATGATCTCGACGAGGTCCTGCTTCCGGTAGTTCTCGTCCGAGTGCCCCACGTTGAACACCTGGCCGGCGACCCGCTCCACCGGCGTGTCGAGCACGAGGGCGATGGCCCGTGCGGCATCGCGCACGTGCACGTAGGGACGCCAGAACTGCTCGCCGAACACGGTGAGCGCCCGATTGACGAGCATCTCCTTGACGAACTGGTTGACGGTCAGGTCGAAGCGCATGCGTGGCGACGGGCCGTACAGCGTCGCGAGGCGGAGCACCGTCGTCGTCATGGACGACGAGGAGGGCGCGAGCAGCCGCCGCTCGGTGCTGACCTTCGATTCTGCATACAGCGAGAGCGGCCGCAGCTCGTGCTCCTCGGTGGCCGCCACGGAGGTGTCGACCATCCGCCCGTAGTTGCTGCAGGTCGATGCGAACACGAACCGGGACACGCCGGCGTGCCGCGCGGCGGCGATCAGCATCTCCGATGCATGGTCGTTCACCTCCAGCGCCAGCTCCGGATCGCGCGCGCAGGCCGGGTCGCCGACGATTGCCGCCAGGTGGACGACTGCATCGACGCCGCGCACCGCGAGCGAGACCGCTGTGGGGTCGCGCACGTCGGCGGCGAGGAAGTGGAACCGCGGATGTCCGAGCATGGGCAGCAGCGCCCGACCGCCGTGCATCAGGTTGTCGAGCACGAACATGTCGTGCCCCGCCTCGAGCAGGCCGAGCGAAAGGACCGAGCCGAGATATCCCGCACCGCCGGTCACCAGGATCTTCATGAGCGCTGCTCCTTGTTCTTCGAGTCGCCGTTGATCGAGTCGCCGTTCATCGGGGTAATCTGTCGCGTTGCCGCGGGCCAAAGTGTTCCTGCATCACGGGGCCGTGCAGGTGACCTTGGCGTCGGCCCAGTCGGCGTGGTCGTAATCCGAGCCGCCGGGCCCTTCGAGCACGACCAGCGAGAGCTCGTTTACGCCGGTCATGCTGACACTGATTGGTGTGCCGGCCATCGTGCCGGTCAGCGTGCTGCTGGTGAACCGCGGTGTGCCGTCGCCGAGCACCTGGAAGATCACCGACCCGTTCGGCCCGACCTCGTCGTCGACGCCGACCACTGCCGTGAGCAGGCTGCAGGCGCCGTTGAGGGCGAACCGGATCGTCGCCGACGCGTGGACGCCAAGCCCCTTGGCGTAGGTCACGCCGTTCAGCGTGATGACGCTGCCGTCGCCTCCGACGTTCTCGCCGTTGCTGCGGTCGCGTTCGACCGGCCCGTAGCCGTTGGCGAAGAAGGTGAAGGCCAGATCGCTGAGATAGGTCGGGCCACTCGACGCGGTCGTGAACGACCACACCCGGTCGGTGGCGAGCGCGATGCCGGCCGCGTCCTTCACGCCGCTGCTGCCGCTCTTCACGGTCGCCGTGTAGGTCGTGCCGGCGGCCAGCGTTGCCAACGGAGTGAGCGTCACGGTCGCCGTGCTGCTGTTATAGGTGACCAACGCGGCGACGGGCGTCGTGCTGCCCTGCGGAACCAGCGTCACCGTCGTGGTGTTCAGCGTGGCCGGGTTCATCGGCTCGGAGAAGGTCGCCGTGACCGTCGTGCCCGCCGCAACGCCTGTTGCGCCATCGGCGGGCGTCACGGCCGTAATCGTCGGCGGTGTGGTGTCGCTGGCTGCCGTCGCGAACGACCACACGTAGTCGGTCGCGAGTGCTATGCCTGCCGCATCCTTGACGCCGCTGACGCCGCTCTTCATCGTCGCGGTGTACGTCGTATTGCCCACGAGCGGGGCGCTCGGTGCAAGCGTGACCACGTGCGTCGTGCCGTTGTAGGTGACGCTCGCGGCGACAGGTGTCGTGCTGCCCTGCGGTACGAGCGTCACGGTCGTCGTGTTCACCGTCGAGACGAGCATCGCTTCGTCGAAGGTGGCGGTCACCACCGTGCCCACGGACACGCCGGTCGCCCCGTTCGCCGGCGTCACCGACGTCACCGTGGGCGGTGTCGTATCGCTCGAGCCCGTGCAGGTCACCTTCGCATCGGCCCAGTCGCCGTGGTCGTAGTCGGAGCCGCCCGGCCCTTCGCTCATGAGCAATGTCAGCTCCCCTACGCCCGTCACGTCGACGCTGATGGGCGTCCCGGCCATCGTGCCGGTCTGCGTCGGGCTCGTGTACTTCGAGGCGCCGTCGCCGAGCACCTGGAAGACCACCGACCCGTTCGGCCCGACCTCGTCGTCAACGCCGACGACGGCGGTGAAGAGCGTGCACGTGCCGTTGAGCGGGATGCGAATGAGCGCGACTGCGTGTACGCCGATGCCCTTGGCGTAGGTCACGCCGTTCAGCGTGAGCACGTTGCCGTCGCCGCCCAGGTTTTCACCGTTGCTGCGGTCGCGTTCCGCCGGACCGTAGCCGTTGACGGACGAGGTCCACGTGAGGTCGCTCAGGAAGATCGGCCCGCCCGACCCGGCCGCAGTGGTGAAGGACCACACGCGGTCGGTCGCGAGTGCGATGCCCGCCGCGTCCTTGACGCCGCTGGCGCCACTCTCGACGGTGGCGACGTAGGTCGTGTTCGCCGTGAGCGAAGACGCGGCCGTGAGCGTCGCGACGTGGGTGGTCGCGTTGTACGCCACCGTTGCCGTGACCGGCGTCGTGCTGCCCTGCGGCACGAGCGTGAAGGTCGTCGTCGTGATCGTCGACGCCGTCATCGCCTCGGAGAAGGTTGCCGTGACCGTCGTGCCAACCGCGACGCCCGTGGCACCGTCGGCCGGCGTGACCGCCGTCACCGCCGGAGGCGTCGTGTCGATGAGCGCGGTCGTGAACGACCACACGCGATCGGTCACCAGCGCGAGGCCTGCCGCATCCTTGACACCGCTGGCGCCGCTCTCGACCGTGGCGGTGTAGGTCGTGTTGCCCGCGAGCGCCGCGCTCGGCGTCAGCGTCGCGACGCGTGTCGCGGCGTTGTAGCCCACGGTCGCGGCGATCGGGGTCGTGCTGCCCTGGGACACGAGCGTGAAGGTCGTCGTCGTGATGGTCGCCGCCGTCATCGCTTCGGAGAACGTGGCCGTGACAGCCGTGCCAGCCGACACGCCGGTCGCACCATTGGCAGGCGTGATCGCCGTGACCGTCGGCGGCGTCGTGTCGACGACGGCGGTCGTGAAGGTCCACACGCGGTCGGTCGGAAGGGCGATGCCTGCCGCGTCCTTGGCGCCGGTGGCCCCGCTCTTGACGGTCGCCGTGTAGGTCGTCGTGCCAGACAGAGCGGCGCTTGGGGTCAGCGTCGCGACGAGCGTCGTGGCGTTATAGGCCACGGTCGCGGCGATGGGCGTCGTGCTGCCCTGGGGCACCAGCGTAAAGGTCGTCGCCGTGATCGTCGACGCCGTCATCGCCTCGGAGAAGGTCGCCGTGACCGTCGTGCCAACCGCGACGCCCGTGGCGCCGTCGGCCGGCGTGATCGCCGTGACCGTCGGGGGCGTCGTGTCGACGATCGCAGTCGTGAACGTCCACACGCGGTCGGTGGCCAGGGCATTGCCGGCCGCATCCTTGACGCCGCTGGCTCCGCTCTTGACCGTTGCGGTGTACATCGTGTTCGCCGCGAGCGCCGCGCTCGGGTCAGCGTCGCAACACGGGTCGGGGCGTTGTAGGTCACCGTCGCCGCGAGCGGCGTCGTGCTGCCCTGGGGCACCAGCGTAACCGTCGTGGTCGTCAGCGTCGACGCGGTCATCGCTTCCGAGAAGGTCGCCGTCACGGTCGTGCCGACCGCGACGCCGGTCGCGCCGTCGGCCGGGGTGATCGCCGTCACCGTCGGCGGCGTCGTGTCGACGCGCCGTCGTGAACGTCCACACCCGGTCGGCCGCGAGCGCATTGCCTGCGGCGTCCTTCGCGCCGCCGGCGCCGCCCTTGACCGTCGCCGTATAGACGGGTGCCCGTGAGCGCCGCGCTCGGCGTCAGCGTCGCGACACGGGTCGTGGCGGTATAGGTCACCGTCGCCGCGATCGGCGTCGTGCTGCCCTGGGGCACCAGCGTGACCGTCGCGTCGTCAGCGTCGCCGCGGTCATCGCTTCCGAGAAGGTCGCCGTCACGGTCGTGCTCACCGCCACGCCGGTCGCGCCCGTCGCCGGGGTGATCGTCGTCACCGTGGGCGGCGTCGTGTCGAGTGGCGCCGCCGTCGTGAACGTCCAGACCGGTCGGCGGCGAGCGCGATTGCCCGCGGCGTCCTTCGCCGCCGGCCGCGCCGCCCTTGATCGTCGCCGTGTAGACAGCGTGCCCGCGCCAGCGTCGGCGTCGGGTCGAGCGTCACGGTGTTGGTGGCGGCCGCATAGCTCACCGTCGCCGCGAGCGGCGTCGTGCTGCCCTGGGGCACCAGCGTGACCGTCGCGGTCGTCAGCGTCGCCGCGGTCATCGCTTCCGAGAAGGTCGCGGTCACGCGTCGTGCCCACCGCCACGCCGGTCGCGCCCGTCGCCGGGCGTGGTCGCCGTCACCGTCGGCGGCGTCGTGTCGCACCGCTGCAGGTCACCTGCGCGTTCGCCCAGTCGCCGTGGTCGTAGTTGGAGCCGCCCGGGCCCTCAGTCATGAGGAGCGTGAGCTCGTTCACGCCCGTCACGTTGACGCTGATGGGTGTGCCGGCCATCGTGCCGGTCAGCGTGCTGCTCGTGAACCGTGGCGTGCCGTCGCCGAGCACCTGGAAGACTACCGATCCGTTCGGTCCGACTTCGTCGTCCACGCCGACGACCGCGGTGAACAGGGTGCAGGCAGCGCCGAGTGCCACGCGCACTGTTGCCGCCGCGTGCACGCCGAGGCCCTTACCGTAGGTAACGCCGTTCAGCGTGATGACGTTGCCGTCGCCTCCGAGGTTCTCGCCATTGCTCCGGTCGCGCTCCACCGGCCCGTAGCCGTTGGAGGAGAAGCTCCATGTCATGTCGCTGACGTAGATCGGCCCGCTCGATCCGGACGCCGTCGTGAACGTCCAGACACGGTCGGTCGCCAGCGCGAGCCCGGCGAGGTCCTTCGCCCCGCTGCTGCCGCCCTTCACCGTCGCCGTGTACAGGAGGCCGGCAGTCAACGCCGACGAGGGCGTGAGCGTCACGGTGAAGCTGGTGGTGTTGTAGGCCACCGTGGCCGCGATGGGCGTCGTGCTGCCCTGCGGCACGAGCGTCACCGTCGCGGTCGTCAGCGTCGACGCGTTCATCGCCTCCGAGAACGTCGCGGTGACCGTGGTGCCGATCGCGACGCCGGCGGCCCCGTTCGCCGGCGTGTTCACTAGGACGGTTGGCGGTGTGGTGTCGGTGGCCGTGCTGAAGGTGGCCGTGTAGGTGACGTTAATCGTCCCGGTGACCACGTTGTGCTGCTGCGTGCCGGCGTCCGACCAGTTCACGAACGCGTTCGTCCCCTGCGGTGACGGCGCGAAAATGGTGTGCGTCGAGCCTACCACCGTGGTGTAGGTTGCGGGCGATGCTGCCGACGTCCCTCCGTACACGAGTTGCAGCCCTGGCGGATTGCTGGCGAGCGTCACCTGCACCGTCTGCGGCTGCACGTTCGTCGACGTCGAGGCGCTGTTGCCGTTGCTGTCGGTGGCCGTCAGCGTGAGCTGGAAGTAGTTCTCGTCACCATGGTCCGGCGCCGTGAACGATCCGCCCGAGCCGGCCGCGGTCGTGAACGGGTGGATGTGGCAATCGCCGCCGGGGCAGTGATAGAGCAGCACGGTCCAGTTCAGGCTCGCGCCTGACAGCGGCCCGTCTTCGGGGTCCGTCGCCGATCCGCCGAACGTGACGAGATCGCCGACCTTGTAGCGGAACGTCGAGACGGGCAGCGAGATCGCCGGCGTCGGGAAATTGCCGATCGCCGAGCACGTGACCCGTGCGTCGGCCCAGTCGCCGTGGTCGTAGTCCGTGCCCCCCGTGCCCTCGGTCACGGCCAGCGTCAGCGTGTTCACGCCGCTGATATCGACCGAAACGTTGCTGCCGGGCATTGCCCCGGTCATCACGCCGCTGTTGTACCGCGTGACGCCGTCGGCGATCAGCTGGAAACGGAGCGTGCCGTTGTTGCCCACTTCGTCGTCCACGCCAACGACGGCGAGGAACTGGCTGCAGGCTCCGTTCAGCGCGTAGCTGATGCTGGACGCCGCGTGAACGCCCAGCCCTTTGAGGTAGGTGACGCCGTTCAACGACATCACGTTGCCGTCGCCCCCCTGGATCTCGCCGTTGCTCTGGTCGCGCTCGACGGGGCCATAGCCGTTCGACGCCGTCAGCCAGGCGCGATCGCTCAGGTACGAGGGAACCGGCGGGGAGCCCGTGGTGAAGGTCCAGACGTGGTCTGACGCCAGGAAGTTCCCGGAAGGTCCTTTACGCCGCTCGAACCCCCGATCACCCTGGCCGTGTAGGTTGTCGTGCCGCTCAGTCCGCCAGTGGGCACGAGCGTAGCCTTCGAGGTGGCGGCGCTGAAGACAACGGTCGCCGGTACGGGTGTCGTACCGCCCTGTGGCGTCACGGTAAACGTCGCCGACGTGATTGTCGACGCGTTCAACACCTCTGAGAACGTGACCGTGACGGCGGCAGTCGTGGACACACCGGTGGCGCCCGCCACCGGTGCCGTCTCGACGATGGTCGGCGGCATGGTGTCGAGGGCAGCGCTGCAGGTAACGCGCGCGCTCGCCCAGTCCGCGTGGTCGTTGCCGATGCCGTTGGCACCGTCGGTGACGACCAGGCGAAGCTCGCTCTTGCCGGTGACGTTCACGTTCACCGTCTTCGTCGCCGTCGAGCCGGTCATCTGACCGCTGTCGTAGCTCAGGACGGAATCCAGGTACACCTGGAACACCACGCGGCCGCCGGTGCCCACCTCCTCATCGATCCCGACGAAGGCGTCGAATGCGGTGCACGTGCCGCCCAGGGATGTACCGGATGTCGGACGTCGCCGACACGCCAAGCCCCTTCGGGTATGACTGCGTTCCAAGGCGCAGCACCCGGCCGTCACCGGCAGTCGCGGTGTTGACGCTCATATCCCGCTCCATCGGACCGAGGCCGTTCGTCACGGACGTCGGCGTGATGTCGCTCAGATACGTGATGCCCGATCCCGGCGTCGTGTAGCGGATGCGCCGGACCTCTCCGGTGTTGATGGCGATGTAAACCAGCGCCTCACCGTCGGTGTCGATGAAGACGGGCCCTCCGGCTGCCGCGGCAAGACCGGCAACGGGACCCGAGATCAGTCCGTCGGCGCCGATGCGGAAGTAGCGGAAGAACCCGACTGCGTAGTCCGCGTAGAAGTACGCGCCGCGATAGGGCGGCGGAAACGTCGTGCCGGTGTAAAAGACGCCGCCGGTGACGGCGGAACTCAGGCCCGGACAGGTGCGGATAGGGAACGGCCGGCGGCAGCACGCCATTCGGCTCGAGCGTGTACAGCGTCTGGCACAGCGGCTTCGGCTCGTATCCGCTCTGGTGGACGGGCCCCTCGTAGCAGGGCCAGCCCAGGTTCGTGGTGGTCGCCGACGTGACGGGCGTGCTTATTTCCTCCCAGCCGTTCCAGCCGACGTCCCCCAGGTACGGCATCCCCGTGGTCGGGTGCAGTGCGAACCGGTACGCGTTGCGCACGCCGTAGGCCCAGACCTTGGAACGATTCGCCGCGGCGTTGCCGTTCCAGAACGGGTTCGACGGGAGCCCCGCACCGCTGGTCGTGACGTGCAGGACCTTGCCCGCGAGCGAGTCCAGGTTCTGCGCGCGCAGCGCATCGTCGTCGACGACGTTGAAGCTGGCGGAGTCGCCAACCGTCAACCAGAGAGTGCCGTCCGGCCCGACGCGCACGTTACCGATCGAGTGCGACGCACCATCCGACGGGAGGCAGTCGACACCCGCCGCGAAGTTCTTGCAGGAACTGCCGACTACGGTTCCGAGAATCGTCGTCGAGGTAGCAGGGGAGGCGGTGTCGCCAGACGCGGTCACCCGAATCATCCGGGCGGTCTTGGTCCCGGAGTAGTTGAGCGGATTGTCCTCGTAGGTGAACAGCAGGTACACGAAGCCGTTCGTCGCGAAGTTCTGGTCCGCCGCGATGCCGAGCAACCCGTGATCCCAATAGTCGTTCACCGAGTTCCGCAGATCGATGAACGGCGTCGGCAGCAGCCCGCCGTTCTTGAACACGCGCACGAGGCCCGCTTTTTCGGTGATCAGCAGCCGCCCGTCCGGCAGCGCGGCGAACGCCGTCGGCTGATCCAGACCGGAGACGACCGATTCATCCACGAAGCCGAGCGGCAGGAGCATCTGCCCCAGCGCAGGGCTGCCGGTGAGCACGACGAAGCACGCCAGCAGCGCGGCGAACCGCAGCAGGGGCGCGGGGGTGAAGCCGGACCGGCCGATGCCGGGCTCAGCGCGCAATCCTCGCGAAAGACGGGGGGTCACGGGTTGCGCCCCCTGTCACGCAATTCCTTCAGTTCGGCGTTGCACGCTGCGGCCTGGGACGATCGCCCGCGACCTTGTGCCGCCTGGATTTCGTTCTTCTCGATCCCCTTGCCGTTCGGCAGCACGAAGCCGCTCTCGGCCATCGCGACTGCCGCCGAACGCCCGTCGTCGAGCACCACGCGGTACATGCGCCGCTTGCGCTCGTCGAACGCCGTTTCCTCGGGGTCCTCCTCGAGGCGGATTCGGCCGGACGCCACGAGCGACCAGAGATACTCGGTCGCCAGCCTGCCGCAGGGCGTGTTGCCCATCGCGGTCTCGATTCCGACGATGCCGACACCGGTACGGTTACCCTCGATGTAGAGCTCGAAGGTGTCGCCGTCGATCACGCGGACAAAGCCGTCGAAGTCAATGGGCCCGCTGCCGGGAGGTGGCGCTTGCGCCGCTATCGAACTCTGACTCAAGACCGCCGCGAAGGCGGTCGCTAGGATCCGCCGAAACACCATGATCACGACCCCGGTTCTCAATTGCATCTGCGTAAATGCGCGTCAGCGCCTCGTAAGTCGGCTCGGCGCTGTAGCGCAGGTCGAACTCGCGGCGCGCGCGCCGCGCCATGTCGCGGACCGCCGCGGGGTGCCGTTGGGATAGAAGGAATGTCCGGACAAGATCGTCCGCACTCCGCGGTTCGAAAAGCAGGCCTGTCACGCCATCGGTGACCATCTCGGTCAGCGCGCCGATCCGGCTGGCGAGCACCGGCGTCCCGACGGCGAACGCGTCGACGACGGTGAGCGGCCATCCCTCGTACCACTCAGACGGCAGGATCAGGATCGATGCCCTTTTCATGATGTCGAGCAGGGCCGCGCGCGGCTGGTGGCCCAGCCACTCGATGCCCGCGCCGGCCATCCCGTGCTACCGGCATCATCGGACCGTCCCCCGCGATGCGCAGAAGCGGCGCATTCGGGATCCGGCCCCACGCCTCCAGCAGCGTGCCCAACCCCTTTTCCGGCGAGAGCCGGCCGACGAAGAGGGCGTAGCCGTCGTGCGCTGATTCCGTGAAGCCTGGGTCTGGTGACACGCAGTTCGGCTTGACGACGAGCTTGTCCGCCGGCAGTCCTCCTTCGATGAACTTCTGGCGGGCGAAGTGCGACAGCACCACGTAGCGGTCGATGAGCCGATGCCACGTTCCGACGAGCCTGTGCACGCCGAGCATCGTGGCAACCGAGATGCTCGCCGGCAGTACTGTCGCGATAGCATCGGTGCTTGACTGCCGGCGACTGCATGACCGTGCCGACGCAGTCTTCGCACGGGCGGCCGTCGCGGAGGAGCAATGCCCCCGGGCAGATCAGCCGGATAGTTGTGCAGCGACTGGACGACAGCCACGCCGTTGCTGCGCGCGACGCCGTAAATCGACGGCGAGATGAGCGGCAGCGTGTTGTGCACGTGCATGATGTCCGGCCGCACGTCGCGGATGACGGCTGCCACATCGCGGCGCGACGACGGGTTCCAGATCGTCCGGCCGCGCGAGCGAAGACAGCGAGTGTTGCGGCCACGTCACGGTTGTGCGCCGTGAAGCGAAAGACTTCGTGCCCGTGTTGCTCGAGCAGCGAGCGATTCGGTGTGGAACACGGAATCCTCGCCGCCGGGAAGCTGGTAATAGTTGTGAACGACGAGGACCTTCATGCGGCCATCCTTGCCAGCCGTGTGGCCGCGCGCTCTCGCCGGCACGAGGCGGCGACGCCGATGCCAAGGCCCATCAACGACCAGAACCAGATCCCGCCCTGCGGGCCCTCGAGGAAGACGTCGAACGACGCGTTGATCAGGAATGCGCACCAGTAGCCGAGCACCCAGATGTGCACTCGCGCCCACCACGTGGCGCCTTCAAGTCGCGCACACACCGAACCGGCAAGCATCGACAGCATGAAGCAGAGCAGGAGTGCCCCCCAGGCGACTGCCCCCGGAACGCCCATTCGCGCCAGGAAGGTCATGTGGATGTTGTGCGGGCTTCGCAGCGGTGCCTCGTCTTCGCCCGCCACCTGGAAGCCGTCTTCGTCGGCGAGGTTGGCGCCGAATCCGCGGCCCGACCAGAACAGCGGCCCGTTGATCGTGTAGCTCACGATCGTTTTCCACCATTCCATGCGCCACTCCTTGGTGCCACCCAGGTTGCCACGTGTCTCCGCCTGCCTCCCCATGATGCTGAGGATGTTCTCCATGACCTGGCTTGGCGACAGGGCGCGTTCCTCCGACGCTGCGGCGGCCTGCGACGTGTCTTCGAGGCTCAGCGACAGCGGCAGCACAATCGAGGTCACGAGCGCGAGCGCCACCAGTGACACTGCCATGCGCCGGCCGACCGCCTTCGGTTCGAGCACGGCCACGAGTGTCAGCGAGAGGACGATGGAGAGGAATCCGCCGCGATTGAGCGCGGCCACAAAGAGCAGCGATGTGAGCCACAGCGGCCAGAACAGCCGAGGACCGCGGCGCTCCGACGCGCCCTGGTTGCGGGGCCCGCCGTACAGCCCGAGCAGGACAAAGATCGCGCCGCCGGCGAGATGGACGCCCGCGTCGCCAGGCTTGATACCAATGAGCGACACGTCGTCGGTGCCAGGCATCGTCGGCACGTAGTCGCCCAGGAACTTCGTGATGGTCAGCGCGATGGGCAGCCAGGCGGCCAGCAGGACGAGCCAGCCGCCGTACTTCTCCATGAGCACCGGCACCGCGTTGGTCCGGATGACGCAGGCGGCCACCGCAATCGCAAACGCGCCGTAGCCCCACACGGTCGCATCGCGCAGGGCGTCGATGCCGTGTTGGCCGACATACGGAATCGTCCGGGCAAGGCCCAGCATCGCCAACAGGACGATCACCCAGATGACCGGCGAGCGCAGGACGGCGGGCAGGGCGCGGCTGGCGAGCGTGGCGCGCGATGGCGAACGCGAGCATCACCTCGCCGATGAACACCGGCGGTACGCCGAGATACGCGAAGCTGCGCCCGAAGAGCGCGTAGCCCGCAAGCACCAAGGCGAGAGCGCCGAGGAACGCGGCCGGCAGGACGCGCCGGAACCGCATCATCGTCATCGACACGAGACCGCCGATGACCGCGAGAGCCGCCGCGACTCCCACGAGCGGCATGGCAATCAGCACGGCGCCGGTGGCGGCTCCCGCGGCTGTCGCCGACGCGGCGGCCAGCAACCACGGAACCCGCACCGCCCGTGAGGATGGCTCAATCACTGCGAGGCCCCAGGGACCGCCACCGAGGGCGCGGACGCCACCGGCTCCCACAGCCCAGCGCTGAGCTGTACCGGTTCACCGATAGCGCCGGCCTGATGTTCGATGTAGGTACTGCATCGTCTCCGTCAGCGTCGACCGGAGGTCGTGGCGCGGCTTCCATCCGAGCTGCCGCATCTTCGTGACGTCGGGCGGCAGACGGTCGCCGTCTTCGTACCCGACACCGTAGAACACCTCCCCGTCGATCTCCTCGAGGGATGACAGCGCGGGTGCGTTTGTGAGCGAGGTGTAAATCTCACGCATCAGGAGCGCGAAGTCTCGAATCGTGATGTTGTTGGCCGGATTGCCGACGTTGTAGATCTCGCGCCGCGTCTTCGCCGGCTGATCCAGCAGCAGCTGGAACGCGGCGCTCGCGTCCTCGATGTTGAGGAACGTCCGGTGCACGTGTCCGCCGTTGACGAGACGCATCGGTCCCCCGGTCAGCAGTGCCGACATGAAGTGGGGGAAGACGCGAGGCCCTCCCGTCGCGCACGGACCGACCAGATAGTCGATGCGCGGTCCCAGGAAGTTGAAGGGACGGACGATGGTGTAGTCGAGCTCTCCGGCGTCGCCCATGGCGTACAGCACTCGCTCCAGCAGTTGCTTGCCCGTTGCATAGATCCAACGCTGGCGGTGCACCGGTCCGAACACCGAATCCGAATCATCTTCGCGGCACGCCGTCTCGCCGGCCGCTGCCTTCCCGTACACCTCGGCTGACGAGGTACTGAATCAACCGCCGGCCGTGACGTGCGCAGCGCTTCGCGATGTCGAGGTTCTGCAGGAAGTTCAGCTCGAAGACCTCCAGCGGCGCGGCGACGTACATGCTTGGATTGGTGTACGCCACCAGATCCACGACGACATCGGCTTCCGAGATCAACTGGTCCACGAGGGGCGCAGCCGTTCTGATGTCGGCTTGATGGAATGTGTAGGCGCTCGGATCGATGCCGTCGAGCTTTTCGTCTGTGATATCGAGGGCAACGACCGCGTGTTCACCCCGCTCAACGAGGTGCCCGACCAGATGCGATCCGATGAACCCCCCGGCGCCGAGAAGCAGAATGGTCACGATGATCTCCGCGAGTAGTTGGTGCTTGGTTCACGATGCGACGGGCCGCGCATGCGAGAGCGCGCGACCTGCCAGACAAATGAGGGGTTGTTGACCAGATACCGACGCCACAGCCGCTTGGGTTCCGTCGCCAGGCGGAACGACCACTCCAGACCACTTCGCTGCATCCACCGCGGCGCCTGTCGTTTGACGCCCGCATGGAAGTCGAACGCCGCCCCGACGCCGACCAGCACCGGCGCGTGCAGGCGGCCGATGTGCGACGACATCCACCGCTCCTGCTTCGGCGTGCTCAGGCCGACCCAGACGAAGTCGGGACGCGCGGCGTTGATCGTGTCGACCAGCTGTTCGTCCTCGTCGGCCGTGAGGGCCCGGAAGGGCGGACAGTAGGTGCCGGCGACCGCCAGGCCCGGAAAACGGGCCGACAGCCGCTCGGCGAGTCGATCGGCAATACCGGGCGCGCCGCCGTAGAAGAAGTGCGACGCGCCGGTCTGCAGCGACCGCTCGCAGCAGGCGAGCATCAGATCCGGGCCGTAGACTCGTTCCACGTGCGCCCTGCCGTCGAGGTGCGCGAGCCACACCAGGGGCATCCCGTCAGGCGTGACGAGCCCTGCCTCGACGTGGATCCTGCGCAAATCGGCGTCGTGCTGGCTCTCCATCACACCGTGCACGCCGGTGACGCAGACGTAGTGCGGCGTACGCTCGCGAATCCAGCGGTCGATGGTCGTCACGGCGTCCGGCATGCTGATCGCGCTCACCGGCACGCCGAGCACGTCGAATCGCGGTGGATTCGATCCGTTGGTAGTCATGGAAGTAGCCATGTCGCGTCTCGTCAGGCGACCTGCGCCAGGGCCGCGGTCTTGCCGTCCCTGGCCAGCGTCTGACGGACCTGCTCCTCGATCCACGCGTAGGTGCGTACGAGGCCGTCCTCGAGCGAGATCTGCGGCTCCCAGCCGAGCACCTCGCGCAGGCGCGTGTTGTCGGAATTCCGGCCCCGGACCCCCTGCGGCCCGTCGATGTGCTTCAGCTCGACGTCGTAGCCGGCGCACTGCATGACGAGATGGGCCAGGCCGTTGATGGTGACCATGCGGTCCTGTCCCAGGTTCAGCGGCTCGATGTGGCCCGACGCCATCAGGCGCACCAGCCCTTCGACGCAGTCGTCGATGTAGCAGAACGATCGCGTCTGCTCGCCGTCGCCCCAGATGTCGATCGACGTCGCGCCCGTCAGCTTGGCGGTCGCGATCTTCCGGCACATCGCGGCGGGTGCCTTCTCCCGTCCGCCGTCCCAGGTGCCGAGCGGACCGAAGATGTTGTGAAAGCGGACGATGCGCACGTCGAGGCCGTAGTCCTGGTGGTAATGGGTGCAGAGCCGCTCCGTCACGAGCTTTTCCCACCCGTACGCGTCCTGCGGGGCCGCGGGATACGCATCCGATTCCTTCAGGGGCTGCACCTGCGCATCGGTCTGGCGGTACTCCGGGTAGATGCACGCCGACGAGGTGTACAGGTAGCGGCTCACGCCGTTGCGGCGCGCCGCCTCGATCGTGTGCGTGTTGATGAGCACGTTGTTGTGCAGGATCGCGGCGTGGTGCTGCGAGATGAAGCCCATCCCGCCCATGTCGGCGGCCAGCGCGTAGACGTCGTCGACGCCGCGCGTGGCCTCGAGGCAGTCCGGCCACCGTCGCAGATCCAGCAGTTCGAACTCGTCGGCGTCGGTAGTCGAGTACTCGGGGTGCTTCAGGTCGGCGCCCCGGACCCAGTGCCCCTGCTGCTTGAGCACTGTCACGAGGTGGTGACCGATGAATCCCCCCGCGCCGGTCACGAGAATGCGTCTGGTCTGTCGTGCGGTCATGGCTCCTCCGTCAAGTGCCGGGCTGCCGGCCTGAAAAATAGACTCCGTGGACCGGTCAGCGCGCACCGCTGCCGGAGAGAACGGCCGGTATCGTGCGCACGAGAATGATCAGATCGAGCGCGAGCGACCAGCCGTCGATGTACCTGAGATCGAGTCGAATCCAGTCGGCGAACGTGAGACCGCTGCGGCCGCTGATCTGCCACAGGCAGGTCAGGCCGGGCCGCACACTGAACCGGCGCATGTCCGACGCGTGCGTGAACCGCGTCACATCGCGCAGCGGCAGCGGCCGCGGGCCGACCAGCGACATGTCGCCCGCGCAGCACGTTGACGAACTGCGGCAGCTCGTCGATGGACGTGCGGCGCAGGAAGCGGCCGATCGGCGTGATCCGCGGGTCGTCCTTGATCTTGAAGACCGGGCCGTCCGCCTCGTTGCGCGACTCGAGCGACGCCTGCAGCGCCTCGGCGTCGATGCGCATCGTCCGGAACTTGAACATCCGGAAGCGCCGGCGGTTCAGGCCGTAGCGTTCCTGCGCGAAGAACACCGGGCCCGGGCTCGTCATCTTGATCGCGATCACGACGCCCAGCATCAGCGGCGAGAAGCAGGATCAGCGCGACGGCCGACCCGATGATGTCCAGCGTGCGCTTGATCGCGAGCCGGTAGTCGTTTGGAACGACGTGCATCGTGACGGTCGGGCTGCCCGGGTCGTCGTAGCGCGGCCAGGCGAGCTGACTGTCGAAGAAGGTCGCCTGGTACTTGGCGCGCACGCCGACCCGCTCGCAGATGAGGATCGCCTCCTGGATTTGCAGGTAGTGCGACTTGACCGGCAGCGCGACGTAGACCTCGTCGATCTCCTGGTACATCAGGAGCTTCTCGAGATCGTCGAACGTCCCGATGCAACGGCGCGCGATCTCGTCGTTGGCCGGCGTGCTGCTCGCCGTGTCGAGGAAGCCGGCGAGCTCGTAGTAGGTGAGCTCGTCCTCCGAGAGGCGCTTCCAGAGCGCCAGTGCACGCGTGCCGGTGCCGACGACCAGGACGCGGCGACGGTCGCGCCGCCGCGACATGGTCCGGCGCGCGTGGCGGACCGTCAGCGATCCAGCCACGGTGGCGACGAAGAAGTACGCGAGGCTGTAGGGCTTGATGCCGCCTCCCTCGGTGAGCGGCGGGATCATCAAGGCGACGAAGCGTGCCGGCGCCGCACGCGAGAATGACGCGAACGCGCTCCCTGGCTGCGTCGCGCACGCCGCGCATGGTGTACAGGCCGCACAGGTGGAACACGATCGGCCAGGCCGACGCCAGCATCGCGAGCAGCAGGACGTTCTTGAGCGTCACGCGCATCGAGAGGAAGCCCTGGAGGCCGTGGGGCATCTGGTCGCGGTTCGTGACGATGAGCACACCCGCGAGCGCCGCGATGGCGATCGCAGCTTCGAGCAAGCCAAGCAGGCCAGCCCCCGGGACCGGCTGGCGGTCGGCCAGGGTGCGCGCGTGCCGCGGTTGAGCGGCACCGACGAGCGGCGGACGGGTCAGCGTCGGGAGAGTTCCGATCATGGACATGATCAGCAAGCCTGCGTTTCGAGTTGACGGACAGCCAGCATCAGAGCCGCCGATAGAGCGCGTCGGGAATCGGAAACCGCCGATTCGTCAGGACCGCGCCGAGGACCGGTGCGCCGATTCCCTGGAGCACCTGCGCGGCCCGCTTCGCCGATTCGCGCCGAGTTGCGTCGGCGGCGATCACGAGGATCACGCCGTTGACGAGCGGCGCCAGCCCCGTGGCGTCGCTGATGCCGGATACGGGTTCGATGTCCGCGAGGACGTAATCGAAACGGGCGATGAAATGCGCGATCTTGACGCGCACGCTGTCGGACGCGAACGACGGCCGCCGGCGCGCCCGGCCGGACGGCAGCAGCCACAGGTTCGGCCCGACTTCACGCGCAGCGTCGACCAGCGAGATGTTCCCGTCCACGGCGTCGATCAGCCCGGCCTCGTTCTCCACGCCGAAGTATTCGTGCAGCGAGGGGCTCGTGAAGTTCGCGTCCACCACGCACACGCTCGCACCGGTCTGCCGCGCCAGCATTTCGGCCGTCACCGCGGTGATGACGCTGGACCGTGCATCCAGCCCCGAGAAGGCGACCGACCGCGCCGGATTGCCCGAGACCGGCGCGAACACCCGTTCGACCAGCGCCGACAGGTGCTGGCGCAAACCGGGATCGACGTCGGACGCGGTCCGCGGGGGCGGCGGCTCGACGGCTCGCGTCCGCCGCTCGGTGGCCGGCAGCGGTGGCGCCGCGGCATGCAGCCGCGACTCGAAGCCGCGCGCCGCGGGGGGCGGTTCGGCGACGTCGACGAACGACGCGGCGGCGAGATCGCTGCCCCATGGGTGATCCTCGTCATTGAACGTGTCCGGCGCGGACGATTCCCCCGCCGCGCGGCTCACTGCATCGGCTACGCGGCTCATCGAGACTCCCGGAGACGTGGTGCGTACCACTTCCGGCTATCGGAGCCGGCAGGCGTCTTCCAACCCAGTGATTGCGCGAGAAATGGCCGGACTTTCGAGCCGGGCCCGCCGTGGGCCGTCGCCCCGGTGCTGTCGGTGCCGGTACCGCCAGGCGGCTCGCTCCCCTCGATCGGGACCGACGGACGAAGATCGAAGTCACGGCACACCTCCTCGACGATCTCGTCGTCGATGGGACTGCGCTCGAGCGCCATGCCCGACAGCAGGGCGTTGTCGCAGATGACGCTGATGGTGCGCGGGATGCCCCGCGAGTGCCGGTAGATCGCGATGATCGCGTCGCGCGAGAAGATGCGGCCCGGATCGCCGCCCGCGAGCCGGAGGCGTCCGGCGACGTAGCCGGCGACTTCCTTGAGAGAGAGCGGCGGCAGCGTGCACCGGAGCGCGATGCGCTGCTTCAGCTGGCGCAGCTGCGGCTCGTTGAGACGCTGACCGAGCTCCGGCTGCCCGGCGAGCACCAGCGGCAGCAGTTTGTCGGTGTCCGACTCGATGTTCCCGAGCAGCCGGATTTCCTCGAGGAGTTCGTGCGGCAGGCTCTGGGCTTCGTCGATCACGAGCACCGTGCTCTGCGCGCGCGCGCGCCGGTCGGCGAGCGCAGTCTGTATCTCGCGGAGGAAGCGCGCCTTTGATCCCGCCACGTCGGCCGGCAGGCCGAGCTGCTCCGCGATGAACTCGAGGAACTCCTGGCGGGTGAGCGTCGGGTTGTTCATGTAGATCGGCGCGAGCTCGACGCCGCGGCTGTCGGCCGGCGCTGACAACGCCTTGCGCAGGATCGTGGTCTTGCCGGTCCCCGCTTCGCCCAGGAGCAACGTGAAGCCGCGCCGGAAGGCGATCCCGTACTCGACGTTCCCGAGCGCCTCGCGATGCCCGGGTGTCAGGAGCAGAAAGCGCGGATCGGGGGTCAGCTCGAATGCACGTTCCCGAAGGCCGTAGAACCGTTCGTACATCGCTCCTCCCCGACTAGTCGAACGACGCCGGCAGTGACGCGAGGACAGGCACATCGAGCACGCGGAAAACCTCATCCGGAGTCCGGAAGTACGGATTCATCGCGTGCAGCACGTAAGCGACCGCAAGACTCAGGAGCACGGCAAGCACACCACCCACGAGGACGATCAGGCGGCGCGAGGACTTCGAGGTCTGTGGCACGCGTCGGCGGCTCCGCCAGCGCCACGTTCGCAATCCGGGTCTTGTCCAGCTCATCCGAGATGCGCGCTTCCTCTTGTTTGCGCTGATACAGGAGGTAGTTCGCCTCGGCGGCCTTGACCTGGCGCAGCAACTCCTGCTGCGCGATGTTCTGGGTGTCGAGCCGGCGCGCCCGCTCACGGTACTCGGCGACGGTCCGTCGCGTCGCGCCGGCTCGGGCCAGCAGTGCGTCGCGCTCCGTCCGGACCCGGGCCCGCTCGTTGGCGAGCCACTGGTACGTCGGGTTCTGGTCGGTCGTCTGGTCGCGAAGCGGCGTGTGCTCGGCGTCGGCCAGTGCCGCCTGCACGCGGCTGATGTCGTCGTCCACCTGCACCACCGGTGGATACTGCGGCGTGAATTTCTGGAGCAACTCGCTGCGTTTCAGCTCCAGTTGCAGCAGTTGCGCCTTCAGCGTGCGAATCACGTCGGTGTTGGCGTCGCGCATCGAGGTGACCTGCCGCGAGGGAGTGGTCGCCAGCTCGGCATCGATGGCGGCGAGGCGCCGGCCGGTGTCGGCAATTGACGCCTCGTGCTGCTGCAGCGTCGACTCGAACTCACTGAGCTTCTGGAGCGTGGTTTCCCGCTCGCCGAAGGCCGACACGACCTGTTCGCGTTCGCCGAACTCATTGAGCCGCGTTTCTGCGGCCCGCAGGTCCGCCTCGGACTTGGCGACCTGGTCGCTGAAGAACTGCCGTGCGCCGGCGGGCCGGTGCAGTGCGAGGTGCTTTTCGAGATACACCCGCGCCAGCTCCTGGAGGACCCGCGCGGCCAGCTGCGGGTCGCTGGACGCGTAGCCGACCGAGATCATGGTTGTCTTGCGGAGTGGCCGGACGTTCAGGTCGCCGCGCAGCGAGGCGACCGCCAGTGCCAGCCGCATTTCCTGCGGCACGTCCGCGTTGCGGGCGGTCCGCCCGAGGAGCCCGCTGGCGGCGGCGACCTGCTCCAGGACGTCCCGGCTCGTCAGGACCTCCAGCTCCGAATAGAGCTCCGTCTCCGAGACCTCGACGCGTGAGGCGGCCGGCGACTGCGGATCGGACGTCAGAACCGTGTCCATGCGCTCGCGGTTCACGAGGATCTTCATTTCCGCCTTGTAGGTGCGGGTGGACATAAGCGCCACGGTGAACGCGGCTGCCATCACGGCCAGGAACACGAGTCCCGCGGGGCGCCAATATCGGAACACCGGACCGATGAGGTCCCGCAGCGTGGGCATGCGGAATTCGTCGGCGTGCACTTGTCGGGATGGCAGCGTCTGTGGGCTCATTCAGGGCTCACCACATGTTGAACGGATTGAGATAGAACCCGAACGAAGCGGTCGGGAGGTACGGCTTGATCTGCGAGATGAAGCTTTTCGGGACGTAAATCGTGTCGCCGGGCCGGAGCACGTAGTCCTCGCTCATGTCCCGCTTGGCGTACATCTTCTTGACGTCGATCTCCTTCACTTCCAGGAGTTCGTCTGAGTAGCGGCGGAACAGGATGATCTGCGAGTGCTTGGCGGACGGTCCCAGCCCGCCGGCCAGCGCGAGCGCCTGGGTGACGGTGGTGGCGCCTCGCAGCTCGAACTTGCCCGGCTTCAGGATCTCGCCCGTGGCGACGAAATACGGCTTCTCGAACTCCTTCAGCGTGATGGTCACGACCGGGTCGCGCATGATCGGCGCGTAGGCTTCGAGGAGCATCAGCCGGAGCTCGGGAATCGTCCGCGCCTGCGCGCGGACCTCGCCAACCGCGCGCAGCGTGATGTAGCCATCCGGCTGCACGGTCACGACCTGGTTGAATTCGGGGACGTAGGGAAACGTCAATTCGATGACGTCTGTCGGCGTAATGCGGTACCGCCCGCTCGACCACCCTTCGAAGGCGGTGGGATCGGGCAGCGGCGCGTCGGCCGGCGGCGTGTCGGCACCCGCCGGTAGTGCGCCACCCCGCAACACCGTGGCGATCGGGTCGTCGTCAGCCGGAGCTGGCTGCTGCTGGCCGGCGTGCACCGGGCCAGCACAGACAACGAGGAGGACGATTCCCAGGCCTATACGTGTCTTCATTGGAAGAGCTCCACCCCCAAGCACGGTCAGCTCGTGCTGCTTGTCCTGTCCGGACAAGAACTCTCTCCGGTTCCGCGCGGATTTCTGTTGTCAGGTGCGACGGATGACCGGTTGTTCGAACGTGGACTGAACGGTAGCAGCGGGTGGCGAAGCGCAGCATCGGAGTGGCGTCTCAATTCGCGTGAGGAGCGCTGTCCCTCGTGCGCAACTCGACCGATAGGACTTGAGTGAAGGCCCAACCGGGACAGATCACACCGCCGTTACGCCACACGGATGGTTCTTTGCATGGTGTGCAAGTCATACAGAGTTGGGGGATCCTTGTTGACTGAGTCGAACCGGCTTCGCGTCGGACTTATCGAAGTGCATCACCTGCTGCGCGACGCGTTGCGGGCGCTTCTCGACGCCACTGACTCGATTTCCGTGGTGGGCGAGGCGCATGACGCGGCCGACGTGCTGCCCATGATCGAAGCCCAGCGGCCGGATGCCGTGCTGCTGGTGATGGATGGCAGCGGCGAGCGGGAGTTCGCACTACTGCACCAGCTGCCTGACATCGCCGAACGCACCAACGCCCTGGTCGTCACCGGCGACGGCGACGCGGGCCTCCACGCGCAGGCGATCGAGCTCGGTGCGCGCGGCATCATCCTGAAGGATCAACCGGGCGCCGTCCTCGTGAAGGCGCTCATGAAGGTTTGTGCCGGTGAAATCTGGCTGGATCGGGCCAGAACCGCCGGAGTCGTGAACCGCCTGACCCGCCGGCGAGTCGACGACGACCCGGATACGATGAAGATCGAGAGCCTCACGCCGCGCGAGCGTCAGATCGTGGCGCTGGTCACCGAAGGATTGACCAACAAGGACATCGCCGAACGCCTGTTCATCAGCGAGGCGACCGCGCGCAACCACCTCACATCGATCCTCGACAAGCTCGATGTAACCGATCGCTTCCAGTTGACGGTCTACGCGTTTCGCCGTGGGCTCGTGCTCTGCCCGCAGACCCCCGCAATGCTCCGCGCCGCCGCGACCATGACCACCGGGAACAGCCGCATGCGCGATGTAATGGACCGCGGTCAGCAGCGCCGCCAGCGCAGCTGACTCTTTCGACATCCCACTCCAGAGACGGCGTCATTCGCTCGCCGCGCCGAAGATTCAGTGGCGGCCGCGTGTGCCGATCCGGCGCACCGTTACAGCAATGTCGCGCCGGCTGAACAAGTCTGTTCCTCTACCTGAATGGGGACGCGACTCGCCTTTGCAGGGTTTCCATACGCCGACTGTCCGTGGGGCGCCAAGCCGCAGCGTGACGGATGGTTGCCTCGCCCACGCCGCCCGAATGGCCGGCTGGATCGGCGGGATAGCCTCTTCCTGAAAGCACAAAACACCGTATAGCCTAGAACGCGCTCCAACGATTTTCCGAACAACACAATTTCGCGGAGAGGCGCGCCGCAATCGTGGGCATCCGCGAGAGCGGTCACGACGGGATTGCGCAGACACGCACCGCAAAACGCGATGATCGACCATCGCTCGAGCTGGGTCGACTGTGGGCGCGCCCGAGACGGGCCCACACTCGAACGGTGTCCATGTCCTCGCGTCCCGGTCCCGTTGAGCGCTCCTCGTCGTCCTTCTGTTACGGATCCTTCACGTGCGCCGCGCAGTAGCAGTCGCGTGGTGCCGGCTCGCGATCGGCGGCTGGGCCGCAGCTCGGCATCGTTCCAGCGGCAGTAGCTCAGGCGCCGTCCTTTCTTGTTGACAATCTACAGAAGCGCGGCCTACGCTCTTGTCGTCAATCTAGAGGAGAGGGCGTATGGCGCTGCTGCAGGAGCTCAAGTTCGCGTGTCGCGCGCTGCTGAAGGCCCGCGGGCTCACGATCACCGTGATCGTGACGCTGGCGCTGGGCATCGGTGTCAATGCGGCGATCTTCAGCCTGGTGAGGTCCGTCCTCCTGCGGCCGCTGGTCAACCGCGACGAGGACCGCATCCTCTACATCCGCCAGAGCGCCCCTGGCCTTGGCAGCGCCAACGTCACCTTTTCAGTCCCGGAAATCCAGGACATCCGCAGCCGCGTCCGCTCCTTCGACGGTGTGGCGGAGTTCTCCACGCTGTCCTTCACGATGGTGGGACTCGGCGAGCCGCGTCAGGTCCGCGCGGGAGTTGTCAGCGGCAACTACTTCGAGGTGATGGGACTGCGGCCGACGATTGGCCGCCTGCTCACCGGGGACGACGATGGGCAGGCCGCCGCCGGCGTGGCCGTGCTGACGCACCGGTTCTGGTCCACGACGTTGAACGGGGACCCGTCAGTGATCGGGAAGACGATCCGGCTCGACTCGCGTTCGGCGCAGGTCGTGGGCGTCCTCGAGCCGTCGATCCCCTATCCGGCTGAAACGGAACTGATCGCCAACATCGTGACCAGCCCGCACCACCTGTCGGCGACGATGGTGACGGGGCGCGAGCATCGGATGACCGAGGTGTTCGGCCGCATGAACGCGTCGGCGAACCTGCAGGGCACGGTCGCGGAGGTCGACGCGGCGTACAACTCGATCAAGCGCGACTTCCCGGAGGCGTACCCGGCGAGGGGCGCCTTCGACGTCCAGATCGTCCCGCTGCGCGAGCAGCTCACGTCGAACGCTCGCACGGTGCTGATCGTCCTGTTCGCGGCGGCGCTGCTCATCTTCGTGATCGCCTGCTCCAACGCCGCGAACCTGATTCTCGCGCGCACGGTCCGCCGCGAGGGCGAACTCTCCGTCCGGGCGGCGCTCGGCGCCGACGACGGCGCGCTGCGCCGTACGCTGCTCGCCGAGAGCCTCGTGCTCTGCGTCGCGGGAGGACTTCTGGGCGTGGCGCTCGCCGGGCCGTTGGTCGGCGTGCTCTCGCGATACGCCGCCAGGTTCTCGGCGCGCGCGCTGGAGGTGACGATCGATCCCTGGCTGCTCGTCACCGGCGTCCTGCTGGCCGTGGCGGCGGCCGTTCTGCTCGCATACGTCCCGCGCCTCCCGTCCTCCGATCGCCTCGGCGGGCTGCGCCAGGCGAGCGGCAGCCTGCGCATCACTGGTGGAACCAGGCGCCAGCTGAACCTCTTCGCGGTGACGCAGGTAGGCGCGTCGTTCATGCTCGTGGCGGGCGCGGTCATGCTGCTGCGCACCTTCATGGCGCTGCAGGCTGCGTCGCCCGGCTTCGACGTGTCGCGCGTGCTCGCAGTCAACGTGCCCGTCACCTCCTTCGGCCGCATGCCGGAGCAGACGCGCGCGTTCTATCGGCAGCTGCAGGAACGCGTCGGCGCGCTGCCCGGCGTGGAGCGCGTCGCGGTCGGCAGCGTCGTACCATGGCGCGACGCCGGTCAGTTCGAACGGGTCGGCTTCTCGTTCCAGGTGGAGGGCGGAAAGCGTGGCGACCCGAGCGAAGATCCGCGCGGCAAGTTCCGGTCGGTATCGCCAGGTTACTTCGCCGCCCTCGGTGTGCCGATGATCGCGGGCCGGGACTTCACCGCCGACGATCGCAGCGACGGCGAGAAGGTCGTCATCGTCAGCCAGAGCCTGGCAACGCAGCTGTTCCCGGGGCGCGACGTCCTCAACCGCACGCTGTACTGGACCGATCCGGTGATGCGGTTCATCAGCGTCAGCCAGGAGCCGCGCCGCATCGTGGGCATCGTGCCCGACATCGACGACGAGCACATCGTGCCGGGCGCCACGATGAGCGTGTATCACCCCTTCGAGCAACAGGTCGCGGGCGGCCGCGTGTTCGTGCACGTGCGCTCCGACCCGTATGCGATGGTCCCGCCGATCACGCGGATCGTCCGGGAGCTCGCGGCCGACCAGCCGGTCGAGCGCGCCGCCACCCTCGAGGACGTGCGCGCCGAGGTGCTCGCGCCCGATCGCCTGAACACGGCGGTGTTCGGGCTGTTTGCGGTCGTGGCCGTGGCCATCGCCGTCGTCGGCGTCGCGGGTGTGCTGGCATTTTCGGTCGGCAGCCGGACGCGCGAGTTCGGCATCAAGATGGCGCTCGGCTCGCTGCCGCAGAACATCCTGCTCGGTGTGGTCTGGAACGGCGCGGCGATGGCGATCGCCGGCGTGGGGCTGGGTGTGGTGGCGGGCTTCGTTGGCGCGAAGGTGGCGGCGTCGTACCTGGAGCGCGTGCAGATGCCGGGCATGCTCGTCGCGGCCGCCGCCGGCCTGCTGCTCCTGATGGCGGCGGTTGCGGCGTCGGTCGCGCCCGCGGCGAGGGCCGCGCGCACAAACGTCATCGAAGCGTTGCGCGCCGAGTAGAACCAGAAGGGGAGACACGGACATGGCCGTCGCGAAACCCGACCTGCTGCAGGGCACGCTGGACCTGCTGATCCTGAAGACCTTGCGGCTGGAGTCAAATCACGGCTGGGGCATCTCGCAACGGATCCAGCAGCTGTCCGCGGAAGTGCTGTCGGTGAACCAGGGGTCGCTGTATCCGGCGCTGGCGAGGCTCGAGGAACAGGGTCTGATCATTGCCGAGTGGGGCGTGTCGGAGAACAACCGGCGCGCCCGGTTCTACAGCCTGACGCGTGCGGGGCGGAGACAGCTCGAAAGCGAAACGGCGCACTGGCAGAAGATGTCGGCTGCCATCAACCGGATCGTCGAAGCGGTCTAGAACATGGCGTTGCTGTCGCGACTGCGGTTCCGTGTGCGCACGCTGACGGGGCGTGGTGCGCTCGAGTCCCAGCTCGACGAGGAGATGCGCTTCCACCTCGAGATGCAGGCAGCGGCGTACGTCCGTACCGGCATGTCGCCGCTGGCCGCTCATGCCCTCGCGCGACGCGAGTTCGGAAGCGTCGCGCAACACAAGGACGACTACCGCGATCGCTGGGGTGCCCGACGCCTGGAGTCGCTCGTCGAGGACGTGCGCGCCGGCGTACGCGAGGTGTTGGGGCAGCCCACGAGCTCCCTGGCGATCGTGCTGGCAATCGCGCTCGGCGTCGGCGTGAGCACGTCGGTGTTCGCCGTGCTGCACGGGGTGCTGCTCCAGCCGCCCCCTTATGCGGAACCGGATCGCCTCGTGCGGTTGCAGGCAGAGGCCGACCAGGGCGAGCGGCTCTTCTCCGCCGTAGAAGTCCGCGACCTGCGCGCCGAATCCGCGAGCCTCGAGAGCCTGGCCGAGTTCCACTACATGTACTTCATCCTGCTCGACGGGCAGGAGCCGCGGCGCGTGTCTGCGGGAGTGGTGTCGGCCAACTTCTTTGACGTAATTGGCGTCGAGCCGGTGGCCGGGCGGAGCCTTCGCGCGGCGGACGATGTGGCGGGCGCGCCCGGCGTCATCGTCGTCAGCTATCGCTTCTGGAAGAACGAACTTGGTGGCAGAAGCGACGTTGTCGGACGCATGTTCCGGATGAACGACCGCGAGCACACGGTAGTCGGCGTCCTGCCGCCACTCCCGAATTTTCCGGAGGAGGCCGACATCTACCTGCCGACGTCGGCCTGCCCGCTGCGCGCCAGCGTTGCCGGCGAGCAGGATCGAGCGATGCACCTGGTCAGCGCGCTCGGCCGTGTGGCGACAGGTTACTCAACGCCGGCAGAAGCCGTCCGCGCGGACCTCGCCGGCGCCGCCGTCCGCATCGGCGAGCGCTTTCGCGACGGCTACGAGCGGCGCGGCGGCTTCTCGCTGACGGCCATACCGGTCACCGACGATCTGGTGTCGCGCTTCCGCCCGACGCTGCTCGCCCTGCTGGCGAGCGCCACGTTCCTGCTGCTCAGCCTCTGCTCGAGCGTCGGCGCGCTCCTGACCGCGCGGGCGCTGCCACGGCGGCCGGCCATAGCGCTGCGGTCCGCGCTTGGCGCCTGGCACGGGCGCCTGTTCCAGCAGTTCGCCGTGGAGGCGCTGCTGCTGACGGCCGCGGGGGCCGCCCTCGGGCTGCTGCTGGCCGCCGGCACACTCCCGTGGCTGATCGATCTCGCCTCGCGGTACACGTCGCGCGCGAGCGAAATCCGCCTCACGACGCAGGCAGTCGGGTTCGCTGCCGCGGTTTCGGTACTGATCGCTGCCGTCTGCGGCCTGGTCGTCGTTGCGCTCGTCCCGCGCGTCGCGCGGCCCGATCTGCTGAACGCGCGCGTCGACATGCCCAGGCTCGCGCCGTTCCGCCTGGTCGTCGTGCTGCAGATCGCCGTGTCGTTCGCGCTGCTCTCTGGCGCCACCCTCACCCTGCGGAGCCTGAGGAACCTGGCGCGCGTCGAAACCGGCTACCACACCGGCGACGTCGTGACGATGCGCGTGTCGACCGACTTCATCAAGTACGAGTCGGCCGATGCGCGGCGCGAGTTGTTCAATCGACTGCTGCGCGCGGTTCGCGAGGTGCCGGGTGTCACCGCCGCCGCGATCTCCGGCGCGATGCCGTTCGTCGACGAGGGGCACTTCGCGCGTGCGCTGGTCGAGGTTCGCGAGCCCGTGGGAGCGCGTGTGCTCCAGGCCCCCATCGCGGTGCAGGTCGTCTCGCAGGACTACTTCAGAACGGTCGGCATTGACGTCGTCGCGGGCAACAGCTTCAACACGGTCGCGGCGGCGGGCCGCGTTGCGGTCGTCAACGAGGCGATGGCGCGCACGTACTGGGCCGGCTCCACGCCGCTCGGAGAGCAGGTCCGGCTCGATGGCGGCGAGTGGGCGACCGTGGTCGGCGTCGTGGCCGACTCGAGGCAGCGGCTGGACGCGTCGCCGTCGCCCGAGGTGTTCGTCCCAATCGACCAGTTGCCGCCGGTGCAGCCGCGCGTCCTCGTGCGCGCGGACCTCGCCGCCGGCGGCGCTGTTCGCCTGCCGTTCGCGAGGCGTTCCGCCGCGCCGAGCCGACGCAGCCAGTCGACAGCCTGCTGACGCTCGAGGAGGCGCGCGTGCAGTCGATGGCGCCCGCACGCGTGATGGCGCTGCTGATCGCGCTCTTCGCGACGATTGCCGTGACGATTTCGCTGGCCGGTGTCGCCGGCGTCGTGAACGCTTCTGTCAACGCACGCGTGCGCGAACTGGGCGTACGCATGGCGCTCGGGGCGACGCGCGGCAGGGTGTGGCGGTCGGTGCTGGGACAGGCCATGCGGCTGGCGGTGCCCGGCCTTGCGCTGGGGCTCGTGCTGGCGCTCGTGCTGACACGTGCGCTCCGAGGACTCTTGTTCGGAGTGCAGCCGCACGATGCGGCCACGCTCGCGGCGGTCGCGGTGGCGCTCGTGGTCGTCACGCTCGCCGCGTGCCTGGTTCCCGCACGCCGCGCGGCGCTGGTCGATCCGAACGTCGCGATCCACGTCGGATGAACGGAAGGTCTGAGATGGACGTCCCGAAGCCCGCTCACGAGATTCAGAGCCGCCGCCGACGCAAGATCGTCGTGTCCGCGTCGGGGATGCTGCTGCTTGCGCTCGTCGCGTACGGCGCCACGCGCATGAGCGGGGCCGCGCCCACGGTGTCGAGCGAAGGGCTCTGGATCGACACCGTGCGCGAAGGCGACCTTGCCCGCGAGGTCCACGGCGTCGGCGAGCTCGTGCCCGACGACGACGCCTCGCGGTGGGCGGCGGCGGAAGTCGACGGACGGATCGATCGGAAGCTCCTCGAGGCTGGCGCGATGGTGCGGGCCGACACAATCCTGCTGCAGTTGAGCAATCCCGACGTGGAGCAGGCCGCCGTGGCTGCCGACCTTGCGCTCGACGCGGCAGTCGCCGCCTATTCCAGCTTCGAAGCGTCGCTGCAGACCGACCTCCTCGCGCTGCGCTCGTCGGCCGCAGCAGTCGAATCGGAGCGGGACCAGGCCGTCATCCAGGCGGAGGTCGACGAAGCGCTGTTCGCCGATCGGCTCGTGGCGAGCATCACGGCGCGTCAATCGCGCGTCAAGGCGGATGCGCTGACACGGCGCGCGGCGCTCGAGGAGGAACGGATCGCGGCAACGGAGAAGGCGCTGACCACACGGCTGGCGACGCAGCGGTCAGAGGTCGACAGCCGGCGGACCGTCGCGGCGCTGAAGCACCGGGATCTCAACGCGCTGACGGTGCGGGCCGGCATCGATGGTGTGCTGCAGGAAGTGGTCGTCGAAGTGGGGCAGCGCGTGACGCAGAGCGCGAACCTCGCGCGCGTGGTCGACCCGGACCGGCTGAAAGCGCGCCTGCGCATTCCCGAAGCGCAGACCGACGACCTGCGCCTCGACCTGGTGGTGAACGTCGACACCCACAACGGCCTCGTGCCGGGCCGCGTGTCACGAATCGCGCCGTCGGCGCAGAACGGAACCGTCACGCTCGACGTCGCGCTGTCAGGTCCGCTGCCGCGGGGCGCCCGCCCCGACATGACGATCGACGGCACCATCGAAATCGATCGGCTGGCGGGCGTGCGGCACGTGGGTCGGCCCGCGTCCGGGCTGAGCGACGGTGAGACCGCGCTCTTCCGGATACTGCCCGACGGCGCGCACGCCGAGCGCGTGCAGGTGCGGCTCGGGCCGGCGTCGGCGAACAGCGTGCAGATTCTCGACGGCGACCTCCGGCCTGGTGACCGGGTCGTCCTCTCCGACACGTCGGCGTGGGGCAACGAACAGATCGTCCGGCTGCGATAACAGTCAGAGAGCGGAGCCATCATGAGCGAATCGACCGTCATCCAGTTGGAAGGCATCTCGAAGGTGTTCGAGACGGAGGAGGTCCGCACCCACGCGCTGTCCGAGATCACGCTCTCGATCCAGCGCGGCGAGTACGTGGCGATTGCGGGGCCGTCCGGGTGCGGCAAGTCGACGCTGCTGTCGATCATGGGCCTGCTCGATGTGCCCTCGTCGGGCCAGTACCCGCCTGAACGGCGAACCGGCCAGCGGGTTGAGCGGGAAGGCGAGGGCCCACGTCCGGAACCGGCAGATCGGGTTCATCTTTCAGAGCTTCAACCTGCTTGGGGATCTGACGGTTGAAGAGAACGTGGCGCTGCCGCTGACGTATCGGGGCATGGACGCGGCCGAGCGAAAGAAACAGGTCGCGCGGGCACTCGAGCGAGTCGGCATGACGGCCCGCGCTCGCCACTATCCTGCGCAGCTCTCGGGCGGCCAGCAGCAGCGCGTGGCGGTGGCGCGCGCCGTGGCTGGCGACCCCGCAATCCTGCTCGCCGACGAGCCCACCGGCAACCTCGACTCGAAGAACGGCGAGGCGGTAATGGGGCTGCTCGACGAGCTCCACAATGGGGGCGCCACCATCTGCATCGTCACCCACGACCCTCGATTTGCGGAACACGCTGAGCGCATCGTGCACCTGCTCGACGGGAAGATGGTTGACGAGGTCGTTGCGCGCGCGGTGGCGATGTAGCACAGCTGCAAAGGTTGCTTCGAACCGCGATTCGTCTCACACTGCTTCTGACGTGGCTGTGACGCGCCGACTCGCCATCGCTGCTCTGGTGGTCCTGCTGTGCGCCGGCTCGTCGCTGAGCGCGCAGACACAGACGGAGACGCCGACACGGACGCAGTGGCTGATGCGTCCCGTCCCCCCATTGCCGCCGCTCGGATTGCAGACCGCGGACACGGGCGGTCAGCCTGTCACGGGCAGTGGCGGCCATCCGGTGACGCGGCCGCCGCAGTTCCCTGCACCGTCGCCGCCCTCGGCCAGAGCCAGCCGTGGCGTGTATCCCGCGCCGTACTGGGGCGTGCCCTTCTATCCGACGATGCTCGTCGTCGTCCCTTACGCAGTGCCCGCGACGGTCGCCGGGAGCGGCGCGGCGAACCGGACGAAGAGCCGGCGGGACGAGGCCGCTCGCCTCGGACTGTTGTCGCTCGACATTCAACCCGCCGAGCTCCTGCAGATCTTCGTGGACGGCTACTACGTGGGCACCACGGCAGACGTGGGTTCCGCGATTGACCTCGAGCCCGGCCCGCATCGCATCGAGCTGCGCGCCCAGGGGTTCGAACCGCTCGACTTCGGCGTCAGCGTACGGGCGGGACGTGTCACTACCTATCGCGACACACTGAGACGCCAGGCCAGGTCCACCGTTGACGAGTCGGCCGCCGCGGCTCCCGCCACGCCGCCGGCGAGCCCGATGCCGCTCTTCGTCATCCCCGGCTGCTACGCGGGCAACACGCCGCCGCCCGACAACGCGATCCTTCCCCCAGGGTGCGACCGCGCCCGGATGACGAGAGTGGAGCGCTGAGCTCAGACGGCACCGAAACCCGCCCCTCCCTGACCATCCCGACCCGACCCTCCCGGGCCCGTCCTTAACGACTTCTTGATTTCATTGGGCTCCCGCCCCATAGTCACGTTCATGAGCATCTCGCTGACGGTGAACGGAAACCGGCACACGCTCGACGTCGACGCGTCGACGCCGCTGCTCTATGTCCTCCGCAATGATCTCGACCTGCACGGCCCGAAATTCGGGTGCGGTCTCGGTCAGTGCGGCGCGTGCACGGTCGTCGTGAATGGCGTCGCCACGCGGTCGTGCGTGACGCCAGCCGGCAGCGTGCGGGGTGAGATCACGACGCTCGAGGGGCTGTCGAAGGACGGCCGGCTGCATCCGCTGCAGCAGGCGTGGATCGACGAGCAGGTGCCGCAGTGCGGCTACTGCCAGAACGGCCAGGTCATGACCGCCAAGGCGCTGCTCGATCGCACGCCGCACCCGACCGACGCGCAGATTCGCGAGGCCATGTCGCGCACGCTCTGCCGCTGCATGACGTACTACCGCGTGCAGGCCGCTATCAAGCGCGCGTCGAAGGAGGTCGCATGAACTCCCGCAGGGACTTCCTCAAGGCATCCGGAGCGCTGGTCGTCACGCTCGGTGCCGCCGGCGTCGCGCGACCGTTCGAAGCGCTCGCCCAGCAGGCGGCGGCGTCGGGACCGTATCCCGATCCTGATTTCCTGCAGCTCGACTCCTGGATCGTCATCCGGCCGGACAACACGGCCACCTTCTACGTCGGCAAGACCGATTGCGGCCAGGGGACCGGCACCGCATTCCGGCAGATGATGGCCGACGAGCTCGACATGCCGTACGAGCGCACGACCTGCGTGATGGGCAGCACGCACAACACGGTGGACCAGGGCGGTTCGGGCGGGTCCGACGCCATTCAGGTCGACGGCTGGCCGATGCGCCGCGTGGCGGCGGAAGCGCGGCGCGTTCTGCTCGATATGGCCGCAACGCGTTTCGGCGTGCCCGCCGAGGCCCTCGCCGTCAGCGCGGGCGTCATTACGCTCAAGGCCGACGCGTCGAAGCGGGTGACGTACGGCGAGTTGATTGGCGACAGGAAGTTTCACGTCGCGCTGACCGGCACCAACGTCGACTCGACGACCGGCCAGGCGAAGGTGAAGGCGGTGCAGGCGCTCACCATCGTCGGACAGTCGCCGCAGCGGTACGACATCCCGGCGAAGGTCAACGGCCAGATGACGTGGGCGGTGGACGTCAAACCGACCGGCCTCCTGCACGCGCGCAACGTGAAGCCGCCGTTTGCCGGCGCCCGTCTCGTGAGCGTCGACGAGTCGTCGGTGCGGAGTCTCCCAGGGTTCGTCCGCGTGGTGACGAAGGGCAACTACGCGGCCGTCGTCTGCGAGCGCGAGGAGCAGGCCATCGAAGCGGCGAAGCGGCTGAAGGCCAACTGGCAGAAGCCTGCGACCGCGCCGTTTCCGAAGTCGGACGATCTCTTCACGTTCATGCGCGGCGCGACGCCGACATCGAGCCCCGCGCCGACCGTGGTCGGCGACCCGGCCGCTGCGTTCGCGAGCGCGTCGAAAGTCGTCGAAGCGCGGTACGACATCCCGTTCCAGGGGCACACGGCCATAGCGCCCGCACACGCGACTGCCGATCCGTCGAACGGGCAGCTCACGATTTACTCGAACGACATGAAGTCGTACGGCATGCGGAACGGCGTTGCGACGTTCCTCGGAATCCCCCGGGAGCAGGTCCGCGTGATCTGGATGGACGGGCCGCAGGGGTACGGCAGAACCGCCGCCGACGATGCCGGCTTCGAGGCGGCGTTCCTGGCGAAGGAGCTCGGCCGCCCTGTGCGCGTGCAATGGATGCGCGACGAGGAAACAGCCTGGGACACGAAGGCGCCGGCCTTTGCAGTCGACCTGCGAGGCGCCCTGGATGCCAGCGGCAATCTGACGGCGTTCGATTACCTTGCGCGATCCGCCGACTACAACCATCTCGGGTAGAACGAGCCCGACACGGTGCTCATCGCGCAGTTGACGGGAAAGCGCCGCGAGCGCCCCGCTCCCGGCAGCGCGGCTGTTCCCGGTGAGATGTACGCAATCCCGAACCGGCGGATGGCCACACAGGTCGTGAGCATGCCGCTCGTGTGGGAGACGCCGCTGCGCACAGGCAACCTGCGCGACCCGAACGGGCCGCAGGCGACGTTCGCCTCCGAGTCGTTCATCGACGAACTGGCCGCGGCCGCGAGTGCGGATCCGGTGGAGTTCAGGCTTCGGCTCCTGAACGCGGGCACGCGAGACGACAACGGCTTCAAGCGGGCGAGGTCCATTGCGGTGGTGAAGGCCGCAGCCGAGGCGTACGGATGGGACCCGAGGCCGTCGGGGAAGCCGCGCGCCCGCGGCGACGTCCTGACGGGACGCGGCATCGCATACGCCTATCGCAACCAGACGGTCGTGGCGGAGATCGCCGAGGTGGAAGTGAACCGTCGCACCGGCCGTGTCTGGGTGAAGCGGATCGTCTGTGCGCACGACTGCGGACTGGTGATCAATCCCGAGGGGCTTCGCCGGACCGTCGAGTGCGGGATGCTGCACTCGCTGAGCCGCGCCCTGCACGAGGAGGTGACGTTCGACACCGAGAAGGTGACGAGCGTCGACTGGACGTCGAGCCCGACGCTCACGCACGCCGACTGCCCGGAGCGGATCGACGTCGTGATCGTGAACGGCGATCCGAATCCGCAGCGTCCCGACCTGCCGCCCTATGGAGCCGGCGAGACGGTGTGCAAGCCGCTCATCGCGGCCGTCGGCAACGCGATCTTCGATGCGACCGGCGTCCGGCTGCGCCGCGCTCCGTTCCGGGCTGCGCGTGTACTCGCCGCGCTGAAGTCGGCGAACGTCTGACGAACGTGGATGCGATGCGACGATGATCAAGCAAATCCTCTTCCCGTTCGACTTCTCACAGCAGGGGACGCAGGCGGCTGCCTCGGTGCGCGCGCTTGCGACGAAGTTCGGTGCGTCCGTCACGATCCTGAGCGTCGTCGCGCAGGGCCTGCAGACCGTGCTGGCTGGCAACGAGGCGGAGGTGACGACACGGCAGCGCGCGCTTCGCGCGCGGCTCGATCAGGCGGCGCTGATGCCCGAACTGACCGGAGTGCCAACGACGCGTCTCACCGACGAGGGCGATCCGGGGACGTGCATCGTGGACGTCGCGCACCGGTATGGCGCCGATCTGATCATGATGCCCACGCACGGAGTCGGCCTGTTCCGCGAGCTGATGGTCGGCTCGACCACCGCGAAGGTGCTGCACGACGCGCACTGCCCGGTCTGGACCGCCGCGCACGTCGAGCAGCAGATGGCAACGGGCCTGCCGCGACGGATCTTGTGCGCGGTGGCCGACGTGCCGGAGGGCAGGGGGCTGCTGCGGTGGGCGGCGGCCTTCAGCGAGAAGGTCGGGGCGTCACTCGAGGTGTTGCATGTCGTCAGCCTGGTCCCCGACTGGCCGACGCCGGGGAGCGAGCGGGCGCTCGGCGAAAACCTGCGTGAGGAGTTGCGGGCACGTCTCGAGTCGGTGCTGAAGGCCGAGAAATCCGGGTGCCGCTGCGTGTCGCCGTCGGCGACGTCGTGCCGCAGGTGGCCGAGTGCGCGCGGGAGCAGCGCGCGGACCTCGTCATTATCGGCCGGGGGCATGCGACCACTGGACGGATGCGGACGCACGTGCACGGCATCATCCAGTCGTCTACGTGTCCGGTGGTGAGTGTCTAAACGACGAAGACACGAAGAGTCAGAAATTCTTCGTGTCTCCGTGCCTTCGTGAAGCCGGCTGGCTGGCGGCGGACCGCTACTTCCCCACGGCGAAGTTGTCGACGTGGACCTCGAGCTGATGGTTGATCCGGATGCCCGCGATGCCGTCGGTCTTCGCCGTCATGCCGGTCTTCGGCGTCGAGTGCACGACGGTGCCGTTGACGACGTAGTCGATCTTGTCGGCGAGCACCCGCACTTCGAGGTCGTTGGTCGACGAGCCGTCCGGACCGGGCTTCCGCACGGCGGCGTTTTCGGTCCTCGGCGCGATGTTCGGGGATGAGGCGTCACCGTCCCGCCGCTTGAGCATCCAGGAGCCGTCCTGCGCCACCATGAAGTAGATGTAGCTCTGGCTGGCGGCCTCGAGCCCGCTGCCACCGAACACCAGGCCGTAGTAGTTCGTGTGGCTGCTCGGCTTCACGAGACGGAAGCTGCCCTTGACGGTGTAGTTGCCGGTCGCGGTGTTCGCCGGGTTCCAGTAAACCGCGGCCTGCGGGTTCGTGGCGTGGAATCCCTTGCCCATGGTCACGAACTTGACCGTGCCCGCCGCGTCGGGGTCGCTCGCGCTCGTGCTGCGATCGAGCCGCTGCTTCCAGCCGGCCGGCGTTTGAGCAGCCACGGCGACGGCGGCCAGGACCGTCAGAACCACCGCGGTTACAGTGCGTTTCATGATCGCTCCTCCTAAAGAAGTCACAAAGGTCACGGTCATCATAACGCCAGTCGGCGACTAGCGGCGTCCGGTGAGGCGGCCGAGCCAGCCGGCGCGCTGCGGTTCGCCCGTCCGTAAGCGTCCCGACAGCCAGAACCAGCCCGAGACGACGTTTCCGGCGCGAACGGCACTGTCGAGCAGCACAGGGTCGATGACGACATCGAAGGTGCCGCCGACGCTGTCGACCAGCGCCCACCAGAACGTGCCGCCTGTGACGCTGTTCCGGCGTTCGCCAGCCTCGACGACGTGTCCCGCGATCAGCGCGTGGGGTTCCGGGGGAATAACTGGCTCACCCGAGGGCGAGAAGAGACCGGATGGAATGAACGATTGCGATCCGAACGAGAGCCCCTGTGCGCGTTGGGCCGCTTCGTACGACGTCGCGGAGTCGTGCACCGCGATCTCCTGGGCGAACGCCGCGACCTGTACCTGGACGATCGCCGGCAGTTCCAGGGCCTCGTGCCGCGCTGCATCGGGACAGTCGAAGACGAACGGGTAGTCGCCGCCGCCCGAGCCATCGGCCGGTGGGTTCGCCCAGGCCAGGAAGGTGCCATCGAGTGGGGTGTGCGCCTGCCGCGCAATGCGCGCCTCGATGAGCACGCGCAGCGACGACTTGCCCTCGAAGTGCGGGTTCATGCCCATCGCGTCGCCGTTGCGCCTCACCTGCAGCCACAACTGCTCCCCGGATGGCGGCGCCCACTTCAGATACTGACCTTCGCGCGCGTCGATCGTGTCGGAGCCCTCGGCCACGCGGCTGGCGAGGGCGGCGAGATCTTGGCCGGAGGAGACATCGAAGCCGATCGCGGAAAACTGGCTGGGCACGTCCTCATTGTAAGTTCATGCGGTGCGGAAGGGCGGATGGTGCCCCCGACTGCCGCTACGATGCCCTGTGCTGCCGCCCGAGCGGCTTGCCCTCGCGTACTTCGCCTACCTCGCGGTCGCGGCCTGCGCGATCCGGATGCCCCCGCGAGCACGCCTCGGCATCGTCGCGGAGTGTGCCGGCGCTGCCGCCATCGTCATCGTCGTCGCGCGGCTGCAGTCGGCGTCCGCGCTGACTCCCTGGGCTCGCTACGTGCGCGAGTGGATGCCACTGATCTATCTGCTGTGGTTCTACTGGATTCCGGCGCACTTCACATCACCCCTCAATCTCGAGGCAGAGCAGTGGCTCGCCGATGTCGACCGCCGCTGGGCACTTCCGATCGTCGGCGCTGTCGAACGGGCACCGCGCTGGTGTGGCGGCCTGCTGGAACTCTCGTACCTGCTCTGCTATCCGCTGTTACCCGCCGGCCTGCTGGTGATCCTCTGGTGGGACGAGATCGCCGATCCTGTCCGCTACACGAGCGCCGTGCTGCTGGCCGGTGCCTTGTCGTACGGCGTGCTGCCCTGGCTGCAGACACGGCCGCCCAGACATCGCGAGGATGCACCCGTAATCGCATCGCCATCGCGGTTGCGCCGGTTGAACGAGGCTGTGCTCCACCGCGCCAGCGTGCAGCTGAACACGTTTCCAAGCGGCCATGTGGCAACAGCCACCGCCGCTGCGTTCGCAGTCGTCTCACAGGCGGGAGTTGTCGGCGTGCCGTTCGCCATCCTGGCCGTGTCGATTGCAGTCGCCTGCGTCGCTGGCCGGTATCACTACGTGGCGGACGTGGTGCTTGGCGCGGTCGTCGGGACGGTCGGCTTCCTGGCCGCGAACTACATCTGAGTGTTGCGCGGCGGTCCCGATCAGCGATCGAGACCGAGCAGCCGGGCGGGATTCCGCTTTGCCATCGTGTCGACGTCGGCGAGCGGGATGCCGTGCGACATCAGGCCCTTGTAGAAGGCGAGCAAACCGTCGGTGTGCAGCGGATTGGGCGGCTGGCCCAGATCGCTCGACAGGACGAACGCCGCCGCGCCGATGGTGCGGATCGCGTCGGCCTGTTTCTGAAGCTGCTCGTCCGTCAAGGGGGAGTACACAAGCTCCATCAGCGCCCCGAGCTTCGCCGCGCTCTGCATCTCGTCGAGCGACATGGGACCGCCGGGGTTGGTCATCGCGTGCGTCACGAGAACATGCCGCACGCCGAGGCGCTTTGCTTCCGCGATGATCTGCAGCGACTCCTGCGGCGATGAGTGCCCGGTCTCGAGGACGAGATCGTGCCTGGCGCACAGCGCGATCACCTGCAGCAGTTCAGGCGTCAGACGCCCATCGCGAACAACCGGTGCGAAGGGCCGGTTCTCCTTCGTTCGCCGCACCTGCGACTCGGAGTCGAACGTGGGCAGCCACACCACGCGGCCGTAGCCGCCCTTCACCTTGGCCATCCACTCGACGGCGGCCGGGTTGACGCCGCCGACGGTCAGGTCGAGCGAGATGCCGCCGAAGACCTCGATTCCGGGCACCTCCTTGCGCACGACGAAGGCGAGCGAGGCCGTCGGCTCGTAGTGGTTCTTCAGGACGATGGCCCGCATGCCGGCGGCCTTGGCCAGCTTCGCGAGATCGATCACGTCGATCTTGCGCGCGGTGCCGTCCGGGTCGCCGTGCGCGTGCATGTCGATGGCGCCGGACAGCGTCTGTGCTCCTGCGGCGGGCGCGGTTGCGAGCAGCAGCGACAGCAGCCACCAGGAAACGAAGTGCACGGGAGTTGTTCTATTCAAGGCACGGTCTCGCTATGGGATCGTTCAAAAGATGGCGATTGGGTTGACCGGCGACCCGGTGCCGTTCGGGATCGGCAGCGGACCGACCGTCAGCATGAACTCCCACCGATTCCGTGCCGCGGCGGTCGTCGCCAGCGCGTCGAAGTCGCCGCGATCAATCAGCATGATCCCGAGATGCGTGAGCGCGAAGTTGTGCAATGCGAGGCGAGGCAGGTCGCCTGTCGGCTGCGGCACGTATCCCGGCGTCTCCCAGGACAGCAGGGAGATGTCGCGCTTTTTCAGCCATGGGATCACGGTATTGTCCAGACCCGCGGACGCCTCGTCCGTGTTCCACGGCCCGATCGCCGCACCGCGCGCCCAGCGTCCCCAGCGGAGGAGCATCGCGTCGCCGGCGCCGACACGCACACCAGCCTTCTTCTCCCACGCTTCGAGATCCTCGGGGAAGATGCGCGTGCCCGGCTCCAGGTACGGCACGCCCTTCAGGCGCGGGATGTCGTACAGCACGGCGCGCGTGACGATGCCGTTCTTCATGTTCAGGACGGAGTTGCGGGTTGCGCCCCCCTCGCGCGACACGTTGCCGGTGACGGGGTAGCCGTTCCACATCTTGCCGTTGAAGAAGATGTGCGCGAGCGAGTCGATGTGGGTCGCGCCGGCGCCGTGGATGCACGGATACGCGATGCGATCGGTGGCGCTGCCCGGGCTCGCGTTCACCATCGCCCACTCGGCGGGGCAGGGGACATCGGCCGCCTTCGTGGTCGCCGCGGTCGACGCGAGTGACACGGTGATGCCGTCTTTCACGAGCGCGGCTGCTTCGCGGCGTTTGGCGGGCGTGATCAGGTTGAGGGCCCCCATCTGGTCGTCAGCGCCCCAGCGTCCCCAGTTGGTGAGCTCGGTCTGCCAGCGTTCGTATTCGGCGGGCGTGACGAGCGGGTGCGAGGCCGGTGCCTGTCCGGAGAGGGAGGGCAACGCGCCCGCGAAGAGAAGCGCGCCGACGGCAGCCGTTGCGACAGAAATGAGGAACTTCACGGGCGCACCTCCAATGGCCGCTGATTCTACGCCCCGTGACGTCACAAGCGAGATACATGCGGGCAGCCTCAGCATTTCGTTGCGAGCCCGCCGCCTCCAGCGAGCCGTGCGTTACACTTCGCGACCATGCGGCAGGAAGCTCATGTCCTCATCACGTCGGTCGCGGTCGCGCTGGCGACTTCCGTCCTCGGCGCGCAGGCACAAACCGCCGCGCCGGTAACCTTCACCAGAGACATCGCGCCCATCCTGCAGCGCTCCTGCCAGGGCTGTCACACACCTGGTGGCATTGGTCCGATGCCGCTCGTCACCTACGAGCAGGTGCGCCCATGGGCTCGCGCCATCCGCACCCGCACGACGCGTCGTGAGATGCCCCCCTGGTTCGTCGAGAGGGAGATTGGGATCCAGCGCTTCAAGGACGATGAGTCGCTCTCGGACCAGCAGATCGATGCCATCGCGCGCTGGGTCGACGGCGGCGCGCCTCAGGGCAACGCCGCTGATCTGCCACAGCGTCCGGCGCAGCCGGCGCACGTGCCCTGGACCATCGGCACGCCCGACCTCGTCGTCACGTCACCCGCGCTCGACATCAAACCGGTGGCCGCCGACTTCATGAAAGACGTCGGCCCGGTGCCAACCGGACTTCATGAGGATCGCTACATCCAGCAGATCGAAGTGCGCGAGGTGACGCGCGCGAAGGGTACAGCGCCCGGGCCGAAGAACCTCAACTACTTCCTGGTACACCACGCGACGATCTCGATTGCCGACCCGAACGCGCGCGACGCCGAACCGGGCGACGAAGGTTCGGCCGGGCACCGTCTCGTCTTCTACCAGATGGGACAGAACCCGACGACTTATCCCGCCAACGTCGGTGCCCTCCTGCCCGCAGGATCCGCGCTGAGGTTCGGCATTCACGTCCACTCGGTCGGTGAAGCGCTTCCGCTGACCCTCGAAATCGCGTTCAAGTTCTACCCCAAGGACCAGGCGCCGAAGCACCTGCTGGCGCCGTTCTCGGCCGGCCCGTCCTTCCAGCACGAGGAACTCGATCTCCCGGCGGGCGCGCCGAACATCCGCGTCGACGGCTACACACCGGTCACGCGTCCGATGAAGCTGGTCACCTTCGTCCCGCACCTGCACGCCAACGGCACGCGCATGTGCGTCGAAGCGATCTACCCGAACGGCCGCAACGAGATGCTGAACTGTTCGCGCTGGGACCACAACTGGTCGCGCCAGTACTTCTACGAGGACGATGCGGCGCCGCTGTTGCCAGTGGGATCGATGGTCCACGTGATCGCCTGGTTCGACAACTCCGCTGCCAACCCGCGCAACGTCGAGCCGCGCAACTGGAAGGGGTACGGCAATCGGACGATCGACGACATGTCGTTCCTGCTCTCGGAAGCGGTCTATCTCACCGAGGAGGAGTTCCGGGCGGAAGTGGCCGCGCGCGCGGCAGCAGGACAACGATGACGCGGTGGACGATCGCCGCAGCGCTGCTCGTCCTCGTCACAGCGGTTCCACTCGTCGCAGGCGGTCAACTCATTCACGCCGGCGGCCAGAACGTCGCTCCCGTGTTCGAGGGGTGGGAGCGGAACACAGATGGCAGCTTCAGCATGCTGTTCGGCTATTTCAGCCGCAACCGCGAGGAGGTCGTCGACATCCCGATTGGGCCGGACAACCGGTTCGAGCCGGGCGAGATCGATCGGGGACAGCCGACTCGCTTCTATCCGTCGCGCAACCGCTACTGGTTTCGCGTTCGCGTTCCCGCCGACTTCGGCGCGAAGGAGCTCGTGTGGAGCCTCACGTCGCGCGGCAAGACCGAGCGAGCGTACGCGACGCTGCACCCCAACTACGTCACCGACGCGTCGATCCAGCAACTCGACATAGCCGGCATCAACCTGTGGTGGGCGGAGGAAGGCGTGAACGCGCGGCCGACGGTCCGCGTGGACGGTGAGACGCGCCGTCATGTGAAAGTGGGGCAGCCGTTGTCGCTCGTCGCTGCCGCCAGCGACGACGGGATTCCGCCGGCGCCGAAGGGAGAATCGCGGCGAGGACGATACGCGTGGCACGGGCTGCGCGTCGCGTGGTTCGCCGATCGAGGCACCGGCGCAGTGACTCTCGATCCGCCGCAGTTCAAGGTCTATCCGGACACCAGGGCGAACTCTCCCTGGACGCCAGGGTGGACGCCACCGCCAGTGCCTCCTGGTGAGCGCTATCCCGTGACGGCAACGTTCAGCGCGCCGGGCGAGTACATCCTGCGCGTGATGGCGCACGACGGCGGGCTCGATGCCACGGCCGATGTTCGTGTGACCGTTGAGTGAGCGGTGGTCCCGTCGCGCCGAGTGCGCGTTCGGCGTTGCGAATCAGCGACGACCAACCCATAGCTGAGATTGAGATCCAGCGTGAGCGCCGCTAGACTGCCGCCCGCTGCTTCCCGCGTGCGGGCCGGTCCTCCGCACGTGACGATTCATCAGCACGCCACGAGGAGGATCGCATGCATCCGTCATCGTCCGCGCGCGCCGCGAGCCCGGCTCGCTTCCGCAACATCATCGCCGCCTCCGTCGTGGCGGTCGCAGCCGCCAGCGTCACGTTCGTCTGGCCGGAGTCGTCCGGCACGGTGTTCGCGAAGTCGAAGGTACCGTTCCGATTCATGGAGTCCACCATCCGCGAGACACAGGCGGCGCTCGACGCCGGCACCGTCACCTCCGAAGAACTGGTCGAGATGTACCTGGCCCGCATCGCGGCGTACGACAAGACAGGACCGGCAATCAACGCGATGATCTACATGAACCCGAACGCGCTCGCGGAAGCCCAGGCGCTCGATCAGGAACGCCGCACGCAGGGCGCACGCGGACCGCTGCACGGCATTCCGATCCTCCTGAAGGACAACTACGACACCTTCGATGCGCCGACCACAGACTCGTCGCTGTCGCTCGCCGGCACCGTGCCGCCCGACGATGGGTATCTCGTGAGACGGCTGCGCGAGGCGGGTGGCATCTTCATCGGCAAGACGAACATGCACGAGTTCGCGTTCGGCATCACGAGCATCAGCTCGCTGGGTGGGCAGACGCTGAACCCATACGATCTCACTCGCAACCCCGGCGGCTCGAGCGGTGGGACGGGCGCCGCGGTGGCGGCCAACTTCGCGGTGTTCGGGATGGGCAGCGACACGTGTGGCTCGATCCGGATCCCCTCGTCGCACAACAGCCTCGTCGGCCTCCGCGTCACGCAGAGCCTCTTCAGCCGCGACGGCATCATCCCGCTGTCGCTGACGCAGGACGTCGGCGGTCCGCTGCGCGCGCAGCGTGGAAGACATCGCGGTCGTGCTCGACGCCACGGCAGGCTTCGATCCGAACGATCCGGCGACCTCGATCTCCATCGGCCACACGCCGCGCACCTACACGGCGTTCTTGAGGTCCGGCCGGCTGCGCGGCGCGCGCTTCGGCCTGCTGACCGATGCGCTGGTCACCACACCCGCGGATCAGGAAGTGGCTGACGTCATCCTGGCCGCGCGGAACCAGCTGACCGCCCAGGGCGCCTCGGTGATCGACGTGTCGATCCCGGACTACAACAACGTCAGCAACACGTCGGTCATCACGTACGAGTTCAAGGAGAACCTGGGCGCCTACCTCCAGGCGACGCCAGCCGCGCCGTTCAAGACGCTGCAGGACATCTACAACTCCGGCCTCTGGCATCCGTCGCTGCAGGGGGTGCTCACGACCTCGCTCGCACTTGACACGACGATGCAGGTGTACCACGACCGGATCGCCGGCCGTGAGGTCTTCAAACAGGCGCTGCTCAACGCGCTGGAGTCCAACGATCTGGACGGCCTGATCTATCCGACCATCCGGCAGAAGCCGGTGCTGGTGCCGTCGACGGCCCAGCCAGGCAGCAACTGCCGCGTGAGTGCGCAGTCCGGGTTGCCGGCCATCTCCGTTCCCGTGGGCTTCACGGTCGACGGCATTCCGGTCGGGATGGAGTTCCTCGGCCGCGATTTCTCCGAGGGCGACCTCCTATCGATCGCGTACTCGTGGGAGCAGGCAACCCACGTCCGCCGCGTACCCTCGGCAACGGTACCCGAGCTCGTTCCCGCGTGGCCGACGGTCGTCTCCGGCAGCGGCGCCACCTTCGGGATCGACCCGTCGACGCAGCAGTTCCGCTTCACCGCTCCGGGCGTCGATACGTTCGTCTACCGCGATCCGGACATGAAGATCTCGCCGCAGTGGATCCAGGGACAGGTGCGAGACGACCGCTGGCACATCCGATACAAGGTGCCGGTCAACGCGGGGAAGAAGCAGGGGGCGTCGATCTCGGTGGACGATCTCTGGCACGAGGGCGCAACGTACGACCTGCAGGGGACGCCCGTGTCGCAGTAGGTAGCGCACAGGAGAGCCGCCGCATGTGGGCGGCATGTGGCGGCTCCCTGGCGCGGCGCGCAGGAGGTCGGCGCGCCCTTAACGCTGGCCTTCGCGCGTCGTCCCCTCGCGCGGGGCGGCCTGAACGCCGTCGTTCGCGTCGCGTGAATCACGGCCGCGCGCATCCGGACCGCGGCCGTCCGGCCCGCGGGTGTCGAGCCGCGCAACCGACGCCTCGACGCGCCCAACGTAGTCAGCCACGCGCTCCCTGCTCACGTCCCACCAGTCTTCGGCGGACGCCGACTTCAGCTCGTCGACATCTTCGGCCAGCTTCTTCACGCGTGCCTTCAGATCGTCGATCTCTGTCTGGCGCGCGCGTGGAACCCGAGCGTTCTCGAGTGCCTTCTCCCATGAATCGATCCGAGCGCTCATCTCGTTCACGAGCCGATCGCGGGCCGAGTTGAACGGCGCCGTGCTGGTTCCGTCAGCGGCGGCCGGCGCCTCCTTCAAGCGACTAGGGGCAGGCAGATTGCCGGCCACGCGCTTCACATCCGCTTCCACGTCCTCAGCCGTCTGCTTCATCGCTTCTTCGTGCCGCTGCCACCAGTTCTCCTGCGTGGTCGTGCGGAGATCGGCGACGGCGTTCTTCACGTTGACGATGTCCTCGCTCAGCTCGCGTCGCGCGTTGGGAGCGGTGCTCCCCGCGGTGCCGCGCGGCTCGGCGGGAACCCGCTCCTGGTAGTCGCGCTCGAGTTTCATCGTGCGCTCGTCGAGTTGTGCAACCTGTTGATCGTGCTCGCGACCCTGCTCGTCGGCGCCTTCGGCCGCGCGCGCCGCGTCTAGCGCGGGGTCGCTTCTCGTCTCGTCGGTTCTGGGTGTTTCAGAGCAGCCAGTAAGGGCAAGGACGGTTACAAAACCGCCGGCGATGAGCCAGGAATTACGCATGGTTGTGACCTCCACACGTGATTCCATTGCAGAACGCTTGCCCGGAATGCTGAACGGGTGAGCCTCGCCTCAGCTGCTGCGCGCTTGGTTCGCCGCTCGTTTCAGTCGAGCAGGAAACGTGTCACGGCTTCGGCGTATTGCTCCGGTGCCGTCGTCATCCCTTCGTGCGCCTGCCCCTGCAGTTCGCCGACGCGCACGTCAGGCAGGACCGCGGCGAGCGCGTCGGTCGCGTAGAGATAGCGCGGGCTCTCGGTGCCGATCTGCAGCAGCACCGGCCTGGTCAACGCGCGGAAGCGCTCGGGATCGAAGGCATAGCGCGACATGGCGCGCAGGTCGCCGACCGACGCCTTCGCGTCATCGACGATCGGTTGCCACAGTTCAGGTGTCGCGCGCACCGCCTCAAGGTCTGAGACGGGCACGAAGAGCACGTCGCGGAAGAACGCGAAGGGGAATTCATCCCAGTCGCCTGCCTCAGCGAGCCGATCGAGACGCGAGAGCACTTCCGGCGCGAAGAGCGATGGCCACACCGGTTCGTACGCCACGACCTTGCGGACGCGATCGAGCGTCTTCAGCGCGGCCGCGAGCACGCAGTGCGCACCGTAGGAGTGCCCGAGCAGGAGCACCGGCGCGCCGAGCGATTCGACGACCGCCACGACATCGTCCACTTCATCTTCGAGGGTGTGTCCTTGTGTGGCATCCGTCTCACCGCGGCCGCGGCGGGCGATCGCACAAACGGTGAAGGACTTCTCGAACATCGGCTTGACGAACGACCAGTTCGTCACGTGATCGCTGAATCCCCCGTGCACGAGGACGAGCAGCGGCCCGCTCCCATAGCGGTCGTACGACACAGTCACCCCGTGCGATGTCCGGATGTGTTCCATGGCGCAAATCCTCGGGTCGTCCCTTCGTCGTAAACGGGGATTCATTCTGAGGCAGAATCCGCGCATGCTCAAATCCGCTCGTCCTGTCGCCGCCGGATGCATTGCTGCCGGGCTGGCTCTCACGCTTGCCGCGGGGCAGACCGTGCGGCTCTCCGGTGCCGATGCGCCAGGCGTCACACCGGGCGAGTTCCTCGTCGAACCGCCCACGCTCATCAATCTCGGCTTCGAGTGGCGCATTGATGGCGACGCCAACCGCAACGCCAGCGTGGAGGTCTCGTATCGCCGGAAGGGGGCGACCGAGTGGCAGCCGGGGCTGCCGCTGCTGCGCCTGAATGGCGAGCGCATCAAGCAGGGACAGCAGCTCGATGTCATCTCGCCCAACATGTTTGCCGGGAGCATCCTGGACCTCGAGCCGGACACCGAGTACGAAGCGCAGTTCGTGATGACGGATCCCGACGGCGTAACCGGGGACGCACGCAAGGTGGTCACGGTCCGGACGCGACCGGAGCCGATGGCGTACGCGGGCGGCAAGATTTTTCACGTGTACCCGCCCGGCTTCAAGGGCGCGAAGACGGAGCCGGCCTTCGAAGGGCTGATGTGCGCGTACAACCTGACGTGCGCGGGCACCGACTGGGCGACGGCCGGCCGTCCGCGCGTCCGGGCCGGCGACACGATCCTCGTGCACGCGGGCCTCTACAAGTACAACCGTCTCGAATACACCAACGATCCCACGGTGAACCGTACCGTTCCACTCGACGGCACGTACTACCTGACGGCCGACGGCACGCCGGACCGTCCGATCGCCATCAAGGCCGCCGGCGACGGCGAGGCGATCTTCGACGGGGGCGGCAACTTCGCCCTCTTCGACGTTCGCGGCGCGGACTACACCCACGTCGAAGGGCTTACGTTCAGGAACGCGGACTACGGCATCCTGGCCGGCACACAGTTCCTCGCGGGCGCGCAGGGGCTCACCGTGAAGAAGAGCCGCTTCGAAAGCGTGGGAGCCGGGATCTTCACCAACTACTCGGGCTCGAACACCTTCTACATAGCCGACAACGTGTTCGTCGGCCGCGACGATCCCAACCGGATGATCGGCTGGTCCGGCACCTTCTGGGCGCCGTTCGACGGCGTGGACGGCCAGAAGTTCCCGCCGGTGATGGCCTCGTATGTGGCCGTGAAGCTGTACGGCCCTGGACACGTCGTGGCGTTCAACCGCATCGAGAACTTTCACGACGGCATCAACATCGAGACCTACGGGAACCCGGACGGATCGGCCGCTGCAGAGGGCGAACCGAAGTATCCACCGAGGGAGCAGTGGAATCGCCGGCCGGTTGCGATCGACTTCTACAACAACATCCTCTCGAACTTTCACGACAACCCGATCGAGACCGATGGGGGCATGCACAACATCCGCGTGTTGCGAAACCTGATGATCAACTCGGCGTCGCACGCGTTCTGTAACCAGCCGTCGCTCGGCGGTCCGACCTACTGGATCCGCAACATCGCGTACAACCTGCCGGGTGGTTCGAGCCGGCTGACCGGGGGCTCGTCGGGCGTGATCTTCTATAACAACACGATCCTCTCGGAGACCGCGGCGGCTGGCGCCTCGAACATTCACTGGCGCAACAACCTGTTCCTCGGACAGAACTCGGCGCCGGCCATCTTCGCCGTGAACACGTTCACCAACTACACGAGCTCGGACTACAACGGCTTCCGTCCGAACCCCGGTGCGAAGCCGTCGTTCGCCTGGAACTCGCCGCCGGCCGACCGCGCGGCCGACTTCACGGGGCTGGTGACGCCGCCGCAGGGCGGCGCGGCCGCGGCGCTGCAGGCGCGCCAGTTCGAGACGCTGGCCGAATACAGCAAGGCCACGGGACAGGATCAGCACAGCATCCTGGTCGACTACGACCTGTTCGTGAACGTTCCGCCGCTCGACGCGCAGGATCGAAGCAAGGTGCAGCGCGTCTACAAGCCGGAGGCGTTCGACTTCAGCCTGAAACCGGGTGCGGGAGCGATCGATCGCGGCATCGCCCTGCCGAACGTCAGCTTCGCGGGCAAGGCACCTGACCTTGGCGCGCTGGAGTCCGGTGCGCCGGTGCCGCACTACGGGCCGAGGTAGCGATCGGCTGCGGGTGTCCGGCACGATGCGGGTTCGCGCCCTGATCCTTGCCGTGGCGTGCATCGGCGCAACCGCCTGCGCCGATGCCCCCACGCCCCTCACGATTTCCGGCAGCGCCGTCGGCAGGGAAGCCGACATCCTCGCCCTGCAACTCGCCAGGTTCAGAGAGACACATCCGACGACTCCGGTCGCGCTCCGGGCGACGCCAGACGATGCGAACCTGCGGCATCAGCTGTATGCGCAGTGGCTGAACGCGCGCGCTGCCGATCCTGACGTGCTGCAGCTCGACGTGATCTGGACCGCCGAATTCGCCGCCGCCGGGTGGATTGCGCCGCTCACGCCGTTCGCCCCCGCCGAAGACGAGTACTTCCGATCCAGCGTCGACGCGCACCGCTGGCGCGGCGTGTTGTACGCGCTCCCGTGGTTCATCGACGTCGGGATGCTGTACTGGCGCACGGACCTGATGCCCCACGCCCCGCGCGACCTGAGCGAGCTTGCGGGCGCCGCCAGGCTCTCGCGCGCCGGAGGGCAGGTTCCATTCGGGCTCGTCTGGCAGGGGGCCCGGTACGAAGGGCTCGTCACCGTCTTCCTGGAGTATCTCGGCGCCCATGGCGGAGCGATTCTCGATGACCGCGGTCGCGTCACCGTCGACGAGGAGCCGGCCGTTCGCGCGTTGACCGCGATGACCGACGGAATCCGCGAAGGCATCGTCCCGTCAGCGGTACTCGGCTGGCAGGAGGAGCAGACGCGGTTCGCATTCCAGAACGGTCAGGCGGCATTCATGCGCAATTGGCCGTACGCGCGGCCGCTGCTCAATGACGCGTCGCAGTCGGCGGTCGCCGGGAAGTTCGCCATCGCCGCGATGCCGTCCGGTCCCGGTGGCCAGGCCGCTGCGGCGCTCGGCGGGTCGACTCTGGCGCTCAACGCCTTCAGCGATCGTCCTGACGAGGCATGGGAACTGGTGCGATTCCTGCTGGAGCCGGAACAGATGCTCGAGCGCGCGCGCCTCGCAGGTCAGTACCCGTCGCGTCCGTCGCTGTACGAAACGCGGGAGCTCGCGGATGCGTTGCAGGCCGACCCGGCCTCGGTCAGGCAGATTGTCGAACACGCCGTCGCCCGCCCGTCGACGCCCGTGTATGCCGAGCTCTCCGAAGTGCTCCAGGTCGCCTTGCACCGCGCGCTGACCGGGCAGGAGTCGCCTCGTGAGTCGCTGGCCGCGGCTGGCGGCAGCATCCGCGCGCTGCTGGCCCGCGCTGGTCTTACTCCGGTGGTGCCATGACCGACGCCGGCAAGGCCCGGACGCCGGACGAGTCGTGGCGCCGCGACGACGCCCGGCTGGCGTGGATACTCGTCCTCCCGGCGCTGCTCGTGCTGGCGGCCGGCGCCCTGGCGCCGATTGCGTGGACCGCCTGGGAGTCGGTGCACCTGCACGACCTGAGGATGCCCTGGCTCGGGCGCCCGTTCGTCGGCACCGCCAACTACACCGAGGCGTTCGGCGATCTCCGCTTTCGAGGCGCCGTGCTCCACACGCTGACATTCGTCGCAGTGACGGTGCCGCTGGAGATGATGGCAGGTCTCGGGCTGGCGCTCGCGATGGACCGTCTGGTGTTCGGCGCGCGTATCGTCCGGACGGCCGTGCTCCTGCCCTGGGCGGTGCCCACGGTCATCGCCGCGCTCGTGTGGCGCTTCATCTTCGAGAGCCCCTCCGGGCTGGCCTCGGTGCTCGTCGAACGCACCGGCGGAGTGGCCCCGACGTGGCTCGCCGATCCGATGGCCGCATGGATTCCGATCGTGCTCGCGGACGTGTGGAAGTCCACACCGTTCGTGGCGGTCCTGCTGCTCGCGGGCCTGCAGCGGATCGACCCGTCGCTCTATGAAGCGGCCTGCATCGACGGCGCCGGCCGGCTTCAGCAGTTCCGGTCGATCACCGTGCCGCTGCTGGGGCCAACGTTGCTCGTGGCGGGGCTGTTCCGCCTCCTCGATGCGCTCCGCGTCTTTGACACCATCTACGTCCTGACCTCGGGCGGACCCGGCACGGCGACCGAACCGGTGGCGCTCTACACCTTCACGACGCTGCTCCGGAATCTGCGCTTCGGCTACGGCGCGGCCTTGTCGATGCTGGTCTTCACCGCGTCGTCGATCCTGGCGCTGGTCGTGATCCGCATCCTCGGACGCGGGGCGCGCGTCTGACGCCATGACCATGCGCAACCTCGCGCTGCGCGCGGCGACGCTGGCGGTTCTCGCGGCAGCGCTGCTGCCGCTTCTCTGGGCTCTGATCGCGTCGTTTACACCTGAGCGCGCGCTGTTCGGTCCGGCCGTTCTGGTGCCTGACACGCTTGTCGCCGATCACTATCGCGCGCTGTTTCAGCAGCGCGACTTCTGGACGCCGATCCGCAACTCGCTCGCCGTATCGCTGCTGACAACCGCATCGGCGCTCGTGGTCGGGGCTCCGTGTGCGTACGCGCTGGCGCGCCTGCCGCTGCGTGGACGCGGCGTGGTGCTCGCCGTCGTGCTCGCGGTGTCGATGTTCCCGCAGCTTGCCATGGTGCCCTCCCTGTATCTTCTGCTGCGCGCGGTGCACCTGCTCAACATGTACGCCGGGCTCGTGCTTCCGAATCTCACCTTCGCCCTTCCGCTGGCCGTCTGGCTGCTCACCAGCTTCTTCCGTCAACTGCCGCAGGAGCTCGAGGAAGCCGCGCTGCTCGACGGCGCCGGCCGTCTGCGCGTGCTGTGGGAGGTCGTGCTTCCGCTGTCGTGGCCCGGGCTGGCGGCGACAGGGGTTCTCGTGTTCCTCAACAGCTGGAACGAGTTCCTGTTTGCGTTGTCGTTCACGCTCGGCCCCGAGCGCTACACCGTCCCTGTGGCCATCACGCTGTTTCGCGGTCAGTACCAGGTGCCGTGGGGGCAGGTCCTTGCCGCGGCAACGACAGCGACGCTGGTCGCTGCCATGCTCGTCCTGATTGCGCAACGCCGCATCGTGGCCGGCCTCACGGCCGGTGCGCTCAAGGGCTGACGTGCCGTCGATTGGGCTCGAGAACGTCAGCAAGGTGCATGCGACCGGTCAGGCAGCGGTCCGCGACCTGACACTCGACGTCGAGGCGGGCGAGCTGCTCGCCATCGTCGGGCCGTCCGGCAGCGGGAAGAGCACCGTGCTGCGCTTGATCGCCGGGCTCGATGCGCCGACGTCGGGCCGGGTGACGATCGACGGGCATGACGTCACAGCCGTGCCGCCGCAGCAGCGCGACGTGGCCATGGTGTTTCAGAGCTACGCGCTCTATCCGCACATGACCGTCAGCCAGAACCTGGCCTTCGGCCTGAAGATGCGCGGCGTACCGCGCGGCGAGGCAGCGGAGCGGGTACAGCGGACCGCAGCGATGCTTGGCATCGGCGATCTGCTCGATCGAACCCCCGCCCAGCTCTCCGGCGGACAGCGGCAGCGTGTCGCGCTCGGGCGTGCGCTCGCCCGCAACGCGAGCGTGTACCTGCTCGACGAGCCATTGTCGAACCTCGATCCGCAGTTGCGCGTGGAGACCCGCACCGAGCTCGGTCTCCTGCAGCGCCGGCTCGGCGCGACGATGCTGTACGTGACGCACGACCAGGAAGAAGCAATGACGCTCGGCACGCGCATCGTGGTGATGCGTGCGGGCGCACTCGAGCAGGTCGGACCACCGCTCGATCTGTACCGGCGTCCGGCGAACCGGTTCGTTGCGGGTTTCATCGGCACGCCGGCGATCAACCTCGTGCCGGGACGCTGCGAGCGGGTGGATGGCCGGTGGGAGCTCGCCTCGCCGCTCTTCGGACGGCTGCCGATGCCGGACGCCCCTGCTATGGACGCGTCAGCCGCCGTCGAGGTCGGCATCCGGCCGCACGATATTGAAGTCTGCCCGGAGCCGGACGCGCACACCTCGGGACGCATCGAGCTGGTGGAACCGCTCGGTCCGGCGCTGCTGCTGCACGTCCGGATCGACGCGCTTTCGGATCGTCTGCTGCGCGTCCTGGCGCCCGCCGACCTCCCTGTGACCCGGGAGGGTCCTGTGCACCTGCGATTTGCGACCGCACGACTGCACCTGTTCGACGCCGGGAGCGGCCGCCGCGTGATCGCCTGACATGGAGCGCTTCGTCGTGAATGCCGTCGTCCCGTCGCGGATTCCGCCGCCGCTCACCCTGACCGTTACGTGGCCGTCGATCGCGCGGAAGGACCAGATCGGGACGCGTTGACACGCCGCCGGAGCGCGCGCTACAGCGCCCTACTGCTCCGTCCGGCTGAAAACAGCCGCCGGTACATCCCCGCCAGTTGCTCGCCTGCACGGTTGTTCAGGTACACGTCGTACACGAAGTAGCCGATCCGATCCAGAAGCGGCAGTTCCGCCTTCAGATACATCTGCGGCGCAAAGACGCCGTCGGGAAACACCACGTCGGTCGGCTTCAGTCCAAGCGATCGCATGCGCGGGGTGACGATGTCGCGATGGACAACGTGCATGGGATGGTGAGGATCCTCGCCGAACGGGGCGTGCATGGCGAGCAGCCCGCCGGCTTTCAACGAGGCGGCGATGCGACGCACGACCGGCAGCGGATCGGGTATGTGCTCGAGCACGTCGAAGCAGATGGCGGCGTCGAACGTGTGCTCGGGCAGCGACTGCTTCTTCAGGTCCAGCGTCCGGACGCTGGCGCCGCGCTTTCGGCAGCGGAAGGCCGCGAACCCGAGCAGCACATCGGAGACGTCCGCGAGCGTGATGTCGAAGCCTGCTTCGGCGAAGGCCACGGCGTCGCTGCCGATGCCCGAGCCGTAGTCGAGGTAGTTGCGGCCACGCTGTCGACGCGCCACGTCCCGCACGGTGAGCGTCCGGTAGTGAATCGCATCGGCCGCGTGCCACTCGATCAGCTCGAACAGCTCGGTGTCGGTCATGTTGTAGAACTCCCGGATCTTCTCGGGGTCCGCCGACTCGCCGACCGACGCGTGCCATTCCTTGTTGAAGCGTTCGCCTGCGCCGCGCAGCCGGTCCCACGCCTCCGCAACCGGGATGCCCAGATATTCCGCGGCTTCCTGAATGAGCTCCGTGCGGATGTCGTTCGTGGTCGGCGCCATCAGCGCGGTCCACGCGGTTGCCACGTCCTCTCGATCCATGGTGTCTCCTAGCCCGCGATTGCGCCGGCGTCGCGAACCAGCCTGATGGCGGTCGATTCGCGGCCGGAAAGATAGAGGTTGGCCACGCCGTCGTACGACACGTCTTCACCGACGTGGAAGTGGCGGAGCCCGCGCGCCACGGCGAGGAAGCGGTGCCGGACCGCGTCGGTCACGTTGACCTCGATCGCATAGAGGCCGCGCGTCAGGTGTGCGTCGAAGGCAAACGAGAACGAGCGCACGTCGCCTGTGCGGGCCTGGATGGGCGGCACGCCGACGCAATCGGAACTGGCGCCGTACACGTAGAACTCGCGCGTCAAATCCCACACCACGACACCGATCGTCGCGAATTCGACGTCCACCTGGAAGGTGAGCGTGAGGTCCAGCTGCAGGCGTTCGCCGGGCGTCACCTCGAAGGCGTCCTGCCGACCCTCGGCCAGCCGCGGCGCGTGCAGGCGCGCCGCGATCGTCACATCGTCGTGCGTGCTGCTGCTGACCGCGGACGTGGTGTAGGCGGCGATCACCTCGCGCGGCGAGCCGATGCGCACCATCTCGCCGTGGTCGAGGAGCAGCGCCTGGCTGCACTGCTGCGCGACGACCGGCAGGTGATGCGACACGAACACGACGGCGACACCGCGCGCCCGGAACTCCTTCATGCGCGCGTAGCACTTCTGCTGAAACGCGCGATCGCCGACCGCCAGCACTTCGTCGATGAGCAGCACGTCGGGACTGAGGTGCGCCGCGATCGAGAAGCCGAGGCGTGCGTTCATGCCGCTCGAGTAGCGTTTCACGGGCGTGTCGACGAACTCGTCGAGCCCCGCGAACTCCACGATCTCGTCGAAGCGCCCGGCGATCTCGTTGCGGCGCATGCCCATGATGGCGCCCTGCAGGTACACGTTCTCGCGACCTGTGAGGTCCGGGTGGAAACCGGCCGCCACCTCGATGAGCGCGCCCGCGCGGCCGGTCACCTGGCAGCTGCCGCGCGTCGGCTTGAGGATGCGGGTGAGCAGCTTCAGGATGGTCGACTTGCCGGCGCCGTTGCGGCCGATGATGCCGAGCGCCTCGCCCGGCTGGACTTCGAAGCTGACGTCGCGAACGGCCCAGAAGGCGTTCGGGTCGGATCGAGCATCTGCTTCCCCCCGCCGGGTTAGCGCCCTGAATGCAGCAGGCAGGAGATCGCGGAGGCTGTCGTGTCGCTCACCGCGCATGAACTGCTTCCAGACACCGTCGAAGACAACTTTGCCGCGCATCTAGGGCATCTCCACGAAATCGGAGCGAGACGCGGCGTGTGTCAGCGTGAGATGTGGGCTGGTGAGCACAGGTGAGAGAACCGTCGAGGTATGAACCGGGTCGATGGCCACAGTTGAGCGGTCACGGCAGCGTCATCCGTAGCAATCGTGAGGCCACTCGAGCATAAGCTCGTCAGCAGCAAGGTCCGAGCAGGTCAGCGCACGAACAGCTGCAGCGTTTCGTCGGACCACACGAGGCGCATCCCCACGTGGGCCGCCGCGTGCGCCAGCGGCCGATTCAACTCCTCCTCGTCGTTCGACACGAGGATCGCCCGAGTCTCGTCCTGTTGCACACGCCCGATCACGTCGTCGGGTCCCAGCAGAGCCAGCCGCGAACGCAACTCGGGAGGCACCAGGTGCGAGGCGCGGTACGCGAAGTCAGCCGACGCGAGCTCCGGGTAGATCGCCAGTCCGCCCTCGAGGGGGAACAGTGGTGCGAGGGTCAGTACGCGGGCTGCCGCCGGAGCGTCGGGGACAAGGCGCCGTAGTGTTTCCGCACGCGCATGCACCTGGTTGCCGGTCCACTCCTGTGGCGCAGCCAACCGGGGGAGGAGTGCGCCAAGTGCCGGTGCCGTCGGAAGCATAGCGAGCAGCGCAACGAACGCAACGCCCCAGCCGAACCATGCAGGGCGATCGCGGCCGGTGCATCCGATGAGCGACGCCGGCAGCAACGCCGCGAAGGGCACCGCCATGGCGTAGGACCTGCGGCCACGACGGGCTCGGCACCAGTGCGGTGAGCGCCGCGGTCGCCATCAGGGCGCCGCAGGTCGCCGCTGCCCAGACAGGCTCTGACGTCGCAGTCTCGCGGAGTCGCGCACGTGTGTGCCAGCCGGCGCCGGCGCCGGCAAGCACGATCGCCGCCGCGCACAGCCTGTGCGCAGGCGCTGACAGCAGCCACCGTGCGAATGCGACCCGCTCGCGCAGCGTGATGGACACGTCCCACCCCGAGGCCGCCCACCACTGCGTGTTCAGCGTGTGGTATCCGACGTTGGCGAACCAGCCAGCGACGGGATCGCGCAGCACCAGAAACGCGGCCGGTGCGACCGCGACACCAAGCCCGGCGAAAAAAGGCAGCAGCAGTCGGTGGCGCCCATGGCCTTCCGGCGCAATCCAGACGCTGGCCGCGATCGGCACGACGAGCGTCGCGTAATACAGCTTGAGGCCGATAGCGACGCCGAGCGCGGCCCCGCAGCCGGCCAGCGCCAGTGGCCGGCGCTTCGCCGGCAAGAGCAGCAGTGCACACGCGCACATCGAGGCGGCCATCGGCGCCGCGTAGTTGGAGGCTTGTCCCACGGCGTTTTGCACCGCAGGGCTCGCGCAGAAGAGGAGCACCGCCGCGGCGGCGGCAACCATGTCCCGCCCCAGCCGCCACGCGACGCCGCCAACGAGCAGCGCACTGGCGACCGTGACCACGGCGGTAAACAGGCGCGCCGCGAAGAGCAGTCGCTCCACGTGCGCGGCACCGAACAGCGCCGAGTAGAGCACCGGCAGGTACGGCGTCTGGAAGTACAGGAAGTCCGAATACAGGTGCCGCTCTGGCCAGAGGACCCCGGCGGCGACGTACATGTGCTCGTCGTGATCCAGTGGCGCGGTGAGCACGTGCGCCACGAGCGCGACGACGGAGATGGCCGCCACGGCGACCACCGACGAGGCCAGCAACCCGCGCGCGGTCACCGCGGCAGGACGTGACGCCGCCGCGGCAGGATCGGTCATTTCGCCCCGGGCTCGCCAGGCTCGATCAACACGATGGAACGGCTGTCGGTCCAGAGCACCAGCCTACCGTCCGGCAGTTCGATCGCGTCGCGAATGCGTTCCCGGATTGGGATCCGCTCGGCGACGACGACGCGGCCGTCGCGAACACGCATGCGCCAAAGCGCTTCGTCTGTCAGCGACGACGCCATGAGGTCGTGCGTCCACAACGGAAACGCCGGCCCTTCGACGCCGACAAGACTGGACACGACAATGGAAGGCACCCACGAGAAGACCGGCAGCTTGAACCCGGCGTGATCGCCCTGCACTCGGTTGGGTGGCCACGTCAGGTGGTCGTAGTCCGTGCCATACGTGACCGATGGCCACCCGTAATCGGCGCCGCGCGTCAGCAGGTTCAGTTCGTCGCCGCCCTGCGCGCCCTGCTCGGTCAGCCAGGTCTCGCCGGTCGGTGCGAGGTAGAGTCCCTGCGGGTTGCGGTGGCCGACGGTGTAGACCTGCGGTTCGCCGGTGTCCACGTCGAGCAGGAGTGTCTTGCCATATGACGTGGTCGCGTCCTGAGGCAGGGCGCCGGCGGTGTTCACGCCATCGAAGCCGTGGTCGCCAACTGTCAACAGCAGGTGGCGCGGGTCGGGGAAGAGCATGCGCCCGCCGGCCTGGTTGCCGGTAAAGATTTCAGATGTCTCGAGCGGGAGGCACGGGGTTGTTTCGAACAACGTTCTCCATGCTTGCGCTGTCGACGTCAGCGCCGCCGCCGTTGTCTCGAGCACCGAGACGCGCAGCGTGAAGCACTGCAGGTCGTCGTGCCAATAGTGATGCGAGACGAAGAGGCGCAGCGTGTCGCCCGACTCCTGGAGCGCGAACCCGGCGGTCCGGAATCGCTTTGTCTGAACTCCTTCAGGTGCGTCGCGCGCGAACGCATCGGCGTTGAGCGGCACGCGGGCGGCGATTGGCGTGATTGCGAGGTCCTGGCCGGACGTGGGCGTGGACAGGAGGTACAACCGCCCTTCGCCAGTGGCCAGCAGCAGCGAGCCGTGGTACGCAACCAGTCCTCCTCCGTCGACGGTCAACGGCTCGCGGCGTCCGAAGAGCCCGCGGTGGCGCGTGACGCGCAGGTTGTAGAGCGAGGTTGCAATCGTCTCGTGTGCGACGCCCAGGTGTGCGGCGCGCGTCGTCGGGTTGTCGACGAAACCAGCGAGCAGCGTGGCGACGACGATCGTCAACAGCGCCAGGACCGCCGTCCTGCCTCGCGTCCTTCCGATCGCCTTCGAAAGGGCGAGGCTCGCGATACCGATCGTGAGCGCGACGACCAGCATCGATCGTGAGTAGAACGCCTTGGCGACGAGCAGGTACAGGAAGTAGAGCGCAAGGGTGCCGAGCGGCGCCCACCACCGTGCGAGGACTCCGGACTCCGCTGATGGGGACGGCTATGGCCGCCGCGACCACGCACGCGAGGTAGGCCAGGGCCATCCCGCTGGCGAACCAGACCGGATCGGCCGGGGCCGCCCACACTGCGCCATGAGCGAGCTGTACCGGTATCAGGAAGATCGCGGCCGCGCCGAGCAGGTGCCAGGCCACCCTGTAGAGGTTCATAGTTGCTCGCTGCGGATGAGCAGGGAGTGGGGCGTGAGTCTAGTGCGGGGACTGTTGTGATTCAATCGCTAACAGCCGGGCTCGCCCGTTAAATGTTCATTGATGAGATGGCTGCGGGAGGCGATCGCCCGAAATGCCCAGTGCCAGCGCGATACGCCGCAGTGACGCCTGAACGGCGCGCGCGTTCACGGGCCCCATGCGCAGCAGCAGTTTCTGCGACTCTGACAACGCCTCGAGATCGGGATCGGCGAACCGGTAGCCGATCCCCTTGGCCAGCGGCTCCACCTGCACGTCTCCGTCGGGTACCGGCGTCGAGAGCAGCGCGACGATGGCGCGCTCCAGAGCCGCGTCGAACGGCGTGTCAGGATGCCCCAGGTCGCGATACGCCTCTTCGATGCGGGGCTTCAGCGTGGCGTACAGGTTCGCCGCGCCAGCCGGATCGATCGACGCCGCCGCACCCGCCACACCGTTGTACCGATCGTAGCTGCGCGGGTCGATGAAGGTCGCGTTGCCGCGCGTGACGGTCTGGAACGGCGCGGTCGGACGCAGCCGCCGCAGATGCGTCGCGGGCGTGCGGCCGTCGCCGACGTTCGCCACGACGACAGTGAAGTTCCGCACGAGGCCGTCGGTGGCGAGCCACGCGGCCACCTGCGGGTGCGACGACAACTGCCCGACGAGCGTCCGCACCACAGCGTCGCTCTCATCGAGCGGCGGCACCTCCACGGCGGTGCGATCGCCCCCGAGAGGACGAGTCTCCGCGGGCGCAGCGGCTGCCGATTCGGGTTCGGGGGTGGCCTCCGGCGCCGTGCGCCTGCCTACGGCGAAATAGAAGGCGGCGAGCGCGCCGACCACCAGCGCGGCGATCGCAATCCAGAGGCGCGGTGAGCGTGGCGGGGGTGGCGAGGCCGGCGTGCGCTCGGCCGGCTGGAGTTCGAGATCCGGCGTGTCGGCCATCTCTGGACCGTACTGCCGCAGCGCGCCGCTGTCAATCGACCGGCGCGTCAGCGCTGTCGCGTGAGTCCTAGCGTACGGATGCGCTTGTGCAAGCTCGTGCGTTCGCTCCCGAGCAGGCGTGCGGCGGCCGACACGTTCCAGTCCGTCTGATCGAGCGCTTGCCGGATCCTCTCGCGTTCTGCAGAATCGCGAACGTCCTGCAACGCGCCGTTCCTCGGCGCGGACGGCGTTCGCACCTCCATCGGGATCGCCTCAACGGTGATCCGATCGCCGGTCGTGAGGATGGCCATGCGCTCGACGAGATTGCGCAGCTCGCGCACGTTGCCAGGCCAGGGGTGATGCGCGAGGACCGACACGACCCCATCGTCGATCGTCCGCGGGCGAAAGTTGTTGCGCGCGCAGAACTCCGCGAGAAAGTAGGCGGCCAGATCCGCCACGTCCTCCAGCCGCTCCCGCAGCGCGGGGACCCGGATCGGGACGACGCTGAGACGATAGAAGAGGTCCTCCCGAAACTTTCCGTCGGCGACGAGCTCGTCGAGGCGCCGATTCGTCGCGGCGATCACGCGGACGGCGACGCGGATCGGATGTTCGCCGCCGACACGTTGCACCTCACCGTCCTGCAGCACGCGCAACAGCTTGGCCTGCGAGGCCTCGTGCAGGTCGCCGACTTCGTCGAGGAAGATCGTGCCTCCGTCCGCCAGCTCGAATTTCCCGCGGCGCAGTGACGCGGCGCCCGTGAACGCGCCCTTCTCGTGGCCGAACAGCTCGCTCTCGATCAGCTCGGTTGGAATCGCCGCGCAGTTCACCTTCACGAACGGGCCGGCCGTAAACGGGCTCTCCCGATGGATGTGCGCTGCCAGCAGCTCCTTGCCCGTGCCTGATTCGCCGGTCAGCAGCACGCTGACGTCCGATCGCGCCACTTGCGTCGCCTGTCGCACGGCAGTCTGAAGGGCAGGGCTCCTGCCGATCATCCGCGGTGTCTCGCCGACCATCTCACGGAACCGCTGGTTCTCGCGTTGCAGATCCGATCGTTCGACCGCATTGCGCACGACGAGGAGGACGCGGTCGCGTGCGAGCGGCTTCTCGAGGAAGTCGAAGGCGCCGCTGCGGGTCGCGTCCACCGCGTCCCGAATGGTGGCGTGCCCCGAGATCATCACGACAGGCGTGTGATCCTCGGCCTGGCGGATCGCGCGAAGCAGGTCGATCCCCGATCCATCGGACAGCCTGACGTCGATCAGGTACAGATCGGCGCGGGCCCTTCCGCGGTGGCGGAACTGCGCGATCGAATCGCAGACGCTGACGCTGTAGCCGTCGCCTTCGAGCGTCAGCCGCAGCGATCGGCCGATGTTCGCTTCGTCGTCCACGACGACGACGTGTCGCGTGCGGGTCATGAGGGCTGGCGCTCGCACGGCAGCGTCACCCTGAAGCAGGCGCCAGCCAGTTCTCCCTCGACCAGCGCGATGTCGCCGCCGGAGAGGAGCGCGTTCTTCTTCGCGATCGACAGGCCGAGTCCCATGCCGTGCTTCTTGAAGGTAATGGTCGGCTCGAACAGCGTGCCCGCCGCGTCGGGCCCGATGCCCGCACCCGAATCGCTGATGTCGACGGTCGCCTGCGCATCTGCCACCCTGGTTGAGGCGACGACCGAGCCGCCTGCGCCCGCCGCCTCCGCGGCGTTCTGCAGGAGGTTCGTCAGGATCCCCTTCACCAGGTCGGCGTCGGCCCGCACGAGCGGTCGCGACGAGTCGAACCGCAGCGTGAACGACGTCGTGGGATGGGCCGATCGCACCAGGGCGACCCGCTCGGACACCAGTGCGTTCAGGTCCAATGCCTCCGGATGGATCGGCGGCTCGCTGGCGAACTCGGAGAAGGCGCGGACGCGACGTTCGAGCGAGTCGATCTCGCTCACCACGATCTGCGCGGCCTGATCCATGAACGCGCGGTTCTCGCCGGCGGGCTGACGCGCGAGCATCTCCTCGACGGTCAGGCGGATCGGCGTCAGAGAGTTCTTGACCTCGTGCGCGGTCTTGCGTGCCAGCGACTGCCAGCTCGCGAGCTGCGTGAGCTGCACCAGCCGTTCCCGGTTCTGCTGCAGCTGTTCGGCCATGTGGTTGAACGCCGCCACCGCCCGCCCGACCTCGTCGTCGCGCGCCATGTCGATGCGCCGATCCCAGTCGCCGTCCGCGAACGCTGAGAGACCGGCCGTCAGCTGCTTCACCGGCCGGCTGATGCGGTGCGCAATGAACACGAGCGGCGCGAGCGACACCGCCCAGACGATGCCGAGCAGCAGCAGGAGCGTGAGCGTGAAGCCGCGCCGCAGGTCGCGGGTCTCGAGCGAGCCGACGATCGCACGCGAATCGCGCACCTGCGCCGACAGTTCCTGCATGTGGACGCCAGGCAGCGGCCGTCGAAACAGGTGGACGCCCGTATCGTGCCGGCGCAGGTAGTCCACGTGGTCGCCGCCCGTCCCCGAGAGCACGAACCGCTCCTGGTCGCCGCTGTCCCAGAACGCGCGCACCGCCAGCGGCCACTCGGCGACTTGGGCCGGAGCATAAACCGTCGGTGAGAGGCGTCCAGCCTGGGCGTCCTGCTTCAGCGTCTCGCGCTCGCCCTGGTAGAACTGGCGCACCGTGCCTTCGAGCGTACGCGACAGTCGATCGAGCTCACCGCTCGTGGAGTAGGCAAGGCTGCGGTCGAGCAGCGACATCGCAATCCAGATCGTCGCGGCGAGCGGCAGGACCGTGGCCGCCAGGAAGGCGACGATGAGGCGAGTCCGAAGTTGGCGCACGTGTTCTCAGTTCGTGAGCGTCAGGGGACCGGCTTCGATCGCATCCCGCAGCTCACGTCCCTCGCGGCGGCTCAGTCGATCGATCAGACCGCGCAATGTCAACGCCGTGTCGTCGGCGCCGGCCCCGTCGTCTCCGCTGGCATCGTATTCGAGCCGGATCCACAGCGGCGTGTCGCGACCCAGCTGCCCCAGCGCGGACAGCGGGACCGCCAGGCGGTCCAGGCACCAGGCTTCGGCGTCGCGCGCGGTCAGGTGCGATACCGCCGTCGTCGCCGTGCCGGACTGGGTGACGGCGAACCGCTCCTCCCATAGATCGTAGCTCACGGTGAAGCGTTCCAGGCCCCGCGCCGTGGCCGTCGTGCCCGGCCGCGCGAGCACGGTCAGCACGAAGTCGAACCGCACGGCCCGCCCGTCCTTCAGCCAGGCCAGCGGCTGTCCCTTGAGGAACGAGAACCCCGGTGCGCGGACGTGGAGCGCGCCGCCGGCCGCACGCACGCTGACGGACTGCGCGTGCAGGCGGACCGCCAGCAGCGCGAGGCAGACCGCCAGCAGCGCGAAGGGGATCGGTCGAACCTTCAGAAGCGGACCCCCGCCATGAACATCACATTCAGGTCGTCCGTGTTGAGCGGGAAAGCCAACGTGATGAACACCTCGTCGCGATGAAACCCGAACCCGGCCGACGTCCGCGGCTTGCCGTCCGTGCCGGCCTCGCGCACGACCCCCGCGTCGAAGAAGAACGCGAAGCCCCGGTTCCGGTATTCGGCCGAGGCATGGAACACCCGGTCACCACCTGCGGGCGCGATGTCGTACTTGTTCCAGCCCCGGAGGGTCGACGAATCGCCGAGCGTGAAGCGCTCGAACAGCGGCGCCTGATTGTTCTCGGAGGTGATGGCCCCGGTCATCGCCGACGTGAGCAGGGTGTTGCGGCCCCACTCGTAAACGTAGCGCCCGTTCAGCAGGTAGCGCTTGTACATGAGGTCGCTCTGCAGCGCCTCGGCGCCGGCGCGGAAGTCGAACAGTGTCTCGAGCCGGTGCGTGCCCTCCGGACGCCGCCACGTGCGGTCGTAGCCGGCGGAGAACGTTGCTGCGTTCGCCATCTGCGACGCAGGCGACCGCGACAGCGATTCGAGCTCGTTGATGCTCACGCCGCCGCCGACGCGCAGGTGCGGTGTGATCGCGAACGCCACCGACGGCGCGACGGTCGTCCTGTTGCGGTACGCTTCCGGGATGCTCGGATTCAGGGCCAGCGCCGCAAGCGTTTCGTCCTGCCACGTCTGCTCGAAGTACGTCACCTCGAGCCCGGCGCCGAGCCGTTCGGTTCCGATGCGCCGCGTCTCGACACGTGCGCCGATGCCGCTGTACTCCTCGACGAGGTCGTCGCGGTTGTCGAGCGCGAAGATCGGCGCGACACGCCAGTCGCGGTTACGGCTGCGGATGTCGATGTCGAGCAATCCGCCCCAGCCCTGCTCCGAATGGAAAAGCAGCTTCGACTTGTTCGTTGGGAAGTGGAGCCAGCGGAGCTCCTCGCCCGGTTGCACGTCGAACACCAGGCGGAGTTGTCCGCGTTCGGACCCGCGCGAGAGCCGCCTGCTGACGTCATATCCGGGCAGCTCCCCGCGCAGCCGTTCCGTCACTCCGCTCAGCACCTCGGAGTCGACGCGAGTGCCGACGAGGGCCTGGATACTCGTCCCGCAGCCCCTGGCTCACGTCGGGCTCCGGGGCCCCGGCGATCGCGGCGCTCTCGATCGTGTACCGCGCGTTCACGTTCTGCCCTGCATCGTCGTCGTCGTCGAGACGGGCGACCAGGAAGACGACGCGGGTGCTGTCGCTCGAGAGGGGAATGGCGCGCACGGACGCCGCGACCTCGGGCCGCTCTTCTTCGATGCGGGAGGCGAGCGCGCGGACCCGTTCCCATTCGAGCTTCGTGTTGACGAGCGCCCGGATGTCTTCCCGCAGTCCGGGGCTCAGTCGGTCGTCGTCGATCCCGGACACCTGGGCCGACGTGATCGGCGTCCCTTCCGGGGCGTCAGGTCCCTGCGGAGCGGTCGCGGCCGACGAGAGCAGCGGCAGCGCAATGAGCAGTGCGAGTGTTCTCATGCCGTGCGCGAGCAGCAAGGGATGGGCCCGCATGCAAGTGCTTGATAGTAAAGCAACTTGCCTTGCGAAGGGTGTGCCCGGCGGTCACACCTGTGCGCGCCGGCACACGCGGCGGCCCCGGCACGCGGCGCGACGATCTGCACGCGCCGGGCATCGCCGGCGGCGTTGACTGCAGCGAGGGCCAGTGGCCGGGTACTCAGGGACACCGCTGGCGGGGAAGCTCGGGATCAAGCCAGGTGGCCGCGTCTACCTCGCGTTCGCACCGGGGGGCTATCGCACGCTGCTCGACCCGCTGCCCGACGGTGTCTCGTTCGAGCGCCGCCTGTCGCGGACGGCTGACGTCATTCACGCGTTCTTCACCAGGCGCGCAGCGCTCGAGAAGTCCCTTCAGACGATGCGACGGCAGATGCGATCCGACGCCTCGCTCTGGGTGTCGTGGCCGAAGAAGGCTTCAGGCCTCGCGACCGATCTCGCCGAGGACGTGGTGCGGGAGGTGGCGCTGCCGCTCGGGCTCGTCGATGTGAAGGTCTGCGCGGTCGACGATGTGTGGTCCGGGTTGAAGCTGGTGGTGCGCAAGGAGCTTCGGTAGCCGTTACGGGTTACGCCGTCGAAACGCGCCCGCAGACCCATCGTCGCACCGACTGCCTATACTTGTGGGGTGGATTATCCAGGAACGATGGAGCGAGACATTCGGGCAGCCGATCTGGCGCACTGCGATGACTGCGGCGGCACGATTCGCTACCTGCAGCGCGTGAGCCGCGAGCGGCCGCTCGACTATTACCAGTGCGCCAGCTGCGGGCGTATCTGGCCGCTGGACAAGGAGCAGTCGGCGCACTGGCGGCGGGTCGCGGACCCGTCGTGACGTCCGCGGAACGCTCGCGGGCCTAGCTCTCGTCCGGCTCGTCGCGCGTTTCGGTCTCGGTGCCGGGCGCCGTGACCTGTTTCAGCAGCCGGTTGCCGAGGCTCAGGCCGAAGCCGGTCCCGAGCCCCTCGACGCCGAGCACCTGCACCTGCCGCGGGATCAGCCGTTCGAGAAACGTCCGCTTGATTCGCGCGATGCGAAGGTCGAGGTCGCGCTCGAGCGCGCTTTGCGACTCGCGCAGGGCCAGGGCCTTCTGGACCTTCGCCTTCCAGGTCGCGACCTCTTCCTGCACCTTGGACAGGCTCTCCTCGAGCCGCTGCCGCGCATGGATCAGCAGCTCCTGCCGTCGCGTGTTCACCGCTTCGGTGATGTGCGTTTCGAGCGTGATGCGCTGCTGCTGGAGCTGCAGAGCCTCGTTTCGGGCGGCCTTTCGCTCGCGGCGGATGCTCGACTCGACGACCTTCACTTCGGCCTCGAGCCGTACCTGCTTGCGCTCGGCCATTGCCGAGATGCTCTTCAGGCCCGTTCGCACATCCTCGAGGTCGTCGAGGATCGGGTTCTCGGCATCGGGCATCGTCGCCCGGATGGCGCTGACGCCGCACGGTTCGCCCAGGTAGCGGTTCAGCGCCTGGACCATGTTGTCCAGGCGATCGCGCCCCATGAACTTCACGCGCGAATCCGAAACCGACACGATCATCCGCAGCACGATGTACGACGTGTAGAAGTTCACGATCTTCATCACCGCCGCGGGCGACGTGTTGGTGATGAAGGTCGGCGCGTCCGTGATGCGCACGACGATCTGGTTACGGAGCCAGATCGACGCGAAGTCGCCCGTGAAGCCGGCGTTCGTCGTGTCGATCACCTGGTCGCGCTGCGACACGAGGAAGGGGATGAAATACGGGTACCAGAGGTGCCAGTTGCGACCTCGCCTCGCCTGCCGCTCCGGCGTCGGTTTGCCGTACCGGCAGACGACCCCCTCGTAGCCCTCCGGCACGTCCACCTTCGCGTTCGCCACGTACCCGATCAGAAAGTGCGTGAGCCCGGACAGGAAGAAGATCGCCGACAGGACCTTCCATCCGGACGGCAGGATGGTCAGGAAGAAGAAGCCGAGCGACATGGCCGCGATGCCGGAGATGCTTCGGCGATCGGGCACGAACGTGAGGATCTCGCTCTCGTTGACGCCGACGAACCGGCGGAAGTCGCCCGCGGTGGCCTTCTCGACGACGCCGACGATGCGCGTGAGCCGGGCCTGCACGGCCTGTGATGCGCGCTCGGCCCCCGAACTGATCGCCTTGTCGGCCGCGCCGCGCGCGGTCGTCAGCGCTTCGTCGGTGATCTCTCCCACGTGACGCTCGACGATGTTGCGGACGTTGGTCATCGCCATTGCTCCTAAGATGCGGCGGTCGCCGGCTCGACTTCGGTGACGCCGGCATCCTTCTCGATCTCGGTGATGCGCGCCATCACCTTGTCGGGCTGGTAGGCGACCGTGGAGATGCCCGAATCGATGCGGACCTCCTCGAGCGAGCGGCGGATGCGGTCCATCACGTCGTCGATCTGGATCCCGGCGGTCTGCCGTTCGATGCCCTGCGTCACGGTCCGCAGACGCTCGGGATCGATCTCGCCCTCGGCCTTGAGGCCTTCGAGCGCCTGGCGGGTCCCCGTGCTGACCAGCACGCGATCGAAGATGTCGACGTCCGGCACGATGGCACCGTCGCTGACCGCGTCCACGATCACGGCGCTCAGCACGGGGACATAGGACTCGACGTGTTGCTCGAGGTGCGTCAGCAGCGACTCCATCTCGCCGAAGTAGCGCTCCAGGCCGGCCGTGTCGATGTGCTGCGCCCGGACGGTGGCGCGCAGCCCTTCGATGGTCGCCAGGACGGTCGCCAGGAGCCCTTCCGCGATGTTGCGCATGGCGGTGGTGCGGGCGTTGACGATCGCGTGACGGTTGTCCTCGTTTGCGAGCGTGTCGTTCACCGCCTTGATTTCCTGGATGATCTTCCGGATCTCGAGCAGCGCGAGCTGCTTGGTCGACACCTTCGCCGCGATCTCCTCTTCCACTTCCTCGCCGATGATTTCTTTGAGCGCCTCGGTCGCCTGGTCGAGACGCGTGAGAGAGGAGATGAGCGGAACGGCCAGGGTCTCGAGGAACTCCTTCGGCACGGCGTTCTTAGTCGGCAGGTAGTCGATGATGTCGATTCCGTAGTCCTCCGCCAGATCCTGCAGGCGGGGCAGGATGGAGCGGCGCTTGGGCATGGCCGGCTCGGCGAGGTCGAACCCCGAGACATCGAGCTCGTCTATCTCCGACATCTCGGTCAGCGAGTCGACCGACAGGTCCGACTGTTCCAGCATCCGCAGCCGCTCGGTGATGCTCTGGCCGACGGTCCGACCGCGGATGCCGACCGGATCGATCAGGAACCGGTTGAACTCGGTCGCCGGGATCCGCAGCGCTTCCTCCTGGATCGTGGACGCGTGCAGCTTCTCCAGCTGCTGCAGGAAGCGGGGGAATCCGCCCTTCACCAGCAGCCGGAAGCTGTCCTTCACCCGGAGGAAGAACGCACCGGTGTGTGTCAGCGTGATGTTGTCCTTCGTCGTCGCCTCGACGCGTGCGGCGGGCAGCAGGAAGTACTTGGTCGACACGACGGCGAGCGGATACACGCGCGGGTCCAGGATGACGCGGAACTCGCCGAAGCGGATGGTATCGACAATCTTCTTGTGGCGCGCGAGGTGGATCTCGGCACCGGACTGGCCGACGAACACGCTGCTCTTGAACTGTGCGATCGCGAAGTAGACGAGATACCAGAAGAAGGCGATCGCCCACACCGTGCCCGACACCATCTCCCAGTCGCGGAGCGCGACGAACAGGCCGGGCGCGGTGTCGGGGACGGGCAGCCAGGCGAGCGGCTGGCGCACGACGACGAGGCTCAGGACCAGCGCGAGGCCGATCAGCCGGACGACGAGGCCGACCAGCCGCAGCCCGGCCCACGAGACGAGGACGATGCCGATGTGGTTGCCGTTCTGGTCCTGCGTGCCGATGACGCGAAGCGCCTCCCCGTAACTGGCCTTCACCTCGGTGACGCCTGAACGAACGGGAGGCTCGGTGTCTTCCACGATGGGCTCCTGGGGCTGAGGTAGCGGCGATTATAGGCTGGGGGCGCTCCACTCGACGCCCTCCGGCTCGACGAGATCGCGCCTCCACATTCGTAACGGGGGCCGGCCCGGCCGTGCGCCCAATCCGGCTCATCCAAGGCCCTGTCCGTTCTCCATGCCAGTTTCGCCTGCCCGTTCCCGCCTCCTTCGGCAAGACAGCTTTTACGGCAACACGGAACTGGCAGAGGAGGACGTGATGAGGATCAAGACGACGCTGGCGGCGGCAGTACTTCTGGCAACGGCCGTTGGCGCAGGCACGACGATGCAGGCGCAGAACACCCGGAAGTTCCGGGAGATGGTCACAGTCGAGGGCACGCGCATGGACCGGTACGGGGATCACCGGCTGACCTTCAGCGCCCCCGTTGCGCTGCCGGGCATCGCGTTGGGACCTGGCAGCTACGTGTTCCGCCCGCTCCCCGGTAACGTGCTCCAGCTGACCAACGCGGCCGGCAAGCCCTACTCGATGTTCATCACCATCCCGACGGAGCGCGATCGCGACTCCGACGAGAACGAGTACTCAGTGGTGTTCGGGTCGCCGGCCTCCGCCGGATCGCCGCCGCGCATCATGGCGCTCTTCACGCCCGGCGACCGCACCGGACGGCAGTTCGTTTACTCGAACCGGTAGGCGCTGAAACGAACGGAGTGCCGGGAGGTTCACCACAGGACCTCCCGGCGCTCGCGCGTGCATGGACGGGATAGTCCGATGACCACCGCAAATATCACGGAAACCGCGTATCTCCCGGCGTACAATCCCCTCGCCATACCTGACGACACGGGCGCTGTCACCGAGCTCCTGCTCGCCTGGGGAACAGGCGACGAGGGAGCTCTGCGTCGTCTGGTCCCGCTCGTTCATCACGAACTACACCGCATCGCGAGAGCCTTCATGGCGGGCGAACGTGGCGGGCACAGCCTGCAGGCCACGGCACTCGTCAACGAGGCGTACATGCGGCTCGTCGACGTCCATCGCGTGAACTGGCAGAACCGCGCGCACTTCCTCGCGATGGCCGCGCGCCTGATGCGGCGGATCCTCGTGGACCACGCCAGGTCGAAGGGCTATCAGAAGCGCGGCGGCGGTGCGATCCGCATCTCGCTGGATGAAGACATCAACGTCGCGGGTATCGAGCCCGGTCGCGATCTTCTCGCGCTCGACGATGCGCTGGCGGAGCTGACGAAACGGGACGAGCGCAAGGGCCGCGTCGTCGAACTGCGCTTCTTTGCTGGTCTCAGCGTCGAGGAGACAGCCGCCGTGCTGGATGTCTCGCCCGAGACCGTGATGCGTGACTGGAAGGCCGCGAAGGCGTGGCTGCTCGAGTCGATCAGTGGCCAGGCTTGACGTCGTCATCGGAGCACCGCCCGCGCGGTGCGAGGAGGCGGACATGGACCAGTCGGATCCTCCGAACGCAGTCAAGGAACTGCAGGAGCTGCTCGCGGCTCTTCGCAGCGTCGATCGGGGGGACGAGCGGACCTCGACGACCGCTCCGCCCGAGAGCGCCACCAGCGACGGTCCGCCGGCGAGCTGGGGACATCTCACCATCCTCGACACGATTGGGCACGGCTCGTTTGGCACGGTGTATCGCGCCCGCGACAGCCGTCTCGGCGTCGAAGTCGCGCTGAAGCTGGCGGCGGCGGGCACTGCGGGGACGGCGGGTGCCGATCGCATCCTCGCGGAAGCGCGGCTCCTTGCCCGCGTCCGCCATCCGAACGTCGTCCGGGTCCACGGCGTCGACGAGACGGATGAACGTCCCGGTCTGTGGATGGAACTCGTGGAAGGGCGGACGCTCGAGGAACTCCTGCGGACCCAGGGATCGTTCGGTGCGGAGGAAGCCTCGCTGATTGGCCGCGATCTTTGCCGCGCGATGGCGTCTGTGCACCAGGCGGGGGTCGTGCACGGCGACCTCAAGGCGCACAACGTCATGCGGGAAGCCGGCGGGCGGATCGTGCTCATGGACTTCGGCGCGGGGCATGCCCTGACGGGGAAGTCCCCGGGCGGCGAGGGTCGCCTGGCCGGCACGCCGCTGTACCTGGCGCCGGAGGTGCTCGGGGGCAGGCCGCGAACAGCTTCCAGCGATATCTACGCGCTCGGCGTGCTGCTGTATCACCTCGTGACGGGAAGCTATCCCGTCAGCGGGCGATCGCTCGACGAACTTGTCTCGGCACACAAGCTGGATCGCCGGCATCTGCGCGACGCGCGGCCCGACCTGCCGGACGACTTCGTGCGCACGGTGGAGAAGGCGATGGCGACCGAACCGGATCAGCGGTTCGCCAGCCTTGGTGCCTTCGAAGATGCGCTCGTGCGCGTCACATCGCTGCCTGCGTCGCCGAGTGGGGCCTCCACCGCGAGGACCCGGGTGCCGCGCCGCGCGATCGCTCTGGCTGCCGGCGCCGTCCTGCTGGCCGGTGCGATCACGGTGGCCGGATTGCTGCAACGCAGCGAAGTGACTCCGCCGGCAACGCAGACTGAAGCAAGCGCTACGGTCGGTGCGGCGTCTGGCGCGACGGCGGAGAGCGCGGGCGGTTACGACATCGAGGCGGCGTTCTACCGGGCGGGGCGTAACGGCGAGGAACGGCTTCAGGCGGATGCGCGGCTGACACCTGGCGATCAACTGTTTCTGAAGCTGCACGCGTCCGTGCCCGTGCATGTCTACGTCGTTGACGAAGACGAAAAGGGGGCTGCGTTCCTGCTGTTCCCGCTGCCAGGGCAGCGATTGAGCAACCCGCTGCCGGCCGGCGAAGAAGTGACCGTCCCCGGTTCGACTCGATGGCTGGTGACGAGCGAAGGGGAGCGTGAACACTTCCTGGTGTTCGCGAGCCCGGAACCGGTGGAGTCGCTGGAGCAGGCGTTTGCGCGGTTGCCGGTCCCCAAGGAAGGGGTACAGGTCGCGAGCGAATCGCTGTCGCGTGAGACGCTGGAACGACTCCGCGGTGTCGGCGGGCTGACACCTGCGTCGCCTGCGCAGACACCAGACTCCGGCCTCTCGCGGCTGTTCACATCGCCTCTGACGAACGCGCGCGAGCGCGCGCGCGGGCTCTGGGTACGTCAGCTCACGGTGGAAAACCCCGCGCGGTAGCGAGGCACACGATGCAGCAACTGCTTGCCCGGATTCTTTCGGTCGCGGAGGAGTTCGTCGCCTGGCTCTGGGGCAATGTGTCTCCTCCAAAGAGAAAGAAGTGGGGAGCCATTTTCTACTACGTCGCCCAGCAGGATGCGGGCGTCTCCTATCCCGAGACAGGATTGGACGTCAAACTCGATGTCACGCTCGCTGCTCTGAAGGCCGCCAACTTTGATGCCGTCAACACCCATGTGGCGTATCGCACGGTCTGGGCCAATCCATCGAAGCTCCCGTTCGCATCGGTGCTGCACAGACCCGCGACCTGGGCGCATTTCTTTCCGGGGTGTTCGTTGTCCTACTCGACACCGGTGGCCACCGGGAGCGACCTCGGATGCTTCCTCAAGTGGGCATACAAGTGGTGTCCCGCGGACCACTACGCGATCTTCTTCTGGGGGCACAGCTTTGGTCCCGCCGGTCTGTTCGAGCCGGGCGGGCCCATCACCATCCCGAGGCCCCCGGGTCTACAAGAGTTAAGGGAGGCGTTCGAGCAGTTCATGGCAGAGCGGGCAAAGGATCAGCCAGCGCCACGCGCTGTGAATGCTCTGTCGCCGCCAACGTCCGGCGCGGCGGACGCCGCGGATGCGATCGAGGACTCGGTCAGCCCGAACCCAAAGGTGGAAGTCGTTGTGTTCCAGGACTGCTGGATGTCGACGCTGGAGACGGCGTTCGAACTCCGGGACGTTACGAGCTATCTCGTCGCGTCGCAATCGCTCGTGCCTATCGGGGGAACCGCTCCGGATTTCGTGTGGCCCTACGAGGAGTTGCTGAAGGATCTCAAAGTGTCGCCGGCGTCGGCCAGAGCCAAGAGCATGTGCAACCGGCTCGTCGATTTCTATGTCAAGCAACGGGCCCTCGGTCGCATCTCGCATTTGACATCTGTGCCATGGGCGGTGCTGCGCCTATCGGCAGTGCCAGCAACCAGGAATAAACTCACGGCTCTCGCCCAGCACCTCCTTACGCGAGCCGACAGGGCCACGCTGATCGGGTCAGGGGTCATCGCTCCGTTCAACGGAAGCGACCTGACCGCCGGCGATCCGGCACTGGTGGACGTTCCTCTGATGTGCGGTGAGATGGTGGACTCGATCCCGGACGATGCAATGCTCGATCAGCGGGCGAAGGATCTGCGAACCGCGCTGGCACTGCTGATTCCGCACAAGAAGGCAGAACCACAAAGCAATCCCGATGGGTTCGGCGGGGTAAGCGTGCTGTACAGACCTCCATACGGCACGGTCTCCCAGATCACTCCAGTCGTCATCGATTCGTTCTACACGGGCCTCCGGATGCCGCAGGAAACAGGTTGGCCGGCTCTCGAAAACCCATAACGCCCGCAGACCAGAAGGAGACGCAATGGCGAAAGATCCAGATTTCGGCGGCGGTATCCCGACGAAGCTGCTCGATGTAGTCGCCGGCCTCATGTCGGGCGCGTTGCCCGCCGGGGTTACGCAGGCCGACGCGATCAACGTGCTCACTCATCTGGTTTGGGAAGAGCATCACGCGGCGAACCCCGGCAGCGGCGTCATCGGCATCTGGGAGGTGTCCGAGGCGCTCAAGGAGTTCGACACGGCAACGAAGAGCCTGAAAGCCGCCGCGCGCCGAATCCCGCCGCGGCCAAGGCTGCACTGTTGCTACTTATCAAGGCCATCGACGCGCTGACGGATCTCCTGGAAGGTTGGCAGCGTGATGCCCGGCTTCTTCACGCCGGCCAAGTAGCATCGGCACCGTACGGCATGGGCGCGCGCAGCCGGTCTATCGGCGTCGTCATTGGAGCGCTGCTCTGGGCGTTGGGCGGCGCGCGCGGAGCCGGCGCGCAAGTCGAGCCGCCGGGCACGGGCGCGCCAGAGCTCGTTCGATCGGCGTTAGCGGCCGGTCGGTATGAGGACGCAGATCGGTCAGCATCGGCATGGTTGGCCACTGTCGAGCGGCAGTTCGCCACAGACTCCCTCGAGGCGGCCGACGCACTGAACCTGCTCGCGATGGCGCGGCTGCGGAATGGGCGCTCGGCGCAGGCCGACACGGTGTCGCTCGCACAGCGTGCAGTGGACATCCATGAACGCCGGCAGCCGGCAGATGTCCGCTCACAAGCCGCGTCGCTCGACACCCTGGGCCTGATTCTCACCGACCGTGGCGAGCTGAATCAGGCCCTGCCGCTCCTCCAGAACAGCCTGGCGCTGCGCCGCCGCAGCGGCGAGGCCTCTGACGTGGCAGACGGCTGCGATCACCTGGCGTCGGCTCTCATCAGGCAGCAGCGGTACGAACAGGCAGACCGGCTGCTGGGTGAAGCGCGAGGATTGCGAGCCGAGGGAGCCGCCTCCGATCTGGCAACAGCCAACACGCTCTTCGTGACGGCGACCCTCCGGAGTACGACGGTTGGTACAAGGAGGGTGCGGCCTTACTGGAACGCGTGTTGGCCATCCGCCAACGGTTGTTGCCGCCCGACCATCCGGACATCCGTCTCGCGATTCAGCTGCGGGGCGAGCTGTCGTTTCTTCTGGGCGACATCGGTGCAGCGCGATCCGATTGGGTCGCAGGCACTGAGCATGGCCGAACGCTCCTTGCGGCCAGGGCACCCCGACTTCGCCAGCGTGCTGCGATTCCTCTCGATTGCCTCCCGTCACTTCGGCGATCTGACCTCGGCGAGACAGTTGATGCAGCGCGCGCTCCCGATAGCGGAGCAGTCATTGAGCGAGTGTCATCAGGACAGGGCGAACCTGCTGGGCGAATCCGCCGAGATCGAGCGGGACGTGGGGAACTATCTCCAGTCGCAGAAGATGAATGCTGCGGCACTGGCCCTCTACCAGAAGTGCCTCACTCCCAACGATCAGCGCATCGCGACCAACATCCACAACCAGGCGCTGGTGGCTGCCGACATGGGCGACCTCGCCCTGGCCGAGCGGCTGCAGCGGGACGCCGTCCGCCGCTGGACGAATGGTCTCGGGCCTACACATCCGTACGTCGCGCGCGGCCTGGATGCTCTCGCGGAGGTCGTCGCCTCGCGCGGGCGTACTCCTGCCGCGCGAACGTTGTACGAACAGGCGCTGCAGCTGCGGATGCAGACGTTGGGGTCCGATCACCCGGATGTCGCGTGGACGTTGACCAACATCGCCGAGATGCTGAGCCGATCGGGGGCTGCGGCCGGGGCGCTCGCTCGCGTGCGGAGCGCGATCACGATTTACCAGCGCGTCGGCGCCGGCGATGAGCCCGATCACATGGCGAGAGCTCTCGCTCTTCGGGGCCGGCTCGAGCTCGGGAACGGCACACCTGAGATCGCGCGGGGCAGCTTCGAGGAGGCGCTGGGGCTGCGTACCACGATCTTCGGTGAGAACCATCCCCTCGTTGCAGAGGCCGAAGTCGATCTCGCCAGGGCGGACCTCATGGCCGCGCGACCCGGGGTCGCCCTCGAGGAAGCGCTTGCCTCGGAGCGCATCGGCCGCGACCATCTGCGATTCACGATCAGGTATCTCCCTGAGCGGCAGGCAATGGCGTACGCCGACAAGCGTCCGCGCGGACTGGATGTCGCCATCTCCATCGCGGCAGCGCAGGGTGATGTGGATGTGGCGGCCGTCGCTGACCAGGTGATTCAGTCCCGAGCGGTCATCCTCGACGAACTTGCCGCGCGGGCCCGCCTGGCTGTGGGCGCCTCCTCGGAGATGGAGTCGTTGAGCGATACGGTCGCCGCCGCCCGCGCACGCTTTGCGAAGCTCATGCTTCGCAGCATCGAGGAGCCGGGTTCGGTGTCGCGTGCCATGCTCGACGCTGCCTCCCGACAGAAGGAGGACGCAGAGCGCGCGCTCGCAGAACGCAGCCTGACTGATCGTGCGGAAGTGGCGCACGCTCAAGTGGGACTGAACGACGTACGACGAGCGCTGCCCGCTGGCGCGGTACTGGTGTCGTTCGTGCGGTACGACCGGACCGCCGTGACCACCAGGCAGGGCCGACCTGTCCTGACGCTGCGCCCCGCCTACCTCGCGTTCATCGTCTCGAACGTGCAGGCGAACGTTGAGGTCGTGCCCCTGGGCGGCGCCTCAGTGGTGGAATCACTCATTTCTGCCTGGCGGCGGGAGGCTTCCGGACAGACGCTGCTGCAGTCGCCAACCGACGCGCTGCGGGCCTACCGGAGCGCCGGAGCGCAACTCAGACAGAAGATCTGGGATCCGCTGCAGCCGTATCTGGCCGGCGCGTCGCATGTCTTCGTGGTACCGGACGGCGCGATCAACCTCGTGAGCTTCGAAGCGCTTCCGACAGGACCGTCGCGTACCTCGTGGAGAGCGGCCCAATCGTTCATCTGCTCTCCACTGAGCGAGACCTGGTGCCGGAGGACGTGCCGCGCCAGGGACGTGGCCTGCTGGCGGTCGGGGGCCCTGCATACGACCTTCAGGCGGCGAAAGTCGAGCAGACAAACGTGCTGCGCTCGGGTTGTGCGAGCCCGAACATGCTCCGCTTCGAGGATCTGCCCGGCGCGAGAGCCGAGGTCCAGGACATCGCGCGCATCTGGTCGTCTGTGTCGCCTGAGACGGACGCCGACGGGGTGCGAGCCGCCGACGTCACCGTCCTGAGCGGCCGCGCAGCTGGCAAGGCGGCGGTGACGCGCGCGTTCGCAGGCCGCCGAGTGGTGCATCTTGCCACTCACGGCTTCTTCCTTGGCGGACCGTGCGCGCCCGCATCGCCGGTGACGCGCGGTGTCGGTGGCCTGGCACCGGCATCTCGCCCGTTGCTGCCGGACGAGAATCCGTTGCTGTTTTCGGGATTGGCGTTTGCCGGCGCGAACCGGCGCAGCGCGGCGGGACCTGGGCAGGGCGAGAGCATCCTGACGGCAGAGGAAGTGGCGTCGGTCAACCTGCAGGGCACGGAGTGGGCAGTCCTCTCCGCGTGCGATACAGGGCTGGGAGAGATACGCGCTGGGGAGGGAGTGTTCGGACTGCGCCGTGCATTCCAGATCGCCGGCGCGCGGACCATCATCATGAGCCTCTGGTCGGTCGAAGACCAGTCGGCGCGCGCCTGGATGCGTGCGCTCTACGAGGGGCGATTCCAGCGGCGCCTGAGCAGTGCGGATGCCGTGCACGACGCCAGCCTCCGAATGGTCCAGGGCCGTCGCGCGCGCGGCGAGAGCACCCACCCGTTCTACTGGGCGGCATTCGTGGCGGCTGGCGACTGGCGATAAAGACCAGTCCTCCAGGCGCGAATGACACAAGGGGCAGCCGCCCTGTTGCCAACCGTATGATGGTCGCGTGACCGGCACCGCGCCAGCCAGCGAGCCCGCAACGACGCTGCTCGAGTCCGCGCTGGAGTCGCCGCGGAGCGTGCTGTTCGTGCTGCTCGTCGCCGTGCCGGCGGTGTCCTGGGCGTGGATCGTCGTCCTGGCGCGCGACATGTACGGCCCGATGACCGGCGCGAGCCGCTGGATGATGACACCCCTCTGGGACGCGTCGCACGTGCTGCTGCTGTGGGCGATGTGGGCGGTGATGATGATCGGCATGATGCTGCCGTCCGCCGCGCCGATGGTTCTCCTCCACGGGTCGGCCGCGCGACGCCGGCAGGCTTCGAACCCGACGCGCACCACCTACGCGCTCGCGGCCGGCTACGTCACGGTCTGGACGCTCTTCAGCGTGCTCGCCACGGTTCTGCAGCGGGTGCTCGGCAGCCGACTCCTCATGACACCGATGATGGAGATGGCGAGCCCCCGGCTGGGCGGGGCACTGCTGATCGCCGCCGGTGCTTACCAGCTGACGCCGTTCAAGCGGGCGTGTCTTCGCGCGTGCCAGTCGCCGCTCGGCTTTCTGCTGAACCACTGGCGCGACGGCATGGCCGGCGCCTTTCGCACCGGCGTCGATCACGGTCTCTACTGCCTTGGCTGCTGCTGGGCGCTGATGCTGCTGCTGTTCGTCGGCGGCGTGATGAACCTCGCGGTCATCCTGGCGCTCACCGTGTTCGTGGCGTTCGAGAAGCTCGGGCTGTTCGGCCGCCACGGGAGCCGCATCAGCGGCATCCTGCTGATGATCGCGGGCGGTGTGATGATCGCGCGCTGACATCGCACGAGCCGGCTGCGGCGGGTTCGTGTTATAAGGCCCGCAGGAGGATGGCGATGGCGACAACGACGTCGTGGAAGCTCAGTGGCCAGTACTACGAGACCTGCAGCTGCGACTTCGTCTGCCCGTGCATCCTCGGGCAGATGGCGGTTGCTCCCAGCCATGGCTCGTGCACGTTTGCCATGGGGTACAAGATTGAGCGCGGCGTCTACGGGTCGGTGTCGCTGGACGGGCTCGGGTTCATCATGCTCGGATTTACGCCCGGTCCGATGGGGCAGGGCAACTGGTCGGTTGGCGTCATCGTCGACGATCGCGCGACCGTCGAGCAGCGGGATGCCATCAGCACGATCCTGAGTGGCACGATCGGCGGACCGATGGCTGCCCTCAGCGGGCTCGTCGGATCGTTTGCAGGCGTCGAATCGGCGCCGATCCGCTTCGAGCGCAGCGGCGTGACGTGGTCGGTTACTGCCGGGGGCAAGGTGGACATGGGCGCCGAAGGCGTGATGGGCATCAACCCGTCGGCCACCGAGCCGCTCCACATCGGCAACACAGGACACCCCGCCAACGATTGGCTGGCGCTGTGTCGCGCGTCCAAGAGCCATGTCCACGCCCTCGGCTTCGAATGGGACGATGACACGAAGCGGAACAACGGCCACTATGCGCCGTTCGCGTGGCAGAACGCCTGAGGCCGGACGACGTGTTCCTGTAAGTAGAGGCCGGGTCTTAAGACCCGACCCTACAGCAGACCCGACCCTACTGAAGTCCCATGAGAATGTATGACGACCTCGCCTCCTGGTGGCCCCTGCTGTCGCCGCCGTCGGACTACGAGGAGGAGGCAGCGTTCTACGTGCGCACCCTTCGCAAAGCCTGTGGACCACTCGAGACGATCCTCGAACTCGGGAGCGGTGGCGGCAACAACGCATCGCACATGAAGGCGGGCCTCCGCATGGTGCTCGTCGAACCGTCAGCCGGCATGCGGGAGGTGAGCCAGGCGCTCAATCCTGACTGTGAGCACGTGGCGGGCGACATGCGCACGGTCCGACTCGGGCGCCAGTTCGACGCGGTCTTCGTCCACGATGCGGTCGGCTACATGGCAACAGCCACCGACCTGCGTCTCGCCATCGAAACCGCCTACCTGCACACGCGGCCGGGGGGCGCCGCCCTCTTCGCGCCGGACTGCCTGCGCGACAATTTCAAATCGAACACCGACCATGGCGGCAGCGATCGCGGCGCGCGGGGCGTGCGGTTCCTGGAGTGGACGTGGGACCCCGATCCGCGCGACACGCAATACCGCGTCGAATACATCCTGGCCTTGCGCACGGAGGACGGCACCGTCCGCGTCGAGCACGATCGGCACGTCGAGGGGCTGTTCTCGCGGGCCGAGTGGCTGGAGTTTCTTTCGGAGGTGGGCTTCGTGCCAGAGGCCGTTCGCTTCGACCACTCGGAGCTGGAACCCGGGTCGTACGAAGTCCTCGTCGCGCGGCGGCCCTGAGGGAGAGCGTCGCGCCGCATGCCCCTCGTCGAATTCCGCGACGTCGACTACACGATCGGCGGACGCCGTGTGCTTCAGCGTCTGAATCTCGCAGTCGACGCAGGGGAGACCCTGGTGCTCCTCGGCCGCAGCGGTTCCGGCAAGAGTACCGCGCTCCGCCTGATCAACGGGATGATCCGTCCGACGAGCGGGGCGGTGGTCGTCAACGATCGACCGACGGGCGACTGGGATCCGGTGCGTCTGCGGCGCAGCATCGGGTACGTGATCCAGGACGTCGGGCTGTTTCCGCACTTCACCGTTGCGGGAAACGTCGGCCTGGTGCCGCGGCTCGAACGGTGGGACCGTGCGCGGATCGATCGCCGCGTGGACCAGTTGCTCGAGATGGTCGGCATGGCGCCGGTCGAGTTCCGCGCACGGTATCCCCACCAGCTCTCTGGCGGCCAGCGACAGCGCGTTGGGGTCGCGCGCGCGCTCGCCGCCGATCCGCCGCTGCTGCTGCTCGACGAGCCGTTCGGCGCACTCGATCCGGTCACGCGCTGGGAGTTGCAGGCACAGTTCCTGGAACTGCGGCAGCAGCTCGGCAAGACGTCGGTGTTCGTCACCCATGACATCCGCGAGGCGCTTCGCGTCGGGACGCGCATCGCGGTGCTCGCCGCCGGACGTATCGAGGTGATTGCGACGCCCGGGGAATTCCCGCGCGTCGACGCGCCGGAGGCACGAGCGCTGCTCGCGACGCTCTGATCCGCTCATGCGTGCCGACCTCACTGCCGACATCGTCCGCCTGACCCTGGAGCACCTTGCGCTCGTCGCCGTGGCGATGTCCATGGCTGTGGCCATCGCCCTGCCCGGGGGCATCTGGCTCAGTCGCCGCGCCGGGGCGACCCGCTGGATTCTCGGATCCGCGAGCGTCGTGCAGACGATTCCAAGCCTGGCGCTGTTGGGATTCCTCATCCCGGTCCCGCTCATCGGCGGGATCGGGGCGCGGACGGCGATCGTGTCGCTGGTGCTCTACGCGCTGCTGCCGATCCTGCGGAACACGACGGCCGGGATCGTGAGCGTCGATGCGGCAATTATCGAAGCGGCCGAGGCAATGGGCATGACGCGCGGGCAGATCCTGCGCGAAGTCCAGCTGCCGCTGGCCGCACGCACGATCCTTGCTGGCGTTCGCGTGGCGACGGTGACAACCATCGGCACGGCTACGATCGCGGCGGCGATCGGTGCAGGCGGTCTCGGCGTGTTCATCTTCCGCGGCGTCGCGTCGGTCGACACCGCTCAGATTCTGGCGGGCGCCATTCCTGCCGCGCTGATGGCGATCGTGGCAGACGGGGGACTCGGATGGGTGGAGCGAAGGTTGTCGCGGCCGCAGTAGCCCTCGCCGCGCTCGCGGCGTGCGGTGGGCGCACGGACGGGCCACAGCCGATCCGCGTCGGCTCCAAGAACTTCACGGAGCAGGTGGTGCTCGGTGAGATCGTGGCACAGCAGCTCGAGCGGCGTCTTGGGCGATCGGTGGAACGGCGCCTCAATCTCGGGGGGACGCTGCTCGCGCACCAGGCGCTCGTCAGCGGCAGCATCGACCTGTATCCCGAGTACACCGGCACGGCGCTGACGGCGGTGCTGAACCTCCAGGGCGAGTCGAACGATCCGGCTGCGACGCTTGCGCGCGTGCGCGAGGAGTACCGCCGGCGGTTTCAGATCGAGTGGCGCGATCCGCTGGGGATCAACAACGGCTTCGCGATGGTCGTCGCCGGTGCCGCGGCGCGTTCGCGGCAGGTGAAGACGCTCACGCAGGCCGCCGCAGCTGCCGGCGGATGGGTGCTTGGCGCCGGCTACGAGTTCGAGCAGCGGCCCGATGGCCTGGCGGCGCTCGATCGCACCTACGGACTTCGATGGACCAGTCCGCCGCGCAGCATGGACCTCGGTCTGTTATACCGCGCGCTCGAGCAGGGGCAGGTCAGCATGATTGCGGCGAACGCAACCGACGGCCTGCTCACCGGCGCCGACCTGACGATCCTCGACGACGACCGCCGCGCCTTCCCGCCGTACGAAGTCTGCCTGGCCGTGCGCGAGGACAGGCTCCGCGACGTTCCCGGGCTCGCCGACGCCCTCCAGGAACTCTCGGGCCGGTTCACGAACGAGGCGATGCAGCGGTTGAACTACAAGGCGGATGTGGAACACCAGTCGATCCCCGAGATCGCCGCGACGTTCCTGCGCGACCTCGCCGTCACACCGTGAACCGGGTGAGCGCGAACTTCGCGTCGCAGTCGATCCACTGCTCGCCGCTGCGGAAACCGGCCTCCCGGCCGTCGGCCAGGATGGTGGCGGCGTCCCACTTGTAGGAGCTCTCGGTCCAGATCCATTCGTCCCGTTCGAACGTGATCTCCAGGTCGATCGCAGCGATGCGCACCAGCTGCCGCTGCGTGCTGACCAGGTGCATCTCGACGCGCCGGTTGTCGCTGTCCCACACCGCGCGATGCGCGAAGGCGTCGAGATCGAAGGTGCCACCGAGCTCGTCGTTGATGCGGCGCAGCAGGTTGCGGTTGAACGCGGCGGTCACCTGCAGCGGGTCGTCGTAGGCGAGCTGCAGGTCGCGCGCCGGCTTCACGAGGTCGGTGCCGAGCAGGAGGGCATCGCCCTCCTCGAGCGACGCGCGGATGCGCCGGAGCAGGTCGCGCGCTGCCGGCGGGTCGAAGTTGCCGATGTTCGACCCGAGAAACAGCACGAGCCACGCGCCCTCGCGGCGGTGATGGCGCAATCCGTCGAGCCCGTCCTCGTAGGTGCCCTGGAAGGTCGTGATCTCCGTGGACACGAGTGGCGCGATCCGGTTGCGTGCGTTCGTCAGCGCCGCCGGCGAGATGTCGATCAGGTGCACGCGATCGATCGGCTCGTCGGCCCCTTCGAGCAGCACTGCGAGCTTTTCGCCGTTGCCGCAGCCCAGTTCAGCGATGTTGAGCGGCTGCTCGAGTCCACGGCAGATGCGGCGTCCGTGGCGTGCGAGGAGCGCCGTTTCAGCTCTCGTCACGCGATACCACGGCAGACGGCAGATGGCGTCGAACAGTGCCGACCCGAGCGCATCGTAGAAGAAGCGCGACGGCAGCTGCCGCGGAGTCCTGAGCAGGTACTCCCCGACCTCGGACGCGAACGTTGCAGAGTCAGGCGAGAGCGACAGGCGTTCCGGTGCGAACATCACGCCTCCCCCGCGCAGCGGAACGTGGCGTACACGTACGGATATCGGGGCCGGAACCAGTTCCGGAACCCTCGACGCACGAGGCCGCGTGCCGTGAGCGGCGAGGCGCCTTTCATCACGAAATGCTCGCCGTCGAAGAAGTCGGCCGAATACTCCGGATACGAGGGCAGTGGCGTGAAGCCGTCGAACGGCCCGAACACGGTGCTCGTCCACTCCCAGCCGTTGCCGACGAGATCGTGCACGCCGAACGCGCTCGCGCCTTCAGGGTGCAGTCCGACCGGCTCCGGATCCCAGCGCTCGAAGTCGAAGTTGCCCGGCACCTTGTCCTGGACCCGGTCGCCCCATGGAAGCGCGCGCTCTCCGCCGACCGGCGTCCCGAACGCGGCCCGGTGGTATTCGGCTTCGGTCGGCAGCCGCCGCCGCTGCCATCGCGCGAACGCATTCGCCTCGGCCCACGTCACGTACACGGGCCACGTCTCCGGCAGCGCGACGCTTTCGAACATCCCGCGATAGAACCACCGGTCGCCCTCACGCTCCCAGAACGGCGGATGGCTCACGTGCTCCGCGCGGATCCAGGCGCGGTCGTCCGCGCTCCACCACCGGGGATCCTGGTAGCCGCCCGCCAGCACGAACTCGTGGAACTGCCCGTTGGTGACGTTGAACGCGTCGATGGTGAACGCGTCGACGCTGACCCGGTGCGGCGGGAGCTCGTTGTCCCAAGCGAACGGTTCGGCATCGAGGTCGGTCCCGAGCGTAGCCAGGCCTGCCGGTGATGAGCACGCGGCGTGAGAGATCCGCAGGCGAGCTCGCGTCCGTTGACGTGCGGTAACCGGCCGGGGGCCGCTTCCGGGCGTACGGCACCTGGTGGGTGATGTAGCCGAGCGTCTCCTGGTGCATCTCCTCGTGTTCGAGGATCGCCCAGAGCGCCTGCGCGCGTTCGAGCAGGGGATGTCCCGGCCGCTCGAGGTCGGCCGATTCGATCGCCTCCACGATGCGGCGATCGGCCGCCTCGCCGTATGCGGCCACGGCGTCGCGCGAAGGCCAGGCCGGGTTGCCGCGCGCGATGGCGGTCGCCTCGGACTCGGGATCGATCCCGCGCGCGAAGATCGTTTCGAGGTGCGCGTCGATGCCAGGCTGTCCGAGCGCTTTCCTGATGAGCGTGTTCACGGCGAAGGCTGGCAGGTGGCCTTCGTAGAACACCACCGGGTTGCGCAGAGCGATCGGGCGATCGTAGTAGGCCGAATCGTCCAGCAGGTCGAAGAGCGCCCGCGAGCGCCGGCGGGCCCGCAGAAAACGTTCGCGCAAAGCTGCGCGGTCGAGCGAGGTCATGGTGAGCACAGGCAGACTCATACATGAAGCGGTCCACCCGGCGCTCAGCCGCGCACGATTCGTCCGTGAAAGTCGCACGGCGCGTCATCGGCTCGCGCCGGCAAGCTCGGCCAGTCTGATCGAGGCGGAATCCCGCCGCCCGGACGCATAACCTCCCGCTGGACAGCCGAAAGCGTCAGGCGTATGTTCAACAAAATCTACTGGGGAGGGTGCTCGTGGCTGAATCGAACACTCGCCGGCTCGTCGGGAAGAACTACATCACGCCCGATCTCGTTGCCAAGGTCACCGGCCGTGCGCGGTACGCGGAGGACTACAAGGCCGACGGCATGCTGTGGGCCAAGCTGCTGTTGAGCCCGATGCCGCATGCACGCGTGACGCGCATCGATACGAGCCAGGCGCTCGCGATGCCGGGCGTCAAGGCCATCCTCACCGTCGACGATCTGCCGGCCGTCGTGGCCGGCGCGAACCTGGGCGAGGGAATCATCGCCAGCGCCTACAGCGAGCGCGGGCTGACCAACGAGCCGCTCTACGAAGGAGAGCCGATTCTCGCGGTGGCCGCGGTCGACGAACTGACCGCCACCGAAGCGATCGAGAAGATCGTCGTCGAGTTCGAGCCGCTGCCCTTCGTGGTGGACCCTGTCGAGAGCCTGCGGCCCGGCGGTCCCGACCCCAGAACCGAGGGCAACGCCTGGATCCGGCCGGCAGCCGCGGCCGGCACACCGTCGAACCCGGAACTGCAGTCGTGGAAGTGGACCGACGAGGACTTCGCCACCGCGCCGGACGGGCAACTCCCGCTGGGGCGCGCCAGCGACGAGTGGTCGTACGGCGACCTCGAGAAAGGCTTCGCCGAGGCGGCCGTGGTCATCGACGAAACGTTCGTCGGGCCGAACACGAGCCACATCCCGCTCGAGACGCGCACGGCGATGGCGTACTGGCGCAACGGCAAGTTGTACATGCACTGCTCCACGCAGAGCGTCATGCGCACGGTCTCCGCCGTCGCCCGCTGGGTCGGCATCCAGCCGTCGGACGTTGTCATCATCAGCGAGTACACGGGCGGCGGGTTCGGCAGCAAGGGCTCGAGCTCGGTGTTCACCGTGATCCCGGCGCTGCTGTCGAAGAAGGCCAACGCGCCGGTAATGATGCGCATCACGCGCGACGACGAGTACTACATCGGGCGTGCGCGGCCGGCGCTGCACTCGCGCATGAAGGTCGGGTTCGCGAAAGGATGGCCGCATCACCGCCATCGACGGCTTCGCCGTCATCGACAACGGACCCTACGACGCCGTGTCGGACGGCCGATCGGCCGGCGATCACATCTCGCTGGCGTACCAGCCGCTCGCGATGCGCTGGCGCGCGACGACGGTGCTGACCAACACCCCGCCGAGGGGCGCGCAGCGTGCGCCGGGCGGCCTGCAGGGCATCGCGCTCATGGAGCCGATTCTCACCAAGGCCGCGGCGAAGCTGGGGATCGATCAGCTGGTCATGCACCGGATCAATGCGCCGGAGGGCAAGGCGCAGTTCGGCGGTCCGACACCGCGCGGCACCCGGAACTACGTGACCAGCGCCTTCGCGAAACAGGCGCTCGACAAGGGCGCCGAGCTGTTCAACTGGCAGGCCCGGAAGGACAGCGGCGGCCGGCGGAACGGATCGAAGGTGCGTGGCGTCGGTGTGGCGCTCAGCACGTACTCCGCGGGCTCGATCGGGTTCGATGGCCTGCTCGTCATCAGGCCGGACGGACGCATCGCCATCCAGTCTGGCGTGGGCAACCTCGGCACCGAGTCGGTGTTCGACGTGCACCGCGTGGCGGCCGAGCTGCTCGGCGTGCCGTGGGAGAAGTGCGACATCGCGTGGGGGAATACCTCTCGACACTTCCCGAACACGTGCGGTCAGGGTGGCAGCCAGACGTCTCACGCCATGCCCCGTGCCGCCCACGCCGCCGCGATGGACGCCGTTCGCAAGCTTCAGCAGATTGCCGCGCAGACGCTGGGCGGACGCCCGGAGAGCTACAGCGTGGCCGATGAGCGCATCTCGGGCGGCGGCCGCTCGATGACGCTCGCGCAGGCCGCGCAGAAAGCCATCGAGCTTGGTGGCAGGTTCGACGGCCACGAACTGCCGGAGGACATCAACGCCTTCACGCGCACCTCCGCAACGGCGCTCGCGGGACAGGGGCTCATGGGGGTCGCGAAGGACAACTACCCGCGCGACGGCGTCTCGAAGTCGTACGTCGCCGGCTTCGCCGAAGTGGAAGTGGATGTCGAGACCGGCGTCTACCGCGTGCTGGACTTTGCGGCGGTGGTCGATTGCGGGACGGTGCTGCACCCGCGTGTGCTCGGCGGACAGCTCTGGGGCGGCGTGATCCTCGGTCTCGGACACGCCACCGGGCAGCGCTTCGTCTACGATCAGCATTTCGGCGTGCCGCTGGCGAAGCGGTTCTACAGCAGCAAGCCGCCGACGATCCTCGACATCCCGGCTCGCATGCAGTGGGCGGCGCTCGACATCGCGGATCCCGAAACGCCGGTGGGTTCGCGCGGGATGGGTGAGGCGCCGGTCGGGGTCGGGTTCGCGGCCGTGGCCAACGCGATCGCGAACGCGGTCGGACCCGATGTGTTCCGCCGCGCGCCGATCATGGCGGACAACATCCTGATGGCGCTCGAAGCGGGGCGCCCGGCGCACGAGCCGCTGACCGCGAACATCTAGCGCGCGGAGTGACCGCCAGGGCACCCGTTCCGCGGCGTGCCCTGGGTCAGACCGCCTCGGACAGCGACGAGAAGTTAAACTCGCGCACACGGAGCGCCGGCATCAGCCGCCCCGCGGTCGTCAGCACCGGGCGTCCGATGTCCTCCAGCCTGTTCAGCATCAGCAGAGGGCTCTCGTTCCAGCGGAAGTTCTTCAGCGACCGCGTGATTTTTCCGTCTTCGATCAGGAACGTGCCGTCGCGCGTCAGCCCCGTCTGCAGCACCGTCCGCGGATCGAGCGACCGGATGTAGAAGAAGTGCGTGACGAGGATGCCGCGCGTGCAGCCCGCGATGATCTCCTCGGTCGTCCTGGCGCCGCCCGCGAGTGCAAGCCCGCCTGCCAGCGTTGGACCGGTCGCTTCCGTGCCCTGCTTCTGCGCCCAGAACCGCGAGTACGACAGGTTGCGCAGGATCCCCTTGTCGACCCAGACCCGGCGACCGAGCGGCAGCCCCTCGTTGTCGAACGGCTGGCCGAGCAGCTGGGGATCGGCAGGGTCCGAGTAGAGCGTCACGCGCTCGTCCATCACCTTCTCACCAACGCGCGTTCCGCCTCCTGGCTTTGAGAAGGGGCTGCGTCCTTCGTCGGCCGTGCGTGCGTTGAGCGCGCCGCCAAGCAGCGGGACGAGATCGGTGACCGCCGACGGTTCGAGGACGGCTGTATAGAGACCGGGTTCAATCGTCTGCGGATTGCGGCTGGCCACGGCCTTCTGCGCGGCGATGCGTCCGATCGCGGCCGGATCGACCTGACCCCAGTCGCGCGAGCCCGCTCCGGCCCACCCGCTCCCCGTGCTGTCGGGCGTTCGAGCGGTGACAGACAGGTCGGCGTCGGTGGAGCGATGGTAGGCGAACAGGCCGCGGCTCGTGGCCACCGCCGTCGCGCGTGCGTTCGCCTCGAGATACCCGGCGGCGAAGATCGCTCCGGCGGACCGGCCCGCCGCCGTCGCCGACTCGATCGCGCGATTCACCGCGCCACTCCGTATTTCGGGATCGAGCAGGGCCGTACGGTCCACGTACGCGCTCGTGGCGCGGTACGTCTGCGCGCCGAGCTCCGGCATCAGCTCCGGATCCTCGGGCGAAAGCCGGGCGAGCGTCGCAGCCAGGTCCACGGTCCGCTTCAGCGCGGCATCGTCGAGCACATTCGTGGAGGCGGACGCCCGCCGCCGCCCCAGGGTCACTGAGACAGTGACCGAGGTGTCGGTGATCCCGCCAGATGTCGTGATGCTCCCATCGGCAAAGCGGGTGTTGCCGCTCCACTCGCTGGAGATGTTCACGCGGGCACCGTCGACGGCGGTCGCCATGGCGAGCACGCGTTCGGCGAGCGCCTTCGCTTGCGCCTCCGTGATGAGTCCGGGACCGCCGCCCGATGACGAGGCCTGGAACGTCATGTCGTGCGCCTCGTGTTGAGGATCGTGACGTTCCGGAACCGCGCCGGCACGCAGCCGTGGCTGACCGAGCTCACCTGCGCCGGTTCGCCCTTGCCATCGACGAACGACCCGCCCATCCAATACGACGAGCGCCCACCAATCATGTCCATGGACTTCCAGAACACCGGCGTGCTGCTCTGGTACGCCACGTCCTTGAGCATGCCCGTGATCCGGCCGTCGCGTACTTCGTAGAACGCCTGCCCGGAAAACTGGAAATTGAAACGCTGGTGATCGATCGACCACGAGCCGCTGTCCTTGATCACGATGCCCCGCGTCGTTGCGGCGACGATGTCGTCGAGCGAGAGGTCGCGGTCGCCGGGATTGAGCGAGATGTTCGGCATGCGCTGGAACTGGACGCGGTCCCACGATTCGGCGAACGAGCAGCCGTGCGACCGCGTGACGCCGGTCAGCTTCTGGATGCGCGCCACCTGCTCCCGCGTAGTCTGGTAGTCCTTGAAGAGTCCCTTCTCGACGATGAGCCAGTCGTCTGCGGGAACCCCTTCGTCGTCCCACGCGACGCGCCCGAGCGAGCCCTCCTGCGTACGATCCGCCCGCACGTTCATGAACTCCGGCCCGAACCGCAGCGTGCCGATCATCTTCTCCGGCGGCGCGACGAAGCTGGTGCCCGCATAGTTGGCCTCTTCACCAATCGCGCGATCGAGCTCCGTGGAGTGGCCGAGCGACTCGTGGATCGTCAGCCAGAGGTTCGTCGGGTCGAGAATCAGGTCGTACTCGCCGGCGTCGACGCTCCTGGCCGTCACTTTCTCGGCGGCAAGGGCCGCCCAGCGCTCGGCGTTCCCCGGCATGTCGAGCGATGCGATGTACTCCCAGCCGCTGCCGCGAGGGGCGAGCTCCGGCGCATATGACTGAAACTCGCCGCCGCTGCCGATCGCCGTTGCCTGGAAGCTGGGGCCGACGCGGATCATCGTCTGCGTGACGTTGGTGCCTTCCGTGGTCACCAGCGTCTTGACCTCCTTCAGGAGCGACAGGCTGGAGCTGGTGAACCGCACCGTCGGCACTTTCAGCGCCGCCTCGTTGGCGGCCAGCAGCAGCGCCACCTTCTCTTCGAGCGGCACGTCCATCGGATCCCGGGACACCGGCGTCATCCAGGTTCCGGTCACCGGCGTGATCGGCGCGAGCTCGACGCGGTGCCTGCGGACGATGCGCGCGGCGCGCGACATCCCCGCGGCATCGGCAGCTGCCCGCTGGACTCCCTCGCGTGTCATCGCGCTGGTGGCGCCAAAGCCCCAGCTTCCGTCCACGAGCGTGCGGATGCCGATCCCGTACGACTCGTTGTCGCTGACGCCGGTAACCTGCCGTTCGCGCGTTGCGATGGACTGGCGCCGGTAGCGCCCGATGCGCACGTCCGCATACGATGCGCCGGCGCGGCGGGCAGCATCGAGAGCGGCATTCGCCAGGTCGAGCGCAGCGGCATCCGCCGCGGGCGCGGCCGGGGGTTGCGCGGACAGGTCGAGTGCGAAGGGCCCGCAGGCCGCCACTGTCGCCGCCGTGGCCGCGGTGCTCCTCAGGAAATCGCGACGTGTCGGGGACATGTGAATAGCCTACGACGTATGACATCGCACCGATTGACCGATCGCCCCGTCTGCATCTGGCTGACCTTCGGACGCCAGACGGGATGCCTCGTCGGCTTCTGCGGTTTTCTCGAGCTGCCATCGGCACAGACGGAACCTCAACTGGTCGACGCGCAGTTCGAGCGGTTCGATGCAGTGGCGAAACGCGACGGTCCTGCCCGCGGATCGCGAATAGAATCCGCCGCGAACCGACATTCGGTCGCACAAGGAGGAGGGGACATGATCGCTGCCGATCGCACCGGCGCGCTGTGCCTGGCGGGCGCCGCCGCCATGGCGCTGACGTTGACGCTGCACGCGCAGAACCGGGAGACACCGGTTCCAAAGCCCTCCAACCTTCCGAACCCTTATCGCCTCGTGCCCGACTGGCCGACCCTGCCGGCGACGATGAAGGGACCGGGCGGACGGAAGTGGGGCGAGGTGATTCGGGTCCATGTTTCGCCCGGCGGCAACATCTGGGTCTTCCACCGCTGTTTCCACGACAAGCCGAACGGCGACGCCACGTGCCTCAATCGAGGCGATGCCAACCCGCCGATCCTCGAGTTCAATCCCGCGGGGAGCCTGGTCAGGAGCTTCGGCGTCGGGCTGTTCGCGCATCCGCACGGCTTCACCGTCGACAAGGACGGCAACATCTGGACGACCGATACGAACGATGAGGAGAGCATCCTCGGCGTGCCGGCGCGGGACGCGAAGGGCGTTCCGATCGGTCAGACGGTGCTCAAGATCGACCCGCAGGGGCGCGTGTTGATGACGCTCGGCACGCCCGGGACGGGCGGCAGCGGCCCGACGCTGTTCGATCGGCCGACCGGCGTGTCAATCGCGGCCAACGGGAACATCTTCGTATCCGACGGTCACTCGCGCAACCGATCGAACAACGCCCGCATCGTGAAGTACTCGCCGGACGGAAAATTCATCAAGGCGTGGGGACTCCAGGGGACCGAGCCGGGCAACTTCAGGGAGCCGCACGATCTGTATGTCGGTGGCTCCAGGGGCTACGTTTATGTCGCGGATCGTCTGAACCGCCGCGTCCAGGTGTTCGATCAGGAAGGCACGTTCATCGCGGCGTGGACGCAGTTCGGTCAGCCAAGCTCGGTCTACGTCGATGGACAGGACAACCTCTACGTCGGCGCGACCTACCAGGACCCGACCCGCGGCGAGTCGGCGACCGGGGCGATTGCCGGCCCCAACGATCGCGCCATCGTCGTCGGGAACGCGATCACCGGCGAGCTCAAATACCTGATTCCCGATCCGGCGGATCTGAGCAAGCTGACCGACACCGGGACATCCGCGTCGGGCATCGGCGTCGACGCGCAGGGGAGCATCTACGCCGCCGACGTCGGCCCGAACAACCTTCGGAAGTACGTCAAAGTGCAGTAGCCGGACCGCCGCCAGACAGTCATGTAGCGTTCTACGGGCGAAGGAACAAAACTGTACGTCTGCTTCGACGGATCCGGCCGAATTCATCAGGTCGCGGGGCAGCGCTCTTGCTTGCGTTCGCTCGTCCAAGTCCCCCCGGAGGTGCCGTGAGCGTAGGTCAACCTGTCCCCACCCATGAAAACTCGATGCTCTGGACGCTTGAGGAAATCGGCCGGCTCGTCTCCCAGAGCGGCAACGCCTCCGAGACGCTGAGCAACGTCGTCCACCTGATTCAGCGGCGGTTCGAAACCGACGTCTGTTCGGTCTACCTGCTCGAAGGGGATCGTCGGAACCTGGTCCTGGCCGCGACGATCGGGCTGCGGCCCGAAGGAGTCGGCCGCGTGCGCATGGGGGTCACGGAGGGGCTCGCCGGCCTCGTTGCCGAGCAGATGCAGCCGCTGCATCTGGCGGACGCAACCTCACATCCACGGTTCAAGTACTTCCCGGAGGCGGGGGAGGACCCGTATCGATCGTTTCTCGGCGTCCCGATGCTCGATCGCGGCCTGCTCCAGGGAGTACTGGTCGTGCAGACGATCGAGCAGCGCGTGTTCGAGCCGGCCGACGTGCGGATGCTGGTCACCGCGGGGACCCAGCTCGCGCCCATTGTCAGCGAGGCGCGGACTCTCGGGCAGGTTGTGGCCCCGTTCCAGCAGCGTCTGAGCGCAATCGCGCAGAACCTGTGGTGGAGCTGGGACCACGAGACGACCAGCCTGTTCCGCGAGCTGGACCCGGTTCTGTGGCGCGAGGTGGGCAACAACCCGGTGGCGCTCCTCCAGCAGATGTCGATCGACCGGCTCGAGGAGCGTGCGACGCAGCTCGCGCTGCACGGGCGGATCAACCACGCCTACCGCCGCATGAACGAGTACCCTGCAGGCGGCCAACACCTGGGGGTCCGAGAATGCCGGGGTGCTCGGGGCGCGGCCTGTTGCATATTTCTCCGCGGAGTTCGGCCTGCACGAGTCGCTGCCGATCTATTCCGGCGGCCTCGGCATCCTCGCGGGCGACCACATCAAGAGCGCGTCCGACCTGGGTATCCCGCTGGTTGGCGTCGGCTTGTGCTACGAGAAGGGATACTTCCGGCAGCGGCTGGACCTCGACAGCTGGCAGCGCGAGGACTACATCGACGTCGACCATCGTCTCCTGCCCCTGCGTCCGGCGATGGCGGGCGGCTCCCCGGTGCAGGTGTCGATCGAGACGCGGACCGGCGTGATTCACGCGCGCGTCTGGCAGGCAGCGGTGGGACGCATCACCCTGCTGCTCCTGGACTCGAACGTCGACGGCAACCTGTCGGAGGATCGGGAGCTCACGGCGCGTTTGTACGGCGGCGATCACCGCGTGCGCATCCGCCAGGAACTCCTGCTCGGCGTCGGCGGCATCAAAGCGCTCGACGCCATGGGCCTCTCGCCCGGCGTCCTTCACCTGAACGAGGGGCACAGCGCGTTCGCCGCGCTCGAGCTGGTGCGGCAGCGCATGGTCACCGAAGGGCTCGACGCGTTCGAAGCGATGCGGCGCGTCGCCGCACAGGTGGTGTTCACGACACACACACCGGTGCCGGCCGGGCACGACGCGTTCTCGCCCGAGCTCATCGACGAACATCTCGGGCCGCTCGCCGATCGCCTCGGCCTCTCGCACAACGACTTGATGGCGCTCGGCCGCGTCAACCGCTACGACCAGGGCGAGAACTTCGGCATGACGGTGCTCGCCCTGAAACTCTCGCACCGCGCCAACGCCGTGTCGTCGCTGCACGGCCAGGTGTCGCGCAGCATGTGGCGGCCGCTGTTCAACGACGTCGCCGAGGAGCGGGTGCCGATCGGCCACATCACCAATGGTGTCCACGTGCAGACGTGGCTCGCGCCGAACATGCGCGACGTGTACGACCGGCACCTCGGTCCGGACTGGCCGCAGCGCGCCGCCGAACCGGCCCTGTGGGCGCGGATCGACGCCATTGACGATGGGGAGTTGTGGGAGACGCACCAGGCCCTGAAGGTGCAGCTGATCGACATCGTGAGGCGCCGCGTGGCGAAGCAGGCCGAGCGCAGGGGCGAGTCGGCGGAGTACGTGGCGCAGATGCGGAAGACGCTGGGTTATGACGCGCTGACCATCGGCTTTGCCCGCCGCTTCGCGACCTACAAGCGCGCGAACCTGCTGCTGCGCGACTTCGAGGCGATCGCCTCGCTCGTCAACCACCCGCAGATGCCGGTGCAGTTCGTCTTCGCCGGCAAGGCGCACCCGCACGATCATCCCGGCAAGGAGGTGCTCCAGCAGATCGCGCGCCTCATGAAGGATCCCCGATTCGCCGGCAAGCTGGTGTTCATCGAGGACTACGACATCAGCGTCGGACGGCACCTCGTGCAGGGCGTGGACGTGTGGCTGAACAACCCGAGGCGGCCGCTCGAGGCGTGCGGCACCAGCGGTCAGAAGGTCGTCCTCAATGGCGCGCTGAACATGTCGGTCCTGGACGGCTGGTGGGCTGAGGCGTACGACGGCAGGAACGGCTTTGCGATCGGGATGGGCGAGACGCACACGTCGACCGAGATGCACGACGCGAGGGACGGCGCGTCGCTGCTCAGCGTCCTGCGTGACACGGTGATCCCGCTGTACTACGACCGCAACAAGGACGGTCTGCCGCGCGAGTGGATCGCCCGCATGAAGCGCGCGATCCGCACGCTCGGGTGGAGGTTCAGCGCGGACCGCATGGTGATGGACTACGTGCTGAAGGCGTACATCCCCGCGGCTGGCGGTACGAGCAGCGACGTCCGCGGGTCCTGACCTACGCCCGCGCGGGCGACTCGATGTCGAATGCGGCGATCCGCAGCGCGAGCGTCACCATCGACGGGGCATTCGCATGCCGGAACGTCACGCGGCACGTCGGTTCGTCGAGTGCCACGCCGGCCCTCGTCGCGCTCAGCGCGATGTGGCTGACCAGTTCGAGCAAGTCATCGCTCGTGTCGGGCAACGCGATGCGGATTGCGCCCAATCCCGAGCCGGGTGGTGTGTCCACCTCGGCTCCCAGGCCGTGGGCGAAGTCTGAGACGAGGCGCAGCAGCGCCTCGCTCTTGCTCTCGAGCGTCAGGTGTGCGGTCATGGGAACTCCAGGTCCAGTGGGCTAACTCTACCGGATATCGAAGGGTTCGTCCCGGGGTCGCCACCGCCGATGCCCGAAGCCTGAGACCCGGACCAGAGCCCTCCGTGTCAGTGATGGTCGTATCTGCTGCCGCTGTCCGGTAGAGTTAGAACGTGAGCCAACGTTCCGAACAGTTGTCCGAGCCCCCGCAGCCCCAGCCCGCATCGCCCTCCCTCGCCGAGATCGAACGCGAAGTGGCGAGGCGCCGCACGTTCGCCATCATCTCGCACCCCGACGCCGGCAAGACGACCCTCACTGAAAAGCTCCTGCTGTATGCCGGTGCCATCGAGCTGGCCGGGGCTGTTCGCGGGCGCGCTGGCCGCCGCGCGGCGACGTCCGACTGGATGGAGATGGAACAGCAGCGGGGCATCTCGATCACCTCCGCCGCGCTCGAGTTCGAGCTGCAGGGCCGTCGCATGTCGCTCATCGACACACCGGGGCACAACGACTTCAGCGAGGACACCTACCGTGCGCTGATTGCCGCCGACAGCGTGGTGATGGTCATCGATGCCGCGAACGGCGTGGAACCGCAGACGCGCAAGCTGTTCGAGGTGTGTCGCCGGCACCGCCTGCCCATTCTCACGTTCGTCAACAAGTTCGATCGACCCGCACGCGATCCACTCGAGCTCGTTGACGACATCGAGCGGACGCTCGGCATCTCGGCGGCTCCCGTGAACTGGCCGATCGGCAGCGCCGAGCGCTTCCGCGGCGTCTACGACATGCGGACGCAGACGCTGCTGCGCTACGAGCGCGAAGCGCAGGGGCAGTTTCGAGCGCCGGTCGACCTGTCTACGCTGGACCACCCGGAGGCCGTGGAGACGATCGGGGCCGATCTCTACGCGCACTTCCGCGAGTCACTGGACGTGATTCGCGAGGCGGGCACGTCGTTCGATCTGGGCGAGTATCGCGCCGGGCGACAGACGCCGGTGTTCTTCGGCAGCGCGCTCACCAACTTCGGGCTCGAACCGTTTCTCCAGGCGCTCGTGGATTTCGCGCCGGCGCCTCAGGCGCACGCGAGCGACCTCGGCATCATGCATCCCACCGACGAACAGTTGACCGGCTTCGTGTTCAAGATTCAGGCGAACATGGATCCGCGGCATCGCGATCGGGTGGCGTTCATCCGGGTCTGCTCGGGACGCTTCACCAAGGACATGGTCCTGGCCAACAGCCGTCTGGGCAAGCCGATCCGGGCGGCGCGCGCGTACCGATTCTTCGGCCGCGACCGCGAGACCATCGAAGTCGCCTATGCGGGCGACATCATCGGCCTCGTGAACCCCGGGCAGTTCGCAATTGGCGACACCGTCCATTCCGGGCCGACGCTGCGCTTTCCAGACCTGCCGCGATTCCCGGCGGAGCACTTCGGGCGCGTCGGCCTGCGGGACACGCGCTACAAGCAGTTCGACGAAGGGCTGCAGCAGCTCGAGGAGGAAGGGCTGATGCAGGTCTTCTACACGTCGGCGGGTCGGCGCCAGCCGCTGATTGGCGTCGTCGGGGCACTGCAGTACGAAGTGATCACGAGCCGTCTCCGGACGGAGTACGGCGTCACGGCGGAAATCGAGGCGGCGCCCTTTGCGGCGGCCCGATGGGTCGAGAAGGCGGGTACCAAGCTGCCGTCAGTTGCCGGTGGCAGTGTGCTGGCGGCTGACAGGCACGGGCGGCGAGTCATTCTGTTCGCCACAGTCTGGGAACTGCAGTACTTCGAGCGTCACCATCCGGACGTCTCGTTGCTGGCCGAGTCTCCAACGACGGTGCTGCCGAAGGCCGCCAGGGAGTAACGGCTCGCAGGACGCGCACAGCGCCGGAGCCGCGCCTACCTGCTCCGGGTGCGCACCGGGTTCACGATCGCCTGCTGCCCGACCAGCCGGTTCGGATCGGCGTTCGCCTTCGGCCGGAATTTCTGCGAGCGATCGTTGGCGACCTCTGTCACGTACAGGTTGCGATCCGAGTCGACGTGAATCTGGTGGACGCCGTCGAATTGCCCCGGCAGCGCGCCGTGCCCCCCGATGTCCAGAATGTAGTGTCCATCGAGGTCGTACTTCACGAGGCGGTCGGTCGTCCAGTCGGCCACCCACACATGGTCGTCCTGCGTGACGATGTGCGCGAGGACCGAGGAGTTATAGCCGGTCGGCCACATCGCCAGGAAGGTGCCGTCTTCGTCGAACACCTGCATGCGGTGATGCTCGCGATCGGCCACGAACAGCCGGCGATCGCGGCTGATGCCGATGCTGTGCACCGACCAGAACTCGTTAGGCCCCGGATTGTTCGGGTCCTTCGGCTGCTGCCCCCAGTCCTTGACGAAGTTTCCGTTCGGGTCGAACTTGGCCACGCGTACGCCGGCGTAGCCGTCGGCCACGAAGAACGTGCCGTCGGGGAGCCACGCGATGTCGGTCGGGCGGATGAAGTTATTCGGCCCGCGCCCGGGGACCCCGCGCACGCCCATCGTCTTGAGCAGCTTGCCGTCGTTGCTGAAGATGTTGATCTCGTGCATGTCGTCGTCGACGATCCAGAGGCGCTTCTGCGGATCGTACGGGTTCATCAGCACCTTGTGCGGACCGCGGCCCAGCTCGCCGAGGCCGGTGCCGCGCGGCGGCGCGAGGTAGCGATCGTGCTGGAGGAACTCCTGGATCGTGTTGCCCTCGCGGTCTACGGCAAACAGCAGGTGGTGCCGGCGCATCTGGTAGCCGTACGGGTTGGCTGAGTAGTCGCGGCGGCCCGTGTTGGTCCGGCGCGGGGTGAGCAGGCAGGCGCAGATCCACGGCGGCGCGCCCGGTGGCAGCTGGATTTCGCCTCGCTGCTGCACCCAGACCTTGTCGGGGCTCTCGGCCCAGACGCCGGCACCAGAACCCCACGTCCAGCCGTTGTGCGACAGGTCGGTGTCGGGAAGAGGCTTCGGCCAGGGCACCACGGCCTCATAGTCGCCCATGTCCACCTTCTGCGTTGGCGCGGGCTGCTGTGCGCTGACGGCCGGGCCAGCAGCCTGCTCACCAACGAGCGCCAGCGCGACGAGCGCGAGGACCGAGGCGATGACACTCATCCGTGTGCGCATGGAGCCTCCTGATGCGCGTTATGCTGCGCTGCCAGCGCGCGGGTGTCAACGGCATCGTGAGAACCAATTGACAACCCGCGACCCCGGGTGTTCACTACCCGCCATGAGCACCATCCGTTTCACGGCATGTGGCGTCGCGCTGGCGATCGCGTTCGTGCTTGCGCCTGCAGTTGCAGGCCCGGTGGCGGCGCAGGGACAGGCGCAGCGCGGCGGCCAGGGACGCGCTGAGCAGGCGCCGGCGAATGCCAAAGTGCTCGCGCGCGTCCGCGTGCCGACAGTCACGCCAACATCCACAACGGTCCGAGCAGCGGCAACGAGTTGATCGTGCTGGCGCCGCGGGGTACCACGCTGGACATGGTGGCTCGCCGCGGCGAGTGGGTCCAGGTGCAGGTGCCGGCGGAACTTCGAAAAACGGGCATCGTAATGCGCTGGTACAACAACGAGACCAGCGGCTGGATGCACGATTCGACCGTGGAGTTCGTGACGCCGGAAGCCAAACCCTGACAGACCGTCATCCCACCGTCGGTTCCTTCACGCGCGTGGTCACTTTGCCTCGCACGCCGTCGCGCCACGGCAGGAGGCAAACCGGCCAGCGCCTCCCGGATTACAATGCCGCCCGCCTGAATCGGCGGAAACACACCTGCAGTGACGAGATGAAGAGGAGCCGACCGTGAATCGGACAACCCGTGCCGCTCGGGCTCTTGCGATGGCAGCGAGCCTTGCGCTTCTTCCCGGCCTCGCGGTCGCGCAGCCTCGCGCGCCTGCGCCAGGCAGCCCGCGCTTTCCGCTGAACACCGAGCCGCAGCGTCCTACAGACGTTCCAGCAGAAGATCAGCGTCACGGTGATCGCGCACGGGATCGAGCGCCCGTGGAGCCTGCTGCCGCTGCCCGACGGCGACTTTCTCGTCAGCGTCCGGCCCACCGGCCAGGTGCTCGCCATCCGCAAGGGCGTGCTCGATCCGAAGCCGCTGACGGGCCTTCCGACGACGCGCACCAGCCGCACCACCGGGATGCTCGACATGGCGATGCACCCGAAGTTCGCCGAGAACCGCTGGATCTACTTCACGTACCACAAGCCGCTCGACGGCGAGCAACTACACGCTCGCGCTCGGCGCGGCCGCTACGACGGCGCCGGATTGTCGAACGTCCAGGATCTGTACGTCGGCAATCCGGTTCAGACCGGCGGCTCGCACCTCACGTTCGGCCACGACGGCCTGCTCTACATCACGGTCGGCGGCGCCGGCCCGACGCCGGACGCGCAGGCCACCAGACACGATCTACGGCAAGGTGCTGCGGCTGAAGGACGACGGGACGGTGCCGCCGGACAATCCGTTTGTCGGGAAAGCCGGCGCCCGCCCGGAGATCTTCACCGTCGGCCACCGCGATCACTTCGGCATCGCGCCGCATCCGACGACCGGGCAGATCTTCCACGCCGAGCTCGGCCCGCTCGGCGGCGACAAGATCAACATCCTCACGCCGGGCGGCAACTACGGCTGGCCGACCTACGGCTACGGCCGCGAGAACGACGGCTCGCCGATGCAGCATCCGAACCGCGAAGGGATCGAGCCGGCGTGGATCACCTGGAATCCCGGCATCACGCCGTCGGGCCTGATCTTCTACACCGGCGACAAGTTCCCGCAGTGGAAGGGCAACATCTTCGTCGGCAGCATCCAGCGCGGGCGCGATCCCTGGCACCGGCGCGCTCGAGCGCGTCGTCTTCAACGAGAGGCTGTGGGAGCTGCGTCGCGAAACGATCCTGCAGGATCTCCATCAGCGCATCCGCGACGTCCGGCAAGGGCCGGACGGCCTGATCTACCTGCTCACGGAGGAAGACGATGGCGCGGTGATCAGGATCGAGCCGGCGAACTGAGGCGCCTCGCGGCGAGCTCTCGGGCTTTAGAGAGCGCTTCACAGTCGCCGCTCGTAGGGGCGGGTCTTCAGACCCGCCCTGGCGTCGGGTCTAAAGACGCGACGCTACGAACAATCTCGCAACGCGGTCTTAGGCTGCTGCCAGGATGTCTGGAAGCCGGCGCATGAACTCGCGCACCAGCACCAGGTGGCTGCTCTCCGAGACGAACTCGAACGCGGACGGATCGATCGCCCGCGTTCCCCGCTCGACCGACGCGATCAGGGCCGCGTGAATCACGGGGCACTCGGCGATGAGTCCCGTGAGCGCGGCCCACGCCGGCCCATCCAGGCTCGCGATGGCGTCGAGCGCGTCGGCGGCGCGCCACGGCGTGCCGGCGCGCCGGTGCTTCACCAGTTCGCGGCGCAGAGCGACCAACCCTTTCTGAATCTCGCGATCGGCACAGCGCACGGCGGCCAGGACATCGATCAGCTGGTCTGCAGCGAAGAGACACACCTGTTCGTAGAGGACGGTCCAGCCGGCCCTGAACACGCCAACGAGATCCTCGTGGACGAGGAAGTCGTCGGGCAGTTCCTTCGGCCCGGTGTCCAGTCCGAGATTGCAGACGGCGATGGCGGCGTCCGAGGCCTCCTGCACCGCGAACGGACGGCCCGGCGCCGAACATCCGGCGAGCAGCGCGTTCGCCAGGAAGGCGAGCTCACGCTCTCTTGCGGAGAAGGCCACGGGGGCGCGGTCGTGAGCGACGCGCATGTACGTCTGAAATCGTCCGAAGCGCGGCGCTTGGTCTGTCGCGCCTCCGAGCAGCGCCCGCGGGCCCTGCGACAAGACGCCAGCCTGGAACAGGAGATCGACGATCGGCGCGGCCGGGTCCGCGTCTGTCTCGTGCTCGGTTTCGGGTGCCGGGGGGCCGGCCGCCTGCGGGTCGTCGGAGAGGCTCCCACCCGACGCCTCGGGCAGTTCGTCGGGCTGAAGATACGCACGCGCGATCGCATCGGCGGCCGGTCCTGTGTCGCCGGCTGCATCGAGCTGGCGTGAGGCCTGCAGGAACGCACGCGCCTGCTCCGCCGTGACGTAGCCGCTCGCGTCTCGCCGCTGTGCGCGTTCGCCGGCCAGGTCGTACATCGCCTGCTCGGGATCGGTCAGCAGATCGTCGAGCCCGTCGATCTCCGGCGTGGAGTTCGAGAGGTGCAGGCATCCGCGCATCACGCGATGGAAATACTCGGGCCGCTCGGCGTCGAGTGCTGCCAGCGCCGACACGATCGCATCCCAGGCGTCAGCGCGCCTGGTCACGATCCGATAGCCGCCGATCTCGCAGTCCAGCGTTGCGTCGGCCGTACCGCATCTCGACCGCCTCGTCGTCGGTCTGGACGGGGGCGACGACAGCAACGTCGAAGACGCGGATGTACTGCGCGAGCGAGGTGCTGACGAGGTGCGCGTCGAACTTCGCCAGCGTCCGAGCGGCGACGTCCGCGCCAGCGTCGGCGAGCGCCTCGAGCCACTCGCCGAACCGGTCGGCGTCCAGGCGCTCGTCGCCGCCCGGCCGACGGCTCCGCCACAGGTCCAGGTCGAGGACACCGCGCAACTGCTCGGCGGTTGCGAGCGAGACGAGTTCGCCGCAGTTCTCCAGGCCACACGTCTGGATCACCCGGTGCAGCATGTGCGGCTGCAGCCGTGGCACGGCCCGTTCGAGGTTGGGTGTCTCCATGATGCGATCGAGCAGCGGACGTGCGTCGGGCGTCTGCGGCGCGACCGGATGACTGCGCTTCGACATGGGCCGGCGATGATACAGGCGTCGGCGGGGAAGAAACAGTCTTGAACGACGCTCACAGGTGAGGGAAACTAATACTGCGTCCTGCCTTCACTACACCTCCACGCACGCGCGCACACACTCGTCCGACTCTCGTCGCGCACTTGAAATCTGTCCAACATCGCCAGTAACGTAAGGGCCGCTTGAGGTGAAGCGGTCCGGCGAGAGCCGGCACCACCGCAAGCCGCCCGGCGCGAGCCGGGCGCGATGACAGCGCGGCGGCGGAACCTGGGATCGACGGCGTTCTTTTCGGCGATTCGTTCACTGCGGTTCTCTCGAGGATTCGTTGCATGTCTGTGTCGACTGCACCGGTCCGGCTGACCGTTCGTCGGTTTGGCGAGACCACGCGCCCGGACGCGTGGTGGGTCCAGCCACTGGTCGTGTTCTTCGGCCTGTCCACGTTCCTCGTCTACTCGACGTGGGCAGCGTTCCAGAACGCGCACTACACGTACGGCCCGTACCTCTCCCCGTTCTACTCTCCGGAACTCTTCGGCGACTCTCCCCACAGCTGGTTCGGCCCGAAGCCCGCGTCGTGGCCCGCGTGGCTCCCGTTTTCGCCGGCGCTCCTCATACTTCCGATCCCTGGCCTCTTCCGCCTGACCTGCTATTACTACCGTGGGGCGTACTACAAGGCGTTCTGGATGGATCCGCCGTCGTGCACCGTCGGGGAGCCGCGCAAGAGCTACTGGGGCGAGAACTCCTTTCCGCTCGTCCTGCAGAACGCCCATCGCTACGCGCTGTTCCTCTCCCTCCTGGTGCTCGCGATTCTCTGGTACGACGCCTGGAAGGCGCTCTGGTTCACGGGTCCGGCGGCCGGCTCGGAGTCGTTCGGTGTCGGGATCGGCACGCTCGTGCTGATCGCGAACTGCGTGTTCCTGAGTTTGTATCTGTTTGGCTGTCACTCACTTCGCCACATCGTCGGCGGGTTCAAGAAGCAGTTGTCGCGCGCGCCGATGGGGCTTGCGTGCTACACGTGCGTGAGCGGCCTGAACAGCAGGCACATGCTGTGGGCGTGGTGCAGCCTCGTTTCGGTCGGCTTCAGTGACCTGTACGTCCGGCTCTGCTCGATGGGCGTGTGGTCGGACGTGCGGATCCTGTAGATGCCTGAATATCAGACTCACGACCACGACGTCCTCGTCATCGGCGCAGGCGGAGCGGGACTGCGGGCGGCCATCGAGGCCGCCGCCGCTGGCGTCTCGGTGGGGCTCGTCTGCAAGTCGCTCCTCGGCAAGGCGCACACGGTGATGGCCGAAGGGGGTATCGCCGCGGCGCTCGCCAACGTCGACGATCGCGACAGCTGGCGCGTCCATTTCGCCGACACGATGCGCGGGGGGCAGTACATCAACAACTGGCGGATGGCCGAGCTCCATGCGAGAGAGGCGCCCGACCGCGTCCGCGAGCTCGAAGCCTGGGGCGCGCTGTTCGATCGCACGAAGGACGGCCGGATCCTTCAGCGCAACTTCGGCGGACACCGCTATCCGCGCCTCGCCCATGTCGGCGATCGGACCGGCCTCGAGCTGATTCGCACGCTGCAGGACCACGGCATCCACCAGGGAATCGACGTGCACATGGAGTGCACGGTGATCAGCCTGCTGAAGGATGGCGAGCGCATCGCCGGCGCGTTTGCCTACGAGCGCGAGCGCGGACGCTTCAAGCTGTTTCGCGCGAAGGCGGTCGTCCTGGCCACGGGCGGCGTCGGCCGCGCCTTCAAGATCACGAGCAACAGCTGGGAGTACACGGGCGACGGGCACACGCTCGCGTACGACGCCGGCGCCGACCTGATGGACATGGAGTTCGTGCAGTTCCATCCGACGGGCATGATCTGGCCGCCGAGCGTGCAGGGCATTCTCGTCACCGAGGCGGTCCGCGGCGAAGGAGGCGTCCTCAAGAACAGTGAGGGGCGCCGCTTCATGTTCGACGACATCCCCGAGAACTACCGGTCGCAGACCGCTGACAACGAGGAAGAGGGCTGGCGCTACACGCAGGGCGACAAGGCGGCGCGGCGTCCCCCGGAACTGCTGACGCGCGACCACGTCGCGCGCTGCATCAACCGCGAGGTGAAGGCCGGCCGCGGCAGCCCGCACGGCGGCGTCTTCCTGGACATCGCGTGGATCAAGGAGCGCGTCCCCAACGGCGCCGACCACATCAAGAAGAAGCTGCCGAGCATGTACCACCAGTTCAAGCAGCTGGCCGACCTCGACATCACGCAGGAGCCGATGGAGATCGGCCCGACCACCCACTACATCATGGGCGGGGTGCGGGTCGACGCCGACACGCAGATGTCCACGGTGCCCGGGCTGTTCGCGGCGGGCGAGTGCGCGGCCGGCATCAACGGCGCGAACCGCCTGGGCGGCAACTCGCTCTCGGACATCATCGTGTTCGGCAAGCGCGCCGGCGAACATGCCGCACAGTTTGCGAAGGGCACGAGTGTCGGCACGGTGAGCGAAAGCGACGTGAACGAAGCGGCGCGCCGCGCCCTCGAGCCGTTCGATCGCGGGCCGTCGGGCGAAGGGCCCTATCAGGTGCAGTACGCGCTGCAGGAGATGATGCAGTCGCTCGTCGGCATCGTCCGCACCGAGGCGGAGATGCTGCGGGCGCTCGACGGGCTCGGCGAACTCCGGGCGCGCGCCGCGCGCGTCGGTGTCGGCGGACACCGGGAGTACAACCCCGGGTGGCACGCGGCCCTCGACCTGAACAACCTGCTGACGGCCTCCGAAGCGATCACGCGCTGCGCGATCGAGCGGAAAGAGAGTCGCGGTGGGCACTACCGCGAGGACTGCCCGGACAAGAAGGCGGATTACTCGACCTTCAACTTCGTCGTCCGCAAGGGTCGCGACGGGGCGATGCAGATTGTACGGACGCCGATTCCCGAAATGCCGGCGGAGTTGAAAGCCATCATCGAGGAGATGAAGTAGTGGCGACGACCCAGGCGACCTTCCGCATCTGGCGTGGCGATGCTGCGAGCGGGGAGTTCCGCGATTACTCGACGGCCGTGTCCGACGGCATGGTGGTGCTCGACGCCGTGCACCGCGTGCAGGCGGAACAGGCGAACGACCTCGCGGTCCGGTGGAACTGCAAGGCCGGCAAGTGCGGGTCGTGTTCGGCGGAGGTGAACGGCAGCCCCCGGCTCATGTGCATGACACGCCTCAACGAGCTCGACATGGCGAAGCCGGTCACCGTGGAGCCGATGCGCGCCTTTCCGTTGATCCGCGACCTGGTGACCGACGTCTCGTGGAACTACCGCGCGAAGAAGAGCATCAAGAAGTTCAAGCCGCGGCCGGCCGACGCGCCTGACGGCACCTGGCGCATGCAGCAGGTGGACGTCGAGCGGGTCCAGGAGTTCCGCAAGTGCATTGAGTGCTTCCTCTGCCAGGACGTCTGCCACGTGCTGCGCGATCACCATCTCTTCGACAGCTTCGTCGGGCCGCGCCACGGTGTGTACGCGGCGGCACTCGAGATGCAGCCGCTCGACACCGAAGATCGCGTGCGCGACCTGAGGGACAAGCACGGGCTCGGCTACTGCAACATCACCAAGTGCTGCACGAAGGTCTGCCCTGAGCACATCACGATTACCGACAACGCGCTCATTCCGCTCAAGGAGCGCGTCGTCGATCGGCTGTACGACCCGGTGGCGAAGATGTTCCGGATGTTGCGGGGAGGTCGCGATGTTTGAGCTCAAGCCGATCACGGCGGAAGCCGTTCCGCGCGCGCTCGACAAGGCGGAGCGCTACCGGCTGCTGAACGAGCCTGGCGAAGCGCAGAGCATCTGTCTCGACGTGCTGGCGGTAGACCCCGACAACCAGCAGGCGGTTGCGACGATGATCCTGGCGCTCACCGACCAGTTCGTCACCGATTCCTCTGCCGTCCACGAGGCGCTCGCCTCGGTCGCCGACCTGCGCGACGAGTACGACCGCGCCTATTACACCGGCATCGTCCACGAGCGCCGCGCGAAGGCGCACCTGGCTCACGGTTCGCCTCTCGGCGGCTCGGCTGCCTGGCAATGGCTGCAGCAGGCCATGCGCAGCTTCGAGACTGCCGACGCCCTCCGGCCGCGGAACAACGACGACGCGCGTCTGCGGTGGAACGCGTGCGCGAGGCTGATCGCGCGCAACCCTGAGATCGCCCCCATGGTCGAGGACCCGCAAGAACCGCTGCTGTCCGAGTGAACAGCATGACCTCGAACGTCACCCTTCGGGCTGCCCATGGGAGCGCGACGACGCTCTCGTCGGGAGAGACGCTGAGCGTGACAATTGACGGCCGGCCTGAGGTGAGCGGCAAGCTGCTCGGTATCGCGGTTGCCGGCTGCTACGCCAACACGCTGCTCGCGAAGGCGGCGGCGCGCGGCATCTGGGTGCGGAACCTCGACGTCGCGGTCGAGATCGAATGGCTGGATAACCCGCTGCGCACCAGGGGCGTGACGATTGACGTGCAGATCGAGGCCGACGGCGACGAACCCGACGTGAGGGAACTCGCGGAGCACGCTGACCGGAGCAGCGAAGTGGCGAACTCGATCCGGCTTGGCGTGCCGGTGCGCGTGGCCAGGCTTCGGGTCGGTGCGCCGCGACACGGCGCGTGAGCGGCCGCGGCTGCGCGGAGCGTTGCGGTCCTCCCCGGACTTCTAGCGCGGGAGCTCTTCGAGGTACGTGTACCCGTTCAGACCGGCCTCGTAGAAGCGGAGCAGCCGGCCCGACGCTTCGTAGTCGAGGCGGCCGCCGCGGACCGCCGCTTCGACATCAAGCCGCAGCTTCGCCGCCAACGCCTCTCCATCGAATTCCACGTAGTCCAGTACCTCGCGGACCGTGTCGCCGGTGACCACCGCGTCGAGTACGACCGTGTCATCCTCGCCGAGGCTGACGTGCACCGCGTGCGTGTCGCCCAACAGGTTGTGGAGATCGCCGAGGATTTCCTGGTAGGCACCGACCAGGAACACCCCGAGGTAGTACGGGCTGCCGTTGAAGGCGTGGAGCGGCAGGGTTTTCTTGACGTCGCGGCGATCGATGAACTGATCGACCTTTCCATCCGAGTCGCAGGTGATGTCGCCCAGCACTGCCTGGCGCGTCGGCGGCTCGTTCAGGCGGTGAATGGGCATGATCGGGAAGAGCTGCTTGATCGCCCAGCTGTCCGGGATGGACTGGAACAGCGAGAAGTTGCAGAAGTAGGTATCCGACAGCGACTCGTCGAGGTTCTGCAGATCCTCGGGCACTTCGTCCATCGCCGCCACGAGCCGCCGCAGCTTCAGGCAGATCGCCCAGTACAGGTTCTCGGCGAGCGACCGCTGGTGAATCGGCAGGTAGCCCGCGGAGAAGAGGTTGATCGCGACGTCGAGCGCCTGCTGCGCGTCGTGGAATGCCTCGGTGGCGTTGCGCGACGTGAGCCCTTCGTAGCTATCCTTCAACGCGATCAGCGGCTGTTCCATGTCGGGCGTCACGGCGGCCGCCGCCGCTCCCGGCGCCGATTCGTCGCCGAAGCCGGAGACGCCGAGCACGTTGAAGACCAGCGCGCTGTGGTACGCCACCACGGCACGCCCGCTCTCGGAGATGATCACCGGGTGCGGCACCTGCGCCTCGTCGCAGACCGACTGCAGGTGGTAGACGACGTCGTTGGCGTATTCCTCGAGCGTGTAGTTCAGGCTCGACTCGAAGTTGGTCTGCGAGCCGTCGTAGTCCACGCCGAGGCCGCCGCCGACGTCCATGTACTTCAGGCCGGCGCCCGCCTTGAACAGCTCGACGTAGACGCGTACCGCTTCGGTCAGCGCACCCTTGACGGTGCGGATGTTCGGAATCTGGCTGCCCAGGTGGAAGTGCAGCAGCTGGAAGCAGTCCTCCATGCCGCGCTTCTTCAGTTCCTCGAGGCCGCGCAGGATTTCGCCGACCGTCAGCCCGAACTTCGACCGGTACCCGCCCGACGACTGCCACCGCCCGCCGCCGCGGGCCGCGAGCTTCACGCGCATGCCGATCGTCGGCCGCACGCCGACCTTCTCGGCGTAATCGAGGATCAGGCCCAGCTCGGTGTACTTCTCGACGACCGGGATGATCTGCCGGCCGATCTTCTGCGCCAGCATCGCCGTCTCGATGAACTCGGCGTCCTTGAACCCGTTGCAGATGATCGGCGTCTCGTTGTCGGCGAGCGCGATCACCGCCAGCAACTCGGGCTTCGAACCGGCCTCCAGGCCGAAGCGGTACGGCCGTCCGAATGCGTACACCTCTTCGACGACGTGCCGCTGCTGGTTCACTTTGATCGGGTAGACGCAGACATACCGGCCGCGGTAGTCATTTTGTGCAATGGCGGCCTGGAAGGCGTCGTGGATGTCCTTCAGGCGGTGCGAGAGGATATCGCGGAACCGGATCAGGGCTGGGAGGTGGATGCCGCGGCGCTGCAGGTCGTCCACCAGCTGCTTGAGATCGATCGACCGGGCAGGGTCCTTGGTCGGGTGCACCCTGAGCTGCCCGTTGTCGCCGATGGCGAAATAGCCCTTGCCCCACCGTTCAACTTCATAGAGTTCGGAGGCGTCCGCGGTCGTCCAGTTCCTCGTGTCGTGCGCGGAGCGCGCCCGGCCCATCACGATGTCCATTGCTGATGATGATAGCGAAGAAAGTGCGACACGCCGCGGAAGATCGACGTCCCGGGACCGGATCGGCAAACTTTTTTCACGGCCGAAACCGCGTGGCCGGATCGAAATGGGCGCTCGCGGCGGCGACCCCTCCGAGTACGATGCACCCATGACATTCCATACGCTCCGGCGCGCCGCGGGCGCCGCAGTCCTCGCCCTCGTGCTGCCCGCCGTTCCGTTCGCGTCGGCGCAGACGCAGACGTCGGCCGGCCGCGAGACGACGGCGGCGTCGGTTGCCGGCTACGCCCTCACGCAGTCGATGCCGGTCGATCCCGAGGTGCTCGTCGGCGCGCTCCCGAACGGCCTGCGCTACTACGTGCGGCCGAACGGCAGGCCGGCTCGCCAGGCCGAGCTCCGGCTGGTCGTCAAGGCAGGATTGGTGCTCGAAGACGAGGACCAGCGCGGGCTCGCGCACTTCGTGGAGCACATGCAGTTCGAGGGCAGCCGGCATTTCCCGGGCAAGGGGATCGAGGAGTTCGTTGGGTCTCTGGGCCTGAGCATCGGAGCCGACGCGAACGCGGCGACGAGCTTCGACGACACGCAGTACTCCCTGCGGGTGCCGACCGACGCGCCAGGCGTCCTCGACCGCGCGCTGACCGTGCTCGAGGACTGGGCCGGAGGCGCGACGTTCGACCCGGCGGGCATCGAGACCCAGAGGCCCATCGTCCTCGCCGAGTGGCGGATGAACCTGGGAGCCAGCGAGCGCACCGGCGACAAGGTTCGCCGCGTGCAGATGGAAGGGTCCCGTTACGCGGACCGGCGCCCGATCGGCGCCCCCGAGGTGATCGAGAAGGCCACGCGCGAGCAACTGCTGCGGTTCTATCGCGATTGGTACCGACCCGACCTCATGGCTGTGATCGTTGTCGGCGACGTCGATCGCAACGCTGTGGCGGGCATGATCCGGCAGCACTTCTCCGGGCTGACGAACCCCGATCCCGAGCGGCCGCGGCCGGCGTTCGACGTCCCGGACCACCCCGCGGCCCGCTTCGCGATCGTGACCGACCTGGAAAGCACCTCGACGGCGGTCCGCATCGGCAACCTCCGTCCCGCGCGCAACCAGGGCACGGTCGGTGGGTACCGCGCCATCATGAAGGACCAGCTGTTCGCCGCGATGCTGGACGATCGGCTGGACGAGATCAGCCAGAGCGCGAACCCGCCATTCCTGCAGGCGGGCGCGGGACGCGGCCTCTTCCCGGCGCCCCGGACGAGGGACGAATCGATCCTCCAGGCGCTGGTATCGAACGACGGCGTGACGCGTGGCCTCGACGCCCTCGTCACCGAGATTCAGCGCGTCATCCAGTCTGGCTTCACGGCCACCGAGCTCGATCGCGCCAAGCAGGCCAACATGGCCGGCTCGGAGCGCGTTGTCGCGGAGAGCCCGGATCGCGAGTCGGAGAGCCGGGCCGACGAGTACACGCGCAACTTCCTGCAGAACGAAGCGCTGCCGACGATCTGGCAGGAGCTCGCTTTCCATCGGCGCTTCCTCCCGGAGATCACGCTCGCCGAGATGAACGCTCTCGCGCTGGACTGGTTTCCGGAAGAGAACCGGCTCGTGGTTGTATCGGCGCCCGAAGCCGCGGGCATCGTCCTGCCCGACGAAAAGCAGCTGGCCGCCGTCGTCGCGGCTGCCGGAACCAAGAAGCTGGAGACGTACGTCGATGCCGGCGCGGGGCAGACCCTGATGGACGCGCCGCCGGCGCGCGGCACCATCGCGCGGACATCCGAGCGCCCCGGCACCGGCATCATCGAATGGACGCTGTCCAACGGCGCCACCGTCGTCCTCAAGCCGACGACGCTGAAAGCCGACCAGATTCTCTTCCGTGCGACGGCGCCAGGCGGCACGTCGCTCGCCAGCGACGCCGACTTTCTCGCGGCGCGCGTGGCCGACGACGCCATGGCGTCCGGCGGCGTCGGCAAGTTCAGCGACGTCGTGCTCGATCGGGTGCTCGCGGGCAAGGCAGTCGGCGTCCGCCCGTTCGTCGGCGAGATCCGGCACGGCCTGGGCGGCGGGAGCACGCCACAGGATCTTGAGACGCTGTTCCAGCTGATTTATCTCCGGTTCACCCAGCCGCGCGCCGACGCGACGGCCTTCGCCGCCATGAAGTCGCAGGCGGTCGGCGTTCTCGCCAACCAGATGGCGAGCCCCGACGTGGTCTTCGAGCAGACGCTCGAGGCCGCGCTCAGCAACAACAGCCCGCGGCGTCAGCCCGAGACGCCGGACACCGTCGCGAAGTGGAACCTCGACACGGCCGCGTCGTTCTACCGGGCGCGATTCGCAAACGCCAGGAACTTCACGTTCATCTTCGTCGGGAGCTTCACGCCGGAGCAGATCCGGCCGCTCGTGGAGACTTACGTCGCCAGCCTGCCGTCGACGCAGGCGCGCGAAACCTGGCGCGATCTGGGCATCGCGCCGCCACGCGGCGTCATCGAGCGGACAGTGCAGAAGGGCATCGCGCCGAAGAGCCAGGTGTCGATCGTCTTCTCCGGTCCGTTCCAGTACGACGACTCGAACCTGCTCGCCCTGCGGACAACGGTACTCCTGCTGCAGTCGCGGCTGAACGATGCGATCCGCCAGGAGCTCGGTGGCACGTACAACATCTCGACGACCTCTGAGACTTCCAGGTACCCGAATCCCGAGTATCGCGTGCGTATCGACTGGACGTGCGATCCCGCGCGCGTCGACAGCCTGGTGAAGCGCGTCTTCGAGGAGATCGATTTCGTCCGGACGACGCTGCTGATGCCGGACCAGGTCGGTCGCGTCCGCGAGGTCCTGCTGCGGGAGTTCGAGCGGAACACCCTGGAGAATGGCTACCTCTTGAGTCAGATCGTCAGGAAGTACCGAGGACGGCGATGCGGCGAACGTCGGCGACGTGCTGCAGCTGCCGGCGCGCATCGGCGCGCTGAGCGGATACGCCATCCAGCTGGCGGCGATGAACTATCTGGACATGCGGAACTACGTCAAGGTCACGCTCGTTCCTGAGACCAGATAACATCAGTCATCAGTCATCAGTCGCCAGTCATCGGTCATCGGGACCACGCGAGGCTCGGCTCGCCGCGGGATGCCCGGAGCGCAGGGTAGAGCGCGTTCCGGAGTGCCACGTCGCGTGGGTCACCGCTGAGCGATGTTCCCATCCGGCACGTGACGTACCCGTAGCCCACGCCGGCGTCCGGGTCGGCAAAGCCCATTGCTCCGCCGGCCCCGGGCGCGCCGAACGAACGCGGTCCGCCGAACGGCACCGCGGTGCTCGGCTTCATGAATCCCAGCGAGAACTCGACGCCGTGCGTCTTCAGGCACTCGTCGTAGAACCCGCGCTCCGGGGGAATGGCCGGAGCCGCGAGGAGCGCGAGGGTCTCGGCACTCAAATCCAGCTCCCTGCCTCCAGTGGCGAAGACGCTGTATGCGCGGGCGAGTGCGCGCGCGGTGCCAACGGCGCCGCCTGACGGCACTTCGAGATTGCGTGCGTAGATCCGGCTCCCGTCATGAGGCAGCTCCGATCCTCTCAACGCCTTCGAGATCTTCGAGCGGCGGTTTATCGCGTCGAGCGCGAGGCGCGGCGGGAAGCCGTGCAGCATCTCGAGGAGCGACGGCCGCGTGATCGTGGCCAGCCGCGAATCGGGGATGCCTTCAGGCAGCCTGATGTAGACGTCGAGGCCGAGCGGCGTCGCGATCTCGTCCTGGAAGAACTTTCCGATGGTGCGGCGTTGTGGATCGATGCGGCGCAGCAGCTCACTCTCGAAGAGCCCGAGCGTGATGGCGTGATAGCCCTGGCGAGTGCCCGGTTCCCAGGCCGGCTTCTGCCGCGCCAGTACCGTCGCCAGACGATCGAGATCGGTCACGAGTGCCCTGTCGAGAGGCACGTCCAGCGCGTACAGCCCTGCCTGATGGGCCAGGAGCTGACGCACGGTGACGCGGCCCTTGCCCTGTTGCGCGAACTCCGGCCAGTACGTGCACACCCGCTCGTCGTAGTCGAGCCATCCGTGCGAGTGGGCGAGCGCCAGCGTCATCGCTGCCAGCCCCTTCGTGGCCGAGTAGACGATGACCATCGTGTCGCGCTGCCAGGGATCGCCCGTCACCTGGTTGCGGATGCCGCCCCAGAGGTCGGCGACCTTCTCGCCATGCACGTACGCACAGCAGGCGCCCCCCGACTCGCGGCGCCGGGCGCGATTCTCGGCGAACGCCGCGGCCACCGCCTCGAAGCCGGCGTCGGCGTGTCCGTCAACCGCGTGCGCTGATGCAGCCAAGATAGCCCTCCAGTACGCCAGCTCGCACCGCCGCGCGCACGCCGGACCGGCCGTCGGCGCGCCTGCCAGTAGAGGCGGCAAACGTCGTACCTCGGCCCGGTGCACGCGGGATGCGAGACATCTTTTGAGGGGACCATGAGCAACGTGAGGCGCGGAAGGGGGTTGTGGCCGACCAGCGGTCGTGCGCCGGTGGCGCTCGCGAGGTGGGGAGAGCCGAGCCCGCCGGATTTCCCGCAGCGCTTGCGGAAGTCCGGCGGGACAGCTTCGGGCTACTGTGCCGACGACGAAGTGGCTCGCTGCGACAGGGCGCGGCGGAACACGTCCATCGCCTGGCGCATGTCGTCCATCGTGCCGAGCGTGATGCGGCTGTGCGTTTTCTCGAAGGGCGGGAAGTCGCGGCCGACCTGCACGTTCAGCGCGAGGCAGGCGTCGCGGAACGCCGGCGCCGAGCCCTTCACGTCCACGAAGATGCAGTTTGCATGTGAGTCGGGCGCCTGGTATCCCATCTCACGCAGCGCCTTCAGCGTGAACTCGCGCACGCGCGCGTTCTCGGCGACTTCGTCGGCGATGTGCTGTGTGTCCTTGAGCGACGCGATGGCGGCAGCCGCGGTGAGCGTGTTCATGCTCCCCAGCTGCCAGACCTTCGGAATCGCCTGCACCGTATCCGGCTGGCCCATGGCGTAGCCAAGCCGCAGCCCCGCCATCCCGTGCGCCTTCGAGAACGATCGCGTGATGAAGACCCCGGGCAGCTCCTTCGCGAGGTGGGCCACCGTCTTGATGGCGGGATCGTGCGCGTAATCCAGGTACGCCTCGTCGATCAGGATGGCGGTCGACGGCGAGCTCGCCTTCACACGCCGCACGAACTGCTCGACCGCCGCTGCCGTGTGCGCCGTGCCGGTCGGATTGTTCGGGTTGCAGAGATACACCATGCCCGCGCCGTTGGCCGCAACAGCCATGGCGTCGAGATCCAGCGCCAGGTTGCGGTCCACCGGCACCAGCTTCACAGGCGCGCCGATGCGCTTCGCGGTGTTCTCCGGTGTCCCGTACGTCGGCGCCGCGGTGACAAGCCCCTTGTCCGCGGTGCAGAAGGCGCGCACCGCGCCCTCCAGAATCGGGCCCGAGCCGGTGCCGATGATGACGGCGGTGCGATCCACCGACCAGGCGGCCGCGATGGCGTCGACGAGTTCGTTCACGTGATCGGGTGGATACCCGCGCCCGTTTCGCGCACCGAGAATTCCGCGGACGGCGTCGTGGGCGCTCCGGCCCGGACCGCGATTGTTCTCGTTGTTGCTCAGGCGAATGATGCCGCCCTCGTTCGCGGCGGCGGCCGGTGCCCCGCCGAACGCCCACGAGTCTGTTGCACGACCGGCAACGAACACCGTGGACAGCGCGCTGGTCCCGAGGCCGATGGTCCGGAAGAAGCTTCGACGGGAGACTGACATGACACCTCCTGTGATGGAAGCAACCGTGGGGCGAGTATACGGCGTCTGACCACGATGAAAGGGCGCGAAACGTAGTGCGGCCGCACAAATCCCCAGCGAGCGACAAGAGTGAAGGAGCTGCGTGCAATCCGACATTCCTGTCGGCGCCGATCCTTCGGGTAGGATGAGCGACCGATATGAACTGTCACAACTGTGGCGCGGCCATGGAGTTGGTCGAATCGCGCCGCTTCTTCCGGTGCCGCCACTGCGGCACGTTTCACTTCCCCGAGAGCGTCGAAGCCGACGGCCTCCGCATCGTCGGACATCTGCCCGACGCGCCGAAGTGCCCGGTGTGTGCGACGGCTATGGCACATGCGGTGCTGGATGGCGATCACCCGATCGACTTCTGCGCGAAGTGCCGCGGCGTGCTGTTGCCGCGGAGCACGTTCGCGGGCGTCATCAACAAGCGGCGTGCGTGGGCGACGTCGCCGCCGGCCGAGCCCGTGGCGCTCGATCGCGAGGCGCTGCACCGCAAGCTGGCCTGCCCGAAGTGCGCGGGCCGCTTCGAGACCTACCCTCACTACGGGCCGGGCAACGTCGTCATCGACAGCTGCGTGCGGTGTGATGTCATCTGGCTGGACTACGGCGAGATGCGTCAAATCGTCGATGCCCCCGGGCGCGATCGCGGCAGCCGCCACCTCCCGCGAATAGACGAGGAGTACGTGCGGCAGGGGCCGCCCCGCGCGACCGATGACGACGAGACCGATCCACGGAACAGAGATGTGCTCAGATACCTGATGGACGTCTGGCTGAAGGGCTAGGGGAGGCGCGCCCTTCGCATCCAGCACAGCAGTGAGTGCATAACGGCCGGGCCTTTTCGAAACAGCAGCCGTTCGTTGACAATACCTGCGTGATGCCTTCCGCAGCGCCCGTCTCCCTCCCAGCCGCCACGCGCATCCGCCGACAGATCGGCCACGCCGCCCGCGCCGCGCAGCCGCATGCACGCAGTGTGGCAGCACTCTTCCTGAGAGCGTCCGCGTTCAGGCGAGCCCTCAACACCGTGGAAGAACGCGTGGGCGACGTGATGCTGTACCCGCGTCGCGAGTTCAGCGTCAGCGATCTCGCGGACTTCGTGCTTCACTCGAAGGCGCTCGCGGGAACGTTCTCCTGGAGGTGCGAGTTCGCGGGGCGGTCGGTACCTCGTGCCGGTGGATCCGGAGTATCCGCACGCGGCGCCGAACAACGATCCCTGGGGGCCTGCGACCTACTGGCATCGGGCCCAGAACCGCAAACTGCGCCAGGTGTATGAGATCGTCCTCGCCCGGCGGCCGCAGGGCGCGTTCCTCGACGTCGGCGCGAACTGGGGGCTCCACACGTACCCGTTCGCGGCACACGGCTACCGCTGCGTCTCGTTCGAGCCGCAGTCGGCATGCTGCCGTTTCATCGAACGCGTGCGTACGCTGAACCAGTTTGCGAACGTGGAAGTGATGCAGGGCGTCGTCGGCGCCGACAGCGCGGCGAAGGTCCCGTTCTTCGAGTCCGAGATCGAGGCGTTCAGCAGCATGGACCAGCGCCACGTGGCCCGCTTCAACTTTCCGTTCACGCCGCGAATGGTCGACATGTTCACGATCGATTCGATCTGCGCCGAACGGAAGCTGGTCCCTTCGTTCGTGAAGATCGACGCGGAGGGGTTCGAATGGGAGGTCGTGCGCGGCGGGCTGCGTGTGCTGGAGACAACCCGGCCAGCGATCCTGGTGGAGGTGTCCACCAGCCCGGAGGTGCAGCGGTCGATGTGGCTGGCGCTGGCGGATCTCAGGTACCAATGCTACTGGGCGGTTCGAGCGTCAGCCGGGCCGCAGCCGCGCATCCAGTTCATCCCGATCGATACCATCGACGCGTTTCTCGAGGCCGGCGCTGGCGCGGACGCTCGCGACGACGAGGAGCGTGACTTCGTGTTCGTCCAGCCGAACGACCGGTTCGTCTAGCGGACGGCCGGCGTGCCGGCCTGACTGCTGGCGCCCGATAGCGACCCTCGCGCCCCGAGCGACGTGAAGCGGTCCCCGCGCAACTGCGCCAGCGTCATCGCATTCGCCCGATCCAGGACCGCCGCGAACGCGCGCGTCGTCCGCTCGAGACCACTCGCCGGAACCAGCTCTGGGACGTCGAGCGACGTGTGGTAGATGACGTGTTCGATGATGTGGAAGGACGGCGCGTAGTTGCCGTTCTTCGGCCCGTCTTCTATCGCGTAGACCGACACGCCGAACTCCCGCAGCGTCTCGAAGACCATCGTCTCGAACGCCGGACTCCCGAGCGCGTTCCAGCGGAACGCGCCGATCGCGTTCGTTGGCGTGAGGTCGTTGTTGTACATGTACAGGAGCGTCTGCGACGGGTGCTCCATCGTCAGCTTCACCGCCACCTTGTCCCAGGGATAGGTCTTGTCGATGTGCCGGCCGCGGGCCTCCTCGCCGTGGTGGTGGTCCGGGAACTGGATGAACTTCAGCGTGCGCCGGCGCTGCTCCCGCGGCAGCTGTGCGTAGAAGCGCGCGATCTCGAGCGCGCTGGCCATGCCGGCAGCGTTGTCGGTGGCGGCCTGGAAGTAGCCGTCGGTGTGCGTCATGACCACGATCTGCTCGTCCGACGCGCCGGGCAGCGTGGCGATCGTGTACTCGGTCCGCACGTCGCGTAGCTCGGGGACGACCAGCGTCAGGTGCAGGGTGACCTTCTCGCCCGCGTCGAGCCGATCCTTCAACGCAAAGCCTTCGTCCTGGCTGAGCGTGAAGTGGGGAGTGCTGGTCACACCCCCTTCCGGTTGGAACTGGCCGTTGCCTGGCACACCCATGACGTTGACGATCGCCGCCGCGCCGAGCTCCGCAGCGCGCGTGTTGGCGTTGAAGAGCCCCGCGCGGTCGCTGGCGGAGTGACTGCGGCCGCCCGGCACGAAGGTGCTGTAGATGACGACCACCTTGCCCTTGACGTTGCGCCCCAGGAAATCGGCACCTGACCCGACGCCGACCCAGACCGCGTCCGCCGTGAGCCCCTCAGGCCCGGTGGCCTTCGTGTCGGCTACTGGAAAGATCGTCGACAGCGAAATCGTCCGGCCGTCGGCGGCTTTGTAGCTGCCCGAAAATGCCGTCGGCCGCCAGTCGTGCGGCAGCACGTATGGAAAGTGCTCGACCGACAACCCGAGCTGCTCGAACTCGCGCGTCATGTAGGCCATGCCTTCGCGATCGGCGACGGTGCCCGGCAGCCGCCCCCACCACGGGTGCCCCGCGTCGCGATCCTTCAGGGCGATCTGCGCGAGGTTCACGACATGGCTTTTCATGCGAGCGCCGTCGATCGGGGCATAGCGCTGCTGCGCAGGGGTGAGCGGCCAGACCGGGTACTCATCGTCGGAGAAGATCAGGCGGTCGGCGTCGCGCGGAAGCCCGTCGCCGTACTTCTTTTCGACCTCCGGACCACGCGTGTGCGGTGCGCCCTGCTGCGCGTGGAGGAGCGCCGAGGATGCGATGGCCGCAGCAAGTGCGGCAGCAGAAGCCAGACCAGCCAGATGCGTGTGCATCACGTCACCTCATGCCGAGCGGCGCCGATTCGCTCCCGCGCGATCGCGTCCGATGCGATTCGCGGCGGTCCCGCACATGCGCGGCGCCGGAATTATGGCGTCCCCGCGCAGCCGCGGCAAGCGGTGCGGGGTCGGACAGTCGTCAGCGCACCGTCAGGAACAGCCACGGCGTCCCAATCAGGGCGTAGATGAGGAAAAGTACGGCCGTGGTGATCGCACCGATCTTGTACAGCTCGCCCTGGGTGAGGTAGCCGCTCCCGGCAAAGAGCAGGTTCGCGCTCGACCCCTGCGGCGTGATCCCCGAGAAGTAATTCGTCGCGAAGAGCAGGTGGAATGCGAGCACGACGGGATTGACGCCCAGCTTGACGCCAACGTCGAGAAACACGCCGAACAGCGCGAGCAGGTGGGCCGTCTGGCTCACGAACAGGTAGTGCAGCAGGATGAACGCGGCCACGAGGACGAGTCCCGCCGTGGGGGCAGCGAGGTCCGCCAGGGCGCTGGCCAGACTCCGGCCGAGATACCCCATGAACCCGAGCTCGTTCAACTGGCTGCTCAGCGTGAAGAGGACCGCGAACCAGATGTAAGTGGCCAGGACGTCCCCCTGTTTCGCGATGTCATCGAGCGTAATCACGCCCGTGACGAGGAGCGCACCGAGGCCGAGAAACGCAATCGCGGTCGAGTCGAGGCCAAGCGTTGCGGCCGACGCCCACAGCGCGACCATGACGACGAAAACGACCAGGACGATCCACTCGGGGCGCGTCAGCGGTCCGAGCGCCGCAAGCGCCTTCCTGGCCGCGGCAGGAGCCTCGGGGGTCTTCTGCACTTCAGGCTTCATGATCCGGTAGAGGAGCATCGGCAGCAGCGCCATCGCGCACAGCGTCGGCACGGATGACGCGACCAGCCATCGGCCGAAGCCGATCTCCACGCCGTGCCCGCGGGCGATCTCGGTGCCCAGCGGGTTGGCTGCCATGGCTGTCAGCCAGAGTGCCGACGAGACGCTGAGGCTCGCGATGCCCGAGAACATGAGGAACGCGCCGAGGCGCCGCCGGTCTGGACGATCCGGCGACGCACCGGCCGCATTGGCGAGCGAAAGCGCCAGCGGGTACAGCACCCCTGAGCGGGCCGTGTTGCTGGGAAACGCCGGGGCGATCACCGCGTCGAGCAGGAAGATCGAATAGGACAACCCGAGCGTCGAGCGGCCGAAGCGGCTGACGATCCAGTGCCCGCAGCGCGTGCCGAGGCCGCACTTGACCACGGCGCTCGCGACGAGGAACGCGATGACGATGAGAAGGATGGTGCCATTGGCGAATCCCGCGTACGCGGCTTCCGGCGCCAGCAGCCCGGTGAGCACGGACAAGGCGGCCGCGAGTATCGACGCCGTGAGGATCGGCAGCGCGCCGACCACCACGGAGAAGATCGAGGTCCCGAAGAGCGCGAACAGGCGCCAGGCCTGGACGGTGAGCCCTTCCGGCGGCGGGCTCCACCACAGCAACGCGAGCAGCGCGATGGTCGCGACGCGCGCCACCAGCGTCCGGCGGTCGGGGGGCGTCACTGACGGGTCTGTCCGGTCATGGTCACTGGGTCGAGGACCCTGGCGATCTGCTCCTCGGTCAGGATCTTCTTCTCGCGGACCAGTTCCATGATGCCGCGTCCCGTCTTCATGGCCTCCGCCGCAAGCTCCGTGGATTTGTCGTAGCCGATGACCGGATTCAGCGCCGTGACGACGCCGATGCTGTATTCGACATAGTGGCGGCACACGTCGATGTTGGCTGTGATGCCGTCGATACAGTGGACGCGCAACGTCTTCACGGCGTTCATGAACATCGTCTGCGCCTCGAAGATGCACGCGGCAATCACCGGCTCGAAGACGTTGAGCTGAAGCTGCCCGCCTTCAGCCGCCATCGAGACGGTCAGGTCGCTGCCGATGACACGGAAACAGACCATGTTCACGACCTCGGGAATGACCGGATTGACCTTGCCCGGCATGATCGAGGATCCGGGCTGCTTCGGCGGCAGGTTGATCTCGCGCAGACCGCATCGAGGCCCCGAAGCGAGCAGGCGCAGGTCGTTGCAGACCTTCGACAACTTGATGGCCAGGCTCTTCATGCACGACGAGTAGAGGACGAAGGCCTGCGTGTCCTGGGTCGCCTCGATCAGGTTCCCGGCCAGGTGAATGGGGAGGTTGGTGATCGCCGCCAGATGCTTCGTGCACGCCTCCGCGTAGCCTGCCGGGGCGTTCAAACCCGTGCCGATCGCGGTGGCGCCCATGTTCACTTCGCAGAGCACGCGCTGGATCGACTGCAGCGCCTGCGCCTCGCCGGCCAGTGTCTCGGCGAAGGCCTCGAACTCCTGGCCGAGCGTCATCGGCACGGCGTCCTGGAGCTGCGTGCGTCCCATCTTGAGCACGCTGGAGAACTCCTTGCCCTTCGCGCGGAACGCGGCGATCAGCTCGTTGACGGCCTCGACGAGCTGGATGTTGCCGAGAGCCATGCCGATGTGCAGGGAGGAGGGATACGCATCGTTGGTCGACTGCGAGCAGTTGATGTGATCGTGGGGATCGCAGTGCTTGTACTCGCCCTTCTTGTGGCCCATCAGCTCCAGCGCGCGGTTGGCGATCACCTCGTTGGCGTTCATGTTCGTCGAAGTGCCGGCACCGCCCTGGAAGACGTCGAGGCGAAACTCGCCATGGAGCTTGCCGTCGATCAGTTCACGGCAGGCGCCTTCGATACCGGTCAGGATCTCCTTGCTGAATTGACCGCAGTCGAAGTTGGCCCGTGCCGCGGCCATCTTCACCATGGCGAAAGCTCGAATCAGGTTCGGATAGAGCGACAGGGTACCCCGGAGATGTGAAAGTTCTCGAGGGCACGGGCGGTCTGGACGCCGTAATAGGCGTCGATCGGCACAGCCTTGTCGCCGAGCAGATCGTGTTCGAGGCGCGTGGCGGCACTGGACATCGGTCCTCCTCTTCGGACAGGCGACGCGATCGATCGCGGGCGCCATGCTGAAGTGCACTGCCGATTCTAGGTCACGCTGGTAACACGCGGGGCACGAAGTGGGAGAGTCGTCCTGGCGGAGCACCTCGATGCGGGACGGATACGGCCACACCGGCGACACCGCCTCGAGCACGAACTCTCGAGGAAAGAGCTGGACCGACAGCGCCGGGGGGACTGCCGCGCGGAGATGCCGCACGGCAGTCGGGGCCCGGACTGGCTGCAGGGCGCTGCGGACTGGTGTCAGACCGGAGTTGGGACGTCCTGCTCGGTCTTCAGGCGCGGCCGCGTTGCCAGCAACGATTCGATGGCGTCCGCGACGTGCTCCTCGGTGATGTGATGGTCGCCGCGCTCGACGCGCAGCGTGTGCGCCTTCATCAGAACGTCGACCGCCCGGAAGCCCTCAGGGGTTTCGAACTTGTAGCAGGCGAGTTCGACCTTCAGGCCGTTGGGGTCGTGGAGATAGAATCGAGTCCATGAAGCCCCGGTCGCGCTGAATGAACTCGATGCCGCGTTCGCGCAGGCGACCGGGCGCCAGCTGGAAGGTCGACCTCGAGACGTTGAACGCGATGTGCTCCACGCATCCGATTTCGCGCGGGGCGTTTCGCCTGGCGTCCTCGCGCGTCTCGTTGGTGAAGACGGTGAGCAGCCGGCCGTCGCCGGGATCGAAGTACAGATGGTTCTCGTCCGGCTTGCCCAGGTTGGGCTGCTCGAACACGAATGGCATGCCGAGCGCACCCTGCCAGAAGTCCACGGCGCTCTGTTTCGTCGATCCGACGATGGTGATGTGATGAACACCTTGCACTTGTGCTTTCTTCATCGCGTGCTCCTGTCAGCCTGCCTTGGTTACTTGTAGGCCACGCCGGCGCTGGCGGGCCCGGCCAGCGGAATGACCTCCGTCGTCCGGAACCCGGCCTGGCGGCACCATCCAGAGAAGTCGGCGGCCGTGAAGTCGAAGGCCTCCCCGAACTCGATGAGCATGTTCAGCGACATCATCAGGCCGAACGCATTCTCGCGCCGCGCGTCGTCGATCAGGTTTTCGATGACGACGAACGCTCCGCCGGGGGGCAGTGCCTCGTAGGCGGCGCGGATCAGGTGCAGCTTCTTCTCCAGACTCCAGTCATGCAGGATCATGCCCATCGTGATCACGTCGGCCTTCGGCAGCGGTTCCGCGAAGATGTCGAGCGACCGTGCGGTGACCCGGTCACTCAGCCCGGCGGCAGCGATCTTCCGTTCGGCGATCGCGGTGACCGCCGGAAGGTCGACCGACGTGCAACGAAGATGGGGATGCCGTCCCGCCGCGATCGTCGAGAGTTGACCCGTGGCGCCGCCGATATCGCAGAGCGTGCGGTAGCGGGAGAAGTCGAATTTCTCGGCAAACGCATGGAAGTTGCCGGCCGAAATGCCTGTCATCGCATCCATGAACTGTTCGAGCCGCTCCGGCTGGCTATAGAGCTCGCCGAACATCGATGCGCCGGTGTGCTTGATCTCGTTCTGGGGCTTCCCGGTACGCAGTCCTTCGGTGAGGTCGCCCCAGAAGGGGTACAGGCGGGTGTTGGCCATCTCCAGGAAGCCGCCCATGAACTGCGGGCTGGCCCGATCGAGGAACAGGGCGGTCTCCGCCGTGTTGCGGTAGCGCGCGTCGGGGCCGTCGCCATCCCGGTGGAGAAATCGGAGCGCGACCAGCGTATCGAGGAAGTCGGGGTTAGCGCGCGGGTGGAGCCGAAGCGCTGTCTGCAGTTCCGCACAGGTCATTGCCCTGGATCCGAGCTCCGTGAAGAGACGCAGCTCGATTGCCGACAGGAGGACTTTCGCCGGCCAGAACGCCATGCCCACTTCCATGATTCGCGCCGGGGACGCCACCACCGTTGCTGCTGTCATCGCCTTCCTCCTTTTGTCATTGCCACGACTATCGTTTAAACGACTATCTGGTCTGTCACAGCCGTCAGACTCATTCGATCTGGCTTCAGGGAAACGTGCCCAGGCTTGCGAGCGCCTGTTCGATGAGCAGCCCGAACTGCGCGAGCTTCTTCGGGCCGAGATGTCCCAGCATGTTGCGAGGAAAGCGTTCGACCGGCTCGTCGAGGCTGCGGAGCAGTTCCAGCCCCTTCGTCGTGATCCCGACTTCGACGACGCGGCGGTCCTGGCGGCCTCGGACACGCGTCACCAGGCCGCGTTTCTCCAGGCGGTCGACGAGGCGCGTGATGTCAGGGTCGCGCGTGACCATCCGGTTGGCGATTTCGCCGCTCGGCAGCCCGGCCGGGTGGTTGCCGCGGAGAATCCGCAGCACGTTGTACTGGTGGAGCGAGAGGTCGGCGTTGGCCTTGAGGAACTTCTCCCACGGCTCCATGATGCGGGCCGTCACGAGCTGCAGCCCGAGCATCACTTCCTGCTCGCGAGAGGCGAAGGCGCGCTTCTGTTTCAACTCGCGGGCGACGACGCCAGGCACGGTGGGGAACAATAGTCGTGGCAACGACTATTGTCAAGAGGAGTGTTTGGGCCCGGCGCCGGCCCTACTCCCAGGCGGGCGGTCCCGGGATCGTTCGCGTGTGATGGAAGGTGTACTCGCCGAGCAGCCGCTCGGCCCCCTCGGCGTCGACGCCCACCAGGCGCGCCATCATGGTCCCGGACGGGGCCGCCTTGGCATTGGTGATCGACTGCTGGCAGACGACCGTGCCCGTGTCGGCCTGGACGGGAATGTCGGGCATGCGCTGGAACTCGACGCCGCGGCCATCACACCAGGCGAGATCGACGCGTGACGCGCCGCCCAGATCCGCATGCAGCCGCGCGACGAGCAGGTCGTCGTCGGCCGCCACGGTGCACTGCACGCTGCCGCCACGCGGCGGGGAGGTACTGCCGGACCTGCTGACCCGACTCCCTTGCGTGCTCCAGGAACGGGTCGCTGAGCACGACCTGCAGCGATCCCGACCGCGCGATCGTCCGGAGACTTTCAGCGAGCGCGATCGTCTCGCGAAGCCGGATGCCGCACCGGTCGCAGGCCATCAGGTGCTCTTCGACCGCGTCGTCCCCGGCGGACGGCAGAGCGCCGAGCCAGTAGTCCATGAGGACCGCTGGGTCGATTGGCTGGGTGCAGGGGCCGGTTGCGGGATCGAACGGAGTCGTCATGACGCGGACTCCATGCAGGCCCGCAGCTGCTTGACCGCGCGATGCCGGATCACGCGAACGTTGGCCTCCGAGAGGCCCAGGAACCGGGCGGCCTCCGAGGCACTCTGCTCGTCGTAGAAGGTCAGGACCACGACTGAACGCTCGCGCTCCTTCAGCGCCTGGACGCAGCGTCCCAGCTGGCCGTCGTCGAGCTGAGGCATCGGTGGCTGATCCGGCATCAGATCCGGTCCGAACTCCGCCAGTAGCCGTTCCTGCCGTCGCGCCGTGCGGCGCAGCTCCATCACCATCATGCGGCACGTGCCCAGCGCGAAGTGCGCCAGCTTTTCCGGTTCGCGCAGACGGCCGGCGCGCAGCGCTTCGAGCATTTTCAGCAGGACCTGCTGCACGAGATCATCCGCGGCTGATGCCGACCGCAGGTGGCGGAGTCCGTAGACGTGGATCCGCGGCCCGATGCGGCGGCACATTTCGGCCTCGGCGTCCCGGTCGCCATCCGCAATACGGACGGCAAGATGAGCGTCGCTCGCCTCGATATTCACCAGCCATCATTCTATGCAACCGAGTTGCGGCCGGGCACCGCGCGCTGTCCGGTACTCTTCCTGTGTCACGAGGCGGCCCTCGCGTTACGCCCGCGTGCTCGTTTACTGCTGTGGCGGGCATCCGGGCCCTGGTGCTGGCAGCCTTGCCGAAAAGCGACACTTTTCGTGGCTTGACTCGCCCGGCGTCGAGGGGGAGTCTCTAGGAGAGGTGTTCATGTCCAGGTTCACGTCTGCCGCCCTCGTCGCGTGCGCCGCCCTCGCAGCCGGCGCTGTCACCCCTCACGCGGCCGACACGAAAGGCGCGGGCCAGTGGGACGCGGCGGCAGCGGCCCGCTATCTCGATGCGAGGATGGACAGCTGGTGGGCGAACGCCAAGGTGCTGAAGACAGGAGAGGCCGAGACACGATGCATCTCCTGCCACACGGCGGTGCCGCACGCGCTCGCGCGTCCGGCGTTGCGCCGGATTCTCGGCGAGGCGGCGCCCACGGCACACGAAACGCGCATCCTCGACACGGTTCAGGCCCGACTCGCATTCCTCGGGAACGCGCAGCCGTTCTACGACCACACGGAAGCCAAGAAGGTCGAGTCGCGTGGTGTCGAAGCCGTTCTCAGCGCCTTCGTCCTGACGAACCACGACGCGGATCTCGGATCGAAGGTCGCGAGTCCGGCCACGCGCACCGCGATGACGCAACTCTGGAAGGTGCAACGTGCCGACGGCGCGTGGGACTGGCTGGATTTCGGCCTCGAGCCGTTCGAGACGCCGGACGCCCTGTTTCACGGCGCGACGCTCGCCGCAATGGCAGCCGGTACCGTCCCCGGCATGGCGGCGAGCTCGAATGCTGAAGGCAAGGCCGGAGTCCAGCGTCTGCGCCAGTACCTCTCAGCGAACGTGGCTTCGCAGCGGTTGTTCAACCGCACCTGGGCGCTCCTCGCGGCGTCTCGCCTCAAGGGCGTCCTCTCGAACGCGGACCGAAAAGCGATCGTCAGGGACCTCGAAGCGCGCCAGCAGGCCGACGGCGGCTGGTCTCTGGCCGATCTCGGGACGTGGCGATGGGATCGGACGGAGGCGCCATTTGCCGGACCCGGTCAGACGGACCATGCGCTGTTGTCGCGTCCGGACGGTTACGCAACCGGCCTGGTCGTCTACGCCTTGAGACAGGCGGGTGTTGCTGCCGACGATCCCGCGATCGTCAAAGGGCGGCAGTGGCTCGTGTCACATCAGACCCCCGAAGCCCTTGGTGACGCAGCATGGGCGCCGTGGCGTGCGCATTCGCTCAACTTCGACCGGGAACATGGCGGTCCCAAGGGAGAGCCGTGGCGTCGCCTGTTCATGTCCGATCTGGCCACGGCGTTCGCCGTCCTTGCCCTGACGTCGTAGGCGGGTGCGCGACCACGGCCCACTAACAGGCGCGACCTCAGCGCGTGTTGACTGACTGCGACCTTCAGCACACGAATTACGACGGTGCGGCGCCTCGGTACATCACAAAGGGACCGAAGCGGATACATTCGATCAAGGCTTCAGAGGGAATCGACGCGACCGCACGCTGCACGGTCTCAGGCTCGCCGAACATCTCCAGAATCGTGGCGCCGGAGACGCGGTCAACGACGCGGGCAACGCCTTCGAGCGCAGGCATGCCCTCTGCCGTGGCCGAATCGCTCACTTTTATGAGCGCGCCTTCCCTCACCACAACCTCACTCACGCTTGGCTGCCTGACGACCATGACCTCTTCGAGCTTCTCCAGGCACAGCGCCACGTGCTGCGGACGCACCTCCCGGTCGTTCACAACAATGGTCAGGCGCGCGAGAGACTCGCGCTCCGATCGCGCGACAGAGACCCTGTCGATCGCGAAGCTGCGCCCTCGAAGCAGCGACACGACGCGATTGAACGCCTGAAGCGAATCCAGAACTGACGCGACAATAAGCCGGCTCATTGGGCTAGCCTGGATCCAACGCGGTTTCGACGAGCACCGTAGGGTGCGCACGGCGAATCATCTCGTCGAGCGCCTTGCCGGCCGCGACCATCGGATAGACGGTGTCTTCCTGCTCGACACGAAAGTCGAGGATGACGGTCTCCGCGCAGTCACGCGCATAGCGAACTGCCGGCTCGACTTCAGCCCGCGTATCGACGCGGACACCCTTCAGGCCGTGCGCCAACGCGAGCGCCGTGAAATCAGGACTGCCGATCGGGGTGGACGAATATCGGCGTTGATAAAAGAACTCCTGCCACTGCCGGACCATGCCGAGATATCCGTTGTTGATGACCGCGACATTGACCTTCAGCCTTTCCTGGGCTGCGGTCGCGAGCTCGGCCTGCGTCATCTGGAAGCCGCCGTCGCCGACGATGGCCCAGACCTCTGCGTCCGGCTGCGAACACTTCGCGCCGAGCGCCGCAGGAAACCCGAACCCCATCGTCCCCAGGCCACCAGACGTGATGAGCGACCGGGGTCGTTCGTGATGGTAGTACTGTGCCTCCCACATCTGATGCTGCCCGACGTCTGTTGACACGATCGCCTGCCCGTCCGTGATGCGCCAGATGTCATGAATCACATGGGCCGCATAGAGATGACCACCATCCGGCATGTGCTGAATGTCCTTCACCGCCGATTCCCCCCTGAGACCGGCGATGTGAGCTATCCATGGGGTGTGATCACAGGAGCCGACACAGTCGAGCAGCTGTTCGATCGTGCTGGTCAGGTCACCGATGAGGGGGACGTCGACGTGAACGATCTTGTTGACCTCGGCCGGATCGAGATCGGCGTGGATCTTCTTCGCGTTGACTGCATACACGCGCGGATCGCCGGTGACGCGATCGTCGAAGCGCATCCCGAACGCGAGAAGCAGATCTGCCTGCTGAATCGCGTGATTCACCCAGGCCTCCCCATGCATGCCCATCATGCCGATGTTCAGTGGATGACTTGCCGGAATGGCGCCGATGCCCAGGAGCGTCACCGCGATCGGCGTGTTCGTGCGCTCGGCAAACTCGCGCAACTGCGTGTATGCCCCGCTCAAGAGCACGCCGCGTCCAGCAAGGATTACCGGTCGCTCAGCGGCCTGGATTATCGCCGCCGCACGATCCAGATCCTCCTTCGACAGCCGACTCACCGACGGCGCATTCTCATGGCGCGGAGCCGGCTGCGGCGCATCGATGCTCGCCTGCTGCGCATCTTTGGTGATGTCGATCAGGACCGGACCAGGCCGCCCGGATGAAGCGATCCTGAATGCACTGTCGATCGCGTCGCTGATGTCCTCGGCGCGAGTCACGAGGCGGTTGTACTTCGTCACCGGGATCGTGATGCCGACGATGTCGACTTCCTGAAAGGCGTCCGATCCGAGCACACGACTTGATACCTGGCCCGTGAGGCAGACGATCGGCGACGAATCCATCATGGCAGTGGCGATGCCTGTGACGAGATTTGTCGCGCCTGGTCCGGACGTCGCGACAGCCACGCCGACTCGGCCTGAGGCGCGAGCGTAGCCGTCGGCCATGTGCGCAGCGCTCTGCTCATGCCGCACCAGGACGTGCCGAATCGGATAGTCGAGCAGGGCATCGTATGCGGGCAGAATGGCGCCTCCCGGATACCCGAACACCGTGTCCGCTCCATTCCTTAGCAGTGATTCCCAGATGAGCTGTGCGCCTGTTCGCTTCATATAACGCGCTCCTGATCCGACGGTGCCGTACAAAAAAAAGGCCATCACCGGTAAGGTGATGGCCTGAAATCCGCTCGGAATCGCGTGGCTTTACATCACCTGCTGTCGCAGCTGTGAATGATCGCGATACCAATAATTCGAACGCCGGCGAATTGCACACCCCTGGCTGCTCGAAGGCAACGAGTGGAGGTCAGCCGGGGCTCAAGGGTGAGGCAGTTCATGCGCGTTTTTCGACGCTACATCTCAAGCGACGTGATGTCAAGCGCAAAGACGCAGGCGACTGGTCACTTCACGACCACGTCGAGTTGATGCCACGACTCGAACAGACCATCGCTCGCCATCGCACGCAGGACGTAGGTGCCGGGTACGGGGAATGTCGCTTCCGTTGTCAGTTCGACCGGCTGGCCAAAGATGCGCTCTGACCTCTCGCGTGAGAACGTGACCGTCCCCGGACCGCGATACTGCATCCAGCGCAGAGTGACACCTGCGCTGCCGGGCACGGTTCCAGACGCCCTTTTCCTCGGCTTTGGAGTGCCGTCGTCAGTCGCAGAAGCCGTGAGCGTGAGCGGACGGCCGATCGCTGCGGCCTGGTCGACGGTGCCCGTGATGATCGGTGCGGCGTTCGGCGGATCCGGTGGAGCAGAGCCTCCGCCGATGTTCATCTGAATCACGCCATCGTCGATCTCCCATTCTGGCTGAAGCCAGCCATGGGCCTTTTCGGTCTTGCCGTTGACGGTGACCGTCCAGATCAATCGGCGCTGCGGATCCCAGTCTTTCGGGAGGGTCACATGAAAAAGAAACCGCATGCGTCGCGTGAGGAAGTGTGTCGGCTGGCCGCGATCCGGATCGCCGGGCTCGAACCCGTTGGCTGGCCCGACCGGAATGTCGAGCGCTTCTTCGTAGTTGCGATTGAGATAGCCGAAGTACATCCGGATCGTTCCGTCAGCACTGCGGCGCCATCCCTCGAAAACGGGGGCGACGTTCTGACCGCGCAGATACCTGACCTGGGCGGCCGCCGGCGAGGGGTCCGCTACCGACAGCGCCCCGATCGCAATCAAGAAGCCGAGGGATGCGACTCGCCTCATTGCTGGTTGTTGGTCGCCTTTTGTTTGCTCTCCCGCTCCTTGAGTGCCTCGCGGTAGGCATCTTCCGTGAGCGAGTACATCGTGATCCATGCGAAGGACATGTCGTCGATGGTACGTTGGCCGAAGCCCACCCAGTTGCTCGGATCCGGGTTGTACTTGTTGCCAGCCGAATTGTCGTGCCAGCTAATGACCTGAAGGATCGTGCCGGCGGGGAGCAGCGGCTGCGCGTCCTCGGCATAGTGGTACTGGAGGTGCCAGGCAAAATGGAAGTTCGCGCAACTGATGGTGTCGGTGCGCGCGAGATCGCTGCGCGCCCCACCAGGCGTTGCAGGATAGATTGCCACCAGGCACTGACGGGTGCCGCGGTTGTGCATGTGCGGCTGAAACGCCGTCAGTCTCGCCGGTTGCGAAAGGATTGTGAAACCCTCCGAGCGGACATCCTTCGCGCCGGCCGGGATATCGATCCCTTCTTCTTGATCTCCGACGTGCCGCGTCAGCTCGACATGTTGCGGCACGACACCCTTCGGATAGAGCTTCAGACCTAGCGCGACATTGGCCTGCGTCGCCTCGCCAACCGAATGGAGATGCAGGTTCATCATCAGCGTGCTGCCGGCCTTGATCAACTTGCCGCTTCCCTCCGGGTATATCTCGCCACCCTTACCGACGGCGAATTCGACCAGGTGATTGCCGAAGCCGTCCTGCTCGTCTTCGACCCAGCTCGCATTCGCGTGGTGGACCGTGGGCGTGCCCTTGATCGGCTTGATCTCAATCGCCTTGACGTACACATCTTCGGTGAACGTGACCTCCTCCATCGGGAGGTTCAACCACTGATCGGCGTTCTGCGCCGCCACTGGGAGATCGCCTTTGCGCAAGGTCACGACAATGTCCGGCTTGCCGATAGACCAGCGATCCTCAGGTGCCCACTGAACGGGAGCCGGGAGGTCGGCTGGATTACCGCGCAGCACGCCGGAATCTACCCAGCGCACGATCGTGTCGATCTCCCTGTCGCTCAGCGAGGGATCGTCGGCGAATCGTTGAACACCGACGGTGCGGTCGATGTGCCACGGCGGCATCTCGCGTGTCGACACCTGCAGTTTGATCGAGCGCGCCCACGGTCGCGCCTCCTCGTACGTCAGGAGCGACATCGGCCCGATACTGCCCGGGCGGTGACACCGCTGGCACGAGCGCTGCAAAATGGGCGCGACGTCCTTCGCAAATGTCGGGGGAGGGGCCGTCGGCGCTTGCCCGTACACGCGGCACGGCATCATGAACGTGGGCACGCCGACCAGCACAGTCTGCACGAGGGCTGCGGACACCGCCGCTCGCAATCCAGACGTCATGTCTCTTCTTCCTTCCTAAGCTCGGCAACCGATCTGAGCCAGCACCGAGCGTGCGCATTCACGACCGGCGTCTGTGTTCGACTACGGCTCGACGACCACGGTCACGTCAGCGTCGGCCGTATACGTACTGTCATCGGCGACCGCCCTGACGACGTAGGTGCCTGGCGCGCTGAACCGCGCCTGCGTGGCGGCCTTTCCATCCGCCCGTACCGGCATCTCCTGAGGCGCGAACGCGACGGAGCCGGCGCCCCTGTAATGGCGGAAGGTGACGCCGAGTCCGGTCTGGTACACCGTACGCGTCTTCACGATGTTCTGATCGGCAGGACCGCCCGATCCGGTGGCGGCATTGTTGTTGTCGCCGCCGACGCTCGGGAGGTCGGGGTTCGACAGGATTACCTTCGCAGCCGCACTGCCTTCACCGCCGGCGCGCATTGGCGGCTTCGGTCGCGGCCCCGGCCGCCCATCATCCGCTGCATCGACCGTGATGGTGAGGGGCTGGCCGACCTTCGTCTTCAGCGCGGTCGGTCCGATGATCTTGATGGTCGGTCGCTGGTCGCCGTTGTAGTCGTCAGCCGTGCGGCCATTGATTCCAGAGCCTCTGTTCGCGCGCCACGTGCCTTCATCGATGATCCAGGTCGGCAACACGGACCCGATAGCCGTCGCTGTGTGCCCATTCACCTTCAACGTCCACACGAGTTCCTTGGAGCCCCAGTCTGCCGGCAGCTTGATGCTGAACACGAACGACTGCCGACGATTGTCGAAGTGCGTCGGCTGCCCTCGGTCCTGAGGTCCAGGCTCAAAGATGTTGTCCGGGCCGATCGGAACGTGGGGCTGCTCCTGAAAATTACGATTGAGATAGCCGAAGACCATCGTGATCGTACCGTCGGCGTTCTTCTCGTAGCCTTCATATACGGGCTGAACGCTCTGCCCACGCAGATATGGCGTCTGAGCACGGCCGACACTGCTGATGCTCCAGGCCAGCATCATGACTATGGCGACCTGGAGGAAGTGGCGAACATGATTCGACATACTCAATCCGTTCTGCGCTTATTGATTCTGGTTCTGGTTCGTGTTCGCCGACCGTGCGCTCACGCGCTCTTTCAGTTGCTGCTCGTACTCCTGATCGGTCAGCGCGATCCAGCTGATATGAGCAAACGACATATCGTCGGTCGAACGGTTGCCCCAACCCACCCAGTTACGCGGATCCGAGGCCCACTTGTTGCCCTTGGAGTTGTCGTGCCAGCTGATGACGTGCAACACCGTACCCTTTGGCAGGATTGGCTGCACATCCTCTTCGTAGTTGTAGGCGATGTGCCAACCGAAGTCCCAGTTCATGCAACTCAGGGTCTGCACCCGGCCGTCCTTGAAAATGGCTTCGAGACACTGCCGCTTGCCGAGGTTGTGCAGGTGCGGCTGATAGACCGTGAGGCGCACGTTGTCGCTCAGGAACGTGTACCCATCGGTCCTGACGCTGCTCTCTCCGGGCGGGAAGTCGAGATCCGTCACGCCGCCGACCGAGCGGCGTAGCAGCGGATGCGCTGGTTTGTAATCCTTCGGATAGAACCAGAAGGCAATGCTCGTCCGGTCGGTGGTGTCTTCGCCGTTGGAATTCGCCGAGTAGTGCATGTTCCAGCGGATCTTGGATCCGGCGGTCACCAGACGACCTGAACCATCCGGGTGCACGTCACCGGTCTTGCCGAGTGCGTATTCGCTGAGCCCTTCTTCTTCCCCGTTGGCTTTCAGCATGGACGTCGTTGCGTGGTGCACAACCGGGAAGCCTTCCAGCGATGGTTTGGTCTCGTAGGCTTTGATCCAGCGATCTTCCGTCAGGCCCATGTCGCTGACCATGTCGATCCACCAGTTGGCGTTCCCGGACTTCACCACAAACGGCTCAGGAATGGGAACGATGAGATCCGGCGGACGGCCCAGCTGGTCCTCGAGAGTCCACTCGTATCGGTTGTCGTCGAACTTTCGAGGCGGCGGCATGTCGGCAGGATTGCCGCGCGGGGCGCCGGCGTCCACCCACTTGACGATCGTATCGATCTCCACGTCGCTCAGCGAGCGATCGTCCTTGAAGTGCTGAATGCCGACGTTCTTGTCAACGAACCACGGCGGCATCGACCGCCGCGAAACCTGATTGCGAATCGCTCGCGCCCACGGTCGCGCGTCTTCGTAGGTCAACAGCGACATCGGGGCGATGGAGCCGGGTCGATGGCATGCCTGGCAGGACTCCTGGAATATCGGCGCCACGTCCTTCGTGAACGTCTTTTCCTGCGCAAACAGCGGGCTCGACGAGAGCACAACCAAACCGCCGCCGAATATCAACGTCCTCATAGCGCTCATTTGTACAACCCCCATCACCGCGGATTTCAGCGAGGCGAGCGTTTCAGTAGTTCATTCTGATGCCAAACCGCAACAAGCGGCCGGGTAAAATGGTCAGCGGCTGACCCAGCGAGGGGCCGAACGTGGAAACCTGGTTCGTGACGGGCGCCACGTTGAACACGTTGAAAAGGTCCAGCTGTGGCTTGAACACAAAGCGCTTGTAGCGGAAGTCTTTGGTCAGGCTGAGATCGAGCTGGTTGTTCCGGTCGAGAAAGTCGGTGCCAGGTTCGTTCAGCCTGGTTGTGACTTGCGCCAGCGTCAGCGTTGGCACAATCGTGCGATTGACGATGTAATTGATGAACACGTCGGTGTCGTTGCTGGCGGTGCGGGTCTCGACGATCCCTGGCATGCTCTGAAAAACCGCACTCAGGCGGAACTCGGCCGGCAGCGGGTAAGTACCCGTCAGCTTGAACTGCGAACGGAAGGGCTGCTCCGCGTCGCATCCCCGCAATTGATTCGGATCGGTGACATCGCAGGTCACCGAGTGAATTTTCCCGGTCGACGTGCCACCGACCAACGTCGCGCCATTCTTGAGTCGCGCGTTGAAGGTAAAGTCGAATCCCGTGTAGTTCCGGCTGTTGTTGGTCGAGTTCTTGTCGAGTTCGGCGACCCGTCCCGCGAACGCCGGCGTCACGTTGTAGATGGTGATCGACTCCCCGTTTCCCCGCGGATCCGGGGTGAGCACCGGCGTATACGCTGTCGACCAGGCTGCGACAGGGATCGCCAGGTTCTCGGTCCAGATGATTCGATAGTAGTCGCGACGATAGTAGTTGGCCGAAACCGACCAGTTGTCGCCGAGCTGATGCTGAACGCCGACGTTGTACAGCAGTTGGTAAGGCCGTCTGACGTCAGGATCGGCATTTCGGTTCCGCCGGATGCCGAAGGTGGCGTTGGTCGGCGCGCCGATCTCGCTCTCCTGCGCCACATCGTCACCGTTGTTATCGCGCCAGGTGCGAATGTCCGTCGAGCTCACGCTCGGGTTGTATGTGTTCGCAAACCCGGTTGCCTCCTGCTGGGTGTACTTCCCGAGGCTCCCCTTGATTGCCGTGCGGCCGTCTCCGAACAGGTCATACGCCATCCCGAATCGGGGTGAGATGTCCTTCCAGTTCGGCAAGTTCGGAATCGCGTCAAAGTGCCGGGCCGGAACGAAGCGTCCCGCAGGGAGGTCCACCGCTTCCGTGGATCCACGGAGGTACTCAAACCTGACGCCCGGATTCAGCGTCATCTTGCCGATGCGCCAGGAGTCCTGGACATAGAGACCGACGTCAGCGTCGAGATTCGATTGCTGCACGTAGGCCGTATTCGAGACGACGACCGAATCGGGCACCCAGACGCCCGGCTCAAACAGGTTGCCGAACGTTGCGTTGCCACGATAGCGCTGGACGAGATCGGCGTTCTTGTTCAGGGAGCCGTTGCGGTTATAACCCGACTGCCAGGTGAAGCCCGTCTTGATCGTATGGCTGCCCGTGACGTAGGACAGAGCGACCATGGCTCCGTTCTTCCACAGGCGGTTCCACGTCGGATTCTGCGAGGCGACATCGGTAATACCCGTGGTGATATTGAAGTGCGAGATGTCGCCGTAATTGGTCGCTGGCGCGCAGGCGGTCGCGACCGTGAAACACGTCGCGGCTCTCACCTCCGGCTGATATTCCGAGTTGTAGTTGTAGGGGAAGATGATGCCGGCCGCTTCGAGCAGCAACCGGTTGCTCAGAGTCGACGTCCACTTAAGCTGGCTGATGTGCGCCTGGACGATGTCCAGAATGCCGGCGGCATAGGGCGTCTGCGTTCCGGTTTCAATCCCGGAGTGATTCCGGATGCGTGGGTACCGGTTCCACGAGAAGTTGATACGATCGCGATCGCTCGGACGTATCGTCAGCCGGGTGGAGTACGCCTGTACACTGTTGTCGTCCAGGCCGGGCGTGCCGTCCCGGTAGAAAATATTGCCCACATAATTGTTGTAGGCCCAGTTCCGGTACGAACCGAAGAACCAGATTCGATCTCGCTTGATCGGACCACCAATGGTCGGATTGATATCCCACAACTTCGCCAGTTGGCCCGGCGACCGGTAGCCGCGCGCCACCAAATCGTCGTTCAAGTTGCTCGCCTGGAGATCGGTCATCGAGTAGAGGATCGTTGCATCGCCGCGGAATTCGTTGCCGCCCAACTTCGGGATCATGTTGATCCGGACGCCACCAGTCTGGGTCTCCGCCGGGCCGCCGGCCACCTGGTAGACCATCTCCTGGAACTCGCCGTCATTGTGGTAAATGAGCGGATACCAGCCTTTGTCGAGGGTGCCCATCACATTGAGACCATCGACCTCCATCGCCAGGTCCGTGCCGGTGCCTCCGTAGACCACCAGCACACCCTGCTGCATCGAGTTCGAGCCGGCGACGTCGAAACGGCCCATGCTCAAAGCTGGCAGCGCCGCGCCGATGCCTTGGAAGCTACGACCGGTTGGCAGGGAATCCAGCATGTCACGGGAGAGGACCTCGCGCTTGGCGGTGGTCTGTACGTCCACCAGCGGCGCCGCCGTGGTCACAGTCAAGGTCTCCTCGACCGCACCGACTCGAAGTTCGGCATTCAAGGTGGCCGTGAAGTTGGCCTCGAGCGCCACCCCTTCTCGACGAACTGTGGAGAAGCCGGTCAACTCGAACGTGATTTGATAGACGCCAGGTCGCAGATCGACGATCCGGTACTGGCCGGATCCGTCAGTCACCGTAGTCTTGGTTCGCTCGATCAGAGCCGGACTGCTGACGGAAACCGTCACTCCCGGCAACACGAGGCCGCTGGAGTCTCTCACGTCCCCGGCAATCACGCTCTGCGCCGAGGCCGACCACGTTCCAACCAACAGCGCAGCGACGGAGAGCACGCACAGTTTCACCAGCCGGTTAACTGACATTCTGTCCTCCCTGTCGGTCCCCCCGCATTCCAAGCGCAAGCCGAATCGGTCGCGGCGGCGCACACCGTCCGCTCCCGAACTACTGCTAGCGGACGCTGGCTGATCGGCTGGCCGTGCTGCCTGGCTTCAAGAGGAACCGCTGTACCCGCCAGGTCAACAACTCACCCGTCAGTACTTCGTTTTCCGCAATGCAGGCGATGGCATGTACCCAACCGAACTGGCCCGCCTTTCGACCGGCCGTCCCGAACTGCCCCACCACCTTCCCGTCGAGCGTTATCTTCTGAATCTGTCCCGGGAACATGGAGTTGACATAGATGTACTGTGGCTCTCCAGGCGTGATGCACAGCGTGTTCGGCCACAACGAGTTGAAGTTGCCGTCCTGGCGCTTGCCGAAATCCGGAATGGGCGAGACCCAGCCCTTGGGCTGGGGCGGGTCGTACTTGATCTCGCGGGAGTAGTTGAGGTCGTTGTCGAGCACCTGAATCCGCCCGTTTGAACGATCCGCCACGTAGACAAAGCCCTTGCTATCGACCGCGATGCCGTGCGGAGTGCTGAATTGTCCGGGCGCGCTGCCGCGGGAGCTTCCGGCCATCTTGACGATGTGGCCGTCCTTGTCAAATTTCTGGACGACGGAATTCTGATAGCCATCGCTGACGAAGATGTTTCCCTGCGCGTCAAACGCCACGTCGGTTGGCTCGTAGAAGTACCCTGGCCGCGGCGCCGGCGGCGGCTGCCCCGGTGTCATTCCAGCGCGCCGCACGCGCTCACCGACCGGCTCGTTGCGCCGTCCGAGAATCAGCTTCACCCGGTAGTCGGGCCCCAGTTTGACGACTTCGTCAGTGCCGTTGTCGACCAGCCAGATGTTGTCGTCCTTGTCGATGCGGACGGCGTGCGCCCAGCCTTTCGAGTAGAGGCTCTTGCCAAACTCCTTCAGGAAGGTGCCGTCCGGATTGAACTCGAAGGCCCTGGCTGATCTCGGTTCCAGAATGGTCTGGCCATCGTCCGCCCCGGTGCGGGTGTACACGAAAATGTGCTTCCTGGAGTTCATCGCTACGCCGGCGATCTCGCCGACGTACAGGTCGGCAGGCATCTTGAGGACGTCCTGCACGTCGAAGGGGATGTCAGGGACGGCCGGCTGCTGCGCCGAAAGTCCCGCGGCCGTGACGAGCACTGCCGCCGCGCCAATGATCTTCTTCACAGGTCAACCTCCGGCCACAACGCGCGGCGATTCGATTCGCGACACCCTAACATAGGGCGGATCGTCGAGACAGTAACATCTTTCAGAGCAGAAGGATCACTCGAGCCGTGACTTCGCGAGGTGGTTGCTCGCCCGCTGCGCTGAGCGCAAGAAGGTCGGTCCCAATCGCTCGACAGCCTGCGTCGCTCTCAGCGCGAGTGGCATCCGCGCAATCCGTCTTGTCCGAACTCGTGAACGACTTGATCAGGGTGACCTTCGGCAGAGGTCTTCACTCTTCACGCGAAGGACCATAGATCCGGGACTCCGGAGGAGCGACTTCGCGTTCCGTCAGGGAGCGAGGTCGCCTGCTTTGTCGAGCGATCTGTTGAGGTGAACGCGGATGAGCCGAAGACTCGAAGAGCGAAGGCGGACAAAATGAAAACGCCCGCCGACGTGAAGCCGGCGGGCGTTTGTGCGTACGCGATGGTGCGTAATCGCTGACTAGCGCTTGTCTTTCGGCCAGAGCACGCCCTGGCTCTTCTCGCCCTCAGCGCCCGCCGGCACCGGACCCATGCCCTTGAAGACGAAGCGCTGCAGACGGGAACCTTCGTAGGTTTCCGTCGTGTAGATGTTGCCCTTGCTGTCCACGGCAATGCTGTGGACGGCGAAGAACATGCCCGGCTGACGTCCGCCGTCGCCGAACGCGGTGAGCACCTTCATCGTCTTGCGCTCGATGATGTAGACCTTCATGTTCTGGCCGTCGGCCAGGTAGATGAAGCGCTGCGCCGGGTCGTGCGAGAAGTCGATGTCCCAGGTCGATCCCTGCGACAGCGTCGCGGGGGCGATCGATGTGCTCGCTCACGAACTTGCCGTCCTTCTGGAAGATCTGGATGCGGTCGGCGTTGCGGTCGCAGACGTAGACCAGGCCGTCTTTCGAGATCTCCGAGCAGTGGACGGGACCGCGGAACGTCTTCTGCGGCTCCTCACCGGCCGTGTAGCGCGGCAGGTCGGCGTCGTCCGGCTTGTTGCCGTAGGCGCCCCAGAACCGCTTGATGGCGCCGGTGTTCACGTCGAGCACGGCGACGCGGCGGTTGAAGTAGCCGTCAGCGATGTACGCCTCGTTGGCGGCCGCGTCGATGCCGATCTTCGCGACGCGCCCGAAGCTCTGCTGGTCGCTGCTGTTCCGCGTGTAGACCGGCTGTCCGTCCTTCTCGCCGGTCTTGCGGGCGCCGGGCTTGCCGTACTGCGCCAGGAACTTGCCGTCCTTCGTGAACTTCAGGACGTGCGAATCGCCCGGACCGTTGCCGCCGACCCACACGTTGTCCATGTGATCGATCGTGATGCCGTGGTTGGACGAGGGCCACACGTAGTCGCCCGTCTCGCTGCCGATGCCACCCCAGTGGTGCACGAGGTTGCCCTGCTGATCGAAGGCGAGCACAGGGGGACCGGGCGCGCAGCATTCGCTCAGCTTCGGATTCTGCACGGCGCCGATTTCAGTCGTGGCGACGAACTGATCCGGCGTGTTGCGATGGACGATCCACACCGTGTCGGTCGAATCGACGTCGACACCGATGATCGGGCCCATCAGCCAATGGTTCCCAATGCTCTTGGGAAAGAACGGATCGACCTCGAACATGGGCACCATGCCCTCGGCCGACATGTCCTGACTGAGCGGGGCGTCGCTTGCCCCCCCGCTACTGGCGGCCTGCTGGCCGGCACTGCACGCGACGACGAGCCCGAGCAGTGACAATCCGACTGCGAGTTTGCCGTTCCGATTCATCTCGGATCCTCCCTCCGACGGTTGATGGAGTCGAACGCCACGACAGCAAAACTCCGCGCGGCCATGGGCCACGACCGGCGAAAGTATAATGACGACTCGATCGCAGATGCACCGTATGTTTTTTGCGCGCCTTTCGGGCGTGGCCGGTTCGGGGGCGCCTCCCCTGGCGCCCTGGCGCCGTCCTGACCCTCGTCCTGGCGCTCATCGTGGTGCTGACCTCGTATTCGGCCCCCCGCGCCCACGAGGTGCCCACCGACGTCATCGTGCGGGTGCTGGTGAAGCCCGAGGGCAACCTGCTGCGGCTCCTCGTCCGGGTGCCGATGGTCGCCATGCAGGATGTCGACTTTCCGCAACATGGCCCCGGCTACCTCACGATTCCTGACGCCGATCCGAGCCTGCGGCAGGCGGCGATGTCGTGGGTGGCGAGGGAGATCGACGTCTACGAGAACGACGTCCGGCTGGACGGGCAGCAGCTCGTCGCCGTGATGGCCTCGCTGCCATCCGATCGGTCGTTTGCCGACTACGACCAGGCGCTGGCGCACGTCCTGGGACCGAAGCTGACGGACAGGCACCGAGATCGTCTGGCAGCAGGCGATGCTGGATATTCTGTTCGAATACCCGATCCAGTCGGACCGCTCGAACTTCTCGCTCGATCCGACGCTGGCGCGCCTCGGGCAGCGGACCCAGACGGTCCTGCGTTTCGTGACCCCTGACGGAGGCGTCCGCGCCTTCGACTACCGCGGCAACCCCGGCCTGGTCCGCCTCGATCCGCGCTGGAGCCAGGCGGCCCTCAGGTTCGTCGGCCTCGGGTTCGAGCACATTCTCGACGGGATCGACCACCTGCTGTTCCTTGCCTGTCTCGTCATCCCGATTCGGCGTCTCCGTCCGCTCGTCGCCATCGTCACCTCGTTCACGATCGCGCACTCGGTGACGCTCATCGCCTCCGCCTTCAACTTTGCCCCGGACACGCTGTGGTTTCCGCCGCTGATCGAGACACTCATCGCCGTGTCGATCCTCTACATGGCGGTCGAGAACGCCCTCGGCGTGTCGCCGAAGCGGCGATGGCTGATCACGTTTGGCTTCGGCCTGGTGCACGGCTTCGGCTTCTCGTTCGCACTGCGCGAGACGCTGCAATTTGCCGGCGGCCACATGCTCACCTCGCTCCTGGCTTTCAACCTGGGCGTCGAGATCGGGCAGCTGCTGGTGATTGTGGTGTTCGTTGCGGTGACGTCGCTCCTTTTCAAGTACCCCTTCGCCGGACGCGAGCGGGCCGGGACGATCCTGCTTTCAGTATTCGTCGGCAACACGGCGTGGACACTGGACGCTCGAGCGTGGCGGCCAGCTGCTGCAGTACAACATCGCCGGCACGCTGCCGCCGTTCGACGCACGATTGATCGCCCCTTCGATGCGGTGGGGCATGCTGCTGCTGATTGTGGGGACGCTGATCTGGCTGATGTCGATGGTGTTTCCGCGGCTGGAGCAGGAAGAGGGCAGGTAGGTGTGGCAGGAGGGGTTGTGCGCGGATTGCGTGGACTGATTGGAGCGGGAGCGATCGGGCTGGCGATCGCCGTCGTGGTCGCGAGCCGGGCCGAGGCCCAGGACCTTGTCGTCAAGAACGCGCGGGTGATAGTCGCGGCGTCCAACCCCACCGATGCCAGGGTCGTGGGCGTCATCAGCAACCCGGGGATGTACCCGACCTATCTGGTCTCGGCGACCTCCGACGCGGCAGAGCGAGTGGAGCTGCGCGACGCCCGGAAGAAGGATGCCCGAGTTCCGGAAGTGGAGATCCCCGCATACGGCGCGTTGACGCTCGAGCCCAGGGGCCTCTACCTGGCGCTCATCAATCTGAAGAAGCCGCTGAGCCCTGGGGCCCGCGTCGAGGTGATCCTGGCGAATGAAGCGCAGGTCAAGACACGGCTGACTGCGGTCGTCGGTAACTGAGCGACGGGCTGTTCCAAGACGAGTTCTGATCGGCCAGCGCGGAGCGTGGTGGGAAGTCGAACTCATCGTGTCAGGCAACCTGCCGCTCGGCATGCGCCACGCGCCTACACCGCATCTCGTTAGGCGGTTCGGTGTACATTACGACCACCCAACCACAAGGCCGGCAGCAGCGTGGCCGTCGACTTCTCGTTTTGAGGCGTGCGAATCATGGACATGAAGCTGGAGCACACCCGTCGAGACATTCTGAAGAACAGCCTGTTACTTGCGGGGCTCGGCGTGATCGGTCTTCCCGAGTGGGCCTTGCCGCCGCTGGCCGCGGCCGAGACGCTCGAGGCCTTCACCGACATTCCCGACAGCGTTCGGTGGGAGACGCCTCCTGACCGCCGGCTCCTCGACGTGCGGACCATTGACGGTCCGTTCACGCCAAGGGACAAGTTCGCAACGACTCAACACTACGGCCACCCATCGATTGACCCGGCCGCCTTCCGATTGAAGATTTCCGGGCTGGTCGATCGGCCGACTGCGCTATCGCTCGATGATCTGAAGAAGCTGGGCAGCACGGACCTGGTCGCCGGTTTCGAATGCTCGGGCAACCGCGGTCCGCTCCACGGCCTTTGCGGTAATGGACGCTGGACGGGCGTGTCTCTCAGGAAAGTGCTGAACGTTGCGGGTGTCAAGGCTGCCGCGCGCGAATTCGTCTTCTTTGGCGCGGATCACGGCGAGGAAGAGGTGCAGTGGCGCACACAGAAGTACACGATCGACGTGCCCTTCGGCCGCAGCCTGAACCGAGAGAAAGCGATGTCGTCCGATCCTCTGCTCGTCTGGGGGATGAACGGCGAGCCGCTGTCGCGGCACCAGGGCGCTCCACTTCGCCTGTTCGTACCGGGCTGGTATGGTGTCGCCAACGTCAAATGGGTCTCGCAGATTCGTGTCCAGGAAGACGCCTACACCGGCAAGTACCAGACCTTGTGGTACCGCACGATCAAGGGGGAGTTGATCGATGGCGAGCTGAAGTACGTGGAGACCGCCGTCACCCACATGAACCTCAAGTCGTTCATCGCCCGCGTCACGAAGGTGGACACGCAGCACACAGTGCTCGGCGTCGTGCTGAACGACGGGACGCCCCTCAGATCGGTCGAGGTCAAGGTCGACGACGGCCCGTGGCAACGGGCGAAACTGGATCCGGCGACCCACGACAAGTACGGATGGAAGCTCTTCACATACGTCTGGACCGGCGCCACCTCAGGCGAACACGTGATCGTCTCGCGCGCGACCGATGCGACTGGCCGGGTGCAGCCTACCGAAGAGGAGCTTGGAACAAAGAAGTCGTTCCTCGAGCACAACGCACAGACACCTCGCAAGGTGCGGATCGCATAGCACCGCTGTGTGCGCGAACGGGCTGTGCGGCTATGACGCGGTCCAGTTGGCGTCGGCGCTGACGTGGCAGGATGCCCTGGGACAGGAGATCGTCCTAGCCACCTTCGATCGCGAGAGTCAGCGCCGGCGACCGCCGCGGTGATGATGCTGGCCCCGCGCGCGAAGCGTGTCATCGCATCAACAGCGTATGACCGCCTCGCCCTCTCCTCCAGATCACGCTGGACAGGTCGTGGCGACTCGGCTACCTTCTCCCTCGTGAAAACTGCTCTCGGCGCCATTGCGCTCCTCTTCCTGGTTGCGCTGGGTCCCTCTCCGGTCTCGGGGCAGTCTGGCAACCTCATCGTCTACGGCGATGTGGTCTACTTCTATCCGCCCGGGAACGCCCGCAACTGCATCCTGAACAACCAGTTCAAGCGCGGCGAGCCTGTCGGCTTCCGCATGACCGTCGTCAACCCGGCCACAGGAAAGCGCGATCGGGCCACTGAGCTCGTCGTGCATCTCTCGTACGCCGGGAAGACCGTTGACGTGCCGATGCGCGACCGCCAGAACGAGAAGCAGCCCGAACGTGAGTTCTGGGTCGCCAAGTGGATCGTGCCCGAGGACGCGCCGATGGGCATCGTCCGCTTCACGGTTACCGCAAAGGATCCGCAGGGACGGACCGGCGAGTTCAAGCCGTTCGAAGTTCAGGCGTCCCAGGTCACCATCGTCCCGTAGCGGCGGACCAGGCCGCCCGGTTCATGAGGCGTCTGCCCACTCTCGGTCTTGCGACGGCGCTCGCTGTCGCGTGCGCAGCGTGCTCTCCCTCTGATCGATCGCCGTCCGGAGAGCCGATCGCCGATGCCGCCCCGGCATCGGCGTCGGAAGGGTATGCGTTGCTCGATCTCGAGTACGCGAAGCCGGCGGTCGTCGGGGCCTCCGTGCGCGCGAGTGCCTCTGGCCTGATGCCGGGCAAGAGGGTCGAGGTCCAGTGGGGAACCGTCTCCGGCGGATGGGTGATCGAGGACTACTACCACTTCCGCGGAAAGAAGTACTCGGAGACCACAACGCAGCTGGGGGAGTTCACCGTTGACGCGACCGGGCGGCTGGACGCGCGCTTCGTGATCCCGGAGGATTACGGCGGCGTTCACGAAGTGACCGCACTCGTTGATGGCAAGCCGGTGGCCCAGAACGGTATCAACGTCACGCAGACCTTCGAGCTCAGTCCGACTTCGGGGCCGGTGGGGACCCCGCTCGAACTGAAGATCACCGGCCTCGGGTGGCGCACCATGGAAAGCACCTGGGTGGTCAACTGGGACAACCAGGAACTCGGCTTCACGACAGCTGCCGGAACTCGCGGATCGGCCGTGGCCCGCTTCCGAGCGGCCGGTCCTGTGGGCGACCACGCGGTGAAGTTGTACACGGCTGGCAGGGACAGGCGTATCTGAACTACGAGCAGTCGCCTGTTGCGGATCTTCCGAGGCCGCAGTTCACCTTCCGCACGACTCCCGGCAGGGGAAGCGACGCGGTGTACGCGGAACCGTACAAGCCGCAGCCGATGCCGAAGGTGGATGTCCAGGTCGCGGGGGCGACGCTGTCGCTCGAGCCGACGCAGGGGCCCGTCGGCACGCGGACGCTGATCAGGGGCGAGAGCTTCACGCCCGGCGATCGGCTGCGCCTTGCGTGGGGAACGTCAATAGGAAGCCGCGTGAGCGGCAACGGCTTCGCGCCCGAAGAGCGCCAACTCGGGGAGGTTCAAGTCGATCCCGACGGACGCATCGCCTGGCCGCTGACAGTTCCAGAGGACCTCGGCGGCCTGCACGAGTTGACGCTATCGAAAGGGGACGCTCTGGTTGCGCGCGCGCACTTCGCGATCGAAACCAGCATCGTCGACATGACGCCGCGGTCGGGACCGGCGGGCACGCCGGTGACGATTCACCTCAAAGGCGTCGGCTGGACGGAGTACGACAACATCTACGTGGCGACCTACGACAACGCGTACATGGGCTATGTCTGTGGGTTCAACAGCCAGGGCGACGTCGTCATCAACTTCACGGCCGCCGGCGAGCCCGGACCGCATGTGATCGACTTGTATCCGGGCATCTACCAGGGGCCGGCCACTGAGCCGCAACAGCTGTATCGACTGCCGCAGCTCACGTACGCCGACGATCATCCGGGCAATATCATTCCTGCCCTTCGATTCACGTTCGACGTCACACCGACGCCCGCGAGTGGTCGGACGAAAACCTCTCACCGGTAAGAATCGAGTCGCGCTGCAGGGCGACGCTCATGGAACTGTCGCCGTGCAGCGCTCATCGATGTGGCGCTGACGCGCCGCTCAGAACCGGATACGCACGCCCACCAGAACCGGGATCGACCAGCGCGAACTCTCGCCGTTGATGTCCCGCAGCCCTTCTTCAACGAGCCAGTCCACGTCCGACAGCCCGCCCATGAACCGGAACTGTGCCTCGGCCATCACCTCGATAGGACCAACGCCGATGAGGAAGCCGCCGGTCGGACCCAGGCTGAGTGCCCACGACTTCTCGAAGAACTTGCCGTCCTGTGCTGCAAGCCCCGGTGTGAGATTCAGTGGCACTTCGACGAACGTGCCGCGGATGTCCTGGTGTCGATTGATGCCGACCAGGTAGCCGACGAACGGCGTGAAGCGCGTGCGCGCGAAGAACCACCGCTGGCCACCCTCGAGTCCCCAGTACTGGTTATCCGTGAAGTTGACGTAGAGCGGAGTCTGGGTCGCGCCGGCGGTCCCGATCTGCGTCGCCGTATCCTTCGAATCACTGCTGGAATACACGAAGTTGAAGACCGCTTCCGTGCGCGGGGTAGTGCGATAGCCGACGCCGATCTTCAACATTCCCATCCGGCCGTACACGTCGTCGTAGCCGACCTCGTTCAGGTTGATTGGCACACCCGTGGTCGTCCGGCCATCCGCTTCTTCGATCATCTTGCCGGTGAACTGGTTGTCCGGCCCAAACAGAACGGACACGGTCAAGCGGTTCCTGAGGCTGTCGAGGGGAGCCGCGCCCTGCTGCACCGTGAGGGTCACGGCCTCGGTCCTGGTGACATCCACGCGGTCACCGATCTTGAGACCCGCGACGATGCTGGGGTCGGTGGCGTCCAGGAGACGGCGTGTGTAGTTCGCGCCGTTCGGTCCTCGGAAGCTCAGGACCCTTTCGGTGGGCGACCAGCCAGTGATGGTCACAGTAGCGACCCGCTGTCTGGTTCTCGTCGCGCCTGGCAACGAGCCAGGCGTCGCCGTCGTTGTCGGCTCGAGCGTCTGATCGACTGCCGGTTCGCTCGCGGGCTTGACGCGCACGCTGATGCGGTCGAAGTAAGTGATGCCGACCGTGTTGCCGACCGCGACCTGGTCGAACCGCGTGGCATTCGGGGGGACGTCCACCGTGACCGGGTTGCCACCCTGCGGCCGGATGGTGACCGTTCGGGCGGCCTGATCCACCGCCTCAACTGTGCCCTGAATCGTGACTTGACTCTCTGCCGCCTGGGTTTGCGCGGCCGCGATAGCAGGAGCGGACGCCAAGAGTCCCAGGCACAGCGCTATGGGAAGGTGTTTGGTCACTGAATCCTCCTCGGGCGCGTGGATGTCGGTGACACGGGCGCGCCGAACAGAGTCGTTGGTGAATGGCCGTAGGGAACAGTTGAGGCGCTAGCGGCCTCCGACTGACAGCCTGGGCTGATGACTGACAGCCTGCGCTGATATAGCACACCACCACTGTCCTGTTAAAGCTGATGCGGAAGGCAAGTGTGGTGAGTTACGCCTCAACCTCGTCGAGAATTTGCCGCGCCTTCGAACCTGCCTACGCGGAGTCCTTTGGCTGCGGCGACGGCGAGTGGGGCAGCAATGAGCGTGAGAAGCACCCCCATGCTCGTCTCCGCGCGCAGTTGTCCTGCCGCGAGCAATTCGTTCGACATGAACAGCCCGATGCTGAATCCGATCGCGGAGAGAAACCCTACGATCAGCAGTTCTCGCCAGCCAACGCCTCGCGGGAGGTGCATGCCACACATGATGGCGACACCGGCTGCCATGAGGATCCCCGCGGGCCTGCCGATGATGAGCGCGAGCGGCAGCCCCAGGGTTCCCGGTTCGAGCGATCGGAGTCGTACTCCAGCGTTGACGAGGCCGAAGAAGAAGAGCGTGATGTGTGCCGGATAACGCCACCACACCTCGAACTGGCTGAGCGCATCCCGAGCGGACGTCCGTGCGTCGACCAGGAACCCGCGATCCCGCGCGGCATGCGGCAGGAAAGGGACGATCGGGACAAGAGCAAGAGCCGGGTGCAGGCCGCTGATGAACAGCGCCATCCAGGAGAGGGGGCCGGCAACGAGCAGGTACGGCCAGAAACTCTTCACACCGATCCGTTTCAGCCCGACGGCGACTCCCACCGCGACAGCCATGATGAGCGCACCCCGGATCAGATGGAGATCTCTCGTGTAGTCGAAGATGCCGAGCGTGAGGAAACCTAACGCGTTCGCCACGATGGTGAGCAGCAGGAGAAATGGGATGGTGCCGCCTCGCCCGAAGATGAGGCGAGCAAAGAGATACGTGACGGCGACGTCAATCCCGAGCGACACCGGCCAGGCCACCTTCAGCGCGGGTTCTTCGAGGAGCTCGACGGTGCGGAGGTAGAGGAGCGCTGGAACGGCGGTCGCGCCGACCGCCGCAATCACGGGAGGCCATGCACGCCGCCACGAGTGGAGCACCCCGCCTGGCGCTGTCGCTTCCACGACCTCCTTCGCGATCAGTCCGAAGTAGAACATCATCGCGACGTCGTTGACCCCGAACCTAATCCGCAACGCGACGCTGTAATAGCTCTCCGGAGCGGTATTGGCCCAGACCAGGGCGATTGCCGCGCCGAGTGGCAGCAGGAGCACATGTTCCACCGCTAACTGGGAAAGGCGGGGAATCGCGGTGTGCCATCGCCGTGTGTGCTTCGTGTCGGCCACGTGTGAACCGCTCGGTGTCATGTTCCTCCGCGAGGAGCGGTGCGCCGAATGCCGACGCTGCTCATCACTAGTGCTCGCCGAAGCTGATCGCGGGTGACGGTCTCCCCAGGTTGCTCGAGCAGATGCGCCAGGATCTGAAAGCCCTGATCAGGCAGGCAGATTTTCAAGCCCTTCCGCCGAAGTTCGCCTGACTGAAGATCGAGCTCGAACACACCGAACCCGATGACTCGCGTCGCCGGTCTCGCATCCATTCTCCCCCTGCTCGCGAGACGAGGACGCCAAGTCTACCCTCCGACCCGACTCAGAACCACCCGCAACGCCCTTGTTACGAACCGTTTAGTCGATCACGTAGAGAACAGCCCGAAATCAGCGCCAACGACTGACCGTGTCGGCTATCTCCTAGTCGATGCGGATCGCGCGACCTGGCACCTCGCGGGCACAGGTTCGAGCGGGACCGTACGAGAGCGACCGAGCGAATGCCATATCGGCAACTGAGGGATCATCATGCGTACACCACGCAACCTCGTCCTCGTCAGTATCGTCGGCTTCGTTACCTGGACCACCACGGCCGATCCAATTGGCGCTGCCGCCGGGCACGCCGCGCTTCAATCGGACGAATGCGACCAGGACTTTCCGACAGCCGGAGCGCCAGATCCGACAGCCACCGCGTCACGACGGCCGCCATCTTTGCGCCGCATCCGGACGACTCGGTGCCGACATCGGTGGCGACCGGTCCTGACAGCGCGTACTACGTGGGGGAGTTGACCGGATTTCCGCCGGTTGCCGGAGCGGCGAACGTGTACCGTGTTCCGCGCTCTGGCGAGCCGCCTGAGGTCTGCGTCAGCGGGTTCACGATGATCATGGACATCGCCTTCGATCCGACAGGGAACCTGTACGTGCTCGAGTTCCCCGGATCGCTTGTTCGCGTCACTCCCAGCGGCACGGTGTCAGAACCCAACGGAGCAGCGACGTGCGGACGCTACGCGACCGGACAGCGCACGACCCTTGTCTCGGGCCTGACCAACCCGACCTCAATTGCGGTCGGGCCCGATAACGGTCTCTATGTGTCCAACCGCGGAACGGGGTTGAGTGGACAGGTGATCCGGTTCGAACGTTGATGACCGTCGGCCCGGCCGTGAGAGAATTCGCGACATGGGGGACCCCGAACCGACCGTCAACCGTCGCGACTTCGTGAAGCTGGCGGTCGGTGGCGCACTCGCGGTCGCGGCTGGGCTGTCGGGCACCGGTGAAGTCGCCGAGGCGCAGCGCAATACGGCCCCTGGTCCTGACGCGGCCGAGCGCGATCTCGCGCTGCTGGCGCTCGATGCCGCGCGGGCCGCCGGCGCGCTCTACGCCGACGCTCGCATCGTCCGCCTGCTGTCGGAGTCGCTCGCGACCCGCGAACGCCAGATTACCGGCGTCACTAAGAACGAGTCGTACGGTATTGGCGTTCGCGCTTTCGTCGGCGGGTCATGGGGCTTTGCCGCGACCCGTGACGTCACACGCGACGCGGTGGTGCGAGCAGCGCGCGAAGCGGTCGCCATTGCGGCCGCCAACGATCGCGTCGCGCCAGGTAAGACGACGTTGGCTCCGGTCGAGAGGGTGCCGAATGGGCGATGGATCACGCCGCATCTGGTGGATCCATTCTCGGTCTCGCTCGAGTCGAAGGCGGAGCTGCTGTTCCGGATTAACGAGGAAGCCCTGAAAGTGAAGGGCGTCCGGTTCGTCACCTCCAGCGTCTCGTCGCTCAAAGAGAGTCGACTGCTGGCGACAACCGAAGGTTCGCTGATTCAGCAGACGTTCATCCGGGTCAGTCCCAACGTGAACGTGACGGCCGTGGCCGCAGACAACTCTGACTCGCAGACGCGCAGCAGCGCGGTGTCGCCGACCGGCAGGGGCTGGGAATACGTCACCAGCCTGACGTTGCCGGAACGCGCGATTCGCTACGCGAACGAGGCGGTCGCGAAGTTGTCGGCGCCGCCGGTGGAACCCGGGACGTGGGATCTGGTGCTGCATCCGTCTCACTTGTGGCTGACGATTCACGAGTCGGTTGCGCACCCGAGCGAGCTCGATCGTGCGTTTGGCTACGAGGCGAATTACGCGGGCACGACGTTCCTGGCGCCGCCCGACAAGGTCCTGGGGAAGTTCCGCCTCGGACGAGACCTGATGACGTTTGTCGCCAACCGCACCGAAGCCGGCGGCTGCGCGACTGTCGGGTGGGACGATGAGGGCATTGCGGCCACCTCGTATCCCATCGTCGACAAGGGTGTGTTCGTCAGCTATCAGAGCGCCACGCGCGAGATGATCGACCTGGTCGCGCCGATGAGCACGTACAAGAAAGCGCCCGGCCATGCCTACGGGCAGGACTGGGCGTCCATCCCGTTTCCGCGGATGCCGAACGTGAGTCTCCAGCCGGCGGCGCGCAACATCAGCGAAGACGAGGTCATCGCGGCGACGGATCGGGGCATCTTCATCGAAGGCGACGGGTCGTACTCGATCGATCAGCAGCGATACAACTTCCAGTTCGGCGGGCAGACGTTCTGGGAGATCAGGAACGGCAAGAAGACGCGGCAGCTGCGCGACGTCGCGTATGTCGCCCGCACACCTGATTTCTGGAACTCGATGTCGATGATCGGCGGGCGTCAGACGTATGAACTGGGCGGGGCGCTCTCCGACGCGAAGGGGCAGCCCATGCAGCTCAACTCCGTGTCGCACGGGTGTCCAGTGGCGCTGTTTCGCAATATCAACGTCATTCGCACTGCCTGAGGGTGGGAGCCACACGAGTGAGTCAAGCCAACGGCGCGGCTTCCGGCCAGAAAGGGCTCTCGCGCGACGACATGAAGTCGCTGACCGACCGCATCCTGTCGTTCGCGAAGGCGGACCAGACGCGTGTCAGCGTCGGTTCGGGCGTGAGCGACTTCACGCGAACCGCGATGAACAGGATGACGACGGCTGGCAGCACCGCTGACGTCACCGTTCGCATCACGAGCGCGTTCGGAAAACGTGTGGCGTCGATCGAGACGAATCAGCTGGACCCCGCGTCTCTGGAGAAGGCCGTCCGCGACGCTGAGGCCCTGGCGCGGCTCTCACCCGAGAATCCCGAGTATCTGCCCGAGCCGTCCGGGCAGACGTATCTCGACACGTCCGGCTATTACGCGTCGACAGGAAACCTGACGACCGAAGATCGCGCCCGGGCCGCCTCGCTGGTGCTCGAACGCTCGAAGGCCGCCGACACGATCGCCGCGGGCTACATCGACGTGTTCGGCGGGTCGCAGGCCGTGGCCAATTCGAATGGCCTCTTCGCCTGCCATGCGTCCACGAGCGTCGCGTCGACGCTGACCGTTCGCACCCCCGACGGCAGTTCCTCGGGCTGGGCAGGCGACGAGGGCGCGGACTGGACGACGATCGAGTCCGAACGGATTGCCACCGATGCGCTGGCCAAGTGCGAGGCGTGGCGCGGAAAGACCGCCTTCGATCCCGGCACCCACGAGGTGGTGCTGGAACCAACCGCCGTCGGCATGCTGATGTCCCGGATGATGGGCGCATTCGACGCCCGTTCAGCGGAAGAGGGACGCTCGTACTTTTCAAAACGCGGTGGCGGGACACTTCTCGGCGAGAAGGTCTTCGACGAGCGTGTCACGATCACGAGCGACCCCGCGTTCAAGAACGGAGAGACAGCACCCTTTACCCAGGCCGGCGAGGCAACCGGCCCGGAAACGTGGGTGGAGAACGGCGTGCTCAGGAGCCTGGCCTACTCGCGATTCTGGGCGAACAAGCAGAACGTCGCATCGAAGCCCGGGATGTCGAACATCATCATGGCCGGCGGCGACGCGACGCTCGCGGACCTGATTGCCTCGGTGAAATGGGGCGTCCTGATCTCACCGATTCTGGTACATCCGTCCGCTCAATCCGCGCATGCTGACGCAGACGGGGATCACGCGCGACGGCACGTTCCTCATCGAGAACGGCACGATCAGCCGTCCGGTGACGAACTTCCGGTTCAATCAGTCGCTGGCGGAGCTGCTGCAGAACGTCGAGATGATGGGGCGGCCGACGCGCGTCTGCGCCAGCGAGAACAGCTCGGCCGGGCCGCCGGTCATCGTGCCGGCGCTGAAGGTCCGCGCATTCAACCTGGCGAGCGTCAGCGAGGCTATCTGAAGATTGCGGGCCATTCACGGCCAATGCCCTGGAACGCGTGTGCACGAACGAGGAGGTGGCTGATGGGCCGAATCATTGCGTCGGCGCGCTTCGTCACGATCGTCTTACTGGCCTGCGGATCTGCCGTAACCCTCTCCGCCCAGAACGAGCGCTTTCTCGGAATCTGGGAGCTCAACGTCGCGAAGTCGTCCTTCACGCGTGGCGCGGCGCCGCGCAGCGAGCTGATCGCCAACTTCACCGAGCCTGGCGGCTTCCGAAGCGTGCTGTCGGGCGTGACCGAGCGCGGGACCAGCGTCGAGATTCATCACTACAAGTTCGACGGCGCCTTTCATCAGACGGAAGGCTCCGATCCGCGCGAGCTCTCGTTCCGGCGCGTCGACGCGAACACGATTGAGCAGGAGACTCGACGGAATGGGCAGGTCACCGTGCACCGACGGATTCAGATCTCTTCGGACGGAAACACGATGACGCTCATAGCGTCGGGCACGAGCGGCGGCGGCCAGAAGTACGAGAACGACACGCGAGTCTACGAGAAGAGGTAGAGGGTCGGGCGAGCTGCGGCGAGGGCTCCCGCGCCGGCAGGGGCCGGTCTCGAACCGCTGTAACGCCGACGCGAGTCGTGACGCATCCTCCGTGTTCGCGCCGGGAGGCGCCTGGAGGAGACACATGGCCGCACACGTTGAAAACGTCGCATCTTCGCCGGACCGGGTGCTGAAAGGCAGCGGAACACCCGAGGAGGTCCTCGCCTCGGTCGTGGAGGGGATCAACACCGGCAATCTCGACGCCCTCATGAACCTCTACGAGCCTGAAGCCGCCTTTGCCACGCAGCCTGGGCGCCTTGCTCATGGGCTCCGCGGCATTCGTGACGGGCTGGCGGGATTCATTGCCATGAACGGCATCCTCGACCTCAAAGTGGTACGGGTGCTCGAAGCGGACGGCCTGGCCCTGGTGGTCGGCGTGTGGTCGTTTGCCGGAACCGGGCCGGACGGCCAGCCGGTCGCGCTCACGGCTGAAAACGCCGATGTCCTCCGGCGGAAGTCCGACGGATCCTGGCGCTTCGTGATCGACAACCCCTGGGGAACCGCGTGACCGAACTCGCCATGGCGCGAGCGATCCGATCCGGCGCGTGTGCTCCGCCGTGGACGAACAGGGGGCCGGACGATCAGTGGCCGGATTCGACGGCCCGTCCGCCGGTTGACCTCGAGCACGACCGGCGGTACTGTCGGCCTTCGATGCAGGCCATCCTCGACTCGAGCGACGGCGATCTCGCGCGCACTGTTACGTCTCTCCAGCCCGGATCGTGCGAGGCGGCCGAGGCTGAGTTGTATCGTCGCTTCGCGCCGCGCGTGCGCCTGTACGGGTTGAAGCACCTGCGCGACGAAGATGCCGCCGGCGATCTCGTCCAGCAGGTGATGCTCCTGACGATTGAGAAGCTGCGCGGCGGACTGGTTCGCGATGCCGAGCAGATCGCGTCGTTCATCCTCGGCACGAGCCGCATGATGGCGAAGGATCTGAAGCGGCGGGAATGGCGGCGCGAGAAGCTTCGCGACGGCTTCCTGCCGTCCTCGATCGTCGAAGCGCCCGCGAGCGACGCCCTTCTGGACCTCGACCGCCTCGAGCACTGCCTGGCACGGCTCGACGATCGCGAGCGTTCGGTCGTGTTGTTGACGTTCTATGCGGAGAAGTCAGGGCCTGAGGTCGGTGAAGCGCTTCGTCTCACGGCAGGCAACGTGCGCGTGATCAGGCATCGCGCGATCGAGCGTCTTCGACAGTGCGTGGCGTCGCGCGAGGAGGTCCGATGATGGCCGCGTGTGGAGCGCCGATTCTCGATGCGACGCTGCTCGATTACTGGGCCGGCGATCTCGCTGACGGCGACGACACGAGAGTGGAGGAGCATCTGTTCGCGTGCGGCAGTTGCTCGGCGCGCCTGGAGCAACTGGTCGAACTCGGAGCCGGGTTGGCCACGCTCGCGCGCCAGGGGCGCATCAGCGGCATAGTCTCCCGCGCCATCGTCAATCGACTGCAGCGTGATGGCGTTCACGTGCGGACGTTCTCGCTCCTGCCCGGTGAGATCGTGCCGTGCGCCGTCTTTCCCGGCGACGACGTCATCGTCACCCAGCTGCGAGCGGACTTCTCGGGCGTGGACGCCGTGATGCTCTCCGTGACCGGTCCCGGCAGCGCACCATTCAGCCGGTTCGATGACGTGGCAGTCTCCGGACCCTTCGCGGAAGTGCTCTGGGCGACGCCCGCGGCGCTCGTGCAGCAGCTGCCCTCGATGCGGCTGGAACTCACGCTGACGTCCGCCGGCGCGGCACCGACCGAACTCGGTCGGTACGTGCTCGAACACTCGTCGTCGATGCCGCCGGGAGGCGGCACTGGGGAGATGAAGCCGGGCAACTGAGGGGGCGCGTCCTGTCGGCCTTGATGGTCGGCTGGTTCAGACTCTCGTCCGCGACACGACCAGGCCCGCCAATACGACCGCCGCACCGAGCAGTGTCTGGAGCGGTTGGCCCACCACGAAGAGCACCAGCATCAGTGCGATCTGGCCAAGGAAGACGACCAGCGGCGCGGGGTAGAAGGGCGTTCGAAATACAGACGCCCCGCCCAGGGTGCGGTCGATCCGCAGCAGCGACCCGGCGGATAGCCCCAGGAAGAACACCGCGGCAGGCACGAAGTAGCCGAGGATCTGGTCAAACGAGCCGAGCGCCACCAGGACGCAGGCCAGTACCGCCTGAACCACGGTGCCGACGGTCGAACTGCCTCGGCGTTCGTCGAACCAGGTCAAGCTGCCAGGCAAGAGGCCATCGCGCGCCATGGCGACGTAGGTGCGCGGCGCTCCGAACAGCACCGCCGCCAGGCTGCCCGCGACGGTCACCGCAACCATCGCCGCGAGGAGTCGGCCCGCGCCTGCCCCAAACAGCGCCGATCCAACGGCAGCGACGAAGGCTTCATCGGATCCTGCGGCGGACGCGGGCGCAACTATGGCGAACGAGGCCGTGACCAGCACGTAGACGGTGGTCACGATCACCACGCCCCCGACGAGTGCAATCGGCATCGCGCGGCGTGGCGACTCTACTTCGCCGCTCATGCGACCCAGATCCCACCAGCCGCCAAACGCAAAGAAGGCTGCGACCAGGGCCGGCGCCAGGGCTGCGGCCCCGCCCGACGCGCCGCTGGCTTCGAACGCGGGCGTGACACCGCCCGTGGCGAACGCCATCAGCCCGGCGCCAATCAGCACAACGACGATCAGCAGCTTGAGCGCCGCGGTCAAGCGCAGCGCGCGGGCGTTCGCGCCAAGCCCCCGAGTGGCCAGCAGGCCGAAGGCGAGGATGGAGACGATGGCAACCGGTGTGGTGTAGCGGGGCGAGGCGCCGGCGGCAGTGAGTGTGTACTGACTGACGCCGATGGCCAGCGCCGCAGTGATGCCGGGATCCATCACCAGCATCGCCATCCAGCCGTAGACGAATGCGCAGCGGCGGCCGAATCCCTCGCGCAGGAACACGTAGGTGCCGCCCGTCATGGGAAACCGTGTTGCGAGCTCCGCATAACAGAGAGCGCCGGCGGCAGCGAGCATTCCCATCGCCAGCCACATTGCCATTGGCGCCCATAGGCCGCCGAGCGTGCGCATCATCGTGGCCGGCGTGAGCAGGATGCCCACGCCCACGACTTCGCTTACCACCAGGGCAGTGGCAGCCGCGGTGCCCATCCGGCGAACGGCGGGCGACCAGGTATCGCGGCCTTCGGCCGTTGCGGTATTCAGAACGCGACCCTCACGGCGATTTGCAGGGCGCGCGCACCTCCCGATCCGAAGACGCCGCCGGCGGTCGTGACGGGTGTGCCGAACCGGCTCGAACGGAGGTAGTCCGGGCTCGCCCGGTCTCCGGAGTCGCGGGTGAGGACGCTGGCGTAACCCGAGTAGTTCACGTTGGTCGTGCCGAGAATGTTGGCGACGTCGAAGACGTTGAAGACCTCGATCATCGGTTCGATGCGCGTGGTTCCGACGAGGAAGGGTCTCGAAACGCGCAGGTCGAGCGAGTTGAACATGTCGCTGAAACGGCTGTCGTTCGAGACGAGCGGCAGCAGCACGCCGTTGATGCCACCGGCCGCATTCGTCTGCTGAATGAACGCATTGAGCTCACCGGGCGTCTTGAACTGCCGCCCTCCGGCGTTGCGCTGGATGGTCGGGATGCGTGTCTGTCCCCCCGGCATCATGATGTCCATTGGCACACCGGACGAAATGGTCCAGATTCCCGACAGGTTCACGCGGCCGGGCAGCGTCGTCTGACCGGATGTAACGAGGCGATGGCGCCGGTCGTTTGGTGTCGGCCCCCACTCCTTCGACAAGTCGTTCGGATCGATCGGGCCGTTGAGGAACGGAATCTGATCGTCGTTGGCGTAGTTCATCGCCTTCGCCAGCGTGTAGGCCAGGCGCAGGCTCGACGTCCCTATCGTACGCTCCGCGCTGACGAGCAGCGCGTCGTACTGCGTCCTGGCGCTCGATTCGATGTTGACCACACGGTCGGGCCCTCCGACCACCGGGTTGTAGACCTCGCCGACGGTGCGCCCGATCAGGAAACGAAGGCCCTGGCCATGCATCACGTCGACGCGCAGGCGCGTCCCTGCCAGCTCCTGGTCGATGCCGAGATTGAACTCGTGCACGGTGGGGCTCTGCAGGTGGGAATCGATGATGTTGATGCCGGATGCGCCGGCGCCTGGCAGGATGAAGCCGGTGAACGGACTCGACACGGTCGGCGCGACCGGCGGAATGCCCCCGGTGGCCGGGTCGACGAAGAAGAGGTTGCCAGCCCGCACTTCGACTGGAAGTGCTCGCCCATCGAGGCCGCGTTCGAGCGACTGGATCTGCAGGACGATGCGATCGTAGTAGGCGCCGTAGCCGCCGCGGACGGTCGTCCGATCCGAGGCGCGGTAGGCGAAGCCGGCACGCGGCCCGAAGTTGTTCATGTCGCGGTGGCGCTCGCCATTCACGAAGGGCAGCACGATCGGGTTCAGCTGGTCCACTCGGCTCTGGTTGTTCACGTCGGTGTCGAACTCGTATCGAAGGCCGACGTTCAGTGTCAGGCGGTCCGACACGTTCCAGTCATCCTGGACGAAGCCGGCCACGTGGGTGTTGTTCGAGTCCGGCAGATGAAGATCCTGGTCAGGCTTGCCGCTGCGGAGCGTCGCCACAAAGAGCAGATCGTCGTCGTCTACCCGTCCGTTGCCGTTGCGGTCGAACGCCGGAAAGTCTTCCAGCGAGTTCGACGCGGCCCTGGCGGAACACACCCAGCCGGAATTCTGACAACACGCGCTGCACTTCACCTCCGAACCGGAATCGTATGGGCGCTGCGCACGAGCGAGGCCGTGTTGGCAACCTGCAACCGGGTCTGACGCGTTTCCTGAGGCATCCGGAAGGAAGCGCCGTCCTGGATGCTCGGGAACGTCAACTGCGGCATCACCGCAACTGGATTCGTTTCGTTGACGAAGGTGCTCACGCTCGCGTTCAAGGCGTTCACGAAGCTCGCCGACTTCGCGAAGGTCCAGGTGCCCAGGACGGCGTTGTACTGATTCTTCGCGTCCTGGCGCTGGGTGGACGACCCGATGGCCCGCTCGACGGCGCTCGCGGAGGTATCGCTCGCGCTCTCGCCTGCATATCGGACGGTGAACCGGCTCGCGGCGTAGCCGCCGTCAATCCTCAGCGACCACAGCCCATCATCGAGCGGCGCCTCTGCAAAGCTGCGCGGGATGGCGCGGCTGGCCGACTCACGCGCGCCGACGAGTACGGCGCCGTCCTGGTTGCGGAACTCGCCGGCACCAAACCAGAAGAGGCTGTCGCGCCGCAGCGGCCCACCGACGGCGGCCGAATACTGCTGACGGTCGAAGGGCGACGTCTCGGCGTTCTCGTCAAGCGTGGCCGGACGCGCCTGCCAGGAGCCGTCGCGCGCAAACAGCGATGCCGTGCCGCGAATCTGGTTGGCACCCGACCGCGTGACGATGTTGATGGCAGAGGAGGCGGAGCGGCCGAGGTCGGCGCCGAACCGGCTCGTGGCCATCTGGAATTCCTGAACAGCCTCGATGGGCAGGTTCAGCAGCGGACCGCCCACGGCATCGTCGTTGTTGCTCTGGCCGTCAACCATCACGTTGCCGCCACGGCCAAGCTGCCCCGCTGACGATACGAGGACGCTGTTGGTCTTGGTCGGGTCGAAGGTCGGTGTCGGCTGGTTGCCGGGCACCAGGAACGCCAACTCCAGAAAGTTGCGCCCGTTGAGCGGCAGCGTCTCGATTTGCGCGGCTGACAGCACGCCGTCTATCGCCGTCGTCAGTGGGCGCCCGGTGTCGGTCACGGTCACGGCTTCCGCGACGTTGCCGAGCGCGAGCGACACATCGACGACGCGATCCTGGCCCACGCGCAGCGGCAGGTTGGTTGCGCGCCAGGGCCTGAACCCACTCAGCGTGACATCGAGGTCGTATGTGCCGGGCGGCAGGAACTGGAACAGGAATCGCCCGTCGCGGTCGCTGGTCATCGTGAACGCCGCGTCGGTGGCGGTGTTCCGCGCGCTGGCCGTCGCGCCAGGCACGGGGGCGCCCTGTGGATCGGCGATCCTCCCGCTCAGTGTGGCGACGGCGGGTTGCGCACGAAGGTCGCCGGTGGCGGCAAGGAGGAGAACGGTCAGACAGGCGTAAGAACGAACCGATCGAAGCGCCCCGGTCATCATCGTTTGAGCAGAGGATAGTAGTGGCGTCTGCCGTCGGGCAGATCGGCCGGCGGGGGCGGGTCGTGCATCACGACCCTGGGAAACAACCTGGTGCTGAACCCGTCGAAGTCGCGCGCCCACTCCTTGTGGTTGTAGACGCAGACAGGAAGGCAGATCGAACAGTAGTTGTGCTTCGCGAAGTACGGAAAGCAGCGACCGGTGTCCACGACGTAGCGCGGATTACCCAGGTGGTCCACGCCAGCCTCGGGGCTGCGCTCGTCGGGAATCGCATTCGCCGGGCAGTATTTGCGGCAGGCCCGGCACGTGTCGCAGAACCTGGCAATGCCGGCGTCTATCGGATGGTCGATGGCGAGCTCGATCGACGTGGCCACGCTGCCCATCCTGAAGAGCGGCCCCAGCTTCGGGTGAATGATCGAGCCGTGGCGCCCGAGCTCGCCGAAGCCGGCTTTCAGCCCGATGGGAATGTGCAGCAGATCGCTGTCGCCGATCGGATGCTCGACGATGCAGGCATAGCCGAGCGATCGGATGTAGTCGGCCAGGCGGATGACGGTCTCGCCGAGCGTGTAGTAGACGCGCAGGCATTCGATGGCTGACTCGCGCGACGGCACCACCTGGAACTCGCGCCACCGCATCCGCTGCCCGACCGCGACAGCGTACTTACCTTCGACGCTTCGGCCGGTATACACATCGCTCGGTTCGATCTCGCAGATGCCGACGATGTCGGCACCGAAGTCGAGCGCGCGTGCCTTCAGGTGCGTCGACGCAGCGTCCGGTGACGCAAAGCGCCGCTGCTCGGCCGCGACGGGACCCGTGAAGCGAGGCTCCTGTTCTTCGTAGATCTGCCGGAGGTACTCGCTGACGCGGTCGATCGCGATGGTGCGTCCGCCGACTGCCGCGTACCAGTCTTCCCAGGCGAATGGCGGGGGATTCACTTGCGCGAAGGTATCACTTATAGCCGTGCAGGGCAGTCAGCGAGGCACGGGCCGCGTAGGCGGCCGGATCTGCCGGCGTACGAGCGCCGAGGCCGTCGACATAGCGGTTGAACATGCAGAAGGCGGCGGCGATCAGGACGGTGTCGTGGATCTCGACGTCGGTGGCACCCTCGTTGCGGGCGCGGGCGATATCGTTCGGCGTAACCATGAGCCCGCCCTGCTGAACGCGTGCGGCCAGTGCAAGCAGCGCCTTCATCGCCGGCGAGATAGCCGCACGCTCAGGGTCGGCGAGGACTGCTTCGACGAGCGCTTCGTCGTGCAAATAGTACGCGGCAATTGCCGCGTGGCTGCGGCGGCAGAACTGGCAGTCGTTGAGAGCCGACACATAGGCGGCAATCAGCTCGCGGTCCCCGCGGGACAGCGAGTTGGGCGCGTGCAGCAGCGCATCGGCCAGGGCGCCGAGCGGTTCGGCAGTCTCCGGCCGGAACGCCAGCAGTGCGCGGATGCCCGGGAGGTCATCCGGTACGGCAATGTGGGGCATGTCGACTGCGCTCCTCGAGGTAAACGAAGGCGGCAGTCTATCGACCGCACAAGGGGCGCACAATAATGCGAATGCACTACCGCGCCTGAGGGTGTATCAGCGATAGCCGAACAGCGGCGGAAACACCACGACGACCAGCGCCGCCCATACGGAGTACACGGGCAGATAGGCTGTCTGCCATCGCTCCAGTGCGGCAAACGATCCCTGGCGGCGCAGGAAGCTCGCATAGAGCCACGCCGACCACGCCAGGTTCACGAGCAGGATGAAGTTCTCGCCAAGGGCCGCCACCCGGTTGGGAGTGAAGCCGAACTCGGAGATCCGCGAGGCAATCGCCGCGAGCGCTACCCCATCGACCGCGAGGGCGGTGACCACGAGCAGCAGTTGCAGGGCGTCGAACAGGTCGGGCGGTGCCTGCGGGTCGCGCGCGGACGCGGCGTAGAGCACCAGCGCCACGACCAGCACCAGCAGCAGGTCGAAGCCGATCAGGACCTCGCGCTCCACGTTGATGGGATTGCCTGTCCACGCCATCGTGGCGAGAAACACGAGAAGCAGAACCGTGAACAGGGGAGTGAACAGCCGGGTCAGCACCGGTGCCATGTTCTCGATGACACTCTGCTTCGCTTCGACGAGCCAGGATCCGACGATGACGGCCCCCATCGCCCCGCACGGAATCAGCCAGCCCTGCGCCAGCCACTCAGCGTTCACCTTGATGGCGCTGAACATCATCATCGTGAAGCCGGTGAAGACGCCCCCGCCGAGCGCGATGAGCACGTAGTAGATGGCCAGCTCGCCGGAGAACCGCACGAAGTCCATGCGCCCCCCGCCGGTGAACCAGCGGTTTCGGACGTACGCGAAGCCGACCGCCAGCCATAGGGCGATGGGCAGGTGGAGGATCGTCAGCACCTCCGTGTTGCTGCCTGTGCGAAAGGGGTAGACGTTCGCGAACGCAGCGCCAGCCGCGAACGGGAGAGCGAGCCAGAGGCTGCTGACAACGTCGGACTTGCGCTTCCACACGAAGTAGACGGCCAGCAGCGGGAAGACGAACAGGCTGACGTTGCGCGCGTAGAACGACTCGTTGCCCCCGCCCGGCGGAACGCCGAACAGCGCCGGAACCTTGATGGCAATCGCAGCGGCGACGGCAAGGATCAGGACGACGAGTGTCTCGGCGCGTGCGGGGGGCGAATCCTCGGCACCGTCGCTGGCGATGACCAGCTGCTTCCACAGCCGCTCGGAGTGCGCGCGTGCGAACTCGCGCGACAGCGCATCGACGTTGCCCATGCGCTTGACCGCGACCAGGAACGCTTCATCCTCTGCGAGGCCGGCCTCGGTGAGCGCCGCCAGCTGGTCGCGCAGATGCCCTTCGAGCTCCTCCACGTCGGGACCGTGAAGTACCTGGCGCCGGCGCAGGTATGACCGCCACTGGGCGATCTGCTCCTCGATCGGCCGATCGGCGAAGGTCGTCATGCCGTGCACGCCTGCATCCAGATACCGCGCAGAGTACCGTCCACGACCTTCCACTGCTCACGCTGGGCTGCGAGCTGCGCACGGCCCTCGCGCGTAATCCGGTAGTACTTGCGCCTCCGGCCATTCTCGGACGCGGACCACTTCGCCGCGACGAGCCCCTGGCCCTCGAGCCGGTGCAGCACGGGATAGAGCATGCCGTCGGTCCACTGCAGGTGCCCGCCTGACAGTTCGGCCACTCGTTTGATGATGGCGTAGCCGTAACTGTCGCCTTCAGCCAGGATGGCGAGTACGAGCGGCGTGGCAGATGCCGCGACGAGGTCCTTGCCCATCTCCATACGTAGCAGTCTTATACATTGCAGTTCTATGTATGTCAACCACTGCGGGGCTCTGCTCGATTAGAGCCAGCCGCCGCTGAATCCCGCCCGCCGCAGTCCAGAGACGACGGGCGGGCACCGGCGCATGATGTTCCAGAGCAGTCCGGTCCGGTAGTTCTCGATCATCAGCACGACCGGCCCTTGATCGATGCCGAAGTGGTACGGCGTGACCCACCAACCGGTCGGGCTATCCGGCACGGCAAACGATTGATTGAACGACGGCTTGAACCCGTATTTCGCGGTCATCCCCAGATCCATCCGGGCAAAGTTCCTCAGGGTCGGAACGACGATCTCGGGTGCAAACGGGAGCGAGGCAGCGACCACCCACGGGGCCACAGTGCCGTCGTCCGGACCCAGTGGAGCGCCTCGAGCGATGTAGTCGAAGAACTCGCGTTCGACACCGTCGACGATGCGCTTTCTCCAACCAGGTCCGTCGCATGCCGTGAAGCCCCAGCAGTGTTCGCCGTAGCCGGCGAAGTTCCCGGGATTGCGGGTCGCGTATTCCTGCTGCACGAACGTCGCCTGCCGGCTGTTCTCGAAGTAGTCGGTGCCGTGCGTCCGCATGAACTCGTCGCGAATGCCGCGAAAGTCGATCCACAGATGCGAGAGTTGATGGGTGAAAAGCGGCCCCGAGTAGAGGAGTTCGCGATCGTAGATGGTCTTCCACTGGTAGGTCGCGCAATAGGCGCGATAACTCTCGGGCGGCAGCGGGTGCGTGGGCGAGCCAAGGCCGAGGATATACAGGAGCAGGCCTTCGTCGTAACCCTGCCAGCGGTGCTGGATGAAGCCGGTCTCCGGCCGCCAGCCATGCGTGAGGGTTGGTCCGCCATTACACGCCCAATTCCAGTCCGCCCGGCGGTACAGGGTATCGGCCAGGTCCCTGATCTCGGCCTCGGTGGCGGTGTCGCGGTCGAAGTACGCGCCGACCGTCAACGCGCCGGCGAACAGGAATGCGGAGTCGATGGTGGAGAGTTCGCAGTCCCAGACGCGGCGGCCGGTTTCGATGTCGAGGAAATGGTAGAAGAAGCCTTTGTGGCCGGTGGCGTCCGGCTCGGGACCCTGCGGGCATGCGAGCATGTACCGCAGGCGCTTCAGGGTGATCTTGGCGGCGAAGTCCCGGAAGAGGACGCCACGTTCGACGACGACCGGAATCGTCGCCAGCGCCATGCCGACGGCGGCGATGCTGACCGGAGCGTTCGGGTCGGTCTTGTCCCGGACCAGTCCGTTGTCCGGGTTGGTCTCGTGCAGATAGTAAAGAACCGTGGTCAACTGGAGCAGGCTCAGCTCTCTGTCGCTGAGCGGTCGATGGAGATCGTTGTCTTCGCTGGAAGCGTCGGCCACGAGTGGTCTCGGTCAGCCCGTTACGAGCGAGCGGCGTGATCAGCCGGCTCGGCCGAACGCGGGACCATCAGAATTACGCTGAACCGCGAAGCCGAGCATCGCTGTAATATTGGTGCCGGTCGAGGCATTCCGTCCATCGGGAACTCCTGACGAGAAACGCATCGGTGGATTCGCCGCGTCCGACACTGGAGGCAATCCGTGATCAAGTCGATTATCGCGCTCACCCTATCCTCAATTTCTGTCATGGCGTGTGGGCAGGCACCGCCCGCTCAATCCGAGACCGCAGGGCAGGCCGCGCCTCAATCCGAGGCCGCGGGGCAGGCCGCATCGCCGGCCCAGGCCCAACCTCCGTCGCTGCCCGCGTCAGCGCCGGCGCAGGCGCAACCTCCGTCGACACCCGAGCCCGCGCCGCCACCGGCGCCTGCGTTCCGCGAGGTGACGATTCCCGCCGGCACATCACTCAGCGTGACGCTCCTCACCACGGTGGCGTCGAACGAGAGCAAGGTGGAGGACCAGGTCAAGGGGTCCATCGCGAAGAGCGTGACGATTTCCGGCGTGACTGCGCTTCCTGTCGGCACGCAGATTCTCGGATCGGTGACTGAAGCGGGCGAATCCGGTCGGGTCAAAGGCAAGGCGTCCGTTGCGTTCCGCTTCGACCGGCTGGTGGTCAACGGCGAAACGATCCGCGTCCAGACGGCGAGCGTGGAGAGCGAGGCTGCCGCCGACAAGAAGTCCGACGTCAGGAAAGGCGCGCTCGGCGCAGGAGCGGGCGCAATCGTCGGCGGCGTGATCGGCGGCGGGAAGGGCGCGGCCGTTGGTGCCGTGGCAGGCGGCGCAGGCACGGTGCTCGCCACGAAAGGCAGCGAAGTGGCAGTTCCGTCCGGTACCGTCGTGAACGTTCTCGTCCAGGATCCGATCACGGTGAGAGTGGCGGCGAAGTAGTCCTCAGCGGCTCACCACACGCTGCATCCCGTTATTCCGGATCGCCGCGTCCGCCGCCGACGATGCCAGGAACGCAATCAATCGCTTCGCCTCCTCGAGATGCTGGGAGCCCTTCACGATGGCCGCACTGAACACCGAGATGAACTGCACCTCGTCGGGGACGTTCCCGACCACTTCGGCTCCGGGCGCGTGAACCAGTTCGCTCAAGGGCTGCAGGGTGATCTCCGCTTCCCCGCGAGCGACTGCAGCCACGCCTGTATCTGACAGCTTCCTGCTCACCTCCTCGGCCACGCCCAGCCGGGGAAACATCGTCTTCATCATGTAGATGCCCGTCGTGCTGCTCTGCAGCGTCACGGACTTCGCCCGGAGAAGAGTGCCGCGCAGCGCGTCGACCGTGCTGATGTCCGGGTGAGGGGCCCCGGCCCGAACGGCGACCGCCAACGGAGTCTGAGCCAGATCGACTGCGGTGCTCGGGTCGACCCTTCCTTCCTTGATCAGGTCCTCCAGGCCCTCCTTCGACATGATCACGATGTCTGCAGGCGTGCCGCGGCGTAGCTGTGCCCCGATCGTGTTTGGCGAGTCGCCCTGCGATCCACCGGAGGTCGTTGCCACTGTGATGCTCGTGGTCTTCTCGAACAGCGGCAACGCCTCGTTGTAGGCGGCTCTGATGCCCCCGGACGAAATGACCCGCAGCTGGCCGAGAGATGTCCCGGGCACTGAGCAGACGATCAAGAACGCGAATAGCACCTGGAGGACGAGCCTGTTCACGTTGCTGCCTCACTAATTCGCCGGAAACGCCGACGCCTGTCGAAGCGTCAGCGCGGGGGTGCCCAGTTGACGATGAGCGTGATCGGCGGCGTGACTTCTTCGACGAACGTATTGACGAGTATGCGCTGACCGTCCGCTGTGACGTCGTACGGAAAGGCGTCCACCCGTGCCGGGCGTGGATGGGTCTGGAATAGCGGCCGGCCGGTACCGACAACGAAGCGCGACGTCTGCCCATCTACCGGAGTGACGCTCAACGTGTTGTCGAGCGCCAGGTAGAACAACTCCTTACCATTGCGGTTCCAGCGCGGCCAACCTCCGCCAGCCGTCGACACCTGCTGTTCGGTGTCGCGCCCGGGAAACGCGGCCACGTAGACCTGCGGTCTTCCGGACTTGGTCGACATGAAGGCGACCCATCGTCCATCGGGAGAGAACTGACCCTGCGACTCGCATGAACCTCGATTCCAGGAACGGGGCAGGCTTCCTCTCGCCAGACAGAGGCAACACCCAGATATCGCTTTGTTTGATGATGCCGCCGCCGCCGACGTACATAAGGAATCGACCGTCCGGGGACGCGCTGGCGTTGAACTTCCCGAGGTCGTCCTTGAACAGAAGCGTTTCGCTGCCCGAACCGCTCGACGGTTTCTCGTACAGGTCGATACCTCCTTTTCGCAGCGAGCTGAAGAAGATGCGGTCGCCACCGGGGCGGGACCAGTTCGGCCCGAAGTCATCGCCGGACTCGTAGGTAAAGCGTTCGCCCAGCTGGCGCGCGATATCAAAAATCCAGAGATCCCGAGTGCCGATCGCCAGGTCCTGGAGGCTGACGGCCACCCGCGTGTCGTCCGGTGACAACGCCACGTCGACGTAGTCCGCTTGATCGCCGAGTGTGGCGAGACGGGTCCCGGCGCGATCGAACCACGTGAGCTGAGAACGGACCACGGAACCGGTCTGATACGCGAGCAGCCCGGTCTCGGAGACGGTAAACGCTCCGGCCACGTCTGAGGCGGAGGTCCCGGTCGTCTGGACGTGATCGACGAGAGACGCGGGCGTGCCTCCGAGTTCGAGACGACCGACATCGAAAGGCTGCGCCAGCAACGCGCCGTCCCGCAGGAAGATCAGATGGCCGTTCGCATATTTGGCGTTCGACCCGCCCGGCTCGATCAGTTTGCCAGGCGCCTTCGAATCGAGTGAGCCGACATACACTCCGCGCGGGACAATGCGACTGGTCTGGCTTCCCACCACGAAATAGAGAAAGTGCCGGCCGTCAGGGAGAAAGAACGGGAACGAGTGCTGAACGTCGCCGCTCGCCGTCTCGAGAGTCGTGACCTGAGTCGGCGTACCGCCCGATGCTGACACCCGATAGAGTGGCGAGTTTCCCTTCGGCGTGAAGAGAATGACGTCGTCGCGGTTCCAGGTCCCGGCCGAATCGAACAATGCGTCGCACAATGTCACGACTTCACCGCTGGCGACGCTGATCTTCTTCAGTTTGTCCTGGGCAAGAAAGGCGATGAAGCGAGAGTCCGCGGACCAGAACGGGTACGTGGCGCCTTCGGTGCCGGCAAGGGCCTGCGCGACGCGACTATCGAGCGGCCGTACCCACAGCATGGAAAGGCCAGTCGAATCCGAGGCGACCATCGCGAGCCGCCGGCCGTCGGGGGAGAGCACAAAACGCCCCGGCGGATTCCCCGACCACAACCTCACACCGGCGGGAAGCACGATCGACGTGCTGTAGCTGGGGATGTTGGCTGGCGTCCGATCGCCGGAGGCGGCGCGATTGAAGGCCCACGTCGCGACGACTCCAGTAAGGCACGCGGCCGCGATGATCCACCCGACCCGCTCACGTGTCCTGACGCGGGCGATGCTGGACGACACCGTCGCCCCCGCATCGTTGGCGTTGGAGGGAGTGGTCTCCGCTTCGTCGATCTCGAGTCGGGCGTCAGCGATGTCAGGCAGCCGGCGCTTCGGATCTTTCTCGAGGCAGCGCCGCAGCAGCCGCCGGACGCTCGATGGGGTGTGCTCCGGTAGCGCTTTCCAGTGTGGCTCGCGGTCGAGAATGGCGGCGATGGTGTCCGACTGCGTGTCGCCCGAAAACGCCGCACGACCTGTCAGGGTTTCGTACAGGACGCATCCGAAGGCCCAGATGTCGGCGCGCTTGTCGACGGCCAGGCCGCGCGCCTGCTCGGGGCTCATGTAGGCGGCGGTGCCCAGGATCATTCCCGCTTGCGTCATTGCCGGTACGGACAGGTTGGGTGGCTGCGACACGTTGGACCCAGCGCCGAATGGTTCCATCACCTTCGCGAGCCCGAAGTCGAGCACCTTCACGATGCCATCGGCACGGACCATGATGTTCGCGGGCTTGAGGTCGCGATGGATGATCCCTCGCTCGTGCGCGGCTTCGAGCGCCTCGGCGATCTGTTTTGCGATCGGCAGCGCTTCGCCGATCGGGATCGCGCCACGCACCAGTCGCTGCGACAGATCGTCGCCAGGTACCAGCTCCATGACGAGCGCGTGGACGTCGCCCGCCGGCTCGAGTCCGTGGATGATTGCGATGTTCGGATGGTCCAACGAGGCCAGGATGCGGGCCTCGCGCTGAAACCGTGCAATACGGTCCGAATCGGCGGCGAATGCTTCCGGCAGGACCTTGAGCGCGACGTCGCGATCGAGCCTCGTATCATGGGCTCGGTAGACCTCGCCCATGCCGCCGTCACCAATCTGCGCCGCGATCACATACGGCCCCAGCGTCTGGCCGATCCGGATCCCCCGGCCGATTCCAGTCGCGACGGCCGGGGTACTCAAGAACGCGGCGCGACCGTCATGTGCCAGCAGCGACTCGATCTCACGTCGCAATGCGTCATCGCCCGCGCATGCGACGGCCAGGAACGCCTCACGTTCGTGCGCGCTGTGCGCGAGGGCCTCGTGATACAGCCGCTCGACCCGCGCCCAGCGTTCAGGTGTTGTCACGTGGAGAATCACCCAATTCGCGCGCCAGCCAGGCTTTCGCCAGCCGCCAATCGCGCTTGATGGTACCGACCGAGAGGTGAAGCACCTCTGCGGTCTCCTCCAGGCTCATTCCGGCGAAGAAGCGCATCTCGACCACTTGGCACTTCCGGGGATCGATCGCCTCCAACGCGTTCAAGGCGTCGTCGAGTGCCACGAAGTCCTGGGAGGGCGCGTCAGCGACGGCGACGACCTCGTCAAGAGACACCTTCTGTCCCCCAGCGCGTTTCTGATAGCCCTTTGCGCGGGCAGCATCCACCAGAATGCGCCGCATGACGCGCGAGGCCATCGCAAAGAAATGCGCACGGTTCTGCCACGGCACCTGCTTGACTTCGATCAGCCGGAGATACGCCTCGTTGACCAGCGCGGACGCCTGGAGCGTATGGCCGGCACGCTCGTGACGCATATGGCGTCCGGCCAGGCGGCGCAGCTCGCCATGAACGAGAGGCAGCAACCGGTCGAGCGCCGCCATCTCCCCCCGGCCCCAGGCCTGCAGCAGAGCGGTGGGGTCGTGCCCGTGACTGCGAATGCGCTCAGTCTACACCTCCCTGAATCGGCCCGGCGCAGGGTTCCCCCCTTGTTTCTCGCCGCTTTTCAGAGGTCTTGACCTGTTTCGCCGTCGTTCTCGCCTCCAAGAGTGAGGACCGGCCCACGTCGGTTCGGCGAGGATTCCAGAACGGCATCCTGGACAAGGAGAAGATCATGCAACTTCACGACACCGCTACTGCGCAGCATCAGGTCAGCCGAGCAGCACGGTGCATCCGCCGAGCGGGAGCCATCGCCCTGGCGACCGGCGTTGCGATTATCGTTGGCCTGAGTCTCTCGGGCACGGCGACAGCGGCGAACCCGGACGGCCGAGAGTGCACCAACCGTTCGCTCCGGGGCGACTACGGCATCCTCGTCTCCGGCATCCGCGGACTCGGCCCCGGAGTCGCTGAGTCATTCGTCGGCACCGCCCTCCGCACCTATGACGGCGATGGTCAATTCACCCAAATCGACAACGGGCACGGTGAGATTACGGGCTTTCGGCAGGACGTGCCGGCGTACGGTACGTACGAAGTCCACGCCAATTGCTCGGGCACGTCACTGATCTACTTTCCGGGGGCTCCGTCTCCCGTCGAGACCGCCTTCGTGATCGTCGCGCATGGTGACGAAGTGAAAGATGCGGTGATGGCGCCGGCGCGGAACATTGTCACGGCGTCCCTGTGGCGCGTTGGTCGGTAGGTAATCGCCTGTACCATCCGCGATGTCGAGTCGGCAAAGCCTCCGTGTGGCGCAGACGTTCCCCTACGCGGGGTTATTTTGCCACCACTCGGAGGCCCGTCGACGTTCCGATTACCCTCGATAGAATGAGGGCAGGTGCACGCGATCGAGACCGTCGGTCTCACCAAATATTACGGACATCGGTCGGGGCTGGTGGGGTCCCTGCTGGAACGGCTTGGCGCCTCGACGTCGCCACCAGTCCGGGCGCTCGAATCGCTCGATATCGCTGTTCGCGAGGGCGAAATATTCGGGTTCCTGGGACCGAACGGCGCCGGAAAGAGCACGACGATTCGCTTGTTGCTCGGGTTTCTCCATCCGACTGCCGGACGGGGGCGCGTGCTCGGACTCGACACCGTACGCGACAGCGTGACGATACGCCGTCGGCTCGGTTACCTGCCAAGCGGAATCGCGCTCTACGACACGCTCACCGGAGAACAGCTGCTCGACTACCTGGGCGAGCTGAGCGGCCGCCCGGCCTCGCGCCGCGCGGAATTGTGCCAGCGGCTGGAGCTGTCGGCGCGCACGTTGAAGCGACTCGTCCGGGATTACTCACGCGGCATGCGCCAGAAGGTCGGCATCGTCCAGGCGCTCCAGCACGATCCGGAGCTTGCGATTCTCGATGAGCCGACCGAGGGGCTCGACCCGCTCATGCAGCGCGCGTTCTACGAAATCCTCGACACCCTTAAGGCCGAAGGTCGGACGATCTTCTTTTCGTCACACGTCCTCTCCGAGGTGGAACGCGTGTGCGATCGCGTGGCGATCGTCCGCGAGGGACGGCTCGTCGCGCTGGAGGAGACCGTCGCGCTCCTGGCTCGGCGGAAGCGCAACGTCCTGATGCGATTCACCGGACCGCCCCCGAGGCTCGACACGGTGTCCGGGATCACGAACGTCGAGCACGGCGACGGCTACTTGACTTGTTGTGTCGAGGGGAGCGTGCGTCCTTTTCTTGCGGCCATCGCTGACGCGGCGGTCGTGGATCTCACGATTGAGCCGGCGCGTCTCGAGGAAGCGTTCCTCGAGTTCTACGACGAGGCCGAGACCACATGAACGGCGCGCTGTTACGGCATACCTGGCGTCTGCAACGGACCAAACTCGCGGTCGTCTCGATCGCGCTGACCGTCTGGGGCTTCCTGCTCCCCGTCGTCTATGCGCGGTTCGGCTCTCAGTTCACCGCTCTGATGCAGAGCGGGATGATGCCGGAGCAGTTCGCCCGCTTCGGTGGCGGAGATGTGTTCAGCCTCGCTGGTTCGATCGCTCTCGGGTTCATCCATCCGATCGCAATCATTCTCACGTCGGTGTTCGCGGTGGGCTTTTCGGCCTCGGCAGTCGCCGGCGAGCGGCAGCGGGGCACGCTCGAAGTCACCCTGGCGCGGCCGATTTCCAGGCAAGTGCACTATCTCACTCTGCTGACGGCCTCGTTCGGATTCATCGCCGTTGCCATCGCGGCACTGCTCGCTGGCAGCGTCAGCGGGGCGACCTTTGCGGGCGTGGTCAAGGAACTGGCGTTCAGGAACCTGCCGCTCCTCTGGCTGAACAGCGTCCTTCTGTTCGGAGCCTTCGCGGCAATCGCGCTCGCAGCATCGGTCTCGTTCGACCGGCTCACTCCAGCGCTCGGCGTGACGCTGGGCATCGTGATCGTCATGTACGTGCTGGAAGTGCTCGGTTCCCTCTGGCCCGCGGCGGAAGTGCTGCAGCCGTACTCGCTGTTTCACTACCTCAAGGCGAAAGCCATCCTGACCGGCTTCGCTGTGCCCTTTGACGTCGTCGTCCTCTCGTCGGTCACTCTGATGGCGATGGTGTGGGCACTGGTGGTATTTCCGCGACGTGACCTCGCGGCGCCCAGTTGATGTCTGCCTGCGACGCGGCGGTCCGCCCGGACGCCTGCTCCCTTTGCCTTTGACAGCGTAGGGCCAGTTCCTCACAATCCAACCCTATGCACCCGGCCTATGTCATCGCTGCATTGTCGTTGGTCTTCGCGCTCGCCCTGCCACTCTGTGCCCAGACGCTGTCAGAGGATCAGCAGGTCTACGAGCGCTTCCGCGCGTGGGCCTCACGCCAGCCACCGGCACCTGCTGCGGAGCCGGACATCTTCACGAGGTATCGCGACGTCTTGCGATCGCAGGGCCTCCAGCCCGCCGAAGTCGAGCGGCAGATTCGCGTCATCAACGAACAGGGCGACCGACTTGAGATTGAGCGATGGAACCAGATTCTGACCAGCGCCAAACCGACGTTCAATACCGCACCGAATGCGTTCTTGGTGCAGATCGCGAAAGCCCGAAAGCCAGGCACCGCGCTCGACGTCGGGATGGGACAAGGGCGGAACGCGATCTACCTCGCCCAGCAAGGCTGGACGGTCACGGGGTTCGACCCCGCCGAGCGCGCGGTAGCCGCTGCCGACGAGCAGGCCAGGCGTCTCGGAGTGATTGTCAGCACACAGGTCACGGACGACGAACGCTTCGAGTGGGGTGCCAATCGGTGGGACATGATCGTTCTCAGCTATGTCAGCGCGCGCCACCTGGTGCCGCGAGTGCTGGAGAGCTTGCGTCCCGGCGGTGTCGTGGTGGTCGAGGCGTTCCATCGGGATGCGACGAAGAACGCCTCCATTGGCGGGGGCGTGGTGTTCGACAGCAACGAGCTGCCGAGACTCTTCGACAAACTGCGCATCATTTACTACGAGGACACCGCAGCTGTGGGCGACTTCGGCGCAGGCGGACGCATCGGCGTAGTCAGGCTCGCGGCGGAGAAGCCCCAATAGTTCAATCGAAAACAGTGGTGTGTGTCGGGCGATCCACGATTCGCGAGTTCACAACCGGCGCTATGCTCATGGCGTGCAACCGCTCGCCCAGTCGTGACAGCCTCGCACACGGAGAATGACATGAGTGATGGCTCCAGCGCGGAGGCCTGGCTTTGAGCGAGACCGGCCGAGTTCGGGACACGGCGACGTGGGCGGCGTGGCGCGACACCTTGCTGAGCGTGCTGAAGGAGTGGAACCGCCACCAGGTCTGGAAAATCCTGTCCGCCATCGTGGTGATCTGGATTGTCAGCGGCATTGCACTCCACTTCGCGGAGCGTGGCACCAATCCAGCGTTCGAGACGTTGAGGGAGTCCCTCTGGAACGTCTGGGTCACCCTCTTCAGCGGACTCGAAATCGAACTCCACTCTCGTGTTGGGCGGCTCGTGGTTGCCGCCGTGCTTGTCGTCGGTGTTGCCCTGGCCGGCTTGTTCACGGCCAGCGTGGCGTCGATCCTGATCGAACGCGCGCTAAGGAGTCCTGAAGTGCCTAATCTTGAAATGTCTGGCCATCTGGTGCTGTGCAACTGGTCGCCGAGAGCGCTGGACTGGATACGCGAAGTGCACAGCGGTATCGTCGCTGACAAGCGACCAGTCGTCATCGTTCACGACACACCAGACGAAGTCGTGCTGCCCGACAAACTGGATGAAGCCGCCTTCAACGACGTCTATATCGTCAAAGGTGACCCGGCCAACGAAGTGATCCTGCGCCGCGCCAAGGTTCCGCAAGCGCATTCCGTCGTCGTCTTGTCGGATGACCGCCAGGAGGAGCACGCCGACGGAAAAACCATCGTCTGCTGCATTGCCGTCAAGAACGTGTGCGTGCAGGAGCGCCAGCCGAACATCGTGGCCGAGTGCCAGGATCCGAAATACCGGTCGCACATGCGCAAGGCGGGTGCGGACGAAGTCATCTCGGCCGCCGACTTCGGATTGCGGCTCATGGCGCGTGCCTCGCTCTTTCACGGCATGACGCGCGTTTATCAAGAGCTGCTATCGGTCCGGCGCGACGCCAACGAGATGTACCTGGTGCCGGTGCCCGCTCAACTTGTTGGGATGGATTTCGTCGCAGCGGCAAACGTGTTCCTGCCCGATCGTACCGCCCTGAAAGCGTGCCTTCTCATCGGGCTCTATCGCGGTGAAGAAATGATGCTCAACCCGGTTGGCGGGGAAGCGGGACGGTTGCGAGCAGGCGATGAGCTGATCTTGTTGAGTCAGACTCTGCCGGATCTGTCGCGGCTGCAGCCGACCGACGCCGCATAGCTTCTGCGCGTCGCTAGTCGCACGATGCGCCAGCGGAGTCGAGTGTTCGCAGATGCAAGTCCCGGTTCGTGAGCTGGCCGGTCGCGACGACGCGGTGACCGACATGCTGCTGTAGCAGCATCCGGTCGGGAGGCTCGACCAGCGCCACGGGCGCGGAACGCTTCTTGAGAAATCCGGAGCGCCATCCGCGCGCTCTCGGTGCATCGGCACCCTGTGTGTCCGTCAAACGAAACTGATCGCCTTCGACCGTCGATTCCAGGCAGCCGGTGAGGGTGACGAGCGCGGCGCTCGACCGGTCAGGCTCCTGGCTCACACCGGGCGGAGGTACGGCCGGCGTCGGTTCCGGCGATACGACGGTGGCGGCTACCACCGCTGTCTCGGCCGCCGCGACGACCGGCGAGGCCGCGTCAGACGAAGCAGAGTCAACCGTCGATTTCGTTCCAGTGGTCACGTCCCGTCTCGGCCGGGGTTTCTCGACGACGGCTTTCGGGACCTCGGCGTGAGGCGTCGCACTCGCGTCAGCGCGTGCTGCGGCCAGCGCGTGAGACTTCTCGGGCCGCGCCGTGGAGGCAGCCACGCTGGGTGCCAGGGCGTCTGTTCGCGCTGCTGCGTCTGACGGCAGAGGACGGTTCGATGGCAATGCGACCAGTGCCAGTGTCGCGACGACAAGTCCTGCGGTTGCCGCGATGGCGAACGGCCTCCTGCGAGCTGGTGCCGCCGAGGCAGGCGGATGCATCTTCGCGGTGGCCGTCGCTCGTGTCAGCCCAGGCGGGAGTAGGCCCGGCACCGCCTGAGATGGCTTGTTGTCAGGTGTCCTCTTTGCGCGCGTCGATCGCGTGCGGCTGCTCGACGCTTTAGCCGCTCGAGCCCCGCTCTCGCGCGCTGCCGTTGCCGGAGAGGTGGTGGCCCTCGGTGTCGCAGTCGCGCGAGACGGCTTCTTCGTCGTCGCCGACCTGGCCGCCTTCCTCGACGTCTGCGGCGTATTCGCGTCTTCCGCGCCGCCCGCCGCGGACACTTCGAGCATCCAGCGGGCTCCGCGGCCGTCCTTGGCCGCCGGGATTCTGATTGTGTGTTTTGGCACAGGGACTCTCCGTTCGCATCGAACGGGGCAATTCACGTACCTGGTGAATTGGTCCAGAAATTCGCATGACGGCCAGAGGGCGGGTTACGAAAGCGGCAGTCCCGGGCCGAAAAGCGCGCAAGCCTCGACCTGGCCGTCGCGGCAGTTCCCATGCTTCGACAGCTCGAGTCATCCATCGCCGTGAAGTTCCGTTCGGGTTAGAGTTCAGCACGGTCTCTGGCGCCCAAGACGCGTGCTGACCGCGTTGGCCACGAAGCTTCCTGCGTGATCGTCGGTCGGCGGGCGTGACGTGTGGACGTCAGGCTTTGATTAATCGGCCAACCAATTGGAGTACGAGATTGGTATACGCAACAAAACGAGCGTGGCTGGCGGCCCTGGCTGGCATCCTGGTGATCGCGATCGCCTCCGGCGTGAGGATGGACGCCCAGTCGGGCGGTCTCACCGTTACGCTGACCGGACAAACCATGCTCCGCTCGGACCTTCGGTCCACTGCCCCGAATGCGATGTCGCCCATCTCGGAGCTCCTGAAAGGCGCCGACGTTGTCTTCACCAACTTCGAAGGCACGATTGCCGAGGCGGGACAGCCGAACGACAGCGCGCCGCGTCAGGGCCCGGGATTCCTGGCTCCGCCCGGAGCGATGGACGCGCTGAAAGCGCTTGGGTTCAACCTCGTCGCGACCGCCAACAATCACGCAAACGATCTGAGGGTTCCGGGAGTCCTGAACACCATCAAGGCAGCCGATCGCGTGGGTGTGGCACAGGCGGGCATCGGAAAGACGCTGGACGAAGCGACGGCGCCGGCGATCCTCAAGACGCCGCACGGAACGGTCGCCATGGTCGCCATCGCGTCAGGCATTGTCCCGGCCGGCAGCCTGGCCACCTCGACGCAGCCCGGCCTGAACGAGCTGAGGGTCGGCCCTGGCAACGTTCCGAACGAAGACGATTCGAAGCGGATCCTTCAGAGCATTCGCGACGCCAGCAGGAAGGCCGACTTCCTGATGGTGTATCAGCACAATCACGTGTTCGACAAGCCGTTCGGGCTGATCTTCAGCCAACAGCTCCCCGAGCGGTTGCGCCCGGCAGACTGGCTGAAGAAGTGGGTCTACGCCGAGATCGACGCCGGCGCGGACCTGGTCGTGATGCACGGGGCGCCGCTCCTCCATGGCATCGAAATCTACAAGGGCAAGCCGATCTTCTACGACCTCGGCAACTTCATCTTCAACATTCCACCAACGATGTGGTCGCTGCAGGAACCGATGACATGGGAAAGCGTCGTGCCGACGCTGGCGTTTCAGGGCAGGACGCTCACATCGATCAGGATGCGGCCGATCGCGATGAACTTCATCGGCGAAGGGCAACCGGACATGCACGATCCGTACGCGAACAATCAATACCTGGCGACGCGTGGGCTGCCCGCCCTGGCCAAAGGTGACCAGGCGACCTACATCCTCCGGCGCGTGGCGGAGCTGTCGCAGCCTTTCGGTACACAGGTGGACATTCGAGACGGCATCGCCGAGGTGAGGTTAGCGCCGAAGTGAAACGGCAGCGTCGGCCTGTGCGATTCGCACTTGTGGGCTAAGCGCTACTTACACCCGGAATTGGACGAGGAGTGACTGATGGATCGCCGGCCTCGCCGTGAGTCCTTCTTCTTCGCCCTGTCGGCGCTCATCTTCCTGGTCGTCGTCGGCGGATTCTCCAGGACGCTCTACCTTCGGCCGTTCACGGACGTCCAGGACATGACGGGGCGTGGAATTCCGTGGCATCTGATCGTCCACGGGCTCGTCATGACGTCGTGGTTCGCGTTCGTCGTGGCGCAGACCTGGCTGGTTCGGAGCCGCCAGGTGGTCACCCACCGGCGGATCGGCCTGTTCGGCGCTGCGCTCGGCGGCGCGGTGATAGTAACGGGGCTCTACACCGTCGCGAAGTTCGCCCCGCGCGCGGCCTCGACTCAATTCGATCCCGCGAGAGCCGCGACCATCGTGGTGGGCGATACGCTCACGGTCCTCCTGTTCTTTCCGGCGCTGCTTGGAGCCGGCATCTGGTTTCGAAATCGGCCCCAGACACACAAACGCCTCATGCTGCTCGCATCGGCGTTCATTTCGCTGCCGGTCGGCACTCGCTACGGCGATCTGTTGGTGCTGATCGGGTTGCCGATCTGGCCAATCGCCCTTCTCACGCCGCTCACATGGCTCATTGCCCTCGCCGTCTACGACATCGTGACGCTCAGACGCCTGCATCCTGCGTCGATCTGGGGCGGGCTCGTTGTCATGGTCGGATTGATCCTCCCGCTGTTGATTTCCGGGACACCGGCGGCACACGCGTTCGTCCAGTGGGTCACGGCGAACGCCTGAGAAGGCCGGACAGCAGCGACAGCGTGCTGCGCTGCCGCGAGGTTACACTGCGGGGCCAGGCCGACACGCTGGTCCTTTGACTGGCCGGCCGCTTCGCGTTGGAGGGCCTTATGAAAGCACGGTCGCTCGCTCGATGGTTCGCCAGGCTTGGCGTGCTCGCCCTGTTGGTCCCGGCCTCGGCGTCTGCCGACGACGTGCACGTGATGATCTCGGCCGGTTTCTACCAGGTCTATGCCGAACTGGGCCCGGCGTTCGAGCGCGCGAGCGGCCACCGCCTGATCACGACGCGCGGTCCATCGATGGGCGACTCTCCGGAGGCGATTCCCACCCGCCTCGCGCGAGGCGAGACCGCGGACGTCGTGATCCTGGATGGAGGATGCCGCCGACGAGCTCGCGAAGCGAGGATTGGTGCGCGCCGGCAGCAAGGTTGATCTCGCCCGGTCGCAGATCGGCATGGTGGTGCGCGCCGGGGCCGCGAAGCCGGATATCGGCAGCGTCGAGGCGTTCCGGAGGACGCTGCTTGCAGTGAAGTCCATCGGCTACTCGGACAGCGGCAGCGGCACCTATCTATCGACCACGCTGTTCGCGAAGCTCGGCGTCGCGGACCAGGTGGCAGGCAAGAGTCGAAAGGTACGCGGGCCACCGTCCGGCGAACCCGTGGCCGCGGTCGTCGCGCGTGGCGAGGTGGAGATCGGATTTCAGCAGGTCAGCGAGCTCATACACGTCCCTGGTGTGACCTTCGTCGGGCCGATTCCGGCGGAGCTCCAGCCCGGATTTTCGTTCGCCGGGGCGATCACCAGTGCAGCCAAACAGCCGGACGCGGCTCTCGCGCTGCTCCGCTTCCTCGCATCGCCCGAGGCGGCCTCGACGATCCTGAAGACCGGGCTGACACCACCTGCAGGACGGTAGCTCGCGCACGCCGTGAGCCGTTCGTCAGACGCAGTTCGCCGACGCTCGGCCCTGTGTCTTGCAGCGTTTCGTATCACTCGGTCCGCAATGCAACCGCAGGATCGATACGAGTCGCGTGCCAGGCGGGAGCGGCAGTCGCCGCTGCGGCGGTGAGTCCCAGGACGACGATGACCGATGCAAACGTCATAGGGTCTAGGGGCTGTACGCCGAACAGCACGCTGCTGATCAGGCGACTCAACATGGCGGACAGGGTCTGGCGAGGAACGGTTTCGGCTGCACCGTCCTTGACGGTTCTGCGGCGGACGGTGACGGACCACAGCGAGCGAAGAGATCGACCGCCGGCCTTGAACTCGTCAGTGAATTGGCGACGCGGACTCACTCCCACTGTGCTTTCGTGTAGAGTCGCCGGTGTGTGCCTCTGGGTGTCCATCGTCTTCCGTGTCCTCTCGATCGTGTTCGCGGCTGGACTGCTCGCTTCGTGCGACCGCGTCACCATGTTGCGAAACCGTGACCTGGCGTTCTCTTACACCGGGGACGACACCGGATCCGTCGAGCGCGCCTCGGTAGACAGCGATTCCCGAGTCATCGCGTCCGCCAAACGGGTTGCCACTAGAGCGACGACGGATCCGGCAGTGGCCGAGATCGACGTCGATGAGACCCACTTCATCCGAGGAACGCTGAGCGTCGTCTATACCGGGAGGATCGTGTTTCACTGCAGGGCGGGTGAGGTGTGGTGCCAGCGCGTCCGTGAAGTCGCCACGTCCGGCTCTCGCCCGAGAGACGTGTTCAGGAAGTGGCCGTCGCGGCTAGACGCGCCGCTCAAGGGTTATCCGTTATGAGTCTTGCTGGGCGAAAAGATCTCCGCCGGATTGGCAGGTGACTACCCGCTGCTCGGCCCGTCACAGGGCCGGGTGCTGTTCACTGTCGACACGGACACGAACACCGAGGACATCCTGCGCATCATGCGCGACGCCGGCGTGCGCTACGCGTATGTGCCAACGTTCGTATCCGCGCGACCCAAGGTCGCAGCGAAGCACTCCTCGGCCTACTTTGACGTCGCCCACGTGTCCGAGGAGGCAGTCGAGATCGCGCGGGCATCCGACGGTATCTCTACCGTCTCCGCGACCAGGTGGCAGCGCGATGAGTGTCGGCGCTCGCGGACTCGCTGAAGGTCGAGGAAGCGCGTGGATTGCGATACGCGCAGGGATACACGCGAGGTGCGCTGCTTCTCCGCATGTCCAATCTGGACTCGTTCTCTAGCGGAGCGCGCCCGGCCGTGTGCAGTCGGCCGGCACTGCGTGACACGCGGCACCACGAGCTGCAATGCGGAATGTTGCCAGCGATCCAGTGACCCACTCCGACGCGACTTCCGAGTCAATCGGAGCCGTAGATCCGCCGCACAGGTCAACCTCGCGTTGCCGAGGGGCGTCCGAACCAGCGCTGGAGCCGGCTCGCCCCGAAGTTCGCTTTCTCGGCGACGAGCGCTTCGGATGGTACCTGAAAGGCCCCGGTAGGCTTGGGGCCGCTCAAGAAATCCACGTCGACTCGCCCGACCTGCCCTCGACCGAACTCCACGTAGCACGAGCCCTGTCCCTTGTAGGCGTCCGGCGCGGGCCCGCCGCGCAGCCGCGAGACAATCGCCGCCGCCACAATCTGCGCCGAGCCTTCGGCGAAAACACCCGCCTTGGGCGTGCCCACACCATTCACATCGCCCACAGCATAGACACCCGGATACTTCGTTTCGAGCGTTTGCTTGTTCACCGGCACCCAGTCCTGAGGATGCGTGGCCAGCCCCGATTCGATGACGACCTGCGGCACACGATGCACCGGGATGCCAAGAAAAAGGGCGTACGGCATTTCGGTCTGGTCGCTGAGCACCGCGACCTTGCGAACTGGGTCGAGGGCTTTGACGAGCTGGTCCTTCACGAACGTGATGCCGCGCTCGGCGAAGGCCGCAAGGATCGCCCGCGATGTATCAGGCGACGGAGGAATCGGTACCCCGAACGGCATCACGAGCGAGATGTCGGTCGCGTCACGGCGGCCGCGCGCGGTGAGGTAATCGTGGAGCAACAGTGCGGCCTCGCTTGGCGCAGGTGGGCACTTGAAGGACTTACCGCAGACGCCGACGATCGCTGGCCCACGCTCGAAACGCGGAAGGACGTCGCGGAGTGCGAAGGCGCCCGCGATCGAGTAGAACTCGTGGCCGCCGTCAACCAGTCCCGGTGTGGCCCCTAGATCGTAGTCGGCGCCGAGTGCGACGACGAGCACGTCCGCGTCGAAGGTGCCGGCGTCTGTCACGGTTTGCCGAGCCGCCGGATCGATCGACCGCACGGTTGTCTGGAAGAAACGCACGCCGGACTTCACGATGTCCCGGTACGGGTGACGAACGGCAGCCGGCAGCTGCCGGCCGAACATCACGTCGAGCTTCGAGAAGCCGAAGACGAACGCGTCGCCCTTGTCGACGAGCACGATGTCGATGGCGTCGCCGAACGCATCCGAAAGCATCGTCGTCAGCTCGAGGCCTCCGAACCCCGCGCCGAGAACGACCACTCGTGTCTTCATCCTTGCTGCCCTTTCTCCGTTCGATCAGGTGACCGGCATTTCCATCAAGACCGATCGTGAAGTCTACGACGTTTATCGCGGGTCACGGACTTGGCGTTCAGCTGCAACGCCGCGCCACCCCGACCTGAGCGTGCGGCTCCCTTTGACCGCAGCCAACGAGCACGATAGTCGCTCCGACTTCGCCGATCAGCTGGATGACACCCGGGATGCCGGCCGGTCGTCCTGGCCGACGCTCTTACCTCGGAGCGGGTGTAATCGCATCGTTTGTATTCTGTGACGCCTTGATCCGCCACACTCCATCCTCCCGCACTCCGACATGAGGTCGGCGAGGCCTCCCGCATCGCGACGGTTCCACGCTTCAGCCCAGCGACGCTCAGCCTCCTTGATCGCGTCGACAGCCGCGGAGTCAACTTGAGCGTAGGCGTGCTGGTTGCACGTCAACAGGATCAGCGCGAGGGACCAAAGTCCGGGTCGCCTTCATGATGACCTCACGTTTCTGAACAGACGGCCTGACCACTCGTCGTCAGTCGGTGGAATGTGGCAGCCAAAGTCAGCCGGACCGAGCTCAAGACTACGGCAAAACGCCACGGTCGTCACGTGGCGTTGATCCGATTCGGCCGACGGTTGGACTATGCCGCCTCGCCGTACGGCGGGCCGCTTCGTCAGACGCTGGCGCCTCAGGGGCAGAGGAAGACCTGATCAAACTCCTTCATAATGCGTGTAAGCATGGACCCAGGGGCGAGCAAATACACGCAGGCCGCCATCGGCTATCTCGCGTACGGCGTGATTTACTTGGGCGGCGCCATTTACCTCGGGCGGATGGGTAAGGGTCCCGATGGAATGGTGTGGTGGTACCTGATCGGCGCGGCGATGGCGGTCGGATTTCCCTGGTTGATTTGGAAGCAGTTCCGGTGGGTGACGCGTATCCTTGCCGTCCTGATCCTCGTCCGCGTGCTCGGACTCGCGCGCATCGCTGTCAGATCCGACACGGAGCTGGTGCCGCTACCCTGGGGAGGCGAAATCGCCACCTCGCATGGCGCCATCGGCTTCATGCTGGTCGCAGTCGCAACCTGCATTCTGCTGGCGCGGGCGGGGTGGCAGCCCGCCCTGCCGTCGCAGCGCGGCGCTCGTTGAACACCGCAGTCGCTCACGAGCCGGCGTGGCTCCCAGCCTCCGCATATGACGCACTCTCGCTCCGGATTGATCGGCACGGCCCTCCGCCGCGGACTGCGCAAGCGCTGCCCGAACTGCGGCGAAGGACGGCTGTTTTCCGGGTGGGTCCAACTTGAACGCTGTTCACACTGCGGCTTGATCTTTACGAGCAATCCCGGCGACATATGGGCTTTTACCATCATCGGCGATCGGCTGCCGATTGGCGCGATGGTCGTCCTGGTCTACTTGGGAGTACTGCGTTCGTACCCGGTGCCGGGCCTGGCGATGCTGGTGGTGTTGGCCGCGCTCGTCGTCTGGACGGTGCCCAACCGCTGGGGCGCAGGTATCGCGCTGCATTACCTCTCGCGAGTCTACTGGCCCGATCCGGCCGACTCCATTCCGCCGCCTCCTGCTCCACGTCTCGCTGATGAATGTCCCCGCGAGTCGAAGGACTGAAGCCGAACACCGCGTCTCAACGACTGACATGCTCCGGCGCCGGCTGACGCGACTACGGACCACCCGCTGAGGGTCGCTGAGATCCGGACTGGAACCCCAGCACAGGACGGGCGATGATTGCGGGCCTCGACCAGGCGCTGAAGGAACGACACGCAGCGAAGGTGAGGCGACTGTCATCGCCTTGGCGAGCCCTGAGACTCCACCGGTGGAGACACCTGACGACGACCGCATTCAGCCGACGGTCCGTGACGCCCTCATCGGGGCGCTGATCGGCATCGTCCTGATCTACCTGGGGTGGCGGGTCCCCTACCGGATCGTCAGCTGGAGCGGCATCGGACTCGGCGTACTGTTCTTGCTCGTCATGACCGGCTTCATCGTCGTCGATGTCTGGCAACGAGCGTCGCCTCGCGTGCATCGTCAGCTTGCCCGGTGGCGAGGCCATGTGCGCCGGGATCCACAGCTCGGCGCGCTTACGCGCAATGTCCACGGCGGGTACTGGCAGTCGACGGTCAGCCGTGGCGGTCACCTCATCGAAGTCGTGGTCGAGGGTGGCGATGAACCGGTGGACGCGCTTGTTCGCGAAGCGCGGATCCTAGTCGATGATTTCCAGGGGTTCAACGAGCGGGTAGGGGCGTGACTTGTCCAGTGAGCGAGCGACCGGGCACTGGGACGCTGAGTTGGAAGCCGAGATCGGCGCCTTGCAAATCGCGACGCTGAACTTCCGGTGGCCAAAACGCCCAGACCGCGTGGAGATCGACTTTGTCGGCCCCGACGAAGGACGGTTTTGGTCCTGCATGTATCGGAAGGGCCGACTCAGCGCCTTGCGCTTCGACTCGTAGCGAACGTGGCCCCCGGCTTAGAAGGGGCGCGTCGCGTGACGGAAGGAGCTTCGTGTCAGCGGTTTATGGAGAACCCGGCAAACGCCTCAGGAGCGATCTAGTTACAACCACCGTCTAGCCTGCGCTTGATAGGCCACGTACGTTGCTCCAAACAACGACGTAAGGACGCGCTCTTCAGGTGCGATTTGAAACCGATTCACGTACAGGACGTAGACGGGAAGAAACAAGAAGGCCAGCGGGTTCGACAGGAAGGTTGCCCAACCAAGCAACATGGTCAGACCGCCCAGGTACATCGGATTGCGGGAAATCGCGTAGACACCCGACGTCACCAGGGACGATGCATGAGGCTTCATGGGATTGACCGTCGTTTTGGCTCTTCGGAAAGTCACCACACCTGATATGCCCGTGGTGAATCCAGCTGAGACGAGCACGACGGCAAGCCAGTTGTGCCAAGGCACGTTGAACTGAAGCGATGGTGTCGCCCGTGAGAGCAGCCACATGAACAGTGCCATGACTGCGATAAGCACAGGCGGCGGGACTTTCGATTCAAGCGAGGCCATTGGTGGATGCTACGCGACTGCGGCGGTATCCCGTCCGAAATCCTTGGCGTCGGGCCGCGCATTCGCCTCAGGGTCACGCCGTCATGGGCCTTGACAGGCCTCCCGAGAACCGGGCTGAAGGGACAACCTTGCGCTGAATGAATCGAAAACATTGGCGCGCCCGCCGCGACTCGGTGCCGCTGGCCACGAGCGTAGCGAGGGGCCGCAAACCGGAGGAGTCGGCGGCAAGCCAACGCCGAAAGGCGTTGGCGCGCCCGCCGCGACTCGAACGCGGGACCCCCGGCTTAGAAGGCCCTGCGTCCAATGACCTCCGGCTAGATTAGCCCGACGTCTGGTTTCGAGGCCCTGCCGCCCGATCCCCCGTGACCGTAGGCCCAGATTTGCGGTTCCGATGATCCCGATCGGTTATGCCATGGCGGTTATTTTCGGTGCCGGACCTTCCTATGGCCTAGGAAGCAACTCTTGGCGAAATCGGCGCGTTATCACGCTTGACTCGGAGCCGACTCCGATAGCCGATCAGCACTTCGCCTCACGTTTCCAGCCATCTACGATCTTGGTTGTTCTCTGCTGGATGTTCGATTGCGTACAGACCTGTCGGCGATTCGAGAGCACGCTGTCGTTAGTCAGCGGGCATAGGCCGGGGAGGCGCAGGATGGCGGGAGATAACAGGGGCGACGCGGCGTCACATGCGGATCCATGCGATCCGGTGCAGTCGAGCGGCAAGGTTGACGGCTCCCGCGCGCATTCGCGTTCAGGCGATGGCGGAGGAGCTCCGACGAGACCAGTAAGCGAGCGGCGGCGACCCGCGCCGCCACGCTCGGCCGACGGATCGTCCCGTCAATCGCAAGAGGAATCGGATCGGGTCCAGTCCAATCGCGGTGAACGACAGAATCGTTGACTGACGCACGCGACAGTCGCTGGGGCGAACTGCCCGGAGCCAGCCGGCCGCGCGTCAGGGGCGCACACGGAGCGCGTCCTGGATGTTCTCCGACAGGCTGTAGAACGGGTCGGTGCACAACAGCCGTATTGCGGCCAGCAGCGGCAGGATCGCAATGACGGCGAGGAGCAACCAGCCTGTCCAGGTGGCGAGGTCGAGCGCCACCCCCACTGCAATGGCGGCCGCGATCCACAACACCGAGACCAACGGGGTCTTCACATATGTGTCCTGCATGATCCGAGCGTATGCCGGCACGCCTTTCGTGTCTGTGTCAAAGAGCACATGCGACAGAAGCACGTGCGCCAGCACGCTGCGCAGGACAGGAGCGCACCACGGCGCGCATGTCTGACGGGGTCAGGGGGTCGACGGAGTCGTTCGCATCAGGCGGATGAAGCGTTCGGTGAGACGGAGGAGCGCTCGCATCATGAAGTCTGTTGCGCCTGAGTGGTGGACGTATCCAGCGTGCGGCGCGAGGCCGTCCTCCCGCTCCCGCTCGAGCCGTTCGCGATCGCCGGGGTCTGCCGGCAGCGAATGCGGTTTCAGGCGGCCCGCCGTGTAGTCGGGCTCTTTGGCGCGTGTCCGGGGGCGCAGTTCGAACGAACCGGGAATCATCGCCGAAGCGCCCCAATTGCCGTCCGCGTCCCGCCGAGTGAGCATCGGTCACCTCGCATGAAGTCGGCCGCAGTCGGCGGCTCGGCGTCTCTGTGTCGCTCTCCACCTTACGGCTCGCGCGCGGATCCGTCTGTACCGCATGGGACAGGGCGCTGGCGCGGTCACTTGAGATGTTGCCGAAAGGTACGCGGAGCTCACGCACTCGCACACAAAACGGCAGGAGGACGTTCGATGCCCCGCGGCCCGCCCCTGAGCCGTCGCCGGCGACCTCCGATCGGTTAACTCGTTCTCCGGTGTGTGAAGCGCCAATAGATTTCGGCGTCACTCGGATATGGTGCAGCCCGGCCGGCGTCACCAGTGACAGGTCGACCACCGTTGGCTGATTCGGGCCCAGGCTGCAGCGCGGCCACGGAGGTCTGGCGCGAAGGCTGCGGCGCGGATTGACGGCGATTGTGCTGGCGCTTCGCCGGCGGGCGCCGGTCGGTCATCTCGGGTCGCCGGCGTTCAGTTCGGGTCTGCATGGCCCTTCGCGATCCTCTGATACACGTAGTCGGTCAAATCGCGAAGCCGCATGCCGGCTTCATCGCGCGACCAGTCGCCACGCACTGGAATCGCCGGCACTTCCACCGCGCCACTGGCGATCAGTGCGGCAGCAATGACTGCCTTCGAGTGAATCTCTCCAGGGTCCTCGGGAGCGCTCCTCTGCGGCGCCTCTGCGCCTACGCGTCTGGTTCCAACCGGCATCGCATGCAAGTCCGGGCGCGAGGACTAGACCCTCGCATTCAGTTGAGCGTACATCAGACGCGTGTAAGGCACGCGCATTCGTCCTCCGGGAGTGACCACCGCGCCCGTATCGCGGCCCCGCGCGTCAGGGTCGAAACTCACCTTTATTCACGACTCGCGCCTTCTCAGCGGCGGCGAGTCCATCGGCACGTTCCTGCTGCTGCCGCGCGACTTCCCTCTGCGGCGCCTCCTTAGCGTCGAGCCGGAGCGCCTGCGCTTCGGCCGCCCGCGCGAGGTCGTCGAGACGCACGTCCGTTACGAGCAGGCGGAACGCTGCGCCGTATGACGAGGTGTGGTAGAGGACGACCGAATGCTGGCTATCTCCCCACTGAGCGATGGGAGATCCCGCTTCGGTTTCCAGTCGCGACGGCACTCGACCACGCGCTCGCGACGCTGGCGGGAGCACGGGTCCGTAGACGGCGACGATTCCATCGATCAAGTCAGCCGGAGTCATTCCCTCTGTCCGCTCACGAGAGTAGTCAACGACGATTCGAAACAACTGGTCGTTGTAGAAGCTGAAGACGATTTGCTGGACCGGATCCGTTGAGGGCGCCAGCGACTCGGCAATCCAACGCGAAGGCCGATATTCGAGGTCGTGCAACAGGGCGGGACGTCGATGGATCGTTTTCGCCGCGGACGAAGCCACGCCAGCAACGGTTGAGACGGAAGCAACAGTGCTACCGAGCTCGAAGTTCCGATAGCGCGAGAGGTCTTGCGCATCGAGACCGTGCGTCGAGCACACGATGCCGACGCACACCGCTAGCGTCTGTGCATGGGTCATGTCGCGCCTTCTTTCATCCGTAGGTCGGGTTAGTCCCTTCAGCGTCGCCGAGCGTCGCCGGAAAGCACCTCCGCCGCCGTCGCGGGTTGAGCCCTTTGCCAGAGCATGAGCACGATGGCCGGATGCACCAGGCTGAGGGCCAGCAGGAGCGCTCCTGTACCCACAGCGACCTGGGCGCCCGATGCGATACCGGCGACGGCGACAAGCGCCACCGAGGCAAACCAAGCCTGAATCGCCCGCGATCGAGTCACCATCTTCAACAATGGCGTTCACCTTTTCCGTCCGGCCGCCGGGCTCGCCGGAATAGGGTTGCATTTTCTGACTGGTCGGACGCCGCGACAGGCAGTGGACCTGCTGCGCGGAGCCAGCGTACCTGGGACCGTCAGGGTGTGCTGTCCTCGAGTGCACAGCGGCGGTCACCGAGGATGTGACAGGTTCCGCGGCGGCCGGCATGTGCTGAACTGGACAGTGGCATTCCACGGCTCCTGCTACTCTGGCGATCATGTCGGAACGAAATGGCGATCGAGCCCGATTCCACAAAGATCGAAAACGGAAGTTGCACCAGCGTCAGCGTATTCAGGCGCTGATGCTTCGACTGCGGAACCGCGCGGTTGAGGAGGCGTCCACCCGCGTGGAGTCTCTCAACATGCACGACGAGGGCGGTCCCGCGCGGATGGGAGACTGAGATGGAACTCGGCCAGGGCGCCCCGGGGTGCTGCGTCGATGTCGACCGACGGAGGTCAGACATGCCCGGGACTCACGAGCCACACTCGCTCAGCGCGTTCATTCAGCGAAATCATCGCGACATCATCGGCGAGTTCAGTGCGTTCGCGCGAACGCTCATGCCGCCCAATTCCCCGATGACCGACCAGGAGTTGCGCGATCACTGCGAGGAGCTCCTGGTCGCCATCGCTGAGGGTCCCGCCTTGGAAAAGACGTCGCCTGCCCTGGAAGTGCGCCGCCTGCCAAGAGCAGATCATCCACACGCCACTTGAGAACAGGTGTCGGACTAAGCGCAGCGTGCAACCGGTCCGCCGGGTCGGCCGATGGTCGTTGGAATCCGAGTACGCCAAACGCCGACCACCGGATCGTCTGTGAGAGTGGCCTTCACCTCACGTGCAGGCGCGTGCGCCACTCTCACGGTGACTTGGTCGGGGTGGACTATCCGGTTTGGTGGACATCTTCCGAAGGGCGGATACGATGTCCAAACCGATGGCGGATACCCCCAAGCGGCGAGCGCGCCGCCCATCAGGGCCGTGACGTCCTCGCCGACGTTCGGCATCAGGTGCGTCACGTCTGCGCCGATTCCCGGTGGTTGTTGTTGACCCATTACTGCACCCGCTTCCACGTCTTCCCGCCATCGGTCGATTCCGCGATCCCATTCGGGATGCTGGGAATGGGCCGGCGCAGGGGTGCGCCTGACGTTCCGCCCCGCTTCGCACGGGGCGTGTAGGCGGTCCCGCCCGAGGCGATCAGGTTTTCCCACGTCGTTTGTCGGTTCTTGCGTTTGAGCGTGGAAGAGGCCTGCTTCCGTGGATATATGCAGGGACCGATCGAGCGGCGGCATGGGTTCGTGGTCGCGATCCTGACGACCGCCGCGCTCTTCGGCCTCGGCCACTTCACGCACCATCCGAGCGCGGTGCTGACAATGCTGCCGTACTATGTCGTCGTGGCGGCTGTGTACGGCGGCCTCGCGTACGCGACGAATTCGATCCTGCCGCCGCTGGTGCTGCACGCCGGCGGAGACGTGCTCTCGCTAACGCGTCTCTTGGTCACGGGCCTCGCGGATTGGCAGGTCTCGGCGTCCGCGCCTCCGCCACTCGTTTGGAACACGGGGCTTGACGCCGCCTTCATCCCCCCGTCATCGTGTTCGTTGTGCTCGTGACCGCCGCCGTATGGGCCTATGCCGCGCTCGCACGTGCCGCCCGGCCACCGACGGCTGCGAGTGGCGCGGTGCTCGGATCGCGAAATTAAGTTACAGCACACAAGTCGGCGAAGAGCCGACAAGGCCTCACGGCCGGAGTGGTCGACGCCGATCGGTCCGCCAAGCGCATCGCGTCGCGCCGCTCGAGCACCTCGAGGCGCGCCAGCTGCGCGTACAGCTGCTCGACGATGTCCCGCGGCAGCGTGATATCAGTTTGTCCGGCGCGGCCGCGACTGCTGGCGCGTGACGCCGACGCGCGCGCGTCAATCCCGCCGTGCGGCCTGTCGGTCGCCGCGTCGGTGGGTGTCCCTCGTGGGAACAGCCACCGGCGGCACCGCTGCTACCTGGCGATCGGTCTCGGCGTGTTGACTCAATGCGAGTCTCCGCAGGTAACGGCGACACAGCGCGATCGGGAGGCCGAAGCCGACGCCCACGCCGGCGAGGAATCCGCCCACCCCTAGCAATCTGTGGCGCAAGTCGGTGTCAACGAAGACGGGCGATGTGTTCGTTTGGAGAGACCAGAAATCTCGCGCGCGGCGTCAAAACTAGGACTACCTCGGACCTCGGCTCCGCTCCGCTCCCTCGGCCCTCGCGCCACTCAGAATGTGCTTGAGGGCGTAGTTTCCCTCGTGGCATGCGTACTCGAAAAGGCGCGTAGCTGTTCGGGTCATGGGAAGCACGACCGTCCACGGTTTCGTGAAAGCCGTCGAATCATCTATCGTCTCCTGCAGCAGGAGCGTGTTCTGATCGACGAACTGGAAGCGCTCAAGCAGCTGTAAATTCTCATCAATTGCTGCGAAAGCGAAATCGAATCGGCCGATGTAGTTGGTTGTGTGGACCAGGAGCGTGTCGCCTTCCCAGCGCGCCCGCGAATCACCACGTGATAATCGAATCGACCCCGGGAGATGCTCGCCGCCACTGATCGGGATGATTCGCCGCACGCTCATGAGCTCGGTAAAGAGCACCAGGTGATCCGAGGTCTGGACTATCTGAACAAAATTGTTGTTGCCTCCGCCAGCGGGTTCAATCAACGGCGTCGGGGATAAACAGCGCTCGGGCATATCGCGGTCCTCCGGGCCGTCAGCGGGGTGTTCGCGTTGCGCTTTTTCGAGGGCGTCCGAGCGGTCTTGCGCTTGGCGAGTGAGCGGTGGAATGCGGCCATCAGCGGGGTCGATGATTCGCGAGGTCAGATTTCTTCCATTCAGCCGAGCCATTGAGCTTGGGCGCTCAAACCAAAATTCGTTGTAATCCGACTGCGCTCGACCATCTGTGTTCAGTGCGGCGAGCTGCCGTTGGACGAATTCGGCGGCTTCGGCGTCGGTGAGGAAAGCGCTCTCGGTGAATTCCTTGCGCCGTTCCAACGGTGTGAGCGTGGCGAAGGTCCAGACGCCCTGAAAATCTGGCCGTCCGTCAAGCATCCGCGGCACATCGATTGGGGTGGGGGACCGCGGCTGTTGGCCTGCCGATCCCCTGATTGCTAGCAGCGCGAGGCATATCAGTAATGACGAAGCTTTAGTCGCCGCAGTGCGGCTCATTGGCTGACTCCCTTGCGGTCAGTCTACATTGGTACGCGCAGCGCCAGGCCGTCGGTCGGCACCTATAAATTCGTCCCAGAAACAGTGGTGTACGTGGCGGGCGAAGGGGCCGGAGGACTGAAGAAGCGCATCTAGGCATGGATGCAAGAGCACCCGCAGAACACTCTGACGGATGCGTCCTTCATCTTGGAACCCGTGCAGTTGCTCAACGCGGAAGACGTCGGTCTCCTCCTGACCCGGATCGGTAAGCGTCGGCCAATACTCGTCATCCTCGATCGGCGTCGACACCCGCGGCGCGGTCTGATCTCCCGATGCTCACCGCGCGCGTGCACTGAAAACGCTCCGCACGCGCCAGGGCCAGGTTTTCTGGCGGTCGCGGTCACGGCCGCCGTGAGCGAGAGCGGGGAGCACGGCGCGATCAGGTTTCAGCCGCGTCGTGCGGTTTCGCCAGGCAACGGCGCTCGGGCGCGGCAATAGGTCGCCAACATGTTGGCGTCACCTGATCGTTGAGTACGTGCACGTCGAGCTTGTAGCGATTGCACGTGCGCCCGCGGTGCCCCCGCTCACGCTTGTTAGGAACCGTGATCAGCTTCCTGTCTTCAAGATGTTTGAGCGCCCGCATCACCTGCGACTTACTGCGCCCGGCGAACCGGGCGAGGGTTTCAATCGACGGCCAGGCGATGTCGTTGTCGTCGGCGTAATCGGCGAGCTGCACCAGCATCACCTTGGCGGTCGGGTCGAGGTCTCTGACCCTGAGCGCGGGCCTGACTAGGTGGATCGCCATTATGACCACTCCTGCGTTAGGTCTGGGCGCCCTCGGAGGCGTCCGTGTCGGTAGGCCTGAACAGCGCCTCCTCGCTGACACCGAACGCTACTGCGAGCCTGCGGCGCCATGACGGATGCACCACGAGGAGCCCGCGTTCGAGCTGGCTGATGTCGCTCGCCGCGATCCTCGCCCCTGGGAACGACGTCACGCGGCGGCGCCGCTCTCCGACCGCGCCGGCGGTGCGCGGTTCCTTCCTGGTCGCCAGATTTGATAGCCAGATTCACCAATGGACCTTCCAATCAGTTCCACTTGGGCGCCTCGAAGGGCCGGCGGTGTCGCGTCGTCTCGCCTCGCACGTCAGGTGCGTCCTCCGTTGGCAGTGGCATCGGCGACGCGCTGCCTATCTCGCCACTGCAGCATCTCAACCAGTGAGGCAGTCTTGGAGAACCCCTTCTGGACACATCGTCCCTTCACGCTGACCTGCACTCTCCATCCTTGGGTCGTCTTCAGCACGCCGACGATCCAGCCAGGGCGATACGCATTCCAGAGCTCATCACCGAGCCGTTCCACTGTGGGAAGCGGATGGACGTTGGCCCTCTGGGCCACTATCCATTGCTCGATGTCCGTCTTGGCAGCGGCGGCCGGGAAGCGCCTCGTGTGCAGTCGGCCGGCCACCCGAACGTAAGCTCGCCAACCACTTCTTTCTCTTCTGATGCCCATGATGCCTTGAGGGTGGGTGACAGGGTAACAGGGCACCAGCCAGCGCACCAGCCTTCGGGGGGTACACGGCGACATTCCGCGGCACACGGCACCACGATATGCAACGCGGAAAATTGCACTGTGTGGAGGCGCCAGCCCTTAGAATGGCCCAATACTCAGGGATTTGGCTGGCGCGCCCGCCGCGACTCGAACGCGGGACCCCCGGCTTAGAAGGCCCGCCGTCCAACGACCACCGGCCAAGCGAGCCCCAATCGGTTATGACATGGCGGCTATTTTCGGCGAGCCATGGTTTCGCCAAGATCGCGGAAGTAATGGGGCAAACCGCCCATCATCTGGTCACTCGGAGCCAGCACCGATAACCGATCGCCTCCGCGCGGCCCGAATTGCGCACAGTCTGCGCTTGTTGCGCGACAACCAGCGCTGAATTTCGCCCAGCATCCTCCCGATTACGTCTGGCGTCTTTCGCGTGGGCGCGTCTTATCCCACCGCCGCGCGTGCTCGTCCGTGTAATTCCGTGTGAGCTAAAACCGTTGATGGCGGCTCTGGCTAGCACATTGCGTCGAATGGCAGAGCCGCTTCGCGTGATTGGGAACGAACCACTGTCCGCAGAGCGGGTCAGCGCAGCGCCGGAGCCGTGGCCATCCGTCGACGAGCAGATCGGCCGCTGATGCGACTGTGACGGTCATCCACGTGCCCACGTAGGCCCGTCGAATCGTCACCCTCCGCCGATCGTTCGGAGCCACCCTGGACACTGGCCAGAAGACGCCCCGCCGCCTGCCACCACGTGTCCGGAGCTCCGGTCGGCGTGCGTCGGTGGAAACGGACGAAGCGCCGGGGTGTGTTCGGAGTCGAGCAGGACGTCGCGAACATCACTTCGTGCAGGTTGGGGATGATGCTGCGGGGCCAGGTGGTCGAAGTCCTGCCCGATGAACTGCAGTAGCCACCGCAAGCGCTGCCCGTTCGACGAGTGAGACCTACTGGTCAGAGCAGAACCCGTTGCGCCTGCGCTAGGCGAAGAGAGCCGGCGTCGAAGATCGAACGCTCACCTCCTCATCAGGTAGACTCGCACTCCCCACCATGCGACTCATTTTTCTGGTCGCCTACGCGTCTTCAGGACTGGCGGGCCTCATTTATGAGAGCGCCTGGGCCAGGGTGCTCTCCCTCACGCTCGGCCATACGACGGCTGCGGCGACCACTGCCGTAGCTGCCATGATGGCGGGGCTGGCGACTGGTTCGTTGGTTGGGGGACGTTTGGTTCACAGACTGTCACGAAGTGACATGTTGGTCGTATACGCGGCGCTTGAGATCTTCGTGGCCTTGACGGCGCTAGCATTTCCTCACGAACTTCGCGCGCTTACACCTTTGCTGCGGTGGGCCTATGGTGACTCACCCGGGCTGCTATTTGGATGGATGCGCGTGGCAGTGTCGTTCACGCTGCTTCTGCTCCCGGCGGTTTCACTCGGGGCGACGTTCCCACTAGCTGTCGCTTGGTTTGACTCATCAGACCGGCGTGCAAGGTGGGCGGCCGGCGGCCTGCTATATGCGGCCAACACGGCGGGCGCAGCCATCGGCTCGATCGCGTCAGGTTTCCTACTCCTTCCCGCAGTTGGAGCGCGCAACACCATGTTAGTCGGCGTTGCGGCAGGCGCACTGTCGGTGGTGGCAGTGGTGTGGTTGCGTGTGCAGAGTCAGAGACATCGAGTGGAAGATGACCGGCTTCGTCCCAAGCAGACGGAGCCAAAGTGCATGCAGCTCGAACCCTCACCGGGTTTTGCCCTCGCTGCTGTCGCCGCCGCTGGCTTCGCAAGTCTGGCGATTGAGATCACCTGGACACGAGCGCTGTCGGCCGTCGTTGGTCCGACGACATATGCCTTCGCGGCCACATTGGCATCGATCATCGCCGGCACGGCGATCGGATCAGCTATTGGAGTGTGGGTCAGTGCCCGGACGCGTCTACCCGTGTCGTGGATCGTGCTGTCGCTGTCAGCGGCTGCGGTCTCGGCAATGACCGCAAGCGGCCTAGTCGGGATGCATGTTCCGCGCGCGATCGCGCAAGAGTTGGCGCTCTCCACGGAAACGTTCAATGTTCGAGTGGCGTGGAACACCCTTGAGTCGGCACTCCTCCTTTTGCCAACGGCAATCTGCCTGGGTGCCATATTTCCGCTTGCTCTCCGGCCGATCTGCGGGTCTGATCAGCCGGTCCCGCGACGAGTGAGCCTGGCTTATGCCGCTAATTCGGTTGCGGCCGTCGGCGGCGCATTCGCGGCAGGCTTTCTGCTGATTCCAAGGGCTGGTCTTGAGAACACCGTGTCCTTAGTCGCCGTATCACTCATTGTGGTTTCGGTGGCAGGCTTGTGTGTCACGCGCATGGCGCGTGCTCAACGAGCCGTGGGAATAACAGTGGTGACGCTCGCCGTCGGGGCAGTGTTCCTTAGCCCGTCGTGGGATCGCAGGCTTCTTGCGAGCGGCGTATACAAGTATGCGCCGTACGTGAATCGCGAACTAGACCTCGAGGCGGCACTGACAGCTGGCACTCTGCTTTACTACCGCGATGGTGCGGCGTCCACAATCTCCGTGAAACGGCTGACTGGCACGCTGTCGATGGCCATCGACGGGAAAGTCGACGCGTCGAATGGTGCCGACATGGCTACCCAAAAGCTCCTCGCGCATCTGCCCTTGATGTTGCATCCGCAGGCAAGACGAGTGGCCATCATCGGGCTGGGCAGCGGCGTGACTCTTGGTGCGGCGCTCGTGCATCCGATCGACCGCGCCGATGTCGTAGAGATTTCGCCGCAGGTGATTGAGGCGTCGCATTTCTTTATCGCGGACAATCATGATGCACTCGCTGATGAGCGCGTGGACCTGATTGTGGGCGACGGTCGATCGCACATGCTGTACTCGTCGCGGACATACGACGTCGTTATCTCAGAGCCCTCGAATCCGTGGATGGCTGGTGTCGCAGCTCTTTTCACCCGTGAGTTTCTTGCGGCGGTGCGTGATCGGCTGGAGCCAGAGGGTATCGTCTGTCAGTGGGCCCACATCTACGACATGCGCGAGGAGGATCTGAAGTCGATCGTGGCAACGTTCATCGAAGCATTTCCAAACGGAACGCTATGGCTCATTGGAGGGGACGTGCTTCTGGTTGGTTCGAAGAGTGACCGTCAGCTGGATGTGGCTGCACTCGATACTGGCTATCGCCGCCCAGGGGTCTCTGACGATCTGCGCCATGCATCGGTGATGGACGCCTTTAGCGTTCTGTCGTTGTTCGTCTCAAGTTCAGACGCTCTCCGGAAGTACGTGGCTGGCGCTAGCTCGCAGGTGGACGATCGGATGGCGCTCGAGTTCTCCGGTCCTGAAGCGATTGCGGTGAACACAGCGGCTGGGAACCTGCGCGCGATCCACGGCATCTCGGGCGGCACAGGACGACCGTCTGTGGTTCAAAGTGCGTTCGCGGTTGCTGGACCGCTGGAATGGCGCAACCAAGGGGCGATGATGATCACCGCCACAGATTATCAAGTCGGCGTTCGACGCGTATCAGAGGTCAGTCTCGCTCGATCCTACAGACGTCAACGCGCTAACCGGACTCGTGCGCGCCGCGGTGGCCACGGGGCGCGTCAATGACGCCCTTACGGCTTTCAGGGAGGCCTCACGGAGGAACCACGTGAAGTGGCGCCGCGACTCGCCGCCTCCCGTCTGCTCGCCGCGACGGGAGAAGTCCGGCAGGCTGTCGTTGAGGCCCAGGAGGCGCGAGGACCGGTGCCTGACGTCCGCGTGTTAGAGCAGGTCGCTTCCATCTATGCCGATGCCGGCGATGCCGCGGGACTTCGAGCAGTTCTTCCCGAGCTGCGCTACTCAAGTGGAAGCCGCCGGATCTACTACTACGAGGCGGCGGTTCGCTTCCTTGGTGGTGACTTGGACGGCGCATCAAGATACGCGCGACAGGCGACTGAGGCAGAACCTGAGCACGCACCCGCCTGGAACCTGCTGGGGGCGATCACGGCGACCATGCGGGAGCCAGAGCAGGCGCGGCAGGCCTTCGAGTCAGCACTCAGCCTCGATCCGCGCGACAGTGCCACGTACCTGAACCTCGGCCTGCTCCACCTGTCCCAAGGTCGGCGTCTCGAGGCGGCCGAGTACCTTCAGGAGGCGTTGTCGCTCAACCCCGCATCGCAAGAGGCAAGAGGCGGGTGGAAACGGGCGGTTGGCCGATCGTAGGCGAACCAGCGTTCGGCGAGTACCTGAATTCCGGTAGTACGGTCCTCTGGCGAAGGTTGACAGAATAGGCCAGCTCGTGACATTGACCACTGTTGTCGAATGGCGGAGCGGATGAGAGACGTACTCGCCGGAACTGTGGCGTTTGTGTTGACCTGCGCTGCCTTTGCGTCCGGCATTGACCTGCACAACGTTCTGGCGGGCCACCTGATTACCTCATGGGGACCAGCCAACGGGCTTCCTTCGGGAGCCGTCTGGGCTCTGGCGCAGGATCGGAAGGGGTACTTCTGGCTCGGCACGGACGCCGGTCTGTTTCGGTTTGACGGTCAACAGTTCGTTGACTGGAGGTCAGAGACGGACGGCTCGCTGCCAGAGGTCGCCGTTCGAAGTCTCTTGGTCACGGAAGACGACACTATCTGGGTTGGGTTCGGCGAACCAGGTGGAGTGAGCCGTATCCGGGGCCAGGAGGTTGTCAGGTTCGGGGCGAATGACGGCTTGGGTGCGGGCGCCGTAACTGTCCTGTTGGAGGATGGACACGGGCACATATGGGCCGCTAGTCGAAGTGGTCTGTTTGACCACGACGGCAATCGATGGCACATGGTGCAGGGTGCACTTGCATCTGGCGCTCCATACAGTGGCTCACTTGGCCCCAGTGGCGACATCTTCCTTGCCACTGCAACCGGCGTTTTATCGGTAGATTCGCAGGTTAATCGACTAAAGCCCGCCGAACAGTTGGAGCGCGTTGTTCGCCACCTGACGTGGGACGGTGCCGGCAACCCATGGGTGTCCGACCCTGTCGCTGGTTTCAGGCGACTCCACGACCCACGTACTTCTGGAAAGGAACTAGAGAAAGGACAGGGCTCTCGGCTGTTGTTCGACGGGCGCGGCAACCTTTGGGTCGGAACGTTCGGGTCAGGGATTGTGGCGCATCCCGTCACAGTCGATAGCTGACCACCCGATTATTGAGAGAACCTCGACGCTTACGGGCCTTGCGGCTGATGGGGTGATGGCGCTGTTGGAGGATAGGGAAGGAAATATCTGGGTCGGTACCGAATGATGGCTTGAACCGGCTCTCACCACACAAGATCACCCCGGTGCTGAACCTCGGAATCATTAACGGCGTCGAGCAGACGCCGGACGGCAGTGTTTGGGTTGGTGCGGTTGACGCACTCCTTCAGTTTCCGCCTGGGGAAGCCACGCCAATAAGGCACATGGCGCCTCTCGACGGGGCACCACCTCGCGCCATGCACAGCGACGGCCGCGGTCGACTGTGGATTGCGACTGTGAACGGGCTGCTTCGATTCGAGAATGGCCGAGCAACTCCGATCGCATCTTCGACCGACAAACACCTCAGTCAGATCTCCGCAATCGCTTCCGACTCTAAAGGGGCGCTATGGCTGTACGGCCGTGACCAAGGCGTAGTTCGCTGGAAAGAGGGGACGCTCGAGAGTCTTGAGCTGCCTGCATCGCTTCGCCGCGCTGCTGTCTTGAGTTCCCTCGTTGATCGTCAAGACCGCTTGTGGCTGTCATTCGAGAATGGGTCGGTTCTCACCGTGCCGATCGGTACCCAACCGGAGCCGATTCAGGTATCACAGGGAGTTGACGCGGATGTGTACCGACGATCTTCGAGGACCACCGTGGCACTGTGTGGTTGGGAGGGAATCACGGGCTCAAGCGAGCCGATGGAACGCGTCTGATCGCTGTGCGTACGGCGGCCGAACTGCCCACGAGTTCCATCGTCGGCATCATAGAAGATCAGAGCGGTAATCTGTGGCTCGGCCTTCAGGCTGCGGTGTCGGCGCGAATCGACAGGGAGCAGATCGACAGAGTAACTGCTGATCCGCAGCATGCCGTTCAGTTTCGCTTTTATGACAAGTCCGACGGCTTCGCTGGTGCGCCACGTTGGTTTGGCAACAGCTCCGCTGCGCAAAGCGAAGACGGGCGTATCTGGTTTATCGCTCAGCGTGGCGTGACAGTCATCGATCCCGCCAAGTTGCCGAGTGGTAGTGTGCTGCTGCCGGTTGAAATTGAGCGAATCATCGCCGACTCGCGAAGGATTGAAGGCGCGTCTTCGCTGCGCCTTCCGGCTGGTACTTCCAAGGTCCAGATCGATTACACGATGCCGACTCTTACATCCCCCCTGAAGACGCGGTTCCGCTATCGCCTTGAGGGGTTCGATGCCAACTGGGTCGACGCTGGAACGCGGCGGCAGGCGCTCTATACGAATCTGCCACCGAGGCAGTATAGATTCCGCGTTCAGGCTGGCGTCGGCGGCGACACGTCAAGCGAGTCCCACGCCGACCTGACTTTCCTGATCGCGCCACACTTTTATCAAACTCGCTGGTTCATGGCAGCCTGCATTGGCCTATTACTGATGGCCGGCTGGGGCGCCTGGCGCTTTCGACTCCAGCAGATGCATCGGCAATTCGCGCTTCTCTTCGCCGAGCGGGTTCGGCTGGGGCGCGAAATTCACGATACGCTGCTGCAAGGCCTGTTCGGCGTTGGGCTGCAGTGCGAAGCAATTGCGAGCGACTTGGGTGAGGAACGCGCGGACCTGCGAGTTGGTTACTGCAGGTCCAGCAGGCCGCTGACGAGTACAGTCCGGGAAGCGCGGAACTCTATCCGAGACCTCCGGTCGCCCGAAGCTGCAGTCGGTCGATCTGATTGGTGCCCTGCGCGACTCCTGCATTCGCCTCACCGACGGCACGGCGGTGCGCCACGCGGTGGTCGTCGAAGGAGAACCGTACCGGTTGTCGGCTACCGCCGAGGAGCAGTTGCTTCGAGTTCAGTCAGGAAGCGGTCATGAACGCCGTTCGCCATGCACAAGCTGCGCAACTGACTTTGTCTCTTCACTATCGTCCCACGTCAGTGCATCTCGTAGTCGCCGACGACGGGCGCGGATTCGACCTCCCATCGAGTCTCAAGAGCGGCCACTGCGGGATCGAAGAGCATGCGAGAGCGAACAAAGGCGGTACGCGGGCAGTTCAGGCTGGTGAGCGCTGTGGGGCAGGGCACTAGGGTTGAGGTGGTCTTGCCACGGCTGGGCTAACGCAGAGGATTGACGCGATGGCTCGTCACCAGATTCGTGTCTTGTGTGTCGATGACCACAGAATCGTGCGGGAAGGCGTTACCGTACTGCTTAATCGGCAACCGGACATGAAGGTGCTGGCCTCAGCTGCGAATGTCGACGACGCCGTGAAGATGTTCATCGAACACCGTCCCGACATCACGCTGATGGACCTGCAACTCGGCGCTCAGAGCGGGCTTGAGGCGATACACGCTATCCGACACATCGATCCGACGGCGCGCGTTGTCGTGCTGTCTATGTTCCATGGGGACGAAGACATCTTCAGGGCGATGGAGGCCGGCGCTGTTGGTTACATGCTCAAGGATACTCTTTCAAGTGTTTTGATCGAGGTTGTGCGCGATGTTCATGCCGGACGGTCGCCCACCATTTCCGCCGACGTGCAGGCCAAGCTCGACGAACGTGCGGCGCGTCCCACGCTCACCTCGCGTGAGCGCCAGGTAATCGAGCACATCGCCCGCGGTATGCGCAACAAAGAGATCGCCTGCGCGCTCGGGATTAGCGAAGAAACGGTGCAAGTGCACGTGAAGAACCTCCTGAGCAAGCTGCACGTACAGGACCGTACCGGCCGCGTTAACCGAGGCTGTGCGCCGTGGCATCATTCATATTGCATGACCTCTGCAGGCGGACCGCGTCTGGGAGGAGCTGTCTGGCGCAATCCTGGCAGTTATTACCACCAAATCGGGCCACCTGACCCCATTTCCCGTGCGCGACCGCTACCTGAAGTCGGGTAGTTGACTCCATCCTCCACGCCCTAAACAATCTCGCGACACACAGCTCGGCGTTGCTGTATTGCCGTCGAGGTCGATCGCCACTTCGAGGACTGCCCGTCCATCAGGAGGAAGCCCGAACAGGCTTCGTGTCAATGGTTGGTTCGCGGAGCCTGCGGCGAAACCGCTGGTCAGAGTGCGCGATTCCAGTGGATTGTCTCACGACCGTTCAGACGTCAACCATCGCCACGAGCGTCGAAGCACGATTCGTTACCCGTGCCGGCGTTCGAACGCCCGCTTCGGTGCCACGTAGGCCGCCCGTCCGGATGCGATCGTTACCCCGATCTCACAGGTGGAGGTTGTTATGACATGCGCCACGGGCGGGTTTCAGAGCGGAGTGTCCACTGTTCGTAGCGGGTTGCATGGTGGCGGCGCTGGTCTGGGCCGCAGCCGCCGACGCCGGTCAAGGCACGGCTAGCATCATTGGCCAGATCACAGATGAAAGTGGGGCTGTGCTGCCTGGCGTCACCGTCACGACAACCAGCACTGCGCTTCAACTGCCAGAGCTCACGGCAGTTACAGACGTCGGGGTGAGTATCGGCTGACGCCATTACCGATCGGCACCTACACCGTAACCTACTCTCTTAGTGGATTCCAATCAGTGCGTCGCGAAGGTATTCGCCTGACGGTCGATTTCGCAGCTCGTATCGACGTCGCCCTCAAAGTTGGCTCGCTGGAAGAAACCATTACCGTTTCTGGTGCGGCCCCCTTAGTCGACGTAACGTCGACCAGCGCCAGAACAGAGTTAACCAAAGAAGCGCTGGAGCTGGTACCGACGGTCGAATGGCGTCATCGGCCTGATGGCACAGGCGCCAGGCGTCCGCCCGAACCTTGACGTTGGAGGAAGCACCATTAATGCGGTTCCTCAATTTCGGACATTTGGGCAAGACGGAGAGTCATGGCAGATGATTGAGGGGGTCGCAGCGAACATCGCCGAAATCCGGTTTATCAGAGCGGGCAATTCTGGGACTACGCGTCGTTCGAGGAGGCGCACATCGAGACGGTGGTCACGATGCCGAGATACCCGCTCGTGGCGTACACATCAACGCCATGATCAAGAGTGGTGGCAACGACTTCCATGGGAGCGGCTTCTGGGCGCAGACCACACGGGCGATGCAGAGCAACAATCTCGATGATGATCTGATAGCGCACGGGCATCTCATCAGGCAACCCCCTGGATCAGCGATGGGATGTCAGCGGGGACGTGGGCGGGCGTGTGCTCCGCGACCGGCTGTGGTTCTACTACTCGGCTCGGAGTCGCAGGCAGGTCGATGAAGTGCTCAACGCCTTCAAACCTGACGGTAGCCCGGCTACGACGGTTCGGGCGCAGATGTTCTCAACCGAAAAGGTGTCTTACCAGATGAGCGCCGCGAACAGAATAGACGGCTTTGCCCAATGGACCCGGAAGGACGATATGACGGGCGTTAGTCAGTTCGTCCATGGGACTCTCGCAGCCGCCAGATCAATGATGCGTGGAGCGGGAAGGTCAACTCCAGTCTGTGCCAAAGAGCTCAATCGTCACCTCACTCCTGTTTGGTGTGTGGGGTTTTACATCGACTTATACAGGCTACTCGGATC
>CAVVIG010000011.1:0-322802 GCA_963748265.1 uncultured Acidobacteriota bacterium | reverse complement strand
CGCCACCGACATACGCCCAGCCGAAAGGTTGGCGCACTGCTCGGCTGAGATTGGCTGTCGCTGGTCGCCGTCGGGGGCCACCAGATTTGATGGCGGGTCAGCCCCAAGGTCGGGGGCGACCGTGTCCCCGCCCACACCGGTCCACGAGGCCGAACCTCGACGATGTCGACGTGCCGTTGGGCGACGTCGGCTTCGACCGTGACCTGGTAGATGCTCCAGCACTCACGGTCGCAGGCCAGAGCCGGATCCGGTGCAAGTCGGTCTCGGGGAGCGTCACGTCACCCGCCACGTCGAGTCCAAGTGAAACGGGCGCCACCGCTCAGCAAGAGGCGACCGAGGGATTTCGGACGACGTTGGGGATGAGTGACTTCGCAGGTCAGACCCTCGACTGCTGGTTGAACGTCGTCGGCCCGATGCGGCCGATTCTCAACCTCGTGTTGCCCCAGCGTTGCCCAAGAACCCGGGCGGCGACTGCTCGTCCGATGGAGCTCATTTGCGATGCCCCTACGGCACCTGATCGGTCACTTCTCGACCGCGAGCTGGTGACCGATCAGGTGCCGTCCGGGCATATTCCTGAGATCCGGCGCCGCTCCGCCTGCGCAGGGTTGAACGCGCTTCGGAGAATCGAGTTGATTTGGTCGCAAAGCGCTCCAGCCTCATCAGGCAATGGTCATGGGGTCGAGTCTTCCAGCCGGCACACCGGGGTTGGCGAGCGACCCGACTGCGGGTTCATCGGCCACCCGGCGGCGGGTCGGGGGCCGGCTGGTCTGTCGTTCGGCGCGGGAGCCGATCGCAGCGCCGAGTGAGTAGGCGGTGGTGATCGTCTTGCCCCACTTCGGGTCGCGATGCAGCTCTGACGACGAGAAGGCCACCGTCATCAACCTCACCGAATCCGTCCTGCTCTGCCACCAAGCCCGCCGTCTGGCACGGACCAGCTGAGACTCAAACACGGGCGAGGAAGATCCAGCGAGTCCCGTTCGATGGAGTGACCGCGCGCTCGTCTCGGACCTCATAGACCCTCTCAACGTGCACCGCAGGGCCAACCAGTGCCTCAAGCTCGCTCACGATGTCATCGCCGTCAGCGACGTCCTCTTCAGCCGCTTCGGTTAGTTGGAACCGGAGTCGCACGTCAGCGCCCGCCACCTCGACGCCTAAAGCGAGCGTGTGTTCTGGGATCAGACCAAGTGACGCCTGCACCGCCTGAGCAACGATGTAGTTCTCCCATGCAGGGGCGCGGCCGAGGTCTTCGGGGGTCGGCAGACTCATGGCGTCCACGCAGGGTTGTAGGGAACCACGCTCGGAGACGACGAACCCTTGATAAAGAACACGCTCGTCGCCTGGCTCGGGTAGCCAGCGCCGGGATTGTCGGTTAGGAAAACAAACGCCCAGCGACGTGGGCTCAGCTGCCGGGGGCGGGTGGTCATAGGGTCGAGTCTTCCAGCCGGCACACCGGGGTTGGCGAGCGACCCGACTGCGGGTTCATCGGGCCACCTGGGCTGTGGGTCGGGGGCCGGCTGGTCTGTCGTTCGGCGCGGGAGCCGATCGCAGCGCCGAGTGAGTAGGCGGTGGTGATCGTCTTGCCCCACTTCGGGTCGCGATGCAGCTCTGACGACGAGAAGGCCACCGTCATCAACCTCACCGAATCCGTCCTGCTCTGCCACCAAGCCCGCCGTCTGGCACGGACCAGCTGAGACTCAAACACGGGCGAGGAAGATCCAGCGAGTCCCGTTCGATGGAGTGACCGCGCGCTCGTCTCGGACCTCATAGACCCTCTCAACGTGCACCGCAGGGCCAACCAGTGCCTCAAGCTCGCTCACGATGTCATCGCCGTCAGCGACGTCCTCTTCAGCCGCTTCGGTTAGTTGGAACCGGAGTCGCACGTCAGCGCCCGCCACCTCGACGCCTAAAGCGAGCGTGTGTTCTGGGATCAGACCAAGTGACGCCTGCACCGCCTGAGCAACGATGTAGTTCTCCCATGCAGGGGCGCGGCCGAGGTCTTCGGGGGTCGGCAGACTCATGGCGTCCACGCAGGGTTGTAGGGAACCACGCTTGGAGACGACGAACCCTTGATAAAGAACACGCTCGTCGCCTGGCTCGGGTAGCCAGCGCCGGGATTGACATTGGTCCCGGTGACGTTCGGCGATCGCACGACGATGTCGTTGCCCTTCACCCCCAGGACATCCGCCGCACCGCTGTGGAAGTCATCTAGAACGCGCTGCGCGTCGTCGGCAGAGTTGAAGTAGCTGCCACCTTCGTACTGACGTGCACCCAGCACGTGACGGCCCTGCCTCTGCGCGCTAATCGAGGTGTTGACCGCCAAACGGTCGATCGTGTTCCCTGTACCCGTCGTGATGAAGCGCGGAGCTACATCGTTTGCGGCTTTGCCTGCGCGGCGCGCGCGGTTCGCCCAAGCGACGACCCTTGCGATTGGGATTGGAACAAAACCCGCCCCCGCTACCGCACAGGCGCTCTTGTCGCCCTCCATGAAGCAACCGTAGTTTTCCTCTCCCTGGAGGGTGCTTCCCGCGAATTGCATTACCGGATCGTTGGCAACGTGCTCGACGAACTCTGGAATTCCTGCTTCGTTGATTGCGGCGGCTATGCCGTACAGCTCAGGTGGCGCCTGCTGGGTCAGGCAGACTGGATCGCCGTCACAGGCCCACCTGGCTGAGTTCTCACCTATTGTGTAGGCGCTAAGTGTGGATTGGGGTGACCCGCGTTCGGCTGATGAAGTCTCCGCTGCTGAGGCTGCTGAGGGTCCCGAGCCTGGAGCCGTGCTACCAGCTGGGTAATACGGCTGTTGTTCGGGTTCTGGTGCGCCGTAATAGTCGCCCGCAGTGACTTTGTGGCCGTCGAGTTCGATGCGGGTGATGGGGTTGCCGCCGGCGAAGGCGTAGCGGTTGGCGTTCCAGGGGTCGACTCCGAGTTGCATGTCGGCCAGCGCGCCGTTGTACATGTCGCGGGTGAGGAAGGTGTTGAGGCCGGGGTCGTAGTTGCGGAATCCCATGTCGATGTTGCCGGTGGCGGTGTCGATCCGTTTGGCGTTGTACCGGTAGGGGTTGAGCGGCTCGGCGATCGGGTCGTTCTCGGTCTGGGTCGGGTCGTCCTCGCCCTTGGTGCCGTCCTCGTCGAGGGAGCCGTAGGCGAAGTAGCGGTAGCTGGACTCGATGGCCCCGCCGTCGGGGTTGGTGAGTGCCTCGATGTCGCCGCGGGCGTTGGTGGAGTAGTACCGGGTCTTTTCATCACCGTTGATGGGCGTGGAGGTGAGCATGACCGGGCGGCCCTCGGGGCCGTAGTTGTAGGTCTTGGTGAGCTGCCAGGCGCCGCCACTGGTTTGTCTGTTCTTCGGCGGCGACCTGTTCGCTGGTGCCGAGGTAGCTGTAGCGGGTGGTCCGGCTGTTGGTTCCCATGTCGACGGTCTCGGTGACGGCGCGGTCGAAGGGGTCGTAGCTGGTGGTCTTGTCGACCCCGTTCTCATGGGTTTCGGAGATGACCCGGTCGAATCCGTCGTAGATGTAGCTGGTGTTCCCCGCGGGGCTGAGTGATCTGGTCGAGCCGCCCGAAGTCGTCGTACTTGTAGTCCGCTGTGGTGGGCAGGAACCCGGGCTCGGTGGAGGTGGTGCGCTCGAGCCGGTTGTCGACGTAACTGCTGGTGGTGGTCGCCTTCCCGATGGTCTGCTCGGTGATGTTTCCGGCCGGGTCGTAGGTGTAGGCCTCGTCCTTGGTGCCGGTTCCGGACTTGGTGACCTCCAGCAGCTGCTGGGACGGGGAGTAGCGGTAGGTGGAGGTCTGCCGCAGCATCCCGCCGTCGGGGTTGGTGACCCGGGCCAGGTCGCGGGCCAGGTCGCCGTCGGGGTTGTAGGTCAGCTCGTGGCTGGACACCAGAGTCTGGCCGGGATCTTGCTGACGTTCTTCCTTCTGCCGCAGCAGCCCGTTGCCGTAGTAGGAGTACCGGACCAGGTTGCCGCTGGTCGCTGCCTTGGTGTCGGCAGGTTTGCGCAGCGTGTCCAGCAGTCCCCGGCTGTTCCAGGTGTAGTCCCAGGTGCGCGAGGCCTCGGCGTCGACCGGGTTGTTGGTGACGGTGAGGGTGTCGAGCTGGTTGCGGGCATCCCAGGCGTAGCTGGTCTTGCGGCGCAGCTTCTCGGTGGTGGCGTTCTCCCGAAGCACGGATTCGACGGTGAGGATGTTGCCGTTGGGGTCGTGGGTGTAGCCGGTGCTGCGCAGCTGGGTACTGCCGTCGTACTCGGAGACCTCGATTGGCTGCCCGAGCACGTCGTAGCTGGTGCGGTAGGAGTCGACCCGCTGCTCGGGGTCCTGGTCGAGGACCTCGATGTTCTGCCCGTTGACGTCGTAGCGGTAGGCGAAGTCTCGAGACGGGGTGGTGGTGTCGACGAGCCTGACGGCGTCGGCGACCACGGTGCCGGCCGAGCTGGGCTTGAGGGTGACGGTGACCGGGACGTTGGCGGTCAGGGTGATCTTCTTGCGCAAGGGTGCGCCAGGGTGCGTCGCCGCAGCCGGCGTGGCTGACGTCGGGGTCGCCGGCGCTGGTCTGCCCTCCGGTGGTGATGGTGTAGCTGACCCGAGTCCGCGCGGGCGCCGGGCTCCAGGCTGGCTCCCGCGGCGTCCTTGGCTACGGCGGGACAGGAGAACTCGATCCGGTGCGCTCCTCCGGAGGACGGGGTGAGGGTCCAGGTGAAGGTGTCGGTGCTGGTCCCGGCGGCGTGGGTGCGGAAGTTGGTGCCCTGGTGGCCGGTCCGGTTGGAAGCCGCTGCGGCCCGACGCCTGACGCCTGAACCCTGAAAGCCGGCGGCCCTACCAAATATTGCAAAGCACCTCGCCGCCCACGCCCACCTTCATGGCTTCGCGGCCGGTCATCACGCCACGCGACGTCGTCAGGATGCTCGTGCCGAGACCGGCGAGCACCTGCGGCACGTCCTCGCGACCGAAGTACACCCGGCGGCCTGGTCGGCTGATGCGCTCGATCCCGGTGATCAGCTTCTCGCCGTGCGGACCGTACTTCAGGAACAGGCGCAGGGTCTTCTGCGGGGACGCTCCGTCCTCGAGCAGCTTGAACCCCTGGATGTACCCCTCGTCCTGCAGGATGCGGGCGATGTCCGCCTTGATCCGGGACGCGGGCATGTCCACGCGCGTGTGCTTCGCGGTCACGGAGTTCCGGATCCGCGTCAGCATGTCAGCAATTGGATCGGTCATACTCGTCTAAACCCTATCAATACGTGACGTGGTGAGTTTGCGAACTCACCAGCTGCTCTTGGTCACACCGGTGACGTCACCGTCGAGCGCCAGCTTGCGGAAGCACAGGCGGCACAGCGCGAACTTCCGCATGTAGGCGCGCGGACGGCCGCACAGGTGGCACCGGTTGCGCAGCCGGACCTTGAACTTCGGCGCTTTCTGTTCCTTGGCGATCTTCGCTGTCGTAGCCATTCCTGTCCTTCGCTTACTGCCTGAAAGGCATGCCGATGAACTGCAGGAGCTTCTTCGCTTCCTCGTCGGTCTTCGCCGTCGTGACGACCGAGACGTTCATGCCGCGCGCCTTGTCCACCTTCATGTAGTCGATCTCGGGGAACAGCAGCTGGTCGCGGAGGCCCAGCGTGTAGTTGCCGCGGCCGTCGAAGCCGCGCGGCGACACGCCCTTGAAGTCGCGAACGCGGGGCAGCGCGATCGCCATCAGCCGGTCGAGGAACTCCCACATCCGCTCGCCGCGGAGCGTCACCATCGTCCCGACCGGCTGGCCCTGGCGGACCTTGAACTGCGCGATCGACTTCTTGGCGCGGCGGGTCACCGGCCGCTGGCCGGTGATGCGTCCGAGCTCGTCGGCGCCGGTGTCGATGATCTTGGCGTTGGCAGTCGCCTCGCCGAGGCCCATGTTCACCACGACCTTCTCGACCCGGGGCACGGCCATCACGTTGGTGTAGCCGAACTCCTTCTTGAGCGCCGCGACGGCCTCGTTCCTGTACTTCTCTCTCAGGCGGTTCATTTGTCGACCACTCCCTCGCACTTGCGGCAGATGCGCACCTTGCGGCCATCGCCCAGGATCTTGCGGCCGATGCGCGTCTGCTTCCCGCACTCAGGGCAAACCAGCTGTACGTTGCTCGCGTTCACCGAGGCCTCGCGCTCCACGACGCCGCCCTTCACGTTCTTCTGCGGGTTCGGCTTCGTGTGGCGCTTGATGATGTTCACGCCCTCGACGATGAGACGGTTCTTCTCCGGGTCGACGCGCAGCACGCGGCCGCGCTTGCCGCGGTCCTTGCCGGTGATGACCAGGACGTTGTCGTTCTTCCGGATGGGTGTCGCTAGACGGCTCATTACAAAACCTCTGGCGCGAGCGAGATGATCTTCATGAACTTGCGCTCGCGCAGCTCGCGCGCCACGGGGCCGAACACGCGGGTGCCAATCGGCTCACCCTGGTCGTTGATCAGCACAGCGGCGTTCCGGTCGAAGCGGATGTAGCTGCCGTCGCGACGGCGCTGCTCCTTCACCGTCCGGACGATCACCGCCTTCACGACCTGGCCCTTCTTCACGTTGCCTTCGGGCGTCGCTTCCTTCACCGATGCCGTCACGATGTCGCCGAGGCGCGCGTACCGGCCGGTGGAGCCGCCGATCGGATTGATGATCGAGATCTTGCGGGCGCCGGAGTTGTCGGCGACATCCAAGATCGATCGCATTTGGATCATGATGCTTCTCCGGGTCTGGCAGGCCGGGACTCGCCCGTCCTACCTGACTCCAATCTCCCTTAGACCTGCGCCGCCTGACGGACGACGCGTTTGAGCGCCCACCGCTTGCGCCGGCTCATCGGCCGCGTCTCGACGATCTCGACGAGGTCGCCAATCCTGGCCTCACCGTTCTCGTCGTGCACCATGAACTTCGACGTGCGTCGCTCGGTCTTGCCGTACAACCCGTGGCGCACCTGCCACTCGACGGCGACCACGATGCTCTTCTGCATCTTGTTGCTGACGACGACGCCCGTTTTCTCGGATTTCTGAGCCATAGCTACTTTGCCTTCTGCCGCAGCACGGTCTTGACGCGCGCGAGATCGCGGCGCACGGCGCGCACCTTGACCGGCGCCTCGAGCTGACCCATCGACTTCTGGATCCGCATCCGGAACAGCTGGTCGTTGAGGTCGCGCTCCTTCGCGCCGAGCTCGTCGACGCCGAGGTCGCGGAGTTCCGCCGCCTTCATGACACCTTCTCCTGCGCGAACCGCGTCGCGAACTTCGTGAGGATCGGCAGCTTCGCCGCGGCGAGCTTCATCGCCTGGCGCGCCTCGGTCTCACTCACGCCTTCCATCTCGAACAGCACACGTCCCGGCCGCACCACGCACACCCATTCCTCGGGTGCGCCCTTGCCTTTACCCATGCGGGTTTCCTGCGGCTTCTTGGTGATCGGCTTGTCCGGGAACACGCGCACCCAGATCTTCCCGCCACGCTTGATGAAGCGGGTCATCGCCACGCGGGCCGCTTCGATCTGCCGCGCGGTCATCCAGCAGGGCTCGAGCGCCTTCAGCCCGAAGTCTCCGAAGGAGACATCGGAGCCGCGCCACGCCTTGCCGGCCATGCGCCCGCGCTGCTGCTTGCGGTACTTGACTTTCTTCGGCATCAACATCGCTGTGATTCCTGCAATGAGTGAGTTCGTGCGTCCGCGAACTGGTGATTCGACTCACCAACCCGCCACGTCACCAACTCACGAACTTCATGCCCGGCCAGCCGGGCGACGAGGCCCGCGTTCCCGGTACTCTTCCTCGCGGCCGCGCGCCGGCACCAGGCGCTCGCCCTTGTACAACCAGACCTTGATACCGATCTGGCCGTAGGTCGTGTTGGCCTCGGCGAAGCCGTAATCGATGTCCGCGCGCAGCGTCTGCAGCGGCAGCTGGCCGTGCAGGTACCACTCCGAGCGGGCGATCTCGGCGCCGTTCAGCCGACCCGACACACGCACCTTGATCCCGCGGGCGCCGAACCGCAGCGCGGACTCGACCGCCTTGCGCATCGCACGGCGGAACGCCACGCGCTTCTCGAGCTGCATCGCCACCGACTCGGAGATCAGCTGGGCATCGAGCTCCGGCTTCTGGATCTCCTGGATGTTGATGAAGACCTCGCGGCTCGTGCGCTTCTGGATCTCCTGCTTCAGCTTGTCGACTTCCGTTCCCTTGCGGCCGATGATGATGCCCGGACGCGAGGTGTAGATGTCGATCTTCAGCTTGTTCGCCGCGCGCTCGGTTTCAATCTTCGAGACGCCCGCGTGCGCGAACCGCTTCTTCAGCGACTGGCGCAGCTTCAGGTCCTCGTGCAGCAGCTTCGCGTAGTCACGATCCGAATACCACCGCGACCGCCACGTCTTGTTGAACCCGAGACGGAATCCAAACGGGTGAACCTTCTGGCCCACGGCTACTCCTTATCCTTCTTCGTCTTGCGCGCGCGCTTCGGCGCATCGGTACCGGCGCCCACGGGCACGACCTTCTCCGGCCGCTCGGACACCTGCACGGTCAGGTGCGCCGTCCGCTTCAACACGCGGAACGCACGCCCCATCGGCGCCGGCCGCACGCGCTTCTGCGAGGGACCCTGGTTCGCAAAGCAGGCCGCCACGAACAGCCGATCGACGTCGCCGCTGAAGCCGTCCTTCTGCTGGGCGTTCGCGATCGCCGACCGCAGCACCTTCGCCACGTCGTCGGCCACCTTCTTGCGCGTGAACTTCAGCGTGGCGAGCGCCCGATTCACATCCTTGCCGCGGATGAGATCGAGCACGAGCCCGGCCTTCTGCGCCGAGGTCCGGACGTACTTCGCCGTTGCCTTCGCTTGGACCATCGCTCGCTCCTACTTCGCCGCCGGCGCGGGCGCCGCGGACTTCTCCGACACCTTCGTCGTGTGCCCCTTGAAGGTGCGCGTCGGGGCGAACTCACCCAGCTTGTGGCCGACCATGTTCTCGGTCACGTAAACCGGAATGAACTTCTTCCCGTTGTGCACGGCGAGGGTGTGCCCGACGAACTCGGGGATGACCGTCGAACGCCGCGACCACGTCTTGATGACCTTCTTGTCGGACCCGCGATTCATCGCCTCGATCTTCTCGAGGAGCGAGGTGTCGACGAAGGGCCCCTTCTTCAGTGAACGGCTCATATCTGTATCACCACATTTGGCGAGTTGGCGAGTTGGTGAATTGGTGAATTCAATGCACCAATTCAGTTCACCAAATCACCAGGTCACCAACTCACCAATTCCTACTTCCGTCTCCGCTGGACGATGAACTGGTCGGTCGTCTTGCGGTTCCGCGTCTTGTAACCCTTGGTCGGCAGGCCCCACGGCGACACCGGGTGCCGGCCGCCGGACGTCTTGCCTTCACCACCGCCCAGCGGGTGGTCGACCGGGTTCATCGCCACGCCGCGCACGTGCGGGCGCTTGCCGAGCCAGCGGCTCCGGCCGGCCTTCCCGATCGACACGTTCTCGTGATCGAGGTTGCCGACCTGGCCAACCGTCGCGAAGCACTCGATGAGCACCTTGCGGATCTCGCCAGATGGCATCTTCACCGAGGCGTACCCGCCTTCCTTCGCCACCAGCTGCACCGACGACCCCGCGCTGCGCGCGATCTGGCCGCCCTTGCCCGGCCTCAGCTCCACGTTGTGGATCAGGGTGCCGAGCGGGATGTTCTTCAGCGGCAGCGCGTTGCCCGGCAGGATGTCGACGCTGGGGCCCGACACGATCGTGTCGCCCACCTTCACGCCGACCGGCTGCAGGATGTACCGCTTCTCGCCGTCCGCGTAGGTGACGAGCGCGATGCGCGACGAGCGGTTCGGGTCGTACTCGATCGTCGACACCTTGCCGGGAATGCCGTGCTTGTCCCGCTTGAAGTCGATGATCCGGTACATCCGCTTGTGGCCGCCGCCGCGCCACCAGCTGGTGAGCTCACCGCGGTTGTTGCGGCCGCCGGAGCGGTGCAGCGGCTCGACGAGCGGCTTGTGCGGCTCGGAGGTCGTGATCTCGTCGAACGTCTGGACGGTCCTGAACCGTGTGCCGGGCGACGTCGGATTGAACTTGCGAATGGGCATGGTGCTGAATCCTGGCAATTGGCGACTTGGCGACTGAGCAACTTGGCGATGACGACGTTCCGATCACCAACTCACCCGTTTCACCAACTCACGACTTGCCTAGGCTCCCTCCAGGAATTCGGGCATCTTCTGGCCTTCGCGCAGCGTGACGTAGGCCTTCTTCCAGTCCGGGCGCTGCCCGGCGTAGCGGCCCTGCCGCTTGATCTTGCCGTGCGCGATGCTGGTCCGGACCCGCGCGACCTTCGCGCCGAGCAGCTGCTCGACGGCGCGGCGGACCTGCACCTTGTTGGCGTCGGTCGCCACCTCGAACACGATCGTGCGACCGTCCTCGCGGATGATCGACGTCTTCTCGGTGATGAGCGGCCGGCGGATGATGTCAGTCAGCTTCATCTTGCGTCTCTCGCTGGCTTCGGGCTTCCGACTTCCGGCTTCGGGCTGACGCCCGGAACCTGAAGCCTGGCGCCTGTCAGCCCAGCGCCTCCTGCAGCTTCTCCAGCGCGCCGCGCGTCACAACGACGCGGCTGGCGTTGACGACGTCGCGAGCGGTGACCCGCGCGCTCGGCACCATCGCCACGCCCGGAATGTTGCGCACCGACCGCGCGAGCTTCTCGTCGAGCGTCACGTCGATCAGCACGGCCTTGCCGCTCACGCCGAGGCGCTTCAGCGTCTCCGCCGCGGTCCTGGTCTTCACGTCGGCCTGCGCCAGCGCGTCCACCACCACCAGGCCGCCGTCCTGCAGCTTGGCCGCGAACGCCGCGCGCAGCGCGCCGATCTCCACCTTCTTCGGCAGCTGGTAGTCGTAGCTCCGGGGCTGCGGCCCGAACACCGTGCCGCCCTTGCGCCACAGCGGGTTGCGGATCTCGCCGACCCGAGCGCGTCCGGTGCCCTTCTGCCGCCACGGCTTCTTGCCGCTTCCGCTGACCATCGCGCGGGTCTTGGTGGCGTGGGTGCCCTGCCGCGCGGCGGCATTGGCACGAACGACCGACTCCCAGACCAGCCCGCCGTTCACCGGCCCGCCGAACACGTCGTCGCGGAGGTCGATGGCGCCGACCTTCTCGTTGCTGCTGTTCACGATATCAAGCTGCATAAGTCACTCAAGAATCGCTAATCGGCAATCGCTCATCGCTGATCGACGCGGCCGCAGCGGCCACACCGTTTGCAGATTTGCGATGTGCGATTTGCGTTGTTACTTCTTGCCCTTCTTGGGTTTCTCGACCTGCGCCACCTTGATCTTCTTGGCCGTGATCGCCTTGCGGACGATCACGTAGCCGGTCGGCGCACCCGGGATCCCGCCCTCGACGACGATCAGGTGGTTCTCCGGATCGACCCGCAGGACCTTCAGGTTGTGCACCGTCGTGCGGGCGCCACCCATGCGTCCGCCGGCGCGCATTCCCTTGATCACGCGCGACGGGAACGACGAGGCGCCAATCGAGCCGGGCGCGCGGTGGAACATCGATCCGTGCGTGGCGGCGCCGCCGGCGAAGTGGTGCCGCTTCACCACGCCCTGGAAGCCCTTGCCGCGTCCGGTGCCGATGACGTCCACCCGCTCGCCGTTGGCGAAGATCGACGCCAGCACCTGTTCGCCGATCTTCGGCGCGTCCGCGCCGGCAGCCAGCGACACTTCGCGGCGCACGCGGGTCGGCGGAACGCCGGCCTTCTTGTAGTGACCGGCCAGCGGCTTGCCGACCTTCGCGGGACGCTCCTCGACCAGCCCGAGCTGGATCGCGGCGTACCCGTCGGCCTGGGCCGTCTTCGCCTGCACCACGACGCACGGGCCCGCCTTGATCACCGTCGCGGGATGGATCGTCCCGTCCGCGTCGAAGATCTGCGTCATCCCGACTTTCCTGCCGATGATTCCGTTCACCATCTCTCAGATACCTGTCAGGCTCTGGGCTCCTGGCTCCGGGCTCGAGGCCCTGTCGGCCCCAGGCGTGACGCCTGAAGCCTGAAGCCGGAAGCCTTTACTTGTGTTCCTTGCCGAACGCCTTGATCTCGACGTCGACGCCCGCCGGCAGATCGAGCTTCATCAGCGCGTCCACGGTCTGCGGCGTCGGCTCGAAGATGTCGATCAGCCGCTTGTGCGTCCGGATCTCGAACTGCTCGCGCGACTTCTTGTCGACGTGCGGCGACCGCAGGACCGTCCACTTGTTCTTGGCGGTCGGCAGCGGAATCGGGCCCGCCAGCCGTGCGCCCGTGCGCTTCGCCGTGTCCACGATCTCGGTCGTCGACTGGTCGAGCACCCGGTAGTCGTAGGCCTTGAGACGAATCCGAATCTTTTCGCTGAACGATGTCGTCATTCCCTGAATCCTTGCCGGCTTTGGGCTCTGGGCTTTCGGCTCTGGGCCCGCGTGACGCCGGCACCGCCTGAAGCCTGAAGCCCCGAAGCCTGTACGTTCTTACTTGCCCTGCATCCTCGCGACGACTTCGTCGCTCACCGTTTGCGGCGCCGGCTCGTACCGATCGAAGTGCATCGAGTAGGTCGCGCGCCCCTGCGTGCGCGAGCGCAGGTCGGTCGCGTAGCCGAACATCTCCGACAGCGGGACCCGCGCGGCGATGATCTGCGTGCCGCCGCGATCCTCCTGCGACTGGATCTGTCCGCGCCGGCTCGAGAGGTTGCCCATCACGTCGCCCATGTGCTCCTTGGGCACCGTGACCTCGACGCGCATGATCGGCTCGAGCAGCACCGGCTTGGCCTTCTTCGCCGCGTCCTGGAACGCCATCGACCCGGCGATCTTGAAGGCCATTTCCGACGAGTCGACGTCGTGGTACGAGCCGTCGTACAGCTCCACGCGCACGTCGTCGATCGGGTAGCCGGCCAGCACGCCGCGGGTGAGCGCTTCCTTGATGCCTTCGTCGATCGGCTTGATGAATTCCTTCGGGATCGACCCGCCGACGATCTCGTTCTCGAAGATGTAGCCGGTGCCCGGCTCGCCCGGGAACACGTGGATCTTCGCGTGACCGTACTGGCCGCGGCCGCCCGTCTGCTTGGCGTACTTCATCTCGCCGTCAGCCGGACGCGTGAGCGTTTCCTTGTAGGCCACCTGCGGCTTGCCGACCATCGCCTCGACGCTGAACTCGCGCTTCAGGCGGTCGACGATGATTTCGAGGTGCAGCTCTCCCATCCCGCGGATGATCGTCTGCCCCGTCTGCGTGTCGGTGTTGACGCGGAAGGTCGGATCCTCCGCCATCAGCTTCCCCAGGCCCTGACCGAGCTTCTCCTGGTCGGCCTTCGTCTTCGGCTCGATGGCGAGCGAGATGACCGGCTCCGGGAAGTCCATCGACTCGAGCACGATCGGGTGCTTCTCGTCGCACAGCGTGTCGCCGGTGCTGACGCTCTTCAGGCCGACGGCTGCGGCGATGTCGCCCGCGTAGACCTCCTTGATCTCCTCACGCTTGTTCGCGTGCATCTTCAGGAGGCGGCCGATGCGCTCGGAGCGCTGCTTCGTCGCGTTGTAGATGGTGGAGCCGGAGGTGAGGACACCCGAGTAGACACGGAAGAACGTGAGCTGACCGACGAACGGGTCGGTCATGATCTTGAACGCGAGCGCCGCGAACGGCTGATCGTCGGAAGCCTTGCGCTCGAGCGGCACGTCCTCGGACTGCGACGGATCGAGCCCTTCGATCGACGGAATGTCCAGCGGCGACGGCAGGTAATCGACGACCGCGTCGAGCAGCGGCTGCACGCCCTTGTTCTTGAAGGCCGAACCGCAGACGACCGGCACGAACGCGGCCTCGTTCTTCGAGTGGACGGAGCTGATGACGCGCTTGCGCAGCGCAGCCTTGATCTCCTCCTCCGTGATTTCCTCACCGTGCAGATACTTCTCGAGCAGCTTGTCGTCGGCCTCGCTCACCTTCTCGATGAGCTGCTCGCGGTACTGCTGCGCCTCGGCCTGCATGTCGGCCGGAATCTCCGAGACGATGTAGTCGGCGCCCATCGTCTCGTCCTTGTAGGTGATCGCCTTCATCTTGACGAGGTCGATCACGCCAATGAACTTGTCTTCGGAGCCGATCGGCAGCTGGACGGCCACCGGGTTGGCCTCGAGCTTCGAGATGATCTGGTCGAAGGTGCGCCTGAAGTTCGCACCGATGCGGTCCATCTTGTTCACGAAGCAGATGCGCGGCACGCGGTACTTGTCCGCCTGGCGCCACACCGTTTCAGACTGCGGCTCGACGCCGGCCACCGAGTCGAACACAGCCACCGCACCGTCGAGGACGCGCAGCGAGCGCTCGACTTCCGCCGTGAAGTCGACGTGACCGGGCGTGTCGATGATGTTGATGCGCTGATCGCGCCAGAAGCAGGTGGTGGCGGCCGACGTGATCGTGATGCCGCGCTCCTGCTCCTGCTCCATCCAGTCCATCACCGCGGTGCCTTCGTGCACCTCGCCGATCTTGTACGTGATGCCCGTGTAGTACAGGATCCGTTCCGTGGTGGTGGTCTTGCCGGCATCGATGTGCGCCATGATGCCGATATTGCGCGTCCGGTTCAGCGGTGTCTGTCTAGGCATTACAAACCAAATTGATGACTTCGTGACTTGGTGACTTGGTGAGCTCGCGTCTTACCGGGTGAATTCACCAACTCGCCAACTCGCCAATTCGCCAATTTCCTGCTCGCGCCGCTACCAGCGATAGTGAGCGAACGCCTTGTTGGCCTCCGCCATCCGGTGCGTGTCCTCGCGCTTCTTGACGGCGCCGCCACGCAGGTTCGCCGCGTCCATCAGCTCGTTGGCCAGCTTCTCCTGCATCGTCTTGCCGTCGCCGCGCGACGTGGCGTAGCCGACGATCCAGCGCAGGCTGAGCGAGAGGCGGCGGTTGGGATTCACCTCGATCGGCACCTGGTAGTTGCTGCCGCCCACGCGCCGCGACTTCACCTCGAGACTCGGCTTGACGTTGTCGATCGCCTTCTTGAAGACCTTCAGGGGATCGTCGCCGGTCTTTTCCTTGATGATGTCGAAGCTCTTGTAGAGGATGCGCTCCGCGGTGCTCCGCTTGCCGTCGCTCATCACGCAGTTGATGAACTTGCTCACGAGCGAGCTGTCGTACAGCGGGTCGGGCGCAACGTCGCGCTTCGGAATTTCTCGTCTACGGGGCATTTCTCTTGATCCTTGCCGGCTCTAGGCTCTGGGCTCTAGGCTCTGGGCGAAATCGGCTTCGTCCCCGGGCCGGACGCCCGAAGCCAGAAGCCTGAAGCCTGTCCTACGCCTTCTTGGGGCGCTTGGCGCCGTACTTCGAACGACCCTGCATGCGTCCCTGCACGCCGACCGCGTCGAGCGTGCCGCGCACCACGTGGTAGCGAACACCAGGCAGGTCCTTGACACGGCCGCCGCGGATGAGCACCAGCGAGTGCTCCTGCAGGTTGTGGCCGACGCCCGGGATATAGGTCGTCACCTCGATGCCGTTCGTCAGTCGAACACGCGCGACCTTGCGGAGCGCCGAGTTCGGCTTCTTCGGGGTCTGGGTGAAGACGCGCACGCAGACACCACGCTTCTGCGGGCTGTCCTGCAGCGCCGGGCTCTTGGTCTTGCTGACGATCTTCTTGCGCCCGGCACGAACCAGCTGGCTGATAGTCGGCATAAAGCACTAAGCGTCCAAAACCAGCAACAGCGACGTCTGCCGCGGACGCCTGTGCGGCAGCATCGCTCACGCCGGGGCGTGTCCCCGGCCGGGTTCCAGGCCTAGAAGCCGCATGGGCTTGGCGCCTGAATCCGAATGACCCTATGCTCGAAAATGGTCGCGCGACGGAGTGGTTGTCCGCAGCCCTTCGCCATTCGGGAACATCCCCGGTAGCGGGCCGGTCACCTGACTTCCTGCGAGTCCGTCCCCCGAATGCTCGGGACGTCCCTTAACGCGTCGAAGGGTCGGAGCCAGATAGGGTGTCCCGGCTCCAACAGAACCTGACGAATATAGCACGGCCCTTCACCGGGGGCAACACCCACGGCAAAGACCCACGCTGAAGGGGCCTGCCCCCTCCCCCTGGAATTATTGCAGAGACGTCAGCAGCCGTCGTATCGCGCGACCACGGCAGTACAGTTGTCGCGGCTTCCGTGCCCGATGGCGGCACGCACCAGGCCGGCGGCGTACGCCTGCAGGTCGTCGCCCCCCTCGCACGCGACGACCAGGTCGCGCTCCTCGAGGACGCCGTGCACGCCGTCGGTGGTGAGCACCAGCAGGTCGCCCGGATCGAGGGTCCGTTCGGCCACGTGCACATCGACCCGCGGCCGCGACCCGAGGACGTTCGTCAGCGCATTGCGCATCGGGTGCGCACGCAGTGCGGCAAGGTCGATGTCGGGATTGCGGGCCAGCATCGCCGCCGCCCAGGAATCGTCACTCGTGAGCTGGCACGCGCGGCTGTCGGCCAACGCATAGAGCCGGCTGTCGCCGACGTGCGCCACCGTGAACACGCCGTCGCGCACCATCACCGCGACGATCGTCGTGCCCATGCCGGCATAGTCCGGCGAGGTGCTCGCCGCTTCGAACACGCGGGCGTTCGCAACCTGCACGGCGGTGCGCAGCAGGTTGGCGCGGCGCGACACCCGATCGTCGTAGCCGTACGGCCACGTCGTCGTCACCGCGCTCGTGACGACGTAATCGAGCACGGCTTCGACGGCAATCCGCGATGCCACCTCTCCTGCCTTGTGCCCGCCCATTCCGTCGGCGACGACGCAGACCTGTGCAGTGAGATCGATCCCGAAGCAGTCTTCGTTGGTGGGCCGGATGCGACCCCTGTCGGTGACGCCGAACGCGCGCAGCATGAGTCCTGGAGGAGGGAGCCGACCTCAGCCAATCCTATCGGACCGGAGCCGCCAAACCTGTGGCCCCCTCGGTACAGTTTCTGGATCGTCGCGAACGTATCGGCTTCCGACGCCGGCTTGTCCGGGCGGTATCCCTTCACCCGCGCGAACCGCAGCGCGATGCGCCCCGGTATGCGGACTCTCCTGGAGCTCGTTGAACGCGATCTCCACCACCAGCTCGGGGCGCACGAACACGATGTGCCCGTCGCGGCCGATCTCCCGCGCGAGCAGCTCGCGCGTCTGCCACGCGAGCGTCTCGTCGGTCAGCCCCTTGAACGTCTTGCCCAGCATCACGAAACCGCCACGCTCGGTATCACGCGCTCCGAGGTGCAGGTTGCTCAACGTGCCTCGCCGCCTCCCGCTGCCCCACTCCGCGGCGAGCACGACGAGATCGAGGGTGCGCGGCCGCTTCACCTTCAGCCAGGCCGCACCGCGCCGGCCGGCGGCGTACGGCGCGTCGAGCGCCTTCACCATCACGCCTTCGTGCCCGGCTGCGTCCGCCGCGCGCACGAACGCGTCGGCATCGGCAGGAGACACCGGCACGAGACGCGGTATCAGCAGATCCGTGGGCACCGTCTCGTGCAGAATCGCAACGCGCCTCGCGAGCGGCTCGTCGATGAGCGGCGCGCCCTCCGCGTACAGGCAGTCGAAGAAGAACGGCGAGAGCGGTAGCGTCTCGCGCAGCGGGGCGGCGTCCTCCTTCCGCCCGAAGCGGCGCATCGTCACCTGGAAGGGGTGCGGTGTGCCGTCGGGACGGCGGGCGAGCACTTCCCCGTCGAGAATCAGCTCACGCGCCCGCATCGCGCGCACCTGTGCGACAACGTCGGGGATCGCGGCGGTGACGTCGCGGAGGCTCCGCGAGTACGCGCGGACCTCGTCGCCGACCTTGTGCACCTGGACCCGCGCGCCATCCAGCTTGAACTCGAGGGCCGCAGCGTCGAACTCGGCGATCGCCTGCTCGACCCCTTCGGCCGATCCAGCGAGCATCGGCTGCACGGGCGCGAACGGCGCGATGACGAATCGATCGAGCGCCGTCGCACCGTCCTGGAGTGCCGCGACGGCGACTGGCGCCAGCGCGCCCGCGAGCATGGCGGCGCGACGCACGCGGTCCGGCGGAACCGCGGCCGCCCGCGCGACGGCGTCGGCGAGCACCCCTTCGACCGCACCCTGGCGCAGTTCACCGAAGAGCAGCCGTGAGAGAAAGTCCTGTTCGTCAGCCGTAGCCCTCGCGAACAGCTCGCGCAGCAGGCGAACGCGCTCGGAAGCCGACCCGCCGCCGCGCACGCGGGCCACCCGTTCGAAGACGTCGTCGATGTCCGCGAGCTGCAGCGTCGCCTCGCCGGCAGCGGGCACGCCGGCTGCCTCGCGAATCGCGGCGTAGCCGATGCCGATGCGGCCCTGACGCAGCGAGCCGGTCAGGAAGGGAAGGGCGATCGCAACGTCGGGAGGCGAGAGGCGCTTCAGCAGGTCGCTGAGCCGCGCGATCTTCTCGAGGCGCGCAGGCGTCCCCGCGATCGCGTTCGAGACGGCGACCAGCTCACCGGCCAGCACGCGGCACGTCCTGCACGACGGCAGGCTACAACAGACCGAAGGCGCGCCGGAGGCGGATCAGCATCAGCTGCAGCGCCGAGGGGGTGCTCCGGACGACGGGCTGCGGACTCTCGGGCGGCGCGTTCCCGTCCGGCGGCTGCCGCCGGTCTACGCCTTCAAGCGGTGCGGGAAGTTCGTCCGTCCACGTGCTCTCGTGGCGCACGATCGAGGCGTGCTGGAGGACGAGCGGGCGCAGCCGCCGATCCCCTTCCGGGAACCACCGGCAGAACTCGTTGACGGTCTCCTCCGTGTCCAATCCCACGGCCGACGCGTACTGGCGGATGTAGGCACGCGCGTAGATCCCGACCGGCCACCGGGAGAGGTCGTTGTCCTCGAGCGCCACGAGCAGCTCGATCGGAACCTTCGTCTCCGCAGCGATCTGGTCGAGCGACACGCCTGTCCGCAGCCTGTGCCTGCGCAGCCGTCGGCCGAACGCCTCACGCGACATGCCGGCACACAACCGGCAAGATCGCGACCAGCCGCCCTTGGCGGTCCCGACGCGTGAATTGTGCGGGATTCGCGATCGAGAGCCTGGCGGCTACTGACGGATTCGTCAGTCGTCTTGCACTTTCGTCAGCGGTTTTGGCGCAAGGCGCTATGAACCTGCCAGGAGCTCTGGCACCAACAGGCTGCAGCACGTGAGCGCTCCTTCGGCCTTCGCGAGCTCGCTCGCGTCCACGCGAACGACCTCGAACCCGCGCGCTTCGAGCCGATCGCAGGTGCGCGGGTATGCGGCGCCAGCCAGCAGACGTCCGCCAATGCTGACGACGTTCGACGCCGCCGGCTCCGCAGGGTCCACATCGATGCACACAAATGCCGCGAACGCGTCGCGCCGGACCCAATCTGCATTCAGGATCACGCTCTCCGCGTCGAGCGCCGTCACCGCCGACTTCAAATGCAGGCACTCCGATGTCGCGACAGTTGTGACGCGGTAGCCAAACGGCTCGACGAGCGTGCGCAGCTGACGGATGCCGGCGTCGTTGGTCCGGGTGGAGGTGCCCACGAACAGACGGCGTCCGATCACCACCACGTCACCACCGTCGAGCGTGCCGGGGTCCTCGATGAACGCCAGCGGCCGAAGCCCTGTCAGAGCAGCGATCACCGCCTGCAGTTCCACCCGGCGCGACGCGGCGCCAGGCCTCGCGACGATCGCGAGTTCGCCGAGAACGACGGCCGTGTCCTCGATGAACACCGAATCGGGCAGGTCGAGGCCGGCGTCGAGCCGGCGGACCTCGCAGCCGAGCCGCGTCAGCGCCTCTTCGTAAGCCCGGTGCTGCCGGCGCGCGAGGGCGACGTCGATCGTCTCGCGCGGCAGGTGCGTCAGCTCGCAGCGGCCGATTGCGGCGCTCACGTCGCGGGTCAGGGCCAGCACGCGTCCGATCGTCGGCGTCGGCATCGCCGCGCTCACAGCACGCGGATGACGTCCGACCGCGTGATGATGAACGTCTTCTCGGTCTTGAAGTCGCGCACCAGCACCGCCGGGTTCTGCGGCGTGATCATCGTCGACAGCAGTTCGACCGGCGTCGAGGCGTCCACGAACGGAAACGCCGGCAGCATGATCGACTCGCACCGGCTCGCGCTTGATCGTCGGGGTTGGCGACGAGATGTCCGTACAGACTGCGACTCGTTCAGCGATCCGACCAGGCGGCCATCGAGGGTGATCGAGATCTGCGAGAAGTCGTGCTCGCTCATGAGCGTGACCGCATGCTCGACCGGCTCGTTCCCTTCGATCGCGCACAGCTCGCCCGACAGCCCCAGCGCCACGAGGTCGCGCGCCGCCATGCCGCTCTTCTCGAGGAACCCCTTCTCGCGCATCCAGTCGTCGTTGAACATCTTGCCGAGATACCGCGACCCGTGATCGTGAAAGATCACGACGACGACATCGTCGGGCGCCGAAGTGATCGCGGAGCTGCAGCAGCCCCGCCATCGCGGAGCCGGCGGAGTTGCCCGCGAAGATCCCCTCCTCGCGCGCGATGCGGCGCGTCATGAGGGCGGCATCCTTGTCGGTCACCTTCTCGAAGTGATCGATCACGTCAGAAGTCCACGTTCTTCGGCAGGAAGTCTTCGCCGATCCCCTCGGTGATGTACGGGTAGATCTCGTTCTTGTCGAAGACGCCGGTCTCCTTGTACTTCTTGAAGACGGACCCGTAGGTGTCGATCCCCCACACCTTGATTCGCGGGTTCTTCTCTTTCAGATACCGCGCCGGCGCCCGAGATCGTGCCGCCGGTGCCGACGCCGACAACGAGATGCGTCACCCGTGCCGTCGGTCTGCTCCCAGATTTCCGGCCCGGTCTGCTCGTAGTGCGCCGCCGAGTTCGACAGGTTGTCGTACTGGTTCGCCTTCCACGAGTTCGGGCACTTCGTGCTCGAGCCGCGACGACACCGAGTAGTAGGAACGCGGATCCTCCGGATCGACGTTCGTCGGGCAGACGATCACCTCGGCGCCGAACGCCTTCAGCGCGTCGACCTTCTCCTTCGACTGCTTGTCGGTCGTGGTGAAGATGCAGCTGGTAGCCCTTGACGACGGCGGCGATCGCGAGCCCCATGCCGGTGTTGCCGGACGTCCCCTCGATGATCGTGCCGCCGGGCTTCGAGCAGGCCCGCGCGCTCGGCGTCCTCGATCATGCGGACCGCCATGCGGTCCTTGATGGAGTTGCCGGGATTGAAGGTCTCGAGCTTGGCGAGCACCGTCGCGCTTCATGACCCCGCGGGTGATCGCGTTGATCCGCACCATCGGCGTGTGGCCGATGGCGTCGAGGATGGTGCGCAGATCTTTCACGATCGTCTGGGTTCTCGGTGCAACGCATCTGTATCGCTCGTGAGTGATACTGCTCGGCCATGCCACGACTGATCGAGCAACCCACCGTCATTCAGGCCGCCGGCAACAAGCCGAAGCGGATCGAAGAATTCGCCGGCCGCGTGAACTCCGGCACTGCGGAAGTCAGCGTCGCGCGGATGGTGTCGCCGGAGGGCTGGGTCGAGCCGGGGCAGCGCCCCGAGTTCGAGGAGATCACGGTCGTGCTGCGCGGCATGCTCCGCGTCGAGCACGAGCGGCGGGACCCTCGACGTCCGCGCGGGCCAGGCCATCGTCACCTCGCCGGGCGAGTGGGTGCGCTACAGCACGCCGGAGGCCGGCGGCGCGGAGTACGTCGCGATCTGCCTGCCGGCGTTTTCGCCGGAGACCGTGAACAGGGACGCCGAGTAGTCACAAGTCACAGGTCGCAAGTCGCAAGTCAAACTTGTGCTGTGTCCTTCGACTTGGGACTTATGACTTGTGACTTGTGACCTCACTTGAGCCGCCGCGCAGCGTGAGCATAGCGATCAGCGACCCTTGCCTGCGCGTCCTCGCGTTCCATCGGTCCGTCCGACGTCGCGAAACCTGCGGCGTACAGGGCGCTGCCAAACACATCGGCGGGCGTAGCGCCAGCCGCGCGCATGTCGCGCACGCTCGTGTCGCGATCGGCTTTGCTCAGCTTCTGCACGGGCGACTTCATGATGAGCGCGTGGTGTAGAAATCGCGGCGGCGGCTGACGCCCCAGCAGGCGCGCGAGCTGAATCTGCCGCCCGGTTGACGCCAGCAGATCGTCGCCGCGAATCACGAGCGATACCCCCTGGTCCATGTCGTCGACCGTCACGGCGAACTGGTACGTCCAGTTCCCCTCGCGGTCCCGGATCAGCAGATCGCCGCACTGCTGCCACGGCTGCTGCGCCTGGGGACCGTGCCGCAGGTCGTCGAAGCACTCGGTCGACTCGGCAAGCCGGACGCGAACCCCTCGCCCGGGACCGATCGGCAGGTTGCGGGTGGCACACCGGCCGTTGTAACGCCGCTCGCCTTCGGTGCCGTCGCCTTCTGTGGTGCTGGTGTTGCGGAGGTCGCGTCGCGAGCAGTCGCACGCGTAGACGAGCCCTGCGTCGCGCAACGCCCCGAGAGCCGTCTCATAGATGTCCTGGCGATCGCGCTGCCGTCCGCGGCAGCTGCCCTGCCTGAACGCGTCGGTCGATGGTTCATCGGGCACGAAGCCGAGCCAGTCGAGATCGTCGAGGATCGCAGCTTCGAAGCCGTCGCGGCTCCGCTGCCGATCGTGGTCCTCCATGCGCAGGAGAACCCGTCCGCCTGCCCCGCGCGTGATGCCCCACACGTGCAGCGCGTTGAGCACGTGACCCAGGTGCAGGTATCCGGTCGGCGCGGGCGCGAAGCGGCTGACGATCATCCGGCGGCACGGCGCCGTTCGATCGTCATCCGGAGCCCGTGCTTCATGCGCAGGGTCACGACCGGCTGCGGCACGACGGGATGGCCGGGCACGAGCCTGAGCGCCACCGTTGCGCGATGGTCGCGGTCACGAGCACCAGCTCCATCCAGGCGAACGACTCGCCGATGCAGCGCCGGGTGCCGCCGCCGAACGGAAAGTACGCGAACGGCATCAGCCCTTGCCGGAACTCAGGGGTCCATCGCGCCGGATGGAAGCGGTCCGGCTCGGGGAAGAACCGCGGGTCGCGATGCGTGACGTACGGGCTGACGAGCACCAGCGAGCGCGCCGGCAGCACGTAGCCGTTGACGCGGTACTCGCCGATCGCCCGCCGGCCGACGATCCACGCCGGCGGATACAGGCGCATCGACTCAGTGACCACCTGCTCGACGAACGCGAGGTTCGGGATGTCGGCCAGCGTCGGCATGCGTCCGCCGAGCGCGCGATCGACCTCCTGGTGCAGCCGCGCCTCGATCTCGGGAGACTGGCTGAGGAGGTACCACGTCCAGGCCAGCGCGTTCGCCGTGGTCTCGTGACCCGCGAGGAAGATCGTCATCGCCTCGTCGCGCACCTGCTGATCGGTCATGCCGCGGCCGCCCTGCTCCTCGTCCTGCGCCAGCAGCAGCATCGACAGCAGATCGCCGCGGTCGCCGGGCGACGCCCGCCGTTCCGCGATGAGGCCGAAGATGATCGCATCGAGCCGCGCCCGCGCGTCACGGCTGCGCGCGAGCACGGGGATCGGCAGCTTCTCCAGCAGGTCGATCCCGGGCAGCATCATCATCCAGAAGGACTCGAGCACCGCCGTCAGTGCCTCGCCGACGTTGCGCGCCTGCGCCTCGACGTCCGCGTCGAACAGCGTCCGCCCGACGACACCAAGCGTGAGCCGCGTCATCTCCTGCGCCGCATCGATCGTGGCCCCATCGGCCCAGCGCGCCTGCACACGGTCCGCGTACTCGGTCATCGTCCCCGCGTAGGCGGCAATCCGCTCCTTGTGGAAAGCCGGCTGCAGCAGGCGCCGCTGCCGGAGGTGGGTGTCGCCTTCGCTCGTGAGCAGGCCGTCGCCGAGCAGCCGCCGCGCGCGCTCCAGCCCGCGCCCCTTGCGGAAGTTGCGCTGGTTGGTGACGAGCACGTCCCTGATCAACTGCGGATGGCTCAGCAGGACCAGCTCTTCGCCCGCCATGCTGACGTGTGCGACGTCACCATACGTGCGCGCGAGACGCGAGACGAACGAGAGCGGATCGCGGCCGAGCCCATAGGTGAATCGAGACGCGAAGGTCCTGGGCGGGCCCGGCGGCCAGACCTGCGCGGCCACTCAGGCCCCCGCTCCAACGACGACGTGCCACGGCTGGACGCGCCACGCGAGGATCAGCCCGTTGAGGACGTAGGGATCGTTCTTCGCGAACTGCTCGGCCGCTGCCGCCGACTCCCCGCGGAACACGACGATCGCGCCTTCAGGCGTTTCGCCGACGGCTCCTGCCATTACGACCTCCCCGCGAGCGTGTGCCTCGCGGATCAGGCGCAGGTGTTCGGCGCGGAACGGCGTCCGCTTGTTCACGTAGTCGTCGACGACGGTGTCGTAGCGGAGAACGAAGTACGGCATCGGGAGGCTCCTCGAGACCTTGTCATGACCTGAGCGTGTCAGCACTCCGGCACCGATCGATCGCGCGCGTGTACGCCGGCCCGAGCTCGGCGAGGCTCGACGTGGACATCTCGAGATCCTTCAGCCGCCCGTCGCCGAGCCCGTAGACCCACCCGTGCACGGAGAGGCTTTGCCCGCGCTGCCAGGCGTCCTGCACGATCGTGGTCTGGCAGACGTTCCGCACCTGCTCGACGATGTTCAACTCGCACAGGCGGTCGGCGCGGACCGTGGCGTCGGCGACGGCGCCCAGAAGGGCCTCGTGCTTCTCCACGACGTCCTGCACGTGGCGCAGCCAGTTGTCGATCAACCCGTGCCGTTGCTGGTCGATCGCAGCGCGCACGCCGCCGCACCCGTAGTGGCCGCACACGATGATGTGCTGCACGCGCAGCACGTCCACGGCGTACTGCACGACCGACAGGCAGTTCAGGTCGGTGTGCACGACGACGTTCGCGACGTTGCGGTGCACGAACATTTCGCCCGGGAGGAGCCCGACGATCTCGTTGGCCGGAACGCGGCTGTCGGCGCAGCCGATCCAGAGGTACTCCGGCGCCTGCTTCGAGCTCAGGCGGGAGAAGAAACCAGGATCTTCGGCGACCATCCGCGACGCCCAGGCCCGGTTGTTGTCGAACAGCTCACTGACTGGCACGTACCCGGGTCCCCCTCATCGATTCTGTGCTACGCGGATCTTCTCGTGCAGAGACTGCACCAACGCGTCGGACCCGGTGAACACCCCGTCGGGGTCCTTCGCGAACGGCAGCATCTCCGCGAAGATCGCGCCGGCCCGGTAGAAGTTCAGGCCGCGCCCCGCGAGGTACTGCAGCCGCAGGTTCCGATCGCGGTTGATCTGCGCGTCCTGCAGCCACGGCTGCATGTCCGCCGCGGAGCCCGCGTAGGTCGCGAACAGGTCCACCGCCGACTGCATGCCGATGTCCGCCAGCGACTTCCGCACCTGTTCGTACTCCGGGCGCTGCAGGCGTGCCTCCATCTCGTCGAGATCGATGTGCGTCCCGTCCACCTGCCCCAGCAGCACGAGATCGTACCCCGCCCCGTTGTAGGTGTTGGCGAAGATCATCCCCTTCGGAAACGCCTCGAAGAATGTCGCGACCTCGCTCTTCACTGCCTCGGTATTGCTCTCGTAGAGCTGCACGAACAGCGTCACCACACCGCCCGGGTTGAGCCGCTGCTTGACGAGCTCGAAGAACTCGCGCGTGTACAGCATCGCCGCGCCCTTCACCCACGGATCGAGCGGATCCGAGGTAATCGCGTCGAACTTCTGATCCGTCGTGAACAGGAAGTGCCGGGCATCGTCGATGTGGATGCGCACCTTCGGGTTGCGGACCACGTCGAAATTGTGCTCGGCGAAGTAGGTGGACACCACGCGCGGCACCAGCGGCTCGATCTCGGCGATCGTCTCCTGCTCGACGGCCGGGTCGATTGACACGGCACCCGCCGTTACGCCGGCGCCGCATCCGATGACGACCACGGTCTTCGCCGACTGCGGCACGAGCGTCGTGAGATGGCCCAGCATCCGCTGCAGCCGCATGTCCTGCGGCTCGCTCGAGGCCTGCACCTTGCCGGCGTTGTGATAGTTGCGGACGCCGTTGGCGCGCTCCGAGACGGCCACCGAGGCGTTCCAGCCTTCGCCGGTGTAGATGATCTCGGACTGACCCAGCTGCGTCGCCGTATAGCGGCCGTACGCGATGAACATGCCCGGCACGGGCGGGACGCTGAGCGTCAGCAGTCCTGCCACGGCGCCCGCTGCGGCAAGCGGCACCGACGCGAGACGGCTCTCGGCGAGCAGCAGCAGCCCGGAGAGCGCGGCGATCACGATGAGCAACTGCTGCGAATGCTGCGTCCCGAGCCACACCACGAGCAGAAGGCCGGCCGACAGCGATCCGACGATCGCCCCCAGCGTGTTGGCGGCGTAGACGCGTCCCACCAGCCTCGCCGGATCGTCCTCGCCGTTGGCAACTGATGCCAGGGCGAGAGGAAAGCTGGCGCCCCAGAGGATCGCGCCGGGGATCACCGCGAAGATGCAGCGCACCAGATCGAGCTGGAACTGGAACCAGGCGTTCGGCGCAATCGAGGGATTGATCGGCCAGTACGGCAGCGACTCGCTGAGGACCCACCCCGTCCACGCCATCGCCGCGCACAGCCCCAGCTGACACCATCCGAGCGCGACCCTGGGGCGGGCCAGCGTGCGCGCCGCCGCGGCCCCGGCGCTGCTGCCGATGCCGAGACCGGCGAGGAACACGGCGAGAATCAGCGAGAAGGTGTAGGTCGTCGCCCCGAACATCAGCGAGAGCAGTCGCGTCCAGAGCACTTCGGCCGCAAGCGCCGTCAGCCCGGAGAGCGCGATGGCGACGTACACGGGCGTGGGCGACTCCGGCGAAGAGCGCTCCACCGGCAGGGCTTCGTCAGCGCCGCTTCGCACGACCCCCTCGAACGGCACCAGTCGCGCGAGCGCCAGCGCCACCACTGCAACGGTGAGGTTGATGGCGACCGCCACGTAAGTGGTGATCGAGATGTCGTAGGTCGACATCAGGTAGAAGCCGGCGAGCAGCGACCCGAGGACGGCACCGGCCGTGTTGCCGCCGTAGAAGAACCCGAGCCACGCAACGCCGCTCTTCGACGATTCGACCCACCGCGCGATCGCCGGCAGCGTGGCGCCCATCAGGAGCGTTGGCGGCAGCAGGCACACGGCGGCGGCGACGCCGCGCAGGAGGATGCCGACGACGCCCGACCCCGCCCACACGGTGTACGCGCCGCCGACGAGCGGCATCGCGAAGAGCAGCAGGAGGCCCAGGACGCCGATGGTCAGCTCGAGCCAGCCGTACATGCGGAGCGGGTGCAGCGTCGCCGGCATGAACCGCGGGAGGAGCAGGCTGCCCAGGCACATGCCGCCCATGAACGTGCCCAGCAGCACGCCCATCGACACCGCCGACGATCCGATCACGAGCTCGAGCAGCTGGAACCAGACGACTTCGTAAATGAGCGCAGCGCACCCGCTGCCGACGAACAGCAGCAGGAGCACCGGGAGGAGTCGTCGGGGGGTCATCGGTCTCTTTTCCGGGCGTCGGTTCAGCGCGGGAACGGACGCAGCGCGGGCGTGCGGCCGGGCGGCAGCGGGGTACGGGCCGTGTTCAGGACCATGGCGAGCATCGTGTAGTAGCCGGAGATGCCGAGGATATCGATGACGCCCTGCTCGCCGAATACCTGCACGGCCCGCGAGTAGGTGGCGTCGCTGACGCTCTGGTTGCGATGGAGCTCGTCGCAGAACGTGTAGAGCGCGTCCTCGTCGGCGGCCATGCCATCGGGACGGCGGCCCTCGGCGATCGCCGCGACGATGGACGGCGACAGCCCGCCCTTCTCAGCAAGCGGCGCATGCACGTCCCACTCGTAGTTCTGGGTCCAGCGCCGGGCGGTGATGATGATCGCGAACTCGCTGAGGCGCGGGGGCAGGACGCTCGTGAACCGCAGGTAGTCGCCCATGGCGCGGGCGCGGTTCATCACCTCCGGGCTCCGCAGCAGCGGCACGAACGGGCCGGAGAGATCGGCCTTGCGGGCGGCGGTGAACTCGGCGACAGCCTTCTTCTGCGCCTCGGTCAGGCGCTCGGGGGGGATCGGCGGCATCCGGTCCTGTGCGGAGACGGTCACCGTCAGCCCCAGTGCGGCCACCACCATCGCGGCATGTCTCAGCGTCACGACCCACCACCCAAAACAAAGGGCGACGGCCCGCAGACCGTCGCCCGATTGAGAACCGCGGCCGAAAGCGGAGGTTCTAGCTCAGATGCTTGCTGACCATCTTGGTCATCGCGAACATGTTCACCGCCGACTTGCCGCCGAACACGGCCTTCAGGCTGGCGTCCGCGTTGATCATCCGCTTGTTGGTCTTGTCCTGCAGGCCGTTCTTCTTGATGTAGGCCCACAGCTTCTTGGTGACCTCGGTGCGCGGAATCGGCTTCGCGCCGACAACGGCGGCCAGTGTGTCACTCGGGGTGACGGGCCTCATGAAGGCCGCATTCGGCTTGCGGGCGCTCTTCTTCTTCGCCGCTGCCTTCTTCGCGGGCTTCGCTGCGGTCTTCTTCTTCGCAGCCTTCTTCTTCGCAGTCTTTGCCATGCGGTCTCCTCTAAAGACGCCAGAACGCGTCGAGGGAGAGTACCACGAAATCGTCCCGCTTGGTCACTTCCTCAGAGGGGAAATCGTCAAAATCAGTAGTAGTGCGAGTCCATCTCGCCGGCGCGGATGGCAACCGGCAGCACGTTCGCCTTCGGCGGGATCGGGCAGTTGTAATGCTCCGAGAAGGCGCACGCCGGGTTGTAGGCGAGATTGAAGTCGAGGAGATAGCGGCCGTTCTCGAGCGGCTTCACGTCGACGTACCGCCCGAGCGAGTAGCTCTCTTTCCCCGTGGTCGCGTCGCGGAAGAAGATGCCGAGATCGTGCTCACCGACGCCTGGTTCGAGCAGCCGCACCGCCTCGAGCCGGACGTCGCGCCCGCCGACGCTGAAGTCGAACCAGCCCACACGCGTGGCGCGGCGCTGGTTGCCGCGCGTCGACAGGATCACCGTCGTCTCGGGACGCGGGTTCGGCGTCAGCGCCAGCTCGTAGCGGAAACCGAGATTCGGCGGGAAGTATTTCAGCCCCTTGTAGGCGGAAAAGCGCGGGCTCTGAGGGTCGAACACGATGATGCCGGGGTAACGCTGGTGGGAGAGCCGGAGGAGGAAGCGCCCAACCCCGATTGCCGAGGGGTCGACCACCGCGGAGCGCGACTCCTTGCCGCCGGTCGTGAACCGGGCCGCGGGATCGACTGCGTCCACCTTGAACCGGTCGCCCTCGACGGTGACCCGCAGGTGGTGCGGCGTGAAGGCGGGGTCGCTCACCCTCAGGTCGTTGTCGGCGGCGCTGCCCAACGTCAGCGTCGGGCGCCCCTCGAAATCGCGCCGATCGACCGTGGCCAGGTAGGAGGTTGGATCGCTCTTCAACCAGCGCTCGGTGTCGGTGCGGTCCTTCTCGATCTCCGCGGTCACGGCCGCACGCTGGGCAGCCGTCAGCGTCACGGGACCAGGTGCGGCGGCGGACAGGATCGCCGCACAGGCGCAGGAGACGAGCGCGACGGAGACGACATGCGGCAGGTGAATGGTCATCGGATCCTCCTTGCTTCGGCGTCAGCGCGTAGCGTCGGCTCTTCCAACCCGCCCTTACACCGGGCGCGGTTCGCGCCCCCGGTCGGCCCACCAGGCCCACGCGGTCAACAGCGCGCTGCCGGCAAGAGCGGCCACCCCGATCGCCGTGACCGACGGCGGCACCGTGCCGCTGAACATGTCGCCGACGTAGATGGCCACGAGCGTGACCGCCAGCGTCAGCGACGCCCAGCGCCCGACGCCGGTGCGCGGACGGGTCGCGCGGAAGTACAGGAACAGCCCTGCCGCGAACAGCAGGACCTCCACCACCACAGTACCCCCGAGTGAGTTCCAGAGCGACAGCCCATATTTCGGTCCATCCGGGTAGAGCGGCATGTCGGGCCGGTGCGTCACCCAGTCGAGCACCCAGTGGCTGACCACGAGGGCCGCCAGCACGATGAAGGAGCGCCTGCCGCCGGCAATGCCCCGATACGCGCCGCCGACGAGCACCCCCCAGACAACCAGCATCAGCAGCGAGTGCGACCAGGGATAGGAGACGAAATCGAATGGGGTCACGACCGTGTTGCCGGGGTCGATGCGTACCTGCTCGATGCCGAGGAGCACCAGCACCGGCCACAGGATGTCGGCGAACAGCGCTGCCACGAACAGCATGCCGAGCGAGACGCGCGGCACCGCGCGCTTGGCGGCGTACCCGACGGCGAAGTGGCCGATGAACATGCCGGAATCTTACAACCGGCTTCGATCAGGCCGCGATGAGTCCGACCGCCGCGAGGCAGACCCCCGCGCCCGCCCACTGTGTCGGGGTGACCGGCTCGTGCGACACGACCCGCGCCAGCAGCACCGTCGCCACCGGGTACAGCGACGAGAGGACCGCCGCGGTGTCGAGCCGCACGTGTTGGCGCGCCAGCAGGTACAGCACGTTCCCTCCGGCGTCGAGCAGGCCGGCCGCGAGCGCCAGCGGATTCGAGGCCGGCGCCAGCAGCCGGGAGCGCCGCCGGGCCACCATGAGCAACCCCACGGCGAGCATCATCGCCCTCGCGACCGAGAGCGGCACGAACACCGACGCGGCGTCGACCTGCGCGATGAGGATCAGGAAGCCTCCGAAGCCGACGCCGGCGAGCAGCCCGAGACGAATGCCCGTGCGCGATGCGGGCCCCACCGGCGCGGCCCGGGCGACGAGCCAGATGCCGGCGAGGGCGACCGCGAAGCCGATCGTCTGCAGCGAGCCCGGCAACCCGGTCGTTGCCGCGGTGAACAGGACGGGCAGCGCCGCCGCGACCACGGCGGCCGTCGGTGCGACGGCCGCGGCGCTGCCGATCGCCAGACCCTGGTAGAGCGACGCGATGCCGAGCGCCCCGGCCAGACCGGCGGCAGCCGCCCAGCCGAGTGCCGTGTCGAGCGCCCACGCCTCACCACGCGCCAGCGCTACAGCGGTCAGCATGGAGATGCCGGCGATCGACGCCAGCACGAGGACCTGGAACGGGTCGTGGCGTCGCGCCGCCCGGCCGCCGCAGTAGTCGCCGCTGCCCCAGACCAGCGCGGACGCCAGCGCAAGCAGGATGCCCGCGCTCACAGCCTCTCAGCCCCGATGTCGCGGAGCGCGATCGGCGGTTCGGGCTCGGCCGGCAGCGGCTGCAGGGCGAGATGCCACCATCCGACGTCGCGCCATTGCCCCAGCTTGAAGCCGACGTTGCGATAGATGCCGACCGGCCGAAACCCGACCGCCTCGTGCAGGCCGACGCTCCGGTCGTTGGGGAGCGTGATGCCGGCGTACACGTTGACGAATCGCTGCCGGACCAGCATCGGGAACAGCGCGAGATACAACGCGCGGCCGATTCCGCGGCGGTGATGGTCCTGGTCGACGTAGACGGCCGCATCGACCGACCACTGGTACGCCGCGCGGGAGCGGTGCGCCGCGGCGTACGCATAGCCGCGCACGCGGCCCTCGAACTCCCACACGAGCCACGGATAGGTCTCGAGCGTCGTGGCGATGCGCGTCCGCATCTCACCGTCGTCGGGCGCCGCCACTTCGAAGGTGATCGTCGACGACTCGACGTACGGCCGGTAAATCTCCGCCACCGCTGCGCCGTCGCCTGGCATCGCCAGCCGGATCATCAGCCGGCCTGACGCTGCCACTTGACGCGCGTGTACGCGATGCGGAATCCCTGACGCTCGGCGTTCCGCTGGGACCCGCCTCCGGGCGCCGCGCACATCATGGCGAGCGTGCAGCCGTGATCGATGGCGTGCTGCAGGCGCGCCTCGAGGAGCGCGCGCTGCGCGCCGCGTCCGCGCGCGTGCGGCACCGTGCTGGCGCCCGCGAGCAGGGCGACGCCGCCGTGCATCACGAGCGACCCCGTCGCGACGATCGCCCCGTCGATCGTCCCGACGAAGGGAGTCGAGTCGACCGCCGCTTGCGCCACCTTGCCGAACCCGGTCATGAAGTCGACCGCCTCGGGGAACTCGCTCCACCCCTGCTGGGCCGCTGCCAGCCAGCTCGCATGCTCGTCGGGGAGGCACGGGCGGGCGACGACCTGGGACTTCGCGACGGGGATCGACTCCGACGCGATCGGGCGGAACATGACGCTCGTGAACTCGCACGGACGGTAGCCGCGGTCGTTGAGCAGCGCGAGCGTCGCGGCGTCGGCGAGCGGACTCACCTCGTGGAACACACCGGCGCCGCGCGATACGAAGAACGCCTCGATCGACGCGAGCCCCTCGGCGGTTGGCAGCTCGAAGGCGCCGAGCCCGAAGGTCTGCGTCAGCGGGGATCCGACGCCGTCGAACATCGCGTACGCCCCCTCCACCTCGATCCAGGCGGCACCCAGCTCCGGCGACACCCGGGCACGAGCCTCGACGAATCGTGCGTTCGCGTGTCCCTCGACACGCTCGAGCCGGCGCGCCAGCCCGATGTCCACCAGCGGATACACCGGTTCGTTCATGGCTCGTGCTCCGCGACTGACGCCAGGACATCGGCCGCCTCTACACATTGCTCGCGCGACACATCTCGATGCGTGACGGCACGTACGGTCCGCGGACCGAACGCGACCACGAGCACGCCCTTTTCGCGCGCGCGCCCGACGACGGTGTCGGCGTCCGGACTCCCGTCGGGGAGGTGAAAAATCACGATATTGGTCTGCACGCTGGTCAGGTCGAGAAGGACGGCCGGGCACCTGGCGAGGCGCTCGGCGATGCGGCGGGCATTGCGGTGATCGTCGGGGAGCCCCGACAGGTGATGGTCGAGCGCGAACAGGCCGGCGGCGGCCAGGATGCCGGCCTGGCGCATGGCGCCGCCGAGCATCCGCCGCGCACGGACGGCGCGCGCCATGTGCGCGCGCGTGCCAGCGATCAGCGACCCGGCAGGCGCGCCGAGCCCTTTCGACAGGGCGACGGCGACGAGGTCGAACGGCGCGGCGAGTTCCACCGGCGGCCGTCCCGCCGACGCCGCGGCGTTCCACAGCCGCGCACCGTCGAGGAACGTGGCCACGCCGTGCTCGCGCGCCGCGTCGCAGATCCGCACGACCTCGTCCTGGTCCACGACGATGCCGCCGGCGCGGTTGTGTGTGTTCTCGATCTCGACGAGGGTGGTCGGCGGGTACATCATGTGCCCGCGCGGCTTGCGCGCGGCGAGGAACTCCGCGCAGGTGAACGTGCCGCGCGCGCCGATCTCGGTGAACTGCACGCCGGCGTTGACCGCCGACGCACCGGCCTCGTGCCACACCGCATGCGACTCACGGCTCACGATCACATCGTCGCCCGGCGACGTGAGCACGCGGAGCGCGACCTGGTTCGCCATCGTGCCCGAGGGCAGCCACAATGCGGCCTCCTTGCCGAGCAACGCGGCGGCACGCTCCTGCAGGAGGTTGACGGAGGGATCTTCGCCGAACTGGTCGTCGCCGACCGGCGCCGCCGCGATGGCGGCGCGCATGCCGTCGGTCGGGCGGGTGACGGTATCCGAGCGGAGGTCGATGGGCATGGGGCGGGTGCAGGGACGAGAACTGAGAACTTAGAAGTTAGAACTTAGAAGTGAAGAGTGCAAACCTTCACGCCTCCTGGCGCCCGGGGGCGCCTCTCTTTTGAGCGCCCGCCCTCGGAGCGCACTTCCAACTTCTGAGTTCTCACTTCTAAGTTCTAAGTTCCTCCGCCCTAGACCCCCAGCATCCCCGCCAGCTCCTTCATGTCGTTCGCGATCAGATCGAAGCTGCCAGACGCGGGCATCTGCGGCGTGCCGGCGGTTCCCCCCTCATAGGGCCGGTGCACATAGGCCGTCCGGAGCCCGAGGCGCTTGGGTCCCTGCAGGTCGCCCTGGTGCGCGGCGACCATCATCACCTCCGCCGGCTTGAGGTCGAAGAACTCGGCCGGGCTCAGATACGTCTCGGGATCGGGCTTGTAGTGGCGGACCAGCTCGGCGCCGAGGATGCAGTCCCACGGCAGCCCGCCTCGCTTGGCCATGTTGGTCAGGAGGCTGATGTTGCCGTTCGACAGTGGCGCGATGACGAAGCGGCTCTTGAGTCGCGTGAGCCCCGCCACCGAGTCGGGCCACGGACGCCCACGGTGCCACACCCGGTTGAACTCCGCCTTCTCCGCGTCGGTCAGCGACGCCGCGATGCCATGCTTGGCGAGCAGCGTGTCGAGCGACATGCGGTGCAGCACGTCCAGCTTCGTCCAGGGGAGCTCGCCCGTGCGCACCTTGTTCATGGACGGTCCGTACGCGCCGCGCCACTCGTCGGCAAACGACGGCCAGTTCACCTTCAGCCCTTTCGTTTTCGAGAGCTGCTCCCCTTCCTCGATCACGACGGAGCGCCAGTCGACGACCGTGCCAAAGGTGTCGAAGACCAGCAGCTTGACGTCCGGAAACGGCCGTGAGGTCCCCGGTGCGCCCCGCTGCGCCTCGAGCCGGACACCTGCCACCGCCGCCCCGGCCAGGGCCGCCGCACCACCCAGCATCTGCCGCCGCGTAGGTCTGGACACCTGAGCCACGCTCACCTCCCGTCGCGCCTCTTCGGCTTGCGACCTGTGACTTGCGACTTGCGACTTGTGACTTGTGACTTGTGACTTTCCTTGCCTGCCCTTGTCGCCCGAATGGTATCAGCCCTATCATGCGCCCGGCGAGGAGGCCTCATTCATGGATGTGATGCGTACCCGTGGAGTCGCGCTGGCCGGAGCGCTCCTGCTGGCGTCGGTAGTCGCTCAGTTCGACGGTCACGCCCAGGCGCCGTCCGGCACGTTCCGGCTGGCCACCTTCGAGGCGAACGGCGATCAGCGTCTCGGAGCGACCGTCGGAAACGGCGACAACGACCTGCTCGACGTGCACAACGGCATCCGTTACCTCCTGCAGTCGGGCGCACCCGAGGCGCAGAACCTGCCGTACATCCCGGCCGACATGCGAACGCTGGCCGGCGCCGGCCCGAAGTCGACCGCCGCAATCCGGCAGGTGTACCAGTTGCTGGCCGCGCGCAAGGCGGCCGGCACGCTCAAGGACCCCGGCGGACAGTTCCGTGTCTTCCATCCGGTCAGCTCGGTGAAGTTCCTGGCGCCGGTCACCAACCCGTCGAAGATCTACGGGTTCGCCGGCAACTATCCGCGCGAAGGCGACCTCGCCAACCCGAAGTTCCCGAGCTCGTTCTTCAAGTCGGTCGCATCGCTCGCGGGCCACGGCGACGACATCGATCTCGCGGGGCTGGTCACCCGCGGTGTCCACGAGCCGGAGCTGTCGCTGGTGATCAGCCGCCGGGGTAAGAACGTCAGCGAGGGGGATGCGTTCAACTACGTGTTCGGCTACATGGTGTGCAACGACGTTTCGTCGCGCGACCTGCAGCAGGGACAGCATCCGACGCAGGGCGCCACCTTCGACAAGGGGCTCGATACCTTCTCGCCCTGCGGGCCCTACCTGACGCTGAAGGAGGACGTGCCAGACCCGCAGAACCTCGCGATCTCGGCGACGATCAACGGCCAGCCGTCGCCCATGCCGAATTCGAACACGCGATTCATGACGTTCAAGATCCCGCAGATCATTGCCTACATCTCGCGGCGCATGACGCTCGAGACCGGCGACGTCTTCCAGACCGGCGTGCCGGCACCCGTCGTGCCGCTGAAGGCGGGCGACACGGTGGAGATCACGATCGAGCGGCTCGGCCCGCCGTTGCGCAACCGCGTCGTCGCAGACGCGTCGAAGCAGACACAGTAGTCGGGCGTGCGTGCAGGGTCCGGCTTCGGCCGGACCCCGTTACGGGAGCACGGCGCGCTGAATCGCGGTCTTGAACTGCTGCCGCAGCCCGCCCGGATCGGGCGGCGAGCCCTGTGTCATCAGGACGATGACCGTCTTCGCGCGGGGGTCGTTCCAGAAGATTGTGCCGGCCGAGCCGTCCCACCCGTACTCGCCGGCGGCGGCGGGATAGCGCACGCCCTCAGGCCGCATCACGACGTCCACGTTCGCAAGCCCCCAGCCCATCACGCCATCGCGGCGCGTCGAGAGGACATTCGCCGGCAGCCCGTTGACGACCGCCATGTCCACGGTCTCGGCCTTCAGCAGCCGCACACCATCGAGCTCGCCGCGGTTCAGGAGCATCTGGCCGAACCGCAGGAAGTCTGGCGCGGTCGACACCAGGCCCACTGCACCTTCGATGAGGGCCGGCCGCTCGGTGAACGGCACGTCCTCCATTTCAACAGGGCGCAGGCCGCCGTCCGACGGACCGTACACCGTGGCGAGCCTGGCGCGCTGCTCCGGGCGAACGGTAAACGTGGTGTCCGCCATGCGCAGCGGGTTGAACACGCGCGCCTGGAGGAACGCATCGAACGGCTGCCCGGACCAATCTCGACAAGCCGGCCCAGCACCGTCGTCGACTCGCTGTAGCGGTAGCGCGTCCCCGGCTCCTCCATCAGCGGCACGCGGACCACGTTTCGGACGAACTGCGGGAGATGGATCGAACGCGATCGCACCCTGGCCTCGCGATAGACATCGGCGGTCCGATGGCTCATGCCGGAGGTGTGCAGGAGCAGATCGCGCACGGTCGGCGGCCTTCCCGGAGGTCGCGTCGAACCGTCGGCCTGGAGGACGACGACACCAGCGAACTCTGGCAGGTACTTCTGCACCGGGTCGTCCAGCGTGAAGCGCCGCTCTTCGAGCAACATCAGCACGGCGACGGCCGTCACCGCCTTGGTCATCGAGTAGATGCGGAAGAGCGAGCGCTCCGTCATCGGGGCGCGCGTCGCGAGGTCCTGGTAGCCGACGGCGGCCACGTACGCGAGGCGGCCGTCGCGCGCGAGCATCGCGACCGCCCCCGCCACGCGACCTTCATCCACGAAGCGGCGCAGCACGGTGGTCGACTGCTCGAAGGCGGTCGGTTCCAGCCGTGCCGCAGCCGCCGTGGCGCGTGGCAGCGCATCGCCGCCGGACTGGGCCGTCACGGCGATCGCTGCGAGCGGGAGCGCGACGACGACGAACGGAAGGATGCGCGTCATTTGAGTACCCGGATCCGGTGCGCCTCGCTGTCGGTGACGTAGAGCGTGCCCGAGGCGTCCGCGAGGAGCCCGTGCGGCCGCGCCAGCTTGCACTCGAGCGCCGACGTCTCCGGGCCGTCGCCTTTCGTGCCGGTGCCGAGCACGGTAGCGATCACTCCGGTCGTGAGGTCGATCCGTCGGATCGCGTGGTTCTCGGTGTCCGCGACGAAGAGCCTGCCGGGCGCCCACGCGAGCCCTTTGGGACCACCCAGCTTCGCGGCCAACGCGGGACCACCGTCCCCCGAATACCCCTGTTCGCCTGTCCCCGCGACGCGATGCAGCGTCTGGCTGCGCGCGTCGATGCGAAAGATCGCATTCCCCTCGCGGAGCGCCAGGTAGATATCGCCGTTCGACGCCATCGCCATCGTCCTCGGCCCGCGGAGCGGCGTGCCGCGGACCGCCGCGCCGTCCGGCGTCGGTGACGTGTCGCCCGTGCCAGCCCACGTCTCGATCGCGCCGGTGTCCAGGTGCAGCCGGCGGATCCGGTGGTTCCCGATGTCGCAGATGAGGAGCGTGCCGTCGCGATCGATCAGGATGGCGTGCGGCTGCCGCAGCTGCGCCTGTGCCCCGGGCCCGCCGTCGCCGCTGAACCCCGCTAGGCCCGTGCCCGCTACTGTGGAAATGATGCGCGTCCGCGCGTCGACCTTGCGAATGACGTGGTTGTCGCGCTCGGCGATGTACAGGTTGCCGGCCGCATCGAACTGGATCTCGTGCGGCATGTTCAGCGCGGCTTCCGTGGCAGGACCGCCGTCGCCACGATACCCGCGCTCTCCGTTGCCGGCGACGATGGTGACCTGCTTCGTGCGCGGGTCGAAGCGCCGAATGCGCTGGTTGTCGAGATCGCAGAAATACAACGCGCCGTCGGGGCCGGAGATGATCCCGTACGGATTGTTCACCTGCGTGTCGGACAGGCCGGGCGTGCCGGTGCCGAGAAGCGTCGTGACCGTCTGGGCCTCGACGCGGGCGGCGCCACAGAACCCCACGACGAGCAGTGCCAGCACCGACCTGCGGAGCGGCGTCATCGTCTCTTCCTCGGCGCAGGTGTGTGCCTGCGCAAGCGGGTCACCGGCAGCACGGACTCGACGACAGTGCCGCGCTGGCGGCGCACGCGGTAGGCGCGCGCCGCCGATCGCCACGCGACCGCCCGATGGAGCCGCCGGCCCACGAAATGTACAGCAGCCCCATCGTCCAGTGCGAGGGTATCCGGCAGGACTTTCGACGCGACGAACTCGTGCAGCGAGGGGCGCCGGTCGAGCTCGCTGTCGTAGTGCGGACAGCAGGCATCGGGAAGCAGTCCCAGGCATGTCAGTGGCGCCAGCCGGTCCGCCCACGAGTCGGTGACGCCCGATTCGAACCAGCAGATCGCGCCTGCGCTCACGCCGGCGAGCACGATGCCGGCACGCCACGCCTGCCGCAGGAGCTCGGGCAGCCCCCACTCGCGCCAGACCGCCAGCATGCTCTTCGTGTTACCGCCGCCGACGTAGATGACGTCCTGCGCGAGCAGCAGGGCGCGCAGGTCCGGCGTGCGCTGGAACAGCCGCAGAGAGGACGGCGTCGCCCCCATCCGTGTGAACGCGTCCTCGAAGCGCGCGATCCGGTCTGGAGGTTCGGCGCTCGCCGTGGGGATGAAGCAGACTGCCGGACGCCGCTTGCCGGTCAGGTTCAGGATGTATCGCTCGACGGCCAGATTTTCGGGATCCGCGCTGAACGCCGCGCCGCCGATGGCCACGATCTGCCGTTTCCGCATCAGGCTCCCGTCCTGCTGGCGCCGCGCCGCTGCGCGCGCCAGTCCTCCACCAGCAGCGCCCATCGCTCGTGGTCCCGCCAGCGTCCGCCGATCTTGAGGTACCGGCGCGAGAAGCCCTCACGGGTGAACCCTGCCCGCTTCACGAGCGCGAGCGATGCCCGGTTGGTCGGCTGGATGTTCGCCTCAATCCGGTGGAGCCGCAGCGTGCCGAACACGTGACGCAGCACCAGCGGCATCGCGTCGGTCATGTACCCCTGGCCGGCATGCGGCGCGAAGACCTGGTAGCCGAGGTACGCGCTGCGAAATACGCCCCGGAAGATCTGGCCCACGTTGAAGACGCCGACGATCCCGCCGGTGTCGACGCGGCACACGAGGAGCCCGGCGAAATCGGGGCGCTGGCAGCGGGCCAGGTAGGCGGCAAACGCCCGCGCGCTGGTCATCGGCGACGCCTTGCCCCGGTACAGCCGCGCGCTCGCGCGGTTCAACGCGAGGAACTCGTCGCGGTCTCCCGGCACCGGCGCACGCAGGCAGACGCGCGCCCGCTGCTGGAGCACCCGACGGCGCGCGCCCCGGCTGCCCTTCACATGCCCACTCCGTCAGGGACGCGACGGGTCGCGACGCCGCTCAGCGTCTCGGAGCCGAGCGAGACGAACAGCTCGCGCCCTGAGATCGACACGCTGGCGCTGACGCGGCGATCGAGCCGTTCGGAGAGCGCGGCGATCAGCCGCGGGTCGATCGACCAGATCTCCATGGCATCCGCTCGATGGATGCGCGCCCCGGAGAGGCGATTGAGGAACTGCGTGGGGTCCTTGTGCGGGTAAACCGCGACGCGCCGCGCGGCCTTGGCGGCCTTGTGCAGCCGCTCGGCGTCGGGGGTCCCGACCTCGATCCACGCCAGGAGCGCACCGGTCATGTCGCGCACCCAGAGGGCCGGCTCGTTCGGCGTGGACAGCCCCGTCGTGAACTCGAGGCCCTCTGTGTACTCCATCGCGTAGGCGAGGACGCGGGTCCACAGGTAGTCCTCCGACTCGGAGGGGTGGCGCGCAACGCGGAGGGCGAGCGTCTCATAGACGCCGCGATCGTTGTCGGCGAGATCGATCTCGAAGTTGTAGATCGTCGCGGTAAGGGCCACGGCTGGTGTCGTGCGGGCATTGTAGCGTCCGGCGGCGGTCCGCTGAAGGCGGGCCTGCGGCCGGCGCCTACACCGGGCTGCCGACGAGCGCCTGCAGCTTGAGCACGGTGTTCCAATTGCGGGCCGTCCCACGCGTCTCGAGCGCCTTCTCGATCACGGAGCCCGCCAGCTTCGAGCGGCCGATTCCGTCCGGGTAGACGATGAACAACTCGCGCCCGAGCGCCTTCAGCCGTTCGCGCCCCTTGATCGCCGCCTCGAGTCTCTTCACCGCCGCTGCCTGCGGCTCGCGCTTCAGGCATATCAGGATGAGGTGCGACGGATCGTTGGTGGCTTCTGCAAGAAACGGATTGCGCCCGACGACATCGTTCCACTCCGATGCCGTCCGGACGAAGAAGTCGGTCTCGAAGTGCAACCGGGCCTTCAGCTCGCGTTCGAGCAGCGCTTCGATCGGCGCCGTCGCCGCGCGCCGCGTGCTGAACACGGCATTCCCGCTCTGAAGTAACGTGCGCGGGTTCTCCAGGCCAACATCGGCGAGGAACGCGCGCAGATCGGCCATCGCGAGCGTCGTGCGGCCGCCGACGTTCACGCCGCGCAGCAGGGCGATGCAGGTGGTCGCCATGTCAGGTCCGCCCCAGGATTCCAACGCGCTGCCCCTCGGCCGACTCCCTGATGAGCCGTTCGAGCCGCCGCGCTCGCGTCTCCTCGCGTTTCGCGCTCACGACCCAGAAGGTGGTGACGCGCCGATATCCGGGCGGCTGCGCCTCGAAGAATCGCCAGGCCGCGCGGTTTGCGCGAAACTGGCGCTCCTCAACCGGCGACAGCTTCGCCTGGTCGCGCTGCTCGAACGAATAGACGCCCGAGCGATCGGCGCGCTTTGCCTCGAATGCGCGCAGCCCCGCCGGCCGCATCCGCATGTCGCGAACGAGCGCCTCGACGCGGCGGATGTTCACGACACTCCAGTTGCTGGACGGCTTCCGCGGCGTGAACCGGATCGTGTAGCGGTCCTCGTCCACGCTATGGCGCACGCCGTCGATCCAGCCGAAGCAGAGCGCTTCGTCGACCGATTCGGGCCAGGTGAGGGAGGGTCGTCCGGTGTGTCTCTTGTGAAAACCGACGGTGAGTTCAGTCGCGCTGTCGTGATTGGTTTCGAGCCACCGGCGGAATGCCGCCGGCGACTCGAAATAGACCGCGTGGCTCCTGGCTCGGGCACTCATGGCCACGATGGTGGGACGCCGGATGCGTCAGCTCGCCTTGTCGATGTGCACCAGGTAGGCTTCGACCATCAGGAGATTCTTCTCGCCCGACTGCTTGATGACGGAGAGCAGCCGGTCCATCTTGGCCATCTCCTCGAGCTGTTCGTCGATGAACCACTGCAGGAAGCTCTGGGCGAGGTAATCGTTCTCCTTGACGGCCAGGTCCATCAACGCGCTGATCTGACTCGTGACCTCTTCTTCCCACTTCAGCGCCGCCGCGACCGCTTCTTCGGCCGATCCGAACGACGGGGTCGGCGCGGCCACCTGCGGAATCCGCAGCTCGCCCTTCGTGTCGAGCACGTACTTGACGAACTTCATCGCATGCTGCCGCTCTTCGTCGGCCTGCGCCATGAAGAGGTTCGACAGCAGCAGGAGCTGTTTCTGGTGGAAGAATGCACCGATCGACACGTACTGCATGCTGGCGCCGAATTCGTTGCCGATCTGCTTGTTGAATGCTTTCGCGAGGTCGCGGCTGATGAGCACGTCTGTCTCCTTGTGACCGATTATACGGGACCGCTCAGCGCGACCGTCGCAGCCGCGGCTCCTGCTCCTGGGCGTTCGCCAGCGACACGCTCGTTACCACCTCGCGCACCACACTCTGCGGACGCTGGTTCACCGTGAGGAACGTCCTTCCGATGTACTCGCCAATCAGCCCGAGGAGCACGAGCTGCGTGCCCGAGAAGACGAGCAGCGCGCCCATCAGCCAGCCGAACCCGCGGTCCGGCCCGATGTCCTCGTACCACATGAACGCGACCACGGCGAGCGCGATCAGGCCCGCCCCCGCCATGCACAGGCCGAGGACGGTGGCCATGCGCAGCGGCAGCACGGAGAAGTTCACCCACGCGGCCATCCACAGCCGAATCAACCGGCGCAGCGTGTAGGTACTCTGGCCCGCGCGCCGCGGCTCGTGCCGCACCGAGATGGAACCGATTCGCTGCGTGACCTGCAGGAGGAGACCGTCGATGTACGGATAGGGACCGGCGTAGGTCACCACCTGCTCGGCGACGAACGCCGTGACGCAGCGGAAGCTCGAAAGGTAGAAGCCCGGCGGCTTGTCGAGCGCCCAGTCGGTCATCCGGTTCGTGAACCAGCTGCCGATGTTCCGCCACGCCGAGTGCTGCTTCATCTCGTAGTGGCCGAAGATGACGTCGAGCCCGGTCGCCCGCGCCTGTTCCCACAGCCGCTTCGCCTCGGCCGGCGGGTTCTGGCCGTCGTCGTCGAGATTGACGATGTGGGCACCACGCGCGTGACGCCAGCCGGTGAGGACGGCGTTGTGCTCGCCGAAGTTGCGGGCGTGTTCGATCAGGGTGATGGGAACCTTCGCGTCGCTCAGGAGCGCGCGGCAGACGTCCCCGGTGGCATCGCCGCTGCCGTCGTTCACGAGCACGATCTCGTGACCGCCCTCGATCTGCAGGGCCTCGATGTCACGGATCACGCCGGTGATCGTCTCGGCGCTCTTGTAGAGCGGAATCACGAAGGTGAGGGCGAAAGAGGCCATACTGTCCGGTCCGGCTGCGCGTCAGTATAGCGTCACCCGGCTCGTCGGCGGAGCCCTGGGTCCGCCCGGCACCTTCGATCAGTTCCGCGGCGTCAGGCGTTCTCGACCTTGCTGAAGTCGACGATTGGGCGCACTTCGACGCTGCCGATCTTCGCCGACGGGATCTTGGCTGCCACCTGGATCGCCTCGTTCAGGTCGCGCGCCTCGATCAAGTAGTAGCCACCGAGCTGCTCAGTGGTTTCGGCAAACGGTCCGTCGGTGGTCATCAGCTGGCCGCTGCGGACGCGAACGGTGGTGGCGGTCTTCACGGGGTGCAGCGCCTCACCGGCGACGTAATGGCCGCTCTTCCGAATGCCCTCGGTGAACGCGAAGTACTCGCCCATGATGGCGTCGCCCTCGCTCTTGCTCATCGCCGCAAACTTCTTCTCTTCGTCGTAGATCAGGCACAGGTACTTCACGGCCTCGTCCCCTCCCTCGGGCGGTCAGCGCCCTCACGACCTTATCGAACGGCGGGCGCGAAAATCGACAGCTCGAGCGTGGCGCGGCGTTGCTTCACCGTTCGGGCTTCGAGCGCGCCCGGCTGTTGAACGCGTCGAAGAAGTCGAGCGCCGCGGCGTGGGGTATCGCCATGGGACCGATTGACGGTCCGAGGCCGAACGCGCGCTCGTTCGCGGGCGAGTAAGGGGGCCACTGCGGAAGCCCGCGTCCGTTCGGGTCGCCGGTCGTCGCGAAGTTGACCCAGTAGGACGAGACCTGCTCGGCCAGGCGCCGATCCGCGCCAGTCCAGGACACGACGGTGCTGTGTTTCCCGTTCGGCCAGTCCAGCACGTAGGGGATCTCGGCTCCATGCTGCGATCGGAGCCAGGCGGCGTCTGCGAGCGGCGGTGACTGGTGGAAGTAGTACAGGAAGACGGAGGACTTCCCCGTCTTCGACTGCAACCGGGCCCACGTGCGCATCTCCCAGCCGAACACCTGATCGCGCATGCTGTCGGCCCGAGCCTGCCTGGCGTCGCCGTCCGTGGTGAACGGATAGAGCACGAAGTACGCGTTGGCATCGGCGCCGAACTGTCGGACCGCCTGCTCCCTGAACGAGCGTGCCGTGGTGTCGCGGTTGAAAATCGTGCCTTCGTCCGAGTTTGAGCCAATCAGGAGCGGCACGTCGTTCTGCTGTCCGGCGCTGAAGATGTCCCACATGATGGCCGGAAGCACCCAGCCGTCGGCGATTGCCTCGCTCCTGGGCACGACGTTGTCGTCGATCAGCGCCTCAGCCGGCTTCGCACGCAGCGCCGCCAACGACGCTGAAGCGATAGTCCCGGCGAACGTCGTCCCCGCCCGCTCGGCGGCTCCGAGCGTCGTGGTGATGGCGAAGCGGCCGCCGCTCTGCCCGATCGCACGGTGAAAGAGTCCCTTCGCGAGCGGAGACGCCATCAGCGTGTGCACGCTCCACGATCCTGCCGACTCACCGAAGATTGTCACGCGCGACGGATCGCCTCCGAACGAGGCGATGTGCGCCCGCACCCACTGGAGCGCGGCAATCTGATCGAGGATGGCGTAGTTGCCCGAGGACCTGTGAGGGGACTCGCGCGACAGCTCGGGATGCGCCAGAAACCCGAGGACGCCGAGGCGGTAGTTGATCGTGACCACGACGACGCCCCTGCGCGCGAGGTCTTCGCCCTGGTAGATCGCGCCTGCGCCGCTGGTCCACGCGCCGCCGTGAATCCAGACCATCACCGGCTGCTTCGCGTCCGAGGAGGCGGCTGCGGTGTACACGTTCAAGTACAAACAGTCCTCGCTCATCGTGGTCGCCGAGCGATCGCCGCCGTAGGGAGGGAACGATCCGCCGCCGGCCGATCGCTGCATGCAGTTGTCGGAGAAGCGATCGGCGGCCCGGATGCCGGTCCAGGGCCCGGGCGGCTGCGGCGGACGCCAGCGCAAGTCGCCGACCGGTGGCGCCGCGTACGGAATGCCCTTGAACACGCGAACGTCGGGGGACGCGCCATCGGTGCCGGAGACGAGCCCGCCCTGCACGCGGACCGGCTCGGTGACGGCTGCCGCTGCCGGCAGCGCTGCCAGGAGCGACGTGATGACGACGGCGCACAGCAGGCGGGCTGACCACATGGGCGAATGATAGGCACGTGCCGCGCCGGACGCAACGCGCCTCGCGTTTCAGAATCGAATGCAGCGTCGCGTCTTCTCCGAGTCGAATGCAGGGGCGGGTCTGAAGACCCGACCCTACACTAAGATCCCCGCATGCCCGACCTCGTCGTTCTGCACGAACACCCGGAGTGGCAGAAGCCGCTCTTCGCAGCCCTCGAGCGCCGGGGCGTGTCCTACACCGCCTTCAACGTGGCACACGCGGCGTTCCGCAACGTCGATCCCCCCGCTGCACGCGTCTACTTCAACCAGGCGAGCCCGAGCGCATACCTGCGCGGCAACACACGTGCGGTGCCGCTGGCGCTCGCCTACATGCGGACGCTCGAACGGTTCGGCGCTCGCGTGCTGAATGGTGCGGACGTATTCGCGCTCGAGCTGAGCAAGAGTGCGCAAGCCGCACTGCTCCAGGCGCTCGGCATCGAGACGCCCGTCTCGATCACGTTCAACGACGTGAGCGCGCTGCGCGCGTGCGCGGACCGGGTGCGCTGGCCGGCGCTGCTGAAGCCGGACCAGGGTGGAAGCGGCGCGCGCATCCAGGTGGTCGACTCGATCGAACAGGTGGCGGCGCTGTTCGAGTCGGACCCGACACTGTGGCAGCCGGACAACCTGTTCCTGCTCCAGGAGCTGCTTCCCCACGATCCGGAACGGGGCATCGTCCGCCTCGAGTTCCTCGGCGGCACGCTGCTCTACGCGATGCGCGTGGTGACGCACGGGCGCTTCAACCTGTGCCCGTCGCCGGTCTGCAACCCGGAGGAGGGCGAAGGGTTGTGCGAGGTACCGGCAGCCGACACCATCGCGCCGGAGTTCTACCCGTATCCGGACGTACCGCGCGAAGCGGTCGACACGGCGACGCGCATCGTCCGGGCGGCGGGACTCGACGTGGGCGGCATCGAGTACCTCGAGACGCCTGACGGCCGGCGCGTGTTCTACGACATCAACGCCAACTCGAACCTGCGGCCGTCGGTGGCCGCGTCGTTCGGCGTCGATCCGTTCGAGCGCGTGGTGGACTATCTCGAAGCGGCGATTGCTGCGGGGCGGGAGCGCAGCCGCTGAAGCCCGTTCAGAAGGGCCGGGCCTTGTAGCGCTCGACGGCCTTGCGGGCTTCCTCTTCGCGACTGCGCGGAGGCGCCGCCGTCTGCAGCGAGTGAATCAGGCGGCGCGCCGACTCGAACACTTCGTCGATGGCGCGATCGAACGCGGCCTGGTTCAGACGAGACGGCCTGGTCGTGCCACTGAGCTTTCGCACGAACTGCAGCGCCGACGCACGAATCTCCTCGTCGGTCGCCGGCGGGGCGAAATTGGCGAGCGTCTTGATGTTCCTGCACATGCGCGTGGTGTCCGCTACTTCTGCCTGAGATCGTCGACGTAGTGCGCGCGGGTCTCAACTTCGGCGAGACGCATCGACGCGTGAAGCGAGGCGCTCCGCATCAGCGCATGCCGCGCCTCGTCGGGCAACTGCTTCACGCTCTGCACGGTGTGGCCGCGCTGCTCCAGGAAATCGGCGATGAGCGCGCGTTCGAGTTCCGCGGTCTGATCGGGTCGGACCGTCTGGTCTGCGTCGAAGCGCATTGGTGACCCCTCTCTCGGTTCGATCCTACCCCTTTGGACGCCGGCCGGCAGCTGATCGGTGCGCTAGCACGGCGTTGGAGAAATCGCCAGCAGGTGACGCCTTGCAAGCGTGCCTGAGACTCAGTCCGCGAAGTGTTCGGAGTAGCGCTGGAACTCCTCCGCCGTGAGGTCCGACACCTTGTCGAAGGAGACCTTCGAGCCGGAATCGGCAAACCTGAGGTACTGCTCCGCGCGCTCGCGTTCCGGCAGCCGGGCGATGTCGGGCGGCGCCGCGTTGATGACCCGGACGCGCACGCGGCCCGTTCGGATGGCTTCGGAGAAGCGTTCGAAGAACTCAGCGCGCGTGCCGTCGAACTTCCACACGTCGTTCGCGAAGCGGCCGGCGGTCTGCAGGCCGGTGCCGCTCAGGCCGGTTTCACCGGGGTCCACGCTGCGGATGCGGAACGTGTTCTGGTGATTCGACGCGCTGGTCAGCACCATCACGGTCCACTCCGTCTCCTCGGAGAGGTTGACGCCGAACGGCACGACGCGGAAGCAGTAGGCGCCACCCTTCGTGTAGAACGACATCGCGATGTCGACCACGTTTTGTGCGGCCGAGACGCCAGGCAGTGCGAGGAGCAGAGCGACAGCGATCAGTCCGCGCGCGAGGACGCGAGCCACGTAGCCTCCGTCAGGGAACCAGCAGGCGGACGATGCCGTCGGCCTTGTTCAGCACGAAGATCTGACTCTCCGGGCCAATCCCCAGCCGGAGGTCGGCGCGCGGCGCGTCAGGTCTGCCCTGCGCCGCGTTCCGCTCGCGAATGAGCTGCATCAGCGTCTTCGGGGTGCCCTTGTCGCTGAGCATCACCCGACGAATCGCGTCCTGGCCGCCCTTCGGCGGCGCGTCCGCGGTCACCGCGAAGATCTCGCCGCTCGGATTGTCCCCGAACACGAGGAGGTTCGCCAGCGGCTTGATCGCCGACTGCCGGTACACGTAGACACCCGTGACGGCAGCACGCTGGAAGAGCGGATCGCGATGGTCGAACTCGACCACCGGATAGGTGACGCCACGGTCGCCGCGCTGGTTCTGCGTCGTCACCTGGCGGTCGATGTAAGCGAAGCTCCCCTCCCACTTGTTCCATCCGAGGTTGGCGCCGGCCGTGACCGGGCTGATCTCCTCCACGGCGTTCTGCCCGATGTCTGCGACGTACATCGCGCCGGTCTTCGGGTCCCATGAGAAGCGCTGCGGGTTCCGCACGCCGTACGCGTAGATCTCACCGAGCGTGTCGTCCTTGCCGTCGTTTGCGAACGGGTTCGCCGGCGGGATGCCGTACTTGCCGTTGCTGCCGCTGGTGCCGAGCGGGTCGATGCGGAGGATCTTCCCGAACGCAGAAGCGAGGTTCTGCGCCAGGTTCATCGGGTCGCCGCCGCTCCCGCCATCGGCGAGCCCGACGTACAGCAGCCCCGCGTCGGCGGTACCGGCCCCGGCGAGCGTGTTGAACGCCACCTGTCCGCCGTTGTGATTGGGGAACGGCTGCGCAGCCCGAAACACCTCGCGTGGCGGGCCGCCATCGTAGGTCGCCGCCGTCGGCGTCTTCGCCGTCCACTCGAGCAGCACCGTGTCGTGCGTGCGGTTCCCCGGCGTCGTGAAGTCGGGTTTCGGCGTCGTGTTGGTGGTGTCCGCGTAGGTGTAGAAGCGGCCGTATCCGCGCGACCCCTGCTGCGCGAACTGCGGGTGGACCGTGAAGCTCTGCACGCCGCGCTCCCGTCCCTGCGACTGAACCGGGACGCCCCACTTCGGATCGTTGATGTCGAGATACGGAGTGACCGTCTTCCCGTCGTAGCTGATCGTGTACATCCGGCCGCGCATCGTGTTGACGAAGAGGCGGCGTGTTCCGGGCTCGTCGACCAGGGTCATCAACCGCGGCGCTTCGCCGTTGTCGTCGGGAATGCTGGCGAAGTCGCGGTAGTTCACGACGATTGGATTGGCTGTGGAGATCGGCGTCGGAAAAGGATCGCCGGTGTTCTGCGCCAGCACCGGCGCCGTGGCGCCAAGCAGGAGGCTGAACAGAATGTGCCGCCGGGCGGCTGACGCGGCTGTCCACGGGCGCGAACGAAGAATGCTCATACTGTTAGCTTTACGGTTTTCAGAGGCGACGCGTTTACGCGGCCGGCCCGGGCGGCGGGTCCCTACTTGCCCGTCATGGGCACGAACCGCACGGCCAGGCGGTCAATCGTCTGCAGACCCGTATCGTTCCGTCGAAGAATCCTGAGCTCCTGGTTGTCCGGTGGACCGACCGGAATCGCCATGATGCCGCCGATCTTCAGCTGCGCCACGAGCGCAGGGGGCACCTCGTCGGGCGCGGCGGTCACGATGACGCGATCGAACGGCGCCTCCTCGGGCCATCCCAGGTAACCGTTTCCCGCTCGCACTTCGACGTTGCGGTAGCCGAGCTCCGCGAGCGTCGCGCGTGCGCGCTCGGCGAGCGCCGGCACGATCTCGATTGAGTACACGTGTCCGGCCAGCGCGGCCAGCACGGCGGCCTGGTATCCGGACCCCGTGCCGATCTCCAGCACACGGTGTTGCGGCTGCACGTCGAGCGCCTGCGTCATGAAGGCGACGATGTAGGGCTGGGAGATGGTCTGGCCGTAGCCGATTGGCAGCGGCATGTCGCGGTACGCGAGGTCGCGCTGCGCGTCGGGGACGAACAGGTGCCGCGGCACCTCGCGCAGCGTCCGCAGCACGAGGTCGCTGCGGATGTCGCGCGCGCGCATCTGCTCGTCGACCATGCGTGCCCGCTCGGCCGCGCGGTCGCTCGACGGCAGCTGCGGCTCCGGCCCGGAGAGCCCGAGCGCCAGGCCCGCCACGGCCGCAGTCCAGAGCGACCAGACGTGCTCCACGGCACTATCGTAGCCGCACGTCGCGGGCGACTGCGACCTCGTGCGGTCAGGACTCGTGACGTGCGCCTCCCGCCGTCCGACTACTTGTTCTTCGCATACCGGTGCAGTTTCGCGTTGATCGTATCGGCGACATAGATGTCGGAGTCCGGCGCGATCGCCATGTAGTGCGCCTCTCCGAACTCGCCGAGCGCCTTGCCCGGCTGCCCCATCATCGCCACCGGCTTGCCGTCGCCGTTCAGCCGCAGGATCTGACCCGAGAACCCGCTCGCCAGATACAGCTGGCCATCCGCCGCGGCGTAGAGCCCGCACGGCAGCCCCGCGAACTTCCACGCCTTGATGAACCGGCCGTCCATGTCGAAGATCTGGACGCGGCGGTTCTCACGGTCGGCGACGTACACCTGGTTCTGCGCGGTCACGAGGATCGAGTGCGGCTGGTCGAACTGCCCCGGCTCCGAGCCCTTGCCGCCCCACGACTTGAGGAACTTCCCCGCGCGGTCGAACCGCAGCACACGCCCCTCGCCGCGGCCGTGACCCTGGACGATGAACACGTCGCCGTTCGGCGCGAACGCGAGATCGGCCGGCTCGTACAGGAGCCGCGTGCCCGCGGACTCGTCCCAGGCGCCCGGCTGTCCACGCGTGCCGAGCGTCAGCAGGACCTCGCCCTTCGGGCTCATCTTCATCACCGTGTGCCCCTGCACGTCGGTGCTCCAGACGTTGCCCTGCGGGTCGATGCGGAGCCCGTGCGGGCGGTTGTACATGCCCTCGCCGAACGAGCGGACGAATTTCCGGTTCGCGTCGAACTCGATCAGCGGATGTTCGCCGCGATTCAGCACCCACATGTGCCCGCGCGCGTCGAAGGCGACGCTCGATGACGCGCCCAGCTTGATCCCGTCGGGCAGCTCGAGCCCCGTCTCGATGGCGTGGTATCCGAGCGGCGGCGCGTTCTCCATCTGCTTCGGATCCGGACCGTCGAGGACGCCCGAGACCCTGGGCGTTTGGAACAGCAGCAACAGCAGCAGCGACAGGAGCATGGGCACGGTGCAACCTCCAGCCAGCCACCCGGACCAGTTCCGCCATCGTGGAGAAACCAGGCTGACGGGCGGCGCAGAGGGGCACATCGTGCCTCATGGCGCGGGAGGAGGCAAGATGGGGATCGGGGATCGAGGGATCAGGGAACGGGGCGCAGCCTGAGTTCCATGTAGACGTTCGAGCGGGCGTAAGCGGACGGGTGCGATCGAGCGGCGTGCCTGAAACCGAGGCGCTCGTACAGCCGGACGGCGTTCGACAGGGCGCTGTTGGTCTCGAGGAACAGGATGTCGGCGCCCTGGTCGCGTGCGAAGTCGATGACGGCGCGGCCGAGCCGTTCGCCGACGCCGCGCCCCTGGCGTGAAGGATGGACCGCCATCTTCGCGAGTTCGAAGATCGTCGGCGATTCGCGGACAGCCGCCACCGTGCCGACGACGTCGGCGTCCTCGAGCGCGAAAAAGATCTGCCCGCCGGCGGCGATGATGGCGCCTTCAGGATCGTCGAGCACCTTCAGGTCCGCCCCCTCGACGCGAAAGAACCGTTCGATCCACGCGCGGTTCAGGGTTGCGAATGCCGCGCGAAGGTCGGGTCGATACGGGACGATCTCGATGCTCATGCCGCGTGGACTCGGCAGGTCTCGATCCGGCGTCAGCGCGGCACCAGTGCAACGGCACGGCACCAGCCTGCGCTGCCGCCCTTGATCTTGACGGGGAAACACGACACGTAGAACCCGTGCGCCCTGGGAATGCGCTCGAGATTCGCCAGCTTCTCGATCTGGCAGTACTCCTTCGTGATGCCGGCAAAGTGCGCCGGCCAGATGTGGCGACCGTCACCAGTCCGCTTGAACTCCTCGATCTGCGCGGCGAACTCCCGATCCAGCGTCCACGCGTCGATGCCGATCATGTGAATGCCCTGATTCACGAGCCACAGCGTGCTCTCGCGATCGAGCCCGGGCTGACGGAAGTATTCGGGGGTTCCCCACCGCTGCGCGGCGCCGGTGTGAATGAGGACGATGTCGCCGGCGTGCAGCACGTAGCCGATCTCGCGCAGCTTCGACTCCAGATCGGCGACCGAGATCACTTCGGCGGGCTTCCGGTGGCGCATGTCGAGGACCACTCCCGGGCCGAAGCACCACTCGAGCGGCACCTCGTCGATCCGCCTGGCCGGCTTCCCCTCGGACGTCGCGCCGTAGTGATAGGGCGCATCGATGTGCGTGGCCGTGTGGCTGCCAACCGTCAGGTTCTCCACCGCCCAGCCGTGACCGTCCGAGTACACGAAGTCCTTCGGTGCGGCGCCGAAGGTGTCCATCATGCTCTTGAGGCCGCCCGCGTCGTGCGTGACGTATTCGATCTTCGGCCTGGTCCGCTCGCCGGCCGCATCGTGTTCGAGCGCCACGCTCAGGTCGATGAGCTGAAGCGCGCCGAGGCGCGCATCGCCCGGCGCCGTAGCCTGCCCTGCCGCGCGATCGGCCATCGCAAGGCCGACCCCGGCGGACGCCGACACGCGAAGAAAGGCGCGCCGGCCGGAACGTGAACGCGTGGTCATTCGTGATTACCCCTGCGCTGCGAGCGTTGTTTGCCGCTCCGCCATCTCCCGGAGCTCTGCGTTCTCAAGGATTCGGCCACGCACCCCGCTACGCGTGGCCCAGATCATCGCGCGTCCGATGTCCTCACCGGCCACGTAGTGGTTTCGAAACGGCCGCAGGAGGCGAAACACCGGCCGCACCCATTGATAGGCGCGCGGCGAACTGGACGATGTGTCGCCGTCGATGAATCCGGGACGCCAGCACGTGGCGTCCACGGCCGTTATCAGGTCGCGCTCCGCCTCCGCCTTCACACGCGCCCACATCATGCGGCTCTCGAGCGATGCACCGCGTCCGCTCAAGTAGTGGAAGACCGCGTCAGAACTGGCCTGCCGCAGCGTCGCGGCCGCGGCCATGGCGAAGTCGCGGGTGATGCGCCGATACGCGGCTTCCTCACGCACCTGCGTCGCCGAGATGCCGAGACAGAAGAAACACGTGTCGACGCCGGCGAACGAGTCCGCATACCGCGATAGTCGAGGAAGTCATCGTGGAGGATGACGCGCAGCTTCGGATCGGTAAGCGCGAGCGGGCGCCGCACCACCGCGCGCACCTCGGACACTGCTGACGATCGGAGGCAGGCACGGAGCACACTGCCGCCGGCTGCGCCGGTGCCGCCGAACAGCAGGACGACGAGCGGACGCGTCATCGGAGCAGGTCGCCGGCCATGTGCCCCGTCTGCGGCTACCGCGGACCGCCGGTGCGCGCGACCGCCGAGGTCTCGATCGACATCCTCTATGCCGGCGTCGGGCGGCCCGACCGCGCGAGCGCGCCGGCGAAACTCCGTGCCCTGAACGCGAGCGCCACCATCAGGATGCCGGACAGCACGGCGTAAGCGGCGATCAGCCACAACAGCGCAAGCGCGCCGGCACCCGGCTGTTCGATCAACATGAACCCGACGGCGACCGACAGTGCGCCCCCGAGAATCAGGAACAGTTCGCCCTTGATCTCCTTCCGCAGACGGATGGCCACCAGGATCTGCATGACGCCCATGCCGATCGCGCGGAAGGCAATGTAGAACACCAGGGCCACAGCCGTGATGCCCGGAGCGAACAGCGCAAGGGCGCCGAGCACCGCGCCGAACAGCCCCTCGAGCAGCAGCATCCACCAGGACTCGTGGTGGTGCCGGCCGCTGAGGGCGGTCCAGATCGCGAACATGCCGTCCACGAGCGCGTACGCGCCGTAGAACAAGAGCAGCGTGGCCAGCGTAATCCCCGGCTGCATCCAGGTGAGGACGCCAAAGGCGATCGCGGCCAGCCCGCGAAGCAGCAGCATCCACCAGCTGTAACGAAGGATTGAGGAGAGCCGCCCGGCGACGAGATTCATGTGCACTCCTTCGCAGAAAGCTGTCGCTGGCGGGCACGATACGCCAAACACGTGCAGGGGACAACGCCAAACCAGGCTGCAGTGTTCGCGGAGCCCGTCACATGTTGCGCCGTGTACACGGCGGCGTTGTCAGGCCGTTGCTGGCGCCTTTGCGATGACGTCGCCGAGCCGTATCGTTCCGCCCCGCACGACGCGGGCGTTGATGCCACGCAGGCGCAGTTCCGTGCCGAGCGGCGAGTTGACGAACTTCATCGCATCGAGTCCGAAGCGCGTGACGAACTTCCCGCATCCCGTGTGCGGCTCGGCGCTGACCTCGAGGATCGACGTCCCGAGCGTGAGCCGCGTGCCCGGTGCCAGGTTCGACCGGCTGAGATCGAAGTCGACGAACAGCTGATCGCCGGCGAGCGCCCAGCGGCTCATGTCCTGCGCGATGAGCGCGATGACGCGCGAGTTCATCACCGTGATCTGCGTCTCCGCGTAGGACGGATCGTCCCCGAGGTCAGGGCCCGCTCCCCTGCGCCAGTTGTCGCCGACGAGGCCGTCGGCGGGATCGAGCGTTCCCGCGTCGAGGGCCTCGCGCTCTCCGCTCGCCGGCCGGCGCACGATGAGATCGAGCGTACCGCGATCGGACGGGGATGCGGTGATGTGCGCCAGCCCGGCCCGCAGTTGGTCAGTGGTGAGATGCACCATCGGTTCGTCTCTCTTGTTCACGGCCGCCGGATCGGATCGAGGCCGCTCCTCGTGATCGCCGGCGCCGCGCCTGCCGACGAGAGGAACGCGATCAGCCTGCGCGCCTGCTCGATGTGCGCGGAACCTGCAACCGCCGCGGCACTGTAGATGGTCTGGTACTGGACGTCCGCCGGTATCCTGCCGACGAAGTCGGCGTTCGGCACGCGCATCACTTCGCTGACCTGCTGCAGCCCGATCTCGGCTTCACCCCGGCCGACCGCGGCCGACCCCGACATGATGACCTTCCCGGCCATGGCATCGGCGATGCCGAGTTTCGGGAAGAGCGTCGTCGTCAGGTAGACACCGCTCGTGCTGGTCGACATCGCGACCGACTTCGCGCGCAGCAGCGTCTGCTTCAATGCGTCGACGGTGCTGATGTCGGGCTTCGGCGCCCCGGCGCGGACGATCATCCCGATGTCCGAGCGCGCCAGATCGACATCGGACCCCTTGGCGATTCGCCCTTCGCCAATGAGATCCGTGAGACCCTCGCGCGCGAGGATGACGACGTCCGCCGCGACACCGCGGCGGAGCTGACCGCCAATCGTATTCGGACCGCTGCCAACCGAGCCGCCCGTGGCAGTGGTCACCGTGAGCCCGGAGGTCTTCTCGAACTCCGGCAGCAGCTCGTCGTACGCCCCTCTGAATCCACCCGATATAACCACTCTGATCTGCGCGAAGAGCTCGGCCGGCAGGCCGAGGAGAGCGGCCAGGACGAGTACGGCTGCAGTGATGCGGCGCGATGCCGGGATCATCGTTCCTCCACTTCTTCTCTCCCCTTGTAGGGTCGGGTCTTGAGACCCGACCCTACATCGGGACCATCGAGCTATCGCGGCACGACAGCAACCGCAAAGCCGCCCCACGCTCGCGAGTTGCCGGTCTCCCCGAACGTCTGCTGCTCGTGAAGCTCGAGCCCGCACGCGCGGACGAACTCCTCCACCCGCTCCCGTGATGGCGGCGTGCTGTCGATGCCGAACGTCAACGGCTCCCCGGCCAGCCGCGTGGCGGCGCGCGCGGCGCGAAAGTCCAGAATCGCTCGACCGGAGCGCCTCGGTCGTCAGGTAGTCGAACGCCACGACGCTGCCGGCGGCCGTGCCCGCGATGGCACGCAGCGTGGACTCGACGGCCGCGCGATCCAGGTACGGCGTCACACCTTCCCACAGGAACAACGCCGGCAACGCAGGGTTGAAGCCGGCGTCCACGAGTTGCCGGAACCACCGGTCCTCCTGGAAGTCGGCCGCGACGAAGGCGACGTGCGGGGACGCGATGCCGGCCCGATCCAGCGCCGTCCTCTTCACGAACTGCGTCTTCGGGGCATCCACCTCGAACGAGTTGATCGGAACGTCAGTGGGAATCCGGAACGCCCGCGTGTCGAAGCCGGCCCCGAGGATGACGAACTGCGCGACCGACGGCAGGTAGTGCTCGACGACGGTGTCGAAGAAGGTCATGCGGGCCGCCGCCTGGTACTGCGGCACGACCTCACCCTCGTAGGGGTACCTGAACACCCTCGGCACGTGGCCGGTCAAACGGGAGGCGGTCTGCATCGGCCACGCGAACAGGTGCAGCCCCAGCGAAGGAACGTTCGGCAGCGCCAGCATCAGCCTCCTCGCCGGCTCGTCACGCCTGGTGCCGAGCGTATCCGCGAAGAAGCGCGCCGACAGTGGACCTTGCGCGGTTCCCGAAACGCCCGATCCGCGACCGCCCAGCAGTGCGCCGCACACCCAGATGACATAACCGGCGAGGGTCACAGGGAACAGGAGGACGCTGACGAGTGCGTAGGGGATCATTGATCGTCCGAATGAATCGTTTCCTCGGGAACGTCCGTCGGGCTCTCGAACTCCAGACGGTATCCATCCGGGTCGACGAGCGCGGCGACCCACAGACCGTTGCCGACGTACGGCCTCGCTGCATCGAGCCCACGCGCCCGTGCGTCGCGGTAGATGGCGATGGCGTCGGTGCAGATGAAGCAGACCGACACACCGAGCCCGAGCGGGCTTTCGGGCCAGCCGCCGGGCTCTCCATCCTTCCAGTATGTCTGCAGCATGATGGCGGACTTCCCGAGCTCGAGCCAGCACCAGCGAAGGCGGCCCTCGGGTTCCCAGCGGTTCGTGAGCGTGAAGCCAAGTCCGTCAACATAGAAGCGGAGCGACGCGTCCATGTCCTTCACGGTGAAGAAGGGCACGGCCTGCGTGACGTTCGGCGCGCCACCGTGTTCCGGAGCCATCACGTCGAGCCCTGCTTCCAGGTCATGCACGGCGCGCGACAGCGAGCAGATGCGCGCTCACGCCAAGGAGCGCTGGTTCGGCCTCGACGCGGGCAAGCGCCGTCAGAAGAACGGCGCGGCGCCGTTCGTCGGCCAGCCGCGCGTCGAGGTCGGGCAGGAGCCAGGCTGGCCCCTCGACCGCGAGCGTCGCTTCATGCACGAGCCCCGCCGCGCTGCACTCGTCGGATAAATCCTCCGGCCGGTGAAAGTAGGCGGTGGTGAAGTAGAACGGGTCGCCCGTCGGATTGCGATGGCGGCCGTGCTCCAGGTCGGCCTCGACCATCGCGGCGAACGTCGGATCCTCGAGGAAGCCGGTGCGCATTCCGTCCATCAGCGAGGCAAATCGCGAGATCGCCGCGACGACGACAACGCTGCCTGACCGGCAGACGCGGCGCGCCTCGGCGAGCGCGCAGAATCCGCTCGGCGCGTTCGGTCAGGTGGTAGAGGGGTCCGAGGAGAAGCACGGCGTCGGCGCTGCCATCCGGGAAAGGGAGCGCACGCGCGTCGCCGACGCTCGCGCTCGCAAGCGTCGCCGCGCCGCGGCCGGCTGCTGCGCGCGCCTGCTCGACGTGCAGCGGCATTGGATCCACGAGGTGCACCTGGTATCCACGCTCCGCCAGCCAGGCAGCATACCGGCCGGGACCGCCGCCCGCGTCAACGATGACCGCTGGCGATGGAGGGAGACATCGCTCGAGCAGCGCCTGCGTGCGCGCGAACTCCAGCGCCCCCGCCCCGGCCGCCAGCCGGTCACGTTCGAGGCCATGTGCGTAGTAGGCCGCGATGTCCTCGGCGTCGCGCACAGCGTCGCTCATCGGCCCCTCGACATCGACTCCATCATGCCTATTTCGCCGACGTGTCCGGCTGGAACAGCCCGAACGTGTTGCCCTCCGGATCGACGAAGTATCCCTGCCAGCAGACACCGGGCACGGCGAACTTCGGCATCGCGACGATGCCACCTCCGCGCGAAATCGCGCCGGCCGTGGCGTCGAAGTCGCGAACTTCGATCGAGCAGACGAATGCGTTCGTGCCGGTGCCCTGCGGCGGCGCCAGAGCCGGGCGCTTCAACAGGCCTCCTCGCACGCCCTCGGTCTGGATTCGCCAGTACGGGATCGGGATGACCGGTTCTCTCGTGAACCGCCACCCGAACACCGACTCGTAGAAACGCACGGCGCGCTCGGGGTCGTCTGCCTGGATCTCGAAGTAGGCCACGCTGTTCATCGCCTCATCCCTTCGCCGGCGACCTCTCGAGGCAGTCGCCGCGGATTCACCCGAAGCGCTCATTCTCGCCGCCGGCGATGACCGGCGCAACCGGATTGCCCCGGCTCTGGCTCACGCTCCGGCCGCATGCGCGCTAGAATCCGACGTGTTCACGATCGAAAGGACGTCATGACGAACCGAAGGACGATGAGCGGGGCGATTGTCGCCGTCACGCTGGCGGTGGCAGGACTGGGCGCGCAAGCGCAGCCACAGGTCGGCCTGATTGCTCCCCTTCCTCCTGCGGCGCCAGCGGCCACCTTCGATGTCTTCGAAAAGAGCATCGTCGAGCTGCTTGCGGCACAGCGCATCGGAACGGTCACCTCGCACGACCTCGTCGACAAGTATCTCGCACGCATCCGCGCCTACGACCAGGACGGCCCGAAGCTGAACGCGATGATCGTGCTCAACCCGCGGGCGCTCGAGGAGGCCGACGCGCTCGACGCCGAGCGGCGTGCGGGACGCGTGCGCGGGCCGCTGCACGGCATCCCGATCGTCGTGAAGGACAACTACGCCACGATCGGCATGCCGACCACGGCGGGGTCGCTCGCGCTCGCCGGGTTTCAGACGGGACGCGACGCGTTCATGGTCAAGCGGCTGAAGGACGCCGGTGCCGTCATCGTCGGCAAGACGAACCTGCACGAGCTCGCGTACGGCATCACCTCGATCAGCTCCGCGGGCGGGCAGACGCGCAATCCGTACGATCCGACGCGCAACCCGGGTGGCTCCAGCGGAGGCACCGGTGCCGCGGTGGCCGCGAGCTTCGCCGCGGCCGGCCTGGGTACCGACACGTGCGGTTCGATCCGCAATCCCTCATCGCAGAACAGCCTCTGGGGGCTGCGCGGCACCCTCGGCCTCTCGAGCCGCGATGGCATCGTCCCGCTCGCACACAGCCAGGACATCGGCGGACCGCTCGCGCGGACCGTTGGCGATCTGCTGCTGATGCTGGACTACACGGTCGGCTTCGATCCGGCCGACGAGCTCACGCGCGAGAGCGAGGGGCACATCCCGCGCACGTACAACGGATCGGTGGGTGACGCCGGCCTGGGCGACGTGACGATCGGCGTGCTCACGCCGCTCTTCGGCAACACGCCCGAAGACGAGGAGGTGGCGCGGATCGTCCGCGACGCACTCGAGGACATCCGGTCGCTTGGCGCGGGGATCGTGGAGATGCCGTTCGGTGCGGTCGAGGATCTTCTGCGCGATACGAGCGTCATCAACGCCGAGTTCAAGTTCGACCTGCAGGACTTCCTCGCGAAGTATCCCGCAGCGCCGGTGCACTCGCTCGCCGAGATCCTGTCGAGCGGCAAGTATCATCCGGCGGTCGAGACGGTGTTGAAGCGCGCCAACGACGTGCCCGCGCGCGACTCGGAGACGTACCGGGCGGCGCTGGCGAAGCGCGAGCAGTCGCGGCAGATGATCCTCGAGGTGATGAACCAGCGTGGCATCGACGCATTCGTGTACCCGACACTGCGCCGCAAATCGGCGCCGATCGGACTGGGGCAGCCCGGCTCGAACTGCCAGCTCAGTGCAACGACCGGGTTCCCGGCGCTGAGCATGCCGGCAGGGTTCACGGCCGACGGCCTGCCGGTGGGCATGGACCTGCTCGGCACGCCCTGGAGCGAGCCGATGCTGCTGAAGGTGGCGTTCGCCTACGAACGCCTGGTCGCACCGCGGCGGCCACCGAAGACGGTGCCGCCGCTCATCGCGCGATGAGTGCCAGCGGGCGCTGGCCCGCGTGCTCAGTCGAACGATCCCGCCTGTCAGACGTCACTCGGTGCCGTAGTCGTAGAGCATCGGTGGTTCCTTGCCGAGCAGCCGGAGGTAGGTGTACAGCTGGCCCCGATGGTGCCAGTGCTCGTCATACGCAAATGCCAGATAGCGCCACGCCGAGCTTCTCGAACCAGGCGAAGCTTTCGGACAGGCTGGATACGTTCAGGATGGGCGTGATGTGTTTCGCATCCATGGCACGGCCTCGCCGGCCGATGTTACGCCACGCGCTGAGGGGTCACGCGCGGCCGAGCAGAATCGGCAGGAAGACCAGGGCGAAGTAGATGCTCTGCGTCGAATGCACCGCGATCCCCATCCAGGTGCTGTGGAAGCGCTTGGTCGGCAGCGCGAAGAGCAGGACGCCGTTGACGATCGAACCCGCCATCCCCCACGGCTGGTGGAGATGATACGCGCCGAAAATGGCTCCGTTGACAACCCAGTCCCAACGGCCGAACGCGGCGTGCATGCGCGGCAGCAGCACGCCCCGGAACAGCATCTCCTCGCCGACCACCGTGTTGAGCAGCGCCATCAGGAGGAACAGTCCGTAGAACCACCACGCGCCTTCGAGCGAACCGCGTGCGGCAGGGGTGAAGAGCTGCGCCATGCTGAACTCGGGCGGTTCGGCGAAGAAGGGGAAGACCGCGAGCCACGCGCGATTGACGGCTGGCGCGACCAGGAAGACCGACAGCGCGAACAGCGGCATCAGCAGCCCGAGCCACAGCCAGAGGCGCGCGTCGGGCTGACCTGTGCGGGGACTGATGGGTGGACCGAGCCAGAGGCGTTCGCGAAGAACCGGCCACGACAGCCTCGGGGCCTCGCGCCGGACGAGCAGGATCACCAGAACGCACTGCCAGGCGAGCCCGATGGTGATCAACAGGAGGCGCGCCGTGCCGGCGATGCCGGTCGCGGCATCGATCGGCCCGTCGAGCAGCGGATTGAACACCCAGCTGAGTGCAGCCATCGGCAAGGCAGCCGCGGCCCACACGCCGGCGACCCGGCCGATTGAATACTGGGGCAACGCCGAAGGGGAGGACGTCTGCAGCATCGGGCGGGTCAGAGCCAGCGCGCGGCCAGCCACGCAAGGATCAGCGCGATCGGCGGAAGGAACGGGATCGCGATCAGCAGCTCGCTGAATCCAGCTGACACCACGCCGATGCCGCCACTGCCCGCGGAAGGCGCGGAGGCAAGACCGCGGAGCTGGAACAGGAGCCAGGCTGCGGCCGCCAGCACGCACAGAAGGACCCAGGCGCCGGAGATCAGCAGAACACGGGCGAACGACCACTGCTGAAGCGCCTGCATCATCAGAGCGTCTACCTCGCGGGCGGCTGCGTCCTCGCCGTCGAAGGCGGCACGTGTCCCTTCAGGCGCATGTAGACCACGATGTTGCCGTAGTGCTCGTTGTTGTGCGCGACGTTGAACATCAGGATGGCGCCGCGGACCGTCTTGCCGGGCCCCATGCCGGCGCCCGCCGACATCTCGATCGGCTGGTTGAAGTTGGCGTCGCTGGTGGCACCGTAGACGCGGTCGCACAACGCCAGCGATTCTTTGAGTGCTTCAATCAGAGCCGGCTTCGACGTCACCCGTTCCTGATTGGTGGTCGATGACGGCTTCTCGCCTCCGGCCTGCGAGCAGAAGAACGTGTTCGCGTTGGTGACGTGGCCAATGAGCTGCGCGAACGTGCGGACCTGCGGCGTCGGCTGGAATCCGTATCCTCCGCCGGCATGCTCTCAGCGGCTTCAGCCAGGTCCCGCCGGATCGTCGCGTGCATCGTCCTGGCGTTGCTGGCGAGTGACGGAGTGAGGGCGTCGTAGCCGGCTCCCGTGGTTTGGGCGGATGCGGTGGACGCCGCGAAATACCCCACGAGCGCGACAACGATGGCAGCACGAGGCATGTCACACTCTAGTCGATGGCGCGCACTAGAGCTGCGCTCTGCCCGCTTTCACGAGGACCGCCAGCGCATCCGCCGTCACCCATGGATTCATCTTCTTCGCACTGGTCCCGCCCCAGTCCACGTAGTCCGCATTCAGCCTGATCTCCTTGCTGACGCTGTAGTACCGGCTCTCCGCCGGCCATCCGCCGTCGGCCAGCTGCTTCCGCTCGAGGAGGTCGAGCGCGGGCCCGCAGCGCGGATCGTCGAGATGACCGGTTTCCGACATCACGCGCAGGCCGGACAGGATGTCGTAGTGCCAGTACAGCGGGTAGTGGAGCTTCGTGAATTCCGCCTTCATGACGGCGCCGTTGGAACGACGTCTGAACAGGCTGCGCGAGAGGAAGATCTCCGAGGCCCGCTGCGCCGCGGCGGTCGCGTCACGCTTCCTGAACCGCTGGCCGTACAGCGCAAGGGCGCGCATGCAGTGAATCGTGTGGATGAACGTCGACTTCGCAGCGTCCGGCTTCTTGTCGCAGTTCCACCCGCCGTCCGACCACTGCCAGTGGAGCAGGCGTTCCGCGAGGTCGTGCACGCGGTCGTCGGCGAGCCCCAGGACGATCAGGTAGTAGAGCGCGTAGCCCTGCTGCGATGCGCAACGCCGCGGCCGCCCTCTGATGACAGGAACGCCGGCCCTCCTGTAGGCATCCGCTTTACCGGTGGCCTCGAACTCCTCGTAGAACTCGCGACTCAACCAGCAGTCGAGGACCTGATCCCGGACCGGCAGCAGCGAGTCGTCCCCCTCCGGATATCCGAGGTCGGCGAGGCTCGCGAGAATCCAGTGCGCGCCCTGCCATTTGTCGTACACCCCGCGTTTAGCCGTGATGCGACCGCGGGCGTCGCGGCGAGCGAGCAGGGCCCGCACTCTCGGCGACACCCGGATCTCTTCGCGGAGCGCGCGCAAGGCGCGCGACCGAACGTCCTCGCCAAGCACGTTCGCACGAACCTTCCAGCGAATCGACGGCTCGGGTGATTCGAGCAAGGCAGCAACGACGCTGGCATGCGATCCGCGCATCGGTCCTCGGGTCTGCCGCACTGGCGTCTGTCCGTCTTCAGGCCGCTCGCCCGGCCCAGTAATTGTCGAGTGCTTCGCGGATCCGCCCTTTTTCGAAGTCGGTGATCGCGTCGGTCGCGGCTTTGCAGGTGAGGTAGCTGACTATCGCCGTCGCCTCGCTGGCCGTGAACATCGCGGTACTTGTAGCGCGCGTAGTCGAACCAGGTGCGCTCACCGTAGCGCCGCGGGTTGATCTTCCCGTCGCGCGACTCGTTGTCGAACCCGTGTGTCAGCGCGAAGACGACGTCTGCCTGCTGCAGCTTGCCGTCGAGGTCGGCGAGCATGAATGCGGGAAGGTAGAACCTGAACGCCTCGTCGGAGAAGAAGTGCAGCGCGGTGCCGAAACCGTCGGGGGCCCGGTCGATGAACGTCGGGTCGAGCGTGCGCCAGTCGGACTTGCCCTTGAATTCCTCTTCGAGCAGCGCGGGCTCGGTCCCTTCGCGGCCGTTGATCAGGCACCAGTCGCCCGGGTAGACGCCGCCGCTGAACGCGGCTTCGATGAGCGCTTTGAGGGTCGAGAGGTCGTTCATCGCCGCCTCAGGGATGCCGCTCCAGGGGAGATCGATCGCCCACCAGCCACCTGTGCCCGAAAGGGTCGATAAAGCCGCCCTGGCGGTGGGTTCCCCAGGGCATCTGGTGGTTCCGGACTGGATCGACATCGCCTTGCGCGCCGGCCGCAACAGCGCGAGCGATCATCGCGTCCGGGTCGTCGCAGAACATCTCCACCCTGACGGACGGCAATCCGAGCTTCAACGGAGTCTCCCAGCCATTCCGTTCCGGCTCGCCGAGGAAGATGGGGGCGCCGGCGATCTCCATGCCGATGACGGAGCCGAGGTTCCACAGTTGCTTCGCCCCAAGCGCCAGCTTGTACCACTCGAACGCCGCGGGTGCATCAGCCACCGCCAGCATCACGGAGATCACCACTCGGCCGTCGTCAGCCACGTCGGTTCCCTCAATCACGTTCGCCGCCACGGTCGTGTAGGGTCGGGTCTTGAGACCCGACCCTACGTACTGACACGTGCCTCGTCTCGTGCACGGCTGTCTATGGCTTGGCCGCGGGCTTGAGGTCGACGTTGTGATACGCATCGATCTCCCACCGCCCGCCCCTGCGGACGAACACCTCCATCAGCTGCGTTCGCACGACTCCGTCCGCTGGAACGGCGATGCCGGCCGGCATGGCCTTCACGCCGTGCACCTCGTTGTCGATGTCGACGATGGCGACGTCCGCTGTGACGAAACGAACGCGGCGAACGCGATGCCGCTTCGTCGTTCCCTTGTAGAAGGTCGACAGGATCTCGTTGTGTCGGGCCACAAAGGCCTGAGAGCCGTACATGACCATGCCGAACAGGTTCGTGAACGAGACGTCGGCCGAGACACGGCTGGTGTACTTCGCGCCGTCTCCCGCGTCCCATGCGGTGGCCTGCTCGGCGACGATGGCGCGGATTGCGGCTTCGGGAGCCGCATCCTGCGCGTGCGATGGCGCGGCGGCGAGCAGGGCGAACACGAGTGCGACAGATGCCCGAACCGTCATGACACCTCCATCAGCTGCGTATGGCGTCAAGCCGTCGCATGGCTGGGAGCCACGCCATCGGCAGATGCAGTTAGTGGTTAACCCTCACCGTGGATCCATCCGCGGACCGCGCTGCCAGAGCCCCATGACGTTGCCTGCCGGGTCCCGGAAGGTCGCAACCAGCAGATCCCCTTCCGGATACGGCGGCCGGACGATCCGGCCGCCGCTGGCCTGAATCCGCTCGACGATGGCATCGAGTTCGTGGACGTAGATGTACGGCAGTACACCAGGCTCGCGCCACACCGTACGGCCAGTGACCCAGGCGCCGATCGTGTCGCCCGTGGCATCAGTGAAACTGAGGTGCTCGTCGGTGCCGCCACCGCGAATCTCCCATCCGAAGACGGCGGCGTAAAAGGCGCCGGACTCTCGAACGTTCACGGCCGGAATCTGAATGTAGGAGAGCCGGCCATGACCGAACAAGTGGTGGTCGGGCGCCTTGCGGCCGTCGGGATCCGGGTGTTCGCCAATAGTCACGTGTGGTTCAGCTCGCTCTCATGTGCGTGTGGACTTCCACCGCCGGACGGCAGCGTATGCCACTGCGACGAGCGCCGACAACCTCAACGTTCAGGCGACCCGATGGTATTCTCACAACCGAATCCAGGGCACACACGAGATGAAACCGCGGTCCAGAGGCCTGACCCGGCGCGCGCTCCTGCTCGGCGCGTCCGCCGGGGTTGGAGCAGTCGTCGGGCGGCAGTACCCTGTCACCCACCAGCCATCCCGGTCCTCCGTTTCCGGCGGCCGATAACGTTGCCGCCGCGGGACACGGGCTGACGCTCAACGACGCGAGCGAGCTGTCTCCAACCCCCGTCGCGTCGCACGTGTCGCTGACCGACGAGCCTCAACAGACCGTCGTCGAACGTCTTCGCGCGGCGATGGCCGAGGCTCGCGCCGCGGGCAGGCCACTGATCGCGAGCACGGCGCGTCACTCGATGGGCGGACAGAGCCTGGCGAAGAACGGAACAGCGGTCACGCTCGACCAGGTGTGGCTCGAGGCCGACACCGCGGGAAAGGCGTACCGAGTGGGCGCCGGTGCGCGCTGGTCGGCAATCATCACCAAGCTCGATGCGATCGGTTTTTCGCCGGCCGTCATGCAGTCGAACAACGACTTCGGCGTGGCGAGCACGTTCTCGGTCAACGCGCACGGCTGGCCGGTGCCGTTCAGCGGATGCGGCAGCACCGTCCGGGCGGTCACGATGCTGCTGCCGGACGGCGCCAGCGTCCGTTGTTCCCGGACGGAGAACGAGGACCTCTTCCGCCATGCCATGGGCGGATACGGCCTCTTCGGCGTCATTACCGAGCTGGAAGTCGAGATGGTGCCAAACGTCCTGCTCACACCCACCTTCGAGACGATGAGCGGACGCGATCTCGGCGGTCGGTTCATGCAGCAGCTCGCGTCCGATGCGAGCATCCAGATGGCGTATGGGCGCATGGACGTGGCGCTCGATCGCTTCTTCGAGCGGGCGCTCCTGATCACGTACCGGCCCGCGCGCGACCAGGGCACAATTCCCCCCGCATCCGGATCCGGCTTCGTCAGCCGCTCGTCGCGCTACCTTTTCCGAGAGCAGGTCGGATCCGACTGGGTCAAGCGTCTGCGCTGGTGGAGCGAGAGTGGCATCGGGCCTGCGCTTGCCGGCGACGCCACGCGCAACAGCCTGATGAACGAGCCGGTGGTCACGCTCGACGATCGCGATCCGGCTCGCACCGACATCCTGCATGAGTACTTCGTCGCTCCTGAACGCTTCGCGGACTTCGTCGCGGCCTGCCAGGAGGTGATCCCCTCGTCATATCAGCAGCTGCTGAACATCACGCTGCGGTACGTCGCCGCCGATCGCGACAGCATCCTCGCGTACGCGCCGGAGCCGCGGATTGCTGCGGTACTACTCTTCTCGCAGGAGAAGACGGTGAGGGGCGAGGCCGACATGGCGCGCATGACGCACGAGCTCATCGAGCGCGTGCTCGACATCGGCGGAACCTACTATCTACCGTACCGGCCGCATGCATCGCTCGACCAGCTGACGCGCGGCTATCCGCGTGCGGCGGAGTTCGCCGCGAGGAAGCGCGAGGTCGACCGCGATCTCCTGTTTCGCAACCAGCTCTGGGACGGATATTTCGCGCGGGTGTGAGGAAGGGCGTCTCATGGGCAGACTGCGTGTCACGGCGTTCGCCTACATGGTCATCCTGCTGGCCGCAGCGTCGCTGAACTACATACCAGGACTGACCGACGCCGAAGGACGTGCGTTCGGCATCTTCGCGCTCGACGTCTTCGACGATGCACTCCATGTCGCGTCGGGGTTGTGGGCGGGAATCAGCGCCGCCATCTCCAGCCGCGCGTCGCGAATCTTCCTCTTCTACTTCGGCCTGCTCTATCTGCTCGACGGCCTTCTCGGACTGGCGACCGGATCGGGCTACCTCGATCTGGGCATCGTCAATCACGGGGTGCTCGATCTGCCCTTCGGCTTCAAGATCCTGGCGAACCTGCCCCACATCGCGGGCGGCGCGTTCGCTATCTTCGCAAGCCGGCGCTTCCGCGCTGAGGCGCACTGATCGCGATGGCGCTCAAGGCCCGCTGGCGACGGGTGCTCTGGCGAGCTCTCAAGTGGCCGCTGCTCGCCGGCATCGCCGGCGTTGCGCTGCTGCTCGTACCAGTGGCCTACGTCGAGCTCGCCTGTCGTGGTGACGGCGGCAGCGCGCAGGCGTACACGCCACTGATCACCGATCCCCCGTCGCAACGTCGTGAAGCGAACACCTATCTCACCTATCCCGAGTGGCACATCGTCTACGCGTACGACGGCATCGCGGAGACGCTCAAGACCGGCGACGAGCATGCGTTCGACTACGTTCCGAGCATCGCTGGGTTCTGGCGGTCCGCCTGTGCGTTGATGGAGGTGGCGGACGCGCACGGCGGCGCCGATGTGGGGACACGAGCCACGATCCACACGATCGGCGTCAGCTTCACGGTGGAGATGGCGATCAAGGCCGCCTACGAGGAGTCGATCGGCCGCATGACGGCGTGGTGGCGGGGGCCGATCAAGACGCCGCAGGACCGTGTGGTGGCGGAGATGGCGGCCGACTATGGTTCGTTCCTGCGGCAGACGCCGTGGTACCGATACCCGTTCGGGCGCGAAGCGGGAGACCTGTGGCACGCGCCGGTCGATGGACTGATTCGGGGATGGGAGCGGCGTCTCGGCATCGGCGCGGAGTTCATGGCCAAGGCGGCGTATGCGAAGGTGCTCGCTGGAGCGGCCGCCGCATCGCCCGCGACGCTCACGATCCACAGCGTCGTCAGCGGAATCGACGCGAAGGCGCTCGCCGCATTACCTGATGTCACGATCGTCGGCGAGCGCGGTGGCGGCATCGAGATCGACACGCCACGCTACGATCGCTTCACCCGCATCCTCGCGGCAATCGCGATGCAGGGCGGCTCGATCGATGAGATCGCTGGGAACGACGACATCATGGCGACGATCACGGTGCCAGGCGAGGGGCTGTCACGGATCGCACACGGAACGATCATCCTGCGGATGACACGCAATGGCTTCGGTGGCGAGCGCGTGATCGTCGATGTGAAGGTGAAGGAACTGGCGACCCTGCTACGCGCCTATCCCGTCGGCGATCCGGGGATCGAGCACGTGTTCGACTACTAGGTGCATCCACACGAATCGAGCAACCAGGGCGACGGCCAACTACACCGACATTGCCCCCCCGGAGAAGAGAAGCGCGCCAGCGGTCCAGAACACAAAGTAGAAGGTAGAAACCCCGCTGATCGGGGTTGCCACGAGGCGAAACAGCAACGTCATCGCACGTCCGTTATCGGCACCAGGTCGCCTGCCCTTACCCTCCTGCGGCGGACCGCCCCGTAAGCCACTACGACGAGCGCCGACAGCACCGCCGCGACGATCGCTGTCGCGACGAACGACGCATCGACGCCGCTGTGCCACACCAGCGCTGGCGGCGTCGGGGTCACCTGCCACTCCGGGAGTCCAGTCGCCCACCAGCGGGTGAGGACAACGACGTCGCCGGCGCAGTGGAGGACGAGTGCAGGCAGGATCGAGTCCGCAGCCCACGTCAGCCCACCGTACACAGCGGACACCGCCACATAGTACGGCAGCATCAGCAGGACGTCGCCGGGGTGATTGCCGAAGTGCAGCAGGCCGAACACCACGCCGTTCACGAGAATGGCAACGGCAACGCCATGCGCTCGCTCGATCATGCTCTGCATGTAGCCCCGGAACGCTGCCTCCTCGGTGACGCCTGCCACGATCGATTGCATCGCGAGCAGAAGAAGCGCGGTAGCCGCCGGCATGGCGGCGGGAGTCGGAATGGGCGCGGACGCCGGCAGGCGGACCAGGCGCGCAGCGAGTGCGAGCAGCGCGATCAACGCGACGAAGCCGAGAGCGCCGGCTCCGATCGCGAGGGCCCACATCGGCGCGGACAGCCGCCTGGCTCGGAGATAGCTGCGCCGCGTTGACGCGGTGTCAGCAAGGCCCCAGGCGCCGCTGATGAATCGCCAGTACGCCAATAGGTACAGAGCCATGGGGACGACGGCCCACGGCACCGACGTCCACACGAGAAAGTTGCGCGCGGCGAGCACGCCCCACGGCAGGTTGCCCGCCAGGAGAATGCCAACGCCAGTCAGAATGGCGGCGACAATCCGCAAGCGTGCCTACTCGCCCTTGAGCCCCGTGAACAACACGATGTCGCTGCTCTGCGTGGCGCGCGCAATCGCGAGGCGCTTTCCGTCCGGCGACCACGCGTAGAAGCCGATCATGCCGTCCCCTGTCACGCGCATGATCTGGCGGGGTGCCGATCCGTCGATCGGCTGCGACCACAGGATCGTGTTGGATACCGCGTCGTAGTAGCTGAACGCCTTTCCATCCGGCATCCACCGCGGACGCCCGCCCACTACCGGAGCGATCGGCCGGCGGGACGCGCACGCCGGCAACTCGCAGATCGCCCACTTGCCGCTGTCGAGAACGATGATGGAGCGGCCGTCCGGCGAGATGTCCGAGAACCCGTTGATGCTGAGCGACGGCAGCATCTGCGTCTGCGCCCCGCCCGCGGCCAGGTGCCGCAGCGGCTGGGCCTCGCCCAGCCGTGCGCTGTACACGATCTGCTGCCCATCGGTGCTGATGGCCGGATAGCTGACCGACCCCTTCGCCAGTTCGACCGGCCGCTGCCCGTCGCGCCCGACCTTCCAGAGCCCGTCACCTTCGCCAACCGCGCGGAAGACGATCGTCCCGTCGCCGGCGACCGAGAACTCGCGCCCCGCAACGACCGGTTCCGGCGTACCGGCGTCCGGATCGACGCGGAAGATCTCGTAGCGGCCGTTCAGCGTGTGCGTGAACAGCAGGCGCGCTCCGTCCCAGCCGACGGTCGCGTACTGAAACGCCGACGACAGGAACGGGGTCGATCTCACGATGTCGCGCCCGCTCCCGCTGGTGTCGCCGACCCAGATCGCGACCCGTGTCTCGGGGCGCGCCGCAACCAGAACGTCGCCACCGGCACCAAGCGAGATGTCCGAGTAGCGCGTCGTGTCGTTGCTCAGGCGCGTGCGCTCACCGCCTGGATAGGCGATGCGCCACAACTGGCTCGGGGTTCCGGTCTCGAGCGCCTGGGCGATGAGCAGCGTCCGATCGTCGAACCAGCTCAGTCCGAGCGGCACGTCGCCGCGCGTGTTGACGACGCGCGACTCCCCGCCCTCGACTTCGAAAACGCGGATCCCGATGTCGCGCACGTCCTCGCCGAGCCGCTGGAACATCGCGATCCGGCGACCGTCGGGCGACCACGACGGCGCGAAGAAGGTCCCTCCGGGCATCCCGGTAGCGAACGAGGTCCCTTCGGCGACCGCGCGCACGTCTGCCCCGTCGCGATCCGCCGTCACCAGATCCTGGCCACGCCCGGACGCGCTCGGCCGCACGTACGTCATGCGCTGGCCGTCCGGCGACCAGGCAAGCGGCGTGGATGCCCGCTCGACGATCTGCTTCGGCGTGCCGCCGAGAAACGGCACGCGCCAGATGGCGCCGTCGCCGCGCAGGTAGTCCACGAAGGTCGCGTCGGGTCCAATCGTAGGAGCGCGAGGCGAGCGCGGACCGTCTGGCGCGACGAGCCTGACGCTGTTCGTCGCCGCAACCTGACGAAGCCACAGGCTCGTGCCGTCGGCCTCGATCTGCAGGTAGACAGCGTACTTGCCGTCCGGAGAGACAGTCGGAAGGAACGCGTTTCCGGACGAGGTGAGCTGCGTCACCTGCAGCCGTTCGAACGCGACCTGCCCGGTCGGCGCGTTCGAACCTGCGCCGCTCCACTGCCACAGCGCGTAGCCGGCCAGGACCGCGACGACGGCAGCGGCTGCCGCAAGCCGACGCCACGAAGGCCGGTCGTGAGCCGAGGCCGGCACTCCAGGCGAGGGCGCTCGCGCTTCGAGGGGCGCGGCCGATGCGGCGCCCGCGGCAACGGGACCAGCGCTGCCCGTCGCAGGCCCCGGCACGAAGTCGCGGCGCACACCCTTCAGGTCCGTGACGATGTCGGCGGCGCGCCGGTAGCGCAGTTCCCGATTCTTCTCGAGCGCCTTTGCCGCGATATGCGAAAGCTCCGGCGGCATCGCCGGATTGACGGACACCAGCGGTTCGGGATCCTTGTTCAGGATCTGGTCGAACAGCGTCGCCATCGTCTTTCCGATGAAGGCGGGCCGGCCGGTTGCCATCTCGTAGAGCACCGCGCCGAAGGAGAAGAGGTCGGTCTGCGCGTCGACTGGTTCGCCTCGCGCCTGCTCCGGGCTCATGTAGGCGGCTGTCCCGAGCAACATCCCGACGGTCGTGGCGCCCCGCGGGGGGGCCGTGGTGGCAAGCGAGTCTTGACTCGGAGCGATCGTCGCGCCGTCCGGTGCGGCCGTCTCACCCTCGGCAACCTTGGCAAGGCCGAAGTCGAGCAGCTTCGCCTCGCCGCGCCTCGTGACGAAGATGTTGGCCGGCTTCAAATCGCGATGGACGACGCCTGCGTTGTGCGCGGCGTCGAGCGCGTCGGCGATCTGACCGGCGAGGTCGAGCAGCAACGGCACCGGCAGCGGCTGCGCCTCGATGCGGCTGCCGAGCGTCTCCCCTTCGAGGCGCTCCATCACGAGGTAGCGGTGTCCCTCGTGCTCGCCGATGTCGTGGACCGTGCAGATGTGCGGGTGGTTCAGCGACGCGACCGCGCGGGCCTCGCGCTCGAACCGCCACAGGCGATCGGGATCGCTCGAGAACTCCGCGGGGAGGATCTTCACCGCGACGTGCCGCCCGAGCCGCGGGTCGTGCGCGAGGTAGACCTCACCCATGCCGCCCGATCCGAGCAGCGAGACGATTTCGTAGGGACCGAGGCGGGTACCGGGTGCGAGCGCCATGGACGCTGAATGGGCGCCTATTTTATCGGTGGATTGTCGTGTACGACGCTGGCGATCGCGCCCAGGATGTTCCAGTTGCGCGTCATGACCGTCACCCCGAACAGCCGGTCCAGCATCCCGAGGCAGCTGATGACCTTCATCTGCCGGCGGTACAACCCCAAGGTGCCGGCGCCGCCCATGTTCACCGCGCCGAGGTGCACGAGTGGCGCAGCGAGCGCAGAAGGCCGGACGGTGCGGTGACCGCCGACGTTGACGCCTCGCAGGAGAACGACGAGTGCCACGCGTTCATTTCTGCCGACGCCACGCTGGTCCGCGATCGTGCTACCGCGCGAAGCAGTAGAAGCGTCCCGCCCCTCCGCGCGGCGCCGTGTTCGAGCAGTTCTGATTGGTGTGCGCCGAGTTCCACGACGACAGTGGGGGGGCCATGTTCTGCATTCGGGCCCATCCCGTCAGAGTGCCCGACCTGCGCCACGACGTCGGCGCCGCCCGAGGTCCAGTCCGAGCACGTCAGGCCTGGAGCGAGACTGCCATCGCCGGTCGAGCCGGTCAGGATGTCGTGTTCGACCGGTGCGGGCGATCCGGTCCACTGCCCGTTGATACGCCGGCCGAACTCGTCGACGAACAGGTTGGCATCGCCGGTGCGGGCGTGGAGCTCTCCAACGCTATTGGCGATGAGCGCGCGGTCCGCGTTGTACCAGGGCCCCGGACCGATCCGATCCCTCGCATGCGTTGGCAGGTTGTTGTTCGTCGCGTCGCGCTCGACGCTGAGATACGCGCGCCACACGCGCGAGCCCTGTCCCACGACGGTAGCGAGCCGCTGGCAGGTGGCGTCGGCGCCGGCGAGCCCCCCGAGGTTGCCGGTCACGCTCGTCACGCTGGTCACGAAAAAACTCATGGTCATGGCCGACGGTCCTGTCGGCATTCTGTTGTCGTCGTCGCTGCAGCTCGCGGCCATAACGACAAGCAAAGGCAGCAGTGCGCGTCTCATCGCATCACCTCTGGAATGGTTGGCGTGCGTCGGCAGGCGGCGGCCTCTGGCGTCGGCCGCGAGGTTCCGATTGTAGTCGCACGAGCGCGGGCTGCTCACCGTCGTGTATGACGCGACGCAGCCGTATGTGAAACGGCTGGGTTCGACAGCTCGAAAGGCCGCGGCGCGCCCGCAAAGCATCCTCTCGTTGAGAAATGAGCGGTCGCGCGATCAGGTGAGATCGGGCCTGTGCGCACGAAGGAAGGAGCGTATCTGGCGCACCGCCAGAGGAATCCGCTCCTTCGGCTCCTTCCACGGGAATATGCTCACTTCAGCCTTCGGCGCGAGCATCGCGGCCTCCATCGCAACGGCGTACGGGTGCGCCGGAATATCGTCCGGCAGGATCAGGATCGGCGTCTGGCACTGGCGCACGAAGTCGCGCGTGACGGTGAAGACGAAGTCCGCGTTGGTGCGATACATCCTGGTGAGGAAGCGGTCCACCATCTCCATCGTGATCTCGGGCCGACGCTTGACCAGCTCGGGTCCCCACCCTTTGATGTTCGTCTCGTAGAAGTAGTCGCGCATCTCCGGACGAGACCCGCTGGGCTGCGCCAGCACGGCCGCCACGACGCGATCCGGCGCCCGGCGCAGCAGATTCCAGATGAAGGGACCGCCGATGCAGAAGCCCATGACCATGAACTTCTGGATGCCGAGGTGATCCATCAGTCCCAGGTGATCGTCAGTGTAGGCGTCCCACGGCCGATCGATCTCGAGCGGGCCGGAGGACTGTCCGCTGTTGGCGTTGCGCAGGTCCGACGCGATGCACCGGTACTCGTTCTTGAACTCGTCGATCGGATTGAACGGATTGGCAAGGCTTGCGATCGTCGAGTTCAATCCACCGCCGGCGATGAGCAGCAGAGGAAAGCCCGTGCCGGCCACCTCGTAGTGGATGCGAACGGGGCCTCTCTCATAGAAGGACATGGCAGCTCCTGCTCGTTCGACCTGTTGTGCAAGCACACGCGGCGCGGCCGCCATCATGGTTGCCGCGGCGCCGGTCTTGAGAAGTTTGCGTCTGGTGCGATCCATCTGCGGCCTCCTGACATGTGGTGGCCAACGCGGGTGCCGGATTGTAGCCAGAATCCCGTTCCGGGATGCGCACCTCGTGCGAACCGCCCTGGAGGCCCGAATCCAGGACCGTATGGCTCATGCCCGCTGCCGGGTGCGAACCGCCAGGACGAGCCAGGCGGCGAGCGCGGCCGCCTTCTGCTCGGCTCGCCACGGACCGTCTACTCCCTCGCGCAACCTTGCCACCGTCTCGCGAATCCGCTGTTCCGGCTGCTTCAGGTTTTGGGCCGCCAGCGCGAACAGATCGCGATCACGCCAGACCGAGCACGTAACGCCGCTTCGAGCCGAAGCAGCCGTCAGGACATGACGAAACAGCTGGCCTTCGAGTGCATGGATTCGGATGTGATCGTTCGCAATGCGCTGGGGATCGATCAAGCTGCCCACGATGACGCCCGCCCGCTGCACGCGATAGCCCGCGGCCCGATACCGTCGGATCGCGCCCGTCACCGACCGCGCTCCGAACCGCTTCACGGCGGCAACCAGGCGTGAGAGCTCCGGCCCCGCTTCGCGAGCCGATCCGAACCCGGCGTGGTACGGCTGCCGGCACTCCGGCATCTCCGGGTCGCTCAGTTCGAGCCGGCAACTGTCCACGACGCGAGGCGCTGCAGCCGGGCCTGCGAGCAGCACGGCACTCGCCCACCCCGACTTCACCGTGAATCCGATGGCTGCCCGAGCCTGCCGCGGTTCAATGGCGTGGGGCATCGCCGGCTAGTTCGGCTTGAGGACGCCAGCGCTCAGCAGGATTCCCAGTTCGTCGCGGTTCACCCACTCCTCAGCGATCTTCCCGTTCTGCATGCGGAAGATCGCAATGGCGTCCCAGGTCACCTGTCGCCCCTTCACGTCGTAGTCGCCGACTCTCGAGCGGAACACACCGGCCCCGGTCGCGCGGTGCGTGATTCGCACGACCACGCGGTCGCCCGACTCGAACACGTCGTGCACCTCGGTCGCGAACTGCGAGTAGGCGGCGATGTTCCGTTCGACGACGCCCCTGATGCCGGACATGCCCTTCACCGTGCCCTCGGGCCGGTAGATGGTGCAGTCCGCAAGAAACAGGCGGTCGAGCAGCCCGATCTTCCGGCCATCCAGCACGTCGTGAAAGTAGCTGAGAACGATCCGCTCCTGCGGTGAGCCGGTGCCCGCTGGTCCGGCTTGCGCCAACCCGGGGGCCGGCTGACACACAAGCGCAACTGCCAACGCGATCGCACCTTTGATCATCGCCGTCACCTGAGGAGTCTGTCGGTTTACGACACGTCGGCCGAGGGTGGCCATCACGCCTCAGGGGTGCAGGTAGAACACTTTGCTGACGATCTTCCACTGCCCATCGATCTTCACGAGGTTGAAGAAATCGGTGAAGCGGTGTCCCGTCCAGTCGTCGGTGTCGAGCCGCACGCTGGCGACCGTGCCGACCACATCGATGCTGGTGAATCGGCTCTGGATGCCGGTGGCCGGGCCGTTCTGATCGTTCCAATCGTAGAGGCCCTGAATCGGACCGCTGAACAGATCGGGACCCACGTATCCGAAAATCGTCGCGTCGTCATGGAACGCGGGCTTCATCGCCGCGCCTTTGCCTGTGCGTGCGCCTTCGATGTAGGCCTGCATCACCGTGGTGATCTCGTCGATCTCGTTGACGTAGCTGATAGTCGCGGTCATCTGTCCCCCTCATCGCGAGAACGCCTTCAGGCGCCTGCGTGTACGACTTGATAGAGCGGTTTCAACCCGCCGCCGACTCGACGCTCCCCGTGAGCCTTCGACCGATGATCTCCGCGACCATCGCGAGCACTGCGAGCACCAGACAGACCCACAGTCCATGCTCGATGAACCATCCAACCGCAGGGGTAAAGAACAGATCAGCGCCCCGCCTGGATCTGATGCCGTACGTGTGCACATCGTCTGGAACCATGACGGCCCAGTTGACAGGAGCGCCCGCGGTGATCATGAAACCCGCCAGCGTCAGCGCTGCGAGGTACCCAATCAGCTGTCCCGCAAGCGTCTTGAGTGGCAACATAGCGAGCTAATCGCGTCCGATGTCCTCGTTCCACAGTGCCGGATGCTCCTGAATGAACCGCCGCATCAGGGCGATGCAGCGGTCGTCGTGTACCACGCGGACCGTCACTCCACGCGCGCGCAGGAGCTCCTCTTCCCCGCGAAACGTGACGTTCTCTCCCACGACGACGCGCCGGATGCCGTAGAGCAGGATCGCGCCCGAGCACATCGCACATGGAGACAGGGTGGTATAGAGCACGCTGCTCGCGTACACGGCCGGGGCGAGGCGGCCTGCGTTCTCCAGCGCGTCCATCTCCCCGTGGAGAATCGCGCTCCCTCGCTGCACGCGTCGATTATGTCCGCGGCCGATGATCCGGCCTTCGTGGACCAGAACCGAGCCAATGGGAATTCCGCCTTCGGCCAGCCCTGCCTCGGCTTCGGCTACTGCCGCGTCGAGATACTCGTCCACGCATACCTCGGTTGTCGTGCGCCGGTAGCCGCTCCGGCCTACGCTGGTTGACTAAGGCGCAAGCCCTTCGGTGAGTTCGATGTACGTTCCCCAGGGATCGCTGAGGAAGGCCACTCTCGTTTTCGCGTTCGGCACCTGGCGGATGGGGGCATCGATCATGATTCCCCTGGCCTCGAGACCCTTCACGAATTCATCGAGGTTGAGCACATCGAAGCCGATGTGGTCCAGCGAACGTCCCTTGGTGGGAACGACCGGCGTCCTGGTGCCGGAAAACGTCAGGTTCACTCCGGGAAGGTCACCCGCTTCGATCATGGCCGGCCTGGAAAGGCAGGCGACACATGGACGCCGGCCCGGATTCGCGCCGAACGCCTTCACGTACCACGACTTGATCGCCGGAATGTCCGGCGCGTTGTAGTGAATGTGGTTCATGCTGACCGGCGTCGGCAGTGCAGGCTCGCCATAGACTTCCACCCGGATGCCGTCTGGCCCATGCACGTAGACCTCGTTGGGATTCTCGGTTGGATCGATCGTGAGATTGGCGGCCTTCCACCTGGCGAGCGCCGCCGGCATGTCCTTCACGATGAAGCCGAAGTGGTTGACGATCGATCCGGCGGGTGGCGCGATGTCCCCATCCACTTTCCGCAGCATGATGTAGACACCAGGGAACTGAATCAGCTCCAGCGGGCCGTTCTTGACGAGCGCGCCGCCCATGATGCCGACCCAGAAGTGTTTCTGCGCCTCGACGTCCTTTACGGCGAGGTGCACGTGTCCCATCCGCAACCCGATCTGGTTCGGTTCGACCAGCTGCGCGAATGATGGCCCGGCAATCAGGACGGCAAAAGCCAGAAAGGCCAGGAGCTTCTTCATTTCGGCGGCATCCTGCCACCTTGCCGGTGGGCTGTCAAACTGGCTGCAGCCATCGCTCCGGCTAGCTCCTCCGGCGCCGCGAGGCGTCGTCAACCGATCGGAGGTCGATTTTTCCGAAACGAGTTCTTGACCGCGATCCTGCCATCGCGGAACGTGAACAGATCACAGCCTGTGACCTCCACGCGCCTGCCGTCCCGAAGGGTTCCAGTGAAGGTCCACTCCGACGCTCCGCGATCGCCGCTCACGAAGTGTCGAGCGCCACTCCAGCACGCATCCGGATACTGCTCGAAGACCGCGGCGAAGGCCACCCGAACATCCCGTTGCCCCTCGTGGCGCTCGCCATCGACGGCGGTGCCGCCCGAGGCTTCAAAGACACAATCGGGCGTCATCATCGACATCAGCGCGTCGACATCGTGACGGTTCCAGGCGTCCGCGAAGGCCCGCAGCAGACTCTCCATACTTCCTGTCCTGAACAGAAACCTACTCGAATCTGGCGGCCATCGCGCGCGGGAAGTCCGGAAAGTAGCGCTCGATCACGGGCAGCTCGAAGCGGGCCAGGATCGCCTGCGGCGGCTCGCGCTCGAGCAGGAACTCGAATGCCGCCTCGAGCAACTCCTCAGGCGCCGCGCCAGGAGCGTACCGCTCGACGTCGGACGGCCAGACCGTGACGACGTGACTTGTCGCACCACGGCGATCGTCAACCGTGACGACGTAGTCGTTTCCGCGTTCGTGACGAACAGCGATGGACATGTGCGCCCCGCGAGTGTCGAACTCCCGGCAATGTGCGGATCTGTGAAGTCGCGCGCGATTGCTGTGACACATGAGCCGCACGCCTCGCAGGCATCATCACACAGACGACTGGCGCGTCGGACTCGTCGACCGCCATTCGAAACGTGCGGGGCTGATGGAGGATGCGCGGCGACTTGCGACTTGCGACTGACGACTTGTGACTGACCAGTTCAATTTCAGTTTTGTCAGTGCCGCCGCCCTGGTGTTCCAGAACAGACCTCGACCTCCGCAGCCGACGATCGCGAAGCGCCAAATGCAACCCGTTGAAACGATGATGACTTAGTAGCACACACGGGCCCTGGCTGCCCGAATGATGCAACTGGCTCAGCGTTTGCGAACTGGCTCACCTTCATCACAACTATGTGTGGACCGCCAGTGGGGCGGTCGGTGTCGAGGTGTCGGATGGAGTCGCTTCGTTTACGGACGGAACATCCAGGGGCAGGCGGAGGGCAGCCGCTCAAGCCGGTTGCGGTGCCGGCGTCTGTTGCCAAGCCGACCGCGGCTGCTGCGGAACAGCGTCTGAAGCTGATCATCGAGGCGGCACCGGTCAGCCTCACGATCCTCGACGCCTCGGGCCGCGTCCTGGCCGCGAATCGCGCGGCACTGTCACTGTTCGGCGTCGCGCGACTCGACAACATCGTCGGCGCGAGCTTCGCGACGCTCGTCGCCACCGAGGACCGCGACAGCGTCCTTGGCTTTGTCGCGGGCATCTGTCGCGGACAGACCGGATCGCACCAGTACGAAGCGGTTCGGTCGGATGGCAGCCGCTGCACGCTCGAGACGCACGCCGTCGCCATGCGCAAGACCGGCGACGACGACGGGGTGTTCCTGGGGGCGAGCTGGGACGTCACGGCACACAGCCGTTCCGCCACAGAGTTCGAGGAACTGCAGGTCAAGTGTGTCCTGGCCGAAGCCGAGCGTGATGCGAAGGTGCAGGCACTCGAGGAGGCTCACGGAGCCCTGCGCGCCATCGAGCGCGATCGGGCGGATGAGCGGTCGCGTGCCGACCAGGCGAACAGCCTGCTCCAGGCTGCCGTCGCCGACGCCACCGATCGACATGCGCGCCTCGAGACCGAGTGGACGGCCGAGCGGACTGCGCAGGTGCAGGCGCTCGATGAGGCTCACGCGACCCTGCGCGCCCTCGAGCGCGATCGGGCGGACGAGCGGTCGCGGGCCGAACAGGCCTGCAGCCTGCTCCAGGCTGCCGTCGCTGATGCCACCGATCGGCATGCGCGCCTCGAGATCGAGCGGACGGCCGAGCGTAGTGCGCAGGTGCAGGCGCTCGAAGACGCTCACGCGACCCTGCGCGCCCTCGAGCGCGACCTGGCGGACGCGCGGTCGCGGGCCGAGCAGGCAAACAGCCTGCTCCAGACAGCCGTCGCTGACGCCAACGATTGACATCTGCGCCTCGAGGTCGAGTGGACGGCCGAGCGTAGTGCACAGGCGCAGGCGCTCGAGGACGCTCACGAGGCCCTGCGCGCCCTCGAGCGCGATCGGGCGGACGAGCGGTGGCGGGCCGAGCAGGCGATCGGCCTCCTCCAGACAGCCGTCGCTGACGCCAACGATCGGCATGCGCGCCTCGAGACCGAGTGGACGTTCGATCGGGAGGCGCTTGTGAGTCGCCTGGCCCGTGCCGACGAGGAGAGAGCCGAGCTGACAAACGAGCTCGGTGCCGAACAGGCGCGCAGATCAGCGCTCGAAGCCGCCGAATTCGACTACCGGATGTCGCTGGAGCGTGCGGCTCAAGAACAGGCACGGCTGCGCGCAGAGTTGAACATGGACGCCGAACGCCGGGAAGCGGAACTCTCGGCGGCGCGCGCCGAGCACGCTCAGCTCTCGCAGGCGATTCAGGAGATGACCAGGTCTGTACGCAGCGCTGGTGAGCGAGCGTGCGGCGGACCGAGCCGAGCTCGAAGCGGCACTTCGCGCGGAGCGTTCGCGCTTGACGGAGCTGACCGACGAGCGCGAACAGTGGCGTGCGGACCTCACTGTGATCTCGCGTGTGTTGAGCGACGCTGGACTACAGGCGCAACAGCTGCTCGACCGCGGCCGCCCGATTCGTCTGGTGTCGACCGGTAGTCAGGCCGGGCAGACCACCACCGCACAACCGGTCGAAGAACAGCCGGCGGCCGCTGCCACTGGAACGGACGGGGAGTGCTCATGGCAGTTCTGAGCGACGACAAGCCGGAAGGGTCAGAACGCTGGGAGGATCGGCGGTCGTCTCGACGCCGCCCCTTGTCGGAGATCCCGGCGATCACCGGTGTCACCGTCCAGTCCCAGAAGGTCGAGGTAATCGACGCGGCGTCCGGGGGCCTGCTGATTCAGAGCAATCTGCCCTTGCGCCCCGGCAGTCGCACCAGCATCGAAATCGGCCGCGCCGATGCCCCGCTCAACGTGGGGGGCCGCGTCGTGAGATCGGAAGTGGCGGGGATCTCGGGTGGCGCCATTCAGTACCCGCAGCGCCATCGCGCTGGATCGCCAGCTCGACTTCGTGGATGCGCCTCCACCAGGCGCCGCGCCGTCGCCCTCCGACGGCAATCTTGGCGATTTCGTGGTGTTCTTCGACGCCGCGCTGGAAGTGGACCAAGCTTCTCCCAACGGCTGGTAGCAGACGCGCGCGGCGTCCGGACGGGTCGATCGCTATCGCTAACGAACGAGCAGCATTCCCACCCCACCCGCGCGCCTACTATGACATCGCGCTGCGTTTGGCTCCCCAACGTAGCTGGTCTAAGACGGCCGACGCGACGCTCAGATCGTCGAATGAGCTGTCGAAGTGAGGAGCCGTCGCCCACGGGCCGCAAGGGATTCTGATTCGTTTCAGGCGGCGCCTCTGCCTTCGCGGCCGTCCGACAGAAAGAGATAGAGCGGTTGCCTTAACGACACGCCGACGGCAGAAACCACTACGTCGAGCCACGCGAACGCTGCGCCCCCGGAGCGCGTTCAGCACGCACTAGAACCCGCAGAACGGCCCCGGCGCCGCCAGCTCGCCACGGAACGGCATGCCCACCGGCGCCATGATCACGGTGACGTCCTTCGCGGGCTGGCCGCTCTCGTTCCGCCCGATGTGTCCATGTCCGGTGTCCAGGTAGCCCTGGCCGGCCGTCACGATCGTCGGCGAGCAGGTGGGGTCGTCGTACTCGTAGAACGTCACCGTCCCCTCGAGCACGGTGATGAGCACCGGGCCGGGATGCGTGTGCCAACCAGTTGAGCTGTTAACCGCGTAGTCGTGGGTGCGGACCACCACGTCGACCGGTTCCTTCGACTTGACCTGGAGGTCCACCAACGAGTGGGCATCCGTCTTCAATTTGAACGGGTCGTACGTGCCGCGTCCGATGAGTGTCGGCGTCACACCCACAGGCGGCGAAGCCAGGATCATGGCGGAGGGCGCGAGACACAACACCAGCGCGGAGACGGCGAAGAGCTTCTTCATGTCATCCTCCAGTGAACGATGGCGCGACGATCCGGGAGTCGCTCCGCTCCGGCAACAAGCAAACGCGTGGATGCTCCAGCAGACACAGCGCCGTTGCCCGGCTCGGCAATCTTGGCGATTTCGTAGTGCTCTTCGACGCCGCGCCGGACACGGAACACGCCTCTCCCAACGGCTGGTAACAGCCGGCCGTGTTCGGCTCTCGCTGATGCGACACACCGGGTCTCGTGTCAGGCGTCCGGACCGGTCGATTAATAAGGCCGGAGCTCCATAAACACCCCGAACTGGGGCCCCGACCCTGGTGTGAAGGTCTTCTCGACCGGCGTGTAACCGGGAGCCGTCGCGCGCAGCGTCATCGGCACGCCGGGAATCAGGCCGCTGAACCCAAACCCGCTGTCGTCGGCCCACCAGTAGCACGGGCCCACCACAGTGGTCTGGCCGAGGGCCTGCCCGCCAACGACTTCGACAATCGCTCCCTCGATGCAAGAGTTCCCATCCTCGGGGTAGACTCCTCCCGACAGCGCAGGCGTCCCCGCGCCACGGCTCGATCTGCAGGTAGTTGATGTTGCCGACGCTGCCCGCGGGGCCGTTCTGGTCGAGAACGATCCGCAGGAAGTGGGTTCCTGCGGGGAGCATGACGACCGTTCAACGAGCGGTAGACCCAGTCCTGCCAGCTCGCCGGTGTTGGGAATGGACAGCGGACCACCCACATCGACGCCATCGACTTCGACGTGGAACCGGCCGCCTTTCCCGCTCGACGCGACCCTCGCGATGAGCGTGTACGGACCTGCCGCGCTGATATCGACCGTATACGTCAGCCACTCGCCCGCGCTCATCCAGCCCACGTTGAAGCCGCCTCCGGGCATCCGTGGTCGGCTCGATGTCGACGTCGCTGTTGCGGAACGCACCGCCGCTGTTCCAGTCGGTCGCGTCGGCATACGCCACTCCGCGGCCCCCTTCGTCAAACTGCTCGGCCTCGATCCGTCCGGGGATGGGGATCGGCACGCCGCCGTAGGGCTGCAGCCCCACGGGCGTGAATCGCAGGTAGTTGAGATTGCCGACGGCCCCGCTCGGGCCATCCGAGTCGAGCACCACGCGCAGAACATGAACGCCCGCAGAGAGCGTCGCTGGGTGCAGCACGTCGGTCCACTGCTGCCAGCCGCCGGTATCCGGCACGGACACGGCTCCCGTCGCGTCGACGCCATCGACTTCGAGGTGCAAACTCCCTCCCGGCCCGTTCGAGGCGACACGGGCCGCCACTATGTAGTCGCCCGCAAGGGTCACGTCGAGCGTGTACTTGAGCCATTCCCCGGCCATCATCCAGCCAACGTTGAACCCCTCTCCGGCGTCCCTGGCGGCCTCGATATCGACGTCACCGCTGCGGAACTGACCGCCGGTGTTCTCATCGGTCCAGTCGCCGTACGCCACTCCGCGGCCGCCCTCGTCGAACCTCTCGGCCTCGATCGTGTCCGGGGACGACGATCGGCGCGCCGCCGATGTACGGCAGTTGCTCTCCGGTCGTGAATCGCAGGTAGTTGAAATTGCCGACTGGCCCGCTCGCGCCATTCGAGTCGAGCACCACGCGAAGGACATGCACGCCCGCTGGGAGCGTCACCGTTCGCAGCACGTCCGTCCACTGCTGCCAGCCGAAGGTATTCGGAATGACCAGCGGACCACTCACATCGACGCCATCGACTTCGACGTGGAAGCCGCCGCCTCGCCCGCTCGACGCGACCCTCGCGACCAGCGTGTAGTCCGCTGCCGCGCTGATGTCGACCGTATATGCCAGCCACTCGCCGGCGCTCATCCAGCCCACGTTGAAGCCACCTCCCTGGTCAGCGGTCGGCGCGATGTCGACGTCGCCGTCGCGGTAGTAGCCGCCGATGTTCCCGGGCGTGGTGTCGAGATACGCGACGTGGGCTCCGCCGTCGTCGAACTGTTCGGCCTCCACGATGCCGGGAACGCGCGCCAGGACGCTCTGTGCGACGGCGTCCGACGCGACACACACCGACAGCGCCGTCATGATCATCAGTGCTCTCATCGTCGCCACCCTGCTTCCTTGGTCGCCACCCTGCTTCCTCGCACACTGAAACGGTGAATTGCCCGCGATCCGGACAGGAGGCGCGCTTTCGGGCTAGAATTCGCCACCTTCCCAGGAACCAGCGCAACAATGAAGGACGATCAGCGCGAGCTAGAGTCGACGTTCCACTTGCTCGAACGCGCCCGCTCTGGCGATCCGGATGCGGCGGACCGTCTCTTCGCCCGTTACGTGCGTCCGCTTCGGCGGTGGGCGTCCGGCAGACTGCCCCGATGGGCGCGGGACATGGCCGATACCGACGATCTTGTCCAGGAAACGCTCCTTCAGACATTTAAGAGGATTGGGCAGTTCGAGTCTCGAGGCGCCGGGGCGCTCTACGCGTATCTGCGACAGGCTGTTCTCAATCGCATCCGGGAGGAACTGCGACGCAAAGGCCGGCGGCCGGACGGAACAGGACTCACCGGGCTCGAAGCGGAACGCCATCTTTCCCCGCTCGAGCAGGCGATCGGCAGCGAGGCGATCGAACGCTACGAGACCGCGCTCGCGCGGCTCAGGCCCGAAGACCAGGAGACCATCATCGGCCGCGTCGAGTTGGGCTACACGTACGAGGAGCTCGCTGAGGCACTCGGGAAGCCGACGCCTGACGCCGCACGCAAGGCGGCGCAACGCGCGGTGATTCGCCTTGCGGAGGAGATGGAGCGTGGCCGGCAATGAGGAACATCTCGCGGCAATCGCTTCTGCGATTCTCGATGGAACGGCCGTCGACTGGGACACCGCTGCATCACGGGTTGAGGATGCAGAGCGTCCGCTCATCGATCACCTGAAGGTCGTCGCGGCCCTCGCCGGTGTCCACCGCCTGCCCGCGACGTGGGGTCACCTTCAGCTGATCGAGCGGATTGGCAAGGGCACGTTCGGCGAAGTCTACCGGGCGTGGGATCCGCGCCTCGATCGGGAAGTTGCGCTCAAACTTCTCCCGGCTCCCGATGCCGCCGGGGCGCCGGACTCCTTCGCCATTCGCGAGGGGCGCCTGCTCGCCCGCGTGCGCCACAACAACGTCGTCACGATTCACGGGGCCGAGCGGGTGCACGACCACATCGGGCTCTGGATGGAGCTCGTTCGCGGGCGGACGCTCGAACAAAAGCTTCGTCAGGACACGTTGTTCAGTGCCGGCGAGGCACGCCGGATCGGTTGCGACCTTTGCAGCGCCGTCTCGGCCGTGCACGACGCCGGTCTACTGCACCGCGACATCAAGGCGCACAACGTCATGGTCGCCGACGACAACCGCGTCGTCCTGATGGACTTCGGAACCGGCCTGGAAATTCAGGATGGATTGACATCGGACCTGGCCGGAACGCCGCTATACGTTGCGCCGGAAGTGCTCGACGGGAAGCCGGCGACGGTCGAAAGCGACATTTACAGTCTGGGTGTTCTTCTCTTTCACGTCCTCAGCGGCAATACCCGGTGGAAGGCACCACCGTCGCCGACATTCGGAAGGCTCACGACACTGGTACACGCGTCAGCCTCCGCGCCACTCGGCCTGACGTGCCTTCGCGAATCGCGCGTGTCATCGAGCGCGCGATCGATCCTCGGCCCGACCGCCGTTTCCAGAGTGCGGCTGCATTCGGCACCGCGCTACGCGATGCGGCGGCTGGACCCACACGGCGACAGCTGATCGCGGGCGTCGTCGCGGCGACTCTCGTCGTTGGCGCCGGCGGCCTGGCGTGGCGCGAGCGCGGCCGCGGCATGCCGGAGCAGGCTCCCACGATTGCCGTGCTGCCGTTCGAAACCAGCGACCCGGCGGCCGGCACCGACACGTTCGTCGATGGACTGACCGACGAGATTCAGCGGAACCTCGCCGTGATCCAAGGCCTGGCCCTGCGATCCTCCGGCTCGGCGTTTGCGTTCAAGAATCGGCCGCGCGATCTTGAGGAGGTGGCGTCGCTGCTCGGAGTGGACTTCGTGCTCGAAGGGTCGGTCTCGCGCGCCGGCAACAGTCTGCACATCGCTACGCGATTCACGCGCGTCGCCGACTCCACCGTCATGTGGAGCAACGTATTCGATCGGGACCCGAAGGCACTTCCGGACATCGTCGACGAAATCTCGCTCGCCATCGTTAACCAGTTGCGGGTGACGCTTGGACGAGGGCAGCGCCGCTACGATCTCGATCCGGAGTTGTACTACCGGTTCCTCCAGGCACGCGCATTTCACGGACGGCGGGACCCCGAGAACTCCGCGAGGGCCGCGGAACTGTTCCAGCAGGTTGTCTCGAATGCACCGGACTACGCTCCCGCCTGGGCAGGCCTGGCAAGTGCTCTGGCAGAACTCTCCCGACCTTCACCGGGCGAGGAGATCATCCCGCCCGATCCAAGGCTCAGGCCGGCGGCGCTGAAGGCGCTCCAGCTCGATCCGCTCCTCGCCGAGGCGCACGCCGCGCTCGGGAACATGTATGCGCAGGATCGCGATTGGGTGAATGCGCGCATGTCATTCCTGAAGGCGCTGGCGCTCAATCCCACCCTGACCGAGATGCACAACGATTTCGTCCTGGGCGTGTTGATGCCCGTCGGTGCCACCGGCGAGGCACTGCGCCAGGTCGGGGCGGCGCGCATTGTCGACCCGTTGTCACTCGATGTGAGAAGAATCCAGGCCCTTGTATTCGTCGAGGCTGGCATGTACGCGGACGCAATCGAGAACTGCCGTTGGATTCAACAGCACGATCCCGCGTTCCCGTACGTCGATATCTGGCTCGGCCGCGCTCTCTACTTTTCCGGACGATACGACGAAGCGCGAGAGGTCCTCGAGCGCGCGGGGCCCCAGTTCTGGGGATACGTGGGGTACATGCTCGCAGTCAGCGGACACGGCGCGGAAGCCGAGGCCCTGGCTGCGAAGAACCCGGACTCTCCGTCCAGAACGATGCTCATATTCGCCGGGCTCGGCGACAAAGATCGGGCATTTGATGCGCTTGCTCGCACCGCCGAGATCAACTGGTGGCGTGCTGCGACCTGGCTGCACCGACCCGAGATGGCTCTTCTGCGAGGAGACTCTCGACTGCCGGCGCTACGCAAGAAGCTGGGTCTTCCGGACTAGGCGACGTGATAGCCTCCCGGTACCACTCGCCGCGTCGAAGAAGTGCCACCGGAGCGAAGCATGTCTGACTCCGAGAAACCCTCAGTGGACCGCCGGGAGTTCCTGAAAGGCGTCGCCGCTGGCGCTCTTGCCGCCGCTGCTCCTGTCACTGCACACGCGCAGGACCACAGCCACGATCACCAGGCGGTCCCGGCTGAAATTGCACTGAGGGTCAAAGCGCTCGAATCCCTCCTGGTCGACAAGGGGCTGGTGGACCGTGCGGCGCTCGACGCCGTGATCGACACGATGGAGCACAAGGTCGGTCCCCGCAACGGCGCGCAGGTCGTCGCGCGGGCGTGGGTAGATCCTGCCTACAAGAAACGCCTGCTCGAGGACGCGCCTGCGGCGATCGCGGAGCTGGGTTACAGCAGCGGACAGGGCGACCACATGCTCGTCGTGGAGAACGGTCCCAGGATTCACAACCTGGTCGTGTGCACTCTGTGCTCGTGCTACCCGTGGCCGGTTCTCGGCCTTCCTCCCGTCTGGTACAAGTCCTCGGCCTATCGTTCTCGAGCGGTCATCGACCCCCGCGGAATCCTCCGGGAGTTCGGAACTGAGCTCGCCGAGGATGTCGACCTTCGCGTGTGGGACAGCACGGCGGAGCTGCGCTACCTCGTTCTGCCCGAGCGGCCCGCTCGCACGGAGAATCTGTCCGAGGAGCAGCTCGCGGCGCTGGTCACGCGCGACTCCATGATTGGCGTCGCGAAAGTGAAGTTGCCCCCATCAGGAGGCCAGGCATGAACGGCGTGCACGACATGGGCGGACAGCAGGGCATGGGTCCGGTTCAGGTACGAGAAGGACGAACCTGTGTTCCACGCAGGCTGGGAAGGTCGCGTCTATGCGCTGAACCGGGCCATGCGCGCCTGGCGCAAATGGAGCCTGGACACTGACAGACACGCCCTCGAAGTGATGCCGCCGGCGGATTACCTGCGAATGAGCTATTACGAGCGGTGGCTGGTCAGGCTCGAGACTCAGCTCGTCGCATTGGGTCTCGTGACGAAAGAAGAACTGCAGACGGGAAAGCCGGCGGCTGGTTCGGCCAGCGCGACGCCGGTGTTCACGTTGGCGACGTCGGACCGCTGGCTTAACCGCGGCATTCCTTCGAGTCGGGATCCGAAGGTTCGCCCGTCGTTCAAGAGCGGCCAGCACGTTCGCGCGCGCAACATCAATCCCGCCGGCCATACGCGCCTGCCCCGTTATGCTCGGGGCAAAGAGGGCGTCGTGGTTCGCGACCACGGGGTCTATCTCTTCCCGGATACGAACGCGCACCTCCTGGGGGAGAAGCGGCAGCACGTGTACTCCGTGCGATTCACCGCCCGCGAGCTCTGGGGCGAAAGCGCCTCACCGCGCGATTCGGTCCATCTCGATCTGTGGGACGACCACCTCGAACGCGCCTGATACGGTCGACCCTCTCATCGCTGCCACAAGGCACTCACCGCTGAAGCGGCCGGCGCGGGTCCGGACTGTGGACCCCTCGTGGGCCGGCCTTGGCCGGTGCTACCATCGACCACGATCCCTGAATGACTTTGTCCCTCGCGTCGTTGAAGCGACGCCGATTGGCGTGGTGGCTGTTGTGGGCGTCGCTCGCCGTCCACGTCCCGATTGCCGCGGTGGCCGTCCGTGACAGCCGTCTGACGAACGCCGATCTCGACAACTTCTATGAGATCGGCACCAGGGCGGGCCGTCCGTACCTCGACTTCGCGGTCGAGTTCCCGGTGGCGACGGCGCAGGCGTTTCGTACGCTCGCGCCGATGGCCGGTGACCGCGAGCGATTCGGCATCAGCCTGGTGATGATCAGCCTGCTCGCTGATGTGGCGATCGCGGCGGCGCTCGGCTGGGGATGGGGGATCCAGGCGGCAGCCTGCTACGCGCTGGTCGTGATCCCCCTCATGGATCTGTTCCTCCTGCGCGTCGATCTGTGGCCCACCGCGCTCGCGACGATCGGGGCGGCGGCGTGGCGGCGCAATCGCCCGTCGCTCGCCGCGATCGGGTTCGTTGCGGGCGCTGCGTTCAAGCTCTGGCCATTGATGTTCCTGCCGGTCCTGCTCGTTTCAACGGACGCGCGGCGGCGGATCGCGCCGCTCGCGACGGCGTTCACGGCGGGAATGCTCGTGCTCGCAGGCTGGCTGTGGGTCGCGGGGCCATCGGGGCTCTACCAGGTGCTGACGTTCCGCGGTGCGCGCGGCTGGGAAATCGAGAGCACCGTCGGCGCGGTGTGGATGCTCTTCGAGCAGGACTCGATGCGCGTCGAGTCCGGCGCCTGGCGCATCGGGACGACGAGCGGAGCGATCTCCATCCTGCTCTTCGTTCTGGGAGCGCTCCCATGCCTCTGGATGATCTGGCGCGGGGCGCGTACGCGCCACTTCGGCGCAGGCTGGGCCGGCGGCATCGGCGTGCTGCTGTTCATGTCGGCGCTCCTGTCCGCGCAGTACTCGGCATGGCTGGCGCCGGCCAGCGGCGTGGCATGGGTTGAGAAAGATCGACGGATTGCCGTGCTGACAGGACTCGTGGTGTTTCTCACGAACCTGGTCTTCAAGTCGTTCGCGCCGCTGGTGCACGCCGCCCCGCGGGCTCTCGCACTCGTGCTCCTGCGCAACCTGGTCCTGGCGATCCTCGCGTATGACGCGGCACGGCTGCTGGTGCGGGCGTCGCGGACGGGCGACTCGCCCACCGAAACGGATGTAGCGGTCGGGTCTTAAGACCCGACCCTCCCGTGGTGCCTGCCACCGAGGGCTGATTCTGAACAGCTGGGTGCGCGCCCGGTACACGGTTCTTGCAAGTTGGTTCCATGGTCCGCATTGCTCAGGCGGCAACGACACTGGCGGCGGGGCTGGCGATGCTGGTCAGCGTCGTCATGTACGCGGAAGGGCAAGGGTCCCCACCGCGTGTCCCGCGTGCGGAGTTCGCGCGCACCTATCAGGGAAATTACGGCAGCATCAAACTGCCTGGGTGCGGCGCCCACAGTGACGTCGTGTTCGACCCGCACATCCTGTACTGGTGGGCGCACGACCGGCGGTGCTTCGACGCGGCCATGGACGCGCACGCCTCCCGAGGCGACAACCGCATCGTCATCGACCCGAGCGACGACTACAACCAGGGTCACGATCTGCCGGGCGGCGACATCGACATCTGGCACGAGCCCGCGCGATTCCGTACGTTCATCGACGAGGTGCGCAGCCGGACGAACAGCCGCGGCGAGCACTTCGGCGTGCTGCTGTTTCTCGCCGGCGACGCGCACTTCGGCAAGACAATGCTGCGGGGCGGCAAGGTCGGCGAGCCCGATCCAGAGGTCGAAGCGCATTGGCATCGCGACTTGCGCGCGATGGCCGACGCAACCCGGGACGTCGTCGACGGCACGGCCGTGTGCTGGGAGTGCCGGCCGGTGACCGATTACATGACCGTCGGCCAGTACGAACGTGGCGGACGGCTGATCGCCCAGCTGTGGCCCGACGCGTGGCACGGCCAGCACCTCACGGTGGACGCCTCCTCGTGGGTGGCCTCGGCGCCGGAGGGTGACGACCCGACCAACGGCGACCGCGTCGAGGCGTGGCACCGGTGCCGACGCGAGCAGTGGTGCGACGGGTTGCTGTATCAGTTCCACGACGGCGAGCCCTATCTCAACGCGGACCGAATGCCGGCCAATCGTGAGACAGGCGGCCATCGTGGCGCCCTGGGCCGATGGTGGGAGGTCGTCAAGCGTCTGGGAAACGACCCGCGTTCGATAGAAACAAGCCAGGGAAACCGGCACGGCTGGCCGCAGGTGGATGTCATCGCGTTCGAGCATATCCACGACGCGCACTGGGGCCGGTCCGACGAAGCGTACGGGCTGGCGTGGTGCAGGAAGGCGCTCGAGATCGGCGGGTGGGGCTGCGGGTCCGCCAGCTATCGAGCCAACCGGTGACGCGGTCGATCAGTTCTCCAAGCCGAGCGCCCAGCGGATGCCGCCGGTGAGATGGGCTCGGAACACGGAGTCGTTCGTGAAAGTCTCCGCGAGGTGCCCGAGCGACGTATAGAAGACCCGGCCCTCGCCCCAGTACCGCCACCAGGACTGCGGATAGTCGCCGCCCTTTTGAACGCGCGCGCGCGGCGACGCGCCATCCAGATTCGTGCGCTCGGTGTCCAGGCTGAGCAGCACGTGCACCCGTTCGCGTGAGAAGCCCATGGGCGCCTTGAAATCGCCTGGCGACGAGATGTTGAGTTCCGGGGCAGCCGCGCTCCAGGGTGCCGTCGCGAAGGTGTAGAACTCCTCAGCGAGGGGCCAGCTCGATCCGAGCATCCGCGTCGCCGGATGTGTGCTGTCTTCGACCTTCAACACGCCCATGCGCCGCTGATTCACAGGTACGTCGTTCCCGAGGAGCGGCGTGAAGATCGAGTTGAAATAGTACGCGCCGAGCATCTCCCCGTACTCGGGGAAGTCGTACATCATGACCGTCGCGCAGTGGATGCCGATGAAGGCCTTGCCGCTGCGAACGAAGTCGACGATCGCCTTCTTCTGCACCGCCGTCAGGCCGATATCGCCGTTGGCCATCATGATGAGACCGTCGAACTGACTCAGGTAGGCCGGGGTGAAGAACGTGAGGTCCTGCTTGCCGACGCCGGGCTCGTAGCCCTTCAGTGCCGTGACATCGAAGCCGGAGGCCTTGCCCCATTCGACAGTCTGCTGTTCTGCGGCGGGGAGACTGGCGTGCCCGTGAGATCCCGGTGCACCGACACCGGGGTAGGTGAAGATCAAGACCTTCTTGCGGGCCTGGGCCTGAACGCCCAGCGACAGGGCCGATGAGGCAGCAGCGATGACGATGGCGATGACGAGCAGGGGAAACGGTGACGGCTTGGTCGCATGTCGCATGAGTCAGATACTCCACTGCCGAACGGTTGACCCGGGGAGCATACCGCAGCCGCCCGCGACCGGAGCCTTGGCCGCGGTGTGTCACAGTCGTTGCTGCCGCCGATGAGCGTGCCGTGCTGACGGCGGAAGCGGTGTCTGCCCGCAAGCGTTGACAGTCTCGTTGGCGCGGCATATTTTTCAGGCGCAGTGATCGGCAACGGAGGAGGGCAGCGTGGCTGACGAAGGACTCATCGGCAAGAACTACCTGACGCCGGATCTGGTCGCCAAGGTCACCGGGCAGGCGAAGTATGCCGAAGACTTCCAGGCGGACGGGATGCTCTTCTGCAAGCTGCTGCTCAGCCCCATGCCCCACGCGCGCGTCAGGAACATCGACGCGAGTGCCGCGCTCGCGATGCCCGGCGTCAAGGCGATCCTCACGGCTGACGACCTGCCGGAGGCGGCCCGTGGAGACATCCCCGCCCTCACCAACGAGCCGCGCTTCGAGGGAGAACCGATTCTCGCAGTGGCAGCGGTCGACGAGCTGACGGCAGCCGAGGCGATCGAACGAATCAACCTCGACCTCGAGATGTTGCCGTTCATCACCGACCCGCTGGAAAGCCTGCGCCCGAACAGTCCGAACGCCACGACTGATGGCAACGTGCTGGCACCGGCCCGCGGTCCGGCCCGGCGGGACCTGGAAGGAGCGATTGCCAACCAGACGGAGCTTCGCACGGTGAAGTGGACCGATCGCGATTTCTCGGACGCTGGCGAGGGGCAACTGCCCATGGGAGAAGCCCCCGAGGAGTGGAGCTATGGCGACGTCGAGGCCGGCCTGAAGGATGCGGCGCTGGTTGTCGACGAAACGTTCGTCGTGCAGGCAACGAGCCATCAGACGCTCGAGACACGCAGCGCGCTGGCCTACTGGCAGAACGGCAAGTTGTATCTCCACGGGTCCACCCAGAGCACGATGCGGACCCATCCCGGCGTCGCGAGCTGGGTCGGTGTGGATCCATCCGATGTCGTGTTCATCTCCGAGTACACCGGCGGCGGGTTCGGGGCCAAGGGTGGCGGGGCCGTGTCGATGTGCATTCCCGCGCTGCTTGCGAAGAAGGCGAACGCGCCGGTCATGATGCGCATCAGTCGGGAGGACGAGCACTACATCGGGCATGCCCGCACCAACATGACCGGGCGTGCCCGGGTGGGCTTCCGCGCCGACGGCCGCATCATGGCCCTCGACCTCTTCATCGTCCAGGACAACGGCGCCCGGGGAGAGCGCGGCGATCACCGGGCGGCCGGCATGGCGACGTCGCTGCTCTACCAGCCGATGGCGATGCGCTGGCGCGCCATCAACGTGCTCACGAACACGCCGACGCGCCTGTTCCAGAGATCGCCTGGCGAGATGCAGGGGATCGCCATCGTGGAACAGGCAGTCACGAAGGCGGCGAGTCAGCTCGGCATCGATCAGGTGGAGATGCGGAAGATCAACGCACCCGCCGGCAAGGCACCCTTCGGCCCCGAACGCAATGGCCGCCGCGGCTACACGACGAGTGCGTTCGTGAAAGAGGCCCTCGACCGCGGAGCCGAGCGCTTCGGCTGGAAGGAACGCGCGGCGCGGGCCGGGCAGCGCAACGGCAACAAGGTGCGCGGCGTCGGTGTCGCCGTCGGCACGCACACCGCGGGCTCCATTGGCCATGACGGCCTGATGACGATTCGACCTGATGGCACGCTGTACGTCCAGAGCGGCGTCGGCAATCTTGGGACGCATTCGCTGTTCGACCTCGCGCGTGTCGCGGCCGACCTGCTCGCCGTGCCGTGGGAGAAAGTCGAGGTCGTCTGGGGCAGCACCGCGAAGCATCTTCCGTATTCGTGCCTCTCGGTCGGGAGCCAGACGACCCATGCGATGACGCGGGCGAATCACGCGGGCGCCATGGACGCACGGCGGAAGCTTCAGGAGATCGCGGCCCGCGATCTCGGTGGCAGTCCCGACGACTACGAACTGGGCGGCGAGCGCGTGTTCCGCCGCGGCAATCCGGCTCGCGGTCTCTCCTACGCGCAGGCGGCGACACGAGCGATCGCGCTTGGTGGCCGTTACGACGGACACGAGCTACCGGAGGACATTCATCCGACCACGAAAGCCGCGGCTGCTGCACTCGCCGGCCTCGGATTGATGGGCGTGGCCAAGGATACCTATCGACGCGACGGCACGACCTACTCGTTCGTCGCCGGGTTCGCCGAAGTCGAAGTCGATCTCGAAACCGGCAAGACGACACTCATCGACTACTTCAGCATGGCCGACGTCGGGACGGTCATCAACCCGCGGAGCATGGTGGCGCAGGTCGGTGGTGGGAGCTGCCTCGGGATCGGCCACGCGTTGACCCAGAAGTGGGTGTACGACCCGCACTACGGCGTGCCGCTCGCCAAGCGGTTCCACTACAACAAGCCGATCACCATTCTCGACGTGCCCACTGCGATGCATGCGGACGCCGTCGGACTTCCCGATCCCGAGACGCCCGTCGGCGCGCGCGGCGTGGGCGAGCCGCCAGTCGGTGCAGCTTATGGCGCCGTGATGAACGCGATCGCCAGCGCGGTTGGTGTCGATGCGTTCCGGCGGGCCCCGGTGACGCCGGACGTCCTGCTGATGACCCTCGAGCACGGTCGCCGGATGCACGAGCCGCTGCAGGCGCATTTGTAAATCGACATCAATCGCGACGTCGCGCTGAAGGTGCTGCTCGCCGGCGTCGCGCAGGATCCGGTGCCGCAGGAGCGCCGGCGCATCGTCCAGGATGACGCTGTCCAGCAGCGCGCTCGAGACCTCGCGTCCCGGCCGCGCGGCCAGACGCCGAATCGTCGTTCCGCCCTCGGCGCGCGCGAAAGAATCAGCACAGTACTGCACGCGCCAAAGCCGTGCAACCGGCGGCGGAAAAATCGTCCGCCCCCCGAACGAGCCTGGTTGCGATGCATGCGATACAATAGCGGTCCAAGTTTCCGTTTCATCTTGCCCTGCCGTCTTTCGTCAGTTCTGGTCCACGCTCTGCTGGCTGCCGTCTGCCTGTCAGCGTGCGAGACGACTCCGGCCGGGCCCTCCGTGAGTTTCACCTCCCCGAGCGCAGAGTCGCCGGCTGGCGGGACCGCCTTCAATTTCAGCGACCAACCCGTGTCGCTCACCTTCGCCAACGCGGTGCGCACAGGGAGGGTGGCGGTCACCTACAGCGTCGAGGTTGCTTCCGGACCGACCTTTGCCACCGCGGTGTTCGCGGCACCAGACGTGGCCGAGGGCAGCGGCGGCGTCACGACCGTGCGGTTGCCCGTCCTCGCCGGGGACGCGACCTACTACTGGCGGAGCCGGGCCACCGTGGACGGCGTGGCCGGTGAGCCGTCGGCGACGTCGAGCTTCTTCATCCGTCCTTCGGTCGTGCTCGAGCCGCCGGTGCTCGTGGCTCCCTCCGCAGGCGGTGTCACGGCGCCTTCCCGGCCCACGTTCACGGTGGACAATGCCGAGCGCAGCGGACCGGCCGGCGCCATCACCTACGAATTCCAGGTCTCGGCATCCGCGTCCTTCGCGGCGCTCGTATCTGCGGCGACGGTCGCCGAGCAGCCGACGAGGACTTCGTGGACGCCGGGTGTCGATCTGCCCGAGGGCACGCTCTACTGGCGCGCTCGGGCTCTCGATGCCGCGAGCGGCGTCGCCAGCAACTTCAGCGCGCCGGCCAGTTTCGAGCGGCGGGGCTTCGGCGCGCCGGGCGATCAACTCGATTTGTCGACGGTCACCGTTGTCGTCGGTCCGCAGAACATCGGTGCCTGGCCGGCGACGGGCCGGGTGACAGGCACCGTCGCGCAGCCGTTCGAGCTCTGCATCGATCACGACAAGCTCGGCACCTGGCCGGGAACGGTGTTCTTCGACGATCCGGGCACGCTGACGCAGGGCAATCAGTGGATGTTCGCGTTCATCAACGGCCGGTGGTACGGGGGCGCGGGCCGATGGTCGCGGCCAGGCCAGGCGTGCAAGTCCACGTCCGGCGCCTCGGACTTCTTCGGCGGAACGTTCTACATGGACAGCGCCGGACCGCTCCGTTCGGTACACACCGAAGGCCGGCGAGATCATCGGTCTGATGGTCTCGACACCGGCGCGCTTTTATCCGTCGATGCGGACGCTGGATGAACGCACGAACGTCGTGCTCGTGCCGTTCGGCCAGTAGCGAGCGCTATTCGGCGATGCCGGTGTAGACTCACGACCTCAGCTCACGGAGGGCGCATGGCGGCACTGATTCGAGTCGTCCTCGTCGTCGTCCTGCTGGTGGCTATCCGGGCCACGGGCGCGACCCAGGCACAGATCGCCCGCAATCCGATTCCCGCCCCGATCCTCAAGCGCGGACTCGCGGTCGAAGTGAAGGACCTCATGCGCCTTCCCGACACACGCGGGATGCGTCCCGCCGATCAGGACGTGATCCCATCCGGCTGGGCGCGCATCAGCTACGTGCGAGACCTTCCAGACGGTCGACGCTTCGTCAACGATTCGCGCGGTCTCCTCTATGTCATCGGCGCGGAAGGATGAGCCGCGTGTGTACGCGAACGTGGCGGCAGCGTTTCCGCTTGCCGTCTACAACCGGCTCGAGAGCGGTTTCATCGGGTTTGTCTTTCATCCGGAGTTTGCGCGCAACGGCCTCTTCTACACGGTGCATGCGGAGCACGCCGCCGGCAATCCGAAGACCCCGGATTTCATTCCACCCGGCTTCACGGTGAAGGACGTCACCTACCACAACATCATCACTGAGTGGCACGCCGTCAGCCCTTCTGCCGCAACGTTCGGGGGAACGCGGCGGGAACTGCTCCGTGAAGCTCACGTCGTCGCGAACCTGACCCATCCTCTGGGCGCAGTGGAGTTCAACCCGACAGCGCGCCCGGGCAGTGCCGACTACGGATTGCTGTATACGAGCGGCAGCGACCACGGTTTCAGCAACGGCGGCGGGCCGAATTCCAGCACCGCGAGCCAGACACAACGCCTCGATTCGATCATGACCGCCATCCTTCGGTTCGATCCACGAAGCCCCAGTGTGACCGGCGGCACGAAGGGCCTCGGTGACTACACCGTTCCGATGGCCAACAGGTTCGCCGCGGATGGCGACCCGACAACCCTCGGCGAGATTTACGCGTATGGCTTCAGGAACGCACATCGGTTGTCGTGGGACACCGACGGGACGATGTTCGCGTCTGACATCGGGATGAGCAACGTCGAAGAGATCAACGTCGTTCGCAACGGCGAGAACTACGGGTGGATGCGGCGTGAAGGCCACTGGGAGAACGGCCGATGGCGTGGCGGCTTGCTCAACGAACTGTTCCCGCTCTCGCCGGACGTTCTGAGCGGCCGGGAGAAGGACGGGTTCACGTACCCGGTCGCGATCTACGACCACGACGAAGGGCGGGCCGTGACCGGCGGGTTCGCGTATCACGGTCGCATCGCCGCCTTGTCTGGGAAGTTCGTCTTCGGCGACATCCAGAACGGCCGCCTCTTTGCCGCCGATCTCGCCGAGATGAAGAAGGCCGACGATGGAATTCCGCAGACCGTCGCGCCGGTGGAGGAGATTCAGTTGTATGTCCGGGACGCTGCCGGGAACCGGATGGGTGTCGCGATGCGCGAACTGGTGGATCGAACGATGGGCGGCAGTGTGTCGCGTGTGGATCTGCACATTGCCCGAACCGGCGACGGAGAACTGCTTCTCACGTCGAGGCAGGATGGTGTGATACGTCGGCTGGTACCGGACTCCTCGGCCCCGTCGACCGCGCGCCACGGCGGCAATTGACGCGCTCGATGAACGACACGCGGCATAACAGCTCGAATGCGATCGAGCAGAGCTGCGAGACCGATGCGCCGTTCACCCCGGTCACCGGGTGCGATCGCCGGCCAACGTCACGTCGATCGTCGCGACCGTCTTCTCCCACGCGACCTGCAGCGTCGCGCTCGTAGCAGTCACGTTGACAAATCCGATCGTGAGCTGCTCGACGATCGTGTCCGACATCCGCACGCTCATCGGCGCGCGCAGCACGTCGAACTTCGGGTCGTAGTTGTACGAGCCGTAAAGCAAGACCTTCTCATTCGGATCGAACGTCGGCTGACGCGGCTGCGTGCTCAGCACGAACGTCCAGGCGCCCGGCTTCAGCTCGGCGAAGGCGTTATAGACGCCGGGCTGCAGCGTCTTGCCACCAATCGAGAGCGCCACCTGCGTGGTGAACTGTGTCGAATCGTTCGCGCCCATCCGCCAGACCGGCGATCCGTCGCTGACCACCTTCCCGTACTCCGCGCCTGCGCCCAAGATGTCCCTGCGGCCGCGAAGCAGCGGACGGCCGTAGTCGACGACCACCCATTTGCCGTCCACATAGCGCTCGCCGCTCCCGGCCTTCTCGCTGCGTCCACCGAGCTGGACGGCACTCTGTCCTTGTGGTGACAGCGGGAGCTTCACGACAGGAATCGTCTGCGCCTCGAGGGCGAGGGTGGCGCTCACGAGGAGCGCGGCGACTGCGACTCGCGATCGACTCCCACGCATGGGCGCTTCCTCCTCCGGTTCCGTCTGGTTACTCATCCTGCCCGCCGACCCGATCGAAACGTCCGCAAGGCCATGATCGGCTCAATGTACCAGAAGAGAATGACCCCGGGCATCGCCGCGCTTGACATATTCCATTATGGGAATATGATCCGGATCGTGCCTCGCGCTTCGACCACGTCCGACCCCTTCAATGCCGTCGCTGAACCGCGCCGCCGCGTGATTCTCGAGTATCTCGGTCCCGAAGAGCGCGCGGTCGGAGAAATTGCCGACGCGCTGGGGCTGGCTCAACCGTCTGTGTCGAAGCATCTGCAGGTGCTGCTCAATGTCGGGCTCGTCGACGTGCGCCGCGACGGACGGCGAGCGCTCTACCGCACCAACGCCGAGGCGCTGCGACCCGTGCACGAGTGGACCGGCCTGTTCGCCAGGTACTGGGGTCGTCAATTACGGCGCATCAAGGATCACGCCGAGGCAAAGGCCAGGTCGGAACGCTAGGAATCTGGAGGAATCACCATGTCCCTGACCGCTCCATCACTCGACAACCTCACGCTCGACGTCGTCGATCAAGTGCACGTACGTGCCTCGCTCGATGCCACGTTCGACTCGATCCTCGCGCAGATGGGACGTCTGAACGAGACGCCGGACGGCAAGCCGTTACCGATGGTGATCGAGCCGTGGCCCGGCGGCCGCTGGTATCGCGATCTGGGCGGCAACAACGGACACCTGTGGGGACACGTGCAGAGCATCAAGCGGCCGACGCTGCTGGAGATTTACGGACCGCTGTTCATGTCCTATCCGACGATGTCGAACCTGCAGTACCGACTCACCGAGGTCGAAGGCGGCACGGTGATCGCCTTTCGGCACACGGCGTTCGGCTTCGTGCAGGACGACCATCGTCAGGGTCTCGGTCAGGGATGGCGGGCGCTGCTCACACGCATCGGCCGCGAGGCAGAACGCAATGAGAACCGGTGAGAAAAGGAGCACGACGATGAAGATGATTGACGGATTGCTTCAGGAACTCGAGCAGGAGGCGCAGACCACCAGGCGCGTTCTCGAACGCGTGCCGCAGGCGCACCTCGGGTGGAAGCCGCACGAGAAGTCGATGTCGCTGGGCCAGCTGGCTCTTCACATCGCGACGGTTCCCGGCAACGTCGCGCAGATGATCGCCCAGCCATCGATGCAGACACCGGCGTTCGTGCAGTCGGCGGCGACGCAGGCGAGTGAACTGCTGCCGGCACTGGACAACAGCCTGAAGAAGGCGAGGGCGGCGCTCGCCGACATGGACGATACGGCCATGCTCGCGACGTGGCGGGTGATGGATGGCGATCGGGAGATCCTGGCAATGCCGCGCATCGCCGCGCTGCGCGCGATCATGCTGAACCACTGGTATCACCACCGCGGGCAGATGTCGGTGTATCTGCGGCAGCTGAACGTGCCGGTGCCGTCGATTTACGGGCCGAGCGCCGACGAGAATCCGTTCGCGGTGCCACAGGCCGCTGCCGCGCGATAGGAACTACTACGCTTTTGAGCGCCAGACAGCGCGCGACAAGGTCCGAGGGTTTGCGCCCAGGCCTGTGTCGCGCGCTCGAGCCGCTTGTGGCCCGCGACGATCCGACGCCGCGTGCGTCGCGCTGGCCCTCGTCACTCGAGGGCCGTTGCGATGTTCACGACCGTGGCGGGATTGGTCCATGGAACCAGCACGAAGATATCGACTGACTCTCCTTGATCGACCGCCTTGCGCAGCAGGGGCTCGGGCCGCGGTCTCGGATAGTACGGGTACCGCTCGGTCGTCAGGGTGACGGCCCCTTCCGGGCTGGAGGATGCCTCCACCAGCAGCGTGCCCGCGCGCGCAGCACGGACGTGAAGCGTGCGAGACCACCACTCAGAATCGAAACCGTGCGCGGCATCCTCGGGTCCGACGACGAGCGTCGCTCCCTCGCCGGCATTGATTGCCGAACGCTCGCGCATGACGATCGTCACGTTATCCACCCGCACCCGTCCGCTCTCGACTGACGTGCCAGGCACTTCGCGATAGGTCGATTCGTACCGCGGGTGGGACACGCGGATACCCACAGACTGGCCGAAGCATCCGCTGCATCCGGTTCGCGTAAACGAGGCCGAGAACTGGCCCTGACCGTCCGTCATGAATGCCTCGGATTGGGGCGCCAGCATCGCCATGGCGCCCGAAACCCGAGCGCCGCGTTCGTCGATCACCGTGCCCGACACGTCGTACGACAGCGTCACCTGAGGAGACGGCGTGCCGGCCGGAGGAGACTGCGCGGGAGGGGCGCTCGGAGCGGCCGGTGAGTCAGCGCACGCCACGGTCATCGCACAGGCCACCGCGCCGACGGCCATGCGACGAATCTGCGCGAAGGACGCGTTCGGCATCTGCATTCCCTCCCTCGGGCGGTCGGCAGCGTTTCGCCGGAAGCCGGTGAGTCGGGTTGCGCGGATACGGGTCGCGGTCGTCGGGATTATGCCACCGGGACGCAAACGAGGCGAGACGAGCGTGCCGCCTGGCCACAGCACGCGGCGCCTGAACTCGGCGTCAAGGGCCGGGTGTAGAATTCCGCCTCGACTCTGACCCGCGGGCGAGCAACTCCACGTGCGGTCGCTGGAGCGCCCCTTCCCTGACATGCGGCGCACTCGTTATCCCGTGACCCTCCTGCAGCCCAACTGGTGGGCTGCCCGCCGGATCAAGGGCTTTCTTGCCCGACTCCGCGCGAGCGCGGATGGACCGGTGCTGCATCTCGGCGCGGGCGGCAAACGCATCGAGGGCGCCATCAACTGCGATCTCTTCGACCCGGCTGCGGAGCGGCAGGTCGACGCCGTGCGCCTGGACGGGGTCGCGTCCGACAGCGTCGCGATTGTCGAGCACCATCACATGATCGAGCACCTGAGCGCCGCCGATCTCGCGCCCGCGCTCCAGGAATGGGCGCGTGTGCTGAAACCCGGGGGCCTGCTGATCGTCTCGGCGCCCGACCTCGAGGTCGTGCTCGAACGCTGGCTGGCCATGAGCGACGCCGACCGGTGGGATTACGGCATCAAGATGATCTACGGCTCACAGGAACACGCCGGCATGTTCCACAAGAACGGCTTCACGCCCGGACGGCTCGCCGGACTGCTGCGTCCGTTCGGTCTCGAGCAGGAGTGGTCCTATCGCGGCTATCCGCGGCGGCCCACGCCCTCGTTCATTGCAGTGGCACGGAAGGTGGCGCCCTGAGACCGCGTTCGAGTCAGCGCACGTTCGCGAGCGCTCGGACGGCCCATGCGGTGCCCGCAGCGGAAATCCACTGGTCGGCGCCGTGCGGGAAGCCACTCTCGAAGTACGCCTGGATGGGGACCGATCGTGACTTCACGTACCACGACCCATCCTGAAGCTGCGTGCGGAGGAGGAACTCGACGCCACGACGGACCGCTTGATCGTCGGCTGCGGCCATGCCGCTTTCGAGGAGCGCCGTGAGCGCTTCACCGGTCGCGTACGAGTCGCTCTCGAGCGACGGCTCCTGCGACCAGCTGCCGTCACTGCGCTGCAACGCCAGCAGCTCGCGCGCGGCCGTACTGAGCTTCTCCGTACCCGCTTCGGCCCACGCGAGCCCGAGCAGGCGGAAGGCGCGCTCTTCGGTGACCTCACCCTTAGCCGATGCCAGCCAGTCTCGTGCGCGCCCGATGGCCCTGGTGTACTCCGCGCGGTTCGCCTGCGGTGCGTACAGCTGCAGCGCGCGCAGGGACACCGCCGTCACCTCGATGTCGTTCGATTCGATCGGAGGCCGGATAGTACCCACCGGCCAGCGGCCGTCTGCCGCCTGGCGCCGCAGCAGCCACAGCGCCTGCGCATCGGTCGCCGGGTCTGGCGGGTGTCCGTCCGCGGAGAGTCCGACCAGCAGATAGTTGATCGTGTCCTGTCCTCCAGCGATGGGGATGTGCTGCAGCGTGCGCTCCCGCCACGACTCGAGGTAGGCAGCGATCCGCGTGCGCGACGCACTCACCGCCTGTTCGTCGACCCGATAACCGTTTCCTCTGGCGGTCAGCACCGCCGACGAGACGACGCTGTTGTGGTGACAGGACACGCATCCCGTCTTGGCGATGAACGGCTCGCCGATGCCCTGCAGCAGCGGCAGGCTGCGCTCGACCGCCGCGCGAACGGTTGCGGCCGTCACGGCCGTCGCGCCCACAGCTGCAGCGCGCGGAGGTGCTGCGACCAGCGTCGGGCGCAGGCCCAGGTCCGGCGGCGGCCTGCGGGCGAGCCGCCCGTCGCCGGCGACGCCCAGCTGCTGCGCGCACGCCAGGCAGTTGATGCGGAGGAAAGGCGCTGCGATTCCGGATGCATCCGCGCCGTAGTCGAGCAGGAGCCGGAACACGTCGACGTTGCCGGCGCGTGCCGCAAGCTGCAGCGGCACCGGGTCCCCGGCCTTCGCCGGAAATGGACTGGCACCGTACTCGAGCAGCAGCTGCACCGCAGGCGTCGCGCCCACGATGGCCGCGGCAATCACCAGGGCGGTCCGGCCTTCGTCCGAGCGCCTGTCGACGTTCACGTCCGCGTCGATCAGCAGCCGCATCTTCGCGGTGTCCGGAAGCGCCCACATCAACGCGGTCGCCCCGGACACATTCGACGCCTGCGGGTCCGCGCCCATGTCCATCAACCGCTTCATCAGATCGGCGTCGCCGTACAGCGCGGCGGCCATCAGCGGCGTCGTCCCCCCTGCCGCCCGTCCGCGCACGGAGCCGGGGCTGGCCCGGAGATACGCGTCGACCGCTGCGCGATCCCCGTCCCGGATCAGCGCCGTGAGCCGTTCGGCAGCAGGATCCACCGGCGGAGATGCCGGTACACCGGCAAGGTCGTCGGGCCAGTCGACGCCCTGATCGATCCAGGCCTTGATGATCGCGATTTCGCCGGCAGGCAACGAGCCGGTCGGGGGCATGCCTGCGGTAGTGGCCATGAGCCGGCGATAGAGCAGCGTCCCGTCCGCGTTGCCCGGTCCGATCACCGTCTGCGACCCGCCCCGCAGCGCGTCGGCGCGGCGATCCAGCCGGAACCCGTTCATCTGCTGTTCGGGACCATGGCAGCCGTAGCACCTGTTGCGAAGGATCGGCTGCACGTCACGACGGAAGTCGACGCGCGGCGCCGGCTGCTGCGCCTCTGTGGCAAATGGCAAAGCGAGGAGCGCGAACGCTGTGACGACAATCCGGGCCCACGGCATGGCTGGCCCTCCACTGAACCTGCCTCGCCCCGCGTTTACCGCACGAGCCGCTGGTGGCGGACTGCCAGAGTATACAGAGGAGCTCGGGGATCGCGAGGCAATCCCTTCTTCACGGTTCGCCGGTCGGGCGCCGCCCGGTCCACGCGCCGGCCGTGATGCCGAGGCACGCTGCCGGCGACGCCGCGAGTGCCGTCGTTCCCGAGTAGTAGTCGTGAGTGAAGCCCGACTGGTTGTGGTAAATCGAGTTCGGCACCGGCATCGCGTCCGTCTCGTCGACCCACACGTACGGTGTTCCGGTTCCGCAGTGCACGTAGGCGCCCACCACCGTATGGTTCTCCACTTTTGGTTTCGGCGCCGTGCCGACGGCATCGAAGTACTCCGTGATCGAGTGCCCGAATTCGTGCTTGAACACGTTCGTGCTCCCGTACGTCGTGGCGGCGTCCACGATCAACGTCATGTAGGTCGGTGAGGTTCCCATCGCGGGCGTGAGTCCGGCCGCACTGCCAATCCACAACGCCTGCCCCGTCGCCTGGTCGACGACGTTTGGCTGCCAGATCACCCACACAGCGTCGAACTGCATATCCCGCGCATCACCGATGTCCGACGGTCCCGGCCACCATCCGGAGGAGTGGCGTGATAGGCGCGTCAACGCTCCCGGATAGCGGATTGTGAGGTCCGGCACCATGTGGCCGCTCGTCAGCGCCGGGACGTCCTCGTTCGCGAAGCGGCTCGCCGCCTGTGCGGCGTCGAACAGCTGCGACGGACCGATCGAGCCAACCACGTGCCTGACACGGCCGGCGTCTTCGAACGTGAAGTCGGTCGACTGGTAGATGAGCGTGAGCACCTTCCATCGCGACACCGTCGGACTCGCCAGCCCGAACGCCTCGAACTCCCACAGGGAGCAGCCCCACGGTGTGGCGCGTTCGTCGCAGAGCACGCGGACATAACGCTCCTGCGTGTGGAGGCTGAGATCGTCCACGTCCCCGTCGGTAGCCGTCACCTGGAGAGCGTCGCGCCAGTCGACGCCATTGAAAGAGGCCTGAATCGTATAGCGGCGTGCGTACGCTGCTTCCCACCGCAGGACGATTCGCCTGATGTCGATCTGCCGTCCGAAGTCGACCGTGATCCATTGACCGTCGGCGAACGCGCTCGACCAGCGCGTTCCGATGTTGCCGTCGATGGCGTTCGGCGCACCGAGGTCGCTCCGTTCGATGCTCGATGCAGTCGCTACCGCCGCCGTCGCAAGGTCCGGTCCCAGACCGGCAGGCCGGCCGTACACCTCGAGCTCCCACATCGAGACGCCCCACACGGTCGCCCGTTGAATCGCCAGGACTCGTACGTAACGCGCAACGGACTGCAGACTGCCGGAGTCGTCTACGAGACCGCTGCTGTAGACCTCCATCAACCTCGTCCAGGTCTGCGCGTCGTTCGACACCTGCACGTAGTAGCGGTAGGCGAAGGCGGTCTCCCACCGGATCGTCACACGGTCGATGCGGTGCAACTCGCCAAGATCGACGTAGATCCACTGCCCGTCCGCGAACGTGCTGGACCACCGCGTCGCCATGTCGCCGTCAACTGCCGCGGAGGCTGCGAGCCAGGGCGCCTCGTCCGACGAAGAGAAGACCGGCTTGCCCCGCGCAAGGTTCACGGGGCCCTGTGCCTCGGAGACCACCTGCACATCGACGAAGTGCGTCGCCGAGGCACCTCCATCGTCGACGGCAACCGCTGAGAGCCGATAGCTGCCGGTGCCTAGAGTGGTTCGGGCCATGAACGGCTGGGACGTGTCGGTCAGCAGCAACACCCCATTCACGTAGAACTCGACGCGCGCGATCGCGCCGTCGGAATCGGACGCCGACGCCGTGATGTCGATGGTCGGCGTGCCGGAGAAGACGGTACCGGCCACGGGCGCGGTCACGGCGACGGTCGGCAGTTGATTCGCGCTCCCAAGCGGCGTGCCGAAGACGTGGATCTCCCACAGCGAGTATCCCCACGTTGTGCCGCGCTCGATGCCGAAGAGACGCACGAAGCGTCCCGCAGCCCCGAACTGCGAAATGTCGTCGAGGTGTCCATCTCCCTGTGCCGTTGCATAGACCGACGTCCACGCGTTGCCGTCATCCGAGACCTGCAGCAGGTAGTGGCGGCCGAACGCGGTCTCCCAGTGAAGAACGATTCGGTCGATCTCGGTGCGAACACCGAGATCGACGACGAGGAACTCGCCGTCGCTGAACTGGCTCGACCAGCGTGTGGTCGGATCACCATCGATGGCACCCTCCGCCATCAATGTGCCGTTCTCCACGGACGAGGCAAACGCCTCGAGCGCTCGCGTCGGTCGCGCGGCGATCCGGGCGGTGTACGGGCTGAATGTCACAGGACTCACGCTGACGTGCGTGTCTGCCGTGAAGGGGAACCCTGCGCCTCCGGTGCCTGTGATGTACACATCGCCGAGCGGCCCCAGCGCGACGTCCTCCGCGATGTCGAAGGCCGATGCACCAAGGCGCGTGCTGTACAGAATTTCCCCTTCACGATCGAGCCTGGTTACCACGGCATCCGTTCCGCCCTGGGCTCCTGTCTGGATGGCGCCGTCCGACGTCGGATATGCCTCAGACGCGCTTCCCCCGGCAACAACCGCCTGTCCGCCGGCATCGACCGCAACGGCGCCGAAGGTTTCAGCGCCGGTGCCCCCGAGCAGAGTCGCGTGCTCGAGAGAGCGGCCGCCAGGGTCGAGCCTCGCGACGAAGAGGTCCACCGAGCCGGCTGCCGTCAGGTGCGCTCCGCTGCCTGCCGGGAAGTCCGCCGATGTCGTCTCGCCCGCGACGTACGCTCTCAGCTCGGCGTCGATGGCGATGCCGATGCCGAAGTCGCGTCCCGAGCCTCCGACATGAGTGGAGTACGCCAGTGCCGAACCGTCAGGCGCAATCTTCGCAACGAAGGCATCTCCGTCTGGCGCACGGGTCGGCTGAAATGCGCCGGGGGTGGTCGGGAAGTTCGAGGAAAAGGTACGGCCCGTGACGTACGCGCTGCCAGCCGCATCCACCACCACGCCACTGCCCTCGTCGAAGTCATCGCCGCCGAGAAACGTGGCGTAGACAAGGTCGCCACCGGGCCCCAGCTTGAAGACCACCGCGTCGCTCGGCGGATCGTTGACGCCGCCGCCATTCCAGCTCGTATCCAGCGAGCCAACGGTCGCGGGAAAGTCCGGACCGTGCGTCGCCCCGACGACGTACGCGTTCCCGTGCTCGTCGACGGCAATCGAGACGCCGACGGTCGTACCACCGCCCACAAGTGCCGAGTACACCGGCTGCCCCGTCGCATCGAGCTTCACGACGAACGCTGCAACGTGCGTCTGCGGAGCGAGGAACGTCCGCGTGGCGGTGAAACTGCCTGGCTCGGCGCGTCCAACGACGTAGGCATTGCCATCCGAATCAAGGGCGACCCCAAAGCCGTCGCCGTGCCCGATATACGTGCGATAGATCACGTCGCGCCCTTCGGCGTCGAGCCTTGTGACGAAGATGCCAGGCGGATAGGCGCCATCGGGCGCAGGTGCCGATTCGACGACGACCGCCTGTCCCGAAGCATCAACCGCCAGAGCGCGCCCGCCAGTCCTCGCCGAATAGAGCAGGCCCTGGCCGGTGAACGAGGGACCGCCGCTCGCGAAGCCCCCGGAGCCCAGTGCGCTGAGCGTGAGCGCGACAACGCAGGCGCGCACGGCCGGGCGGATACGGGTGCTCATCATGACGCCACCTCACAAGTGCGTGTTCGTACCGTATGAGGCACATGAGGAGCACGCTTCGTACCCTGGCTACGTGCAACGAGTGCTGCGATTCACGTGGCTTTCCGCCGAATGGTGGGTGGCGGCATGCCCGGCGTGCCGGGAAATCGCCGCTGCGTGCCGCAGGTGATCTGTATTTTTCCGGCAGCTCTGCACCGACGCGACGGTCGCACAGCGATGCCTCGCGCGAGCTCGCTAACGACCTAGCGCGATACGCATCTCGGGACGCCCCAGCAGCGCCACGGTGTGTCGCGCAATCATCAGTTCTTCGTTGGTCGGAACGACCCAGACGGACACGCGGCTCGTGGGTGTCGAAATCCGTGACGCATGCGCCCGGTTCGCCTCCGGATCGATCTCGACGCCAAGCCATGACGAGGCGTCGCAGATGCGCGTGCGGACCTCCGCGGATTTCTCGCCAATGCCAGCCGTGAACACGAGTCCATCGACGCCGCTCAGGACGGCGGCGAGCGCACCGATCTCCTTGGCCGCGCGATAGACGAAGTAATCGACGGCCAGCCGCGCGTTCGGATCGCCTGACGCGAGCAGATCGCGCATGTCGTTGCTGATTCCGGAGATGCCGAGAAGCCCCGACTTCTTGTAAAGGACCGTTTCGATCTCCTTCGGCGACAGTGCGAGGGCCTGCATCAGGTGCAGCACGATACCGGGGTCGATCGCGCCGGGCCGCGTCCCCATGCACAAGCCGTCGAGCGCGGTGAACCCGAACGTGCTGTCGACGCTGCGTCCATCCTTCATCGCGCACAGGCTTGCGCCGCTTCCGAGGTGCGCGACGATGGCACGGCCGCGTGCGAGGTCGGGCGCGACGGCGGGCAGGACCGACGCGATGTATTCGTACGACAGCCCGTGGAAGCCGTAGCGCTGGACGCCGGCACGCCGGATATCGAGCGGCAACGGCACCAGTTCGGCAACGGCGGCCTGCCCGCGATGAAAGCTGGTGTCGAAACACGCGACCTGTGGCACGCCCGGCAGGCGTGCGGCTGCCGCGTCGATCGCGGCCAGGTTGTAGGGCTGATGCAGCGGCGCGAGTGGGATCAGGGCGCGCAGGTCGTCGAGCACCTGCGGTGTGACGACGGCGGGACCCGTGTACTGCGCGCCACCGTGCACGACGCGATGGCCAACTGCGAGTACCCGGGTGCCGCCGTACTGGGTGCGCAGCCAGCGCGCCAGCGCCTCGGTTGCCGCGCTGCCATCGCTGACAGCGGCGTCCAGCGACTCGTCGGCGAGCGCGGCGCCGGTACCGTCGCGCACCGACAGTCGTGGTCTGGTGCCGATGCCCTCGATTTGCCCGCGCGCGACGAGACGCCCCGACGCGATCTCATCCGACGGGTAGATGCAGAATTTCAGGCTCGACGAGCCTGCGTTCAGGACGAGCACGACTCCGGGATCAGCCATCGCGTTATGGGGCGACCGCCAGAGCGCGCCGGCGCGCATGGGCCGAGAGCACCGCCACCCCGCAGCTCGCGATCCGCGAGCGGACGGTGTCGGCTCGACTGGTCAGAATGATCGGAACGCGCGCGCCGAGCACGAGCCCGGCGCTGTCGGCGTTGGCCAGGAAACTGAGCTGCTTCGCCAGCATGTTTCCAGCTTCCAGGTCGGGGACGAGCAGGATGTCGGGATCGCCGGCCACCGCCGACTCGATTCCCTTGATCCGAGCCGCCTCGGCGCTGATCGCGTTGTCGAACGCCAGCGGTCCGTCCAGCAGACCGCCGGTGATCTGTTTGCGATCCGCCATCTTGCAGAGCGCCGCCGCGTCGAGCGTCGACGGCATTTTCGACGTGACGGTTTCAACAGCGGCGAGAATCGCGACCTTCGGTTGCGCGACGCCGAGCGAGATTGCCAGGTCGATCGCGTTCTGACAGATGTCGACCTTGTCTTCGAGTGTCGGTGCGATGTTGATGGCAGCGTCGGTGACGATGAGCACCTTGTGATACGTCGGCACGTCCATGATGAAGACGTGGCTGATCCGTCGTCCCGTACGCAGCCCGCTTTCCTTCGACACTACGGCGCCGAGCATCTCGTCGGAGTGAAGGCTCCCCTTCATCAGGATCTCGGCCTCGCCTTCACGGACCAGCGCAACGGCCTTCGCGGCCGCCGCGTGACTGTGCGGCGCGTCGACCAGGCGGAATTTGCCGAGGTCGATCCGCGCCTTCGCCGCCACCTCGCGAATTCTGGCAATCGGCCCGACCAGGATCGGGACGATCAGGCCGTGCTCTGCGGCCTCGATTGCGCCGGCCAGCGCCGTTTCCTCGCAGGGATGCGCCACCGCGGTCGGCACCGGCTCGACGCTTCGGCAGCGCTCGAGCAGCTGTTCGTATTTTCCAGTTCCTGTGTGATGAGTCATGGCTTGCCTGCCACCACTGTAGTCCGGACCGCCGCCTAGCAGAGCACGAGGGAGACCGCGAGGCCGCCCTCGGACGTCTCCTTGTACTTCGCGTTCATCTCCCTGGCCGTCAGCGCCATCGCCGCCACGGTCGTGTCGAAGTCGACCCGCCGGTTCGCCGGGATCTCGTTGCTTGCAATCATGAATCCGGTCCACGACTTCACGGCCCCGAACGCACAGCGTTCGATGCACGGCACCTGAACGAAACCCGCCACCGGATCGCAGGTCATGCCCAGGTGGTGCTGGAGCGACGACTCTGCCGCGTTCGCGACGACCTGGTGCGGGAAATCGTGCGCCTGCGCGATGAATGCCGCGCCCATCGCCGACGCAACGCCGATCTCTGCCTGACAACCGCCTTCAGCGCCCGACAGGGTCGCGTTGTGCTTGCACAGATACCCGATGGCTGCGGCGGCGAGCATTCCGCTGCGAATCTTGTCCTTCGGCAGCTTCCGTCCGCCTTCGCCAACGACGTAGACGAGGGCCGGCATGACGCCTGCGGACCCGCCTGTCGGTGCCGTGACAACGAGGTGGCCGCGTGCGTTCTCCTCGGAGCCCGCCAACGCGTACGCCGCCACGACGCCGACGCCGCGCTGCGCTTCGTACTTGTCGTCCATCGCGCGCGCGTAGACGTCGCCAGCTTTCGTCTTCAGCTTGATCGGACCCGGCAGCGTGGATTCGGGCGCCTTCAACCCGGCCTTGACGATGTTCACCATGGCGGTGGAGATCTTGTCGATGAACGCGTTGACCTCCGCCTCGGTTTTGCCGGAGACCGCCAACTCGTTGGCCATCACGACCTGCGCAATCGACAACCTGTTCTGGTCAGCGTGCGCCTGCAGCTCCTTCATCGTCGAATACGGATACTTCGGCTGCCCTTTCTTTGGCGGCTCGTACCCCTTCCACTCGATGAAGCCGCCGCCGACCGAGTAGGTACTCGAGCTCGTAAATCGGAGTGTCGCCCGCCATCAGCCTGCACGTCATCGTGTTCGGGTGAGGGAAGTCGCCCTTCGTCGCGTCGTAGACGATGTCCTCGAGGGAGAGCGTCAGTGTCTTGTCGCCGATCTTCACGGGAAACGCCTGATCCGGAGTCGAGGCGAGGCTGTCGAGGAATTCGGGTTCGACGGTTGCCGGTTCCTTGCCGATGATGCCGGCGAGCGCCGCACGCTCGGTGCCGTGGCCTTTGCCGGTGGCGCTGAGGCTGCCGAACAAGTGCACCTTCAGACCCGTCACCTTCGACAGTTGGTCTGCCGGTAACTTCGTACAGCGATTGTAGAAGTCGTAGGTGATCCGCATCGGCCCAATCGTGTGAGAGCTCGATGGACCGGGACCGACCTTGTAGAACTCGTCGAGCGTCGTCATCACCGGCGCGCTCGATTTCTTCACCACGTTGAGTGCGGGCGACAGCGGGTCACCGTCCCACTCCGCGCCTGTCATAGGGGTTCCTCGTGCCGGGATGCTCTCGTCCGGCGAAATGTTGTGATTGGGGGGGTCCGTGGAGGATGTGTCGCGCTCCATAGCCGGAGTGGTTGCGACAGCATACGCTCCAGGCTCAGGCCATGACAACCGGAGAGAGAGACCACCGTCGCAGCACGCTACATAGGCAACTGCATGCAGTTCCCCTGCGTGGGCGCAGGGAACAGGTGACAGGCACACCTCTGGCCGACGACGCAGACCTACGGCAGCTTGATGGTCTCACCTGACAGCAATGGTGTATGAACCGGCAACCGCCGCGCCTGCGTCAACTGCTCAAAGCTGTACCCCAACGCAATGAGCTTCCCCTCGCTGAAGGCGGGGCCGAGAAATGAGAGCGTCACCGGGAGCCCGTCTCCGGTGAAACCTGCCGGGACGATCAGATCAGGATAGCCGGTGAAGTTGGCGAGCGTCACTGGCGAATCGGCAGTGCCGCCGGGGGGGCTCGGGGGATCGGTGATGAGCGGCGCGCGCCTGGAATTCGTCGGATAAACGATGGCGTCGAGTGTCTGGGCCGCGAACACTCCGTCGACAACAGCGCGTACGAGCGGCAGGCCATGGTCCCGCACTGAGGTGTACCTGTAGTCGTCGAGCCCCCAGGCCGCAGCCTCGCGATTCATCAAACTCCAACGGTTGGGATTTGGTCCTGCGCCGTCGCCGCGGGGAGCGTTGAACTCGCCGACACGTGCGATGAGTTCCTTCAGGTCCTTCGGATAGCCGGGGCGAAGAGTGTTCAAGTACGCAGGTATCTGCGCGGCAAATTCAGAAAAGCGAACCGCGTTGTACATCTCGCCCTTGGCGTCGAGCATCCACCGGGGCAACCGGACGTCGACCACCGTCGCGCCAGCACGACGCAGCGTCGCGAGCCCGGCTTCGATCGCCCAGTCAACGTCGGCATCCTGTCCCATGAAGTCACGGGCGATGCCGAGGCGCGCGCCCGTCAGCGCGTCGCGCCTCAGGAACTGTGTGTAGTCCCGTTCGACACGCCCGTCGCTCTTGGTGGTGGCGGCGTCCTCGGGATCGCCGCCGGCGATGGCGCCAAGCAGCACCGCGACGTCGGCCACGTTGCGCGCAAGGGGTCCTGCGGTATCGAATGACAGCGCCAGGGGAATGATGCCCGTCCGACTGACGAGCCCGTGCGTCGGCTTGAGACCGGCAATTCCGTTCGTGAACGACGGGTTGCGAATCGATCCGCCTGTGTCCGTCCCGATGCCGGCGACGGCAAACGCGGAAGCGACCGAAATGCCGGTCCCACCCGAAGATCCCAGTGGTGTGCGAGCGGGATCGTGTGGATTGCGCATCTGGCCGCCAAGCGAACTCCTCGCGACGCCGGAGGCAAACTCTGAGAGGTTGGCCTTCGCGATGATGACGGCACCTGCGGCCCGCAACCGCTCCACGATGAAGGCGTCGGCCGGAGGGATCGAGCCCTCGAGTGCCACTGATCCCCCAGAAGTCTGAAGGTCCGCGGTGTCGATGTTGTCCTTCAAGACGATCGGGATTCCGTGGAGTGGTGACCGGCGTCCTTTCTCCTTTCGTTCACGATCCAGCAGACGCGCCGTCTCGACCGCTTTGGGATTCACAGTGATCACCGCGCGCAGCATCGGGCCCTGCCGATCGTAGGCGCGAATTCGCCCCAGGCTCATCGTGACGAGTTGCTCCGAGGTCAGGGTGCCGGCGTCGAACGCGGCGTTCAGATCGGCGATGGTCGCAGAATCGAGCGGGACGGCACGCATCGTCTGAGCACGCGGCGGCACGCCGCAGGCGAACGCGATAACGAGAGCGACCGAAATTGAGAGCGTCCTCATGGATGTTCTTTCTGAGGTGACCACTCTGGTCTGAGGGACGACAGGCTAGCACGCAGGACTGCTCTCGCAAAGTCAGTCCAGCCGCTGACGCGGCCACGTCGAGCGCGCGACGGTTCTGCGGGATGGACAGGCGATGTCAGCGCGTGTTCTCAGTCCCTGGTGGGCCGCTTCGACAGCGGTGGAGGAGCGCCGCAAGCCTGCAGAAGATTATCGGCGGACACGGCACCTGGCTGTAATTGCGTCTCTTATTTCGCCGCATTAGCGAGGTTCAGGGCGTTCAATCTATTGGCCGCGCGTCGAGACCCCGATAAAGCCTGCCAAGGCAGACGTTTCGCGCCCATTCTCTCAGGTGGGCCCCGTCGCCCCCAGTAGCAGGAGGGATTTCGTGCAGCAGCGGCAGCTTTCGTTCTCCAAAGTCCTCATGGCATCAGCACTGACGGCCGGCGCATTGGCCGTCATGTCGACTCCGGCGGCGGCCCAGACTACCGTCACCCTGCCCGACACGACGCAGACCACGACCCTGACGGCGACCGTAGGCGAGCAGGCTCGCGTCGCCTTTCCGGCGGGTGTGACCTTTACGGTGGGCAGCGTCGCAAACGCCACCGCTTCGTCCGGTGCGACCGTGACCGTCTCGAACATCGTGCTGGCGACCGGCACCAAGCAGCTGAAGATCTCGATGCAGGCCGACGCGGCGGGCTTCACGCCGCCGGTGGTCAGCACCACCACGTGGGCGGCCGGTGACGTCACGTGGGCGGCCGGCACCTGGACCAACGCGACCGGCGCGGCCGGCACGTTGAGCAACAGCGCGTACAACACGGTCGCGACCTGCACGGCGGACGTCGCATCGTGCGGCACGACCGACCTCGTGTTCACCCTGGCCGCCAAGCCGACTGTCCAGCGCTCCGGGAATCACACCCTGATCGTCCGCTGGAAGGTCGAGGCCATCGGCAGCTAGGCGCTGAATCGCATGTCCCTGCCCGTCCTCAATCGCGGCGCCGCCATCCTGGCGGTCGCCGCGAGCGTCGTGTTCGCGTCCCGCGTCGAGGCGGTCACGTTCAACGCGACGTTCGCGCCCATCCGAATCTCTGCTCGTCCGGGACAGGTGCTGACCACGACCTACCGCCTGGGTCTCGATCCGGCGGATCCGAGCACGCATTTCAAGGTGCAGGTCCAGGATTGGTGGCGCAGCGAAGACGGCAGTCAGTCCTTTTACGCTCCACCGGGCTCCATCTCTCGATCGTGCGGCCACTGGATTGGCACCAATCCGACAGAGGCGACCGTCGCGGGCGGCGAATCACTGCAGATTCGCCTCACCGTGTCGGTACCGTCGTCGGTGGAACCCGGCGGCTACTGGTGCGCGCTGAGCGTCGATGAACAGCCCGACCCGCTCGCGGCAACGCCCGAGGGCGTCGGTGTGCGGTTCCTCGCGTCGGTCTCGACGGGCGTCTACGTCTACATCGATCCTGTGGAACGCGGCGCCGATGTGATCAGCATCGAGGTCGACGGCCAGGTAGCGACGGCGCGGATCGAAAACACCGGCAACACGCCAACCTCTGTCGAAGGACGCTTCGAGTTTCTTCGCGACGGCGAAACGCGTCCGGCAGCGGTTGTGACGCTGCCCCGCAACGTGCTCCTGACCGAACCCGTGCGGACGGCCGCCTTCTCGGTGCCGCTGCCCGCTCCCGACCAACTTCCGACCGGGCGTTACACAGTGCGGTTGATCCTGGATGTCGGCCTGGACCACTTCATCGGGATGCAGCGCACGCTCGACATCGTCCGGGGCAGTCCGCCGGGCAATCGCTGAGCGAGAGCCCCATGCGTGCTGTCATCGCCGCGCTCGGCCTGGTCGTGGCCGGCGCCGTCGCGGTGTCTGGCGCCGAAGCGCTGTGGACCGTCGCCATCGTCGGGCGGCGTGACGTGGTGCTCTCGATGCGCGCGAACCAGGAGGGTGTGCCGTCGGCCGACGCGCGCCTGCTGGGACCTGAGCTCGACTTCGCGGTCTCCGCAGAAGATGGCCAGGTGGTCATTCGTGACGCCAACGGGATCACGTGGCGTACATCGCACGGCTCGACGTGGCTCGATGGCCCGATCGAGCGGCGGAGCCTCTCGGCCCCCGTCCAGGTCGCCGCTCCATCCGTGTACTTGCCTCTGGACGCCATCGCGCAACTCGGCGCCAGAAGACTGGTGCTCGAGGAGCGCGGACGCGCATTTCTGCTGCCTCAGTCCGTCCCTCAGCCCGTCACTCCGCCGCGCACAGTAGACCGTACGGCTGCGCGGCAGGCCGCAAGCACCGCCTCGCAGGCACCCGCGGCCGCAAGCACCCTTCGTGGGCCCGCATGGCTGGCAATCTTTCGAGATTCCAAAGTCGCCTGATGAACGCGCGGCCACCGCGCGTGAGGACGAAGATCTGCTGGCGCTACGCGACACGCCAGCACTCGCAGACATCCAACCGCCGGATCATGATTCGCTGGGCATGGACCTCGGAGCCGGGCTCGCGCAACGCGGCGGCGCGGCCTTCGACGTCACCGGGGCCGGCACCGTCGCCGGATTCCGCGTGAACCTGTCCAGCTTTCTCACCTTCGGCGCCAGCCAGGCGACGCTCAGAAGCGGACGCATCGCAGCCGAAAGCATCGCGGGCACCTGGACGTTCGAAGGCGGCGACCTGCTGAGCGAAGTGCGTGGTCTCGGGCGCGGCGTGCGAGTGTCGCGCCGGCTCGGGTCGCGGCTGCGCCCGAGCGTGGCCCTTTACGGCGACGACTCGCGGATCACTGGCGACCGACCCGCCGTCGCCTACCGCGACACGGCCCTCCTGACCAGGAACGTCGACTTGCGCGGCGAAGTGTCAACCGACGGGTCGCTCTTCGGGGCGACGCGGCTGCTGGCCGGACGAGGAAGCGCAGAGGTGTTCTACCGCCGCTCTCCCTCTCGTGAGGTGCACGACCGCGGCGTGCTCGTCTCCTACACGTTCTGGAGCAGCGTGAGCGCGTACGGCGGCGTCCGCTTCTCGACGCAGAACGCGGGCGAGCGATGGACGATGTTCGGCATCGGCGTCCCCGTGTACCGGCAGTCCAGCGTCACGCTCGAAGAGACCTGGACGGAGCGCGGCACCTCCAGTGACCGCAATCACACCGTCGGCTTCCAGATCCCGATCGGCCATGTTCGACTGATGCAGCGGTATCAGTGGACCGATATCGCGCTGATGCAGGGCCCGACCGTGCTCGACACGGGGCGACGGCAGCTGCAGTCGATGGCCTCGTATGCGCCGACTCCTCGCGTGCGCTTCAACTACCAGGTCGCGACGCAGTGGTTCCCGGGGAGTGAGGCGCGCCAGTGGACCGAACTCGAGTCGGTCGTCCTGCTTTCGCGCGCGACGTCGATTCACGCGGTCACCGGCTTTCCCGCAGTCAACGACCCGCGGCGCTTCCGCGTCGGCCTCGAACAGCGGCTGCCGAACGCCTTCCGTCTCGCGGTCGACTACGGCCGGCTTCCGGCATTTCAGAGCACCGCCCGCGACGTACCCACGGACCCGCGCCTGCTCGTCATGGTCCACCGCGCGGTCCGCGTGCCGACACCGGCGGGTGGCGCTGACGTGTCGGGCACCGTTCACGACGACAGCGGAGCGCCGGTGCGCGGCGCCGTCGTCTCGCTCGGTCGATTCAGGACGACGACTCGCGACGACGGCACCTACCGGTTCGCGCACGTGCCGCAAGGCGACCACACGCTGTCGCTGGACCGGGAGCACCTGCCGGCGGAGTACGCCGTGGCAAGCGAGCCTCGCGCGGTAAGGGTCGTCGGCGACCGCCCGGTCCGGGCAGAACTCGCCGTCACGGCACTGCACGTGATTCGCGGACGCGTCTACAACGACCGGAACGGCAACGGCCGCGCTGACGACGACGAGGGCGTCGGCGACGTGGTCGTGCGCCTCGACGAGAAGGGGCCGGCGACGCTCACCAGTGAGACGGGGGCATTCGCCTTTTACAATCTCGAACCAGGGCCGTATCTCGTCTGGGTCGATGGTGCACGCCTGCGAAGCGACCTCCTGGTCGTCTCACCCTACCGTCGCCAGGTGCAGTTGCAGCCCGAACGGGCCACAACCAACGTCGACTTCATCGTGGCCACGCACGAGAAGCCGGTCCTCATGAAGGAACTTCCATGAGCGTCCGCGGCACGATGTCCGGCGTGGCTGCAGCGATTGTGTGCCTGGTCCTGGCCCCACGCGTTGCGTCTGCTCAACCGCAGACAGTGAACATAACGATTCCGGCGGGCGTCAGCTTTCTCGTCAGCGATGTCAGCGTGAGCACGCCCGGGAGCCCGTCGACCACGCAGATCTCCTTCGACACCGTCACGAACTTCGGCAGGAACGACAACGTTCGGATCTCGGTGCGCGCGGACTCGACCACCTTTTCGGGCCCTGGCACCACGCGAATCGCGGCGTCCCGTGTGTCATGGACCGCAACCGCATCGACAGGTTCGGCCCAGGACGGCACGCTCTCGGCGACCGCGTTCCGCCAGGTCTACACGAGCCCGAGGCAGCCGACGTCCGGCAGCGTGGATCTATCCTGGACGCTTGGTGCGATCACGGCCGCCGGCCTGCGCGCGGGGACACACACGTTGACCGTGCGCTGGCGGATCGAGTCGCAGTAGTGTTCTTCGCCGCGGACTTGCCGCACCGAGCTGATGGTGACGCGCGGTCTTACGCCGCGATCTGACCCCGGCCGCGTGCCGCCGACGGCGCTTCGCGGGGCCGCAGCAGGACCGTGGCCAGCACGATCACCCAGAGCAGGAACACGCCGATGTTGATCCGCTCCCAGACCCCGATCCATGGCGTCGGCAGATTGGCGCCGATCCGGGGAGCATCCAGAAAGGTCAAGACGCCGAAGACCGCGAGGACCGCGAGGCTCGCGAGAGAATAGAGGCGGAACCGCTTGCCGAATGCCGCTGCCCCGAACGCCATCGCGAGCAGCATGAGGACGACGGTGGCGCCTCCGAGGGCGATGTGCAGCGTGTCGCTGAGGGTGCCTCCGCCAGCTGCCAGTACGTCACGGAGGTGCATCGGCGCAAACGGCCAGGCGAGTCCGAGCGCACCGTAGGCGACGATCAACGCTCCGGCGACGCGCAGATGGCGATTGCGACCGGCCGCCTTCCAGACGCCCCACCCGAACGCGGTCACAAGCACGGTGTAGAACGCGCCTGGCAGCACCCACGACGATCTCGTCGGCGCGCCGATCGCGGACAGCTCGCTGACCGTCTGAGAAGCGGAGCTGTAGTCCGCCCACTGCGCCGCCACGAAGACATTCATGGCGACGTAGAGCAGCGAAGACACGATGCCGCCGACGAGGGCGATGCGTACGAAGAGTTTCTGTTTAGCCATAAGACACCAACCTTTAGGCGTGCAACGTGCCGGCCGCACCTGGTGACGGCGGAAAACCAGCCAAACACCGAAACGGTGAAGGCCGGCGAACGGAGGCTGCCGGAAACCCGGCAACGAGTGCGGTACGTCGCAAGGGTCGACGCGGCCTCGCGGATCGCCGCGGACGATCATGGCCATCCCCGAGGTACCCGTCTTGCGTTCCAATCGTTGGAACGCATCGCACGTCACGACGAGGAAAGCACCATGCCCCCGAGGGGATACGTCCGAGCGGCGTCGAAGTCGTTAGGTGTTGCGGCAGCCGCCGCCGCGGCCGGGTATGCCGCCTACGTCGGGATTGCCTGGTCGCGCTACGGGCACGCCTGTCCGCCGAGACCCGAAGAGCAGGATCCGCTCCTCGACCGCTTCATGCCGGAGTATGAGGTGGCCGAACGCCACCATATCCGGGTCGCTGCACCCGCGGCGATGACGCTCGCCGCCGCTCAGGAAACGGATCTTCAGGCGTCGCCCTTGGTCCGAACGATTATCAAGGCCCGCGAGGTGATCCTGGGCGCCACCCCGGACGATCGGGCGCGTCCACGCGGCCTTTTTCGGGAAATGCAGGCGCTCGGATGGGGTGTCTTGGCCGACGTGCCGGGACGCGAGGTCGTTGTCGGTGCTGTGACCAGGCCGTGGGAGCCGAACGTCACCTTCCGTGCGCTCCCACCAGACCGGTTCGCCACATTCGACGAACCGGGTTACGTCAAGATCGCCTGGACACTTCGTGCCGAACCAATCGGTTCGTCCGATTCAATCTTCCGAACCGAAACGCGCGCGCGCGCTACGGATCCCGCGTCGCGCGCGCAGTTCCGGCGCTATTGGTCGTTCTTCTCGCCCGGCATCATCCTGATTCGCTGGGCGGTTCTGCGCCCTGTAAAGGAGGCTGCTGAACGCTCGGTGCGCCTTCGGGCGTGGTGAGCGCGAGAGTGGTCTGCGTGTGACACAATCCCAGAGCCCGCTCCTACGCCAACCGGGTGCGCGCCGTTCATGCCCGAGCAACGCCGACAGCTTTCACCCGCGCAGCTCCTCGTTGTCAGCCTCGTGGCGCTGATCGCTGGCGGCACCGTTCTGCTTCGCCTGCCAATTTCAGGGCAGGATCGCCCCCTCACGTTGATCGACGCATTCTTCACGTCGACGTCCGCCGTGTGCGTGACAGGCCTGAACGTGGTCGACACGCCGAACGACCTTTCACTGTTCGGCCAGATCGTCCTGATGCTGCTCATTCAGGCCGGCGGACTGGGGTACATGGCGATTTCGACGATCGTCGCGATCGCCGTCGGCCGCCAGCTGAGCGTGAAGGAACGACTGACGCTGCAGGAGTCGCTCAACGTCGACTCGATGGAAGGGCTCGCGCGCTTCACGATGCGCATGTTCAAGTTCACCTTCGCCTTCGAGCTCGCAGGCGCTGTCCTGCTCGCGCTGCGCTGGTCGCCGGAGATGGGCGCCGCAAAGGGCGCCTACTTCGGGCTGTTCCACGCCGTGTCGGCGTTCAACAACGCCGGGTTCGCGCTCTTCTCCGACAACTTGATCGGCTACCGCGGCGACTGGCTCGTGAACCTGGTCATCTGCGGGCTGATCGTCACCGGCGGCATCGGCTTCGTGGTCCTGAGCGAAATTGCCGCACTCCGAACGGGCCGGCGGTTGTCGGTCCACACGCGCCTCGTGCTCACGCTCACGGCAGTCCTCATCGCCGTCGGCACCGCGGCCATCTTCCTGCTCGAGAGCGGCAATCCCCGCACGCTGGGCCCGCTCGGCCTCTCGGAGCGGTTTCTCGCGTCGCTGTTCCAGGCGATCACGCCCCGCACGGCAGGTTTCAACACTGTCGACATCGGCGCGCTGACCGAGCCGACATTGTTCCTGCTCATCATCCTCATGTTCATTGGCGCTGCGCCGGGAGGCACCGGCGGCGGCGTCAAGGTCACCACCTTCAGCATCGTCGTCTCCGCGCTGTGGGCGACGGTGCGCGGGATTGACGAGCCGGTCGTCTTCAAGCGGCGGATTCCGCTGCCGCTCGTGGCGCGCGCGTTCTTCATCAGCCTCATCGCGTTCCTCGCCGTGAACGCGTTCACCGCGACGCTGATGGTGATCGAGCGCCGCGGGCTGGTGCCGACATTGTTCGAGACCACGTCGGCGTTCGGCACCGTAGGGCTGTCGATGGGGGTCGCGGGGGTGCCGTACAGCCTCGTCGGCACGTTTTCGGCGAGCGGCAAGCTGCTGCTCGCGGCGATGATGTTCATGGGCCGCATCGGTCCGCTGACGCTGGCGGTGGCACTCGCGCGCAAGCGGGAGCCAGCGCACATCCGTTACGCGGAAGGCAGGATTCTGGTCGGCTGAGAGCCTGGGGGCGCTGGTGAAACGACGACAGTTCGCGGTGATCGGCCTGGGACGGTTCGGGTCGGCGATGGCGACCACGCTGACGGAGCTCGGCCATGACGTGATCGGCGTCGACGGAGAAGCCGAAAAGGTGCGCGCTCACGCAGACGTCATCGCGCAGGCGATCGAGCTGGACGCGACCGACGAGCGTGCCTTGAAGGCGGCCGGCATCCAGGACGTCGACGTCGCGGTGGTCTCGATCGGCGAGAACATCGAGTCGAGCCTGCTGGTCGTCATGCAGCTGCGCGACCTCGGGATCCCGACAATCATCGCCAAGGCGGTGACGCCGCTGCACGGGCGCATCCTCGAGAAAATCGGCGTCTCGCGCGTCATTTTCCCGGAGCGCGAAATGGCCATCCGCGTCGCGCACGGACTGGTGATGCCCGACGTCATCGACTACATCGAGCTGTCTCGCGACTTCAGCATCGTGGAGCTGCCCGCGCCGGAACAGTTCGTGGGCAAGACGCTCAAGCAGCTCGAGCTGCGGCCGCGCTACGGACTGACGTTGATCGCAATCAAGCGTTCGACTGGTTCGGGTCCCGAGGCATCCATTGCAACCAACGTCTCGCCGCACGCGGACGAGGAGATCCTGCGAGGCGATACGCTCGTGCTGCTGGGGAGCAACGAGAAACTTGGAAAGCTCGACACCATGTTCAAGTGACAGGCTTCTTGACGTACTTGTTCAACGCCCTCGGGCCAACCTCGGCTCCGTAGACATTCCCTTCGGCATCAACGGCCACACCTTCTGCGGCGCTCGTCCCGCCCGGCCCGTCCGCCTGCTTGGCGGGATCGGGAATGAAGTAGATCGGCTTCACGTCGGCAATCGGACCCGCGATGGGGCCGATGCGGATGCCGGGACGCCAGCCGGGATTCGACGTGGCCGCTGACTCCGAGTCGGCCGCGTAGAGCACGTCATCCTTGATGGCGATGCCGCTCAAGCGGCTGAACGCCTTGGTCTCGCCGAGAAAGCTGCCCTCCTGGTCGAACACCTGAATGCGCACGTTGCCGCGATCGGCGACGAACAGACGCCCCTGCGAGTCGAACGCGAGGGCATGCGGCGTCCGGAACTCACCGGGCCCTGTGCCCATCCGGCCCCACGACTTCACGAATGTCCCGTCGCTCTTGAACTTCGAGATCCTCGCAACGGTGTCAGGCGTCGCATTGGCACCCTGCCCGCTGTGGCCCTCGGAGACGAAGATGTCTCCGTTCGGCGCGGTGATGACGTCGTTCGGTTCGGTCAGCGCTTCAGGAGGATTGCCGGCGACGCCGGCCTTGCCCATGCGCATCAGCACCTTGCCGGCCGGATCGAACTTGACGACCGTGTGTCCCTTGCCGTCCCTGTTCTTGTCCTTGCCGTCGGGTCCCTGACCATCGGTGAGCCAGACGTTGCCGGCGGCATCCACGTGGATGCCGTGCGGGAAGTTGAACATCCCGCCGCCGAAGCGCCTGGCAATGCTGCCGTCCTTGTTGAATTTGAACAGCACGTCGACCTTCGATCCGGCGCATGAATTCGCACCGCACCGTTCGGCCGCCCAGATCGACACGCCGTCCTTGTCTACATCGACGGTGCTCGTCGAACCCCAGGCGCGTCCGTCAGGCAGCTTGAAGTAGTTGCTCACGGTCTCGTACGGGTTCGTCAGATCGTTGTACGGACCCTGGGCCGCAGGCGCCGCGGCTGTTGCGGAGGCGGCCGGCGCCGCTGTGACTTCCTCCGCAGGCTGGCTGCTGCAGCCGCCCAGAAGTGCCAGCACCACAACCGCGGGTACCGAGATTCGTGGTTCCATCAGTCCCCCTCTTCGCGCGTACCCTATCACTTCCCCGCCCGGCCTGGCGCGGCTGCGATGGGGCCCGCGGAAATCGGGAGACAGACGGAACTCCAACGAGAACCGATGGCGGCGGACTATGGGGCGGCCGTCACCCCGATGCTCTTCGGACGCGTGTTGTTGTTCTCCAGGGCCTCTGCGATCCCGCTGCCGCCGTCGGCCACCGCGATCACGAAGTAGTTCCCGGCTGGCATCGCCGTCGGGACCACGAGAGTCACCGACCCCGAGTTGCTCGAGCCCGGTCCGATGGCCGGAACAGTCCTGGAACCGAGCAATACATCGCCCGCGTCGAGTGCCGTGTTGGACGACAGGTAGTAGCTCGTGGCCGACGCAGGGGCGGCGTCGCCGCCCTGGTTCGTCGTGGTGTCGCCGACGCTGATGCTGCCGCCCGCGACGACGGACGCAGGTCCGCTGACGGCGGCGATGACGAGATCGGGACCAATCCGCACGGAGCCGCTGTTGCGGGTGTTGTTCGTCTCGACGCTTTCAGCGACGGCACCACTCCAATCGGCCACACCGATCACGTAGTAGCTGCCGGGGGCCGTTCCCGGCGGCACGGTCACCTGCGTCGACGCCGTGCTCGCCCCCGAAGGCTGCAGTGCAGGCACGTTGCGGTTGCCCAGGAGCAGGTCGCCACTCGGGCTATACGCAAAGTCGAGCGACAGGTAGAACGCCGTCGTCGATTCGGGCACGGGCATCGATCCCTGGTTCGCCGTCGTATCAGTGACGGTGAGAAGGCCGCCAGCCATGCCACTGGCGGACGCTGCCAGCGTCGTCACCACGAGATCGCCGCCGACCTTCATTCCGCTGCTCGACCTCTCGTTGTTGGTCTCGCCCGCCTCGGCCACGAGGCTGTTCCAGTCGGCCGTCGCCACAACGTAGTAGCTGCCTGGGGCGATCTCTGCGGGAATCTGCAGCGAAACCGGACCCGTTGCCGTCGCACCCGCGGCGAGCTCGCCAATGACCCTGCTTCCGAGGAAGACATCCGTCGATCCGACCGTGAGATTCGCAGACAGGTAGAACCCGGTCCACGAACCCGGCGCTGGCCCGGCTCCCTGGTTCTTCGTGCTGTCGGTCACGGTAAACGCTGCACCAGGAGCCGCTGAGACTGGAGCAGACACAGCGGTAACAACCAGGTCGGGCCCCACCTTCACCGGGGAGCTCACACGGGTGTTGTTGCTCTCGGTCGTTTCGCGCACCGTGTTCACCGCGTCCGCCTGCCCGATCACGTAGTAGGTGCCGGCCGCAGTTCCACCCGGAAGCGTCAGAGGCGGTACTCGACGCGGAGGAAGCTCCGGGCGCAAGGGGCGTCACGGCGCGGCTGCCGAGGACGACATCTGACGCGTCGACCAGGGTGTTGATCGAGAGGTAGAAGCGCGTGCTGGAAGCGTCCGCGCCTCCGGCGCCCTGGTTCGTCGTGGTATCCGACACGGTGAGTGGCGCGCCGGCAACGGCGCTCGCCGGAGTCATCAGCGCGGAGATGACGACGTCCGGGCCAATGCGAATCGTTCCGCTGATCTTCACGTTGTTGGTCTCGGTGCTCTCTGCCACCGCGACGTCGTAGTCCGCTTTCGCGAGGACGTAGTACGTGCCGGAAGCAGTCGAGGGGGGAACCTGCACCGTCGTCGACAGCACATGCGACGTCGACGGACCGAGCACCGGCACCGGCCGGCTGCCGAGCAGCACGTCCGCAGCATCGAGGTTGGTGTTGACCGACAGATAGAACCCTGTCCTCGACAGCAACGACGTGCCGGTCCCCTGGTTGGCCGTCGTGTCGGTGACGACGATGTCGGCGGCGGCGGCGCCGAGTGCGGGCACCGTCACCGACGTCACGACGAGGTCGGGCGGAAGGTCGTCGCTGACGATCGTGACAACGGCTTCAGTCAGCGAGCCGAGGCTGTAAGCCGTGTCGGGGACTACCGTGAGCACAACCGTCTCGCTGCTCTCGAAGGCGCCGTCGTCAATCGGCGTGACCACGACCGTCGCCGTCGCAGAGCCGGCGCCAATCGTGGCGGCATTCGAAAGCGACAGGTAGTCTGTCCCGGCGACAGCCGTGCCGCCGAGCGTGTAACGCACCGTCAGCGGCGCGCTGGTGTTGCCCGAGCGGGCGAAGGTGAACGCACCGCTGGCAGGACCAGCCTCGTTCGCCTGGGCCGTGGACGCTGCGACGGTGACCTGATTCGCGGGAGCGATCGCGATGACGACTGTGTCGGTGGCGCTGGCGCCCTCGTCGTCGGTCACCTCCAGTGTGAGCGTGTGCGCACCGAGGGCCAACCAGACCTCCGCTGTTTCGCCGCTCGCGACAGGCGCGGGTCCTTCGCGCCAGACGTACGAGGTGATGCTGCCCTCGCGATCGCTGGACGCGCTGGCGTCCAGGTTCACGAGCTCGGTGCCGTCCCCGTTACTGTCCGTGACGGTTTGATCGGGACCGGCATCAGCGATCGGCGGGAGGTTTGTGAGCCCGAAGCTGACCGCGTCTCGGAGGTTGAGGCCCCCGTGTATGGTCCACGAGTCGAGCCGTGCGCTCGCGACGCCCGTCGCGTCCGCGCTGCCAAGAAGGATGTCCACGACCTGCTGGTTGCTCGTCACGTCGCTGCGTGACCACACCAGCGCCGCTGCGCCCGAGACGTGGGGCGCGGCCATGGACGTCCCGCTCAGGTAGGTGTAGCACCCCGTATCGCCTGGCGTCGTCGACGCCGCGCAGGTCGCCATGGGGTAGGTCGAGACGATCGCGTTCCCCGGGGCCGACACGTCGACCCAGGTGCCATAGTTGGAGAAGGATGCTCGCCGGTCGTCCTCATCGAAGGCTGCCACGGAGATGACGTTGTCGAGCGCCGCAGGGTAGAACGGGTCCGTCGTGCCGTCGTTGCCGGCGCCGCCGACGATGACGAGCCCGGCGTTCCAGGCATCCTGCACGGCGTCGTTCAGCGACTGCGAGTACTCCAGTGAGCCGAGGCTCAGGTTGATGACCCTGGCACCTTCGGAGATGGCCCGGGCGATCGCCTGTTGAATGGCGAAGTCGTCGCAGGTGCCGTCCGAGCGACACACCTTGTATGCGAGGAAGCGCGCGTTCGGCGCGACACCGGCGACGCCTTCCTCGGCGCCGGGAACTCCGGTGAGGTTGTCCAGGGCTGCGGCGATCGTCCCCGCCACGTGCGTGCCGTGACCGTGGTCGTCCATCGGATCGCCGTCCCCCGAGACGAAATCGTCGCCACCCGCGTAGTTCGGCGCGAGGTCAGGATGCGTGTAGTCAACACCGGAGTCGATGACCGCCACAGTGATCGCCGGGCTGCCCCTGGAGATCGCCCAGGCTTCCGGCGCATCGATGTCGGCATCGGACGTGCCGCTGTAAAGACACAACTCACCGAAGATCCATGGGATGCAGTAGAAGGACTGCGCGGTGTTGTGGAGAGCCCACTGCTCGGCGAAGTAGTGGTCGCCAGGGACGACTTCAGCAACGGTCGCTTGCGCGGTGACGCTCGGGATGCGCCGAATGAAGTTCGGCTCGGCGTACAGCACGTTCGGGTTGCCCCGGTACCGCGCGATGGCGGCCGATTCGTCGCCGGCCCGCACCCGCACGCGCTGCACGCGCGTACGCGGAATTTCGGCAAGCGATGTGGCGTCGGCCAGTCGATGCGCAGCGGCCCTCGTATCGGCGTTCGCGCCGGGCCTGAACGTCACGAGGATCTCGCCCTCGAGGAATCGTGTTCCGTTTGCAGACTGTGCGGAGGGACGAACGGTGAAAGCGATAGCAATGAGAGTGACGGCGAGCAGGCCTCGCGTAAGACCCGGGATTCTGCTCCGTCCTGTCGTGACCGCGCGTGCCATTCCATCACCTCCGGTGCGCCAGAAGCGTCAGTGTCGTCGGGGGTGGGGTCAGGGCAGTCGAGATGGGGCAATTCCGCTGCCAGGGGGATCCGTCCTGGATCAGGCGTGGATTGCTTGATTCACAGATCTGTCATCGATTCGAGAGGCCGGAATTCGACCCCGACAGCCGAAACGGAAAGCGAGCCAGACGCAGCACGGCGAGCGGCGGGACGCGCCGGCGTGCGATCACCTCACGCGAGCGCCTCGGTGGTGCCTTGTGAAGGCGTTGTCGAGAACTTGATCACCGGGGCCGGATGCCCTGGCTCACGGCGTGCGACACGAACAGACGCGTCACGACTGCGAAGAAGAACCCCGTGGACCAGCCGCACATCAGGATGCCGGTCAACGCCTCGACGCCGCCGACCAGCCGCCACTCCGGCGGCAATATGATGTCGCCGTAGCCGGTCGTCGTGTAGGTGACGGTGCTGAAGTACAACGCCGACGGCAGGTCGCTGATTGCGTTCCTCCACACGTAGAACGCCGCCCAGGCCGTGATCTCCAGAAGGTGAAGCAGCACCATCCAGCCGGCCACGCAGACGAACAGCCATGTCCCGCGCCAGAAGCGCAGATACAGACCCAGTTCCCGGGGCATCCAGCGGAGGGCAGCGCTGAGGCCCGCAGCATGGATGACCACGCAGACGGAAAGGAGGCACCACGAGCTGAGGAGCTTCGAGATCATTCAGAGTGCGCGCGGGGGCAACAGGTAGAGCGTCATCGCGAAAATCAGGTAGACCATGAGGACGAGGACGCCCACGAACCACGCGGCGCGTCCGCTGTTGGTCACGAGCGCCGCGGTCAACGTCGCGATCAACATCATCACGACGGCGCCAGGCCAGAACTGCAGGTCCATCGGCGCCGGCCCGATGACGTAACTGAGCAGCACGAGCACCGGCGCGACGAACAGCGCGATCTGTGAGGCACTTCCCAGCGCGATGCCTACGCTCAGGTCCAGCCGGTTCTTGCGCGCTCCGGAAAACGCCGACGCCATCTCCGCGGCCCCGCCCACGAGCGCCACGACGATGAGCCCCACGAACGCGGGCGTCATTCCGAACGTTTTCGCCGCATCCTGCACCGACGCGACGAACACCTCGCTCACCAGGGCAACGATAACTGTGACGGAGGCCAGCGTCACGAGCGCGAGTCCGATCGGCCAGGGCTGCTCGCCGTCCTCGTGGTCTGACGAACTGCCAAAAAACTCGCGATGGGTCTTCAGCGAGAATGCCATGCCCAGCCCGTACGCAATGATGAGCAGGACAGCCAACCCGACACTCAGCTTGTTCGTGAACGCTCCGCTGGAGTCGGCCTCAGAGATCGCCGAGGGCACCAGCAGCGCGATCGTTGCCAGGAAGAGCAACCCGGCCTGGAATCGCGCGCTGACCCGGTTGTACTCCTGCACGTGGTACCTGAGTCCGCCGATCAGGAACGACGCGCCCAGCATGAAGAGCGTGTTGGTGACGATGGCCCCGGCGATCGAGGCCTTGACCAGGGTGTGTTCACCAGCGCGCAAAGCGGAAAGAGCGATCACCAGTTCCGTCAGGTTGCCGAGCGTGGCGTTGAGCAGGCCGCCGACGGCGTCGCCTGTCTTTGCGGCGACGGATTCCGTCGCATGACTGAGCAGCGTCGCGAGCGGCACAATCGCCAGGACCGACAACACGAACAGAAGCGTGCTTGCCTCGGGTGAGCGTGCGTGGGCGGCAAACACCAGTGGAACGAAAGCCAGGAGCCAGAGCAGCGGGTTGTGACGGATTTCCGCCAGGAGAGGCCCCACGAGAGGAGACCGCGGACGTTCAGGGGGAACTACGGTAGCCACCGGGATGGTCCTCCGACCTTCGTCAATCGTCGATGCTTGAACAGATGGCTCCGGTCGCGGGGTTGCTTCGACAGTGCGGATGCCGCCTGCGGCGCGTTGATTATCGGAGGTCGGCGGAACATCGCAAAGCACATTCTGGCCGGGAGACACACAGAGGCGGCGCGAAGCGCACACCTCTCCCCACACCGCCCTCGACGCAACGGTGCCGACCAACTCACCAACTCACCAACTCACCAACTCACCAACTCTCCAATTTCACCGTCACCTTGCCTCGAACTCGAAGCGCAGCCGGTATGAACTGAATACGATCTGGCCGGTGCTGTTTGGCTGCGCCAGCATCTCCACGGTCGCAGTGCCTTGTCCCGTGAGCGGCAGGGTGAAGACGAGTCTCGGCTCCTGTACGCCGACGACGTCATATCCATCGAGCACACCCGCCATCGTGAAGGGCGTGGATGCCGTCACGATTTCCGGCCAGTTCGTGCCAGTCGGTTGCGGCAGTCTGGTGATGCCTCCAGTCAGCGTGACGGCGCCGCCGAATTCGACCCATGGTACAGGGGCGGTCCCTCCAAAGACGGCCGTGCCGCGCGCGAAGCTCATGAGCTCGGTCGGCGAGGAGTTCGAGAACTTCGCGACAACGCCTATCGGTCCTGGTGCGCAGCCGCTTCTACACCGGTCCAGCGGCTCCGTCGGGCCATAGTCGTAGGTGCCCGCCACGGCGAAGTCGGCTCCGTTGAGCGCGAAGCTGCCGAACGGACTTCCCATCGCGCTGACCGTCCACGTCCCGCTGGTGACCACGCGCGTGGGGCTATCCGCAGTCACCAGGCTCGCGTCGTCGATCACGACGTACCCCGGCGATGCTGGCGAGTACATCCATACGCGGATCACCTCGCCGGCCGAAACCGCGAACGTCATCGAGTGCAGCGCGTAGCTGCCGAACGCGGCCGGTTCGACAGCACTCGTTGCTGCCGTGGCTCCGTTCACGTTGGCGCCAACGAGCCCGCCGGCCCGGTCAGCCGTGGCGTACACGCGCAGCGTGTAGCTGCCTGTGCGCGGAGCGGTCACCTCCTGGTACATTCCGCAGTCCAGATACTCCGGCGTCCAGCAGGCGCCATTCCCGGCACCCGAGCGCGGCTGATGCGCTTCGGATTTGGCCGGAACCTGCCGCAGCAGATCATCCGACGTCCATCCCGGTGTGCCGAGCGCCGGCGGCTGGTAATCCTCGAAATCGCCGCGCGTCAGGAGGTTCTGCGTGAGGGCCGGGCCCATGATGCGCACGTCACGGAACAACGCGCCGTGCACAGCCGCCGGGTCATGGCTGGTTACCACAAGGCCGGCCAGCAGTTCCGTTGAACCAAACGCAATCGAGACGCTGCCGAGCGGTGTCCACGACACACCGTCGAGTGAATAGGACGCCGCGATCTCGCTGGTTCCTGCGCGCGCCAATCCGAGCCAGACGTCCCGCCCGGGCGTGAGCGCACCACCGAGATACGTGGTCGGCTCTCCCGCGGAGTACCGGACCATGAACTCGAGGCCGCCGTCTGGTTTCACGTCGAGGACGACGCTCGCCGCTGACGGACTCGTGGACTCACGGATCATGACGCCCGCCTTCGCCTGGGGATGCGGGCTGGCGGTGCGATGGTCCGGCACGTTGTACGCCTTCTCCTGGGAGGCGACCTTTGCGATCACCGAACCGGTCGCACCGAGCGGCTGATACGAAAAGCGGAAGGAATCCGCCATGCCCCAGATGTCGGCTCCCGCGCCCGCGACGACGAATGTGTCGATCAAGAGTGAACTGCGGCCGGCAAGACCCACCGCACCGATGTCTGCCGTGACCCAGGGTGTGGGCAGCGGCGCGCCGAGTTCGTACAGCAGCCGCTCGATTCGCCATCGTCCTGGCAGCGATGGATGCGGGATCATCCACAGTGTGACGACTCCGCTGCCGATGAGGTCTTCACGCCCGCCCGGGTAGGTGAAACGGCCATTGAACAGAAAGGGGGCTGTCACAGTAACCGGGGCTGGCCCGGTGAAGGCGGGCATCGTGACAGCGCCGGAGAAGTCGACCGTCATGCTCGAATCGTCACCGCCGACTTTCGTGTATGTGACTCCGTCGAGCGTCGCGGTGCCGGGCAGGTCACCGCTGCTCCAGTTCGCGTGGAGGCTGATGCGGTCGCCGGGGCCGCACGGCGCAACGCCGGCATTGCAGTCTTCGACAGGCTGAAAGATGCCGGTTATAGGCCGCCCGTGAAACGCGAATCCCCGCTCACCCTGAAGTTCGAGCGGCCCGGTGTACGGCGTCATGTCGAGATATCCGCCGGTGATCGCGAGATCGCCGGCTGCAGCTGGAGCGACGGACCAGCATGGAAGGCTCACCAGGGCGAGCAGTACCGCGTGCGAACGACACGATTGCGAGAATGCGGATAGAGACCTTCGCATGATCAGCCCCTTACGTGATTGAGAATCCGGCAATGTGGATGCTCACTGCACGTCATGGACCGTGCGAAACCAGGCCAGATCCCGCGCATCGCCGGACGGGCCTGCGCCGCACGACGCGCAGCGTGCCCCTCCGCTGTTCGCATCGCGGCGCGAAATCTGGATTGATTCAGCCGCTGAGCGTCGGGCGTGTGCGACTGGCCGGCGCCTGTCGCATACGGCTCACGTGCCGGAATGTTGCGGATGCGCTGTCGGATCGGCGGCAGACTTGGTGACCGCTGGTCAGGGCAGGTTCGCAGCTGTGTTTGAAACCTCCGAGACCCGTCGATAAACGAACAGCGGTCCATTCGCAAGGCGGCGGTAGGCCGGGTTCTGGTTGAGGCTGTTGATGCGACTGGAAATCCCAGCCCGATCGAAAGGCCAGAGATCGCCAACTGTCGTCAACAGCACGTAATCACTCGTAAGTTCCGCAGGCTCGTACGCGCCGAGCGCCTGTGTCTCCGGCTTCCGCGGCAGGTGAGGGATCAGGTTGGGTTGTGCGGTCACAGTGGCACGTGCCGGAACCTGCGACAGGCCAGCCGAGACCAGGAGCGTGTCTGGTGCCACCCGCCATGGACCGGCGAGCAGGACCCGCGGCACAGGAGTGTCGTTGACGGCAATCAGAACCAGCAACAGCGGTCCCCACCGCCGCAAGCGCGTCGGCACCCGGCGGGCGCCCTCGATTGCCGCAAGAAATACCCAGGGCAGGATCGGCCACAGATAATGCCCGACCAGGCCAGCCTGGGCGCTCGTGGGAACAGCAGCGAGGTTCAGGAGGAGTCCAGGGATGGCCACAGCCAGCCAGGCCGGCGCAGCGAGCGCGGCGAATCCGGTCGCGGCGATGACCGGCGTCAGGTTGGTCAGCGCCTGCCTGGAAAAAATGCGACGCGCGAGCGTCAACGCGTCACCCGTTCCGGAGAGGCCATAGCGCTCCTCGACGAAGGGATTCGCGCTGCCCAGACCGTATTCGGCTCTGAAGTGCGGGATGGCGATCGTTGTCGCGAACAGCAGCGCAGCGATGGAGACGATGATGGTCGCGGTGCCGATTCGGCGCGTCTCGCGATCGCGCGCGAGCAAGGCTCCGAAACACGTCGTGTAGATCGCCACATCTTCCTTGCAGCCGATGGCGAACAGCAGCAGCACCCAGTAACACGCGTGGCGCCGTGTGCGCTGCGCCCAGACCATGCCGAAGATCAACAGCGGTTCGGCGCTCTCGATGTAGAAGAAGCTGCTCTCGGCGCTGTACGAACGGCGTGAGAACAGAAAGGCCAGACACAACGCAAGGGCGGTCCGCTCGTCGATGCGTTGCCGCGCAAGGTTGTAGAGCGCCATCCCGGCCAGGGAGAACAGCGCGGCCTGAATGACGATGAGGTAAGTGGGCGACGGGAAGATCGACGGAAGGGGTGTCAGCAACAGCAGCGTCGGCATGAAGTGCTGCGCGAACAGGGAGTAGCCGAACATCGGCACGAAGGCAAGCCGTTCACCCTGCCCAGTCGTCCAGAGCGCGTAATCGAAGACCGAGAGATCGAACGCGTTCGTACCGAACCCCCGCTGCGACCACAGTCCAATCGCGGCATAGAACCCTCCGGCAGCAGCACAGCTGACGGCCGCCACAACGCCGAGCCGGGAAGGTCGTGTCACCGTCGGTCAGCCGAGAGGAACTCTGTCACGTCCGTGCGACCACGTATTCAAGAGTGGAACCGCGGCGATTCAACTCACACCCTGCCGCGTCGGCTACCAGAACGTCGCCGGGCCCTTGATCACTCCGGACAGGATGGCGTTCCGAACGTCGTCGATAGTCGACAGGCCGCCTGGCGCGGTACCGCCCCACTCGAGGCGAGTCGCCGCCGGCGTCCAGTGAAACAGCGCCACGTGCCACGTGTGGGCGATGCCGCCGCGCTCATAGTAGACGAGGCAGTAGTCGATCGTGCACCCGGCCGCAACCAGGCGACGGATCGGTGCCTGCGGATTGGTTGTCACGTCGGTGACCTGAAACTCGGCCCCGGGCTCGGCGATGTCGAGTGTCTGGCTGTCGAACAACGCCTGCAGTTCGTCGCGGACGCCGAGCGGCAGTCCTCTGATGGACGTGACTATCCCGAACCGCCCGTTCTCCACATGGTCCCGCGGCGCCCCGGACAGTGCTGCGGGAGCAACCGCCTGGCTGCAGGCAACCACAGCCGACCAGAGGCCCACGCCGAGCGCGCAGAGAAATCGTGTGTGAGACATCCGACATCAGCCAACTGCTTACAGTCTAGACAGAATTACTTCGGTAACCATCGGTGCGTTACACGCGCAATGGCTTACTCCGCCGGAATCCGGTTGAGGAAAAAGTCCACGAGTCGACTGGCCGCGGGCGGCTCGAAATTACTGAGTCCAATCACGACATAGCCGAGCCTCGGGACGATTCGGACGTCGGCGTTCATGCCCGTACCAGAGCCGCCGTGCCCATAGCTCTCGATCGCGCCGTGCTCCATTAAAATCAGGCCATATCCGTATAGGCTTCCGGCAGGCGGTGACATCGCTTCCCTCAGCATGGCCTTGGAAATCAGCGTCCCTGCATCGAGGGAGCGGGCAAACAGCAGGAGGTCGCGCGCGGTCGAAAATACCGGAAAGGGCTCATTCGTTCCAGACAGATCGTCGCTCGATGCCCTGACCCACTGCCCCTTCTGTCTCGATATACCCCACTGCTCGGCCCATCTCCAGCCGGCTCGGCACACCGATAATGGTAGACCGCATCCCAGCTGGCTCGAAGATCCGCCGCTGCGCGTACTCAGCGAAGGGCAGGCCGCCGGCGCGCTCGACGAGCGAGGTGAGGAGAATGTACCCGATAGTTCGAGTACCGGTACTCGGTTTCAGGCTCATAGAGCGGTGTACGCGAACTCAGCGCGCGCGCGTAGTCGCCGGGCGTGCGGAGCGTCTTGCGCTCTTCAAGCGGGGGCAGGCCGCCGGTGCCACCGGTGTGCATCAGGAGGTGGCGAACCGTGACTTTGGAAGCGATCTCTTTGTTCTCGTATTCAGGAATGTGCTTCCCTACTGCGTCGTCGAGCCGCAGCCGTCCAGCTTCGACGAGCTGCAGAGCAGCAACGGCTTCGATCATCTTTGCCGTGGAGGCGATCGCGAACTTCGTATCGAGCGTCACTGGTGTCTGTGTTTCCCGATTGGCATAGCCCCAGCCACGCTCCAGCAGGACTCTATCGCCACGGGTAACCAGCAGAATGCCCGAAAATTCCTCGGCGGCCGCCGCCGTGCTGGCGCGCTCGACGAGAGCGGCCACGGCACCCGATTCAGTCAGGCGCGGAATAGCCAGGTCGGCCGGCCTGGCGGCAGGGTGCACCTCCTGTTTCGCGATCTTCGACGTCGCCGCGTCCAGGAGCATGTCGATGCGCTCGAGCCGCTCCGAGAAGTTGTCCTGCACGAGCGCCGAGATCGAATAGGGTTCGCTCCGCTCGACCCGGATCAGCGTGAACCCTCCCGTTGTCGCGCGCAGGACCATCGTCTGGTTGATGGACGTTGGCTGCGCCCGGTTTGCCGCATCAAAGGCAAGGATGGTCGCCGGCACGCCGGTGTTGAAGGCGGTCAGCCACGCATCGAAGAGTTTTCCCGCCGGTGTGGCCGGAACGACAGGCTCGCGCTGCTGCGCCGGCACAGTGACAATCGCGAGAAGCACCAGAGCGACGACGGCACGCATGCACGTCTCCTTGTTCACTTACAGTGGCGTCGGCAGTGTTTTCACCCAGTCCAAGAGTTTGCGTGCGCGGCGACGACGGGCAGCGGTCTGTTCGGGCTGGTTATGCCGTGCAGCAACGGAGGTGGCTGCCTTGAGCGCCGCCTCCTGGGACAACCCGACCTTGACCAACGTCTCGACCTCTTGGACCGTTGCCAGTCCCGGCTCCGGCCCGATCCAATCCGTGCCAACCACAATTCGGACACCCGCCTTGTGAAGCTCCGCGAGGGCCTGCAGTTTGGACTGCAGCAAGGCCTGCGGCGCGCCGAGCGCGGCGAGGACAGTGAATGTCGACACCAACGATCGTTCCGGGTTCTTGAGAGCTTGCGCGATCGCATTGGAGGTGGGCGGTTCAAGGGGACCATGCTCCACACCAGAGACCCCGGCTGCCAGTACCTCCAGGATGGTGGATTCGCGTTGGGCATGCGCCGTGACCGACATTCCCATCGAGCGGCCTTCCGCAACGATCGCTTTCATGACCTCCGGACGCAGTTTCTCAAACTTGATCCCGCGAGCATTTCCTTCGTCATAGGCCAGCTTGATGGCGTCGACACCCGCCTCGACGAGCCGACGGACGTGGCGCCGGGCCTCCTGCTCCGAATCGACCTCTATCGCCAGGTTAGCGCGGCACCAGTCATTCCCTGCGCAAACCGTGACTGCGGGGTGCCCTCCCGGCGCCGTGAAGCCCGGTCCCACCACCAGGAGCCGAGGCCCGGCAAGACTTCCTTCTCGGAGATCCTGCCGTATTTTCAAAATGAGCTCGGTCGGATCGGCGGCCGACTTGACCGTGGTCACGCCATAGCGCAGGAAACTCTCGAGTCTCTCCTGCAACCCGTCCTTGATGAAGGCGCGGGCCTCCGCCTCGGTCGTCCCTGGCAGCATGTGAATGTGAGAATCGATCAAGCCGGGCAGAGCCGTCTTCCCGGCACCATCAATAGTGACGCCCGTGGTTGCCGGAGAATCCGCTGTGATCTTGACGATCTTGCCGTCCGCTACGGTGATGGTCGCTCGTTCAATCGAGCGCTCGCCCGTAAACACCCGGACGTTCGCGATAACGAGTTGGGCCGGCTGCTGGGCCGCAGCCACCGCAAAGAGGGTCAGCGCGAAGACCCCGATGGTCCCGAACCTGAACTGGCGCACGGCGCACATGATGCACCTCACTTCGCAGGACCACGGGCACGACATTGCTGCACGCGAGGTATTGGACGGAACGCCCTACACGCGATCCATCTCCAAGACCGCGCCGAGCAGAACGTCCGCTCCTCGGGCGCAGTCATCCCAATGAGTGAGCTCGAGCGGCGAGTGACTGATACCACGTACGCTCGGCACGAAGATCATCCCCATCGGCGAGAGTTGCGCCATCATCTGCGCGTCGTGGCCTGCGCCACTCGGCATGCGCTGCGTCGCGAGGCCGAGTCGTCCGGCGCTGCGCTCGATCGCACGTTGCACTTCCACCGCCGCGTTCGCGGGTGCGCTGTGACTGCTGGGCACGAACTCGAAGGACGTCTTCGTCTCTCTGGCAATCTCGGCTGCTCGCAGGCGTATCCGCTCCGCAAGCCGCGTCAGCTTGTCGGGCGACAGATCGCGCAATTCGATCGTGAGCCGCACGACGCCGGGAACGACGTTGGGCGAGTTCGGCGTCACCTCGAGCCGACCGACGGTGCCGACCTGACGGCCCGGCTCCGAGGTGACGATTTGGCGCACGGCGATCGTGAGATGCGAGGCTGCCAGTAACGCGTCCTGCCGATCCGCCATCGGTGTCGTGCCCGCGTGATTCGCAAAGCCGGTCACCGTGACCTCGTAGCGATCGATCGACGACGATACCCTCGACGACGCCGACAGGAATGCCCTCGACGTTCAAGAGTGCCTCCCTGCTCGATGTGCAGCTCCAGGTAGCAATGGTGCGCAGCCGCGTGGACGAATGGCGTCCATGATTCGGCCGGGTCGCCGCCGATCTTCCGAATCGCGTCGGCGCGGGTCATCCCGTCCCAGACCACGTCCATGTCTGATGGCTTCACGTCTCCGGCGACGATACGGCTTCCGTTCAGCCCGGTGAACGTCGCGCACTCCTCGGCCGACCAGACGACCATCTCCAGCGGGTGGCGCGTGCGCAGGTTGGCGGCCGCCAGCGCCTCGAGTACGCCAAGCGCGGCGAGCGATCCCAGGTCACCGTCGAAGTTGCCACCATTCGGTACCGAATCGATGTGCGAACCGAAGAGGATTGGTGGCAAGGAGGCGTCGGTACCAGCGCGACGGCCGAAGATATTGCCCGCCGAGTCGACACGCGGTTCGAGCCCAGCCGCCCGCATCAAGTCGATCATGTACCGGCGGCCAGCGACATCGGCGTCCGAGTAGGCGACGCGGCTTACACCGTCGGCGAACGTGCCGCCCGGGGGTCGGCCGAACATGCTGAGAGCCTCAATCCGTTGTCGCAATGCTGTTGCATCGACACGAGCGGGCAGGTTCTGCGCAAATGCGCGTCGGCCCAGCACGACAGGACCCATCGCGGCCGTCGCGAGATTCGTCAAGAACACGCGCCTGGACGGACTGCTCATGAACGCTGCCTCTGGACAAACAACGACAGCCAGTCGACCAACCACCTCAGCATCAGCGCGTCAGCCTCGCACCAACGAGCTCCGCAACCGCGCCAAGCGTGGTCTGCGCGGCGTTCAGCCCAAGCCTGAAATCCTCATCGTTGTAGGCGGTGAAAACATCCCCCGGTGTGTGACCGAGCGGATCCCAGCCACCCCCAATCTCGGCTCCCCGCTCCGCCTCGCGCAGACTGATCGACGCCACGTGGTCCATGAAGTCGTTGGAGTCCGTGTTCGTCATGTGTGGCCCCACCGATGCTGGGTAGTTCGTCGCGTATACTTCGTTCGCCGCTTTGAGGGCGAAGGCCAACGCCATCGACTCGCCGGCCTTCGCCGACTTGCTCTGGAACTCGATATTCACGTCGGCTTCGCGGCGCTGATTGAGACTGACACGACCATCCGGACCTGGCGCGCCGTGATCGAAGAGCATCATGTCGTGCTGAATCACACCCAGCCATCGCGGTTCCGGATACCGCCGCGAACCCGCAGGATTCTCGACACCCTGCAGCGGCCCGCGTTGCGCGACGTAGGCGACTGCGCCCTGGTGGCCGGTCTCTTCGTTGTTCCAAAGGGCGAAGCGGATGGATCGATCGGTACGAACGCCCGCATCGCTGACGATTCGAGCCAGTTCCATTACCAGGGCCGTGCCGGACGCGTCATCGTTCGAGCCCTGGTTGACGCCATGCCCGTCCATATGCGCGCCGATGATGTACATCTCGTCCGGACGGGTAGTTCCGATCTTGGTGCAATACACCTCTTGGCGCGCACCATCGACCGGCTCTTCGCGGTTCATCTCACGGATCTGCGCGTCCGGTTGCTTCATCAGATCGCGATTCACTCCCGGCCGGCGTCCCCGTCCAAAGACGGTCGCCCCGCCAGGGCCCGAGCCTTTGAATGCATCGACCGCTGCAGTCGGCGCCGCATCGCCATTCGCGTTCCGCGGCTCAACGTAGGTGTAGGTTAGACGTTCAACATTCGAGCAGCCGTAGGACTTGAGCTGCGCCTCGATCCAATCCACCGCGTCTCGATTGCGTCGCGTCCCCTGGCGGCGATCGCCGAATCCGCTGAGAGATTCGATGGTCGATTTGTATCGCTGAAGGTTCAAGCGACCCACGAGGGTCCGCACATCTTCGTTGATAGCCGGAGCCTGCTGACCGGAAACTCCAAGAGCGAGAACGGTCGTCACGAGAACGAACAGTAATAGCCAATTCTTGCGCATTAGTTGCTGCCTCGGAGAGCCGATCTGTTGCGCCAATGGCACCGACACGCATGCAGTCGTCGGCGCGGCGGAAATCGAGGAGCGCCGCGGCTGATGCGGCGACGTTAGCCAGCGATGTCGCGAGGAGTAGCCGGGGCGTCTTCGTAAGACGACCCTTACCCTGCAGTGAGGCCTCCACGGCGCGCGTCTGATGCTCAGGATCCGGGATTCATCTTCACATACCGCGCGATCTGTTCGTGCGTCGCGAACCAGACGCCAGGCTTGGACTTCATGTGCAGAATCAGCTTCTCGAGGCCGGCGACGCGGGAGCGATGTCCGGTGATGTGCGGATGCATCGTAAGAATGAACAATCCACCCTCTTCGTAGGCGACATCGAATTCTGATCGGAACACCTGCTCGATGAGATCCGGATTGGGCATTCCGCCGTTGGTCGCACCGCCGAAGTACGGGAAGTCGTCGAGGATGCGCTCGATCGGCAACTCGATGACGCCGGTCGGCTGCTTATCCAGCAGTATCTCGTACGCATCGTCGCTCGCCATCAGGCTGCTGTCGTAGAGGAAGCCCGCGTCCTTCACCTGCCTCATGGTCGCGAGACTGAACTGCCACGACGGCGCGCGGTAGCCGACCGGCCGCTTGCCGATCGCCTTCGTCAGCGTCTCGATTGCACGGCTCAACATATCCTGCTCGGCGGCCGCGTCGTTTACCGATGGCAGGTGCTCGTGAATCCAGCCGTGGACGCCGACCTCGTGACGCCCGCTCGCCATGATGGCTGGAACCATCTGGGGATGCAGCAGATGGCTGACGGCGGGAATGAAGAAGGATGCGGGAATCTGGTGCTTGTCGAGCAGCCGCAGAATGCGGGGCACGCCGTCCACGGCGCCGTATTCGCCGCGCGAGATGCTTTCCGAGATCAGGTTGCCCGTCGCGAGGTCTGCGGTCGCGTTGTCGACGTCGAAGCTCAGACCGACCGCGACGCGCGCACCATTCGGCCACGTCCTGGGCTTCAGCCGCGTACCGGCGCTGACGTGAAACATCTGCGCCTCGATCTGATTCAACGGCAGTTTCGTGCCAGGCTGGGGACGGGTCTGCGCGACGAGAGCGACCGGCACGAGTGCAAGAGCTGCCAAGAGCAGCCCGCGATTTGTAATCTGCAATCTCATACCTCCTTCACTCCGTGACTCGCGCGAGGAAATCCTTGGCGATAGCCCCTGATGAAGGCACCCCGTTGGTGTTCATCCGGCTAAACGATGGCGCTCAGCCGCGAGCCGTCCGACGTCGAGCGCGGCTCGTCGGCTGCAGCACCTTGTTAGACCGCGTGTTCCCAGTCGTCTCGCTAGTCACGCGTTCTGCCAGATAGACCTTGAGCAAGGACTGGTACGGGACGTCGCGCTTGTTGGCCAGGACTTTGAGGTCGGCCAGCAACGCCGTTGGCAGGCGAAGCGAAATGGTTTCGGTCGAGGCCTTGAGATTCGGGAACACGACCCGACGAGCGCCGGCCCAGTCCACCAGGTCGCTCGCATCGTGGGTTTCCCAGTACTCCCGCTCGGCTCGCTCCGAGGCGAACGTCGGTACCCTTTTAGCTGTCGCTCGCTTGGCCATATCCCCTCCGTTCCGGCCGGCTCATGGGCCTCACCGAAATGACCCGCAAGAGCGAGCCTCGAACGGTGAAGACCACCGTGAGCAGTCGCCCCGCGTCCGTGTGCCCGAACGCAAATTGCCTGAGCTCATTCTTGAACGGCGCCCTCACCACGACGAGCGGGCGATTCAGGAAGACTTGCTCCGCTTCCGTCTGGCTAACCTTGTGGCGGGTCCAATTCTTGGACGAATTACCGTCGTCCCATTGAAACCCTTCGACATCCGGCCAGAACTCGAGGATCGGGCCCACGAGGACAGTATACGCCTGCCATATACATGGCGCAATCCATCCGCGCCTTTGGAGAGTCGTGAATTCAGCGGTCTAACGTTTGCGTTTCAGCCGCGGCGGCCCATGATCGAATCGGGGCGCGTCGGCTGCAAACGCCTGTGAGGGAGTGGTGTTGGGAATTCCTTCCGTCGAATCGACTGGCCGTTCCTCAGCGGGCAACACCCGCTCGCTGGGGTACACCGCCCACGCCGCCAGACTTTGCGAGCGTGATGGAGGATCGCCAAACGGGCACCATCGTCGGCTCCTTCCCACATGGAGGACATCGCCCGGGTCGCGACTGACGCGAAGCGCGGCCAGATCGGCTTCGTGCGAAGCAAGGATTCTCCGCCCTGAAGGACGGCTCCTGTTCGAGGAGGACTGACTACGAGCGGACGACGCTACCTGGCTCTCTCCATCCCCTTCTTCTCGATCGCTGAGTCGAGTTCACCGGCCGTGAGGAAGGAGATGAGTGCTTTGACCGCTGGTGACTGCACGGCCGTGGCGCTTACCCCTCCCACCATTACGGAGTGGCCTTCCACCTCGGTGGGGAACCTGCCCCCCAGTTCGACTCCCGGCACCGGCAGGACCTCGCTCAACGGCAGCACGCCCAACTGCGCCTCACCATCTGCGACCGCCTTGCTCACATCGTCGCCAGTCGTGGTGGGCTTGAACTTTGGCTTCATCTGATCCATCAGTCCGAGGCGCTCGAGGAGTCCCGTCAGATAGACGCCCCCTGCACCTTCCCTGGCGAAGGCGATGGATCGGGATGCGAGCAGCGACGCTTTCAGCGAGTCGACCGTGCGGACGTCTGGCTTCGCTGCACCGCGGCGAATCGCGAGCACAATCGGCGAGCGTGCCAGCGCCGCACGGGAGTGCGCGACGATGTGCCCGCGCTTGATGAGATCGTCGACGAGGCCGGGAGTCAGGATCGCGACATCGAAGCGTTCGCCGCTCTGGATTCGTTTCGCCAGTTCCGCCGACACGCTGTAACTGATGGAGAGCTGGTGCCCGGTGTCGTTCTCGAACTGCGGGGTCACCTCCTGCAGCACCGCCTTGAACCCGTTGGAGCACAGCACCGTGAGTCGCTCGGCGCTCGCGATGGCCGAGTGCATCAGCACGATGCCCAGCAGGAGCGCCCCTGTGAGTCCTCGAACTCCCGCCCGCAATGGGTCAGATGTCATTGGCCCACCCACCCGCAAGGCAAGCTCGAAGCGGGCGATTCATCGGACAACAGCATGAGGTGCAAGTTTGCCCTCGCGATCGAGTCCGGGCACATACACGCGGTCGATCTCCAACGTCTCGATGAGATCCTGGCTGAGCACCGCGTGACGGTAGAGGAACTTGACGATATTGATGTTCGCCCGGTCGTGGAGCATGAACGTGCCGCTGCGGTTGTTCAAGTAGGTCACCTTTCCACCTTCTGCCGCGAGTTCACCTGCCCATGCCGGCGCGCCCACCTCGGACATGGCGTGGCTCTCCATCGTCATGGAAGCCATCTCGGTCGAGCCTTCTCCTTGACCTCCGAAGAGTTGACCGCTGAGGGTGAGCACGAACGGAGACTTGTGGATCTTCAACAGCTTCCGTCCCGATCGCTCGTACAGCTGTCCCCCCCGTATCACGATCCTGAAGTCTGCGGGCTCACGGCGAGCGTGCGGCCGGCCCAGGCCCAACGGCTGCGCCCCCGTGGCCACACCAGGATGCTCGAGGTCGTCCTCCGAGGTTCGGTACTCTTCGAGTTCCGGGAGGGTAATCGTCGAGGGCGGCTCGGCATCTGGTGCTGCCCCCCCGATGCCGATTGGTCGCGACCTGGCTGGACCGACTCCAATCGGTCTCGTGGCTGTGGCTCGGACGGGCCCCGGAGCCACACGCGCCGGGGCCGTCGCAGGCGGTGCCGCTGCGGATGCCGGTACCGCTGCGGCCGCCGCAGCCGGACGCGGCGCTTCGACCGGCAACGGATTCCCCAGAATCTCATCCCGAAGCCAGCCCGCACCGAGGCGACAAGTGACCCAGGTGTGATCCTTCTCACTGGACAGCCACCCCAGCTTGAAGCGGCTCGTTCTCGCACCTGCGGTCACGTCGACGAGCGTGCCCTGCGTCACGTCCGCAAGCACGGTCGTGTCTTCGTTGCGGAGGCGGCCCTTCCCAGTCGTGCGATAGCGTCCGGCCCCGGCACGCTGGATCACCAGGGGATGCGGTTGAATTGCGGCGCCGAACGCGGCTTCGATTCGCCGCCGTTGGGCGAGCACGCGCGGGCTCTCGTCGAGCATGCCGCCTCCAGCGCGTCGAGACGCACCGCACAATGCGCCTCCACGCGCAGGCTGGCGTCCAGGTTCGCGCGCTGCAGACTGACGCACCGACAGACCGTCAGCCACGGCTGCGACCTGAACCCTCACGGCCCCCCCGAAGCACCCTGGCGCCCATCACACCGCGTCGGGTTCCAGGCTGGCGTCGTCGTTCACGGTCACGCAGTCGTCCTTCAGTGACGAGGAGTCACTCACTACTGCCCGCGCCGCAACGGTTTCAGCGGCAGGAACGCGCCGGTGGCATCCATCTGACCCTGGTTCATCCTGGGATTGGCAGCTCGATCTTCCTTGGTGAACTCGAGAATGGAGTCGATCGCCATCGACCGAAGCGCCTGACTCAGCGTGTGCATCACCACGTTGACGTCCAGGCCTCGCTTCATGATGTCGTAGAGGACATTCGTCGCGGAGGTCGGCATGTTGCTGAGCAGAGCGCTGGTCTCCGCGAACACGCGATCGACGTGATCCCGCCAGGGCCTGGCATTCGCACCCGGTTCGAGCGGCTCGGGCCGGCGTTTCTTTCCCTTGCCCCTGGCCGGGCGCTCCGGTGGCAGCGGCACGGGTTCGGTGCTCCGAATGAACCGTCCGGGCACCGCTGCCCTCGTCCGGAACGCGCGATCGTAGATCTTCGAGTCGGGATCGACTTCTTCGCGGTCCACGATCTCGCGCGGGATCGCGACCTGCAGGATCTCAGCGGGCGCGGGCGCCGGGTCCCGACGACCGAACGGAGTCTGGCCCTCGAAGTGACGCTTGTAGTCCCCGGCGAGTCCGAGGTTGCGGGTGTAGTGGACATGGCCGCGCGAATGTGCCGCGAACGTCCCGCTTCCGGCCGCGGCGCCGGTGCCCCCGTAATGCGGGTCCAGGCCATGCGTCTTGATGCTCTCGACATTGGCCGCCTTCGTCGCGTGGTACGAGTAGGTGTTCCAGGCGGCGACTGCGGCGCCCCGCAGCAAGACGTGGAGTTCCGCGCCGGTGATCGGACGACTCACGGGGCCCTCTACTCTCGCGCCCGCCGGCACCCATTCGGGGTTCGTCAACTCGTCGACAACTGCCTTGCCCTCCGGATCCTGGCGCTGAACAGGCGCGCCGTTGGTGGTCACGTCGCCCAGGGCCCGGACGAAGGGGCGCTCAGGATGAATCGCATCGCCGAACGCCGCCTGAAGCCGCACGCGCTCGGCCGCGACCCGGGGCGAGGCCGCCAGGCCCGTCTGGACACCGGGAACGCGCCGCTGCAGCGCGAAAGCGGCTGCCGGCCTGAGCTTTCCGAGGCTGGCGCGATGGACGGACCTCATAAGGCGGCTACGACTCTACGCCTGCTGCTCGGATGACGACAAGCTCGGCGCGTCGAACTCCACGGCGTCTCCGTTCACGATGGTCGCCGCGCGCGCAAGCAGATCACCAATTCTCCAGATCACCAACTCCCCAAATGAAAAGGGCGGTGGCTGTTTCCAACCACCGCACTTGCGACTTGCGACTTGCGACTTGCGACTTGCGACTTGCGACTTGCGACTTGCGACTTGCGACTGAAGACTACTCCCCGAGATCTCCCGTCCGAGGACCGAGGGCCTCTTCCGGCTCGACGAAGTACTCCATGTCGCGTTCCAGCTCGAGCTCGTCGTCGCTCGGCTGCGGCGGCGCCGGCGGCGGCGGCGGCTCGTCCGGCGGAATCGTCACGTGCCGGTAGTACTCGAAGCCGGTGCCCGCCGGAATGAGGCGGCCCATCGTGACGTTCTCCTTCAGGCCGCGCAGGTAGTCGACCTTGCCGGAGATGGACGCCGGTGAGCATTTGCAATCGTGCGCGGGTTCATTCCAGTCCGATCGCGCGGGCACTCTCCGGGCAGTAGGCCTGCGGAGTGGAGACCTGAGCCGGCGGGTGGGTTCCTGGAGAAAGGAGAGAACGGCGCGGAGGGTGATGCCGGACCGGAAGGTCCGGCATCGTCCACAGTTTCCAGAGTTAGTCGAGCTGCGCGAGATCGGCCCGTGCCTCGGCGCGCGCACGGTCAACCTCCACGACAGCATCGACGTCTGGTTTGGACCTACGAATCGCAGCGACCAGTGTATCGCCCTCGTTGAGAACGCGATGTTTCAGAAGCATGAACGGCACATCGGTGTTCTGCGCGGCGTGCGCCACGGTGGCAAACTGCTCCGCGCTCTTGAAGCCACCAGACGCGACGCCCATGTCGGCGCCAGACTTCAACAGCGGCTTGAGCTGATCGTGCAGTTCGGCTGACGAAACGGCAACGGTGGTCTTCATCGGCCTAAACTCGGTCGGAGAATCAGCCCTCGCCGGTGCTGGCCGAGGCCTCGCCTCACGTGTCGGCGCGACCGGTGCCGGAGCCGCGTTAGCCGAAGGTGTGCTGGATGTCACGGCGGTCGCCTCGTGCGGAGGACCCAACTTCACCTGCGAGCCGGTCCAGACGCCGAGGCCGAATGCGCAAACCAAACCAGCAGCGATGCCGGCGGTTTTTCCGTACGTCATGGTCAGACCTCCTCCTCTGTCGGCTGCAAAGACATTACCAAGCCGAAGATACTGAATACATGGACTTTGTACTGCTGAGCGTACCCTCCTGGTTCCTGTCGGGGTGTATCTGGCTGCACAACAGCACCGGCGACTGTTGAGAAGACCGGGGATGAGCCGCGTCGCGTCAGCCCGAGCTGGTGAGGTCCATATTGCAGACCAGTGTGGGTGTGCGAAGGGGCGTGGCGCGCTCACACGACGGCCGCCGTCGCCGCGCACAGGCGAACATCAGTCGCTCCCGTCAGCCGCCGGCGCGCGCGGGCGGAGATCCCGATGATTCCGAATGAGCGAACCCGCAGTAGCGCGCTGTTTACTGGCGCGGATATTTCGGGAACGCCGGCCGCCTGAACGTCTGGAAGCGGATTCTTCGCCAACTGCTCGAGAACCAGTTCGACCGCCTTCTCGAGTTGCGGGTCGCGGCCAGCCCTCACGAGTGCCCGATCTGCTCCACTTCCACGGCCGTTGCGTGATGTTCTCGCGAACGTGCCGGCCACAGGCTTTGACATCCTGAAGGTGTCGCTCGACTCCAGGCACCAAGTGGACACCGTCATTCAGACCTCGGCTAACGAGAGGAACGCCGAGGTCTCGCCGAACGGGAAGTGGCTGGCGTATCAATCTGACGAATCGGGCAGATACGAGGTCTACGTGCGGCCGTTTCCTCAGTTGGACTCCGGCCGGTGGCAGGTCTCATACAGCGGTGGCACGCGGCCGGCGTCGGGCTCGCCGCGCGAGCTGTTCAGAGCGCAGTCTCACGTCGCGGCGTTTGCGGGACGGAGCTGCGCCATCACACCCGACGGTAAGCGGTTTGTTGCAATCGATGAGGTGTCTGCCGGCGAATCCCAGCCTATAAGCCTCGTGGTTGTCGAACAGTGGGACGCCGCTTTAGCTGCCGCGGTCGAATCCCGCGACTCATCAGTCCGGTAGAATTGCGCAAGCCGGTCACTTCCGGAACATCGCCGCGCTCTCCACACGCAAGATCACGAAGCGCTGATCGCATTGTCCAGGACCCGCGTGATGAGCGTGTCGTAGTCGACCCCCACCTGTGCGGCCGACGCCGCGAAATCGTCTTCCTTGGCCAGCGAGGGATTGGGATTGACCTCGATGACGAAGACCTCGCCCGCCTCGGTGAGGCGCACGTCGATACGACCCAGTCCGCGAATGGCCAGGATGCGGTAGACCCGCCGCGCGAGCTCCCCCAGCTTTCGTTCCATCCTGGGCGGCAGCGGGCCCGCAGCCCCGTTCCGGATTCCCCACTTCTTTCGGTAGCTGTCGTCCCACTTGGCTTTGGCCGTGGCAAACTTCGGCCCCGCCTCCTCAGGCGTCTGGCCGAAGAAGATCTCGCGCGGCGGAAACACCGTGAGCCGCTTGTTTCCCAGCACCGAGAGGGTCAATTCCCGGCCGTCGACGTACTCCTCGATGAGCGCGTCAACCTCCAGCTTCTCGTGGATGAACTTCACGCGCTCGAGCGCCTCGGCCTCGCCGGGCGCGAACGACGCCTTGGCGATCCCGTCGCTCGACTCGAGCCCCACCGGCTTGACGAAGGCGGGATAGGCGAAGCGCCCCACCTTCTTCAGCGGTCTGTCGCGGGGCGACACGAGGAAACGTGCCACGCGGACGCGGTGAAAGACGAGCAGCTTCTTGGCCCGCGCCTTGTCCTTGCAGAGCATCAGCGCGTCCGGGCCCGCGCCGGTGTAGCGGACCTTCATCAGCTCGAGGAGCGCCGGGATGTTCGGCTCGTGCGCCCGGTCGTCGTGGAAGGTCTCGCACAGGTTGAAGACCACGTCGGGCTGATAGGCTCCAATCTTGTCGATGATGTCGCGCACGTTATCGAACACGGGCAAGGTATCGACCTCGTGCTCGAGGCGCCGCAGGCAGCGAATGACGTCAGCCTCGGTGGGCTTCCCCTCGTCCTCCTTCAGTCCGCGGAGCGAGAAGCTTTCGTCGGGCGAGGTAGGGCGGGCCAGGTCGAAGAGGACGAGGATCTTCAGTACGGACCGCTTGAACTTGCCCGTGTGGAGGTGGTTCGTCACCAACGCTGCCAGGAACGCTCCTACCTCGAGGAGCAGCGCCTCCCTGGGCGGGGCGTGGAGATTGAGCTGCCTGGCGCGTGCGATGAGCTTTCGCACAAGGCCGTCGACCGCGTACTTGCGCTCGCCTGTCCAGTGCACGACGGCCGTCACCATCGCCGCGCGGTGGCGCTGCATGAAGCGCGAGGCCTTCTCGGTACCCTCACTGGCGAAGATGCGCCGGAGATCGGCGTCCCAGAAATCGGGATAGTCCTCGGCGAAAGCCTTGCGACGAGCGGCGTAATAGCGCTCCAGCGTCGTCCTCATTTTTGCGGCGTTGGACTTCTTGCGCCCGCCGTTCACCACCGGCCGCTTACGCGCCGCCTCTTTCATCAAGGCGTCGACGAACTCCAGCTTTTCCAGCGCCTTCCAGCCAGCGTAGCGGTTTTGCCAGTCATCCTTCTCCAGCGCCAGCCACACGGCAAACGTCTCCGCCCAGTCCTCGTCCGGATGCGACTGGGCGTACCAATTGGGCAGGTGCCGGACGAAGCTTTTGCTGTACGGCCGGGGGCGGTAGGTTTCTGGCGCATATTCGGTGTCCGGGCTGCCGAAAATCTCCGGCCACCTCCGCTTGCGGGTGAAGCGATAGAAGTGCTCCATCGCGTGCCCGCACTCGTGGAAAAGGAGCTGGTCGCACCACTCCTGGGTGCCCCCTTCCACCTCCAGCATCATGTGGAGCTCCAACTGCTTGAGTCGAGGATGGGCGAGATAGAAAGGAATCGCGATGGCCGGCACGTCGGTGGGCGAGAACCATTCGTCGCCCAGATAGGCAGGCGGACGGACGCCGAGGCCGCGCCTCGCCAGCGCCTGATACAGATTCTGTACTCGGGGCTCCAGCTCGCTCCCCTCGATGCGGACCCCCAGCTCGCAGATTCGCAGCTTCAGAAGATCGTCGTCTTTGAGCGAGGCCCAGGCCGGCTCCACCTCGGCAGAATACGCTACTCAGAGCCTTTATGGTGCTCGAGCGGCCCAGCCCGCTCGTCCGCCATCTGGGTGTCTTCACGAGGGGACATCACATTGCCTCCGGCAGCGATCCGACAACTCTGGCGACGGTCAACAAGCCCCTAGCTGGGTGCGAGGTATCACCTGAAGAGCGACTCACCAGAAGCGCATACCACGCTTCGGCACGTCGCTTTCGCTCGTACGCCGGCATTCGCTCCTGCAGTCGTCGTAAACCGTCACATCCACGGCCTCGTCTCGAGAGAATGAGAGAGGGCGGGCTGCAACCGCACAAATGAAAAAAAGGCGGTGGCTGTTTCCAACCACCGCCCCGACTTGCGACTTGCGACTTAGCGACTTGCGACTGACGATTACTCCCCGAGATCTCCCGTCCGAGGACCGAGGGCCTCTTCCGGCTCGACGAAGTACTCCATGTCGCGCTCCAGCTCGAGCTCGTCGTCGCTCGGCTGCGGCGGCGCCGGCGGCGGCGGCGGCTCGTCCGGCGGAATCGTGCACGTGCCGGTAGTACTCGAAGCCGGTGCCCGCCGGAATGAGGCGGCCCATCGTGACGTTCTCCTTCAGGCCGCGCAGGTAGTCGACCTTGCCGGAGATGGACGCTTCGGTGAGCACGCGCGTCGTTTCCTGGAACGACGCTGCCGAGATGAACGAGTCGGTCGAGAGCGATGCCTTCGTGATGCCGAGGAGCAGCGGCCGGCCCTGCGCCGGACGTCCACTCGCCGAGATCACGCGCTCGTTCTCCTCGAGGAAGCGGAACTTGTCCACCTGCTCGTCGATCAGGAACTCGGTGTCGCCAACATCCTCGATCTTCACCCACCGCATCATCTGGCGGGCGATCGTCTCGATGTGCTTGTCGTTGATGTTCACGCCCTGCAGCCGGTAGACCTCCTGGATTTCGTTCACCAGGTACGCCTGCAGCGCCTTCTCACCAAGGACGTTCAGGATGTCGTGCGGGTTGGACGGCCCGTCCATCAGCGGCTCGCCCGCGCGGACCCGCTCGCCTTCCTGGACGTTGACGTGCACGCCGCGCGGCAGCGCGTACTCGCGCGGCTCCGCGCCCGGCTCGTCGGGGACGATGATGATCTTCCGCTGACCCTTCACGATGCCGCCGTGCTTGACGATGCCGTCGATCTCCGAGATGACCGCCGTCTCGCGCGGCTTGCGCGCCTCGAACAGTTCCACCACGCGCGGCAGACCGCCCGTGATGTCCTTGGTCTTCGTCGTCTCGCGCGGAATCTTCGCGAGGATGTCGCCGGCCGAGACCGTCTCGCCGTCCTGGATCATCAGGTGCGCGTGGACCGGCATGTGGTACTTGCGTGAGACCTTGCCGTCCTTCGCCGACTTGATCTCGATCGCCGGCTGCTTCTTCTCATCCGGCGAGTCGACGATGATGTAGCGCGAGAGACCGGTGACCTCGTCGACTTCCTCGTGCACCGTGATGCCTTCGAGAATGTCCTTGAACTTGATCTGGCCCGGCTCCTCGGTGAGGATCGAGAACGTGTAGGGATCCCACTCGACGAGCGTCTGACCCTGCTCGATCGCCTGGCCCGCTTTCACCTTCAGCCGCGCGCCGTAGACGATCGGGTAGCGCTCGCGATCGCGCCCCTTGGCATCCTGCACGACGAGCGAGCCGTTGCGGTTCATGACGACGAGATTGCCGTCCTTCGCCTGCACGACCTGGAGCCCTTCGAGCCGGACGGTGCCGGCGTTGCGCGCCTCGAGCGTGGACTGCTCCGACACCCGCGACGCCGTGCCGCCGATGTGGAACGTGCGCATCGTGAGCTGCGTGCCAGGCTCGCCGATCGACTGTGCGGCGATGACGCCCACCGCCTGGCCGAGTTCGACCATGCGGCCGGTGGCGAGGTCGCGCCCGTAGCACTTCGCGCAGACGCCGCGGCGCGATCCGCAGGTGAGCACCGAGCGGATCTTGACCTTCTCGATGCCGGCGTCCTGGATGGCGGCCGCCTTGTCCTCGTCGATCTCCTCGTTCACGTCGATGATCACCTCGCCGCTGAACGGGTCGGTGATGCGTTCGAGTGTCGTCCGGCCCATGATGCGCTCGCGGAGCGGCTCGATGATCTCGCCCGACTCCACGATGGCGCGCGCCTCGATGCCGTCCACCGTGCCGCAGTCGTGCTCGTGGATGATCACGTCCTGCGCGACGTCGACCAGACGCCGGGTGAGATAGCCCGAGTCCGCCGTCTTGAGCGCTGTATCCGCGAGGCCCTTGCGGGCGCCGTGCGTCGAGATGAAGTAGTGCTGCACCTCGAGCCCCTCACGGAAGTTGGCCGTGATCGGCGTCTCGATGATCTCGCCCGACGGCTTGGCCATGAGGCCGCGCATGCCGGCGAGCTGGCGAATCTGCTGCTTCGAGCCTCGTGCGCCCGAGTCCGCCATGATGTACACCGGGTTGAAGGTCTTGCCCTCGCGGTCGAGCGCCTCCATCTCGTTGAACATCGCGTTGGCGATCTCTTCGGTCGCTTCCGACCAGATGGCGATCACCTTGTTGTAGCGCTCGCCGTTGGTGATGGCGCCCTCGAGGTACTGCGACTCGACGCGGATCACTTCCTCCCGCGCCTTCGATACGAGCTCGCCCTTCTTCTCCGGGATGATCAGGTCGTCGATGCCGATCGACAGCCCCGACCGGGTCGCGTAGGCGAAGCCCAGGTTCTTGAGCGCGTCGAGCATCTCGACGGTCTTCTCGAGCCCGAACTTCAGGTAGCACGACTGCACCAGCTGCTGAAGGCCTTTCTTCTTCAGCAGGCCGTTCACGAACGGCATGCCGCCCGGCAGCGACTGGTTCAGGATGACGCGGCCGACAGTGGTGTTGATGATCTTGTTGGCGACGGCCAGCACTTCGGTGCGGATGACGTCCTGGTCGTCACGCGACGCCGTCAGATCCTGCAGCTCGCCCGTGAAGCGGAGCCGGATCGGCGACAGCGTCTCCAGTTCGCCCGCTTCGAGCGCCAGCATCACGTCTTCCGCGTTGCCGAACGCACGCCCTTCGCCCTTCGCGCCGCTCTTCGCCTTCGTCAGGTAGTAGCAGCCGAGGACGATGTCCTGCGACGGAATCGCGATCGGGGCGCCGTGCGCCGGCGACAGGATGTTGTTGCTCGAGAGCATCAGCACCGACGCTTCGATCTGCGCCTCGGGCGACAGCGGGATGTGCACCGCCATCTGGTCGCCGTCGAAGTCGGCGTTGAACGCCGTGCAGACGAGCGGGTGGATGCGGATCGCCTTGCCCTCCACCAGCACCGGCTCGAACGCCTGGATGCCGAGGCGGTGCAGCGTCGGCGCGCGGTTCAGCAGCACCGGGTGCTCGCGAATCACTTCCTCGAGCACGTCCCACACCTCGGGACGCTGCAGCTCCACCATCTCCTTCGCCTGCTTGATCGTGGCGACGAGACCGCGTTCCTCGAGCTTGTTGTAGATGAACGGCTTGAAGAGCTCCAGCGCCATCTTCTTCGGCAGGCCGCACTGGTGCAGCTTCAGCTCGGGCCCGACGACGATGACCGAACGGCCGGAGTAATCGACGCGCTTGCCGAGCAGGTTCTGACGGAAGCGTCCCTGCTTGCCCTTCAGGGTGTCGGACAGCGACTTCAGCGGCCGGTTGTTCGCGCCGCGCAGCACGCGGCCGCGGCGGCCGTTGTCGAACAGCGCATCGACCGCTTCCTGCAGCATGCGCTTCTCGTTGCGGATGATGACGTCCGGCGCCTTCAGCTCCATCAGCTTCTTCAGCCGGTTGTTCCGGTTGATGACGCGGCGATAGAGATCGTTCAGGTCCGACGTGGCGAAGCGGCCGCCGTCGAGCGGCACGAGCGGGCGCAGTTCCGGCGGAATGACCGGGATGACATCCAGGATCATCCACTCCGGGCGGTTGCTCGACTTGCGGAACGAGTCGGCCACCTTCAGGCGCTTCGCGAACTTCAGCTTCTTCTGCGCCGACTGCTCCGTCTTCATCCGGTCGCGCAGCTCGATCGACAGCCGATCGACGTTGACGCGCTTCAGGAGCTCCTTGATGGCCTCGGCGCCCATCTGCGCGCGGAAGCGCGGCATGCCCGAGCGCGGATCGGAGTGCTCCTCACGCGCCTTGCGGAACTGCTCCTCGTTCAGGAGCTGGTTCTGCTTCAGGTCGGTATCGCCCGGATCGACGACGACGTACGCTTCGAAGTAGAGGACGCGCTCGAGATCGCGCAGCGAGATGTCCAGGAGGTGCCCGATGCGGCTCGGCAGCCCCTTGAAGAACCACACGTGGCTCACCGGCGTGGCGAGCGTGATGTGGCCGAGGCGCTCGCGGCGGACCTTCGCCTGCGTCACCTCGACGCCGCACTTGTCGCAGATCACGCCGCGGTGCTTCATGCGCTTGTACTTGCCGCAGAGGCACTCCCAGTCGGTGATCGGGCCGAAGATCTTGGCGCAGAACAGGCCGTCGCGCTCCGGCTTGAAGGTCCGGTAGTTGATCGTCTCCGGCTTGGTCACCTCGCCGTGCGACCACGAGAGGATCTTCTCCGGCGAGGCAAGGCTGATCCGGATCGCGTCGAAGTCGCTCGTCAGCGCCGAACGCTCGTGGAAGTTAGGTCTCATAGTTCCCTTCGCTTGAAGGCTTCGGGCTTCGGGCTTTGGGCTCCGGGCCAGGCAATGTGACGCCTGCCTTCCCTGGAGCCCAGAGCCTGAAGCCCAGAGCCTGTTTAGACTTCTTCCAACACCGGCTGCGGTGCCACTTCCGCCGGCTTCTTCTTGGTCTTCATCAGCTCGACGTCGAGGCACAGCGACTGCAGCTCGCGAATGAGCACGTTGAACGACTCGGGCAGCCCCGCAGTGAACGACGCGTCGCCCTTGACGATCGCCTCGTAGATCTTCGCGCGGCCGGTCACGTCGTCGGACTTCGCGGTGAGCAGCTCCTGGAGGATGTGCGCCGACCCGTAGGCCTCGAGCGCCCAGACCTCCATCTCGCCGAACCGCTGTCCGCCGAACTGCGCCTTGCCGCCGAGCGGCTGCTGCGTGATGAGCGAGTACGGCCCGATCGAACGCGCGTGGATCTTGTCGTCGACCAGGTGCGACAGCTTCAGCATGTAGATGTAGCCGACGGTCGTCTTCTGCTCGAAGGGATCGCCCGTCATGCCGTCGAACAGCGTGTGCTTGCCGCCGGTCGGCAGCCCCGCCCGATCCAGCCAGTCCTTGATCTCGGACTCCATTGCGCCGTCGAAGACCGGCGTCGCGAAGTAGAGGCCGAGCGCGTGCGCGGCCCACCCGAGGTGGGTCTCGAGGATTTGGCCGACGTTCATGCGCGACGGCACGCCGAGCGGGTTCAGCACGATCTCCACCGGCGTTCCGTCCGGCAGATACGGCATGTCCTCCTCGGGGAGGATGCGGGCGATGACGCCCTTGTTACCGTGGCGGCCGGCCATCTTGTCGCCGACCGACAGCTTGCGCTTCATCGCGACGTACACCTTCACGAGCTTGATGACGCCCGGAGGCAGCTCGTCGCCGCGGCGGATCTTCTCCTTCTTCTCCTCGAAGAGGTTCTTGATCACTTCCACCTGGCGCTCAGTCCGCTCCTCGAGGTCGCGCAGGTCGTCCTCGAGCCGCGAATCGTCGGTCGCGATCTTCAGGCGAACCAGCGTCTCGTACGCGAGCCCCAGGAGGATCTCCTCGGTGAGCTCGGTGCCCTTGCGGAGCAGCCGCTCGCGGCCGTACTCGTCGAACAGGTCCGACCGCAGCTGCTGTCCCTTCAGCATGACGATCGCGCGCTTCTTCACCTCGTCGTGCAGGATGCGGATTTCGTCCTGCAGGTTCTTCTCCATCATGTCGAGCTCTTCCTGCTCGATCGCCTTCGCACGGTCATCCTTCTCGATGCCCTTGCGGGAGAAGATCTTCACGCCGACGATGATGCCCTCGATGCCGGGCGGGCAGATGAGCGACGCGTCGCGCACGTCGCCGGCCTTCTCGCCGAAGATCGCGCGGAGCAGCTTCTCTTCCGGCGTGAGCTGCGTCTCGCCCTTCGGCGTGACCTTGCCCACGAGGATGTCGCCCGGCTTCACGTTGGCGCCGATGCGGATGATGCCGCTCTCGTCGAGGTCGCGCAGGAACGTCTCGGACACGTTCGGGATGTCGCGGGTGATCTCCTCCGGCCCGAGCTTCGTGTCGCGCGACTCGATCTCGAACTCCTCGATGTGGATGGACGTGTAGTAGTCGTCCTTCACCATCCGCTCGGAGACGAGGATCGCGTCCTCGAAGTTGTAGCCGCGCCACGGCATGAACGCCACGAGGACGTTCCGGCCGAGCGCGAGCTCGCCCAGCTCCGTGCAGGGGCCGTCGCCGAGGACCTGCCCCTTGTGCACCTTCTGGCCGACCCGGACGATCGGCTTCTGGGTGATGCACGTGTTCTGGTTCGAGCGCTTGAACTTCGTCATCGGGTAGATGTCGGCGCCCATCTCCTTGCCGTCTTCCGTCTCGCTCTCCACGCGCACGACGATGCGCTGGGAGTCGACGTAGTCGATGGTGCCCGACCGCCGCGCCACGATGACGGCGCCCGAGTCGCGGGCCGTGATGTACTCCATGCCGGTGCCGACAAACGGCGCCCGCGCGCGGAGCAGCGGCACGGCCTGGCGCTGCATGTTCGATCCCATCAGCGCGCGGTTCGCGTCGTCGTTCTCGAGGAACGGGATGAGCGACGCCGCGACCGACACGAGCTGCTTGGGCGATACGTCGATGAACTGGATGTTCTCGCGCGGCGCGAGCAGGAAGTCGCCGGCCTGCCGTGCGTTCACGCGCTCCTCGACGAGGTTGCCGTCGCCGTCCACCTTCGCGTTCGCCTGGGCGATGACGTACTGGTCCTCCTCCCAGGCGGAGAGATAGAAGGAGTACGGCTCGAACTCGACCCCCTTCTTCTTGGCGCGACCGTCTTCGGACACGAGGTCGTCGGCCTCGACGATGTCGCCGGCCTTGTACTTCTGGTTGCCGCCGGCGTTGGTGATGACGACGTAGTCGGTGACCCGCCCGTCCTTCACCTTCCGGTACGGCGACTCGATGAAGCCGAACTCGTTGATGCGCGCGTAGCACGACAGCGACGAGATCAGGCCGATGTTCGGACCTTCCGGTGTCTCAATCGGGCAGATCCGCCCGTAGTGCGTCGGGTGCACGTCGCGCACCTCGAACCCGGCACGTTCGCGTGACAGACCGCCCGGCCCGAGCGCGGAGAGACGCCGCTTGTGCGTGATCTCCGAGAGCGGGTTGGTCTGGTCCATGAACTGCGACAGCTGCGACGACCCGAAGAACTCGCGAATCGCGGCCATGACCGGCTTCGCGTTGATCAGGTCGTGCGGCATGGCGGTCGCCATTTCCTGGTAGACCGACATCTTTTCCTTGATCGCCCGCTCCATGCGGACCAGGCCGATCCGGAACTGGTTCTCGAGGAGCTCGCCGACCGACCGCACGCGGCGGTTGCCGAGGTGATCGATGTCGTCCACGTTCGCCGGGTTCCGCCGCAGCTTCAGGAGGTACTTGAGGACCTCGTAGAAGTCCTGCGGGTGCAGGATCTTCTCGTCGAGCGGCGTGTTCAGCCCCAGCTTGGTGTTCAGCTTCAGGCGGCCGACCCGCGAGAAGTCGTACTTCTGCGGGTTGAAGAACATGTTCTCGAAGAGCGACCGGCTGCTGTCCAGCGTGGGCGGATCGCCCGGCCGGAGGCGCCGGTAGATCTCGATGAGCGCTTCCTCGTGCGTGTGGATCGGATCCTTCTTCAGCGTCTGGCTGATGATCGGTCCGACTTCATCCTTTTCGGGGAAGAAGATCTCGATGCGATCGACGTTCTTCTCCTGCGCCATCGAGATGACGCGCGGCTCGAGCGGCTCGTTCGCCTCGAGGATCACTTCGCCGGTCGACGGGTCGACCACGTCGGCGGCGGCGTAGGCACCTTCGAGCTCCGCGTCGGCGATCTCCACGGCCTCGACGTTGGCGCGCTTCAGCGCCTCGATGGCGTTCTTCGTGATCTTCTTGCCCGCCTGGACGGTGAAGTTCTCGCCCGGCACGTTGATGTCGCGCGCCGCGCGCAGCCCGACGAGGCTGTCGGCGACACCCCAGTACATCGACCCGCCCTTCAGGTGCAGGCGGTCGACCGTGTAGAACGCCCGGATGATCTCGTCGGCCCCGCGCAGCCCGAGGGCACGCAGGAACACCGAGGCGAGGAACTTCCGCTTGCGGTCGATGCGGACGTAGAGCAGGTTCTTCGTGTCGTACTCGAACTCCACCCACGATCCGCGGTACGGGATGATCTGCGCGATGTAGAGCGTCTTGTCTTCCGAGTGGAAGAAGGCGCCCGGCGAGCGGTGCAGCTGGCTGACGATCACGCGCTCGGTGCCGTTGATGATGAACGTGCCGTTCTCGGTCATCAACGGGATGTCGCCGAAGTAGACCTCCTGCTCCTTGATGTCGCGGATGGTCTTGACGCCCGTCTCGGGATCCTTGTTCCAGACGACGAGACGGATCGTGACCTTGAGCGGCACGGCGTAGGTCATGCCGCGCTCCTGGCACTCGTCGACGTCGTACTTCAGCTTCAGGCCGACCGTGTTGCCGCAGATGTCACAGACATCGCCGCGCGCGTGGTTCGCCTTGCCGCACCGCGGGCAGAGCACTTCCCGGTCGCCGTAGGGATCGGCAACCAGCGTCGCGCCGCAGTTGCTGCACGGCTTGCGGAGGTGGTGCAGCCCCGCCAGCTTGCCGCACTTGCACTCCCAGTTTCCGATCGAGTACTCGATGAACTCGAGCGACGAGTTCTCTCGGAAGTCGCTGATCGGAAAGACCGACTTGAACACCGACTGGAGACCCGCGTCCTCGCGCTCGCTCGGCAGACGGTTCATCTGCAGGAAGCGCTCGTAGGACTTCTTCTGGATCTCGATCAGGTTCGGGATCGGGACCGTGGTCTTGATCTTGGAGAAGTCGATGCGCTCGCGGTAGACGTTCTTGGGAAGGCTGTACATGCGTTAAGGACCTCGAGATAAAACCGAGCGCTTTTAAACGGCTATAGGCCTTAGGCGCCGGGCCGGGCACGGTGCCCACGACCCGGAACCCAAAGCCCCAGAGCCAAGTCTGCCAAGCAGCGGGCGCGAGCGCCCCGACGCTACTTGATTTCGACTTTCGCGCCGACGTCCTCGAACTTCTTCTTGATCGCTTCGGCCTCATCCTTCGGCACGCCTTCCTTGATCGACTTCGGCGCACTTTCGACCAGGTCCTTGGCTTCCTTCAGACCGAGGCTGGTGATCTCGCGGACCACCTTGATGACGTTGATCTTGTTGGTGCCGATCTCGGTCAGCGTGACGTTGAACTCGGTCTTCTCCTCCACGGGCGCCGCAGCACCGGCGGCCGCGCCGCCGCCCGCCGGCATCGCCATCGGCATCGCAGCCGCAGCCGAGACACCGAGCTCGGCCTCCAGCGTCTTCACGAGCTGCGACAGCTCGAGCACGCTGATTCCCTTGATGTAGTCGACCACCTGCTGCTGGTTCACTTCGGCCATTGCTCTCTCCTGCTTTCGCTTGTCGCCATGAGGCTCTAGGCTCAAGGCGCTGGGCACTGGGCCCCCACTCCGTGTATCCATGCCCTGGGTGGTCCCGCGGCCAGCAGCCGGGAGCCCGAAGCCCAGAGCCCGCTCGTGTCGTTTACGCTTCCTGTCGCTTCTTTTCCGCCTGCACCAGCACGCTCATGAGGTCGCGCGGCGCGGCATTGAGCACGCTGACGATCTGGACCATCGGCGCCTGCAGCACGAAGAGCAGCTTCGCGTACAGCTCGGGCTTGCCCGGCAGGTTCGCGAGGTCGGTCACTTCGGCAGGCTGAATGGCGCGCCCCTGCACGACCGCGGCCTTGATGGTCAGCGTCGGCGTCGCCTTCACGAACGTCGTGAGCGTCTTGGCGAGGGCCACCGGGTCCACCGCCGTGTAGGCGACGGCCGTGGTGCCCTCGAAGTGCCGGTCGAGCGCTTCGAACGAGGTGCCCTTGATCGCGCGCTTCGCCAGCGTGTTCTTGACCACCTTGTAGGTGGCCTTCGCGGCGCGGAGCTGGCGGCGCAGTTCGGTGACCTGCGGCACGTTCAGCCCCTTGTAGTCGACGAGGATCGCGGTCTCCGATCCCTGGAACGCCGTCTCGAGCGACTGGAGCTCGGCGGCCTTCTCCGCTCTGGTGACAGCCATTAGTGTTTCACCGCCACGTCAATGTTGACCGTGTCAATCGGAACCCCCGGGCCCATCGTCGACGACAACGTGACGCTCTTCAGATACTTGCCCTTCGCCGCAGCGGGCTTCGCCTTGACGATGCTCTCGACCAGCGCGTGGGTGTTGGCGACCAGCGAGTCGCTCGCGAACGATGTCTTCCCGACCGGCGCGTGGATGATGCCGGTCTTGTCGACGCGGAATTCGACCTTGCCAGCCTTAATCTCGCGCACGGCTTTGCCGATGTCGGTGGAGACCGTGCCGGTCTTCGGGTTCGGCATGAGCCCGCGCGGGCCGAGCACCTTGCCGAGGCGGCCGACCGCCCGCATCATGTCGGGGGTCGCGACGACGGCGTCGAAATCGGTCCAGCCGCCCATGATCCGCTCGACCAGTTCCTCGCCGCCGATGATGTCGGCGCCGGCTTCCTGGGCTTCCTTCTGCTTCTCGCCGCCTGCAATCGCAAGCACGCGCTTGGTCTTGCCGAGACCGTGGGGAAGGACGACCGTGCCGCGCACCATCTGGTCCGCGTGCTTCGGATCGACCCCGAGCCTGAGGGTCAGTTCGACGGTTTCGTCGAACTTGGCGAACTTCACTTTCTGAACGAGCGGGATCGCCTCTTCGATCGAGTACATCCGAATCGACGACGACCTGCGCCCGTGCGGCCGTGTACTGCTTGCCGCGTCTGCGCATTGCGTGACCTCCGTGGTGCCAGCGAGCCCTTGCGGGGCTCTCCCACTCAAATGAATCGCAAACTGCCACTCGGCAATCGCACGCGTGCTTCAGAGAGCGGCCAGCGGCATCGCATGGCCTTCAGCAGACTTGCGTTGACGATTCGCGATCTGCGATTCGGCTATCCGACGACGTCGAGTCCCATCGACCGGGCGGTGCCTGCCACTGTCTTCACCGCTGATTCGATGGTGTCGCAGTTCAAGTCGGGCATCTTCAGCTTCGCGATGTCCTCGACCTGCTTGGCCGTGACGGTGCCGACCTTGTTCTTGTTCGGCTCCGCCGAGCCCTTCGCGATGTTCGCGGCGCGCTTCAGCAGCACCGGCGCCGGCGGCGTCTTCGTGATGAAGGTGTACGACCGGTCGGCGTAGACAGTGACGACGACCGGGATGATGAGCCCTTCGTCCTTGGCCGTCTTCGCGTTGAAGTTCTTGCAGAAGTCCATGATGTTGACGCCCTGCGGGCCGAGCGCGGTCCCGACGGGCGGCGCCGGCGTCGCCTTGCCGGCGGCAATCTGGAGCTTCACGAGTGCCTGAATCTTTTTCGACATCTCTCAAATCGCTTGCTGGCTCTGGGCTCGGGGCTCTCGGCTCTGGGTCATACCAGAAGCCGGAAGCCGGAAGCCGGGAGCCGGCTAGATCTTTTCCACCTGCAGGAAATCGAGTTCGACCGGCGTCGCGCGGCCGAAGATCGTCACCATCACCTTCAGCGTGTTCTTGTCGAGGTTCACCTCGTCGACCACGCCATTGAAGCTGGTGAACGGTCCCTCGTTGATGCGGACCTGCTCGCCCTTCTCGAACATGTACTTCGGCTTCGGCTTCTCCGCCGCCGACTTCACCTGCGTCAGGATCTGCTCGACTTCGTCCTTGCTGAGCGGCGTCGGCTTGGCGCCCGCGCCGACGAAGCCGGTAACCTTCGGCGTGTTCTTCACCACGTGCCACGCGTGGTCGGACATGTTCATCTCGACCAGGATGTAGCCGGGGAAAAACCGCTTCGCGGTGACGACCTTGCGTCCGCCGCGCATTTCGACCACATCTTCGGTCGGGATGAGCACCTCACCGATCTCGCTCTGGAGCCCGTATGCCTGCACGCGCTGCTGGAGCGACTCGGCCACCTTCTTCTCGAATCCCGAATAGGTGTGGACGATGTACCGCTTCTTGCCGTCGCCGGAGGATGGTGTCGCGTCGGCTGCGACCTCGGTCGTCTCGCTCATGCCGCACCAAACCGACGGAAGATCCACTGGACGAGGCTGTTGATCCCGAAGTCGAGCGCGAACAGGTAGAGCCCGAAGAACACCGACGTCAGGATCACCACCACGGTGGTGGCATAGACTTCCTTGCGCGACGGCCAGGTGACGCGCTTCAGCTCGTTGCGCACCTCGGCGAAGAACGTGCGCATGCGGTCGAAACGGCCACCGGCCGCCTCTCTCACGTTGTCCAGCGTCGTCGTCTGTGTGTTTGCCGCCATATCACTGCCTTCGCTTGTAGTGCCCGCTGTGGACCGTCAGCGATTCGTCGCCTGAGAACTGGCAGGACAGGAGGGAATCGAACCCCCAACCCCCGGTTTTGGAGACCGGTGCTCTGCCAATTGAGCTACTGTCCTTCGCCACCGACGCTCACCAATTGGCGAGTTGGTGAGTTGGAGAATTGGAGAATTCACCTCATCACCAAGTCGCCAAGTCACCAAGCCCAAGTGCTACTTGGTTTCCTTGTGCGGCGTGTGCTTGCGACAGAAGCGGCAGTACTTGCTGAACTCCAGCCGCTCGGTCGTCTTCTTCTTGTTCTTCGTCGTGCTGTAGTTGCGCCGCTTACAGTCGGTGCACGCCAGCGCAATGATGTCTCTCATGGTGCTTAACGCTCGCAGTTGGTGATTGTGAGAGTTGGTGATCTGGTGCGTTCAATTCATGAACTCACCAACCCACCAACTCACCAATTTCCCAAGTTACTCGACGATCTCCGTGATGGTGCCCGAGCCGACCGTGCAGGCCACCTTCGCGGATGGCGAACCGCGCGCCCTTCTCGAGCGCGACCGGTGTGAGCAGCTCGCCGGTGATCGACGTGCGATCGCCCGGCATCACCATCTCCACGCCCTCCGGCAGCTTCAGCGTGCCGGTGACGTCGGTCGTGCGGATGTAGAACTGCGGACGGTAGCCGTTGAAGAACGGCGTATGACGGCCGCCTTCCTCCTTCGACAGGACGTAGACCTCGCCCTTGAACTTCGTGTGCGGCAGGATCGTGCCCGGCTTGCACAGGACCTGACCGCGCTCGACGTCGTTCTTTTCCACGCCGCGGAGCAGCACGCCGATGTTGTCGCCCGCGACGCCCTCGTCGAGGAGCTTGCGGAACATCTCGACGCCCGTCACGACCTTCTTGGTGGTCGGACGGAAGCCGACGATCTCCACTTCCTCGCCGACCTTCACCTTGCCGCGCTCGACGCGCCCGGTGACCACGGTGCCGCGGCCCGAGATCGAGAACACGTCCTCGATCGGCATCATGAACGGCTTGTCGATGTCGCGCTGCGGAAGCGGAACGTAGCTGTCCAGCGCCTCCATCAGCTTCACGACGCTCTCGACACCCGCGGGATCGCCCTGGAGCGCCTTGAGCGCCGACACGCGGACGACCGGCACGTCGTCGCCGGGAAACTCGTAGGTCTTGAGCAACTCGCGCACCTCGAGCTCGACGAGGTCGAGGAGCTCGGGGTCGTCAATCGCGTCAACCTTGTTCAGCGCGACGACGAGGTACGGCACGTTCACCTGGCGGGCGAGCAGCACGTGCTCGCGCGTCTGCGGCATCGGGCCGTCGACGGCCGACACGACGAGAATGCCGCCGTCCATCTGCGCGGCGCCGGTGATCATGTTCTTCACGTAGTCGGCGTGGCCCGGGCAGTCGACGTGCGCGTAGTGACGGTTCGCCGTGGAGTACTCGACATGGCTCGTCGCGATGGTGAGAATCTTCGTCTCGTCGCGGCGGCCCTGCGACTCAGACGCCTTCGCGACTTCGTCGTACGGGATGAACTTCGCCCAGCCCTTATCGGCAGCCACCTTCGTGAGCGCCGCCGTCAGCGTCGTCTTGCCGTGATCGATGTGCCCGATGGTGCCCACGTTCACGTGTGGTTTGGAACGATCGAATTTCTCTTTAGCCATGTCTCTCGAACCTCGCGCTCTCGTTATGCCCTTACGTCGTTCTTCTGGAGCCGATGACCAGAATCGAACTGGTGACCTCGTCCTTACCAAGGACGCGCTCTGCCAACTGAGCTACATCGGCCTTCGCGCCTGTGGCGCTTCGGCCGACAGTGTCGGCCGCAACTCGTTCAGTGGCTTGCCAACCGGCGCCCACCCTTCATGCCTGGTGAACGAAAGCTGGAGCGGGAGACGGGGATCGAACCCGCGACCAACAGCTTGGAAGGCTGTGACTCTACCACTGAGTTACTCCCGCCTACCTGCGTGCGTGCCCTGCTCTCGCTCGACCGCGTCGCCGCGCCCGCCGGCCGCCTGACTTCCTTCATCGATAGCGCTGTCACCCGCGACCGCTGCCTGCCGCGACCGACTCAATCCTTCGACGCCCGCTCAGAGCGCCGCGCCGTGAAGGCGCGCGCCGAGCGGGCCGAAGTGGTCGAATGGTGGCGAGGGAAGGACTCGAACCTTCGAAGCCGCTAGGGCGACAGATTTACAGTCTGCTGCGTTTGACCGCTTCGCTACCTCGCCAACTGTCTGTGTCTTGGAATCCGTGTGTTCGACGCGTGCCTTGCGGACCGGAACGCTCAGATCGTTGGAGCTGGCGAAGGGATTTGAACCCCCGACCAGCTGATTACAAATCAGCTGCTCTACCGGACTGAGCTACGCCAGCCAGACAAAAGTAGGACTATAGCACGTCCTGTGCCACGGGCGCAACGGGCGAACCGGTTTACTGGCGCGCGGGTCCGGCGGCGTTCCGCTGCCTCACGGCTTCGAACAACGCGATCCCAGCCGCAACCGACACGTTCAGGCTCTGGACGTGCCCGCGCATCGGGATGGACACCAGCCAGTCGCAGCGCTCTCGAACCAGTCGGCGAAGGCCGGTCCCCTCGGCGCCGAGCACGATCGCGGTCGGTACTGTTAAATCCATGTGATCGTATCGCTTAGGTGAATCGCCCGCAAGCCCGACCGTCCAGACACCCGCCTCTTTCAGCTCATCCAGGGCTCGCGCGATGTTCACGACATCCGCAACCCTGACGTGCGAAACCGCCCCCGCCGACGCCTTCGCCGCTGCGCCCCCGAGCGGCGCCGCGCGACGGGACTGCCGGATCACGCCGTCGGCGCCTGCGGCATCAACGGTCCGCAGGATGGCGCCGACGTTGTGCGGGTCCTCGATGCTGTCCAGCACCACGATCAGCGGGACACCGGCTGCGCCCCGCACCAGATCCGCGACGCTGTAGTCGCGCGTCTCCTCGACCTCCGCGACCACGCCCTGGTGTACCCCGCCGCGGGCCACGCGATCGAGATCCGACGAGGCGACACGGCGAATCGCGATCCCCGCGCGCGACGCGGCGGCGATCACGGCTCCGAGCCGATCGGACGCCCGTTCGGCCACACGCACCTCGCGCACGCGACCGGCGCTGAGCGCCTCGAGAACCGGGTTGATTCCGTAGATCAGCATCGTGAACCTACGTCGCTCCGTCGAGCGCGCGTACGAACGCGGCGGCGCGCTCGCGACAACCGACGATGGCCGGCACGCCGGCCGACGCCGGCAGCTCCGCACCCCGATCGATCGCCGGCACGACGAGGTCCAGCTCCGGCCCCTCCGCGCGCCCGGTGAGCGCGAGGCGGATCGGATGAAACAGTGCACGTCCTTTCTGTCCCGTGCGCGTCCTGACGCTCGCGGCCGCCGCCCTGAAGCGCTCGCGGTCGAGACGCGGCGCCGTTGCGAGCTCCTCCGCCAGCGCACGCACCACCGCCGCGGCCGGCGCGGCACTCATCTCCTCACGAATCGCCGCGTCGATCATCGCCATGTCCGCCGAGAACTCGAAGAGGACCGCCAGACGCGCGGGGACCTGGTCGAGCCGATCGACCGAGCCGCTCGCAATCGGCATCACCGACGCGAGAAACGCGCGCCCCTCCGGAGTCGGAGCCATGGCGATGCCGCGGTCTGCGAAGTACGGCACCGTGAGGTCCACGAGCCGCAGCGGATCGGCGGCCTTCAGGTAGTGCCGGTTGACCCATGCCAGCTTCTCCTCGTCGAACACTCCGGCGCTCAGCCCGACGTGCTCGAGCGAGAAGCGCCGCGCCATCTCGTCGACCGGCAGCAGCTCCTCGTCATGCCCCGGCGACCAGCCGATGAGCGCGAGATAGTTCACCAGCGCCTCCGGCAGGTAACCCTTGGCGCGGAACTCGCCGACAGACGTCGCGCCGTGCCGCTTCGAGAGCGGCGTATGGTCCGGTCCCATGACGAGCGCCAGGTGCGCGAAGGCTGGCGGTGTGAACCCGAGCGCCTGGTAGAGCAGCACCTGTCGCGGCGTGTTCGAGATGTGATCCTCGCCGCGAATCACATGCGTGATCCCCATCAGCGCATCATCGACCACGACGGCGAAGTTGTAGGCGGGCGTGCCCTCTGCGCGAAGGATGATCGGATCGCCGATTACGTCCGCGTGAAAGCGGACCTCGCCGCGGACGACGTCGGTGAACACCACGTCGCCGCTGTCGGGGACCCGGAAACGGATCGCGGCCCGCTCTCCGGCGGCGAATCGCGCCGCCTGGTCCCCGGACGAGAGATGCCGGCACGTGCCCGCGTACAACACGGGACGGCCCGCGGCAACTGCGGCGGCACGCTCGACGTCGAGCGTCTCGCGAGAGCAGAAGCAGTAGTACGCGTGTCCGGCGTCGAGCAGCTGGCGCGCGTACCGGACTGTACAGCGCCGCGCGCTCGGACTGGCGGTACGGGCCGTGCGGCCCTCCGATGTCCGGCCCCTCGTCCCAGTCGAGCCCCAGCCAGCGGATGTCGCGGAGGATCGCGGCGTCGGACTCGACGGTCGATCGCTCCGTGTCCGTGTCCTCGATGCGCAGGACGAACGTCCCGCCTCGGCCACGCGCCAGCAGCCAGTTGAAGAGCGCCGTGCGCGCGTTCCCCACGTGCAGCTTGCCAGTGGGGCTCGGCGCGAAGCGGACTCTCATGACGTACGCCGCAGCAGCGCGACGGCGTGCGCCGCGATCGCTTCGCCGCGGCCGATCGCGTCCACACCCTCGTTGGTCTTGCCCTTGACGCTCACCTGCGTCGCGGCGATGCCGGTGGCGAGCGCGACCGCCTGGCACATGGCCCCGATGTGGCCCCTGATCTTCGGGCGCTCGAGGACCACCGTCACGTCGATGTTGGCGATCTCGTACCCCGCGGAGCGGACCATTTCCGCCGCGCGCGAGAGAAGGTCGAGGCTCGACGCATCCTTCCACTGCGGGTCCGTGTCCGGGAAATGCCGGCCGATGTCGCCGAGTGCGGTGGCGCCCAGGATGGCATCGGTCACGGAGTGGCACACCACGTCGGCGTCGGAGTGTCCAAGCGCGCCGCGCTCGGACGGAACCTCGATACCGCCGAGGATCAACGGCCGCCCCTCGACGAGACGGTGCAGGTCGTACCCGGTGCCGACGCGGAAGCTGGCGATCGTGTCGATGCGGGTCCGGAGCATCGCGTCGCTCACCGCCAGGTCCTCGGGCGTCGTGATCTTGATGTTGGCCTGCTCGCCCTCGACCAGGCGAACGATGTGCCCCGCCCGTTCGGCGAGCGCGGCCTCGTCGGTGGCTTCGGCACCGACGTCACCGAGCGCGAGCGCCTCGCGCAGCACGCGGCGGGTGAACGCCTGCGGAGTCTGTGCGAGATAGATCGACTCGCGCGGCAGCGTCTCGCCGACGACGGCCACACCGGCCCCGGCCGAACGCTTCACGGTGTCGCGCGCGGGAAGCGCCGCCAGCGCGGCGCCCGATTCGACCGCGGCGGCAATCGTCCTCGAGATCAGATCCGGGCTGGCGAAGGGTCGCGCCGCATCGTGCACGACGATGAGGTCGGCAGCGTCGGCCACCACGCGGAACGCGTTGCAGACCGAGTCCTGGCGCCGTGCCCCCCCGGCCACCACCCGCACCGGCTTCGACGCCTGGCGCAGGTAGGCCGGCGGATCCGCGGCGAGGTCCGCTGGGAGCGCGACGATGAGCTCGTCGATCTGGGGATGATCCAGGAACAACCCCACGCTCCGCTCGAGGATCGACTGGCCGCCGATCGACAGCAGTTGTTTGGGCACCGGAGCCCCCAGGCGCTGACCGCGGCCGCCTGCGGCGATGATGGCTGAGACGAACATGGGCGGAACTGTTGATTATAGACAGCGATCAGGCCCGCGCCGTATTCCTGCGCGCCTCGACCGACGCCGCGACGATGGCGTGCACACGGTCGGCGAGCGCCTTCGCATCGCGCACGCCCGGCGACGCGACCGCCGGCGTCGCAATCGGATCGTGCACGATGAGCTCCACGTCGCCCGGCTCGGTCCGCAAGCGCCCCTTCTGCATCACGTGACGGGTGCCGACCACCGCCAGCGGGACGATCGGCAGGCCCGCCTCGAGCGCCAGCAGGAAGCTGCCGCCTTTGAAGCGCGCCACGCGGCCGTCCAGGCTGCGCGTGCCCTCGGCGAAAATGATGAGCGACAGCCCCTCATGCACCAGCGCGCGCCACCGCTGCAGGATCCCGCCGTGATCGGGATGGTGGCGATCGACGAACAGATGCCCGCCCCGCTTCAGGTGCCACCCGAGCACCGGGAACTTCGCGAGCGACGCCTTGGCGATGATCCGCAGCTGGTATGGCAGCGACGCGAAGATCACCGGGATGTCGTAGATGCTCTGGTGATTCGAGACGAACACGTAGGTCGTGCCCGGCGAGATGCGCTCGAGCCCCTGCACCCGCACGCGCACCCCCGTGGTCTTGAGAATCAGCCACGACCACGCGCGTGCGCAGGCGTGCGCGAAGTATCCGCGGCGATCGACGAGGCTCGACGCGATCGATGCCGCACCGAGCACGATGGTGTAGACGCTGATGGCGGGAATCAGGAAGAAGACCGTCCGCCACCAGTGATACGGAGGGATGCGCAACGTGCCCGCGTCAGGTCTGCTGGGCCGCGGGCGCCGGGGTCGGCACGCTTGGCGCAGGGGCGCTCGCCTGGCGCGGACGATCGGCCGTGCCGGTCTGGGCCGCCGACTGCGCCTGCGCCGCCGCGCCCGGATCGATGTACCGGCCGAAGATCATCTTGCCAGCGGTCGTCTGCAGCACGCTGGTCACGACGATGTCGATCGTCTTGCTGATCATCTTGCGCGCGTTGTCGACCACCACCATCGTCCCGTCGTCGAGGTAGGCGACGCCCTGGTTGTATTCCTTGCCTTCCTTGAGGATGAAGACCTTCATGATCTCGCCCGGCAGGACGACCGGCTTGAGCGAGTTCGCGAGCTCGTTGACGTTCAGCACGTCGACGCCGCGCAGCTGCGCGACCTTGTTCAGATTGAAGTCGTTGGTGACGATTTTCCCCTGGAGCGTGCGGGCCAGCTCGATCAGCTTCAGGTCGACCTCGCGCACCTCCGGGAAGTCGACGTCGGAGATCATCACCTCGACGCCCGCCATCTTCTGAATCCGCTGCAGGATGTCGAGCCCGCGGCGTCCGCGGTTGCGTTTCAGCGAATCACCGGAGTCGGCCACCAGCTGCAGTTCCTTCAGCACGAACTGCGGGATGACGAGCGTGCCGTCCACGAACCCGGTGTCGCAGACGTCGGCGATGCGGCCGTCGATGATGACGCTGGTGTCGAGAATCTTGTAGCGGCGCTCGGGACCCACGGCGCGGAACAGCGTGATGAGGCGTGCCGGCTCGAGCCACTCGCCGTTCTTCGCGCCGATCGTCAGCCCCAGGTACGGCAGCACGATCAGCAGGAACGTGTGCAGGAACTCGACCTTCCGATCCGCTGAATCGGCGAAGAACAGCCCGGCTTCAATCGCCCGCGCGATCGTGAGGCCGACGACACATCCGAGCAGCGCACCGAGCACGCGCGTCGGCGGTGTCTCGCGGAGGCGGGTTTCGAGCGCCACCACCAGGCCCGTGAGCCCCACCGCGAACACCACATTCGACAACACACCCGTCGGCAGCGGCTGCAAAAGGGCAGCGGCGTAAGCGACCGCGGCGACGATCAGGGCACGGGCGAGCGCAGACCAGGACATGAAGGGGCCCCCGCTATCAAGCGCCAACATATCACGAGAGGAGGATGTCAAGCGCCTCGCCTACCGTGCGTACGCCGACCAATTCGCATGCGCCACCCACGGCGCTCCGGTCCGCTGGATCGATGTTGGCCTCCGGCATCACGCACCGTGTGAAGCCCATTTGCGCCGCCTCGCGCACGCGCAGGGCAGCCTGGGCGATGCCGCGCACTTCGCCGGCCAGGCCGACTTCGCCGAAGATGGCGGCTCCGGCGGGCAGCACGCGGTTCCGCACGCTCGACGCAACAGCCGCGATGACGGCCAGGTCGGCGGCCGGTTCGTCCACCGCCATTCCGCCCGCTACGTTCACGAACACATCGTCGCCAATCAGGTTCAGGCCGGCGCGTTTCTCGAGGACGGCGAGCAGCAGCGACAGCCGCTGCGGATCGATCCCATTGGCCATCCGCCGGGCGTTCCCGTAACTGCTCGTACTGACCAGGGCCTGCACTTCGACCAGTAACGGGCGCGACCCCTCAACCGAACAGAGCACGGCCGACCCCGGCGCGTTCGCCGGACGCTCGGCGAGGAACAGCATGGAGGGGTTCGGCACCGGCCGCAGACCGCCAGCCGTCATCTCGAAGACACCGAGCTCGCTCACCGCCCCGAAGCGGTTCTTCACGGCCCGGACGACGCGGTGCGAGTGATGCCGTTCGCCTTCGAAGTACAGCACGGTGTCCACGACGTGCTCGAGCGCCTTCGGGCCGGCCAGGCTCCCGTCCTTCGTGACGTGCCCGACGAGGAGCACCGGCACGTTCTGCCCCTTCGCCGTGAAGAGCAGCTGCGTCGCGGCCTCCCGGACCTGGCCGATGCTGCCGGGCGCCGACTGGAACTTGAGCGAGAACACCGTCTGGATCGAATCGACGATGACGAGGGACGGCCTGAGACGGGCCACCTCCTCGAGGATCTTCTCGAGACAGGTTTCAGCGAGGAGATAGAGCGGCGCGTCGGCCACGCCCAGGCGCTCGCCGCGCGACTTCACCTGGTGCTCAGATTCTTCGCCCGAGCTGTACAGGACCGGTCCGACGCTCCGAGCCATGTTGCCCGCGGCCTGCAGCAGCAGTGTCGACTTTCCGATGCCCGGCTCGCCGCCAATCAGGACCAGCGAACCAGGGACGACGCCGCCGCCAAGCACGCGATCGAATTCGTCGATGCCGGTGGTCAACCGGGCGTGCTGCTCCACGCGAGATGTCGGCGTAGAGTCGCGCGGAGCCACCCGTGCTACCGAGCGCGTACCGGTGTCCCGCCGCGGCTGCCCCCGCGCCGGCCACACCCTCCGTCACGCGCTCTTCGACGTACGAGTTCCATGCCCCGCAGTCGGCGCAGCGGCCGACCCATTTGGGCGCCTGTGCACCGCACTCCTGGCACACGAACACGATCGACGGACGCTTTGCCATCCCGACGTCACCAGTTGGAGAGTTGGAGGGTTTGAGTTAGCAATTTGGCGAGTTGGTGAGTTGGTGAGTTGGAGAGTTTGGAGAGCTGGTGAATGGCCGGCGAGTTGCGGCTCACCCAACTCTCTAACTCCCCCAACTCCCACTCACCAATTCACCAATTCACCAACTCACCAACTCACCAATTGCAAGAGTCACCCGTATTGTCTTTCGATCCGCGAGCCGACACGACAGACAACCTCCCACGGGATCGTGCCGATGGCAGCTGCCATCTCCCGCACGTCGATCCGGTCGTCGCCCTGCGGGCCGACAATCACGACCTCGTCTCCCGGCGAGAGGTCCATGCCGGTCACATCGGCCATCAGCATGTCCATGCAGACCGACCCGACAATCGGCGCACGGCGCCCGCGGATCAGGACCGACCCGCGGCCGGCCAGCCGCAGGTCGAGGCCATCGGCGTAGCCTGCGGGGATGATCGCCAGGCTCGTCGGCCGCTCGGCGACGAATCGGCCGCCGTACCCGGTGATCTCGCCGGGACGCATCCCTTTGACCGCGACGACGCGGCTCACGAGCGCCATCACCGACTGCAGCGGCAGCGTGGACGCGAGCGGCGGCGGCACGATGCCGTAGAGCAGCAGGCCGGGACGCACGGCGTCGTACCACACGCGCGAATCGCGAAGGATTGCCGCGCTGTTCGCTGCGTGCCGGTAGCGCGGCGCCGCGCCGAGCGACACCACGTCGGCGAGCGCCCGCTCGAAACGGCCACGCTGCTGCTCGAACAGCGGCGACTCGGGCACGTCCGCGGTCGCAAAGTGCGTGTACACCGCATCGAGCTGCAGGTTCTCGCTTGCCAGCAGCGGCGGCAGCGTCCGCTTCAGGTTGTCGGCGCGGAACCCGAGGCGGTTCATCCCGGTGTCGATCTTCAGGTGATACCGCAGCGAAGTCTTGTAGCGCGCGGCAGCGGCCTGCACGGCGAGCGCCGCACCCGGCGTCGAGATGGTCGGCGTCAGGCGGCAGTCGAACAGCCCGTCGAGATCGCTGACGCTGAGCGCGCCGAACACCAGGACTTCGGCCGTGACGCCAGCGGCTCGCAGCACCGCGCCTTCTTCGATGTCGGCACAGGCGAGCAGATCGGCGCCGGCGTCTTCCAGCGCGCGCGCGATCTGCCCGGAGCCGTGGCCGTACGCGTTCGCCTTCACGACCGCGATGACCTTCGGGACGCGGTCGGGCCGCTCGCGGGCGAGGAACCCGACGATCTGACGGTAATTCGACTTGAGTGCCTCGAGGTCGATCCGGGCCGTCGTCGGCCGGATCACATGCCGCCCCCGCCGGGCGCGAGGTTCTCGAAGCGGGTGAACTCGCGGATGAAGGCGAGCTTCACCACGCCGGTCGGCCCGTTGCGCTGCTTGCCGATGATCAGCTCCGCGGTACCCGAGGACTCCGACGGCGGCGCGTTCTTGTCGGCGTACTGGTCCTCGCGGTAGATGAAGATGACGACGTCGGCGTCCTGCTCGAGGGCGCCCGACTCGCGCAGGTCCGAGAGCTGCGGACGGTGATCGGATCGCGACTCGGTGGCGCGGCTCAACTGCGAGAGCACGATGATGGGGACCTGGAGCTCCTTGGCGAGCCCCTTGAGCGCGCGCGAAATCGCGGCGAGCTCCAGCGTGCGGTTCTCGAAGCGCCCGCGCCCCTGCATCAGCTGCACGTAGTCGACGATGACGAGGTTCAGGCCGTGTTCGGAGGCGAGACGGCGGCACTTCGCCCGCATCTCGAGCACGCCGATCGAGGGCGTGTCGTCGATGAAGATCTTCGCCTCGCTGAGCGTGCCGAGCGCCTGTGACAGCTTGCCCCAGTCGCGCTCGCCCAGGAATCCGCCGCGCAGCCGGTGTGCGTCAATCCGCGCCTCGCCGGTGAGCATGCGGAGAAAGAGCTGCTCCTTCGACATCTCGAGGCTGAAGATGCCGACGGTCATTTCGGTCTTCGTGCCCACGTGCTGCGCCATGTTCAGCACGAGGCTCGTCTTGCCCATCGAGGGGCGCGCCGCCACGATGATGAGGTCCGACGGCTGCAGGCCCGAGGTCATCTCGTCGAGATCGGTGAAGCCCGTGGGCACGCCGGTCACGAGCTCCTTGCGCGCGTGGAGCTTTTCGATCGTGTCGAGGCTGCCTTCGGCCAGGTCCTTCAGCGAGACGAAGCCGTCGCGGATCTTCTTGTCCGCGATGGCGAAGATCGCGTGCTCGGCCTGGTCCAGGATGACGTCGGCCTCGTCCTCCGCCTCGTACGCGGTTGTCAGGATCTTGTTGGCCGAGAAGATCAGGCTGCGGAGGGTCGCCTTTTCCTTGATGATGCGCGCGTAGTGCTCGACGTTGGTCGAGCGCGGCACGCCGTCGACGAGGGCGGAGATGTAGGCTGGCCCGCCGACCTGGTCGAGCTCACCCGAGCGTCCGAGCTCCTCCTTCAGCGTGACGAGGTCGATCGCATCGTTGCGCTCGGCAAGGCGCACCATCTTCTCGAAGATGCGGCGGTGCGCGTCGCGGAAGAAATCGTTCGAGTCGATGACCTCCGCGGCCGTGTTGAACGCATCGTTGTGGAGCAGGATCGCACCGAGGACGGATCGCTCCGCCTCGAGATTGTGCGGCAGCGTGCGTTCGGCGACGGCGGCTTCGGGCATGGGGCAGGGAACACTTAGAAGTTAGAGTCCGAGCTGGAAGTCAGACGGTAGCAAAATCCGGAGGCGGCCGAAAAAGAAAAACTCGGGACCCGATCGTGCGATCGAGTCCCGAGCTCGGGTCCTGCCGGACGCTGCCTGCCCGCTACTCGGCGGCGGCGGCCGACGCCGCGCCTTCCGCGACGACCTTCACCTTGATGGTGGCGGTGATGTCGCGATGCAGCTTGACGGGCACGTCCACGGCGCCGATCTTCTTGATCGGATCGGCGAGCTGCAGCTTGCGGCGATCGACGTCGAAGCCCTTTGCCGACAACGCTTCCGCGATGTCGGTGCTGGTCACCGAGCCGTAGAGCGCCTCGGTGTCGCCGACGCGGCGGGTAATCACGATCTCGACGTTCGCCAGGCGATCGGCGAGCGACTGCACAACCTTGCGCTCCTCGGACTCCTTCGCCTCGAACTTCGCCCGCTCCCGCTCGATCTGCTTCCTGTTGCCTTCCGTCGCGACGAGCGCCAGCTTGCGCGGCAGCAGGTAGTTGCGCGCGTACCCGTCGGCAACCTTCACAATCTCGCCGCGGCGGCCGAGATTGTCCACGTGGTCTCGAAGAATGACTTCCATTACAGCCTCACCACAATTGCGAATCGCGATCGTCAATCGCTAATCGGCGTTCGGTCCCGTCGCTCGCACGACAGAGACCGGCAACTCAGCGGTTCGCAATGAGCGATTCGCGATGTTCTTGTCAGTCCGTCACATACGGGATGAGCGCAATCTGGCGCGCTCGCTTGAGCGCCGTCTGCAGCTTGCGCTGGTGCATCGCGCAGGTGCCCGAGATGCGCCGCGGCAGGATCTTGCCCCGCTCGGGCACGAACGGCCCCAGCAGCTTCACGTCCTTGTAATTGATGTCGTCGATCTTGTCCGCGCAGAACTTGCACACCTTGCGGCGGCGGAACATCGGCCGGCGCTGCCCCTGCTGCTTGTCCCCGGCCTTCTTGTCGCCGCGCCCGCGACCCCCCGGCCGTCCCTGTCCGAATGGCATGATTAAACCTCCACCCCGTCAAAGCGATCGTCGTCCGCGTCGTCGGCATCCTGGGACCGACCCTCGCCGGGCTGTCGCTGCGGCGGCAGGCCGCGCTTGACGCGGCGCCGCTCCGACTCGCTCTGGCGCTTGGTGCGCGTGCGGTCGACCACACGCTTTTCCTCGTCGACGCGCACGATCATGTGGCGCATGACCTGGTCGATTACCTTCAGCCGGCGATCGAGCTCTTTCATCAGCTCGCCCGACCCGTTGATCACCTCGAGGACGTACACGCCCTCCTTGAAGTGACCGATCTCGTACGCGAGCCTGCGGCGGCCCCAGTTCTCGGTCTTCTCGATCTGCCCGTGCAACCGCGCCACCGTCTGCGCCACCTGCTCGTGCAGCTCGGTTGCAGACTGCTCGGTCGTTTCAGGGGGAAGAATGTAGATGAGCTCGTACTGTCTGTTTGCCATACCTGCTCCTTCAGGACACGACGGGATGGCGTGTGCCAGGATCCGCCGCGGCCACCACTGGGGTGGCAAGGGTGTCAGCGCGCCTCACGCGGCTGACTGTTCACGACCAACGACGACTTGCGACTTGCGACTGCGACTAGTTATTGAACTTGTTCATCGCCGCCTCGATCCCCTCGGCCACGAACAACTCCACCGCGTCTGCTGCCCGGCCGATCGCATCTTCCACGGCCTCGCGCTCGTCGCGCCCGAACCGTGACAACACATGATCGGCGAGATCCCACAGTGGGTCTCCCCGCCCGACTCCAATCCGGAGCCGCGGGAACTGGTCCCCGAGGTGCTGGATGGTCGACTTCAACCCGTTGTGTCCGCCGGCCGATCCCGATCGCCGTATGCGCAGCTTGCCGAGCGGCAGCTGCACCTCGTCGACCACCACCAGCACGTCGGCCGGATCCAGCTTGTGGAACGCCGCGACCCGGCTGATCGCGTCTCCGCTCAGGTTCATGAAAGTCTGCGGCTCGACGAGGACGGCTTCGCGCGCGCTCACGACCGCGACCTTCGCAACCGACTTCCACATCCGAAGCCGCACGCCCCAGCGCCGCGCCACCTCGTCGACCACGTCGAACCCGACGTTGTGACGTGTCCCGGCGTACTCGCCGCCGGGATTGCCGAGCCCGACGATGGCCTTCATCTGCGCGGCGCGTCAGGCTACTTCTTCTTCTCGGCCTTCTCGGCTTCGGCCTCTTCCTTCTTGCCCTTCTTGATCACCTCGGGCTCGGGTGTCGCGGGCACCACTTCGGCCGTTGCCGCCGCCGCCGATTCCTCGGCCTTCGCGAGGATGACGTGGACGAGCATCGTGTCGCGATCGGTGAGCGGCTCCCACTTCGGGCTCGTCGCCACGTCGCGGAGGCGGATACCCTGACCGACCAGCAGCTCCGACACGTCGATGTCGATGTGCTCCGGGATGTCCGCCGGCAGGCACTCGATCTCGACCTCGCGCCGGACGAACTCGAGGATGCCGCCCTGCTGCTTCACGCCCTTCGGCTCGCCCTTCACGTTGATCGGGATCGTCACCTGAATCGCACGGTCCATCGCGACGCGATAGAAGTCGGCGTGCAGCACGTGGTGCGTGATCGGATCCAGCTGGAAGTCCTTCACCAGCACCTTGGTATTGGTGCCGTCGAGCTTGAGCGAGATGAGCGTGTTGGCGCCCGCCTCGGAGTGGAGGATCCGGAGCAGCGCCTTCGGATCGACTGCAATCGACACCGCCTCGCGGTTGCCGCCCTCGGTGACGGCGCCGTACACGACCGCCGGCACCTTTCCCTCGCGCCGCGTGCGGCGCGCCTCGTTCTTCCCGATGGTCTCGCGGACCGTTGCGTCGAGTACTGCGTCCATATCTCGTTCCCAGTCTTTCCTGGCGCCCGGCTTCCAGGCGCGCGATTACACGTCCACTCCGAACCGGTTCACACGAAGAGGCTCGAAACGGACGTCTCCTCGTGAATGCTCTTGATCGCCTGGCCGAGCAGCCGCGCCACCGACAACACGACGATCTTGTTGCACGCCTCGCTGGCCTTCGTCTGCGGGATCGTGTTGGTCACGATCATCTTGTCGATCGGCGACTTCTCGATCCGCTCGATCGCGGGGCCCGACAGCACGCCGTGCACCGCGCACGCCAGCACCCGCTCCGCCCCGTTGTTCTTCAGCGCCATCGCCGCCTTCGTAATCGTCCCCGCGGTGTCGACGATGTCGTCCTGGATGATGCAGGTGCGTCCGGCGACGTCGCCGATCACGTTCATCACCTCCGCCGTTCCATCGTCGCTCCGGCGCTTGTCGATCACCGCGAGCTCGCCGCCAAGCCGCTTCGCGTAGGCGCGGGCACGCTCGGCGCCGCCGGCATCGGGTGCCACCAGCGTCAGCTTCGGCGCGTCGAGCCGCGCGAGGTACTCGATGATCACCGGCGCCGCGAAGAGGTGATCCACCGGGATGTCGAAGAACCCCTGGATCTGCGCCTTGTGCAGGTCCATCGTGAGCACGCGGTTGGTGCCGGCCGCCCCGAGCACGTTGGCCACGAGTTTGGCCGAGATCGGCACCCGCGGCTTGTCCTTCCGATCCTGCCGCGCGTATCCGTAGTACGGGATGACCGCCGTGATGCGCGCCGCGGACGACCGCCGGAACGCATCGACCATGATCATCAGCTCCATCAGGTGCTGATCCACCGAACCGGTGGGCGACGCGCAGGTCGGCTGGACGATGAAGACGTCCGTGCCGCGGATGTTCTCGTCAATCTGGAACGACACCTCGGTGTCCGGGAACCGCCGAAGCCGCGACGCCCCCATGGGTACGCCGAGGACACCGGCAATCTCCTTGGTCAGCTCGACGTGAGCGCTGCCCGAGAAGATCTTCAGTTCGCCGAACCCGGTCGACATCAACGGTTCACCAATCACCTACAGCCTCGCGAAAGTGGCTGGGGCGGAAGGATTCGAACCTTCGAATACGGGGTCCAAAGTCCCGCGCCTTACCGCTTGGCCACGCCCCATCGTTGTCATGCCGGGGGCTCCTGCCCTCCGGGCGCGCTGGTCTGAGGCAGCTCGGTCACACCCCGCGCCCAGCTCGAACGCCATCCGCCTGTCGAAGTAGGAGATACGGCCCTCAGGAGTGGTCGAAAACCACGTGGTGCAAACGGTAAGTGTATACGATGGGGTGAGGTCCGGGCAAGGACCAGCCGGCCTTGGATCAGCCGCCCAGGACGCGGACGGCCGAGGCGCGCAGGTAGTCGCGCCGGGTCAACGTCCTCGTCGTCCAGGCGGTGACGGTGCCGCCAGAGACTCCCGCGGCCGCCCGCTCCGCCTCCGGCCGCGATTCGAAGAGCCCGAACACCGCCGACCCGCTGCCCGACATGGCTGCCTGCGACGCCCCGGCCGCCCGCAAACGGCTGATCAGACGGGAGATCCGTGGGTGCCTCGCGGTGACCGCCGGCTCCAGGTCGTTGGCCGGCTCCCGGCGGCTCCCAGCCCCGTCGCGACCCGACCTCCCCCGGCGGTGCTCGTCGTCCCACCAGCGGTACGCGTCGCGCGTGCTCACGCCGAAGTCCGGGCGCGCGACGACGACCCACTGGGCAGGAGCGTCGACCAGCGGGAACAGCAAATCCCCCCGCTCGAGACCGAGCGCGGTGCCGCCCTCGAGGAAGTACGTCACGTCGGCGCCGAGCTCACGGGCGATCCCGGTCAGCGTGTCCGGCGTCCCGCGAACCCGCCAGAGGACGCTGAGTGCGCGCAGCGCCGCGGCGGCGTCGCTGCTTCCGCCGCCGAGCCCGGCTTGCATCGGAATGCGCTTGCGGATGTGGACCGTCACGCCCGCAGGGGTTCCGCGGCGGCCCGATGCACGCCACAGCCGCTCCGCCGCCTGCCATACCAGGTTGGTCCTGTCAGTCGGGCACCGCGGGTCGCTGCACGCGAGCGCGAGCGGCCCACGCGCGCGCGTGAAGGTGAGCGTGTCATGCAGCGCGAGCGACTGGAAGGTCGTTCGCAGCTCGTGGTAGCCGTCGTCGCGGATGCCAAGCACGCGGAGCGTGACGTTGACCTTGGCGCAGGCGCGCGTGCGCAGCGCGGTCGGCGCGGCGGGACTCATCGCGCCAGCGGTCCGCCAGCCCGCAGCTCCTCGAGCGAGATCGGCTGCGTGCCGGGCGGTATCGTCACCTGGAAGGTCGACGCCTCGAGCGGCACGTTCACGTCCACCTGTGAGAGCTCGAGCCGAAGGTCGAAGCGCTGCGACTCCAGGCTGGTCAGCCTGATGCTGCGCGGGAGATCGCCGACGAACTCGCGGTAGTCGGCGCGCCACCCATCCGCGCCGGTGCGCACGACGGCCACCAGCCGCCAGGGCTCCGCCGGACGGCTCCGCCGCATGTACAGCTCGCGCTCGCCGGGAATCACGCGCCACTCGTCGCCAATCGCGCGCGCTTCGTCGACGGTGCTGCGCGAGTTGCCGGCACACCCGGTCATTGCGGCGCGCAGGTCTTCGGGGGCCAGCGGCACGCCGGCGATTGCCTCGAGGATTGCGCCGGGATCACCGTGTGCGAGCACGCGCCGATCGCGTGGCAGCAGCAGCGTCGCGTCGCCGTTCTGCGCGGCGAAGATGAACACCGGGGAACCGAAAGGGGCGGGCGCTTCGAGGTACGCGGCAGCAGGCGCGGCGAGTCCGGCCAGCAGGCGGCCGCGAAGCCGCCGGCCGCCGACCGATCCGCTGACCGCCACCTCCGCGCTGATCGACGACACGCGAGAGCAGGCGGCGGTCGCCTGCTCGAAGGCGGTGGCAGCGTCGCTGGCGGGCGCACCGGTGCCCGACGGCAGCGTCATGAGCGGCGCCCCGCACGACGCCGTCAGCAGGGCCGCCGCGAGCGCCACCGCCCGCAGGGCGGTCATCGCCTCGGGAGCTTCTGGCGCGCCGAACGGATCTTCCTGTCGATGTCGCCGCGGTCGATCGCATCGCCGTCGCCGGACAGCGCCCGGTTCCACGCCGCGATCGCATCGTCGTAGCGTCCGAGCCGGAACAGCAGGTCGGCGTAGTGGTCCTGCACGACGGAGTTCGTCGTGAGGATGTCGGCCGCGCGCTTCAGATGATCGAGCGCGAGGTCCAGCTGGCCGTCCTTGAAGTAGGCCCACCCGATGCTGTCCAGGTACGACCCGTTCTCGGGATCGAGTGCCAGCGCCCGCTTCAGATAGTCGACCGATTCGTCCAGCCGTTCACCACGCTCGGCGAGCATGTATCCCAGGTAGTTCAGCGCCGGCGCGTTCTGCGGCTCCTTCGAAATCAGCTGCCGGAACACGGCCTCGGACTCCGCGAACTTCTTCTGGCGATCGAGCACGGCGCCGAGCTCGAAGGTGATCGAGGTCTCGCCCGGGAACTTGCCCAGGGCATCGCGCAGCACCTTCACCGCCTGTGCGCCGCGGTCCGCATCGTTGTAGGCCTGCGCCATGGCGATGTAGGCGTCGGGGTCGTCGGTGTTGCGCTGGAAGTACCATTCCATCGCCGCCACGCTCTGATCGAGCTTACCGGCGCGGCGCAGAGCCAGCGCCTCGAGGCTCGCGAGCCGCATGTCGTCGGGATGCTGCGCGCGCGCGGTTCGCGCGATGTCCGCCGCGGCCGTGTAGTTCTTGCCGGCGAGCTGCGCGCGAATCAGGTAGGTCGTCATCGAGGGATCGTTGGGCGCGAGCTTCCGCGCATCCTCGAACACCTCGATCGCCTTGTCGTACTGTCCGAGCTCCTGGTAGGCGAAGCCAAGATGCGGCAGGAGCATGCCGAGCGCAAACGTGCCGTCGCTCGACCCGCGGAACGTCGACACCGCCGGCGCGAGCGCGTCCACGAGCGGCTGGAACCGGCGCTGTTCCTCGAGCGCCTCGGCGAGTACGAAGTAGCCGCGCGGGTTCTTCGCGTTCTGCGCGATGACGCGGCGGGCGGCCGCTTCCGCCGCCTGCGCGTCCCCCGATCGCCGCTCGGCCTGCGACAGCAGCGTGAGCGCACGCTCGTCGTTGGCGCGGATGCCGGTCGCCTCGCGCAGCACGTCGCGCGCGCGGAGCACGTCAGCACGGCCGCCGATGTTCAGCAGCATCGACGCGAGGCTGACGCGCAGGTCGAAGCTCCGGGGCGACGCTTTCAGCGCCTGTTCGTACGCGGCCGCCGCGTCAGCCCAGCGCCGCTCGCGTCCGTAGAAGCCGGCAAGCGTGCCGTACAACTGCGGGTTGTCTGGCGCCGATTCCTCCAGCCACGCGACGGCTTCCGTCGTGCGCCCGGCTCCGGAGTACGCCTCCATGAGCAGCGAGGGTCCGTCGCGCCACGACGGCGCCTCCTTGACGATGTCGGTCAGGAGCGGGATCGCCTTGTCGTAGCTCTCGGCCGCAACGTACAGGCGGCCCAGGAGCGCGCGGACGTCGATCGCCGTCTGCTTGACCGGCGACTCCAGCGCTTTCTCGAAGTGGTCGATCGCCTTCCCGATGTTCTCCTGCTGCGAGGTGCGTCCCGCGCGGGTGTCCTGCGCGGTGCTCGCCTGCGTGGCGTAGACCTGGCCGAGAACGCGGTGGGCCTGCTTGTCGTCAGGTGCGATCTTGATCGCCTGCTCGGCCATCGCCTGCGCGTCGACGTGCCGGTTCTCGTCGAGGAACAGCTCCGCGAGCGCCGCCGGAATCGCGGCGGCCGCCGGGATCGAGCGTCATCGCGCGCCGGTACGCGGCGATCGCGCCCTCGACGTTGCCCCCGTCCGCGAGCATGTGCCCCTGGAGGAACTGACTGTAGGCCTCTGCGGTGCGGTCCTGCGCCTGCGGCGTGGTCGGTCGTTGCGACGTCGCTTGACCCGAAGACTGTCCAGCTGCAACGTGCGGCGCCGACGCGCCGAGAGCGGCGACGAAGACCACAATTTTCATACCCGGAGATTGTTCCATAAAAGGCGGGAGGTGTCATATAGTCCGGGCATGCCTGTCGACCGGGAATTGCTGGAGATTCTGGCCTGCCCGAACTGTAAAACGCCCGTCACGCTCGTCAAGGACGGCACCGCGCTGAAGTGCGCATCCTGTCACCGCGTCTACCCCATCAAGGACGACATCCCGGTGATGCTTATCGACGAGGCAACGATCGAGCCGTAGGGTCTGCGCCGATGCAGATCGTAGATTGCCGATTAGCGATTAGCGATTAGCGATTAGCGATTAGCGATTATTGAAGCTCCTCCTGGTCCGTCTGCGGCAGATCGGCGACGTGGTCTTCACCACGCCCACCTTTGCCGCGCTTACCGAACGGTTCCCTTCCGCGCAGCTCACCTACGTCGTCGAACCGGCCGCGGCTGCGGTGGTGCAGGGCAATCCACACCTCGCGCACGTGGTCGTGGCGCCGCGACGGCCGGGGATCGCGGGTCTTCGCGCCGATGTGTCGCTGGGCTTGCGACTGAGGCGCGAGCGATTCGATGTGGCGATCGACTTCCACGGCGGCCCTCGCGCGTCGATGCTCACGTGGCTCAGCGGGGCGACACGCCGCATCGGCTACGAAATCGCCGGCCGCAGCTGGATGTACACCGACCGCATTGCACGCCCGCGCGAGCTGCGGGCGCGGCACTCGGTCGTGAACCAGTGGGACCTGCTGGCGCCGCTCGGCGTGGCGCCACCCGATCGCACGAAGTACCCCGTCGTGATGCCGGTGGACGCACAGGTGCGCGCCTCGGTCCTCGCGCGGCTCGCCGCGCATCACGTTCCGCTCGACGAGCCGCTCGTGGTCATGCACGTCAGCGCTGGCAATCCGTTTCGCCGGTGGCCGATCGCGGCGTTCGCCGAGGTCGCGGCGACGCTGGTGTCCGGGGCGTCGCGCGCTCGCGTGATCGTCACGTCCGGTCCGTCGGAGGCCGACGCCGCCGCGCATGTGATCGACGCCGCGCGGTCACAGCTGGCCGAATCGGACCGCGAGCGGATTCTGACGTGCGGAGAGTTCTCGCTGAGCGAGCTGCGCGCGCTCCTCGACAGTGCGGCGGTCTACATCGGCGGCGACAGCGGTCCGATGCACATCGCAGCCACCAGCCGCGTGCCGATGGTGTCGCTGTACGGGCCCACGCTTCCGGCCCGGTCGGAACCGTGGCGGAGCCCTGGCATCGCGAGCGCGGCGGTGGAGGTGCACGGCCTGCCCTGCCGCCCCTGCGACCAGCGCGTCTGCCTGCCGGGCGACTTCCGGTGTCTCGGCCGGATCACGCCGCGCGACGTCGTCCAGGCGGCCGAGCGCCTGCTCGAGCGGGCGCATCGATGACGCGGCCGGAACAGCTAAGATGATGGCCGGGTCCAAGCAATGACCAACGCCCAGGCCGCGACCAATCGTCATCCTGCACAGACCGCCGCCTCCCCTGGACACGCCGTCGAGGCGCTCGGCGTCGCAGCGCTCTTCGGCCTGGCGGCGTTCAGCCAGCTCTCCATCGCCGTCGCACAGTCGATGCTCGCGATCGGAGTGGCGTGCTGGCTCGGACTCGTGGTCGTCCGGCGCGAACGGATCGACGTGCCGACGTTCTTCTACCCGCTCCTCGGATACGCGTTGTGGACGCTCCTGTCGGCCGCGTTCTCCGACGACGCGCGGGCGAGCCTGGCCGACTGCAAGCAGCTCGTGCTGTTCCTGATCGTGCCGGTGGCTTACCGGCTCCTCAACGGCGTACGCGGCGCGACGATGCTGACGGTGATCATGTCGGTGGGTGCCGCCACAGCTGCCTACGGCATCTTCCAGTACCGGCCTGCTGCACTACGACCAGTTGAGCCAGCGTCCGCAAGGCACGCTTGGGCACTACATGACCTACTCGGGCATCCTGATGCTCGTCATTGGCGTGGCGATCGCGAAGCTGCTGTTCGATCCGCGCGAGCGGCTCTGGTCGGCACTCGTGATGCCGGCGCTCATCATGGGCATCGCGCTCACCTCCACGCGCATGGCGTGGGTCGGCGTCTGTGCCGCGGCGACCGTGCTGTTCATCATCAAGGACTTCCGGCTGCTGGCGGTGCTGCCGCTCGTCGGCGCGATTACGTTTGCCGCGGCCGGCCCCACGATCACGCAGCGCTTCATGTCGATGTTCGACGCGAAGGATCCGACGAGGCGCGATCGCGTGGCGATGCTGATCGAGGGGCAGCACATGGTGCGCGACCATCCGCTGTTCGGCGTCGGGCCGAACCGGGTGCAGGCGGTGCTATCCGCAATACCGGGTCGCCGAGGCGGTGGAAGCGGTGAACCCGCACCTCCACAACGTGCCGGTGCAGATCGCCGCCGAGCGCGGCCTGCCCGCGCTCGCGCTGTGGATCGCGTTCGTCGCCATGCTCGCTGGAGCGCTGTGGCAGCGCTTTCCGAGCGACCGGCGCACGCGCGCTGCCTGCCGCGGCGCTCGCCTCGCTGGTCGGCATGCTCGCCGCCGGACTGTTCGAATACAATTTCGGCGACTCCGAGTTCCTGATGCTCTTCCTGCTGATCGTGACGCTGCCGTTCGCCGCCGTGCGAACGACATCCGGACCGACGCGCACGCATGACGCTTCCCCCGCTCGACCCGGCGCGCGCACGCGCCGCTCGTCGGCCGCCTCGCCAGCCAGCACGTGCTCGTCGTCGGCGACGTCATGGTCGACCGCTTCATCGTCGGCACGGTGACGCGCATCTCGCCCGAAGCGCCGGTGCCGGTGGTCCGCTTCCAGTCGGAGCACGTGCGGCTGGGCGGCGCGGCCAACGTCGCGCACAATCTCGCGGCGCTCGGCGCGCGTGTGACGCTCGTCGGCATCGTCGGCGCGGATCGGACCGCCGAACGGCTCCGCGAACAGCTGCGCGACGGCCGGCATCGGTACCGATCGGGCTCGTCGAGGACCGGCATCGCGCCCGACGGTAGAAAAGGTTCGCATCGTCGCCGGCCGCAACCAGCAGGTCGCCCGCATCGACTACGAGGAGGATGCCGACGCATCGGGCGAGGCCGAGGCACGGCTGGTCGAGCGCATCGGCGCGCTCGGCGGCAGGCGCAGGTGTGCTGCTGGTGTCCGACTACCTGAAGGGCACCGATCACGCGCGCGGGTGATCGAGGCGCTGCTCCGGCTGAAGGAGGCGGGCGCGCCGCTGCTGGTCGACCCGAAGATTCCGCACCTCGAGTGCTATCGCGGCGCGACGCTCGTGACGCCGAACAACCACGAAGCCGAAGCGGCGACGCATCGCCGGATCCGGACGGAGGACGATGCCGCGCTCGGCCGCGATCGACTTCCGCGCCCGCGCCGGCTGCGACTCCGTGCTGATTACGCGCGGCGAGACACGGCATGTGGCTGTCGAGCGATCGGGTCGAAGGAGCCGTGCCGGCGGCGGCGCGCGAGGTGGCGGACGTCACCGGCGCCGGCGACACCGTCGTCGCGATGCTCGCGCTCGCGCTGGCCGCCGGCGGATCGCTGGCGGAAGCGGCGGTCCTCGCGAATCACGCCGCCGGCGTCGTGGTTGGCAAGTTCGGTCCGGCGACGATCACGCCGTTCGAGCTGCTGTCGGCGATCGAGGCGGGACAGGTGGGGTAGGTCAGTGCCTGAAGTGCCGCCGCCCGGTGAACACCATCGCGAGCCCGTGCTCGTCGGCCGCGGCGATCACTTCCGCGTCGCGGACGGATCCGCCGGGCTGAACGACAGCCGTCGCACCGGCCGCCGGCGACGGCATCGAGGCCGTCGCGGAACGGAAAGAAGGCATCTGACGCCGCCACCGAGCCGGCGAGCGGCTTGTCCGGCGCTCGCCGCCGACGCGCGGCCTTCATCACCGCCACGTTCACCGCATCGACGCGACTCATCTGACCTGCGCCAATCGCGAGCGTCCGGCGTGCGTCGGTGAAGATCACCGTGTTCGACTTCACGTGCGCGCAGACGCGCCACGCGAAGCGCAGCGCCTCCCACTCCTCCGCTGTCGGCTGCCGCTTCGTCACGACCTTGATGCCGTCGGGCACCGAGCCGGCACTCCAGGGCTGCGACGCTTCGGCGACGAAGTCGCGCTCCTGCGCGAGCATCGCGCCGAGGACGCTCCGCAGTTCCAGTCCGCTCGAACGCAGCGCCGCGAAGTCGGCAACGACGACGCGCATGTTCGCCTTCTTCGCGAGGATCGCGCGGGCGGCTTCGTCGACGGCCGGCGCGATCACCGCCTCGATGAAGGTCGAGACGATGGCCTCGGCAGCGTCGGCGTCCAGCGGCCGGTTCAGCGCGACGATGCCGCCGAACGCGGCAAGGCTGTCGGCTTCGCGCGCGCGCACGTACGCATCCGCGGCCGACGCTGCCGATCGCGGCGCCGCACGGATTGGTGTGCTTGATGACGACTGCCGCCGGTTCGTCGAACTCGAGCGCGATCCGCGCGGCCGCGTCGAGGTCGAGCAGGTTGGTGTACGACAGCTCCTTGCCCTGGAGGATCGTGCGCCGCGCCGAGCCCGGTTGCCGCCCGCCCTGGCGCGTACCAGGCGGCCTTCTGGTGCGGGTTCTCGCCGTACCGCAGGTCCCGGATCTTGTCCATCGACAGCGACAGCGTCGAGCCCAGGGTCGAGGGTCCGCCCGTCGGGCGCTCGAACCGCTCGCCGTCGAGGGTGATCTGCCCGAGCGTCCCGGCGATGGCGGTGTCGTACGCGGCGGTGTGCGCGATCGCCTTGCGCATCAGCTCGAACCGGAACGCCAGCGTCGGCCCCTCATCGAGCGCGGCGAGCAGCCGCCGATAGTCGGCCGGATCGACGACGACGAGCACGCCCCGGAAGTTCTTGGCAGCCGCGCGCACGAGCGACGGTCCGCCGATGTCGATCTCCTCGACGAGAGCGTCGAACGGCGTGGCCGGGTTCGACGCGGCCTTCACGAAGGGATACAGATTGACGACGACGACGTCCACGAGACCGAGGCCGTGCTGTTCGAGGGAGGCCAGATCGTCGGGACGATCGCGGCGCGCGAGGATGCCGCCGTGCAGTGCCGGGTGCAGCGTCTTCACCCGGCCGTCCATCATCTCGGGGAATCCGGTCAGCTCCGACACGCTCGGTCACGGCAAGCCCCGCGTCGGTCAGCGCACGGGCGGTGCCGCCGGTGGAAACCAGCTCGAAGCCGCGCGCGGACAGTCCCCGGCCGAGATCGGTAATGCCGGTTTTGTCGGATACGCTCAGGAGGGCTCTTGGCATAGGTGTCAAAGTCCAGTATTATCTCACCGACGCCGGGCGGGCCTGGCGCCATAGGGAAAAGGCCGCACTTTGCGGCCTTTTTTTTGCTCCCGCGTGTTCACGCCCGGCTCCGGCCGAACGTGACGCGAACTCGCAGGGGGTTGGTTTACTGACACGGCACCACGCCGTGTCACACAGCAAGCAGGAAGAGAACGATGCGTATCACAGGCAAGGTCAAGTGGTTCAACAACGCCAAGGGTTATGGGTTCATCGAACGCGACGGAGGCAGTGACGTCTTCGTGCACTACTCGGCTATCCAGGGCGATGGCTTCCGTTCGCTCGAAGAAGGCCAGGCGGTTGAGTTCGAGATCGTTGACGGTCCGAAGGGCCCGCAGGCCGGCAACGTCACCAAGATCTAGTCACCACCGGAGGGGCGCGGGGCTTCGGCCCTGCGCCCTCGCCGTTTCGACCCTCCCGCTCGCTCCCCTTTCCGAATTCATCATCAGTCGTCGCTGCGCCGCGGCTTTCCCGCCGCACCCTTGAGGGCGCGCGCGGTGAAGTGCACCTTGCCGTCCTTCACGGCGACGCGGAACGCGACTTCGGCGCTGCCGGCCGCCTTCATCCTGGCGACCTGCCCTTTCACCAGATCGGCGAACTTGTGGAAGGGCACCGGTCGGCGCCGGCTTCCTTCCGTGCTGCCGCCAGCGACTCGTACAGCTCCTCGAGCTTGTCGATCTCGCGCAGCGGATCGCGGAACGCCGCGACGTGGACGATACGGCTGTCGGGATGCCCCTTCGTGCCCTGCTGGGTCTTCGGCTGCGCGAACGGACCGGGACGCCCTTCCTCACGGGCGCGCGCCCGCGTCCCAGAGCTCGACGAACGTGGCGTATCGCGACTGCAGCGTCGAGAACCGGAACCGATCGCCGTAGTTCTGAATGGCGCCCGGTCGAAGCTGCTTGACCAGCGGCCTCGACGCGCGCGCGCGTCTCCCACGGCGGCTTGGGCAGCCGTCCGGCGAAGAACATGTTGTACTCAGCTTCGAGCTGCTTCAGATCGACCTCCAGCCGCAGAAGGTCGCGTTCGAGCTCGGCCTGCGTCACGGCGCCCTATCGCGGCAGGAGGAACCACACGAGCGGCAGCCACAGCTCGCGCGCGTACGGGACCGGCCGATCGTCGATGAGCACCTCGGTGGCGTCCGACGGTGCCGACCATCTGGAACAGCGTCACGCAGCCGCGCGGCATCGCTCGACCAGAAACGCGCGCGATACCGGTGCGCAGGCGCCGCTGCCAGTCTCGCGGAACTCCGCGGCGCCGCGTGCCAGCGTCAGCGCCCGCTCGAAATCAGGCATGTCGAGCCTCGGAAAGACCAGTGTGATCGAGAACGGACGGCTGGTGACGCCGAACAACGCTTCGTGCAGGTCGGGGTCGAGCGCGGCGAGCTCCTCGTCGGTCGGCTGCTCGGGCAGCTCCGCGTACGGCCAGAAGCGCTCGAGGGGCCGGTACTTTGGCGGATCAGACATGGACAGTCGCAAGTCGTCAGTCACAAGTCACAAGTCGGGAGTCATAGGTCGGGAGTCACAGGTCACAAGTCCATCTCCGAGCGCGTCTCGAGGACGGACCGTCGTCAATCGGATCATACTGCCGTCCGACCTGGACCTCGACCTGGGACCTCGATCCTGCGACTCATGGCGACTTGCGACTCAGGCCCTGCGACTTGCGATTGCGACTTCTAGAAGATCGTCCCAATCGATGCGCCGCCCAGTCATCACGCTGCGCCGGCAGGACCCCCAGATAGAACACAATGCGCGGCCGACACGATCGAGCGCCGCACCGCGCGATCGCGCGGCACCGCCGGGATCGCGACCGGTGACGCCGGCGGGGTCATGTACATCATCACGATGATGCGCAGGTAGAAGAAGACCGAGACGACGCTGGTGAGCACGCCGATGATGGCCAGCCACGAGTAGCCGGCCTCCATCGCCGCGGTGAACACGTACCACTTCGCGATGAAGCCGCCGAGCGGCGGGAAACCGCCGAGCGACAGCAGGAAGATCGTCATCAGCGTCGCCAGCCCCGGCTGGTCGTTCCAGAGGCCGGCGTAGTCGCTGACCTGATCGTTGCGGCCGGTCGGCGGTCTCGAGCAGTCCGATGACGCCGAAGGCGCCGAGGTTCGTCACGGCGTAGGTCAGCAGATAGAAGAGAATCGCGCCCTTGCCGACCTCGTTGGCCGCGACCAGCGCCACGAGCAGATAGCCGCCGTGCGCGATGCTCGAGTACGCGAGCATCCGCTTCACGTTCGTCTGCGCCACGCCGACGACCGTCCCGACGATCATCGTCGCGGCGGCGATAGCCCAGACGACCTGCTCCACTCGCCGTGCAGCGGCTCGAACGCCGAGAGGAACACGCGCGCGAACGCGGCGAACGCCGCCGCCTTCACGCCGGTCGACATGAAGCCGGTGACCGCCGGCGGCGCGCCTTCGTAGGCGTCGGGCGTCCACATGTGGAACGGGACGGCCGACACCTTGAAGGCGAAGCCGACCAGCAGCAGCGACCGCGGCAACCAGCTGCATCGGCGTCGGCGCCATCGCCTGCGCCGCGATCAGGCTGCCGATGCGATCGAGCCGCGTGCTGCCGGTCATGCCGTAGGTGAACGCGATGCCGTAGAGGAAGAACGCGCTCGCAAAGGCACCGAGCAGGAAGTACTTGAACGCCGCCTCGGTGGCCGACGCGGCGAATCGCGGCGGATGCCGGTCAGCACGTAGACCGCGAGCGACAGCACTTCGAGCGCCAGGAAGATGACCAGCAGATCGGTCGCCATCGCCATCAGGATCATCCCGGCGAGCGAGAACAGCATCAGCGCGTAGTACTCGCCGCGCCGGCAGCCGCTCGCGCTCGATCGGTCGGCCCCGAGAACGCCAGCGACAGCACGCCGACGAGGATCAGCATCCAGGTGACGAACAGCGCGAAGTTGTCGGCGACGACGACGCCGAAGCTCACGGCGTTGCGGTCCCAGAGCAGATAGCGTCGACGACCGCCGCGCCGACCAGCCCGATGACGCCGAGCGGACCGATCGGCATGCGCTCGCCGGGCGCGCGGAACGCCTCGGCGATCATCGCCGCGATGGCCGCCGCGGTGACGCAGGCCATCGGCACGAGCGCGTGGATGGACGTCAAGTTCATCGCCGCACCTCCGCTCCGGTGGCGGCGAGCGCGTCGGACGGCGGCCGGACCGGCGCGGCGTCGACGCGAATCTGCGTGCCGCGGCGGACCTGGTCGAGCATCCGCTCGATCGACGGCTCCATCGGCCGCAGGAACAGATTCGGCAGCACGCCCATCAGCACGGCCAGCGCGATGATCGGCACGAGCACGACCCACTCGCGCGGCGTCAGGTCGGGCAGCGCCGCGTTCTTCTCGCGTCACCGGGCCGTAGTTCACGCGCTGGAACATCCACAGCATGTAGGTCGCCGACAGGATCACGCCGGTCGCGGCGAACGCCGCGAACGTCGGGTTCCAGGCGAACGCGCCGAGCAGGATCAGGAACTCGCCGACGAAGCCGTTCAGCCCGGGCAGGCCGATCGACGACAGCGTGATGATCAGGAACGCCGCGACCAGCCGCGGCGTCACCTTCTTCAGCCCGCCGAACTCGGCGATCAGCCGCGTGTGCCGGCGATCCGACAGCATGCCGACGATGAGGAAGAGCCCGCCGGTGCTGACGCCGTGGTTCAGCATCTGGTACACGGCGCCCTGCACGCCCTGGGTGTTCATCGCGGCGATGCCGAGGACGACGAAGCCGAGGTGGCTGACGCTCGAGTACGCCACCAGCTTCTTCATGTCCGGCTGCACCATCGCGACCAGCGCGCCGTAGATGATGCCGATCGACCGCGAGCAACGCGAGGTACGGCGCGAAGAGCGCAGCCGCCTCGGGAACAGCGGGAACGCGAAGCGCACCAGCCCGTAGGTGCCCATCTTCAGCAGCACGCCGGCCAGGATGACCGAGCCGGCGGTCGGCGCCTCGACGTGGGCGTCGGGCAGCCAGGTGTGGAACGGGAACAGCGGCACCTTGATGGCGAACGCCAGCGCAAACGCCAGGAAGAACCAGAACTGCAGTGCCGGACGGGATCGCAGATGTCGTAGAGCGCCAGCAGGTCGAAGCTGTAGCTGCCGGTCTGCCGAGCTGTGCAGCACCGCGAGCCCGAGATCGCCAGCAGCATCAGCACGCTGCCGGCCATCGTGTAGAGGATGAACTTCACCGCCGCGTAGATGCGGCGGTCGTAGCCCCAGATCCCGATCAGGAAGTACATCGGGATCAGCATCGCGTCCCAGAACACGTAGAACAGGAACAGATCGAGCGAGACGAACACGCCGATCATCGCGCTCTCGAGCAGCAGCATCGACCATGCAGAACGCGCGCGTCTTCTTGTGGACCGACTCCCACGAGCAGAGCAGCGCGATCGGCGTCAGGAAGCCGGTCAGCACGAGAGCAGCAGGCTGATGCCGTCGACGCCGACCGCGTAGTCGATGCCGAACGCCGGAATCCAGGCGTGGCGCTCGACGAACTGGAACTCGGCGGACGGCGGGTCGAAGCGGGCCCACAGCAGCAGCGTCTCGGCGAACACCAGCAGCGAGACGACCGAGCGCGATGTTCCGGATCAGCACTCTCGTTCGCGCTCGTCGTCGCGCACGAACAGCAGCAGGAGCGCGCCGACGATCGGCAGCGACGATGAGCGAGGTGAGAATCGGAAACGGCATCACGACTACTGCCACAGGTAGTACCCGAGCACCAGCACGACGCCGAAGAGCAGCGACGCCGCGTAGGCGCGCACCGATCCGGTCTGCAGCGCGCCGCAGCAGCTCGCTCAGCCCGCCGACGGTCTCCGCCGACGCCGTTCACGGCGCCGTCGATGACGCCGACGTCGACGACCTTCCACAGCCCTGCCTCCGACACGATGCGAATCGGCTGGACGATGGCCGCGTCGTAGATCTCGTCGACGTAGTACTTGTTCAGCAGCAGCGTGCGCAGGCCGCTGAACCGATCGGCCATCCGGTCGGCAGCCAGCGCGGTTCCTGAGGAAGAAGAACACCGCGATCCCGATGCCGCCGAAGGCCACGACGGTCGACACGCCCCATCAGCCCGAGCTCGAGCCCCTCGTTCGCTTCGGCCGCGTGTGATTCGCCTTCGGCCGCGGCGCCCGGCTCCGGCTGGACGCGACGCGCGCGCGACGAATGCCGCGGGCGTCGGGTCCGGCACGAGGCGCGCCTCTTCGCGGTGTCCCGCGGTGAAGCTCGGCTCGAGAAACTGCTCCAGACGGTTCGAGCCGCCGAGCGCGTGCGGCAGCCCGATGTATCCGGCCAGGATCGACCCGATCGCGAGCACGACCAGCGCGAACGCCATCGGCGGCGGCGCATCGTGCAGGTGGTGTCCGTGTTGCCGCCGTCCGCGCCGTGACCGTGGGCGCCGTGTCCGTGGCTGTTGGCGTGACCGTGCCCGCCGTGCCCGTGCCCGCCGCCCGCCATGGCGAACCGCGGCTCGCCGTGAAACGCCAGGAACACGAGCCGGAACATGTAGATCGCCGTCAGCAGCGACGTCAGCAGCCGACGACCCAGAGCATCGTGTGGCCGCTGGCGAAGTCCGGAACAGGATCTCGTCCTTGCTGAAGAAGCCGGCCAGCCCGGGCACGCCGGCAATCGCCAGCGCGCCGATCAGGAACGTCCAGTAGGTGATCGGCAGCTCCTTCTTCAGACCGCCCATGCGGCGGAGGTCCTGCTCGCCGGCGAGCGCGTGGATCACCGCGCCCGATCCGAGGAACAGCAGCGCCTTGAAGAACGCGTGCGTGTAGAGGTGGAAGATGCCGGCGCCGAAGGCGCCGACGCCCATCGCCAGGAACATGTACCCGAGCTGCGACACCGTCGAGTACGCGAGCACGCGCTTGATGTCGTTCTGCACCAGGCCGATCGTGCCGGCGATGAAGGCGGTCGCCGCGCCGATCACGGCGACGATCTGCAGCGTCTCCGGCGCATGGCTGAACAGCACCGCGTTGCGCCCGATCATGTACACGCCGGCCGTCACCATCGTCGCCGCGTGGATGAGCGCGGACACCGGCGTCGGGCCTTCCATCGCGTCCGGCAGCCAGACGTAGAGCGGAATCTGCGCCGACTTGCCGGTGGCGCCGACGAACAGCAGCAGCGTCATCAGCGACAGCGTGCCGAAGGTCACCTCCGGGCTCATCGTCGACACGCGTCTGCGCGACTTCCTGGAACTCGATGGTGCCGAAGTGACGAAGAGCAGCAGCACGCCGAGGATGAACCCGAAGTCGCCGATGCGGTTGACGATGAAGGCCTTCTTGCCGGCATCGGAGGCCGACTTCTTCTGGTACTAGAAGCCGATCAGCAGGTACGAGCAGAGGCCGACGCCTTCCCAGCCGACGAACATCACCAGGAAGTTGCTGCCGAGCACCAGCACCAGCATGAACGACGCGAACAGATTCAGGTACGAGAAGTAGCGCGCGAACTCGGAGTCGCGCTCGTCGTGCATGTACGCGGTCGAGTAGATGTGGATCAGCGAGCCGATGCCGGTGACGACCAGGATCATCAGCGCCGACAGCGGATCGAGCGCGAAGCGTGAAGCCCGCCTCGAAGTTGCCGGACGAGATCCAGCTGAAGACGTGCTGCTCGATGGCGCGCGACTCGGCCGGCATGCCGGCGAGCTGGATGACCGACGTGAGCGGCGACGGCGAACGACGCGACCATCACCGACACGGCGACCAGGCCTGACACCGACTTCGTCAGGCGGCGGCCGAAGCTGGCGTTGACCAGGAAGCCGAGGAACGGGAGAAGCGGAATCAGCAGCAGCATGGTCGCGGCGTCACCATTTCAGCGCCGTGAAGGCGTCGGGGTTCAGCGACTCGCGATGCCGGAACAGCGCGATGACGATCGCCAGGCCGACGGCCGCTTCGGCAGCGGCGACCGTCATGACGAAGAAGACGATGATCTGTCCGTCGGCGCTGCCGAAGGCGCGCCCGAACGCCACGAACGACAGGTTCACGGCGTTCAGCATGATCTCGATCGACAGCAGGATCGTGATCAGGTTGCGGCGCACGAACACGCCGGCGGTGCCGATCGCGAACAGGATCGCCGAGAGAATCAGGTAGTCGTTGAGCGACGGCATCAGCGTTTCCCGCCTGGATGCTCCTCGCGCCGCGCCATCAGCACCGCGCCGACCATCGCCACGAGAATCAGCACCGAGGTCACTTCGAACGGGAACGCGTAGTCGGTGAACAGGACGCGTCCGATCTCCGCGACGGAGCTGACCGCCGGCACGCTGAAGGCGCTGTCCGGCGACGTGCGCACCAGCGCCCAGACCAGCTCGGCGACGAGCGCCACCGCCAGCACCGCGCCGAAACGCATCGGTCCCGGACGCAGGAGCGGGTGGGTGCGAACGTCGAAGTCGGTGTCCTCGTGCGGCGCGTTCAGCAGCATGACCACGAAGAGGAACAGCACCATGATCGCGCCGGCGTAGACGATGATCTGGATGACCGCGACGAACGGCGCTTCGAGGAGGACGTAGAGCCCCGACAGCGCGCCGAACGACGCGATCAGCAGCAGGACGCTGTAGACCGGGTTGCGCTGCGCGATGACCAGCAGCGACGCGATGACCGCGAGCGCCCCGAACAGATAAAACAGCATGCGCGTCAGAGTCCGAAATAGAGCACGGCGGCGGCCGTGACGATCAGGTTCAGCACCGACACCGGCAGCAGCACCTTCCAGCCGAACGCCATCAGCTGGTCGTAGCGATAGCGCGGCAGCGTCCACCGCATCCAGATGTAGAAGAACAGCAGCACGCTGACCTTCACCAGGAACACCAGCCAGCCGAGCGACTCGGGCACGAACGGAAACCACCACCCGCCCAGGAACAGGTCGGTCGCCACCGCCGAGACCGTGACCATGTTGATGTACTCGGCGAGGAAGAACAGGGCGAAGGTCATCGAGCTGTACTCGGTGTGGTAGCCGGCGACCAGCTCCTGCTCCGCCTCGGGGAAGTCGAACGGCGCACGGTTGGTCTCGGCGACGCCGGCGGTCATGAAGATCAGGAAGCCGACCGGCTGAAAGAACACGAGCCACCGGACTGCGGGATGATGCCGAACAGGCTGCCCGACTGCGCGTTGACGATCTCGGGCAGCGACATCGAGTTCGCCATCACCAGCACCCCGGCCAGCGCCATGCCGTACGACAGCTCGTAACTGATCATCTGCGCCGACGACCGGAGCCCGCCGAGCAGGGAGTACTTGCTGTTGGAGCTCCAGCCGGCCAGCACGATGCCGTAGACGCCCATCGACGTGATCGCGAACACGACCAGGACCGCGACGTTGACGTCGGCGACCTGCAGCTTGAGCGGCTCGGCGAGCAGGCCGAAGAGGGTCGTGCTGGCGCCGAACGGCACGACCGCGAACGCGGCAAACGCCGTCGTCGCGGAGATGATCGGGGCCAGCGAGAAGAGCAGCTTGTCGGCCGCCGCCGGCCGCAGCTCCTCCTTGAACATCAGCTTGACGACGTCGGCGATCGGCTGGAGGAGTCCCATCGGGCCGACGCGCGTCGGACCGACGCGCTGCTGCAGGTAGGCGGCGACCTTCCGCTCCGCGTACACCATCACGGCCGCCGAGAGCTGCAGCGCGACCCAGACGACGACGGCGATGCCGATCTGGGCGACGAGGAGCGGCACCATCGTAGTGCGCTCCCACCGGCTGCCGTGCGCGCCAGTCGGCCGGCACGGTGCAGCGTCCTTCACGGACGTGCGCTTCGTATTCGTGCCGGAAGTGCTTGATGGTGGTCAGCACCGGCGTGACCGCGGCGTCGCCGAACGCGCACAGCGTCTTGCCGGCCACCATGTTCGAGACGTTGAGCAGCAGGTCGATGTCGCGGATCGTCCCCTGGCCGCCCTCGATCTTCCGCAGCAGCTTGAACAGCCAGTCGGTGCCTTCGCGGCACGGCGTGCACTTGCCGCACGACTCGTGCTTGTAGAAGTGCAGGAGGTTCTCGGCCAGCCACACCATGCAGGTGGTGTCGTCGAGGACGATGATGCCTGCGGAGCCGAGCATCGAGCCGGCCTTCATGACGCCGTCGAAGCTGGCGGGTATGTCGAGCTGATCCGGCAGCAGCACGGGCACCGACGATCCGCCGGGGATGACCGCCTTCAGCGTGCGGCCGTCGCGCATGCCGCTGCGAGTACTGCTCGCCGTCAGATCAGCTCCCTGAGCGTGACGTGCATCGAGGCTTCGTAGACGCCGGGGCGCTTCACGTGCCCGCTGACGCAATACAGCTTCGGTCCGCCGTTCTTCTCCGGCCCGAGCGACGCGAACCACTCGGCGCCGTTCTTGACGATGAGCGGGACGTTGGCGAGCGTCTCGACGTTGTTGACCGCGGTCGGGCAGCCGTAGAGGCCGACGACCGCCGGGAACGGAGGCTTGTTGCGCGGCTGCGCGCGCTTGCCCTCGAGCGACTCGAGCAGCGCGGTCTCCTCCCCCGCCTCGTACGCGCCGGCGCCGCGGTGGACGTACACCTCGCAGTCGAAGCCGGTCCCGAGGATGTTCTTCCCGAGGAACCCCTTCGCGCGCGCCTCGTCGATCGCGCGCTCGAGCACGTGCTGGACGTGGAAGAACTCGCCGCGGATGTAGATGTAGGCGACCTTCGCGCCGATCGCGTAGCAGCCAATCGCGCACCCCTCGATGAGAAGGTGCGGGTTGCGCTCCATGATCACGTGATCCTTGAAGGTGCCCGGCTCGCTCTCGTCGGCGTTGCAGGCGATGTAGCGCGGCTTCACCGACTTCTTGTCGACGAACTGCCACTTCATGCCGGTCGGGAAGCCGGCGCCGCCGCGCCCGCGCAGGCCCGACGCCTTCACCATCTCGACGATCTGATCGGGGGTCTGCGTCAGCGCCTTCTTCAGCCCCTCATACCCCTCGTGCTGCAGGTAGAAGTCGAGCGTGAAGGCGTTCGGCTCGCGGACGTACTTGGTAATCAGTGGCTCCATACACCACGCACATTCTTCACGGCGGTTGCTACATTCATCACGAGTGCACGAAGGCTCGACGCGCCAGAGCCCGACGCCCTGAGCCCTGAGCCCGGCGCCTTCACGGTTTCTCCACCACCAGGTGGCAGCCAGTCAGCGCCGATTCGCCCTGCTTGCGCAGCACGTCCAGCAGCTTCGGCACGTCCTCGGGACGCTGCAACTCCTGCCACGAGTCGTTCACCATGACGACCGGCGCGCGATCGCACGCGCCGAGGCACTCGGCCTCGACGAGCGTGAACGTGCCGGAGGCGTCGGTTTCGCCCGGCTTGATGTGCAGCGCGTGGCAGATCTCCTCGGTCACCCGCTCCGCGCCGTTCACCGCGCACGACAGCGTGCGGCAGACGCTCAGCACGAACTTCCCCACCGGTCGCGTGAAGAACATCGTGTAGTACGACACGACGTCCTCGACGTCCGCCGGCGTGATGCCCAACACTTCCGCGACGTGCCTCATCGAGTTGCCCGTGATGTACCCCTGTTGCGCCTGCACCAGGTAGAGCGCCGGGAGCACCGCCGAGCGCGCCCGGTCCGCCGGGTACCGCTTCACGATCTCGTCGAGACGCGCCCGGTTCTCCGCCGTGTAGACAAACGCGGGCCCCGGCTCGGCGAGCGTTCTCGTCGACTTCTGGAAGGTGGCGTCGTACGCCATCAAGGGATGAAAGCTCACCGGTCCACGTCTCCCATCACGACGTCAATCGATCCGATCACCGCAATCACGTCGGCGATGAGACCGCCGACGATCATCCGCTCGAGCGCCTGGCACGCCAGCAGCGACGGCGCGCGCGACTTGATGCGCCACGGCCGGTTCGTCCCGTCCGATACGACCATGAACCCCTGCTCGCCGCGCGGCCCTTCGACGGGCACGTACGCTTCGCCCGCCGGCACGGTGAACCCCTGCGAGTACACGAGGAAGTGCTGGATGAGCGCTTCCATCTCGGTGTAGACCTGGTCCTTGGGCGGCGGCGTGATGCGCGGATCCGCCACCGCGTACGCGCCCACTGGTGGAATACGCTGCATCACCTGGTTGCACAGGCTGATGCTCTGGCGGATCTCGGCGACGCGCACCAGGTACCGCGAGTAGACGTCGCCCTCGGTGCGCACCGGCACCGTGAAGTCGAGCGTGTCGTAGCCGTTGTAGGGAAACGCCTTGCGGACGTCGTAGTCGAGGCCGGCCGCGCGCCCGATCGGTCCGACCAGGCTGTAGGCGAGCGCGTCCTCCTTCGAGATGACGCCGACGCCGCGCGTGCGCTCGATGTAGATGTGGTTCTGCGTCAGCAGGTCTTCGTACTCGGCGATCTTGCCGACGAGCCGATCCAGGAACTGCTTCACCGCATCGAGAAAGCCTCGCGGAAGGTCCTCGCGCAGGCCGCCGACGCGCATGTAGCTCGGGAACAGCCGAAAGCCCGCGAGCATCTCGTTCAGGTTGAGCAACTGCTCGCGCTCGCGGAAGCAGTAGAGCATCACCGACACGGCGCCGACTTCCATGCCGTGGGTGCCGAGCCAGACGAGGTGACTGTTGATCCGTTGCAGTTCCGCGATGAGGACGCGGATCCACGTCACGCGCTCCGGCACTTCGATGCCGAGCAGCTTCTCCACCGACATGGAGAAGGCCATGCTGTTGGACTGCGCGCTCAGGTAGTCCATCCGCTCGACGAGCGGAATCACCTGCTGCCACTTCTTCTGCTCGCAGGTCTTCTCGATGCCCGTGTGCAGGAATCCGATGGTCGGGGCAGCCGAGCGGATCGTTTCCCCGTCAAGCTCGAGGACCAGCCGCAGCACGCCGTGCGTGCTGGGGTGCTGAGGCCCCATGTTGACGGTCATCGTCTCTGTGCGAAGCTCGGGCATCTCTCTTTACCGCTCGGCGGACAACTCGGTCTCCACCAAGTCGCAGATCACATGCAGCAGCGTCCGGTGCAGTTCCTGGACGCGCGGTGTCGATTCCGACGGCACGTTGACATGCACGTCGGCCACGCGCCCAGCCGATCCGCCGTCGCGCCCGGTCAGCGCAATCGACGTCAGCTGCAGCGCGCGCGCGGTCTCGAGCGCCCGCACTACGTTGGTCGACTCACCGCTCGTCGTGATCGCCAGCGCGATGTCGCCCGGCCGCCCCAGCGCTTCGACCTGCCGGGCGAACACGCGGTCGTAGCCGTAGTCATTCGCGATGCTGGTGACCACGCTGCCGTCGGTGGTGAGCGCCACCGCGGGATACGCCGGACGCTCGCGCCGGAACCGTCCGACCAGCTCCGCGGCCGCATGCGCCGCGTCGGCGGCCGACCCGCCGTTGCCGAACACCAGCACCTTGCCGCCCTTCCGCAGCGACGCGACGATCGCATCGGCTGCGGCGACGGTGGCGTCCATCCCGCCGGCGCGCACGCGCTCGTGCAGCGCGATCGCCTCGGTCAGCGCCGCAATCGCGACGTCACTTCCGCGCAAGCCGATCCTTCAGCAGGCTCGCCTTGAACTCTTCCGCGGTCACCTGCGTCGGCGACCCGGCCTCCGCCTTCATCTGGATCTGGACCGGATAGTCCTTGCGTAGCGGGTACCCTTCCCAGTCCTCTGGCATCAACAGCCGCCGCGGATCGGGATGGCCGTCGAACGCGATGCCGAACAGGTCCCACACCTCGCGCTCCAGCCAGTTGGCCGCAGGCCAGATCGGTGTGGCGGTTGCCACGTGCGGATCGTCGCCGGGCAGCCGCACTTTCACGCGCAGGCGCAGGCGAAGTTCGACCGACACGAGGATGTAGATCAGCTCGAAGCGCGGCTCGCGTGCGGGCCAGTAGTCGGCGGCCGTCAACTCTGCGAGGAACCCGAACTTCAGCTCGGGCCGATCGCGCAGCGTCTGCAGCACCGGGATCAACTGCTCGCCGGCGACGTACAGCGTGTGCTGCGAATCAATCGTGGGAGCGATCTCGACCTGCAGGCCCGGCACGGCCTCCTGGAGGATCGCTGCGATGGCGGTCGCTTCCATTACGCGAGCTTCTGCTGATCGATCTTGCGCTGCAGCTGGACGATGCCGTAGATGAGCGATTCGGGGCGCGGCGGGCAGCCCGGCACGTAGACGTCGACCGGGACGACCTGGTCGACCCCCTGCACGATGGCGTAGTTGTCGAACACGCCGCCGATCGACGCGCACGCGCCCATGGAGATGACCCACTTGGGCTCGGGCATCTGATCGTAGATCCGGCGCAGTGCCGGCGCCATCTTGCGCGAGAGGCGGCCCGCGACGATCATCAGGTCCGACTGGCGCGGGCTGCCACGGAAGACTTCGGCGCCGAAGCGCGCGATGTCGTAACGCCCGCAGCTCATCGCCATCATCTCGATGGCGCAGCAGGCAAGGCCGAAGGTAACGGGCCAGATGGACGACCGGCGCGCCCACTGCACCATCTTCTCGACCGAGGTCGTCAGAACCGGAATGTCCGGGAGTTCAGCTTCGAGGCCCATAAGGTCACTGCCAATCGCGAAAGGCTAATCGCCAGAGTTTACGCGCGTCCGTCGGTCGCGAATCGCTCGCGCCGATCCGCGATCAGCATTCGGCGATCAGCGATGGATTACGCTTTCTCCTCGCCCCAGTCCAGCGCTCCCTTGCGCCAGACATAGATGTAGCCGGCGAGCAGGAGCAGCATGAAGAGCACCACCTGGACGAAGCCGTTCCAGCCCAGGTCCCGCAGCGCCATCGCCCACGGATAGAGGAAGGCCACCTCGATGTCGAACAGCAGGAAGATCATTGCCACGAGGTAGAACTTCACCGACTGGCGCTCGCGGGCGTCGCCGACCGGCGGCATGCCGCACTCGTACGGCGCCATCTTCTCCGGCGAGGGCTTGCGCGGTCCCAGGACCGAGGACAGCACGATTGAGCCGAGCGAAAATGCCACGCCCAGCGCGATCATCAGAATGATGGAGAGCCAGCCCTGCATCGGTCCTGTTGTGTTCAGCGGGTAGACGCTTGTGAACGATTTCTCAAGCGTGTCTAAATGCTAGCGCATCGGCTTCCAGTCCGTCTACCACCCAAGGAGGGAGGAGAGGGATCCCTGAGTCGTTAATCGTTAATCGCTAATCGTTAATCGCTAATCGAAGATCGGCAATCGCCAACCGGCATCGCCCAATCGGCCCGGGTCGCCTCGCAGATTGCTGATTAGCTGCGTTCCCACAGGTACCCGGGCTCGGCCGTTATGCGCGCGTCCTCGACCGGCCCGCCCATCGTGAAGTGATACAGGCTCTGGAACGCGTGCCCCTCCAGGCCCAGGGCGTCGTGAACCGGATCGTCGTAGAAGCAGCCGATGCCGGTTGCCCGGATCCCCACCGCTTCCGCCTCCAGGTACAGGACCTGGCCGACGACACCGGTCTCCCAGAACAGATGCCGGTAGAACGGCGCGCCCCGGTGCGCCAGAGCCGCGTCGAACTCCGCGATCATCGCGACGGCGAAACAGCCGTCCGAGGCGATCTCCTGGTCGCAGGAGAGGCGGCGCGCGAGCGCGCGGCAATCGCCGGCCGCCAGGCGCACCAGCGGGAGATTGTCTGTCACGTTTTCGCGCGTGAAATCCTGCCGCATCGCCGCCATCAGGCGCTCCGCTCCTCCCTCGTCGCGCCCAAGCAGATACAACCCCGGTGGCACCTCGTCGACGCGGTGGACGAACAGGACGAGATGCACGCGCGGCTCCCACCAGATCGCCGCCCAGGGCGGCGTCGGGCCCGGAACGACGCGGCGCAGGATCCGGAAGAATGCGGCCGCCGGCAGCCGCGTCAGTGCATCGAACGCGACCGCGCTGCGGCGCTGGAGGAACAGGGTGCGTGCTCCAGGGGCGGGAGGGGCGGGTTGGGCACCCAGACCGGCACGATCGGCAAGGTCGAGAAGATCGCGAAGGTCGGGCCGGGAACGATCGGCGGGCACGCTGGCTCCCGGCGATCCTGCGGGCGCCCGCGTCGCCTCCGCCACGTCGTCGATGAAGGTCCAGTCGACGTGGTCTTCACTGAGCTGACTCGCCTGCCCCCGCCACTCGCCTCCGCGGACCGCGGCAACGAGCGCCTGGACCTCGACGTCGGTGAGCTCGCGCGCCGCCGGGCCGATCGCCAGCGCGCAGGCCGGCTCCTCGCGTTCGGCCTCGATGAAGTCGTCGTCGCGATCGACGCCGCACAGCGCCGCGAGGTCCGCGTGCGACCACTGCGGCAGCAGCCGCGCGCCCCACCCGAGTGCGGCGGCGGCCAGCGCCAACGCGCCGATCGCGTGCCCGGCGTCGTGCTGGCAGTAGCGGAACGCGCGCTCGCCGTACTTCCAGGCTTCGCGCCAGTGGATGGAGGTGATCGCCACGACCGCGACATCCGGCGTGCCGGCCGCGCCGATCCACGCCGCCGGGTCGAACGCACAGCGCTCCTCGAGCGCGTGACGATCGGGCGCGTAGTGATGCATGCCCGCCCGGCTGGAGATGCCGTCGAGCGGTCCGCACACGACGTACGCTTCGGTGGGGTGCAGGTTGCCACTCGAGGGGTTGACGCGCAGCGACCACCGGGAGGTGCCGGCCCGTTTCCAGGCCGATAGCCCGAGCGAATGGCGCAGCAGGTCGCCGATCGTCGCCGCCGACATCGGCGCCGGTTCGATCGTGAAGCCAGAGAGCTGCTCGGTACGCCGTATCCGGAATCGGCGGGGCCGTACTCGGCGGCGCGTCAGGCCCGGGATAGAGCGGTATCAGGCGCGCGCCGGCGTACCGATCGGAAGGGCGACGGCTGAGACGCCCAATCCAGGTAGCCGAGCGACCGCGCGAAGCGGTGGAAGTGATGCTTCGTTCCGTCGTGGTACCGGTGAACGGAACTACTGGAATGCGGCACTCATCTCGGACATGCGGCGCGTCACCTCGTCGATCGCCTGCCGCAGCTGCGTCCGGCGTCCGCTCGTGCTGCGTCGCCTCGAGCTGGCGCTCCAGCTCGGTCTTGCGCGAGCCGCAGCGACTCGAACGCGCGCACTTTCTCGGGGTCCCGCGCGTCCTTCTTCTTCGTCTGCATGCGCGTCGCGCTCCAGCTCCTCCATCCGTTCCTGAATTCGTGCGTCCGCGTCGATCAACCCTTCGCCAGCGTCACCCATGAATGCTCCGTCCGTCCGTCCGTCGTCCGGTGATGAAGGGCCATTATAAGATGCGGCGGTGAGCGCTCGTGCGATTTCCGATCCGTTGGCGCCGTTTCATCCCGCCGTCCGCGATTGGTTCTCCTCGTCGTTCGATGCGCCGACGCGTCCGCAGCAGCTCGGCTGGCCGGCAATCGCCCGGGGCGACTCCACGCTGATCCTCGCGCCGACCGGCAGCGGCAAGACGCTCACGGCGTTCCTGTGGTGCCTGGATCGCCTGATGTTCGCGCCGCCGCCCGCCGAAGGACCGCCGGTGCCGCGTGCTCTACATCTCGCCGCTCAAGGCGCTCGCGGTCGACGTCGAGCGCAACCTGCGTGCGCCGCTCGCCGGCATCGCGCAGGCTCGCCGAGCTGCGCGGCGAGCCGTTCGTGACGCCGGCCATCGCGATCCGCACCGGCGACACGCCGGCCGCCGAGCGCGCCCGCTTCCAGCGCGATCCTGCCGACATCCTCATCACGACGCCCGAATCGCTCTACCTGCTGCTCACGTCGAACGCGCGCGACGCCCTGCGCGGCGTCGAGACGATCATCGTCGACGAAATCCACGCGCTGGTGCCGACCAAGCGGGGCGCGCACCTCGCGGTCTCGATCGAGCGGCTCGTGGCGCGCTGCGATCGTGCTGCCGCAGCGGATCGGTCTCTCGGCCACGCAGCGTCCGCTCGACGAGGTCTCCCGGTTTCTGGGCGGAGCGGAAGCACAGACGTCACACGTCGCAGGTCGCAAGTCGCAGGTCACAAGCCGGCAAGTCACAAGTCGCAGGTCGCAAGTCGAGCAGCTCAGAGCGGGCGCTCGTCCCCGAGCGGGCGATCGAGGACGAATTCGCCGTCTCCTTCCGGGGCGGTCCGCTACCGGCCCGTGACGATCGTGGACGCCGGATCGAAGAAGCAGCTCTCGCTGCGCATCGAGGTGCCGGTCGAGGACATGGCCCGCCTCACGACGGCGGACGACATCCCGAGCGGACCGGCGTCGGTCGGCGACACGCGGCCCTCCATCTGGTCGGCGATCCACCCGCGGCTGCTGGAGCTGATTCGCGCGCACCAGTCGACGCTGATCTTCGTGAACAGCCGCCGGCTGGCCGAACGGCTCGCGGGCGCACTGAACGAGCTCGCCGGCGAAGTCCTCGTCCGGTCGCACCACGGCTCGATCGCGCGCGAGCAGCGCGTCGAGATCGAGGATCGCCTGAAGGCGGGCACGCTGCGCGCCCTGGTCGCGACCTCGTCGCTCGAGCTCGGCATCGACATGGGCGCCATCGATCTCGTCGTGCAGATCGAGGCGCCGCCGTCAGTGGCCAGCGGCCTCCAGCGCATCGGCCGTGCCGGACATCAGATCGACGCGGTGAGCGAGGGCGTCATCTTCCCGAAGTTCCGCGGCGACCTCGTCGCGTCGGCGGCGGTCGCGAAGGCCATGCACGACGGCACCGTCGAAGCGACGCGCTACCCCCGCAACCCGCTCGACATCGTCGCGCAGCAGATCGTGGCGATGACCGCGATGGACGCGTGGGACGTCGACGAGCTGTTCGCGACGCTCCGGCGCGCCGCCCCGTTTGCGGAGCTCGGACGCACCGCCTTCGACGGCATCCTCGACATGCTGTCCGGCCGCTACCCGTCCGACGAGTTCGCCGAGCTGCGCCCGCGCGTCACATGGGATCGGGTCGCGAGTACGGTCGTCGCGCGCGACGGGGCGAAGCGCGTCGCGATCGCGAACGGCGGCACGATTCCCGATCGCGGGCTCTACGGCGTCTTCCTCCTCGGCGCCGGCCCTGGCGCCGCTCGCGTCGGCGAGCTCGACGAGGAAATGGTCTTCGAGACGCAGGTCGGCGAGACCTTCGTCCTCGGCGCCTCCTCGTGGCGCGTCGAGGAGATCACGCACGACAGGGTGCTCGTCTCGCCGGCTCCGGGCCAGCCTGGAAAAATGCCGTTCTGGAAGGGCGACCGGGCGGGACGGCCGCTGGAACTCGGGCTCGCCATCGGCACGCTGATGCGCGACCTCGTTCGCATGCCGGCGCCGGCCGCCATCGATCGGCTCACGAGCGAGCACGATCTCGATGCACGCGCCGCCGAGAACCTGCTGCAGTACCTCCGCGACCAGATCGCCGCCGCCCGCGCCCTGCCCGATGCCGCGACGATCGTCGTCGAGCGGGTCCGCGATGAGCTCGGCGACTGGCGGGTCTGCGTGCTCTCGCCGCGCGGCGGGCGCATCCACGCGCCATGGGCCATGGCCGCCGCGGCGAGCATCCGCGAGGAGACCGGCATCGACGTCGAGACGCTCTGGGGCGACGATGGGTTCGTGGTGAGGTTTCCGGATGTGGATCACCTCCCGATCCCGCGCTGCTCCTGCCGGGACCCGACGACGTGCAGCCGCTGGTCGTGCGGCAGCTTGGAGCAACGGCGCTCTTCGCGGCCAAGTTCCGCGAGAACGCCGCTCGATCGCTGCTCCTGCCGAAGCGCCGCCCCGGCATGCGCGCGCCGCTCTGGCAGCAGCGCAAGCGCGCCGCGGACCTCCTTGCGGTCGCGTCGAGGTACGGGTCGTTCCCCGTCCTGCTCGAGACCTACCGCGAGTGCCTGCGCGACGTGTTCGACATGCCGGCGCTCGTGCAGACCCTCGGCGACGTGCGCAGCCGCCGCGTGCGCATCGTCACCGTCGACTCGGAGCGGCCGTCGCCGTTCGCGGCATCCCTGCTCTTCAGCTATGTCGCGAGCTTCCTGTACGACGGCGACGCGCCGCTGGCGGAGCGGCGGGCGCAGGCGCTGGCCGTGGACCAGGCGCAGCTGCGCGAGCTGCTCGGCGACGCCGAACTGCGCGAGCTGCTCGACGCGGACGCGCTCGACGCCGTCGAGCGGCAGCTGCAGCGGATCGATCCGCGGTTCCACGCCCGGACGCTGGACGGCGTCCACGACATGCTGATCGCGCTCGGCGACCTGACGGCCGACGAGCTCGCGGCGCGCACGGTGTCGCCGGAGATTGCGGCGTCGGGCGCGGCGCTGGTGAAGGCGCGGCGCGCGCTGGCGCTCCGGATCGCCGGGGAGCCGCGCTTCGTCGCGGTGGAGGACTCGGCGCGCTACCGCGACGCGCTCGGCATCCCGCTCCCGCCTGGGGTCCCCGAGGCGCTGCTCGAGCCCGTGCGCGATCCGCTCGGCGATCTCGCGCTGCGGTACGCGCGTACGCACGCCCCGTTCACGGCGGCCGAATTCGGCAGTCGCTACGGGCTGGCCACCGATGCGGCGGAGCACGCGCTGCTCGCCCTCACCGCCGAGGGACGCCTGCTCGAAGGAGAGTTCAGGCCGGGCGGCACGCGGCGCGAGTGGACCGATGCCGGCGTGCTGCGCATGATCCGCCGCCGGTCGCTGGCGAAGCTGCGAAAGGAAGTGGAGCCGGTCGATCCCGCCGCCCTCGGCCGGTTCAGCGTCGCGTGGCACGGGCTCGTGAAGAAGCGACACGGCGCCGACGCGCTGCTCGACGTCATCGAACAGCTGCAGGGCGCGCCGCTGCCGGCGTCGATCCTCGAGAGCGAGATCCTCGCAGCGCGCCTCGAACAGTACGACGCCGGCGATCTCGATGCGATCGTGGCCGCCGGCGAGGTCGTGTGGGTCGGCGTCGAACCGCTCGGCGACCGCGACGGCCGCGTCGCGCTCTACCTGGCGGATCACCTCCCGCGCCTGCTGCCGGCGTCCGTGCCCACACCACACGACTTCTCCGGGCGCGAACGGGCGATCGTCGAGTGCCTCGGGTCGCGCGGGGCGTCGTTCTTCGCGCCGCTGCACGACGCGGTCGGCGGCGGATACCCGGGCGAGACGGTGGACGCGATCTGGAACCTCGTGTGGATGGGGATCGTCACCAACGACACGGTCCACGCGCTCCGTGGATTCACCCGCGCGCGCCGCAGTTCCAAGCGCGCGGCCAGACGCGACGCGCCTGCGTTCCGATCGCGGCGGCTCGTGCCGCCATCGGCCGAGGGCCGCTGGTCGCTGGTGGACGCGCTCCGGCCGGCAGCGTCCGTGCCGGACGCCGCGTCGCGCCGGCGTCCGTCACGAAACAGCGGCGATACGACGAAGTGGGCCACCGCCCTGGCACAACAGCTCCTCACCCGTCACGGCGTCGTGACGCGCGAGGCCCTCGTGTCGGAGTCGATTCCCGGCGGGTTCGGCACGATGTACCCCGTGCTCAAGGCGATGGAGGAAGCCGGCCGCATCCGCCGCGGGTACTTCGTCGCGGGGCTCGGTGCGACGCAGTTCGCAATGCCGGGAGCGCTGGATCTCCTGCGCTCGGTGCGCGACGGCTCCGAGGAACCCGAGGTCGTGGCGATGGCGGCGACGGATCCGGCAAACCCGTACGGCACGACGCTGAAGTGGCCCGGCGGTTCGCCGCAACCGGCCGGGGACCCATCGACAGGTACGGAGGCGGATGCGAAGGGGGGCCGCGGACCCACGCGCACAGTCGGGGCAACCGTGGTGCTCGTGGACGGCGCGCTCGTCGCGTACCTGGCACGCGGCGATCGTCAGCTGGTGACATGGCTGCCCGAGGCTGAACCACAGCGCTCGCGCGCCGCGCGTGCGCTGGCCGGCGTGCTCATCGCCCGCGCGCGCAGCGGCGGCGATGCGCCTCGCGGCATGCTCATCGAGGAGATCGACGGCACTCGAGCGACGCTGCACCCGCTGGCGGAGCCACTCGTCGAAGCGGGGTTCGCGGCCGGAGCGATGGGACTTCAGGGAAGGCTGGCGCGCACGTTCGGTTCGTGAGGAGCCCTTGCCCGAAGGAGACACTATCTTCCGAGCGGCGCGGACACTGCACCGCGCCCTGGCGGGCCAGGCGGTCACGCGGTTCGAGACCGTCTACCCGGCGCTCTCGCGCGTCGATCACGATCGGCCGATCGCCGGGCGATCGGTGGACTCTGTCTCCTCACGCGGCAAGCACCTGCTCATCGCGTTCAGCGGCGACCTGGTTCTTCACACGCACATGCGGATGCACGGCAGCTGGCACTTGTACCGCCCCGGCGAGCGCTGGCGGAATCCCGCTCGCGACATGCGGATCGTCGTGGAGACCGGCGCGTTCGTGGCTGTCGCGTTCAACGTCCCGGTGGCGGAGTTCCTCACGTCCAGCGAACTGGCGCGCCACGAGCAGATCCAAGCGCTCGGTCCCGACCTGGCGGCGGCATCCTTCGACCGGGCCGAGGTGCGGCGACGGATCGCGGCACGAGGAAGCGAGCCGATTCACGATGTGCTGCTCAATCAGCGCGTGCTGGCGGGCATCGGCAACGTCCTCAAGTCGGAGGTCCTGTTCGTCGCGCGCATCGATCCGTTCGCGCCGGCCGGCGGCATCAGCGACGATCAGGTCGAGCGCCTGCTGGACGCTGCGCAGCGGCTGATGACGATGAACACTGTCGAGTCCCCGGGCATCCCGCGTGCGGCCGGACGCCGCACGACCGGCAGCCTCGACCCGAGTGCGCGGGTGTTCGTCTACGGACGCGCGGGCAAGCCGTGCCGGCGCTGCGGGTCCGTCGTTCAGGCGACCAAGGCGGGCCTGGACGCGCGGATCACGTACTGGTGCGGTAAATGCCAGGGATCGGGGACCATCGGGGATCAGGGATCAGGGATCGGGGATCGGTAACGAAGGGTGAGGAGCGTCGTGGAAAGAGAAGGTGACCACGCGGCTGGTGACGATGCGGGGCCGGGTTTTCGGACCCGGCCTTCGACCACCGCGATGAGACGGCGTGTGCTGGCGGCGACGATCGCGGGCCTGCTGGCCTGCACCGTGGGTGTCTGGCCATCGGCCGTGGCCCAGACGCCGCAGCGCCGGCCCGATGTGCGCTACCTGCCGACTCCCCAGAACGTCGTGGAGGCCATGCTCGAGCTCGCCGGCGTCCGCCGGGACGATGTCGTGTACGACCTGGGATCGGGGGACGGCCGGATCCCGATCACCGCGGCCGTGAAGTACGGCGCGCGCGGCGTCGGCATCGAGATCGACCCGGCTCTGGTGCGCGTCTCCGAAGAGAACGCGCGCAAGGCCGGCGTAGCGGACCGGGTGCGGTTCGTCACCGGCGACCTGTTCCAGGCCGACATCAGGGAGGCGACCGTTGTCGCCCTTTTTCTGATGCCTGGCATGAACATCGAGCTCATTCCGAAGTTCCGGGCGCAGCTGCGCCCGGGTGCGCGCATCGTCGCGCACCACTTCGCGATGGGAGATCGATGGATGCCGGACGCGGAACGCGACGTCAACGGGCTGATGATCTACCGGTGGGACATCGCGGGAAACTGGTGAGTTGGTGAATTGGTGAATTGGTGAGTCAGCTGCCGATTACTCTGAGCATCTGGTTTCCGCCGCGCTGAAACTCGTAGGGCACCGTTTCGATCGAGACGTCGAACCCCTGCGCCCGCAGGCTGGCGGCGTTCGCATCCACGAACGGCGACGGCGCGCCGCCGAGCGCCAGCAGGGGAAAGATGCGGACCTCGCGGGCCACGCGGCACAGCTCGCGAATGGCGGCTTCATGAAACGGCTCCCCGAGCTGGGCGGTGTACAGGAACAGGAAGTGCGAGCACAGCGCCAGATCGAAGGAGTGGTCGGCAAACGACAACTCGGGTAGCGACGCTTCGACGTACCGTCCCTCGGCGCGGCCTCGCTCGTAGTCCGCCAGAAACGTATCCATCGCGGCGAGTCGCAATTCGCCGAGCTCCTCCACCGAGCGGATCGACGTCCAGACGAACTCGCCGGCGTTGCGGCGGGTCTGCTCGAGCACTTCCGGCGCGGTCTCGTGGACCCGCTGCCGCAGCTCGCCCGCGCTGAAGCGATAGACCGGATCGCAGGAGACAACGCGGTGGCCGCGGGCGGCAGCTTCGGCGTTGAAGCTCGCCGGGCCGTCTCCGCATCCGAGGAGGCGGCCCGAACGGTCTCGTTCCGTCAGCGCAAACATGCGCACGTACTCGTCGTACGAACGCCCCCACGGCACGACCTGGCTCAACGTGAACATGCCGGACGGCTCACTGAGGCGGGAGCTGTATCCGGGCTGCGGCAATCCCCTGCTCGCCACACGACGAGTAGAACAGGAATGCCTGCCCGCCTTCCTCGAAGACGAAGGGATCCCGGATCTGGCGGACTGGCTCGTCGACGTCGCCGGCTTCTGACGGCGCGACCGGCATCCCCGCACATTCGTATGCAGCCTCGGGGCGCAGCACTTCGACCGCCTCGGACGCACGCCACGTGGTCCAGTCTCCAGAGAGCGGCAGCGTGGACATCAGCACGCGTTCGGGCGCGTCGCCAATGGCGGTGAAGAACACGAACAGGCGGTCGCCGCGCTGCACGAGCGCAACGTGCCGCACGCGGCCGGCGTGCGCACCCTCGCGGAACGGATTCGGCCCGACCTCGAAGGTCCCGAGCGGATCGGAGGAGCGGGAAAGCAGTCCGAGCCGCGACATCGCGTAGTGGCCGCCGTTGTGGCGGAACACGCGCAGGTAGCTGGTTCGCGTCAGCGCCGGGCGCGCCTCGAAATGGATGCCGTCACTCGACTCCGCCACCTGCGTGAACTGTCCGTAGCCCTTCTCACGCGCCCAGGCGCGCGCCGCGCGCAGATCCTCCGGCCAGCGCTCGCCGTTGGTCCACCAGCCGTGCACCCACATCACGAAGCGCTTCCGGCCAGCGTCAATCAGGATCTCCGGCGACGCGACGTGCGTGTAGAAGTCGGCAATCGGTCCCCGGGGATCCGGCTGCGGCCGGAAGAACGCGGTGTCGCGCACGTGCAGCACGCCCGGCTCGTGAATGGTCCACGGCCCCGCGAGGGCATCGGCGTAGGCGAACCGCACGAAGTCTCCCATGTGGTTCGCGAAGTACATGTAGTAGCGGCCGAGCGGACGCTCGACCCAGTCCGGCACACGAACGACCGTGGGGCCGTTCACATTGCCGCCAAGCGAGGCTGACGACTTCACGGTGACGAGAGGGTTCTGCGCGAATCGCTCGACGCGCAGCGCTGGAGGCGCCTGTGCTGTGGGGATGCCGATCGCGAGTACAGCGAGCAGCATGGTGCAGGCCGCGCGCTGCGTCAGTCGCGCGCGCGCGTTCCCGGGTCGGAGTTCGCGTCGAGCCCTCAGGTCGTGTCGCGTCATCGGTCAGCCTGTTCGCGCCAGTGTGTCATACAACCGCGCCAGCGGGCGACGCTCACGATGACGGCGTACGGCGCGAGAGCTGAATGACCTCGCGCTCGCGCTCGGGCGACAGGTGCGGGGTGACGGGATTTCCGCGCAGCCACTCACGCGTGTCGCGCACCGTCGCTTCGGGCGGCGTCAGCGTCAAACCCGCGGCATCTGCGCGGTCGTGGCTGACGTCCATCAGGCTGCTGCGTTCGCTGCCTTCGGGTCGATAGAGCGGCAGCTCCGCGAACGTCAGGCCGGCGGCATCGACGACTCGCGCCGGCACCCACGCGATGTCGCGGGCGCCGAGCATTCGCACGAACTCGGCCCAGGTGATGCGCGGGCCGGCCATGTTGAAGACGCCGGAAACGCCCGCTTCGATCGCATGCCTCGTGAATCGGGCCACATCGCGCGCGTCCACGACCTGCACGTGATCCGATCCGTCGCCAGGCGCGAGCATCTCGCCAGGCTGCCCGGCCCGCTGGACCCAGTAGGTGTGACGACCGGTCGGATCGTGCGGTCCCGCCACGATCTGCGGGCGCAGAATGGTGGAGCGATCGCCGTAGTGCTCCTCCACGATCCGCTCGCAGGTCACCTTCAGCGGGCCGTAGGTATCGGCCGTCACGTCGGTGACGTGTTCCGCCGCCGGCTGCATGAGCGGGTGCGTTTCAAGAACCGGCACGTCGTTCGAGTCTTCGTACACGCTCACGGTGCTGATGAAGAGATAGCGGTCGACCCGATCGCGAAGGGCTTCCGTGCTCGGACGGACCTGGTGTGGCGTGTAGCCGCTCACGTCGACGCACGCCGTCCACTTGCCTCGACCGAGCCCCGCCAGGCCGCCGATGCCGTCGTCGCGATCGCCATGCAGCCGCTCGACGTCGCCCGGCAGATCGTCGGGCGACTTGCCGCGTGTGAACACCGACACGTCGTGGCCCGAGGCGATCAGCTCCTCTACGATGTGCCGGCCGATGAACCGTGTGCCGCCGAGGACGAGGATCTTCATGGTGAGGGCTATGGGCTGTAGGCTCTGGGCTATACGCGTTGGGCGATGGGCTCTGGGCTTCAGACCTGCCGAAGGTGTGTCGCGAACGACTCGTGGTCGATGTTGCTGCCGCACACCACGACACCGACGCGCCGGCCATCGAGACGCGAACGCAGCGGATACATCAACGCCGCCAGCGCGGCGGCCCCGGCCGGTTCGACCGCGAGTTTCGCTGCGCGAAACAGCAGGCGCATCGCCTCGCGAATCTGGTCGTCGTCCACGAGCACGACCTCGTCGACGAAGCGGCGATTCAGCTCGAACGAGTACGGCTCGCACTTCGGGGCGCCGAGCGAGTCGGCAATCGTGCGCACCGCATCGATCGACTGCGGGCTCCCGGCCCTGAAGCTCCGGTGCATCGAGTCGGCCCCTTCCGGCTCGACGACGAAGACAGCGGTGGCGGGGGCCATCTGCTTGACCGCGCATGCTACGCCACCCGCGAGTCCTCCGCCGCCGGCCGCGACGATGACGGCGTCGAGCGAGGCACCGGCCTCCCGGACCTGGTCGACGAACTCCACGCCCACCGACGCGGTCCCGAGCGCCGTTCGAGGTCCTTCGAACGGGTGGACGAAGGTGCGGCCTTCCTGGTCCTCGATCTCCCTCACCCGTTCGAAGGCCGCGTGGACATCGGCCACCAGCTCGACCTCGGCGCCGAGCTCGCGGCACACCTGCACGCGAAACGCGTTGGCGCTCCGGGGCATCACCACCTTGGCTGTCGTGCCCAGCTTTTGCGCTGAGTAGCCGAGGGAGATCGCGTGATTCCCCGCAGAGACGCCGGTGACGCCGCGCGCGAGCACGTCCGGCGCCAGATCGAGCATCACCGAGAGCGCGCCACGCGGCTTGAAGCTGCCGGTCCGCTGAAAGAGCTCCTCCTTCAGCCAGACCGTCGTCTTCCCTCCGACCGTGCGCGCCACCGCATCGTCCACGAGCTGGCGCACCGGCGTCGTGATGACGAGATCGCCAAGCCGCGCGCGGTTCGCGCGAATCGCGCCGATCGTCGGAAACGTCATCCCGGATGCTACTGCGGACGCTTGAACAGCCCGCCGTACATCGCCTTGCCGAGAATGTGTCCCTGGATCGCCTTCATCACGTTTGCGCGGGTCTCGAACGCGTCGGCCGCCGGCTGGACGTCGATCTTCGTGTCCAGTGCGTAGAGCTCGAACATGTAGTGATGCATCGGCCCGTTGGCCGGCGCGCCGGGTCCTCGATAGACCTGCCCCGTGGCGCTGATCTGGTAGCTGCCGTCGGCCAGCTGCGCTCCCTTCGGCACTCCCTCCGGCAACCCCGTCGACGCCGCCGGAATGTTCCAGACGACCCAGTGCGCCTGGTCGTCGGTGGTGCGATTCCGCACGACGTCCATGTCGCGCATGTTGAGCACGAAGCTCTGGGTGCCGGCGGGCGGGTTCGCCCAGCTGATCGCCGGCGAGGTCCCTTCGCCCGGCGCAGCGCCAGGCGCGGCCTGACTGAACTTCACTGGAATCTGCCCGCCGTCCGGGAAGCCGGCGATGGTGATGGTCATCGGAGGACCAGCCGGGGCGGGCGCGGCCCCGCGCTGCTGCGCGGCGAGCGGCGGCGCGAGCAGCAGCGCACACAGGGACACGACGAGCGATGGCGTTCGCATGCGGTTACCTCGGGTGAGTGACGCACTGGTTTCATGACACACGCGCCATTTTCTCCCGGCGCGTCAGTCCTGTGAACAGGCCTTGCGGCTGTACGGGAAATCGACGCGGCGTGTGCGGCCATCGATCGTGCCTTCGACCGCGGCTCTCAGCGACGTGCCCTGCCGCTCGTACATGACCCGCTTCGGGAAGTCGTGCGAAGGGTTCTCGAACACGACGCGATCCGCGGTCACGATCGTCGACGTGAACTCCGCCGGCTCCTGGCCGGAGGGGTGTGCGATGTAGACGAGCTGACCGTCGCGCTCGCGGATGATCACGAACTCGTGCTCGACGAGCGCCCCGTCCCGAACCGTGCGGCCGACACCGAACATGCTGCCACCGCGCGGTGCCGTCCACATCTCGTCGACGACCCGTGTGCCAGACGAGAGCTCCCAGCAGCCCTGCAGCCACGCGATGGTTGCGATGCCGGATTGTGACTGGGCCACTGCGCTGTGGGTCGCGCTCGCAGCGCAAACCAACGCGAGGGCCGCCGTCAGCGCGAGGCGTCCCACTGGTCACTCACCCGCTTCATGACCTGGGGCACGTCTGCGGCCAGGAGGTATCCGCCCTCGACGAGCCTCGCGCAGTGCGCGTTCGCCTGCGCGAGATACTGTTCCTTGGAGCCGTATCGCTCCTCGAGCGAACGGCGCGGATCGCCGCTCGTCTTCTTCGCCGGCGTCATCGCGAACGGAATGCGCGATCCGAGCAGCGTCACCAGCTGGTGCGGGGCGCCGATCGCCGGGCTCCGGAAGTTCCACCCCGTGAAGGTGGCGACCGGTACGGCCTGTTCCGCGGTTCGCACGCCGGACCGCTCGTTGCCGTCGGCGTCGACGGCCGGCACGAGGAACGGCAACGCGGTCTTCCCGTCGCGCCCGCCGGGCACGATGCGCGGCGACGTCACACCAGGTATCGCTGGGAACTCGATCTGTGCGGTGCTCACGAGCGTGCCGTCGGCGAGTTTCGGGTGCTGGCTGACAGGCGGCAGCGTCCCCTGCTTCACCCATCGATCCATCGCCGTGAGCAGCGCCCGAAGCGTCCATGCGTACTCGAGCGGGTTGGCCGGCTGCTGTCCGTTCGCCGTCGGCGCCGGGAAGCGCGCGGGACTGTGCTGCGTACCGGTGAGGAAGTACGACCGCACGTTCTCGGGATACGCGAGGTCCTTCTTGCCGTCGGCCGTGGTGTGCACGAGTGCTGCGAGGCGATCGGCGCCCCAGTACTCGACCGCGGAGTTCGTGTAGAACACCTTCGGCTGGTTCGAGCGGGCGCGCTCGTTGTCGAGCAGGCCATCGGTGCGACCCGTGATCGGATCCCGTGTCGCGGTGTCGGCATACGGGAAGGCCGGCGTCGGCGCCTTGCTCTGGTTCGGTCGCGCGCCGCGCTCGTTGATGCTGAGGCGAGCGCCGCCCGCGATGTGCGCCATCACGCCGTCGAACACCTGCCGCCCCTTCTCGTCCGTGTTGAACCCGTAGTACATGAACGTCCGGAGGAACCGGCCGGACTGCGACGATCCGAACGCGTACGCGTACTTCACGGTCGCGAGCGCGTCGGAGCGGTGCTTCAGCCATGAAGCCGTGTCCCGGAACGCGGCCAGGCCGCCGCCCGCCACCGGAAGGTCGGTCGCGCGGGCCGCGACTTCGTACATCCGCCCCGGCTCGAATCCGCCCTGCAGCGTTACGGTATGCCCCTTCAGGCTCCACTTCGCGCGCGCGACAGCCTGCGGGTCGCCGAACAGGCCGTCGCGCACCGTGAGCGCCGCGTCCGGCCCGTTGCCGTCGAGCGCGTAGCCCACCAGGTCGGTCACGGCGGTCGACTCGGTCCGCTTGTCCAGCACGAAGTTCGCGCTGACGACGGCGCTCACGCCCGCGGCGATGGGCGGGTCGAACTTCATGCGCCCGCCCGTGCGGTCGACGTCGAACTGCCAGCCAACCCACACGACCGTGTAGCCCTGGCGCATCAGGAAGCCGTCGCCCAGGTCGGCGTCGGTGGACGGGTCGAGCGTTCCGCCCGGCGCGCGGTTGAAGGTCCCGAGCACACCCTTGTTGCCGCGGTTCGACACCTCGACCAGGGCGACGCCGTTCGAGCGCGCGGCATCCTTCGGCCTCAGGATGTACAGGTCCGCTGACATCTCCACGCGGTGATCCGCGTTCTTCTTCGCGCTGGCCGAATCGGCGATGACGCCGTTCCGCGCGTCTGAAGGGTCGAGGGCGAAGTGGATCGTGCCGACGATTTTCTCGTAGCCGGATGTGCCGACATCGACGCGCCGTGCGACGTCGACGCGCGTCACCTCCGCCGCCGCCGGGACGGCGACCGATGCGAGCAGCATGACGGCTATGACCCTGACGAAGCGGACGCTGGGTATGTTTTTCATGCGGTCACCGGCCCTTCTCCCTCGCGGCAGCCTCGCGTGCCCGGAAGCGCGCGATGCGTTGAATCAGTGTGACAGGCACCCGCTCGCCGAGTGGGAACCGGATGGTGCCCTTGCTCACCTTGTAGCGCTCCAACTCTTTCCCGAACGCCTCCACCAGCCCGCCGGTCGCGGGGTACAGGGAGAAGTGTTCCTTCCAGGCCGCGAAGTACAGGACTGCACGCCCGTTCACCTTGTAAGCGGGGATCTGATAGCTGATGGCTTCGTCGGCCTTCGGCAGCCCCTTCCGGATCGCCGCGCGAACCTTGCGCAGGATGGCCTGCACGTCGCGGGGCTGCAACGCGATGTAGTCGTCGATGGACGCGGCTCGCGGCATGGTCCAGCGGCGGCATCATCGCACAGGCGATGGCGCCTTCGCGCGCCGAAATCGGCGCGCCGGTGGCGGCCCTTCCCCCGACGCTGTCATAATTTCGTGTTCGCATGCCCACACAGCCGCACACCCGTGTCCTTCACATCGACGTCGCCGGCCGCGATCGCGCGGGCGTCACCCACTCGCTGACCGGCATCCTCGCGCGCGCCGGCGTGCGGATCCTCGACATCGGCCAGGCGGTCATCCACGACGCGCTCTCGCTCGGCATCCTCGTGGAGCTGACCGACGAGATGAAGTCCTCGTCGCTGCTCACCGACCTGCTGCTGAGAGCTCATGATCTCGGCATGCAGATCCGCTTCCGCGCCATCACGGCCGACGAGTACGACAGGTGGGTGCAGGCGCAGAGCAAGGGACGCTTCGTCATCACGGTGCTCGGCCCGGCACTCACGGGGGTGCACCTCGAGGCGGTCAGCGGCGTCATCGCCAGCGTCGGTCTGAACATCGACCGCATCGATCGCATGTCCGGGCGCACACCGCTCGACGCCAACGGCGCCGGCCGGTTCTGCGTCGAGCTGTCCGCGTCGGGAGACCTTGGGAGCGAGGACCGGATGCGCGCCGCGCTGCTCGCACTCACGCAGGAGCTCGACATCGACGTCGCCTTCCAGCACGACACGGTCTACCGGCGGCACCGGCGGCTCGTCGCCTTCGACATGGACTCGACGCTGATCCGTACCGAGGTGATCGACGAACTCGCGCGCCTCGCCGGTGTCGGCGACAAGGTGGCCGCCATTACCGAAGCGGCCATGCGCGGAGAGCTCGACTTCCAGAGCAGCTTCCGGAAACGCGTGGCAATGCTCAAGGGGCTGCCCGCCTCCGCGCTCGAGCGCGTCGTCGAGACCGTGCCGCTGATGGACGGCGCCGAGCGGCTCACGACGACGCTGAGGAAGCTGGGGTACAAGACCGCGATCATCTCCGGCGGTTTCACGTTCATGGGACGCGTGCTGCAGCAGCGCCTCGGCATCGACTACCTGCACGCCAACGAGCTCGACATCGCCGACGGCGTCGTCACGGGCGAGGTCCGCACCGAGATCGTGGACGGCGCCCGCAAGGCGCACTATCTGTCCGAGATCGCGCGAGCAGGGGGGTTGAGCATGGAGCAGGTGATCGCGGTCGGCGACGGCGCGAACGATCTGCCGATGCTGCGCCTGGCGGGACTCGGCATCGCGTTCCGCGCGAAGCCGCTCGTGCGTGAGAGTGCGAGGCAGGCGCTCTCCACGCTCGGACTCGACGGGATTCTGTACCTGATCGGTGTCCGCGACCGCGAGGCAATCACTACGTAGTCGCAAGTCGCAAGTCGTCAGTCACAAGTCCTGGCGCTACGCGTACGCGATGACGAAGAGGCGGCGGAACGGGAACAGCACGCGTCCGTCGCTGCGCGGCGTGTAGAAGGCCGCCACGCGCTTCGTGAGCATGGCGGTGAACCGCGCCCTCTCGTCCTCGCCGTCGAGCGCCTCGAGATACGGCCGCAGACCGGTCCCCGACATCCATTCGACGATCGCGGCTGGCGACGCCATCACGTGCGAGTACTCGGTCTCCCAGAGGTCGATGGAGCGCGCCAGAGGCGCCAGCGCATCGTAGTAGACCTGCGGCTCCTCCATCGTGAGCGCGCCCTGGGCCGCGGACATGCGCGATCGCCACGCGGGATCGTCGGCCACCTCGCGCATCAACACACGCACCGGCGAGTACGTCCCGCTCGGGATCTGGAACGCCAGCGCACCGCCAGGCGCCACCTGCGCGAACAGCCGGCGGACCAGATCGGCGTGGCCCGTCACCCACTGGATTGCGGCGTTGGAGAACACGACGTCGAACGGCGCCGGGCTCGTCCAGCTGCCGATGTCCGCCTGCGTCCACTCGCGATCGGGATACGCTGCCCGTGCTGCAGCGATCATGTCAGGCGAGCTGTCCAGGCCGACGATGCGTGCGGCGGGCCATCGGCGGCGCACCACCTCGGTGCTGTTGCCAGGCCCGCAGCCCAGGTCGACGACCGCGGCAGGTGCCTCGACGTTGACGCGCGCTGCGAGGTCGAGCGACGGGCGAGTTCGCTCGTCGCCGAACCGCAGGTACTTGCCAGGATCCCACGCGGCCACGTCAGCTCTCTCCCGCCCGGGATTGTAGCGCGCCGGCTGTTCGGCGATAGGCTATGACTTCGGAGGACGCTGATGCGCCGCTTGATGAGTGCCCTTGCGCTGACCCTCGCCGCTGCCTGCAGCAGCGCGCCGGACGCGGCCGGCCTGCAGGATTCGTTTGCAGAGCAGCTTGCAGCGAACAAGTTCGTCTCGGAGTTTCAAAGGAGCGGCGACGACCTCACGTTCACGGGTCCCGGGCCGGAAGACGGCACCGCGAAGTGGCGGGTGCACATCGACTCCGCAGCCATCGAGCCGCAGGACGATGAGAAGCAGCCCTTCAAAGGCACGGTGAAGGCCACGTGGCTGGCGGACGGCAAGCCGATCGAGATCACCGGCACCGAGTCGAACCTGCCAATCGAACTGCTGTCGAACGGCCTCAGCCAGGTGTGCTGGGCGTTCTGGGATCCCGCGGAACGCCGATGGATGTGGGAGTAATTCGCGATTAGCGATGAAAGCCTGGGTCCTCGCTGCGGGCCTTCAACCCGGTCGCCTCGAAGGCGATGTAGCGCTCGGTGATGCCCTTCGTGAGGCGGCCCCACAGCCCGCCTAACGCCCCCTGGAGTTCCAGGGACAGCGTCGCCCGGCTGCCGCCCGGCGCCGGCGCCACGCTGTGATGTCCGACGACGCGCAGGCCCGGCGCAGGACTGACCCACGTGAAGCTCCGCCCGGGCTCGACCGCTACCAGCGTCCAGCGCGCCGGCGGGAACTTCGGCTGGCGGATCACCACGCGGTTGCCGACCACGAGCTCGCGTCCCTTGACCCACTGGATGCCGGACACGGACGGTGTCCACTCATGCCAGCGCTCGACGTCGCTCATCACCTCCCAGACCCGCTCGGGCGGGGCAGCGATGTCGATGCTCATCCGGAACTGCCGCACGCCGGTGTCTACTCGACCGTGACAGCGGTGCCGCTGGCCGACACCATCAGCATGCCGTTGCCCTGGCCGAGCACTTCGTAGTCGAGATCGACGCCGACTACCGCGGTGGCGCCGAGCTCCTGCGCGCGCTGTTGCATCTCGGTGAGCGCGATGTCGCGCGCACGCTGCAGTTCGCGCTCGTAGGTCGCCGATCGCCCGCCGACCAGGTCGCGGATCCCGGCGAACAGGTCCTTGAACAGGTTCGCGCCGAGGATCGCCTCGCCGCACACCACCCCGCAGTAGCGGGTAATGCGCTGGCCTTCGATGCTGTGGGTTGTCGTCACCTGCACATCAGCCTCCGTGTTGGTTCCCCAATCATAGACGCGCCGTGCCGTGCATCCGTTCCGCTCCGAGCGTCGCCGGACGCGGACGCACGCCATGCACACGACCCGGCGCGTTGTGCGTTGGGTTCAGCGCGGAAGAAACTCCGCGACCTCGGCATGCCGCTGCACTGCCGTCGTCGCCAGGTCGCTCGCGGGGTCGAGCAGTTCGAAGTCGGCGAAGTCGAACCCGGGTCCGACGGTGCACCCGACGAGTGTGAACGCGCCGGCCGACCGCGCGGCCTGCCAGCAGTCCGCCGGCACCACGGCCACGGGGACCGCGCCGTTGCCCGGGGGCCCGAGAACCGCCCGCGTGACACGCTCGAAACCAGGATCCGCAGACGACAGCAAGAGCCGATCGCCCTCGTAGAAGTGCCAGACCTCGTCGGACCTCACACGGTGCCAGCGGCTCACCTGCCCGGCCGTCAGCAGGAAGTAGATCGTCGTCAGCGCCGGTCGTTCGGGCCGATCGTCCAGCGGCTGCACGCGCAGCCCGGAGCGGTGAACTTCGCCGTAGTAGCCGCCCTCCGGGTGAGGAACGAGCTTCAGCGCCGCAATGAGATCGGCCGCTCGCGGGTGCACCGCTGTCTCGGACGCCACCCTGCACCTACTCGGCGTACACGGTGCGCGCGAGCACCGCGACGCCGTTGCCCCGCCGCCACGCGGGGTGCTTCGCCTGCAGTTCCTCCTGCACCGCCGTCGCCGCTTCGTCCGCGGGTCGGCCGGCCGCCTTCATCGCACGGGCCCGGCTCTGAATCTCGAGGATGGTCGCCCGGTTGACGTCGAGGCTGGACATGTCGCCGGTGGCGCCGTGCGACGGGACGATGATCCTGGGCTTCATCGCCGCCAGTGCGCCGTGCGCCGCCTGCCACGACGCGACCGTCGACTGCGGGCTCGCGGCGACGAACGAGTTGGTCATCACCACGTCGCCCGCGAAGAGAACATCGTCGCCTTCGATCAGGAACCCGGTGTCACCGCGCGTGTGAGCCGGGCCGACGACGAGGAAGCGGACCCGCACGCCTCCGAGATTGAGTTGATAGTCCCGGTCGAAGGTGATGTCCGCCTTGCGTTGGGTGGCGCCTCGCAGCAGATCGGCCACTGCAGGCGACCGCTGCGAGAACGTCGCGATTTGCGCCGCCCCCTGCGCGGCGAACTCGTCTTCCTGGACGCGCGCGTTCACGTACTTGGCGGTCGGTGGAAACGCCAGGTAGCCGGTGGTGTGTTCCGCGTGGAAATGCGTCGATGCCACGTACAGCTCGGCGTTCTTGCTGACTTTGGCGACCTCGCGGAGCACGCGCTCGCCGTTCTGACGCCCGAGGCCGGGATCGATCACCAGCGTCGCGCGCGAGCCGACGACGATGCCCACGTTGGGCACGAGCCCCACGTCGTTGTCGGGAATGACCCAGGTGTGCCCGGCCAGCTTCACCGTCGCGTTCTCGCGCACGATGGGGTCGGGCGCCGGACCGCCCTGTGCGGCAAGCGTCGCCGCCGCGGCGACTGCTGCGATCACGGTCAGGGTCGCGCTGCGACCGAATGCCATGCGCCTCTCCTTTTCACTCCTGCGTTCGCTAACCATGCGGTGTTCGATGCGCCTTCGATGCTGATACCGGGAACGACGACTGTCAATCGCCAGACACCAGCGCCTGAAGCCACCAGCGGCCGTTCACCCTGTTGAAGATGGCGCGATAGTCGATCGGACTGCGCACGTAGCGGCGGTCCACGTAACCGCTCCTGCCGCCCGGCGCACGCACCTGCGTCCACTTCGGATCCGGGTTGGCGGCACTCACGATTTCGAGGATCGCGAAGCTGACCGTCGCCACGGCGGGCGCATCTTCCCGCGGCGCCTCGCGCACGCGAACGCCAGTGGCGACAACGGCAACCTGCGAAAAGGCGTCGGCGTCCTGCGGCCATTGGCTGAAGACGTACGGCGCGGTGAACGTGTCGCCGGGACCGAACGTACCGCCGAGCGCAAGCACGGTCGCCAGCGTTTCCCAGAGGGGGCTGTCCGGCTGCTCGGGCGTCCACTTCTTCCTGAACCCGTCGATTCCATCGTCGCCGCCGAACGAGTTCTTCACGCCGCGCGCGACGATCGCGAGGACCGCAGCGGCGTCATGCCGCGCGATGGACGCCTGAAGCTGTGCGCGGAACGAGAAGAAGTCGGGCATCGTGGCGGCCTCGTCAACCGGACGCAGGAGCCGCTGCGCGGCCGCCGGCGTACGCGACACCACGAGCAGGAGCGCGACCAGGGCGAACAGGGCGGCTGAACCCGATCGAACGCGCGAACCCGTCGCGCGTCGGGGATCACTCATTGCCGACGTGCCAGCAGACACCGGCCAGATCGATGAAGTGCACTTCCCGCCCCCACGGGAAGTCGGTCGGCGGCTTGATCCTGAACCCCGGATATCTCTTCTCGAGCTCCAGCCGCGAGGCGGCCTGCCACCACCCGTCGAGATCGGGGACGTTCAGCCGGACCATGAAGTTCTCGGCGAAGGCCCTGACGTCGTACTTCTGCAGGATGAACCGTGCATCGCCATTCCGGAAGCCGGCGTACCCGCTGCTCTCCCACAGCTCCGAGAAGCCCAGGTCCGCGAACAGGCGCCGGCTGGCCTCGTAATCGCTACCGCTTGGAACGAACGGCAGCAGCGACGATGCGCGCAGATCGGCCATGACTCACCTCAGTCGTGTGTGCCGGGCGCGCGTCAGCCCGGCGTCCGGCCCTGCAGGAACGCCGCACGCAGCCGTGCGCGATCGATCTCGGCGCCCCGGAGGAACACGCGCGCGATCCGGCGCGTGTTCGTGATGTCGTCCAGGGGGTTCGCGTCGAGCACGACGAAATCCGCGCTCTTGCCGGCGGCGATCGTCCCGAGATCGTTCAGGCCGAGCACCTCCGCCGACGTTTTCGTCGCGGCCACCAGCGCCTGCGCCGGCGTCAGCCCCGCCATCACCAGATTCTCCATCTCAGTGTGCATCGTCCAGCCGATGAACTGGTCGCCTTGCTGACCGCCGCCGTCGGTGCCGACGCCAATCGGCACGCCCGCCACGTGCAGTTGAGCGATGCCCCTCGCGAGCCGATCCCACGTTGCCTGCGCCGGGGCACGTTCGGCACCCGCGAGCGGGAACCGCCGCTGCAGCCGGGCGATCTGGTCCGGAAGCACGGTTTCCGCAATGAGCGGATGCACAGAACTGAGCCACGGCGCGTAGACCGCGCGATGCGGCCCGCCGAGCGCCGAGAGCACGACCGTGTCCGGGTGCTGTTTGAAGAGCGCGACGAGCTCGGCGTCCACGTCGCTGATCATGTGCGCGAAGATGTCGATGTTCGCCCGCAGGAGCGCCTTCGCCTGCTGGAGGTCGGTCGCGTGGACCGCCACGCGCAGCTTGTTGCGGTGGGCCTCGTCGATGATTGCCGTGTACAGCTCGGGAGGCAGCGGCTTGATGGCGCCGCCGCGATCGTCCACCCAGGTCTTGACGATGGGCACCCTTCTCGACGCCAGCTCCTGGACCGACGCGCGCGCTCCGGCAGGTGTCGTCACGGCGTAGGCGGCCTGCCGCATGTTGTCGGGGCTGATCTCGCTGAGCGGCGCCAGCCCTCGCCCTGCGGTCAGGAAGCGGGCGGCGTCGGGATGCTTCCCCGCGAGCGTCTCGTCGCGCAGCTGGAACGGCAACTCGCCGAAGTCGCTGCCCATGGCCTGGCTCGCAACCACGCCGAAGTACGCGAACCGGCGCATGTGGTCGAGGATGTTCTCGCGGGTGTAGTTCTCCGCGCCGCTGGTGAGATGTTTCATGTAGCCGATGTGCGAATGCGCATCGACCAGGCCGGGGATGACCGTCTTGCCGGAGAGGTCCACGCGTGCAGCCCCCGCGGGTGCCTGCACCTCGCCCCGCCGTCCCACCCGTGTGAACGAGCGGCCCTCGACGATGAATGCGGAATCTTCGATGGGAGGACCGCCGTCTGCCGGCGACGAGCCTGGCGCCTTCGAACAGCGTCGTCGCACCAGCGGGCGCCTGCTGCGCGGATGCACGCGACGGTTCCGAAGGTGCGACCGCCAGCACCGCACCGGCAGCAAGGCATAGCGCTGTTCGAGCCGCGCGCATGGACCGCTTCATCATGGCGAAGCGAAAGTGCGTTGCCTCAGCGCCGGGCCGCCGCCGCGGGGTCGGCAGCGCACGAGAAGCTGGCGGCGCTGTTCGTGTCGCCGCTGCCCGCGTACTTCGCGATCTGCGGATACGGACAAAGCGGACGCGTGCGATCGACCTTGCCGTCGCGCTCCCGTGACGCCTCGAGGCTCACGGGCTTCTGTCCCGACTCGACCCACTTCGTCATCGCGCCCATCTGGTCGAAGGTGTCGGGGCCGGGCCCGCCGCCACAGTGCAGCACGCCGGGCATCATGAACAGCGCGAGCGAATCGGCGGCTGGCGCGCCGACGGTCTTCACGACGTTGGTGAAGTAGATCACGCTGTTCTCGGCAGGCACCTGCGGGTCCGACCAGCCATGCCACATCAGCAGCTTGCCGCCGCGGCCGAAGAAGGGGCGCAGGTCGAAGTTGTTCGACGCGATCAGCCCGTTGTCCATCTGCGCGGCGCGATCGACGTCCGCCGCAACGTTCGGCAGCTTGAATTCGAACGCGGGATTCTTCAAGTGGAAGTGGCGGACGCGCGCGACCGAGTTCGCCAGCGGCTCGGGCCCGCCGAGCGTGCCCCACTGCAGCTCGGAGCCGGGCCAGAGGTGCGGCTCGAGCAGCGTCCGGCCGCTCGCGGTGTCGACGAATGGCGAGGTCATCACGCGCGCCGATTCCACCTGCGCCGGCGTCAGGCAGTTCGGGCCGTCCGCTCCGCGGCACACGAGCAATCCGTAGTCGAAACCACAGGTCTGCGGGCTCTCGATGACGCCGTCGCGGACGCCGTCCTTCGCGTCGCACGCCTGCAGCACGGCCTCGTGAATCATCGGGTACTTCGCTGCAGGAATGCGGCTGTCGGCCGTGCGGTTCACCGTCAGGTTGATGGCGATGCGCGCCGCATCGAGCCGCGCCTGGTTCCACGACGAGGCCCCGGCCACGATGCCGTCGAAGTCGGCGGGGAAACGCTGGGCGCTGGTCAGCGCGTGCCGGCCACCGCCGGAACAGGCGTTGTAGTACGCATGGTGCGCCGGGCTGCCGTAGAACGCCGCGACGATCGCCTTCGCCGCCACCGCCATCTCGTGCGTCGAACGGTACGCGAAGTCCACGAGCTTTTCTGGATGCGCCGGCATGAAGTCGGCGGTCGATCCGGCGTGGCCGGTGTCGGTGCCGGCGACGGCGTAGCCCTGAGCGAGCTCCGGTGCCATCGACGTCATCGGAATCGAGCCGGCCAGGCCGCCATCGCCGACCGCCTGCAGCCTGCCGTTCCATCCCGCATCGGGGAGCCAGACCTCGATGCGGATGTCCGAGTCGGTCGAGGGACGCGGCGGTGATCGTCACGCGGCAGAACGCCGGCAGCCTGGAGAACAGCTGCGCGCGTGCCTGGGTTTCGCGAGCGTTGGCGCCGGGCTCCGAGAAGGTGCCGGCGGCGATTGGCCGGGCCGACGTGATCGTCAATCCCGGAATCGAGACCGACGTCAGCTCTTCACAGCGGAGCGCGGCAGAGGCCGTCGCCGCATGCGCCAGAGACATTGCAAGAACCAGCGTGACTGTCCGGCACGTCATAGCTCTCCTCCCGCCGCAGCGGCCGCCCGCCGCTATCGCGGCGCGACGCAGCGCTCGGATTCGACCCCCTTCGGCACAACCAGCGGCGCGGGGCTCACCCTGGCATGTCTGGCGGTCAGCTCGTCGAACGCCACCTGCTGCAGCGCCTTCACCTGCGGGCGCGAGATGCCCAGCTCGTAGCCTGAACACTCGTTCTCGCCGAGCGAGCGTGGGTCGCGGCCGGTGAGGCTGCCGAAGATGACGAGCGCCTCGAGATAGTACCCGTGCGCGCTTGCGTGGTAGTGGTCGTGTGTCCAGAGATTGATCTTGCCGCCGTCGATGCCGTCGTAGGGGTTCGGATCGGCGATGCCCGCCTGGATCGCGCGCGTCCATGCCTCCCCGACCGGAATGACGCTCTTCGCGGAAGCGCCGGCCGCGGCCTGGTCGTACGCCAGCCTGAACGTCGCGCGCCATCGCCTCGATCGGCTGGCCCGCCCAGGCGCCCTTCCCCGGATAAGTCTCGTCGGCCCGCGACCAGGTCGCCATCAGGTGCAGCTCCACCTTCGGATTGCGCGAGCGCAGGAAGTCCGACATCTCCCTGGCGGTGGCCACCAGCTTTGCCGGATCGCGCGGCTTGTCACGGTCCAGCGTGCTGTAGCCGTGCATCACGACCATGTCCCAGCCTCGGCGGCCGATGACGCCCAGCTTGTTCTCGAGATGAAAGTCGAGGCCGACACCGCCGCGCGTTTCGAGCGCGACGTCGTAGTCGAGGCCCGCCTGCTGCGCGAACGACTTGAAGAGGGCAGGGACGCCGCCAATCCCTTCATTGTTGAGATCGGTCACCGTGTCCGCCCGGTAGAAGCGGACCGCCGATCCGGACCCGAACGTGAAGCTGTTGCCGATGAACAGCACGCTCGTGCCCGCCGCGGCGCCGGTCGTTCCAAGTGCCAGGACGAGGCTGGCGGCCACAGCCGATGCGTACCTCATGACCTTCGTCTCCTGTGAGCGTGCCTGGGGCGGTGCGTACGGCACGCTCCCCTCTTATCGTCAGACGTCCGTGCGGTCGCCATGGGCGCGTGGCGACGATATCACCAGAAACGCCACGTCGGCATCCGACTCGTTCAGGAACTGATGGCGCGTGCCCGGCGGCACCTCCAGCCCCTGACCCGGCCCGAGCTCAACCCGGGTGCCCTCCACGTCCACCACCGCCCGCCCCTCGAGCACGTAGAAGAACTGCCGCGACTTCGAATGGTAGTGGCGCCGCTCGTGGTCACCGGCCGGCGATCGCTCATGGATCACGCTCAGGTCGTCGCGATTCAGCAGGTGCCAGCCCTCGCTCGCGCTGCCCCAGTGATAGTGCTCGCCCGAGGAGATGTCGACCGGGCGCATCAGCGGCGGCCGCCCACCCACCTGACGCCGGCGTCCCGTTCGGCGCGCAGCCGATCGGCCAGCTGCGCAGTGTGGTGCTGGATGTGCCGGATGTTGACAATCTGGTGTTCGAGCTTCGGCATGCGATACCAGTGGAAGCCGCTGGTGGAGCTGCTGAGATCCAGCGCATCGACGGCCCGGTCGACCATCTCGTCGCAGAAGCCCCAGTACCGCAAGCGCCTCGCTCTTCGAATACGGCTGCGGGATGAGCGGCAGGCCGCTGGCCGGATCCGGAGGGCCCGCGATGCCGTCGGCGTGCTGCACGTCGTTCTGCTGCCCGGGCCAGGGGCGGAACGACGCTTCGTCCGGCATGAGATAGAGGTGCACGAAGAAGAGCACGTGGTACGCGAGCTGCCAACAGGCGTTCCTGTATCGGTTCGCCAGCCACACGTCGTCGGGGCACTGTTCGATGGCGTCGCGCAGCATGGCGAGTGACGCGTGGTACTGGCTCTTCAGCGCCGCGCGAAGGGCCGTCGTGCCGCCATCCGCGCCCTCGTCGCGTGTGTCCATCAGACCTCCACGCCCGTGACCCGATCGTGGGCACCGCGGGACACGGCGCGCACGTCGCGGCGAACATTATTACCACGCGGCTGGAGCCACGCGGCGCGGCTCCGGCGGCCCCCGCCCGCTCACCGCGCCTGGCCGAGCTCGTCAGTCAGATCTGGTCTGCAGGATCACTCGAAACACCAGACGCCGTCCTCCGGTGCGCCACCCGCTGATCGCGTCACGCGCGCCACCGTGCCCATCGGTGCCGGCACGGGGTTCGCCATGCAGCCAACCTCGGCGACCGTGTAGGTCGTTGCGCCGCCGAACGACCAGGCACGCCAGGCACACAGGCCCGTCGCTTCCGCGGTCGGCGCCCCGCGCTGCACGTCGACGTCGGGTGTACCGGCCGGATTGCTGGTGCTCCACATGCGCAGTTCCGCGCCGCCAGCGCCATCGGCCGTCACACGGACGGCTCGGCCCGATGCCAGACACCCGATCAGGACCTTCCCCTTCGGCGGCTGCGGTCCCGTTGCGCCATTGATCGCGGTAATGCGGATGTCGGCCTCCGCGCACGGCGGCTGCCGGCAGCGGCCCGCGAACCACAGCTCGCCCACACCGACGGCCACACCGGACTGGTTGACGAACAGCTCGTTGAACTGCTGCCGACCCACGGCACGGCGCACCGGCACGGTGAAGATCGAGTCGTAGCGTGCCTCGCACGCGGCCGCGTCGGCGACGTCGCCGTCCCGGTGCCGCAGCGGATAGGCAACCATCGAACAGGTCGCGCGGCTATCGCTGGTGCCGACGTTACGGCGCAGCGCCTCGAAGAACGCGCTTGCGGCATCGGGAGTGATGCCGGCCACCCGCAGCAGGCGGGACTCCACCGGATCCTCCTGCGCGAGCGGTGTCGCGACGGAGAGCGCGAGACACGCCGCAAGCGGCAGATATGCAAATCGCAGGAAGGAGTGCGCGGCGGACGCGAAGCTCACCCTCACGCGTGCACGCCGGGCGCCTCGTGGCCGGTCCGCGCCACGTATTCGACGTAGGAGCCCGGGTACAGGTGCGGCTGGGTCTCGGTGCCGCTCTCGCCGCCGAGTTCCAGCACGCGGTTGCTCAGGCCGCGCAGGAACGCACGATCGTGCGACACGAACAGCATCGTCCCTTCGAACGCGCCGAGCGATTCGAGCAGCATCTCCTTCGTCGCCAGATCGAGGTGATTCGTCGGCTCGTCGAGCACCAGGAAGTTCGGCGGGTCGAGCAGCATGCGCGCCATCACGAGCCGCGTCTTCTCGCCGCCGGAGAGCGATCGGATCTTCTTGTCCACGTCGTCGCCGGAGAACTGGAACGCGCCGGCGAGACTGCGCAGCACGCCGATCGACTCGTGCGGGAAGTCCTTCCGCAGCTGCTCCTCGACGGTGAGGTCCGGATCGAGCAGATCGAGCGCCTGCTGCGCGAAGTAGCCCATCTTCAGGCTCGCGCCGAGCTTCGCCTCGCCTTCGTCCGGCGGCAGCGCGCCGGCAACCATCTTCAGCAGCGTCGACTTGCCGGCGCCGTTCCTGCCCATGACGCACCAGCGCTCGCCGCGCCGGATCGTCATGTTCAGGTGATCGTGGACGACGCGGCGGCCGTAGGCCTTGGTGACCCCTTCGAGCGTCGCCACCTGCTCGCCGGACCGCGGCGGCGCGCGGAACTCGAACTTCACGATGCGCCGCTTCTTCGGCAGCTCGATCTTCTCGATCTTCTCCAGCGCCTTCACGCGGCTCTGCACCTGCGCGGCCTTCGCCGCGTGCGCCGCGAACCGCTCGATGAACCGCTGCTCCTTCGCGAGCATCGCCTGCTGCCGCGCGTACGCCGCCTCGCGGTTCGCCTCGCGGATGGCGCGCTCGCGCTCGTAGAAGTCGTAGTTGCCCGAGTAGGTCGTGATCTCGCCGCCGTCGATCTCGGCGATCTTCGTGACGACGCGGTTCATGAAATCGCGGTCGTGCGACGTCATCAGCAGCGAGCCCGTGCGCGACTTGAGGAACGCTTCGAGCCAGATGATCGACTCGATGTCGAGATGGTTCGTCGGCTCGTCCATCAGCAGGACCTCGGGCTCGCCGAGCAGCACGCGCGCCATCGCGACGCGCATCTTCCAGCCGCCCGACAGCGCGCCGACGTCGCCGTCGATCCGCTCGTCGTCGAAGCCGAGGCCGTGCAGGATCTCGCGCGTGCGCGCTCTCGAGCGCGTAGCCGCCGAGGTGCTCGTACTCCTCCTGCACCTCGCCGAACCGTTCGAGGATCCGGTCCATCTCGTCGGCCCGCGCCGGGTCCTCGAGCGCGCGCTGCAGTTCCTCGAGCTCGTGGTGCAGCGTCGCCGAGCGCGTCCGCTCCCGGCAATCGCCTCGTCGAGCACCGATCGGCCCGACATCTCCTCGACGTCCTGGCGGAAGTAGCCGATGGTCAGCTTCTTCGGCACCGACACGTCGCCTTCGTCGGGCTGCTCCTCGCCGACGATCATGCGGAAGAGCGTGGTCTTGCCGGCGCCGTTGGGGCCGACGAGGCCGACCTTCTCGCCCGGATTGAGCTGGAACGAGGCGTCGACGAAGAGAACCTGGCGGCCGTACTGCTTGCTGACGGAAGAGAAACTGATCATGAAGGGCTTCGGGCTATGGGCTTCGGGCTATGGGCTCGGGGCTCCGGCGCGCGCACTCAATTGAGCCGCACGCTGACCTCCGCCCCGAACAGCATCGTCCGGTCGTTGTCGCGGGCCGCCCACTTCAACAGCGTGGCGACATCCCTCTTCGCCACACCCTCGAAGACGGTCTTGCCGTCCGCGACCACTTTGATCGGCTTGCTGAAGTCGAACTGGTCGGGCGACAGCAGCAGCGTGAACGCGGCCACCCGACGCGTCGTGGCCGTCACTGTGTTGCCGGTGCGGACCAGGTCCACACGGCCGGACGGGCGGCTGTGGGCAAAGAACGGAATGCGCCGCGGTGTTGCCACGGGGTTGTAGGTGCCTTTCAGCTCGACGGTCTCGGCGCCGCGGGTCACGGTGAGCACGAGCGGAGTGCCGGGGTCGACGATCTCGAGCAGATCGGTCACGTCCATGGCCGCCGGCACGGCCCGCGGCCCGATCTTGGCGACGACGTCGCCCGGCAGCAGGCCGAAGCCGTCCGCGTTGCTTCCGGACGCCACGCTCGTGATGCGCGCGCCCGCCACGCGTACGCCGAAGTCCGGCTCCGCCGGGCCGAGGCGCTCGTTGATGTCGGGCATCGTCGCGGCGTCCCTGGCGTTCGGCGCCGAGCTCGTCGATCACCAGCCAGTGCGCGCGCCCGGTGCCGTCGCGCAGATCGCTCTCCCACGTCAGGGTGTCGGGAAGCGGGATCGCGCGGATGCTCGCGCACGAACGCCTCGTAGGTGTCCTTCAGCTCCGGCCACCACGCCGTGTTGTGGACGGCCTTCGGCTGCGGCAGGTAGGTGACGACTCACGCCGCCCTTCTGCATCTGCTGGACGTAGGGCTCGACGAGCGTCGGTCGGATACAGCGGGTCGCAGCCCGCCGTTGACGATGAAGAACGGCTTGTTCAGCATGTTGTGCATGAACAGCTCGCCGTCGATCCGCATCGAGCGGTTCCGCAGGACCGGTATGTGCGCCGTTCAGCGGGAGGAACGCCGCGAAGGGTGTCGTGTCGCGCATCGCGAAGTAGTAGGCGCCGGTGCCGCCGTCCGAGACACCCGACAGCACGACGCGGTTCTCGTCCACGTTGTAGGTGCGCTTCACAGCGATCGAGGATGCGCGCGAAGGTTGTCGAGCTGAGCGTCGGTCCACCACTCGGCCTCCGCCCAGGCGGTCGGCAGCACGATAGATCTGCTCGGCGCCGGCGAGCGCGCCGATGCCGTTGCCGCGCGGCGCGCCATCGGGCCGGCCGACGCCGCCATGGAGCTGCACGCGCACCTGGTACTGCTTCGACGGATCGTAGGACTCCGGCACGTCGAGCGTGTAGGCGAAGTCGGTGTCGCCGATACGGTGCGACAGCTTCGACCACCCCTCGAGGCACGTCGCGCGATACGGTCCGCCCGCGCTTCAGCGCGGCGCAGCGCCTCGTCGAACGTGGCGCCCGCCTTGACGACGGCGTCGGTGGCCTTCGCCGCATCCGCCGGCTTGGGCGAGCCGAGGAACTGCGCCAGCGCGGCGTCCACCGCTGGAGATGCGGCGAACAGCGGCAGGGCCATCAGCGATCCGGCGACCGCCAGCGCCAGGAGCTGGACTTTCGTGGCTCTCGTTCTCATCGCTCGTGTTCCTCGACCGGCTCCACCATGACCGACGCGTTGTAGTCGGGCTCCATCGAGTCCGGGTCGATCGCCGACGATGTCAGCAGGACGTTCCCCTCGGGCCAGTGCACTTCCAGATTACCCGGTTTGATTGCTGCCTTTCGCACCGTCCCGACGAGCGTCCCGGCGGGCGCGCGGAGCGTCACACGCTGGCCTGGCCGGAGCCCGAGGCGCTCCAGGTCGGTTCCGCTCATCAGCACGTCGTCGCGCGCGGCGCCGGTCAGTGGATCGACCTCGCGCTGCACCATCGAGTTGAACTGTTTGCCGCGACGCGTCGAGACGCGGAAGACCCGCTCGGCAGGCCCGGACGGAGGCGACGGTATCGTGATCGTCGCACGCCCGTCCTCGGCCGCGGCGCCGATCGCCGAGAAGCGCGCCCTCCCGTCGGGCGTCGCGAACCGGCCGTCCGCGTAGAGCATGCGGCCGCCCCACTGCACCTGATCGCCCTTGCGCCGCGCAGCGTCTCGATGCCTTTGTAGAGCGGAACCGCCCGGGCGATCTCCGCGCGGATCGCCGCCGCGGACTGTCGAACCGGATGTAGTTCGCGCGATTCGGAAACGCGCGCGCCATCGCCTCGCCGAACGACCCACCACTCCGGCCGCGCCGACGCCGATCCGCCGGCCGCGGAATCTCCGGCGAGAAGATGATCCGGCGCTCGGTCGACGTCTCGGTCCCGCCGCCCTCGGATTCGTAGCGCGTCGCCGCGGGCAGGATCAGCACGTCGCCGTCGCTGTCGACCAGCATGGACGACGACAGCACGATGTCGTGGTGTACCCGCAGGCGGGGACGCTGCAGCGCGCGCCGCGACCGTTCGGCGTCGGGCAGCGTCTCGAGAAAATTGCCGCCGACGATCCAGAACACGATCCACGTCGCCGGCGGCGGCGCGATCGATCATCTCGGACGCCGTCCACCCGCGCGCTGCGCCGGACGGGGAACTCCCAGACCGTCGCTCCACCGCGCCGCCGTGGCCGCATCGACGACGGGCACGCAGCCGACCTCGGCGCCGCCCTGCACGCCGGAGTGTCCGCGGATCGGCACCAGGCCGCGGTCGGCGCGGCCCGGCAGGCCGCGCGCCAGGCCGACGTTGACGAGCGCCTTGATGGTGTCCACGCCGTGCGCGTGCTGCGTGAGGCCCATCGACCAGATGAACACCGCTTTCGGCTTCTCCACGAGCAGTCGCGCGAACGCGCGCATCTCGTCTTCGCGACGCGCCGCTCTCGCGTTCGAGCGCCTCCCATTCCGAGGCGAGCGCCGCGTCGCGCGCGGCCTCGAAGCCGGCCGTCGATGCGCACACGAACGGCTCGTCGATGCCGCCAGTCTCGATGAGCGCGCGGCAGCACGCCGACGAGAAACGCGCAGGTCGCCGCCGGTGTGCACCTCGAACCAGCGGTCGGCGAGGTCGTGCCGAAGACGGCGCTCTTCGGCAATCGACGGCACCCAGTAGCGTTCGAGCCCCGGCTCGCGGTACGGATTGACGACGGCGATGCTGGCGCCGTTCTCTCGGCCTATGCGAGGTATTTGATCGCGACCGGCTGGTTGTTCGCGACGTTCGACCCGAACAGCACGATGAGGTCCGCCTCGCAGCCAGTCGACGTAGCTGCACGTGGAGGCGCCGTGCCCGAGCGTCGCCTTCATCGCGACAGTGGACGCAGCGTGGCAGAGCCGCGCCGCGTTGTCGACGTGCGGGCTCCCGAGGAAGCGCGCCGCCTTCTGCGCCGCGTAGTAGGTCTCGTTGGTGATGCCGCGCGAGGTCAGGTAGAACGCCACACGGTGCGGATCGACGCGGCGCAGCTCCTCAGCGATGACGATCCAGCGCTTCGTCCCACGACGCGGCCAGAAATCCGCGCTCCCCGCGCGCCGCAGCAGCGGCGCGGGCAGCCGCCCGAGCTCGCGCAGCTGGCGACGAGCTCATTGACGAGAGCGACGCCACATCCGAGAGGACCGCAGAGTCCAGCGCCGGCGCGGTGTTCAGCCGCATCAGCTCGAGCCGGACCATGCACAGGTGCGCACCCGGGCAGCGTCCAGTCCGAGAGCCCCGAGGTGCCGAGCGCGCAGCCGTCGCAGACCCCCTCGCGTAGAATCCGCCACGCGAACGGCAGCTGGTCGCGGTTCTCCCAGGCGATCCGCGCCATCTCGCGGTAGTGCTGCGGTTTCTGCTGGCCGAGTCCGAACGAAGGTTCATGCCGAGCGGAGCCTACACGATTCGCGCAGCGCCGGTGTAGATGTTGAGGCCGCCGCCGCGGACGAAGCCGACCAGCGTGATCCCCGCCTCGGACGCCAGCGACACGGCCAGGCTCGAGGGCGCCGACACTGACGCGACGATCGGGATGCCGGCGCACCAGGCCTTCTGCACGATCTCGAACGACGTGCGGCCGCTGACGCAGAGGATGCAGGCCGGGAGCGGCAGCGCGTCCCGGAGCAGCAGCCGGCCCGATGACCTTGTCCACGGCGTTGTGCCGGCCGACGTCCTCGGCCACCGACAATGGCTCGCCTCCGGCGTCGAAGATACCCGCGGCGTGGATCCCGCCAGTAGACGCGAAGAGCGGCTGGCGGGCCCGGAGACGCTCCGGCAGCGAGGCGACGACGGCCGCAGCGATACGCGCGTCGGAGACCACCGGCGAGAGGTCCGTACGCATCGATGCGAGGCTCTCGCGGCCGCAGACGCCGCACGCCGCGCTGGTCATCACCTGCCTTCTCGACGCCAGCACCGCCTCGGCCGAGCCGACGGCCTCGGGATCGAGCGTGACGTTGACGATGGACCCGGCGACGGCGTCTGCCGCTCCGCTCTGGTCGGTGCAGTACCTCGATTGTCCCGAGGTCGTCGGCGCGGCGGATGATGCGCTCGGCCAGCAGGAACCCTGCCGCAAGCTCGCGGTCGCCCCCGGGGGTCCGCATGATCACCGCGAGCGGACGGCCCTGCACGCGCAGCTCCAGCGGCGCCTCGGTTGCCGCGACGTCGTCGGCCGGACCGCGGTCCGCGCCGCGCACACGCACGATTCCGAGTCTTGTGAATGGTTCCATCACACGTGGTTCCGCAGGCTCAGCTCGCGCGGATGCGGGTCGAGGTACGTCTGGCCTTCCAGGTACGCCACTCCGTGCCGCCGCACATGGTGGCGCATCAGCGTCATCGGCACCACGAGCGGCACGCGCCCCCGGCGGTGATCGTCGATGACCGCGAGCAGCTCCTGGCGGTCGGGCGTGTCGATGTCCCGGGAAAAGTAGCCGAGCATGTGCTGCAGCACGTTCGCGTGCCGCGCCGGCGTCGCCATCGCGCCGAGCGCCCGCATGAAACGCGACTGGTACTCCTCGGCGAACGCCGCGCGGCCTTGCGACTTCGCGCCGGCGACGAGCTGCCCGAGCGCCCGATAGGCCGCCGGCGAGTGCGCCATCAGCGTCAGCTTGTGCCTCGTGTGGAAGGCGACCACGTCCGCGATCGACCAGCGCCCCTCGAAGAGCGCGCAGAGGCGACCGTAGGCGAACACCCGCTCCACGAAGTTCTCGCGCAGCCGCGGATCGCAGAGCCGGCCTTCTTCCTCGACCGGCAGGTTCGGCAGGCGTGCGATCAGGGCTTCGGCGAAGAGCCCGCGCCCGGCCCGCTCCGCAATTCCGTTGCCCGTGTACACCTTCACCCGCTCCATGCCGCAGCTCGGCGAATCCTTCTTCAGGACGAAACCACTCAATCCGGCCGTGGCCAGGTTCTCAGCTTTCTTTCGTGCGTAGGACTGCAGCCTCTCGCTGACATCGGTCCCCTGGGTGTTGAGCACCAGCGAGATGTGCGCCGGATCGAACCGCTGCCCGCGCCCGCGAGCCTGCGGCCGGGTGAGCATGAGCCGCATCGACTCGCGCGGCGTGCCGAAGCCTGCCTCGACCTCGGGACAGACTGGCACCCAGTCGACGTGGGCGCCGAACGTCTCGACGAGGAACGAGTCGCGCTTGTGGCCCGCGTCGTAGCGGACCGGCTGCCCGAGCAGACAGGCGGAGATGCCGATGCGGGGACGGTCGCCGCTCACGCGTCAATTCTACGGCGCAGTAGAATTGTCTGCCTATGGCCGCTCAGTCATCGTTCGACATCACCTCACCGATCGACTTCCAGGAAGTGGACAACGCCCTCAACCAGGCACGCAAGGAGGTCGGTCAGCGCTACGACTTCAAGGGGGCGAAGGCCGACATCGACCTCAACACGGGCGAGAAGACACTGACGCTCACCTCGGATGACGAGATGAAGATGAACGCGCTCTGGGAGGTCGTCCAGACGCGTCTGGTTCGCCGCAACGTGCCCGTCAAGAACTTCAAGGTGGGCGACTCGGAACCGGCGGCCGGCGGCACGGTCCGCCGCGTGATCACGGTGCAGGAAGGCATCCCGATCGAAGCCGCCAGGGATATCGTCAAGTACCTGAAGGACAAGAAGATCAAGAAAGTGCAGGCATCGATTCAGGGCGACCAGGTGCGCGTGACGGCGCCCTCGAAGGACGATCTGCAGGAGGCGATGCGGGCGCTGCGCGACCACGATTTCGGGATCGCGCTGACGTTCGGAAACTACAGGTAAACGGGAGATTACCTGTCTTTCTTCTCCTCCCACTCCACTCCGCTCGCATTGTCGGGATCCAGCTTGAGGATCCCGTTCGACAGGCGATCCACCTTCTTGCCGAACGGCACCAGCACCTCGTAGGTGACCACCTCGGTTGTCGACGACCGCAGCTCGAAATCCAGGCGGTGGCGGGCCAGGAGCGCCTCGAGCTTCGGTTTGAGCGCCGCGGGATCCTTGGCCTGGACGTTCAGCGTGAACCGCTGGCGCGCCTGCGGCTCGAACGACTCCACCAGCCACAGCAGCAGGAGGATGAACGCTGGTGGCGAAGGCGGCGAGCATCCAGAGCCCGACGCCCGACGCCAGTCCGACCGCCAGCGTCGACAGCATGACGCCGGCATCTTTCGGATCCGAGATCTTCGCGCGATAGCGCACGAGCCCGGCCGCGCCGACGATCCCGAAGGCCCGCGCGAGGCTGGTGCCGACGACGAGCATCACCACCGCGCCGACGACTGCCAGGATGATCTGCGTCTGGACGACCGATGCCTGACGCGGCGGAGTTCCCCGCCGGCGCGGGCGCAAGGCCAGGATGAGCGCCAGCCCGGCTGCGATTGGCAGCCGGTTCATCGCGTGGCGCAGCTGTTCCAGCTGGGCGGTACGTCTCCGTCTGCGCTTCGACCGGTACCGCAGCCGCGCCCTGGGCTCCCGCGCCGCCGTTCGGCAGCGTCTCAGGTTGCGCAGCACGAACCAGCCCGCCCCATGCGCAGGCGAGGACGAAGGTGAGCACCAGCGTGCGACACGCGCTCACTGCAGCGCCAGCCCCTCTTGTGCCTTCTCGCGAAGCCGCGCCACGTACCGCGCGGTCGCCTGTTCGTCGTAGTGTGCCGCGCTGAACGCCTCCTGCCACTCGCGATCGGAGATGTCGAGGACGCGGCGGCACATCCACTGGAGATGAGCGACAGGGATGTGCCGAATGAGCTCCTGATGGCGTCCGCGGAACGCGAAGCGGACCCACTCGCCGTCACGTCCGCGCAGGAACGGCTCGCGCTCGAAGCCGTCGAGGAAGTCGCGCCGCGGATCGACGCGCCCGCTCTCCCCGAGCGAGGCGCCGATGTCCTTGACGACGTAGAGGCGCGACGGCTGTCCCTCCGAGCGGCCGCTCCACCTCGTAGACCTCGTTGTTGTCGTTCTTCAGGTCGGTGCTGTTGATCAGCATCAGCAGCGACAGCAGGCCGTTGTACTCGCGCGTGCCGACAAACGGATTCTGCTGCCACGACCACGGCCCCTGGCCCTCGACGCGCGCGTCGCGCGGACGGAAACGCGCGCCGCCAAGCAGCTGCCCGCGTCCATCGGCCACGGCAATCCACCGCTCGACGAAAAAGGCCGGCAGCTGGTGATAGCCGAGCGCCCAGAGGATGCGCGAGGCCACGACTTCGACCTGCGCCTCGGGTCCGATCTTGACGTTCCACTCGACGCTGCGCGCGTCGCGCACGACGTAGGTGATGCTGAAGCCCGCGCGTGTCGCGCTCGACGATCTCGTAGCGTCCATCGGTCTGCGGACGCGCAAGGCCGGCGCCCGCGCCCGCGACGAGGTCGCGGCGCCCGTCGGCCGGATCGATCCAGAACTGGGTCAGTTCCGCACGGGTCGGCGGTCGATCCACCGTCCGCCTCACCTCGGGATGTGCACATGCCGCCGCGCCCGCGAGCACGAGCGAAGCCAGCCCGACCAGCCGCACAGGTCGCCTCACGCCGATATGCCTCAGCAAGTTTGAGTCCAGCATCGCGCGCCGAGACTGCACGGCTGTGCCAGATCTGAAGCGCCCGAACCAATCGCTTTTGAGCCCGGCGCAATCTGGCGCTCGGCTTGCAGCACTCCTCTGCTGGTGAACTTCGCCACGACCGACGGCTCTCCACGCGTTCCCGTTGCGACATACCGGCTTCAGTTCAACTCGTCCTTCACTTTCCGGGACGCGCTGGAGATCGTCGACTACCTCGCGAGCCTGGGCGTCAGCGACTGCTACGCGTCGTCGTATCTCTAGGCGGTGCCCGGAAGCCCGCACGGCTACGACGTCGCCGACCCGACACGTCTCAACCCGGAGGTCGGCTCCGAGGAGGAGTACTGGCGCTGGATCGACGGCGCTCCGCGCGCACGGGATGGGACACATCCTGGACCTCGTCCCGAACCACATGGGCATCGCGAAGTCCGCGAACCCGTGGTGGATGGACGTGCTCGAGAACGGCCCGAGCTCGAGGTTCGCGTCGTTCTTCGACATCGACGTGGCGGCCGGTCAAAGAGGAGCTCGCCGACAAGGTCCTCATCCCGATGCTCGGCGATCAGTACGGCGAAGTGCTGGAACGTCAGGAGCTGACGCTCGCCTACCGCGACGGAGCCTTCGTCGTTCGGTACTACGACGAGTGGTTTCCGATCGCGCCGGACACCTTCGGCCGCATCCTCACGCGTGCGCTCGACGGGTGGACGTCAGAAGAGGCCGGCGGCACCGACGCCGCCGACTTCGACGAACTGCGGAGCATCGTGACCGCCGCCGGAACCTGCCGCCGCGCACTGCGAACGCTGGAGCCGTCGCACGTGGCGACTCGCGCGCGGGAGAAGGAGATCGTGAAGCGGCGCCTCGCCGCGCTGGTGGAGCGAAGCGCGCCGCTCCGCGGGCACATCGAACGGACGCTCGCCTGGTTCAACGGCGTGGCCGGCGACCCGCACAGTTTCGACCCGCTCGATGCGCTGCTCGGACGAGCAGTCGTACCGCCTCGCGTACTGGCGCGTCGGCGTCCGAAGAGATCAACTACCGGCGCTTCTTCGACGTGAACCAGCTCGCCGCGCTGCGCATGGAAGACCCCGCGGTCTTCGACGAGGTGCACCGGTTCGTCTTCGATCTCCTGGCGCGGGGCGGCATCACCGGCCTGCGGGTCGATCACGTGGACGGCCTGTTCGCCCCCGGCGACTACCTGCGCCGGCTGCAGGAGCGCGCCGCGGACGCGCTGCAGCGCCAGCGGCCCGACCGCGCCATCTTCCTGCTCGTCGAGAAGATCCTCGGCGCCGACGAGCAGCTTTCGCCAGACTGGCCGGTGCACGGCACCACCGGCTACGAGTTCGCCGCCATGGTCAACGACCTGTTCGTCGACGCAGCGCACCGAGCGCGAACTCGATCGCATCTACGAGCGATTCGCTGCGCGATCGCCGTCATCGCCCGACGTTCGACGACCTCGCCTATCGCAGCACGGAAACTGATCATGCACGAGACGATGTCCGGCGACATCAACTCGCTCGGGCATCAGTTGAATCGCTTCTCCGAGAGCAACCGCCACTTCCGCGACTTCACGCTCTACAGCCTGATTGCGACGCTCAAGGAGGTCATCGCCTGCTTCCCGGTCTACCGCACCTACGTGACCGACCCCGGTCCGCTGCGCGAGCAGGATCGCCGCTACATGACGCGCGCGATCCGCGAGGCCAAGCGGCGCTCGCGCGTGACGACGACGCCGGTCTTCGACTTCATCGAGCGGATGCTCCTGCAGCGAGGCGGCGACGCGAGCGACGCGGAGTGCGAGGAGCGCGCGCGGTTCATCGGGCAAGTTCCAGCAGATCACCAGCCCGGTGGCGGCCAAGGGGATCGAGGACACGGCGCTGTACGTTTACAACCGGCTGCTGTCGCTGAACGAAGTCGGCGCCGATCCGACGCGTTCGGCCTGGAGCCCGCGCGCGTGCACGAGTGGATGCTCGCGCGCCAGGGGCACTGGCCCGGGTCGCTGTCGGCCACGTCGACGCACGACACGAAGCGCGGCGAGGACGTCCGGGCACGACTGAACGTGCTGTCGGAACTGCCCGGAGAGTGGAAGAGCGCCGTCCTGCGAGTGGCGCGCGCTGAACCGCCGGTTCAAGCACGCAGTGACGGCCGGCCGGCCGACGCCGGCACCCAACGAGGAGTACCTGATTTACCAGACGCTGGTCGGCGCGTGGCCATTCGGCCGATGACGAAGACGGAGGCGTTTCGCGCGCGCATGAAGCAGTTCGTCGTGAAGGCGATGCGGGAAGCGAAGGTGCACACGAGCTGGCTGAGTCCCGACGAAGACTACGAGCGCGCCGTGCTGGCGTTCGTCGAGCGCCTGCTCGACGCCAGGCGCCCGTTCCTCGCGCAGTTCCGGACGTTCCAGGCGCGGATCGCGGAGATCGGCATCTACAACAGCCTCGCGCAGCTGGTGATCAAGTTCGCGGCGCCGGGCGTTCCCGACTTCTACCAGGGGACCGAGCTCTGGGATCTCTCGCTGGTCGATCCCGACAACCGGCGGCCGGTCGACTACGAGGCGCGCAGGCGGGCGCTCGACGAGTTGCGCGCCATGCCTCCCGGCCGCGAGCGCTCGCGTCGCTGCTCGACACCCGCGACGACGGCCGCCTCAAGATGTTCGTGATGCACGGGCGCTCGCCCTGCGCCACGCTGTCGCGACGCTCTTCGCCTCCGGATCGTACGTGCCGCTGGCGATCCGCCGGAGCGCGGCGGCACTGCGATCTTTGCCTTTGCGAGGGTGCACGGAGACGAAGCCGTCGTGTGCTGCGTGCCGCGGCTGGTGACCCACCTGCCGGGCGACCCGGCCGAGGCGCCGCTCGGTCCCGCACGCTGGCAGGACACCGCGATCGTGCTGCCGCCGGACTTCCCCTCCGTCTGCTTGACGAACGCGCTCACCGGTGAAACGACTCTCGCCCGCCGACCACGACGGGCGGCTCAACGCCGCGACGTGTTCGCTCACGCGCCGGTCGCGCTGCTCACGGCCGCGTCGGCGCTCCCGGGCGGACGGCCCGCGCAGCCGGCCGGCTGACCGCACCCGCGCTGACATCCCTGACCATCACGATGCTGTACCTCGACGTTCATCGGCGGCGCGTTCATCGCGTGGCTGATCCTGGCGTGCTGTTCACGCCGCACATCCCGTATCACATCGAGGCCGATCTCGACGCCACCAGCGACCACTTCGTGCGTGTCCTGGAGTCGACCTGCCTCGTGACGCTCGAGCACGGCAACCGGGTCGACATCCTCACCGACGGCGACCGTCGTTCTACCCGGCGATGCTCGACGCCATCCGCGGCGCGCGCGAAACGATCAACATGGAGTGCTACATCTTCAAGCAGGGACGGATCGGCGACGCAGTTCGTCGCGGCACTCTCCGAACGCGCCCGCGCCGGCGTGCGGGTCACCTCGTCCTGGACGCGATCGGCAGCTTCGGCGCGATCCGCCGCGCCGGGCGCGTCCTTCGAGAGGCGGGCTGCCGCGTCGAGGCGTACCAGAAGCTGCACGTGGTACCGGCTGGCACGGCTGAACAACCGCACCCACCGCGAGCTGCTCGTCGTGGACGGCACCGTCGCGTTCGTCGGCGGCGCCGGCGTCGCCGACTGGTGGGCCGAGCCGCAGGAGGGCAGCCCCGATGTGGCGCGACATGATGGCGCGCAGTCGAGGGACCGGTGGTCGCGGCGATTCAGGGCGTGGTGGCGGAGAACTGGCTGGAGTGCTGCGGCGAGATCCTCACCGGCCCGGAGACCTACAAGGCCCAGGAGAAAGTCGAAGGCGCCCTCGGCGTTCGCGCTCAAAAGCTCGCCGGCGGATCGCGCGACTGTCTCGCGCGTGCTGTTCCAGACGCTGATCGAGGGATCGAACGGCCTCGTCCGGATCGCGACCCCGTACTTCCTGCCCGACAAGGCGTTTCGCCACGCCCTCATCCGCACGGCGCAACGCGGCGTCGCGATCACGGTGATCGTGCCGGGTCAGGCACACGACCAGCGGTGGGTCCGGCTGGCGAGCCGGCGCATGTACGGCCAGCTGCTCGAAGCCGGCATCCGGATTTTCGAGTACGAGCCCGGGATGACCCACGTGAAGATGCTGATCGTCGACGACCTCTGGTCCGCGATCGGCACGACGAACCTCGACAACCGCTCCTTCGAGCACAACGACGAGGTGAACCTGACGGTGCGCGACGAGGCGATCGCCGCGCGCCTCACGGAAGACCACGACCGCGACATTTCCCGAAGCCGTGAGATCACGCTCGAGCAGTGGCGCTCACGGTCGATCGTCGAGAAGCTCGTCGGGTCGATCGCGTGGGTGCTCGAGCGTCAGCAGTAGCGGGCCCCGGGCTTGCACCCACGTGCGGCGGAGGACGTACGCGTGACACCAGATTTCGCAGCACGACGGCACGAACAAGGTTCCCCCACCCAGTCCGATCCGATAAAAGGCGCATTGGCAGGTTTCATCGGCGGGATCGCCGGCACCTGGATGATGAGCGAATTCCAGGCATTCTGGAGCCGGGTCGTGGAGGGCGCCGAGCCGCAATCAGCCGGGGGCCGTCACGATGCGCGTGACTGGCAGGAGAGGAACGAAGGGACCAACGCCAATGAGCTCGCTGCGAACGCCGTGGCCCGCGCGACGACGGGACACGATCTCACCGAGCGCGAACTGCAGATCGCGGCGCCGCTGATGCACTACGCGTTCGGTTCGGCCGTGAGCGCGTTCTACGGTGCGTGCGCGGAAGGGGCGCCGTGGGTCACGGCAGGCAACGGTGCCGCGTTCGGCACGCTGGTGTGGGCCGGCGCGGACGAAGCGGCGATGCCAGCGCTGGGCCTCGCCGATCCGGCCGAGTACCCGGTCGAGTCGCATTTGCAGTCACTGGCGTCACACCTCGTGTTCGGGCTCACGGCGGAGATGGTGAGGCGCGGCGTCCGGCGGATGCTTCGCGACGGCTGATGTCAGCTGGTCTTCCTCGGGATGGCCTCGGTCCAGATCCTGACCTGCTCCTCCGTCATCATCCCGTGCGGCTCCTGCCGGCCATCGTGATACTTCAGGTGCTCGATGTCGTACAGGTATTGCTCCCGTGAGAGGAGCGTCCCGTAACAGACGTCGTTGAGCAGGTTCGGACGGCTCACGGAGAACCGCCGAATCAGCTCCTCCATCACCCACGCCGGCACGTTCTGCCGCTTGTCCGGGTAGACGAAGCCGAACAGGATCAGGTGACTGAGGAGCACCCGCCAGTAATCCCCGAACCGCATGAGGAGCCTGGGCCAGTCGAGTGCCGGCCCGGTCTCCCGGAACAGGTGCGCGATGTCCGCGCCGTCGTAGCGTTCACGCTCGAGGATGAACGCCTTCGACCAGATCATCTCCTCGGCAGGCGCGAGGCGGACGATCAGGCCGAGCACGTTCGCCTTGGGTGCGTTCTCGAACCACAGATCGTCCACGCGCGCGACCCCGTTGCCGGAGCTGAAGATGACGTCCATGAAGTGCTCGCCGCGGTGGATCTTGCCAAGCCAGTGCGGATACGGGATGAAGGTCTCGTACCCGAGCCGCTCGAACGCGTCGAGCACGCGGGGACAGTCGTCCGGCTTGACGAAGATGTCGATGTCCTTCGTGTCCTTCGGCACGCGGGAGTAGTGCGAGAAGGCGAACGCGCCGCCGACGAGAAACGGGATCCCCGTCTCGAGCAGCTTTGTCAGCGCGTCGATGTAGAAATCGGCGGCCGGATCGTGAATGGCACGTGCGGTCGAAGTTTCCATGGCGCCTCAGGAGGCCAGGGCGTCGGTCGCGCGGCGCCCCCGCGATTCGATGGAAGGCGTGGCAAGCGCCGGCCGCCCGGCCGCGTCGGCCGTGCGATCGCTCACCGTGACGTCGAACACGCGGAACGGCGGCCGCTCGGGGAACGAGCGGAGCAGCAGCGGCATCGATACGTTGTAGACCGGCACGCCGGACTGCGTCCGCCCCTCGAGCTGACCGCGGTGCGCGTGACCGTGCACGACGAACGAGACCGGGAAGCGATTGATCGGATCTTCGAGGCGGCTCGAACCCACGAATGGGTAGATCTCGAGCGGTTCTCCTTCGACGGTCGCCTGCACGGGCGAATAGTGGATCAGGACGACCACCGCAGACGTCCTGAGTCGGGCGAGGGCGGCTTCGAGCTTCAGCGCTTCGTTGACCGCCTCGTGCACGAACTGCTTGATGACCGGCTCGCCCCACGCACCGAGTGCGCGCGGGCCGAACCCGCCGCCGAATCCCTTGACGCCGGCGATGCCAATGCCCTGGAGTTCGACGGCGTCGCCATCGAGCACGACCACGCCTGCATCCGTCAGGATCTGGCGAACCTCGTCCTCCTTGCCCGACTCGACATCATGATTTCCGAGCACCGCGGCGGCGGGGATGCGGAGCGGCGTGAGCTCGCGCGCGAGGATGCGCGCTTCTTCCGGCGTCCCGTAATCCGTCAGGTCGCCGGGCAGCAGCAACAGCTCAGCGGCGTCGGCGGCGCGTGCGAAGATCGACTGCAGCACGCCCTGCGAGCTCTTCATGCAGTGCAGGTCGCCGACTGCAGCGACACGCACGATCCGATCGGCCATTCCAGTCGCTGGTGCTTCAAGAGTTGAGCCAATCGCGCGCAATCGGGCTGCAGCCTTGCAGATACTCCAGTCATGCCGCTGCCCGTTGGTGCACAGCTGGCTCGCCAGGTTGCCGTCCCATTCGCGACCATCGGCGTGCTGTCCGCGATGCTCATCTGGCAGTTGGAACACGTCGGTTCGATTCTGCTCACGGTCGTGCTGATGGTGTCGGGCATTACCGTGTGCGTGCTCGTGGTCCGCCGCTTTCGCGGCCAGATGGACGACCTGTCTGCGCACTACGAAGCGCTGTTGCGAACGGCCGACGAGCACTCGGCGCGCGCAGAGACGGCCGGCCGTGTCAAGGACGAATTCCTTGGGACGCTCTCGCATGAACTGCGGACGCCTCTCAACTCCATCCTCGGGTGGGCGCGCCTGCTCGCGGGCGGCAAGCTTGACGCCACGCAGTCGGCCCGCGCGGTCCAGGCCATCGAGCGCGCCGGATGGGCCCAGTCGCGACTCATCGAAGATCTCCTCGACATCTCCCGCATCGTCGGCGGACGTCTCCAGATCTCGACGCGCCCGACAGTGGTGCAGCCGCTCGTCGACTCGGTGGTCGCGTCGCTGCAGCTGGCGGCCGCGGCGAAGCGGCTCCAGGTGGACACGCATCTCGATCCGACGATCGGACCATTGACCGTCGATCCCGATCGGCTGCAGCAGATCGTCTGGCACCTGCTCTCGAATGCCATCAAGTTCACACCCGCCGGCGGGCACGTCGACGTGAGCTTCGGCCGGAAGGATGCGCAGATCTGCCTGTCGGTGTCCGATACCGGTGTCGGGTTCGATCCGGCAACGGGCCCTGTGCTCTTCGAGCGGTTCCGCCAGGGAGACAGCAGCAGCACACGTGAGTTCGGCGGCCTCGGCCTCGGCCTGGGCCTCGTCCGCCACCTGGTGGAGATGCACGGCGGGGCGGTTGTCGCCAGCAGCCGCGGGCCACGTCACGGTGCGACGTTCGAGGTGCTGCTGCCGCTGCAGGCGGCGCAGTCGTACGAGCCGCAATCACCCACGTTTGTGGATCGAGGCCCCGTGCTCCGCGGCATCTCGGTGCTCGTGGTTGACGATGATGCGGCAGCGCTCGAGTTTGCGCGCTCGAGTCTCGAGCGCTTCGGGGCGCTGGTGATGACCGCGCGGTCCGTCGCCGAAGCGCGCGACCGGTTCCAGCACGATCCGCCAGACGTGCTGTTGAGCGACCTGCGCATGCCTGACGAGGACGGCCTCCAGCTCATTCGCGACGTACGGCGTCTCGACGCGAGACTCGGTCGGACGACGCCCGCCGCGGCCCTGACCGCGCTCGCGCGTACCTCGGATCGACGGGAAGCGCTGGACGCCGGCTACCAGATGCACGTCGCGAAGCCAATCGATCCGCTCGAACTCGCGACGACGGTCGAGCAGCTCGTCAAGCGAGTGTGAACGCGGTTTGCAGTAGTGCGTCGTTGGCATGACACCGGTGGAGACAGAACATCGCTGTTCGGTACCTGGTCATCGAGGACGAGAAGGACCTGCAGGAGCTTCTGCGCGTCGCTCTCGAGAGCGACGGCTACTCGGTTGCGGTTGTGAGCAACGGCCGCGAGGCGCTCAGCCGTCTGCGATCGACGTCGCACACCTGCATGATCGTGCTCGACCTGGGCCTGCCAGTGATGGATGGCCGCGAGTTCCGCGCCGCTCAGCTGCGCGATCGGTCGCTGGCGTGGATTCCCGTGATTGTGTTGTCGGGCGGGGTGGAAACCGGACAGGTCGCGCGCGAGCTCGGAGTTCGCGAGTTCGTGCGCAAGCCCGTTGATGTCGATCAGCTTCGAGACGCTCTGCGTCGCGTAGGCTGCTTTCTCGCGCGTCCCCGCCCCGATCAGCGACTGTTAGCACGTCAGTATCATCATCGCTGAGGTTATTGTGCGCACGAGCTTGCGCGTGCACCTCAGCGCCACTTACGATGCGGCCGGATGACCGAATCCGCCTCGCGCGATTCGCTGCCCCAGCCGCGCGTGCTCGTCGTCGAAGACGATCCGGAGACGCGTCGCTACTACATGTCGATCCTCGAAGACGACGGGTTCGTCGTCGAGCAGGCGCATAACGGACTGCAGGCGCTCGACAAGGCACGGACGCTGGCGCCCGACCTCGTGCTCACCGACATCGCGGTGCCAGGGCTGGACGGAATCGCGCTCTGCCGCCAACTGCGCGCCGATCCGCAGACGCGCTCCATTCCCGTGTTGGCGGTGACAGGCTACGACGATCGGCAGTACAACACGCGTGCGCTGGATGCCGGGGCCAACAGGATTCTGCTCAAGCCGCTCCGGCCTGACACGCTGCTTGCGGAAGCGCGCGGCCTGCTGCTCCTCGAGAAGCCCTCCTAATCAACCATCACGACCGCTTCTGCGTACCTTCACGAGACACGAAGACGAGCAGAGGGCTCAGTCCTTCATGACTTCGTGACTTCGTGACTTCGTGACTTCGTGATTTCGTGATTTCGCGATTTGGTTGATTTCGTACACGCGAACGCGGAAGCCAAGAACCGGGTGCCTGGTGCGCCTAGGAGGAGCGCTTCCGGCTCGACTTCCGCGTTATGCCACAGCCATGGAGCAAGTGGCGTACCTGGCGAAAAGATTGGGGAAATCGTTGAAACGGGTCCGCCCGGCCGCGCACTTCTCCGCAGCCGGGCGGAATTCTCCGCGCTACTTCGTCACGTACTTCACGACCTGGCGCGGACCGACTTCGGCGCCGTACACGTTGCCGGCCGCGTCGACCACGACACCCTCCGCCGCGCTCGTGCCGGTCGCATCCGGCCGCGGGTCGGGGATGAACACGGTCACCTTCTTGTCCTTCAAGCTCCCGATGCGGATGCCGCGCAGCCAGTCCTGGTGATTGCGCGAGACCGACTTGCTCTCCGAGTCGGCGACATAGAGGTTATCGTTCCTGTCGATGTAGATGCCGCTCGGGCGGCTGAACTGATACATCGCCTCGACGAACTTCCCGTTCTGATCGAACGCCTGCACGCGGTTGTTGTTGCGATCGCCGACATACAGCAGCCCCTTCGAGTCGAACGCGAGCGCGTGCGGCTGATCGAAGTCGCCGTCGGCGCTGCCCCACTTGCCGAAGCTGGAGATGAACTTGCCGGTGCGATCGAACTTCAGCACGCGCGCGTTGCTGCCAGGCGTGCTCGAGTGCCCTTCCGACACGAAGATGAACTGGCCGTCCGGCGAGGTGATCACGTCGTTCGGCTGGAAGAAGTAGTCGGAATCGCCCGCGCCGCCCGGCTTGCCGAGCGTGAGCAGCAGCTTGCCATCCGGGCTGAACTTGAAGACCTGGTGTCCCTTGGTCGCCGCGGCGTTCGGACGCGGAGGCTGCGGCGCCACGGGTGCACCGCCAGCGGGAGCCGCGCCGGCGCCCGGGCCGCCGCCACGCGCGGGACGCGGCGCGTTGTCCTGGCCGTCGGTCACCCACACGTTGCCGTCGCGATCGATGTGGATGCCGTGCGGGAAGATCAGCATGCCGTTGCCGAACGACGTGACCACGTTCCCCTTCTCGTCGAACTTGAGGATGGTCGGGACGTCCTTGATCTGGCTCGTCGCGGCATCGAGGCAGCTGTTGGCGCCGCAGCGCTCCGCCACCCAGATCGACTTGCCGTCCTTGTCGATTTCGACGGCGCTGGTCGATCCCCACGTGCGTCCTGCGGGAAGCTTGAAGTAGCCGTTGACGGTGTTGTACGGATTCGGCGCCTCGTTGACCGGCGGAATCGGCGCCTGCCGATCGGCCGCGATCCGCACGTCGTTCGACGCGATGGCCGCCGCTGCGGCCAGCGCGAGGACGAGGGGACCCTTACGTGAGTACGACATCACACATGCCTCCTACTGCTTGACGTAACGCTTCAGCGCGCGCGGACCGACTTCCGCGCCGTAAATGACGCCGTCCTTGTCGACGGCCACTCCTTCGGCGGCACTGGTCCCCCCGCCCTCTTTCGGGTCGGGAATGAACCCGGTCACCGTCAGCGTCCGGGCGCTGCCGACGCGCATGCCGCGCTTCACGCCCGGATTGTAGCCGTATCCCGAGGCGTTGGCCGATTGCGACTCGGAGTCGGCGACGTAGAGGTTGTCGCTGCGATCGATGTACACGCCGCTCGGCCGGCCGAACGCCTTCGTCTCCGCGATGAACTTGCCTTCCTGATCGAACACCTGGACGCGGTTGTTCGTCCGATCGGCGACGAAGAGCCGTCCCTGCGAGTCCATCGTCAGCGCGTGCGGCTGGTTGAAGTCGCCCGGCGCCGAGCCCAGTTTGCCGAACTCCTTGAGTAACTTGCCGCTGCGATCGAACTTGAGCACGCGGCCGTTGCCGCCGCCGTGCCCTTCGCTGACGAAGATGCTCCCGTCCGGCGCAACGTACACATCGTCAGGCTGGAAGAAGTAGTCCGGGGCTGCGCCACCACCGGGCTTGCCAAGCGTCAGCAGCACCTTCCCCTCGGGGCTGAACTTGATCACCTGGTGCCCCTGCGTGGCGCCGGCGGGTGGTCCCATCGGGAGCGGCGCTGGTGTCGCACCCGCGGGCGGCGCGGCGCCGCGCGCCGGACGCGGCGCGTTGTCCTGGCCGTCGACGATCCAGACGTTGCCGTCGCGATCGACGGTGATGCCGTGCGGGAAGAGCACGAGGCTCGAGCCGAAGCTGCGCACAAGCTTGCCGCTGCCGTCGAACTTGAGCACGGGGTCGAGCGTGGAGTTCAGGCACGAGTTTGCGCCGCATCGCTCACCGACCCAGACGCTGACGCCGTCCTTGTCGATGTCAACGGAGCTGGTCGCCCCCCAGGTGCGCCCCTCCGGCAGCTTGGCCCAGCCCTCCACGGTGCGGTACGGATTGGGATAGTCGTTGCGGGCGTTCGGCGCCGGCTGCGCCTGGGCCTGCGGGCGCGCGGTGGCAATCGCGATGCTGGCGATTGCCGCGGCGGCGATGGGCCAGAAGAATCGTTGCGTCATGTCCAAGCTCTCCTGAAAGGTGCCGTATCGGCGAGGGGCATTATAGGGGGCTTTCGGGCGGGGCGGGCAGACGGGGCCAGGTCGGCCAGGGCCGGCGGGTTGAGCGGTTGGGACCAGGTCGGGAGGGTCAGAAACGGACCTTCCCGCCCCGGTGGCAACTGTCAGGTGGTGATCGTGAGCGTATTCGCCGAGAACGCCGTCGCATAGGTCGTGAGCGCGCGCGTCGCCGGGCTCCTCACCACGGCACCGCCGCTGCTGAACTGCGATCCGTGGCACGGACAGACGAACGTGTTCCCGGTGATGCCGGTGATGGTGCACCCCTCGTGCGTGCAGACCGCGGTCAACGCCGAGAAGGCGTCCTGCGAGATCCGCGTCACGAGGAAGTTGCCGGCCGTCGACTGCACGAGCGCGGCGCCGCCGACGGTCGCGAGCGGCCCGGAGTCCACGGTCACGGCGATCGACCGGCCGGACACCGTGCCGCTGACAGCCGGCAGGTTGGCCGCACCGCCCGATCCGTCGCTCGGCGAAGTCGGGCTGTCGCCGCCACACCCCTGGAACGCGGCCCCGACCGTCACCAACGACACCGCCTGGCACGCGTGCGTGCAGAACTCGCGACGATTCACACCGACCCCCTGGTTCAGAGAATTGATCGTTTCCGGGACGCGATCGCGGACCGCGGTCCGGCCGCACCAATGGTGCGACGCGGACGCCCGTGCAATGGACGTGCCCCGTGGCGATCGACACGGCCCCGGGCAATCATGCCGCCGCGCGGGCTGTCTGTCGCACCGAGGGGACAGGCCCGCACTCCTGCCGGGACGATCTGCGTAAGGCGCGCCCACGGCACGTAAGCGCGCCGCTGCGGCTTGCTAGACTTGCAGGACGCCATGACACGACGCGATGACAGCCCGGGGGGCTCAGTGCGGCAACCGTCCATGCGGGGCTGGTGGATCCCTCCTCGCATCACTCGCCATCGTCGTCCTCTGGCCGCCTGTTGAGGGCGTCAGCCTCGGCGTCAAGTTCGTGAACTGGATCGTCGATCCGGGCGACGAGCTCCCGATACTCCCGCCGCAGCTCGAAATGGGCATGGGCGACGATCCACAGATGGTGGAGCTCCGCGATGCGATCGTGCAGCGGTACGACCAGATGTACTCGCGCGGCGGCCTGACCCGCACGCGCATGGATCTCAAGGTCGCGCGCGATCCGTTCGACCCGACGAGCGAACGGCAGCTGCTGCTGGTCTTCGGTGTGGTGGTGGGCTTTCTCGTGTGGCGATTCGAAGGGGAGCGGCGGACGTAGCGGATTGCACGGAAGGAACACGGCTGCCGGCCGGCACGGCGAGCAGCCAGGGCCGGACCCGACGGTCCGACCCTGCCCCACCCGGTCTGCGCGGCTTACTGCGAGATCGTCATCTTCTCGACCGTCCAGGTCGAGCAGTCGCCCTTGTAGAGGACCGTCTCCGATTCGCAGTGCAGCTCGTGGATCAGGCAGCCGCTCTGGCCGTGACCGAGGCTGGTCTGCGCCCAGCCGACCAGCTTGCCGTCGAGGCTGAACTTGTAGACCTTGCCGTTGCCGTCGCCGCTGAACAGGTACTGCGTCGGCCCGGGCGTGATGCACACCGTCCACGGCGCGCCCATGCCCTCGATGATGCGCGACCGCGTTCGAGGTCGGGGTTGTAGACCTGCACGCGGCGGTTGCCGCGGTCGGCGACGTAGATGTTGCCGGCGTCGTCGGCCGTGATGCCGTGCGGGGTGTTGAACTGGTTCGGGCGCCGCACCGCGCTCGCCGATGGCCTTCGCCCAGTTGCCGTCCTTCGTGAACTTGGCCACGCGCGAGTTGTTGTACCCGTCGGAGATGAAGATGTTCCCCTGCGTGTCCCAGGTGACGTCGGTCGGACGGTTGAACACGCCACGGACGCGCGTTCGGCGTGCCTTCGAGGTGTTCACCCTCTTCGACGAAGCGCTCCAGCCAGTCGAGCGGTTCTTCCTTGCGGCCGAGCACCATCGCGACGCTGGCATCGGGCCGGAACTTGACGACCATGTTCGAGCCTTCGTCGGCCACCCACACGTTGTCGCTCCTTGTCGACGCGAACGGTGTGCGCGAAGCCGGCGCATAGTTGTTCGGGCCCCACTCCTTGACGAACCGCAGGTTCTGGTCGAACTCGAACAGCATCGACGCCGCGCTGCCCTTCACCGTCGCCGTCTTGCCCGTGCGGCTGAAGACGAAGAGGTGTCCCTGCGAGTTCTTCGCCACGCCGACGGCTTCGCCGATGGTCTGACCCGGCACGTTGAGCCGGAGCACTTCCTCGGTGAGCCGCAGCTTCGGCGTGTTCTTCTCGAGCTCCTCCTGCTTCGCACGCTGTTCGGCGGTGCCGGCCAGGCCGCCACCGCCGCCGGCCGGCGCACCGGCCGGAGCCGCCGCAGGCGCCGCGCCTTCCTTGTTGGCGCTCTCAGCGGCCGGCGGCGCAGACTGCTGGGCGCAGGCCGCCATGCCGGCCGCCAGCGCCATTGCGATGATTACGCGCATGTTCATCAATCGTTCTCCTCGAGACCGAGTTAGGGGATAGCGGTGCGAGAGTATACACAAGCAGACCGGCCTCCGGAGAATCCCCGGAATCAGGGATACGCTCGCTCGAGCTTTCCTCAAGGTCCGCCTGCCTGAGCAAGAGTGGAGTTCGCAGGACCCGCCGAAAACCTCCGGGTTCCGATCAGAAGTCGCTCAGCGCGCCGCCGGGCCGGGCGGCCCGAAGCGCGTTCAGCACCGCGCCCAGGTCGATGATTTCCTGGAACACCGCGCCGGCGACCGGCGGCAGCAGGCCGGCGAACGGCGACGAGCATGCCCGCCACGCTCAGCGCCATGCCGCCAACGGCCCTCTGAAGCGCGATGCGCCGCATGCGCCTGGCGATGTGGAACAGTTCGTCCACCCGCTTCAGTGACGTGTCCATGATCACGGCACCTGCCGCCTCGGCCGTCACCTCGCTCTGGTGTCCGAACGCGAGGCCGACGGTCGCGGTCACGAGCGCCGGCGCATCGTTGATCCCGTCGCCGATGAAGATGGTCGGCGCGCGCCGCGTCTCCTCGCGCGTGATCGTCACCTTCTCCTCGGGACTGCAGCCAGCGTACACCTCGGTGATGCCGACCCGTCCCGCCAGGTAGCGGACCTCCGACTCGCGATCGCCCGAGACGAGCAGCACGCGCGTCAGGTGATGGCGCGGCCCGAGGTGGTCGATGAACGGGCGGCCGTCGTGACGCGGCGCGTCGCGGAACCGGTAGGTCGCCGCGTAGCTGGCCGTCGATCCAGACGCCGCACTCCAGGCCGCCGGCCGCCGGCGGCAGCACCGCGGCATCACCCGCCGCCTCGGCGTGTTTGCGTCCGGCGATCCGGACGGCGTGCCCGCCGATCACGCCCTTCGAGGCCGTCACCGGGCGTCTCGCGGACGCCGGCCACGTCCAGCGGCGCCAGCCGCTCGCGCTCGGCGGCGTCGACGATAGGCCGGGCGAGCGGGTGCTTCGAGTACCGCTCCAGGCTCGCGGCCAGCTGCAGCACCCGTTGCGCGTCCACACCGGGCGCCGGCAGCCGATCGGTGAGCGACGGCTCGCCGTAGGTGAGCGTGCCGGTCTTGTCGAAGACGAGCGTGCGGCAGCGGTCGATCTGCTCGAGCACCGCCGGATCCCGGATGATGATGCCGCGCCGCGCCGCGAGCGACACGGCGCCGATGATGGCCACCGGGATGCGCGATGAGCAGCGGGCACGGCGTCGCGACGACCAGCACCGCGAGGAACCGCACCGGATCGCCGCTCCAGCCCACGCCGCCAGCGGCGATGGCGACCGCGAGCGGCGTGTACCACGCGCCCAGCTCGTCGCCGAGCCGGCGCAGCCGCGGCCGTCGCTGCTCCGAGTCGCGCATCACCCGCATGATCCGGGCGTAGCGCGAGTCGACCGCCAGGCGGTCGGCGCGAATGGTCAGCGCCTCCTCGCCGTTGACCGCGCCGGAGAAGACCTCGGCCCCCGGCGCCTTCGGCATCACGTACGGTTCGCCCGTCAGGTACGACTCGTCCATGACGCCGCGGCCCGTCGACGACGATGCCGTCGACCGGGCAGATCTCGTGCGGGAAGACGACCAGTTGGTCGCCGACGCGCACGGCGTCGAGCGCCACGTCGGTCACGCCGGCCTCGGTCCGGCGGTGCGCCACCGAGCGGCATGCGGCGCGCCAGCGCGTCCAGCGCCGACGACGCCCGCGCCGACGGCGTACGCCTCCAGCGCCTCCCCGCCCGACAGCATCAGCACGACGAGCGCCCCGGCCAGGTACTCGCCGAGCAGCACCGCGGACACGATCGAGATGCCGGCGAGCAGGTCGGACCCGAACTCGCGCCGCGCGGCTTTCAGCGCCAGCGCGAGGACGAGCGGCGTACCGCCGGCCACGAGCACCAGGAACAACGGCACCTGCTGCGCGAGCACGGGGACACCGAGCACCCAGCGCATCCACGCATGCGCGAGGATGCCGACCACCGCGATGCCGGCAATGAGTGCGTTGCGGTCCCGCGGCTGGCTCCAGGGAGGATCAGCGCGATTCATCCACTACGCGGGCGACGCGAAGGACCCAGCCTGTCCCTTCCCGCTCGAGAGCGTAGTACAGCGTGCGGCGGCCTCCGGTCGGCCTCGCGTTGGAGTCGCCAGGCCTGTACCAGGGGAAACCTGCGGATCAGGTCGTTGGTGCGCAAGATGCGGAACTCGTCGTGCCCCATGTAGCCCTCCAACAGGCGGGCATCGCTCTGGAGGGACGGAACGGCGATCTCGCTGAGGGACGCCTGCTTGTCGGCGACGTACCCGACGAGCGACCCGTACGACCCGCTGCCGGCCGACTGCACCCAGACGTAAACCTCCGGTGCGAGGTCGCCATCGAGATCCGCCACTTCGGCGCGCGTCACCGTGCCGTCGATCTCCCGGGAGACTTTGGACGTCTGACCAGGCGCCGAGGCAGTGGCAGTCACGCCCACAGTGGATGTGGAAGTGTCACTGCCGGACGACACCGCAAAGGTGATGTCGTTCTTCTTCAAGGTGCGGCTGAACCCCTGTCCCGCAGAGGCCATCGCCGCCACTGCCCACACCGTCATCGAGGCGAGGGTCACGATTGTGCAGAATCGGCAACGCGAACGGTCAGTCATCAGAGGCACCACGAGCCCTCGCAGTCACGCGGATAAGTCTAGATAAAGTTGCACGCCGTTGGGTAAGCTTCAGTGTGCAGCCGCTGGCTCGGCAGATCAAGAGCAGCCGCACGCGGCATTCAGAGAGGACACGTTGAATACACGTCAGGTCGCGAGCCTGTTGCTCGCCGGTACGGTCCTGTTTTTCGGCGCCACCCGTCCCGCCTCCGCCCAATCGGGTGTGGCGATTTCCGTGAAGTTCGCAATCGACCCGTCGATCGGCGGGACGACCCACGACGGGGCCACTGGCATCTTGAACGGCGCCCCCTATACGATCGAGTCCTCGTCGTGGAACGACACGCACTCGAGCAACGCGCCGCTGTTCGTGGCCGGTGTCGACTTCCCGCTCACCGGGCTGGTGCGGTCGCTCGTGAACATCGAGTACAGGCCGCGTCGGTGCGGATCCGGTGGAGATCGGCTCGATCGGCAATGCAGGCCTCGTCGCCGAGTTCGAGCCGTACGAATTCTTCGGCCTCGAGACCGGCGTGCGCGTCGGCAACCCGACCGGCCCCTACGCGCTGGGCACCGTCGGCTTCCGGCACGTCCAGTCGATCAACATCACGATTACCACGTCGGCGGTGACGAACATCGGCCGCTTCGACTTCTACGACTCGTCGAACGTGCCCGCGTTCGGGTTCGGCGGCGGCTACATGTTCGGGGCCTTCGGCCTCGAAGTGCAGGCCAAGTACGCCGGCGCCCTGAATTCGAACCGCTCCGCCGGCCCGCTGGCAGGCGGCATCGCAACCGCCGGCGAGCGGTGGTCGCTGCCAATCAGCCTGCTCGTGCGCTTCTGACTTCCGAAGTTGGAACTTAGAAGTTAGAACCCAAAACTCCAGATTTGAGATTGCAGATTTGAGATCTGCAATCGAGAGTGTCGAATCCATGTCGATATTCGCGCGCGCACTCATCCTGACTCTCGGCCTCGTTCTGTGCGCCAACGGCACCGCCTCGGCGCAAACGTCGTCCAGCGGGTGGGACATCACGGTGTATCCGGTGCTGGCCTGGGTGCCGACTACGATTGACATCGAAGTGAACCTGCCGCCGGCTGACGGTGGCGGCGGCAAGATCACCGACCGGCGATTCGACGGGGCGTACCTCGGCGGCGTCGCTGCCAGCAACGGCACGTGGCGCGTCGACGGCGACGTGGTGTACGCGGCGGTGGGCGGCGACCGGGTGGAGCTGCCCAGGCTCACGGTCGATCTCGACCTGATTTATTTCCACGCGAGCGCCGGCCGGAAGCTGTTCGGCGATTTCTTCGTCACCGGCGGCGTGCGGCGGATGGCGCTCACCTACGACATCAAGCTGCTCGACTTCGACAACGTCAGGCGCAAGCCCGGGCTGTGGGATCCAGTGATCGGCCTCGCGTATCACAAGGTCGGCAACGCCTTCGAGCTTCATGGCGTCTTCGAAGGCGGCGGCTTCGGGGTCGGGTCCGACTGGGAATACGCCGCTGCCGTGCGAGCCGACTGGAAGCCGATCCCGCACTTCGGCATCACCGGCGGCTACGGGCTCCTCACCTTCAAAATCACCAACGAGGTGCTGCGCAAGACACTCATCGCCGAGCAGACGCTGCACGGACCGATCGTGGGAATCGGGCTGTACTTCTGAAGAAGTTAGAACTTAGAAGTTAGAACTTAGAAGTTCAGTAATTCACGAAGGCACGAAGACACGAAGTCATCAAGAGAGCTCTTCGTGCCCTTCGCCCTTCGTGACAGCAAGCCGCTGGTCGAGCTCAGAATCCGCCAGTCGCGGTACCCTCTATTTTTTCTCACCAAACAGCCGTCCGACCCCGACGTAGGTGCGCCAGCGGCCGTCGAAGCCGCCGGAGCCGGCGAAGAGCACGGGACCAATCAGCGTGTCGGCGACGACGCCGACGCTGTAATTCGATCGCCACGTCGCATCCGACCAGACACGGAACGTGTCGCCGTTTTCGAGCCATCCGCCAGCGAAGACCGATCCGCCCATGAAATCGGGCAGCCTGCCGACCTGCCGGAAGTATCCGCCCGTTGCCAGGTAGTAGTGATTGCCGATCAGCTCGCCTTGGCGGTACGCACCGAGCCGCAGCGGCGAACCGAGTGCGAACTTGGTGTTCGGCAGCGGGTTGCCATCGAACGACGTGCCGGCGCCGCCGTACACGAACAGCCGGTTCCGCTCGCCCAGGCTCCAGAAGTTTGAGACCGTGCCGGCAAGCTGGGCGTCACTCCGACTGCGGGCGCGGGATCTCGCCGCCGTTCACCAGGTTTGGCCCGTCGAACACGTACCGCACGCGCGCGTCGGCGAGCGCGCCGCCGCTGGGCACGACGTAGCTGTCCTGCGTGTCGAGGCGCCACACAGTGTCGAACCGCGCCTCAGACCCCTCCACCGCCGGGAACCCCGGATTGCCGACCTCGAGCCCCGTGTCGACCCGCCCGAAGTAGACACCGCTGCGGACATCGCTGCGGGCGCCGATGTTGACGCCACCGTTCACGCCGGCGCCAGTGAACGTCTGGCCGTACCTGGCGTAGATGGCATCGTCGCGGATGAGATTGAACGTGGAGTTCGCCACGCGCGCGTACGGCGCCACGAAGAACGGCGTCGGGCCGATCGGCTCGTAGAGCTCCATGCCGGCGCCCGGGTCGGATCCGAGCGTGCCGTCGATGCGCAGCTCCGATCCCGAGCCGAGCACGCCGTAGGCGAGATAACGGCCGGTCAGCGAGATGCGGAAGTCGCTCGAAGCGGTGTTCTCGAGATTGAGGCCGAGCATCAGGAACGGCGGGGCGTTCGGCTTCGGGAGCGCGCTCACGACCAGTCCGCTCTCGCCCGACGCGTTCGTCGCGAGCCGCCACGTCACGGTCTGGTAGCGATCGAGCCCGGTGAGCGGCTCGAGGTCGCGCTCGAGCGCGGCGACGTCCAGCGTCGCGCCCACGTGCCGCGGCAGGATTGTCGCCAGGCGCCGCGCGTCGCCGTTCGAGAAGCCGACGACGTCGGCGAACGCCACCATCGGCAGGTCGCGCCGCCGGCGATCGGCGCGTGCCTGCCGCCATCGCGCGTATTGATCCTCAGGGACCGCGAGCGGCAGCAACTGGTCGCGCATCGCCTCGGCAGCCTTGTAGCCCTCGTCGATCAGCTCGTCGCTGCGGCGCCAGGCGAGCGAACCGTACGACTGGAGCGGCACGTTGATCACGACATCGGCGGCCGCCACCGCGCGGCGGGTTGCCGCGCGCATCATCGCGTCCAGCGTGGCTCCGGCCACGCTCAGCATCGTGTAGCTCAGTTCTTCCGTGTTGCCCAACTCGCCGACGTTGATGGCGACGACCCGATCGGCGCCCATCGCGCGGACGACGTCGGCCGGCACGTTGTTCATCGCGCCGCCGTCCACGAGCACGCGCCCGTCGAGCTCGACCGGCGGAAAGATCAGCGGCAGCGACATGGTTGCGCGCATGGCGGTGCGCGAGCGAGCCGTGATCGAGCACCACTTCCTGCGCGCCCACCAGATCCACGGCCACGGTGCGGAACGGCGTCGGCAGGTCGTCGAAGCTCCGGATGCCGTAGTACGGCGCGACGATACGGCCGATGAAGCGCTCCACCTGCTCGCCGTTGTTGATCGACGTTGGCGGCACGATGCCGCCGCGGAGGCCGAACTCGATGCGCGACGGGTACGCGCGCGCATCGGCCTTTCGCCGGATGTTCTTGAACGCGAAATTGGACGACCCGAAGAGGTCGTCCCAGTTCATTCCCGAGATCATCCGATCGAGTTCGTCCGCCTCCATGCCGGTGGCGAAGGCGCCGCCGATCAGGCCGCCCATGCTCGTGCCGGCTGCGACGTCGATCGGAATGCGGTGCTCCTCGAACCATCGGATCACGCCGATGTGGGCGATGCCTCGCGCGCTGCCGCCGCCGAAGGCCACGCCGATCATCGGACGGGCGTCAGCCGGACGCGCGATGGGTGGGCGCGATTCGGCCACGGGCGCCGGCGCGACAGGTGCCTTTTGAAGCGGCGCAGCGCATCCAGCGCAGACGAGTATCAACAAGCAGGCAGCGGGTCGTAAGGACATGTCTTGTGACACGTAGTGTAAACCGGCGGAGCGACTAGCCCGGCCCGCATGGCCTGACCTACAATCGTTTAGGCGCAGAGGAGCGCGCCCTTCATGTCCATTGCCCGAGTCTCGCGCAGCGTTCTCCTTGCCCTTGCAGCTGCAGTCGTCGTCGGATGCGCGGCGGCACCCCGAGGGCGCCCGATCCCGACCACCGACATCCAGTCCGGTCCGGGCAACCTCGACGCGGCACGCAAGTTCCTCGAAGGTCGATGGTCCCTGGTGTCGTTCGAGGTCTTCCCGCCGAATTCGCAGCCGATCGCGGTTTCCGGGTCCGGCGTCATGACCTATGACGACTTCGGCAACATGAAGATCGACATCAGGACCGACCCAAAGATTGCCGACCGCCTGCTGGGCGCCGGCATCGTGATGAACGACGGCGTCATCAGCTCCGAGGGACGGACGGCCATCGACCTCCAGAACCGCACGCTGACCTACATCGTCGAGGGCCAGCCGGCCGGCGGCGCACAGGTGGGTCCGCTGGCCCTGAGCCGCCCGCGCCACTGGGAAGTTGACGGCAGCACGCTCACGATCAGCACCAAGGACGACAGCGGCAAGGCGCTCTCGATTGGCAAGTGGAGGAAAGAGGGAGGCACTCAATGAGCTGCTGGCGCGGGCTCGCACTGGCCGCGATGGCCGTGGTGGCCCTTTCGGTTGCCGCAACGGCGAAGGTCAAGGTCGTCACGCAGTTCGACAAGGCCACGGACTTCCGGCCGATGAAGACGTACGCGTGGCACCCGGACGGGGCCGGCGACGTGAAGATCCTCGAGGCGAACGCCGACGACCCGGCTGAAGTCCGCAAGAGGTTCGATCCGGTCATCCTGCCGGCGGTGGATCAGCTGCTGGTCAAGCAGGGGCTGACGCTTGTGCCGGTCGCGGACGCCGACCTGTTCGTGAACTACTACCTGCTGGTCGGCCCTGGCGGCTCGTCGCAGACGATGGGTCAGTTCCTGGCGCCGGTGCCGGTGTGGGGGCTGCCGCCGTTCGCGCCATCCACGAGCGCGCTCACGGTGTACGAACAGGGCACGCTCATCCTCGACATGACACACGCGAAGCAGCGAAGCGTCATCTGGCGCGGCAGCGCGCAGGACGCGCTGGACCGCACGCGCAAGGACGCGGAGCGGGACAAGATCGTGCGCGACGCGCTGACGCAGATCCTCAAGAAGTTCCCGCCGAAGCAGCGGTAGCGACGAAATCAGATCAGGGATCGGGGATCAGGGATCGGGGAGCAGAGCGCGTCGGCGGGTGAGCCCGCAGCGTGATCGCGCCGAGCCTGCTGCCCGTAACCCACCGCCCTTCGCCGAAGGCCCGTTCAGCTAGCTCTTCGGGAAGTCGTTCCAGAACAGCAGCGCGTTGAAGACCATCGCGTGCTCGCCGAAGGTCTGCCACCGGTAAATCGGATTGGTGGCAAAGAGGAGCACGTGCCCCTTGCCTGACGGCGCGTCCACGATCATCGGGCGGTTGCGAATCTGGTCCGCGCCGCGCATGACGCCGCTCAGCACGCCGCCGTCGCCGCCGACGAACCGCGCGATCACCTGCGGGCGATACGGCGACCCCGACGGGGGCGCCGCTGGCGCGTCCGGCGGCGGACCGGCCTGCAGCAGCGGGCCGCCCGCGTAGCGCACCGGCACCTGCCGGCGGGCGTACCCGTACACGACGGGATGGCCGGGCGCGGCGATCTCGCGCCTGCACGTACGGACCGGGCGCGTACAGCCCGGGCTGCGCCGGCTGCGCGTCCACCCCCTTCGCGAGCCCGAACTCCACGGGGAACGCGCTCGCAACGCCAAGCGTCACCAGCACGCCACCGTCGTCCACGAAGCGCTGCAGTTCCGTCGCGCCCTCCAGCCCCATGCCGCCGCGCACGTCGTCAGTCTCCGTGTAATAGCCGAAGGTCCGGAATCGATCGTTCTTCCGGTACGGCAGCGGACGCGACAGCCTGGGCAGCTCGTAGACGATGCTCTTGGCGCCGTTTCCCTGATGCGGCATGACGATCACGTCGTACCGGGCACGGAGCCCGCCCCGCTTCACGTGGTCCTTGTGAATCAGGTCGTAGGGGATCTCGAAGCGGTCGAAGGCGAGGCGGACCCAGCCGACCTTCTCGGTGTTCGACCACGTGGTGAACACGGCGAGCCGCGGGAGGTCGACGTCGACCGTCGGGACGTCCGGCTCCGCCGGCAGCGACGCCGCGACGAGCCCGAGGCGCTCGATCTCGGACCTCGCGCGGTCGGACGCGGCGACGAGCAGCGATCCGGCGGGATAGTCCTCGTCTCCCGCCTTGAACGACGCTGTCGCCGCCTTCATCGGGACGTTCGCGAGCCGGTACCGGAGCGTGACGAGGTTCAGGGCGCCGTTGTGGCGCACGGCGAAAACGCCACCGCCGCCGTCGGCCGTCCCGGTGATCGTGCCGCGCCACGTGGCATCGGCGGTGAGCGGTTCGGTGCCTGCATCGAGGATCGACTTGTCGTCGATCGTCTTCACTTCCACGTCGCTGGCGAGCCCCATCGTCCAGGCGCTGTCGTCGTACGTGTTGAGCGACGCGTCCGGGTAGATCTGCTTCTCGAGCAGCGTCTTGGCGAGCGGTCCATACGGCTGGTTCAGCTTCACGACGTACGAACCGGCCGGAAAGGTGCCTTCACTCACCGACACCTCGGAAGTCGCGCGTCCCACTTCGATCGCCTGCAGCCGCAGGAGGTTGGCCACGCGATCCACTTTCGTCTGGTCGCCCTGGCCCGCGGGGATGACGAAGGCGTGCGGCGCGCGGTCCGCGCCCCTGTTCACCGCGTTGGACGCCTTCCGGTAGTAGTTCTCCACGACCATCGACGGCACGGTCGACGTCAGCTCCAGCGCGGAGAGGACGGCCGATTCGGCGTAATTGATCGAGTTGCGGATCGACCAGTCCACCTCGCCCGCGGCGACCGGGTTCGGGCGGTACCACTGCCGCGTGGTCGGCGTGCCCTGGAAGCGCGCCTTCTTCGTGCTCGCTCCCTGCTGGTTGAAGATTTCGTACATGCGGAGCATGCCGTTGTGGTTCTGCGCGGCAATCGCGAGATAGCCGGGCGACCACGCGTCCATGAAGCCGAAGTGCCACACGCCTGGCATGCCGAAGCTGGTGAGCCGGCTCACCTCGTAGTTCGCGAAGAACATGAGGTCGCTGTACAGGATCGGATCCCAGTTCGGGTTCTGCGGCGCGCCGCCGCTGTAGGTGTAGAGCAGCGTCTGCGCCTCGTGCAGGTCGTGCCAGATGGGCGGCACCCATTCGAGTACAACGCAGGTACGTGCGCAGCGTATCGACGCCGTAGTTGATGTCGCGATTGTTGTCGTGGAAGACGTACTTGCCCCAGTAGGGCGGCTCGCCGTACGTCTCGCCGCCGTCGTACCCCTTGTCGATCTTGTAGGCGTTGTACCAGTCCACGTAGCGATCGCGGCCGTCGACGTCGGTCGTCGGCACGAGCGAGACGATCACCTTGTCGCGAATGCGCTGGATGTAGGGCTCTTCACTGACTGCCAGGCGGTACGCCAGCTCCATCAGCATCTCTGACGTGCTGGTCTCGCCGCTGTGCAGGCCCGCGCTGAGGTGGTAGTGCGGCCTGGTGCGCGCGATGAGGTCCGCGGCCTCCTTCGGCGAGAGGCCGCGCGGGTCGGCGATGCGCTTCATGTTGGCGCGGTTCTGTTCGAGACCGCGGAGCCCCGCCTCGGACGCGATGTAAACGACCATGATCTCGCGGCCTTCTTCGGTCGTACCGATCACGGCGGTCTTCACGCGGCCGGGCAGCGCCGTCTCGAGCGCGCGATACCACTTCTGCTGGTCGGCCCAGTAGGTGAGCTTCTTCTCCGTGCCGACGTGATAGCCGAGCACGTCCTTCGGCGTCGGCACGCCTGCCCGTCGCGGCAGGTGGCTCACCAGCGGAGACGAGAACTCCGGCTTCGTGGTCGCACGTGCGACGAACGCCGCAAAGTCGGCATCGTCGGGCGGGGCCGCCGGGGTGCCGCGCTGCGCCGAGACCGACGCGGCGGCAATCGCGAACGCCACCGCGGTGAGCCGCAACCGGCCTGGCGCACGCCTGCTGTGCATGGGGCCCCAAATCATACGACAGGCGGATATGCGTACGGGTTTCCACCCAGCGCGCGCGACACCTCCGCGATCGCCCGCTGCGCGCGGACACTGTTCCCGGCGGCGTCCAGCGGCGGCGAGATGGCGGCGATCCCGAACTTGCCGGGCGACACGGCGATGAGCCCGCCCCCCACGCCGCTCTTGGCCGGAAGTCCGGTGTGATAGAGCCACTTGCCGGAGTCGTCGTAGAGGCCGGCGGTTGCCATCACCGCGAGGACGTGCGGAACGTTGCCGGCGTCGATCACCTGTACGCCGGTGATCGGGTTCCTGCCCCCGAATGCAAGCGTCGCTGCCATCAGCGCCAGGTCGCGCGCGGTCACGCCGACCGAGCACTGGCGCGTGTACAAGTCCACGGCGCGCGCCGGGTCGGTCGTGATGTAGTCGTAGGCGCGCATCAGCAGCGCGATCGCCTGGTTGCGTGTATTGGTCGCCGACTCGGACACGTAGATGTCGTCGAGCACGCGCAGCGCACGGCCCGCGAAGTCGCCGAACGTGCCGAGTATCCGGGCCCAGATCTCGTCCTCGGTCTCGCCCTTCACCATGCTCGTCGCGGTGATGGCGCCGGGGTTCGTCAACGCGTTCAGTTCCGGGCCGCCTCCGACCTTCTTGGCGATTTCAACGCTGATGATCGAGTTGAACCGCATACCCGTGGCGTCGACGCCGATGGTCTTCTCGATCGCGTCCGGACCCGAGTCCTGGATGACCCGCGCCATCGTGAACACCTTCGAGATCGACTGGATCGACACCTCGGTCGCGACGTCGCCCGCGGTGTGGACCGTACCATCCGCCGTGACAAGGGCGAGGCCGAACAAATCGGAATCGGCGCTGGCCAGCGCGGGGATGTAGTCGGCGTTGTGCCCCTCTCGCAGCCCCCGATACCTGGCGTGCGCGGCGTCCACGACTGCCTGAATCGACACGTTCCTGTCGCTGGTCACGGGCGCCACCGTCAAAAACGCCGCGGCGAACCGGAGGCCCGCCGCGGCGTTGATGCTGGTTTACTGGGAACGCGTCGCTACTTGGCTGCGTACGGGTTGCCGCCGAGCGCGTTGGAAACGTCGGCGATGGCCTTCTGCGCCTTGACGCTGTTGCCGGCCGCGTCGAGCGGCGGCGAAATCACCGCGATACCGAACTTGCCGGGCGACACGGCGATGATGCCACCGCCGACGCCGCTCTTGGCCGGCAGCCCGGTCGTGTAGAGCCACTTGCCCGAATCGTCGTAGAGACCGGCCGTCGCCATCACGGCGAGCACCTCGGGCACGTTGTCAGTCTTGATCACCTGCTTGCCGGTCACCGGGTTCTTGCCGCCGTTGGCGAGCGTGGCGGCCATCGTGGCCAGGTCCTTCGCGTTGACGCTGATCGCGCACTGCTCGGTGTAGATGTCGGTGGCGCGCAGCGGCTCGGCCTTGATGTGCCCGTAGGCGTACATCAGCATCGAGATCGCCTGGTTGCGCTGGTTGGTGTCGGCCTCCGACTTGAAGACCTCCTGGTTCACCGACAGCGTGCCGGCCCGCGAAGTCGCTGTGAATGCCGAGGATCTTCTTCCAGATCTCGTCACGCGTGGCGCCCCTCACCATGCTGGTGGCGGTGATGGCGCCGGGGTTGACCATCGGGTTCATCTCGGCGCCCTTGTACTGCTCGACGGCCACGATCGAGTTGAAGACCTGGCCGGTCGCGTCAACGCCCATGTTGTTGGCGAGGGCGTCGACGCCCGACTCCTCCATCACGAGCGCCATCGTGAACACCTTCGAGATCGACTGGATCGACACCTCGGACTTGATGATCGCCCGCCGTGTAGACCTTGCCGTCCGTGGTGACGAGCGCGATGCCGAAGATGTTGGAGTCCACCTTCGCCAGCGCCGGGATGTAGTCGGCGTTCTTGCCTTCCTTCAGGTTCTGGTACTTCTCGTAGGCGGCGTCGACGGCCGCCTGGACGTTGCCCTGCGCGTCGACCGACGACTGGAAAAGGCGGCGACGGCAACGGCCGCGGCAAGCGCGACGTTCCGCAATCTGATGCGAGCCCTCATTAGTTACCTCCGAATGTTCCCGAGAAGCTGTATTTGAACGAAAACTGGAGCCGCACATCGTCGGAGCTGAAGCCGTCCGAGAAGTTGTCGCGGTGGCCGCACAGGAACTCGCCGCCGATCAGCACGTTCGGCACCGGCGTGTGCAGCAGGTTCGCCGAGAAGTACTGGCCCGACTTGTAGGCGTCGGCCGACTGCAGGTCGCTGTTGTCGATGTCCACGCGCGAGTAGCCGGCGGCCGAGGACCAGCGGCTGCTCCAGTTGTGATCCAGGTACGCCATCATCCCGAAGATGGGCAGCGCTTTGCCGGTGATCGGCGTGACGGTGTTGTTGCCGTTGCGTTCGACGCCGACGTCCACCGGCGCGTCGTTGAAGTAGTTCTGGATGCCTTCACCCCAGGTGAATTGCAGGTGGAGCGTGTCGGCCGACGTGACCTTCAGGTTCGAGCTCCCGGAGATGCCCCATCCCCACGTGCTGCCGTCCAGGTCGAAGCGGTCGTCTGGCAGAAGGTCGTCCCACGCGATCTTCCGGACGATGCCGCCGAGCTGCACATGCCCCCATCCTCCGGCCTGACGATAGTGCCCGGTGAAGTCGGGCGACGGGAAGCGCGGCCTGATGTTCTGCAGTTCGACACGATCGCTGAGGAGCCCCGCATCGCCGCTCGCTCCGGGCTGTTCGATCGCCACGCGCACGCGGGAGCCGTCCTGCCTGGCAATCGGCTCCCAGAACACCTGCACGTTGCGGAAGAACAGCATGCCGTTCGGGCCCCAGTACTCGAGCGTGTTGGGGAAGACGTCGACGTCCATGAACTGGCTGTTGGTCTGGCCTGCGCCGACCTGCTTCCACTGGCCCCACGCATGGCGCAGACGGATGGTCGTGAGCCCCGCGTCGTGGCCGACGCCGAACATGTCGAACTCGAACTGCGCCTTCACGTCGCCGTTCGACGTCGGCAGTGTGCCGCGCGTCCCGAAACGGCTCTGGCGCACGCTCAGGTAGAAACGGCCATCGTTGCCGAACTCGTCCTCGAATTTCGGCAGCCGTGGACGGCCGATTCACGTCGTACCAGTCCGGGTTGTTCTGGTTCATGTCGAAGATCGCGTCGGCCATACCGAAGCCGTAGACCTCGATCGACGGCCGCCCCGTGGTCGTGGCGGGCTGCGCGGCCGGTTCCGCCGCTGCCGTCTCCTTGCCATTGGCGGGCTCGCCCGCACGCGCGGAGACCGCCGCACCGAACATCAGGCCCGCGCATAAGAGGGCCGTCACTGCAGAGAACCGTGTCTGTGTCTTCATCTGGCTGTGTCCTCGACGTTATCTGGCTGTGTCCTTGACGTTGGCCTTCTCCCAGGCCCTGACCCGGCGCCTCGCCTCGTCGAATAGGCGCGCGTAGTTCCCCTTGCGCACCTGCTCGCTTGCGGCTGGCGTCAGCTGCGCGAAGAGCGGGGCGTAGAGATCGTAGACGGTGAAGTACTTCGCCTGGTCCGCCGGAGCGACTTCGTCGGTCCCGAACAGGAACCGATCGGGATGGCGATTGATCAGGTCCGCGGCCGCCTTGATCGCGTCCGGCGACGCGACGATGTACTTCGCGACCTCGTCCCACGAGATGTCGATGTACATGTGCTGCAGCGCGGGGTTGGACAGCGCGCGATCCAGGATCGAGAGCTGATCCTTCACCGGCCGGACGATGCGGCCCAGACCGGCATGCGCCCAGATGATCGTCGTCTTCGGGTGCCGCAGCATCAGCTCGCGGAGCTGCACCGCCTGGTACGGATCCTGTCCCGGCCGCGGGAACGGCATGTCCACGTCGTTGTGCAGCAGCGCGACGAGGCCAACCTCGCCGGCGAAGTCCAGGATGCGATCGAGCGCGGGGTTCGTCAGGCTCGCCGTCTCGCCCGCGATCTTCGCCGAGACGAATTCCTTGTGAATCGTGAACTCGCCGATGCCGCTGAAGACACCCGGGAACGTCGTCAGCACCCGCTTGATGTGATCGGCCGCGTACATGTCCGCGGGATTGAAGCCGGTGATCATCGGATCGAAGCGCGCCTGCTGCTCCGGCGAGAGCGAGCGGTACGCCATCGCGATGAACGCGTCGGTGAACGAGTAGTAGTAGAGCGGCGCGTCGGTCTGCAGGTAGTACGTGGGCGCGAAGTCCCCGGTGTTCCCGTGCGACCACGTCTGCTGCAGCGGGATCCCGAACAGCGCGACACGCCCGACGCGCGTGCCCATGATGTTGAGGAAGTCGCGGATGTTCGTCCCTTCCTGGACGTAGTTCGTCAGGTGGAAGTGGGTGTCGTTGACGTCGTAGCTGTCGCGCGCGGCGACTTGACCGCGTGCGGTCGAGCTAAGCACCAGAAGAGTACAGCCCGCCAGTAAGGCGAGACCGCGCCACGCGGGCGCAGAGTTTTTCATAAGGGAGACGGCCTTTCCTTTCGGAGTCAAAGTGAAAGAGCAAGGAGTCTGCCACTCACGTGGCACGAGGAAGAGCTCCTTTAGACGTGAAATCATCCCTGCCTCCATGTGACGCAGCGCTGTAAGCTCGCACAAACTCCGGTATTCCGTGCCTGAAATCCGGGAGGTCGGAGCCGCGTCTCAGCCGCCACCATGCGCCGTCGTGACGCCTCCAGTGGACACTCACATCTGCAATTGGATACGCATCTGGAAGAAGTGCGTTTTGCCGACCAGCGTGTACCGATCGAGCGATCCGTATCCGTAGATGGTCGACAGCCGCACGTTGTCGGTGAGATACCAGTTGACGATCGGCGTGAACCGCCAGAACGTGCCCCCTGCGATCGCCGCATCGTCCAGGTCGATCCTGGTGAACTGCGCGACGATCTCCCATGCGCCCGGTCCGCCGCGGAAGACCGGACGCTTCGGGGAGATCAGGTTGAAGTACCCGCCGCGCGTGTTGTACGTGCGGGTCTCACCCGTGATCAGCCATGAGGCGACGAGCTCGCCACCGTGGAAAAAGGGATTGCCCGAGTCCGGCGCGTCGACGTTCTGGAAGAAGTATTCGGTGCCGAACGTCAAGGGGCCGGGCCGATAGTAGATCTCGATGCCGGTCAGGTTCGTGCTGTCGGCCGCGAACTCGCCGGTGTCCACGACGTAGGGCGCCGCCCACGCGCCAGGACGGGCCCGCAGCTGCAGCTTCCCATTGTTCACTTTGCCGATCCGCCCGCTCGCACCGATGTGCAGCAGGTTGTCCCCTTCGGCGAGAGCAGCTTGCACCCACGCGAACCGCCCGACAACTGGTTCTGGTAACTGGAGAACGATTGCCCTTCGGATACGGCGTCGCCGTAGAAGCCAAGGTTCCAGAGAATGTGGGCCCTCTCGCACGTATCCGAGCCACTTCACGCCGTCGGCGAGAATGGGAATCGCCGCGTCGTTCATCTGCGAGCGCTCGGGCGCCCAACCGCCGTAGCCGACCATCACCTTGTTCAGGGAGAAGCCCTCCTTCGCGCGGCCGACGAAGATGTGCCCCCAGATCTCCGGCACGGCCACCATGATGCCGGTCTGCCGGAAAACCCACTGCTCCTTGTTGGCGTCGTACATGACGCCGGCGCTCCAGGTGGTGGGCCGCTTGAACTTCGAGGCGGCCCGAGAACAGGATGCGGAAGTCGCGGCAGCTTCCATTGCGGGTCGAGCGTCGAACTGCTCCTTGCTGTTCTCGTCCTGCCTGTACGTGGCGTAGTCGTAGCAGCAACACCGGCGCCGACGCGAATCGATCCGAGCGGCCCCTGGAACTCGTTGAACTTCACCATCCGCCGGGCAGGCGCATCGGTCTCGCTCGCGGTCATCACGTCGTCGAGCGGTGGCGGCTGGGCGCCGATCGGAAGGTCCGGCCCAGCACCGGTGCCGCAAGTCGTCTGCGGCAGATTCGGGAGGACGTTTGTGCGCGATGCGGGACTGGCACCCGCGACGACCAGTAACGGTCACGAGCGCCAGCCCGGCGACGGAACGCGTCACTGATGCGGCCTAGTAGGTGCGGAACATCGTCTGCAGCTGCGCCGACGGCGTGGCTTCAGAAGCGCGAGCGAGAGGAGGATCCGCGACTTCTGCGGGTTCAGTTCGTCGGACGCGATGAACCCGAGCTTGTCGTCGTTCGACCTCCACGTTGCGGCCGACGGTACCGGTCGGCACGCGCGAGCTCCGCACCACCACCACGCCTTTCTTGACGGCGGCCGCTGCGGCGTCGAGCGACGCCTTGTTCATGTTGCCGTTGCCGACGCCGGCGATCACGATCCCCTTCGCCCCGTTGGTGACCGCGGCGTTGATGGCATCGGCCGGCATGTCCGCGTAGGCGTAGATGATGTCCACGCGCGGCACCTGTGTCACCGCCGCGATGTCGAACTCGGACTGCGTCGTGTGCTTCCAGACCGGCATCCCGAAGAAGTCGTTCTTGCCGTAGGCCGCGAGGCCAGCCAGGCCGCGCAGCGGGGACTGGAACGTTTCGACAGCCGTCGTGCTCGTCTTTGTCAACGAGTGCGCGTTGTGAATCACATCGTCCATGACGACGAGCACGCCGCGCCCCTTCGCGTTCGGATCGATCGCGACGCCGACGGCGTTGTACAGGTTCAACGGTCCGTCGGCGCTGACGGCGGTCGACGGACGCATGGAGCCGACCATCACGACCGGCTTGTCGGTCTTCACCGTGAGGTTCAGGAAGAAGGCCGACTCCTCGAGCGTGTCGGTTCCGTGCGTGATCACGAAGCCATCGACGTCATTGGACTTGCCCAGCTCGTTGATCCGCTTCGCCACGGTCAGCAGGATCTGGAAGCTCATGTCCTGCGAGCCGACGTTCGAGATCTGCTCGCCCTTGACGGTGGCGAGATCGGTGATGCCCGGCACGGCCTTGAGCATCGCGTCGATCGTCACGGCGCCCGACGTGTAGCCGGACTGCGTGCCCGTGGCGGCGGCGCCAGCGATGGTGCCGCCCGTGGCCAGAATCGTGACGTTCGGCTTCCTCGCCTGGGCGAAGGCCAGCTGTGAGCTCAGGGTGAAAGCCGCGACGGCCATCGCGATGAGCGTTCTGCGAGAGATGGTCATGATGCTCTCCTCGTCGTGTCGGTCTACTTCATTTCCGTGAGAGATGCTCGCGGAACCTGCGTGTGTGCCGTCTGGACGCGACGACAGCAATCGTAGTGGCCGTGCCGGGATGAATCCGCCGAAGCGCAAGTAGGGTGCCATTACAGCTGGGCCCTGAAGGCCCCTGATTCGCCTGCGTTTACGGCGGAACGTTCACCGGCCTGCTCCGACCTCTGGAATGCCGGAGTATAAACTCCGAGATGACGTACCTTCATGAGGGCGCCACTCATCGCCGCCGGACGCGCGTGAGCATCGCGTCATGAACTCCGGCCTTTTGTCGGGGTTTTCATTGCGATCTCCTGAGGCACCGGCCTTGCACAATTTGCGCGCTTCCGACCCTAATTCCGACTCGCAGGAGGACCCGATGAAGCGATTGACGGTAGTGTGCGGATTGATCGGGCTGGCGTTCGCCACCCAGCTGAATGCCCAGAGCCCGCGGCTGATCTTCGCCCAGCTGCAGGGAACCAACGAAGTGCCCGTGGTGTCCTCGCCTGCCAGCGGACGCTTCGGCGCCATCCTCGACATTACGAACCAGATGATCGACTACCAGCTCAACTATGACGGACTGCAGGCGGGGGTGACGCAGGCCCACATCCATGTCGCGCAGCCGGCCGTCAACGGCGCGATTGTCGTGTGGCTGTGCGGCACGGCCGCCAACCCTGGACCCGCCGGCACGCAGTTGTGCCCGCAGTCCGGCACGATCTCGGGCACCATTCGCGCATCGGACATCCAGGCGGTGAGCGCACAGGGATTCGCGCCAGGTGAGTTCTCGGAGCTGGTCTGGGCTCTGCTCAACGGCTACGCCTACGCGAACGTACACACCGCCCAGAGTGCGGGCGGCGAAATCCGCGGGCAGATCGGCACGGGGCTCCCGTAGCCGTCGGCCGGCCGCCACGCACGCGGCCTACTTCTTCGCGATCGCGACCGACGCGGTGGCTGTCTTCGACGGATCGGCTGATGCCGTTGCGCTGACAGTCACCGCGGCTGGATTCGGCACACTGTTCGGCGCCCGGTAGAGTCCGGCCTGCGAGATCGTGCCGACGCTGCCGTTACCGCCGGCGATCCAACCGCACGAAGGCACGAAGACACGAAGGAGCCATTAGAGCTCTTCGTGCCCTTCGTCCTTCGTGAAGTCAGATGCTCACTGGCGGCTGGTGCGACGGTACTCGCCTGGCGTGAACCCGGTGCGACGCCGGAAGATCGTCGTCAACCGGCTCTGGGTGCCGAGCCCGGTGGCCAGCGCGATCTCCGCGAGCGGGCGATCGGACTCCTCGATCAACTGACGCGCCCGCTCGATGCGACGCCCCTCGACGAAGGCGCGCGGCGTCGTGCCTGCCGATGTCCTGAACGCGCGTGCGAAGTGATGCAGGCTCAGCCCGGCGCGCGCGGCCATGTCCTGGAGCCGGATCGGCGCTTCGAGATGCGCCTCCACCCACACGTGAATGCGTCGCATCGCCGCCGGCGTCAGCCCGCCCCTCAGGTGACTTCTGCGTACCGGCGTACCGGGGAGGTCCAGCCACCGGCGCAGCGCCCGCAGCCGGCGTCCCTGCGCCGTCCGTGCGCGCGCCATGAAGGCCTGCAGCAGCGCCAGGTCGCGCACCGCGTAATGCGACAGCAGACGCACCCCGTCCTCGCGGAGCGGCGCCCAGATGCGTTCGATCCACTCGCGCGCATGCTCCGTGAGCTCGACGACCGTCGTCCGGCGCTCGCGACGCCGACGCGCGTACCCGGCGCGCTCGAGCCGATCGACCGTGGCGAGCACGTCGCTGCGCCGCACATGCAGCGACAGGGCGAGCCGATCGACCGTCGCCGGTCCGCCAAACAGCAGCAGCGTCATGCACGAGAGGTCGCGTCGCGGGAGCGCGAGCACCTGCGCCGCGGCGTCGTCGAAAGCGATGGACTCCTCCTGGAACCGCACAACCTCGGTGCCCAGCGCGGCGATCAGCGCAGCCCGCGCCGAGGCTGCGTGACGATTCCGCGGATGATCCCCGGCATCGGTGTCTGTCATGCGGCCGATCATCCCAGACAGACGGACATGCAGCAATCGGATCCCCTGTACCCATCGCCACAGCAAGAATCAGCAAAACGCCGCAAGCGGCAGAAAGATTGCGGACCGGTGCGTGCGGCACGCTTGATGACGATCCGGCCGCGCTAAGGGCCGCCGGATCGATCGGAGGGTGGAATGTCACTCGGAATGGCAACGCTCGTGCTGTGGATGCTGGTCCTGAACCTGGGTATGACGTTCGGCGCCGGTGTCTACGAGCACCGGATCGTCCTGTCGCGATGGCTGGGAGGTCCACTTGCGGCTGGATCGCGGTGGGACGGGGAGGCGGCGCGCCGCGACGACCCCGGCAGGCGGTTCTGGGTGTTGGCGTCCACCGTTCCGCTCACGCTGCTGACGCTGGCGAACCTGTTCGCGGCGTGGCAGGGTTCCGGACCCGGACGCAACTGGTGGATAGCCGCGTCGACGGTCGCGCTGGCGGAGCGTCTGCTCACCTTCTCGTATTTCATCCCGACGATGGTCCGCCTGATGCGGGCGGCTGATTCGCCGGACGCCGTCGCCCGCGCGACCCGGTGGGCGCGACTGAACCACGTGCGTCATCTCATTGCGTTCGCGGCATGGCTCCTCTCGCTCAAGGCCTTCGCCGTCATCGCATGATGTCCGCCCGGAGCTCATCATCGAACCCGCCTTGTCGGGAGATTCGGCGTAAGCGCTTTCGGGCGACGTAACTCCGCTGCCTGGCCGCTGCACCGGTATCCGCAGTATTTCGGCGCAGACGCGCCGCAGGCCGAAGGGCACCACGGTTGCACGTGGGCTCGCGCTTCTGCCGGTAACCATCGCCAAGAAGGAGACAACGATGAAGCGTGTACTCGCTGCGGTCGTCGCGACGGTAGGTCTGGCCCTTGCGGCCACTCACGTGAACGCCGCCGGTCCGAAGAAGGTTTCCACCGATCTCGAGCCAAGCAACGAAGTCCCGGCCGTGTCGTCGCCGGCAAGCGGGCACTTCTCTGCGACGATCAACGAGGACACCGAGTCGATCGACTGGGAGATGTCGTTCTCGGGGCTCCAGGCGACCGATCACGCAAGTCGCATATTCACTTCGCGCAGCGCAATGTGAACGGCGCCATCGTCGTGTGGCTCTGCGGAACGGCCACCAATCCCGGCCCCGCCGGAACACAGGTCTGTCCGCAGTCAGGCACGATCTCCGGCGTTATCGTGCCGGGCAACATCATGACGGTGTCGGCGCAGGGGATCGCGACGGGTGAGTTCGACGAACTGGTCGCTGCCATCCAGAGTGGTCTCGCCTACGCGAACGTGCACACCAGCCAGAGCGGGGGCGGCGAGATCCGCGGCCAGATCCGGCACGGCGCCGGCGGCAACGAGTAAGGATTAGTCTCGCGTCACATCGTGGACTGGGGCGGCTCCGGCCTGGACCGCCCCGTCCGCGGCGCGGGCTCCTTCCGGGCACCGTGGTGCCCGCCCTTCGCCGACGCCGCGACCGCGTCGACGAGCTGATCGGGTTCGACCGGCTTCGCCAGATGCGCAGTCGAACCCGGCATCGAGGGCCAGTTCCCGTTCGAGCGCGCCTGCGTACGCCGTCACCGCAATCGCCGGAATGGAGCGTGGCCTCGTCCTCCGGCAGCACGCGCAGCGCACGGATCAGCGAATAGCCGTCCTGGCCGGGCATGCCGATGTCCGCGATGAGCGCGTCGAACGGCTGGCTGCTCAGAAGGTGAAGCGCCTCGCCGGCCGACGTCGCCGTGACGACCTCCGCACCTCGCGACTCGAGCACGCACCGCACCAGCTCGCGCGCATCCATTTCATCGTCAACCACGAGCAGCCGGTAGCCTTCGAGAGCCCCTTCGGACGCTGCCCTGCCGCCATCGTCGGTCGTGTCCTTGTGCGGCCGCACCAGGTGCAGCGGCAGCCGAACGCGGAACGTCGCACCGTGCCCCTCACCCGCGCTCTCCGCGACCACGGTTCCGCCGTGTGCCTCGGTGAGGTGGCGGACGATGGAGAGACCGATTCCCAGTCCGCCGTACTGGCGCGCCGTGGACGCGTCGCCCTGGCGGAACCGCTGGAAGAGCTGCGACTGGAACGACGGGGCGATCCCCTGCCCTGTATCCCGCACGACGATCTCGGCGCCGGCGTCCTGCGCGTGGAGCTGCACCTCGATGCGTCCGCCGCTCGGCGTGAACTTGATGGCGTTCGACACGAGGTTCCACACGACCTGCTGGAGGCGATCGGCGTCGCCGGTCACGATGGTCGGTTCCGGAGGCAGCAGCACTTCGAGCGCCAGCCGCTTGGCGTACGCGCCGGCGCGGACGGTGTCCACCGCGTTGGAGATCACGCTGCGGAGATCCACCGCGTCCGACTTGATATGGAGCTTGCCGGACATGATGCGCGACACGTCGAGCAGGTCCTCGACGAGCTGCGCCTGCGCCCTCGCGTTGCGCTCGAGCGATTCCAGCGCGCGCGCCTGCATCGACGGCTTCATCGTCCCCTTGCGCAGCAGATGCGCCCATCCGAGGACGGCGTGGAGCGGCGTCCGCAGCTCGTGCGACAGCGTCGCGAGGAACTCGTCCTTCAGCCGGTTGGCCTGCTCCACGTCGCGGTACAGGCGCGCGTTGTCGAGCGCGATCGCAGCCCACGCCGCAACACCGGACGCGAGCTGCTCGTGGTGCGCCGTGAACACGCCGCACTCCGAGTGCGCGAAGAAGAGACCACCAATCGCCTGGCCAGCGGATCCGACGACAGGTACGGCGAGATAACTCCGGACCGGCAGGTGCCCTTCCGGCATGCCGTAGAACGGAGCGCTCTGGCCGTAGCGCGGATCCTTCGTGACGTCGTCGAGCCGGATGGTCGCCTCGCCCCGATACGTCGGTGCGAAGAGCGCCGTGGCGCGCGGCGGAGGAAAGTGGGCGAACGCCTCCTTCGGTGCACCGGTGAGCGCGTACACCTGGAACGACTGTCCGTCGTGGTCGGTCACGTTGTAGAAGAACGCCCCGAACTCCGCCCCGGTCAGCGTCGTCGCCGCGTCGGTCACCGACTGCACGAGCCTGTCGGTGTTCAGTTCTCCCGCCAGCGATGCACCGACGTGGCCGAGAGTCGCGCGGATTGCCACTTCCTGCTGGAGCGCCGTCTCGGCAACCTTCCGCTCCGTGATGTCGGACAAAATCACGAGGACGCTGTCGAACAGATCGCCGTCCGGCGGGAACGTGATCGAGAGCAGCGTGTGGATCCGGCGGCCGTCCAGCGTCCGCATCGGAGCTTCGGCTTCGAACCGCCGGTCGCCACGAGCCAGCGCGAGCAGCGCGTTCCCGAACACGGCGCGCGTCTCGGGCAGGAACCCCTTTTCGAGCGACTCCTGGAGCTGGCTCTTGTCGGCGGCGCCGAACATGCGGAGCGTCGCCGGGTTGACGTCGAGGATCCGCACGCGGCTCATGCACTCGCCGACGAACTCGGGATGCGTCAGCAGGTACTCCTCGACATCGGCGACACCACGCGCGCGCAGCTGGTCGATCGCCAGCTTGACGGCGCTGACGTCCTCCTCCCAGATCGATACGCCGGCGGTGTCGAAGATCCGCCGGTAGCGATCTTCGCTGCGCGCGACGTCTCGCAGCGCATGCTGCATCTCCGTGACGTCCACGAACGCGCCGACCGCCCCGCGCGGGCTCCCGTATTCGTCGAGCAGGGGCGACGCGTATTCGAGCAGGCGGACGACGCGGCCATCGTCGTGAACGAGATTCAACTCGAGGTCCTTCACCTCCAACCCGTCGCGAGCCGCAACCTGCATCGGCAGCTCCGAGTCCGGCACTTCGAAGCCGTCGATCGCCATGACGCGGAAGTGCACGGGCCGCTCGTCGGGCGGGGCCGTCTTGGAAGCGTTCGACCCGGCCTTCAGGCCGAGGATCTCCCTGAACGCACGGTTGACGCGGATGTCCCGGCACTCGCGATCGGTGGCGATGCCTATCCCGACCGGAAGCACGTCGAGCAGCGTCTCAAGTTCGACAACCCGCCGCTGCAGCTCGCGGCTGGTTTCGGCGAGCCGTCCCTCGGCATTGTCGTCAGCCGACCGGGCGCCGACGCGGAACGTCCTGTGCGGCTCGCCCGCGAGATCCGCGAACAACCCGATCTGGCGGGCGACGAGCTGGAAGAAGTCAAAGGTGCGCCGCGTCGAGCGGACGGCGCGGGCTGACGCCTGCGACAAGGACTGCCACCGGCTCGGGTCGGCCGGGACGCGGGACGGGCAGCAGGACAGCGCCCCTCGCCGGCTCGCGACAGCTTCCGCCGGGCAATTCGCCGAAATGCGAGAGGTCGTCGACGACGACGGGCCCCGAACCTGCCAGCGCACGGTGCAGCGGCCATGACCGCGCCGCACCATCACCCAGCGACGTGCGGTCCGGAGCCGCTGCATGTCCCGCACAGACTCCACTGACAGCCGCGAGGCGGGCTTCGCCCTGCTCGCCGTCCACGACGTACACCATCGAGAACGGCAGGTCGTCTCGGTGTTCGTCCAGGATGGACTGCACCGCGTCCCACGCGCGATCGAGCGCCGGGACGGAACCCGACACCTCCGCCAGCCTGCGAACCAGGAGCAGCCTTCGCTCCGCGAGCACCCGCTCCGTCGTTTCCGTCAGCGCCACCAACACGCCTGCCGGGCGGCCTGAATCGCCGGGGATCGCGCTGTTCGAGACGGTGAACCAGGCCTCGTCGCAGCCGCCGTTCCGCTCGATCTCGAGGACGATATCCGGAGAGCGCGACGGGTTCCCGCTCGCAATCACACCGTCGAGTAAGGGCTTGACGGCGGCCAACTCACTCCAGATCTCGGAAAGAGGGCGGCCCATCGCGCGGGGGTGCTTCGCGCCGAGAAGCGCGCGGCAGGCGTCGTTGTAGAAGGTGGCGAACGTCGGCCCCCAGCACACGGCCATGGGGAGCGGAGACATCAGGCAGAGATCGGCCGCCGCACGCAGGCTGCGCGGCCACGCGCCCGGCGGCCCGAGCGGGCTCGTGGACCAGTCGAGCCCTCGAACGAGAGCACCCATCTCGCCGCCCCCAGGTGGGGAAGGCGTCCTTGTCCGTGAGTTCCGGCATCAAATGCTGGATCTTAGATCACAGCCGCGGTGCGACGCCTCTCAGGCGCCCCGGTGGGCACTCTTCGGCAGACGTGAACGCCGAATCCTAGTGAATCGACGGAGCGGCAGTGGGCAGGTCCGTCATTCAAGCGGTTCTAGAAGTGCACTTTCACGGCCAGCTGCACGACGCGCGGATCCGCCGCCGTCGTGATCGTGCCGAAGGCGGCCGACCCGAAGGTCCCGTTCGCCGCGCCGAACTGCGGCGTGTTGGTGACGTTGAACACCTCGGCTCGCACCTCGATGGCCGTACCGGCTTTGACCGGCATGCGCCGGCTGATCGCCATGTCGAGGTTTCGGTACGCGGGACCGCGCACCGGATTGCGCGACGCGTTGCCGAGCGTGAACGCCGGCGCGGTGCTGAACACGCTCGTGTTGAACCAGCGGCTCACGGATCGCTCGTCCGACGGCAGCTCAGGGTCGCCGGTGATGTTCGGCCGCTGCGTGCCGAATCCCGCGAACAGGTTGTTGTTGGTCGCCTGCGTGACCGCGATCGGCACGCCGGACTGCAGCGTGACGATGCCCGAGAGCATCCAGTCGCTCACGAGGACACCGAGGAACCCGCCCGGCTCGTAGCTGCGCCCGCGCCCGAACGGCAGCGCGTAGACCGCGGAGGCGGCGAACACGTGAGGGATGTCGCCGGTCGAGTAGTCGCGCTCCAGCGTTCGATTGAAGGTGTCGGCCACCGGGTAGTTGGCCACCGGCCCGGTGAGAATCGAGGCATCGAACACCGAGGAGGCATCGTCCTCCAGCCTGGACCGCGTGTAGCTCACCAGATAGGTCAGCCCGCGAGCGAGCCGCTGCTCCAGCTTCGCCGACACGCCGTTGTAAATCGTCGTGCCGACGTTGTTCCGGTACAGGCTCACCGTCGTGTACTGCGGGTAGGAACGCAGCAGCTGCGCGTAGGGAATCGTCGGGTCGCCGAGCGACGACGACCGCGGGATGGTTCCGAAGAACGGATTCGGCACGCGGCTGCTGCAGCGCGGGCCCGAGCGCGAGCTGCTCCACCGTCAGCTGATTCAGGTTCGTGTCGGGCAGTCCCACGCGCGTGATCTTCGAGCCGAGGTACGCCACCTCGATCGACGTGTTCGCGGCGAGCTCGCGCTGCCACGACGCGTTCCACTGCTGTGCGTACCCCGAGCTCAGATCGCGGTCGACGCTGAACACCCCCTGACCGAGCCCGGCATCCGGCGTCTGGCCGACGCGCGCCACCGTCGGGCCGTTCGCCAGCACGAAGGCCGGGTTGATGTTGTCCAGCGTTCGCTCGGAGACGGTCTGGAGGAACGGAAAGTTCGGTGTCGTGAACGGAGTGGTGATGCCCGCCATCTCGATCCAGATCACACCGTAGCCGACGCCGGCCACCATCTTGTCCGACAGGCGGCTGACGATGCCGATGCGTGGACCGAAGTTGTCCTTGTGCAGCTGCCTGGCGGCGCGCGGGTTGCCGTCGCGCCCGAGGTAATCGAGCTGCTGCGTCTGAAGGTTGAAGACGCCGACCTGGTCGCTCACCTCGGTGGACGGAAAGTTCAACGTGTAGCGCAGCCCGGCGTTCAGCGTGAGCCGGTCGTTCATCCGCCAGTCGTCCTGGATGAAGTACTCCTGGAAGTGCGCGCGGTTCCGAATCTGGTCCTGCTGCAGGTCGATGGAGAACGTGGCGACCTGGCCGAGGAGGAAGCTGGCGAGCGGCGTGCCAGTGTTCGCCACCGTCGGCTGATCGGTGAACAGGTTCGTGAACGCGAACGTGCCGGTCGGCGACGGTGGCTGGATGACGTTCAACCGTTCCCAGCGGAGGTCCGCGCCGAACTTGATCGCGTGATTGCCTCGCTGCCAGGTGAATGTGTCGGCGATTTCCGTGACGCTGGTGCCGAAGTCGGTCGCGGTGTTCGCCGGCGACCCCAGAGGCTGATAAACGCCGCCGAACGCGAAGGTGGGCAGCGTGTTCGGAAAGCGCGCGTCGGACGGGATGCCGGGCAGACCGAGGCTGACCGAGGGTGGCGCGGCGAGCGTGGCGGCGGTGCGGCTCACCGTTCGCCGCGTGTCGCCGAAGCGGAGCTCGTTCACCGTGTTCGTCCCGAAGCTGCGGCGATAGGCGCTCGCCAGCGACCAGGCCGTCGTCTTCTGCGGCCCGAGCGTCCCGCTGGTGGAGCCGCTCCCGTCCGGCAGCGGCGTTACCGGAACGAAGTTCTCTGCGAAGCGGGCGACGCGCGCGAACACCGAATCGCGCCGCGACGGGAAGCTGTGGTCGGCCCGCAGCGAGAACTGATCCTGGTCCACCGCCTCGTCGGCGGTGCGGCGGTAGTTATTGGCGGTGCCGGCGCTCGTCGGCAGCGGATACCTGGCGAGCAGCTCGCGCGCAACCGGATCCCATCGGTCTCCCGGGATCGTGTTGTTCGGGAACGCCGTCCGGACCCTGTTGACGGTCGTGCTCGGGTCGTAGATGACGGGGACGCGGCCGGCAATGGGCTCGGTGAAGATGCCCTGCCGCTGCAGCAGCGTCGGTACCGTGGACGCGACGGTCCGCCCGATCGTCTGGCGCTGCCCCTGGTAGTCCACGAAGAAGAACGTGGAGTCCTTGCGGATGGGGCCGCCGAGGACGCCGCCGAACTGGTCGCGCCGGTAGGTTGGCTTCACCGGGTTCGTGGACTGGAAGAAGTTGCGCGCGTTCAGCGCGTCGTGCCGGAAGAACTCGAAGCCGGTGCCGTGAAAGGCGTTGGTCCCGGCGCGCGTCGTGAGGTTCACCACGCCGCCGTTGAAGCGGCCGAACTCCGCCGGCGGGCTGTTGCTCTCGATCTTGAACTCCTGGATCGAGTCGATCACCGGGAAGTAGGCGACCTGTCCCGGTTCCGGCTGCAGCACCGAGATCCCGTCGAAGAGGTATTCGTTCGTCCGGGGACGGCCGCCGTTGATCCGCGGCAGCAGCGAGCCCGGCGGCAGCGCGACGCCCGGCGCCAGACCGGCCAGGACGATGAACGTGCGGCCGTTCAGCGGGAGCTGCACGATCTTCTCCTGGTCCACGACCTGGCCGAGCGACGCCGACTCGGTTCGCATGAGCGAAGCATCCCCGGACACCGTGAGCGCCTCGTCGACGCCACCGACGGCCAGCGCCAGGCTCACACGAGCGGTCTCGCCGGTTTCGAGGTGGACGTCGTCGCGCGTCAGCGGACGGAAGCCGCGCAACTCGACGCGTACGCGGTAGGTCCCGGGCGCAAGCGCCTGCACCGAAAACGTCCCGTCAGCATTCGTGACGACGGTCCGGGGGACGTTCGTGGCAGCTGACACGACCGTGACCGTGGCGCCGGCGACTGCGGCGCCCTCCTGATCGACCACGCCACCAACCAGTGCGGCGGCGCCGATCTGCGCCAGCCCCGGAGCGGCAACCGCCAGCCCGAGAAGCGCCAACAGGCACCCACGTCCCCAAAGATTCCCAATCATCAACGTCTCGTCCGACGGTGTCGATAACGATCGGGATGAACTGTAGATCGTCCTGAGCAGATATTCAAATCGACTCAATATGTGTCAAACAAGCGATCTGTCAGGATGGTCGAGGCCGTCAGGACAAGGACCGGACGGTCGCGCGTGTCAGGACGGAGGAGGCGCGGGGTCAGGGGTGCGGACAGTCAGCACGTCGATGGACACCGACTTGATCAGCGCATGCACCGGCGTCCCCTTGACGAGCCGCAGGCGCTCGACGGCGTCGTCGGTGACTTCCGCGAGCAGGAGCACGCGCCCGACGGCCACCTGCACGGTTGCGCGATCGTGCCCTTCCTCGAAGTGGATGTCGGTCACCTCGCCAGCGAGGACGTTGTGCAGGCTGACCCCTTCGGGAGGCCGCGTGGCGAGGATCACCTCGCGGGCGGGAATACGGATCCGCACCGCGGCGCCGCCTGGCAGGTCGCGCTCGGCGACGAGCAGCGAGCCGCCATCGAACCGCAGCTCCACCATGCGCCCGTTCGATCCCTGGCGCACGACGGTCGCCTCGATGACGGCGCCGAGTCCCGCCGCGTCGCGCAGCCACGCGAGATCGGGACGGCTCATCATCGTTGCGATTGGACCGTACGCCACGCTTCGCCCGCGTTCCAGCAGCAGCACGTGCGTCGCCAGCCTGATCACATCGTCGAAATCGTGGGTGACGAGAATCATCGGAACGTCGAGCGTCCGCCGAAGAGTCTCGACCCCTTCCTGCAGGCGGCGACGTACGGCGCGGTCCACCGCCGCGAACGGCTCGTCGAGCAGCAGCACGTCAGGATCGCGCGCCATCGCCCGTGCCAGCGCGACGCGCTGACGCTCGCCGCCGGACAGCCCTGCGGGCCGGCGCTCCGCCTGATCGCTCAAGCCGACCTGCGCCAGCAGCGCTGATGCGCGGTCTCGCCGCGCCTCGCGCGGCAGATGCCCGAGCGCGGTGATGACGTTGCCTGCTGCCGTCAGGTGCGGGAACAGCGCGTAGTCCTGGAAGACGTAGCCAACCGCGCGGCGGTGAGGCGGGACGAGGCTGCCGGACTCGGAGTCCCACCACACCGCGCCGCCGGATCGGACCGAGCCGTGAGCCGGAGCGTACAGGCCCGCAATCGCACGCAGGATCGTCGTCTTGCCGCTGCCCGAGGGACCAAAAATCGCGAGGACGTCGCCCGGCCCGCACGAGAACTCCACGTCGAGCGGAATCGGAGCGAGCTGGTGCAGCCGGACCCGGAGGAGCCGGTCAGGCACGCCTGATTCCGATGCGACGAGACAGGCTGGTCGTGAGCATGAGTGTCGCGACGGCGACGGTCAGGAGCGTGGCGGCCATGACACCCGCGCTGCGATCGTCGAAGGCCTGCATCCGGTCGTAGATCGCGACGCTCAGCGTGCGGGTTTCGCCCGGCAGGTTGCCGCCCACCATGAGGACAACGCCGAACTCGCCGAGCGTGTGCGCGAACGCGAGGATGGCGGCGGTGAGGACCCCGGGCCAGGCGAGCGGCAGCTCGATGCGCGCGAACCGCTGCCACGGCGTCAGGCCGCAGCATGACGCGGCGTCCAGCACGTCGCGCGCAATCGACTCGAACCCGCGCTGAATCGGCTGCACGACGAACGGGATGTTGGCGATGGCCGAGGCGAGCAGGAGCCCCTGGAAGGAGAACGGCAGCGGCTGCCCGGCGACGGACGCGAACAGGCGGCCGAGTGGCGATCGGGCGCCGAACGTCACGAGCAGGTAGAAGCCGAGCACAGTAGGCGGCAGCACGAGGGGCACCGTAACCAGCGCCTCAACCAGGAGCTTGCCGCGGAACTGGTGCAGCGCCAGCAGACGCCCGAACCAGACGCCGATCGGCACGAGGAGCGCTACAGTGCCGACCCCGAGCCAGAGCGAGACGCGCAGAGCCGTCCAGTCCATGCGCGGTTATTCTGGCACCGAAAAACCATGCCTCTTCAGGATGGCCTTCGCCGCCGGTGACTGCACGAAGTCGTAGAAGGCCGTCGCCACCGGTCCGGCGCGCCGGAGCAACACCATCTTCTGGCGGAGCGGCGGATAGTCGGCGTCAGGGATGACGGCATAGGTACCGCGGCCGGCGAACTCAGGGCCGAGCACGAGCGAGTACGCAATCAATCCTCCGACCGCGTTGCCGGTGGTGGCAAACTGCGCCGCCTGCGTGATGCTGTCGCCGAGCACCAGGTTCGGACGAAGGGCGTCCCAGATGCCCCGCTTCCGGAGTGCCGCTTCAGCGGCCCGCCCGTACGGCGCGACCTGCGGATTCGCGATCGCGAAGCGTCCCACCTGCCCGGCGCGAACCAGTCGCGCAAGGTCCGCAAGCCGCTCGTCGGGCGTCAGCGGCGATCCGTTCGGCGCGAAAACCACGAGCCTCCCGACCGCGTAGACCACTCCGCCGTCGCGCGTCAGCCCGGCGCTCGAGAGGCGATCGGGGAACTCCTCGTCGGCGGCCAGGAACGCTTCGAACGGCGCGCCGTCCTGGATCTGCCGCGTCAGCGTTCCGGACGCCCCGAAGACCAGCTCGATCTTCGAGCCACGCGTACGTTCGAACTCGGTAGCGATCTCGCTGAGCGCGAAGTTGAGATTCGCGGCGGCGGCGATCGCCGGCGCCCGCTGTGCCTCGAGCCGCGACGCGATTGCCACGGCGAGCAGCAGCGCCGCCGCGGCGGCGAGCCATGCACGCCTCATCGGCTACTTCCGAAGCCGGACGACTTCGAGACGCTGCAGCATGCGGGCCGAGCGTGCCCCTTGCCGATCCGCAGGCGCGACGAGGCGCAGCGGGCCCTGGCGATCGGGCAGCGGCTTCCCGTCGACCGTGTCGGCGACCAGGACGTCGGCTGCAGTGAGCGCTGGGTCGAGCTCTGCGAGGGCGAACACCGCCTGGTACCCGTCGGCCGCGGTCGCGACGACGTAGCTCGACACGGCGTCGCCCCGCATCCCCGCGAGCGTGATCCCGGCCCTCGTCACCAGTTCGCGAGCCAATACACCTTCGTAGATGGTGACCGTTCCGTCTTCCCTCCGGACCTCGACCTTCGCGCGCGGAAGCGTTTTGAACTCCGCCGGTGTCAGAGACAGCGGCTTCGCGACGTCGCCGTTGACGATGAGGGTTCCGGCCCCCGCTGCGACCTGTGCGGCGACGCGCGCGATGGGCGCCACGGTCAACAGGAGCGTAGCGATGAGCACCCCGGCCGCAGTTCGTGTCTTCACATCTCCTCCAGAAAAGCGCCATCAGTTTAGACCAATATGAACCAATTCAGGAATACGTGTTGATATCGTCATGAGCTCGGGACGCTAGACCCCGATGGATTTCAGCCAGTGCCACACAGAGCCTGTGTGCGGATCTGTCGTGATTCGGAGGTGATACGATTCGGGTCGGATTCAGGTGAAAGCAGGACGCAGATGGCCCTTGTGACGGTCAGGGTGGCAGCCGAGCGGCTTGGCGTCGCGTATTCGACGCTCAAGCGGTGGGTCCACACCGGACGCGTGCGCACCACGCGCACCGAGGGTGGACACCATCGCGTATCCGACGCAGAGATCGATCGGCTGCTGACCAAACAGCAGCCCGAAAAAGCGCGAACGGTTCGGGGCGTCGACCCCGACGAGTCGCTGGCTGGGCTGAGTGCGCGCAACCGGCTGCACGGCTTCATCGACGAAGTGCGCATCGACGGCCTGCTCGCCCAGGTACGGATGCGCGTCGGCGATCAGTCGCTCACGGCCGTGATCACGGCGGACGCGGTACGCGCACTGAAGCTCAAACGAGGCAACGACGCGTTCGCGATCATCAAGTCCACCGAGGTGATGATCGGCACAGCCGGCACGCCGGTGCCCTCGCCGAAACCTCGCAGAAGGTCGTAGTCCCGGAGGCCCGGTGGTGTCCATGCGATCGTTCGTGTTGTGCGTGTGGCTCGGCGCCCTGGCCGCGTCGGCCTGCAGCGGTACGCAGGACGCGGCACCGCCAAGTTCCTCCTCCACGGTCAGCCAGTCGGGCGCCCCGGCGGAAAACGTCTCGCTGTCGTCGTGGAACGACGGTCCCGCGAGGAAGGCGATTGCCGATTTCGTTGCCAGGGTCACGCGCCAGGGATCGCCCGACTTCGTGCCGGTGCCGGATCGCATCGCCGTCTTCGACAACGACGGGACCCTCTGGTCGGAGAAGCCGCTGCCGTTTCAGCTCCTGTTCGCCCTCGATCGCGTGAAGGCGCTCGCACCGTCGCATCCAGAGTGGCAGACGCGTGAGCCCTTCGCATCGCTGCTCAAGGGCAACACGGCTGGCGCGCTCGCCGCCGGCGAAAAGGGTCTCCTGGAGATCATGGCTGCGACGCACGCGGGCATGACCACCGACGAGTTCTCGCAGGCGGTGCAGGACTGGATCGCCACGGCAAGGCATCCACAGACCGGGCGCCTGTACACGGAGATGGTCTATCAGCCGATGCTCGAGCTCCTCGCGTATCTCCGCGCCAACGGCTTCAAGACGTTCATCGTCTCCGGCGGAGGCGTCGAGTTCATGCGTCCGTGGGCGGAACGGGTCTACGGGATTCCGCCCGAGCAGGTCGTCGGCAGCAGCGGCAAGCTGCGTCTCGACGTGCGCGACGGCCGACCGGTGCTCATCAAGCTGCCCGAGATCGATCTCGTCGACGACAAGGAGGGAAAGCCGGTCGGCATCCAGAGCAGGATCGGACGCCGCCCGATCGCGGCTTTCGGTAACTCGGACGGCGACCTGCAGATGCTGCAGTGGACCACCGCGGGCGCCGGCGCGCGCTTCGCGCTCTTCGTGCATCACGACGATGCGACGCGGGAGTACGCTTACGACCGCAACGACAAGCTGCAGCAGTTCAGCACCGGCTGGGACGAGGCCGTGGCGAAGGGCTGGACCGTCGTGAGCATGAAGGACGACTGGACGACGGTGTTCGCGCGCTGACCTGCGCAGCCGGACGCCGCTGCAACTCATCTGCGCGCCCGCGCTTTTCCGATGAGCCATCCGGGAGTTGTGCGACGCTATGGGCGTGCAGCGACGATTCCGCAGGGCCCTCGCGCTGACGCTCGTGCTCGTCGCCGCGGCGTCGATCACCGCTGCCGCGCAGCGCCGCGGATTCTTCGGCGGCGGCATGCGCTTCCGCACCCTCCCGAACGCGGAGTACGACGGCCGCTTCACGTTCGTCCGGACGTACTACGACAGGTACGGAGGATGGGCTGCGGACTACCCGACGATGGAACGCAACCTGACGCAGATCCTGCGCGAGATCACGTCGCTGCGGCCGTGGACCGACGCGAGCAACGTCCATACGTTCGACGATCCCGAGCTGCTCAAGTATCCGGTGGCGTACCTGTCGGAGCCGGGCTACTGGTTCCCGACCGACGGGGAGGTCGAAGGGCTCCGCCAGTACCTCGCCGAAGGGCGGCTTCCTCATCGTGGACGACTTCCACTTCCCGAACGAGTGGGCGGTGTTCGATGCGGCCATGCGCCGCGTGCTGCCGTCCGCGCGGCTCGATCGGCTGCAGCTCTCGCACCCGATCTTCCACACCTTCTTCGAAATCGACTCGCTGGCGGTCCCGTATCCGGGCCGGCTGGGCGAACAGGGGCTTGATGGGCGAGTTCTACGGGATCCACGAGCAGAACGACCCGAAGCGTCCGCTGAGCGTCGTCATCAACTACAACATCGACCTCGGCGACTACGTGGAATGGTCGGCGCAGGACCTGTACAACCCGCTGTCAACCAACGAGGCGTACAAGTTCATGATCAACTACGTCATCTACGGGATGACACACTGATGTCCGTCCAGGAGGAGTCATGAACCATCGGCTCATCGTCACGCTGGCGTCCGTGCTGCTGGTCGTCGCGGCGCTCTCCCCCGCCACGTCGGGTCAGGGCCGCGGCAACGTGCAGCTTCCCGACGGCCCCGGACGCGATCAGGTCCAGGCAGCCTGCTCGCAGTGCCATGGCGTCAATCTGATCGCCGGGTCGTGGGGCTACTCGAAAGAGGGCTGGCAGGATCGCATCGCCACGATGGTGGCGCTGCCGCCGGCCGAACTGAACACGATCGCCTCGTACCTTGCGACGCACTACCCCGTGAAGCACGCGCCTGGCGCCGTGCTGCTGTCGGGCCCGGCGACCGTCACGATCAAGGAGTGGCTGGCGCCGACGCTCGGCTCGCGTCCGCACGACTCGCACGCAGCCGCTGACGGGTCGATCTGGTGGACCGGACAGTTCGCGAACAGGCTCGGACGCCTCGACCCGCGCACGGGCCAGATGCGCGAGTTCGAGGTGCCCACTGGCAGCCAGCCGCACGGCCTCGCGGAGGATGCGCAGGGCAACATCTGGTACACCGGCATCCAGAAGGGCGTGATCGGCCGGCTCGATCCGAAGACCGGCCAGGTGCGCGAGTACCCCTCAACCAGCCGGGCGCGCGTGGTCCGCACACGCCGATCCTCGACAAGCGCAGCGGCACCCTGTTCTTCACGCTGCAGTCCGGCCACGTCGGGCGGCTGAACACAGCGACCGGTGAAATCACAATCGTGAAGACGCCGAGCGACAACACTTATCCGTACGGCATCCGGCTCAACTCGCAGGGTGTGCCGTGGTACGTCGACTTCCGCGGCAACCGCGTGGGGACGGTCGATCCCGCGACGATGACCATCAAGGAGTTCACGCTGCCGAACGCGGAGGCGCGCCCGCGCCGGCTGACCATTACGCCAGACGACATGATCTACTACTCGGACTACGCACGCGGGATGCTGGGGCGCTTCGATCCGAAGACCGGACAGGTCAAGGAGTGGCAGTCGCCGGGCGGTCCCGAGTCCGAGCCCTACGCCATCACCTCGATCAACGGCGTCGTCTGGTACAGCGAGTCGGGCGTGCGGCCGAACACGATGGTGCGGTTCGATCCGAAGACCGAGAAGTTCCAGACGTTCGCGATCCCGTCGGGCGGCGGCGTGCTGCGTCACTTCGAAGCGACGCGGGACGGCAACATCGCCACGGCGAACAGCGGCGTCAACAAGATCGGGCTGGTGGAGATCGGATCGCTGGCCGCGAACCGTTCGAACTGAAGTCGGACACCACCGCCTGGGCCCATCGCACCCGGAGGAGGCTCTCCAGGCGCGGCACCCTGCCGGCAGCGGTGTCCTGCACGCACTCTACTGCGAACCGTTGCGACGGACTGTCGCAACTTGTCGCTGAACTCGACCTCAGCTCACGCGGCGCAGCGTCCCCGTCGCATGGCGCAGCGTTCCGTCGGCCTGCACCGTGATCGAGTGCACGGAACCGGCGTCGACATCGTCCACGTGGATGACGGTGGTCGGGCCGGCATCCTGCCAGGACAGCATGAAGACGCCCGGACGGATGGTCGTGACCTGCGCGCGAACCGTCGCGTCGCCGCGGCTGGTGTGCGCAACGCGGGCGGCAGTCTCGGTCTCGAACCCGACTCGCGTCACCTCGCCGTCGACATCCTCCTCGTAGGTGTGAAGGACCGGCAGGTCCCGGCGCGCGTCGCCGTGCGGAGCCTTCGCCACGTCGAGCGCCTGATACGCCCACCGGCCGTAGAAACCGATGTACTCCGCGCCATGCGAGTTCATGATGCCACCCGCCACATCGCGTTTCCGGCCCGGTGCGAGCACCATGATGACGAAGCGGCCGGCACGCACGTCGTCGATATGGTGCTTCAGGTGCCGGTATTCTTCAGCGTTGCCCGCCGTGCGAATCAGCGTCCGCTGGAACCGCGCGAGCAGACCATGCTCCTGGCCCGTCGGATCCAGCCGGTGCAGGTCGTGCTCGCCGTGCAGGACGTCGATGTCGCCGCGATTGAACCCTGCGTCCCCGAGCGCTTCGATCACGCGCCGTGCATTGTCCGGGTCGGCGATAGTACCGACCACGCGATCGGTCGGATACGAGATGAAGTCGTCTTTCCTGTGCGCATCGCGCTGCATCGTGGCTCCCTCCATCGAGTGAAACTGTGTCGGCGCCTGCTACGTCCAGATGCCAAGCGCGCGGCGGACTGCGACGAGCTGGCCGACGTGATAGGCAGCGTGATCGATCGCGAGCAGGAGGGCACGGAGGTAGGTCTGGGTTGCCTTGCCCGCAGGCACCCTGGCGGTCAGGTCGTCGACGTCGCGCGCGATCCGTTTCAGCCCCTCGCGTGACCGCGTGCAGGCCGCGACGCTGTCGGTCCACGCCTGCGCGTGCGGCGGTGACGGCTGCGCGGGCCAGTAGTCGTCGGGCCACGTCATCGCGTGCGTGTAGTTCGCGTCGACGCAGAAGTCGAGGATGTCCTGCTGCGCGATGCGAATGTGCTCGAGCAGTTCCCACGGCGAGTGCTCGAAGCCGGGGGCGCGCTCGCCTCGTCTGGCGGGTGGGATGCCGTCCACCGCCCGGTCGAACCCGACGTGTGCGTCTTCCCAGTCGAGGACGCGTGCGAGGTGATCGCGGAAGGCCTCGGTCGGGTCTGGCATCGCTGGATTCTTGTCGGGAGCGGGCGAACGCACGGTGAGTTTCTATCGCGCGTGCGGCGGTTGCGCAAGCGTCGCCAACCCATCAGTGCTGGCCCAGCCGTGCGTTTGAGCGAGTGATGAGCCCGGCACCGTTGGTGCATAACGTGCTCTCACGCTTCGCAGCGTGGCGACCATGGCCGATGTCCAGTGTGGTCCCGTCGTTGTTCCGGCTGACCACTTCATCGACGGCAGACGCGTAGCCTCCCCGGACACGATGGAGGTGTTCAGTCCGATCGATGGCGCGCGCCTCGGAGCGGTGTCGGCCGCGGGCCCTGACGAGGTGGCTCTCGCCGTCGATGCCGCCGCGCGGGCGTTCCCGTCGTGGGCCGCCCGCGGGCCTTCGGGGCGCGGCCCAATCCTCCGGCGGCTCGCGGACCTGATCGAGCGCGACGTCGAGCGGCTCGCGCTCGTGGAAACGATCAACAACGGCTCGCTCCTCGAGGCCGGACGGCTGCGGGTGATGAAGCGCGCCGCGCTGAACATCCGGTTCTTCGCCGATCTCGCCGAGCGGCTGCACGTCCCCGGGTGGGACACCGATCCATCGAACGCGCACAACCGCGTCGCCTTCGATCCCGCGGGGGTGACAGCACTCATCACGCCGTGGAACGCACCGCTGATGCTCGCGACGTGGAAGGTCGGGCCCGCGCTGGCCGCGGGCAACACGGTGGTGTTGAAGCCGGCGGAGTGGACGCCGCTGACGGCGTCGATGCTCGCGGACCTCGCAGTCGAAGCCGGGCTCCCGCCCGGCGTGCTGAACGTCGTCCAGGGTGTCGGGGAGCGCGCCGGCGCCGCGCTCGTCGCACACGCGTCGATCCGGCGCATCTCGTTCACAGGGTCGCCGGAGACGGCGCGGCTGATCGGTGCGTCTGCCGCGGCGCACCTTACGCCGGTCAGCTTCGAGCTCGGAGGGAAATCGCCGCTGATCGTGTGCGCGGATGCCGACCTGGATCAGGCGCTGGCGACGGCGGTCGGTCAGTACGACAACGCCGGCCAGGTCTGCCTCGCCGGCTCGCGCCTGCTCGTCGAGGCGCCGATCTATCGATGTTTCCTCGATCGGCTCGTCGCAGCGGTCGCGCAGCTGCGGATGGGCGATCCGCGAGACCCCGCCACGCAAATCGGCCCGCTCATCACGCGCCAGCATCTCGATCGGGTCGCCGGCTTCGTCGAGCGCGCGGTCGCGGGTGGCGCGCGGCTGCTGTGCGGCGGTCGCGTGTCCCCTGCGCTTGGCGGCCTCTACTACGAGCCCACGCTCTTCGCGGATGTGCCGGCCGGGGCCGAACTCCTCGAGCGCGAGGTGTTCGGGCCGGTGCTCACGATTCAGCCGTTCACGAGCGACGAGGAGGCCGTTCAGCTGGCCAACGATACGGAGTACAGGCCTTGCCGCGACGCTCTTCACGAGAGACGCCGCGCGTGCGGATCGGATTGCCGGCGCGCTGGTCGCCGGGACCGTGTGGATCAACTGCTTCTACGTCCGCGACCTGGCCGCGCCCTTCGGCGGCGCTCGCCAGTCCGGCATCGGCCGCGAAGGTGGCCAGTGGAGCTTCGACTTCTATTGCGACGTGAAGACCATCGTTCACCGCAAGGGCACGTTCGCGAGCGAGGAGCGTGCGGTGTGACGCGACGCTATCCGCGCGGCTACACGGCGCCGCTGTCGGCAGATGGAGGCGCCGGGCTCGTCCTTGCGCCGCCGTGGCACTACAGCGCCGACTTCGTGCTCGTCGAGTACCGGACCGACCCCGCCGGCGTCATCGCGCTGCTGCCGAAGGAACTCGAGCCGGCCGCCGACCCCGGCGCGGTGGCCGCCATCTTCGCGGACTGGCAGGTCTGTTCGGACGACGGCCACGAGCTGCTGGATCCGGTGCAGGGCCAATACAGGGAATTCTTCATCGTCGTCGGCTGCACGTACCGCGGCGCGCCGGCGAGCCGCTGCGTGTTCATCTGGGTCGACAAGGACTTCGCGATGATGCGCGGATGGATCCAGGGGTTTCCCAAGAAGCTCGGCACGATCCACATGACACGGGTCTTCCCCGTCGGGCGCGCCACGCCGCGCATCGAGGCCGGCGCCCGGTTCGGCGCGACGTGCACGGCCGGGAGCCGCGAGGTCGCGCGGGCCATCGTGACCTTGCGACGCCTGGCGGACACCGGGCCGACCGTCAACGATCCGCCCATGCACAACACGAGGCTGTTCCCCGCGTACCGCGGTCTTGTGCCCGACGTCTTCGAGCTGGTGCGAGCCGGGGGGCGCGACCGCGTCGTGTCGGACATCTGGGAGGGAGACGCGGAGTTGACGTTCGGCTCGCACACGATCGAGCCGCTCGACACGATCCGGCCGATCGAGATCATCAAGGGATACCGATTCAGCTTCGGCTACTCGGTCGATGGCGGGCAGGTGCTGGAACAGCACGACAAGGCGGCGCACGGCGCCGGGGAGGCGGGCGCATGAAGCGCGCGCGCGTGCTGTACGCATCGCGGCCCGTCTCGGGCATCGTCAGAGGCGACAGGATCGAGCTGGATGATGGAGCGTCGATCGCGGCCGGCACGGCCGTGTATCTCGCGCCGGTCCAGCCGCGACAGATCATCGCGACGCACCTGACCTATCGGAGCCGGTGCGTCGGTACCGGATGGAATCGCCGCCGGCCTATCCGTCGTACTTCATGAAGCCGCTTGGCTCGGTCTCGCACCACCGCGCCGCCGTTGCCCGGCCGCGTGGCTGCCTGTTCCTCAACTACGAAGGGGAACTTGCGGCCGTGATCGGGCGCACGTGCTCGAACGTGCCGCTCGAACGCGCGCTCGACTACGTCAAGGGCTACACCGCGGCCAACGACTTCGGCCTGCACGACTTCCGGCACGCCGACCGCAACGCGATGTTCAGGGTGAAGGGCCTGGACGGGTTCTGCCCGCTGGGTCCCGTGCTCGTGGACGCGGCCGACGTGGACCCGGAGGATCTGTGGCTTCGCACGTACGTGAACGGCGCGCTGGTCCAGGAGGCGCGCACCGGCGACGACATGATCTTCGGCGTTGCGTACCAGATCGCCGACATCTCCAGGCTGATCACGCTCGAGGAGAACGACGTGCTGCTCACGGGCACGCCCGCCAACAGCCGGCCCGTGGACATCGGCGACGTCGTCACCGTCGAGATCAGCGGGATCGGACGGCTCGAGAACGTCGTCGTGGAGCTCGAACGGGACCTCGTGCCGATCGGCGACCAGCCGCGGGTCAGCGAGCAGACGCTGCACGTCGCGCTGGCGATGCCGGAGGACGAGGCCAGGCGCGTCGCGTCGGGCCTGTAGTTTGAGTTAGTGCGTAGCGGCGGGGTCTTCAGACCCCACCCCATCGGGGAGCGAGGTGACTCCAGGTGACCGTCCCATCACTGGTCGGCGCGCTGCACCACGCCGGGATCCGCGTGGCCGACGTCGCGGAAGCGATGGCCAGGTGGTGCCACCTGCTCGGCCTGCACGGCGAGACGCTCGCGGATGGCCGCGCGATCCTTCGATGCACGTACGAGGACTACGCGCTGGTGCTGCGCCCGGCGCAGGAGCCCGCGTTCCTCGACTACGTCTGCTACGAGCTCGCACATGACGTGACGCTGGAGGTTGCTGCCGGCCGTCTCGCCTCCCGCGGCGCGGCCGTCTCGCGCGTCGTGCTTCCCGGACGCGGCGACGCGATCGCGCTGAACGATCCCGACGGCAACGCGGTCGTTCTCACGCCCCGGATCGCGCCCGACGACCGCCGGCCGGGCGAGGTCCGCCACTCGAATCGCATCCCAGGGTGGCATCCCCGCAAGCTCGGACACGTCAACTTCCTCACACGCGACGTGCAGCGGCAGGTGCGCTGGTACACCGACGTGCTCGGCTTCCGTGTCACCGACTGGATCGGCACGGAAGGCGTTTGGCTGCACGTCAACGCCGACCATCACGTGCTCGCGTTCCTCCAGAAGGATCTGGTGCACGTGCACCACCTGGCGTTCGAGCTGGTGGACTGGGGCGAGATGCGCGTCGGGCTCGATCACCTGGCGCAGAACCAGCGTCACCTCGTCTGGGGACCGGGCCGGCACGGCATGGCCCGAAACCTTTTCAGCTATTTCCGGATGCCCGAAGAGGAGCTGTTCGTCGAGCTCTTCTGCGATCTCGAGCAGCTTCGCGACGATCACGTCGTCCGTGTGTTTCCCGACGATCCGCACTCGTCGAACACGTGGGGCATCCTGCCGCCCCGATCGTCCTTCCGGTTCGACCGTACGGCACTCGAGGCAGAGGAAGAACAGACGGAAGCGTATGGATCAACATAGAGCGTTGAACGTCACCGAAGAATCCTGGACCGTGAAGCGCGATCGGTTCGTGTCGCGCGGCGTCACCGTCGCGCACCCGATCAGCCTGGCGCGCGCGGAGGGGACGCGCGTATGGGACGAGGACGGGCGCGAGTACCTCGACTTCGCCAGCGGCATCGGTGCGCTCAACACCGGGCACCGCCATCCGCGCGTCGTGCAGGCCGTGCGCGATCAGCTCGATCGGCTGATGCACACCTGCTTTCAGGTGGCCACCTATCGCGGCTACGTCGAGCTGTGCGAGCGGATCTGCGCGCTCACCGGCGGCGCGTCCGCGGCCTCTCACAAGGCCATCCTTCTGACGACGGGGTCCGAGGCGATCGAAAACGCGATCAAGATGGCCCGCGCGTACACGAAGCGTCCGGGCATCATCGCGTTCGACGGCGCGTTCCACGGACGTACCCTGCTTGCTCTCGCGCTGAACGCGTCGAGCGCCGTCTACAGGCAGGGATTCGGTCCGTTTCCAGCCGGCATCTATCACGCGCCCTATCCGGACGTCTATCGCGGGTGGACCACCGCACGCGTGTTCGATGCGCTCCGGCGCCTGCTCGCGACTCAGATCGCGCCGGACCAGGTCGCCGCCGTCATCGTGGAGCCGCAGCTCGGCGAAGGCGGCTTCATTCCGGCGCCGATCGAGTTCCTCCAGCAGCTCCGCGCCTTCACTGAAGAACACGGCATCGTCCTGATCGTCGACGAGGTGCAGAGCGGCTTCGGCCGGAGCGGGCGGATGTTCGCCTACCAGCACTCCGGCATCCAGCCCGATCTGATCGTGCTCGCCAAGAGCCTCGCCGGCGGCATGCCGCTCTCCGCCGTCGTCGGCAGCGCCGCCATGGTGGACGCTCCGCTGACCGGAGGGCTCGGAGGCACGTACGCCGGAAACCCGCTCTCGTGCGCGGCGGCGCTGGCCGTGCTCGACATCTTCGAGACCGATCGCCTCGTCGAGCGGGCCGCCGTCATCGGCGCGCGGATCCGGGACGCACTGATCGGGATGCAGAAGGACGTCGCCGCGATCGGCGACGTTCGAGGCCTCGGCTGCATGCTCGCCATCGAGCTGGTCGTCGATCGCACGACGCAGCAGCCAGACCCGGCGCTCGCCGAACGCATCGTCCAGCAGGCCCGTGAACGCGGGCTCCTCCTGCTGAAGGCCGGGCCGTTCAAGAACGTCGTGCGGCTGCTGCCGCCGCTGACGTCGAGCGACGATGAGGTCGCGCGCGGTCTGCAGATCTTCGAGTCCGCGATCCGGGAGAGCGTGCGGAGAGGCCCGCAATGAGCGACTACAGACGATTGCGTGTGCTCTTTCCGGATCACCTGGGCCTGGCACGCGGCAAGTACATCCCGACCGCACACGCAACGGATCGCGTGAGCCACTGCATCGGGACCTTCGCGCTCAATTTCGACCGCTCGATGACCCCGGCGCCAGGGTCGAAGATGCTCGAAGGGCTGCCGGACTGCACGGCGGTCTTCTCGCCCGAGCGGGTGCGCCCTGGCTGGGAGGAAGGCACCGGCGTCGTCCTCGCAGACCTCGAGTTCAACGGCGAACCGCTCGCCATCTCGCCGCGTCACGTTCTCCGGCGCGCCGTCGCGGCCTGGGCGTCGCTCGGATACCAGGTGAAGGTGGGCATCGAGCTCGAGGCGTACGTGATGCAGCGTGACGGTCGCGGCGGCTGGGAAGCGTGGGACACGCCCGGTGCGTTCGTGTACGGCACGGGATCGACTGTGGATCCAGCGGGCGTGTTCGACGACATCATGGCCACCGCCGACCGCTGCGGCCTTCCCATCGAGTCGATCAACTCCGAATTCGATACGCCGCAGTTCGAGATGACGCTGCGCTGCGACGACGCTCTCCAGGCAGTGGACGATGTCTTCCTCTTCAAGGTGATGGCCCGCGAGGTCGCGTCCAGGCACCAGCTGCTGCTGACGTTCATGGGCAAGCCCTTCGCGGGCCGCAGCGGGAGCGGGCTGCACGTGAACTTCTCGCTCGTCGACGACGCGGGCGCCAACCGGTTCGCGGATCCGGAGACGCCGGACGGTCTGTCCTGCCTCGCCAGGCAGTGCATCGCCGGGCTGATCGCGCATCACGCAGGCATGGCCGCTTTGTGCGTGCCCACGGTGAACGGTTACAAACGTCTGCGTCCCGGCCAGCTGGCCGGATACTGGGCCAACTGGGGCTACGACCATCGCGGCGCGACGCTGCGTGTGCCGGGCGCCCGCGGCGATTGCGCCAGGCTCGAACACCGCATGAGCGACGGCGCCGCGAACCCTTACCTCGCGACCGCCGCGGTGCTGCAGGCGGCGCGGCTGGGCGTGACCGATCGGCTCTCGCCTCCCGCGCCCGAAGAACAGGACTGTCTCGAGCACCAGAGTACCGACCAGCACGTCCCGGACGATTTGGGACGCGCTCTCGACGCTCTCGAGTCCGATCGGGCGCTGGTCGACGCGGTCGGCCGCGAGATGACCGCTCTCTTCGTCAGCATCAAACGTGCAGAGTGGCAGAAGTTCACGGCCGCCGTAACCGATTGGGAACTGAACTACTACCTCCCGTTCTTATGAGGATCGATCGATGAGCGACGAGCGGGTCCTCGAGAATGCGGATACGCACGCCGACATCGCGGACCCGGACGTCTACGTGCGCGGCGTGCCGCACCGCACGTTCGAGCGCCTGCGGAACGACGAGCCGGTCAGCTGGTGGGAAGAGACCGGCGGTTCGGGCTTCTGGGCCGTCACACGCTACGACGACGTCGTCAGCGCCAGCCACGACTGGAAGACGTTCTCCACGACGCGCGGCATCCGCCTCGAGGAGATGAGCGACGAGGAGCTGCAGGCCCGCAGGAGCCTCATGGAGATGGACCCGCCGGAGCACACCACGTACCGGCGCATCGTCCAGCCCCCGTTCAGCCACACCGAAGTGAACGCAGCGGAAGCCGGTATCCGGCTGCTCGCACGTGCCGTCGTCGACGACGTCCGCGGGAACGAGTGCTTCGACTTCGTGGACGCGATCGCGCGCAGGCTGCCGATGCGCATGCTCGGGAAGATGCTCGGCATTCCCGACGAGGACGGCCCGTGGCTGGTCCGGCAGGGAGACGCCCTCATCGGCAATACCGATCCCGAGTTCACATCGCACCCGGTCGGACTGGCCGACACCGACCCGTATCGGCTCATGCCCTTCCGGAGTCCGGTCAGCAGCACGCTCTTCGCGTACGCGGAGGAGCAGGCCGCCGTCCGCCGGGAACATCCCTCGGACGATGTGATCTCGATGCTGCTGCGCCCGAAACGGGACGGCGCGCCGCTGTCCGAGCACGAGTTCAAGAACTTCTTCACACTGCTCGTCGCCGCCGGCAACGACACGACGCGCTATACGATGGCGGCAGGCATGCTCGCGCTGATCGACCACCCTGACCAGATGGCGGAACTGCGCGACACCCCGTCGCTCCTCGCGAGCGCGACCGAGGAGATCCTGCGCTGGGGAACGGTGACGATGCACTTCCGGCGCACGACAGTGCGGGACGCGACGCTTGGCGGCGCCCGCATCCGAAAGGGCGACAAGGTCGTGCTGTGGTTCATCTCGGGCGACTACGACGACAGGCAGTTCGCGGACCCGTTCCATTTCGATATCAGGCGCGACCCGAACGACCATCTCGCGTTCGGCCTGAAGAGTCCGCACAAGTGCATCGGCGAGCATCTCGCGCGCGTCGAGATCCGGGTCCTTCTGGAGGAACTGCTGCCGCACCTGGCCGACGTTCGCTTGAATGGCCCCGTGGAACGCCTGCGCTCCAACTTCATCGCAGGCATCAAGCATCTGCCCCTGCAGGTTCGCTGGGCCTGATGTCGGGACGGACGAACGCGGAGACAGAGACCAATGAGGTTGCCGCCAGTCAACGCTGATCGCGCCGTCCGCGTGCTCGAGCGGCAGGTGAGCGCGGGCGACATAGCCGGAGCGGGGCTCGTCGTCTGGCGGGATGACGCGATCGCGGCGGAGCACTACACGGGCGACGCTGCACCGGAGTTGCCGGCCGGGCCCTCGGTGCTGTGGCCGGTGGCCTCGATCTCCAAGGTCTACACCGCGGCGACGGTGATGCGTCTCGTGGAAGAGGGGGAGCTGACGCTGAACACGCCTGTCTGCGTGTTCGTTCCCGAGTTCACCGGCGATGGACGTGACGACGTGAAGGTGCGGCATCTGCTGACGCACACCGCAGGGCTCATGTACGAGTCGCCGGAGATGGAGGCACGGCTCGCCGCGCACACACCGATGTGCGACCTGATCGCCGAGGCGGTCAGGAGCCCGCTGCTCTTCAGGCCCGGCACCGAGCTGCGATACGCCGACTACCACTACCTGCTTGCGGGGCACGTCGCCGAGCGCGCGACGGGAGTGCCGTTCGCGGAGCTCGTCCGCACGCGTGTGCTCGAACCCGCGGGTCTGTCGCAGACATTCCTGCCCCCTGGCAGCGAGCACGAGGGGCGCATCGCGCACATTCGAGGAGCGCCCGCCGCGGGCACCAGCGGCGACATGTACAACTCCGCCTACGCACGACGGCTCGCGCATCCCGCGTTCGGGGTCTATGCAACGACGATGGATCTGGCACGCTTCGGATCGATGTTCATGCCTGGAGGCGCCCGGTTCCTCACCGACGGATCGGTGCGCGCGATGACCAGCGACCAGACCGGAGGCGTGCCCGGCACTCACCCGTCGATGCAGGGCTACGCGTCCGACGTGCACGTCCCGTGGGCGATCGGGTTCGCTTTGCAGACCGAACGCGTTCCTGGTTTGTATTGCGACCTCGCGTCGCCTCACACGTTCGGTCACGGCGGAGCGACCGGCTGCGTGCTGGTTTGCGATCCCGAGTGCGGGCTCGTCGTTGCGTTGACGACGAACACGCACCTCCGCACGGGACGCGACGCGTGGACGCGTCGCATGCAGTCGGTGGTGAACTGCGTGTTCGCGGGCGCCCGGTAGTCTGCCGGAGAGCAGACATCTGCAGGGTCGTGTAGGGTCGGGTCTTAAGACCCGACCCTACATGCCATTTTCACGTGGCAATTTCATGCAAATCCGGCCTCCGGCGGCCATCCGGCCGGGCTCCCAGGATCAAACCCGCACCGGTCGGATATGATGCTTGTCTCCGGGGATACATCACACGTTGGTACTGGACGAGCGCCCGTATGGGCCCGATTCGACCGGCGACGAGCGCGCCGCGATAGCGAACAGAGTGTCGGTCATCGCCGAGCGCGTGCTGCTCGTACACGAGATGACGCACCAGACCCCTTTCTCCGTGGACGTGATGTTCGACCGGATCGAGGCACTGTCACAGGATTGGAGCCGCTTCTGCTCTGTCGTCGACTTGAGCGCGGCGAAGCGGCCCGATGCAGCGACCCGCGCGGTGCTCAAGGGGCGCATGCAACGCATCATCCCGCGACTGGCGCACATGAGTGTCGTGGTCGGACAGAACCCGATCATGCGGGCGATGGCGCGGCTCGTTGCGCACTTCATGGGGCTGGCCAGCGTGAGCACGCATGCCACGCGCGCCGAGGCCATCGAGGAGGCCGGGCGTGCCCTGGCGCGGTGACAATCCGACCGACCGCATCCTGATGCACCTCGCGCAGATCGGCGCGGGACACTGCAGCATCACCGATGACATGGTCGTCGCCGAGCGCGACCCGGAGATGAGCCAGGTGCTGCTCGGCCTGCTCGTCCTGCACGAGGATCTCACCCACGCGGCCCAGCAGCGCGCCGAGGCGGAGACGAAACTGCACGCCGTCGCGGAAGAGCGCGCGCACCTGCTCGAAGAACGCCGCCAGGCGGTCGCCGCGCGCGATCAGTTCCTCGCCGTGGCGGCCCACGAGTTGCGGACACCGCTCGCCACGCTCGCCATGCTCGTGGATCACCTGGTCGCCACCTCGCCTGCGGAATCGGCCGTCGCGGGATCGCCGGCACGGCAGCTGCGGATGCTCAAGCGCCAGGTCGCCCGGCTCACGTCGCTCGTCACCCAGATGCTCGATGTCTCGCGCATCACCAAGGGCGGGCTCGACCTCGTGCCCGGCCCTGCCGATCTGCGCGAAATCGTGCGCGAGGTGCTGGACCGCTTCGAGCTGGAGGTCCGGCGCCACCACGTCGAAATCCAACTGGACGCGCCGGCCCCCGTCTGCGGAACGTGGGATGCTGCACGACTCGACCAGGTGGTGACCAACATCGTGTCGAACGCGCTCAAGTACGGAGCCGGCCGTCCCGTCGAGGTCTCCGTTCACGCCAACGGGTCGCGGGCCATCATCACCGTCCGCGATCACGGTGTCGGGATCCCGGACGATGAGCAGGTCAGGATCTTCGGTCCGTTCGAGCGGGCGGCCACCGCGAAGCACCACGCGGGGCTCGGCCTTGGGCTGTGGATCTCGCACGAGATCGTGCGGGCGAGCGCGGGAACGATCGCAGTTCAGAGCCGCATCGGTGAGGGGTCGACGTTCTCTGTGGAGCTTCCCCTATGAGCAGGGCCGTCGGCGCGCCGCTGATGATCATCGACGATGACGACGATCTGCGCGGCGCGCTTGCGTTCATCATGACCGAGCAGGGATACGACGTCAGGGAGTTCGGCGACGCGCGCCTGGCGCTCAGGGCCCTCGAGGATGGCGCTGCGCCGTTCCTCATCCTGCTCGACTTGATGATGGCGGGGATGTCGGGCTGGGAGTTCAGGGCCGCTCAGATCCAGCACGCGAAGCTCGTGGCGATTCCGGTCGTGGTCCTGACGGCCGCTAACACGCTCGAAGATGGCGAGTTCGAACTGACGAACGTGGAAGTGATCGAAAAGCCGTTCTCCCTGGACACGCTGCTCACAGTGGTCGCGAAGTACGCGGCGACCGCAGTGTAGGAGACAGCCGGGGGCGAGACTCTCAGTCGTGCGAGCGGTCGGGAACGATGCCTCTGACCGCCCAGGCCCGTGCCTCCAGCGTGATCGCGCCGTCCTGCGACTGCCGCGGGAGCCGTCTTCTGAGCTCCGCCTCGAGTGCGGCCCGTCCGGTCTCCGGCATCGACACGGCGAGTGCGCCTGCCGGCCCCTGTCCACCGAGGAACGGGAGCCAGAAGTCGTCGAACGACTCGAAGCGCTGTTCGATTGCGAGCGCCCGTTCCTCGACCTTGCGGAGTCCATGGGCGCGCCACAACGCGTCCAGCTCGCCTCGCCTGCACAGGCGCATGTGACGCTCGTGGCGAACGGCGAGCGTCGAGTCGAGCGCGATAGCCGCGTCCCAGAACGTTCGAAGCATCTCCATCCCCCCGCCGTAATCCCACACCGCAACCGCCACGATGCCGCCGGGCCTCGTCACGCGGATCATTTCGGTCAGAGCGAGGCCCGGGTTCTGGAGGAAGTTCAGGACGAGCAGTGAGAGCGTCGTGTCGAAGGTGGCGTCCGGCAGCGGGAGCGCCTGGGCGTCGCCGGGCAGGAACGTCACCCGCTCGCTGGACATCCGGGCTCTGGCGTAGCGCGTGAAGCCGTCCGACGGTTCGACGCCGGTGACGGTGACGGACGGAATCTCCAAGAGCGCGGACGCGAGCGCGCCGGTTCCCGATCCGACATCGAGCGCCGAATTCCCCTCGCCGACGGACGCAAACGTCACCAGCTGCGGCGCGAGCCGGCGGCTCCACCGTCCCATGAACCGCTCGTAGGCGTCACCGTCGGCGAAGGTGGATGGCTGCTGCGGCAAGTGAGGACGCCGCCCTCTAGAAGTCGAAATCAACCAGCTGCCACGGGTAGAGGCCCGCGTTGATCTTGAACAGCATGTACGTGAACCCGGCATCGGGTCCGCTGGGCTCTGGCTCGGTGACCCAGTGCTCGGTGTCGGGCGGCATGTTCATGACGTCGCCGGCCTTCAACTGCAGCGTCGTGCCTCCCTTGCATCCGGCGCTGCAGTCGCCCTGGTACTCGAGCGGCAGGTTCGCACAGCGGGCGCCGCCCGGAAGGTTCGCCCGCGGTTCGCAGAACACGTGCTTGTTGTCGAGCGCGCCGCCAACGATCATCTTCGCGCTGCCGCCCAGCACGATGTACACGTCGGTCACACCGGTGTGCATCTCGGCGGGCAGCGGTGTCTTCATGATCGTCACCGGCCGGTACACCGCAACCCACCCGTGCGTCCGGTACGTCAGGCGCGGAATCAGGTTGACCGCCGGACCGGCGCCCGGGCCGGCTGCCGCCCGTGCGGCGCTCGCCCGGTGCTGCCGGCGGAAGTCGTCCACCGACCAGTAGATGGCTTTCTCGGGCTGGTTTGGTGCGAGCGGCGCCCCGACGCTGCCGATGCCAAAGCCACCCGCCACGATCGGCCAGGGATAGAGGCCGACGTTGATCTTGAGCAGCAAATAAGAGAAGCCGCCCGCATCGGCCTGCGCCGAGTGCGGCAGATTGGGCGGCACCAGGAGCACGTCGCCGGTCTTCAGGCGGTGCGTCTCGCCTCCCTGGATGGCTGTTCCCCGATGCTCCCCGTCGATCAACGTGCTCCGGCCGGCCATCTCCCCGCCCGTGACCATCGTCGCGCTGCCGCCCATCACGAAGTACACATCGGTGACCCCCTCGTGCTGTTCGGCGCTCGGCGGCTCCTTGCCCGTCCGGTGACCGACGGTGTAGCCGTGCGTGCGGGTCATCGGCGTGGGGAGCAGATCGCGCGCGTTGAGCGGCTGCCCCTTCGCCGCGCGCGACGCCAGATCCGTGTGCGCCCTGGTAAAGGCGTCGACGGACCAGTGAGTCACACGCTCGGGCTGGTTGGGGTTGAGCGGGATGCTGGACCACGCGGGCGCCGTGAAGGTGCTGAGCGGCGGGGCCGCGGGCTGGCCCGCCTGGGCCTGCAGGCCCCGGTGAACGGCGAGCGACGCCGCGAGAGCTGTCGTGAGGAAGAGGGCGGCCAGGACGCGAAACATCACGATCGACCTGCCTTTCGGAAGCTGGTGTGCCGCGGAGTATATCGCGGCGCCCAGCCCCGAACTCGCCTACAGGCGCGGCAAGCCGCTGAGAATCTTCGCTACCGCCTCGTCGATCCGCGATTCCATCGCAGCCTGATTGTCGATCAGGCCGTCGACGCTGCCCTCCGACCAGCCACGCCAGAGGACACGGCTGGTGGCAGCATCGACCAGGTCGAGGAACAACGTGCCCTTGTCGTAGATGAACGGCTTGCACTCCGCGGTCGCACAGGTCCGCTTCGGAGCCGTCCAGGCTGCGGATGTCGATCTCCTGCGACACGCTGGCGTGATAGTGCACCTGCATGTTCGCCTTGCCGTCGCGGGCCTTCTCGAAGCCGCGGCTCGCGAGCTGCTGCTCGACCTGCGCGCGCACGCGTTCGTCGAAGAAGCGGTTGTTGTCCAGCCGAGGGTCGCCGGTGGACGTCGTGTCCGCAGGCCCCCACGTGTAGCTGCGGTACTGATGAAGGTCGACTCCCCGTTCGAGGTACGAGTTGACGGTCATCGTCGCGCAGCCCGCGGTCAGGACGGCGAGCGCGCAGCCAACTGCCAGGTGTGCAACGTTCCGGATGTGTGTACGCATCGCTGGTTCCTCTGACCGTCACCGCGCACGCAGCGGCAGCTCCTGAAGCATCTTCGCCACGGCGTCGTCGATGTTCCTGGCCATCGCGTCACGGTCGCGCAGCATGTCCCCGACGCTCTTCTGCGCCCAGGCGCGCCAGACCAGCTTGTTCGTGCGGGCGTCCATGAAGTCGAGGATCAGCGTGCCGGCCTCGTACGTGACGTCCTCCGGCGGGCAATCCGCCGCGCGGCAATACCCGTATGCGCGATCGGCCCTGTTCGCGTCGATCCGTTCGGAGACGTGCGCGTGGTAGTGGATCACGAGGTCCGGTGTGCCGGAGGCGACCTGTTCCAGTCCCCTGGAGGCGAGGCCCCGTTCGACAGCGCCCTGCACGTGGTCCTTGAAGAACGGATCGGCGTCGAGCCGCGGGTCGCCGGTGGGGAGCGCATCGGCGGGTCCCCAGTCGAAGGTCCGGTACTGCGTGAAGTTGATGTTCCTATCGACGTGCGAGCTGACGGTCATGCCCGTCGTGGCGCAGCCTGTGGCAGCCAGGGCCACCATCGCACCCATTAACAATCCTGGAAGAAGACGTTTCATCACGTTGACCTCGCGTCGCGTTTCGCCGGCGCCCTGATTTCGAACATATCGCACGCATCGAGAACCTTGACCTCTGCCGCAGTCTTTTCACACCTCGCGCCTGTGCTGAACATCGTCAACGCAACAGCGGTGCCGCGCGTGCGGCCCGTATCCGTCGTGTACTCGGCAGTGCTGCGGGGAAATACACGCGGCGGCATGGGATCTTTCGCGGTGGCTGGCGTCATGAGCGACGCTGAGAGCGTCGTTTCCGGTCCAATCGCGCACTGTCCGCTGGCATGCTGCGTGCGGTCGAGCGTGGCAGCTTCAACCTGGAAGATGACATGTCTCGCATCCTGATCGTCTTCGGAACGACCGACGGACAGACGGCGAAGATCGCGCAGGCGATCGGCGAGCGGCTGCGATCGAAGGGACACACGACCACGGTGGTGGACGCGGGCAGCGCGACGCCGGATCCGTCCGAGCATGATGCGACGGTGGTCGCCGCCTCGATCCACGCCGGCGGGTACCAGCGGCACGTCGTTCGCTGGGTGTCAAAGCACGCCGCAACACTCAACCGGATGCCTGCGGCGTTCGTGTCGGTCTGCCTCGGTGTCCTCCAGCACGACCCGAAGGTTGACGAGGATCTTCAGCGCATGCTCGAAGCGTTTTTCCGTCAGACGCGCTGGCAGCCGGTCGAGACGAAGATCGTGGCCGGCGCGCTGAGAGTACCACCAAGTACAACGTCCTCGAGCGCTGGGTCATGAGGCGCATCGCGAGGAAAGCTGGCGGCGATACGGATACATCGAAGGACTACGAGTACACCGACTGGAACGACGTTCGCGGATTCGCCGACCGGTTCTCGAGCAGGCTCGCGGTTAACACGCACGCCAGGACTGCATAGGGGCGCTTATGTCTCGTCACACCTGGTTTCACCTGCTGCTCTGGCCGGCCGTTGTCTTCGTCGTGTGTGCCAGTCTCCCGCAGGCGAGAGTCGAAGGAAGGTCGTCGCGCGCCGTCGGTCAGGCGATGCAGGCGACGGACGGAGGCGAACTGTTCCGCAGGGTACTGCGCGAGCTGCCATGGTTCCACGGGCACGGGCAACGGTCCGATGGCCGCCGCACTGCGCCGCACACCTCCCGACATCACGGGGCTGGCCCTGCGCGAATGGCGGGGTCTTCCCGGCTGACCGCATGCGCCGCATCATTGATGGGCGCGAGGTCGGGTCGCACGGCGATCGGGAAATGCCCGTGTGGGGCGACGCCTTCAAGGCGATACCCGGAGGCCACAGCGACGAAGCAGTCCGCGCGCGGATCGCGGCCGTTCTCGAATATCTGGCGTCGATCCAGCGGCGACACGTGTAAGAGCGCGTTAGACCCGACGCCACGAACAAGTTCGCACCAGCTCTAAGAACCGCCCCGTCAGGCCAGTGCGTCACGGGCGCGGGCCATAGACAGGCAGTGGCTGTCCGGCTTCGAGCGCACCGAGGTCGGGGGCCTGGCCGCCGTAACCGTCGGTCACGTTCGGCAGCGCAACACCGCGGTCCACGGCGGCCGATCCGGCCTTGATCCGGAAGTCCAGGTCCTTCGCGTTGTACAGCCGCTGCACGGTCTTCAGGTCCTTCGCGTCGAGCGCCGGCACGTTGGCGAACACGTCGTAGTCGACGAGCACGCTGTGGCGGTCCTGCGTCGTGGCCTGCGCGTAGGCGTCCAGCGTGGCGAACGTGCGCGTCTCCAGCTTCGCGCCGCCGGCGCCATCGGCGGGAATCGACAGCATGCCCGCTGGCGGCGAGCTCCACCGGAACGACTCGTTCCCCTGGTTCGGACGGAAGCCGTTGTAGTCCGACGAGCTGTAGCTGGTGTTGGTGCTGACGCTGAAGATCGCGGGTGCCGAGTTCTCGCCGAGGAGGAGATTGTTGCGCCAGTGGACGTTCGCGGACGAACCGGCCGCCGTCTCGGTCGCGATCGTGTTGTTGTAGAAGAGCACGCCCGCCGCGCCGCTCGTCATTCGCGTCGAACCGCCCGGCGCGTGGTACACGATGTTTCTGATCCAGTAGACAGGGCCACCACCAGCCGGCTGGTTGCACATCGGGTGCGACGCGGAGTTGAGCATCAGGTTCCGCATCACCCGGATGTTGTGCAGGCTGCCGTCGATCTCGATCGCGTTGTCGTGAAAGTTCGTCAGGTAGTTGTTGTAGAAGTCGATGGCCACCGGCCGGCGATCCCAGATACTCGCGCGGCGGATACGTCGGGCCGTCGATCGCGCTCGATCCGTCCGGGTTGCCGTAGGTCTCGACGTCGATGCCGTCGTGGAAGTTGGCGATGTAGTTGTGAGCGACGACGTGGCCGGCGCCGTAAATCTTTACGGCCACGTACGACGCCATCACCGGCGGAAAGGTCTGCCCTTCGACGCCGGCGAACTGCCGCCAGAACTCACCGTTCCATCCGATCAGGCGCTCCGGATCGTCGCGTCCCATGAACGTGCTGTCGGCGATGTAGAAGCCGCTCGATCCCGAGAAGTTGCTGAACACGCCCATCGCCGACGTTTTCGAAGCGGCAGCGCTTCACCGTGAGCCCCTTCGAGCCGGCGATGAACTGCCGGCCGGCCCAGATCGCGATGTCGGTGTTCCGGAACGTGATGCCTTCGAAGTAGTTGTAGCTGGCCGCCTGCACGTTGAACAGGTCGAAGTTGCCCCGTCCGTCGAGGATCACCTCGCCGTCGCCCGCCGCCCTGATCGCGATCGGACGTTCCGGCGTCCCGCTCGCTGACAGGTAGTAGGTCCCTTCGAACGGGCTCGTCACGTTGATCGTCCGATCGGGTCCGTAGAACTCCGGGTGATAGGCTGTAGGTGCCGGCGTGCACGAGGATCGTGTCGCCCGGCTTCACCCGCGGCCGCGCAGTGGTCGTGGTGTCGCCGCCGCCGCACGTGTAGTAGTAGGCGCACATGATGCCCTTCGAACGCCGGCTGCGCCTTCTCGCCGCGTGGCCAGGAGGGTAAACGTGGTAGATGCTGCCGCCGGCGAACGGCACGGGCTCCGGACGGGTCCGCACGGTGACGGTCTTCGTGGCGTCGCCCGGCCGTCCCGAGACACCGTCGGGATCCTTCAGTTCGAAGCGCGCTTCGTACGCGGTGTCCGGCTCGAGATCGAGGATGCTGCCCGCGAACATGTTGGGGACGACGAGATTCCACGAGTTCTGCTGGACAATCCGCTCGCCCTGCAGCCGGAGCAGCGGCATCCCGCGCTTCCACTCGGTCGTGCCCTGCCTGCCGATACGTCACGTCGACCGACGCGTTGCGGTTGGCGTCGCCGTCGATCAGCCACTCGAATCCGAGGTTGATGAGGGTCGGCGGATCGACCACCAGCTCGCCGGGCGTGACCCGTGATATCGGTCGCCGCGGCGGTCAGCGAGCGGGCGTGGCCGGCCGCCATGAGCAGAGCGGCACACAACACGGCGAGGATTCGGAGCTTCACGCTGCCTCCGGGGTCAGCGTAGCCTGAAATCACCGATCTGCCATCGCCGATCTACGAGCGGGAAGTGGTCGCCGCTACTTGGACTCACTGCCGGTGTCACGCGACACTTCGCGGACAAGCTCCGCGACGGCTTCTTCAGCCTTCCACGCAACGTCGGCCTGCGCCATCATCCCCACGCAGGCGCCATCACGATCGACGACGGGCACCCGGCGGATCTGGTGGCGTTCCATCACCGAGACCGCCTCCTCGATGGGGTCATCGACGGATACCGTGATGGCCGGCTGCGACATGCACTCTGCCGCCGTGAAGTCCAGCGGGTTCTTTCCTCTGGCAACCAGCCGACACACGATGTCGCGGTCGGTGACGACGCCAACGGGAACCTTGCGGTCGCGGCTCTCCACGACCGGAATCTGACCGCAGCGATGCTGAACCATCAGCTGCGCGACGTCTTCGATGGTGGTGTCAGGGGTACACACTGCGAGCGTGTCGCTCATCAAGGCGGCGACGATCTGCTTGGCCATGCGCTGGTGAGTGCAATGCGGATACCGACACGGCGCATTCAGGCCAGCACGTCAGCGCCAGTCATCAACTTTGTCTCGCCGTTGAGCTGTGGGCCGCTTCAGGTACCTCGTCGCACACGAGTTCGTGAGTATCGACTCGGCGGCTGGCATCCGGCGCCCGAAGGGCGCTGTTCATGGCGGTGGCGACCGGAGTCGACGGGATGGCCGGACTATACTCCGCCGATGACCACTGCCTCGACACGCACCGCCCTTCAACTGCGCTCGCTCGCGCGAGCGAATGGCGAACTGGAGCTTTCGCTGGTTGACGTTCCGGTCCCCGATCCGATGCCGGACGAAGTGCTGGTGCGCATCGAAGCCGCTCCCCTCAATCCCTCCGACATCGGGCTGCTGTTCGGCGCCTCCGACATGAGCACCGCGACCTACTCCGGCACGGCCACGCGTCCCGTAGTGACTGCCCGGATTTCACCCGAGCGAATGAGGGCCGTCGCCGGCCGCCTTGACCAGTCGCTGCCGGTCGGACTCGAAGGTGCGGGCGTCGTCGTCGCCACCGGGTCGTCGGCCGAGGCCAGGGCTTTGCTGGGTAAGACGGTGGCGGCGAGCGGCGGGGCGATGTACCTCGCAGTACCCGCAGCATCAAGGCCGACCAGTGCCTCGTGCTGCCAGAGGGCACGACGGCCGCCGAAGGCGCGTCGTGTTTCGTGAACCCGCTCACCGCGCTCGGGATGGTCGAGACGATGCGGCGCGAGGGGCACACCGCGCTGGTCCACACCGCGGCGGCGTCTAACCTTGGCCAGATGCTCAACAAGCTCTGTCTGGCCGACGGAATCGGCCTGGTGAACATCGTCCGGTCCGAGGCGCAGGAGAACGCGCTCCGGGCGGTGGGTGCGGTGCACGTCTGCCGCTCGACGTCACCGGACTTCATGCAGGAGTTGACCACATCGCTCGTGGCCACAGGGGCCACGCTTGCATTCGACGCCATCAGCGGCGGTCCGCTCGCAGGCCAGATCCTGACCTGCATGGAAGCTGCGGTGAGCCGAAGTGCCACCACACACAACCGCTACGGCTCGGCGACGCACAAACAGGTGTACGTGTACGGTCGACTGGACCTGCGGCCGATCGAACTCGGTGGCAGCTTCGGCATGGCGTGGGGCGTCGGCGGATGGCTGGTGTTTCCGTTCCTCCAGAAAATCGGAGCGGAGGCGGCCCAGGCGCTCCGCGCGCGCGTCGTCGCGGAATTGAAGACCACCTTCGCGAGTCATTACGCGAGGAGCGTGTCGCTGGCCGAAGCGCTTCAGCCCGACGCGATTGGCGCTTACGGTCGACGCGCCACTGGCGAGAAGCACCTCATCACGCCTCAGAAGGGATCCGTTGCGTAGCAGGCCGTGACGGCCCGACGTCGATCACTTCGTCTCTGCGAGTGTCTTCACGCGCTGCAACGCCTGCGGAAACATGCTCTCGAACATCTGACGCAGCTCGTCTGCAGCATCGAGATCGACGGACAGCGTCGTTCCGTTGCCGTTCTTCGTGAGCGTGTAGTTCTCGTGAGCGCCTGCCCATTCCGCCGGGGGCTGCACCTGCCCGTTCATGACCTCAGCCTCGTGCCTGAAGGACATGAACTCGCCCGTCCGTTTCTTCTCGATGACCGCGGCCATGCCGCTCCGGCTCGCGGAATCGAGGAACTGTACGGTGCTGCCTTCGTTCCAGTCGCTGACTGCGTACGACCCTGCCGAAAACACACTCGTCCAATCGCGGTAGGTCGCGTCAGCCCACAGCACGTCCCAGACCCTGGCCTGCGGTGCGGCGATGTCGATGGAGAAATGCAGTTTGTTCATGGTCGTCCTCCTGGTGCAATCGCGAGGCCCATCGAACACCTGAGCATGGGCCCGCGCCAAACCATTTCGTATCACGCCGTATAATCGCCGCGCAACGTGGCCGTCGATTCCCCCGCCCTCGTCGTCCACGTGCTGGACGGTACCTACGAGCTGTTCCGCCACTTCTACGGACTGCGACGCAGCAAGCTGCCGGACGCGCCCCTGGGTGCCGTCGCGGGCCTCCTGCGAACGGTCGTGCGGATGATCGAGGAAGGCGCCACGCACATCGGCGTCGCAACGGACCACGTCATCGAGTCGTTCCGCAATTCGCTCTGGCCCGGCTACAAGACGGGCGATGGCATCGACCCGGTGCTCTGGGCGCAGTTCGGGCCCCTCGAGGACGCCCTTGCCGCCATGGGCGTCGCGGTCTGGCCGATGGTCGAACTCGAAGCAGACGATGGGCTGGCCTCGGCGGCACATCTTGCGGCGCGCGACCCCGGTGTGGGAAGGGTCTGCATCTGGACGCCGGACAAGGACCTCGCCCAATGCGTCGTCGGCGACCGCGTCGTGCAGGTGGACAGGCGAAGTGGCGAGGTGCGGAACGCGGAGGCCATACGAGTGAAGTACGGCGTGGAGCCCGCCTTCATCCCGGACTACCTCGCGCTCGTCGGGGACTCCGCTGACGGCTATCCCGGCGTTGCCGGCATCGGGCCCAAGCGCGCGGCGCAACTCGTCAACCGCTACGGGCGGCTCGAGGAGTTTCCTCCGGAGGCGCTCGGTTCGAGTCGCGAGCAGGCCCTGCTCTTCAAGACACTCGCGACGCTGAAAACAGACGCGCCGCTCTTCGCCGACGTCGAAGAGCTGCGATGGGTACGAGCGACACCGTCACTCGCAGCGTGGGCCGAACGGCTGGGTGATACGAGCCTGCTGCCTCGGATTACGGCACTGGAATCCCGGACCGCGGATCGGGGAGTGTGAGGAAGAGCCCACCCGCTCTAGTCCCGCCGAGCCGTCACCATCACGTTCGGGTCAGCGACGGTCAACTGCGTCACCTTTGCGCCGTCCCTCGCAAAGGCGATCTTTGCGCTCGGCACGCCGGTCGGAAAGAACACCAGGTTGCCCACGTGAAACAGATTCTGACGCCCGTTGCCGCCCGGGCGCTCAATCATCAACTGGTCGCGCCCTCGCATGTCGCGCCGGACCTCGATGGTGAAGTAGTCGCGCGGGCCCGATCCATACGTGTATCTGCCCACGAGCCCATCGCGGTCCGTCGCCTCGAGCGGCAATGTCGTCGGCTGAATGTCTGCGTCTCCAAGCGCCGTCAGGTATTGGACAACGGCAGCGGCATCCGGGCCCCCTTGCGTGGCGTGCCACATCAGCGTCAGGCCGTGCGGGCCAAGGGTTCTCTGCACGCCCGGGCGCGCGGCGACGAACGCCTTCACGACGTCCAGCTGCCCCATCATCGCCGCAGAGAAAATCGTCGGCCTCGCGCCGCTCGCCAGCAGGAACTCCGCAATCGGCTTGTTGCCGACGTGTGACGCGGCATCGATGCACGCTTCCCAGTCGCCGAAGCCCCAGTCGATGGAGGCGCGCGCGAGTGCAGGCTGACGCTCGACCAGTTCCTGCAGCCGTTTGAGGTCGCGGTGCGAGACGCCGACGGCCTCTCTCACCACCGCAGGGTCCTGCCCGGGAAACACATCGGGCGCCACAGAGGGCGGCGGGGCCGGCGATTGCCCCCACACCTTCGCAGCAGACAAGGAGACGCCGAGCGCCGACACGCCCGATGTCAGACGAACAAAGGCACGACGAGACCACTGCTGCGCCATGAATCCCACCCTCCGGCGGCTTTTATCGCTACAACGGGCCCCAGTCGGCAAGGCAGATTTGCCTGAGGCGATAACCCTCGGACCGACAGTCAGTTGCTGGTCTCTGTGAGGACGTGCTCGCGGGTCGCACGTTCGAATTCGTGCACGACAGCGTCTTCGAGCCCGGATATGCCGTTGCCGTTCAACGGCAGCCGGTTCGCCTTCAGGTGCGCCATGTCACTGAGCCGGATGAAATGCGTGATGAAGCGCAGCCCCTGCTCTCCCTGCTGCAGCTGCCCGAGCAGAACGTAGTCCGCGCTGAACGCCGTCCGCAACGGCCTTCAGATTGCGGATGTTGCGCGGCTGACGCAGCACCTCCGCGTTACCGATGACGGCGAGACGACCGGGTGCAAGGCCGGCCAGATTGGTGACGACGAGATCGGACAGACCGGCGATGGGCCGATCGTATTCGGCGAGGCCCGTTTCGTTGTCGAACACGGACACCGCGATGAGCACCCCGTCTGCGCGGGAGTTGAGGACGAACCACGTCACGAGCAGCAGCAGCGCAACCGAGACCGCCGCCAGAGTGAGCACCCATGAAACGCGAGCTCGCGAGGGCGTCTCCCCGGGCTCAGGAGATCGATCGAGGGAATTGGGGGATCGGTCGGTACTTCCCTCTTCAGCCAGTGCGGGTTCGGCGCTGACCGGAGCAATGAACTTGTACCCGCGCTTGGGGATCGTCTGAATGAATCGCGGGTTGTCGCTGCGGTCTCCGAGGGCGCCCCGTACCTGCGACAGGCAATAGGCGAGGCCGCGATCGAAGTCGACGTGCGTCTCCGGGCCCCAGACGCTCTCGCGCAGTTCGTCACGGGAGACGAGCTCGCCCGCGCGCGCCAGGAGGACGGCCAGCACACGCGCCGGCTGCCGTTCGAGTGACACGGGGCGCGCACTCTTTCGCAGCTGGCCGCTCTCGACCTCGAAGTCGAAGGTCCCGAACCGGTAGGTCACGGTGTCACGCCTGAAGTCCGAGTCACGCACCAGTGCGCCGTGGCGGCGATCAGGGGTCAGGATAGCGCAGCATCCTGCTGATCAGTGCCAGAGCGCGGCGTCGTCGATCACAACGTAGCCCGGTGTCGCCGGTGAGTACATCCACACGCGGATGGCATCGCCGGCCTGGGCGCTGAACGTCATGGTGTAGAGCGCGTAGTCGCCAAACGGCCGCACGGCGACGCTGTCCGACGCGGCGGTCGCGCCATTGACGTTCACGCCCACCAGGCCGCCCGCCCGGTCCGCGCTCGCGTAAATCTCGAACGTATAGGTGCCCGTTGCCGGCGCGGAAACCTCCTGGTAGATCCCGCAGTCGAGAAACGCCGGCGTCCAGCACGCGCCGTTCTTCGCTCCGGATCGCGGCTGATGCGTCTCGGATTTCGCCGGCACCTGTCGCAGCAGGTCGTCCGACAGCCATCCTGGCGGGCCGAGCGCCGGGGGAACATAGTCTTCGAAGTCGCCGCGGGTCAGGATGTTCGGGGACATCGCGGCGCTCACGGTGACGTGGTCGAATACGACACCGTTCAGCACGGCAGGATTGTGACTGGTGACGGCCAGCCCCGCGTGCGTGTTCGCGGGCATCGTCACGGACACGCTGCCAACGGCGGTCCACGTGGCTCCATCGAGCGAGTACGCACCGGCGACCTCGCTTCCGATCTGCTCCAGCGACAGCCACACGTCGGCGGCTCGTGCGACGCCGCCCGCGATGAAGCTCATAGGCTCGCCAGTGGCGTACCGCGCCATGAGCTCGAGACCGCCGTCCGGCTTCAGGTCGAGAACGACGGTTGCGGCGTCCGCGTCTGCCGACGCGCGGATCATCACACCAGCCTTCGCAAACGCCGACAGCGCACCAGCGGGCTGTTGCGCGGACGGATAGACCTGCTGCTGGCTGACGACACGAGCCGTGATGCCGGCCGGCGCAGGGACCTGCTGGAACGTGTAGTGAAAGCTGTCGGCGCTTCCCCAGATGTCAGACCCATCGCCCGTAAGAATCAGCATGTCGTCGATGGTCGACGAGGAACCGGTGAGGCCGACCGCTCCGATGTCTAGACTGAGCCACGGAGCAGCGAGCGCTCCCCCGAGCTGATAGGAGATGCCGTTCACTTGCCAGACGAGCCGTGGGAAGAAGGGGACCGGACTCACGTCGATGGTCGCCAGCCCGCTTCCGTGCAGCAGCTCCGATCCCCCTGGCGGAAAAACTCTCCCTTCAGCACAAACGGCACGACCAGCGTTTTCACGGTCATGTCGGTTGGCAGGACGAAGGTGCCGTGAAATTCGACCTGTAGTGATGCGGCGGTCGCACTCGTATCCGTGGGGCTTCCAACACGCGGGTAAGTGACACCGTCGAGCGTCGCCACGCCCGGGAGGTCGCTGCCATTCCACAACGCGAGCAGGCTGGCGCGCGCGCCGGCTTCGAACGGACCGAGGCCAGGCTGGTAGTTGCCGAGGAACGTCCGGCCGCTGAACGTGAAGCCCCGGTCGCCTTGCAGCACGATCGGCCCGCTGCCGGTGAGGCCTTGCGCCTCGAGCGAGCCGCCTCTGATGTTGATGTCCCCGGCTGCCGCGGACGCAGCAATGAGCAGGAGCCAGAAGGACAGCACCGCAGTCAGCACGTCGGGACGGACACAGCGCCATGCTCGCGAAATCCGCATATCGACCTCCCTCGACCGAGATGAACGAATGTCGACGATGTCCGCGGACGGCGAAGGATGCCACAACACCGTGTGAGCTGCTACGTGCTGGACAGCTCTACAGGCCTTTTCAGGACTCACCGCGCAGGTCTGGCGCGCGAGACTCCGCGGAGAACACGTGGAACCCCCAGGGTGGCAGATCGACGTACATCCCAGTCGACACGAGGTCGCTGCCGGCGCGCTCGTAACGCGCGCCGCTCATCAGATCGTTGAGCCGGACCGATCGGCCCGTCAGATCGGCGAACGGCAGCCGCACGTGACACTGGCCCTGGTTGCCGGCATAGTTCACGGCGACGAGCAGACGCTCATCGTCGCGCTGCCAGGCAAACGCGAGGAACCCCTCCCAGGTCCAGTTGCCGTCCCACGCGGGGACACATTCGAGCAGACGCCAGTCGCCGTCGCGAACGGCCGGCTCGCGCACCACAGCGAGAAGCCGTTCGTAGAACTGCTTCACGGCTTCATCGGTCGGTTCCTGTGGCGCACGCACCAGGTGCGGTGAGATGCGCTTCCGGCGTCCCTCGAATTGCCCCTGGTGAAAGAAGCGCAGACCGGGCGTCAGATACGTGATGATGGCCGCGGCTTCGCGCATCGGGGGTTCGAAGGTTGCTGCCGCCCGTGGCTCGTCATGGTTTTCCATGAAACGTGCGAGCTTGTCCTGATAGCCGGGATCGGCGAGCAGATGCTCGCGCGCCGGCCTGGCGTGGCCATCGCGCAGCCGGTCGTAGAGCCGCTTGTCGTAGGCGTAGTCGAATCCCTGCTGCTGCATGGTCCATTCGAGGTCCCAATAGACCTCCGCCATGAAGCAGAACCCCGGCACCCGTTCACGCACGGACTTCGTCGTGTCGGGCCAGAAGAGAGGCGCACGACGCCCCCAGGTCCGCTCGAACACGTCGGGCAGGACCAGCATGGCCATGTCACACCGCACGCCGTCGCACTGCTGGGCGATCCTGAGGAGCTCGCCACGCATCGCCTCCTGCGTCGCCGGATTGCTGTAATCGAGTTGCAGCGTATCGGGCCAGCCGGCAAAGTACGGGTCGCGTCCGAGCGCCAGAACCCGGTCGCCCTGCCGCAGCTCGATCCGCGTGTAGTTGTGCGGCGCCTGCGCCAGGTCGGACTCGGTGCCGGCGACGTAGTAATCGGTGTGTTCCTCGACCCACGGATGATCCGGCGCGGTGTGATTCGGCACGAAGTCGAGCATCAGTCGAAGTCCGCGATCCCGCAGGCGCTGCCGGACTCGCGCCAGCGCCGCGTCGCCACCCAGATGCGGATGCGCGGTGTAGCCGGTGATCGCGAACCCCGAACCGCCGATGTCCTCCTCGCGCAGGTCCGCGAGCGTCTCCTGAAACTCGTGACGCCACTCGGGGCTCGCGCGTGAGATTCGCTGCGCGGCCGCACCGGTGCGCCACACGCTGAGGAGCCACACCCAGTCGAATCCCTTCGACGCCAGCCGATCGAGTTCGGCATCGGGTATGTCGTCGAGCGTCGCGGTGCGCCCGAGCGCCTGCGACAGCTCTGTCAGCCAGACGCGCGTGTTGATCTGGTACAGGGATGGATAGCGTGGCGTCATCATAAGCGTCCACTCACTCAGCGGGATCGGGCAGCCTTCGGACGATTCCCGACGAACGCCGCCAGGTGCTCGCCGGTCAGCGTCGACTTCGCCGCCACCAGGTCGGCCGGGGTGCCTTCGAACACGATCCGGCCGCCGTCGTGCCCCGCGCCAGGCCCGAGGTCGATGATCCAGTCGGCGTGCGCCATCACCGCCTGGTGGTGCTCGATCACGATGACCGACTTGCCGGCGTCGACCAGCCGGTCCAGCAGCCCGAGCAGCTGCGCGATGTCGGCCAGGTGCAGCCCTGTGGTCAGCTCGTCGAGCACGTAGATGCCGCCGTCGGCGCCCATGTGCGTCGCGAGCTTGAGCCGCTGCCGCTCTCCACCCGAGAGTGTCGTGAGCGGTTGGCCCAGCCGGAGGTACCCGAGCCCCACGTCGGCCATGCGCTGCAGGATCGACTGCGCGGCCGGCGTACGCGCGGCTCCCGTGCCGAAGAAGCCGACCGCGTCTTCGACCGCCAGGTCGAGCACCTCGGCGATGTTGAGCCGGCCGAGCCGGTACTCGAGCACTGACGCCTGAAACCGGCGACCCTCGCAGTCCTCGCAGACCGTGGTGACGCCGGCCATCATGGCCAGGTCTGTGTAGATCACCCCGGCGCCGTTGCAGGTCGGACAGGCGCCCTCGGAGTTGGCGCTGAACAACGCCGGCTTCACGCCGTTGGCCTTCGCGAACGCTGTGCGGATTGGATCGAGCAGACCGGTGTAGGTCGCCGGGTTGCTCCGCCGCGAGCCACGGATCGCGGTCTGGTCCACCGACACCACTCCGTCCCGGCCAGATACCGAGCCGTGGACCAGTGAGCTCTTGCCCGATCCGGCCACGCCGGTCACCACCACGAGCACGCCGAGCGGGATGTCGACGTTGACGTTCTGCAGGTTGTGCGTACGGGCGCCGCGCACCTTGATCGCTCCCGATGGCGTCCGCACCGACGGCTTCAGGGAGGCGCGGTCGTTCAGGTGACGCCCGGTGAGCGTGCTGCTGCTCCGCAGTCCATCGACGGTGCCCTCGAAGACCACCTCGCCGCCGGCGGTGCCAGCACCGGGTCCGAGGTCGACGACGTGGTCCGCGATCGCGATCGTCTCCGGCTTGTGCTCGACTACGAGGACGGTGTTGCCCTTGTCGCGCAGCCGCAGCAGCAGGTCGTCCATCCGCTGGATGTCGTGGGGATGCAGCCCGATCGTCGGTTCGTCGAAGACGTACGTGACGTCCGTGAGCGACGACCCCAGGTGGCGGATCATCTTGATGCGCTGTGCCTCGCCGCCCGACAGCGTGCCGGACGGCCGGTCGAGACCGAGATAGCCGAGTCCGATCTCCACGAACGAGTCGAGCGTCTCGCGCAGCGTCGCCAGCAGCGGCGCGACGGACGGCTCCTTCAGGCCGCGTACCCACTCGGCCAGGTCGCTGATCTGCATCGCGCAGGCGTCGGCGATGTTGATCCCCTTGATCTTCGAGGACCGGGCGGCCCCGTTGAGGCGTGTGCCGCCGCACTCGGGACAGGTGGTGAAGGTGACGGCGCGCTCCACGAACGCGCGGATGTGCGGCTGCAGCGCGTCCACGTCCTTGGACAGGAACGACTTCTGGATCCGCGGAACGAGGCCCTCGTAGGTAAGGTTCAACTTCTCGACCTTCACCTTGGTCGGTTCCTTGTAGAGGAAGTCGTGGAGCTCTTTCCTGGAGTACTCTGCGGATCGGCTTGTCCGGGTCCAGGAAGCCCGACGCTCCGAAGATGCGCACCTGCCAGCCATCGGCCGTGTAGCCGGGGATCGTGATTGCACCTTCGTTGAGCGACTTGCTGCTGTCGTACAGCTGCGACAGGTCGATGTCGGTGACAGAGCCCATGCCCTCGCACTTCGGGCACATGCCGCCGCTCACCGTGAACGTGCGCTTCTCGGTCTTGCCGGCGCCCTTCTCGATCGTGATTGCCCCCGCCCCGCGGACCGACGGGACGTTGAAGGAGAAGGCGTTGGACGAGCCGATGTGCGGTTTGCCGAGCCGGCTGAAAAGCACCCGCAGCATCGCGTTGGCGTCGGTTGCCGTGCCGACCGTCGAGCGCGAGTTGGCACCCATCCGCTCCTGGTCGACGATGATCGCGGTCGTCAGCCCGTCCAGGACGTCGACTTCCGGGCGTCCCAGCGTCGGCATGAATCCCTGCACGAACGCGCTGTAGGTTTCGTTGATCAGCCGCTGCGACTCCGCCGCGATTGTGCCGAACACCAGTGACGACTTGCCCGATCCCGACACGCCGGTGAACACCGTCAGCCGCCGCTTGGGGATGTCGACGCTGACGTCTTTCAGGTTGTTTTCGCGAGCGCCCTGAACTCGGATCAGGTCGTGGCTGTCTGCGGCGTGCTGCCTGGGGAGGGCCATGTTCGCGATCATGCCACCGAGTGTCAGTCAGGGCGAAAGGCGCTGGTGAACGCCCGGATGGCCTCCGCGTTTGTAAACAGCTGTCGCGGATGCGGATGCGTGCGCGCCATCACGAGCTCGTTCAGCCTGCCCTCTGTCGTCCTGAACCGCACCACCAGTGTTGCGCTCTTCCCGGCGTACTCGAGGCTCCCGGGATCGACTTCAAGTTCGGCGATGAGGGCCGACTGCGGCGGTCGGCTCATCAGGAACTGCCGCATGCCGGCCTCGTACCGCTCCCGCTCGGCGGCGGCCAGGTAGTCCCGCACAATCGTTTGCACGCAGAGCACGAACATGCTGCCTGGAAGCGGCGAGAGTCGAGCAGGCGCGTCGGCCAGGGCGCAGGCCTCGAGGGCGGGCGCACCAGTGCGGCCGCTCCTGGCGATGAAGGCGTCGATTGCGTGCGACAACCGTGCGAGTCTTGGCCGGTCACTTGGCCATACGCACGCCCGCAGCCACATCGCATCGTCGCTGTCGCGCACGTCGAGCGGAGCGACGTCCAACCCGAGCCGCTGTGCGATCGGCGGACGGGGTTCAAGCGGAATGGGAACCTCGTGGTCGTCGACCCACAGGGTGGGAAGGTCGTCGGCGATGAGGTTCAAGCCCGCGCTCGCACCCAGGTCGACCAGGGCCATCGAGCGGCGTTCGCCCACCAACGACAGCAGGTGCGCCGGCCACAGCCATGCCACCGCGCGGGAGGTCTCGTTCGTCTGGACAGCACGCTCGCGCAGAGCCTGTTCCAGGCCGGTCCGTGTCGGCGATAACGCGGCGGCGAGTGCCTCTGGGGTGACGGCATCCACCCGTGGGGGCTCTTCCGCCAGCGCGCCATAAAGTGGATGACTCACGCTCTCGCAGAGCGCGTCATAGCGAAGCGCGGCAAGCAACAGGAGCGGCCGTTCATATGTCGAGTTGAAGGTGCGATCGGCCCACAGCCTCGCCAGTCGTGAGCCGAACTCTCCACGTATCGCGTCCCCCAACGGAGCGAGCAGCCGCTCGTACACGGGCTCGCGATCCCGGAGGAACGCGGCCTGAGCCAGCAGTTCCCGCGGGAGATCGTCGAGAGGAGTCACGCGCGGAGCTACTTGCCGTTGAGGATCTGGCCGCAGTTACCCTGGAGATCGCTCGCCGTGATCTTCTGGCCGGCCAGCCCCTTCTGAAGGACGTCTTTGATCTGACTGGCGTAGGCGGCGTACGCCGTCTGCGCGGTCCGCTCCGCGCGGCTGCCGACCGGCGCGCTGAACATGCCGGTGATTTCCTTGTCCCACTGCACGATGCCGATCTCCTGCAGATTGCGACGCCGCACGGCGAAGTCGTGAATGCCGAGGGCAATCCCCGCCGTCGAGTTGAGCAGGCGGCACTCCTTGAGTGCGCGCTGGCCCTCATACATCACGTCGTTGGTCTGCGTGGTGGAGCTCGCGGCTCCCAGCAGCGGTAGAACCAGCGATCGCGCGCCTTCTCCGTCGAGCGCAGTGAGGCACGCGCTGATCCCCTGGCGCATGCGATCCTGCAGGAACAGCTCGCGTCGATCGACGGCGCCGCCGTTTGCGAAGTCCGTCGCCACGAGGCAGGCCGCTTTCGGGAAGGCACCCTGGGCACCGTCGCCCGACGCGAGATGCGCCACGAACGAATCGATGCCGATGCGAAGGAGCCCCGGCTCTCCGCCTGTTGGCGCTGACGCCTGTTGCCGGCGCGCTGCGACCTGGCCTTCCAGGCTCCGCATGACGGCCGGCTGTTTCTGAACGCGATCGATCAGCACACGCTGGGTCGCCGGCTCCGGAGCCGCGATCTGCAGATCGGTGTTCGTGGGGACAATCGTCGCGTCGGGACGGAACTCGGCTCCGTCGAAGGCCCGCTCGAGATCTCCGGCGCTGAGGTACACGTGAAGGGGAACGCTGGCGCCGCTCGTCGCGGGCAACTCGGCTGTCGTGAAGCTCTGGGCGAGCGACGCGTTGCGTTTCTGGTCGTCAGCGAACAGTGCAGCGACCCGCCCCTGTTGCGCCATCGTCACGGCGGTCAGGGCTGCGACAGACACTCCGACGATGGATGCGGACACGCGCGTACCGTTCGTTCTCGATCCCATGATGGGGCTCCCCTTCGGACAGCCGGCGGAACGATTCTAATGCGGCTTCCCGTCCGGCACACGTCCTTCTGCGCGTCTCTGGTCGGCAGGCGGCCGTGTGGTCGGCGGCTACGACGAAAGCCTGTTCTTCGAGGACTACGACATGTGGCTCCGGATCGCGGAGCGCTACGCATTCCGCTACCAGCCGCACATCGTCTCCAACTACCGGCTGCTGGAGTCCGGCGCCTCGCGCAACCCCGCCTACTGGGGACCGATGAACGAAAGCCGCGTCCGCATCCTGCTCAAGTGGTTCGGCTACATCGACGCCACCGACGACGTGATGATTGCAGCGGCGTGGAAGTTCGCGCTGAGCGCCTTCGCGGCGGATCCCGATCTCGGGCGGACTGCCCTGCAGCGCGTGTACGAGTGCCGGCCCACGCCATGGGGACGGGCGGTGCTGCTCGCAGCATCGCTTCGCGACTCGCACGTGGTTGCGTCGAGAGCGTTCCGGTTCGTCCAGCGACGGCGTGCCCAGGGCCGGCGCTCCCCGAACGGACGGGTGCTTCTTCCCTGATCCCCGCTGCAGCAGCGCTCGCCAACCGCACGAAGGCGCAAAGCCACGAAGGAACCACCAGAGTTCTTCGTGCCTGCGTCCTTCGTGAACGTCGGCGATCAGCGCTTCGGCACCGTCCAGAAGTGCACGAGGCTGTTGTCGACGACGAAGCTGCGCGCCGGTTTCCAGCCTGGCCCCATGTCGTAGTTGTGGGAGACGATGCGCGTGCCGGCCTTCAGCGCTTTCAGCGACGGCTGCAGCCGGACGTTCATCCCCGGCAGCAGATAGAGGGCGATGACGGTTGCCGGTGAGAAGTCAGCCGTGAAAAGGTCACGCTCGACGAACTTCACGCGATCCGCCACGCCCGCGGCAGCCGCGTTGCGGCGCGCTTCGACGTTCCGTTGCGGATCCAGTTCGATGCCGACGCCGCGCGAGGCGCCGAAGTCGCGGACCGCGGAAATCACGATCCGCCCGTCGCCCGAGCCCAGGTCGTAGACGACGTCGCCAGGGCCGACTTTCGCGGTCTCCAGCATTTTCTTGACGACGGCCGCAGGGGTCGGGACGTAAATGACGTCGAGCGGCTGTTGCGACTGCTGTGCGAGCGCCGGCAGGCATGACACGCCGGCCGCCAGGGCCAGCGCCACGCCGGCGCGGCGGATGCCGCACACCGTGCGCCAATCACTCATCGAGCACCCTTGTCTCAGGGACAACTGGACCTCTGCCGCGGCCAATGATACGCGCTTCCAGCCTCGCGTAGAATGACGGCCACTCTGGGCTGGAGGCCAGCATGCGGCAGCTTCGCTACTCCGTCGCCGCAAGCCTGGACGGCTACATCGCCGGACCCGACGGCGAGTACCGACTGGATCGTCGTCAATCCCGACATCGACTTTGCGGCGATGTACGCCTCGTTCAGCGGCCTCGTGATGGGACGCAAGTCGTACGACGTGTACCTGGCCACTGGCGGGAGCCCCGGCCCGCCGATCCCGGTCCATGTCTGTTCCCGCACGCTGCCGGAAGGTGAGCGCGACAGCGTGACGTTCGCGAAGGACGGCGTCGCGCACGTCCGCGCGCTGAAGCAGTCGGGCGAGGGCAAGCCGCTCTGGCTGTGGGGCGGCGGGGAGCTCTTCACCGGGCTCGCGCGCGCGGGGCTCGTCGACGGCGTCGACGTGGCGATCGTGCCCGTGCTGCTCGGCGGGGGACTCCCGCTCTTCCCGGCAGCCGCCGGACCTCGCCTGTCGCTGCAGCTGCGCACGCACAGGCTCTACGCGAAGACCGGCACCCTCTTCGTCGAGTACCGACATCCGCCCGGCCTGAGTGTGTCATGCTGAGGATCTGCCCTCGTGAGCAGGGCGGAGGCCACTCGCATGTCACGCAGCTCTGACGACCCCACGGCTGTGGCTCCGGCTGAAGTGCTCGACCCGGTCTGCGGGATGACCATCTCGCCCGACGATGCCGTCGGGCACACCCGTACAAGGGCCAGACCTACTACTTCTGTCACGAGAGCTGTCTCGAACGGTTCCAGGCCGACCCCGAGTCGTTCCTCGGCGACCGCCCCGCTCCGATCGCGACGCCGGCCGACATGGAGCGCGAGTACACGTGCCCCATGGACCCGGAGGTGCGTCAGAAGGGACCTGGCGCCTGCCCGAAATGCGGCATGGCGCTCGAGCCCGTGGACGTCATGCCGGTCACGAAGACCGAGTGGACCTGCCCCATGCACCCGGAGATCGTGCGCGACGCGCCAGGCGCGTGCCCGATCTGCGGCATGGCGCTCGAGCCGCGCACGGTCACGGTCGAGGACCGGAACCCTGAGCTCGATGACATGTCGCGCCGGTTCCGCTGGTCAGCGGTGATGACGGCGCCGATTCTCGCGTTCATGGTGTCGGAGATGCTGCCGGGCCAGCCGCTGCAGTCGATCGTGCCGCATGGCTGGGTGAACTGGATCCTCTTCGCGCTTGCGACGCCGGTCGTCCTCTGGGGAGGCTGGCCGTTCTTCGTCCGCGGATGGGCGTCGCTGGTCAACCGGCACCTGAACATGTTCACGCTCATCGCGCTTGGCGTCGGCGCGGCGTTCGGCTACAGCGTCGTCGCGACGCTGGCGCCGGGCCTCTTTCCCGACTCGTTCCGCATGATGGGCGAGGTTGCGGTCTACTTCGAACCTGCTGCGGTGATCGTCGTCCTCGTGCTGCTCGGCCAGGTGCTCGAGCTGCGGGCGCGTTCGCGGACGAGCGCGGCGATTCGCAGCCTGCTCGGCCTCGCGCCGACGACCGCTCGTCGCGTCGAGCCGACGGCACCGAGCGAGACGTCCCGCTCGAGCACGTGCATGTGGGCGACCACCTGCGCGTCCGTCCTGGCGAACGTGTCCCTGTCGACGGCGTCGTCATCGATGGCACGACCACCGTCGACGAATCGATGGTGACCGGCGAGCCGATGCCGGTCGAGAAGACCCCGGGCGCACCGCTGACCGGCGGCACCGTTAATGGCACCGGACGTTCGTGATGGAAGCGCGGCGGGTCGGGCGCGACACGCTGCTCGCGCAGATCGTTCGCATGGTCGGCGAGGCGCAGCGATCGCGCGCGCCGATTCAGCGGCTGGCCGACACCGTCTCGGCGTGGTTCGTGCCGATGGTCATTGCCGTCGCCGTCGTGACGTTCGTCGTGTGGGCGAAGTTCGGGCCCGAGCCTCGGCTGGCGCATGCGCTCGTCAACGCGGTCGCTGTGCTCATCATCGCGTGCCCGTGCGCGCTCGGTCTCGCCACGCCGATGTCGATCATGGTCGGCACCGGCCGCGGGCGCGGAAGCCGGCGTGCTTATCCGCAACGCCGAAGCGCTGGAGATTCTCGAGAAGGTCACGACGCTCGTCGTGGACAAGACCGGCACGCTGACGGAGGGCCAAGCCGACGCTGGTGACCGTCGAGCCGATCGGCGGCATCGACGAGGCGGCATTGCTCCGCCTTCCCGCGAGCCCTCGAGCACGTGAGCGAACACCCGCTGGCGGCCGCCATCGTCGCGGGCGCACGCGAGCGCGATGTGGCGATCGCCGACGTCAGAGAGTTCGAGTCGGTAACCGGCAAGGGCGTCGCCGGCACGGTCGACGGTCGTCGCGTCGCGGTCGGGAACCACGCGCATCTCGAGGCGCTCGGCGTGGACGCCGGCCGCTCCCGGAGCGCGCCGACGCGCTGCGGCGCAGGGCCAGACGTCATGTTCGTCGCCATCGACGGCAAGCCGGCGGGACTCCTCGGCGTCGCCGACCCGGTCAAGGCGACGACCGCGGAGGCCATCCAGGCGCTGCGCCAGGAGGGCCTCAGGATCGTGATGCTGACCGGCGACAACCGCACGACGGCGGAGGCCGTCGCTCGCTCGGTCGGCATCGATCGGGTCGAGGCGGACGTGCTGCCCGATCAGAAAGCCGCGGTCGTCAAGCGCCTGCAGCAGCAGGGCGAACGGTGGCGATGGCGGGCGACGGCATCAACGACGCGCCGGCTCTCGCGCAGGCCGACGTCGGCATTGCGATGGGAACCGGGACGGATGTCGCGATGGAGAGTGCCGGCGTCACGCTGGTGAAGGGCGACCTGCGCGGCATCGTGCGCGCGCGGCGGCTGAGCCGCGCGACGATGGGCAACATCCGGCAGAACCTGTTCTTCGCATTCGTCTACAACGTGCTCGGCGTGCCGATCGCGGCGGGCGTGCTGTATCCGTTCTTCGGCCTGCTGCTGAGCCCGATGATCGCGAGCGCCGCGATGACGTTCAGTTCAGTCTCGGTCATCGCGAACGCGTTGCGACTGCGCCGCGTGCGCCTGGACTAGCGGACAACCGATCGCCGGCGAAGGCGACGTCGAGCGCCGCCAGCAACGCGTCGTTCTCTTCGGGGTGCCGATCTGATCCGCACCTTGTCGCCAGCGCGGGCTTGTCGAAGAAGCGGACGAGCACGCCCCCGTGCTTGAGCGCGGCGTAGAGCGGGCGGCGGCCGCTGACGCCCGGCGTGGTGGCCAGCAGGAAATTCCCTGGCTTGGGAATGACCGAGAAGCGGCGGCGCTCAGCTCGACGACACGCGCTCGCTCCGCGCGGATACGCGACCTGCCAGCTGGCGCGGGCGTACTCCTGATCGTCGAGCGCGGCGCACGCCGCCACAATCGCTATCGCGTCGCAGTTGTAGCTGTCCTTGACCTTGGCCATCTGCGCGATCACGGCCGGATGGCCGACGGCGTAGCCAAATCGCAGGCCGGCCAGGCCGTAGCCCTTGCTCAGCGTTCGGGTGATGAGTAAGTTCGCCGTCGCTCGAGCAGGCTCGAGGCAGTTGCCCTCGGCGAAGTCCGCGTAGGCCTCGTCCACGAGCACCAGCGCCTCGGTCCGGGATGCCAGCGCCTCGACGTCTGCGAGCGGCACCCCGTGCCTGACGGCGAGTTGGGATTGGCGAAGAAGATCGCGCGCGGTCCGCCGCAGCAGCGCATCGATCGGCAACCGCCAGTCGCTCTCCCAGGGCACCGGCCGAACTCGACATCCGCCAGTTCCGCGAGCACCGGATAGAGTGAGTAGGTCGGGTCTGGGCAGGCCAGCACGTCGCCGGGACCGCAGTAGGTCCGCGAGCGCGATCTGCAGGATGTCGTCGCTGCCGTTGCCGGCCAGAATGCACTCGGGCGACACGCCGTGGAGGCGTGCGCCGCGCGGCGGAATTCGTCCGCCATTGGCGACGGATAGCGGCGCAGCGCATCGGCGGGGATGCGACGGATCGCATCGATGACGCGCGGGCTCGGCGGATAGGGGTTTTCGTTGGTATTGAGCTTGA
>CAVVIG010000010.1:0-891267 GCA_963748265.1 uncultured Acidobacteriota bacterium | reverse complement strand
ACCCCCACGTCCTTTCGGACACTGGCACCTGAAGCCAGCGCGTCTGCCTATTCCGCCACTCGCGCGAGATGCGGCGTCCGAAGACGCGGTGCAACTCAACTTCCCGAGGATATCACGCAGCATCCTGCCTCCCGAATCTGCGCGGGCCCGAGCGAACGCGGCGCCCCGCGTCCGCGGTGCACCGGGGATCCACGGGCAACACAGACTATGCAATTAGCATGTACCGACCGGCACCACCTGCCTGAGGAGTCGTGTGGGACTACTAGACAGTTTCGAGAAGGGTCTCAAGCGCGCCGTCAACAGCGCGTTCGCGAAGACCTTCCGCAGCGGCATCCAGCCCGTCGAGATCGCATCCGCGCTGCGGCAGCGAGCTCGACAAGAAGGCCGCCATCGTGAGCCGGGATCGCATCCTCGCGCCGAACACGTTCACGGTGCATCTGTCGACGGCCGACGACGAGCAGCATGCGCACGCTCGGCGGTGCGCTCGGCCACGAGCTGGACACGCTGGTGCACAAGCACGCCAAGTCCCAGGGCTACTCGTTCGCGGGGCCCGTCTGGATCACGCTCAAGCACGACGACCAGCTCGCCACGGGCACGCTCCGCGTCGAGTCGGCCACCGCCGAGGGCCGCGTCGCCTGGCGCGGAGTGCCTCGACATCGAGGGCAAGCGGCATCCGATCGTCGAAGTCGCGCACGGTCATCGGGCGCGGCAGCGACGCCGACATCACGATCTCCAACGCGGGCACGAGCCGCAAGCACGTCGAGATCCTGTGGGACGGCGAGCGCGCGATGGTGCGCGATCTGCAGTCGACCAACGGCACGCTCCTGAACGGTCAGAAGGTCACCGAAGCCGCGCCTGGCACCCGACTCCACCGTGACGATCGGCCGCACCGACATCGTCTTCCGCGTCGTCGCGCCGGCGGCTCCGCCCCGGCCGCCCGCCCCGGCCGAGGACGCGACGCGTGTCTTCGACGTGCGCGACGGTGATGTCAGGAACGGCGGACCGCTCCGGTGAGTGAACTGACCCTCCTCCTGCTGCGCGTGGGTTTCCCGTACTGCTGTGGTTCTTCGTCTTCGCGGTCGTCTACTCGCTGCGCGCGGACCTGTTCGGCGTGAAGGTGCGCCGGATGCCGGACGCCGCGCCCGCCGCGGCACCGACGCCCTCACCCTGGTCTCGCGCCTCGGCGACCGCCCCGGTGGCGTCGTCGAAGCCCGCGGCGTCCGGCGCCAAGGGAGGCGCCGCGACGACCGGCTCCGTCTCGCGCATCGTCATCGACTCGATCGCGCAGACCAGCGAGGCGATCAAGCGGATCGACGAGACCACGCGCCATCGGTTCGTCGAGGCTTTCAGCGCGATCAACCGCAACTTCCAGGAGACGTTCAGCACCCTGTTCGGCGGCGGCCGTGCGGGGCTCACGCTGATCGACGAGAACGACCCGCTCGAGAGCGGAATCGAGATCGTCGCGCAGCCGCCGGGCAAGAAGCTGCAGAGCGTTCAGCTGCTGTCGGGCGGCGAGAAGGCGCTGACCGCGATCTCGCTCATCTTCGCCCTCTTCATGTTCAAGCCGACCCCCTTCTGCCTCCTCGACGAGGTCGACGCGCCGCTCGACGACGCCAACGTGGGCCGCTTCGTCGAGATGCTGCGGAGATGCAGCAGCCACACCCAGTTCATCCTCATCACGCACAACAAGAAGACGATGGAAGTCGCGGACAGGCTGTACGGCGTGACGATGGAGGAGCCCGGCGTCTCGAAGCTGATCTCCGTCCAGCTGAATTAGCATTACAGTCTGAGCTACAGCCGCGCGCGCCGCGCGCCTGGATGATCGACATGACCGAGAGGACCCGCTCCAGCCGGATGTTGCGCATTCCGGGCACGCGGGCGGGCGTTGCCGCCGCGTCCTGCGTGGCTGCCGCACTCTCGCTCGCCGCGTGCGACGGGCGGCGCGGACGCCTGGAGGGGCGCGCATCCGACGAGTGGACGCGCAGCTACACGCTCGCGCCCGGTGGCGAGCTGCAGATTGTCGGCGCAGCCGGGTCGATCGACGTGCGCGGATCCGATGCCGGGGCGGTCGAGGTCCGCGCAGAGCGGATCATCCACGCGGGCAATGACGCGATCGCAGCCCCGATGGTCGAGCGGATCCGCATCGTCGAAGAAGTCGCGCCTGAGAAAGTGATAATCCGCAACGAGGGACTCGGCGGCATCCTCATCGGCGTCGAGGTCGAGGTCAACTTCCACGTCACGGTGCCCAAAGGCGTCAAGGCGCGGCTGCGCGCCGCAGGTGGCAACATCACCCTTACGGACCTCAGCGGCTCTGTGGTCGCGTCGACGACGAACGGCAACGTCAGCGGTACCGGCCTGCGCGGCGGGGTCGACGCGCGATCGACCAACGGCAGCCTCGCCGTGAGCGTGGCCGCGGTGGGCGAGGATCCGGTCGATCTCCGCTCGACTAACGGCTCCATCGAGCTCGCGCTGCCAGCGACAGCCAACGTCAACGTGGCGGCCAACGTCACTAACGGCACGATCGACGCCGGGGACCTTCCCTTCGAGCAGTCGGGAGAGCGATCCCGGAGGCGGATGCGCGGCCGGCTGAACGACGGCGGAACCCCAGTCGAGCTCAACACGATCAACGGCAACATCCAGCTTCGCGCGGTCCCGTGAACGAAGACAGGGCGTCGCGTTACAACAGGCTCAAGCGGTACGTCCACGTCGGGTCGCTCGGCTGGAGCATGGTGTTTCTGGGCGCGCTCGTCGCCAGCGGCGGAAGCGTGGCGCTGCGCGGCGCGGCGGAGTTCATCGCGGCCGCCGTCCTTCCCGCGAGCGCCGTACCAGCAGCGGGCATCGGCGTCTACGCGGTGCTGCTCACGCTGTTCAATGAGGTGGGGGCCCTGCCGCTGGCCTATTACGGCGGCTTCGTGCTGGAGCGGCGATACGGGCTGTCACGGCTGACGCACGCGGCCTGGCTGCAGGACCAGGCGAAGGCGCTGGCGCTGGCAGTTGTGCTCGGCGCCGGCGCGGCGTCGATCCTCTACTTCCTGATCCACCGCTTTCCGGTGTTCTGGTGGCTGCCAGCCGGGGCGGTGTTCGCGGGGATCGTGATCGCCCTCGCCAACCTGGGTCCGGTCCTGCTGCTGCCGCTGTTCTACTCGCTGAAGCCGCTCGCGCGCGCGACGCTCAGGGCCCGGCTGCTGGCCCTCGCCGATCGTGCGGGCGCCCGCGTGCTCGACGTGTTCGAGTGGGGGCTGGGCGAGAAGACGAGCAAGGCCAATGCGGCGCTCGCCGGCATCGGCGGCACGCGTCGGATCCTCGTCTCCGACACCATGCTTGCGGACTACTCGGACGATGAGATTGAGGTAGTCCTCGCGCACGAGCTCGCGCACCACGTGCACAACGACATCTGGAAGGGCATCGCCCTCGAGTCCTGCCTGATCCTGGCTGGGTTCCTGGCCGCGGCGCTGCTGCTGCAGTTCGCAGTTCCGGCCGTCGGCCTTCGCGGGCCTGACGATGTGGCGGGGCTGCCTGTCCTGCTGCTGGCGGCAGGGGCGGTGTCGCTCGTCACGGTGCCGGCAGCGAACGCGCTCTCGCGCGCCCACGAGCGGCGCGCCGACCGCTTCGCGCTGACGCTCACCGGCAACGCGCCGGCCTTCATCTCCGCGATGCGCCGGCTCGCCGCGCAGAACCTGGCCGAGGAGGAACCGTCGGCGATCGTGCGATGGCTGTTCTACAGTCACCCGCCGATCTGCGAGCGCGTCGCGGCGGCGAGGGATTTCGGAAGTTCGAACTTAGAAGGGCAAACCCAGAACTGACGGAACGGGGGAGGGTACGGTGACTCAGAAGTCGGGACGGGGAGTCCCGACTTCTGAGTTCCGCGTTCGCGAGTTAGGCCTTCGGCGCCGCGCCCTCTTCCTGCAGCAGCGCCTTGCGGCTCAGGCGAATCTTGCCCGTGGGGTCGATGTTGATCACCTTCACGAGGATCTGTTCGCCTTCCTTCAGCTCGTCCCGCACGTCCTTCACGCGGTGGTTGGCGATCTCGGAGACGTGCAGCAGGCCATCGGTGCCCGGCATGATTTCCACGAACGCGCCGAAGTCCGTGATGCGCTGAATCTTCCCGAGATACGTCTTGTTGAGCTCGGGGGTGGCGGTCAGCTCCTGGATGATCGTGATGGCCTTCTGCGCGGAAGCGCCATCGGCCGACGCCACGTTCACGCGGCCATCGTCCTCGACGTCGATCTTCACGCCCGTGCGCTCGATGATGCTGCGGATCATCTTGCCGCCCGGCCCGATGACGTCGCGGATCTTGTCCACCGGGATGCGGATGGTGACGATGCGCGGCGCGAACGCCGAGATGTTGTTGCGGTGCGAGGCGAGCGCCTCCTGCATCTTGCCGAGGATGTGCATGCGGCCGCGGCGCGCCTGCTCGAGCGCCTTGCGCATGACCTCAGTGGTGATGCCGGACACCTTGATGTCCATCTGCAGCGCGGTGATCCCCTCAGCGGTCCCGGCGACCTTGAAGTCCATGTCGCCGTAGTGGTCCTCGGCGCCTGCGATGTCCGAGAGGACGGCGTACTTGCCGGACTTCTCGTCCATGACCAGACCCATCGCGATGCCGGCGACCGGCGCCTTCAGCGGCACGCCGGCGTCCATCATCGCGAGCGACCCGCCGCACACCGACGCCATCGACGACGAGCCGTTCGACTCGAGGATGTCGGACACGACGCGGACCGTGTACGGGAACTGCTCTTCGCCCGGCACCATCGGCGTCAGGGCGCGCTCGGCGAGCGCACCGTGTCCGACCTCACGCCGGCCGGGGCCGCGCAGGAACGCGACCTCGCCGACTGAGAACGGCGGGAAGTTGTAGTGGAGCATGAAGCTCTTCCACTGCTCTCCCTCGAAGCTCTCCACCTTCTGTGCGTCCTCGGCGGTGCCGAGCGTGCAGGTGACGAGCGCCTGCGTCTCGCCGCGCGTGAACACGGCGGAGCCGTGCGTGCGCGGAAGGACGCTGGTTTCGATCCAGATCGGCCGCACCTCGTCGAACTTGCGGCCGTCGAGCCGCACGTTGTGCTCGAGCACTTCGTCGCGGAGGACCTTCTCTTTGAGGTCCTTGAAGATCTGCTTCGCCTCGACCTTCCGCTGGATTTCTCCCTCGGGAATGTCCGCGACGAACTCCTCGAGCACCTGGTCGACGCGGTCGTAGTTCTCCAGCTTGCCGCGGATGCGCATCGCTTCGGTCAGCGGCGCGAGCACCTTCTCCTCGACCTCGCGGTAGAAGTCGTGGCCGATCTCCTTCTTCGCGACCGCCTGCTTCTTCTTGCCGGCTTCCTTCGCGATGTCGTCGATCGTCGCGACGATCTTCTTGATTGCTGTGTGCGCCGCTTCGAGCGCCTCGACGACCTGCTCCTCGGTCACTTCCTTCGCGCCCGCTTCCACCATCACGAGCCCGTCGCGGCTGCCGGCGACGACGATATCCAGCTTGCTGGTCTTGCGCTGCTCGAAGGTGGGGTTGATGACGTACTGGCCGTCGACGAGGCCGACGCGCACGCCCGCGATGGTCTTCTCGAAGGGGACGTCCGACAGGGCGAGGGCGGCCGACGCGCCCGTGATTGCCAGGACGTCGGTGTCGTTTTCGGTGTCGGCGGAGAGCACGAGCGCAATGATCTGCGTCTCGAAGCGCCAGCCGGAGGGGAAGAGCGGCCGGATCGGCCGGTCGATGCAACGGCTCGTCAGGACTTCCTTCTCCGACGGCTTGCCTTCCCGCTTGAAGAATCCGCCGGGAATACGCCCCGACGCGTATGTGTATTCGCGGTAGTCGACGGTCAGGGGGAGGAAGTCGATCCCTTCGCGGGCGTTCGACGCGCGGCAGGCGGTGACGAGCACCACCGAGTCACCCGACCTGACGATCACCGAACCGCCGGCCTGCTTGGCCAGCTTGCCTGTTTCGAACTTGAGGGAACCGCTGCCAACTGCTACTTCGCGCGTTGTCATAGATCGCACATCACAAAAGAAAATGGTGGGAGGGACCGAACGCGGCTACTTGCGGATGTTCAGCCGCTTGATCAGATCCGCGTAACGCTGCGCGTCCTTTGACTTGACGTAGTCGAGCAGCCGGCGTCGGCGGCCGACCAGCATGAGCAGCCCGCGGCGAGAATGATGATCCTTCGCGTGCGTCTTGAAGTGCTCGGTGAGGTAGTTGATGCGCTCGCTGAGAATGGCGACCTGAACTTCCGGCGATCCGGTGTCCGCGTCGTGCGTCTTGTAGGAGCCGATCAACTCGTTCTTGCGATCCTTCGAAAGTGCCACTGCGTATCCCTCCACGCGCGCCCCAGAACCCTGTGCGGGACCGGATGCGCCGTCTGTCTGGAAATCGATTACTCGAACAAGATCAACATGTTACATCAGGACAACAACGGGGTGCAAAAGACCCGACGACCCCGCGGGTTCCGCGATGCCGACCAGGCGACCGGTCGGGCCCACAAGCCGGACGTGTGCTGACGGCGCCCGGGCGAGCGCTTCCAGCGTGCCGGCGAAGCCGGCCGCCGCATCGCCAGGTCCCAGGTCGCGGCCGCAGCCGGCCCGTGTGACGCCGTCGGCCGTCAGCCCCAGGGCTGGCAGGTCCGGCAGCATCTGCTCCAGTGGCACCAGCGCCGCCTGTGCGGCATCGGGACCGTCGACCGCCTGCAGCCGCCGGAGCGGCAGCGCGACGTCCAGCGTGACGCCGGCGCAGGCGGTCCGCCGCAACGCCGCGAGGTGGGCGCCCATCCCGAGCGACTCCCCGAGATCGTGGGCCAGCGAGCGGACGTAGAAGCCTGCCGAACAGACCACCCTGAGCCTGATGACGTCGTCCAGCGCCTCCAGCAGGTCGATCGAGCGGGCGGTCACGGCCACCGGCGCCGGCAGGGTCGGAGCGGCGTCGCCGGGATCGGCCCCGGCGTCCTGCCGCACTCCCCGGCGCGCCATGTCGTAGCTGCGTCGACCGGCGATCTTCTTGGCGGAGAAAGCCGGCGGCTGCTGGAGGAACGTTCCACGGAACGCCGCGAGCGCCGCGTCGACTGCCGCGCGATCGGGCCAGGGTCCCGTGTAGACGGCGCCGACGGGGCGGCCCAGCGCGTCGTAGGTGTCTGTGCGCTGGCCGAGGCGAACCGCTGCGTCGTAGGTCTTCTCGTCGCTGCCGAAGAACCGCGCGAGCCGCGTGGCGCGGCCGACGACCAGCACCAGGACGCCGCTCGCCATCGGATCGAGCGTGCCCGTATGCCCGACGCGCTTCTCGGACAGCACGCGGCGCACGACCGCTACGACGTCATGCGATGTCGGGCCCTCGGGCTTGTCAATTGTGAGCAGGCCGTCCATCGATCGCCTGCTCGATCTTCTCGAGAAAGAGCTTCTGGAGCGAGTCGATGGCCCCTGTGACCGTGCAGCCCGCGGCGTTCTTGTGGCCGCCGCCGCTGAACTCCTTCGCGACCCCGCCGATGTCGATCTCGCCCTTCGACCGCATGCTGACGCGATACTCGTCGCCCTCGTTCTGCTTGAAGAAGACGACCGCCTGGATCTCCTTGACGGTCAGCGGCAGGTTGATCAGCCCTTCGGTGTCCTCGTAGGTGCCGCCGGCGGCGCGCGCCATCTCGTGATCGAGGTAGACGATCGCAATCCGCCCCGAGGGGTCGATCTGCATCGCGCTCAGGACCGACCCGAACAGCTTCAGCCGGCCCATGTTGTTGCTGTCGTAGACACTCCGCGCGACGGAGACCGGGTCCACCCCCGCTTCGAGCGTCAGCCGGCAGATCTCGAACGTGCGCGGCGAGATGCTGGAGTAGTGGAACGAGCCGGTGTCGGTGAGGATCGCCAGGTAGACGTGGGTGGCGATCTCCTGGGTCAGCGGCACGCCGAGCGCGTTCACGAGGTCGAAGACCATCTCGCCACAGGCTGCGGCCGACGGGTCGAACCAGTTGATGTCGCCGTAGCCGGTGTTGCCGGGATGGTGGTCGATGTTGATCAGGAAATAGCGATCGAGTCCGGCCACGCCGGGCCGTCCCAGGTCGCCGCATTCCATGATGACCGCCGCGTCGTACTCGCCGTCCACCGATGAGGCGAGCTGGATGTCCGGCACGCCGGGGAACGCCATGAGGGGCGCCGGCGCGGCATCCCGGTTCACGACCGTCACGTCTTTGCCGATCGCACGGATCGCGTAAGCGAACGCGAGCTGTGAACCGATCGAATCGCCGTCGGGGCGGGCATGCGACGAAACGACGAAGCGCTGACGCTGATGGATCGCATCCACGATCCGCTGTAATTCGCGACCGTTACTCATCGGGTTCGATTTCGCTCTGCGGCTGAGCGTGGAGGTCGTGGAGGATCTGCTCGATCCGGTCCTGTCCGGCGACGGATTCATCGTAGATGAATTTCAGTTCCGGCGCGCGCTTCAATCGCAGGCGCGACCCGATCTGGCGGCGCAGGAACGGCGCCGCGCGCTCGAGCGCGCGTGCGGTGTTCGCCCGGCTCTTGTCGTCGCCGAGCGCCGTGTAGAACACACGCGCCTGTTGCAGATCGGGGCTGACGTGGACACGCGTGAGCGTGACGAAGCCGACACCTGGATCGTGGACCTCGCGCGCGAGCATCAGCGCCAGCTCGCCACGCAGCTGGTCGGCGACACGATCGGGACGGGATCCCTGGGACATGTTCGCAATGCTAATCGCGAATCGCGAATCGCTGAAAGGGCTTTGCGCGCGCGACGGGTCCGGGACGCGAACCGCCGCGTAACTGGCCGGCCGAGACGCGCGCAGAAGAGCAGAACGGTTCAGGTGAGGAAGTCGACCTCGGTGCGCGTGATCAGCCCCGGCTCGACCCGCTCGATCTCGTCCGCGACGGCGGCGAGCTCGCGATCCGCGTGCCCCTGATCGGTGCTCACCGTCACCACGGCCAGCGATGCGCGCTGCCAGAGGTCCTGGTGCTCCACCTCCGACACCGCGATGTTGAACTTCTTCACACGGTCCTTCAGTCGCCGGAGCACCATCCGCTTCTCCTTCAGCGACTGCGCGCCGGGGATGAAGAGGTCGATGGTCAGCAGCCCGACGACCATGGGGCGGGACCCGTCCTGCGCGTCAGGCCGTGACCGCGACCCGCTCCATCGCGAAGACCTCGATGGTGTCGCCGATCTTCAAATCGTTGTACTTGTCGAACCCGATGCCGCACTCGAAGCCGGTCTTCACTTCGCTGACATCGTCCTTGAAGCGGCGGAGCGATCCGATCCGCCCTTCGTGGATGACGACGTTGTCGCGGACCAGCCGAGCCTGCGTGTCGCCCGACCTCGTGATACGTCCTTCCATCACCATGCAGCCGGCGATGGTGCCGAACTTCGGGACCTTGAAGATGTCGCGCACTTCGGCCACGCCGAGGCGGACTTCCTTGAAGGTCGGCTCGAGCAGGCCCGTCATCGCCTTCTTCATCTCGTCGGTCACGTTGTAGATGACCGAGTGCTGGCGGATGTCGATGCCCTCGCGGTTCGCGATGTCTTCCGCGTTGCGATCGGGCCGCACGTTGAAGGCGATGATGATCGCCTTCGAGGCAGAGCCGAGCAGGACGTCCGACTCTGTGACGGCGCCGGCCCCGGAGTGGATGATCCGGATCTTCACCTTGTCGTCCGACAGCTTGGTGAGCGTGTCGGCGAGCACTTCCGCCGAGCCCTGCACGTCGGCCTTGATGATGATCGGCAGTTCCTTCATGCCGCCTTCAGCGATCTGCGCCTGCAGCGACTCCAGTGTCAGGCGCGCGCCCTTCGCGCCGAGCGCCCGGATCTTCGCCTGCTCCTCGCGGAACGCCGCGATCTGGCGCGCCTTGGCCGCTTCGGCGACCTGGAACACGTCGCCCGGCTGCGGCAGGCCGGTGAGGCCGAGCACCTCCACCGGCGTCGACGGAGCGGCGAGCTTCGTCGAGCGGCCGCGATCGTCGATGAGCGCGCGCACGCGCCCGACGACTGGACCGGCGATGAACGTGTCGCCCACGCGCAGCGTGCCGTCCTGCACGAGCACCGTTGCGACCGGGCCGCGCCCCTTGTCCAGCTTTGCTTCGAGCACCGTGCCCGTCGCGTGCTTCTTCGGATTCGCCTTGAGCTCGCCGATCTCGCTGACGAGCAGGATCATCTCGAGCAGCAGATCGATGTTCGTCTTCTTCTTCGCCGAGACTTCGACGGTGACGGTCTTGCCGCCCCATTCCTCGGGCATGAGATCGAGGTCCGTCAGTTCCCGCTTCACGCGCTCGGCCTGTGCGCCCGGCTTGTCGATCTTGTTGATCGCCACGATGATCGGCACATTGGCCGCTTTCGCGTGATCGATGGCCTCGCGCGTCTGCGGCATCACGCCGTCGTCGGCGGCGACCACGAGCACGACGATGTCGGTGACCTTGGCCCCGCGGGCGCGCATCAGCGTGAACGCCTCGTGGCCCGGTGTGTCGAGGAACACGATGTTCCGGCCGTTGATCGTGACGTGGTACGCGCCGATGTGCTGCGTGATGCCGCCGGCCTCACGTTCTGCCACGCGCGCCTCGCGGATCGCGTCGAGCAGGCTCGTCTTGCCGTGGTCCACGTGCCCCATCACCGTGACGACCGGCGCGCGCGTGATGATGTCGGCGGCGTTCGCGATGCCGGCGTCGGTCTGAATCAGTTCTTCCTCGAAGCTGCGCATCTGCACCTCGGCGCCGAACTCGCGCGCGAGCATCATGGCGGTATCGGTGTCGAGCGTCGAGTTGATCGTCATCATCAGCCGCTTCATCAGCAGCTTTGCGAGGACGTCCTTCACGCGCACATCGAGCTTGTCCGCGAGATCCTTCACGGTCATGCCCTCGGCGAGCGTGATCGTGCGGGTGACCGGTGGCGGAGCGACCGGTGCCGAAGGCATCTGCGGTCGCGGATCGCGCCGCGGACCACCGGAGCGTGCCTGCATGGGCCGCATCGGCGGCCGTGAAGGCATGCCAGGCCGCTGTGGATACTGACCCGGGCGCGGCGGCTGACCGGGCTGCTGCGTGCGGACCGGCGGTGTCGGCAGCGGACGCGGACCACCGGGCGGCGTGAGTGGACGCGCCGACGGATACGTGGGCCGCGGCTGTCCGGGAATGCCGGGACGCGCTGTCGAGGGAGCGGTGCCCCCGGGGCGTGCCGATGCCGCACCAGGCTGGCCGGCCGACGGGCGGGCAGGCGCAGCCGCTGCGGGCCGTTCCGGCGGGCGAACGACCGGGCGCTGCACCATTCGGGGCGGCGGCGTTGTCTGCAGCGGCGGCGTCACTGTCGGCCGCTGTTCTTCGATCCGCAGGCGGATCGTGGGCGGCACGATCCGGCCCGGCACTGGAACTTTCGCAGCGGGCGCCGCCGGTGCGCGGGTCGGCTGGACTTCAGCAGGCCGCCCGGGCGCGGCAGGCGGTTCGTCGGCGACCGGCTGCACCTCGGCGGCCGGTTCGACGGTGACGTGAGCCGGCGCCTCGACCGGTTCCGGTTCCTGGATTGGCTGGGCGGGCGCGGCCGCTTCGACGGCGTGCGCAGCCGGCTCCGGCTCGACGTGCGCAGCCGGCGCGTGCGAGTCGATGGCCGGCGCTGCGGCCTCGACCGGCTCGTGCTCGACGAACGACTCTACGTGCTGCTCGGCGAGCGTCTCGACCTGTTCGTCCTCGGCATGCACGGGCGTCGCGGCCAGGGGCTTGGCGGTCTTCACAAGGCGCGGCGGCGGCAGCGCCGGCGCAGCGGGCTTCGGCGGTTCGGTGGGCTTCTTGCCCATCACCGGCTTCTTGCCCTTGTGCACCGGTGTCTCGGCGAAGATGTCGCCGGTCGGCAGCGTGATGTTCCGCTGCTTCGACAGCCGATCGACGAACTGCCTCGCCACGACTTCTTCGATCGTGCTCGAGGCGCTCTTCACCTCGATGCCGTGGTCGCGCTTGAGCAGCGCGGTCACTTCCTGGCTTGTGGTGCCAAGCAGCTCCGCTACCTTGTAGATCCGGACAGTTGCCAACGGTTTACCTCAACTCGAAATGCGCGCGTGCTATTCGGCCTTCTCGGTCGAACTGCCCTCATCCGGCTCGCTCTCGCCGGCGCCCGCGTCGGCCGGCTCGCTCGACCCGCTCTCGCCGCGCGCGGCGGCCAGGATCTTCTCGGCGGTCTTCTCGCCGACGCCGGGAAGCTCCGACAGTTGTTCGACGGTCGCTTCGGCCACGGCATCAACGGTGGCGAACCCCGCTTCGACCAGGCGCCGCACGGTCTTCTCGCCGATGCCGGCCAGCGTGTACGGCAGCGGGGCGTCGGCTGCCTCCGACCCGTCGGCCGCGGCCGGTTCTTCGCCAGTCGTCTGCTCTTCGCCCTCGGCCGCCGCTTCGAGCCCTTCGAACTGGGCCTCCACTTCGCGACGCTTCTCTTCCTCGCTCTTGATGTCGATGCGCCAGCCGGTCAGCTTGGCCGCGAGGCGGACGTTCTGCCCCTTCTTGCCGATGGCCAGGGAGAGCTGCTTGTCCTCGACGATCACTTCCATGACCTTCTCGCGATCGTCGACGATCGACACGCGCTGCACCTTCGCGGGACTGAGCGCGTTGGTGACGAACAGGATCGCATCTTCGGACCACTCGACGATGTCGATCTTCTCGCCCCGCAGCTCGCGGATGATCGCCTGCACGCGCGTGCCCTTCATGCCGACGCACGCGCCGACCGGGTCCACGTCGCGCTCGCGTGAGAAGACGGCCACCTTCGCCCGGTCGCCCGCCTCGCGCACGGCGCCGCGGATCATCACGGTGCCGTCGTAGATCTCCGGCACCTCCTGCTCGAACAGCTTGATGAGGAGCGCGGGGTCGGTCCGCGACAGCTCGATCTGCGGCCCCTTCGCGCTGCGGTTCACGCGCTTGATGACGGCGCGCATCCGGTCCTGCGGCGAATAGCTCTCGGCGCGCGACTGCTCCTTGCGCGGCAGCACCGCCTCGATGCGACCGAGCTCCACGATGATGTCGCCGTTCTCGAAGCGCTTGACGATGCCGTTCTTCACCTCGCCGATCTGCTGGTTGAACTCGGCGAAGACGTTCTCCCGCTCGGCTTCGCGCACCTTCTGGAAGATGACCTGCTTGGCGGTCTGTGCGGCGATACGGCCCAGGTCCTCGGTCTGGCGGGGGAATTCCACCTCCATGTCGACTTCGGCCTCGTCGCCGTACAGCTCGCGCGCGTCCTGCAGCGACATTTCCGTCGCCGCGTTGGTCACGGTCTCCACGATGCGCTTCACCGCGACCAGCTCCATCTGCCCGGTCTCGGTGTTGAAGCGCGCCCGCATGTTCTCGTTCTTGTAGCGCTTGCGCGCCGCGGTCTCGATGGCGTCCTGGAGCGCGGTGATAATCACCTCCGGATCGACGCCCTTTTCCTTCGAGAGTGCTTCGATGGTCTGCTGCAGCGGGTTTGCCATGACTAAAATTCCACTTCGAGATTCGCGCGCGTCACGATGCCGATCGGCACCCGATGCCGCCGGCCATCGTCGCCGTCGATCAGAACGGTGTCGGCGTCGACGCCGGCAAGCCGTCCCTTGAAAAACGTCTGACCGTCGACCGGCTGCCGCATCACCACTTTGGCGCGGCGCCCGGCGAACCGGTCGTAGTCGTCCCGTCCCCTGAGAGGCCGATCGAGCCCGGGCGACGACACCTCCAAGGTGTACGCCGTCGGCACCACGTCCTCGACATCCAGCAGCGCGCTCAGATCGCGGCTCACGTGCGCGCAATCTTCGACGCTGACGCTCTCCTCAGCCGTGGCCCCTGAGCCCGGCCGGTCGATCTGGACCCGGAGCACCATGCCGGCCGCCTCGCGGCGGAACTGCACGTTGAACAACTCGAGCCCGTAACTTTGCGCCACCCGGGCCGCAGCCTCACGGACGTGCTCGACAATGGTCGCTTCGCCGCGCATTCAGGTCCTGAAACTAAAAAAGTGGGCACACCGCCCACTTCGGTCCTGCAACCAAAGTTCTAAACACTGAATTATAGCACGCAGCCGCGCTGGAAAAGGCCCGGCGGGGGGTGCGAGGGCGGTCAGTTCGCGTCGACGGGACGCACCAGGAGGTCGTACTCGCGCGCGCCGACCACCTCGACCGTGACGAAGTCGCCAGTCCGGTACGCCGATGGGTCGCACTCGGTCAGGTAGACGGAGGCGTCGATGTCGGGAGCCTGGGTCGACAGCCGCCCGCGCAGCACCAGCTCGTGGTCCGACGCGGGGCCGTCCACGACGATGCGGTGACGCTCGCCGACGCGCGCCTTGAGCCGGCGGCGCACGAGCTTCTTCTGCAGCTGCATCACGCGGCTGCGCCGCGCCTTCTTCACGGCTGCCGGCACGTCGTCGTCGAACGCGTGGGCCGACGTCCCCTCCTCGTGCGAGTAGGTGAACACGCCGACGTGGTCGAAGGCGTGGTCCGTGATGAAGCCGCACAGCTCGTCGACGTCGGCCTCCGTTTCCCCGGGGAATCCGACGATGAAGGTCGTGCGGAAGGAGACACCGGGCACGCGCTCACGGATGCGGGTGAGCAGCGCGTCGTACTTCTGGCGCGTTCCGGGCCGCTTCATGCGCTGCAGCACGGTGTTCGACGCGTGCTGCAGCGGAAGGTCGATGTAGCGGCACACCTTCTCGCACTCGGCCATCGCCGCGAGCGTGGCGTCGTCAATCGTGGTGGGGTAGAGGTACAGGAGCCGGATCCACTCGAGGCCGTCGATGGCGTTCAGCTCGCGCAGTAGCCGCCCGAGCGCTCCGCGCTCCTGGCGATCGATGCCGTAGAAGGTGGTGTCCTGGGAGATCAGGAGCAGCTCCTTCACCCCGCGGGCGGCGAGCTGGCGCGCTTCGTCGACGATCGACGCGGCAGGGCGGCTGCGATAGGCGCCGCGCAGCTTCGGGATGATGCAGAAGGCGCACTTGTAGTCGCACCCTTCGGCAATCTTCACGTAGGCGTAGTGACGGGGCGTCGCGAAAATGCGCGGCGTGTTGGCGTCGTAGATGTAGGTCGGTGTTCCGGGCGCGTGATCCACGGTGCCGACCGATTCGTCGAGGGTTGCAGACGCTGGCGAGGTGCCGGGCGAGGGCTCCACGGCGCCTGCACTCCCTGCCGTGCCAGGACGGAAGAACGTCAGCGGGGACGACTGCCGCGTGACGATGCCGCCGATCGCGGCAACGATGTCGGGTACTTCGCCGGTGCCGAGGACGGCGTCGATCTCGGGAATCTCCGCACGCAGTTCGTCGCGATAGCGCTCGCCCATGCAGCCGGTCACGATCAGCCGCCGGCAGGCGCCATCCTTCTTGTGCTGCGCCATCTCGAGGATGGCGTCCACCGATTCCTTCTTCGCCGAGTCGATGAACGCGCACGTGTTCACGACGAGCACGTCGGCGCCGGCGGGATCCTGCGTCAGCTCGTGGCCGGCCTGCTGCGCGAGCCCGAGCATCACCTCGGAGTCCACGAGGTTCTTCGGACATCCGAGCGAAATCATTCCAATCTTCATTTCGTACAAACTCTATCGGCTTCAGGCTTCAGGGATACATCCGATACATCATTCGCGGATACGGAATCGTCTCGCGGACGTGTTCGAGCTTGCAGATCCACGAGACCACGCGCTCGATGCCCATCCCGAAACCGGCGTGCGGCACGGTGCCGTACCGGCGCAGGTCGAGGTACCACTCGAACGCCTCCTGCGGCAGATTGTGCTCCTTGATACGCTGCAGCAGCAGGTCGAGATCCGCCAGGCGCTCGCCGCCGCCGATGATCTCCCCGTACCCTTCGGGCGCCAGCATGTCCACCCCCAGCGCGAGCTCGGGCCGTTCGGCGTCCGGTTTCATGTAGAAGGCCTTCACCGCTGACGGATAGCGGTGCACCAGGACCGGGCGATCGGTACTGTTCGGACAGCGTGGTCTCGTCCGGGCCGCCGAAGTCGCCACCCCACTGGATTGGCAGCCCCTTCGCCTGCAACGTCTGCACGGCCTCGTCGTACGTGATGCGGGGGAACGGCCTGACCACCGTGGCGAGCTTGCTCGTGTCGCGCTCGATCGTCGACAGTTCCCGCGCGCGCCGATCGAGCACGCGCGCGACGATCGACACCACGAGATCCTCCGCGAGGTCCATCATGTCCTCGAGCCCGGCGTACGCCACCTCGGGCTCGACCATCCAGAACTCGGTCAGGTGCCGGCGCGTCTTCGACTTCTCCGCGCGGAACGTCGGGCCGAACGAGTACACGCGCCCGAGCGCCATCGCCGTCGACTCGAGATACAGCTGCCCGCTCTGCGTGAGGTACACCTTCTGATCCTCGAAGTACTCGACCGGGAAGAGCGTGCTCGTCCCTTCGCAGGCCGCCGGCGTGAAGATCGGCGTGTCGGTCAGGATGAAGCCGCGGCTGTTGAAGAAGTCGCGAACCGCGTTGATGACTTCGTGACGGATCCGGAGAATCGCCTGCTGCCGCTCACTCCTGATCCAGAGGTGGCGCCGATCCAGCAGGTAGTCGACCCCGTGTTCCTTCGGCGTGATCGGGTAGTCGTGCGACACCCCGACGATCTCCAGGCCCTTCACGTCGATCTCGTACCCTCCCGGCGCCCGCTTGTCCGCGCGCACCGTGCCGGTCACGATTACGGAGGTCTCCTGGGAGAGATGGTCGGCCGCGCGGAACATGTCTTCGCCAACCGCGGCCCTGGACATGACGGCCTGGATGAACCCGCTGCCGTCGCGGAGGATCAGGAAGTGGATCTTCCCGCTCGATCGGCGGTTGTGCAGCCATCCGCGGATGGTGACCTCCTCGCCGTCGTGGCGCCCGATGTCCTCGATGTACACATGCATAGCCGTCACCTGTGTCGCGCGTCTCAGAGGTGCGCGAGCAGCCGCTCGATCCGTTCCCGTGCCGCCCTGGCGCGCGCCAGCTGCTCCTTCGCCGGGCCCCTGGCCCCGACCTCGAAGGTCACCGCGCCGTCGTAGCCGACCTTCTGCATCGCCGTGATCGCCGCCGGCCAGTCGATGCCGCCCTCGAAGGGGAGCAGGTGGTCGTCGGTGCGCCCGCGGTTGTCGTGCACGTGCACCGCGATGAGGTGCTCCGACACCGTTTCGATCCCGTCCACCAGGTCGCCTTCGAGCTGCGCGTGCCCGAAGTCGAGGCAGATGCCGACCGATCGGCCTTCGAGCACCTCCTCGACGAAGTACACGAGCGATCCCGTCCGCGACAGCTCGTTCGGAATCACCTCCACGGCGATCCGCACGCCCAGCGGCTCGGCGGCCGCCGCCAGCGCGTCGATGCTCCGCCGCGCCCCGTCGCGGCTGCTCTCGCCGCTGGCGGTCTGCACGGTCCTCGGAACCCCGGCGTGCACCACCAGGGTCGAGAACGGCAGCTGCCGCGCGATCTGCAGCGCCCGCGTCGCCTCGTCGAGCGCATGCTGGCGGCGCGCGCTGTCGGCGCTGGCCAGGTTCAGCGCCTCGCCCAGGCGCCCCGCGGCAAATGTCTCGGCGACCGGCGCGTGCACCGTTTCAAGCGAAAGGCCGGTCTGCGCCAGCCATCCGCGCAGGTCGGCCGTCGACGACTCGCTGTGGTAGTCGAAGTGGGTCCGCGTGGCGACGAGCTCGATGCCGCCGAACCCCGCCGCCCCGATGTCGCGCAGGTGCTCGCGGGTCAGACGCTGGCCGTGGAACAGATGCGTCGACAGAGCGAACGTGCGCGGGCGGGGCACAGGGCGCGGATCAATGTTAGCGCAGCTCGTCGACGTGCGCGGCGAGCACAGTCCTGAGCCGCGCGAATCGCGGGTACTTGTCGAGATTCGCGCGCACGTAGTGCAGCGTCCGCGGCATGTACTGGATGTAAACCGGGTTGCCCCGGGTGGTCCCCTGGTAGCCGAACGTGCCGAGCGCCTTCAGGTTGCGCTGCACGGCCATCAGGTCGAAGCGGCGGCGGAACTCCTGCGCGTCACGGGTGCCCGTCAGCGTCGACGAAGTAGGCGAGCAGGTGGTCGAGCTCGCCTGCCGTGACGTCGACATACGAATCGCGCAGCAGTGACACCAGATCGTAGGTGTCGGGGCCCAGGCGCGCGTCCTGGAAGTCGATCATGTACAGCCGCCCGCCGTGCAGCATCAGGTTCCGGCTGTGGTAGTCGCGGTGGCACAGCACGCGGGGCTCGGATGCGAGCTCGCCCGCCAGCGCCGACCACTCCCCGGCGAGCGCTTCCCGTTCCGGGGCGGACAGCACGACGCCGCGGTACGCCTCGAGGAAGTGACGGACGAAGAAGTCCAGCTCCCACGTGAGCTTCTCGACGTCGAACGCGAGGCGGTAGGGGACGAACGCCTCCGCGCTGAATCCTGCGCCGCGTTGCTGCAGCTGCGCGATGAGCGCCACCGCCTCACGGTAGAGCGCCGAGTGTTCCGTGACGCTGCCCGCGCCGAGGTGCGCCTGCAGCGTCACGTCGCCCAGATCCTGCAGCGCGATGATGCCCAGCGAATCGGAGTGCCCGAGGATCGCTGGCGCGGGCACCTCCATCCGATCCAGCAGCCGTGCGACGTTCGTGAACGGCAGACTCTCGAGCTCGATCGGCCCGCCGTGCATCGCGAGCACGATCGACTCGCCCTCGCCCAGCAGCACGCGGAAGTATCGGCGATCCGAGGCGTCGCCCGTCAGCGGCACGACCCGCGGCCGCCTGGCCGCCAGGCCGCTATCTTCGAGGTAGGCGCCGATGCGCGCGTCGATCTGCGCGCCTTCTGAAGGTCGGTGGTCCATCACTGCAACTCCGCGAAGGGAACGGCGAGGGTGGCGCCATCGGGGCCGCGCATGAGGATCGCGCTCGCGTGCGTCGATCCGGCGGCGACGCGCACGCCGTCGGTAACGATGCAGCGCTCGATCACCGCTTGTTCCTCGATGGCGACGTCGTCCCACAGGATGACGTCCGTCAGCCGCGCGGTATCGGCCACCCGGGTGCGGGCGGGTGCGGTTGCGACGCCCCGAGCCGCGAAGGCGCGCGACGTGGCCCAGTAGTCCGCGACCGTGCCCACGTCCCAGAAGGACGCGTCGCAGACATGGCCGCGCACGGAGCCGGGGCGCGCGGCCGATGAGCGCGTCGTACACCTCGCCGATCGAGTTCGCGGCGCGTCCTGGCGGAACGCCGCGGAACGCGTCGCGATGCGCGACCTGCACGCCGATGAAGTGCCACGACCGCGCGGTCGATCCCCGGCGCGCGAATCCCGTCACGGCGCCGTCATCGGCGAGCAGGACCCCGCCGTACCGGTGCGGCTCCGTGTTCGGCACGAGTGCGAGCGTCGCGAGCGCGCCGCTCCGCTGGTGTGCCTCCTCGAGCGCGGGCAGCGGCAGGTCGGTCAGCGTGTCGCCGTTGACGATCAGGAACGTCTCGGCGCCGATGATGTCGAGCGCCTGCCTTGGTCCGCCGGCAGACCCGAGGACATCCGGCTGCTCCCACGAGTAGCGCGCCCGCACGCCCAGGTCGCTCCCGTCGCCGACGACGGCGGTGAGCGTGTGGGGGAGGTGGTGCAGGTTCAGCACGATCTCTCGGACGCCGGAGGCGGCAAGCCATCGCATGATGCGCCGGACCATCGGCTCGCCAGCCACGGGGATTGCCGGCTTGCTGCGGACCGAGGTGAGCGGCCGCAGGCGCGTCCCGAGCCCGGCGCACAGAAGCAGCGCGTGTGTATCGACGGCATCGGAGTCAGCGCTGGTTGAAGACCATGTCGGAAGGTTTGACGCCGCGCTCGGCGCAGTGCTGCGCGAACAGCGATCGGTACGATGCCACCACGTAGTCGGACGGCGCGCGGCCCAGCGCAGAGGCGATCGACTCGATGCCTTCAGCCTGACCTTCGAGCTCGACGTAGGGACCGATCGGCGTCTCGTCGATCGCAATCGTGATCCCGCCGAGTTCGAACTCCTCGCGGTATTTCTCGTACCGGAACCAGACCGTGTAACCGAGCCGCTCGAACACCGCGATCGCGATCGGCCCGTCGCCGATCGACGTCTCGATCTCCTCGCGCACCTTCATCGTCGATGGCTGCGGCGGTCCCTTGAAAGTGACGAACGCGCTGCCGTCCTCGATGCGGACGCGAAGGGCGCACTGCGCGCTGCGGAGGACCGCGTCGTCGCGATCCAGGAGCGCGTCCGCCTGGAGGCGGCGGGGGCGAAGGGGACGAGCGCCGAGCGCGAGCACGGCGGCGCGCGCCGAAGCACCGCTGTCGAAGCGCAACTTGATCTCCCGCTCGAGGGCACCGGTCATCAGCCAGCCACTGTATTCGCCGCAGCGCGTGCAACACAACGCGGGCGCACGCCTACGTCAGCCTCGTGGCGCCTGTGCAGCCGGTAAGCTTCGGAGAGCCGAGGCCCCGGGCCATGACCAGCACCTTCATCGTGCTGCCCAGTCCGCCGGGCATCGCAAGCGTGCGGAAGGCGAGCCGCTGCCGCTCGCTGAAGGTGTCGAGCCGGTCGGCGGCGAGCGCCACGAGGAAGTACGTCTGGTCCATGAGACCGAGCGTCACGCAGCCCTCGGTTTCCGCGACCCGCTGGATCGCGGTGAAGTTGACGTCCGCGGTGATGTCGCGCGTGCCAGCCTCGCGGAGCCAGCCGTCTGTGTCGGTCGACTCACGATGCCGTGCAAATGCCGTAAGCGTGCCTTGCGTCCGCGCCGTTGAATACAGCTCGGCGCTCTCGTGCCCGTAGTCGATCAGGATCAGGAACCCCGTGCCGAGCGCGCGCGCCGCGCGGCGTGTCCAGGCGATTGCCGCGAGCGGCACCTCCGCCCGTGCGCCCTCGGGGAGGAACGCGCCCCCGGATTCGAAGTACGCGGCAAGGTCGTCGGACGAAGGCGGTCCGTCGCAGGTGGACAGGCGGTCGTGATCCACGGTGACGAACAGCTCGCGGAGACCGTCCGGTCGCTTCACCACGAGGTGCACCGGCATCGCGTCGAGCAGTTCGTTCGCGACGAGCACGCCGTCGAACCGGTCGGGCAGATCGGCGCGCGAGGAGATGGGGAGGTCGGTTGCGTCGAATGTTGCGAGCTGCGCGCGGCGCGCGGCGGCGCTGCGCTCGGACAGGTGCAGCGCCGTGCGCGCGAGGACGTCGGGCGCGTGCGCCGCCAGGCCGGTCACGATGTCGCGGGCGAGGCGTCCGTCGCCGGCGCCGGCCTCGGCGAGCGTGAACGCCACCGCAGGGGGGATGAACGCGGCCATCTCCGCGATCTGGCGCGCGAGCAGCTCGCCGAACAGCGGGCCGACGTCGACGCTGGTAAAAAAATCGCCCGCGCGCCCGGATCGTCGGGCGGCGCGGGCGTAGTAGCCGAACACGGGATCGTAGAGCGCGAGCTCCATGAACGCGGCCACCGTTAGGGGGCCGCGTTCAGCGACGATCCGGTCCAATCTCCAATCGCGATGTCTGCAAGCGTCACTCGTCGCGCCCTATTCCTTGCGGACGGTCACGAACACCTCGCGCGTCGCGCCGCCGCGCCAGACGAGGATGCGCGCGATGCGGCCCGGAGGCGACCTGCTGCAGCTCGCGTCCAGCCTCCGCGCGCCTCCCGACCCGCCTGCCGTTCACCGACAGGATCACGTCGCCCTGCCGCAGCGCGCCGGCCGACGGACCGTTCGGATCGACGTCGGTGATCGACCGCGCCCGTCTGGCCCGAGGGCATCTGCAGGCGCCGCGCGATCTGCGGCGTCAGGTTGCTGAGCGTCAGCCCGAAGCTGTCCTGTCCCTGCTCCTCGGGCTGCTCGCGCTGGTTGTTGCGGCGCCTGCTGCACCGCGTTCGGCGTCGAGATCGAGCTCCTCGACGGTCGGCGTTCAACGACTGCTCGCTTGCCGTTGCGCACCACCTTGAGCGCAACCGACGTGCCCGGCTTGGTGGCGGTCACCATCTTCTGCAGGTCGCGTGGTGTTCGTCACCGGCCGGCCGTTGAACTCGACGATGACGTCGCCGGCCTTGATGCCGGCCTTGTCCGCCGGCCCGCCGGCGGCGACGCTCGACACGAGCGCGCCCGCCCGCGACTTCAGGCCGAAGTCCTCGTAGCCCTCGCGCGGCACGGTCGATCATCTGCAGGCCGATGCGGCCGCGGATCACCTTGCCCGGTGTGCAGCTGCGGCAGCAGATCGCGGACGGTGTTGATCGGGACCGCGAAGCCGATGCCGATGTTTCCTTCGGCGCGCGCGTTGGTGAAGATCATCGTGTTGATGCCGATGACCTCGCCGCGCAGGTTCAGCAGCGGACCGCCCGAGTTGCCGGGATTGATCGCCGCGTCGGTCTGGATCATCTCGTTGGTGCGGCCGTCGGCGGTGAACGGGCGCTGCATCGCGCTGATCGACGCCGACCGTGACCGTCCAGCCCTGGTTGAACGGGTTGCCGATCGCCATCACCCAGTCGCCGGCCGCCATCTGCGACGAGTCGCCGAACCTCGCTTCCGGCAGCGGATGGTTCGGCTTCTGGTGAGCTGGATGAGCGCGCTGTCGGTGAGCGCGTCCTGTGCCGATCAGCTTGGCCGGCGTAGGTCTGATCGTCCTCTTCGCCGAACAGCGACACCTCGATCTTGGTCGCGTCGTCGATGACGTGGTTGTTGGTGAGGATCAGGCCGTCCTTGCTGATGATGAAGCCGGTGCCGGCCGCCACCGTCGTCTGCTCGCGGCGGCGCGGCTGGCGGCCGCGCGCCCTGCGGCGGCGCGTGCTGCTGATCGTCGGGGTCGCCCGGCTGCTGGAAGAACCGGCGGAGGAAGTCTTCGGCGTGCCCGCCCGCCTCCGCCCCCACCGCCGCCGAAGAAGTCGGAGAGGTCCTGGCCGCGCTGCTTCGATTCGGTCCGGATGTTCACCACCATCGGCTGCTGCGCCTTGGCGACGTTGCGGAACGTCTGCGCATCGAGCGCGCCGGTGATCGGCGCGCTGTTCATTGGCGGCGATCGCCAAGCGACTGCGCCGACGAGGTCGGCGTCATGTCGAGCCGCGACGCGATCACCATCCCGACCGCGAGCGACGACACGGCGATCAACAGGGCGTAAAACAGCGTGGTCTTGCGGGTTGACATCATTCCTCCGTGCTACACGAATGCCAGAAGTTCTCGTTGCAGCGGGCCGGTCACCTCGCGCGTCGCTGGCGCCGACGACCATGTTGATCTCGGACCGGACGCCGAAGTCGGGAAAGTACACGCCGGGCTCGATCGTGAAGCCCGGTGCCCGGGAGCAGCCGGCGGTCGTCGTGCGTCTCGTAGTCGTCCATGTTCACGCCGGTGCCGTGCACCGTCTCGCCGAGGCTGTGACCGGTCCGGTGCAGGATGTTGCGCTCCGAAGCCGGCCTCGCGCAGGACCGCTCGAGGCGGCGCGGTCGACTTCCCAGCCGCGCACGTCGCGCCCGGCGCGTGCACGCGTCTGCACGAGCGCGACCGCCGCGTCCCGCGCCGCGGCGACCGCGTGCGAACGCCCGGACGTGATCGCGCGCGGCGCGTGCGAGCCAGTGAACCCCATCCATGTGATGTCGGCGAACACCGCGCCGGGCTTATCCAGCTTGCCCCACAAGTCGAGCAGCACGATCTCGTCCGCACCGATCTGGCGCGACGCGCCGCCGTCGGGCAGGTAGTGCGGGTCGCCGGCGTTCTCAGCCGCCGACACGGCCGGCTCCGAGTCGGTGACCAGCCCTTCGTCCCGGAACCAGCCGCGCCATCAGCTGCTGGATGTCGTATTCCGAGTCGGCGACGCCGTCGCGAAGCCGGCGCGCGACCGCCTCGAAGGCCCGGTCCTTGATCCGGTAGAGCTTCTCGGACGCCGCCATGTGCGTCGCGATCTTCGCGCGTCGTGTCCACACCGCAGAGAAGCGCTGCACCAGGTCGCCGGACGACACGACCTCGACGCCGCAGTCGCCGAACGAGCTCGATGGTCCCGGCGTCGACCCGCGACGACATACGGGATCGCGCACCCGGGCGAGTACTCCATCGCCACGCGCTCATTCCGGCGAGCAGGCTGCTTCAGACCCGCTCTCCAGCTGCTCGCGGCCGGCGTAGCGCTCGGTACGGTGCCGGGCAGATGGGCGAGCGAGTGCGGTTCGATGGCGTGGACGAGGGCGCGCGGTTCGGCCGTGCGCCGGGAATCGAGGTAGTCACCAACGCCGGGTCGCCAGGTGCCCGCCCTGGCGGCCGACGCCGGTGACGTCGGCCGCGATCGGGTTGATCCCGCGGAAGTCGTACAGCAGCCAGCCGTCGAGGCCGTCGTGCTCGCAGCGCGGCGCTGAACCGCGTCGAGAGTCGAGGCTGCGGCGTGCTCGAGCGCGCCGGCACTGCATCACCCGTTCAAGTATAGCCGTGCCGATGCGCCGGCGGCGACCGATCGAGGGTCGGGCGCGTCAGAACTTGAGTCGCCCCACGTATAATCTGCACAAGGCGGAACTTGCTTATGAACGCACGTCTGCAGACTCGCCGCGTTCCTCGTCCTTCTGGCCACCGCGGTCGTCGCGGCGCCGGGACAGCCGCAGCAGCCCGCCGAGCCCGCCACGCACGGCGGCCCGACCGTTCAAGGCCCAGGTCGAATACGTCGAGGTCGATGCGCTGGTCGCCACCGACCAGCAGGGCAGCTTCGTCCGCGACCTCACGCAAGGACGACTTCCAGGTCTTCGAGGACGGCAAGCCTCAGACGATCGCCAACTTCTCGCTGGTCAACATCCCCGTCGAACAGGCCGCAGCGGCCGCTCTTCGCCGCGCGGCCGATCGAGCCGGACGTGCAGTCGAACGAACGTCCGTTCGACGGCCGCGTCTACGTGATGGTCCTCGACGACCTGCACGTCGACGTCGCTGCGCTCGCCAGCGGGTCAAGACGGCGGCGCGTCAGTTCATCGAGCGCAACCTCGGCGCGAACGACCTGATGGCCGTGATCTTCACGGGCGGCCGGTCGCAGGAGCGCAGGAGTTCACGAGCAACAAGCGGCTGCTGCTCGGCGGCGGTCGACAAGTTCATGGGCCGCAAGCTGCCGTCGCCGACGATCTCGCCGCAACGAGCGAGTACTTCCGCCAGATCGACACGCCGATCCGGGGCGACCGACATCCCCGATCCGTACGAGCAGGAGCGCGTCTACAACGCCCAGTCGATGCTGTCGCACACTGAAGCAGGTGGCGCGAATGGTTCGGCGGCGTCCGCGGCCGCCGCAAGACGATGCATGCTCGTCAGCGAGGGCATCGACTACGACATCTACGGACGTCATCCGCGGCTGTGACTCACCGGCCAGCAGGGCCAGCGGCATCTACTGACGACATCCGCGAAACGATCGCCGCGACCGCGCGCTCGAACGTCAGCATCTACGCGATCGACCCGCGCGGGCTCTCGGTCTCGCCGGGCGAGGACAGCATCGCGGTCGGCAGCTTCGCCGATCACGAACGACCCGCACGAGCCGGCATCGGCGCGCGCTCGCCATCGGCCGGGACTCGCTGATGAACGACTCGGCTGTCGCAGCTGACAGCCTGCGACAGCTCGCCGACGAGATCCGGCGGCTTCGCGGCGGTCAACTGCAACGATTTCCGGAGGCGTTCGATCGGATCGTCCGCGACAACAGCTCGTACTACGTTCTCGCCTACTACCCGCCGAACCCGAAGCGCTGACGGCAAGTTCCACAGATCGAGGTGAAGGTGAACCGCCCGGGCCTCACGCGTCCGGTCGCGGCGCGGATACGCTTCGCCGAAGCAACCGGCCGAAGACCAACACGAAGACCGGCGGCATGGCGCCGGAGTTCTTCGAAGCGATGAACAGCCCGCTCCCGGTCAGCGGCCTGACGATGCGCGTGTTCGCGGCGCCGTTCAAGGGCGCGCGCCCAACGCGTCGGTGCTGGTCGGCGTCGAGATGGCTCGGCCGCGATCCTGACCTCGCACGCCAACAGCAAGGTGGAGCTCTCGCTCATGGCCATCGACAACAAGCCAAGGTGCACGGCGCGCGGAACGACTCGCTGACGCTCAACCTGCAACCCGAAACGAAGACCCGCGTCGAGCAGACCGGCTTGCGCCTGCTGAACCGCATCGACCTGCCGCCGGGCCGGTACCAGCTGCGCGTCGCGGCGCGCGACACCGTGAACGCGGCGCTCGGCTCGATCATCTACGACCTCGAGGTCCCCGATTTCTACAAGCAGCCGTTCGCGATCAGCGGGCTCGCGATGACGTCGATGTCGGGGTCGGCGATTCTCACCGCCGAGCCGGATGAGCAGCTGAAGGCCGTGCTGCCCGCGCCGCCGATCGGCCAGCGCACGTTCCCGCAGAACGACGAGATCGCGCTCTTCGCCGAGGTCTACGACAACACGGGGAAGACGCCGCACAAGGTCGACATCATCACCTCGATCGTCACCGACGACGGGAAGGTGGTGTTCAAGACCGAGGACGAGCGCGACTCGAGCGAGCTGCAGGGCTCGAAGGGTGGATACGGATATACCGTGCGCATTCCGATGACCGACGTCGCGCCCGGGCTGTACGTGCTGAACGTCGAAGCGCGCTCGAGGCTCGGCAACAACGTGTCGGCCACGCGCCAGGTGCGGTTCCGCGTCGTCCCGCCGATGGGCGGCCCCAGGTAATGAGGGCCGCCGCGCTCGCGGCCGTCCTGGTCGTGCAGTCGGCAGTCACGCCGATGCGTGTGCTGGATCAGGGGCAGCAGAGCGCGATCGAGAAGCCACGGACCGTCGTGGCATCGACCCCGGATGCGATCGCCGCGCTCTGGCAGGAGCATTCGCACCGGCCGCAGCCGCCGGTGGACGCCAGCCGCGAGTCGGTCGTCGCCGTGTTCCTCGGCAGCCGCCCGTCGGCCGGCTACGCCGCGGAGATCGTGTCGGTGACCCCCGCCGGCGCCGATACGGTGGTGCGGTACCGGGAGCGCAAGCCGCCCTCCAATGCCATCACCGCGCAGATCCTCACCTTTCCCTACAGCATCGTGGCAGTGCCCAGAGTGACGGGCGCTGTTCGGTTCGAGCGGATCGACTGAAAAGGAATCGACTGACAAAGAAAAGAGCCGGAACGCGCTGGCGTTCCGGCCCCTCCGATGTCTGCGATCGCCTACGCGACGGCTACTTCTTGGTGGCGTCGGCAGGCGCGTCCAGGGTCTTCACCTTGGCGGGCTTGACGGTGCCGTTCGCGTGCGTGAAGTTCCAGTTGTTCGACTTCATCTTCGCGCTGTACGGCGTGTCGATCGTGATGGTCTGGACCTCGCCCGGCTGCAGCAAGCCGTTGATCACGCCGCGGCCGCCGCCGACGATGCCGCCGGCGCCGTCGAACCAGGTTTCGGTGACCATGAGACGCGCAATCGGTTCCGGCGATGCGTTGCGGACCTTGAGCGTGGTCTGCACCATGTTCTTGCCCTGGATGGGCTTGGTGACCGGCTGTGTGAATTCGATGGTCGCCTCGCCTCTGAGCGGCGGGGTGACCTTCTTGCCGCGCGAGCACCGGAGTCAAGGTGGCCCTGGGACTGAGCCGCCAGCGCGGCGCCGGCGAGCATGCTGGTGCTGACGAGCGTCGCGGCGACGGCGACACGCACGCGATTCATAGTGATCCTCCGGAACATAACGTCAATAGAACAAGGTGCTGATTATACAGCAGACACCAGACGGGCTACATTTCGCCGTTCCAGTCCTCGGGCTCCGGGCTCACGGTGCGCAAGATCTCCATGTGCCACTTGCCGCCGCCCCAGGGTTCGATGACCTCGGCGGCGACGACGTCCACGAGAAGCTCTGAAAACAGCCGCCCCTCCGGGTCGCCTTCCAGGTGGTACGCCGGGATCGTCCCAGCCGAAATTCGGATACAGCATCAGGGTCAGGAACAGATCGTAGCCATCGTCCACGACGATGAGCTGGCCGCACGGACGCTTCAGCGTCGAGTGATAGATCAGGTACTTCTCGGCGCTGTGCGCGCGGATGTAGCGCTTCAGCGCGAACTCGCGCGCGACGATTTCTTCGACGGCGATCTTCTTGTCCCAGCAGTCGCGGCAGTACTTCTCTTCGCCGCGCGGCTCAGACACTTCTTTCGCGCCGCACAACGCGCAGCGCGCCTTCACAACCGACTTACGTGGCATCAGATTCAGTCTACCTCACGGCCATTTAGCGCTGGTAGATCCCGATGAGTTCTCCCTGCGCGGCGATCTTGCCTTCCATCGCCTTCAGCAGCGCCGCCTTGTCGAGACCCGGCGCGGCATCGAGCGGCGCGTTGAGCGCGTACACCGTGAAGCGGTAGTGATGCGGCGATCCGGCGGGCGGCGCCGGTCCGCGGTAGCCCGGTTCCATCGGCGGCTGGCCGGCCCGCTGGAACGCCGCGAACCCGTTCACGCCGTTGATCGCGCCCTGGAGTCCGGCGGCGTTCACCGTCGCGCCGGCCGGGACGGCTTCCGGCAGTCCCTTCGCCGACGCAGGAATCTTGTAGACGACCCAGTGCACGAACGGTCCGCGGCCGCCGAAGTTGGCGTCGGGATCGTCGAGGATGAGCGCAAACTCGCGGGTGGATGCCGGTGCGCCGGACCAGGCGAGCGGCGGCGACACGTTCTTGCCGTCTGCGGTGTAATCCTTCGGGAGCGTCTCGCCTGCCTTGAATGCGGTGCTGGTGACCGTCAGCGCCGCCGGCGCGCCCTGCGCTGATAATTGCGCGGCGAACGCCGCCACTGCCGCCGCGAGCGTCGCGGCCCGGACTCGTCGCATCATGACGTGACCTCGTTGCCGGCTATCGGCCTACTTCCATCCTGCGATCCAGTGCGGGAGCATACATCCGCTCGACGTACTCCTTGACCATCCGCCTCGCCGAAAAACGCGGCGCGACGCTGCGGATGGACTCCTTCACGAACGCGAGCCACTGGCGCGGCACGCCTGTCGCATCGCGCTCGTAGTACGCCGGGAACGACCGACTCCTCGAGAAGGCGGTAGAGCGCCGCTGCGTCGGCGGCGTCGACCGCTTCGAGGTCGTCGCCCTGGACTCCGCCGTCGATCAGCCATCCGTTGCGGCTCGTATACCCCTCGGCCCACCAGCCGTCGCCGATGCTCAGGTGCGGCACGCCGTTGATGGCCGCCTTCATCCCGCTCGTGCCACTGGCCTCGAGCGGCTTGCGCGGGTTGTTCAGCCACACGTCGCACCCCTGCACGAGGAAGTGGGCGACGTGCAGGTCGTAGTCGTCGACGAACGCGATGCGGCCGCCGAACATCGGGTCGAGCGCCCGCCGGTAGACGCGCTGCAGGTGGTGCTTGCCCACGTCGTCGGCCGGATGCGACTTGCCCGCGAAGATGATCTGCACCGGGCGATCCCTCGACGAGAGGATCCTGGCCAGCCGTTCGGCGTCGCGGAAAATGAGCTCGGGCCGCTTGTAGCCGGTGAAGCGCCGCGCGAAGCCGATAGTCAGCGCCTCGGGCTCGAGGAGCGTCCCCGCGGCGACGATGCGCGGTGTGCCGACCCGCTCGACGGTCCATCGCTGGCGCGCGCGCTCCCGAACGAACGTGAACAGATAGCGCCGGAGCGACTGGCGTACGGCCCACAACTCCTCGTCGGGAATCGCGAGGACGAGGTCCCACAACGACGGGTCGTCCTGCCGTTCGATCCAGTTCGAGCCCAGGTAGCTCGCGAACAGGTCGGCAAGATCCGCGGCAATCCACGTCGGGATGTGAACGCCGTTGGTGATCGCCCCGACCGGCACGTCCTCTTCACGCGCGCCGGGCCAGAGCGGTGCCCACATCGAGCGTGTGACCTTGCCGTGCAGTTCGCTCACCGCGTTCACCTTCGCCGCCGATCGCAGTGCGAGCGCGGTCATGTTGAACATCGGCCCGCTGCCATTGTCGTGCGATCCGAGTGCGAGGAAGCGATCGCGATTCGGGCCGAGCGTGCCCCAGCACCCTGCGAGGTGCTTCTCGACCAAGTGGAACTGAAAGGCGTCGTGGCCGGCGGGCACCGGCGTGTGCGTCGTGAAGACCGTCGTCGCCCTGATCTGCTCGAGGGCGGCGTCGAAGGTCGAACCGGCCTCGATCAGATCGCGGATGCGCTGCAGCACGACGAAGCCGGCGTGGCCTTCGTTCAGGTGAAAGACCACCGGGCTCGAGCCGAGCGCCTTCAGCGCGCGAACGCCGCCGATGCCGAGAATGATCTCCTGCTGGATGCGCGTCTCGCGGTCGCCGCCGTAGAGTCGTGCGGAGAGCTCGCGATCCCACGGTGCGTTCTCCTCGAGGTCGGTGTCGAGCAGATACAGCTTCACGCGCCCGAGCCGCACACGCCAGACACCGACGAGCACCGAGCGATCGCCGATCGGGACCGCGGTGATGACCGGGTTGCCATCGGGACCGATCGCCTTCTCGATGGCGGCGTCCGCCCAGTTCAGGCGCTGGTAGCTCTCCTCCTGCCATCCTTCCGCCGAGACGTGCTGGTGGAAGTAGCCCTGCGGGTACATGAACCCGACGCCGATCAGCGGCACGCCGAGGTCGCTGGCTTCCTTGCAGTGATCGCCCGCAAGCACCCCGAGGCCGCCCGCGTAGATGGGCAGCGACTGGTGCAGCGCGAACTCGGCGGAGAAGTACGCGATCGACTGGCCCGCGACGTGCGGATGCCTCGACATCCACCAGGTGTCGCGTGCCGCGCGCGCGGCGTCGAGCGAGTCGAGCGCCCGGTCGTACAGCGACAGGAACCGCTGATCGCGCGCCGCCGCGTCGAGCTTTTCGCGCGCGACGACCCACAGCATGCGCACCGGGTTGTGCGCCGTCTCGCGCCAGAGCGGGTAATCGAGCCGTCGGAACACCGCCCGGCCTTCGGTGTTCCAGCTCCACCAGAGATCGGCAGCGAGCTGGTCGAGACGATTGATACGTTCTGGAAGCGGCGGCAGCTCTACGTAGCGGCTCATGTTCTCCTGAGCAGATGATCGTAGTGTCAACATCGGTGAGCGTCAACGCGCGTGACCCCATCGAGGGCGCACACGGCCGCACTGCTACAATGTCGCGTTGCGTTCGACGTTCATCGCTGCGGCTGCCTTCGCCCTGCTCCTGCTCGGCGCCCGATCCACGGCCGCACAGGGACCTCCTCCCCGCATCGGCCCATTCGTCGTGGACCTGCACGGGACGATTCCCCGTTTTCCGAGCAATCAGCAACTGGCCGACAGCCGCGGCCTGCTGGTCGCCGAACTGCCGGGTGCCGGCCTCGGGCTGCACGCCAGCGCGCACGTGTACTTCCTGTCCTGGAAAGCGGTGACCTTCGGCGTCGGCGCCGACTTCACGCGGGCGCGTGCGCATCAGTCGCCCCCACAGACCGGCGAGAACGAAGTCGGGCGCGCCGTCACGGAGAAGTTCACGCACTTCGCACCGCAGATCTCGTTCAACTTCGGCGACGGCGACGGCTGGAGCTACTTCAGCGGCGGTATCGGCACGTCGAAGTGGTCGCTCGTGCCCGACGGCGAGCTGCCGACGGACGCGGACACCGCCGCGCTGACGACGTTCAACTACGGCGGCGGCGGGCGCTGGTTCATCAAGCGCCATCTCGCGTTCAGCTTCGACGTGCGGTTCTACGCGATCGACCCCAGTCCGCCGGTCGGCGACCGCCCGACCGGGCCGCGCACGACCCTGCTCATCGCGGGCGCAGGGATATCGTTGAAGTAGGAGACGTCAGAGACTGGAAGTGATGAGCGCAGAACTGCGAACTCAGAACTTCGGGCCCCCAAAACTCGTCCGTCTGGAACGTCGGACGGGAAACTCGCGTAACACTACGTAGATGGGCTGGCGACAGCCGTCGGCGGGGCCGCGGTCCCGCACGGCGAGACTGGCGGGCGCCGGACTGGTTTCCGTGGTGGGAAGTGCAGCGGCAATGTACCTGCTGTTGCCGCTGGCCACCCGTGCACTCGTCCGGTCGCTGACGCTGACGGTGAACGGGTGTGTCTGGTTGGCGGCCTCGATGAGCTCGGGCGCCGATCCCTGGACGATTCTGGGCACCATCGCCCGCGCCGCCGGCAGCGCCCTCGCGACGCGTGAGGCGTCGGGTGTGCTGCTCGGGCTCGTCGTCGTCGGCGCCGTCGCGTTCTACGGGCTGCAGCGGCTGATTGGTTCTGAAGAGGAGTCTTCCCGATGATCCGGAATGGCAGGTTGCGCGTCCTCGTGATGCTGGCCGTTGCATGCGGTGCGCTCCCGGCGCTGGCGCAGACGCGCCAGGACACCGCGCTCCGAGACGACGTGGAGCGCCGCTTCGATGTGCTGCCGCTGCGCGACGGCATCGCGCTCCATCCGAAGACCACCGGCACCTCGGTCCGATCCATCGAGGTCACCGGCGACACGATCGCCGTCGACGGTCAGCCGGCAACGGGCGCCGAACTCCGGAGCCGCCTGGGCGACGATGCCGGCATCGTGCTGCGGCTGTCGTATCTGACCGATGCCGAGCGTCGAACGCTGTTCGCGATGCCGCCTATCGGATCGACCCCGCAGCCGTCCGCTCCATCCGCGCCATCCGTCGCACCGCCTCCGCCTCCGGTCGCTCCGCCCCCGCCCCCAAGGCCGCGCGCGCCGCGCGAACGGCGCGACGGCGATCGCGTCCGCATCGGCGGCGGTGTGCGCGTGGACGAGGGCGAGGTCCTCGAAGGCGACGTCGTGGCCGTCGGCGGCCCGGTCAACGTAGAGGGCGAAGTGCGCGGCGATGTCGTCGCGGTTGGGGGAGGGGTCACCCTCGGGCCCCAGTCCAGGGTCGACGGCGACGTCATCGCCGTCGGCGGGAGGCTTCGCCGCGAGCCCGGAGCCGAGGTCCGCGGCAAGGCACAGGAGATTGCGTTCGGCGGCCTCGACTTCGAAAACTGGAGCTGGCGACGCAACCCCGTCGGCGACTGGTGGGGCGTGATGCTCGGATCGGCGTTCGCCTTCGTCGGCACCCTCGCGCGCGTCGCCGTGCTGTGCCTGCTGGCCGCCCTCGTTGTGCTGTTCGGGCGGGAGTACATGGACCGCGCGGGCGCGGTTGCCTCCCGCGAGTCGCTCAAGGCGGGCGCTGTTGGCCTGCTCGCCCAGGTCCTCTTCGTCCCGCTGCTCGTCGTTACCATCGTCGTCCTCGTGCTGACCATCGTCGGGATCCCGCTGCTCCTGCTCCTTCCGTTCGTCATCCTCGCAATCGTCGCGTTTGGTGTGGTCGGCTTTACAGCCGTTGCCAACCGGGTCGGCGTTCTCGCCACGGGCCGGTTCGGCTGGAGTCAGGACAACCCGTACTTCGTGACGATCCTCGGCGTGCTCGTCGTGATGCTGCCCGTCATCCTCTCGCGGCTGATCGGAATGGGCGGCGGCGTGCTTTTCCCGATGACGATGGCGCTCGGGATTCTGGGCGCGGTGATTGAGTACCTGGCCTGGACGGTGGGCTTCGGCGCCGTCGCACTCGCGCGCTTCAATCAGCGCTACCAGGCGCCAGTCGTACCGTGAGCCCGCTCACGCGCGTGTGAGCACGAACGTGCGCTGACGCGATTCGGCGAGGCGAACGACGTGCCCTGACGCGCGCGCTGGTTGGGATGTGGGAGGTCGGGGGAGGACGCGAGCCGGAGACTGCCGGTTCCCCGGCAGTCCCCGCTGCGGTGTTACTGACCGGAGGTCTTGCGTGCGGGCGCGGGAGCCGTTCCGAGCTCGCCGAGCTTCGCGGCCATGTCCTCGGCGGACGTCGCCAGACGGGTCGCGACATCCTTGTCGATCGCCTTGATGAGCCCATCCTTGCCGATGTAGAAGGTCCACCGGTTGGCGAACCCGCAATCGGAGAGGACGCCGTAAGCCTTGGCGGTGTCCTTCGTCGGGTCGCCAAGGAGTGGGAAGTCGGCCTTGTACGCTTCGGCGAAAGCCTTGTTGCCCTTCTCGCCTTCGACCGCATCGACGCTCGCCATGAAGTAGGTGACGTCGTACTTCTTGATCAGATGACCGTTCTCCGCGAGCGACTTGCACTCGATGGTGCAGCCCTGCGTGAACGCCTTCGGGAACCAGGCGAGGACGACTGCCTGCTTGCCCTTGAAGCTCGAGAGCTTGTACGTCTTGCCGTCACTCGCCTGAAGCGAGAAGTCCGGGGCGGGGTCGCCGACCTTGAGTTCAGCCGAAGCGGGAACAGCGGCCAGCCCAAGCATGGCGGCCATCGCGAACACCAGTACCTTCATTGCTCCTCCTGAGACCCTGAATTCTACATCCTGTGCGTCCGTCAGATCGCTGAAACCATGCTGGAGCTGGCCCCTCCCGCCCCTTGGCCCGCTCGACCGCGGCCGTTCAACGGCTGCGCAGCGCCCGTGCGGTGTCTCGATGCATGGCTCGAACCGCCGATCGACTCGCCACTGCCCGGTGACGGCGTCAATCGAGGGCCAGAAGCCCACTGCCAGTCCCGCGAGATAGGCGGCGCCGCGCGCGGTCGTCTCCGTCACCGCCCAGCGCGGCGCGCCCGAGCGCCTCGATGGCGACACGGAGCGGCGGGGAAGATCTGCGTGAACTCCTTCTGCGCCATGGCCTGCACGGCGCCGCCGGACGCGATCACGATCGCGCGCGTCGTCGTCCCCTGATCGAGCGCGAGGATGTAGGCATGGCGGAAGAGTCTACAATGAGCGTCCTTTCGTGGGAGGAGGTGAGCGCCGATGTCACGCGGTATCGCTCGCGAGATGCTCGCGGAGTTCCTGGGCACGACGATCCTGCTTGCGTTCGGCCTGGGCGTGGTTGCGCAGACCGTTGTCAGCCGCCAGACCGCGGGATCGATGCTGTCGATCAACCTGGCGTGGGGTATCGGCGTGGCGATGGGGTGCTACGTCTCCGCGGGCGTGAGCGGCGCGCACCTCAATCCGGCGGTCACGATCGCGCTTGCAGTGCTGCGGCGATTCCCGGGCGCCAGGGTGGCGCCCTACATCGCCGCCCAGATGGCCGGTGCCCTGTTCGCGTCCGCGCTCGTGTTCGCCGCGTATCACGAGGCGCTCGACGCGTTCGACGGCGGCGTGCGTCAGGTGTCGGGCGAGCTCGGGACTGCCGGCATCTTCGCCACCTACCCCCAGGCGTACGTCGGCATCGCTGGCGGATTCCTCAACGAGGCGCTCGGGGCCGCGCTGCTGATGTGCGGCATCCTCGGCATGACCGACAGCCGCAACTCACCTGTACCGAACGGCCTCGTGCCGATTGCGGTCGGCCTGCTCGTTGTCGGAATCGGCGCGAGCTTCGGCTTCAACACCGGCTATGCCATCAACCCGGCGCGCGACTTCGGGCCGAGGCTCTTCTCGGCGATGGCCGGGTGGGGACGCGGGGTGTTCGCTGCGGGCGGAGGATGGTGGTGGGTGCCGATCGTGGCGCCGTGCGTGGGCACGCTGGCTGGGGGATGGCTGTACGACCTGTGTGTCGGCGATCGGTTTCCCGGCCGGAGCACGACCACGATCGAAACCGCACGGACGTGACGCCCCGCGCCGGCGCGTACTGGAGTCAGTGGGTGAGCGCGTAGAGCACGACGTTCACGCCGATGGCGTAGCCCCGTGGCGAGAACAGATCGAAGTACCTCGCGGCTCTCGCCTTCGCGCTCCCAGGTGTCGGCCACGTCGGTGTTGTGCGTCATCAGCACCATCATGCGTCCCTGCTCGTCGTGGATCCCCCGGTAGTGCACCTGCGCGCTGTCGTGCCCGCGCTCGGAAATCGCGCCGCCGTTGCTGTACCAGAACTGGATCGAGGACACCTGCAGGTAGTCGCGCACGTCGTAGAGCGTGTGCATTATCGGGTGCTCGAGCGGGAGATCGACGATCGGGAACCGTCCGGGGTCCAGCACCTGGGCGATCTGTTCAGACCAGCGGTCCCACGCGTAGCTGCCCCAGTAGTCGTCGACCCAGAGGAAGCCGCCCTTCATGAGGAAGTCGCGGAGCGCACGCGTTTCGGCGGGCGAGAGCTGCGCCGTCCCGACGTCCTCCATGAAGAGGATGCCGCAGCGGAAAAGCAGCGGGTCGGTGAGCGAGACGACGCCGTAGTTCGGCTGCCAGTTGTCGTCCAGCTTGACGGGAACGCGCGTGAGCTCGGCGAGGCGTACTGAGAAGTTGTTGTCCGCGCCCGGATAGTCGGTGCTCCAGCCCTGGCCGCCCGCCTCGCGCCGCACGCTGTTGTAGAAACCGCGGCAGTACACGAACGACCCGTCGAAGTCGTCGTCTTTCACCCACTTGGGGGGCTCGCGGTAGAAGCGCCCGCCACCGACCCAGATGCGCTGCGCGAACGCCGCGGTGGCCACCAGCAGCACGAGGCACGGCAGGGCGTACGCGAGCAGGCGGCGGGTCCGTCGGGTCATCGGCTTCCCAATCCTCGCAGCGCGGCGGCGATCTGCACGCCTGCCGCCAGTATGGTGAGCCGCGCGGGGCTGATCAAGTCCAGAATGCGGCCCGGAAAAGCCGCCGCCGGGGCCACCCGAACAGGTCGCATTCCGTGCCGGGTCGTTGTAGATTGATCCCCATCATGCGGCGTGTGCTGCTTGCTCTGGTGTTGTCGCCGGTCGCCGTGCTGGGCGCCGCGGCTGCCGAGCGCGCGCCGGTCGACGTCCCCGCCATGTTGACGCGGCTCGGGGAGCTGGTCTCCGCGTACTACGGGCGCGCCCAGAGCATCATCTGCGACGAGACCGTCCGCCTCCAGTCGCTCAGCCACGATCTCATGAGCGATGCGTCCCCGGCGCGACGCCTGCTCTTCGAGCTGCGCGTCGCATGGGAGCCGGCCGACGATGGCGGGGTGCCCGAGGCGCAGGTGCTGCGGACGCTCATCAGCGTGAACAACCGGCGCCCGCGTGAGAAGGATCGCGAGGCTTGTATGGACCCGCGCGCGGTGTCGGCCGAACCGCTCGCCGTGTTCCTCCCCGCGAACCAGGGCGACTACGTCTTCACGCCCGCCGGACGCGGCAAGGTGAACGGACGGCAGGCGGCGATTCTGGAGTATCGCTCCCGCGAGCGCGGTCCGATCACCGCAACCCGCAACGAGGACTGCTTTTCGATCGAGCTGCCCGGCCGCACCCGGGGACGGGTGTGGGTGGACGAGGAGACGTTCGACGTCCTGCGGCTCGACGAGAGGCTGACCGGGATCTTCGACGTGGTGGTCCCGGCCGATCCGAAGCGGCGCGACGTGCCGTCGTGGATGGTCGTCGAACGGCTCGACACGTCGATCGTCTACCGCCGCGTCACGTTCAGCGATCCGGACGAGACCGTGATGCTCCCCGCGTCCCAGGAGACGGTCACCGTCGTCCGCAATTCGGGAACGCCGCGCCTCCGCACGTCGCAGACCTTCCGCAACTACCGTCGCTTCATCACCGGCGGCCGCATCGTTCAATAGGAACTGGGGACCGCAGCGGCGCGAATGATGCGCGTCACGCCGCTGCGTCGACTCCTCGCCTACGCGCCGGCGCCCTGCTCGAGTTGCGACATCATGGTCGCAACGTCAATGTAGTGAGCGGATCGTGTGATCTTGCCGCCGCGGGTCTCGATGAAGACCGCGGCGCGCACCGTCACCGGAAGCCCGGTCGCGGGACGTCCCATGAAAGGTCCCTTGTTGGTGCCCCGCCACACGATCTCGGCGCCGCCCTTGTCGCCGTCGACGACCACGCCGCTGAGCACCCCGCGCGCATCGGGGAACGCTTCGCGCCACTCGCGGGCGCTCGCCGTGCCCTCCTGCGGCGTCATGCGCTGGTTGGTGCCGATTTCCTCCGCGACTCCGTCCGCCGCGTAGTCGCCCTCGGCTTCCTCCAGCCGGTTCTCGTTGAACAGCGTGACGAAGCGTTCCAGAAGCTCGCGTGTGCTCGCCATGAAGATCCTCCTCGGAGGCTGCGCCGTGACCGCGGTGACGCGGCGGGGAGTCTAGTCGGCGGGGGAGGTGGGTTCAATCGAATTCAGACCAGACCCTTACGGTCCGCGCGAGCCAGGACTCAGGGCAGCTGCTGCAGCCGCTGAAGGAGAACGGTCGCAATCGTCAGATCGTCTGGCGAAGGGTGCAGCGCGGGCATCCGCACGATCCGCTTCATGAGGGGTATCTGGGCTTTGAGGGCGTCAACACCCGCGAGCATCCCGGAGTAGAAGGCATCGACATTGTCCTCCTTGAACAGCTGGTCCGGAAGCTGCGACTTCGAGACGAGGTGGTTGTAGGCGGCCGTCGCGTACGTCCGCATCGACTTCTTGTCTGCGAGTACCGCTCCCCCGCTCCAGGCACCGGCAGCCTTGATCTTCGCGTTGGGGTCGTACTGGTCCAGGTTCACGAGTTCTGCACCGGTAGGCAGGAAGTCGATGTTCTCTAAGTTGACCTTCTCGGGATTGGTCACGAACCGGTCGTTGCTGCCTACGAGCAGGTCGAATGCGGCGGTGCGCCCCATTTCCCCAAGAATGCCAGGGTTCAAGAGCAGTTGCTGGCTCTTTGGCAGCGCATCCAGGATTCCTTGCCCCTGTTTGAGCTTCACCATCTTCACTGGCGCCTTCAGTTCCTTCTTGATCATGTCCATCAGGTTGACGCCGACGTCCAACTTCTCCTTCTTGAGGAAAAGCATGTCCGCCTTGGCCTGAGCATCCCCGACGATTGTCTGCAGCAGGGCGACGTCCGGGCCAACAGCGTTCGGAAGAAGCCGTTGAATCTCCTGTATGTCCGCGTTGCTCAGCGGGCTCATCCCGGGCACGTTCTTCAACACCTGCTCGGCGAGCGTCTGGATCATCTCGTTCCGACTCCCTGCCTCGGCGGTGGTCTCCGCCCCTCCGTGAGTCTCGAATTTGACGATCACCGCGTCGCCGTGATTGCCGGTCAGCCGGAAGACGAGCTTGCCACCGAGCTGCTTCACGGCTACCACGTCGGCGGCCACGATCGGTTGTGTATGTCCAAGGACGCGCTGAAGGACGCCGCCGGCGCGAGGAGCCTTGGTCATGACCCTGCTGCCAAACATGCGTTTGAGTTGGACGCGCTGGGCCTCGACGCGGGGCGTTGCGGCGAAGGCCGATAGGCCAGTTCGTGAGCCACCGGCGGCTGGCGCGACCGGGCGCTGCTCGGGCGACTTGCGTTGATGCGTCATGGGTCCTCGCGTCGTTTCGTGCCCGGCACTGATGCGCCTTGGTTTATGGCAGGACATGCCATCGCGTGCAAGGCCGATCTGGGTGGCACGCGAAACGCCGCCGGCCCTCGTCGATTGCTCGCGTCCCTGATTCTTGACAGCGAAGCCCCTGCGCCGTAGTCTCTCCTCGATCGTCTAGGAGGGCGGATGGGGACGTCGGCGGATCTGCTGCAGGGCACGCTCGATTTGCTGATCCTGAAAGCAGTCTCGTTGCGGCCGCAGCATGGTACGGTGTGCTGCTGCGCATCCAGTTGGTGTCGCAGCAGAAGCTGCAGGTGCAGCAGGGGTCGCTGTATCCCGCGCTGTACCGGCTCGAACACCAGGGGCTCATCGCGTCGGAGTGGGGCGAGTCGGAGAACAACCGGAAGGCGAAGTACTACCGGCTCACCACCGCGGGGCGGCGCCGGCTCGGGCAGGAGGTCGCAAACTGGCGACGGCTTGCCGACGGAATCGGCCTGGTGCTTGCCGCTGAACCCGAGGATCTATGAGCGCCTTCCGGTCGCTGCGCGGCCTGGCGGCCGCGCTGTTCCATCGGAATCGGCTCTCCCGCGACATGGCGGCCGAGTGGCAGTTCCACATCGAGGAGCATGCCGCCACGTTGCGCCAGCAGGGGCTGTCATCCGCGGACGCGACGCGTGAGGCGGTGCAGGCCTTCGGCAGCCCGGTCCGGTGGCGCGAGCGCACGTGGGAAGTGTTCGGCGTTCGATGGCTGGACGACCTTCACCAGGATCTCCAGTTCGCTTTCCGCATGCTGCGGAAGGAGCGCGCGTTCAGCGTGGCGGCGGCGCTGACGCTCGCCATCTGCTTCGGTGCGTACGCGGCGGCATTCACGGTCGTCGACCAGGCGGTCCTGCGGCCGCTCCGGATCCCGCAGCCGGAGCAGGTGGTCACCGTGAACAACAGCTATCCCCTCGCCGGGAGCACTCATGTCGGTGCGACCGCACCGGACTATATCGACCGTGTCCGCGACTTGACGGTCTTCGAGCAGCAGGCGCTCGTTCGCACGCGCCGCGTCAGCGCGACGTTCAGTGACACGGCCGAGCGCATCTACGCGATGCAGGTCACGCCGTCGTTTTTTGGCGTGGTGCGTGTGTCGCCGCGGGTCGGGCGCGCATTCCTGCCGGAAGACGGCGACGTGGGAAGCGCCAGGGTCGCAATTGTCAGCGAAGCGGTGCGGCAGCAGCAGTTCGCGGCCGCAGACGTCATCGGCCAGGTGGTGCGGATCGAAGGCGAACCGCACACGATCGTAGGCGTGATGCCGCGCGGGTTCAGCTTCATAGAACCACGCACGCAGGTCTGGCTGCCGCTCGTTCTGACGGATCGCGAGAAGGCCCAGCGCTATTCGAACAACTTCTCCTACGTCGCACGGCTCAAGCCCGGCTCCACGGTCGCGCGGGCGCAGGCCGAAGTCGATACGCTGAACACGATCAACCTGGAACGGTATCCAGAGACGAAGCCGCTCGTCGCGAGCTCCGGGTTCCATTCGGTCGCGGCGCGCCTCCAGGACGATCTCGTGCGCGACGTCCGATCGTCGCTCTACATCCTCTGGGCCGGCGCGGGCTGCGTCCTGCTCATCGGCTTCATCAACGTCGGCAACCTCCTCGTCGCGCGCGCCTGGGCGCGCCAGAAAGAGACTGGCACGCGCCTCGCGCTCGGTGCCGGCCGCGGGCGCCTTCTGAGACAGTTCGTGACCGAACAGCTGATCCTGACGATCGGATCGGCCGTCGCAGGGCTGCCGCTGGCGTACGCGACGCTCGCGATCCTCGGCGCGGCAGGCGTCAGCGAGATCGCTCCCTGGACGACCATCGCGATCGACGTGCGCGTGATGGTCGTGCTGCTGATCACCGCGACCGTGCTGGGTGTCGTGCTCGGATTCATGCCGCTCGTCGGAGGGCCTGTGCATCCGCGGCAGGCGCTGTCGGACGGAGGCCGTCCGGCGACCGCAGGCCGCCGGTTCCGCGCCGTGCGGCGCGCCCTCGTCGCCGCGCAGGTCGGCGCCGCGTTTGTCCTCGTGCTCGGCTCGCTCCTGCTGTTCGCCGGCTTCAGGCGCGCGGTCGGCGTGAACCCTGGCTTCGATTCCACGGGTGTGCTCACGGCCTCGATCAGCCTCCCGGCCGCCCGGTACGATCCGCCGGCCACGGTCCGCTTCGCCGGCGAGGCGCTCGAGCAGCTGCGGACGATGCCCGGGATCACCGCTGTCGGCGCGACGACGGCGCTGCCGTTCGACCGGTCGTTCACGCAGGACGTGATGCTCCCGGAAGGTTTTCGCCTGGATCCGGGCGCGGCGCTGACGGCTGCGTATCATTCGGTCGTCACGCCGGGCTACTTCGAGGCGATGGGCGTGCCCCTTCGAGGCGGGCGATCGTTCGACGAGCGCGACACCGGAGAGGCGCCGCGGGTGGTGATCGTCGACGAGCGGCTCGCACGCCGGTACTGGGGCGACCGCGATCCGGTCGGCCTGCGGATGTTCGCACCGTCGAACCCGCAGGACCTCACGGCGGTCACGGCCGCGACGCGATGGTTCACCGTGGTCGGCGTGGTTGCAGATGTCAGGCAGCGGGGGCTGACCGAGAGCGACATCGGGGCCTTCTACACCGTCTATACACAACTGCCGCGACGCGATCTCGCCTTCGCGGTGCGGACGCCGACCGATACAGGATCGGCGGCGGCAGCAGTCCGGCGGGTCATCGCCCGGCTCGATCCTGAAGTTGCGGTCTTCGACGTCCGCACCATGACGAGCCGCACGGAGGAGTCGATGAGCGGCCGTCGGCTGTCGACGCGGCTCTCGATGATCTTCAGCCTCGTAGCGCTGGTCCTCTGCGGCGTGGGCGTGTACGGAGTGCTCGCGTATCTCGTCGCCCAGCGGCACCGCGAGCTCGCGATTCGACTGGCGCTGGGGAGCACGCCCCGGGCGGTGGCGCAGATGGTCTTCCGGGAGGGGGTGCTCCTGTGCGGAATGGGGCTTGCCGCCGGGAGCGTCGTGTCGATTGCCTTTCGGCGCGCGCTGGAGCACGAGCTGGCGGGTCAAACCGTCAGCCAGCCCGGCATCTACGCCGCAGTCATCGCGATGGTGCTCGCCGTGGCGCTTGCGGCGTGCGCGATCCCGGCGCTGCGGGCCGGCCGCATCAGCGCCGCGGGCGCGCTGAGCGAGCCGTAGGGCGGACGTACGGCTCGCGCCCGCGAGCGGTCAACCCACACACTGCCGAGGCGGTTCGCTGATTGGCAGCGATAACCTCTGGAACCCTTACGCCCTGCCGTCTGGATCCCTTACGCGTCGGTGGCATCCAATCGAGGTGGTTGCCGACCCTGGTCCCAGACCCTGTCGCGGCGTTGGACGACTCGACGCGTCACGCGATGACGCTGTCGCACGCCCGCTGGCTGGCGGCGGCTGCGGTCGCCGCGGTCGATCAGCGGCTCGAGGTGGCGGCGACGATTCCGCTGCGCAACTCCAGGTTCATCGAGGTTCTCGTCGTCGGCTCAGCGCAAAGTCGCGACCCCCGCCGCATGTTGATCTCAGTCGATCGCCGGCTCGTGCCGAAGGCATTCAGGACCGAGGTGGAGGCCGCGATCCGGCGTCAGATGCACATGCGTTGACGCGGTGAGATCCGTCTCGGGCGGTTACTCCCTGCTCAACACGTACACGGCGTCTTGGAAGTCCGCCTGCTGCATGCGCTCACTGAAGCGCACGGTGAGGGAATCGCCTGCGATCGTGCCGGTCGCTCCATCAGCGCCGCCCCATTGGAACGTGAGGATGCCGTTCGCCTCCGTGTCGAAGAACGCTCCGCGGTAGTTGCCGATGCGCTCGTACTGCAGCACCAAGGCACCATTGTCGTAGAGCACGAAGCGCGAAGTCCTCGTGAACTCCCGCACGCGATACCCCAGGTCGCGATCGAACGTGAAGGTGCGGGATGGCCCTTCCAACGGAGGGAGATCCGGCGCAGGTGGCGCAGGGACCGGAGGCGGCGACGAAGTTGGTGGCGGCAAGCTCCTGCCGGATGGCGACACCGGATCCGAGCCTGCACATGCGGCGGCAAGGATCAGAAGGCTGACGAAGACGCCACGCAGAACAGTCGTGTGCACACGCCTCCTTCGCCGTGAACTGAACGCTACCGCCCTCGCGCCATGGCGCCGAGCGGTAACACACTACTGGAGTAAGCGAGAAAGGCGAGCTCCGAGACGCACTCAGCCTAGTCATCCTCAACTGGAAACCGCCGGACGCGCGGCGGTAGTGCCCCTCCGCACTAGTGGACGTTCAATTTGCGCGTCGCGGCGCCATCGAAGCGACGTAGGCGCTGATGTCTACCAGGTTCTCTTCGGTAAGTCTTTCGACAACCGGCTTCATCAGATTTGTCCACTCGCCGTCCCGTGCGCCGACCTGCATGTCGTACATCTGCCGGGCGAGGTAGCTTGGCGATCGCCCGGCGATTCCCGGAACTGGTCCGAGGCCCATCAGGTCGCGTCCGTGACAGACGCCGCACGCTTCGGTTCGTCCGTTGCTACCGGTTTTCACGAGCGCTTCACCTTTCTTCAGGCTTCCCTGTGGAACGTACGCGACAAAGCCTGACCTCGGGTCGCGCAGAATTTCGGTGCGCTCGGGATTCTCCGGCGTCTCCATGATCCGCATGCCGATCGCTTCTTGTCCGCCACCTTCGAGCGGAATCCAGATGCCACCACGACTCACCATCTTTGGCACCGAGCTGGTTTCGACGACGCGGACCCAGGGCGTCCATGGCATCGCGCCGAAGTAATCGGCGGCCGCCTTGATCTCGTCCGGCGTCAGCGCCTTTGCGATCGTGATCATCGCGTTGGTGTTGGCTTTTCGGGAGTCCGCACTCTTCCGTAACCCGTTACGGAAATCATTCATCGTCTGGATGAAGTAAGAGATCGGCAGTCCAGAAACGCCAGCGTTCTCCTGACGTCCTTTTCCATTCGGGTAGTGACAGAGACCGCACGCACGGGCGTCAGGCCGCTTCCCGCGCGCGACGATATCGGGCATGGTCGGGTGATCGGCGGGGAACCAGTCGGCGGGGCCAAAGCCATCGGAGATCTGCTGTCGAGTGAAGGACAACGGGCTGCCGGGAACCTGTTTCTGTGACGTGTCAGGCGCCGCTGGAGGCGCACCGGCAGGTGCCGGAGCGGGGATGGCGTAGGCCCATGCCGGAGGTTCGCTCGCCGGTCGAGGCTGGCCGACCGCCATCACTGACACGCTGCCAAGGACGAAGATTCCCCAGATGCTGCGCATCTCAGCCTCCGTGTGGCGGTCCGCGGTTTTGAAGTGAGAACTATACGCCGAAGTCGCCAGTACGTCAGTCGGTATAGACAGTATCGACGTGTCCGGCGAGCGGATCGAACTCGCTCACGTCGCGGCCGAGCGACGGCAGAGCACCATGAGACGCCCGCTGCCTTCCGCGATGACGTCGATGGTCGCGTTGCCCTGCCACGCGACGTGCGACGTGCGCAGGGCGCCGGGTCGCTCCGTCGCGGGCGGATTGTCGGTCTGTGAAGCTCGCCGTCTAGGTCGACGTGCGGCGAACGCTCTCGGCGCGCGGCCCCTTCGGTCCGTGGCCGATCTCGAACTCGACGGTGTCGCCCTCGCGCAAATCGTTGATCCCTTCGCCGTAGATCACGCTTTGGTGGAAGAAAGTACTCCTGGCCCTGCTCGTCCTTGATGAAGCCGAACCCTTTGTCCACGCGTAGCGAGCGAATCGTGCCTGTAATCATGCGGTCTCCTGTGTCATTGCCGATGGTGTTTGTCGCCGGCAGGCCCGACGCGTCGCGCGTCCGGCCTCGACGACGAGCCGTTTACTTGCGCTGGAACCAGCCGTTGGTGCCGGCCTTCACGTCCTGCAGCGCGACGACCAACCCCTCGGGGAGTGCGGGCTGGTCGACCCTGGTGACGCGGTGGCCGTTGACCCGGCCGACATCGCCCTTCTCAAAATCGGTCACTGCATGCAGATTGATAGTCATTGATTGATGGAACCGAAGCAGTCGAGCGCTGGTCGAGCAGAGTGCTGTGCCCGATCCACGTCGCTCGATAGCCGATGCGGTATCGAATTCAGGAAGTCCCGTCGTGACGGGATCTTACAGGTGGTGCGGAAGAGAGGATTTGAACCTCCACTGGGTTGCCCCAACTAGCTCCTGAGGCTAGCGCGTCTGCCGTTCCGCCACTTCCGCACAGTGGAGAGAATGTCGCGGGCAGGAACCAAAATTATACCTCAAACCGACCACAGCCGCCCAGCCGGGCTCATCCCGCCACACCGCCGTCGCCGCACCCCACCAGCTATACTCGACACCATGGCCAGGCGCGGATTCGCCGTCGTGCTCACGCTCCTCGGCGCCGCAGTCCTGATCTCGATTGCGGCGTTCGTCACACTCTATTTCCTGTTCGGCCGCGCACCGGCCATCCCGTCCAACGGGCTGCTGACGCTGCGCATCGGCGGCGACCTGAGCGAGATCGCCCCGACCGACGTCGTGAACTACCTGCGTGGCTCGCGCACGCCCACCGTGCGCGGCATCGTCGACACGCTGCACAAGGCAAAGGCCGACGCCCGGATTGCCGCGGTGCTCCTCGAGCCGACCGGGTTCTCGTCGCCGTACTGGGCCAAGGTGCAGGAGATCCGCGACGCGGTCGTCGACTTCCGCGCGTCGGGCAAGCCGGTCTACGCGTACCTCGAATACGCGGACGAGCGCACCTACTACCTGGCGACCGCTGCCGACAGGGTCTTCCTCATGCCGTCGGCTCCGCTCGACCTGACGGGCGTCGCCACCTACGCGCTGTTCCTCCGCGGCACCTTCGACAAGATCGGCGTCGTGCCGGACATGCACCACATCGGCGACTACAAGACCGCGGTGAACCAGTTCACCGAGAAGACCTACACCGCCGCTCACCGCGAGATGGACGAGTCGCTCAATCGCGATCTCTTCGAGCACATCGTCACCACCGTGGCGCAGGCGCGCAAGAAGAGCGACGCCGACATCCGCGCGCTCATCGACGATGCGCCCTTCCTCGCTGAAGACGCGCTGCGCACCGGCCTCGTCGACGATGTCGCGTACGAGGACCAGGTGATCGATCGGCTGAAGGGCGAGCGCGAGGGCGGCATGCGCGACGTCACGGCGGAGGATTACGCGCGCGTGGGCCTCAACGAGCTCGGGTTGAACCGCGGGCCGCGCGTCGCCGTCATCTACGCGTCGGGGGCGATCACCGGGGGGAGCGGCGGCTTCGACCCGCTGAACGGCGAGGCACTTGGCTCGGAGACCCTGATCGAGGCGATCCGCGATGCGCGCCGCGACGGCGGCGTGCGCGCGATCGTCCTGCGCATCGACAGCCCCGGCGGATCGGCAACCGCCTCCGACGCCATCTGGCGCGAGCTGACGATCGCGCGCCAGGAGCGCGAGGACCGGCCGATCGTCGCGTCGATGTCGGACCTGGCCGCGTCGGGCGGCTACTACATCGCGATGCCCGCCGACGTCATCGTGGCGCAGCCCTCCACGCTGACCGGATCGATCGGCATCTTCGGCGGGAAGTTCGTCACCGGCGGTGTCTACGAGAAGCTTGGCGCCCACATCGAGTCGACCAGCATCGGCCGCCACGCCGAGATGGAGTCGCCGACGCGCCCGTTCAACGAGTCGGAGCGGAAGAAGGTGCAGGAGCAGCTGCAGTCGTTCTACGACGACTTCGTCGAGAAGGCGGCGCGCTCGCGGCACACGACGCCGGAGCGGATCGACAGCGTGGCGCAGGGACGCGTGTGGACCGGCCGGCAGGCGCAGGAACAGGGACTGGTCGACGAGCTCGGCGGTCTCGATCGTGCGATCGCCGTCGCCAAGGAACGCGCGAAGATCGACCCGGACGAGGACGTGGAAATCGTCACCTACCCGCGCCCGAAGAGTTTCTACGAGATGGTCTCCGACGGCTTCTCCGGCACGTCCGAAGCAGCCATGCGCGCGTGGATGTCGGCGAACCTCTCCGCCGAAGAACGGGCCGTGCTGCGCTCCCTCCGCGGCCCGACGACGATGTTCCGCCGCGGTGAGCCGCTCGCGCTGATGCCCTACGCCTACGTCCGCTGAAAGGGTTCCAGCCGTCAGGCTCTGGGCTCCGGACTCTGGGCTTTTGGGCCCGCGGCTCTGGGTTCACTGGTGAGAAAGACAAAGGGCGCGAGGAACTGTCCTCGCGCCCTTTTCATGCGACGGTGGCCTGGAGCCCAGCGCCTGGAGCCTAGCCGCGAGAGCCCAGCGCTTAGCGCTGCTCACATTCCCATCGTGCGGTTGAGCGCCTCGCGGTTCACCTCGATCTTCATCTTCTGCTTCGCCTTCACCATGTAGGCGTTGAAGAACCGGTTGCGCCGGTCCTCGAGGATCTCGCCGCGGAACGTGTCGCGGTTCGACGTGAAGTCCGATTCGCTCGTCTCCACCTTCTCGAGCACTTTCAAGACCGCGGCGCCGGTCGGCGTCGACACCGGGTCGCTCACGCCCCCCTGCGGCAGGCGGAACGCGGCCGCCATCACGTCGGGGGAGGTCCCCAAGATCCGGGATCGGCGCGTCGCGCGCGATCAGCTCCGTCGTCTTCGGCTCGACGCCCGCGGCCTTCGCCGCCTTGTCGAAGTCAGCCGCGCCCTTCACCTTGCCGGCCACTTCCGCCGCCTTCTGCTTCGCCACGTCGAGCGCGCGCAGGCCGACGAGCGCATCACGGACCCGATCCTTCACTTCATCGAGCTTGGGAATGTAGGAGTCCTGCTTTGCCGTGACGGTCTCGAACACGTACCCGCGGCCGGTGCGCAGCACGCCCGACACCTCGCCGTCGTTCAGCGTGAAGGCCCGGGTCGTCATCTCGGGCGCCGCGCCGACGCCGAGAATCGGCTCGTCCCGGGCGAAGAAGCCGGTCTCCTGCACCGTGAGCCCTTCGGCCTTCGCGACCGAGTCCAGATCCGCGGGCGTCTTGATCAGCCCTTCGAGCTTCTGCGCCAGGTCGCCGGCCTGCTGCTGCGAGCGCTCCGCGGCGACCTGGTCGGTGAGCTGCGGCCGGACCTCGTCGAGCGGACGCGTTGCGCCGGCCTTCTTGTCCGTGAGCTTGATGATGTGGTACCCGAACTGCGTCTTCACCAGATCGCTGACCTGGCCGACCTCCATGGTGAACGCGGCGGCGTCGAACTCCGGCACCATGCGGCCGCGGCCGAAGTAATCCAGATCGCCGCCGTTCTTCGCGTTCGAGTCGTCCTCGGAGAACTGCCGCGCGAGGGCGGCGAAGTCCGCGCCGCTCTTCGCCTGCTTCAGCACGTCTTCGGCCTTCGCTTTCACCGCCGCATCGTCCTTCCCTTCGGTCTTGAGGAGGATGTGGCTGGCGCGGACCTGTTCGGGCGCCGTGAACTGCGCGATGTTGTCGTTGTATGCGCGCTCGATGTCAGCCGGCGTGACGTTCGCCTTCGCGCGCAGCGCCTCGACGTCGACGAGCATGTACTTCACCTTGCGCTTCTCGGGGATCCGGAAGTCGGCCTGGTGGCTCTCGAAGTGGCTCGCCACGTCGGCGTCGGTGACCGTGACGTCGGGCCGGAAGCTGTCGGCGGCGAAGGTGAGGACTGCGAGCTTCACCTTGTCGTTGCGCCGCTTGTACTCCTCTTGCAGTTCCTTGTCGGAGACAGACAGCCAGTCGGTCACCGACAGGCGCAGCTTGTCCATGACGAGCGCGCGGCGGATCCCTTCCTCGAACTCGGAGGTCGTCATCGGCGGGCTCTGCGACGCGAGCAGCTGCTGGTAACGCATCTGGCCGATGAAGGCCCCATTCTGCTGGAAGGCCGGGATGGCGTAGATGCGCTGCGCCACTTCGGCGTCGGTCACCTTGATGCCGACGCGCTCCGCTTCGGACATCGCAGCCCGTTCATCGACCATCTGCTGCAGGATCTGCTGATCGATCCCGAGCTGGCGCAGCAACTGCTCGCTCATGTTCCCGCCGTACGCGGAACGGTACGCCTGCAGCTGTGCCTGATAGGTGCGTCTGAACTCGTCGCCCCGGATCTCGTGGCCATCCACCACGGCAATCGCGTCGGTGAAGCCAAACCCGCCGGGCTGGGTGGCTGTCCCCTGCAGAAAGTCGGGGATGTAGAACACGACGAAGGCCAGGCACACGAGCGCCAGGCTCCACTTGAGCCAGTTACGATGCCGGCGCATCCGGTCGAGCATTGTCATCGGGATTCCTCTGAAACGTTCATCGTAAGCCAGCTGGGCCCGGGTAGCAAGGGTCTGAACCTCCGCCGTGTGGTATATTTGCCATGAATAGAAGAACTTAGCGTCTGGCGCCGAGCCCGACGCCACGACGGATGACTGCAGCAGCTCGAGCGACGCGAGTGCCCACGAACGGAAAGCGGGCGGCGGGGACCGCACGCGAGCCCGACCCCATGTACGACGGTACCGACCTGGCCGGACGCGTCGGTCAGCTGCAGCGCGAGCGGCGCGCGGCTCTCAGTCGCCGGGAAACCCTCCTCGATCTGGTCCGCGCCGTCCACAGCACGCTCGAACCCGCCGAAATCGCCGGGCAGCTCGTTGAACGGGCCGCTGGCTGGATTCCGCTGGTGTGTTGGGCCGTGGTGGCCCCTGATGCACACGGCCAGGCGAGCGTTCTGGCCGACGTCGGGCTGACCCCCGACCTCGGGCCCGCCCTTTACGCGACGGCGGGCTGGGTCACCTCTCACGAGCGGCCGTTCGCGACGGGTGATCTGCGGCACGACGCCCGCCTCAGGGTCGAGAGCGCCACGGCAACCCTCGGGTTCCCGCTGCACGGGCGCGAGCGGATCATCGGCGCGCTGGTCGGGCTCGATCGCGGTGTGTCGGCGTCGCCGCCGCGGCTCGGCATGGGGCTCACCCGGGCCATCGAGGGGCTGCTCATGCCGGCTGCCGCCGCCCTCGATACGGCTCTGCTGCTGAAGCGCACCGAGGCGCTATCCGTCACCGACGACCTCACACGGCTCTACAATTCCCGGTATCTCAATCTCGTGCTCCGGCGCGAAACCAAGCTGGCATCGCGCAGCGGACGCCCACTTTCCCTGCTGTTCATCGATCTGGACGGGTTCAAATCGATCAACGATAGCCATGGACATCTCGCCGGTAGTCGCGCGCTCGTCGAGGCGGCCGCCGTCATCCGCGGAAGCGCCCGGGAAACTGACATCGTGGCTAGGTTCGGCGGCGATGAGTTTGCGCTGATCCTGCCCGATACGGGGTCGCCGGGGGCGATGGCCGTGGCCGAGCGTATCCGGGACCGGATCGCCCGGCACAGTTTTCTGGCCGTCGACGGCCTCAACATCCACCTCACGGCTTCAGTCGGCGTTGCCACCCTTCCCGACGTGGCAGGCAGTGCTGACGAGCTGGTCCAGGCGGCGGACGCCGCCATGTACCGCGTAAAAGATCGCGGGAAGAACGGTATTCAGGCCGCGGTCCCGGGCCGATAAGACAAGCGCCTGTATCTCCCGAAGGAGTCGCAGTTTGAGTCTTCGTTCGATGTTGTCGTTGTTTTCGAGTGATCTGGCCATCGATCTGGGCACGGCCAACACGTGTGTCTACGCTCGCGGCAAGGGCATCGTGGTCAACGAGCCCTCCATCGTCGCCATCAACAAGGTGAACGGCCGGGTCGAGGCCGTCGGCAAGGACGCGAAGGAGATGCTGGGGCGGACGCCCGGCAACATCGTCGCGATCAAGCCGATGAAGGACGGCGTCATCGCCGACTTTGAAGTCACCGAGAAGATGCTGACGTACTTCATCAAGAAGGCACACAACCGGAACGTCTGGGTGCGTCCCCGCATCGTCATCGGCGTGCCGTCGGAGATCACGCAGGTCGAGAAGCGGGCGGTGAAAGACAGCGCCTACCGCGCCAAGGCGAGCGAAGTGCACCTGGTCGAAGAGGCCATGGCGGCGGCCATCGGCGCCGGCATGCCGATTACCGAGCCATCCGGCAACATGATCGTCGACATCGGCGGCGGCACCACTGACATCGCCGTCATCTCGCTCGCCGGCATCGTCTACAGCAAGGCGGTGCGGGTCGCCGGCAACGAGATGGACGAGGCGATCATCCAGTACATCAAGAAGACGTACAACCTGCTCATCGGCGAGCGCACGGCCGAACAGATCAAGATGGAGATCGGCTCCGCCTTTCCGCTCGACGAGAAGATGACGATGGAGATCAAGGGACGCCACCTGATTGAGGGCGTGCCCAAGACCATCACCGTCAGCGACGCGGAGATCCGCGAGGCGCTGGCCGAGACGGTCAACGTCATCGTCGACGCCGTACGGGTCGCCCTCGAGCGCACGCCGCCGGAACTGTCCGCGGACATCGTCGATCGCGGCATCGTGCTCACCGGTGGCGGCTCGCTGCTGAGGAACCTGGACAAGCGGCTGCGCGAGGAAACCGGGCTGCCGCTCGCGATGGCGGAGGACCCGCTCTCCTCAGTCGTGCTCGGAGCGGGCAAGATGCTCTCCGACTTCAACCTGCTGCGGAAGATTTCTATCGACTGAGACCAAATGCACTACCACAGAGTGCACGGAGGCAAGGCCACCGAAGTCGCGGTTCTCTTCATCGTGGGGAACTGTGCCCTCTCCTTGAGCTCCGTGGCACCCGTGGCGGTGCTCTGTCACCTATGGCGGTTCTCGACATCCGGCTGCGAGCCGGTTATCTCTTCCTCGCCGTCGTCGTTGGCCATGTCGTCCTGATTTCGGCGCAGGTCAACTCACGGACGGGTGTGCCGATCCTCGAAGCGGTCACCTTCGGCGTCTTCGCCGAAGTGCAGCGCGCGGCATCGTCGGTGGTGTACGGCGTCCGCGGCGGGTGGACCGGCTACGTGGACCTGCGTGGCGTCCGGGGCGAGAACCTCACCCTGCGTCAGCAACTCGCCGACACGCAGGTGCAGCTGCAGGAACAGCGCGGGCTGGCCGCGCGGAGCCGCAGCCTCGAAGCGATTCTCGACCTGCGGGACACGCTCGACCTGCAGACGACGGCGGCCCAGATCGTCGGGACAGCGGCCAATCCGGAGTTCCGCACGGTCACGATTGACAAGGGCGAGGCGCAGGGGCTTCGCGCCGACATGGCGGTCATCGCCCCGGCCGGCGTCGTGGGACGTATCGTCGTCGCCGTTTCGCGCGCGGCGCGCGTCCAGTTGCTCGTGGACCGCAACGCCGCGGCCGGTGCGCTCATCGAGCGGTCGCGTGCGCAGGGTGTCCTGGTCGGCTCGGGTGAAGGGCGCCTGACCCTGGAATACGTCTCCGAGGTATCGGACGTCACCGTCGGCGACATCGTGGCGACGTCGGGGATCGACGGCATTTACCCGAAGGGGCTCGTACTCGGCCGTGTTGCGCGGGTGGACCGCAGCGGCGGGGCGTATCGCTCGATCGCGGTGACACCCGCCGTGGACTTCACGTCGCTCGAGGACGTGCTCGTCGTGCTTACTCAGGGGCCGGGCCGGGAAGCGGTGCCGGAGAAGCCGGAGTGAAGGCCGCGTGGACTCTCCTGGGCATTGCCGCGTCCGTTGCCTTCCAGACCACGCTCGATCGCTGGATCACGCGCGGCACGGTGGACCTCGTCCTTGTGGTGGTCGTCTTCACAGCGCTCACGTCGGGGCGTGTCGCCGGGCTGCTGACCGGTACGTTCGCGGGGCTGGTGCAGGACGCGCTGTCGGGCGGCGTCATCGGGATGGCTGGCCTCTCGAAAACGGTGGTCGGGTTCTTGACGGGCATCGTCGGCACGCAGTTCATCGTGGCGCACACCTTGTCCAGGTTCGTGGTGTTCTTCCTGGCGACGGTGGTCAACGCCGCGATTTTCATGGGCCTTTACCAGGTGCTGGGGCTCCGGGACTTCGGGTCGCCCTACGCGGTGGTTGCGGCGCAGGCGGTCGGTAACGCGGTGATGGGGGTCCTCGTGTTCAAGGCGGTCGAGCTGCTCCCCGGGGCCGTCGAGCGCCGCCGGTCGCGGGGCACCGGGATTCGCCGCTAGCGGCCTGTCGGCACTGCGGGGTAACGCCCGGCTTCGGCCAGGCACGGCGTCAATAATTCGCGCGATTTCATGCGAGTATTCTGCTGATGGCTTTACATGAGGAACGGCGTCGGGTCGGTGTCCGGCTCAGCGTTCTTCAATACCTCACGACGGTTCTGTTCTCCGTGCTCGCCGTGAGCTTCTGGGTGCTGCAGGTCGTGCAGCACACGAAGTTCAAGGAGATGGCCGAGAACAACCACCAGCGCACGCTCGCGCTGCGCGCGCCGCGCGGCATCGTGTTCGACCGCGATGGCCGCCCGCTCGTCGAGAACCGCCACTCTTACAGCATCTCGATCGTTCGCGAGCACACGAAGGACCTGGACCAGACCATTGTCAGGCTGGCCGGGGTCCTCGGGCTGCCAGAGGCGCAGGTCCGCGAGATTGTGGACCGTCACCGCAAGGAGCCGTCGTACCGGCCGATCACCGTAGTGCAGGACGCGACGCTCGGGCAGGTCGCGGCCGTGCGGGCGCGCCGGCTCGACTTTGAACTGCCGGACGTGGTCGTCGAGGAGGTTCCGACACGGCAGTACCCCGACGAACTCGCGGCGCACCTGTTCGGCTACGTCGGTGAGGTCAGCGACGTGCAGGTCGCGTCCGAGAGCGGCGAGCTGAAAAGCGGCGACATCGTTGGACAGTCGGGCATCGAGAAGGTCTACAACCCGCTGCTGATGGGGACTGACGGCGCGAAGCGCGTCGTGGTGAACAGCACCGGCCGCGAGATTCGGACGCTTGACGAAGAAGAGCCGGTCGAAGGGAAGCGCCTCCAGCTGACGATCGACTACGACCTGCAGAAGGCGCTGGAGGATGTCTTCCGCGTCTCTGGGTTCAGTGGCGCCTCGGTCGTGCTGGATCCGCGCGACGGCGCCGTTCTCGCGTTCACGAGCCTGCCGGGGTACGACCCGAACGCGTTTGCGGCCGGCATCGATCGCGCGACGTGGGCGTCGCTGAACACGGACGAACTGCGCCCGCTGCAGAATCGCGCGATCCAGGGGCGGTACTCACCTGGCTCGACGTTCAAGATGGCCATCGCGCTCGCAGCACTCGAAGAGGGTGTGATCACGCCCGACTTCAAGGTCGGCTGCGGAGGTGCGGCCTCGTTCTACGGCCATTCGTTCAAGTGCTGGAAGCGCGGCGGTCATGGCGCGATGGATCTGCGTCATGCGATCGAGCAGTCGTGCAACGTGTACTTCTACACGGTCGGGAACATGGTGGGGATCGACAAGATCCACAAGTGGGCCACGCTGCTCGGCCTCGGCGAGCGGAGCATGATCGACCTGCCCAACGAAGTGCAGGGACTCGTGCCGTCGCCGGAGTGGAAGCAGCAGCGCTTCAAAGAGAAGTGGTACGCGGGCGAGACCATTTCGGTCTCGATCGGGCAGGGCGGCGTCTCGCTGACGCCGGTGTCGATGGCGGTGTACGCGTCGACGCTGGCGAACGGCGGCACGCGCGTCACGCCCCACCTGCTGAAGGCCATCGACGAGGGGACCGGCTGGAAGCCGGTACCGCCACCGCCGCCGCAGTCGAAGGTCGACATCGATCCGACGAAGCTGCAGGCGATCCGCGACGGGCTCTGGATGGTCGTGAACGCGGGCGGCACCGGGCGCAAGTCGCGCATCGAGGGGTTCGACGTCTCAGGCAAGACCGGCACGGCACAGGTCATCTCGAACAAGGGACGGGCGGCCCTCGAGGGGAAGACGACCAAGGACCTGCGCGACCACGGGTGGTTCGTCTTCTTCGCGCCTCGCGACAACCCGCGGATTGCCGGCGTCGTCTTCGCCGAGCACGGCGAGCATGGCGGCAACGCGGCGGCGCTCGCCCGGCACGTGCTGGACACCTTCTTCGCCAAGGAGCAGGGGCGTCCCTTGCCGGTGGCGCCGATGACGCTCCCGCTCGAACTCACCAGGCCGCCGGAGCTGCCGCAGTCCGATGAGCCAGTGAACGACGTGCCCGGCGTGCCGGTGGCCGACGCGGCTTCCGCGGCACCTGCGCGGCCGGCGAACGATTAGCGCGGCGTCATCATGTTCGAACGACGGCTCGTTCATCACATCGACTGGGCGCTCGTCATCGCCATTGGCGCGCTGTGCGCGCTCGGCGTGGCCATGATCTTCAGCACCACGTCGGATCCGACGCGGGGCAATTCGCACCTGTACGTCACGCAGCTCTACGCCATCGGCCTCGGTCTGTGCGCGATGGCTGTCACGTTGTCGCTCGACTACCGCACGTTTACCGACAAGTCACACCTGATTTACCTCGGGCTGCTCGCTCTCCTGCTGTACGTGCTGTTCATGGGCTCGGTGCAGATGGGCGCGCGGCGGTGGATTTCGATCGGCGGCTTCAACCTGCAGCCGTCGGAGTTCGCCAAGGTGGGCGTGGCGCTCGTGCTCGCGAAGTACTTCGGCGAGACGCGCGGCACACCGACCTGGACCGATCTCGCGATTGCCGGCGGCCTCACCTGCCTGCCGCTGGCGCTCATCGCAAAGGAACCGGATCTCGGGACGGCCGTCACGCTGATCCCGGTGTTCCTGGCCATCGCGTATCTCGCCGGCATGCGGATGCGCATTTTCGGGTACATGGCGCTCAGCCTGGTGCTGATCGCGCCAATCGCGTGGAAGTTCGCGCTCAAGGATTACCAGAAGGGCCGCATCACCACATTTCTCGATCCATCGCAGGACGCGAGAGGCGCCGGATACCAGCAGATCCAGGCGCGCATCACCGTTGGATCGGGCGGTTTGACGGGCATGGGGTATCGACAGGGAACGCAAGGCCAGTTGCGGTTCCTCCCCGTCGCCCACAACGACTTCATCTTCTCGGTGCTGGCCGAGGAGCAGGGTTTCGCCGGCGTCCTGGTGGCGCTCGGCCTCTATTTGTTCGTGATTCTGCGCGCGCTCGAGGCGGCCCGTCTGGCCAAGGATCGCCTCGGCTCCTATCTCGTGCTCGGCGTGCTGGCCAGCTTCACCTTCCAGGTGGTCTACAACATCACCATGTCGGCAGGATTGGCCCCCGTCAAGGGACTCACGCTCCCGCTCATGAGTTATGGAGGCTCGTCGATGATCGCCACGCTCGCCGGGTTCGGGCTGGTGCTCAACGTACGCATGCGCAGATTCACGAACTGACACTTACGGGCTTCCGGCTCCAGGCTTCAGGCTTCGGGCGTGACCGCATGCGATCGCCCGGAGCCTGAAGCCCAGAGCCCGAAGCCGGGAGAGTTCGTGATGACCAAGGAGATGATCGTCTCCTCCAACGGCCACGAGACCATGGTGGCCATCCTCGAAGACGATCTCGTCGCCGAAATCTTCGTCGAGCGCGAGCGCCAGCGCGGTGTCGTCGGCAACGTCTACAAGGGCCGGGTCTCGAAGGTCCTTCCCGGCATGCAATCGTCCTTCATCGATCTCGGCCTCGAGCGCGACGGCTTCCTGTACGTCGCCGAAGTCGTCGACACGATCGAGGAGTTCGATCGTCTCGAAGCCGGCGACGACGACGAGAAGACCGAGAACGGAGAAGTCAGAGCCCGGAAGGACCGCGAGGAGCCGAAGGCGCAGCCGCGGATCGAGGATCTGCTCAAGGAAGGGCAGGAGATCCTCGTCCAGGTCGTCAAGGAACCGCTCGGCACGAAGGGGGCGCGCCTCACCTCGCACGTCACCATGCCGGGGCGCTTCCTCGTTTTCATGCCGACAGTCGATCACGTCGGCGTCTCCCGCAAGATCGAGTCGCGCGAAGAGCGCGCGCGCCTGCGGGGCATCGTCCGCGAGTTCCGCGAGGCGCACGGCTTCACCGGCGGCGTCATCATCCGCACGGCGGCTGGCGGGCGGCCGAAGGAAGACATCGTCAGCGATCTCGAAGCGTTTCACGCGATCTGGCTGGACATCCGCCAGCGCATGGAGTCGTCGCGCGCGCCTGCCGTCGTGTACCGCGAGCAGAGCCTGGTCGGCAAGCTGCTGCGCGACCTGCTGACCGAGGACTACCAGGCGATCCGGATCGATCACTCGCAGGAGTACCAGCGCGTGCTGGATCTCGTGCAGCGCATCCTGCCCGGCCTCGCACCGAAGGTGAAGCTCTACTCGAAGCCGTTCCCGATCTTCGACGAGTACGGCGTCCAGGCGGAGATCGACAAGGCCCTCAAGAGCAAAGTGTGGCTGAAATCCGGCGGGTCGATCGTCATCAACCAGACGGAAGCGCTCGTCGCGATCGACGTCAACACCGGCCGGTATGTGGGCAAGAAGGTGGCGGGACGGCTCGAAGACACGATCGTGAAGACCAACCTCGAAGCGGTGAAGGAAATCGTGCGGCAGATCCGCCTGCGCGACCTGGGCGGCATCATCGTCCTGGACTTCATCGACATGGAGGAGAAGAAGAACCGGCAGAAGGTCCTGCAGGCAGTGGAACTGGAGCTGAAGAAGGATCGCTCACCGTCGAAAGCGCTGGCGGTGTCGGACTTCGGGCTCATCATCATCACTCGCAAGCGGGTGAAGCAGAGCCTCGAGCGCGTGTTGACCGAGCCGTGCCCCTACTGCTCGGGCACCGGCACCATCAAGTCGACGTCGACCATCTGCTACGAGATCCTGTCGGAAGTGCGCAAGATCGGCCCGGATCTGAACGGCCATCGTCTGCTGCTGCGGGTGAACCCGGAGATCGCGCGAGCGCTCAAGGAAGAGGAGAGTGCCGTGATGAGCGACCTGTCGGCGTCACTCGGCAAGGACGTGACGGTCAAGCCGGATTTCCAGCTGCATCACGAGCAGTTCGATGTGATGGCGGTCTGACGGGGCAGGTCGGGCGGGTGGGCAGGTGAGCCGGGCAGCAGAGCGGCCAGGCCGTGGGGTTCGACCCCACCCGCCTCGCCCGCCCTGCCAGCCTTGCTTGTTAAACGCCAGCTGTTACGCGGACGGCGGCATGTGAATGATGTAGTTGTTGCCGCCGCGGTTGACCCAGACGCGCACGTAGTCGTTGCCCTTCAGCAGGTCCACCCGGTACCCGCCGCGCGCGGGCGCCGGACCCTTCACGACCGCCTTTGCGTCGGCATCCGAAATGACCGTCGCCAGCTCGCGGGCGACGACCTTACCGCCACGCAGGAATTCCACGTAGCGCTCGCCCTCGGGCGACTGTCCCACCGCCGGCTTCGGCTGGTCCGCGCTCAGGCGCAGCTGGTATGTGCCTGCGGCCAGTGGCTGGCCATCGGCCGTCACCTTCCGGTTCAGGGTTACGCTGCCGAGCGAAGTGTTGCCTTGCGCCGCCACCGGCACGGTCGGCAGCACCAGGCCTGCCAAAAGAGCCCCTGCGAGAATGAACTGCTTCATTGCGCCACCTCAGGTATGGTCGAGCTTTGATTCGCTTTCCATTATATGCCGTCAGCAAGCGCGGTGCCGCGGCCAGCGAAATCGATCGAGCGGGATCCGCGCTCCACGCATCTCGATTCCCTCCGCGACGAGCAGCGAGCGCTTCAGGTGTTCGGAGCCGCCGTACCCGCCCAGGAGTCCGCCTGCGGCGATGACGCGGTGGCACGGCACATCGGGCCGTCCGCAGCCGCGCATGATGTTTCCGACGGCGCGCGCTGCGCGGGGCCGGCCCGCGAGCGCGGCCACGTCACCGTAGGTCGCCACGCGCCCGGGCGGAATACGGCGGACGACCGAGAGGACGCGCGTCGTGAACCGGTCCGGCGAAGGTCGCTGCGCAGGGCGCGGACGCCGCATCAGCGCAGAGCCTCGCGCAGCACCCGCCCTTCGGCGTGCGTGAGTGACACGCCCAGCAGCGAGGCGAGCGTCGGGGCGATGTCGGCCGGTGACGCGGCGGCCGCGAAGCGGCCGGACTTGAAGGCGGCGCCGAAGAGGACGATCGGGACGTGCTGATCGTCCGGGTTGGCGCTGCCGTGGGTCGTCGCGTCGCTCGTCGCCATCCAGCCGGCCTTCGGTGCGGTCACGAGGTCGCCCCCGCGCTCCGGCACGTAGCTGAGGGCGGCAGCCCGCAGGAGCGGATCTTCGGAGTCGGCGCCGTGTTCGAGCTCCTCACGCGTGAACACGCGCTGCACGCCTGGCCGCTTCGCGACCGCCTCGACGACGGCCTTCAGCGCCCGCGGCGACGTTGACAGCTTCCCGTACATGCCTGGTTTGAAGTAGATGTCGTTGGTGTTGACGCGGGCGACGTAATCCGCCGCGCCAAGTTCCTCGGTGGCCACGCGCTGCACGGTGTCGAGCGTCCCGCGCGAGCTCATTCTGCCGGCGTCACGACCCGTGTTCTGCAACTGCTCCGGGACGTCGGTGACGCCGTGGTCGGCGCTCAGTGCGACGACGTAGTTGGCGGCGCCAACGGTGCGATCCAGGTGATCGAGCAGGTTTCCCACGACCCGATCGAGCCGGGCGTACATGTCCTGGATCTCCTGGCTCCGCGGGCCGAACTTGTGCCCAACCATGTCAGGGCTCGAGAAGCTGACGCCGAGGAAATCGGGACGCGGTCCCTTGCCAAGCTCCATCGACGTGACCAGCGCCTGCGCCATCCGGCCGACGTACTCGTCCGCGAACGGGCTCCGGTCCCACTGCAGGTAATACTCCTCGTCGGGGCGCGTGTCGTCGGCGTCGCCGGAGAGCACGTGCGGGAACGTGGACGTCCACCCCTTCGGCGGGACCTCGCCCTGGCCCGCGTCGGCATCCTTATAGACGTCAGGCGCGAGCAGCCGGCTCCACGTCTTGCCGTAATCGGCCTCGATCGGATTCGCGGACACGAACGCGGCAACCTGCGGCACCAGCGCCGCCGTGAACGCCGACGATGTTTCCCACCCGTGCTGCGACTCCGACATCCACGTGACCGCGTCGCCGCCGTGGCCCGCGAGCATGATCGCGCTGCGCGCCTTCAGCGCAAGCGTCACGACGCGCGACCCGGCCCGCCGCATTTCCTCCGCCAGCGTCGGCACGCGAAGCGCCCCGGCGCTGTGGCGCCCGCCGCGCTCGCGCACATAGGGCACGCCGGCAACCTCGCGATCGTCGGTGCACGTCACGAGCTGTGCGCGCGTGCGATCGAACCAGGAGTTCTGGAAGATTCCGTGTGTGTGCGGGTAGGCGCCGGTCGCGATCGTCGCGTGCCCCGCACACGTCACGGTCGTCAAATACGGGTAGGCGGCCTCGGTGAACCAGGCGCCGCGGTCGACGAGACGCTTCAGTCCGGACGACCAGTCGCCGGCGAAGCGTTCGATGTAGTCGGCGCGCATCTGATCGACCACGATCACGACGACGAGCCGCGGCGGATCGGCCGCGGTGAGCAGCACCGAGGCGGCGAGCAGGAGGGCGGCAACGGCCAGGCGACGCATTGCGGATTCCAGTTATAGCAGCGTCAGCGGGTCGATGCCCACGTCCGCGGGATCCAAAGGTGCAACAATCGCCGGCACGAGGTCGCCCGCGTCCGCCATCTCCCACAGGTTGAGGTCGATGGGCGGCGTCACGCGCTCGCCGTGCCGGTTGCGCACCACGCGCACGTGCGGCCGCCGTGTATCGGGCGCGTAAACCGTGACGACGACTGCGACCTCTCCGGTCGTCAGCCGCACGAGGTTCCCCGCCGGGTAGATTCCAACGAGCTGGGCAAAGCGTCGCACGAGGTGCTGATCGAACTGCTGGCCGTCGTTGCGTCTGAGCACGGCGAGGATGCGGTCGGTGGGGAACGCCTGCTGGTAGGTGCGCTGCGATCGCATCGCGTCGTACACGTCGGCAATACTGCAGAGCATCGTTCCCAGGTTGAGGGACGGACGCGATGCGGCTTCGGGATAACCGGTGCCGTCCAGGCGCAGATGATGCTCGAAGGCGACGATCGGTGCGAGCGCCGGCACGTCCGGCGTGGCGCGCAGGATCTCCGCGCCGTCGACCGTGTGCCGTTTCATGACCTCGAACTCGGCCGGCGTCAGCGCCTCGGTCTTGTTCAGGATGTCGAGCGGCGTCTTCACCTTGCCGATGTCGTGCATCAGCGCCGCCAGGCCGAACTCGCGCAGCAGCGCTCCCTCCACGCCGAGCGCGCGCCCCTGTGCCATCGTCAGGATCGACACGTTCACCATGTGCGTGAACGTGTAGTTGTCGTATTCGCGCAGCGCGGTCAGCGCCATCAGCGCCGTGCGGTTCTGCGAGACCGCTTCGGCCAGCCCGTCGATCATCGTGTGCGCAACAGCGACATCGGGCTTGCCCTCGGTCTGCGCGCTGTCCCAGACCGCCTCCGCGGACTCCACCGCCTCGGTGTACATCTTGCGGAACGTGGCCATGTCGGCCGCCTGCGCCTGCATCCGTTCGGCGAGCAGGACGCGCCCCACCCGGACGTGCGGAAGCTGCAGCGCGGGCTCCTCTGCGTCGGCCGCGGTGGAGACGAAGTCGGCGAGCGCGCCGATCTCGGCGAGCGTCACGCCGCGGTCGATCGCGATGCGCTCGACGCCGATCTGGTGCAGGCGGCGCGCCAGGGCCACCAGCGCGTCCGCCTTCGGCGCCGGCACGTCGTCCACGATGAACTCTTCGCCGACGATGCCGACGATGAGCGTGGGCGCGAGCTGGTGGAGCTGCTCGATCGCCCGCGCCAGCCCCTCGAGGTTTCTGACGATGATCGGGTGCCCTTTCGAGTAGAGCTGTCCCGATCGCAGCGAGGCGGCCAGGCGCCGCAGGAGTTCCTCGGCAAGCTGCGGGCGCGGCGCCGCCATCAGCTGCGTCCCCCTGCCTGTGCGCCCCCGGCGTTCTCCAGGGCCAGGCGTGCGGCGGCGCGGACCCCGAGCGACCCGTGTTTCGACGCGTTGTTCAGCACCGCAACCGCCTCATCGTCGCCGACCCGGGCGAGGGCGGCTGCGGCTGCCCTGCGAAGGGTGGCGGTCCTGCGCGGCGCCCACCATTCGCCGCGATGCAGCGCCGCCGTCAGCGCCGGGATCGAATCGGTGTCGCGAAGCTGGCCGAGCAGATCGATCGCGCGCGCGTAGACCCATCCGAGCGCACCCCTGTGACTGACATGCTCGAGGATGTAGACGAGCAGGGGCGCCGCTGTCTCCTCGCGATGCGACGCGACCGCCTGCATGATGACCTCACGCGATCGGTGGGTCCCGCTGACGAGCGCCTGCTCCAGGACGCGGTACGACTCGCGAGTGCCCAGGGTCAGGATGGCGCGCACCGCCTCGCGCTGCACAACCGGCTCCGCATCGTCGAGCAGTTCGGTCAGATCGGGCAGCGCCTCGGTACCACCGAACTCCCGGAGCAGGTAGATGGCCGTCCGCCGTACCGCGGGATTGGGGGACGACTTCAGCTGCTCCACTTCTTTCCGGCCTGCGGCGCCAAACGAGAGGAGGATGGCGGTGAGCCGCTCGCGCGTCCGGGCGCGTTCCTCGGTCGAGAGCGTTTCGGCCAGCGGGCGGACCATCACGTCACCGACCATGCTGCTCAGCGACTTGATGCGCCGGAACTGCGCCTCGTCGACCCCGTCGAGATGGCTCACCATGTGGCGCATCGACGGACCGGCGGCGAGCTGACGGACGGCGGCAGCCGCCATGGCTCGCCGATCCGCATCGGCCTCCTGCGTCATGTCGTCGTGCCAGCGGGCCAGCACCGGTTCGGCAGCCTCGAAGTCGCCGAGCAGGAACAGCTCCTCGACGAGCGACAGCGCGGGCTTCGTAATCGCGGCGCGACGCGCCGGGTCGTCTTCGATGCGCAGCAGGTCGAGGATGAGCGTGACGTCGAGCCTGCGGATCTCCCCCGGGGCGACGGTGGCGAGCCACGCGGCCAGACGCTCCGGCGGGTCCTCGTTCATCTGCTCGACCTGAATTGCCTGGACGGGGGCGTCGGTCAGCTCACCGGCATACTGGTTCGACACGTACTGCTCGTCGGAGTACTCCGACAGCAGGCGTTCGGCCACCTGCTGCCACTTCGCCTCGAAACCGCCTCCCGACTCCCCGGCGATGATCGCCGTGTCGCGGGCCATGCCGACCAGCCGTTCACGGCGGTCGCCGTCTGGCACGAGCGCCTGGAAGGCCTGGGCGAGCCGTTCAATCGGCGCACCGGGCGCGATGGCGTTGCGCGCGACGAATCCGGCGACGCTGCCGTCGCTCATGCGTCCGACGATCGGCGGCCCTGCGGAGGGATCGCCGCGAAGCTGCCGCTCCTGCGCGATGACGGCGAGCATCATGTCGGGCGTGAGCCGCTCGAGCGACGCCGAGAGCCGCATAGCGAGTTCTTCCACCCGATCGGGCAGCCGCTGCGTTGCGGCGGCGAGGAGTCCACGCAGGAGCCGCACCAGCGCCGCCGCCCTCGCGCCGATGCTGCGCCCGGCCGCGGTGCCTGCCCTCTCTATCTCGGCGATTACCTGAGCGAGGGTGTCCTTGTAGCCCGACTCGTCGAGCAGCGCGCGAATCAGTTCCTCGGGAATGTCGAGCGTGTCCCCGGCCAGGCACTTCGCAGCGATGTTGGACCAGGAGGCCGACAGGCCGGTGTCGCGTTCGCGCAGCACGTCGGCATAGTCGATCTCGCGGATATTCAGGTGCCGGCCCGCCGCGGCGGCCCACAGGCGTCCGATGCCGCCGTCGGTGCGGACACGGTCGGGCGGCCGCGCCAGCAGCCGCAGGAACGCGCCCCAGGCCCGTTCGTCGCCGCCGGCAGTGACGGTCAGCTCGCCGATCAAGTGCGCATGGAGCAGCGAGGCCAGCTCGCCGATCGCGGGATCAGGGCGCGCGGACGCGCGTCCATCGAGCAGGAGCGACTCCGGCGTCACGCTGACGCGCAGCGGCGCGGGCAGCCGGCCCGGGGCGGTGATCTGCGCCAGGCGTCCGAGCGTCGACGCGATGGCAGGATGCGCATCGGGATAGAGCACCACGGCGCGCGCTGCGGCCTTGAATGCCCGCGCGAACTCAGTGAGTCGCGCCGCGTCAATGGCGGCGAGCACCTCGGCCATCACCGAGATTATCGCTCACTTCCGATATACTGCCGGCCGGTGCGCGCGGTCGACATCATCACCAGGAAGCGCGACGGCGGCACGCTCGGACGTGACGAGATCGCGGCTTCGTCGATGGCGTCACCGCCGGCACGCTGCCCGATTACCAGGCGTCGGCGCTGCTGATGGCCATCCTCCTGCGCGGCATGACGCCGGAGGAAACCGCGTGGCTCACCGATGCGATGGTGCACTCCGGCCTGCGCGTGGACCTGCGCGATCTGCCGGGCGTGAAGGTGGACAAGCACAGCACGGGCGGGGTCGGCGACAAGACATCGCTGATCCTGGCGCCGCTTGCCGCCGCCTGCGGCGTGCCGGTGCCGATGATGTCGGGCCGCGGTCTCGGCCACACCGGCGGCACGCTCGACAAGCTCGAATCCATTCCCGGATTCCGCGTCGAACCTGTCGCTCGAAGAGATGCGCGCGGCGCTCGCGCGCACCGGCTGCGCGATGCTCGGACAGACGGCGCAGATCGCGCCCGCCGACAAGAAGCTGTACGCGCTTCGCGACGTGACCGGCACCGTCGAGAGCATCCCGCTGATCAGCGCGTCGATCATGAGCAAGAAGATCGCGGAGGGGATCGACGCCCTCGTGCTCGACGTGAAGACCGGCAGCGGCGCGTTCATGAAGACCGAAGCCGACTCGCGCCGGCTCGCCGAGTCGCTCGTCGTCGATCGGCAACGCGTCGGGCGTGCGCACCGAGGCGATCATCACCGACGATGGACACGCCGCTCGGGCGGGCCGTGGGCAATGCGCTCGAAGTGATCGAGTGCCTCGACGTCCTGAAGGGCGGCGGCACCGGCCGATCTCGTCGACGTGTCGGTCGAGCTCACGGTCACGGATGCTGCTCCTCGGCAAGGTGGCGTCGGATCGAGCCGACGCCGAGCCGGCAGGTGCGCCGCGCCATCGACTCTGGCGCGGCCCTCGACCGGTTCCGCCGCATCATCGAAGGACAGGGCGGCGACCCTCGCGTCGTGGACGACTACAGCCGCCTGCCCGCGGCCCCTTCGCGCCACGTGCTCGCGGCGGCGCGCGCCGGCTACCTCACACGCCTCGATGCCGAACGTGTCGGCACGCGCCTCGGTTGCGCTCGGCGCTGGCCGCGATCGCGTGGACGATGCGGTCGACCCCGCCGTCGGGCATCCTGTCCTGAAGGCGAAGCCCGGGGCGCGGCTCTCTGCCGGCGACCCGGTCCTCGAACTGCACTATCGCGACGCGGCGAAGCTCGACGCCGCGCTCGTCCTGGCCCGCCGCGCGATCAGCATCGGCGACGAGGTGCCTGTGGCTCGGGCGCTGATCGTGGGCGAGGTCCGGTGATGCTCGGGTGTCCTTCAGCCGCTGTTCGGAGCGGCCGTCATTCTCGGGATCGGGTACGCGTGCTCGAACAACCGGCGCGCGATCAACTGGACGACGGTCGGCATGGGGCCTCGGGCTCCAGGTCCTCTTCGCGCTCGATCGTCCTCAAGACCTCGATCGGCCAGACGCGTGTTCGAGACGCTCGGCGGCTGACATCAACGCGCCTGCTCGGGTTCTCGTCGGCGTCGGCGCGGCGTTCGTGTTCGGCCCGCTCGGGGATGCGACGGTCTGGGGGCGTGCGATGACCGGCGCGCTCGGAGCCGGAAGGCGCGCGGTACGCGGTGATCTTCGCCTTCCAGGTGCTGCCGACCATCATCTTCATCGCGGCGCTGTTCGCCATCCTCTACTACTTCGGCGTCATGCAGCTGGTCGTCCGGCTGTTCGCGGTCGTGATGCACCGCGTGATGAAGGCGAGCGGCGCCGAATCGCTGAACGTCGCGGCCAGCATCTTCATGGGGCAGACCGAGGCGCCGCTGACGATCCGGCCCTACCTGCCGGAGATGACGCAGTCCGAGCTGATGACGGTCATGACCTCGGGGATGGCGCACATCTCGGGCGGCATCATGGCGGCCTACATCGCTGTTCGGGATCGAGGCGCAGCACCTGCTGACGGCGGTCATCATGACCGCGCCGGGCACCATCATGATGGCCAAGATGCTGGTGCCGGAGACCGGAGATGCCGAAGACGATGGGGTCGGTCACGCTGAAGGTAGAGCAGACCGACGTCAACGTCATCGACGCGGCCGGGCGCGGCACCGGCGAGGGGCTGCACCTGGCGCTGAACGTCGGCGCGATGCTGATCTCGTTCCTGGCGCTGATCGCGCTGGTCAACGCGCTGCTCGGCTACGTCCCGTTCCCGGGCGAGGCACCCCTGAGTCTCGAGCGGATCTTCGGCTGGGTGTTTCGCGCCGGTGGCCTGGGCGATGGGCGTGCCGTGGCGCGACGCGCCGACGATCGGCAACCTGCTCGGGACGCGCATGGCGCTGAACGAGTTCGTCGCCTACTCGCAGCTCGGGCCGCTCAAGGCCGGTGCTCGATCCGAAGTCGTTCACCATCGCGACGTTCGCGCTCTGCGGCTTCGCCAACTTCAGCTCGATCGGCATGCAGATTGGCGGCATCGGCGCGTCTCGCGCCGAACCGCCGTCACGACCTCGCCCGGCTCGGGACTGCGCGCGATGTTCGCAGGGACGCTGGCCAACTTCATGACGGCGACGATCGCCGGCTTCCTGCTCTGATGCGCGTGACCTACGACGACGTCCAGGAAGCCGCGAAGCGGCGATGCCGCCGAGCGGATTCCGCGCGTGCCGGAGGTGGCGATCGTGCTCGGCTCCGGTCTCGGCGACTTCGCCGGCACGCTCGGCGACGCGGTGTCGATGCCGTACGGCGACCTGCCGCACTGGCCGGCGTCGCGCGTCGATCGGGCACGAGGGACGGCTGGTCGTCGGCACGGTCCGCGGGCGGACGATCGCGGCGCTGGCGGGCCGGTGCCACGTCTACGAGGGGCACGACCTGGCGACCGTCACGTTCGCGGTCCGCGCGCTCGGGCTGCTCGGCGTCAAGACGCTCATGCTGACCAACGCAGCGGGCGGCGTCAACACCGGCTTCTCGCAGGGCGCGCTGATGGTGATTGACGATCACATCAACCTGATTGGCAGCAACCCGCTGGTCGGCGCCAACGACGACCGATTCGGACCGCGCTTCCCGGACATGACCGAGGTCTACTCGCGTCGCCTGCGCGCGCTCGCCGACGAGGCCGGCACGGGCAGTGGGCCTGTCGCTGCCGCACGGGGTGTACGTCGGCGCTCCTGGGTCCGAGCTACGAAACGCCGGCCGAGATCCGCTACCTGCGCACGATCGGCGCCGACGCGGTCGGCATGTCCACGGTGCCGGAGGCGATTGCCGCCCGGCACATGGGAATCGAGGTGCTCGGCATCTCGTGCATCACGAACATGGCCGCCGGCGTGCTGCCGCAGCCGCTCGATCACGAAGAGGTGATGGAGACGGCCCGCCGCGTCCGCGGGCCAGTTCATCGCACTGCTCGAAGAGGTCGTCGCTCGCGCCTGACTTGCAGACTTGCGACTCGTCGACTGTGCTGACTTGTGACTGTGACTGACACGGATCTGCTGATAACCGCCGCCCGCCCCGCCCGCGAGCATGCCGTCGCGGGGTTCTCGGGCTTCAAGGTCGGCGCCGCGCTCGAGACCGACGACGGCGTCATCGTCACCGGCTGCAACATCGAGAATGCCACCTACGGCCTGACGCATCTGCGCCGAACGCGTCGCGATGTTCAAGGCGCTCTCCGAAGGGCACCGGCGGTTCACGCGGGTAGCCGTGGTCGCCGACACCGCCGCACCGACGCCGCCCTGCGGCGCGTGCCGGCAGATCCTCTGGGAGTTCGGCGGCGATCTCGAGGTCGTCCTCGCCAACCTGACCGAGCACAAGGGGACCCACCGGCTGAAGGACCTGCTGCCGCTCCCCTTCGACGCGCGGCTTCTCTGAGCCGCCTCCCGCAAGCGCCCGCTCGTCAAGCCGGCGACTCTCCTCGGTACAATCGACGGATGCTTCCGACGATTGCCCGCGAGCACGACGTAGTCGTGATGATCGACCAGCGCAAGCTGCCGGCGCAGGAGGTCTACGTGCGCTGCACGACGGCCCCCGAGGTGGCCCGCGCGATCAAGACCATGGTGATTCGCGGCGCGCCCGCGATTGGCGTCGCCGCGGCGATGGGCATCGCGCTCGGCATGCGGCGCAGCAACGCCACCGGCACGCAGAAGTTCGCCGCCGAGTTCTTCAAGACGTGCGAGCTGATGGCGGCGACGCGGCCGACGGCCGTGAACCTGTTCTGGGCAATCGATCGGATGAAGCGCTCGTTCGCGGCCGGCGGCCGCCGCCGGCGAGTCGGTGGAGCAGATCAAGGATCGGCTCGATCGTGAAGCCGGCCTCATTCACGACGAGGACGTGGCGAGCTGCCGGGCCATGGGCGCGTTCGGCGCCGAGGTCGTGCCGGCCGACGCGCAGGATCCTCACGCACTGCAATGCCGGCGCGCTCGCGACGGCCGGATACGGGACGGCGCTCGGCGTGATTCGCGGCGCGGTCGACGCAGGCAAGCAGGTGGCGGTGTTCGCCGACGAGACGCGGCCGTTCCTGCAGGGCGCCCGCCTCACGGCGTGGGAACTGGTGCGCGACGGCATCCAGACGACCGTCATCACCGACAGCATGTCGGGGGCGCTGATGCGCCAGGGACGGTGAACTTCGTCGTTGTCGGTGCCGATCGCATCGCCGCCAACGGCGACACCGCCAACAAGATCGGGACCTATTCGGTCGCGGTGCTCGCGCGGGAGCACCAGATTCCGTTCTACGTCGCGGCGCCGCTCTCCACAATCGACCTGGCACGCCGGATGGATCGCGCATTCCGATCGAGGAGCGCAACGCTCGTGAAGTGACACACGTCGGCTCGGCTCCGGCTCGCGCCGGAGGGGGCGCAGGTCTGGAACCCGGCGTTCGACGTCACGCCGCACCACCTGATCGCCGGCATCATTACCGAGCGAGGAATCATGCGGCCGCCGTACACCGAGTCGCTGCACGACGTGATCGAGCGTGCAGCCGCGCAACCCGCGTAAGGTGAGCGTTCTGACTTCACCGATGATCGTTCTCGGTATCGAAACGTCCTGCGACGAGACCTCCGCCGCTGTGGTCGAGGAAACCGGCGACGCCACGCGGCCCTGGGCGATCCGCTCCAACGTGATCGCGTCGCAGGTCGCCGATCCACCGCGAGTGGGGCGGCGTCGTTCCGGAGCTCGCGTCGCGTCAGCACGTCCGCGACATCTGCGGCGTCGTGGAACGCGCGCTCGCAGGACGGCTCGCGCGACATGGAGCGATCTCGGCGCCATCGCGGTCACGCAAGGCCCCGGGCTCGTCGGCTCGCTGCTGGTCGGCGTATCGTTCGCGAAAGCCGCGGCCGCCGCGGCATCGGCTGCCGCTCGTCGGCGTCCATCACCTCGCCGGTCACATCGAGTCGCTCGTCCTGCACAACGGCGAGCTGCCGCTGCCCGCGGTCGTCCTCGTCGTCTCGGGCGGGCACACCAGCCTCTACCTGGTGGAGGAACCCGGTTCGTACCAGCTGCTCAGCCGGACCCGGGACGATGCGGCCGGCGAAGCGTACGACAAGGTGGCAAAGCTGCTCGGCCTCGGCTACCCGGGTGGTCCCGTGATCGACCGGCTGGCGAAGAGCGGCAACGACCGCGCGATCCGCTGGCCCGACGACTCGCCTGACGCACGCGGATCGGAACGCGCCGTGGCTGAAGGGCGATCTCGACTTCAGCTTCAGCGGGTTGAAGACGGCGGTGCTCAGGCACGTCACGCTGCGGCGCGAGCAGGGCACCGCGATGACCGAACAGGAGGTGGCGGACATCTGCGCCAGCTTCCAGCGCGTCGTGGTGAACACGCTCGTCAACCGCGCGTTCGCGGCGGCGCGGCGCTACGGCGCACGCAGCATCGGAGTCGCCGGCGGCGTCTCGGCGAACAGCCGGCTGCGCGCCGAGATCAAGGCCCACGGCGACGCGCGCGAGATCCCCACCTTCCTGCCGAGCCTGCAGCTCTCGACCGACAACGCCGCGATGATCGCCGCCGCGGGACTCCGCCGTCTGCGGGCCGGTCACTCGTCCGGCTTCGACCTCAATGCCGACGCGGCGCTGGCCCTGACATAATCGGTCGCGCGTCGCGGTCCAGGTCGCCGCCTCGCGTCGCGCGGGCAGGGCATAATGCCGCGTATGAGCGATCCGAAACCGTCACAGCGGACCGCCGCGCCGGGCTCGACGGTGGTCGTCACCGACTATCTGTGGTTCAACACGAAGCAGCGCCAGGAGTTCGTGCGGATCACCGACCAGGTCGCGGCGATCGTCGCGAGGCAGCGGCATCGCCGAGGGCATGGCGCTCGTCTCGGCCATGCACATCACCGCCGGCGTCTTCGTCAACGACTGGGAGGACGGCCTGATCCACGACTTCCAGGTTTGGCTCGAGAAGCTCGCGCCGGCCGGTTTGAACTACCGGCACCATCAGACGGGCGAGGACAACGCCGACGCGCACCTCAAGCGGACCATCATGGGGCACCAGGTGATGGTGCCGATCACCGCCGGCAAGCTGGATCTCGGTCCGTGGGAGCAGCTGTTCTACGCGGAGTTCGACGGTCAGCGCCGAAAGCGCGTCGTCGTGAAAGCGTTCGGCGTGTGAGCGATCGGATGTTCCCAGGCCGGCCGGTGGTCGGCGTCGGCGCCGTCGTCGTCGACGACGGTCGCGTGCTGCTGGTGAAGCGTGCGCGTCCGCCGCTGGTGGGCGAGTGGAGCCTGCCGGGCGGCGCCGTCGAACTCGGCGAGACGCTCAGCGCGGCGCTTCAGCGCGAGGTGCTCGAGGAAACAGGTCTCGTGGTGGAGGTCGGACCTGTCGTCGAGGTGCTCGATCGCATCCACCTGGATGTCGAAGGACGCGTCGAGTATCACTACGTCCTCGTCGACTACCTGTGCACCGTGGTCGGCGGCCACCTCCACGCGGACTCTGATGCGGCCGATGCGCGATGGGCGGGCGCAGCCGACCTCGCCGGCTTCAAGCTGACCGCGCAGGCGCTCGACGTGATCGCTCGTGCGATGGAGCTCGCCGTCGGCCGCTAGCGCCCAGCGGGCGCCTCGACGCCACGCCAGGTACACCGGCACCCCGAGCAGCACGATGACCAGCCCCGGCCAGGTCGTCGCCGGCCGGTAGATGAACAGCACCAGCGAGGATCGTCGCGGCGCCGACGAATGTAGAGCGCCGGGACGACCGGGTAGCCGAACGCCCGGTACGGCCGCTCGACGTGCGGACGCGTCGCGACGCAGGCGGAAGACGCCGGCGATGGTCAGGATGTAGAAGATCAGCGCGGCCGAGATGACGTAGTCGAGCAGGTTGCTGTACAGGTTGCCGTAGGCGCCGGTCGCCGGGTTGTAGGTGCGCGGCAGCACGAGCAGCGCCGCCCAGACGCCCTGCAGCACCAGCCCCCACGCCGGCACCTTCGCCGCGTTCAGCTCGCCGGCCGCCGGAAGAACAGGCCGTCGCGCGCCATCGCGTAGTAGGCGCGGGCGCCGGCGAGGATCAGGCCGTTGTTGCAGCCGAAGGTCGAGATCATGATCGCGACGGCCATGATCGTCGCGCCGGCGCCCGGGAAGATCGCGTTCAGCGTCGCGGTCGCCACGCGGTCGGCCGGCGCGTGCTGCACCTGCCTCGAAGGGCAGCGTCACCAGATAGGCGACGTTGGCCAGCAGGTACAGGCCGATGACGATGACGGTGCCGAGCGCCAGCGACAGCGGAATGTTGCGGCGCGGGTCCTTCACCTCGCCGGCGGTGAACGTGATGTTGTTCCAGGCGTCGGCCGAGAAGAGCGAGCCGGTCTGCGAGACGCAGATCGCCACGAACAGCCCGAAGGCGGTCGCGGCCGAGAGCCCGGGCACGATCTCGGCCGCGCATGCGCACGGTCCAGAGCGTCGCCGAAGTTGTCGCGCGACCGCGTCGGCGTTCCAGCCGAGCAGCGAGGCCGACGAGGATCAGCGCCGACCAGCGCGCCGGTCTTCGCGGTAGTGAAGACGTTCTGGATGATCCGGCCGTACTCGAGGCCGCGGGTGTTGGTCCACGTGAGGAGCGCGATCAGCAGCGACGCCGACCAGCTGCGTCGTCGACAGCGACAGCGCGTAGCCCGGCAGTCAGGTGCACCGGCGCGATCAGGTAGTTGTCGTCGGCGATCCAGGGCACCAGCACGCCGAAGTAGCGGGCGAAGCCGACGGCGACCGCGGCGATGGTGCCGGTCTGGATGACGAGGAACAGCGTCCAGCCGTAGAGGAATCCCCACAGCGGCGAGAACGCCTCGCGCAGGTAGACGTACTGGCCGCCCGCGCGCGGCATCATCGCCGCCAGCTCGCCGTAGGAGAGCGCGCCGACGATCGTCAGCAGCGCCGGTCGACGACCCAGGCCACCAGCAGCCACCCCGGGCTGCCGATCGGTGCGCGCCATGTCGGCCGAGACGATGAAGATGCCCGACCCGATCATCGAGCCGACCACCACCATGGTCGAGTCGTAGAGGCCGAGACCGCGCTTGAACTCCGTGTCGAGCGTCGTGGCGGTCTCGTCGCGTTGCGGTGGCGTGTGTCACGGTCGACTGCCTTGAAGCTAAGATGTCGTGAGCGTCACGAAGGCTGGTTACATGTTCAACCTCGATTTCATCAACACCGTCGCGTTCGGCGGCGTCGTCCTGTTCGTCGGGCCACGGCGTCCGCCGCGGCTGTCCGCCGCTCGCGCGCTACAACGTGCCGGCGCCGGTCATCGGCGGGCTGCTGGTGGCGGCGGCGCTGTCGGTCGCCGCGCATCGCGCGGCGTGACGCTCGATCGTCCGTTCGACACGCGCCTGCAGGCGCCGCTGATGATCGCCTTCTTCACGACCGTCGGATTCGGCGCCAGCCTCTCGCTGCTGCAAGGTCGGCGGCCCGCAGGTGCTCGTCTTCTTCGCTGCTCTGCGACGGTGCTCGCCGTCGCTGCAGAACGTCGTCGGCGTCGCTGGTTGCGATGCCGCTGGGCATGCACCCGCTGTTCGGCGTGCTGAACGGCTCGGTGACGCTGACCGGCGGCCCGGCCACCGGCCTCGCGTTCGCGCCGGCGTTCGAGCAGGCGGGCGTGGCCGGCGCGGCCACCGTTGCCGTCGCCGCCGCGATGGTCGGCATCGTGTCGGGCGGGCTGATCGGCGGGCCGGTCGGCACGATCCTGATCGAGCGCTACCGCCTGCGCCGGCGCCGCGGCGATGTCCGCCGGACCGGGCCGCCGCTCGCGCACGCAGATCGTCGAGGATCAGCTGCACGAGGCGCGGACGCCGCCGGCGCCGCCGGGCGAGGACAAGGAATCGTACGCGCTGCTGAAGGCGCTGGTCGTGATCCTGGTCGGCGATGTGGGCTGGGCTCGTGGGTCAGCGGCGCGCTTCGACGGCGGTCGGCGTCACGCTGCCCGCCTACATCGGCGCGATGCTCGTCGCGGCGGTCATCCGCAACGTCGACGATGCGACCGGGGTGATCGGGCTGTCGCAGCGGACGATCGACGACCTCGGCAGCGTGGCGCTGTCGCTGTTCCTGGTGCTGGCGCTGATGACGCTGCGGCTGTGGGAGCTCGCCGGGCTCGCGCTGCCGATGGTCGTCATCCTCGCCGCGCAGGTCGCGCTGATCGCGGCCGTCTGCTGGCCGGTGTTCCGCATGATGGGGCGCGACTACGACGCGGCGGTGATGAGCGGCGGCCTGTGCGGCTTCATGCTCGGGCACGACGGCCAACGCGATGGCCAACATGGAGGCGCTGGTCGACCGCTACGGTCCGGCGCCGCGGGCCTTTCTCGTCGTGCCGATGGTCGGCGCCTTCTTCATCGACTTCATCAACGCGGTGCATCATCACCGTCTGCCTGAACATATGGAGCTGACGTCGCGACGACGCCTGGGCGCTGCTGACCGAATACACGAAGAGCGAGAGCCTGCTGAAGCACGCCCTGGCCGTCGAGGCCGCCGTCCGCGGCTACGCGCGCACGTTCGGCGAGGACGAGGACGGCTGGGGCATCGTCGCGCTGCTGCACGACTTCGACTACGAGCGCTGGCCGACCTCGGACGACCATCCGTTCCGCGGCAGCGAGATCCTGCGCGAGACGCGGATATCCCGGAGTGGGTGATCCGCGCGATCCTGTCGCACGCCGACTACAGCGGCGTGCCGCGCGACAGCCGCTCGAGAAGACGCTGTTCGCCTGCGACGAGCTGGCCGGCTTCGTCACCGCGGCGGCGCTCGTGCGGCCGAGCAAGAGCGTGCTCGACCTCGAGGCGGCGTCGGTGGTCAAGCGGATGAAGGACAAGGCGTTCGCGCGCGGCGTGAAGCGCGAGGATCTGCGCGCCGGCGCCGAGCTGCTCGGACTGCCGCTCGACGAGCACATCGGCAACGTCATCGGCTTCATGCGCGAGCAGGCCGACGCGCTCGGGCCTGACGGGGGCAGCGCTCTGAATCGCCGGACATCTGTCGTGCTCGCGTCGGACCTTTTGAGCGTCGGACTTCGTATACTACACGCAGTGAATGGCTGAGCCGGCACCGGTCGTCACGCTCGAGGGCGTGACCGTCACCTACGGCACGCAGACGCGCGCTGCAAGACGTGACCGCCGTCGTTCGCCGCCGGGCGCGGTCGGCCTGCTCGGCCCGAACGGCGCCGGCAAGAGCACGATGATCAAGGCGCTGCTCGGGCTTCATCGTGCCCGAGCGCGGCCGCATGCGCGTCCTCGGCCTCGACGTCGCCGGCGGCGCCGCTCGACATCCGCGCGCGCGTCGGCTACATGCCGGAGAGCGACGCGCACATTCCCGGGCATGAACGCCGTCTCGTTCGTCGCGTACTGCGGCGAGCTGGCCGGCCTGCCGCGCGTGGACGCCATGCAGCGCGCGCACGAGGTGCTCTTCTACGTCGGCCTCGGCGAGGCGCGCTATCGCAACGTCGAGACCTACTCGACCGGCATGAAGCAGCGGATCAAGCTGGCGCAGGCGCTGGTGCACGATCCCGACCTGCTGTTCCTCGACGAGCCGACCAACGGCATGGACCCGAAGGGGCGCGACGAGATGCTGGAGCTGGTGCGCGATCTCGCCCACAACAAGGGCGTCAACCTCATCGTGTCGTCGCACCTGCTGCCCGACGTCGAATACACCTGCGACCACGTCGTCGTCATGGACAAGGGACGCGATCGCCGCCGCCGGGCCGATCGCGGCGCTCAAGCAGCCGCGCGGCCAGGTCTTCGAGCTGCGCGTGAAGACGGCCGACGGCGACTCGACGGCGTTCCTCGAGGCGCTGCGCGCCGCGGGGCTCGAGTGCCACGCGACCGAAGACGACGTGATGCGGGTGTTCGTGCCGGGCGAGGGCGGCGCGCGGCAGCTGTTCGCCCTCGCCGCGCGCCGAGCGCGTCCAGGTGCGGCATCTGCGCCCGAGCGTGCCGACGCTCGAGGACGTCTTCGCGCAAGCGGTGGGGAGAAGACGGTAGCGCCTCGATGCCGATCCACGATCAGGGCTACCGGCGTACGGCGGCACGACGCAGGTCGCCGCGCGGGCCGCGCGGCTGGATCGGTGATCGCCACGCGCGGGCATCCGCACGCTGCTCGCCAAGCGCGCGTTCCTCGGCCTGCTGCTGCGTCGTCGTGGATCCCGTTCTTCGTCCGGGCCGTGCAGATCTACGCGGCGGCGAACCTGCCGCAGGCGGCCGTTCCTCGCCCCGACGCCCGAGATGTTCCGCCAGTTCCTCGAGCAGCAGGAAGTCTTCCTGTTCTTCGTCACGGTCTACGCCGGCGCCGGCCTGATCGCGAACGACCGCCGCGCCAACGCGCTCCAGATCTACCTGTCGAAGCCGCTGACGCGGGCCGAATACGTGTTCGGCAAGCTGGCCATCCTGATGACGTTCCTGCTGCTCGTCACCTGGGTGCCGGCGATCCTGCTGCTGGTCGTCCAGGTGCTGTTTGCCGGCAGCTTCACGTTCTTCATCGACCAACCTCTTCCTGTTTCCGGCGATCACCGTCTTCGCGTTCGATCCAGGTGACGGTGGTCTCCGCCGGCGATGCTCGCCCTGTCGTCGCTGTCGAACAGCAGCCGCTATGTCGGCATCCTCTATGCCGGCGCTGATTTTCTTCTCGCAGGCGATCTACGGCGTCATCTACGCGGCGTGACGCGCAACTCGTCGCTGTCGTGGATGTCGATCGCCGCCGACCTCACCCAGATCGGCGACGCCATCTTCCGCCTGCCGCCGCGCTACGACACGCCGTGCCGGTGTCGCGTTCCTCATGATTGCGCTGCCTCATTGGCGCGGCGGTGGCATCCTCGAACGGCGCGTGCGCGGCGTCGAGGTGGTGCGCATGAGCAGTCGTCGACCGCCGACCACCTGTCGAAGTGGTACGGCCAGGTCATCGGCCTGAACGACGTGACCGCTCACCGTCCCGCCCGGCATCACCGGGCTGCTCGGGCCGAACGGCGCGGGCAAGTCGACGTTCATGAAGCTGATCACCGGCCAGCTCAAGCCGAGCAAGGGCAGCTGACCGTGCTCGGCGAGCCGATCTGGCAGAACCCGGCCCTGTATTTCCGCATCGGCTTCTGCCCGGAGCAGGACGCGTTCTACGAGCGGATGACCGGGCTCGAGTGGGTGACGGCGCTCGTGCGGCTGAACGGCCTCGACGATCGGGCCGCGCGCGACGCCGCGATGCGCGCGCTCGAAGCGGTGGATCTCTCCGACGCCGCAGACAAGAAAATCGGCGCCTACAGCAAAGGCATGCGGCAGCGCGTGAAGATGGCACAGGCGCTTGCGCACGACCCCGAGTTGCTGATCCTCGATGAGCCGCTGTCGGGCATGGATCCGATCGCGCGCCGCAGGACGATCCGTCTGATCAAGGAGTGGGGACGCGCCGGGCCGCAGCGTCATCGTCTCGAGCCACATCCTCCACGAGATCGAGTCGATGACGTCGAACATCCTGCTGATCAATCAGGGCCGGATCCTCGCGGAGGGCGACGTGCACCAGATTCGCGACCTCATCGACGAGCACCCGCACACCGTGCACATCAAAGCCGAGGAGCCGCGCGCGCTGGCCCGCGAGTTCCTTGCGGAAGACGACGTGCTGAGCCTGCGGTTCGAGGAGTCGGCGGTGGTGGTGCAGACGGCGCGGCCCGACGCGTTCTATGCGCGGCTGACCGAGCTGGCGGCTTCGGGCGAACTCGGCGCGATCCACGAGGTCACCTCGCCCGACGACAACCTCCAGGCCGTCTTCCAGTATCTGGTGAAGTGATGGCATCTGCTCGACCCGGCGAACGCGCCCCCGGCCTCGGGGTCTCGACGCTCCGCATCTTCGACCTGTCGCTGACCGAGATGCTCTGGTCGCGGCGGTCGGTCTTCCTGGCGCTGCTCGTCGGAGGGCCCGTCGTGCTCGCTGTCGTCACGCGCCTGGTCTGGATGATGGCGCCGGCGTCGACGCTGCGCATCAACGGCGAGGCGGTCAGCGGCCCCGCCATCTTCGGCATGATGATCTGGCTGCTGTACCTGCGCTTCATCGTGCCGGTGCTCGGCGTGTTCTACGGCACGGCGCTCATCGCCGACGAGGTCGAGGACAAGACGTTGACGTATCTCTTCACCCGGCCGATCCGGCGGGGTGCGGTGCTGCTCGGGAAATACGTCGCCTATCTCGCCTGCACGGTTCTGCTCATTCTTCCGTCGGTCGTGGTCGTCTTCTTCCTGGTCGTGCCGCTGGGAGGCGGCTGGATCGGCGCGACGTTTCCGGCGCTGCTGTGGGACCTCGGGATGCTGGTCGCCGGGCTGGCGGCCTACGGCGCGGTGTTCGCCCTGGTCGGGGCGCGGCTCAAGCGGCCGCTGGTGGTGGGCCTGGTCTTCGCGCTCGGCTGGGAACCGGGAGTGCTGCTGTTTCCCGGGTACCTGAAACGCCTGACGGTGGCCTACTACCTGCAGGCGCTGGTCCCGCAGGCGATGCCGCAGGATTCGACGACCAGCGTCCTGATGCAGCTCTTTCAGGAAGTGCCCGGAGTTGCGGTGAGCCTGGTGGCGCTGGCGGCGATCACGGCGGCGGCGCTCTGGCTGGCGGCCGGGGCGGTTGAGTCGCGGGAGTACGTGCTGGAACAGTAAATGCCGACGTAACGTATATGTTTCACGGGGGTGGCATGACCACGAAGACGCGCTATTTCGTGATCGCTTCGCTGCTGACGCTCACCGTCGGGCTCGGCACGGGGCTGGTTGCCTACTACGCCGGCTTTCCCACCAGCGCGTTCACCCGCCAGAACGGCCCGGACGAGCTCAAGTTCGTCCCTGCCAACGCCGCCCTCGTCGCCTACGCCGACGTCCGCGAGATCATGACATCGGAACTGCGCCAGAAGATCCGGCTGGCGTTTCCGCATGCAGGGGGACGGCCAGCGGGAATTCGAAGCCCAGACCGGCATCAACATCGAGACCGACATCGACCGGGTCATTGTTTCCGTGGTGCCTGGCCTGGAACAGGCACACGGCAGCGCCCTCGTCCTCGCGCGCGGCCGGTTCGACAGGTGAAAATCGAGGCGCTGATGCGCGAGCGCGGCGCCCGCGTCGAGGACTACAAGGGCGTCCGGCTGGTCGTGGCCGACGCGTCGCAGTCGCGGCCCACGTCGCTCGCGTTCCTCGAGTCCGGGCTCGTTGGCGTCGGCAGCAGCATGCTGGTGCGCGGCGCCGTCGATCTGAAGGCCGGCGGGGCGAGCATCGCCACCAACGACGAGATGATGCACCTCATCTCCGAACTGGAAGCCGGCAATGCCTGGGCGGCCGGCCGGTTCGACATCCTGACCGCGCGAGCCAATCTTCCCTCCGACGTCACGCAGCAACTTCCCGCCATCAAACTGTTTTCGGTTTCCGCGCAGGTGGACAGCGGCATCCGCGGCGTCGCCCGGGCGGAGGCGCGCGATGAAGAATCGGCGAACAACCTGCGCGACGTGATGCGGGGCTTCCTCGCCCTCGCCAAGATGCGGACCTCGTCCCGTCCCGAGTTCCAGAGCGCCCTGGATGCGCTGCAACTGGGTGGCGCAGGCACCACCGTCTCACTGTCATTCGAACTGCCCGCCGCCGCGCTCGATGCGATCGCCGCCCTCAGGGGTCTCGAGCGGCCCGTGGCGGCACCCATTCAGTAGCGCGCCCGCACATCGCTCCCGCCAGGACCTCCTCTCCCGTTCCCGCAGGGTGTGCGTTCCCTTGGGTAAACGAATCCGCTAAGCTCGCCGTAATCGGGATTGAGCCGTACGTGCGGCCCCCATGACAGATCTGGTGTTCTTTTACGGCACGCTGATGAGCGGTTTTCACCGCGCAGGGCGCGTGCGCCTCGACCACGCGCTCACGCCGGTCGGACGCGGAAGGATTTCCGCGGCGCTCTTCGATTTGGGCATCTACCCGGCAGCGATTCCGGCCGCCGACGGCAAGGTCTGGGGCGAGGTGCACCGGATGCTGGACACTGACGCGGTGCTCACCGCGCTCGACGAAATCGAGGGGTACAGCGCGAAGGAACCCGAAACGAGCCTGTACCGCCGGGTCGAGATTCACGTGACGCTCGAGGACGGCAGGCAGGTGGCGGCCTGGGTCTACTTCTACAACGCACCTCTCGGCCGCGCCGAGCGCATTGCCTCAGGCGACTACCTGCAGCACCTGAAGGTCAGGTAGGGCCTGCGCCCCCCCGCTCCGCTTTCACTCGCTCAATAAACGCGCGGATTGCTTCGCGTGCGCGCTCCGAGGAGTCGATGAATTCGAGCCCGGAGCTGTAGCTCACCAGCTCCGAATCGATGTCGGAAATCCGGGAATGGACGACGCGTGCCTTCACGATCACGGAGTGCTCGCCAAGCGACAGGCGGATCTCGTGCAGGGAGTCGAGCTGGAGGGGGAACGACGTCTCGATCTGCGCGCCGGCCTGACTGATTTCGCGGACGATCATCCCCTGGAAGACGATGATCTCGCCGCGCAGGTCGCCCAGGAGCTCGAGGCGAGCACGTTCCCGGCGGTTGTGCGGGGCGTCGGAAGGGGTCTCGCCGGCCGACATGCGGCCGGACTATAACACATCAGTTCATCAGAAGAGCCGGACGAGCCGGGAAGATTGGCGCCTCGACGTCCTCGTCCTCTTCGACGGTCTCCTCCGCGTCGTCTCTGGCCGGTGCGGTGTAGGTGACCACCGGGATGTCCCGCGTGTCGGCGTCGAGCTTCAGCATCGAGAGGACCTGGAATCCCTCCGCGTCGTCGATGCGAAGGCAGAGGATGACCAGGTCCGGCTTCACGCGCCTGATCTGCGAGTACGCATGAGTGCTGGCTTCCACGAAGATGATGTCGTACTTGCCCGCCTCGAGGACAGGTTCGAGCACCTCGAGAATGTCGCTATCGCCATTGACGATCAGCACTTTCTGCGTGCCCCTGCGAATGGGGGCGCTTGAGAACGTGTTCGTCGAGCTGGCGGGTGTCATCATCGGTTGGTCTCCTCGGCTGCCGTCGACAATTCACTAATCGTGCCACGCGGACAGCCGCCAGGATCGGGTCTTTGTTACCCGGTGCGAGCGTGCGAATGCGCGTCCTGCGGCTTTCGGTGACACCTGGTGAAACCGTGACCGCTGCGCATCCGCGTGAGCCCGTACTTCTAATGACGCCGGCCGGAGCCGACGGTTTCGTGATTCCGCACGCGCTTCGCCTGGGGCGACTCGCCCGTGTTATCGGCGGCAGCGCGGCGGTGGGCTTCACACGTCGGGACAGTCCGGCGCGGAAAGCGCTCATTTCAGGCGTGCGATCAGGGCGGCCGCTTTCTGCTTGTAGTCGCGGTCCTCGGGCGCCCACTCCTCGCTGAGCGGCGCGTCGATCACGTGCTGCAGCTCGCTGCGCGCCTCCGCGGTGCGCTTCTGATCCACGAGCAGTTCGGCGAGGAAGTAGTGGGAAATGGTGCTCTGGGGATCGTAGGCGAGCGATGCGCGCAGGTGCTGCTCCGCGCGGCTCTTGCTGCCGCCCAGGAGCGACGGCACCCTGAAGAAGTAGCGGCCGAGTGCACGGTCTGCCGATCCGCGCATGAACGCCGGATCGATCTGCAGGACGGTCTCGAGCTCCGCGCGCACCGGCTTGCGGTACCTGAGGCCGGCGCGCAGTCCGAAGTTCTCCGCGAGCGCGCCCATGGTGGCGGCGCTCCAGAAGTGCCCCTCGGGGCGATCGGGTGCGATTCGTGCGGCCTGTCCGGCGGCTGCGATGCCGCGCTCGATGAACGCGCGCCGCTCCGTGTCGGGCGCGTGGCTGCCCAGCCAGTAGCAGACCCGCGCGAGCTTCCACGCAGGCTCGTACGCGTCGGCGGATTGCCGCAGCTGCTCCGACCAGATGTCGGCGGCGCGCTTCGCGCTGGCGATGTTCTCGCGGTCCGCGTAGAGCGCGTCGGGCGTCTGCGCGGCGCAGGGAGCGCCGGCAAGCGATATGTACAATAGAACGATGCAGGAACTGGTGAAGAGCCTCCTGACGGCGCTCGGTGAGGACCCGGCGCGGGAGGGGCTCGTGAACACGCCGAAGCGCGTCGAGAAGGCCCTCAAGTTCCTCACCAGCGGGTACGCCGCAGACATCGACGAGGTCCTCAACAACGCGCTGTTCACCGTGGATTATAGCGAGATGGTGATCGTCAAGGACATCGACTTCTACAGTCTGTGCGAGCATCATCTGCTGCCGTTCTTCGGCAAGTGCCACGTTGCGTACATCCCGAGCAACCGGGTGATCGGGCTGAGCAAGATTCCGCGCCTGGTGGACGTGTTCGCGCGGCGACTGCAGGTGCAGGAGCGGCTCACGAGCCAGATCGCAGAGACGATCCTCGAGAAGGTCGCGCCGATCGGTGTCGCCGTCGTCGTGGAGGCGACGCACCTGTGCATGTCGATGCGCGGTGTCGAGAAGCAGAACTCGTTCGCGGTGACGAGCGCGATGCTCGGCGCGTTCCGAACGAACGCGCGCACGCGGATGGAGTTCCTGGAACTGATCAAACTGCGCAGCGCGTCACCCGCGCTGCGCGACAGCACCGCGGCCGGTCGTCTGGCCTGCGTGGACGAATAGAGGCCGCCATCGAGCGGCTATACTGGCCCATGCGCGTTGCCGTCGGCTCAATCCTCCTGATCAGCTGCGTGGTGCTCGCTGCACCGGCGTGGGGACAGGCCCGGCGCACGCAGCCGGCGCGCCGGCCGGCACCCCCGCCGCCGCTGAAGACCGAGACTCCCGAAATGACCTGCCCGGCGCCACTCGGCACGGGCGTGAAGACGAAACGCGTGTTCTGCGACGTGCTCACCGGGCGCGATCCGGCCGCCGGCATCGTCATCACGCTGCCGCCGCACCGCGGGCCGGTGACGCTCAAGTTCGACCTGCACAACCGCCACACCTACTCGGAAGAGCAGATGAAGGACAAACGGGCCGCCTATGCGCGCTACACGGCAGTGGTCGGCGCGCTGACGGCGGACAACACCCTTCTCCGGCGCGCTGCGATCCAGACCGAGTTCCGCACAGCGACCGACCTGATCGATCGGGTGTCGGGTGGCGCGGGACCGGCGGGCGTGAAGGCAGTCGCGCCGACCGGACTCGAGTCGATTGCGATCGAAGTCCCGGAGGCGGAAAACTCCGTCGCGATTCTCGGCGAGAAGCTGACGGTCGAGCGCGCGGAGGGGGACGCGACCTATTCGTCGGAGGGCCGGCCGATCGCGATCATCAGCAACGTGACGATCGAGTATCGTGCCGCGCCGCCGCCGCGTCCCGCTTCCCGTCCGACCGGCAAGCGGCCCCCAGGATAGAGTCCGGCAGCCGCACGTCCTTCAGAAGGCGGCCACCAGCAGTGCGATCCAGCCGACCAGGAACGCGACGCCGCCGATTGGCGTAATCGCGCCGAGCGTCGTGACGCCTGTGAGCGCGAGCGCGTAGAGACTCCCCGAGAAGATCAGGATGCCGGTGATGAAGCTCCATCCGGCAATGATCACCGCGCGTCCGTCGATGCGTGGCATGAGCGCCGCCGTCGCGAGCAGCGCCAGCGCGTGATACATGTGGTAACGGATGCCGGTCTCGAAAACGGCCAGCATCTCGGGCGAGATCCGGCCGCGCAGCCCGTGCGCGCCGAAAGCGCCGAGGCCGACTCCCACGCCAGCCATGAGCGCGCCGATGAACATGAACGTGCGGTCCATGTATCGATGATACCTGCTGGCGCGTGCTGCCTGCTGGCGGACTACCCTGCACGTCCCGGCCAGATCGACTCGAGGTATGCGCCGAGCGCGGCCTGGAACGGTGCGATCGACGGGTAGCGTTTCTCCGGGTCCGGCTCCACGGCTGCTGCCAGGATGGCCGTCAGCTCGGGATCGAGGCTGCGGTCCGCCGATACCGACCCGTCCACCTCGCCGGTCCACGTCCAGCCGTATCCGGCCAGCATCGTGTAGAGCACCGCGCCGAGCGAATACACGTCCGCGCGCGCATCCGGCGCCTGGCGGAACACCTCGGGCGCCGCGTATCCGGGCGTCGTCGGCGGATCGTAGAAGTCGCCGGCCTGGTGCCGTGCTGACTCGTACGACGACTCGAAGTCGACGATTCTGATCACCGGCCGCCCCTTTTCCGCGCGGTACAGCACGTTCATCGGGTTGAGGTCGATGTGGAAGATCGACAGCCGATGCAGCTCCGCCAGCGCCTTGCTGATTTCCATCGCGGTTCTCAGGTTGCCGACCAGCCTGGCCGGCATGTGCTCCGAGCCGATCGTCGTGGCGAGCGGGAACTCGTCGAAGAGCGACATGACGATGTAGACGCGATGGTCGGGGAGGCGGCCGTGGTCCTTGAGGATCGGGAAGTACCGCGAGTGGGGAAGCTCCCGGTTGATCGTGCCCAGGGTGGCTATCTCGTTGGCAGCGCTCCGCTCGTAGACGAGCCCGGGCTTCGACATCACCTTGATCAGCACGGGGATCGCGGTGCGCCGGTCCTGGGCCGCGTAGAGGTGGTGGCGGCCGTGCGCTTCCGCGTCGGCGCTGCGGCCGCCGCGTGCCGTTCCCAGGCGGCGGACGGCCCGGAGCTGGTCGAACGGCGGCGAACTGGTGTCGATATCAAGCATGCCCGCGAGATATCAATCGTCCACCGGGTGGCCTCCAAAAAGAAAGGGCCTAGCCGCGCGAATCTACTTGCCGCGCGCGTCCGGCACGAAATACTGGCGTGCCGGCATCGCGACCTTCGGGAGCGTGGCGGCGTCGATGACGGCGTCCGCCGCGATGAGCTCATTCGCGTGCAGGAGAAAGGCCGTGAGGCTGTAGACCTCGTCGTTGCTCAACGAACCGGGCGAGTCGGGCGGCATCGCGCGGCGGATGTAGTCGAAGACCGTCGTCGCGTAGGGCCAGTAGTTGCCGATCGTGTGCGGCGTCGCGGGCCGGGCGGAGAACGGGAAGCCGCGCCGCGGTTCGGCACCGACAAGAATGTCGTTCGGGCCTTCCTTGCCGGTCCTGCCGTGACACCGCGCGCAACGCTCCGCAAACACCGCAGCGCCTGCCGACGGTGCGCCTCGTCCCGGTGGCAGACCGGTCCCGTCGGGCATCACGTCGTCGTCCCACGCCGCGATCTCGGCAGGTGTTGCGGCGCGGCCAATCCCCAGGCGCGCGGGCGGGCCGCTCTGCGCAGACACGTCGAACACCACTGCAAGCAGCAGCGCTGACGCCGCGGCGAGGGGGAGCGATGCCCGCATCATCCCCACGGCTCCGCCCTGTAGACGACGCGCCCGTCGGACCCGACGAGCCAGGCCGTAATGGGGTTCAGGTGATACCCCGCCGTTCCGGGCCCACGCTCCGCGAGCAGGGTCGCGCGCGTCGGCTGAACGTATCCGGTCTCGTCCGTCGCGCGGCTCATGATCACGGCTTCAGCGCCATCCCAGTTCCAGAGATAACGGAACCGCGTATGCGCCTTCGCGAGGATGGGCTCCTGCAGAGTGGCGGCGTTCCACGAGCGCCCACCATCGGTGCTGACGTCGACACCACGAATCCTGCCCGCGCCGGTCCAGGCAATCCCCGCGACCTCCACCCATCCCCGCGCGATCGTCATCGGGAAGGAAGGCGTGGTGATGAGCGACCGTGCATCCATGGCGAAGCTGAACATCCTCGCCGTTCCGTTCAGGAACGTTTCGGTGTACTTGGACGTCTCCTCGCGCGTCATGAACGGACGGTCCGCGAGTTCGATGCGTCGAAGCCATTTCACGTGCGTATTGCCTTCCCAGCCGGGAAGGAACAGACGCGCGGGATACCCCTGCTCGGGCCGGATGGGTTCGCCATTCTGCCCGTAGGCAATGAACGCGTCGTCGAGCGCCTTTGCCGTCGGGACGCTGCGTGTCAGCTTCGCCGCGTCCATTCCTTCCGCGAGAAACCACGTGGCTTTGGGATCGGCGCCGACCTCGCTGAACAGCGTGGACAACATCACGCCCGTCCACTCGCTGGTGCTCGTGAGACCGGCCAGCTGGCCGGCCGTGGTCTCCGCGCCGGCCGTCCGGTTCAAGTTGCCCGAGCACTCGATGAAATGGATACGCGAGACGGAAGGGAAGCGCTTGAGATCAGCAAGCGTGAACAGCATCGGCCGCTCGACCATGCCGTGGATCAGCAGACCGTAGTGCTGCGGATCGATCTGCGGCACACCCGCATGATGCCGCTCGAAGTGCAGATCCGAGGGCGTGATGATGCCCATCAAATCCTGGTGCGGGGTTCCTGATGCGGCGCCGCCACGTGCCACGCGCTGCAGTCGGGCCGTCGGCGCGCGCTGCCCGAGGAGGCTCGCCGCGCGGCCGGGCCCCCGCGTGGAATCCCCGGGAGGCTGTGGGGCTTGAGCGGCGGCAGCAGTGCGGCCGAGGGCCGCGGCTCCCGCAGCGCCCGCAAGCAGATCGCGCCTCGATATCTTCATGGTGCTCACCTCGGCTCGAAGCTCGTGAAGTATACGCGCTTCGGGTCTGCCAGCGAGGGCACCGTGTCACTCGGCGGCGATCGGGCTCCTGTGAACCCACCGGACAATCCAGCGGAATGTCATCGCGTCAAGACAACGCTCCCGCGTCTGCTGTACCCCGCCCAGCCGCAAGAGCGCGTCGCGCCGTGCTTCGGCCGGGCTCAAGCCCCGTCGGACGTTGTCGGCCGTGTGGAGTGCGATGTGCGCGTCGAGTTCGGCAGCGATGGCACGTGCGTACTCGTCGCTGCGACACGAGTGGATGAACCGCGCCGCCAGTGAGCGCATCGTTCCAAGAAGGGCGGAGTCGGTCACTGGCGGGTACTCAGCTTTCCCGCAGCGCATCGCACGGGTCCAGCCGGGTCGCACGCCATGCCGGAATGAAGCAGGCGACCGTGGTCACGGCCAGCAGCAGCAGCGTCGCCGTGGCGGCCACCGATGGGTCTGTCGGCAACACCCCGTACAACTGGCTGCGGAGCAGCTGCGACAACGCGAGCGCGCCGGCGAGGCCGGCTGCGATGCCGAAGGCGACCCGACGGAGGCCCTGCACCAGGACGAGCGACAGGATGGCAGGACGGCCCGCACCCAGTGCCTGGCGGATGCCCAGCTCGCGCGTCCGTTGCGACACCCCGAACGCCAGGACTCCGTAGGTGCCGACTGCCGCGAGCAGGAGGGCCACGCCGCCGAAGGTCGCGAACAGGAGCATGGGGGCGCGGCGCGCCATCATCGACCGCGCCATCCAGTCGTCCATCGTGCGGGCGGCCGCGATCGGCTGCTCGGTGTCGATCCGCCCGACCGCCTGCCGCAACGGGTTGACGACGGCCGACGGCTCGACCCCCGTCTTGAGCACCAGCGCCATCGTCGGTCGTGATTGCTGGCTGACCGGGTAGTAGAGCCGCTCTTTGTCGACAGGTTGCGCCAGATCGATGGCGTTGATGGTGCCCACGACGCCGACGATCGTGATGGGAGGGCTGTTGGGGCCGCCCCTGCGGATCTGGTGGCCAACCGGCGAGCGGCCGCCGAAGTACCGTTGCACCAGGAATTCGTCGATGATGACGACACGCGGAGCATCCGGTCCATCGCGCTCGTCGAACGTTCGTCCGGCACGCAATGGGATCTGCATCGCCTTGAAGTAATCGCCGCCGACGACGTCCTGCCGTCCGTGCGGTGCAACTTCGCCGGCGCCTGGCGTGTAGCCGTCGATGCTGTAGGAACCGGAACTGACGTTGCCGCTGAGAGGAATGCTCGAGATCAATCCTGCAGATGTCACTCCCGGGATCGCGCGGGCATTATCGAGCAACTGGTTCCAGAAGCGGGTCCGGTCCTCTGGTTTCGCGTAGGTCGCCGTCGGCAGTGACAGCGTCGCCGTCATCACCCGGACTGGCGAGAACCCTGGCTGCGTGGCCCCCAGGCTGGCGACGCTCTTGACGAGCAGGCCCGCACTCACGAGCAGTGTCAGGGCAAGGGCGGTCTCGATCATCACGAGAGCGCTATGCGTGGTCGTGGATCGACGGCTGCCCGCCGTGCGGATCCCCTCGTTGTCGCGCGAGCCCATCGTGTCGCCCCTGAGGAGCGCCATTGCCGGAACAACACCCAGGAAGAGCCCGACGCCGATGGCGAGCCCCGCGGCGGCCAGCAGCATTGGCACGTGCGGCGCCGCATCGATCGCCAGGGGGAGCTGATCGCCGATCAGCGCCACCATGGCACGCAGCACTGCGAGTCCCATCGCCACGCCGCACACCGCACCGCTGGTTGCGATGACGAGACCCTCTGCGACGAGTTGTTGAACCAGGTCACGCCGTCCGGCGCCGAGCGCGACGTGTACCGCGAATTCGCGCTGTCGCTGGGAGGCGCGCATCAGCATCAGATTGGCAACGTTGACCGAGGCGATGAGCAGCACCAGGAGAACACCGGCCTGAAGCAGGTAGAGCGGCGTGCGGACGTCGCCAACGAGCTGCTCCCGAATCGGGACTGCGTAGCCGCGGAAGCCCGATTGCTCGACGAACGCCCGCCGGTCAGTCAGCCTCTCGAGGTTCCGCTGAACGATCGTGCTCATCTCCGCTTCTGCGCCGGCGATTGAGGCGCCGGGAGCAAGCCTTGCGATCATCTGGCTGAACTCGCGGCCTCGCTCCAGGTCCGTCTTCTGTTCCGGCGTGAACGAGAAGGGGACCAGTAGTGTGATGTCCACCGCCGGCAGTTCGAAGTCCCGGGGCAGGATCCCGACGACTCGGTACGGCTCGCCGCTGAGCCGGATGTCCTGACCGATCACCGCGGGGCTTGCAGCAAAGCGCGAGCGCCACAGCCCATGGGCGAGGATGACAACGCGGTCCGCCCCGGGTTCCGCCTCGGCTTCGACGAAACTGCGGCCCAGCTCGGGCGCGCGGCCGAGGGTCTCGAAAAACGACGGCGTTACCGCAAGTGCCCGGAGCTGCTCGGGGCGATCGGCGACGCCGAGATTCAGCGTGCGCTGGGTGACGAGGGTCGCGGCTTCGATCGAGGGAGCCTGCTGAATGCGATCGAGGTAGTCGGGCACTGAAACGGCCGCCTGTGGCAGCCCCATACGGGGATAACTGTTCCACACGAAGACGAGCCGGCCGGAGTCCGGGTAGGGCAGCGGCCTGAGGAGCAGCTGGTACAGCAGACTGAAGATGGCCGTCGCGCCGCCCACGCCGAGTGCGATGGTGAGCACAGCCACCAGAGCGAACACCGGCTGGCGTCGCAGGCGCCGGACTGCCAGACGTATCCAGGGCATGACCATGAATACTCGCGAACGCGTGCATGGTTACGACGAAAGGCCCGGCTCGAAGCCCGAGGCCCGGAGCCCGACGCCCGAAGTCTGGAGCCAAAGGCTGTAGCCTAGAGACTCAGGAGGCCGCGATTGACGATTCGCCACTGTGTGCTGCCAATGCTGCTGCTGGCGTCGATCACAACCGTCGCACAGTCACGCACACACGAGCTCACGTTGACGCCCGAGCACGTGCACTGGGGGTACTACGACCCGCGACTGCCGCCCGTGCTTCGCGTGCGTCCGGGCGACCGCGTCCGGGTGGACACCATGGTGGCGGGCGGCCTTCAGCGGCTCAGGATGGCCGGAGTATCCGACGCGGAGATCCCGGATGCCCTGAAGCAGGTGGAAGCGCGCGTGACCGAGCGCGGACCAGGTGCGCATCCGATGACGGGCCCCGTTTACGTCGAAGAGGCCGAGCCGGGTGACACGCTCGAAGTGCGGATCCTTTCCATCGAGCCGCTGCACAACTTCGGCGTCAACGTATTCAGTCCGGGGAGTGGCGTGCTCTCGGACGACTTCCCCTATTCTGCGGTCAAGCTTCTGCGATGGCCGCCGGGTGGGAGCCAGATCGCGTTTGCGCCAGGCATTGTGCTGCCGATGGCACCGTTCTTCGGATCGATCGGTGTCGCTCCATCGCCGCTGACCGGGCGCGTGTCGAGCCGACCACCGGCCTCGCACGGTGGGAACCTGGACAACAAGGATCTGGTTGCCGGGTCAGTGCTCTACCTGCCCGTGCACGTGCCGGGTGCGCTCCTGTCTATTGGCGACGGCCACGCGCGCCAGGGCGACGGCGAGGTGACGGGAACAGCGGTCGAGACATCACTGCGCGGCACGGTCGAACTGAACCTCCGCAAAGGGCAGCGCCTGCGGTGGCCACGCGCGGAGACCCCCACGGCGTACGTTGCGATGGGACTGCACGAGGATCTGGACGAGGCGTCGCGCATGGCGGTCCGCGAGATGGTGGACTTCCTGGTGACCGAGAAGAAGCTGTCGCGCGACGATGCCTACATGCTGGTGTCGGTGGCTGGCGACCTGCATGTGACCCAGGCTGTGGACGCGACGAAGGGCATCCACGTGACACTGCAGAAGTCGATCTTCCGCTGAATGCGACGGCCGGAGGGCCGGGAAGGTCAGGGAGGGCGTGAGGGTCGCGCAGGTCGGGACGAGGCGGCGGTCGACTGAATCGCTGCTAGGGTCGACCGGCTGCCTGTTCGGCGAGGATCGCCCTCACCATCGCTTCCGAGATTTCCATCTCGATCTTGCAGCCTGCGGGATCCACGTAGGGGTTGGGTCCGTTGCCGCTGATGCGCCCGTATTTGGCCTGCATGTCGAACTGCGCCCCGTGGTCGCCAAGCTGCACATCGCACGGCAACGCGCGCACGATGGCGAACGAGCGTTCGAACTCGGCCGCGTTCTCGGGGCTGACCCGGTTGCCCGCGCGCAGGCTGCACCCGAACATGACGTCGTAGCTCGTCCCCGACTCCTCGACTTTCATCGTCCATGTCGTGCAGCCCCGCGTGTGGCCGGGAGTGAGGCGGGCCGTGAGTGTGGTGCCGCCCAGCGTGATCGTGTCGCGATCGTGGACGATGCGGTCGATCGGGTGCTCCTTGCCGCCTGGCCTGATCGCTTGAAGCGCCGGGACGTCCTCGGCCATGGCGACGACCTGCGCGCCCGTCGTCTGCTTGAGCAGTGCGTCGCCTTCCTGGTGATCGCCGTGAGCGTGATTGCCCAGCAGGATCTTGATGTCGCTCGCCCTGAATCCCAACTGTTCGACCGAACGGAGGATGACAGGTACGTTGCGTTCGTACGTGCTGTTGACGAGGACGTGTCCCTGCGGCGCGGTGATGAGGAACGACGTGAGGGTTCGCGTGCCGACGTAGTAGATGTTCCCGATAATCTTGTGCGGCGGAAACGCCGTCGTCTGATCGGCGTCGCTGCCCATATTGCGCGACAGGATGTCGCGGGGCGTGTACGTCTTACCGCGGACCGTGATCGACGGATGATCGGGCGGTCCCTGCGCGGCGGCGGGCAGCGCGGCCGCGACGAGCATGGCGAGGCCAAGGCTCGAGATCGGTACGGCGGCGCGGCGGACATGACGGTTGTCAGTCATGGGGGCGATTATCGCCTTAGATACGCGACACACACGGCTCCGCATCGCTGACCACGTTACCGCGACGATGGCCGGGCGCCGTCCTTCCAGCGGGCCAGCAGGGCATCCCGGTCAAGCTGTGCCCCACCCAGGTACACGCGGTTGATCCGCCGCGTGTTCCTGATGTCCTCGAGCGGGTTCGCGTCGAGGACGATGAAGTCGGCCCGCTTCCCCTGCGCGAGCACGCCCACATCCGGAATGCCGATCGCTTCCGCCGGGCGTGAAGTCGCCGCGACGATTGCCTGTGCTGGCGTGAGCCCGAACTCGACGTAACGCTGCAGTTCGTGGTGGCCGGACGTACCGAACGAGTAGCGCGGCCAGACTCCCGCGTCGGTCCCGAGCACGAGGCGCGCACCAGACGCGATCATCTTCATGAAGTTCTGCTTCAGCCGCTCTTCGCGCACCTGAAGGTTGGGATTCGGCTTGCAGTCGGTCGCGAGGACGTCGGCGACGATGGCGGCCGACAGGACCTGCACGACGAACGGGTTGCGTTCACACACCTCACTGCGATCGCCGAGCCCGAACACGGTCGTCCAGTACGGGCGTTTTTCCTTGAGGAGGCTGGCCAGTTCATCGTCGATCGGCGCGTTCTGCACGGTGTGCACCAATACGTCCACACCGGCACGGAGGGCGTCCTTCTGATCGCGCCCGTTCGTCGCGTGCGCGTGCACTTTCAGGCCGGCCTTGTGCGCTTCGTCGATCACCGCGTCGTACACTTCGTGCGGCATGGCGGGATAGGTGCCGTTCCGATCGCCGAGCCAGATCTTCACGTGCTTGAGACCTTTGGCGTTCAGGTCGCGGATCGCGGCGCGCGCCTCGCTGCTGAGCGTCACCTCGTAATTCGCCTTCAGCGGACGCGTGCCCTGGATGAGGATGTGATCGGGCCCGCCGTTCACAGGGACGACGCCCCCCATGAGGTTGAGGCGGGCGGCCGGCGCGACGGAACCGGCGGCCTGCGCAGCCTGAAACGGCTGGGTGACCGCCAGGGCGCCAGAACCGCCGTCGAGCACCGAGCCGGTGCCGAAGTACGCCTCGCGCTGCAGGTGGTCGCGGAGGTTGTCGGCGGTGAAGTTCTCGGCGCGTGACTCGCCCTCGGCCTTGAGGTACTTCTCGTAGCCGTAGTGCGCGTGCGTGTTGACGAGAGCCGGCATCACCGTCTTGCCGGTCAGGTCCACGCGTGCGGCGCCAGCCGGCAGGGCGACCTCGCCCGTGCGCCCGATCGCGGTGATTCGCCCGCCGGTGACGACGAACGCACCGTTGTCGAGGGCCGGTCGATCGTCGCCGAGAATGAGGCGGGCACCCTCGTACAGCGTGGTGCCGCCGGGTGCCGGCTGCGCTTGCGATTTGAGCCCCATCACGGCGACTGTGGCCAGCAGCAACGTGCCCGTAATCCGCAGCTTGCGCGCGTGCATCGTCCTGTCCTCCTCGGATGTGTGCGGTGTGCCCACCAGTCCCGCGACCGCGGCCCCAGCCTACGGCGGTGGACGCCGCTCGTCAACAGAAGTTGAAGCCTTACGGCAGCCGGGCGTATTCCGACCGGGCTTGTTCGACAACCGGGATCCCGGGGTCGGCGTGCGCCCACAACGTCAACAGATCTTTGTAGGCGCCTTTCGCCTTCACGATGTCGCCTGAAAGAGCGAGTGCCCTCGATAGCTGCAGGCGCGCCATGGCGTCCAAGGGATCATCGAGCACGATGCTCCGATGATCGACTATCCGCTGGACCTCGGCGGCGGCTTCGGCGGGTTGGCCTGCTTCGAGGTATGCCAGACCGCGAACGTAGATGGGGTACAGCGCGCCAAAGTGTCCGATGAAGCCGACGCCGCCCAGGGCGAGATCGTAGCGCGAGGCGATCTGCAACGCCTGAATGGCCGCTGGCGAATCATCAGCGTTCACAGCGAACAGGGCCCGCAACGTCGGCAGGTACATGAATTGAACGAACGTATCCTCGCGGAACTCACGCGAGAGATCCTCGGCCAGCGCTCGCGATCGCGGCAGATCACCTGAGAGGGCGAGCGCGAAGGCCGCGGCATAGTCCACGTCGCGGCCCCTTCCCAGCGCGAGCGCCCTGGTGGCGCTCTGCCTGGCCGCCGGCGCATTCCCGTAAAACGCTTCCCACGCGGCTGTGGCCGCTTCGAACAATCCGGCCCGTTCGCGTCGATCCGACTGCTGTGCGATCTCGACGGCGACTGCAGACATCCGCCTCGCGTCTTGCAGGCGGCCGGAGCGAGCCAGGGCGAGCGCCTCCAGATGCGAAATCATGTCTTCCAAACCGGGACTCTTCCTGGCCACGGTCTCCGTCCGTCGGAGTTCCTCGTCGTCACCCTTCACGAACGCGACGAAATAGGGAACCAAGGGTAACTCGCGAGCTTCCAGCTTGCGCTCCGCTGCGCGACGGACCGTCAGCAACGCATCATCGAGGCGATTCAGGTAGACCTGACTGCGGGCCTGGGTGGCATACGGAGGGACCAGGTCGGGATCGAGCGCGATGGCCTTTCCGGCTTCGGCGATCGCCAACTCATATTGGCCGGTGCTGGTCAGGGCCAAACCTGAAAGCAATCCGTGAGGCAGTGGATCACGGGGGTAGCTTTCGGCCCAAGCTTCCAATGTCCGTCGTTCCCGTTCCAGATTGCCGGTGACGTCGCGGTCGTACAGCGTGTCGATATAGAAACGCTCGACGTCGCTCGCCCGATCGCGCAACTGGTAGGCCTTGAGCAGGCTCGGTCGCGCCAGCGTTGACTCGCCCATCGTGCTGTAGCCGAACCCGATTAGCGCGTGGGCCATTGCAAACTCGGGATCGATCACGACGGCGCGTTGGAGGAGGGGCACTCGTCTTTGGCTAGCCAAGTTACTTGCGGTGCTGTAGGCCTTCAGCGCTTCAAGCGACGACGTCGTCGCTTCCTCGAGCGGCGTCGAGTGTTTTTCGATGGTGGCGAGCGACTCTCCAACTCGCGTTCGAAAGCGCGTCGCAATCTCACTGAGGGTGGTCAGGACCTCTTCTTTCCGGGCCACCTGTGCCTGCTCGTCGGCGAGGATGTCGCCCGTCGTGCACTGCTTCGCGCGCAGGCCGAGGACGTACTGACTGCCGAGTGTCGCGATCGATCCTTCCAGGACCGCGGCGCTACCGGTCCTTGCGCATACGCCCTGCGCCAGCTCGGGAGTCAAGCCCGCGTCCGCCGGCTGATTCATCAACGGCAGCGTTCTGCGAATCCGCTCCTCGGAGATGAGGCTGAGGAACGGCGACTGCTGGAGTTGAATCGCCAGTCCTTGTCGCAGCGTATCGTCGAACACTGGATCGCCCGTCCTGTTGACAAAGTCCGCGAGGACAATCGTGTCCTTGTCGGTCAGCTTCGTGGACCGTCGGCTGTAGGTGGCCCCCGCGACTGCCGCGGCAACGATGACAGCGGCGCCGATCGCCAACCACCGCATGCGATGCCGCGCGAGCGCAGGCGAGCCTTTTACCGTTCTGCCGGGCTCGAAGCGGGTTGATTCACGTTCGCGCTGCAGGCGCTGGAGGTCCGTTCGGATCTCGCTGGCGTGCTGATAGCGACGCTCCCGATCCCTTTCCAGGCACCTGCCAACGATACGTTCGAATTCCGGCGGCAATCCGGGACTCAGTTGCCCCACCGGCGCGGGTGCGCCATTCAGGATGCTGTCGAAGATCAGCTCCGCGCTGTCGCCGTGAAACGGCGACTTACCGGTCGCCATTTCGTACAGCACGATGCCGAACGAGAACAGGTCGGTGCGGCTATCGATGTCCTGCGCTTGTACCTGCTCGGGCGACATGTACGCGATCGTTCCCAGCGGGCTCCCCGGACTCGACAGGCCGTCGATCGCCGTCACGCCCGGCGCGGCGTCATCACTGCCGGCAGCTGCTCGGACCTTGGCCAGCCCGAAATCGAGAACCTTCGCGTGTCCGCGCGAGGTGACGAAGAGATTTGCCGGCTTCACGTCGCGGTGGACGATGCCTGCCGAGTGTGCCGCTTCGAGCGCGTCGGCGACTTCTATCGCCAGCACCAGCAGCCGATCGATCTCGAGTGCGCGCCCGCCGATCTGATGCTTCAGCGTCGTCCCGTCGAGAAACTCCATGACCAGAAACGCGCGGCCGTCCTGCTCGCCGACATCGTAGACCGTGCAGATATTGGCGTGGTTCAACGCCGATGCCGCGCGCGCCTCGCGGTGAAACCGGGCCAGCGCCTCGGGATCCCCCGCCAGGTCCGGCGACAGGAACTTCAGCGCGGCGAAGCGATGGAGCCGTGTGTCTTCCGCCTTGTACACGACGCCCATGCCGCCGCCGCCGATGCGCTCGACGACCTGGTAGTGGGATACCCGCAGACCGACCAGGGACTCTTCCTCGACCAGCGACTCGTCCTGATGGTTGGCGGCCTCGATCGCCGGCCGCTCGAGGAAGCGGCCGGCCTGGTGCTCCAGCCCGAGCAGCGATTGGAGCTCTTGCTCGAGCCCGGGATCGCGCGCGCGCAGCTCGTGGAGCAACGCCTCACGCTGCGCCGGAGGCAGTGGCAATGCCGATTGCAGTAGGGCGTCGAGCTGCTTGAATCGGTCCAGATCCATCGACGGCCCGCCAATTATCCGCGACCTGGGCTCCGACTGCCGGCCATGAGCGCATTCGCAGCGGATTTGCGCCTATAGGAGCAGGCGGGTTTCGAGAGCGGCCAAAGCGACGACGAACCCGCCGACACTCGGAAGGAGATCCAGCCATGCGAACGATTGCGGTTGTGGCCTGCCATGCGCTCGTGCTCGTGCTGACGTCAAGTGTGCCCGTGAGTGCCCAGGTATCGGAGTTCACCACGATTGATGTCCCTGGGGCTTCGTCCACGCTCCCGCGCGGTATCAATCCAGCGGGAGACATCGTGGGCTTCTACGGCGCCGGAGGGGTCTTTCGTGCCTTCCTGTTCCACCAGGGCACCCTCACCGTCATCGATATCCCCGGGGCAGCGTTCACCCGGCCTCGCAGTATCAACCCTCAGGGTGACATCGTTGGGTTCTACGGCACCGGGTCGGTCTCTCATGGCTTCGTGCTGATCGAGGGCAGCGTCACCACCATTGACGTCCCTGGCGCCTCATCCACCCAGGCCTTCGGTGTCAACCCTCAGGGTGACGTCGTCGGTCTGTATGCCAGTGGCGGCGTCAACCATGGCTTCCTTCTGCACGACGGCACCTTCATCACCATCGATGTCCCGAACGCTTCATCGACCGTGGCCGCGGGGATCAACCCGTCGGGCGACATCGTTGGCCAATACACCGCCGGGGGTGTCACCCACGGCTTCCTCCTTCACGAGGGCACCTTTACCATTTTTGATTTTCCCGGCGCCTTATCAACCCAGGCCCAGGCTATCAGCCCGCGTGGTGACATCGTCGGCCAGTACTCTGCTGGGGGCATCACGCATGGGTTCCTGCTCGACAAGCACGGGAGCTTCACCACCGTTGACTTTCCTGGCGCCTCCTCCACCGCCCCCGTGGGCATCAATCCCCAGGGTGACATCGTCGGCACGTACGTGGTCGGGGGCGTGACGCATGGGTTCCTGGCGCGATAGGGCAGGGACGCTAACCTGTCAGCTCGCGGAACAACCAGATCTTGGCGGCGCTCCACTCGCGCCGAACGGTCACTGGCGAGACCTTGAGCACCAGCGCCGTCTCCTCGACGGTGAGGCCGCCGAAGTATCGGAGCTCGACGACCTGGACTTTCCGGGCGTCGACGCGCGCAAGCGCGTTCAGCGCATCGTCGAGGGCGACGAAGTCGACCGGTGGGTCGTGGCTCACGACGGCCGTGTCGTCCAGCGTGACGTGCTGAACGCCGCGTCCGCGTTTGAGGTTGTGGCGTCGCGCTCGGTCCACGAGGATGCGACGCATCACCTGCGCGGAGACGGCGAAGAAGTGCGCGCGATTCTGCCACCGCATCCGCTTGTAGTCGACGAGACGGATGTAGGCCTCGTTGACGAGCGCGGTCGTCTGCAGACTGTTGCCGTTGCGCTCGCGTTTCACGTAGTTGCGCGCCAGGCGGCGGAGCTCGGCGTACACCATGGGCGTGAGCGCCTGCAGCGCGTCCTGATCGCCGTCACTCCAGGCGCGGAGCAGCGCGCTGACGTCGGTGTCCGCCGAAGGCACCCCGGGTTGTGACGGCTTTTCCATGCGGGCCCACGGGCAACTGAACCCTTCGGGCCGAATCTTACGCCTTTATGGACCAGGAGGGCGGCTATCCCTCACTTGCGATGACGAGGGCTGGACGGCCCGTGAGCGCCGGCGCAGGGCGACGAAAGACAAAGGGCCGGCAGTGTGTGAACACTGCCGGCCCTCGAGCCTGATCCTGTGGAGCCTAGAGCCTAGCGCCTAGCTCCTGAAGCCCCTGGCTGTGTCGCTCCCGCGCGGAACTACACCTGCGGCTTGTGCAGCACTGGCTGGACGTCCTGCTTCTTCTTGGCCCGCCGAGGCCCTGAATCTGCAGCGTCGGCTGCTCCTTGAGCACGTGCTGCGCGTAGAGCTTGGCCATCTCGGCGTGGTACGGCTCCTCGCGAGTCCTCGGCGTCTTTGCTTGCGCGCCGCGAGCTTCTCTTCGCGCGCGTTCTTGGCGATGCCGAGCTCGTCGAGGTCGGTCTGGGCGCCGGCGCGGACCGCTTCCTCGTTCAGCTTCAGCGAATGCGCGGTCGAGGTCGAGCGGCACCGCCTTGCCGCCGGCGAAGATCTCGTGGCGGCCGTGCTCCTCGTACCACTTGGTGAGCGTCGCCGTCATGTGCATCTTCTCGATGATGTTGCGCCAGCCGATGCCGGTGTTGTAGGCGCAGAAGGAGATCTCGCCCTGCTGCGTGGCATACGGGATGATGCACATCTCGGTGCGGCGGAAGTCGTAGTTGAAGAGATCCTGGAACCACATGCCGGCGATGAACAGGAAGTTCCAGCGATCGGCGCGGCGCTTCGCGATGTCGTCCTTCGTCCGGTCGCCTTCGACGCTTGCCGTACTTGCCCTTCTCGGCCGACTTGGTCGCGCCGAACGTCTTGTCGAACTTCTTCAGCAGGTCGGCCAGCTTGAAGTGCGTCGGCGACTTGAACGAGTCGTAGTTGCGCATCAGCGCCAGCGCCATGCCGAACACCGAGAGGAAGCGGCCGCGGCCGGCGTCGCTGACCGCGGCGACGTCCTTGGCGAGCTGCTCGGCCTTGAGGAACGCCGTCACCGGCACCGCTTCCTTCGTTTCCTTGTCGATCATCATCGCCATGCCGACGCCGCAGTTCGGGTGGCAGCCGCAGGTCAGCTGGCCGAATTCCTTCTCGGCGCCGTGCGTGACGTCGGCCCAGTCGGTGAAGCTGCCCATGAACGAAATCGGGAACCAGTCGCGGATCGGCTCGCCGAGGCCGGTCTGGTTCTTCACGTCGTGCGCGAGGTGCGACAGCGTGTAGCGCTGCGCGGCGCGGCGCTCCGGCGTCACCTCCTCGTCGCGGCCGGTGAACGACACCGGCTGGAACGAGAGGAAGTTGATCTTCTTCGGGTTGTCGAGCGCGAACTCGATGATGCGGCCGACCTGCTCGTTGTTGACGCCGTTGACGATCGTGACGACCGGCACGATGTCGACGCCGGCGCTGTACAGGTTCTCGATCGCGCGCAGCTTGACGTCGAACAGGTTGCCGACGCGGCGGTGCGCGTTGGCGGCGTTGCCGATGCCGTCGAACTGCAGATAGGCGTAGCGCAGTCCGGCCTCGGCCGCCGCCTTCGCGAACTCCGGGTCCTTGGCGAACTCGATGCCGTTGGTCGCCGCCTGGACGCTGTTGTAGCCGACCTTGCGCGCGTAGCGGACCGCGTCGAGGAAGTACGGCGAAATCGTCGGCTCGCCGCCCGAGAACTGCACCGACATCTGCCGCCGCGGCTTGATGCTGATCGCGTTGTCGAGCACCTCTTGATGTCGTCCCACGACAGCTCGTGGACGAACCCGACCTGGTTCGCGTCCATGAAGCAGGGGTCGCACATCATGTTGCAGCGGTTGGTCAGGTCGACGGTGAGCACCGAGCCGCGGCCGTGCTTGATCGTGCTGCTGCCGTGGTTGTGCAGCTTCTCGTCGCTGTGCGCGCGGATGTCGCGGCCCGGGAACACCTCTTCGAGGTGCTTGAAGAACGCGGTGTCGATCGCCATCACGTCCTCGAAGTGGCCGTGAATCGGGCAGTCCTTCACCATCAGGATCTTGCCGTCGCGCTCGAGGATCGTCGCCTTGATCTCGCCGACCTTCTCGTTCAGCAGGACGCTGACGTCCTTCTTGCCGTCGAGGATCTCCTGCCGCGCCTCGCGCGTGCAGGTCGGGCAGAGCGAGTCGGTCTCGCGCGGCCAGCCGAGCGGCGGCTTCGTCTTCTGATACGACTTCAGCAGCGGCTTGTCGGACCACTTCGGCGTGAACGGCCGGGTTCTGGTTGATCTTGTTCAGCCCGTTGAACACCACCCAGGCGCCGTTGGCGGCGATGGACAGGCCCTTTTCGACGTACTTGATGGGCGCGTGCATTCGTGTCGTCTCCTGTAAAAGCGCGAGCGAGGGCCTGGAGCCCTCCGATTGCCGTAAATCATAGACGGAAAAAGGCTTGACTCGCTCAAGGTTCAGCGAGCGGGCCAACGGCGGGGTTGAGTGGGCAGATCCTCCGGCGAATGGGCGAGCTAGCTGGCCGTCCCGGCGGGCTTCGCGTGGCATCTACAATGACGTGATGTCCGTCTGCGATCTGCTCATCATTGGCGCTGGACCCGCCGGGCTCGCTGTCGCCATCGCCGCCTCCGATGCCCAGCTGGATTACCAGGTCGTCGAAAAGGGGGTCCTGGTCAACTCGGTCTTCAACTTCCCCCCGCAGATGACGTTCTTCACGACCCCCGATCTGCTGGAGATTGGCAAGCTGCCGTTTGTCACGCCCTACGAAAAACCGACACGCCACGAAGCGCTGCGGTACTACCGGCGGGTCACCGACAGCTACGGCTTGAACATCGTCTTCGGCGAGGAGGTGCTGTCGGTCGAGCGTGACGACAGCAGCGGTGGCGACCCGCTCTTCGTCGTCGAGAGTCGGTCGGACCGCGGTGTGCGGCGCGGGCGCCACGCGCGCGCGGTGGTGTTCGCCATCGGATACTACGACCACCCGAACCGCCTCGGCATTCCAGGCGAGGATCAGCCGCACGTCGCCCACTACTATGGCGATCCGCACGCACACTACCGCCAGCGCGTCCTCGTCGTCGGCGGGAAGAACTCGGCCGCCATCGCGTCGCTGGAGCTGTTCCGCGCGGGCGCAGAGGTGACGCTCGTGCACCGGAGCGAGACGCTGTCCGACCGGATCAAGTACCTGGATTCGTCCGGACATCGACAACCGGATCAAGGAAGGGTCGATCGCCGCGCACTTCCAGTCGCGTATCGTGGAGATCCGGCCGACGTCAGCGATCGTCGAGCTGGCCTCGGGCAACCGGATCGAAGTGCCGGCCGACGCCGTGCTGCTGCTCACCGGCTATCATCCGGACTTCGACCTGCTTCAGCGGGCCGGGGTCGATCTCGGGGAACGGCGGGAACCGCTCTTCAACCCCGAGACCATGGAAACGAACGTGGCGGGGCTCTTCGTGGCGGGCGGGCTCGTCGGCGGGCTCGACACCGGCGCGATCTTCATCGAGAACGGGCGCTTCCATGGGGAGAAGATCGTGAAGGAACTGACCAGGAAGGCTGTCCGCCTGACGACCTGACGGTCCGCGGTACCCCTTCCGTTGGTCCGCCGCCCTGAGATAGACTCGCGGCCGTCAGCTGTCGTTTTTCGGGAGCCGGACCCTCATGCTCAAGGCGGTTGCAGCAGGTTTCGTCGCAGCGATTGTCCTCGCGGTCGGTTTCTCGGTTGCGGTCGACGCGCAAAGAGGTGCGCCGCCGCGTCCGGCGGCCCCTGCTGCGCGCACAAGCTACAACGGCCCGCGCACTGCCGACGGAAAACCGGATCTGAATGGGTTCTGGCAGGTCCTCGGCACCGCGCACTACAACCTCGAGGCGCACTCGGCAACGGAAGGCGTGCCTGCCGGGTTCAGCGTGGTCGAGGGGGGCGCGATCCCGTACACGCCGCAGGCCCTGGCGAAGCGCAACGAGAACTTCAAGAACCGCCTGCAGGACGACCCGCTGCGCAAGTGCTTCATGCCCGGCGTGCCGCGCGCCACGTACCTTCCGTTCCCGTTCGAAATCACCCAGATCGCCGAAACACGTGCTGTTTGCGTACGAGTTCGCGCACGCGGCGCGCACGGTCTTCCTCGACGGCACGCCGCACTCTGGAGGATCTCGACTTCTGGATGGGCGACGGGCGCGGGCGTGGGAAGGCGACACGCTGGTCATCGACACGGTCAGCCTCGGCGACCAGACGTGGTTCGACCAGGCTGGGAACTTCCACAGCGAAGTGCTGAAAGTGACGGAGCGCTTCACGCCGACCGACGCGTCCCACATCAACTACGAGGTCACGATCGACGATGCCAAGGTGTTCACGCGTCCGTGGAAGATCAACATGATCATCTACCGCCGGATGGAGAAGAACCTCGAGCTGCTCGACTACGAATGCGCCGAGCACGTCTACGAGAAAGTGTTCAAGAGACCGGGCCGGCGAGGCCCTGACACTGTTCGTCCGTTGTGAGGGGGAAACGCTGATGACGACTCGACCCTCGTCGCCTTGGCTCGCCGGACTGATGCTGGTCGCGCCGATGGTTGCCTCGCTCGCCGCGCAGGCTGGCGGCCAGGCGCCGTCGGGCGGCACGGCTCCAGCGGGTGGCGCGGCTGCGCCCGCCGCCGGTCGCGGTGCACCGCCGGCTCCGGCGAACTATCCGCCCTACAAGCGCCCGGTGAGCACCTACGTACCTCCGCGCACGCCGGACGGTCAGCCGGACATCTCGGGCCTGTATCTCGCCATTCCGCTGCCGCGCAACATCGAGACGCCGCTGGTGCCGATTACCGCGCCCGCCCAATCGCGCGAACGGGGAGTTCTCCTTCAGCCTCAACGAGCGGCCGAAGCTGCCGGAAGGGGCCATTGTGCGTCCGGCCGGGGTCGATCCTGCCGACGGCAAGATCCCGCTGACAGCCGGAGGCGCTGGCGCGCCGCAAGGACATCATCGCGAACCAGGAGAAGGTCGAGCGGCTCGACGGCCGCGTGCTCTGTCTGGCGCCCGGCGTGCCGCGCATCACGATGCCGGCGCCGGTCGTCGGCTACCAGATCCTCCAGAAGCCGGGATACGTGGTGCTGTTCTACGAGCAGAGCCATCTGTATCGGACGATTCCGCTGGACGGCCGTGGCCCCGCTGGATCCGAACATCCGCAAGGCCATGGGCGTCTCGCGCGGCCGCTGGGAAGGGAACACGCTGGTCGTCGAGGTGACGAACTTCACGAACAACTTCGAGAACAACTGGGTGATCGGCGCGGTCTCCGCGACGCCGGGCATTCCAGCCGAGTCGCTCGACGACCGGACACGGCATTCCACACAGCGATCAGTACAGGGTCACCGAGCGCTACACGCCGATCGATGCGAACACGATCCACTACGAAGCGATGATCACGGACCGAAGGTGTTCACGCAGCCGTGGACGATCGCGTGGTACGCGTTCGCGCGCGCGCCGAAGGACTACGTGCCGGTCGAATACGCCTGCTTCGAAGGCAACGACAAGAACCTCATGCTCATGACCGACACCGACATCAGCGGCGTCCGGGTCAACGTGCCCTGACCGTCGGAGTCGCCTAGAATAGGCAGGACAACCGCGCAGCGACGGCTGCGCGTCAGGTGGGGAGCAAGACGTCGATGAGAACACAGCGAATCGTCGGACAATCGGGCTCGCGCTGCTGCTGGGAGCGTGCCACGCTCGGCGCGCATCATGCGTTTTCGGCGGAATTCGACGAGAACAAGCCGGTGAACCTCGAGGGCACGCTCACGAAGGCCGAATGGGTGAATCCGCACGCCTGGCTCTACATCGATGTGAAGGACACGGACGGCAAAGTCACGAACTGGGCGGTCGAGATGGGTCCGCCAAACGCGCTGCTGCGCCGCGGCTGGAAGAGAAGCTCGATGCAGGTCGGCGCGGTGATCAAGATCGAGGGGTTTGCCGCGAAGAACGGCAAGGAGTTCGCGAACGCCACCAACGTCACCTTGCCCGACGGCACGAAGATCTTCGCCGGCGCCGAAGAGCCGAACCCCCTAGGGGACCTCGACGCGGAGCTCCGCGGCGAACAACATCGTCCGGTCGTTGTCCCGAGCCGCCCACTTGAGCAGCGTTCGGAGGTCCTTCTGCACCACCTGTCGGACGGCCTGACGCCCGTTCACGACGACGGTCACCGGGCGTGCGAGGTCGAACTGATCCGGCGACAGCAGCAGCGTGAACGCGCCGACGCCGTTGCTCACGCGCTTCCACGGTGTTGCCCGCGCGCACCAGATCGACGCGCCCGGACTCCCGCTGCCGGCGGGAACATCGTCTCGGCTTCGCCGGGCAGCACGGTCGGCGCGTAGCGTCCCGTCAGGCGCTGCGCCGTCGCCGCCGCGCATCGACGGTCAGCACGCAGCGGGCGGCCCGGCGGGAACGCGCGGATCAGCTCGGCGACGTTCGCGCCCGCACCCATCGGCTGGTCGTTGATCGCGCGCACCACGTCGCCACTCGCGAGGCCGATCTGCTGCGCGTTCGACCCGTTCGACCACGCGATTGATTTGCGGTCCGCTGCTGCGGATGCCGAAGTCGGCTGACGGTCTGCTCTTGTGCGCGTTCAGATCCGGCAGCTCCGCGTCGCCGGACGCGCGTCGGCCAGGCTGTCGATGACCAGCCAGATGCGCGCGGCTCGGTGCTTCGCTCGTTTCCCAGCGTCAGCGTGTCGGGCAGCGGGCTGCCGCGGGTGATCGGCGACGAAGCGTTCGAAGGTATCCCTGATGTCGGGCCACCACGACGTGTCGTGCCCGGCCGTCGGGTTGCGGGTCGTACACGACGTCGACGCCGCCGTCCTTCATGTGGTCGACATGACCGGATCGACGACGCTCGTCGGATACAGCGGATCGCGGCCGCCGTTGACGACGAACAGCGGCTTGTTGAGAAGGTTGTTCGGGAAGAGATCGCCGTCGGCGTCGGCGATCTCGTTCTTCAGCACCAGCGATGAAACCGTTCAGCGGCAGGAAGCTCGCGAACGGCGTCGTGTCCCGCATCGCGGTGTAGTACGCGCCGGTGCCGCCGTCGGAGACGCCGGAGAGCACGACGCGGTTCTCGTCGACGTTGTAGGTGCGCTTCACGCGAATCGAGAATCGCGCGCAGGTTGTCGACCTGGCGCCGGCTCCACCACGGCGCGTCTCGCCAGGCGTACGGCATGACGTAGATCTGTTCGACGCCCGGCAGGCGGCCCGCAGGTCCCGAAGCCGGGCGGCGCGTTCGCCTCCATGCGGCCGACGCCGCCGTGGAGCTGCACGCGGACCTGGTATTCGCGGGCGGGATCGTAGGTCTCCGGAACGTCGAGCGTGTAGAAGTACTCGCCGGTGTCGCTGCGATAGCTTCCCTGCACGACGCCGCGCGGCACCGACGCGCGAGTAGGCCGTCCGCGCTTCGAAGCGCGCGAACGCCTCGTCGAATCCGACGCCGCTCGACAGGATCGCGTCGGAGGCGGCCGCGACCTCTCAGCGGTTCGCGCCCCGAAGAATCTGCGTGAACGCTGCGTCGAGGTCGGCGGCCGACGCGGACGCCTGCGCCGCGACGGCTGCGACAGCTGCCGCAGAACCCGAAGTAGCACGAGCATCGACTGGAGCCGCCGCCGCATGTCTATTTCTGGCCGGGCAGGGTTACCGGGCCGAACGTCGCCGCGTCGATCGGCACGTTCAGCTTCACGTCGCTGAACTCGAAGTTGTCGCGGCCGTCCAGCCACGCGAACGTCCAGTGGATACGGGAACTTGATGCCGCCGACATCGCGGTAGTCGGAGTAGTCCACCTGCGTCGGCACGCGGCCGATCGGCGAGCGGCCATGACGCACCATCCGCACGAGCAGGCCGGACGTCGTCGTCGAAGTACAACGTCGCCAGCGTGCCGTTCGGGCCGTTGCCCTGAACGACCGTCACGTCCTTGTCCTCGATCGTCGTCGGCAGGCCGACGCGCAATGTCGGTGAGCGCTGTCTTGATCTGCGCCGGGAACGACAGCATGCGCGTCCAGCCTCGCGCCGTCTCGCTCGCTGCCGCCAAGCTCGTACTTCGGGCACGACGGCGAGCGGCGTCGCGATCCAGCCGGTCCGGCCGTCGTAGGTCCGGACGCTGACACCGCGATCCGGGTACTCGGGGAAGCGTGATGTAGGTCGGCGCGCTTGTCCGGCGCCTGCGCCGAGACCTCGACGACGCCGCCGCCGCCGAAGCCGCGATAGCCGACGCTCTTGCCGGTGGCGACGAAGCTCGTCATGCGCGCCACGTTCTGCGCGCCGCCGATCGCCTGCAGGTACTTGTCCAGCACCTGATCGACGGATGGCCCTCCGCAGCCGGGGTGAGCACGTCGTCGAATTCGATCGGTCGGCTCGCCGTAGACGACGTCCAGCGTCAGCGTGGTCACCGGCTTGTCGCGGCCGCGATGGCAGGTCCAGCAGGTCACCACCTGGCGTCCGCTGAAGTTGTCGCGGTTGATCGTCGGTCACCATCTGCACCATGCGCCGCGCGGTCCGCTTTCGCGGCGTGTCGAGCGCCCAGTCGACCTGGTCGGTGCCGGCAGACGGATGGCAGCCGACGCAGTCGGAACCGACCGCGGCCGACATGATGCCCATCGTCAGCATGAAGTCGTCGACGCCAATGCCCTTCAGCGCCTGGACGTTCCTGAAGACGTCCTCGACGCATTGGCGGCCGCGTCGGCTGCCGCGGCTGCGCGGGCTGCGCCGACATCACCGGTGCCGCGGCCACGGCAGGCGAGCAGGATGACGGCGCGCGAGCAGCACCAGCGTCCACTTCCGATCCTCATGTGGGTCTCCTGCTTGTTCGGCGCGCGCGCGGGGCCACCGTCGGCTCGCGCCTTGCTGAAGCCGTCGAGTCGGTTTCTGAGGCGTTGATAGAACTGCGCGTTCTCCCCGGGATACCAGTAGCTTCGATGGCAGGCCTCGCACGACTGGTCCAGATCTCGCCGGCGTCCCACAGCGCCCTGCACGTCCCTCTTCTCGACGATCTCCATGACCGAGAGCGCCGCGTTCCTCAGCGCCTGGATGCGCGCGTTCCACTCCACCGGATCGCGCTCGACCTTGGCCGTGATCTGCGCCGGCGACAGTTCAACGGCGTCGGGTCCGGTGCTGTTGTTCAGGTCTCCGTGTGGTGCGAACGGCCGTGGAACTTTCAACAGGTCCGCCGCTTCCGCCAGCGACACGGCGCCGACGCGGATCTTCTCCCAGTCTTCCTCGGTCTTCGGCTCCCTGTCGACCGTCCCCGCTCGTCGAAACGGTGCTGCCGACCGCGTTGAAGACGTTGTCGGCCACGGGATCGATCATGTACTTCATCAGCTCCTTGACCGACACCACGGGCTTCAGCTCGCCCCAGAGGGCCTGGGGCGGCGATCCGTCGCGAGTCGCGGGCGCTGACGACGGCGACGAGGAGCAGGCGTCGGCGGTGAGGCCGAGTGCGGCGAGCCCGGTCGCCAGGATCACCGTGAGTACATGCGCGCGCCGGCCCGTAAAAGGCTGACCCGTCATTTTGCGCCAATCCTAGCAGGTCTGGGCTCAGTGAGCGATGTTCGAGACGCCGCCCGGCGTCCGCGCCAGCAGCGACTTCATCTCGAGCAGCTCGACCAGCGACTCGCGCGCGGCTCGCAGGCGGTCGCGCTCGAGCAGCGCCTGCTTTTCGAGCGGCTCGAGATCCAGATACTGCGCGAGCGCGTTGACCAGGTCCTCGTCGGTCATGGCCGCGATGCCGAGCGCGGACTCGAGGCCCCCGTCAGCCGTCTGCGGCCAGCAGCGACTCCAGCTTCGCGCGGTGCCGCATGCAGCGCGGCGCGATCGTCGGGACGTCGGGTTCAGGCTCCGCCAGCGGGTCGACCAGCCCGCGCCGGTAGCTGCGCGTGTGATCCTCCTCGACGATGCGGAACCGCTCGAGCCCCGCAGCACGATGTTGTAGCGGCCGTCGCCGAGCCGCTCGCACGTGCGTGATGACGCCGCTGCAGCCGATCGGATACACCGGCGGCCGCCCCTCGTAGTCGCCCTCCCAGCCGCGGCCGCAGCAGCACCATGCCGATCATCCGGTCGCTCGTCGAGCGCGTCGGCCACCATCTCGCGGTACCGCGGCTCGAAGATGTGCAGCGGCAGGAACACGTTCGGGAAAGAGCACGACGTTCGGCAGCGGGAAGAGCGGAGCAGTGAAATCAGACATACTGCCGATTCGGCGCGGGTCAGTGAATCGTCTTCGTCTTCTTGTCCATGTAGTCCATCAGCACGTACTGGCCGAGCGTGTACGGCGTCGTGAAGTACGCCTTGCCCTTGCAGATGTCGGCGACGCGCCGCACGAAGCTCACGAGGTCGTAGTCGCGCGCCAGCATGAACGTGTTGATCATGATGCCGCTCTTGCGGCACGCGGCCACCTCGGCGCAGGTCTCGGCGACGATGAACGGGTCGAGGCCGAAGGCGTTCTTGTAGATGCGGCCGTCGGGCTGGGTGAGCGCCGACGGCTTGCCGTCGGTGATCATGATGATCTGCCGCATGTCCTTCCGCTGGCGGTCGAGGATGCGCCGCGCCAGCCGCAGCCCTTCGCGCGTGTTCGTGTAGTACGGGCCCGACCCGCACGCGCCCGAGCTCGGCGAGCGGAATCTCCTCGGCCGAATCGTGGAACAGCACGACCTTCAGCGCGTCGCCCGGGATACTGCGTCTTGATCAGCTGCGCGAGCGCCAGCGCCACGCGCTTGGCCGGCGTGAAGCGATCCTCGCCGTACAGAATCATGCTGTGGCTGCAGTCGAGCATCAGCACCGTGGCGCAGGAGCTCTGATACTCGCCCTGCACGACCATCAGGTCCTCGTGCGTGACGTGGATCGCGGCTCGGGCTCGGGCTCGGCCGCGGCGCCGAGCCGCGCTGAGCGCAGCGCCGCACGCTCGCGCTTCGCGCTGCACCGCGTTCAGCAGCGTGCTGGCCGGATCGAGGTTCAGCGTGTCGCCGAACTCGTACGGCTTCGGCGCGCCGGTGGTTTCGACGCCGGTCGCCTGCTCGCGCGTGTCGTGGCGGCCGTAGCTGCTCTTGCCGAGCGAGCCGAGCAGATCGCGCAGCGCGCGGTAGCCGAGAAAGTCGAGCGTCTTGTCGGTGACCTCGAAGGTGACCGGCGGCTGGTCGCGCCCGTGCCGCCGCCGCTGCCCCGCACGCCGCTGCGCGCTCGGCTTCGAGGTCCGGCGGCGTGGTGATGTAGCCCTGCTCGCCCATGCGCTCGATGATCTGCTGGATCAGCTCTTCGAGCTTCGATCGCGCGTCGTCCTGATCGCCGTCGGCCGGATCGCCGAGCAGCCGCTCGATCGTTTCCTCCGGCAGCACGCCGCCGTTGAACAGCGCGTCGAGAATCGCGTCGTGCAGCGCCTGCATCGTCCGCTCGTCCTCGTCCATGCCGTACGGGTTGCCGAAGCCGCTCGACAGCAGCAGATCGGACAGCTTCGACGACCAGATCCTCGAGATCCAGATCGTCGAGCAGGTCGCCGGTGAATTTCGTGTAGCGGTATTTCACGAATTCCTGAGATTCGCTGAACTCAGAGCTCGAATTGCCTAGCCCCAGTTCAGTCCTAGTTGTAGTACTTCTTCTTCCCGCCCGGCATCCGGATCTCTTCGTCGAGCGCCGCTTCCTCGCGGCGCGGCGGCGGCGCGGCGCCGGCTTCGTGCCGGCGCGTGTAGCCGCGTTCGTCGCTGCGGCTGATCTTCTTCTGCGCGTACAGGCCTTCGAGCACGAAGTCGATCGCCGAGGCGACGGCCGGCGCCGGCGCGCCCGGCGCCAGGCCGGCGCGCTCGGCGAGCTCGCGCAGGCCCTGCACGCCGCGCGTCTGCGCGATCACGTCGTCGGCCGACGTGCTGTCGCTCAGCGGCAGCGAGCCGCCGAGGTCGAACCATTCGACGACCGTGCGCGTGTCGACGCCGTCGAACATGCCGGTGAAGACGGTGCCGACGGCCGACCGGATCAGATCGCGCGCGACCTGCTCGGCGCCGCGCAGCTCGCCCTCGTATTCGAGCTCGAACTTGCCGGTGATCGACGGCAGCGCGGCGTAGACGTCGGTGACGCGCGGCACGACCACCTGTCTCGCCGTTGGCGAGCGCGCGGCGCTCGGCGTTCGAGACGACGAGCTCGAGCGTCGTGATCGGCAGCCGCTGGCTGACGCCCGAGCGCTTGTCGATCTTGCGATCGGCGCGCGCCTGGAACGCCACCTCCTCGACCACCTCGCGCACGTAGTCGGGAATCTCGACCGGCAGCGCGCCCGGCGCGATCGGTCCACGCTTCCTGCGCGCGTGATCGCGATCGCGTTGCTGCGCGCGTCGACCGGATAGTGCGTGCGGATCTCCGAGCCGATGCGGTCCTTGAGCGGCGTGATGATCTTGCCGCGCGCCGTGTAGTCCTCGGGATTCGCGGTGAAGACGAGCATCACGTCGAGCTTCAGGCGGATCGGGATAGCCCTTAATCTGGACGTCGCCTTCCTGCAGGATGTTGAACAGGCCGACCTGAATCTTGCCGGCGAGATCGGGCAGCTCGTTGATCGCGAAGATGCCGCGGTTGGCCCGCGGCAGCAGCCCGTAGTGCATCGTCAGCTCGTCGGCCAGGTTGAGGCCCGCCTGCGCCGCCTTGATCGGATCGATGTCGCCGACCATGTCGGCGATCGTCACGTCGGGCGTCGCCAGCTTCTCGACGAAGCGCGTCCTCGCGCGGCAGCCAGGCGATCGGCAGCGTGTCGCCCTCTGCGGCGACGCGGGCGCGGCAGGCGCCGCAGATCGGCGCCAGCGGATCGTCGTGGATCTCGCAGCCGGGCACGACCGGGATCTGCTCGTCGAGCAGATCGACCAGGCCGCGCAGGATGCGGCTCTTCGCCTGGCCGCGCAGGCCGAGCAGGATGAAGTTGTGCCGCGACAGGATCGCGTTGACGAGCTGCGGGATGACCGTCTCGTCGTAGCCGATGATGCCGGGAAAGAGCGGCTCGCCCGCCTGCAGCTTGCGAACCAGGTTGTCGCGGATTTCCTGCTTGACCGGTGCGCGAGTCGGCGCCGCTGCTGCTGCGCAGCTCGCCGAGCGTCTGAATGGTGACCGCCATGAGCGGATTCTATCCGAGCTAGACTGACCACCCGTGCGGCATCCCTTCTTCGCGTCGCGCGTCCGCTCGTCTTCGCGCACCGCGGCGGCGCGCGCGCTCGCGCCGGAAAACACGATGGCGGCGTTCGACAACGGCTGGCGCTCGGCGCCGACGGCCTCGAGCTCGACGTCCGCCTCTCGCGCGACGGCGTCGTCGTCGTGCACCACGATCGCGACGCTCGATCGCACGACGACGCTTCGCGGCCCGATTGCGCGTCGTGACCGCCGCCGAGCTCGCGGCGCGCCGGACGTGCCCGACGTCTGGCCGACCGTGCTCGCGCGCTCATCCGCCGATACGCGCGTCGATCGTCGAGATGAAGGTGAACGAGCGCCGAGCTCGGCGCGCACGGTCGTCGCGACCTCCGGCGCGCCGACGCCGATCGATCGCGTCTGCCTCGGCTCGTTCGGCTGGCGCGTGCTGCGCGCGGCGCGCGCCGCTGGACGCCGGCGCTCGCGACGAGCGCCGCGCGCGAAGAGGTGCGGTGGGCGCTCTACCGTTCCTGGTGCCGCTGGCCGGTGTCGCGCGTCGGCTATGCAGGGCTACCAGGTGCCCGAACGCTCCGGCGCGACACGCGTCGTGTCTCGCCGCGGTTCGTCGAGCACGCGCACCGCGCCGGCCTCGGCGTGCAGGTCTGGACGGTCAACGCCGAAGCGACCGCACGCCGGCTGCTCGGCTGGGGCGTCGACGCGCTCATCACCGACCGCCCCGACCTGATGACTCCGCTCGTGTCGCGGTGGTGAGCGGCCAGGGCACGCAGCGCGATCTGCCGCGCGCGGCCGCCGGCTCCTAGCGCGTCAGCGTGAAGTTCACCGTTACCGTGATCATCACGGCAACAGGCTCTCCGTTCAGCCGCGCCGGCGTGTACCTCCACTGACGCACCGCGTCGAGCGCCGCGGCATCGAGCAGCGCGATCGATCGCAGCACCTTCGTTGAAGCGACGTCGCCGTTCACGTCGATGACGGCTTCGATGATGACGACTCCCTGCGCCGCCACCGCGCGCGCGAGCGGCGGGTAGACCGGCGCCGCGCCGCTGACTTTCCGGGGCGCATCGATGCCGGCGTGCAGCCGGACCGGCTCCCGCGCCGCCGCCGGCGGCGCGGGGGGTGGTGGCGGGGCAATCGTCAGGCCGCCCACGTCTCCCTGCACCAGGCCAGGCTGTATCGACACGTCTCGTGACGCGTCGGACGCGCCGAAGTCCGGCGGCTCCTCCGAGATGCCGGTCGGCGCGACAAGCGGGGCGGCGCTGCTCGACGCCACGGGCGGGCTGACGACAGGCTTCTGCGTCGGCGGGCGGGGGGGCAGCGGGATGTCCGTGAGGCGCACCAGGCGCGGCCCGGCGTCCCACGCCAGTGCCGCAGCCCGCGGAGACGGCAATACGTCGGGCAGCAGGATCGTGACGAGGACGATGGCCAGGATGGCAGCCGCGTGCGCGACGATCGATGCGAGGACGAGTGACGATTGACGCGAGCGCGCAGCCGCGCCGACGTCGCGAGTGACGAACAGGTCCGCAGGCATGCTCCCCTCCGGTGCAGGGAGCGTGGCCGCACTCCCCGCCTCAGCGTGACGTCACACTTGATTGGACACCGCCGGGCGGGGAATTGCTCCGTCAGGAACCGAGCTGCCACTGCTTGATGGCGTCGACGGGGTGGAGCAGCATGATGATGTTGAGCGTCAGGTTGTCGCGGATGACGACCGCCAGCACGATCTCGGTGAGCACGGTTGCCGTCACCGTTGCCCATACCGGCATCCGGCGCGCCAGCCAGAAGCCGACCATCATCGCGACGACGTCCGAGACCGAGTTCAGGACGCTGTCGCCGTAGTAGTCGAGCGAAATCGTTGCCTGCCGGTAGCGATCGATGATGACCGGCGAATTTTCGATCACTTCCCAGGCGCCCTCGATGGACACCGCTGCGATCAGGCGCGCGGCCGGCGACCACCGTGGTGCGACGAGCCAGAGCAGGGCATAGAAGGCGAAGCCGTGAAGCACGTGCGTGAACGTGTACCAGTCCGAGATCTGCTGTGAGTTCTCCGCGCTGGCGACCACGCCGTGCCACAGCTTCACCCTGCCGCACGTGCAGATGGGCACGCGCCCCATCCAGAGCTCGATGATCGCGACCGCTGCCAGCACGCAGACGACCGCGGCGGCCACAGTCCTCCGGTTCCCGCTCACGGTGTGGCCCCGAGTGCGCGCCGCGCGGCCCGGAAGACGGCGTCCATCATCGGCGCGGTGAGCCGCCCGGTGTTCGTGTTCTGGCGGCTCGGATGGTAGCAGCCGATCAGCGTCTGCCCGCCCGGCAGTTCCGCGCGGCTGCCGTGGCCGAACGCCGGCCTCGGGCGGACCGCGATGCCGCGCGACCGGAGCAGCTGGAGATACGCGTCGAACCCGATCCGTCCGAGCGCGACGACGACGCCGGACGCGTGGTAGCGCGTCGATCTCCGCCTCGAGGTGGGGCAGGCAGTTGGCGATTTCCTCCGGCGTCGGCTTGTTGTCGGGCGGCGCGCACCGGACGGCCGCGGCGATGAAGCGTCGTGCAGCGCCAGGCCGTCGTCCGGGGTGGCGCGAGGTCGGGATGTTCGCGAAGCCGGCGCGATGAAGCGCGGCCATCAGGAAGTCGCCCGAGCCGCCGGCGCCGTCGCCGGTGAAGACGCGCCCGGTCCGGTTCGCGCCGTGCGCCGCCGGCGCGAGCCCGACGATCAGCAGCCGCGCCTGCGGATCGCCGAAGCCCGGGCACGGGCCGCGCCCAGTAGGTCTCGTCGCGAAAGGCGCGGCGCTTCTCGCGCCCGATCCGCTGGCAGTAGTCGTGCGCAGCCGGGGCACGCTCGCAGCGTGACTGATTCGCCTCCGACGGTAACGCTGCCAGTCAAGCCGACTGGGCCGATCTGCCCGCTGGATCACCACACGCGGCACGACGTCTGGCGCACCATCGGCGCGCCCGCCCTGCACGAGAACGCCTTCTGAAACTCCGGCATGTTCGAGACGACGCCGTTCACGCGGTAGCGCCCGGGTGAGTGCGGGTTGGTCTGCGCCTGCAGGCGTTCGTATTCGGGCCGCCGGTTCTCGCACCAGACCTGCGCCCAGCCGAGAAACAAACGCTGCTCCGGCGTGAAGCCGTCCAGTCTCGCGCGCTTCGCGCCCGGCGGCCGACGCGAGATACGCCATCAGCGCGATCCGCAGCCCGCCGTTGTCGGCCGTGTTCTCGCCCAGCGTCAGTTGCCCATTCAGCTTCACATCGTCAACAGCGGCTGTAGCTCGCCGTACTGGTCGGCGAAGCAGGCCGCGCGTTCGTGAACGCCTTCGCCGTCCGCCGCGGTCCACCAGTCGTTCAGGTTGCCGGCTGCATCGAACTGACGCCCCTGGTCGTCGAAGCCGTGCGTCAGCTCGTGGCCGATGACCGCGCCGGCGCCGCCGAAGTTCACGGCGGCGTCGGCGATCGCGCCGTAGAAGGGCGGCTGGAGGATGCCGGCGGGGAAGTTGATGTTGTTCTCGAGCGGGTTGTAGTACGCGTTCACCGTCGGCGGCGTCATGCTCCATTCGGTCTTGTCGAGCGGCTTGCCGATCTTGTTCACCTGGCGGCTGGAACTCGAAGCGGTTCGCGCGCTGCGAGTTCCCGAGCGGCGTCGCCGCGCTCGATGCTGAGCGCCGTGTAGTCGCGCCACTTGTCCGGATAGCCGATCTTGTCGGAGATGGCGTGCAGCTTGTCGAGCGCGCGCTGCCTGCGTCTCGTCGGTCATCCACGTCGAGCGCCGCGATGTCGCGCTCGAGGCGCCGGCTCGACCTCGCTGCACCATCGCCAGCATGTCGGCCTTGGCCTGCGGGCCGAACGTCTCTTCGACGAACGCCTGACCGAGCGCTTCGCCGAGATCGCCGATCGGTGTACTGCACGCACCGCCTCCAGCGCGGCCGCTGCTCGCTGACGCCGGAGAGCGTCCGGCTGTAGAAGTCGAAGTTCTCGTCGACGAACCGCTTCGGCAGGAGCGGCGCGCTGGCACGCAGCAGCTGCCAGCGCAGATACGCCTTGATATCGGCGAGCTGGCGTCGCCGCGAGCACCCGGTCGACCGCACGCGAAGAAATCCGGCTCGGTGACGTTGATCGTCTGCACTGCCGGCGCGTTCACGGCGCGCAGATACCGTGTCCAGCTGAAATTGGGCGTCAGCGCCTGCAGCTCCGCCGGCGGCATCGGATGGTATGTCACGGTTCGGGTCGCGCCGCGAGACGCGGTCGAGCGCGCCCCGGGCGAGCGCGGTCTCGATGCGCATGACCGCCGCGGCGGCGCCGGCGGCGTCCGACGCGCCAGGCGCCGGCGAGCCCGAGCATGCGCGCGACGTGCTGCTCGTACTTCCGCGCAGTTCGACGTTCCTCGGCTGGTCGCCCAGGTAGTAGTCGCGATCCGGCAGGCCGAGTCCTCCTTGCCCGGTGGCCGCAATCATCCGCGACGCGTCTTTCAAGTCGGCGTCGGCGCCGAACGAGAACAGCACGTTGACGCCGAATGGTGCAGGTCGGCGACGAGCTCGGGCAGATCGCTCGCGCCACGCAGGCCGGTGATCCGTCGGAGCTGCGGCTCCAGCGGACCCAGGCCGAGCCGCTCGATCGTCGGCTCGTCCATGCAGCTCGAGTAGTAGTCGCCGATCTTCTGCTGCGACCGGTCCGTTCGCGCCGCCGCCTGCTCGAGCACGCGCCGGAGGAGCTCGTAGTTGCGCTCGGACAGCTTCGAAACGCGCCCAGCGCGGCCGATCCGCCGGCATCGGGTTGGCTGCGATCCAGCCGCCGCACGCGAACTGGAAGAAGTCGGTGCACGCGTCTGCGGCGCGGTCGATCGAGGCGACGTCCAGGCCGGACGCGGACGTCGTGGTGCGGTCGCCCGCCTGCGCGCCAGGCTGCCCGAGTGCGAGGAGGGTTGCCACGGGCAGCGAGACAAAGACGAAAGCCAACACGGTCCTGCGCATTTGCGTGCCCCTTTCTCCGCGGTGTGACGCGTGGTTACAATAGGAGATTGCCTACAGGCCCAGTGGTCCGGACACGTCACAGTCCGAGGAGCTTGGAGTTCCCGTGAGAAATATTGCCCCCAAGGATGCCGCCGAGCTCGACGCCATCGAAAGGCGCGAGTGGCTCGATTCCCTTGATTATGTGCTTCAGAGTGGCGGACCGGTCAAAGTCCAGCGGCTGCTGCGCGAGCTGTCGCTGCACGCGACGGAGAGCGGCGTCAAGATCCCGTTCACCGCCAACACGCCGTACATCAACACGATCCCCGCCGAAGAACAGGCGCTGATGCCCGGCAACCCGCGATCTCGAGCGCCGGATCAAGAGCCTCGTGCGCTGGAACGCCGCGGCCATGGTCGTGCGGGCCAACAAGGCCGAAGAAGGCATCGGCGGGCACATTTCGACCTTGCCTCCGCCGCGACGCTCTACGAGGTCGGTTTCAACCACTTCTTCCGCGGGCACGACAGCCCCGACGCGGACATCGATCTTCTTCCAGGGGCATGCGGCGCCGGGCATCTATGCGCGCGCGTACCTCGAAGGACGGATCGACGAGCGCCACCTCGAGAACTTCCGCCGCGAGATGAAGGAAGGCGGCGGGCTCTCGTCGTATCCGCATCCGTGGCTGATGCCCGACTTCTGGGAGTACCCGACGGTTTCGATGGGGCTCGGCCCGATCATGGCGATCTACCAGGCGCGCTTCATGCGCTACCTCGAAGATCGCGGGCTGAAGCCGGCGTCCGACGTCGAAAGTCTGGGCGTTCCTGGGCGACGGCGAGACCGACGAGCCGGAATCGCTCGGCGCGATCACGCTGCGCGTCGCGCGAGAAGCTCGACAACCTGATCTTCGTCATCAACTGCAACCTGCAGCGGCTCGACGGTCCGGTCCGCGGCAACGGCCAGATCATCCAGGAGCTCGAGGCCGCCTTCCGCGGCGCGGGCTGGAACGTCATCAAGGTGCTCTGGGGCCGCGACTGGGATCCGCTGCTGGCCAAGGATCGCGACGGCCTGCTCGTCAAGCGGATGGGCGAGATCGTCGACGGCCAGTATCAGAAGTACGCCGGTCGAATCGGGCGCCTACGTCCGTCAGCACTTCTGGGGCGCCGACCCGCGGCTGCTCGACATGGTCAAGCACCTCACCGACGATCAGCTGAAGAAGCTGACGCTCGGCGGGCACGATCCGATCAAGGTCTACAACGCTTACAAGGCGGCCAGCGAGCACAAGGGCGCGCCGACGGTCATCCTGGCCCGGACCATCAAGGGCTACGGCCTCGGCGAAGCCGGCGAAGGCAAGAACATCACCCACCAGCAGAAGAAGATGAACGAGGACGAGCTGCGGGCCTTCCGCACTCGCTTCGGCATCCCGGTATCGGACACTGACATCGCCAAGGCCCCCTTCTACAAACCGGGCGCAGAGAGCGAAGAGATCAAGTACATGCTCGAGCGCCGCACGTCGCTCGGCGGCTTCGCGCCGTCTCGCCGCGTGAAGGCGTCGGCCATCAAGCCGGTCGCCGAGGACGTCTACGAGGAGTTCTTCGGCGGCACCGACGGTCGCAAGGCGTCGACGACGATGGTCTTCGTGCGGCTGCTGTCGAAGCTGCTGCGCGACAAGGAGATCGGTCAGCTCGTCGTCCCGATCGTGCCCGACGAGGCGCGAACCTTCGGCATGGAGGCGCTGTTCCGGCAGGTCGGGATCTACGCCCACGCGGGGCAGGTCTACGAGCCGGTCGACATGGACACGCTCCTGTACTACAAGGAGGCGTCGAACGGGCAGATTCTCGAGGAAGGCATCAACGAAGCGGGGTCGATGTCGTCATTCATCGCCGCCGGCACGGCGTACGCCACGCACGGCGTCAACACCATCCCGTTCTTCATCTTCTATTCGATGTTCGGGTTCCAGCGCGTCGGCGATCTGATCTGGGCCGCAGCCGACTCGCGGACGCGCGGGTTCCTGCTCGGCGGCACCGCGGGCCGCACGACGCTGGCCGGCGAAGGGCTGCAGCATCAGGACGGCAACAGCCACCTGCTGGCCCTTCCGGTGCCCAACGTCCTCTCCTACGACCCTGCGTTCGCGTTCGAGCTGGCAGTCATCATCAAGGACGGCATCCGCCGGATGTACGTCAACGGTGAGAGCATCTTCTACTACCTCACCGTGATGAACGAGCAGTACGCGATGCCGCCGATGCCCGAAGGGGCCGCTGACGGCATCCTGAAGGGGATGTACAAGTTCCGCGCGACGACGCTCCCGAAGGCGAAGGCGCGCGCACAGCTGTTCGGCAGCGGCGCGATCCTGCCCGAAGTCGTCAAGGCGCAGGAGCTGCTGGAATCGAAGTACGGCGTGGGCGCCGATATCTGGAGCGTCACGAGCTACGGCGAGCTCTACCGCGAGGGCCACGCCTGTGAACGCTGGAACATGCTGCACCCGGGCGACACACCCAGGGTGCCCTACGTGACGACGTGCCTCAAGGATGCACCCGGCGTGTTCGTCGCCGCGTCCGATTATCTGAAGGCGCTGCCCGACGCAATCGATCGCTGGCTGCCGCGGCCGCTCGTCGCGCTCGGCACCGACGGCTTCGGCCGCAGCGAGGGCCGCGCGAGCCTGCGCGAGTTCTTCGAGGTGGACCACCGTTACGTGGTCGTCGCGACGCTGACGGCGCTGGCGCGCGAGAAGAAGATCGAGCTGGCCGTGGCGCAGCAGGCGTTGAAGGATCTCAACATCAATCCCGAGAAGGCGAACCCGGCGATTTCGTAGCAGTACCACCTATCAGCCGCGAGCGCGCACGGCGTGTCGGGCGGGCACGTGACCGCCCGGTCCGCCGCCTGCGCGTTCACGCGGTGGAGACTCTTCAACTTGGCGACAGACTTCACACTCCCCGAGCTTGGCGAAAACATCGCAGCGGGCGACGTGCTCCGTGTCCTGGTCAAACCGGGCGACATCCTGACGAAAGAACAGCCGGTTCTCGAGCTGGAGACCGACAAGGCGACGATTGAAGTGCCGTCGTCGGTGGCCGGCACCGTGATCGACGTCAAGGTCAAGGTCGGCGAGAAGGTGAAGGTCGGTCAGGTGATTCTGAGCGTCGACTCCGGCGCCGCCGCTGAGGCCGCCGCACCCGCTCCGGTAGCAGCCGCTGTGGCCGCGTCCTCCCCCGCGCCTGCCGCGTCGCGCGAGCAGGCGGTCGGCGCGAACACCGCGCAGGCGGTTCCGGAACAGGAGACGGGGCTCGAACAGCACGTCCAGGGTCGCCGGCAGGATCGACCCGGACAAGTCGGGCGTCGCAGAGAATCCCGCTCCCGCACCCGCGCAGCGGACCGGCGCCCAGGTGGTCGACATCAACCGCGGCGCGCGTCAGGTTCCCGAGCCGCGTCCGGCCGATCAGCCGGCGGCGCCGGCATCACCGTCGGTTCGCCGCATCGCGCGCGAGCTCGGCGTGGACATCAACCAGGTGTCTGGCAGCGGGCCGAGCGGACGCATCTCGAACGACGATGTGAAGGAGCACGCGAAGCGGATCGATTACGGCGGCGGCGGCCGGATCGGTGGGCGGTGCGATCCCAACCGAACCGCTGCCCGACTTCACCAAGTGGGGCGAGATCGAGCGGGTCCCGATGCGTGCGGTCCGCCGCAAGACGGCGGAGCACCTCAGCGTCGCGTGGCTGAACATCCCGCACGTCACGCAGCAGGAGTACGCGGACATAACCGGGCTCGAGGATCTGCGGCGCCGGTACCGGAAGCAGGTCGAAGCGGCCGGCGGCAACCTGACCGTGACCGCGGTCGCCGTGAAGATCGTGGCCGCTGCCCTCCGGCTGTTCCCGCAGTTCAACACCTCCCTCGACATGGTCTCCGGCGAGATCATCCAGAAGAAGTACGTCAACATCGGCGTCGCCGTGGACACCGACCGGGGCCTGCTGGTGCCGGTCATCCGGAACGCCGATCAGAAGAGCCTGATCCAGATCGCGGTGGACCTGTCGCAGCTGTCGGAGAAGGCGCGGAGCCGGAAGATCACCGCCGAGGAGATGCAGGGAGGCTGCTTCAGCATCTCGAACCTGGGCGGCATCGGCGGCGAGCTTCTTCACGCCGATCGTGAACACGCCGGAGGTGGCCATCCTGGGCATCTCGCGCGGCCGGTTCACGCCGGTGTACGACGAGGAGAAGCGCGAGTTCACGGCACGCCAGCTGCTACCGCTGTCACTGTCGTACGACCACCGTGCGATTGACGGCGCCGACGGGATCCGCTTCCTGCGGTGGGTGGCTGAAGCGTTCGAGCAGCCATTCATCATGGCGCTGCACGGGTAAATCTGGCCGGGACGGTCGGGTGGGTCCGACTCTCCTGACCGATCTGACCTTCCTATGACCAAGACTCAACTCGTAGTAGTAGGCGGCGGGCCCGGCGGATACGCGGCCGCGTTTCTATGCCGCGGATCTCGGCTTGAGCGTGGCGCTCGTCGACACCGAGCCGAATCCCGGCGGCGTCTGCGTCTATCGCGGCTGCATCCCGTCGAAGGCGCTCCTGCACGTCGCGAAGCTGATCGACGAGTCGCGGCACGCCAAGGCGTGGGGCATCGAGTTCGCCGAGCCGAAGGTCGACCTCGGCAAGCTGCGCGACTTCAAGAACAGCGTCGTGAAGCGCCTGACGACCGGCACCGGGCAGCTTGGCAAGGCCCGGAAGGTGAACTACATCCAGGGCGTGGCCGAGATCGTCGATGCGCACACCGTGAAGGTGAAGCGCGTGGACGGCAACGAGGAGACGCTGTCGTTCGAGCACGCCATCCTCGCCACGGGTTCGACCCCGACGATCCCGCCCATGCTGAAGGTGGACGATCCGCGTGTCATGGACTCCACCGGCGCGCTGGACCTGCCCGACATCCCGAAATCGCTGCTGGTGGTCGGTGGCGGCTACATCGGACTCGAACTGGGCTCGGTCTACGCCACGCTTGGCAGCGCGGTGACGGTCGTCGAGATGACGCCCGGGCTGCTGCCCGGCGCGGACCGCGACCTCGTGGACATCCTGGCGCGGCGCATCAACGGCCTGATGAAGTCGGTCCTGCTGAACACGCGCGTCGTGAAGATGGCGGCGGAAAAGGCCGGCATCCGCGTGACGTTCGAGGGTGAAGGGGTCAAGGGCGGCAGCAGCGAGCAGGTGTTCGACCGGGTGCTCGTGTCGGTCGGCAGGCGGCCGAACGCGAAGATCCCCGGACTGGATCGCACGCGCGTGAAGGTCAACGACCGCGGATTCATCGAGGTCGACGAGCAGTTGCGCACCGACGAACCGTCCATCTTCGCGATCGGCGATGTCGTCGGCGAGCCGATGCTGGCGCACAAGGCGTCGCATGAAGGACGGGTCGCGGTCGAAGTGATCTCCGGCGAGAACGTCGCGTTCCAGCCGAAGGCGATTCCGGCGGTCGTGTTCACCGATCCAGAGATCGCGTGGGCCGGCGTGACCGAGGCCCAGGCCGAAAAGGAAGGGCGTAAGGTCTCCATCGCGAAGTTTCCGTGGGGCGCCTCCGGCCGCGCGATCACGCTGGACCGCACCGACGGTCTCACCAAGCTGATTCTGGACGCCGAGACCGAGCAGATCCTCGGCGTCGGGCTCGTCGGTCCCGGCGCAGGAGAGCTGATCGCCGAAGGCGTGCTGGCGATCGAGATGGGCGCGAACGCCACCGACCTCAAGCTCTCGATTCACCCGCACCCGACGCTGACCGAGACGATGATGGAGTCGGCGGAAGTGTTCTTCGGACAGGCCACGCACGTGTACCGGCCGCGCGCTGACGCGAAGCGGTACGCGCCGGCAGCGGTCAGGCGCATCCGCGACCGAGCGTACGCGCCGTCGTGCGCTGCCGCAGGTAGGCGCGTCGACGGCGCGTCGAGCACTATTCGGCACAATCTGTCAGCCGAACAGGTCGTTTGCTTCGGGTCAGGCCATCCCCGGCATCTCGAGAACCGACAGACACGCCGGTCAGAACCGTGCACCATCACGTCCTCGTCCGGATGAGCAGATTGAGCCAAGCTGGCCTGATTTTCTATCGGATGCCGGCGAGCTCGCGCGACGAAAACGTAGCTCAGGCGCGACACGGTCAACATCCTGGTCTTTACTTCCATCCGGTGAGGCATAAAAACGCGTGCACCTCACGCCGCGCGAGATCGACAAGCTGTTATTTTTCGCCGGCGAGCTGGCGCGAAGCGCCGCGCGCGGCCTGAAGCTGAACATCCCGAAGCTGTCGCGCTCATCACTCGGAAATCCTGAGATGATTCGCGACGGCAGGTCGGTCGCCGAGATCATGAGCCTCGGCGCGACGATTCTGACGCCGACGCCGTCATGGAGGGCGTGCCCGAGATGATTGCCGAGATCCAGGTCGAAGGCACTTTTCCCGACGGCACGAAGCTCGTGACCGTGCACCAGCCGATCCGGTGACATCGATGATTCCAGGCGAATACCTCCTCGAGTCGGACCGATCGAGATCAACGCCGGGCGCGCCAACCTCACGTTGGCGGTGGCGAACCGCGGCGACCGGCCGATCCAGGTCGGTTCGCACTGTCACTTCTTCGAGGTCAACCGCGCCCTCGCCTTCGACCGCGTCAAGGCGTACGGCATGCGGCTGAACATTGCCGCCGGCACCGCCGTCCGGTTCGAGCCGGGCGACACGCGCGAAGTCGAGCTGGTCGCGCTCGGAGGCCGCCGCGAGGTGCTACGGCATCAACGGCCTGGTCGACGGTCGCCTCGACGACGACAGCGTCCGGCAGCGCTGCGCTGAAGCGCGGTGGCTTCGCCTTCTGCAGGCCCGGAGACCACGTCATGAAGCTTTCCCGCCGGACCTACGCCGACCACTACGGCCCGACGACCGGCGATCGCGTTCGCCTGGCCGACACCGACCTCGTCGATCCGCGTCGAACGCGACCTGACGACGCTACGGCGACGAAGCGAAGTTCGGCGGCGGCAAGGTGATCCGCGACGGCATGGGGCAGTCGCCGGCGGCGACGCGCGCCGGCGGTGCTCCCGACCTGGTGATCACCTCCGTCGCTGGTCATCGATGCCGGCGGCATCTACAAGGCGGACGTCGGCATCCGCGACGGCCGCATCTCGGCGATCGGCAAGGCGGGCAATTCCGGGATCATGGACGGCGTGACGCCCGGGCTGGAGATCGGCGCGTCCACCGAGATGCTCGCGGGCGAAGGGCAGATCCTGACGGCCGGCGGCATCGACGCGCACGTGCACTTCATCTCGCCGAACCAGATTCCCGATGCCTTCCACTCCGGCATCACGACGCTGATCGGCGGCGGCACCGGTCCGGCGACCGGCACCAACGCCACGACGTGCACGCCGGGCGCGTGGAACATCACGCCGGATGTACGAAGCGGCGGAGGCGTTCCCGCTGAACTTCGGCTTCCTTGGCAAGGGCAACGCCTCGGCGGCCGAACCGCTGCGCGAGCAGATCCGCGCCGGCGCGATCGGCCTGAAGCTGCACGAGGACTGGGGCACGACGCCGGCGGCGATCGATCGCTGCCTCGCGGTCGCCGACGAGTTCGACGTGCAGGTGGCGATTCACACCGACACGCTGAACGAGGCCGGATTCGTCGAGGACACGATCGCCGCGATCGCGGGCCGGACGATTCACACCTACCACACCGAAGGCGCCGGCGGCGGACACGCGCCCGACATCATCCGGCTCTGCGGCGAGCCGAACGTCCTCCCGTCGTCCACGAATCCGACGATGCCGTTCACGCGCAACACGCTGGACGAGCACCTCGACATGCTGATGGTCTGCCATCACCTGTCGTCGAAGGTGCCCGAAGACGTGGCGTTCGCCGATTCGCGCATCCGCCCCGAGACGATCGCGGCCGAAGACGTGCTGCACGACCTCGGCGCCATCAGCATGATGTCGTCCGACTCGCAGGCGATGGGCCGGATCGGCGAGGTGATCTGCCGGACGTGGCAGACGGCCGACAAGATGAAGAAGCAGCGCGGCCCGCTGGCCGGCGACGATCGCGGGCGACGACAACCACCGCGTGCGTCGCTACGTCGCGAAGTACACGATCAATCCGGCGATCGCACACGGCATCGCGCGCGAGGTCGGCTCGATTGAGGTCGGCAAGCTCGCCGACCTGGTGCTGTGGAAGCCGGCGTTCTTCGGCGTGAAGCCGGAGCTCGTCATCAAGGGCGGGTTCATCGCGGGCGCGATGATGGGCGACGGCAACGCGTCGATTCCGACGCCGCAGCCGGTGATCGCGCGGTCGATGTTCGGCGGGTACGGCGCAGCCCTGCACTCCTGCAGCCTCCATTTCGTCAGCCACGCGGGGCTGGCGGCCGGCGCGCTCGCCGGGCTCGCACGGCCGGTCGCGGCGGTCTCAGGCTGCCGGACGATTGGCAAGCGCGATCTCGTGCGCAACGATGCGCTGCCGAAGATTTCCGTGAACGCCGACACCTACGAGGTCCGCGCGGACGGTGAACTGCTCACGTGCGAGCCGGCCACCGTGCTGCCGATGGCACAGCGCTATTTCCTGTTCTGACGTCCGTGGTGTTCTTCGCGACCGTGCCCGTTGCCGACGCCGTCGAACGCGAGGAGCAGCTCGCGCCGGATGGCGGATACGAGCGCGACTCGATCACGCTCGGGTGGGAGGATCGTCTGAAGACGCGCGCACGGCGTCACTCTGACGGCGGGTTCGAGTTCGCGGTGGCGCTGCCGCGCGGCACGATCCTTCGGGACGGCGACTGTTTCGTCCTGCACGCGCCGCCACGCGTGATCGTCGTTCGCGAGCGGACCGAGCCGGTGTTCGTGGTGCGTCCGAGGTCGCAGGGCGAGTGGGCGCTCTGGGCGTACCACATCGGCAACAGCCACCAGCCGATCATGATCGCCGCCGAAGCGATCGTCTGCCCGGACCTGCCGGGCATGGAGCAGGTGCTGACGTATCACGGCATCCCGTTCACGCGCGAGACACGTGCGTTCACACCGGTGTCGGCGGCGCCGGGACATCCGGGAGCGTCCTGACGTGGCGCCTGACGCGGCTCGGGAGCAGGCCACGGTCGCCCTGCTGCAGCTGTGCGACAGCCTGTTTCCGGTCGGCGCGTTCGCGCACAGCGACGGGCTCGAGACCGCCGTGTCGGACGGGCGGATTCGCGACCTCGCGGGCCTGCGCGCGTGGGTGGATGCCCTGCTTGCGGAGACGATTGCGGAGTGCGAGGCTCCTGCCGTCGGTGCGGCGCATGCGGCCTCGCTGCGGAGGGACGTCGTGGCGCTTGCGGCGCTCGACGAGGAAGTGCATGCGCTGAGGCCAGCGGCCGCCGGCCGCGCAGCGACCCGCACGATGGGCACGCGGTTGCTGCGCACGTGGCAGCACATCAGGCCGACCGGCGCAGTTGCGGCGATACAGAGCGAGCTGCAGCATGCGACCTACCCGGTCGCATTCGGGATCGTGTGTGCGGCATCGGAGATACCAGTGGGCACCACGCTCGAGTCGGTTCATGTACTCGCGGCTGGCCGGGACGGTGTCGGCGGCCATGCGGCTCATGCCGCTCGGACAGCACGACGCGCACGCGCTGCTGGCCGAGGTGCTGCAGCGGGTGCCGTCGACGGCCGCCGCTGTTGCAGCCGGCCCTGCGCCTCCACGTTGTTTCGTCCCGCTCGCCGACATCGCGGCGATGGGTCACCAGTACCTGCACTCGCGGCTGTTCCGATCATGACCCGTGCTCCCGTCCGCCTTGGCATCGGTGGTCCCGTCGGCTCCGGCAAGACCGCACTCGTCGATACGCTCTGCAAGGCGATGCGCGATCGATACCAGATCGCCGTGGTCACCAACGACATCTTCACGAAGGAAGACATGGAGTTCCTGGTGCGCAGCGAGGCGCTCCCGCCCGACCGCATCGTCGGCGTGCAGACCGGCGGCTGTCCGCACACCGCGATCCGCGAGGACGCGTCGATGAACCTCGACGCGCTCGAGCAGCTCGCGCGGCGGCACGAGGGACTCGACCTGCTGCTGCTCGAGAGCGGCGGCGACAATCTCGCCGCGAGCTTCAGCCCCGAGCTGGTGGACGCGTCCATCTACGTCATCGATGTCGCCGGCGGCGACAAGGTGCCGCGCAAGGGTGGACCTGGCGTGACGCGGTCGGACCTGCTCGTCATCAACAAGACCGACCTCGCCCCGCACGTCGGCGCGAGCCTGGACGTGATGGGGCGCGACGCGGCGCTGATGCGCGGCGATCGCCCGTTCGTCTTCACGAACCTGAAGAGCGGCGACGGCGTCGCCGACGTCGTGTCGTGGATCGAGCGCGAACTGCTGTTCGACCGGTGAGCGCGACCGATACACGCGCGCCGCTCGACGTCGGTCGGCGTGCGCGGCTGGACGTGGCTTTCGCGCGACGCAATGGCGCGACCGTGCTGACGCACGGCTACGCAGAGCCTCCGATGCGTGTCGGCCGCGCCATCGAGCGGTGCGGGCAGCTGCAGTTGATCGTGGCCTCGTCGGCGCCGGGCCTGTTCGGCGGCGACAGCGTGGAGCAGACAATCGACGTCGCAGCGGGTGCAGACGTCAAGCTGACCTCACAGTCGGCGCTGCAGGTGCACCCGTCGACTGCTGGCGGCGTCGCGCGCGCTCGCGCCCGCTACAAGGTGCACGCCGGAGCGCGTCTGTCGTGCTTCTGGGATCCGGTCATCCCGTTCACCGCAGCGTCGTTCGATCAGGAAATCGAGATCGACGTGGAGCCAGGCGGGCGCCTCACCTGGAGCGATGCGTTGATGTGCGGCCGGGAGGGAAGCGGTGAGCGGTGGGCATTCCACGCCGTGGCGCACCAGCTGCGGCTTCGGTATGCAGGCCGTCTGGCGTACCTGGAACGCTACCGGATCCTGCCAGGGTCGGCGCGACAGGCCGATCCATGGCGTGCCGGAGGGCATACCTACTTCGGGACCATCTTCAGGATCGGCTGCGGAGACGTCCCGGCGCTCGCCGAGGCAATCCATGCCGAACTGAACGCCATGTCGCACGTGAAGGGAACGGCGGACCTGCTCGCGGCCGACGACCTGCTGCTGGTTCGAATCGCCGCCGAGTCCGGCGTGCCGTTCCACCGCGCGAGGGCGGTAGTGGACCAGATGCTGAGCGGCGATCAGAACCGGTAGCTGACGCCGCCGCCGAGCGTCAACACCATGTTGGTACTCGTGAAGTCGATGCTCGCCGGCGGAGCGGGCAGGATCTCGCCCGAGATGGCTGCCGCCACTGTCCCACGCCGACGGCAATCGCCGCCAGTCGCCGCATCGCGCTAGGCCTGTGCGGCCTGCGCGTACGCATCGGCCGTCTCGTGTGCGTGGTACGAGCTCCGGACCAGCGGTCCCGACTCCACGTGGACGAATCCCATGTCCAGCGCGATCTGCTTCAGCTCCCGGAACTCGTCCGGCGTGTAGTAGCGCACCATCGGCGTGTGCGCCTGCGTCGGACGCAGGTACTGGCCGACGGTGAGGATCTGGCAGCCGACGCCACGCAGATCGCGAAGGGTGGCGAGCAGTTCGTCACGCTCCTCGCCGAGGCCGACCATGAGACCGGTCTTGGTCGGGATGCCGGGCGCGATGTGGCGCGAGCGATCGAGGAGTTCGAGCGTGCGGGCATAGCGCCCGCCGGAGCGGGCCATCCGGTACAGCCGCGGCACCGTCTCCGTGTTGTGATTGAGCACGTCCGGGCGTGCGTCGAGCACGGCGCGCAGCGGCTCTTCCTTACCCTGGAAATCGGGGATCAGCACTTCGATGCGGCAGTCGGGCAGCCGCTTCCGGGTCTCGCGGATCGTGTCGGCGAAGATCGACGCACCGCCGTCCTTCAGATCGTCACGATCGACTGACGTAATCACGACGTAGTTCAGATCGAGACGTTCGATCGCATGTGCGACGCGAGCCGGTTCAGCCGTGTCGACCGCCGCCGGGCGCCCGTGCGCCACGGCGCAGTACGAACACGCGCGCGTGCACACGTCGCCGAGGATCATGAACGTGGCTGTGCCGTGGTTCCAGCACTCGCCGATGTTCGGGCACTGTGCCTCTTCGCAGACCGTGTGGAGGTTCAGCTCCCGCATGATGCCCTTCAGTCGCAGGTAGCTGGGCGACCCTGGCGCGCGAACCTTGAGCCAGTCCGGTTTCGGCTGCCGGGGCTGTGCGGGCACGAGCGGGATGACGCGAGGCATGTCTAACAATTATGGGACATCTGCCCGTCGAGGCACCAGCCTCCCCTCCGGCTGTATATTAGGCTGGCGAAGATGATGAGAATCGTGCGCGCGGCCACCGCATCACTTGCGCTGGCCGCTCTTGTCGTCATGACGGGCGGGGCCGCAGACGGTGCGGTCACGCTCGCGGTGCCCGGCCGCGCCAACGCGAACGTGTCGCTCGCTGCGGACGGTGCGTTCGTCGTTGCGGTGTGGTCCGCCGCGGGGCCGAAGGGCGACACCGACGTTTTCGTGGCCACGAGCCGGAGCGCCGGCCGCACCTTCTCCACGCCGGTTCGCGTGAACTCGACGCCCGGTGACGTGCGTGTGAACGCCGAGCAGCCGCCGCGGGTCGCGCTGAAGCGCCGGCCGAACGGTACGCCGCAGGTCGCCGTCGTCTGGACGGCGAAGGGAACCCAGGGCACGCGGATGCTCACGGCGACGTCGAACGACGGTGCCGCCACCTTCTCGACCTCCGCGCTCGTCCCGGGATCCGATGCCCCAGGCAACCGCGGCTGGGAAGCGCTTGGCGTTGGACCAGGCGATCGCATGTTCACTGCGTGGCTCGATCATCGCAGGCTCGCCGCTCCGCAGGAGCAGCGCACAGCGGGCGATCACCATCATGGAGGCGCGCCGGCTGCGGCGGCCGGAAACCCCGCGGACGGCGTCGCGATGGCGCAGCTGTCCCAGCTCTACGTGGCATCGCTCGACGGCACCGTCGAGCCACGCGCGGTGACGGGCGGCGTGTGCTACTGCTGCAAGACCGCCATCGCCTCCGGGGCGGCTGGCGAACTATACGTCGCATGGCGCCACGTGTATGCCGGCAACATGCGCGACATCGCGTTCACCGTTTCGCGTGACGGCGGCCGATCGTTTGCCGCGCCGGTGCGCGTCAGCGAGGACAAGTGGCAGATCGCAGGGTGTCCCGACGATGGGCCGTCGATGGTCGTGGACGGGCAGGGCGTCGTGCACGTCGTGTGGCCGTCGGTGGTCACGGAGAACGGCGGCCCTGTGAAGACGCTGTTCCACGCGATGTCGCGGGACGGCCGGACCTTCTCGCCGCGTGAGCGGATCCCCACCGAGGGGCAGGCGCACCATCCGCAACTGTCCGTTTCGCCGGACGGCGCGCTCGCCGTGGTCTGGGACGAGTCCGGCAGCGGCGTCCGCCGTCTCGCGTCGGCGGTCGGACGTGTGGGTCCGGGCGGTCGCGCGCAGTTCGCCCGCAGCGTGGCGCCCCGCGATCCCGGCTCGTATCCGGTCGTGGTCAACAGCCGCAGCGGCTGGCTGCGTGCCTGGACGACCGGCGAGCCTGCCCAGTCGGTTGTGCAGGTGGCGCCGCTGCCGGCGCACTGAACGCACCCTCTCTCTCTGCACGGCCTGACTGACGGCCAGCGCCCCCACGCCTCGCGCAAGTCCGCCGGCGTTCAGCCTGGACGGTCTCCCTCGACAAAAGCGCCTTGACAGGTTGTTGATTGGTCGGTAAGCTCACAATCTCAACTTTGAGACTGAGTCTCAATCTCGAAACCTGCGAGCAGAGATCGTGTGCACGCCGATCCGGCCTCTCAGAGGGGCCGCCTCGCTGCCAGTGCGTCCGCTGGCGGCAGGATTCTGCCTCGCGGCACGCGCGCGGACGTGCCGACTCGTTTACCATTGAAGATGCGGCTCACTGGACCCTTGTCGCCGATCGCCCGCCCGCGGTGCGTGCCTGCGCCGGTGCGGTGACGCGATCGGAATCCCGGACCAGCGCCCCTCGCACGTGGCGAGGGCGCCCGTGGTCCCGGTTTGTTTACACCAGTGAACTGGGAGGACCCGCAGGGCAGTTGCCTGCGGGTGCCGCGTCGGAACCAAGAGACGCGACCCGTACCTCATTCATCGGACAGAGCTCAGCTTCATGATACTTTTCGACTCTCTCGGCGGACTTGCGACCTGGATCAACTCACACGCGCTCTGGCCACACCTTCCGTGGTGGGCCTACGCCGTCATCGCGTTCCTCGACACGCACCTGACCACGACCTGTGTGACGCTGTACCTGCACCGGTGTCAGACGCACGGATCGATCAGCTTCAATCCCGCGGTCTCGCACTTCATGCGCTTCTGGCTGTGGGTTCGCACGGCGATGCCGACACGCGAGTGGGTGGCGGTGCACCGCTGCCACCACGCGAACGTCGACACCGACCGGGATCCGCACAGCCCGATCTTCTACGGCATCTGGCGCGTGGTGTTCCTGGGCACCAGTCTCTATCACCGCGCGGCCCACAACGACGCGGTCATCGAGCAGTACGGCAAGGGTACGCCTGACGACGTGCTCGAACGAATCTCTACGAGCCGTACAGCGTGCTCGGGCCGGTCTTCACGCTGATCACGAACCTCTGGTTCTTCGGCATGTGGGGGCTGGCAATGTGGCTCGTCGAGATGGCGTGGATCCCGTTCTTCGCGGCCGGCGTCATCAACGGCCTGGGGCACTACTGGGGCTATCGCAACTTCGACACGCCCGACGCGTCGACCAACCTGCCGGGCAAGTACTGGTCGATCCTCACGTGTGGCGAGGCGCTGCACAACAACCATCACCACGTTCAGAACACCGAGCGCTTCTCCGTGAAGCCAGGCGAGCTCGATCCGGGCTACTGGTACTTCAGCGCGCTGCGGGCGGTCGGCCTGGCGCGCGCACGCCGCGACGTCACGGTCGGCGTCTGAAGGCCTAGCGGTTTTCGGGCACCGGGTACTTCGACAGCTTGCGCTGCAGCGATCGGCGGTGGATGCCGAGCAGCCGCGCGGCCTGCGAGACGTTCCCGTCGCAGTCGACGAGCACGCGCTGGATGTGCTCCCACTCGACGCGCGCCAGCGACTGCACGGCCGGAGAGAGCGGCTGATCCGTCTCCGGCCTGCGGCGTCGAACGCGGCCACGAATCTGGTCCGCGTCCACCGGCTTCGTCAGGTAGCCGGACGCCCCCAGCCTCACGCTCTGCACGGCGGTCGCGATGCTCCCGTAGCCGGTGAGCACCACGATGGTCGTCGTCTGATCGAGCGCCTTCAGATCGCGTACCGACCTCGAGGCCGGACGGTCCCGGCAGCTTGAGGTCGACCAGCGCGCACTCAGGACTCTCCACGCGCGCCATTGCGAGCGCTTCGTTGTAGCTCGCGGCGCCCGTGGCCACGAACCCGCGAACGTTGAGCGCACGTACCAGCCGTGCACGAAACACGTCGTCGTCATCGACGACGAGCAGTGTTCGCGTCTCGCAGCTCGAGCCGGAACCAATCTCGCTCATGCAGGCTCCTGGGTCGATGCATGCGTCGGAACGACGAGCCGTGCCGTCGTGCCGTTCGACGACTCGAGCTCGAGTGCGCCGCCAAACCGTTCGGCGAACACCCGCGCGAGGAACAGCCCGAGGCCAAGACCGCGCCCCGGATCCTTCGTCGTGTAGAACGGTTCGCCCGCACGCTGCAACACGTCTGGGGGCATGCCGCCGCCGGCGTCGATCACCGACAGCGTCAGGACGCCGTTCCCGCCGGACGCTCGGACCACGACGGGCGACGCGGGGCCGCTCGACGTAGTGGCGTCGAGCGCGTTCATGACCAGCGACAGCACCGCCTGCGTCAGGCCGGCGCGCGGCAGATGCACCGCCGGCATGTCGGCGGGAACCTCCAGCACGAGCCGTCCCGCCGCCTCACGCGGCATGCGTGCGCGCACGTCGTCGAGCAGCGCGCGGATCGAGAGCGGCTCCGGTTCGTCGACGGCGCTTCCTCCGGCGCGTCCGCTCATCTGATCGAGGATCGCCCGGCACCGGTCTACTTCGGCCCTGATCAAGCGTGCGTCCTCGGCGAGGTCGGGCACAGTGCCGCGCGCGGACGCCGAGCGTTCGAGCTCGCGTGCGGCGAGGGCGATCGTGCCGAGCGGGGTCGAGAGCTCGTGGGCGGCGCCGGCCGCGAGCGTCGTCAGCGACACGAGCCGGTCAGCGCGGGCCGCCTGCTGTCGCATGGCTTCGAGCTGCTGCTCGCGGCGGGCCAGGGCGTTGGACGCCTGCACGAGGAAATATGCAGCGAGCTCGGACGTCAGCGCGATCGAGACCCACATCGTGAAGAGATGCGTAGGGAAGTCGTTCAGCCGGTGATGCCCCTCGGCCAGCTCGGTGATGTGCCAGTACGCGATCAGGCCGTAACCGGCGACGCTGGCGACGGCGACCAGCGCGGCCTGCGCGGCACCGATCGTGAGCGCCGCCAGCGCTATCGGCACGGCGTAGACGACGGCGAACGGATTGAACGGCCCGCCTGTCAGCTCGAGGAGCGCAGTGAGAATCGCCGTCTGCAGCAGCAGATCGGCGGTCTCGATCGCAGCGTGCACGGGCTGTCTCCGCGACAGGCGCACCGCAGCCGCGGCGCTCAGCACCGCCGACCCCAGGAGCAGCGGGACGATCCGGCGCAGCGGGAAGTCGACCTGCGGGAACGCCAGCGCGACGATCACGACGGCGATGTCCACCACGACGCGTGCCCAGCGCAGGCGCACGAACCATGGGACCGCGGCCATCGTCGTCGCTGCGAAGTACCACGGTGTCATGGAAGCGGCCGAGGCCCGCTCCTGCGCGATGGATGCGGTCGTGTGCATGACCAGCGACAGTGTACGTCTGCTCCCGTCGCGACGACTACGCCGCCCGCGATGCGACAAATTGCCGCACGGATGCGTCGCGAGCCCACCACTACACTTCGTTGGATGTCGCTCTCGTGTCGGGCGCTGCTGGTCATCCTCCTGCAGTGCATCTCAGCTCTCTTCATCGCGTCGGTCGTGTCGGCCCAGTCGCTCACCGGATCGGTGGTTGACGAGACCGGAGGCGCGCTCCCCGGTGTCGAAGTCCGCGTGCAGGTCGGCGACGGCATGCCATACGTCGTGGTCACCGATGGTTCCGGCACGTTTTCGCTGGCGAACCTGCCGGGCGGGCGGGGCGTCGTGTCGTTCCTGCTTCCGAACTTCGCGATGCAGCGGCGAGACGTAAACCTTCGCCCCGGCGGCACGGCCCGCGTCGACGCGGTGCTCCAGTACGTCCTCAGTGCAGACGTCACGGTGGCGGGCTCGCGGACGTTCGTCAACCTCGCGGACGTGGCGAACCCTGCCGAGAACCTTGTCGGAATCGCGCAGTCGGCAAGCCAGGGGGCGGTTACGGCACGCCAGCTCGAGTCGCGTCCGTTGATGCGGACCGGTGAGGTGCTCGAGACCGTTCCCGGCCTCATCGTCAGTCAGCACAGCGGCGAGGGCAAGGCGAACCAGTACTACCTTCGCGGTTTCAACCTCGATCACGGCACCGACTTCGCCACGACGATCGCCGGCATGCCGGCCAACATGCCGACGCACGCGCACGGCCACGGGTACACCGATCTCAACTTCATGATCCCCGAGTTGATCAGCGGCGTGCAGTACTCCAAGGGGCCGTACTTCGCCGAGCAGGGCGACTTCGTCACCGCGGGTGCAGCGAATATCACGTACATGAATCAGCTGAATCAGCCGTTGGTGCGTCTGACCGGCGGCATGTACGGGTACGGCCGCGGGATCGTGGCCGCCTCACGGCGCGTCGGCAGCGGCGTGCTGCTTGGCGCCGGTGAAGTCGAAACCAACGACGGTCCGTGGGTCGTGCCTGGCGAGTTCCGGAAGGTGAACGTCGTCGGGCGCTACAGCCAGGGCACCACGACGAGCGGCTTCAACGTGACCGGCATGGTCTACAGCGCCCAGTGGAACTCCACCGACCAGATTCCTGCCCGCGCCGTCGATGAAGGGGTGCTCGATCGCTTCGGCACCATCGACCAGAGCGGCGGTGGAGAGACGTCGCGCTTCAGCGCGTCGCTCGAGTGGCAGCGGACGCGTGGACGCGGCGTCACTCGCGCCTCGGCGTACGGCATCGGGTACTCCCTCGACCTCTTCTCGAACTTCACCTACTTCCTCGACGATCCCGAAAACGGCGACCAGTTCAAGCAGGCCGATCGTCGCGGCGTCTTCGGCGGACGTGTCATTCACCGGCGGCTCGACACGTGGGGTGGACGCCAGGTGCAGAACGCCCTCGGCGCACAGCTGCGCGCCGACAGCATCTCCGTGGCGCTGACCCACACCAGGTCCCGGGCGTTCCTGCATCCGGTCCGCGAGGACGACGTGGTGCAGGTGAGCGGGGCGGTCCACGCCCAGAACGAGATCGCCTGGGGCCACTGGCTCAGGACGCTGGCCGGCATTCGCGCGGACGTCTACCGGTTCGACGTGGACGCCATCAGCCAACCGCTCAACAGCGGTGAAGATGTCACGGGCATCGTGAGCCCGAAGGGCGGCGTGGTCGTCGGACCGTTCCGGGGCACGGAGTTCTACGGCAACGCCGGTCTCGGCTTCCACAGCAATGACGCCCGCGGCGCGACGATCGCGGTAGACCCGCAGACGGGTGAGCCGGCCCACCGCGTGACGCCGCTGGCGCGTGCGACCGGCGCCGAGTTCGGCGTCAGGACCGTTGCGATTCCGCACCTGCAGTCCAGCCTGTCCGTGTGGTCGCTGAATCTCGCCTCGGAACTCGTCTTCATCGGTGACGCGGGCACGACGGAGGCTGGCCGCCCGAGCCATCGGTACGGCTTCGAGTTCGCGAACTACTACCGGCCGCTGCCCTGGGCGACGATCGACGCCGACGTCGCGTGGTCGTCGGCCCGTTTCACCGACGAGGACCCGGCGGGCGATCAGGTCCCGGGCTCCGTGGAAACCGTGGTGTCGGGCGGCATCTCGCTCGACGGCCGGAGCCCGTTCTACGGCGGCATCCGTCTTCGCTACTTCGGACCGCGGCCGCTGATCGCAGACGCATCGGTGAAGTCGAAGGCGACATCGCTGGCCAACGCCGAGGCCGGGTACCGGTTCTCGCCGCGGCTGCGCCTCGCCGTCGATCTGCTGAACCTGTTCGACGCCAGCGTCAGCGACATCGACTACTTCTACACGTCGCGGCTTCCGTTCGAGGCCGAGGCCGTCGACGACAGGCACTTTCATCCGACGCTGCCGCGCACGGTGCGGGTCGCGCTGACCGCGCAGTTCTAGGTGCGCGTCAGTCGATGCGGTACTTGCCGAGGTAATACGACAGCGCGCGCTGGCTGATGCCCATCAGCTCCGCCGCGTCCTTCTTCACGCCCCGCGCGCTCTCGAGAGCGCGCCGGATCGTCTCCTTCTCGACCCACTCGATGTTCTGCCGCAGCCGCAGCGACGGCAGCCCGCTCGTGCTGCGGCGGCGCGGCGCCGAGCACCGAGATCGCGCGCGCGGTCATCGTCGGTACTCGGCGACAGCACCACGGCGCGCTCGATCGTGTTCTCGAGCTCGCGCACGTTGCCCGGCCAGTCGTACTGCTGCAGCGCGGCGAGCGACGCCGTCGTCGATGCCGTCGATCCGCCGTCCCGTCCGCTGCGCGTGCTTGCGGACGAAGTGCTCGACGAGCGCGGCGATGTCGTCCCGCCGCTCGCGCAGTGGCGGCAGATCGATCGGGATGACGTTCAGCCGGTAGAACAGGTCCTCCTGGAACCTGGCCTCGGCGACCATCTGCGGAGGTTCGCGGTTGGTGGCCGCGATCACGCGCACGTCGACTTTCTCGGTGCGCTCCGACCCGAGCGGCTCGAACTCGCGCTCCTGCAGCACCCGCAGCAGCTTGGACTGCAGCGCCGGACTCATCGTGCCGATCTCGTCGAGGAAGATCGTGCCGCCGTCGGCCAGCGCGAACTTGCCCTTCTTCGACGTGGCCGCGCCGGTGAAGGCGCCGCGCACGTGTCCGAACAGCTCGGACTCGAGCAGCGACTCCGGGATCGCCGCGCAGTTGACGCGGATCAGCGGCATGTCGCGCTGCGCGCTGCGATTGTGAATCGCGCGCGCCACCAGCTCCTTGCCCGTGCCGGTCTCGCCGGTGATGAGCACCGTGCTCTTCGTCTGGGCGACCCGCTCCGACGCGATCGATGATCTCCTGCATCGCGCGGCTGCGCCCGATGATGCCGTAGTGGTCGAACTGCTCGTCGCGCTCGCATGCGCAGGTACCGGTATTCGGTCCGCAGCCGCTGGTGCTCGAGGGCGCGCCGCACGACGACCAGCAGTTCGTCGATCTCGAACGGCTTCTGGAGGTAGTCGAGCGCGCCGAGCTTCATCGCCTCGATCGCGCTCTCGACGGTCGCGTGCGCCGTCATCATCAGGATCTGCGACCGCTCGCTCTCGGGCGTGGTCGCCACGTACTCCCGAATGAGATCGAGCCCGCTCAGCTGCGGCATGACGTTGTCGACGACGAGCGAGATCGAAGCCGCGCTCGGCGAGCAGCCGCTGCGCTTCCCGCGGGCTGGTCGTCTCGACCACCTCGTGGCCGGCGTCGCGGAGCGCGCGGCCGAGCGCCTTGAGGATCTTCTCCTCGTCGTCGACCAGCAGAATCGAACCGCGGTGAGGCATCAAGTGAGCGACCCGTCGCCGGTGCGAGTGTACGGCGGAACAGCGTGCGGCACCAGCGGGAGGTCGACGCGGATCTCGGTGCCGGCGCCCGGCTCGCTCCAGACGGCGATGGTCCCGCCGAGACCCTCGACGATGTTCTTGGCGATCGGCAGGCCGAGTCCGGTGCCGCCGCGCTTGGTGGTGAAGTACGGATCGAACACCCGTCGGCAGATCGGCGCGATCGATGCCGACGCCCGTGTCGGACGACCGATGATGGCCGCGGCGCGTGCCTCCAGGTGCGTCGTGACGAGCCTGCACGCGCCCGTCGGTCCGCGCCGTCGACGGCGTGCCTGCGCGTTGACGATCAGGTTCACCAGCGCGACGCGCAGCCGCTCGGCGTCGGTGACGATCGTGCCGCACCGCGGGGTCGAGTGTCGATGTCGACGGCGGCGCCCGGCGTCGCCTGCGCGGCGGCGGCGGCCGTCGCGGCAGAGCGCGTTGAGGTCGGCCGGCGCGAGCTCGAAGCGGATCGGCCGCGCGAAGTCGAGCACCTCGTTGACGATGCGATTGAGCCGCGCGACCTCGTCGTCGATGTCGGCCGCCGCTTCGCGCACGCGTCGGATGCGAGGTCCGGGCGGCGCAGGGTGTGAAGCGCCGCCTTGATGATCATCAGCGGGTTGCGGACTTCGTGCGCGATGACCGTCGACAGGCGGCCGAGCGACGACAGCCGCTCGCGTCTGCGCCATCTCGCGCTGGAAGCGCGCCATCGATTCGGTCAGCGAGTTGAACGTCGCCGCCAGCAGCCGGGCGTCCTCGTCGTCCCATCGCCGGTCTGGAGCGCAGGACGATCTTGCGCGTGAGGTCGCCTGTCGCCGCCACCTCGCGCATCACGCCGGTGATCGCCGCGAGCGGACGGGTGATCGTCGCGCGACCGCGAAGCTGAGGAGCGTCGCGAGCAGCACCGCGACGACCGCCGTCACGGCCAGCTCGGTGTGGAGCGCGTTCAGGAATCGCACCTGGTCGGTCCGCGAGCGGAGGATGAGCGCCACCGGGCCATCGGCGCCAATCACGGCCTCGCCGGCCGACAGATCGAGCGGCAGCGCGGCGTACTCCTCACTGCCGACCAGCACGTTGCGGACCGGGCCGCGTTCGCTGAGCAGCGCCGACAGCTCCGGTCTGGACTCGCGTGGAAGCGTGCTGCGAGAGTACCTTGCCGTCCATGCCGAACGCGATGTCGCTGCCGGTGATCTGCTTCAGCTGGTCTGCGAGCGCATCGTCGAGCAGGAACCCGACGCTCAGCGTCCCGAGCATGTCGGGTTGTGCGACGCCGAGCTGCGATCGGCACCGTGACGAGCTGCAGGATTCCGTCGGGCTGCGGGGCAGCAGCCTGAGGCTCTCGCGCCCGGCGCGCCCGTGACCGCCGGCTGAGTGGCGACGACCGCGCGCCTCGCGCGGCGTGGCGCCGACTGTGGCCAGCACACGCCCCGTGCGGTTGGTGACGAGCAGGAGGTTCGAATGGAGCTGCGCCTGGTAGTCGGCCGCAGTGTCCTGCACCGTCGGCGGATCGTTGGTGTCGACCGCCGCCTTCAGCCTCGGCGCGTCGGCGATGAGCCGCGCCATCAGCGTGAACGTCTCCGCGCGCGTCGTCCGCAGCTGCTCGCACCAGTCGTGCCGGTCGACGCGATCTCGTTCCGCAGCGCGGTCTCCATCTCGCTCGTGACGCGCACGCTCACCAGGTAGATCGCGGCGCCGATCGACAGCACCGCCAGCAGCGCGCTCGTCAGGAAGATGCGGCCGCGGAGCGATGAGAGGAGCGTCATCGCAGCAGGAAATCGAGCTCGGTCGTGCCGCCGTCGGCGACGATGAACGGACGCGGCTCGGACGCGACCCCCTCGTTCCAGGCGACGACGTGTAGGTGCCGGGCGGGATGTTGTCGATCCGGTAGCGGCCGTCGGCGTCGGTCACCGCGAAGAACGGGTGGCTGAAGACGAGGATGAACGCGTTCATGTGCGAGTGGATGTCGCAGAACACGCGCACGATGCCGGGCCGATCGAAGCGGATCGCCTTCGAGTGGCCGACGGCGTAGCGCCCCAGGTCGAAGCGCTGCGTCTTCGAGAGCGAGAACACGTTGTGGTAGATGCGGTCGCTGTTCGGGAAGTCGACGGTGGTGCCGGTGGTGACGGCCAGGACGTGGGGCACGAACGTCTCGTTGCGCTGGTCCATGACGGCTCGGATAGGTTCGATCTGCTCGAAGGCGCCGCGCGGCGCCGCTTCCAGGTACACGACCGACATCTGCCGTGACGCCAGCAGCGGCGTCGACGGCGCGCCGAGATCGGCCACGCCAGGCCGGCGCTCCACCGCGCGCGGCGGACGCCGCAGTTCGACGATGCCGCGGACCACGCCGTTGCGGGCGGCCGTCAGGCCGGCGGCCGGCGGCAGCAGCAGCACGGCCGCCACTGCAGCGGCCACGGTCGCGATCGAGGTACCTGCGCGGACTACGCACCATGCCTCAGAACCAGTAGAGGAGCTGCACCGCCAACGCGTTCAGGCTCCGCACACGACCGGCGTCCGGCCGCGCGTTGTGCTGAAAGGCCACCCTGCCCTGCAGATTGCGCCGGAAGGCATAGCCGCCCCCCGCCTCCCAGCGCGTCACCGGCGCCTCCCACTCCCTCGGGCCGGTCGACCCCGTGATCGTGCTGAATCCCATGTGATCGAACCGGGCGGCGACGTGCACTGCCGGCGTCAGCTTGTAGCGGCCTTCGACGAACGAGGCCCTGGCCCAGAGACGGCTGCCGATCGTCGGCATCGAGAAGCTGCTGGCGACCATCTCGAACCGTACGAGGTAGTGCTCGCGCGAGGTACTCGACGTCGAGGCCGAGGGCGCGCTGCACGAAGTCGCCCGCGGTGTAGCCGGCGGCCTGCGCCGCGGCATCCGTCGCGAACGGGGCGCGCGATCCGGACGCGCCGATGACGAGTCCCGTCAGCGGGCGCACCGACACCCGGCCGGACACGTGCTTTCCGCTGTTGTCGTCGCGGAACAGCGGATTGGCCAGCGATCCGGTCGTCAGCGATGCCGCGCCGTCGATCCACGAGGTGCCACCATGGGCCTGGACACCCGCGTCCCACCGGAATACTTCCACGAGCGGCATCCCTGCGGTCGGGAGCGGGTTGCCGAGCGGGAAACTGGAGAGCCACCCGCGTCCGCGCATGCGCAGCAGGTCGTCGGCGGTCGCCGGCAGCGCGTCGGACCGGAGCGACGTCAGGTACTGGTAACCAAGCGGGAATCCAATCAGCAGGTTGTCGTTCGCGTAGGCACGTCGCGCCGACGCGCCGAAGGTCGGCGGTACGAGCCCGGCCTGGATGTCCACATCGCGCTGCTCCCACGGCCGGACGCGAACGTACAGCCCGTAGGGGCGCGGCGTCTCGGTGTTCTGGAACCGGAGATCCCCGAGCACCGATACGGCACGATTTGCGCGGACGGCTGCGCTCAGGCCTGCTCGGATCATCCGCAGGGTCGACAGGTCGTAGTCCGTGTAGTTGAAAAAGCCGGTGTCGGCCGCACAGTCGCCGGCGCCAGGCTCGGAGGCGCAGCTGGTCGTCGCCGCGAGGTCGCCGCTGATGGTCGCCCGGCCGTCGCCGAGGACGATGGGCCGGTCCGGGAGGAACTGGGCGGCGGCGGGCCCCACGACGCACGCGATCAGCAGGGAAGTGCAGGCAACCACGAGACGCGCACGAAGGGGCCGGTTTCCCACGGGGCAGCGCCGATTATAGGTCCGCGCGGAGGCCAGGGGACGGGAGCGCACGGCAGGAGGGGCGGAGGTCATGTTTGACACAGCCCGGCCACGGGGGTAGAGTTGGAAGTCCAGTATTTTTAATAGTTTACCGGGAATGGCCTACATCATCTGCGAACCCTGCATCGACATCAAGGACACGGCGTGCGTCGACGTCTGTCCTGTCGACTGCATCCATCCACGCAAGGACGAACCGGACTTCGCGGCCGCGAACATGCTCTACATCCACCCGGACGAGTGCATCGACTGCGGCGCGTGCGTGCCGGCGTGTCCCGTGGAGGCGATCTTCACGCTCGAAGACACACCCGATCGCTGGGTCGACTTCATCGGCAGGAACCGTGACTTCTTCGAGGTTGAGCGGGCGCGCTGAGATGCGAGGTGGCGGGGCATGGGACTCATCGACCACCGGTTCGAAGACAACATCATCACGACGACCATCGACCGCGTCCTGAACTGGGCCCGCGAGTCGTCCATCTGGCCGATGGGGTTCGGCCTCGCCTGCTGCGCCATTGAGATGATGGCCGCGTCAGCCGCGCGCTACGACATCGCGCGGTTCGGCGCCGAGGTCTTCCGCGCCTCGCCGCGGCAGTCGGACCTGATGATTGTCGCCGGCACCGTCACCAAGAAGATGGCGCCCGTGCTGCGCCGCCTCTACGATCAGATGCCCGAGCCGAAATGGGTCATCTCGATGGGCAGCTGCTCGAACGCCGGCGGCCCGTTTCCGACCTACAGCGTGCTGCAGGGAGTCGACAAGATCGTGCCGGTGGACGTCTACGTTTCCGGCTGCCCGCCGCGTCCCGAGGCGCTCCTCTACGGCCTGATGCGCCTCCAGGACAAGATCCGGAAGGAAGGCACGGTGCTCCGCCGCGAGCGGATCATCATGTCCGGCGACACCGAACCGACGCTGATTGGCAGCCTTCCGGTCCGGGAGCGGGTGTGATGGCCTCCGTCATCCGCTTCCTCCAGACCATCTTCCTCATCGACCTGCTCAAGGGGCTGTGGATCACGTTGAAGTACACGCCGCAGCCGGCGTTCACTTTCCAGTACCCGGCGGAGCGACGGCCGACGGCGCCCCGATTCCGCGGGGTGCTTCGGCTGCAGGTCGAGCCGGCCACGGGTGCCCAGACCTGCATCGTCTGCGACCAGTGCGCGAAGGTCTGCCCGGACGACCTGATTGCGCTCGGCGGGCACCGCGAGGCCGGCCAGAAGATCAAGGTCCTCGACTACTTCGACTTCAACCTCTCGCGCTGCAGCTTCTGCGGCCTGTGTGCCGAGGTGTGCCCGACCCGGCCCATCAAGGCGCTGATCATGAGCGAAGACTACGAACTGGGCTCCTACAACCGGGACGCCCAGGTGCTCCGCGTGGATGAGATGTACGACGGCGTTCCCATCGCTCACTACACGCGCTGACGCGTTTCGGCAGCTGGCTGGGTTTCCGGCCACCCAAGCCCGTCGGCTCCCCCCTGCGTAGCCCCCTTAAGAGATCTTGCGCGCTTGACCTCTTGTATGCAGAATCTCTAGCGACCATGCGCTCGTCTGGAGGATCCATGTTCGGTGGGGGAGTACGCACCGCCGCAGTCGCGATGGTGATTGCCGCCGCCTCGTACGTGATCCATGCGGAAGTGAACCCGCAGTCCCAGTCGTTCGAGATTCAACTGCAGCTGGGCAACGAGTTCATGGCGGAGGGGCGGTACACGGACGCACTCGACGCCTTCCAGCGTTCCCTCGCGATTGCTGGACCGGACTCTGTGCGCGTGGCGCGCGGCGGCGTGATCCAGGCGGCGCTGCGGGTGGCGGAGTTCGACCTGGCGCGGTCTGAAGCCGAGAAACTCGTGGCCAGCGCGCCGCGCTCACCCGAAGCCATGGCGCTGCACGCCGACGCGCTGTGGGCCGCCGGTCTCTTCCAGGAGGCCGAGGCACGGTATGCGGAGGCGCTGGGCCTGGCGCCAGACCTGGCGCGCGGCCATCACGGCGTCGCCCGATCGCTCGCGGCCCAGAGCCGCCTTGACGAAGCGCTCGATCGAGCGCAGGTGGCCCTCAGCCTGGCGCCGCGCGATCTCGAGATTCACCACACCGTCGGCGCCATCTTCGAGCGCATGCATCGCTACGAGGAAGCGGCGGGCGCGTTCACGAACTTCGTCAACCTGCTCCCGAACAAGGATCACAGCGAGAAGGCCGACTGGTCGCGCGCCGAGATCAAGTTCCTCAAGTCGTTCGGCCAGCGCATCCCGTTCGAGACCGAGCCGGGCGCCGAGGACCAGACCTACACGATCGACTTCCGGCTGGTGAACGACAAGATCATCGTCCGCGCGAAGATCAACGAGGGGGCGTCCCAGGACTTCGTGGTCGACACCGGCGCCGAGAACACGGTGCTCACGAGGCCGACAGCGCAGCGGCTCGGCGTGACCCCGATCACCTACACGCTGAGCGCCGGCGTCGGCGAAGTGGGCCTCCGCGGGCTGCAGCTCGCGCGCATCAACTCCCTCGAACTGGGCCCGCTCAAGCTGCGGAACGTGCCGGCGATGATCAAGGATCCGCCGCTGCGCGACCTGCCCGTGCGCGAGTCCGAGAGCCTGTCGCCGCTGGTGCTCGGCTACTCGATGGTCATCGACTACAAGACGAGGAAGATCACGTTCGGCAAGCATGTGGAGCCCGAGCCGGCGGACTTCGAGCTGCCGCTGCGGCTCCACCGCCTCGCCACCGTGCGCGGGACCGTCGACGGCACGCACTCCGCGAACTTCGTCGTCGATACCGGCGGCGAGGTCATTTCGATCAGCCACGCGACTGCCGTGGCCATCGGGAAAGAGCAGCCCACGCGCCGGATCGCGCTGAAGGTCTTCGGATCGTCGGGGTGGGATCGCGACGCCTTCCTGCTGCCGGGCGTCGACCTGATGTTCAGCGACATCCGCTACACCAACTTCCCCGTGGTCGTGCTGAACCTGAACACGCCGAGCGCGCTGCTCGGATTCCAGGTCGGCGGCATCGTCGGCCACAAGTTCCTGAGCAAGTACCGGGTCGGCATCGACCTCGAACGCAGCGTGCTCAGGCTCAACAAGATCTAGCGCGCAGACGTTTGTCCCTTCCTCCCAAGCGCGCGTCCGAGTCCGTCACCCGGATGGAGCAGGTCGTTCTCCCGAACGACGCGAACCCGCTCGGCTTCATCCTGGGCGGCACGGTCATGCACCTGGTCGACATCGCCGGCGCGATCGCCTGTCACCGTCACGCGCGGAGCCGCGTCGTCACGGCAGCCGTGGACGACCTCGTGTTTCTGCACCCGATCAAGGTCGGTGACGTGATCATCCTCGAGGCGCGTGTGACCTGCACGTTCACGACGTCGCTCGAAGTGCAGGTGGATGTCTTCTCGGAGGAGGCGCTGACCCTACGGCGTCAACTCACCAGCCGCGCGTTCCTCACCTTCGTCGCCATCGACGAACACGGCGCGAAGGTGGCGGTGCCGCAGCTGCTGACGGAGACGCCGGAGGAAGAACGCATCTGCCGCGAGGCGCGGGCTCGACGTGATCAGCGTCTGCGCCGGCGAGCGGAGCAGGCGGGCTGATCGTCGGATCGTGAACGCAAATGAAAAGGGGCCCGAACGCTCACGCGTCCGGGCCCGACTTGCGACCTGCGACTTGCGACTTGTGACTAGTTAGAAGTCGTATCCGATCCACACGGCGAACCGCGGCTTGCGGAACTCGCGGCTGCCGCCGACCGACGAGTAGAGCGCGTCCTCCCAGTCGCGGTTGAAGAGCGTCCGCCACGACCAGTCGAAGTGCATCGGGAACCCGAGCGCGAAGGTCTCGAGCCCGAAGCCGTACGACGCGCGGCCGTCCTTCAGGCGGAAGCCGTCGATGGTCTGCTCCGGTCCGTAGATCGGCATCGGCTGGCCGTCGATGTCCGGGCGATACCCGACGATCGGCGTGTAGGTTTCGTGCGACGTCGTCATGAACGTGTAGTCATACCCCGTCGAACCCGCCGCCGCCCATGTTGGCGAAGAACACGCCGCGGATGCCGCCGATGACGCCGATCGGGCGTGAGCGCGGCCTCGATGATCGGGAAGCGCAGCTCGGCGTTCGCGAACACCGCGTTCTGCCCGACGAACTGCAGGTAGTCGTAGCCGCGCATCTCGGAGTTGCCGCCGAAGTACAGGAAGTCGGGGTAGTCGCCGATGCTCTTGAAGCCGCGGAACCGCAGCGCCAGCACGCCGCTGTCGCCAGCCGCTGGTAGTAGCGGGCGTCGGCGTCGAAGGTCTGGCGCGACAGCGTGCCCGCCGATCTTCGGCGAGACGTCGTACGCCAGGCGCATCGTGCTGCCGGCGAGCGGACCGAACTCCCGGAACACCGTCGTCTCCTGGACGAACGCGACGCTGAACGGCAGCAGCGTGCCGTTCCGGAACACCGGCTGCCCGAACTGCTCCTGCTGGTACTGCTGCGCGTAGAACTCCAGCGCCGGATCGTTGTAGTGACTCGCTCAGCTGGACGAGCCCGCCGCTGACATCTCCAGCCGGCGGTAGCGGTCGAGCGGGTAGATGCCGAAGGCGCTGCCGCCGCGCACGGTGCGCGTCGCCATCGCGAGGTCGCGGCTGACGAGCGGCGCGAGCGACGGATCGTAGAAGACGCCTTCGAGCTGCCCGTAGAAGAACTGCGTCTGCGAGTAGCCCTGCAGCGCGTACTGGAAGCGGCGACCGAGGTTGACGTAGCTGACGCGACAGCGTGCGGTACTGCGCGATCGACGCGGCGAACAGGTTGACCTGCTTGTCGCCGAGCACGTCGCCGAAGCTGATCTGCGTGCCGCCGAACACGTCGCCGTTGTTGGTGACGCCGACGTTCACCGGCGGCCGCCCCTCGAGGAACATCTTCTCGAACGGCCTTCTTCGGCCGCGCGTTCGTCGCGACCAGCGTGTGCGTGAGCGGCGCCTGGAAGTCGATGATCGGGCCCGGGCGCGCCGAAGTCGGCGCTGGCGCGCCGTGTGCAGCGGCTCCTTGCGCTCGAGCGTGTGGATGCCGTAGTCGCCCTTGTAGTAGCGTGACGAACGCGATCCGGTTGCCGTCGTCGCTCGTTCAGCACGACCGGCGAGACGTTGCCGCCGAGCGCGTCGGTGTACTGCTTCAGCTCGCCGCTGCGTCAGATCGAGCGTCCAGATGTTGTAGATGTTGCCGTTCTTCGCCACCTCGGGATCGAGCGGCACGTTCGGATCGGTGGCGGTCGACGAGAAGACGAGCGTGTGGTCGTCGATGAACTGCGCCGCGGTCTCGTCGTGCGTGCCGAAGGTGAGCTGCGTCTTCTGCTTCGTCGCCGAGATCGAGCCGGAACAGCTTCTGGTTGCCGCTGACGCGCGCGTTGTAGACGATGAACTTGCCGTCGGGCGAGTAGACCGGCCCGTAGTCGAAGAAATCGTCGGTCGTGAGGTTGACGATCTCCTGCGTCTCGCAGATCGACGGTGAAGATGTCGCCGACGCCGCCGCGCAGCGCCGAGAACGCGACGGTCCGGCCGTCAGGCGAGAAGCTCGGCGACTCGGGCTCGTCCACCGTCTTCATCGGCACGCGAGTCTCGATCTTCCGCGTCAGCACGTTCTGGACGATCAGCGTGCGCTCCTTCTCGGTGCGCACGAAGTAGGCGAGCCGGTCGCCCTTCGGCGACCACGACATCCACGGCATCGTGTTCGAACGCTCGCCGAGCAGCACGATGTTGGTCGAAGCCGAAGTCCTTGTCGAAGCCCGCTGGTCAGGTTGCGGACCATCGAGCCGTCCTTCGACGAGACAGCAGGACGATGTCGAGCTCGCCGTCCTTGCGGTTGACGGTGACCACCGCCATGAGGTCGCCCGACGGCGACGGCGCGATCGAGAGCGCCTGCGTGTACTGCGTCTTCTCCTGGTTCGGCGCCAGGTTGCGGCCGTAGTCGGCCGGCCGCTCCTTGTCGCGGAACGGCTTGAAGCGCTCCTTCAGGTACCGCTCGAACGCCTGGTCGAACTCGTCCGGCGTCATCTGCAGCGCTTCCTCGTAGGCGTCCTCGCCGCCGCCGATGACGCTCTTGCGCAGCGCGAACAGGAACTGCCGGATCCCTTCCTTGCCGAACCTCGCCTCGATGAACTCGAAGACCGCGTGGCCGAGGTTGTAGATCAGGCGCGGGTTGCTCGCTGTTGCCGTAGCCCTCGAGCTCGCTCATCTTCGGGACGATGTCGGCGACGGCGGCGTCGCGGACCATCATCAGGTCGAGCGGCTCCCACTGCGCCGCGCTCGTAGTCCGAGAGCCCTTCGTTCACCCACAGCGGCACGCTGCGGCGAATCAGCCCCTGCGGGATGATGTCGAACTCGAAGATGTGCGTGAGCTCGTGGACGATCAGGCCGTAGAGCCGATCCGGCGGATCGTCGATCGGCAGCAGCATGCGGTCGCGGAACGGCTCGGCGAAGGCGCCGACGCCTTCCTGCGCCGCGCCCGGGATGACGTTCTGCTGCTCGAACTCGCTGTGCGTCTTGAACAGGATCAGCGGCACCTTGGACGACAGGTCGTGCTTCAGGTCGGAGCTGACCTGCTGGTACGCGCTCTCGGCGTAGCCGGCGACGCGTTCGAGATGCTGCTCGATCTCCGGGTAGTAGTAGATCTCGAAGTGGTCGGTCGTGTAGATGTGCCAGTCGAACCTGTCGTAGTGGATGTTGTTCTTGCCGAAGTAGGGGACAAACGGCGTCTGCGCCGCGGCCGACGACCGCGCGCCGCTCGAGGCACAGCACGACCAGAGAGTAAGGGCGACGAGCGGGCCTCGAGCCAACCGGCGACGCGAGGGAGCGCGCATGCGCATAAGCATGTACCTCGAAGGGCATGGCGAGTCCGAACAGCGCAGCGATCTTACCGTGACGTTTCGCGCACCTGCAAACCATGGTCCTGCAGCTCGAACCGACTGTCTACTGGCAGGCCGCTGGGTGTCCTCTCGCCGGCGGTCGGCACCGCCGACGCCGTTTCAGGCGACACGGCCGGCCGGGCGCCTGCACTACCATGGGGAATAAAGGAGCGGTGCCCCGGGGTTTACGCCACGTGGCGCGCACGTCGCATGCGCATGGGACAGGCCAGGAATGACGTCGCCCGAAGCGGGTGCCCGAGCGCGAGCGGCGTTCGAGGCCGAGGCGCTGGCGTGCGTCGACAGCCTCTATCGGACGGCGCTCCGGCTGACCCGGTGCCGGCCGACGCCGAGGATCTGGTGCAGGACACCTATCTGAAGGCGTTTCGGGCCGCGGACAGCTTCGAGCCGGGCACCAACCTGAGGGCCTGGCTGTTCACGATCCTTCACAACACCGCGCGGAACCGCGCGCGGGACCGGGCCCGCGACAGCGGTCACGATCGACAGCGAGATGGTCGAGCAGGCGGCCGATGGAGCGCAGTTCGGCGCAGCGGCGGACCGGTCCGATACGCCGGAAGCGCTGCTGCTGCGGGAGCACGCTGGCGCCCGAGCTGCAGGCGGCGATCGACGCGCTGCCGGACGCCTTCCGCCAGGCGGTGTGGCTGCGAGACGTCGAAGAGTTTTCGTATGCGGAAATCGCGCAGATGCTCGACATCCCGCCGGGCACCGTGATGTCGCGCATCTCGCGCGGCCGCCGGATGCTGTTCGAGCGGCTGCAGCATTTGAGACCAGTCAATGCCTAACTGTTCGTCACATCGACGCCGCTCGTCACGCCGTTCGTCGACGGCGAGCTGGCGCCGACGAGCGACCAGCGGCTCGAGTCGCATCACCTGGACGCCTGCGCGCCGTGCCGATCGCCGCGTGGCGGCCGAGCGCGCGTCCGCGCGCTGCTGCAGGCGCGCCACGACGATCTCTGCACGGCATCGTGCGCCCCGGCGCGCTCAAGGCGCGATGTGCGTCGTTCCGCTCTCTGCCGGCGCCAGGTGCGACCGCCGGCGCGCGCCGGCCGCCGCGCCCGTCGCCGCTTCGCGTCGCCGTTGGACGCGGCTGGCTCCGCCCGCTCGCGCTCGCCGCCACGCTCGTGATCGCTCGTCGGCGGCGCGTTCCTGTATCAGGCCACGCGGCAGCTCGACCGCGCTGCTGGCCGCGGAGCTCGCCGCCGACCACATGAAGTGCTTCGCGATCAACGCGCTGCTCGGCACGCAGCGACTCGCCAGCAGAGCGTCGAGAGACTCGCTGGCGTCCGCGCTTCGACTGGAACGTGCACATCTGCCGCAGGCGGCCGCCGAGGAGCGGCTCGAGCTGGTCGGCTCGCGGCCCTGCCTCTACGGCGAAGGCCAGGATCGCGCACATCATGTACCGGCACAACGGCGCGCCGGTGTCGCTGTTCATGCTGCCGCGCGACGACGCGCTCCGAGCAGCTCGTCGACGTGCTCGGACACGAAGCGGCCGATCTGGTCGGTCGGCGACCGGACGTTCGTGCTCGTATCGCGCGCGAGGCGCGCGCCGAGGTCGAGCGCATGGCGGCGTTCGTCCACGCCGCGATGCGATCAGAGCAGCACGATCGAGGAGTCCGATGAGCATGCGCATCCGGTGGGCGATCGCCGTCGTCGGCGTCGTTGCGCTTGCGGCGCTGACGCTGACCACGCAGATGCCGTGGCTGACGCCAGGAGCACGCGGAGATGGTGGAGCAGCGACGGCGATCGGCGCCTCGAACGCCAGCCGAGCCGGTGCTGACGTGTCCCGCCGACGCGAAGCCGGCGAACCTCGACTTCACGCTGAAGGACGTCGCGGGCAAGGACGTGACGCTTGCCGACTACAAGGGCAAGGTGCTGCTGATCGACTTCTGGGCGACCTGGTGCGGCCCCTGCAAGGTGGAGATTCCGCACTTCATCGAGTTCCAGGAGAAGTACGGCAAGGACGGGCTGCAGATCGTCGGCATCTCGGTCGACGACACGGTGGACAAGCTGGAGCCGTACGTCACGCGAGATGAAGATGAACTATCCGGTGCTGCAGGGGCTCGGTCACGACGATGTGCAGGACGCGTACGGGCCGATTCTCGGCATTCCGGTGAGCGTGCTCATTTCGCGCGACGGCAAGATCTGCGCAACGCACACCGGCCTGACCGGCAAGGACGTGTTCGAGCGCGAGATCAAGGCGCTGCTCTGAGGCGATCCGGGCAACGGGTGAGTCGGAGTCGACTTCCCCAGACCCCGGATGTCAGAGCGTGATATGATGAATCCGAATGTTGAAAGGATTCACGCACGCGCGACTCGCCTGCGGCTGCCGCATCGCGTTCCGCGACGGCGTCGAAGGCAGCCCGGTCACGGTCGTCGTCGACGAGAAATCGCCGGCCTGCACGCTGTCGCTCCACGTGCGCGATCTGCCGCTCTTCGATTACCGCGAAGCGCTGCGTCCCTCGACCCGCCTCGGCCCGCCCGAAGAAGAAGAGTACGAAGAAGAAGGCTAGCCTCGGCGCCTCGCCCTCCAGTCACTCCACCGTCCTGTCACGAAGGCGCGCGTGCCGGCGCTCTGACATCGTCGCTGCCGAGATACGCGAGACCTGATGCTGATAAACGACTTGCGATGCTGGTGTTCTGGATCGTCCAGGCTTCAGCGCTGCTGGTGTTCTTCGTGCCCTTCTCAGCCGGCGCTCGTCGGCTCTGTGGGCCGTCGTCGCATTTCCTGCGCGCGATCGGCCTGACGCTGGCGTTCCATCGCTACTTCGCCCACCGCGCGTTTCAGATGAACCGCGTCGGCGCGTTTCTTCTGGGCGTTCGTCGGCACCGCGGCGATGCAGAAGGGGCCGCTCTGGTGGGCCGGCCATCACGTGAACCACCACCGCTTCGCCGATCGCGACGGCGATCCGCACAGCCCGATGGTCAGCGGCATCTACTACGCGCACATCGGCTGGTTCCTGAACGATGCGAAGCACGAACGTCTCGAGGCGATCAACCCGGTCATCCGCGATTTCTCGAAGGTCGCCGGAGATCCGCTGGCTCGAGCGACTACTTCTTCGTGCCGCCGCTGATGCTGGCGGTCGCGATGTATCTCGTCGGCGGCATGCCGTGGCTCGTCTGGGGCTTCTGCCTGCCGACCGTCACGCTGGCGCACTCCGACGTTCGCGATCAACACGGTGAACCACCTGTTCGGGTCGCGCCGCTTCGACACGATCGACGAATCGCGCAACAACTCGTCACCGCGCTGTTCGCGGTCGGCGAAGGGTGGCACAACAACCACCATCGCTACCAGCGCGCCGCGCGCAACGGCTTCTACTGGTGGGAGTTCGATCCGACCTGGTACGTCATCCGCCTGATGCAGATGGTCGGCCTCGCGTGGGACGTTCAGCCGGTGCCGGCGCGCATCTACGCGGAGGCGCGTGCGACGAAGGAACGCCGCAAGACGCAGAAGGCGGTCAGCGTCGTCGAGGACAACGGGCCGATCGGGCTGGAGCTTGCCGAGGACCTGGACTAGGACAGTCGCAAGTCGCAAGTCGCAAGTCGGGCCGGCCCCAGAGGGCCGGCCCTTTTTCTTGACAAACACCTGCACCGGGCCGAGGATTCCGTTGGTTTTCTCGACGGAGGGCCCGTGACCGGTTCACCTCGCCTGCTGGCGCTCGTTTCGGGCGCGTGCTTCATCGTCGGTCTCGCGTACGGCCACTCCTGGGTGCGGCTCGGGGCGCAGTCGCCTGCGGCCAATGGAGTCCCCGCCGGGACGAGCGCCGGCGAGTGGCCGTCGTACGCAGGCGATCGGCGCATGCACCACTACTCGCCGCTTGCGCAGATCACGGGCGAGAACTTCAGCACGCTGCAGGTCGCCTGGCGCTTCAAGACCGATGCGCTTGGCCCGCGTCCCGAGTACAAGCTCGAAGGAACGCCGCTGATGGTCGGCGGCGTGGTCTACACGACCGCCGGATCGCGCCGGGCGGTCATCGCGCTCGACGCGGCGACCGGCGAGTTGATCTGGGCGCACTCCGAGCGGGAAGGGGCCCGCGCGGCCGCGGCGCCGCGGCAGTTGTCCGGCCGCGGGGTGTCCTACTGGACCGACGGCCGAGAGGCGCGCGTCTACTACGTGACGACCGGTTACCGGCTTGTCGCGCTCGATGCCAGGACCGGCTCCCGCGTCGCCGGCTTCGGCACCGACGGCATCGTCGACCTGAAGGACGGCGTGGTGTTCGGGTCGCGAGAGCCGATCGATCCGATCACCGGAGAAATCGGTGTCCACTCGACGCCGACGATTGCCGGCGACGTCGTCCTCATCGGCTCGGCGATGCGTGAGGGCGGCACGCCGAAGACGCACAACAACACGAAGGGGCTCGTGCGCGGCTTCGACGTACGCACGGGGCGCCGGCTCTGGACCTTCAACACGATCCCGCGGCCCGGCGAGTTCGGCAACGACACGTGGCTGAACGACTCGTGGGCGGTCAACGGCAACGTCGGCGTGTGGAACGAGATCGCCGCCGACGAGGAGCTCGGGCTCGCGTACCTGCCGGTCGAGACGCCCTCCTCGGACTTCTACGGCGGCCTGCGTCCGGGCAACAACCTGTTCGCCGAGAGCATCGTGGCCATCGATATCAAGACAGGCGTTCGCCGCTGGCACTACCAGCTGGTACACCACCCGATCTGGAACATGGACATCTCCGCAGCGCCCGTGCTCGCCGACATCACGGTGGGCGGACGTCCCGTGAAGGCTGTCGCCGTGATGGGCAAGCAGGCGATGCTGTACCTCTTCGATCGGGCGACGGGCACACCGCTGATTCCGATCGAAGAGCGGCCGGTGCCGAAGGGTGACGTGCCCGGAGAGTGGTATTCGCCCACGCAGCCGTTCCCGACCCGGCCCGAGCCCTACGATCACCAGGGGGTCACCGAAGACGCGCTCATCGACTTCACGCCCGCGCTGCGCGCGGAAGCCGTCCGAATCGTGTCGCGATACAAGCTCGGGCCGATCTTCACGCCGCCTCCGGTCAGCAAGGTGGAAGGGCCGATCGCGTCGTTCCGCTCCTCCGGCGGGACGAACTGGCCGGGAGCTGCGTACGATCCGGAGACGCACGTGCTCTTCGCGCCGTCGTACACGTCGCTCGTGCCGCTCGGGCTCCTTCCGCCACCGAGCCGCGAGTTCTCCGATCTGCCGTACGTGTCGGGCAACGCCGTGACGGGCGTGCGCTACGTCACCGGCCCCGGCGAGGACGTCGGCGCCGATGCGACGCCGCGGCGCCCGGTGACCGGCGAGGCTGCGCGGTCGACGACGACGGGGGAGTTCGGCGCGACGCTGACGCCGCAGGGGCTCCCGCTGCTCAAGCCGCCGTACGGCCGCATCACCGCGTTCAACCTGGATCGAGGCGAGCGCCTCTGGCAGATCGCACACGGCGAAACGCCGGACGCGGTCCGCAACTCGCCGGCGTTGAGCGGCGTGACCGTTCCGCGCACCGGACAGGCCGCGGCCATCGGCGCGCTCGTGACGAAGACGCTGCTGATTGCGGGAGACGGCCAGGCGACGACGGTGCCGGGACGCCAGCGTGGCGCCATGCTCAGGGCGTACGACAAGAGCACGGGACGAGAGCTCGGAGGGGTCTACATGCCCGCGCCCCAGAGCGGCACGCCAATGACGTACACGGCGAATGACCGGCAGCACATCATCGTCGCCGTGAGCGGAGGCAACTACTCGGGAGAGTACGTGGCGTACAAGCTGCCCTGAGAAACGCAGAACCCGGCTGGTCTCTATTCCTTTCCAGCCCTCAGCACCAGCAGCTCACCCGCGTAGCCCGCACCGCTGATCGCCACGGCCAGGTACTGTGTGTCGTCCAGCATGTACGACATCGGACTCCCGGTCTGCGGCGCCGGCATGTACACCGCCCCGACTTCGGCGCCCGTTCCCTTGTCGAACGCGCGCAGCATCGCGCCGCGCTGACCGTTCGGCGTCGGCCCGAAGTTACCTTCGCCGGCGATGACCAGCGTCTTCGTGACGAGGGTGCCGACGTTGTTGCCCTGCCGTCCGAGCGGAGGCAGGTTGAGCCCCTTCAACGCCGGGTGATTGCGGATGGCGTCGGGTGTCGCGCCGAACGGAACCTGCCAGCGGAACTCGCCGCGATCGAGGTCGATAGCCGTGATGCGGCTGTAGGGCGGCTTCACGATCGGCAGTCCCTGCACCGCGAGCGTGGCGCTTCCGCTCGCCTCGGCGCCGGGAGCGCGCGGCGCGGCGCCGGCGCCCGATCCGGATCCGCCGGTCAGCCGTGCGCCGGAGAGGACGGTCCCCTGGAAGAACGGGAGGTCCGACGCGCCCGGGGGAGCCGGCATCAGGCCGAGCGTCGCGATGGAGGTCTGCGAGGCGACGAACAGCGTGTGGGTCTCCGGGTCGAACGATGCGCCTGGCCAGTTCGACGCGGCTGCCTGGGCGCCCATCGTCAGCGTCGCGATCGGGCCCTCCGCGCGGCTCACTGACGGCGGCGTGAACATCGGTCCGAGCCGGTACCTTCTCAACGAGCCGCGTCGCCTCGGCGCGCAGTTCGGGCGTGAAGTCGATAAGGTCGTCGATGGCCAGGCCCTGCCCGTCGTACGCGGGCGGCTTCGTCGGGAACGGCTGCGTCGGCGCATACCACTCGCCCGGTGTATCGCCTTTTGGCACCGGCCGCTCCTCGAAGGGCCAGATCGGCTCGCCGGTCTCGCGGTTGAAGACATACAGGAAGGCCTGCTTGGTCGGCTGCGCGAGCGCCTTGATGACGCGTCCGTTCACGGTGATGTCGGCGAGGATCGGCGCGCACGGAATGTCCATGTCCCACACGCCGTGATGTACGAGCTGGTAGTGCCAGCGGCGAACGCCGGTCTTGATGTCGACGGCCACGATGCTCTCGGCGAACAGGTTGTTCCCGGGGCGCTCGCCGCCGTAGTAGTCGTGGGTCGGGAGCTCGACGGGCAGGTAGGCGAGCCCCAGCTCGGGATCGACCGAGATCTGCGCCCATACGCCGGTGTTGCCGGTGTAGGCCCACGAATCCTTCTGCCAGCTGTCGTTGCCGAACTCGCCGGGCCGCGGAATCGTGTGGAACAGCCACAGGCGGCGTCCCGTGCGCACGTCGAAGCCACGGACGTAGCCCTTCACGTTCTGACGGCTCTTCGGGTTCGCACCGGTTTCGAATGCCGCGCCGACGATGACCACGTCGTTGGCAATCATCGGCGTCGCGTGCAGGCCGACCTTCGCGTTCACGAGATCGACCTGCTGGTCGAAGTCAGCCTTCAGATCGACGACGCCATCCTTGCCGAAGCTCCTGACGAGGCTTCCGGTCGTCGCGTCGAGTGCGACGAGCCGGTACCCGGGCGTGACGTAGAGAATGCGCCGCTCTTTCCCGTCGGTCCAGTACCAGAGGCCGCGACCGGAGAGCTGTCGCGGCGCCGCCGCGCCGCGGTCGCCTTCGTGCTCGCTGTGCATCCAGATGAGCTCGCCGCTGCGCGCGTCGATCGCGACGACGGCGCGCCGCGTGCCGGCGGTGGAGTAGAGGATGCCGTTCACCATCAACGGCGTGGACTGGAAGGTGTACTCCGGGCGCGGACCGAACGCCTCGGTCTTGAAGCGCCACGCGACCTCGAGCTTGTTGAAGTTCGCCGCTGTGATCTGGGCAAGGGGCGAGTAGCGGGTATGACCGAGGTCGCCGCCATACGCCGGCCACTCGCCGTTGCGGGCGCCAGACTGGGCGCTCACGCCGGCGGTCAGGAGCACTGCACCACACGTCAAACCGAGAGCCAGTCGCGTCATGGCGCGGAGTTTAGACGAAAACGGGGACGTCGTCAGGCAATCCTAGATGCGGATGTCGGCGATCAGCGGCAGGTGGTCCGACGCGACGAGTGCGAGCCGTGAGCGCAGCACCTCGATGTGCACGATCTCGAGCGGGCCGTCGTAGTAGATGTGGTCGAGGTGCAGGATGGGAAACAGCCCCGGATAGGTGCGCCGCCGCTTCATGTAGTGCCGCAGGTCGACGCTCTTGAGTTTGGAGCTCAGAAGCGTCGTCGTCAGGCCGCGCATCCACTCGTTGAAGTCGCCGAGGACGATCTTCGGGCCGGTGATGTGGCGGTCGGCCACCGTTGTCGCGAGCCGCGTTGCCTGGTAGCGGCGCTCGAGGATGGCCGTCCCCAGGTGCACGTTGTAAACGTGCAGCCGACGGCCGTTCACGTCAACGTCGACGCGCTGCAGGCACCGTTCCTCGCACGCCTTCCACGAGAGATCGTGCTGGGCGTGGTGCATGATCGGGAAGCGGCTCAGGACCGCGTTGCCGAAAAGATGCTCGCGGAGCCGGCGTGTCGGCGCCATTACCCAGCCCATGCCGAGCGCCGCGCCGATCTCCTCCATGTGTCCGCGGCCGCTCGGTCCGGCGCCGACCACCTCCTGCAGCGCGATGACGTCGGCGTCCACATCACGCAGCACCTCGGCGACGCGTTCTGGCCTCGTGCGGCGATCCATGCCCTGCGAGCGATGGATATTGTAGGTGACGATGCGCAGCGTCGTCCGGGGCGAGTGACTCACTACGCTATGATAGACCGTCGTGTGCGGCGCGCCGCCGTGATGGAGAAACCATGGCTCGCCTGAAATCGGAACTCGAAGTCACCTGCCCCTGCTGCCAGTCGACGCTCGTGATCGACTTGAATCTCGGACGCGTCGTGGGGCACAAGGAACCGGACCGCGGCAACAAGCCCGAGTTGAACGACGCGCAGCGGATCCTCGCCGAAGAAGCCGCGCGGCGCGAGGCGATCTTCCAGCAGTCGGTGGACGCCGAGAAGGGACGCGGCGACGCCCTCTCCCGCCGGTTCGAGGAAGCACTCCGTCAGGCGCACAAAGAACCAGTGACGAAGCCGACGCGCGACTTTGATCTCGATTGAGACGTTGGTGAGTTAGTGCGTTGGCGAGTTGGTGGCTGCCGACTCGCGACTTGTGACTTGTGACTTGTGACTACGTCGCCCAGCCCGCGTCGGCGGGGAGCGGCGTCCACCGTTCGCGCCCCTTGTAGTACGAGACTGGCTTCTTCCCGTTGTTCGCCGCGCGGAACGCACGGTAGCGCAACAGCAGCCGCCGGTAGCGCGCATTGCTCATGACGAGTGGCCGGTGCGGGAAGTCCAGCAGCACGCGCTCCACCTTCCACACGTTGGTGTCCGCCAGCCGCCAGTCGTAGTCGCCCATCGCCTCTGCCAGGTTCACGAGCGCGTACGCGGTGACGCGCCCGCTGTAGTCCACGTAGGTATCTATGTAGCTGGCCGCAAGCGCGCGCGGCGTGGCGAACACCGGCCTCCGCCCGTGCAGCCCGGGATCGCGCGATCGCGCCACCGATCCCCAGCGCCCCTTCTGCTGGTAGACGAAGATCACGTGGTCGAGCGCGTCGATCGACTCGAAGCTGATGACCAGCGGTGGGAACCCGTGCTGTTCGAGCACGACGGCCGAGAAGATCGCCGCCTCCAGGCAGTGCGCGCAGTTGTGACCCACGACGCCGCGGAAGCTCCGGAGCGTCGCGCGGCCGTGCGGTTCCTGGTTGTAGGGCAGCCGATTCAGGTACGCCTGGACGAGAGCCGGCGTCCGGAGCCTGGCGATCAGGCGCCGCTCGCGTGGCGTGAAACTAGTCGACACCCACCATCACGCGCACGTCGGCCACCACCTGCTCCGGGGTCCACTCGTTGCCGCCGTAGGTCTGCACCAGGTTGCCCTGCCGGTCGAGAATCACCGTCCGGAGGTTGTGGGTGATGTCGCGCGGATCGTTCATCGCGCGCGAGATCGCCATCCCGAAGCCGGCCGCCCACCTGTCGATTTCATCGCGATCGCCGGTGACGAAGGACCAGAGGCGCGGGTCCGCGCCGAGCGCCGCCGCGTGCTTCTTCATGACGGCCGGCGTGTCGATCGTCGGGTCGAAGCTCACGCTCAGGAGGTGCACCTTCAACTCGTTGTTCTGCTCCTGCAGCTTCTTCTGGATCGCGGCGAAGTTGCGATCCATCAGCGGACAGAAGTCCGGCATCGGGCAGCTCGTATAGATGAATGTGACGACGATCGCCGAGCCCCGGAAGGTGTCGAGCGTGACGGTCTTGCCCTCCTGATCTACGAGCGTGACGTTGGGCACCGGCGCGCCCGTTTTGATCAGCTCGAAGCCACCGGACGCACCCGCCCCCGCGTCGCCGGCCGCGCGTTCGAGCGGTGCATCGCCAACCTTCCGCACCGCTTCCAGGTAGCCCGCGTTCGGCAGGACGACGAGGCGGGCCGTGATCAAGTCTCCCGGCGCCAGCGACTCGTACTCCTTCGGGTCCTGCACCTCGTAAGGCATCGTCATCGCCGCCATGAACCCGGGGATCTCTTCATGCTTGATCGTCGCCTGCTTGCGGTCAGCAGCAACGGAAATGATCTGTCCCTGCAGGGTGAACTCGCGGCGATCCGACGAGCCGCCGCAGGCGGCCGCCAGCAGGGCAAGCATCAGCCAGACGCTCAACATGCGCATGAAATGTAGTTTACAGTGTTCGTATGATCTGGGTCGGGACATCCGGCTACAACTACCCGGAATGGAAGGGCAGCTTCTATCCGGAGACGATGCCTTCCGCCAAGATGCTGCCGTACTACGCCGAGCGGTTTTCGACCGTCGAGATCAACTACACGTTCTATCGCATGCCGAACGAGTCGCTGGTCGCGGGCTGGGCCCGGCAGACACCGTCGCCCTACCGGCTCACGCTGAAGGCGCCCCGGCGCATCACACACGACAGTCGCCTGAAGAACACGGGCAGCCTGGTCACCGGCTTCTGCCAGGTGGCCGCCTCGCTCGGCGAGAAGCTCGGTGCACTGCTCTTTCAGCTGCCGCCGAACCTGAAAAAGGACGTCGAGCTCTTCGACGCGTTCCTCGCCGATCTCCCGCCGCGCGTCTGCGCCGCCTTCGAGTTCCGCCACCCCTCGTGGTTCGACGACGACATCCTCGGGCGGCTGCGGGCGCGGAACCTGGCGCTCTGCGTGGCGGATAGCGAGAAGCTGTCCGCGCCGGTCGTGGTGACTGCGGACTATGCCTACTTCCGATTGCGCGATGAAGGGTACACGCCCGACGATATCGAGAAGTGGGCCGGGACGATCGCGCGCGAAACCGCCGCGTGCCGCGATGTGTTCGTCTACTTCAAGCACGAGGAAGAGGGGAAGGGCCCGGAGTTCGCGCAGCTCCTGATGCGCGACCTGGGCATCGGCCGTTAAGTCTCGATCGTTCCGACTTGCAGGCGGCGGCCTGCGATCAGGCTGACCCAGCGAGCGCCGCCGACAGTTGCGCGATCTCAGGCGAGGACCAGGCTGTCCTGCGCAGCCCTGGCGGTCTGTGTCTCGACGAACGCCACGATCGCCGACTCCGCCCAGTAGCCGTCGTCGTCGCTAGACGCGGGGCCGACGAACGCGCAGTGGCCGCCGTGCGGCACAAGCGCACCGTGATGTGCGGATTGCCGGTCACCTTCGGGTCGCGGAACGGCCTGGCGGGACGAACGGGTCGTCCTCGGCGGTGATGATCAGCGCCGGCACCGCGAATCCGGTCGATCACGCGCATCGCGCTGGCGCGGTAGTAGTAGTCCTCGGCTCCGTCGAAGCCGAAATGCGGCGCGGTGTAGACGTCGTCGAAGTCGCGCACCGTACGAATCGCGCTTGAGCTTCGACAGGTCGAACAGGCCGGGCACGCACCTGCTCCTTCCGCCGCATCCGGCGCTTCAGATCGCGTACGAAGTTCCACTGGTAGAGGAAGTTGGCTCGGCGCTCCAGTGCGCGCACGCACTCGCCGATCTCGAGGATCGGGCGACACCGCCGCCACGGCCGCGAGCGCGGCGGCGGCGTGTCGCCGTACTCGCCGGCGAGCTTCAGCGCCAGATTGCCGCCGAGCGAATAGCCGGCGACGGCGATCGCGCGCAGTGCCGTCGACGCGCGTGAGCTCGTCGATGACGTGCCGCGCATCGTGCGTCAGCCCGGAGTGGAACAGCCCGGCCGACAGATGCTCGGTGCCGCCGCAGTTGCGCTGATTCAGCCGGACGACGTTCATGCCCGCGCGCGAACGCCTTGCTCGGCGATGCCCTCGCATGTAGTGGGCGTCGCTCGACGCCGTTCAGGCCGTGCAGCGCGATGAGCGTCGGCTGCTCCCGCGGATCCGCGCTGCCAGTGGCAGTGCGCCAGCACCCGGGCGTCGGGCGTCGACGTCGAAATAGCGGACCGTTGGCGGCGGGCAGGCGCGGGAAATAGCGGGGGTTGCCCCAGCCGTACAGGGTCATCCTGTGACCGCCTGCGAGGGACGGGCTGCGGAACGAACGGATCCATCGATCGATCATACCCGCTATTATTACGCGCATGGCGAAGGGCCCTTCTACTCGAGCCTGTACTTCCAGGTGCTGATCGCCATCGCGGTCGGCGTCATCTTCGGCTTCGTCTCGCCAGAGCAGGCGGCCGCGATGAAGCCGCTCGGCGACGGCTTCATCAAGCTGGTGAAGATGCTGATCGCGCCGATCGTCTTCACCACCGTCGTGGTCGGCATCGCCCACATGGGCGAGATGAAGGACGTCGGGCCGCATCGGCCTGCGCGCGCTGGTCTACTTCGAGGTGGTCTCGACGCTGGCGCTGGCGATCGGCCTGGTCGTGGTCACGGTGCTGAAGCCCGGGAAGTGGCGTCGGCTTCGACCCGGCGACCGCCGATGTCAGCGCCGTCTCCGCCTACACGACGCCTCGCAGCACCTGAGCACCGTCGACTTCCTCCTCAACGTCATTCCCGACACGGTCGTCGGCGCGCTTCGCCCGCGGCGAGGTGCTGCAGGTGCTGCTGTTCTCGGTGCTGTTCGGGCTGGCGCTGCTGCGGCTCGGACCACGCGTGCGACCGGCTGGTCGAGATCATCGAGCTGACCGCGCGACGCGCTGTTCGAGGTGGTGGGCATCGTCATGCGGCTGGCGCCGATGGGCGCGTTCGGCGCGATGGCGTTCACCGTCGGCCGCTACGGGCTCGGCTCCCTGGTCGCGCTCGGCAAGCTGATGGCCGGCGTCTACCTGACGTGCGCGTTCTTCATCTTCGTCGTGCTCGGCACCATCGCGCGGCTCACCGGGTTCAGCCTGATCAAGCTTCCTCCGGTACATCGGCGAGGAGATCCTCGATCGTGCTCGGCACCTCATCGTCGGAGTCGGCGCTGCCGCGGCTCATGGCGAAGCTCGAATATCTCGGGTGCGCGAAACCGGTCGTCGGCCTCGTCGTGCCGACCGGCTACTCGTTCAACCTCGATGGCACCTCGATCTACATGACGATGGCGGCGATCTTCGTGGCGCAGGCGAGCGGCGTCGACCTGTCGCTCGCCCAGCAGCTCGGCATCCTCGGCATGCTGCTGCTCACCTCGAAGGGAGCGGCCGCCGTCACGGGCAGCGGCTTCGTGACGCTTGCGGCCACGCTGGCCGCATTTCCCTCCATTCCGGTCGCCGGACTGACGCTCCTGCTCGGCGTCGACCGTTTCATGTCCGAGGCGCGAGCCATCACCAATCTGATCGGCAACGCCGTCGCGACGATGGTGGTGGCGAAGTGGGACGGTGCGCTGGACCTCGAGCGTGCCCGCCGCATCCTCGACGGGCGCGAACCGTCCACGGGAGCCGCTCTTGCACCGCAACCGGGTCTGGCGGGGCGGCCTGTCGCCGGTCACGCGGGCGCGGGGGCTGATTGATATCGTGACGGCGCGGACAGACGGACACGGATCACCAGGGGCGCTCACGCGCCACATCATGCCGGTCATCGTCGGCGCCTTCGTCGCGCTCATGCTGACGATCGTGACCAACAGCTGGCTGGCAGCGCGCGGAGTCGTGCCGCCGCTGGCGCTGGTGGCGGCCTACCGGGGGTTGTTCATCATTCTCGGGAGCCACCTTGCGGCGCGCCTCGGGCCGTCGGGTGAACCGCGTATGCGATACGCGCTCGCGCTTGCCGTCCTGCTCATCGCCCTCACCATCGTCGGCGGACTGAGGTTCGGCAGCCAGGTGCCAGCCTGGTACCTGGCGCTCGACGTCGCGCTGCCGCTGCCGTGCGCGATCATCGGTGGCGCCACGGCGGTGCGGGCGATGGCCTCGAGACGGCCGGGAGGGGCATCCAGCTAGGCTGGCCAGGGAGTCGGCATGTGGGCGGTTGCGGTTCTTGGGTTCGCCATCATGGCGCTGGTGCACATCGCGCCGGCTCCCTTTCTGCTCGACGCCCTGGCCGGCGACATGGCGGTCTGGCACATGCCGCGTGGATCGCCACCCACCGTCTATCTCACGTTCGATGACGGACCCAACCCGGCGACGACCCCTGACCTGCTCGACGTGCTCTCGAGCGAGCAGGTGCCCGCGACGTTCTTCCTGATCGACGCACACATCACCGGCGACACCGCGCCGATTGTGCGTCGCATGTTCGAGGAGGGACACGCGATCGGCCTTCACACCTCGTCGCGGCGAGTGATGACCTTCAGCGCGGAGGCACTCGTCGAGGCTCTGGACGCTCTTGCGGATCGCATCGAGTCGGTGGCGGGGATGCGACCCTGCCGGGCGTTCCGTCCTCACGCGGGCTGGCGCGGCGGCGAGATGTACGCGGGGCTCCGGCAAGGCGGTTATCGACTCGTCGGCTGGGGCTGGATGTTGTGGGACTGGAACTGGTTCCGGCGCCGCACGGCAGACGCGATCGTGAAGCGCGTGTCCGAGCGCATCGCGCCTGGCGACATCGTCGTGATGCACGACGGGGACGAGTCGGCACCGCTCAAAGACCAGCGCCAGACGGTGCAGGCTGCGTCGCGGCTGATCCCCGCGTTGAAGGCACGAGGGATCGCGTTCGGGACGGTGTGCGAGAACGAAGGACTGGTGGTGCGACAATGACGTCCATGAAGCGGATTGCGGCTGTGTCCGCCATGGTGGCGCTGTTCAGCGGGATGGTCGGCGCGGGGCCGGTACGGGCGCAGACCCCCGAACAGCGCGTCCAGTCTCTCCTGTCCAGCTCCACCTACAGCGCCGCGAGGGGTTTCCTCGAAACGGACCACCCTCGCTTCGTGCGCGAGTTGATTGCGCTGACCCGAGATCCCGGCGCCGCCATTCAAGGAGGAGCGGCGGGCCGCCGCGTATCTCAGCATGTTGCGCGACGCCGGCCTGTCGGACGTCGAGACCGACGCCGCGGGCAACGTGATGGGCGTGCGCAAGGGGACCGGGTCGGGCCCGATGCTGGCCGTGCTCGCGCACCTCGACACGGTGTTCCCGGAAGGCACCGACGTGACGGTGAAGAGGGAGGGGAACAAGCTCCTGGCGCCCGGCGCCGGCGACGACACGGGCGCGCTCGCGCTGATGCTGACGGTGGTTCGCGCGATGAACGCGGCGAACCTGCAGACGTCCGCCGACATCCTCTTCGTCGGCAACGTCGGCGAAGAGGGCGAGGGGGACCTGCGCGGTGCGAAGTACCTGCTGCAGAAGGGCAAGTACAAGGACCGCATCCGGAACTTCATCTCGATCGACGGAGGCGAACAGGACGGCATCGTCACCGGCGGGCTGGGCAGTCGCCGCTATCGCGTGACCTTCAAGGGGCCGGGCGGCCACAGCTACGGCGCATTCGGGCTCGTCAGCCCGGCATTCGCCCTTGGGAACGCCATGACGAAGTTCTCCCGGATACAGGTGCCGGCCGAACCGCGTACGACGTTCAACGTCGGCGTCGTCGGCGGCGGCACGTCGGTGAACTCGATCCCGGTGGACATGTACATGGTCGTCGACATGCGATCGGAGTCGGCCGACGAGCTGAGGCGCGTGGATCAGGCGTTCCTGCGCCTCGTGCAGGAGGCGCTCGACGAAGAGAACCAGGCGCGCAGCACACGCGAAGGGCGCATTTCAGCCGACGTCGTGCTGATCGGCGATCGGCCGTCGGGCAGCACGCCCACGTCGGCGTACCTGGTGCAGGCGGCGTCGGCGGTGAGCCGCGCGTTCGGCTTCTCGCCCAGGTACGAGACGTCGAGCACCGATGCGAACGTGCCCATCAGCATGGGCATCCCGGCGATCACGATCGGTCGCGGCGCCGGCGGGCGCTCCCACTCGCGCGACGAGTGGATTGACGTGACGAAGGAGAAGAACGTCCAGGCGGGCCAGGTCGTGCTGGCCACGATCGTCGCGGCCGCTGCTGCCCCCTGATATCATCGGGTGTTCTCCGCGGCCCGGACTGAACGGGCAGGGATCCTGAGGTCACAAGAGTCGATGGACACGATCAATTTCACCCGTGGTGTGCCCGCCAACGAATCCTTTCCGCTCGAGGAAGTCGCCGACGCCGCGATCGACGCGCTGAAGGCGCGCGGCGTGTCGATGCTGCAGTACGGACCGTCGGCCGGGTTCCAGCCGCTGCGAGAGTGGATCGCGCAGTGGCAGGGCGTGACGGTGGACCGCGTGCTGACGGGCAACGGCTCGCTGCAGCTGGTCGAGTTTCTTTGCCTCGGTCTCCTGAAGCGCGGCGACGTCGTCTTCACCGAGGCGCCGACCTACGACCGGACGATCACGCTGCTGCGGCGCCACGGTGTGACCGTGGTCGGTATCCCGCTGGAGGCCGACGGTCCGAGCATCACAGGTGCTCGAGGCGGCGCTCGCGACGGCACAAGCCGTCATTCTTCTATTTGATTCCCGACTTCCAGAACCCGTCGGGCACGACCTGCTCGGCGGTAAAGCGTCGGCGGCTCGCCGAACTAGCGGAGCGCCACGACTTCCTGATCGTCGAGGACGCGCCGTACCGTCCGCTGCGCTATCGCGGGCAGGAGGAGCCGTCGCTCTACTCCCTGGCGCCCGAGCGCACGCTGTTCATGTGTTCGTTCACGAAGCTGATCGCGCCGGGCGTGCGCACCGGGTTCATGATCGGCGCGTCCGCGACCTGATCGCGAAGCTCGCCAAGGTGGCCGAAGACACCTACATCTCGCCAGGCTATCTGGCGCAGGGCATCACCTACGAGTGGTGCCGGCGCGGGCTCCTGCAGCCGCAGATCGAGCGCCTGAAGCAGCTGTACCTGCCGCGCCTCGACGCGTGCCTGGTCGCGCTGGACAAGTTCATGCCCGACGCGGTCGACGCGCGCCCCGATGGCGGCTTCTTCATCTCGCTCACGCTGCCGGAGGGTGTGCTGACCAGCACCCTCCGCGCCGAGGCTGCGAAGCGTATCGTTGAACCTGGCCGACGGCCTTGCGTTCTTCCCGAATGGGGGAGGAGAGCGGTTCCTTCGCCTGCCGTTCTGCGCGCTGACGCCAGCCGAGATCAACGAAGGGGTGCGGCGGCTGTCGGAGAGCGTCGAGGCGAGCCGAGGATAGTCGCAAGTCGCAAGTCGCAAGTCGCAGTCGCCAGTCGCAAGTCGCCGCCCAGTCACAGGTCGCCAGTCGCCGGGTCATCAGACGTCGTGGCGGAGATCTGCGGCTGCACTGGGACTGGAGACTTGAGACTTGTGTCCTGTGACTTGTGAGTGTCCCCCGTGGGTCCGTAGGTGGGCGGCACAGGGATGTCGTTGAGGCGCAGGTAGACCGAGAGCTGACCTCGATGGTGCACGACGTGACCCAGCACGAGTGTGCGGAACGCTGCACATCGCGGCATCGAGAACAGTTCCTGCCCGCCGCGGTGAAGCGACCAGGTGGCGTTCAGCTCGGCGTCGCTGCGATCGAGCGCGCGCCGCGTGCGCGCCGTGACCTCGTCGAAGCGGCGCAGGAAGTCGGCAGCCACGCTGGTCTCCTCGGCGATCGCGGGCGCAAGATCGAGATCGAACGCCGGCACCTCGAGGATGTGCAGCGCCCAGCCGGGTATCTCCGCGAGGTGCGCGACGAGCGCGCCGATCGATCGCGACTGGACATGCGGCTTCCAGGCGAGCCGGTTGCCCGGCACGCAGGCGAGCATGCGGCGCGTGGCCGCAACCTCGTGATCGTATTCGGCGAGCAGCGCCTCGCGCGTGGCCATGCGCGGTAGTGTACTGCGCGCGGCCGCGCTGGTGGTCCTCGTCGCCATTGCACCCGCGTGCCGTCGCACGCCTCCACAAGAGCCGCCTCCACCGCACTCGCCGCAAACCAGCGGTACCCTGAACGTCGCCGGCGTGCGGGCCGTCGTGACCGTCGTGCGCGATCGCTGGGGTATCCCGCACATCACCGCGCAAAACGCCGACGATCTGTTCTTCGCGCAGGGGTTCGTGCAGGCGCAGGACCGCCTGTTCCAGATGGATCTCTGGCGTCGCGGCGTGCAGGGCCGCCTCTCGGAGACGCTCGGCGCCAACTACATCGAGCGCGACGCGATGACGCGTCGCATGCAGTTCCGCGGCGACATCGATCGCGAGTGGGCCAGCTACGCGCCGGACACGCGCGACATCGCGATCGCGTTCACGCGCGGGATCAATGCGTGGGTGTCGATCGCGCGAGGGGATCTCCCGGAGGAGTTCGTGCTCGCCGGCTGGCAGCCCGAGTACTGGAAGCCGGAGGACCTGCTGAACCGGACGGACGCGTTCGTCGCGAGCGTCGATGCGCAGGGCGAGCTGTTGCGGGCACGGCTCGCGGCCGCGATCGGGATCGACGGCGTCAGCCGGCTCCTGCCGTCGCCGGATGGTGCGCCGCTGACCACGCCGCCTGGCGTCGACCTGTCGGCGATCACCTACGTCGTGCCGGAGACGGTACGAAGAGTCGGCACTCCGCCCTTTTTCAGTGCCCTCGCGGCCCCGGTGACGAAGGCCGCCAGGCCGGGCCAGGCAGCTGCGTCCGATCGCGCCGAGTCGAGCGAGGCGTCCTCGGCGCGGCGGGACACCGGCTCGGCTTCGCCGCGCCGCGCGTCCGTGTCGACAGGCAGCGTGTGGGCGCTCGGCCCGTCGCGCACCGAGACCGGTGGCGCGCTGCTTGCGGTTGACGCCGTGCACGCGTGGGATGCGCCGGCACGACGCTACATCGTGCATCTGACGGCGCCAGGCTGGAACGTTGCGGGGGCAACCTCGCCGTGGATGCCTGGCGTTGCGATCGGTCACAACGACCGGATCGCGTGGGGGATGACCGCGGCGCCCTTCGACACGCAGGACATCGTCATCGAGCGGATCGATCCGGACGATCCACATCAGGTCGAGCGGAACGGGCGCTGGGTCGACATGGCAGTGGACCATGAGCGGCTCGACGTGAAGGGACGCGAGACGCCGTTCCAGTACCGAGCGCCTCTACACACCTCATGGCGTTGTCGTGGCGCTCGACCGTGAACGGCATCTTGCGTACGCGCTGCGCTGGACCGGCGCCGCGCCGGGTGGCGCGGGCGAGCTGGCCTCGCTCGCCATCGACCGCGCGACGACATGGACGGAGTTCAGGGCAGCCGTGTCGCGGTGGAAGATGCCGGCGTCCGAGTTCGTCTACGCCGATGTGGACGGGCACATCGCGAGGGTCGCGGCGGCCTTCGTGCCGGCGCGGGCGACCGCAGCGGGAACGATGCCGACCGCGGGCTGGACGGGCGAGATCTCGAAGAGCGGCGCGGCGGACGCACCTGCAATCGACCCGGCCGGCGGTGTGCTGGTATCGGCAGGCAGCGCACAGCGGTCGCTGCTCACCGAACAGCTCTCAGCGGTGAGGGTGCATTCGCAGGATGGCATGCGGCGGCTGCAAATCGATACGACGGCGTGGAACGCCTCGCGGCTGCTGCCGCTCGTCGAGCGTGTGACCGTCTCGGAGGAAGCAGCGGCACGTGCAAGGCAGCGGCTGCTTGCATGGGACCGGCGGGTGGACGCCGGCTCCGACGCCGCGCCGCTTTACGTGGCGTTCGAAGATGCGCTCGCGCAGCTGCTGGCGGGGCGGCGCGTGCCGAAGGAGTTCGTGTCAGATGTCGCGGCGCGCATCGACGTCACGGATGTCGTCACGCGACCGACCCGCGTCTGGTTCGACGGCGATCCGCAACGGGCGCGCGATCGGCTCATCGCCGACGCCTTGAGCGCGGCGGCCGCAGAGGTTGATGGCGTCGCGCGCACCGTCGGATTCGCACATCCGCTGGCCGCATTCGAAGCAGGACGCCGCCGCTTCAACGTCGGACCGTTCCCGCGCTCTGGTTACGCGGGCACCGTGCTGGCGACTGCCGATCGCACAGGGCCCACCTTCCGCGCCGTGTTCGACGTGGCGAACTGGGATCGTTCCGTCGCCGTCGTCGCACCCGGGCAGTCGGGATCGCCGGCAAGCGTGCACTACGACGACATGGCAAAGCTGTGGGCCGGCGGCGAGTACGCGCCGCTGCCCTTCAGCGCCGACGCGGTTGCAGCCGACGCCACTGACACGCTGGTGCTGGCGCCGCGGTGACCGTCGCATCGGCGCCGTTAAGCGTGACTCCAGGGCCGATCGTCGCTATGATCCGCGCGGGTGTCGCGGGCGGGCCGCTTCGTTCGACGTGGACTCCTGGGTGGCGCCATGGCTTTCGCCGTGTCGGCGTTGTTGTCTGCGCAGTCGACGCCCACAGCGGTCACCGTTCCCCGGACACCCGACGGGCGGCCCAATCTCCAGGGCATCTGGGACTACCGGAGCGCGACGCCGCTCGAGCGTCCCAGGGAATACGCCGACAAGCTGTTCTTCACCGAGGATGAAGCGCGCACGTTCGAACAGCGCACGGCAGAGCGCCGCGACGGCATCGTGGCCGTCCATCCGCCGTTCTGGCTCGACTACGGGGCCAAGCTTGCGCCGGACCTGCGGACCTCGCTGATCGTCGACCCCGGCAACGGCCGGGTCCCGCCGCTCACTGCCGAAGCCAGAGCGCGGGTCGCAGCCGATGCTGCGGCCACTGCAAGCGGTCGCGCCGACGGCCCGGAGGATCGAAGCATCCAGGAACGGTGCCTGGTGTTCGGTGCCGGACCGCCGATCCTGCCAGGGCCGTACAACAACAACATCCAGATCGTCCAGACCGCGGCGGAAGTCGTGATCGTCAGCGAGATGATCCACGACGCCCGAATCGTGCCGCTGGATGGCCGGCCCCTCCTGCCGGCCGGCATGAGGCGGTGGCTGGGCGACTCGCGCGGGCACTGGGACGGCGACACGCTCGTGATCGAGACGAGCAACTTCACCGATCGCACCCCGTTCAGGGGCTCGGACGAACACCTGCGCGTGGTCGAACGCTTTACGGCGATCGACGCCGGCGCGCTGCAGTACCGAGTTCACAATCGACAACCCGACCGCGTTTACCGCTCGATGGACGGCCGCGATGCGCATGACGCGTACCGAGGAGGCGATGTACCAGTACGCCTGCCACGAGGGGAACTTCGGGCTGCTGGACATCCTGCGCGGCGCCCGGTTCGAGGAACGAGCGGGCACCGCCGCGTTGCCATCGCCGCGCTGACGCTCAGCGCCGGCCCGCGCGCTCGTCCAACAACGTGTAGATCCGCTGCACGCCGATGAGGGGCAGCCCTGGCTGAATAGTGGGGAAGTGGTCCTTGTGCCGCGTGAGATCCACGCGTTTCGCCGCTTCTTCCGCCGACACGCCCTGCGCTTTCAGCCGACCGACCTCCAACCACGCATCCCGGAGCCAGGCCTGGAGGTAGTCGATCTTCGCCTTGTCGGTGAACGCGTCGCCGTGGCCGGGCATCACCGTGTCGAAGTCCAGCTTCTTCATGTCCTCCAGCGTCGTCACCCACTCGTCCGGGTATGAGTCGCTCAGGTTCGATAGCCCGGCGGGCATCATGTCGCCGGTGATCACCACCTTCTCGCCAGGCAGGTAGACGACAACGTCGCCGGCCGTGTGTGCGCGGCCGATGTGACGGATCTGGATCTCGCGCGTGCCGGAGTGCAGCGTCATCTCCGACTTCAACGTGATGTCGGGCGCCACCGGCTGCAGTTCCTTCTGTGACGCGAGGTTGTTCTCCGCGATGGTGGCCTGCGTCTGCAGCCGCGCCCGGGCCGCCGGATCCGTTTCGGCGGCGGCGCGTGCCTTCAGGTCTTCGATGGCCTTCGGCATTCCGCCGACGTACGCCTGATAGAGCGGCATGCTGACCGAGCGGCGGTCGCTCAGCATGTAGCGCGTGTATTCGTGGCCGATGATCCGTACCGCGGGGCCGAACACCTGGTTGCCGTGCGCGTGGTCGTAGTGGAAGTGCGTGTTGATCACGTAGCGCACCGGCTTGTCGGTGAAGCGCTTGATCTCGTCGAGCAGCACGGCTGCGGCCGCCGGCGACGTGTGGTCGTCGACAACGATCACGTGATCCTCGTTCACGATGACCGACGAGTTCCCGACAACGGACAGAGTGCCGGTGCCGACCGCGTGATAGAGGCCCTCGCGTACCTTGTTGAAACGGAAGGCGTCGCCGGTGTGCGCCGTGCCGGCCCACGTTCGCGACTGGGCCGCCGCGCCGCTGCCGGGGCCATCATGAAGAAAGAACAGGGCCGCGAGCAGCGCGCCCATGCCGATTGCCAGCGTCAGTCGCATCGTGTTCTCCGCGCGCCCACTCCGCGAGCGCTCGAGCCGTATGGCCGGGCGCAGGGCACGCGTCATTCTACGCGCGGCTGCCGGCGTCCGCTATCGGGTGGGACCTTGTCGCTGTGCGTCGGCGATGTACCGGTCGGCGTCTTCCTGGAGGAGGAAGCGGCGCTCGACGAGGCTCCGGGCGGCCCGGGTTGTCTCGTCGACGTAGCGGTCTGTCGTTGGGTAGCGCTCCTCCAGCGATGGCCGGGGATCCCCGGTTCGCTCGCGCTCGGCACGCGTGGCCGCGAACGGAAGGCGCTGGCCGATGGCATCGCAGCCGTCGCCCGACGCGGGACCCTTGCGGAGTCCCCACCCGGTGTGCGTCGCGGTGGGAACGGCGATCTCCACCTGTCGTACACCCGCGAGATTGTGGCCGTCCGCGTCCGTCTTCGGCACGAGAACCGGATACGGAGTACCCAGTACCCTGGGCGGGAGTTGCGACAGCACGCCGGATGTCCAATTCGGACCGTAGTCGAACAGGTCGCCTGTGTGGTGCCGGCCGTTGAACACCACGCCCGGGATGTTCGGGAATCCGACGGCGGCCTGGGTTGGAGCCACCAGCGTGCCGTCGGCCACTCGTGGCACCTGGCTGGGCGGCGGCGCCAGATCGTCAGAGACCCAGCGGTCCAGCGCGACGAGCAGCGCGCGCAGCGTGGGGCCAGGGCTCAACGGGTTTGGCGGCTGCTGGCACAAGGTCGATTGGCTGGTTGCGCCGTGGGGAAGGCTGGAGAGCAGATAGTTCCGCGTGTCGGGCGCGTCCGGAATGTCGCGACCGTCGGTATCGGTGTGCAACAGCGACATCGCCTTGGCCCAGGTACCTCGTTCTCGGAGTTCACTTCGAAGACCTTAGGGCAGGTTGCCGTGGCCATGCAGGCGCGCAGTCGCCCGTCGGTCTGCCCGGTCACGTGGTCGGTCAGCACCTGATTTGCGAACGGAAAGGCGAACTCCGGATACCAGCGGCCGATGTGCTGTCGATGGGTGCGTCCGGGCTGAGCGAACCGGTAGTTGAAGAAGCCTCCGCTCGCACCTCCAATCCAGTTCAACATGCCGTCGAACACCCGCGCGCCGTGTTCGTCCGCGTTGAATCCAAGCCTGACGAAGTCGTGCGCGAACCGGATCGGCTGTGACATGCCGAAGCTGTAGATTCGATCGACGGCGCGGGCGGGCCCCTGGCCCGCTGCGTTTCGCAAGTGGCTGGCCACGTCTCGAACGGCTGCGAACCCGATCCCGGCGACAAGCGGGTCAGCGGCCTGGTAGGTGAACTCGTAGAGAGTGCCCTGCGCGAACGGCGTGCTCCGCGGCAGCAGGCCGATGGTCCGATCGTCGAGATACTCCCAGCGGTCTGACGGAATCACGCGCGGTTGGTCGGCATACAGGTGCCGCACCGTGAGCTGGGCGGTGTCCTTGCTCAGCGTCGCCGCGCGGTAAGTGAGCCTTCCGCTGCGGACATCGGACGAGTCGACGACGAATTCCTGCAGCGACGGTCCGACGATGGGAGTGAAGTCGGCGTTGCGTGCGATCGGCACCTGGATGGTGAGGCGGCCGTCGCCGGACTCCACGGTTGCATCCCAGCCCAGCTCCACGATCGTGTAGCCCTGCCGCATCAGGAAGCCGTTGCCCGCGTTCGCGGGAGCGTCGAACGCGGCACGCCCGGTCGCGGCATTCAGCTCCGCTAGCACGCGCACCCCTCCCCGATTGTTCAACTCGATCAGCACGCGCCGGTTCGCACGCGAGTCGTCGACCGGCCGGACGATCACGATGTCGGTGCGGTACTCCACCATCCCGCGTTCGTTCCTCGGCGCCAGCGCGATGTCAACGATGCCGCGGTTATGCGGATCGGCCGGGTCCAGCTCTCCGTATGCGTAGCCGCGCAGAACTTCATAAGGGCCCGACGCTCCGAGCGCCGTCCCCCCGAACGCAGGGGCCGTCTGCTCGATCTCGATGCGGACGATGTGCGCGTCCGCGAAAGCGGGAAGGCAGACCATCGCAACCGACGTGCACAGGCGTTGCAGGATCGAACGGAGGGTCATGACACTCGAACCTGGTGATCTACTTCGGCGCGACGCAGCTGAAGCTCGAGGCGCGCGTCCGGTCGCCCTTGCCGTCGTAAGCAGGAACTTTCGGATAGGCGCAGAGCGGCCGCTCGAAGTCGACAACGTCCTTCGTTCGGTGGGAGGCGGCGATGACGTCAGGAGCCACGCCCTGCTCGACCCACCGCTCGAGTGCGGTGAGCTCATCGAACGTGTCGGCGCCAGGACCGCCGGAGCAGTGCAGCATCCCGGGGACCATGAACAGCCGGATGAAGTCGGGAGGCGCGTCGCTGGATGCGGGCCGGTTCTCCTGCGCCCGCCATGTCGCCACCGCACTTTCGAAGTAGTTGACGGTGTTGACCGGGGAAATCGACGGGTCGTTCCAGCCGTGGTACAGCAGCAGCTTGCCGCCGCGGGCCCGCAGGCGTGACAGGTCGGGATCGAACGCATTCATGAGCGCGCCGAGCTTCTTGTCGGCGAGCGCGACGTCGCGGTCGTAGTCGAACGTGCGGAAGTCCCACTTCGGATTTTCGAACACCATGTATTTCAGCGTGTTCTCGGCCTGCTCCCAGTGATTGCCGCTCATCGGCTTCGTGCCGGTGGTGTAGTTGGCCCAGCCGCCTGCGGACTCGGCGCCGCGCATGTACGGCGGGTAGACCAGCTCGCCGCGGCTGTTTCGGACGCCGCTCCAGATGTTGTTCACCGCCGTGGCCTGCTTCGGCGTCAGGCATGTCGCTTCATCCTGGCCCGCGGCGCACACGAGCGCCTTCGCGTCGAACGCGCACTGGCGCGGATCGGTCAGGATGCCGTCGGCGAGGCCGTCCTTCATGTCGCAGGCGGCGTTCACGGCGCGCTCGATGATCGGCAGCTTGCTGGAGGGAACGTAGCTCTCGGGATCCTTGTTCGTCGCGATCACCGCCCACAGGTGCCCGCCGGTCTGAAAGTGGGTCCAGTTTGCGGCGGGAGCCCCGGCGATGATGCCGTCGTAGTCCTCCGGGTAGCGCTGCGCCTCCATCAGACCCTGGCGTCCGCCGGTGGAGCAACCGACATAGTAGGACTTCGCCGCCGCACGCCTGTAGAACTCCTGCACGATTGCTTTCGCGTGCACGGTCGTGACGTGCAGGGCGCGATGCGCGAAGTCCTCGAGCAGATCGGGACGGCCGAGTGCCCAGGATGCGTCCCGCCCGTTGGTGGTGGCGTGGCCGGTGTCGGTGCCGGCGACCGCGTACCCGCGCCGCAGCGCTGTGGCCATCGCGTCGTAGCCGATCGATCCGGCGTTGGCGCCGTTGCCAACGCCCTGGAACTTCTGGTTCCAGCCACTCAGTGGCAGCCACACCTCGAAGCGCACGGCCGGACGGCTCGTCGCTGCGACGCGGCAGAACCCGGGCAGGTTGTTCAGCGCTGGTCCACGCGGTGGCGTGAACGCCGGTCCCGCAACTGCTTCGGCCAGCGTGATCGTTGTGTCAGGGAGGGCCAGGGCAGCCAGCTGCGCGCAGGCCGACGGGACCACCGGCCGTTCCTCCTGGGCGCGAACGGCGAACTGCCCCGAACACGCCAGCGCGAGGGCAACACTGAACCCGACGATCGGTCGCAGCATGTAAGCTCCGATCCCCTGATCCCTGATCCCTGATCAGATATGCGCCGTCAACGTCTCGTGCCCCAGCTTCCCGTTCTCCAGGAACGTGAGGAGGATGTCGGGCGTCACCGGCGCCCGGCGGAACGCGTCCTCGCCGACGGCGTCAGCGATTGCGTTCAGCACCGCACCGTAGCCTGCGCCGACGGGGGGCTCGCCAACGCCGCGCGCGCCGGTCGGCGTCTCCGGGTCCGGCATGTCGAGCGCCACGGTCTTCATCACCGCCGGGATATCGAGCATCGTCAGCGGCTTGTTGTGGTGGAAGCGCGTCGCCAGCGGCACGCCATACTGCTTGTCGTACACCCACTTCTGCGTGAGCGCGTGCCCGATGCCGAGGCAGCACCCGCCGAGCAGCTGCCCGTGCAGGCTGCGCGGGTTGATCACCGTCCCCACGTCGCCGACGGCCAGGAAGTCCACGAGGTGCGTCTTGCCCGTTTCGACGTCGACTTCCACTTCCGCGAAGCCGACGACGAACGAGTAGGTGTCGCCGTCGCGCGGGTAGTTGTCTTTGGCAACCCCCATCAGGCCGACGCCCGCGAGGGCCGTCGCCGATGCGCGCGTGAACGCGTGGATGTCCTGTGGGAGGTCGTGTCCGTCGAACGCGCCGCCCAGCGCGATTGCGCGCTTTGCCGCATCCGCGTAACTCATGCCGCGTGCGGGGTTCCCCTTGCGGAACACACGCGCGTCACCCAGCGTGTAGTCGTCAGGAGAGCCGCCCAGGTCGCGCGCGGCGATCGCCTTCAGCTTGCGCGCGGCATCCTCGGCGCCGGCCAGGTTGGCCCTCGTCATGGCGTGCGTCGTCTGGCTGCCGACCGACATGCAGCTCCACGGCACGTGCTTCGAGGTGTTTCCCCAGTTGACGACGACTCCGTCCCACGGCATCGAGAGCACGTCGGCCGCGACACGTGCGATGTCGATCGTCGAGTGCGTGCCGAGGTTGCCGATGCCCGACTGCACGTACAGCTTGCCATCGGGCTGAATCGTCATGAGGCCGTCGTAGCCTATCGATCCCGCGCCGTGAGGCCCCACGGCCACGCCGATGCCGCGGACCTTCGTGCCATCGCGCCGCCCCGAACGTGCCTTGCGCTCGTTCCATCCAAACAGCTCGACGCCGCGGTCGAGCGCCTGCTTCACGAACGCGCTCGTGATGTAGCCGCGCGAGTTGCCGCGCGGCGGGCCGTAGTTCGCCTTGCCTTCCGGCGAGTTGATACGGCGGATCGCCACCTGGTCGAGCCCCAGCTGCTTCGCCGCCTTGGTGACGACCGGCTCCATGATGCCGTTGGCCTGCATCGGGCCGGGCGACCGCTGCTGCGATCGCGGCGGCGTGTTCGTGATCACCGCGACGCCACGCCACCGCATCGCCTTCGGCTGGTAGATGAGCGAAGCCGCGTTGGCCGCCGACCTGAAGTCGCCCATCGGGCCGTACGCGCCGTTGTCCTCGACGATGAACAGATCGAGCGCGGTGATGCGGCCGTCGCGCGCGAAGCCGACCCGCGCGCGGCCGGTCATGCCCGTGCGCGCCCGCCCGATGTAGTGCTCCTCTTCGCGGCTGATGCGCATCATCACCGGCGCGCCGAGCTTCTTCGAAAGCAGCGCGGGGATGGACATCGACACGGCGCCGGCGCCCTTGCTGCCGAATCCGCCGCCGCAGTACTCGCTGATCAGCACGATGTCAGCCGGATCGACCTGCACCCAGCTGGCCAGCGGATCGACCGTGCGCGCCAGGCTCTGCGTCGACCCGTACAGGTGGAGCTTGCCGTTCTGCCAGTACGCCAGGGCCGAGCGCGACTCCATCGGCTGGTGCCCGGTGGACTGGACGACGAAGCTCTCGTCGACGACCAGCGCGGCTTCGCGGAAGCCGGCGTCGAGATCGCCGTACGACCATTCCTCGGGCACGGGGCCGATCGGCAGCTGTCCGTCCCCCGCTGCGGCGAACTCTGCGTCGGTCCATTTCAGCTCGCGGACTTCACCGCGTCCCGGCGGACCGCCGGCGGCCGGGGGGCTCGGTGGTGGGTACCAGACGTTCCCTTCGAGGCGGCCGTTCGGGCTGCCCGGACGCAGGCTGTCCAGCGGGTCGACGACGAAGGGCAGCGGCTCGAGATCGAGATCGATGCGTTCGATGGCTTCGGCCGCCGTGAGCTCATCGACGGCCGCGAGGGCGAGAATGGGCTCGCCCTGATACAGCGGCTCACTGGTGAGCGCCCGTTCGGCGCCGCGCAGATCCGGCAGGTCGTCGGCGGTGAGGATGCCCTTGACGCCCGGCATCGCGAGCGCCGCCGAGGCGTCGATGCCGCGCACGCGCGCGTGCGGCATGGGGCTGAGGAGCAGCTTGCACCACAGCATGCCGTCCGCGCGGAAGTCCTCCGCGTATTTTGCGCGCCCGGTCACCTTCGCGACCAGGTCGGGGGTGGTGTAGTTCCGACCGACCAGTTTCTCAGCCACGGAGCCCCCGCTCTGCAAGTGAACGGTTGACGATCGGACGCGTCCAGCCCGGTCACCCCAGGTTGTTGGCGCAATCATCCAACAACTGGCGCGCCGATCCAAGCGATGCCCCTCGGCGAAGGGGGCCGGCGCGATCGCGCGTGCCTGGCTACGGCTGCGAGAAGTTGACCTTCGGCACCTCGCGCGCAGCTTCCGGCGCCTCGAAGAACGGGTACTCGCTTGAAGCTGAAGAGCCGCGCGGTCACGTTCGCCGGGAACTGGCGCCTCGACGTGTTGTACTCCTGTACTGCGCTCGTTGTAGCGCATGCGCTCCACGGCGATGCGGTTCTCGGTGCCGGACAGTTCGTCCATCAGCCGGTTGAACTGCTCGTTGGCCTTAGCTGCGGGTAGTTTTCGACGACCGCGAGCAGCCGGCCGAGTGCGCAGGTCTGCTGGTTGGCTGCCTGGATGGTCTCCTCGGGCGTGCGTGCCGCGAGCAGCCGGGAGCGCGCGTCGGCGATGTCCTTGTAAACGCCCTCCTCGTGCTGCGGCGTAGCCCTTGACGCTCTCGACCAGGTTGGGAATGAGGTCGTTGCGGCGCTGGAGCTGATTCTGCACCTGCGCCCACTGCGCCTTGATCGCCTCTTCCTGGCTGACGAACCTGTTGTACGAGCAGCCGGTCAGCGGCAACGCCGCCAGCGTGAGCGCCACCGGAGCACCGTACGTCGATCGACATTCTCAACTCGTTACCCCTGCTCGAGTTGGCATTCTCGAGAGCCGATGTCCTCGACTGCATCGTTCTGCATCCGAGCGTCCCGCTCACCAGCTCCCCCGCCTCCGCCGCCACCGCTGCGGCCGCCGCCGAAGCCGCCGAAGCCGCCGCCGAACCACCACCCGCCGCCGCCGAAGCCGCCGCCACCAAAGCCGCCGCCGAACCCTCCGCCGAACGGGCCGACGCCGCTCGACCACCGCTCCGTCCGTCGCCTGAACGCTGCGTGCCAGGGCCGCCGCCCGCACGGCTGAGAACGATCGAGCACGATGATGAGCACGACGACCCAACCGGCCGAGAATTCGGGGTGTGCTCGGGCGCGGCCGGACGGGCTGCGCCTGCACACCCGTGAGCTGAACGTCCGCGCCCTGCGCAATCCGCGCCGACGATCGCGCTCGGTGCCGGCCAGCAGTCCCGGACCGAACCGCCCCTGCCGGAACGCCGGCGTCATCACGTCGCGGCTGACCTGTCCCGGCGAAGCCGTCGGTGATCCACTGCTCCAGCCCGTAGCCGACTTCGACCCAGACGCGCCGCTCCTGCAGCGCGACGAGGATCAGCACCCGTTGTCCTTGCCCCGTTCGCCGATGCCGCGCCCGTGGTTCTCGAACAGCTCGAGCGCGTACTCGCGGATGTCGGCGTACGGCGCAACCGTCCGCACCGTCGCGACCACCACGACGTCGCCGCTGGCCGCCTGCAGCGCACGGATCGTCCGGTCCAGACTCGCGGCGCTCTCCCGGTCGATGATGCCGGCGAAGTCGTTGACCGGCTGCGTCAGCTCGGGGATGTCGGCGCGACCGGACTGCGCGTCGACGCGAGCCGCGAGTCCCAGGGCGATGAAGCAGGCGATCGCTACGAGCGAGCGCAGCAACGCCTTGAGCTTCACTTGGCGGCGCTGATCCGCGTCGAACGTCACGAGCTGCCCCAGCGATCGAGCGTCTCGACGACCTGCTCGACGGCGTCCAGGTACGGGCTGATGATGCGCTGCGCCTCGTCCGCGGAAATGGTCCCGTGGGTGCCGATGTCCGCGAGCGCGCGTCCAGAACGGTGGAGCCGATCGCCGATCCGCTCAGGCGCCGCACGTGATTCAGCAGGGCGGCCAGCGCGGGCGCCGATCGCGCGATCAGCTCGGCCACTGCTTCGCTCGCGCCCCTCGGTCTCGATGAAGCCCTCGCGGAGGTGGAGCAGGTGGCTCCGCGCCTGCACCTCGCACGCGCGGCGGAGATCGGCGGGATCGACAGCAAGCCCGTCGAACGGATCGTGCACCGGCCACCAGCGCGTGATCGGCGAGGATCGTCGCCGAATTCGAACGGGAAGGCATCGAGCGACCGACCGAACTCCTTTGTGTTCAGGAGCAGCGGGGTGCCGAGGCCCCGCAGCGCGCCAGCCCGACACGCGGCCCGCACAGGCGCGCAAGTCCTCCGGCGGCCAGCCGATCGACGATCGCGAGCGTCGTCACCGGTTCGTTCGCCGTCGCGCCTGCGAGGCCGTACGCCACCAGCGACCGCAGCCGGTCGCCGAAGATCGCGCGCAGGTCACGTTCGAGCGCGGAGACAGCGTCGGTGTTGCGCATGGATCCATTGTAGGACCCAACCCTGATCCCTGACCCTGATCCCCGATCCCTGGTCCCTGATCCCTGATCACCTACAATGTTCCCCCCATGCGACTGCGCGAGCTCCATGTCGGCTGCTTCGGCGGCGGCACCGGTCTTGCCGAGCCTGCTCGGCGGACTCAAGACCAACCCCTGGGTCCACGCCGATGCCGTCGTCACGATGTTCGACAGCGGCGGCAGCTCGGGGGTGCTGCGGGACGAGCTCGGCGTGCTGCCGCCCGGCGACATCCTGAAGTGCGCGCTCGCCCTGGCCCGCAACTCCCGCGAAGCGCGGCGGGTGCTGCTCGCGCGGCTGCCGATGCTCGAACACGCGCGGCTCGGCGGGCACACCGGCGGCAACCTGCTGCTGTCGATGATGCAGCGGTACAGCGGCGACTTCCTCGACGCGATCGATGGCCTGCGCGCGCTGCTTGGGTGCCGCGGGCGCGTCTGGCCCGTGAGCGTGCAGCAGGCGTCGGTGGGTGCGGAGTACGGCGACGGCTCGATGACGCGCGGTGAGGTCGAAGTCGACGCGGGCCAGTCGTCGGGGCGTGCGGTCACGAAGATCTGGCTCGAGCCACCGGTGTCGATCCATCCGGCCGTCACGAAGGCCATCGCGGAGTTCGACGCCGTGACCATCGGTCCCGGAAGCTTCTACACGAGCCTGATGCCGATCTTCCTGGTGCGCGGCGTCGCCGACGCGCTGAAGAACATGAACGGGCCCGTGATCCTTGTCGCCAACCTGCTGACGGAAGGGCGGGGATGTCCGGCTTCACGGCTGCGGATGCGGTGTCGTGGATCGAGCGGCGATCGACCGTCCGATCGATGTCGTGATCACGAACAACAAGTGGCCCGGTCGCGCGGTCCTGGATCGCTACGCCGTGGAGCACAAGCAGCCGCTCGAGACCGGCGTGTTGCCGGCGCACTGCGAGGAGGTGAGCGCCGGAGCTCTGGTGCCGCGACATCGCGCGCCACGATCGCCTTCGGCTCGCTTACGCGGTCTGGAGCGTGTTGTCGCAGCGGCTGCTGGCATAGCCCGCTCGAAATTCATTTCTTCTGTTTCCTGGACGCGGTGTCTCCTCCGCGTGCCGCGGCCTTGTTGACGGCCTTTGCGGACCCGGAGCCTCCGGTGCGTCGCGTCTTCGCGGCTGCAGCCGGCTTGCTGGACGTTGCGCGTGACGTGCGTGCCTTCGCGGCTCTCGAAGAACTCGCAGGTTTACTCTGGCGCGCCGCCTTCAGCTCCGCGGCCCGTTCGATGATGCTCGCCAGCATCGCGCCGGCATCGCCGCCTTTCGCGGGGCGGTTCGTCACCCAGATGGCCGGATTGTCCTCGGCGAGGATGTCCTCGAACTCGCCGTCGCTTTTCACGCTGCGCGGGGCGAACTCGGTGATGTCCAGTTCCCCGACGACCAGTCGTCGCGATGTTTGATGAGAAGCCACGATCGCTGGCCGTCCGCCGCGCGCCCCCGGGTAGCGGCCGCTGGTGCGCACGAGGACCCACGAGCCCTTCAACTTGTAGCCACTCAGCGTGAATTTCAGGTCCCCCTTCCGCAGCGCTGCGTCCACATCGTCGACCTCGGGCGTCCAGGAGCCGCGATCCCAGAGCATGACGATGCCGGCGCCGTAGCCTTCGGGAATGACGCCCTCGAACTCTCCGTAGTCGAACGGATGATCCTCGGTCTGCATCGCGAGCCGCTTCGTCTTCGGATCGAGCGACGGTCCCTTCGGGCACGGCCCAGGAGAGCAGCACGCCGTTGTGTTCGAGGCGGAAGTCGTAGTGCAGGTGGCTGGCGAGGTGTTTCTGCACGCAGAAGAACAGCTCGCGTGATGTGCGCCGCCCTACCGTGCCAGCGGGCTCGGGTGTTTTCGCGAAGTCTCGTTTGCGCTTGTATTCGTCGAGGGACATAAGGAATCGCCAATCGAAAATCGGCAATCGCAAATCGACAATCTGCAGCGGGCGCTGCTACGGGGCCGAGTGAGCGGCTTCGATCTGCTCCACCCGATGCAGGACCGCGCGGATGCGCGGCAGGACCGCCGCGAGCAAGAGTGCGGCCATGGCGAGGATGCCGACGACGAGCAGGAAGAACCGGCTGTGCGGCATCCGGTCCCAGTACGAGCCGATCGAACCTGAGAGATATCCGCCCGCCGAGAGGCTCACAAACCAGGCGCCCATCATGAGGCCGCGGCTGCGCGGCGGCGCGACGCGGTTCACCAGCGACAACCCCATCGGGCTCATGCAGATTTCTCCGATCGCGACAATCAGGTACGCGGCAACGAGCCACCACGCGGCGACACGCGTCCCGTGTCGCCGCCGGCAAGCCCGGCAGCCACCATCAGGCCGTAGGCTACCGCCACGAGCACGATCGCCGAACAGCATCTTGCTTGGCGTCGACGGCTCGGCGCCGCGGGCGCGGAGCCGGCCCCAGACAGCGACGACGATCGCGGAGAAGACGATGACGCCGAGCGGCTCGACGGACCGGAAGATCTCCGGCGCGATGCTCGTGGCGGTGTTGTCCCGCGCCCAGAGCGTGAGCGTGAAGCCGTTCTGGAAGAAGGCCAGCCAGAAGACTGCGGCGATGGCACACACGACCAGCAGGGCGACGGTCCGCTGGCGCGCCTCGTGGGCGCCGACCGCCCGCGCCTGCTCGGAGGTCACGGGCACCCGCTGAGCTGCGCGTTCGATCTGCCGGCGTCCAGCGACGAAGGTGACGAGCGAGAGCAGCATGGCCACGGCGGCCGATCCGAACGCCACGCTCCAGCCGTAGTGCGCCCGGAACCAGGCCACCGCGATCGGCGCGATGAAACCGCCGAGGTTGATGCCCATGTAGTAGATGTTGAAGCCGGCGTCCCGCAACTCGGGCCGATCGCGATAGAGGTTTCCGACGATCGTGGAGATGTTCGGCTTGAGCAGACCGCTTCCGCACGCCAGCAGGACGAGGGCAACGTAGAAGAAGGGCAGCGACTCCACCGCGAGCACCAGGTGGCCGGCATCATGAGCAGGCCACCGGCGATGACCGCGCGGCAAAAACCGAGCACGCGATCCGCCAGCAGCCCGCCGACGAGCGGCATGCAGGTAGACGCCTCCGATGTATCGCGCCGTACACGCGGCCGATACGGGCGGCATCGAACCTCAGCACCTCGTCCATGTAGAGCGTGAGGATCGCCATCATGGAGTAGAAGCTGTAGCGCTCCCAGAGCTCGGTGAAGAACAGGATGTAGAGGCCGCGGGGGTGCCCGGAGGCCGGTGGCGTGTGCGTCATCGGGGCGCTGGTGCGGGTCACTGTACCAGAGGCCGGGTGTACAATTCGCCTATGGCGGACACTACGACGAACGCGGGCGGTCGCACGGTTTTCTGCGTGAAGCTGCAGCGGCAGCTGCCCGGGCTCGACTCACCGCCCTGGCCCGGCGAGCTCGGCCAGCGGGTCTACGAGAACGTGTCGGTCGAGGCGTGGCGCCTGTGGGAGGATCGCATGAAGATGATCCTCAACGAGTACCGCCTGATGCCCTTCCAGAAGGAGGCACAGGAACTCGTTGCCAAACACATGGAAGAGTTCTTCTTCGGAGAGAGTGCCGCGCTTCCACCCGGCTACCAGCCGGAACAGACGAAGAAGTAGGGACGACCGCCAACGCTGAGCCGATGTCCGAGCCTGAAGACCGCCATCGCGCGTGTTGGTACGGGCGGCGGACGCCCGAGATCCCGCCGACGATAGGGTTCCATACCATCGAAGACGGCGAGCTGCTGTACTGCGCGCACCCGATGCTGTTCCCGGTCGTGGGCTATCAGTTCGACGTCCGCAACTGCGCGGGGTGCGACTACTTCCGGGCGCGTCGGCGAGCCGAGTGAGGGCGCGGCGGCGTCGCGCGGACGCGGCGGAACGTCGATCCAGCCGACTCATCAGGTGACTGCTATCGCTACTCACGGCTAGCCCTTCTGTAGCGTTCTACTGCACGGCGGCTTGGCCCGCACGAGGCAGAAACGGTTAAGTCCTTTCACCTCTACATTTAGGAACGCTGTCTCAGCTGCCTTCGTGGCACCTGTTTTGATTAACCGCTGGGGTGTGAAAGCCCCGGATCTGCCCGTTCGCCTCGAATATCCCAACGAGGGCGAGGACGAACGAGACGACGATCGGGACGAGACACCGGACACACCGCTCGACGAACCCGAGCCAGTGCCGGTGGGCGACCCGCCGCCGCAACTTGATGACCAGGGGCCATTTGTGGTCGCGGACCGGTGACAGCAGGCAGCAGAAACGGGAGGTTACGGTGACTACAGAACGGAAAGAACGCCGCGGGTTTGCGTCCATGTCGCCCGAGAAGCAGCGTGAGATCGCCAGCAAGGGTGGACGGGCCGCGCACGAAAAGGGAACGGCCCATGAATGGACTGCAGACGAAGCGCGGTCGGCAGGTCGCAAGGGCGGCCAGGTAAGTCGCGGCGGTCGTGGTCGGCTCATCGAGCCGAGCCAGCCCCCGCCCACCTCGAACAGTTCGGACGACGGCACCCCGCAGTGAGGCAGGGAGCCGTGGTCGTGCCGTTCAGGGACCGACGGCGCAACGTGGAGGCGACAAACAATGGGCAGACGTGTAGCCGTGGCCTGGATGCTCATGATGGGCATGGCAGCCGGCGCGAGCGCGCAGTCAGGTTCTACCGGGACATCAACGGCTCAGAATCCCGCTGGCACCCAGACCTCCGGGGCGGCGACGGGCGATCTGCGCCCGGCGACGACGACCTTCTTCGGAGACACGGGTCTGTGGTTTGTGCCCACCGCGGAGGTGCTCGCACACGGTAAGTGGTCCGTCAGCGGTTACCGCCGCGGGACCAACTACGTTCAGGGCTTCACGAACGTCGGCGACTTCGCCGGTACCGTGGCCTTCGGCGTGCGCAATCGACTGGAGCTCTTCGGTTCATTCCTCTTCGACACGAGGATCGACCGCGATCTCCGTCCGATCTTCCTCGCCAACGACCAGGAGGTCGGCGGGATCGATCGATCGATACCCCCGCGTGGCGAAGGGGTGGACCGGCGACAACGTCGGCGACCTGTACTTCGGCGCAAAGGTGAACCTCCTCTCCGAGGTCGACCAGAAGCCGATGGCGGTCGCCGTACGCGCCATGGTCAAGGCGGCTACCGGCGATTCCGACATCGGCAATTCGACCGGCGGCACTGACTTCCTCGTCGATTTCATCGCCAGCAAGGAAATGCGGAGCCGGGTGGACCTGTCAGGCTACGCCGGCTACGAGTTCCGCGGACAGCCGGATGACATCGACATTCCCGGCGGCGCCTTCCGCTGGGGCGGCGGCGTCGGCTTCCCGAGCCGCGCAGCGCTGCGCGGCATCTTCGAGTTGAACGGCGTCCTGCCGAGTGGCGATACGACCACCATTACCGGGACGCGGTTCCAGGCAGACGACCGATCGCTGCCGCCGGTCATCTCAGACACCCAGTCCCTGACGCGGGCGACGGCCGCCTTCAACTGGCAGAGCCGCCGCGGGTTCTTCGTGGGTGGCGGTGTCAGCTGGAACGTTCCGGGCGAGAGCCGCGACAACCGCATCACCGACGAAGACGCCACGGGCGACTTCTTCGACTGGCAGGTGCGCATCGGCTTCCACCCGGGTGTCCGGGTCTACACGCCGCCGCCACCGCCACCACCGCCGCCACCGCCACCGCCGGCACCGCCGGCCAACCGGCCGCCCACGGTGCAGGCGCAGTGCGACCCGTGCACCGTGCAGGTCGGACAGACCTCCACGCTGACCGCGACGGGCGCCGATCCGGATGGCGACACGCTCACCTACCGCTGGTCGATTCCGTCCGGGACGCTCGCGAACCCGGGCGAACGCCAGACGCAGTGGACCGCGCCGCAGACCGAAGGGCCTGTGCAGGCCACGGTCACGGTCACTGACGGCAAGGGTGGCACGGCCACCGCGACCACCACGCTCCAGGTGACGCGTCCGCCGGTTCGCAACTACACCTTCGAGGACGTGCACTTCGACTTCGATCGGTTCTCGCTGCGGCCCGAAGCGACCCGCGTGCTCGACGAAGCGGTCGCGGCACTGCGCGACAACCCGCAGCTCCGCATCGTGGTGGAAGGGCACACCTGCAACATCGGCACGGCGGAATACAACCTCGCGCTCGGCGATCGCCGCGCGAACGCGGTGCGCGACTACCTGGTAAGCCGCGGCGTCGGGGCCGACCGGCTCCGCTCGATCAGCTACGGTGAGGAACGGCCGAAGGCCGACAACGCACGCGAGGAGACGCGCCGGCTCAACCGCCGCGCCGCACTCACCGTCAACGTGCAGTAGGCGTGCGGTTACTTCACCTGTATCTGATCGCGTACTTCGTGCTCGTGTTCGGCGCCGGCCTTGCCCTCTGGCAGGCCGGCGTCGTCGCGCGCCTCCCGGGCTCGTGGCTCGCGCTCGCTGCCCTCATCACGATCGGGCTCGGGGTCGTCCTGACGCTCACCTCCAGTTCCCGCCCGCCTCTCGTTCGCGACTGACGTTTCCAACCCGGGCTCGTTCAACGCTCTCGCGCTGTCTGGCTTACGCGAACACACTCGATATCTGCGCTCGCACGCCGTGGCATGGGATGTGGTTTCATAAGCAGCCCATGAGCCGTCGCGCCGTTCTGTTCGTCGTGCTGCTTGCGCTCGGGGCGGCCGGGTGCCAGGAGGACGGCACGATCACGGTCCATTCACTCGAGTTCCGTGGCGTGACGAACGTGAACGTGACACGCCTGAAGGGCGCGCTCGCCACACGCGAGAACACCAAGGTTCCACTGGCGGGGTGGGAGCTGCCGTGGGCGCGCAAGAACAACTTCGATCGCGGCCGCGTTCGACGCCGATCTCAAGCGCATCGAGGCGTTCTACGCCGATCGCGGCTACCCGGACGCGCGGGTCACCGGCTTCGACGTGAAACTGAACGAGAAGCAGGACGCCGTCGACGTCACGCTGACGATCGACGAGGGGGAGCCGGTCCGGATTGCGGCGGTCGACTACAGAGGGTTCGACGGCGTGCCGGCCGATCACGTGGTCACCATGCAGCGCCAGAGCCAGCTCGTGGTCGGCGGGCCGCGCGATCGCCAGGACGTGATCACCGCGCACGAACTCGCCGTCAACGAGCTGCGCGACCACGGCTATCCCTACGCGAAGGTCGCGACCGACGAGACCGAGGGACCGGGCAGCCGCGAGGTGACGATCGTCTTCACCGCGGACCCCGGGACGCTGGCGCATTTCGGCGACGTCGAGATCGCCGGGAACAACAGCGTGAGCGACGGCGTGATCCGCAGGCAGCTGACGTTCAACCCCGGCGATCTGTACCGGCGGAGCGTCGTGCAGGACGCGCAGCGCCGCCTGTACTGCGATGCGAGCTGTTTCAGTTCGTCAACGTGGAGTCGCTCAACGCGGAGCAGCAGAGCCCCGAGGTGGCGACGCGTGTCACCGTGGCCGAGGGAAGCATCAGCGCGTGAACTTCGGCATCGGCTACGGCACCGAGGAGAAGGCGCGCGTCGACGCGGAATACCACCACGTGAACTTCTTCGGCGGCGCTCGTTCCGCGGGCGCCCGCGGGCGGTGGTCGTCGCTCGATCGCGGTGTGCGCCTCGATGTCACGCAGCCGTATTTCTTCAGCCCGCACATGTCGCTCGGCGCCGACGGACAGCACTGGTTCACCTACACGCCGGCGTACAAGTCGGTGGTCACCGGCGGCAAGGTGACCATGACGCACCGTGAGAGCGTGCGGTTTACCTGGGCTCTGTCGCTCGGCAGCGAGCGCAACAGCAGCACCGTCGCCGACGAGGCCCTGAACGATCCGTCGCTCTACGAGGACCTGATCGCGCTCGGCCTCGACCCGGTCACCGGCGTGCAGGATGGCACGCTCGGCTGGTTCGGGTGCGACGTGCAGCACTCCACCGCCGACAGCGTCCTCAACGCGCGCCGCGGCTATCCAGCTGGCGTTCCACGCGGAGAACGCCGGCCGACTCCTGCCCGGCACCTTCCACTACAACGCGATGTCCGGCGACGCGCGGCACTACCTCCCGTTGAGCGATCGCCTGGTCATCGCCAACCGCGCGCAGTTCGGGGCCATCAACGCCGACGGCAACGACCCGACACAAGTGCCCTTCGCGAAGAAGTACTTCCTCGGCGGCGCGAGCACCATTCGTGGCTGGGGACGCTACCAGGTGAGCCCGCTTGGCGGCGACGGCCTCCCGATCGGCGGCAACAGCATGTTCGCCTTCAGCTCGGAGCTGCGCGCGATGCTCGTGGGCAACCTGGGCGGCGTAGCCTTCCTGGACGCCGGCAACGTCTGGGAGGGGGACTGGGACTTTCGACCTCAGCGATCTGCGCTACGCTGTCGGCCTCGGGCTTGCGGTACCAGACGCCGGTCGGTCCGATCCGCTTCGACTTCGGCTACCAGCTGAATCCGATCGACGGGCTGCAGATCAACGGCGAGCCGCAGGAGCGCCACTGGCGGATGCACTTCAGCATCGGACAAGCCTTCTGACTCGATTGCCGAGCGGCCATTGGCCCCTGTCGATGCCGATCATCTCGCTGTCGAGCTACTAGGTGGGCGGCGTGCGTTTTGCGAAGGTCGGGAGCATGCGGGTCGCGCGGCGCGTGCTGCACGCCTTTGTCCTCGTGCTCACGCTGATCGTCGGCGCGACGGCCGCCGCGCTCATCGTGTCGCAGACGGCCTGGTTCAAGAACTGGCTGCGCGGCTACATCGTTGCGGAAGCCGGCAACTACCTGAACGGCCGCCTTTCAATCGAGCGCCTCGGCGGCAACCTGTTCTTCGGTGTCGAGCTCGAGAATGTTGGCGTCTCGCTCGACGGCAGCGAAGTCGTGGCCGTCGAAAATCTGGGCATCGACTACAACGTCTTCCAGCTCATCACGCGGGGGCTGTCGGTCGACAGCATCCGCCTGAATCGCCCGACGATCTACCTGCGGCGGGACGGCGACGCGTGGTCGATCGCCCGTCTGGTGAAGAAGCAGGAGCAGGAAGCGGATCGTGAGGGGCCGCAGCTCCCCGATCACGGTCGACACCATTGGCGTGAGCGACGCCTCGGTCGTCATCGACGATCCGGTGGCGACGTCCGGCGTGGACGTCCCCGACCGGATCGACCGCATCGACGCCAAGCTGTCGTTCAAGTACGAGCCGGTCCGCTACACGATCGAGATTTCGCACCTCTCGTTCCGCGGCGCACAGCCGGAGATCGGGGTGAACGCGCTGTCTGGCGGCGTGGCGGTGAAGGACGACACGCTCTTCCTGGACAAACTGGTGTTGCGGACCGAAGAGAGCTCGCTGCTCATCGACGGTGCCATCGTCGATTACCTCACGGCGCCGCAGCTGAACGTCCAGATCAACTCCGACAAGCTGTCGATTCCGGAGATCGCGCGCGTGGTGCCGGCGCTCGCAGGCGTGCATCTCCAGCCGGCGTTCGAGCTGCGACTGAATGGTCCGCTCGATCGGCTCGGCGTGGACATGAACGTGCGCTCGTCGGCCGGCGACCTCGCCGGCAAGCTCGTGGCCGACGTGAAGGCGCCGGGGCAGGCCGTGCAGGGCGAGGTGAAGGTTCGTCGCCTGAACCTGGCGCCGCTGTTGAACGATCCCGCGCAGAAGAGCGACATCACCGCCGACGTGCGGACGGACGTCAAGGCTCGACTCGTTCGGCGATCTCGATTCGCTCCGGGGCAAAGCCTCTGTGCGTGCGCCACGCATCGCCAGCTCGGGATACGTCGTCGAGAACGTGGCCGCGGACGCCGCGATCGACGGCCGGCGCGTGAGGCTTGACGCGAAGGCGACCGCGTACGGCGTCGGCGCGACGGCGCAGGGGCTCGTCACCGTACCGCGCGGCAAGGAACCGCTGTCGTTCGACCTGCGCGGGCGCGCGAGTCACGTGGACGTCGCGCGGCTGCCGCGCCAGCTCGAATTGCCCGCCGTCGGCACCGATGTGACGGCCGACTATCACGCCGTTGGCGCCGTGCCACGCACTCCGGCCGGCCGCCGGATAGACGCCGATGTGACGTTCGCCGACTCGACGCTGCCTGGAGCAACGATCGCGCAGGGCAGTACGGCCGGCGTCACGGTGCGCGGCGCCGAGCTGGCGTACAGGGCGAACGCGACCGTCCGCGACCTCGATCTCCAGACGGTCGGCACCGCGTTCGACGTGCCCGCCCTCGCTGACCCGCGCTACCAGAGCGCGATCAACGCGCAGGTCACGGCGGAAGGAGCCGGCACCTCGCTCGACGCGCTGCAGCTGACGGCACACGGCACGATCTCCTCGTCGGCCGTCCTCGGGGGCGAGATACCGGATCTCGTGTTCGACGCCACCGTCGCCGGCGATGTCGCTCACCTGACGACGAGCGGGGCCTTCAAGGGGTTCAACCCCGCGACGGCGAGCGGTCGGCCATCGATGGAGGGGATGCTGGCCGGCCGCCTGAACGCGGACGTCACCGTGGAGGGGATGTCCACCGGGTTCACGGCGGACAACATTGCCGCCAGCGCGCAGCTCCAGCTGGAGCCTTCGACGCTCGGCGGCATTCCGATCGAATCGGCTGCGCTCGACGCCGACTATCGCGCGCAGGTCGCCGACATCCGCCGGCTCGAGGTCGTCGGGCGCGACCTGAACGTGACGGCCAGCGGCACGCTTGCGACCGGATACGACGGCGCGTCGAGCCTGACTGTCCACGCCGATTCACCGCGGCTCGCGGAGGTCGGCAAGCTGTTCGACGTGCCGCTCGCCGGGATCGGGAAGGTCGATGCGGTCGTCACCGGCAATCGAAGCGAGCTGCAGGCGAGCGGGACGCTCGTCGGCAACGGCCTGAAGTACCAGGACAACGGTGCGTTGAGCGTCACCACTGAGTTCACGGCTCGCGTTCCGGAGCTCTCGATGGTCGACGCGCGGATCGACGCGGACACGAGCGCGACGTTCGTCACGCTCGCCGGACAGAACGTCAACGAGCTGAAGGCGTCGACCAAGTACGCGGAGAAGGAGGTGGACTTCACCGCTACTGCAAAGCAGCCCGAACGGTCGCTCGACATCGGCGGATCCGTGCTCCTCCATACCGACCACCAGGAGGTCCACCTCACGCAACTGGGCCTGGCGTCCGGCTCCCAGCAGTGGTCGATGCTGGCGGGCGCGCAGCCGACGATCAACTACGCCGCCGATGCGATTGCCGTCGAGCGCTTCGAGCTCTCGAACGGCGCGCAGCAGCTCACGGCCGACGGCACGGTTCGGGCAGCCCGGTGATGCGCTCAACGTAACCCTCTCGAACGTCGACCTGGCCGGCGTCGACCAGGTGCTTCTGCGCGAGCCGCAGTTCAGTGGCGTGCTGAACGCGAAGGCGTCGATCACCGGCACGAAGGCGGAGCCGACCGTTGCGGGGGAGTTCCAGGTGAACCAGGGCGGCTTCAGGCAGTTCCGCTACGACACGTTCGGCGGCACGCTGGATACGCCACCGGCGGCGTCACCGTCGACGCGCGGCTGCAGCAGAACGCCTCGCAGTGGATCACCGCGCGTGGATACCTGCCGACGGCACTGTTCAGCGCCGACACCGCCGACAACGCGTCGGCGTTGCGGGCCGGTGAGCACGCCGAGCCGACGACACCGGCCGAACGGGTGGACCTCACGATCGAAAGCAGCCCGCTCGATCTCGGTCTCGTCCAGGGGTTCACGACGACGGTCACGGGCGTGACCGGCACGGTCGAAGCGCACGTGCGGCTGACCGGCAGCGCGCGCGACCCGCATCCGTCAGGCTCGATCGTCGTGGCGGACGGCGGAATGAAGGTCGAGCCGACCGGCGTGACCTACTCGCACATCGCGGGCCGGATCGAGCTGCAGCAAGACCGCGTGCACATCGAGCAGATCACCGTGCTCGACAACCATCAGAGCTCGCTGTCCTTGACCGGCGACCTCGCTGCTCACGGACGCGAGGTGGGCGGCTTCCAGATCTGGGTGAACGCCGACGACTTCAAAGTCATCGACAACCAGATGGGAAATGTGCGCCTCCAGAGCGCCATGTCGCTGGCCGGTCAGCTGCGCTCGCCGATCGTCCAGGGGTATCTCGGCGTCACGACTGGTGAGCTCAACCTCGATGCGATCCTGGCGCAGATTGGCTCCTCGCCGTACCCGACGGAGGCGAGCCGGTACGACACAGGCAACACCACCGCGGCGCTTGCGCAGACGACCCCTGAGCCCGACGCGACGAGCCCGCTCAGCGGCCTGCGAATGAACGTCGATCTCCACGTCCCCGAACGCGCTGCGTGCTGAAGGCGAGCAGCCTGCAGACGCCCGGATCGCCCGTGAGCCTGGGTGCGTTGAACATGACGCTCGGGCGGCGACCTGACGGCGACGAAGGAGCCGGGCGGCCCAGTCCGGCTCATTGGCGACGTGAAGACCATCCGCGGCACCTACGACTTCCAGGGCCGCCGCTTCGAGATCCTCCGCGACGGCGCGATCCGCTTCGACGGCCTCGAGGAGATGAACCCGTCGCTCGACATCCGGACTCAGCGCGTGATCCAGGGCGTGGAGGCGCGCGTCAACGTGCGGGGCACGTTGCAGCAGCCCGAGATCGAGTTGAGCAGCACGCCGCCGCTCGAACAGGCCGACATCCTCGCGCTCATCGTGTTCAACCAGCCGATCAACCAGCTGGGCGAGGGGCAGCAGATCTCGCTGGCCCAGCGCGCGCAGGCGCTGGCCACCGGCGCGGTCGCCGGTCAGCTCGCGCAGTCGATTGGCAACGCGCTGAACCTCGATCAGTTCGAGATCAACGTCGCGCCGGAGAACGGCGGGGCGCCCGAGGTCACGCTTGGTCAGCAGGTCGGCCAGAACCTGTACGTGCGCGTCCAGCAGGGGATCGGCGACCAGAACTCGACGAACTTCGTCCTCGAATACGAGCTCGCCAGGTGGCTGCGGCTGCAGACCAACGTCTCGCAGGGCACATCGACGCAGCAGTCGCTGTTCCGCCGCGCACAGGGCACCGGCGCCGACCTGCTCTTCTTGTTCAGCTACTAGAAGACAGACGGACGTTCAGGCTGACGCCGCCGTCGGGGACCGACAGCGGCGGGAGCCTACGCCGTGGGCAGCGACGCCACCTGCACGCGGGCGTCGTTGAAGCACGCGCCACCGCCGATGTCCGTGAGCGTGTCGGGCACCAGCGCCGTTCCCGTGACGCCGTTCCGCGTGCTCGGCGCCACAGGCCCTTCGGCAGGCTTACGGTGCCCTGCCTGATGGTCGGCAGCACGCGCAGCGTGCAGTGCACCTCGCCCAGGTCGTTGAAGATGCGCACCGCGTCATTGTTCTCGAGCCCACGCGCCGCCGCATCGTCGGGATGCATGAGCAGCTTCACGTCGGCCCGCGGCAGCTCGCCGAGCGTCGAGCTGATCGTGCGCTCGCTGGACGGCGAGATCAGCGCGAGCGGGTACTGCTCGGTGGCAGGGTCTGGCTGATAGCCGTACAGGCCGACCGGCGCGGCGTCGTCGAGATCGGCCGGACACAGATCCACCCGGCGATCCGGTGTGTTCGGGAAGACGTCGACGAACTGAACGGGCCGCGTTCCAAAGGCGGGCGCGGGGCGCACGCCTCTGCGCAGGTCGTCGCCGATCGTGCCGGGCATGTTGTCGAACACCTGCACCATCATGTCGAGTTCGCCCGATGCGTCATCGTCGGTCAGCAGGTTGAGACGACGACACAGATCGCCGAACACGTCCGCGTTGGACCGCGACTCGCCGACGGGCTCGATGACCGGCCGCGCCAGGTCCAGGCTGATGGGGCCGTACGCCCTCGCGAAATCGTAGTCCTCGAGGAAGGTCGTGGCCGGCAGCACGACGTCCGCGAACAGCGCCGTGTCGGTCATCACCTGCTCGAACACCACGGTGAAGAGGTCTTCGCGCTGGAGACCGCGGACGATCCGGTGCTGGTCGGGAACAGTCACCACTGGATTGCAGTTGTAGACGAACAGCACCTGGACCGGAGGATCGTTGACGTCGAGCAGCGTCCGTCCGAGCTGGTTCATGTTGACGACGCGCGTCGCCGGTTCCTGCGCGCCGATCCACTTGCGCTCGATTCCCCACGACGCCGAGTTGCTCATGGAGTAGCCGCCGCCGCGCACGCCGAACTTCGCGCCGACCGCAGGCAGCGCGAGGATCGCGGCCGCGGCGCTGCCGCCGTTCCGGTTGCGCTCCAGGCCCCAGCCGCAACGGACCAGGGCAGGAGACGCACACGCGTACAGCTCCGCCACCTGTTCTATCTGGGCCGCATCGACGCCGGCGACCTCCGCCGCTCGCACGAAAGTCCATGGCTCGGCGCGCTCCCGCAGCCGATCGGCATTGCGCGTGTGCTCGCGGATGAACGTCTGTTCGGCGGCGCCCAGAGCGAAGAGATGCCGGTGAATGGCGAGCGCCACGACGACATCCGTGCCGGGCCTGACCTGCACGTGCACGTCGGCCGCGCGCGCAAGCTGCGTCGATCGCGGGTCGACCACGACGAGCCGTGCGCCGCGCTACTGCGCCTCGCGCACGTACGGCACGAGATGAATCCCCGAGGAGTTCGGGTTCACGCCCCAGAGCACGATCAGCGCTGCTTCCGGGTAGTCCTCGTAGGTGACCGACGGCATCTTGCCGTAGAGCGCCATGTTCGCCGCGCCGGTCGGCGCCGCACACACGGTCCGTGCGAGACGCGACGTGCCGAAGCGCCGCCAGAGCGTTGCGTCCAGCTTGTCCTGGGTGAGCAGGCCGTTCGAGCCGCCGTATGAGAAGGGCAGGATCGACTCACCGCCCCATTGCGCCTTCGCGCGCGTCATCTCGGTGGCGATCCGTTCGAGCGCGTCATCCCAGGTCACGCGCTCGAAGCGGCCTTCGCCCTTGCGGCCTTTGCGGATCGCCGGGTAGAGCAGCCGATCCGGGCCGTAAACGCGCTGATCGAACTTCCGCACCTTGGCGCAGATATATCCGTCTGTCACGGGGTTGCGGTGCGATCCGTCGATCGTCACCACCTTGCCGTTCCGCACCGTCACTGCCAGGCTGCACGAATCAGGACAGTCCAGCGGGCACGCCGTGTCCACGACGGTGGGTGGACCGTTCAATGGACTCGAGCGTTCGTGATCGCGCGATCGGCCTGATGACGCCATGTCCGGTATTATCGCCCGAGTGCCGGCGCTCCCTCATGTCGTCATACTGGGCGGTGGATTCGGCGGTCTCGACGCGGCCCGCACGCTGGCGGGCGAGCCCGTCCGCGTCACGCTGATCGATCGGCACAACTACCATCTCTTCCAGCCGTTGCTGTATCAGGTCGCCACGGCGTCGCTTTCGCCGGGCGACGTAGCGTCGCCGATCCGCTGGGTCCTGCGGCGCCAGAAGAACGTCAAGGTTCTCCTGGCCGATGTGGCCGGCATCGACGTCGTGCGCCGCACGGTGCAGCTCGACGCGATGGCGCGCGATCCGATCCTCGACTACGACTACCTGATCGTCGCGACGGGCGCCGCCCACGCCTACTTCGGTCATGACGAGTGGGCGCCGCGCGCACCTGGACTGAAAACGCTCGACGATGCGCTGGAGATCAGGCGGCGGGTGCTGCTGGCCTTCGAGGCGGCCGAACGCGAGCGCGACGAGGCCGCGCGGCGGCGGCTCCTCACGTTCGTGATCGTCGGGGGCGGCCCGACGGGCGTGGAACTCGCGGGAGCGCTCGCGGAGATCGCGCGTCAAACGCTGCGGCAGGACTTCCGCAACATCCATCCTGAGACTTCGCGCATCCTGCTCGTCGAAGGCGCAGCGCAGCTGCTCGGCACGTTTCCGCCGCCGCTGCGGGAGCGGGCGCGCCGGTCGCTCACGCGCCTCGGTGTGGAGGTCCGTACCGGTGCGATCGTCACGGGCGTCGATGGGGAGGGCGTGCGCATTGGTGAGGAACGGATCGCCGCCGAGACCGTGCTCTGGGCCGCTGGTGTGGCCGCGTCGCCGATTGCCGCGTCGCTCGGCGCACCGCTCGATCGCGCGGGGCGCGTTCTGGCGGAGCCGACGCTGATGGTGCCGGGCGTGCAACGTGTCTTCGTCGCGGGCGACATCTGCGCGTTGCAGCAGGATGGCGAGTGGCTGCCCGGTGTTGCGCAGGTCGCGAAGCAGGGCGGTGCGCACGCCGCGCGCAACGTGTTGCACGCCATCCGCGGCGAACCGCTGCGGCCGTTCCGCTACCGCGACTACGGCAGCATGGCAACCATCGGCCGCGGCTCGGCGGTCGCCGACATCGGGCCGCTCGAGGTCTCTGGATTCGTGGCGTGGCTCATCTGGCTCTTCATCCACATCTTCTGGTTGATTGGCTTCCGCAACCGCATCGCCGTCATGTCGGAGTGGGCGTGGTCCTACATCACGATGCAGCGTCGTGTTCGGCTCATCACCGGCGGACGCGTATGGCCCAGTTCCTGATCTGACCTCGCACGCTGGTGGTCGGCTCCTTGCTACAGGAAACCGTGGCGACCGTTCGCATGCGGTTGCATTGCCGGCACGAGTGCCGGACGTGGAGGAGTCATGCGTGTGAGTCAGATCAGCGTAGCCCTCGCGCTCACGCTCGCCCTCGGTGCGGGCGCGTGCAGCAGGGCGGAAGTACAGGACCCGACCGATCGAACGAAGCTGGCACTCGACGAAGCCAACATCAAGGACGTGAACGTCGACTGGGACAGTGAGGCTCGCGTTGCGCACCTGAAAGGCACCGTGGACTCGCCGCGCGAACGTGAGCGGGCCGCGGAGGTCGCGCAGACAGCCGTCGGGACATCGGGCAAGGTGCTGAACGAGGTCACCGTCGGCGGGATGGGCGAGACGCGCGCCGACGATCTGGATGGCCGCATTCGCAGCGTCCTGGGTGACATGGTCGATCAGGACCAGGTGCTGCGCGACCGCGACATCAACTTCGACGTCAACAACGGCGTCGTCACGATCAAGGGCGAAGTCCGGACGGCAGCCGAGAAGTCGAAGGTCACCGACCTGGTGAAGGGCGCTCCGGGCGTGAAGGACTTTGCCAACGGCCTCGAGGTCAAGCCTCAGAAGTAGCGCGATGCAGATTCCGTCGACATGGCGGCGGCTCGGCGTCGCTCAGCGCCGGGCGGCCGCCGTTCGGACGCGCCTGCGGACTGCGGTCCGCACGCGCGCATCCGCGCGGGGATCCGCGACGCGCGAGGCGCCAGTACCGCTCAACCCCCTCGAGTCGGCGCGTGTCGCCGGCCTTCGGTACGTCAACGACGAGACGATGCCCGGCATCCGGCGGCTGGGCCGCACGCGCGCGCGATACATCCTGCCTGACGGCCGCCCGCTCCGCGATCCCATCGGACTGCAGCGCATCCGCAGCCTTGCCATACCTCCTGCCTGGACCGACGTCTGGATCTGCCCGCTGCCAAACGGTCACCTGCAGGCGACTGGCCGCGACGCGCGCGGCCGCAAGCAGTACCGCTATCACGCGCGCTGGCGCGAGGTGCGCGACGAGGTGAAGTACGGCCGTCTCATCGCGTTCGCCGAGGCGCTTCCGGCGATCCGCCGGCGGACCGCCGCCGATCTCGCGCAGCCCGGTCTCCCGCGCGAGAAAGTGCTCGCCGCGGTCGTCCAGTTGCTGGAGAAGACGCTGATTCGCGTGGGCAACGACGAGTACGCGCGGCACAACGGGTCGGTGGGGCTCACGACCATGAAGGACGGCCACGCGCGGGTCACGAGAGGCCACGTGCGGTTCGAGTTCCGCGGCAAGGGAGGCATCGCGCACGCAATCGATCTCGAGGATCGCCACCTCGCCCGCATCGTCAAGGCCTGCCGGGACCTTCCGGGGTACGACCTCTTTCAGTACGTGGATGGCGATGGGAAGCGGGAGGCCGTCGGGTCCGCGGACGTGAACGACTACCTGAAGGCGGTCGCGGGGCAGGACTTCACGGCCAAGGACTTCCGCACGTGGGCAGGTACGGTGCTCGCGGCGCAGGCGCTCGCGGGGATCGCCGGACACCGGACGAAAGCCGAGGCCAGGCGAAACGTCGTGCGGGCGATCGAGGAGGTCGCCAGGAGGCTGGGGAACACGCGCGCGGTCTGCCGCAAGTGCTACATCCATCCGGCGATTCTGGACGCCTACATGGACGGCGCGACCATCCGGGCCATCGCGGCGCGTCCGCGCATCGTGCGCGCCGGTGCCCTCGACGCCGGGGAGACCGCGGTCGTGCGGATCATCGAGGATCGCCTGAAACGGAGCGCGTAGCGACTATAATCGGAAACGACTCCCGAACTTTCCATGCGCGCTGTCGTCCTGGCGCTGGCCGATCTCGGCAAAAGCGCACGCATGCAGTATCACGCCCGCGCGCTCGCCGCCAGCGGCGTCGACGTCGACCTTGTCGGCCTGGAAGGGACGCCGCTGCCGAAGGCCATCACCGACGATCCGCGGATCACCGTCCACCGCGTCGCCCCGTCGGTGAAGCGGCTGGCGCACGATTCGAGCGTGGCCTACGCGAGCGTCGCGGTCTTCGACACACTGCGTGTCAGCGGCCGCCTGTGGAGCGTGCTGCGCTCGCTGTCGCAGCCCGATCTCGTGCTCCTGCAGAACCCTCCCGCGTTTCCGACGCTTGCGGTGTCGCGCTTGACGCTCCACCACAAGAACGTGCGCGTGGTCGTGGACTGGCACAACGTGGGGTACACGGTGCTGCGTATGCGGCTCGGACGCTGGCACCCCGTCGTCCGGCTCGCGCGATGGTACGAGAGGCGCGACGCGCGGCTTGCCGACGCCAACATCTGCGTCTCGCGCGGCATGGCGGCGTGGCTGGAGAGCCGCTTCGGCGTCGCGCGGCCGACCGTGCTCTACGATCGCCCGGCATCGGTCTTCGCCCCGATCGAGCGGACGGATCGCGAGCGTTTCCGCCAGGCGTTGTTCGGCAGGCTTGGTGTGCGCCTCGGCGGAAGTGCGCTCGTCGTCTGTCCGACGAGCTGGACGGAAGACGAAGACTTCGACGTCATCGTCGACGCGGTGCCGCGCCTCGAGGAGCGCATCCGCGGGTGGGAATCGGCCGCGCCGGGACGCCGCTTCACGGACATGGTCATCCTCGTCACCGGTGACGGCGCGCGACGCACGCGATTCGAGCGGCTGTTCGCGGGGCTCCCCGCGCGACGCGTGCAGCTCCGCACGCGGTGGCTCGAGCCCGAGGAGTACCCGCGTGTCGTCGGCAGCGCCGACATCGGTCTCTGCCTGCATCGCTCCTCGTCGGGGCTCGACATCCCGATGAAGGTCGCCGACCTGTTCGGCGCTGGCGTCCCGGTGTGCGCGCTGGACTACGGTGCCTGCCTCGCCGAGCGTGTGCGTCACGGCGACAACGGCCTGCTGTTCTCGACCGGGCGCCAGCTGGCCGACGTGCTCTTCGAGCTGTTCGAGACATTCCCTGGCGACCAGGCCACGCTCGAACGGCTGCGTACCGGCGCGCGCCGATCGGCCCGTCCCACGTGGGACGAAGGGTGGACACGAGACGCTCGACCCGTCCTGCTTCCCGACCGCGCTTAGCTGTTACGACGCATCAGACCGCTCCTCGCCGGCTGTCTCTGCCTGAGCTGGTTCGGAGCCTTACGCGCGTGAGACGACAGGGCCGCTTCGGCGACGGCCTGCTGTGTATGATGGCGCGCCCGCCAATAACTGGCGGGCGCACCCGCACGAGAGAGACTGGAGGAAGCGATGGCCAAGTTCATGGTCAAGGCGTCGTACAACGCGGAGGGAGCCCGCGGATTGCTCAAGGATGGTGGGACCGCTCGCCGCGAGGCGGTGGAAAAGTCGATGAAAGCGCTCGGAGGCTCGATCGAAGCCTTCTATTTCGCGTTCGGCGACGCCGATGCCTACGTCATTGTGGACGTGCCCGACGTTACCTCCGGCATCGCTCTGAGTCTCGCCGTGAATTCAACTAGCGCGGTGCACGTGAGCACGATACCGCTGATCACCCCTGCGGAAATGGACGCGGCTTGCAAGAAGACCGTGTCCTATCGCGCGCCCGGCGCCTGACCGCACGGCCCTGTCTCCGCATGGGACGGTAAGGTGGACGTTCCATGCGGAGGTATCATGCGGTCATGAGCGGACGCCCCTCCTCCGACGAGATCGCGAAGTGGCAGAAGTGGTTCGCCGTGGCGTGCAACAACCGCGCGTGGGAGCTGATCGAGCTGCCGTCCCGCACGCCCGCTGAAGGGCACGAACTGCTGCACGCCGCCCATGCGGCAGCGTGGCACTGGGCGCGGGTGGGGACCGATCTCCACGCGGCCCGCGCACAGATGCTGCTTGGATTTGCTCACGCGGTGGCCGGTGACGGTCCGCTGGCCCTGCGCTACGCGATGGCCAGCTTCAACTACTTCAACGAACACGAGGCTCCGGACTGGGAACAGGCGTTCGCCCACGCGACCCTCGCGGCCGCGGCCAGGGCGGCGGGCCAGGCCGATCTGCACGCAGAGCACTACGCCGAAGCGGCCCGCATCGGCGCGGCAATCGCCGGCGCCGAAGATCGCGAGGTCTTCATGCGGTCGTTCCGACAGGTTCCGGAGCGTTGACATGGAGCTCCGCGCTGTCGACGAGCAGGGGGTGACGCTCGTGGAAGGTGCGCCGACACGCCGTTCCTCAACGCGTCGCGCGACGTCGGCCGCCTTCTGGAGGCCTGTTTCTCGGCGCACACGAAAGCGCGCGCTCCTCGACGCCTCGAACCTGCCGCCGCAGTTCTTCGACGTCAGCTCTCTCGACGCGGGCGAGGTCCTGCAGAAGCTGCGCAACTATCGCGTGCGGTTGGCGGTCGTCAGCGACCGCGCGGCGACCGCGAGCACGCGCTTCCACGAGCTGCTCGCCGCGGAGCGGAGGGATCGTCACTTCGACCTGTTCGAGACGCGCAGCGCGGCGGTCGTGTGGCTCGCCGCAGACGGCAACCCGCCAGACTCCTCGGAGCACGCCGATCTTGATTGACGTCGATGCGTATTTCGGCCGTATCGCCTACGCCGGGCCAACCGCTCCGAGCTTCGAGACGCTGGCCGGCATCGCCGCGCGGCACGTGGAGGTCATCCCGTTCGAGAACCTCGACGTGCTGCTCGGCCGCCCGATCGGGCTGACACCCGAGGCGATCCAGCGGAAGCTCGTGACCGATCGGCGCGGCGGCTACTGCTTCGAGCAGAACGGACTGTTTTTGCTCGTTCTGCAGTCGCTGGGGTTCGAGGTCACGCCGCTCAGTGCGCGCGTGCGGCTGCAGCGCCCCAAGGACTACATTCCGGCCCGTACGCACATGTTCCTCCGCGTGGACATCGACGGCGTGCCCTGGCTCGCCGACGTCGGTATCGGCGGGGTGTCGCTCTCCTCGCCGATCCGCCTCGACGTCGACGGAGAGCAGTCCACGCCCCACGAGCCCCGCCGCATCGTCCGGGAGGCAGGCCGGCTGTTCCACCAGGTGCGATTCGGTGATGAGTGGGCCGACGTGTACGAGTTCACCGGCGAGGAGATGCCGCTCATCGATCGGGAAGTGGCGAACTGGTACACCAGCGCCAATCCCCAGTCGCACTTCCGGCACCGCCTGATTGCGGCGCGCGCGTTGCCTGGCGGAGGGCGCGTCACGCTGCTGGATCGTGAGCTGAGCGTGCGGGGCCGCGACGGACGCGCCGACACGCGGCTGCTCGCGACGCCGCACGAACTGCTGATGGTGCTCGACGAGTCGTTCGGACTGCGCTTCGACGCGGGTACGAGCTTTCCGTGCGCCGGACTCGATTGGGCGGCGGTCTCCACCACGTAGTGTCGTCCACGCTATAAGGAAAGCGGCGTGCACCGCTCCTGCGCGCGCCGAGTGCCTTGCGGCCGGGCCACGCACGTAGTACCGTGCCGGCTCATGAATCGGCGCACATTCCTGGCTCTCGCTGCGGCAGGCGCACTCGCCCCACTTCGAACCGCAGGGGCACAGACACTGCCTGCCAGCGACGTTCCGTACGGCGAGCGCCGGATGCGCATCTCGGACGGTGACCGCGACGGCCTGATGTTCGTCCCCAAGTCCTACAAGCCGGGCGTGCCGACACCGCTCCTCGTGATGCTTCACGGCCTCGGCGGATCCGCGGAGGGCGCACGGTTCGTGTTTCCGATCGCCGAGGAGCTCGGCGTGATTGTGATCGCGCCCGAGTCGCGCGGCATCACCTGGGGACAGGAGGCGCCGGGATTCGATTCGGACGTCCGCTACATCGGCGAGGCGTTCCGCGAGGTGACTCAGTACCTCACGATCGATCCGGCGCGCGTGGGGCTCGGCGGCGTCTCGGACGGCGCGACCTACGCCTTCGCGATGGGCCTGGCTTACGGCGATCGGTTCAACCACCTGATCATCTTCGCCTCGAGCATGATGGCGCCGCTCCGCAAGCAGGGGAAGCCGCACATCTTCATCGCGCACGGCACCAACGACACGCAGATGCCGATCGACCGCACCGCCCGCCGCGTCGTGCCGCAGCTGGAGGAAGAGGGCTACGACGTGATCTATCACGAGCACGAGGGTGGGCACGGCGCACCGCGTCCGCTCGTCCGGGAAGCGATGGAGTGGCTCGTCAGGACGCCGGTCGATCGCTAGGCGCGCGGTGATGCGGCGCTGGGCGGTCCCGGCCGTCATCTACGGCGCGATCACCGGTGCGCTGCTCATGCCGCTCGCGACCCGGTTCGGCTCGGCGTTCCCCCACGACGCCGGCGACCCCGTCCTCAATACCTGGATTCTCTGGTGGAGCACGCGGGCGTGGCCGCTGACCTCCGCGTGGTGGAACGCACCGATGTTCCATCCGATGGCGAGCGCCCTTGCGCTCTCTGAACTCCTCATCGGCCTTCTCCCGATCTCCGGCGTCGTGCAGGCGCTCACCGGCAATCCGGTTGCCGCCTACAACGCCGCGTTCGCGCTCTCGTTTCCGCTCTGCGGCCTCGCCGCCTTCGCCCTGGCCCGGGAGCTCACCGGCCGCCAGGATGCGGCGGTTGCGGCAGGCCTCGTCTTCATGCTCGCCCCGTACCGGATGCAGCAGCTCTCGCACATCCAGGTGCTGTCGGACCACTGGGCGCCGCTCGTCCTGTTCGCGCTGCATCGATACGCGCGCGACCGTCGCACCCGGTGGCTCGCGCTCTTCGGCGCCGCGTGGCTCGCTCAGTCGGTGACCAACGGCTACGCGCTGTTTCACGTGTCGGTGCTCGTGGCGCTCTGGATGCTCTGGTTCATGCGGCCGCTCCGGCGCGCCGTGCCGATTCTGGTGGCCTGGGCGTGTGCGGCAGTTCCGCTGGTGCCGGTGCTCTGGCGTTACCGGCGCGTGCACGAGTCGCTGCACCTGGTGCGCGATATCACCGAAGTCCGCCGTTTCGGTGCCGACCTCGCGGACTTCTTCGCGGCCGCGCCCGACCTGCAGTTGTGGGGCGGACGCCTTGGGCTCGCGCGTCCTGAGACGGCGCTCTTTCCGGGTCTCACTCTGCTGGTCATTGCCGCGGTTGCCGTCGCGCGGACGCTGACGCGCGACCGTGCGGCGGAGGCGGGGGATATCGTGCCTGCCCGCTGGAACCGGCTGCTGATCCTCGTGTCGGCCGGTGCGGCCCTCGTGGCCTTCAGCACCGTGGTCGTCGGTCCGTGGGCCATCGGGCCGCTGACCGTCGGGAACTTCCACAAGCCGTTCTCGATCGCCGTTGGCGCGCGGATCGGTGCCTTCCTGGGCGGGCCCTGGGTCCGGCGCCACTGGCGCGAGCGGTCGGTTGCGGGCTTCTACCTGCTCGCGACGGCGGCGATGTACTTGCTCGCCCTCGGTCCCGAGCCCCGCCTGCTCGGGCGCCCGCTGTTGTACGAGCCGCCCTACGCGTGGCTGATGCGGCTGCCTGGATTCGACGTCCTGAGGGTGCCCGCCCGCTTCGCGATGCTGGCGGTGCTCTGCGAAGCGGTCCTCGTCGCGATCGCGCTCGCCACCTGGACGCGCGGCCGCCGGCGAACGGCCCTGATTGCGCTGGTGGCTGGCGGGCTCGTGCTCGACGGCTGGGTGCGGCTGCCCACTGCCGCTGCTCCCGCGCCTGCCATCGCCGCGTGGCGCGACGTCGACGCGATCGTGGAACTGCCGATCGGCGCACCCGACGTCGACTTCGGCGCGATCTATCGATCGATGCAGCACGAACGGCCGATCGTGAACGGCTACAGCGGCTACGCACCGCCTCACTACCTGCCGCTGGCGCACGCCATCCGCGATGGCCAGTTCGCGGTGCTGGCGGAGTCGGCGGGCACGATTGGCGTCGCGATCGACCGGACCCGCGCCGATGCGTCCGGACTGGAAAGGGGACTCGCGGAACTGGGGCTTGCACCGCCGGTGCGCCACGGCAACTGGACGACGTTCGTCGTTCCAGGCACGCCGGCACCCTCCCGGCCGCTGGGCGCTCCGATCGCGGTGGCGGCCGTGCACCCGTCCACACACGCGGGCGAGGTGGCGCGCATGCTCGACGGCGACGTGCGTACCGCCTGGGGAACGGGTGTCCCTCAGATTGGAGGGGAAGAGGTGCTGCTCGACCTTGGAAGCGAGCACGCGATCGGCGCCGTCGTGCTCGCCATGGGCGCGTTTGCGTTCGGCCATCCCCGTCAGCTCGACGTGGAGCTGTCCTCCGACGGCCAGACATGGCGCCGCGTGTGGAGCGGTGAAACCGCGGCGCTCACCGTTCGCGCGGCGATCGCGGACCCGGGCAGCGCACCGCTGACGATCGAGATCGAGGCCGCGCGGGCTCGCTACATCCGGCTTCGCCAGAACGGCAACGAGCCTGGCATCCCGTGGTGGATCGCGGATGTGCGGGTTCACGCGCCGGCGGTCTGAGCCTCAGCGCCGTCCGAACAGCTCCTCGTAGGCCACCATCAGGGCGGCCGTGCAGAACGGCATCGCGAAGACGAGGCCGATGCCGGCGGCGAGCGCGCCCAGCACGATGAGAGCTGCCTGCGCGAGGAGCAGGCCGAACACAGACCACCAGTGCCGGTGAACCGTGGTACGACTCAGCTCCATGGCCGCCCACGCCGGCATCCCCCGATCGACGATGAGCGGCAGGGTGAAGGCGTAGCCGACCACCAGGTAGATGCCGGGCAGGATCAGCAGGAACAGTCCCAGCGTTTCGAGCGCGAGCTGCGCGAGCGCGGCAAGGAGGAGTGTCGGCAGCGATGCGGCGACGATCGTCGCCGCGCGCCAGGCTGTCTGCGGGTTGCCGCGGATGCGAGAGAGGTCCAGCACGTACAGCCCGGGGCGCAGCACCTGGTCGGTGATGAACGCTGCCAGCAGCCCGACTCGCGGCACGAATCCCGCCGCCCCGACCGCGATGCTCACAAGGAGGGTCCACCCGGTAAGCAACGCGAAGTCCTGCATCAGCACGTACCAGCCACGCTGGAAGCAGCTCACGGGATCGAGCTGCGGACCTTCGTCCGTGCCTTCTACCGCGCCGGGCTCGCCGACGCGCGACGCGTCTGCAGAATCCAGCACGCTGCCGACCATGGGCGGCCGCGTGGCTTCCTCGAACTCCGGCATCTCGCGAAGCGGCTGCCAGCGCTCCTCCGAATCACGCCGCGAGCGTGAGTGGCGGCTCGCGCGTCCATCGGCGAGCCAGGTCCGCACATCGTCTGCCGACAGGGGTCCGTAGTGACGGCCATCGGTGCTGATCAGAAAGTAGCGCGCATCCATGCTGTCGTACGATCCTTGCCGCAATCCGGCAATTCTGCAATCCTGAGCGAACCGATGGACCTGCGACAGCTCGAGATCCTCCAGGCAATCGCGGAGACCGGCTCGTTCACTGCGTGCGGGCGGAAGCTGCACGTGTCGCAGTCCGCCATCAGCCGCCAGATCGCGCTCCTCGAAGAGGAACTGGGCGAGCCGCTCTTCCTGCGCGTCGGCCGGCAGGTCCGGATGACACCGGCAGCCGAGAGCCTGGTGCAGCTCGGACAGCGCGTCTTCCAGGACGTGCGCGACACGGTCGGCGCCATCACCGATCACACGCGCGCGCTACGCGGCACGCTGCGGCTCGCCGGCGGGATGACGGTGTGCCTCTACGTGTTTCCACCGCTCCTGAAGCACGTGAAGCGCGTGCATCCCGAGCTGGATGTCCGCGTGACGGTGGCGACGGCTACGCGCGCGCTCGACGAGATCCGCTCCGGCCGCCATGATGCCGGCCTGCTCACGCTGCCGGTGGAGGAGTCCGATCTCGTCACCGTCCCCGTGATGCGCGAGGAATTGCTGCTGGTGACCATGCCGACGCATCGGCTCGCGCGGAAGAAGTCGATCGAGCCGCAGGACCTGGCCGGCGAGCCGTTCGTCCTCTTCGAGCCCGGCTCGGCGACGCGTCGAGTCATCGACGGCATGTTCGTCACCGAGCGAGTGGAGCCGAGCGTCGTCATGGACACGGAGAACGTCGAGATCATCAAGGCGATGGTCAAGACCGGACTCGGCATCAGCATCGTGCCCTACCAGGCGGTCGCGCGTGAGGTGCGTGCCGGGCAGTTCTTCTGCTCGAGGATCGAGCGGCACGAGCTCATCCGACAGACCGGCTGGGTCTACGCGCGCGCCAATCGCGTGCCCCGTCTGATCCACGAGCTGCTGAAGGCCTTCGAGGAGATCAAGGGACGCCTCCAGCTCGTGCCGGAGCAGGGGCGCGTCCGTATCGCATGACCCTGATGGATGGACGCCATCAGAACATTCTATGGCGCGCCGCCACGCGGGCCGTTAGAGTGCTTCCATGAACACCGACCGTGACCGCGTGATTTCCGTCTCGCTGTCCGAGGCCGAGTGGCAGGCGTTCGTGGCGCGCCATCCGCAGCCGGTGAACTGGCTCCGCGAGCAGATCCTCGGGCAGCTGCGCGACTCGCGTTCGAGCGATTTCGGGGAGCGTCCTTCAACGCCGGCCCCGCCCGTCCGCTGAACGACCGTCTGCCCTCAGGCGGACGCGAGAATCGGGCCCGATCCCGGACACCAGGGCAGGCGCTGCTACGGGCGCGCGGCCCGCAGCCCCGCGATCTCGAACACGGTGTGTCCGGGCCGGCTCTCGACGCGTATCGTCGCGTCGTGACGCTCGACGATCGCCTTGACGATCGAAAGCCCGAGGCCGCTCCCGCCGCCGGCTTCCGACTCCGCGGCGCGCGCCTGATCGACCTTGTAGAAACGATCGAACACATGCGGCAGGTGGTCAGGCGGAATGCCCGGCCCCTCGTCGGACACGGCGATCGTGACGGTGTCGCCGGAGCGCGTGGCCCGCAATGACACGGCGGTTCGTTCCGGCGCATGCCGGAGAGCGTTCGCCGCCAGGTTCTGCAGCGCCTGTTCGAGGCGCGCCGTATCGCCATCGATCAGATTCGCGCCCGCGTCCACGTCCGCCTGGAACGTCACGCCCGCTGCGTCCGCGGCACGCTCGTGCCGGGCGCGCACGCGTGCGAACAGCTCGTCGATCCGCACAATGCCCATCGTGAACGTGCCGCCACCCCCTTCCAGCCGCGCGAGGTCCAGCAGATCGCCGATGATGCGCTCGAGACGTGCGGTCTCGTCGCCAACGATGGACAGGTAGCGCGCGCGGGTGGCGGGGTCGAGTCCGAGCTCCGGCATCGCGAGCGTTTCGAGATAGCCTCGCATGGCGGTTACCGGCGTGTTCAGCTCGTGCGACACGTCGGCGAGCAGCTGCCGTCGCGCCCGGTCGGCCGCGACGAGCGCCTCGGTCCGCGCGGCGAGATCGCCGGCCATCGCGTTGAAGGCCGATGCCACCGCGGTGACCTCGTCGTGTCCGTCGGCCGGCGCGCGGGCCGTGAGATCGCCGCCGCCCAGCCGGCGTGCTGCGTCTTCTACCGCCTTGAGTCGCCGCCGGGTCGGCCCGAACACGACGATCGCCGCAAGGGCAACACCCACGACGAGCGTTGCCAGGGCGACCGTGATGAGCGTCGGCGCATAGCGCGCGAGCAGGAAGACGAACGGCGGGCGTGGCGGAACGACGACCAGGCCCGCGACGCGGTTGTTCGCCACGATCGGTGCCGTGCGCGCGCTGCGGAAGCCGGGACCAGGCGTGCCGGCACGCCCCTGGCGCACCGCGCGATCGTCGGGGTCGAATCGGTCCGGAGGCACACCACCGTTGGGGATGCGGCCGTCCGGCGGGCGCTCGAAGGGTCCTGGCGCGGGCCCGGGAGGCGGGCTTCCGTCAGGGAAGCGTGGCGGCCGTCCGCGTCCGAAGGGACCTCCACGACCGAGCCGCGCGGGATCGAGCGTGCGCAGCGCATCGAGCCGTGCCCGCGCGTCCTGCAGCAGCGCGTCGGGCATCTGAGGCTCGCCGATGTTGATCGTGCGTCCGTCCGGCAGCAGCACCACGAACGGCTGCGTGTCGCGCGCGAACTCCTGCCGCACGTACCGCTCGATGTCGAGCGCCGGATCGTTCTCGAGTGCCTGTGCGACGTCCGCTGCCACCACCAGTGCCAGCCGCTCGGGCGGCTGGTTGGGCACGGCCGATCCGGCCTGCGCCATCATCCAGACGAAGAGGATGGCCTGCACGACCAGGAGGAGTGCCAGGCACGCGATGAACCCGAGCGCGACGCGCCAGTAAAGGCTCCGGTACCAGGTCACCGATCCGATCCCTTCACCAGCGGATCGTAAACCCCGCGGCGCGGACCGGCCCGGTCGATCAGGCCGAAGTCACAGTCTTTTCACTCGTCGGTCTCGTCCTCGTCGCCGTAGCCGGTGGCAACGAACCGGACGCTCACGTCGGGGCGACCGAGCCGCTCGAGTTCTTTGTGGATCTGTTCGAGATAGTTGACAGTGATGTGGCGGCCGTCAGTCGTCGACGGCACCCAGACCGACAGCTGATCGCCGGCGTCGCTCGCCTGCGCGGAGGCGAGGAACCAGCGCCGGTACTCGTCAGGCTCGATCGTCTGGCGGAGGTGCTGCAGCACGAGGGACCAGGCGTTGTCGGTCATGTCGTGACGTCTTCGCGGCGGACGTTGGCGTCCGCCGCAGGACACCGCGCGGTGCTGAAGCTACTCGTCGTCGGCAGGCTCGTCCTGCCGGCTCGTTGCGAAATCGTCGATATCCGGGGCGACGACCTCGTCGGTGGTGGTTCCGTCGTCGTCGAGCGAGAAGGAACGGCCGGTGACCTTGGTCGGGATCGGCCCGCGGGGCTTCTCCGATTCCTTCTTTTTCGCTTTGGCGTTCGGACCGCGTTGCGGCTTCGCATCGGGGCCGAAGTTCCGGTTCCGGGAAGGCTGCGGACCCGCCGGGTCGAACGGCCGCGGTGGTCCGAAACCGCCGGGACGAGGACTGCTGAACCCACCGCCCGCCGGACGCGGTCCGCCGAAGCCCCCGGGGACCGGACGCGGTCCGCCGAACCCTCCACCTGGACCGCCCGGCCGCGGTCCACCGGGTCCGCGGTCCTCGCGCGCCCGTGCTTCGCTCACCGCGAGCGGCCGGCCGTTGAATGGTTGCCCGTTGAACCGCTGGATAGCCGTTTCGGCATGCGACCGGTCTATGAACTCGACGAACGCAAATCCGCGCGGGCGACCTGTTTCCCGGTCTACGGGGAGCACGACCTGCGACGGCGGGGCCACGGCGCCAAAATAGGCGCGCAGGTCCGCCTCGGTCGTGGCGTACGACAGGTTACCGACGAACAACCGGACAGCCAATCAGTTATCTCCTTGCTGGGTGGAAGGCACGCGGAAAGCCGCGAGGGGGAACAGGCGAAAAGACACGGTGGGCAGCGGAAGCTTTGGGAAAAACACTACCTGAAGTTTGTCACCGTGGCAAGCGGCTATAGTACCGTGGAGGCCGTAGATGATTCGTCGCCGGACACTATTGTCGGTTGCCCTTGCGGCCACCCTTCTGGCAGGGCCCCTGCACGCCGCAGGCGGACGCAGCTCCATCACCGCAACCGACCTGAGGCAGTGGCTCACCTACCTCGCCTCGGATGAACTCCAGGGACGCGCGCTCTTTTCAGAGGGACTCGGGCTGGCGGCGGGCTACATCCAGGCGCACCTGCAGGAGTGGGGCGTCAGGCCGGCCGGCGATGAAGGCACCTACCTCCAGGTCGTGAAAGTGGACAGTGTGCGTGCGACCAGCCGTTCGTCGGTGACGGTGCAGGTGGGGCGCGAATCGCGGACGTTCAAGGACGGCGAGGGGATTACCTTTCCGTCGGTACTCAGGCGCCCGGCGGACCTTTACGGTCACGCACGTGGAGTTTGCCGGCTACGGCCTCGATGCGCCTGCCGCCAACTATTCCGACCTTCGCGGAAAGGACTACCGCGACGCCGCCGTGATCTTCCTTGGCACGAACGGCCCGCAGGCCGTCAATACGGACATAGGTCGCCGCGTGCTGGGCACGCGTGGCCGGTGGCTCACGGAGCAGGTGCGCGCGGCCGCATCGATCGGACCCCCATCCGGGCGCGCGGAGGAACGACCGGCCGCCAGCCAGGACGCCCGAGGCCGGGCGGCGTCCGAGGCGGGGCAGGCGGCCCCCGAACGCCCCGACTTCACGAGCGCCTGGCGGCTCGATCGCCAGATCGCGCCGGCCCTGACCGGCAGCGATGCCCTCCTGCAGTTCCTGTTCAGCCGTGCGCCGGTTCGATACGACGAGCTCAAGAGGAAGGCGGAATCGCGGGAGCCGCTCGCCGGATTTCGCCTCGACGACGTCCGCATCACGTTCAACATCGACACCGACTACGCGATCCTTCGCACGCAACGCACGCAGAACATCGTCGCGATCGTCGAGGGCAGCGACCCGGCGCTCAAGTCGACCTATGTCGCGTTCGGCGCGCACTACGACCACGTCGGGTATCCCAGAGCGATCCGTCGGCGAACGGCAGCCGCGCCCGCGCGCCGGGACGCGTGTCGGCCAGCGCCCAGTCCGATCGCATCTGGAACGGCGCTGACGACGATGGTTCAGGGACCGTGGCGCTGATGGCGCTGGCCCGTGCCTTCGCGCAGGGGCCGCGGCCCAGGCGCTCCGTCCTGTTCGTCTGGCATGCCGGCGAGGAGCGCGGCCTGTACGGATCGCGCTACTTCGCCGACTAGCCGACCGTGCCGATCGATCAAGTGGTCGCGCAACTGAACATCGACATGATCGGGCGCAACCGCGACGACAATCCGAGCGAAGGCGAACACCGTCTATCTCGTCGGCTCCGATCGCATCAGCAGTGAGCTCCACGAGATGAACCAGGCGGCGAACCGGACGCTCGACGAGCCGCTGACCCTCGACTACGAGATGAACGATCCGGCCGATCCCGAGCAGCTCTATTACCGCAGCGACCACTACAGCTACGCGGCGATGGGCATCCCGATCATCTTCTTCACGACCGGCCTGCACCCGGACTACCACGCCAACACTGACGAAGTGTCGAAGATCGAGTTTCCGAAGCTGACGCGCATCTCGGAGCTGGTCTACGAGACGGCCTGGCGGCTCGCCAACCTCGATCACCCGCCGACGCGCGACTTCAAGGGGCCGCGCGCGGGGAAGGGCACCCCTCAGTGAACCGGCCGCTGCTCGTCATCTTCCTCACGATCTTCGTCAACCTGGTCGGCTTCGGGATCATCATCCCGCTGCTGCCGTTCTACGCCGAGACCTTCGGCGCGTCGCCGCTCACCATCGGCCTGCTGTTCGCCGTGTTCTCGGCCTGCCAGCTGATTGCGGCGCCGGTGCTCGGCGACCTGTCGGATCGATACGGCCGGCGTCCCGTGCTGATCTTCAGCCTGGCCGGCACCGTCGCGAGCTTCGTCATGCTGGCAATGGCCCAGTCGATCACGATGCTCTTCCTCGCGCGGATCGTTGACGGTCTGTCGGGCGGCAACATCTCGACCGCGCGCGCCTACGTGGCGGACGTCACCGAACCGAAGGATCGCGCTCGTGCGTATGGGCTGATCGGCGCGGCGTTCGGACTGGGCTTCATCATGGGCCCGGCGCTGAGCGGCGTGCTCGCGAAGATCAGCTATACGGCGCCGATCTGGGCCGCCGCGGCGCTCACGCTGGTCGCGCTGCTCATGGCGTGGCTGTGGCTCCCCGAAACCGTCCACCGGCAGGCGGCCGGCACGGGCATGCCGTTCCGCAACCTTGCCGCGATGATGCGCCGCCCCGGCCTGCGCCGGATGCTCTGGATCGACTTCGTCTACTGGTTCGCCTTCGCCATCTTCCAGACGACGTTCGCGCTGTTCATGGCGCGGCGCTTCGGCTTCGGCGTTTCGCAGACCGGGTACTTCTTCGCGGCGTTCGGCGTGCTCGGCGCGGTGGTGCAGGGCCTGCTCATTCGCCCGATCGTGCACCGTCTGGGCGACAAGCCGACCTTCATGCTGGGCCTCGCCTTTACAGCGCTCGGCCTGGTGAGCGCCACGATGGCACCGAGCGTAATCGCGCTGACCATTGCGCTCGTCCCGCTGGCGTTCGGCATCGGCTTCGGCCATCCGACGATCTCGAGCCCTCGTGAGCCGCGCGGGGCGGCGCGACGAGCAGGGGCGCGTGCAGGGCGCCGCCGGCGCGATGGAGAGCCTTGGCCGCGCGATCGGACCTGTCTGGGGCAACGCGGCGCTGCAACGCTACGGCGAGGCGATGCCGTATCTCTCCGCGGCGGTCTGCCTCACGCTGACGCTGGTTCTCAGCTTCAGCTACAGCGTTCCCGAATCCGAATCGGCGCTCGTGTAGGCGCCGCGATGCACTCCTCGATCGGCGGCGTCACAGCCCGTCTCGCCGCCCCGATCCGGCGCTAGCGAAGGGACGCACGGTGGCCGACCAAGGTGCGGCAGGGCAGCGCTGGGTGGTGACACCGGCGGACGCCGGCCTGCGCCTCGACAAGTTTCTCGCAGACGGGGCGCGCCTCGGCTCGCGGCGACGGGCCTCGGAGGCTCTCGAACGCGGGAAGGTCTTCATCAGCGACACCGAGGCCGGTCCCGCGGATGCCGCGCGGCGGCTGGTGGCGGGTGAGAACGTCCAGGTCTGGATGGATCGGCCCGGAAGCTCACGCAGGCTGACCCAGCGTCCGCCGCGGCCGGGTGAACTGCCGATCGTCTACGAAGACGATGCGCTCGTCATCGTCAACAAGCCGGCGGGGTTGCTCACGGTGCCGCTGCCGCGCCGTGCGGAGGCGCCGTCGGTGGAGCAGGCGCTGACGGATCACCTCCGGCCCAAAGGCCGCCGGCGTCCGCTGGTGGTGCATCGGATCGACCGCGATACGTCCGGGCTCGTCATGTTCGCGACCCGTCCTGACACCCAGGCGCGTCTGAAGGATCAGTTCCGCAGGCACGAGGCCGAACGCGTCTACCTGGCGGTCGTCTATGGGGTGCCGTCGCCAGGTCAGGGCAGCTGGCGCGATCACATGGTCTGGGACCAGGACGCCCTCATCCAGAAGCAGACGCACGCCCGCGACCCCCGAGCCAGCGACGCCCGGTGCGACTACCGGCTGGTTGAGGCTTTCGACGGGGCTTCGCTCATCGAGGTGAGCCTGGTGACCGGCCGCCGCAACCAGATCCGGCTGCAGGCACGGCTGCGGGGACACACGCTCATAGGGGAGCAGCGATACGTCTACGGGCCGGAAACCATTCGTACGATTGAGTTTTCGCGACAGGCGCTGCACGCCTGGCGGCTTGGATTCGTGCACCCGCAGCATGGGCGGCCGATGAAGTTCGAGGCGCCGCTGCCGCCTGACATGGATGAGCTGATTCGCTGGCTGAGAGAGAATCGATGAGCCATAAAGCGATTTTTCGGAAACCCGCCAGGGGCCTCGACAGTCTAAAATAGCGAAGGAGTTCTAATTCATATGGCCAAACGTTCTTCGTCCGGCGCAATCGTCTGTCCCCGGTGCGGCGTTCCGAGCGCGAAAGTGATCGGTCGATCCGAATCGCTGCCGGTGATCTACCTTCGTTGCGACGACTGCGGGCGTACGTCGATCTCGCCCGAGTAAGCGTCTTACACATTTCGGGGGGCAGTCACGAACCTGTAACGCGCCCCCCTCGCTCTCCCCGGCCCGCCCGCCCCGCTTCCCCGCAACACGCTGTCTACGTTCAACATCTGAGCCGAGCACTCCGCGGGTACGTTTCGCGCATCCCTCCGGTCGCGAAGACCTTGATGGAGCCAGCCCGAATCGTGTCTACCGGCCACCCGGCGTCCGCCTCTGGCGATGCCTTCGGCCAGCGCCACCGCCTCGAAGACCCCGGCGGCGGACCAGGCGCGGACGTGCTCGTCCTGCGCCCGTCGCTGGCGACCGCGCCGTCGTTCGAGTTCGCGCTCCGGGAGAGGGCGAGCCGCCTCGCGTCATTCCGGCACGCGGCCTTCGTCCGCGTGCGGTCGGTCGAAAGGGGGAGTGGGCCCGAAGGGTCGCTGCGGATCGTCTCGGATGCTGTGGCAGGCCTGCGGCTCTCCGATCTCCTCGCCGGCGCGGAGGCACGGCGGCTGCCCATCGACATCAATGCCGCGCTCTGCCTCGTGCGTCAGCTCGTGCCGGCTGTGGCGATGCTGCACGAGTCGGCCCGCGACGTGGCGCACGGCGCCATCGGACCCGAGCGCCTCGTCGTGACTCCGTCGGCAAGGCTTCTGATCACCGAATACGTCCTCGGTGCTGCGCTCGAGCAGCTGCGCTACGGGCGCGCGCGGTACTGGAAGGAACTCCGCGTGCCGGTGCCGCCAAGCGCCGGTGTCGCCCGCTTCGACCATCGGGCCGACGTCACGCAAATCGGCATCGTGGCCCTGGCGCTCATCCTGGGGCGCCCGATTCGCGACGACGAGTTCCCCGGACGCATTGGCGACGTGGTCGCATCGACATGGGCCGTGTCGCCGCGCGGTGGCTTCGAGCCGCTGCCACCCGGCCTGCGACGCTGGCTGGGGCGGACGCTGCAGATTGATGCGGCCTCCAGCTTCCGTTCCGCGGTCGATGCCTGCGCAGAGCTCGACAAGGTCCTCGGCGACAGCGACTATGCCGCGTCGCCGGCGAACGTCGAGGCATTCATGACGCGGTTCGATGCGACCCCTGTGACGGTCGTCACGCCGACGCCCCCGGTTGCTTACGAGGAGCCGGCCGCTGCGCCGGTGTCGCCGGCACTTCGCCTGGCTGTCACGCCGCAACCGCGCCCCGTGCCTCCACCCGTCGCGGCGTCCGCGCCGCCGCCGGCCCCCGCGCCTCCCGCGCCATCGATAGCGCTGCCGACGGGGCCCGCCACGCAACGCTTCGCGGAACCGGAGGCCGACCCCGAGGCTCACGCGGATGCCGCCGAAATCTTGCGCGCGCAGCCGTCAGCCGCCTGGCTCGACGCTCCACCCGCCATCGAGCCGCTTGCCGTCGACGCTGATTCACTGCCGGTATCGAGTCCGTTCTGGCGGAACTGGCGTGTGATGGGCGCCGCAGCCGCTGCTGTCGTCGTGCTCATCGCGGGCGCGGCCTTCATGACGCGGCGGCCGCCCGATGTGCGCGTCGTCGCCGCGACTTCCGGCACGCTCGAGGTGAACACGAATCCCGAGGGTGTCGAAGCGCTCATCGACGGCGTGTCGCGAGGCACGACGCCGCTGACCCTCGCGCTCGAACCCGGGTCTCACACGCTGGTCCTGAAGCGCGACGCCGACACGCGCACGATTCCGCTGACGATTGCCGTCGGTGCCGTCGTGGCGCACCACATCGACATGCCGTCCGGTCCTCCCGGCCGCGGTGCGGCTTCGAAGCCTGCTGCCACGGGCGCGCCGTCCGTCGCGGCGTCGCTTGCCGGGCCGGTCGAGGCACTGCCGGCCGGTCCGCCGCCGGCCTCTGCGGCGCCGCCCTCAGGCTGGCTCACCGTCGCGTCGTCGCTCGACGTCGACGTGTTGCTCAACGGCGGACGGATCGGCGCCAGCCGCGAACGCATCGCCGTGCCTCCGGGACGCCACGAGATCACGCTGGTGAACGAGCGGTTCGGCGTGCAGATGACCCGCACGGTGCAGGTGACCGCGGGCGCAACCGCATCGGTCGACGTGCCGGTTCCGAATGGCACGATCTCAGTGAACGCCGTTCCCTGGGCCGACGTATGGATCGACGGCGAGAAGGTCGGCGAGACGCCGATCGGGAATCTCTCGCTGCCGGTCGGTACGCACGACGTGCTCTTCCGCCATCCCGACCTGGGCGAACGCCACCATACGGCGGTGGTGACGCTCACGCAGCCGACCCGGCTGAGCGTGGACCTGCGGTCGCAATGAGGTGAACGATGAGGCGACGCGTGTCGGCGGCATGTGTGCTGGTGCTGCTGGCCGGGGTGCTCCCGGCTGCGGCGGCCGACGACCCTCCCGGCGCAGGGGACTCGCTGCTGGTGTCCCGCGAACTCTACGCGGCAGCTGAATACGAGGGCGCCCTGGGCATGCTGGATCGACTGAAGGGAGCGCCGGGCGACAATCTCCGTCTGATCGAACAGTACCGCGCGTTCTGTCTCCTCGCGCTCAACCGCTCCGCCGATGCCGAGCAGGCCATCGCGGCGGTCGTGTTCGCTGATCCAGCCTTTCTGCCCTCGGAGTCCGACATGTCGCCGCGGCTGCGGACCGTCTTCCGCGACGTGCGCCGCCGTACGCTGCCGGCGGTTGCGCAGCAGCGCTACGACGAGGCGAAGCGCACGTTCGATCGGAAGGACTTCGCGCTGGCTGCTTCGAGCCTCGCCGGTGTCCTGCGAATCCTCGAGGATCCGGATCTCGCCGATCGTGCCGGCTCGGCTCCGCTCGCCGACCTGAAATCGCTGACGGCCGGATTCCGCGAGCTCGCGGTGTCCGCCCTGGCGCCGCCGCAGCCGCCTGCACCGCCCGAGGCGTCGGCTCCTGTGTTGTGGCCTGACGTGGCGCAGCCGCCTGCGACCTACACGGCCGACGATCGGAAGGTCATCGCGCCCGTGATCATCAGGCAGGGGCTGCCGCAGGTCCCAGCGCAGATGGTGGCCGGCGCACAGGGTGTCATCGAGGTGGTCATCAACGAGGAAGGCCGCGTCGAACGTGCGGTGATGCGCTCGTCACTCGGGGGGCAATACGATCGGATGGTGCTCGACGCGGCCCGCCAGTGGAAGTATCAGCCGGCCACGCTCGATGGGCAGCCCGTGAAGTTCCGCAAGATGGTGCAGATCTCCGTGAAGCGCGCCGAGTAGATCTAGGGCTTCTGTCGCGCTGCGCGGCTCGCGCGCAGGATTTCGACGACCTCGGTGTGGTTACCGCCCGCGGCGAACAACCACGCGGACTGGTTCTTCTTGTTCGTCATTTCCATGTCCGCGCCCTTGTCGAGCAGCAGCGTCACGATGTCGGCGAACCCTTCGCCGGCCGCGCGCATCAGCGCGGTGGTTCCGTCTTCGGTGGCGGCGTTGACATCGGCACCGCGCGAGACCATCGCATCGACTCCCTCGCGACAGTTGGATCCGGCCGCGAGCATCAACAGCGTTTCGCCACCGAGCTCTACCTTCGGGCTCGCGCCGTCGTCGAGCAGCGTGCGCGCCAGGGCCATGCGGCAGCCGCGGACGGCATACGCGAGCGCGAGGTCGCCGCCCTTCGAGACGCCCGCCTTGCGGAGCACCGTGACGACCTCGTCATGACCGGCCGACGCCGCGTACACGAGCGCGTTCATGCCGCTGCTGTCCTCGGCCTGGGCATCGGCCTTCCGATCGAGCATCAACTGGGTGACCGTCGCGTTGCCACCGAGCGCCGATGCCATCAACGCGTTGCGCCCGGCCTTGTCGCGCAGGGCGAGGTCGGCGCCGCCGGCCAGCAGGGCCTCGGCCGCCTGCGCGTGGCCGCCGTAAGCCGCGGCGATGAGCGCGGTAGCGCCGTCGCTGTTGGTCGCATTCACATCGGCGCCCTTCGCGAGCAGCGCACGGATCGCGCCGGCACGATTCGAGGACGCGGCCGACATCAATGGCGTGATGCCGTTGGCGTCGCGCGCGTTGGCCTCGGCGCCCGCCGCAAGCAGCGCGTCCACCGCCCGGGTGTGCCCCTCGTGTGCGGCAACGGCGAGGGCGCTCTCGCCATCCTGGTCAGCCGAGACGCTGGCTCCGGCGGCCACCAGCGCGCGGATCACCTCGTCGCGGCCGTACAGGGCGGCGATGCCGAGGGCCGTCATCCTGGAATCGCCGGGGGCGTCGATGGAGGCCTTCGCGGCGATCGCCTCGCGCAGCGCGGTCATGTCGCCGGTCATGGCGGCCGTCTGAAGGCGGGCGTTGGCGTCCGGCGCGACTGCGACGGGGGCGGCCGTTTGCGCGGCGCCCGCACGTGCACAGCCGATCGTCACGAGGACGAGCAGAACAGTGCGGAAGGCGGCTCTGGACACGTACCGGAGTATAGCGAACTGGTCGGCATCACGACCCTGAGCGCGCAGAACCCCGGCGGCAGGCCTGCCGGCAAGACCACGAAGAACCCCCGTCGCCCCCCGACTTCAAGATGAAGGGCTACAAGGGTCGCCTCAACGATACGGAGCTCTGGAACATCGTCAATTACCTCCGCAGCGTCGGCCAGAAGCAGACCGCCGCGAAGGAGTCGCTCGTGTCGGCACCCGGCCAGTGGGGTGCCGATTTCCCTCCCCGCACGCCCCCTTTTCACTGAAATACGAACCGACGCCGTTGCGTCGGAGCCGCAGCCCATCTAGGATTGCGCCCCACGAATGCGTACTCATCCCGAGGAGCCGGGCATCATCGCACGCCTGGCGTTGACGCTGACCGCCTGGACCGAACGCTGGATCCCCGACGCATTCGTCTTCGCGTTGCTGGCGACGCTGGTGGTGGTCGTCGCGGGGGTGACCCTCACGCCCTCCACGCCGGCGCAGGTTGTCGACGCGTGGGGGCGCGGCTTCTGGGACCTGATCCCGTTCACACTGCAGATGGCGCTCGTGATCATCACGGGGCACGTCCTCGCGACGTCCCGTCCGATGCGCCGGGCGATTCAGATGGCCGCGGGCTGGCCGACGACCCCTCGCGCCGCGGTGGCCCTCGTCACCTTCTTCGCGCTGGCGAGCTCGTGGGTGAACTGGGGCTTCAGCCTGATCTTCTCGGCGGTGCTCGCGCGTGAGATCGCGCGGCGCGTCGAAGGCGTCGACTATCGCGCGCTTGCAGCGGCCAGCTTTCTCGGCCTCGGCAGCATCTGGGCGCAGGGGCTGAGCGGATCGGCGGCGCTGCAGATGGCGACGCCGGGCGCGCTGCAGCCGGCGATTCGCGACATCGTCGCGCGGGACGGGCTCGTTCCCGGCGGCATCATCGCGTTCAGCCACACGATTTTCCTCTGGCAGAGCCTCGTGTCGGTGGTCGTCGAAACCGCCGTCGTGGTCGCGGTCATGTGGTTCGCGACGCCGCCCGCCGGGCGCGCGAAGACCGCGCGCGATCTGGGCATTCACATCGGCGACGAACTGGACGAGGGTCGCCCGCCGGTTCTCACACCGGGCGCCTGGCTCGAACACTCGCCGCTCCTCACGTGGCTCGTGGCGGCACTTGGCGCGACGTATCTGGCGCGCTACTTCTGGCAGGCCGGGGAGACGCTCAACGCGCTGAATCTCAACATCGTGAACCTGATCTTCCTGCTCGCGGGGTTCGTGCTGCACCGCACGCCGGCTCGCCTGATGTCGGCCGTCCAGGCTGCCACGCCAGCCGTCTGGGGCGTCATTCTGCAGTTCCCGTTCTACGCGGGCATCGCGGGCGTCATCACGGCCACACACCTCAACGAACGCATCGCCGATGCGTTCGTCGAGCGTGTCGACGCCGGCGACGTTCCCGCCGCTTGTCGCGATCTACTCGGCCGTGCTTGGAGTGTTCGTTCCGTCGGGGGGCTCGAAGTGGGTGATCGAGGCGCCGTACGTGATGGCGGCCGCGCACACCTTGCAGGTGCACCTCGGCTGGGTCGTCGCGTCCTACGATCTCGGCGAGGCGCTCGCCAATCTCGTGCAGCCGTTCTGGATGCTGCCAATCCTCGGACTCTTCGGCCTTCGTGCCCGCGACGTGATGGGCTATACGTTCGTCGTCTTCGTCGCGCTGGTGCCGACGGTGCTCATCCTGGTGACACTGCTCGGTCGCACGCTGCCATACCCCCTCTGACGGGCAATCGATCCCCGGCGCATCCCTGATCCTTGGTAGGTCTTCTGACCCCCGCATCGGGTACAATAACTCCTCTCATTTCGGACTGGCGGGCAGGGTGTGTCGAGCCCGCCGTCGTCCCAGGGAACGCGAAATCATCATTCATTCATGGCCTTTCCGGTGAAAGCTCATCCGAGCATCGCGCTCGCTCTGTTTTTGGTGTGCGTGGCTGCTCCTTTTGCGGCCGCCCAGGGGGGCTCCGCTGCCCAGGGCCGGGTCCTCGCGGATCCCGCCGATCAGACCGATCCTCCGCCGCCGATTCCGCCCGAAGTGATCTCCCGGGGAGAGAACGGCCGCATCGTGGTTCGGGCGGTCCGCCTGGATCAACCGCTGCGGATCGACGGCAGGCTGGACGAGGCGATCTACTCGCAGGTCCCGCCGATCAGCGACTTCGTCCAGACCCTGCCGGCCGAAGGGCAGCCGGCGACCGAGCGCACCGAAGCCTGGATTGCGTTCGACGACAACTTCATCTACGTCAGCGGCAAGTGCTATGACTCGGCGCCACCCGACCAGTGGACCGCCAACGAGTTGCGGCGCGACACCGGTCAGCTGCGTCAGAACGACATGTTCGGCGTGCTGCTGGACACCTACCACGACCGCCGGAACGGCTTCAATTTCTACACGAACCCGCTGGGCGGCTTCGCGGACCAGTGGGTGACGAACGAGGGGAACCCGAACACCGACTGGAACCCCGTGTGGCAGGTGCGGACCGGCCGCTTCGAGGGGGGCTGGACCGCCGAACTGGCGATTCCGTTCAAGTCGATCCGGTACAAGGCCGGGGACAACCAGGAATGGGGCGTGCAGTTGCGCCGTGCGATCCGCCGCAAGAACGAGTGGACGCACCTCACGTTCCTGCCCGCGGCCACCGGCGGGTCCACGAGCATCTTCCGCATCTCACGCGCCGCGACGCTCGTCGGCCTGGACCTTCCCGAGGCTGGCCGAGTGGTCGACGTGAAGCCCTACGCCATCAATCGGGTCGTCACTGACAAGTCGCAGAACATCAACAACGACATCGACCCCGACGTGGGGCTCGACCTCAAGGTCGGCATCACCAACAACATGACGGCCGACGTCACCGTGAACACGGACTTCTCGCAAGTTGAAGTGGACGAGCAACAGCTCAATCTCACCCGCTTCAGCATCCAGTTCCCGGAGAAGCGCGACTTCTTCCTGGAAGGGCGGGGCACGTACGAGTTCGCGCGCGGCGGACCCACCACCATGTCCGCGGGGTCAGGCGGCATCGACAACTCGCTGACGCCAACGCTGTTCTACAGCCGCGCGATCGGCCTGTCATCCGGGCGGGTCATCCCGATCGTCGCGGGCGGCCGCATGACGGGAAAGCAGGGCCGGTACAACATCGGCATGCTCAACATCACTACCGACGATGAACCCGCGGCGGCCGCTCCAAAGACGAACTTCACGGTCGCCCGTGTGTCGCGCGACATCCTGCGGCGCAGCAATGTCGGGTTTCTCGTCACCAACCGGTCGCAGTCCACGATCGTGCCGGGGGAGTCGAACCTGGCGTACGGCACCGACGCCAGCTTCAACTTCTACCAGAACGTCAACATGTCGGGCTTCTTCTCGGAGTCGCGCACCGACGGGCGGAACGAGGACAACAGGAGCTATCAGGGGCGCTTCGACTGGGCGCCCGACCGCTACGGCATCCGGGTGGAGCAGCTCCACGTCGGCAGCAACTTCCGCCCCGAAGTGGGTTTCGTGCGCCGCCGCAATTTCGATCGCACGTTCACGCAGGCGCGCTTCAGCCCGCGTCCGCGCAAGCGGTTCCGGAGCGTCCGGCAGTTCACGTATCTCGGCAGCCTCGAGTACATCGAGAACGGTTTCGGCGATCTCGAGACCCGCATCCAGACCGGCCGCTTCGCGATGGAGCGGCAGAACAGCGACCTCCTGACTGTCGAAGCCAACGACAACTACGAGCTGCTTCTGCAGCCGTTCCTGGTGTCGGACGGCGTGGCGATCCCGCGGGGCGGCTACAACTTCAGGGACATCACGACGACGTACCAGTTCGGACAGCAGCGGCGGTTCAGTGGCTCGCTGTCGTACCAGACCGGCCAGTTCTACGACGGCACCATCAACACGTTCAGCGTCAGCGGCGCGCGCTACGCCATCCTGAAGCAGTGGTCCGTGGAGCCAACCTTCACGGTCAGCGACGTGAAGCTGCCTGCCGGCGACTTCAACACCAAGCTCGTTCGCCTCCGCACCGATTACGGGTTCCACGCCCGGATGTTCCTGAGCGGGCTCATGCAGTACACAACGCAGGGCAACCTGTTCAGCACCAACGTCCGCTTCCGGTGGGAGTACAAGCTTGGCAGCGAGCTGTTCGTCGTCTACACCGACGAGCGCGACACGCTGCAGCCTGGCTACCCCGCTCTGCGAAACCGGGCCTTCGTCGTGAAGGTCAACCGGTTGATGCGCTTCTAGCCGTTCGCGCATGAATCGCCGCGCATATGCGCTGATCCTCCTGCTGGCCGGTGTCTCGAGTGTGTCGGCTGCGCAGGAGCCGCCTCTCCTGCCGCCTGACCCTGCGCCGATCATTACGCGGGAAGCCGACGGGAACGCCACCGTCAGGGCCATTCGCCTCGAGGCGCCGCTGCGGATTGACGGTCGCCTGGATGAAGAGGTGTACATCCGCACCACTCCGATCAGCGACTTCATTCAGACGCTGCCCCGCAACGGCGAGGAGCCGACGGAACGGACCGAGGCGTGGGTGATGTTCGACGGCCTGAACTTCTACGTCTCGGCGCGGGTGTGGGATTCGGCACCTCCGGACAAGTGGATCGCGAACGAGATGCGTCGCGACGCCAATCAGGTCCGCCAGAACGACCACTTCGGTTTCATGATCGACACGTTCCACGATCGCCGGAACGGCTACGTCTTCTACTCGAACCCGGTCGGCGGACGCATCGATCTCACTGAGGCCGACGAGGGCAACTCGAATGCGGACTGGAACCCGGTCTGGACGTGGCGGACCGGGCGATTCGAGGGCGGCTGGACCATTGAAATGGCCGTGCCGTTCAAGACGCTGCGATACGTCTCGGGTACCGGACAGACCTGGGGAATCCAGATGCGGCGATCCATCCGCCGCAAGAACGAGTGGGTCCATCTCACGCCGCTACCGACCGTCATGGGCGGGTCGCAAGGGTTCTTCCGCATCTCCGCGGCCGCCACGCTCGTCGGGCTCGACCTGCCCCCAGCGAGCCGGAACATCGAAATCAAGCCGTACGCGATCTCGCGGGTGACTACCGATCGGCGGGCCAATCCCGCGGTGAACAATGACGTCAAAGGGGACGTGGGCATCGACGCCCGCTACGGGATCACCGCGAATCTCACCGCCGAACTCACGTACAACACGGACTTTGCCCAGGTCGAAGTCGACGAACAGCAGGTGAACCTCACACGCTTCAGCCTGCAGCTGCCTGAGAAGCGGGAGTTCTTCCTGGAGAATCGTGGCATCTTCACCTTCGCCGCGTTCCCGACGACCGGATCGGGCGGAGGTGGTGGCGGCGTATCCACGAGCACCACGCCGACGTTCTTCTACAGCCGCCGCATCGGTCTGAACGGTGGACTGGTGGTGCCGATCGACGTCGGAGGGCGCGCCACGGGGAAGGTGGGCAAGTTCAGTGTCGGTCTGCTGAACATCCAGACCGGCGCCGTCCAGCTGCCGAACACGCCGACGACCAACTTCAGCGTGGTGCGCCTGAAGCGTGACGTGCTGCGACGCAGCGCGATCGGCGTCATGGCGACCAACCGCTCCGAGTCCACGACCGTGGCCGGTGCGTCGAACCAGGCGTACGGCGTCGACGGCATCTTCAATTTCATCAATTACCTGACCATCGGTGGCTACTACTCGCTGACGAACACAACCGGACTGCGCGGCGACCAGACCAGCTACCAGGCACGGTTCGACCTGGCGCCGGACAAGTACGGCCTGCAGCTCGAACACGTAAAGGTGGGCGACACGTTCAATCCCGAGGTGGGGTTCCTGCGGCGCCGGAACTTCGAGCGCAGCTTCGGCGAGGCGCGATACAGCCCCAGGCCGCGGCGCTGGGGCATCCGGCAGATCACGATGACCGCCGGTGTCGATTACATCGAGGGGAGCACCTCGGGCCGGATGGAGTCGCGGCAGCAGAACGGACGCTTCAACGTCGAGCGTGAGAACAGCGACCAGTTTTCAATCGATGGCGGGACGAACTACGAGTGGCTGCCGGGACCGTTCACCGTGGCGCCGGGCGTCGTCATTCCGCAGGGTGGGTACGACTTCAACGACGCGACGCTTCGGTATTCGTTCGGACAGCAGCGCCGCGTGTCGGGCCAGGTCTCCTACCAGTTCGGCCAGTTCTACGACGGCACGATCAACGCGGTCACGCTGAGCGGCGCACGGGCGTCGATTACGACGCGGCTCTCCGTCGAACCGAGCATCTCGGTGAACGACGTAAAGCTCCCCTACGGCGACTTCACGACAACCGTGCTCCGCGCCAAGACCGACTTCGCCTTCACGCCGCGGATGTTCGCGAGCGGGCTGATGCAGTACAGCTCGAACGATCACCTCTTCAGCAGCAACGTCCGGTTTCGCTGGGAGTATCGGCCCGGCAGCGAGTTCTTCGTCGTCTACACGGATGAGCGCGACTCGATTCCGCCCGGCTTCCCGGAGATGAAGAACCGCGCGTTCGTCGTGAAGGTCAACCGCAACTGGCGGTTCTAGAGAAACCGCACTCTATTTCGGGGCGACGAACCGGACCTCGAGATACGTGATCTTTCCTTCGACCACGCTGTACCAGTGCGGCGATCCGGCGGGAACGATGAGGACGTCGCCCTTGGCGACCTTGCGGGTTTCGCCGCCCTCAATGGTCGCCGTGGCGCCGGGGGCGCGGACGATCTTGCCGCCGGTGACGACAGTGCCCGACCCCTCGATGATGTAGTGCAGCTCGGTGTTGCCCGGGTGCGCGATCGCGCCAGCCGGCTTCTGCCGGTGCACGATGTTCACGCGGTACTGGTCCGTGTTGGAGACGGCCGACGACACCATGTCGGTCGTTCCGGCCATCGCCTTGGCGAGCACCGCCTGCAGGTCGGCGTTGGCCTTGTAGGTGGCAGGGGAGCCAGGTGCGGGAGCTGGCGGCGCCGGTTGTGCGGCAGCCCCACCCTGACCGGCGGGGGTGTTCTGCGCGGCTCACCCCGGCAGTCAACAGAGCCATCGCGCCGATGACGATCGATCGTTTCATGGCAGTTCGTCCTCTCGATGCAGGTTCGGCCCAGGCCGGACGTTCCAGCCTGCGCCAGACCTTCCGGTCTAGAAGATCGCGAGCGCGTTCACCGGGAAGCCGGTGCCGCCGACTACCGGCACCGGACCAACCGACAGCAGGAACTCCCATCGGTTCAGCCGTGCGGCGGTTGCCGCGACCGCTTCGAGATCCTGGTTGTCGAAGAGGTCGATCCCCATCGCCGTGATCGCCAGCGTGTGGATCGGGAGGTTGATGCCTTCGACGAGCGACGGCGTCACGTCCTGCGCGGCATCGCTGCCCAGGAACGATACCCCGCGCTCCTTCAGCCACGGCGCGATCGAGGCGTGGTAGCCCGCCGCGTTACGCGACACGAGCCACGGACCGAGCGTGTCGCGACGGGCCCACCGGCCGGTGCGCAGGAAGATCGCGTCGCCCGGGGCGACCTTCACCTTCGCCTGGCGCTCCCATGCCTCGAGGTCCTCCACGAACACCGGCGTGCCCGGCTCCAGATAGGGCACGTTCTTCAGCCGGGGATGTCGATGAGGATGCCGCGTGTGACGATGCCGTTGCGGAGGTTCTCGATACCGAGCTGCGTGCATCCCTTCTCGCTCAGGACCTCTTCCCGCTTATGTCCGTTGTAGGTCTGGTCCTTGTAGAGGATGTGGCAGAGCGCGTCCACGTGGCTGTGGGCGTAGCCGTGGTAGCTGACGCTGTAGGTGTCGGTGGACAGCCCCCGGTTCATCGTGTGGTTGAACGGGTTCGGGTTGTCGGGCGCCACTTCCTTCAGCGGGGAGTGCGCGAGCGACACGGCGATGCCGCTCTTCGCGAGACCGAACGCCTGCTTCCGCTTCGCCTCGGTGATCAGGTTCGCGGCGCCGAGCTGGTCGTTCGGGCCCCAGCGGCCCCAGTTCTTCACCTGGTTGAACATCTGATCGAACTCGTCCGCGTTCTTCGGGAAGCGGGCGGCCGATGGACCGGGGCTGATCAGCGTCTCGGTCGGGGCGGCCTGCTGTGCGGCGAGCACAGCGGAGAGCGCTGCGGCCAGCGTCAGAGCGGATGCAATGCGCTTCATCACGTTGGTCCTCTCAATCACGCACCGGGGAGCCGCGGCATTCCGGCGCCGGCGAGGGAGAGTTATATCATCTGCGGAGATGGACTCGTCGATCGGCGTCGTTCGGATCTGGCGCCTGCGCAAGCGCAATCTCTACGTGGATGCGGAGCTGCACCAGGTGCCCGGCGGCGGCCAGTTCGATCTGCGCGTGTTCTACGGAACCACGCTGACGTGGTCACGACGCTGTGCGAGCAGGGCGGAAGCGGTGGAGGAGGCGAGAGTCCGGCGCGCGGAGCTCGAGCGCGAAGGCTGGAACTTTCACTGGTGAAACATGCAGTTGGCGAGTTGGTGAGGTTGGTGAATTGGTGAGTTGGTGGGTTAGCGAGTGATGGTGATCGCTGACTCACCAAACTCACCAACTCACGAACTCGCCAACTCACCAACTTCCCCGATCAGATCGTGAGCTTGCGCGGGAACTGCGCGTTGTCCTCGAGGAACGTCTTCTTGTTGGCCAGGTCTTCCACCGTCGGCTGCACACGTCCGTTGATGTCCGTGTAGCGCGACACCAGCGTATGCTCGCCCGGCGCGGCGCCCGCCCACGTGTACGTGAACAACTTCCACGAGTACGTCGCCGCCGTTGCGGGGTCGAGCACGGCGCGCTGCCACTGGCCGTCATCCACCTTCACTTCGACCGATCGGACCGCGGTCCCGTCGTTCAGCACGAACCCGAGCACCTTGTGGCTCTTGCCGTCGGCCGTCACGCGCGCGATGATCGACTTGCCGCGCATCTTCGTGATCGCGGCCTCCTTCCACTTCTTCTCGCCGTCGATCGTCTCTTCCTTCAGTGAGCGATACCAGCGCGCCTGGAACTTGCCGAGGTACTGCTCGTCCTGCAGGTGAATCTGCGAGAGCCACTTCACGTTTGCCACGCCGTACCAGCCGGGCACGAGCAGGCGAAGCGGGGCGCCCTGGTGCTTGCTGAGCGGCTGGCCGTTGAGCGCCCATGCGAGGAACGGCTCCGGCGACATCGCCTGTTCCCGCGAGAGGCTCCGTCCGAACTGTTGTTCGACGGTGAACTTCTGGTTCCGGAACTCGACCTCCTCCGGTCCCTTGTCCGCGCCGAAGAACACGAACTCACGCGCCTGACGCGCCACGCCGGCCGACTCCAGTACCGTCCGCAGCGCCACGCCGGTCCAGCGGCCGTTGCCGGAGAATCCCTGCATCAGTCGCGGGCTGTTGCCCGAGCACTCGAACCCGGCGATGAGCTCCTGGTTGCCCATCTTCTTCAGGTCGTCGAGCGACAGGGACAGCGGCTTGGTCACCATGCCGCTGACTTTCAGCCGGAAGGCCGCCGGATCCACGTCCGGATGCCCGTAATGCTGAGTGGTGAAGAACTGGTCGGCCGGTGTGAACGCGCCGTCGATCTTGCGGATGTCCAGCGTCCGCGTGATCGGCGACGGCGTCGTGTTGAAGGTCGGCGGAATGTCCGTGAACGGGACGATGGTCTCGCCCTGTGCCAGGACCGGCAAGGTCCAGCCGGGCAGGTTCGCCAGTGAGAGACCGACGCCCGCGAGACCGAGCTGTTTGAGCAGGTCGCGACGTGTAGGTGCAGGAGCCATCGTGCGAGTCCTCCGGAAGGGACGAAATCGGCGGAATGTTAGCACGGTCACGCCGGCGTACTGACGAGCGACGCAATCGACTCGACGAGCCGTACCGAATCGATCGGCTTCGCCAGATGCATCTGGAACCCCGCCGCGAGCGCCTGGCTGACGTCCTCCGGCCGTGTACGGGCGGTGAGCGCGATCGCCGGCACGTGGGATGTGCCGGTTTCCATCTGGCGGATCGACGCGATGAGCGAGTAGCCGTCCTCTTCGGGCATGCCGATGTCGGCAATCAGAAGGTCCGGATGCGATCGCATGAAGACGGCCCGCGTCTCGCGCGCCGACGCGCTCGTGACCACCTCCGCGCCAGCGCTCTCCAGGACCGCGCGCAGCACATCACGCGCATCCGGGTCGTCGTCCACGACGAGGACCCGCGAGCCGCTCAACCGCGCGGCGACCGGCAGGCGTGGCTCGACTCCGGTCCGCCGGCCGACATGGGCAACCGGCAGGTACACCGTGAACGCGGCTCCCTGTCCTTCGCCGCCGCTCTCGGCCGCGACGCGTCCGCCGTGCAGCGCCACGAGATCGTGGACGATCGCCAGGCCCAGCCCGAGTCCTCCATGCATGCGCGTGCTGCTGCTGTCCGCCTGCCGGAAACGCTCGAAGACGTGGGGCAGGAATTCCGGCGAGATACCGCAGCCGGTGTCGGACACCCGCACGATCAGCTCGTAGCCCTCGTGCCGCGCCGACACCGTCACGCAGCCGCCAGTCGGCGTGAAGCGGACGGCGTTCGACAGCAGGTTCCAGACGATCTGCTGGACCCTTCGCGGATCGACGTGCACGAGCAGGTCCGGCACCTCCACCTGCCGCACGATCTCCACGCCCTTGGAGTCGGCCGCCGGCCGCACCGACTCGACCGCCGGGTCGATGATCGAGCCGACTGTCACCTCGTTCAGGCTCAGGGTGACCGTGCCGGCCGAGATGCGCGAGACGTCGAGCAGTTCCTCGATCATCTGCGACTGGATGCGCGCGTTCCGCTCGATGACATGCACGGCGTGGCTCACGCGCGAGTGGTCGTAGTCGCTGCGCGCGAGGATGGAGGCCCATCCGAGGATCGCGTTCAGCGGCGTCCTCAACTCGTGGGACAGCGTCGCGAGGAATTCGTCCTTCGTCCGGTTCGCGGCTTCGGCGTCCCGGCGCGCCTGCTGCTCGCGTCCGACCAGCGTGCTGATCGACGCGGTCATGGTCCGCAGCGTCCGTCCGAGCTGACGCACCTCGGAGGGTCCCTCCACCGGCACGTTCACGTCGAAGCGTCCCGCAGCCAGGACCTCCGTGCTCTGGGCGAGGCGCTTGAGCGTTCGCGTGGCGACGCTCGTGAGCACGATCGACACCGCACCGCCGAGCAGCCCCACCAGGCCTGACGCGTACAACAGGAGGCGTCCGAGGCGCTGCAGCGGCGCGGCCGCCTCTTCGAAGCTCACGTTCGCGACGATGCAGCCTGCGCCGCTGGCGGACGCGGGCAGCAGGCCCGCAAACACGTCGACGCCGCGATAGTCGGTCGTCTGCGTCGCGTGGGCGACACCGCGCAGGCACTGACCGATCGGCGCCATCGGCACGGGAAATTGACTGGCCGTGGCGTACTGGCTCGACGTGAGCCGGTATCCGGCCTCGTCGGTGAGGAAGCTCTCGCCATTGGATTCGAGCCCGGCGCGATCGGAGAAGATGGCGTTGATGTCGTCGAGCGGGAACTCGGTGTGCACGGAGAGCTCGAACAGCGTGGCCGCCATCGCGTAGTCCCCCTTGCCCGCAGACGCACTGATGCGGGCGAGCCGTTCCGGGCGGGGTGATGACAGCGTGGGCATCGTGCCGACGCGCGCGATCCGCTGCCCGCGATAGGTGACCGTCGTCGACTTGGCGCGTTCGCTGCGATGTAACCCGCCGACGGCGGCGCGGACGCACTCGTCCTGCCAGCCGTAGCCGCCGCTTGGGCCGGTCTCGCCGCAGAGCATTTCCAGACTCTGCAGAAAACCATCGAGGCGCTCCTGGCGGTGCTCGAGCATGTCCATGAGCTCGCGCTCACGGCTCTGTGCTGCCACCGACACGGCGCCGAGTGCCTGATCGACGATGGTGTCCTGCGCCGCCTGGTAGGCGAACAGGGCCACACCGGCCGTCAACAGCACGTTGACGACGACAAGTGCCAGGCCGAGCTGATAACGGAGCGACAGGTGAGGCACAGCGTGACCAAGCGGCAACCGCGCGACCGAGCCGATGCTACCCCTCAACACAGCCGCATCGCAACCGTATCTGATGAGCTTCGGGTCCGACCTCGTCCGCGCGTCTGGCGGTCTGTCGTGCGCCTGGCGGTCTGTAGGGCGGGTCTTTAGACCGCCCTACCCAAGGACAGCCATTCGGCCATGACGTCGCCCGCGGGGAATCATCCCCGCAGCGCCGGCCGGCGCACCCGGCGAAACATCCGATTTCGACGAGTGGAAGTGAAATCGGGATCTCTGACGATCGGACCGACCAGCCGTCGCGTGGAGTGATGGGGCGGGTCCGAAGACCCGCCCCGACATGTGTGGCGGCGCGCCTACTTCTTGATTTCTTTACCCAGGTTCTCGACGAATTCACCCGCCTCGCGTCGGCCACGTCCGAGCGCGTCCTGCGTGTCGCCGGCCAGTTCGTCGATGATGCCTTCGTCCCGGAGCCGTTCGTCGTCGGTCAGGTCTCCGGCTGCCTGCTTGATCTTGCCTTTCATCGCTTCGGCCTTGCCTTCGATCTCGTCGCGATTCATCCAATACCTCCCGGACACCAGTCCGCTAGACGACGGTCCTGCGGCCGGTGATGATGCCGACCAGAAACAGCACGAGTGCGATGACGAGCAGCACGTGAACGATTGATCCGATCGTGTAGACGCCGACGAAGCCGAGCAGCCACGCGACGAACACGATCAGCGCGAGTGTGAGCAACATTCTGTTCCCTCCCTGACCCGGCGTTCGCACGCGGGCCCTCATGGACGCAGGTAGTGCAAGTGACGCGCCCGAAAAAATAGACGAGGCGGTGGCATTTCGGTTTGAAAAGGTGCCCCAAGCGCGGATCGCGCCGCGACCGGAGCCAAATCCCTGATAAAATTCGGTTTCTTTACGCTTGGCGACCGCAAATCTTATCCGTACCCGCGCGATGGTCCTGTTCGCTGCCGCACTGTGTGGAATCCTTTGTTTCGCAACCGGTAGCGCCAGCGCCCAGCCTGTCGCCGCTGCGGTAGCCGCACGTACCGTGCGGCCCGCAGCCGAACCGGTCGCCGAACCGGTCGTGGTCCGCGAAGAGGGCGGCGCCGTCACCGTTCGCGCCACCCGGATCGACGAACCCGTTGCCCTCGACGGCCTCCTCAAGGAGGAGGCCTACACCGTCGTCCCGTTCATCGACGGGTTCCTGCAGCAGGAGCCCGCACAGGGCGCGCCGGGCACCGAGCGGACGGAGGTGTGGCTGCTGTTCGACGAGCGGAACATCTACGTATCGGGTCGGCTCTTCGATTCCGAGCCGGATCGCCAGATCATCACCGAGATGCGGCGCGACGGTCAGGGCACCAACGACAACGAGAGCTTCGGCGTCGTTTTCGACACGTTTCACGATCGCCGCAATGGGTTCATGTTCCAGGTCAGCCTGGCCGGCGGCCTCTTCGACGGCCAGATCACCGACGAGCGCGATATGAGCCGCGACTGGAACACCGTCTGGAACGCGCGAGCCGCGCGCGCCGACAACGGGTGGACCTTCGAGATGGCGATCCCGTTCAAGTCCCTTCGTTATCCGCCTGGCGGCGATCAGACCTGGGGCGTGAACCTGAAGCGCGTGGTCCGCTGGAAGAACGAGGTGCAGTACCTCACCGAAATCCCCGCCGCGCTCGGGCGCCGCGGCATGAACAAACTCTCCTCGGGGGCAACGCTCACGGGGCTCCAGGCGCCGGACGTCCACCGGGTGTTCGAGGTGAAGCCGTACGGAAGCAGCGGCTTCAGCACCACGCAACCGGCAGGGGCGACCGGCAGCTTCACCGATGGCCGCGCGCAGGGCGGCTTCGACGTGAAGCTCGGTGTCACCAAGGGGCTGACCGGGGACGTCACCTACAACACAGACTTCGCGCAGGTGGAGCAGGACGAGCAGCAGGTGAACCTCACGCGCTTCAGCCTCCAGTTTCCCGAGAAGCGCGACTTCTTCCTCGAGGGGCAGGGCATCTTCTCGTTCGGCGGCGTGCCGGCGGGTGCGCGCGGGCCCGGCGGAGGCGGTGGCGGATTCGGGAACCCGCAGCCGCAGGACGTGCCGGTCCTTTTCTTCAGTCGCACGATCGGTCTGAGCAACGGCACGCCGATTCCGATCGACGTCGGCGGACGCATGACCGGCAAGACCGGCCGCTTCAGCGTCGGGGTGATCGATATCCGCACCGCAGCGGCGGAGCCGATCAACGTCGCCGCGACGAACTTTGGCGTGGTGCGCGTGAAGCGCGACGTCCTGCGCCGCAGCGCCATCGGATTCCTCGCCACGGATCGATCGGTGGCGACGACGGGACCCGGGCGCAGCCAGACGGTCGGCGTCGATGGCGTGTTCTCGTTCTACGACAACCTGAACTTCAACACGTACTTCGCCAAGACCGACAATCCCGGAGCAAGCGGCCGCGAGACGAGCTACCGCGCGCAGATGGATTACAACGCCGACAAGTACGGCGTGCAGGTGGAGCGTGTCGCGCTGGACGAGGACTTCTATCCTGACGTGGGATTCGTGCGCCGCACGGCGTTCACGCGCGACTCCGCATTTCTGCGATATAGCCCGCGGCCGAACAAGAAGGTGCTGCGCAAGTACTACTACGATGCCGGTTACGACTACATCACCGATCCGCACGGGCGGCTGCAGTCGCGGCAGGCCCAGGCCGCGTACCGTCTCGAGTTCCAGAATGGCGACAGCGCGGCGGTCGAAGTGGCCGACCTGTACGAACGGCTGCCATCGCCGTTCGAGATCTCACCGGGCGTCATCATCCCGGTTGGCGCCTATTCCTTCAGCGAGTTCCACGCCATCTACAACTTCGGTCCGCAGCGTCCCGTGTCGGCCAACGTGACGGTGGAGGCCGGTCAGTTCTACGACGGCACCAGGCTGAGCATCAGCACTGGACGCGGGCGCGTTCAGCTGAACCCTCAGCTCACGCTGGAACCGAACCTGACGGTGAACTCGGTGAATCTGCCGTACGGCGATTTCGTGGCAACCGTGTTCAGCACACGCGCGACCTACACGATGACGCCGCGTCAGAGCGCGAGCGCGCTGATCCAGTTCAACTCGACCGCCTCCACGATGAGCACGCAGATACGCTACCGCTGGGAATACATACCCGGCAGCGACCTGTTCGTCGTGCTGACGGACAACCGGGATACGATGCCGACCGGCTTTCCCGCGATGCGTGACCGCTCGCTCATCGTGAAGGTGACTCGACTCTTCCGCTTCTGACCGGTGCGCTCCCGCACCAGAGTCTCCGCTCAGTGTCTCGGCGGAATCTTCAGCACCTGACCGGGCTTGATCTTGTCAGGGTCCGACAGCTGATCGCGGTTCGCGTTGAAGATCTCCGTGTACGAGGAGGCGCTGCCCAGCATCTCCTTGGCAATTCCGCTGAGCGTGTCGCCGGACTTCACCGTGTAGGTGTCCGACGACGCCTGTGCGGAGGGCGCGGGTTGCGCCTGCTTGCCGGAGCTGCTTGTGCTGCCCGCCGGCCCGGTGCTTGTCACCGGCCTGATATCTCCGACGATCTCCTCCCGCCAGGAGGGTACGGTCTTGATCGCGTCCCAGATCTTGTTGGCCTCTTCCTGCGACTGGACGGTGCCGTGGAAGTACAGCTTGCCGTCGCGTTCCTCTGCAGCGCCCTGCATGCGCAGGCCCTTGGCCGTCTGGATGGCGGCGTCGTAACGATCCCGCAGTCCCATGTCTCACCTCGTCGGCGCTGTGATGTGTTGTGCGCCGGGGGGAGGGTTTTGCAAGCGAGGTGACCTCAGGCTTTCTTGCCGGCTTTCGCGTGACGCGCGGCCCTACTTCTTCATCCGTTCCGATGCAGCCCTGCGATCGGACGCGCTCCACGACCGTCGGCGGCTCCCGCTGGCTGCCGTCGCCGTCATCGCTGCGCGGGCGGCCGCCCGACCCCGTCCGCCGGGGCGTGATGGACGGCCGACTGGGGCTGCGTTAGCATCTGCACCCATGTCAAAGCTCCTTCAACTGACTGCGATCACCGCCCTCGCGATCGTCGGCGCCTGCGGTGTGCACGTGCTCACACAGGAGGCAAACTCCGCGCTCGCTGCTTGCTCGGTGCCGGCACTGCAGGCGAAGGCGTCTGCGGGCACGACGATCACGAGCGCGAAGCCGGTTGCGGCGCTCGGCCGGGTGCCGAAGTACTGCCAGGTCGAGGGACATGTCGCGACTCCGGGGAACGAAGTGAACTTCCGCCTCGGACTGCCCGAGCGCTGGAACGGCAAGTACTACTTCGTCGGCGTCGGCGGTCTCGGAGGGACGATCGGAAGTCTGAGCAAGGGACTGACGCGCGGGTATGCGTCGGCATCGACCGACACGGGCCATGCAGAGAGCGACCCGAACTGGGGCGCCAACCGCGCGAAGGAGATCGACTACGGTCACCGCGGGACACACGTGACCGCCGTTGCGGGGAAGACGCTCGCCGGCGCTTTCTACGGCCAGACCGTGCAGCACGCCTACTTCGAGGGATGCTCGAACGGCGGCCGCCAGGCGTTCATGGAGGTGCAGCGCTACCCGGAGGACTTCGACGGCATCATCGCGGGCGATCCAGCAACAGGCACGCCGATGCAGGCGGGGCGCGCGCTCGTCTACCAGACGATGCTTGCCTCGCCGGACAACTACCTTTCGACCGAGAAGCTCGAACTGCTGTCGCGTACGACGCTCGCGGCCTGCGACAAGAGCGACGGCCTCGAGGACGGTCTCATCACCGACCCGCGCCTCTGCACCTTCAACCCGGAGACGCTGAAGTGCGCGGGTCCCGATCAGGCGACGTGCCTCACCGCAGGACAACTGGACGTGGTGAAGCAGGTCTACGGCGGCGCGAAACTCTCGAACGGCGAAGTGTACGCGCACCCATTCCCGGTTGGCCACGAGGGGAGCGCGACCGGCTGGCGGGCGTGGATCTCGGGCCAGGAGCGTCCCACGCGTCAGGCTGACGGCACGCTGGCCTACACGGGCACGTACCTGCCGAGCGGCTACCGCCTCTCGGAGCAGAACATGCGCTTCCTCGCGCTCGACGACGACGATCCGTCGTTCACGTGGCGGACCTTCGTGCTCGATCGCGACCTGCCCCGCATGAAGACGATGAGCGAGATCCTCAGCCCGCTCGATCCCGACCTGCGTCCCTACAAGGCGCGCAACGGGAAGTTGCTCGCGTACCATGGCTGGGCGGACCCGGCGATCAGCGCGTACGGCACCGTGTCGTACTTCGACAAGGTAGCGAAGGCCGTCGGCGGCCAGCAGGCGTTGGACGCCTTTGCCCGTCTCTATCTCGTGCCGGGCATGCACCACTGCAGCGGCGGTCCGGGACCGGACGAGTTCGACATGCTCACGGCGCTCGAGAACTGGGTGGAGAAGGGGGTCGCGCCCGGTCCCGTGGTCGCGAAGTCGAGCATCGAAGGGCGCCTCGATCGGACGCGTCCGCTCTGCCCGCATCCGCAGGTGGCGCGCTATGCCGGCAGCGGCAGCATCGAGGACGCCGCGAACTTCCGCTGCGAGCTACCCAGATAGCGGCCCACGCGCAGCTAGGCCGTACGCACCTGTGGCGGGCGGCTTCGTCTAGAATCGCGCTGTCATGCGCACGGTTTACGGCCTGTTCGTCGTCAGCGCGCTGCTGTTCGTGTGCGGCATCGCCTTCGCCGTGGCCGGTGCGCGCGCGTCGCGGCAGCCAGACGCGCCGCCTGCGGTGACGCTGGCGCCTGTCGCGAGCGTCGGGCAGATCATGCACGCCATCGTCGACCCCGCCGCAGACGTCGTCTTCGGCGCCGTGAGCACGACCGCCACGGCCGCCGGCGTCGAGGAGAAAGCGCCGTCGAGCGATGCGGAGTGGGAGAAGGTGGCGGACAGCGCGGCAGCGCTGGTCGAGTCGGGCAACCTCCTGCTCATGGGCAACCGGGCGGTCGATCGAGGCGACTGGACCACCTACGCGCAGGACCTCATGGCGTCCGCGACCGTGGCGTTGAAGGCTGCGGAGGCGAAGGACGCGAAGGGCGTGTTCGACTCGGGCGAGGCCATCTATGCCTCGTGCGACAACTGCCACCGCAAGTACGAGCGAACCGAGTAGACGGGTGCACATGCCGCGGTCGATCTTCCGGACCTGTCGCTTCGCGGTGCTTCTGATCGCATGCCTGGCGTTGGCGCCTGCCGTCGCCGAGGCGCATGGGGTGACCGGCAAGGACGCCCTCTTTCTGCAGGGGATCAAGGGCGCAGCCGTCGGCCCGCTGATGTATCTCGGCGCCAAGCACATGGTGACCGGCTACGACCACCTCGCGTTTCTGCTCGGCGTCGTGTTCTTCCTCTATCGCGTCAAGGACGTCGCCCTGTACGCCAGCCTGTTCACGATCGGCCATAGCCTGACGCTCCTCGGCGGCGTGCTCGGCGGTGTCCACGCCAACCCATTTCTCATCGACGCCGTCATCGGACTCTCCGTCGTCTACAAGGCGCTGGACAACATGGACGCGTTCCAGCGGTTCGCCGGCATCCGCCCGGATCCACGCGCGGCGGTGCTCGTGTTCGGCCTCTTTCACGGGTTCGGCCTGGCGACGAAGCTGCAGGAGTTCGCCCTGTCGCCAGCCGGGCTCGTGGCCAACATCGTCAGCTTCAACGTCGGCGTGGAGATCGGCCAGTTCGTCGCGCTGACGATCGTGCTCGCCTGGCTCACCGTGTGGCGGGCGCGGCCAGGGTTTCTGCACCATGCGTTTGCCGCCAACGCGATCCTGATGGCGTGCGGGTTCCTGCTCGTCGGCTATCAGTTGTCCGGCTACGTGCTGGGCGTGTGATGACGGCCCACGGAGATGAGACCCGGCCGGACGCCATCGCCGCACGGGCGCGCATCGCGCTGGCTGTCGGCCTCGCGCTCCTCGTCTCGGGCATCACCCTCGTCGTGGGCGTCCTGCCGGCGGAGTTCGGCGTCGATCCGACCGGTCTCGGCCGGCGGTTCGGTCTGCTGGCGCTGTCAGACGTCAAGACGCAGCTGGCCCAGTTCGAGCAGGCACGCGACGGGCGCCCACCCCTGGAAACAGTGACGCCGCAGACGCAGAAGTTCCAGCAGGAGACGGTCGCGTTCGTGCTGGTCCCGGGAGAGTTCGTCGAGTACCAGGTACCGGCTCGAGAAGGGTGAGGTCCTGTTGTATTCATGGCAGACCACCGCGCCGGTCAATCTTGAATTTCACGCCGAACCGGATGGCGCACCGGAGGGGTACGCCGAAACCTACGAGAAACGCGCCGGGGTCGCAAGCGCTTCGGGTACGCTTACAGCGCCATTTGCCGGCATCCACGGCTGGTACTGGGAGAACGCGACCGACCGCGAAGTGACCGTGACGTTGTCCGCAGCCGGCTTCTTCAACCTGTCGCACGAGTTCCACAAGGACCGTCCGACGAAGACTCGCATGTTTCAGTAGCCGCAGCATGATCCCGCCGGTGCCACACCGGCGCGAAGGAGGACTCATCGTGAGCGTGAGACGCGCCCTCGGATTGGTCGTTGTCGCCGTTGGCCTGATCGGCAGCGTAGCCGGCTGGCAGGTACTTCATGCGCAGCAGCAGAACATTGCGGCGCTGCCGTATGCGTGGGTGCCGCCGACGCCCCCGCAATATGCTGAACCCGGCACGATTCTCGTCCGCGCCGGCCGGCTGTTCGACCCGCGGACCGGCACGCTCCTCACGAACCAGTCGATCCTGATCCAGGGGCAACGGATCGTGGACGTCGGCTCGAACGTCACCGCTCCGGCTGGTGCGACGACGATTGACCTGTCGCAGGCCACCGTCGTCCCCGGTCTGATCGACTCGCATCTCCACTTCATGACCGGCAATCCGCTGGTCGGGCCAGGAGCCGGCGGCATCGGACCGCGAGGTCCAGGGCCGGCCGGCGGCATGGGGCAGCCGCTTCAATACCACGCGCTCGCGGCGTCAGTGAACGCGCAGCGCGACCTCCATGCCGGCTTTACGTCGGCGGTCGACATGATGTCGCACGGCGGATGGTACGGGACGGTGGATCTGAGGAACGCGGTGAACGTCGGCCTGCTGCCTGGTCCGCGCATGCAGGTGGCCGGTCCCGGGATTGTCAGCACGAACAAGGCCTCCGTGGGGTTCCCGCTCCTCGAACGGCTGGCCGTGTCCACCCTCGGCGCCCAGGTCGCGAACGGCATCGACGAGGTGCGGGCCGCGGTGCGCGAACAGGCCCACTACGGCGTGGACTGGATCAAGATCTACAGCACCGAGCAGTACACCCTGAAGCCTGACGGCACCATCGTCGCTCTGCCCACGTTCACGCGTGCGGAGACCGAGGCCATCGTGGACGAAGCGCACCGCAAGGGGCTGAAGGTGGCCTGCCACGCGTACGGCGGCGAAGGGCTCCGCAACTGTGTTGCGGCCGGCGTGGACGTGCCAACCCACGCACTCGAGCTCGACGACGAGTCGCTGAAGATGATGGTGGAGAAGAAGCGTCCGCTCGCGGTGACCATGTTCGATCTGAGCATGGACGACGCGCGCGAGTTCAAGGATTACGGCAACAGCCGCTGGCGGATGATGGAGAAGAGCTTCAAGAAGGCGATGGCTGCCGGCATCACGCTGCCGTTCGCCAGCGGTGCAGGACCGTTCCCGCACGGGACGCAAGGCGACCAGTTCGCGTATCTCGTGAAGTGGGGCATGACGCCCGCGAACGCATTGCGGTCCGGCACCTCCGTGGCCGCAGAGGTCATGGGCTGGAGCGCCGATGTCGGGAGCGTAGAGAAGGGCAAGTTCGCCGATCTCGTGGCGGTCTCCGGGGATCCGCTGGCCGACATCACCGAGCTGTCGCGCGTCAAGTTCGTGATGAAGGGCGGCACGGTCTTCCGCAACGATCTGAAGAAGTGAGGGCCTGACCGGGACCGGGACGGTCTGCGTCCGCATCGGGGTGCAGGCCGTCCGCGATCGCACTATTTGCAGGCGTCAACTGCCATTCGGCGCGACACTAGGAGGTGCCGGCACCTGCCGGGATTGTTGACCTCTTGCGGAGGTGTGTCGTGCGTCAGTTCTCCAGGTTCGTGTTGGTGTTCATGCTCGCCGCCGCGCTCGCGGCCGCGCAGGAGCCAGCCTCCCCTCAGCAGCTGTTCGAGTCAGGCCAGAACGACCAGGCGCTCCAGCGGATCGCCCAGGAGCGCGAGCAGGGCACGCTGCAGCCGGCCGACGCGTACCTGGCCGGCCAGGTCCTCGTGAAGGTGAATCGCGACGACGAGGCCCGGGCCGAGTTCGAGCGGCTCGCCACGTCGGGCGATCCGATCCTCTCGCTCGTCGGGCAGTCGGCGGTGGCGATGGTGAACAACGAAAACGAGCGGGCCGTGGAACTGGCGACGCAGGCGGTCGCCGCCGGGCCTGAAAGCTTCCAGGCGCATTATCAGCTCGGGCATGCGAAGTCGAAGTTCGAGGACTGGGCGGGGTGCGCGGAGGAGTTCCACCAGGCCGCGACGCTCAACCCGACGTTTGCGTACGCGCATTACTACGCCGGCTTGTCGTACTCGCGAATCAAGCGCGCCGATCGCACGTCCGAACACTTCGAGCGCTTCTTGAAGCTCGCCCCGAACGCTCCCGAGCGCGCGGCGGTCGAGTCGCTGATGCGTACGCTCCGGGGAAGGTAGCGGAGCTCTTGACGCGGCGCGTCCCGGGCTAGAAGATGTGCCCGAACGCGAAGTACCACTGCGTCGAACCGTTCTGCCTCGGAAGCGGCGTGGCGACATCGAGGCGAAACAGCCCGAGCGGCGTCGAGAAGCGGAGGCCGGCACCGGCGCCGACCTTGAGTGAGCCGAGCGACAGCTCGCCCGCCTGCGGAAACACGTTGCCGGCATCCACGAAGCCGGTGCCCCGCACCCATCGGAAGAGCGGGAACCTAATCTCCTCGTTCAGCACGAGCGCTGCCTGGCCGGCGATGGGATCGCCGAAGAAGTCGAAGCCGCCTACCGCGTTCTCAGGGTAACCGCGCACGGTGTTGACGCCGCCGACATAGAACCGCTCGGTCACGATGAGATCCTGGCCTTCGAATCCGCGCCCCACGTTCAGGCGGAGACCGGACGCCGAGACGATCCCGCGCGGCAGCGGCACGAACGCCAGCTGCTGCAGCGAGTAGGTGACGAAGCGGCCGCTCCGCCCGAGCACTTCCAGCCCGTACTCGACGTTGGACGAGTGGAACTGGCCGCGCACCGGATCGAACGGGTTCGAGCGCGTGTCGAACGCCAGCGACGCCGTGATGCGCGACTGCTGCCAGCGTTCGTCGATGGCGAAGGGATCGTCCGGATCGGCATTCGGGTCGAACACGTGGTTGCGCTCGAATTGGTACGCCCACGCGACCAGCGTGCTCGCCCCCAGCGTCAGGCGCTGCTCCGCGGTGATCGACGTCTTGTCGCTGATGAACGAGAGGATGTTCTCGCCTTCCACGAGATCGCGCGATCGCCCCAGGAACAGCCGCGAGGAGAGCGAGCGCCCGAACAGCGACGGCCATGAGACCCCGCCACGGGCCGAACGCTGGGACCGGCTGTAACGCAGCGCCGCGCTGGCGGAGCCCGGGCCGCCGAACAGCCCGAACCGCTCGACGTTCGCGTTGAGCCCGCCGCCGAACGTCCGTCCCTGCGAGGCAACCGGTGCCTCCTCGTCGGCCACGTCGACGCCGTAACGCAGCCGCCACGGCTGCCGCCGGACGAGGCTGACGTCCGCCCGCACGAACTCGACGCCGCCCGGTGTCGGCACGTCAGTCAGCCGCGTCGGCGCAAGGTCGATGCGGCGGAACAGCCCGGTCTGCGACAGCCGCCGCCTTCCGGCGTACCACGACTCCAGATCGACCGGCGTGCCCGGCGTCAGGTCGAGCGCACCTGAGACGACGCGGTCGCTGACACCCTCCGCTCCCGAGATCAGCACCTGCTGGAGCACCTGGCGCGGCCCTTCGTCGATGGTGACATCCAGGTCGACGGTCGCGGCGTCGAGGGCGACTCGCGGCTCGATCGTGGCCGTGGTCGCGTTGAAGCCGTCACGGGCATACGCGCCGGTCACTGCCGCTCGCGCACGATCGAGATCTGCGGGGGCGTAGGGGGCGCCTTCCGCGAGGCCCATGTCGCCCATCACTTCCCCGGTCTGCCGCTGCTGTGTGCCGCGAACCGTGATACGCCCGACCACGAATTGCGGACCTTCCTCGACGTGGACCGGCAGGACAGCCCGCGCGGCATCGGCAGCGACCGGGCCGGCGGTGATCGCCGCCCGGAGCAGGCCGCGATCGCGGTAGAGCAGTGCGATCTCGTCGGCGAGCAGGCGCGGCGTCAGCCAGGCGTCGATACCAAGGCGCTCGGCAGCCGCCTCTACATCCCGTTGATCGATCGACGTATTGCCCGTCACCGCAAGCTCGCGCGATCGGCTGCGTTCGCCGGCGGTGATGCGGACGCGCATGCGCTTGATCCCGGGTTCGGCAGGGTCGACGAGGCGATCGACCTGCACGTCCGCCGAGAAGTAGCCGTCCTCGGCAAGCATCCGGCGGGTAGCTGTCGCGAGCTCGCCTGGAAGCGCCACGTCGACGATCGAGTTGCTCCAGACGTCGCTCAGCGTCCGTATGTCATCGGCTCCGAGCCGGTGGCCTTCCACGTCGAGCAGGGTGCGCGGCCCGGCGTTCACGTCGTACTCGAGGACGATCGTCGGCTCCTCGTTCGCGCCTGCCTGCCGAAGCTGCCGAGCGGCGATGCGTACCTCGCGGTGTTCGCGTTCGAGGTAGAAGCTCCGGAGCCGATCCCGGTCGCGTTGCCACGCGCGAAAGTCGAAGCGATCCCCTGGGTCCAGCGACGTCACGCCTTCGACCTGTGCGATGGGAACGACCGTGTTGCCCGTAATACGGACCGCGTCGATCCGCGGCGCCACCGTTGCGACGCGTTCGGTCACGACCGGCTTCGGGCCGCCGAGCGCGACGTCGTGCCGCAGCTCGTACGAGCGGCTGCGATCGTCGCGTGAAATCCCGCGGATCTCGACGGGCCGCACCGGCTTGTAGCTGACCACCCACGTCTGCCGTCCGGTGTCGCGCAGGTTCTGCGACAGCGTCACTTCCACGCCGCCCGAGACACGACGCGCGAGCGTCAGCCGTTGCGCGGGATTGACCTCGCCGGCGATCGACGGGTCGCTCGCCAGTGCGAGCTCCTGTCCGGCGCGTCGTTCGAGGCGGATGGAGTCGAGGCCGACGGCGCGCGCGGCAAAGCCCAATGCTTCGCCCGAGAGGTACCCGAGGATCTGATCGCGGGCGAGCGTGCCGCTCATGCCACCCAGTTGATCGGCCAGCCGGCCGGTCGCAAGGAGCGACACGACATCGGCCTGGCTCCGTGCCGGATCGGACGACAGCGCGGTCTCGAGCGTGTCGGGCGTGCCGGACACGGCGAGCGTGATGTCGTACTCCGTCGCCGCACCGGTGTCGTCGACGCCGTTGACCCGCGTGCGCGCGGCGAGGTCGAGATCGGGCACGATGGCGCGCGGATCGGAGAAGTCGATCGTCCCGCGCTCGACGACATAGGTCTGGCCTCCGAGATAGAGGAGTCCACCGTCGCGTATCGAAGCGCGGCCGATCACCGACGGCGCCGCAGCGGTGCCGGCGAGCCGGATGTCCACGCCCAGGTCCATGCGTCCGTAGTTGTTGTCGACCTGCAGGTCGGTCGCGCTGGCCACGGTGATGTTCAGATCCACCTGCGACGTGATGCCGGGCGCGGCTGTCTGCGCCCGCGCGGCCTCGCGCTGCCGTGCCATCGCCGCGACGGTGGCCGCGAGGCTGAGCGGCTCCCGGTAGGCCCCCTGGACGATGTCGACCCGGCCGTCGATCTGAATGCGCTCCGCGATACGGGCCGTCAGCGCCGCGTCGACTTCCGTCCGAAGACCGGCGGGAATGTCCAGCGCGACGCCATCGGCATCGATCGACAACGCGCCGCCGCTCAGTGCCGTACCGGTGTACTCGACGCCGCCGGTGACGGTGACCAGGCCGCCGTTCACCGCCGCTTCGACGCGCGTGACGTCGATTCGATTGGGCGTGAGCGTCAGCAGGCCGCGGCCGCCCGTCAGGCCGATCCGCGGATCGGACATCTGCACCTCGACGTCGTTCAGGCGAACGGTGCCGTCGGCCACCGGCGCGTCCGTGGTCCCCCGTAACGCAACCGAGAGGTCGCCGGTTCCCGCGGTCGTGATGCCCGGCATGAACATCCCGAGCACGCGCAGGTCCAGCCGTCCGTCGACGAGCAGGTCGAGCGAGCCGCGGTCCGCGAGCTCTGCCCGGCCGGCCACCGTGAGCTGGCTGCCAGCGATCGTCCACGTCCAGTCGGCGACCTGCAATGCGCCGGACGCAAGGTCGATGCGAGTGGGTCGCGCCTGTCCGATCGGCATGCCGCTGGACGCGCCCTGCAGCTCCGTCAGCACGATCGACCCGCTGACGTCGTTCAGCTCGACGCCCGTGCTGCGCAGGTCGATCTGCAGCGCCGCTGTTCCGGTCAGCGACTCCGGCACATTCGAGCCGGCGAAGGCGGCCACGAGAGCCGGCGTGATCCCGGCCACGCGAGCGGCGAGCGTCGCCGGCGAGTCCTGCTGCGGAACGCCGGCGGCGATGGCCTCCGGAAGCCGATCGCGCACGAGCGCCAGCGGAAAGCGGGCAGTGGCTTCGACCGACGTCACCTCGACGCGCGCGCGCATAACGGAGACGTCCACGACACCGTTACGCAGGACGACGTCACCGGCGATGCCAGCGGCCGGCGGGTACCCGGGCCATGAGACCCGTCCGTCAGCAACGCGGGCGCTGCCGTCGAGTGTGAGACGGCTCATGGTCCCCTGCGCCCGGACCTGCGCCGCGAGCGGCCCGGCCATGTCGATGTCCGCCGGCAGTTCCGCGAGCGGCAGCCACGGCCGCAGGTCCGCCAGGTTGCCGTCGAGAGACACACTCAGCGCGCTCGACGCCGCCTGAGCGATGGTGCCTTCCGCGCCGAGGACACTGCTCCCTGTGCGCAAACGAAGACCCTCGATTGAGATGGTGGACGCGCTGTAGCTGGCAGTAGCCGGGCTCTCGAGCTGCAGCCGCGCGTCGCCGGACGCGACCTCGAGCCGCTCCGCAACCAGCTTCGCCGTGGCGTTCGCAAGGTCGTCGACCGTCCCGCTCGCATCGACGGTCGCGCGAACGGTGCCGGTGAGCGACGCGAGTGCCGGTGGTACGGCACTGCCGAGTGCGTCGCGCAGCGCTTCGACCCGTGAGTCGTTGGCGTGCAGCGTCGCCGTGAACGTGTACGGCGCGCGAAGTTCGACCAACGCGTCGAGATCCGCGCCGATCGTGGGCGCGACAATCGACGCGCGAAGGCCTGCCCTGGACAGCGTGAGATCGGCATCCGCCCGATCGATCGCGGCATCCTCCCAGCGAAGCTCGGTGAGGGTGAGGTGTCCGCGACCGTCCGCGCTGCTGACGCTTCCGCGGGCGGAAAACTGCCCATCGATGACCGCCGAGATGGGGTACGAACGACCGCTCAACTCGATCGGCGAGATGCGGGCAGCGGTGGCCTGCAGGGAGATATCGAGCGTCTCGGAGGCGGGCGTGTAGCGGCCAGCCGCCTGCAGAAGGCCGCCGCCAGGCTGTTCGATGCGAAGAGACTCCGCGACGATCGCGGTATCCGCGTAAGCGATCTGCGCCGACAGGTTGCCGAGATGCTGACCAGCCGCTTCGAGCGACGACCCCGCGATGCTGGCGCGGATGTCGGGCTGGCTGGGTGTCCCGGCTATGGAGATCTGCGCCGAGACGTCTCCCGCCGGCGCAAACGGCGCGACCATGCTCCCGAACGCCGGCCAGTCGCGCGCGTTCACGTCGACGTGTCCCTGGAGGACGCCGCCCGACGTCGAGAGCGCGACAGTTCCCGCGAGGCTGTTCTCTCCGATCGACGCCGTGATGCGCTCGACCGCGATCAGGTACCGAATCCGCAGTGAATGAGAGCTCGGCGTTCACCGGCGCCGCATCGCGCACCAGCGCGTCGCGCAACGTTGCCCGGCCTGATGCGGCCGGGGCGCCGAAGGTGCCGCTGAGCGTGACATCCGCAGCGAGTTCTCCTGATTCGACCTGCAGCTGTTGCGGCACGTCGATCTCTGCGCGGCGCAGCAGATCGACCGTGTCATCGATACGCGCCGCCGCGACGGTCACTGTGCCGCTCAGAGTCGAGTCCGCTGGCGTCGACGCCAGGCGCCCAGCGAGGCGTCCCTCCATCGTCAGGCTGGTGTGCACCAGATGGCTGAAGGTGGCTCGCCAGTCTCCGCCGGCTGCGTCGACCGTCAGATCTCCTGCGACGGCGATGGCACGCGGGCGCTCGCGCTCCGGTGTGGCGCGCAGGCGTGCGGCAAGCGTCAGGCCCGGCAGGCCCTCGTCCAGTGCCGTCGCGAACGTAGCCTGCGCCTCGAGGCGCGCGCCAACCGCGGGGACGATGTCCGGACCGGCGATGGCCGCGGCCGAGAGGCCGGTCGCCTCGAGCGATCCTTCGGCGCGCATGGTGTCGAACCGGAGGCCGCCTCGCCCGGCGATCGCACCTTCCGCGGCCTGCGCTGCAAGCGAATCGACGTTGAGTGCATCAGGCGTAGCGGTCCCGCGTGCGGAGACGCTCGTCGCAGCAAGGTGACGCCACGTCAGCCGATTGCTCGAGACGGCAATGGACGCCGTCGGCGCCGAGACGGTGCCGCTGGCATTGACGTTCAGGTCGATCGTGCCGCCGACCGGCGGATCGAGCGCCAGGACGGTCGACAGCGGCTCGAGCAGCGCCGACCCGCCTATCGTCAGGTTCATCGACGGCGACGAGGCGAAGACGCCCACGCGTCCGTCCGCGCGAAGGCGTCCCAGTGTCGACGTGCTGACGAGCTCGTCGAATGTCGCGGAGCTGCCGTCGTACGTGAGCCGACCTTCGAGTGTCGCGTCGACGTCAAAGCGCCCCGCACGAATCGACACGCCCTGCTGCCCCGCCGAGAGCGTTCCGGTGCTGACGCCGTTCCGGCTCGCGAGCTCGATCGCCAGATCCCTTGCTTCGACGCGCACGTCGCTCGCGGCGTCCTCGTAGCTGAGGCTCGCGCGGCGGATGCTCACGCGCCCGATCGGAAGCCGCTCGAGCGGCGCTCCCTCTCCGCGTGACGAGGGCAGATTCAGGCGACCGTCGGGGCCGCGCACGAGTCGAATCGCCAGTCCGTCCGCTTCGATCGCGTCCGTGCCGAAGCGCCCGCGCAGGACGCCGGCAGGCAAGTCGACCCGGACGGCGTCCGCAACGGCGAAGGGCTCGGCGGCGCCGTTCGCGCGCACACGAAGATTGCGAACGTGGACGTCGAGGGTGAGCAGGTTGTACCAGAGGTCGTCGGCGGTCAGCTCAACGCCTGCCGAGTCGCGCGCGATCGCGGCGACGCGCGCCAGCACCATGGCGCGAACCGGGCGCAGATGGAGCAGGGCGACGAAGAGCAGGAGCCCGGCGACGAGCACCGGGACCGCGGTCAGAAGGAGGCGACGAGGGCCCCAGGTTGTCACGTCCTCAACGCCCCCGGCGAACCTCAGACAATGAAAGTGAGAGTCGCCACTAGTCTACCTCTCCTGCTGCGGGTCGCTGACGCCCGAGCGGACGTGAACCGAGGGCGGCACGGGCTCGTGACCTCATCGGAGGTATCTGAATTCGGATAGTGAAGTCACTACAAAAAATGGAGTCAGGCGGTGCTACCCTCCGCGGCCATGCCGAAAGAGTACGGGCAGGGCTGCCCGATGGCGCTGTCGCTCGAGTTCCTGGGAGAACGGTGGACGCTGCTGATCATCCGCGACCTGCTGCGCGGCCCGAAGAAGTTCGGCGACCTCGCCCAGTCGCTGGATGGTATCGCTCCTGCCGTGCTGTCGCTGCGGCTGCAGGTGCTCGAACACCGCGGAGTCGTTGAGCGCCGGTTCTATTCGGATCACCCGCCGCGGGCCGAATACCTGCTGACGCCAGCCGGCGCCGAGCTGCGGGCGGTCGTGAGCGCGCTCACCATCTGGGGCGCGCGTCACCTGGCAACCGAGCGAGAGATCGTCCACGTCCACTGCGAGCACCCGATCGAGATGGGTTACTACTGCGCCGAGTGCGATCGGAAGCTCGCGACGGCCGATCTCAGGTACCAGCCACGGAAGTCGAGGCCGAGGCGCAGGGCGTCCGGCGGGTCCACCCCGGTGCGCGCGTGAGCCTGGTCCTGCGCGCGATCGCCGTGGCGGCGATGGTCCTCGCGTCGCACACTTCCGCGCGCGCCCAGCGCGTGAACGTTGACGGTCCCCCCGCGCCGATCGCGCCGGAGGTGGTCAGCCGGGATGCCGACGGGCGTGCGACGGTGCGCGCGATCCGGCTGGCGTCGCCGCTCGACCTGGACGGACGGCTCGACGACGAGGTGTACCAGCTCAGTCCTTCGGTCAGCGACTTCATCCAGCAGGTGCCGCGCGAGGGAGCGCCAGCCACCGAGCGCACCGAAGCGTGGGTGCTGTTCGACCGCGACACGCTTTACGTCTCCGCGCGGTGCTGGGACACGGCGCCCCCTGAACGCTGGGTCGCCAACGAGCTCCGCCGCGACACCAACCAGCTGCGTCAGAACGACCAGTTCGGCGTCATTCTCGACACCTTCTACGATCGCAGGAACGGATTCCTCTTCTACACCAACCCGCTCGGCGCGCGCGCCGATCAGGCCGTGACCGACGAAGGCAACCTGAATCCCGACTGGAACCCGCCCTGGAACGTCCGGACCGGACGCTTCGAAGGCGGGTGGACGGTGGAGATGGCGATTCCGTTCAAGTCGCTGCGCTATGTCTCCGGGTCTGGCCAGGTCTGGGGCATCAATATCCGCCGCGTCATCCGTCGCAAGAACGAGTGGACCCACCTCACGCCGATTCCAGCCGCCGCGGGCGTCCCGGGCGGGATGTTCCGGCTGTCGCGCGCGGGCACGCTGGTCGGCCTCGACCTGCCGCCGGCGAGCAAGAACGTCGAGCTCAAGCCGTACGGCATCTCGCGGTTGACCACGGATCGCGTCCGGACACCCGCGCTCGTCAACGACGCCGACGGCGACTTCGGCATCGATGCGAAGTACGGCGTGACGGCGAACCTCACCGCCGACTTCACCTACAACACCGATTTCGCGCAGGTGGAGGTGGACGAGCAGCAGGTGAACCTGACCCGCTTCAACCTGCTGTTTCCGGAAAAGCGCGACTTCTTCCTCGAGGGGCGCGGCATCTTCGACTTCGCCCGGAGCGGACCTGCCACCTCGAGCACCGCCCTGACGCCCACGATCATGTACAGCCGGCGCATCGGTTTGAACGGCAGCCGGGTGGTCCCCATTGATGCCGGCGGCCGGCTGACGGGCAAGGTCGGCCCGGTCGGTGTCGGCGCGATGAGCATCAGGGCGAGCGACGATCCGGTGGCTGGCACGCCCGCGACCACCTTCACGGTCGCGCGGGTGAAGCGCGACATCCTGCGCAGGAGCACGGTCGGCGCCATCCTGACGCACCGCTCGGAGTCGATGGTGGTGCGGGGCGCGTCGAATCTCGTGTACGGCGTCGACGCGGCGTTCTCCTTCTACCAGAACGTGAACTTCGGCGCCTACTGGACCCGATCGGACACCGACGGCCTGACGAGGGACAACGACAGCTACCAGGGCCGCTTCGAGTACACGGGCGATCGGTACGGCGCGCAGGCGCAGTATCTGAAGGTCGGCGACAACTTCAACCCCGAAATCGGATTCGTGCGCCGCGACAACATGCGGCGATCGTTCGGCCAGCTGCGATTCAGCCCGCGGCCGAAAGTGCACTTCACCCGCATTCGTCAGTTCACGTACGAAGGTGGGCTGGAGTACATCGAAAACGGCGCCGGTCAGCTCGAGTCGCGCATCCAGAACGTGCGCTTCGCGGCCGAGCAGCAGAACAGCGACCTGTTTTCTGTCGAGGCCGCAACCGACTACGAACTGCTGCTGCGGCCGTTTTCGGTCGCCCCGAACGTCCTGATCCCCCGAGGCAGCTATTCGTTCACGAACGCAACGCTCGCCTATCAGATGGGCCTTCAGCGCCGTGTGTCGGGCAGGTGGTCGGTGCAGGCGGGAGAGTTCTACGACGGGACGATTCTCGCCTTCGGCTATACGAACGCCCGCCTCTCGATCGTGAAACAGTGGTCAGTCGAGCCCAGCGTCTCGATCAACGACGTGAAGCTGCCCACTGGCGAGTTCACGACGACGGTCGTCCGCGCGCGTTCGGACTACGCCTTTACGCCGCGCATGTTCGTATCAGCGCTCGTGCAGTACAGCTCGAACGACAGTCTGTTCAGCAGCAACCTGCGCTTCCGCTGGGAGTACCTCCCCGGCAGTGAGATGTTCGTCGTCTACACCGACGAGCGCGACACGCTGACCACCGGATTCCCAGGGCTCAGGAACCGGGCCTTCGTCGTCAAAGTGAACAGGCTGTTCCGTTTCTAGCGGTCCAGCTCCCGCCGATCGCCCGACAGCGCCCACAAACCATACGCTCCCACCGGCGTGCCGATCGGAAAGTTGACCAGGTTGAGCGCGGCGACGAGGATGCCGAAGCGGCGCGCCCACGGCTTACCCGCCAGCAGCGCGGCGCCTCCCACCAGCGTCGGTAGCGCGAAGACGAGTATCAACAGTGTGATCGCGACGCCCATCGCGGGGATGAACAGCGACTCCCAGTCGCCGGCCGCGAGGCCCCCGCCGATCATGGACGTCAGCACGAACGCGCCGCCGAGCAGGCCGCTGAGCCCGAGCGCTACGTAAAGACCGCCGAGGATGGTGGTGTGCCTATTCATCGCAGCTCCTTGAGCAGGTGAGCGACAACTCCATATGAGACGTGCCCCGTGGGCTCCGGGTTCGCGACCCGCGTATAGTGACCAGCGCTTCACCATCGAAGGAGCCCTCATGATCCGAGTCGCGTGTCGAGCTGTTCCGTTGATTCCAATCCTGGGCGCCCTGTTCGTCGGATGCTCAGCACCTGCCACACGCGGGACGTCGGTGCAGCTGGGCACCCTGGTGGACCTCTCACACGAGTACAGCAGCGACGCCATCTTCTGGCCGACTGCCGAAGGGTTCCGCCTCGACAAGGTCGCCGACGGCGTCACCGACAAGGGCTACTACTACGCGGCGAACAACTTCGCCGGCGCAGAACATGGCGGCACGCACCTCGACGCGCCCGTGCACTTCGCCGCGGGGCGTTGGACGGTCGAGCAGATCCCCCTCGAACGACTGGTCGGCACCGCAGTCGTCATCGACGTTTCGGCGAAGGCCGCAGCGCAGCCGGACTATCAGGTGACGGTCGACGACCTGACGGCCTGGGAGTCGGCAAACGGGACGATCGACGGCGACACCACGGTGCTATTCCGGACCGACTTCTCGAAGCGCTGGCCCGACGCGGCGACCTATCTGGGCACGACCGAGCGGGGCGATGCCGCGGTTGCGAAACTGCATTTCCCCGGTGTGCATCCGGATGCGGCGCGCTGGCTCGCGGAGACGCGCAAGGTCAAGGCCATCGGCATCGACACCGCGAGCATCGACTACGGGCAGTCGACGCTCTTCGAGTCGCATCGCACGCTCTACGGGAACAACATCCCGGCGTTCGAGAACCTGACGAATCTCGATCGCCTGCCGGCGCGTGGCGCGCTCCTGCTCGCGCTTCCGATGAAGATCAAGGGCGGCAGCGGTGCGCCGCTGCGGGCGGTTGCGATTCTGCCGAACTGAGCGCCGCGGCCGTGCGGCGAGGTATCCTTGATCACCGGCCCGGCGCCCCCGGCTTTCCATGTCTTCTCAGCTGTTTCACCCGGCCACGCTGCAGTGGTTTGCGGATGCGATCGGCACCCCGACGACGGCGCAGCGCGCGGCGTGGGAGGCGATCCGCAGCCGCCGGCACACGCTCGTGGCTGCGCCGACCGGATCGGGCAAGACGCTCGCGGCGTTCCTCATCGAGCTGGACGACCTGCTTCGGGAGGGCATTGCCGCGACGCTTCCCGACGAGGTCCGCGTCGTCTACGTCTCGCCACTGAAGGCGCTGAGTGCGGACATTCACCGGAATCTCGAAATACCTCGAGCGGGCATCGCGCGCACCGCCGCGGCGATGGGACTCCGGCCGCCGGATATCACCGCCGCCGTGCGCACCGGCGACACGACGCAATCCGCACGGGCCGCGGTGTTGCGCAAGCCGCCGCACATCCTGGTAACCACCCCGGAGTCGCTGTACCTGCTGCTGACATCGCCGCGCAGCCGCGACATGTTGCGCACCGTGCGCACGGTGATCGTTGATGAAATCCACGCGGTAATCAGCTCGCGGCGAGGCGCTCACCTGGCCCTCAGCCTCGAGCGCCTGAGTCAGGTGGCACGCGAGCCGGTCGTTCGCATCGGCCTGTCGGCCACCCAGAAGCCGATTGGCGACGTCGCGCGATTCCTCGTCGGCAACCAGGACCCCGACTCCCGCGAGTGCGTCATTGTCGACGAGGGGCACCGGCGCGACATGGATCTCGACATCGAGATGCCGCAGTCGCCGCTCGATGCCGTGATGTCGCACGAGGTCTGGGCGGAGTACTACGATTGCCTGACGACGCTCATACACGAGCACAAGACGACCCTTGTGTTCGTCAACACTCGCCGTCTGGCCGAACGCATCGCCCACCAGCTCTCCGAGCGGCTGGGTGAGGACGCCGTGACCGCCCACCACGGGAGCCTGTCGAAGGAGCGCCGTCTCCATGCCGAGGAGCGCCTGAAGGCGGGCCGGCTGCGAGCACTGGTGGCGACGGCGTCCCTCGAGCTCGGCATCGACATCGGCAGCGTCGACCTGGTCTGCCAGATTGGATCGCCTCGGCGCATTGCGACGCTGCTGCAGCGCGTCGGGCGCTCCGGGCACGCGCTGGCGGGGACTCCCAAGGGGCGTCTCTTTCCGGGGACAAGGGACGACCTCATCGAGTGCATTGCGCTGCTCCGGTCGGTGCGAAGCGGCGAGCTGGATCGGATCCTTCCGCACGACGCGCCGCTCGACGTGCTCTGCCAGCAGATCACGGCCGAGACCGCCTGCGACGACTACAGCGAGAACGACCTCTTCGCGCTCGTGCGCCGGGCGTGGCCGTATCGGGGGCTCACCCGCGCAGAGTTCGACGCGGTCGTCGCGATGGCCGCGGACGGCTTTGCAACGCGCCGTGGACGCCGTGGCGCGCTGCTGCACCGCGACGAGGTCAACGGGCGGGTCCGCGCGCGTCGTGGAGCACGCATGCTGGCGATCACGTCGGGCGGGGCGATTCCGGAGGTCGCCGACTACCGCGTGGTGCTCGATCCGGACGACACCTTCATCGGGACCCTGAACGAGGACTTCGCCATCGAGAGCGCGAGCGGCGACGTCTTCCAGCTCGGGAACACGTCGTGGCGGATCCTCCAGGTGGCTGCCGGCACGGTCCGCGTCGCCGACGCGCGCGGCGTGCCGCCGACGATTCCGTTCTGGCTCGGCGAAGCCCCAGGTCGCAGCGACGAGCTGTCGGCGTCGGTGAGCGCACTGCGTCAGGAGGTCGAGGAGCGCTTCACGCTTGCGGAGGACGCGCAGCGGGCGAGGCTCAAGGCGGCCGCGGGCATCGGCGACGAGGCCGCATCACAGGCACTCGGGTACCTGGCCGAGGGCCACCGTGCGCTGGGAGTGCTGCCGTCGCAGCAGACGCTTGTCCTCGAACGATTCTTCGACGAGTCGGGCGGTATGCAACTCGTGCTGCACGCGCCCTTCGGCAGCCGCATCAACCGCGCATGGGGCCTGGCGCTCCGGAAACGCTTCTGCCGGCAGTTCAACTTTGAACTGCAGGCCGCGGCCACCGAGGATGCCCTGATGCTGTCGCTCGGCCCGCAGCACTCCTTCCCGCTCGCCGACGTGTTCCGCTACCTTCATCCCGCGTCCGCGCGTGAGGTGCTGGTGCAGGCGTTCCTCGACGCACCGGTGTTTCCGACGAGATGGCGTTGGAACGCAACCGTGGCGCTGGCGGTTCCGCGCTTTCGTGGCGGCCGCAAGGTCGCGGCGCCGCTGCAGCGCATGCTGGCCGACGACCTGATGGCGGCGGCCTTCCCGGATGCCGCCGCCTGCCTGGAGAACATCCCGGGCGATCGGCAGATCCCCGACCATCCGCTCGTGCAGCAGACCGTCCGCGACTGCCTGCAGGAGGCGATGGACTTCGACGGCCTTGCCGAGGTCCTGCGCCGGATCCACGCAAACGAGATCGAGCTGGTGGCGCGCGATCTGCCCGAGCCGTCCGTCCTCGCGCACGAGATTCTCAATGCGCAGCCGTACGCCTTTCTCGACGATGCGCCGCTCGAAGAGCGACGGTCGCACGCCGTGCAGACGCGGCGGGCATTCGCGCCAGGCGCCGGCGACGAGCTCGGTGTGTTGGATCGGGAGGCGATCGATCGCGTCCGAAGTGAAGCACGTCCGCAGCCGCGCGATGAGGACGAGTGCCACGACGCGCTGGTCTCGAGCGGCTGGCTGCTCGATGGTGAGCTCGACTCCGAACCCGCCGCGCTGCTGCCGGTCCTCTTCACGACCCGCCGTGCCACACGTGCGATCGTCGAGGCCGGCGGCCGGACGCTGGCCCTTCTGGTTGCGGCCGAGAGGCTTCCCGAACTGCTGGCGCTGCATCCGACGGCGACGATGAGTCCCCGGATTGAGGCCCCGCCGTCGCGGGCATCACGGGCGTGGACGCGGGAGGACGCCTGCGCCGAGCTCGTTCGCGACCGGCTGTCGACATTGGGGCCTGTGACCGCCGAAGCGCTGGCCGAATCACTCGGTATCGCGACGGCGCAGGTCGACGATGCGCTCCTGGCTATCGAGGGCGGCGGCGGCGTCCTGCGCGGCGCGTTCACCGGCGTCGGCGCGCACGAGTGGTGCGACCGCCGGCTGCTCGCCCGCATACACCGCTACACCGTCGCGCGCCTGCGGGCCGAGATCGAACCGGTGTCGCCGGCCGACTTCATGCGGTTCCTCTTCGCGTGGCAGCATGTGTCGGCCACGGATCGGCTCCAGGGGCCCGACGGCCTTCGCGAAGTGCTGACGCAGCTCGATGGGGTGTCGCTCGCGGCTGCTGCGTGGGAGCGTGACGTGCTGCCGATCCGCGTCACGGGCTACGAGGGTTCGCTGCTCGATACGCTGTGCCTGGCGGGTGAGATCGGCTGGGCGCGTCGATCGAGCGGCGACTCGGCTGCGAGTCGCATAGCCGGCCAGACGTCTATCGCGCTCTTCGCCCGTGACGAGGCACACGTGTGGGTGGACGAGCGCGCGCGGGACGCGTCGCTCAGTCCGGGGGCATCGCTGGTGCGCGAGTGCCTGCGAACGCGCGGCGCGAGCTTCCTGCGCGATCTCCAGGCGGCGCTCGCGCACGAACGCATCGACGGACTGGAGGCGCTGAGCGAGCTCGCCGCCGCCGGTCTCGTCACGTCCGACGCGTTTGCCGGACTTCGCCGCCTCCTGGCGTCACGCTCGTCCGAGGCGCCGGCTGTCGCCCGCGACGGCGCGGGGCGCTGGTCGCTGCTTGCGTCCGGCGATGACGGCGATCGCGACCGGACACTCGACGTCGTGGCGCGTGCGCTGCTCCGGCGTTACGGCATCGTCTGCCGCCGGCTGCTGGTGCACGAGGACCTCCACCTGCCGTGGCGCGATCTGCTGCGCGCGTACTGGCGGCTGGAAGCGCGCGGCGAGATTCGCGGCGGTCGCTTCGTGACCGGCTGGTCGGGTGAGCAATTTGCGCTGCCAGAGGCGGTGACGCGGATGCGCGAAATTCGGCGCACATCCGCGAAGGGAGAGATCGTGACGATCTCGGCGTGCGATCCGCTGAACCTGACCGGTGTCGTGGATTCGGGCGAGCGCGTCCGCGCGGCCAGCGGCACGCGCGTCGCGTACCGGGACGGTGTGCCCGCGGCTGCGCTCGAGGGCGAGTTCATGAAACCGCTGACGCCGCTCGAACCTTCGGTTGCGGGCGTGGTCGCCGGTCACCTGACCGGGCGGCGGCCGATTGCGGTGACGTCGGGGTTCGTGGGGCGTGCCCGACGCCGGCTGTCTTGATTGCCGCAGTGGTGGAGTTCGGTCGGACGGCAGTGGGAGGGAGCACGGGCGTTATACTTGACCGCTCACGACATCCTGGCCGGAGTGGTGAAACTGGCAGACGCGCGGGACTCAAAATCCCGTGGGGTTTACGCCCCGTGTGGGTTCGATTCCCACCTCCGGCACCACAGCAGCGGAGCGGCATCGGGCTGAGGTTTGCCGCTCGCTGGCTTGGAGCCTCAGTCGGGGCCAGCCCATGAGCTGCTGAGTGTCCGATTGGCCGTGTCGGCTCAGCAGTTTAGCTGCCGTGGCCCACCAGCGCCCGCCTGCCAGGCCGCTCGAGCCACCAGGACCCGCGATCCGGGTCGAGGCTGCAAGTACACGCGCGACAAGAGGTTAGTAGCCCTAACCGATATCTAGAGCTTGAATATTTGCCGCCCCGCCGCGTCCCACAGCCGACTGACAAAGCCCGCCACTTCCCGCCACCCTCCACTCCCGGCAGAGGCAGCAGACAGGCGAAGATGAGCAAAAACAGGCCAGTTTTCGCCACTTTTGCGTTGTCGGGCCTCCGACGGTGAGCTATACTCAAAGACTGCCGGCACGACACATCGGCCTACCGTACGCGCTTATCAGGGGGAACCGTGACATTCCAAGTCGGCGACAAGGTCATTTACCCGAATCATGGTCTCGGCATCGTCGAACGGATTGAGGATAAAACGATCCTAGGAACTACGTGCGGCTTCTACCACCTGCGCATCGTGGCGAACGAGACCACCGTGCTCGTCCCCGTCAGCAACGTCGACGGTGTCGGGCTGCGGCGGGCGATCAGCGACGAAGAAGTGGAACGGCTGTTCGGACTCCTCGGCGACGGCAAGATCGATAACCACCAGAACTGGAAGGGACGGTTCAAGGACAACTCGGACAAGATGCGCAGCGGCTCCATCTACGACGTGGCCGACGTGCTGAAGAGCCTCACGTTCCTCGCCAAGTCGAAGAGCCTCTCGTTCCGCGAGAAGCGGATGCTCGATCGTGCCAAGTTCCTCATCATCTCGGAGGTCTCCGAGGTAATGCGTGAGACGGCGGTGTCGATCGAAGGCCGCGTGGATCGTGCGCTCGAGCGCTGCTTCAGCACGAAGGCGCGCACCGCGACCCCTCGTCCCAAGGTGACGAAGGCCGCATCCTCGGCGCCGGCGCCTCGCGCGCAGGCCGCATCGGCCACCCGCCGCGCGGCTCGCGCCTAGGCACGTCGCGCTCCGACCCGTTCAGGCCCGCAGGTGCAATCGCCTGCGGGCTTTTTTCGTCTTATCATTCCCTCCACCGGTGATCATCACTGCGCTTCGCACCGCCGCGACCTATGTCGCCGTCTCCCTCTACGTCCTGATTGTCGGGCCGCCAGGCATGCTGCTGGCGATTGTTTTCGGCTGGAAGGGCCTGCTGTACTTTCTCGGCCACACTGGAGTGCGCCTGGCGCTCTTCACCACGGGCATCCGCTTCAAGGTGACAGGACGCGAGCACGTGCTGCTCGACCGCGCCGCCGTCTACTGCTCGAATCACCAGAGCAACGTCGACCCTCCCGTGCTGTTCGATGCGCTGCACCCGCGGATGCACATCCTCTACAAGCACGAGATCGATCAGATCCCGATCCTCGCGCGCGCGTTCCGCCTCGGCGGCTTCATCCCGATCGATCGCCGGAACCGCGACTCGTCTCTGAAGTCGATCGAGGCTGGCGCCGCGTCGATCCGCTCGGGGAACTCGTTCCTGATCTTTCCCGAAGGCACACGGAGCCGCACCGAGTCCCTCCTGCCGTTCAAGAAGGGCGGCTTTCACATGGCCATCCTGGCGCAGGCGCCAGTCGTACCGGTGGCGATTCGGGGTGGACGGGAGTCGATGAAGAAGGGGAGCTGGCTGATTCAGCCGGTGGTGATCGACATCCGCGTCGGGCCGCCCGTCGAGACGACGGGGATGACGTCGAGCGACCGCGACGATCTCATCGAGCGCGTTCGCGAGGAGATCGAAGGGCTCCTCCGGGAGAAGGCGGCCATCTGACCCCGTGGCGGGCGATCACTGCCCGCCGATCTCGAAGGTCAGCGTCCACGGCACGAGCGGCTGCTTGTCGTTGCCCGCGACCCCTTCCTGCAGTTCCACGTTGACGGTCTGAAAGCGTTCCAGCGGGTTCGCGAACTTGATCTCGAGCACGCGGTTGCCTGGCATGGTACTGCGTCGTGAACTCGAGCGGCGCCGCGGACGCGGGCGCCTGCCCCCCGTACGTAGCGCGGATGCGACCGCGGAACGATGCCGGGTCCATGTCGCGGGAGAACTGAATGCGGACCGTGGCACCGGGCGCCACGTCGGTCTCTCCAGCCGTCGGCGCGCTGAACAGCACCTCGGGCGGCGGCGCCGCCGGCACGCGGACGACCGGCGCTTCGCGGGTCTCCTGCGGAGCCTGTGTCAGCTTGAGGCTGCCCTGGTCGGCCACCAGCCACTGAAGCCCCCGCCCCTGCTTGAGGGTGCCCGACAGCTCCACCCATCGGCCCGTATCGATACGCGTGTCGAGCGACAGCTCGAAGTCCTTGCCTCGCGGACGCAGCGACGTCACCCAGATGGCTGCATCGGCCGACCGCACGACGAAGTCGTAGACGCTCTGGCCCGGCGCGTCGGGCAGATCCCCGAGCAGGTTGCGGCCGCCGAACTGACCGACGACGGTCACCTTCTGATCGACGTATCGCTCCGGGAACAGCACGAGGCTGCGAACGGTCACGTTGGCCGGCGGCGTCGTCGCGGTGATCGCGTTGGCCATCAACGCGGTCACCTGTCCTGCGCGTGGCCAGGCGCCCTCAGGATCGATGCCGAACGTGCGCCGCAGGTCGAGTGTCTGGAGCCGAGGATCGTCGGCGTTGAAGCGGCCGAGATCCCAGAATTCCCCGCGGACTTCGACGGCGCCTTCGGGCGCGTTCCCCTGGTAGGCGACGCGGATCGAGCCGCTGTCGGTGCCGAGGCGCATCTCGCCGCTGTCGAGCAGCTTCAGCTCGCCGACCACGACAACAGGCCGTGTGTGGTAGTAGGCCGGATAGGCGAGCAGCGCGGGGATGTTCGTCGCTCGCCGCGTGTTGCCAGGCTGGGCCCACGCGGGGGATGACATCAGAACGAGAGCAAGAACCAGCCGCCTCATGGCGCTCCAGCACCTTTCACATGTCTACATTACCGTGCGGCGGGCCATGCGTGCAGTCACGGCCGCCAGCGCCAGGAACAGCAGGGCGCTCGCTATCTGCGCCAGGCCGCTCTCGCCGTGGAACCACGGCAGGGCATTGCCGATTGCCTGCAGCGGACCGATCTGCCCGGTCCCTACGAGCAGTGCGAAGAGGATGCCGCAGATCGAGCCGCCCGCGATCAACCCTGAGCTGAAGAGCGTGCCGGCGCCAAGCTCCGACTCCTCGGTGACACCGGTGCTTCGCTCGACCCACCAGCGCACGAGGCCCCCGGCGAAGATCGGCGCGGTGGTGGCGATGGGCAGGTAGGAGCCGACGGCAAACGACAGCGACTTGATGCCACAGAGCTCGAGCGTGATCGAGACGAACACGCCGACCAGCACGAGTCCCCACGGGAGATTCTGGCTGAGCAGCCCCGTGATGATGGTGGCCATCAGCGTGGCCTGGGGCGCGGCGATCGCCTCTGAGCCGATGACGAAGACCCGGTGGAGGTACAGCGTCGTGAAGCCGATCGAAATCGCCGATGCCACGACGCCAATCAGCAGTCCCAGCTGCTGGTACAGCGGAGTCGCGCCGACGATGTAGCCGGTCTTCAGGTCCTGTGACGTGTTGCCGGCATTGGCGGCGGCGATGCAGACCACCGCTCCGACGCAGATGGCGACCGGCCCGTACGTGTCGCCGGTCCAGCCGAGCGCGACGAAGAGCAGGCACGTCAGGATCAGCGTCGCGATCGTCATGCCCGAGACCGGGTTCGACGAGGTGCCAATGAGGCCGGTGATGCGCGACGAGACCGTTGCGAAGAAGAACGCGAACACGATCGTGAGGAGGGCCGCGAGCACGTTGCCCTGCACCGGCATGCGCGGCGCAAAGGCGAGGAACAGCGCCACGAGCAGCGTGCCGATCAGCACCACGCGCATCGAGAGCTCGCGTTCGGTGCGCAGCGGTGCGACGTCCGCGTCCTGCCCGAAGCCGCGCAGCCCTTCGACCGCGGAGCTGACGATCGTCGGAATGGTGCGCCCGAGGGTGATCAGGCCGGAAGCGAGGACGGCGCCCGCGCCGATGTAGCGGATATAGGCGCTCCAGAGCTGTCCTGGCGCCATCTCCGAAATCAGAAAGGGCTGGCCCGTCGCCGGATTGGTCGCGAAGTTCGGATGAATCGGCGGGAAGGGGACGGTGATGTAGGCGCCGAGGATCGAGAGCAGCGGCAGCAGCACGAGCCACGACAGCACGCCGCCCGCGAACATCGTCCCGGCGATGCGCGGGCCGATCACGTACCCGACGCCCGAGTACTCCGGCGAGACGTCGATGTTGAGCGTAGCGTTCGGAAACTGGCCGGTGCGCGCCGTCGTGTAGCCGATCTCGGTGCGAAAGAGATTGAAGATCCAGGACAGCGCCTTCCAGAGCGCGCCGATGCCGAGCCCGCTGAACACGAGCGACGCGAGGCGGCCGCCGCGCTCGCCGGCCACGAGCACCTCGGCGCAGGCCGTCCCCTCGGGGTAGGGGAGGACGCCGTGCTCCTTGACGATGAGCGCGCGGCGCAGCGGCACCATCATGAGCGTGCCGAGGATGCCGCCGACCAGCGTCAGCATCGTGATCTGGAAGTAGTTGAAGTAGTCGGCGCCCGATGCGAGGAAGATGAGGGCGGGCACGGTGAAGACGACGCCGCCCGCAACCGATTCGCCTGCCGATCCAATCGTCTGGACGATGTTGTTCTCGAGGATCGTCGATCCGCCGAGGCGTTTCAGCACCGAGATCGCCAGGACAGCGATCGGAATCGACGCGCTCACGGTCAGCCCGGCGCGCAGCCCCAGATAGACCGTGGACGCGCCGAACAGGAGCCCGAACAACGAGCCGATGACGATGGCTTTGAGGGTAAATTCCGCCGGGGACTGGCTCGCGGGGACGTATGGCTCGAACGACGGTGCGTCTGTGGCCACACCCCGGCCGGGGCGCGTCTCCATGGCGGAAGTGGCCATGGCCCCGGATATTAGCATGGGGTTTTGCTACAATCTGGCTACGCTTGTGAAATTGCGGAACAAAGCCTTGGCCAGGTCCCCAAAGCACAGAACCAACCTCGAACAGGTCTCGGAACTCACGACGAATCGGCTGTCGGTCTATCTTCGCTGCCTGACCGAGCTCGAGGCGCAGGGCGTGCGCACGGTGTCGTCGCAGCGGCTCGCGGAGCAGTTCCACCTCAATGCCGCGCAGATTCGAAAGGACCTCGCCTACTTCGGCGAGTTCGGCGTCCGGGGCGTCGGCTATTACGTTCGTGATCTCAAACGTCACCTGCGGCAGATCCTCGGCCTCGATCGCCGCCTGCGCGTCGCGATCGTCGGCGCCGGCAACCTCGGTCTGGCGCTCGCCGACTACCAGGGCTTCCGGCAGGAGGGGTTCGAGATCGTCGCGCTGTTCGACAACCTGCGCGAGAAGGTCGGCCAGCACTCGCGCTCCGGCGTCCCGATTCACGACATCTCCGACCTGCGCAAGTTCGTGCGCCGAGACGCGGTGAGCATCGCCGTCATCGCCGTGCCGGCCGCGTCGGCGCAGAAGGTGGCCGACATGGTCATTGCGGCGGGGATCAAGGCCGTGCTCAACTTCTCGCCAGGCACGCTGCAGGTGCCAGACGACGTGAAGTTGAAGAGCGTCGACCTGACGGTGTCGCTCGAGAGCTTGTCCTTCTATCTCGCCAACGAAGTGGCGGCACACGAGGACTGATGGCGAAGCGCGCCCGCACCACGCGGCTCTCCCACGTCGACGCGCGCGGGCGCGTGACGATGGTCGACGTCGGCGACAAGGCGGTCACCGCACGCGAGGCGATCGCGCGCGGGTCGATCACGATGTCGCGCGAAGCGCTCGCGCAGATCCGCGCCGGGGCGGTGAAGAAGGGCGATCCGCTGCAGGCCGCCCGGATCGCGGGCATCATGGCCGCCAAGCAGACCTCGGCGCTCATCCCGCTGTGCCATCCCCTTCCGATCTCCAGCGTCAACGTGGAGCTGACTCCGACGGCCCGCGGGTACGACATCGAGGCGCGCGTGCGCACGACCGCGCAAACCGGCGTCGAGATGGAGGCGCTCACCGCCGTCGCGGTGGCCGCGCTCACCGTCTACGACATGGTGAAGGCGGTCGACAAGCGCATGGTCATCGGCCAGATACGGCTCATGCGGAAGACCGGCGGGAAGAGCGGCACCTACATCCGCTGACCCTTCCCTCCACTGACGTGGCAATATGGCGAGTGTGCGAAGCCTCGTTCTGGTGGGAGCGGTGATGGCGCTGTTCGCGCAGCGCGCCATCGGCTTCGCGCCGTGGCAGGGCGGCAGCGGTGCGACCGTGCAGGTCTTCGGATACACGGTCGTGCGCTCGTATCCCCACGATCGCGAAGCCTTCACGCAGGGCCTCCAGTACGTCGACGGCATCTTCTACGAGGGGACCGGACTCAACGGCCGCTCGTCGGTCCGCAAGGTGAAGATCGAAACCGGCGAGGTCCTGCAGAAGCGCGACATCTCCGAGCAGCACTTCGGCGAGGGGGTCGCCCTGTTTCGCGGCGAGCTGTTCCAGCTGACCTGGCAGTCCGGTATCGCCTTCGTCTACGACGGCAACACGTTCGCGCCGAAGCGAACGCATCAAATACACGGGCGAAGGCTGGGGACTCACCACCGATGCGACCGGCCTCGTCATGAGCGATGGCACGGACACGCTCCGCTTTCTCGACCCGGCCACCTTCAACGAACGCCGTCGCGTCCGCGTGACGGCTGCCGGTTCGTCGCTCGGGAACCTGAACGAGCTCGAAGCCGTCCGCGGCGAGATCTTCGCCAACATCTGGCAGACCGACTACGTCGCCCGCATCGACCCCGCCACGGGACGCGTGACCGGCTACGTCGACTTCAGCGGCCTCCTCACCCCGCGCGAACGGCAGGGGACTGACGTGATGAACGGCATCGCCTACGATGCCGCAGGCGATCGGCTGTTCATTACCGGCAAGCTCTGGCCGCGCGTATTCGAGGTGCGGATCGCGAGGAAGTAGGCGCAGGAGCGGTCAGAAAGTCACCACCGTAGCAACCTGGTCACCTTCACCACCAGCGACCGGCTCTCGACTTCCGGGAAGCCTTCGGTCAGCGTCGTGCGGCCGTCGCTGTAGACGACGAAGAGCTCGCTGCCCGGGATGTACTCCCACCGGAAGCGAGCGTTGCTCGTGATGCTGCTGGTGCGCGACTGGTACTGCACGAGCGCAGAGACGAACATCCGCGTCGTGATCGTGTAGGTGGCGCGCGTGCTGAACAGGTTGTTCTTCGCCAGCCCCTGCGGCACCTCGACACGGTTCCACGACAGCGTCGGCTCCAGGTACAACTGCGTGGATAACTCGACCCGCCCGCGATACGTCAGCTCCGTCAGCGCGCCATCGTAGAAGCCGCCGCGCGCCACCGTCACAGCTCCCGACACCGGGCGCTGTGTGCCGAACGTGTAGGTGCCTCGCACCTGCTCGAAGGTGTACTCGCCGGGCGGCACGTAGACGCCGGTGCCGACCTCGAACCGCGTGACGAGGCGCTCGTAGTTGCGGCTGACTTCGACGAGCCACGTGTCGCTGTTGTTGAAGTCCATCTGGAAGCTGCCCTGCACTTCCTTGGACTCGGGACGCATGTTGGGATCGGTGATGTAGTCGACGTTGCCGACGAAGTAGATCTTCCGCATGCCGTGCCGGTTCGGTCGCGGGCTGAATCGAGCCTGGCCGTACGATCGTTCAAACGCCGTGCGGCGGAGGAAACCGACCTCCGGGTTGAAGTCGCGCCCGACGTGCAGGTGTTCGGCCTGGAGACCGTAGCGATCAGCGGCCCAGTCGAACCGTCCGCGGTAGCTCGAGTCGTCGCCGGTCCTCGACGGTGACGTCGTCTTTGCCGCGTACGCGAGCACGCTGACGGTCGGCGTCGGGTTGATGAGCGCGTCGAGGCCGTACGAGAGGTTGTTCCCGGGGTCCGTGCCGGGTCGCGCGAGCGCGACCGGATCCCGCCGCGTGTAGAGGCCGCCGATGCGGCTCCGACGGAAGATGTCGCGGTTTACGCGCACGACCGTAAAGTTGGTGCCTGCGGCACTGGCGAGCGTCGACTCGGCTGTCTGGATGTTCAGCAGGCCGTAGCGCCACATGCCGGATCGTCCGAGCAGGCGGCCGCCGGCGCGGATTGGCACGTCCAGTCCCGTGCTCGTCAGCCCGATACGGCGGCTGTAGAACAGGTCACCGGCGCAGTGCTCGTGTTCTGTCCGCTGCCCTGAACTCCGCCTCCGCCGCCGGTGCCGCCGACGCCGGCGCCAGCACCCGCGAAGTTGAACGTGTCCGCCCCTTCGAGGAAGAAGTCGCGCTTCTCGGGGAACTGCAGGTTGAACCGCGTGAGGTTCACCTGCTGCTCGTCGTCTTCCACCTGCGCGAAGTCCGTGTTCACCGTGAGATCGGCGACGACGGTCTGACGCACGCCCCACTTCACATCGAAGCCGGCATTCGCGTCCGGGTCGTTGGCGACGGGCGGGTTCGCCCGCCGATCGGTGAGGACGCGAGCCGAGCCCGTACGGCTTCACGTCGATGTTCAACCCCTTGCCTGGCACCTCGATGTCGGCCACCGTCGCGGCAACCGACATCCGCGAGAGTGCCGGGCGTCCCCATGCCGCCTGCACAGGCGCCAGGAACGAGACCTCGTTCTTCCACGCCGAGCGCCGCCGGAAGTTCATGCCCCAGGTGTGCCCGCCTTCGCGGAAGCGGAACGAACGGAACGGAAACCGGATTTCGAGCGTCCAGCCGCCGTCGAAGCGCCCGGTGCGCACCATCCAGACGCCGTTCCAGCTGTTGTTCGGCTGCTCGTTGGTGATCGACCAGTCGAGCATCCCGCCTTGCGGGTTCACCGCAAAGCCATAGCCGTTGCGGCGGTCGTAAAAGGAGTCGAACGAGACGCCAAAGTGATCGTTGTTGTACAGGTTGTTCGCGTCGCGCCGCATCTCCGTCGCGACGAGTTGGCTGATGTCGGTCTCCCAGACGCGCGCGCTGACGTACAGGTACTGGCGGTCGTAGAAGACCCACACTTCGGTCCGCTCGGTTGCCGGCTGCCCCTGTCGCGGCTCCTGCTGAATGAACTCGCTGAACGACGGCACGTCACCGTAGAAGGCCTCTTCCAGCACACCGTCGAACACGAAGGGCGACGGGACGCGCGTGGCACGCACGGTGATGCGCCCTTGATCGTCGCGGGCGATCACCTCCGGTGGCGCCGGCGCCGACGGGCCGTCGATTGAAGGCTCCACATCCTGCGCACCGGCGGGCGCGCCGAGCAGGAGCAGCAGGATCAGGGCGGCGGCGGTCCGCATCGTGAGGCGCACGATCTGTACGGTCAGTTCCGCGCTGCCTCGCGCGGCGGCGGTTCGAGGTGGATGACGGCGTCCACGATCTGCGGGTAGCGCGCCATCAGGCGATCCTTGACGACGTGCGACAGGGCGTGCGCGCTGGTGAGACTCATGTCGCCGGGCAGCCAGACGTGGAGATCGAGGAACACGTAGTCCGCCGACCCGCGGGTCCGGATGTGATGGCAGCCGATCACGCCGTCGACACCGAGCACCACTTCCTCGATGTCGGACTCGGACATCACGATCCGGTCGCTCAGGATGCGCGTCGTGGCGCTCGCGATCTGGATGCCGGAGTAGCCGATGAAGCCGGCAACGACGAGCGCCGCGATCGGATCGAGGATCGGCAGGCCCGCCCTCGTGCCGATCAACGCGGCGATGACGGTGAGCGACGACCAGACGTCGCCCCGGGTCTGCATCGCGTCGGCGAGCAGCACTTCGCTGCCGAGCCGCTCTGCCGCCGTCGATTCGTATCGCACCACGAACAGGTTCACCGCCAGCGTCACGCCCATCACGATGAGGCCGGTGTTCGACAGGTCCAGCGGTTCGGATCGGCCCGCCAGCTGGTTGAACGCATTGCGCGCGACCTCGAGCATCAGGAGCCCGAGGAAGCCCGCGACAGCCGCGGCCGCAACCGTCTCGTACTTCCGGTGCCCGTACGGATGGTCCTCGTCCGGCGGCCGCTGCGCGGCCTTGATGCCGACGAGCCCGACGACGTTGGAGGCCGTGTCGGTCAGCGAGTGGAAGCCGTCGGAGAGGATGCTGATCGCACCGCTGGCGTACCCGAACGCGATCTTCGCGATCGCGACTGCGAGGTTGAGGAAGAGGACGCGCGTGAGCACGCGCGCCACGTCGCCATAGCGATCAGAAGACACGAGCGGTCGGAACCGGCCACCAGCGCAGCTGCACTCGTCCGATGATGTACTTCTTCGGCACCATCCCCCAGTGGCGGCTGTCCGAGCTGTTGTTCCGGTGGTCGCCCATCACGAAGTAGTAGCCCTCTGGAATGACCTGCGGACCCCAGTCGTCGTGGCTCCGGAACTCGGCGGCGACGTAGTCGTCCTGCAGCGGGATGTCGTTCATGTACACACGTCCGTCGACGATGCGCACGCTGTCGCCTTCTTCGGCGATCACGCGCTTGACGAACGACTTGTCCGGGTTCAGCGGGTAGTAGAGCATGACGATGTCGCCCCGCCGCGGCTCGCTGATGCGGTACACCAGCTTGTTCACGATAAGTCGATCCTGATCCTCCAGCGTCGGCGCCATGCTCTGGCCTTCCACACGCGCGACCTGGAAGCCGAACGTCACGATGAGGATGGCGTAGACCGCTGCCGAGAAAAGCGTCTTCAGCCAGGCGACGAACTCGTCCTGCATCTGCTGGACGCGCGACGGCCGGCTCGGGACCGCAGGAAACGGGTGCGGCAGGCTGGCTGCTGCCGCGTGTGCCGCGGCCATCGCGGGTACCGGCGAGGCGTCGATCGGCAGCTCGTGTACGACAGGTGCGGCCGCCGGCGCGCGCGCGTCGGCACCCGGCTCGATCGGAGGCGGTGCGAAGCCGTGCGCCTCGAGCTCGCCCGTCGCCGTCAGATCCTGAGGTAGTCCCGCAGCCGGCGCGTCTGCGCGCGGCTCACCGGGATCTCGGTCACCTTCTGGTCGTTCATCCTCAGGATGTAGTTCCGACTGAACCACGGGACGATCTCCTTGATCTTGTTGATGTTCACCAGGTGCGACCGGTGAACGCGCCAGAACACGCTCGGGTCGAGCCGTGCCTGCAGCTCGTCGAGCGTCCGGAAGTTCGAGGTCCCGGTGTGCTGCCCGGTGACGACCGTGATCGTCTCATCGGCCAGCGACGCATGAACGATCTCCTCGGCCTGCACCAGCAGCAGCCGTTCGCCCACCTTGATCGCCAGGCGCTCGCGGCGGCTCTGACGTTCTGAGACGAGCTGCAGCAGCTTTTCGATCTGATCGGCGCCGAGCGCCGATCCGCCGGCGTCCCGTGCCTCCGGCTGCCGGTCGGCAGCAATGCGGCGCCGTGCCCGCTCGAGCGCCACGTCGAGCCGCGCCGGATCGACCGGCTTCAGGAGGTAGTCGACGGCGTTCACCTCGAACGCCTCGATGGCCCGCTCGTCGAATGCCGTGACGAAGATGATATGCGTAGAGAAGCCGCCCGCGCGCAGGGAGTGGGCGACCTCGAAGCCGGTCAGCCCCGGCATCTGGACATCGAGGAACACCAGGTCGGGCTCGAGCTCCTCGATGGCTTCCAGTGCCGCCGGTCCGTTGTTGGCCTGGCCGATCACGTCGATGCCGACGCCATTGCCGAGCAGATAGACGAGCTCATCGCGCGCAGGCTGTTCGTCGTCGACGACGATGGCCTTGAGATCGGTCATGCGGAGATGCGCTCCGGCAGGGTGAGCTCCGGAATCTCGACGCTCACCGTCGTCCCGCGCCCGGTCGTGCTCGACAGGCGCAGGGTGCAGCTGGCGCCGTAGATCGTCCGCAGGCGCTCGTTGACGTTGCTCAGACCGATGCCGCCCTGCAGCGCCTGTTCGAGCCGTTCTTCCGTCATGCCCAGTCCGTCGTCCTGCACCTCGATGAGCGTGCGGTCGGCGCGGCGCGCGGTCCTGATGGTAATCCGTCCCCCGCCGACCTTCCGGGTGAGACCGTGCTTGATGGAGTTCTCGACGAGTGGCTGGAGCAGCATGCTCGGCACGATGACATCGAGCGTGTCGGCTCCCACGTCCTTGACGACACGCAGCTGCGGCCCGAAGCGCACCACCTCGATGTCCAGGTATTGATCGATCGACTCGAGCTCCTCGCGCAGCGTGACGAAGTGGTCGCTCGCGCGCATCAGGCGGCGGAGCAGCCCCGAGAGCTTCGTGATCAGCATGCGGGCCGTCTCCGGCTGCGTGCGGATCAGCGACGAGATCGACGTGAGCGTGTTGAACAGGAAGTGCGGGTTGATCTGGTTCGACAGCGCCTCGATGCGCGCGGCGAGCAGCAGCTTCTCCTGCTCCTCGAGGCGGTGTTCGATGCGTGCGTTGTTCCAGATCTTGATCGGAGTCGCCACGGCGAGGACGGTGGCGAGCAGGATGACGGCCAGCGTCCAGAACGGCTCAGGGTGCAGGTAGAACAACCGGTTGTGCTCGCTCCAGCGGAGGCCGAGCGCCTGCCGGAGCATCTCGAGCGCCAGCGGCACGAAGAGGAGCACCGGCTGCCAGTCGATCTGCCGGGTGCGAAGCATGCGCCAGACGCGGACGGGCAGGCGCGTGACCCCGAACGGCGAGAAGTGCCAGATCGCTTCCTTCGGACAGAGCTCGCGAAGGCCGCCGCCGGCGAACCCGCATCCGACGGCGAAGGGGAGGGCGATGACCTCGCCGTTCGCGAGGGGCGGCAGCCCCACCAGGAGCCCGACGATCGCCCCGGCGTAGGGGCCGGCGATCAGGCCAGCCACGAAGGCCCCTTCGAGCGTGAGATCGGCCGCGTTATAGTTCAGAAGCAGCCGGGCCGCCACGCCGGCCGTCAAGGGAACGCCGAGGGCCAGCACGAAGGTGAGGCGGTCGCCCCACCCGCGGCGCTCGAAGATAAGGATGTGGCGGAAGCGCCGGTAGCGGACCAGCATGGTTGCGAGGGCGGCCATGACGGCCAGCTTCACCACCAGCGTCGTGAGAAGCACCTGCTCGGCTGAGAGGAACTGTGGGCCGGGCATCCTTGATTTACTGGATCTTATCGACGGGGTAAACTGAGAGCAATGGCTGTGATTCGCCCCCTGATTGTCGGTTTCGCCACCACCTTCAAGCACCTGTTCAAGAAGCCGATCACGGTGAACTACCCGGACGAGAAGGTCCCGGTGTTCCCGAAGTACCGCGGCAAGCAAGTGCTCATGCGTGACGAAAACGGGCTGGAGAAGTGCGTGGCGTGCGGGCTGTGCTCGGTGGCGTGCCCCGCTGACGCGATCTATCTCGAGGCCGCGGAGAATGACGGCACGGTGCAGGCCGGTCCGCGCTACGCCTCGGTGTACCAGATTCACAAGACGCGCTGCATCTTCTGCGGCTACTGCGAGGAGGCCTGCCCGGTCGGTGCGATCTTCATGGGCAAGGACTACGAGCTCGCGGTCTACAGCAAGAGCGATTTCGTCTGGGACAAGACGGACCTGCTGGTACCCGCCACGACGGGGACAACCGCGAACGGATGATGCCGGCCCGGCACGCGACGCAGGCCCCGTGCTGCGTTGCGCGTGCGCGGCGAGCCCCGCCTGCCCTCAACGGACATGCAGATCGGCGCGTTAGGCGACATCCACGGTGCGTTCGACGCGGTCCACGAGATCCTGGCCCGGCATCCCGACGTGGCGCTGTGGGTGCAGGTCGGCGACATGGCGAGCAACGACGGCGAGTACTTCACGCCGGCGCGCCCCGTCTACTGGATCAAGGGGAACAACGAGGACTTCGACGTGCTGGCCCAGGCCATGGGAGGGCACCCGATCGCGCCCACGCTGCACTACCTGCCGAACGGCGGGCCGTACAGCGTCGGACCCTGGCGCGTCGCAGCGCTCGGTGGCACCTTCGCCCCGAGCTGGTATCACTCGCCGGTCTCCATGCTGCCGCCGTCCCGGGGACGCCGCGTCCACGCCGGATCGATGAAGCTGGGAAAGAGCCGGGATGACAAGCGCCGGCACTTCGTGCGCGACGAGGTGCTGACCTGCAAGGCGCTCACGGGGATCGACGTATTCCTCACGCATGAGGCGCCGAGGCCGTTCTATCCCGCCGGCCGCCGGATTGACGCAGGGAAGACGGTGATCAACGAGGTGCTCACGGCGATGAAGCCGCGGCTGCATCTCTTTGGTCACCATCACGAGTTCACCGACTCGGTGCGGCAGAGCGTCCGGTCGATCGGGCTGGACGTCGTGACGAAGTCGTACCTGCTGATCGACGCCGAGACGTTTCGATGCGAGCGGCTGGATACCTGATGTTTTGTCGTTGTCTATGATCAATTTTCTCGAGCCATTCGTGAGCGCGTGCTCGTCTGCGACGGCGCGATGGGCACGATGCTGTACGCGCGCGGCGTGTTCATCAACAAGAGCTTCGACGCGATGAACCTGACGCAGGCACCGCTCGTCGAGGCGGTTCACCAGGAGTACGTCCGCGCCGGCGCCGACATCCTCGAAACGAACACGTTCGGCGCGAACCGGATCAAGCTCGGCTCGTTCGGCCTGGCCGATCGGCTGAAGGACATCAACATCGCGGGCGCGCAGATCGCGCGCCGCGCGGCCGGCGACCGCGCCTACGTGGCGGGCGCGATCGGACCGCTCGGCATCCGCATCGAACCGTGGGGCAAGACCGGCGTCGACGAGGCGCGCGAGTACTTCCGCGAGCAGGCCGCAGCGCTCGCCGACGGCGGCGTCGACCTGTTCATCCTCGAGACCTTCCGCGACCTGAACGAAATCGGCGCGGCGATCGACGCCGTGCGGGCCGTCTCGGACCTGCCGATCGTCGCGCAGATGACGACCGAGGAGGACGGCAACACCCTCGACGGCACGCCGCCCGAGCGCTTTGCGCCCGAGCTCGAGCGGCGCGGCGCCAGCATCATCGGCGTGAACTGCGCCGTCGGGCCGGCGCCGATGCTCGAGACGATCGAGCGCATGGAAGCGGTCACGCAGCTGCAGCTGTCGGCGCAGCCGAACGCCGGCAAGCCGCGCGACGTCGAAGGCCGCAACATCTACCTGTGCTCGCCGGAGTACATGGCGTCCTACGCGCGGCGCTTCGTCCTGCACAACGTCGGCGTCGTCGGCGGCTGCTGCGGCACGACCCCCGAGCACATCCGGCAGATCAAGGCGGCAGTGCGAGGGGCCGCGCCGATGACGCAGGCGGTGTCCGACGCGGCGCGCCCGGCCGCCCGGGCGACGGCGTCGATCGTCGCGCCGCCCGTGCCCCGCGAACAGAAGTCGCGCCTGGCGCGCGAGCTGGCGCGCGGCGCGTTCGTTCTCGGCGTGGAGCTGCTGCCGCCGCGCGGCTACGAGGCCGAACCGGCCATCCAGCGCGCACGCGAGCTGAAGCGCTACGGCATCGATGTCGTCAACATTCCCGACGGTCTCGCGGTCGGGCGCGCGGCTGAGCGCCCTGGCACTGGCCGTGCTGATCGAGCAGCAGGCCGGCATCGAGACGCTGCTGCACTACGCCTGCCGCGATCGGAACCTGCTCGGCATCCAGTCGGACCTGCTCGGCGCACACGCGATCGGCCTGCGGAACGTGCTGCTCATCACCGGTGATCCGGGCCGGGTCGGCGACTACCCGGATGCAACGGCAGTCTTCGACGTCGACTCGATCGGCCTGACCAACGTGGTGACGCGGCTCAATCATGGCGGCGACGTCGGCGGGCAGCCGATCGGCGCGCCGACGGCGTTTCACATCGGCGTGTCGGTCAATCCGTCGGCGCTCGAACCTCGATGACGAGCTCCGCCGGTTCGATTACAAGGTCGAGGCTGGCGCCGAGTTCGTCGTGACGCGCCCGGTGTTCGACCTCGGGAACTTCGAGCGCTTCCTGAAGCGCATCGAAACGGCGCGGCTGCCGATCGTCGCCGGTGTGTTTCCCGTTCGAGAGCGCGCGGAACGCCGAGTTCATGGCCAACGAGGTGCCCGGCGTACGCGTGCCGGACGCGTTGATGGATCGGATGCGCCGCGCCGACGGCCAGGACGCCGCCGCGGCCGAGGGCATTGCCATCGCGCGTGAGATCGCGGCGGGGCTCCGCCATGCGGTCCAGGGCGTGCAAGTGTCTACCCAGACGGGAAACATCGACGCGGCGCTCGGTGTGGTCGATGGACTTCGCTAACGTCAGGATGTATAGTCGCTCGAATTCGCCTCAGCGGGAACATGGCCTGACTCGTGCCCTGTACCTGCGGATGCGTTGTCTCAGCCGAGGCCATTGATGCCGCTATTCGACTCGCAGCAGCGCGGAGGACGAGATCGTCGGGTCCGATGCCGCCACCCGCGCGCTGTCCGTGACGGCGGTCGAAAACGACTTCGTCGCGCGCGTCTACGAGAAACTCGCATCCGTGTACGACTTCACGTTCGGCCCGACGCTCCATCCCGGACGGGTGCAGGCCATTCAGCGGATGGGCGTCCAGGCTGGCGATCGCGTGCTCGAAGTCGGTGTCGGGACGGGCATCAACGCGGGGCTCTATCCGCGCGACTGCGCTGTCATCGGCATCGACCTGTCCGATTCGATGCTCGAGAAGGCGCGCGAGCGGGTTGCACGCAAGGGCATCCGCAACATGCGCCTGCTCGAAATGGACGCCGCCGACCTCAAGTTCGCCGACGGCATCGTTCGACATCGTGTACGCGCCGTATTTGATCAGCGTCGTGCCCGATCCCGTCGCCGTCGCCCGCGAGATGAGCCGCGTCTGCCGGCCTGGCGGACGATCATCTTCCTGAACCACTTCCGCAGTCCCAACGCGCTGCTCGCATCGATGGAGCGGGCGATTTGCCCGCTGACGGTGCACATCGGCTTCAAGTCAGACCTCGACCTGCCAGCGTTCCTTGCTCAGGCCGAACTCAAGCCAGTCTCCATCGAGAAGATCAACATCCCGCGGATCTGGTCGCTCGTCACTTGTATCAAGGCCTGAGGCTGAGTCGCCCGTGGCTGGCGCTCGTCCTCGTCGTCTTCTGCCTGCCGCTGTTCGTCGGTCTCGGACGCGCTGACCTCGAGACCGACGAGGCGATCTACTCCTACGCAGTCGACCGGATCCTCGAGATCGGCGACTGGCTCGAACCCAAACTCAGTCCGAGCGAAAACGACGTTTTCCTCGAAAAGCCGCCGCTGAAATTCTGGCTGGTGGCTGCGCCGATCAAGGCGGGCCTGCTCCCGCACGACGAATTCGGTCTCCGCTTCCTCGACGCGGTCGCCGGCGGTGTCGCCTTCGTCTACGTGTTCGCGATCGGCTCGCTGCTGGCCGGACCGGTCTGCGGCGTCGTTGCCGTCCTCCTCCTGTTCATCCACATCCCGCTCGTGATGGTGCACGGGCTGCGCACCAATAACATGGAGGCGCCGCTGGTACTCAGCTACTGTGCCGGCGTCTTCCACTTCCTAAGGTGGGCCGCGCTCGACGACTCGCGCCTGCGGGCGCGGCACGTGTACGCCGCGGCGCTGTACTTCGTCCTCGGCTTCATGACGAAGTTCGTGGCGGCGCTCTTCCTGCCGTTCACGCTCGGAATCGTCGTCATTGGATCCCGCCGGTGCCGCCGCCGGCTCGTCGAGGACTGGCGGACCTGGACGCTCGCAAGCGCGCTGGTGCTCGTGCTCTGCGTCCCCTGGTTCGTGTACGCGCACGTCAGGTTCGGCGGCTTCTTCTGGGAGACGATCTTCGGCGTCCACGTGCTGATGCGCCTGACCAACTACCTCGATCCGACGCACCTGCATCCCTGGTACTTCTACCTGCAGAGCATGTGGGACGAGTTCGTGAAGGATCGTGTGGACTGGCTCATAGCAGCCGGGCTCGCCGTGCTCCTCGTGCAGACCATCCGGCGCCGCTGGCTTGAGGCGACCGTCGTGCTGCTCTGGGCCGCCGTGCCGCTCGCGATCATCTCGGCCGGCACGTCGAAGCTGTATCACTACGCGTACCCGTTCCTGCCGCCGTTTGCGTTGGCCGGCGGCTACCTCGCCGGCATGGTGATGCTGATCGCACCGGCGCCGCTCCGGCGGGTGCTCGAAACCGTCGAGGACGCGATCGCGCGCGTGATGCCTGGGCTGCGCGCCTTCGGCGAACGGCCCGGAGTCCGCCGCGTCGCAGCCGTGCTCATCGCCGCCGCAGGGGCGATGGCGTTCGCAGCGCTCTCTTACGGTGTCTTCCGCATCGGGTTCGGGCGGACGACGATCTTCAGAAGCTCCGGCGTCTGGCGTCCGCTGCTGCTGATCATCTTGCTGGCCCTCGCGACGCGCACGAGCGGACGCGTCAGCAGGCTCGTCGTCGCGCTGATCGTGTTCAACCTGCTGCCGCTCCCGGCCTACCGCGGGCAATTGCAGCGGCTGCCGCAGGGCAGGCATCCCATTCGCACGGCGGCCGAGTGCGTGCAGCGCGTGCAGGCACAGGCGCCGTCCCCTGCGGGACTCTTCGTCGACATTCCCGAGGCGATCTGGCACCCGCTCTACTACTATTTCCGCCGGGTGCAGCCGTGGACGCTGGCCGCTGCGCCGCTCGATCCGGCCATCGATCGCCACCTGCACGATCCGGCTGCGGCCGCGCCGATCCTCATCAGCGATACGGTGTATCGCGAGTACACGGCAAGATCGGGTGTGGAGACCTCGGGCGCTGCCAGGCCGCCGATGGTGTCGTTCCTGAACACACTTCTGCTCCTGCCCGGTCAGTTCAGTGCCTGCAGTTCCGAAGCGGTGATCGCGCGCCGCTGACAGCCTTCATGCCCGAGTCGCTGTCGATCGTCATCCCGGCGTACAACGAGGAGCGCCGTCTCGAGACCACGCTCGACGCGGTTGCGAACTACCTGCGTCGGCAGCCGTGGGACTGGGAGATCCGGGTCGTCGACGATGGGTCGCAGGACCAGACGGCCGGTATCGCCGAGCGCGTCGCCGCCGCAGAGCCGCGCGTCGTCGTCCAGCGAGAGCCGCACCGTGGAAAGGGCGGCGCCGTGAAGGCGGGACTTCTTGGCGCCCGCGGCGACTACCGGTTCATCTGCGATGCCGACCTGTCGATGCCAATCGAAGAGGTGTCGCGCTTTCTCCCGCCGGCCTTGTCCGGTTTCGAGGTTGCGATCGGATCGCGCGAAGGGGTGCGCGCCCGCCGCATCGGCGAGCCGATGTATCGCCACCTGATGGGGCGCCTGTTCAATCTCGGCGTCCAGCGGCTGGTGCTTCCCGGCATCGAGGACTCGCAGTGCGGCTTCAAGATGTTCACCGCGAGGGCCGTGCAGTCGATCTTTCCGCGCGTGTCGGTCGATGGCTGGGCGTTCGACGTCGAGGTGCTCGCCGTTGCGCGGGCGCAGGGGCTGCGCATCGTCGAGGTGCCGATCGAGTGGCACTATCGGGCCGAGTCGAGGCTCAGCATGCTCCGTGACGGCTGGGCAATGCTGAACGAGCTGCTGCGCATCCGGATGCGTGCCGCGCGCGGCGTCTACCGCGCGTAGCTCGCGATCGCCAGCAGCCGCTCCGCGACGACTCCGGCGCCGTCGGCGCGCATCGTGTCCGGCGGATCGGGCTGCGCGAGCAGCGCGTGAATCGCCTCCGACCACTGCCCGGCGCGCAGCGAGGTTTCGTCCAGCTTCCGGCATCGCAGCACGCCAGGCATCTCGCGGATGAAGATGTCCTGCTCGGCGAAGCGCCCCCGTGGCGTGTAGAGCAGCGCGGTGCGGTTGGCGATGCACTCGGACACGATGCCGTAGCCAAGCTTGGTGACGACGACGTCGGCGGCGCCGACGAGGTCTGGATAGCCGAGCCCCAGTGACGCGAGCTCCGTGGTCGGCACGAGGCGCATCGACGGGCTCGCCGCATCGGCCGCGTCGATCTCGTAGTCCGTGACGACCAGCGTAAACGAGCCGTCGCGCGTCGCTTCGGCTACCGGGAGCCGCGCGCCGTGACCTCCGAACGACGCGAGCACGACCGGACGGTCGTTTGTGAGGCCGAGCCGTCGCCGGGTTTCACCCGCCGGCACCGCCGCGCGTCGCGCAACGAGCGGGACGTCCTCGATGCCGTGCATGGTCTCGAACCCACCCTGGAAGGGGAGCCGCAGCGTTGCCGTGGCATCGGCATAGCCGGCGCCGATCACCTCGCGGACCCCCGGAGCGAGCGCATCGAATTGCGGGTACGCCGCATAGATCCAGTCCCAGGTGAAGTTGGCGAACGCCACCGAGGGGATGCCTGCCAGCCTCGCGGCGGCGAAGGCCAGCGGCGGCACGTCGCCGACGACGATCGACGCACCGTGCTCGCGGAGCAGCGCCGCCTCGCGGGCGACGCGCGCCTCGAAGCCGTCGTAGAAACGGGCGGCCCGGCGCGCGGTCTCGTCCTCGTCGATGGTCAGGCTGTCGATTTGCACCGCGCCCGTGTCGGTGTCGCCGGCCAGGATGGTGGCTCGCGCGCGAAGCGAAGCATCCAGAAACCAGCGCGGCACGGTCGTGCGAAGCGCGAACGCCTCATCCGGTGCGCGGCGCGCGACTTCGTTGATGACAAGGACGTCGCGCGAGGCGTGGCCGAACCCGTGGCCGGAGATGTAGAAGACCAACACAGGGAATCGGCGGTCTCTAATCGGCGATCGTGGATTGGAATCGGCGATCGAGCCGTGCTGACAGAGTCATACTGTTCCCTTGCCGTCTGGCAGCGCGACCTGGAGCACGTCCTCCAGTGTCGCCGCGGGTACGAACCGCATCTCGTTCTTCAACTCCGGCGGCAGCTCCGCGAGATCCGCCTGGTTGCGCGACGGGAGGATGAACGTCTTGATGCCGAAGCGCTTCGCGGCGAGCGCCTTCTCGCGGATGCCGCCTACCGGCAGCACGAGCCCACTCAGCGTGATCTCGCCGGTCATCGCCACGTCCTCGCGCACCGTCTGGTTGCGCAGCGCGGACACGATCGCGGTGGCCATCGTCACACCCGCCGAAGGGCCGTCCTTGGGAATGGCGCCGGCCGGCACGTGCACGTGGAGATCGTTCTTGTCGAGGAAGCCGGCGTCCACGCCAAGCTGGTCCGCCGTCGCGCGGATGTGGCTCACCGCCGCGCGGGCTGACTCCTGCATCACACTTCCCAGCTGCCCGGTCAGGATGAGATCGTGATGCCCGGACGGCAGCAGGCTCGCTTCGACGAAGAGCACGTCCCCTCCGACCTCGGTCCACGCGACGCCGGTCGCGACACCGGGACGCGACACGCGAAAGGACACTTCCTTCTGGAAGCGTGGCGGGCCGAGAAATTCCTCGACGTCCTCGGCGCGGACCATCGCGGCCTGCGGCGGCGTCGGCGCTGACGCGACCCGCGCCGCGATCTTGCGCGCCACGGCGCCGATCTGCCGTTCCAGGCTGCGGACTCCGGCTTCCCGCGTGTAGTCGCTGGCCAGCCGCAGCAGCGCGGCGTCCTCGAACATGACCTGCTCGGGCGTCAGCCCGTGCTCGACCAGCTGACGCGGCACGAGGTACTGCTTCGCGATGTGCAGCTTCTCCTCCTCGCTGTAGCCGGCGAGCTGGATGATCTCCATGCGATCGAGCAGCGCAGGATGAATCGTCCCAAGCTGGTTCGACGTGGCGATGAACAGGACGCGCGAGAGATCCAGCGCGATCTCGAGATAGTGGTCGCGGAACGAATGGTTCTGCGCCGGGTCGAGCACCTCGAGCAGCGCCGCGGCCGGATCGCCCTGGTATCCCACGCCAATCTTGTCGATCTCGTCCAGCATGAAGACCGGATTCATCGCGCCGGCCTGTTTCAGCGCCTGGACGATGCGGCCCGGAATGGCGCCGATGTAGGTGCGCCGATGCCCGCGGATCTCCGCCTCGTCGCGCACGCCGCCGAGCGAGAGCCGCACGAACTTGCGGTTCATCGCACGCGCGATCGACTGTCCGAGCGAGGTCTTGCCGACGCCCGGCGGACCGACGAAGCACAGGATCGGCCCCTTCATCGACAGGGCGCCGCTCTGCTGGGCCTTCAGCTTCTGCACCGCGAGGTACTCGACGATCCGTTCCTTCACCTTGTCCAGGTCGTAGTGATCTTCGTCGAGCACCCGCCGCGCGGCCGCCGGATCCAGCCGGTCCTCCGTCGTCGTGGACCACGGCACGTCGAGCACCCAATCCAGATAGGTGCGGATCATCTGGTACTCGGGCGACGCCGGCGTCATGCGCTCGAGGCGATCCACCTCCCGCGAGGCGACGACGAAGACGTGCTCGGGCAGCTTCGCGTCCGCGATCCGCTTGCGAAGCTCCTGCGCTTCCGGCTTCTCGCCCTCGCCGAGCTCGTCCTGGATCGCCTTCATCTGCTGTCGGAGGTAGTACTGCCGCTGCGCGTCGGTCATCTCCTGCTGTGCAGCCGACTCGATTTTGCCTTTCAGCTCGAGCAACGCGATCTCGCGGTTGAGCGCGGCGGCCACCGCCTGCAGCTTGTCGAGCAGGCGATCGCTCTCGAGAATCTGCTGTTTCTCCTCGGCTTTCATGTCGAGCAGGCTGGACAGCAGGTACGCGAGCCGCAGCGGGTCGTCGATGCCGCCCACCATCGTCCGCAGTTCCTGCGACAGGCCGCTCGTGACCGACAGGGCGCGGTCGATCAGCTCCTGCAGGCGCCGCACGTAGGCGTCGACTTCGAGCGTCCGCTCGGCATCCTCTGGCGCGGGCTGCACGGTAGCGCGCAGTATCAGGCCGCTGCGCGTCATCAGTTCGGCCTTCGCGCGGCTCACCCCTTCGACGATGACGTGGATGCCGCCGTTGGGGACCTTCGCCATCTGACGGATGGCGGCAATGGTGCCGACGGTCTTCAGGTCGGACGGCTCCGGATCGTCGACGTCGGTGGTCTGCAGCGTCAGGAACAGCAGGCGGTCGTTCGCGAGCGCCCGGTTCACCGACTCGATCGAATGCGGCCGCGAGATCGCGAGCGGCTGGAGAGTGAGCGGGAACACGACGGTCTCACGCAGTGTGAGCACGGGCAGTTCGCTGGGGTAGGTGCGTGCCGGGTCCGTCGCCATGGGTACAGGATAGCGTGTGTTCGCGTGCGCCCGTATCGCGTGCTAGTAGACGAAGGGCAGCACGCGCCAGCGAATGTGCTGGCGATACGCGTCGTAGCGCTCGCCGAACTGGCGTCGCAACCCCGCTTCTTCGAACGGCACGGCGAGCACGAGGTAGACGCTCGAGATGGCCGCGAACAGCAGGCGATCCGCCGTCATGTGCGGAGCCGCGCCGAAGAACAGAATCCAACCCAGATAGATGGGATGGCGCACGATGCCGTACGCGCCGCTGTGCTGCAGCGCTTCACCGGGGTCGGGATCGGCCACTCCGGCGAGCTCGGCGACGCGGATGCGCCATGCGGCAGCAACGACGAGCATCACTCCGGCCGCCTGAACCAGCCGGAGCAGCACGGCGGCAGATTCCTGCACGCGATAGACCGTGGCTCCGACCGGCTGCCACCATGCGCACGTGATGGCCAGGAGCACGCTGGCCGTGTAGACGTAGACGGTGCGCACGAGTTCCGGCCGAACGAGGCGCAGGAGCGCGCGCTGCGGTACCGGCCGCGCCATGATGCTGTGGTGCAGCGCGAACACCGAGAACAGCAGGACGTTGACCGCGGCGGCCGCCACGCCGCCGCCTGCCTCGTCGTGTCCAGCCACGTTCGTCCACCACCAGCCCATGAAGGCCAGTGACGCGCCGAAGGCGGCGAGGCCAAGCAGCCGGATGATGCGGACGCTCAAAGACGACTCCTCACGCTTCCCTTGCTTCACCAATTCACCAACTCACCAACTCACCCATTCACCAAATGGTATAAGGGTCCCGTGGTTCCTCGCGTCGTCGTGACGGGCATCGGCGTCGTATCGCCGTTCGGTGTGGGGCGCGAGACCTTCTGGCGGCACATCAGCCACGGGTGCAGCGGCACCAGGGCGATCGCGGACTTCGACACCACCGGCTTCGCGTGCCGTGTCGCCGCGCCGGTGACCGGCGTGACGGTTGACGACGTCCCGGCGATGGATGGCGACGATCGCCGCGACGCCGACTATCGCGCCGATCCGAAGCGCTACTCGCGCGCTGCGCTCATCGGCGTCATCGCCGCACGCGAGGCGTGGATCGACGCGGGGCTCCGCATCGGCGAGGCCGGCGCGGGCGTCGTCATCGGCAGCGGCGGAGGCGGCATCGACATCGGCGAGCGTCAGTACTACGACTTCTTCGTCGAAAACGGTCGCAAGGTCACCCCGTACGCCATCCCGCTGTCCATCGTCGGCATGATGTCCAGCGAGATCTCGATCTCGCTGAGGCTTCACGGCGTCAGCCACGTTCTGTCGTGCGGGTGCACGAGTTCGACCGACGCCATCGGGTACGCAGCGGCGCTGATCCGATCGGGCGAAACGGACGTCGTGCTGTCGGGCGGGTCGGACGCATGCGTGACGCCAGGCATGATGTTCGGCTTCTCGCGCATGCGAGTGGTGTCGACCGCGTACAACGACACACCGGCCAGGGCGTCGCGCCCGTTCGATCGGGGCCGCGACGGATTCGTGCTCGGCGAAGGCGCGTGGATGCTGGTGCTCGAGAGCGAGGATCGTGCGCGTGCCCGCGGTGCGCGCGTGTACGCGTCCATCGACGGCTACGGATCGACGTGCGACGCCTACCACCGCGTGCAGATGGCGCCCGACGGCATCGAGATCGTGCGCGCGATGGCCATCGCCCTCCGCAAGGCCGGCCGCGCACCGGAAGAGATCGGCTACGTCAACTTCCACGGCACCTCCACGCTGCGCAACGATGCGATCGAATCGCGGTGCGTGCGCGATCTGTTCGGCGGCCATGCGGACCGGCTCGCCGGATCGTCGACCAAATCGATGATCGGGCATCCGCAGGGGGCGAGCGGCGCGGCGGGCATCGTCGCGTCGGTGCTCGCGATCGACCGGGGCTTTCTGCCGCCGACCATCAACCAGAGCGATCTCGATCCGGAGTGCGATCTCGACTTCATTCCCAACCGTGGCCGTCCCGCGGAGGTCGAGGCCGCATTGTGCAACTGCCTGGGGTTCGGCTCGAAGAACAGCGCGATCGTGGTCGGGCGCGCCCGATCGTGATCGGCCGGAAGGCTGTCGATGCATGACGTGCTCGTGGTCGGCGCTGGACCGGCCGGCGCGATTGCCGCGACGGTGCTGGCGCGCGCCGGCGCGCGCGTCTGCCTCATCGACCGGGCGACGTTTCCGCGCCCGAAGCTCTGTGGCGACACCATCAACCCGGGAGCGCTGGACATCCTTCGACGGCTGCAGCTGGCGGACCCGATCGAGCGGCGCGGGATGCCGATTGCCGGCATGCTCGTCACGGGAGACGGAGTGGCCGTCGCGGGGCGGTATCCGCAGGGCATTCACGGGCTGGCCATCACGCGCCACGATCTCGATCTCATGCTGGTGGAGCAGGCCGCGAGTGCGGGCGCCGAGGTTCGGGACGGTGTCGCCGTACGCGGCCCGATTGTCGACGGCGAGGACGGCGCGCAGCAGCGGGTGAGTGGCGTCCACTGCCTGAGCGCGGGCGGCGCGCCCTTCCAGATGCGTGCCCACGTGACGATTGCCGCTGACGGCCGTCGTTCGACGCTTGCCTTCGCGCTCGGGCTCGCACGGCACCCGGCGAGCCCGCGCCGATGGGCGATCGGCATGTACGCGGCGAACGTCAGCGGGTGCTCGAACCTTGGCGAGATGCACATACGCGAGGGGTACTACCTCGGCATCGCTCCAGTGCCGGGCGGCCTGACCAACGTGTGCGTCGTGCGGCCGTCGTACCCGGGGGATCCGGCGCTGCGCGATCCCGCGGCGCTGGTCCGGAGCGCTCTCGAATCGGAGCCGGGCCTGCGCGAGCGATTCGTGGCGGCGACCTTCGCCGGCAGACCGGTTGTCGTCGGCCCACTCGCCGTGGAGGCGACGCCGGCACTCTCGCCGCGCGGCCTGCTGGTCGCCGGCGATGCAGCCGGCTTCATCGATCCGATGACCGGCGATGGGCTGCGGTTCGCGTTCCGGGGCGGGGAACTGGCCGCCGGCGCGGCGCTGCGATCGCTCGAGTCCGGGTGGGATGAGGCGACGGCGTGGTTCGATCGCGAGCGCCGCCACGACTTCGCGGCGAAGTGGCGCTTCAACCGGACGCTGCGCGCGCTCGTGGCGTCTCCGCTCGCGCTGCGCGGGGCCCGGCTGGGGGCGCGGCTCGCGCCGCCGATCGTGCGCGCCGTCATCCGGCGCGCCAGCGATTGTCACCTGGCCGGCGCGGGGTGAGCGCGTGCGCCTGCCGGGTCTCCTGATCGTCGTCACCGTCTTCATGATCGCCGAGGCGATGCGTGCCTCACGCAACGAGCGCACGCAGCGTGCGCGTGGCGGGATCGAACCTGCCGGCGACGTGTACCGCTGGATGCAGGCGGCCTACCCCGGTGTCTTCCTGGCGATGATCGTCGAAGGCGCGTTCCTGCCCGGCCCGCCGGCGGCGATCGTGATCGCCGGAGCACTGCTGTTCGCGCTCGGCAAGGCGCTGAAGTGGTGGGCGATAGCGACGCTCGGCGATCGCTGGACGTTCCGCGTGATCGTCGTACCGGGCATGCCGCTGGCGACGGCCGGCCCTTACCGCACCCTGCGGCATCCCAACTACGTCGGCGTGCTCGGCGAGCTCGCGGGCGCCGCGCTGATCGCGGGCGCGCCGATCTCCGGCACGCTCGGCACGCTCCTGTTCTCGGCGCTCATGCTGGCGCGCGTGCGGGTCGAGAACCACGCCCTGAATGCTATACTCCGCCGGACCTGAGGTTCGCGTTCGCTGGCTCTCCGAGTCCAGGTCACCTGCGTTTCCAGCCCTCCATGTCCGTGTCCCATTCGCCGTCAGCTCCGCCATCGCCTGACGCGTACATCGCGCCGCCGCGCTGGGCCAGGGCTGCGGACACCGTGTGCGCGCTGCTCGTCGTGCTCGCGCTGATCGTGGCGGAGTGGGGCGGGTTCCGCGAGCGCATCGGCAGCGTGCGCATCGCGCTTACGTCGCCGTGGCGGCTGATCGCCGCCGCAATCCTGATCGGCGCCGTCCGCCACTGGCTCGTGCGTCAGCCGCCGATGCACGTCGATCTGCCGCGGCGCCTGCTGCGTGCGGCCCGCACGACGCATGCGCGCGCGGCGTTCGTGGCGGTCGCGGGGACGCGGCCGGCGATCCTCATCGTTGGGTACTTCGCGCTCGCGGCGTTCGGGTACGTCAACGAGCGGCCGCCGGTGCGCTTCTCCGACAACGAGATCATCAATCTCCAGGGGCGGTGGGACGCCACCTGGTACGTCGATATCGCCACGCACGGGTACACCTTCACCCCCGACGACCCGGCCGCACAGCAGAACATCGTCTTCTTCCCGGCGTTTCCGACCGTGCTGCGCTGGACGGGGCGCCTCTTCGGCGGATCGATCGCGGCGCACCTGCTGGCCGGCACCGTCCTCACGTGGTGTTTCTTCTTCGTCGCGCTCGGGTACCTGTTCCGGCTCGCGCGCGATCTGCTCGGCAGCGACGAGTCCGCGCGTGCGACGGTTCTGCTCATCGCAGCCTATCCGTTCGCGTTCTTCTACGGCGCCGTCTATACGGAGTCGCTGTACCTGCTCGGCGCCGTTGCGGCGTTCTACCACGCGCGCAGACGCGAGTATCTGCGCACGGCCGCATGGGGACTGCTTGTCGGGCTGACGCGTCCCAACGGTTGCTTTCTCTCGATCCCGCTCGTGCTCGTGACGGCTGCGCCGTATCTGCCCGAGTGGCTCCACGCGCCGGGGGCTGCCGTCCACCGGCTCGGAGCGGTGAGCGATCGCCCTCGGCCGTTCGAGTGGAAGTCGGCGTCGGCGGCCGTCGCAGCCGCGGCCGCGCCGGGCATTGGCGTGCTGCTCTACTCGGCGTGGATCTGGAGCTTCACCGGCGAACCGCTCGCCTGGGCGGAGGGGCATGCCGCCTGGGGGCGGCAGTACGCGGGTCTCGGCACGCTCGCCGCGACGTGGTATGGCTACTTCGAGGAGTCGGGCGCCTACGTCGTGACGTCGGTCCTGCCGTACGACACCCTCAACGCGCTCGGGGCGCTGTTCGTGCTGGCGCTGGCCGTGCCGGTCTGGCGCCGCCTGGGGCTGCCGTACTTCATCCTGATCCTCGTGAACATGCTGCCGCCGCTCGCCGCCGGCGGGTTCCTGTCGGCCGGACGTTTTTCGGCGGTGATGTTTCCCGCATTCGTCTGGCTGGCGGGGCGTGTGCCGCCCCAGCAGATTGGCGGCTGGCTGGCCGGTTTCATGGCGATTCAGGCGCTCAACGCCGCGTTCTTCTATACGTGGCGCGAGCTCTTTTAGCCCGTCCGTTCCATCCATCCCGAGCCAGATTGGGGCGAAAACGGTCCTATATAATGTGCGAATGACGCGCAAGGCGCTCGGTATCGCCGCCGCGCTCGTGGTCGGCGCATTGATTTCAGTGGCGGTGGCTCAGTCGCGTCGTCCCGCGACTCCCGCACCGCAAACTCCCGCCCAGATCGCGACTCGCGCGCTCCTCGAAGGGCGATACGACGAGGTCCGGGGGCTCACCGAGCAGGCACAGGGCGATCCCGCGATGGTGGCGCTGCGCGCGCGGGCCGACATCGCGCGCGGCCGCTACAGTGAAGCCGAGACGTACGCTGCGTCCTGTTGCGGAGCGCTTGCCGACCAGCGAAGCCGCGCTCGAACTCGGACTCCTCCTCAAGATGCTCGGCCGTCCCGAGGGCACGACGCTCCTCACGCGCGTGGCTGATTCGGCCGACACCGCAACGCGAGCCCCCGACCTCGCGCGGAGCGCACGCGCACTCCGCGCCCTGGGCCGGTTCAACGAGGCGAACGCGGCCTACCGCGACGCGGCCACGGCCGCTTCCCGCGACCCCGGCATCCAGACCGGGTGGGGCGAGCTGTTCCTCGAAGGGCGGTGCCAGACGTGCAGCGCAGACGCCGTGAAGTCGTTCCAGGCCGCGCTGAAGGAAGACGCGAAGTGGACTCCCGCCGCGCTCGGCCTGGCGCTCGCCGTGGGCGAAGACGACCCGCCGCAGTCGGTGGAGCTCGCGAAGAAGGTCCTCGAGCTCAACCCGTCGCTCGTTGAGGCGCACCTGCTCATCGCTGCCGAGAACGCGGACGCCGGGCACCGCGACGAGGCGCGCGAGTCGATCCAGAAGGCGCTGGACGTCAACCCGTCGAGCCTCGAGGCGCACGCGCTGCTCGCGGCGCTCGCCTACGTCGAGGACAAGCCGCAGGAGTTCGAGGCGGAGATCGCGAAGATCCTCGCCATCGCGCCCAAGCTACGGCGAGGTCTATCGCGTCGCCGGCGAACTGGCGTCGCACAACTACCGCTTCGACGAAGCGGTGGTGCTCGTTCGCAAGGCGGCTCGCGCTCGACCCTGGCGAGCCGCGCATGCTGGCCGACCTGGGCACGCACCTGCTGCGCACCGGCGACGAGCCCGCGGCGCGGGCGGCGCTCGAACCGGCGTTCAAGGACCGACCCCTTCGACGTCGTCACCTACAACCTGCTGCAGATGATGGACACGCTCGACCAGTTCGTCACCGTGAGGGAAGGCGACCTCATCGTGCGGATGCACAAGGACGAGGCGCCGGTCCTGCACGACGCGTGCCGTCGCCCTGCGAAGCAGGCGATGGAGACGCTGACGAAGCGGTACCAGTTCACGCCGAAGGGGCCGATCCTCATCGAGATGTTTCCGAAGCACGATGACTTCGCCGTGCGCAACGTGGGCCTGCCCGGCATGATCGGCGCGCTCGGCGCCTGCTTCGGCCGCGTCGTGACGCTGGATTCGCCGCGGGCGCGTCCGCCGGGCGAGTTCCAGTGGGAGGCGACCCTCTGGCACGAGCTGGCGCACGTGGTCACGCTGCAGATGTCGAACCAGCGTGTCCCGCGCTGGCTGACCGAAGGGATCTCGGTATACGAAGAGACGACTGGCGCGGCCCGAGTGGGGGCGTGGCATGGACGTCGAGTTCGCCGCGCTGCTCAATCGCGGCGAGACGCTGAAGCTCGAGAACCTCAACGCCGCGTTCACAGGATCCCCGGACGATCGGGCTCGCCTACTTCCAGGCGTCGCTCCTGGTCGAGCACATCGTGGCCACCTACGGCGACGAGGGGCTGCACAAGCTGCTGCGCGCCTACGGCGAGGGGCTCGAGACGAACGCGGCGCTGAAGAGCGGCGCATCGACGCCGATCTCGACCGGCTGCAGACCGGCGTTCGACGAGCGCATGGAGCAGACAGTTCGGCGCGCTGCGCGCCGCGCTCAAGGAGCCGCCCGAGGACGGCAGCCTGCCGAAGATGCCGCTGGAGGAGCTGAAGGCGTACGTCGCGAAGAACCCGGGCAGCTACCTCGCGCAGATGGCGCTGGGCGTCCGCCTGCGCCGGGAGGGCGACCTCGACGAGGCGCCGCCACCGCGCTCCGAAGCGCGCCGCGGCGCTGGTGCCGATGGCGATCGGCGAGGACAGCCCGCACGCCCAGCTCGCCGAAATCGCGCTGCAGCGCAAGGACACCGCGGCGCGCCATCGACGCCCTGAAGGGACGAGTGGCGACCGACTTCGACAACGTCGAGCGCCGCGCGCGAGCTCGCCGGCCTGCTGAAGCGACACCGGCGTGACCGATCCGGCGCAGCTCGAGCCGGTCTACCAGCGCATCGTCGCCGTCGATCCGTTCGACGCGCGACGCGCGGTCGTCGCTCGGCCGCGTGCTCATGCAGCGTGACAAGCCCGCGGAGGCCGGTACGGGAGTTCAAGGCCGTCGTCGCGCTCGAAGCCGGTCGACCAGGCGGCGGCCTACACCGACCTCGCCGAGAGCTACTTCCGGAGCGGCCAGCGGGCCGAGGCGCGCCGTCAGACGCTGGCGGCGCTCGAAATCGCGCCCAGCTACGAGCGCGCGCAGGATCTGCTGCTGAAGCTGACGGAGGCCCGCCCGTGACAGCCCGGGAGAGCCGGCTGTGGCTGCTCGCCGCCGCGGCCGTGCTCGCGTTCACGCTGGTGCCGGCGCTGCAGCCTGCCGTCGACGCGCAGCTGCCGACGGCGGCCGACGACCGCTTCGCCGGCCTGCAGTGGCGCTTCGTCCGCATCAAGTACCACTACATCGACGGAAGGCACGCGCGCGTGCGCAGGACTTCTACGGCGAGCCGTGGCTCATCGACGGGCCGGCCGCCGAGCAGAACCTGTCGCGCCGTCTCAAGACCGCCACCTCGATCCAGGTCGAGGATCCGATCGTGCTCACGCTCGACGATCCGCGTCTCTTCACCCAACCCGTGGATCTACTTCGTCGAGCCGGGCAACCTGAAGCTGACCGACAGCGAGGCCAAGACGCTGCGCGAGTTCCTGCTGCGCGGCGGCACGCTGATCTTCGACGACTTCCACGGGCCCTACGAGTGGGACCACTTCGCGAACGAGATGAAGAAGGTGTTCCCCGATCGCGAGATCGTCGACTTCCCGAAGGACCATCCGGTCTTCAGCTGCTTCTACCAGCTCGACGGCTACCCGCAGGTGGCCGGCCTCGGTTCGTTCTCGCCGGCCGCAGCTGGGAGAAGGGCGGCTTCGTCGCGCGCCTCCGCACGATCCTCGACGACGCCAACCGGCCGATGCTGTTCATCAACTGGAATACCGACATGGGCGACGGCTGGGAGTGGTCGAACGCCGAAGACTACCCGGGCTACATGCAATACACGTCGCTGGCCTATCGCATGGGCATCAACGAGGTCGTCTACGCGCTCACGCACTAGGCCTGACCATCGGACGATGCCGCGCGTCGCGTGAGCGCCGGACCGTCGGGCCGATCAATCGGAGATTCGAGGAGACCATTGGAGTCACAGTCGAACGCGGGCGCTTCAGCGCCGAGCGCGTCGCCGAAGGCCGCGAGCGGATTCTCGCCGAGCTGCGCAAGGTCATCGTCGGGCAGGACGAGGTCGTCGAGCAGGTGCTCATCGCGCTCTTCACCGGCGGCCACTGCCTCATCACCGGCGTGCCGGGCCTCGCCAAGACGCTGCTCATCAAGACGCTCGCCGACATCCTCGACCTCGACTTCAAGCGCATCCAGTTCACGCCGGACCTGATGCCGTCCGACATCACCGGCACCGAGATCCTCGACGAGGACCAGGGCAGCCGCCGGCTGCGGTTCGTGAAGGGGCCGGTCTTCGCGCAGATCATCCTGGCGGACGAGATCAACCGCACGCCGCCGAAGACGCAGGCGGCGCTGCTCGAGGCGATGCAGGAGTATCACGTCACCGCCGCCGGCCGCACCTATCCGCTCGACCAGCCGTTCTTCGTGCTGGCCACGCAGAACCCGATCGAGCTCGAAGGCACGTATCCGCTGCCCGAGGCGCAGCTCGATCGCTTCATGTTCAACATCGTCATCGACTACCTCAGCGAGGACGACGAGGTCGCGGTCGTGACGCAGACGACCGGGGCGAGGCAGGCCAGGCCGGAGCGGGTGCTGACCGGCGCCGGACATCCTGCAGTTCCAGGAGCTGGCGCGCCAGGTGGTGATCGCCGAGGAGGTCGCGCGCTACGCGGTGCGGCTCGTCGACGCGTCGCGGCCGGGGCGTCCGGGCGCGCCCGAGTTCGTCGAGAAGTGGGTGAAGTGGGGCGCCGGCCTGCGCGCGTCGCAGGCGCTGGTGCGCGGCGCCAAGGCGCGCGCGCTGATGCACGGCCGCTACCACGTGTCGATCAAGGACATTCAGGCGCTGGCCAAGCCGATCCTGCGCCACCGCGTGATGACGAACTTCTACGCCGAGTCCGAGCGCATCAACTCAGACGCGATCGTCGACCGCCTGATCGAGACGGTCCCGGTGCCCAAGAGCGGGATGTAGCCATGGTGTCAGAGCGCGCGCGCACGCCAGTTTCTCGACCCGGCGGTCGTGGCGCGCCTCGGCACGCTGGAGCTGAAGGCCCGCACCATCGTCGAGGGGTTCCTCTCGGGGCTGCACCGCAGCCCGTTCAAGGGCTTCAGCGTCGAGTTCGCCGAATACCGGCAGTACATCCCTGGCGACGATCTATCGACGATCGACTGGAAGGTCTACGCGCGCAGCGACCGCCACTACGTCAAGAAGTTCGAGGAAGAGACCAACCTCGACTGCCACGTGATGCTCGACGTCAGCGGATCGATGGGCTACGGCTCGCGCGGGATGACCAAGTTCGAATACGGCCAGTGCCTGGCGGCGTCGCTCGGCTACCTGATGAACCGGCAGCGCGACGCCGTCGGGCTCACCGCGTTCGACGACGCGATCGTCGCCATGCTGCCGGCGAGCGCCAGGCCCGGCCACCTGCGGGCGCTGCTGGTCACGCTCGATCGCCTGAAGCTCGGCGAAGCAGACCAACGTCTCGAAGCCGCTGCACCAGCTCGCCGACCTCGCTGACCAAGCGCGGCATGGTGGTGCTGATCTCCGACCTGCTCGACGAGCCGGAGCGCGTGATCCGCGGGCTCAAGCACTTCCAGTTCCGCGGCACCGACGTCATCGTCTTCCACGTGCTCGACCCGCACGAGACTCGAGTTCCCCTTCGAGCGGGCGACGCGCTTCGAGGACCTGGAGACGCGCGAAGAGGTGATGGCGGTGCCGGCGGTGGTCCGCGAGCACTACCTGGAGGCAATGGGGTCGCTGATCGATCGCTACAAGCGCGAGCTCGGCAGCTGCGGCATCGACTACCACCTGCTCACGACCGCGGATCCGCTCGAGCTCGCGCTGATGGCGTACCTCTCCACGCGGGAGCGCACGGCGTGATCAGCTTCCTGTCGCCGCTGTTCCTGGCCGGCGCGCTCGCAGCGGCGATCCCGATCGTGCTGCACCTGCTGAAGCGCGAGCCGGAGGCGCGCGTCCAGTTCGCGGCGGTGCACCTGCTGAAGCACGCGCCGGTCGAGCATGCGAGCCGCCGCCGGCTGCGCGAGCTGCTGCTCCTCGCGCTGCGCATCGCGGCGCTGCTGCTGCTGGCGCTGGCGTTCGCGCGTCCGTTCCTGACGTCTGGAGCCGTCGGCACCGGCGCGACCACCGTCGTGGCGCTCGACACGTCGCTGAGCCTGTCGGCGCCGGGCCAGTTCGAGCGGGCACAGCAGCTGGCGCGCGAAGCGATTGACGCCGCGCCGTCCGGCGATCTCGTCGGCGTCGTCACGTTCGCCGACGGTGCTCAAGCTGCCAGCCGAGCCGTCCGGCGATCGCGGTGCGGCGCGGCGGCCGTCGACGCGGCGCGGGCAGGTGCCGGCGGCACGCGCTATCGCGCGGCGCTCAACGCCGCACGCGACGTGATGCGCGGCCGCGGCGGGACGATCGTCGTCGTCACCGATCTGCAGGAGAGCGGATGGGACGCGGGCGATCGTGCGGCGATCCCGGACTCGGCCCGCATCGAGATCGCGGATGTCGGTGCACCGCCGCCGAATCTGGCGGTGACCGCCGCCCGGGTGACCGGCGAGCGGATCGTGGCCACCGTCAGGAACGCGGGGACCGCGCCAGCCGACGTGCGCGTGCGCCTCGACGTGCACGAGGGCGCGACTTCAGGCCAGCCCGCTCGCGTGCCACGGAAACGAGCCTTCCGGTTGGAGCCGGGCAGTCCGCGAGCGTCAGCCTGCCTGTCCCGGCCGGGCGCTGGGCCTCCGTGAACGTCGTCGATCCAACCGGCGCCGCGGCCGACAACGCGCGCTACCTCGTTCTCGACGATGCGTCGCGTCCGAGGTGCTCATCGTGACGACGGCTGGCGATCTCGCGCGTGAGGCGTTCTACCTGCAGCAGGCGCTGATCGCTGCGGGCGTGGACGGACGTTCGTACGAAACAGAGGCCGTCGCGGCTTCCGATCTCTCCTCCTGGGATCAGCAGCGGCTCGATCGCCACACCGCGATCGTGCTGCTATCGACGCGCGGGCTCGAACATCACGGGCGCGAGATCCTGGCGGCCTACCTGCAGAACGGCGGCGGGGTGCTCGTGGCAGCAGGCCCGGACGTCGACGGGGACGTGCTGGACGAAGTGCTCGGCGGGCCTCGTGTGGGGATTGCCGCGGCGGAAGGCGAGTCGCCCAGGGATCGCGTGGTGCGGACCTGGGCGCCGGCCGACGTCCGCCATCCGGTGTTCCGCGCGTTTGGCGCCGAGCGCGGCGCGCTCGGGCTCGTGCAGTTCCACCGCATCGCGACGACGCGGCCACAGGGTTGCCAGACGCTGGCGCGGTTCACGACCGGCGAGCCGGCGCTCGTCGATTGCGCGTCGGGGAACGGTCGCGCGCTCGTGCTCGCCTCGGACCTCGACAATCGCGGGAACGACTTCCCGCTGCACGCGACCTTCGTGCCGTTCGTGCACGAGGCCATGCGGTATCTGGCGGGCGTTCAGCGGCGCACGTCGGACTACCTGGTGGCCGACGTGCCGGCCGGGGTCGCCCCGCTTCCCGGCGTCGCGTCCATTGGCAGCGCACCGGTGCCTCAACTGGTAGCGATCAACGTCGATCCGGCTGAAACCGACCCCGGCCGGCTGACGCCGGACGAGTTCCAGACTGCCGTGACCCGCATGTCGACGCCGCACCGGCCGCGGCCGGGACCGAGCGCCGGGAGCAGGAAGAACGGCAGCACATCTGGCAGTATGTACTGGCGCTGATGATTGCCATGCTGGCGATGGAAAGCTACGTGGCGGCGAGGACCGCGTGACGCGATGAACGAGCTGTTTCAGCCCATCCAGGATCTCCTGAACCGCGTGCGGGCGCGGTGGCGGCGCCGTGTCGCGCTCGGGGTCGTCGCTCGCGCGGCGCTCGGGGTCGCCGCGGTGCTGGCAGTGGCGCTCGCCGCGTCGCTCCTGGTCTCGCGCGCGCCTGGTGTCCTGGCGGCGATTGCTGCCATCGCGTGTGCGGCCTGTCTTGCGGCAGTCGCCTGGGCTGCGTGGCCGGCGCGCAGGATGCCGTCGGATCGACGCATCGCACGCTTCATCGAGGAGCGTGAGCCGTCGCTCGACGAACGGCTGGTCAGCGCGGTCGACGTGGCGACGAACCGCGCGGACGACGCACGCCCGCGATTCGCGGAGTCGATGGTGCGCGACGCCGCGCGCGCTGCGGCAACGGTCGATCCCGCTGCGGTGATCACGCCGGAGGTCCTGCGGTCCGCCTTGCTGCGTGCCGCGGCGGCCGTCGCGGTCCTGCTCGCCGTGCTGTGGGCCGGGCGTGATACGGCCCGCCAGTCGTTCGATGCGCTTGCGCTGGCGCTGTTCCCCTCGCACGTCACGCTCGACGTGACACCGGGCAACGCGCGCGTGCGCGCCGGGTCGCCCTCAGCGTGGACGCGCGGCTGGTCGGCAATCGCGCGCCGGTCGTCGCGCAGTTGCTGCGCGCACCCGAGGGGAGCGACGACTGGACGCCGACCGAGATGGAGCGCGACGGCTCCGGCCAGTTCAGGCTCGTCCTGCCCGATCTCACGGCGTCGTTCCGGTACAAGGTGCTCGCGGGGGCGGTGAGCTCGCCTCCATTCGACGTCGCGGTCGTGCGCCCGCCGCGCGTCACGCGGATCGATGTCGAGTACGCCTATCCGAAGGCGCTCTCGCTGCCGCCGCGCGTCGAAGAAGACGGCGGCGATATCTATGCGCCGGCCGGCACCGACGTCCGGGTGCGCGTGCACACCGACCGCCCGTCGCAACCGGCCGGATGGTGCTTGGTGCCGAGAAGGCGCTCGACCTGAAGCTGGAGTCGCCGACGCTGCTCGCCGGCGCGCTGCAGGTCACCGAGAACGGCTCCTATCGCGTCGCGCTGGCCGACCCCGAAGGGCTCGGCAGCCGGGGAGACACCGAGTACTTCATCCGCATGCTCGACGATCGGCCGCCGGAGGTGCACGTCGTCGAGACCGGCCAGCGATCGCCGCGTCACCCGCCTCGAGGAGGTCGAGATCGAGGCCGAAGCGCAGGACGACTTCGGCGTTCGGCGCCTCGAGCTCGTCTATGCCGTGAAGCGGCGGAAAGGAAAAGGTGATCCCGCTGGGGATCCCGCCGCGCTCCACGGCCGTGACTGGGCGCTACGTGATGTACCTCGAGGATCTCGACGTGGCGCCTGGCGATTTCGGTCACCTACTACGTGCGCGCCCGCGATCTCGCGCGCGGCAAACGCGCCAGCGAATCGCGCAGCGACATCTTCTTCCTCGAAGTGAAGCCGTTCGAGCAGGAGTTCACGCTCGCGCAGAGTCAGGCCGCGATGGGCGGCGGCAGCGGCAACCCGCAGATCGACGATCTGGTGGCGGCGCAGAAGGAGATCATCGTCGCCACCTGGAAGCTCGATCGCCGCTCACGCGGCGCGCAGGGCGCGAAGTCGGAGCAGGACATCCGCGCAGTCGGGAAGGCCGAGGCCGAGCTGAAGACCCGGGTCGAGCAGACCGTCGAGCTCGTTCCGCGACGTCGACCATGCGCGATCCGCGCAGGAGCCGCTCGGCGCCGCCGCGGCCGGCGGGGGTCCCCGCTGCCCCCGTCGCCGCCCGCGCCCGGCACGGCCCGCGCCGGCCAGCCGATGCCGGAAGAAGACGCGATGACGCTGGCGTCCGAGGCGATGGGGAAGGCCGTCACGTCGCTGGACGCCCTGAAGACGCCGAGGCGCTGCCGCACGAAGTCGAGGCGCTCAACACCTGCTGAAGGCGCAGGCGGACGTCAAGAAGCGGCAGGTTCAGCAGCAGCAGGCGGGCAACGGAGCCGGCGGCAACCGGGCGACTCAGGACCTGTCGAGCCTGTTCGACAAGGAGCTCGCCAAGAACCAGCAGACCAACTACGAGACGCCAACCAACACCGAGCAGAACGACGACAGCAAGGCGAGCCTGCTCGACAGGATCAAGGAGCTCGCGCAGCGGCAGGACGAACTGGTGAAGCCGCCAGCAGGAGCTTGCCCGCAATCGCAGCCAGATGACGGCGGAAGAAGCGAAGCGCGAGCTCGAAAGGCTCACGCGCGATCAGAACGAGCTGCGCCAGCGCGCCGAGGAACTGGCGCGGCAGATCGGCCAGCAGCAGGCGGGCCAGCAGCAGCAGGGCCAGCCGCAGAATCAGGGCGGCCAACAGCAGGGGCAGCAGTCGCAGGGACAGCAAAGCCAGGGCGGTCAACAGAGCGGCCAGCAGTCCGGCCAGCAGTCAGGGCAGCAGGGGCAGGCGGGGCAGTCGGGTCAGCGCCGCCCCGGTGAGAGCCAGAACGCGCGCGCCGGGAACCAGGGACCGCAGGGCAGCCAGCAGATGCGCGAGATCTCCGAGGAGATGCGCAACGCGGCGAGCGAGCTGCAGCGCGAGGATGCGTCGCAGGCAAGCGCGAACGCGCGCGCGCGCTCGACAAGCTGCGCGAGCTCGAACGTCAGCTCCAGGGCAGCACGCCCGAAGGACGCCGGCGCGCCCTCGGCGATCTGCAGCTCGAAGCGCGTCAGCTCGCCGACGCACAGCGCCAGATCGCGGGCGAGTCGGCCCGCGCGCAGCGCGGCGATGCGAGCGGCGACACGATGCGGCGCCTGGCCGGCGAACAGGACCGGCTCGCGGAGCGGCTTGAGCGCGTCGAGGAGAACCTGAAGCAGCAGGGCGCGCCGGGCGGCCAGCAGGCGCGCGGCGACGAGGCCGGCGGACTCCAGCAGGCCGCGGCCGACGCCGCGAGGGAGATCGAACGTCAGCGCCTGGCGGAGCGCATGCAGCAGTCGGCCGACGCGATGCGACGGTCTGCAGAGGGGCGCCAGGGCACCCCTGGCGACAATCCATCGCCCAATGGGGCGCCGACGCCGAGTCAGGCGGGCGCGCAGGAGGAACTGGCGCGCGCGCTCGACCGTCTCGCGGAGCGCTTGCAACGCCGCGGACGGACCACGCGACGACGAGTCGAAGCGCCTCAGCGACCAGCTGGCGCGTGCGCAGGAGCTGCGCGAGCGGCTCGACGATCTGAATCAACAGCTCGAAGCGCTCGATCGCCAGGCGTCCGCGGAGCAGGGCAGTCCGGGCCAGTCGGGTTCCCGGACGAGCACGACGCCCGGACGGAACGGCCAGCCGGGACAGGCGGAGGGCGCCAGCGGGGGCGGCTCGGCGGAACTCGAACGGCTGCGCGCCGAGATCGGCCGGCAGATGCAGGAAGTGCGGGAGCTGCTGAACCAGTTGCCGCGCGACGACCGCAACGCACGTATGCCCGGTGGCCCGGGCTCGACCTTCGAAGGGCAGGGTATGGTCCTCTCCGCACCCGGCACCGAAGGCTTCAAGCAGGACTTCGCGAAGTGGCAGGAGCTGAAGCGCCAGGCGACGCAGGCGCTCGATGACGTCGAGACCTCGAGCGTCCGCCGGCTCCAGGAGAAGGCGGCGAAGGACGGCTGGCCTCCGGCGTCGACGACAAGGCGCCCGCCGAATACGAGCAGCAGGTCGACAGCTACTTCAAGGCGCTGGCGACGAGGAAGAAGCCCTGAGCCGATGCATTTCGCGTCGCCCATCCCCTGGTGGCTGGTCGCCGCGCTCGTCGTGGCGGCACTCGCCGGCGTCGCGTTCTTCTCCTACCGGCGCCCGCTGGTGCCGCTGTCGCGCGGCACAGCGGGCGCGTGCTGGTCACGCTGCGCACGCTCGCGCTCGTCGGTCGTCCTTCTGCTGTGCTTCGCCCGGTCCTCCTGCTGCCGCACCGGTCTCGTCGGGTGACGTGGTCGTGCCGGTGCTCGTCGACGTGTCGCGCAGCATGCGCGTCGCGGACGCCGACGGCGCGACGCGCATCGATCGCGCGCCGCCGAGCTGCTGACGGCGAGCTGGCTGCCGCGATCTGTCGCGCGTCGGCACAGCCGGAGCTGTTTCGCGTCGGCGAAGGGATGTCAGATGCGACGTCGGGCTCGCTTGCCGCCGACGCAGCGCCGCACCGACCTCTCCGGCGCGCTGGCTGCCGCGCGCGAGCGGTATCCGCGGCCGCCGCGTCGCCGGCATCGTCGTGCTCTCGGACGGGGGCGATACCGGCCAGAGCATGCCGGCAAGCGGCTGGCCGGCGCCGGGTGCGCCGGTCTTCGCGGTCGGCATCGGCTCGCCCGAAGGTGTGCCGCGACCGCGAGGTGCTCGGCATCGACGGCCGGCGATCCGCGGCTCGACCAGGCCTCGGTCGATCTGCACGTGTCGGCAGTGAGCAGCGGCTTCGGCCGCGCGCCGTTCGTCCTGCGCGTGCTTGCGAACGGCCGCCTGCTCGACAGCGCGTCGCAGTCACGCCGGCCGCCGACGGATCGCCGATCGACGAGCTGTTCACCGTGTCGCCCGATCCGCTGAACGCGACCGTCTACACCGCGGAGATCGCCGCCGACCGGAGCGAGGCGGTGGCCGAGAACAACGCGCGCAGCGTGCTCGTCAGCCCGGCCGGCCGCAAGCGCCGCGTGCTCGCGCTCGAAGGCGCGCCCGGCTACGAGCACAGCTTCCTGACGCGCGCGCTGACGCAGCGATCCCGGCCTCGAAGTCGACTCGGTCGTGCGCAAGGGCAAGAACGAGCAGGCGAGCGACACGTTCTTCGTGCAGGCAGGCGGCGGCCGCGGCGGGCGCTGACCGGCGGCTTCCCCGTCAACGCGCGAGGCGCTTATTCGCGTACGACGCGCTTGTGATCGCCAACGTCGAGGGCGACTTCTTCACGCGCGCGCAGCTCGGGCTGATCGCCGACTTCGTCGCGCGTCCGCGGCGGCGGCCTGCTGGTGCTCGGCGGCCGATCGTTCGCGCAGCGCGGGCTGCTCGGCACGCCGCTCGAGGAAGTGCTGCCGCTGGAGCTGAACGACCGGCGCGGCGGGCTGCAGCCGCGCGGCCGCTGGACGGGGACAGGCGTCCGGCCGCACACACGCAGTGGCCTGACCGCCGAAGGCGAGAATCACCCGATCATGCGCATCGGCGCCACGCCGGACGAGACGCAGAAGCTCTGGGCGGCGCTGCCGCCGCTGCCGTCGAGTCGCCCCGCTTGGCGGACCGCGGCCCGGCGCCACCGTGCTCGCCGTGACGACGCGCCGGCGCGGGGCGGTGTTGCCGCTCGATCGCGGTGCAGCGCTACGGCCGCGGACGCTCGATGGTGTTCGCCGGCGAGGCGTCGTGGCGCTGGCGGATGATGCGCCCCGCCACCGATCGCACCTACGAGTTCTTCTGGCGTCAGGCGACGCGCTGGCTGCTCGGCGACGCTCCGGACCCGGTGGCGCTGACGGTCACGGGCGCGGCAGGCGGCGGCGACGCGATGGCGATCCAGCTCGACGCGCGCGACGCGGCGTTCGAGCCTGTCGCCGACGCCACGGTCGAAGCCACGCTGACCGCCCCCGGCGCTCAGGACACTCCCGTCACGCTGCGCCCGGCCGGCATCGGTCAGCACGCGGCGTCGTTTGCTCCAGACACCGCGGGCCTGTATCGTGTCCGCGCGGAGGCGCGCGCGGCGCGACGCTCCTCGGCGCGGCCGATCGATGGTTCCAGGTGGGCGGCAACGATCGGGAGTTCGCCGATCCGCGTCTGAACGAAGGGTTCCTGCGGCGGCTGGCGCGCCAGTCCGGCGGCGAGTACGTGACGCGCGGCCGAAGTGGGCCGGGTCGTCGATGCCTCGCGTCAGCCGTGCCGCAGGACCGCCGAGCCCGAGCGGCGAGACCTCTGGCACGAGCCGTGGGCATTTGCGATCGTCATGGCCCTGCTCGCGGCAGAATGGATACTGAGACGGCGCTGGGGACTGCGATGAGCGGGCGAACGACTGACGCATCGGCGACGATCCGCGTGTGTGTCGCGGGCGCCCTCGCCTGCTGCCTCTCCGCATCGTCGGCCGCTGACGCGGCGGAACGCTTCGCGCTGGTGGTGACGGGCGCGGCCGGCGGCCCCCAGTACGCCGAGAAGTACGATGAATGGCGATCGTCTGTTGTCCAGACGCTCCAGGGGCCGCTCGGCCTATCCGAGGAGAACGTCGTCGTGCTCGCCGAGGAGGAGTCGTCGGGCACCCAGAAGGCGACGCGCGACAACGTGCGCGCAGCGATCGCCGATCTCGGCCGGCGCGCCGGCCGGACGATGTGCTGTTCATGCTGCTCATCGGGCACGGGAGCGGCATCGACGCAGACGATGCGAAGTTCAATCTCGTAGGACCCGACCTCTCTGCGCGCGAGTGGGCCGAAACGCTCAAGCCGCTTCAGGCGCGTCTCGTGTTCGTGAACACCGCGAGCGGCAGCTTCGCATTCGTCGAGGCAGTGTCGGGCCGCAACCGCATCGTGGTCACCGCCAACGACACGGCCGCGCAGCAGTTCGAGACCGTGTTCCCGGACTTCATCAACACGGCCCTGCGCTCCGAAGACGCGGACCTGGATAAGAACGGCCGCGTGTCCGTGTGGGAAGCGTTCACCTGGATCAGCTCGAATGTGAAGGGTTGGTACGAACAACGGGGACAGCTCGCCACCGAGCGGGCGCTGCTCGATGACGACGGTGACGGCGTCGGCCGGCTCAGCGAGGAGGGAGGTCCGGACGGCCTTCTCGCAAAGGCCACCTACATCCAGGCCGAGGAACGCATCGTCGATACGGGAGATCCCGAGCGTCACGTCGCTGCTGCGGCGGCGCGCGCAGCTCAATGTCCAAATCGAGGAACTGCGTGTGCGCAAGCCGGTGATGGCGCCGGAGGAGTACGAGAGCGCGCTCGAGCGGCTGCTCCTCGAGCTCGCACGCGTGGACCGTTCTCTGCGGTCGAAGTCGTAGCCGCCTTACGGTCTGAAGTTCACGCTGATGTTCATGCGGACGGGCACCGCCTGGCCGTTGACGACGGTCGGCGCGAACTGCCACTTGCGGACCGCTTCGAGCGCGGCGTCGTCGAGGAGCGGAATCGACTGCACGACCCTGGCGTCGGTGACGTGGCCTGTCGTGTCGACGACGATTTCGGTGATGACGACACCCTGGATACCGGCCGCCCGTGCCTGCGGCGGATACTGCGGCACGTCGGACCGCCTGGGTGGTTCGATGGCACCGCCGACGCGGTAGACACCGTTTTCGTCTGCAGTTCCAGGCACCTCCGCCGTGGCCGGCTGGGCCTGCTGCTCCCGCGCGTGCAGAGCGGTGACGCGGCGGGTGTAGAACTGGGCCAGGCGCCGATTCGGCTCGATCGAGTCGGCGTTGCGATGCCGTGCATCGAGCAGCGTCGTTTCTGCGGCGTCGATCATGCCCTGGTCTTCCTGCAGCATCGCCAGTTCGAAGAGCGGCTGTGGATCGTCGGGCGCGAGCCCGATGATTTCGCGCAGCACCTGCTCCCGGTCGGGCGGGCGGTTCAGGTGTGCCTTGTCGTAGGTCCGCGCGAGCGCTCTCAGCGCAAGGAGGCGCCCATCGGCGTCAGCCGCGAGCGTGGCAGCCCTGCGATAGCGGGCGGCCGCTGTCTCGGTCAGGCGTGATCGCTCCGGGCCGTCCTTTGCCGCGGTTTCCGCGGCGCGTGCAGCGTCCTCCCCGGCGCAGAGCTCGACGGCGAACACCGTCGGGGACGAGAGCGCCTGCGCGCACAGCGCCGCAGTCGATGGCGGATTGGTGGGCGGAGCGGACTGGACGGCGAGAACCAGGAACGGGCCGACGAGAGCGAAAGACGCCACGGGAAACCCCCAGCGTCTTAGACACCATCCGGGACGGGCCGGAGGCCTCGATTCGTCGTGCCTCCGTGACGTTGGTCGCGTCGAATCCTCATTGAGAACCCGTCAGTATCCGCCTTCCCACGCGTCAGGCTGGCGCCGCCGCCTGAACGCAAACACAGCGATCGCTCCGATCGCGAACCCGGCGACGTGCGCCATGAACGCGACGCCGCCGCTGCCGGTGCTGGCGGTGACCGCAATGGCGCCGGCGCTGAACAGCTGCATGAGGAACCAGAAGCCGAGCAGGATGATCGCCGGCAGCTCGATGATCTCGAAGAAGATGATCAGCGGGATGAGCGTCAGCACGCGCGAGTGCGGGTAGAGCACGAAGTAGGCGCCCATCACGCCGGCGATCGCGCCGCTCGCGCCGATCATCGGCAGCGTCGACTCGGGATCCATCGACCATCTGGCCGAGCGCGGCCGCGATGCCGCACAGCAGATAGAAGACGAGGAAGCGCCCGTGGCCCAGCCGATCCTCGACGTTGTCGCCGAAGATCCACAGGTACCACATGTTGCCGATGACGTGCGACCAGCTGCCGTGCAGGAACATCGAGGTGACGAGCGTCGGCGGGCTGAAGTCGGCCGGCACGACGCCGTAGACCTGCAGGAACACGGCAGCGCGTCGCGCGGCAGCGCCAGCTCGTAGAACCAGGCGAGCGCGTTGAGGACGATGATCGTGACGGTGATGTACGGGAGTCGTCCGGGACGGGATGACGTCCCGCAGCGGAATCATGGGGCGATTCTAGTGCAATTGCAGAATCGCAAATTGCAAATGGCAGCACGTGCTGATCATCGTGCGAATGCGCTGCGTCCAAGCTGCAATTCCGCGTCTCGCTAATTAGCAATTGCAGATCCGCGATGCGCTAGCTCCCGACTTCAGCCGTCTGCCGCACCCGCTCGACGATGCGCCTGAGGTCGTTGTCGCCGATCGACTTGCGGTGCTCGCCCATCGTGATCACCGCGTGGTAGACCTGCGCCGAGCTCGTCGGCCGTGAGCGTGAGCCCGAGCTGCTCGCAGCGCCGCTGCACGGCGTGGCGGCCGGAGTGGCGGCCGAGCACGAGCTGCTCGGCGTTCTGGCCGACGTCCTGCGGCCGCATGATCTCGTAGGTGCGCGAGTCCTTCAGCATGCCGTCCTGGTGGATGCCCGCCTCGTGCGCGAACGCGTTGCGGCCGACGATCGCCTTGTTCGACTGCACCGGTTCGTCGGTGAGCTGCGACAGCAGCTGGCTGGTCTCGAACAGCAGCTCTCGACGTCGATCGCCGGTGTCGTACGGCAGCCGATCGTGGCGGACGCGGAACGCCATCACGATCTCTTCGAGCGAGGCGTTGCCGGCCCGCTCGCCGATGCCGTTGATGGTGCACTCGATCTGGCGCACGCCGCCCTGGACGGCGGCGAGGCTGTTGGCGACCGCGAGCCCGAGATCGTCGTGGCAGTGCGTGCTGAAGACCGCCTTGTCGGCGTTCGGCACGCGGCGGCGGATCTCCTCGAAGAACTCGCGGGTGTCCTCGGGCGCGCCGTAGCCGACCGTGTCCGGCAGGTTGATCGTCGTCGCGCCGGCGTCGATCGCGGCTTCGACGACGCGGCACAGGAAGTCGCGATCGCTGCGCGTCGCATCCTCCGCCGAAAACTCCACATCGTCGGTGAACTGCCGCGCGCGGCGGACGCCGTCGACGATCTCCTCGAGGCACGCCTCGCGCGTGATGCGCAGCTTGCGCTCGAGGTGCAGATCCGAGGTGGCCAGGAACGTGTGAATGCGCGCGCGCTCGGCCGGCTCGAGCGCGCGGGCCGCCTCTTCGATGTCCTGCGGGCGGCAGCGCGCGAGCGCCGCGATGACCGGCCGCCGCACCTCGCGCGCGACCTGGCGCGTCGCCTCGGAGTCGGCGGGCGACGCGATCGGGAAGCCGGCCTCGATGATGTCCACGCCCAGCGCATCGAGCGCCCGCGCCATGCTCAGCTTCGCCGGCACGTCCATCGAGAAGCCGGGCGCCTGCTCGCCGTCGCGCAGCGTGGTGTCGAAGACGACGATGCGCGTGGAATCGTGGCTCATGGACGTCAGTTGTAGCCGCCGGGCGACCTAGAAGTCAAAGTGATAATCATTACGTTAGAATAACCGTAATTTATGGACCTGGCCGCCCTCCGGATCTTCCTGGCCGTGGCCGAGGAGCGCAGTTTTTCGCGCGCCGCGGCCAAGGTGCACCGCACCCAGCCGGCCGTCAGCCAGGCGGTCCGGCGGCTCGAAGACGAGCTCGGCGAGCAGCTGTTCGACCGCTCGTCGAAGAGCGGCACGCTGACCGACGCCGGGCGCGTGCTGCAGAACTACGGGCAGCGGCTCGTGCGCCTCGCCGAAGAAACCGAGTCGGCGATGCGCGAGCTGCGCGACCTGCGGCGCGGCCGCGTGCTGATCGGCGCCAACGAGGCGGCCGTCCACACGCTGCTGCCGCTGATGGCGCGCTTCCGGCAGAGGGTGCCCGACATCGCCGTCGACGTGCGCCGCGTGCCCGCGCGGCAGATTGCGGTCGAGGTGCAGCAGGGCAGCCTCGACTTCGGCGCGCTGACGTTCCGTCCGGCCGAGGAAGGGTCTGCTCGAAGTGGTCGTCGGCAGCGACGAGCTCGTGCTGCTCGTGCCGCCGTCGCATCCGCTCGCCAAGCGGAAGCAGGTGTCGATGGAGGACGTGGCAGGCGAGCCGGTCGTCGCGCACAACGATCCGTCGCCGGCGCGCGAGCGCGTGCTGCGGCTGTTCGAGGAGCACCACATCGCGCTCAACATGGTGATCGCGCTGCCGAGCCTCGACGGCATCAAGCGGGCGGTGGAGCTGAAGCTGGGCGTGGCGCTGCTGCCGCGACGCTGCGCGATCACCGAGATCGCGAGCGGCCGGCTGGTCGCGGTGCCGGTGGCCGGCATCTCGCGCCGGCGGCAGGTGACGCTCGTCTGCCGCAAGGCGCACCGCTCGCACGCGGCGAACGCGTTTCTGGCCGTCGCCCGCGAAGCGGGACGCGACGACCCATAGGTCATGAAGCGGCGACGCACTCCCGCGAGGAACACGCTGGCACTGCAGATGGCCTCCAGCGGTCGTATACTCACACCCGTCTCGTTTCCGAGGAGGTCCCGATGACCGTCCGAGCGCTCGCCTCCGGCGTGGCCTGTGTTCTCCTGGGCTTGTCTGTCAGTGGTGTCGCACAGGAAGAGTCACGCCGGCCTGGCCTGCCGGTGCCTCCACTGGGACCAGGCCCGTACGTGTTCGACACCGCGGAGCAGCCGCACCTGCGGGTGACGGTGCTCACACGCGAACTGTCGCATCCATGGGCGATTGCGTTCCTCCCGGACGGGAGCACGCTCGTCACGGAGCGACCGGGGCGGCTGCGGATTGTCAAGAACGGCGTGCTGGATCCCACACCGGTCGCCGGGGTGCCCACGGTGCGCGCCGCCGGTCTCGGCGGCCTCGAGGACATCGCGCTTCATCCCCGCTTCGCCGAGAACCGTTACGTCTACGTCACGTACATCAAGCCGGTGACCAAGGACGTGGGAACGCCGGCGGTCGCACGGGCCCGCTTCGAGAACGGTGCGCTGGTCGATTCGAAGGACCTTGTCGTGACAGACCCGGGTCCGGTCGGCTCGTCGGCCGTGAACACCCGCATCGCATTCGGCCGCGACGGCATGCTGTACATGTCGACGGGCGGCAACATCGGCACCATGGCTCAGGACCCGGGGAGCCTGCGCGGCAAGGTCCTGCGTCTGCGCGACGACGGCACCGTGCCGGACGACAACCCATTTGTCGGACGTGCAGGCTATCGTCCGGAGATCTACACGCTCGGACACCGCAACTCGCTGGCGCTCATCGTCCACCCGGTGACCGGCGATCTGTGGAACAACGAGAACGGTCCCAACGGCGGAGACGAGATCAACGTGATCCTGCCTGGTCGCAACTACGGCTGGCCGCTCGTCAGCTTCGGGCGCGACTACCCCGGGCCGCGGGTCTCCGAGCATCCGACGCGCGAAGGATTCGAGTCGCCGCTCGTCACCTGGATCCCGTCGATCGCAGCTTCAGGGATGGCCGTCTACACGGGGGACCGGTTTCCGAGGTGGAAGGGCAACATCTTCGTGGGTGCCATGCGCGTCGGAGAGATTCTGGCGACCGGCCACCTGCAGCGCATCGTGTTCAACGCGAAGATGGAAGAAATACGGCGCGAGTCGATGCTGACCGAGCTTCGGCAGCGCATCCGCGAAGTGCGGCAGGGCCCGGACGGTCTGCTCTACCTGCTGACCGACGAAGATCCGGGCGCGCTGCTGCGGCTCGAGCCTGAACACTGAGGGCGAACGCTGCCGGTCGGGTTGGCGCAGGCGACTAGAGGCGGGCTGGCGCACCGATCAGCAGCCGGTTCTTCGGCGTGATGTCCGCCGGAACGAGTTGCGTCCAGACCCGGTACCCTTTCGCGGCAAGATGACGTGCCCGCACCACGTCGATCGCAAGCGCCACGTCAACCCACCCCGCGAGCGAACCGGTGTCGCAGGTCTCGACATCGTGACAGCACGGCAGCACCGCGACACGAGCGCCGGCGGCACTCGCCCGGTCGAGCACCAGGTCCGTGAGCGTCCCGCACGCATGTATCGACACGACGATGTCATCCGGCAGGAGCTCGATCGCGTCGAGTGCGCTGGTCACGAACGCGATGCGTTCGGAGAGATCCGGCCACTGTTCGACCAGCGCGCGATGCAGCTTTGCCGCAGACGCGGTGGTCGCAGTATCGACGACCAGTGCGGCCGGCGACGTGTGATCGAGGATCAGCAGCAGATGGGCAAGCAGCCCGTGGCCGGCCGCGAGGTCGACAATGCGGCCGCCGCGGAACAGGCGCCGGACGCGACGTGCGGTCTCCCACGCCTCATAAAGCTCCTTGCGGGGGAGACATCCGGCATGACAGGCAGCCCGCGCGACGCGGTCGAAGAGCGTGTCGCCAGGAAATCGCCCCAGATCTCGTTCGGTGAGGCGGTTCTTTGACGATCTGACGAAGGACACGCACCGATCGTACTCCGCGTCGCCGTTCGAGCCGCGCCGCAGAACCTACCGCCCGAGCGGGATGAACGCGAGCCCGTTGTTGGCGTTCATCGGAATCACCAGCTGGTTCGCGCCCGCGTCGTAGCACATCGACGCCGGATTCGGGATGTTGCGGGCGATGAGCTCCGCGGGCTGGCCCGGACGGATGCGCGACACGCCCCCAAGCTGCACGCTGCTCACGTACTTCGTCCCGTCCGGCATCACGACCAGCCCGTCGTTTCCGGGCTGCACGGCGTTCTCGGTCGAGATCAACTGCCCGGTCGGTGAGAACGTCTGCACGTCGGTACTGCCGATGTTCACCACGACGATGTTGCCCTTCGCGTCGAAGGCGATGCCGTTCGGCTGCCGGAGCGGCGCGCCCTGGATCAGGATCGACGCGGCGCCTGCCGGCGTGATCTTCCACACCTGCCAGCTGGCCGGATCGGGGTTCGGTGCTCCGACACCTGTCACGGTCGCGTAGACGGTCCCATCGTCGGCAACTTCGATGTCGTTGAACCCCGTCGACTTGTCGACGCGGACCTCGCCGCCCGGCGCCCCGGTCTTCAGGTCGAAGCGGCGGATGACCGCCACCAGCGGATCGGTGGGGCTCGTCCCGCCGTCGCGGTCCGACACGTAGAACATGCCGTTGGCGATATCGCTGCCGGACGGCTCGTTCAGCACGAGGCGCGGGTTCATGCTCGCGCGCTGGTCGGGCGCCTGGACGCCGACCCAGCGGGCCGTGTGGACCGAGCCGTCGTGGTTGATGAACGAAACCCACCCGTTGTTGGTCTGCACAGCCTGCCCGACGCCGCGGTTGGGCACGACGATGACGCCGCGGCCCGCGTCGTACGAGCAGCTCTCCGCCGAGTAGATCGAGCCGTACACCTTGACGTTGGTGGACATCGGATCGAACTTGCCGTCGGCGCCCGGCGTGATCGGCATCCCGAGCGGATTGCCGACGATGTACGGTTGCTGCTGCTGCGCGGAAATGACGGTGGAAAGGATGCAGGCGGCGGCAAGGGCAGCGGCCGTGAATCTGGGTCGCATGACGTGACTCTCCTCGAATGCGGTCGCGGTAAGGCGATCGAATCGAAGGGTAACACGTACTGTTCCTGGGCGGCGGGGTATACTCCGGCACCCGACAGTGTCCTTGACCGCTGGCTTCCGGCTCGGCGAGTACCGAAGTCCTCTCCAGCGACGGTCAAGGGTCCCGGACCATCGCAGCCGCATCCGGCCTACAATCTGTCCGCCCATGCCGTGCCGCGTGTGCCGCGCCGACGTTCCCGTCAGCAGCCGCTTCTGTCCGTCGTGCGGAACCCCAATCGACTTCTCCGAGGCACAGACCGTCGCAACTCCGCCGGGTGTCCGTCCGCCTTCCACCGCATCGCTCGACAAGGCTCGCTTCGTCCCCGGCACGATGCTCGCCGGCCGCTACCGAATAGTCGCCCTGCTTGGCCAGGGCGGCATGGGGGAGGTGTACCGGGCCGAAGACCTCACGCTCGGTCAGCCGGTCGCGCTGAAGTTTCTGCCCGACGACGTCGTCACTGATCGCGATCGGCTTGCGCGCTTCCACCAGGAAGTCCGTGTCGCGCGGCAGGTGTCGCATCCGAACGTGTGCCGCGTCTACGACATCGGTGAAGCCGACGGTCAGCCGTTCCTCTCGATGGAGTACGTGAACGGCGAAGACCTGGCCTCGCTGCTGCGACGTATCGGCCGGCTGCCGGCTGCCAAGGCCACCGAACTCGCCCGTCAGGTGTGTGCGGGACTCGCCGCCGCGCACGATCGCGGCGTGCTGCATCGCGATCTCAAACCGGCCAACGTCCTGATCGACGAACGCGGACGTGCACGTGTGGCCGACTTCGGGCTCGCCGGGCTCGCCGATACGAGGGACGAGCGGGAGCGCGGGATGATCGTGGGCACGCCGGCGTACATGGCCCCCGAGCAGTTCGCAGGCCAGGGAACGTCGACGCGATCCGACGTGTACGCGCTCGGCCTGGTGCTGTACGAGCTGTTCACCGGGGAGCCGGCGCACGCCCGCGTCAACGCCGGGCCGCACCTCACGTTCGCGAACCCCGGACCACCGGCCGTTCCGTCCACCATCGTGCCCGATCTGGATCCCGCGATCGAGCGCGTGATCCTGCGCTGCCTCGAGACGGACCCCGCACGTCGTCCTTCATCGGCGCTCGCTGTGGCCTCGGCACTGCCCGGCGGCGATCCCCTGGCGGCGGCGCTTGCGGCGGGCGAGACGCCGTCGCCGGAGCTCGTGGCGGCGGCTGCTGAAGCCGATCGTCTGTCGATGCGCATGATCGCCATCTGCACGGCAACGATCGTCGTCGGCCTGATCGCGTCCGCCGTGCTGGGCGGACGAATGAATCCGCTGGCGCAGACGCCGTTCGAGCTGCCGCCCGCGGCACTCGAGCAGAAGGCGCGCGAGCTCGTGCGCTTTTTCGGATACACGGACCCTCCCGTCGATCGCGCGTACGGGCTGACGTTCGACGACTTCCGCCCGTGGGCCGTGCGCAACGAGCCCCGGGCGGTTTACCAGGCGCAGCTCGCGAAGGGCCAACCGGCGGGCATCGCGTTCTGGTACCGCCAGCATTCGCAGTACTTCGCACCGCTCGAGGGGATAGGCCCCGGCGAGGTGTCCCCCTTCAATCCGCCGATGACCTTGTCCGGCATGATCCGGGTTACCCTCGACCCGCAGGGCCGTCTGGTGCAGTTCGACGCCGTACCGCTGCAGGTGGAAGACGATGCGACCGCTGCGTCAGGTTCGGCAATCGACTGGACACCGTTGCTGAAAGCGGCCGAACTGGACATGGCGCGCTTCTCACCCGCGGCGCCGCGCTGGCTGCCGCTGACGCCGTTCGACGCGCGCGCCTCGTGGACTGGATCGTTTGCGCATGCTCCCGACGTTTCCATGCGCGTCGAGGCCGCCGCCTGGCGCGGGCGGCCGGTCAACTTTCAGGTGATCGGGCCGTGGACGCGACCGCTGAGAATCCAGGGAACAATACTGACGGATGCTCAGTTGCGCCGCGAGGCCGTCGTCCTGAGCACCGTCGCCGTCATCATCGTCATCGCGATGCTGTTTGCGTGGCGGCATGTCCGGCAGGGGCGAGCGGACGTCCGTGGTGCGATGCGGTTCGGTGCGGCGCTGTTCGCATGCGCACTGGTCAGCTGGGCGCTCAGCGCGAACCACGTGCCCACGGCTGCGGAACTGAACATCGTCGGGTGGGCGATCAGTTCTGCGGCTTTCTACGGAATCGTGTGCTGGACTCTGTACGTCGCCCTCGAGCCTCACGTTCGGCGGCGATGGCCCGAGAGCATGGTGAGTTGGAGCCGACTCTTGAGCGGCGGCATCGGGCATCCGCTCGTCGGCGGACATCTGCTCGTCGGCGTTGCATTCGGGGTGGTGTCCGCCATCCTCTTCCGAATCGGCGAGCGATCCGCGGGGTTCACGGCTCTTCAGTTGAACTCCGTCGTGGATACGCCGCGCATGCTGGCAACCCTGGTCTTTCCGACCATCTTCGCGAGCCTTCTCGCGATGGGGTCCTTCTTTGCCTTCTTTCTGCTGCGCGTGCTGCTCGGTCGCACGTGGCTGGCCGCCATAGTCTTCATCGCGCTTGCCAGCGTTCCGACTCTCGTCGGCTCGGTCCGCCCGGCGGTCGCGGTGCCGCTGGACGTCGTGGTGTACGGCCTCGTCATTTTCACCCTGAGCCGGTTCGGCGTGCTACCGATGGTCGTCGGCCTTTTCGTGGAGGCGGTGCTGCGTGCCTTTCCACTGACGACGAATCTCGGGACGTGGTACGCCGGCAGCACACTCTTCGCGCTCGGCAGCATCGTCGCGCTCACGGCCTATGCGCTGTACACGGCAATCGACCGGCGGCCGCTCGTCGGGGAAGGCTTCCTCGAGCGAGCGTAGCGCGAATCACAACTTCCCATGGGCGCGGCATTGACGTTTTCCTTGCGAAATAGCCCCGATTGACCGAAAGTAGGCGCCACACACGCGCTCATGCGTGGCAGCCCGCCACGCGGAGGAATGGAGCTATGCCTGCACGACCGGGTTCACGCCTCGCGACAGGACGCGTGGCGTTCGTCGCCTTGATCGGTCTTGGCGGTGCCGCGCTTGTCACCGAGGCGCCACTGGCGGGACAGCAGCCGGCGGCACCCCGCCCGGCCACGGCCCAACGCGTGACCTTCTCCAAGGACATCGCACCGATCCTCCAGCGCAGCTGTCAGAACTGTCATCGCCCCAACTCGCTGGCGCCGATGCCGCTGCTGACCTACGAGCAGGTGCGGCCCTATGCGGCGGCGATCAAGCGCCGCACCAGCATCCGCAGCAAGCAGGGCACGATGCCGCCGTGGTACATCGAGAAGGGCATCGGCATCCAGCAGTACAAGAACGACATCTCGCTGAGCGACGAGCAGGTCGCGACGATCGCGCAGTGGGTGGACAGCGGTGCGCTGCAAGGGAATCCCGCCGACATGCCGCCGCCACTGAAGTTCGCCGAGGGCAACGAATGGACGATCGGCACGCCGGACCTCGTGGTCAGCACGCCACCTGTCAGCGTGAAGTCCGTGCAACCCGATTGGTGGGGGGCCGCCGGTTTTGCCGACACCGGGCTCATCGAAGATCGATACGTGTCCGCGGTTGAAATCCGGGAAGTGAACGACCAGCAGGGGAAAACGACGGCGGCGAATACCGTCGGCGGCCTCTTCATCTTCCACCATGCGCTGATGGGCGTTGAAGTGCCTGGCGGCACCGCGACGCCGGGCGGTTGGCCGGTGCACGAAGTCGGACGCAACGCCGATGTGTTCAATCCCGATTCGGGAAAACTGCTGCGGGCTGGTTCGCGCGTGGGTTTCGGGAACGTCCATATGCACGCGAACGGCAAGGACACGACGGGCCATCTCGAGATCGCCCTCAAGTTCCACCCGAAAGACTACAAGCCGAAGTTCGTCGAGCGCCTGATGCCGATCGCCACCGGCGACATCGATATCAGGCCGATGGAATCGGGTCAGAAGGTCGAGGCGTTCATGACGCTGACGCAGCCGACGAAAGTCACCGTCTTCGAGCCGCACATGCATGCTGCGGCAGTGCGCATGTGTTTCGACGCGATCTTCGGCTCGCGCATGGAAACCCTGAGCTGCTCGGGCTACGACCACAGCTGGGTGCGCGCCTATCAGTACGACGACGACGCGGCGCCCCTGCTGCCGCGCGGCACGATTCTCCGGATTACCGGCTACTACGACAACACGCCGGCCAACCGGAACGTGGTCGATCCGCGCAACTGGTCGGGACTCGGCCACCGCTCGATCGACAACATGAACATCATGATCATGCAGGGCGTGTCGCTCACCGACGAGCAGTTCAAGGAAGAGGTCAAGCTGCGGCGCGAGCATCTGAAGCTGAAGCCCGGTGAAGGCGCACCGGGATGCCCGCTGTGCTCGTTCGACACGATTCCGACGCCGCCGCCCGCAAGGACAGGGCAGCAGTAGCATGCTGCGTCGCCGGAGGTCGCGCACCTGGGTTGCGATGATCTGCGCATCCGCAGTGGCGGGGATTGGCCTCGTCACTGTCGGCGCGCAGGTGCAACCCACCGTCGCCAATATCACCCCGGTCTTCGAAGGCTGGCTGCCGAATCCGGATGGTTCGTTCGAAATGCTGTTCGGGTACATGAATCGGGTGTGGAGCGGCGAGACGCACATTCCGCTGGGCCCGGACAACAACATGCAGCCTGGTGGCCCGGATCTGGGCCAACCGACGAACTTCTTTCCGCGGCGCAGTCGCTTCGCGTTCCAGGTTCACGTGCCGAAGGACTTCGGCGACAAGGAAATCGTCTGGACGCTGACGAGCAAGGGGAAGACGGAGAAGACGTACGGCACGCTCAAGCCAGACTACGTGCTCGACGACACATCGATCATGTCGAACATCGGGACCGGCGGCGGTTTGAGCACGACCCCGGACATGGTCGGCAACAAGGCGCCTGCCCTGACGTTCGAAGGACCGAAGAGCCGCAGCGCGAAAGTGGGAGAGCGGGTCGGGTTCGCCGCGGCCGCGACCGACGATGGGAAGCCGAACCGGAAGAACATGCCGTCGCGGCTCGGCGGCGACTACTCGCTGCCGGCTACGGCGAACGGCCTGCGCCTGTCGTTCTTCGTCTATCGCGGTCCAGGAGCGTCGGTGACCTTCGACCCGACCCAGACCGAAACCTGGGAGAACACGCGCGACGGCGGCAACTCACCCTGGTCCGCGGGATTCCAGACGCCGCCGGTCCCGGACGGCAACAGGTGGCAGGCCGGCGCGACGTTCTCCGAACCTGGCACTTATGTGATCCGGGCGCTTGCACATGACGGCGGCCTCTGGGCCGCGCAGGACGTCACCGTCGCCGTCAGCAGGTAAGTTTCGGCCAGAGCCGCGCCGGGCCTGACCCGTGCGAGGGCTGCGGGGTGGACCGAGCCAGAGGCGTTAGCGGCTGCGGAGAGCTCGGCGTTGGACCTTGCCGGGAACGTCAGCCGCGGCCATCGCGTGCACCGTCACGTGCAGCACCCCAAAGGCCAGTCCCAGGGAGAGGGTCGCGCCCCCGCACAACAGCATGGCGATGACTCCGGCTTCCACATCCTATTCATCGGTCGGAGCGGGTCCGGCAATAGCCCCCTGGCACTGCCGCGGAACGTGACCCGAGCTCCCCGAGTGTGTTTCCCCGTGACGAACGCAGAAAGATGAGGGTGGGATGCGCCTGGGCACGCTAGTATTGCCGTGCTCCGGCGCAAGCCGCGTAACCGATCTCACTCGGGAGCGGAGGACCATGTTCATGGCTTCAGCGCATCGTCTCCGGTGGACCCTCGCCACCGCCGCCCTGCTCGTGGCAGCCTGCCTGACGCTCGCGCATCAGGTCACCCAGGCGCAGTCCCCGGTTCGCCGCGTGGACGACGGCATGCTGCGGAACGCGGCAGCCACCGGCGAGGACTGGCTCAATTACGGCCTCGACCCAGGCGAGAAGCGCTACAGCCCGCTCACGCAAATCGACGCGACCAACGTGTCGCGGCTTCAGCAGGTGTGGGCCTTCGACATCCCCGGCGGCACCGTAAATCCGCCGGGTGGCGGCAACCAGGAAGCAACGCTCCTGGCGTCGAACGGCGTGCTGTATGGCATCACGACCTGGAGCGTCGTGTACGCCGTCGATGCCCGCACCGGCAAGCAGTTGTGGAAGTGGGATCCCGAAGTCAACCGGCCCGCCGTCCAGTCGAAGATCTGCTGCGGCGTCGTCAACCGCGGGGTGGCGCTCTTCGAAGACACGGTCATCGCACCCATCATCGACGGCCGCCTGGTGGCGCTCAACGCGGCGACCGGCAGGCCCGTCTGGGAAGCCCGCGTGGAGTATCCGCAGAACCAGTACACGCTGACGATGGCGCCGCGGATCGCGAAGGGGAAGGTCATCGTCGGCGCGAGCGGAGCCGAGTATCCGGTGCGCGGGTTCGTCGATGCGTTCGACGCACGCACGGGTCAGAGCGCGTGGCGCTTCTACACCGTGCCAGGCGATCCGTCGAAGCCGTTCGAGAACGACGCGATGCGCAAGGCGGCGCCAACCTGGAGCGGCGAGTGGTACAAGATGGGCGGCGGCGCCACGGTGTGGGACGGCATGTCCTACGACCCCGCAGGCGAATCTCGTCTACTTCGGCACGGGCAACGGCGGACCCTGGCCCGAAGTGCTGCGCGGATCGCAGGGGAAGGACAACCTCTACGTCTGCTCCATCATCGCGGTGAATCCAGACACCGGCGAGATGAAGTGGTACTACCAGGCCGTGCCGGGCGATTCCTGGGACTACGACTCGGTGCAGCAGCTGACGCTCGCCGACATCCGCATCAACGGCCGCGACCGCCGCGTCATCATGCAGGCGAACAAGAACGGCTACTTCTACGTGCTCGACCGGCTCACCGGCGAGTTCCTCTCGGCGTCGCCGTTCGCGCCGCTCAACTGGTCGGAGGCGATGGACCGGAAGACGGGCCGACCGTTCATCCATCCGCGCGCGTTCTACGGCACTGGAACCCGTCACGATCTACCCGGGCCCGATCGGCGCGCACAACTGGTCGCCGATGTCGTTCAACCCGCAGACCAGACTCGTCTACATTCCGGCGACGTTCCTCAACTCGTCGACCTACACCGTGAACCCGGCGACGTTCGTCTATCGCGAAGGGGGACGGAACACCGGAATCGGACGTGGCAATGCGCCGGAGCCCGCGCCCGCCGCTGACGCGCATCCGGGCACGACGCCCGTGCAGACACCGGCCGAACCGTTCGTGCCGCCGATCGTCGGTCCCGAACGATGGGCAGCGCGGCGGCGTGCTGATCGCGTGGGATCCGGCGACGCAAACGGAGCGGTGGCGCCGGGAAGGCGGCGGCGCCTCTGGCGGCGGCACGTTCACGACGGCAAGCAACCTGCTGTTCCAGGTGTTGCCGGATGGACGCGCTCATCGTCTACAGCGCCGACAAGGGCGAGAAGCTGCACGAGATCAACACCGGGCTGCGTCTGGGCATGGGACCTCCCGTCACCTACATGGTCGGCGGCAAACAGTACGTGACCGTCATGGGCGGACGCGGCGTCGTTGTCCCCCCACCGGGTGCGGCGGCGGGCGGCGCCGCTCCGGCAGGCGCGCCAGCGGGCGGCGCGGCAACCGGCGCAACGCCTGCGGCCGGTCGCGGCGGCGCTCCGGCCGACACCGGGCCTCCCGTGCCTCCGAGGATCCTGACGTTCGCGATTGACGGCGGAGTGCAGTAGGACCCGAGATTGCGGGGCGGATCCTGCAGGACTGACCCTCTGTCGGAGCCGCGTTGACTCGTGGCTAGAAACCGGCGACGTAGGGCAAGCGCGACGCCGTGCCCTTCACCTGCGCGAACTCGGCGAGCAGCATCGAGGTCGGGTTCCACTGGTCGGTGACGAAGGCGTCGCGCAGCGTCGCGGGGATGCTTGCCTGAATCGTCAGGTCCCCCGCCTTGACGACACCCGTGGCCACGTTCGTCTCGACGATCGTCCCGGGCTTCGCCTCGATGAGCGCGTGCAGCTTGTCGATCGACGCCTTGTCGGTCGTGAAGCACGGCATCCCGAGCACCGCCGAGTTGCCCAGGAAGATCTCCGAAAAGGACTCGCCGACGATGGCCTTGATCCCGTAGCGCAGCAGCCCCTGAGGTGCATGCTCGCGCGACGAACCGCATCCGAAATTGCTTGTTCACGACGAGGATCGACGCGCCGGCGTACTTCGGACTGTTGAATGCGTGGCTCGGGTCGGCCTTGCGATCGTCTTCGAAGAGGTGGTTCTCGAGACCCTCGAAGGTCACGGCGCGCAGGAAGCGCGCGGGCATGATGCGGTCGGTATCGAGATCGTCGCCGCGGAGCGGAAGCCCGCGGCCGGTCACAACGGTAATCGGTGCCATGAGGGGTTGTCTCGCTGTTCCTGACTACTAATTCGATCTTCACGAAGACGCGAAGCCACGACGATCACCAGTTCGACCTGCAACCCAATGACGGTTCGTGACCTTCGTGCCTTCGTGATGAAGGCCTGTGCAAGCTATACGTGCGCTGGCTCGAGCATCTGGCGCACGTCGACGACTTCGCCGGCGATCGCCGCCGCCGCCACCATTGCCGGGCTCATCAGGAGCGTGCGGCCGGTGGGGCTGCCCTGACGTCCCTTGAAGTTGCGGTTCGACGATGAGGCGCAGACCTGGTTGCCCTTCGAGCCGGTCGGGATTCATCGCCAGGCACATCGAGCAGCCGGCGCCGCGCCACTCGAAGCCGGCCTGGTGAAGATCTCGTCGAGCCCCTTCGCCTCGGCCGCGCGCCGCACTGCCTGCGAGCCGGGGACGACGAGCGCCTTCACGTGTGCGGCGACACGGCGTCCCTTGACGACCTTCGCGGCCTCCTCGAGGTCCGACAAGCGGCCGTTGGTGCACGACCCGATGAACGCGACGTCGATGCGTCGTGCCGTCGACCTGCTGCGCCGCTCCTGAAGCCCATGAAGGTCGAGCGCTTCCTCGTCGGTCGTCGCGCAATCGGCTCGCCGATGCCGACCGACTGCGCCGGGTTGATGCCCCAGGTGACGGTCGGCTCGATCGTCGCGGCGTCGAGTGACCACGTGGTCGTCGTAGCTGGCATCCGCGTCGGAGGCGATCTGACGCCACCAGGCGACCGCGCGATCGAACGCCGCCCTTGCGGCGCGAACCGCCGGCCCTTCAGGAACGCGAACGTCGTCGTCGTCCGGGTTGACGTAGCCGACGCGCGCGCCCCCCTCGATCGACATGTTGCAGATCGTCATGCGCTCGTCGATCGTCATGCGCGTCGATGGTCGAGCCGCCGTACTCGTAGGCGTAGCCGACGCCGCCGTTCACGCCGAGGCGCCGGATGATCGTCAGGATCACGTCCTTGGCGTAGACACCCGGCTGCAGAGCGGCCGTTGACGTCGATCCGGCGCACCTTCAGCGGGTCGAGCGCCAGGCACTGCGAGGCGAGCACGTCGCGCACCTGCGAGGTGCCGATGCCGAACGCGATGGCGCCGAGCGCGCCGTGCGTGGACGTGTGGCTGTCGCCGCAGGCGATGGTCATGCCCGGCTGGGTCAGCCCGAGCTCGGGCCCGATGACGTGCACGATGCCCTGGCTGTCGGCGCCGCCGTCGCCGGGCGTCACAGAGCTGGATGCCGAACTCGCGGCAGTTCCGCTCGAGCGCGCGTTGTCATCTCCTCGGCGGTCACGTCGAGGAACGGCCGCTGTCTGCGAGCTGGTCGGCACGATGTGGTCGACGGTGGCGAAGGTCCGCTCCGGGATACGGGACACCCCACCCGTGCTGGCGCAGCATGTCGAACGCCTGCGGGCTCGTCACCTCGTGAACGAGGTGCAGGCCGACGAACAGCTGCGTCTGACCGCTTGGCAGCGTGCGGACGGCGTGCGCGTTCCAGACTTTGTCGAAAAGTGTGTGCATGGGAATCGCCAATAGATACCGCGAAGTCGCGCGCCCGCGTCGTATCGCAGCGCTACGCTATGATCCGCCGGTGGACTGGGCCGCGTCATGCTCGAGGAGTTCCGGCAGCACGTTCGTCGGCGACTTCATGCGCGGCGCGGCGTTCGGCCGCTACGAACACGAGCTGCGCCAGCAGACCGCCGAGCTGAACGACCTGTTCCTCCTGCTCTGCTTCATGGAAGCGACGGCGCTTGCCGAACCCGGCCACGCTGTACCTGCTCGAGGTCTACCCGTATCTGCTCGAGCAGTTCCACGACTGGCACCGGCGCATGGGCATCGAGCACTCGCCGATCGGCAGCCTGCCGTGCTGCTGACGGCGCTGCTCGACCGCCAGGTCGTGTTCTTCGGCGGCAAGGGCGGCGTCGGCAAGACCACCTGCTCGGCGGCGTTCGCGCTGGCGGCCAGCCGGCAGGGGCAGCCGGGTGCTGCTCGTCTCGACCGATCCGGCCCATTCGACCTCCGACATCTTCGAGCGTCCGATCGGCCCGCCGGAGCGCGAGCTCGACGCCGAGCCTCTCGGCGCTCGAGATCGACGGCGACGCGGAGGCCGCGCGCTACATCGCCGACGTGAAGCGCGATATCCGAGCGGATGTTCAGCCCCAACGTGCATCAAGCAGGCGAACCGCCAGATCGAGATGGCCGCGGCCTCGCCCGGGCTGCATGGAGGTCGCGCTGCTCGATCGCATGATCGACCTGATCGTCGATCGCGGACGCGACTTCGACCTGATCGTGTTCGACACGGCGCCGACCGGGCACACGCTGCAGCTGCTGCGGATGCCCGACGCGATGACGACGTGGATCCAGGCGCTCGTCAAGCATCGCCGCGCGCGTGCTCGAGATCGACCGCGGCGGCGAACAGACGCCGGATGAAGCGGCTGCCGCCGATCCGGTGCTCGCCGCGCTCGAGCGGCGCCAGGCGCGGCTCGCACGCTTGCGCGGCACCATCATGGACCGCTCGCGCACGTCGTTCGCGCTCGTCACGATTCCCGAGCGGCTGGCGATCGAGGAGACGGCGCGCGCGGCCGAGCTGCTTGCCGACACGGGCGTCGACGTCGGCGGCCTGTGGTCAACCGCGTCCTGCCCGACGACCTGGAGGGGGACTTCTACCGTTCGCGCAAGGCGCAGGAGGAGCATGTATCTCGAGGAGATCGACCGCCGCTTCAAGCGGCTCGCGCGCGTACGCGATCCGCCAACTGCCGCGCGACGTCTACGGCGCTGGCCTCGCTGTGCGCTCTGTCAGCGCTCCGCACCAGCTGCACGTCGCCGTGATGTCTGTCGCAGGCGTGAAGCGCATCCATGCAGTGTCGGAAGTGCGGAACCGAGATCGCCGACAAGGCGCTGATCTGCTTTCGGTGCGGAACGGCCACGACCGAAGCGAAATTCAAGCCGTATGTGGCCGTCGCGCGGCGGGCGATCCGACGATCGTGCTGATCGTCATTGCGGTCTGGCGCTGCTGGTGCTGCTCGCGTACTTCTTGCTAAACTCGTCAGGCAGATTGAGCGGTTACCGTGACCACACCTGACACCTCCGCTCCGACCACGACTGGACGGTCGCCGAAATCGAGGCGATCTACACGGCGCCGCTGCCCGACCTCGTGTTTCGCGCGCAGGCGGTCCACCGCGCGCATCACCAGCGCCGACGAGGTGCAGGGCTGCATGCTGCTCAGCATCAAGACCGGCGGCTGCCCCGAGGACTGCGCCTACTGTCCGCAGTCGGCGCACTACAAGACCGACGTGTCGCGGACCGATCTCGTGCCGCTCGACGAGCTGACCGAGGCGGCGCACGCGCGCCCGCGAGCAGGGCGCGACGCGGTTCTGCATGGGCGCCGCCTGGCGCGACGTGCCCGACGGCCGGCGCTTCGAGCGGGTGCTCGACATGGTGCGCGTCGTTCGCGGGCTCGGGCATGGAGGCCTGCTGCACGCTCGGCATGCTGACGCAGGAGCAGGCCGACGCGCTCGCCGACGGCCGGCCTGACCGCCTACAACCACAACCTCGACACGTCGCCCGAGTTCTACGGCAGCATCATCACCACGCGGACCTACGACGAGCGGCTCGCGACGCTGGCGCGCGTGCGGCGAGTCGGGCATCACGGTCTGCTGCGGCGGCATCATCGGCATGGGCGAGGACCGGCGGGTCCGCTATCGGCTGCTGCAGCAGCTCGCCGTCGCTCGATCCGCATCCGGAGAGCGTGCCGGTCAACCTGCTGGTCCGGGTCGAGGGCACGCCGCTCGCCGATCGTGCCGCCGGAGGATCCGCTCGAGCTCGTGCGCACGATCGCCACCGCGCGCATCCTGATGCCGCGCGTCGTTCGTCCGGCTGAGCGCCGGCCGGCTGTCGCTGACCGACGAAGCGCAGGCGCTCTGCTTCCTGGCCGGCGCCAACTCGGTGTTCCTCGGCGACCGGCTGCTGACGACGCCGAACCCGGGAGCGACGCACGACGAGCAGCTGCTCGATCGGCTCGGCATGCGGCTCACGACCGCCGAGCCGGCGGCGCCGGTCGCCGGCGGATGCTGGCGGATAGTCGCGCTCGAGCGCGCGGTCGCGCGCCCGCGCTCGCGACGCGCTGCGAGCGCCGAGCGGGCTGCTCCGGACGCTGCGCCCGCCGGCCGGCATCGATCTCTCGTCCAACGACTACCTGAACCTCTCGCCGCATCCGCGCGTCGTCGCGCGCGTTCGCCGAGGCCGTCGCGCGCGAAGGCGTGCGGCAGCACCGGCTCGCGGCTGCTGCGCGGCGAGCGCGACTGCTTCGACGGCGGTCGAGCGGCGGTTCGCGCGCTTCAAGGGCACCGAGCGCGCGCTGTACTTCTCGTCCGGCTATCTCGCCAACCTCGCCGTGCTGACGACGCTGCCGAGGCCGGGCGACGTCGATCTTCTCGGACGAGCGCAATCACGCGAGCCTGATCGACGGCATCCGCCTGTCGCGCGCCACGCGTGTCGTGTTCCCGCACAACGACGTCGACGCGCTTGCGCGCGCTGATCGCGAGTCGACACCGTGCGACGGGCATCCGCGTTCGTCGTCGTCGAATCGCTGTTCAGCATGGACGGCGACCTGGCGCCGCTCGCGCGAGCTACGCGGCGCTGTGCCGCGCGACCGGCGCGGTGCTCGTCGTGGACGAAGCGCACGCGGTCGGCGTCTACGGCGCAGCGCGGCAGCGGGCTGCATCGAGGACGGCCGGCTCGATGCCGACGACGTGCCTGCGTCTCGATCAACACGGCCGGCAAGGCGCTCGGCGTCGCCGGCGCGTTCGTCGCCGGACCCGCCTGGGCGATCGAGTATCTGATTCAGCGCGCGCGGCCGTTCGTCTTCTCGACCGCGCCGCCGCCGGCGCTTGCCGACGCGCATCGACGCGAGCCTGACGATCGTCGAGCGACGAGCCCGAGCGCCGCGACCGCCTGCAGCGCGCGCGCGGTATCTCCGCCGCCGGCTGCGGTCGGCGGGGCTCGACGTGCGCCGACGGCGACGTCGCAGATCGTGCCGGTCGTCATCGGCGACAACGAACGCGCCGTCGCCGTCGCGCGGGCGCTGCAGGCGGAGGGCTTCGACGTGCGCGCCATCCGGCCGCCGACGCGTGCCGGCCGGCACCGCGCGGCTGCGGGTCTCGGTGAACGCCGGCCTGCCGAGGAGACGCTCGACCGCTTCGTCGATCGCGCTCGCGGCCGCGCTCAAGGAGGCCGGCCTCTGTTCCGCGGTCTCTTCGTAACCGGCACCGACACCGGTGTCGGCAAGACCGTCGTCTCTGCGGCGCTGCATGCACCGCTACCGGGCGACTGTCGCGCGTTCGCTACTGGAAGCCGATTCAGACCGGCATCGAGCAGGACGATGACACGGCGGAGGTGCGCCGGCTTGAGCGGCGTGCGGCGCGACGAGGTGTGCTGGACGACGGCGTGCGGCTGCCGCGCCCGCTGTCGCCGCATCTCGCGGCGCGCGCTCGCCGGGCAGCGGATCGATCTCGATCGACGCTGGTCGCTATCGCGCGGCAGCGCAGCCGCCGGCGGATCGCTGGATCGTCGAAGGCGCCGGCGGCGTCCTGGTGCCGTCAACGAGCGCGACCTGATGATCGACCTGATGGTGCGGCTCGGCCTTCCGGTGCTCGTCGTGGCGCGGACCGGCCTCGGGACCATCAACCATACGCTGCTGACGCTCGAGGCGCTGCGCGCGCGGGCGCTGGCGGTCGCCGGCGTGGTGATGGTCGGCGAGCCGCGACGCCGACAACCGAGCGGCGATCGAGACGTACGGTCGGGTCCCGGTCGTCGGCGAACTGCCGCGGCTCGATCCGCTCACGCCGCGAGTCGCTCGCTCGGCGCAGCTGCCGGCACGGCATCGACCCTCGACGGGCACCTGGCTGAACCCGCTGACTGTCGATGACCGTGAACCAGCAGCCCGTGACCCGCGATCCTGGTCGCGCGCGACGCCGCTCGCCGTCTGGCATCCCGTACACGCAGATGCTCACGCGGCCCGATCCGCTCCCGATCGTGCGCGGCGAAGGCGTCTATCTGTACACCGAGGACGGCCGGCGCCTGCTCGACGGCACCTCGTCGTGGTGGGTGAACATCCACGGGCACTCGCATCCGCGGCTGAACGAAGCGCTCGCCGCCCAGGCGCGCGAGCTCGAGCACGTCGTCTTCGCCAACTGCACGCATCGGCCGGCGGTGGAGCTCGCGGAGCGGCTCCTCGCGGTGCTGCCGCGCGGGCTGACGCGCGTGTTCTACTCCGACAACGGATCGACCGCCGTCGAAGTCGCGATGAAGCTGGCGTGCCAGTACTGGAGCAACCGCGGCCAGCACGCGCCGCACGTTCATCACGCTGCACCACGCCTATCACGGCGACACCGTCGGCGCGATGTCGGCCAGCGAGGACTCGATCTTCACGCGGCCGTTCGCGCCGATGCTGTTCGACGTCGTCCGCGCGCACGCGCCGTACTGCTACCGCTGTCCGCTCGGCCTCGAGCGGCGACGTGCGACATCGAGTGCCTGGGCGAGCGGGTCGCACTGACGCACGGTCAGTCGCTCGGCCGACGCTCGGACGCCGCTGGCTCGCAGCCGAGCCACGGCGACGACGGTCGCCGCGGTGCTCGTCGAGCCGATGCTGCAGGGCGCGGGCGGGATGATCGTCTGGCCGCGCGAGTTCCTGGCCGGCGTGCGGCGCCTCTGCGATCGAGCACGGCATCGCTGATGATTGCCGACGAGGTGCTCACCGGCTTCGGCCGCACGGGCCGGATGTTCGCGTGCGAGCACGCCGCGGTGACGCCCGACATCATCTGCCTGTCGAAGGCGCTGACCGGCGGCTACCTGCCGCTCGGCGCGACGGTCGCGACCGAGCCGTGTCTACGACGCGTTTCTCAGCGACGATCGCACGCGCACCTTCTTCCACGGCCACTCGTTCACGGCCAACCCGCTGGCCTGCGCGGTGGCGATCGCCAGCCTCGATCTGCTGCACGAGACACGACGCGCCTCGAGCAGGTCGGCGCGACTCGAACGCTGGCTCGCGAGCGGCCTCGAGCCGCTGCGCGCGCTGCCGATCGTCGGCGACGTGCGGGTCATCGGCGGCGTCGGCATCGTCGAGCTGGTCAGCGACAAGGCGACGAAGAGCGGCGGGCGGCTATCTGGACGACATCGGCCCGCGCTGACGCAGGCCTTCCTCGATCGCGGCCTGCTGCTGCGGCCGCTCGGCAACGTGCTCTACGTCATGCCGCCGTATGTCATCACCGAGGCAGAAACCAGGTGGCTGGCGCAGCAGATCCGCGACGTCATCGCCGAGGTGACGCGGACATGAGGCTGCGCCGCCCGGTGCTCGTCGCCGTGGTCCTGTGGCTGGTGTTCGCGGTGGTCGTCTGGAACGTCATCTTCGACCGGATGCTGGTGCTGGCCGGCCGGCGCTACTCGCACGACGCGGTGGTGATGTTCCGCGCCACCGGACGCTACCTGCTGATCGACGACGTGATGCGTCCGGCCACCGTGCAGGCCGCCCGCACCGCCTCGGTCGCTGCCATCGCCATCGCCATCGTCTCGCTCGCAGTGATTCGCCTCGCGGCGAGTCGGGACAAGTCCCGCGGGTCAAGACGTTCGTAACCCACTTCACGAAGGCACGAAGGGTCGAAGGAGGTCGTTGGACTGTCCGCCTTCGCGCTCAGCCGCCCGTCACCAGGTACCCGCTGCGGGCACGGACGTTGAGCTCCTTGCGGCGCGCGCGGACGTCGATGCGGTGATTGCCGGCGAGCGCCGACGACTCGATCGCGAAGAAGTACTGCTGGCGCAGCTCGGCGAGCAGCGTGGTGACCGCCGCTTCGGCGTTCTGCGCGCGCGGGACGTAGAGGACGTCGCCGCCCGTCCAGCTCGCAAGCGACGAGACATCGTGGCCCCGGCTGCTGGTCGCCTTCGACTCGTCTTCACGCGGTGGTGCGGCGAGGGCGATGACGTAGACCGGAACATCGATGGCGCTGGCCTGCGCCGAGGCTTCCGCGGACGAGAGCGTGCTGCTCGTGTCGATGCCATCCGTGATCACCACCACAGCGCGGCGGTCCGTCGGCCGTGCCTCGAGCGCTGTCGCGGTTGCCGCGACGGCATCGTAGAGCGACGTCACCCCCCACGGTGTCGTCGTCTCGAGCGTCTGGCGGATGCCGTCGATATCGGTGGCGAACTCCGTCTCCTGCCGCAGCTCCCTGTCGAATGTGAACAGCGCCATTTCGTCGGCGTCACCGGTCATCATCGTGAGCAGTTGCTCGACCGCCGCGACGCCGATATCGAAGTTCGGCCCGCGCATGCTGCCGCTGGTGTCGAACAGCAGCCCGATGCTCACAGACGCCCGATCGGTCGACCGGAACTCGACGATCGGCCGCGTCTGGCCGTTCTCCAGCACCTGAAAGTCTTCCAGCCGCAGGTTGCGCACCAGCCGGCGCCGGGCGTCGCGCACGACGACGTTGATCGGCACGACGGCGACACCGGCGCTGAAGGTCGCGACCGGCTCCTGCGCGCGCAGCGGCACCCCCGGTTGCCCAAGAAGGCACACCACCACGAGAAACAGAGTGCAGCAGGTTGTGCGCATGATCTCCCTTTCGGCAGGAAAGGCCATGTGCATCAGTAGGAAATCTGACCAACTTCACGAAGGCACGAAGAATCGAAGGATTTCTTGTTTGTTCGCCCTCGTGTCTTCGTGAGGGTTCGATCGTCATCACCTATGACAGAGGTCTAGACCGAGGGTACGCGAAAGTCACGAAAGCGTCGGGCAGGCGTCGTCGGCTAGCGCCCGGTCAGCCGTCGTTCGATCTGGGGAAGGGCCGCGAGCACGACGTCGCCGACGATCTGCAGGCTCCGTGCGCTGACGGCGTCGAGGGTGTCGCCCTGCGTGTGCCACGCGGGGAAGTCGAGGTCGATGATGTCGACCGCCGGCACGCCGGCCTCGATGAACGGCAGGTGATCGTCCTCGATTGGCGTTCGCCTCGCGGACGAAGTGCTGCTCAGTTTCTGAGCTGCCGCGCCGCGTGCCAGATGATGTCGGTCAGCCACGGCGTCGAGTTGCTGCTCCTCTTGATCTCGAGGTCGCGGTCCGCGATCATGTCGACGAGCACCAGCGCCTTCAGCGTTGCGCAGCGAGCCGTCGCGGATCGCCGTCTCAACGTAGTGCCGGCTGCCGTAGGTGCGGTCGTTGCCCTGCCACTCGACCACGGCTTCTTCGCCGTCGAGGAACAGCATCTCGATCGTCATCGGGTTCGCGCCGCGCCTTGAGCACGCGCGCGATCTCGAGCAGGAATGCTGCGCTCGACCCGCCGTCGTTGGCGCCGACGAACCGGAACTCGCGGAAGCGTTTCGTGTCGTAGTGGCCGGCGATGACGAGGCGGTCCTGCGACGGCGCCCGGCGATCGTCGCCGATCAGGTTGACCATGTGCACACGTCCGGTCGGCGTCTGATCGTCCCATGCCTGCGTCGGCGACGGCGACGCCCGGCCGCGCTGAGCTGCGACCGTGATGTACTTGCGGGTCTGTTCGATCGCCGGCGATCCGGCCGGCCGTGGGCCGAGCGCGACGAGCTGCCGGAGATGTTCCCAGGCCCGGTTCGAGTCGAAGCGAGGCGCCGCCGCCGGCGGTCTGCAGCAGCGCCAGCGCCAGGACTACGGCTGTGCGGAACACGCTCACTGCCGCTTCTCCTTCGCGCGACGTAGTCGCGGGTCCGTACCCCGTGTAGATCTGCCGCGGCCGGGCGATCTTCTGTTCCGGATCGGCAGCATCTCCTCCCACTGGGCGAGCCAGCCGGCGACGCGCGGGATGGCGAACAGCACCGGGAACATTTCCGACGGGAACCCCATCGCCTGGTAGATGAGGCCCGAGTAGAAGTCGACGTTCGGATAGAGCTTGCGGCTGACGAAGTATTCGTCCTCCAGCGCGATGCGCTCGAGCTCGAGCGCGATGTCGAGCAGCGGGTTCTTGCCGGTGACCGTGAACACGAGGTCGGCGATCTTCTTGATCACCTTCGCGCGCGGGTCGTACAGACTTGTAGACGCGGTGGCCGAAGCCCATGAGGCGTGTCCCGCGCTTCGCCCGACTTCACCTTCTTGATGAACTCCGGCACCTTGTCGACCGATGCCGATCTCGCTCAGCATCCGCAGCACCGCCTCGTTGGCGCCGCCGTGCAGCGGGCCGTAGAGGGCTGCCGCCGCGCCGGCGAGCGCCGAGTACGGATCCGCCGTGCGAGCTGCCGATGTTGCGCATCGCGCTGGTGCTGCAGTTCTGCTCGTGATCGGCGTGCAGGATGAACAGGACGTCGAGCGCGCGCGCGAGCACCGTGTTCGGGTGGTACTTCTCGGCCGGCATCTTGAACAGCATGTTCAGGAAGTTGCCGGTGTAAGCTGAGATCGTTGTCCGGATAGATGTAAGGACGGCCGACGATGTGGCGGAAGGCGTAGGCGGCGATGGTCGGCATCTTCGCAATCAGCCGGCGTGTCTGCAGCTGCCGCGACTCGGCGTCGTTGATGCGCTTCGCGTCCGGATAAAACGTCGACAGCGCTCCGACCGTGCTCAGGAAGATGCCCATCGGGTGCGCGTCGTAGCGGAACCCCTCCATGAACTTCTTCACGTTCTCGTGAAGCATCGTGTGCATGGTGATCTGGTCGTTGAAGTGGGCCTGCTGGGCCGCACTCGGCAGTTCACCGTACAGGAGCAGGTAGGCCGTCTCGAGGTAGTCGCTGTCCTCGGCGAGCTGTTCGATCGGGTAACCGCGGTAGCGCAGGATGCCGCTTGTCGCCATCGATGTAGGTGATCGAGCTGCGACAGTTGGCGGTGTTCATGAACGCCGGGTCGTACGTCATCAGCCCGAAGTCTTCCGGCCCCGCTCTTGATCTGCCGGAGATCCATCGCGCGGATCGTGCCGTCCTGGATCGGCAGCTCGTACTGTTTCCCGGTGCGGTTGTCGACGATCGTCAGCGTTTCTGCCATCGAAGTCTCAAGTGGTCTGTCTCAAAGTCGGCAGTCGCCCGCCCGTTCCGGCCGAGCCCGTCAGACTTCAGATTGGTCCGAGTTGTCGCCGTCGGCCGCGACCGCCGGATTCACCGGCTCCGCCGCGACGCGATAGGTGCCGTCCGCCCATTTCGCGAGGTCCTGCAGCTTGCAGCGCTCGCTGCAGAAGGGTCGCCACGCGCCTCCGCCGGATGCTTCCGGCAGTAGACGCACAGCGGCGCCTCTTGCTCTGGGGACATCGTCTCATTCTATCGAAAAACTTACGGCCGGGACGAGGTCGGAGCGGCTGGAGGGACGGGCCGGCGGCGCGGAAGTGGGGTCGGGTCCTGAGCCCCGAACCCTACGGCCGGTGCGAGTGAAGCGGCGGACGTGCGGTGCGGGACGTTCAGGACCGGCCGGCGACGCCGCCGTGGTGCCGGACGTCCCGGGCCGAGACGATGAAAATGACGTCCTCGGCGACGTTCGTGGCGTGATCGCCGATGCGTTCCAGGTGCCGCGACACGAGGATCAGGTCCAGCGCCGGCTCGATCGTGGTCGGGTCCTGCAGCATGAACGTGAGCAGTTCCCGGAAGATCTGTGTCTTCAGCGCGTCGAGGCGGTCGTCCTCGTCGAGGACGTGCTGCGCCAGCTCGACGTCGCGCCGGACGAATGCGTCCAGCGCGTCACGCAGCATGCACTGCGCGATGTCGGCCATCAGCGGGATGTCGATCAGCCGCTTCACCGGCGGGTGCGTGGCGTACCGGCGCGCGGCTTCGGCGATGTTGACCGCGAGGTCGCCCACGCGCTCGAGGTCGGTGTTGATCTTCACGGCGGCGACGATGGTCCGCAGGTCGGCGGCCATCGGCTGATACAGCGCCAGCAGCGTGAAGCAGCGGCTGTCGATCTCGATGTGGAGCCGGTTGACCGGTTCGTCGCCGGTCAGGACCCGGTCGATGACCTCCCGGTCGCGATCGACGAGCCCCTCGACGGCGAGGCGCACGTTCTCCTCGGCGAGCCCGCCCATTTCGAGCAGGCGCGTCTTCAGTTGCTCCAGTTCCTCCTGGAAGTGTCGCGTGACGCGCTCGACCGGTTCCACTATCCGAACCTCCCGGTGACGTAATCCTCCGTCAACTTCTCCGTCGGGGCCGTAAAGATCTTATCGGTTCGATCGCACTCGATCAGGCGTCCCAGCCAGAAAAACGCCGTCGTGTTCGACACGCGTGCTGCCTGCTGCATGTTGTGCGTGACGATCACGATGGTGTATCGGCTTTTGAGCTGATAGATCAGCTCCTCGATGCGCTGCGTGGCAATCGGGTCGAGGGCCGACGCCGGCTCGTCCATCAGCAGGATATCCGGTTCCACGGCGAGCGCCCGCGCGATGCACAGGCGCTGCTGCTGGCCGCCGGACAGCGCGAGGGCGGAGGAGTCGAGCCGATCCTTCACTTCGTCCCACAGGGCGGCCGACCGCAGGCTCGCTTCGACCCGGCCCCGCAGATCCTCGCGCGACGAGGTCATGCGGTTGATCCGCAGCCCGTAGGAGACGTTGTCGAAAATCGACTTCGGGAACGGGTTCGACTTCTGGAACACCATGCCCACGCGGCGGCGCAGCGCGACGACGTCAACCGAGGGAGCGTAGATGTCGGCGCCATCGACGCGGACCGACCCCTCGACGCGCGTGCCCGGGATGATGTCGTTCATCCGGTTCAACGATCGCAGGAACGTCGACTTGCCGCAGCCGGAGGGGCCGATGAACGCGGTGACCTGATTCGGCTGGATCGCCAGTGAGATGTCCTGCAGCACACGGTTCGGGCCGTAGTAAAAGCTCATGCCCGACACGTCGATCTTCGGCGGCGGAGCCTGGGCCGTCTGCGGTTCGACTGCTGGCGCGTCGTCGGTGGGCGCAAGAGTAACCGCGGGCCGTACCATCAGTTCAGGTTACTGCGCCGATGCGCCGTAGGCGTTTCGGCTATGTAAAATCCCTGTCATTCCTAGGAGGTTGCCGCATGTCGGACGCCTTGCCGGCGGTCGCACGACCGCTTGCGCTTCAGTTCAAGGTGAACAACAACATGGCTGCCCGGGGGCTCGAGGGGCTGAGCGACGCCGAGGCGTGGCAGCGGCTCGACGGCAAGGGCAACCCGATTCTGTGGATCCTCGGGCACCTCACCGAAACGCGGGCGCAGATGCTGGCGATGCTGGGCGCCCCGTGGGACGCGGGGTGGGGAAGCCGGTTCAAGCGCGGGGATGCGCTGCTCGACAGCACGTCGTACCCGGCACGCGCGGACATCGAGGCGCGCTGGAAAGAGACTCACGGACGGATGCGCGACGCGTTCGCGGCCCTCACCGACGAACGGCTTGCGGCGGCATCACCGGTGTCCTTCGCCGGTGCGCAAACGGTCGCGGAACTCCTCGCGTTCTTCGCGTTCCACGAGGCCTATCATCTCGGTCAGGTGGGTTACATCCGGAAACAACTCGGTCACAGTTCGCTCGCGGGTTGAGCCCTTCGTTCACCCATTCGGCCGGTCACCTCTTTCGGGGAGGCCTGATCCCTGGTCCCCGATCCCTGATCCCTGATCCATTCACCTCTTTCGTGGCTCGAACGCGCCGCGGAGTTTGTCCGCCAGCGAGCCGAACGCTTCGGTGGGCGCCGCGTCCGTCCGCGCCGTGTACTCGCGGAGTTCTTCGGCTTCCTGAGCGTCCTGCACGGCCTTGCGGCTCACGCGAATGCGCTTGCCGGCGGGATCCACTTCCAGCACGACGACCTCGATCTCGGATCCGACCGGAAAGGCCTTCGCGATGTCGGCTTCCTTCGCCACGCCGGTCTCGCTGAGCGGCATCAGCCCCACACGCCCGGGTGCGAGGAAGACGAACACGCCGAACCTCTCGTGACGCTCGACCTTGCCGGTGACGCGTGCCCCCGGGGCGAGCTCCTGGCGCGCCGGCACGGTATCCCCGCCAGCCAGCCGCGCGCCTTCCGGGACCAACGCGATGCCGATGCGCCGCTTGTCGGGGTCGATGGTCAGGATCTCGAACGAGGCGGCCATGCCAGCCGGCACCAGCTTCTTCCAGCCGTCGGGGCGCCCGGTCGGCTCGAATGTCGATACGTGGGCCAGCCCTTCGATGCCCGGCTCCAGCTCCACGAACGCACCGAACTCCGCCACACGCGTCACGCGACCGGTGCGCACCTCGCCGACGGCGAACTCGGTCTGCACGCGCGACCACGGATCCTCGGTGAGCTGCTTGACGCCGAGCGCAATCTTCCCGGTCGCCTCGTCGACCCGCAGGACCTTCACCGTCGTCTCATCACCGGCCGCGACGGTCTCCGACGCGTTCGTCACACGCGACCACCCCATGTCCGACACATGGAGCAGCCCCTGAATGCCGCCCCCCAAATCGACGAAGGCCCCGAACTCCCGCACCGACACGACACGTCCGCGCAGTACGGCGCCAGGGACGATCGCCTTCCGCACCTCGGCGGCGCGCGCATGCTGTTCCTCTTCGAGCAGCGCACGGCGCGACACCACCAGGTTCCGGCCATCCTCCGAGTACTCGACGATGCGGAACGTGTAGACGCGCCCGACGTGTGCCGCAGTGTCGGTTGTTCGCGCCGTGTCGATCTGTGACACGGGGCAGAAGGCGCGCTGCCTGCCGACGCGCACCTCGTATCCGCCCTTCACTTCCTTCTCCACCTTCCCTTCGACCGGCAGCCGCGCCTGATATGCGTCGGTCAGCTGCCGATCGGTCGCGGCGCCGCGGCCAAGCCTGCGGGAGAGCGTCAACCCTCCGGCTGTGGACGTGACGACCGCCTGGATCCGGTCCCCGACGGCGACGTCCAGCGCACCGTCGGCGTTCTTCAGTTCGGCGACATCGACGACCGCCTCTCCTTTGCCGCCGACGTCCACGAACGCCACCTCGGGCCCGATCGCGACGATCACGCCGTCAACCGTCTGGCCTCTGTCGAACTGCTTTGCCTGCAGCGATGCCTCGAACATCGCCGCGAAATCGTCTTCCGGGTCGGTCACCTGTGCTCCTCGTTTCCGCCTGCTGACGGACTCGTGATTATACGAACCTCGGTGGCTTCCGACGGATGTGTCAAGATGTGGGCCGCTTCGGGGCGGCCAGCCCTCATCTGGAGGATCGCATGCGCAGTGGAATCGGTCGAATCGCCACCATTTTCGTGCTCGGGCTCACCTGCGGCGCGGTTGCCGCAGACGCTCAGGCGCCTGCCCAGGCCCCGCCGGCGGCACCGTCGGGCATCGTCGTTGCCAACCCGACGTACACGTCGTTCACACTGGAACAGGACGTCAGCCGACCGGCGGCCGACGTGTGGAAGCGGATCGGCAAGTACTGCGACATCGGCGAGTGGCTGCGCATCCCCTGCACCCTGACCGCAGGGAAGGACGGGGAGGTGGGTGCCGTGCGTTCGGTGGCCAACGAGGTGCTGGTCGGCAGGACCGACCTGTCCTACACCTACACGCAGCCGGTGCGCGAAGGACGTCCCTACAACCTGTATCACGGCACGCTGGAAGTGCGGCCCGTAACGCCGGCCACCTCACGCATCGTCTACACGATCTTCTGGGACAACTCGATACTCCCCGATGCGGCGGCTCGCGAGAAGGACACCGCGTCACGGAAGGCGACCTTCACCACGGCGATTCAGAACATGAAGATCCTGGCGGAAGGGGGCACGCTGCCCCCGGCGCCGCCACGCGGGGGTGGCCCCGGCGCCGCGCCCGGCCGCTGACGCCAGCAGCACCTGGTGCCAAGCCAAGCCTCACGAAGACACGAAGACACGTCAACAACCCTTCGGTTCTTCGGGCCTTCGTGACGTTGGTCACAGACATTCTTACCGGCGGGCTTGTCTCGACTCGCAGCGAGGCCAGTCCGGCACCTCCGCCGCGTCCGCGCGGCCGCCTCAGGAGGAGTCAGCGCATGACGATGCCGCCGACCGGCGTGCGGAAATCGGGCAGCACCTCGGACACGATCGGCGTCAGATAGTCCAGCGACTGCCGCCTCGCGACACGGCCCTCCCCGGCGTAGACGACCTCGAAGCGCTCCTCGTTCTGATGGAGGAGCCAAATCTCGCGAACCCCATAGCGAACGAACCAGGCCAGCCGCTCCTGCAACGCGCCGACGCGCGGAGTCGGCGACAGGACCTCCAGCACGAGATCCGGCGCCCCGACGACGCGTTCGCGCGCGATGTGCGCGCGCTCCTTCGAGATGAAGAGCAGGTCCGGCTGGACGACGAGCGCCCGCTCGTGATCGAGGACGACGTCGAGCGGCGACAGCAGCACCTCCCCGAGGCGCCGCTCGCGGACGTGCTGTACCAGGTGCAGGAAGAACGCGCCCACTGCCTGCTGATGTCGGACGCGTGGGGCCTCCGCGACGCGAAGCACGCCGAACGCCAGCTCGGTGGGCAGCAGCGACTCAGGCGTACGAAGGTACTCGTCGGTCGTGAGAATCGGCGCCGGCACCATGACACGGCCCTCCATTTACGACGACGATCTCATCGTCAAGCGGAGAGCGCAAGGGGTGCCGGCACCTTTGTGTGCAACCCGGGAGTTGCTACGGCGGCCGCACGCGTCACACCGACCGGCGTTTGCCTGTTCCGGAGCGTTGCTCGGGATGGAAGGAGACGCCGGCGGCCTCGCGCGTCAACGTGACGGCCCGGAGCGCGTCGTCCTGCAGTTCCCGCTGGACGCGGTAGGGCGCCTCGTTCGCACCGCCGGTGCGCCGCCGGTACACGCCGTCGGCGCCGAGCTGCCGCGCCTTGACGTTGTCCCTGAACATCGCACGCAGGGCGTGCGCGACCTTGGCCCGGTGTTCGACGCGCTCGATCGGGAACATCAGTTCGATGCGCCGATCGAAGTTGCGCGTCATCCAGTCGGCGCTGGCCAGATAGATCTCCTCGTCGCCTCCGTTCAGGAACCAGTAGACCCGCGAGTGCTCGAGGAAGCGGTCGACGATGGAGACGACTTCGATGTTGTCGCTGTGCCCCGGCACGCCGGGCCTCAGCACGCAGATGCCACGCACGTTCAGGCGGATGACGACGCCGGCGCGCGAGGCGGCATACAGCGCCTCGATGATCTCGTCGTCGACGAGCGAGTTCATCTTCGCGACGATTTCGGCCGGCTGCCCGGCCTCGGCGCGGCGGCGCTCGCGGTTGATCAGGCGGAGGAAGCGCTCGCGCAGCCCGGTTGGCGCCATCACGAGCTTCTTGAGCCGCGGCGGGTCGGAGTAGCCGGTCAGCGCGCTGAAGAACGCGCCCGCGTCCTCGGCAATGGCCGGCGACGTGGTGAGCAGGCCGAAGTCCGTGTACACGCGCGCGGTCCGCTCGTTGTAGTTGCCGGTGCCGAGGTGCACGTACCGCCGCAGCCCGTAGGGCGTCCGCTTGACGATCTGGCAGATCTTCGCGTGGACCTTGTACCCCCGGACGCCATAGATGACGTGTGCGCCTGCTCCCTCGAGGCTGCGCGCCCACTGGATGTTCCGCTCTTCGTCGAACCGCGCTGTCAGCTCCACGACAACGGTCACCTGCTTGTTGCGCTCCGCAGCCCGCTGGAGGCTGGCGATGACGAGCGAGTTGGGGCTCGCGCGATACAGCGTCTGCTTGATGGCGAGGACGTCCGGGTCCTCGGCCGCTTGCGTCAGCAGCGCCACCACGGGATCGTAGGCGTCGTACGGGTGGTGGAGCACGATGTCGTGCTCGTCGAGCATCGCGAAGATGTCGCTCGCCGCACCTTCGAACGGCAGGGTGGCCGGTTGCACGGGCGGGTCGCGCAGGTCGGCATGCCCCGGCAGGTCCACGAGCTGCATCATGATGCGGAGATCGAGTGGACTGCGCACGCAGTACACGTCGTCGCGATCGAGATCGACCCGTCCGCAGATCAGCTCCTCCAGGTCCTTGGAGGCGGACGATTCGATCTCCAGCCGCACGACGTCGCTTCGTCGCCGGCGGCGCAGCTCGCGTTCCACGAGATCGATGTGCGAGCGGTCGCCTTCGTCGTCGAGCTCGAGCTCCGCGTCGCGCGACAGGCGGATCGTCGCCGACTCGCGGATCGCCTGTCCCGGGAACAGCTGCGACAGGTTCATGCGGATGACGTCTTCGAGCAGCACGTAGTGCGTCTCGTCGCGGCCGCCGAGCGGCACGAGCCGCTGCAGGCCAGCGGGCACCTGCACGATCGCCAGCCGCGGCTCTGTGTCGCCTTTGGCGGGCTCGAGAACGACGGCGAGGTTGAGGCTGAGCGACGCGAGCAGCGGAAAGGGGCGCGAGACGTCAATCGCCAGCGGCGTGAGCACGGGCAGCACCGACTCGCAGAACCAGACGCTGAGCGAGGCGCGGTCCGCACTCGGCAGATCGGCGACGCGCTGCAGGCGGATTCCCTTCGTGGCGAGCGCGGGCAGGACGTCGTCGAGCGCCGTCGCGTAGAGCCGATCGACGAAGGCATGGGCACGCACGGCCACGGCGGCGAGCTGCTGCCGGGGCGTCATGCCGCACAGGTCGGGAGTGTCATCGTCGTCCGCCACCGCCGTCTGCAGGCCGGCGACCCGGACCATGAAGAACTCATCGAGGTTCGACGCGGCGATGGCCATGAACTTGACCCGCTCGAGGAGCGGGTTCGCTTTGTCGTCCGCCTCCTCGAGTACGCGCTCGTTGAACGCCAGCCACGAGAGCTCGCGGTTCAGGAAGAGCGCGCCGTCGTGCACGGGAGACGTCACGTCGTCACCTCGGCCGGTCGGATGATGAGGTCGCGACCGAAGACCTCGATGAACAGGTCGGCTCGGGCGGTCGCGGCGATCTGCTCGATCCGGACGTCGCCTGTGCCGGTCAGTTCGAGGATCCACGCCTTCTCGACCCGCACGACGCGCAGGTCGCGCACTTTCTGGAGGTGCTCGGCGTCGAGCGCGTTGGCGATACGCAGCAACGCCGACAGCTTCGAGACGAGCAGGCGTTCGTCGTGGTCGAGCTCCGTGTAAGGCAGGTGGCTGCGTTGCGGCAGGCTGCCGCGGTGGTAGCGCGTGATGTTGGCCACGATGGCCGTCTCGTCCTTCGACAGCCCGAAGATCTGCGAGGCGGAGATGATGTACTGCGAGTGCTTGTGATGGGCACGCAGGCTCACGTACACGCCGATGTCGTGGAGCAGCGCCGCGGTCTGCAGCAGCAGCCGATCGCGATCGGACAGCCCGTGCTCGTTGCGCAACTCGTCGAACAGGCGCGTCGACAGCGTCAGGACGTGGCGTCCGTGTGACTTGTCGAACCGGAACCGGTGCCCGAGTGCCTCGGCGCTCGCGAGCACCTGCTGCTCGAAGTCTTCGGCGAGCAGCCGCTGGGGGTGAGCCATGTCGAGGAGCATCCCGGTCCGGAGCGACGCGTCGGACACGATGACCCGCCGTGCCGACGTTTCCGAGACCAGAGCCGAGTAGATCAGGAGCGACGGCATCAGTGTCTCGGCTTCGACCGCCTTCAGGCGGAAGCGGGCGACCAGGCTCTCGTCGTCGAGCCCCTCCACCTCCGACGAGAACGCGAGCAGTGCCTCTCGCGAGAGGTCCCGCGAGCTGGCGGCGTCCTGCTGCATTTGCACCTGGCCGGCCGCAAACCGGATGTCGCCGCCGACGGCGACCACCTGCGCGACCTTGTGCAGCGGGATCTCGACCCGGATCTCGTCGATCACGTTGGCAATCACGCGCTTGAGCAGGGCCACCTGCAGCTCGTGGCCGTATCGGGTCAGTTCGAGCCGCTGGCGGAACCGCACCGCGCCGAGGGCGTAGACGCCCGAGCGGACCACCTGTCCGTGCCGCAGCAGGGTGAGGCTCGTGCTCCCGCCGCCGACCTCCGTGAGCAGCGTCCAGGCGCCCTTGATCGCGGGGTGCCGTTTCAGCGACTCACGCACCGCCAGGTAGAGCAGCCGCGCTTCCTCGGCTTCGTTGATGATCTCGAAGGCGATGCCGGATTTGGCGCGGACGCGGTCCAGGAAGAGGTCTCCGTTGCGGGCCTCGCGAACGGCGCTCGTCGCGACCGCGCGGACCTCGCCGACCCCATAGCTCTCCATCGCCTGCCGGAATCCGTCGATCGCGGCCAGGGCCGCGTCGGCGGTCCGCGGGCGGATCACGCCGCTCGAAAACGTGTCGCGTCCGAGGAGCACGCCGCGCGAGGCCTCCTCGATGATGTCGCTGGTTCGGTCGGGTCGAATGCCGGCGATGACCAGCCGGATCGCGCTGGCACCCATGTCGAGAACGGCGGCGACGCGGGGAGCGGGGGTGGAAGAGTCGGGCATGGCCGGCCGACGGACAGAGGGCCATCGTATCCCATGGCGCGCCGCCGCGCGATCGTGCCCCGAAACAATCGTGTAAAGATGCGGGCACCCGACCGGCGTGACCACAGTGAAAGTCCGTGCAACCTGCAGACGTGCGTTGTACTAGCTGATCCTGCGGCGTACAATGTTCGTGCGGCACTGGCGTGCCCACTCGGTAGCAGGGAGCCCGCATGGCAGCGGCACGTTCGGACGAGCGCAAGATCTACGTGGTCGACACGAGCGTTCTGGTGTCGGCGCCCGACGCGATTCACAACCTGACAGAAGGCAATACGGTCGTCATCCCGTTCCCGGTTCTCCAGGAACTCGACCGCCGCCGAACGGACACCAACGGCATCGGCTACACGGCCCGCCAGACCATCCGCTTTCTCGACCAGCTCCAGGCAGACGCTCCTCCCGAACTGCTTCGCGCCGGCATTCCGATGCGCGGCGGCCTGGTGCGGTTCGACGCCGGCCACGTCGACATCTCGCGCGCCTGGCCGGGTTTCTCGCCCGGATATGCGGACGACGCGATCATCCTGCTCGCGAGCACGTACCAGGAGGAGCAGCGCGACGTGCCGGTGGTCATCGTCACGCGCGATGCCGCCATGCGATGCAAGGCGCGGGCGCGCGGCGTCGCGGCGGAGGACTACTACAGCGATCGACCGGTGACCTCGCCGGACAAGTTCTACTCCGGCCGGATCCGCATCGACCTGCCGCCGGAGCAGTCCGGGATGTTGTCCACGCTCCACGTCGAGCAGCGGCTGCCGGTGTCGGATCTCGCGGCCTACACGGACCTCTCGGAGCTGGTGGTCAACCAGTGCTGCGAGCTGCGCGTGAGCACGAACGGCAAAGCCGCCTGGGGCATCTACAAGGAACACGACGGTGTCGGTTACCTGCGGCGCGTGAACCTGCGCACCGGGGATCGCTTCGGCCCCTGCAACCCGGAACAGGCGTGCGCCCGTGAACTGATCCTCGACGATCAGACGCTTGTCGTCAGCCTGGTTGGCATCGCCGGCACCGGCAAGACGCTGATGGCGCTGCTCTCGGCCTACGAGCTCTATCGGGCCGGGCGCGTGTCGAAAATCGAGGTGTACCGCCTGAACGCGGAAGCGGGCCGCCAGCTCGGATTCCTGCCGGGTGCCGTCGGCGACAAGATGGCGCCGTGGGCCAAGCCGATCATCGACAATCTCGACTTCATCATCCGGCGGATGGGGAACGGCCGGTTCAGCAACCAGATGGGCGGCGACCAGCCGGAACGGCGCGACGGAGGTCCCTCGGCGACCGTCGAGGACCTGCTCGCGCGCAACGTGCTGGAGATCGCACCAATCAACTACCTGCGCGGCCGATCGATCCACGATGCCGCGGTGATCGTCGACGACGGGCAGAACCTCACGCAGGAGGATATGAAGCTCGTTTTGACGAGGGCCGGCGAGGGAACACGCGTGATCCTGACGGGCGACCCCGATCAGATCGACCGCACCGAGATCGACGCGCTGTCGAACGGGCTGGTGCAGGTCGTCGAGCGCTTCAAGGGCGAGCGCACCTTCGCGCACCTGACGATGAAGGACGTCGTGCGGTCGCGCATCGCTGAATTGGCGGCCAAGCTGCTCTGAGGCAGGCCCGTTCCGATGTGCCTCGGCGCGACGAGACACGTCCCGCGTACCGACGCGATCGTGATCACCTTCACCAAGGCACGAAGGATCCCCTACCGTCCCCTGCGTGCCCCCAACGTTCCGCCGATTCCAGAACGGGCGCGAGGGCCGGGCCGGGCGTCAGCGGCCTCGGCCGGCTCTTCGGCGTCCTGCTGCGCGTGTCGACCGTAGCGCCCGCGGACGAGTTCCATGCGGTGGTCGCCAGCCGCTGTTCTGCGGCCGCGAACGGTGTTCCCGGACGAGTCAGCGGCGACGGCCGTCGTGCCCCTGCCGTCGCCAGCCTGACGCACGGTTTCGACGGCAGCTGGCGACTGGCCGGACTGTGCGGCAGCGGCCTGAAGGACTGGCTCGATCCGCAGCGGCTTGCCAATCACACGCTCGAACGGTGCGAGATGCCTCGACGCCGCCCATAACTCCAGTTCCGCGTCGCCCGTCGTCTTCAGCTGCAGGAGCGCGTCGTCGCCGCGATCGTGGAGCGTGATGCCGCTGACGATCTGCGAGTGGCTGCGATCGAGCGACTCGGCGAGGCGCAGGATGGCCGACAGCGTGCGGACGATCGTGCGCCGCTTGCGCGGCAGCTCGGCGTACTCCTTGTGACCGCCTGCAGGCACCGCACGACGGTGATAGCGCGCGATGAGCGCAATGGTCTCGACGTCGAGCGGCTCGAAGCCACGCAGGTCGCCGTTGCGAATGAGGTAGTACCAGTGCTTGTGATGCCGCTCGTAGCTGATATGGACTCCGACGTCGTGGAGCAAGGCCGCGTATTCGAGCCACTCCCGTTCGCGATCGGTCAGCGCATGCGAACCGCGGGTGGTGTCGAACAACGCCAGCGAGAGCCGGACGATCTGGTTGGCGTGCCCGGGCACGTAGTTGCAGCGCTCCGCCAGCTCGATGACGCTGCGGCGGCGCACGTCGGGATAGCGCTCGGCCTGCGCGATCTGCTTCCGGTGCTGCGCGATGTAATCGAGGATGATGCCTTCGCGCAGCGACATGTCGCACAGCGTGATGTCGTGTGCGCGAAGCCTGCGGAGGATCGTGTCGATGAGGATCGCCCCCGCGACAGCGATGTCGGCGCGCCGCGGCTCGAGCCCGGGCACGACCAGCCGCTTTTGTAGTGGGATGCTGCACAGCAGCTTGCGGACGCGGTGCATCTGCTTCGCGGAGACCCGCCGGTTTCGGATCGCGGAGGGCACCTCGCCATCCTCTTCGGCCGCTGCGATCGTGCCGACGCTCAGGATCGATCCCGACGTGCCGATGACGCGATCGAACCCCGTGTTGGCGATCTCCTGCAGGTAGTCCTTGAGCTCCGAGTCGATGTGCCGGACAAGCTTGCGTTCGTCCCGAGCCGAGATGGGGTCGGACTTTACGAAGCGCTCCGTCAGCCGGATTACGCCCACCTTGAAGCTGCGGCCGGCGGCCAGCGTCGCGCCGGTGCCGTGCGTGATCTCGACGCTTCCGCCGCCGATGTCGATCGTGACGCCGACCTCGCCGCGCAGGCCCAGGCCGTATGCGGCCGCCAGGTGAATGAGCCGCGCTTCCTCGGTGCCCGAGATGACGCGGGCGCGGATGCCGGTCTCCGCAGTGATCGCCTTGAGGAACTCGCCGCCGTTCTCCGCTTCGCGAACCGCACTCGTCGCGACCGCCTCGATGTGCTCGACCTGATGCGACTCGGCGAGCCGCCGGAACTTCGAGAGTGTCTGCATTGCCGCCTGCATGGCGCGCGGGGTGAGCGCCCGGCCATCGAGACCGCCGGCGCCGAGCCGGACCATTTCCTTCTCGCGATCGATGATCTCGAACGACAGGTCGGGGCGCACGCGCACGATGATCATGTGCAGCGAGTTCGTCCCCATGTCGATGGCTGCCAGTCGCATGGTGTATGTCCTTACGCTACAGTGGTTTCAGGGGTTGCGTCACCTGCGGGCTATAATCGTCGGGTCGTCGCCGCGGCCATGCCATCCACCCCGTCCCCCTCGCGTGAACACCTTCTCCGGCAACGAACGCAGGAGCTCGAGCGCGCCCTGCGAAAGGTCAAGAAGGGCAGTGCGTCCGGAGTCCACAAGGCGCGGATTGCCACCCGTCGTCTGCGTGAACTGGTTCCGCTGCTCGCGATGAATCACGACCACGCGGGTCGCATCCTCCGCCGGCTCTCGAAGGGCGGCACGCGCCTCGGTCGCGTGCGTGAGCTCGACGTGCAGCTGGGACAACTCGAACCGCTCGTCGCCGACGCCGCGCCCGATGCGCCGTTGCCGCGCCTGCAGCGCGAGCTCCTCGACAAGGTGGAGCGCCGGCGCCGCCGGTTGATCGACAGCAAGGCTTTCGGGCAGCTGGAGCGGGCCATCGAACTGCTCGACACGTCGAAGGACAGTCTCACGAGCTCGGCACGCGGCACCAGAGATCTGCGCTGGACCGTGCAGGCCCGACTCGTGCGGCGATCCATTGACCTGCGTCGCGCGATGGAGAGCACCGGCGCAATGTACGACCCCGAGGCGCTGCACCGTGTGCGCGTGGCGGCGAAGAAGCTCCGGTACACGCTGGAGATCGCGACCGACGCCTGCGACGCGCGCTACGCCGACGACCTGCGGCTGCTGGTTCGCGCGCAGCAGATCCTCGGGCGGCAGCATGACGCGCAGGTGCTGTACGACACGCTCGGGACCATCCTGGCCGACAGTGCGGGCGAAGCGTCGGCGGATGCGGAGCGCATTCGCGCCGCGCTCGACGGGCGCTGCCACAACCTGCATGCGCGCTTCCTCCTGATGCGCCCCGCGCTCATCGAGGCGTGCACCCGGATCGGTGCGAAGACCGGCGCCAGCCCCGCGAGGCAGCGGCGGAAGGCGAGCTGAATGGCCGACGGCTACGAGATCTATCTCATTCGGCACGCCATCGCCGAAGAGCGCGGCGACAAGTGGCCCGACGACGGGCGACGGCCGCTCACGCTCGATGGCATGGAGCGCATGCGGCGCGCGGCGAAGGGGCTCGCGCGCCTCGGTGTCCAGATCGACGTGATCCTGACCAGCCCGCTCCTGCGCACGCGCCAGACGGCGGAGATCGTCGCGGCCGCGTTCGATCCGAAGCCGCACCTCTCGCCGATCGATTCGCTGGCACCGGGCGGCACCTACGCGGCCGTCCTTGCCGATCTGGAGAAACACAAACGGCGTCATCACATCGCGCTTGTCGGACACGAGCCAGGCATCGGCCAGCTGGCTGCGCGGCTGACCGGCTCTCGTCAGCCGCTGGAGTTCAAGAAGGGTGCGGTCTGCCGCATCGATCTGCACGCCGTGCCACCCTCCGCGCACGGCACGCTCCGCTGGTTCGCCACGCCCGGAATGCTGCGCGCCTTTCGCAAGTAGCGAAACTGCGGGCTAGGCCCGCAGGAAGTCCGCCTGCCAGTCCTTCACGCGGTGCTTGATGTCCTTCGGCAACGTGAGGCGGCCCTCGACGACTTCCTCGATGAGGCCTGGCAGTTCCGCGTCGCTGGCGAAGCGCAGCGCCACGAGCTGCTTTACCGGCAGTTCTCCCGCGCGCGCCGCGAGCTCCGCCCGCAGCAGCTGACGCATCCGCAGGCGCATCTCCAGGCGGATGACGCGGTCCTGCACCGTCAGGATCTGCACCCGCACGGAGAAGAACAGCATGATCAGCCCGACGATCAGCAGGAGTCCCATCACGGCGTCGACCGTGAGCCCCTGCGTGAGCCGGTAGGCCGACCAGACGAAGTAGACCACCAGGATCAGGAACACGTACACGTGGTAGACGGGAACGATCCGTCCGTGATTCTTGAAGTTCTGCGTATCAGCCATTGGTTGCGCTCTCCTCCGCCTGCATCTTATGGCAGAGGCGGCCCTTATCTAAGCCCAGCCAGAATTTACAACGCCGTTACAAACGGTACGGGCATGATGAGGACTTCATAAGAGGCTCTGATGCTGGATGTAAGTCTCGTCTCCGCTGATCACGTGCGCCGTTACTCGATCGCCCTCGCTGGCGCCGACGGCTGGGATGTCACGCTGGAAGAAGACCGTGCCGTGCGCTGGAAAGAAACCTGGACCGACTGGCACCGGGTGGAACGTGCATGGGCTCAGATCGAGCGGGAGGTGGGGACGCTGCTCGAGCTGGGATGGCGGCTCGAGGCCGTCAGTCAATGAAGCGGTAGCCGAGACCGACGGCCGTTTCGATCTGTCGCCCAGCCATCCCCAGTTTCTGCCGCAGGCGCCCCACGTGCACGTCGACTGACCGCGTTTCCACCAGCCGGTCGTACCCCCACACCCGCTCCAGCAGCTTGTCCCGCGACACCACCCGGTTCCGGTTCTGCACCAGGTACCGCAGCAGCTCGAACTCCCGCCGCGTGAGGCGGACCGGCTCGCCATCCACCTCGACGGCAACCGCGTCGAAGTCCGCGCTCAGGTGTTCACCCTGATAGGTCGCCGCCGGCCGTTCCTCCGGCGCGCTGGCGCGTCGCAGCACCGCCTTCACACGTGCCGTCAACTCGCGCAGGCTGAACGGCTTGGTGACGTAGTCGTCAGCTCCGAGCTCGAGACCGGTCACGCGATCGCTCTCGCTGGTCTTCGCCGTCAGCATGATGATCGGCAGGTGTCGTGCATCGGAGCGCGAGCGGAGGAGCCGGCACACTTCGAGGCCGCTCAGGACAGGCAGATTGAGGTCCAGGATGATCAGGTCCGGCGGGCGCGACGACACCGCCTTGAGCGCCGCGTCGCCGCTGCCGACGATTTCGGCCTCCGCGCTGCCACTGCGTTCGAGCGTGTGCTTGATCAGCCCGGCGATGTCGGTTTCGTCCTCGACGATGAGCACACGGTGTTTTTGCATTCGGTTACGTTCACACTAGCGGCCTCAGGTTTCGGATGAGTGTCGGAGCTGTTAAATCTGGGTTACGACGGAGGAAAGTGCGTGCTATCCTGCGCCTGAGTTCGAGGCGCGGCCCAGAAAGGAGCCATGTGAGACGTTCGCTGGCGAAGCTGCTGACCGTTGCAGGCCTGCTGATGCTCGTCGCGTGGGCGGGGCCCGACAGCGCCGCCGCGCAGGAGTGGATCTCCTACAGCAGCGACCCGCGCAACATCCTCGAAGGCAACTGGCAGTCGTGCCAGCAGCGCGACGGACGCTACGCCGAGAAAATCTACGACCACTACGTCAACGGCGTCCCGCAGTTCGAAGTGCACCTGGGCCCCCGCCGCGAGTTCGCAATCTTCAAGGGCGTGGAGGAGGAGCACCGGGAACACGAGGTCGCCGAGAACCTGCTGAAGCCGTTCCGCGTGGCCATGGAAGGCACGCGTGCCCAGCGCCGCTGGGAAGTCCCCTCGCTCAATCTCGTGTTCACGGTCGCCCTCGGCGGCGGATCGACGATGGACTGCGAGAGCTGGTACATCCTGCTGGCCCCGCTCGAGAAGACGTCGCAGTAGCCGCCCCCCCGCACTCGCGTCGATTTTTCCACCTCGACATCGACCCGGGACGCCGACGTTACACATGGGCCCTACGCTGGGCTGCGTGGAACCGAAGTCCTGGTGACGATTACCGTCATCGTCTGCGCCTACAACGAAGCGCAGTACCTTGCAGCGTGCCTCCACGCCCTGCTGGCGCAGACGCGGCCGGCAGATCAGATCATCGTCGTCGATAACGCGAGCAGCGACGGGACGGGCGCGGTCGCCCGGTCGATTGCGGGGGTGCTGGTGGTCGACGAACCGGCCCGCGGCCTCGTGCTCGCACGCGAGCGCGGGCGCCTCGCCGCCCGCGGCGACATCCTGGCCTACATCGACGCCGACTGCCGTCCCCGATCACGTGGCTCGAGCGGGTGGAGCGGCGTTTCAACCGGCGACCGGCGGCGCTTGCTGTGACACGGCCCCTATCGCTTCTACGACTGGGATCTGTTCGGCCGCGCGCTCATCCGCGCCTACGACGTCGTCGTCGCGCCGCCGACGCATGCGCTCGTGCACTACATGCTCGGCATGGGCGCGTTTCTCTACGGCGGCAACTTCGCCGTTCGGCGCACCGCGCTGGAGCGCATCAACGGCTTCGACCGCTCGATCGAGTTCCACGGCGAAGACACGAATCTCGGGCGGCGGCTGACGCCGCACGGCACCGTCGACGTGGCAGGAGAGTGCTGGGTGTGGACGTCCGCGCGGCGCTATCGCGCGATGGGAAAACGGCAGGTGTTCGGTCTGTATGTGCGCAACTTCTGGTGCGGAGATCCTCCGGCATCGGCCCGCGGACCGCACGCACGTAGCTGACGCCGTAGCCGCCGCGAATCGCGGAGCGCTCCGCCACCGTCCACGCGAAGCCAAGCCGTGGGCCGAAGTTGTCGCGATCGGGGTTGATGGTCGTGCGATCCTTCAGCGAGCCGTCAGTAGCCGGCACCATCTGCTGCGTCGTCGGATTCCAGTTCGAGAGGATGTTGTTCGCTTTCCCAGTGCGGCGTCGCATATTCGTACCGCAGGCCGACGTTCAACGTCAGCCCGTCGCGCACGCGCCAGTCGTCCTGCAGATACATGAAGTGCATGTTCTGCCGCAGGTTGGCGATCAGGACGTTGCTCAACGCGGTAATCCGCGAGCGCAATCCGAGCATGAGGTCCGCGAGGTAGGTACCGGTTGTTGGCGCCCGCTGTCGACGGCCGGCTGAATGCACCGTTGTAGGTGTCGCGCCCGTAGAGCGGGTTCACGTCCTGGACCTCGGTGTTGATCCGCTGGAACTCGTATCCAGACTTCAGCGAGTGCGCCCCAGCGAGCCACGTGTAGTTCACTTTCGGGTTGAAGACGGTCGGGTACCTGCCACTGCGGGTTCGTCTGCTGACGCCCAAGCGCCGTGTGGCCCGTGATGATCTGGCTCGGGAGGCCAGCCGGATCGCTCGTCGCTGGGCAGGCCGACGGCCGTTTCATCCTGTGCGCTCGTCGTCCCGAGTGCCGGCGGGTCTTTGCCCGCGTCGGTCGTCGAATATCCGAACCTGACTTCGAACAGCGAGGTCGGATCCGACCACCCACGTTGTGGCGAGGGCCAGTTGCTGATTACGGGCGAGTAGCTGCCGTTGCCGTCGCCGCCCGACGGCATGGCCGGGATGCCTCGTCGACGGTTTCGAGTTCGCGCCACCCGTAGCGCCCGAAGGCAGAGAGCCCGGCCGCAGCTGCAGGTCGACTTTGCCGCCGGCCTTGTGCGTGTCGTTCGTGAACGCCTGCAGGACCGTATAGTTGTTCGCGACGCCGTTGCTCGTCGGTGTGGGCAGGTCGTTGAGCACCTTGCGCGCGAACGCCGTCATCGGGATTGGCGTGCCGGCCGGGTAGACCGCGCCGGTCCGCGGATCGCGCACGTCAACGGTCAGGATGCCCTGGCGCTCGGCGGCGTTGGCGATGGTCGCGAAGTTCGTGACCTTGCGATCCTGCACGAAGCCCTCGTAGTCCCCGAAGAAGAACGCGCGATTCCGGACCAGCGGGCCGCCGGCCACTCCGCCGAACTGGTTGCGGTTCAGCTCCGGCTTCCCGGTCGCCGGCCTGAAGAACCCCACCGCGTTCATCGAGGTGTCGCGGACGAACTCCCAGCCGGAGCCATGGAACTGGTTCGTGCCGCTCCGATAGGCAACGTTCACCGTCCCACCTGCCGCCCTGCCGTACTCCGCGCTCATGTTGTTGGTGACCACCTTGAACTCGCCGATCGCGTCGGGCGGCGGTTGCATCACCTGGTTGGAGAAGCCCTGGTTGCTCGTTCCGTACGCGTTGTTGTCGACGCCGTCGATCAGAAAGTTGTTGAACGTGCTTCGGAGGCCGTTGATGTTGAACGAGCCCTCGCGCGGCGTCGTCGAGCTGCCGTTGTTGAAGCCCGAAAGCCGCACGCCGGTGGTGAGCAGCGCCAGCTGGGAGTACTCGCGGCCGTTCAGCGGAAGCGCGCGCGTCTGCTCGCCGGTGATCACCTGGCCCCGCTGGCTCGAGTCGGTCTCGAGCAGCGGTGTCGCGCCGACGACGCTGACTGCCTCGGTGATGGCGCCTACGGTGAGCTCGATGTCCACGCGCTGTCGATCGCCCACGTCAACCTTGATGCCCGTCACCTCACGCGACGTGAATCCCTGCAGCTCGGACCTGAGCGTGTAGGTGCCGATGCGGGCGGTGGGAAACTCGAAGTTTCCGCGCTCGTCGGTGACCTTCACCGACGAGATGCCGGTTTCGACGCTCTGCAGCGTCACGGAGACGCCCGGCAGAACGCCGCCGCTGCTGTCGCGCACCGTGCCGAGCACCGCGCCGGCGTCGAACTGCGCCGAGGCTGGCGCCGCAAGCAGCAGCAGGAGCGAGGTCAGGATCGATCGGAGGGACATGGAAATGCAGAGCCTTTCGGATGGTGGGGGCCGGGATTGACCGCCACGTCCCGACCCTAACAACGGCCTGTGAACCGGGTGTGTCCGGAGCGTTACAGTCGCTTCACAATCGAAGGTGACGAGGAATCGCCCCTGGCCTCGACCGGTCGAACCCGGCAGGCGTCACGAGCCCTGCGGTTTGACACCCGACCTTCGTGGCCCTACTCTGAGAGGAACCGTGATACGCGCGTTCCGCCGCACCACGCTCGCCGGGATGCTCCCGTTCGCCATGCTCGTCTGCCTGGTGACGGTCTCGGTGTCCGCGCTGCTCCACAGCGAGGACGATGCGCTGTGCGGCCTGATCGTCGAACAGCACGATCACTCGGCTCACAGGATCGGCGCAGCGAAGGGTTCCACCTCCGACGCCGACCATTGCTTCATCTGTCACAACCAGTCTCTCCGGTCGCTCGTTTCGACCGGACCGGTCACATCCGCGTGCCTCGGCGAGACGCGGCACTACGCCGAACACGGCGTCGCCGTCGGCGCCGAACTGCCCCGTCGTCAGCCCGCCCGCGCACCACCGCTCGCCTGATTCGTTGCACGCCCCTGCCGCGTCGCGGTGCCTGAGGACGGGCACGCGACTCGCGGTCGTGTTGTTTCGAGGCGAGGTTTCAAGATGACAGGCACGATGTCGAAGCGCATCGCGCTTCTCGCGCCGGCGGCCCTCCTGGCCGGCGTGTTGAGCGCGAGTGCGCAAAACGTAGGAACGATTGCGGGTGCGGTCACCGATCCGCAGGGGCTGCCGATTCCGGGAGCCTCCGTCACGCTGCTCAACAGAATTTCGCAGACGAGCCAGGAGACCGTGTCGGGCACCGACGGCGGCTTCACGCTCGCGAACATCCCGTTCGGGATTTACGTGCTGGCGGCCAGCCTCGAAGGGTTCGCGCCAGCGCAGCAGGTGGTCGATGTCCACACGACCGTGGCCATGGCCGTGGACCTTCAGTTGCGCGTGGGAGAGATCACGGCGGTCGTGGACGTGACCGCCGACTCGCTGCTCGAGACCTCATCCACCGGATCGCACGTGGACCTTGGCGCGAACCTGATCGATCGGCTGCCGACGGCGACGCCGGGCCGTCAGCTCTCCGCTGTGCTGCTGTCCGCGCCGGGGTTCATCCCGAGCCAGAACGGCCGCGTCCACGTCCGTGGATCGCACGGTCAGATTCAGTACGTGGTCGACGGTGTGCCGATGACCGACGAGTACACGGAGGCGTACGCGAACCCGCTCGACCCTCGCTACGTGAAGTCGGCCGCGGTGATGACCGGCGGCATCCCGGCCGAGTACGGGCGCAAGCTGGGCGCGGTGGTGGACATCACGTCGAAATCCGGGCTCGACGACCCGCGCCGGATCACGGGTACGGCCAGCCTGAACATGGGTCGCTTCGGCGCCGTCGACGGCGGCGGGACGTTCGGTGGGCGCCTGTCGTCGCGCGTGGGCTATTTCGTCAGCGCGGGCGCGAACCGCACCGAGCGGTATCTGGACCCGCCCACGATCGACAACTACAACAACACCGGCGACGCGCGCCGGTTCACGGGGAAGCTGGAATTCCGGCCGACGGACAATGACTTCGTCCGCGCCGTGTTCTCGGTGAACGGCAGCGACTTCCACGTCGCGAACCGTGCTGAGCCTCAGGAGCTCGGGGTCGACGCCACGCAGGGTCTTCGCGACAACTCGCAGACGGTGTCGTGGCTGCGGCAGCTCGGGACGTCGATGACCATCGATGCCCTCGGCTACCGGCGCGCCGCGACAGCGACGCTCGACGCGCTGACCGGGAACCCGCTTGCCGCCACGCAGGACCGCTCGCTCGATCACCAGGGGGTGAACACCTCGCTCAGCTACGCCTCCGGGAAGCACCGCCTGAAGACCGGCGTCCAGTACGATCGCAACCCGGTACGCGAGAACTTCTGGATGGCGGCGACCGATCCGGACGATCAGGAGCTCGCCGACTTGCTGGGAGGCGAGCCGTTCGCGTTCGCCGACGACCGTGTCGGACAGAACCTTGGGCTGTTCGTGCAGGACACGTTCTCGCCCGTCGAGGACCTGCACATCAACGTGGGCGTGCGCTACGACTGGTACCGCCTGATCGTCGACGAGTCCGTGGTCAGCCCGCGTCTCGGTGTCGCCTACCACGTGCACGGCAGCGGCACGGTGCTGCGCGTGTCGTACAGCCGGCTGTTCATGCCGCCGTTCTCCGAGAACCTGCTCCTGTCAAGCTCCGAGCAGGCGAGGGCGCTGTCGACCAACGGCGTGCCTGGCGTCGACGTCCGGTCCGAGCGGCAGCACGCCTTCGAGGTCGGCGTGCAGCAGGCGTTCGGCACGCGCGCCAAGATCGACGTGGCGTACTACCGCAAGAACAGCCGGAACCTCGCCGACGTCGACCAGTTCCTCGACACGACGGTGACCTTCCCGGTATCGGTCGACAAAGGCCTGGCCGAAGGGATTGAGGCGCGCGTCGACGTGCCGCTGTACCGGCAGGTGAGCGGATACCTCAGCGTGTCGCGGGCGCGGGTGCTGCTGACGGCGCCGCTCACCGGCGGCCTGTTCATCGGCGACCTGCCCGAGGACGGCGAGCAGTTCTACGCCGACCACGATCAGCGCTGGCAGATCCAGTTCGGCGTCAACTACGAGCACCCGAGCCAGCGCTTCAACGCGTCGATCAGCGGCCGCTTCGACAGCGGCATTCCCTTCGAGCTGCCGGAGGACTTCGATCCCGCCACGTTCGAGGATCCGCTGGCGCTGACGCTGGTCGATGTCGACGAGGGACGTGCGAATCCACGCGTGGTCGTGGACGCGATGGCAGGCGCGCAGCTGCTGCGCCGCGGCAGCACGCGGCTGGAACTGCAGGCGGGCCTGTTGAACGCTATTCGACACGACCTACCTGCTCAACTTCCTGTCGATCTTCAACGGCACGCACTACGGAGCGCCGCGCAGCTGGATGGCGCGGTTGAAGGTCAGCTTCTAAGTAGAATCTCCGCAGGTGGCGGAGATTCGCACCGCGCAGATCGTCGCGTTCTACCTGTTCGACGTCGCCGAGACTGCCGACCTGCAAGCGGTCGCCACGATCGTCGGCGGGACGGCAGTGCGGGCGCGCCTGGCGCCCAAGCCGGCGACGCCCGACTACGTGCAGTACGGCACGCCGCCGCTCAGCTTCGACGGAGAGGCGGTCGGCGTGGCGGAGGTCGACGGCTTCAAGTCGCGCGTGCGCGTGTACGACTTCGGTGTCGTGTCGGTAGCGCTGATGCAGCCGTTCAGCGGCAGCTGGCAGGAACTCCTGGCGCGGTCGCAGGCCCTCATCGAGAACCCGGAACTCGAGAGCCAGGCGGAGCAGATCGCGCGACAGGTGACGACGCGTCTGCGGACGGCGTTCGTGTCGCCCGCCGATCACCTGCTCGCGGAGGACTACTTCGTCTTCGCTGTCCACGAACTGGACGAGCCGGACGCGGCCGAAACGCTCCTGACTCGGCACGGCTCCGAGATCGCCACGCTGCTGCGCGGCGAACGCCAGGAGCTGAGCGCGCAGGAGCAGGAGACAATCCTCGTGCATCACCTGTCGTACCTGGCCGACGACCTGGTTGTCCCAACCTGGAACGCGGCGTTCGTGTACGACACGCCGGCTGGCGCCCAGGCCGCGCTCGAGATCCTGGAGTTCGCCAACTCGCAGCTGCTCGAGTACCGCCATTACGACCGGCTGCTGGACCGCGAGCTCGAGTCGATTTACAAGCGGCTGCAGCGCCCGAGGCGCTGGGACCAGTGGTTCGGATCGCGCTACACGACCGCCGCGCGACAGGTCCACTCGCTCTTCATCGACGTCACAGAGCTGACCGACCGGACGGAGAACACCCTCAAGTTCATCGGCGACATCTATGCCGTACGTTTGTTCCGCCTGGTCGGTGACAGGCTTGGGCTGGACACGTGGAAGGCCGACGTCGAAGCAAAGCTCAAGACCCTGGACGACATCTACCGGTTTGCCGTCGAGCACGCGGCCATGTCGCGCGGCCACTTTCTGGAGCTGACGGTCGTGGCGATCCTGCTGCTCGAGCTCGCCCTCATCCTGATGGGGATCATGGATTAATCGGGGATCAGGGATACAGGGATTCAGGCGGGGATCAAGTCCGTCCGGACCTGATCCCTGATCCCTGATCCCTGGGAATTTACACACAAGTAACACACCAGAAGCACGCCGGACACACACGGTCGATAGCGTCATTGCAGACTTCCGTCAGGCCCTGGTGGCCTGGTCGGCCCACGTGTGTCGCGCCGCCATTCGGAGGCATCCCGGAATGATTCGCACATCTCGTCGGTGGCTGCTTCGTACGACCCTCGTCGCGTTGCCCGTGCTGGCTGCGTCGGTGGCCGCGGGGTGCGGTGGCGGTGGAGCGCCTGCAGGGGGCGACGCGGCATCGTCCGCAGCGTCCGGCGGCTCGCTGCAGATCAACGGCGCCGGCGCCACGTTCCCGTATCCGATTTACTCGAAGTGGTTCGACGAGTACCACAAGCGCAATGGGCAGTACGGATCAACTACCAGTCGATCGGATCTGGCGGCGGCATCCGCCAGCTGACCAACGAGACAGTGTTCTTCGGTGCAACCGACGGTCCCATGACCGACGAGCAGCTGGCCGCTGCGCCTGGGAAGATCCTGCACCTTCCCACGGTGCTTGGCGCCGACGTGCCGGTCTACAACCTGCCCGGCGTGACGGCTGACGCTGAAGTTCACGGGGCCGCTGCTCGCCAACATCTTCCTCGGCAAGGTCACGAGGTGGAACGACCCGGCCATTGCCGCGGTCAACGCGGGCGTGACGCTGCCGGCCACCGAAATCACCGTCGTTCACCGATCGGACGGCTCTGGCACGACCTACATCTGGGTGGACTACCTCGCGAAGGTGTCGCCCGAGTGGAAGTCCAAGGTTGGCGTGGCCACCTCAGTGAACTGGCCGGTCGGCGTGGGCGGCAAGGGCAACGAGGGCGTGGCCGGTCTGGTCCAGCAGACGCCGGGATCGATCGGCTACATCGAGCTCGTCTACGCGCTGCAGAACAAGATCACGTTCGGGTCGGTCCAGAATGCGGACGGCGAGTTCGTCAAGGCGACGACCGGGTCGGTGACGGCGGCGGCCGCTGCCGGTGCGGCGCAGATGCCGGCCGACTTCCGCGTCTCGATCACCAATGCGGCAGGGCCCGGCGCATACCCGATCTCATCGTTCACCTGGCTGCTGCTCTTCGAGGATCCGAAGGACAAGGCGGGAGCAAAGGCAATCGTCGACTTCGTCAAATGGGCGCTGACGGACGGCCAGAGCTTCGCGACCGAGCTTGGATACGCGCCGCTCCCTGCGGAAGTCGTCAAGCAGGAGCTGGCCGCGCTCGAGCAGGTCAAGATCGGGTAACGAGACAGGGCCGATTGGGCGGGCCAGGTCGGGCGGGCGGGCAGGGCAGCGACACATGCGCAACGATCTGGGGTTCAGGGTGGGCACCGGCATCGCCGGTGTGTTGCTGATCGCCATCGTCGCCGCGATCGGCTTCGAGCTGGCGCGGCAATCGTGGCTGTCGATCCAGAAGTTTGGCTTCGAGTTCTGGCGGACATCCACCTGGGATCCGGTTGCAGGGGAGTTCGGCGCGCTCCCGTTCATCTGGGGGACCCTGTATTCGTCCGTGCTCGCGTTGCTGCTCGCGACGCCTATCGCGATCGGCATCGCGGTGTTCATCACCGAGCTCTGCCCGCAGTCGTTGCGGCAGCCGCTGGTATTCCTGACTGAGCTGCTCGCCGCGATTCCCTCAATCGTCTACGGGCTCTGGGGCATCTTCGTCCTGGTCCCGGCCGTGCGGACGGTACAGGTGATGCTGCCGGCTGCGTTGCGCCAGCTCCCGTTTTTCTCGGGACCGCCGCTCGGCGTCGGTATGCTCGCTGCGACGCTGATCCTCGCGATCATGGTCGTTCCCTTCACCTCCTCGGTCGCTCGCGAGGTCCTGAAGTCGGTGCCGATGGCGCAGCGGGAGGCGGCCTACGCGCTCGGCGCCACGCGATTCGAGGCGATCTCCGCCGCGCTCCACTACGCGCGCACGGGCATCGTCGGTGCCGTGATGCTCGGATTCGGCCGCGCGCTCGGTGAGACCATGGCCGTGACGATGGTGATCGGCAACAACCCGCAGGTCTCGCTGTCGCTGTTCGCCCCGCAGTACACGATGGCGGCGGTGCTCGCGAACGAGTTCACCGAGGCGGCCGACGAGCTGTACCTCAACGCGCTCATCGAGATCGGTCTCGTGCTCTTCATCATCACGCTCATCGTGAACTCGCTGTCGCGGCTTCTGATCTGGACATGGCGCGCAGCGGCAGATCCGCGCGGACGCCGGAGCCGGTGGCCGCTCCGGCCGGGGCGTAGCGCATGCTGAGACGCAAGGCGGCCTCGTCGCTGTTCGTGGCGTTCTGCGCCGGCGTCGGTCATCCTGGCGCTGGTCCCGCTGGCGATGCATCCTGTTCTTCGTGGTCACGCAGGGGATCCGCGCGCTCAATGTCGACTTCTTCATCCGCATGCCGACGCCGGTCGGTGAGCCCGGGGGCGGAATGGCCAATGCGATCGTCGGTACGCTGATTCTCACGGGACTCGGATCGCTGATGGCGGTGCCGATCGGGATCGTGAGCGGCATCTACATGTCGGAGTACGCCGGGACCCGGCTGGCCTCGGCCATCCGGTTCGCGGCCGACACGCTGAACGGCGTGCCGTCGATCGTCATCGGCGTGTTCGCCTACGGCGTCGCGGTGCTGCCGTTCAAGCAGTTCAGCGCCCTGGCGGGCGGCCTGGCGCTCGGCGTGATGATGATTCCGATCATCGCGCGCACGACCGAAGAACTGCTGCTGCTGGTGCCGGGCACGCATGCGGGAAGGGGCGCTGGCGCTGGGCGCCACGCGGGCCCGCGCGATGTTCACCGTGGTTCTGCCGGCGGCCGCACCCGGGATCGTCACCGGCGTCGTCCTGGCGCTGGCGCGCATCGCCGGCGAGACGGCGCCGCTGCTCTTCACGTCGTTCAACAACCGCTTCTTCACGACCAACCTGACGCAGCCGATCTCGTCGCTGACCGTCCAGGTGTTCACCTACGCGATCGCGCCGTACGAAGACTGGCACCGCCAGGCCTGGGCCGGCGCGCTCGTCCTCGTGCTCATCGTCCTGGTCTGCTCGCTGCTCGCGCGTCTCGCGACGCGGCGGCTCTCCTCGCTGGCGCGATAGGCTGGTCGATACCGTTCAACGCCAGAGACGCGAGCACGAAGTGGGCAAATCCAAGCGCTTCGGCTCTCGTGCCTTTCGTGAGTCTGGTCGGGCTCGTGTTTCTACCGCCTCGGAAACTGATCCGGGTTGTTGGTGAACAGCGCGTCGATGCCCCACGTGTAGAGGTAGTGCGCCATCTCGTCGCGGACGTTCGGATACGACGTCTTCTCGTCTGCGCGGAAGGTCCACGACGTCACCGTGAGGCCGGCGGCATGTGCCCGCGCCACCATGTCCGGGTGCCGTGCGATGACCACTTTCTCAGGCGCGATGCCGGTGGCGAACGCCGCGAGCGCTTTCAGACGCTCGTCTGATACGTCGGCGTCGCGCGAGGTGAGGAACACGCGCGGGACCGTCGGCAGATCCGCTGCGACGCGGCGGACCGTCGGCTCGTCGAACGACTGCATGATGACCGGGGTCGCGCTCAGCGTCTCCGGCTGATCCAGGCCGTGCGCCTTCAGCGACTCGATCAGGAGCTTTGCCATGTCGATGCCGCGCGCAGTGTAGAGCGGCGGCGACTTGAGCTCGGGGTAGACGCCGACGCCCGCTCGCCGCGCACCCGAGCCAGCATCTCGTCCCAGGTCGGCACCTGCGCGCCCGCGAACTTCGGCTTCGAACCAGCTTGCCGGCGTCCAGCCGCTTGATCTCGGCGAGGGTGAAGTCGTTCGCCAGCCACTGCTTCTCGCCGTTCTTGCCGGTGAGCTCGCGGCTGTAGCGATCCGGAAACACGTCCTCGACGTTCGTCGTCCGCTCGAGCGTGTCGTCGTGCAGGCAGACCAGCACGCCGTCTTCGGGACACCGCGAGGTCCGGCTCGACGAACTGCGCGTGCTGCGCGATGGCCAGCTCGTAGGCGGCCATCGTGTGCTCGGGCGCGTAGCCGGACGCGCCGCGATGCGCGATCAACTGCTTGGGCGTGTCGGCCGGCAGCAGCACCGAGGCGCCGACCAGTCCGACGCCGGTGAGGACGACGACGGCCAGGCGAATGGTTGTCAGCATGTGGGGAGTATACGGGGAGGGTGTAACAAGCAGGGAATCGGGGATCAGAGGGATCAGGGTGCACGCACAGCTGTAGCCGGGTCTTAAGTAGGGCCGGGTCTTAAGACCCGGCGTCTGCATCGTGCATCGTGCACGTCGAGCAGGCGGTTGCGGAACAGCTCTATCCAGGTTGCAGTCAAACAAAAAGGCTCGCCGGTATACCCGGCGAGCCCTCTCCGTCACGCGGATCGAGGAATCAGCTGATCCCCGATCCCTGATCCCTGATCCCGATCCCGATCCCTGACTAGAACGTGTACCGCAGCGAGAGCTGCGTCTGCCGCGCCGTGCCGAGACCCACGGTCCGGTTCAGTGGTCCGAGCATGTAGCCGAAGGTGCCTGCCTGCGCGTCGGTGAACGGCACGCCCGGCGTGGCCGTGGTATTCGAGATGGCGTTCACCGGGTTCTCGTAGTTCAGGCGGTTGAAGATGTTGAAGATCTCGACCCGGAACTGCAGCCCCTGGCTTCGTCCGAACTGCAGGTCCTTGGAGAACATCAGGTCAGCCTGCCAGAACTCCGGGCCCGCGCAGGTAGTTGCGCGGCACGTTGCCGAACGTGCCGGGCTGCGGCGTGGTGAAGGCCGCCGGGTTCAGCCAGCGGACGCCGTCCTTCAGGTACGGGTCGACGCCGGGAACGAGGTCCGGACGCTGCACGTTGCGCGGGTTGCCGCCGGGAACGTTGGTCACGTTGACGCCATTGACGGGCGCGTTGTCATTGCGGCGAGAGCTGCACGTTGATCGGCACGCCGCTGCGGGCGTTGATGATCGTGCCGACGCGCCAGCCGCCCTTCAAGGCGCCCTCGCCAGGAATCAGGTACACCAGCGAACCGTTGAACGTGTGCGGGATGTCCTGCGGGTTCGTCCCGTACTCGGTCTCGAAGTCGAACGTGTTCTGCGCCGTGGCCGCTTCGTTCGAGCCCTGCGTGGTGCCCTTGTTGCGCGAGTACCTGATACTGGATGCCGCCGGTGAATCCGGCGCTGGAACCGGCGGGTCAGGCCAATCTGCAGCGCGTTGTAACTCGCGTAGCCGCAGCCAGCCGTCGGATAGCCGGCAATGAGCACACCGTCGACGCAGCCGCCGGTCTTGAAGTCGACCGCGCCGTAGTTCGGGACCGGTCGTCGCGCGTGGCGGGGTCGAGCGGGTTGCCGACGCCGCGCAGGAACATGTCCTTGCCCTGGCTACCCGTGTAGCCGACGTTCAGGTTCATCGCTCCGGGAAGCTCGCGCTGCGACGCTGACGCCGTACTGCACGTTGTACTCGTTCGGGTAGTTGTGCGTGTAGCCGCGAAGCTGCAGCAGATCGCGCAGCTGCTCGGCCGGAATCGGATACTGCAGGCCGTTGTTCGGAACGTCCGAGTTCTGCACGCCGGCGCCTCGCAATGTAGTTCTCGATCGGCTGAATGCGATCTTCGAACTGCCCCGGGCCGTAGAACAGGCCGAAGCCGCCACGCACCACCGTCCGCTCGTCGATTGAATAGGCCGCCGACAGGCGAGGCGACCAGTTGTTCTTGTCCGCGTTGTAGAACTCGTCCACGTCGGTGCCGAACTCGTTCTCCTCGATGAAGAACGGCTTGGCCAGGCTGTCGGCTTCCTTGACCGGCGAGTAGTAGTCGTAGCGGAGGCCGAGCTCCAGCGTGAGCCTGTCGTTCACCCGCCACGAGTCCTGCGCGAAGCCGATCGGTGTAGAACTGGCGGGGGCTGAAGAACGGCGAGTCGACCGCGACCTGCGTACGGTGGTCGGGCGATTGTCGATGAAGTCGTTGACGCTGCCGTAGCTCAGTTCCTGCGTGCCGAGGAACTGGAAGTCGCCGGACACCTGGCGATACTCGCCGCCCGAACTTGAATGTGTGCGCCGCCGCGCGTCCAGGTGAGCGCGTCGGAGAACGCCAGCGACGACGGGTCGAAGGCGAGACCCGTGGTCGTCGCCGCGCTGGTGGCCCGCATGATGAGGCCGCTTCGCGCGATGCCGGTATTGCCGCGCGCGTCGATCGAGGACGACGTGAAGGTGCCGGAGAGCGACACGCCGAGCGGGTCGTAGCCGGCAGGACCGAACGCATCCGCGCTCGTGTGCGGCCAGTTGTAGCCGACCTTGATCTCGTTGACGATGCTGTTGCCGACGATCGACTGCCAGTTGGCCACCAGGTTCTGCGGCTCCTGATTCGCCAGGATGCGCCGCGGGGTCGCTGTCCGATCCGGCGTGTCGACCTGGCCGTTGCTGTACAGGTAGCGCACGTAGAAGCTGTTGCCGGTGTTCAGAACGGTGATCGAGGCGGAACGACATCGGTGTCTTCCTGCTGCTCCGCCTCGGACGTGTTCGTGGCCAGCGCAACGAGCGGGTTCGAGGTCGCCACGGTGCCACGCGGGAAGCCGTTCGAGCAGCGGCGCGACCGCCATGGTGCGTGCGGGACTCTGACCGCCGCCGGAGCCGACCGGCTCGCCGGCCAGGATCCGCCGGCGCGCTTCGTCGCTCGGCACCGCCTCGGTGAAGGTCAGGCCGGTCGTCTGACGCAGGCCCTCGAAGCTGGCGAAGAAGAACGTGCGGTTGGAGACGATCGGCCCGCCGAACGAGCCGCCGTACTGATTCAGTTCGAGCGGCTGCTTCGTGTCGTCGTACTTGCTCGCGGAGTCGAGCGCATCGTTGCGCAGGTACCAGAACCCGGAGCCGCGGAACTGGTTGCTGCCGCTCTTGGTCACGACCGTGATGTTGCCGCCCGCGCCCAGACCGCTCTCGGCCGGCGCCAGGCCGGAGTTCACGCGGAACTCGGCCACCGACTCCATCGACGTCTGCAGCCGGAACTGCGAGCCGGTGGCCGACAGATACCTCGGGCTCGCGTCCCACACGTAGGTGCCGTCGACGCCGTCGTAGTTCAGGTAGTTCTGCTGGTTCGACTTGCCGTTGAAGCGGACGGACGCCCAGCCGCCATTGCCGTCGCTGGTGGCGCCAGGGGCCAGCGTCATCAGGTTCGCGAAGTTGCGGCCGTTGACCGGCAGGTTCTGGACCTCTTCGGGCGACACGTTCACGCCGATGCGCGCCGACGCGACGTCGAGCACCGGTGCGCTCGCCTGGACCACCACTTCTTCGGAGACCGCGGCAATCCCGAGCTCGAGCGTGAGGCTCTCGATCTGGCCAACCCCGAGCACGACATCACGTTCGCGCGTCTGGAACCCGGACAACTCGGCCTTGACGACATAGCGCCCGGGTCCAAGGTTCGTCACGACGAAGCGGCCTTCGGCGTCGGTGACTGCGGTGCGCGAGGCACCAGTATCACGCGATTCGACGACGACCGACACACCGGGCAGGGACCCCTGACTCTGGTCCTGCACCGTGCCTGTGATACGCCCTTCGGTCTGCTGGGCAAATGCCCCAATGGGGAACGCCGCGACGCACAGTGCCGCGACGATCCAGCGAAACAGTCTCATTGACTCCTCCAACTCGGATTCCGGACTCGATGCCGGGTGTGCCGGACGCCCACGACCGGCATGGAGGAGCGTAAAAGGCGGGCGTAATCGGGGGACGACGGGAACGTTACATGGGTGTTAACACGAGGCGCAGCGCTCAGGAATTCAGCGATTCGGATGCTTCGAGCTAGACCACAGTGCCCGCGCGGATCACGCCATCCTTCGGCACGATGATCACGCCGTTGCGGATGTAGTAGCCGTCGCCGTCGGCTTCCTGCAGACCTTTCACATTGACGAGCCGCGCGCCGTCGCCGATGCGCGCGTTCTTGTCCACGATGACCCGATCCATCTCCACGTCGCGTCCGATGCCGAGCCGTGGCCGGTCGCCTCGCGCCGGCGCGACGTCGTCCGCGTCGTAGTAGTCGGCGCCGAGCAGCACCGAGCGGCGGATCGTCGCCCCCTGCCTGGACGTGGGTGCGAATGCCGATCACCGACTCCTCGACCGTGCAGCGACCCAGGTAGCACCCTTCCGGCGACGATCGCGTCGAGCAGGCGCGCGTCGACCAGGCGCGATCCGGGCAGGAACCGCGCGTGGGTGTAGATCGGCCGCCGCGGATCGTAGAACTTGAACGGCGATCGCGGCTTCGTGAGCATGATGTTGGCGTCGTAGAACGATTCCACGGTGCCGACGTCGGCCCAGAACCCGCGAAACAGGAAGGAGTTCACGCGGTACCTGCTCGAGCGCCGCCGGAATGACCTCGCGGCCGAAGTCCTTGGCGTCGTCTCTTGGCCAGCATGTCGAGCAGGACGTCGCGCGAGAAGACGTAGACCCCCATCGACGCGACGAACGGCTTGTCGGGCGCGAAGCCCGCGATCATCGACCCCTTCGGGATGCTCTGGCCGATCGCCGAGAGGCGTTCGGCGTTCGGCTTCTCCTCGAACGCGACGATCTGGCCGTCGCGATCGAACCGGAAGATGCCCATCGGCGTGGCGTCCTCCGGCGTGCACCGGCTGCGCGGCGATCGTGATGTCCGCGCGGCGGTCGATGTGCGCGTCGACCATCTCGGAGTAGTCCATCCGGTAGAGGTGATCGCCGGCCAGAATCAGGTAGTAGTCGGCGTCGTAGCGCACGAAGTGGCGCGCGGCCTGGCGCACGGCGTCGGCGGTGCCCTGAAACCAGGTTGGCGTTGTCGGGCGTCTGCTCGGCGGCGAGGATCTCGACGAACCCCTGGCTGAACAGGTCCATCCGGTACGTCTGGCTGATGTGCCGGTTGAGCGAGGCCGAGTTGAACTGCGTGAGGACGAAGATGCGGCGGATGTCGGCGTGCAGGCAGTTGCTGATCGGGATGTCGATCAGCCGGTAGTTGCCGCCGATCGGCACCGCCGGCTTCGATCGGAGTTGTGTCAGCGGGAACAGTCGCGTGCCCTGTCCGCCGCCCAGGATGATCGCGAGAACTTCGTTGTTCACGGCCATTCGGCTGGAGATGGTACACCGAAGGGTCGCGGCGACGTCCCGTCTGTGTAACCCGTGATGTAACGGCGGTGTAAACGGATCTGCTACAATTCCGAGGTTTTGACGTCGGCGATCGAGCTGCAGGTGATGGGGAGGTCTCGTTGGCATTCCGGCTGATTCCGCGCGAGGAAAAGTTCTACAGCGACTTCCAGGCGCTCGCCGACGAGCTCCAGCGCGGCGCCGCGCTGCTCGAGGAGATGCTCGCGCCCGACACTCCGATCTGGCACAAGGCCGACGAGATCAAGGAAGTCGAGCACAAGTGCGACTTCCTCACCCACGAGATCATCCAGCGGCTCAACCGGACCTTCGTCACCCCGCTCGATCGCGAAGACATCCACGCGCTCGCGCGATCGCTCGATGACGTGATGGACGCCATCGACGCGTCGGCCACGCTCGTGCGCCTCTACCGGCTCGAGATCGATCCGGTTCGGCGCGCGCGAGCTGGCGGTGATCATCACGGCGTGCACCGAAGCAGGTCCGTCTCGCGCTCGACGCCATGGAGCGCAAGAAGGGCGTGATCACGCATGCCGTCGAGATCAACCGGCTCGAGAACGAGGCCGATCGGGTCCATCAGGAAGCCGTCAGCCGCCTCTTCGACGACGAGCGCGATCCCCTCGTCGTGATCAAGTGGAAGGAAACGTTCGACTTCCTCGAAGACGCCACCGACCGCTGCGAAGACGTCGCGAACGTGCTCGAAGGCGTCGTCGTCAAGCACGGTTAGCGCCTGATGCTCTGGATCGTCGTCGGGCTCGTCGGCGTCGCGCTGCTCTTCGACTACATCAACGGCTTCCACGACGCCGCGAACTCGATCGCGACCGTCGTGTCGACCCGCGTGCTCTCACCCGGCAAGGCCGTCATCTGGGCGGCGTTCTTCAACTTCGTCGCCGCCTTCGTCTTCGGCACCGCCGTGGCGAAGACGGTTGGCGCCGGCATGATCGACGTCAACATCGTGACCTTCGCCGTCGTGTTCGGCGGGCTCACGGGTGCGATCATCTGGGACCTGATCACGTGGTACTTCGGGCTGCCGACCAGCTCGTCGCACGCGCTGATCGGCGGCTACGCAGGCGCAGCCGTCGCGAAGGCCGGCTTCGCGGCGATCATCCCGGGCGGCTGGACGATGACGCTCCTCTTCATCCTGCTGTCGCCGCTGATCGGCCTGGCTGCGCGGGCCTGTCGCTGATGACTGGCATCCTGTGGGTGTTCCGCTGGACGCCGCCGTCGCGCGTCGACCGCTGGTTCCGCCGGCTGCAGCTCCTGTCCGCGGCGTTCTTCAGCCTCAATCACGGCGCGAACGACGCCCAGAAGACGATGGGCATCATCGCCGGCATGCTGTTCGCGGCCGGCTACATCCACGACGTTCGACATTCCGTTCTGGGTCGTGATTGCCGCGCACACGGCGATCGGCCTCGGCACGCTCGCCGGTGGCTGGCGCATCATCCACACGATGGGGTCGAAGATCACCAAGCTTCAGCCGGTCGGCGGCTTCGCCGCGGAGACGGGCGCAGCCACGGCGCTGATGGTCGCGACGCTCGACCGGCGTGCCGGTGAGCACGACGCACGCGATCACCGGCGCCATCGTCGGCGTCGGCGCCACGCGGCGGCTGTCGGCAGTCCGCTGGGGCGTCGCGGGCCAGATCGTGTGGGCCTGGGTGCTGACGATCCCCGCCGCGTTTTCGATCGGAGCTGCGTCGTACCTCCTGCTGCGACTGGCCGGAGCGCGCTAGCCTCTGCCCGTCGGGCGGCTCTCGTCGGCGTCGTCCGCGCGCGGCAATTCCACCGTGAACTGCGCGCCGCCTGCGGGCCTGTTGGCCACCGACGCGCGCCCCCCGTGCAGCTCGACGAGGTGCCTCACGATCGCCAGGCCCAGCCCGGTGCCGCCCGGATCGCGGGCGCGCGACTTGTCCACGCGATAGAAGCGCTCGAAGACGCGCAAGCAGATCCTCTTCCGGAATCCCCGGCCCTCGTCGAGCACGTCGATGGCGATGCGATCGCCCGCACGCCTGGCAGCTGACGCGGATCGTCGATCCTTCGGGCGAGTAGGTGCTCGCGTTGGCGACCAGGTTTCGCAGCACGTCGTGCAGCTTCGCCGCATCGCCGGACACGGCGGCCGCATCGCCGGCGATCGCGACCTCGAGGTCCTGTTCGCGGGCCTCGATGGCGGAGGCGAGGTCGCCGGCGACCGATTGCGCGAGCGCGCGCAGATCGCAGCGCGCGATGTCGAGCGTTTCCTGCCCCGCCTCGAGCCGCGCGAGTCGCAGCAGGTCCTGCACCAGCCGCTCCATGCGCCGCGCATGTCGCATGATGATCGCGAGGAACCGGCTCGTGTCCTCGGGGCTCGTGTCGCCTTCCGACAGCGCTTCCACGTAGCCCCGGATCGCCGTCAGCGGCGTCCGGAGTTCGTGGGAGACGTTGGCGACGAAGTCGCGGCGGATGCGGTCGACGCGTTTCAGCTCGGTGATGTCGTGCAGCACGAGCACGACGCCCATGGACCACCCGGCGGTCACCGGGGCCGCGCGGACGATTAACGTGCGCGCGGGATCGCGAGGCGGCGCCAGCTCCACCGACGCCGGCGTCCGCCCGGCGAGGGCGGCAGTAAGGAGATCTGCAATCGCGGGATGCCGGATCGTCTCGACGTAGTGCCGTCCGATCGGCGCCTCGTCGATCTTCAGCATTTCGCGCGCGGCGTCGTTCACCAGCTGCAGGCGCCCCGCCTGGTCGACGACGATGACCCCTTCGATCATGCCGCCGAGGATTGCCGCCATCCGGCTTCGATCGCGCTCGAGGTCTTCCAGCCGGTTCGCCAGCTCGCGCACCGAATCATCGAGCGCGCGAGCCACGACGCCGAGCTCGTCGTCGCCGTAATCGAGCCGCGGCGGTGTGAGGTCGCCTTGCCGGTAGCGTTGCGCGATCGCATGCGATCGCGCGCACGCGCTGACCGATGCGGTTGGCCAGGATGGCCGCCACCGTGGCCGCCCCCAGCAACGCCAGGCCGAGGGCGGCGAGCGAGGCCAGTACCAGGCTGCGAATCTGCTGACCGATCGTCGTGAGCGGGACGCTGACGCGTACGAACGCGACACGTGGATGGCTCGCCGCAACCGCGACGTACAGCATCTCCTGGTCGACGGTGTCGCTCGAACGCCTGGCGATGCCGATCGCTCGGTCGCGCGCCGCCACGATTTCCGGCCGCGTGCCGTGGTTGTCCATGCCGGCCACTTCGGCCAGCGACTCCGCGGAGTCGCCGAGCACGGTGCCGTCGGCCGCGACGAGCGTCACACGCGCGTCCAGGAGCGCGCCAATGCGGTCGGCCTCCGCGTCGTAGGCCGGAACGTCGCCCTCAGCGGGGAGGCGTGACAGGAGTTCTGCTGCGAGGCGCGCCTCCGAAATGAGCCCCTGCTCGACGCGCTCGTTCGTCTGCCTGCGCACCGACACGCCGAAGAGGGCGCCAGCCACGACGAGCGCGAGGAGCGCGGTCGCGAGCGCAGCCAGAAAGAGCTTTGTCTGGAACGAAGCGCTGGACACCGGGGCCATGGGCACAGGCTCAGGGTGCTGCCGGTGTCGGCGGCGTTTCGAGCAACTTGTAGCCGAACTGCTTCACGGTGACGAGTGCGTCCTCCAGCAGCGGCACCTTCTCGCGGAGCCGCCGAACGTGCACGTCCACCGTCCGCGTCCCGCCCGTGTATCTGTAGCCCCACACGTCGGTGAGGAGCAGGTCCCGCGAGAGCACGCGCCCACGGTTGCGCAGCAGGTACTCGAGCAGCAGGAACTCCTTCGCGGTGAGGGACACCGGGTGCCCCTCGCTCGTGACCGTGTGCTCGGTGGCGTCCAGGACCAGCGGGCCATAGCTGATCGACGTGCGAGGCGCCGGCGCCTGGCCCGACCGCCGCAGCAGGGCGCGCACGCGCGCGACGAGCTCACCGGGGCTGAACGGCTTGGCGATGTAGTCGTCGGCACCGAGGTCGAGCCCGGCGATCCGCTCCGATTCCTCCGCGCGGGCGGTGACCATGATGATCGGAATCGCCGCCGTTTTCGGGTCAGCCCGCAGCGTCCGACAGATGTCGAGCCCGCTGACGTGCGGCAGCATCAGGTCCAGCAGCACCACGTCGGGGGGCGCCGCGGCAACCGCCGCCAGCGCGTCGCGGCCCGACGCGCGCAGGTCGACCTCGAATCCGCCGCGCTGCAAATAACGGCGAATCAGATCAGCGATATCCGGGTCGTCTTCGACGACGAGGATGCGAGTCATTAGTGAAGGTGCTCAGGTTCGATGGTAACCCGGGCGGTCGCGAACGTGCTGTGGGTGTGCCCGGACGAGGACACCCGGTCGGGACAATCGTGCGAATCCGGCCTGTTTTCGTTGGCATCGACCTTGGTGTGCATGTCTGCACCGCGCGGATGGCGCGCGAGGAGGCCGACATGACCAAATACCTGGCTGGAATCCTGAGCGTGATTGCGATTGGCGTGCTGCTGGTTGCGTACGGGCTTCTGAATCCGCGGTCGGCCATCGTCGGCTTGGACGGCATGCACCAGGGGACGCTTCCGACGCAGCTCGGTCAGCCGGTCACGCTGCGCGAGTCGCTGACCGGACAGATGCCAGGCGCATACGTGCCGGCCGGTGCGTACGGGTACGTCCCCGCGGGTTATGTGCCCGCCGGCTACGTGCCTGCCGGCTACGTCATGGACAGGAGCGGCGTGGCCGTGGCTCCCCAGTACGTGCCGTATGCGACCCCCGCGGTCATGACTACGACCACAGCCGCTGAGCCTCGCGTTGTCCGCACAGCAGAGGTCGCGCAGCCGCTCCGTCGCGCGACACGTCAGGTCGAGGCGCAACCGAGGCGCGACTGGAAGCGCACGGCACTCGTCATCGGCGGGTCGTCTGCAGCCGGCGCGGGCGTCGGGGCCATCTTCGGTGGAAAGAAGGGCGCGCTCATCGGGGCCGCGATCGGCGGCGGCGCCAGCACGATCTACGAGACGGCGAAGTAACACCGGTCGATCGGCACAGGTCCGCAGGTCGCCGCCCGCAGGATTGCGGGGGTGGCCTGCGGGCTAGAATGTCTGCATGCGTGCGGAACCCCTGACGCTTGCGCTGATCCTCTCGATCACCTGCGTCGTGCCCCAGGCACGGCAGCTCGCGCCCGCGCCGACGGTCCAGTACGTCACGGTCACGACCGCGGCGAGCGCCGCGTCGGCCGCGGCCGGTGCCTCCATCACACTGTGGGCCGACGTGACCCCCAGGCCGCGCGTCCACGTGTACGGGGCAGGCGCCATCGACTTCACGCCGGTGTCGATCGTGATCACCCCGAACGTCGCGCTCGCGGTCGGCAAGCCGACGTTCCCGAAGCCCGACGTCGCTACCGCCCAGGGGTCCACGGGGAACGTACCGGCCTACGCCAGGCCGTTCAGAATCGCGCAGCCGATCACCATCAAGCCGAACGCAAAGGCCGGCGATACGCTGACGGTCGCCGGGGCCGTGAAGTACCAGGCCTGCGACGATCGGCTTTGCTATCCCGCGACGGCTGTTCCGGTGACGTGGACGATTGCCGTGAAGTAGCGCGGGCGAGCGCCGCGCGCTAGAAGAGTCGTCCGACCAGCGGGTAACCCCACATCACGCCCAGCGCGACGGAGAGGCAGCCGACGGCCAGCGATATGGCGCGGACGACGGACACGTTCGAGCCGAGGCGCGCGAGCGGCCACCCGAGCAACCCGGACAGCGCGGCCATGCCGAGCGTGGATCCGAGGCCGAAGAGCGCCATGTAGCCGAGACGCGCTGCAGTCGACGGCAGTGTCGTGAGCACGAGCGCCGTGAGCGCACCGCTCCCCGCGAGACCGTGAATGGCGCCGACGAGCAACGGCCGGCGCGCCAGCGTCCAGGTGCCGATGTGCACGTGCGCGGGCAGGCCAGCGTGCTGGTGCACGACGATTCCGTGTCGATGCACGTGGGGCGGGCCCGAGCGTCCGAGTCGTGCCGCCTGCACGAGGGCACGCACACCGAGGGTAATCAGCATCACTGCGACGAGCAGTTCGAACAGGTTGGCGACGGCCGCGGGCATCTCCGCGCGAAGCAGCACCAGCGCCGCGCCGACGGCGACGAGACCGAGCGTGTGGCCCAGGCCCCAGCAGAGCCCAAGGAACGCGGCCCTGAACCCGTTCCGCTCGTGAGAAATCAGCGTGGACACTGCCGCCAGGTGATCCGGTTCGAGCGCGTGGCGCATGCCGAGCAGAGAACCGAACCCGGAACTGGTGAGGACTTCGAGAACTGGCATAATCGGCGTGACTCGACCTGATCTTACGTGAATATCCTGCTCATCGCGCTTGGCGGCGCGTTCGGATCCGCGTGCCGCTACCTGCTCACGTCGGCGGTGCTCGGCGCCACCGGCACGCTGTTCCCCCTCGGAACCTTCGTCGTCAACATCGTCGGCTGCGGCGTGTTCGGTGCGATTGCGGGCGCGTCGGAGGGACGCGATCTGCTGACGCCCGAGACGCGCGCGCTGCTGCTGGCGGGTGTGCTCGGAGGGTTCACGACGTTCTCGTCGTACATGAACGAGAGCGTCGTGCTCGTGCGCGAGGGACAGTTCGTCTGGGCGGCGCTGAACCTGGGAGGTCAGGTCGTGATCGGGTTCGTGGTGTTCTGGATCGCTCACGCGATCGCGTCGGGATAATCCGACGACGCCTTGACAATCTACACGTGCCCGTGCAGGATAGCTGTCGATTGTCTAGGCATGCCTATGTCGCCATCAAAGTCTGATCTTCTTCAGGGGACGCTCGACCTGCTCATCCTGCAGGTCGTCTCGATCGGCCCGCTGCACGGGTACGCGATCGCGCAGCGCCTCCAGCAGATCTCGCAGGATGTCCTGCAGGTGCAGCAGGGGTCGCTGTATCCCGCGCTGCATCGGCTCGAGGCGCGCGGCTGGCTCGAGGCCGAGTGGAAGCCGACCGAAACGGGCCGCGAAGCGAAGTTCTACGACCTCACGCGCGCAGGCCGGCGGCAGCTGGACAGCGAGCGGGAGAACTGGGAACGCCTCTCCGGCGCGATCGGGCTCGTGCTGCGGACGGCGGAATAGGCTGCGGCTGTATGGATGTGGCACGTCCCGGCTATCGCCGGCAGCGACGGATTCGCCGCGCGGTCTACATCGCCTCGGCCATCGCGGTCGCCGGCGCCGTCACCGTTGGCGTCACGCGGCTGCGTCCGGCGGCGCCCACCGTCGAAGCGTCCACGCTGTGGCCCGATACGGTCAAGCGCGGCCCGATGGTGCGCCAGGTGCGCGGTCTGGGCACGCTCGTTCCAGAAGATCTGCGGTGGATCGCCGCGCCGTCCACGGGCCGTGTGGAGCGGATCCTCCTGCGTCCGGGAGTGCCGGTGACGCCTGACGCGCTGATCCTGGAGCTGTCCAACCCGGAGCTCGAACAGGAGCTGCAGGAAGCGACGCTGAAGTTGCAGGCAGCCGAAGCGACCCTCGCGAACCTGCGCATCCAGCTCCAAAACGACACGCTGCAGCAGCGCTCCCTGCTCGCCGCGATCGACTCCGACTTCAAGAAGGCGCAGATGCAGGCGGAGATGAACGACGCACTCGCCGAGAAGAAGCTCGTCAGCGAGCTGGTGCGCCGCCAGGCGCGGCTCGACGCAGAGCAGCTGGATGTCAGGCGCCGGCTCGCGGACGAGCAGCTCGCCGCGCGCGCCGACGCTGGCGCGGCGCAGATCGCCGTCCAGCAGGCCTCCGTGGACCAGGCGCGCGCCATGGTGAACCTGAAGACGCGCCGGCGCGAGGACCTGTTCGTGCGCGCCGGCATCAGGGGTGTGCTCCAGGCGGTCACCGCAGAAGTCGGGCAGCAGATCGCGCCCGGCCTCAACCTGGCGCTCGTCGCCGATCCGAGCCGCCTGAAGGCGGAGATCAAGATCACCGAGACGCAGGCGCGCGACATCCAGATTGGACAGGTCGCGACCGTGGACACGCGCAACGGCGTCGTGGCCGGCCGTGTCGCGCGCATCGATCCGTCGGTGCAGAACGGGACGCGCACGGTGGACGTGACGCTCGACGGTCCGCTGCCGCGCGGCGCCGTGCCCGACCTGAGCGTCGACGGCACCATCGAGCTCGAACGGCTCGACGACGTGCTGTTCGTCGGGCGGCCAGCGTCCGGACACGAGCACAGCCCGGTATCGCTCTTCAGGATGGACGCCGACGGGACCCACGCCTCACGGACGACGGTCATGCTCGGTCGTACCTCGGTCAACACGGTCGAAGTCCTCGAGGGGCTGACCGCCGGCGATCGCGTCATCCTCTCGGACATGTCGGCGTGGGACGGCGTCGACCGCGTGCGCCTCCGCTAGCACAGGGAAAGGAACTACATGGATCCGCTCATCGAGCTTCGCGGCATCACAAAGGTCTTCGTCACCGACGAAGTGGAAACGCACGCGCTCTCCAACATCACCTTGACGATCGATCGCGGCGAGTACGTCTCGATTGCCGGGCCGTCGGGCTGCGGCAAGTCGACGCTGCTGTCGATCCTGGGGCTGCTCGACACGCCGACGCGCGGCGAATACACGCTGAACAGCCGCCAGGTGGCCAGCCTCCCGCAGGGCGAGCGCGCACGGATCCGCAACCGCGAGATTGGATTCATCTTCCAGAGCTTCAACCTCATTGGCGATCTCACCGTCTTCGAGAACGTGGAGCTGCCGCTCACCTACCGCGGCATGAGCGTCGCCGAGCGGCGGAAGCGGACGCAGGACGCGCTCGAGCGCGTCGGCATGGCCCACCGCGCGAAACATCTCCCTGGGCAGCTCTCGGGAGGGCAGCAGCAGCGTGTGGCCGTGGCGAGAGCGGTCGCGGGCGAGCCGCTCATCCTGCTCGCGGACGAGCCGACCGGCAACCTGGACTCGCGCAGCGGCGAGTCGGTGATGGAGCTCCTCTCCGAGCTCCACCAGCTCGGCGCGACGATCTGCATCGTCACGCACGATCCGCGGTACGCCCGCCACGCCGAACGGCACATCTACCTGTTCGACGGCCAGCTGGCGGACCGGCCCACCGTGGATCCGCCGCCGTCCGATCCGCACATGGCCAACGTGTCGGCCTGAGGGGCCGCGGCTGGCTGGCGGCACACGCAGCGGGATCGGGCAGGCGCAGGCACGGAGACACGTGAATGGGTGACGAGGAGCTTCGGCGGGAGCTCGAGTTCCATGTCGAGCAGCAGACGGCCGTCTATCGCGCGCAGGGTCTGCGGCGCGACGAAGCGGAGCGTCGCGCGCGCGTCGACTTCGGCGGTGTCGTCCAGGTGGGTGAGGAGTGCCGCACCGCCCGGCGCTGGCGCGTGCTCGACGAACTGCGGGACGACCTGCGGTTCGCGCTGCGCCTGGCGCGCCGGACGCCGGTGCTCACCGCGGTGACCGTGCTGGCGCTGACCATCGGCATCGGCGCGAGCAGCGCGATCTTCGCCGTCGTGAACGGCGTGCTCCTCAAGCCGCTGCCGTACGCCGACGCAGACGATCTCGTCATGGTGTGGAACCGATCCCCGCGCGAGGGCGGCATCGAGAACACCATCTCACCGGCCGATTACCGCGACTTCGCGGCACGCACCCGCACGCTCGAACGTCTCGAGGGATACTTCTCGTTTCTCTCGACGCTCGAGGTCGTCATCGGCGACCGCACGGAGGTCGCATACACGCAGACGGTGACGCCCGGGCTCTTCGAGACACTGGGCCGATCCGCCGCGCGCGGGCGCACCTTCGGTTCGGGCGCCGGGGACGGACCGGAAGTCGTGCTGAGCCACGGCTACTGGCAGCGGCGCTTCGGGGGTGACCCGGACGCGATCGGACGCTCGATCCGGATCGCGAACCAGGCGGCCACCATTGTCGGCGTGATGCCGGCCGACGTCGTCTTTCCGTACCCCGGCATGCTCGGTCCGTCCGGGTTCACGCGCGTCACCGCCGTGGACATGTGGGTGACCATGATGTTCAGCGGGCCGATGGCGGTGGAGCAGCGCACCGTAGGCCCGACCGGGGAAGTGCCGCGCGGCGTCCGATGGTTCGGTGCCATCGGCCGGAAGCGGCCCGGCACGTCCATCGAGCAGGTCCGCGCCGACATGACTGGCATCGCGGGCCAGCTCCAGTCCGAATATCCGGCCAGCAATACCGGGTGGGGAATCATCGTCAGGTCGGCGCAGGAGCAGACCGTGGGCCGGATTCGTCCCGCGCTGCTGCTGCTCTTCGCTGGCGTCGGCCTGGTGCTGCTGATGGCGACCGTGAACGTCGCGAACCTGATGCTGTCGCGCAGCCTCGAGCGGCGCACGGAGTACGCGACGCGCGTCGCGCTCGGCGCGGGGCGCGCGCGGATGATCCGGCAGTCGCTCGTCGAGAGTCTGCTGCTGACGGCGGCGGGCGGGACGCTGGGGCTGGCGCTGGCGCTCGCCGGGACACGCATCCTCACGAGGATGGCGCCGGCGGACCTGCCGCGACTTGCCGACATCGCCCCGGACTGGCGCATGGTTCTCGTCACGATTGGAAGCACCGTCGTCACCGGCGTCCTCATTGGACTGATGCCGGCGTTCGGCGCGGCTCGCACCGATCCGCAGGATGTGCTGCGCGAACACGGGCGCGGTGCGGTCGGCAGTCATGCGCAGCGGCGGTACCGGACCGCGCTCATGATCGGGCAGGTGGCGCTGGCCTGCGTGCTCACGATTGGCGCCGCGCTGCTCCTCCGGAGCTTCGCGGCCGTGATGAACGTCAACGCCGGCTTCGAGCCTGCGGGTCTGCTGACATGGCAGATGAACCTGCCGGATCGGCTCCGCACTCCCGAGGAGCGGCGCGCGTTCTACGGCGACCTGTTCGATCGCCTGGAAGGGCTCCCGGGCGTCGTGTCGGTCGGCGGCACGACGCGGCTTCCGCTCGGCAGCACGTCGGTAACCACCACCCTGGACATCCAGGGGCGTTCCCTCCCGCCGTCCGACCGCCCGGAGGTCGAGTTCCGGCGCGCGATGCACGACTACTTCGAGGCGATGCGGATTCCGATCCGCCGCGGGCGCGGCTTCGATGTCTCGGATGGTCCGAACGCGCCGCCGGTCGTCGTCATCAACGAGACGATGGCGCGGCGGATCTTTGCGGGCGAAGACCCGGTCGGCCAGCGCGTGCGGACGAGCGACACGGGGCCGTGGATGGAGATCGTCGGCGTGATCGGTGATGTGCGGCACACGGGACTCGAGCAGACGCCGGCTCCCGAGCTGTACATCACCTACCTGCAGAACCCGCCGGTTTCTCCGTTCATCGTGATCCGCACGAGCGGCGATCCAGCAGCGCTGATGGAGCCCGTGCGGGCGATGGCGCAGGAGCTCGATCGCGATCTGCCGATGTACGAGATGCGCAGCATGATGGAGGTTCGTGCGGCCGCCGTCGCCGAGCGCCGGTTCATCCTCTGGCTGGTCGGCCTGTTCGGCGTCGTGGCACTGGTGCTGGCCGCGGTCGGTATCGACGGCGTGGTCTCGGTCGCGGTCAGCGAGCGCATGCCCGAGATGAGCGTGCGGCTCGCCCTGGGCGCCGAGCCGGGGCAGCTCTGGCGCATGGTCGTGGGGCAGGCCGCACGTGCCACGAGCCTGGGGCTGGCCGTCGGCCTGGGCCTGACCTGGCTCGCGATGCCGCTCATTCGAGCGCAGCTCTTCGGCGTCGAGCCGGGCGATCCGATCACCTTCGTCGCGGTGCCCGCGCTGTTCCTGATGGTCGCCGTCTTCGCCGCGCTCGTCCCGGCGCGCCGCGCCGCGCACGCCGACCCCGCGCAGGCCCTTCGCGGCGCCTGAACTACGCTCCGCTCCCACGCGCCTCGCCGCGCAATTCTCCCGGCCCGATTCCTGTTGACATTCAACATGAACGAGACGACGATCGACATGTTGTCTATCAACAGGAAGGATCGGGCATGGGTGGATCCATCGCCGACGTGCAGTACGGCACGCTGGACCTGATAGTCCTGAAGACGCTGGACGCGATGGGGCCGCTTCACGGCTACGGTATCGCGCGGCGCATCGAACAGGTCGCACGCGGATCGCTGGCGTTGAACCAGGGGACGATCTATCCGGCGCTGCTCCGGATTGAGCAGCGCGGCTGGATTGCGAGCGACTGGGGAACCAGCGAGAACAACCGGCGCGCACGCTTCTACTCGATTACCCGGGCGGGCAGGAAACAGCTCGCCGCCGAGATCGAGTCGTGGACCCGCACGGTCGCGATCGTCAACCGCCTGCTGGAGCACGAGGCGTGACGGCGCGCACGCTGCTGTCGCGCCTGCGCTCGACGCTGAAGCCCGGCGAGAGCGAGGCGACGCTCGACGAGGAGATCCGCCAGCACCTGGAATGCCTGGCGGAGGAGTTCCGGGCGCAGGGACACTCCGACGGCGAGGCGTGGCGCCGTGCGCGGCGCGAGTTCGGGAACATCACCGGCGTGCGTGAAGCGGCACGCGCGCAGAGCGGGTTTCTCTGGATGGCGTCGCTCTATCGCGACGCCGCGTTCGCGCTCCGCCAGCTCGGTCGCGCGCCGTCGTTCACGGCGGCCGCCGTGCTCACGCTCGCCATCGGCATCGGGGGCACGACGGCGGTGTTCAGCGTGCTGGACGTTGTCGCGCTGCGGCCGCTGTCGTATCCGACGCCCGAACGCCTGGTCGTGATCCACGAGTCGCTGCCACGGGTCGGCAGCTTTCCGGCGAGCGTGGCGGACACCGAGTTCTGGGCCCGTCACGCGACGTCGTTCGACGACCTTGCGCTCATCAGCCCGGCCTTCATGAACCTCACAGGGAACGGCGAACCCGAAAGGCTGCGCGTTGCCGCGGTGAGCTCCACGTTGTTTCCGCTGCTCGGGGCGACGCCGCAGCTCGGTCGGCTTCCGGTCGCCGGCGAGGACACGCCTGGGCGCGACCGGGTCGTCGTGCTCGGTGACGGGCTCTGGCGCCGGCGCTTCGGTGCGGACCCGGGCATCGTCGGCCGCACGATCGCGCTCGACGGCGCGCCGTACGAAGTCATCGGCGTGCTCGCTGCCGGATTTCACGCGCCGAACCTCACGCATCTGTTCGCCATTCCCGTCCCGGACATGGTGATGGATGCCTGGAAGCCGATCGCGATCCGCCCGGAAGAACGCCAGGCGATCGGCGGGTACAGCTATCCGGTGGTCGGCCGCCTGAAGGAGGGTGTGCCGCTCGCACGTGCCCGCGAGGAACTGGCCGGCGTCCAGCAGGAGCTGCTGAAGGAGGTTCCAGGCAAAGGCGACCTCCGCACCGTGATCGTTCCTCTTCAGGAGCAGCTCGGAAGCCGCTCGAGCGACACGCTGTGGCTGCTGTTCGCCGCCACCGGTGCGGTGCTCCTGATTGGGTGCGTGAACATCGCCAACCTGCTCCTCGCGCGGATGATCGCGCGCCGCAGGGAACTGGCCGTCCGGCAGGCCGTCGGCGCCTCCACCGGGCGCCTGCTCACGCAGATCCTCGTGGAGCATCTCGTGCTCTGTGGCCTCGGTGGTGCGGCCGGCCTCGCGGTGGCCGCCATCGCACTACGGCTGATCGTCTCGCTGTCGCCGGCCGACGTGCCGCGCATCGACGAAGTGGCGATCGACGCGCGTGTGCTGTGGTTCACCGTCGCCGTCACCGTCGCGTGCGGCCTGATCATCGGGCTCGTGTCCGCATGGCGCGTTCGCATGGGGAGCCTGCACGGCGCGCTCGCCGGCCGCACGGCGACGTCGGTGGCCAGGCCCGGAAGCCGCCTGCTCGTGGCCTCGGAAGTCGGCCTGTGTGCCGCCTGCGTGGCGATCGCCCTGCTCCTCACCGAGAGCTTCGCGGGATTGCTTTCCGTGGATAAGGGGTTCGACTCGAGCCGCGTGCTCACCGCCGGCGTGACCCTGCCGACCGCTCGCTACACGAGCGAGCAGCAGGCGGCGTTCTTCGACGCGGTCACCGCCGACATCCAGCGGCTGCCCGGTGTCGAGGTGGTGGCGATTGCCACGCAGCTGCCGCTGACCGGCATCGGCGCGATCAGCGCGTTCTCGGCGGAGGGGACGACGACCGCACCGATGGAGCGTCCCCGCGCCGACGTGCGCAGCGTGACGCCCGACTACTTCCGCACTGTCGGCCTGCGCCTGGGGCGTGGGCGCCCGATCGAGGCGAGCGATCGGGAGCGGGAGGTTGCCGTCCTCTCGACGCAGCTCGCGGAGCAGGCCTGGCCGGGGCAGGACCCGATCGGGCGTCGCTTCCGCTTCGGGAGCAATCCGAACGGGCCGGCCTTCGAAGTCATCGGCACGGTCAGCGACGTGCGCGGCACTGCCCTCGATCAGCCACCGACTCCAACGGCGTACGTCCCGTTCCCGCAGCGTTCGCGCGGCATCGCGTCGCTGCTGGTCAGGACCGGCGGCGGCTCGGGCGGCCTGGAGTCGGCACTGCAGCGCAGCATACGAACGCACGACCCTGACCTGCCGGTGCCGGCCGTTCAGACGCTCGACGCGGTCATCGCCGGCTCCCTGGATGCCCGACGTTTCCAGCTGCGGCTCGTCACCGTCTTCGCCCTCGTCGCGCTGCTGCTCGCCAGCATCGGCGTCTACGGCGTGATGGCCTACTCGGTGGCGCAGCGGCGCGGGGAGCTTGGCGTGCGCCTGGCGCTCGGCGCCGCGCCGCGAACGGTGCTGATGCTCGTCGTGCGCCAGGCGATGACGTCGAGCGCGATCGGGCTCACGCTCGCCGTGCCGCTCGTCTGGATCGCGGGGCGGTTCCTCGCGACCGTTCTGGTTGGTGTGCGACCGTTCGACCTGAGCGCGCTGCTGGCCACCGCCACCGTCGTGCTCCTGACCGCTCTGGCGGCCGCGGCAATCCCGGGCATCCGCGCGACGCAGATCGACGCCGCCGGCGTGCTGCGGGAGGGGTGAGCTCCAGACAGAAGTGTTCGCCCTGACGTTCGGCGCGGGTCTTGCGTCCCTTCGGCCATCTGGTGAGGAGCGACCCCCATGGCTGAGGAACACGGAAAGAATGCGAGCCGTTCGCGATCGATTTGCAGCAGTAGCTGGCGATCCCCTGCGCGACCAGCAAGGCATGCACTCGGCGACGACGAGCGACCCGGCTGAGATCGGACGGTGGGCCGCGCTTCATCACGCGCAGCCCGCAACGGGAGAGGCGAGCCCGTCAGGGCCGCAGGTGCGCGACGTCAACGATGGCGATGCCGGCATCCGCTTCAACTTCCCAGGCTTCGCACCATTCCGTCCCATCTCCTGGGATGAATGGTTCGATCATTTCCGGATGCACGATCTCCTGTTCGTGTTCGACGAGGAGGACAGCCGCGCGGTAGCCGACCGTGCGCATGAGCGCTGGGTGGCGCGGGGCGAGCCGGAGGGCAGCGATTGGGAAGACTGGTTCGGCGCCGAGCGCGAGCTCCGGCAGACCGCCGGGACTCGACCAGGGTTTCGCTATCGCCTGATCAAACGTTCAACTTCGCCACGGGCCTGATCGCCGATCGCAGGGTGTCGTTCGCCTAGATTTCCCTCACCCCATGGCTGCGGACGAGGAAGTAGATCGCGACGACGACGAGGAGGAGGCCGTTGACGACCAGGACGGTCGGCGCACTGACGAAGGTGGCGGCCCATCCGCTCGCGAGGCTGCCGAGCGGCATGCCGCCGCGGAACGCGACCATGTAGATGCTCATCACACGCCCGCGCATCTCGTTCGGCGCGCTCAGCTGCACGAGCGACGTGATGGTGGAGAAGACCACCATGAGCGCCGCCCCCGTCAGGAACAGCAGCACATCGCTCAGCCAGATCGATCGTGAAAGGGCGAACGCGACGATGAGCAGGCCGTAGACGGCCTGGACCAGCAGCGACGTGAGCCCCATGCGCTTGAACTTGCCGAGCCACGCGACCACCAGCGCGCCCACTACCGAGCCCCCGCCCGAAAACGCGAGCAGGTGGCTGTAGGTGTCGGCGCCCGCATTGAACACCTCGCGCGAACAGCGGCAGGAACGTCAGCAGCGCGAACCCCAGGAACGTCGTCGTCGCCGCGAGCACGATCAGCGCCATCAGCACCCTGTTCTGACGGACGTACTGGATGCCGCCCTCGAGCTCGATGCGCATGCTTTTCTGCTGCGCCGGCGGGATGTGTTTCACCCGCAGCGACATCAGCGTGTAGATGACGACGAGGAACGAGATCGCGTTGATGGCGAAACAGACCGCCATCGCCTGCTGATCGGCAATCCCCCACATGGCGCAGATCGACAGCGTGGCCGCGAAGAGCAGCGGACCGAGGACGCGCGCCACGTTGAACTGAATCGAGTTCAGCGCGACGGCATTCGGCAGGTCCCTCTTGTCGACGAGCGACGGTACCAGCGACTGATAGGCCGGGCCGCCGAACGCCTGCGCGAGGCCGGTGAGGAACGACAGCACGAGGATGTGCGTGATGGTGATGTAGTTGGTGTAGACGAGCAGCGCGAGCACGCACGCGGTCGCCATCTGCATGTACTGGGAGCCGAGCAGCGTCCGGCGCCGGTCGTGGCGATCGGCCAGCACCCCGCCGACCAGCGTGAAGAGCATGATCGGCAGCTGCTGGAGGAACGCATCGAGGCCGAGGAAGAAGGCCGAACCGGTCAGCGACCACACCATCCAGTTCTGTGCGGTGAGCTGGACCCAGGTGCCTATGCTCGAGGTGCACGCGCCAAACCACTGCACCCGGAAATCCCGGTAGGTGAAGGCCACCAGCATCCGGTGCAGCGTTCGGGATCCAAAGATCACGGTCGCCGAGGGGTGTCGGGCGCGGGCGAGATTTCGGCTGGGATGGAGTCGGCCACGAAACTCGTTGTTAGGAAGCGCTTTAGCGTGCGACGCGCGCCGCTCATCTTACCCCAGGGTTGATCCGGGTGGAACGCGTGCGGTATAGTGTGCGGGTAGGCGAACAAAAGGCGAAAATATGCTGTCTGCCCGTGCCGACCGCTCCGCGCTCCTCAGTGCCCTCCGCGCCAGATCTCTCGACCGCACGCTCACGACCGCGCTCCCCAACGTCGACCCGCACGACGAGCTCGCGGTCGGTTCCACCGGCCTGTCCGTGCTCGATGTACGGCTGGGTGGGGGGCTGCCGCGTGGACATCTGTCGGAAATCGTCGGCCCGCGCTCCGCGGGCCGCACGAGCCTGTTGCTGCACCTGGCCGCCGCGACGACCCGCCGCGGCGAGCTGGTCGCCCTCATCGACGCGCTCGACACGCTCGACCCGGCTTCGGCCGCGGCCGCCGGCGTCGACATCAGCCGCCTGCTCTGGATTCGCGGCCACGTGGTCACCCATCCCGGGTTCTGCCGCGATCTGAACCAGCGTGCGATGGAGCAGGCCGTGAAGGCCCTCGGCCTCGTGCTGCAGGCGGGCAATTTCGGTCTGGTCGCGCTCGACGTCGGCGATGCGCCGGCCGCCGCCGTCCGCCGCCTTCCGTTCACCACGTGGCTGCGCCTGCAGCGCATGGTCGAAGGCAGCCAGACGATGTGCGTGCTGGCGGGGAACGAACCGATGTCGCGCAGCTCCGCGGGGCTGTCGATCCGTCTGCAGGCCGGCGGTCCTGGAGCCGGGCGCGCCGGGCGGTTCAGCGAGCGGCTGTTCGACGGGCTCGACCTCGACGCCCGCGTGACCCGCGCGCGCGTGCAGGCCGCCGACAGCGTGGTGCTGCCGCTGACGACCCGGGCGGCGTGTCATGTCTGAGCCGCTGCGCGACGATCGGCCGCGTCAGGAGCGTGGCGAGCCGGCGTTGTACGCATGCCTGTATCAGCCGTCCGCAGCTTCGCACTCCGTTGATGCGTACTCCGCCGGCGAGCTCCCTCCGCTCGTGGCCATCGCGGCGGAATTCTCTCCGCGATACGAGCTGCATCGCGCCGACCTGGTGTCGATCGACGTGCGGGGACTCTCGCGGCTGCTCGGCACACCCCGCACCATCGGCGAGGAGCTGCGGCGCGAAGCCGCGGCGCGCGGCGTGCGCGCGCACGTGGCGGTGGCCGCGACGCGCACGGCGGCGCTGGTACTCGCGCTGGCGCGTCCCGGCTTGACGATTGTGGCATCCGGCGACGAAGCGTCAGCGCTCCAGCCGATTCCCCTGGGCGTGCTCGAGCAGCTGGGCGAAGAGCCGGGTGCGGCCGGCGTCTCGGCGGCGCAGCAGGCCGACGCCGCGAGCGACACGATTGCCGTCCTGAAGCGATGGGGGCTGCGGACGCTCGGCGAGCTCGCCGCGCTGCCGCCGGCGGATCTGTCGGCGCGGCTCGGGAGCACCGGCCGTGTGTGGCAGGCGCTGGCGCGCGGGGAAGACGTGCGTCCGCTCGTGCCGCTGCAGGCCGAGGAGCGGTTCGACGGGTCGCTCGATCTCGAGTGGCCCATCGACGGGCTCGAGCCGCTGTCGTTCGTGCTCACGCGGCTGCTCGAGCCACTGTCCACGCGTCTCGAGCGGCGCGACCGCGGCGCGGCGGTGCTGCATGTGGCGCTGCGCCTGGTGACGCGCGACGTGCACGTCTGCCGGCTGGAACTGCCGACGCCGATGCGCGACGTGCGCACGCTGCGGACGCTCGCGCTGCTCGATTGCGAGTCGCGCCCTCCGGCGGCCGCCATCGATCGCGTGACGGTCACCATCGAGCCGACGCCGGGGCGCATCCTGCAGCACACGCTCTTCACGCGGCCACATCCGACGCCCGAGCGGCTGTCCACGCTGCTGGCGCGCCTTGGTGCGCTGATGGGACAGGACCGCGTGGGTGCGCCGCTGCTGGTCGACTCACATCGTCCTGGCGCGTTCGCCATGGCGCCGTTCGTCATCGATGCCGCGCTCCCTGATCCCCGATCCCCGATCCCTGATCCCCGATCCTCGATCGCTGATCCCCGAACCCCGGCGTCCGTTCTGCGCCGGTGTCGTCAACCGGTGCCGGCGCGGGTCGCGATCGATGCGGACGAGCGGCCGCTGCGTGTGACGACCGAGCGGCGCGGGTTCGCCGGCGGCACCGTGCTGTCGTGTGCGGGTCCCTGGCGGACATCCGGAGCGTGGTGGGAAGAGCCGAACGTGTCGGAGGAAGGCGCCGGGAAGCGGGCAGCGCCGGGCGCGTGCGGGCCGTGGAGTCGCGATGAATGGGACGTCGCGCTCAGCGATGGGGCTGTCTACCGGGTTTTTCGCGATCGCGTCACTGAAGGATGGTTCATTGACGGGGTGCTCGACTAACCACCCTGCATGAGTCTGACTGACACTTTCATCCTCTTGACCTTCGTGAACTCTCGTGTCGTACGTCGAACTCCATACCGCGTCGGCCTTCAGCTTTCTCCAGGGCGCGTCGCTTCCCGAGACCATCATCGACCGCGCCGCGGAGCTCGGGTACGGCGCGATCGCCCTGCTCGATCGCGACGGCGTGTACGGCATCCCGCGCTTCCACAAGGCGGCGCGCGCCGCGGGCATCCGGCCGATCGTCGGCGCGGAACTGACGATCGCTCTCTCAGGGCAGGCGGGGCAGGGGCGGGAAGGGCGGGGAGGGAAAGCTCCCAGATCTGACCCGCCCGACCCGGCTCACCTGTCCAGCCAGCCCTTCGTTCTCCCCCTCCTCTGCGAAAGCGCGGAGGGTTACCGCAATCTCTGCCGCCTGATCACCCGCATGAAGCTGGCCTCGCCGAAAGGCGAGGGGGCGCTGCCGATCGAGGCGCTCGATGGCATGACCGGGGGGCTCGTCGCGCTGGCGGGCCGCGCCGTGCTCGACGCGCGGCGCTTCGGCGTCGGCGGCCTGCTCGATCGCATCGTCGGCCTGTTCGGGCGCGATCGGACCTATGTCGAGCTGCAGCGGCACTTCCGGCGCGACGAGGAATCGGACAACGACGCGCTCCTCGCGCTGGCCGAGGCGTTCCGCGTGCCGATCGTCGCCACCAACGGCGCGCGCTTCGCGGCGCCGGCCGAGCGGCCGCTGTTCGACGTCCTCACCTGCATCCATCACCACACGGATCTCACGCGTGCGGGGCGCCGGCTCGCCCCGAACGCCGAGCGCTACGTGAAGCCGCGCGAGCAGCTGGCAGCGTTGTTCGCCGATCGGCCTGCGGCGCTGGCCAACACGCTGGCGCTGGCCGATCGTCTCCAGTTCACGATGGCCGATCTCGGCTACCGGTTTCCCGAGTATCCGGTGCCGCCGGGAGAGACGCAGGTGTCGTTCCTCCGTCGCGTCACCGACGTCGGCGCGCGCCACCGCTATCGCCCCTATCACGATCGCGCCCGCGCGCAGGTGGCGCGCGAGCTCGATCTGATCGAGAAGCTCGATCTCGCCGGCTACTTCCTGATCGTCTGGGACATCGTGAACCACTGCCGCCAGCACGACATCCTCGTGCAGGGGCGCGGGTCGGCCGCCAACAGCGCCGTCTGCTACAGCCTCGGCATCACCGCCGTCGACCCGGTCGGCATGGACCTGCTCTTCGAGCGCTTCCTGTCGGAGGAGCGCGGCGAGTGGCCCGACATCGACCTCGATCTGCCGAGCGGCGATCGCCGCGAGCAGGTGATCCAGCACGTGTACGAGAAGTACGGGCGGCACGGCGCAGCGATGACCGCAAACGTGATCACGTATCGCGGCCGGAGCGCCGCGCGTGAGGTGGGCAAGGTGCTCGGTTTCGAGCCGGGGCAGGTCGATCGGCTCGCCAAGGTGATGAACCATTTCGAGTTCGTGGATGCAGGCGACACGCTGCCGCGGCATCTCGCCTCGGTCGGGCTCGACCTGAATACGAACCGCGTACGCCTGTTCGCGAAGTTGTGGCGGGAGATGCTGGACCTGCCGCGTCATCTCGGCCAACACTCGGGCGGCATGGTCATCTGCCAGGGGCGGCTCGATTCGGTCGTGCCGCTCGAGAACGCCAGCATGCCAGGCCGTGTGGTCGTCCAGTGGGACAAGGACGACTGCGCCGACATGGGGATCGTGAAGGTGGACCTGCTCGGGCTCGGGATGATGGCCGTGATACAGGATGCTCTCTCACTCGTGAACGGGGAGAGTGGCGTGCAGGCGCATCGCAAGTCTCAGTGCATCCTTCCGGGACAGATGGTGCCGGCCAGCCCCGGAGCCCGGAGCCTGGAGCCCGGAGCCTGATCGATCTGGCCCACCTGCCTCAGGACGACCCGGCCGTGTACCGGATGCTGTGCGACGCGGACACGATCGGCGTCTTCCAGGTCGAATCGCGCGCGCAGATGGCGACGCTGCCGCGCCTCCGGCCGGCGAAGTTCTACGACCTGGTCGTGCAGGTCGCCATCATCAGGCCCGGGCCGATCGTCGGGCAGATGGTGCACCCGTACCTGAATCGGCGCGCGGGCCGCGAGGCGGTCGTCTACCCGCATGCCTCGCTCGAGCCGATCCTGCAGCGGACGCTCGGCGTGCCGCTCTTCCAGGAGCAGCTGCTGCGCATGGCGATGGTCGCCGCGGGGTTCACCGGCGGACAGGCCGAGGAGCTGCGGCGCGCGATGGGCTTCAAACGCTCGGAGAAGCGGATGAAGCAGATCGAGGTGCAGCTGCGCGAGGGGATGGCGCGGCAGGGCATCGGGCCCGACGCGATGGAGCAGATCATCCTGTCGATCACGTCGTTCGCGTTGTACGGCTTTCCGGAGTCGCACGCGGCCAGCTTCGCGCTGCTCGCCTACGCCAGCGCGTACCTGAAGGTGCACTATCCGTCGGCGTTCTATGCCGCGCTGCTGAACAACCAGCCGATGGGGTTCTATCATCCGTCGACGCTCGTGAAGGACGCGCAGCGGCGAGGCGTCCGCTTCGAGCCGATCGACGTGCAGCTGTCCGACTGGAACTGCACGGTGGAGGGCGACGGCGCGATTCGCCTCGGTCTGCGCTACGTGAGCGGCCTGCGCGCGGACGTCGGGAAGGCGATGGCGCGCGCGATGGCCCGGCCGCAGGCAGGGCAGCCGTTCGTCTGCCCCAAGTGCGGGTGCGACGATCCGTCGATGCTCGAGCGCATCGACGTGCGGGGCGCGCGAGCTGGCGGGTGCTTCTGCAACAACTGCTCGCACGACTGGATACCGGGGCGGACCCGCCCGCACCGGTTCGCCTCGCTCGACGATCTCGTGGCGCGCACCGGGCTGCGGCGCGACGAGGTGGTCACGCTCGCCGATATCGGCGCGCTGAACTCGTTCGGCTACGACCGCCGATCGGCGATCTGGCAGGCGGAACGGGCCGTGCGGCCTCGGGGGAGACTGTTCGAGCAGGCGCTCGATGACATGCAGGAGCGCAGGCGTTCGATGGAATCTCTTTGCCCGACGAGGCCTCCGGCCCTGCCATGCTCGACGCCGATCAGGCCCGCTGGACCCCGCGGCGCTGCCGGACGCGGGTCGTCCGCGGGGAGACGGCGAGGATGCCGCCGCATCTGCCCGCTCAAGCCGATGACCGAAGCCGAACGCCTCGTCGCCGATTACGCCGGCACCGGGCTGACCGTCGGACGCCATCCGATGGCGCTCAGGCGCGACGAGCTGTCGATGCGGGGCGTGATGCGTGCGATCGATCTGCGGACGGCGCGGCAGGGGCGTCGCGTGCGGGTGGCGGGCATGGTCATCACCCGCCAGCGGCCCGGCACCGCCAAAGGGTTCGTCTTCCTGACGCTCGAAGACGAGACCGGCATCGCGAACATCATCGTCCGCCCCGACCTGTTCGCCCGGGAACGTCTCGTCATCGTCGAGGAACCGTTCCTGATCGTCGAGGGGGTCCTGCAGAACCAGGACGGCGTCATCTCGGTCCGGGCTGAAGTGGTGCAGGGGCTGCCGGCGTGTCAGTGGACTTCGACGCCCACGACTTCTACTGATCCGGGCAGGTGATGAACTCGGGAGTTGGCTGCAGTTGGTGAGTTGGCGATTTGGCCGGTGGCGAGTGCTGAATCCCACACCGGCACGCCGCTTGTATAATCTGCACGCTTTCATCGGTATTTTCGAACCTCGACGCGATAACCCACAAGGAACAGCGAGATGATGCTACTGGCTTTACTCCTTGCCCTGGGGCCCTGGCCGACGCGGCGCATCACCGGCGTGGTCAAGCGACCCCAGCGGCGGCGCCGTGCCCGGCGCCCGGCCGTCATCCTGCAGACCGCGTCGGGGGCGAGCAGCAGACCGTCAGACCGGCCCCGACGGCCGATTCGCCATGGAAACCGCCGGCGATGGCCAGGCCACGCTCGTCGTTCGCGCCGGCCGGCTTCGCCGAGAACCGCCAGCCGCTCGCCGCCCAGACGGCGATATCGAAGTCGTGCTCGCGCCCGGCGGCGATCCTCGAGCCGTCACCGTCACCCCTTCACGCGCACGAGCAGCGGCTCGGCGACGTGCCGGCGAGCATCGCCGTCCTCATCCACGAGCAGATCCAGCAGTCGCCGGCTGTCGTCGCCGACGATGTGCTGCGGCAGATTCCGACCTTCAGCCTGTTCCGCCGCACCAGCAGCCTCGTCGGCGCATCCGACCGCGCAGGGCGTGTCGCTGCGCGGCATCGGGCCGAGCGGCGTCAGCCGCACCCTGGTGCTGATCGACAACGTACCGTTCAACGATCCGTTCGGCGGCTGGGTCTACTGGACGCGCGTGCCGCTCGAGAACGTCGAACGCATCGAGGTCGTGGAAGGGCCCGAGCTCGAGCCTGTACGGCAACTACGGATGGGCGGCGTCATCAACATCGTCAGCGGCCGGCCGCGCGCCGGCGCACCGTCGAAGTGCAAGCCGCAGTTCGGCAACCTCGACCAGCCGCAAGCTCGATTTCTTCGGCAGCGACGTGTGGGGCAAGCTGGGCGCCGCCGGTGAACGGCAGCTTCCGATACCGACGGCTTCCCGATTGTCGTCGAGAACGGAGCGCGGCACCATCGACAACAACGCCAACGTGACTTCAAGAACGTCAACGTGAAGGCCGACTACGCGCGTCAACAGCCGTGTCAGCACCTTCGTCCGCGGCGGCCATTTCAGCGAGAACCGCGACAACGGCAAGGTCACCACCTTCGCGCCGACGCAACCGGAGGAGCAACGACACGACCTGGAACACGTGAGCGGCGGCGTGCGCATGGTGCTGCCCGACTCAGAGCGACCTCGCAGGCGCAGCTTCTTCGTCGACGACGTGGACGTTCAACAGCAACTTCATGGCGCGGTGCCGCAACCGGTGCCGCGCAGCGTCGGCCGCCTCACACTCGATCAGCGCGTGCCGACCGAGAACGTCGGCGGCATGGTGCAGTGGGCGCGATCACTCGGGACGAAGAACTTCTTCAGCGCCGGCATCGACCTGGCGCTGGGTGGATGGCGACAGCGAGGAGAACGTGCTCGACGCCGTGACCGGCACCACGCAGAACGCTGAGGCGCGTCTCGGGCGGCACGCAGCGCAGCGTCGGCGTGTTCCTGCAGGACATCTACACGCCGACGCCGACAGCTGAACGATCACCGCCAGCGCGCGCGTGGACAACTGGCGGAACTACGACGGCCACAACCTCGAAACACCGTGTCCGACGGCGTCGTCCGGACCGCCGACCGCCAACAACGTTCCGAACCTGCCGGAGCGGACCGACACGGTGGTGAGTCCGCGGCTCGGCGTGATGTACCACCTGACGCCACCGCGTGAACATCTGGGGCAGCATCGAGCGCCGGCTTCCGCACGCCGACGCTCAACGAGCTCTATCGCCAGTTCCGCGTCGGGGCAATTCTCACGCTGGCGAACGCCGAACCTCGGCCCGGAGCGGCTCGTCGGTGGCGAGCTGGGTGTCAGCGCCGAAGTGGCGGAGAACATGACCGTGCGCAGCCACCTGGTACGACAACCGCGTGCGCAACCCCGTGTCCAACGTCACGCATCGCCACCAGACACGCAGCAGCGGCAGAACCTCGGACGCACGAAGGTCCAGGGCATCCAGACCGACGCTCGAGTACCGGCTCGGAGCGTCGTGGCGGTTCGCCGGCGGTTACCTGTTCAACGACGCGCAAGCGTGACGGAGTTCGACGCCAACCCCGCGCTCGTCAACAACTGCCCGGGCATCCCCGGCGAAGCGTGCTACCTGCCGCAGGTGCCGCGGCATCGCGGGTCGCTGCAGGCCAGCTTCAACGATCCGCAAATCATCAGCGTTGCGGTGAACATGCAGTTCGTCGGCCTGCAGTTCGACGACGACCAGAACGTCCGCGGCGTGCCGTCGAACGGCTGCGCGGTGTCGACGTTCGCGCCGTGCACGAACCCCGGACTTCCCGGCTACGGGCTGGTGGACCTGACCGCGTCGCGCGCTTTCGGCAGGAACTTCGAGGTGTTCTTCGGCGTGCAGAACATCGGGGACGCCGAGTACTACGTCCAGACCTACCCGACGACGACCGGCACGCCGCGCCTGTATAACGGAGGCGTGCGGGTCCGGTTCTCGGGCAGGTAGTTCGAGTCCAGCGTCAGAAGATACGAAGACCCCGAAGACTCGGGGTTTTCGTGTCGTCCCGTACCGGCCCTCTGCGGTCGTGACCGGCGGCTTGCGCTCCTGCTGCGGGAGCGTAATCGAATCCACGGTCTTGCCGACCCTGGAGATCGCCTGCACCGCCATCGCGTCCTTCTCGATCTCGACGAGCATGAACGCGTCTGTCCTGATCGAAGCCGACGGCGGTCAGATCGGACCGCTCCAGGTTCCCCCTGCGCAGCTGGCCCGCCGATCCCGAGACGAAGTAGTAGATCCCCTTCTGCGGCTTGATGCGCTCGTAGACGTGATCGTGGCCTGAGAAGACCGCGTCCACGCCGTACCGGACGAACAGCGGCTCGAGAACGAGCCGCAGGTCGGTCTCCGATCCGTGGCGTCCCGCCGATGAGTACAGCGGATGATGGAAGTAGACGATCTTCCACTCGTCGGTCGATCGCCTCAGTTCGGCGGTCGATCCAGTCGAGCTGCTTCGGGTCGACGTAGTCGGTGTCCAACACGAAGAAGCGGGCGTGCTTCTGCGTGTAGGTGTAGTACCGCTCGCCGTTCATGTTCCACGGCTTGTAGAAGCGGTTGTTCTGCTCGTCGTGATTGCCGAGCGACGCGTAGAACTTCACGCCTCCATCCAGCAGCGCCTTGTAGGGGCGCTCGAACTTGGACACGAAGTCAGCGGGGAGCTGCCGGCCGTACAGGTTGTCGCCCAGCATGATGACGAAGTCGTACTTGAAGCCGAGCCGCGCTTCGACCATGCGGTCGGCAACCTGGTACTGCGGTCGTCCGCCGGTGCCGTTGTCGCCGATCGCCGCGAACTTGACCGAGTCCTCCCGGTTCGGGAGCGAGATGGTGATCCCGGGCACCTGCGCGTCGGTGACCACGCACCACAGGGCGACCAGCAGCGACAACGGGGCAATACGACGCATTTACGTTACCTACCGTCGCACAACGGGGACCGCGCCTTCAACAAAGTCGACCACCAGGTTGGCGCTACGGTCCCGCAGAATCAGGTCGCGCCCCATGAAGCGGTATTCGAGACCGTCAGGCAGGCGCGGGAGGTTCACCAGGATTAGCGGCGGCACGGTGCCCAGCGCCGCCTTATCAGGATAAGCCGCATTGACAGCAGGCGGCGACTGAACCGGGACGTCCTGCATCAAGGCATTGGCGTCGCGCGCGCCCCGCGATTCGGTATCCCGCTTGATTGTCGCCTTGAAATAGGCGGCGGCATCCCCGAAGATGTCGCCCGGCTTCGCATTCTTGCGCGCCTCGCGGATCCGGCTCGCGAGCATGTGCTCGTTGGCCTCCACGGTGGTCGTCGCCGGTTCCGGTTTCAGGCGCGGTAGTCCGTTGTCCAACTTCTTCGTCAAGTCGACATACGCGTTCACCCGGTCGATGAACGCTTTCAGAATCGCTTCGCGGTCGGTCGTCGAGTCCTGCGCCGCGAGCGGCGCAATTCCCGCGAAGCTTACGGCACATAGCGCGAACAGCACCAATAGAATTCCGCGCCGGCGCCTGACAGCAGCTGGGTTGGCGAGCAACTTGCTGGCTTGAGCCATCACGTCGTGAGGACGTTTCAAGCTCCGTGCCTCACGCGGATGAGCTAACGATGAAGCTGATCGTTCAACCGGACGCTGGAATTGCCCCGATTATCACGGCGATCAAGCAGGCGCGAAAGAGCATCGATATTCTCATCTTCCGCCTGGATCGTGCCGACCTTGCCCGCGCGCTGGAGGCCGCTGTGGCGCGCGGGGTCAACGTGAGAGCGCTCACGGCCCACACCAACCGCGGCGGCGACAAGAGCCTCCGCCGCCTGGAACTGCAGCTGCTCGAGGGGGGCGTCACCGTCTCGCGCACCGCCGACGACCTTGTCCGCTATCACGGCAAGATGATGATCGTCGACGCCCGCGTGCTGCACGTCTACGGATTCAACTTCACGACGCTCGACATCGAGAAGAGCCGCAGCTTCGGCAGTCGTCACGCGAAACCAGGCGGCTCGTACAGGAAGCCGTCGAAGCTCTTCGCCGCCGACTTCGACAGGCAGCCGTACTCACCGGCCTACAACCGCCTGATCGTCAGTCCCGAGAATGCGCGCGACCGGCTCGCGCAGTTCCTGCGCGGCGCACGGCGCCAGCTCCTCATCTACGACCCGTGTCTGAGCGACGACGCGATGCTGAAGATCCTCGTCGAGCGCGCCCGACGCCGGTGTCGACGTGAAGATCATCGGGAAGGTCGAGGCGAAGTGGCGGCTGAAGTTCGAGAGGTACCCGGGCAAGCGGCTCCACGTGCGGGCGATCGTCCGCGACGGGCAGCGGGTGTTCATCGGCAGCCAGAGCCTGCGCAAGCTCGAGCTCGACAAGCGCCGCGAGGTTGGCGTCATCGTCAGCGACCGCAAGGTCGTCGCCGAGATGCTCGCTGTGTTCGCGCAGGACTGGACAGCCACGCCGACCGGCCGGAAGGCCGTGAGGAAGACGGTCAGGAGGATGCGGAACGGCAAGCCGGTTCGTGCGGAGGGGAACCTGGTGGCGGCCGCGGTGTGAGGGCGCGACGATGACGTCTACGTCGCCGCGCTGGCCGGCACCGTTGGCTGCGTCGCGCGCTCGCGCCGGCGGCGCGCACGCTCGCCGATCGCGACCGACCCGGTGAAGATCGAGCCGACCGGAACGAACCCGAACAACTGGTGCCGCGCGACCGCGGCCAGCCCCGCCGACGCCATGCAGCCGCAGTTCGCGCAGTCGGGCGCGCCGCCGAACTGGCACGGCGTGATCCGCGTCGTCAGGTCCGCCGACACGCTCATCGTCGTGCGCGCGAACACGCACTCGTCCGGCGAATCCGGTGGCTCCGCGTAGACCTTCGATCATCCCTTCCGGCGCTTCGAGCTTCGGATATCGGAGGCGCAGCGCCATGAGATCGGCCACGACGCGCTGCCGGTCCTCGGCCGTCAGCCGCTCGTCCGACACCTCGCCGATCTGCGGCGTGTACAGGCTGATCCAGATCTTCCGCACTTCCTCCTTGACCGACCAGAACCGCAGGAACTCCTCGAGATAGCCCGCGCCGGTTGATCTGCTGGCGCGTGACCGTGCAGTGCACGACGATCTGGTGCCCGACGATGTGCTTCAGGATGCGGTCGTAGGTGGCCGGCGTGCGCCGCGCATCGTGCTCCGGCTGCAGGCCGTCGATCGACACGACCATCGTGCAGCCGCGGAATCGCGGCCCACTCGCGGCGGGATCTCCCGCACTGCGCTCGTGACGACCTGCGTGTGGATGCCGCGCTTCGACAGCTCCGGCAGGATCAGCTGTCGAGCTCGCGGTACCGGACGAGCGGCTCGCCGCCGACGATCGAGACGTGGAGCGGCCTGTGCTGGTCGACGAGCGCGATCACGCCGTCGACGAGCTCCTGTCCCTTGAAGTCGCGCACCTGACGAAGTGTGATCTCTCCGCCGAGATGATCGTCGCCGTACGCATAGCAGCCGGGGCAGCGCAGCGGGCACTCGCGGGTGATCTCGATCGACAGCGCGGGCGTGTACCCGGAGGATCCGTCCCCAAGCCGCGAAGATTGCCATTCCATGGCTCTCAACTATAGCAGCAGAACATCGGTTATCTTTAGACGGCGATGATCGAGCGGCGGAAGTCGAAGATCCAGGGCTGGGGCGTGTTCGCGACCGAGACCATTCCGAAGAACAAACGGATCGTTTATTACGCAGGCGAGAAGATCTCGAATCAGGAGAGCCTGAAGCGCGAGCTCCGGTACATCCGGCAGGGACACATCTGGTGCTTCAAGCTGACCAATCGCAGCGTGATCGACGCGGGCGTCGGCGGCAACATCGCCCGGTTCATCAATCACTCCTGCAGGCCCAACTGCTACATCGAGATCAAGGACGGCGTGATCTGGGTGCGCGCGTCAAAGACGATCCGTCGCGGGGCAGGAGCTCACCTACCACTACAACACTGACGGCGAAGGGCTGATCAAGTGCCGCTGCCGTCCCGGGTGCAAGACCCTGCTGTGACGCAGGACGCCCGGCGCGCACGCCGTTCGTCTACCTTCACGGCTTCGCGTCGTCTCCAGCGTCCACCAAGGCCTGGTACTTCGCGGACAGGCTGCGCGCGCACGGTCTCGCGATCGCGTGTCCCGATTTCAACGCGCCGGACTTCACGTCGCTCACGATGACGCGGATGCTGGCGCGCGTGCAGGCGCTGGTCGACGCAGCGGGAGCGCCCGTGACGCTCATCGGCTCGAGCCTGGGAGGAACGCTCGCGATCCTCGCGGCCGCACGGATGAGCGACCGTGTCGGTCGCCTCGTCCTGATGGCGCCGGCCGTGATGTTCGCGAAGCCCGGTCATCATCTCCTTCCGCCAGAGCGCATCGAGGAATGGCGGCGTAGAGGAGCGCTATCGTTCTTCCACTACGGCGCGGGCACGGAACAGCCGCTCGGATACGAGTTCTACGCCGACTCGCTGCGGTACGATGCGTTCGGCGCCACCTTCTCCCAGCCGACCCTGATTTTTCAGGGGCTGCGGGATCCGTCGGTGGACTGCCGTACGGTCGAGCAGTTCGCGCGCGGTCGGTCCAACGTGACCCTCGCCCTGCTGGACGACGACCACCAGCTGACGGCGAGTCTCCCGCGGATGTGGAGCGACACCGAGGCGTTTCTGGGGTTGCTGGATTGAGGAGCTTCGCAGCTGCTGCTGCAGCGGCTGCGCTGGCCGTGTTCGTCGGAGGCGCCGGTCACACCACCGCGCTCTCCGCTCAGGCCGGCCGCGCGGCGATCGCGTCGGCAAGCGGCGACACCATCCGGATCGGCGTGCTGCGCAACGGCGGCTACGAAGTCACCACGCTGCCGATGGAGGTGTACGTCGCCCGCGTGCTGACCGGGGAAGCTGCGCCCGAGAGCGCGCCGGCAGCCCTCGAGGCGCTCGCCATCGCCATCCGCACATACACCGTGACGAACCGGGGCCGGCACCGAGCGGACGGCTTCGACCTGTGCGATCAGACGCACTGTCAGGTGATGCGCGGCAGCACGGCCACGAGCGAAAGGGCTGCGCTCGCCACTGCGGAGCAGATCCTCACGTACCAGGGCGCGCCAGCCACCGTGTACTACAGCGCCTCATGCGGCGGACGCAGCGAGAAGCCGTCGAACGTCTGGCCGGGGGCCGCCGACCCTCCGTACCTGTCCGTGCACGACGACGATGGCTGCGGAGGATTTCCGGTGTGGAGCGCGGAACTGGCCACCGCCGATCTGCAGCGCGCCCTCGTTGCCGGCGGCTACCGGGGAACGCTGCGCGACCTCCGGATCGCCTCCCGCAACGATGCGGGGCGCGTCGCGCGCCTGGCCCTCGACGGCATGACGCCTCGCGAGATCTCCGGGCAGGACCTCCGGATGGTCGTCGGCCGCACCCTGGGCTTCCAGCACATTCAGAGCACGACCTTCGAACTGCGCCGCACGTCGTCGGCATTCCGGTTCAGCGGCCGCGGCGCCGGACACGGCGTCGGCATGTGCGTCATCGGCTCGATGAAGCTCGCGGCGGCCGGTCAGAGCGCCGTGGCGATCCTGGGACGGTACTTTCCGGGCACACAGATTGGCTCCGCGTCACCGAGGCTCACCGCGGCGCCCGCGCCTTCGGCGACCGGAACGTCAGCTCCGCCGATCGCCCCGGCCGTTCCCGCACCCTCAGCCCCGCCTGCCGCGGCCGGTGTCGCTGCCGCGCCCCCGGCCGCCGCTGCCCCGACGGCTACTGGTGCAGCCGCTGCTCGCGGCGCTGCACCCGCCGATGCCGGGACTGGCGACGTCGTGCTCTCGCTGCCGCCGGCCGACGCAGCCGAGCGGGCATCGCTGATGGCGCTGATTACCCAAGAGCGCGACGGGGTGGCACGCGCTCTCATGGAGCCGCCGGTCCCCGTCAGAGTGCGCGTCTTCGAGAACCGCGAGGCGTTCGAACGGGCCACCGGGCTGCCGTGGTTCTCGCTGGGGACCGTCCGATCGGGCGAAGCGCAGTTCGTCCCGCTCTCCATCCTGCGGGAGCGGGGCATGCTGGAACGCACGGTGCGTCGTCAACTGGTGCACCTGATTGCGGATCGATCGCTGCCTGAGCGGCCGGCGTGGGTGCGTGAAGGCGTCGCCTTGTACTTCTCGGGATCCGAGACGCCGCTGGCCACACGTGCGCCGTGCCCGCAGGACGCTGAACTGCAGCGTCCGACGTCCATCGGCGCATTGGCCAACGCGTACTCCCGCGCGAGAGCGTGCGTCGACCGTCAGATCAGCAGCGGCCGCGACTGGCGCCGCGTGCGCTGAGCGCCCGCGGGTGCTCAGCGCGTTACGGCGCGGGAACTGCCTCCTACCAGCAGATGCCGCGGTAGTCCGCCTGCAGCAACGATCCCGACACCGGCAGCCGCACGAGATCGATCACGATCTGGTCGCTGCGGCACCGTTCGAGGGCCTGCACGAACTCCGGCGACTTGTTCCCGACGACGATCACCTCCGACTGGTCGACGACCTCCTCGAGTGAGTCGCTGAGCAGCGACGCCATGTGCGGAATCTGGGCGTCGATGTAGGCCTTGTTCGACCCGACGAGCCGCGCGATCGACACGTTCCGGTCGTAGATGCGTAGCGAGCACCCCTTGCCGAGCAGCGCCTCGGCGAGGATGACAATCGGGCTTTCGCGCAGGTCGTCGGTCCCGGCCTTGAAGCTGAACCCGAGCAGGCCGATCCGCTTCTTGCCGGTGTCGAGCACCTCATCGATCGCGCGCTCGATCTGCAGTCGGTTGCTCGGGAGGATGGAGGCGATGACCGGCAGCATCGACGTCCATCTCCTTCGCGCGGTACTGGAGCGCACGGACGTCCTTCGGCAGGCACGATCCGCCGAAGGCGAAGCCGGGCTTCAGGTAGTACGGCGAGAGATTCAGCTTTTCGTCGCGGCAGAACACGTCCATCACTTCGTGGCTGTCCACGCCGAGCTTCTTGCAGACGTTGCCGATCTCGTTGGCAAAGCAGACCTTCAGCGCGTGCCAGGTGTTGCTGGCGTACTTGGTCATTTCCGCCACGCGGATGCTGGTGCTGATGAGCGGGGCATCGATCGCCTGGTAAAGCGCGATCGTGCCGCTGGCGTCCGAGGCGTGGTTGTGTCCGACGAGCGTGAGCGGCGGCTTCCGGAAGTCCTTCAGTGCCGTCCCTTCGCGGAGGAACTCGGGGTTCACCGACACGCCGAACCCCTCGCCGTAGGTCTTGCCCGACTCGCGCTCGAGCGCCGGAATGACCACTTCGTGCGTCGTGCCCGGCAGCACCGTGCTGCGGATGACGACCACGTGATAGTCGTCCTTCTTCGCGAGCTCGCGCCCGATCTGCGAGGCGACGCGCTCGAGATAGGTGAGGTCGAGGCTGCCGTTCCGGCGGCTTGGCGTGCCGACGCAGAGCAGCGACACCTCGGTGCTGGCAATCGCGTCCGCCGTGTCCGTGGTCGCGCGCAGCTTGCCGGAGGCGACGACCTCTGCCAGCAGCGCTTCCAGCCCAGGCTCGACGATCGGGCTGCGCCCCTCGTTCACGCTCGCCACCTTGTCGACGTTGACGTCGACGCCGACGACATCGTGTCCATCGGCCGCGAACGATGCCGCCGAGACGCTGCCGACATACCCCAGTCCAAAAACCGAGACCTTCATGCGTTCACCCTGGTCGTCCCATCCGGCCCGCGCCGGACCCTCAGTTGATCAGTGCGCGCCCACGCGCTGTGGCGCGCCAGCCGGCGCCGTCACGGGCGCCTCACCGGGCGTCCGCGCGAAGCGCACCAATGCTTCTTCCAAATCGCCTGCCACCACGGACCAGTCGTAGCGCGACACCACCAGCTCGCGCGCCGCCTGTTCGATCGCGCGGCGCCGGTCCAGATCGCGCAACAACCGTACGACTGCGCGCGCGAACGCGCGCGGCTCCTCTGCGAGCAGCACGTGTTGGCCCGCGGTGACCGGCAGCCCCTCGGCGCCCACCGCGGTCGACACCACCGCCTTTGCCATCGACATCGCCTCGAAGATCTTCAGCCGCGTGCCGCCGCCGATCCGCAGCGGCACGATGTACGCCGCCGCATCTCTCATAAACGGACGCACATCGTCGACGCGCCCCGTGACGATGACGCCCGGATCGGAGGCCAGGCGGCGGACGGCCGGGGTCGGCGCCCGCCCGACAATCGACAGCGTCACGTCGGGCTCCTCCGAGCGGATGAGGGGGAGGATCTCCCGGCAGAAGAACAGCATCGCGTCTTCATTCGGCAGCCAGTCCATCGAGCCGGTGAAGACGATCGAGCGCGATGCCGCTGGGCTCGCGGCTTCGGGCGCCGCGGACACCGGTGCGAAGAACGCGGTGTCGACGCCGGTCGGGACCACGTGCGCCGCCTGCCGGACCGCGCCGGGATACAGCCTGGAGAACGTCTCGCGGTCGGCGTCCGAGACGGCGAGCACGCCGTCAGCGCCCTGGAGTGTCCGCCGCTCGAAGCGGAGCATCCGGCGGTGTTGTGCCTGGAGAAGCAGCCGCCTCAGTGGGCTGCGGTGCGTTTCGGCGTGGCGGCGCCAGATCTCGGCCTCCACGTTGTGGGTAAACAGCACGACCGGGCACGGCACATCCGCCGGAATGTTCACCGCCGGCGGCAGGAAGTCGCAGACCACCAGGTCGTACCGGTCCTCGGCGAGGAAGGCGCGCACCTTCTGCCGGTACTCCTCGGAGCGGTACTTCCCGACGGCGTAGGGCAGGGAGTTCAGCAGGTGACCCGCGGCGTCGAGTGTGAACGCCAGCGTCCCCTTCGCCGGATCGCGGCGGCGGACCACCTCCACACGCGCCGCCACCTCGCGCATGCCGTCGATGTCGGCACGCGGCTGCTCCGGATCGGCGAAGCCGAGATACGTGATGGTGTGCCGGCGCGCGAGGTGGCGCATCAGGTGCCACGTGCGCAGCTTCCCGCCCTTGTCGAGCGGCAGCAGGAGATCGGCTTTCAGCCAGAGGATACGCATGGTGCTAGGAGGCACGGCCTCCGGTCATAGGCTCGGGGACAGCGGAGCCGCTGGCGGCACGCGCGGCGGTCGGTGACGGGCTCGGCGCGGGTGACGGCAGCGTCTGCACGCCGTCGCGGTCGATGAACGTCCGGAACCAGAGCTCGAGGTTCAGCAGCGTCCAGAGCCGATCCCAGGCGTCGATGCGGCCCGCGGCGTGGTTGCGCAGCAGCGCGTCAACAGCGGCCGTGTCGATGACACCACGCTGGCGTGTGCGTCGATCGAGCAGGACGTCGCGCAGCGTGCTGTTCCAGGCCTCACGCGACCATCGCGCGAATGGCACGGGGAAGCCCATCTTCGGGCGCGACAGGATCGATGCGGGCAGCAGCCCCTTCATCGCCTCGCGCAGGACGCGTTTCGTGGTGAAGCCGGAGAGCTTCCACTCGTCCGGAATCGTGGCGGCGAACTCGACCAGCTTGTGATCGAGGAACGGCACGCGGCTCTCGATCGAGGTCGCCATGCTCATCTGGTCCTGCTTCATCAGCAGCTCGACCAGATAGGTCTTCATGTCGGCGTAGAGCAGCCGCCGCAGCAGGCTGCTGCCGGCCGGCGGATGCTCGAACGACGCCATCGAGGCGCCGTAGGCGCGCGCCGGCGTGGCCGAGGCCCGCAAGGTCGGCCCGAGGAGTTCGCGCTGTTCGGAGAGATGGATGGCCGCGAAGTTGTCCAGGAACATCGCTTCCGGCGTGCGCTCCATGGCGAGGAACGTCCGCCTGGCAATACGTCCGAGCCGGCCCGGTACGGCCGGCACGATCCGGTCGGCCACGAGCCCGCGCAGGGCGCGCGGCAGCATCCGCTGATACACGGTGCCGGCGCGCCAGTTCCACTGAATCCGGGGGTACTTGCCGTAACCGGCAAGCAACTCGTCGCTGCCCTCGCCGGTCAGCACAACGGTGACGTGCTCGCGTGCGAGCTTGGACACGAAGTACAGCGGCACGCTCGACGGGTGCGCGATCGGCTCGTCCTCGTGCCAGACGAGACGCGGCAGCGCCCCGAAGAAGTCGCGGTCGTCGATGACGATCTCGTGCGGCTCCGCGCCGACCGCCGTGGCCACATCGCGCGCGTACCCGAGCTCGTTGTACGCGCGCTCCGCAAAGCCGACCGAGAACGTCTGGATCGGACGGTTGACCATCCGCGCCATCAGCGCTGCGATCGCGCTGCTGTCGATGCCGCCGGAGAGGAACATGCCCAGCGGGACGTCGCTCATCAGCCGCAGCCGCACCGACTCGTCGAGCAGCGAGCGGAACCGCTCGACGACGTCCGGCATTGGCGCCGACGGCCCTTCGGCCGGCGTCGGAATGTCCCAGTACTGCTGAATGCGGACCTGCCCGCCCTCGAACACGAGCCGGTGCCCGGGGAGCAGCTTCTGGACCCCGATGAACATCGTGTCCGACCCGGACACGTAGCGTGTGCTGAGGAGCTCGGGCAGTGCCTCGAGGTTCGCTTGCGGCACGATCAGGCCGCTTTCGAGTAGCGCCTTGATCTCCGATCCGAAGAGCAGCGTCGAACCAGAGCGCGCCCAGTAGACCGGCTTGATGCCCAGGCGATCGCGCACGAGCAGCAGCCGCTGCTTCGCGCTGTCCCAAATCGCGAACGCGAACATCCCGCGGAAGCGGGTGACGCAGTCGTCGCCCCACTCCTCGTAGGCGTGCACGATCGTCTCGGTGTCGGACCGCGTGCGGTAGACGTGGCCCCGCTGCTCGAGCGAGGACCGGATCTCGGCGTGGTTGTAGATCTCGCCGTTGAAGACGACGCGCACGGTTCCGTCTTCGTTCGCGAGTGGCTGCTGACCGGTGCTCAGGTCAACGATGCTCAGGCGGCGATGCGCGAGGGCAGCCTGCGAATCGCAGAACAACCCGGCTTCGTCTGGGCCGCGGTACACGATGACGTCGCGCATGCGTACCGCGACCCGGCCGGCATCCGCTGGAAGACCGTCGAACGACACGAGCCCTGCGATGCCGCACATCAGGCTGCCACCCTGCTGCGAGAGGCCGGGCCGTCCGCGTGCTGCCTGAACCAGAGCTCCAGCATCAGCAGACTCCACAAGCGATGACGGTGATCGCGCGTGCCGCTCTGGTGCTCGGACCAGATGCGCTCGACGGTGCCGGTGTTGAAGACGCCCCGGCTCCGGAGCCGTCCGTCGAAGAACAGGTCGCGGGCCATCGGGCGCAGCGCGCCGCGCAGCCATTCGCCGATCGGCGCGTCGAACCCCTGCTTGGGCCGGTCGACGATCGACTTGGGCAGGCTGCGCTGCAGCAGACGCCGCAGCAGATACTTCCCCTGACGGTTGCGCAGCTTGAAGCGCACCGGGACGGTCGCTGCAAACTCCACGAGCTTGTGATCGAGGAGTGGCTCGCGTGCCTCGAGCGACACCGCCATGCTCATGCGATCGACCTTGGTCATGATGTCGTCGATGAGGTACGTGTTCGCATCGACGTACAGCGCACGATCCAGGGCGTCTGGCGAGGCGCAGTCGGCGTACGCCTGGCGGAACGGCACGAACGGATCCGCGCCGCGTACCGTTGCGGAGAAGTCGGCCGCGTAGAGCTCGGCGCGGGCGTCCTCCTCGAAGAACGAGTACCGAGTGCTTCCGCGCGCACGCCTCGGCCGCTGACAGGCCGAGATGCCGGAGCGACCGCGCGCCCTTGACCCGCAGCGGCAGGCGATGCCCGACGTGCCCGGCCACTTTTACGCCGATGGTCCCCAGCCACCGGCGCATGGTCGCTTCCCAGCGCTCGACGCGATGGCGCGAGTAGCCGGCCCACAGCTCGTCGCCGCCGTCGCCGGAAAGGGCAACAGTTACATGACGACGAGCGGCCGCCGAGACGTAGTAGGTCGGGACCATCGACGAGTCGGCGAACGGCTCGTCGAAATGCCACGCGAGCCGTGGCAGCAGGTCGACCACGTCGGGCGTCACGATCTCCTCGTGGCGTTCGGTTCCGAAATGCTCGGCAACAGTGCGCGCGTGGGCCAGCTCGTTGAACGCCTGTTCGGAGAAGCCGACCGAGGTGGTGATGACACGGCCGGGTGACGTCTTCGCCATGGCCGCCACGACAAGGCTGGAGTCGATCCCCCCGGAGAGGAAGGCGCCGAGCGGCACCTCGCTGAGCAGCCGCAGGCGGACAGACTCGGTCACCAGTTCGTCGAGCCGATCGAGGAGCGCGGCCTCGTCGCTCTGCGTCTCTTCGCCTGTGAACGTCAGCGTCCAGTAACGCTGTAGCGACGTCGTGCCGTGCTCCACCGACAACGTGTGCGCCGCAGGCAGCTTGCAGATGTCCTTGAAGATCGTCCCTGGCGCCGGCACGTACTGGAACGCGAGGAACGCGTCGAGCGCCGCCGGATCCCAGTCCCGCGGCACGCCCGGGTTCTCGAGCAGCGCCTTGATCTCCGATCCGAACGTCACGCCGCCCTTCGAGAGGTGGTAGTACAGCGGCTTCACGCCCAGGCGATCGCGCGCCAGCAGGAGTCGGCGGCGTGGCGCGTCCCAGATGGCGAAGGCGAACATCCCGCGCAGCTCGCGCACGCAGGCGTCGCCCCACTCCTCGTAGGCGTGCACGATGCTCTCGGTGTCGGAGCGCGTCCGATACCGGTGGCCGCAGCGCTCGAGGCGCGCGCGGAGCTCCTCGTGGTTGTAGATCTCGCCGTTGAAGACGATCCAGACGGTGCCGTCCTCGTTGGACAGCGGCTGCTGCCCGGTCCCGAGGTCCACGATGCTCAACCGCCGGTGGGCGAGCGCCGCGAACCGGTCGCAATGCAACCCGGCTTCGTCAGGCCCGCGGTGCGTGAGCGTGTCACGCATCGCGACCGCGAGGCGGGGCGCGTCGTCGGTCAGTCCGTCGAAGGAGACGAGTCCAGCGATGCCGCACATGGGGAATCAGAGCGACGCGAGTTGCGACTCGACGACGGCCATGCCGGTCCGCCGTGTGAGCTCGGAGACGTAGATGTCGTCGATCGCCGACACCATTCGGTCGAACGAATATCGCGTCTGGACCAGTGTCCGGCCGTTGTCAGCGAGCGTGGTGGCCAATGACGAGTTCTCCATAAGGCGGCAGATCTGGCGGGCGAGCGCCGGTGCGTCGCCCGGCTGGGCGAGCAGCCCGGTCCGGCCGTCTTCAACGACCTCGACCACACCACCGACCGCGCTTGCGACCACCGGTAGCCCGGCGGCCATTGCTTCCAGGACCGCGTTTGGAAACGCTTCCGAACGCGAGGGCAGCACGAAGATCTCCGACGCCGCCAGCCGCGCGGCGACATCCTCGCGATGGCCGGCGAACGTGACGGCGTGTGCCACGCCGCGGTCGCGCGCGAGACGCTCGAGGAGGTTGCGCTCGGTGCCATCGCCAATCAGCTCGAAATGTGCGTCGGGAAAACGGCGGAGCACGTCCGGCACTGCATCGATCAGCACGTCCTGCCCCTTCTCGGGACGCAGGTTCGCCACGACGGCCACGCGGCGCAGGGTCTGCGGCAGCGCGCGCGGGGTGAAGTGCTCCACGTGCAGCCCGTTGGGCACGACGGTAACCTTCTGCGGCGAAACGCGCTCCCGTCGGAGCTGTGCGGCCGCCGCCCTGGCGTTCGCGACAATGCGGTGTGCGCAGGCGTACGCGACGCGCTGCAACGCGAGCTGCGCGCGTGTCTTGCCCGCGACGATCTCTCGGCGGCTGCCGATCCGGACCGGCACGCGCGCCATGGCTGCCGCCGGCAGGAAGAAGATGTTCGAGTACAGCTCAGACGTATGCACGACGACGATGCGTTTCTGACGGCACCAGGCGGCGAAGGCGCGCATCTGGCCGAAAGCGCGCGGGTCCTTGAAGCTGGAGATGGGAAACGACGCAACCGACGCGGCGGCGACAGCGGCGCGCGAGAACCAGGCGCCGGCCGAATGAAAGCACGCGACGTGCACTTCCCAGCGGCGGGGATCGAGGCGCCGCACCAGCTCGATCATCTGGCGCTCGGTCCCTCCGGGCGCAAAGCTGGTGATGACAATCGCGATCGGTAGAGGTCGGTCGGAGGGCACGGCGGCAATCTGAGCAAGGGAAGTGCCACGGCTTCCCAAACCCGGGCTTTCAGCTTTTCGAGACTCGCGTTAACACGAGTGGAAAACGTTTTGCCCTAGTGGCTACTGTACACCTCATGTGCAGTACAGGTGACCGTGCAGCGCGACCGGCAAATCGCGCGTCGTCCGAAGTGGTGTCCCGCTCTCGATGTGCAGAACCTCATACGAGTTCCGCCAGAGATAACTCGTCACATCGGTCAGGTTCTCGAGCTTCCGGCGCTCGTCCGCGCCGTGCATCTCGATGTAGAGCGTCGGGTGCGCGCGCTGCAGCAGAGCGGTCATTCCTTCGAGCACGTCGCGTTCGAGGCCCTCGACGTCGAGCTTCACGAAGTCCGGAGTTGGCAGCCCGTCAGCAACCTGGTGATCAAGCGTGTCGACATCAACCTCGACGGCGTCGACATGCTTCTCCTTGCGGATCTCGTCCGCGATGTGGTGCTCGAGCGATCCGCGAGCGGTTTCGTCGCTCGGAAACACCAGCGCGCCGCGGCCCGGCGCCGCGCCGAGGGCCAGCTGGAGCACGCGAACGTGCGTGAATCCGTTCAGCCTGACGTTTTCGACGATCCGCGCGTGATTGCGGGGATTGGGCTCGAAGGTGACGACCCGTCCGGACGGCCCGACCGACCGGGCGAAGAACAGCGTGAAGATCCCCTCGTAGCCGCCGACGTCGAACACCGTGTTGCCATCGAGCTTCAGCGTCTCGAGGAACGACTCTTCGACCGAGCGGCTGCCGAACTGGGGCACGAACCCGAGCCCGCCGCGGCGCCGGAGCCCCCTCGCCAGGCCATGGCGCACCGTGTAGACGCGATCGGCGACGATCGGCTGCAGGGTGGAGATGACAGCGCGTTTCAACATGGTGGTCTACCTCGTGGCCGACATCGCCATCGTGTCGGCCACAGTGCGATCGAGATACTGCTGGTGCCAGCGCTCGAACATGACGAGCTGCCACAGCCGCAAGGTGTGATCCCGCCGTCCGGACAGGTGCTCATCAACGAGGCGCGAGACGAAGCGCGCTTCGAAGTAGCCTCGCTGCAGAGCTCGGGGCGACAGCAATGTGTCCGCGAATAACTCACGAAGACCGCCTCGGAACCAGACACCGAGCGGCACACCGAACCCCTGCTTGCGGCGATCCACCAGCCCTGTCGGAAGCAGCCCCGCGGCAACCTCCTTGAGGATGTGTTTGCGGCGCCCGTTCCGGATCTTGAAGGTCGATGGAAGCGTCGCGGCGAAGTCGATGACCTCGTTGTCGAGCAGCGGCACGCGCGACTCGATCGAGTGCGCCATGCTCATGCGATCCACCTTCGTGAGGATGTCCTCGGGAAGGTAGGTTTCGATGTCGACGCGCATCATCTGGCTGGCCCACGGCAGCGACGCGTGGTTGTCGAAGCGTCGCACGACGTCCGTCTCCGGATCCGAGGACGCCAGCGACGCACGGACGCCGGCGGCCAGCAGCGCCGGCTTCTCGTCGGCGCCGAAGTAGCGGATGGCGTCCACGTACCGGCCGCGCCTCGTGCGGCCGACATGGCGCAGGAAGTTCTTGCCCCGCGCGCCGTGCGGAAGCCGGTCAGCGACGGCGGCCGCGATCGGATGCAGCCGGCCCGGGATGTACCGATCGAACGCCGCCACGCGCGGATGCGGCAGGTACCGGTCATATCCGCCAAATAGCTCGTCGCCTCCGTCACCGGACAGCACGACGGTTACATGCTGCCGTGCCATCGCCGACACGTACCAGGTCGGAATCGCCGACGCGTCTGCGAACGGCTCGTCGAAGTGGCGCACCAGGTCGTCCAGGATGGTCAGAGCGTCGGGACGGACCACGAACTCGTGGTGATCCGTACCGTAGTGCGTCGCGACCCGGCGTGCGTGTTCCAGTTCGTCGAACGCGGGCTCGTCGAACCCGATCGAAAACGTCTTCACCCTGGCGCCGGAGGCCTTCGCCATGAGCGCGACGACCACGCTGGAGTCGACGCCACCAGACAGGAACGCCCCGAGCGGCACGTCGCTCACGAGGTGAGCGCGCACGGCATCGGTCAGCACGTCGCGGAGGGCATCGATCGCGTCCTGCTCCGTGCCGGTGAAGGTTTCCGTGGCCGGCAGCTGCCAGTACGGTGTGACCGTTGTCCGGCCGTCGCGCCACGTCAGCACGTGGCCGGGCGGCAGCTTCCGCACGTGCGCGAAGATCGACCGGTCGCGCGGGGTGTAGAGGAACGAGAGGAAATGATCCAGCGCGTGCAGGTCGACGTCGCGGGGCACGTCCGGCGCACAGAGGATCGACTTGAGCTCCGAGGCGAAGTACAGCCCGCCGGGCGTCTCGGCGTAGTAGATCGGCTTGATCCCCACGCGGTCGCGCGCCACGAGCAGCGTTCGTGAAGACGCGTCCCACAGCGCGAGTCCGAACATGCCCCGCAGGCGCGCGAACGCGTCAGCGCCCCAGCTCTCATAGGCGTGAACGATCACCTCGGTGTCGCTGGACGTCGCGAAGCGGTGGCCCAGCGCCTCCAGCTCCGAGCGCAGCTCGCGGAAGTTGTAGATCTCGCCGTTGAAGACGATCCAGACGCTGCCGTCTTCATTGGGAATCGGCTGATTGCCGCCTGCGAGGTCGATGATGCTCAGTCGCCGCATGCCGAGCGCCGCGGCCGCGTCGACCCTGATTCCCTGATCGTCGGGGCCTCGGTGGCGGATCACCTCGCACATGCGCGTCAGGAGCGCCCGCGCGTCCTCGCGCGGCCGTGCCGTTTCGGATCGTTCAACGAATCCTGCGATACCGCACATGTCCTGATGTCCGGAGCCAGCGGCCCCTCATTGCACTCCGCGCACGGCGCCGCCCGAGCGCGCGAGCGACCGGCGCTCGACGGCGACCGGCACGTGATGACCGGCGAGCTCGACCTGCGCGCCGAACGACGGCCCGCTCACGCGTGCTGAACCGGCCGAACGCGTGGACCCCTGCGACAGGTCGACATGGAGATCGGGCGCGACGCGGGGCAGCTGCAGGTGAACGGCCGGTGTGTCGGTGGCGCGCACCATGGAACCATCGACCAGAGCGATGCGCGTCAGCCCGTTGCTGCCGCGGCAGAAGAGGACTCGCGCGTCGCTTTCGCACGTTCCGGCGCGCCACGTATCGAACGGCGGAGCCGACGTCGACATGTCACGGCTCAAGCGCGCAGGCGCCGCGACCGCGAACATGTCGGTGGAGTGACCCCGCACGATGCGGACGGCGTGGGTCCGCACGAATGTGCCGGCCTGCGCCCACATGGGCAGCGGATCGACTGACTCCACCGGGTTCGACGCGTCGAGACCGACCACGGTGACGATCCAGAGCGGCGTCTGCCCCGACATCGAGACGCGCAGCGTCGTCGTCGGCTCCACGCGTCCGTACGCGGGCGCGACCCATCCGACCCCGTCCTCCTCCGTGCGCACGGCCTCGACGGTGCCATGGGAGACGGCGACACCGACCTGTTCGCTCCCGTGGCGCAGCACGACCCGGCGCACCGCGGGGTGGACGGTCCATTCGGGATCGAGGTGCCAGTGCACGAGCATGTCGTGCTCGCCCGTGCCGTCGACGACGTCGGCGACGATCAGCAGGTCGCCGTGCAGCGCGAGCACGTGACGCCGGTGTTCGATCGGCGCGTACCCGTCGTGTGACGCCTCCAGGTAGTCGAACGCGGCGTTGGTGCGCCACACGTGGGCCACGCCGTTTGCCGTGTGCTGCCAGTGGAACGGGCCCGACGGCAGTGACTGCGTCCGGCCGTCCACGACCACGGTGTTGTGCAGCGCGGACGACCGGAAGCGATCGCGTGCAGCCGGGTCGATCGTGTACGACGCGGTGCCGGGGTCGATGAACAGCGGCAGGTTGCGCACCGCCAGTGTGAGCGACAGCGCGTCCGCGTGCGCGTGGCCGCCGTTCGCGAACCCGTGGGCGCCCGCGTCGACGACCAGGTGCTCGCCGGCGAGCGAGCGGGACACGTAATAGCCCATCTCGGGCAGCGCCGAGGACCCCAGGGCGTCGCCAGCCCGCGCGTCGCGCGCCCGCTGGAGCGCCAATGCGAGCGACGGCTGCGTCAGCAGCCAGTACGCCTCCTCGGGCGCCGGCCCGACCTGGATGTCCGCGCGGTCGACCAGCGCCGCGGCGACGGCCAGGCTGTCGCGCGCGTCGTCGGGTGCGCGTCCACAGATCGGGAGCAGCATGCCCCCGTCGTCGTCGCCGATGTGCGGCAGGTGTCCCTGGTCGTCCGCCAGCAGCCGCGCCGCGAATCCGAGGCGCGCAACGGCAGCGCGGAACTGCTCCGCGGCAGGATCGGACACGATGCGGCCCACGATCAGCGCGAGGGTGTAGAAGTCCAGCGTGTAACGGTGGTAGTGGCTCGAGCGCTCGAGGTGTCCGCCGTCGGCGCCGACCTGGCGCGTGAGCTCCTGCAGCAGCACCCGGCGACCGAGATCGGTGTACTCGTTCGCGCGACGCAGCCACGGGAGCGCCGCGCCGGCCACGTAGAGGGCGAGCGCCTCGCCGAGCAGGTGCGTGTTCGGGCTGAAGTAGTACGACAGGTTGCGGGCAATCTGCTGCAGCTGCCGGTCGAGCGCGACGATGCAGTCGACGAGCCACGGATCGCGGTCGTCGTCTTCGTCGACGAAGAACTGAAGGGCCCACGTCCACGACAGCACGCGGAACGCAAGTTCCAGCATGCTCGCCCAGTTGATTCCGACAAGCGGCGGGTTCGCGCGAATCCAGCCTGCGATGCGATCGAGCGCCGCCTGGCGGTAGGTTCGATCGCCGGTCAGCCAGTAGGCGCGTCCGAGCACGAGCAGGTGCTGCTGGCGATTCAGCTCCCAGATGATCTTGTGGTCGCCATACGACGGGTCGAGATATCGGACCGTCGACCAGAACTGCAACGGCCCCTTCCGCCCGTGCACAGGATCGAGATGCCAGTCGGGCGATCCGGCTTCCGAGTCGAAGCGGAGGTTCTTGTATCCGAGCAGGTCGTAGTCGCCCGCGACGATCCGGTCGGCACGCTGCGCGGCGTCGGCCGCGCTCTCAGGAAAGGCACCGAGAATCCTCGAGACGAGGCCCTCGCGCACCGACGGCGTGATCACGAACCGCGGCGATGCATGCAGCACGGCGCCTGCGAGCGCCCGCTGCGCCTTTGGCCAGTCGCGCGCAGCCGCCTGCAGTCGTGCCTCGCGTGCAAACCCGTCGTCACACAGGATTGAGGCCAGGGCCTCACGGTGCCACTGAGGTGGGCGCGCGGCCGACCACGCGCGGTCCACCGTGTTGCGACCCCACGTCAGCGCGCGCCACCGGACCTCGTCGGCGTCCATCCGGGCGACGCGTGCCAGCGTGCCGGTCATGCGCTGGCCGTGCCGGCGGACCCGACCGACTGGTGGACCACCGGATCTCCCGACGACGGCGTCTCCTGCCGATTCCGGCGCTGTGCCGCTCGCGGCAGCACGCCGAGGTAGACCTCCAGCCACTGATCCCGCACGGCGCTCCACGTGTACCGCGCACACGTCTCACGAGCGGACAGCGTGAGCCGGGCCGTCAGCGCCGGATCCTCGAGCAGGGTCAGGACGCGCCGCGCCAGACCGGCGTGGTCGTTGAGCGGCGCCAGAAGACCGTGCTTGCCATCTTCGAGAATCGCCGGGATGCCGCCGGCGCGCGTCGACACGACCGGCAGGCCGCTCGCGAAGGCCTCGATGATCGAGGCCGGCATGTTGTCGATGTCGGGACTCTGAAGATAGATGTCGTGCGCGTCGTAATGCGCGGCGATGTCGGCCGGCGGAATGCGTCCGGCAAACGAGACGGACGACAGCGCGAGCACGCGGGCGAGCGCGCGGAGCGCCATTTCGTTCGGCCCGCCGCCGACCAGCGTGAGCGACGCGTCCTTGCGACGATCCTGAATCAGCCGGAACGCGCGGATGGTGCACGCGACGTTGTACAGGTCGTCGAAGTTGCGGGTCGAGAGGATGCGCGGCGCGAGCGTTGTGCGCGCCCTGAACCGGAAGTCCGACAGGTCGACGATGTTCGGGACGATGACCGCGGGGATGTCGAACTGACGGAAGACATCGACGAGGAACTGCGACGGGACGACGTTGCGATCCACGCGCGAGAGCACCTCGCGCGCGATCCGCGACCGGCGCAGGTGATCCGGTGCTTCGCCGCTGCGGTAGTTCAACACCACCGGTTTGCGCAGCGCGCGGGCGACGGCAACAGCCGGCACCGGCGCGAGCAGGAACGACGCGTACGAGGCCGAGAACACGTGGACGACGTCGGCGCGGCGGAGCTCGCGGACGAGCAGCGGCAGATAGGTCGCCTCGGTGACCGCCGTCCGCACGTACTTGATGCGCCTCGCTTCGCTCAACGGCCAGGGCGGGAGCGGATCGTGCGGCACCAGCCAGGCGTCGACGGCGGGATCGTTGCGCCAGCACGCGAGGAGGCGCTGGGCCTGGATCGATTGCCCGCCGAGGAAGCGCAGGGAGGGTGCAACGATCGCGACGCGCAGCTTACGCATGAGCCTTCACACAAATTGCAAGGCTGAGGCCAGCAATCACTGCCGATCGCCCGACGAAGGTGCCATGTGCGGCGCGGAGCTCGCGAGATAGGGCTGCACGCGGTAGTTGACGAAGTCGCGCGGATTGCCCGAGCGTCCGTCCGCAGCGGCCATCGCGATGTTGTACGCCTCGCGCGCGGTGATGTAGTGGAGCACGTACCGCTCGCCGTCGTTGTAGCGTCGCTCCAGGTAGTCCAGCATCGAGTCGAAATCGGGGCCGGTGGCGGCGTTGGTGTCGTCCTCGGACGACGCGCTATGGCCGAAGAGCTTGACGAACACCCACTCCGGCCTCGACGGGACGTGGACGTTGGCGCGTACCCAGCGATCCGCGCGCGTCGGGCTTGCCGGCATCGCCGCGTGAATGTTGCCGTCGTCCAGTTCCAGGAACAGGCGCCGGATACGCCACGACGGCGCAAAAAGGAGCGGCCCCTGCAGGATCATCAGGTCCGCTTCGCCGGTGTCGAGCGCGCCGAGCGGGTACGCACGGTCGTAGGAGCGTGGCCGCGGGTCGTCGGCCGCCGCGTAAATCGAATTCACCGACGGCGGCTGCGAGTCCATGTAGACGCTCGGGAACGTGAAGTCGGCAAACGCCCCCAGGTCCCGCAGAATCTGCAGCTCCGTGTTCACACCGCAGGCGTACGGGCCGTTGCTGTTGTCGAGGCCGAAGTTGCCGTGCACGAACGCGAAGCGCGTCTGGCCGTCGATCGTGCGGTTGAATCCGAAGTCGGCAAAACGCTGGAGGCCCAGCTCCAGGCCCGATCGCAGGGAAGCAGCTGTGTCGTAGTCGTGGTGAAAATGAAACTCAACCTCTCCAAGGTTGCGCTGCATCGCCGAACGAAGCTCTTCGAAAATGGCCGGCTCGTACTGCTCCGCAGGGTAGAACCACGTGTGCTGCGGCAGACGACCCGACGCGTCGCGGTGTCGCGCCGCCATACGCTCGTAGCGCTCCAGCCACCGCTGGACCGTCGCGGGCTGACGATCGGGCTCGAAGTGATCCGCGAAGACGACCAGAATGTGCGTCGGTCCACTGACAGGCGGGGCGGGCGTGAGAGACCAGCGGATGTAGTCCGCCAGAAAGACGTAATGTTTGCGGGCGACGATGCGCGCCGCTGTGGCGGCGGCGTATAGCGTGATGGCGGCCAGTACCGCACCGAGCAGTACACGCCGCCAGCTCACCGAGACCGGTGCCCCCACCAGGGGCCACTCTCGTGCGCGCATCCGGATCATCGGCGGGTGACGCGCTGCAAGAGGACGGCCATCAGCTCTGCTGAATCACCCGCGTACGGGCCAGCGACTCAGCCCATCTGGTGGAACGCGACTTGCCAAGAACACCGGGCACACGTCGTCATGGCTTCAGTTCCACCTTCGACACAACCCGTTCTCACCGTCATCACCGGGGCGTACAACGCAGGTGCGTACCTGGCGGAGTGTATCGAATCAGTTCTCAACCAGACCTATCCGAATCTCGAGCACATCGTGGTCGACGATGGTTCGACCGACGACACCCCGGCGATCATCGCGAAGTATTCGAAGCAGGACAGCCGCATACGCGGATTCAGAGGCCCGAACCGCGGTGTCTCGCACGCGCGCAACGTCGCGATGCAACATGCACACGGGCGTTTCTTCGCGCTCCTGGACGCCGATGATGAGTGGGACCGCACGTTCCTCGCCGAGCAGCTCCGCGTGTTCCGGGGCGACGCGGAACTGGCCGTCGTCAGCGGCAATGCCCTCAACCGTGGAGGTCCGCTGGACGGACAGCCTGTGCGTCCGTGGCCGGCCGAACCGCGCGAGCTCGTGTTCCTCGATCTGATTGAACACGTCGACTCCGTGTTCATCATGTCGGTGTTCCGCCGCGAGGTGTACGAGGCGGTCGGCGGCTTCAACGAAGCGTTCTTCCATAGCGAGGACTACGAGTTCTGGCTGCGTGTCGCCGCCAGGGGATTCCGGCTGTGGACCAATCCAAGGCCGCTCGGTCGGTATCGTCGCCGCCAGGACAGCGCGAGCGCCGACCAGCGCGCGATGTTCGACAGCATCGAGCGCGTGCTGCTCAAGGCGAGGGAGTTCCGCCACAGGCCGCGAGCGGACGAGCTTGGTGCGATCGATCGGCAAGTCGATCGCCTGCGGGGCGAGAGGTTACTCACTTTGGGTAAAGCGGCTCTCTTGCGGCAGGACTTCGCGGAAGCGCAATCCCACTTCCGGGAACTCCACCGGCGCGGGCAGGGCACCAGGTATGCCGCCCTCGCCACCGCCCTCGGCGTCGCTCCGGAACTGGTGCGGCGCGCCTACAAACTCCGGCTCCACCGGCTGGCTCGTCGCGCCGTCGCCGTCATCCCGCCATCGGTCGCCCTGGCGACAACCGGTGCACCTGGCGAGGCCCGATGACCCGCAGACGCCGGAACGCGGCCACCGCCGGGACGATCGCCGCCATGCTCATGGGCGTGATATTTCTCGCCTTCAGCTCGGACGGCACGCCCTCCTGCGGACCGCTCGCCGGGGAGCATCGTCCGCTCGACCTGCGGCTCGAGGCCGACCGGGCGCACCTGGATGAGGATGCCAAGGCGATTCGACGATCCGCCGAGCGTTTCAGCCAGATGGCCGCCCAGCGGCCGCTGCTGAGCCAGTCGAGCGATGCGCGGGAGGCCGCCCGCACCGCGCCGGCGCGTGCGCGTGCGTGGTGCGAAGCCACGCTCACGGAGGCCGTCGTGGAACTCCACCAGATTCAAGAGGACAAGGTGCGGCTCGCGCTTGACTCGCTGCGCTGAAACGGACCCGCTGTCGATCGGTTCGCGTCTCTTCCCGACCGGCCCCGCGCCGCGCCGCCGTCCTCAGATGTACTCAGCAAACCTGAATTCGGATCGGTGGAACACCAGCCACATCACGGGCAGGAGTATCAGGCTCAGGACCGCAACCGACGCGAACGCCACCGGGTCGGGAGGCTGACCGTACAGGATGACGCGGCGATACGCGTCCACGATCGCCGTCATCGGGTTGAGACGCACCACCAGGCCGAACACCCCTCCGCGTACGGCATCGATCGGATAGACGATCGCGCTGGCGAACATCCAGACCGTGAGCAGCACTTCGAAGATGTACTTCACGTCGCGGAAGAACAGGTTCGCCATGGCGAGAAACAGCGCAACGGCGAGCGTGAGGCACGCCTGAACGAGGAGAACCGCCGGAAGCAGCAGCAACGCAGGCCCCGGCACGATGCGGTAGTACGCCATCATGGCGATGAGGACGCTCGACGCCACCACCATGTCGACCAGCGAAACGGCGACCGCCGAAAACGGGAAGATCTCGCGCGGGAAGTACACCTTGGTCACGAGCGTGGTATTTGCGGTGAGCGAGGTGACCGCGAAGCGCAGCGCCGACGCGGTGAAGTTCCATGCGAGCATGCCGCAGTACACGAACAGGGGATACGGCACCGGCGTGTCCAGCGGCGCGACACGCATGAAGATGACGGAGAAGATCAGCGTGTTCGTGAGCGGTGTCAGCAGGGCCCACGCGAAGCCCATGGCGGTTTGCTTGTACCGCAGGAGCAGGTCGCGTGCGGTCATCTGCACGAGAAGTTCGCGGAATTCGAACTGTTCGCGGAACATTTCCGCGAGGTCGCTACGCAATCGGGTCATGCGCGGGTCCTGTCATGGCTGAGCACCGCGGTCGAGGTGCAAGGCCTGAGCCACTGGGTCGCATGTCTCCGCATGGATGGGTATCCGTTTTGCTGAGTCAGACGGGCATGCGACGAACCTGGACGCTCTCTGCCGCGGTTCTGCTGGTGCTGCTGTTCATGGCTCTGCCGCAGACGCAGCCGCAGGCAGGCACGCTGAACGTCCCGGCCGGCGGCGACCTCCAGGCGGCGCTGAATGCGGCGCGGCCCGGCGAAACCGTGTTCCTCGCGTCCGGCGCGATCTACACCGGCAACTACGTCCTGAAGGGCAGGAGCGGCAGCGACACGAGGCCGGTCATCGTCCGCACGGCCGGCTCCGATCCGGTGCCGCCCGGCGAGCGGATGACGCCCGAGGCGGCATCGGGTCTCGCGAAGCTCCGCTCGCCGAACAACATGCCGGCGCTCGCCACCGAGCAGGGCGCGCGCTACTGGCGGATCGAGCTCGTCGAGTTCATGGCGAATCGCGACGGCGCGGGCGACATCATTGCGCTCGGCGACGGATCGACCGCGCAGAAGGTCCTGGCCACGGTTCCCTCCGATCTGGTGCTCGATCGGGTCTACGTCCACGGCGACGCCGACGTCGGGCAGAAGCGCGGCATCGCGCTCAATGCCGGACGAACGAGCATCACCAATTCACATGTCAGCGACATCAAGGCGATCGGGCAGGACTCGCAGGCGATCGCCGGCTGGAACGGGCCCGGCCCCTTCATCATCGACAACAACTACCTCGAGGGCGCCGGCGAGAACATCCTGTTCGGCGGCGCGGATCCGTCGATCCTGCAGCTCATACCTGCCGACATCGCGATCCGCCGCAACACCGTCTCGAAGCCGCTCGCCTGGAGACAGCCGGGCATGCACTGGCAGGTGAAGAACCTGATCGAGTTGAAGAATGCGCGGAACGTGGTGGTGGAGGACAACCTCTTCGAACACAACTGGGCCGAGGCGCAGTCCGGGTACGCGGTGCTGTTCACGGTCCGCAACCAGGACGGCGGCTGTCCGTGGTGCACACTCGAGAACATCCGGTTCCAGCGGAACATCATCCGCGACGTCGCGGCCGCGTTCCAGGTGCTGGGCACCGATTACCTCCGCCCGTCGCGCCAGACGAGCGGCATCGTCATCCAGAACAACGTGATCGAGGGGCTCGACGGCAAGGCAGGGGGAGGCGACGGCTACCTGTTGCAGATGACCGACGGGCCGCGCTACGTCACGCTCGATCACAACACCATCATCCAGGGTGACTCGAGCGGCATCGCGAAAGTCGACGGGACGGTGGACGGTTTCGCGTTCACCAACAACCTGACCGGGCACGGCGCATACGGCATCATCGCGAGCGCGCGTGCGCCGGGAAACGACAGCATCCGGAACAACCTGCCCGGGGCGCGGATCTCCGGCAACGTCATCGCGGGCGGCAACCCGTCCTGGTATCCACCCGGCAACCTCTTTCCGTCCATGCAGGAATTCAGGCGCCAGTTCATCGACTTCTCGAACAGCGACTTCCGGCTCCTGCCCGACAGCCCGTGGACGAAGGGCGCGACCGACGGCCAGGCGATTGGCGCCGACCTGCGTCTCGTGCGCGATCCGGCGCGCCGGCTGCCGCTGCCGCCGGTCCGGTAGCTGCCGCCTACTTGATCATGCAGACGACGCGGATGCCGGCGTAGTCGTCGAGAATCCGCGTCCGCTTGAGGATGGCGCCGTCCATCCGGTAGAGCCCGTGAATGAACCGGCGCAGCGGCGGGACGACCTGCGCGAGGTTGATGAACGGCAGCGAGAACGCGCGCGACTGGTAGTCGCGGAAGCCCGAGGCAAACTCGCGCAGCTCGGGGTCGGTGAGCGGCCGCTCGTAGTCGGAGACCTCCTCGGATCGGTACGGGATCATCCCCCGCAGCACGCGAAGCAATCGCGAGTTCCTTACCGGCTCCTGGAAAATCGCGAGGCCGCCCGGTTTCAGGACGCGCCGGATCTCGCGGGCTGCCAGCGCCAGGTCAAGGTGGTGCAGGATCGCGATCCCCATCACGGCATCCACCGAGTTGTCCGGGAGCGGGATGTCGTGCGCCGATGCAGCCGTGAACACCGCGCGATCGCGGACGCCGTGCAGCGCGAGCCGCTGCCGCGCGAGCGCCAGCAGATCCTCCGACACGTCGAGGCCGATGACCCGCGCCCCGCGTTTCACCAGGGGCAGCGAGTTCTCTCCGTTGCCGCAGCCGTAGTCGAGGACGACTCTGTCGCGCACCTGGCCAATCAGATGAAAGGCGTATCCAGCGGGAACGGCGTATCCGCGGGCGGGCTCAGATACCGCGCCAGGTTGCGTTCCGACATGCGCAGACGCTCGATCGGCGTCTGCTTCGCTTCCACGCTGCTGCGTTCGATCTCGGCTTCTTCCCACGCACGGATGTCTGCGAGTTGCGTCATGGCTGATGTCTCTTCGTTGGGAGGTGATGCAACGGTTGCGCGTTCGACTGCGTCATCTGTCGGTCGTTGCCGGAGACACGGCGGCGTGACGCCGCCGTGTCCCGACTCGTGAGGCGAGAGCGTCCGACACGACGCTCCAGGGCACCCAGAACACGTTGGCGATGAGGAAGCCACCGAAGGTCGGCCCCATCAGCACCCGGATGCCGACGAGCATCGCGAACGCCGCGGGCACCATGACGAGGCGCGCGCGGCGGGAGAAGAGGGCGATGGCGAACCCGAGCTCGATCACGACGGTCATTGCCGCGACCGCGTGGCTCAGCCAGGGATGCGACGCAAGCCACAGCCCGGCGCCGGTGATGGGGTCGGCATCCGAGACATGATACGCGGCGCGCGTCAGCACGATGCTCATGTTCTGCGAGAAGATCCACGCCAGGCCGCCGTACCGCAGCTTCGCGAGGCCGGCTGCGAAGAACACGAGCGCCATGGCGACCCAGATCGTCCGCACGGGCCACGTGTAATCGCCGCTCGGCGCACGATGCCGGCCGGCCAGGCGCGCGTCCACAGACATGGCGTCGCCCGCGCGCGAGCAGGCCAGGACGCCCATCGCAATCACCAGGAGCGCATCGAAGTGGAACGTGTGGCCGAAGTTGTGCGGAAGCCCGAGGAGGTAGAAGCCAAGGACGAACGCCACCCACATGCTGGCAGCGGTCTGGAGTCCAATGGCGCTCGTGAGCAGCGACAGGCGCCAGATCACCTGGAGCACGGCGAGATGGTCCTCCCCGAGCGGAGCCAGGTGTAACCGCTCGAAGACCGGCAGCGGCATCCAGAACGCGCGCGAGACGCGGCCCCATGCGCTGAAGTCCTCGAACCAGTACATCCCGAGCAGGCCCGCGAAGAACAGCAGCCGCGACACGCCCAGATCGGTCGGAGCCGACGGCTCGAACCAGAACCGGTTCCACGAGAACGGGAGGGGCCGCATGGCTACTGACCCGCAGCGGCGACCTCGCCCAGGAGTGTCATCGAGTCCGGGGTGTCGACGTTGGCCGCGTGCGGATCCAGTGTCCAGTGGGCCGCGTAGATCCGGATCGCGCGGAGCGCAGGACCCTCGTGCCGGCCGGCGTGCCGCAGCCGCTCGTACCGCGCGAGCACATCACCCAGCATCGTGCGAAGCTGCGTGCCGTCGTCCCGGCGGTTGCGCACGCGCTGAAACGCGGTCACGAGGCGGCACTGGTCGAAGGGATCCACGAACGAGCGGTCGCGCAGCGGCAGCTCGGTCGCCGCGTCGGCGGTGACGCCGGCGATGACCAGCGAGTCGAGTACCGGCTCGCGCTCGACACTCGAGAACATGGGATACGGGGAGAAGGGCCAGTGCTCCGTGCCGGTCGCGATGTCGTACGCCGAGCCGATCAGGAGACACGTGACGACCGCGTGCGCCGCCGCGTATCGCGCGGGCGCCATCCTGAGGGCGCGGGCGCGCCGGCCAATGTGCGCCGCGACGAACTCGGCGGCGTCGCGAGCCAGACCAGGCCGCCACTCCCGGCTCAATTGCGCAGTGCGCCGGACGTAGGCGGCGAGGTAGCGGAGACGGTGCTCGTGGTGCAGCGCCCGGCGATCGCGCGCCAGCGTCGACAGCATCCAGTCCCACGCGTGCCTGGCCGCATCTGCGTAGACGTAGCCGGGAGTGCCGCGGAAGCGGGCCGTGTCCGCGGGACGGGTCCGCAGCTGTCCGTGCTCGTCGCACGCCTCCTCGATGCGCATCGCCGCGGCATAGTGCCCGTGGCGTGCGTGCCACCGCCGGTGGTACCGCCGCGTCAGCCGCACCGGATCGACGTGTGCGAACACGACGACGTCGGGCGCGTACAGCACGCGCTCGCCGGCGCGCCAGACGCGCAGCAGCAGCTCGTGATCCTGGCAGCGCGGAAACTGCGTCGAGAAGCCGCCCACGCGCTCGAACACGCTGCGCCGCAGCGCCAGGTTCGCGGTCAGCAGGCAGAGCGGCCTGTGCAGCCCGGTCGGAAATGCCCGCTCGCCGTAATCGAGGATCGCCAGCGGCGACCAGTGGCGGCGATCGATCCACGCCGGCGGCGTACGCGGCCACTGCGGCAGGACACGCCCGCCGACGCCGGCGATGTCAGGGTTTGCGCGCATCAGCGCCACGATCTGCGATAGCCACGTCCGCGTCACCGAGTTGTCGTCGTCGGTAAAGGCGATGAGATCCGCGCGCGCCGCACGGACGCCAGCGTTGCGCCCGTAGGACACCCCGCGGCGGCGTTCGAACGCATAGCGCACCCGATCGGGGTGACGGCGCACGTACTCGGCGACGATGTCGCGCGTGCGATCGGTGCAGTTGTTGTCGACGACGACGATCTCGTAGTGGATGCCGGGCGCGGCCTGCTGGAGCAGGCTGTCCAGCAGGCGCGGAAGCGACCGGCAGCGGTTGAACGTGCTGACGACAACCGATACATCGACGACGCGCCGGCTCATCGATAATTCGATTCCACTTCTGTCCATACGGGTTCAGTCTGCCGAGTCTGGCCGAACCGGCGACTCGAGCGCGTCGACGCGAGCGCGCACAGAAACAGCGCGGCACCTGCTGCGTAGTGGGAGAGCAACCCGCGTGCAACCACCGGACCAAAAAACGGATTGCCAGGAATCCACAGCGCCACCGGAAGTGACACGAATACAGTCGCCAGCCAGGTGACAGTGCGCAACCAGACTGCGGCATCGGCAGCGCGTGTCGAGAGGCTCTGCGTTGCGAGCGCCGCCATCGGGATGAGCAGGAAGCAGTAGTAATGCGTCCAGCTGATCGGGCTGATCAGCAGCATCGCGCAGAGCAGCATCGAGTGGTCGGCGATCGTCTCTGAATCAGTCCGCGGGCTGCCGCCCCGCCACAGGGCGAAGACGAGCAGCGCGACGACAGCACTCGTCAGGAACATCAGGGCGACGCTGAACCAGGGCGGCATGTCCACGCCTACCCAGTCCACAAGGTGCACGCTGGTCGTGAGTCGCACAAGGACGCCGCTGATCGACTGGGCGTTGTACGCGCCAATCGGCTTCGTGCCCGGGCCGCCGACGTACTGCGCAAGCCACGCCTGATGCAACCCGGCGCCGAACCACCACACCGATACGATCACGGCAAGGCTGAGCGCGGCAGCCATGCTGGCCGCCGCAGGGCGCCATGGGCGCCGGCTCGCCAGATACGGCAGGAAGATGAGCAGAGGTGGCTTGATCAGCGCGCATGCACCGAGCAGCACTCCGCACGCCGCGTCGCGACCCGATCGCAGCGCCAGCAGCGCCGCCAGCATCAGCAGCAGGACGACGTGCGTCAGGTTGCCAAGCCGCAGGCTGTAGTGCAGCGGCCCGTTGAGGAGCACGAGCGTCACGATCGCGATCTGCGCCGGCGGACTCTGGGCCCTGACCAGATGGATCAATAGCGGAACGATCAGCGCGAGGGTGAGCAGGCTGCCGAGAACGACGACGGCGTGCGCAGCCGTCCGTGATAGCGCGGCCACAGGCACGAATGCGAGCGCAACGATCGGCAGGTTGACGAAGCAGAGGCCGTCCGCGTTCTGGCAGTCGTAGAGCGCAGCAGGCTGGTCGAGCGCAAGCTGTCCGGCGCGATAGTACGCCTTGTCGAAGTCGCCGAACGGCGTGCCCCGCCCGGTGCTCCTGAGGCTGACGACGAGTGTCCCCGCGACCGCTGTCGCCAGCCACAGCGCAATCAGTCCACGCCTGACGTGCGCAGGGTCGCGGCCCATTCGCCAGATGGTCCAGGCCGCAGCGGCCGTCAGGACGAGGTAAGGACCGTACGTGCTCACCGTCCGCGCTCATGCCGTTCACGTGCCACCGCTCAGCTCGAAACAGACCCGGCACCTGGATTGAATTGCTGGGCTCTGTGCTCCGCCGATCCGCCTTCGTGCCGCTCTTGCTCTGGCTCCTGGCACACCTGGCGCTCGGCGCCGCGATCTGGTTTGCCTCGGAGGGCGCGGAGACCACCTGGTTTCATCTGGGACGGTGGCTGCGCGGCATCCAGGACGCCGACTCGTGGGAGCCGATCGACGTCGCCTGGTCCCGCGTGCTGCGTGGCGGGTCAGGCGTCTACACCGAGGTCTTCTTCGGCCAGCGGGTGAAGTTTCAGTATCCGCCGACCGCCCTCACCCTCGTTGGGGGCATGAGCCGCCAGGCCCTCAACGTCTTGTCGTGGAGCGCAACGCTCGCGACGGCCGTCGCCACTGCCTTGATCCTCAGGCGTGCGTTCGTGCAGCCCGACGCGACCGAGGCAACGACCGGCGATCAGGTCGCGCTCTCCGTTCTGTGCGCCGTCGGAGTCTTCACGTTCTATCCGATCACCAAGGCCTACAGCCTCGGCCAGATTCAGACCCTCGTCACCGCGCTGTTCGCCCTGCTCGTCGTGTGCTGGCAGCGCTCGTGGCCGGCGCTTGCCGGCGCGGCCCTCGGGGCGATGATGATCGTCAAGCCGACCGTTGCGCCGCTGCTCATGTGGGGGATCATCCGGCGTGAGTGGCGTTTCACGGCGACGGCCATCGGCGTCACGGTCGTGGGCCTCCTGGCGTCGCTCACGCGCGTAGGGGTGGCGGACTGGCTGGACTACGCTCGCGTCCTCTCGTACATCGGCGAGCGCGGCGAGCTCTTTCACGCGAACCAGTCGATGAATGGACTCCTCAATCGTCTCGTCGCCGGAGGCGGCAGCCTGACGTGGCAGCCCGGTGTGTTTCCCGAGCCGGACCCGGCCGTCGCCTTCGGTACCGTTGCGACAGCTGTCGTCATGCTCGGCGTGTCGCTCTTTGCGATACCGGCGAGGGCACGAGGCTCCGTTCTCGACCTGTCGGCGATCGCGCTGGCCACGACGATGAGCGCGCCGGTGGCGTGGGAGCATCACTACGGCGTGGTGGCGCCGATTGTTGCCGCCACCTGGCCGGCCGTTGCGGCGGCGCGTCCGGCGGGACGCTTCACTGGTGCCGCGCTGTTCGGGTTGACGCTCGTTGCGGCGAACTACTTTCAGGTGGCCAACCGGTTCGACGGCACGCCGCTCAGCCCGCTGCAGTCGTATCTGTTCATCGCCGCACTGGTGATCTGGTGTCTGCTCCTGCGCACGCTCAGGGCCGCGCATCCATGACCCGCCACGCCTCGGACGCGACGACTGCCGTCGTCCTTGCCATCGTGGCCGGCACCGTGTGCGCAGCGGCCGTGGCGTCGCTCGATTCGAGGTTCCTCGATCCCGCGACCGGCAACGACATCTGGTTCGAGGGCGATCTGGCGCGCATCGCCGACGAGATGACGCACCGGTGGGCCGCCCACTCGAGAGCGACCGTGCACCCGCTGTTCGCGCTGCTCACGGTGCCGATCGCGTATGGGCTTCGGTTCGCAGGCGCGTCGCCGGCCGCGGCGGTCGCCACGATCGCGGGGATTTCGGCCGCCGCCTGGATCGCCGCCTGTTACGCGATGCTGCGGACCCTTGGCGCCGGGCGGGGAGATGCGGTGCTCTTCACGCTCCTTACGGCGTGCACGGCCGCGGGGCAGTTCTGGCTGACGGTCCCGGAAACCGCGGCGCTCGGGTCCGCATCGATGATGACCGCGATCGCTGTCGCGGCAGCGTCCGAGCACGTCCGCGTGCACGACCGGTGGTTCGTTCTCGCGAGCGCTGCGTCGCTCTCGATCACGGTGACCAACTGGATCGCGGGCATCGTGGCGGCCTTCGCCAGCCTCAGGCCTGCCCGTGCGCTCGAAGCGACAGGCTTGGCGCTGGCGCTGGTCGTCGGTCTGTGGGCGGTCCAGCGGGCTGTCACACCCAACGCCGACTTCTTCATCGGCTACAGCAACGAGCAGCGGTACCTGACACGCGGCGAACAGGGTGGCCCTGCAGCCGCGGCCAGGGTGCTCGTGGTGAACGGAGTTGTTGCACCTGGTCCCGAACGAGTCCTCAAACCGAACCGGGGGACCGTGCTCAGCGTGCAGCGTCGCGGCCTTCGCGACATGACGGCGGTCGCGGGCGCGGCGGCGGTTGCGTGGCTGGCGCTTCTTGCGTGGGGAATCGTCGCCCGCCTTCGTCAATGGAGCGTGCGTCGCGGCGTGCGGGTACTGCTGGCTGTCGTCGCTTGTGAACTGGTGCTGTACGGGGTCTACGGCACCGAGACGTTCCTGTACTCGTTGAACGTGGTGCCCTTGCTGGTGGGAATCGCGGCGGGCGGGCTCGAGACGTCCGCCCGCCGTGTCGTGCGAGTGGTGGCGGCGGCGCTGCTGATCGCGCTTGCGTTCAGCAACGCCGCCCGCCTGGTCGAGGTGCGCGCTTACTTCACGCCGGCCGTCTTCGAGAGAATCACGTCGATGTTCGCGCCGACGTCCGTGCCGTCGAGCGCGGCGCCGCGGTAGATGCTCGTCGGCGACAGCCGATAGTCACCACCGGTCATGTTGACGAATCCCACCGCCGCGAGATTCGCCGGGTAGTAGTTGCCGGTCGGATAGATCGACGGGTTCGAGCCCGCCCAGACGCCACGCAGGAACGTCGCGTTCGGGAAGAAGCCGGCGATCGTGGAGTTGCCCGGCGCGGTCCCGCCGCCCATGATGGCCCACGAGTTGTCCGGGACGATGTTGTTCGTCATCTTGAACTGCTGTACGGGGTTCGTGTCGGCGTAGAGCGCCGAGTAGCCGTCCTGAATAATGGTGTTGTGGTCGACGGTGATGTCCACGCCGCCGTTGATCAGCATGAACCGGCCGTCGCCGCCGTATTTCGAGCCGCTGATGTCATCGAACAGGTTGTTGCGGAACGTGAAGCGTGACGACGTTCCGCTCGGGAACCGGTAGTCACGGCCGAGGATGTTGATGGCCGATGTCACGTGCCGGACGATGTTGTTCGTGAACTCCACGTCGAGCACGACGCTCCACGGCGCCAGGCCGTCCTGGCTGCGCCCCGTGAACACGATGGCATAGCCGGCCTGCGCCGCCAGCCAGTTGTTCTCGAAGATGTTCGAGTCGATCTTGACGCGCTGCCCGTTCTTCAGCTCGAAGATGTTCTTCACGTTGATGTCGCCGCGTGACCGCCAGGACATCGGCTTCGTGAGGTAGTTACGCGTGAACGTGATGTCGGACGGGATCAGGTTCATGATCGCCGGATCCGAGCCGCCGAGGAGGAAGTTCTCGGACGCCGCCTCCATGTAGTTGTTGTGGATGGCGTAGGGTCCGGGACCATTCCAGCCGGCAATCGCCTGGGAGTCCTGTCCGATCGTCCAGATGTTCGAGATGTCCAGAATCGCGGATGATCGTCGACGCGCTGTTCAGGCCGATCCCGCGCTTCTGGCCCGCGGCGTCGCCGTGGACGTAGACGCGATCCACGTAGAGGTGGTGCGGCACCATCGCCAGCGAGTTCTGCGCGTTCGAGCCGTCGCCGAGGCTGATCACTTCGCCGTAGCCGCTGACGTTGGCCGGGAAGTCGAGCAGCTGCAGGACGTAGTGGTGCGAGTACGGTGCGGTCGCGAGCGCCGTGTAAGTGTTCGGCGACTTGATCTTCGCCAGGTTCACCGCGGTCGCGGGCGTGATGCGGGTCCCCGGCGCCACGGGATCGGTGATGTTCGTCCGGATGGTGATGTAGCTGTCACCGCTCTTCGCCGGCAGGACGAAGTTGCCCGCGAAGGTCGCACCTGCCTGCAGCAGGATCACGTCGCCACCCACGGCGCTGTTGATCGCGGCCTGCAGGTCGCCTCCCTGGTTGACGACGATCTGCCGTCCGGTCGGCGCTGGCGCCGGCTGCGGGTCGCCCGGCTGCGGGTCGGGGATCGGGCACGGCATCGGGTTGCACGGTGCCGGGAGCGGCTCAGGGATCGGCAGCGGGCCAGTCGGCGTGGCGACCGCGAACGAGCCCAGATTGAAGCCACCGGCGTCGAAGAACAGCGTGAGCTTCTGCGGGCCGGCCGGCAGGTCCGCGGTCCAGGTGATGTCCTGGTAGACCTGCCATGCACCGGTGTTCGGCACGGCCAGCTGGGCGAGCGTCACGCTACCGAGCGTGGCGCGGATGCGTCCCGTGACGTTCGGCGAGGCGACCTTCGCGGTCACCGTATAGGGCCCGGCCGTGGCGACGTTCACGCTGTAGGTGACCCATTCGCCGTCGGCGATCCAACCGATGTTCGTCGCGCCGAGACCGCCAAGTTCGAGGTCGACGTCGGTCGCGGGGCCGACGCCGCCGCTGTTGCCGGCCGACGTGTCGAAGTAGGCGACGCCGCTGACGCCGTTGTCGAACTGATCGAGTGCGATCGTGCCCGGGAGCGCGATCGACGGCCCCGGGAGCATCTGGCCGGGCGGCACGGGCGATACGCGGACCCAGTTCAGGTTTGCCAGGCCGGACGCGGTCGCCGTGTCGAACACGACCTTCGCGAACTGCGGGCCCGCACCAAGCGTCACGACCTTCGAGACGGTCGTCCACGACTGCCAGCCGCCGGAGGCGGGCACCTCGATGGCCCCGGTGACGTTCACGTTGTTGAACTCAACGTGGAGCGTGCCGCCCTGCACGGGAGAAGCGACGCGCGCCTCGAGCACGTACTGGCCTGCGCCGGCCACGTTCACGCTGTAGAGGAGCCACTCGCCGGGTGCGGTCCACCCGACCAGAGAGCTGCCTTCGCTGGCGTCACCGATGTCCACGCCCGAATCGCGGTAGCCGCTGCTGCCGGCGTCCGAGGTGTCGGCATCGTGATAGCTGACGCCTTCACCGCCGTGATCGAAGTCCTCCGCCTCGATGGTGCCGGGCAGCGCGATGGCTGCGCCGCTGAACGGCAGCGGAGAGGGCGACGAGGCCGTCGGCGGCTTCGCGATGATCGTCGAGTCGCCCGAACGCTGGCCCGGCGAGGCCGTGAGGTAGGTGGCCGGGCTCAGGACCACCTGGTCCACCCAGATGCCGTCCTCGCGCGTCTGGATGCGCAGCGTGTGCGCGCCGCTGCTGGTGAAGGCGATCGTCGACTGTTGTGAGAGCCAGTACGCGCCGTCGACCCAGCCCCACCCGTTCATCTTGCCGTTGTTGCCAGCGGCGAGATTGAGCGTCAGCGAGTTGGTGGTGCCGATGCCGTAGACGGGTGTACCGCCCGTGGTGACCGCGTCGGAGAACTGCGCGTAGACCGAGTCGTTGTTCTTGTTGTTCGACAGAGCACGAAGGCGGACCCAGACGTGATACGCGGTGTTCGGCGGCGCGTCGAACGAAAACTCGATGAAGTGCGTCGGTGAGGCGAGGGCGCTGGTGGTTTGAGACCAGCCGCTGTCGGTCGACGCGAGCTTCGTTCCTGCTGCCGCCGTGGCATCCGCGGTGCGCGTCCACGCGCCGGACGTTCTTACTGCGTCCGTTGCGTAGAGGACGACGTCGCCCGGTGCTGCCTGCGCCGTAATCGGTGCGATTGCCAGGCAGACACACGTCGCCCACGCACCCATCAGGGCTGTTTTCCGCATAGTCGTAACTCCGTGCTCTCTTTGAAGGGGTTGATGTCTGCGGCGTGGTGTCCGCGGACACATACGGAAGGGCAACGGAGGTACCAGCTCGGCAGCAGCTGGTTTTTGGCGGGAAAACGGGGAACTACGGGTAGGAGGGCTAGCTCTGCAGTTTACGGAATCGTAACCGACTAACGGATGTTGTACCTCACGATCTCATCTGGTCTGTCTTGAAATGAAGAGCTGGATTTCACCGTATGGTGTCTGTTCATGGACAGTGCACGGTCGGAGAAAAGTGAAATTGCTCAGCTCTGTTTGTCGGCAATTGAAACTCATGAGTACTCTTTACTCATCCAGAGAAAGCCGCCTATTTGCGGGCGCAAGGCCTCCTGTGCCACGCGGAGGTGTGCAAATTTTTCAAAACTGTTGAGTTGTTTCCGCAGGCACTCCTGCACCCTCCCACGCCGCATGTGACAAAAGTCACAATAAATCCGCACGCCGCGCCGGTGGTCCGAGGCTTGCCCCGCACTTTGCGGCGCGACTCACTGATCGATCTGAGTCGAGCTGTATTTCCAATCCCTAGTCCCCCTCGCCTCAATCGCTCGACGCGTACCCCTGCCAGGTCGCTGGTGGTGTGCACGTCCGGGCATCCGGCGGGGAATCGTGCGAGTGCCGTGGAGGGCCGATGCTGAAACGACCGTTGCTGGGTGTGTGCGCGTTCGCCGTGATGACCGTCGCCGGTGCAACCGCACAAGCGCAAGACGGATCGTACCCGTATCTACGGCTCGCCGATCGGCCTGCCGGGGACCATCTGGGCGCAGGACTACGACCAGGGCGGCGAAGGCGTTTCGTACCACGACACCGGGTCGTACACCAACGCAGGTCGCGCGTACCGCTCCGACGGTGTCGACCTTGAGCCGAGCGTCGACGGCAACAACAACATCGGCTGGGTCGCTGCGGGCGAGTGGGTGAACTACACCGTCAACGTGGGTGCGTCCGGCCACTACACGGTGCAACTGCGCGTGGCTTCGCCCGGCGGGGACGGCTGGCTGAAAGTCGGCTTCAATCGCAGCGGCGTCTGGGCTTCCGTTCCGGTGCGCGCGACCGGCGGATGGCAGGCCTACACCACGCTCGAACTGCCAGTGACGCTCAACGCCGGCACGCAGGTCCTCACGCTGCTCTTCGAGACCGCGGGGTTCAACATCAGCAAAATCGTCGTATCCAGCGGCGGCTCGGGCGACGGAGGGTCGACCGGCAGCCCCGCTGCAGCGGCGATGTGGCCCTTCGGTGGCTCTCCCTGGTCCGTGCCGGGCACGATCCAGGCCGAGGACTTCGACGAGGGCGGCGAGGGCGTGGCGTACCACGACACCTCGTCGGGGAACAACGGCGGGCAGTACCGTTACACCGGCGTCGACATCGAGGCCAGCTCGGGCGGCTACAACGTCGCGTGGACGGCGGCGGGTGAGTATCTGAACTACACCGTCAACGTCACCAGCGGCGGCTCCTACACCGCGCAGCTTCGTGTGGCCTCGGGCTCCGGCGGCCAGATGCACGTAGGCTTCAATGGAAGCAGCGTCTGGTCTGCCGTTCCGGTGTCGTCCACCGGCGGCTGGCAGTCGTGGACGACGGTCGACGTGCCGGTCACGCTTGCCGCGGGACAGCAGGTGCTGACGCTCATGGTCGACTGGGGCAGCATCAACGTCGATCGCGTGGCGGTCGTCGCGGGCAGCGGCGGCGACTCGGGAGGCCGGCGGCGGCGGCGGCGGCGGCGGGTACACGCCGAGCGGCTCGTTCCGCATGATGACCTGGAACATCCAGCATGGGAACACCGCCTACGGCGCCCACGACCTGTACCTCGCAGGCGCAGTTCATGGCGAGCCAACAGCCCGACGTCATCGCGCTGCAGGAGGTCGAGACCTGGAACGAGAACCAGCCGGAGCGGTACCGCCAGCTGCTGGAGCAGTTCACCGGCAACTCGTGGAGGGTCGTGTGGGCGCCTGTGATCAATGCGGCGGGCACCGAGGGGAACGTGATCCTCACGCGCCTGCCGGTGGTCGCGCAGAACGCCTATCAGATGCACGCCACCGGAGACTACTGGGCGATGTACCTCGAACCGCTCGGTGGCGCAGGCGACGGTGCGGGTGGGCGGCGTCGACGTGAACGTCTTCTCGACTCACCTCGACTACTACAACACCACGCATCGCTCGATTCAGCTGCAGCAGCTGATGACGTGGGCGCTCAACTTCGGCGGTCCGCGCCTGATCGGCGGCGACTTCAACTCATGGTGGGGCGAGTACTGGATCACGACGATGATGAGCCAGTACACGGATACGTGGCAGGACTACACCGGCAGCAACCAGAACGGCTACACGGTGAACAACGCGGTCCGCTTCGACTACATCTTCCGGTCGATGGACGGCGGCTGGCGCGCGACGCCGACCAACTCCTGGACGCCGTACACGTCGCTGTCGGATCACAACCCGGTCGTGGCCGACTACCGAGTCCAGTAGTCTCATCCGCCTGCAGACACGCCAAAGGGGTCCGGCTTCGGCCGGACCCCTTTGCTTTGTACGGCCGCCTTCGCGTGGTCGGCATTGTTATAGGATTCCCGGGTCGATGGTGCCCTGAGGCCTTCAGCCGTCGACACGGAGGCCGGAATGCGGCGGACAGTGTGGTCGATCCTCGGGCTGTTGCTGATGGTGTCGCCGGTGTTCACGCAGGCGCCCTCAGTGCCGAAGCCCGATAGCGTTTTTCTCGAGGACCTCACCTGGATGGAGGTCCGCGACACGGTCGCGCGCGGGAAGACAACGGTGATCGTACCGACGGGAGGCACCGAGCAGAACGGACCGCACATGGTGCTCGGCAAGCACAACTTCCTCGTGCAGTACAAAGCGGGGCAGATCGCCGCCCAACTCGGGAACGCGCTGGTCGCGCCGGTCGTGGCCTACGTGCCGGAAGGCGACGTGACCCCGCCCACGGGGCACATGCGCTTTGCCGGAACCATCACCGTGCCGCCAGACGTGTTCATGAAGGTGCTCGAGTACGCGGCGCGAAGCCTGAGGCAGCATGGCTTCACCGACATCGTGTTCGTCGGCGACAGCGGCGGCAATCAGGATGGACAGAAGCAGGTGGCCGAGGCGCTGAACAAGGAGTGGTCCACCACTCCGGCCCGCGTGCACCACATCAGCGCGTATTACCCCGGGCGCGGCGACGACTACGTCGTCAGCCAGGGCGTCAGCCAGGCGGACGCTGGCTCGCACGCCGGCACGCACGACACCTCGAGCCTGATGTACCTGAACCCGTCCATGCTGCGCTTCGACCGGATGGGCCCAGGCAAGAGTGGTGACGGCCAGGGGCACGTCGGCAATCCGGCAAAGGCGACGGCACTGTTCGGCAAGAAGATCCTGGAGATGCAGATCGAGGATGCGGTCGCGCAGGTTCGCGAGCTTCGCGTGAGCAGCCGCCGTTGACGCGCATGCGCCGCTTCGTTCCAGCAGTTGCCGCCTTCATGATCGCGTGCGCGGGGGCACCTGCATCGGCGCAGACGCGTGACCCGGGCTGCGAGGTCCGCACGATGGTGTCGACTGGTGGCCCGTTCCCCGGCCGGCCGGAGTCGCTCGCCGTGCGGTGGACCGGCTACTCGAACTTCGAGCTGGCGTACCGCAATCAGGTGCTCCTGCTCGATGCGTACCTTCGACCGCGGCAGCATCTACCCGCCGATCGGCTTCAAGGCAGCCGACGTCGTCCGCGCCGGCGCCATCCTGATCGGGCACGGTCATCACGACCACATGGCCGATGCCGCGTCGATTGCGCTGCGCACCGGTGCGACGGTTGTCGGCGCGCCAGCGACGACCGACAAGCTGCTCACGCAGAAGGTGCCGGCCACGCAGGTGCGCACGGTCACCGGCAAGGGGGGCGAGGAGCTGCGATTCGAGCGCATGACGGTGCAGCCGATCCTCGCCCGCCACGGCGACCCGCCCGCTGACGTGCGGGCTGCGTTCGGCGAGGCGCTCCAGCGGACGACACCGAAACTGACGCCTGAGGAGACCTCCGAGCAGCGAACGATCCGCGAACGCGGGACCAACGATCCGCGCATCGCCGCCGAGGGCACGATCGCGTACCTGATCACGCTCGACAACGGGTACCGCATCCTGTACCGCGACAGCGGCGGAGCCGTCACGGAGTTCGAGCGTGCGGCGATGGCTGCCGTCGGCCGAGTGGACCTCGCGCTCCTCGCAACGGCCGCATCGGTGCTGCCGACGCTCACAACGCGGCAGGCCCTGGAGTACGTCCGGACCTATCGCCCGGCGGTATTCATGCCTGCGCATCACGACGCTCCTGTGAACGATCTGTGGCGTCCGACCGAGCCATTGTTCCAGGCGATCAGGGAGGAAGATCCGGCGATCGCGACCGTCTCGAAGATCTACCGCGAGCCGGCCTGCTTCGACACGACGCGGCGCGTGCGATGACCGGGCGGCCCAGGCAGGCGGCCTGGTGAGCGCGTCACCACTCGGTGCGGTCGTCGGTCCGTGGATGTTCGACGCTCACGTGACCGGGCGGCTTCAGCGGCTCGCGGATGCAGGATGCCGCGAGGTCGAAGCGCACCTCGAACTGCTGGTCGCCAATCGCATCGCCCTCGGCGACGCCGGCCTCGCAGCGACGGGCGGCTTCATCCGGACGCCGGTTGTCACGGGCACGTGGGATGTCTGGCGGCACTCCACGACCGCGCTGCAGCACCCGCGTTTCATCCCGCCTCCGGGAATCGTCACACTCGACGAGATCCTGGACGAGGCCCACGTCCTCCCCGATCTTCGAACCCTCACGATCGCGCTGCTGCTGCCGGAAGAGCGCACCTGCCTGGATGATTACCGCCGGCTCGCGGACGCCATGAACAGGGGAGGCGAGCGCTGTCGGTCAGCCGGCCTGACGCTCGCGTACCACGCGCACTCGTTCGAGTTCGCGCAGCTCGAGGAGTCCAGTGGCTTTGCCACGCTGATGCAGCGTCTCGACCCTGACGCCGTGAGGATTGAGGTCGACGTGTTCTGGTTCGCTGCGGGAGGATGCGACCCGGTGGCGTTCGTGCGTCAGAACGGCAGCCGCATCTGTGCCCTCCATCTGAAGGACATGTCGCCGGGAATGCCCACGCCGTTCCACGGCTCGCCGTGGGAAGCGGGGACCGGGTGGCGTGTACCTGTCGGACAAGGGTGCCTCGACTTCGCGAGCGTGCTCACTGCGGCCGATGCGGTCGGCGTTCGGCAGCGGTATGTCGAGGACGAATCGGAGGGGAGCCGGTTCGAGAACCTGGTTGATGGCCTTCGATACCTGAATGCGCTGCAGCGTTCTGTAGGCTCCGGTCTTTAGACCGGGCCGTCCGAAACGCCCCAAAATGGTCCGGTCTGAAGACCGGACCCGACAGGCGGACCCTTCAGGACACTCTGGACGTGGCGCTTCAGTGCCCGCTGCTCCTCACCGCCGACACCGCGCGGCGCGCCTCCGCCTGCTGAAACGCGACCTGCAGCTCGCCCGCGAGCGCCGGGATCAGCCGATCGGTGAACTGCGTGGCGCCAGCCTCGTTCAAGTGGAAGCCGTCCCTGTACAGCTGCGGTCCGAAGGCGCCCGACGCCACGGGGCGCAGCACGGGTACGGCGGCCGACCGGGCCGCTTCCATCAGCCCGATCGATCCATCGTCCGGGTTGAGCACCGGCGCGACCAGAAGCACGAGGGCGCTTCCGTGCGCGTCGGTGACGTCCCGCATCCGCGCGATCCGCTCGACGAGTAACCGGCGTGATGTCGGCCTGCACCATCGGGCGGCGGTCGATGGCGCTCGAGAAGTTCATCAGCTGACCGACGTCGGGCATCAGCCGGCCGAGCACGAAATTACGCATCTCGACCCGCGCACCCCAGAACTTGCTCACGCCGGCGAACAGGAACCCCGTCGCCTGCGTCGGGTGCATTTCGAGATCGCGCGCTGCGCTCGGCAGGTCGGCCACGCTCATCATGTACTGCGCCGAGTAGTCGCCGCGGATGTTCGCGCTGAGCCAATGCCCGGTGCCGAGCATCACGACGACGATGTCCGGACGTGCCCCTTCGCGGTACAGCCGCTTCAGGCCGTAGTACCAGTCGTAGTAGACGGTCTGCTCTACCATGTAGCGGCGCGCGTCGTACCGCGACTCGAGCGCGGTCCGCAGTCGATCGAACTGCACCCCCTCGTCGAGCAGCGAGTTCCCGACGACGAGCACGTGGTGGCCCGATGTGCCGTCCTGACCGATCGCCCGCGCCGCGACGTACTCCTGCACCATGCGGCGCTGGATGCGGCTCGCGCGGTCGAGCCCCACGCGGGCGGACACTTCCATCCCCAGCGCAATCAGCAGGCACCCGGCAATCAGCCAGACGGTGGCCCGCCGCAGATCAGAAACGGAAGTAGATGAAGGCATTGAGCTGGTTGGCCGCGAACACCGCGACCAGCATCATCATGGCGAGACCCGTCGCGACGCGACGCACGTTCACTGCGGTTTCGAACACGTACTCCTCATCGCGTGCCTCGTTGATCAGGTCGACCAGGAAGAGCGGCAGCGTGAACACCACGAGGAAGCGAAGGGCGATTCCGTATTCCGGCGCCCACGCCAGCGTCCCGAGTCCCCGCAACATTTGGAAGGCGCCTCCGACGGACTCCGCCCTGAAGAAGATCCACGCGAGGCACACGAGGTGGAAGATCACGATGCGCGAGAGCCACGGGCGCAACGCGAAGAGACCCGCATCGCCGCTGTCGTCCGCGCCGTCCGCCTTCAGCCCGACTACCTGTCGCGCGCGTGTCAGGAAACGCTCGACGGCGAGCCCGGCGCCGTGGATCCCGCCCCAGACGACAAAGGTCCAGTTCGCGCCGTGCCACAACCCGCCCAGCAGCATCGTGAGCATCAGGTTGCGGTAGGTCTGCGCCTCCCCGTGGCGGTTTCCGCCGAGCGGGATGTACAGGTAGTCGCGCAGCCACGAACTGAGGCTGATGTGCCACCGGCGCCAGAAGTCCTGCAGGCTCGTCGCGAGGTACGGCTGCCGGAAGTTCACCATGAAGTGGAATCCGAGCAGTTGGGCGCTGCCGCGCGCGATATCGCTGTAGCCGCTGAAGTCGCCGTAGATCTGCCACGCGAAGGCGTACGTGCCGATGGCCACGGTCGCCAGGTTGGGCTCTCCCCACCGGCCTGAAAACGCCGCGTCGGCCAGGAGCGCGCAGTTGTCCGCAATCACGGTCTTGCGGAACAGCCCCGAGAGGATCAGCATCAACCCGCTGAAGAACCGCTCCTGGTCGAAGACACGCCCGGCCTGTACCTGCGGCAGCAGGTGGCTCGGGCGCTGAATCGGACCTGCGATGAGATGCGGGAACAGGCTGATGAAGAGCGCGTACTCGATCAGCGAGTCCGCTGGCTCCAGCTTCCGGTGGTACACGTCCACGATGTACGCGACTTCCTGGAACGTGTAGAAGGAGATGCCGGGCGGCAGCAGGATGCGGAGTGTCGTCACCGGCACGTTCGAGAAGCCGAGCCCCTCGAGCACGGCCGCGAACGAGTCGACGAAGAAGTTGAAGTACTTGAACGCGCCGAGGAACCCCAGGTTGACCGCGAGAGAGACGACGAGGAGCGTGCGCCGCCGCTGCGTGTCGTCGGAGCGCGCAATCGCCCTCGCACAGTAATAGTCGACGATCGTGGACGCCGCGATCAGCCCGAGGAACCTGACGTCCCACCACCCGTAGAACAGGTAGCTGGCTGCCAGCAGCATCTGGTTCTGGCGCCGCCATTCGAGACGCCAGTAGACCAGCACCACCAGCGTCAGGAAGAGGGCGTACACCGGTGTGTCGAAGAACATGCCGTCCCGTGGTCAGCGAACGGCGGCCGCTCCGGCCGGATCGTGGCGCGTCTGAGGCGCCTGGCGCGTGAAGCTGCGACGCCAGCACTCGGTGAACAGCCCGAGGTACTGCAGCGTCTTCACTTCCTCGATCAGCAGCGCGAGCGCGTCCGCACGCCCGATCATCCGCACGTAGCGGAAGAACTGCGCCCCGGCCTGGCGGTACATGAAGCGCGGCACGCCGCCGATTCGGGGCACGCGCCGCAGATCGAGGTCGGAGAACAGGTCGTCGAGCATCAGCGCCGTGGTTTTGCCGTGCCAGAAGAACCACCGCCGAAAGTAGCGGCGCGTCAGCCTTTCGGCGGGGACGAAGTGGCGCACCGTTCCCAGCGGATCGTAGAACCCCGAATAGAGCCCGTGCCGCTTCATTCGCAGGAAGATCTCGTGATCTTCCCCGGAGATCAGCGTGTTGTTCACCTTCCCCAGGTCTGTGCGCCACCCGCCGATCGTGACGAGCGCCGACCGCGCGAACGCGAGGTTCGCGCCGATGGGGAGCCGCTGCCCCTGGCTCTCAGGCGTGTATTCGATCGGCGCATCGCCGTAGTCGACGATGGCGAGAGGTCCCCAGATGTCCTGCGCCCGCGCCGTCAGGAGCTCCGGTGGCGGGACGCCGCCCCAGCGGGGGAGGACCTTGCCGAACACGAAGGTCACGTCGCGCTCACGGAACATTCGCACATAGCGCGACAGCCAGTCGCGCCCAGGCAGCACGTCGTCGTCGGTGAGCGCGATGATGTCGCCGCAAGCCTCCACGAGCCCGCGGTTCAGCGCGAAGCTCTTGCCCTGTTGCGACTCCTTCAGGTACTTGACCGGTGTCGGGCTCGCCGCGGCGGCCTCCCTCACCACGTTCGGCGTGTCGTCGGTCGAATTGTTGTCGACGACGAGGAGTTCGACATCGCACGCTTCGGGCCGATCGAGCTCGCGTATCGCCGCGAGCGTCTCGCGGAGCATGTCCGCCCGGTTGTACGTGCAGATGAGAATGGAGACGCGCTCGACTTTCATAGACTCCTCGCCGGAGGAGGGGCGGGAGACGCAGCCAGCGCGACCAGCCCCCAGCGGCGCGCGGCATACCCGACAGCGAACGCAGAATCCAATGCACGATCGACGGCGGCGGGCAGGGAGCCGCGGAGGACCAGGGCCGCGGCCCCGGCGAGCCCCGCGGTGAACTGCTTCAGGAGATGCAGGGGCCCGAGGTGCGTGGAGTCCGTCTGGCGTTGCGCCTCGATAGTCGCATTCGTGATACCCGACCAGTAGAACCAGTGCAGGAAGTAGGAGAGCCGCATGCGTTCCGTCGGCACCCAGTGCCGGACGCGCACGCCCGGCACGTACAGCGCACGCCAGCCCGCGGCCTGCACCCGCTGACACAACTCGTGATCTTCACCCGACAGCAGCGTCCCGCGCAGTTTGCCCAGGTGCGTGGCGAAGCCCCCCAGGTCAAGCAGCACGGATCGCCGAATCGCCATGTTGGCGCCGAGAAGCGTGCGCGGGCCGAGCGGGGCGGGTGACGGCCCGTAGTCGAGCAGACCGATTGGAGCCGCGAGCCGCGAGTGGTCGCCGCCCATGGCACGGAGCCACGCTGGCGCGGGCCGTTCCCAGAGCGGATTGACCGGGCCGCCCGCGAGCGTCACGGTGGCGTCATCGAACGTGCGCCGCAGGGTCGCGAGCCACTCTGGTCCAACCGCCACGTCGTCGTCGGTGAAGGCGAGGATGTCGCCGTGTGCCGCGGTGAGCGCCGCATTGAGTGCGTTCGACTTGCCTGGAGTCACTGCAAGGATGCGCGTCAGGACGACGGGGAACGCCGTCGCGTGCCGCGCGACCACGGCCGCCGTTCCGTCTGTCGAGCCGTTGTCGGCGACGACGACCTCGTCACCCGAGGCGAACCGCTGCTGCGACAGGTGCGTGAGGCACCGGTCGAGCATCGCGGCGCGGTTGAAGGTCGCAATGATGATGCTCACGGTCGCCATCGCTAGCCGGCCTGCGGTGCCAACGGCGGAGCGCTCGAGCGCTTGCGCGACGCGCGAGCCGCGCCGCGATTCCCGAACCATGTCTCCCGCAGGTAGCCGGCGAACCATACGAGGCGTGCGGACGATCCGAACTGCGCGGCGGGATCGCGGCGCGCGGCAGCCTTGACGACGCCGGCTGCGTCGCCGGCGGCCCGTCGCCACAGATAACCGGGCGCCCGCAGCAGGCGCCGGCACGGCGCAGGAGGGTAGTCCGCTTCCAGCCGCGCGACGTCACGACCGTTCTGGTGGAGCCACTGCCTGAAGTAACGCCGGTGGAGCCGCTCGGCGCCGACGCGATGGTGCACGACAGCGGCGGGCTCGTACATCCCACGACAGCCGGCGTGCAGCATCCTGAGAAAGAACTCGTGATCCTCGCCCGTGCGCAGCGTGCCTTCGAGCTTGCCGAGGTCGACGCGCAGGCCGCCAAGCCGGCGGACCACCGAGCGGCGAACGGCCATGTTCGCGCCGATCGGCACGACCTGGTGGTGATCCGGCGTGATGGCGATCCGCTCGGTGCCGTTATCAGGTACTGCCAGCACCCCGTATAGCGAGGGTGACAGCCACACCGGGGGCGGACTTTCCCAGGCCGGGTGGATGCGGCCGGCGACGAAGTCCGCGCCGGTCTCGTCGAACGCGGCGGCCAGCGCCCGCAGCCACGACGGCTCGGGACGGACGTCGTCATCGGTCAGCGCAACAAGATCGCCAGAGGCGAGGGCGAGCGCCTGGTTGACCGCCGCGGACTTTCCAGGCTCCGCGACGAAGAGGTAGCGGACGAACGGCGCGCCGGGCCGCCGGGAGAAGTCGGCGACCGCTGCCGATGTCCGGTCGGTCGAACCGTTGTCGGCCACGATGACTTCGACCGCCGCGGCCGGCCAGTCCTGCGCCGCGATCGCGTCGAGCGCGTCCGCCAGGAGCGCCTGGCGGTTACGTGTCGCGATCACGACGGAGAACGTGTGCACGGCCGATGCTCCTCCGGCTACGGCTTGGGCACGATGAACGAGTCGTTCGTCACCGACCCGGGCGACGAACTCAGGTACGTGCTCGGGCTGAGCACGATCTGATCGAATTGCACACCATCTTCGCGGATCTGGATGCGAATGGTGTGCGGTCCGCTGTTCTGGAACGTAAGGGTCGTCGCCTGGCTCAGCCAGTACGCGCCGTTCTGCCAGCCCCAGTTATTCAGGCTGGACGCCGAGCCGTCGGTCGCGAGGTTGACGAGCAACGCCGAGGTCGTGCCGGTCCGGTAGATCGGTGCGCCATTGAACAGCGAGTCGGAGAACTGCACCCAGACGGCGTCGTTGAGCTTGTCGTTGTTCAGCGCCTTGAGCCGCAGCCAGATGCGGTACGGCGTGCCCGCTTCGGCGTTGAACGTGACGTCCACGTAGTTTGTCGGCGACGCCAGCGGCGTGTCGACGGTCGGGGCCGCCGCGTTAGGCGACACGAGCTTCACGCTGCTCGGCGATCCGCTGTCGGAGGCGGTCGCCCAGGTGCCGTGGCGCCCCGCTGCCGGAATGTCGTTCGCGTAGATCACGACATTCGTGGCGGTCGGCGGAGGCGGCGGCGGATTGGACGGTGTCGACACGGCGACGCTGTCGAACGTGGACGTGTTGAGCGTGTTCACGTCGTGGCTCGTCACCGCGAGGCCGATGTTCGCCGAGGCCGGGATCGTGGTGGTGGTGCTGCCGACCGTCGTCCACGTGGTGCCGTTGGACGAGACCGAAGCGGTCACCGTGCTGCCGGACCGCGACAGCCGCAGCCACGCCGGTACCGGCTGCGACCCGAACGCCACGACCGTCGTCTCCGCCCCGTTGGCCGCCCGCGACAGGAACTCGATCGTGCCGCCCGGCGTGACGTCCAGCAGGAGGTGCGGCGAGGTCGCGGTGAGCGACTGCCGCAGCATCACGCCGGCCTTCGCCCACTGATTCGTGTTCTGGATGGCCGTGACGCGCGCGGTGATCTGCACGTCGCCCGGCGTCGTCTGCGACACGTAGCGGAACGCGTCGGTCGGGCCCCAGATGTCGCCACCCGCACCCGCGACCGTGAAGACGCCGTTCGAGTGCGAGGCACTGCCGGTCAGGCCGGTCGTCCCGACATCCTGTGTCGTCCACGGTGTCGGCAGGCCAGGGGGCTGCGGCGGTGGGTTGGACGGCGTTCCGACCGTGACGTTGGCGAACGTGGACGTGTTGAGCGTGTTCACGTCGTGGCTCGTCACCACCAGGCCGATGTTCGCCGATGTCGGGATCGATGTGGTGGTGCTGCCGACCGTCGTCCACGTCGTGCCGTTGGAGGACACCGAGCCCGTCACGGTGTTCCCCGAGCGCGAGAGCTTCAGCCAGGTCGGCGCTGGCTGCGATAGACCGGCCAGGTACGTGGTGCTGCCGCCGCTGGCCGAGCGCGTCATGAACTCGACCCACCCGTCCGGACGCACGTCCAGCACGACGTGGGCGGACCCGGCCGTCAGGGCCTGACGCAACATTACGCCGGCCTTCGCGTACGGGCTCGTGTTCTGCACGCCGGTGACGCGCGTGACGATCTCCACGTCACCCGGCGTCGGCTGCGACACGTAGCGGAAGGCGTCAGCGGTCCCCCAGATGTCACCACCCGCACCCGCGACCGTGAAGACGCCGTTCGAGTGCGAGGCACTGCCGGTCAGGCCGGTCGTCCCGACGTCCTGTGTCGTCCACGGAGTCGGCAGTCCAGGGCGGCGGTGGATTTGACGGCGTCCCGACCGTGACGTTGTCGAACGTTGACGTGTTGAGCGTATTCACGTCGTGGCTCGTCACCGCCAGGCCGATGTTCGCCGAGGCCGGGATCGTGGTGGTGGTGCTGCCGACCGTCGTCCACGTCGTGCCGTTGGAGGACACCGATCCCGTTACGGTGTTCCCCGAGCGCGAGAGCTTCAGCCAGGTCGGCACTGGCTGCGACCCGCTGGACAAGTACGAAGTGCTGCCGCCGCTGGCCGAGCGCGTCATGAACTCAACCGACCCGTCCGGACGCACATCCAGCACGACGTGGGCGGAACCGGCCGTCAGGGCCTGCCGCAGCATCACGCCGGCCTTTGCGTACTGATTCGTGTTCTGGATGGCCGCGACGCGCGTGACGATCTCCACATCACCCGACGTCGTCTGCGACACGTAGCGGAACGCGTCCGTGGTCCCCCAGATATCGCCGCCTGCGCCGGCGACCGTGAAGACGCCGTTCGAGTGCGAGGCGCCGCCCGTAAGGCCCGTAGCTCCGATGTCCTGTGTCGTCCAGGGCGTCGGCAGCCCAGGCGGCGGTTGTGGCGGCGGGTCGCTTCCGATCGTCAGCGTCACGCTTTCGAAGGTCGACGTGTTGAGCACGGCCGTGTCGTGGCTGTTCACCACGAGCCCCAGGTTGGCAGCCGCGCCGAACGAGACCGTCGTCGTGCCGACGAGCGTCCACGTCGTGCCGTTGGAGGACACCGATCCCGTGACGGTGTTCCCCGAGCGCGAGAGCTTCAGCCATGTCGGCGCTGGCTGCGATACACCTGACACGGTACGTGGTGCTGCCACCGCTGGCCGAGCGCGTCATGAACTCGACCCACCCGTCCGCACGCACGTCCAGCACGACGTGGGCGGAACCGGCCGTCAGGGCCTGCCGCAGCATCACGCCGGCCTTCGCGTACGGGCTCGTGTTCTGCACGGCAGTGACACGCGCGACGATCTCGGAGTCGCCGTTCACGCCCTGATAGACATAGCGGAGTGCGTCCGCATTCCCCCAGATGTCTGCGCCGGCGCCTCGCACGGTGAACGTCCCGGTCGCGAACGTCGCGCTGCCGGCCTGACCGACCGCACCGATGTCCTGCGTCAGCCAGGGACTCGGGATCGGCCCCCCGGGAGGCCCGCTGCTCGCGGTCGTGAACGACTGGTTCGAGCTGGACGCGATCATCGACGGATCGCGCGGCGTGGCATTGGTCTTCGAGACGACTCGCCAGAAGAAGGTCGTGTTCGGCGCGAGCGGCGACGGCGGCACGTACGAATACGTAAGCGGCGGATCGTTCACGAGCTGCGCCGGCACGTTGGCCGACGAGTTCCATCGACCCGGGAGACGTACCGAGGTAGACGTCGTAGCTGGTCGCGAACACGGCACGATCCCAGGTCAGCGTCGTCGTCGTGGGGACGTTCGTGGCGCCGGGTGCGGGAATCGTCGGCGTCGGCTGGTCGGGTGGGTCCGGCGTGAAATCGACGAATCCGACCTGGTCGTTCCACATCGCCTGGAAACGGTTCTTGATCGCCGTGTGGATGGTCGGCTTCGCGGTTCGCGGCAAGAAGTAGTTGTGATCGCGCTGCCACGCCGCGGCGAAGTTCGACGACGCGATCGTGGCGATGTTCGACGTGATCAGCACCTTCATGTGCGTCAGGCCGGCGTGCGCGCGCTGCTTGATGTTGATGCCGGCCGCCCAGAGCTTGTCGATGTTCGCGTGCGTGATCCAGAACTCCGGCCACTTCCGGTTGCCGTACTCGTCCGGCTCGATGATCAGCCGGATCGGCAAGTTTGGCAGCGACTGATGTTTCGTGAGCAGCGCCTGCGTGATGTTGTCGACCGTGAGGCGGTAGATGACGAAGTCGATGGCGGTCTGCTCGGCCTCGATTTCAGTCACGAGCCGGTTGTTGAAAGACGGTCCCTGTCCCCAGACCATGCTGCTGGGGAGCGGATAGTCGTTCTCGAGCCGCGCTGTGTTGATGTTCGGCCGCGGCGCGTTGGGGTACAGGACCCGGTAGTCCCAACACTCACTCTCGTTCATGCACGCGTCGTCCCAGTTCCTGAAGTAGGGAGCCGTCGGGATCAGGCTCTCCGGCTCCGACAGCGTGTCGTTCCAGTAGCGATCGAACTTCGTCTTGAACGCGTTGACGAGGGCTGTTTCGTCGGTGAACAGGACGACTTCGTCCTTGTAGTTGCTCGGCGAGTCGGGCGTGAGCTCGAAGGGCGTGTAGTTGGGTGAGCCGAACGCGACGATGCCCTGGTCGACGAATATCGTGGCCTTCCAGTGATCGATCTCGGGATACCACGTGGGGTTGTAGCGCAGGCGGATCGGCACGCCCTGGCTGGCGAGCTCGTAAAAGGTGTTCTTCGTGTGGTCATCAATCTCGAAGATCGAGCCGCGATCGCCGATCAGGCGGACCGGGATGCCGGCACGATGGCGGTTCAGGAGTGCGTCCTTCACTCTGTAGTCGGTGAGGTACCAGGCCGACATGTCGATGCGCGTCGTCTCGGCGTAGATGCGCTCGACGAGGCGGGCCCCGACGTCCTCGACCGCCGAGAAGTAAACCTGATCCGCGGCGGATGCCGGTGCCGCGGTCGCCAGGCAGAGAATCAGTGCGGCTATCGGTGCAACGACCTGACAGAACCGCTGTGCAGGCGACGTGGACATAGGAATGACGGCCTCGTTACTCAACGGCGCGGCAGCGCGCCCGGTTCACTTGGATTCGGAAGAAACGGCGGAGCTTCGTAGGAGCACGAATTGATCCAGTCGCGCCTCATCGGTGGACCTAGCGCCCCGTCGAGAGGGCTGCCACCTCCGTCGCTGGGTGAACGTCAGCAGCTGCCTGTGGCGCTGAAATGTCCAGCAGCCCGTACAGGCACTCAACGGCTCGCGCGGTTGCACTACCGGGCTGGTAGAACAGCTCCTGCGAGATGCGGCGTCGCTGCAGGCGGTGTTCGAGGGGGCTATCGAGGGCATCGCGAACGCGCGCGCGGCACGTCGAACCGGTCGCGCGCGACGAAGGCCGCGCCCTGCAGTTGCGCCACTTTTTCCGGGTTCACCCTCGCCCTGACAATCAGCTCGGGCGAGTCGATCACGACGATCGGCCGGTCGAGCAGCATGTATTCGAAGCCGACCGAACTGTGGTCGGTGACGAGCACGTCTGCGACGGCGAGATACGGCGAGATGTCGGCATCCTCCGCGAGCAGCGCGCCGTGTTCGCGGCACAGCTCGTTCAGCTTCAGGTGCCAGTCGACGCCGCCAGACCCGCTGCGTCGTGGCATCGTACGAGCGGTCGTGCAACTTCACGATTACGTTCACGTCGAGCCGGCCGAGAGCGGCAATGACGTCGCGCCCCATGACGTTCAGCGACGAGTAGGGGGACCACGTCGGCGCGTACAGCACGGTCGGGCGCGAGAGGTCCAGGCCGAGGCCTGCAGCGATCGCGCGGCGGTCGAGCGATCCGTCGACCAGGCAGTCGACCTTCGGGTAGCCGATGAGCGCCGCCTTCGGCGACTCCGGATCAATCAGCCCGGCCTCCCAGTAGCGCTGCAGGCGGTCGCGGTTAGGGAACATGAGCCGATCGAAGGTCGCCACGACCGGCGCGATGCGGACGGGCGCGTCGAGCCCGTACTTTCCCGCGACGCCATGAAAAAAATGCACGCGCCGCGTGCGGCGACGCAGCCACGTCATGTCCCAGAAGTCGGTGTTGATGTACGCGTCGAACTTGGCCCAGCGCACCGCCTTCGCGCTGACGACGCGACGGCTGACGCCGACCGCCGAGAAGATGGCGCGCGTGTCCCAGGTGCGATCGCAGCTGGTGAACCAGAACTCGAGCCGGGGGTCGCCGTTCAGGTGGCGGAAAACCGGACCGAACACGGCAAGACTCATCGGCGATGCCGCTTCGAACAGCACGCGCAGCGGGCCGCCACGCCGGCGGGCGATCCCGTCGTCGAGCCTGTGGAAGGCGCTGGCGACGCCCGCCCGCGTCCGCCGATACACGGTGTCGTTCACCAGGTTGATCGGGTGGGCGAGGTGGCCGCCCGGCGGTCGCATGTCTGGTCGCCCCTGACGCCGTCCTGGTGCGACGAGGCGGCGGCACTCGCCGTGTGAACGACCCTGAGCTCAGGCATTTTCTCCAAAGCGAACGACTCGTCCGTTTGGCAGAGCAATGCCGGTACCATCCGACGGCGCCTGATGTCCCTTTGACTGGGCACGAATCCGCACCTATCTGCCGCCGGTTGCAAACGGGTGGGAAACGCGTGAGGGTGGAACTGAAGCCGGCTTCCCACGCTCGGCAGTGAGCGCGCGAGCCGCGCGCAGTCGAGCCAGCGTCATCTCCCGGCTCGCGACGATCAGCGCGAGCAGGTAGTAGAAGGTCCAGTTGTAGGCGACCGACGCGAACAACGAGCAGACGAACCAGCCGACGAAGCCGGCGGTCATGGCCACCGTGAGCGTGTACATCGCGCGGCGATCCGGCTCGTGCAACACCGTGCCCAGTCGGTCGGGTGCGCGGGCGGGCTTCTCGAGCAGCCGGCGCGTGCTTCTCGCTCCGACGCCGGCGCACGCGACGAGGAAGAGGAAGGCGGCCAGCCGGAGACGCCGGTCTCCGCGGCGACCTGGATCAGCGCGTTGTGCGTTTCGCGCCAGCGCTCCACCCGGCCCGGGGGGTTGTAGTTCTGGAACTGGCCGGCGCCGACGCCGGTGAGCGGGCGCTCCGCAAACGCCTTCAGCCCCTCCTTCATCACGTGCCACCGCGCCTCGCGAGACCCGGTGAACTCGCTCCTTGTCCTTGCGGTCGTCGACGATGCTCGGCCATGCGCTCCCAGAACGACGCCGGCAGGAACGGCGCGGCGCATAGAACGGCGACGATGGCCATCGCCGCCAATCCGCGCCTGACCTTGCCGCCCGAGCACCATGAGCACCAGCATCACGGCGGCGAGCCCCAGGAAGCCGCCGCGCGATTTCGTGAACACGATCGGTCGCGAGCATCATCGTCGCGCAAGCCGGCGGCGATGCACGCCGCGGCGTCGGATACCGGGGCGACAGCGCGAACACCGCCGCCGCCGGCAGGAACGTGACCATGTTCATCGCCAGATCGTTCGGGTTGCCGAAGATGCCGCCCACCGGTCCGCGCGAGCCGGTCACCTTCGACGAGGTTGATCCCGCGCGCGTAGTCGAACACCGACCGCGCCGCGATGAACCCGCAGCACAGGACGATGAGCCACGTGATCTGGTCGAGCCGCTTCGGCGTGGTGAGCGTGTTCATCATCAGCACGAAGACGACCAGCAGCTTCAGATACGAATCGGTGAACAGGCCGAAGGAGCCGCCGGGCCAGACCGAGAACGGCACGGTGAGGAGGATCGCAACGCCGAGCGCGGTCAGCCCGCGTCGTTTCAGGGGTGACCCGAAACACCGGCAGCCGGCTCGCGAAGCGATGGAGCACCATCGGCGCGATGCCGACGATCGCGCACATCTCGGCGAGATGAAGACGGATCGAGGAACGGCAGCGTGTCCTGCGGACGCGTCATCAGGACGAGGGTAAAGGCGAGCAGTCCCGCATAGCCCCAGTCCCGCGGCTCCGCGTACGGAGCGGTGGCGAAGGTCGGTTCGTTCTCGCGCGCGATCGCGGCGTCGACCACGCGGCGCGAAGGCACCGTGCCGCCGCCGAAGTTGAACGCCAGCCGTTCGCGACTCCCGATTACCGCCACACCCGCCTCCCGAGGATCGCCGCACCGACGCCCGCGACCGCTGACACGTTCATGACCACGATGGTGAAGGCGACCCTGCCCGTGCGCTGCACCACCGACGGCTGCGCCGGGCGGACCTCCTGCCAGTGCTCGAGCCACGCGCCGTATCCGCCGTGCAGGTAGAAGGCGCACTGCGCGAACAGTGCGAACGCATAGAAGAGCGACGTGCCGGAGCAGGATGATGCTCGACGCCAGGAGCGTCATCAGCGCGTAGGGCACGAGCAGCCGCCCGACCTTGTGTGAGCTGTACTGCAGCCACACGGGGTTGACGAATGGCACGAGGAGGCGCGGTTCGAACCAGAGAATCTGGACGTTGCCTGCCAGCGTGCGGATCTTGCGGCGGCTCTCCGTGCTCGCATCGGGCGGCGTGTAGTCGAACGCCTGTGCACGCGGCTCGAAGCAGACCCGGCTGCCCGCGAGCACCGCGCGCATCGGCGCGAGCACGTCGTCGAGGATGGTGCCGGGCGGAAGGGGCTGCCACAGAGCGCGGCGCAGTGCGTAGATCGCACCGGTTGCCCCGAGCATCGAGCCGACTTCGCTCTCGAGCCGACGCAGCGCCTTTTCGTACCGCCAGTAGAAGCCGACCCCGTCGCCCACGCTCGACGCGAGGTGTCCGCGGCGCTCTCCCGCGCGCCGCTCTGCACGGTGCGGCTTGAGCAGCGCCGACCGCCGGTCGGCGCTCGTCCGGCGTCCGGCCGTCGTCTCGCACCCGAGAATCGAGCTCGCCGCTGACTCCACCGATCCCCGGGTCGGCGAGCGGCGCCACCAGCCCTCGCAGCGCGTCGATCGCGAACGACTGCCGTGCGTCGGCGAACACCAGCACCTCGCCGCCCGCACGGGCGACGCCCGCGTTGAGCGCGGCCGCCTTCCCGGCCCGCGGGATCGCGACCAGGTCGACCTGCCCGCCAAATCGTGCGAGCGCGGCGTCGGGACGATCCGTCGATCCATCCGACACGACGATGATCTGCCGGCGCTCGGGCGGATAGTCGAGCGCGAGCAGGTTGTCGATGCGCGCAGGCAGCTGGTGGGCCTCGTTCCGCGCGGCGATCACGATCGAGAGGTGCGGCAGCCGGTCGTCAGGGATGGGGGGAAGGCTCGTGTCGGGCGGCGCGCTGCGTCCACGGCGCACCCGTGCCCACGCGACGAGCAGCAGGGGATACCCCGCGTACACGTAGGCGACGAAGAACGCCGAGGCCCAGAACACCATGCGCATGTGTCAGGCGGCCTCCTCGGCCGAACCGGAACGGCGGCCGTCGGCGGACGAACCCGCGGTTGGCGCACCGAGCCGGAAGACGTGCGGATGCCGTTCCTTGATCGCGTTGCGCGCGTCGACGACCAGCGGCGCCTGCGCGGCGAGCGCCGCATAGTCGACGGCGCTGTGGTCGGTCAGGATCGCGACGCAGTCGACGTTGGCGAACGCGTCCGGTCCTGGCTCGACCGACGTGAGGTCCGTGCTCCCGTTCCACGCGCGGGCGGCGAGCGTCGGCACGTACGGATCGATGTACGAGACGCGCGCGCCCTTGCGCTCGAGGAGCCCCATCACGTCGAGCGACGGCGACTCGCGGATGTCGTCGATGTCGCGCTTGTACGCGACGCCCATGACGAGCACGTGCGATCCGTTGAGCGGCTTGCGACGCGAGTTCAGGGCGTCCGCAATCTTGTGCACGACGGCTTCGGGCATCGAGCCGTTCACCTGGCCAGCCAGCTCGATGAACCGGCATTCGAAGCCGCTCTGCCTGGCCTTCCACGACAGGTAGAAGGGGTCGATCGGGATACAGTGCCCGCCCAGACCAGGACCGGGATAGAACGGCATGAAGCCGAACGGTTTGGTGCGCGCGGCGTCCACCACTTCCCACACGTCGATGCCGAGCGTGTCGCACATCAGCGCGAGCTCGTTGACGAGCCCGATGTTCACGGCGCGAAACGTGTTCTCGAGCAGCTTGACCATCTCCGCGACGCGCGGCGAGCTGACCGGCACCACCGTCTGGATAGCCGTCGAGTAGAGCGCTCCTGCCAGCTCGCTGCACTCGCGCGTCGTACCGCCGACCACCTTCGGGACGTTGTGCGTCTGGAACGAGGCGTTGCCCGGGTCGACCCGCTCCGGTGAGAACGCCAGGAAGACGTCGGTGCCGACCTTGAGCCCCGCGCGCTCGAGGAGCGGCTGCACGAGCTCCTCGGTGGTGCCTGGATAGGTCGTCGACTCGAGGATCACGAGCATGCCGCGATGCAGGTGCTCCGCAATCGCCTCGACCGCCGAGACGACGAACGACATGTCCGGGTCCTTCGTCTTGCGGAGCGGCGTGGGCACGCAGATGTTGATCGTGTCGAGCTCCGCGACCACCCGGTAGTCGCTCGTCGCCTGCAGCCGCCCTGCGTCGACCAGCGCCCGCACGTCGGCCGACGGCACGTCCGGGATGTAGGACTCGCCGCCGTTGATCGCGGCCACCTTGCGCGGGTCCAGATCGATGCCGGTGGTGTGGAAGCCGGCGCGCGCCAGTTCGACGGCGAGCGGCAATCCGACGTAGCCGAGCCCGACCACGCCTGCACGCGCGGTACGGGCATCGATCCGCTGGCGGAGCTCGTGAGAAATCGACGACATCAGCTGGGACCTCCTAGTCCTCGAACACAGGTTTGGAATTGCCGAACAGCGTCCGGCGCAGGCGCGTCCAGACGCCGCCGCGCTGAACCGCGGGCTGCGCCACGATCGACTGCCGCTCGGGCATCACGATTCGCTGCTGCGGCCTGGGTGCCGGCGCCGCCACCGTCACATGCGTCCGCGGCTTCTCGGTGCGCGACGTGGGCGGCCACGCCCACTCGCCCGAGATCGGCGGGTCGGAGACGGTCCGTTCGGCGCGCAGCTTCAGCAGCCGGTACTCCTCGTTGATCACGCGCTGCTGCTCGGCGATCTGTCGCTCGCGGTCGCTGAGGCGCGCTTCGCGCTCGCGCAGTTCTTCTTCCTTCGCCGAGACCGCGAGCCGCGGCGACTCGACGCGCGGCGCGCGCGTCGCGTGCGCGGGCTGGATGACGCCGGTCGACTCCAGCTCGTCGATCGCCTCCTGCGTGAGGTCGACGCCGACGGCATGGTGTTCCTCGCCGTAGCCGAACAGCAGCACCGCGTCTGCAATGACGTTGATCTTCCGTGGGATGCCGCCGCTGTGCAGGTGGATCAGATCGGTGACGTCGCGCGAGAACTCGAGCGGTGCGCCCATCGCCGCGCGACGCAGCCGATGGTTGATGTAGGCCGCGGTGTCCTGGCTGTCGAGCGCCTGCAGGTGGTAGCTCACCGTAATGCGCTGCCGCAGCTGTTCGAGCTCGGGCCTCGAGAGCAGCTCGCGCAGGTTGGGCTGCCCGATGAGCGCGACCTGAATGAGCTTCGACTTCTCGGTCTCGAGATTGGAAAGCATCCGCACTTCCTCGAGCGCTGCGAGGCTCAGGTTCTGTGCCTCGTCGATCACCAGCAGCGCCAGGCGCCCTGCGCTCCGCTGCTCCACGAGGTAGCGGGCCAGATCGCGCAGGAGCATCGGCTTGCTCCGGTCCGCGCCGGGGTCGACACCGAAGTCGAGCATCACGGCCTCGAGGAGCTCGCGCGCGTCGAGCATCGTGTTGACGATGCGCGACACCGACGTCTGGTGATCGAGGCTCCGGAGCGCGGTCTGCAGGAGCGTCGTCTTGCCCGACCCGATCTCGCCCGTGATGACGATGAACCCCGCGTGTCCCTCGATCCCGTACCGCAGGTAGCTCAGTGCCTCCTTGTGGACCCGGCTCGGATACAGGTAATCGGGATCGGGGCTGAGCGAGAACGGCCGCTCCCGAAGGTTGTAGAAGCGTTCATACATGACGAATCGTTCTCCGGGACGCCACGGCCGCTGGTCCTTCCTGCGTGGCGGTCGCGCTTCTGCCAGCGCCCTCGATCGCGGGCAGCACCTCGCTGCAGGCGCGCCAGTAGTCCTCTGGGAAGTCGATCTCGATCCAGGGGAACCCTCGATGGTCCACGGCGTGGAGCGGACGCTGACGGCACAGGGCATCGAACGCGCGCGGCAGCCACTCGCGTACGTTGCCGTGAGCGACGATGCGGTTCATCTGGTCGACCAGTGCCGCGGCGCCGTTGGCGCCGAAGCGTGCGATCCCGACGTTCTCAGCATCGCTGTCCTCGTCGGCGAGCGTCTTCGCGATGCCCCTGACGAGCCCACGCCGGATGTGCACCTTCATCTCCTCGTCGCCGTACGGTGCGGCGTCGGTTCGCGCCGCCACCAGCAGCGCGTCGTCGTGCCTGGCGGTGAGCAGGTCGCTGAGCATCTGCGGGTGGAAGAGCACGTCGCAGTTCAGCACCAGGAAGCCCTCGCGCAGCAGATCGCGGACCAACCAGAGCGAATACAGGCTGTTGGTAGAGGCGTAGCGCGCGTTTTGCACGATCTCCACCCCCCGGGGGCACGTGCGCCGCACGTCGTCCACTTGGTAGCCGGCGACGACCGTGATGCGCGTGATGCCCGCCGCCGACAACTCGTCGATCTGGCGCTCGAGCAACGTGCGGCTGCCGATGCGCGCCAGGCACTTCGGCCGGTCGCCGACCGCGGGCTCCAGCCGCCCGCCGCGTCCGGCCGCGAGGATGATCGCCCTCACAGCGACTCCTCGACCGGACGCATCCGTGCGATGCGCACGACCTGCGCGGCCTTGTGCAGGTAGAACTGGCGTTCCACTGTGTTCAGGCTGAACAGTACGAACGTGACCCCGTAGACCAGTGCGGCTGCGGCGCACTCGACACCGACAGCCACCAGCGACTGGGGAACGAGCGGCCGCGTCGCGAAGACGAAGGCGCACATCACGGCCGCGGGCCACACTGCGGGCCATACGGCCGTGGCAAGGGCGTGTCCGAGCGGGAGTTCCACCCGCCGGCACGCCAGCGGGAAAACCACGAACAGGCCCGTCAGGCCGACCGGGAGCAGCGTCCCGGCCGCCACGCCCGTCAGCCCGTACGGGCGCACGAGCGCCATGCTGAGCGCCACGTTGCACAGGGCGGCGCCGAGATTCGTTGCCGCGACGACGCCGTGTGAGCCGGCCCCCTTGAGCAGCGTCGCGGCCGTGGCGTTGCCGATCCGGATGACCACGACGATCGCCAGCAGGCGGAGGATCGGCACGCTCCCGGCGAACTCGGGGCCAACCCAGGTCAGGACGAGCGGTTCGGCGAGCAGCAGCAGGGCGCCCGCCATCGGGACGACCGTCGCGAGTGACAGCTTGGTCCCTTCGACGAAGATGCGGCGCAGGCGATCGAGCCGCGCCGCGGTGTCGTTCTCCACAACGGCCGGAAAGAGGATGTCGTTCAGCTGATTGGCCAGCCGCTGGGCGAGCTCGGCGAGCCGCTGGGCGATGGACCACACCGCGACGGCGGTGGTGTTCATGAAGGCGCCGATGATCAGCGCGTCCACGGAATAATTCAGCTTGTTGGCCCAGTCGATCACGGCCATGTGCACGCTGAAGCCGGTTACCTCGCGGAGGCGCTCGCGCCTGAAGAGACCGGGGGTCAGGTGCAGCCCCGGGAAGACCTGATAGGCGTTGGCGCGGTAGATCCACAGCGTCAGCACCCGCACGAGCGTCATCGACACCACGAGCTCGACGAGCCCGTAGCCGAGGAGGAGCACGATGACGTTCACGGCTGCCGTCGCGACGCTGCTGGCCGTGCCTACGACGTTGTTCAGGTCGTAGCGCTGGAAGCCGTTGATCACCCCGCCGAACACGCTGAACGCCGTGCTGGCGGCGACGTTCACGGTGACGACGAGCAGCACGACACGCGCGATGTGCGTCTGATCCGGATCCAGGTGGAACACCGAGTCCACGTAGAGGGCCAGCACGCAGGCCGCGCCGTACATCACGACCGCGAGAACGACGAAGACGACGAACAGCGTGCTGAGGATCTCGTTCAGCCCGCGCACGTCGCGGCGCGCCCGGTACTGCGCGACGAACTTGACGATCGCTCCCGAGTAGCCGAGATCGAGGATCGAGAAGTACGCGGTCACCGAGGCCGCCAGCACCCACAGCCCGTAGGCCGGCGTACCGAGGTGCGCCACGTTGAACGGGAGGATCACAACCCCGAGAGCGGCGTCGGTGGCGATGGCGAGATAGCGGGTCGACAGGTTCCGGGCGACCACGACGCCCCCGTCGACCGCGCTGGCACCGAGCTGGTCCTGATCGGATCGGCTCAATTGGCACCCTTCCTGGACAGGATCACCTTTACCGTGTCCATCACGATCGTCAGGTCGAAGACGACCGACAGGTGCTTGATGTAGTAGAGGTCGTACCGCAGCTTCTCCATGGCGTCCTCGACCGACGCGCCGTAGCGGTACTTCACCTGCGCCCAGCCGGTGACACCCGGCTTCACCGCGTGGCGTTCCATGTAGAAGGGAATGACGGCGGCCAGCTGCTCGACGAAGTACGGCCGCTCGGGCCGCGGTCCGACGAAGCTCATGTCGCCGCGCAGCACGTTCCAGAGCTGCGGCAGCTCGTCCAGGCGCGTGACGCGGATGAAGCGGCCGATCCGCGTGACCCGGTCGTCATTTTCCTTGGCCCAGATCGGCGTGCCGTTCTCCGCGTCCAGTCGCATCGAGCGGAACTTCATCAGCGTGAACACACGCCCGTTCTCGCCGACACGCTCCTGCCGGTAGAGCACCGCCCCCGGCGATTCGAGACGGACCGCGAGTGCCGTCAGGGCCATCAGCGGCGCGGCCAGCGTCACGCCGAACGCCGCGAGGGCGACGTCCACTGCGCGCTTGATTGCCCGCGTCGTACGCGACGCGCGGAACCCGTCCGAGAAGATCAGCCAGCTCGGTTTGATCTCGTCGATGAGGATCTTCCCGGTCAGCCGCTCGTAGATCGTCGCGGCATCTTCCACGCGGACGCCCGACAGCTTCGCCTGCAGCAGCTCGCGAGTGGGCATGCGGCCGCGGCGGTCGGTCAGGCTGACGACCACGCGATCCACATGCTGGCTCTCGATCACCTGGCGCAGGTCGGCAGTCGATCCCATTCTCGCCATCTCGTCGAGCCCGCCGTCGTCGTCCACGAACCCGACGACCCGGTACCCGTAGTCGTGCTGAGCGGCGATCTGGTTGGCGACGACCTGGGCGGTTGGGCCGTTGCCGACGATGAGCACCCGCTCCTCCATATGGCGGTCGCGGATGACGCCGTCGAAGGCCATCCGCCAGGTGGGCACCGCCACGAGTACGATCCCGAGCGCGGTGAGCGCGGTCGCCCCGCCGATGACCGTGTCGGGCGCGAGGATGCTGATGATCGCGAGCACGATGGCTGCGGCGCCGGCCCCCTGAAGCACCCGCACCGCGAGCTCCGACTTCGAGTGCACGACCGTCAGGTCGTAGAGGTCGTTGTAGTAGAAGCACAGTTCGCAGAGCGCAACGATGAGGATGACCCGCCACAGGCCGCTCATCACGTTGTCCAGCGACCCGTGCCACTGCGCCGCCACGAGGATGGCGCCCGTGATGAGCACCGTCTCGAAGCCAAAGACGGTGAGGCCGCGCGCGGACACGTGACGGTTGAAGACCTGCATGGCGGCGTCCCGGGCGAGCTACAGGGCCTCGTTCAGCACGAGACCGAGCAGCTTCGAGCTGTCGATCGAAGAAAGAGCGTCGTGGATCGCCGGCTTGGTCGTGACGCCGGCACGGACGACCAGCAGCACGCGGTCGACGAGCGGCGCGAGCATGCTGACGTCGGCAAGCGGCGTCGCCGACGTGGTGTCGATCACGACGCGGTCGAACTGCGTGCGGAGCGTGTCGAGCATCCGGCGCATGGCAGCCGTGCCGAGCAGTTCAGCGGGGTGCGCGGGCACGTTGCCAGACGGCAGGATCGTCAACTGGTGTTCCTCGAGCATCACCAGCGCCTCCTCGAGCGTCGCGCGTCCGGTCAGCACGTCGCAGAGACCGGGACCATCGGGAAGCCCGAAGATGCGGTGCATCTGTGGATGCCGCAGGTCCGCGTCGACGATGCAGATCCGGCGCTGCCACTCCTGCGCCATTGCGAGTCCCAGGTTTCCGGTCGTGATGGTCCGCCCCTCGCCGCGTCCCGGGCTGGTCACGAGGACCACATGCGCCGGCATCCCGGGGTCGGCGTGCAGGATGCGCGTCCGCAGCGCGCGGTACTGTTCGGTGGCGACCGGGTCGGTCGACGTGGCGGTTACGAGACGCGGATCGAGATGGGCGCCCGCCACGAGACGCGCCGGCGTGAGCCCGGCGGGCGCGGCCGCGGACTCCTGCGCCGTGGGACGGGTGTCGGTCGACGGAGCGATGGTGCGTCCGCCCGGCGCCGCAGGCGCGTCCGGAGCGCCCCCGGTCGTATCGGTGCGGACGCGCCGAACAGCGCCTTCGCGTTCAGCCTTGTCGAGGATGTTCTGAATCCGGCTCATCGTCGCTGTCTCCTCTACACGGGCTGAATGCGCGAGATCTCGCCAAGGACCGGCAGCTGGAATTCATCCTTGAGGTCGCGCACGTCGTGAACGGATCGATCGAGGTACTCGCGCCCGAGCGTCGCCCCGGCGCCGAGGCAGAGACCGGCGACCACCGAGATGAGCATCACGCGCAACGGCACCGGCTTGGTCGGTACAGCCGGACGGCCGCCCGCATACAGGACAGTGAACTGTTCGCCGCTGCGGTTGCGCTCGACGCTCTCAGCGATCGTGGCGGCGCGCAGCTTCGACGAGAGGTCGGCGTACTGCGTGCGTTCGAGGTCGAAGTCGCGCTGCACGCCGGCCAGCTGCTGCTCGACGCGCGGCGCAGCCTCGACGCGTGCCTGGTAGACGCCGATCTGGCGCCGGAGGTCGTCCTCCAGGCGCTGCAGATCGCGGATGCGGAGCCGCCCCATCTCCCGGTCCGCATTCAGCTGACGGAACGCCGGATCGACGTTGAGCCTGGCCATGCGATCCGATTCGGGCCGGCTGCGCTCCGCGTCGGCGTCATCGCGCGCGGAGCGCAGCTCCTCCTCGAGGCGCTGCACCTCGGGGTGCTTGTCGGTGTAGATCGCGCGGGCCGTGGCCAGCTCGCGCTGCGCCAGCACCACGCGGCTCTCCGCGGTCTGAGCCTGCGCGGTGCCGTTGGCGCCGGGCATGAACACGACGTCGGCGCTCCCCTGGCGCATCCCCTCGATCTGGCGCTCGATCATCGACAGCCGATCCTGCTCGCCACGCAGCGCCGTGGCGTTCCCTTCGAGCTGCTGTCGCATGCCCGACAGCGTCGAGAGGTTCGCCTGCGTCTGCTCGGGAAGCTGCCCCATGTAGGACTCTTTCGAGGCGCGCAGCCGCGACTCGAGCTGCGACAGGCGTTCACCGGTCACGTTCAGCTGCATCGAGATGAAGGCCGCGGTCCCTTCGGCGTTGGCGGCGCGCCGTCGCGAGTTCTCGTCCACGAATACCGTCACGAGGCGGTTGGTGACCGCCTGGGCGCGTGCGGGGTCGGGATCGCCGTACGAGACGAGGAACGCGTCCAGCCGCCTCGGCTCACTCACCTGCGCCACCGGATCCGGCACGCCGATCGCGATCGAGCTCCGAAGCCGCGAGATGAGACGCTCGTCGGTTGCGGAACCGAGCTTCTCTTCGTCGATGACGCGCGACAGAATCGGTGCGCTCAGCATCTGCTGCGACAGCGCGCGGAGGCGCTCCTGGTTATCGAGCTGCACCGTCTGATAGACGAAGTTGGGCGACACGAGCGGCGCCGCCACCGCGAGCGTCGCCGTCGATCGGTATTCCTTCGGCAGCACCCGCACCAGCACCAGGCCCACGACGATGGACAGCAGGATTGGCACGATCAGCCACCACTTCCGCCTCAGAAAGACGTTCAGGTAGTCGAGCGCGTGTACTCGGGGTGTGTCTTCCATCAGTTGATCCTCATGGACTTGACCGTGACGACCTGAATGCCAAACCGGTTCCTATCCATCTGGCCGCCGGGCCTGTCGATGCGCTGGTGCGTGCCGCTGTAGTACGCCTCGACACGCACCCAGCGCTGGATGGCGTAGCCGAAGCTGCCCCCCATCCAGACCGAGACGAGCGACGGGGTGAAGACGCCCAGCGTCTTGTTCTTTCGCCACGACACGTTGCCGTTCATGTACATCCGTCGCGCGACCGGCGCGTTGACGTTGACGGCGAACTCCTCGTTGTCGAGCGTGCCGCCGCCGCCGAACGACGGCTGGAACGACCGGGCGTAGCTCGCGTCGAGGGACGCCGCCCTGAAGCGGTGCGAGAAGCCGGCCCGGTAGACGGGCGAAGTCTTGGTCGGACCGATGTCGGCGGCGCTGAGGCGCGCGAGCCCGAACCCGCCATAGACACGCGACGCCTCGGTCAGCTGATAGTCGACGCCCCCCCAGCCGTTGAAGATGGCGAATTTCGTGGCGTTGACGACGTTCGCGCGCTGCATCAGGCCGTCGCCGGTGAACGCGAGCCTGGTCGTGCGCTGGTACCGCAGGCCGATTCGATCCGCCGTGCGCGCGCCCGCCGAACAACGAGAACCCGAGCCTCGGGTCGTCGTCGAAGTCGATCCACTGGAAATTGTACGATCCGGTATACGAGAACCGCTTCGTGACCGACGACTCGAGACCTCCGCGCAGGTCGGCGATGCGTGCACCGATGCGCTGGAACGGAATGCCAACGAACTGCGACAGCTCGGTGGTCGGCGATTGCGAGAACGACTGCTGCACGAACAGCAGCGTCTGCGGCGAGATACGCCGCCGCGCCGACGTGTTCAGCGACTGCATGTAGTTGTTCAGCGAGCTGAGGTCGCGATACATCTGCATCGAGCCGTTGTAGGAGGCGTTGAACGCACCCTTCTTCCCGAGGTAGTCGAGGCTCGCGGCTCCGTCGAGCGACGTGTTCAGATCCCTCCCGAGCGTGTTACCGGTGCCCTGCACGAGAACATTGGAGTCCCACGCCATGCTCGTGCCGGCGCGTGGGGTCAGGCTCCAGCCGGCGGGCAAAGGCTCTCCCGACACGGCAGGATCCACCTGCGCGGCCGCCGGCGCGGCGCACGCGAGGAGCATCGCCGCGAGCCTCAACGCCGGGCGGACGGAATCCCTGGCCACCACAACTCCCATGGCTAGTCGGGCACCACCACCGTGTCGCCAGGCTGCAGCATCAACGTCGCGCCGCTGCTGCCCTTGATGGCTTCCTTGTAGTTGAAGGTGAGCGTCTCGGTGCCCGAGCCCTTCTTCCGGAGGATGCGGATCTTTTTCGTGTCGGCGAAATCCTTCAGCCCCCCGGCAACTGCGAGCGCCTGCAGCACCGTCATGTCGGCCTGCAACGTCACCATGCCCGGGTTGTTCACCTCGCCGACGATGTACGCCGTCGGGATCGTGCCCTCGACGACGATCACGGTGACCACCGGGTTGTTGACGTAGTCGCGCAGAGAGGTGCTGATCTGATCGCGAAGGGCCAGTGGCGTCAGGCCGGTGGCGGCGACGTCGCCGACCAGCGGCAGCGTGATCTTGCCGTCCGGCCGAATCTGCACCGACTGCGACAACTGCGCGTCCTTGTAGACCTCGATCCGCAGCTTGTCGCCCGTTTGCAGGACGTAGTCGTCAAAGAACGTTCCCTGCGGCACGCGCGTCCGGTCGGCGGCGGGCGGCGCAGGCGGCTCGGTTGGCGATCCCGTGCCCGTGGATCCCGTCGCCGGACCCGAAGGTGTGGTGGCCTTGGGTGCCGTTGGCGGCGCCGGCGCGCCGCGCGGCGGCGTCAGGGCGCCTGGAGCCTGCGCGGACGCGACGCACGGGGTCAGGAACATGGCGGCCGCGAGAGCGGCGGAGACGCGCCTGGCCGTGAGCTTCATGAGTATTACCCCCTAGTTCTGATCGGCCGACGACCGGCCTGGTTCGGGCCGGCTGCCGCCGCGCCAATTGACGATGGGCCGCGTAACCGCCTGCCGCTTGAGCGAGTCGGCATCGACCGCGTGGGTCGGGTAACACGCGGCGCCGACGGCGATCCGCAGGGCGGTCGGAAACTCGTAGTTGTCGATGCGCGACACGAGGCGATCGATGACGCGCCGCGAGTGCTCGAAGTCGGCGTCGAGGAGCACGAGCGAGAGCGTGCCCTTGTCGGAGTGGCCGAGCAGGTCGGTGTCGCGCACCTCGCGCCCGATCACCTGCGCCACCTCCTGCAGCGTTCCGTCGTCGGCGGTGACCATCATGCCTTCCCACTCGCGGCTCGCTTCGAGCACGACGAGCGTCAGGAAGTTCTGCGAGCGCACCGCGCGCTTCAGTTCGCTGTCGAGCACGAACTCGAACGCTCCTGGAGTCAGCAGCCGCGAGCCCTCTTCGTAGAACGAACTGCTCGTCATGGGCTAGGGGGCCTTGTCGAGGCCGTTCTCCTTAATTTTGTAGAGAAGGGCCTTGTAGCTGATCCCGAGGATCTCGGCAGTTTCCTTCCGGTTCCAGCGTGTCTGCTGCAGCATCTTCCCGATGAGCTCGCGTTCTGCCTGGCGTGCGGCCTCGCGCGAGATTTCCTTCAGCGAGTAGTTGCCCGCTTCGGCCGCGGCGGCGGCCAGTTCCGCCGGCGTCGGTCGTGTCAGCTTTTCGTCGGGTGATGCAGCGATGCCATGCTCGCCTCGCGATAACGGCGGCGAGCCGTGGTGGCCGTTGCCGGCTGGATTCAGCTGTGCGTGGCGGTGTGCCGACATCGCGATGCTTTGCGAGATTTCGCGGTGGATGGCGGCTTCGGCGCCAAGGACAACGGCGCGCTTGATCAGGTTCTCGAGCTCGCGGATATTGCCGGGCCAGTCGTGGTCGGCGAACCTCCGCAGAACGTCTGGGCTGAGCTCATTGTAGGGCTTGTTGTACTGAACGCGAGTACTTCTTGAGGAAGTGATCGACGAGCAGCGGGATGTCTTCCCGCCGCTCGCGGAGCGGCGGCAGCATGATCGCGACGACGTTCAACCGGAAGAACAGGTCTTCGCGGAACTGACCCGCCGTGACGGCCTGCTCGAGGTCCCGGTTGGTCGCGGCAATCACGCGCACGTCGACGCGAACGTCATGTTTGCCGCCCAGGCGCGAGAACTCGCCGTCCTGCAGGACCTGCAGCAGCTTGGCCTGCAGCGGAAAACTCATCTCGCCGATCTCGTCGAGGAACATCGTGCCGTGGTTCGCGAACTCGAACTTGCCTGGCTTGTGCTGCATCGCGCCGGTAAATGCTCCGCGCTCGAAACCGAAGAGCTCGGACTCGAGAAGCTCGGTCGGCAGCGCCGCACAATTCACCTTCACGAACGGCTTGTCCCGGCGCAGCGATGCTGCACAAATCGCCCGCGCGACCAGTTCCTTGCCCGTGCCGCTCTCCCCGCGAATCAGCACGGTGACGTCGGTGTCGGCGACACGCTCGATCAGTTCACGCACCTCTGCCATGTACGAGCCGCTGCCGAACAGCAGCTGATGGCGCGGTTGGGCCTGAAGCTGCTCGCGCAGCGAAGCGACCTCGCGGGCGTGACGGCGGTGCTTGAGCGCAAGCTTCAGCGGCTGGGCCAGGTCCTCGTCCTCGAACGGCTTGCTCACGAAGTCCGACGCCCCGAGCTTCATCGCCTGGACGACGGTCGCCGTACAGACCCTGGCCCGACACGAGGATGACAGGGACGTCACGATCGATCTTCTTGAACGCTGCGAGGGCGTCGAGCCCGTCCATACCACCGGGCATGACGACGTCGAGGATGACGGCCGAGGGGCGGTCGCCTTCGAAGCGTGCGACTGCTTCTTCCGCGCTGCTCACCGTGGTCGAGGTGTAGCCTCGCGCGGTGAGGAAGCCATGCAGGTAAACACACATCGCCGCATCGTCGTCGACGACGAGCACGTGTGGCGGACGCTCCCCGGATCCATCGGCCGAGTTGCGTGATGCATCGGGCGGCGGATGAGTCTCAACAGGCACGTGACCAGTCGAGCAATGCAGGTGCCACAGCGGGGCAGTGACGCAGCGCGAGCGGAAGTCGGTGCACCAATTCAGGTGGAACGGTTCAGGAAGAGCGGAAAGGTCCGGCGGCGAACGGAAGGGAAATACCGACAAAGTGGATTGCGCTACCGAAGCGCAGGCACACGCGGAAGAGCTGACGAGCGTCTACAGCCGCGGCGTCGTGCCGGTGTTTGGCGGCTGTCCGGGAGCTGACGGTGCGGGAACAACCATGCCCGGTCGCGGGACGCCGACGGGCGCTGCGCCCGGCGTACCTGGTGACGCGCCCGGCGTACCTGGTGACGTCGGCATCGGCGGCTGCTGCATCGGTGGCGCGTTTGGCACCGCGCCCGGGGGACTCTGCGGACGTGACGGTGGCACGGTGTTCTGCGCAGGCGGCGCATCTTCCTGATCGTCTGGAACTGGCTGACCGTCGGGACCCACGAGTCGAACGACCCCGGGCTCCTGCTGGATGCCCGCTGGTTCTGCGCCTGGACGCGGCGCAGTGACCACGCCAGGCGCGGAACGCGGCGGCTGCGGAAACACGGGCGCGGCGGCAGCCGCGGCACGTGGCGGCGTTGCGGGAGCGACCTCACGCGCTGTTGCCGGCGTCGCGAGGATCACAATGCGATCGAACAGCGATCGATTCGACTCGGGCGTGACGCGGCGACGGGCGAGATAGCCGCTCACGGGTCGAAGGATGATGTCGAGTGCTTCGCCCTCGGGAACGTTCTCGAGCTTGACGGTAATGGGGGCTGCCGCGACGCGCTCGGCGTTCACGAACGCGACACCGCCTTCACGGCTCCAGGCCTCGAGGATCTCAGCGGCGGTGGCGTCAGTGGCGTCGAGGGTCACGAGCCCGTCCTGCAGGACGAGCCGAACCGTATCAGCGTGCAGCGGAGCCGGCCAGCTCACGGCGAGCAGCAACAGGCCGCCGGCCAGCGCGCACCGCACCCACATCATTGCCGGCTGATCCCGCACTCCTTGATCTTGTTGAGCAGAGTCTTGTAGCTGACGCCCAGCTGCTCGGCGGCACGTCGGCGGTTCCAGTGCACCTGGTGCAGCGTATCCTCGATGATCGTCCGCTCGGCCTTCATCGCCGCTGACTTCGCGATGTCCGCAAGCTTCGATCCGCCACTACTCGACGCCGCGACGCCAACCGGTCCGCCGGGCGGCTGATCGTCGGAGTCGGTATCGGGATCGTCGGCCTCCTCGGTCATTGTGCCACCTGCCGCGCGTGCCGGCACGCCGACGCCGACACCGGCCATCGCCACGGCTACCCGCGGGCTCCGCACCATTTCACGGAGCACGAGCGATTCGTCCTGCAGGATGACGATCCGCTTGATCATGTTCTCGAGCTCGCGGATGTTGCCCGGCCACTCGTAGGTCTGAAACTGCCGCTGCAGTTCCTCGGTCAGCTGGCGCACGGGACGGTTGTAGCGGCGTGCGTAGCGGTCGATGAAGAACTGCGTGAGGTGGGTGATCTCGTTGCGGCGCTCGCGCAGCGGCGGCACGGTGACCTCGATCACCTTGAGCCGGTAGTAGAGGTCCTCGCGGAACTCGCCGCGGAGCATCATCGCCTCGAGGTCTCGGTTGGTCGCAGCGACGACACGGACATCGACGTCGATCGGCCTGTTGCTGCCCAGCTTGGTGAACTGGCCATCCTGGAGCACGTGCAGCAGCTTCGCCTGCAGTGCGGCCTTCATCTCAGCGATCTCGTCCAGGAAGATTGTGCCGTTGTCGGCCTGTTCGAACTTGCCGATGCGCGTGGTTGCGGCGCCGGTAAACGCGCCCTTCTCGTGGCCGAAGAGCTCGCTTTCGAGGAGCTCAGCGGGCAGCGCGGCGCAGTTCACCTTCACGAACGCACGATCGCGACGGGAGGAGCGCTGATGAATCGCGCGTGCGACCAGCTCCTTGCCGACCCCGCTCTCGCCGCGGATCAGCACGGTGACATCGCTGTCGGACACCTGTTCGATGACCGAGGCGATCGCCTGCATGTCTGGGCTGTCGCCCCAGAAAAGGAAGGCGCGATCCTGGTCGTCGCTCAGCTGACGCCGCAGTTCGGTGATTTCGGTCACGAGCCGGGTCTTCTCGATGCAGCTCTTGATCGCAGAGTCGAGCGCGATCTCGCCGAGCCCCTCAGGATCGTCCGGCTTGACGACGTAGTCGGCCGCGCCAAGCCGCACGGCCTCGACGATCGTGGATGCCTGCTCGCGCCCCGAGAGCATGATGACCGGCAGGTCGGGTTTCGCGGTCTTGAGCGCGCGGAGCGTGTCGAGCCCGTTCATGCCGGGCATCATCACGTCCAGCAGCACGACGTCGGGCGGATCGCCCTGCTTGATGGACGCCACGATCTCGTCGCCGCGCGAGTACGAACGGGTCTCGTAGCCGCGAAGCGACAGGAACGTGCGCAGGTAGTTCGCGAAGCCCGAATCGTCGTCGACGATCGAGATGAAGGGTTTCTTCAAGACCTTACTCCCCTAGAGGAATCGAGACGACCAGCGCGCTCTTCAGACCCCGGTCGTCGGCGTTGGCCGGGGCCGGCGACCACACACGTCCGCCGTACCGCTCGACGATGCGCCGAGCGATCGGCAACGAGAGCCCGATGCCACCCCGTTTTTCGTTCAACGCTGTTGGTGTGCCGTTGTATGCCCGCTGTACGTCCGCCTCGGCGGCCACGACGATAGTGGCCGACCGCTGACCCTTGTCGACGACCATGCGGCGGTCCGCAACCACTGTCCCGGCAGTGGGCTGTTCCCGCAGGATTGCCCTGATAAATACGCCGAACGCGGCTGCCATCCTGGGGCGATCCCCGACGACCAGCGCACCGTCCGACGGTCCGCTTAGACGGAAGCGAACCTCGCGATCCTCCCCCTCATGCACTTCCGTGGCCAGCTCGCTCAGCAGGGCGAAGAGGTCGAAGCGATCGTCCCGGAGCGGTAGCGCGCCACTGTCGAGCTTTGACAGATCGCTAATCTCTCCGATGAGCTCGACGAGTCGGGCACAGGACCGAACAGCTTCGTCCACCATCTTCCGCTGGCGCTCGCTCAGCGGCGGGTCGGTGTCGCGCTGTAGCATCCGCAGATATCCCCCGACTACGGACGCCGGCGTTCTGAACTCGTGCGCGGCGAGCGAGAGCAGCTGGGCGTACTGGTGAGCGAGCGGCGACGAGCACTCTTCGTCCGGCATGGCCGGTCAGCCTAGCACACGCGACTCACCAGCGACACCAATCTCCCGACTTTGAGTAATCCTTTTCCTCGGAAACGCCGCATTCGGAAATGTCAGCACCGTTTCAGTGAAAAACCACGGCGTTTTCGAGATCAGCAGTATGCGCCCGTGGCACATCGCTTGAAGAGCAGAGTTCGCGAATGGGAAAACGCATCCGGGTTCTTGTCCTTGCTGCCATCGTCGCAGCCGTAGTGGTGCCGGTCGGCTTCGCGCTGTCACTCGACTCGAGCCGGCGTGCCGCGAGGATGCATCCCGGCGTCCCGACTGCTGACGTCGCATCACCGTCGCCGATCTTCGCAACCACCAGCACCGCGCTCATGACGCTCGTCGACGTTCCCGACTCCGCCAAGCTCTTTGCGGCAGGAGCAATGCTCTGCGGTATTGCCGCCGCCATGCGCCGCGCGTTCTGAGCCCACGCGCCGGGGGCGCTCCGTGGGGGGCCCAACCCTGATACCCGATCCCTGATCCCCGATCCCTGATTGAGCCCCCTATAATGGTCCCCTCGGCAACCGGCGCCGTCCGCACGGCGTCCAAGGGACGGGACCATATGCTGATCAAGAAGGCATCGGACATCCGCAGCTCAGAGATCACCGATCAGAAGCTGTATCTGAACCGGCGGGAGTTCCTTCGCACCGCGGCGGGCGTGGCCGCAGCGGGCGCGGGCGTCCTTGCCGCCGGCGAGACGATGCTTGCCGCGGGCCAGCCGGCGCCGCACGGGCGGAAGCTGGAAGGTGTCGCCAAGAGTCCCCTCAGCCTCGCGCCGGACCAGGAGAAAGCGAACACCTGGGAACAGATCACCTCGTACAACAACTTCTACGAGTTCGGCACCGACAAGGACTCGCCGTCGCTGCTGGCGTCGCGCCTCAAGGTCGACCCGTGGACCGTGCAGGTCGAAGGCGAGTGCGTCAAGAAGGGGAACTACCCGCTCGACGATCTGCTCAAAGGGATCGCGCTCGAGGAGCGCGTGTATCGCATGCGCTGCGTGGAAGCCTGGTCGATGGTCATTCCGTGGGTCGGCTTCCCGATCTCCGAGGTGATCAAGAAGGCCGAGCCGACGCCGAAGGCGAACTTCGTGGAGTTCTACACGAAGGCTGACAGCGGCGAGATGCCAGGCGTGCGGCAGCCGGTCCTCCGCTGGCCGTACATCGAAGGCCTGCGCATGGACGAAGCGATGCACCCGCTGGCCATCCTCGCGGTCGGTCTCTACGGCGAGGTGCTGCCGAAGCAGAACGGCGCGCCGATCCGTCTCATCGTGCCGTGGAAGTACGGATTCAAGGGCGCGAAGTCGATTGTGCGCATCCGCTTCACCGAGCGGCAGCCGCTCAACAGCTGGCAGCTGTCGAACGCGGAGGAGTACGGCTTCTACTCGAACGTGAACCCGAACGTGGATCATCCGCGCTGGACCCAGGCGAGCGAGCGCCGCATCGGCGAGTTCTTCAAGCGGAAGACGCTGATGTTCAACGGCTATGCCGATCAGGTGCAGGGTCTCTACGCCGGCATGGATCTGAAGAAGAACTATTAGGCCTCGACTGCTGTGACGCCGCAGCAGGTCCTGCGCTTCATCGTCAAGCCGGCGGCGTTCATCGCGGCGCTCGTGCCGGTGGCGTGGCTCGTCTGGGCGGCGGTCACCGGTAACCTGAGCGCGAACCCGCTCAGCGACGTCACGAACGAAACCGGCGTATGGGCGCTCCGGTTTCTCTGCATCACCCTTGCGATCACGCCGCTGCGCCGCCTCACGGGGTGGAACGGCGTCATCCGCTTCCGGCGGATGACCGGGCTCTTCGCCTTCTTCTACGGCACGCTGCACTTCCTCATCTACGTCATCGCCGACCGCTTCGCCGCGCTCGATTTCCCCGACGGCATCGTCGCGTGGAGCACCGCGCGCAACCTCGCGGCATCGGTCGGGGAGGACATCTACAAGCGGCCGTTCATCACGGTCGGTTTCACGACATTGATGCTGATGGTGCCGCTGGCGGCGACGTCAACGGCGGGGATGATCCGTCGCCTCGGAGGCAAGCGGTGGCAGGCGCTGCACCGGCTGGTGTACGTGGCAGCGGCGACAGGCGTGGTGCACTACCTCTGGCTGGTCAAGGCCGATATCTCGCACCCGATTGCCTACGGGGCCGTCGTCGCGACGCTGCTCGGGTTCCGCGTGTACTGGTCGCGTGTGAAGCGGCCGCAGGCGGTGCGGGTGCAGCAGCCTGCCGCGCGTCGAGCGTGACCGACACTCACGAACGCACGAAGCCACGAAGACCAGCGATCGTTCATGACCGCATCGACGGCACCGTTCACCGTTCGATGGCGATGCGCTGCTCGACCTGCGGATTCAGCTCGCCTGCCCTGACCGCGGCCTCTATCGCTGAGACGACCAGGGTGCCGGTTTCGTCATCGATCAGGATCCTGCTGCCTTCGAACATCTCGTAGCCGTCCCCGCCGTGCAGCAGGTAGTCAGGTATGGCGAGCGTATAGGTGCGTGCCGGATCGAGCGGCGCGCCGTTGACCCGCACGTCGCGCACGCGGCTGCCGGCAGGGGCCGACGCGTCGACGTGGAGTGTCAGCCCTGACACCTGCGGGAACTGACCGCCCACCAGCGGCAGGCGCGATACGCCGTGCTCGAGTGCCCGCTGGAGCAGCGCGCCGGTCACTTCGATCTTGCACACGACGTTGCCGAACGGGTGGATCTGCAGGAGCAGGCGGCGCGAGAGCGGTCCCGCGGGATAGAGGCGGTTGCCCCGGATGCCGCCCGAGTTGACGATCGCGACGTCGGCCTGCACCTGGTGCCGCACGGCATCCGCGACGAAGTTCCCGAGGTTCGTCTCGCTCGCGCGCAGGCGCGCGTCCACGGAGTCCAGCGGCACCCGTGTCGAGCCGATGGGGAGATCCAGCTCGGTGCCGAGCCGCGCCTCCCACTCGTTGATCACCTCCGCCGCGGCCGGGTCGTCCTTGATCGCGGCGGTGACGGGGATCAGCTCGTAGAACCGCTCGGCGACCGACGCGCCGGGGCTGTTGACGTCGATGCGCGCGACGTACCGGGCTTCGCTGCCTGCCTTGCTGATCAGCGTGCGTCCCACCACCGACGTGATCGGCACGTGCTCGTGTCCCCCGACGATGACGTCGATCTCCGGGAAGCGTTCGGCGAGTGCGCGGTCGGCGCCGTACGTCATGTGCGTGAGGGCGACGATGACATTGGCGCCTTCGCGCTTCATCTCCGGCAGGTACTTCGCGGCGGCGTCGATCGGGTCGATGAACTGGAGCCGCCCGCGGAGCTCCGGCGAGCCCAGGTTGTCGGTGAGGCACAGGCCGAGCACGCCGATCTTCAGCGATCCGAAGGTCCGCACGACGTACGGCGGCGCGTCGCCGAGCGCCCGCCCGGTCCGCCGATCGACCACGTTCGCGATCACCCACTGCCACTTCGCCTCCGCCATGCGCGCCAGCAGCGTGTCTACGCCGAAGTCGAACTCGTGATTGCCGAGCGTCGCGACGTCGACGCCGGCCGCGTTGAGCGCGGCCACCATCTGCGCTCCCTTGAACACCGTGGAGGCGACCGACGAGGAGAGGAAGTCGCCCGCGATCATGAGAAACGGGGTCCGGCCCGATTCGCTCAGCTGCTTCTTGATCGTCGCCACGCGCGCGAGCCCGCCCACGTCGTCGATGGGGACGGTGGAGTAGACGTCGTTGATCTGAAGGATGGTGAGCGGCGCGCGGCTGCGCGGGAGCGACTGGTCCTCGCGCACCTGCGCGTGGAGCACGCCCTGCAGCCCGTCGTGTCCGGCGCCGGCAGGGCCGAACGCCAGAATCGCGGCTGCAACAACCCACCGTACCCACGAACGGCTCATACCAGCGATCTCCACTCCGCCACCTGCGACAGGTCCACGTTACCGCCGCTCAGCACGACGCCCACCTTCATCCCGCGCACGTCGATGGTGCGTTCGAGCAGCGCCGCCGCCGCGAGCGCGCCCGTTGGTTCGACCATCAGCTTCAAGCGCTCCCACAGGAAGAACATCGCCTGCAGCAGCGGCCCGTCATCCACGGTGGCCATGTCGGACACGAGGTCGAGGACGATCGGGAAGGTGACGGCGCCGAGTGACGGCGTGCGGGCGCCGTCGGCGACGGTGCGCGGGTTCATGGTGGTCTGCAGCGTTCGCGTCCGGAACGACCGGGTGGCATCGTCTCCGGCCGACGGCTCGACGCCGACGACGCGGCATCCTGGCGACAGGGCAGCTGCGGACAGCGCGGTGCCCGAGAGCAGTCCACCGCCGCCGCACGGGACGACGATCATGTCGAAGGGGCCGTGTTCGTCGATCAGCTCGCGCGCCGCGGTGCCCGCGCCGGCGACGATGTGCGGGTGATCGAAAGGCGGAATGACGGCGAGGCCGCGCTCGCCCGCGATGCGGCGTCCGATTGCCTCGCGATCCTCGCGCTCACGGTCGTAGAGGACGATCTCGGCGCCGTAGTCGAGCGTGGCGGCGCGCTTCACCGCGGGCGAGTCGTGTGGCATCACGATCACGCGCGGGATGTCCAGGATGCGGCCCGCGAGGGCGACCGCCTGTGCGTGATTTCCCGACGAAAACGCGACGACGCCGCGGCGCTGCTGGTCGGGGCTGAGCCGCGAGAGCGCGTTGTAGGCGCCGCGGAACTTGAAGGCGCCGCCGCGCTGCAGGTTTTCGCACTTGAAGAACACGCGCGCGCCCGTGCGGTCGTCGACCGTGCGCGACGTGACGACCGGCGTGCGGTGCGCGACGCCGGCGATCCGCTGGGCGGCGTCCTGCGACGTCGTCGTAGCTGGGGAGCCGGTGGAAGGGTCCGGCGGTGACGTGTGTCTCTGGCACAGTGGATTGCAGTGTTCAGCATAGCCCGACCATGCGAACTGGGGATGGCTGCCGATCAATCAAAATGTGCGGCGGCCCGATTTCCATACAGGCGATGGCATGGATCGCGGCCGCGCGTCGGAGGGCGTGGGGCTGGGCCGTTGAGACACCCGGTGAGTTTCGGCGACCAGGTGTCGTGTGGTATGATGAGTGTCTTCGGTGACGCGGGGTGGAGCAGTCCGGTAGCTCGTTGGGCTCATAACCCAAAGGTCGCAGGTTCAAATCCTGCCCCCGCAACCAACGCTTTCAAGGGCTTGCAGAGATTTCTGCAAGCCTTTTGCATTCTAGCGCCCATCTAACGATCGTGCGCGTGCGGCTGTACGCGATCACATGCTCGTCCGACGTGCAGCTAGACCTTTGGCCCTTCACCTTGGTACGGTGCAGAAATGTCCGATCCCGTCCTTCAAGTCAGTCCGGTGGGCAACCGGTGGCAGACGCTCGATCCGTTCCTGTTCTGCGTCCACCACATCGATCTCTATCCGAAGGGCAACGATCAGTTTGGACCGGCGGCTTCGCTGGCCGGGCATGACATCGGACAGGACTTCGAGAACCGCGACGGCTGGCGGATGTATCACGGTGACGTGGTCCCCGGGTTTCCACAGCACCCGCATCGCGGGTTCGAGACGGTGACCATCGTCCGCAAGGGCTACATCGACCATTCGGATTCGCTCGGCGCGGCGGCGCGGTTCGGGATGGGCGACGTGCAGTGGCTGACGGCGGGCGCCGGCGTCGTCCACTCGGAGATGTTCCCGCTGCTCGATCGCAACGGGCCGAACACGCTGGAGCTGTTTCAGATCTGGCTGAACCTGCCGGGCAAGCACAAGTTCGCCACGCCGTACTTCACGATGTTCTGGGACAAGGACATCCCGCGTCGCCGGTATCCAGGCGTGGAGGTGACCGTGATCGCCGGCGCGCTCGAAGCCGCCGCGCCGCTCGCGCCTCCTCCGCATTCGTGGGCGGCAAGTGACGAGGCTGACGTGGCAATCTGGTCGATTGCGATGGAGTCAGGCGCGACGTGGATGGTGCCTCCGGCGCGCGACGCACGCAGCAATCGCGCGCTGCACGTGTTCGCGGGCAAGGGACTCAAGGTCGGCGACCGCACGATCGACGGAGCGTCGATGATTCGCGTTCAGCCCGATCAGCCCGCGCCCCTCGAAGCCGTGAATGGCCCAGTCGAGATTCTGCTCCTGCAGGGCCACCCGATCGCTGAGCCCGTCGCGCAGTACGGACCGTTCGTGATGAACACGCGCGCCGAGTTGGAGCAGGCCTTCGACGACTACCGCCGCACGCAGTTCGGCGGCTGGCCCTGGCCTGAGAACGCGCCCGTGCACGACCGGGATGCCGGCAGATTCGCCAAGCACGCCGACGGACGAGTCGAACGAGGATCGTAGTGTCCGGTTTCAGCCGGACTCACTGGAAGCTCTCATCAGGTTGTTCACTGACGAGTCGACGCGAGAGAAGAGAATCCTCGCTGAGATGTCCGTCAGGCCGCCTGAATCGACAGGCTCACCTTTACCTCATTGCCCACGACGAAGCCGCCGGTCTCGAGCGCGGCGTTCCAGTTCAACCCGTAGTCTTTCCGGTTGACGGTCGTCTCGCCTTCGAACCCGAGCTTCTCATTGCCCCACAGATCCCTGGCGGTGCCCAGGTGCGTCACCGGCAGAACGATGCGCCTGGTCACGTCGCGAATGGTCAAATCGCCCTCGACGTCGAAGGCGTCCTTGCCGCGCGGGGTGACCTTCGTGCTCTTGAAGGACAGCGTCGGGAACCTGTCGGCTTCGAAGAAATCGTCCGACCTCAAGTGCGCATCGCGGTTCGACTCGTTGGTGTCGATGCTCGCCGCCTGGATGACGAAGTTCACCTGCGCGTTCGCCGGGTCCTCCTGATCGAACTCGATCGCGCCGGTGAAGTCCGAAAAGCGGCCGCGGACTTTCGTGATGAGATGACGTACCTGGAAGGTCACCTCCGAGTGCGACTTGTCGATCTGATACGTCCGGATGGCGGTGGCTGTTGCTGTTGCTGACATGATGGCTGTCCTTCAGAGAAATATGAAATTGCTGATTGCCAATTGCTGATTGCGATCGCTGCTCGCTAAGCCGTTGCTCCCGATCCGCGATCCGCGATCCCCGATCCGCGATCCCTGATCCCTGATCCCTATTCTTTCAGTCGACACTTCTTCCGACCGGGACCGAACCGACTGAACGCGTCGTATGGCCTGCAGGGCGTGTTCTTACACGTCGAGGAGGCCGCCGGGAGGTGTCTGGACCCCGTGTGCCGTTCGGCCGGGTAAGCGTGTCAGCCTCGTCAAGAAGCGCTTCCAGCGTCCGCATCAGTGCGACATGTCGCTTCCCGGTGCGTCCGCCAATCGGTGTCAAGAGCCGGTGAAACAGCTCCCGCATCACGGCCGACGAGCGCTCGACGAGGTCAGCGCCTCGTGCGGACAGCTCCAACTGAAACGCGCGTGGATCGTCGGGGTGATCAGCGCGCCGCAGCAGGCCGGAGCGCTCCAATCCCCGAACCAGCTTCGAGACGTACATGACCTCCAGTCCCGCGAAGTCCGCGAGTTCCCGTTGGCTTGGCCTCGCACCGCCACGGGAAAACTCGGACAGCGAGCCCAGCACGAGGTAGTGCGCGTGCGTCAGCCCGAATTGCTTCAGCGCCCGGTCAACGGCGACGCGCCATTTCGTCGAGAGGTGCCACACGAGATAACCGGCCGTGTGAACGCGTCGTGGTGTCATGCCGACATCTTGAGTCGAAGCCGCGTCGGGTGGCCGGACAATCGGGTCGCCAGCCGCGGCGGGCCAGTCTGCACCCCGTGGGAGCGCAACCCGCAGCGCTGACAGCGCAGGAACACCTCGCCCTCGCTCCACTCCCGCTGGAAGTCCGACTCGTTGTGGAACAAGTGGTGCCGGAGGAGCAGAGCTCCACGTGTCACGGCATGGTGAATATTCAAGATGAGGTTCATCGTTTGGCCTCGCACAGCGCTCTCGCCACGATCTGGATGACGCATCGGGCGTCGTGCCATTTATTACACATAGATACGATAAACATGGATATTATGTTCGCCATGTATTGATTCTGCTCGGGCCGAATGGCTGTAAGGCCTTGCTAATCAAATAGTTAAGGCGTCAACAGCAGTTGATCTTCCGTTCAGGTGACGCGCTTCGGTGAGCCGTCTTCTCGGTGGCCGGCCCGCTAGTTCTCTCGAATGAGAAGCAGCGGGTCCAAACGTGAGGCGCGCCACGCGGGAATCGAGCAGGCCAGCGTGCCCACGGCCATGACGCCGGCGACGACCGCCACAAGCGTTGTCGCGTCGGTGGCGGCTATCCCGAAGAGCAGGGACGTGATGAACTGGCTCAACCCAATCGCCGCCGCGACTCCCGCGACGGTCCCGATGAGAACCAGCGCCAGCCCCCAGCGCAGAATTTGAGCAAGGATCGCCGCACGGCTCGCGCCGAGCGCCATGCGAATGCCGATCTCGCGCCGCCGATTGGTGACGGTGTACGCAGAGGAGGCCGTAGGTGCCGATCACCGACGATGAGCAGCGCAAGCCCGGCAAAGATGCTGACGGTGTGCGACAGGAGCCGGGGACGGCGGATGGACTCCTGCAGCACGTCGTCCATCTCGCGAAGCCGGACGATCGGGACCGTGGGATCGATCTCCCGCGCAACGTCACGAATGAACGGCGCTGTTTCCTCGAACGGGGCCGTCGTCCGCACCACCACGTGCATCGTCCCGATCGCGGCGCCGCGGCGCGCCATCTGGTCCAGCGAAAAGTAGATCTCGGTGCCAGCCTTCTTGTCGATGCCGCCCTGCTTGACGTCCGCGGCCACGCCGACGACTGTGGCCCACGGTTCTGATCGAAGCAGCAGGGCCGCAGGCGCTGCCCAATCGGGTCGCGTCCTTTCCAGAACGTCTCGGCCAGCGTCTTGTTCACGATGACGACCAGACCGGGTGACGTGGCATCGGACGGCTCGAAGCCGCGTCCCTGCAGGATCGGAATTCCCATCGTCTGGAAATAGTTGCCGAGCACGTACTGCGTCGTAGTCGGCAAACTCCGGCGGGTCGCCCGGTCCCGCGACGTAGCCGTCGAAGTCCGTGGCCATCGTCGCCAGCATGCGCTCAGGCGGAAGGCCTGACATCGCTGACGCAGACGTGACGCCCGGTACGCCGCGGATGCGCTCCAGCATCGATTGATAGACTCCGGCGCGGGAGGCCGGCTGCGGATAGCGCGCCTGCGGCAGCGTCGTAGAGAAGGTGATCAGGCGCGATCGGTTGAAGCCCACGTCGACGTTCGTGAGGTTGAGGACTGAGCGGGCCAGGAGACCAGCGCCGGCGACGAGGACGACCGCGAGCGCGACCTCGGCGATCACGAGGCACGCCCGTGCCCGTTGCCTCGGGCTGCCAGCCTGGCGATCCGTCCCTTCCCGCATTGCAGCCGCGAGCCCTTTCATCCGCGTGTGCACGAGCGGCGCGGACGCAAAGAGCAAGGCCGACACGACCGCGACTCCAGCGGCGAAGAGCAGCACGACCCCGTCAATCGCCAAGCCGCCGGTCCGCGGCAGGCTGTCCGGATAAAGACGCGCGAGCGTCGTCACCGCGGCTCGCGCGACCAGAGTGCCGAGCACGCCGCCCACCATCGCAAGCAGCATCCCCTCAGTGATGAATTGCTGCAGAAGTCGCCGTGGCGTGGCGCCCAGCGCGGTCCGGACAGCGAACTCCCGGCGCCGTGTGTCCGCCCGCGCCATGAACAGGCTGGCGAGGTTCGCGCAGGCGATCAGCAAGACCAGGCCGACCGAGGCCTGCAGCATCCAGATCGATCGCGCTGCGGGCCCGATCACTTCGTCCTTCAGTGGCGTGAACTGCAGCACGTGGCCGGGGTTGGGCATCTTCTTGCCGCGGTACACCGTCCGGTTCGGCGGAACGAACACGTGACCGGCCACACCTTCACCGCTTACACCGACGCGATCGGCCCAGGTGTCGATCAGCGTGTCGAGTTCCGCGCGCGCAGACTCGACGCTGACGCCGTCTCTCAGCCGGCCGACGACCGAGAGGAAGTGGCCGGCGCGGTTCTGGCGGTTTGCGGGGTTGAGGCCAATCGGAAGCCAGACCTCGGGGTGGTGATCCATCAGGTCGACACCTGGAGGGAGAATCCCGATGACCTCGCGAGAAACGCCTTCGATGTCGATACGACGGCCCACGAGCGGCCGTCCTCCGAACGCCGACTGCCAGAGCTCATGCGAAAGGATCGCCACGGGCGCCGTTCCTGGAGGGGGCTGCCCCATTGTGATGGCTGGAATCGTGCTGTTCGTCTCGCCGCTCGTGAACAGGCGGCCCTGCGCCGCCGGGATGCCGAGCGTCGCGAGGAGGTGCTCGTCGACGGCTGCAGAGCGAACGCGGTGCGGCTGATCGCCGTCGAACAAGTTGACCTCGCCGACGTGGAACGCGCCGACGTTCGAGAATGATTGATTGAGCTCGCGGAATTCAAAGATCTCGACTGGCGACACCCAGAACGAGTCGAGGCCCAGCGCCGGCACCCGTGTCGAGAGAAACATCAACTGATCGGGCTTGGGGTAGCCGAGCGGCTGGAGGATGACGCCGTTCAGGATCGAGAAGATGGCCGTGTTGGCGCCGATGCCGAGCGCGAGCGTGAGGATCGAGACCGCCGTGAATGCTTTCGACGCCGCCAGCGATCTGGACGCATGCCGGACGTCCTGTGACAGGCGGTCGATCGCCAATTCCCAGCGGATCTCTCTCGCGTGCTCCTTGATCTGCTCGAATCCGCCCATCTCGATGCGCGCGGATCGCTCGGCCTCCTCGAGCGACATACCCGCGGCAACTTTCTGCTCCGTGGCTGTGCGCAGGTAGTGGTCGAGCTCGAACTCGAGCTCGAGATCAGCGTCGCCACGCCCGCGCAGGAGCTGGTGGACACCCGCGAGCAGACGATGAAGGAGCGCCATCAGAGCTCGCCCAGCGACGCCCGCAGCACGCGCGCGATCGCGTTGGAGTGGACTTCCCAGTCGCGCGTTTCCCGTTTCAGCGTGGCGCGGCCCTGTGCGGTGATGCTGTAGTACTTGGCCGTGCGGCTGTTCTGGGTGCTGCGCCACTGGCCCTTGATCAGCCCGTTGCGCTCCAATCGGCCGAGCGCCGGAAACAGCGACCCGGCGTTGACCTGCAGCACGCCGTCGCTGATTTGCGTGAGGCGCGTGCCGATGCCGTAGCCGTGCATCGGCTCCAGGGTCAGCGTCCTGAGAATCAGCATATCCAGAGTGCCCTGCACCACCCCGCTCGCGCGTTCGGTCATTGCCGCCTCATCTAGATGATCTAAATGAGTGCGATGATGGAGTGCGCTTGTCTAGATTGTCAAGAGGAAGGAGTTGGGTCGGCCAGAGGCTTCTGTGCAGATCTCTGGATGCTCAAGGCCTGAGCCACTGCGGTGGACTTTCGGTATAGCTCGGCAATCCCTGCGTGTAACAGCCGCGGCGGCGCGTCAGCGGCTGACAGGCCTGCGCGGTGCTCCATCCGAAGGCGGTTCATCTCGCGCGTGAACTCGCCGCAGAACTCGTCGAAGAGAACCTGGCGCAGGAGCTTGTCTGATCGCTCCTAGGGACGCGCGCTTCAACTTCATCGCGGCAGATGGCAGATGATTGTCGCACCGGCCCTCGTTGTGGACGGCCGAAGCACACGAGCCGGCTCTTCGTATCGGACCGGCGTAGCCACGTCGCCCACGATCCAGACGCCAAACTCGCCTCCCGGGGATTCCATCGCCCTGTCGGGAACCAACATTAATGTCACGCGTTCACTCGCCTGGGACATAATCGTCGTACGGCGCGCGACCGCCGTCCGGCGGCCTCCATCGTCAATCTCGCGATTTTTCTCGAAGAAACTCCATTTTTTCGCTGCTGGCGCTGGCCCAGCTCTGGCGTTCCTGTTGCATCATCCGCGCGGAATAGCAGTCTGTCGCGCCCAGTGATCTGACGCGCGCTCGCGCCTCACGCGAGGTCGCGGGGAAGACGATTTCGCAGGAGACGCCATGACCCTTCGCAAGCGACAAGTAATCACTTCGGGCTGCATGCTCGCGGTCGGCCTCGCGTACGCGTCAAGCGCCCACGCCAAGACGGCCGAGGAGTTGACCATCGCCCTCGACACGATCTGGGTGGTCCTGACCGCCTCTCTCGTGTTCTTCATGAACCTCGGTTTCGCGCTGGTGGAATCCGGGTTCTGCCGCTCGAAGAACACGGTCAACATCCTTTCGAAGAACTTCATCGTCTTCGCGATCTCCTGCCTGGCGTTCTATCTCTTCGGCTGGGGACTGATGTTCGGCAACGGCAGCGGCTTCGTCGGGTCGGAAGGCCTGTTCACGCTCGGCGGCGCAGACAACAGTCCAGCGACCGGCGACACTTATACCGGCGCCTACAAGGCGATTGCCTGGACCGGCATTCCGCTCTACGCGAAGTTTTTCTTCCAACTGGTGTTCGCCGGCACCGCGGCCACGATCGTGTCGGGCTCGGTGGCGGAACGAATCAAGTACTTTTCCTTCATCGTCTTCTCGTTCCTGCTGGTGGCCTTCGTCTACCCGATCACAGGCCACTGGATCTGGGGTGGCGGCTGGCTGGCGTCCGCCGGTTTCTGGGATTTCGCCGGATCGACGGTCGTGCACAGCGTCGGCGGCTGGGCCGCTCTCGCCGGCATCATCGTGCTCGGGCCTCGCCTCGGGAGGTACGGTCCCGGCGGGAAGGTCACACCGATTCCAGGTCACAGCATGACCTCCGGCGTCATCGGCTGCTTCGTGCTCTGGCTTGGCTGGTTCGGATTCAACCCGGGCTCGACGATGGCCGCGGATCCGACGGCGATCTCTCACATTTTCATGACCACGAACACCGCTGCGTTCATGGGCCTGCTGTCCGCCACCGCGCTGAACTGGCTCTGGGATGGTAAGCCGGACCTCGGAATGTCCATCAATGGCTGCCTCGCGGGCCTGGTCGCCATCACCGCGCCTTGCGCGTTCGTCACGGTGCCGGCGTCGCTCATCATCGGCCTCATGGGCGGCATCATCGTCGTGCTCGTTGTGAAGCTCCTGGACAAGCTGCAAATCGACGATCCCGTCGGAGCCGTACCGGTCCACCTGTCGAACGGCATCTTTGGCACGCTCTGCGTCGGCCTGTTTGCGGTCGACAAGATCACCGGCGCCGCGACCGGCAACGGCCTGTTCAACGGCGGCGGGATGACCCTGCTCATCGCTCAGCTCGAGGGGATTCTTGCGGTGGGCGCCTATACGCTGGTGGTCACCTTCATCTTCTGGCACATCATCAAAGCGGTGTTCGGCCTGCGCGTCAGCAAGGAAGAAGAAGAAGAGGGCCTCGACATCGGCGAACACGGACAACAGGCGTACTACATCGGCGCGGCCGAGCACTGAGGGTGACGGAGTCGCAGGCGGGCGCCGGGGCAGGTCCTCGGCACCCGTCGCGACACCCGGCTTCAGAGTATCCACGGCTCATCGCTGCGGCTCGATCCTGGGCGCGGTAGGTCCCATGGAGTGGAAGTTCTTCTTTGGTGCGTGTTTTCTCACAGGCGCCCTGCTCACGCCGCTTGCCGGATTGAAGCCCGTCACCATGGGCATGGTCCTCGCAGCAGCCATCCTCGGTGCGTGGTCGGCGTCCACACGCCGCCCCTAACTGCTCGCGGTCACGCCGCCGCGTTCAGGACACGACCCTGACCTCCACACCGACCATCCCTGGATCCCCGCCTGCGACGGTGACGCTTCGAGGCACCTGGTTTGTGCTCGGGTGTGCGGTAGTGGCCGGTGTGCTGCTGGCCGCCGGCCGGATCGGACCGCTGCCGCTGTGGCTGCTCGGCGCGGAAGTCCTGGCTACCATCTCGGGCCTCTTCCTGTTCGGCTCGTTCCGCTATCAGGTACACAAGGACGCGCTCACCTACGGCATGTTGCTGGTAATCCTCGCGACCTTTGCCGGGTTGTCGTCCTCCGCGTGGCACGCCGAGATCGCGACGAACGGCCTGGTGGCCTGGGCACGTGGACATCTTCTGTCGTTTCACGCCCTGGACGACCTCATTCATGCCGACACGATGTTGTTCATCCTCGGCTTGACGCTGTTCGTCTCGGTCATCGCCCAGACCCGGCTGCTCGAAGGGGTCACGTTCTTCCTTCTTCGCCGCTACAACGGGCACGTGCTCCCGACCGTGATCTCGGTGACCGCGTTCGTCGGTGGCGTTTCGGGTGTGCTGGACGGTGTGTCGATGATCGGCCTGACCATCCGGACGTTGGTCATCGTCATGACACTCGCCGCGGCGCCGGTGGTGGCGGTTCGCTATGCCGTGATGGTGTGCACGGCGGTCACGACCATCTGCGGTGTGTGGCTGGCGTACGGCGAGCCTCCCAACCTGATCATGAAGGCGAATCTTTCGCCGCATCTGGGGAACGCATTCTTCCTGCTGTACTGCGCTCCCGCGGCAGTCGTCGCCTATCTGCTCGTGGCGCGACAGCTGCGTGCCCGCCTGCGCGGCCAGCGCATCGCGCTCGAGGAGATGGATGTCCTCGACGCCAACGCCGCTGACGTCCGGTTCCTTCAGGCGGCGCGGCACGGTGAAGTGCTGACGGCGGTGGAGCTGATAGAGGCGCATGCCGGAGAGGAGGCGTGGGGGCAACGCGTGGTGGCGCGCCTGCGGGGTGGACAAACCCTCGGCCTTGCGTTGATTGAGGAAGACATTCCTCAGGCCACCCGACGACTGCTCCTGGGCCACTACGTCTCCGAGGAACTGGCCGATGGTCTCGATCGGCACTACGTGCTGGACGCGGCCGGGGAGTACGAAGGAGCATTTCACGCCGAGCAGGCTGTTGACGAAGTGCTCGCCGCAATGGGACGCGAGCGGCGGCGGGCGCAACGGATCGGCGCCCTTGCCCTGCTCCCGTTCATGGCCATGCTGGTGGTGCACGGCCTCTTTCATCAGGTGCCGCTCTTCCTTGCCTCTTTTGCGGGATTCTTCGCCGCGCTCCCAGCGGTTTCCGGGATGCCCAAGATGCGACGCCTGGCGCTCCGTGAAGCGAGGCTCGAGTACGCGGAGTACTACTTTCTCTTTCCGTTGTTCCTGTCCATTACGCTGCTGACGAGCGCCGGATTCTTCGAGGGCATGCAGGCGCTCATCGCCTCAGGCGTCGAGAGCCTCGGCCAGTCGCACGTCGCCGTCGTACAGTTCCTCGGGGCGACCTTTCTGTCCGCGATTCTCGACAACAACGTCGTAGCCGACTTCGCCTCGCGCGGACTGCACGGTTTCGACGTCGGCGTCCTGCGCCTGTTCGCCATGGCGCAGATTGCCGGCTACGCGCTCGGGGGCTGCTGGACCCACATCGGCTGCGCCCAGTCAGTGGTGGCCTATGCATTCATCCAGCGCGATCTGGACGAGCACTACACGCCGGTGCAGTGGATGAAGGAAATGACGCCGGTCATCGTGCAGATTCTCGTCGCGATGGTGGCTCTCATCTACGTCGAGAGCGTGGTGATCGCCATGCTCCAGGGCGGCGGGTAAGCAGGAGCGATATCTTCGAGTAGGAAGGGGTGGGCAGTCCCCACTCCATTTCTGCTCAGCTCGTGACTGCCGACCTGCGGTCGGCGGGAGCGCCCTTCGCTACATGTCCTCCCCGTATGCGTTGGGAGCAGCGGCGACGGCCCTTCGCCTTGACACGGCCCTGGCGTGGACACATACTCCGCGACCTGAAGGCGCGTCGGGTCCAGTCATCGCGTAACCGTTTCCGTTGCGAGGTGCTCCATGCGTGTCGCCCACCCGCTGCTCCTCGTTGTTGCATTCGCGTCCGCGGCCTCCGCACAGACGCCGGCGTCCGCGCCGGCGCTCGATTTCGAATTCTTCAAGGCGCGCGTTCAGCCGATCTTTCTCGCCGAGCGCGCTGGTCACGCGCGCTGCATGGCCTGCCACGGTTCCGGGACGCCGCTACGGCTCCAGCCGCTGGCGGCCGGGCGAACGACCTGGACTGACGAGGAGTCGCGCAAGAACTTCGATGCCGTTCGGCGGATGGTCGTGCCGGGAAGCGCAAAGAGTCGGCTGCTGATGCATCCGTTGGAAGAATCGGCGGGCGGCGACTTCTATCACAACGGCGGCAAGCACTGGAGCTCGCAGAACGATGCCGAGTGGTTGACGATCAAGGCGTGGGTGATGGGCGAAAAACTCACCACTGCCGCTGAACGCCGTCCGCGGATCATTCAGACCAACGCCGCCGGCGACAACGTACATCTCATCGATCCCGCCACCAACACGGTCGTTGGAGTCATTCGTGGCATTGAGGCCGGCCACGGCGCCGGCGCCTCTCCGGACGGCAGCCGGATCTACATCAGCGACGAAGCAGAGAGCACGCTGGATATCGTCGACGCGAAGTCGCTGGCGATCCTGAAGAAGGTGCCGCTCAGCGGTCATCCGAACAACATGGCCGTCGGCAAGGACGGCGGCCGCGTTTACGTCGGCATCGCGCAGGGGCCTGGCGGCGTGGACGTGATCGACACAGCCTCGATGCAGCGTGTGAAGACGATACCGACCGAAGGCACGATTCACAATGCCTACGTCACGCCCGACGGGCGTTTCGTTGTCGCGGGATCGATTCCCGGTGCCACGATCAATGTGATCGATGCGAAGAGCGAGGAACCGGCGTGGACGCTGAAGATGGATCTGGGTATCCGGCCCATGACGTTCAGCACGAACCCCGACGGATCGACGAAGTGGATTTTCGCGCAGCTGACCGGACTGAATGGCTTCGCGGTCGTGGACTTCGCGACGCGAAAGGAAATTCGCCGCATCGAGAATCCACCGTTGCCGCCGGGAAAGATGACCGTGCCCCAGGGCTCGGATCCGTCGCACGGCATGGCGGTCACCGCCGACGGCAAGACGCTCGTCGTCTGCAGCCGGTTGAACAACTACTTGTATTCGGTACTCGCTGCCGGACCTGAAGCTGCTCGGGAGCGCCGAGCTCGGTGGCAAGGGCGCCGGCTGGGTGACGTTGACGCCTGATGGCAAGACCGCCTACGTCGCGAACCCGGTGACGAACGACGTCTCGGTTGTCGACATCGCGTCGATGAAGGAGACGACGCGGATTCCGGTCGGCTTCGTCCCGAAGCGGAATGTAACCGTTTCGCTTCAATAGTCCTTCAGCCCGGCTCGTTGCGGAACGAGGCCTGAAGAGCGTTCACCGCGCCTCGCCGCCGCGTTGGCGTCGCCCATCCAGCCGCTGATGCATGGGCATCGGCGGCCCTCCCCCTGTATCTTTGTAGTGAACGGCCGCGTCGCGCTCCCGCGAAACATCGCGATGCGCCAACCCGGTGAGCGTTCTGGAGGTGCGGTTGGAGGGATGGGTCGTGTGCCGGACGGCGGCTGCATGACGATCGCTGGCGTGAACGCACTCGATCGCCAGCAGTTCGTGGCTGCTTTCGAAGGCATCTTCGAGCACTCGTCCTGGGTCGCTGAGCGCGCTTTCGACGCGCGCCCGTTCGCGTCGCGCGACGATCTCCATCGCGCGATGACCGCCGCGATGCATGCGGCTGCAACCGGCGAGCAGCTGGCCCTGCTGCGAGCACACCCCGATTCTCGGAGCCCGCGCCCGCCTGTCCGCCGCCTCGTCGTCCGAGCAGACCGGCGCTGGCCTCGACCGGCTTACCCCAGGACAGTTCGAGCGATTGCAGCAATTGAACACGCGCTACCGGGCGCGCTTCGATTTTCCGTTTCTCTACGCCGTGAAGGGCAGTACCTGTCGAAGACATCCTGGCGGCGCTCGAACGGCGCCTCGAGTCCGACTGGCCGACGGAGTTCGACGAAGCGCTCCGGCAGGTGACACGTATCGCCAGGTTCCGCCTCACCGACGCAATCGACGAGTGAGCGTACGCAGGTGAACGCATGGAGCAGTTCGCGAGCGGCTGGAAACGAAGCTACTACGGCAAGGGGGACGTCACCGCGTACCGGTTGCATCGGGACGGCCGGGTGCCCGCCGGCCGGTCGCCCGTATTCGGTGCCAACGTGCGGATGCTGCTCTATGGCGACGCGTTCTGGCCGACGTATGTCGATGGCGACAACACCGGCCTCGTCGCGACCGACTCGATCAAGAACTTCATCCAGCGCGAGACCTTGAATTTCGACGGCTTCGACCTGGAGGAGTATTGTTCGTTTCTCGCGACGAAGTTCCTCGGCACCTACAAGCAAACCGACGGGGTCCAGGTCGCGGCGGCCGAGCGGCCATACGAGCGCCTCGCCGACAGTCCGGCGTTCGTGCCGGGACCGGTGGAGCAGGCGACAGCGCGCCTGGAGATCGACCGCGGCGGCATCGTCGAAGCCGCGTCGGGCGTGCGGGGATTCCGGCTGCTCAGACTTGGCGGCAGCGCCTTCACGGGGTTCGTGCGTGACGAATACACGACCCTGCCGGAGCGGACGAACCGGCCGCTGCACATGTGGCTCGATCTGGAATGGCGGTACACCGACCCCGCGCTGGCCTTCACCGAAGGGCGCGTGGCCTCCGGCGTGCGTGAGATCGTGCGCGAGCTGTTTCGTTCGTTCGAGTCTGGCAGCATCCAGCAGCTGATCCACCGGATTGGGACCCGCGTGCTCGCCGACCACCCGTCGATCGCGGAAGTGCATCTCGAGGGGCAGAACCGGACGTGGGACACGGTCGAGGAGCGCGGACAGGAGTTGGGCGTTTACACCGACTCTCGTCCGCCGTACGGCTGCCTGGGATTACGGCTCAAACGCTGATGGCACGCCTGACCACTCATGTCCTCGATACGGCGCACGGGCGCGCCGCGAACGGTGTCGTGATCGAGCTGCACGCCGTGCGCGACGGCCTCACGTACCTGCTCACCCGGGCTGTGACCAATGCCGACGGACGTACCGACGCGCCGCTTCTCAGCGGCGATCAGGTGGAGCCCGGCATCTATGAGCTCCGGTTTCATGCCGGCGACTACTTCCGCGATGCCGGCCTCGCGCTGGCAGATCCCCCGTTCCTCGACGTCGTGGTGATTCGGGTCGGCATCGCTGACGCGGCCGGCCACTACCATGTGCCGCTGCTGGTGGCGCCTTATGGTTACAGCACGTACCGCGGCACATGACGCCGGTCGCCACCGCAGGGAACATCGTCGCATCGTGTCGGGCCGTCGCTGCCTGCTCGGAAGACGCTGACGCCATCACGCGGCGGTTCCTGTCGCCGCCGATGCGACAGGTTCACGAGCAGCTCGGTCGGCGGATGCGCGCGGCCGGCATGCGCGTGACCGTAGACGCGGCGGGGAATCTTCGCGGCGTTTACGGGGCTGAAGCGGAAGCGTCGCGGCGACTCCTCATTGGATCCCATCTCGATTCGGTCCCGAACGCTGGCGCCTTCGACGGCGTGCTCGGCGTCATCGTCGGCATCGCGCTGGTGGAGGGTCTGCAAGGCCGCAAGCTCCCGTTCGCGATCGAGGTCATTGGATTCTCGGACGAAGAAGGCGCCCGCTTCGGCGTGCCGTTCATCGGCAGCCGAGCACTCGTCGGCGCCATCGACCGCGAGTTGCTCGCAACGCGCGACCGCGACGGAAAAACCGTCAGCGATGCCATTGCAGACTTCGGTCTCGACCCCGCACGCCTGAGTGAAGCCAGGAACACGGCCGACATACTCGGGTATCTCGAGTTTCACATCGAGCAGGGACCGGTGCTCGACCGGCGGCAGCTGCCGCTGGCTGTGGTCGAACGGATTGTCGGGCAGACGCGCTATCAGATCGTGTTTACCGGGGCCGCGAACCACGCCGGAACGACACCGATGGCCGATCGACGTGACGCCGTCGCTGGCGCGGCCGCCTGGATTGTGGCGGCGGAGGAAGAAGCGCGGGCCGTTCCCGGTCTCGTCGCGACCGTCGGGCGGGTGGAGGTGCAGCCCGGCGCGACCAATGTGATCGCCGGCCGATGCCTGACGACGCTCGACGTACGACATCCGGACGATGCCATTCGGCGGCAGGCCGCCGCGCGGATCCTCGATCGTGCTCGGGCGATCGCTGATTCACGCAGGCTGCAGCTCGAGTGCGAGACGCTTCTCGATCAGGCGGCGGTGCCGATGGACCCTGCTCTGACGGCTCGGCTCGCCGCGGCCGTCGCGCGCGCCGGTCACCCCGTGCACCACATGGCGAGCGGCGCAGGACACGACGCGATGATCGTCGCCGCGACCATGCCAACGGCGATGCTGTTCGTGCGCAGTCCCGGCGGGATCAGTCACCATCCGGACGAGTCGGTGCGCGAGGAAGACGTCGCCGCGGCGCTTGCGGCGGGGACGATGTTCCTCGAGGATCTGTCGCGTGTTTGACGCCGTGCTGCGCGGCGGCCTGGTGGTCACCCCGGACGGAGCGGCGGTGCGCGACATCGGCGTCGAGGGAGCAGCCATTGCCGCCGTGGGGCTGGAGCTTCCGGGCGGGCGCGAAGAGATTGACGCGCGAGGTCTGGTCGTCATGCCCGCTGTTGTCGATGCGCACCTGCACTTCAACGAACCGGGTCGTACGGAGTGGGAGGGAGCTTCGACCGGCAGCCGCGCCCTCGCCGCCGGCGGCGGCACGGTGTTCTTCGACATGCCGCTCAACTCCGTGCCGTGCACCATCGGTCCGGACGATTTCGATCGCAAGCGCGTCGCGCTCGAGGCGGAGTCGGTCACGGACTTCGGGCTGTGGGGGGGCCTCATCCCCGGGCGCACCGGCGATCTTGCCGCCATGGCCGATCGCGGCGTCGTCGGCTTCAAGGCGTTCATGTCCGATTCGGGCCTGCCCGAGTTTCCACGCGCCGATGATGTGACGCTCCTCGAGGGGATGCGCGAGGCGGCACGTCTCGGGCTCCCGGTGGCGGTGCATGCCGAGAGCGAGGAGCTGACGCGCGGCCTGGCCCGGCGACAGGAAGGGCAGGGAGTGCGCGAGTTTCTCGCGTCGCGGCCGCTGGTCGCCGAGCTCGATGCCATTCAGCGTGCACTGCTGTTCGCCGCCGAGACCCAGGTGGCGCTGCACATCGTCCACATCAGCTCCGGCCGCGGCGTGGCGATGGCGGCAGAGGCCAAGGCGTGCGGTGTCGACGTGTCGATCGAAACCTGCCCGCACTACCTGTACTTCACGAGCGACGATCTCGATCGGCTGGGCACGATCGCAAAGTGTGCCCCCCCGCTGCGCTCCGATGAGGACAGGCAGGAACTCTGGTCGGAGCTGCTCGACGGGCATGTCGATCTCGTCGCCTCCGATCACTCGCCGTGCGATCCGGCGTTGAAGCAAGCTCCGTTCATGGCGGCCTGGGGCGGGATTGCGGGCGTCCAGTCGACGCTGCCGGTGCTGATCGAGGCGGGGCATCATCAGCGAGGCGTGCCACTCGCACGGATTGCTGAACTGCTGGCGACGCGTCCGGCGCGGCGCTTCAGAATCGCGCGCAAAGGTGCCATCGTTGACGGCAACGATGCGGATCTCGTGCTGCTCGACCTGCATGCGCCGTTCGTGCTCGACGGCCGTGACCTGCATCAGCGGCACAAGGCGAGCCCTTACGTCGGGCGCAGCTTCCGCGGCACGATCCGCCGCACGGTCCGCCGCGGCCAGACGATCTTCCGCGATGGACAGATCACGGCCAGCACGCGCGGAACGCTCGTTCGTCCGGGCGTATGAGGAGCGTCATGTCAGATGTCACGATTACGATCGGGGGGTTCACGTTGACTGCGCGGTTCGAGGGCGAAGCGGCGCCTAAGACGTGTGCGGTGTTCCGGACGATGCTTCCGCTCGAAGGGCAGCTGCTCCACGTCCGTTGGAGCGGCCAGGCGGTGTGGCTGCCAATGGGCGACATGTCGTTGCAGCTGCCGCCGGAGAACGCGACGAGCTATCCGGCCGTGGGCGACATCGTCATCTACCCCGGAGGCATCAGCGAAACGGAGATCCTGATTCCGTACGGAGCCGTGAGGTTCGCCAGCAGAGCGGGGCAGCTCGCCGGCAATCACTTCCTCACGATCGTGACCGGCGTCGAGCACCTGCGCGAGATCGGCCGGCGCGCGCTCTGGGAGGGCGCGCAGCGGTGTGTGGTCACGCTGAACCCGCGGTGAACCATGCCAACCGAGGGAGCGGGCGCGCCTGGTCAGCGCCTGGCATGTGACGTGAGGTGAAGCGCATGCGGAAGGAAATCAGGTTTCTGCGGCGAGGGCGAGAGGTGCGGCTGAGCGACATAGCGCCGACTCTGACGCTGCTCGACTACCTTCGTCTGACCGAGCATGCCGTGGGAACCAAAGAGGGCTGCGCCGAGGGCGACTGCGGCGCCTGCACTGTGGTCCTGCGAAGACCGGTCAGCGGCCGGCTTGTCTACCAGCCTGTAAACGCCTGCATTCTGCTCGCCGGCCAGGCCGACGGCGCTGAAGTCATCACCGTGGAAGACCTCGCGGACGATGCAGAGCTGCATCCTGTGCAGCAGGCGATGGTGGAGCAACACGGATCGCAGTGTGGCTTCTGCACGCCCGGGTTCGTCATGGCGCTGTTTGCGCTCCATCACGCCAGGCGCACCGCGCCGCTCGACCGTGGCATGGTGAACGACTGGATCGCCGGCAATCTCTGCCGCTGCACCGGCTACCGGCCGATTGTCGACGCCGCGCTGTCGTCGTGCAGCGGTGCTGCGGTCGACCGGTTCGCCGCGCGGCAAAGCGATGTCATGGGCATGCTGGGCGCTCTCGACGACGATGACGATCTGTTCGTCGGCAGCGAGGGGCGTTTCTTCGCCGCGCCGGCGAGCATTGCGGGATTGGCGACGCTTTACGCCACACATCCGGACGCCGTGCTGGTCGGCGGCGCGACCGACGTCGGTTTGTGGATCACCAAGAAGCTCCAGGTGTTGCCAAAGGTCATCTGGCTCGGGCGAGTGCGCGGGCTGGATGCGATCGACGATGTGCGCGATGCGGTGACGTTCGGTGCGATGGTGTCGCACGAGGCCGCGATCCCGTACCTTGCCGCGATCGATCCGGATCTCGGCGAATTGATGCGGCGCTTTGCTGGCAAGCAGATTCGCTGCGTCGGCACCATCGGCGGCAACATCGCCAACGGCTCGCCGATCGGCGACACGCCTCCGGCGCTGATCGCGCTCGGCGCGACGCTGAGGCTGCAGAAGGGCGATGTGCAGCGCAACCTGGCACTGGAGGACTTCTTCCTCGCGTATGGCCAGCAGGATCGCGCAGCCGGTGAATTTGTCCGAAGCGTCCACGTGCCGAAGCTCGAGGCGAACGAACGCTTCCGTTGCTACAAGATTTCGAAGCGGTTCGACCAGGACATTTCAGCTGCGATGGGCGCATTCAGGTTCACGCTGGACGGCGCGCGCATCGAGGCGGCGCGCATCGCCTTCGGCGGCATGGCCGCGACGCCGAAACGGGCGCGAGAGGCTGAAACGGCATTGGCCGGCGCGGACCTGGCGAACGAGGCGAGCTGGCAGGCAGCCGTGATTGCGCTGGCGCGCGACTTCACGCCGATCACAGACCAGAGGGCGAGCGCCGCCTACCGTGGCGACGTCGCCCGGGCACTGCTGCGCAAGGCGCTGATCGAGGTCGGAGGTACCACCACGCGGAACACCCGCATCGTCGGAACCCGGGAGACGGCCGATGCCACCTCCTGATCCACGTGTCGCGGCCGAGACACCAACGCGCGTCGTACGCGTACCGACTGTTCATGACTCTGCTGCGCGTCACGTCAGCGGAACGGCCGTCTACATTGACGACATCCGCGAGCCGGAGGGCACGCTCCACGTGGCGCCCGGCGGCGCGCCTGCCGCTCTCGGGCGTATCAAGCGACTCGACCTCGACGCCGTGAATGCCGCGCCAGGCGTGGTGAGGGTGCTCACACCTGCCGACATACCCGGCCGCAACGATTGCAGTCCGGTCAAGGGCGACGATCCGATTCTGGCGGAGGGAGTCGTCGAATTCCATGGCCAGGTGCTGTTCGCCGTCGTCGCTGAGACGCGAGAGGCTGCACGCCGGGCGGTGCGGCTTGCCGAGATCGAGATCGAATCCGAGCCGTCGTTGACTACGGTCGACCAGGCGCTCGCGGCTGAACACCAGCTCCTGCCGGACTACACGTTTCGAAAGGGCGACAGCGCTGCAGCGCTCACGGCGGGACCGCGTCGCCTGTCCGGCACGCTCAGGATCGGCGGCCAGGACCACTTCTACCTCGAGGGTCAGGTCGCATTCGCCATGCCAGGCGAAGACGCGATGCTCGTGCATTCGTCCTCGCAGCATCCGAGCGAGGTCCAGGCCATCATCGCGAAAATGCTCAAACTGCCCCAGGCGGCCGTGACCGTGGAGGTGCGGCGCATGGGCGGCGGATTCGGCGGCAAGGAGACACAGGCCGCGCAATGGGCGTCACTCGCCGCGCTCGGCGCCTGGCTCACCGGTCGTCCCTGCAAGCTGAGACTCGATCGTGACGACGACATGATCATGACCGGCAAGCGTCACGACTTTCGTGCCGACTATCACGTCGCCTTCGACGAGACGGGGAGTATTCGCGGCTACGAGGTCACTCTTGCCGCACGATGCGGCTATTCCGCCGATCTCTCCAGCGCGGTCAATGACCGCGCGATGTACCACGCCGACAATGCCTACTACCTGCCGGCGGCGACCATCCTGTCGAAGCGGCTGAAGACGCACACGGTGTCCAATACCGCGTTTCGTGGTTTCGGCGGCCCGCAGGGCATGATGGCGATCGAGCGCACGATCGACGCCATTGCGTGGTCTCTAGGGCTCGATCCGCTCGATGTTCGCAAGCGCAACTTCTACGGCGACGGGGATCGGGACACGACGCCCTACGGCATGCGAGTCACCGACAACATCCTTCCCGAACTGGTCGAGAGCCTCGAGCAGGCATCCGACTACCGCAAGCGGCGTACGGAGGTTGCCGCATTCAACGCGAAGAGCCGGTTTCTCAAGCGAGGGCTCTCGCTCACGCCAGTCAAGTTCGGCATTTCGTTCACCAACGTCATGCTCAATCAGGCCGGGGCCCTGGTGCACGTCTATCAGGACGGCACCGTGCACTTGAACCACGGTGGCACCGAGATGGGGCAGGGGTTGCTCACCAAGGTTGCACAGGTGGTTGCGGAGGAGTTCGGAATCGACCTCGACCGCGTGCAGATTACGGCAACAACGACCGGCAAGGTGCCGAACGCGTCGGCGACGGCGGCTTCTGCCGGCTCGGACCTGAATGGCATGGCCGCACAGGCCGCGGCGCGCGCGATCAAGACGCGGATCACCGATTTCGCGGCGGCGGAATTCGGCGTACCTGCACACCAGATCTGCTTCCGAGAGAATCAGGTGTTCGTTGGCAGCTGCGCGATCCCGTTTTCAGAGATGGCGACGCGAGCGTGGCAGGCGCGGGTGTCGCTGTCGTCGACGGGCTTTTACCGCACGCCGACGATTCACTGGGACCGCGAAAAGGCCACTGGCCGGCCGTTCTACTACTTCGCGTACGGCGCAGCGTGTTCTGAGGCCGTCGTCGACATCACGACCGGCGAGATGCGGATCCTGCGGACCGACATCCTTCACGACGTGGGCCGTTCGCTCAACCCGGCGGTTGATCTTGGCCAGATCGAGGGCGGCTTTGTTCAGGGCATGGGTTGGCTGACGACCGAGGAACTGGTGTTCGACGCGGCCGGCCGGCTGCTCACCCACGCGCCTTCGACCTACAAGATCCCGTGTTCGTCCGACGTGCCGGCCGACTTCCGGGTGGCACTATTCAACAGCACCAACCGCGAGGAGACCATCTACCGCTCCAAAGCGGTTGGCGAACCACCGTTGATGCTGGCGATTTCCGTGTTTTCGGCGATCGCCGATGCGTTGCATAGCCTTGCCCCGGGGAAATCTGTTCCATTGGACGCACCGGCAACCGCCGAGTCCATCTTGCGCGCGGTGCAGGAGCTCACGGGGACACCACACTAGATCGGACAGGGCGCCTGGCATCGCCCGGTCATCCGGCCACGCTACGTCGCGTTGTCCGACGTCACCGTCGCACCTGTCGCCGGCTGCTCGCAATTCGCCCCGAACGTATGCGCGACTGACATACCCCAGTTCTCCGAGTCCGCCTGCACCTGGAAGTGCAAGTGCGGTCCGCTCGAGCGGCCCGTGTTTCCCGAGATCGCGATCGGCTGCCCCTGCGTCACCTCGTCGCCCACATTGACCAGCACGCCATTCGCCTGGATGTGGAAATACCAGCTGGTGAAACCACCGGCATGCCGGAGCCGCACCGCATTGCCCCAGTTTTGAAGGCTGCCGTCCGGGAACGGCATGTTCCCAGGACCATCGCCCAGGTCGGGGTTGTAGGTGGCCGTCTGGTTCTCCTGCAGCCACTCGACGGTGCCGCCGCGGGCGGCGCGGATCTCCGTGCCCGCGGGCAGGCCGAAGTCGACCGCCCACGCCTGGCTTCCGTTGTGCGAACCCGACGGGTTGTTGCTGCCTTGTCCGACGGAGTACGACACGCCACCCTTCCACGGGTACCGGTACGCCCCGACCGGATCATCCTGCAGCTCCAGCGACACGATCCTGAGCCCGCGTGCGAAGTAGGCCGAGTCCTCGCTCTTGAAGTCGACGACGCCCCGCTTCGAACTCCACCACTGGGTGCCGGAGCCGGGCCGCCACACCGCCGCGTACTTGCCGGCTTCGAGCACGAGCGATGTGACGCGCAGGCCCTGTGCGAAGTAGGTCCGGTCCTGCGTCGCGAAGTCGGCGAACGACATCCCCCAGCGCACCCACTGCGCACCACTCCCGGGCCGCCAGACGGCCGCCAGCTTGCCGTTCTCGATCGCCAGCGCGGTGATGCGCAGCCCCTGTGCGAAATACGCGGTGTCCTGCGCCTTGAGCTCGTCGCCCGACATGCCCCACCGCACCCACTGGGTCCCCGCACCCGGCCGCCAGACTGCTGCAATCCGGCCACCCTCCATCTCGAACGACTCGACTCGGAGCCCCTGCGCGAAGTACGCGGTGTCCTGCGCCTTGAACTCGTCGCCTGTCATGCCCCAGCGCACCCACTGCGCACCAGTGCCCGGACGCCAGACGGCGGCGATCCTGCCTTCGCGTATCGCGAGTGATGTGACGCGCAGGCCCTGGCCGAAATAGGTGGTGTCCTGCGCCTTGAACTCGTCGCCCGACAAGCCCCACTGAACCCACTGCGTGCCGCTGCCGGGACGCCAGACTGCGCCGAAAGCCATATCGCTCATCGTTATCCCCGCGTCCTTCCGTCCGCCACGCTACGACCGGTCGACCGCGGGTAGAGCACCTGCCCGCAAACTTACGGCCGAGACGTGTTGAAGGGCCGCGGCTTCTCGCTGCGGCCGTTTGTCTCTGTACCGAAACGCGGAGGGTTCGATGATCGAACAACAACTCGTCGAAGCGTTCGAGGAAGCGCCGTCAGGTCAGCGCCAGATACTCATGCGCAAGGCGGACGACCATCGCGCCTTCGCCCACCGCCGACGCCACGCGGTTCATCGCGCCAGCTCGAACGTCGCCCGCAGCGAACACCCCGGGCACGCTGGTCTCGAGGGGCAGCGGCTCGCGCTGCTCCTTCCACACGCGTGCGTACGCGTCGGCGGCCATCAGATCGCGGCCAGTGAGGACGAACCCCTTCTCGTCACGCAGTACGTCCGGCGGGAGCCACTCGCTGCGCGGCCGCGTGCCGATGAAGACGAACAGCGCATCGGTCTCCTCGACCCGGCACGTGCCGTCCTCCAGCGACCTGAGGACGACGCGTTCCACGTGCCCGTCGCCTTCGACCCGCTCGACGTCGGTTCGAGGCCAGAGCCGGATGTTCGGTGTCTTCCCGATCTGCTCGATCAGGTACTGCGACATCGTGTCGCGCAGGGTATCGCGGCGCACCACGATGTGCACCTCGGTCGCGTACCGCGCCAGGTGCATCGCGCCCTGGCCCGCTGAGTTCCCGCCGCCGACGACGAACACGCGGCGGCTGGTGCACGCCGTGGCTTCCGTGGTGGCGGCGCCGTAGTACACGCCCGCGCCGGTGTGCTCCGATATGCCGGGCGCAGGATGCTCCCGGTAGATCATGCCGGTGGCGGCCAGCATCGTCCGCGCGACGATCTCGCGGCCGTCGGCCAATGTGAGCCGCTTGTATCCGCCGTCGATCGAGAGGCCGGTCACCTCGAGGGGCGCCAGGACTTCGGCGCCGAGCCGCTGCGCCTGCATGGTGGCGCGGCGCGTCAGCTCGCTGCCGCTCACGCCGGATGGAAACCCGAGATAGTTCTCGATGCGGGAACTGGAACCCGCCTGGCCGCCTGGCGCGTGTGCGTCGAGCAGCAGCGTGCGCAGGCCCTCCGATGCGCCGTACACGGCGGCCGCGAGGCCGGTGGGACCCGCGCCGACAATCAAGAGGTCGTACACGTCGAAGGCCGCCGAAAGGGAACGTCCAAGGCGCTCGGCCACCTGGCGCGGCGCAGGGTCGCGCAGTACGGACCCGTCGTCGAAGAACAGCGCTGGAAGCTCCTCGTGGCGAACGCCGTTGAGGTCCAGCAGGGTGCGGGCATCCGGTTCACGCTCGACGTCGAGCCAGCGATAGGGGATGAGGCTGCTGGCCAGGAAGTCCTTGATCGCGTGCGATCGCGGCGACCACTGGTGTCCAACCAGGCGGAGCCCCGTCGCCTCGGGCAGGTGCTGAACCTGCCATTCGGCGAGGAGGTCGTCGACGACCGGGTACAGGTGTTCCTCGGGGGGATCCCAGGGCTTCGACAGATAGTGATCGATATGCGCCTCGTTGATCGCCTTGACGGCTGAATCGATGTCCGAATAGGCCGTGAGCAGGACGCGCCGTGCCAGCGGATACACCTCGCGCGCCCTCGCGAGGACCTCGTTGCCCAGCATGCCCGGCATGCGCTGATCGCTGAGCACCATGGCCAGCAGGTCGCCGCGGCTCTTCAGCTCCCGGACTGTCGCTACCGCCGCCTGCCCGGAATCCGCGCTCAACACCGCGTACTGCTCCCGGTACTTGGAGCGGAGGTCGCGTCGCACGGCCGCGAGCACCTGCGGATCGTCGTCCACGATGAGCAGGACCGGCTTGGTCACGACGCGGCCCCGGTGCCATCAGCCTCGATTGCCGACAGCGCCACTCGAAACTCGGTCCGGCCCGGTCGCGACTCGACGGTGATCTGGCCGTCGTTGTGGAGGACGAGCCGCCGGACGATGTCGAGGCCCAGGCCGGTGCCCTCGCCGACCGGCTTGGTGGTCACGAACGGTTCGAAGATGCGCCCGCGGACCCGCTCGGGGATTCCGCTGCCGTTGTCGATGATGTGCACGAGCACGCGTCGCTGCTCCCGGTTCGCCACGATCTCCACTCGTCCGCCGTCCGCGATCGCATCGAGGGCGTTGTCGATCAGGTTTACCCAGATCTGGTTCAGCTCACCGGCGAAGCCGCGGACACGAGGGAGATCGGGTTCGGCGTCGACGACGACCGAGGCCGACTTGCGCCGCGCCTTCGACCTGAGCACGGTGACGGTGTCGGCGAGCCCCTGCACCAAATCCACCGGCCCGGGGACGGCGGCCTGGTCCATGTGAGTGAAGCCCTTGATCGCGCCGACGAGGCCGGAGATGCGTGTCGCGGCTTCGTGAATCTCCCACGACAGGCGACGAACAGAACAACCGGTGGCGACCCATCGAAGCACGGCGTTCAGCGTCGGCCCATCAACGGCTCGGGCGACGGCGTCGAGCGCCTCGAACGTGACCGGGGTCTCGGCGAGCGCTTCTGCGAGGGTGGTGTCCAGACTGTGGCCGGCCAGCCAGTCGGCGATAGCTTGCTCGTGGTCGGCCTGCTCGATGGGGGACATCACGCCGTGCAGACGCGTCGCCACGCACGCCGTGCGAACGGCGTGGACGGCCTCGAGCTGCGAGTCCGCCAGGCGGGCCGCGCCGAGTGCCCATGTGGCCCGTTCCGTGTCCTCCAGGCGGTCCTCGAGCAGATCCGCACTGCGCTCGATCGCGGACGCCGGGTTGTTCAGCTCGTGTGCCAGCCCCGCGGACAGCCGGCCGAGCGACGCCATCTTCTCGTCCTGCAGTTCGCGCGACGTGAACAGGCGGGTGCGATCGAGCATCGTGTGAACCAGGATCGACGCCACTTCGTGGCACTCGCGGATCAACGCGGGCAGATCGTCGCGGTGCACCAAGAGGAAGGTCGTTGGTTCCTGGGCAACCGTGTCACCGGGCGGGGTGCCCATCCTGGAGTACGGCAGCATCCCCGTGACATCGCCGCCGCTCCACTCCATGGCCTTGTGCAGGACGCCGTGGCGGTCGATGAAGATGGCGACGCGTCCGGACAGCACGATGAACATGCCGTCCGGCCTCTCGCTCTTCGGCGTCAGCACGTCGCCGGTGTTCAGGTGCCGAACGGAACCGTGGGTGGCGAGCCACGCCAGCTCCTGGCGAGGCGCCGAGCCGATCGTTCGATGTGCGGCCAGACTGTCGACGAGATCGGGTGTGGTCATGCGCCTGCCATCCCTGCCGCGCGGCTGTGACGATGTCAGGGGACATTCGGCTTTTCCGGGCAGCTGTCGAGTAGGTCGACAATTCTAGCAGGCAGCCCGCGCCGGGCCGGGCGTGGTGGGCTGGCGAGCGACAGCCGTAGACTGATACGGATGAGTGGACGGCTCACGCCGGGCACGCCACTCGGCCCCTACGAGATAGAAGGCTTCATTGGTGCGGGCGGAATGGGCCAGGTCTTTCGCGCCCGGGACACCCGCCTTCGCACCTGTGGTGCTTGGGCGAGACGACCTCGGCCCGTCGACTAGCGTCGAGCGCGCAGGGCATGGCTCACGACGAACCGCGCAACCCTGCGCCCTACGGCAGCGCCGTCCTCGTTTGATGTCCGGTAGTGAAGGCCGGCATAGATCCGGGCATCGATCACTTCCTCCACCCCCTCACTCAGCCTGGCCCAGTGGCGCTCGAAGCCGGGACTGGTCGGGCTGGTGGCGACAATCGGCACCCTGGGCTCGTCACCAAACAGCAGCGTTCAGGACCGTCGCCATCGCACTGCTGTTGGTGGAGTGCCCGGACAGGTACTCCGGATGCTGCGGCGTTGGGAACAGCGGTGTCCACGCAGGATCTGGCCTCGGTACGGACGTTGTCGTCCGCATCGCCGTTGTGGATAGCCGTGATGGGTCGCCAGAAGTTGAACGTGTACTTGGCCTCCCAGCACACGATGCTCGCATCGGCCGACGCCAGGTAGATCAGGGCCAGGGTGCGCGCCGTCGCCGAGAGGTCCAGGCCGTGCGCTCGAATCAGCTGGCGCGCGACGCCGTTCCAGATCGGCGTTGGCGATGCCAGCCAGAAGCGTGCGATCTCGGTTTGCTCGTACGTCCGCGTCGGGCTGGTCAGCGACCCGAGCTCCTTCACCTCGTTGTAGTCGCGCGCATAGCGCCGGGTGTGAAGAGGTGGCGGACCATCTGGTTGGAATGGCGAGAGGTTCCGCACGACCCACGGGGCAACATTCGCCCAGCCGGGAAGCACCGGCACGTCGGGCCCAACTGAGACCCACACGCCCGGACTTCCTGCGCCCGGGAGCGGTGTACGGAAACTGCGCCTGCGCAGAACCATCGGTCGCACGAACGGCGAGCAGCACCTCCGCGACGGCTTCGCCGAAGGCGACTCCTGGATCGCTGTCGGTCAATCCGTGTGCGGCGAAGGAGACGTCGCGGGCCGCGCCCAGTGCCTCGGCCTGTGCGGGCAGCAGGCCGACGAGCGCGCGGTGAGCCGCGCGCAATCGCCGCCGCTTCAGGCGTTCCCCGCGGGCCGCAGCGGATTGAGAGATAGGTCCGGTGTTCGCAGGTGATGGCGTTCACCGCGTCGTGCACGGAGACCTGGACGATGGCCATGGTTCGTATCTGGGGAACGGGGCCTTGACCTGCTGTTTCGGTAGCGGCGAGCGCGATCTGGTTCCACTCCATCACCACGTCGTCGGCGTCAGCCGGACCTGACGTCAGAAGCAGACCCGCGAGCGCGGCTGGCGGCGATGAGCGACCGATGCGGTGCCTGGTCATGAGAGTCTCCCTTCCACGGACCGTCTTGCCATTCATGCAGCGCGACTCACGTACGGGCGGGAGCACTCCGGCGGCAGTGCAACGATCGGACTGACTCGGTCCAATTTTCGAACTGGCGCGGTCCATCCGCGAGTGACAGCATGCGCGCATGCAGAAGTACCAGCAGGTACTGTCCAGTCGCGCGAGCGTCGGAGATGCTGGCCGATCGCTGGACCCCGCTCATCGTCCGCGAGCTCGTGCTCGGGAGCCATCGCTTCAACGAGATCGAGCGAGGGCTGCCGGGGATCTCGCGCTCGCTGCTGGCGTCACGACTCCGGGACCTCGAGGACGCGGGCGTCGTGGCGCGGCTGCCCAGAGCGCAACTCCAGGGTGACGGAGTATCACCTGTCCGAGGGAGGACGAGAGCTCAAGGCCGTCATCGAGGCACTCGGTGCCTGGGGCGTGCGTTGGGCGTTCGGCGACCCGAGGCCGGAGGAGTTGGACGCCGGGTTGCTGATCTGGAAGATTCACCAGCGGATCGATCGGGAGCTGCTGCCGGAAACGCGCACGGTCGTCGAGTTCGACTTTACGGGTCCCCGCGGTCAGCGTGTGTGGCTGCTGCTCGAGCGCCGCGAGGTGTCCGTCTGTGTCACGCCTCCTGGATTCGATGCCGACCTTGTGGTCCGTGCCGACCTGGCGTTCTTCTACCGCCTCTGGTTGGGACACATCGAGTACGACGCCGCCGTTCGATGTGGCGGCGTGGTCGTGGAAGGGATTCCCGCCCTCGCGAGGCAGCTTCCGCAGTGGCTGATGTGGAGTCCAATGGCGCGGTTCGTTCGGGAACGCGCGCACGCTGTGGCGCGCACCTCAGGCGCGTTCGGTTCCGGCGAGCGGCGTGCGGTCTGACTCGTCCGGCATTCCGAATAAGCCCGTCTCAAGATCCCCGTCCATCGGGGCGATTCCGTGCTATTGTTTTAGATCGGATTTTGCCGCGTACTGCGCCGGCCTCAAGCGTATCGAGCCACTCCTGACTCGCTCCTCCTGAAGTTCAGCCTAGCTACGAGACGACATCCACCTGACCTCACTTCGATGTTGGGAACGTCGCGATTGCGACAAGGGAGAGCATGTTTATGGGTCGGAAGCTGTATGTAGGAAATCTGCCGTATGAGATCGGCGAGAACGAGCTCCAGGAGCTGTTCGCACGTGCGGGATCGGTCGAATCCGTGACGGTCATGCGCGATCAGATGACCGGCCGCGCGCGCGGTTTCGGGTTCGTCGAGATGAGCACTGACGAAGAGGCGCAGACCGCGATCCGCGAGCTGAACGCGACCCAGGTCGGCGGACGCAGTCTCACCGTCAACGAAGCCCGGCCGAAGACCTCGGGCGGTGGTGGCGGCTTCGGCGGCGGCGGCGGCGGCCAGCGTCGACGTTCGGAGCCGCGCTGGTAAGCGACGCGGGCACAGACCAGGCGCCGTCCGAGAGGTGGCGCCTGCTCGCATGCCCACGGCCGCCCCGGCCAAAGGAGCTCACCGTGGTAAAACGTCCCGACGGCATGAATGCATTCGAGTTTGCGGTCGCGTCCGGCCTTCGTGCCGCGCAATTGCACCGTGGATGCACGCCGCGCGTTGAGCAAGCGAACAAGGTTGCGATCACCGCCCAGCATGAAGTCGCCGAACGGAAGGTGTTGCTGATGCGTGAGACCGCTGAACCGAGCTCGGAACCGACCGAGTAAGAGCGTATGAGCAGGTGGATTCCGAGCCTGCATTCGACTGACGACCTACAAGCGAGGCGACGATGGCAGCAACGATGAACGGCACGATCAAGCGTCTGACGGATAAGGGCTTTGGCTTTATCGCGGCAGGCGACGGCAGCGAGTACTTCTTCCACCAGTCCGCCTGCAATGGCACGCGCTTCGACGAGTTGCGCGAAGGCCAGGCGGTGACCTTCGAACGCGGACAGGGCCCCAAGGGTCCGCGCGCCGAAAACGTCCGCGTCGCCTAGCAAGGCGACTGCAACAGCGGTCGAGCGGCGGGGCGCCGCCGGATTCCGGTCCGGCGGCCGGGGGCCGCGCGCTTCGTGTTCGTCGCACCGCGGCCGGGGAAAGACTACGGCCGCTCGACGGGCACCGGCGTGCGGCGGACCTCCATCCCGCAGCGGCCCCCGACCGTCAGGAACGCGCGTCACGAAGTCACGGCGATCGTCGAGTCGCGGCGCAGCAGAATCAACCGGGCCTCGAGGTTACCCTTGACGTCGAGCAACTGGAGGCTTGCGTCGAGAGTCCCCCCATCCTGCCTCGCGGCGTTCCGAACCTCTTCCGAAAACGTCGGTTGCCGCCCGGAGTTTGACCGTTAGGGCGTCAGCTTCAACCGGTGAGCGGCCTTGTCATCGACAGCCTTCCGGCTGAAGGCCATCGGGAAGTAGTCGTCGTTGGACCAGTACCGGCAGCAGGTTGCCGTAAAACGGACTCTCGGGCTGTCCTGACTGTCCCGGGACGTTCACGACGACGGAGTTGTCCCAGTTGGAGACGTCGACGATCTGACGATAGCTGGCGCCGTCGGCGCCTACCGTTCCATTGCCACCGCGTCGTTCGACGGTCGGCAGGTCGTAGTCCTTCAGCACGCGATGCCCGAACGCCTGCGTGTGCACGCGTCCGTACTGCCACTGGCTCCAATCGGCCCCCAGGTCGGTCGTCAGCTTTGCAACGGCCTCGCCGAGGTGCGCTTCGACGTCTTCGCGCCGCGCGGCCGGTGCGGTGCGGCCCTGCGGCAGGTCGCGCTCGACGATGCGCCGCCAGGTGATCCAGATGGCAGCGGGCGCGCTGTCCTTCGTGAGCATCGCGTCCCAGCCGGCCACCATGTCGCGCGCCTTCTCGACGTTGGGATCTTTCGCCGTCCACCCGGAGAACGCCTTCTGATCTTCCGCGCCGCGCAGGGAGTACACGTCGCGCTGCAGCTTCTTCGCATCGTCCATCGAGAAGGGCTGGCCTGGCTTGATGACCTGACGGATCCGCGTGATGCGGTCGTAGGGCACCGTGTTCGACGTCTTGAACATGGCCGGCGGCCAGTAACCCTTCGGGTTGACGTTGTGATTCGCCGTCGCGATGAAGCCGCGATCGGGGTTGTATTCGAGCGGAAGGTCGGGCCGCGGCCCGCCCCACTCGTACTTTCCGGTCCCCGGCACGGGGAGGCGTCCGATCCAGCCCTTGCGGTTCGGTGTGTACGCGGAGCCCTGCATGGAGATGTTGCCGTCCACGTCGCCGCAAATCAGGTTCTCGGAATTGGCCAGCCAGTGGCGCGCCTCGACGAGGAAGTCCTTGCAGGTGCTCACCTGATCGAGCCGCAGCGCCGCGAGATATGACGCCGAGCCGGGCTCGGTGAACACGCTGCGGAGCGCGAAGGCTTTGTGCGCCTTTTCGTCAACGTAGAAGATCGGACCGTGACGGCTGAATTTCATCTCCACCGTCCGCGGCGCTTCGCCTTTGATTGCGAACTCTTCCCTGACGATCGTGAGCGGCTCGGGCTTGCCGTTGTACATCACCTCGTTCGCGTTCGCCGGATTCAGATCTTCGACGAACACATCCTGGAAGTCGGTGCCGGTGATCGTGAGGCCCCACGCGAGACTGTCGTTATGGCCGATGCTGACACCGAGAAACGGCGGCTGCGCGGCGCCAATCGCATTCCAGCCCGGCGCGTTCAGGTGGACGATGTACCGAAGCGACGGATTTTCGACCGCCCGGTGCGGATCGTTGGACACGATCGGCTTTCCGGTCGGCGACATCTTCGGGCCGATCACCCAGTTGTTGCTCCCGAGATCGCGAATCGTGCTCTCTGGCATCAGGTTGTCCGTCGTCTGCGGTGGCGCGAGGTAGCGGTACGCGTCGACGATCTCGGGGCGCGGCAGCGCGCCGGCAGGAGCGCGCGTCGCGGCCATCACTTCAGGTGTGACGATCTTCGGATCGAATCCATCAGGCACCTTGAGGTCGTCCCACGGGTCCGGCGCAGCCAGGCGATTCGCTTCCTTGACGCCCAGCGTGGCGACGTCCTGGGCGAGCCGCAGCTCCGAGTTCGCGTCGCCGAACGACGATTCGCGAAGCACCACCGTCTCCGGGGTCCAGAGATCGGGTGTCACACCAGTGAGCTTGAACTCCACGGGAAGGTTGTCGGCGTTCTGCTTGATGAACGCGTTGATGCCGTCGGCGTACGACTGGATGATCTGCTTGCCGTCCTTGTGGTAGTTGGTCCATTCCGCGTCGTTGTACGGCCCGCGGTACTTCAGCAGCCGCGCGAGTCGGTCGCGCTCGAACGCCTTCGGCCCGAGAATCTCGGCGAGGCGCCCTTCGTACTGGCGGCGCCACCAGTCCATCTCCCAGAGCCTGTCCTGGGCCATCACGTAGCCCTGCGCAAAGAACAGATCCGGCGTGTTGCGCGCGTAGATGTGGGGAACGCCCCACTCGTCGCGCACCACTTCGACCGGCTCGCTGAGTCCGGCCACCTTCAAATCGCCGTCGATCGTGGCGAGCGACTCACGCGCGAGCGTCTGTGCATCTTTAGGCGATGGGGGCGTGGCTGAATTTGCGGTGCAGCCGGCGAGAGCGAGAGCGAGAGCAAGGCCAGGAAGCCCGATGCGCCAGGAGCCGTTGATCGACATGGCACCTCCAGAAGGGATGACTGCGCAGTGGGCAAATCTTGCGTCGCCATTGCAGGGTTGTCAATTTTCGCGGGACGGCGAAAAGCTCCCGGTAGAGCTAATCAACGACGCTACTCCGTTAAACTTGAACGGTTGCCACCGCCGCGCAGTCGCTCCAATCGCGTGACGACATCGCCCGACACCGCGGCGCCATCGCTGCAGTGTCCGAAGTGCCAGGGGCGGCTGACCTATCGACACACGGTCTACGGCGGAGTCAGGCCCGTTGAGCGCTGGGACTACTTTCGCTGTCGCCGCTGTGGCGAGTTCCTGTACCGGCATCGCACGCGCCGGCTCTCCTCGGTAATCCCTTAGCGTTCTTTGAACGCGGGCTACCTGGGCCTGCCGCGAGTTGCGGCGTGGACCTGGCCGCTCGTGATGCCATGGATGGCCGCCCTGGACATCGCTCTCGTGTTCATCGTCTTCAAGGGTCACGTGAGACTCACATAGATCGCCAGCAGGCGCACGCGTGCCGGCCGAGTCGCGAGGATGACGCACATGAAACACACGACCCTCGTCCTGATTCTGTGGCTGACGAGCGGATCGGCCGCGTGGGCGCAGAGAATTCACAAACTCGAAGAGTTGCGGGCGCCGCAGATCGATGCACTCGATCGCGACCGCACCCTGTTCATCCTGCCCGTCGGGATGATCGAAGTGCACGGCCCCCACCTGCCGGTCGGCACCGACACGCTGGGCCTGATCTACGAGGCGAACAACGTGTCGACGCGCATCAGCCGGGCCTTGCCGGACTGGAACATCGTCATGATGCCGCCCGTCAGCTACGGCCAGAGCGGTGCGAACGAGCTGGGTGGCAGGCTCGTTCATCCCGGAACCTACGGCATGCGGCAGTCGACACTGCGATCGCTCGTCGCCGATCTGGGAGGGCAGGTCGCCCAGAACGGCTTCAAGTGGATCTTCGTGCTGAACGGCCACGGCGCGCCGACGCACAACATCGCCATCAGCGAAGCGTGCGACTTCGTCAGCGAGACGTTTCGCGTGACGATGCTGCACGTCACGGGTCTGCTGCGTGCAGACACGGCGATTCAGGCGGCTGGAGAGAAGGTCAATGCCCGCTACTTCTCGAGTGCCGAACGGTCTGCCTTCGGCCTGGATATTCACGCCGGCGTCGGCGAGACGTCAGGGATGCTCGCAATTCGGCCCGATCTCGTCAGCCCGCAGTACAAGACACTGCCGAGCCGCGCCGGAAAGTCGCTGGAGGAACTGCACGGCATCGCGGCCACAGCGGGGTGGCAGGGCTATTTGTCAGATCCGGCGAAGTCGACGGCGTCGCACGGTCGAGCCATCGAGGGCTGGTGGATCGAGAGCTTCGTCGACCTGATCCTGCGAGCCGTCCGCGGCGAGAACATGTTCGACCATCCGCGCTTCCCCGAGGCGGTTCCCGAAGCGGTGGCCCCGGTCACCGACGCGGCGCTCGCAAAAGAGGCGGCTTTCGGAGCCGCGCTCGATGAGTGGCTCCTCCGGCGGTCCCGTCGCTGACAGGAACACCGCCTGACCACCCCTGGCGAACGTAGTCGAGCGCGACCCCGCCGGTCGGGTAACGTCGAAGGGCACACCCAACGGCGGAGCGCCTACTGACTGATGCTTCCGTTCGCTGCAACGCTCAACGAGTAGCCAGGCTCGTCTCCGTTGCCAGGCGTCGTCGCGTTCTGCGCCAGCCGGACGTCGTTCGCGAAGATATTCCGCGTGACCGCTCCAGTCGGATTCTCGTCGCAGGAGTTCTGATCGTTGACCCTGAACGACACGCGTGTGCCGACCGGTACGTCACTCAGCGTGATCTCGTAGCGGTCGGGAGGAACGGCTTGGAGCGGGAGCGTCGCGAAGTTCCGCCAGCTCGGATGGATGTGTGTGGGACCGACACCGGTCACGCACGCCTGCGCGGACGCGGGCAGATCGGTACGCCGCGCGGTCGATCCGAGGAAGACGACGCGGACAGTTGCGACGGACGATGAACTCGGCGACGTCGGCGGGTCGTCGTCGCACGCGACGAACGCGAGACCGGCGAGCGCTACGACGAACCGAAGCGGTCCGCGCATGCGACAAGAATACTTGAGATTCGTACGGCGCGATCCCGGGCTGGTGGCCTGGGACGTGCTTAGGACACTCCACGGGATCTACTGACGATGAGGTCGGGCACGCGGGCGGAACGGAAGCCGACGACTGATCGGCGCGGCGAGGGATCGGACCGGGCCAACCCGGATGTCGCGCCACGGGGGCACCGGTCGATTGCGGCGCTCGACGAAAACGTTGCCGAAATCAAGGCCTGGGAGCAGGCAACCCGGCACGCACGCTCGAACACCGAACAACTCAGCGACTGGATTGCCGCCAAGGCGGCGAGCGGCCCGGCGATGGTCGCGCACCTGCTCTGGTTCGGGATCTGGATCGTCGCCAATGCCGGGTGGGTGCCTGGCATTCCACCATTCGATCGATTTCCTTATCCGCTGCTGACGATGACGGTGTCGCTCGAGGCGATCTTCCTGTCGCTCTTCGTCCTTGCCAGCCAGAACCACCTGGCGCACCAGACGGACAAGCGAAGTCAACTCGACCTGCAGATCGACCTGCTGGCGGAGCGGGAGATGACGGCCGTCCTCCGGCTGCTGCGCGATATCGCGACCCATCTCGATGTGAAGACCAGCGTCACACCCGAACAGCTTCGCGACCTGGCCAGGAAGACCGATCTCCACAAGCTGACGGATCGGATGGCGGAGTTCGAGGACGACGAGACGTCCCGGAAGCGCGCGCACATCCCATAAGATCCAGACATGCTTCGTTCGCGGGACACGCGACTCACCCTTTGCGCGTTACTCATCGTCGCAGAATTCCTCGGCTGGCCACTGGCGCTGTCCGCGCAGGAGCCCGCCACGCGCGAGCAGGCCATCGAGGAACAGCAGCGGGAGAAGGCGCAACGCGTGACGCCGCAGGTGCCGAACCGGGCAGAGCGGCTGACGGCGAGAGCGTTTCAGTGGACGGAAGGCAGTCGCCAGAAGCTGCACCCGTTCTTCCAGAGCGCTTACATGGGCGGCGGCTTCACGCTCGGCGCCGGCTACGGGAGGTTTGTCAGCCCGTACAACCTGATCGACTTTCGCGGCAGCTATACGCTCACCGGCTACAAGCGGATCGAGGCAGAGTTCAGCGCGCCACATCTCATGCACCGGAGGGCCAGGCTTTCGGTGCTCGGGGGCTGGCGTGAAGCCACACAGGTCGGCTTCTACGGTCTCGGTACCGACCACACGTCGCTCGACGACCGCGTGGACTACAGCTTCCAGCAGCCGTACCTCTCGACGACGCTGACGGTGAAGCCGACGCGCCGCTTCCTCACGCTCATCGGCGGTGTCGAGTACTCGCAATGGAAGCAGCGGCCCGGACAGGGTGGTTCCGCACCCTCAATCGAGACGAAATACGACCCGTCGACCCTGCCGGGACTCGGCGCCAGTCCGTCCTACTTCCACACGCTTGGCACGGTGGCGTTCGACTGGCGAACGTCCCCCGGATACACGCGCCGCGGCGGCTTTTACGGTGTCACGGTGCACGACTACAGCGATCGGGACGACCGCTACGGGTTCCGCCAGCTCGAATACGAAGCCATCCAACACGTCCCGATCCTCCGCGAGGCATGGGTGCTCTCGTTCCGCGGGTTCGTGAGGACCACCTTCGCAAGAGACGGTCAGGTGACGCCGTTCTTCATGCTTCCTGAAGTGGGCGGCGGCGGGACACTGCGCGCGTTCACCAGTTGGCGATTCCGCGACAACCACGCCGTGGTCCTGCAGGGCGAGTGGCGCATCATGGTCAACCGCTTCATGGACACGGCCTTCTTCTACGACATGGGCAAGGTCGCCGCGAGGACGAGCGACCTGAACCTGGAAGGGTTGAAGCACAACGCCGGCGTCGGTGTCCGCTTCCACAGCCCGTTCACGACGCCGCTCCGGGTGGAGATTGCGAGCGGCAACGAAGGTCACGCGCCTCGTCTTCGCCTCGTCGGCTGCGTTCTAGGGTGCGCTATATGAACACGTCCATCCGGCTCTTCCATGCCGTCCATCACACGGCGTCCTTGTCGCCGTCGTGATTGCCGTAGCCGCCTCCGCGGTGGTGTCCACGCAGCGTCCGCGGTTCTACCCGCGACGATCCGATTGCGCGAGAACCGGAGTCGCAGGACGCCTCGAAGGCGCAGCCGTACAAGATCGAGCAGATGTACGAGATGGTCTACAACCTGTTCTACACGCCCGGCCAGAAGCCGTCTGGAACGCCGCGCGCAGAACGTGAACACCATCGACGAAGTGCCGGACTCGAGCTGGTTCACCAACCGCGTCGGCGCGCGTGCCGATCGACAGCGCTGAACTGGCCCGCGGACCCAACGTCGGCACACCACCAGACCCTTCGAAGTGGACGCTCATTCGGGAGAAGTCTGCGGGCGTGCATCCAGGTTTCACCGCGAAGGACGCGAAGGGCGAGACGTTTTTCCTGGAGTTCGACCCTCCCGTACTATCCGGAAGGTGCGACCGCAGCCGTCGAGGTCGCCAGCAAGATCTTCTGGGCGCTCGGCTACAACCAGGTGGAGTCGTTCCTGACGACGTTCGATCCGCGCCGGTGGCCTTCGATCCGGATGCGACGATCCGGCGGCCCTCGGGCGAGCGGACGCCGTTCGATCGCGATGACATGAACGAGGTCCTCGAACGAGTCGCGAAGAGGCCGGACGGCACGTACCGCGTCATTGCCGGACGGCTGATTCCGGGGAAGATCCTCGGGAACTTCCTGTACGAGGGCACGCGGAGCGACGACCCCAACGATCTGGTTCCGCACCAGCACCGGCGGGAGCTCCGGGCGCTGCGCGTGTTCGGCGCCTGGACGAACCTCACGGATCTGAAGGCGGCGAACACGCTCGACGCGCTGGCCACCGGGAATGGCCGCTCCATCATCAGGCACTATCTGCAGGACGTCGGCTCGACGTTCGGCATGTCCAACGCGCGGTACGAGTGGGACCTGAGCTGGGAGCGGTTCTATCAGGCCGACACGACCCGCAAACGCTTCTTCTCGTTCGGGTTCGCCCTGAGCCCGTGGCAGACCGTGGATACACCGAGTACAAGTCGATCGGCAAGTTCGAAGGCGACCGCTTCGAGCCGCGCAGTGGCAGCCCCAGACGATGACGACCGCCTTCCTGGAGATGCGCGACGACGACGCGTTCTGGGCGGCGCGGCGGGTGGTGGCGTTCACCGACGACATGATCAGGGCCGTGGTGCACACGGGCGAGTTCAGCGATCCCGAGGCCGAGCGGTACCTGGCCGACGTGCTGATCAAGCGGCGGCAGAAGATCGCGAACGAGTATCTCAACGCCGTGAACCCGATCGTGGACCTCGCGTTGAACGCGGAAGGACGCCTCACATTCGCGAATGCCGCCGTCGCGGCGAACGTGGCGCAGGCGCCGGCTGAATACCGCGCGTCGTTCGCGGAGTTCGACAACGCAACGGGCCAGGCCAAGCACTCGGCGACGCCGCAGGCGCCACGACGACCCTGCAGGCGCCTGCAGGCCTTCCGACCGGTCCAGGCAGCTTCGTGGAGGTCCGCATCTCGGCCGAGAGCGCCGAGCATCCGGCGTGGCGAGTGCCGATCCGTGCGCACTTCCGGCGGGGCGGTGCGGGCTGGACGCTGGTCGGCCTCGAACGGTTGCCAGCCTCGGCCCCCGAACCCTAGAAGCCGGATGTGGAAATCACGAAGCCGATCGAGCGCCGAATCGGGTTGTAGAAGCTGCCGTAGTCGGGCGCGGTGACGTTGGTCTGCACGTCGCGCTCGTTGCCGCGTTCGAAGACGTTGTAGACCTTGATTCCGGCGGTAAAGCGATACTTCCGGAACTGCCACGGCCGAACCAGGGTGAAGTCGAGCGTCGAGACCGTCGGCAGCCGTCCGGCCCGGTTCCGGGCCCGACGAAGTCCTGGAATTCGTCGACCGCCGACCACGGAAACCCGGTCCGCCACTCGTAGACCGGCGGCAGCACCCACTGGCCCAGCAGGCCAAGCGCGCCGCGCACGATGAGGCGATTCGGCACGTCGGTCGGGCTCAGCCCGTTCTCGTTGGCCCTGATGATCGGGTTTCTGAAATTGCCGAAAAACTGATCGAAGTCGTTGAGGTCGCGCGTGCTGTGCGAGCGGACGTACGACACGGTGAGGTCGCGGTGCTCGCTGGCCAGGTACCGCCCGGTGGTCTCGAACTCCCAGTACTTCGACGTTCCCGTCGACGAAAGCGCCAGGACGCCGCGCGCCCGGGTCGGGATCGAGGACGTAGGCATGCGAGCCCGTTCGATGCAGGTACGCCGCCTTGAAGAAGAACCGTCGGCCGAATCGCTGATCCCACGCCAGCGTCCTGCACGATGCTCTCTGGCGTCCGCAGCTCGGCCGTCGATGACGTGCGTGAAGGTGATCGGGCCGGCCCGAGCGGCGCCCCATCGGCGGCGAACCGGCTGACCGTCTGCCCCTCAATACTGAGTGAACGCGCCGACCGTCAGCGGCGTCCGTTCGGCGAACTTGCCGATGCCGCCGCGCAGGATGCCGCGGCCGTCGGGGAGGATGCTCACCGCCAGACGCCGGCGCGCGGCGAGTAGTTCACCCGCTCGACCACGTCGTCGCGGTCGAGCGCGGAAGCCCAGCTCGAGCATCAGGCGATTGTTGACCCGCCACCGATCCTGGACGAACGTCGACGAACTTCCGTTCGCGCTCGACGTCAGGACTGACGGCGACCGGCGGGTAGGTCGTCCGTTCCGCGAGCGAGCCGTCGAGGCGCACGACGTCGAGCTGCTGGCTGAGGCTCTCGCCGTCGAAGCGGGAACGCTGGAAGTCCACGCCGACCTTGAAGACGTGCTGGCCGGCCAGCGATCCTTCGAGATCGCCAGCGCCTCGACGATTTGCAGGCTGCGGACGTCGCGCTCCTGGCTGGCTGAAGAACTCCCCGCTCTGTGTCTGTGGCGCGTAGACCATCGGCACGTCGCCCGCGTCTTCTCGTCGACTTCGAAAATGCGGCCGGCGACCGTCGATTCGAGCACGGCGTGCGGGCCGAGAGGATCAGCCGATCGGCCAGCCCCGCCGAAAACCCTTCCTGCGTGAATGTCGGCGTCGTCTCGGCGGGCCGGAACGTCGACAGCGTCGGGTTGGTGATCTTGCGCGGGAAGTAGATGACGCCCCCCGTCAAGCGCGTGGCGCGGCGAGAAGACGGCATCGAGCCGCGTGAACGAATCGAAGCTGTCGAGCCCGAGCTGCGGGCTCCCGGGCAGGCTCTGCACCTCGGTGCGCGCGAACCGATACTGCATGTACTGGCCGAGCAGTAGCCGGTCGCGCTTGCAGCGGGCCGGAGATCGACAGCCGCGGCTCGAACTTGTTCGACGAACACGCACCCCTTGCCGAATCCGGGCAACAGGTTGTCGGGCTTGACGATCCAGTCGTTGGTCCCGCGCCTGGTCCGGACCTGCGTCACGCTCGTCGAGAACCGGCCGTACTCGGCGGCGAACGGGTTCGACAGCACTTCGACCGATTCGACTGCGCCGCTCGGCAGCTCGAGGTCGAAATCGCCGGTGGACGGGTCGTTGAGGCTGGCGCTGCTGATCTGCAGCGCGCCCGTCGTCGGCGCACCGCCCTTGATGCGCAGCCGGCCATCGGGACCGCGGATGATGCTCGGCAGCACCGTCAGCAGCGACTGGAAGTCGTCGCCGGCCAGCGGCTGGATGTCCATCTTGGCGCCGGTCAGCACGTCGCTCACCGCCACCGGCTGCAGGCTCTCGGTCGGTGAATTGGCCGGCACAACGACCTCGACGCTCTCCCGGACGAACGTCAGGCGCATCTCCACGAGCACCTGCTCCGTCGCCCCGCCGCGGACCTCGAACGGCGACGACTCCGCGTCGGCAAACCCTTCACGGATAGCGCGCACCACGTAGCGGCCGGCAGGAACGTCGGGGAACACCGCCTGCCCGACGGCGTCGGTGGTCGTGCGGCCGAGGACGATGTTGCCGTCAACGTTCAGAATCTCCACGTTCACGGCGGATACGCGCAGGCTCTCGAGCGTAATCGTCACAATGACCCGGCCCGAGCCGGCCGTCGTCTGCGCCCTGGCACCGACCACCGCGCAGATCGGCAGCAGGAAGAGCACGGTGATGAGTCGCGTCACGAGGGGTCGCAGCGACTGTGATAAGACGGTCACGCCGTCAGCAGGTTACTCCATAGGCCCAATGGCTCGCGATGGGCCCAAACGCAATGACCGGGGAGGCGCGGATGAGACCGATCAAGGCCAAGAACGTCCGGAATCTGATGAAACAGCTGCGGGTGCCCGAAGGGCGCAAGGTCCAACTCAAACGGTACGACCCCGGGTGGACCGGCCCGCTCGACGGGACAAGGCGAGGGCAAAGCCCTGCTGCTCGAAGGGCGTCAAGCGGCTGTCGAAGCAGCAGGCGCTTCTCTACGCGCAGGACACCTACTCGGTCCTCGTCATCTTTCAGGCCATGGATGCCGCGGGCAAGGACGGCGCGATCCGGCACGTGCTCTCCGGCGTCAACCCGCAGGGCTGCCAGGTCTACTCCTTCAAGGCGCCGTCGGCCGAGGAGCGCGACCACACGTATCTCTGGCGCTCGATGAAGGCGCTACCCGAACGCGGCCGCATCGGCATCCACAACCGCTCGTACTACGAGGAAGTCCTCGTCGCGCGCGTGCACAAGGAGATCCTCGCGGCCAGCAGCTGCCGGAGCAGCTCAAGGGCCACGGCATCTGGAAGCGCCGCTTCCAGGAAATCCGCAACTTCGAGCAGCTACCTCGCCGACAACGGTACCGTCATCATCAAGTTCTTCCTGCATGTCTCGAAGGACGAGCAGCGCCGCCGTTTCCTCTCCCGCATCGACGAGGAAGAGAAGAACTGGAAGTTTTCGGTTGACGATGCGAAGGAGCGGGCGTTCTGGGACGACTACATGGATGCCTACGAGGACATGCTCGAGCACACGAGCACCGAGCACGCTCCCTGGTACGTCGTGCCGGCCGACAACAAGTGGTTCACGCGGCTGGCGGTCGCGGCGATTCTCTGGCAGACGATGGCCGACCTGAACCTCGAGTTCCCGAAGGTGACCGAAGCCAAGAAGAAGGAGCTGCAGGAGGTGCGCCGGCTGCTGATTGCGGAACAGGATTGAGGCGGCTCCTGACCTGTTTCACGAAGGCGCGACTGCCGAAGCAGCGGCTTCGGCCGCTCAGGAGGCCGTAGAAGGGAACGGGGCGCGCGCTCAGCGCCCGTGTCGGCCGTCGGGGACTGCAGCGCTGAGCACCAGATATTCGACCGGGTTCATAAGTGAGTCCTTTCGTGTGGCGATCAGATTTCTTTGGCCCGTCGAACGGCGGCGAACAGCAACTGCCGCACGACGCCGTCGCGACGGAGCGAGTAGGGATAGAAGCTGACGTGCCGGCGCAGCCCGCCCTCGGCGGCCCACCAGCCTCCAAGTGAGAGGCCGGGGTGTTCCGCGGCCGAGACGTCGTGCTCGTTCGCGGCCAGCGCGCCGACGATGTCGTCGCGCACGGGCGTCCAGACGACGACCGAGAGGCCGGGCCCGAGCGCGGGATGTTCGCGCTCCACCACTTCGATGATGCTCCGCCCATTGGCGTGACCATGCTCGGTTTCGATCGTGGCGGTGATGCCGGTCGTGGTCTGGACGGCGTGAGCGCCAAGCGTGCGGAGGAGCTCGACGTAGCCGGCAACGGCGGAGTCGCGCCAGCAGGGGGACTCGGTCGCCTTCGTCGCGTCGTCCACGGGGAACGCGCCCGGCCGCATGAGCGGATGCGTCCAGTCGTCAATCGACGCGAGCGGGATCAGCCCGTTTGCCGAGAACTCGCACGACAGCGACATGATGTGCGTCTCGGTGGCCTGGACGCGTGCGGCCACGTCCATCACGCGGACCACCCACTCGATGTTGCCCAAGTGCACGTCGAGGCTGAGCGCCAGTTCAAGCGTGTCCTGCCGGTCGGCGTGGCGAACGAGGCTGGCGAGTGCGGGGCAGCCGCCCGACGACAGGGTGCGCATCTGCTCGGCGGACGCCCGGAAGCCGGCAAGCGCCTGGGTCCGAAGGTGGACGCGCCAGACCGGACGCCTGGCGGGGTCGCGCGACACCTCGGACCAGGCAAGCTGCTCGACCCCCCAGCAGGACCAGGTGAGCTTGCCGTCGTCTTCGCGCGACATCTGCGGGACACGCATGAGCTCGCCGAGGCGGCCGATGGCTACGCGACCGATGTCTGTTTCTGGCATTGCCCTGGCACCGATCGATGTCCTTTCTTTTGTCTAATGAGACGACACTGCGGGCGCGGACCAGTTGACAGGGCCAGCCAAATAGCTGATAGATCGCGCCAGCACCATGCCAGAGATGCAGAGCGCGCACTCAGCCGCGCCACAACGAGCGCGGAGAGGGTCCGGCGGAACCGTGCTCGCCTGGGCGATGCCACATCTGCTGGACTACGTGGCGGCGCAGGGATGGGACGTCGGCGTGCTCAGGCAGCTTCCGGGCCTGAAAGGGCGCGACCTGCACGATCCGGATGCGCGGGTCACTGAGCGCGCAGCCACCGCCGCCTGGCGGCTGGCGGAGAAATTGACGGGCGACGATGCGCTGGGCATCCATGTAGCTGAGGTGGCGCCGAAAGGAGCGCTCGACCTGCTCGAGTACGCGTTCCGATCCAGTGCGACGCTCGGCGCCGCGCTGGAGGAACTCGGGCGATACAAACGCATCCTGAACAGCCACGACGATTCCCGGCTGTACCGGATCGGGGATCTGCAGGTCGTCGCCTTTTCAGATTTCCTGGAAGGACAGCGCGCCGAGTTCTCGATGGCGTTCCTCCTGCGTGTGGCCCGGGAGGCCACCGAGGACTCGCTGGTGCCGCTCCACGCCTGGTTCGCGCATCAGGCGCCAGACAGCCTCTACGAACACCATGCCTTCTTCCGGGCCCCGCTGGGCTTTGGCGAGTCGTCGAACCAGGTCGCGTTCGACGTCGTCGACATGGCGCGTCCCCTGCGCAGCGCGGACCCCGCGTTGCTGCGGATCGTGCGTCATCGTCTCGAGAAGATACTGGTGCAGAGCCCGGTGGAGTCGGTGTCCTCGCAGGTGCGCGAGCACCTGCTCGAGCAGCGTCCCGACAGCCGCGCCACAGCCGCCGCCATAGGACGCCAGATGGGGATCAGCGAGCGGACGCTGCACCGCAGGCTTCACGCGGAGGCCACATCATTTCGATCGATTCTGGAGGCGGTGCGGCGTGAGTTGGCGACCGCGTTGCTCCGCGAGCGTCATGTCGGGATTGCGGAAGTGGCGTTCCTGCTGGGCTACTCCGAGGTCACCGCATTCCACCGCTCGTTCCGACGATGGACGGGCCAGACACCGCAGGCGTTCCGGGTCGCGGCGCGGTTGGAAGACGATCGGGCGACCGCCTGAAGGTCCACCCGGCGATTCAGGGCTGGTACATGGGCCTGCCGTCGTTCAGCGCAAGCCAGCCTCGTATGACGCGGTAGATGAACCAGAAGCCGACGACGAGCAGCGGCAACCAGGCGATGAGCGCGCCGATGCCAAACGTGACGACGATGAACGCGATGCAGAGCGAAACCCACAGCAGGCCGAACCAGAAGGTGCGGATCTGCCAGCGGAAGTGCGACTCGAGCCACGTCCCGCGAACGTCACCGCGCTTCACGTAGTTGAGGATGACGGCGATGATCGAGGGCCATCCGGTGAGGAACGCACCTATCACCGTGGCCGCGCCGACGATGCCCGTGAGCAGGCTGAAGGCGTGCAGCGCGTAGATCAGCTGCGTCCACCGGCGCAGCGACTCGATCGTTTCTACCGTGCGGACGTCTGCCACTGCAGCCTCCCACCACGCGAGTGAAGAATCGCGTCCGCCATCAGGATATCGGAGAGTCCTTCTGGAGCCTCGTCGTCACGCGCGCCGTGACGCTCAGCGGTTCGCCGCAGTGGGGGCAGGCGAACGAACGTGTCCCGGTGGCGCCGTCGCGCAGCAAGGCGACGAGGGTATTTCTCACGGCCTCCGACACGTCGTTCTGGCAACTGGGGCATCGGTTGTCAGGCATCTCACCTCCCGAACCACGGCAGTAGGCCGCCGGTCACTGAAGAAGCAAGGGTCAATCCGGCCGGACGTTCACTCTGCAGTACGCAAACGGCAGCGATTGTGCGAAGCTTTCCGCACGATGAGGAGCTTCCAGTGCAAGTGCGGCCAGCCGCTGTTCTTTCACAACACCAGGTGCCTGTCGTGCGATGCAGACGTGGCGTACGACCCGACGTCGAGGTTGCTCGGGGCGCTGAGCCCTGCGGGCGGGGAGACATGGACGCTGACCGGGGATGAGCGCAAGCCGCCGCGTACTTTCCGGCGATGCGCGCACAGCACGGAGGCCGCGGCCTGCAACTGGCTGGTCCCGACCGAAGAGGAGGAGGAGACAGAGTGCCTCTCCTGCCGGTTGACTCGCACGATTCCGGATTTCTCGCGCCCGAAGAACGCGAAGCGGCTGGCCGCGCTCGAGGCCGCCAAGCGCGAGCTGCTCTACTCGCTGCTCGCGTACGGGCTGCCGGTGGACACGAAGGTGGAGGGGGAAACAGGCGGCCTCGCGTTCGACTTCCTCGAGTCGATTCCTGGCAGGCCGGGCGTGCTCACGGGACATGCGGACGGCCTGATCACGGTCAACGTGGCCGAAGCGGACAGCGATTACCGTGAGACGAACCGTGAGGCGCTGCACGAACCGTATCGGACACTCCTGGGGCACTTCCGGCACGAGGTCGGCCACTACTACTGGGACGTGCTGATTGACGGCACCGAGTGGCTGCCGCGCTTCCGGGAGCTGTTCGGCGACGAGCGAGATGACTACGGCGAAGCGCTCAAGCGTCATTACGCCACGGGGGCGCCCGCGGACTGGCAGGATCACTTCATCAGCACGTACGCGTCGGCACACCCCTGGGAGGACTGGGCGGAGAGCTGGGCGCACTACATGCACATGCGATCGACGCTGCAGACGGCCGCCAGCTACGGAATCGACATATCGAGGGTGCGGCTGCTCATCACGCCGTTCGAGCGCGACGTGCTCTTTCCCTACAGGTCATCAGAGGCGCAGGGCAAGAGGTTTCTCGAGTGGGTGAACGCGTGGGTCATCCTGACCGCGGTCCTGAACGCGACGGCCGCGAGCATGGGACAGCCGTCGATCTATCCCTTCATCCTGAACCGGTCGGTGGTGACGAAGCTGCACTTCATCCAGTGCGTGATGGAGGTGAGCGCCGCGAACGGCGCGGTGCCGTCGATGAGCCGCCGCCAGGTGCTCACGCGGCGGCTCTACACGGCGATCGCCCGCGTCGTACGGTGACCTGGGTCAGAAGAAGTCAGAAGAAGATCGAGAACCCCACCGAGAGCGTGCCGCCGTCCATACCTCCGGCGTAATAGCCGAAGGAACTATTCACTGGCGACCGGAGCAAGTCGGTGTACTGCACGTTCAGCCGATGGTTGCGAGTGTCCAGCGGATACACATTGAAGCCGGCCAGATACTCGCGGCTGTTCGCGAATCCGGCGTCCTTGTCGCCGTATATCTGCGACGTCGCCCCATAGACCTCCAGCTTCTTCCTGATAGGAAAGAACGCGGCCTGCACGTAGAACCCTCTGTCCAGGATCGAGTCGATGCCAATCGGTCCGTCGCCCTCGAAGTTCTTGAGCCAGCGGTGATAGATCTCGGTCTGCACGAAGACGCCCCGGTACTTCATGCCCGCGTCAACCGCAAACATTCGGTAATCCGCCGTGCCTACTGTTACTCCTGGCGCGAGCGCGCCCGGATCGAAAAGATTCAGACTGTCAGCGAGGCGGAGGGTCGTGTTGTCCGGAGCCCCGGTCGCGACGTTAGCGAACCGGTCCTCGTGACTGCGCACCGAGGACACGCCGAACCGCGTGGCCAGCTGTTCGTGTGACTCCCAGTCTCCAAAGCCGCCCTGTGGGCCGAACTCCTTCGTGGTCGGCATCCACCACACAGAGCCGGCCGTCGCCATGTCGCGCGTCAGCTGCTTGGACGTGACACCGAGCGCGCTCAGGTTGTTGCCAAGCATCCCCTGGTACCAGAGGCCCGGCAAAAGTTCGCCGGTCGCCCAGACGCCATTGGTGAAGTAGGGCCGGAAGAACTCGTCTGCCAGCACGCGATCGTGGGCCAGCCAGTACGGGTGAGAGCCCTGAAGCGAGCGGGTGCCAGGCAGGCCGTTGATGCCTCCATACACGCTGAACTTCCTGCTGAACTGATAACCGATCTGCGCGAAGAGCGACTTTTGATCCGTGGTGTTTACCGTCCACAGGATGATGTTGTAACGGAGCTTCGGTACGCCCATCCACCCCTTAAAAAAGACCATGACCCGATGGGAGTAGATGTCGTTGCGAGTGTCGATCTCGCGTTCGATGCCGTGGTGATCGACGAAGGACTGATCCGGCGGCAGCTGGTTGATGTATCGAATCAGCGCGTACGCGCTGATCGAGAGTTCGCCACGGTCGGTTCTCGCCAGGAGATAGCCCTTCCCGGGCTCGAACAGCCCCCAGCTCTCGATCGGTTCGGACGGTGCTGGCGCCTGGGCCGTCGGGGCTCCGGGCGCTTGTGCCGATGCCCCTGAGACGCCGAGAGCGAATGTTCCGCTGCAGCCTTTTGAAACCCAGACACCGGTCGCGTCGTAGCCCCACGTCTCGTTGTAGATACAGGCGCCGGTTCCTGTGATGCGGATCAGCGCCACTCCCGCCGACGTGTTCGCCGGGCACTGCACGCGCTGCTCACCCGTCGAGGCGCAGGTGATCGACGCGTCAGCGGTCTGAGCCGCCGCCGGCGGGTCGTCGCCGGCCGCGCCAACCGGGGTTGCCCCGAGCAGCAGAAACAGACCGAACGCAGCAGCGGTCACGCCACTCGCATCACGGACACAGTCACTCGCATCACGACTCCCTCTTGAAACTACGCGGCGCACGGGTGTGCGGGCCTGACGCGGTGGCTAACTCTCGTCTCGACTGCGGGTCGACCCTCGTGCGCCAGCGGACACAACGCGAGCGTGCAGGATGCGATGAACGAGCAAGCTGTGCGGGGCAGTCAATTATGTACGACGACAGCGCCCCAGCCGCCATGCACTTTCGGCAGCGGACGGGCTTGCGCACCGCACCGGCCGCCCCGCGCACGTGAGACGCACACCTATAATTGGCGGGCATCATGAACGCCCGGCGCCCCACCATCGGTCCGGGTGACGCGTTCAAAGGAGTCGAATGTGAGACATGTGAACTGGAAACACCTGGTCGCTGGGATGATCGCTGCCGCCTCGCTCGGCGCAGCTACCGACGCCGCCGCGCAGATTACCCCGCGGGGGCCGTGGAACGTCGAATTCAGCATCGGCTGGGACAACGACATCAGCGGCAACATCAACGGCAGCGGCATCGGGACCATCAACGACCAGACCGTGGTCATCACACGGAACACCTACGAGCAGGTGTACGGCACCGGCCTGCACCTTCGGGGCGGTGTCGGCTATCTGACCAGCAGCCAGCTGACCGAGCTGCGCGCGACGGTGACCTTCCAGTCGCTCGACGCCGACTTCATCGTGCCAATTGGCGACATTGGTGTCTCGAACCTCTACGCGCAGTACACGGACTACCAGGCGCTGACGCTCGATGTCGGCGCTCGCCGCTACCGCGACGTCGGCAGGAACGTGCGCGCCTACGGCGAGGGGACCATCGGGCTCGGCTTCATCGACAAGATCGACGCCACGCTGGTCGCACCGGGCGCGAACATCCAGCGCAATGCCAACGACTTCTACGACCAGACCGTCGCGCTGTCGCTCGGCGCAAGCGCCGGCCTCCTGTTTCAGACCAGCGAACAGGTCGGCGTCTTCACGCAACTCGGGCTGCGCTGGGTGAGCGGGCTCGCTGACGTGGACGACCTGGTGGGGACGGGCCTCGACACGATCAACGACGCGAGCTCGCGCTGGACGCTGCCGTTCATCGCAGGCGTCCGCTTCAGCTTCTGACGCGCACCAGGCCCGGACTCGCTCCCGTGAGCGCACGCAAGGACGCCGCGTCTTCGTCGCCTGCCCTGCGGACGGCCGTGACGTGGCTGGTCCGCCTCGCGGTTGGGGCAACGCTCGTCGTCGGCACGCTCGTCGTCGGCGGTGCCGTCGAGGCCGTCATGCGCGTGCCCGATCTGCAGCCGTGGCATCGCCTGGTTCCGCGTTCGGAAGTGCGCGCGGCCGACATGGACGCGCGCTTCACGCTCGAGCAGTACCTCGCCCGCGAAGATCGGCTCTTCGAGGAGGTCCGCTCGCGCGTCGAGCGTGAGCCGGCGACGGCAGTGGGCGGAGACACCAACCGCTACGACCCAGGCAGCATCAGCTCGCCCCGCCGCAGTCACGCGCGATTGGAACCGGACCTTCGAAGCGGCGCCGGCCGGCGAACGGCGCGGCGGCGCGCTGCTGCTGCACGGACTCACCGATTCGCCGTACAGCATGCGGGCGCTCGCCGGGATGTTGTCCGAACACGGGTATTACACGCTGGTGCCGCGGCTGCCCGGACACGGAACCGTGCCCGGGGGCCTCGTCTCCGCCGAGGCCGAGGACTGGATGGCCGCCGTGCGCGTCGCCGCGCGGCACGCAGCGCGCGCGGCCGGGCCCGATCGCCCCTTCGTCATCGTCGGATATTCGAACGGCGGTGCGCTCGCGCTCCGGTATGCGCTCGCTGCCCTGTCGGATTCCACCCTGCCTGCGCCGTCGCGCATTGTCGTGCTCTCACCGATGATCGGCGTCAGCCCCCTCGCGCGGCTCGCGCGCTTCATCAGCGCGCTCGGTCCGCTCCCGCCCTTCGAGAAGGCACGCTGGCTCGACGTCGTGCCCGAGTACAACCCGTTCAAGTACAACTCGTTTCCTGCCAATGCGGCCCGCCAGAGCTATCGCGTGTCGGCCGGCCTGCAGGCCGACCTGACGAAGGCGGCGGGCGACGGGAGCCTGCAGCGCCTTCCCCCGATTCTCGCGTTCCAGTCGATCGTCGATGCGACCGTCAGCACGCAGTCGGTCGTCTACGAACTGTTCGATCGGCTCCCGCCCGGCGACCACGAGCTGGTGGTGTTCGACATCAATCGGCTGGCGGGACTCGAGCCGTACATCCGGCCCGAGGACGCGGCGCTGGTGGCGCGGCTGGCCGCCGGCGCGCCGCGTGCCTATCGCCGGACGCTGGTGACCAATGCGGCGGCCGACACGCTCGACGTGCGCGCGCGATCGGTTGCGCCAGGCGCCACGACGCCGGTCGATGAGCCGCTCGGTCTGGCGTGGCCGCCGCAGGTGTTCTCGCTGTCGCACGTTGCGCTGCCGTTTCCCGCGGACGACCCCGTCTACGGGATCGAGCCGCCGCCCACGACGGAGCCGATGGTGGCGCTCGGTCGTCTGAGCCCGCGCGGCGAGCGGGCGGTGCTCACGGTTCCCGTCGACACGTTGATGCGCATCGGCTGGAACCCGTTCTTCCCGTACCTCGCACGCCGCGTGGAGGAGTGGGTCAGCGGAACCGGACGATCAGACCCGCGGTGAACTCCATCTGCCACACGAGCGCGGCGTGGAATCCGACGAAGCACAACCCGGGCGAGCAGGCGAACACGTTGGTGTCCGCGTCGACAAACGTGGTGAAGGACTGTGCGGTCAGGCGGAGGCCGATGTGTTCGGTGGGGAACAGCTTCACGCCGCCGCTGGCGCTCAGCGAGAAGCGGATTTCGTTGTCGCCGCCCGTGGCGTACCGCGTCAGGCCGAGGGAACCGGCGAGGAACGGCCGTGCGCGCCCCGAGTCGAACTCCTGCAGGCCGCCACCTTGCCAGTGCTCCACGATCATGTCCCAGCGAACCGGTGGACCCAGGGGGAACGCCGGAACGAACACCTGGGCCTCCTGGTGGGTGTACATCCCCTCCACCTGGAAGCCTCTCGACGTCGGCACGTCGACGACGACGCCGATGGCCGGCGCGCCATCGAGGTCCAGCGGCTGCTGCGTGAGCAGCTCGAAGAAGTCGCCGCCGAAGCGGTAGCCGCCAATCGGCGTGATCTCGAACCCCTGCGCGGCGGCCGGCGTGCAGCCTCCCAGCAGCCACGCGAGGAGCGCGAGGATGGACGCGAATCCCGAGCGGACCTGAGTCATGCCATAGAGTCGCGCGCGGCCGGGGGGAGACCGTGCCGGTTACGCTCGCCTCTTAGCCTAGCGGGGCCGCGACGATCCCGGGCCATGCAATATTGAGTAGACGTATGATGTGCCGCAAGGGTGTGGTCATGCTGAAACAGGTCCTCGCGTCGATCGTTGTCGTCTTCGTCGGGGCCGGCCTCGCGTACGGACAGGCGAAACCCAACATGGTGTCGGGGGAGGCGACGGCGACCGCCACCGTCGATCGCATCGAGAAGAACTCCCGCGCGCTGACGCTGAAGACCGCCGACAACGGGCTCATGATGATGTACGTGGACCCGTCGGTGAAGGAGTTCGACTCACTGAAGCCGGGCGACGTCGTCACCGTGCGGTACGTCGAGTCGGTCGTCGCCGAGGTCAAGCCCGGCGCCGCGCTGAGCACGCTTCGCGATACCACGGACGAAGCGCGCCGCGCGGGCAACGAGAACGTCACCCAGCAGCAGAAGATGGTCGTGGTGGTCGACAGCATCGAGTTCCAGGGGCAGGCGATCGTCTACCGGACGGCGGACGGCCTGCAGGTGACTCGCTACGTGACGGACAAGAAGTTGATCGAGGGATTGCGGCCGGGCGATCGCGTGGAGGTGACGCTCACGCGTCAGCGGGCCGTCAGCATCGAACGCACGCGCAAATAGTCTTGACGATTGAGTTGGCGGCCGGCAGTACGTAAGATGGTGGCCGCGTACCGCGCCACGCCCCCGGGGCGCGGCACCAGCATCCCATCATCGATGATCAGATTCGTCGTCGCCGCCATCATCTTCGCTCTGGGGGCCGCGTCCCTCGCGGGCGCGCAGACCACGACCGACACGCCATCGGTGCGCGGCTGGTTGCTGCCCCCGGACACGTTCGCGCCGGCCCCACTTGCGGCGAGTCCCGCTCGCGGCGTGGCCGTCGCCGGCACAGGCACCGTCTCCGTCCCCGGGCCGCTTGCGCAGGCCCCTGCTGCGATCGACTGGGCAGCCGAGGGCCGCGCATGCGAGGGGTGCCCGCGACGCAGCGTCGGCAAGGCGCTGCTGCACACCACCATCATCAACGTGGCGTACCAGCTCGCGAACCTCATCCGTGGCCAGGTGACGGCGGAGATCACCCCGAAGACCTGGTGGGCCAACATGGAACAGGGGTGGGTGTGGGACCTGGACGACTTTCTCGTCAACCAGATCGGCCACCCATACCAGGGCAACAACTACTTCACTGCGGGCAGGTCGAACGGCCTGAGCTTCTACGAATCAGCCGCGGTTACGGCCTTCGGCAGCGGCACCTGGGAGTTCTACGGCGAGACGAACCACGCCTCATTGAACGACTTCATCAACACGACGCTTGGCGGCATCGCCCTTGGCGAGATGTTCCATCGCACTGCCTGGCTCGTCCGTAACACGCGGGAGACCGGCAGGGGCCGCCTGTGGAGCGAGATCGGTGCGATGGCCCTCGATCCGGTCGGGGGTCTGAATCGCTTCATATCCGGCGACGCGGGACGCGTGAGCGACAAGCCGCCCGACCTGGTGCCGTCGCGGCTGGACGCCATGGTTGCGGCGGGCGTCCTGTGGCGCGGCTCCCAGACGCGTGCGGTCGATGAACCCGGCGATCCGTTCCTCGAAATCGATACGCTGTACGGCGAACCGCGCGCGGGCGCCACACGCACACCTTACGACGCGTTCGGGGTGCGATTGCGGTTCGGCGGCGGCTCGTCGTTCAGCGAAGCCAAGGTGCGCGGACAGCTGGCGGGTTTTCCCATCGGGGACGGCGGCCTTCACTTCAGCGTCATCCAGAGCTACGACTTCCAGAAGAACGACGCGTACAGCACGGGCGCGCAGTCCTTCGAGGGGGCACTCGGCTACACCAGGCCGCTGTCACAGCGCAACAGCATGTTCTTGTTTGCCTGGGGAGGCGCCACGGTCCTGGGCGCCATCGACTCGCTTCCACTTGGCGTCACCGAGGTTCCCGAGGAGGAGGAGGAAGAGGAGGAAGAGGGGGGCGACGCCGGTCAGGGCGTCTCGGAAGGACCGCGATACTACGACTACGGGCCTGGCGGGAACTTCGGCTTCACCGCGGAGTTCTCGCGCGACCGCCGCCCGTTCACCATCGTCTCGTACGAGGGCCGGCATCTCTACTCGCTCGACGGCGTCCGCGCCAATCACTTCCTGCAGCGCCTCCGCGTCGACCTGCTGGTGCCGCTGCGCCGCCAGCTTGGCCTCGGTGCGTCAGGGGAGTATTTCATCCGCAACACGTACTATCAGGATGAGGCGCGCACGGTTCGCGAGTATCACTATCCGCAGCTTCGCGCGTATTTCACCTGGAGACCGTAGTGACGAGACTGTTGCGCGCGGCGGCAGCCTGCGTTGCGCTCGTATTCATCGTGTTCTGGCCGTCACAGGCGGGTGCGCAGACCACCGCAGCGCCCAGTTCGCTCTGGCTCGTGGCTGGCGGTGCGTTCTCCACGCTCCGCGGCGACTGCCAGACATGCGAAGACGATTATCCTTACCGGCACTCCGGCAGCGTGTTCGGCAACATCGGCATTCGCGTGACTGACCGCATGGATGTGGGCGCCGAGATATTCTGGATGCCGGTTGACACCGAGGATGGCAACATCCGCGCGACCCATTTTGATGCAGTTGCGCAGTTCCGGCCGTGGGCGTCGCAGGGGTTCTTCGTCAAGGGCGGCGCGGGGATGGCGTTCGTCCGCAACTGGGTCGATGTGGTCGGCTCCGATGCGATCAACTCGAAGGCGCTGTCGGTCGTGGTTGGCGCAGGATGGGCGTTCCGGCCCGCAGCGCGCCTGGGCCTGCAGGTGTTCGGGGCGCAGCACGCCGGCGCACTCGGCGACCTGCGGACGGCCGACGGGTCCATCCCCGACGTCATGGGCAACTACTGGTCGCTTGGCGCCGGTATCGTGATCCGCTGAGAGCTACTTCTTCGCTGTCGGATACTTCGCGAACAGCTCGGCGACCGCTGCGTTGATCTCGCGCTCGAAGGTGGCGGGATCGGTGTCCAGCGGCTTGTCGGCGCGCAGCCGCAGCAGCTCGCGCCGGCTCGCCGGCTCGAGCATCGCCACCACCAGCGTCCCGACGTTGCGCTGCGGGCGCACGCCCTTCGCGTCGGGCTTTGCATTCACGTCCACATCGGTGCGCGTCACCGAGTAGTAGGTGACCTGCACGTCTCCGGAGCCGGACGCCGCCTTCGCGAGGCCGAGGCCAGCCAGCTGTTTGTCGACGGCGGCGGTGATCTGCGCGTCGATCGTCTTGTCGAGCGATGGCCGGCCTGGCGTCCACCCGTAGGACTTGAAGCGGGTGAAGTCGGTGTTCTTGTCCGCGGTGACGGTGACGCCGTACTTCTGCGCGATCGCAGGTGCCGCGACGCTCGCGGCGAGCGTGCAACCGAGGACGACGGCTCTGCGATGTGGCCTTCAAGCTGATCATTTTCCCACCTGACCCGTGAGCTGCACCAGCTGGTCGGCGTAGTCGTCCAGCAGCACCCCGCCATCGGGCGCCGGGCGCACGCGCGCAGCGCCGGTCATCTGTCCCGTGACGCCGCCCTTGCCGTCGAAGTGCAGTTCGACGACAGTCAGCTGGAAGGGACTCTTCGCACGATCGGGATCCGGGCTGAGGAAGAAGAGTGGCCGGTCCCCGACCAGCACCAGGCGGCTGCCCGTCCCCTCGGAATCTTCGCGCGTGTACTTGATGTCGACCTTGGCCGCCTGCGTCTCGAGTGCGCCGAGCATCGGCAGCGGCCGCAGCGCGTTCAGGAAGTTCGCGTACCCGCCGCCCTTTTGCAGGACGTTGCTCACCTGTGTGCGCGAGACGTCGCCCATCGCGCGATCGACGCGCACCGTCAGCTTCGAGTTGATGGTCGTTACCCCTGTCGTGGCTTTCGCGTCGAGCGTCAGCGCGATCGGATACTGAACCGCAGCCTGCGTCGACATGGCACCGGAAGCCACGAGGGCTGCGACGGACAGTGCCATCAGGAATGCTCGCATGACCACGCTCCTTGAACCGTTCGGGCCGCGTCTGCCCCCGGTTTTCTTACGCCAAAACGCGACTTCAATGCTGACGATCCCCACTCTAGCTGAATGTCGCCTGAGGCGACAACCGACCCCGGCATGCCGAATCTGCATAGCGGCTGTACCCTCCGCATGCCTACGCTGAGTGTCAGGCGACGTGGAACAGCCAGCCCGCTCGTGCGCGCGCGACAGCGCGCCTCGGGGCACGACGCCCTCTCAGCGTACAGAAAGGACGCGTGATGTTGAAGAAGATCGGATTGTTGGTGGTCCTGGCGACCTTCGCGGGAGCGCCTCAGGCGTTCGCACAACCGAGGGTGGAAGTTGATGTGATGTTGGGCTGGATGTTTTCCGACGGTATCGACGGTGAGTCCAGTATCACCGTGCCTCAGGGCACCTTCGATCGCATTGATCCGAAGGACTCGTTCAAGTGGGGCGCCAACGTCGGTGCGCTCGTCGGCGACAACGCCGAAGTCGGGTTCATGTTCAGCCAGGCGGCCTCGAAGCTGGTTGTCGGCGGACGCGACACCTACGAGATCGGCGACATGACCGTGGGCAACTATCACGCTTACTTCGGCTACAACTTCCTGGACGCCGACGCCGTCGTCCGGCCGTATCTCTTCGGCGGTCTGGGCGCCACCAGCTACGGTTCGGTCGACTACGCGACAGCGCTCCGGAGCGGCACGATCTCCGGCATGACGAAGTTCTCGACCACGTGGGGACTCGGCGCCAAGGCCTGGCTCAGCCCCGCCGTCGGCTTGAAGTTCGGCGTGCAGTGGACGCCCACCTACATCCGCTCCGACGATGAGGGCTGGTGGTGCGACCCGTGGTGGGGCTGCTACGTGGTGGGCGACGCGAAGTACGCCAACCAGTGGGATCTCGGCGGCGGCGTGACGTTCCGGTTCTAACCCGACGCGCAATCTTGCGGAGGTGAAGTGATGCACGCTCGTATCAGGCAGTACGTGGGGACCGCGGCCGTCGCGGTCCTCCTCTTCAGCGCGACCGCTCAGGGCCAGCCGGCCCGTACCGTTGGCGAAACGCTTACGGAGACCTTCACCATCGAGGCCGTCGATCGGTCGGCGAGAATCGTGAGCCTCAAGGACAAGGACGGCACCATCGAAGACGTTCTGTGCGGTCCGGAGGTGAAGCGGTTCGACGAGTTGAAGGTCGGCGACAAAGTGGTGATGCGTTACACGGAGTCGCTCGTCACCATGATCAGCCGGCCCGGCGCTGCCCCGAAAGCCCCCGATTCCGCGGCCGTGACCCGGTCGCAGGGTGCGCCTGGGGCGACCATCGCACGTCAGCAGACAACGACCGTAACCCTCGATGCGATCGACCCGAAGGTACCGTCAGTTTCGATCACGACGGCCGACGGGCGTAAGATGTCTTTCCGGATCGCAGACGCGAAGAACGTCGAGGGATTCAAGCCCGGCGACAAGGTGGATGTCACCTACACGCAGGCGCTTGCCGTCGAAGTGCAGCCGGCCAAGTAGCCACTCGCAGGACGAGTCGGAGGGGTGTGAGGTATGGGCATCACGGGTTGCAAGTCTCCGTGGGTTGCGGGTGTCCTGACGTGTGCCCTCGCGCTTCCTCCGGGCTCGGTCGCCGTCGCGCAGGCGCCGGCGGCCGGGTCGCCGGCCGAACCCCCGCCCGGTACCAACGCCGACACCGGATGGCCGCGTGAGATCACCCTGGCGCACGGCAATGCCCTGTGGTACCAGCCGCAGGTCGAGAGCTGGCCCAACCAGAAGGCGATCGTCGCCTGGTCCGCGGTGGCGTACACGCCGACCGGAGCGAAGGAGCCGGCCCTCGGCACGATCAAGATCGAAGGGCCGACCGCCGTGTCGGTAGACGACCGGGTCGTCCGGCTCGATCTCAAGGTCACCGAATACAACTTCAAGTCGCTGCAGACCGACCAGGTCAAGACGCTCGTGGCCGACGTGCAGGCGCGGCCCATGAACGAGCGCATCCTCGACCTGGATCGGCTGCTGGCCTACGTGGCCGACAGCCCGCTCCAGCCGAAGAACGTCGAGGGGATCAAGGCGGATCCGCCGAAGGTGTTCTGGGCGCCTGCGCCGGCGGCGCTCATCAATCTGGACGGGGAACCGATCTGGAGTCCGATCGACGGCGTCGATCTCCGGTACGCGGTGAACACGAACTGGGATCTGTTCGAGCACACGCCGACCAAGACGTTCTACGTGCGCTACAACGAGTCGTTCCTGCAGGCGACTGCTGTGACCGGTCCGTGGACGCCGGTCACCGGCAAGCTGCCCGAGAGCTTCTCGAAGCTCCCGGGCGACGCCAACTGGGCCGACGTGAAGGCGGCGCTCCCGGGCAAGAAGCTGTCGGGTAAGAGCGTCCCCAAGGTGTTCGTGAGCCAGGACCCTGCTGAGCTGATCATGCTCGAAGGTGCAGCCGCCAGCTACATCAAGGTGCCTGGCGCTCAGACGCTGCTCTGGGTGAACAACACCGAGGCCGACCTGTTCCGGATGGGTCTCAACGGCGAGTTCTACTTCCTCGTCGCCGGGCGCTGGTTCAAGTCGGCGAGCCTCGACGGGCCGTGGATCTTCACCACGACGACCCTGCCCGACGACTTCAAGAAGATCCCGGTGGAACATCCGCGCTCGCGGGTGCTGGCGTCGGTACCGGGCAGCGCGCAGGCCACCGAAGCGGTGCTCCTTGCGAGCATCCCGCGGACGGCGCGCGTCAACAAGAAGGAACTGAAGGCGCCCGAGGTCATCTATCAGGGCGGCGAGCCGCAGTTCAAGCCGATCGAAGGCTCCAAGGGTGTCCAGCAGGCGGTCAACACCGACAAGGACATCGTGAAGACGGGCGACCTGTACTACATGTGCTTCCAGGGTGTCTGGTTCATGTCGCGTGCGGCGACCGGGCCGTGGGAGGTCGCGTCGACAGTGCCCTCGGAGGTCTACACGATTCCGACGAGTTCTGCGGTGCATCACGTCACCTACGTGACCGTCGAAGACGACGATGACAACGACGAGTGGGTGACGTTTGTGTACGTCGCGGCCTACACCGGCCTGATGATCGGCTGGGGCTGCGTGATGTGGGGCAGCGGTTGGTACTACCCGCCGTACTGGGGTTACGGGGGCTATCGCCCGTTCTACTACCCGTACCCGCATACCTACGGCATGGGCGCCTGGTACAACCCGCGCACGGGCGCCTACGGGCGCGGCTACGCGGCGTACGGCCCGTACGGCGGCGTCGGCATGGGCGCGTCCTACAACCCGCGGACGGGGACCTATGCGCGCGGAGCCGCGGCGTATGGTCCTTACGGGTCGCGGTCGGCGGGCCAGGCGTACAACCCGCGCACCGGCACCTACGCGCAGACGCGCCAGGGTTCGAACGTCTACGGCAACTGGGGCACGAGCTCCGTGCAGCGCGGCGACGACTGGGCCCAGACGGCCCATCGTCAGAACTACGCCACCGGTCGATCGACCGCCGGCGCGCGCACCAGCAACGGCGGCGGCGCAGTCACGACCAGCGGAGCGGCAGGGCGGACCACCGTTGGCCGGACGAGCGGCGGCGACGTGTACGCCGGACACGACGGCAACGTGTATCGGAAGAACGACAGCGGCGGTTGGGAGCAGAACAACGGGTCCGGCGGCTGGAACTCGGTCGACTCAGCGGCCGCGCGCGAACAGGCGGGTCAGCGTGCGGACCAGGCGCGCGACCAGGCGGGCACGACCAACCGCGGCACCCAGGCGGGTACGACAGGAACGGCGACGACGCGCGAGGGCTCCGGTCAGACTAGCCAGCTCGAGCGTGACAGCGGTGCGCGCGCCACGGGCAACCAGCGCGCCGCCGATCGCGGCAGCTGGCAGAGCAGCGGCGGGACGCGCTCGGGCGCCGGCAGCTACGGCGGGTCGCGCGGCGGCGGGGGGACGCGCAGCGGTGGCGGCGGCGGCGGAAGGCGCCGTTAGCATGAGGTCCACTTTCATGCGAAACGCGGTCGCCGCGGTCTGCGGCGTCGCTATGGCGGCGGTCGCCCTTGGCGCCGCCGACAACGAATTCATCTCCACGTGGAAGGCCCCGGGCGCGGGCCCGATGGACTTTGCTGGCAAGCCCGTGGCGGCTCTCGTCATCGTCGACGACGAGAGCCTCAGGATGTCAGCAGAGGAGGCGCTCGCGCGCGAGATCACCGCGCGCGGCCCGAAGGGCGTCGCCGCCAACCGCTTCATCCCGAAGGAAGAGCTCGCAGACAAGGAGCGGGCGAAAGCCTGGTTCGAAAAGGCGGGTATCCAGGGGCTCGTTGTCATGCGCCTCGTCGGGGCCGACACCGAGAAGGTCTACTCGTCGGTTGTCTGGAGCAGCGGCTACTACGGCAACGTCTGGGATTACTACGGCTACGGCTGGGCGAGCGTGTATCCCATCGGCAAGGCGCGCAACGAGCTGACGATCACCGTCGAAACCCTGCTCTACGACCTCACGTCATCAGCGCCGCTGTGGGCCGCCGTGACCCGCACGACGAGCCCCAAGGACACCGGCAGCTACATGAAGAACCTGGCGAAGGACGTCGTCAAGCGCCTCGAGAAGGACGGTCTGGCCAAGAAGGGATCCCGGTAGTAGACGGGCGGTCCGCGAGTCGCTCGACTCGAGAGGAGTAACGACATGAACGCGACCCTTCGTGTCTGTGCTGTGATGCTCGTGTTGACCGGCATCACCATCGCTCTCCCGCTGGCGCCGCAAGCGCAGGCGCCTCAGGGACAGCCGCTGCCTGTGAGCATTTCCGGCCGCGCCATGAACCTGAGCAACACGGCCACCGGATCGAACACCAACATCCAAATCGACATCAACAACTGGTCGGACGCGTCGACGCGCGATCATCTGATCAACACGTTCCTCGAGAAGAAGCAGGACGGACTCCTTAGTGAACTCCGCAAGCTCCCTGAGATCGGCCGCTGGCGGTTCCCAGGCTACATGGGCCCGGACCGCGAGAACATCTACCGGCTCGGGACGCCAGTCCGCTACGCGATGAACCACCCGCAGCCTGACGGCAGCCGCGCCATCGTCGTGATGACCGACCGCATCATCACGTTCCAGGAGCAGCGCGATCAGCCGAGATCGATCGACTACCCGTTCACGATGATTCAGATGCAGTTCCCGAAGAGCGGCGACGGCGAAGGGCGCATGGCGTGGTTCACGCAGATCTCCTTCGACAAGAACAAGAAGCAGATCGTGCTCGAAAACTACTCCAGCGAGCCGCTCCACCTGACGTTCCTCAAGCTCGAAGAAAAGCAGCCGAAGAAGTAACGCTCACGCACGCGTGCGGGAGCGGCGGGCCTTGATGCCCACCGCTCCGCGCGCAGCTCTCCACCGATCCCTGAACCGGAACCGGCGTAGCATAGACCGCATGACCCGCAGGCGGGTGCGGCTCGCCCTCATCGCCATCGCACTGTTCGCCTCCCTCGCGTCGCTCTCCGCGCAGCGATACTTCTTCTACGGCTGGGACGAAACCGTCAAGAACGTGCCGTACGACGGACGGTTCACGTTCCTCCGCGTCCGCTACCGGCCCGCGCCCGGCGGCAACTGGGCCGGCGGCCGCCCGTCCTGGGTGCATGGGTATCCGCTCGCCGAGCAGAACCTGATGCGCATCATGAAAGAAGTGTCGATGCTCGACGCGCACGTCGACGACATGAACGTCGTCACGCTCGACGACCCAGCGCTGTTCCGGTATCCGATCGCGTACATCATCGAAGTGGGCTGGTGGACGCTGACCGACCGCGAGGCCTCGGCGCTGCGTGACTACCTGCTGAAGGGCGGCTTCCTCATCGTCGACGACTTCAAGGTGGAAGGGTGGCGAGGCCTGCCAGGCGGCGGGTGGGACCCGTTCGAGGAGAACGTCAAGCGCGTGCTCCCGGGTGCGAAGTTCTTCGACATGGATCCGCGCCACCCGATTTTCCACTCGTTCTTCGAGATCGAGACGCTCGACGACTTTCCGCAGGCCTATACCTACGGCAAGGCCGTGTTCCGCGGCGTCTACGAGGACAACGATCCGAACAAGCGGCTGCTGATGATCGTGAACTACAACACGGACATCTCGCAGTACTGGGAGTGGTCCGGCCGTGGGCTGCGCCCGTTCGACGATACGAACGAGGCCTACAAGCTCGGCGTCAACTACCTGATCTACGGAATGACCCACTGAACCAAAGGGGAGTAGTATCCGGCGCATGCGAACCATCGCGATCGTCATCGCCGGACTCACGCTGACGCTCGCGGCCGCCGAGCCCGAGCGGATCGTGTTCGCGCGCGTGTTCCCGCAACCGACCCAGGTCGCCCTCTTCATCGCCAACGCCGACGGAAGCGACGAGCGCGCGCTCGTCCCGCCGACCGAAGCGGACTACGATGCGGCGTGGGCCCCTGACGGCGCCTCCCTCGTCTTCACGTCTGAACGCGACGGCTCCGCCGATCTGTACCGCGTGCGGCCCGATGGCACAGGGATCGAGCGTCTGACCGACAGTCCGGCCTACGACGACCAGGCCGCCTTCTCGCCCGACGGACGGCAGCTGGTGTTCGTCACGACGCGCGCCGGCGGCACCGCCGACCTGTGGACGATGGACGTGCAGACGCGGCGGGCACGGGCACTGACATCAGGCCCTGGCGGAGACTTCCGCCCGTCCTGGTCGCCGGACGGACGCTGGATTGCGTTCTCGTCGGATCGGACCAGCGGCCTGCCTTTTTCGCATGGCCGCTGGGAACACCTGCACCTGGTCGATGTCTACGTCGTCCGACCCGACGGATCGGGGCTGAAGCGGCTGACGCCGCACGGCGACTTTTGCGGCAGCCCGAAGTGGACCGCCGACAGCCGGCGCGTCCTCGCGTACTGCATGGGCGCAGAGCAGACCCTGGACAACCGCCGCGCCGTTCCGGAGCACCCGGAAGACACGCGCATCGTCGCGCTCGATATCGGCACGGGCGCCATCACCGAGCTGCGGACAGGTCCCGGCGTCAACTACAACCCGTCGATGCTGAAGGGTGATGTCGTCGGCTACATCCGGCGGGATGGCGAGGAGGGGATCTACTACTCCGACGGGCGGCGAGGTCCGAAGGGCTCGATCCGAACGGCGGCGTGGTCGCCGGACGGCACCCGTGTCGCCTTCCACAAACGGGTGCCCTTCCAGCGCAAGCCGTGGGTGAAGACGTGGAGCCGGGACCCGCGGTACGAGCTGACGCTGACGAGCGGCGGGCCATCGTTCAGCCCGTCTGGGGATCGATTCGCTTTCGTCGGCGCGGCGACCAACGCGAAGGGGGCTGGCGTCATGGTCGCGACCGTGGGCGCCGAGACGTCGCAGATGATCTACCGGGACGAGTCGCGGAACATCCTCGGGCCGCAGTGGTCGCCGGACGGTCAGCGCATCATCTTCGGCATCGGCGTGTTCAACGCGTTCTTCAATGGATTCCACGGGCAGTTCCTGAAGCCGGAGGATCGCGTCGAAGGCGGTGCGCAGATCGCGATGGTGAATCCCGACGGGAGCGGGTTCCGCGAGCTGACCAGGGGGCCCAACAACAGCGGCTTCCCGTCGATGGCACCCGACGGACGGCGGTTCGTCTATCGCACGTTCGGCCCCGAGGGAGATGGCCTGCGGATCATGGAGCTCGAATCGGGGAAGGTGACGGCGATCGCGGGCGGGTACGACAACTTCCCGCTCTGGTCGCCCCGCGGCGACCTGATCATGTTTTCCCGTCTCGCGGACGGCGACTACAACATCTTCACCATCAAGCCTGACGGCACCGGCGTGAAGCGACTGACCAACACGCCCGGCAACGACGCGCACATGGCATGGTCGCCAGACGGCGAGCACATCGTCTTCGCCTCGTCGCGCCTGGGATACAAGGACGAGATGACCTATACCGACGCGCCGCAGCCCTATGGCGAGATCTTCGTGATGCGGTTCGACGGTTCGGACGTGCGCCAGATCACCGACAACCAGTGGGAGGAAGGGACGCCTGCGTGGCGCCCTGCATCCAGACCTGCGATGACGGCGTCGGTGCGATAAGTGTTTGGGAGGCTTCCCTTGGCGAATCGACTCGTCTCGCCTTCCCTGGACCGCCGAACGTTTCTCACGGGCATGGCCGGCGCGACGGCCGGCCTGCTGTTCGGTGGCGTCCCCACGGTGCTCGGCGCGCAGGGCGGCGCGCGAACGCGCCGCCAGGTTTCGATCGCGGGCCGGCGGGTGACGGTCGTGGACGTCCACGCCCACACCTTCGTTCCGGAGGTGTGGGATCTCGTCAAGGACACGAAACTCGCCGATGCGGCGCGCAACAGTCTGACCGGTCCAATCGCGCTCGGACCCGGCATGGCCGCGCGCCTCGAGTACATGGACCGCGAGGGGATCGACTACCAGGCGATCAACGTCAACGCGTGGGGGTACTCGGCCGACCGTGCGCTCGCGCGCGACATCGTCCAGCTGCAGAACGAGGCGATCGCCAAGGCCTGCACGGAACACCCCGATCGCCTCATCGGGATGGCGACGCTGGCGCTGCAGCATCCGGACCTTGCAACCGAGCAACTTGACACCGCCGTCAGGAAGCTGGGTCTGCGCGGCGCGGCGATCGGCGGCAGCGTCGAGGGAGCGGAGCTGTCCGACCGGAAGTTCGATCCGTTCTGGGCGAAGGCAGAGGAACTCGGTGTCGTGTTGTTCATGCACCCTCAGCAGGCGCCTGGCACCACGCAGAACACGCGCCTGCAGGGCAAGGGTGGGCTCGGGAACACGATTGGCAACCCGCTCGAGACGACCGTGTTCCTCTCGCACCTGATCTTCGAGGGCGTGCTGGATCGTTACCCCGGCCTGAAGATCTGCAGCGCTCATGCGGGCGGCTACCTGCCGTCGTACAGCGGACGATCGGATGCGCTGTGCGGCCGCGGAGGCACGCCCGGCACCGACTGCAACGCGCTGAAGCGCAAGCCGAGCGAGTACTTCCGCGGCCCCCTCTACATCGACACGATGGTCTTCCACGAGGAAGGGCTGCGGCACCTCGTCGCCGAAGTCGGCGCGGACCACATGTTCTACGGCACCGACTACCCGTTCGACTGGCCGGTCGGAATCGACTTCGTGCTGAACGCCTCGTTCCTGACCAACGCCCAGAAGGAAGCGATCCTTGGCGGCAACCTCGTGAAGCTGCTGCGCATCACGGGCTGAAACAAGACAGGGCCGGCGACTGCCGGCCGCGAGGTGAGCAGATGCGAGCGAGACTTCGTCGAGCCGCCGCCGTGGCAATCGCACTGGTGACCATTGGCGTGGCGGCCACCTCCGGGCAGTCCGCCAAGGGGCATCACCGGACACCGTGGGGCCATCCGGATCTCCAGGGCATCTGGAACAACTCGACGATCACGCCGCTGGAGCGCCCCGCGCGCTTCGCCGGCCGCGAGTTCCTCACCGAGGAAGAAGTGAAGGCGATCGATGCGGCCGCGGCGGAACAGTACGACCAGCGGCCGCAGAACGCCACGCAGGACGTCGACGCGGCCTACAACCAGTTCTGGTGGGAGCGCGGGCGCACCGTGCCGACGCGGAGGACATCGCTCATCGTCGATCCGCCGGACGGCCGTCTACCCGCCCTCACGCCCGAGGGCCAGCGCCGGGCCGGGGCGATCGCGTCCAGGCTTCAAGGCGTCACGGCCGGTCCCGAAGACCGCAACCTGGCTGAGCGCTGCATCACACGCGGTGCGCCGAAGCTGCCCGGCGGCTACAACAACAACTTCCAGATCGTGCAGACCCCGACACACGTCGCGATCATGCAGGAGATGATTCACGAGGTGCGGATCATCCCGCTCTCGAACACGCCGCACCTGCCGTCGGGCGTTCGCCAGTGGCTCGGCGACTCCCGCGGACGGTGGGACGGTGACACGCTCGTCATCGAGACCGCCAACTACCATCCGCTCTCGGGCTTCAACTGGTACTACTGCTGCCGGGGGGCGGCGGAGCACCTGCGAATCGTCGAGCGCTTCCGACGCACGGGTGCTGACACCCTCGAATATCGCTTCACGGTCGAAGACCCGACGACCTTCACGAGGCCGTTCACCGTGGAACTGCCGATGGCGCGGATCGACGAGCCGATCTTCGAGTACGCCTGCCACGAGGCGAACTACGGCCTCGAGGGGATCCTGCGCGGCGCACGTGCCGAGGAGCGCCGCCAGAAGCCGTAGCGGCCCCCCTGCGTCGAACCCTGCCCGCCCTTATCGGCTCGGTGGCGCCACGCTCGCCAGCGCCGCCTGGAACGTGCTCCACGGCACCGGCATGCCGTGCACGGGCGCGAGCGTCTGCACGTCCAGCTTCATCCGCTGGACCTGGTTCGCCAGGCTCCGCATCGCCGGCGCCTGCGCCGCACGCGGCGGCTCGTGGGTGTCGAACAGGTCGGCCTCGAACGCGATCCGCTCGGTGGGCAGGTACGCCATCAGCATCCCCGCGACGTGTGCCAGCGGCTGCACGTAGTACACGTGCAGGATCCGCTTGTTGTCGGTGATGACGTAACTCTCCTGGACCGCTTCGTAGTTGTAGCCTTCGGATACCTCGGTCGGCGGCCACTTCGACATGATGTCGGGCTTCATCGTCCTGGGCTCGTAGTTGAGGACATCCGTGTTCAGGAACGCCAGGTTCGCCATGTGCGTCACGACCGTGGCGCCGATGTGCAGGTAGGTGCGCAGCCCGCCGATGTGATCGAAGTGCGGGTGCGAGGTAACGAGCCAGCGGATCGGCTTCCCGGGCGCCAGCTTCGCGATCTCCTCGATGACGGCGAGGCTGCGCTCTTCGTCGCCAGGCGCTTCGAACACCGCGACGAACGTGTCGAACTCCACCATGTAGCTGTTGGCCGGCCCGCCGCCGAGCAGGTACACGCCGTCGGCCATCTTCTGAACCGTCACCGGAGTGCGGAACGTGGCGTTGCGAACCGGATCGGGCACGGCCGGCGCGGCGCCGCAGGCGTTCGGCTTCACGTCAGCGAATCGCCCGCCGTAGCCGTTGTGCCCCGTGCTCTGGCGATAGAACTGCCAGTTGTCGTCCCAGCCGTGATGCGAGTGCCAGGCGATCGGCCACTTCACGCTGCCGAACGTCCGCTGGTCGGTCGACTCGTGCTCGATGTTGAAGTCGCCGAGCACGGGGTCGCTCACCGTCGTCTTGATCCGCTGAATCTGGTTCTGGGAGTTGACGGTCGCGTCGACGCGGTACTTGCCGAACATCGTGATCGCCACGACGGAGATCTTCTCCGGTGTCACGACGTTGCCGTCGCGCCCCTTTTCGATCTGCTCCCATCGCCAGAAGGCGATCGGGTTCGCGCCCGGCAGCCGCGCGGCCTTGATGAAGCCGTGCGGGTTCAGCCAGAGATCGAGCTGATAGAGCTCCGCGAGATCAGGCGGCACCGCCACCGCCGCCCCGTCGCCGTCGATGCTCCACGCGTACTTGCCGCTGACGATGTGGGTCTGGCGCGTCGCCTTCTGGGTGGGAGTGCCGTCCTGCCATCCGAGCCCATACTTCCACGACGCGGGATTCAGCCCGGGCTTGCGGTCGAAGGTCTCGATGCTGGTCCCGGTGCCCCAGTCGATCGTGCGGGTGTAGTTGGCGAGCGAGTCGACGCGCGGCCAGTCGATGTTGACGGCGTTCTCAACCGTCTGACCGACGGCACCGCCGTAGCCGGTACCGGAGTAGCTGATGCAGCGGAGGTCGCTCTCGCCGATCTCCCTGGCGGCGGCCGCCAGGATGGGGGCGGGATCGACGTATCCCGGCGGATACTGCTGCGCGGGAAGGGTCGCGCTGGCGCTCGCCAATGCGAGCGCCAGGGCAATTCCGAGACGACGTGATGGCGCGGGGAGAAAGGATGGCAGCTTCACGCGCGGAGTATACCCGCGCGGCTGCCATCGGCGCAGGTCAGTGCGTCAGCGGCATCAGGGTGGCGCCCCGGCCGATCAGCTGCCTGGGATCGGCCCCTTTCTTGGGAGCCAGCTTCTGCGGCCGGCCGAGCACGTTGTCGGCCGTGTAGACGTTCCCCTGCGAGTCGAGCGAGAACTGGTGCAGCTCGCCGAAGCCTCCCGGCACCGGACCGCTGGCGTTCCACGAGAACAGCCGGTTGCCGTTGGTGTCGAACTTCAGGACTTCGGCCGTCATGTTGTCGGCCACCCACACCACCTGCCCACCGTTCGTGCTCGTGTCGCCGGGGACAGGATCCGCCACGTGCACATGATTGGGGAAGCGGATGTTCGGCCAGGTCGCCAGGTGTTTGCCCGTGGCGGTGTCGAACACCTGCACGCGCTTGTTCTCACGGTCGGCGATGTACGCACGGCCGTTGCGATCCACGTCGATGCCGTGGACCGTCCCGAACTTACCATCCTCCGTCCCCTTGCCGCCCCATGCCTCCACGAATTTCCCGGTGCGATCGAGCTTGACGATCCGCGCGTTGGTGAGGCCGTCGGCCACCAGCACGCTTCCGTCGGGAAGGAACGCCAAGTCCTGCGGCTTGCCGAAGTGCGTCGAGTCATTGGCGGTGACGCCTTCCTCGCCGATGGTCTGCAGGAGGCGCTTGCCATCGTTCGACAGGACGTAGATGACGTTCTTCGTCTCGCCGACGACCCAGATGCGGTGCTGCGGATCGTATGGGCTGATCTTGATCTTGTGCGGTCCGTTGGTCCCCTGGAACAGCCGGTCCCACTGCTCCCAGATCTCCACCACCTTCCCGTTGGCATCGAGCACGCGCAAGCAGCCACGGACCTCGTTCTCCGGTGCGTTCAGCGCGCTCCGGATCGTCCCGAAGAACCCGAGGAAGCCAGGCGGCAGCGGGCTCGGCAGCTTGATCTCGCCGCGGCTCGCCACGAGGATGCGGTTGTCGTTCTCCACGAAGATGCCCGGCACCGAACCCCAGACGTATCCGTCGCGCGGGTAGGGAAGCGACCAGCTCGGGACGACGTCGTACGCGAACGGCTCCATTTTCACGACGACGCCGAACGGCCGGGGCGCCGGCTGTTGTGCCACGACCGCCGCTCCTGACAGCAGTGCGGCGAGTGCCGCCAATCCGAGTGTTCGCTTCATGCGCCTGTCTCTCCTCTGGTGGTTGATGCCGACGCATTGTATCTCGCGTTGGTGGTGATTCACGGTCGTGCTTGCGCACCCGTCAGCCGAGGAGTAGCCTCATGTTCTTCGCTCGGCTGGGCTCTGGGTTGTCTTCCTTGAAAGGTGCTGCTTGATGAAGACGATTCGCGAGATCATGCGCCCCTCCTTCTTGACGATCCCGATCGCCGCAACCGTGTCCCACGCGGTGCGCGCCATGACGGAGCACAACGTCGGCATCGTCGCAATCGTGGACGGCGACCAACTTGTCGGCCTGTTCTCGGAGCGGGATGTCGTGCAGCGAGTCGTCGCTCATGGTCTCGATCCAGCGGTGACGCCGGTCGAGCGGGTGATGACCACGGGGCTTGTCGTCGGCAGCGCGGACGAACCGTGCCAGTCGGCGATGCGCAAGCTCGATCAAGCCAATATCCGGCATCTTCCGGTAGTGAGCGAGGGACGTCTGGTGGCGATGCTCTCGATCCGCGACCTGATGCGCGCCGAAATCGATGACACGGGCGACGAGCTCGAGCACCTGCGCGCGTATCTCTATCAGGATCCGCTCGCGTACGGCCATCGCGTGACCGTCTGACCGTACGGTGACGGGCCGATACCCCTGAAACGGTGGATTTCAGGGCCGCGGGAGCTGGAGTATTCTCGCCAGCCTTGGGGGTATCGTTCGTGCGTGAACTCGGCGCCTGTTCTGGATGGCTGACGCTGGCGCTCCTGCTGGCGATTCTCGCTACCGGTTCCGGGGCGTCGGCGCAGACCAACACCGGCGAAATTGCGGGCGTCGTCCGCGACATGCAGGGCGGCGTGCTGCCAGGCGCGATCGTCTTCGCCGAACAGGCCGAAACCAGCAGCCGGATCGAGCGCGTGACCGATCACGAGGGGCGCTTTCTCCTGCCGTCGCTCGCTGTAGGCCATTACCAGCTCGGCGTCGAACTGGCCGGTTTCCGGCGCGCACTGCGGGACGGGATCGTCGTTCAGATCGGCCAGACCATCCAGCTCGATTTCACGCTCGAAGTCGGCGGCCTGACCGAGGAGGTGCGGGTCGAGGCAGAGGCGCCGATGATGCAGGCGTCGAATGCCGAGATCAGCGACGTCGTCGGTCGCACGGACGTGCAGCAGCTGCCGCTGAACGGCCGCAACTTCATCGCCCTCGCGCAACTGAGCGACGCCGTCGTCATCCCGCCCGGCGGCACGCGTGGCGACGCGCTGCAGCAGGCGGGCGCGCTGCCAAACGTCGGCGGCCAGCGATCCGGCCACAACATCTACCTGCTCGATGGCTTCAAGGTGACCGACGAACTGTTCAACAACCTCGTCATCAACCCGTCGGTCGACGCCGTGCAGGAGTTCAAGATTCAGAAATCGCAGTACCCGGCGGAGTTCGGCGGGAAGGCCTCGGCGCTCATCAACGTCGCGACCCGCGCCGGGTCGAATGCTTTCCGTGGCAGCGGCTTCGAGTTCCTGCGCGACGATGCGTTCGACGCCCACAACTACTTCGATCCGCGCGACCGTCCGGTGCCGACGCTTCGGCAGCACCAGTTCGGAGGCGTCCTGGGCGGGCCCATACGTCGCGATCACACGTTCTTCTTCGCGAGCTACGAAGGGCAGCGCATGAACCGTTCGCAGACGCGGACGTTCTCGGTGCCCAACGCTGCGCAGCGGGGCGGCGATTTCTCGACGGTAGGGCCGATCTGCGATCCGGTGACGATCAATCCGGCGACCGGCACGTGCACGCCATTTGCGGGAAACCAGATCCCGGCGGGGCGCATCGACCCGATCGCGAGCGCGATGCTCGCGCTCGTGCCGCAGCCGACGTCCGCGGCCGCGCAGCAGAACCTGACGGCGATCGACCTGCAGGAGAAAGACGCCGACCAGTTCGCGCTGCGGCTCGACCATCGGATCCGGGCGAGCGATCAGCTCTTCGCCCGCGTGAGCACGTTCGACGCCGACGAATTCCAGCCGTTTGGCACGAGCGCGTTGCAGGAGGCACTGGTGCCTGGCTTCGGCCGCCAGTTGAACACCGTGTCCAGGAACGTCGGCGTGAGCCACACCCACATGTTCGGCAGCTCCGCGCTGAACGAGCTCAGGGTCGGCTGGCTGCGGGTGTCCGGCGGGCAGGTCAGTCAGAACCAGGGGGTCGACTTCGCGAGCCAGGTCGGGCTCCAGGGTGTCACATCAGACCCCCGTGACGTCGGCTACCCGCAGATTTCCACCGGCGGCCTTTACAGCACGTTCGGCGATCCGACGTCGTTCGTGTATCGCAACAACGAACACTTCGAGCTGTACGACACGGTGGCGCTCGAACTGGGCAGCCACCGCGTCAAGTTCGGCGGCTATTACTTCCACCTGAAGTTCCGGCCCGAGCAGCCGGACAACGCGCGCGGCGCGTTCACGTATACCGGTCAGTTCAGCGGCAATGCGCTGGCCGACTTCCTCCTGGGGTATCCGGTCACGGCGGTGTCCGGCATCGGCCGCGGCGACGAGGACGGCCGAACCAGCTGGATGCACTTCTTCGCGCAGGACGACTGGCGGATGCGCGACAACCTCACCCTGAACGTGGGGCTGCGCTACGAGTACAACCAGCACATGCGCGACCAGCGCAACCGGCTCTCGAGCGTGGACTACGAAACGCCGGGCGGCCGGTTCGTGATCGCAAGCGACGACAACGGCGCGATCGATCCGGACGGCCTGCCGTACCTGCCGCTCATCCCCATTCCGTACGTCACATCGAACGAGGCCGGCTGGGAGCGCGGGCTTCTCAGCCCGAGCAAGGTCCGCCTCGCTCCGCGCACGGGATTCGCCCTTTCACTCCTGGATGACCGCGCCGTCATCCGCGGTGGATACGGGATCTTCCTGAACCAGTGGGCGTACAGCGTGCAGACGGCGTTCGCGCGCAACCTGCCGTTCTTCTACACGCGCCAGGTGGACGTGCCCTCGTCGCAGCGCCTGCCCACGCAGCAGACACGCAGCATCCTGACGAGCGATCCGACCGGCGTCCCGGCGCCGACGATCATGAACTACGACTACGCCGTGGAGTACACGCAGACCTGGAGCGGCGGCCTGCAGTACGAACTGCGGCCGTCGCTGATGGGCGAGGTCTTCTACATGGGCTCGTGGACGCTCGGCGCCGACAACGCCACCGTCCACAACGTCCCCGAGCCCGGTCCTGGCGCGATCTCCGCGCGGCGCGACATCCCGGCCCTGGGCCCTATCCGCGCCATCCGTTTCGACGGCAAGTCGATCTACCACGGGCTGACGTTCAAGGCGGAGCAGAGGCTCCGCAACAATCATTCGTTCTCGGTGGCCTACACGCTGTCGGAGTCGATCGACGACGCGTCGAGCCCTGGCGCGACCGAGGCGGAGACCAACGTGCCGCAGAACGTGCGGCTGATCTTCGATGACGCTGGCGAGTGGGCCCATTCGAGCTTCGACCGGCGCCACCAGTTCGTGGCCAGCGGCACACTGCAGCTGCCGTCGCTGCGCGGCCAGGGAGGGCTGATCGAACACGTCCTCGGTGGCTGGCGCACGAGCGCGATTTTCACGGCCCAGTCCGGCGCGCCGTTCACCGTGAACCTGAGCGTGGACCGCGCGAATATCGGTGCGGGCCCCGCGCAGCGTCCCGACCAGCTTCGGGATGCGCAGGTGCCGGAGTCGATGCGATCGCCGGATCGCTGGTTCGACACGACGGCCTTCGCGCTGCCTGCCGCCTTCACCTTCGGGAACGCTCGACGGAACAGCGTCCGCGGCCCTGGCTTCTCGAACCTCGATGTCATCGCCGCGAGGACCTGGGCGATTGGCGCTGCGCAGCTCGAACTGCGGTGGGAGGTGTTCAACACGCTCAACACCGTCAACTTCGACCTGCCGAACCGGATCTTCGGCTCGCCGAACTTCGGGCGGGTGTTCAGCGCGCGCAACGCGCGCGAGATGCAGTTCGGCGCGCGAGTCAGTTTCTAGCCGCTCCCCAGCGCGACGCGATCCACTCGACAGCTTTTCGAAGTGCCGGCACGTACGAAACCATCTCGAAGTGTGCCGGGTCGCTGAGCGCTTCGAACCGCACGGGCCGGCCCATGGCCGACAGCTCGCGGGCCATCCGCTCCGCGGGCGCAAACGGCACGACCTGATCCCGCCGGCTGTGGATCACATAGGTCGGGATGGTCCCCAGCGACTCGAGTGGTTCGTCGGTGGACGCGGCCATCGGAATCGCCGCGGTGAAGAAATCGCGGTGGTGCGCGGCCATGAACCAGGTGCCGCGGCCGCCCATGCTGAAGCCCGTGACCAGCACCCGCCGCTTGTCGACTGCATATTCGCGGATTACGTGATCGAGCAGCGTCATGACGGCACGTTCGGCTGCCGGATCGGTCCACCCTGACCATGTGCAGTCGGGCGCGACGATGAGCGCGTCCAGGTTCGACACGGCTGGCAGCACGACGAGCCGCGTATAGGCGCTGCCGTAGTGCTGCATGCGCTGGCCACCCGGGTGCAGCGCGAGCACCAGCGGGCGCGGACGCGAGGAGGTATAGCCGTCCGGTACCGAGAGGCCGTAGAGCATCCTTCCGCCGTCCGGAAGCGGGAAGACCAGATCCCGGACCTCCGCGCCGCGAGCGGGTGCGACCGACAGCGCCAGAAAAACGACGAGCGCGGCGACCCTCCGCATGTCCGCGGATTGTAGCCGTTCTGCTGCGTTGCCGGACGACCGGGCGTGAACGTCAGGCCAGCGCGAACGACCGGGCGATCGCGTCGCAGGCCGCCTGGACGCCGCCCTCACGCCTGACGGCCGCGGCGACCCGACGGGCAGCGTCTGCATAGCGGCCATCCTGCCGAAGATCGGTCAGCGCCTTCGCGACCCGTGCGCCGCGATAGCGGGACGGGTGCACGATGCGCGCAACGCCGAGCCGCTCCGCTCTCCACGCGTTGTCCGGCTGATCGTGGGCGTAGGGAACCGCCAGGATCGGGCGGCCGCCGCGGAGTCCCTGGGCCAGGGTGCCGATGCCGCACTGCTGGACGACGACCGACGCGCGCGGGAACAGCAGCGAGTGCGGCGCCCGGTCGATCACGAGGACACGGGCGCGGTCTCGTTCGTCGAGCGATCCCCTCAGCTCTGCCGCCTGCATCGGGCCCGCCAGGAAGACGGCGCGGGCATCGAGCCGGCGCACGGCGTCGAGGCTCTCGCGCCAGAAGTCCTTCGCGATCAGCACCACCGACGACCCGAGCGTGAACACGATGGGCGGCGGGCCTGCGGTCAGGAACGCGTCGAGGTCGGGCGACAGCGCGGTGCCGTGCACCGCATCGTGAAACGCGTGACCCGTGATGACGACGTTTGCCGGCCAGTCCGGCTGCGGGTCGCCCAGCAGCTGCGAGTAGAGCGCGAGCACCAGGTAGGGCGAGTGCTGGCCGTCGAACACCGGGTGCTTGCCACGCGGCAGACCGAGCCGCTCGCGCAGCTGATAGAGAGGTTCAGGCCAGGCGCGCGTCACGCGGCGGGCGAGTCCAACCACCAGCCGGCCGGGCCAGTGTCCGAATCGTTGCAGACTCTTGATCCAGGGCGCCGGCGGCAGCACCGGATAGTCCCACGTCGAAAAGAACGAGGTCGGCGCGAGGACGACGTTCGCCCACGGCATTCCCCGTCGCTCGGCGACGATCGGCGCCGCAAACGTAAGCGGGTGACTGACGAGCAGGTCGGCTCCGCCGACGGCGGCGTCGAGGTCCTCGAACATCGCCTCGATGTTCGGGAACATCACCTCTTTGAGCAGGAAATCGCTGCCGCGGTTCCTGTCCATGATCCGTTCCACGATCGCGGTGTCTGTCGGATCGACGCGGGGCCGGATCGCGTGGAATTCGAACCCCGAGGCCTCCGCCAGCGGGCGGTAGAACTCGATAGTGGCGAGCACGACGGCATGGCCGCGCGACCGCAGGGCCTCGCCAAGGCCGATGAACGGGTCGATGTCGCCGTGGGAACCCCAGCAGGTGAGAACGATGCGTGCCATCTCTGAGCGTCGCACAGTCTATGGGCAATCTGAGTCTTTGCAGATGCGCGGCTCGGGAGCATACTCTGCACGATCCAGCCTCGGAGGGTGAGCGCTCATGCTCGACATCCGTCGCATCCTCTGTCCGGTCGACTTCTCGGACGCGTCGCATCACGCGCTCGACCACGCCGTGATGATTGCCGGCTGGTACCGGGCGCGCCTCACGGCGCTCCACGTCCGAAACCCGGCGTTCCTGATCGAGCCGCCGATCCTCTTCGCAGAGATGGGCGAAGTTCCGTTGGCAACGCTCGAGGACATCGAGGCGCGCCTGCACGAGTGGCTGGCTCCGGCACGTGCCGCCGGCATCGACTGCGACGTCATGGCCGCCGAGGGAAACAGGCCGGCCGTGGCCATCGCGGAGCACGCGGCGTCGCTGGCGGCAGACGTGATGGTCCTCGGCACTCACGGACGCAGTGGATTCGAACGACTCATGCTCGGATCGGTCACCGAGAAGGTGGTCCGCAGCGTCGCCTGCCCTGTGATCACGGTGCCGCCGCCAGGCGTCGCGACCTCGCGCCTGCCGTTCAAGCGGCTGCTGTGCGGTATCGACTTCTCGGAGCCGTCGCTCGCGGCGCTGCGCTACGGCTTCTCCATCGCGCGGGAGTCGGGCGCGCACGTGACGCTCATGCACGTGGCGGAGTTTCCGCACGTCTACGAGATTCCGTCCGAACGTTCGTTCGATCTCGCGCGCTACCGTCATGCGGTGCAGGAAGAGGCTGAGCGGCAGCTCCGGCAGCTGGTGACCGACGATGTGCGCGAGTGGTCTGAGCCCGAGACGCGAGTCGTGTTCGGGAAGCCGTACGAGCAGATCCTCGGTGCGGCGACGAAGGACCGCGACGATCTCATCGTGCTCGGCGTTCACGGCCGGAACAGGCTCGACCAGATGCTGTTCGGGTCGACGACCAATCAGGTGGTGCGGCGCGCGACCAGTCCGGTGCTCACGCTGCACCGCTAGCGCGCCCCGGCCGTCATTTCGGCTCGGAGTGACTGGACAGTACTGCGACTTGTTTTACGCAAGAGCCGAATCGGGCAGATCGCTTGCAGTACGGCGACGCACACTCGCGTCGAGTCAGGCAGGAGGACCGTCATGGCAGTTACCGCGGTCGTGCAGGAGTTCCTGCGGCAGTCGAACCTGGCGTACAGCGTCTTCCCCCATACGCCGGCCTACACAGCACAGGAAGAGGCCGCGGTCACCCACATCCCGGGACGGGACTGGGCGAAGCCGGTCGTCTTCTTTGCGGACGGCGAGCCGATCCAGGCCGTGGTCTCGGCCGACCTCGTCGTGGACCTCGAGCAGCTGCTGTTGCTCACCGGCGCGGAGCGGATCCGCCTCGCGACCGAGGAGGAACTGGCCACGTTGTATCCGGACTGCGAGCCGGGGGCGATGCCGCCGCTCGGTCCGCTGTACAACCAGCCGGTCTTCGTGGACGTTGCCCTCGCGGCTGAACCGCAGATCGTCTTCAATGCCGGGACACACGGCGACGCGGTCTGTATGCGATACGACGACTACGCGGCGCTGGCGCGGCCGGTGGTGGGGAGCTTCGCGATGCGGCCGGCGTGCTGACTTCGTAGTCGCAAGTCGCAAGTCGCAAGTCGCAAGTCGACGGCCTCCGCGACCTGTTGCCCAACGCCGATCGCACCGGCATTCGCCCGGCGCCTCTGACCTGGCGCTTTACTGTGTGGGGGTAGCGGTCCTCTTGGGGTAGTAGACCGCGTCGATCGGCAGCGGGTCGACCTGATAGTCGCGCTCCTTGAACGGGAACGCGGGTCGGGGCTTCGAATTGATGTAGGCGGCCACCTGCTGCGCTTCTTCGTCGGTCAGGCTGCCGGGATCCAGGTACGGCATCGAGTACCGGATGATGCCGGCGAGCGTGTACACGCGCGAGGCTCCGGCGCCGTCGTTCCACGACTCGGGTCCCCAGAGCGGGCCGGCGCGCTTGTCGCCGACGAACAGCCCGGCGCCGTCGGCGCCGTGGCACGAGGTGCACTTCTCCGCGTAAACGGCTTCACCGCGCGCGGGATCGAGCTTGTCGATCGGGATGAGCGCGTTCTGCGCGATGGTGTTCTGGCCGCGCCACGTGGGGTTCTTGCCGACCTCATATCCGCGCGAGAGCCAGGCGAGGTAGGCGGCGATCGCCAGCACCTCGCGTGACGTGGGCGTGGGCAGCGCGTCCGCGGCGACGATCGGCTCGCCGTGCTCGTCGGCTGCGAGGTGTCCCGTGGCATTTTCGCTGCGCAGGAAGCAGTCGACGATCCGATCGTTGAGGCTGATGAGGCGACCCGCGCGGCGGTTGTACCTGGGGAACGCGCCCGAGATCGCGACCAGCGGCATGGCGCGCTCCCGCTGTCCGCCGTTCAAGTGGCAGTTGTTGCACGACACCTTGCCGGGCACGAACCTCGATGCCTCCGCCGGTGTGTTCGTGAACAGCTGGTAGCCCCACTGGACTTCTTTCGACAGCTTCGACTCGTCGAGCGACTTGTCGGTCAGCGGGTTCTGCGGGAAGTCCCACGCGGTGACCATCGTCATCTTCGCGGGAATCAGCGGCCCGTTCAGCTCGTAACGGAGGCGCGGGGCGCCGGACGCCTCAGGCGTCTCTGAACAGGCGGACCCGAGGGCGGCGGCCAGGGCGCAGGCCGTGAGGAAGACGAGACATTTCATGGACGTCAGGCCGTTTGACGCGCTAGTGTAACGGTACTTCGTTTCTGAGTCGGCAGCAAAGAGGGGATGCGATGAGCGCAGACAAGGTACACGGGCCGCTGGCCCGCCGGTCGTTCCTGTCGAGGATTGGTGCTGGTGCTGCGGCATTCGGCGCGGCGTTCAGCGGCTCGACCGCGCTGGCGCAGACCCCGTCTCACGGGCCCGCCGGATGGCAGCCGGTGCGTCACACCGAGGACGACTGGTTCGATCAGACGGCAGCCAAGCACCGCATCTTCTACGACACGACGACGCCGAACGGGGCGGCCGAGGCGATCTTCTTCGCGCGCAACTCCTTCGTCGCAAACACGAACGGCTACAAGCTGACCGATGCCGAAGTCGCGCAGGTGGTCTGTCTGAGGCACCAGTCGACATCGTTCGCGTTTACCGACGCGATGTGGGCGAAGTACGGCGCGGCGCTCTCCGAGCGGGCCGGCGGCTTCCTCGATCCGAAGACGAAGCAGGTGCCGACCGTGAACGTGTTCATGACAACCGGCTACGGCGATCTGCTGAACAACGGCGACGTGACGATCGACGCCATGGCGAAACGCGGTGTGCGCTTCGCCGTGTGCACGCTCGGCACGCGCGCGGCGGCATCGCTCATCGCGAGGAAGACCGGCGCCAATGCGGATGCGATCTTCAAGGAACTGACCGAGAACCTGGTGCTGAACGGCCACATGGTTCCCGCTGGCATCGTCGCTGTGAACCGCGCGCAGGAGCGGGGCTACTCGTTCGCGTACGTCGCGTAGCGCTGTCCGGCGCACGAAAGGTCTGGAGCACATCATGCTGAAGCAGTTTGCCTGTGCGGTCCTGCTTGGTGTCACGCTCGTTGCGAACGTCGCCGCCCAGGACGTCACGAAAGCCGCGGTGCCGGGCGTCACGAACTTCGCCAAGGTGGAGTCGACGATCGCCTGCGCGGGAGCGACGACTGCGGCGGCCGTTCCCGAAGTAAAGAAGCTGGGCTACAAGTCGATCATCAACCTGCGGCAGGCCAGTGAAGCGGGGGCGGACGTCGAGGCCGAGGCCGCGGCGGCCAGGCAGGCGAACATCAAGTACGTGCACCTGCCGATGAACAGCGCATCACCCGATCCGGCCATCGTGGAGCAGTTCCTCCAGGCCGTGGCGGACCCCGCCGGTCAGCCCGTCTTCGTTCACTGCGCAAGCGGGAACCGCGCGGCGGCGCTCTGGATGATCAAGCGGATGGTCGTCGACGGGTGGGACAACGAGCGGGCGTCGGCCGAAGCGTCCGCGCTCGGGCTGACGAGCCCTGCGCTCAAGACGTTCGCGCAGGACTACGCCGCATCCCACAGGAAGTAAGCCGCGCCCGCGCCTGCTCGAGCCTGCGGGTGAGCCGCTGCGCCGCCTGTTGCCACGCCACGCTGACCGTGGCGCCCGCGATGGGCAGCAGTGCGACGAGCTGGTCGGTGTCGAGCGGCGCGGCCCCGCGATTGTAGGGGCCGCTTGAGACGAGCAAGGGCGTGCCCGGCAGCCTGGGCATCCGCTCTGGCATGGCCAGCCTGTCCGGCCACGCCAGCAGCCGCATCGACGCCATGTTGGCGTCTTCCGAGCCCCCACAGCGACCACTTCATCTGCATCGAACCGGTAGCGCTCTGCCGCCGCAGCGACGAACGCAGTGCGGCGATCGCCGTAGGTTGCGGGTTGGCGGGAGCGTGTGAAGGCGAGGTCGACGACAACGGCGGGATCATCGCGCCGCCGACAGCCGGAGGCGCGTCACAGCGCGCCCCCGGCCGCATGTCTCTTTGAGAAACCCGGTCGTCAGCCTACCGACGCCTCGGAGCCGCCCGAGTGAACGTAGGCTTCCTCGCCGTGCGCCGTCAGGTCGAGACCCATCGACTGATCCTCGTCCGAGGCGCGAAGCGGCAGCACCGCGCCGACGATCTTCAGCAGGATGAACGTCATGACTGCGCTGTAGATGGCGGCAGTCGCCACCGCAATCACCTGCGTCATCAGCTGGCCCGGGTTGCCGAACAGCAGGCCGTCGGCGATCCCGTTCATCGCTTTCTGGGCGAACACGCCGGTCAGGATCGCGCCGAAGGTTCCGCCGACACCATGAGCCGCGATGACGTCCAGCGAGTCGTCGAGGTTGGTCCTCGCACGCCAGAGGAGGCAGAAATAGCTCGGGATGGCGGCGAGCCCGCCGAGCACGATCGCGCTCATCGGACCGATGAAGCCGGCCGCAGGGGTGACCGCGACGAGGCCGACGACAATCGCGGTGGCCGCGCCGACGGCGGTGGTCTTCTGCGTCCGCATCATGTCGAGCAGCGCCCAGACGACGAGGGTGCCGGCCGGGGCAAGCATCGTGGTGGTGAAGGCGAGCGCTGCGATGTTATTGGCCCCCAGGGCGCTGCCGGCGTTGAAGCCGAACCACCCGAACCAGAGGATGCCGGCGCCGAGCAGCGTGAACGGCACGTTGTGCGGGGCGAGCTGCACCTTCTTGAAGTCGCGGCGCGGGCCGATGACGACCGCCGCGACGGCAGCGGCCGCAGCGGCGTTCACGTGCACGACCGTGCCGCCGGCGAAGTCGAGGGCCCCCATGTCTGCCAGGAAGCCGCCGCCCCAGACCCAGTGGGCGAGGGGAGCGTAGACGATCAGCGCCCACAGCGTGATGAAGGCGGTGTAGGCGGGGAACCGCATCCGCTCGACGATCGCGCCCGAGATCAGCGCGGCCGTGATGATGCAGAAGGTGCCCTGGAAGCACATGAAGAGCAGGTGCGGGATCGTCCCCTTGGCCTCGAGTCCGACGCCGCGGAGCATGACGTTGCTCATGTCACCGAGGAAGTTGCTGCCCTCGGTGAAGGCCAGCGAGTACCCGATGACGGCCCAGAGCACGCCGACGAACCCGAGCGAGATGAAACTCATCATCATCGTGTTCAAGGCATTCTTCGAGCGCACGAGGCCCCCGTAGAAGAATGCCAGGGCCGGTGTCATCAGCAGCACCAGGGCCGTTGAAATCAACATCCAACTCGTATCCGCAGCGTTCATGCCTCACCTCAAGGACGCGGCCGCTGTGCACGGCGCATTCGATACCAGGTCTGCTCAGCGCAAACCGCTTCTGTCCGAAAGGTAGAGGCAAGGGCGAGGCCACGCATTTGTCGTCTCGCGCGTTCCTGTAAATGTCTGGCTGGCCGCATGTTACGGGGACAGTGGCGCTTGTCGTTCGGGCGACAAAATTGTAGGTTAACGCGTGTGTGTCGACATTGGTGTTGCTTTTGGGCTGATCGCCGTGCCCGGCGCCCCGCCGAACCGCCCTTTTCGTGGCATTTCTACTGCGGCAAGGCTGCGGCTCTACTGCGGCCAGGCGGCGGCCACCCGTTCATGCGGCCGCCGCGGGCGGCGATCGGGTGCCGGGGCGAGGTTCCGGGGGGGCCTGGCGTGCTGCGCGACCCCTCTTGGGTCCCGTACGGCCATTCAAAACGGCCGAGGCGCGTGTGAAAACGGCCGCGCTGGCTTCGATCGCTACAGATTTGTGGACTGGATAGCGCCACCGTACAGAAATGTCGGTCTGTCGTTCGGCGTGCACGAGGCGCGCAACTGCCGCGTTTCTTTAGAGAATTCGAGCAATCCGGCCCCGCTGCCGCCCATGGCCTGATCCGGTTCTGCTTTTGCTCTCCACCTCAGGAAGTCGCGCTGTCGTTGCCGCGCGTGTGAATTCATGAACAGGTCCGCAGCCATCAGACGGGTGATCGTCGGGGCGCTCCTCGCGTGCGTGCTGTCGTCGGCACTGCCGGACGGCCGGGCGCGCGCGCAGGAGACCGCCGCGCCCGTCAGCGATCCGACCGGCGCCGCCACCGGCACCGGCCGCGACGCCGCCGTGCCGGACGCCGCCAATCCGACGCTGGCCGCGGTGCTCGACGCCGTCGGGCACAACACCGTCGCCATCAATTTCGTGTGGACGCTGTTCTGCGGCTTCCTCGTCATGTTCATGCAGGTCGGCTTCGCCCTGGTCGAGACCGGCTTCACGCGCGCGAAGAACGTCGCCCACACGATGGCGATGAACTTCATGATCTACGCGATCGGCATGACCGGCTACTGGATCTGCGGGTACGCGTTCCAGATGGGGGGCGTCGGCGCGCTGACGTCGCTGGGCGGCTCGCGCGTGCTGACCAGCGAGTTCACGGTCACCCTGTTCGGCCATCCGTTCGGCCTGATCGGCCTCAAGGGCTTCTTCCTGAGCGGCGACGCCTACGACGTCGGCGTTTTCGCGATGTTCCTCTTCCAGATGGTGTTCATGGACACCGCGGCGACGATTCCCACCGGCTCGATGGCCGAGCGGTGGAGGTTCTCGTCGTTTCTGATCTTCGGGTTCTTCATGTCGATGGTCGTCTATCCCATCTTCGGGAACTGGGTGTGGGGCGGCGGCTGGCTCTCGCAACTCGGCACCAACTTCGGCCTCGGACACGGGCACGTCGACTTCGCGGGTTCCTCCGTTGTCCACATGGTGGGTGGCGTAGCGGCGCTGGCGGGCGCCATGGTCCTCGGCCCGCGCATCGGCAAGTTCACCACCGACGGCAAGCCGGTTGCCATTCCGGGGCACCACCTCCCGATGGCGCTGACCGGCGCGTTCATCCTGGCGTTCGGCTGGTTCGGGTTCAATGCGGGATCGACCATGGCCGGCGGCGACCTGCGCATCAGCGTCATCGCCGTCAACACGATGCTCGCCGGCGCGGCCGGCGCACTGTCCGCGATGGCCTACGTCTGGGCGCGGTTCGGCAAGCCGGATCCGAGCATGATGGCCAACGGCCTGCTCGCAGGGCTCGTCGCGATTACGGCGCCGTGCGCGTTCGTCAACAGTGTGGCCGCGTTCTTCATCGGCGCCGTCGCCGGCGTCCTTGTCGTCCTTGCCGTGCTGTTTATCGAAGACGTGCTCAAGGTGGACGATCCGGTGGGGGCCGTATCGGTGCACGGCGTGAATGGCGCCTGGGGCGTCCTGGCGCTGGGCCTGTTTGCAGATGGCACGTACGGCCGCGGCCTGAACGGCGTCGAGGGGAGCGTGCGCGGTCTCCTCTACGGCGACCCGTGGCAGTTCGCGGCACAGGTGATCGGCGCGATCACCTGTGTGGTGTTCGTCTTCGTGATGTTCTACACGTTTTTCAACGTCGTCGAGGCGACGCTCGGCAATCGCGTCAAGGCTGAGGACGAAATCGAGGGTCTGGATATGCCTGAAATGGGCGCGATGGGCTATCCGGACTTCGTGCTGACCCCCGGGCCTGAAGCGGCGGCGGCCATCAATGCGGCTGGCGGGGGCGGCGGCTTTGGTGCCGGCGCGTTCCGGCCGGTCAGGACGAACTGACGAGCGACTGCGCTACGATGAGGGCGGCCCGCGACGAAGCGCGCCGTTCATCTGACACCAGACACACGATGCCCGACCGACACATCGCCCAGTCCGATGCGCGCCACGACGCCCGCGTGGCTCGTGCTGCGCGCCTCGAGGCCGCACGCCGCGAGCTCGCCGCTGCATCGGCCCGCGGCGAAGGCGGGCGCCAGGCGATGCGGCAGTACTCGCACCGCATGGACGCGCTCGTCCAGCAGCTCTTTGCCGATGCCGGCCCGCCGCCGCAGCCGGTGGCCGTCTTCGCCCTCGGCGGATACGGACGTCGCGAGCTGTGCCTGCACTCGGACATCGACCTCCTGGTCCTCTTCGCCGGCGACGATCGACGACGACGACGAGCGGTTCCTGCACGCGTTCCTGAACCCGCTGTGGGACCTCGGCCTCACGGTCGGACACCACGTGCGCGAGGTGCACGACGGCGCAGGGGCTGGAAGCCGACAATCCCGAGTTCCTGCTCGCGCTGACCGACGCGCGGCCGGTCGTCGGCGACGCGACGCTGCTCGATCAGTTCCTCGCGGCCGTCGGACGTCGCGCAGACGCGCCTGCGGACGCTGGAGGCGCTGAAGGCGCTCATCGCCGAGCGCCACGCGCGGTTCAACGACACGCTCTACCAGCTCGAGCCCGACGTGAAGGAAGCGCCGGGCGGCCTGCGCGATCTGTTCGGCGCGCAGACCGATCGCCAAGCTCACCGATCCGGCGCTGCTCGCGAACGGCGGGTCGGGCCGCGCGCCTGCTCGAGGACGCCGAGGAGTTCCTGCTCCGCGTCCGCTCCGTGCTGCACCTCGAGGCCGGCCGGCATCACAACGTCCTCGAGTCACGAGCTGCAGGAGCGCGCCGCCGAGTGCCTCGGCTACTCCGGGTACGACGCCGCGGCAGCAGGTCGAGCGCTTCATGGGCGACTACTTCCGCCATGCGCGGGCGATCGACCGGTCGCTGCGCTGGGCGCTGCGCGCCGCGCCGTTGCCGATCGGCACGAATCTGGTGCGGGCGGCCGACGGCGTCCGCTTCGTCGACGCCCGCGAGGCGGCCGAGCGTCCCGAAACCTGGCTCGCGCTGTTCCAGGCCGCGATCGACGACGGGTGCGCCGTGTCCGACGAAGCGCTGGCGTGCGTCCAGCAGAACGCCGGGCGCTTCGTCGCCGGAAGACTTCTTTCCGACCCGCAGCCATCGCGAGGCGCTGCTGCGCTTCCTGAAGCCGCGGCCCGGCCTCTACGACGCGGCTCTCCGAGATGCACGACTCGGGACTGCTCGGCCAGATGCTTCCCGGAGTTCAAGGCGATCAACTGCCGCGTGGTCCGCGACTTCTACCACAAGTACACGGTCGACGAGCACACGCTGCTGACGATCCGGAATCTCGAGCGGCTGACCGAACCGGACGCAGGCCCGAACGCGAGCGCTTCGCCCGCCTGCTGGGCGAGCTCGAGGCGCCGGAGCTGCTCGTCCTGTCGCTGCTCTATCACGACGTCGGCAAGTGGACGCGACGACGATCACGCCGCCGAGAGCGCGCGCATGGCGCACGCAGATGCTCGATCGCCTCGGCCTCGACGACGAGGCGCGCGACCGACGTCGAGTTCCTCGTCGCGCGAGCACCTGAAGATGTCGCTCGTCGCCTTCCGGCGCGACACCGAAGATCCCGGAGATCGTCCGGCAGTTCGCCGCGCTCGTCGGCGTCGAAGAACGGCTGAAGATGCTCTGCCTCATGACGCTCGCCGACGTCGAGGCCGTCAGCCGGGAGACGCTGACGCCGTGGAAGGAGGAGCTGCTCTGGCGGCTCTACGTCGACACCTACAACCACCTGACGCTGACGTACGGCGACGAGGTCATCGACCGCGAGCAGGCGGCGCATCGCCGACGCTCATCGAGCAGCGCCCGGCGGACTTCTCGGCCGACGAGATCGCCGGCGTTCCTCGAAGGGCTGCCGCGCCGGTACCTGCAGCTCTTCTCACGCGACGCGGTGTATCGCCACGTCCGGCTGTCGCGCGTGACCTCGGCCCCGACGCGCGTCCAGGCCTGGCTCGAGCGCACCGACGCGGGCTGGGAGCTGACCGTCGCTGACGCACGACCGGCCGTTCCTCTTCTCGAACATCTCGGGCGTCCTGTCGTCGTTCGGCATGGACATCCTGCGGGGCTTCGCCTTCACCAAGCCCGACGGCCTCATCGTCGACATGTTCCACTTCACCGACGAGGAGCGGTTCCTGGAGTTGAACGAGGGCGGCGAGGCGCAGCTCCTCAAGCTGCTCGAGGACGTCGTCCTCGGGCGGATGGACGTCGCCGCCCGGCTGCAAGGGCCGCGAGCAGGGGGCCTTCAGGCGCCGGCTGCCCGGGTTCGCGCCCGGTCATCCACTGCGACAACGAATCGTCGCGCCGCTACACCATCGTCGAGATCGTTGCGGAGAACGCGCTCGGCCTCCTGTACCGCGTGAGCCGCGCGATGTCCGAGTCGGGCTGCGACGTCGACCTCGTGCTGATTGCCACCGAGGGCCGCCGCGCGATCGACGTGTTCCACCTGACTCGGGACGGCGTCAAGCTGACGCCGGACCAGCAAGCGGTAGTCACCGGTAACCTGCAACGCGTTCTGGAGGGACGCTCATGAAGCTGATCAAGTCCATTGTTCGCCCCAACAAAGTCGATGAAGTGAAGGCAGCGCTCGAGAAGCTCCAGATCTCCGGGATGACCGTGACCGAGGTCCGCGGCCACGGCAAGCAGAAAGGGCACACGGCGATCTATCGCGGCCAGGAATACAACGTCAGCCTGCTGCCGAAGATGGAAATCGAGGTCGTCGTTCCGGACTCGATGGCCGACGATGCCATCAAGGCCATCATCGAGGCGGCGCGTACCGGCGAAATCGGCGACGGTCGCGTGTTCGTGCTGCCGGTCAGCGAGAGCTACAAGATCCGGACAGGCGAGCGGGAAGTTTGACGTGCGCGCGGGGCGGCGCTGCCTGGCGGCAGCGGCCGCCGCGGCACTGCGCGGTGCGGTGCCGCAAGGCCGATCGGGCGTGCCTCGGACGCGTTACCGGTCCGAGGGGCGCTTGAGGTCCTTGACGATGAAGACTTTTTCGCCGGGTCGCATCAGCCCGAGCTCGCCGCGGGCCAGTTCCTCGATGGCGGCGGGGTCGTTCTTCAGGCGTTCGATGCGCTCGCGCAGGTGGGTGTTCTCTGCGCGCTGGCGGTCGAGCGCCGCGCCGGCCGCCTGATACTGCTCGCGCGCCCGCAGCATGGCGAGCAGGCCCCGATCGCCGACGATCGCGTCGACGATCACCGCGATCGCGAAGAAGACGATGAGCAGACGCATGGTCCGCTTGCCGTGGGACGTTCGTCGGGCAACCGGCCGGCGTCGCGCCGTTGAATTGTTTGCGGGGGACGACACGCGCTAAGCACAGTACATCAATCGACTCGGATGTACAACTTCGAAAAGCGGGTATCGACGAGCTCTGCACGTGGCTGACATCGTCCTCGTTCTGACGACCGTGCCCACCGAGGAGGTGGGCGAGCGGATCGCGCGTGCGCTGGTCGACGCACGCCTGGCCGCGTGCGTGAACATCCTCCCGGCGATGGTATCCGTGTACCGGTGGAAGGGTTCCCTCCAGCGCGACTCCGAGCACCAGGTGGTCATCAAGACCACGCGAACGCGCCTGCCCGACATCCACGCGCAGCTCGCGTCGCTGCACCCCTACGACCTGCCCGAATGCCTCGTCCTGCCGATTGAGGACGGCGACCCTGGCTACCTCGCGTGGGTCGAGGCCGAGACGATGGAGACTCCAGGCTGACGCACCCGGCCGTTCGCAGCGTGTGCCACAATTGAAGGCACATGCCGGAAGTCCTCGATTTCATTCTTCACAGCGACCGCCATCTTCTCGAGTTCGTGAGCACTTACGGCCCCTGGGTCTACGGGCTCCTGTTTTTGATCATCTTTGCCGAGACCGGGTTCGTCGTCACCCCCTTCTTGCCGGGCGATTCTCTGCTCTTCGCCGCCGGGGCGCTGGCGGCCGCCGGGGCGATGAACGCCTGGGTCTGCCTGGCGCTTCTGACGTTTGCCGCTTTCGCGGGCAACGCGGTGAACTACTCGGTGGGCCGCTTCGTTGGTCCGCGCGTCTTCACAGCAACGGATGGCAACAGCATCTGGCACCGGTTGCTCAACCGCGACTACCTGCTGCGGGGCCACGCCTTCTTCGAGCAGTACGGCGGGAAGGCGGTGATCATGGGCCGCTTCGTGCCGATCGTCCGCACGTTCGTGCCGTTCGTGGCCGGCGCGACGGAGATGACCTCGGCCTCCTTTGCCTTCTACAACATCGTGGGCGCGGTGACGTGGGTAGGTGTGTGCCTCGGTGCCGGGGTGCTGTTCGGGAACGTGCCGATCGTGAAGGAGAACTTCTCGCTGGTCACCATCGGCATCGTCGGCGTGTCGGTGCTGCCGGCAGTAGTGGAGTTCCTGAGGCACCGGCGGGGAGGGGAGAAGGCGGCGGCAGTCAGAACCAGGTAGTCCCGACCCTCCGGACGTCACGACGCGCCCGGCCAGCCTCGCCTGGCCAACCTGGCTGCCCCACGAACCGCTAGAGGTTCCCGAGCGCCTGCGTGAGATCCTCTTTCAGGTCCTCGATGTCCTCGAGGCCAGCCGAAATCCGGACCAGGCCGTCGGTGATCCCCAGCGCCTCACGATGGTCTCGCGGCACCGACGCGTGGGTCATCGTCGCCGGATGGGAGATCAGCGTCTCCACCCCGCCCAGGCTCTCGGCCAGCGACATCAGGCGCACGCCGTTCAGGACGCGCGCGCGCCGCTTCGAGCGAGCCGGTCTCGAACGCCAGCATCCCGCCGAAGCCGCTGCATCTGCCGTCGCGCGAGCTCGTGCTGGGGATGCGAGGGGAGCCCGGGATAGTAAACGTGCCCGACCTTCGGGTGCGCCTGGAGGAACTCCGCGAGCGCCATGCCCGTCTGTCGCTGTGCTGTGCCATCCGCAGCGGCAGCGTCTTGGTGCCGCGCAGCACGAGCCACGAGTCGAACGGGCTCAGAATCGCGCCAGCGGCGTTCTGGACGAACTGCAGCCACTCGACGTCCTCGTCGCGCGTGGCGACGACCACACCGCCGACGCTGTCGCTGTGGCCGTTCAGGTACTTGGTCGTGCTGTGCGTGACCAGGTCGGCGCCGAGGTCGATCGGCCGCTGCAGCACGGGGCTCGCGAAGGTGTTGTCGACGACCAGCCGCGCCCCGTGCCGATGGGCCAGGTCCGCCGCGCGCGACAGATCGGTCAGGCGCATGACGGGGTTGCTCGGCGTCTCGACGAACAGCATCCGGGTGGCGGGCGTGAACGCGCGCTCGGTCGCGTCGAGGTCGCCCGTGTCCACGTAGGTGAACGTCAGCCGGTAGCGCGTCAGCACCTGTTCGAACAGCCGGAAGGTGCCGCCGTAGACGTTGTCCGAGACGACCACGTGGTCGCCGCTCTTGAGCATGGAGGCGATCGCCGTGATGGCCGCCATCCCCGACGCGAACGCGAACGCGGCCCTGCCGCCCTCGATGGCCGCCAGGTTTCCCTCCAGCGCCGAGCGCGTCGGGTTCTGCGTGCGCGCGTACTCGTAGCCCTTGTGCTGGCCGAGCTCATCCTGCACGTAGGTCGAGGTCTGGTAGATCGGGACGATGATCGCGCCGGTTGACGGGTCGGGTTCCTGGCCGGCGTGGAGGCAGACGGTGGTGAAAGCGTGCGTTGGCGGGGAGCTTCACGACTCATCCACCTTACATGGTCTAATATCGCCAAGTCCACGCTCCTATGAAGCACGCGCTGCTCCGCACGCTGCCGGGACGCGCGATCGTCATCGGCGCCGCGGTCAAACTGGTCGTCTTCCTGCTGGCGCTCGTTGCCGAGCCGCCGGCGTTCGTCGCGTGTCGTCGACACGGTGGCGTCGGTCACGCTCGTGGCCGGCGGCGCCTTCCTGGTCGCGCGCGGGCTCGCCATCGCACAGCGCCGCCTGCTCTGGCGCGTCCGGCGCAAGCTGATCATTTCGTACATCTTCGTCGGGTTCGTGCCCGCGATCCTGATCGTCGCGTTCTTCCTGCTCGGCGGGTTGCTGCTGTTCTCGAACTTCAGCTCGTACCTGCTGCAGACGCGCTTGCAGTCGCTCTCGGGACGAGCCGCTGCTGTCGCCTCCACGACGGCCGTCGAGATCCAGCGCGCCGGCGGACGCGGTGTCTCGTCGGTCGCGGCACGCCGGCAGGGTGCCATCGCGGGCCAGTTCCCGGGCGCATCGATCGCCGTCGTCCCGATGGATCGTCCCTGCGATCCGGCCGACACCAGCGCCGGCGCCTCGCCCGAGCCGCGCGCGACCGTTGTCGCGGGACCCTGGGGGCATGTCGAGCCGCCAGCCGAGGTTCCGAGCTGGTCGGCTGCAGCGGCTTCCAGGGCCTGCTGGCTTACGCGGACCTGGACGGCCGCGATCCCCGTCCGGTCCGCGCCGCTTGCGGTCGACGGCCAGGAGGCGGGCCGCGATGTGGGCCTCGTCGCGCGTGCGATTGCGATACCGGACAGCCCGACGCCAGGCTACGCGGTGGTCGTCGATCTGCTGGTGAACGAAGGGGTGCGTGACGAGCTGCGCAACGAGACCGGCGTGGAGCTGACGGCTGTGCGGACGATGACCGCCAGCGCGCCGCTCCTGCGCGCGCGGCGTCCCGTGGAGGAGATGCCGTCGACGTCGATGGCTGCGGTGCCGGGCGTGTCGGCCAGCTTCCCTGAGATCGTCGACTGGGCGACGGGCGAGACGCGCAGCGGGACGGTCGTCGCGTCGATGCAGTTGAGCATCGCCCGAGATCTACAGCCGGATGTCGTCGGCGCCAGGGGTCCATCGGACAGGGCCTCCTGCTCGTGCTGATCGTCATCGGCGTGCTGTTCCTCATCATCGAGGTCATCGCGCTCGTGGCCGGCCTCGCGCTCGCCAGGTCGATCACCGGGTCGGTGCACGAGCTGTTCGCGGGCACCGAGCGCGTGCGCCGCGGCGACTTCACGCACAAGCATCGACGATCCGCGCGAGCGACCAGCTGGGCGAGCTGGCGCGAGTCGTTCAACTCGATGACCGCCAGCATCGAGGACCTGCTGCGCGAGCAGGCCGAGAAGAAGCGGCTCGAAGAGGAGCTGCGCATCGCGCACGAGATCCAGATGTCGCTGCTGCCGCAGGGGCCGCTCGGCATGCCGCGGCCTCTCGGTGACGGCGCTGTGCGTCCCGGCGCGCGAGGTGGGAGGCGACTACTACGACTTCCTCCCGCTCGACGATCACCGCCTCGGCGTGCTGATTGCCGACGTGTCCGGCAAGGGGACGTCGGCGGCGCTCTACATGGCGGAGCTGAAAGGGCTGGTCCTGTCGCTCAGCCGCATTCACACGTCGCCGCGCGACCTGCTGATCGCGGCCAACCGGATCATCGCCGAGCACCTCGACGCGCGCAGCTTCATCACGATGACCTACGCCGTCGTCGATCTGCGCGCGCGGACGATGACCTACGCGCGCGCCGGCCACACGCCGCTGCTCTGCCTGCCTGGCGCCGCAGCGCCATCGCGCGAGCTTCGTCGTGCTGGCGCCCGACGGCATGGTGCTCGGACTGAAGCTCGACAACGGGCGAGATGTTCGAGCGGCTGCTCGGCGAGGAGACCATCCCGATCCACGACCGGCGACCTGTTCCTGTTCTTCACTGACGGGATCACCGAGGCGATGAACGCCGCCGACGACTGCTTCGGCGAGGCAGCGCCTGGGCCGGCATCGTGCGAGGACCACGCGCACCTGCCGTCCGACCAGCTGCGCGAGCGCATGCTCCGCGAGATCGCGGCGTTCGTCGGCGACGCGCCGCAGCACGACGACATGACGATGATCCTGCTGCGCATCGAGGACGCTCGCCGGCGCCGTGCGCCCGGTCGACGCCGACGCCGCCGATGCGCCTGAGCAGCTGTGAGCGAGCTCGTCGTCATCTTCCGGACGCACTCCGACGTCGAAGCCAGCATCGTCCGCGGCCTGCTCGAGGCGAACGGCGTGATGCCGATGGTGTCGTCGGCCGTCACTGCGGTCGGCTGTTCCCGTTCACCGTCAACGAGCTCGGCGAGATCCGCATCTCGGTGCACGCGGATGAATGCGGAGGAGGCAGGCCGCATCATCGAAAGCCATCGGACCGAGCTGCCGACCGGCCAGGTCGTGCGCCTGCGCGACGAGTTCGAGACGCTGCAGCGTGCGATCGACTACCGGTTCCGCGACCGCGGTCTGCTCGAGCACGCGATGACCCACACCTCGCGCGCCAACGAGGACGTGAGCGGCGGCGTCACCGACAACGAGTCGCTCGAGTTCCTCGGCGACGCCGTGCTCGGATTCGTCGTCGCCGACCTGCTGTTCCGCGAGTTTCCCGGTCTCGAACGAAGGGGAGAAGTCGAAGATCAAGGCGTCGCTCGTGTCTCGACGACGACGCTCGCGCGGCAGGCCGAGCGGCTCGCGCTCGGCGATCACCTGCTGCTCGGCCGCGGCGAGGAGAAGACGGGTGGCCGCCGCAAGCAGGCGCTGCTCGCCGACGGGTACGAAGCGCTGATCGCCGCCATCTATCTCGACGGCGGCATCGAGCAGGCGCGCGCGTTCATCGCGCGCGAGTTCGCGACCGCTCATCGCCGAGGTCGAAAGCGCACGGTGTCGTAGGCGCAGGACTACAAGTCGGCGCTGCAGGAGTACCTGCAGTCGTCAGGAGCAGGCCGCTGCCCGAGTACCGGCTCACGGGCACGATCGGGCCCCGACCATCGGAAGCAGTTCCAGGTGGAGGTGGTCGTCGCGCGGGCGAGGCGCTGGCCGAAGGCACGGGGCCGAGCAAGAAGGAAGCGGAGCAGGAAGCGCGCGGCTCGCGCTCGAGACTAGGCTGCAGTCGGGACTTCGGCGCTGACTGCTCAGTCGATCTCGATGATGCCCCAGCCCTTGCGGTCGTCATCGCCGGATGCCGGCTCCGGCAGGCCGCCAGGGCGCGAGCAGGTTCCGGCTGCGGCTGCGGCAGCCGCGGCATCGCGTAGCGGTGCATCTCGCGCGCGAGATCGTCGTCGCTCGGCGCGTGTCGGGCGGCAGTGCAGGCGGACCCAGACGCGGAGCAGCGGGTCGGTGATAGCTGTAGCGCTTCTGGCGCGACGTCGACGAGATCCACGTCCTCGAGCCACGACAGGTAGTCCTTGGTCGAGCCCGGCGTGCGCTGCAGGCGCTGCGAGATCTCGGTGAGCGTCAGCCCTTCCTCTTCCGCGAGGATCTCGAGAATGGCCTTGAGCGCGCCGTAGCCGCGCGCGCGGTGCAGCCGCAGCTCGTAGCAGAAGCTGCAGTGGCGGGCCAGGCGCCCGCCGCCGCCATCAGCGCGGCGAGCGCGCTGACCGCGTCGCCGCGCCGGGACCGCCGCGATCGCGCATCTGCCGCAGCTCGTCGGCGAGCGCGCGGACGTAGAGCGGGCCGTCCGTCGGCGAGCGCCTGCACGGTGCGCGCGGTGTACTCGGTCGTCCGCGCTGGCGCGGCCGATCGGCGGCGCCGAGAATTCGAGCGTGTCCTCGGCCGACAGCGCCGGCATGTGGATCACCTCGAAGCGCGCCGACCGCTCGCGCAGGAGGCGCAGCGTCGCGCGCCGTGTAGCGGCTCGTCAGGACGAACCGGTTGCTGCTCGTCGGCGAGACCGTCGAGCGAAATCGTGCAGCACCCGCCGCAGGCCCGGGAAAGCTCTCGAAGGTCCGCAGCTCGAGGAACTCGTCGAGCAGGAACGTGGCGGGTTCGCTGCACCGGTTGGACGCGCCTTGGTGAAGAACGCCAGCGCCGCGTCGAACGCCGCGCGTGCGCCAGACGGCGGATCGGCCGAGAACGGAAACGGCGACGCGGACGCGAGCGCCGCAGGAACCGCTCCGGCGTGGTCGCCGTGCGCTCGACGTCGATGTACTGCGCGACCGTGCGTCCGCGCGCTCGCGCAGCTGCTGCAGCAGCGTCGTGCGGCCGGTGCCGCAGCCGCCGAGCAAGACCGGGATGCGCGAGGGCGAGGCGTCGAGCGCGGACGCGCGAGTGAGTACGGGCGGGCGTCAGCGTGGATGCGAGGCGTCAGCGATTGCGCGTTATCGGCGAAAGAATAGAACTTAGAAAGCGCGGCGCACGATGTCAATCGAAAATCGAAAATGTTTTTTCTCTTGACTCGAACGGAGCGTTCACGCATCGCGGCGCGCGGTGCACGCCGGCCACTTCCGTCGCCGCGACCTGCGTCGCCGCGGCGCGTGGCGCGACGACCTGTCGAGGTAGAATCGTGCATCCGACTATGAATCTCGCTGTGCTCGGCGCCCAGTGGGGCGATGAAGGCAAGGGCAAGATCGTCGACCTGCTCACGCCGCGTTTCGACATCGTCGCGCGCTACCAGGGCGGACACAACGCCGGGCACACCGTCTACGTCAACGGCACGAAGTTCGTGCTGCGGCTGATTCCGTCGGGCATCCTGCATCCCGGCGTCACCTGCGTCATCGGCAACGGCGTCGTCGTGGATCCGCAGGCGCTGTTCGCGGAGGTCGACGAGCTCGCGCGCACCGGCATCGACGTCGACGGCCGGCTCGTTCGTCAGCGACAAGGCGCACCTCATCCTGCCGTACCACCGCGATCTCGACCTGCTGTCCGAGGCGCGGCGCGGCGAGCGGAAGATCGGCACGACGTCGCGCGGCATCGGGCCCGCCTACGAAGACAAGATCGCGCGGCGCGGCATCCGCGTCGGCGACCTGGCCGACCCGAAAGGCGCTCGAGCAGAACGTCCGCGACAACGTGCTCGCCCGCAACCGCCTGGTGCACGATTCCACGATGGACTGGGAGCACGGTGCTCGACGCAGGTGCTGGAGACCGGCGAAGCGGCTGCGGCCGATGGTCCGCGACGTGTCGCTGATGCTCGACCGAGGCGATGCGCGCGCGGGCAAGTCGATCCTCTTCGAAGGAGCGCAGGGCACGCTGCTCGACATCGATCACGGCACCTATCCGTACGTGACCTCGTCGAACGCCTCGATCGGCGGCGTGTGCACCGGCCTTGGCGTCGGGCCGCGTGCGATCGGCGGCGTGATGGGCGTGGTCAAGGCCTACACGACCCGCGTCGGCGAGGGACCGCTGCCGACCGAGCTGCACGGCGAGATGGGCAACCGCCTGCGCGACAGCGGCAACGAGTACGGCGCCGTCACCGGACGGCCGCGCCGCTGCGGCTGGTACGACGCGGTCGCCGTGCGCTACGGCGTCCGCGATCAACGGGCTCGACGCGCTGGCGCTCACCAAGCTCGATGTGCTCGACGGCCTGGAGCGAGATCGAGATCTGCACGGCGTATCGCTGCGGCGGCCGCACGCTGACCGAGTTTCCGTCGGATGTCGGCGCAGCTGGCGGCCTGCGAGCCGGTCTACGAGTCGATGCCCGGATGGACCGCGCCGACCAAGGGTCTGCGCACGTTCGGCGAGCTGCCGGAGAACGCCACGGCGCTACATCGCCCGGCTCGAAGAGGTCTCCGGCGTGCCGGCGGCGCTCGTCTCGACCGGCTCGGACCGCGCCGACACCATCCTGCGCACCGACGTGATTGCCGCGCGGCTGCCCGGCTTCAGGCTCGATCTCTGAGGTCGACCCGGATCACGCGCGCGGGTGCCGGCGCCCGTAGGCCTCGACGGCTACCGCGTCGGCGTCGATGAACTCGACCCCGGCGCGGTAGCGCGCAGCGGCACCTCTCGGGATCTCGAATGTCGCCCACACGACCACAGCCCCGCAGCGAACCGTCCCGCCGGTCGTCGGTCATCGTGATGCGCACGCGCTGATTGGGCTTCAGGACCGCCGACGTGAGAACCTGCGCGCCAAGCCTGCAGATGTCGACGAGCGTGGCCCGGTTGCCATCGACCACGATGCTCCTGAGCATCGGCGACCAGGATGCGCGGAATGCGCCGCGTCCCGTTGTCGAGCGGCGCAGCCCGCACGAACTGCGGCGGCGGTGGCTCCTGCGGTGCCGGCGGCGGCGCAGCGTGTGCCTTGGTGGCGCGAGGCTTCGGGGGCGGCACTGCCTCCGCCTCGATGACAGGAGCCGTGGGATCGGCCGGTGCGATGCGGACCTGCGTCTCGGCGAGCGAGGGGTCAGCCTTGATCCGGTTGATGAGCGCGCCGCCGCGAGGCGTCGCCGCGAACCGCTGCTCCAGGAGCACCATGGCCGGGCGCCGGCTCGTGATCACTTCGAGCGCGCGCAGGGCGTCCGTGTCGGTGAACGCCAGCAGATCGTTTCCGCCTCGCACGCGCGCCTTCAGCGTGGGCAGCATTTCCGCGGCTGCGATCAGGACAGCGGGAGCGGGCACGTCGGACTAGAAGAGGCGAGCCTGCTGCAGCGGCCACCACCGGACCTTCACCTTGCCGACGATGTACTTCTTCGGCACCTGGCCCCAGTGACGGCTGTCGGAGCTGTTGTTGCGGTGGTCGCCCATCACGAAGTAGTAGCCCTGCTGGATCACGGTCGGGCCCCAGTCGTCGTGGCTGCGGAACTCGTCGGGCACGTAGTCGTCGTGCAGCGGGATGTCGTTCACGTACACGTGGCCGTCGACGATCCGCACGATGTCCCCTTCACTGCGCGATGACCCGCTTGACGAACATCTTGTCGGGATTCGAGCGGGTAATAGAGCATGACGATGTCGCCGGGCCTGCGGATCGCCAAGCTCGTAAACCAGCTTGTTCACGATCAGGCGATCGTGATCCTCGAGCGTTGGCGCCATGCTGAGCCCGTCAACGCGCGCGACCTGGAAGCCGAACGTCACGATCAGCGTCGCGTAGACGGCGGCCGAGAACAACGTCTGCACGCCTCCCGCGAGTTCGCGGACCACGCGCTTCCACGCGTGCACACGCGGCTCGTCATCGGCCAGCGGAGTTGACGGCACCGCGATCGTGCCCGCCCCGAGGCCCGCCAGCTCCGCTGCGAGCACCAGATCGTGGCTGTCGGGCGCTGGCGTCACCTCCGTCAGCTGCTCTGCCGCTGCCGTGTCCTGTGTGAGGGACGGCTCGACGTCGGCGGGGAACGTTGGCTCGACCGCGTCGCCCCGTACAGCCGGAACCAGAGCCTGATCCGCATCGTTGGGCAGAGCTGCGTTGTCCATAGACGTGCCGCCTCAGGATAACACTAACCTGCCCGTGGCATTGCCGTTGCTCGTCTCATCAGGCAGAGGAGGCGAATGTCATGTTGAGAAAACTTGTCGCCCTCGGCGTGGCAGCTGCCTGCGTCACAGGAGTACGGCCGCTCCTGGCGCAGGAGTGGGCGACCTTCGTGCTGAACGATGGGCAGCGCATCCGCGGCGAGCTCGTCGCGATCGGCGATTACGGTTTCGATATTCGCGTAAACGGCAGGGAGCGCTCGGTGGACCGTGCCGACCTGGCCTCGATCGTCTTCGCGGGTGGACGGGCGCCCGCCGGCGCCCAGATGCGTATCGACGCCGGCGAGCCGCTCGTGATTCTGCGCGACGGCCAGGCCCTCCCAGCTCGTCTCTCCGACATCATCAACGGCCGGGGCGCGACGCGGTTCGTGTTCGACACGCCGCGGGGCACCAGGGAACTGGCTGCGTCCGACATCGCGCAGATTCATCTCGGCTATCCCGACAACGGCGCGGTCGGCACCAGCGGCCAGTCGAACCGGGGCTGGGGCCGTTCGACGCCCCGCTGGGGTCAGACCGACGAAGCGTGGGGTGCCGGTAACGCCGCGGCGTCGGTCACTGTTCCAGCCAACTCGCCCTGGACCGACACGGGCATCACCGTCGGGCGCGGCGAGCGCATCCAGTTCGCCGGTGAGGGACACATCATGGTCGCCGCCGACGCAAGTTCTGGTGTCGGAGGGTCACCGATCGCGCCTGGCGGACGACTCCCGTTTTCCGGCGCTGGAGTCGGAGCGCTCATCGCACGCATCGGCAACGGCGCGCCGTTCCTCATCGGCTCCAACACGGGCCCGATTCCCATGCCGGCCGATGGACCCCTCTTTCTCGGTGTCAACGACGAGCACTTCCCCGATAACACCGGACGCTTCTCGGTGCGTATCTCGCGTCTGAGTCGATAGCGCCGCAGGTCAGGAGGGCAGGGCCGCCGCGATCGGCTCCCTGCCCAGCCTGAAGATGCCACTCCGTCACTCGCTCGAGTCCATTCGAAGGATGCATCCGGCTGACGTCGTGCGACGCAGCACGCGTCTTGCTTCGTCGCATGCGTCTGTACTGCCAAATCACTCGAGATGAAGGGGGCACCACACATGGCCGGCATCGACTCGCTCCAGAGCCTGCTCGAAGACGAACTGAAGGACATTTACGACGCCGAAAAGCAGATCACCAAGGCATTGCCGAAGATGATCAAGAAGGCCGGCGCTGAGGAGCTGCGCGCGGCGTTCGAAGAGCATCTCCACCAGACCGAGCTCCAGGTGAAACGGCTCGAGCAGGTTTTCGAGCAGCTGGAACTGCCGGCGCGGGGCAAGAAGTGTCTCGGCATGCAGAACCTGATCAAGGAAGGCCAGGAGATGATGGCCGAGGCCGGCGACGACGACACGCGCGACGCGTTGATGATCGCCGCTGCGCAGAAGATCGAGCACTACGAGATCGCGTCGTACGGCACGCTCCGCGTCTGGGCGGCGCTCCTCGGCCACGACGAGTCGGCAGCGCTTTTCGAGCAGACGCTCGACGAGGAGAAGGAGACCGACAAGACGCTCACGTCGGTTGCCGAAAGCTTCGTGAACAAGGCGGCAGCAGACGTCAGCGAGAACGCAGCGGACGAGATGCCATCAGAGAGCGCGAGGAGAACGCAGTCGAGATCGCGGGGGAGCGCGATGGGACGCTCGCGCCAGCAGGCGGCGGATCGAGGCGGCTCGGCGCGCAGCGCGAGCGGGCGCAAGCGGGCGCGGCGGTAGCGAGCACGGCGGGTCCGCGAGGGCCCGCCGTTCCTACTCACGTCAGCGATTCAGGGCCGCGATGAAAGGCCGTGCGATGCCAGGGAGCTCCACTCGCCCCTCGAGCAACACGCTGCGGGCGCTGATTCCCTTGCCGTAGAGATCCTGGGTATCGTCGCTGTCCTCCCGCAGGACGCCGCCCGAGAGGTTGATGCCGGCGAAGACGCCCTGCGTGCGCGAGTACGACAGGATCTCCGCCTGCAGCTGCGCATCGGTCGCGGCGCGCGCATCCCGCCCGACCGGGCCGGCGGCGACGGACGCTTCAGCGCCGAGCGACACGCGGTTGCGCAGCAGCTTCTCGACACCCTTGTCGTTCATGACGAGCAGCACGAGGTCGATCGACTGCGCGCCGATCTGCAGCCCCCAGCTGCCCTTCCCGAGACTCATGAAGATGGGCGGGCTCCAGCTGCCATCGTGACGGCAGCTCATCAAACCTTTCCCGTACTCACCGCCGAAGACGAAGGCCGCCTTCTTGAGTCCGGGAATGACGATCACGCAGGACGCCTTGTCCCAGAGGTCGCTCGGCACATCCTGATCGGGCGCAGCGTGCAGTTCCTTCAGGACCGTCGTCGCTTCTTCGATACGGCGCTGCTCTCGCGTCGAGAGCGCGCCGAACACCGGCGCAGTAGCCAGGCTGGCCATCAGCGCCGTCGTTATGAGTCGTCTCATGAGAGGTCTCCCCTGGTGAAGAGTACCACGCTGAGTATCGTGGGTACTTCGAGGGAACGGCCGTTGCACACCGTGTAACGGTTGACGCGTCGAGCGAAGAGGAGCGCACATGGCGAAGTACGGAAAAAAGGCCCAGCAAAAAGTCGCACGTTCCATGCGTGAGCAGAAGCGGGGCACGCTCCGCTCTGGCTCCGGCGGGAAAGTCAAGAGCAGGAAGCAGGCCATCGCCATCGGCCTGAGCGAGGCCAGGCGCGCCGGCGCCAAGGTTCCGCGAAAGAAAAGCGCCAGCGCGAAGAAGCGCGCCAGCACGAAGAAGCGCGGCGGCGCCAGGAAGCGTGGCTCGAGCACGAAGGCCGCGCGCGGCGTTCGCAGGCCGGCGGGCTCTCGCAAGAAGACACGCCGCTGACGCCGCACGATCACGAGCCGCGATCGGTGGGGCGCGCGCGCAGTCAGGCCGGGCTTCGTTCCTCCCAGAGTCGCGCGAGGTGCACAATCACCTCGACCGCCTTCTCCATGTCCTGGACCGACACCCACTCGAACCGGGAGTGGAAGTTGTGCTCGCCGGCGAAGATGTTCGGGGTCGGAAGGCCCATGAACGACAGGCGGGAGCCGTCGGTCCCGCCGCGGATCGATTGCCGGTGCACGGTCAGCCCCGCCCGCTGCACCGCCTCGCACGCGTAGTCGGCCACTTCGGGGCGCGCGTCGAGGACCTCCTTCATATTGCGATACGACTCCTCCACCTTGACGGTGAACCGCGAGCCTGGATGCCGTGCCACGGCGGCGCGCGCAAGCTCCTCGACCGTCTGTTCCTTCTCGTGCAGGCCCCCGGTGACGAAGTCGCGAATGAGCAGGCGCACGCTCGTGCTCTCGACCGCCGCCTGCACGGCGTAGGGGTGCACGAATCCCTCGCGGTCGTCGGTCGTCTCCGGTGACAGGCGGTCGGCAGGCAGGCTGTCGATGAAGCTCGCCGCCACCTTCAACGCGTTCACCATCCGGCCTTTGGCAAAGCCCGGGTGACAGTTGAATCCGTGAAAGGTCACCGTCATCGCGTCTGCCGAGAAGCTCTCGGCCTCCACCTCGCCGCGCTCGCCGCCGTCCATCGTGTAGGCGCACATCGCTCCGAAGCGCGCCACGTCGAAGTGCTGAGTGCCGCGCCCTACTTCCTCGTCGGGCGTGAACCCTATGCGAATCGGACCATGAGCGATTTCCGGATGTCGCATCAGGTAATCGGCCGCCGTCACGATTTCGGCGACGCCCGCCTTGTTGTCCGCACCCAGCAGCGTCGTGCCAGACGCGGTGACGATGTCGTCGCCGACGCGGTCTGCGAGAAGGGGGATGTCAGCGGGCCTCAGCACGGCGTCCGGGGCATCGGGCAGCTTGATGTCCGTGCCGTTCCATCCCCGATGCACGATCGGCTTCACGCCGTGTCCGGACATCTCCGGCGACGTGTCGACATGTGCGATGAACCCGATCACCGGCACGCCGGTCTTCGTCGTCGTTGCCGGGATCGTGGCCATGACGTAGCCGTGTGCGTCCATCGCCGCATCCGCGAGGCCGATGGCCTTCAGTTCGTCCACCAGGAGCCGCAGAAGCACGAGCTGCGTGTCGGTACTCGGGTAGGTCGTGGAACCCTCGTCGGACTGGGTGTCGTACTGGACGTAGCGAAGGAAGCGGTCAAGGACGGTAGACATGGGCAACTCGCGAAAATTGGTGAATTGGAAAGTTGGTGAGTTGGGGAGTGGCCGCCCTATGGAACCGGTTCCGAGGGAATGAACAGGCCGTGGAGCACGCGGACGGCGATCTCGATCTGGGATCGGTTCACGAGCCACGTGATCCTGAACGACGAGGTGGCGACGCCGCGGCTGCCGATGCCCGCAGCAGCCAGCGCCGCGTTGCCGTGGCGCAGGTTCGCGAACGAGGCAGTGATGCCGGCGCCCACGGCACTGACTGCGCCGAGGTCGTCGTCCAGGCGCACGCGCGCGCCGAAGCGCTCTGCCAGCACGGCGCGGACGCGCGCTTCCTCGTGCAGGTTCTCCCGCGCCACGACGAGTGCCAGCGACGCGTTCAGCATGTGCAGCTGCTTGCCGGCGACGTTGAGCCCGTCGAGCAGTTCGAGCACGGGCTCGCCCGCGTCTGAGGCCAGGAGGAGGATATCGCGTTCGCTCGCGACGCCGACCACCGCGCCCGGCATTCGCGGCGGGTAGCGCCGCACCACCGTGCCATCGGCCGACGGGTCGTTGCCAGGCAGCGCCGACGTCGTGGCGCGCGCGTAGATGGCGATGCCCTTTTCCTTCGCGAACTCGACTGCCTGCGCGTTCAACACCTTTGCGCCGGCTTCGGCCAGCTCCTGCGTCTCCTCGTAGGACAGCGTGCCGATGCGGCGCGCGTCAGGCACGACGCGGGGGTCGGCCGTGTAGACGCCGTCGACGTCCGAGCAGATCTCGCAGTACTCCGCGCCGAGTGCGGCGGCCATCGCAACTGCCGTCGTGTCGCTGCCGCCGCGCCCGAGCGTGGTGACCTCGCGCCGGTACGACACGCCCTGATACCCAGCGACGACGACGACGCGTCCGCGCGCGAGTTCGTCCTGCACGCGGAACGGCCGCACCTCCACGATCCGGGCGTCGACGTGACGGTCGTTGGTGATGATGCCGGACTGGCTGCCGGTGAAGCTGATGGCATCGCCTCCGCGTTCGCGGATGGCCATCGAGAGCAGCGCCATCGACACCCGCTCGCCGGTCGTGAGGAGCATGTCCAGCTCACGGCGATCGGGGTTCGGCGAGACCTGGCGCGCGAGTGCCAGCAGTTCGTCCGTGGCGTGGCCCATGGCCGAGACCACGACCACGACGTCGTGCCCGGCGCGGCGGGTCTGCATGACGCGCTCGGCGACGCGCGTGATCTTGTCGACATCCGCGACGCTGGAGCCGCCGTACTTCTGGACGACGATCGACACGCGCGTATGGTGACACAGTTGTGCAGGAGGTCGAGACGCTGGCCCGGCAGGTGAGTGTAGAGGCCGGGTCTTAACCCGGCCCTACAGGAAGGTCGCAACCACAGGCGCGTGGTCGCTCGTGCCGACATCGCGCTGCACCGGACACGACACGGCACGGGCCGCCAGCGACTGGCTCGCGAGCACATAGTCCAGCCGCCAGCCGATGTTGCGCTGGCGCAGGTTCCGCCAGGGCGCCCACCACGTGAACAGGCCGTCGTTGTCCGGGTCGAGGGCGCGGCCGACATCGACGAGCCCGCGGCCGATCAACCGTTCGAGAAGGGCCCGCTCCTCGGGCAACTGTCCGATCGCCCGCGGCTTGCGCTCCTTCGGGTGGACGTCTCGATCGGTGCGGGCGATGTTCAGGTCGCCGCAGATTGCGAGCGGCGATCCCGCGGCCTCGTGTGACACAGCGTAGGCGTCGAGCGCCTCCAGGAAGCGCATCTTGCCCGGGAAGTCCCGGCCGCCGTTCGGTACGTAGACCGAGGCGACGGTGATACCCGCGATCTGGACTTCGACGATGCGGGTCTCGATGTCGAACGACGGATGGGTGAAGGCGGGGCGTTCGGGAGCAGCAGTCTTGCTCACGTGCAGCGCCACGCCGGAGTAGCCGCCGGCGCCGTGCCAGTAGCACCAGTAGCCCTCCATCTCGCAGAGGGCAGTGGGCACCTGCGCCGAAGTCGCCTTGATTTCCTGCAGGCAGACGACGTCGGGCCGCTCGCGCTCGATCCACTCCTGCACCTGCGATTGCCGCGCACGGATGCCGTTGACGTTCCAGGTCGCGAGCTTCATCTCGGCGTCAGAAGTGTTCGGCGTCTCGCGGCCCAGGCGTGCAGGTCGCGGACCGGGCAGGAGGTGCAGGGCGCGATTGGTCCAGGGGGGCCAATCCGCGCTCTGCGGTCTGCAACTGGGGAATGGTCAGGCCTTCGCGTGCGCGGCCTGCCGCTCGGCGGCCGGGATGGCCATGAGGTCGGGGTGGCTCTCGACATGCTGCTTCACGAGCGCTTCCGCCTTCGCCACTGCGTCCGCATCACCGATGCGGTAGATCAGCATTCGCATCGATGAGCGCCTGCTGGTGCGACGGCGTGGCATCGATGCTCTCGTAGATTGCGGCGACCGGACACGCGGGGACACATGCGCCGCAGTCGATGCACTCCTCGGGGTGGATATACAGCATCGTCGCTTCGGCGAACTCGGGCTCGTCCTTGCGCGGGTGAATGCAGTCGACCGGGCACACGTCCACGCAGGCGGTGTCCTTGGTCTCGATGCAGGGGTCGGTGATGATGAACGGCATGCTCGCGAATCTCCGTCGAGGGGTAACCGGCGCACGCTGCACCGCCGGCGGCCCGCAGCGGGGCCAGAACCGTGGAATTATACCCCGCGCCTCAGTCCAGCGACAAAAACATCATGGGGCTGCGCGCCACCGTGTAGCCCATTGACGCGTACAGCGGCTCGCCGAACTCGCTGGCGTTGAGCGCGAGGGAGCCAATGCCAGCCTCTCGGCAGAAGTCGTGAATCGCCTCCATCACGCGGCGCGCGAGCCCGAGTCCGCGATGGGCCGGTTCCGTATAGACGTTGTACACGAACGCCAGGCGGCCGCTTGCGTACCGGGGCCCCGGCGGCCACGGGATGATCGTCGCTCCCCCGCCGGCAACCAGCCGCGACTCCTGGGGGGCATCGGCCGGCGCGTCGGTGTCCTCGACGAGCCAGGCGACGTAGGTGTCCGCAGGCATCGTCGAATCGAGCCACACGCGGAACTCCTCCGCGAGGCGGCTCGCCTGCGCGTCGGTTGCGGACAACGTGCCCATGTCTTCGAACATGCGGATGCGGTGACGCACGAGCGTCGCGGCGTCCGCCAGCGTGGCGCGCCGCACGATGTAGGTGGCCATGGGAGTCGCGGATTATACTCGCGTCATGGCTGACCCTGCCCATACTGCGGAACGCACCGCGCCGCGCCCCCGAGCCGCCTGACCTGAGCGAAAAAGGGGGCAACAGGGACGGGCAGCCGCAGCGCTCGAACGATCGGCTGTTCATGCAGTTCCTGGTGTTCGGCGGGTGCCGCGACACGCGGCCGCTCGTCGCCGCCATGGAAGCGTCCGCCGTCACAGGCGTGCTCTACGAGGACGCCAACGATCCGCGGGGCGTGGCGGTCCTGACGGTCACGCAGGACCCGAACGAGTTCATCGATCGTGTACGGCCGATGCTGCTCACCGACGCGTTCGCGTCGCTCGAACAGAAGCCGGAATACACACTGCTCGGGCGGACCTACTCGCTCGGATACGAGCCCGATCTGAACGACGCGCTGCTGCACCGTCCCCGGCGCACGGTCCTCAATCGGGATTGGCCCTGGGCGGTGTGGTATCCGCTGCGCCGCAGCGGCAAGTTCGCGCAGTTGCCGATCGAGGAGCAGCGGGTGATCCTTGCCGAACATGGCGCAATCGGCAAGTCGTACGGCGCCGCCGACTACGCCCACGACGTAAGGCTCGCGTGCCACGGCCTCGACAAGAACGACAACGACTTCGTGGTCGGCCTCGTCGGCCCCGAACTGTTCCCGCTGTCGGCCATCGTCCAGACGATGCGCAAGACGCAGCAGACGTCGCTGTACCTGGAGCGCCTCGGTCCGTTCTTCGTCGGGCGCGTGCTCTGGCAAAGCGCACTGCCGCCCGCCTGACCGCAGCTCGCCGTCGGGGCGGCTATTTGCCAGGCGCGCTTGCCGCGAACGTCGGCGGTCGGCGATGGTGGGTGGCCTGCTCGAACGCGTAGGCGATCCGGATGAGGGTCGTCTCACTCCACGCCGGACCAAAAAACGACAGCCCCATTGGAAGTCCCCGGTCAGCACCCATCGGCACGGTGATGTGCGGGTAGCCCGCAACCGCGGCCACCGTGGACGGTGACGGCGCCAGCGCCGTGCCACCGTCGCCGTTCACGAGATTGATCGGCCACGCCGGGCCGCCGGTTGGGGCAACAAGAGCGTCGAGCCGGTGCTGCTTGACGGCCGCATCGATCCCTTCCGCCTGCGCCAGACGACGGCTGCGTCCAAGTGCATCTCGATAGGCGGGCGTGGTCAAGGGACCCTTGAGGCGCGCCAGCTCCAGCAGTTCCTGTCCGAAGTGCTGCAGCTCGGCGTCGGCGTGTGCGCTGTTGAACGCGATGATGTCCGCCACCGTTCGAACGGGCGCCGTGGGCCCCCACCACGCGAAGAACTGCGGAAGGTCCGCGTTGAACTCGTGGAGCAGCACTTCGAGCTCGCTGTTGTCGAACGACCCCAGCGAGTCGATCGTCGCCGGGTCGACGATCACCGCACCCTGAGCCCGCATCGTAGCGATCGCACGCTCGGCAAGCGCGTCGGCCTCAGGGCTCGCTCCGAACAGCCGGTTGCGGACGACCCCGATGCGGGCGCCGCGCAGCCCGCCCGCATCGAGCGCACGCGTGTAGTTACTCTGCCGGCGTCCGCGCGCCGTCGTCGCAGGATCGCCCGGGTCGCGTGCCGCCATCGCCGTCAGCAGCGCGGCGGCGTCGGCGACGGTCCGCGCCATGGGGCCCGCGGTGTCCTGGCTGTGCGCAATCGGGATGATCCCGGTGCGGCTCACGAGGCCGACCGTCGGCTTGATGCCCACCAGCCCGTTGACGCTCGCCGGTGACACGATCGAACCGTCGGTCTCAGTGCCGACGGCGGCGGCAGCCATGCTGGCGGCGACGCCGACGGCGGACCCGGAACTCGACCCGGACGGACTCCGATCGAGCGTGTACGGGTTGCGCGTCTGCCCGCCACGAGCGCTCCAGCCGCTCGATGAGTGGGTCGAGCGGAAGTTCGCCCACTCACTCAGATTCGCCTTGCCGAGCAGGACGGCACCGGCCGCGCGCAGGCGCTCTACCACGAACGCATCGCGCGGGGCCGGCGACGTCATCGCGAGCGAGCCCGCGGTCGTCAGCATCCGATCGCCGGTGGCGATGTTGTCCTTGAGCAGAATCGGGATGCCGTGCAGCGGGCCGCGGATGCGCCCGCGCGTGCGTTCGGCGTCCAGCCCGTTCGCGATCGCCAGCGCATCCGGGTTGATCTCGAGGACGCTGCGCAGTTCCGGTCCACGGCGGTCGAGCGCCTCGATCCGGGCGATGTAGCTGGCGACGATCGAACGGGATGTCTCGCGGCCGTCGGCCATCCGCTGCTGCAGGTCGGCGATGCTCAGTTCCAGGAGCGGAAACGGGGCAGACGGCGGCTGTGCCTGCTGCGGCCGCCCGGACGCGGCAGCGAGGAGGACAATGCACAGCGCAAGCGCCGCGCGCTCAGTCGCGCGGCGAAACCGTCGCATTGACTTCGACCTCCGCAAGAGCCGCCATGAGGGCCGTCCGATCGACCAGGTGCATCAGCAGCCAGTCCGATGCGCGCAACGCGTCGATGGTGCGATCCCGGTCCAGCGGAACGCCAGCGTTCCTGCAGGCGCGCGCGCACTCGACGCGGAACACGCTCGCCGCCAGACACAGCTCCGCGATCTGCGTGCGGACGCCACGCCCCTGATAGGCCGTCCAGGAGGCGAACGCCTTGCTGGCGACGTAGCGCATCACGATCGGCGAAGCCTGCTCCCAGTGCGGCGCGACGAGCGCTTGGTCGGTCGCCGGATCATCATCCGGTGGCGGCGGCACCTGCAGTCCCTGCGGGACGGCACGCGCGGCGATCTCCCAGGCGCCGGGCGATCTGTATCGATCGTAGAAGCCAGGAACCGGTGCAGTTGCGCCGGCCGACACGGCTGCGCGTGTCCACTCGAGCAGCGGCCCACGCTGTGGGGTCCAGGCCCGCAGGCGTTCGCCTGTGGAGGCGAGCGTGTCCAGCGCGCCGGTGACACCTGCGCTGGACCTGCTCAGGACGCCGACGAGGAACTCCTCCCACGCGTCGTAGCTGTCGGCATCGAACAGCACGTCCGGCCGCAGGAGTGGTGGCCACTCGTTGCGCCCGTCGAGGCCGTCATAGTGCCTCCCGGGAGGAAACGCCTGAGGATCGGCGACGATCGTGAGCGGCTCCGCGGCGTCTGCGAGCATGGCCGCAGCTGTTGGACAGAAGTGCGAGAGCGTGACGAACGTGCCGCGCGCATCGACGAGCGTGCGCCGGGGGAACTGAAAGCACGACTCCGGCAGCATCGACTCGCCGTGGTCTCGATGGATGCGGCACACGCGCGAGGACCTGTCGTACTGCGGGCAGGAGCCGGAGTCGTCCGGGAGGAGCCAGTCGACGCCGATCAGGTTTCGTGCGCGCCCCTCGATCGGAATACTCCAGCCCGCGGTGCAGCAGGCGCCCGAATGGCGGCAGGCGTAGTCGGCGTGCACGCTCAGCGCGAAGACCCGGGTGCTGCCCACGCCGCGATCTTAGTCCCGCGCGAGCGCTCTACCGCGTGGCCTGAGCGATGAAGGCTTCGATGTCCGCGGCAGGACGCGCGCCAGCCGTACGCGAGACCTCGCGCCCACCTGAGAAGATCGCGAGTGTGGGGATGGACCGGATGCCATGGCTGGCGCCCAGATCGGTCAGCGCGTCGGTGTTGACCTTCACCACGAGATAGCGTCCGCCCGAGCGTTGCGCCACTTTCTCGAGTTCGGGTGCGACCATCCGGCAGGGCCCGCACCACGGCGCCCAGTAGTCGACCACGACTGGCACCGACGAGGTGTTCACCAGGCGTTCGAAGTCGGCGCTGGATGACACCTCGAGCGGGACGCGTCCGATTGCGAGATCGTGCTTGCACTGCCCGCAGCGCACCCGCTCGTCCAGCCGCCCGAAGGCGACGCGGTTCTTCTGTCCGCAGTCGGGACAGGCGACGAGCACACCACGATCGTCGACCTCGAGCGGCGCCATCAATCAATTCTACGACGCTCAGTGTTGCGCGGGCGGACGTGGCGGCGAGGGACGCGGCTTCGATGGCACCGGCGGCGGAGCTGGCGCAGCGAGACGATCGCCGAGCAGTGCCACGCCGAGGGCGTAGGAGTGAGCGCAGTTGTAGTCGAGCAGGGCGTCGTAGTTCGAGTAGACGAGAAAGTGGCGTGTTCTGCCCGAGACGAGCGCAGCGTCGAGGTCGGCTGCAGGAAGCGCACCGCCCGCGGTCGTGCGCACCCCCAGGCGCTGCCACTCGGCGAGCGGAAGCGCGACGGTCATGTCGCGCATGGCGCGGCAGCCTCCCTCTCGCCGCGCGACGTTTGCGCTGATCCGCGTCGCCGCTTCCTTGCTCACGCGGACCTCGCGGCCCCACGGCTGCCCCGGCGTCCACCCGTTTCCTTTCAGGTAGTTGGCGATCGAGGCGAACACGTCGGCCGGCGTGCCCCAGATGTCGCGGCGGCCGTCGCCGTCGAAGTCCTCGGCAAATCGCAGGTAGCTGGAGGGCATGAACTGTGGCTGCCCCATCGCGCCAGCCCACGAGCCTTTCATCCGGGCGAGCTCGATGTCGCCGCGGTTGAGGATCTCGAGCGCGTTGAACAGCTCGCCACGGAAGAACGTGGCGCGCCTCGGATCCCAGGCGAGCGTCGCGAGCGCCGTGACGATCGGCCGCACGCCGCTGAAGCGCCCGAAGTTCGACTCCATGCCCCAGATGCCGGCGATGATGCGCGCCGGCACGCCGTAGGTGTCCGCCACCGAGTCGAGGGTCGACTTGTGCCGCGACATCATCTCGCGGCCGGTCCGCACGCGTGCGGCGCTGATCTGTCGTCGCAGGTATTCCTCGATGGAGAGGATCGTTTCGGCCTGGGAGCGGTCGCGTTCGAGGACTACGGGGAGCGGCTCGTCGATCTCCGCGAGGGCCTCGTCGACGATCTCCTGGCGGATGCCGCGCGTGAATGCCTCGGAGCGGACGCCGTCGAGCCATTCCGCGAAGGATGGACGGCTCTCCTGGGTGGCTGGCTGCGCGGCTAGCGTCACACCGAGACAGAAAATCAGGACGAGCGCCGCCTTCACGTCATGCAGTGTAACACTCGAGCCAGCACGTCGTGCGACGAGCCGGCGGTGTCAGTGGGCCGCGGCCGAAGGCCCGCCGCGGCTGCGTGGCCGCTGCATCAGCAGCACGAGCGGCAGGAGCGACAGGAACAGCACACCGAGCAGCCGGAACAGCCACATGAACGAGACGATGGACGCCTGCTGCTGCAGCATCCCGTAGATGGCCGCCTAGCGCCCGCGTCGTCGCGGTCACGACGTCGTTGCCGGCGGCAATGAACGCGCCTTGCATCTGCTGGAACAGCGGCTGCGACGCCGGGTCGTAGGCGGTGACGTTCGCGCCGAGAGGATGGTCGTCGCCTGCTGCTGACGCGACAGCATCGTCGCGGTCATGGCGATGCCGATGCTGCCGCCGATGTTCCGCATCAGGTTGAACAGGCTGGTCGCGTAGCCCATTCGCTCCCGCGGGATCGGGTCCATCGCGACGGTCGTCAGCGGCACGAACAGCAGCGACAGCCCGGCGCCCTGAATGAGCTGCGGCCAGAAGATGTCCCAGTAGCCGGCCTGCAGGTTAGATCGTCGAGAGCCACAGCAGCGTGCCGCCGCCGACGATGCAGCCCGATGGTCAGCAGCTTCCGCGGATCGAACCTTGCCGGTCAGGATGCCAGTCAGCGGCATCATGACGAACGAACCGATGCCGCGCGGCGCCATGCGCGATGCCAGCCTGGAGCGGCGGATACCCGAGCAGCGTCTGCAGCATGATCGGCAGCAGCACCATGCTGCCGTAGAGGACGAAGCCGACGATCGTCATCAGGAACACGCCGACCGCGTAGGTGCGCTCCTTGAACACCCGCAGGTCGACGATCGGGTGTTCGGTCGTCAGCTCGTGAACGATCAGCGCCACCAGCGTGACGGCGCTGATGACCGCCAGCGATGACGATGAAGGTCGAGGAGAACCAGTCTTCCTGCTGCCCCTTGTCGAGCACGATCTGCAGCGCGCCGATGCCGACGACGAGCATCCCGATGCCCCAGTAGTCGATGCCGCCGCGCGCCTGCGGCTCGCAGGTACGGCGGGTCGAAGATGAACAGCTTCGTCATCACGATCGACGCGATGCCGATCGGGATGTTGATGTAGAACACCCAGCGCCAGCTGTAGGCTGTCGGTCAGCCAGCCGCCGAGCACCGGCCCCAGAATCGGCGCGACGACGATGCCGAGCCCCCAGAAGCCCATGGCCTTGCCGCGGTCCTGCGGCGGAAACGCTTCGAGCAGCACGGCCTGCGAGAGCGGCTGCAGCGCGCCGCCGGTTGCGCCCTGGAGGACGCGGAAGACGATCAGCGCAGCCGCAGGGTCGGCGCGAGCCCGCACAGGAACGACGACGCGGTGAAGCCGACCACCGAGAGCATCAGCAGGCGCTTGCGGCCGAAGATCGCTGGCGAGCCAGCCGGTCATCGGCAGGATGATCGCGTTGGCGACCAGGTAGGACGTCAGCACCCACGTCGCCTCGTCGATCGATGGCCGACAGGCTGCCGGCGATGTGCGGCAGCGACACGTTCACCACGGTGGTGTCGAGCACCTCCATGAAGGTGGCGAACATCACCGAGACGGCGATGATCCAGGGGTTGACGTGAGCGCGGGCTGAGACACGCGACCGTCTGGTGCCTGCTACGGTTGCCAGTATACACGGTTGGCGTCACCGACATGCCGGGACGGAGCAGGTGGTCGGGGTCCTGTCCCGCTTCGAGCACGATCTTCACCGGCACGCGCTGCACGACCTTGACGAAGTTGCCGGTCGCGTTCTCCGGCGGCAGCAGGCTGAATCGCGCGCCGGTGGCCGCCGCGATGCTGTCCACCTTGCCTTCGAACTCCTTCCGCCGTAGGCATCGACCTCGATCGACGACGCGCTGGCCGGCGCGCATTTCAGCGAGCTGCGTCTCCTTGAAGTTCGCCGTGATCCACACGTCCTCCGTGTGCACGAGCGCCATCAGCGGCTGTCCCGGCTGGATCACCTGGCCGGGGTTGACGCTCTTCCGCGACACGACGCCCGCGCGCCGGCGCTTTCACGACGGTGTACTGCAGGTTGAGCTCCGCCTGGGCGAGCGTCGCCTTGGCCTGCTCGACGCGCGCCTGGGCCGACGACGCGCGTGCGCGCGTGGCGGTCACCTGGTCGGGGCCGGTCTGCGCGGTGCGCAGCGCCGCGTGCGCCTCTCGCTCGGCCGCCGCGACCTGCGCCTGCCGGCTCTCGGCCATCCGAATGCCGGCTTCGGCCTCGACGATCTGCGCGCGGGCGCGTGTCGGTTGCGGCGCGCCTGCGCTTCGGCCGCAGCCACCGCCGTGTCGTACTGCTGCTGCGACACTTCGTCCTTCGCGAGCAGCCCCTGCAGCCGCTCGACGTCGCGGCGGCTTCGGCTGGCATTGGCTTCCACTTCGCGGAGCCGCGCCTGGGCGGCAGTCAGCCGGGCGCGTGACGCTTCCACGTCCTTGGCGGCCGCATCCATCGCGCTGCGCGCCTGTTCGACCTGAGCTCTCTGCGGTGCTGACGCCGCTCTCGGAGGTGGCCGTCGAAATGGGCACCGTGCTCTGGGCGGCGATCGCTGCCGCTTCCGCGTCCGCGAGCTCGGCGCGCGCCTTGTCGACGGCCAGCTCGTAGTCGCGCGGATCGATCTCCACCAGGATCGCGCCGGCTTCGACCTCCTGGTTGTCGGCCACCGCGACGCGCAGCACGCTTCCGCCGACGCGCGCCGCCATCGGCGTCATGTGCGCGTCGACCTGCGCATCGTCGGTCGATTCGTGGCCCCGGCGTGGACCACCACCAGACGACCGCGGCCACGGCGAGCAGGGCGACCACGGCAAGGATCGCGCTTGAACCGGCCCGACCGCGTGAATGGTGTGGGTTCAGATTCCGCCATCAGCGTACGCCTCCGAGAAGTTGTTGCGCGGTCTCCTCGGCGACGCCGAGATCGCGCGCGAGCAGCGCTTTGGCTACGTTGTACCCGTAGAAGCGCTTCGATATATCTGTTCGCTGGCCGCAGCCACGGCCTCCTGTGCCTGCACCACCTCGAGGTTGCTCGAGCACGCCGGCCGCGAAGCGATCGCGCGACTGCGTCAGCTGCTCGCCCGCGAGATCGCGAGCCCGGGTGGCCACGCGAAGCTGCTCGGATGTGGCCTGCAGATCGAAGAACGCGGAGCGGACGTCGAAGTCGATGCCGGCCCGCAGGTCCGCCAGCTCCGACTTGCCGCGTGCGGAGCTCGGCGTCGGCCTGTATGACCCGGCCGCGGCTGCGGCCGCCGTTGAAGATCGGCACGTTGAGCACGCCGCTCAATGCGTAGGTGATCTCCGCATCGGCCGCCGAGAGCCCGATGGCGCCGTAGTCCGCGTTCACCCGCAGCGACGGCAGGTACTCGCCGCCGGCCGCACTGCGCTGTGCCTCGGCCTGACGGAGGCGCTCTTCGGCCGCGAGGTAGTCCGGCCGCGCACGGTAGGCGCGTTCGAGCGCCGCCTCGACCGTCATGTCGGGCACCGGCACGAAGGGCAGCTCGCCGCTGATCGTGAACGGCTGGCCCGGCGGCAGCCCGACGACCCGCGCGAGCTGGAGCTTGGCGATCTCGAGGTCGTTGCGAGCGGCGGTCACACGCTGCTGCTGCGTGCTCATCTGCACTTCGGCTCGAAGCACCTCGATGCCGGCGACCAGGCCTGCGGTCTTCAGATCGTTCGCCTGGTCGAAGACCGCCTGCGCGGTCTGCAGCTGCGCCTGCACCGACTCGAGGCGCGCGGTTGCGGCCAGCGCCTGCAAGTACAGGTTGGCCGAGACGAGCACGACCAGTTCGCGCGCGCTCTTCACGGAGTGCTCCGCCGCGCGGACGGCGTGACCCTGCGCGCGGGCTTCGTCGATCGCACGCCGGTCGAAGACGGTCTGCGACACGTTGACGCGTGCGTCGAAGACGTTGAACGGCCCGACCAGCGACGGGGTCCCCGGCGGCAGCGGGAAGCCGAAGGCGGCGAGGTTGATCCGCTGGCGGTTCTCCGTAATCCGGCCGTTCACGTTCGGCAGCAGGTCCGCGAGCGCGTTCCATCGCGACCCGTGCGCGCGTGTCACCGCATTTTCGGCATTCAGCAGTCCCAGGTTGTGTTCGAGCGCCCGGCGGATGGCGTCCGTGACGGTCAGCTCGATCGGCTCCGTGGTCGGCGTGCCGGTCGGGACGCCGCCGAGGAACGGCGACGGCTGCAGCACGGACACGGCCCTCGACGGGGCAGTCGTCCGGCCGGCGTCGAGGCCCTGGGCCAGCGCAGGGGAGACGCCGGTCATACACGCAAGCAGCAGCCCTGCGGCCGGGACAACAACTTTCACCGTGGAATCCTTTCTCGCCCGGACCATGCTCGACGAGAAAGGCGCGGGTGAGTGCTGCCGGTCGAGGCGAGAGTATCGGGCGTGACGCTGCGGTTCACTGCAGCCGTATCCCCAAGCGTACTACGGCGCGCGGCCGGATGGTCGCGATGTAGGGGGCGGGTCTTGAGACCCGCCCCCTACAACCCGCGAAACCGCACATTTGGCAGAATGAAGCGATGTCTCACCTCTTCGAGCCGGTCACCTTCCGTGAACTCACGCTCCGCAACAGGATTGTCGTATCGCCGATGTGCCAGTACTCGGCTCACGACGGCTTCGTGAACGACTGGCACTTCGTCCACCTGGCGAGTCGCGCCGTCGGCGGCGCCGGCCTCGTCTTCACCGAAGCGACCGCGGTGACGCCCGAGGGGCGTATCAGCCCCGAGGATCTCGGCATCTGGGACGACGTGCACGCCGGGGCGTTCGAGCGGACGGCACGATTCGTCAAGGGCGAGGGGGCGGCATTCGGTATCCAGCTGGCTCACTCCGGACGCAAGGGCAGCACTCTCCGGCCGTGGGACGGTCAGCGCAGCGTGCCGGCCGAAGAGGGCGGGTGGCAGCCGATCGCGCCCTCGGCAGTGCCCTTCGGCGACAACTACACGGTGCCCTGCGCCATGACGCACGACGACATCACGCGGGTCGTGGACGCCTTCCGGCGCGCAGCGCTCCGTGCGCTCGGCGTCGGCTTCGACGTCGTCGAGGTCCACGCGGCGCACGGATATCTGATTCACGAGTTCCTCTCGCCGCTCAGCAACACGCGCACCGATCAGTACGGCGGCTCGTTCGACAACCGCGTCCGCCTGTGCCTCGAGATCGTCGACGCCGTGCGCAGCGTGTGGCCGGACCCGCTCCCGCTCTTCGTGCGGATCTCGGCGACGGACTGGACCGAGGGAGGGTGGGAGATCGAGCAATCGGTGGAGCTCGCGCGGCGCCTTCAGAGTCGCGGGGTGGACCTGATCGACTGTTCGTCAGGCGGCAACGTCGCGCAGGCGAAGATCCCGCTGGCGCCCGGCTACCAGGTGGTGTTTGCGGAGCGGATCCGGCGCGACGCCGCCATCGCGACCGGCGCCGTCGGCCTGATCAACGACCCGAACGAGGCCGACGCCATCATTCGAGGCGGCCAGGCGGACGTGATTCTGCTCGCCCGTGCGATGCTGCGCGATCCGTACTGGCCGTTGCGGGCCGCCCGCGAGTTGGGACACGACGGGCCGTGGCCGGCCCAATACGTCCGCGCCGCGCCGCCGCACACCGTGCCACGCTGATGCGCGCCTTGATCATCGAGGACGATCGGACGATCGCCGACTTCGTCGCACGCGGCCTGCAGGAAGCCGGGTTCGCCGTGGAAGTCGCAGGCGACGGGGCGCAGGGGCTTGCCGCGGCCCTCGCGCAGGAACCGGATGTGGCGATCGTCGACCTGATGCTGCCAGAGCGCGATGGCCTGGGCGTGATCGACGAGCTCCGGCGGCAGGGCCGCACGACGCCCGTGTTGATCCTCAGCGCGAGGCGATCGGTCGACGACCGCGTCCGTGGCCTGCAGGCGGGCGGCGACGATTACCTCACGAAGCCGTTCGCGTTCGCGGAGCTGCTCGCGCGCGTGCAGGCGCTGGTGCGCAGGGCGACGCGGACGCCCGAGCCGACGTCGCTCACCGTCGGCGACCTGTCCCTTGACCTGCTGTCGCGCAAGGTCATCCGCGCCGGCGTGCCGATCGAGCTCCGACCGCGCGAGTTCGCGCTGCTCGAGTACCTGATGCGGAACGCCGGGAAGGTCGTCTCGAAGACGATGATCCTGTCGCATGTCTGGGAGTACAGCTTCGATCCGCAGACGAACATCGTGGACGTGCTCGTGAGCCGCCTGCGCGACAAGGTTGACCGGCCCTTCGACCACAAGCTGCTGCAGACGGTGCGGGGCGTGGGGTATGTCATCCGCTGACCTGCAGCCGGACCTCTCGGGCCGCTTCGGGCTGCGGCTCGCGGGCTGGTACGCGACGCTGTTCGTGGCCAGCTGCGCTCGGGATCGTCGCCCTGACCTACTTCCTGACCGCGTCGTCGCTCGCACAGCGCGACCAGCAGATCATCCAGTCCAAGCTCGGACGATACGCCTCGGTCTATGCGCGAGGGGGCGTCCGCGCGCTCACTGCCACCGTAGAGGCGGAGCAGCGGACGCTGCGCCCGAGCGGCTTTTCGTCCGTGTGCTCGATCGCGGCTCGGAGGCGATCGTGCTGAGCGCGGCCGAAGGCTGGGACCCGGCTGCGATGGAGACACGTGCGCTGCGTACTCGGCGACGGCACGATCGTGCAGGTGGGCAAGAGCACGGAAGCGCGCGTCGACCTGCTCGCCCGCCTCCGGACCACGCTCGGGATCGTCACCCTGTCGATCGATCCTCCTCGCGCTCACCGGCGGGTGGTTCGCGACGCAGTCGGCGGTCCGCCCGATTCGACGGCTCTCGGGCGCCGTGCGTCGCATCATCGCGACGGGCCGCACCGACGAGCGCGTGCCGGAAGGGGCCGACGACGAAGCGATCAACGAGCTGACGAGGCTCTTCAACGCGATGCTGACATGCATCGAGGGGCTGGTGCGCGGCATGCGCGGCGCGCTCGACAACGTGTCGCACGATCTGCGCACGCCGCTGACGCGGCTGCGCAGCGACCGCCGAGATGGCGCTCGCGTCAGCGCCTGACACCGAACGCTATCGCGAGGCGCTGGCGGACTGTGTCGAGGAGAGCGATCGCGTGCTGGTGATGCTGAACACGCTGATGGACATCTCCGAGGCGGAGAGCGGCGCGATGCCGCTGCGGCGCGAGCCGCTCGACCTCCGGGAGGTCGCGGCGAGGGCGGTCGAACTGTACCAGGACGCAGCGGAGGCAAAAGGCGTCACGCTGACGACCGGCACCACCGGTGAAGCGATGGTCGACGGCGATCGCGTGCGGCTGGAGCAGGTGGCGGCCAACCTGCTGGACAACGCCGTCAAGTACACGCCAGCCGGCGGCCGGGTCGTCGTGGGCGTCGCGGTGGAGGGCGGCCGCGCGTTGCTGCGCGTGAGCGATACGGGCGCCGGCATTCCGGCCGACGAACTGCCGCGGATCTGGGACCGGCTGTTCCGAGGCGATCGCAGCCGCGCGGAGCGGGGGCTGGGGCTCGGCCTGAGCCTGGTCCGCGCAATCGTCGAGGCGCATGGCGGGTCTGTCCACGTGACGAGCGAGCCGGGTCGCGGGGCAGTGTTCACGGTCGCGCTCCCCGTGCACGCGTCGTCTGTGTAGGGGCAGGGTCTTAAGACCCTGCCCTACGGAACCCTGTTCCTTTCACGGATGTAATGTCCGTGACACGTCCATGTCAGCCGCTCTCCCGTCTAATCGAGTGTGAACCAACACCATTCACGGTTCGAGAGGATGAGGAACATGAACATCACCACTGAGCAGCGCCGGCGCATTTCCAACGGCGTTGCGGCCCTCGGCGTGGCCGCCGTCCTTGTGACGGGCGCCACGTGGCGCGGCTCGGCGTCCACCACGTCGCCCGCGCCTGTCCTGACGGTTACCCAGGCGCAGCAGGCGCCTGCTGCGCGCGCCGGGCTCGGCGCGCAGGATTCGTACGCACCCATCGTGAAGGTCGTCGCGCCCGCTGTCGTGACGGTGCGGACCGAAGGACGCGCACGCATGTCGCCGACGCAGTTCGGCGATCTCGACCCGCGCGTCGCGCCGTTCTTCGGCAACCCGTTCGGCGGCGAGGAGCGTGGACCACGCAGCTTCCGGCAGCGCGGCCTCGGCTCCGGCGTCATCGTGACCGGCGACGGATACATCCTGACGAACCATCACGTGATCGACTCGGCAGACGACATCCGCGTCGAACTGCAGGACGGACGATCGCTCAAGGCGAAGCTCGTGGGCACCGACAAGCCGAGCGATCTCGCGCTGCTCAAAGTCGACCAGACCGGCCTGCCGACGCTCACGCTCGGCGACTCCGATGCGATGCAGGTCGGCGACGTCGTGCTCGCCGTTGGCAATCCGCTCGGCATCGGGCAGACCGTCACGATGGGCATCGTCAGCGCGAAGGGGCGTTCGACCGGCACGGGCGACGGCAGCTACGAGGACTTCCTCCAGACCGATGCGCCTATCAATCAGGGCAATTCCGGAGGCGCGCTCGTGAACACCAGCGGCGAGCTCGTCGGCATCAACTCGCAGATCGTGTCGCAGGGCGGCGAGGGCAACATCGGCATCGGCTTCGCCATCCCGGCCAACATGGCGCGCAACGTCATGGATCAGCTCAAGAGCGACGGGCATGTCCGCCGTTCGCAGCTCGGCGTCACGGTGCAGCCGGTGACCTCCGAGCTGGCCGAAAGCCTCGGGCTGAAGGACGTCGCGGGCGCCATCGTGAGCGCCGTGGCTCCCGGCAGCGCCGCCGAGCACGCGGGGATCAAGCGCGGCGACGTGATCAAGTCGTTCAACGGCCAGCCTGTTCACGACTTCAACGCGCTCCGAAACCGCGTGGCGGACGCGGCGCCGGGGTCCAGCGCGCCGGTCGTGGTCGTGCGTGACGGCGCCGAGAAGACGATGACCGTCACGCTCGATGAAGCGGCCTCCTCGCGTGCAGCGCGCGAAGGCGCCGACGCGAAGGACTCCGACAAGACGGCGCTGGGAGTAGCCGTGGCACCGCTTTCGCCAGAGGTGGCATCTCGCGCCGGTCTCTCGCGTGATACGACCGGCCTGGTGATCCAGCAGGTAAACCCGGAGGGACGCGCGGCCGACGCGGGACTGCGCTCGGGCGACATCATCCTCGAAGTGAACCGGCACAACGTCGATTCGCCCGACGACCTGCGCGAGGCGCTCCGGAGCGGGTCCGACAAGCCGACGCTCCTTCTGGTCCGTCGCGACGCAAGCGACATCTTCGTCACCGTCCGGCCGAACCAGGGCTGACGGTCGTCGGTTCGATCGCAGCGCTCCGCTGTTCGACATCGCAAGCCGCGCCATACAGTCGCGGCTTGCGACTCTTCTTTGTACGGTTCCGCGGGCGAGTGACAGACGTATCACGCGACACGACCGCGTCGCTTGGTTGAGCTGCCTCGGATGCCGGCGGTGAATGCCGCTAGCGGAATTGCGCGCCGTTGTATAGTGGTATGTCCAGTCTCTGGACACGCGCCCGCACACGAGCGGCCGCGACGGGAAGGAGTCTGGGATGGCGAGCGGAACGATCAAGCGCATTCAGCGTGACAAGGGCTTCGGGTTTATTCGCGACAAGAGCGGGCAGGAATACTTCTTCCACCGCAGCGCGGTGCAAGGCAGCTTCGACTGCCTCGGAGGGACAGCGCGTCAGCTTCGACGAAGAGCAGTCGCCGAAGGGCCCGCGCGCGGGCAACGTCAGACCCGAATAGTCTCCACCCACCAGTCGACAGTCGCCGGTCGCAGCCTCCGTCGCCCCCGCGTACGGTCTGACGCCCGGCGGCTCTCGAGTACCTTCCTCACCTTCTCGCTGCCGGCGTCAGCGTCGTTTCGCGCCGCTCGCCGTTGCGCAGGTAGACGACCTTCGCCGGCTCGCCGATCTTCAGCACTTCGAGCGCGTAGGTGTAGTCGTAGATGTTGGCGATCGTCTGCCCGGCGATCTCCACGATGACGTCGCCCTTCTGCAGGCCGGCCTGTTCGGCGGGGCCGCCGCCGATGACGCCGCTGAGCAGCAGCCCCTTCACCTCGGTGGAGTAGTCGGGAATCGTGCCGGTGAACACGCGCACGCCGGCGCGCCGCGCCGCTCTCCGTTGCCTGCTCGACCTTCGTGAACTGCGGCGCCTCGTCGGTGTCCAGCAGCCGCCGTGACGATCGCGGCCGCGAACTCGACGATCCGATCGAGATCTTCGTAGTTGATCTTGTCCGCGGTGTCCGACGGCCGGTGGTAGTCGGTGTGGGTGCCGGTGAAGAAGTTGAGCTGCGGCACGCCCGCCTGGTTGAAGCTCGCGACGTCGGTCGGCTGATACGGATCCTGCTGCACCAGCAGGTCGAAGCCGGCGGCGATGTTGGCCTGCTCGAGCAGCCGCCCCCACACGGGGCTCGTGCCGGTCGCCTGCACGGTCAGCTTGTTGTCCTGCATGCGGCCGACCATGTCGAAGTTCACGTACGCGGCGAGCTGATCGAGCGGCACCGGCGGCGACGTCGACGTAGGCGGTCGAGCCGATCAGCCCCAGCTCTTCGCCCGACCAGAACTGCAGCAGCACGTTCCGCCGTCCGCGGCTGCGAGGCCAGCGTCTCGCCGACCGCGAGCACCGCGGCGGCTGCCCGACGCGTTGTCGTCGGCGCCGAAGTGGACGCGGGTCAGCGTCGCTCTTGTCCGCGAGCGAGTTCCCGCTGTTCGCCGCGACCGAGGTGATCGTAGTGCGCGCCCAGCGCCACCCACGGCTTGCTGACGCCGTCGGCCGGTCCGGTCGCCGGCAGGTAGCCGACGACGTTGTTGGCCGTGCGCTTCTCGCGCACGACGTCGGTGTGAATGGTCGACCGTCGACGCCCGGGATCTCGAAGCCGGCGACGTGCGGGTTTGCCGTGTCGAGCGACTTCTGCGCGGCGGCCAGCGTCTTCGCCGGGTCGCCGAACGTGCGAAACATCGCGTCGGCCGACGGCGCCGCTGATGCTCGCGGCGACGATGCCCGATCCGGCGAGCGCCGTGTCGAACGTCATCGGGATCGTTTCGCCGGCGTTCGGGGAGTGCGGGCCGGTGACGACGAGCATCGCCTTCGCGCCGCGCTGCCGCGCGGCCATCGCCTTGTAGCGCAGGTCGGAGTAGCGCGCGAGGATCCCCTTGGTCTTCGGGTCGGCGTCCTCGGGGAAGTAGCGGAGCACGAGGACGACCTTGTCCTTCACGTCGAGCGTGGCGTAGCTGTCGTAGCCGAACTCCTGGCTGTCGGGCACGACGATGCCGTAGCCGGCGAAGACGACCGGCGCGCGCTGACTGTCCGCGTTGTCCGAGAACGACAGCGCCTGGACATCCGTCCGCCTGGTCGAAGCGTCTCCGCCGTCTTCCGCGCCGAAGACGCGACCCAGTCGATCCGCCATCCTTCGTGCCGGCGGTGAACTCGAACGGCAGGCGGAAGTCGGTCGGCCGGGCAGCGGCTGCGCGCCCGATGCGCTTCAGCTGCGGCGACGATGTATTCGCGGCGAGCCGTTCGCCGGCGGTGCCGGCCAGCCGCCCCTCGAGGCGTTCGGACGCGAGCGCGGTGACGTGGGCGCGCGTCGGCGAGGACGTGGCGGGCGACTGGGCCTGCGCGGGCGCGGTCAGGCGCCAGCAGCGCCGGTGATGATCAGCGCGCGACTATTCATGACTTTCTGCCCGGCTTTCTCGGGGGCGCGCTTCGCAGCGCCTCCAGCGCCTTCTCATGGTTCCACTGCGCGAGGAACAGCTGGCCGGCGCCGCCGCCGGACCGGCTCGAGGTCCACGCGAGCTGCGCGCCGTCCGGCGACGGCACCGGCAGGCCGTCGAAGCCGTCGGAGTAGGTGACGCGCACCGGCTCCTTCGTGCCCTGCGCGTCGACGATGAACAGCTCGAAGTTCTCGAACCCGAGCTTGTTCGACGCGAAGATGAAGTATTCGCCGGACGGATGCTCGTACGGCGCCCAGCTCATCGAGCCGAAGTCGGTGATCTGCTTCTGCGTCGGTCCCGTCGAGCTTCATCGTCCAGACGTCGGCGATGAGCCCCTTCTCGTCGAACCGGCGCCAGACGATGCGCGAGCCGTCGTGGGTGAAGAACGGCCCGCCGTCGTAGCCCGGCACGCGTCGTCAGCCGCTTCTGGCCGGAGCCGTCGGCGCGCATGATGTAGATCTCGGCGAAGTAGCTCGGGTTCTCCTCGAGCTTCTTCTTCTCCTTGTCGTTCAGCGTGCGGTTGTAGGCGTCGCGCATCGACGAGAAGGCGATCCACTGGCCGTCGGGCGAGTAGCTCGCCTCCGCGTCGTAGCCGCGCGCGGTCGTCAGCCGCTTCATCGCGCCGGTCTTCTCGCTGTAGGCGTAGATGTCCATCTCCGGGTCGTAGTCCCACGAGTAGCGGCGCTCCTTGCCCGAGGCGCGGAACGCGAGCTCCTCGTCCTGGTACTGCTTCGACTTCGGGATCGGCGTGCGTCGACGAGAACAGGATCTCGTCGCTGCCCGGGCGGAAGAACGCGCACGTCGTCTTGCCGATGCCGGGCGAGATCCGCTTGACGTCGCCGGTCGTCAGATCGAGCACGTAGATCTGGTAGAAGGGATTGCCGGGCTCGCGCTCGCTCTGGAAGACCAGACGCTTGCCGTCCGGCGACCAGTAGCCCTTCGCCGGCGCGCCGGCCTTCGACCGTCAGCCGCCGGACCCGCGACAGAAAGTCGCGCTCCTGATCGGCTGCGCCGGTCTGACTGCAGCGCGGCCACGCGCCAGCTGGGCTGCGGCTAGCACAGGACCGCCGCCAGCGAACGACAGCTGCATGAGGATCTCAGTGGCGCTCGCCGGTATTATCACCGTGATATTCTCTCACTCTCAACCGACAGGGAGTTTTTGTCCATGAAGCCATGTCGCACGCCGTTCGTGCGGCTCGTCGTCATCGCGCTTGCACCGGCGCTCGCAGTCCTGCCCAGGGCGGTCCGCCGGCAACTGGGAATTGACGCTCGATACTCCGCAGGGCCCGCGACCGATCAACTTGACGCTTCAAGCAGGAGGGCGAGAAGCCTCACCGGCGAGTGTCGCCAGCCCGATGGGCACGGTCCGGTTCACCGGGCACGGCTCATCGGCGATGCCGTCGCCGTCACGGCGAACGATCGACGTCCAGGGCAGCCACTCGAGCTCGGATCAACGGCAAGGTCGCGGGCGACACGATGACGGAACCGTCAAGTTCGGCGACTTCGGCGAGTTCCCGTTGACTGCGAAGGCAAGCGCCGCGGCTGCAGCCACCTGCTGCGCGGCCGCCGCTCCGCGCGCACGCCTGCCGGCAGCCGATCGACCGACGCTGACGCGGCAAGTGGGACGTGAATGCTGATCATCGCGGGCGCGAGCGAATTCCCGGCGATCGCCACGCTGAAGCAGGAAGGCGAGAAGGTCAGCGGCGTCGCTCACCAGCATCGCCGGCGAGGTCGCCGGTCAACGGCACGATGACCGGCACGCTCGCTGAAGCTCGACTTCAAGGCGGAGACGCCGCAGGGCGACCTGCCCGTCACCATGACCGGCGAGCTGGGCGCACGGGTATCGTGGGCAAGGCGACCATCGCAGGCCTGGGCGAAGCGGACTGGACGGCGACGCGCGTGAACGGTAGCCAGTAGTCGCGAGCGGCGCATGCTCCTGGCGGGTCGCGGCTCACCATCTGTCGTCGCCGCGGTGGCGGTGCTCGCGTCGCCGCGGTCGCCGCTCGCGCAGAACGTCGCCATCAAGCTGGCGACGGTCGTGCCGGACGGCTCGATCTGGGACAAGAGCCTGAAGCAGATGGCGGCCGACTGGAAGCAGGCCACCGCCGACCGCGTGTCCGTCACGGTCTTCAGCGGCGGCTCGCAGGGCGACGAGCCGACGCGTGCTGCGCAAGATCCGGCTCAACGCGCTGCAGGCGGCATCGCTCACCGTCGTCGGGCCTCGGCGCGCATCGACCCGGTCCTTCAACGTCTTCAACGTCCCGTTCTTCTTCGAGTCCTACGACGAGCTGAACGCCGTGGTCGAGAAGCTCACGCCGACTGCTGAAGCAGCGGGTCGAGGCCAAGGGCTTCGTGCTGGTGCACTGGGGCCACGGCGGCTGGCTGCAGGTCTTCTCGAAGCGGCCGGTGCAGACGCGTGGCCGATCTGAAGGCGCGTGAAGCTCTACACCTCGGCCGGCGACGATCGCATGACGCAGTGGTACAAGGCGAACGGCTTCCAGCCGCGCGCGATGGCGATGACCGACATCCTCACCGGGCTGACCACCGGCATGATCGACGCGCTGCCGACGCCGCCGCTGCGCGGCGATGGCGTTCCAGTGGTACAAGCAGACGCCCTACATGCTCGACATCGGGCTGGCCCGCTCGTCGGCGCGACGGTCATCGCCAAGACGGACCTGGGACGGCATTCGCCGGCGCCGATCGCGCCAAGATGACCGAGATCGCCGCTCGCGGTCGAGAAGCAGCTGCAGGCCGATGTGCCGAAGCAGGACGCGCTGGCCGTCACGCTGATGCAGCAGCAGGGCCTCAAGGTGACCAAGGCGACCGGCCCGGAGTGGCGGCAGGAAGCCGAACGTCCTCGCGCAGACGATGCGCGGCGAGATGGTGCCGCCTGACATCTTCGATCTCGCCGTGAAAGAGCGCGACGCGTTCCGCCAGCGCGAAGGCGCGCCGGCGCACCGCCCAGGTGAGCCGCGTCGCTCGCGCGTCTCGAAGACGCCGTCGCCGCGCTCGCGCTGGCGGCGATGGCTGTCCTCCCGCTGCTCGAAATCGTCGCTGCGCCGCGCTGTTCGGCGTCGGCATTCCCGGCTCCGGCCCGATCGTTCAGCACCTCGTCGCTCTGGGTCGGGTTTCTCGGCGCGGCGATTGCGGCGCGCGAGGGCAAGCTGCTGTCGCTCGCCACCGGCACGCTGATCCCGGAGGGCGCTGGCGCCGCGCGCGCGCGACGTGTTCGCCGCGGCGGTCGGCGCGGCGGTGTCGGCGGTCCTGGCGCTGGGGCGCGTCGAGCTGGTGCGCGTCGGAGCGCGAGGTCGGCTCGATCGCTCGGCGCCGGCATTCCGACGTGGGTCGCCCAGCTCGTGCTGCCGGTCGGGTTCGCGCTGATCGCGGTGCGGCTGGTGTGGCGGGCGAGCGCCGACGTGGACGGTCGGCTGCTCGCGGCGACGCGGCCTGGCGGCCGGCGTGCTGATCGTCGCTCACCCGGCGCTGCTCGAGGGCACGAGCCGCGCTGGCCCGGGCTGCGCTGGTCATCCTGCGGCGGCGTGCTCGGCGCGCCCATCTTCGCGATTCTCGGCGGCGCGGCCGTCGTGCTGTTCATGAGCGACGGCGTGACGCCGGCGGCCGATCCTCATCGAGACCTACGCGCTCAGCGTCTCGCCGACGCTGCCGGCGATTCCGCTGTTCACGCTGGCCGGCTTCCTGCTCGCGGAAGGCCGCGCGTCGGCGCGGCTGCTGCGCGTGTTCCGAGCGCTGGTTCGGCTGGATTCCCGGGCGGCACGGCGGTCGTCTGCGCGGTCCTGTGCTCGTTCTTCACCGTGTTCACCGGCGGATCCGGGCGTCACGATTCTCGCGCTCGGCGGCGTGCTGTTTCCGGCGCTGCTCAAGGACGGCTACCGCGAGCGCTTCGCGCTCGGCCTGCTGACCGCGTCCGGCTCGCTCGGCCTGCTGCTGCCGCCGTCGCTGCCGCTCATTCTCTACGGCGTCGTCGCGCAGATTCCGATCGAGGACCTGTTCATCGGCGGCATTGCTGCCCGGCATCCTGCTGACGGCGATGATGGCGGCGTGGGGCATGCGCGAAGGGATCGTGTCGGGCGCGGGGCGGCAGCGCGTTCGACGTCGGGTGAAGCGCTGTCGGCGCGATCTGGGCGGCCAAGTGGGAGCTGGCGATGCCGGTCGTCGTGCTCGTCGCGCTGTTCAGCGGCGTCGCGACCGCGGTCGAAGCCTCGGCGCTGACGGCGGCTGTACGCGCTGGTCGTGCAGGCGGTCGATTCACCGCGACCTGTCGATCCGCCGCGACCTGCTGCGCGTGTTCGCCGAATGCGTCGGCCGTCATCGGCGGCGTGCTGGTCATCCTCGGCGTGGCGGTCGGGCTTGACCAACTAGCTGGTCGGCGCGCAGGTGCCGATGCGGCTGCTGGAGTTCACGCAGCGAGCACATCGGGTCGCGCTTCATGTTCCTGCTGGCGCTCAACCTGTTTCTGCTCGCTCGTCGGCTGCCTGATGGAGATCTTCCCGGCGATCGTCGTGGTCGTGCCGCTGATCGTGCCGCTCGGCGCGGCGTTCGGCATTCACCCGGTGCACCTCGGCATCATCTTCATCGCGAACCTCGAGCTCGGATACCTGACGCCGCTGGTCGGACTCAATATCCTGCTCGCGTCGTACCGCTTCAAGCGGCCGGTGCTCGAGGTCGCGCGCGCGGCGCTGCCGATGGCGGGCATCCTCGGCATCGGCGTGCTGGTGATCACCTACGTTCCGTGGCTGACGCTCGGCATTCTGCAGACTGCTCGGGCGCCTGTAGCGGATCGCGGAGCCACGGACGACACGCATCCACGTGACTTCGAGCAGGCGAGCCCCGATCCGTGACTTCGTGCCTTCGTGAACAGATGATCTGTGCCGTAGTCACGCTCGATCACATCTCGTCGCGTTCGGACATCTGCCGCTGCTGGACGATGCGTCCGCTGCAGATTGAGGCGAGGGAGCGCGTGTCGATCATCGGCAGAAACGGCACCGGCAAAGTCGACGCTGCTGCAGATCATCAGCGGCGAGACTGGCGCCTGACAGCCGGCACGGTCTGGCGTCAGCCCGGCCTGCGCGTGGCGCGGCTCGTGCAGGACGTGCCGCTGACCGCGACGCAGTCGGTCTTCGACGTCGTCGCCGAAGGCCTTGTCGCGTCTCGAGGCACGACGCCGAGGACTGGCGGCGCGAGCACAAGGTCGATCTCATCCTGTCGCGGCTCGATCTCGCCGCCGCGACAATGGTCGACACCCTGTCCGGCGGCTGGAGGCGCCGCGTGCTGCTGGCACGCGCGCTGGTCGCGGAACCCGATGTGCTGCTGCTCGACGAGCCGACCAACCATCTCGACATCGACGCCATCACCTGGCTCGAGAACTTTCTCGCCGACTACCAGCGGCGCCGTCGTGTTCGTCACCCACGATCGCGCGTTCCTCCAGCGCCTCGCCACGCGGATCGTCGAGCTCGATCGCGGCCGGCTGACGTCCTGGCCGGGCGACTACGCGACCTTCGCTCAGGAAGAAGGAGGAGTGGCTGGCCAGCGAGGCGGTGCAGCAGGACAAATTCGACAAGCGGCTGGCCGCAGGAGGAAGCCTGGCTGCGGCAGGGGATCAAGGCGCGGCGGACGCGCGACGAAGGACGCGTGCGTGCGCTGATGGCGATGCGCGACGAACGCGCGCGAGCGCCGCGACGTGCATCGGCAGCGTGCAGGCTGCGCGTCGAACAGGCCGACGCGTCCGGCCGCCTGGTGTTCGAGGCCGAGCGACGTCGCGCAAGGCGTACGGCGACGCGGGTCGTCGTGCGCGACTTCTCGACGCGCATCATGCGCGGCGATCGCGTCGGGCTCATCGGTCCGAACGGCGCCGGCAAGACGACCCTGCTGCGGCTGCTGCTCGGGGAGCTCGCGCCTGACGCGGGCGAAGTGCGGCACGGCGCGAACGTGCAGGTCGCCTACTACGATCAGCAGCGCGAGCAGCTCGACCCCGAGCGGACGGTGTTCGACACGATCGGCGACGGCAACGACACCGTCACCGTGAACGGCCAGTCGCGGCACGTGCACGGCTACCTGCGCGACTTCCTCTTTCTCGGCCGAGCGCGCGCGCTCGCCGGTGAAGGCGCTGTCGGGCGGCGAGCGGAACCGCCTGCTGCTGGCGCGGCTGTTCACGCGGCCGGCCAACGTCCTGGTGCTCGACGAGCCGACCAACGATCTCGACCTCGAGACGCTCGAACTGCTCGAAGCGCAGCTCGTCGAGTGGCCGGGCACGCTGCTGCTGGTCAGCCACGATCGGGTGTTCCTCGACAACGTGGTGACGAGCACGCTGGTGTTCGAAGGCGACGGCCGGGTCGCGGAGTACGTGGGCGGCTACGCCGACTGGCTGCGGCAACGCCGGCGCGAGCAGGAGGCTGCGTCGCCCGTGCCATCGACCGCATCGCCGGCTCCGAAAGCGGGCGCGGATCCGTCGTCCTCCACGCCGGCCGGAGCCCGGAAGCTCTCGTACAACGAGCAGCGGGAGCTGGCGGTACTGCCCTCGCGCATCGAGGCGCTCGAATCGGAGCACACGCAGTTGCAGGTGGCGACGCACTCGCCCGACTTCTACAAGGAAGGTTCGGACGTTATCGCACGGACGCTTGCGCGCTCGACGGAACTGGAGCAGGAACTGCTGGCGGCTTATGCGAGGTGGGACGAGCTCGACTCGAGACGCTGATTCACGCCGGACGGGTGCTGGACGGTTCGGTCTCCGCCGGGGCCGGAATCCAACCCTGCGACTCACGAACGACGCGCTTGTCGCGCGCCCAGCCGAGCGCTTCGTCGTCGGTCGCGAACACGCGCGTCAGGACGACGCTGCCGCCGTGGAGGATGTCGACTTCGATGCCGTACGGAGCGAGCCGTGCCTGGCAGGAGACTTCGTCGTTCTCCCGACGCAGCTTCCACAGGAGGGCGGGTCGATCGTCCACGCCCAGAATTCTACTGCGGGTACGCGCTGCCAACGGCCGCTTCTGGAATCCAGACCGGCTCCCGGTGCACGACATCGCACCGGCGGGCGCCGGTCCACTCCCAGAGCGCGTCGAGCAGCCGCACGCGAACCATCCCCTCCCTGCGCTCGATTGGCTCGCTGACGGGGGTGCCCGAAGGCACCAGGCTGTTGCGACCGCAGGCAGGGTTGGTGCGGCCGGCGTCGGTGAACGCCTCGTGTCCTCCTTCGACGATTACTGGCGCGTAGAAACGGTGGTCGTCCTGGATGGTTCCAAAGAAACTGTCAGCGTACTGGCGGGCGAGTTCCCGGCCCACGGGGTCTGCAGTGCTTGATTCGATTGCGCCATAGATGGCTGCCCGTCGCTCGACGAAGCTCCGGCGCGCCGCATCCAGGACGTCGCGTCCGAACAGCGATCGCGTCCGGTGAACCTGCGCGAGCACTTCGACGTCCACAGCCGACCCGGAGCCGGAGAACGCGGTATCGAAAACCTGACGAAACCAGATGTGCCGTCCGACGACCGGACCTGCCAGGTCGAAGTCGTACATGACCGGCAGCGCGGGCCCCTCGCGCCGGATGAAGGCGAGCACGTTCCACAGCGGGTGCCTGTCGTTACACCGGTAGATGTCGCCGGGGAAGAACCGGAGGCACCAGTCGAAGTTGCCGACGAGCCCCTGGGCGAGCGCCAACTTTGCGGCGTCGGCCGGTTCGAAGCGTTGGCTGGCCGTGGTGAACTCGGCCTCCTTTATCGCGCCGGTCGCGCCGAGGCGCCGCATGGCGTCGCTGTCGTCCTCGAGGAGCAGGGCATTCCGGACCAGCGGCGGGCGCGAACCGTCCGAATGAACGTAGGTCAGGCGTGCGGGTCGGACCCGCAGCGTCGGCACACCGGCTGCGTGCAGCATCTGATAGACAAGGGCTTCGCGATGGGTCGCGCGCTCGTTAGCGAGCCGGCCGAACCTGGGGGTGAGGTCGTCGTCGGACCGTTCAGCGCAGTGCGTGCCCAGTTTCAGCGCGTCGAGCGCAGCGATGGCGGTGCCCTCGCGGGCTACCTGTGCGAACTCCAGCTTCAGCTTCGGAAACTCGCATTCCGACGTCCGCCGGCTCGTGTAGCCCCTCAGCGATACGCGAACGCCGTCGAGCGTCACCTCGCGCCCGGCCACGGCGTCCGTGTAAGTGAGGCGACCGACAACGTTGTAGTCTTCATCCTCGACGTGTGCGAAGAGCTCGTCTAGCGGTGCGGCGAGCGTCAGCTCGAGCACCTCGGCGTCGCTCAGGATGTCCTGCCCGGCGGCGGCCGTCGCCGGGGCGACCAGGCCGATGAGGAGGACGAGAGCCGCCACGCCCGCGCAACGCATGTCGGCGGTCATGCCAGAGGGCTGCCAACACGCGGCCCGTCTGCGGCTATAATCCGGCTCATCCCTTTTCATCGGAAGGACGGACATGAACATCTCGCAGCGGACGGTGCAAGGCGTGTGTGTGCTCGACATCGACGGTCCGATCACGCTGGGCGCTGACGGATCCGAGCGCCTGGGCGACAAAGTGCGCAGCATGCTCCAGACCGGCGAACGGAAGATCATCCTGAACCTGGCTTCCGTCGCCTACATCGACAGCGCCGGCCTCGGCGAGCTGGTGAACGCGTTCACCACCGTGAAGAAACAGGGCGGCGCGCTCAAGCTCCTGGGCGTCACGAAGAAGCTGCGCGACCTGCTGGTCATCACCAAGCTGGCGACGGTGTTCGACTTGTACGACGCGGAAGCTGCTGCAGTCGAAAGCTTCTCGGCGGCCAACTAGATGCTGAATGTCGTTGTCGTAGACGCGCAGGGACGGCGGACGGTCAACGTGCCGTCCGGTCCGTTCACGATCGGCCGCAGCTCGGAAACGCAGCTGCAGTTGAACGACGCGCACGTGTCGCGTCGCCATGCGGAGCTCGTGCAGGACGGCACCGTGTGGCACGTACGCGACCTCGGATTGCGCGCCGGAACCTTCGTCAACGACGTTCGGGTAGACGACGCCGCGCTCAAGCCGGGCGACCGCATCCGCATCGGCGACACCGAGCTTCGCATCGAGACCGGTGAGTCCAGCGCGCTCACCTCCGGACACTTCGACTTCCGGCAGGTGAACGCGTTGCTCGCGGGCCTTCGCGCCCTCGGATCGGGACAGGTGCTCGACGAGGTGCTCGCGATCGTGCTGGACAGCACGCTCGAGCTCACGGGCGCCGAGCGGGGGTTCATCCTGCTCGCGGAGCCCGGCGGTCAGCTCGTGCAGCGGCTCGCGCGCGCCCGCGGCGGCATCACGCTCGCCTCAGCGCAGACGAGCAAACGCATCCCCGATGAAGTGTTCACGACGGGCGTCGATCGCATCGTCAGCGACCTGCTCGACGATGCGAACGCATCGCGGCACGGGGGAACGCTGGCGCTCGGCATCCGTCACGTGCTCTGCACGCCGTTGAAGGTGGCGCAGTACGGGACCGCATTCGTCGCCGAGGGAGGAGAGCGCCGGATCGGCGTGCTCTACCTGGACAGCCGCGAGAAAGGGTACTTGCAGCAGGCGGCGGTCCTCCACGCGCTCGCGGCCGAAGCCGCGGTCGGTGATCGAAAACGCGCGGCTCTACCAGGAGGCGGTGCAGGCGGAACGCGCGTCGCAGGAGCTGCGGATCGCTTCCGACATCCAGCGCGCCCTTCTGCCACCCGATACGTTCGAGTCGCCGCGCATCGAGCTCGCCGCGCGCACGACGCCATGCCGCGCGGTTGGAGGCGATCTCTTCGACTACACCGAGCGCGACAACGGAGCGTTCTCGTTCACCGTCGCCGACGTGGCCGGCAAGGGAACGTCGGCCGCGCTGCTCACGGCGGTCGTCCAGGGTCTGCTGGCGGGAGAAGCAGAGGCCTCCGACTCCCCGGCGCAGGTCTGCAGCCGGCTGAATCGTGCGCTCTGCCGGCGCGCCGTCGCGTCACGCTTCGTCACGGTGTTCTACGGGCAACTCGACACCGGGGGAGCGCTGCGCTACTGCAATGCCGGCCACAACGCGCCGTTTCTCGTGACCGAGACCGACATCGTCCGGCTCGAGACCGGCGGCACCGTCGTCGGGCTCTTCGACTTCAGCACCTTCGATACCGGCGAAACCGTGGTGAAGCCGGGGGACCTGCTGGTCGTCTTCAGCGACGGCGTCACTGAAGCCGTCAATGCCGAGGGCGACGAGTTCGGCGACGATCGCCTGTCGGAGTGCCTGGCCAGCGTCCGCGGCCGATCGTCCGGAGAGGTGCTGGCCGCGATTCAGCGCGCCGTCAGTGCGTTCACTGGCACCGAGCCGGCACGCGACGACATGACGTTGCTGGTCTTGAGGTTCCGGTAAGGCCGTTCAGTCCGCCACACCGCGCTCCGGCAACCCGCCTTTTACGTGACGGTCCGCCGCAGCGTCTCGTGCTCGCGGACAGACGCTCAATCGCGCGGTACTCGCGATAGTGGCGGTAGGCGACCTGCAGCACACCGACCGTCGGCACCGCCAGGCATACGCCGACGACGCCCCCGAGCATCGCGCCCAGCCAGATCGCAACGACCACCGCGAGCGGATGGAGGTGCATCGCCCGGCGGATCAACCGCGGGTAGATCACGTAGTCCTGCAGGACACGCAGCGCACCGAGGAACGCGAGGACCAGCAGCACCTGGGACGGTGACGCAACCGCGGTCGCCGAAATCGCCACGGCGAGCGGTCCTGCGATCGGGATCGTCTCCAGCAGCCCCGCGACGATGCCGAACATCGCGGCGTTGGGCAGCTTCATCAGCGCGAACCCGATCCCGCAGATCAGCCCGACGATCAACGCGGACAGCGCCTGCGCCCTCGTGTAGGCGGCCAGCACGTGGTTCACCTGCTGCAGGAGCTGATCAGTCCGCCACTTCAGGTGCGGCGACGGAAACGCACGCGCGGCCGATCGATGGAACCCGGGCCACTGCGAGACCAGCATGAACGCGATGATCGGCACGCCCGCCAGCCACGGCACGACCAGCCGGGCACGCACTACCTCCGCGCCGACCTCGGCAACCTCCTCCTGGATCGATGCCGAGATCCGCTGTGTCGTGTTTCGCAGGAACTCGCGCGTTTCCTGCTCGAACGTGAACTGCTCGTGCCAGGCCTCGCTCGCGCGCACCTGGCTGGCGAAACGTGCGACATGGAGCGGCACTTCACGGGCGATGTCGGGCGCCTGCGAGACGATCTTGCCGCCCCATACGCTCCAGATTGGCAGCAGGAGGAGGGACACGCAGCCGTACACCAACGCCACGGTGATCGGTCGGGTTGGCTTCCATCCGCCATACCGGTGTGCGCACGTCTGACGGATCAGTCTGACCGCCGGCAGGATCAGGTAGGCCAGGGCGATCGACAGGAAGGCGACGACCAGCACACCCTTGACTGCAACCCAGTTGAAGACCACGGCGAGCGAAATGAGCAGGACGAAGGCGGCCGCGATGCCAAGGTTCAGCACAACGGTGCGATCCGGGGGCGCTAATCCCGCATCGTCGGCCGAAGGGTGAAACACCGGCGGCATTCATCACATTGTAAGAGGCGGTCACGAACCCGCTGTGTGAACTTTTGTGCGCCGGTCATGCGTTCGACCGGCGGTGTCCGGTCGGCGAACGGCTATTTGGATAGTGACCCGGCCGTTGCGCATTCCTGCTCGCGTCCCCGGTTAGCCCGGCCAAAAACAGGAGCCGGCGCTATAATCGGCCCGCCACGAAACGCCCCAAGCAGGAGGCCTCAATGAGACGGCTGCGCACGGTGCTCTTTCCGGCCCTGGTTCTCGCCCCGGTTGCCATCACGCTCCTGGCCGCGGGGCAGTCGCCGAAGACGATGGAGGCGGCAGCCACGCAGTTTCTTTCGGCATTGACGCCAGAGCAGCGCCAGAAGGCGGCGTTTGCCTTCGATGCGGCGGAGCGCACACACTGGCACTTCATCCCGACCGAGATGTTCGCGAGGAACGGGCTGACCCTCACGGAGATGACGCCCCCGCAGCGCGAGAAGGCGCATGCGATGCTGCAGGCGGGCCTCAGCCAGCGCGGGAACCTGACGGCGCGGACGATTATCGACCTGGAGAACGTGCTGGCCGAGATCGAGAAGGGCGGCCAGATGCGGCCGCGATCCCGAACGCTACTTCTTCTCGGTGTTCGGGACGCCGACGAACGCGGAGCCTGGGGCTGGCGCGTGGAAGGCCACCACATCTCGCTGCACTTCACCGTGGTCAACGGCACGGGTCGTGCAGGCCGCGCCGACCTTCTTCGGATCGAACCCTGCCGACGTGAAGACGGGCCGAAGGCCGGCACGCGGGCGCTCGGGTCGCAGGAGGATCCAGCGCGTGCGCTGGTGACGTCGCTCGACGCGGGCAGCGCGGGAAGGCCGTCATCCAGCCGCAGGCGCCCACCGACATCGTGACGATGAACACGCTGCCGATCAGCCCGCTCACGCCGCCTGGTCTCGCCGCGGCGGAGATGACCGACGCGCAGCGCGCGATGCTGATGCAGATCGTCGAGGCCTATACGTCGCTGATGGCCGACGACATCGCCGCTGACCGCCTCGATAGCGTTCGGAAGGCCGGGGTCGAGAAGATGACGTTCGCGTGGGCGGGCGAGGCCGAGCGCGGGAAGAAACACTACTACCGGGTTCAGGGGCCGACGTTCCTCATCGAGTACGACAACACGCAGAACGACGGGAACCACGTCCACTCGGTCTGGCGCGATTTCGAGGGCGACTTCGGACGGGATCTCCTGCGGGAGCACCTCGCCACCGCGCACTGACGGAGCGGCTAGCGACGGGCGCGGGAGTCGGAGACGATCGGCACCTTCAAATCAACCGTTCGGCCGTTGCGCAACACGCGGATGGCTGCCGTCGATCCGATCCGGCGCGTCGGCGACCAGGCGATAGAGCTGCGACGGGTCGTCGATCGCCGTGCCGTTGAAGCCGACGATGACGTCGCCGGGCCGGATGCCCGCGTCGTAGGCCTCCGACGCTCGCGCTCATGCGGACGACGAGCGCGCCCTTCGTGTTCGGCGCGCCGAACTCCTCGGCGAGCTGCGGCGACAGCGGTCGATGCGCGATGCCGCCGATCGTGCCGCGCCGCACCTCGCCGTACTTCATCAGATCGTCGACGATGTGCTGCGCGAGGTTGCTCGGCACGGCGAAGCCGATGCCCTGGTAGCCGCCGCTCTGGCTGAAGATGCCGGTGTTGATGCCGACGAGCTCGCCGCGGCGTGTTGATCAGCGCGCCGCCCGAGTTGCCCGGGTTGATGGCCGCGTCGGTCTGGATGAAGTCCTCGTAGTCGGCGAAGCCGACGTTCGCGCGGCCGGTGGCGCTGACGATGCCCGCCGTGACGGTCTGACTCAGCTGGAACGGGCTGCCGATGGCCAGCACCCATTCGCCGACCTGCAGCTGCGTCGAGTCGCCCCACGGGACGACCGGCAGGCCGGTCACGTCGATCTTCAGCAGCGCGATGTCGGTCGCCGGATCGGTGCCGATGACCTTGCCCGTGCATCTCGCGCTTGTCGGCGCAGCGCGACGGTGATCTCGCGCACGTTCTCGCCGACGACGTGGTTGTTGGTGACGACGTAGCCGTCGGCCGAGACGATGACGCCCGAGCCCGAGGCTCAGCGAGCGGCGGTCGCGCGAGCCGAACATGTCGTCGTCGCCGAAGAAGTAGCGGAAGAACGGATCGTTCGCGAACGGGCGAGTTCGGCGTGCGGACGACCTGCAGCGACGAGATGTTCGCGACGCCCTTGACCGCCTGGCCGGCGACGCGCGTGAAGTCGGGGCCGCCACCGGTGACGGCGACGACTGCGGCCGCGGAGCTCGGCGCGGGTCGGCGCGGCGCGCTGTCGGCCGCGGGCTCGGTTCGTGAGCCGACGGCGGCTCGGCGGCGCCGAATCGGCCGCCGTGCGCATGCGGCCGGTGACCACCAGGCCGGCGACGAAGCCGGCGACGACGAGCACGAAGACGAGGAAGGCGTGCAGGCGTCGGCATCACCATGGCAGCGGGATTGTCGACTGGAATCAGCTGACGTCGACGCGGCGCGCGCCGCGATCGGCCCGCCTTGGGGATCGTGACCGTCAGCAGGCCGTCCTTCAGATCGGCGCTGACACGCTTTCGACGTCGATCGGCTCGGGCAGCACGAACGCGCGCGAGAACCGGCCGTGGCCGCGCTCGACGCGATGGATACTGCTCGCAGGGACACGCTGGCCCGGCGGCGCGCTCGCCGCGGATCGACGACGCGGCTCTCTTCGGCGTGAATCTCGATCTGCTCGCGCGCGAGGCCGGGCAGTTCGGCGGTCAGGACGAACGCGCCGGCGGTTTCGTAGAGATCGACCGGCGGCGTCCAGCCGGGCGCGTCGGTGCCGACCAGCTGCCCGATCTGCTCGTGGAGCGCGAGCAGATCGCGCAGCGGATCCCACCGCGTGAACGCCACGTTCGGCATCGTAGCATGGTTGGTCGGCCGTCGGCCATATGTGCTACGATTGCAAGGATATACAGGCATCGAACATGGCTCATTCCGTTCAAGCGACGCGACTCCGAAAGGGATGCTCATCAAGGTCGGCAACGACCTGTTCCGCATCCTCGATCTGCACCACCTCACGCCCGGGCAACAAGCGCGCGCACATCCAGGTGCGGATGCGCAACATCCGCACGCTCGCGCTCGCCGACCACAAGTTCCGCGCGGAAGAAGACGTCGAGCGCGCGACGCTCGACGAGCGCGAGATGCAGTACCTCTACAACGACGGCGACCACTACTACTTCATGGACACGTCGACCTACGAGCAGATCCACATCTCGGCCGAGGCGCTGGGCGACTCGAAGGACTACCTGATCGCCGACGCGATCATCCGCGTCGAGTTCTACGACGTCGAGCCGGTCGGCATCGAGCTGCCGCCGACGGTCGATCTGCTGGTGAAGGAGACGGTGCCCGGCATCAAGGGCGCGACGGCCAGCGCCCAGGTCAAGCCGGCGACGCTCGAAACCGGCCTCGTCGTCCAGGTGCCGCCGTTCGTCAACGAAGGCGACAGGATCCGCGTCAACACCGAAACCGGCGAGTACCAGTCGCGCGTCTGAGCGCGATCGCGACCCTAGTCATCCTATGGACGTCGTCCGCAAGAAGCCGCAGCACGGCTGGATCGAAGTCATCACCGGCAGCATGTTCAGCGGCAAGAGCGAAGAGCTGATCCGCCGCCTGCGCCGCGCGCAGATCGCCCGCCAGAAGGTCCAGATCTTCAAGCCGCTCATCGACGACCGCTTCAGCGAAGATCACATCGTGTCGCACAGCGACATGCGCATCGCGTCCGAGAACGTGCAGAGCTCCGACGAGCTGGTCGCGCAGGTGGATGACGACACCGAGGTCGTCGGCATCGACGAGGGGCAGTTCTTCGACGCCGAACCTGCCGGCGGCCTGCAACACGCTGGCGGACCGCGGCAAGCGCGTCATCGTCGCCGGCCTCGACCAGGACTACCTCGGCCGCCCGTTCGAGCCGATGCCGCAGCTGCTGGCCATCGCCGAATACATCACCAAGACGCTGGCGATCTGCGTGGTCTGCGGCGACCCGGCCAACCACACGCAGCGGCTGGTCGCGAGCAGCGACCGCGTGCTCGTCGGCGCCACGGGCTCTACGAGGCGCGCTGCCGCCACTGCTTCGATCCCGACGCTCGCCGACGTCCGAACAAGGCGCTAGACAGTTTCTCGTAGAGATCGTCCCGTGGACCTCGTCACCGGCACGCTGCTCCTGCTCGGCGCCGGGTTCCTCGTCGCCAACGCGCGGCTCGCCGTCGAGTACCTCGCGGTTCCGCAAGCGCCGCCGCGGCGCGCTGCTGACCTGGCAGGCGCCGCAAGCCGCCGCACTACGGCTCGACGCTGGCGCTCGGCGTCGCGCTCGGGCTGCTCGTCTTCGTCAAGCTGCGTGCTCGTCCATCGGCAGGCGTTCGGCGAGACGATGATGTTCCTCTACTACGCCTATCTGCTTCCGCTGAGCCGGCGAATCGGGCGCGGGTTCTACGAGGACGGCATCTGGGCCGACTCGACCTTCATCCCCTACAACGAGGTCGGCGGGATCAGCTGGCGGGAGGGCGAGCACGCGGTCGTCGCTGATCGTGATCTCACGGCTTGCGCAATCTTGCACGCCGGCTGGCCGTGCCGCTCGAGCACTACGGCGCGGCGCGGCGGCTGCTGCGCGACAAGATCGGCGAGCACGAGATCCACTTCACCGGCACCGGCCTGGACCTTGGCGCGCACGACGAGCGGGACGAAGCGTAGAGGACGTGCGTCAGTCGCAGCGTAGGTCGCAGGTCCGAATTGACGGAGGTCCGGCCCGGGACGTCGACTGGCGAATGACTGCCGAGCCGGTTGCACAGTTCGGCAACTCCATGGAGGCAGCCATGGCAGCACGAGCGACCTGGAAGGGCTTCCTGAAGATCAGCCTGGTGAACATCCCGATCAAGGTGTTCCCGGCGACCGAATCGAGCGGCACGATCTCGTTCAACCAGCTCCACGGCGAGTGCCAGACGCGCATCCAGCAGAAGCAGCTGGTGCCCGCACTGCGAGCGCGAGGTGCCGAACTCGGAGATCGTCAAGGGCTACGAGTTCGAGAAGGGCCGCTACGTCGTCCTGACCGAGGAGGACTTCGACAAGGTCCGGCCCGAGTCGACCCGCGTCATCGACCTCGTCCAGTTCGCCGACGAGTCGGCGATCGACCCGATGTACGTCGACCGCGCCTACTACCTGGCGCCCGACGGCGGCGATGGCGGCCGACGCCTTCGCGGTGATGCGCGACGGCATGAAGGGCAAGGTCGGCATCGGCAAGCTCGCGCTGTACGGCCGCGAGTACCTGGTCGCGGTCAAGCCGCAGGAGCGTGGCATCGTGATGTACACGCTGCACCACGCGGCGGAAATCCGCAGCATCGATCGGTCGAGGAGCTGAACTCGGTGCCGACCGCAGGTGAAGCCGGAAGAGATGAAGCTGGCGCAAGCAGGTGATCGAGACCTTCGAGGCACCGCTGGACCTCGCGACCTACAAGGACGAATATCGCGAAGGGCTGCAGCGGATCATCGACGCGAAGATCGCCGGCGAGGAGGTCGTCGCCCCGGCGGACGGAGGCGCCGCCGAAGGTCGTGAACCTGATGGACGCGCTGAGGAAGAGCCTCGACGCGGTCAGCGCGGCGAAGAAGAAGCCGGCGAAGGTCAGCCGCGGAGCCGGTCGGCAAAGCGCAAGTGGCCGCCAGTCAGCGATCGCGGGATTAGCACGGCGCGTGAGCGCCTGACATCCCTATCCCTGGTCGAGCTGAGCCCAGGCCATCAGCCCCAGCCCGCTGCGCCGTCGGATCGCCGAGCCAGTCGGGCGGCGTCAGCCAGACGAACGCGAGGATCGCGATCACCCACAGGTCGTAGGGCAGCGTCGTCGCGCTCGTCGGTCCAGAAGAACGCGCGGTTGAACGCGCCGCGCGACGCCCGTCCCTGGACGGCATCGGCAGGTCGTTCAGCGCCAGGTAGGTGTAGTAGATCCGGTTGGCGACCGCCAGGATCGACAGCACCAGGATCACCCACAGCACGCCGGCCATCCGGTTGGTGAACGCGCCGATCATGAAGAGCACGATGCGCTCGGGCCGCTCCATGAAGCCGACCTTGCACTTCTCGACCAGCGACTCGGCGCGCGCGCGCGCGTAGCTGGTCATGATCGAGAAGATCAGCGTCAGCGCCGCGACCAGCACGTAGTCGCTGCGGCCGAGCTTCGAGTACAGATAGATCAGGCCGGTCAGCAGCGCGAGGTCCGAGAAGCGGTCGAGCGTCGAGTCCCAGAAGGCGCCGAACTGCGACTGCAGCTGCAGCCGATGCGCGACCTTGCCGTCGATGAAGTCGAAGATGTTGGCGACGATCATCACGACGCCGGCCAGCACGAAGCGGCCGTACGCCGAGCGCCCAGGCCGCGCCGACGTTGATGATCGACGCCGACGAGCGTGAGCATGTTCGGGTGGATCCGCAGCGCCACGCAGGTGGCGATGATCGCGCGCAGCGGGAACATGCAGATCGCGCCGATGACGCCGGTGAAGGTCATCCGGGGCGTCGCGGCGGCGCACCGCCCGCTGCGCGCGGCGTATCGACGCTGAGAGGACACGACTTCGACGTTCGGCGGCACTGGTATAATGGAGGGTTCAGACACGCGCTGGAAACGCGACATAGTAACGTATGGCCATCCGCGAACTCAAGGATCAGATCGCCCGGCTGCCCGAGCAGCCCGGGGTCTACCTGTACTTCAACGCGGCCGGCGACACGATCTACGTCGGCAAGGCGCGGGCGCTGCGCGACCGCGTCCGCAACTACCTGGGCGCCTACGGCGGCGACGCCAAGACCGACGCGCTGCTCGACGAGATCGCCCGCCTCGAGGTCATCGTCACCGACTCGGTCGTCGAGGCGCTGGCGCTCGAGAACAACCTGATCAAGCAGCGGAGCCCCAAGTACAACATCCTGCTGCGCGACGACAAGAACTATCCGTACCTGCAGCTGACGACCAACGAGCCGTTCCCGCGGGTGCTGGTCGCGCGCGCGCGTCGAGCGCGACGGCAGCTTCTACGCCGGCCCGTTCATGCCGGCCCGCTTCGCGCGCAAGACGATGTCGCTGACGCACCGGCTGTTCGGCATCCGGTCGTGCAACGAGGTGATCACCGGCAAGCGCGGCCGGCCGTGCCTCGAATACGACATCAAGCGGTGCATCGCGCCGTGCGTGGACGCGATCTGCTCGCCGAAGACTACGGCCGCGCCGTGGACCTCACGCAGCTGTTTCTCGAAGGCAAGAACGACGAGCTGCGTGAAGACGCTGCGGGCGCGGATGCTCGAGGCCGCCGAGCGACGAGCGGTTCGAGGAGGCGGCGCAGCTGCGCGACGCGATGCGCACGGTGCAGACGCTGCACGATCGCCAGCAGAAGATGGCGACCGCCGAGCTCGGACACCGCGACGTGTTCGGCCTGAAGCTCGGGCCGGCCGGCGCGGTGGTCCAGGTGTTCCAGGTGCGCGGCGGCCGCGTCGTCGAGCGCGATCGAGCTCGGCACCGAGGCGGCGATCGTCGGCGCGAGCGAGGGCGACGTGCTCGCGGCGGCCATTCAGCAGTTCTACGAGCTGCGCGACCGCGCCGTCCGGAAGTGCACGTGCCGGCCGAGCCCGACGAGCGCGACGCGCTCGAGAGCTGGCTGTCGGAGCGCGCCGGCCGGCGCGTGCGCATCGTGGTGCCGCAGCGCGGCGAGAAGCGCGGCCTCGTCGATCTCGCGAACCGCAACGCGGCGCTCGCCTACCAGACCCGCTTCAACCAGGCGACCGCGGCGCAGTACGACGCGCTCGAGACGCTGCAGCCGGTGCTGGCGCTGCCGGCGCTGCCGCGCCGCATCGAGTGCTTCGACATCTCGACGATTCCAGGGCAGCGAGACGGTCGCGTCGATGGTCGTCTGCGAAGACGGCCGGATGAGGCGGAGCGAGTACCGGAAGTTCCGCATCCGCGGGCTCGACGCCGGCGCTGCGGCGTGGCAGGGTCCGTCGCACCGATGTCTCCAGCCCGCGCGTCTCCAGCGATGACTTCGCGGCGATGCACGAAGTCGTCAGCCGCCGCTACCGCAAGCTGCTCGAGCAGGGCGGGCCGTTTCCCGACCTCATCCTGATCGACGGCGGCAAGGGGCAGCTCTCGGCGGCGTACGCGGCGCTCGAGGAGCTCGGGCTCGCGAACCTGGTCGCGGTCGGCATCGCGAAGAAAGAGGAGCTGCTCTACACGCGCGACCACGACGACCCGATCGCGCTCGCGCGCCAACGATCCCGGCGCTGCTGCTGTGCAGCGCATCCGCGACGAAGCGCACCGCTTCGCCGTGACGTTCCATCGCAAGGCGCGCACGCATGCGCGACCTGCGGATCGGAGCTCGATCACGTGCCGGGCGTCGGACCGCGCCGCCGCCGCGACGCTGCTGACCACGTTCGGCAGCCTCGCCGGCGTGCGGCGCGCCACGCGCGAGGAACTGGCGGCCGTCGTCGGCCCGAAAGTCGCCGATGCCGTCCTTGCGTTTTTCGCAGGCCGGCCGTAACCTGTTACTGCTTGCCGGACATCGACTTCGCGCAGGTCTTCATCGCCTTCATCGTCCTGCTGTTCTCCCTGACGGTGCACGAAACGGCGCATGCGTGGACGGCCGATCGGCTCGGCGATCCGACGGCGCGGCTGCTCGGCCGCGTGTCGCTGAACCCGGTGGTGCACGCCGATCCGATCGGCACGGTGCTCTTTCCGCTCATGCGCGATGGTCAGCGGCGTGCCGCTGATCGGCTGGGCGAAGCCGGTGCCGGTGAACGTCGCGCGGCCTGCGCCATCCGCGGCGCGACTACATGCTGGTCGCGGCGGCCGGGCCCGCAGCAACCTGGTCTCGCGTCGTGCGCGGCGCTCGCTGCTGGCGCTGATGCCGGTCGCGCCGGTGACGCTCGGCGAGCCGAACGTGTCGGCGCCGCTCGCGGCGCTGTTCTCAGCCGGGCGCTGCAGCTGAACGTGCTGCTCGCCGTCTTCAACATGATTCCGATTCCGCCGCTCGACGGCGGCAACGTGCTGAGCGGCCTGCTGCCGCCGGCCGCTCGCGCGACAGCTTCGATCGCATCCGCCCGTACGGCTTCATGCTGCTGTACGCGCTGATGTTCACCGGCGGCTTCGACTATCTGGTCCTGCCGCCGTCGCGCCTGATCCTCTCCTGGCTCCAATGACCGCTGCCGTCCACCGCCTCGACGGCCCGCGCGCGGTCGTGTCCGGCATGCGGCCGACCGGCCAGCTGCATCTCGGCCATCTCGTCGGCGCGCTCGGCAACTGGGTGCCGCTGCAGGAGCAGTACGACTGCTTCTACTTCGTCGCCGACTGGCACGCGCTGACCAGCGACTTCGCCGACACCAGTCGCAGCTGACCGCCTACGCCTACGACAACGTCGCCGACTGGATCGGCGCCGGGCTCGATCCGGAGAAGAGCACGTTCTTCGTCCAGTCGCTCGTGCCGGAGCACGCCGAGCTGTACCTGCTGCTGTCGATGGTCGTGCCGGTGCCGTGGCTCGAGCGCGTGCCGACCTACAAGGAGCAGCAGGAGAACCTCAAGGACAAGGACCTCTCGTCGATCGGGTTCCTCGGCTACCCGCTGCTGCAGACGGCCGACGTCGCGATCTACGACGCGCGCTTCGTGCCGGTCGGCGAGGATCAGGTGGCGCACCTCGAGCTCGCGCGCGAGGTCGTGCGGCGCTTCAACAACTTCTTCGGCGACGTGCGCTGCGTCGAGCCGCAGCCGCTGCTGACGACGTTCGGCCGCCTGCCGGGCCTCGACGGCGACAAGAAGATGAGCAAGAGCCTCGGCAACACGATTCACCTGTCCGACACGCGCCGACGACGTGAAGAAGAAGGTGATGCGGATGTACACGGACCCGAAGCGCGTGCGGGCCGACATTCCCGGGCACCGTCGAGGGCAATCCGGTGTTCATCTATCACGACGCGTTCAACCCGAACATGGCGGAAGTCGACGACCTGAAGGCGCGGTACCGCGCCGGCAAGGTCGGCGACGTCGAGGTGAAGACGAAGCTGGCCAACGCGCTGAACGCCCATCTCGATCCGATCCGCGAACGGCGTGCGGCGCTGCTGGCGAAGCCGGATCGCATTCAGGAGATCCTGTTCGAAGGCTCGCAGCGCGCGCGCGTACCGTGGCCGCCGAGACGATGGAGCGCGTCCGCGACGCGATGAAGATCTCGTACCGATGACCGATGCAGCCTGCAGGACTTCGAATCCGTCGCTCGACGCGCTCCCGATCCGGCTCGAGTCAACTTCGAGGGGCCGCTCGATCTGCTGCTTCACCTCATCAAGAAGACACGAGGTGAACATCTACGACATCCCGATCGCGCTCATCACCGCGCAGTACCTCGACGACGATTCGGCTGCATGCAGGAGCTGAACCTCGACGTCGCCGGCGAGTTCCTCGTGATGGCGGCGACGCTGATTCACATCAAGTCGAAGATGCTGCTGCCGCGGCCCGAGACGGCGGCCGGCGTCGAGGGCGAGGAAGAGGATCCGCGCGACGCGCTGGTGCGGCGGCTGCTCGAGCACCAGAAGTTCAAGGCCGCCGCCGGACCTGCTGCACGAGCGCGAGCAGCTGCGCGCGGCGCAGTGGCAGCGTCCCGACGAGCGGGTCGCGGCAGATCGCCGGCGACGACTACGAGCCGGAGCTCGAGGTCGATCTGTTCAGCCTGCTCACCGCGTTCCAGGCGGTGGTCCAGCGCGCCAAGCAGCGCCCGAAGGTGCTGCTGCCGGCCGGAGCAGATGCCGGTCGAGGTGCGCATCGAGCAGCTGCTGGCGCGGCTGTCGGAGACCGAGGCGTGCGGGTTCGAGGAGCTGTTCGCCGACGTCGACGATCGCGCGGGCTTGATCGTCACGTTCCTGGCGCTGCTCGAGATGATTCGCTTGAAGCTGGTGCAGGGTCTTCCAGGCCGGCAGCTTCGGGCCGATCCGCGTCTACAAGCGGCCGCGGCCGGCCGATGCGCCGCATCCGATTGGCGATCCGGAGGAACACCGTGGCTGATGACGCGCAGGACGAGCGCGACGACGCAGGACGGCCGACGAGAGCGCAGGACAGCAGGCCGAGGACGCTGAGCCCAGCGACCCGAGCGCAGGACGGCGTGGCGGCCGACGCGCTCGAGGCGGACGAGTCGCTCGCTCGCGCCTCCGCGGAGCTGAAGGCGATCCTCGAGGCGCTGATCTTCGCGTCGCCCGATCCGCTGACGCCGAAGGCGATGCTCAAGCTGCTCGACAGCGAACCGAAGGAAGACGTGCTGGCGGCGCTCGCCGAGCTGAAGCAGGACTACGAGCGGCCGGGCGGACTGCAGCTCGTCGAGGTCGCCGGCGGCTTTCAGATCGTCACGCGGCCCGATCTGCACGAGTGGGTGCGGCGGCTGTTCCACGAGCGCAGCGACGCAGAAGCTCTCGGTGCAGGCGCTCGAGACGCTGGCGGTGATCGCCTACAGGCAGCCGATCACGGCGCTCGAGATCACCGAGATCCGCGGCGTCAACACGTCCGGCGTGCTGAACACGCTGCTCGAGCGGCACCTGATCAAGATCGTCGGCCGCAAGCAGGTCGTCGGCCGCCCGTTCATGTACGCGACGACCAAGGAGTTCCTGATCCGCTTCGGGCTGAACGACCTGGCCGACCTGCCGAAGGTCGAGGACATGGCCGAAGCGCTCGGCATCGAGGCGCCGTCTGCTCGTCGAGCAGCACGCCGGCCGAGGAGCAGCTGCCGCTCGACGAGCCCGAGACGCAGCGCCTGCCGTCGACGCCGCCGACAGCGGATCCGAGGACGACGAGATCGATCCGGGGACGCCGGGCCGTCAGTGCACTGACCGCAAGAGGCGCTCGGTCAGCCGTGCGCCGGGCCGCCGCGTCGGGCGCGCGGTGTCGGTTGCCCGATTCCTGTGCGGGAAGCGTGCGGCTCGCCGCCTTCCTGAGGGCCTGCACCTCCGCGTCGGTCAGGTCCCGCCACTGCCCCGGCTTCAGCCGGGTGTCCTTCAGCGGCCCGATCGCGATGCGCCGCAGGTGATCGACCGGGTGGCCGATCGCCTCGCACATCTTCCGCACCTGACGGTTGCGCCCTTCGCGATCGTGATGCGCAGCGTCGCTTGTCGTTGCGTGCGCGTCCGACGGCATGAGCTGGACCTCGGCCGGCTGCGGTCCGCCGGCCGTCGATCATGACGCCGCGCGCCAGCCGGTCGAGGTCGTGCGCGTCGGGCACGCCCGAGGACGCGCGCCTCGTAGACGCGCGCGACGCCGTGGCTGCGGATGCGTGAGCCTGGCGGCCAGGTCGCCGTCGTTGGTCAGCAGCAGCAGGCCTTCGGATCGAAGTCGAGCCGGCCGACCGGGTAGACGTACTCGCGGACGCCGTCGCAAGCAGATCCATCACCGTCGGCCGCCGCTGCGGATCCGATCGCGTCGTCACGTAGCCGCGCGGCTTGTTCAGCAGCAGGTAGCGGTGCCGCTCCGGCGACTTGATCCGGCGGCCGTCGACGCGGATGTCGTCGTCCGTCGGGTCGGCCTTCGTGCCGAGCTCGCGGACCACCGTGCGCCGTTCACCGTCACGCGGCCCTCGAGCATCAGCTGCTCGGATGCGCGGCGCGAGGCGATGCCGGCCTGCGACAGAATCTTCTGGAGACGTTCCACGGCGTGCCCCGAATTCCTTTCGCACGAGTGCACCGCCATCCTACTACCCGGCCGATGCGAAAGCTGATCATCGCCATCGACGGACCGTCCGGCGCCGGCAAGGGCACCGTCGCGCGCGCCGTCGCGGTGAAGCTCGGATACCGGCACGTCGACAGCGGCGCCATGTATCGCGCGGTCGGCTGGAAGGCGCTGCGCGACGGCGTCCCGCTCGACCACGAAGCCGACGTGGCGCGCGCTGGCGACCGCATCGACGATCGAGATCGAGGCGACGCGGGTCACTATCGACGGCGTCGACGTCACGCGGGCGATCCGGACGCCCGAGATCGATCGCGCGGCCGCGGCGGTCGCGCGGCTGCCGGCGGTGCGCGCGATCCTCGTCGAGCGTCAGCGCGCCATGGGAGCGGGCGGCGGGCATCGTGATGGAGGGCCGGGACATCGGCACGGTCGTGTTCCCGGACGCCGACGTGAAGATCTATCTGGATGCGCCGCCGGAGGAGCGCGCGCGCCGGCGCGCCACCGATCCCGGCGCACAGCGGCGGTCCCGGCGGCCGTCGTCGGACGTCGCGACGCTCCTGAGCGAACGCGATCGCATGCGACTCCACGCGCGCGGCGTCGCCGCTCTACGCGGCGCCCGACGCCTGTCGTCGACACGACCGGCAAGTCGGTCGCGGACAGTCGTGGAGCGAGGTGATGACGGATCGGTCAGCGGCAAAGCTCGGCGGAGCCTCGCGCCCCTAACCAGCTCGCCGAGCCTGGCGGCGCTCACTTCCGGTCCCGGTAGTCTTCGGCGGACGCCGGATCGAGCTCCCAGCGGTGCTTGTCGCGCGTCGGCCACCTTGTCGCTCGCCGCGCAGCTCCTCGTTGTCCTGGTATTCCACACCGAGCGCCTTGCCGATGTCGTCGACGATGTCCTGGTCCGGCGTCGGGTTGTCGCCGCCGGGGCCTCGTCGCCGCTGAAGTAGGCGTCCTCGACGTCGGCGTCGACGTCGCCGCCGGTGATGGCGGGTGTCATGTTCGCGTGGTCCGTGCGCGCCTCGGCCATCTCGGCGCGGCCCGTCCGCGCGGCCGATGCCCCGGCGGTCCATGTCGAGCGACGAAGGGGGCGTCGGGACCGTCGTCGTCGAGCGTCGCGGCGCTTCGCGCGGCGTGGCTCCGGCGGGGACGACTTGGGCGGCTGACGGCCGCTGGCGGTCCGTTTCGCCGGAGCCCGCTTGACCTTGGCGGCGGTCTTCTTCCGGGCGGCCGTCGCCTTTCGCGCCGTCTTCGCCTTGGATCCGGCTCTTCGACCGCCTGCGCACGACCTTCGGCCGGCCGGCGGCCTTGCGGGCGGCCGGCTTCGAGCGGGCTGCCGGCGCTCCTGGCGCTCGCCTTTTTCCTGGGTGCCGCCTTCCTTCGCGGCGCGGCCGGCCTTGCGCTTGGCCATGGTCTCGGGTCCTTTCAGAACCTTGACAGTTTGGCGATAAGTGTCGTACTCTCTGTTGCTTATCGGAAATCAGGAGAGCGCTGCAGAGCGGCCTGCTGACCGAAATTGCGGGCCGCCGGACCCCGCCATCAGAACGCCGGCACGCCGCTCCCGCACGATCGACGTTCGCGGTGTGGCGAGGGACGACAAGAGGAGATGCGCAAGGCATGGCGAACGTTGAAGACGAGCACACTCCCGGTCCGGCCAGGGGCGCCGCCGGAACGCTCGACCGCGAGCGGGAACGCGCAGATCGCGGCGCGGGCTGAAAGCCCGACCGCGCGAAGACGACGACCAGATCGACCCCGACGAGTACGCCCGGCTGCTCGATTCCTACGATAGCAGCTTCCGAAACATCGCGGAAGGCGAGGTCGTCAAGGGCACGGTGCTGAAGGTGACCGCGTCGGAAGTCATCGTCGACGTCGGCTACAAGTCCGAAGGCATCATCGCCGTCAACGAGTTCCTCGACGAGAACGGCCAGGTCACGGTCGAAGCCGGCGACATCGTCGACGTGCTGCTCGAGCGCACCGAGGACCGCGAAGGCTACGTCGTCCTCTCGCGCGAAAAAGCCGAGAAGATGAAGATCTGGGACGAGGTCGAGAAGGCCTACGCCGAGCGCAAGGTCGTCATCGGCCGCGTCATCGAGCGGATCAAGGGCGGGCTGGCCGTCGACATCGGCGTGCGCGCGTTCCTGCCCGGCGTCGCAGATCGACGTGCGTCCGGTGCGCAACCTCGATGCGCTGCGCGGGCAGGAACTGCGCATGCGCGTCATCAAGGTCAACAAGAAGCGCGGCAACATCGTGCTCTCGCGCAAGGCGCTGCTCGAAGAGGAGAACGCCGAGAAGAAGAAGCACACGCTCGAGACGCTCGCCGAGGGCAAGGTGCTGCGCGGCGTCGTCAAGAACATCACCGACTACGGCGCGTTCATCGACCTCGGCGGCATCGACGGCCTGCTGCACATCACCGACATGTCGTGGGGCCGCGTCGGCCATCCGTCGGAGCTGTTCAAGGTCAACGACGAGATCGACGTCGATCGTGCTGAAGTACGACGCGGCGACCGAGCGCGTGTCGCTCGGCCACAAGCAGCTCATCACCGATCCCGTGGGCGAACGTCATGGACCGCTACCCGGTCGGCGCGCGCGTCGGCGGGCAAGGTCGTCAGCCTCACCGACTACGGCGCGTTCGTCGAGCTCGAGTCGGGGGTCGAGGGGCTGATCCACGTCTCCGAGATGTCGTGGAGCAAGCGCGTCAAGCACCCGTCGAAGATCCTCAACGTCGGCGACACGGTCGACGCGATGGTGCTCGGCGTCGATCCGACGGCGCGCCGCATCTCGCTCGGCCTGAAGCAGGTCGAGAGCAACCCGTGGCACGACCTGGCCGAGAAGTACCCGGTCGGCTCGAAGATCCAGGGCAAGGTCCGCAACCTCACCGAGTTCGGCGCGTTCGTCGAGGTCGAGGAGGACATCGACGGCCTGATCCACATCTCCGACATGTCGTGGAGCAAGCGGATCAAGCACCCGTCCGAGGTCCTGAAGAAGGGCGACGTGGTCGAGGCGATGGTGCTCAACATCGACGCCGAGAACCAGCGGCTGTCGCTCGGCCTGAAGCAGCTCGCGACCGACATCTGGGACGACTTCTTCTCGCGCCACCACGTCGGCGACACCATCGAGGGCAAGGTCGTGCGGATGACGAACTTCGGCGCGTTCGTCGAGCTCGACGAGGGGATCGAAGGGCTGATTCACGTGTCCGAGTTCGACGACTCGCGGCACGCCGGCAAGGACGAGGAGAAGATCGAGCTGAAGGTGGGCGAGACCTACCCGATGAAGATCATCAAGCTCGCGCCGGAGGAGCGGAAGATCGGCCTGTCGATCCGCGCGCTGAAGTCCGACGAGTTCCGCGCCGACTGGGAGACGTACCAGGAGTCGTCCGGCGACGGCACGGCGACGCTGGGCGATCACTTCCGGAATCGGTAGGCTTCAGGCTGGGGCTTCAGGCTGTGGGTATGGTGGTTCGAGGCGGCGCGCAGATTCCGGCGCGCTCTCGAGCTTCCGGCCTGGAGCCCGAAGCCCTGAGCCCAGAGCCTGCAAGGATCACCCTATGACTGGCGGCAGCATGACGAAGGCGGAGCTCGTCGAGGAAGTGTCGCGGGTCTCGGACCTGACCAAGAAGCACTCCGAAGTCATCGTCGACACGGTGTTCAAGAGCATCATCGACGCGCTGCACCGCGGCGAGAAGATCGAGCTGCGCGGGTTCGGCAGCTTCCGGCTGCGCAAGCGCGAGCCGCGCAAGGGCCGCAACCCGAAGACCGGCGACAAGGTGGACGTGCCGCCGAAGAAGGTGCCGTACTTCAAGCCGGGCAAGGAACTGAAGGAGCTCATCAACCGCGAGCCGGACGATTCGTCCGCGGAGTCGTCCGGATCCGCCACGCCCCCTGACGCGCTCGCCGTCTAGGATCTCGTCGTCGGTACGACTTCGGTCACAGGTCACGCGCACCTGCGACCTTCTGACCTGACGACTTCTGAACAGCCGCATGGAACGCCTCTGGTCCCCCTGGAGACTCGCCTACGTGACCGGCACGTCGAACGCCGCCGCCGCGTGCATCTTCTGCGACGTGTCGGCGCCCGAGTCCGGGCCGGACGGCCGCGAGTCGAGCGATGCACTGGTCGTGGCGCAGGGGCGCGTCTGCTACGTCATCCTCAACCTCTATCCCTACAACAACGGCCACCTGATGGTGGTGCCGAGGCGGCATATCGGCACGCTGGCGCTCGCAACCCCGACGAACTGTCGGAGCTGATGCTGTTCACGCGCGACGCGGAGATCGCGCTGACCGAGGCGTACCAGCCGCAGGGCATCAACGTCGGCATCAACCTCGGTCGCCCGCCGGCGCCGGCATCGTCGATCACGTGCACATCCACCTCGTGCCGCGCTGGACCGGCGACACGAACTTCATGTCGGTGGTCGGGCAATACGCGCGTGCTGCCCGAGGATCTGGGCGAGACCGCGCGGCGGCTGCGGCCGATCTTCGAACGGCTGCAGCGCGATCGCCGCTAGCGTCGCGCACGGGGCGCTGTATGGTTCTCGAGCCGAGCGACGCACAGCGGGCCTTCCAGGCGTCGGCCGAGGAGTTCGCGGCGCAGGTCGTCGCCCCGCGCGCGGCGGCAATCGACGAGAGCGGCGAGTTTCCCTCCGACGTGATGCGTGCGGCCGCGGAGCGCGGCCTGCTCGGGATGACCATGCCGCAGGCCTGGGGCGGCGCGGCCTCGACTACTCAGCGTACGCCCTCGCCATCGAAGCGATCGCGCGGGCCAGCGCCACGGTCGCCGTCTCGCTGGTCGTCCATCACTCGCTCGTCGCAGAACTGCTCGCCCATGCCGGGCGCGCCACGCAGAAAGAGCAGTGGCTGCGGCGGCTGGCATCCGGCGAGGCCATCGGCGCGTTTGCGCTTTCGGAAGCCGACGCCGGCACCGACGCCGCCAACCAGAAGACCAAGGCCTCGCGCACCGCCAGCGGCTACCGCATCACGGGCAGCAAGGTGTGGGTCGCCAACGCGGAAGCGCGCGTCGGTCGTGATCGTCTTCGCCTGCACGCGGCCAGGTCTTCGCGGACAGGGGGTGACCGCGTTCCTGGTGCCGATGGATGCCGCGGGGCATCATCCGCGACGGGCGCGCGCCGACTCGCTCGGCGTGCGCGGGCTGGGCTGCATGGATCTCGAGTTCGACGTCGAGGTCTCCGACGATCAGGTGCTCGGTCGCGGTCGACCAGGGATTCCGCGCTCGCGATGTGGGCGCTGCAGGGCGGCCGCGTCGCGATTGCGGCGCAGGCGCTCGGCATCGGCGACGCGGCGATCGCCGAGGCGATCGCCTTCGCCAAGGCGGCGGCACACCTTCGGGCAGCCGATCGCGAATTACCAAGCCATCCAGTGGATGCTGGCCGACGTGGCCACCGAGCTCGAGGCGGCGCGCATGCTGACCTGGAAGGCGGCAACGGCCAGGGACACGCAGGAGCGGATCCGCCTGGAGGCGTCGATGGCCAAGCTGGCGGCGTCGGAAGCGGCCCACAGGCGGCCGATCGCGCGATGCAGATCCTGGCGTCCGAGGGTTACCGCCGCGGCTCGCTCGTCGAGCGGCTGTTCCGGGACGTGCGGGCCACCGAGATCTACCAGGGCACGTCGGAAGCGCAGCGGATGATCATCGCTCAGGAGACGATCACGGATGGCTAGCAGTTAGCGAGTTGGAGAGTTGGAGAGTTGGAGAGTTGGAGAGTTAGTGAATGAGTCGGTGAGTCGTCACTTCGGCACGATTCCCTGCTTGAAGCTTCCCGTCCCGTACTCCTTCGAGCCGCCCTTCGGGATGCTCAGCGTCTTCCACTCCGCCGCCTTCAGATGTTTCGCGAGGAACACGATCTGGCCGACGTGGTAGGCCGTGTGCGTCACCGATCGGCTCAGCGCCTCGGCACGAGGAAGCCTTCACGGCGGATGTGCACGGTGCGATCGAGGTCCGCCGGCGTCAGCGCGCCGATGGCATGAAGCGCGACGTCCCATCCGTCGTTCCAGTTCGCGACAGAGCGCCGCGCGATCGATCGGGCCGGCCTCGAACTCCGCGTCGCGATCGCGATCCGGCTTCTCGCCGTCGCTCGTGAGGAAATCGCTGAAGCGTGACCTCAGGTTCCCGGCGATGTGCTGCATGATCATCGCGAGGCTGTTGTCGTCGGGGTCGAGTGCGACGCCAGAGTCGCTCGTCAGTCACCTGCGCGAGCGCCCTGTCGGCGAGCGAGCGGTAGTTCCGGAAGGTGCGGGCGATGTCGGCGAGGTAGGCTTCACGCATGGCTGTCCCTGACGAAGGGTCGACGTTACGCCATCAGTTTCCGAGCATCTGCTTCGCGATCGTCTGCAAGCTGCAGATTCGACGTGCCTTCGTAAATCTGGCCGATCTTGGCGTCGCGATACAGCTTCTCGACCGGGTAGTCCTTGACGAACCCGTAGCCGCCGAACAGGTTGACGGCGAGCGAGGCGACGCGCTCGGCGGCTCTCCGATGCCGACAGCTTGCACATCGCGGCCTCCGAGAGAAACGGCTGCCTGCGCGTCGCGCAGCGCGCGCCGCTTCGTACACCATGAGCCGCGCGGCATGAACCTCGGTCGCCGCGCGCGCGAGCTGGTGCTGCACCGCCTGGAACTCCGCAACCGGCTTGCCGAACTGCTTCCGCTCCTTCGTGTAGGCGATCGGCGTGATCGAGCGCCCCCTGCGCCAGGCCGACCATCTGCGCGCCGATGCCGATCCGCCCTTCATTGAGCGTCTCGATCGCCGTCTTGTAGCCCTTGCCGACTTCGCCGAGCACGTTCGCCCGCGGCACGCGGCACTCCTCGAAGAGCAGCTCGCAGGTGCTGCTCGCGCGGATGCCCAGCTTGTCTTCCTTCCTGCCGACCGTGAAGCCTGCGCAGCCGCGCTCGACGAGGAACGCCGTGATCCCCGTAGCCGGCGTCCGGATTCGATGGTGGCAAAGACGATGAACAGCTCGGCCTCGGCCCCGTTCGTAATCCACAGCTTGCGGCCGGTCAACAGCCATCCGCCGTCGCGCTCGACGGCGCGCGTCGCCAGCGCGAACGCGTCGCTGCCCGAGCCCGCCTCCGACAGCGCGTACGCGCCGACCGCACCGCGCGCGAGCGAGGCAGGTAGCGTCGCTTCTGGCTCGTCGGTTGCCCCAGCGGAGCAGCGCATTGATGACCAGCGTGTTCTGCACGTCGACGAGCACGCCAATGGACGGGTCGACGCGCGACAGCGCCTCGACCGCCAGCACGGCGTGGAAGAAGGTGCCGCCGCCGCCGCCGAACGGTTCCGGGATCTCGATCCCCATCACGCCCAGGTCGAACAGCTTGTCGATGAGCTCGCGCGGCATCTTCGCGTGCTCGTCCATCGACCTGGCGCGGCGGACGGATCTCCCGGTCGGCGAACTCGTACACGCTGTCGCGGAACAGCCGCTCGTCGTCAGTCAGCTGGGTCAGCGCGGCGTGCGGGGAGTCGCTCGTCGAGGTCGCCACAGGGCGTGATGTTAGACAGGCGCCGGGTCTAAGATAGAAGAATGGCGAAGGTCTTCCGCGTCACCGCCGCCGGGGTTCTCGTCGCCGCGCTCGCTGCCGTCATGCCGGGCCATGCCCAGCAGCAGCCTGCTTCCGGGCAGCCGCAGCAGCAGGCGCCCGCGGATCCCCAGGAACAGAGCCAGCCCCAGGGTCAGCCGCCGGCACAAGCCAGCCGGCTCAGGGCCAGCCCGCGCCGGACCCGCAGCAGCCGATCTTCCGCGCCGGCATCAACTTCGTCCGCGTCGACGTGCATCGTCACCGACAAGAACGGCAATCCGGTCGAGCGACCTCAAGCCCGAGGACTTCGAGGTCTCCGAGCAGGGACAAGCCGCAGGCGATCGAGACGTTCAAGCTGATCTCGCTCGACGGCGGGCTGATGTCGTCAGCCTCGCAGCCACCGCGCCAGATCCGCACCGACGACGACGAGGAGAGCGGAAGCGGCGCGCGACGACGTGCGGCTGTTCGCGATTTTCCTGGACGACTACCACGTGCGGCTCGAGACCGAGCATCCAGGCGCGCGAGCAGCTGGCCGCGCTTCGTCGAGACGCAGCTCGGGCCCTCCGACATGGTCGGCCTGATGTGACCCGCTCGAGCCGATCGCCGCCGGTCCGCATGACGCGCAACCACGAGGCGGTCATCAAGGCAGTGCAGCAGTTCCGCGGCCGCAAGTACGACTACACGCCGCGCAACGAGTTCGAGGAGCAGTACGCGTACTACCCGGCCGAACCGGTCGAGCGGATCCGGAACCAGGTGTCGATGTCGGCGATCAAGTCGCTTGATCACCCGCATGGGCGCGCTGAAGGAAGGGCGCAAGGCGCTGATCCTCCTGAGCGAGGGCTACACCAACATGCTGCCGCCGCAGATGCGCGATCCGGTCGCAGCGGCACCTGGGCTCGGCAACCCGACCCGGGGCGATCCGGACGCCGGCGTCAACAGCCCGCTGGAGGATCGCGCGGCGCTTCAGCCGCCAACATGTCGATCGACTCGGACCTTCGCGACGTGTACGACGCGGCGAACAAGAACAACGTGGCGATCTACGCCGTCGATCCGCGGGGACTGCCGACCGCCGAGTTCGGCATCGACCAGAACATCGGCATGCAGCACCGATCGCACGTACCTGACCACGACGCTGGAGACCCTGCGGACGCTCGCGATCAGACACGGACGGCCGCGCGATCGTGAATCGCAACGACCTGCCGACCGGCATGAAGCAGATCGTCCGCGACTCCAGCGCGTACTACCTGCTCGGCTACAACTCCACCTTCACAGCCACCGACGGCAAGTTCCACGAGATCAAGGTGCGGGTGAAGCGCCCGGGCGTCCAGGTGCGCGCGCGCACGGGCTACTGGGCGTTCTCCGTGGCCGACGCACAGCGGGCGCTGGCGCCGCCGAAAGCCGAAGCGCCGAAAGCCGTGACGGCTGCGCTGAACTCCATCACCACGCCCGTCCGATCCTCCCGCATCGTGCGGACGTGGCTCGGCACGGACCGCGGTGCGAACGGCAAGACGCGCGTGACCCTGGTGTGGGAGCCCCTGCCGCGCACCGCCGGCGACGTCGCACGGGCAGGCGAGACGCCCGCACGGATGTCGGTAACAGCCACTGCCCCCGACGGCTCGCCGTACTTCCGCGGACGCTCGCCGAACACGGCGCCCGCGAGCGGTGTCCCGACGGGTGGGTCGGTCACCTTCGAAGCGGCGCCCGGCAAGGTGCAGCTGCGCCTGGCAGTCGAGAGCACCGGCGCAGAAGTCCTCGACAGCGAAGTGCGTGAGATTGTGGTGCCGGACCTCGCGTCACGCGCCGTCGCGCTCGGCACTCCGGAGGTCTACCGCGCCCGCAGCGTGCGGGACTACCAGATCGCCAAGACCGACCCGAACGTCCCGCCGACCGCCGCGCGCGAATTCAGCCGCACCGAGCGCGTGTTCGTGCGCATACCGACCTATGGTGTCGGCGATGCAGGCCCCAAGCTGTCGGCTCGCCTCCTGAACCGCGGCGGCCAGTCGATTGGCGACTTGCCAATCGCTGTGCCGGCGGTCCGTGCCGACTCGGCGCGCGAGATCGATCTCACCCTGTCAGCGCTGCCGCCCGGCGAGTATGTCGTCGAGATCACGCTCGACGGCGCAGGTGAGCCGATCCAGGAACTGGTCGGGTTCCGCATCTCGAGCTGATTGATGCGGCTGGCTGTCGGCATTGTTCTTCTCCTGGTGGGCGCGGCGCTCCAGGGGCAGTCCGTTCCATCCACGGTGACACTCGACGTGGTCGTGGACGGCGGGGCGGGAAGCAAGCCGCTCGCGGCGGGCGACTTCAGCGTCGCCGATGCGGATGGCCCGCTGACCATCGAGTCGGTGCAGAACGGGCCGGCGACCACCGGAGCGGCCGCCGAACCTCTCCCGCCGATCCTGAGCGCGGCGGACGAGCAGGCCGCTGCCGCCCGCGCGTCACGGGTGGTCGGCATCTTCGTGGACGAGTACCACCTGGCGTCCGGCGACGCACTGGCGTCCACGCGCGAAGCACTGGCGGCGTTCGTCCGGCGCACCCTCGGCCCCCGCGATCTCGTCCTCGTCGTCAAGCCGCTCGATTCACTGACCTCGCTCCGCCTGACCAGCGATCGCGAGGGTGCGGCGGCCGCCATCGAGCGTGTCGACGGCCGGTTCGGTGATTACACGGCGCGGACGGCCTTCGAGCAGGACTTCATCGCCGGCGCGCCGGCGCGGATCGACGCCGCACGTGCCCAGATTGCTCTCTCGACGCTGCAGGCGCTTGCCACTCACATGGGCCGGCTGTCCGCTCCGCGCAAGACCCTGATCGTGGTGAGCGGCGGCTTCGTGCCCACGGCCAGCGTGCGCCGCGACACGCCGCTGCCGGGTCTCGAGGCTGTCGTCAGGGCCGCGACGCGGGGTCGCGTGGCGATCTACAGCATCCGCCTCCCGCTGCTGGAACCGGACACGGCCGCTGCGGATCGGCCAGACCCTGGCACGACGCCGGCCGACCTCCTCGATCGGCTCGCCAGGGACACGACCGGCCTGATGCTCGAGGGAGGTGCGGCCACCGGCTCCGGTCTGGAACGGATCGCCCGGGACGCCGCCGGCTACTACGCGCTGGCAGTGACGCCGCGTCCGGGCGCCGACGATGGCCGCTTCCGATCGGTGACGGTGAAGGTGAGTCGCCCCGGCGTGACCGTTCGCGCGCGCGCCGGGTACCTGGTGGCGCGCGAACTGCCCGATTCTGGCGACGCCCCGGGCGTCCACCAAGCCGGGGCTTCAGGTTCCGCGGCGCGCCAGTCCTCTCATCCGCCCCTGGTTCGGGCTGGCGCCAGGGCAGCAGGGTGCAGGCACGCGTGTCAGCTTCGTCTGGGAGCCGGCGACCGGTGTTCCTGGCGAGCGGTCCGCCTCAGCCCCGGCGCGCGTGTCGATGAAGGTGTCGACGATGGAGGGTGCGGAGGTGTTCGCCGGCACGTCCTCATCCTCGGGTCGCGACGCCGGCGGCGCCCTCGACGGCTCCGCGCGCCTCTCGTTCGATGCGCCGAAGGGGCAGCTCCTCGTGCAGATGGACATCTTCGACGCGGCCGGCCGCGTGATCGATCGTGACGTCCGCGACCTCGTGGTCGGCGGGTTCCCGTCCCCGCTCGCGCTCGGGACGCCGGAAGTGTTCAGGGCGCGTACGGCGCGTGAGGTGCGCGACCTGCTCGACAACGTCGACGCGTCGCCGATCGTGTCGCGCCAGTTCAGTCGCGCGGAGCACCTGGTCGTGCGCGTGCCGATCGTGAACGCTGGCGGGCCGGTCGACGTCAGCGCGCGGCTGACCAGCGGGTTTGGTGCGGCGATGCGTGAGCTGACGGTCGCCAGACCGGACGGCGCACATGCCTACGCGCAGGTCGACATCCCGCTGGCGGGGCTCGCGTCGGGCAGCTATGCGATCCAGTTCACGGCGCGTGGTACCACCGGCACGGTCGTCGATCGCATCGCGTTCAACGTCCGTCCCTGAGTGGAGCGTCACTTCGGCCAGGCCTTCAGGAGTGTCGTACGCAAGTGCGAATGCGACAAAATCGTCGCACCTGATCTCAAATTCCCTCCAACTCGACATGACTCACCTGCGGCCGCACTCATCAGCGCGGTCTGGCCGCCCGAATCTGAGACATTTTCGTAGATACACCGCCGTCATACGGACAAATCTGTTCATCGATGCCGTGAGGACCTGGCTGCAGCGAGGTTCGATAAAGCTCGATTTCTCACCGGTTTACGGGCATCGATCCAGGACGAGGTTGTGGAACCGGGCTTGCTGCTGTGGAGGACAGTCGTCTTTTCCCTGGGTGGTGCCGTATGTCCTCGTCGGTCGCAGAGTGGATGGAGCCGGATGAAGCGCACGCCGGCGAAGTGCGCAAGCTCTCGACCCTGCTCGAGGCCAGCCAGGCGCTGTCGGCCACGCTCGATCTGAACGAGGGGCTGCAGCGGGTCCTCGAGATTCTCGGCCGTCATCACGGCGCGGTGCGCAGCACGGTCGTGCTGCTCAGAACGAGGACACCGGCGAGGTCGAGGTCGAGGCGTCGGCCGGCGCGGTCGCGCCCGGCAAGCGTGTGCGCTACCGGGTGGGCGAAGGGATCACCGGCCAGGTCATGCAGACCGGCAAGCCGATCGTCGTGCCGCGCGTCAGCCGCGAGCCGATGTTCCTCAACCGCGCTGCCGACCGGCCGGAGCTGCCCGAACAGGAGCTGAGCTACATCTCGGCGCCCAGTCTCGCTCGACGGGCGCACGGTCGGCGCCGTCGGCATCGACCTGCGCTTCAAGGCCGACCGCGACTACAACCGCACCGTCAAGTTCCTCGGCGTGGTCGGCTCGATGATCGCGCAGGCGGTGCGGGTGCACCGCCTGATCCAGGCCGACAAGCAGCGCCTCGTCGACGAGAACACCCACCTGCGGCAGGAGCTGAAGGAGCGCTACGACTTCTCGAACCTGGTCGGCACCAGCGGCCCGATGCGGCAGGTCTACGAGCAGATCGCGCAGGTCGCGCGCACCAACACGACCGTGCTGCTGCGCGGCGAGTCGGGCACCGGCAAGGAGCTGATCGCGCACGCCATCCACTACAACTCGGCGCGCGCCAAGAAGCCGTTCATCAAGGTGAGCTGCGCGGCGCTGCCGCACGATCTGATCGAGTCGGAGCTGTTCGGCTACGAGAAGGGCGCGTTCACCGGGCGCCCACGCGACGAAGAAGGGGCGGTTCGAGGTGGCCGAGGGCGGCACGCTGTTCCTCGACGAGATCGGCGAGCTGAACCTGGCGACGCAGGTGAAGCTGCTGCGCGTGCTGCAGGAGCGCGAGTTCGAGCGGCTCGGCAGCACCGAGACCATCCGCGTCGAACATCCGGCTGGTCGCCGCCACGAACAAGGATCTGGAGAAGGCGATCGCGGCGGGCGAGTTCCGCGAGGATCTCTACTACCGGCTGAACGTGTTCGCGATCTTCGTGCCGCCGCTCCGCGAGCGGAAGCCGGACGTGCTGCTGCTGGCCGACCACTTCCTCGAGAAGTTCGCGCGCGAGCACGGCAAGAAGGTGAAGCGGATCTCGACGCCGGCCATCGACATGCTGACGAGCTACCACTGGCCGGGCAACGTCCGGGAGCTCGCCAACGTGATCGAGCGCGCGGTGGTCGTCTGCGACGCGCAGGTCCTCCACGCGCACCACCTGCCGCCGACGCTGCAGACGGCCGAGGCCTCGGGCACCGCCCAGACGTCGACGCTGCGCGACTCGCTGGAGGCGTTCGAGAAGGACGCGCTGCAGGACGCGCTGAAGAGCGCGCGGGGCAACCGCGCCAAGGCCGCGCGCCTGCTCGGCACGACCGAGCGGATCTTCAACTACCGCGTGCGCAAGTACGGCATCGACTGGCGCAGGTTCAAGGGCTAGCGCTCAGGTCTCGCACGCCGCTCACGCATACATCCCGCGCATCCGCGTGACCGTGGCGACCCGGTTGATCGCGACGATGTAGGCGGCGGTGCGCATGTCGACGTTGTACTTCAGCGACGTCTGCAGGACGGCGTTGAACGCCTCGCACATCTTCGCCTCGAGCCGCTCGTTCACTTCCTTTTCGGTCCAGAAGTAGCCGTAGCGATCCTGCACCCACTCGAAGTACGACGCCGTCACGCCGCCGCTGTTGGCGAGGATGTCGGGCACGACGAAGACGCCGCGCTCGTGCAGGTGGCGGTGGGCGTCGGGCGTGGTCGGCCCGTTGGCCCCCTCGACGACGACCCTGGCGCGGATCGACGGCGCGTTCTCCATCGTGATCTGGTTCTCGAGCGCGGCCGGAATCAGCACGTCGACGTCGAGCGCGAACAGCTGCTCGTTGGTGAGCGGCTCGCCGCCGGGAAAGCCCGCCGACGGTCTTGTGCTGGCGCACGTGGTCGGTGAGCTTCGCGAGATCGAGGCCGCTGCGCGTTGTAGACGCCGCCCTTCCAGTCGGTGATGGCGACGATCTTCGCGCCGATCTCGGCAAGCAGCTCGCGCCGACACCGACCCGACGTTGCCGAACCCCTGGACGGCGACGGTCGCGCCCTTGATGTCGAAGCCGAGGTGCTTCGCCGACTCGCGCGTCGACGATCATCACGCCGCGTCCGGTCGCTTCGCGCCGGCCGAGCGATCCGCCGAGCTCGAGCGGCTTGCCGGTGACGACGGCGGTCTCGGTGTGGCCGACGTGCATGCTGTAGGTGTCCATCACCCACGCCATCACCTGATCGTTGGTGTTGACGTCGGGCGCCGGCACGTCCTTCTCGGGCCCGATGGCGTCGATGATCTCGGCGACGTAGCGGCGCGTCAGCGCTTCGAGCTCGCGCCGCGACATCCGCGTCGGATCGCAGATGACGCCGCCCTTGCCGCCGCCGAACGGGATGTGCGCGACGGCGCACTTCCACGTCATCCAGGCCGCGAGCGCCGTCACCTCGTCGAGCGTCACGCCCGGGTGATAGCGGATGCCGCCCTTGGCCGGGCCGAGGGTGATGTTGTACTGCACGCGGTAGCCGGTGAAGACTTCGATCTCGCCGTTGTCCATCTGCGACCGGGCAGGACACGGTGATCTGCCGCTTGGGGTGCGTGAGGATCTTCCAGATGCCCGGTTCGAGGTTGAGGATGCGGGCCGCGCCGTCGAACTCCTGCAGCATCGCGCCGAAGATCGATCCGTTCGTCGCCATAGCGTCCCATCAATAGTCAATGAAGACTGGTGGCCGATGAAGGCCGGCAGGCCGGCACGGCCGAAGGATGCGGCTGGGAGCGCGAGACGCTCGAGACCGGCGCTGAGCGAAGGCGCCCGAGCGCGCGGCCGCGTTCACGACGATCTCCGGCCGGCCGATCGAGCGGCTCTACACCGCCGACGATCTCGCCGGATCGACGCCGCGTCGGACCTCGGCGCCGCCGGCGAGTTCCCCTACACGCGCGGCATCCACGCCACCGGCTACCGCGGCAAGCTCTGGACGATGCGGCAGTTTGCCGGGTTCGGCACGCCCGAGGACACCAACGCGCGCTACAAGGCGCTGCTCGCAGGCGGGCGGCACCGGCCTGAGCGTGGCGTTCGATCTGCCGACGCTGATGGGACGCGATCCCGACCACGAGCTGTCGCTCGGCGAAGTCGGGAAGTGCGGCGTCAACGTCACGTCGCTCGCCGACATGGAGACGCTGTTCGACGGCATCCGCGCTCGGCCGACATCACGACGTCGATGACGATCAACTCGCCGGCGGCGATGATCTTCGCGATGTACCTGGTCGTCGCCGAGCAGCAGGGCGCCAGCTGGGAGACGCTGTCGGGCACGATTCAGAACGACATCCTGAAGGAGTTCATCGCCCAGAAGGAGTACATCTTCCCGCCGCGTCCGTCGATGCGGCTCATCACCGACATCTTCGCGTTCTGCGCGACGCGAGGTGCCGCGCTGGAACACGATCTCGGTGAGCGGGTACCACATCCGCGAGGCCGGCGCGACGGCGCTCCAGGAGCTGGCGTTCACGCTGCGCGACGGCATCGAGTACGTGCAGTGGGGCGTCGACGCCGGGCTCGACGTCGACGACTTCGTGCCGCGCATGTCGTTCTTCTTCAACGCCCACAGCGACTTCTTCGAGGAGATCGCGAAGTACCGGGCGGCGCGGCGCATCTGGGCCGCGGACGATGCGCGACCGCTTCGGCGCGAGGAACGAGCGCTCGTGGAAGCTGCGGTTCCACAGCCAGACGGCCGGCGTGTCGCTCACCGCGCAGCAGCCGCACAACAACGTCGTGCGCACGGCGCTGCAGGCGCTGTCGGCGGTGCTCGGCGGCACCAACTCGCTGCACACCAACTCGCTCGACGAGGCGCTGGCGCTGCCGACCGAGGAGGCCGCGACGCTGGCGCTGCGCACGCAGCAGATCATCGCGCACGAGAGCGGCGTGACCGGCGAGGTCGATCCGCTCGGCGGGTCGTACTTCGTCGAGAAGCTGACGAACGACATGGAGGACGGGCGCGCTGGCGTACTTCGACCAGATCGATCGCATGGGCGGCATGGTGGAGGCGATCGAGCGCGGCTTCCCGCAGCGGGAGATCGCCGAGAGCTCCTACCGCTTCCAGCAGGCGGTCGAGCGCAGCGAGAAGATCGATCGTCGGCGTCAACGACTTCGTGCAGGACAACGAGCCGCCGATCGAGATCCTCTACATCGACGAAGGCGCCTCGGAACACGCAGCTCGCCAGGCTCGGACGCAGCTGCAAGCGCACGCGACAACAGCGCGGCCGTCGAGGCGTCGCTCGACCGGCTGCGGCGCCGCGGCGGCTGGAGACGACAACCTGATGCCGCCGATCCTCGACGCCGTGCGCGCCTACGCGACGCTGGGCGAGATGTGCGACGCGCTGCGCGACGTCTGGGGCGAGTACGAGGAAACGCCGATCATCTAGAATCGGCAATGGCAACGACAATCTGAAGGCGTATCGACGTCAGGGCATCGCCGATTGAGTTCATCGACTGAAGGGCCGTATGAGAAAGCTGCGCGTCGTCATCGCCAAGCCGGGGCTCGACGGGCACGACCGGGGCGCCAAGGTCATCGCGCGCGCCCTGCGCGACGCGGGATGGAGGTGATCTACACCGGCCTGCGCCAGACGCCCGAGCAGATCGTCGCGGCCGCGCTTCAGGAGGACGCCGACGTCATCGGCCTGTCGATCCTGTCGGGCGCCCACAACCACATCGCGCCGCGGCTGATGGAGCTGCTCAAGCGAGCAGGGCCTCGACGACGTGCTGGTGGTGATCGGCGGGATCATCCCGGACGTCGACGTGCCCAGGCTGAAGGAGATCGGCGTCAAGGGCGATCTTCCTTCCGGGCACGCCGATGCAGGAGATCATCGACTTCATCAACAGCAACGCCCGCGTCAGGGCCTGAAATGACGCACACCCTGCTCCTTGCCGACGACAGCCCCACGATCCAGCGGGTCATCGAGCTGACGTTTTGCCGACGAGGAGGTCGAGGTCGTGGCCGCAGCCGATGGCGACGAAGCGATTGGGGCGCTGTCGCGATCGACGCCGGACATCGTCCTGGCCGACGTCGGGCATGCCGGAAGTGGTGGCTACGAGGTCGCGGCGCACATTCGCCGGACGCCGTCGCTCGCGCACATCCCGGTCGTGCTGCTGACCGGCGCGTTCGAGACGATCGATCGCGGACGCGCAACCGCTGCCGGCGCGGACGATGTCCTGGCCAAGCCGTTCGAGCCGCCGGGCTCGTCACGCGCGTGCGGGAGCTGTGGTTGGCCGCCGGCCAGCCGGAGGGGCCGCCGGTCGTCGCGGTGGAGACGACAATCGAACCGCCGCCGATGGTTGTTGCGCCGCCACCGCCAGCGGCGCCCGAGGTCGATCGCTACTTCGAACAGCTGGACCGCGCCTTCGCCGACCTCGTGCAGAATCCGCGCCCCGCAATCCCGTCGGACGGGAACCCGATGGATGATCCGACGCAACCCTCGACGCCGCCAACGCCTCGACACGTGCCGTCGCCGACGGCCGCGGCGCCCGGTCTCACCGAGGCCTTCGCCGCACTCCTGCACGCGGAGCAGTCCGGAACGGAGCCGTCATTCGCGACACCGGCCGCCGATCCGCCCGCGTCGCCGCTCGACGTCGACCACCTCGCGGATCTCGTCGTCGCCCGAGTTCTCGAGCGGCTGACCGACAGTGTCGTGCGCGCCGTCGTCGCCGACCTGGTGTCGGAGACCGCGGAGCGCCTCGTGCGCGAAGAGATCGAGCGGATCAAGAGCAACATCACATAAGATCAGCGGATGTCCGGTCCGCCGCCGTCGCTCACCGCGCTCGATCCCGCACGGCTGCAGCTGCCCGAGAAGCCCGCGCTCGAAGGGCTCGAAGCCAAGTGGATTCCGCGCTGGGAGGAAGCGCGCGTGTACCGCGTTCGATCGCACGCCGGCCGCGAGGCGGTCTACTCGATCGACACGCCGCCGCCGACCGTGAGCGGATCGCTGCACGTCGGCCACGTCTTCTCGTACACCCACACCGACGTCATCGCACGATTCCAGCGGATGCGCGGCAAGGCGGTGTTCTATCCGATGGGGTGGGACGACAACGGGCTGCCGACCGAGCGGCGCGTGCAGAACTACTACGGCGTGCGATGCGATCCGTCGCTGCCGTACGACCCGCAGTTCCAGCCGCCGGCGACGCCCCCGAAGCAGCCGATCTCCGTATCGCGGCCGAACTTCATCGAGCTGTGCACCCGGCTGACCGCCGAGGACGAGAAGGCGTTCGAAGCGCTGTGGAAGCACCTCGGGCTGTCGGTCGACTGGTCGATGACCTACGCGACGATTGGGCGCCGCGCGCAGCGCGTGTCGCAGGTGGCGTTCCTGCGGCTGCTGGAGCGCGGCCTCGCCTACCAGGTCGAAGCGCCGACGCTCTGGGACGTGGACTTCCGGACGGCGGTCGCGCAGGCCGAGCTCGAGGATCGCGAGATGCCCGGCGCCTACCACCGCATTGCCTTCGGCAAGCCGGCGGGTGGCGCCGTCGAGATCGAGACGACGCGCCCCGAGCTCATCCCCGCGTGCGTCGCGCTCGTCGCGCACCCCGACGATGAGCGGTACCAGCCGCTGTTCGGTCAGGACGTGGTCACGCCGCTCTTCGGCGTGCGCGTGCCGGTGCGCGCGCACGCGCTGGCCGACCCCGCGAAGGGCAGCGGCATCGCGATGATCTGCACGTTCGGCGACATCACCGACGTGACCTGGTGGCGCGAGCTGAACCTGCCGGTGCGCGCGGTGATCCAGGCGGACGGCACGCTCCGGCCGGTCGCGTGGGGCGGCGCAGGCTGGGAGTCGACGGACGCCGCGCGCGCGCAGCAGCACTACGACGGGCTGGCCGGCTTGTCCGCGGCAAAGGCGCGCACGCGCGTCGTCGAGCAGCTGCGCGAGTCGGGCGACCTCGTCGGCGAGCCGCGGCCGATCACGCACGCCGTGAAGTTCTACGAGAAGGGCGATCGCCCGCTCGAGATCGTCACGAGCCGCCAGTGGTTCATCAAGACGATCGAGTTTCGCGAGGCGCTGCTCGCCCGCGGCCGCGAGCTGCAGTGGCATCCGGCGTACATGCAGGCGCGCTACGAGAACTGGACGAACGGCCTGAACGGCGACTGGTGCGTCAGCCGGCAGCGCTTCTTCGGCGTGCCGTTTCCGGTCTGGTACCCGCTTGACGCCGACGGTGCGATCCGGCACGACCAGCCGATGTTCCCGGCCGAGGAGCAGCTGCCGATCGACCCGTCCACCGACGTGCCGGCGGGCTACACGGCCGACCAGCGCGGGCGGCCCGGCGGGTTCGTCGGCGATCCGGACGTCATGGACACGTGGGCCACCTCGTCGCTGACGCCGCAGATCGCGTGCGGGTGGCCCGACGACCCGGACCTGTTCGCACGCACCTTTCCGATGGACCTCCGCCCGCAGGCGCACGACATCATCCGCACGTGGCTGTTCTCGACGGTGCTGCGGGCGCATCTCGAGCACGACTCGCTGCCCTGGAGCGACGCGGCCATCTCCGGCTGGGTGCTCGATCCCGATCGCAAGAAGATGTCGAAGTCCAAGGGCAACGTCGTCACGCCGATGGCGCTGCTCGACGAGCACGGCTCGGACGGCGTGCGCTACTGGGCGGCCAGCGGCCGTCCGGGCACCGACACCGCGTTCGACACGAACCAGATGCGCGTGGGCCGCCGGCTCGCGATCAAGCTGCTGAACGCCTCGCGGTTCGCGCTGGCGATCGGCGACGCCGCAGGGCCCGATCACCGTATCCGGTCGACCGCGCGATGCTCCGCCGCCTCGCCGCGCTTGTCGACGAGGCGACGCGCGACCTCGAGGGCTACGACTACGCGCGCGTGCTCCAGCGCACCGAGGAGTTCTTCTGGCGCTTCTGCGACGACTACCTGGAGCTGGTGAAGGGCCGGCGCTACGGCGAACAGGGCCGAGGCAGCGGCGCGTCGGCGAACTCGGCGCTCGCTGCCGCGCTGTCGGTGATGCTGCGGCTCTTCGCGCCGTTCCTGCCGTTCGTGACCGAGGAGGTCTGGTCGTGGTGGCAGACCGGCTCCGTCCATCGTGCCGCGTGGCCGACGCCCGCGGAAGTCGACGCGCTCGTCGCCGACAACTCGGCGGAACGGCAGCACGGCCGATCAGCAGATCTACGACTGGGCGACCGCGGTGCTGTTCGAGGTGCGCAAGCAGCGGTCGGAAGCGAAGCAGCCGCTCAAGGTGCCGATCACGCTGGTGACGATCACGGCCGACGCCGCCATCGATCGCGCTGATGCCGCAGGTCGAAGCGGACCTCAAGTCGGCGCTGCGCGTGCAGCAGTTCGACGTCGCGACCGGCGAGCCGCGCGCAGGTCGTGGTGGCCGGATACGATGCAGCCGCTGCCTCCTGACGCGTACCGCGACATCGTCCGGCGCGCGCTGGCCGAGGATCTCGGGAACGGGCGATGTCACGACCGAGGCCACGGTGCCGCCGACGCAGCGCGCCCGCGGCGTGTTCCTCGTCGAAGGCGCCCTGCGTGCTGGCCGGGCCTCGACGTCGCTGCTCGAGGCCTTCCGGCAGCTCGAACCGTCGGTGGTCGTGACCGTTCACCAGGCACGACGGCGACCGCTGCGACGCCGGGCGACGACGATCGGGGAAGTCGTCGGCCTCGCGCGGACGCTGCTGATCGGCGAGCGCACGGCGCTGAACTTCCTGCAGCGGCTGTCCGGCATCGCCACGCGCACCCGCGCAGTTCGTCGATGCGGCCGCGGGCCGCATCACCGTCCTCGACACGCGCAAGACGACGCCGACGCTGCGCGCGCTGGAGAAGTACGCCGTCGCGGCCGGCGGCGGCGACCAATCACCGCGTCGGGCTGTTCGACGCGATCCTGATCAAGGACAACCACGTGCGGCTGGCCGGCGGGGTCGCAGCGGCGGTCGCGCGCGGTCGCGCGCGCCATCGCCCGGACCTCCGGCTCGAAGTCGAGGCGCAGACGCTCGACGAAGTGGACGAAGCGCTCGACGCCGGCGCCGACATCGTGCTCGCTCGACAACATGTCGATCGCCGACATTCGCGAGGCGGTGCGCGTCGCGCGCGCGGCCGCGCGAAGGTCGAGATCTCCGGCGGCGTGACGCTCGATCGGATTGCCGGAGCTGGCGGCGACCGGCGCCGACTTCGTGTCGGTCGGCGCGCTGACGCACTCGGCGCCTGCGGTGGACATCAGCTTCGAGATCGAGCCGCTCTGACGGACGCCGATGTCCGACTCGCCCGAGCCGCTTCGCCGCGGAGCTCGCGGACGCGCTCGACGCGCGCGCGCCCGCGCCTGGCGCCGCTCGGTCGACCCGCTGCTGTACTTCGCGACCATCGGCTCGACCAACGACGTCGCCGCCGCGCTCGCCGACGCAGGCCGACGGCGAGGGCGCCGTCGTCATCGCCGACGCGCAGACCGCCGGACGCGGCCGGCGCGGCACAGCTGGTTCTCGCCGCCTGGCGCGGCCTCTATGTCTCGGTCGTGCTCGCGCCGGGCCGGCGCGGCATCGCGCCGCGACGCGCGACCGCGCTGCTGACGCTGCGGCGGGCGTCGCGCTGGCGAAGCGGTCGAGCGTGTCGACCGGGCTTCGCGCCGACATCAAGTGGCCGAACGATCTGCTGGTCGGACGACGCAAGCTCGCCGGCATCCTCGCCGAAGGCGTCGCGCGGCCGGGCGCGGCCGGCGTCCAGCGCGGTGGTGCTCGGCTACGGCGTCAACGTCGGCGCCGCGGCGTATCCGCCGGAGCTCGACGACCGCGTGACGTCGCTCGAGATCGGAGCTCGGCCGCGCGGTCGATCGCGCGGCGCTCTGCGCCGAGACGCTTGCGGCGCTGGCGCGACGCTACGACGACCTGCTCGCCGGTCGATTCGATGCTATTCTCGACGCGTGGCGCGCGCGGCGCGCCGGGCAGCCGCGGCGCGCGCGTCGTCGTGGGACACGCCGGCCGGAATGCAGGCCGGCATCACCGACGGCATCGACGACACGGGCGCGCTCCTGGTCCGCATCGGCGAGCGCGCGTCGAACGGATCGTGGCGGGCGAGGTGCAGCTGGGGATCTGAGACCGATGCTGCTAGCCATCGACGTCGGCAACACCAACATCGTCGCTCGGCGTGTTCGACGGCAGGCCGCTGGTCCACAGCTGGCGCCTGCAGACGCTGCGCGAGCGCACCGCCGACGAGCTCGGCCTGCTGGTCGAGGGGCTGTTCGCGCACAGCGGCATCGACTCGGTCCGAGCATCGACGGCGATCGTGCATCGGCTCGGTCGTGCCGCCGCTGACCGGAACGATGGCGGCGATGGTGCAGCGCTATTTCAGCGCGACGCCGCTGGTCGTCGATCCGGCGCACAACACCGGCATGCCGATCCTGCTACGAGAACCCGGCGGAAGTCGGCGCCGACCGCATCGTCAACGCGATCGCCGCCTACGAGCAGTTCGGCGCGCGCGCGGCCGTCCGCTGATCGTCTGCGACTTCGGCACCGCGACGACGCTCGATGCGGTCAGCGCAAGGGCGAGTACCTGGGCGGCGCGATCTGCCCCGGCGTCACGATCTCCGCCGACGCGCTGTTCCAGCGCGCGGCGCGGCTGCCGCGCATCGACGTCCGGAAGCCGGCCACGCGTGATCGGGCGGACGACCGTCGGCGCGATGGAGTCCGGCCTGTTCTACGGCTACGTCGGCATGGTCGAAGGGCTGGTGCGGCGGATGACGCGACGAGCTCGGGCGGCAACGCGATCTGCGTCGCGACCGGCGGCCTGGCCGCCCTGATCGCGCCGGAGACCGCAGCTGATCGACGCATGTCGACGTCGACCTCACGCTGCAGGGCCTCAGGATCGTCTGGGAGGGATGCCGCGAACAGTGTCGGAGTAGCCGATACTGCCGCGAGATCGAAACCTACCTCTGTCAGAAGAACGACGGACACCTGATCCGCGTCGTCGGGCCGTCGTTCGAGGTCGTGTCGCGCTGGGCGGCCGACGGCGTGCCGCTCAAGGTCGCGTTCGACGGCATCGATCGCTACTTCGAGCGCTACTACCGGCAAGGGCCGCGCCGCCGTCCGGTGCGGATCGACTTCTGCGACGCCGACGTGCTGGATGTGTTCGACGAGTGGCGGCGCGCGCTCGGCCTGACCGCGGTCGCGGCGCCGGAGCGGGCCGGCCGGGCCCGCTCGAGGCTGCCTCGCACCGAGCGGCGCGGGCCGTCGCTGCCCGCTCACCTCGAGCGCGTGCTGCTGCGGCTGACTAACGCTGCGGGCCACGGGCACGCTCGACCGCCGATGGCCGACGCGCTGATCGATCGCGTGTCGGCGGAGCTCGACGCGGCGCGCGGTCGTCCGGAGCGGCTGCGGGGCGAGGCGCGGCACGCGCTGATCGAGCGGCTCGCTGAGCTCGACCGCGCATTGATCTGCCGACGCGCCGCGCCGGCTCGCGGGCGAGGCGATGATGAGCTGGCGCTCCGGCAGCGACGCGGTCGACGAGCTCGCCACGTTCCGCGAGCGGATGGCGGCGGATGCGTTCAGCGCGCGCGCGGATCGCGCCGTGCGATCAGCGGCCGATGCGCGAGCGGCTCGCGACTGCCGACAATCACGTTTCGGCGCGACCTGACGCGATCGATGCTGGCCCCAGGCAGATCGTCTGCCGCTGCGTGTCGAGAAGCCGGCCGCCGGCGGGCGGATGATCGCGCGCGTCGGCGGGCAGGTCGTGCTGGTCACCGGCGCGATTCCCGGCGAGCAGGTGACGGCGCGGATCGAACGGGTCGGCAAGGGCGTCGCGTTCGCCGGAATCGTCGCGGTCGACGAGCCGTCGCCGGATCGGCGCGAGCCATTCGACCGATCCGCTCTGCGGCGGCTGCCTGTACGCCCACATCGCCTATCCGCGCCAGCTGGCGATCAAGGCGCAGGTCATCGCCGACGCGTTCGCGCGCATCGGCCGCATCCGGCTGCCCGCGCCCGTGGCGGTTGCGCCGCTCGCCGGACGACGGCTACCGGATGCGGGCGCGCCTGCACGTGCGCGGCGGGCGGATCGGCTTCTTTCGCGAGGGCTCGCACGTGCTCTGCGACGCCGCGCGGCACGCGTCAGCTGCTGCCGGCCACCTGCGATGTCCTCGAACGGCTGCCGGCCGGTCTCCGTGCGCTCGGCATCGGCGAGCGTGCGGCGAACTCGACGTGTCGGAGAACGTCGACGCGTCCGCAGCGCGTCGTGCACCTCGAAGCGATGGGCGCCGCCGGACACTCGAGCGCTCGGTGCGCTCGGCGAACTCCGAAGGTCTCACCGGCCTTATCGTGTCAGCCCCCTGCGTGGCGCAAGGCCCGTCGTCATGGCGGGCGAGCCGCACGTCGTCGACGCGCTGGCGCTCGGCGAGCACACGGTCGCGCTCCGGCGCCACGTGCTCTCGTTCTTCCAGGGCAACCGCTTCCTGCTGCAGCAGCTCGTCGCTCATGTGGTCGATGCAGATCGCAGCCGGAGACGAGCGTCGTCGATCTGTATGCGGGCGCCGGTCTGTTCTCCGTTGCGGCCGCGGCCGCCGAGCGGCGCAGCGGTCACCGCGGTCGAAGGCGACCGGGCGGCGGCGGCCGATCTGGCGCGCGAACGCGCGCAGCTCTGGTCGGGGCCGTCGAGGCGGTCCACGAGCCGGTGGAGACGTTCGTCGCTCGGCAGCACCGCCGCCGGCGGTGCTGATCGTCGATCCGCCGCGCACCGGCATGTCGAAGGAGGCGCTGCAGGGCGCCATCGCCGTCGGCGCAGCGACAGTCGTCTACGTGTCGTGCGACGTCGCGACGCTGGCGCGCGACGCGCGCCGACTGCTCGACGCCGGCTACGCGCTCGCGCGTGTCGACGGGTTCGACCTGTTCCCCAACACGCCGCACGTCGAGACGGTCGCGCAGTTCAGACGCGCGTGAAACAGGGGCGCTAGCGCGCGGCCGCCGCCTCCACGAACCCTTCGAACAGCGGACGGAATTCGCCGGTGCGCCAGAAGTTCTCCGGGTGCCACTGCACGCCGAGGCAGAAGCGCGCCGACGGATCCTCGATCGCTTCGATGATGCCGTCCGGCGCCGTGGCGACGACCCGGAACCCGGCCGCGACCTCCTTCACCGCCTGGTGATGGCGGCTGTTCACCTCGCACGAGTCGGCCTCGCTCAGCCGTTCTGCCGAGCAGCTGTCGCGAGCAGCGAATCCTTTTCGATCCAGATTTCGTGGGCGAGGTCGAACGGCCGGTGCGGCGGCACCGTCAGCGATGTGTTCCAGCGCGCCGGTCACCTGCGACGGAATGTCCTGGATCGAGCGTGCCGCCGCAGGCGACGTTCAGCACCTGGATGCCGCGGCAGATGGCGAGGATCGGCAGATCGCGCTTGCGCGCTTCGTTGCACCAGCGCGATCTCGAACTCGTCGCGCTCCGGCGTCACTTCGACGACCGCGGGATGCGCCGGCTCGCCGTAGCGCGCCGGCGCGACGTCGTCGCCGCCGGTGAGCATCAGGCCGTCGACGCCGTCGAGCGCCTCCTCCACGCTCATCGAGTGATCGACGATGCGGACGTCGCCGACTGACGTGCAGCATCGCCTGCTGTAGTCTTCAAGTCTTGCGGCAGGTCGTGATTCCAATGAGTAGGCATGGTTACATCCGGGCGGGCACGTCGATGCCCATGAGCTCCAGCGCCCGCGTCAGCTGCGTCGGAAATAGGCGACGCCCGCCGCCCGCCACCGCTTCCGTGCGGCGTCGTCCTCGTTGAGGATCGGATAGCGATGATAGAAGGCGTTGAACAGCTGCGCGAGGCCGAACGCGTACTTCGCCAGTATCGAGAACTCCAGCGCGCGAACCGTCTGCTCGACGATGTCGTCGAGCCGGGACGCCTCGAACACGAGCGCCCACAGGTCGTGCGCGTCGGGCTCGGCGCCGGTGTGCGCAGCTCGTCGGCCGGCAGGCGTCGGCAAGCCGGCGCAGCAGGTCAGCCTCGGCTGAGCCCTTCACGCTCCCTCAGCTTGTGGAAGATGTTGTTGGCGCGAACGACCGCGTACTGCAGGTACGGGCCGGTCTCGCCCTCGAAGCTGAGCGCCTCCTCCATGTCGAACACGATCAGCTTGCCGCGCGAGAACTTCAGCATGAAGTAGCGGATCGCGGCCACCGCGATCTGCGACGGCCACGCGCCTGGCATTCCTCGGCCGAGAACTCCGGATTGCCGCTTCGCGACCTCCGCCGACGCCTTTGCCGTCGAGCGAGTCGAGCAGGTCGTCGATCTTCACGCCGAGCCCCTTGCGGCCCGACACCTCGACGAACGGCTTCCTCGCCTCGTCATCGTCGGGCGGCGGGTAGCCGAGCTCGCGCGCCGTCGCAGTGCGAGAGGCGCGACCATTTCGTACGAGAAGTGAACCGAGTTCTCCGCTTCCTCGGGGTGGCCGAGCGTGCGTAGCGCCTGGCTGAGCAGCGCCTGCAGGTACATCTGGCGCGAATCGATGACGTTGTAGATGCGCTCGCGCCTGCCCGAACGGCGGCGCACCCGGCTCGCCGTCGCTCGACGTCGTCGACCAGAGCACGTGGCCGCTCGGCCTGCTCCGCGAACCGGCGGTACCGGAAGTCGCGGCCGAGCAGACCGAACTTCCAGAACTGGTTGGCGATGTCCTTGCCGACGTAGGTCACGACGCCGTTCGAGCGGACGATCACCTTCTCGCGCGACTCTTCGTCGCCGCCGCATCGTCGGCATCGCCGGCCGGCTGCGTCCCCATCTTCGATCCGCATCACCCAGCAGCCCGCGAGCCGCCCTTCCGTCTGCAGGAACACGGCGCCCTGCGCCTTGAGGATCTCGAAGGCGTGGGCCCAGAACTGCAGCCGCAGGATGTCGCCTTCGTAGGTCAGCAGGTCGTACGCCGATGTTCAGGCGCGCCATCGTCGGCAGGTGCGCGCGGACGATGCGGTCGACGATGAAGCGCGCCCATCTCGGCGGTCTCGTTGCCGCCGTGTTCGAGGTCGTGCAGGGCGCGGCGCACGGATCGCCAGCCGCGCCTTGTCGCCGTCGTACCACTCGGTGACGCGCGAGTACAGATCCCAGCAGTAGTAGTCGAAGCGGGTCGTGTCGGCGATCCGCCGGACGTCTTCGATCGTCGAGGTGCTCGAGCTCGCGAAATCCGACGATGACGTCGGCGACCTGGACGCCGGTGTCGTCGATGTAGTTCTGGACCTCGACCGGCGTGCCACGGAACCGCAGCACGCGGACGAGCGTGTCGCCGAGCGCAGCGTTCCGAGATGCCCGACGTGGGCCGCCTTGTTCGGATTGATTGCCGTGTGCTCGACGACCGTCTTCCCCTCGGCGCCGCCGGTGCGACGCGCGGTGCCGCTGCTGCGCGCGACGCACGAAGGTGCGGCGGTCCAGAAAGATGTTCAGGTACCCGTTCGGCGCAGCTACGACGCGCGCGACGCCCGCGATCGGATCGATCGCCTGCGCGAGATCGCTGCGCGATGGCGCGCGGCGCCTTGCGGAGCGTGCGCGCGAGCTGGAACGCGACTGTCACGGCGAGATCGCCGAGTGCGCGCGACGGCGGCGTTTCGATGGCGAACGGCGGCAGATCCTGCACGCCGAACTGCCGCTGGACGGCATCTGCGACGGCGTCGTGAACCTGTCTGTTGAATCGGAAGAATCATGGTCCCGTGACGAGCTCGCTCCGTGTCAGCGCCGGATACGAAAGCGCCGGTAAGCTCGTGATACGATTACAGTTTAGTGACCGAGAAGCGATGCGACCGCGTCGAGTTCAGCCGGGGTGTTGACGTTGGCGAGGAGTCGGTCGCCATCCCCGAACCGCGCGATCTCGTCCGGCTTCGACCACGCGGACCCGCAGTTCGCTGATCAGATCGAGCATCCGGAGTTGTCCGCGCTCGAGCCGCGCGCGAACGACCGGCGCGCACGCACGAGTGTAGACGGCGCACAGCGGATGATATCCGCGTTCGGTGCGCGGAACGACCATGTCGGCGTCATCGGTCAGGGCAAGCAGATGCGCGAGCAGCGCGCTCGGGACGTTTGGCATATCGCACGCCAGCAGCAGGACGTCGTCGTTGGCGACGCTGAGGGCGGCGTCCAGTCCCGCCAGCGGTCCCGCGTTGGCCACCCGGTCGTCGACGAGCGGTCACGTCGTGTGGCACCGGAGCGTCGCCTCGATAGCCGACCAGGAAGATGCGGTCGACCACCGGACGCAGCACCTCGATCTGTCGGTCGAGGATCGTGCGGCCATCCACGCGCAGGCGAGCCTTGTCCGCGCCACCGATGCGCCGGGCCGCTGCCGCCTGCCAGAATCGCCGCACCAGCCATACAGCATCGATCTTACTACCCCCGGCATGACCATGCGCGAGGCCCATATCGGTCGTGTGCTGGTGGCGAGCCTGCATCAGGCGATTGCGGACGTCCTGCCGCTGCGGCTCGGGTTCTACGAGAACTGGCTGCACGCCGAGGGGTTGCGCGACGGCACAATCGGGATCGCCGCGCTGTTCGCGGTGCTGAGCTTCCTGCGGCAGGAAGGCGACGCCTACGGTGAGGTGATGGAGCGGGCCGGGGTGTATGCAGCCGATTGGACCGTGGCATCGATGAGCCCGTTCGCCCGGCGAGCGATCGGGGCATTGCCAGCCGGGATGAGGCAGCGGTTGGTGCTCGGCCGTGCCGGGGCGCTCGTACACCAGGTCTACGACGGAAACCGCGCCCGATGGCACGTAAGGGGCGGCGTTGGCCGGCTGGATGTGGACGGGTCCGTGTTCTGCGTGGTCCGCGAGCCGGTTTCCCAGCCGTTGTGCGGGTTCTACGTTGCCGCGCTGCGCACGATGCTGGCGCTCTTCGGGCTGAGCGGCACCGTCGAGGTCGTGTCGTGCCGCGGAACCGGCGCGAACGCCTGCGCCCTTAATGTCCCGTTCACCTCGGAAGTGATGGCGCGCGAACCGGAGGTGGTATGAGTCGTCGAACGCTGGCGCTGGTCGTCGCGGCGTGCACGCTGTGCACCATCGGCACCGTCTCGCGAGCGAGCGCGCAAGCTGCCGCGCCAGCTGCCGCCGACCGCACTCTCGTGATGCCGTTCGAGAACGTCACACGAGAAAGCCGGATTGTGTGGCTGGGCGAGGCCGCCGCCGTGCTGCTTGCCGACGACCTGAACGCGCTCGGCGGCGCGGCCATCACGCGCGACGAGCGCCGGCAGGCCTTCGAGCGGCTGCAGGTGCCGCCGGCAGCGGCCCTCACCGACGCGACCGTGATCCGCATCGCGCAGCTCGTACGCGCTGGCCAGGTCATCGTCGGCACCCTGCGCCTCGAGGGCGACGACGTAGTCGTCCAGGCGCGCGCGATTTCGATCGAGACGGCCCGGGTCCGGGCGGAGGTGACGGAACGAGGGCCGCTCCCCGAGCTGTTCGCGACCTTCGAGCGTATGGCCCGCCGCTTTGCGCCGCCGTCGGCCCGTGGCGCGGAGCCGGAGGGCCGGCTGGTGCATCCCCCAGTGGCGGCGTTCGAGAACTACATCAAGGGGCTGGTCGCCGAGACGCCGGCGACCGCGATCTCTTACCTGAACGCGGCGCTGCAGGCCGATCCGACGTTGGAGCGAGCGCGCATCGCCCTGTGGGAAGTGTTCGACTTACAGGGCGAACACGAGCGCGCGCTGGCCATTGTCGGCGCGGTGTCGCCCGCGGCGCCGCAGGCGCGCCGTGCGCAGTTCCGCGCAGGGCTCTCACAGCTGCAGCTGAATCGCCTCGACCACGCGTTCGCGACGTTCAAGGCTTTGGCCGACTCGCGTCCGACCGCTGCCGTCCTGAACAACCTTGGCGTCGTGCAGATGCGCCGCGGCGGCAACCAGCAGCCGACCGGCGTGCCCGCCTATTACTTCACGCGCGCGGCGGACGAAGACGCGACCGAGCCCGACTACTTCTTCAACCTCGGGTACGCTGTACTGGTTCGAACGCGACACCGAGGCGGCTATCTACTGGCTGCGCGAAGCCGTGCGTCGCGACCCGGCCGACGGCGACGCACACTACGTGCTCGGTACCGCACTCTCGGCTGCCGGGCAGCCCGCCGAATCGACGCGGGAAAAGGAGCTGGCCCGCCGCCTGTCGTCCACCTATGACGAGTGGGACAAACGGCCCGCGAGCGACCAGGTTCCGCGCGGGCTCGAGCGGGTGAAGGGCGACGTCGAACTCCCGCATTCCCGTCAGATCGAGGAGGCCCTCGCGAACAGCGGTCAGCGAAACCAGCAGGAGCTCGCTCGCTACTACTACGATCGCGCGCGGCGGCTTTACGAGCAGGATCACGACACCGACGCGATCGCCGAGCTGAATCGCGTCCTGTTCCTCTCCCCGTACGACGCCCGCGCGCACCTCCTCCTCGGGCGCATTCATCTGCGGGCCGGGCGGGCGCGCGAGGCGATCGACGCCCTGCAGATCTCGCTCTGGAGCGCCGAGACGGTCGAGGCCCATGTGGCGCTCGCCGATGCGTACCTGTCGCTCAAGGAGGTCGAGTCCGCGCGCGCCGAAGCGGACCGTGCCCTGAGCCTCGCCCCTGCCGATCCGGCCGCCCTCGCGGTCCAGAAGCGCATTCCGCCCCGCTGAACTGAGGCGTACGCGTGCTAAAATCAACGCGTCTTGGCACTTGCACCTGAAGACGACGGTTTCCGCGAAATCCAGCTGAGTGGCAAGCAGCTGGTATTTCTGTTCATGGCGGCGACCGTCGTGTCGGTGGTGATCTTCCTGTGCGGCGTGCTCGTCGGCCGGGGAGTGCGCGCCGAGCGATCGGCTGCCATGCAGGCGGACGCGCTCACCGAGTCGCCGTCGGCCGATGCCACGCCGAGGCCCGAGCAGGTCGCCGCATCCGAACCGGATCCGCGCGAGGCAGTGCCGCCGACACCCTTGGTGGGCGAGCCCGAGGGGACCGAGGCGCAGAATCCGACCGCGCCGCCGCTCGAAGAGGCGCCCATCGCGATCGATCGGTCTGGATCGAGCGCACCCGGGCCCAAACAGCCGCCAGCAGCCGCGCCGAGCAAGAGCGCAGCGGCCAAGCCGGCGGCCGCACCGGTCGTGCCCGTTCCGGCACCGGCGCCGCCACCGGCTGCCGCGAAGGCCACCACGCCGCCTGCGACGTCCGCGCCGGCGGCGAACGCGCCTGCGGTGTCTCCGCTTCCACCTGCGGCTGCACCGGCACCCGCCGCGGCTCCCGTTGCCGCATCGGCGACCGATGCGCCCCGCACCGGCTATGCCGTGCAGGTGGCCGCCGTCGACGTGCGGAATGAAGCCGACGCGATGGTGAAGCGGCTCACGGACAAGGGGTACACGGCGTACGTCGAGCAGCCCAAGGGCAGCAACATGTACCGTGTGCGGATCGGTACCTACCGGACACGCCGCGAGGCCCAGGTCGTGGCTGACAAGCTGAAGAAGGAAGAGAAGTTCAAGCCCTGGGTCACGCGCTGACTCCGTTCCGGCCGCTCCCGACCGGACTCGCCACCGCGTCCGGCATCCTCCTCGCGCTCAGCTTCCCGAAGTTCGGCCACCCGGCCATCGCGTGGATTGCGCTCGCCCCGCTGCTGCTTGCCGTACAGCGCGCGACGCTGACGCAGGCGTTCGGCCTTGGCCTGCTGACCGGCGTCGTCTACTTCACGGGCACCGTCTACTGGATCACGCGCGTGATGAACGTGTACGGCGGCCTGCCGATCGTCACGGCGGTGCTCGTCAACGCGCTGCTGATTGGGTACCTCTCGCTTTTCACCGCGCTCTTCGCCACGGCCGTCGCACAGCTCTCGAAGGTCCACGGCTCGCGGGCGCTGCTGCTGTCGCCTTTCATCTGGGTCGCCACTGAGCTCGGGCGCACCTATTTCCTTACCGGCTTTCCGTGGGTGCTGCTTGGCTACAGCCAGGTGACCGACCTTGCCGGTTGCGCAGGTGGCGTCGCTTTTCGGTGTGTACGGCGTGTCCGCGGTGGTGGCCAGCGTGGGCGCCGCGCTGGCGCTGGCGGCGGTTCGAAGCGCGGCGGCGCCGTCAGGAGGTGGACTGCTTGGGGCCCTCCGCTCTCCGGCATACCGCCCGCTGGCCGCGACACTGGTGCTGCTGCTGGCTGTCTCTCTCTGGGGTGCGTTGCGCATCCGGCGCGGCGAGCTCACATCGGCTGGCGAGCCGGTGACGGTCGGCCTCATTCAAGGGAACGTGCCGCAGTCGGAGAAGTGGGATCCGCGCCGCGGGGCGGAGATCTTCCGCGACTACCTGAACATGTCGCGCCGCGCGATCGGCGAAGGGGCCGACCTCGTCGTGTGGCCCGAGTCGGCGACGCCGTTCCTCTTCGAGGAGGATCGCCCGGCGGCCGAGCAGATCCGCATGCTCGCGCGGCAGGCGAAGGCGGACATCCTCTTAGGCAGCGATCAGATCGAGCGTGGCCCTGCGGCCCGCTACTTCAACGCCGCGTTCCTGGTGCGGCCCGACGGGACCGATGGCGGCGTGTACCGGAAGATGCACCTGGTGCCGTTCGGCGAGTACGTGCCGCTGAAGAACATCCTCTTTTTCGCTGCGCCGCTCGTTGAAGCGGTGTCCGACTTTTCCGCGGGCGAAGAGGCGACGCTCCTGCCCGCGCGCGGGCGCCAGTTGAGCACGGCCATCTGCTACGAGATCGTGTACCCGAACCTGGTACGCCAGGCGGTGCGCGGCGGCAGCGAGCTGCTCACGACGATCACCAACGACGCGTGGTTCGGCCCGACGTCCGCGCCGTACCAGCACTTCGCCCAGGCCTCGATGCGCGCCATTGAAAACGGCCGCTACCTGGTTCGCTCCGCCAACACCGGCATCAGCGGCATCGTCGATCCGTACGGCCGTGTGCTGGGACAGACGGCAATCTTCGAACAGGCGACGCTGGTGGGTCAGGCGCGGTTCGTTCCCGTGCAGACCGTCTACGCGCGTACGGGCGACCTGTTCGCCTACGGCTCCACGCTTCTGACCGCCGTGCTCCTGGCCGCAACGCGACGCCGTGTAAAATAGCCGGATGCCGACCCTCGAAGAGCTCAGGAAACGCTACGACGATCTCAGCCGACGTGCTGCGGATCTGCGTAGCTATCTTTGAAGCCGCACGACCCGACGACGAACTGACCCGTATCGAAGCCCGCGCCGCCGCCCCGGATTTCTGGAGAGACCAGGCTGAAGCGCAGAAGATCCTGCAGCGCCGGAGGCGCGTCGAGCAGGATCGCGATCTGCTGCACTCGCTGCGCGCGCGCAGCGAGGACCTGACCGTCCTCTCGGAGTGGGCCGAATCCGGCGAAGCTGTCGACACCGAGTACTTGCAGGCGCTGAACGCGCTTGAAGGGGAGGTCCAGGCCGGCGAAACGAAGAAGATGCTCGGCGGCGAGCACGATCGCAAGAACGCGATTGTGACGATCCACCCGGGCGCTGGCGGCACGGAGTCGCAGGACTGGGCCGAGATGCTGCTCCGCATGTACCTGCGATGGATCGAGCGTCGCGGGTTCAAGCGCGAGCTGATCGACTACCAGCCCGGCGAAGAAGCGGGGCTCAAGAGCGCGACGTTCACCGTCATCGGCGACTACGCGTTCGGGCTGCTCGCCGCAGAAGCGGGCGTGCACCGGCTCGTGCGCATCTCGCCGTTCGACCAGGCAGCGCGGCGGCACACGTCGTTCGCGTCGCTCTACGTCTGGCCGGAACTGCCGGAGGACGTGGACATCGAGATCGATGAGAAGGACCTGCGCGTCGACACGTACCGCTCGAGCGGCGCCGGCGGCCAGCATGTGAACGTCACCGACTCCGCCATCCGCATCACGCACATACCCAGCGGCATCGTCGTGTCGTGCCAGAACGAGCGCTCGCAGCACAAGAACCGCGCGCAGGCGATGAAGGTGCTGAAGGCGCGCCTCTACGACCTCAAGACGAAGGAGCAGCAGGCGAGGCTCGATCAGCTTGGCGGTGAGAAGCGTGACATCGCCTTCGGCAGCCAGATCCGCAGCTACGTGCTGCATCCCTACCAGCTCGTGAAGGATCACCGGACGAAGGAATCGGTCGGCGACGTCAACCGGGTGCTCGACGGCGACATCGACCTGCTCATCAAGGCGTTCCTGATGAAGAAGGCGAGCGGCACGCTCGGCGAGCCGGCGGCCGACGATGACGTCGAGTAGGGCGACGCGGACGGGCCCAGGGGCCGCCCGGCGTTGAATCGCGCACCGTTCGTCGCAGCCGGCATCATGATCAGCCGCATCGGCGGCTTCGTCCGGCTGCGAGCCTTCGCGCACTACTTCGGCCTGAGGAACGACGCGGCGGACGCCTTCAACGCAGCATTCCGCATCCCCAACCTGCTTCAAAGCCTCTTCGGCGAAGGCGCGCTGGCGGCGTCGTTCATCCCCGTGTACGCCTCGCTCGTGGCCCGCGGCGACCGCCGCGAGGCGGACCGGGTCGCCGGCGCGGTGGCAGCGGCTGTCGCCGTCATCGTGTCGATCGTGGTCGTGGTCGGCGTCCTGGTGGCGCCGCTCGTCGTGTCGGTCATCGCGCCAGGATTCCGCGGGGAGAAGCGCGAGCTGACGATTCTCATCACGCGGATCCTGTTTCCGGGCGCGGGCATGCTTACGCTGTCGGCCTGGTGCCTCGGCGTCCTGAACAGCCACCACCGGTTCATGCTGGCGTATGCCGCGCCGGTGGTCTGGAACGCGGCGATGATCGCCACGCTGCTCGCGTTCGGCGCACGCGAACCGCTTCCGCGTCTTGCCGTGCTGCTGGCGTGGGGCTCGGTGGCGGGGAACGCCCTGCAGTTCGCCGTGCAACTTCCGACGGTCCGCCGCGTGGCGCCTGACCTGCGCGTGGCGTTCGACCTCGCGTCCGAGCACGTGCGGACCATCGGCCGCAACTTCGTGCCGGCGCTCCTCAGCCGCGGCATCGTGCAGGTGAGCGCGTACATCGACGCCCTGCTTGCGAGCCTGCTGCCGACTGGCGCCGTCACGGGTCTCACCAATGCGCAACTGCTCTACACGCTGCCCGTGAGCCTGTTCGGCATCTCGGTGGCCGCTTCGGAACTGCCGGCGATGTCCGGTGCGCACGATTCCGCGGGCGCGGGCGCGGTGGGCGTCAGGGTTCAGGCCGGCCTGCGACGAATCGCTTTCTTCGTCGTGCCGTCATCGATCGCGTTCCTCGCGCTCGGCGACGTGGTGGCCGGGGCGGTGTTTCAGACGGGACGCTTCACCCATGACGATGCCATGTACGTCTGGGGCATCCTGGCGGGATCCTGCGATCGGGCTGGTCGCATCGACGTTCGGCCGCCTCTACTCGTCGGCGTTCTACGCGCTCCGCGACACGCGCACGCCGCTCCGCTGCGCGCTGGTGCGTGTGGCGCTGACGATCGTGCTCGGCTACCTGTTCGCGATTCCCGGACCGCGTCTGCTCGGCATCGAGCCGCGATGGGGCGCCGCCGGGCTGACGGCGTCGGCGGGAGTGGCTGGGTGGATGGAGATGTTCCTGCTGCGCGCGTCGCTGCGCGCACGAGTTGGACCGATGGGACCGCCGCTCGGCCACGTGCTGCGCTTGTGGGGGATCGCGGTCGTGTCGGCGGCACTGGCATGGACGATCAAGATCGCGCTGCCGGCACTCCATCCGGTGCCGCTCGCCGCGATTGTCCTGGGTACGTTCGGCGCGAGCTACGTCGGGGCGTCGCTCGCGCTCGGGGTGCCGGAGGCGGTGTCGGTGGTCAGGCGCGTGCGTCAGCGCTGAGAGAGCTTACTCCGGCGTCCGCGCGAGGCCGCCCGGCTCTGTGCCGGCGATGAACGACTCGACGATCGCGCCAGGTGCCTCGTGCGCCGACGCGGTGCCGCTTGCCGTATCAACCGGCATGAAGACGATGTTCGCCGGCGGCTGGAACTGCGGGGGCGTGTCCTTGTCGGGCCGCTGGTCGATGTAGCCCTGCATGAACTCCATCCAGATCGGCAGCGCGGCCTTCGCGCCCTGCTCGTCACCGCCGAGCGTCTTCCGCTTGTCGTCGACCCCCAGTCCACACGCCGACGGTAATGTCCGGATCGAACCCGACGAACCAGGCGTCGGTGTTGTTGTCGACCGTTCCGGTCTTGCCCGCCAGCGGCCACTTCGCGGCCATCGACGTCGCGCGCGCCGCGGTGCCACGCGGGCTCAGCACGCCGCGCAGGATGCTCGTCATCACGTACGCGGAGTCGGCGCCGATCACGTCGGACGGTTCGGCGCGGTTCTCCTCGAGCAGGTTGCCGTCGCGATCCTTGACCGCGACGATCGACCAGGGCTTCATGCGGACGCCCTGATTCGGGAAGGTCGTGTAGGCGCTGGTGATCTCTTGGAGCGTGCCGTCCCCCGCGCCGAGCGCGATCGGGAGGTAGGGCGGGAAGTCCTGCTCGAAACCGAACCGCTTCGCGTACGCGAGCACGTTGGTCGGGCCGATGGCTTCCATCACCTTGATGGCCGGGATGTTGCGCGACTCTTCGAGCGCGTAGCGGAGCGTGATGGGGCCGAAGAACTTGTGATCGTAGTTCTGCGGCTCGTACACCTGCCCGGCGCTCGCCGGATACGTCATCGGCTCGTCGACGATGATCGAGGCGGGCGTGTACCCGCGATCGATCGCCGCGGTGAAGACGATCGGCTTGAAGGTCGATCCGAGCTGCCGGTAGGCCTGCACGGCGCGGTTGAACTTGCTGCGCTGGAAGTCCCAGCCGCCGACCATCGCCTTGATCTGGCCGGTGCGGTTGTCGATGGCCAGGATGGCGCCTTCGGCGGCCGGCGTCTGCTCGAGGCGAACTGTCGCGGTCTTGCGCTCCTCGTCGAGCGTGCGGATCTCGACGTCGACGAGGTCGCCCACCTTCATTAGCTCCGCTGCGCTCGACCGGCGGGTCCAGGTGAACCCGTCGCGGACCAGGTCCGCTTCGTACGGCCCGATGCGGAGACGGGCGCCGTTGGCTGGCGCCGGCGTGCCGAGCGCGACCACCACCGCGGGAACGACGTCGCCGGTGTGAATGGGTCTGTTCCAGCGCGGATCCCGATACGCGTCGACCCTGTGTCCCTCTCCGACGACGTTGCGTGCGGCACGCCGCCAGCCGTGGCGCTTGTCGTAGGTGCGCAGGCCATGCTCCAGCGCCTGGTTGGCGAGACGCTGCAGCGTCGGGTCGAGCGTTGTGGCGACCGACAGGCCGCTCTCGTAGAGCGCCTTCGCCCCGTACTGACGTTCGAGGTGCTTGCGGACCTCCTCCAGGTAGTACGGCGCGATCGAGCGGTCCGGCTGCGGCTGGCCAAGCAGGACAATCGGCTTTGCCTTCGTCTCATCGGCGACGGCGCCGGAGATGTATCCCTCTTCGGCCATGCGCGAGAGCACGTAGTTGCGCCGCCTCGTGGCCGCATTCATGTCGACGTACGGGCTCTGGCGCGCCGGCGATTGAATGATGCCGGCGATCAGCGCGGCTTCCTCGAGCGAGACGTCCTTGGCCGGCTTGTTGAAATACAGGCGCGCCGCCGACTCCACGCCGTTCGTCCCGTGGCCGAAGTGAATCTGGTTGCAGTAAAGCGTCAGGATCTCCCGCTTGGTGTACCGCTTCTCGATCTGGATCGCGAGCAGCGCCTCCTTCACCTTCCGCTCGAGGCTCTTCTCGAAGCCGATCGGGAACAGGTTGCGGGCGAGCTGCTGCGTGAGCGTGCTGGCGCCGGCCGGGTTGCCGAACCGCCGCTCGAGCACGTCGCGCGTGAGCGTGATCAGGATGCGGGAGATGCTGAGGCCGAAGTGGGAGGTGAAGTCCGCATCTTCGGCCGAGATGATCGCGTTGCGCAGGTTCGGTGCGATGTCGTCGTACCCGATGACGAGCCGGCGTTGCACGGCGAACTCGCCGATCACCTCGCCGTTCGACGCGTACACGCGCGTGATGGTGCTCGGGTTGTAGTTGTCGAGCGCTGTGATCTCAGGCAGGTCGCCGGCAAACGCGAAGAGGACGCCACTCAGCGTGCCGAGCCCTGCGGCAACGGCGAAGAGAATGACGATGGTCGCGCTGCGCGCGATGCGGATGACGTAGTGGGCCACTCAGTTCACACGCGGGCGTCCGGCGTTTCCGAAGTGTAGCAACGAAATCGCGTGCCGGCACCGGCACCGATTCGTGCGCGAGCTCGACACGGCGTCATCTCACCTCGGCTGTCGCGAGCCGGGGCTGCGGCCGCCGGCTGCACCGCCTCCACCCGGCTGGACACTCATGCCGGATGAGCGTTGGGCGCCGCCTCCTCGCGAGACGGCGCGGCCACCGCCGGACAGGCTGCTGCCGCTGGAAGCGCCGCTGCTGCCGGATGCAGCGCCGCCGCCGGACGCAGTGCCGCCGGTGGACACACTGCTGCCGCCGGGCGCAGCACCGCCGCCGCCCGACACCGCGCTTCCTCCGCGCGGGCCCCCCCCGCGCGGGATCGCCGACACGCCGCCGCTGCGCGTCCTCGGTGCACCCGATCCGCCGGAGTCCGCGGTCGCGGCAGGCGGAGTGCTGTTGCCTGAGCCAGTGCTGGCGCCGGGCGGGCGGCGGTAGATCGCGGAGCCGCCGGTTCCTCGTGACGGAGCGCCGTCGGGTGTACTCGTCGCCACGCCTGCGCCGCCGTTCGGAGCGCCGGCTTGAGGACCGGTGGTCGGGGCGCGGATCGCGCTGGCTGGCGGCGCCGTCATCTCGGGACGCGAGCCTCGAAAGTCGCCGAACGGATAAGTGCGCGCCGACGGAGTGCGCACGGCCGTCCCTGGCTGCGTTGCAGCTGCCGCGGCGTCATCGCGACGCGGCGATGCCGGGACGCGCACGCTGCGGCCATCCCGCGGCCCCGTCGCCGGTGCGGTCGTCGATCCGCTCCTGACCACTGCTGTGCCGCGTGCACCAGGGCGCACGCCGACGCCAGCGCCCACGGCCGGCTGCGCCCGGTCGCGCGGCACGGCGAGCGCCGACCCTGTGCCGCGACCGGGCACGCCAGAACCAGGTCCGCCAGGACCAGGCACACCAGGAGCGGGCCTGCCTCGATTGGCAGACACACCCGGACCATCGCCTGCTGCAGCGGGGTAGCGCGGCACTGCGATGCCGCGGTCGCTGCCGGCGACGCGCCGAACCGGTGAGCGCGGCGGCCCTGCGGGCGGACCGGTCTGTGCGACGAACGGCGTTCCCGGCGGCAGCGCTCCGGGCGGGACGGCGTAGCGGTTCGCATACCGCCCGTGGACGCCGAAGTGTTGACGCGGCATCACCACCCAGTTGCCCCAGACCGGCCCCACACCAACGTTGAGGCCAAACACGGGCCTGTTGTCGAAGCCGAGTGGACTCCAGCCGACGTACCCGGGTGCGCCGCCCCACGACACCCATCCCGGGCCCCACTTCGGGCCGGGGATCCAGTACCAACGGCTGTGCCCGTATCCCCAGCGGCCGTAGTGGTGCGTGGGCCACGCCCAGCGGCGCCGCCGACCCACGTCCAGCCGTACAGCGGGACCATGGACCAGTAGCCGCTGTAGTACGGCTGCCAGTTGCTCGCGACCGTCGGGTACCAGACGTAGCCGTTCGACGTGTCGTACTGCCAGCTGCCGTTCTGATCCAGCGTGCCGCCGTACATGCGAAGGTCTGGCGGGAGGTACTGCGCGGACTGTCCACCGCCGCTGCGTGCATCGCGCTGGAGCACGGCCCACCGGGTGAAGGGATCGGACCTGCGCCGAGTTGAACAACTGGGAGGCGCGGGCGCCGTGTCGGCCCACACCGTCGTCCGTTCACCGGCTCCGAGGAGCGCGGACCCGCCTCCGCTCGTGAGGAGGCCGCTGCCGCGCAACACCGCAAGCTCCGCCTGCGGTGTCTCCGGCGTTCCGAGAATGGTGATGCGGTATTCGCCCGGCTCCGTCAAATCCGCCGAGGCCGCCGGCATGTCGACGCGATACCGCGCGCCTGCCGTCACCGACTGCCGCGAGACGGTCACGAGCACGCGTCCCGATGTCAGGCGGAGGAGCGCCGGTGACTGCAACTCGACGCTGGTGAACTCGTCGAGGTCCAGCGCGGTGCCGTCGGGAAAGAGAACTTCGGCGCGGCCCCGTGCGGTGCTGAGGCGATCGCCGGCTACGAACGGGGCGCCGGGATTTGCCGCTTCGTCGGCGAACTCCCGCTGCAGCGTCACCTCGCCGTCGACTGCGGCCACGTGCGCGGGGGCCGCGGGTTCGCCGGATGGTTGCGCGAGCACGGCGATGGGCGTGAGCAGCGACAGCGCCGCGCAGACTGCGGCACATAGTGCCGCGGTGGAACCGGCAGGTCGAATAAGCGGGACCGAAAGCATAGCCGCCTCGTCGAGCGAGGGGCAGAACGCGCTGGCAACGCCAGTATAGCGCGGATACGACAGGAGTTGCCGGCGCGCGAGCCGGTCGTCAACTGCCTGAACTTGATTGTAGTTCACTCAACTTATATACTCACACAGGTATCATCCTGATCCGACATCGAGGTATCGCATGAGCAAAATCATCGGCATCGACCTGGGCACGACGAACTCTGTCGTCGCCGTGATGGAAGGCGGCGAACCTGTCGTCATCACCAACCCGGAAGGCGGGCGGCTGACGCCCTCGGTCGTGGCGTTCACCAAGACCGGCGAGCGGCTGGTCGGCCAGGTCGCCAAGCGCCAGGCCGTGACCAACCCGGAGAACACCGTGTTCTCGATCAAGCGCTTCATGGGCCGCCGGTTCGACGAGGTGGCCGAGGAGATGAAGATGGTGCCGTACCACGTGGTGGCCGATGGCCAGCGCGTCACGGTGAAAGTGGAGGGCCAGGCGAAGCCGCTGACGCCGCCGGAAATCTCCGCGATGATCCTCCAGAAGCTGAAGCAGGCCGCGGAGGAGTACCTCGGTCAGCCGGTCACCAAGGCGGTGATCACGGTGCCCGCCTACTTCAACGACGCGCAGCGCCAGGCGACCAAGGACGCCGGCCAGATCGCCGGCCTCGAGGTGATGCGCATCGTCAACGAGCCGACGGCGGCGGCGCTCGCGTACGGACTCGACAAGAAGAAGGACGAGACCATCGCGGTCTACGACTTCGGCGGCGGCACGTTCGACATTTCAATCCTCGAGGTCGGCGAAGGCGTCGTCGAGGTGAAGGCGACCAACGGCGACACGCACCTCGGCGGCGACAACCTCGATCAGCGGGTCATCGACTGGATCATCGCGGAGTTCAAGAAGAGCGACGGCATCGATCTCGGCAAGGACCGCATGGCGCTGCAGCGCCTGAAGGAGGCGGCGGAGAAGGCCAAGATGGAGCTCTCCACGGTGATGGAGACCGACATCAACCTGCCGTTCATCACGGCCGACCAGAGCGGGCCGAAGCACCTGCAGATGAAGCTGACGCGCGCGAAGTTCGAGCAGCTCGTCGACGATCTGCTGCAGAAAACCGTCGGCCCGACCAAGCAGGCGCTTGCCGACGCCGGAGTCGACCCCTCGAAGATCGACGAGGTCGTGCTCGTCGGCGGCTCGACGCGGATTCCCAAGGTTCAGCAGATCGTCAAGGCGATCTTCGGGAAGGAGCCGCACAAGGGCGTCAACCCCGACGAAGTCGTGGCGATCGGCGCCGCCGTGCAGGCCGGCGTGCTCGCCGGCGACGTCAAGGATCTGCTGCTGCTCGACGTGACCCCGCTCTCGCTCGGCATCGAGACGATGGGCGGCGTGATGACGCCGCTGATTCCGCGCAACACGACGATCCCGACGCGCAAGAGCGAGATCTTCTCGACGGCATCCGACAGCCAGACCAGCGTCGAGGTGCACGTGCTGCAGGGCGAGCGCTCGCTGGCGCGCGACAACCGCACGCTCGGCAAGTTTCCACCTCGATGGCCTTCCGCCGGCGCCGCGCGGCGTGCCGCAGATCGAGGTCACCTTCGACATCGACGCCAACGGCATCGTCAACGTGCAGGCGAAGGACCTCGGGACCGGCAAGGAACAGAAGATCACCATCACCGCGTCGAGCGGCCTCAGCAAGGACGAAGTCGACCGCATGATGCGCGACGCCGAGTCGCACGCCGACGAGGACAAGAAGCGGCGCGAGGAGATCGAGACCCGCAACCGCGCGGACCAGGCGGTCTATGGCGCCGAGCGATTCCTCAAGGACTCCGGCGACAAGCTGACGGCGGCCGACCGCCAGGCGATCGAGGGCGCGACGAGGCGCTGAAGAAGGCGATCGAGTCGAACGACGCGGCCGCGATCACCAAGGCGATGGAGGACCTGACGCAGGCGCAGCACAAGGCGGCGGCGACGCTGTATCAGCAGGCCGCGCCGGCGGCGGACAGGCGCCAGGCGGCGACGCCGGCGCTGGGGCGGCAGCGAGGGCCGGGCGGCGGACTCCGGCGACGGCGGGTCGCGGCCGGCCGGCGACGTCATCGACGCCGAGGTCGTGGACGACAAGTAGCCCGGGGGCTTGTCGCTGACCGGCTGTTATGGATTTCTACATGCTGCTGGGCGTACAGCGCGAGGCGACCGCTCGCTGATATCAAGCGCGCGTACAAGCGCCTCGCGCGCAGATATCATCCCGACATCAATCCGGGCGACCAGCTCGCCGCGCAGCAGTTCCGGCAGATCGCCGAGGCGTACGAAACGCTGATCGATCCCGATCGACGGCACCGCTACGACACGATCGGGATGCAACCGTCGGACGCGCGGACCGTGAGCGTTCGGCTTCGAGGGGTTCGACTTCTCGGTCAGCGTCAGCGGCGCCTCCGCGCCGACCTTCGGCGATCTGTTCGCCGACGTCTTGCGGCCGAGGGCGCACGGACCCGCGCGGTCCGCGGCGCACGGGGCGGATCTGCATCTCACGATGCGCGCTGTCCTTCGAGGAGGCGATCCGGGGCGGGACGCGGCAGATCACCGTCACGCGGCAGGTGCCGTGTCACGCCTGCCGTGGCACCGGCCACCTGCAGACGCCCGAACGGCGGTGCCTGCACTGCCACGGCGCCGGGCACACGCGGTCGGCACGCGGGCACATGGTGTTCTCCAAGGCGTGCAGCTACTGCGGCGGCACCGGGAAGCAGGCGGAGACCCGCTGCCCGGCGTGCGGGGGACAGCAGCTCGAGGCGCACGCGGAGTCGATCCTCGTGTCGCTCCCGCCCGGGCTGCAGGACGGCGCGCGGATCCGATTCGGCGGGAAGGGGCATGCCGGCCTGAATGGTGGCGAGGCGGGCGACCTGCACGTCACCGTGCAGGTCGAGCCGCACCCGGTGTTCCGGCGCGACGGCGACGATCTGCACGTGGCCGTGCCGATCGCGATGCACGAAGCGGCGCTCGGCGCGCGCATCGAAGTGCCGTCCGTCGACGGGCCCGCCAGGCTCCGGGTTCCGCCGGGCACCCAGTCGGGCCAGCGCTTCCGCCTGCGCGAGCGCGGCGTGCCGTCACCGCGCGACGGCCGGCGCGGCGATCTGGTGATCGAGGTGCGGCTGGTCCTGCCCAGGGTGCTCGACGAGCGATCGAAGGAACTGTTGCGGGAGTTCGGGCGGATCAACAGCCAGGACGTGCGGCAGGAGCTGTCATGAAGAAGACGGGCAAGTCGTATTTCATGATCAGCGCGGTGGCGCAGAAGTACAACATCCACCCGCAGACGCTGCGCCTGTACGAACGCGAGGGCCTGCTGAAGCCGTCCCGCACCGAAGGCAACACGCGGCTGTACTCCGAAGAGGATCTCGAGCAACTCGAGACCATCCTGTCACTCACGCGCGACCTCGGCGTGAACCTCGCCGGCGTAGAGATCATCCTGAACATGCGGCGCAAGATCGAGCGCATGCAGTCCGAGGTCAACGAGTTCATGGAGTATGTCAAGGGCGAACTGGCGAAGGGGATCGACGACTGGGAGCAGCGGCTTTCCACGGCGCTGGTGAAGTCGCCGCCGACCGATCTCGTCCGTGCCTCGCCGCGTGCGCAGGGCACGTCGTCGGCGCCACCGGCGCAGGACACGGGAGGATCGCGGGCGACCGGGCGCTGATATACTGCCATCTCCTTCAGCGCCCGTTCCCGTGATGCCCTGCGAACTCTGCGACGATACCGGCTGGAAACCCGTCGACGACGGCGGCGTGCGGCGCGTGGTCCGCTGCGACTGCCAGCGCGAGCTGGGGAACCAGCAGCGCCTCGCGTCGGCCAACATCCCGCGACGCTACCAGCACTGCACGATCGCGAACTTCACGGCGTACAACGAGAAACTCGAGAAGGCCGCCGAGCGGGCCCGCAAAATCGTCGCAGCGTTCCCGGTCGTCGGCAAGGGGCTCTTCCTGGAGGGGCCGCCTGGCGTTGGCAAGACGCACCTGGCGGTCGCGGTCCTGAAGCAGGTCGTGCAAACGACTGGTGCCCGGGGGCTCTTCTACGACACACGCGACCTGCTGCGCATCATCCGTAGCACGTACGACCCGTCAATCCGGACGACCGAGCTGGAAATCCTCAGGCCGGTCATGTCCGCCGAACTGCTCGTTCTCGATGATCTCGGGGCCGAAAAGACCTCCGAGTGGGTCGAGGAGACGATGAACCTCATCGTCAACACGCGGTACAACGAGCGCCGCCTGTCGATTTTCACATCGAACTACCCGGACATCCCGGACGATACCGACCCGAACTCGCTGCTGTTTCGCATCGGGTCGCGCATGCGGTCGCGCCTGCACGAGATGTGCGAGTTTCACGAACTGGACGGCGCCGACTACCGAGAACTTCCGACCAACGGCGGCGTCGACGATCTCATCACGATGTGGAAGATGCGACGCAAGAGTCTGCCGACGCCCGGCCGCGGCGGCCGGCAGGCACGTGCGCAACTCAAGGAGTCCGCCACCCGCGACGGTCAGGCCGACCTGAAGTGGAGCGGGGGACGAGCGGGGCGAAGCTAGAACGCAGCTCTCAGTTCCTCCCGTGTTAGGTCTCTATATCCACATCCCGTTCTGCTCCGCGATCTGCAACTACTGCAACTTCAATCGCGGCCTGTTCGACGCCGACCTCAAGGTGCGGTACGTCGACGCCCTCGTCCAGGAGATCGCGGGCTCCGCGTCCGGCCCCGAGCGCGAGGCCGACACGATCTACTTCGGCGGCGGCACGCCGTCGCTGCTGTCCGGCGACGAGGTCTCCCGCATCATCGACACCTGCCGATCGACATTTGTCGTTGCTCCCGACTGCGAGGTGACGCTGGAGGCGAATCCCGAGTCGGTCGATGTCGCCCTTCTCTCGCGCTTTCGCGACGCCGGCGTCAATCGCATCAGTTTCGGCGTGCAGTCGCTGCGCGACGACGAACTCAGGCGATTGTCGCGGCTGCACAGCGCGGCGCGTGCGCGCGCGGCGTATGCGGAGGCGCGTGACGCCGGATTCGACAACATCAGCCTCGATCTGATGATGTGGCTGCCGCAGCAGCGGCCGGAGGAGTGGCTGGCGTCGGTCGACGGCGCCATCGCCCTCGCGCCCGAACATCTGTCGCTGTACATGCTCGAGGTGTATCCGAATGCGCCGCTGCGCGACGAAATGGCGCGGGCGCGCTGGTCCCAGGCACCCGACGACGATGTCGCCACGATGTACGAGTCCGCTTTCGAGCGGCTCGATGCGGCCGGCCTGGAGCAATACGAAATCTCCAACGTCGCCCGTCACGGACGGGAGTCCCGGCACAACGTGAAGTACTGGACCGACGGCGAGTGGCTCGGATTCGGGTGCGGCGCCCACTCCACGAGGGAGGGCGTGCGCTGGAAGAATGTCTCGTCCACCGAGGACTACATCGCGCGTGTCCTGCGTGGCGAGCCGACGGCCGTCGATGTCCATCGGCTGACGGAGGAGCAGCGTCTGGGTGACGCGCTGTTCACCGGACTCCGGCTGACGCGCGGCGTCGACGTGGCGCGAGTGGGTGCACGTTACGGCGTAAATGTCTGGGAGCGCTTCGGCGACCGCCTGCAGCCGTTTCTGGAGGAGGGCATCCTGGAACGGCAGGGAACGACCCTCCGCCTGACGCGCCGGGGAATGCTTCTTGCTCACGAGGTGATGGCAGTCTTCGTGTGAGTTATGCTTCCGCGGCCGGGGTCGGGAGCCACCGCCACGGCGATTTTGTAGGTAGTCGACGGACCGCTTCAGCTGCCCGTCAAAGGTACGTTAGAGTAACAGCCCTTTGTGAAGGAGGCCGTGATGCTTCGACGGTACGTGCCGGTTGTGCGACGCCGGCTGGCAGTGGTGGTCCTTGGTCTGATGGCGGGTGTCTTCTCGGCCGGCTCGGCTTATGCGCAGGCGAAGCCGAACCCGTACGTCTTCGCGGGCGACGGTGCGCTCCTGCTGAACTTCATCAAGCCGGACAAGGCCGCCGACTACGAGATGATCCTGGGCAAGCTCAAGGAAGCGCTCCAGAAGAGCGACAAACCTGAACGCAAACAGATGGCGGAGAGCTGGAAGATCTACAAGGCCGCCGAAGGTGGTGCCGGCGGCGCCGTGATCTACGTCTCCGTGATCAGCCCTGCCGTCAAGGGCGCCGACTACACGGTCTCGACGATCCTCGCCGAGGCATTCCCGGCCGAAGCCAACGAGCTCTATAAGAAGTACGCCGAGGCGTTCGGTACACCGTCGGGTAACCTGCTCAACCTGACGCTGTTTTCCGACCTCGCGAAGTAAGCCTGATCGGGCATCGAGGGGAGGGACGCGGCGCCGCGTCCCTCCGTCGTGTCACGACCCCAGGTTCGGCCTCCCGCGCCTCAGAACCGCAGGTTCAGCCCCGCGTAGAACCGATGCGACGGTGAGTAGAGCGCATCGCTCCCCAGCTTGAAGACGCGATAGTCCACCCGCAGCCGCACCGGCCCCGCGAGCGAAATCTTTACACCGCCGCCCAGGTTCGTCGCAAAACCGGTATCCGTGCGCGTGCTCACCGTCTCGCGATACACGCCAGCGCCAATCGTGAAGTACGGCTGGAATCCGAAGATCGCGACCGGCGTCTGGATCAGGCCGTTCCCGCTGAAGAGACGCAGCCCGGGCGCGCCGGCTTCCGGGCTTTCGGGACTGTTCGAGTACTCGCCTTCGAACGCGACGATGAGCAGGCCCGCTCCGAGCGCGGCGCCGCGGGCCTGGTGCGTGTCGGGGGTCATGGTCGCCCCGATGAACAGCGTCGCGTCGGCGCGGGCTGGGACGGCGGCGGCGAGCAGTACGCCGGTCGCCAGCATCATCTGAAAGAGTCTCCGCATCATCCCAGCCGATGATACGGCGAAATGTCGCGTCGCCGCCCGCAGGGCGTCCGCCCCGACAGCAGTGATAGGCTCAATGGCAACGTGGACTTTCGCCAGACCGAGGAACAGGGACTGCTGCGGCGCACGGTTCGCGAGTTCGCGGAGACCGAAATCCGGCCGCACGTGCGCCAGTGGGACGAGGCGCAGCACTTTCCAACGGAGATCGTCCCCGCCCTGGCTGCGCTCGGCCTGATGGGCATCCAGTTTCCCGAGCAGTACGGCGGTTCGGGGATGTCGGCGATCGACTACTGCATCTGCATCGAGGAGCTCGCGCGTGTCGACCCGGGCCTGGCCCTGTCGGTCGCCGCGCACAACGGCCTCTGCGCGGCGCACATCTTCCTCTTCGGCAACGAGGAGCAGAAGCGCCGTTGGCTGGTGCCGCTGGCGCGGGGAGAGAAGATCGGCGCGTGGGGCCTGACCGAGTCGACTTCCGGCAGCGACGCCGCGGGCATGCGCACGACCGCAACGCGCACCGACAGTGGCTGGACGCTCAACGGATCCAAGACCTTCACCACCCACGGGCGGGTCGGGCACGTCATGGTCGTGATGGCCGTGACCGACGCGTCGGCCGGCACGAAAGGGATCTCGGCTCTCGTCGTCGAGCACGGGACTCCCGGCATGCGGCCCGGTCGAAGGAAGACAAGCTCGGGATGCGCGCGAGCGATACGAGCGAGGTGCTCTTCGACGACTGCCGGGTGCCGCACGAGCACCTGCTCGGCGACGAGGGTCACGGGTTCGTCAACACGATGCAGGTGCTCGATGCCGGGCGGATCGGCATTGCGGCGTTGTCCGTCGGGCTGGCGCAGGGCGCGTACGAAGCGGCGCTCGGCTACGCGCAGGAGCGGAAGGCGTTCGGCAAGACCATCAGCGCCTTCCAGGCGATTCAGTGGAAGCTCGCCGACACGGCCACGCGGATCGAGGCGGCGCGCCTGCTCACCTACCGCGCGGCGTTCCTGAAGCAGCGCGGCGTCCGGACCACGCTCGAGTCGTCGATGGCGAAGCTGTACGCGAGCGAGATCGCGGTCCGGGCGGCCGACGACTGCGTGCAGATCCACGGCGGCTACGGCTTCGTGAAGGACTACCCGGCGGAGAAGTACTTCCGCGACGTGAAACTCACCACGATCGGCGAAGGCACCAGCGAGATTCAGCGGCTGGTCATCGCGCGACAGCTGTTCGCACGATGACGGCTCCCACGCTCGCCGACCGCGTGCTCGCCGGCGACGCGCGCGCCATCGCCCGTGCGATCTCGCTCATCGAGGACGAGGACGCCGCGGCGGGCCCGCTGGTCCGCGCCCTCTTTCCGCACACGGGCCGCGCCTACCTGGTCGGCGTGACCGGTCCTCCTGGCGCGGGCAAGAGCACGCTGGTCGATCGCCTGACCGCGCAGTTCCGATCGCGGCCGCGCGACGCGGCTCAGGCCGGCGGCTCGACCGATGTGGCCACGGGCGACGCCGGCGATCGCGTGTCGGTGGGTGTCATCGCCGTCGATCCGACCAGCCCGTTCACCGGCGGGGCCGTCCTCGGCGATCGCCTGCGGATGCAGGCGCACGCATCGGATCCCGGCGTGTTCATCCGCAGCATGGCCACGCGCGGGCACCTCGGCGGCCTCTCGCGTGCGACAGGCGATGCCGCGCTTGTTCTCGACGCGGCAGGCAAGGACGTCGTCATCATCGAGACGGTCGGCGTCGGGCAGGACGAAGTGGAGATCATCCGGACCGCTGACGTCTCGGTCGTCGCGCTGGTGCCCGGGACGGGCGACGAAGTCCAGGCGCTCAAGGCCGGCATCATGGAGATCGCCGACATCTTCGTCGTCAACAAGGCGGACCGCGAGGGCGCCGAGCGGCTGGTCTCGGCCGTCGAGGCCAACCTTGCGCTGCACACGTACGGTGCGGCGGAGTGGCGCCCGCCGATCGTCAAGACGGTGGCCACTACCGGCACCGGCGTCCCCGAGCTCGCGGAGGCGATCGACCGCTTCCGGCGCCACGCCGAGGCGCAGCAGACGACCCGTCGGCGCACCCGCAGCGCGTGGCGCCTCCGCGAGCTGGTCGCCAGCGCTTCATGGCGCATCTCGAACAGCACGTGCTCACACCCGGCGAGTTCGAGGCGATGGTCGACCGCATTGCTGCCCGCGACATCGATCCCTACACGGCGGCGGACGATCTGCTGCGGCGCGCGCTGGGGCAGCAGGCCTGACTACCGCACGACGCCAACCGGCCCGGTGATGCTGGCGACGGCACCGTGCCGCAGGGGATAATAGGTCTTTGTGCCTGCGCGTCTCCGCCGGGGCAGCGTGAAGCCCGCATGAAAGCGCACCTCGATCACGTCGGCATCGCCGTCGCCGACCTGGGGGCCGCGCTCGCGTTCTACCGCGATGCGCTCGGCCTCGAGGTCGAAGGCGTCGAGGAGGTCGGATCGCAGCGCGTGCGCGCGCACTTCGTGCCAGCCGGCGCGTCGAGCCTCGAGCTGCTCGAAGCCACCGCCCCCGATTCGCCGATCGCGAAGTACCTGGAAAAGCGCGGCCCAGGGCTTCACCACATCACGCTGCGGGTCGACGACATCGCCGCGGCGCTGGCGCAGCTGAAGGCGCGGGCGTCCGACTGATCGACGAGCAGCCGCGGCCGGGCGCCGAAGGCGCGCTCGTCGCGTTCATCCACCCGTCGAGCGCGCATGGCGTGCTCGTCGAGCTGAAGCAGCAGCGCGCCACGGTCCCGCGGCTCGCCGTCAGCCGTTTCACCATGGGCGACCTCGAGCTCATCTCGCTCTACGACGGCTTGCTCCGGCTCGATGGCGGCGCGATGTTCGGCGTCGTGCCGCGTCGCTGTGGGAGCGCCAGGCTCCGCCGGACGACCGCAACCGGATCACGCTGGCGATGCGGCCGCTGGTCGTGCGCGGCGTGCGGACGATGCTCATCGACGCCGGCCTCGGCGACAAGGAAAGCAGCCGCTTCTGCGAGATCTACGGCGTCGATCGGTCGCACCACCTCGATCACGCGCTCGCCGAGGCCGGGCTGTCGCCCGACGACATCGACATCGTCCTCGCGACGCACCTGCACTTCGACCACGCGGGCGGCTTCACGGTGCGCGACGGTCAGCAGGTCCGCCCGCGGTTTCCGCGCGCGCGGTACGTCGTCCGGCGCGGGGAGTGGGACGATGCGACCCACCCGCACGACCGGAACCGGGCCAGCTACCTCGCCGACAACTTCGTGCCGCTCGCGGACGCCGGCGTCGTCGACTTGGTCGACGACGACCAGACCATCATGCCGGGCGTGCGGGTGCAGCGGACCGGCGGACACACGGCGCATCACCAGATCGTCTGGATCGAGTCGGGCGACGCCCGTGCGGTGTTCGCCGCCGACCTCATGCCGACTGCCGCGCACCTGCCGCGACGCGTGGATCATGGGGTACGACCTCTATCCGATGGACACGCTGGCGGCCAAGCAGGCGTTCTCGGAGGAGGCCGCCGCGCGCGAGACGCTGGTATTCTTCGAACACGACCCTGCCATCCCGGCAGCGTTCATAACCGGACAGCGCGGCAAGCGGACGCTGCGATCCCTCACCTCATGAGCAACCCTACGATTGGCATCATCGGCGGCAGCGGCCTGTACGACATGGCGGAGCTGACCGACCGCGAAGAACGCGTCGTGTCGCACGCCGTTCGGCGATCCGTCAGGGCCGTACGTCATCGGCACGCTCCGCGGCAAGCGCGTGGCCTTCCTGGCGCGGCACGGCGTCGGCCACCGGCTCATGCCGTCCGAGCTCAACTTCCGCGCGAACATCTACGGCTTCAAGGTGCTCGGCGTCGAGCGGATCCTGTCGGCGAGCGCGGTCGGCAGCCTCAAGGAGGAGTACCGGCCGCTCGACATCCTCGTGCCCGATCAGTTCTTCGATCGCACGAAAGGCCGCATCAGCACGTTCTTCGGCCGCGGCCTCGTCGCGCACGTCGCCTTCGCGCACCCGGTGTGCGGCGATCTGTCGCGCGTCGCCGCCGATGCGGCGGCAGTCGGTTGGCGCGACGGTCCACCGCGGCGGCACCTACGTCAACATGGAAGGGCCCGCAGTTCTCGACGCTTGCCGAGTCGCGGCTGTACCGCTCGTGGGGCATGGACGTCATCGGCATGACGAACCTGCAGGAGGCGAAGCTCGCGCGCGAAGCCGAGATCTGCTACGCGACGCTCGCGCTGGTCACCGACTACGACTGCTGGCATCCCGATCACGACTCGGTGACGGTCGATCTGATCGTCGCGAACCTGATGCAGAACGCCGCGACCGCGCAGAAGACGATCGCCGAAGCGGTCTCGCGGCTGGGCGCGGCGCGCACCTGCGCCTGCAAGGACGCGCTGGCGACCGCGATCATCACCAGGCCGGAGCACGTTCCGGACGCGACGAAGAAGGAACTGGCGCCGATTGTCGGGAAGTACATGAAGTAGCAGTGGCTGCCCGGCACCCTGGAGTATCGTTTGTCTCAACTTGAGCCCAACAACATGAAAATCGTCGTCACCGGTTCGATCGCCTTACGACTACCTGATGTCGTTCCCGGGAAGGTTCACCGAGCATTTCCTGCCGGAGCACATGCACCGGATCAGCCTGAGCTTTCTCGTCGACACGATGGACAAGCGGCGCGGCGGCTGCGCGCCGAACATCGCGTACACGCTGGCGCTGCTCGGCGAGCGGCCGCTGCTGATGGCGACGGCCGGCGAGGACTTCGGCGACTACCGGCAGTGGCTCGACGCCGCCGGCGTCGACACGTCGCTCGTCCGGCAGATCGACGGGCAAGTTCACGGCGTCGTTCTTCTGCAGCACCGACGAGCACAACAACCAGATCGCGTCGTTCTACACCGGCGCGATGGCCGATGCCGGCCAGCTGTCGTTCCGCGACGTCCGGGACTGCGGCCTGGCGATCATCTCGCCGAACGATCCGGGCGCGATGGTGCAGTACGCCGACGAGTGCCGCACGCTCGGCATCCGCTACATCTTCGACCCGGGCCAGCAGTGTCGCGCGCATGTCGGGCGACGAGCTGAAGGAGGGAGCGGTCGGCGCTGCCGATCGTCATCTGCAACGACTACGAGTTCGAGCTCCTGAAGCAGAAGACCGGCCTCGACGAAGCGGCGATCCTGGCTCAGAGCGAGGCGCTGATCGTCACGCGCGGCGAGCATGGCTCGTCCGTCATCACGAAGCAGGACGGCGTGGACGTTGCGGCCGTGACGCCCAGGCGGATCGTCGATCCGACGGGCGTCGGCGATGCCTTTCGCGGCGGGTCTGCTGAAAGGGCATTGCGCTCGGCCTGCCGTACGCGCAGGCGGCGCAGATCGGCAGCGTGGCCGCCACCTACGCGCTGGAGCACCTCGGCGGGCAGAGCCACGCGTACACGTTCCGCGAGTTCATGGAGCGCTACGAGGAGCACTTCCCGCCGCTGAAGATTGCCGTACGGTCGAGAGGGCCCACCGGAAGGTGGGCCCTCACAGTGTCACGACTGTAGGGTCCGGTTTTCAGACCGGACCCCGCACTCGCTCAGAAGATTCCTGCTGCCCCCTGAGCCGCCGCGCTCCCGGTTGCCGTCCGTGCGGCCGCCGGCGCCTGGGTCACCTGCGTCGAGGCCGATGCCGCCTGCGTCGCGCCCGTCGACTGCCCGAGCGGACCCGCCTGCTGCAGCGCCTCGAAGTCGACGAGCGACAGGTCGTAGGCGAGCACCGCGGCGAGCTCGTTCGGTCGTGGCCTGCGCGAGGTCGCGCTGCGCCTGGATCACCAGGAAGCTCGTCGACATGCCGACCTCGAATCGCTGCTGCTCGGCGTCGAGCCGCTGCTCGGCGAGCTCGCGCGCGGCGCGCGCGGTCTCGATCCGCTTGGCGTTCATCTCGACCTTCCACGCCGCGTCGCGCACCTGCTGGATCACGCGCGCTTCCGCGCTCTTGACCCGCTGCTCGGCCTGGCGCCGCTTCCAGCTGCGCTGCGCGCGTAGTTCGCCTCGCTCGGCGCTCTGGCCGATCGGATACGACACGCTGACGCCGACCGCCCACGTCGGGTAGTCGTGCCTGAACAGCTGGTCGAGCACCGATCCGAAGCCGGTCACCGTGCCCGGGCCGACGATGGTGCCCGGGAAGCCGCCGGCGCGCAGGACCTCGGTGCCGCCGAGGCCGTTCGCCTGATAGCTGGCGTTCAGCCGCACGTCGGGCAGCCGCTGGTTGCCGGCGAGCGCGCAGCGACGTCGCGCGTTCTCGATGTCCTTGCGCGCGCGCGTCGAGATCGGCGCGATCGCGCAGCGCGTTGGTGACGGCCGCCTCGACGTCGAGCGCGGTCATCGCCGACCGGCGGCGTGTCGATCGGCTCGATCTGGATGTTCCAGACGTCGCGGTCGGTCGGATCGAAGATGAGCAGCCGCAGCCGATCCTCCGCCTGCCGCACGGCCGTCTCCGCGACGATCAGCTGCTCCTGGTTCGCGGCCACTTCGGCCTGCGGCCGACACCAGATCGAGCGGCGGCGACTGTCCGACGTCCACCTTCGCCTTGTTCACGCGCGCCAGCTCCTCGGCCAGCTCGAGCGCCGTGCTGCCGCGCATTCGACGTTGGCCCGCGCCGCCACGAGGTCCCAGTACGCGGTCTTCACCGCCGCCGTCGTCTGCACGACGCTCTCCCGCAGCGCGCGTGTCGGCGATGGAGCGGTTCGTCCTGGCTGACGCGCCAGCTGCGCCCGGGACTGATCGATCGACAGGTCGCGGAGCAGCGGCTGCGACACGTTGACAGCGACAGCCCCGACCGCAGCAGCGGGTTGTAGCTGTTGAGGAAGCTGTTGCTGTCGGTGTGCGACGTGTCCCAGCCGACGCTGTACGACGTGCCGAACCACGGCAGCCGCTGGTTGAGGCCGACGTTCGACGTCGACGACGTCGGTGCGCGTCGACGTCGGCATGCAGGAAGCTGGCCGGCGGCTGCAGCTGGTTGTTGCGCTGCACGCTCGATGCTGAAGGTCGGCCGGAAGGCGCCCGCCGCGGCCGCGACCCGCGTGTCGCCGATCTGCGGGTCGAGCGGATCGGCGGCGAGATCGAGGTTGTTCTCGAAGCGCCATCTTCACCGCCTCGTCGACGGTGAGGCGCAGGCACGTGCGTCCGCGCCGGATGCCGGCGCGGCGGAGCGACGGATGACTGCCGACACAGCCTGCTGCACGAAGGCGTCGGATCCGGACCGACGCTGCTGACCGGACCGAGCGACTGGTCTTGAGACTGACGCCGGCCTTATGGACCGGGCGCCGCGTGATGCGCGCGTGGCGCACCGCAGGAACGCGTTCGACCGAGCTGCCACCGCTTCGGCGCCGGCGCGTCGCGCGGCGGCCGAACAGCCGGACCTTCGAGGCGTCGTCGAACAGCGAGTAGGCGACCGGCGTCACCAGCAGCGTCAGCAGCAGCGCCAGCGACTGGCCGCCGAAGATGACGAAGCCGATCGCGCGGTTGGTGCCGGAGCCGATGCCGCTCGAGACGATGAGCGGGATCATGCCGGCGACGAACGCGAAGGTCGTCATCAGGATCGGCCGCAGCCGGTCGCGGCTGGCCTGGACGACCGCGTCGTGCGTCGACAGGCCCGGTCGCCTTGAGCTGGTTGGCGTGGTCGATCTGCAGAATCGAGTTCTTCTTCACGACGCCGAACAGCACCAGCAGGCCGAGCGCCGAGAAGATGTTCAGCGACTGCTGGAAGATGATGATCGACAGCAGCGCGAACGGCAGCGTCAGCGGCAGCGACAGCAGAATCGTGATCGGGTGCAGCCACGACTCGAACTGCGCCGCCAGGATCAGATACATGAAGACCAGCGACAGCACGAACGCGAGCACGAAGTTCTGCGCGGCGCGCCCGAGCTCCTTCGACCGGCCGGTGAAGCCGCCGCGGTAGTCGGCGCCCGGGCTCAGCTGGTCGAACTCGGCCTGGATCGCGTTCTGGACCTCCGCCTGCGACGCCGTCGGGCAGCAGGTTGGCGAAGATCGTGACCTGCCGCTGGCGCGCCAGGCGGTTGATGTCGGACGGCGCCGATCCCGGCGAGAACGTCGCGACGTTCTCGAGCGGCACGCTGCCCAGCCGCGACGACGGCACGGTCAGCGCGCCGATCGCCTGCTTCGGTCGAGCGGTTCTCGGCGCCGCGGCGCGCAGGTGCACCTCGTACTGCTCGCCGCCCTCGTTGTAGGTCGTCACCTGGTCGCCGCCGACCAGCAGGCGCAGCGCCTCGGCCGCGTCGCCGATCTGCACGCCGAGGTCGGCCGCCTTCGGGCGATCGATCTGCGACCGACAGCTCCGGCTTGCCGACGTTCAGCGACGTGTCGACGTCGACGACGCCCGGCAGACGCTCTTCACCTTGCTCGACGCAGCTGCTGGCCGAGCACTTCGAGCTTCTTCAGGTCGGGGCCGTTGATCAGGAACTGCACGTCGGCGTTCTGCGCGCCGCCGCCGCCGATCGCCGCCGACCGGCTGCACCGAGGTCCGCAGGCTGCCGGGTGCAGCGGCGGCAGGACCTCGCTCGCGGACGCTCGTCCATGATCGACGAACTGATCGCGCGTCCGCTGCTTCGATCGGCGGTCAGGCGGACGTAGATCGACGCCAGGTTGCGCGTCTGCGGCCGGGTCGCCGCCGATGGTCGACCAGCGTGTAGTCCACCTCCGGGACGCTGCTGCCGGACGGCCGCGGCGATCGCGGTTGGTGATCACCTCGGTCGACTCGAGGCTCGTGCCCTCGGGCGCGCGCAGGTTGATCTCGAACTCCGACTGGTCGTCCTGCGGCAGGAAGTTCTTGTTGCGCCATCATGAACAGCGGCACGCTCGACAGCAGCACCAGCACGGCGACGCCGGCGACGATGCGCGCGGTGCGCCATCGACCACTCGAGCAGCCGCGTGTAGAACGCGTCGACGGCGTGGAAGACCCGCGAGTCCTTCGAGCGAGTGCTTGTCCTTGCCGTGCGGCTTCACCTTCAGCCAGCGCGCCGACAGCATCGGCGTCAGCGTGAAGCTGACGAGCAGCGACACCATGATCGCGAACGCCATCGTCAGGCCGAAGCTCTTCATGAAGCGGCCGACGATGCCGCCCATGAAGGCGACCGGCACGAAGATCGCGACCAGCGACAGCGTGGTCGCGAGCACCGCGAGGCCGATCTCCTGCGGTTGCCTCGACCGCCGCCTGTGAACGGGTCGTCGTGCTTTTCCTCGATGAACCGGTAGATGTTCTCCAGCACGACGATCGCGTCGTCGATCACGATGCCGACCGCAGCGTCAGCGCCAGCATCGTCATCGCGTTCAGCGTGAAGCCCATGTACCAGATCAGGCCGAACGTCGCGATGATCGACGTCGGGATCGCGATCGCGGCGATGATCGTCGAGCGCAGGTTGCCGAGGAACAGCAGCACGACCAGCGCCGCGAGGATCGAGCCGACGACCAGGTGCTCCTCGACGCTGTGGATCGAGGCTTCGATGAACTCCGACAGGTCGCGGACGACGCGGACGTTGTAGCCGGGCGGCAGCGTCGGCCTCGACTTCGTCGAGCCGCTCGCTTGACCGGCGTCGACGACTTCGACGGTGTTGGTGCCCGACTGCCGGCGGATGTTCGAGCAGCACGGTCGCCGTGCCGTTGACGTTGGCGACCGTCGTCGGCTCGGCCTCGCCGTCCTCGACGCGGGCGACGTCGCCGACGCGGACCGGATGGCCGTCCTGTCTCGCGGACGACGATGTCGTTGAACTCGGCGACCGACTGGACGCGGCCGCGCGTGCGCAGCGTGACCGACTGGCGCGCCCTGGTCGACGCGGCCGCCGGGCATCTTCGATGTTCTGCGCCTGCAGCGCGCGCGACACGTCGGTGACCGTGAGGTTGTAGGCGCGCAGGCGATCGGCGTCGAGCCAGACGTTGATCTGGCGCTGCCGGCCGCCGAGGACCAGCACCTGGCCGACGCCGGTGACGCTTTCGAGCTGGCGGCGCAGGACCTTGTCGGCGTACTCGGTGACCTCGCGGACCGGCTTGTTCGCGGTGAGCGCGATGCTGAGCACCGGCGCGGCATCCGGATCGAACTTCTCGACGCGCGGCTGCTCGATCGTCCGCGGCAGCAGCGGCAGCACGCCGTTGACCTTGTCGCGCACTTCCTGCGCGGCGACGTCGGCGTCCTTCTCGAGCAGGAAGCTGACACCATGACGATCGAGACGCCCTCCGACGAGATCGAGCGCAGCTCGTCGATGCCGCTGATGGTGTTGACCGCCTCCTCGATCTTGTCGGTGACCTCGGTCTCGATCTGCTCGGGCGCCGCGCCCGGCTGCACCGTCGTGATCGACGACGGTCGGGAAGTCGACCTTGGGGAACCGGTCGACGCCGAGCTGCGTGAACGAGAACGCCGCCGACGACCGTGAGCGACAGGATGAGCACGGTCGCGAAGACCGGACGGCGACGCAGAGCGCGGCAAGCCACTGCATGTACGACACCTTTGCGCCGTCGAACGAGCTGCGCGACGTTCGCCGTCGCGACCCGCTCGCCGGCCTTGAGTCCGTTGGTGATTTCGATCAGCTCGTCGTCCACGGTCTGCCCGATCGTGACGATGCCGCTCCTCGACGCGGTCGCCGTTGACGACGTACACGCGGCTGGTGCCGCCGGTGGTCTGCACGGCCGCGGCCGGGACGAGCACGCCAGGCGTCCGCTGCTGGCTGCTTCGATGCTGCGCGGTCGCGAAGAGTCCCGGCTTCAGCTCGCCGCTCGGCGTTCGGCACGACGGCTTCGACCGTGAGCGCCGCTGGTTCGCTTCGAGCGCCGGCGACACGTAGCGGACCGTGCCCGTGAACTGCCGGCCCGGGATAGGCGTCGACCTCGAACGACGACCGGCTGCGCCGACCGCGACCGCCGGACACGAACTGCTCGGGAACGGTCAGCTGCACGCGCAGCGGGTTCACGCGGACGACGACCGCCACCTTCATGCCCTTGGTGACGTAGTCGCCGACCGACACCAGGCGCTCCGCGACCAGCCCGGTGAAGGGCGCGCGGACGACGGTGTCCGCGAGCGCCTTGCGCGCCAGGGCGACACGCGCGCGCGCGCCGCCTGCAGCGCCTGATACTGCTGCGCGGCGCCGTTCTTGCGCCGCCTCGTACTGCTGGCGCGCCGCTTCCATCTGCGTCCGGCGCTGATCGAACTCCGACTGCGAGACGACGCGCTGATCGAGCAGCGACTTGATGCGGTTGAATTCGCTCTGCGGCGAGCTCGAACGCCGCCTTGCGCGTTCTGCACCTCGGGCACGGCGTCGACGTCGAACTCGGCGCCGGCCGCGAGGCCGAGCCGCGCCTCAATCTGCGCGGCGTTCGCCTCGGCTTCCGTGGCCTGCGCATCGGTCTCCGTCGGCGACAGCCGCACCAGCTCCGCGCCTGGCGTCACCGGCGGTGCCGCGCTCGACCGGCGTGGCGACGACCCGGCCCGCGATCTCGGCGGCGACGTCGGCCTGTTCCTCGGCGGTCAGGCTGCCGGTGGCGCGGATGAACCGCGTGATCGGCTGCTCGACGGCTTCCGTAGCCGACACCGCAACCGCAGGGGACTGGCGGCTTCGTCGGCTGGATCCGGCGCCTTGCCGTCGGCCGCGCTGCATGCGGGCAGCGCGAATGCACGCTGCCAGCAGGACAGCGGCGAGGATGCCGGAGTGGACGAGACGATTCATGAGAACGGCTCCTGTTATGAAACGTGCGTGTCGTGCGCGCGGATCTGCGGGTTCGTCGAGCGCGCAGCTCGCCGGATGACGATCGAAGGGCGAAGCGCCGGACCTGCAGCCCGGCGAGGGTGACGTCGAGAACATCTCGTGCCAGGGCGTCGGCGTTTTCGTCCGGTCGCGAGCCGATCGGACAGGCGCATGCACGGCGACGCCGATCAGGCCAGCGGTCAGCATGCGGAAGAGGCGCCTCGGGCGGCAGGTGCGACGGCAGATCGCCGGCCTCGATGCACTGCTGCACATGGGCGATGAGCTGCGCCTTCATCTCGCGCGCGAAGGCGAAGCGCTCGTACTCGCGGCTGATGCGCGGCACCGACCGATCCACGAACATCAGCGCGAAGTACTGCGGATGTTCGCGGCTGAACTTGTAGAACCGCCAGAAGACCGCGCGAACGCGCTCGAGCGGCGGCAGGCTCGTCGAGCGCAGGGGTTCCTGCGCGGTCGCCGCAGAGCAGCCGGAACCCTTCCTCGGCGAGCGCGAAGAAGATGTCGTCCTTCGAGGGGAAGTAGCCGTAGATGGCGGCGGGGCTGTACTCGATGCGCTCGGCGATCTTGCGGATCGAGACGTTCTTGATAGCCCTCCCGGACGAACAGTTCGCGTGCCGCGTCGAGAATCGCGCGGCGCACCGCCTCGCGGTCCCGTTCCTGACGTTCTTTGATGCCCATGAATCCTGAAAATACTCGGTTAGCTCAGCAACGACTGAACAGTGTTCGGAGGCCTAACATCGTTAGACGCGAGACCAGTCGTTCTGGTTCCGTCATCGTGTAAGTTGTTGTGCGTGAACAGCATGCGGACGATCGGGCGCGCGTTTGCCGTCCTCGCGGGTCTCTGGGCCGGCGCCCTCTTCCTGGCCGCAGAGGTCAGGGCCACCGTCCCTTCCGGGGCCTGGACCGGCCGTGCCGCAGCGCTGGTCTATGCGGCCGGAGCGGTCGTCTGCCACCAGCGTCCGGAGCGCTCCTTTCAGTTCGCGGGAACAGCGCTGCCAGTGTGTGCGCGCTGCACGGGCATCTATGTGGGGGCCGCGGCTGCGGTGCTCGCGCTCGCGATCGCGACGCCACGGCTGAAGCGCCGTGCGAGTCGATCAGGCGTAGCGACGCGCCGCGTGCTGGCAGTGTTGACGCTGCTGCCGGGCGCCGCCACGCTCGCGTACGAGTGGTCGACGGGCGCGATGCCGTCGCATCTGGTTCGCGCCGCATCCGGTCTTCCGATCGGCGCGGTCGTGGCGTGGCTCGTGCTCGCCGCAACGCGGCCTGATGGGCAGTCGGGGTAAACTATCGCCGGTGCCAGCCAGCGTTGCAGAAGAGACTCAGCCCGGTGGCCTTGTGCTTCTGTGCCTGGCGGCCTGGGCGGTGCCCGGGGCCGGACACCTGTGGCACGGGCGCCGGTTCAAAGGCCTCGCGTTCCTCGTTGCCCTCCCGCTCATGTTCGCCATCGGGCTGGCGATCGACGGGCGACTGTTCCCGTTCGACTCGTCGGAACCGCTCGTCGCTCTGGCCGCGCTCGCGCACGTGGGCATCGGCGTGCCGTACTTCGTTGCGAGCGCGCTCGGCCTCGGCACGGGTGACGTGCGTGCCGTGACCTACGAGTATGGCAACGCCTTCCTGATCGTGGCCGGCCTGCTCAACCTGCTCGTCGTGATCGACGCGTACGACATCGCGCTCGGCCGCAAGTAAACGTGCACAGCCATTTCCTGCTGCTGACCCTCTTCGCATTTTTCGTCTCGCTGGTGTTCGCGCTCATCGCGCAGGGACGATGCGCGCGAGCAGCTGCGATTCGGCGGGATGCTGTTCGCCGGATTTCTCCTGTCGGCGATCGTGCTCGGCTGGCTGATGTTCCCGTTCCCGTTCTGACGTGCGTCGCGCGCTCCAGTCCACAGCAGAAGTCCTGAAGCCGAGAGCCGCCGTGTGGACTCCCGTCTTCGCCTACATGGCGCTCATTTTCGCCCTCTCGTCGATTCCGAGCCCGCCCATCACGCCGGCCGGCACCGACAAGGTGTTGCATGCGCTCCTCTATGCCGGCCTCGGCGCGCTGCTGTCGCGGGCCATCGCCGGCGGCGACGGGCTCACGCCGGGCACGGTGGCGCGCGCCGCCGCTGTGGGGCGGACTCTACGGCGTCAGCGACGAGCTGCACCAGTACTTCGTTCCGCCGCGATCCGTTGAAGCGCTCGACGTCGTCGCCGACACGATCGGCGCCGCGCTCGGCGGAGGCGCCGTGTATTGGTGGGGTATAATTCGAAGCCGCGATGGCCTTTGACAACCTTCTCCTCGACCGCGACGGCGCTGTGGCGACCGTCACGATCAACCGCCCGAAGGTTCTGAACGCCCTCAACAACCAGACGCTCGACGAGCTGCGCCGCGCCATGCTGCAGCTCGGGCACGACGAGGCCGTGCGCGTCGTCATCCTCACGGGCGCGGGCGATCAGTGCGTTCGTCGCCGGCGCCGATATCAACGAGCTCGCCGTGCTCACGCCGGTCTCCGGCCGCGAGCAGGCACGCTCGGGCCAGCACGTCTTCGATCTGATCGAGAACCTCGGCAAGCCGGTCATCGCGGCCATCAATGGTTACGCGCTGGGCGGCGGCTGCGAGCTGGCGATGGCATGCACCCTTCGCGTCGCGGCGGACACGGCGAAGCTGGGACAGCCTGAAGTCAATCTCGGCCTGCTGCCCGGCTACGCAGGGACGCAGCGCCTGCCGCGCCTGGTCGGCAAAGGCCGCGCGCTCGAACTGATGCTGCTCGGCGCGCCGATCACCGCGGCGGGTCGCCGAGCGGATCGGTCTCGTAAACCGGTCGTGCCGGCAGCAGAGCTCATGGATCGCGGCGCGTGCGCTCGCCGCGTCGCTCGCGGCCCAGCCGCCGATCGCCATGCGGTACATCCTCGATGCGGTCAACAAGGGATGCGACATGCCGTTTGCCGACGGCTGCGTGCACGAGGCGACGCTGTTCGGGCTGGTCGCGTCGACCGACGACATGCGGGAAGGCACACGCGCGTTCCTCGAGAAACGCAAGCCGACGTTCAAGGGACGGTAAGTGCGGACCATCGAAGGCAGCCAGGCGGCCGGCGGACTGCAGTTCGCGGTGGTCGTCTCGAAGTACAACGACTTCGTCACCGATCGCCTGCAGAAGGGCGCGCTCGCTGCGCTCGCGGCGGCGGGGGTGCGGCCCGACGACATCACGATCGTGCGCGTGCCGGGCGCGTTCGAGATTCCGCTGGCGGCCCGTCAGGCCGCCGAGACCCGCCAGTTCGACGCGCATCGTCTGCCTCGGGTGCCTGATTCGCGGCGCGACGCCGCACTTCGAGTTCATCTCGTCGGCCGTCGCGCATGGCCTCACCGCAGCGGCGGGCGAGACCGGTGTGCCGATGACCTTCGGCGTGCTCACGACCAACTCGGTCGAGGAGGCGCTCGAGCGGGCCGTCGACGGCCCCTCGAACAAGGGCTGGGAAGCCGCCGCCGCCGCGATCGAGATGGCGGTGATCGCGCGCCGAGACTCTCGCCGCGCGTCGGCGACATGAAAGCCGCGCGCCAGCGACCCGCGCCATCGCGCCCGCGAGGCGGCGCTGCAGATCCTGTATCAATGGGAGATCGGGCGGACCGAGTGTCGAGCGCGGCGCGACACGCTTCTTCGGCCTGCAGTGGCCGGACGCCGAACCGCCGCCCGACGATCTGCGGACGTTCGCGACCGAGCTGGCGCACGAGACGGTGCGGCGCCTCCCGGCGATCGACGCGCTGATTGCGGAGACGGCCGAGCGCTGGCGGCCCGAACGCATGGCGGTGCTCGACCGGCTGATCCTGCGCATGGCGATCGCGGAGCTCGCTGCGTCCGATCCAGCACCCCGCCTGCCGTCGTCATCAACGAGGCGCTCGAGCTGGCCCGGACGTTCAGCACCGAGGACGCCGTGAAGTTCATCAACGGCATGCTGGACGCGATCCGAAGAAGATCGAGCGATAGGCAGCAGTCCGCGCATGACCATGACCTCACAAGACGAACAGATTCCAGCAGACGGAAGGCCGAACCTCGAGGCGCTGCGAGACGCTCGGCGTCGCGCTGTACCCGAACCGGTTCGAACGCCGGCACACGGTCACCGAGCTCGTGGACGCGCACTGCGCCGAAGTCGCACGACGAGCTCGAGGCCGAGCGCCCCGAGACGGTCACGAGCGGACGCATCCTCGGCATCCGTTCGTTCGGCAAGGCGAACTTCCTCGTGGTGTCCGACGGCCGCGCGAAGATCCAGGTCTACATCCGCCAGGATTCGCTGCCGGCGCTCGACTTCCAGATGTTCAAGCTGCTCGACTTCGGCGACTGGGTCGGCGTCGAGGGACGGCTGTTCCGCACCAAGACCAACGAGCTGACGATCTGGGCCTCGCGCCTGCACTTTCTGGCCAAGTGCCTGCTGCCGCTGCCGGAGAAGTGGCACGGCCTGACCGACGTCGAGATCCGCTACCGCCAGCGGTACCTCGACCTGATCGTCAACCCGGAGTCGCGCCGCGTCTTCGAGGTGCGCAGCCGGGTCGTGTCGGCCATCCGGCGAGTTCATGACCGCGCGCGGCTATCTCGAGGTCGAGACGCCGATGATGCAGCCGATCGCCGGCGGCGCGCTGGCGCGGCCGTTCGTGACCCACCACAACGCGCTCGACATGCAGCTGTACCTGCGGATCGCGCCGGAGCTGTATCTGAAGCGGCTCGACGGTCGGCGGACTCGAGCGGGTGTTCGAGATCAACCGCAACTTCCGGAACGAGGGGATCTCGACGCAGCACAACCCCGAGTTCACGATGATGGAGTTCTACCAGGCGTACGCCGACTACCAGCGACCTGATGACGCTGACCGAGGAGCTGATCGGAACCGTCGCGCGGCAGGCGATCGGCACCGACCAGATCACGTTCGGCGATCACCAGATCTCGCTGGCGGCGCCGTTCGCGCGGCTGTCGCTGCGCGAGGGCGCGCGCGAGGCGGCGTCAGCGCGGCTCGGCCGCGAAGTCTCGGCGGCGGAGCTGCGCGAGCGCGAGTCGGCGGCGGCGGTCGCGGGTGCGCCTGGGCATCGAGGTGCAGCCGGCGCATGGCGCGGGGAAGATCGCGACCGCGATCTTCGAGCGGCTCTGCGAGGACCGGCTCATCCAGCCGACCTTCGTCTACGACTTTCCGACCGAGGTCTCGCCGCTGTCCAAGCAGAAGCGCCGACGATCCGGACACGGTCGAGCGGTTCGAGCTGTACATCGGCGGGTTCGAGGTCGCCAACGCCTTCAGCGAGCTCAACGATCCGGCGGAGCAGCGGCGCCGTTTCGAGGCGCAGCTCGAAGACCGCGCGCGCGGCGACCTCGAGGCGCACGAGATGGACGAGGACTACATCCGCGCGCTCGAGTACGGCCTGCCGCCGACGGCGGGCGAAGGAGTCGGCATCGACCGGCTCGTGATGCTGCTCACCAACAGCCCGTCGATTCGAGACGTGATCCTGTTTCCGCTGATGCGCAAGAGGTCGGATTCGGCGTGACCAGACGCTCTGCCCGGGACGTCGCGGAGGCCTCCGAGGTCACGGAGGCGGCCCCGGGGACGCCGTTCCCTCAGGCTTGCCTCTGTGTCGTCCGTGGTAGAGCATTGATCGACGGGTGAATTGAGATGGACGTCCCTTTCGAGCTGCACAGTCGCGCTGCGCTACCTGCTGGCCAAGCGGAAGCAGGCGTTCATCTCGGTCATCTCGCTCATCTCGACCCTCGGCGTCACGGTCGGCGTCATGGCGCTCGTGATCGCGCTGGCGCTGATGACCGGGCTCCAGCAGGAGCTGCGCGACCGCATTCTCGGCGCGAACCCGCACATCTTCGTGTGGAAGCGCGCGGGCATCGGCCGACTACCGGACCGAGGCCGAGCAGCTGCGCCGCGTGCCGCACGTGATCGGCGCGGCGCCCGCCATCCTCGGCAAGGCGCTGGTCTCGGCAGCCGGCGACCAGGCGTTCATCAACCTCAAGGGCATCGACCCGGCGCTCGAGCCGCAGGTCACGGCGATCTCGGCCGCGATGCGCAGCGGCGTCGCTCGACGCGCTCGGCGCCGACGGAGGCCGACGGCCCCGGCGCGATCCTGCTCGGCACCGACCTCGCGGCGCAGCTCGGCGTCGTCGGTCGGCGACTCGGTCTCCGTGCTCACGCCGCAGGGGACGCTGTCGCCGATGGGCATGATCCCGCGGGCGCGGCGGCTGCACGTCGCCGGCACGTTCAACCTCGGGCTCTACGAGTTCGACTCGCAGACCGGCTTCGTGTCGCTCGACGTGGCGCAGCGGCTGCTGGACCAGCGAGGACATCGACGCCATCCAGCTGCGGCTCGACGACATCTACGCGGCGCCGGAGGTGGCCATCGCAGATCGGCGACAGCTCGGCGCCGACTACGATCGCGCAGGACTGGGCCGACATGAACCAGTCGCTCTTCTCCGCGCTGTGGCTCGAGAAGATGGCCATCTCGCTGACCATCGGCCTGATCGTGATGGTCGCCGCGCTGAACATCGTCGCCTCGCTGATCCTGCTGGTCATGGAGAAGCACCGCGACATCGCCATCCTGAAGACCATGGGCGCGAGCGCGCGGAGCGTCACGACGATCTTCATGCTGCAGGGACTGATCATCGGCATCGTCGGGACGACGGTCGGCGCGACGCTGGGCTACGTGGTGTCGCGCGTGCTCGATCGCTACCAGCTGATTCAGAGTCCCGGTGGACGTCTACCAGATCTCGCACGTGCCGTTCATGGTGCTGCCGCCCGACTTCGCGCTGGTGATCGTCGCCGGCGCATCGTCGTCTGCTTCCTCGCGACCATCTACCCGTCGCGCCAGGCCGCGCAGCTCGATCCGGCGCAGGCGCTGCGGTACGAGTGACCGTAGTCGCAAGTCGACGAAGTCGCGAAGTCGCAAGTCGCGAGTCGCAGGTCGCAAGTCACAAGTCGGTCTCGGACAGGAGCGTGTGCCTGATGATGCCTTTCCTCGAAGCCCGCGGCATCGTCAAGACGCTACACGCGTCGGCGGCACGCGCGCTCACGGTGCTGCGCGACCTGGACCTCGAGGTCGAGGCCGGCGAGATGGTGGCCATCGTCGGCGCCTCGGGCGTGGGGAAGAGCACGCTGCTGCACGTCCTCGGCGGCCTCGATCGCGCCGACGCCGGCACGGTCGTCGGTGGCCGGCACGCGATCTGACGACGCTGCCGGACGCGGAGCTGGTGGCGTTCCGCAACCGCCACGTCGGGTTCGTGTTCCAGTTCCATCACCTGCTGCCGGAGTTCAGCGCGCTCGAAAACGTCGAGATGCCGATGCGCATCGCGCGCATCCGCGGCGCGGAGGCGCGCGCCGCGCGCGACGGAACTGCTGCGAGCGCGTCGGGCCTGGCCGAGCGCCTGACGCACCGGCCCGGCATGCTGTCCGGCGGCGAGCAGCAGCGCGTCGCGGTGGCGCGGGCGCTGGTGATGCAGCCGGCGGTGCTGCTGGCCGACGAACCGACCGGCGACCTCGACGAGCAGACGGCCGAGTCGCTGCACGCGCTGCTGCGCGGACATGCACGCGGCGTACGGGCTGACCTCGGTGATCGCCACGCACAACCCCCGGCTGGCCGCGGCCTGCGACCGCGTCCTGCGGCTCGAAGGTGGGCGGCTGGTGCCTGCGTGAGCTCCGCGCCTGAAGGCGTCCGGACCGCGGCGTGCGCAGCTGGCGACCGCCCGTCCGGGCACGTCTGTTGCGATGAGCGGCGTCTAATGAGCAGGCGCGAGAACTCTCACGGCTAACAGGTCACTTATCGGCAGAAATGGCGGGGCGTCCGCTCGAGCGATGCCGTATAATGAGGTCATCGCGCCCCGTGACCCCAACACCATCTGCTTTCACGTAGGTAGGCCGGATGTTCGAACGGTACACCGAAAGGGCCCGACGAGTCCTCTTCTTCGCTCGTTACGAGGCCAGCCAGCTCGGCAGCATCTCGATCGAGACCGAGCATCTCCTTCTGGGCCTGATTCGCGAGGGCAAGGGGCTCACGAGCCGCATCTTCGCGCGCTCGCATCTGTCGCTCGAAAACATCCGCAAGGAAATCGAAGGCCGCACCGTGTTCCGCGAGAAGGTCTCGACCTCGGTCGAGATCCCGTTCAGCGCGGAAACCAAGCGGGTGCTGCAGTTTGCGGCCGAAGAGGCCGACCGGCTGCTGCACAACTACATCGGCACCGAGCACCTGCTGCTCGGCATCCTGCGCGAGGAGCGGTCCGTCGCCGCCTCCATCCTCATGGAAAAGGGGATGCGCCTGAACGCGGTCCGCGAGGACATCGTCCAGCTCCTGAACGAGAAGACCACGCTGACGCGGGTGAAGGAAACGCCGCTGCTCGCCGAGTTCAGCCGCGACCTCACCGAGTCGGCGATGAAGAACCAGCTCGATCCGCTGGTCGGCCGCGAGCACGAGCTCGAGCGCGTGCAGCAGGTGCTCTGCCGGCGCACCAAGAACAACGCCGTGCTCATCGGCGAGCCGGGCGTCGGCAAGACCGCCATCGTCGAGGGGCTGGCGCAGAAGATCGTCTACGGCGACGTGCCGCACTTCCTCGCCGACAAGCGGATCCTCGCGCTCGACATCTCGCTGATCGTCGCCGGCACGAAGTACCGCGGTCAGTTCGAAGAGCGCCTCAAGGCGATCATGAAGGAGCTGACCGACAACCCGAACATCATCGTCTTCATCGACGAGCTGCACACGCTGGTCGGCGCGGGATCGGCCGAAGGGTCGCTCGACGCCGCCAACATCCTGAAGCCGGCGCTGAGCCGCGGCGAGATCCGCTGCATCGGCGCGACGACGCCCGCCGAGTACCGGAAGTACATCGAGAAGGACCGCTCGCTCGAGCGCCGCTTCCAGGCGATCAAGGTCGATCCGCCGGGCGAGCGCGAGACGATCGAGATCCTGCTCGGCGTGAAGGATCGCTACGAGAGCTTCCATCACGTCGAGTACACGCGCGAGGCGATCGAAGCCGCGGTCTACCAGTCGAACCGCTACATCACCGATCGGTTCCTGCCCGACAAGGCGATCGACCTGGTCGACGAGGCCGGCGCGCGCGCCAAGCTGAGCGAGGCGGGCTACAGCGAGGAGTTCGGCGAGATCAACAAGAGCATCCGCGTCGCCGTCGAGCAGATGGAGAGCGCCGTCTCGCAGAAGGACTTCGAGAAGGCGCAGTTCTACCGCGAGCAGGAAGTGACCGCGCGCGAGAACCTGCAGTTCGTCCGCGAGAAGTTCGACGTCAAGTCGAGCGCGCGCAAGGTCGTCGTCGGCAAGCAGGAGATCGACGAGGTCGTCGTCGAAGTGGACCGGCGTGCCGATGGCGTCGATCAACCAGGACGAGGGCGACAAGCTGCTGCGGATGGAGCGCGAGCTGCACCGGCGCGTGATCAGCCAGGAGAAGGCGATTTCGGCGATCTCGCGCGCCATCCGCCGTTCGCGCGCCGGGCTCAAGAACCCGAACCGTCCGGTCGGCAGCTTCGTGTTCCTCGGGCCGACCGGCGTCGGCAAGACCGAGCTGGCGCGGGCGCTCGCCAACTTCCTGTTCGGCAGCGACCACGCGCTCATCCGCTTCGACATGTCGGAGTACATGGAGAAGCACTCGGTCTCGAAGCTGATCGGCTCGCCGCCCGGATACGTCGGGCACGAAGAGGGCGGTCAGCTCACCGAGAAGGTGAAGCGGAACCCCTACTCGGTGGTGCTGCTCGACGAGATCGAGAAGGCGCACCCGGACATCTTCAACATCCTGCTGCAGGTGTTCGAAGACGGCCACCTCACCGACGGCCTCGGGAATCGTGTGAACTTCAAGAACACGATCATCATCATGACGTCGAACATCGGCGCGCGCTTCATCCAGAAGAAGAGCTCGATGGGCTTCCAGTCGGCCGAGACCGGCGGCCATCGACAAGAGCGTCACCGACATGGTGCTCGGCGAGGTGAAGCGGACCTTCAACCCCGAGTTCATCAACCGCATCGACGAGATCATCGTCTTCGAGGCGCTGACCGACGACGACCTGCGGCGGATCATGGCGCTGCTGGTCACTCAGCTGAACGAGAACCTGGTCGACCGGAAGCTGACGATCGCGCTGACGCCGGAGGTGGTCGACTGGATCATCGAGGTCACCTGCAAGGACCGCTCGTACGGCGCCCGGCCGCTGCGCCGGGCCATCCAGCGGTACGTCGAGGATCCGCTCTCCGAAGAGCTCATCCGCGGCCACCTGCGGGGCGGCGAGATCGAGGTCTACCTGGACGCCGGGGCGCTCGCCTACCGGCCCGGCCGGCGAGCTCGAGGCGGGCCGGAAGCTCTCCTAGACGGACTGAGCAGTTGGTACTTGGACAGTTGGTCAGAACTGGGCTCGGAATGGCGCTCAGGAATGACGGCTGACGTTCCCGGCCAGGCCTCCACGTTCCCGGTTCCAGGTTCCGAGTCCCCGGCCGGCCTCGGTTCCGCCCGGCCGACACGTCTGTTCAGCGTCTAAAATCCAGTAAAGTAAGGACTTCGACCTGCGCCGATGCTCAGGAAGTTCCGCATGTTCAAACGCGTTAGGTCTGGTGCTGGCCTGTCCTGGTGCTGCCGGCTGCGCAGCCGCGTGGGCGCAGCGCCGCCGCCGGCGCCCACAGCCGCCGCGCCGGCGGCCACCCGGCGACGATCTGCGGCCAGCCGATCCCGCCGCCCCGCGCGCTGCCGCCGGCCGGCTCCGGTCCGGTGGTCTATCTGATCGCGCCCTGCTTCGAGGCGCAGGGCAACATCTCGCTCGTCGACTATCAGACCTACCTCTATTACATCCAGCTCAAGGCCAGCCGCCCGTCGAGGGCGTCTGGGTGCCCGTACGACGAGGACGTCGAGCAGGACGATCCGCGAGGACTTCAAGCGGCTGTGGGGCACCAACTTCCTCGACAACCTCTCGATTGAGACCAGCGACTACACCTTCTCCAACGGCGTCGATCGGCAAGCTCGTCATCTACAACATGGAGGAGCGGCAGCGGGTGAAGATCGTCGACTTCACCGGCTCGAAGAAGGTCGAGACGACCGAAGATCGACGAGAAGCTGAAGGAGAACAACGCCGCAGATCCGCCTCGACACCTTCATCGATCCGGCGCTGATCCGGAAGGTCGAAGGCATCGTCCGCGACATGCTGAAGGAGAAGGGCTTCCAGTCGGCCGAGGTCACGCACGAGATCAAGGAAGTGCGCCGGCGGACCCAAGCTCGTGCACCTCACCTTCACTGATGAACGAGGGGCCGAAGGTCAAGATCCAGCAGGTCGAGTTCGACGGGCAACGAGGCGATCGAGCGACGGCACGCTTGCGGCAGCGGATGAAGGAGAACAAGTCGCACTGGTGGCTCTCGTGGATCACCGGCCGCGGCACCTACCAGGAGACGAAGTTCGAGGAGGACGCCGAGCGGGTGATGCGAGTACTACCGCGACCGCGGCTACGTCAAGGCGCAGGTCGGCGAGCCGGAGCTGCGCGACCTCGGCGACTCGACGACAAGAAGACGCGCTGGGTCGAGCTGCGCATCCCGGTCACCGAGGGCACGCGCTACCGGGTCGGCGAGCTTCGACGTCGCCGGCAACACGGTCGTGAAGACCGAGGCGCTGCAGCCGCTCTTCAAGTTCGAAGCCGGGCGAGTACTACAGCCAGAAGGAGGTCCGCAAGGGATTCCAGAAGGCGCAGGAGATCTACGGCGCCGGCGGCTACATGGAGTTCACCGGCTATCCGGACTACAAGTTCAGCGACGACCCGAACCCGGCCGAGCCTGCGACGCCGGCGGCGCTCGCCGCGGTCGAGCCGCGAAGCCGGAAGGGCCCGCCGACCGTCGACGTGACGCTGCAGATTCAGGAAGGCAAGCAGTACTTCGTCAACCGCATCATCTTCACCGGCAACACGACGACGCGCGACAACGTGATCCGGCGCGAGCTGCGGCTGTACGAGAACGGCGTGTTCAACACCGAGGCGCTGAAGTACAGCATCAGGCGGCTGAACCAGCTCGGCTACTTCAAGGCGCTCGAGGGTCCGCGGCAAGGACGTCAACGTCGACAAGACGCCGAACGCCGACAACAAGGTCGACGTGCAGGATGAAGCTCGAAGAGCAGAACCGCAACCAGCTGACGTTCGGCGCCGGCGTGTCGCAGTTCGAAGGGTTCTTCGGCCAGCTGTCGTTCCAGACCGCCAACTTCCTCGGCCGCGGCGAGAGCCTCACGGTGTCGCTGCAGGGCGGCTCAGCGCGCGCAGAACTACACGCTGGCGTTCACCGAGCCGTTCCTGTTCGACCGCAACATCACCGGCGGGGTGAACCTGTTCAAGAGCGAAGTCCGCTACGTCGGCCAGTTCACGCAGAAGTCGACCGGCGGCGTGCTGACCTTCGGGTTCCCGCTCGGCACCGGCTTCACGCGGATGTTCACGAACTACAGCTACGAGCGGGTGCGGGTCACCGAGATCAACGCCAGCTACTACGATCCGCTGCTGCTGGCGCGCAACCCGTTCCTGCGCGATTCGCTCGCTGCATCGGCGCACGAGAGCGGCGCAGCGCATCATCAGCAAGGTCGTGCCGAGCATCGTCTACAACACCGTCGACCAGCCGATCTTCCCGACCACCGGCAAGCGGTTCACGCTGTCGATCGATCTCGCCGGGCTCGGCGGCAACACCAACTTCTACAAGCCGACGGTCGAAGGCGTGTCGTTCTTCCGGCAGAACGCGCGGATGTCGCTCGGCTTCCGCGCCCAGGTCGAGTACGTCCAGCACCTTCGGCGCATCGCTCGACCTGCCGATCTTCGAGAAGCTGTTCCTCGGCGGCGAGTACAGCGTCCGCGGCTTCGACCTCCGCATCGATCGGGCCCGACCGGACCTCCGAGTCACCGGCCTGGTGCTCGGCGGCAACAAGAGCCTGCTGTTCAACTTCGAGCAGATCATCCACATCGCCGGGCCGGTGCGGCTGATCCTGTTCTACGACGCCGGCCAGGTGCGCGACACGGCAGCCGTTCGCCTGGAACGAGACATCCGCGATTGTCCGCCGCCGTCCGCTGCTCGTCGACCCGCTGCAGCTGCGATCTGACCGATCCGAGCGCCGAGCCGACACTGTCACCGGCAGCGACAGCGACTTCAAGACGTCGACCGGCGCCGAGATCCGCTTCTTCATGCCGGTGCTGAACGTGCCCGTTCCGGCTGATCTTCGCCTACAACCCGTCAGCGGGTCGGGGTGCTCAACAACCAGCTGCAGCCGCAGAAGGCGTTCCAGTTCCGCTTCGCCGTGGGGACGACGTTCTGATAAAATCGCCGTGATTCTGTTCTCTCGAAAGGATTTGCCGTAATGAAAGGTTTCGCTATTGCCGCGGCGCTGGCGCTCGTGTGAGCGCGTCGCCCGTCTTGGCTCAGGCGGCCGGCTCAGCCCGCGGGCCCGGCTCCGGCCGCGCCCGCGCGCCCGCGCAGCCGGCGCCGGCGCCGGCAACCCGCCGGCGCCCGCCGCGCCGGCGCAGCCGCGGCGGCACCGGCGCCGACACCGCAGCCGCCCGCGCCGTTCCCGCAGGGTGCGAAGCTCGCGTTCGTGAACCTGCAGGCGATCGCGCAGCTGTCGGCCGACGGCAAGGCGGCCACGGCCAAGGTGCAGGCGCTGGCGCAGAAGAAGCAGACGGAGGGCGCCGAGAAGGCGAAGGCGCTGCAGGGCAATCAGCAGAAGCTGCAGACCAGCGGCAGCGTGATGAGCGATCAGGCGCGCGGCCAGCTCGAGAAGGACATCGAGCGCCAGACGCGTCGAAGGCCAGCGCTTCGAGCAGGACGCGCAGGCCGAGCTCACGAGCTGCAGCAGCAGCTCCAGCAGGAGTTCCAGGAGCAAGCTGATGCCGATCCTCGAAGCAGCTCTCGAAGGAGAAGGGCCTGCAGGTGCTGTTCAGCGCCGGCGACTCGGGCGTGATCTGGGCCGAGCCCGGCCTCGACCTCACGCTCGAAGCCGTGAAGCAGCTGGACGCCGCCGCGAAGTAGAACGTTTCTGCCAGGACCCCGGGCGCGTCGCCGCGCCCGGGCCTCCGGCCGGCTCCTACGGGTGAATCACCCGGAGCGAGTAATCGAGCGGATCCACCACGTTCCGCATCGTACACCCGAACGCACAACGTACCGAACGCAGTCGCCTGGCCGGTGACGGTCGTCCCCTCCGCGGCCTGATCGTTGGCAATGATGACTGGCGCAGGCGGTCCCGTTCCACGTCCCCAGGCTCAGACCGATCCTCTTCGACGAATCGCTCACCGTCTGAATGGTGGCGGTGATGACGCCGGCCGAGGAAACGCTGAACGGGTGCGTCGCGGCCCCGTTCCGGTTGATGGAGCCGTCGAACGAATCCGTAACGTAGTTCGGCTGGGAAGGTTGCGTCGGAATGTTGGTCGTGCTGTTGCTGCACGCGGACACGGACACCGCACCGGCAAGCAGCAGTGCGAGCTTGAATCGACTCATTGGACTCCTTGAAGCTGCCCTCTATTATGGCCGTTCCCCCTGCGGACCGACACCGTTACTTGCTAGACGCCGCAGCGGGCGCACGGCCTGCTCACCGCGCGGCCGGTGCCGCCTCGGTTGTCTGATAAACTGCCGGAAGTGTCCATCAACATTCCCCAGGCGCTGGATCGCCTCTGTTACCGGTATCCGTCGCCGCTCGTCGACGCGATCACCGAGCACGAGCCGGGACGGCGCCTTGTCGCGGTCAAGAACGTCACGGTCAACGAGGAGTTCTTCCAGGGACACTTTCCCGGGCGCGCCGCTCATGCCGGCGGTGCTGATGCTCGAATCGCTGTCGCAGGTCGCGGCGATCCTGCTGCTGCGAGCGCGAGGACGCGCCGCCGAACACGCGCGTCTACCTGCGCGGCGTCAACGACGCGAAGTTCCGCCGGCAGGTGGTGCCGGGCGATCGGCTCCGGCTCGAGATCACGCTCGGCCGGCGCCGCGCGGCGCTGGCGCGCGCGCAGGCGACCGCGTATCGTCGGCGACCAGGTCGTCGCCGAGTGCGAGCTGCTGCTCGGGCTGGTGCCGGATCGCACGCGAGATCGACCCGACGGCGATCGTCCACCACGTCGGCGCGCGTCGGCGAGGGCACCACGATCGGTCCGCACGCGGTGATCGGCCCGCACGTGACGATCGGTCCCGATTGCCGCATCGGCGCCTCGACGGTCATCGACGGCAGCACCGAAATCGGCGAGGGCACCGAGATCTATCCGTTCGCGTCGATCGGCCTCGTTCCGCAGGACCTGAAGTTCAAGGGCGACGGACACGCCTCGTCGATCGGCCGCAGCAACATCTTCCGCGAGTTCGTCACCGATTCACCGCGGCACTCGACGGCGGCGGCGGCGTGACCGAGATCGGCGACCGCAACGTGTTCATGGCGTACGTGCACGTCGCGCACGACTGCCACGTCGGCAACCACACGATCTTCGGCAACATGGCGACGCTCGGCGGACACGTCACGGTCGAGGACTTCGCGAACATCAGCGCCGGTTCTGGCGTGCACCAGTTCTGCCGCGTCGGCGCGCCATGCGTTCATCGGCGGCTACTCGGTGATGACGAAGGACGCGCTGCCGTTCGCGCGCACGGTCGGCAGCCGCCGGCGCGGATCTTCGGGCTGAACACGATCGGGCTGATGCGGCGGGGCTTCACGCCCGACGTCATCACGAAGCTGAAGCGGTCGTTCCGCTACCTGCTGCAGTCGAAGCTCAATACGACCAGCGCGCTGCAGGCAGATCGAGCGCGACAGCACGCTCGCCTGCCCGGAAGTGCAGTACCTCGTCGACTTCATCCGGCACCTCGCAGCGCGGCGTGATCCTGCGGCGGGCGACGCGCAGGACCGAGGAACTGCTCTCGGACGAGTAGCGTGCACCTCGGGTTGATTGCCGGCAACGGCCGGTTTCCCTTCCTCGTGCTCGAGGCCGCGCGGGGCGCGGGCCACGACGTCACGGTCATCGCGCTCAAGGAGGAAGCGTTTCCGGATCTCGACGCGGTCGCGGCGCAGGCTCCGGCGGCCGCGCTGCACTGGGTCTCGCTCGGCCAGCTGGGAACCTGGATCGAGCTGCTCGAAGCGCGCCGGCGTGACCCAGGCGGTGATGGCGGGTCAGGTCAAGCACACCAAGCTGTTCGCCGACATCGTGCCCGACCTGACGGCGATCGGGCGTGCTGATGAAGCTGAAGGCCAGGAACACCGACGCGATCATCGCGGCCGTGGCCGACGTCCTGCGGGACCACGGCATCGAGCTCGTCGACTCGACCGGCCTTCCTCGCCCCGCTGCTGGCGCGAGACGGCGTGCTCACGAAACGGGCGCCGACGCCAGAGGAGCAGGCCGACCTGGCGTTCGGGTACCGGATCGCCGACGCCATCGCCGGCCTCGACATCGGCCAGACGATCGCGGTGAAGTCGTCGGCCGTCGTCGCGGTGGAGGCGATGGAAGGGACCGACCAGGTGATCGCGCGGGCCGGCCAGCTCGCCGGCGCGGGCGTTGCGATCGTCAAGGTCGCCAAGCCGAATCAGGACATGCGGTTCGACGTGCCTGTCGTCGGCGTGGCGACGATTCGGGCGATGAAGGCCGCGGGCGCGACCGCGCTGTCGGTCGACGCCGGCAAGACGCTGATGATCGACGGCGACGCGATCGTGGCAGCCGCCGACGCCGCCGGCATCGCCATCGTCGGCCGTGCGGTCGAAGGTGCGGGCAGGGCACGGAGCAGGGATGAGCATGCGGGTGGCCGTCGTCGGCGTCGGGCATCTCGGAAAACATCACGCACGCATCCTCTCGTCGCTCGATGGCGTGGAGCTCGTCGCGGTTGTGGACACCAACCGCGCGCGCGCCACGGAGATTGCGGCCGCGCACGGCACGCAGCCGCTGTTCGACGCGGCCGATCTGCAGGGCCAGGTCGATGCCGTCACGATTGCCGTGCCGACCGAGCGGCACCTCGAGATCGCGCTGCCGTTCCTGCAGGCGGGCGTGCCGGTGCTCGTCGAGAAGCCGATGGCGCGTTCGCTCGCCGAGGCCGACGCCATGATTGCGGCGGCAGCCTCGCGCGGGGTCGCCCTGGCGGTGGGACACACCGAGCGGTTCAACCCGGCGGTCGAAGCGGCGCGACCGATGCTGCACGATCCGCGGTTCATCGAGGTGCACCGTCTCGGGACGTTTCCGGAGCGGAGCCTCGACATCGACGTGGTCTTCGACCTGATGATCCACGACCTCGACGTCGTGCTCTCGCTCGTGCACGTCGGACGTCGAGTCGATCGAGGCGGTCGGTGTGCCGGTGCTCACCGGGCGAGTGGACATCGCGAACGCGCGCCTCCGGTTTGCCAACGGCTGCATCGCGAACCTGACGGCCAGCCGCATCAGCCGCGACCGGGTCCGCAAGATCCGGTTCTTCCAGCCGGCGGCGTATGTGTCGATCGACTACGCCGCGCAGAAGCTGGAGACGTATCGGCTCGTCACGGGCGACGGCCCGATGCCGTCGATCCAGGGCGGCGACATGCCGGTCACGAACGAGGAGCCGCTCAAGCGCGAGCTGATCGACTTCGTGGACGCCGTCGCCTCGGGGCGGGCGCCGAGCGTGGACGGTGCGCAGGGCCGGAAGGCGCTGGCGCTGGCGACGAAGATTGTGGAGGCGATGTAGTCCCAAGTCGCAAGTCAGTCGGAGACTGTCGGCCCGAACAGCAGGCCCAGCCCCATCGCCAGCGTCAGCGCGAGCGCCAGGCCGAGCGCGCACACGGCGAGCGCCCGGCCGGTGGACGGAAAGTCCAGCGCCTGGCGCACCGCGACGACCATCGCCAGCAGCATCCAGACCAGCACGCCAGCGAGCACCGGCACCGTGACGCCCGGCACCGCGGCGAGCACGGCGGCGAAACCTGGCGTCGCCGCGAAGCCGAGCGTGCGCAGCAGCTCATACGGGTTCGATCGCGTCTCGCGGCCGGGAAGCAACCGGACACCGACCTCGAACATGAGCAGCGCCCACGCTGCCCAGGTCACCAGCGCCAGGACGCCCGAGAACGCGACCGCCGCCAGCCCGAGCCCAAAGCCGCTGGCGCCGATTCCGATCGCCACAGCCGACACCACCACCACCGTCATTGCCTGCCCGGTTGCCGCAGGATCGGCCTCTACCTCCTCGTAGATCGCGGCGTCGAGGGCCGCCGCGCCGACGAGACGCTGCAAGAAGGTGTTGGCGCGCGTGCTGCTGGGCATACTCATCGGTCACGCAACGCGCTTGCCAGCCGGGTTCGCTCGAATTCGGCCGTTTCCGAACCGAGGTGCGCGGGCACAGCTCCCCCGACTGACGTGAATCCGGCGCCCGGCTGTGCCTTTCTGGTGACCGCTGATAAAATCATCGGCTGGAATGACGGTGACCAACGCAGAACTGGCGGCTCTCGAGACCACCCACGACATCATCAGCCTCGGCATCGCTGCAGACGAGGTGCGGCGCAACATCCACGGCACGCGCACGACCTACGTCCGTGTGGTCGAGGTCGCCGCTGAGCCGGGGGCGCCGATCACGGTGCCGCCCGCGGCAGGCGAGGTGCGCATTGCCGGGACGCCGGCGAACGGTGCCGCGGCGGTGACGCGCGTCACTGAGGTGCTGGCGGCGGCAGGCGGGACGCCGGTCTCCGCGTATTCGCTGGACGACCTCGAGGCGATCGCCGCCGCCGAGAAGATGACGCTGCGATTGCTCCTCGAGAACCTGCGGCAGGCCGGCCTCGAGGTGCTGGCCGAGGCTCCCTTCGATCGCCTCCGCGAGCCGCGCCTTGCGATCGAAGAAGTGAACATCGCGGGTCTCCGGCTCGCGAGGCTCACGGTTCACAAGCTGCCGTCGGCCGAGGTGCCCGTGCTCTATCGCCAGATCGCGGCGCTCCAGTACGACGTCGGTGTGGTCCTCGCGTTCGCTCCTCTGCCGCGTGTCGTGAATCCCGCGGTTCCGACCACCGGGTACGACGATGTGCGCCGGGTGGCGCTCGCGCGGCTGCTGGTGTCGAATGTGGAGTCGATCCAGGTTGACTGGACGCTGTATGGACCGAAGCTCGCCCAGGTGGCGCTGACCGTCGGCGCCGACGATCTGGACGCGGTGTCGCCACTCGACGACCTCAGCGAAGGACGCCGGCGCGCGCCGCTGGAGGAGGTGCGGCGCAACATCGCCGCGGCGGGGTTCGAGCCGGTCGAGCGCGACGGCCGTTTCGACGCGCGGGCCCGATGAGCCCGACGAGAATCGGGGCCGTTGGCTACCTGAACGCCCGCCCGCTGGTCTACGGTCTCGAGCGCGATCCGCGCTTCTCCGTGCGCTTCGACCTGCCGTCGCGGTGCGCCGACCTGCTGCACGCCGGCGAGATCGATCTCGGCCTGATCCCGTCGATCGAATACCTGCGCGCGCCGGCCGGGCGCGGCCCTTACAGCATCGTGCCGGACCTGGCGATCGCATCGCGGGGCCCCGTCGCCTCTGTCGCGCTGTACACGACGCGAGACGTGCGTGACGTCCGATCGATCGCGGTCGACACCAGCTCGCGCACCTCCGTGGCGCTCGTACGCGTGATGTGCGCCCGCGTGTTCGGCATCACCCCGTATCTCGAGAACCATGGGCCGGATCTCGTAGCGATGCTCACCGGCAGCGACGCGGCGCTCATGATCGGCGACGTCGCGCTCTTTCAGCCTGCGGGTCCGCTGGAATTGCCCGCCGCGGGAGGCGCACGGCGGACCGTGGAAGTCGAGAAGATCGACCTGGGCGATCTCTGGCTGCGCACGACGGGTCTGCCGTTCGTGTACGCGTTCTGGGCGGGACCGGACGACGTGCTCAACGCGGCGACCATCGAAAGCCTGCAGCGTGCGCGCGACCAGGGATGTGCCAGCACCGAGGCGATTGCGGCCGCCGCCTTCGACGATCCTGCGGAGAGGGCCATCGGCGCCCGATACCTGCGGGATAATATCCGCTACCACCTTGGTCCGGACGAGCGCGCCGGGCTCGAGCGCTTCTACCATTACGCGGCCGAGGCCGGCGTCGTAGCGCGGGCCATCGAGCCCCGGTTCGCAGGTGACGCGGTGTAACACGGACCGTGCGGTCCGACCCGAGATGCCATGACGATCGAGCAGATTGCCGACAAGGTGCGCGCGGGGGAGCGCATCGGCGCAGACGAGGCGCTGACGCTGTACCGGACCGCGCCGACGCCGCTGCTCGGCCAGCTCGCCGACCTCGTCCGCGCGCGCAAGCACCCGGACGGCATGGTCACCTACATCATCGACCGCAACGTCAACTACACGAACGTCTGCGTCGCGAAATGCAACTTCTGCGCGTTCTACCGGCCGGTCGGATCGCCCGAAGGCTACGTGCTCGGGTTCGACGAGCTGTTCCGGAAGATCGACGAGACGATCGCGGTCGGCGGCGTCCAGCTGCTTCTCCAGGGCGGACACAACCCCGATCTGCCGCTCACGTGGTACGAAGACCTGTTCCGCGCGATCAAGGAGCGCTATCCCGCGTTCAAGCTGCACGCGCTGTCGCCGCCCGAGGTCATTCACCTGTCGCGGCTGTCGCAGCTGCCGGTCCCGACGGTCCTCGACCGGCTGATCGCGGCCGGGCTCGACAGCGTCCCCGGCGGCGGCGCCGAGATCCTGGTCGACCGCGTGCGCGAAGCTCCTGCACTGCTACGGCAAGGCGACGGCCGACGAGTGGCTCGACGTGATGCGGCACGCGCACCGGCAGGGTCTGCGCACGACGGCGACGATGATGTACGGCACGGTTGAGACCGACGAAGAGCGGCTCGAGCACCTGCTGCGGCTGCGCGCGCTGCAGGACGAGACCGGCGGCTTCACGGCGTTCATCACCTGGAGCTATCAGCCCGATCACACCGAGCTGGCGGGCAGCGAGGCCACCGGCATCGACTACCTGCGCACGCTCGCCATCGCGCGCATCGTGCTCGACAACTTCGACAACCTGCAGGCGTCGTGGGTGACGCAGGGCGGGCAAGGTGGGGCAGCTCAGTCTCGCGTACGGCGCGAACGACATGGGCAGCGTGATGATCGAGGAGAACGTCGTGCGCGCGGCCGGGGCGAGCTACTGCATGGACGAAGTCGAGATCGTCCGCAACATCGAGGACGCCGGCTTCATCGCGAAGCGCCGCAACATGCACTACGAGGTGCTCGGCGATCCGATCTTCCGCGAGCGTGAGGTGCCGCGGATGCTCGAGCTCGCGACAGCGCGCGAAGCGGGCGACACCAGCGTCCCGCCGGAGCTCGTGAACTACCCGGCGCGCAGCCGCGCCGGCAAGCAGCTGCGCGTCATCCGAGTCGTGATCCGGTATCACGCGTCCTGGGTGCTGCCGATCGCCGGACCGCCGATGCGCGACGGCTGGGTCGCGGTCGAGCGCGGCCGGATCGTGGCGTCGGGCAGGGACGCGCCGGCCGCACGCGGTCGAACGCGACCTCGGGAACGTGGTGCTGCTGCCCGGCCTGGTCAACGCGCACACGCACCTCGAGCTCTCGTATCTGCGTGACACAGTGCCGCCCGCCTCGGAGTTCGTCTCGTGGATCCGCGGCGTGATGGCGCGCTCGCCGGGAGCGTCCCGATCGCGACTCGACGCGAGATTCTGGCGGCGCATCGCCGCAGGCATCGCCGAGGCGGTGAGCATGCGGCACGGCGCTCGTCGGCGACATCAGCAACACGCTGGTGACCTTCGAGCCGCTCTCCTGCAGCAGGCTCGCCGGCGTGGTGTTCTACGAGCTGATTCGGTTCAACGCGCCCGACCCGGACGCCATCGTCGACTGACGCGCCTTGCGCGCCTGGACACGCTTGATGCCGACCAGAACGGTCCGCGCCGAGCCTTGCCGCCCACGCGCCGTACTCGGTCGCGCCGCCGTGTTCCGTGCGATGCGCGCCGCGCTCGATCGCGTCCTGGTCGCCGTGCAGCGTCCACCTCGCGGAGTCGGCCGACGAAGTCGAGTTCATCGCACAGGCGGCGGTCCCTGGCGCGCGCTGCTCGAGGAGATCGGCGCGTGGGATCCCGCGTGGACGGCACCGGGAGTCAGCCCCGTGGCAGTATCTCGACGAGAGCGGCTTCCTCGAGGCCGCGGTGCTCGCGGTCCACGGCGTGCAGATGACGCGCCGCCGATCTGGCGCGCGCTCGCACGCAGCGGTGCCACGCTGGTCACCTGCCCGCGCAGCAACCGCCACACCGGCGCCGGCACGCCGCCGATCGCGGCGTTCTACGCCTCCGGCGTCCGCGTCGCCGTCGGCACCGACAGCCTGGCCAGCACGCCCGACCTGAACGTGTTCGCCGAGCTCGCGGCGATGCGCGCGCTTGCGCCGTCGGTGCCGGCGCGACGCTGCTCGACAGCGCCACGCGGCAGGGGGCGCGTGCGCTCGGTTTCGAGCGCTCGACTACGGCACGATCGAGCCGGGCAAGCGCGCGCGGCTGCTCGCCGTGGCGATTCCGCCGGGCATCGACGATGTGGAAGAATATCTGGTGTCCGGCATCGAGCCGGACGCAGTGTCCGCTGGGTGGAGCGCATGACGTGCCGGCGGAGCCTGTTCCTCAATGATTGCGCGGGTCCGCACCTATCTCTCGTTCGTCCGCTTCAGCCACTCGGTGTTCGCGCTGCCGTTCGCGCTGGCCGGCGCGCTGCTGGCGTCGCGGCAGCACGCCGATCACGTGGCCGGTCGTCGGCTGGATTCTCGTGGCGATGGTGGCGGCGCGCAGCGCGGCGATGGGGTTCAACCGGCTCGTGGACGCGCGCTTCGACGCGCTGAACCCGCGCACGGCCAGCCGCGAGATCCCGCGCGGCGCGATGTCGCGCGCGTCGAGGCCGACGCTGTTCGTCGCCGTCGCTTCGGCGGTGTTCGTGTATCGCCGCCTGGCAGCTGAACCCGCTCTGCTTGCTGCTCTCGCCGGTCGCGCTGGCCATCGTGTTCTGGTACTCGCTCGCCAAGCGCTACACCACGTGGACGCAGCTGTTCCTCGGCCTGGCGATGGCGGTCGCGCCGGTCGGCGGATGGCTGGCGGTCGGCGGCGCGCGGCGGCTGGGAGCCGTGGCTGCTGGCGGCGGCGATCGGCGCCTGGGTCGGCGGGTTCGACGTGCTCTACGCGTGCCAGGACATCGACTTCGATCGCGCGCACGGGCTGCGATCGATTCCGGTCCGCTTCGGCGTGCCGCGGCGCGCTGACGATCTCGCGCGTGATGCACGTCGTCGCGGTCGTCTGCCTCGTGGCGCTGGCGTGGGTCGACGCCGCTGCCGCCGTTCTACCTCGCCGGCGTCGGCGCTCGTCGCGCTGCTGCTCGTCTACGAGCAGTCGCTGGTGCGCGCCGACGACCTGTCGCAGGTGAAGCGCGCGTTCGATCTGAACGGCTACGTCGGCATCCTGTACCTGCTCGTGCTCGCCGCTGTCGATCTATGTCCGCTGAACGCGTCCGCCGTCGATGGCGCATGCGCGCATCACCGGCGCCAGCGGCGCGCTCTACGCGACGCGCACGCTGGCGGCGCTGCTCGCGCGCGGCCTGCACGTCGAGCTCGTCGTCTCCGACTACGGCCGGCGGCTGCTGCGCGACGAGCTGGGCGACGAGGCGACCGTCGATCGGCTGCTGCCGTTCCTCGCGGAGAAGTACGGCGACGGCGTGTCGCGCCGGGACCATCGACCTGCACAGCAACCGCGATCTCGGCGCGACGATCGCGAGCGGCAGCCACGGCTGCGCGGGATGGCGATCGTGCCGTGCTCGATGAAGACGCTCGCCGGCGTCGCGCACGGCCTGTCGCGCAACCTGGTCGAGCGGGCCGCCGACGTGATGCTCAAGGAGCGGCGCGCCGCTGGTCATCGTGCCGCGCGAAACGCCGATGAGCCTGCCGCAGCTGAGGAACATGGTGCTCTGCGCCGAGGCCGGCGCGGTGATCCTGCCGGCGATGCCCGCGTTCTACCAGCTGCCGAAGACGCTCGACGACCTCGCCGACTTCATGGCCGGCAAGATCCTCCGGCGCTCGGCTTCGACCACGACCTCTATCCGCCGTGGACGGGCAGGTCGGGCAGTGAGCCGGTCCGTCAGCGCCTCACGAGACCGTCGAGATCCGCGACAGGCGGATCGCCTGAACCGTTCGAGCACTCGTGACGAACTGACCGTGACACTTTCGAAATCGCCCGACGCGCATCGCGGGGATGTTCGACGCGATCGCCGGGCACTACGACCTCCTCAACCACCTGCTCAGCGCCGGCATCGATCGCCGCTGGCGGCGGCGCGCGATCCGCTCGCTCGCGCTGACCGGGTCCGAGCGCGTGCTCGACCTCTGCACGGGCACCGCCGATCTCGCGATCGCGGCGCGCGACGCGCGGCCCGCGCGCCGCGCGCGTCGTCGGCGTCGACTTCGCCGGCGCGATGCTGCGCGTCGGGCTCGAGAAGCTGCGGCGCGCGCGGGCTGCGACGGCCGGTCACGCTGGTCCGCGGCGACGCGACGCGCATCCCGGTCGCCGACCGCGTCGGTCGACGCGGTGACGATCGCGTTCGGCATCCGCAACGTCGAGAACACGGCGGCGGCCTGCGCCGAGATCCACCGCGTGCTCGACGCCGGCGGCCGGCTCGCCATCCTCGAGTTCGCGATTCCGACCACGCCCGGGCGTTCGCGCGGCTGTACCTCTGGTATTTCAATCAGGTCCTGCCGCGGATCGGCCGGCTCGTGTCGCGGCACAACGCCGCGTACGGCTACCTGCCGGCGTCGGTCGGCGCGTTTGCGTCGCCGGACGAGTTCGTGAAAATTCTGCGACAAAGCGGGTTTGACGGATATCCGGCCCGACCCGCTGACCTTCGGCATCGTCTATCTGTATACGGCCCGCAGAGCCGTAGTCTGGCATTCTGCCAGACGCCTGCACCTCGCGGCGGGCTGATATACTGCCGTTAACCTCCTGATGTACTTCGATTTCGAGGATTACCGGCCCGACATCACGCCGGTCGGCCGCGCGATCTCGTGGCGCGAGGGTGTCCTGCTGTCGATCATCGTCCACCTGGTGCTGCGTCGATCCTGCTGCTCGCTGGCGCCGCGACTGGTTTCCGTTCGACGCGGACGCCGCCGCGAGCGCGCGGCCGCGGTCGCAGCGCAGCAGCAGCGCGAGCCGACGCCGCGTTTCGTGTTCGTGCAGCCCCGCGTCGACATGAAGGCGCCGAAGCCGCCGGCCGCGCGCCGAGCCGTCCGATCAGGATCGCCAGGCGCGCATCGCGCGAGCGCGCCGAAGCCGCCGACCAACCCGCTGCCGTTCTCGCGCGGCAACACGCCCGAGCGGGTCGAGCAGCTCGGAGCCGCGAGGCGGCGCGCGGCCAGGGGCCGACGCCCGATCCGGCGGCGGGCCAGCAGGCACGCGCCGACCCGAGCCCGGCGCCGCCGAGCGGCCGAGACCGAACCGCCTGCCCGAGGCGCAGTCGCCGCTGCAGTTGCCGCGCCGCAGCCGCAGCCGCGCCAGACGGCGCGAACGGCCGCGCGCCGCTCGCTGGCGGATCGCTCGGCGACGCGCTGCGCAACCTGCAGCGCTACGTGCAGAGCGATCAGTTCGAGAACCCGCAGGGCGGCGGCGCCTTCGGTCCGGCCATCCAGTTCGACACCAAGGGCGTCGAGTTCGGCCCGTGGATCCGCCGCTTCATCGCGCAGGTGAAGCGCAACTGGCTGATTCCGTACGCGGCGATGTCGATGAAGGGGCACGTCGTCATCACGTTCAACGTGCACAAGGACGGCACGCATCACCGATCTCGTCGGTCGTCGGCGCCGTCGCCGGTCGACGCGTTCAACAACGCCGCGTACGGTGCGCTGGCCTCGTCGAATCCGACGGCGCCGCTGCCGCCGGAGTATCCCGTCGACAAGGCGTTCTTCACCGTCACGTTCTTCTACAACGAAGAACCGCAGTGACCCGGTGCCGCAGCAGCATCGGGCTCGTCCTCCTGCTGGTCGCTCTTCGTCGCTGCTTCGTGCTCTGTCATCGCCTCACGTGTGCGTGAAGCCTGCCTGTCGTCGCGATCCTCGGCCCGACCGCGACCGGCAAGAGCGCGCTCGGCGCTCGCGCTTGCCGAGCGCTTCGGCGGCGAGATCGTCAACTGCGATTCGACCGCCGTCTATCGCGGCTTCGACATCGGCACCGACAAGGTGCCGCCGGCCGACCGGCGCGGCATCCCGCATCACCTGATCGACATCGCCGATCCGACCGACGAGTACACGGCGGCGCAGTTCGCGCGCGACGCGGCCGACGCGATCCGCGACATCCACGCGCGCGGGCGCCTGCCGATCCTCGTCGGCGGCACCGGCTTCTACTATCCGCGCGCTGACGCGCGGGCTGTTTCCCGGCCCGGCCGCGACGCGCGCGCTGCGTGCGCGGCTCGAGGCGATCGCCGAGCGCCGCGGCGTCGGCGTTCCTGCACCGCATGCTGCGCGCGCGTCGATCCCGCAGTCGGCGCGCGCATCCAGCCGCGCGACCTGCAAGCGCATGGTGCGCGCGCTGGAGGTGTTCTTCCTGACCGGGCGGCCGCTGACGGCGCACTTCGCCGACACCGCGTCGCCGATCGCCGGGATGCGCGGTCGCTGGCCATCGCCCTGCGGCTCCCGCCGGCGCAGATCGTCGGAGCGGGTGGCGCGGCGCGTCGACCAGCAGTTCGAGCGCGGGCTGCTGGACGAGATCCGCGGCCTGCTCGCGCCGGGCGTTCCCGAAACGGCGCCGCCCGTTCGGCGGGCTCGTCTACCGCCAGGCGCTCGAGCACCTGCACGGCGTGCGCGACGAGGCGGCGACGCGCGCGCTGATCGCGCAGGAGAACCGGCGCTACGCGCGCCGTCAGTTGATCTGGTTCCGCAAAGAGCCTGATCTACACTGGTTCGACGGTCCCGGCGAATCGGCCGCACGATCGCCGCAGTCGCGCGCTCGACGACGGCACGCATCGAGCCGCGCATCAAGCCGTGCCGCCACCTACCATCGCGCCATCGTCATCGTGCTCGACAGCGTCGGGCATCGGCGAGCTGCCCGATGCGGCGGCGTATGGCGACGAGGGCAGCAACACGCTCGGCAACATCGCGCGTCAGGTGCCGCTGAGGTCCCGACGCTGCGGGCGCTCGGCCTCGGCGCGGGTGGCGTCGATCGGCGATGGCGTGCGCCGGAATCGTCGGCCGTGGGCGCCTGCGGCACGCATGGCCGAAGCATCGGCCGGCAAGGACTCGGTCACCGGACACTGGGAGATGATGGGCGTCGTGCTCGACCGGCCGTTCCCGGTGTTCCCGGACGGCTTCTCCGGCGGACGTGCTCGACGAGTTCTCGCGCCAGACCGGCGCGGCGTCCTCGGCAACAAGGCGGCGTCCGGCACGGCGATCATCGACGAGCTCGGGCCCGAGCACATGCGCACCGGCGCGCTGATCGTCTACACGTCGGCCGACAGCGTGTTCCAGATCGCGGCGCACGAAGAGATCGTGCCGGTCGCCGGAGCTGTATCGCGCGTGCGAGGTCGCCTACAGGCTGGTCGGCGGAAGGCCTCGGCGTCGGCCGCGTCATCGCGCGGCCGTTCGTCGGCACGCCCGGGCGCGTTCACGCGGACAGCGAACCGTCGCGACTACGCGCTGCCGCCGCGCGGCGAGACGCTGCTCGACCGCGCTGACGAAGCGCGCAGGTCCCGGTCGTCGCGATCGGCAAGATCGAGGACCTGTTCGCCGGCCGCGGCATCAGCCGCGCGCGATCCACACGGCCAGCGACGACGAGGGCATGGACCACGTCGTCGACGCAGATGTCGGCGGACGCCGAACGGGCTGATCTTCGCGAACCTCGTGGACTTCGACACCCAGTACGGCCACCGCAACGACGTCGCCGGCTACGCGGCCAACCTCGAGCGCTTCGACGCCGGCTGGCCGGACTGCTGCCGCGCCTGCGACCGGACGACCTGCTGATCGTCACCGCCGACCACGGCAACGATCCGACGACGCCGAGCACCGATCACTCGCGCGAGTACGTGCCGCTGCTGGTCGACCGGCCCGCGCGTCCGGCGCGGCGTGGACCTCGGGACGCGCCGCACGTTCGCCGACCTCGGCCAGACGCTGGCCGAGCATCTTCGGCGTCGGCGCCGCTTGCGCACGGCACCAGCTTCCTTCGGTGAGATCATCGCGCGATGACGATTCGCGAACAGCTCGAAGCGCGCGAGCGCGAGATCCTCGCGCCGCAGGCGGCCAAGAGCGCCGACTCGCGCGGCCGGCTGCGGCCCGAACGCGAAGACGATGTCCGGCCGGCGTTTCAGCGCGATCGCGATCGCATCATCCACTGCAAGGCGTTCCGCCGCCTCAAGCACAAGACGCAGGTGTTCTTCGCGCCGACCGGCGACCACTACCGCACCCGGCTGACGCACACGCTCGAGGTGTCGCAGATCGCGCGGACCATCGCCAAGGTGCTGCGGCTGCACGAGGAGCTGACCGAGGCGATCGCGCTCGGCCACGATCTCGGGCACACGCCGTTCGGCCACGCCGGCGAGCGCGTCATCGACACGCTGATGCCGGGCGGCTTCAACCACTACGAGCAGAGCCTGCGCATCGTCGACCTGCTCGAGAACGACGGCCGCGGCCTGAACCTGACGTGGGAAGTGCGCGACGGCATCGCCAAGCACTCGAAGGGGAAGTCGGGCGCGCCGGTCGGCATGGCGCCAGCCCTGCGCGCGAGCACGCATCGAAGGGCAGATCATGCGCGTCGCCGATCTCATCGCCTACGTCAACCACGACATCGACGATGCGATGCGGGCGGAGCTGCTGCGGACCGGAGGACCTGCCCGCCGACCTGGTCGCGGTGCTCGGGCGCCACGTCGTCCGCGCGGATCGGCACGCTGGTCAAGGACGTCGTCACCGAGACGCTGGCCGGCGGGCTGACCGAGATCCGGATGAGCGAGCGCGATCCTCGAGGCGCTGCTGGAGCTCCGCGCGTTCCTGTTCGACGCCGTCTACGAGAACACCATCGCGACCGCCGAGTTCAAGAAGGCGTCGGACATCCTGTCGGGTCTGTGGGAGAAGGTCCGGGAGCGGCCCGAGGCGTTTCTCGATCGCCGGACGATCGAGCAGCGAGGGGCTCGACGCCGCGGCCCGCGACTTCGTCGCCGGCATGACCGATCGCTACGCCGTCCGGCTGTTCGAGCAGCTCTTCATCCCCAAGCCGTGGGCCACGGACTGACAGAGCCTCGCGTGCATTCCGGCGTAAGTCGTTGCAGCTAAGTCCTTTGAAGCGTCGCGGCGATGTGCCGGATTGGCTGCCGGGTGTGGTATATTGAGAGGTTCATGCTTGCGCTGAATCTCGCGAAGATCCGCACGGCGCAGGAGCACGTTCGAGCAGGATCTATCAGCCGGACGGCGCTCGGCGCCGGACAGCGACGACGTTCGCGGTCGTCGCGCCGGTGTCGCTGGCGTTCGACATCTACAAGGACAAAGACCAATTCCGGCTCGCCGGGCGGGTCGAGACCACGCTGGAGCTGCCGTGCAGCCGGTGTCTGGAGCCGTTCACGCTGCCGGTCGATGCGCCGTTCGACCTGCGCTATCAGCCGCACTCGCACAACACGGGCGAGGGCGAGCGCGAGATCGAGGAAGACGACCTGACCACCGCGTTCTACGAGAACGACGAGATCGACCTCGGGCAGTTGATGCAGGAGCAGTTCTATCTGGCGCTGCCGATGAAGCCGCTGTGCTCGGACGACTGCAAGGGGCTGTGCCCGATCTGCGGGACGAACCTGAACCGCGGCGACGTGCGCCTGCAGCCTCAGTGGGAAGACCCGCGTCTCGCGGCGCTGAAGACGCTGAAGAAAGAATCCTAAGAACGATGCCTAATCCAAACGACGACATTCCAAGACCCGGACGGCCAAGCGCCGGACGCACGATGCGCTGACGGCCGGTCGGCCTCAGCGAGTGCCCGCAGTGCCACGAGCCGAAGCCGCCGCACCGCGTCTGCGCCGAACTGCGGCTACTACCGCGGCCGCCAGGCGCGCGCGGTCAACGAAGAGTAGGCTCGCATCGCCGGCCCGCCAGCTCCGCACCCATGATCTGGATCGCCGTCGACGCGATGGGCGGCGACACGGCGCCGGGGCATCGTCGTGGACGGCGCGCTGGCGGCGGCCCGCCACTTCGACCTCGGCGTGGCGCTGGTCGGACCGGCCGCGCGCATCGAGCGCGCGAGCTCGCGCGGCACCCTGGTGTCGACCGCGATCGCGGGTCCGCCTGGTCGATGCGACGCCGTCGTCGAGATGGCCGAATCGCCGGCAGCGGCGCTGCGCCGGAAGCCCGATGCGTCGATCAGGGTGGCGGCCGATCTCGTGGCGCGCGGCGAGGCGGCGGCGCTGTTCAGCGCCGGGCACACCGGCGCCACGGTCATGGCCGCGCACGGCGCGTTCGGCATGCTCGCCGGCGTCGATCGTCCGGCGCTGGCGGCGACGATCCCGACCCGGCGCGGACCGGCGGTGCTGCTCGACGTCGGCGCCAGCGTCGAGTGCCGCCCGCATCACCTGCTGCAGTTCGCGGTGATGGGCAGCGTCTACGCCCGCGTGGCGTTCGGCATCGATCGGCCCCGCGTCGGCGCTGCTGTCGATCGGCGAGGAGGAGACGAAAGGGAACGAGCTGACGCGCGAGGCGCACCGCCTGCTCAAGGGCGTCGCCGCTGCGCGTTCATCGGCAACGTCGAGGCGCGCGACGTCTACAGCGGGCGCCGCCGACGTGATCGTGTGCGACGGCTTCACCGGCAACGTCGCGCTGAAGATCAGCGAGGGGCTCGTCGGACGTCATCGAGCACCTGCTGCGCGAGGAGCTGTCGAGCACGATCACGATGCGCGTGGGCTCGCTGTTGACGCAGCGGGCGCTGCGGCACTTCCGGCGCCGCGTCGACTACTCGGAGTACGGCGGCGCGCCGCTGCTCGGTGTGGCCGGCATCACGATCGTCGGACACGGACGGTCGAGTGCGAAGGCGGTGCGCAACGCCGTGGCGATGGCGTATCGCTTCGCATCCGGCCAGCTTCATCCAACGCGTCGAGCGCGACATCGCCGCCGCGGCGGTACCTCACCAGTGATCGCCTTCATCTTTCCCGGGCAGGGCTCGCAGAAGGTCGGCATGGGCAGGCGCTCGCCGAGGCGTTTCCGATCTGCCGCGAGACGTTCGCGGAGGCGGACGCGGCGCTCGGCGAGCCGCTGAGCCGGCTCTGCTTCGAGGGGCCCGAAGAGCAGCTGATGCTCACCGAGAACACGCAGCCGGCGATTCTCGCGGTCAGCATCGCCGCCTACCGGCTCGTGGCGTCGCTGGGCGTCGTCCCGGCGTTCGTGGCCGGCCACAGCCTCGGCGAGTACTCGGCCAACGTGGCCGCGGGCACGCTGGCGTTCGCCGATGCGCTGCGGATCGTGCGGCGCCGCGGGCGCTACATGCAGGAGGCGGTGCCGGTCGGCACCGGGGCGATGGCGGCGATGCTGGGACTCGACGCGGCCGCGGTCGCGCAGGCGTGCGACGAAGCGGCGCAGGGCGAGGTCGTCAGCCCCGCCAACATGAACGGCGCGGGGCAGGTGGTCGATTGCCGGGTCGCGCGACGCCGTGGCGCGCGCGGGCGAGCGCGCGAAGGCGCTGGGCGCGAAGCGCGTGATCCCGCTGCCGGTGAGCGCGCCGTTCCATTGCGCGCTGATGAAGCCGGCGGAGGAGCGGCTTGCGCCCGAGCTGCGCGCGCTCGCTGCGCACGACCCTCGCGTGCCGGTCGTCGCGAACGTGGATGCCGAGCCGAAGTCCACCGCTGCCGCGGCGATTGAGGCGCTGGTCGCGCAGGTCTCGTCGCCGGTGCGCTGGGAGGACGTCGTGCGCCGCCTTGCGTCAGAGGGCGTCACCACGTATGTTGAGGTTGGCCCGGGCACCGTCTTGAGCGGGCTCGTCCGCAAGATCCATCGCGAGGCCACAGTCGTGAGCTTCGGGCGCGCCCGACGATCTCGCCGCCATCGAAGCCGCTGCCGCTCCTGATATGTTCGAACTCACCGACAAGACCGCTCTCGTCACCGGCGCGTCGCGCGGCATCGGCCGCGCCATCGCGCTGCAGCTGGCCGCCAGGGCGCGACGGTCGTTGCGGCCGCGCGCGGCGACAACGCCCGGCGACCGTCGCCGCGATTGTCGAAGCTGGCGGCCGCGCGGAAGCCGTGGGCGTCGACGTCACCGACACGGCGGCGCTCGAGCGGCTGCCCGGCGAGGTGGTCGCGAAACACGGCCGGCTCGACATCCTGGTGAGCAACGCCGGCATCACGCGCGATCAGCTGCTGATGCGGATGAAGCGCGAGGACTGGGACGCGGTGATCGCCACGAACCTCACGGCGACCTTCACGCTGGCGCAGGCCGCGATGCGCCCGATGCTGAAGCAGCGTGGCGGGCGGATCATTGCCGTCAGCTCGGTGGTCGGGCAGATGGGTAACGCGGGCCAGACGAACTACGCGGCGTCGAAGGCCGGCCTCATCGGCTTCGCCAAGGCGCTCGCCCGCGAGGTCGCGTCACGCGGCATCACGGTCAACGTGATCGCGCCGGGCATGATCGACACGGACATGACGCGGGCGATCGCCGACAAGGCACAGGTCGACTGGGCGGCGCAGATTCCGCTCGGCCGACTCGGTCGCGTCGACGACGTCGCGGCGGCGGCGTGCTTTCTTGCTTCGGACGAGGCAGCGTATATTACAGGGCACGTGCTGGCCGTCAACGGCGGCATGTACATGTAGGGGGTGCGCGCACGCCGACCCGCCTCGCCGCATGTTGCAGGCGGCGCTGGTCATCGACGCGTCACAGGCGGTGGCGGAACGGCCCGGCGATTCCAGACGGGCGAGTTAGATTCAGGAGGAGTGAATGGCAGTAGCCGACAAGGTCAAGAGCATCATCGTGGAGCAGCTTGGCGTGGACGAGGAGGAAGTCACGCCGGACGCGTCGTTCGTCGACGATCTGGGCGCCGACTCGCTCGACACGGTCGAACTCGTGATGGCGTTCGAGGAGGAGTTCGGCATCGAGATCCCCGACGAGGACGCCGAGAAGATCACGCGCGTCAAGGAAGCCGTCGACTATATCGAGTCGCACGGCAAGAAGAAGTAGGGCCGGGGCCCTCAGGCTGTACTGCATAGGAGCATCGTGAGCAATCGGCGAGTCGTCGTCACGGGCATCGGGCTGGTGTCGTCGCTCGGGATCGGGACCGACGCGAACTGGAAGGCGCTGATCGCGGGTCACGTCCGGCGTGACACGTGTCACCAGGTTCGACGTCACCGGCTTCGCGACGCGGATCGCGGGCGAGGTCAACGGGTTCGATCCGCTCAAGTTCATCGAGAAGAAAGAGGTCAAGAAGATGGACATCTTCATCCAGTACGCCATCGCGGCGTCACAGTTCGCGATGGACGACTCGAAGCTCGTCGTCACCGACGAGAACGGCCCGGACGTCGGTGTGTTCATCGCATCGGGGATCGGCGGCTTCACCACGATCGAACGGGAGCACAAGGCGCTGCTCGACGGCGGCCCGCGGAAGATCTCGCCTTTCTTCATCCCGTCGGCGATCATCAACCTCGCGGCGGGCCAGGTGTCGATCCGGTTCGGCGCGAAAGGGCCGAACCCGGCGACTTGCACCGCCTGCTCGGCGTCGGCGCATGCCATCGGCGAGGCCTTCGAGATCATCCGGCGCGGCGACGCGATCGCGATGATTGCTGGCGGCTCCGAAGCGGCGATCACCCCGATGGGCATCGGCGGCTTCGGCGCGCTGCGCGCGCTCTCCACACGTAACGACGAGCCGGGGCACGCCAGCCGTCCGTTCGACAAGGATCGCGACGGCTTCATCATCGGCGAAGGCGCCGGCGTGCTCATCCTGGAAGAACTCGAGCACGCGAAGCGCCGCAACGCGCCGATCTACGCCGAGCTCGTCGGCTACGGCATGTCGGCCGACGCCTACCACATGACGGCGCCGTCGGAGGATGGCGACGGCGGCCGGCGGGTCATGGAATGGCCGTCCGCAAGGCCGGCATCCGCCACGACGAGGTCGACTACATCAACGCGCACGGGACCTCGACCCCGACAACGACAAGCTCGAGACGCTGGCGATCAAGCGCTGCTTCGGCGATCACGCGTACAAGATGGCGGTCTCGTCCACCAAGTCGATGACCGGACACCTGCTCGGCGCCGCCGGCGGCCTCGAGGCCGGCATCACGGCACTCGCCGTCTATCATCAGATGGTCCCCCCGACCATCAACCTCGAACGGCCCGACGAGGAGTGCGACCTCGACTACGTGCCGCACACCAGCCGGTCCATGGCAATCCGTTATGCCCTCTCGAACTCGTTCGGGTTCGGCGGCACCAACGCGGCGCTGCTGTTCAAGCGCTACGAAGGCTGACACCCGGCCCCCACGGGACACCTCTCATGAAGATCGCCGTCTGCATCAAGCAGGTCCCGACGCGCGACTGGCAGCCGCGGCTGAACGACGCGCGCAGCTGGATCCGCGACCAGGACGTCAGCTACGAGATGAACGAGCCGGACGCCTACGCGCTCGAAGAAGCGCTGCGTCTCAAGGAGAAGCACGGCGGCGAAGTAGTCGCCTGCTCGGCCGGCCCCGCACGCGTGGCGCAGGTGATGCGCGAGGCGCTGGCCCGCGGCGCCGACCGCGCGATTCACGTGCGAGGACGACGGGCTGGCAGCGGCGGACGCGTTCGTGGTTTCCGCGTCGCTCTCGGCCGCGATGAAGGACGAGGCGTTCGACGTCGTCCTCACCGGCCTGCAGTCCGACGACCAGGGCTTCGCGCAGACCGGCGTGATCCTCGCCGAGCGGCTCGGGTTCGCTCACGCCACGATCATCATGGACGTGCAGGCGGACGGCGCCGGGCTGCGCGTGAAGCGCGAGCTCGAAGGGCGGCTGGTTCCAGTGGGTGTCGCTGCCGACTGCCGGCGGTGCTGACGATCCAGAGCGGCATCAACCAGCTGCGCTACGCGACGCTCAAGGGCATCATGGCCGCGAAGAAGAAGGAGATCCGCAGTCGCGCCCGCCGCGCCGGCGCGCCGCCGCACCAGCAGATCGTGAGCCTCTACGTGCCCGAGAAGACAAAGAAGACGCGGATCATCGAGGGCTCGCCGGCTGAGGCGGCCAAGGAGCTCGTGCGCGCGCTGCGCGACGAGGCTCGGGTGCTCCAGCGGTGAGCGCAATGATTCTGGTGATCGCGGAGCAACGCGGACGGACGCCTGAATCGCGCGACGTGGGAGGCGGTTGCGGGCGCCCAGCGATCGCGGCTGCCGCTGGCGCGCCGGTCGCCGTGGCCGTGGCCGGCAGTGCCCTGCAGCCGGTGGCCGCCGAACTGTCGGCTGCTGCCGTGAGCGAGGTCGTGACGATCGACGACCCCGCGCTGGCGTCGTACACCGCCGATGGCTACACCGCGGCGCTGCAGTCGGCCGTTGCGTCGCTCGCCGCCGGCGATGGTCGTCCTGCCGCACACCTACCAGACGCGCGATTTCGCGCCGAAGCTGGCCGCCCGGCTGGACCGCGCGATCATCACCGATGTGACGGCCGTGAAGCACGCGGACGGTCGTGCGGTCTTCGTCCGGCCGATGTTCCAGGGGAAGCTGGCGGCCGACGTGGTGCCGCAGGGACCGTCACCGCATTTCGTGACGTTCCAGATCGGCGCGTTCCGCGCGGACCAGGCGTCGCGCGGCGCCGCGCCTGCGCCGGTGCGCGCGCTGTCGGTGACCGTCGATGCGGGCGCTATCCGGCAGAAGCCCGAGGCGCCGTTCCAGGAGGCGAGCAGTCGGTCGACCTCTCGCAGGCCGAGCGGATCGTTTCGGTCGGGCCGCGGCATCAAGGAGCAGGCGAACATCGCGATCGCGCAGCAGCTCGCCGATGCGCTCGGCGCGGAGCTGGCGGCGTCGCGGCCGATCTGCGACGCGGGCTGGCTGCCGATGGAGCGGCAGGTCGGCAGCTCGGGCCAGACGGTCGCGCCGAAGCTCTATGTCGCGCTTGGCATCTCCGGCGCGATCCAGCACCTGGTCGGGCATGAAGGGCTCGAGCACCATCGTGGCGATCAACAAGGATCCCGACGCGCCGATCTTCGAAGTCGCCGACTACGGCATCGTCGGCGATCTGTTCGAGGTCGTCCCGGCGATGATCGCGGCGCTGAAGCAGTAGGCGGCGACGCGTTCCGGACCCGCCACTCCAACTCACCAACCCACCAACTCGCCAACTCGCCAACTGGCCGCTCGATATAATCGGCCGTGATGGAGACGCTGGTGCTCTGGCTGCTCGTCCTCGTGTTCGCCGGCGCGTTTGCGGCGCAGGTCGCGACGCGGGTCCGGCTGATTGCCGCCGCACCCAACACGTTCTCGATCGACAGCCCCGGAGTGCGCGCTCTGCGCTTCCTCGCCGACGTCGTCGGCCAGCGCCGGACGATCGCGGAGCGGCCGGTCGCCGGCCTCGCGCACGCATTCGTGTTCTGGGGCTTCATCGCGTTCGGCGGCTACACGGCGGTGGAGTTCCTGGCGGGCCTCGGCATCGCCGACGTCACCGGGAGCGGCTGGTTCGCGGCCTACCGGACGGTTCTCACGCCGTTTGCGGTCGCCGTGCTCGCCGGCATCCTGTTCCTGCTGGCGCGACGTGCGTTCGTGCGTCCGGTCGGCGCTCGGCGCGCGCGTGTCGATGGAGTCGATCGTCATCGGCCTGTTCATCGCCACGCTGATGGTGACGTTCCTGCTGACGTGGCGGCTCGACGAGGCGTCGCTCGCGGGACGGGTCAACTGGTGGCTGCACGCGCTCGTCATCCTGGCGTTCCTCGCGCTGATTCCGGCATCGAAGCACTTTCACCTGGTGCTGTCGCCGATCACCGTGTTCCTGAAGTCGCCGGAGCTCGGCAACGTGCCGAATCTCGACTTCGAGAAGGAGCAGGTGGGGCTCGAGACGGTGAAGGACCTTGGCAGCAAGACTGTGCTCGACGCGTTCACCTGCGTCGAGTGCGGCCGCTGCCAGGTGAACTGTCCGGCGTGGGGCGCCGGCAAGGAGCTCAACCCGAAGACGATCATCCTGCAGACGCAGGAGGCGCTGCTCGCGGGGGAGCGCGAGACGAAACTCGTCGACCTGTACTCGGAGAAGGTGCTGTGGCAGTGCACGACCTGCGGCGCCTGCGAGAACCAGTGTCCGGTCGGCATCGAGCACCTGCCGATCCTGATCGGTGCGCGGCGCGGCCTGGTGTCGAACGGCGACGCGCCCGAGTATCTCGGCGGCATGTACAACAACCTCGAGCGCCGCGGCGAACATCTGGGGGCTGGGCTACGACCAGCGCCAGAAGTTCGTCGACGCGGCGGCGCTCGAGACGTTCGATCCGCGCGAAGCACGACGTGCTGGTGTGGCTCGGCTGCGCCGGCGCGTTCGAGGCCGACTTCCAGAAGTCGCTGCGCTCGCTGTTCGAGATCCTGCGCGCGAAGCGGGTCCGCTTCGGCGTGCTGTCGAAGGAGCGGTGCACCGGCGATCCGGCCAAGCGGACCGGCAACGAGTACATGTACCAGGAGCTGGCGACCGCGAACATCGCGGATCTGAAAGCGGCCGGCTCCGAAGAAGATCGTCACCTCGTGCCCGCACTGCGTGAAGACGATTGGCGACGACTACCGCAAGTTCGGCTACGACGTCGAGATCGTCCACTCGGCGGTCTTCGTCGAGGAGCTCACGCGGGCGGACCGTGCGAGCCGACGGCCAGCCGGCCGAGACGGTGACGTTTCACGACCCGTGCTACCTGGCACGCTACGGCGGCAAGGTCGACGAGCCGCGCGCGCTGCTGGCGCGTTTCGGCGCCGACGTCAGCGAGCCGGAGCGCAACCGCGACAACCCGTACTGCTGCGGCGCCGGGCGGCGGCCTGCTGTTCGCCGACAAGGAAGAGGAGCCGGGCTCACGCATCAGCGACGTGCGGTTCAAGCAGCTGCAGGAGACCGGCGCCGGCACCGTGGTCACCGCCTGCCCGTTCTGTTCGATCATGCTGAAGGGCGCGCAGACCAGCGCGCCCGATGCCAACGATCCAGTTCGTCGACCTGATGACGTACGTCAACGGCCGGCTGCAGAAGCGGTAGACGGCCACGTGAACACCCCTCGCATGCGACGACTGGCGGGCGTCGCGGCGCAAACGGTTCGAGGCGGCTGCGATCTGCCGACGGCCGGCTATCCGGCTGATCGCAGCGCTCGGCGCGACGCTGCGCTGGCGCACCGACGGCCTCGAGCACCTCGAGGCGCGTCGCGCGGCCGGCCGTCAGCCGATCATGGCGTTCTGGCACGGCCGCATCCTGCCGGCCACCTATCTACTTCCGCCGCCGCGGCATCGTCGTCATCACCAGCGAGAACTTCGACGGCGAATGGATCGCCGGCATCATCGAGCGGTTCGGCTACGGCACCGCGCGCGGATCGACGTCGCGCGGCGGCGCGCAAAGCGCTGCTGCAGTTGAAGCGCGACATGGCGGCCGGCCGGCCGGCCGGCTTCACCGTCGACGGCCCGCGCGGCCCTGCGCGCGTCGCGCAGCCGGGCGCCGTGTGGCTCGCCAAGGCCACCGGCAATCCGATGCTGCCGTTTCACCTCGAGGCCGAGCGCCACTGGACGCTGCGCAGCTGGGACCGCACGCAGATCCCCAAGCCGTTCGCACGCGTCGCGACTGGCCATCGGCGAGCCGTTCGATGTCGCCGCCGACGCGGATGACGCGGCCATCGAGCAGACGCGCCAGCGGCTGGACGAGGTCCTCGTGGCGCTCGAAGCGCGCGCGCACTCGGGACTTCTTCGCCGACCTGAGTCCCGCGCGCTGATCCCTGATCCTGCAGGCATCGGGGCTCAGGGACTCGGATCAGGTAGAGCGGCCCCATGAGTTGATCCTCATCGCTTCCGAGCGTTTCGCCGAGCACCAGACGCCGCCGGGCATCCGGAGTCGCCGGAGCGCGCCGAAGTCATGGACGTGGTTGCCGCCGATGGCGCAAGCGCGGCGGCGAGGTGGTCGCACCTCGCGCGGCGCGACGCGGCGAGCAGCTCGCGCGCGTGCACGACGGTCGACTATCTGCGCCGGATTGGCCGAGACCGCGGGACATCGCGTCGCGCTCGACCCCGACACCTTCACGTCGCCCGGAGACCTACGAAATCGCGCTGCTGGCGGCGGGCGCGGCGGTCGACGCCGTCGAGCGGGTGATGGGCGGGCCGCACACGCGCGCGTTCGCGCTGGTCCGCCCGCCCGGGCACCATGCCGAGCGCGATCGCGCGATGGGCTTCTGCTTCTACAACAACGTCGCCGTGGCGGCTGCCCATGCCCGCACGCTCGGCGTCCGGACGCGTGGCCGATCGTCGACTACGACGTCCACCACGGCAACGGCACGCAGCACATTTTCGAGGCCGATCCGGACGTGCTGTACGTCTCGACGCACCAGTATCCGTTCTACCCGGGCACCGGCGCCGGCGACGAGATCGGCCGTCGGCGCGGGGCCGGGGTTCACCGTGAACGTGCCGCTCGAGGTCGGCGCGGCCGACGCGGACTACCGGCTGGTGTTCGCCGAGGTCGTGCTGCCGGTCGTTGCGCCAGTTCCAGCCCGGACCTGCTGCTCGTGTCGGCCGGCTTCGACGCGCACGAGCGCGATCCGCTCGGCGGCATGCGGCTCACCACGCCGGCGTTTCGCGCGCGATGACGGCCGAGCTGCGTCGGGTGGCGGAGGAGTGCTGCAGCGGGCGGATCGTGCTGCTGACCGAGGGCGGCTACGACTTGCGTGCCCTCGCCGACTCCCTGCGTGCGGCCGTCGACGTCCTGGCGGCCGAATCGGCGCCCGCGCCCGTGTGGCCAACCGGCGGCCGCCCCCTCGTCCCGCGGCGGCGCCGCCGTTGCCAAGGTGCGCACCGCCGTCGCCCGCTACTGGCCGCTGTGACCTGCGGCCACGTCTGCGTTCCGAGCGCACGCTGCCGGCGCGTGCCGGATCGTATCTGTACAATGAAATCCCAGACCATGACCGAGTACAAGCCGCAGCAACTCGACAAGAAGTGGCAGCAGCGCTGGACCGCAGACCGCGCGTTCGAGGTCGAGACCTGGACCCTGGCGCGCCGAAGTTCTACTGCCTGGAGATGTTCGCCTACCCCTCGGGGCACGCGCACGTCGGCCACGTCCGGAACTACATCATCGGCGACGTCTGGCGCGGATGAAGCGGATGCGCGGCTTCAACGTGCTGCACCCGTTCGGGTGGGACGCGTTCGGCCTGCCGGCCGAGAACGCCGCCATCAAGACCGGCACGCACCCCGAGACGTCGACGCTCGACAACATCGCCCACATGAAGGGGCAGCTGCAGCGGCTCGGCATCAGCTACGCGTGGGAGCGGGAGATCGCCACCTGCCTGCCCGACTACTACAAGTTCAACCAGTGGATCTTCCTGAAGATGTTCGAGCGCGGGCTCGCCTACCGCAAGCGCTCGACGGTGAACTGGTGCCCGAGCTGCCAGACGGTGCTCGCCAACGAGCAGGTGATCGATGGCGCCTGCTGGCGGTGCGGCATCGACGTCGTGAACCGCGCGATCTCGAGCAGTGGTTCTTCCGGATCACCGCGTACGCCGACGAGCTGCTGAAGGGGCTCGACACGCTCGCGGAGTGGCCCGAGAAGGTCGTCGTGATGCAGCGGAACTGGATCGGGCGTTCGGAAGGCGCCCGGCTCAGTTTCCGAGTGGCGGGTCCGGCACTGCCGGCAGTCGAGGTCTTCACGACGCGCATCGACACGATCTACGGCGCGACCTTCGTCCTGCTCGCGCCCGAGCACCCGCTCGTCGAGCGTTTCGCGAGCCGAGAGCCCCGACGCCGGACACGTTCCGTGCGCGCGTGGCGGACTTCCGCGCGCTCGATCGCGAGGCGCGCCTGACCGGCGCCATCGAGAAGGAAGGCTTCGACACCGGCCGGACCGCCGTCAATCCGTTCACCGGGCAAGCAGGTGCCGATCTGGGTCGCCAACTTCGTGCTGGCCGAATACGGCACCGGCGCGATCATGGCCGTGCCCGGCGCACGATCAGCGCGACTTCGAGTTCGCACGGAAGTACTAGCTGCCGATCCCGATCGTCGTGCGCGCCGAGGGTGACGTCCGCACGGCTGCCGACGCTGACGGAGGCCGCGCCGGGCGCTACGGCCGCCTGGTCGACTCGGGCGAGTACACGGGCGCCGACACGCCCGCCGTCATGGCGAGGATGATCGCCGATGCCGAAGCGCGCGGCATCGGCAGCGGCGAGATCCAGTACCGCCTCAAGGACTGGGGCATCTCGCGGCAGCGTTACTGGGGCACGCCGATCCCGATGATCTACTGCGACAAGGGCGGCGCTGTCCCGGTGCCCTACGACCAGCTGCCGGTCGAAGCTGCCGAAGGTGGCGCACGTTCACCGGGCGCGGCGACTCGCCGCTCGCGCAGGTCCCCGAGTTCGTCAACGTGAGCTGCCCGTCGTGTGGCGGCGCCGCGCAGCGCGAAACCGACACGATGGACACCTTCGTCGACTCGTCGTGGTACTTCCTGCGCTTCTGCGACCCGGCGAACGACCGGCTGCCGTTCGATCCGGCCACGGCGAAGTACTGGATGCCGGTCGACTTCTACAGCGGGGGAGTCGAGCATGCGATTCTGCACCTGCTGTACTCGCGCTTCTTCACGCGGGTGCTCCGCGACGTCGGGCTGCTCGACTTCGACGAGCCGTTCAAGCGACTGCTCACGCAGGGCATGGTGCTGAAGAACGGCGCCGTGATGTCCAAGTCGAAGGGCAACGTCGTCGATCCCGACGACATGCTGCAGAAGTACGGCGCCGACGCGCTCCGCCTGTACGTGATGTTCGTGGCGCCGCCGGAGAAGGAGGTCGAGTGGAGCGACTCCGGTCTCGAGGGAAGCTTCCGGTTCCTGCTGCGCGTCTGGCGGCTGGTCGATCACTGGGGCGAAACGATCGGTGGCGAAGGTGTGCCCGCCTGCGGTGACGACTGCAACGACGCCGAGCGGGCGATCCGGCGCAAGACGCACGACACCATTCGCCGCGTCACGGTCGACATCGAAGAGCGCATGCACCTGAACACCGCGGTGTCGTCGCTGATGGAGCTGGTCAACGAGCTGTACGCGTTCAGCGAAGGCACGCCGCACGGGGGACCGTCGCGCGCCGAGCCGCCGGCCGGTCGGGTCGAGCGCGTGCAGACAATCGCCGTGTTACGCGAGGCGATCGACGCGCTCGTCGTGATGCTGTCGCCGTTCGCGCCGCATACCGCCGAGGAGCTCTGGCAGATGCTTGGCCACACCGAGGGGCTCACGCATGCCGCCTGGCCCGCCTTCGATGCGGAGGTGGCGAAGGCGGAGGAAGTGGTCGTGCCGGTCCAGATCAACGGCAAGGTCCGCGCGCGGCTCAACGTCCCTGCGGACCTGGCGGAGGACGAGCTCCAGGAGCGGGCGCTCGCCGATCCGGCGGTCCGGGTGCACACCGACGGCAAGACGATCCGGAAGGTCGTGGTCGCCAAGGGGCCGCTGGTCAGCGTGGTGGTGTCATGACAAAAACGGTTCGTCCGCTTGCGATGGCGGTGGCGGTCGTCGTTGTGCTCGCCGGGTTAGTGTCGGTGCCGGGATGCGGTTATTCGCTCGCCGGTCGCGGCTCGTTCCTGCCCGCCTACATCCAGGACCATCGGCGTCCCGACGTTCACGAACCGCACGACCGCTGTTCAACCTCGAGACGCAGATGACCGAGAAGGTCCGCTCCGAGTTCATCGGCCGCGGCCGGTATCAGCATCGTGCCCGAGGCCACCAACGTCGACGCGGTGCTGACCGGCGAGGTGGCCGCGGTCGAAATTCAGCCACTCAGCTTCACCGAACCAGCAGCTGGCGTCGCGCTACGTGATCACGATGGTCGCGCGCGTGGAGCTGCGGGACGTGCGGGACAACAGCGTCCTCTGGGAGAACCCGGCGCTCGTGTTCCGGCAGGAGTACGAGGCGCAGAGCGGCAACACGGCGCTCGATCCGGCCGCCTTCTTCGGCCAGGACGTGAACGCGCTCGACCGCATGACCAACGACTTCGCGCGCACCATCGTCAGCGCGATCCTGGAGGCGTTCTGAGCGCGATGCCCGTAGCCACCGCCGCCAGCCGTCCGCAAGCAGATCGAGCGCTGGCCAGACCGATCCCGCTCTATCTCCTCCAGGGCGAGGACGAGGTCGAGAAGTCGGCGCTGGCGCACGAGTTCGAGGAGCTCGTCGAGGAAGGACTGCGCGCCTTCAACGTCGAACGGATCCACGCCGGCGACGTGACGACCGGCGACAAGCTCGCCGCGGCGGTTGCGTCGCTCGTGACGGCGGCGCGCACGCTGCCGATGATGGCGCCGCGGCGCGTCGTCATCGTGCTGCAGGCCGAGGCGCTGCTCGTGCCCAAGCGCGAGAGCGAAGCGGCCACGCGGGCGCTGAGGAGCTCGAAGGGCTGCTCAAGCAGCCAGAACCGCAGACGACGCTGGTGCTGGTGTCGGCGAGCCTCGATCGACAAGCGCAGCCGGATGTACAAGCTGCTCGCGAAGCACGCGACGCTCGTCGACCTGCGGGACTGCATCGAGAATCCGGCCGACGCCGAGCGCTGGGTCCGGAATCGCGTGATCGCCGCCGACAGCGCAGATCGATGCCGGCCGGCGCGCGGCTGCTCGCCGAGCGCTGCGGCACCGACGTCAAGCGCCTCCGCAACGACGTCGATCGGCTGCTGCTGTACGCGCTCGGCCAGAAGACGCCATCAGCGTCGACGATGTGCGGGAGATCGTCGGTCCGGCGGCGCTGCAGGACGACTGGGCGATGACCAACGCGATCGAGGCCGGCGACGGGGCAGACTGCGCTGCGCCAGCTGGCGCTGATGCTCGACGCCGGGCGCCGCGCCGGAGAAGATCCTCGGGCAGCTCGGCTGGCTGGTGCGGACGCAAGTTCCCGCTGCATGTCGCCGGCAGCGGCTGCGTCCGGCGGTCGAGGCGCTGTTCCGGACCGATCTCGACCTGAAACGATCGGCCGGCGAACCGCGCGTGCTGCTGGAGCGGCTGGTGGTGGAGCTGTGTGCGCGGGAAGCGGCGGGCCGGGCGTTAGGCCGCTTGTGATGACGCTTCGCGCCGCGATGCGGGTCGTGCAGCCGCGATCTTGTAGCGGCCGGCGGCGTTGCGGTGGATGATGCCCTTGCTCGCCATCTTGTCGATGAGCGAGATGGTCTGCTTCAGCGCGCTCTTGGCGCCGGTCAGATCGTTGCCGTCGATGGCGGCGCGGATGCTCTTCAGCGCGCCGCGCAGGCGCGAACGGAACTGGCGGTTGCGCTCGCGATTCTTGAGACTCTGCCGTGCGCCTTGAGCGCCGATGCGTGCGTAGCCACGTATTCAACTCCTCCGGAACCCCTAATCTAGCACAACCACATGGCTATTGCCGTCGAGCGGCTGCGTCGCCGCATTCGGCGGCGTTCACCGCCGTTGACGACCTCTCCTTCACGGTCGCGACCGGGCGAGATCGTCGGGCTGATCGGCCCGAACGGCGCCGGCAAGACCACGACCCTGCGCACGCCTGGCGGGCATCCTGAAGCCGACCGCGGGGCGGATCGAGGTCGACGGCCACGACATCGCCCGCGACCCGCTCGAGGCCAAGCGGCGGCTGGCGTTCATGCCCGACGAACCGCACCTGTTCGAGTACCTGACCGTCGAGGAGCACCTGCGGCTGATCGGCGCGGCTCTACACGGCTCCCCGACTTCGATGCGCGCGCCAGGCGCGCTGCTCGAGGAGCTCGAGCTGGTCGGGAAGGAGACGCTCGCTGCCCGGCGAACTGTCGCGCGGCATGCGCCAGAAGGTGGTGATCGCCTGCGGCCTGGTGCGCGATGCGCCGGTGCTGCTGTTCGACGAGCCGCTGACCGGTCTCGATCCGATCGGCATCCGCCGCATGCGCGACACGATCGCCGCGCCGCGCGCGCGCCGGCGCGGCGATCCTGCTCTCGTCGCACCTTCTGCACCTGGTCGAGGAGATCTGCACGCGCGTGATCATCATGGACCGCGGGCCGCAAGGTCGCCGACGGCACGGTCCAGGAGCTTGCCGCGCGCGCCGACCTCGCTGTCGGCCGGCTCGACCTCGAACAGATTTTCCTGCGCGTGACCGGGTACGACAACGATCCCTCCGGAACCGCTGAACGGCCGTGATCGGATCGCCAGCCTCTACATCATCGCCTGCACGGCGCGAAACCGCGATGCGCCGCCGCCTGCGCCGTCTGCGCGAGCCGCGATACCTGCTCGGCGCGCTCGTCGGCATCGTCTACCTGTATTCGTCCTGTTCGCCCGCGATGCGCGAGCGTCGCCTGCCAGCCGGGAGCGAACCGGCGGCGGCATCTCGAGCCCGCTGCTGCTGCCCGCGCTCGGTCCCGTCGGCCCCGCGCTGGGCGGCGTGCTGCTCGCCTGCGCCGCCGCGGCGGCGTGGGTCGTTGCCGTCGCAGAGCACGCTGCTCGAGTTCACCCGCGCCGAGACGGCCAGTTCCTGTTTCCGGCGCCGGTGACGCGGCGGCAGCTGGTGGTCTACCGCCTGCTGCGCTCGCAGATCGCGGTGCTGTCTCGGGTTCGCTGATCGTCGCGCTGGCGTATCCCACTGGCACGTCGGCAGCGCGGCTGCGCGGGCTGGTCAGCGTCTGGCTGCTCCTCATGACGAGCCATGCGTTACTTCACGGATCGTGACGCTGGCGCGGACCCGCCGCGGGTCGCGATGCGTCCCACGGCCTTGCGCGTGGCTGGCGCTGGCCGGCTCGCTCGGCATCGTTGCCGCGCTGGTCGGCCGGCTTCGGCTCGCGAAGCGGCGGGGGATCCCATGGCCGCGATCGGCGACGTCGTCGATGCGGCCGCTCGGTTCGCGCAGCACGATGTGGTCGGGGTGTGTGATCACGCCGTTCACCGGCTCCGTGCGACCGCTCTTCGTCGAGATCGATCGGTGAGTTCGCGCGTGCCCTGCTGGGCGCTCTGGCTGTCTATGCCGTGACGCTCGTGCTTGGCTGATCTGCGGCCGACGAGCGTGTCGACGGACGCGGCCGAAGCGGTCAGCGAGGCGCCGACGGCGTCGGGCAGCCGGATGCGAGGCTACGTGGCGCGGCCTGTCGGCCTGGCTGCTCGGAGCGGCGGGCCGGCCGGAGTCGGCGTTCGTCTGGAAGGGCGCGCTGCAGACGTTCCGCGTCGTCGACCGGCGGGTGCTGCTGCGATTCGTCCTCGATCGTCTGCTCTGGATGTGCGGCCGCGGTCGCTCATCGCGCCGCGGGCGCGCGGCTTCGTGCTCGATCGCTTGGCGTGTTGCTGCCATCTGGCAGCGCCCTTTCGCGATGCTGATCGGCGCCGCAGATCGCTGCGGATCGACCTGCGGCAGGATCTGCCCATCTGGAGCTGCTCAAGACCTGGCCGGTGCGGGCGGCGGCAGTGGTCCGCGGCGAGATCATCTGGCCGGCCATCGTTGTCACGGTCATCGCCTGGTCTGTTCGGCGTGCTGGCGCTGGCTCTTCTCTGGCGTCGTCTTCTCGCGCGCGCCGGTCGGCGTCGCGGCGCGTTCTGGCTGTCGTTCGCTGATCATCCTCGCCGGCGCTCGTGATCGCGCAGTACACGATTCACAACGGGACGGCGGTGCTCTTTCCGGCCTGGGTTCCGGTCGGGCCGTCGCGGCCGCGGGGTGTCGACGCCGATGGGCCAGCGGCTGATCCTGCTGGGCGGCGACCTGGCTGGTGCTGCTCGTCGCGCTCGCGCCGGGGCGTTCTGGCCACCGCGGTCCCGTTCATACTGTTCGGCCGGGCCGCGGCGTGTGGCTGCTGCCGCGGGAGCGATTGTCGACGACGCTCGTGCGTGGTCGGGGAGATGCTGCTGGCGACGCGTGGCCTCGGACGGGTCTACGAACGCCTCGATATCACGAGCGTCGAGCGGCCGGATAGTCAGAAGTCGCAGGTCACAAGTCACAAGTCATGTACGACTCTGCGACTGCGACGCCTGCGACTGTTCGACGGCCGCTGGTCCGTGTACTTGACGATCTCGCGCCCGTCGATGACTTCGACGACCCGGTAGATGCGCGGGCGGGGTCGGTGGCGGAGCCTCGGCTTCGCCGGCGAGGGTCTTCGACGCGCGACGACGTAGTCGCGCGTCTCACGGAACGGCGGGATCGTTCTCGCCGTATCTGTCCACCGCGCCGGGGCCGGCGTTGTAGGCGGCCAGCGCCAGCCGCTCGTTGTTGTCGTAGCGATCCAGCAGCTGCCGCAGATACGCCACGCCGCCGCGGATGTTCTCTACGGGGTTGAACGCGTTGGCCACGCCGAACTGGCGCGCGGTCGCCGGCATCAGCTGCATCAGCCCCATCGCGCCCTTCGCGAGACCGGCGCGCGGGTTGAATGCCGACTCGACCTGGATGACGGCGCGCACCAGGTCTGTGCGCACGCCGTGCCGCGTCGCAGCGTGTCTCGACGATCAGGTCGTCGAACTCGGCGCGAGGCTTCGGGCTCGACGAACCGTGTCGCGCGGACGCCTTCTGCGGCTGCGGCACGCGCGACGTGACGGCTGCGCTCGTCTGCCGGGCGGACGGTTCGAGAGCACCAGATTGCCGTGGCGTCACGCCATGTGTAAATCTGCGCACCCGCCGGAGTCGCACGCAGCGAACACGGCCGTAGCGCGGCGACAACCGAGGCATGGTCGAGACGGGTGCGCATCCTAGGCAGAGATGGGTTATCGACCACTCTGCCGGAGCTATCGGCCGCTTCCAGCCCGCCTTTACAGCGTGGGCAGGCGCGCAGATCGGACTCAGTCTGCGTGCAGTCGCGTGCAGGTCAGGCGAGCTGCGCCTGCACGAGCCGCTCGGCACCGCCGCCAGCATCTCGTCGATCTTCTCGGGCTGCTTGCCGCCGGCCTCGGCGAAGTCGGGCCGTCCGCCGCCGCCGCCGCCGACAATCGGCGCGATCTCCTTCACAATCGCGCCGGCCTTGACGCGGCCGGTCAGGTCCGGCGTCACGGCGACGACGATCTGCACCTTGCCGTCGTTGTCGGAGGCGATGCACCACCACGCCGCTCCTGATCCTGCGCCTTCAGCGAGTCGGCGAGGCCGCGCAGCGCGTCCTTGTCGAGGCCGGCGACCTTCCGCCGCGCCAGCTTGATCCCGGCGACCTCCACCGTGTCGCCCGTCGTCCGCGCCGCCGCCGCCCATCGCCAGCTTTGGTCTTGAGCTGCGTGACGTCGCGCGCCAGTCGCTTCACCTCGGCCTGCAGCCGTTCGATCGCCTCGACCGCCTGATCTCGGTTGACGTGCAGCGCCTCGACGATGCGCTGCAGCGCCGCGCGCTGCTGCTGTGCCCACGCGACCGCGCCCAGGCCGGTGAGCGCCTCGATGCGCCGGACGCCCGCCGCGACGCCGCCCTCCGCCAGATCGACGAAGCAAGCCCGATGTCGCCGGTCGCCGGCACGTGCGTGCCGCCGCACAGCTCCACGCTGAAGCCGGGCACCGCTGACGACGCGCACGCGTGTCGCCGTACTTCTCGCCGAAGAGCGCCATCGCGCCTGCCGCGATCGCCTCCTCCGTGGAGCGCACCTCGGTCTGTGACCGGCGTGTTGCGGACGATCTGCTCGTTGACGATCCGCTCGATCCGCTCGAGCTTCGTCGCGGCGTCACGCGCCTGGAAGTGCACGAAGTCGAACCGCAGCCGGTCCGGCGCGACCAGCGAGCCGGCCTGCTTGACGTGCGTGCCGAGCACCTGCGCGCAGCGCCGCGTGCAGCAGGTGCGTCGCGGTGTGATTGCGGCGCGTCGCGTCGCGCACGCTCGTCGTCGACCTCGGCGGTGACGATGTCGCGGACGCGCAGCGACGCCGCGGTCGACGCGGACCCGATGCGCGCGCGGCAGTCCCGGGCGGATCCGCGTCGAGCCCCTCGACGATCGCCGATCGCGCCGGTCGCTTCGTTGACGATGCGGCCGGAGTCGGAGACCTGGCCGCCCGCCTCGAGATAGAACGGCGTCCGCGCGAGCGCGACGTACCCGACCGCGCCCTCCGGCAGGCGTCTCGACCGGCTGCGCGTGCCTCGTCGAACAGCGCCACGACCGGGACGCCAGGCACGCGCGTGGTCGCTGTATCCTTCGAAGACTGATCGCCGACGCCGGTCAGCGCCGCCTCGTCGGCGATCGCGAACTCCGCGCCCTTCTTGCCGCCGCCGAAGGCGCTCTGCGCGCGGGCCTTGCCGCGCTGCGCCTCCATCGCCGCGTCGAAGCCCGCGCGATCGACGCGCGACGCCGTGCGTCGCCGCCGTGTCCTCGATGAAGTCGTAGGGCACGCCGAACGTGTCGTACAGCCGGAACGCGACGTCGCCGGGCAGCACGCGATCCGGCGACTCGCAGCGCCTTGGCGATCTCGGCCTCGAGCCGCGGCAGGCCGTCGGTCAGCACCGTGTCGAAGCGGTTCTCCTCGGCGAGGATCGTCTTCTCGATCATCTCGCGGTTCGTGCGCAGCTCGGGATAGGCGTCGCCCATCTCGCGATCCGAGCACGGCGACCAGCTCGTGAAGGAACGGCTCGGTCAGCCCGAGGTGCTTGCCGTGCCGCATCGCGCGGCGCATGATCTTGCGCAGCACGTAGCCGCGCCATTCGTTCGACGGCATCGACGCCGTCGGCAATCAGGAAGGTCGTCGAGCGCGCGTGATCCGCGACGACCCGCATGGAGATGTCGCGTGTCCGGCGTCGGCGCCGTAGCGTCAGCGCCGGCGAGCTCGCCGACGCGGCCGAGCAGCGGCATGAAGAGGTCGGTGTCGTAGTTCGAGTCCTTCCGCTGCAGCACCGCCGTGATGCGCTCCAGGCCCATGCCGGTGTCGATCGACGGCGCCGGCAGCGGCGTGAGCGTGCCGTCGGCGCTCGCGCTCGAACTCCATGAAGACGTTGTTCCAGATCTCGATTTCGGGATCGGTGCCGGTGCCGCGGACGTAGTAGATCTCCGAGCAGCGGCCGCACGGGCCGGTATCGCCCATCTGCCAGAAGTTGTCGTCGGCGCCGAGCTCCAGGATGCGCTCGGCCGGCACGAAACGCCGCCAGATCTCGTACGCCTCGTCGTCGCGCGGGATGCCGTTCTCGCCCTTGAAGATCGAGACGACCAGCCGGTCGGCCGGCATCTTCCAGACCTCGGTGAGCAGCGTCCAGGCGAACTCGATCGCGTCCGCCTTGAAGTAGTCGCCGAACGAGAAGTTGCCGAGCATCTCGAAGAAGGTGTGGTGGCGGAGCGACGGCCCGACGTTGTCGAGGTCGTTGTGCTTGCCGCTGACGCGCATCACTTTCTGCGACGTCGTGGCGCGCGTGTAGTCGCGCTTCTCGCGGCCGAGGAAGAGATCCTTGAACTGGTTCATCCCGGCGTTGGTGAAGAGCAGCGTCGGATCGTCGCCCGGCACGAGCGGCGAACTCGGCACGACGCGGTGGCCGTTCTGCTCGAAAAAGTCCAGGAAGGAGCGCGCGGATCTCGTTCGAGGTCATCGGATTGATGTCTCTCAACGTGGAGGTCTGACGTAGGGGCCGGAGTCTTCAGACCCGACCTCCTACAAGTGTCCTCTGAACGACCGCGGCCCCTACAAGAACTCAGGACGCGAGCGATGCTGGCGGCGTACTCCTCGTAGTGTCCCCTTGAAGTCCGTCGATGCGTCGCCGGCTCGAAGTGCCACACGCGCGTGCCGACTTCGTCCATCAGGTCCTCGTCGTGCGTGACGAGGAAAACGGTGCCCTCGAACTTCTGCAGCGCGATGTTCAGCGCGTTGATCGACTCGAGGTCGAGGTGATTGGTCGGTTCGTCGAGCACCAGGACGTTCGGCTTCTGCAGCATCATGCCGGCAGAACAGCAGGCGCGCCGTTTCGCCGCCCGACAGCGCTTCGGTCGGCTTGAGGCCCTCCTCGCCGCTGAACAGCATCTGGCCGAGCAGGCCGTGGATGTCCTGGCGAGGGGCATCGGGATCGAACTGATGCAGCCACTCGACGGCGGTCATGCCCTTCTGAATCAGGCCGGTCTGATCCTGCGGGAAGTAGCCGATCGACACTTCGTGTCCCCAGCGGACCGACCCGCTGTCGATGTCGGCGGGCGACGCCGGCATGCTCGGGCGCGTCGGCCAGCAGCGCCCTGAGCATCGTCGTCTTGCCGACGCCGTTGCGTCCGACCAGCACGATCTTCTCGCCGCGGTTCACGATGGCCTCGAAGTTCGGTCACGATCTCGTTGTGCCGCCGAACGCCTTGGTGACGCCGGAGCACTCCATCGCGAGCCGCCCGGACGGGCCGGTTCATCGGTGAACTTGATGTACGGCCGCTGGATGTTCGACCGCGCCAGATCGGTCGTCTGCAGCCGTTCGACTTCCTTGCGGCGCGCGACTGCACCTGGCTCGACGCGCGTGCCGGCGCGAGAAGCGCGCGATGAAGTCGTTCAACTGCTCGATCTTCTTCTCGCGCTGCGCGTTCTCCGACTCCACGCGGGTGCGGATCTGGGTCTTGGCCAGCACCATGTCGTCGTAGCCGCCCGTGTAGGCGATGATCGTCTGGTAGTCGATGTCCGCCGATGTGCGTGCAGACCGCGTTCAGGAAGTGGCGATCGTGCGAGATGACGATGAGCGTGCCGTCGTAGCGGACGAGGAACTCGCGCAGCCAGTGGATCGAGTCGAGGTCCAGGTGGTTGGTCGGCTCGTCGAGCAGCAGCGCCGCCGGATGCCCGAACAGCGCCTGCGCGAGCAGCACGCGCACCTTCTGGCCGCCCTGCAGCTCGCCCATCGTCCGCTGGTGCAGCTCGTCCGGGATGTCGAGCCCCTGCAGCAGGATCGCGGCGTCGCTCTCGGCGCTGTAGCCGTCCTCGTCGCCGACAATCCCTTCGAGCTCGCCGAGGCGCATGCCGTCGTCGTCGGTCATGTCGGCGCCCTTGTCGTAGAGCCGTTCACGCTCCTCGAGCGCGTTCCAGAGCCGCTGCGTTGCCCATGATCACCGTGTCGATGACGCGGAACGCGGTCGAACGCGAACTGGTCCTGCCGGAGCACGCCGAGCTTGGCCGGGCGCGACGACGTCGCCTCGCTGGGGCGACCAGCTCGCCGGTGAGGAGCTTCATGAACGTCGACTTGCCGGCGCCGTTCGGACCGGTCAGGCCGTAGCGGCGGCCGGCCGAGAACGTGGCGGTCACGTCCTCGAAGAGCACCTTCGAGCCGTACCGCATCGACACACCTTGAACTGAATCATCGCGCTTACCTGGACTGCAGATGGCTTGGGAGTTTGAGTCTGGTTACGAAGAACCTCTCATTTTAGCCGAGCTGAATCCGTGTCGCTGCCCGTTTCGCGGCGTCCCGCGCGCCTCGCGCCGAGGGCGGCAAGGATGCGGTCCGGCTCGAAGCCCTGGCCGATCGAGATAGCGGTAGAGCCGCTGGAACTCGCGGTCGTCGGCGATGGCCGTCCATCCCGCAGGCGCCTGGCCGAGCGCCGCCTCGAGCAGCGCTCGTCCGGATCGAGGCTGCCGAACACCTCGTCGAGCGCCTCAGCGCCACCGGGGCGGCGATGCCGGCGCTCTCGAGCTGCGCGCTTCACCCGCAGCCTGCCGCGCCGCTTCACCGTGCCCCGTGCGCGCGATCGCTGCCGCGACGCGCGGCATCGTCGATCGCGCGTTCCGCTTTCAGCCGCTCGACGGCGGCGTCGATCTCGTCGGCGTCCTGTGTCCGCGCCGTGCCAGCCGCTGGCGCACCTGCGCTTCGGACAGCTCGCGCCGGGCGAGCATCTTCATGGCATCGATGTAGGCGGGTGGTGATGACATGGCGGCTATAGGCGATAGGCGCTAGGCGATCGTCCGAGGCTCTGCGATGGCTCGCGGCTTGCCTTGTGCGTCACAGCAAGCCATGAGCCGCGATGTCACGAAGCTTCGGGTCTTCCACACTGCGGACCGGCTGCTGATCGACGTATACCATGCCACGACGGCATTTCCGGCTGACGAGCGATACGGCTTACGGTCGCAGCTGCGTCGTGCGGCGCTCTCCGTTTCAGTGAACATTGTCGAAGGTGCTGCGCGCCGTACGACTTCGAGAGTACGTCAGTTTTCTCAATGTGGCGGCTGCGTCCAGCGCGGAGGTGATGTACCTCTTCTCGGTCGCGGGCAGGTTGGGATATGTCGGGGCTCGCGACGCCGGACGGTTGGAGGCGAGTTATCGGGACCTGCTGAAGAGTTTGAGGGCGATGCTACGCGGTTTGGACAACACGCGTGAGGAGCCGCCCCGATAGGTGAGTCAGCCGCCCAGCGCCTAGCGCCTATCGTCCAAAGCCGCCTGCGAAGGACTACGTGCCAAACCTCGTGATCTGCGGCGGCGCCCCGCTCTTCAGCACGCCCTTCGCCATCTCGTCGCGGCTGTCGTCCGACTCGTCGAGATGCCCTGGACCTTCAGCTTGAACTCGTCGACGTTCGACGCCCAGCGCAGCGCTTCCTCGTAGGAGACCAGGCCCTGCTGGTACAGGCCGAAGATCGACTGGTCGAAGGTCTGCATGCCGTACTGCGACGTGCCGGCGGCGATGGCGCCGTGAATCAGGTGCGTCTTCTCCTTGTCGACGATGCAGTCGCGGATGAACGGCGGTGCTGATCATGACCTCGACGGCCGGCGCGCGGCCCTTGCCGTCGATGCGCGGCATCAGGCGCTGCGAGACGACGGCCTTCAGCACGCTGGCGAGCTGCAGCCGCACCTGCTTCTGCTGGTGCGGCGGGAACACCGCGATGATGCGGTTGATCGTTTCGGTGGCGTCCAGCGTGTGCAGGGTCGAGAAGCACGAGGTGGCCGGTCTCGGCCGCGAGCAGGCCGGTCTCGATGGTCTCGAAGTCGCGCATCTCGCCGACGAGGATGACGTCGGGATCCTGCCGCAGCGCGCTGCGCAGCGCCTGGGCGAAGGAGCGCGTGTCGACCGACACCTCGCGCTGGTTGACGATCGACTGCTGGTCGCGGTGCAGGAACTCGATCGGATCCTCGACCGTCATCACGTGCGCGCAGCGGTCTGGTTGATGTGGTCGATCAGCGCGGCCAGCGTGGTGCTCTTGCCGCTGCCGGTGGTGCCGGTGACCAGCACGAGCCCGCGCTCCTCCTCGGCGATCGTCTTCAGCACGTGCGGCAGGCCCGAGCTCGTCGATCGTCCGGATCTGCATCGGGATGACGCGGAGCACCAGGCCGACGGTGCCGCGCTGCTGGAAGATGTTGCAGCGGAAGCGGCCGAGGCCGGGCGACGCTGTAGGCGAGGTCGACCTCCTGCGCCTCCTTGAACTTCTGGCGCTGCGAGGTGGACATCACCGCGGCGCTCATCGCCACCACGTCCTCGTGGTCGAGCCGCTTGTCCTCGGTGGCCGGCACCAGCGCGCCGCGGACGCGCATCATCGGATAGCTGCCGACCTTCAGGTGCAGGTCCGAGGCGCCCGCGTCGACGGCGATCTTCAGGAGATCGTTGACGTGCATCGATCAGGGACAGGGATCGGGATCAGGGCACGAGATGACACGCGGGCGTCAGGGCAGTGCCGGGTCGGCCCATGCGTCATCTATCGTCGGTCACCGGCGGCATCGGGCGGCTCAGCCCCTGATCCAGTTATCGCTTTGCGGCCCCGGCCGTGCCGGCTCGCGCAGCGACGCCTCCTCCGGGTAGACGTAGGTGAGCCAGCCGTGCGTGTCGGGCACCTCGCCGTTGATGACGTCGAAGAACGCGCTCTGCAGCGCCTCGGTGATCGGCCCGCGCCGGCCCGGCGCCGATCGTGATCTTGTCGATCGAGCGGATCGGCGTCACTTCGGCCGCGGTGCCGACGAAGAACACCTCGTCGGCGATGTAGAGCGCTTCGCGCGGGAGGTTCGTCTCGACGACCGTGTAGCCCAGGTCGCGCGCCAGCGTCATGATCGAGTCGCGCGTGATGCCGCCGAGGATCGACGCGCTGATCGGCGGCGTGTAGATCACGCCGTCGCGGACGATGAAGATGTTCTGGCCGCTGCCTTCGCTGACGTTGCCGGTGACGTCGAGCGCGATGCCTTCGGAATAGCCGTCGGCGAGCGCCTCCATCTTGATCAGCGCCGAGTTGGCGTAGTTCGCCGTGGCCTTGGCCATCGCCGGCAGCGTGTTCGGCGCCATGCGCGACCAGCTGCTCACCTTCATGTCGACGCCCTGCTCGAGCGCTTCCGGCGCCGAGGTAGGCGCCCCACTCCCAGACCATGATCGCGGCGTCCACCGGGTTGGCGAGCGGGTTGACGCCCGAGCGTGTCGTAGCCGCGATAGATCAGCGGCCGGATGTAGCACGCCTTCATCTCGTTGGCGCGAATCGTGCTCGAGCACCGCCGTCGCGCCAGCCGGCGAGGTCGAGCGGATACTCCATCCGGTAGATCTTGGCCGGAGTTGATCAGGCGGACCAGGTGCTCGTCGAGGCGGAAGCAGGCGGACCCCTTCGGCGTCGCGTAGCAGCGCGCGCCTTCGAACACGCCGCTGCCGTAGTGGATGACGTGCGACGCGATGTGGATGGTCGCGTCCTTCCACTCGACCAGCTTGCCGTTCATCCAGATCTGTGCCGGTGCCCGCGAACGCCATTGCGATATCTCCTTTCAGCCGGATTCTACCGTAGGATGCCAGCTCGCGGCCTCCGAGCGCGCAGCTCTGCGCATTACTGCGTTTCGCCGCAGAACGGGCAGCGGTCCGAGCGGGCGTGCAGCGGCTTGCGGCAGTGCCAGCAGAACCGCGCCTGCGGCGTCTCGCGCGCCTTGAGGCGCGTCTGGATGTCCTGCGACCTCGTCGGCCGGGATTTCGTCGCCGGCCGGCGTCGGCCGGGGCGTTCGGCGGGACGGCGCGTCGGGCTGCGCCGCCAGGATCGTCCTCGAGCAGCTCGCTCGGCACGCTGATAGCGCGCGTGCATCTCCGGCGCCATCGCCTTCAGCACGATGTCGCTGATGCCTCGGGAGACCTTCGGGTTCTTGAGCGCGCGCGCGGCGACGAGCAGTTCGCCGCGCATCAGCCGCTCGAGGTCGGCCGGCGACGGCGTGTCGTACGGCAGATCGCCGGTCAGCATCTGGAACATCGTCACGCCGAGCGAGTAGATGTCGCTGGCGAACACGCGCCTTGCCCTGAAACTGCTCGGGCGCCATGTACGGCGGGCTGCCGATGACGGTCGTGCCGTGCGCCGCGATCTCGAGAAAGCGCGAGGTGCCGAAGTCGGCGACCTTGACCAGGCCGCTGTCGGAGACGAGCACGTTCGACGGCCGCAGATCGCGGTGCAGCACGCCGTGGCGGTGGGCGTGGTCGACGGCGTTGCAGATCTGGCAGGTGTAGTCGAGCGCCAGCGGCGATGTCGAGCGCGCCGTCGCGCGCGATGATCGCCTCGAGCGTCTCGCCCGGCACGAACTCCATCACGATGAAGAAGACGTTCTCCTGCTTCTCCGCCGTCAGGATGGTGACGATGTTCGGATGGTTGAGGCTGGCGAGCAGCCGCGGCTCGCGCAGCAGCTCGCCGAAGTCGACGCCCTGCTTGTGCGGAACCTTGAGCGCGACCTTCTTGTCGATCCAGGTGTCTTCCGCGAGGTACACCGTGCCGAAGCCGCCGCTGCCGATCGTCGACAGGATCTTGTACTTCCCGATGATCTGACCGCGGAAGAACATTCGGCGCGGAGTATACACCGTATACGAGCGAATGCGGTGCACCGGTTCTTCGCGCCCGCCCTGGATCCCGGCGACGACAGTCCGTCGACCTGCCGCACGATGAGGCCGAGCACCTGACGCGGGTGCTGCGGCTCGGCGTCGGCGACACCGTGGCCGTGTTCGACGGACGCGGGCGCGAGTTCTCCGCGCGCGTCGTCGCCGCCGTCGCGCCGCGACGTGCGGGTGCAGCTCCTGTCGCCGCTCGAGCCCGCGCGCGGAGTCGACCGTGCAGCTGACGCTCGCCCAGGCGGTGCTCAAAGGCGACAAGATGGACGACGTCGTGCGCGATGCCGTGATGCTGGGCGTCACGGCGATCCAGCCGCTCGTGACGCGGCGGACCGAAGCCACCGTCGCGAGCGCTGATGCGCGGCGCGCGACTGGATCGGTGGCGGCGCGTTGCGCTCGCATCGGTGAAGCAGTCGCGCCGCGCCGTCCTGCCGGAAGTCCGCACGCCGCTCACCTTCGACACATGGCTGGACGAGCCGCTCCCGCCGGTGCGGCTGATCTTCGTGGAGCCGACCGGACACGGGTCGATCGAGCCGCTGTCGGCGCTGCGGAACGAGCCGGTGCCGCCCGCGGCGGTGCTGGCCGTCGGGCCCGAAGGCGGCTGGGACCCGGCGGAGAGTGCGCGTGCGGGCGGCCGCGGCCTCCGGCTCGTGTCACTGGGCCGGCGCACGCTGCGCGCCGACGCGGTGGCTATCGCGGCGATGAGTGTCCTGGAGTTTCTGTGGGATCAATCGTGATAGCATCACAAGTCCCTCTCCCGCATTCCACTGCATGACCAGTCGCCTTACCTGCCGATCCATCGTCTGCGTCCTCGTGGCGGTTCTGGTCATGGGCGCGTCCACGGCGGGGGGCAGACAGTGGCGCTGCAGGCGCCCCCGCAGCCGGTTGTTCGAGCGCAGGTCGGCGATCAGGATGTCGAACCGGCGCGCAAGCAGGCATTCGCGACGCGGGTCCCACAGAACTCCGTTCAGCTCGACGGGCACATGAACGAGGAGGCCTGGCTGCGCGCGCAGCCAATCGTCGACTTCCTCCAGCAGGAGCCCGAGGAGAACGGGCAGCCGGTGGACGCGATGGACGTCCGCTTCGTCTTCGACGAAACGGCCCTCTGGGTCGGCGCACGGATGCACGCGCAGCACGGAGGCGTGCAGGCGCCTATGAGCCGCCGCGACATCGAGGGACAGGCCGAATATCTCCAGATCGAGCTCGATACCTTCCTCGATCGCCGCACGGCCTACATGTTCGGCGTGACGGCCTCGGGCGTGCGGCTGGATCACTACCATCCGAACGACAACGAGGACGACCCCGACCCGCAGTTCGACCCGGTCTGGCGAGCGCGCACGTCGATCGACGATGCCGGGTGGACGGCGGAGATGTGGATCCCGTTCTCGCAGCTTCGTTTCAACGAGTCGCCGGAGCGCGTGTGGGGGCTGAACATCAAGCGCTGGCGGCCGACGCTGAACGAGCAGGTCTACTGGGTCGTCATCGGCCGGACCAACCGCGGCTGGTCGTCGCGCTTCGGCGAACTGCGCGGCATCGAAGGGGTGCAGCCGCGCCAGCGTCTCGAGGTGCTGCCGTACGTCTCCGGATCGTCCACGATGGTGGCGAACCGCGACGTGAACAATCCGTTCGTCGGCGCGTACAACCCCACGGGCCGCGTCGGCGCCGACGTGAAGGTCGGCATCGGGTCGAACCTGACGCTCGACGCCACGATCAACCCTGACTTCGGCCAGGTCGAGGCCGATCCCGCGCAGGTGAACCTGTCGGTCTTCGAGATGATCTTCACCGAGCGGCGGCCGTTCTTCATCGAAGGCAACAACGTCCTCGAAGCGGGGACGAGCAATTTCTATTACTCGCGGCGCATCGGCGCGCGGCCGCCCGGCACGGCGACCGGCGACTTCGTGTCGATCCCGAACACAACGAACATCGTCGGCGCCGCGAAGCTGACCGGCCGGTTCAGCAACGGGACGTCGGTCGGCTTTCTCGGCGCCGTGACCGAGGAGACCCAGGCGCGGATCGTCACCGGCGGCCTGTTCGGGACGCCGATCGTGGCACCCCGCACCGAATGGGCGGTGGGCCGCGTGATCAAGGAGCTGGATCGGCAGGGATCCACGGTCGGCGCGCACGTGACGATGGTCCACCGGAACATTGACGGCGCCGATCCGCTGTCGCAGCTGCTCACGAGCCGGGCAATCACCACCGGCGTCGACACCCGTCTCCGCTTCAAGGACCGCACCTACGAAGCGAACGCCAACGTGGGCTTGACGTTTCTTCATGGCGACCAGGCGGCGATCGCGCGCGTCCAGCGGCAGCCGGGGCACTACCTGCAGCGGCTCGATCAGCCGGACATCCGGTACGACCCGACGCGCACGTCGCTGAACGGCGCGCAGATCAACGGCAACATCAGCAAGATCGCGGGACGCCACTGGCTCTGGAACTACAACATGCAGATCGAGACGCCGGAGTTCGACCCGCTCGACTTCGGCCGTCTGAACTACGCCGGCGACTTCAACGGCGGACCGCGCCTCACCTACCGCGAGACCCGCCCGGGGAAGTACCTGCGCGGCTACTCGTTCCAGGCCGGTATGCAGAACTACTGGTACTTCGATACCGACCTGGGCGTCCGCAACAACATCAGCAGCACCAACAGCGTGACGTTCCGGAACTTCTGGCAGGCGACGCTCAACCTGAACCAGGTCCTACCGCGGTCAGGATGCGCAGTTGACGCGCGGCGGCCCGGCGATGGGCGTGCCAAGAGGGCAGCAGATGACGACGTCGCTCCGCAACGCGTCTGGCGCGAACACGGCCTGGCGCGTGGAATACTCGCGGCGCACGAACGAGCTGGGTGACACCGCGTGGACGATTGGCGGGTCCATCTCGGCCCGGCCGACGCCCTCGCTGCAGTTCTCGATCGATCCCGAGTACAGCCTCGAAGGGGGCACGGGCGCGACGTTCAACGGACCGATCAACCGGCAGTACATCCGGACGTACAACGGAACGGGTACGCCGGAACAGTACGGCAACCGGTACGTCTTCGGCGTGGTCGATCGCACGACGCTCTCGACGCAGTTCCGCTTCAACTACACGTTCAAGCCAGACGTGACGCTGGAGGTGTACGCCGAGCCGTTTGCGGCCAGCGGACGATCGAGCGCGTACGGCGAGATGCTCGCGGCGCGGAACCCGAACCTGCGGATCTACGGCACCGACGGCACGACCATCGCGCGCCAGCAGGACGGCAGCCACCAGGTGACCGACGGTTCCACTGCGTTCAGCATTCCGAACGACGCGTTCAACGTGCGGTCGTACCGCAGCAACGTCGTGCTCCGCTGGGAATGGCGGCCCGGCAGCATCCTCTACGTCGTGTGGCAGCAGAACCGATCCGGCAACACCCCGACCGGTGAACACGTCGGACTCGGCGATCTGTTCGACTCCTGGTCGGCGCCAGGGTCCAACATCTTCGCGGTCAAAACGACGATCTGGTTTAGCAGGTAGAGATCAGGGATCAGGGATCGGGATCGGGGATCGGGGCCCTACTGAGTTCCTACCTTGAAGTCCTGCGTCTTGACGTCGCCCTCGGCGAGCGACACGCGGGCCGCCGCGGGCCTGTGCGCGTCAAGGAACGACGGTTCGTACCACTCGCCCTGCTGGACGGGGTCGATGGGCGCGACGTAGTAGTCACCGGGAGGCAGGCCGCGCAACTGGAACTTGCCGTTCTGATCCGGCCGCGCGGTGACGATGTAGCGCGACATCGGACGCCAGAGTGCGTCGTCGACAGGGAAGGCGAGCAGCGTGTAGTCGGTGAGCGGGACGCCGCGATCGTCAGAGACGGTCCCGTTGATCTCGGTCAGCCGATCGCCGAAGACGATGTGGACGCCATCGAGCTTCTGACCGCTGCGCACTTCGAATGGCGCGTCGGTCGCGTCGCGGCCGTCCACCGTGGCGGACTTCAGCACCCAGCCGCGCGCGTTGCCCTGCGCACGAAGCAGGTGGAGCCCGGCCTGCAGGCCGGAGATGGTGAACCGGCCGTCGCGATCAACGCGTGCCGTCTGGTTCTGCCCGCCCGGGCCGCTCTCGACGAGTGGTGCTGCGATTCGAAACTGGCCGGGATCGGGCTGCTGCACACCCTGGAACGTCACGGTGCCGGTGATGGTCGCCGCGGACGCGAGAATGACGGTCAGGTCGAGGATGTCGCCTCCGGCGACCGTGATCGGAAGCAGCGCGAACTGCGGCTCGACGGAGTCGTCGCTGCGGGCGCGCAGCACGTAGCGCCCCGCCGGCACGTTCACCATGGCGAAGGAGCCGTCCCAGTCGATCCGCGATCCGAACGTCATGCCGGTGCCGCCGCGGCCCACGGGGCCGGACTCGGGCACGAGCGTGATCTGACCGGCGGTCGTGGCTGAGCCTTCAGGATTCGTCACGCGGCCGGCCACGCGCGCGGTGCGCACGAGCAGCACGCTGAAGTCGACGCTCGTGGCCTCGGTGCTCAGCGCGACGTTCACCGGGCGCGCCTCGCCGATCGAAGGGACGCCGGGATAGTAGGTCGGTGCGTATCCGACCTGTTCTGCCTCGGACTCGCTTCCCGCGGCGCGGTTCGCCAGCGCGATCCGTGTGCCGAGGCCGGCGTTGGGGATGGCCGCGCTGACGAAGTACTGCCCGGGATTGAGGCCCCACACGCGGTACGTGCCGAGATCGTCGGTCTGGCCGCCGCCAACCGGCACGAGCTGCCGGTTGCCCTGCGAGGTACTCGTAGTGCAGCACGCGGATGGTGGCGCCAGGCAGCGGTTCGCCCGACTCGTCGAAGACGCGCCCGGTAATCACGCTCCCGCGCGGCAGCCGGATGTCGAGGGTCGTCATCTGCTCGCCGGCCGCGAGCTCGATCGGCGTGCCCGCCTGCATCGGCCGGCGCTGGCCGTAGGCGATCGTGATGAACCCGGTACGTGCCGCCGAGAGCGAGTAGCGGCCGGCTGGAAGTGCGGACAGCGCGAACCGTCCTTCGTTGTCGGTGAGCGCTCCGCGGCCGCCGGGCACCTGGGGGCCCGAGACGAGCACCCTCGCACGCCTCACGGGCCTGCCGGTATCGGCCGTCAGAACGCGGCCGGCGATGCTGGCCGTATCGGCCGGCGCCTCGGCGCCCGGACGTGGGGGGAGGGGCGCCTCGCGTGCGGGCTGCTGGCCTGGGCGCGAGGCCTGCGCCAGTGCCGGCGCGCACCAGAGCGGCATCAACGCGGCGAGCGCAATCAGGAGGAACTTCACGGGAAGCTCGCGCAAGTCACAGGTCGCAGATCACAAGTCGCAGGTCGCAAGTCACAAGTCGGTCTGCCGGCCGCTCAGACGCCGCGCTCAGGCGGCGCCGTCAACGCGAGCGCGACCCAGTCCTCTTCTTCCGCAGACCATACCATCGACCGGCCTTCGAAGGCCGCGAGAACGTCGGCGCGCTCGTGGGCCTGGAGGCCGCTCACGATGAGGGTGCCCTGGCGCCGGACGGCACCGGACAGCACAGCCGCGCTCTGGACCAGCACCGCGCCGGTCAGGTTGGCCACGACGACGTCCGCCGCCGGAAGCGGCGTGTCCCGCAGATCGGCCAGGTCGAACCGGGTCGTGAGCGCTCCGGGGTTCAGATCCAGGTTCTCGCGGGCGGACGCGATGGCATCGGGATCGACGTCAATCCCGATGGCCTCGACCGCGCCAAGGAGCGACGCGGCGATGGCCAGCACGCCGGAACCGGTGCCCACATCCAGGACGGTGCGTCCGCGCAGATCCAGCCGCTGCAGCGCCGCAAGGCAGAGACGGGTCGTCGCGTGGTGGCCCGTGCCAAAGCCCATCGAGGGAACGATTGCGATCGTCAGCGGGCCGTGTCCGGCCGCATCGGGGCGTTCGGAGGGGGCGGCCTCGACGAACCATGGCGGTGAGACGGTGATCCGGCCCACCGTGATGGGACCGAGGTTCTGCTGCGACCGCCGCGCCCAGTCCTCGTCGTCCACATCCCGAGGCGCGAGGACGGCCCGGGGCCACGCCTGCTGAAGCACCGCGCACGCCTCGTCGCGCCGTGCGGCGTTCGTGAAGAAGATCGAAACGCCGTCCGCCAGATCTTCGACCGCCGTCGGCGCGCAGTCGTCGACGAGCGCCAGCGCCAGCTCGGTGTCGACGCCGCGCACGTCAAGGGCGGGATACTTCATCAGTTGGTGAGTTGGTGAGTTGGTGAGTTGGTGAATTGCGCTTCCGACTCCGACTCATGATCGACTCGCGACTTGCGACTTGTGACTTGCGACTTGCGACTACCCGAACATGTCCTTGACGCGATCGAACAGGTTCCGCTCGTCCTGTTCCTCGGCATGCGGACGCGGCTCGAACTTCTCCTTCGGCAGCACCTTCGCCAGCTGCTCGATCAGCTGCCGCTGCTCGCGATTCAGCTTCTTCGGCGTCTGCACCTGGACCGTCGCGAACAAGTCGCCACGCCCGCGCCCGTTCACGTCGGGCATCCCTTTGCCGCGCAGGCGGAGCGTCGTGCCGGTCTGCGTGCCTTCCGGCACCTTCACCGCTTCCTGATCGCCGAGCGTCGGCACCTTGATCTCGCCGCCGAGCGCCAGCGTCGTGAAGTTCACCGGTACCTCGCAGAACAGGTTGACGCCGTCGCGCCGGAAGAACTCGTGGTCCTGCACGTGAACGACGACGTACAGGTGACCTGGACGGACCACCGGCGGCGCCCGCCTCGCCCTCGTTCTGGAGCCGCAGCTGCTGACCGGTCGCGATGCCCGCGGGAATCTTGACGGTGATCTTGCGCTCGCGGCTGACACGCCCCGCACCGTGGCATGTCGGGCACGGCTTGGCGATCGTGCGGCCGGCCCCGCGGCACTGCGGGCACGTGGTGGCGATCGTGAAGAACCCCTGCTGGCGGCGGACCTGGCCCTGGCCGCGGCACATCGAGCAGGTCGTCGGGGTCGTGCCAGGCGCTGCGCCTGCTCCCGCGCAGGTCTCGCAGGTCTCCTGCCGCGGAATCTGAATCGTCGTCTCGGTGCCCGACGCCGGCTTCCTCGAACGAGATCTCGAGGTCGTAGCGCAGGTCCGCGCCGCGCTGCGGTCCGCCGCGACGGCGCGCGCCGCCGAACACATCGCCGAACCCGAACATGCTGCCGAGGATGTCGGCGAAGTCGCCGAAGTCGTTGAAGACGGACGGATCGAAGCCCGCGCCGGCGCCGGCCGCGGAGCTCACGCCCTGGTGGCCGAAGCGGTCGTACAGGCTGCGCTTCTCGGCGATCCGCGAGCACCGCGTAGGCTTCGGCCGCTTCCTTGAATCTGTCCTCCGCCGCCTTGTCACCCGGATTGCGATCCGGGTGATACTTCATCGCCAGCTTGCGATACGCGCTCTTGAGCTCGTTGTCGGTCGCGTTCTGCGCGACGCCCAGGACTTCGTAGTAGTCGCGCTTGCTCACGCCTTTGCCACCTTCACCATGGCCGGCCGCAGCAGCCGGTCGTTGAGCATGTAGCCCTTCCGCAGCTCGGCGATCACTTCGTTCTCGCGGTGTCCCGGACCCGCTTCGTGCATCACGGCCTGGTGCACGTTCGGATCGAAGTCGGCGCCGAGCGCCTCGATCGCCTTTACCCCGCGCTTGCGCAGCAGATCGTGCAGCTTGCGCGTGAATCAGCTCCACGCCCTTGCGGTACGCGGCGACGCGCTCGTCGGCATCGACGTCGAGCGCGCGGTCGAAGTCGTCGACGACGAGCAGCAGTTCCAGCAGCAGATCCACGACCGCCTGGTCGGCCTGCTCGCGCCGCTCGCGCTCGACGCGCTTGCGGTAGTTGTCGAACTCCGCGGTCTTCCGCAGCAGCCGATCGTAGTAGTCGTCGCGCTCGCGCTTGAGGCGTCTCGGCGACGGTCCACGGCCGCCTCCGGCGCGTCGGCTCGCGCCCGGCTCAGTAGCCGCCGGTCCGTTCATCGTTCTTCATCAGCCATAGCGTTCGCCTAGTTGGGATCGCGCAGCACGCGCGAGACGGCCTGCGCCGCGCCGTCGACGACCGCGATCGCGCGCGAGTACCGCATGCGCGTCGGGCCGATGACGCCGATCGTGCCCGTGCCGCTGCCATCCTCGATACGTGCGACGCGACGAGGCTGAACGGCCGCAGGCTGGGATCGAGATGTTCGGCGCCGATGACCACGGTCATGCCCGCGCCGTCGATGTACTCGTTGAGCAGCGCGACCAGCCGCTGCTTCTCCTCGATCATCTCGAGCAGCGCGTGCAGCGTCGCGAGTGTCAGTCCATGCTCCTCGCCGAGCAGCGACGCGGCGCCATCCACGTACAGCACGTGATCGTCGCGGCAGATCGGAGAAGGTCGACGTCGCGAGCCGCATGCGCCCGGGCCATCAGCGCGTCGTACAGCAGCCGCTCTTCGTCCATGCGTTCGCAGCACGGCTTCGCGGGCGCGGTGCAGCGGCAGCCCGGAGAACTCGCGATTCAAGTAGTTCGCCGCCTGGCGCAGATCGTCGGCCGCCGAGCGCTTCGCCGATGTCGATGACCTTCTGCACCACGTGGCCGCCGCGTGGCGACGATGACCACCAGCACACGCGCCGCGCCGCAGCGGCACGAACTCGACGCGATCGAACACGGCGGCTTCGTGCGCCGGCCGCAGCGCGAAGCCGACGTGGCGCGACGCCTGGGACACGACGTGCGAGGCCTGCGAGAGCGCATAGCGTCGACCAGCGGCGCGATCTGTCGCGACGCAGGCGCGCCTCGACGGCGCTCGCCGCGCGCTGCGACCGCTTCGACTCGAGCAGCAGATCGACGTAGAAGCGGTAGCCGCGATCGGTCGGAATCGCGCCCGGCCGAGGTGTGCGGCTGCTGAACGTATCCCTCGTCCTCGAGCCGCGCCAGGATGTTGCGCACGGTCGCGGACGAGACGCCGAGCCCTGCCGCGCCGTCACCAGCAGCGACGAGGCAACCGGCTCGCCCGAGGCGATGTACTCGCGCACCAGGGCGGCAAGAACTCGTCGGGAGCGTTCGGAAGCTTCCATTAGCACTCAGGACAGTGAGACTGCTAACGAGAATTATACACCGGAGCGGGCAGCCAGTTCCCGCGCGGCCGCGTCGAGCCTCGGCGCGGACTTCCGCGGTCGACGACGCGGACGGGCAGCCCGTCGTGCACCAGCACCTCGCCGTCGACGACCGTCGTCCGGACGTCGCTGCCGCGCGCGGCGTACACCAGGGTCGAATAGGGGTCCGGACCCGGTGCCAGGTGCGGGCCGCTCGCGGTCGACGACGATCAGGTCGGCCCGCTTGCCGACCTCGATCGACCCGATCTCAGCGTCGAGGCCGAGGGTGCGGGCACCGGCACGCGTCGCCATCCACAGGACCTCCCGCGCCGGGAGCGCCCCCGGCCCGAGCCGCATCGCCTGCAGCACCGCGGCGAGCCGCATCTCCTCGAACATGTCGAGGCGGTTGTTGCACGCGGCGCCGTCGGCGCCGAGCGAGACGGTGATGCCGCGCGCGCCGCAGCTCGGGCACCGGCGCGACGCCCGGATCCGAGCTTCAGGTTCGATCCGGGGCAGTGCATCACCTTCACGTCGTGCTCGGCGAGCAGCGCCTGTTCGTGATCGTCGACCCACACGCAGTGCGCGGCGCACAGGCGCGGCGATGGCGAGGTTCAACGCGTGCGAGATAGGCGATGTTCGATCAGCCCGCCCGAGAGTGTCTCGCACGATCGCGATCTCCTCGCGGCGACTCCGAGGCGTGTGTGTGCACGAGCGCCTGCTGCTCGGCGGACAGGCTGCGCCACGGCCTCGAGCAGCTCGCGGCGAGCACGACACCGCGAAGCGCGGCGCGAACGCGGCGCGGAGCCGGCCGTCTGCGGCGCCGTGCCACCGCTTCGGATCAGGCGAGGCTCTCATCGATCGATGCCTGCGTCGGCTCGCTGCAGCCGCGGCGGCACCTCGGCGGCTCGCGTCCATCATGCACTTGCCGATCGTCGCGCGCAGCCCGCTCTCCGCGACCGCTTCGAACACGGCATCGGTGTCGTGCACCGTCTCCATCGTCAGGACGCGGTCGTGCCGCTCGAGAGCAGCTCGGTCGTGGCGAGGCGCGCTGCGGCCGCGCAGCGTCGACGGCGTGTGCGCCGCTTCCATCGGCCAGACGCGCGTGCGCAGCCAGTCCATCAGCGGCAGGTCGTCGGCGTAGCCGCGGAAGAGCGTCTGGCAGAGATGGATGTGCGTCTGAATGAGGCCGGGAGCACGTAGCCGCCGCGCGCGTCGATCGTGCGGTCGTGTGGCTTCCGTCGACGTCGTGCGCCGACGGCGGCGATGCGCCCGTCGCGAACCGACACGTCGCCTTCGACGACGTCGAGGCCGTCGTTCATCGTGAGGATGACGCCGTCACGGATCAGGAGCGACGCAGACGAGTGCGGGCCGGAGGCTAGACCTTGACCTTGGTCCACTTCATCGAGAGCTCCGCGGCATCACGGCTCTTGATCTTGCCGTGCTTCACCGCGATCAGCTCCGCCAGGATGCTCACGGCGATCTCCTGCGGCGTGACCGCGCCGATGTCGAGGCCGATCGGCGCGTGCACCTGCGTGAGCAGCGCGGCGCGGCATTCCTTCGCGCGAGGAGCGCGTCGTGATGCGCGCCACCTTGGCGCGGCTGCCGATGAGGCCGAGATAGCGCAGGTCGCGGGGAGCGAGCGCGCGCAGCGCGTCGAGATCGTTGGTGTGGCCGCGCGTGACGATGACCACGTAGGCGTGCGCCGGAAGCGCGGTCCGCTCGACCCAGGCCGGAATGTCTTCGGTGACGACCTCGGCGGCGTTCGGGAAGCGCTCGCGCGTTGGCGAACTTCTCGCGGTCGTCCACGACGTGCACGCGGAAGCCGACCTCGTGCGCGAGGTTGGCGAGGTGGAACCCGACGTGGCCGGCGCCGATCGACGTACAGCTCCGGCGACGGCTCGATCGGTTCGATGTAGACGCTCATCTGGCCGCCGCAGATCAGCCCGGTCTCCTGCGCGAAGTCATCGTCCAGCTCGTAGTGCACGAGCTGCGGGCTTCCGGTTGGTGATCGCCTCGCGCGCCTTCCAGAACGCGTCGTTCTCGTAGCAGCCGCCGCCGATGGTGCCGACCATGCGGCCGTCGGCGAAGACGAGCATCTTGGCGCCGACGCGCTGCGGCGTCGAGCCGGTGGTCGAGACGATGGTCACCAGCGCGGCCGGTTCGCCCCGCTCGAGCGCGTCGGCGACGGCAGCAAAGACTTCCTGGTTCATGCTCGTTCTGATTAGACCACGGCAGGGCACGGTGGGAGGTCGGGCCTAGAATCTGTGCGTCCTCGCAACTCTCGCCCGGCTCGGTGCCGGCGATGAACGGCACTCCGCACCATCCTGGGGCAGAAGGGCGCCGCGAGCTTGCCGGTATCGGGGTCGATTTCGGCGAAGCTGACACTCCGTCGGGCGCTTCGAACGGCACGCTCGCCCGGCCGGCGAGCGCACGCGTCATGAACTGCGTCCAGATCGGCAGCGCCGCCTGCGAGCCGGACAGCCCGACGGCCTGGTTGTCGTCGAACCCGACCCAGACGACCGTCAGCAGTTCGGGGGTGAAGCCGACGAACCAGGCGTCCCGCAGGTCGTTGGTCGTGCCGGTCTTGCCGCGCGGCGTCGAGCGTGAAGCCAGCCGGCGCGCGCGCCGGCGCCGGTGCCCTCGTTCATCACGCTGCGCAGCATGTTGGTGACCAGGAACGTCGTGTCCGGCCGCGCGATCGTCCGCGGCGGATCCTTCGCCGTCTTGGTCACGTCGGCCTCGCCGCTCGTCGATGCGGCACGATGTGGCGCAGCGGCCGCTCGACGCCCATGTTCGGGAAGACCGTGTACGCGGTCGCGATCTCGTAGCGGCGTCGCCTCGAAGACGCCGAGCGCGATCGAGGGATATGGCTTGGGCGGACGTGCCGACGCCGAGCCGGCTTCCAGAGCGCCGCGACGTTGCCGTAACCGGCACGCTCGGCGACGCTTGATCGTGGCGATGTTGCGCGAGTGCGCGAGCGCGCGGCGGAACGTGATCGGTCCGTCGTATTCCTGCTCGTAGTTCTCCGGCGTCCAGACCTGGTCGTCGAACTCCCAGGTCGCCGGCGAGTCGTCGACGAGCGACGCCGGGCGTCACGTCGGTGTCGCCCTTCAGCGCCGCCTGCTCGAAGGCCGTCAGGTACACGAACGGCTTGAACACCGACCCCGGCTGGCGCCGCGCCGCGACGGCGCGGTTGAACTGCGACTGGTTGTACGAGCGGCCGCCGACCATCGCGAGGATCTCGCCGGTGCGCGGGTCCATCGGACACCAGCGCCGCCTCGGCGCGACCTCTGCGCTTGCGCCGCGCGAGCAGCTCGTCGACGTTCGTCAGCCCGGCGCGCACCGCATCCTGCGCGAGGCGCTGCAGGTGCAGATCGAGCGTCGTGTAGACGTCGACCGCCTGTGTGGTCGTCGTCGTCAGGCCCGGGATACTGCTCGGCGAGCGTCTGGCCGACGTAGTCGACGAAGTAGGGCGCCTCGGCTTCGAGCGCGCGCTGCACGACGGTCAGCGGCTCTTTGGCCGCGGCGTCCGCGGCCTCCTCCGTGATGAAGCCGGAGTCGGCCATCGCGCGGCAGCACGACGTTGCGGCGATCGCGGCAGCGGTCGGGGTTGTTGAACGGCGAGAGCGCCGACGGCGACTGGATGACGCCGGCGATGGTCGCCGCTTCGGCGAGCGAGAGGTTGCTGACGTCCTTGCCGAAGAAGAGCCGCGCCGCTTCCGACACGCCGACGATGGCGAACGAGCCCCGCTGCCCGAGCGGGACAGCGTTCAGGTACATCTCGAGGATCTCGTCCTTCGTCGCGCGCCGCGACAGCACGAGCGCCACCCACATCTCGAGCAGCTTGCGGCGCGACGAGCGCTCGCGCGCGCTCTGCAGCGTCATCCCGTCGAACTTCGGCAGGAACACGTTGCGCACCAGCTGCTGCGTGATCGTGCTGCCGCCGGCCGAGATACGGCTGCTGTCGCCGGTCAGGCTGTAGAAGACGGCGCCCGCGATGCCGATCGGATCGACGCCGGGATGGTAGTAGAAGCGCCGATCTTCGATCGCGAGCACGGCCTGCGACGACGTGAGGCGGAACGGATCCGAGCGACCACGGGCCGCCGCTTCTCGCGCTCGGTCGATGATGGAGCGACAGAAGCGGCGCTCGAGCGTGACCCGGTCGGTGGCCTGTGCGCCGAGCTCGAGCCGCTCCACGCGATCGGCCCGGCGCGGCGGCGGCGGGCGCCGCGAGGCGCGCTGGACCGCCGGTGCCGGCCTCTGGAACGACACGCGGACGACCGTGCGTCCCTGCAGCTCCGCGGCCCGCGGCAGGATGGACGACCGGCGCGTGCGCGACGGCGAACTCGCCCGGCTTCGCCGGCGTTCGCCCGCTGGGCGTAGCCGAGATCGTTCAGCCGGTCGATCAGCTGCCGATCGCGTGAGCGCCTGCCCGCGGTCGCAGTTCGAGCGGCCGCGCGAAGATGCGCGGGCAGCACCCGCTGCGCGCTCGCCGTGCAGCTGCGCGTCGATCAGCCGTGCCGAACGAGACGTAGTAGTAGCCGGACGGCGAAGCAGCAGGATGACGACCGTCGGACACCGCGCCGTGGCCAGCGCAGCGATGCGGACGCCACGCGGCCGCCTGTCCAGCATCGCGGCGGTCGCGGCGCCTTCGGCAGTCCGACGTCCTGATCCTGCGTGCCGATTTCGGCTGCGTCAGATGGCGACGATCCAGTGACGCCCCAGATCGAGCGGCAGGTCCTGATCCAGCCGGTCGACGAGCGCCGGGCCGTACTGGTTCAGGAACGACACGAAGCCGATCGTGCGCTCCTGCGCGTGGCCGTCGGGAAAGGCCAGCGCGCGCGTGCGGATGTACTGCCGCCGCAGCGTCTCGTCGCGCCGCTTCGCCGCCTGAATCATCTTGTTGTGCAGCGTCTGCAGGTCGTGCTGCATCCGCCCGAGCGTCGATCTGCGCGGCGCCTTCGAGCGTCGGATCGAGGGCCGGGATCGCCGCGATCAACCGCGTCATCGCCTCGCTCGATCGCGCTGGCCGGCCGCCGTGAACGACTCTTCGACGGCCGGCGGGATCTGCGTCTCGAGAAGCTGGTTCAGCGCCGACTCGTCCTGCGGCTGCAGCGCTTCGAGCGGCAGGTTGTACTTCGCGAGGAAGCGCAGCGCCGCCGAATCGAGCAGCGTCGCCGATGCGCGCGGATACATCAGCGGCATCGGCACGCCGAAGTGGTCGTAGACGGTGCGCAGCTGCCCGAGATAGGCCAGCTCGTTCGGTCCGGCGACGTAGCAGATCGTCGGGAAGAGCGTGTCCTGGACGATCGGCCGCAGCAGCACGTTGGGGCTGAACGCACGCCGGATGGTCTGACGCTTGCCTGCAGCAAGGCGCCTCGAGGCGACGGCATCGTCGCCGATCGACCAATGCGCCCGTTCCTGGTGGCGGATCGCGCGGCGCGCCTCCGGCCAGGTGAAACAGCGCGAGCGCGTCGTCGTGCGCGTGGACCTGCGAGTGGTAGCCGCGCGCCACGAGGTGCGCATCCGGCGGCCGCGGCCAGCTTCGCCGTCTCGCCGGGCTCCGACGAGTTCCGGCGCGAAGACGCGGCTCGCGATCGGCTTCGACGCCGGGTCCGACGAGTCGTAGACGACGAGGCCGCGCGAGCCGAGCACCGACTCCATCCACCGGCCGAATGCCTCGGCCATGCCGCGCCCGGCGCGTACGCTGCGCGAAGGCTGTCCATGACGGCGGGCGCGGAATTCGGTGGGAGGCAGCAGCCCGTTCGAGTTCGTTCGAGCGCTGCGGTGATGCTGGCGTCGAGCCGGACGGATGCGACCGGCGCGTGGTTGCGGTCCGCTGCGCGGCGGCAGCGAGACGCTGCGCGGCGCAAGCGACTCGTCGAAGACCGTACACGACCGGACTTCGTCCCAGTCGTGATCCTCGGCGTCGATCCAGAAGATGGCGACCGCGGGCACGCCTGTGCTCGCGCGAGACGCTGCTCGGCGAGCTTGATGGCCGTGAGCGCTTTGAGCAGCGTGAACAGCGGCCCGCCGAAGAGGCCCGCCTGCTGTCCGGTGACGCACCGCGACAGTGCGCCCGGTCGGCTAAGCATGCGCGCCGGCCTCGCCGGGCAGCCGGCGGGGCGCCGCGCCGCTCCTGCTGGGCCGGCAGGACCGCGGCGATGTCCTCGCGCCGCCGCGGATGCGCCTGCGTGCGGCGGATGGACTCCGCCCACGCGGCCGAGTCGGCTGGGTCGCCGGCGAAGAATGGCGCGACCGCCTCGAAATCGTACGCGTAGTCGGCCGCGAGCCGGCGAATCCAGGGGAAGCGGCGGACGTCCACGGCGAGGCTGGCCGACGAGTCGCCCGACGTGCCGGGCAGAAGAGAAGAGTCAGCTGAGTTCGGCGACACCGAGCACCTACTGTAGCACGGCTAAACGATTGAACAGGCAGTGTTTCAGTGCTACCATCCACCACCAGACCACGAGGAGTATTCACGCTGCACACGGACGCTTCCGGCACCGCGCCGCCCGACGCCTTCGGCCCGTCCCGTGTCCTCCACCAGATCGGTGCCGGCGCACTCGGACCGGTCTTTCGAGCCTACCAGCCGGACCCCGGCCGCCTCGTCGCCGTCAAACTGTTCCGTCTCGACGTCCCACCTGACGCCGTTCACCGCTTCGTCGCCGCCCTCAACCGTCTGATTGCGGCCGACCTGACCCACATGGGCATTGCAGCCCCGCTCGAAGCGGGACTGTCAGAGGCGTCGGCCTACCTGGCGATGGACTTCGTGGCCGCTGAGTCCTTCGACGTCGTCACCCGCGATTACGGTCCCGCGCCGGTCGCCGAGGCCCTCCGCATAGCGGCCCAGCTTGGCGGGGCCCTCGACTTTGCGGCGGCCGTCAACGTCTATCACGGCGCCTTGCACCCGCGCGACGTGCTGGTGTCGCCCGACGACACGCGTGTGACCGGTCTCGGCATCGCGCAGGCACTCGAAGAGATCAACATCGTGCCGCCCGTGCGGCGCCCCTACACCGCTCCCGAGCGCCTCGCGGGCGGCACATGGGATCGGCGGGCGGACGTCTTCAGCCTCGCCGCCCTCATGTACGAAATGCTGTGCGGACGCCGGATTGCCGGTATCGGGGTGGAAGCTGCCGCCGCGATTCCAGGCCTGCCCGGCGCCGACACCGAGCAGCTCCGCGCCGTCTTCGCGCGCGGGCTCGCGGAGGACCCCGGCAGCCGGTTCGAGACAGCGCTCAACTTCGTCGAGGCGTTGGTCGGCCTGTTCACGCAGGCGTCGTCGCAGGGGCCGCGGTCGACACGCCGGAAGCGCGAGAGCACGAGCAGCAAGCGTGGTCGCGCCGCTGCGCCGCCGCCGCTTCCGATCGGCGCCGACAACGAGCTCGCGCCGCCGATTTCTGCGCGCCCCGATGCTGATGTGCCGCTCCCGGAGATCGCGGACGACGAGGTCGCACCAGCGGGGGAGATCCTCGCCGACGAGCCTGACGCTCTGCCGGCCGCCGCCAACCTCGACGTCGTCGCCGACGATCGAGACGTGCTTCCGCCGATCGCTCCCAGTCGGGTCATGGAGTTCGACCCGCCGATCGGGATGGCCGATGTCGAGTTGCTCGAGGCGGCGGAGGAGCGCTACGAGCTCGCCGAGTCCGCGCCGGCATCCGTCAGCTTCGACGAGCCGCCGGCCGAGCCGTCTGCACGCTCGATCGCGCCGCCCGCGCGAACGATCGCGCCGCCGGCAGAGGTAGAAGACGAGCCGGAACCGGTGCCGATCCTGGCGACGCTGCCGCCCGAGGTGGTGTCAGAGCCGCCGCTCGTCCCGCGTACGGTCACCGCGCCGGCGCGGTCCGCGTACGACGAGGCCGCAGCCGCAGCGCCGTCGTTCGCGACCGTGGAACAGCCGGAGCGCCGGTCGGGCATCTGGCCGATCGCGCTCGCGCTCGTGGTCGGACTGCTCGTCGGCTTCGCGTTCGGCTTCGGCGCGGGCAGCCGCGATCGGAGCCAGGAGGTCCTGTCGACAACGGCGGATGTCGAGCCGTCGCCGGTTCAGGGGGTGTCCGCGCCTCCCTCGAACGTGACGCCGCCGGCGCAGCCGCGAGCCGATGCGAACCCGCCCGCGGCGCGATCGGACGTACCGCGCCAGGCGGCCCCGGCTCCGGCACTCAGCGCGCCACCGGCACGCCGCGAGCCGGATCGTCCGGCGCCCACGGCGCGCGAACGAGAATCGCCCGCACCCTCACGGGCTGCGCCTGCGCTCGAGGGGCGTCTGCTCGTGCGCTCGTCGCCCGGGGGCGCGCGCGTGAGCGTCGACGGACGCGACGCCGGCATCGCGCCGGTGACGGTGCGCGACCTTGCCGCGGGCACGCATGTTGTGCGGCTCGCACAAGAAGGCTATGTGCCGGTCGAGCGACGCGTTAGGATCAGTGCTGACCAGCCTGCACAGTCCATCGAGGTCGTCCTCGTGGCGACCCGCGCCGGGCGCGACGCGGTGCCAGCGACGGCGCCGGATCGTGTCACCGGATCGCTGATGGTCGATTCGCGTCCGTCGGGCGCACGTGTGTTCGTGGACAACAGGCTGGTGGGAACGACGCCGATGCTGATCGACGCGGTCGATGCCGGCGAACATGCGGTGCGCCTCGAGCTCGAGGGCTTCAACCCCTGGAGCACGTCGGTTCGCGTGGCCGGAGGCGGGCGCGGTCGCGTAAGCGGATCGCTCGAGCAGCGGTGAACGCACGAACTGAGACGACGAGAAACCGTACGTAACCGAGGAGCCGTACGTGGCGCCGGGTCTTCAGCCCGGTGTCTCTTGACATATGACCGAAGCAATTCTCGCACTGGAAGACGGCACGATTTACAGGGGTCTGGCGGCCGGCGCCGAAGGAGAGACGCGCGGCGAGGTCGTGTTCAACACCAGCATGACCGGCTACCAGGAGGTGCTGACCGATCCGTCCGTATTCCGGACAGATCGTGACGATGACCTGCGCCGAGATCGGCAACTACGGCGTGTCGGCCGACGACGTCGAGTCGCGCAAGCCGCAGGTGGCCGGCTTCGTCATCCGCGACGAGTCGCCGGTGGCGAGCAACTGGCGCGCGCAGGGCACGCTGCGCGACTACCTCGTCGTCGAACGGCATCGTCGCCATCTCGGATATCGACACGCGGGCGCTGACGCGCCAGCTGCGCTCGGGCGGTGTCATGCGCGGCGTGATCGCCACCGGCAACGCGCTGGACGACCGAGGCGCTTGTCGACCGCGCGCAGTGCCATCCCGAAAATGGAGGGCTCGGATCTGGTGCGCGGCGTCACCTCGAACGACGCGTTCGACTGGCCGGACGAGGATCCCGGCGAGTTCGACGTGACGCCGGAGCACCGTGCGAAGCGGCGGCTGAAGATCGCCGCCTACGACTTCGGCATGAAGTGGAACATCCTGCGGCGCCTGAGCGCGCACGGCTGCGACGTCCGCGTGTATCCGGCGATCACGCCGGCGGCCGAGCTGCTGGCGTCCGGCCCCGACGGCGTCTTCCTGAGCAACGGGCCGGGCGATCCGGCGCCGCTCACCTACGCGATCGACAACGCCAAGGCGCTCGTCGGCGTCCGGCGTGCCGGTGTTCGGCATCTGCCTCGGGCACCAGATCCTCGGCCTGGCGCATGGGCGGCGACGACGTTCAAGCTGAAGTTCGGGCATCGGGGCGCCAATCATCCGGTGAAGAAGCTCGCGACCGGAAAGATCGAGATCACCTCGCAGAACCACGGCTTCGCGGTCGATCCCGACTCGCTGCCGGCCGACGTCGAGGTGACGCACCGAACCTGTACGACGGCACCGTCGAAGGGCTCCGGCATAAGACGCAGCCGGTGTTCTCGGTGCAGTACCACCCCGAGGCCTCGCCCGGCCCGCACGATGCCGACTACCTGTTCCGCGACTTCATCCAGTTGATCGAAGAGAAACGGGGATAGGGCTCGCTGAGCCCATCGCCCACAGCCCAGCGCCCACAGCCTTAGAAAGATGCCACGAAGAACCGACCTGAAACGTGTGCTCGTGATCGGCTCGGGACCGATCGTGATCGGCCAGGCCTGCGAGTTCGACTACTCCGGATCGCAGGCGTGCAAGGCGCTGCGCGCCGAAGGGCTCGAAGTGGTGCTCGTCAACAGCAATCCGGCGACGATCATGACCGACCCGGAGCTGGCCGACCGCACGTACGTCGAGCCGCTGACGCCCGAGTTCCTCGAAGCGATCATCGCGAAGGAGCGTCCTGACGCGCATCCTGCCGACCGTCGGCGGACAGACGGCGCTCAACCTGGCGGTGGACCTCGCCGAGGCCGGGCATCCTCGAGAAGTACAACGTGAAGCTGATTGGCGCGTCGATCGAGGCGATCAAGGTCGCCGAGGACCGCCAGCTGTTCAAGGACGCGATGCGGTCGATCGGCCTCGACGTTCCGCGCAGAGCGGCCTCGCCAAGTCGCTGCCAGGAGGCGTTCGACGCTCGCCGAAGGACGCTCGGCTTCCCGCTGGTGATCCGGCCGTCGTTCACGCTCGGCGGCGTCGGCGGCGGCATCGCCTACAACGTCGAGGAGTTCCACGAGATCGCCGAGCGCGGGCTCGAGCTGAGCCCGGTCCACGAAGTCCTCATCGAGGAATCGGTGATCGGCTGGAAGGAATTCGAGCTCGAGGTGATGCGCGACGTCGCCGACAACTTCGTCGTCATCTGCTCGATCGAGAACATCGATCCGATGGGCGTCCACACCGGCGACAGCATCACGGTCGCGCCGATCCTGACGCTCTGCGACAAGGAATACCAGCGCATGCGCGACGCGGCGCGGCTGATCATCCGCAAGGTGGGCGTCGAGACCGGCGGGTCGAACATCCAGTTCGCCGTGAACCCGGCCAACGGCCGGATGATCGTCATCGAGATGAACCCGCGCGTCTCGCGGTCGTCGGCGCTGGCGTCGAAGGCCACCGGCTTCCCGATTGCGAAGATCGCGGCGAAGCTCGCGCTCGGCTACCACCTCGACGAGATTCCGAACGACATCACGCGCAGTCACGCCGGCCTCGTTCGAGCCGACCATCGACTACGTGGTCGTCAAGATCCCGCGCTGGAACTTCGAGAAGTTCCCGCAGGCCGACCGCACGCTGACGACGCAGATGAAGTCGGTCGGCGAGGCGATGGCGATGGGCCGCACCTTCAAGGAAGCGTTCATGAAGGGCGTGCGGTCGCTGGAGCTGGGCAAGAGCGGGCTGCTCTTCGCGCCGACGTCGCACGACGACGAAGACGACGCGGCGCTGCGGAAGCGGCTCGCCATGCCGCACGACCGGCCGGATGTGGGATCTGTTCCGCGCGCTTGGCAGCGCGGCTGGAGCAGTCGAGCAGATGCACGAGATCACGAAGATCGATCCGTGGTTCCTGCGGCAGTTCGCCGAGATCCGCGACCTGCGAGCGCTGGCGGCAGAGAAGGGGCTCGCCAGCCTCGATCGCGCCGGACCTGCGGCGCCTGAAGCGCGCCGGCTTCGGCGATGCGGAACTCGCGCTGGCCACCGGCACGAGCGAAGCGTCGGTCCGGGAACAGCGCGAGATGCTCGAGCTCAAGCCGGTCTACAAGCGCGTCGACACCTGCGCCGCCGAGTTCGAGTCGTTCACGCCGTATCTCTACAGCTCGTACGAGCCGAGCTGCGAGTCGAATCCGACCAGCCGCGACAAGGTCGTGATCCTCGGCAGCGGCCCGAACCGGATCGGACAGGGCATCGAGTTCGACTACTGCTGCTGCCACGCGGCGTTCGCGCTGCGCGAGGAGGACCTCGAGACGGTGATGGTCAACTGCAACCCGGAGACGGTGTCGACCGACTACGACACCGCGGACCGGTTGTACTTCCAGCCGCTGACCTTCGAGGACGTGATGGCGGTGATCGAGACGGAGCGCGTCGGCGGGCGGCGACGTGTCGTGCCTCGTGCAGTTCGGCGGCCAGACGCCGCTGAAGCTGGCGCTCGCGCTGCAGAACGCCGGCGTGCGGATCCTCGGCACGTCGCCCGATTCGATCGACCTCGCCGAGGATCGCAAGCGGTTCGCGGCGCTGCTCGAGGAGTTGAAGATCACGCAGCCGGCGAGCGGCACCGCCACGACTCGTGAGGAAGCACGCGAGGTGGCGACGACAGCTCGGTTTCCCGGTGGTGGTCCGCCCGTCGTACGTGCTCGGCGGGCGCGGCATGGCGATCGTCTACGACATGGCCACGCTCGATCGCTACATGACGCAGGCGGTCGATGCGTCGCCGGAGCACCCGGTCCTCATCGACAAGTTCCTCGAGGACGCCTTCGAGTTCGACGTCGACGCCGTGGCCGACGCGACCGGCGCGGTCGTGATCGGCGGCATCATGGAGCACATCGAGGAGGCGGGCATTCACTCCGGCGACAGCTCCTGCGTGGTGCCGCCGTTCATCTGCCCCGAGCGCCACCTCACGACCATCCGCGACTACACGCGGCGGATGGCGCGGGCGCTGAAGGTCGTCGGGCTGATGAACGTCCAGTACGCGATCAAGGACAACGTGGTTTACGTGCTCGAAGTGAACCCGCGCGCGTCGCGCACGGTGCCGTATCTCTCGAAGGCGGCGGGCGTGTCGCTCGCCAAGGTCGCGGCCAAGGTGATGGCCGGCCGCACGCTGGCCGAGCTCGGGCTCACGCAAGGACCTCGAGGTCGCCGGGTGTCTTCGTCAAGAGCCCGGTGTTTCCGTTCGTGCGCTTCCCTGGCGTCGACACGATCCTCGGGCCGGAGATGAAGTCGACCGGCGAGGTGATGGGCGGATCGACCAGCTTCGGCGTGGCCTTCGCCAAGGCGCAGCTGGCGGTCGGGCAGCGGCTGCCCGAAGAGGGGACCGCGTTCGTCAGCGTGAACAACGACGACAAGCCCAACCTGCTGCCGATCGCGCGCGACCTGGCGGACCTCGGGTTCACGCTGGTCGCCACGCGCGGCACCGCCGCCTACCTGCGGGCCTACGGCCTCGACGTCGAGGTCGTGTTCAAGGTCAACGAGGGGCGGCCGAACATCGCCGACGAGATCGTCAACAGCAAGGTCGACCTCGTCGTGAACACGCCGCTCGGCCGCGAGTCGTTCTTCGACGACCGCGCCGTGCGCCGGGCCGCGATGATGCACGAGGTGCCGTGCATCACGACGCTGACCGGCGCCGCCGCCGCGGTCAGCGCCATCCGCGCGATGCGGGAGCAGGGCGTATCGGTCCGCGCGCTGCAGGACTACTACGCCGGAATCACCGCGGAACCGGTCTAGCGCGTTCGCCCTCATCACGAAGGCGCGAAGCACACGAAAGGCCAGGGTTCCGCCCTGGCCTTTCTCTTGTACAGACATCTGGCGGAATTGGCAGGCCCTTCCTCCGGGAACGTAGCAGAACCTGCGATCCGTTCCTGCCCAGATCATCAAAGCCGAGACGGTAACCGACTGAAAGTACGCCTCTTCGTGGTCCTCGCGTCAGCGTGGCTGTGACCGGGGCGCGACTTGCAACGCTCCGTCAGCGTGCAGTTGGTGATTGCGGTCCCGGTATGCGGACTGCTCGCTGGCGCAGCGGCCGGAGTCCTCTGGCCCGAGCTGCCCTTGTGGCTGCTCCTCTCTCTGCTGGGCGGGTTTGCCTCGCTATCTGTGCACGCGCTGCGCGTTCGGCGGGTGGAACTGCTGCTCGCGTGCGTGGGCGCGGCCTTCGCCGCCGGCGGCGTCGTGCTTGCCCTCGATGCGTGGCAACGAGCGTCGCAGCCGTCGCTCCGCCGCGAGTTCGACCGGCGAATCCGTCTGCCAGACGCGGAGGGACGGGCCTCTCCCGATATCGAAGGCGCCTCAGTCGTCGCCTAATCGAAGGTCTGCTCCGCGCTGACGCATCCGCCACGTCGTCAGGCGCAGTCTCGCTGTCAGTCCGGGCGGACCGACTGGCGTGGGGCGACCGGACAGGAGACCGCGACGTGCAGGGCGGCGTGCTGCTCACCGTCGTCGGCACCCTGGCACTCGGCCGGATGCACGAATGGCGCGCGGGCCGGCGCGTCCGCGTCACCACTGAACTTCGCAGGCCGGGCCGCTTCCTCAATCCGGGCGTGCCGGATCAGGAGCGCGCGCTCGCCAGGCACGGCACCATCCTCGTCGGAACAGTCAAGAGCGGCGCGCTCGTAGAGGTCATCGCCAAAGGCACTCGGGCATCAGAGTGGAGCGGCCGAGGCTCGCGTCTTCGCGCGCTCCGCTGGCAGAGCGCCTTTCGCAGCTGGAGCCCGCGCTCCGCAGCCATCGTCAGCGCCATCTCATTGGCGATCGCACCGGCCTTGACGATGATGTCGAGCGTCGGCTCCAGGAAGCGGGCACGTACCACGTCATCGCGATCTCCGGCGGCAACATCGCCATCCTTGCGGCGCTGACGCTGGCGTGGTCTTCAGAGTGCCCGGACTCTTTGGCCGTGGCGCGATGCTTGCGGCGGCCGGCGGCCTCATCACGTACGGCTACGTCGTGGTCGGCGGAGCGCTCCGTCGACCGCGCGCGACGCTCATGGCGGTGATCTATTTCCTCGGTCGCGCCTGGGACCTGCGCGGACCGCCGATGCACGCGCTGCTGCTCGTGTCGGGACTGATGACGCTCATCGACCCTCTGTCCGTAGTCGATGCCGCAACCCTGCTGACCTTCGGTGCCACCGCGGCCATCGTCCTGGTCGCGGGCGCGGTGCCGGCGAACCGGCTGCCCCGAGTGCTGGCTCCAGCGGCGGCGCTGCTCCTCGCCTCTGCCGCCGCGGAAGCGGCCCTGATGCCGGTAGCGGCGACGCTCTTCCAGCGCGTGACACTGGCCGGCCTGGTGCTGAACTTCGGCGCCATTCCGCTGATGGGGCTGGCGCAGCTGGCGGGCATAGCGGTCGTCCTGCTGCACGCGTGCTGGCCGGCGGGCGCGCGCCTCGCGGGCCTGGTTGCGCACCTCGGGGCAGAGGGACTGGTGCGCACCGCCGACCTCGTTCGCGTCGCGCCGTGGATTACGTGGCGCGTTGCGTCACCTTCGGCAGTCGCGATAGCGGTGTACTACGGAGGCGCAGTCGGTGCCTGGATTCTCTGGCGCCGGATCGGCAGCGTGCACGCCCGCGCAGGACCCGAGCGGCCCGCGGTGAGAACGACTCGTCGAATGCTGGCCGCAGGCGCGGGCGCGGCGGCACTGTGGATGCTGGCGGGGCCAGCGTCGCTGGCCGCGTCGGGCGACGGCCGACTGGAGGTGACCTTCATCGACGTGGGGCAGGGCGACGCGGCGCTCGTCAGGTTCCCGCGCGGTTCCTCGGTGCTCATCGATGCGGGCGGCCTCGGCGGCCGCTCGACGTTCGATGTCGGCGACCGGGTGGTCGGGCCCGTGCTTCGGCATCTCGGCGTTCGACGGCTCGATGGCCTGGTGGTGACGCATGGCGATGCTGACCATGCCGGTGGTGCGCTCACGGTGCTGAACGAATTCCGTCCGTGGGACCTCTGGGAAGGCACGCCGGTCCCGCCCTTCGAGCCGCTGCAGCGACTGCGGACCGCGGCCCTGGCTCGCCGGACGCGATGGACCACTGTTCAGCGCAGCGATGAAGTGTCGATCGATGGCGTCCAGGTGCTGGTGCGCCACCCGACGCCACCGGACTGGGAACGGCAGGACGTCCGCAACGACGACTCCATCGTCGTCGAACTGCGGTGGCACGGCGTGTCGTTCGTGTTCACCGGCGACATCGGCCGCGACGTGGAGCGTGAAATCGCTCCGCTCTTCGCTCGCGCGCCGTTGCGCGTGCTCAAGGTGCCTCACCACGGCAGCACGACGTCGAGCTCGGAGCCGTTCGTGCGCGCGCTCGCGCCCGATGTGGCCATCGTCAGCGTCGGCCGCGGGAACCCGTTCGGCCATCCGGCACCGGCCGTCATGAAGCGGTACAGCGACGCGGGTGCTGCGATCTATCGCACGGACCGCGATGGGGCGATCACCCTCAGCACGGACGGCAGCTCCGTCGACCTGGAGTCGTTCACGGGCCGCAGCCTACACATGAACAGACCTCACGCTTCAGGCGAAAGGGCCAACTCGCACGAAGGCACGAAGGGCACGAACCCATGACGCTATCGCAAGCGATCCGCAGGCAGCCCGCCCATTGATCCTTCGTGTCTTCGTGCCTTCGTGAAGCAGGCACCGGTGCCGTCATGTCATGCGCTCGGCGGCTTTGCTCTTCTGCCATTCCGCCTCGAGCTCCTCGATTCCCATCTCAGGCATCCGCCGCCCCTGGTCCGCGATCGCCGTCTCCATCGCGGTAAACCGGCGCGTGAACTTGTCGTTCGCCTTCCGCAGCGCCGCCTCCGGCTCGATACCGAGCTGGCGCGACAGGTTCGCGATGGAGAACAGGAGGTCGCCCATCTCCTCGTCGGCCCGTTCGCGATCGAGAGGGGCATGAGCGCCGACCACCTCGGCGATCTCCTCGACCTCCTCGCGGATCTTGCCCACGACGTCCGTCGGCCGCTCCCAGTCGAAGCCCACCGACTTCGCCCTCGCGCCAATCTGATACGCGCGCAGCAGCGCGGGCAGCGCCACGGGGATGCCGCTCAGGAGCGTCTTCGCGGCCGCGGGCGATGCGCCACGTTCCTGCGCTTTCACCTCTTCCCAGCGGACCCGCACCTGGTTCGCGGTTTCGAGCGGCGCTTCATCCGACGCGCGCGCGAACACGTGTGGATGCCGCCGCACGAGCTTGTCGGCCACCATCCGTAATGAGTCCGCGATGGTGAAATGCCCGGCCTCTGCTTCGAGCTGCCCGACGAAGACCGCCTCGAACAGGAAGTCCCCGAGCTCCTCCCGCAGCGCGGCGTGATCGTGCCGGTCGATGGCCTCGAGCAGCTCGTAGGTCTCTTCGAGCACGTACTTCTTGAGCGTGTCGATCGTCTGCTCGCGATCCCACGGACACCCGCCGGGCGCGCGCAGGGCGGCCATGATTTCGATGAGCCGCACGAACTCGCGTGCGGCGTCGGCATGAGGCGATTCTGGTAAGATTTCTGTCGGCACCCGGACATTTCATCACGTCTGCAGCCGTGTGCGCCACGGCCGCGCCGCAGATCCCCGATGTCTGACATCTCCTTTACCGGTTTCGTCCTGTCGCTGGCGAGCTCCGCCGCGATTCACTTCGGCGACCTCCCCGATCCGGGCACCGGCCAGAAGGCGCAGGTCAATCTCGAGGGAGCCTCGCAGATGATCGCCATCCTCGCCCTTCTCGAAGAGAAGACGCGCGGCAACCTCACGGCATCGGAGCGGCAGGTGCTGGAGGAAGTGCTCTACGAGCTGCGGCTGCGTTTCGTCGAGGCGTCCGACGCCACGAAGCGCATCGTCGAGCCGTAACGGCGGCGGGGCGGTTCGTCGACCGCGCTCCACACGCTGGTGTCGGCGCGGCCAGGGTCAGTGAGATCGGCCAGGAGTGCCGTCAGCATCTCCGGGTCCACGGGCTTCACGAGGTGACGGTCGAAGCCCGCCTCAGCGGACCGGCGCCGATCGTCGTCCTGTCCCCAACCCGTAATCGCAATCAGCACGATCTCCTCGGAGAAGCGGTCGCGCAGCTGCTCCGCTGCTTCGTATCCATTGAGGCGCGGCATGCCGAGGTCCAGGAGCGCGACCTCCGGCGTGAAGGTGTCCGCTGCTTCCAGCGCCGCGAGGCCGTCGTGTGCCGTGCGCACGTCGTGGCCGCTCAGGCGCAGCATCTCCGCGAGGCAGTCGGCGGCGTCGCGGTTGTCGTCCGCAACGAGGACGCGGAGCCGCCTCGATGGTGACAGCGTCTCGTGGCGGTGCGGTTGCAGCACCGGCCGCACGAGCGCGATCTCCCGTGCCGGCAGCGACACGACGAACTCGCTCCCGGTCCCCGGACCGTCGCTGTGGGCCTCCACCGTGCCGCCGTGCAGTTCGACGAGCCGCTTGACCAGCGTGAGCCCGATCCCCAGGCCACCCTGCGTCTTCTCGAGCGATCGATCGACCTGCGTGAACATGTCGAAGATCCCGGTCAGCATGTCGTCGGGAATCCCGACGCCGCTGTCGCGCACGCGGATCGTGGCCTCCCCGTTCTGGCGTTCGGCCGTGATGCTGATGTGCCCGCCGCGCGGCGTGTACTTGGCTGCGTTGTTCAACAGGTTCGAGAAGACCTGGGCGATGCGGGTGGGGTCGGCCTCGAGCTCGATCGGCTCTGCCGGTACCGTCACGGTGAGCTCGTGGCCGGCCGCTTCGATGATTGGACGGCTCGTTTCGACGGCCTGCGAGACGACCGACGCCAGCTCCATGCGCTGCTTCTGCAGCTCGACCTTCCCGCGCGTGATGCGCGAGACGTCCAGCAGGTCGTCCACCAGCCGGATCATCTGCTGCACCTGGCGATCCATCACGTCCCACGCGCGATCGCGCATCGTGCGGTCGTTCGGTGACAGGCGCACCAGCTGCAGCGCGGTGCGGATCGGCGCCAGCGGGTTCCTGAGCTCGTGCGCAAGCACGGCGAGAAACTCGTCCTTCTGGCGGTCGGCGCGCTGCACGTCGCTGTACAGCCGCGCGTTCTCGATGGCGATGCTCGCGCGGTACGCCACCTCCTCGGCGGTCGCCAGGTCTGCGGCGCCGTACTGCCGGCCGGAATCAGACGTCAGGAACGTGATCGCGCCGATCACCTCGTGCCCGGCCCTGAGCGGCACCAGGATGCACGACCGGATGCCGGCGCGGCGCAGCAGGCGGAAGTGCTCCTCGTTGTGTGCAATGGCCCTCAGCATCTCCTCGGTCACCTTGGGGATGAGCGTGGCGACGCCCGTGCGGACCACGCGGTGCGGGCCGTACTCGTCCCCCTCCCGCTGCGGGAATCGCTGCTGGAACTCCCGCGCGAAGTCGATCTTCGTGCGGTCCCAGTGCGACAGCGCCAGCCGTCCGAGCGAACCGTCGAGCCCGACGATGTCCACGGCGCACCAGTCGGCGAAGTCCGGGACGGCGAGGTCGGCAATCGCTTCGAGCGCCGACGGGTAGTCCACGAGCCCTGACAGCGTGCGGCCGGCCTCGGCGAGAAACCGCGACGCCTGTTCCGTCCGCTTCTGATCGTCGATGTCCGTCCCGCTCCCGAACCAGCGGACCACCTGCCCGTCGTCGTCGCGAACCGGCAGGGCCCGGCCGAGGTGCCAGCGATACGTGCCCGTGGCCCGATCGAACAAGCGGTACTGCCGCTCGAACGGATCGCCTGTGCGCACCGACTGCATCCAGGCGTCGGCTGTCGCCTGCACGTCGTCACCGTGCATGACGCGAAACCAGGCGTCGGCCGGTGCGCTGCCTGGCGTCGGTCCGACCAGCTCGAGCCAGCGTTCGTTGTAGTAGTCGATGCGCCCGTCGGATCCCGCCATCCAGATGAACTGCGGCAGCGCGTCGGCGAGTTGCCGAAATAGCGCCTCGCTCGCGCCCAGGGCCTGACGAAGATCGGTCACGTCGGCGATCGCGCCGACGAAGCCGCACACCCCGCCCGACGCATCCAGCTCGGGCGAGTACTTGACGTGCCAAATGCGCTGGCCGATCACCGGGTAGCGCACTTCGTGCTCGAATTCCACCGGCGTGCCCGACAGCACCGTGTCGATGCGCTCGCGCAGGCTTGCGTAGACCTCGTCGCCCAGCACGTCTTCGATCGTGCGGCCGACGACCTGCGACGGCCTCAGCCCGAAACGGGCCGCGAACGGACGATTCACGAACTTGTACCGCCGGTCGCGGTCGCAGTGGACGATGTAAACGGGCGCCACGTCGGCGACGAGGCGCAGCTCGCGGTCCCGATCGCGCGCCGCCTGTTCCGCGCGCATGCGCTGCACCGCGAACGCCACCTGCGCGGCGATGACGCCGGCCAGCGCCTGCTCGGAGTCGCCTAGCGTGCGCGTCTGGTCAAAATAGAGCATCAACTTGCCGATCACGCCCGCTTCAGTGGTGAGCGGCACGAACGCCATCGCGGCAATGCCCTCGGCGTGAATGGTGGGCAGGAACGGTGTCAGGCTGGCATCGGCGCTCACGTCCTCGACGACGATGATCTCGGCGTCGGAGGTGTCAGGCGTCCAGGGCGTGTGTCCCTCGACCGCGGTGCGATACGCGTCCGACAGGCCGCGCCACCGCTTGAATCGCATCACGCCATCGGCATCGAACAGGAGGATCGAGGCACGTCGGACACCCAGCGCGGCTTCGAGCGCGTCGAGCGCCGCCTGGAACACGGCGTCGGCCGAATCGGTGCGGCCGATCGCCGTTGTCAGGGCGCGCAGGGCGTTGAGCCCTCCCGGTTCGGTGATGAACATTCGGTTCAGTGACGCGATGTCGCGGCAACGGTCGGCGGCCGAGCGAGACGTCGGAAAGGAAACTCGGCGATGAACGTGGCGTACGCAGTTGGGAATCGGACGCAAACGGCGGACCACTGGATACCGTCGAGGTATTGAGACGACGGGAGTTATTGGGGCAAGGGACCGCGTTCGGCGGATGAGCGGCGCGAGCGCCGTCGTCGCGGCGGGCCTATACTCAAAACATGACGCGCCTGCGCGACCTTGTCGCGTGCCTCGCGATGGTTACACTCGCCGTGACCGCTGGGACGCTTCCCGGAACGGCGCAGACGCAGGCACAAACGGGCGCGGCATCTCAGCAGCTCGACGGCACCTGGAACTTCTCGACGCTGACGCCGCTCGAGCGCCCGGCCGAGTTTGCGGGCCGCGCGACGATGAGTGCGGCGGAGGCCTCGCAGTTCGAGCGCGAGGTGCTGGAGCGTAACAACGCGGACCGCCGCGATGGTCCGGTGGAGACCGACGTCGCGCGCGCCTACAACGAAGCCTGGTTCGACCGCGGTACGCGTGTCGCGATCGTCAACGGCGAAGCGCGCACCTCGCTCATCGTCGACCCCGCGGATGGACGGGTGCCGGCGCTCACGGCGGAGGCGGCGGCGCGCCAGGCGGCTCGCGCCCAGGCACGTCGCGATCGGCCGGCCGATGGTCCCGAGGATCGCGCGCTCACCGAGCGCTGCCTGAGCTTCAACGCGGGACCGCCGATCCTGCCGGGGCCTTACAACAACTACCTGCAGATCATGACGTTCCCGGACTACGTGCTCGTGGTGAACGAGATGATTCACGACGCGCGGGTCATCCCGACCAACGGCCGGCCGCACCTGCCGGCCGGCACGCGGCGATTCCTCGGCGACTCGGTTGGACGCTGGGAGGGGCGCACCCTCGTTGTCGACACGACGAACTTCACCAGCAAGACCAACTTTCGTGGCGCGAGCGACCGGCTGCACCTCGTCGAGCGCTTCACCCGCGCGGACGCCGACACGCTGCTCTACGAGTTCACCGTGGACGATCCCGGCGCGTTCACGAAGCAGTGGCGCGTGGCGCTGCCGATGAAGGCGACCGTCGAGCCGATCTTCGAGTACGCGTGCCACGAGGGGAACCACGCGCTCGAGGGGATCCTGCGGGGCGCGCGTTTCGGGGAGCGGCGGTCCGAACCGCGCTGACACACCGTTGAGCCTTAAGGTCACCCTCCTCGGCACCGGCACGTCGCACGGCGTGCCGATGATCGGCTGCGACTGCCGCGTGTGCCGCTCGGACCGATCCGCGCGACCGCCGCACGCGTCCGTCGATCCTGATCGAGCGGACGGATGCGATCGTGGACGACGGGTCGCCGCGCGCGCGCCGCGCGGCACATCCTGGTGGACACATCCACCGACCTTCGCGCGCAGGCGCTCGCGCTGAACGTCCGGCGCGTGGACGCGATCCTGTTCACGCACAGCCACGCGGACCACGTGCTGGGACTCGACGAGGTGCGCCGCTTCAACGTGCTGCAGCGCGAGGCGATTCCGGCTTACGGCGACGCGCGGACCCTGGCGGATCTGCGACAGACCTTCGCGTACATCTTCAGCGCGGGCGACGCCGCACGGCGGCGGCATCCCGCAGCTGTGGCTCTCGCGCATCGCCGGCCCGTTCACGCTCGGCGGCCTCGAGATCGTGCCGGTGCCGCTGTTGCACGGGAAGCGGCCGATCCTCGGCTTCCGGATCGGCTCGTTTGCGTATCTCACCGACTGCAACGCGATTCCCGACGAGTCGTGGCCGCTGCTCGACGGCGTCCGCACGCTCGTGCTCGACGCGCTGCGCGACCGCCCGCATCCGACGCACTTCAGCGTCAGCGAGGCGATCGACGCCGCCGCGCGGATCGGCGCCGGGCGGACCTACTTCACGCACATCTGCCACGACCTGCCCCACGCCGAGACCTGCGCGCGCCTGCCTGCCGGCGTGGAGTTGGCCTATGATGGGCTCGTCCTGGAGATCGACGGCGCGTAGGCGACGCGCCGCCGTCGCGGCCGGCACCGGGCCGCGCCGCTCCCGGTGACCAGCCTCCAGTCATGGACGTCATCCACTTTCCCGACGATCCGCGCCCGGCACGCTGGACGAGGCCGGTGCTCGCGCTCGGCAACTTCGACGGTGTGCACCGCGGCCACCGGAAGATCCTCGATCGCGTGCGCCGCGTCGCGACGGAACACGCCGCGACCCCGGTCGTGATGACCTTCGACCCGCACCCGCCGCGCGTGGTGCGCCCCGACAAGGCGCCGCCGCTGCTGATGACGAAAGCGCAGAAGCTCGAAGCCATCGCCGCCGCCGGCGTGCAGGGCGCGGCGATCGTGCGCTTCACGCAGCGAGCTCTCGCAGTGGGATCCCGAGACCTTCGTGCGGGCGGTGCTCGTCGACTGGCTGCACGTCTCCGAGGTCTGGGTGGGCGCGAACTTTCTCTTCGGCCACGATCGCGCGGGCAACTTCTCGCTGCTGCGGTCGCTCGGCGCCCGCTACGGCTTCAAGGCCGAGAAGATCGATCCGGTCCGCTACAAGGACTTCGTCGTCAGCAGCACGCGGATCCGGCGGCTGGTCGGCGAGGCGCGGGTGGACGAGGCGGGCGCGCTGCTGGGCCATCAGTACTACATCGACGGCAAGGTCGTGCACGGCGAGGAGCGCGGGCGGACGATCGGATTCCCGACGGCGAACCTCGTGCACCGAGAACGAGCTGCTGCCGCCGAACGGCGTCTATGCCACGACGATCAGCATCGACGGCGTCGTGTACCCGTCGGTCACGAACATAGGCGTCCGGCCGACGGTCGGGCGACTCGATCGAGACGCACGTCTTCAGTTCGACGCGACTCTACGGCGCGCGTCCGGCTGGGTTCGTGCAGCGGCTGCGCGACGAGCGCCGTTCGATCGCTCGACGCGCTGAGCGCAGATCGCCGACTGCGCGGCGCGCGTGCTGTTCGATCGCTTTCACTGTAGAATCGCGCAGTGCCGCGACGAGTTCTTCTTCGCGCGAGTTCTCCGGGTTCCGCCGCTTCGAGACTGCGCTGCGCGTCTCGGCACGATCGGCGAGGACGGACTCGCCGACCGGCGCGCGCGGTGCTGTTCGAGCGCGCTGCTTCGACTCAGTACGAATCGCGCCGAACCTGTACCTCGGCAGGCGCCGTCAGACCTCTCTCCCATCCGATTCGATGACGATGCGGCTGTACAACACGCTGACCCGATCCGAGGAACCGTTCACGCCAGGCCCCGACAACACCGTCCGCATGTACACCTGCGGGCTGACGGTCTACGCGCGCGGCCACATCGGCAACTTCCGGACATTCGTCTGCGTCGACGTGCTGCGCCGAACCTTGCGCCACCTGCTCGGCTACACCGTGCGGCACGTCGTGAACTTCACCGACGTCGACGATCGGACGATCGCCGGGGCGCAGAAGGCGGGCATGGACCTGCGGGCCTACACGGACCAGTACATCGCGGCGTTCCGCGACGACGCGCGCGCGCTGGGGCTGGAGGCGGTCGAGGAGAACCCGCGCGCGACCGATCCGGAGAACATCCGCGCGATGGGCGAGCTGGTCGCCGCGCTCGAGCGGAACGGGCACACCTACCGCAGCGACGGCTCGGTCTACTTCAAGATCTCGACGATGCCGGACTACGGCAAGCTCGCGCACCTCGATCACGACGGGATGAAGCCGGGCGCGCGGGTCGACGGCGACAACTACGCGAAAGACGATGCGCGCGACTTCGTGCTGTGGAAGGCGACGAAGCCGGGCGAGCCGACATGGGACGTCGTCGGTGCACCCGGCCGCCCGGGCTGGCATCTCGAGTGCTCGGCGATGGCGCTGCGCCTGCTGGGCGAGCCGCCGATCGACATCCATACCGGCGGCATCGACCTGATCTTTCCGCATCACGAGAACGAGATCGCGCAGAGCGAGGGCGCGACCGGCAAGCCGTTCTCGCGCTTCTGGGTCCACGTCGAGTACCTGATCGTGGACGAGCAGAAGATGTCGAAGTCGCTCGGCAACACCTACACGATCCCCGACGTCGTCGGCGAGGGTTTCCGCCCGTCGGCGGTGCGGTATCTGCTGCTGTCGGCGCACTACCGGAAGCAGCTGAACTTCACCTGGGCGAGCCTGCAGCAGGCCGAAGAGGCGCTGCGCCGCCTGACCGATTTCCTGGCGCGTCTCGACACGATCGCACCGGTACGGAGCGGCGGGCCCTCAGACACGCCGGCATCGGATGGCGCATCTCCCGACATCCGCGCGCACATCGACGCCGCGCGCCAGGCGTTCGGCGACGCGATGCGCGCGGACCTCAACACCGCTGCCGCGCTCGGCGCGATGTTCGACCTCGTGCGCGCGCTCAACTCCGCCATCGACGCCGGCCAGCTCGGCCCTGCCGACGTGCCGGCCGTGCGCGACGCGTTCGACCAGTTCGACCGGGTGCTCGGCGTCCTGTCGCTCCGGCGCACCGAGGACGAGCAGCCGCCGGTGCCGGTGGAGGAGATCGAGCGGCTCATCGAAGAGCGGCAGGCCGCGCGACGGCGCCGCGACTTCGCCGCCGCCGACCGCATGCGCGACGATCTCGCGGCCCGGGGCGTGCTGCTGGAAGATTCACCGGCCGGAACGCGCTGGAAGAGGAAGTAGAGCCGGCAGACCAGGGTCGCGCCGATGGCCGTGCCAGACATCAACACGCCGCTCCCCGGGCCGAAGGCGGCGGCGCTCATCGAGCGCGACGCCGCGGTCGTTTCGCCCTCCTACACGCGCAGCGTATCCGCTCGTCATCGCCAGCGGCACCGGCGCCACGGTCGAAGACGTTGACGGCAACGTCTTCCTCGACTGCGCCGCCGGCATCGCGGTCAACGCCACCGGCCACTCCCATCCCGACGTCGTGCGCGCGATCGCCGATCAGGCGCAGCGCTTCCTCCACATGTCGGGCACCGACTTCTACTACGAGCCGCAGGTGCGCCTGGCGGAGGAGCTCGCGGCGGTCGCGCCGATCGCCAGGCGGCGCACCAAGGCGTTCTTCGGCAACTCCGGCACCGAAGCGATCGAGGCGTGCGATCAAGCTGGCGCGGTACGCGACGCGGCGGCCGCATCTCATCGCGTTCCTCGGCGGCTTTCACGGCCGGACGTTGGGATCGCTGGCGCTGACGGCGAGCAAGGCGGTCCAGCGGCGCGGCTTCGGACCGTTGATGCCCGGCGTCGTCCACGCGCCGTACCCGGACTGCTATCGCTGTCCGGTCGGCTCGACGCCGAGATCGCTGCGGCGCCGAGTGCCTCGAGTTCATCGAGCACCAGCTGTTCGTGCACCTGGTCTCGCCCGACGAAGTCGCCGCGGTGGTCGTCGAGCCGATTCAGGGCGAGGGCGGCTACGTGGTCGCGCCGGACGTGTTCCTGCAGCGGCTGCGCGAGCTGACGCCGCACGCACGGCATCCTGCTCGTCGCCGACGAAGTGCAGTCGGGCATGGGGCGCACCGGACGGATGTTCGCCATCGAGCACGCCGGCGTCGAGCCGGACGTCGTGGCCATCGCCAAGGGGATCGCGTCGGGCCTGCCGCTCGGCGTCGCGCTGGCGCGGGCCGATCTGATGACATGGCCGCCCGGCGCGCACGCGTCGACGTTCGGCGGCAACCCGGTGTCCTGTGCCGCGGCGCTCGCGACGATCCGCGCTGCTGAAGGAGGAGCTGATGGCCAACGCGGCGCGACGTCGGCGCCCGCCTGAAGGAGGGGCTCGCGGCGCTGCGGACGGCATCCGCTCATCGGCGACGTGCGCGGACGCGGGCTGATGGTCGGCGTCGAGCTGGTGCGCGACCGCGCGACGAAGGAGCGTGCGGTCGAGGAGCGCAACGCCGTCGTGAACGCCGCGTTCGACCGCGGGCTGCTGGTGCTCGGCGCGGGGAAGAACGCGATCCGCTTCTCGCCGCCGCTGGTGCTCACCGCGGAGCAGGCCGACATCGCGGTCCGTATCTTCGACGAAGCGCTTGGGGAAGTGGAATCGGGCGGTAGGCGGTAGGCGGTAGGCGGTAGGCGATGGGCGATGCGGGCGAGAGCTTGGGCCGAGGGCTCCGGGCTCCTGCCCTCGGGCTTCAGGCATGGGCTTCGGACGCTGGCCGACGGCTTGCTGCGTGACGCTCGCGCATGGCCCGGACGCGCGTCTTGGGCGAATTCGGTGAAGACCTGGCGTGCGCGGAACTCCAGCGGCGCGGGTATGCAATTCTTGCGCGCCGCTACCGCCGGCGCGGTGGCGAATTCGACATCATCGCGCGCGACGGGGATGGTCGGACCACGGTGTTCGTGGAGGTGAAGGCGCGCGGGGGCGCTGCGAGTTCGGCAGCGGCGGCGAAGCCGTCACCGTCGTGAAGCGCCGCCGGCTCGTGGCCACGGCGCATGGACTACCTGGCGCGCCACCGGCTGATCGACCAGCCATGCCGGTTCGATGTCGTCGCGATTGTGATGGGCGACCACGATCCCATCGTCGAATTGATACAGAACGCGTTCGACGCCGGCGCGACAGGCTACAAAGCCTGACGCCCTGCGCCCGAAGCGCTCGATCAGATTCCCTCATTGCCTGAGCTTCGCAAAGATCCCGATCACCGGCCGCTGGGTCATCATCTCGACCGACCGTCGCAAGCGCCCCAACGACTTCCGCCTCGAGCAAGTCCGCGCCTGATTGGCGGCGGAATACTGTCCGTTCTGCGCGGGACGCGAGGACATGACGCCGCCCGAGGTGCTCGCGTTCCGCCAGAACGGCAGCGCCGCCGAACGGGCCCGGGTGGGATCTGCGGGTCGTGCCGAACAAGTTTCCGGCGCTGCAGGTCGAAGGGAACCTCGATCGCGAGGGCGAGGGGCTGTTCGACCGGATGAACGGCATCGGCGCGCACGAGGTGATCATCGAGACGCCCGACCACGGCAAGACGCTGGCGACGATGTCGGAGCCGGAGATCGAGCGGGTGCTGTGGGCGTTCCGCGAGCGCATCCTCGATCTGAAGAAGCGACATGCGGTTCCGCTACATCCTGGTCTTCAAGAACCACGGCGCGCCGGCCGGCGCGACGCTCGAGCACCCGCACTCGCAGCTGATCGCGCTGCCGATCGTGCCCGACTTCGTGCGCGAGGAGATCGAGGGCGCGAAGCGGCACTTCGCGGCGAAGGAGCGCTGCGTGTTCTGCGACATCATCCGGCAGGAGATGGCGGCCGGGCGTCGCGTCATCCACGAGAACGCCGACATCGTCGCGCTCGCGCCCTACGCGCCGCGGTTTCCGTTCGAGACCTGGCTGCTGCCGCGGAGCCACGGCGCGCGGTTCGAGGAGGCGCCGCGGCAGGTCTACGAGAGCCTGGCGCGCATGCTGAAGTCGGTGCTGCAGCGGATGAACCGCGCGCTCGAGGACGCCCTCCTACAACCTGATCATCCACAGCTCGCCGTTCTCCGAGCAGGCGGGCCGAGTTCTACCACTGGCACGTGGAGCTGATGCCGAAGCTGACGCGCACGGCCGGGTTCGAGTGGGGCACCGGGTTCTACATCAACCCGACGTCGCCGGAGGAAGCGGCGCAGGTGCTGCGCAACGCGCGGGTTTGAGCAGCACGTTCGCGGGCGCGCGTGGGTCGCGGCGCGGCCGGAATCGCGGAGCCGCGTGCGCCAGGGGTTGAAGCTGAGCGTCTGCGTGTGGTACGTTAAGGGTTCGGGCGAGCGGGAATAACTCAGTGGTAGAGTGCGACCTTGCCAAGGTCGAAGTCGCGGGTTCGAATCCCGTTTCCCGCTCCAACCTTCGCTCACTCCCGTGAGCTTCGGTTGGCGGGCCACGGAGGGTTGTCCGCCAGACCGCCCTGACGGAGGCGGACGTTGCTGACCGACCTTCTCGTCGCTCCCCGGCCAGTGCTCCGATCGGCGCCGTCGCCAAGTGGTAAGGCAGAGGTCTGCAAAACCTCCACCCCCGGTTCAAATCCGGGCGGCGCCTCCAATTTTACCGAGCCAATTTCATCATCGCGAATCAGCGGGCACCCTGAAAAGTGCCCGGCTATAGCGAGGCGTCTCACAACGTCTCACGGCGTGCGGCCGCCGCGGCGCGCGAGGCTACTTCGTCGGCACGCGCGCCTTCAGCTCCTCGAACCAGTTGAGCACGACCTGAATCTGAGGAGCGGCGGGTGCGCCTGACGCGGTTTGTCCGGCAGCGACGACGCCGAGGAATCGCTTGCCGTCGAGCGTGATGTCGTAGTTTCGCTCGAACTCTGGGCGGCCCGCGGCAAAAGGTCTCGGCACCGGCACCGGGTTGCCGAAGGTGAAGGTCGGCCGCGTCGCGACGCTCACCGCCTCGAATTGCGCGTTCCCCGCGCTCGCAAAGTAGAACAGCTCCTTCCCATCGGGAGACCACGTGGGATGGAAGCCGAGGGAGTTGGATTTCGAGATTGGATACGTCGCCCCGGTCGTGGGAAACGGCTGGACGAACAGGGAACCGCCGGGCGATCCCGGCGCAGTCCTCGTCGAGTACGCCACCCATCGGCCGTCTGGTGAAAACGTCGCAGAGGGAGGAAACAGCGACTGGATGCCGCCAACGGGTGTCACCTTCTTGTCCGTGAGCGACAACGCCGCGAGCGCGTAGCTGGAACCCTTGGCGACACTGAACAACAACGTCTTGCCATCGGGCGACCACGACTCCGGCACATGGGCCGTGTCCTTGTCCGGCTTCGTCAGGCGCTCCGCCGCCGTCGTGCCGTCAGCGCGCTGCCAGAAGAGGCCGAGATCGCCGTCGCGGTCCGACTGAAACGCCACGCGCTCGCTGTCCGCAGACCAGACGGGCACACGATTGCGGCCTCCCAGCGTGAGTCGACGCGCCGAGCTTGCCCCCGCCACGTCGTAGATCCACACGATCGCGTCCTTGCCATCGTCGCTGCCGACGGCGATCCGCTTGCCGTCTGGCGACAGCCGCGGGTACTGCGTACGGGCCGGGCGGAAGCTTCAGCGGCTGAACCGCCCCGTTTCGATCGACCAGCGCGAGGTCTGACAGCGCCGAGGACGTCGACGCCGGGCCTGGGACGAACGCGAGGGACCCGCTGCTGGAGACGCTGAATTGCGCGACGCCGCTGGAGCCTGCGGATCTCTTGACGCCCTCGACGATCGGCACCGGTCCACCCGTGACCGCGAGACGCGGCAGATCGAACGGCACGGCGAACAGGACGCCGCCAAGCGCGTACACGAGGTGCCCGGTCGGCAGATACCGGCCATCGCTGCCGCCCGAGACGAGCGTCTTTCGTTCCGACGACTTCAACGACTGCACGACGATCTGCGCCTTGTCCCAGCCATCGGCCGTGGCGGCCGTGGCGAGGGTGAACAGCAGCCACTCGCCACCCGGCAACACCTGTGGGCCGTACATCACCTCGCCGTCCTTGACGCTGACGAGCATCTCTGGCTGGCCGCCGTTCGCCGAGACGCGCATAATGCCTGTGGCCTGACCGAAGACGATCCCGGCGGTGTCCCAGGTCATCCCCAGAAACGGCTGTGTCGGCCGGACAGATCGTGACCGCCGCTCCGCCGTTGACGGCGATCTTCTTAACCGCTCTGTCCCTCACTGAAAGAAAGGCGATGGACCGGCTGTCGGGTGAAAACACCGGGGACCACGAGTATTCGGCCCTGTTGTATGCCGGGGATGGGCCTCGCCTCCAGGTCCGACATCGACCGCAGGTACAACTGGTTGTCTGGCCACGTAGACGAGCTGCGTGCCGTCAGGGGAGACGGCCAGGCTCTGGGTGTTGACCACCCCGACCTGCTGACCCTCGCCGAGCGCGAACGTGAAGCGAGAGACGGTCAACGGCGGCGTTGGTTTGAGCGTCCATGCGGCGGCGCCGACCAGCGCGCTCGCGACGACGGCGGCGGCGACCACAGGAAGGGTGCGCCTCCAGAGTGGGCGCGGCTGGATCGCGGGTCCCGGAGCAAGCGGTCCCAGCCACCGTCGTCTCGAACGCCCCCTCCAGCGCCAACGAGACGTCGCCGAGATCGCGCACCCGCTGCTTGCGATCCTTCTGCAGGCAGCGCCGCAGCACCGTGACCACCGCAGGAGGCACCGCGGCGGGCAGCGCGGTCCAATCCGGCTCCTTCATCAGGATGCGCGCCAGCGTGTCGGAGACGTCCTCACCCTCGAAGGCGCGCCTCCCCGTGAGCATTTCGTAGAGCACGGCGCCAAACGCCCACACGTCGCTGCGCTTGTCCACCGTGCGGCCCTTGGCCTGCTCGGGACTCATGTACGCCGCGGTGCCGAGGATGATCCCCGCCTGCGTCATCGCCGGCGTCGTGATGGTGGGCGATTGCGAGACATTCGGCGACATCGCGCCCGTCGGTTCCATCGCTTTCGCGAGGCCGAAGTCGAGCACCTTCACGGCGCCGTCGGGCCGCACCTTGATGTTCGCCGGCTTGAGATCGCGATGAATGATCCCCTGCTCGTGCGCGGCTTCGAGAGCGTCGGCGATCTGCTTCGCAATGGGCAAGGCCTCGTCGAGGGAAATTGGGCCCTGGGCGACGCGGTCGGCGAGCGTCGGCCCCTCGACCAGTTCCATCACGAGGGCGTGCATGCCGGCGGACTTCTCGAACCCGTAGATCGCGGCGATGTGGGGATGATTCAGCGACGCGAGCGTCCTGGCCTCGCGCTCGAACCGCGCCAGGCGTTCGGGGTCAGATGCGAACGCGTCCGGCAGGATCTTGATCGCGACCTGGCGGCCAAGAGTCGTGTCCGTCGCCCGATACACTTCGCCCATTCCGCCGACGCCGATGCTGGCGATGATTTCGTAGATGCCGAGTCGGGCGCCGGGAGTGAGCGCCAAGTGTGACGCGAGTATACGCGCGGGAGCGCAGGGCGGACGGGAGTCGTCTCGAGTGACGGGGCTAGTGTAGAGCACCACTCAGCGGCACGAGTCGTGCGGAATCATTGAGCGAATCCGCAGACCGTTCGAGAAGCTCGCGAATGTTAACATCCGCGGCCGGCACGACAATTAGGCTTAGCTAACGATGACGCTGGCCATCCGTGTTCTGATCGGGCTCCTGGCGGGGTTCCTGCTCGGGCTGGCGCTCGCAGGGAACTCGTCGCCGGTTGCGACCATGGCAATCGCGATCCTCGCTCCAGTGGGCGCCACGTTCGTCAACCTGATTCGGATGACGGTCATTCCGCTCGTGGTATCGATGGTGGTTGCCAACGTCGGGGCAATGACAGCATCAAGAGGGCTGAGCCGAATCGGCGTACGGGCTGTCCTGATTTCGGTCGGGCTCTTGACGACCGCAGCGATCGGGAGCCTGCTCATCGCCGAGCCGATACTCGCACGCATTCCGATCGACAAGTCTGCTGCCCTTGCCCTCCGAGAGCCGACGACCGCGGTGTCGCCAACTGCCATGGTGCCATCGGGCTCGCCAACGCTGGCGATGTGGGTAACAGACCTCGTGCCGCAGAATGTCGTCAAGGCGGCGGCCGACGGCGCGATGTTGCCTCTCATCTTTTTCGCCCTGATCTTTGGACTGGCTCTGACGCGGGTCAGCGATGCCAGGCGTGACGCGGTGCTACGGGTCATCGAAGGCATCGCGGAAACGATGCAGCGGCTCGTCGTCTGGATTCTTGGATTGGCGCCGATTGGCGTCTTCGCACTCGCCGTCCCGCTGGCGTCTCGGCTCGGGTTGTCGGCCGCTGGCGCAGTCATCGCCTATGTCGTGCTCGTTGTAGCGCTCACGGTGGCGGCCGTCGTGCTTCTGTTGTATCCCATCGGAATTCTGGCAGGCCGGATGTCGGCGGCCAGTTTCGTGTCGTACTGCGCGCCGTCACAGGCCATTGCCTTCGCGTCACGGTCGTCGCTCGCCGCGTTGCCCGCGATGGTGGACAGTGCCGAACGCGCGGGTCTGCCTCCAGGTTCGTCACGGGTTGTGCTCCCGCTCTCGATGGCGGTGTTTCATTTTGGCGCCGCCGTCGCACAGACTGTCGGTGTCGTTTTCCTGGCCCGCCTGTTCGATGTGACGCTGACGCCGTCGCAACTCGCGTCAGTCGTCGTTGCCGTCGTGCTCGCCTCGTTCGCGGTCCCTGGCATTCCGGGAGGCAGCATCATTGCGATGGTTCCGGTGTTGGCGGTTGCCAATTTGCCGGTCGACGGCGTAGGCATCCTGCTCGCGGTGGATACCATACCCGACATGTTTCGGACCACTGCGAACCTCACTGGCGCACTGACACTGACGGCGGTTCTTCCCGCGCCAGAGGACTGAGAGGTATGCGAGACTGCGCACGTCGCGGATTTCGAAGCTCTCCGTTCGTCGGCGGTAGAACGGCCCAAACACTCCGGAGGTGTCCATGAGTGCATTCAACAAGGTCGACGAAGAGCGGACGCGAATACTTGCTGCGGATCGGCAATGGGCACAGAGCACGACGAACCTCGAAGCGTTCGCTTCGCACCTCGCAGCCGAGGCAAATTTCTACGCGCCGGGCGCGCCTGCGCATCGCGGGGCTGAGGCCTTCAGGCGTGCGTTTGGCGAGTTGAGCAGAATCCCGGGATTTTCTCTTTCGTGGATCGCTGACAAGGCTGAAATCTCTAGCAGCGGCGATCTCGGCTACTCGACGGGCACGTACACGGCCACCTTCGGTGACACGACGGACAAAGGCAAGTACGTCACCATCTGGCGCCGGCAGTCGGACGGATCGTGGAAAGTCGTCGAGGATATGTTCAACTCCGACCTCCCGATGTTGCCAGCACCCAATCAGCCGTGAACCTTAAAAGGACCTCTTCACATTCGGAGGAGCGATGGAACTCGTCGCCGTTCTCCTTCTGGCCTTCACTACCGGTGGCGTGCCGACCAACCAGGCCCTCGGTGCAGACGGTTCGTGTCAGGCATCGACGACTGTTCGCACCACCGGGCCATCAGAGCCTGGCGTCAGTTCGGTAGGGCCCGGCCCCTGGTACATCAATGCCGACCGCTCCATCTGGGTCGCGGTTCCCGAAGCCGGCTGGGTCGCAGGTGGAAAGCTCTATTCGGGTGGCGTCGAGGTTCCTGGCCAGAAGACCTACTGGGTCCGTCCGGCCGGCTCTCAACTGCAGATTGCCGCCCGTCGGCTTGACGCATCCGCACCCGCTGCGGAGGCCCACATCCCGTGCTGCTACCCCACGGGATTCCAGATCGTCAGCCTCTTCTTTCCAACAGACGGCTGCTGGGAGGTGAGGGCCTGGGCTGGTCGCAAGGAACTTCGGTTCATCACGAAGGTGCGACGGGAGTTCGCGCACTAGCCGTCAGTCCCAGACGCGTTCTGGTGTCACGAGCGGCGTTTCTCTCATGGAGACCCGGAAATGAACAACGCTCGAATGCGAGCCAGCAGTGCCGTCCTCGTTGCCACGCTCGTCGCTGGCTTCCGCGAGCACCGGCGTCCATGGACAGACCGTTCAAGGGACTCCCGCTGATGAGCAGACGATCAGAGGGCTTGTTGCCCTGCACGCCTCGGCGTCGCAGCAAGACGACCTCGAGGGGCTGGTCGTGGGCTTACACGCTGACGCCGACTCGCGTCGTGCCGACGGCCGCCTTCTGAGCGGTCGAGCCGCGATCGAGAAGAGATATCGCGACGTGATTTCGGGCGGACCAAAGCGCATGGCGCACGATCACCCACCGAGACAATTCGGATTCGCTTCCTGCACGCCGACGTGGCGTTCGTCGACGTCGACTCGGTGTCCGTGGCGGGGCAGGGTCCGCGCACACCCTTCTTTCTCGTGTTCACGAAGGTTCAGGGCAAGTGGGGAGTCGCGGTCGAGCGGAGTGGGGTTCCGTTGAAGTGAGCAGCCCTGCACCACACTTGCTTCTAACGATGATCAACCGTGAAGCGATCGACCGAAGGAGCAAGCCGCTGCTTTGGCTGCTGGCCTTGTACGGGCTCACCAGTCTCGTGCACTTCATGCACAACGCCGCGTACCTGAGCGGCTATCCGAACTTGCCGGACTGGCTGTCGCGGTCTCAGATCTACGGCACCTGGTGCGGCATCACCGCCATTGGGCTGGTCGGCTACACACTGGTACCGCCGAGGCCGCGCGTTCCTTGGTTTCGGGTTACTGGTTCTCTATACATCGCTGGGATTCGACGGTCTGCTTCACTATGGACGCGCGCCACTTGCAGCGCACACTCTGGCGATGAACCTGACGATCTGGTCAGAGGTCGCAGCGGCTGCGCTGGCATTGATCGCTGTGGTCACGGTTGCTGCCAAGGATCGGACGCGCAGCGCGTCGGGCGGACAGCCCAGGGGGTGACTCCATGAAACGGCGCGAGTTCATCGCTGCCGCCGGTACTGCGGCGGCCGGGTGGCCGCTCATCGCCCGCGGACAGTTGCCGACGCAGCCGAGCAGCACGGTTCGGCAGGATTGGCTCGATCGACGTACCGAGCCGATCCTCGAGCCAGGGTTGCCGATCGTCGACCCGCACCATCATTTGTGGATCAGGCCGGGATCGCGCTACCTGGTCGACGAACTGCTGGCTGATATCAACAGCGGCCACAACATCGTCGCGACTGTGTACGTGCAGGCCCGCTCGATGTATCGCGAGGGCGGCCCAGTCGAATTGCGGCCCGTCGGCGAGACCGAGTACGTGAACGGCGTCGCGGCGATGTTCGACAGCGGCGTTCTTGGCCGGACACGAGCCTGCGCCGGCATTGTCGGGCAGGCGGATTTGAGACTGGGTGGCCGTGTCGAGCCGGTTTTAATCGCGCATCTTCGCGCCGGTGGCGATCGCTTCCGCGGGATCCGGCACATCACGTCATGGGATGCAGACGCGTCCATCAACAATCCTGACTATCCGTCGCCTTCCGGGCTGCTTGGCGACAAGACGTTCCGTGAGGGCTTCGCCGTGCTCGGCCGGTTTGGCCTCTCCTTCGACGCTCAGCTGTATCATCCGCAGATCGACGAGCTCGCCAGCCTCGCGGGCTCGTTCCCCGATACGAAGATCGTCCTCAACCATGTCGGCGTGCCGCTCGGAATCGGCGCGTACAGAAACAAGCGCGACGAGGTGTTCTCCCGGTGGGCAGCGTCGACCAGAGCGCTCGCGGCCGCACCCGAATGTCCATGTCAAGATCGGCGGCCTTGGCATGCGCTACAACGGTTTAGGGTTCAACGATCGAGCCGAACCGCCGTCGTCGGAGAGCGTGGCGGCTACATGCCGTCCTTATGTCGAGACGTGCATCGACGCCTTCGGGGCAGCGCGCTCGATGTTCGAGAGCAACTTCCCGGTCGACAAAGTGTCCTACAGCTATCAGGTGTTCTGGAATGCCTGCAAGCTAATGACGAGCGGAGCAAGCGCCACTGAGAAGGCCGATCTGTTCGCGGGAACAGCCAGGCGGTTTTATCGCCTCAACGGAATGGCCTGAAGGTCAGACAACCAGAGCTCAGTCCGGCTGTCACAGGAGCGGTCATGAACTACGCGAGCACTCTAATCGCGACGGCGATCGCCGGCGTCATTGCGTTGGGCACTGGGCAATCGACAATCTCGGCCCAGGCCACCGTCGATGTCGAGAACAAGTATTCGAACGTCGGAGCCATCATGGTCTGGGGCGTCGATGATGCGGGGCGGCCGACAGAGCTCCGTGGGCTTCGCCAGCGGCACACTGATTGGGGATCGCGTGATGGTGACGGCGGGTCACTTCACCGCGCCGGCCACCGCACTCGGCTCGCTGCCGCCGTCGATCCGAATTGTTGCGAGCTTCAGTCCAACCGACGCCAAGGATCCGAAGACGTGGATTCCGGTGGTCCGGCAGTCGTGACGCATCCATCGATGCCGCACTGTCCGCCACCGCCTCAATGCGACCCGACCGACGAGATCCTGGTTGCCCCGCTCGAGCCGGGCATCGCCGACGTTGGACTGGTCTTCCTGGCGTACGCGCCGCCCGGTATTGCCGCAGCGCGCCTCGCCGAGCCCGGCACGCTCGAGAGCTCCGAGGGAGCACCAACGACCATCGTGGGATATGGGACGACGACGCCACGAGACCGGAAGGCACCTCCCAGCCCTGCGACGTGGGACGGAAAGCGTCGCACCAGGACGTCGATACTGCGAAGAGTCGTCGACGAGACGTGGGGGCTCTGGTCCATCCCAAGCTACGTCTGCTCCGGCGACTCCGGTGGCGGCATTTTTCTGAATCGCATCACAAGCGTGGCCAATCAGGAAGTGCTGGCCGCCAACGTGAGCGATGGCGGCCAGGACTGCCGACGCCATAACAACAACAATCGTCTGGACACGCTCAGTATCCAAAATTGGATTAGCGAAGCCCTTCGGCAGCGCACTGGCGCGCCCTGACGAGGTCGACTGCAGTCGGCCGTCGTACACCCAGCAACGATCTGGGGAGGCGGGTTCGTGGGGGTCGGTGCGGCGTCACTGTGCTGGATTTCGCACATAGATCTGTGGCTCTGGTTGGCGCACGCAATGCAAGTGGCCTGAGTGGAGAATCACCGTGCATCTCTCAAAGGATCGCGAGCACTGGTTCACGAAGCTCCGAGCCGAATGGTTCCGCATGCTGCGGCCGATGGGAAGCTGGGTGCCGTGGGAGCTTCGAGAACATGTTCAGTTGGACGAGCGAAGCGAAGAAACATCGTTCTGGGAGCAGGGCCTGCTGAAAGCCGCCCCGCAGCTCGGGGCCGATCACCTTCGACACTGCATCGTCGTTCCAGATCGACGCGTCCTTCTTGAAAAACTTCCCAAAGGCGGAATCGTCGCGGAGGTTGGCACGCTTCAGGGCGAATTCTCCCGCGAGATTCTTCGGATTGCGGAACCGCGGGAGTTGCATCTGATCGACATCGAGATCCATCCGCGTGTCGTCGAACTCACCAGAGAGGCTTCTGCCCGGAGCCAGGTACATGTCCATCATCAGGACTCCGTAGAGGCACTAGAGACCTTCGGCGACAAGTATTTCGACTGGATCTATATCGATGCGCAGCACGCTTACGAGGGCGTGAAGCGTGATGTCGACGTGGCCCGCCGCAAGGTCAAAGACGATGGGCTGCTGGTATTCAACGACTACATTGTCTGGTCGTACGTGGAGATGGAGCCCTACGGGGTTGTTGCGGCCGTGAATGAGCTGTGCACGGAAGACCACTGGGAAGTGATCTACCTGGCGCTGCCGTCTCACATGTACTGCGATGTAGCGCTGCGGAGGATCCGCTAAGTAGCCAGATGGCCACACGTCTCTTCCCGAAAGACTTCATCTGGGGCACCGCCACGTCGTCGTACCAGATCGAGGGCGCGTGGAACGAGGACGGCAAAGGCCCGTCGATCTGGGACACGTACGCGCACACGCCGGGCAAGATCAAGAACGACGACACCGGCGACGTCGCCAACGACCATTACCACCGGTACAAGGAGGACGTCGCGCTGATGCGGTCGATCGGCGCGAACGCCTACCGGTTCTCCATCTCCTGGCCGCGCATCTTTCCGCAAGGCACGGGCACGCCCAACGCCGAAGGGCCTCGACTTCTACAACCGGCTGGTGGACGAGTTGGTCGCGGCGGGCATCGCGCCGTTCCCCACGCTCTACCACTGGGACCTGCCGCAGGCGCTGCAGGACAAGGGCGGCTGGCAGATCGCGCGACACGGCCAAGGCGTTCGGCGACTACGCCGGCTACGTGGCCGAGAAGCTCAGCGACCGCGTCCGGCACTTCTTCACGATCAACGAGTTCCGCTCGTTCGTGGACATGGGCCATCAGGACCAAGGTGGTCAGTGTTCCGGGCGGGACGATGAACATCTCAATCGCCCCCGGCCTGAACCTCGCGCCGGGCGAACTCAATCAAGTTCGGCACCACGCGGTCCTCGCCCACGGGATGGCGGTGCAGGCCATCCGGGCAAGAGGCAAAGCGGGAACCAAAGTCGGCCCGGCCGAGGTTCTCGAGAGCGCCGTCCCGTTGATCGAGACCCCCGAGCACATCAAGGCCGCGCAAACCGCCACGCGCGAACGCAACGCGCCGTTTCTGACGGTGATGCTCGAAGGCAAGTACACCGACGCCTATCTTGAGGAGGCCGGCAAGGACGCGCCGAAGTTCACCGACGAGGACCTGAAGATCATCGCCTCGCCCTTGGACTTCGTCGGCATCAACGTTTACAAGCCGACGGTCTACGTGTTGGCCTCCGACCAGGCTCCCGGCTGGCGCGACATTCCGTTCGCCAGGGGACACCCGAAGATGTCCACGTCCTGGCTCACCGTGGGCCCCGAGGCGTTGTACTGGGCCCCGAAGTTGGTGCAGTCCCTCTGGAATGCGAAGGAGATCTTCATCACCGAGAACGGGTGCGCCACCGACGACGTGCTGGCCGACGACGGCAAGGTCTACGACACCGACCGCATCATGTTCCTTCGCGCCTGCCTGACGCAGCTCCAGCGGGCGACCGCCGACGGGGTGCCGGTGAAGGGGTACTTCCAGTGGAGCACGATGGACAACTTCGAGTGGACATACGGGTTCGGCAACCGCTTCGGGCTGGTGTACGTGGACTTCAAGACGCAGAAGCGCACGCCCAAGCTCAGCGCCGCGTGGTTCCGCGAGGCCGCCGCCAGCAACGCAGTAGTGTAGCCGCGGCTAGTGCACCGCCTGGCGCAGAAGCGCTCCGAATGCTTTCTCGTCGATCTCTGAGCGTTTGCGGACCTTGATGTGCCGCACGAACTTCCCTTCGCCGTTGAGGAGTCGCATCGGATCCTTTAGTGCGGAGCCGCCGAAGAATCCGAACTGCACATGGTCGGGCGCGGAGTAGACGTAGGCGACCGGGGCTTTCCCCTGTACCCAGCACCCGTTACCCCACTTCACGGACTCCTGGAGCTGCGGAGCGACGCGTTTCACAAACGTCCGCAATGCTCGAATGACGCCCTGGTTCCTGGGCGTCTGGCCTGCCAGGTACTCCTCAAAACTCGCATACGCCTTCATCTTCATGGCCTGGGCAGCCTCCGTTTTCGAGTGCGGGCTCGGTTGAAGGAGAGAGTTCTCACGCAGCCATCAACGGCGCAGAATCATGGTACGCGGAAGTCGCCCGGACGGAGGGCACCATGGCACAGGTTGACTGGTACATCGAAGGAGTCGAGTTCAGCAATTGCAACTGCGACTACGCCTGTCCTTGCCAGTTCGAGTCACGCCGCCCCACGCACGGAGACTGTCGCGGCTTCGCGGCCGTTCGCATCGATAAGGGCCACTTTGGAGACGTGGCGCTCGATGGCCTCGGCGCAGCCCTCCTCTACGCCTGGCCGGGACCGATCTACGAGGGCAACGGCGAGATTCAGGCCGTCATCGATGAGCGGGCGGACGGCAAGCAACGAGACGCTCTTGCTACCGTCCTGTACGGTGGCGAGACCAACGAGGGGGCGACCCATTGGTGGGTCTATACGGATGATGTCGAGCACCGTCCATCCCCCGCTTTTCAAACACATCGAGTTTGACGTGAATATCGAGCGCCGAAAAGCACGCATCGTGATCCCCGGCGTGCTCGAGTCCACCGCCCGTCCGATCCGAAGCCCTGCGACGGGGGCTGAGCATCGCGTCCGCATCAACCTCCCGAATGGGATCGAGTTCGACCTCGCGGAGATCGGCAGTGGTACCACCAAGACGATGGCCTCAATCGCCCTCGACCTCAAGGACACCTACTTTCATTTCACTGTTCTGCGCCAGTCGGGCAAGGGGGTGGTCCACTCACGATAGAGCTCGGACGGGATTGGATCGCACGTGATCGCGAACGCACGGTACGTCCACACCAACCTCGTCGCTCGTGATTGCCGGCGGCTCGCACGCTTCTACCAGGACGTGTTCGGGTGTGTGCCCGTGCCACCGGAGCGGAACCTGTCGGGTCCAGATTACGAGCGCGGGACCGGCGTGGTTCGCGCGCATGCACGAGGCATGCATCTGCGGCTCCCAGGGTGCGGAGAGGCCGGACCCACGCTTGAAGTCTTCCAATACACGCCTCCGGGACCTGGAGCGGCTGCGGCCGTTAATGGGCCCGGGTTCGGACACATCGCATTCGCGGTCCCTTCAGTGGTGGAAGCGCGGACGCAATTCCTCGGCGCCGGCGGGTCTGCTGTTGGCGAGGTAGTCTCAATCAGCGTCGCGGAAGACACCGCGATCACGTGGTGCTACGTACGGGACCCAGAGGGGAACGTCGTGGAACTTCAGTCACGGTCACCGGGCGCGGCGGACGCGGACACTCGCGCCGTTACGTGAGGATGGATCATGGCGCGCCTCGCCATCGGACAACTCGCAATCGCGGGGATGGTCGCCCCCGTCTGGTTCATCACCCTCGTGACCGTCCAGGGGGTCATGCAGCAGGATTACAGCCACATCGCTCTGCCAATCAGCGCCCTTGCGGCGTGGCCGGCCGGCTGGATTCAGAATGTCAACTTCTTGGTGTCCGGGGTCCTGCTGGCGGCGTTTGCGATCGGCCTGAACGGCGCAATTCGCCCGACGCGTTCTGGCCTCCTCGGCATCGCCCTGCTGCTCGCGAGCAGCGTCGGCCTCTGGATCGCGGGCCTCTTCCCCTGGATCAACGTGAACGGCGTCCCGACTGAGACTCCAGCCCACGTGGTCGGCGCCGTCATTACTTTCGTGTCCGCCAGCACCGGTCACCTCGCACTCTCCCGGCGGATGGCCGCCGATCCAGACTGGCGGGACCTGTCGACCTACGTGCTCGTCACGGGCATCATCATGCTGCTGCTGTTCATTGTCGTCGGCGGCTTCGCTATCGGCGAGGGCACGCCGTTTCACAGCTGGGCGGGGCTGTTGCAACGTGTGCTGGTCGTCATCTGGTTCGCCTGCATCATGGTGCTGGCGCGCAGAGCCCTCCGCCTCGCGAAAGAGTAGCGGCCGACGACAGCCAGTATATGTGGCAGAATCCGGTAACTCGCCGCCGCGCCGGCCGTTGGCCGCCAGAACAACCAAGCTGATCTGACCTAGAGGAGCACGTGATGTCGAACGGCCGTCTCCTTCTCGCCGCGTCGTATGTGATCGCCGTCCTCACTGTGGTTGCTGTCGGGCAACAACCCCAGACGCGTGAACAGCGCGCGGAACAATTCCGGCAGCGCTCTGTCGATGCAGAGAAGCAAGGACTCGCCAATTCGTTCACGGGCATCGCAACATCGACCGGTATCGAAGCGGGGCTCTTCGCGATCCGTTCGACGGGCGTATCGACTGAGCCGGTCGTGAAAGCCGCCCAGGCCCTGGTTGCCGCGCTCTCGCCATCGCAGCGCAGCGCCACGACGTATTCGGTCGATGATGCGGAATGGCGAAAGTGGATGAACCAGGATTTCTACGTGCGCCAGGGAGTCAGCTTTCTCGAGATGAACGACCAGCAGCGGCAGGTGGCGATTGGTCTTCTCAGCGCGTCATTGAGCGCGAAAGGACTGAAACAGACGCGCGACATCATGAGGCTCAACCACACCCTGGGTGAGTTGAATGAGAACGACTTCGACCGATACGGCGAGTGGCGGTACCACATCACCATCATGGGCGATCCATCCGGCCGTGAGCCGTGGGGATGGCAGCTCGATGGCCACCACGCCATCATCAACTACTTCGTCCTGGGTGACCAGGTCGTGATGACGCCTTTCTTCGCTGGCTCCGAGCCTGTCGTCGCGGATTCCGGAAAGTTCAAGGGGACCGCGGTCCTGCAGGAAGAACAAGCGTCGGGCCTCGCCATGCTGACCGCGCTGAACGAGTCTCAGCGGAGCAAGGCCATCCTTCGAGTGTCGAAAACCGGCAACGCGAACTTGACCGAGGCGTTCAAGGACAATGTCGTCCTGGATTACGCGGGCGTGCCCGCACGAGATCTCGATGCCTCACAGCGCGCCAGGTTGACCAATCTGATTCGCCTGTATGTCGAGAATATGGACGATGGTCATGCCAGGGTGAAGATGGATGAAGTCGCGCGGTACTTGGACCGCACCTGGTTTGCGTGGATCGGTCAGACGGAGCCCGGCGGCGTCTTCTACTATCGGATACACAGCCCTGTCGTCTTGATTGAGTTCGATCACCAGGTACCGGCAAACCTCCGGCAATATGCGAAGGATCCGACCGTGCCGAACCCGAAGCACATCCACGTCGTCGTTCGAACACCGAACGGTAACGACTACGGCAAGGATTTACTGCGCCAGCACTACGTGCAGCATCCACACAACACAGGTCAGAACTGAGCTACTGACACGCGCTGACGCCAGACGGCGATCAGGAATGGGGCGCCGCGCTCGCGAGCGGCAGCGGCCGGGCGACGAAGAAGCGGCGACACGAGCGTGCGATCAGGCGCGCCCACCGGTTGGCCCGGTTCACTCTCGCGCTGTCCGTCGCGATGCCGGTATTGGCGTACATCTGCCGATAGAGCTTCGAAATCAGGACAAAGGCCAGCCGCGCCCGCAGGGTCGGCGTGCAGCGCGATCGCACCCAGACCTTGCGGAAGCTGTAGAACCGATCCCAGACCGCCTGCGTCCGTGCGCGGATTTCGTCGGGCGTCATGGCAGGATGGGGCGCGTAGACCTTCGGACGTAGCGCCTGCGGAATCAACCAGTGGCGCGTGATGGGGATGCCGGCCACACGCGCCGCGCCGGAGCCGACCGACTTCTCCCAGGCCTCGAAATCAACCGTGCCCGGGTACGGGGTCAGCATCACGAACTGCGCGAATGTAACTCCGGCGCGCTCGGCGACGTCGGCCGTCGCCTCGAATGTCGAGGGCCGGTCGCTTGGCAGCCCGAAGATGAACGAGCCGAGGACGTGCACGCCGTGTTCACGGAATGTCCGCAGCCGCTGCACCAGCGCCTCGCCGACGTCATTGAAGCTCTTGTAGACGTCCTTGAGCCCTTCCGGCGTGACGGCCTCGACGCCGACCAGCGCACCCTTGATGTGGGCTCGCCGCATGGCCTCAAGGAACGCCTCGTCCTCTGCGGCTTCCATCGTGATCTGCGTGAAGAACACCATGTCGGACGGCAGGTCCGCCAACCGCTCCATCAGCTCGAATCGTTCGTTCCGCAACGCCCGAAGCTGTTCGAGCCGCGCCGGATTTCGCTGACGCTCCGCCATCGCCAGATCCGTGAGGGTGACGGGATAGAAGTTGTCGTCGGCGAGCGCGACGAACCGGAACCCGCGTCGTCGCAGTTCGATGATCTCGGCGACGACGCTGTCGACGGTCCGCTGCCGCGGCTTCTGCCCGTCGGTGCGCCAGACCGAGCAGAACGAACAGTGCTTCGGGCAGCCGCGGACCGTCTGCACGGAGCCCCACATGTAACGGCCCTCCGGCAGCAGATCCCACCGGGCGGGCACGAAGCGATCGGCGTCGACACGTCCACCCTCGTAGACCGGCTGCAGCGTTCCGTTCACCGCGTCCTCGAGGACGCACGGCCAGATCACGTCGCCGTCACCCCCGACCACCGCATGCGCGCCGCCGAGCTCCTGCGCCTCTTCCGGATACAACGTGGCGTGGATGCCCCCGAAGACGACCGTTGCTCCTCGCGCTCTCGCCCCCGTGCCGATCTCATACCCACGCAAGGCATTGCCGGTATGAATGCCGATGCCGACGATGTCTCCGGCCTGCACGTCGCCCAGGTCCAGCGGCTCGAGCGTCTCATCGGTGATGCAGGGTCGGCCGTATGCGGCCGGTGTCGCTGCGGCCAACACGAACAGCCAGCGCGGCGTGATGACGCCGACGCCGAAGGACAGATGGCTGGGATTGACCAGATGGTACGGTCATGTTGCTCGCTTCGTCAAACAATCTTTGCGCCCGTCTCTCATATACATGAGCGCATGTGGCGTCGTACGACTCTCAGCGGAGAGGCTGGTCTAACGTCCGTCGGGGACACGCCGCTGTTGGTCCGCGTGCACAGCGCACGCGACGGCGGCTCATCGTCACGAACCCGGGGCGACTTAAACGCGGGCGACGTTCTGAACGGCGGCGAACTCGTGATCGGCCGCTCGTGCGGCCGGGCGTCGCGAGAAATCCTGAATGTGCGCGAGTTGCTCGAGAGACAACAGAACCGACATCGTCACGCTCCTGAGCGGCAGCGGTTAGGCGGCCGGAAGCTCGGAGGCTGAGGCGACGTCACGATGGCGTGGCACCAGTCTGGCGGGCAAATGTAGTCTATCGTACATTTTCATCGCGCCTCCGGCGTGATACGCTCCGGCCCGTTGCTTTCCTGAGCTGTGCTCGCAGCCGCGACTGCGCCCCTCCAGTCTCATCGAAAGGCCTGACCCGTTCAGGTTGAGGCGAGGAGACGTCCATGTGCGCGGCGCGAGCAGCGACTCGCTACCTTCCAGACGGCTCAGTGCTGCGCAATCGGCTCCTGGCGGCGCTGCCACCGGCGGGCTACGCGCGCGTTGTCAAACATCTGCGGCTGAAGAAAGTCGTAACCGGAGACACGCTGCACGCCAGCGGTGCGCGCATTTCCGAGGTGTACTTCCCGAACGGCGGGGTGTTCTCGGTGACGAATCAAATGCGCGACGGCGCGCTCGTCGAAGTGGCGACGATCGGCCGCGAGGGCATGGTGGGCATCAGCGCCTTCTTCGGCGATCGTACGGCGGCAGGTCGCGCCTTTCAGCAGGTCCCCAATGGTCCGGTGCTGTCGATGGCCGTGGCCCGCTTCATCAAGGAGACAGATAAGCCCGGACCCTTCCGGGAGATCATCGGCGTATACGCGCAGGCGAACCTCCTGCAGATCATGCAGTGCACCGCGTGCAACGCACTCCACGACGTCAGGCAGCGGTGTTGTCGCTGGCTGCTGCAGACGCACGATCGGGTCGATGGTGACGACTTTTCCCTGAAGCAGGAGTTCCTGGCGGTGATGCTGGGCGTACACCGGCCCACCGTGACCGTCGTGCTGCGCACGCTCCAGCGCGCGGGACTGATCTCGTGCCGGTACGGACGAATCCGCATACTGAAGCGGAAAAAGCTGGAAGCCGCCTCATGCGAATGCCACGCGGTCATTCGGGCGCATTTCGCGCGACTCGGACTGTGACCGCGCGATGCGGCTGGCCTGCCGTCTGCGTATCTGACATCGAATACCAGAGATCGGGCGTATACTGGGGCTTCCTGCTTTCCTGAGCCCTCGGCCATCCCGGCCAAGCCCTCACCAAAGCCTTGCTGTGAGGGTTGCATGTCAAGAGAGCCTTCGTCTCTTCCCGCGCCAGGTGTCTTGGCGGTGGCGATGCCGCTGCCGCAGGCTTCCTCGAGTTTCGAGGCCAGCTGGAACGCCTGGCAGGCGAAGGGCGTCGCGCACGATCGCGCCGCGCGGCGGAAGCTGGCCCTCGCCGCGCCGTTCCTCGCCATCGTTGCGGCAGCTGTCTTCTACGCACTTGTCAGCCGCTGAGCCAAATCGCATATCGGATCACGAAAGGAAGTTCGCGATGGTACAGCGTCCCGTTGAATTCGCCGCGTTCGAGTTCGCAGTGCTGGCTAGTCTTCGTGCGGAGCAGCTCGCTCGCGGGTGCACGCCGCGTGTGACGAGCCTGCACAAGATCACCGTGACCGCGCAAATGGAAGTAGCCGCAGGGAAAGTCGTGCGGCAGATCAATGGCGGACCGGGTGACATCTGATTCGCGCCGCAACATCGGAGCCCAGGCGAGTGCGAGCGAGACGGCGAACACTCCCGCCACGTGTCCCGCCTGCAACTCGTCGGCGATCACCACTACCGCGAAGGTCGCCGACGTCAATACGTATTGGCGCTGTGAGAAGTGCGGCGAGGTGTGGAATGTCTCCCGCCGCGAGGTGCGGCGTCATGGCGGGGGGAGTTCGTGGCCGTGGCGGTAGCCACCGGCGCCCTCACCCGTGAACTCCGCGAGTTGATCGCGGCGCTGGACCGGCGGGTGCCCCGCACCGGCCGGCCGGCCGAGGCGACCATCGCCCGGGATGCAGCGGTGCTCCGCGAGCAGGCTGTCCGACGTCTCCGGCAACTCGATGAGCAGAGCACGACGTCTCAATGACCATCACACCGTTCCCGGTCCAGCCCGGCGACGTCGTGGCGCTCACCGTGCTCGAGTTCACGCGTGACCTCGATCTCGAGGTGGAGCCTTCGATCGGTTGGGTCTGCGAACGGTTCCTCGACGACACGAATCGCGCCCTGGTCTGGCTGATCCGATTCAGCGCGCTGAAAGCCTGGTGTACGCGAGCGGAGACGAACGCCTGGCTCAACTCCGGGGATACGGGTCATCAACAGGCCTCTGAAGTAGCCGCGAGCTTCGCGCTGAACGGCAAGTGGGAATTCGACGCCGAAGACTTTTGTTCGGCTGTGCGATCTCACATGTCGCGACAGTAGAAATCACGCCTCCACCTGATCCACCGCCCTTGCCCCGCGGCGCGATCGGCCCGGTCTCGAGGGCTGACAGGCTGCGCCTCCTCCCCAAGAAATACCTGTCGCATTCGCTGACGGCGCCGTCCGACAGGGTGCCGGCTCCCGCGTGTTAACATCCGCGCCAAACGTTCGGTGGGACCCGAACAACGAGACGCGAGAGGGGTGGCGATCACATGTCAGGTGCTTCTGGTAACCCGAATCAGGCTCTGTGGGAAAAAGGAGACTTCACCCGCATTGCCGCGACGATGCGCGAGAGCGGAGAAGCGCTCGTGCAGCGAATTGGCATCGGCAAGGGAGTCCGCGTGCTGGATCTCGGTTGCGGTGACGGCACCACGGCGATTCCAGCCGCGAAAGCGGGTGCTGACGTCCTCGGCGTGGACATCGCGCGGAACCTCGTGGATGCGGGAAACCGCAGGGCCGCGGCGCTTGGCCTGGCGAACTGCACGTTTCAGGAGGGCGATGCGTCGAACCTGCAGTCGATTCCTGACGATACGTTCGACATCGTGGTCAGCGTCTTTGGCGCCATGTTCGCCCCCAGGCCGTTCGACGTCGCCAAAGAACTGGCGCGCGTGACCCGCCCCGGCGGAAGGATCGTCATGGGGAACTGGATTCCTGGAGACCCCACGCTCGTGGCGCAGATTCTGCGAATCAGCTCGGCCTACACGCCGCCGCCCCCGGAGGGATTCGTGAGCCCGATGACGTGGGGCGTCGAGAGCAACGTGGTCGAGCGATTTGCCGGCGCCGGCATTCCGGCGGACAGGATCAAGTCCGTGCGCGATACGTTCACCTTCCGCTTCGACGGATCGCCAGCGCAGTTCGTCGACGAGTTCAGGAAGTACTACGGGCCGACGATGAACGCGTTCGACGCGGCCTCGAAGAACGGTCGCCAGGCGAGCCTGCAGAAAGAGCTCGAAGAGCTGTTCGCCGCCCAGAACACGGGCGCGGACAGCACGGTGATCCCCGCGACCTTCCTGCGCGTCGAGGTGACCTGCTGAAGGCGCCCAGGCATGTTCGTCGGGCACTGGATCGCCGCGTCATGCGGCAAGCCACCTGACGTATCGACCTCAGGGAGGAACGGCCGATGAACCTGGAAGACGAAAGAGATCGGCTGCTTCAGCGCGACGCGGAGTGGGCGCGCATCGCCTCGGAAGGCCAGGACGTCGAGCGGATGCTCGCGTACTGGACGGACGATGCGATCGTGCTGCCGCCGGGTCTACCCGCAGTCACGGGGAAGGCAGCTCTTCGTGAGTATGTGCGTACGAGCCTTCGAATACCGGGGTTCCGGATCACGTGGGCTTCCTCGGACGTGCGCTTCTCGCCGGACGGGAATCTCGCGTACATGTTTGGCCGGAACGCTGTGACCGTGCAGGGAACCGATGGAGAGCCCACGACGACAACCGGCCGTGCGGTCACAATCTGGCGCCGGGATCCAGACAGCATCTGGCGTTGTGCGGTCGACATCTGGAACTCGGAGCCTGTGGCCGAAGAACACTGAAGTGGTGCCGTGACGATGAACCAGACGCAGTTGACCGATGGGACGAGGGCGCGCTTCGACTGGATCTGGACCGGATCGAACACCGGCCCCGGTGGGACTGGCAGGCCGTCCGCATGACCGGCTATGAGGAGTGGACCTTTGGTGCCGACGGCCTCATCTCCCAGTCCCTGGGGCACTTCGACGAGGTCGACTACCAGCGCCAGTTGAAGGAGTACCGGGGCTAGTTCGCCTTGGACCTGCCCGATGCGAATCGCCCGAGTCATCACGGACGGCCTCATCGCGAGCGTGCCGTTCTCCATCGTTGTCTGGGCGAGCTTCCTCTCGAGGCCGCGCATGTGGCTGCACTCGCTCCCGGCGGACATCCAGGCGATGGCACCGCCCAAGACCGATGCCGAACGCCGGATGACGGCCGTGGTGGGAACGCTCGTGCTCCTGTGCTTCTTCGGCATACCCATCGCGCTGACGCGGCGCCTGCACGCCGAGGTGCCCGGTGGTCTTTCGTTCCTCCAGGCTTTCGTCCACCTGTATGGTGTGTGGATGTTCGTCAACCTCTGGGATCTCATCGCGATCGACTGGCCCTATGCGTACTTCGTCGATCCGAACCGGCCGCCGATCCCTGGCACTGCTGGTGCGCGCGGCTATAAGGACTACGGGTTCCACGCACGATCGTTCCTGAAGGCGAGCGTGTTCAGCCTCGCGATCATCGTGCCGGCGGCTCTTCTCATCTCGTTCCTGCCGGGTGCCTGACTGAATCATGAGTAATCAGGTGATCGACTGGCTCCTCGACACCGACCCGTCGATCCGCTGGCAGGTGATGCGCGACCTCACCGACACGCCTGCGGAGAACGTCGCCGCCGAGCGGTCGCGCGTCGCGCTGGCGGGGTGGGGCTCGCGGCTGCTCGAGCAACAGCGCCCCGACGGCCAGTGGGGCGATGGCCTCGCCACGCCGTTCTGGTGGTCGAACCTGTACACGCTCGTGTTCCTGCGCGACCTGGGGCTCGACCCGGAGAGCGCGCGGGCTCGAGACGCGATCGATCTCGTTCGCAGCCACGTCACATGGGGACCCGAGTTCGGGAACTCGCCGTTCTTCGAGGGTGAGGTCGAACCGTGCATCAACGGCCGCGTCGTCGCGCTCGGCGCCTACTTCGGCGAGCGCTCCGATCGACTCGTCGATCGACTGCTGAGCGAACAGCTCGCGGACGGCGGCTGGAACTGCGAAGCGGAGCGCGGCTCGGTGCGCTCGTCGTTTCACACGACGATCTGCGTGCTCGAAGGACTGCTTGCGTTCGAGCAGGCGTTCGGCGCCAGTGCGGCAGTGACCGAGGCGCGGAGGCGCGCGGAGGAGTATCTCCTCCAGCGTCGTCTCCTGCGGAGGCTTTCTACCGGCGGCATGATCGACCCGGCGTGGACGCAGCTCGCGTTTCCGCCGCTCTGGCACTATGACGTGCTGCGCGCGCTCGACTATTTGCGCGCCGCCGGCGTGCAGCCGGATGTGCGAGCCGACGAGGCCATCGCGGCCGTCCTCGAGCGGCGCCAGGAAGACGGGTGCTGGCTGCTCGACGTGCGACACCGCAACACCCTTCACGAGGAACTGGCGGGAGCCGTCGGAGCGCCGAATCGCTGGATCACACTGCGCGCACTCCGGGTGCTGGCCTGGCACGCACACCGGAACTGAGCGCCCCACGGACCGTCGCGGCCCGCTGAGCCCGCCGGGCCCGGGACTGAGCCGATACGTCGAGTCGGCCGGCAGCCAATTCCGCGCCCCGCCGGACGGTACGGGCGTTGCGTAGCCTCAGCGCGGAGTGACCGGACGATGCTGTTTCGCGTGTCTTGTGAGCTTGAATACGCCATCCGTTTTCCCTCGACGCTGATTCTCAACGTCCACGCGCAGCGCAACCCGTCGCAGACGGTGGTGCAGGAAGAGTTCGTGATCGAGCCGAAGGTGCGTCTCGACGAGTTCATCGCCGAGGGTACCGAGAACCGGTTCATCCGCCTGGACACTGGACGACACAAGACCCTGGCGATTGCCTACTCGGCTACCGTGGACTGCGACTTCCAGACCTACAAGGCGCGGTCGGTCGAAGCCACACCGGTCGCCGAACTGAGTAGCGCGACGATCCCGTACCTGTTCCCGAGCCGCTACTGCCAGTCCGATCGACTGAGCCGGCTGGCCTGGGACCTGTTCGGCCAGATCGAGAACCCGCACGAGAAGGTCGTGGCAATCACGGACTGGATCCACGACAACGTCGAGTACCTGCGCGGCAGCACGGATTCGATGACCTCCGCCTACGACACGGTGACTCAGCGCACTGGTATCTGCCGCGACTTCTCCCACCTCGGGATCGCGCTCTGCCGCGCGCTCAACATACCGGCTCGCTACTTCGCCGGCTATGCCTACGAGCTCGATCCGCCGGATTTCCACGCCTGCTTCGAGTGCTTCATCGGCGGGACGTGGGTGGTGTTCGATGCGACTCGCCTCGCCCACCTGAACGGACTGGTGCGCATCGGCATTGGCCGGGATGCGGCCGATGCCGCAGTGGCCAGCATCTTCGGCTCCGCGAAGTGCACGAGCCTCAAAGTCGACTGCACGCTCGGCGACGGTCAGAAGTTCGTCGGCGTCGGGAGGAAGCAGCTGGAACAGCGGGGAGTGACGCTGACGCCGACCGCCTGAGAGAGTTCAGCCGTGAGACTGCACATCGAGCACACGACGCACTACGTCTATCCGAGCCCGGTGACCTTCAGTCGGCATCGACTCGTCCTGCGGCCGCGCGAAGGACACGACCTGCGCGTCGAAGGGATGCAGCTGCGCATCACGTCCCGCTCACGAGCTGCAGTGGATCCGTGATGTGTTCGGCAACTCGATCGCGCTGGTCGACTGGCTCGAGCCGTCCGACACGCTCACCATCGTCAACGACGTCGTCGTGGAACGTGTCGCGCCCTTTCCGGCCCGAGCCTTTCACGAGCCCTGGCGTGTGGCGTTCCCGCCGCAGTACGAGGCGATGGAGGCCGGCATCACCGGCGTCTATCGAGCCCCCGGCTTCCTCGAGGACGCGAACGTCGTGCAGGGGTGGCTGGCCAGGGAGTTCACTCCCGATCCGCAGGATGCCGAGGGCACGATTCAGGCACTGTGCGGCCTCGTCTTCCGGACGATCACGTACCAGCGCCGGCCCGAGAAGGGCGTGCAGGCGCCGGCCGAAACCCTGCGTCTTGGGAGCGGTTCGTGCCGCGACCTGGCCACCCTGATGATGGATGCCGCGCGTCACCTGGGCACGGCGTCGCGCTTCGCCAGCGGATACCTGCACGGCACGGCGTCGATGGCAGGACAGGCCTCGACCCACGCGTGGGTGGAGGTCTATCTGCCGACGCTCGGCTGGCGCGGGTTCGACCCGACGCTGGGCGAACGTACCTCCCTGCGGCACATCGTCACCGGCGTCAGCACGCACCCCCGCGGGGTGATGCCCGTTTCGGGTGCCTTCACCGGCTCCGGCGCCGGCCGCCCGACACTGCACGTCACGGTCAAAACCGAGGTTTTGCCGCCAGCGCCGACGCCGGCTTCTCTTTCTGCCTGAACGGAAAGCCACACAACCGCTGAATGACGGCCCGGCCGCCCGGCCGCAGCGCTGCTCTCGGAACTGCGTCAGCGGGTGCGCTGACGTTCCGCGTGACGCCTCGCAGTCCGTGTCGTCGACTGGTCGGCAACAGGCGCCCTGAAGACCAGCGACACCGAACCCAGCGCGAACGTGTCACCATCGACGAGCCGTGCCGGCGCCTCGAGCCTGTGCCCTCGCAGGAACGTTCCGTTCTTGCTGCCCAAGTCCTCCAGATAAGCCGTTGCGCCCTCGACAAGGATTCGTGCGTGACGGCGTGACATCGTGGTGGCGTCACGTCCAACAGGATCGAGTTCGCGCCCGAGAACGTTCTCGCCCTCGAGCAGTGTGATGTGCCGGTTCCCGCGAGTGAGCCAGCAGCCCCTCCCGTCTGCCGTCCAGGGATGTTCGCCAACCGCGTTGCTGACGGTTCCTGAGAACGCATACCCGAATCGCTGCACGGTCCTGACGAAGCGGGGCGCGCGCGCGTCGTCGCCCAGCGCCCGACGGATCTCCGCGATCAGCCCGGCAAGGTTCGTTTCAGACACGTAGACACCGGGCCACAGCCACTCGTGCAGCTCGTCCTTCGATAACGCCCGCGGGCGTTGCTCGACGAGGTGCACAAGCAGGTCGAAGGCTTTCGGCGACAGAGCCACAGGGCCGGTTGCTCCCCGCACCTGTCGCGCCTCCGTATCGAGAGTGAGGCCGCCGATGGTGATTCTCATGGCCGCGCGATGAAACCTCATCGAAAAGTCATGGAACAGTCAAGACGCGCCATCCCCGCGCGCTCATATTACGCGTGCGGCGTCGAGTACCGGCGACGCGCGTGTTGCCGGCGGCGAAGGGGAGGTACGACGTGCGAAACCGACTCACACACGCCCTGATGACGGTGACCATCGTCGCGATACTCGGCTTCATGGCCGACGGCCCGCACACGCAAGCCGGCACGTGTCTCGTGTCGACTGCCAATGGGGCGGTGCAGGGCAGCATCCGCGGGGCATCGTGTGCCTTCATCGGCGTCCCCTATGCGGCGGCGCCAATCGGGCCGCTGCGCTGGAGACCGCCACAAGCCGCGCCGCCCTGGGCCGCGACGCTGAATGCCGTCTCGGCCACGAATTGCCCAGCGTTCAGCGTTGCGACGGGGCTGCCGGCGGGCAGCGAGGACTGTCTCAGGTTGAACATCTGGACGCCCGAGCCTCTGCCATCGTCGCTCGCACCTGTGATCGTGTGGCTGCATCCCGGCGCCTTCGTCGCAGCGTCCGCGAACCTTGCGGCAGCCAACGGTCAACACTTCGCCGAGCAGACTGGCGCAGTCGTGGTTGCCGTGAACTACCGTCTGGGACCGTTCGGATTCCTCGCGCACAGCGCCCTTGCCTTAGAAGATCCCACCTATCCGTCATCGGGAAACTGGGGCCTGCTCGATCAGCGCCTGGCTTTGGTCTGGATCCGCAATCACATCGCCGCCTTCGGTGGAGATCCGCAGCGGATCACCATTGCCGGGTCTTCGGCGGGCGCGTTGAGCGTCGGTCTCCATCTCGTGTCACCGGGCAGCGCCGGACTCTTCGATGGAGCCATCATGCAGAGTGGACCGCCCTCATACCGCTGGCGAAACAGGGACGAGGCAGAAGCGCAGGGCCAGGACTTTGCCGGCGCACTTGGCTGCGTCGAGTCCCTGGACGTACTCGGCTGCATGCGCTCACGAACGCGCGACCAGATACTCAACGCCCTTCCAATCGCGATGGACCAGGTTGCCGAGGGCGCGCGCGTGCAGTGGGGACCGGTCGTCGACGGCTTGGAGCTGCCGGACCAGCCGCGGGTGCTCTTCGAGGGTGGCGCGATTGCCCGGGTTCCCCTTCTGATCGGGACCAATCGCGACGAAGGCTGGGTCTTTGTGGATCGCAGCTTCCCCGCGGGCCTGACGGCCGAACAGTACGACGCGGCGCTGACGAACGAATTCGGCGCCGATGCTGGCGCCATTCATTCGATGTTTGGGCCAGTCGACACCAGCACAGCCGGTGAGCGCAAGAACGCGTTGGCTCAGATCGTTGGCGATGCGGAGTATGTGTGCGAAGCGCGGCGGGTTGCGCGTCTCGTCGAGCGTACGGGCACGCCTGTGTTCAGCTACATGTTCGACTACGTTATCGATTCGGTTGCCGGCAACCGATCCATCCACGGGATGGAGATCAATCTGCTCTTCGGCAACGATTTCGGCGCCCCCTCGGGTCACCTGCTCGACGATGGCGACCGCGAGCTCTTTCGTGCAATGGCCAGTTACTGGGCGCGATTCGCAGCCGGCGGCAATCCGAACGCGCCCGGCGAGAGGAGTGTCCGCTGGCCGGCCTTCAAGCACCCAGCAGGGCAGGGGCGCGGGGCCGACAAGTACCTGGCGATCGGTGCCCCGATCGGCGAAGGCATGAGACTGCGCGAGTCGGCTTGTGACTTCTGGGACGCCTATTACCTGCGCAGCCTGACCGGGGCGGTTCCAGCCTCGGCGCCGTAACGCAACCGGCCGGCGCAGTCCGGCCGTCCACGTCCGCAGTGGTGCCCTATAATCGGCACGGTCCCGGTTGCCGATTGCAGCAGGCACGCGTCTCGGGCCGTACGAAGTACTCGCCCCACTGGGCCACGGCGGGATGGGCGAAGTTTATCGTGCCCGCGACACGCGACTCGATCGATCGGTCGCCATCAAGATCCTCGCGGCCGATATCGCCGACGACCCAGCGTCGCGCGCGCGGCTCCTCACGGAAGCCCGCGCCATCTCGCTGCTGAACCATCCCAATATCTGCGCGTTGTACGACATCGGCGCCGACCAGGACACGGACTTCCTGGTCATGGAGCTGCTCCACGGGGAGACGTTGGCCGAGCGGATTCGTCGAGGCGTGCCGGGGTTTTCCGAGGTCTTGCGGGTCGGTATCGAAATCGCGCAGGCCCTCGACGTGGCGCACGCCCAGGGAGTGGTTCACGGAGACCTCAAACCCAGCAACGTCATGTTGACGCCCACGGGTGCGAAGTTGCTGGACTTCGGCATCGCCAGGACGCCACAACCGACAGCTCACGCCCGGCTTGATACACGGGCGTTCGACGCTGATGTCCCCGCAGCGTGGGCCGGCACCCTTGCCTACATGTCGCCGGAACAGATCGAAGGCCAGGACGTCGACATGCGTGCCGACGTCTTTGCATTCGGAACCGTCTTGTATGAGATGGCCACCGCGCGCCGGGCCTTCGAGGCGAGGAGTGACGCCGCCCTCGTTGCCGCCGTCCTCGAGCACGATCCGGTGCCTCCGTCCGATCTTCGGCCTGCGCTTCCGAAAGTCTTCGATCGACTGGTGGCGCTCTGTCTGCAGAAGAATCCCGAAGCTCGGTGGCAGTCCATACGAGACGTCCTTTTCCAGCTGCGAGCGATCGCTGAAGCGCCAACCCGCGCGGGATCGACGCGTCGACCCAGGGTCATCGTCGTCGCCGCGGGCGTCGTCACGGTGCTCGCCATGGCGGGATTGGCCGCGCTCGTACGTCGGACACCGCCGATTGTTCGCGCCGCAGCCGTTCACGTGTCGCTTCCACCGGAGTCGCGTCTCGAGCCGCCAGAAGCCGTGAGCAACCTGGCTGTGTCGCCCGACGGTTTGCAGATCGCGTTTGTCGCGACTGATGGTGGGCGAAATCGCCTGTGGGTCAGGCCGCTCAGCGCCCTGACGGCGAGTTCGTTGCCCGGAACCGACGATGCACGGATGCCATTCTGGTCGCCGGACAGCCAGACGCTCGGGTTCTTTGCCGCCGGCAAGCTGCTCCGCGTCCAGGCGGCAGGCGGCGTGCCGCAGCTGATTTGCGAAGTGCCGGTGGCCACGACGCCGGACTGGGGGCGCGACGGAACGATCCTCTTTGCCCAGGCGCCTGACGCCCGGCGCCGCGGTAGCGGCGGCGTCTATCGCGTGTCGGCGAACGGAGGAACGCCGATGCAGCTGACCGTTGTCGAAGAGGCGAACGGGGAGAGTGAACACTACTGGCCGAGCTTCCTGCCCGACGCCGTGCATTTCCTCTACGTCGTCACCACGGCAGAGGGTCCGAACCGCGCCCGGCAGCACACGCTGGTCGTCGGGTCGACAGTCGATCGTTCCGAGGTGCGCGTTGACACGATCGGCTCGCGTGCCACGTACTCCAGGACGGGCCACGTGCTCTACGGCCAGGGCGGCGCGCTTCTGGTCAGGCGATTCGATGCGCGCACATTCCAGTTCACGGGCGACCCGATTCAGATAGCCGATCGTCTCGCCTACTACGAGCCGGCCGGTCTCGCGCAGTTCTCGATCTCGGACAACGGCGTGCTGGTCTACCACGGCGGGCCGACCGTCTCCGAACTCGTGTGGTTCGACCGTTCAGGGCATCAGACTGCGACGCTCGGCCCGCAGGCGTCGTACAACCACGTCCGAATCTCACCTGACGGACGCAAGGTCGCTCTGGAGATCGTTGATCCGCACACAGGCTCTGCGGACATCTGGATCTACGATCGCGATACAGGCATACCGACCCGATTCACGTCCGACGCGGTCGGGAGCAATCGGCCCGTCTGGTCGGGCGACGGGCGCATCCTGTACTTCCGCGCATCGCCGGCGGGTCCTCCTGACATTTTCCAGAAGCGCACGGATGGGCGCGGGGGGCGCGAACCCCGGCTTACCCTCGACGGCATTCAGCAGCCGTTGGACGCCTCGCTCGAAGGCCGGTATCTGGCATATCTCGACTCGAACCCCGCAACCATACGTGACATCTGGCTCCTCCCGCTCACAGGCCCGGCGGAGCCACGACCGTATGTGAGGTCGCGGGCCGTCGAACAGGATGCCCGGTTCTCCCCAGATGGGCGGTGGCTTGCCTTTGTCTCCTCGGAGTCGGGCAGGGCGGAGGTGTACGTCGGACCCGTGGATGATCCCGGCGCTCGGCGCCGCGTGTCGCGAGATGGTGGGCTCGCGCCACGCTGGCGACGAGACGGCAGAGAACTTGTCTACGTCGACCCGAGCGATACGTTCGTGGCTCTCGACACGACGCTCGGGGATGAACTGAAGGCTGGAGCGCCACGCGCGCTGTTTTCACCGGGACGGCTGTTCAGGAACCCGGGAGCTGGATTCGGTGAGCCCTACTACGATCTCTCACCCGACGGGCAATCCCTGCTCGTCAACCGAATCGTGCGCGAGCCAGCCGTGGAGCCGATCACCGTGATTCTCAACTGGCCGTCCCTGCTCCCGCGGTAGCGTCCTCCTCGTCGGCCTCGTTAGTCAGGCGGCTCCAAACAGCGCGTCCCGGAGACGGTCTCTCCGCAGGAGGAGGCCGCCCCACAGGAACGCACTCAGGTAGACGGGAAACAGCGTATGCGTCAGCAGGGGACTGCCGACGCGCGCATGAGTGGCGACCGCGCCGCCCAGATATGCAGTGAGCAGAAGAGCGCCGACAACCGATACGCGCGGTGTGACGTACAGCGCCGTAGACAGCAGCAGGATGATTCCCAGCGTGCGGACGATCTCTTCCGGGTAGCCGAGTTCTTTCGCCCCCGCCACGACCGGCGCCACCTCCAGCAGCTTACCGGTGCTGTCGAACACGAGGAACAGCACCGCCGTCGCGCTGAGCCACACGCCCAACCGCCGCGCGGTCATGACTGCACCTCCGGCGCGCCCTCCATCTCGCGGATCTCCAGCTCGATCGTGTGCTCAGGGCCGAGGACATCCGCGTGCACCTGCATGAATCGTCGGCCAAGATCGAGCGCGTCGTCTTTCGAGGCGGCGCGGAGGATCGCATAGCCGCCGATGACCTCCTTCGACTCAGCGAAGGGGCCGTCGGTCACGCCGAGCTTTCCGCCAGCCAGGCGGATACGTGCACCGTTGGCGCTCGGTGCGAGACCACCCATGTCTACGAGCCGCCCGCTCTGCGCCATCTCCTCGGCGAGCTGTCCGATTGCCGCGTAGAGCGCGGGGTTCGGGGGAAGGCCTTCGGCGGCCCTGACGAGCATCATGAACTTCATACGCACGCTCCTTTCGTCTCTACACATGGTCGCGCGAGCGCGTGCGAATTCGACATGGCCTCACGCGGGCAGCTCGTGTATGCGTACGGCGCCGGAAGGTGAGCGCTTCACAAGGCGTCGCCACGAGGCCACGTCCGGATCGCGAGCTGAAGTTCGAGCCGGTCGCATCCGATAAGAGAATGGACAGGCCCCTCGCCTCCCAACCCATGCCATCCCTTTGCGCGCTCTCTCTACGGCCGGCGGTCATCGCGATGTTCACCCTGGGCGGGCTGTTAGCCTCGCTCGCACCAGTATCGGCCCAGGGTCTTGGGTTAGGCGGACGCATCGCCTGGGTCAACCCCGACACCGAGACTGACGTAGACTCCGTGCGTTATTTCGGCGGCCAGCTCCGCCTCATCGCCGAACGCTTTGGCTTCGAGTTGGCGATAGACAGGCACTCTGAGTCGTCGGAGGAGCTCGACCGGAAACTTACACTGACTCCGATACAGGCATCGATCCTCGTGCGATTGGGCGGTCGCAGGCTTACGCCGTTCCTGTTGGGCGGTCCGGGGTGGTATCGGCGCAAGGTCGAAGCGCTCGACGGCTCCGCGGATCTGGACGCCAGCACGACCGAGTTCGGCTGGCACGCCGGAGTCGGCCTCGAGCTCCTGCCGAGTCGACACTTCGGCATCCACGGCGACTACCGATACACGTTCCTGGATTTCGGCGGCGATGGCGACGACGATGACGACGGCGGCGGCATCATCGGCGGCATCGTCGGCGGGCTGCTTCCGGGGCACCGTGGCTCGATGTGGACGCTGGGGGCGACGGTTTACTTCTAGGCACGGCTCGATCTCCGCTGGCAGCTTCTCCCGCAAGCTCTCCTTCAGCACGTCCCCTCGTTCGGCAATCGCGCCTTTCCGCTCACGTCCAGCTGAGGCATCAGCGTGCTCGGGCTTTGGAATGCCTGATGCATATCAATCCAGTCCCCCTCCCAACTAGTTCGTTGGATTGGAACTCAGCCGACGTCGCGTCCAGCTGAAAGGAGCGTGAACATTGACCGCAATGAAGATGATTGCCACGGGATTGGTCGTGCTTGGCACCACCGCCGCTGCGATGGCGCAGCAGCCCACGGTGCGCGAGCGGGTTCCGGGCGATACCAAAGTCGACACGATGCAGATGACCGGGACGGTGGTGCAGGTTCGCGGCAACTGGCTGCTGGCGAAAATGGAACCGCTGGGGAACCTCAGTCTGTTCAACGTGCAACCGGGCCGCGAGTTCGTCATCGACGGGCAGAAGAAAGTGATCGCGGACCTCAAGCCGGGCACCGTGCTCACGGCCAAAATCATCACGCGGACGACGGATGTCACGCTTCGCACGACGAGCACGCTCAATGGCACCGTCTGGTACGCGGAGAACGACTACGTGATCCTGACGCTCGAGAACGGCGAGAACAAAGAGTACAAAGTCCCCGCGGCGTACCGCTTCATGGTCGAAGGCAAATCCGCATCGGTGCAGGAACTGCGGGCGGGGATGAAGGTCTCGGCCACCAAGATCGCCGAAGAGCCCATGACCGAGATCGCCACCGATACGGTGATCACCGGCAAGGCACCAAAGTAGAAGGCGTCGATCGCCGGTCCTGATGAGGGTCAAGCCCCGCTATCGGGACCGGTGAAAGCGCACAACGTTTCCCTCGCTCTACGCGCAGCCTGTAGCCGTTCGCGACATCTCGCCGTCAAGTCGTCGGGTTCTCATGCAAGCCTGACCGGGCGGAGCCGCGCCTTCGCGAACTGCTGACTCGTGGAGACGCGGACTCCGCAGCCAGCCTGAGCGGCATCGCTGAGTGCGGTACGATCGCGTCCTCGACATGATGCTGCGGCCGACCCCGAGACACGATGCCGGCTGAATTCGATTGGCGCGAGAGCCTGCGGGCCGTCGCCCCTGCCGCTGCCGGTGCCCTGACCGGCTGGACGATCGCGGACCCGATTCCTCTCGCAACTCGCAGCGTGTTCAGCCCGACCGGCCTCGCGGTCGCGTGCTGGATCGTGCTGGGCATTGGTTTGATGCTGGCACGGCGAAGGTCGCAGCAGCGTCGCGTCAGCTCACCGCCACTCCGGATCCTCGCGCCGCTTGCGATCGCCTGGTGCGCGCTCGTCTTCCTGGCGCCCGTGCTGCGTCCCGGGGACGGCCTTACGGGGCGATACTTCGAGGCGCCGGACTGGACCGGGTCGACGATCCTCACTGCCAACGACGCGCAGCCGTCGACCGCGCAGCTCGCGGACCACGATCTTCCAGACACCTACAGCGCGATCTGGACTGGCTTCGTCGTCGTGCCTCGCGACTCCACCTACGAGTTCACGACGCGCTCCGACGACGACTCGTGGTTGCTCGTTGACGATGCGCCGGTGGTGGACAACGGGGGAGGGCCGCACGGCAGCGTGACCCGCAGTGGTCAGATCGGACTGAGTGCCGGCCCGCATCAGATCACGGTCAAGTACGTGCAGCGGGGTGGCGGCTATGAACTGGCGCTGGCGCTCGGCGAACCCGGCGGCGAGCCGCGCCCGATTCCCGACTGGATGCTGACGCGGCGGCGCGCCAGCTACTTCAGCGTCTTTGCCGGGCGATACATTCAGCCGGCCGCGACCGGTGTCGCCATCGCGCTATTCCTGTGCGCCGTGTTCGCGGCCGCGCCCGTCGCACGACGCGCCGGCCTCGCCGCATCGGTCATGGCCCGCACGGCGCTCGGGCCACCGCGGTTCGTCGGCGACACCCGACAGACGCGCGACGAGGATTCGTTGGCGGGGCCGCCTGCCGCTCGTGTCCCGGTCAGGACCTGGGTCGCGCTCGCGGCGATCTGGGGCATCGCCACAGCCGTCAACGTGACGAAGGCGTTTCACATCGACGACACCGCGTATCTCGACATCGCGGCGTGGATCGCCCAACACCCAATACGCCCGATGTCGGGCACCATCTTCTGGTACGACACGAGCGCCCCGATCGCGACGCTGAACCAGCCGCACCTGGTGTTCTACGTGATGGCGATCTGGATGCGTCTTTTCGGATCGTCGGAGGTGGCGCAGCACCTGCTGATGTCGTTGTTCACGCTCGGCAGCATCCTGCTGTTCCACGACCTCTGCGCAACCGTGCTGCGGCGCGACGGCGTGCTGCCGGTCGCGCTGCTGTTCCTTGGGCCGGCCTTCATGCCATCGCAGAACATGATGGTGGACGTGCCGCTGCTGTTCTTCTGGCTGCTGTTCTTCCGCGGCATCGAGCTGGCGGGGCGACGCGAAGAAGCCGAGGGCTCCTCGTCGCCGGCATCGCGGCCGCGGGAGCCGTGATGACGAAGTACACGGGTCTCGTTCTGATTCCGATCCTGGTGTTCTTCATGTGGCGGCTGGACCGCCTGAAGGACTGGCTCGTGCTAGCCATTCCGGTCGGCGTTATTGCGGCCTGGTCGGCCTTCAACTACTGGGACTACGGGCAGGTCCACATCCTGAACAGGCAGACGCCGGGCGGTGTCTCCAATCTGGGCCGGGTGGTTCTGCGGGCGACGCCGGCGTGGCTGGTGGCGCTTGGCGGCGTGGCGCCGCTCTTCGCTTTGCCATTTTCGAGGAGGCGCGGCACGGCAACCGCTGGATGCGCCGTCGCAGCCCTCGCGTTCGGACTCTGGATGGGCGCGCGCTACGCCGGCATGCCGGAGAACGAACGGGGTGTCATTCACTGGATCAATTCCGCCGCCGCGTTCCTCTTTGCCGCCAATGGCCTGTGGATGGTCTCGACAGGTGTGGCGAACCTTGCGGAATCACGCGGGCGCACTCTCTCGCCTGTCGACGCCGAGTGGATGCTGGTGTGGTTCGCCGGCGCGGCGATGTTCATCTGCCTGTTCGCACCGTTCATGGCGGTGCGGCACGTGCTCATTGCGTTGCCGCCGCTCGTCCTCGCGCTGTTCCTGCAGCGCCAGCCTCTTGCCAGGCGCAGGGCGGAGCAGTTCACGCTCGCGCTGAGCGTCAGCCTCGGCCTCGTCATTGCGGTCTCGGACTGGCACTATGCCGACGTGTACCGAACGGCCGCGCGGCAGATTCGCCAGGAGCTCGGAGACCGCCGCGTGTGGTTCACCGGACACTGGGGCTGGCAATGGTATGCGAGGGCAGAGCAGATGCTGCCGTACCGAGCCTGGCCGCTCGGAGCTCGGCGCCGGCGACCTGATCGTGCAGCCGCGGATCGTCGACGCGCAGGGCATTTCGCCGGACGACAAACAGCGGCTGCGTTACGTGAGGACCGTGGAAGTCCGTTGGACGGTTCCGACGCTGGCGAGGACCATGACGCGCGTGCCGTTCGGCGGCTTCTACTACAGCCTCGGATCGGCCCTTCCATGGAGGATTTCCGAGCAGCACCTCGACATCTTCAACATCTCGGTCGTCGACTGAGACACATCTGCCAGCGCCTGCACATCGTCTCCGACGGTCGCCCGAACGCGTTCCGGATGTCCCAGACGACTTCGATTCCGGCCTGCGGGTGTCGACTCGATCGTCCGATACCTGTAGGAGATGGGACAGGAGTCGGTGACCGAGCGCACGCCGAGCACGAACGTCCGAGTGCCGGTCAGCTGGCTCGAACGGTTCCCGGCTCACCTGAGGCTCTTCGCGGCCACGCTGCTCGCGCTCGTGGCCGTCACCGCTGTCTGTGCGTGGGTTTCGCATCGGCGACGCGTGACCGGATCGCGTTGGATCGCCTCGGACAGCTGAACACCGCCTACCAGCGCTTCCGTGGCGCGCAAATCGAATGCACGGCAGTGCGGGGCGACGTCCTGGCTGCGCTCTCCTCCGAAGAACCACATCAAGGCGTGAAGGCCGGGCTGCTGGCGAGCGTCGAGACGTGCCGCCGCCAGCTCCTTGGGGCGCTGGCAGGGTCGCCGCCCGAGGACTTCCGCGAAGCGGTCGAGGAATTCCGTCCGCTGCTGACCGACTACCTCGATCGCGCGACGGCCATCGCGTGGCTCGATCCGGCCAGCCGCGAGTTGGTGGCAGAACACCGGGTTGGCTTCGAACACGCGGCAGAAGCGCTGGCCAAGGCACGGCGACGGCTGGACACCGTGTTCGAAAGGCGTTCGCGCGCGGCCAATGCGACGGCGGACGGCCTTGTGGCGTCCAGCCTCTGGGCGATCGCCCTCTCCTGGCTGGCGGCGATTCTCGTTGTGTCTGTCGCCGGCCGCATCCTGGCCCGGTCCATCGCTCGCGGCCTCGCCCGCGTCCGCGCGACGGCCCTGGCGATCGCGGATGGCGACTCGACCCTCCGGTGCGAAACGCCGGTCCGTGACGATGTGAGTGCTGTTGCTGCGGCGGTCAATCGAATGGCCGACGCGCTGCAGACGATGATCGCCCGACTGCAGACCGAGCAGGAGCAGGACGCGTTCAGCAGGCAGGTGGCGGACGTGCTCGACATGACCGACACCGAATCCGAAACCTACGCCGTCGTCGCCCGCGCGATGCGGTCGGTAACGGGCGAGATGCCGATGGAACTGCTGGTGGCCGACTCGAGCCGCGCACACCTGGAGCGCGCCAGCGTTCATCCCGACGCCGGTGCGTCGTGCTGCCCCGTGGAGTCGCCGTACGGGTGCATGGCCGTTCGTCGTGGCCACCCGGTCGTCTTCGAGACGAGCGAAGCGTTGAATGCCTGCGTGCGTCTGCGCGAACGGCCGGAGGGCCCCGTGTCGGCGGTGTGCGTACCGTTGAACTTCATGGGCCGCGCGCTCGGCGTGCTGCACGCGACCGGCGCACCCGGACAGGCGCCGCCGCCGCGCATCGTCGGGCAGTTGACCACGCTCGGCCTCCTGGCGGGCGGCCGCATCGGCACGGTCCGGGCATTCGAGCGGACCCAGCTCCAGGCGAGCACGGACAGCCTTACCGGGCTGTTGAACAGGCGCACGCTTGAATCACGGGTGCGCCGGCTCGACGCGGCGACGCCGCACGCGGTCATAGTCGCGGACCTCGACCAGTTCAAGCAGTTGAACGACACGCTCGGTCACGACGCCGGCGATCGAGTGCTGCGGGTGGTCGCCGACGTTTTCAGGCAGTCGCTGCCCCTGCGCCATCATGTGGCGCGATGGGGCGGGGAAGAGTTCGTCATCGTGCTCGAAGGCCACGACGCACGTGCGGCGTTCGCGGTTACGGAGCGCATCCGAACCGAACTGGCCTCGGCCTGTCAGCTGACGAACACGCCGAAGGTCACCGCGAGCTTCGGCATTGCCGATTCGACGATGGGCAGGGCGTTCGACCAGCTGATGCGCATCGCCGACGATGCGCTGTATCAGTCCAAGGAGAGCGGCCGGAACCGGACCACGATAGGCGACCCGTTGCGCGTCATCGGGACCGTCCCACGTCGCGATAGCGAGCATCGGGCTGCAATCGAAGTCGCGGAATTCGCCTCGCTCTCATCCTGACGTCCGTCGATTCATCACCTCACTAACTCGCCGACTCACCAACTCACCAACTCACCAACTCACCAACTCACAACTCACCATCTCACTAACTCGCCAACTTCCTAGCTGGCCGTTTTCGTCCGCCGTCCGTCCGCCATCTCGATCCAGTCCAGCTCCTCCTCCATCTGGTGAAACGCATCGTCGCCGATCTCCTCGTTCGCGCGCATCGCAAGCACTTCCTGCCGCGCGGCCTGAACGGCCCGGCGGTGCAGATCGTGGTGACCGGCACCGCTGTCGTCGCCTGACTCGGGAGCGGCGCCGGCCGGTGCGAGATGCGACGTGAACTCCTGTCGGACAGCTTCGGCGGCCGGTGACGAGTCGCGGTCGAGGCTGGCAATGCTGGCCCTGAGCGCACGCACGCGCGCGTCACGTAGCTCGCGACCCACCGGGTCGTCGTCGTGCAGATTGAGGGCTCTCAGGAGCGGCTTGAGCGTCAGCCCCTGGATGACGAGCGTGCCGAGGACGACGGCGAATGCCGTGAGCACGATCAGGTCGCGGAAGGGAAATCCGGCCGGCAGCGCCAGTGCGGCCGCAAGCGAGACGATGCCGCGCATGCCGGCCCACGCGATGACCAGGCCACTGCCGACCGTCGGGCGCAGCATCGGCCGCGGCGGGTGAAAGCCGTGGCGCCGGTCGCGCCATCGGATGACCGCGTTGAACGACATGTGCCACGCCACCCGGACGACGATCACCGTGACGAGCACGGCGCCGGCGACGGCGAAGTACCGCCCCCCCTCCCCGGGTTCGAGCCCGTCCAGGATGGGTCGAATCTGCAGACCGATGAAGATGAAGGCCAGGATGTTCAGCACGAAGACGACCGTCTCCCAGACCGCGTAGGCCGGAATACGGATCCGGGCCGGCGTTTTCTCGGGAGCCGTCCGCGCCACGGTGATGGCGTAGCAGACCATGGTCAGTACTGCGGAGAGACCTATGCGCTCGGCGAAGATCCAGACGCCGAAGGTGCTGACGAACTGGAGAATGATCGCAGTCGGCACGTCCTGGACGTGTTCAATTGCGCGTATGAAGAGCCAGCCGAGCGCCGGCCCCACAACCAGGCTGCCGGCGACGGCGACGAGGAAGGCCGGCGCGACGTCCCCGATCGAGAAGCCCTGGGCGGCAACCGCACCGACGGCCAGGCGGAAGATGAGCAGGGCGCTGGCATCATTCAGCAGGCTCTCGCCCTCGAGGATCGTGAGGAGGCGATGCGGCGGGCGCAGCGGGCGAAGCACCGCCGTGGCGGCAGCGGCGTCGGGCGGGGCGACCACGGCCCCGAGGGCAATCGCGGCGGCCCAGGGCATCGCCGGCAGCATCGCACGGACGACGACGGCGACCGCGACAGCCGTCAGGCAGACCGCGAACACGACGAGGCTGGTGACCGGCGCCCAGTTGTCGCGAAGATCGCGCGGAGACGTGTCGTACGCGGCGTCCAGCAGCACCGGGGCGATGAAGATCGCGAGCGCGAGTTCAGGGGGGACTGTGAACGACGGAGCGCCTGGCAGGAATGCGAGCAGCGCACCGCCGACGGCGAGGAACACCGGATACGGGGCGCCCACTCGACGCGCAGCCGCGGCGAGCGCAACGGCCGCGAGGATCAGGCCGATGAGCTCTTCGAGCTCTCTCACGGGCGGCGCTCCGTCTCGCGCCGCGCCTCGATCGAACGCCCATCATCGGTCATCAGCGCGAGCGTCCGATCCGTGCGGACCTCGAACCGCCGCACCGCGATCAGCGTCCGCAGGAACGTGTCTTCCTGTTCCATCTGCGGCTGCGGACACGCCCGCCTGGTGCTGGCCGCCTGTCCGATGGTGAGCGCTTCGCCGGTCAGGGCATACGTCGCTGTGAAGTTGTTGCAGGAGCTGTTGCCGGATATGCGTCCGTCGGCTCCAAAGGTCAGTGCCGGACGCGCCGGCGCGACCGGAGTCGCCCCGTCGATTCGCGTGACCAGCCACTGCGCGCCGCGCAGGAGCGATGCGGGGTCGCCGCCGCACCCGCGGTACGTGGTCGCATCGAGCGCGATCTCCACCCGGTAGGGGTGCGGCATGCCGCTCATCGAATCGGCGCACGGCTCGTCGCGCACGACCACGACGATCGGCCGTCCGTCCGCAGCGGCCGTGTACCGTCGTCCGCCAGGCAGCCTTTCGGCGCTCGGAAGGGGGAAGGCTTCCACGGCGGCTCCTGCACCGCGCGTGAACCGCATGTGGGTCCCCTCGATGTCGAGGCGCCAGCCGGGCTCGTTGCCTCTGGCCACGAACGGCAGCGTCAGCGTCGGCGCCGCCTGCACGCACTCCGGGTAGCGCCGCCCGCGGACGATGAGCGTCGCCGTGGGCCCGTTGTTCCAGAAGGACGCGGACTGATCGCTCGTCTCGTACCGGGCACCCGACGCGGTTCGTGTCTGGGTGAGCGTGTATGTGCGGCCGGCGATCGAGAACTCGGCCCGTGGACCGGCGAAGCGGACGGTAATCCGATCCGACCCGCACGTGAAGTCGGCGAGGATATCGGCCGCGGCCGGTTGTTGAGGTACTGCGGCCATGGGGCGCGCGATGGCCGCCGCGACAACAGCTGCGAACACAGGGATCCAGCGCATTGACCTCACCTCTGGCGCACGAGCGTCCGGAGACGCCGGCACGCCGAGAATGCCACAACGCCAGAGATTCGGGGAATGTCTGCGGGATGAACGCCGGTGTCGGCGGCTTTACGGCTTCGCGTAGATCACGAAGAAGCGGTCGTCGAACAGCGCGATCTTCTCCGAGAAGCGGAGGCCGGCGGCCTTCAGCCACGTGTCTGTCTGTTCCTCGGTCACGACGAGCTCGGGTTGGTTGCGGTGCGAGGAACCGCCGGGCATGAAGTCGACGATGGCAATGCGCCCGCCGGGCTTGAGGTAGCCGGCGAGGTTCCGCAGGTACGTCGCGCGATCTTCGATGTGGTGCAGCACGTCGTTGATGAACGCGAGGTCGACTTGAGCCGGCAGCTTCGGATCGGTGAACGCGCCGAGCACCACCTTGATGTTGCCGATCTTCTGCTCGGTGGCGCGCCTCTCGATGTGCGCGATCAGGTCCTTGTCGATGTCGACCGCGTACAGGACACCCTGCGGTCCCGTTGCGAGAGCGAGCGGGCCGCTGAACGCACCCGACCCTGCACCGATGTCCCCGACGGCCTGGCCCGGCACGATCTTCAGGGCGGCGATCACCTCGCCAACCTTCATCGCGCTGACCCGGGCGGGGGAGTCGAGCGTCTTGATCCACTCCTCGGCCGCCCTGCTTGCGAGCTGGGCGCTGGCGGGCCCGGCCGACCCAACGAAGAGGGTGAGGACGACGCCGACGAGACGCAGGCTGCGTGCGATCATGTTCAGCGCATCTCTCTCAATTGCGGGCTGTAGCTTCGCACGAGGTTCTACCCGCGTGGCCGAGCACCTGTCAACTCACGAAACGTCGCAGCGGCGCTCGGCACGCACGTAAGTCTTACCCGCGCGTCGCGTATGGTCCCGCTGCGTCGGTCAGGCTGGAGTCGACGACTTCGGCGGTGTCATTGAGCAGATCGGCGAGTTCCCGGCTCCGGCGGAGAGCCTGCTCCCGTGCAGAAGGACCGGAAAAACAGACGATGTAGGTATCGTCGAGCAGCACGCGCCACTCGCCTGAACGATCCGGTGAAAGCGAGAGCTTGACAGGCATCCTGGCGCCTCCCTGATTACCGGGAAAGCGAATGCCGTGCCGCGCCAGGTGTACGCCTCAGCGTTGGCGGCGTCGGCGGTCCGGAGCGTCGAGCTCGCGCGGCGACTGGGCCTTGAGCCCATCAGTCCACCAGCGTCGTCGGTCGTAGATCAACCGCGAGTAGTGGCGACGCTCCCGCCCGTCACGACGGTCGGGGTAGAAGCCGATGAAGGCCCAGCCGGTGCCGAGGAGGAACTTCTCCAGGTCGCTCTGGAACAGCCGGAGCCGAGCCAGCTCGGCGAAGAAGTAGGTGCGCGGCGCGCCGTCGCCCACGATGCCGAGCAGGAATCCCTCCTCGTTCTGGGTACGGCGAATCTCAAGTTGCCGCTCGTCGCGGGCAAACGTCCAGATTTCCTCGTCCACGAACACAGGTATCGGATCGACCGTGGCTGGCAATCACCCTGCCCGTGTCCGGGCGGGGCACGCAGCAGAGAAGTCCGCGCATCACGTTACGTGACTGCACAGATATGCGCGAGCCCAGTCCCGTCGCGTCCTGCTCATCGTTGCACATCTCTGCACGCTGCGGCGTGCGCGTTGCACCGCCCTCGACAACCAAGGGAGGGACCTCATGACCGTGAAACTCAAGAAGGTGGCCGATCAGGTCATCGTGATCACTGGCGCGTCGAGCGGTATCGGCCTGGCGACGGCGGAGATGGCTGTCGAACGCGGCGCGCGCGTCGTCATGGCGGCTCGAAGCGAGGACGAACTGCGCGAGGTGGTGCAACGGCTGAACCGGAACGGCAAGCGCGCGACCTACATCGCGGCGGATGTGTCCGACGAGGCGGCCGTGCAGCGAATCGCCGACAAGGCGATCGCGGAGTTCGGCGGCTTCGACACCTGGGTGAACAACGCCGGCATCTCCGTGTACGGGCGGCTGGTCGACGTCCCGATGGCCGACAAGCGCCGTGTCTTCGAGACCAACTTCTGGGGCCTCGTGTACGGCTGCAAGGCCGCCGTGCGTCACCTGCGCAGCGACGGCGGCGCCGTCATCAACATCGGGAGCGTGGTCTCGGAGTTCGCGGTCCCGCTCCAGGGTATCTACAGCGCGTCGAAGCATGCGGTGAAGGGGTACACCGATGCCCTGCGGATGGAGCTCGAGGCCGACGACGTCCCGATCGCGATCACTCTCGTGAAGCCTGGCGCGATCGACACGCCGTTCCCCGAGCACGCGCGGAAGTACATGGCCGAACAGGCCAAGCATGCTGCGCCTGTCTACCGCCCCGAGGAAGTCGCGCACGCGATCCTTCGCTGCGCCGAGCGGCCGATGCGCGAGGTCGTCGTCGGCGGCGGGCCGCGCCTGCAGATCGCGATGTCCGCGATCGCGCCGCGCCTCACCGAGAAGTACATGGCGCGCACCGCGATGTCGCGTCAGCGGCGCGACGACGAGCAGGCCAACATGGACGACGCGCTGTACGAGCCGTCGCACGACGCGAGGCGCCGCGGCCGCCAGCCGGGACACGTGAGAGGATCGAGCGCATACACGCGCACGATGGTGTCGGAAGCGGCGCGCGCGGTGCCGTTCGTGGCGCTCGGGATTGCGGTGGCTGCGGGGATGGCGGCGGCGAGAGGGAGGAGCCACTGAGCTCCTCCCTCCCGCCGGCTACTGATCGAGCCTGATCGATCGGACGACGTTGCGGAAGGTGTTCTGGTAGGTGCGGGCCTCGGACTCGGGGGCCACCGCGAGGGTATAGAACAGATCGCCATCTCGCGTCTGCGTCGTGACGAGCTGAATGACCTCCGGCTCTCCCGTCGCGTCCGACACGTTCCGGAGTGTCGTCTGCAGACCGCGGCGTCCGGAGATCGTGGCATTCGAGTAGGCCGACGGCCGCGACAGGCTCGGGTTGCTCGAGGCCAGCGAGGCGATCAGCGCATCGGTCGCGGCGCGCAGATCGCGCTGGCCGGCACGCGCGAGACCGACTTCGACACCGTGGGTGAAGACATTCTGGCCGTTGTACTCGCCGAACGCCCCCTCCGGCGCGAAGGTGACGGTGTTCGAGGCCGGCAACTCGCGCCAGTTCTCGGGGACGGCGATGCGGAACACGTCGCCCTCACGGTACTCGCGCAGGCGGTCCGACGGCGGCTCGACGCGGCTGCCCAGCGTGCCGCTGGTCCCGCGTGAGCCGGGCTCGCCGCTGCGCCCCGTCCTGCGACGGGCCACCTGCTCGGAGCTCGGCGCGGGCGGCAGCGATCCCAGGTGCGCACGCACGCGACTGAACGCCTGCGTGTCCTTCACCGGGTTGGTCACCTGCAGCATCTCGGCTTCGCGCGCGATGTACTCGGAGCGGTTGCCGGGGTTGGGGTGATCGCTGAGCCACTCCGGCCCGCTGGACCCCGACTCCTTCTCGATCGTCTTGAACATGTTGGCCATGTCGCGCGGGTCGTAACCCGCGCTGGCCATCATCTGTGCGCCGAGGATGTCGGCCTGCCGTTCGTACTCGCGCCCGAACCGCAGGAACGCTGCGCCGAGCCCGAACTGCGTGCCCTGCGCGACAACGCTCCCGACGGTGCCGCCGATGATGGCGCCGAAGATCGCGCCCGCCACCTGTCCGAGTTGGTATTTGCCTGCCTTGCTTGCCTGTGCAGTGCCGTGACGCAGCACCACGTGGCTCAACTCGTGGGCCATCACGCTGGCGACCTCGCCCTCGTTCCTGGCCGCTTCGATCATGCCGCGGTTGATGAACATCGGTCCGCCCGGCAGCGCGAAGGCGTTGATCTCCTTCACGTTCACCGTGTCGAACGTGTAGCGGAACTCGGAGTGGCGCAGCGAGGGTTCGATTTGAGCGACGAGGCGACGCCCGACGTCCTCGACGTAGGACGTTACCGCGTCGTCCCTCATGATCGGCAACTGCTGGCGCGCTTCATGCGCGGCCTGCAGACCCAGTTCGACATCCTGCGCTGGCGTGTACTTGTTATCCGGAGGCGTGATTTTGGTCTGCGCTCCCAGTGTGACGATGGTGAGCGCGACCGCGCCGATGGTGGAAAGAGCACCTCGTCTCATACGGGGGACTCAGTGCAAATTCAGGACCTCGAACAACCCGCAACCGCGACAGCGCGTCACGACGACCCGGATCGCCACGTCCGGCGGACGAAGTAGCGAACCGCGCGCGCCGCGAGATAGACGGCGTACGCGGCCGCGAGCCACCGGAAACGCTGCCAGGTGGCCCGGCGTTCGGACGCACGCCGGCCGCCGCGCGAGTGGCGGCGGCGATCTCTCTCGCCTCGACGATCGGCAGGGCCCTTCACACCTGAGGCATATGCAACGGCAACGCCAGAGAACGGCAGAACTGCAGCTGTTGAGGTCTCGAGCCGACAACTTGTGGTGCCACAAAGTGTCACTCGGCCTGGACACCGACACTTTCTGGCACCTGCAGCGCGGCGTGGCTGCACATGGCTGCCGGGAGCAACACGCGGCGGCGGAAAGACCGGCACGGCACAGGCTCTGCTATGCCGTGGATAGGAGCTGAACAGTGAGAATACGCAAAGCCGACGGCTTCGCCCTGATCGACCTGCTGTTCGTCTGCGGGATCATGGGCATCCTGTCGTCCATCGCGGCCCCACGGCTGCTTTTGGCCAAACAGTCGGCCGGCGCGGCATCGGCAATCGGGTCGCTCCGTGCCATTCACAGCGCGCAGCTCACCTTCGCGCTGACGTGCGGCGGCGGCTTCTACGCGCCGGACCTGACGACGCTCGGAGACCCGCCTCCCGGAACCACCGAAGCCTTCATCGGGCCGAACCTGTCGGTCGCCAACGTCGTCACGCGTGCGGGATACAGAATCGAGATCACCGGCACGCCGTATGCGGGCTCGCCCTCGACCTGCAACGGGCTCGACACGGGAGAGTCCTCACAGGCCTACAAGGCCACAGCGGATCCGACAGACGCAACTAACTTTCGGTACTTCGCGACCAACGTGAACGGCTCGGTCTTCGAGCACACGGCGTCGCTCGCCTCCCAGATGCCGGAAGTGGGCGAACCGCCGGTCGGTCATCTGCTCCGCTGATCGCGTCGATCAGCCGAGCCCTCGACGCCGCGCCACGGACTGCGCATACCGCGACGGCAGCGGGTGATCGAGACGGTCGCCGATGAACCGCGACGCCACCGACACCCGCTCCAGCGATACGCCCGTCTCGATTCCCAGCCCGTCGAGCATGTAGAGCAGGTCGTCGGTGGCCAGGTTGCCTGCTGCCCCGGGAGCGTAAGGGCAGCCTCCGAGCCCGCCGGCTGACGCGTCGAACGTCGTGACGCCCATCGTCAGCGCCGTGAGCACGTTGGCGAGTGCTGTGCCGCGCGTGTCGTGGAAGTGCAGCGCGACGGCTTCGATCGGGATGCGCTCGAGTACGGCGTCGAGTACCTGCTTGACCTGCGCGGGTTGGGCGACGCCGATCGTGTCGCTGACCGCGACTTCGAACACGCCCATACCGAGCAGCCGCGTCGACAGATCCGCGACGGCGCCCGGCGCCACGTGCCCTTCGTAAGGACAGCCGAACGCCGTCGACAGGTAGCCGCGGACGCGCATGCCGCTGGCGAGGGCCTGTTCGCACACCGCCTCGTAGGTGCGAAACGAGTCGTCGATGCCCTGGTTGATGTTCGCGCGGCTGAACGACTCGGACGCGGCGGCGAAGATCGCGATCTCCTCCACGCCGGCGGCGGCGGCCCGCTCGAGTCCTGACAGGTTCGGCACGAGCGCGGGATACCGCGTGCCGGGGCGCCGGCGGATCGCGGCGAAGACCTCCGCCGCATCCTGCATCTGCGGGACACGCTGTGGATGGACGAAGGCCGAGACCTCGACGACCGGGAGGCCTGCGTCGCTCAGGAGGTCGATGAACGCCACCTTGTCTGCGGTTGCCACGGCCACCGCCTCGTTCTGCAGCCCGTCGCGCGGGCTGACCTCGACGACGGTGACGCGGCGACCGCGAAGGGCGGTGAGATCCACGGTTACTCCAGCTCGATGAGGACGGTGCCCGGCTGCACGAGATCGCCTTCCCGGCAGCGCACGGTTACGACCGTCGCGTCGGCGGCCGCACGAATCGGCAGCTCCATCTTCATCGCTTCGAGGATCACCAGCGTGTCCCCTTTGCGGACCGTCGCTCCCGGCGCAGCGTGTACTTTCAGCACGGTTGCCGGCATCGGCGCTTCCAGGAGCTGTCGGGCGTCGGCGTCAGCCTGTTTCGGGCGCCGCGCGGACGCATCGCTGAAGGGACGGTGGAACACACGGCCGTCCCAGAAGACCCAGCGGTCGCCAGGCGGCCCGGCGACGTAGACGATCTCGGTGCGTCCATCCTGTTCGACGCGGTACATCCCCTCAGCGATTCGGGTCACGAGCGGCGGCGAGGTCACGGCAGCTGCCACCCCTGCAGGCGCTCCCACGGGTCCCAGCGCGCGGCAGCAGGCGAGTCGATCGGGGTCGCCCTGGTCGCAGAGTCGAGGACGCCGCGGAGCCAGTCGGGCGGCGGATCGGTGGGGTCGTTCGCAAGGGCGGCACCTTCGGCGTCGAGGAAGCCGGTATGGATGCGGCCTGCCCTGAACGCCTCGCTGTCGAGCACGCGGATGAGGAACGGGATGTTCGTGCGGATGCCGAGAATGGGGAACGCACGCAGCGCGCTCGCGAGCCGATCGATGGCCAGCGCGCGCGTCTCCGCCGTCGCGATGACTTTCGCCAGCAGCGGGTCGTAGTGCACGCTGACCGTGTCGCCCTCGCGGACGCCGGAGTCGATCCGGACGCCCGGCCCCTGCGGCTCGCGATACAGCAGGAGGCGGCCCGCCTGCGGCAGGAAGCCGTGCGCCGGATCCTCGGCGTAGACGCGCGCTTCGATGGCGTGACCGCGCTGCGCGAGCGCGCCCTGCGTCCACGGCAGCGGCTCGCCCGACGCCACCAGCAGCTGCGCGCGCACCAGATCGACGCCCACGACCTGCTCGGTCACAGGGTGCTCCACCTGCAGCCGCGTGTTCATCTCCAGAAAGTAGAACGGCACATCGTCCCGGGAGCCCCGGGCGGCGTCGACCAGGAACTCGAACGTGCCTGCGTTCGTGTATCCGACCGCGCGCGCAGCGCGAATCGCGGCATCGGTCATCCGCTGGCGGAGCGCCGCGGTGATCGTCGGCGACGGCGATTCCTCGATGACTTTCTGGTGCCGGCGCTGCGTCGAGCACTCGCGCTCGAACAGGTGTACGACGTGGCCGGCCGTGTCGCCGACGATCTGCACCTCGACGTGGTGCGGCGTCTCGATCAGCCGCTCGACGTAGAGCGTGCCATCGCCGAACGCGGCTTCGGCTTCGCGCCGTGCGGCCTGGACGGCCGCCAGCACTTCACCGGGCGTCCCGCACCTGTCGCATCCCGCTGCCGCCGCCGCCCGCCGATGCCTTGACGAGCGCGGGACCGCCGATCGCCTGCACGGCAGCGAGGAGCCCGGCGTCGCTCTGATCGTCCGGCGTGATCGCCAGGCACCACGGGCACGCCGGCGGACGCCGCGATGGCGCGCGCTTCGATCTTCGAGCCCATTCTGGCGATCGCTTCGGGAGACGGGCCGACGAACGTGAGCCCGGCGGCGTCGCAGGCTGCCGCGAAGTCGGGGTTCTCGGAGAGGAAGCCGTATCCGGGGTGCACGGCATCCGCGCTCGACGCGGCGTGCGGCGTCCACAATCGACGGGATGTACAGGTAGCTCTCGGAAGGTGCCGCCGGGCCGATGCGGACCGACCGATCGGCTGCCGTCGCGTGGCGCGCCGTTGCGTCGGCGTCCGAGTACACCGCGACGCTCTCGATGCCCAGCTCGCGACAGGCCCGCGCGATGCGCACGCGACCTCGCCGCGGTTCGCGATCAGGAGCCGCCGGATCACGCACGGCTCCAGCGCGGCTTGCGCTTCTCGAGAAACGCGCGCAGCCCTTCCTGTCCCTCAGCCGAGACGCGCCGTCGCAGCGAGGGCTTCAGCCGTCATCGCCATCGCGTCGCCTGGCGCAAGACCGCGAATGCGCGCGAGCAGGACCTTGATGGCCGCGACCGCTTCGGGGCCGGCGGCCAGGCACTCCTTCACGACAGCGTCGGTGGTCGCGTCGAGATCGTCCGACGGCACGACGGCGTGCACGAGGCCGATCTCCTGCGCGTGTCTGGCCGTGAACCGGCGTCCGGTCAGGAACAGCTCGCGCGCCGCCGAGGCCCCGATCTTCGCGAGCACGAACGGCGAGATGACCGCCGGAATGATGCCGAGCTTCACCTCGGTGAAACCGAACGTCGTGTGCTCGTCGGCCATCGCCACGTCGCAGACCGCGGCGAGCCCGGCACCGCCGCCGAGCGCGGCGCCGTGGATGCGCCCGATCACCGGCAGCGGCATGGCGTCGAGCGCGGCGAACATGCGCGAGGCCGCCATGGCGTCCTCGACGTTGCGCGCCTCCGTGTACGTCACCGTCTCGGACATCCATGCGACGTCCGCACCCGCGCAGAAGGCAGGTCCGGCTCCGGCGATGACGACCGCGCGGAGGTCCCGGTCGCGCAGGACAGTGCCGGCCCAGTCCGTCACCTCCGCGATCATCGCGGGGTTGAAGGCATTGCGCACATCCGGCCGGTTGAGCGTCAGCCGCTCCACCGCGCCCAGCCGCTCCACCGCGATGTGCTGATAGGTCACGATCTCCTACATCCGGAAGACGCCGAAGCGCGGCTCGGGCATCGGCGCGTTCAGCGCGACCGACAGGCCGAGCGCGAGCGCGTCCCGCGTCTCCACCGGATCGAGAATGCCGTCGTCCCACAGGCGGGCGGTCGAGTAATAGGGCGATCCTTCGTGCTCGTACTTGTCCACGATCGGCTGGCGGACAGCCTGCTCGTCCTCGCTGGTCAGCGTGCGCCCGTCTGCGCGCCAGCTGATCGCGCTTGACCGTGCCAGGACGGCCGCCGCCTGCTCGCCGCCCATCACCGAGATGCGCGCGTTTGGCCACATCCACAGGAGCCGCGGATCGTAGGCCCGGCCGCACATGCCGTAGTTGCCGGCGCCGAACGAGCCGCCGATGACCACTGTGAACTTCGGCACGACCGAGTTGGCGACGGCATGCACCATCTTCGCGCCGTCCTTCGCGATGCCCGCGCGTTCGTACTGCCTCCCGACGATGAAGCCGGTGATGTTCTGCAGGAAGACGAGCGGCACGCCGCGCAGGTTGCACAGCTCGATGAAGTGCGTCGCCTTCAGCGCCGACTCCGAGAAGAGCACGCCGTTATTGGCGACGATGCCGACGAGCATGCCGTGGACGCGGGCGAATCCGGTGACGAGCGTCGCGCCGTATCGCTCCTTGAACTCGTCGAAACGGGACCCGTCGACGATCCGCGCGATGATCTCGCGAACATCGTACGGCTTGCGGATATCGGCGTTGACGATGCCGTAGATCTCCGCCGGGTCGTAGCGCGGATCCTCGGGCGGCGCGAAGCCGTCGGCGGCCGCTTGGCACCGGTCAGCGTGGAGACGATGGTCCGGCACAGCTCCAGCGCGTGCTCGTCGTCCTCGGCGAAGTAGTCGGCGACGCCCGAGAGCCGCGTGTGGACGTCGGCGCCGCCCAGTTCCTCGGCCGTCACTTCTTCGCCGGTCGCCGCCTTCACGAGCGGCGGACCGCCGAGAAAGATGGTGCCGGTGCCCTTGACGATGATCGTTTCGTCCGACATCGCCGGCACGTAGGCGCCGCCGGCGGTGCACGATCCCATCACGACGGCGATCTGCGGGATGCGCTCCGCGGACATCCGCGCCTGGTTGAAGAAGATGCGGCCGAAGTGCTCGCGGTCGGGGAAGACCTCGGCCTGCATCGGCAGGAAGGCGCCGCCGGAGTCGACGAGGTAGACGCACGGCAGCCGGTTCTCGAGCGCGATCTGCTGGGCGCGGAGATGCTTCTTGACGGTGATCGGATAGTAGGTGCCGCCCTTCACCGTGGCGTCGTTCGCGACGATGACCACCTCGCGGCCCGACACGCGGCCGATGCCGGTCACGATACCCGCACCCGGCGCCTCGTCGTCGTACATGCCGAACGCCGCGAGCGGCGAAAACTCGAGGAACGGCGCACCCGGATCGAGCACGCGCGTCGATCCGATCGCGCACCGGCAGCTTGCCCTGGGCGCGGTGCCGCTCGAGGTAGCGCGGACCGCCGCCTTGCCGGGCGCAGCCCCGTGCGCTCGCGCAGCTCGGCGACGAGCTGGCGCATGTGTGCCTGTTGGTCTGGAACAGCGGATCGGCGGGTGAGATGTGCGACTCGAGGACGTGCATCTACCATCCGCAGCAGTCGGTCTTGAAGCCGCAGTCGGGGCAGCGCCAGACGGCGTGCATCCGGTACATCTCCGCGCCGCAGCGCTCGCAGAGCGTCTTGTCGGCGGGCGCGGGCGTCGAGAGCTTGAGCGGAGTGATGGCGCGGACGGGCTGGCGTGGTGGCGTCTCGTCGGACATCGCGGGATTATCGCACGGCCATCTGACGGGACTGCTGGGCCGGCCGACGCTACGGCTGTCCTCTGCAGAGGGCTCTAAGTACCTCGTTCAGCGAGACTTCTGGATTAACTCATCAGTACATGACAACGACATATTGTATTGTGTGCAAACACTATGTATCGCAGTGTATTGACACGATGCGCGATTCCGCTACACTGATCCGCCATGAGCCTCAAACGCAAGAAGCGCGTACTCGCCATCGACGACGAGCCGTCGATGACCGAGTGGCTGAAGATCCTGCTCGAGCACGCCGGCTACGAGGTGCGGACCGCGCTCATCGGCACGCGCGGCGAAGAGCTGTTCCGGACCTGGCGTCCCGACGCCGTCGTGACCGACATGATGCTGCCCGACGTCGACGGCATCGAGCTGGTCCGCAAGTTCAAGCAGCTCGACCCCGAAGCCGAAGTGATCGTCATCACCGGGCAGGGCAACATCCCGCGATCGGTCGAGGCGGTCAAGGCGGGCGCGTTCGACTTCCTCGAGAAGCCGATCGACGCCGAGCGGCTGCTCGACAAGCTCGAGAAGGCGATCAAGCAGAAGTCGCTGGTCGACGAAAACGAGCAGCTCAAGCAGAAGCTGCAGGATCGCTACAAGTTCCAGAACGTCATCGGCAAGAGCAAGAAGATGCAGGATCTCTTCGAGCTGATCGAGAGCGTCGCGGCGAGCGAAGCCAACATCCTCATCCAGGGCGAGAACGGCACCGGCAAGGAGCTGATCGCCAACGCGATCCACTACAACAGCAAGCGGTCGAAGGGACCGTTCATCAAGATCAACTGCGCGGCGATCCCGAAGGACCTCATCGAGTCGGAGCTCTTCGGCTACAAGAAGGGCGCGTTCACCGGCGCGACGATGGACAAGGAAGGGCTGTTCGAGATGGCGGAGGGCGGCTCGCTGCTGCTCGACGAGATCGGCGAGATGCCGCCGTACCTGCAGACCAAGCTGCTGCGCGTGCTGCAGGAGCGCGAGTACCGGCCGATCGGCAGCGACCGGATCGTGCACGTCGACTTCCGGCTCATCTGCGCGACCAACATCGATCTCGACGCGGCGCTGCGCGACGGCCGGCTGCGCGAAGACCTGTACTTCCGCATCAACACGATCACGCTGCGCGTGCCGCCGCTGCGCGAGCGCACCGAAGACATCCCGCTGCTGTGCGACTACTTCCTCGACAAGTTCCGGCAGCGCTACCAGAAGAACGTGAAGACGCTGGCGCCGTCGGTCTACCACCTGCTGATCCGGAACCGCTGGCCGGGCAACGTCCGCGAGCTCGAGAACGCGATCGAGCGCGCGGTCCTGGTCGCGAAGGGAACCGAGATCGCCGTGGCCGACCTGCCGGAGTCGATTCGCGAGGAGTCGACCGCGCGCCACCGACTTCGTCATCCCGCCGCACCGGACGCTGGCCGAGATCGAGAAGATGGCGATCCTGCAGACGCTCCAGCGGACGAACTGGAACAAGCAGGAGGCGGCGCAGATCCTCGGCCTCTACCGGCCGACGCTCTACAGCAAGATGAAGAAGCACGAGATCCGCGACGCCGGCAAGGCGGCGCGCCCGTCGCCGGTGCCGCGGCGGCGACCTCGCCGCCTGAGCGCGGCGAACAAGTAGTCACGACGTCAACAGTCGCTGAGTCTCACGTCAGCAGTCTGACCTCGACTCGGGCTTTCGACTCCCTCGCTCATGTAACCTCGTTATTGCAGCGATTCTGCTGCAGTCCCGAACGCACTTCCTCTCCGATCGTCGACCGGGCAGGCGCCAGCGTCCTGGCGCTTCTCGAGTTCGTCGGCGACCTGCCACTCTTTGGCGGCCGCGCGTCGTCGAGGCTCTCCGCCCCCCCTACGAGTGGCGCGAAGTCGTCCGGCACCTCTATCAGTTCGGCTCTCGTTCGGCCCCCCTCATCATCGCGGCGGGCTTCGCCATCGGCGTCGTGCTGTCGATGCACACGCGGGCGTCGCTGGAGCGGTTTGGCGCCGAGGCGATGATCCCGGCTGGGCTGGCGATCGCCCTCATCCGGGAAACCGGCCCGCTCACCGCCGGCCTGCTCGTCGCCGGCCGCGTCGGCGCAGGCATCGGCGCCGAGATCGGCGCGATGAAGGTGACCGAACAGATCGACGCGCTCGAGGCGAACGCCGTCGACGCATTCAAATACCTCGCCGTCACGCGCATCATCGCGCTGCCGATCGCGATGCCGCTGCTCACGCATCATGATGGACTTCGCCGGGATCCTCGGCGGCTACCTCGCCGAGGTCGCCGTGTCGGGCATGTCCTGGCAGCTGTACTTCGAGCGATCCTTCGCGCTTCATCTCGTTCTCGGATCTGACTCCCGGCGACGCTCAAGACCGTGGTGTTCGGCTTCATCATTGCCGATCGCGGCGAGCTATCTCGGGTTCACGACGAGCCGCGGCACCGAAGGCGTCGGCGAGGCCTCCACGCGCAGCGTCGTTTTGGCGTCGATGCCGATCATCCTCGTCGACGTGATTCTGGTGAGGATGATCTTCTTCTTCTATCCGCAGGTCGGCCGGCATGACCGGCCGCTGGGACCGCCGTGAGGCTCGAAGCAGTGACGAAACGGTTCGACGGCCGTGGCGGTGCTCGACGACTCTGCGCTGACGTGCCGCACGGCAAGGCCTTCTGCCTGCTCGGGCGCAGCGGCACCGGCAAGAGCGTGATGCTGCGGCACATCATCGGCCTCGTCCAGCCCGACGGCGGGACACGTCTTCGTCGAAGGGCGCGACATCACGGCGCTCGGACGCGAGGCGCTCGGCGCGACGTCGCAAGCACATGGGCTTCCTCTTCCAGAACGCGGCGCTGTTCGATTCGATGACGCGTCGGCGAGAACGTGGCGTTCCCGCTGCGGCGCCATACGCCGACTGGCCGACGCGCGAGATCAGCGAGCGGGCGCGGCAGAAGCTCGCGTCCGTCGGCCTCGAGCAGCGACTTCGACAAGATGCCCGCGCGATCTCTCGGGCGGCATGAGGAAGCGGGCGGGCCTCGCGCGCGCGATGGCGCTGGATCCGGCCATCCTGCTCGTCGACGAGCCGAGCGCCGGGCTCGATCCGATCACCGCGGCGCGAGATTGACGATCTGCTGGTCGACGCAGAACGCGCCGGGTACGACGCTGGTCGTCGTCACCCACAACATCCCGAGCGCGCGGGTCATCGGCGACGACTTCGGCGTGCTCCACGAGGGGTGCATCGTCGCGCAGGGCACCGCGGACGATCTCGACCGGAGCGATCACCCGGTTGTCCGCGCGTTCATGCGATCAGAAGGAGGCGGGTAGTCATGGCGTCTCCGGCGCGCCTCGCCGGCGTCGGCGTTTTCGTGCTCGGCACGCTGCTGCTGTTCGGCACGGCACTGTTCCTCATTGCCGACAGGCAGATGGCCTTTGCCAACCGCGTGGTCATCTACACCGAATTCAGCAAGATCACCGGGCTCCAGCCTGGTGCGCTCGTGCGCGTGTCCGGGGCGCGGGCCGGGATCGGTGCAGGACATCGAGTGCCGGCGACGCCGGCCGCGAAGTTCCGCGTGCGGATGGAGGTCGTCGAGGAGCTCCTTCGGCTCGTGCGGACCGACTCGCTGGCGTCGATCGAGACCGAAGGGCTCGTCGGCGGATCGTACCTGGCGATCAGCTCGGGAAGTCCTGAAGCGCCGCAGGCGCCTCCGCTGTCCACGATCGCAGGACGGGAGCCGTTCGACGTCGGTGACCTTCTCGATCAGATGAGCACGACGATCGTCAAAGTGAACATGACGATCGACAGCCTGCGAGGAGAACTCGACAAGACGCTCGTCGCCGTCGGCAATACGGTTGGGAACGCCAACGATCTCATCACGACCGTATCCGACGACGTGCGCGCGATGGCGAAAGCGGGCGCACGCGTGAGCGGCGATCTGGCCGCGCTGACGAACGATGTTCGCGAGGGCCGTGGCACGGTGGGCAGGCTGTTCCATGATGACGAGCTGTACGCGCGCATTGCGCGAACGAGCGGCAACGTCGAGGAGGTGACGAAGGAGGCGCGCGCGCTGGTCGCCAATGCGCGGCAGGCGATCGAGGGGTTCAACGGGCAGAACGGCCAGGTCGCCGGCCTGACCTCCGACCTCAGGCAGACGATCGACCACGCCAACGAGGCGATGGAGCGGTTCTCGGACAACATGGACGCGATGCGGCACAACTTCCTGTTCCGCGGGTTCTTCAATCGTCGCGGCTACTACGATCTCGAGGACATTTCCCCGGCTGCCTACCGGGCCGGCGCGCTCGGGCGCGACAACAAGCGCCACGCCGTTCGCGTCTGGCTGGAGAAGGGCCGCGTCTTCGACACCGCATCACCGTCCGACGGTCCGCAACTCACCGCCGAAGGCCGCGGGCGCCTGGATGCGGCGCTGGCGCCGTACCTGGATCGCGCCGCGGACGCCGTGCTGATGATCGAGGGGTACGCGCAGGGCGGGGAAGAGGATGAGCGCTACCTGCGCTCGCGTGCGCGCGCGGCGGTCGTCCGAGCCTATCTCGTGGACCGCTTCCATCTCGACCCCCAGACTGCTGGCGTCATGCCGCTCGGCAGTGAGTCGCCCGGCAGCCCGGCAGGACAGCCGTGGGACGGCGTGGCGCTTGCGATCTTCCTTCCCACGCCGTGACACTGCGACGTGGCACACAAGTTGGAGGAACTGGAAGGGATACAGAGGAGGGGTGCGTGACGGAGAGACAACAAGCAGTTGCGGCGGCGGCGGTGGGTGCGGTCGCGGGGGGTATTGCGGGCTACATGCTGTTCACGGAAAAGGGGCGCACGCTGCGCCGCCAACTGGAGCCGGCGATTGAAGACTTCGCGCACGAGCTCATGCAGCTCCGCGGAACGATCAGTCGCGCGGCCGGGGTCGCGGCGGAGGGCTGGGGCGTCCTGAACGCCGCGCTCGGCGAGAGCGGTGACAGCCCCACGCTATTCGCGGCACGATCAGACCAGGCCGTTCTGAGGCAGCCATCATGCAGGAGCTCGATACGACGAACGTGCTGCTCGGCATCATGGCCGCGGTTAGCGTCCTCGAGGCCCTCCTGGTGATCGGCATCGGGATCGCGGCCTTTGTGGTCTACCGACGAGTGACGGATCTCATCAATGGTCTCGAGGCCCGTCAGGTAGCGCCCGCGATGGCGCGCGTCACCTCGATCCTCGAGGACCTGAAGATCGTCACGGGCCGGGTGAAAGATGAGGCGGAGCGGGTCGACTCGGCGATCCGCACGACGATGGATCGCGTCGACGACACGGCGGATCGCGTGCGGACCAACGTCCGCGTGAAGACCAGCCGCATCGTCGGCATCGTCCGCGGTGCACGCGTGGCTATCGAGCACATCCTCTCGCGCGCCGCATAGGTCGATACGACAAACCACAGACAGGGACGGAGGAGGACACGTACATGGCAGACGGATACGATCGTTACGAGAATGAGGGCGGTGGCGGCGGCAGTTTCGTGATGGGACTGCTCACCGGCACGGTGCTCGGTGCCGGGCTCGGCATGCTGTTCGCGCCCAAGGCCGGTTCGGAACTGCGGAACCAGCTGTCCGAGCAGGCAGGAAGCCTGCGCGGTAGCGCATCGGAAGGGTATCGTCGCGCGACCGACACAGCGGGCGAGTGGGCGGACAAGGCGCGTGACGCGGTGTCCCGCGGTGCCGACGAAGCGCAGCGTTACGCGCGCGACGCGGCGAGCGGCGCCCGCGACGTGGCGAACAGCGCCAAGGACGCGGCCAGCAGCGCGGCGAGCACGTTCAAGCGCGAGACCGGTTCGAGCTACGGGACCAGCGGCAGCGGCTACACGGGCGGAGCGGGTTCGAGCCCGACCGGAGAACCGTCGACGCCAGGTACTGGCGGCACGCACCGGAGCTGAGCGGCGTGACAAGGACCACCGCGCGCTCCGTCGCCGACCTGGTTCTGGTCACGGCTGGCGTAGCGGCGGCGTACGTGGTGATCACGACGCCGCCGCTCAGGCGGCTGGCGCGCGGGTTGGCGCGCAACTGGCTCGGCGCCAGCGTCCCGGCGTATCTGCTCCGGGAGACCGGGCGCGCCTGGGTGGAGTCGGGTCAGCGCCGCTGACATAATTGGGCCGTGCAGAGCTCCCGGGCAGTCGCTCGCACCGTGCGGGAGACGCTGCGGCTGACCGGCGTCGCCCTGTGGCACGGCTTCACCAGTTTCTATAGCAGCGACAACCTCACGTACGCAGCCTCCATCGCGTACTACGCGCTGCTGTCACTCTTCCCGTTCGCGCTGCTGGCGTTTGCCGTGCTCGGCCAGATGACGGCGGACGAACGCGACCGCGCCGAGGTGCTGGACTTCGTCCTCCTCTACTTTCCCAGGCAGTTCGGGTTCATCACCTCGCAGCTCGACGCTTTCCGCGCCAACACCGTGAGCATCGGCGTCGCCGGTACCATCGGACTGGTGTGGGGCGCGCTCGGCGTGTTCGGCGCCATCTCCACGGCCGTCAACTACGCGTGGGGCGTCGAGAAGACACGCAGCTTCTGGAAGCACAAGCTCTTCTCCTTCACGATGCTCCTCGTGGCCGGCGCGCTGCTGGTGGCCGCGCTCTTTCTCGTGAGCGCAGCCCAGATCATCGGCACCACCTGGTTCGCGGGAGTGCTGGCGCAGTTCCCCAGCCTGCTGGTACTCCGTGGGTTCGTCCTTCGCAACGCCACGACCGCCCTCTTTATCCTCGTCGTTGGCCTGGTGTACTACTTCGTGCCCAACGCGCAGGTGCGCTTCCGCGACGTCTGGATCGGCGCGTTCCTGACCGGGCTGTTGTGGAAGGGCGCGACCTGGACGCTCGGCTGGTACATGCGCGACATGACGGTCTTCACGCGGGTGAACGGATCGATCGCGGCGGTCGTGGTGTTCCTGGTGTGGGTGTACGTGCAGGCGGTGATCCTGCTGTACGGCGCCGAGTTCACCGCCGCCTACGCAAGGCTGCGGCGCGGCAGGCCGGAGGAACTGCCGGCGGCACCCGCTCCCCGCCTCTGAAGAGCGTCGGAGACGTTCAGCGCGTCAGATCTCAGGTGTTGCGGCCCGCGCACCGGTGGCGCGCGCGATGGCCTCGCAGAAGAGCGGGATATCGTCGCGCTTGCGTGCGGTGATCACGAGCCCGTCTTCCACGACGGGCCGATCCACGTACATGCCGCCGGCGTTCTTCACGTCGATCGCTATCGACGGCCAGCACGTTGCCGTTCTTCCGCGCAGTGCGTTCACGGTGATGAGCAGCTGCGCGCCGTGGTCGATGGCGGCCACCGGCTTGCCGGAGTCGAGCGCATCGCGCACGAGATCAATCATCGCGTGCCGCATGCGCATGCGGTCCGGCGCGTATCCGCCGGGAATGACGACGATGTCGAAGTCCCTGATGCGTGCCGCGCCTGCCGAGATGTCGGCCTTGACGATCGCGTCGCCGCGCTTGCCGCGATAATCGGCGCCGGCGACCGGACCGACGACCGTGATCGCAAGGCCGGACTCGCGAAGCGCCTGCAGGAGTCCCGGCAGTTCGCGGTCCTCGAAGTCTTCTTCGACGAGGACCGCGGCCCGTTTGACGGGTGTCGCGGCGTCGGCGGTCATGGAGCTCATATTACCGCATGTCATAATTCCGACATGAACCGCCTCGCGCGTGAGCGCAGCCCGTATCTCCTGCAGCATGCGAACAACCCGGTGGACTGGTTCGCGTGGGGCGACGAGGCGTTCGCACGCGCGCGCGCCGAGGACAAACCGATCTTCCTCTCGGTCGGCTACTCCACGTGTCACTGGTGCCACGTCATGGAGCACGAGTCGTTCGAGAATGACGCCGTGGCCGCGGTCCTCAACGAGCATTACGTCTCGGTGAAAGTGGATCGTGAGGAACGCCCGGACGTCGATCGCGTGTACATGACGTTCGTGCAGGGAACGACCGGCTCCGGCGGCTGGCCGATGAGCGTCTGGCTCACACCCGACCTCCGACCGTTTTACGGCGGCACGTACTTTCCTCCGGAGTCGCGATGGGGGCGGCCCGGCTTCGTGGACATCCTCCAGGAGATCAGCCGCGTGTGGCAGACCGACCGCAACAAGCTGCAGCGGTCGGCGGAGTCGATGACCGAGCAGCTGCGCGGCGCCGCGGCAGCTCCGGCGCGCGGCTCGGTCCCGTCGGCGGACGCGCTGCGGGCGACCGTGGCGCAGTTCCGTTCGTCGTTCGACGCACGTCATGGCGGGTTCGGCAGCGCCCCGAAATTCCCCCGCCCGAGCGAGCTCCTGTTCCTGCTTCGCGAACACGCACGCACCGGCAGCGCCGAGGCGCGGGAGATGGTGCTCGGCACGCTGCGGGCCATGGCGCTCGGCGGCATGCGCGATCACATCGGCGGCGGCTTTCATCGGTACTCCGTCGACGCGGCGTGGCGCGTGCCCCACTTCGAGAAGATGTTGTACGACCAGGCGCAGCTGGTGCTCGCGTACCTCGAAGGCGCGCAGGCGTCGGGCGACCCCTTCTTCCTCGACGTGGCCGAGGACACGCTGCGATACGTGATGCGCGAGATGACCGGCGAGGGCGGCGGCTTCCTGTCCGCCGAAGACGCCGACAGCATCCCGCCGGAGCAGGCCGACGGTGCGGGCGGACCTGGTGCCCACAAGGCCGAGGGAGCGTTCTATCTCTGGCGCGCAGAGGAGATCGGCGATCTCCTCGGAGCGGACGCGGCGATCGTGACGCGGCGGTTCGGCGTGGAGCCGGGTGGGAACGCGCCGGTGGATCCGCAGCAGGAGTTCGTGGGAAAGAACCTGCTGTACGTCGCGCGGTCGGTTCCGGAGCTCTCAGCGGAGTTCTCACGCACACCGCAGGCGATCCACGACGTGCTCGACGGCACGCGGGTGACGATGTACAGCAAGCGGCTCGCGCGTCCGCGTCCGCACCTCGACGACAAGGTGCTCACCTCCTGGAACGGCCTCATGATCGCGGCGTTCGCACGGGCCGCTCGTGTCCTGAGAGCGCAGGGCGGCGACGGCGCCGAGCGCGCGACGACGTATCTCGACGCGGCGACCCGGGCGGCAACGTTCCTCAAATCGGTGATGTGGAATCCGGAGACCGGCACGCTGCTCCGGCGCTTCCGCGACGGCCATGCGGCGATCGACGGGTACGCCGAGGACTACGCGTACCTGATCTTCGGACTCCTGGAGCTGTTCCAGTCCGACTCGCGCGCGTCGTGGCTGGAGTGGGCGGTGGCCCTTCAGCGTCGCCAGGACGCGCTGTTCTGGGACGAGGAGGGAGGCGGCTGGTTCAGCACCACCGGCCGCGACCCGAGCGTCCTTCTGCGGATGAAGGACGACTACGATGGCGCGGAGCCGGCGGCGAGCTCGGTCTCGGTGATGAACCTGCTCGTGCTGTCGCACCTGCACGACGAGCCGCGCGTGGGCCGATCGGATCGAGCGGACGCTGGAACTGTTCGCGGGAAGGCTCGAGCAGGTCGGTCGCGCCGTTCCGATGATGTCGGCGGCGCTGTCCGCGTACACCGCCGGCCTGCAGCAGGTCGTAGTCGTAGGAACGGGGGAGGCGGCCGACGCGCTTCGCCGCCTGGGAACAGCGTCGTACCGTCCGTTCACGATCGTGCTTGGCCTCGATGCCGACGATCAGCAGGACTTCGCCGGTGTCGCCCCGTTCCTGGCGGCCATGCGCCCGGTGGACGGAGGTGCGGTCGCCTACGTGTGCGAACGCTTCACGTGCCACGCGCCGGTGACGACACCCGAGGCGCTCGCACTCGAACTCGCCGGTGTGGACTAGGACCATTTGGTCTCAGCCTTTCGGCTGTGGGCTTTCGGCTTTTCGACTTGCGACCTGCGACCTGCGACCTGCGACTTGTGACTTGTGATTTCAGGATCCCCGCATGAATCTCACTGTCGACATCTGGCTTCGCGGCCAGGACCACGCGACGACGCGCCCGATCCAGGGCATCGACCGGGAGCCCCCGGCCTGGACCGACGACGATGTCCGGCTGGTGCTCGAGGGGATGCTGCTGGAGATGCATCGCCTGAAACATCCCGACGATGCGGAGCGGCCGGTGGCGCTGCGGGGACTGAGCTGGATCGTCAACCCGTACGAGGACGGCGGCGTGGTGATAGCCATCGAGGTCCCGACAGGCGCCGCCATCTCCGGGCCGTTCGACATCGAGCAGCGGAAGCTGGAGGCGATGATCGGCCGGGTGCTGGTGCAGTCGCGACGGCCGCCGCAGCCGCCAACCGTGCACTGACGTGAAGGCGGGGCGAAGATCAGGCGAGTACTTTCGCACGCAATCTCTGCAAAAAGCCGATTGACTTACTCGGGCGCGCGCCATACACTCGAGCTGTTCCTGACATTGCGCACCGGCTCCGGCCCCCTGGAGGCACATGCGCGTTCTGCTCGTTGATTCGCACGCAGACACCTGCGAGCTGTATGCGGAGTTTCTCGAGTTCCTTGGACTCGAAGTGATCTCTGCCGGCCGCACTGACGCCGCCGCTGCGCTCGTCAAGCAGGTGGATGCTGTCGTCACGGGCATCAATGTCTGCGGACCGGTGGATGGTCTCGGCCTGGTGCGCGCGATCCGGAGCGATCCCGCGACCGCGACGCTGCCGGTGATCGTCCTCAGCGCCAGCGCGTTCCCTTCCGACATCGACCGCGCAACAGCAGCGGGCTGCGATAGGTTCCTCGCGAAGCCGTGTCTGCCGGCGAACCTGGCAAGCGAGATCCGTTCGGTGATGCGCGCGCGGACGCCGCGGATGGCGAAGGCGTCGATGCGCAGTGCGCTGACGCGCCGATCGGCGTAGGCCTCCGTTTCGTCAGACGCGGCGCCGACAGTCCTCAGGCGCCCGCGCGATTGCCCCCTGCTTTGCCACGTGCACCTCGCACGCATCGCCCTCCTGTTGCTCGCCGGTGTGCCGGCGATCGCCAGTTCTCTCACGGTGTGCTGGTTGCGCCCGTCTACCTGACCGACCTCCCGGAGCCGAGGTCGCGGAGCACTCTTGAGAAGTCCTCCGAGGTGCTCGGTGTGCCCGAGCACACGTCAGCCCACAAGGTTCCGGGCGCAAGTGTCAGGTCCCTGGCACGTTCTACCGTCAGCTCGGAGGTGCGGAGGATGTACTCCGTGCCAACGACGAAGCGCGGAGACTCCGCGGCGAGTGCGTTCGTCAAGACTGCCGCGATTACGGGTGGGTCGCCCTTCCACACTCGTTCCACTTCGATGATGGCCAGCACGTAACGTTTCTGCGCGTCCAGTTCCTGAATCGTCATCACGCGGCCGAGGATGGCGATGGGGCCACTGAGCACGATGTCGCGTGTCGGAATGAGGCATTCCGCGCTACCAATCGCGGGGAACGCGAGCACAATCGCGGCGGCTCGCCAGACGTTGTGCGCCATACGCGTGGCGGGTAGCTAGCGCCGTGCCAATGACGGCAGCGACAGCGTGCCCGAGCGCCCTTCCAGCGGAGGGCCTCGCGCTGAAGGCCGTGCGTGAAGCGAAACGTCAAGGCAGCTCGGAGGCGTAGGGTCATGCAGATTCAGGGTGGTGCCGGCACAGTCAGCAGCCTGTCCCTCGATGAGGCGGATGCGAACTTCGTGTGCGTCGCGCTTGACGGTGATGGCGGAGACAGGTTCGCGTAGACTCTGCCCATGCTGTTCATGGTCATTGAGCGATGGAAGGACACGGGCGCGGTGGGTGAACGGGCCCAGCGGCATGGCCGCTTACTGCCGGCCGGCGTCACCTACCACGCGAGCTGGATTGACCCGAAGACCCAGCGATGCTTCCAATTGATGGAAGCACCCAGCCGAAATGCGCTGGACCCGTGGGCACGGTCGTGGATCGACCTGATGGAGCTGGACATCGTGCCGGTCGTCACGTCGGCGGAGTTCTGGCAGGGTAAAGAGTCCTCCGCGCACTAGCACCACTTTCGCCCCACGTTGGCTGACATTCTTCGAGGTGAACGTCCACGATCCGTTTGGCAGCAGATTGGAGTTCCTCGCACATGGCTCCTTTCGAGATCGTCCGACGGCGCGCCTTCGGTAGAATCGACAAGTCCTACGCACTGAACAACATGCCGGGGTGGCGGAACTGGCAGACGCACGGGACTTAAAATCCCGGGTCCCGCAAGGGGCGTGTGGGTTCGATCCCCGCCCCCGGCACCAATTTCTTAGGAAATGTGCGAGTCTTTCGGTCGAGGGGTGTTCACCGCAGCGCCCGAAACGGCCAACTGACACTGAGCCTGTTGCGCCTTGTGTTGCGACTTTGCCCCGGCGACCCCATCGAGCACTGGACGACTTTTCGTTTCCTATCCGTGCCACTGACGGACGGCACCGGTCAATTGGCGCTCGCGGGTTAATCAGGGTAACCCGTGCTTAGGTCACCGACACCAATCTGCGGGGCTCGATTCAGTGGCGTCTCGCAAGCCAGCCTGCCGAAAAGAGTTGACGACCGACCGGGCGCCCGGGACAATCGCGGCCGGCGGATGAAGTCGCGCGATATCTGACGAGTTAATCCAGAGAGAAGGAGAAACCCGATGCCGGGAGATGCTGTAACAGTCGCACCCCACCTTTACAAGGTGTTGCTGGACAATGACCGTGTCCGGGTGTTGGAAGTGCGTGCGCAGCCTGGCGTCAAATCGGCCCTCCACACGCATCCAAGTTATGTCGCTGTCGCCATCAGCGATGGCCAATACAGGTTCTCGTCACCTGATGGCCAAAGTGTCGAAATTAAGTTGAAGGCAGGATGGGCAGGGTTTTTTGGCCCGGTAGAGCACGCGACCGAGATCATCGGGACAAGTGAGGGGCATATTGTCCTGATCGAACTCAAGTAGCCTCGGTCACTGGCCGCACGAAGAAGCGCCAGATCGTGTGAGCAGCGAGATGTGGGAGTTTCTGTCTCACAAAATCAATCACCTGCGGGGCCTGACGTTACTAACGATCGACGTCGCAGTGAGCATCAATCCCCGCGCCGCAGGTGTCGGATGGCTCAAACTCACCCCGTGATGCGGCCCCGGAGCCGTTTGCCTCGACCGAGCGCAGTAACGGTGGCCGTCGATGGTGCTGCCGGAGGGGTAGCCAGCCCAGGCGTCGAGGCGTGCTGCTACAGCTCACTCGCCATTATCAGATTGTGAAGCTCCAGGATCGTTCGTTTGGGCTTTACGCCCTCCGGCAAGTTCGGGTGAATGAACTTGGCGAAAAAATCGGTGGCGTCCGCCTGTGATTCCCAGATCTCGAAGACGCGCCACCCATCACCCGCTGGCCCCGCGCCTTGCGAGATGAACCCTTTCGCCTGTTTAAGGGCTGGGCTCAACGCGGCGATCATGTGGTCATACCCTTCCTGCGTTTGCCCCGGAACCTCAGCGGTCACAAGTACAGCCATGTCTCTTTTCTCCAATCCTGGCTAGCGCCAGAGGCTCAATCAGCCTGAGACATTACCCGAGGTAGAGCGCGGGCCAAGGCGGTCACGGCTGCGTCCGAGATAGGTGTTCGTCATCGTGATGTTCGAGTGCCCGCGCTGGTCGCGGATGACGTCGACGGGTACGCCAGCTTCCGACAACTGGGTCGCGTGTTCGCGTCGGAGATCGTGCAGGTGCAGGTTCTTCACCTTGGCGCGTTCGCACGTCGCCAACCACAGTCGACACAAACGACGGCGACCGACAAGCTCGCCGGTCTCGTTGCCGAACACGTAGGCCGAGTCCGATGGCTCATCACCATCAGGCCCGACTTTGCGCCGGTCGAGGATCTTCTGCAACGTCGGCGTGATCGTGATTTCGCGTGCCTCGCGGTCCTTCGCTTTCTCAGCCAACACCACGAAGTGGTCGCCGCGCACGTCGGACATTTGCAAGTCAGTTTGAAAGGATGCCTATTATTTCGGTGCTGAAGGTCGCGGAATCTCTCCGCCAGGCGGTGTAATCACGCCGAGTTTAGCCAGCACGCCGATCCAGTCTGCGTTCGCATAGTGCAACACAATCTTGCCGTCAACAATCTGGTCCATGAGTAGAACACTCCACGTCAGTTTTTGGTTCGTCGCTGCAACGCCGAACAGAGTTCCAAGATGAGTGCCGCGAAGCGTAGCTCGAGTCGCGACGGTGTCGCCCTCCGCAACTTGGTGCTCAATGGTCGTCTGAAGATCAGGAAAAGCGGCGCGGATAATTGGCTGTCGCACTACCGTCTGATACAGTCCGGGATGCTCTTTGAGTGCATCGAAATTCTGCTGATCAAGAGCGTCCAAAAAGCGACGGACGATCGTCTTGTTTTCTTCCATCGACATTGGTTGTGTCTCCATGGGTAGGGCCACAATCGTCCTATCTGAGTAGCCCGACGATTTCCTCGATCGGGATCCGCACGGCCAGCTTCCATCGCTGGCGCACGACCATCGCCGCGTGATTCTCGATCTATTTGCTGAATGCATTGGTGAGGCGCGGCGCATCTGGTCGTTCCGCGATGGCTGATTCTGGCACGAACCGACGAGCCGGGCAGGTCAGCCGACTTCAAACGGACCCACTACCGGCCAGACATTGCGCGAACGCCGTGGCTGATCGATGGCGACTTGGCGCAACTGAGCATTCGGACTGGTTGACTTGAGGTGACGCCTGGGGCATCGTACGCGCCATACAGAGGAGCGAGGTCTTCCATGACTGGTCGAATGCTCCGGGTTACCGTCGTCGCAGTCGCGGCCGTGTTCACCGCCCTTGTCGCGGGGACCTCAGGGCAAGCGCCTCCGTCCCGCAGCCAGAACGCCGCGCCGAAGAAGAGCACCACGTGGACGCCGCCGCGGACCGCGTGGGGCGATCCCGACCTGCAGGGCACCTGGAACAACGGCACAATCACGCCGCTCGAACGTCCGCGCGGTGCGGGCGAGAAGGAACTCCTCACCAAGGAAGAGGAAGAGGAAGTCAACGAGCAGTCCGATACGCGTGCGGAAAACCGTCCGCGTGACGCGGCGCAGGACGTCGAACTGGCCTACGACCAGGTCTGGTGGGACCGCGGCAAGTCGATCGGCCGGACGTCGCTCATCGTGGATCCGAACGACGGGCGGCTGCCCCCGCTCACCCCGCAAGGCCAGAAGCTGCTGGACGAGCGCGCGGCGGCCCGGGCCGCGCGGGGCGCGTTCGATTCGTGGACCGACCGGCCGCTGCAGGAGCGCTGCATCCTCTATCACGGCGTGCCGCCGCTGCCGACCGGCTACAACAACAACTACGAGATCACACAGGCCCCGGGCGTGGTTGCCATCTTCCACGAGGAGATCCACGAGGTCCGGATCATCCCGGTCGACGGCCGCCCGCACGCGGGATCGTCGGTCCGTCAGTGGATGGGCGATTCACGCGGGCATTGGGAAGGCGACACGCTCGTCGTCGAGACAACGAACTTCCGGCCGGACACGACGTTCAGGTTTCCCGTCGATGCCGCCACCCTGCGCGTGATCGAGCGCTTCCGCCGCGTCGCGCCGGACGCGATCGACTACCAGTTCACGGTGGAGAACCCGTCGTTCTACGCGCGCCCGTGGACCGCCACGCTGCCGATGCGGCCCGGCGACGGCTTGATCTACGAGTACGCGTGCCACGAAGGAAACTACGCGATCGTGCACGTGCTGCAGGGACATCGCGCGGAGGAAAAGCGCGCGGAAGAAGGCGCGAAGCAGGAGGCCCCGCCGCGGTGAGCGTTACTTTTTCTTCAGGTGTCCGTACATCAGCTCTTCGACGAACTCGACGCACTTGTATTCGAACAGCTGCGCGTTCTTCTCGACCCGCCGATAGAGCGGCATGCTCATCTTCCACGGCCGTGTGAAGACCTTCGGGTCCTCGATCGTGGCCTCATACAGCAGCTGGTCAGCACCGATCCGCGTATAGCGCTCGACGACGTGCAGCGCCTCGCTGTGAAAGTTTCCGGCGCGATCGAACCACGTCTGGTCGTTCAGGCCGGTCACGTCGATGACCAGCGTGTCGCCCTCCCAGCGTCCCCGCGACCATCCCATCCAGGAGTCGATCGGTGCGGCGCCAACGTCCTTCATGTGCACGATGCGGCTCGCGCTGGCGAACTCGTACGAGACCAGGATCGTGTTGGTTGACTGCACGATCTGAAACGGATGCGGCATGTAGGTCGCGCGCGGCACGCCTGGCAGGTAACACTTCACTTCGGGATCGAGTGTCAGCCAGTTGGCGGCATTCTCCTGCTTCTTCTGAGCCGCCCACGGCAGGTAGGGCAGTTCGTTGCCCTCGACCACTCCCGCTCCGCCAGGAACACTGAACGACGCGCCGAGCGCCACCATGGGCCCCTGCCGGGCGGCGTGATCCTGGATGTCCCAGTTGGCCGTGTTCATCGCCTGCCAGATGCCGTTCAGATCGGGATGGCCATCCGCCAGGCGCGGCACGCGGTATCCCGCAGGGGCGGGCCGCTGCGGCGTGCCCGCCTGCAGGGCGGAAACGGTCTCCAGTGCAACGCGTGCGGTGCCGAGAGCGGCCAGAGCGGCCACTATCAACACAACACCGACGCTCGGACGAATCCGCATGGCGTGCTTCTCCGTGGACCCTGGTGCCGTGGACGTTCAGGCGCGTGCGGCCTCGCGCATTCTCCGGCCCACCCCTCAGGCTGTCAAGTTGTGTGGGCCACTTCGGCCGAGGCATTGATGCACGCGACGTGCGCCCCACAGCCGACCGGGTCTGAAGACCCGGTCGCTACATCTCGAGGGACCTGAACTCACACACAGCCGCAGCCGATACACCAAACGGATCCCCTCGTCCGCACGGCCGACGTGCGCCAGCGCGGGAACCGCTGTGAACCCATGAAGACGACCAGGCTCGCCGTCATCGCGTCGAGCATTTGCATCCTGTCCCTCCTGCACGCACGCGTGCAGGCACAGACCGAGTCGCTGGCCGGCGTTGCCGCGCGCGGCACGCAGCAGCGCCAGACCGACAAGCCGTCGAAAACCTACGGCGACGCCGACCTCGAGCCGGTGCAGTCCGACATCCCATCGACCCCGGCTGGCGGTTCCGCGCTGACCGAGGCGGGTGCCACGCCGTCGTCCCGCGGCGCCGAGGCGCCGCGCGCCGACGTCGTTCGCGCGGTCATGCCGGCGGTCGTCACGATCGAATCCGGCAACTCGCGCGGCTCCGGTTTCTTCGTCGCCCCGGGCATCGTTGTCACCAACCGGCACGTGATCGCCGCCTCCGCATCGGTCCTCCTGCGGTTCTCCGACGGCGGCTCGAGCTCCGGATACGTGAGCGCAACCGCTACGGACGCTGACCTTGCCCTCGTGCACGTCGATCAGCCGCCGGCGTCGCAGCGGACACTCAGGATGAACCCCGCCGCCTCCGTGGAGGTCGGGGACGAGGTGCTCGCGGTCGGCTCCGCGCTGGGACTGCTGCAGGGCACGGTCACCCGCGGGATCGTGAGCGCCGTGCGCACGATCGGAGGCCTCACCTTCGTGCAGACCGACGCGGCGATCAACCCGGGCAACAGCGGCGGACCGCTGGTGGATCGGAACGGATTCGTGGTCGGCATCGCGACCGCCAAGGTGTCGGCTGCGGAGTCGCTCGGATTCGGCATCGGCGCCGAACATGCGATCGAACTGCTGCAGGGCAGAACGTCAGTCTCGCGCAGGGATCCCGGCGCGACCTCCACCGGCGACTCCCTGGACTCCGAGCTGAACGCGCCCGCCAGGTCGCAAACCGATCAACTGCGCGAGCGCGGACTCCAGCGGTTCGAAGCAACCGTTCAGGCGCTTGCCGGTGAAGCCGACATCGTCGACATCCAGTGGCGGGGCTATCGGTCGTCGTGCACCGGCAAGACCACCTTCGCCACCATCCTGAACGGTCGCGAGTGGTTCGGGATCTGGGGCGGCCAGTTGGTTGCGATGGACAGATCGTTGCCGGAGTGTCGCGCCTTGCTGGACGAGATCGTCAAGATGTCGGCCCGCATCCGGGCCGGCATGGCCCAGGCGGAGGAGACCGCCCGGCGTGCGGGCGTGTTCCCCGGTTCGGCACGAGCGATCCGCGCACGGCACGGCATGGACTGGAGCGGCTGGAGCCGCTAGCCTCCGCGCGACGCCCCATCCGGCCACAGGTTCGTGACCGGCTTCCCCTGCGCGATCGCGTACTCGACGATGTCTGCGGTGCCGCCGGTGCCGCGTGCCGGCAGACCGTCCCAGACGGCGACGATCAGGTCCGAGCGATCCACGATCGTCTGTCCGCCGGCCAGGAAAGCCTCCTCCGTCGGTGCTGGAAACTGCCGCAGGGTGGTCGTGTCCGACGCACGCGCGAGCAACTGCCGGTAACGTGCGAGAGACGCGGGATCGTCGAACGCCGATTCGTAGTCGCACGACGGGACGATCGCGTGCAGCTGCCCGCCGAGCTCGAGTACGACCGAGGCGAACATCTGATCGACGCCCGCGGCGAGACACGTCATGCCGACGAAGCCCGGTGCGGACGGGGCGCACGTGCGGACCATCGCCTCACGAATCTGACCGGCGACGGCTTCGGGGATGTCCTGATGGCCCGTGATCCCGATGACGCGCGGCCGGGGCATCGCGTCCGTCAGACCATCGCCGCGTCAGGCGCGGCCGCAGGTGGCGGGGGATGGAGCACCGCCGCGAACATCGCCATGCGCTGATCGCCCAGCTCGAGCCGCGGAGCAAGACGGCGCAGGCCCTTCTCGATCGTCGCCAGTTCGTCCGCCTCCGGGTTCTGCGCGACGACTGCCTTCAACTGTTCCGCCGCTCGGGCGTCGTCGCCGATGACGAACGAGGCGTTCGCCGCGGTGGCCAGTGTCCAGATGTTCGTCTCGCGGAGGCGCGAGAGGATTGTCAGCGCCTTGGCGAACGAGATCTTCGCCTGGGCGACGTCGCCCGACTCCAGCAGGTCCTCCCCGTGCAGGTTGGCGAGGTAGTACGAGTCCGGGTTCTGCTCGAGCGCACGGCCGATGACGGCAACCGCGTCCGCGAGCCGTCCGTTCTCGCGTAGGTATCTGGCCTTCAGCGCCGCACACTCGGCATTGCGCAGGAACGCCTGTGCGTCGAGTTCCTCGATCCGCTGCAGCATCCGGTCGGCGCTGGCGGGGTCCATTGTTTCGAGGTACGCGCGGCCGAGCGAGCGCAGGATGTAGATGTCACGCGGCGCGAGCTGGCGCGCGAGTTCGAACTGGGCCACCGCACGCTTGTAGTTGCGCGTCGCCAGGTAGACATCGCCGAGGCGGGTGTGCACGCGCAGATCGAGCGGTCGCGCCTCGGTGGGCAGGTTGCGGCCGAAGGCGATCTCCATCCAGTCCTGGAGGTAGCCGACTTCAGACCGCCTGTTCTCCTTCAGGAGCCCTTCGAGCCGGGACATCCATGCCTCGACTGCGACTGAGGTCGCTACGCCAGGCGCCCGCAGGAGCGTCTGCGTGACGCTCGCGAGGAACGTCTGCGCGACGGCGGGCACGCTGGTCAAAGACTCGCCCAGCTTGTTGAGAACCATGTCGTTCTTGTATTCGTCGATGACCTCTCTCAGCAGACCCTCCACATGCGTGGTGGTGTCGCCGCGCTTGAACTGCACCTTCGACTCGCGGATGGGCGAAGGCACCTGCGTGTCGCTCACCTGGAACAGGATGGGGCGCACCTTGCCCCGGCCGCCACGACCGGCAGCACCGTGCAGGGCGCCAGCCTCCCAGACGATCCAGGGCTTCTCGACCGACGCGGGTGTCAGCAGGATGAACGCGAAGTCGCACTCGTCCACTTCCCGGATGATCCAGTCGAACCAGTCTTCGCCGTGCCTCGGGCCTGCGCCGACCTCAGTGCTCGTCGAGAAGTGCACGGTGAGCGTGTCGCCCACCAGCTTCTGCAGCGCCGCACGCAGCGCCTCGGCAAGCGGCGTGTCTTCGGTCGTCAGGCTGACGAAGATGTGGCGTTTCATGGCGTCCTCTGGCTATCGAGGCTTGATCAGCGAGACGAACTCCGACGCACGCGTCACGTCTTCGCCGCCGCCGCCGGTCGTCGGGAAGACGAGCGACACGTAGCAGTTGCCGGTCGCGACGTAATCGGTCTGTCCCCGTACGAGCAGACCCTCGACCTGATGGCTCTTCGCGCTGAAAACCGGTGAGCCTGAGTTGCCGCCGTACGTGTCGAGGTTCGCGACGAAAAACGACGCAGGCTGGTTGCCGCGGACATTGGCGCCGCCCGCGAATTTCTGCGGCAGCCCGGAGGGATGCCCGATCACGAACAGCGGCTCGGTGTCCGGGACCTTGCCGTCCTTGCGAACGGTGACCGGCGTCCGGCCGGCAACCGCGCGATCCAGACGCACGAGCGCCCAGTCGGTCGCGTCCGCCGTGAGTGCGCGGCCGATCACTTCCTTCCCGCGATACACATCGTCGGCGTCGAACTCGGTGCGCGCACTGTTGCCCGCCATGCGGAACCCGAACACGAAGGCGATGTGACCGAGGTCGCTCGTGCCCTTCACGCAGTGGCCGGCAGTGGCGATGACGTCTGGCGCGACGAGGACACCGGAACAGAAGCAGCCGAGGGGCTGATTTACGAACGGCTCCTTGGAACAGAGCTGGTACGCGGCCTTGTAGCTCGTGGTCTTCAGCGTGAAGCCGCCGCCCGAGCGAGGCGTGAGGTCGTCGAGCTCGACCAGCGCCGCGCACGAGTCGGCGAGCGTTCGAACGCGCGTATCCGTGACGGCCTCGATGTCCTTCCGGTCGTCCACGCCGTAGACCGCACGCTGCTGCGCGTTGACGAGGCTCACGAGCTCCGCGCTCGAGAGCTCGTCGAATCTTTCGAAATCGCGGCACGACGCCGGTGGCACCCGGCTGGGGAACCGACGCCGGGGCCGCACCGGGCATCTGCGGCATGTCCTGGGCCGCCGGTGTGCGCCCGGCGCGCTCGCGGGCGCGCAGTTCTCCCATCAGCTCGTCGATCGTCCAGCGGGTCTCGTCATCAGCCATCGGTGATCTCCGTGTGAAGCCGCGTCAGAACAGCTCGCCCTTCTTTGCCATCGCCCAGTAGCGCCGTCCGAGCGGCGTGAGGCGGCAGCCCTTGGACTGCATCGCGGCGTCGTAGAGATGTTCGATGCCGACTGCGACGACAAGGCCGGCGGATCGGCAACGCTGCAGGATGCCGAAGAGTTTGACGTTGGCGTCGACGCGCGACGCATGCGTCGGCTCGTAGGTGGGGTCGAGTGGCCGTACGGCCTCTGCGGTCTCGAACAGCACGGGAAGCTGGCGCAACTCCTCGAGAGGGACGGCCGATGCGCACCTGCGCAGCGTGTGCAGCCGGTCGACGTTGGCCTTGAGCGTCGGCCGCTGGTCGAATGCGCCGGCCGACTTCGAGATGTAGGCGAAGATGCTGGCGATGTCCACCTCGCCCAGCACGTCGGCCGCGCCGCCCTCGAGCGCCGCACACAGGCCGGACGAGAAGAAGCCCCGCCCCGTCGATTCGGCGGCGGTCTGGTCGCCGCGGCTGGCAGTGAGGATGCTCACGCCATCGCGGATCGTCGCGACGTTGGAGCCGATCTGTGGCAGCTGCCCCGCGTTCCCCGAGAAGCAGCAATCGAGCATCAGGATGACTTCGGGGACCTTCGACTCCTGGACAGCGCCCAGCACCTGGGACATCGCGACGCCGAGGTCTGGCGATGCGCCGTCCTGCGCGACCAGCACTACGTCATTGCGCTCCGGTGCGCCGTGGCCCGCGAAGTAGAACAGCGCGACGTCCGCACCCGGCCTGAGCAGCTTCTCGAGCGATTCGAGGAGCTGCCGCCGTCCGACGTAGCCATCGGGCACGACGTGGGTCTCGCACGCGAAGTTCGGCGAGCCGTCGGAGTTGGTCTTCAGCAGAGGCTGCAGGGCACGGACGTCGTTGACACATCCGGCCAGCCGCGGCATCCGCTGGTATTCGTCGATGCCGACCATGAGCGCGCGCTTGAACGCCATCGAGATCCTCGATCTGCCGGAGCGCTTAGCCCTGCGGAGCCTGGACCATGCCGGCGCCGACGTCCAGCGGGTCGAAGCCCGCCAGCATCTTCGTCGTGGTACCGGAGCCTACGACCTTTGCCGCGAGCAGGTTGCTGTTCAGGGGACCGATGGCCTGGAGCTTCTGCGCCCACAGCGCGGTGACGCCGGCGACGTGCGGCGTCGCCATGCTCGTGCCGCTCATCACCGCGAGGCCTCCGCCCGGCTTCGCGGACGTGATGTCCACGCCCGGGCCCGACACCAGCGCGCCGGTGTTCGAGAACGGCGCCACGACCAGGCTGGCCGCCTGCTGGCCGAGCGCGGCGACCGAGATGATGCCATCGGCGACGGCGGGCGGGGCTACCGCGATCTTGAAACTCGGGGTCTGGTTCCTCCGGCTCTCGTTGCCGGCTGCAGCGACGAGGATCGTCGCCTGGAGCATCCCACCCATCGCGCGGACAGTCGCCGCGAGGCGCTCGAACAGCAACACATTGGCGCGATAGCCCTCGAGCGCCCTCGACGTCGCGGCCTCCTGGGGCATACCGAGTGCCATCAACTGCTTCTGGAAGCCCGGGAAGTCCATCCCGAGCGACATCGAGATCACGTGGGCGCCGTTCTGCAGGGCCCACTGGATCGCAGCGACGATGCGATCGCTCGCGGCGCCGCCGCTGCCGATCACCTTGCCGATGAGCGCTTTCTTCACCCCACGCGCGATGCCGATGCGTGTGCCGTTGACGTCGCGGCCGAAGATCGTGCCAGCGCAGTGCGTGCCGTGCCCGTGCGCGTCGTTCGGATCTGCATCGTCTGTGAAGTTCTGCTGCGTGAGCGTGACGCCGTTGAACGCGACGTGTGTCGGGTCGATGCCGGTGTCGAGCACGGCGACGACGATGCCGTCGCCGGTGAACGGGGAGGTGTCGGCGCCAACCGCGGTGATGCCCCAGTCGACTGTTGCCGCGAGCGGCGCGGACGCCGGCAGAGGGTCGATCAGTTTCAGCGGCATCGCCGGCGCCACGCAGAGCACATCGGCCTTCCGGCGGAGGGCTGTCGCCTGCTCGGGCTCGATCTCGTCGATGTCGACGGCGACCGCCGCCGCAGCGCCGGGTCCGGCGCTCTCCCCGAGCATTCCCGCCATGGCACTGCGGTCGCTGAGCGGGCCCACCGCGCGCAGCACGATGTGTCGTTCCTTCACGGTCGCTCCATGTCAGTGATGGCCGGGATGAGCGGTACGGCCCGCTACTCGCCCGGCGGCGGTTGAATCAGACCGAACCCGAACGTGACGAACAACAGGACCAGCGACGCGACGTTGGCCCTGTACCAGGGCAGGAGCACGAACGGCCCCGGGAGCGCGAAGACCCAGACGACGAACGCCACAGACCCAAGGATGATCTGTATCCACAGAGGCCCCTTGCCCTGGGTCGGATCGCGCGTCACCCTCCACAGGTACACCGGGGTCAGCACCGCGCATGCGCCGAACACCCACCACAGCAGCGGGTCGGGCAGGTGATTGGCCTGCTGCGGCACGAAGCCGGCGGCCGCCACATACAGACCGACGATTTCGGTGGGGATGTACTTGACGAGACGAGCGAGGAAGTCGTCTATTGTCGGCGGTGGGCCCATGGGCGCCGCGGCCTTGGCGCCGCGCCTTGGACCGGTCTCGATTCGTCTACCCATCGTGAGTCGTTCCCTCCGCGGGTGTGGCGAGAGGGCGGCATCTTACAACGCTTTTCCGCGCTGGCGGAGAATTCGGCAGCTGAAAGCCTCTTTCGGGAAGACATTCCTCGGCGTCTGAGGCGTCATCGGTGCTGGTCCCGTGGGTCGGGGGAGCTCGCCGGATTCCGTGCGGCCCGAAGCAATTCGGTACACTGAAGGTGCGTGATTCGGCTGCAACACCCACAGGTTCTCGTTTCCATCGCCCTCGTGCTCGCGCTCGTCGTTTGCGGTTGCACGCCAGGAACCCCGGAGAGTCAGACACCCTCGCAGGCCCGCAGCGATGCCGCTGGTGCGCCGTCCGGAGCGGCACCCCCGGCGCCCGCCGACGGCGAATGGTTCACGGACCGCGCCCGTGAGTCGGGTATCGACTTCGTGCACTTCAACGGGATGTCGGGCCGCTTCTATCAGCCCGAAATCATGGCGCCCGGCGCCGGCCTGTTCGACTACGACAATGACGGCGATCTCGATGCCTACCTCGTTCAAGGGCGGATGCTTGGCACCGGCACCCCGCTGCTGCCGCCTCCCGCCGGCCGGCCGCTGGAGGATCGGCTCTATCGCAACGACACCACCGTCGCGCCCGACGGCACGCGCGTCCTCCGCTTCACCGACGTGACCGCTGCAAGCGGCATCAGGACGCGCGGCTACGGCATGGGCGTCGCCGTCGGCGACATCGACAACGACGGCTTCGTCGATCTGTATCTGACCGGCGTCGGCCGCAACCAGATGTTCCGGAACAACGGCGACGGCACCTTCACCGACGTCACCCGCGCCTCGGGCACCGACGATCCCGCATCGTGGGGCGTGTCCGCGGCCTTCGTCGACTACGACAGGGACGGCTGGCTCGATCTGTTCGTCGGCAACTACCTCAGTTACTCCATCCAGACGCACATAGCCTGCCTCGGTCCGACGGGCGCCCCGGACTATTGCCGTCCGGAGGTGTACCGCGCGGAACCCAACCGGCTCTATCGGAATGCCGGCAAGGGGCGGTTCACCGATGTGACGATCGCGGCAGGCGTCGGCAGGCCTTATGGACCTGCGCTCGGCGTCTCGACGGCCGACTTCAACGGTGACGGCTGGATCGACCTGTTCGTCGCGAACGACCAGCAGGAGAACCAGCTCTGGACCAACCAGAAGAACGGCACGTTCGTGGATGCCGCGTTGATTGCGGGCGTGGCGCTCGGTGCGTCGGGTGAGCGCAAGGCCAACATGGGCGTCGACGCGGGCGACTTCGACGCGGACGGCGACGAAGACCTGTTCGTCACCGAGCTGATCAGCCAGGGCAGCACGCTCTTCGTGAACGACGGGACCGGCGCCTTCGAGGACCAGAGCGTTCGCCGCGGGATTCACCAGGCGAGCCTGCCGTACACCGGGTTCGGCACGGCGTGGTTCGACTTCGACAACGACAGCTGGCTCGATCTGCTTGCCGTGAACGGCGACGTCAACCGGACGGTGAAGAGCCTCGGGCAGAAGGACGATCCGTTTCCGGTCGGCCAGCGCAAGCAGCTCTTTCGAAACATGGGCGGCACGTTCGAGGATGTCACCGCCCGCGCCGGGCGTGTGTTCGAGCTGATCGACGCGGGGCGCGGCGCGGCCTTCGGCGACGTCGACAACGACGGCGACACCGACGTGCTCGTGGGCAATGGCGCGGGACCGGCGCGCCTCCTGATCAACGACGTCGGTCAGCGGAACCACTGGCTGGGCCTCCGGCTGGTTGGCGCCGATCCGGCGCGTGACATGGTCGGGGCGCGGGTCGAGGTCAGGCGCTCCAGCGGTGCGCCGCTCTGGCGTCGTGCGCGCGCTGACGGCAGCTACGGGTCGGCCAACGATCCGCGCGTGCTGGTCGGCCTTGGTGTTTCTGCGGACACGCTGCGCGTCAGGGTCATCTGGCCCGACGGACTCACCGAGGAGTTCGACAGCGTCACGATAGATCGCTACACGACGCTCGTCCGGGGAACAGGGAAGTGAGCCGCAGCGCAGTGCGGGCGATGGCATGTGCGTGGCTGACCGCCGCCGCGGCCGGCTGCTCGAGCCCGCCTGACGCACGACAGGAAAAGCCCGCGCCCGTCTCCGCTCCGGCACCTGAGTCGCTCGCACCGGTGGTGCTGCCGGATCTCGATGCGCTCGCCAGCTCGGTGCAGCAGCAGCTGCGCACGGAGTTCGAGTCGTTGGCATTCGCCGTGGCCAGTGCCGCAACGCCGAAGGCAGACCTGGCACGTCAGTACGGCGAGCTGGGGCACCTGCTGATGGCGGCGACCTTTTTCGACGAGGCGGCGCTTTGCTACCGTCACGCCGAGGCGGAGCAGCCGTCGGAGATGCGCTGGCCGTACTACCTCGGTCACGCCAGGCTCAAGGCGGGCGATCGCGCGAGTGCGGCCACCGCGTTCGAACGCGCGCTGACCCTGCAGCCCCAGTACGTGCCGGCGCTCGTGTGGCTCGCCGACATGTACCTCGACACCGGCCGCCCCGATGCCGCGCAGGCAACCTACGGCCGTGCGCTGACGCTACAGCCGGACTCCGCGGCCGCACACTTCGGCGCGGGCCGCGCGGCTCTCGCGCGGGGCGCCCACGCCGAGGCGGTTACCCACCTCGAGCAGGCGCTGACGATCGATCCCGAAGCGTCCGCCATTCACTACCCGCTCGCGATGGCGCGTCGCGCGACGGGCGACCGCGCCCGAGCCGAGACGCTGCTCCAGCGGCGCGGAAGCCGGGCGCCCGGTCTGGACGATCCCGTGCTGGCCGAATCAGAGGTGACCCTCGAAAGCGCCGTGTCGTACGAGGGCGTGGGCATGCAGGCGCTCCGGAGCCAGGACTGGACGGGCGCCGCGGCGGCCTTCAGGCGCGGCCTCGAGCTGTCGCCCGGTGACGTGTCGCTGCGTTATTGGCTGGCCACCGCGCTCTTCGTGTCGGGCGACGTCGCCACCGCCGAGCGCGAGTTCAACGCCGTGGTGCGGGCGCAGCCGGACTTCGCCCGCGCGCACTTCAGCCTGGGTGTCATCGCCGAGAGGCGCGGGCAGCGCGCCGAAGCGCTCCGCGCGTTCGGCGACGCCGTGCGCTACGCCCCGAACCTTCCCGAAGCGCGCCTGCGGCTCGCCGAAACCGAACGCGGGATGGGGCGAACCGCCGACTCCGTCGAGCAGTACGCGCGCGCGGTGGCACTCGACCCCGGGCTGGTCGACGCCTGGGTCGGCGGAGCGCAGGCGCTCATCGCGCTCGGGCGCACCGCGCAGGCGCGCGACTGGCTCGGGCGCGCCCGTCGGCTGCATCCCGGCCGCGCCGAACTGGCGGCGCTCGAACAGCAGCTCCGCTGACCTGCGAGCGTCAGCGGCCGTTCTGCAGCACGCTCTGCGTCAGATCGCCGAGCTGCGTGGCGGTGAACTGGTTGCCCTCGATGTTCGCCGCGAGACGCCCCTGCCGGTCGATCACCGCGGTGTGCAGCGAGTGATCGAGCAGCCCCTCATTCGAGAACGCGTGCACACCGAAGAGCGCGCACGCCCGCTCCACGTCGGCGACCGGTCCGGTCAGGAATTTCCAGGTATCGGCGTTTGCGCTCCACTGCCGCGCGTAGGTGGCGAGCGCGTCGGGCGTGTCGTGCACGGGATCGAACGTGAGCGTCAGCAGGACGAGCTCGCGACCCAGCTGGCGCTCGAACCGCTTCTGCAACACGCCGAAGTTGTTGGCCAGACGCAGGCAGAAGTTCGGCAGCGCGCAGGTCGTGTACACGAAGTTGACGACGACGACCTTGCCGCGCAGGTCGGAGAGGGCGATCGGCCGGTGCTTCTGATCGGTCAGGTGGAAGTCGGGGACCATCTCACCGACGGCAACCATCCTGGTCGCGGCCGTACCTTGCGCCGCCAGATCCTTCATCAGTTTCAGCCGGCTCGCGCTGAACGGATCCTGCTCCACGTTCTCGTAGCGCACGACGCGGATCTGCCCGGCGCGCGACGTGCTGCGATCCACCTTCAGCGTGAACGACACGATCGTGCCGGGCTCGAGACCCTCGAGCTCCGATGCCTGCGCCACCTCGAACGGCATCGTCATCGCCGGCATGAGTCCGGCGATGGCCTGGTGTGAGACCGTGAGCGTCTTCTGCTCGACGTTCACGCGGACGACCATGCCGGTCACGGCGAACTCGCGAACCGCCTGCGCGTGCAGGACCGCAGTCGCTGACGCGAGCGACACGACGAGCGCGATCGTTCCGAGCTGCCGCCTCGCGCGCGCGCTCATGGCTCCCTCCGTGCCCCACCGAGTCGCACTGGCTTGCGATCCACGGTGCTGAAGGCGGTCGCGAACTCGGTGATGGCAATCGCCTGGTTTGCCTGCACGCCGGTGAAATGCTGGCGCGTGCTGCTGGCGGGCCACCAGATCTCGAGGTCGACGATGCGCGCGCTCCGCCCGAGGCCGATGTGCTGTTCGAGCGGGGAGGCGCCGAAGGATCCGCCGCTGCTGACGTGCCGGTGGATGACGCGCCTCGCGCCTCCCTCGTTCTCGACGGTGACGGTGATGCGCGTGCCGATTGCAGAGCGATTGCTCTTTTCGCCTGTCAGCTTCACGCTGACCCAGTCGTTGCCGTGCCCGGGGTTCTCGAACAGCCGCATCGCATGGCTGTCGCCGGGTGTCGCGCCGCCGATCTCCGCGAGGATGTCCTCGTCGCCGTCGTAGTCGAGGTCGACGAACGCGATGCCGTGGCCCTTGTGAATCTCGCCGGTCCCCGACGACTGCGTCACGTCGACGAACGCTCGCCCTTCCTGGTTCTTCAGCAGCACGTGGGGCAGCACGGAGGCGTACGACGGGTTCCCCATGCCGAGATACATGTCCAGGAAGCCGTCGTTGTCGATGTCGCCGAAGTTCGAATCCCATCGGCATGAACACCTTGTCCAGGCCGACGGCCTTCGTCACGTCCTCGAACGTCCCGTCCTTCCGGTTGCGATACAGCTTCATCGTCGGCGCGTTATTCGGCAGCCGCAGGTAGGTCCGGGCCGAGTCGTCAACCGACATGTAGTAGCTGGTGACGAACAGGTCGAGCCAGCCGTCGTTGTCGTAGTCGAAGAACCAGGTCGCGAAGCCGCGACCCGGCCCCGGCACTCCGGCAGCCGCCGCGCGTTCCTCGAACGTGTTGTCGTGCCTGTTTCGATAGAGCAGGTTGGTGCCGTCGTAGTTCGAGACGTAGAGATCGGCGAAGCCGTCGTTGTCGTAGTCGCCGGCGGCGACACCCTTCGCGAACGAGCGCCGATCGATCCCGGCGCTGGCGGAGATGTCCTCGAATCTGCCCGTGCCGGTGTTCAGGAACAACTGGGCGCGCGTGTCCTCGTTGCCGACGAACAGATCGAGCCAGCCGTCGTTGTTGATGTCGACCCACGTCGAGGCCTGGCTGCTCGTCGGCGCGGCGAGGCCGCTCGCGGCCGTGACGTCGGTGAACCCGCCTTTGCAGTCGTTGCGCAGGAGCGATCGCCGCTGCGCCACTTCCCAGCCGCCGCGCATGACCAGTACGTCGGTGCAGCGGTCGTTGTCGAAGTCGCCCTGCACCAGGTTGAGGCCGCCAATCTGGGGCCGCAACCCGGCGGCTGCCGTGCGCTCGCTGAAGGTGCCGTCGCCATTGTTCCCGAAGTAGCGCACCGGGCCGCAGCTGTAGAAGTTCGACGTCATGACGTCCCAGCGCCCGCTGTTGGTCAGATCGTCCACGATGACGCCGCCGGCGCTCGAGAAAACGTCCAGGCCCGCGGCCGGCGCAACATCGGGAAACCGGCCCACGTCGACCGGCGACGCGAACGCCGAGAGGGGAATGCGATCGGCCGCCGGCACGCCGTCCGGGTAGGTGCCGAGCGCCATGTGCGCGAGGTTGAGAAGCCATCGTCCCTCGAGGTCGCCCGGTCGCCGCTCGAGATATTTTGCGAACAGCGCGGCCGCCTTCTCCGCGTCGGCTGTCTTCGCATAGGCCAGCCCAGGGCGCGGCGGAAGCAGGCACACCTCCCCAGGCTGGCGGAACACGCCGCTGTCCATTCCGGCCTTGTGCAGGTATGCGACGCCGAGCATCTCTTCGATCTGGGGCACCGATCGAGGCACTCCCGCCAGCGCTGCGGCGTACGCACGCTCGTAGTTCTCGACGGCGCGCGCCATCGATCCCTGGTACGCGAGCAACTGCGCCAGGCCCAGGTGCGCCTGCAGCGCCTCGAACGGGGCTCGTTCGCTGTGGGGTGCCGCTTCGCGCGCGAAGAAGTTGTCGAACACCTGCACGCCCGCCGTCAGCGAGTCCAGGCGTGCCTGGCAAATCGTCTGCGGATCCGTGTTCCAGTTGGCCGGCTTCGGGAAGTCGCGCAGCATCGCTTCGGCCTCGGGAAGGCCGCCGACGTCTGGCACGTACTTGACGCTGCCGACGGCGCTGATGGCAGCCAGGCTGGCTGGATTGATCGCCGACGGCGTGCTGCCAACATCTGGAACGACCTGCAGCACTGCGAAGCCGGTCGCGACCTGCACGACCGGCGTCAGGCCGCCGCTGCCGACGCCCTGGAGCGCGGTGCGCACCTCCGCGCGGAGGGTCGAGACGTCCAGCCGCCCGAGCAGGCCGCCATCGCCGGCGCTGGGATCGATCGATTCGCGCCGGGCGATCGCCGCGAAGTCCTCGCCGCGCGCGAGACGATCCCGCACGGCGTCCGCTTGTTCCCGGGTGTCAACAACGACCAGGCGAAGCGTGGGCGCATCGGCGCGATTGCGCGACGGGTCCGCGCGATCGGCCGACTGCGAGAACAGAGCTGTGCGCGCCAGCAGGGCCGCGCCGGCCAGCAGAGCGACGAGCAGCGCTATGGCGAATCGTCGCGATGACATCTGCAGCCCGAGTGTACAACCGCAGGGCGCTGGCGGTCGAGGCGCCCACCAGCTGTAGCGGCCTGCTTCAGCCGGAGTGGACGGCCACCGGAGGGCCGTCGCGCATGTGCGCGCGTTAGTTCGCGCTCAGTACGAACAGGTCGCGCGAACCGTCACTCGTCAGGAGCGTGAGCGGCAGCTGCCGCTCGACGAACGCGAGCAGCGGCTGCTGTGCGCGTGTCCGGTCGATGACGACGAACTCGATGCCGAGCGTACGCAGTTGTGCGCCCGCCCCTTCGCGCGTGAGGCCCTCGTCGCGCGGGTCGGCGCTGCCGCCGGCGGGATCGGACAGCCGCAGCAGCGAGCGCACGACCGGCATGTCGCGATACCGCTGCTTGGTCGAAGCGGGAATTCGCGCGGCAAACCCGCCGACCAGGGCGTGCCCGTGTGTCATCTGATACAGCAGCGTGGCATCGTCGAACGCACCGATCTGCCCGAGCCCGTCGCGCAGCCCCATCGGCAGTTCCACAATCGCGCCGTTGGTCGTGCCTGCCAGCGTGCTGTACATCGCCGGCGTCTCGAGTGCGATTGTCGGAAACGGAGCGGGCAGGTAATCGATCAGGATGAGCGCGATCGCACAGCCGGCCCACACCATCCGCCGTCGCGCGGGCATCGCCGCTGTCACGTGCGCGGCCACCATCGACAGCGCGAGGACGGTGACGACGATCGCCCGTGCGGGGATGCGTGCGTTCGAGAGGATTGGGACGAAGCCGAAGAAGTTCGCAGGCAGCAGCACGCCCGTCCGATGGCCGGCTACAGTCAGCCACGGTCCGAGCGCCCACACGAAGAAGAACGCACCGGCCGCCAGTGGTCCGTGAAGCCGCGCATCGACGCGTGCCCTGGAGATGCCGGCCGCGAGCAGCAGCATCGGGACGATACCGAGCCAGCCGGTCCTTCGATCCGGTCGATTGCAAGCCACGCGTACATCCGCGACGTCCAGCCGCCCGCCGCCGGGTGGAGCGGGTTGCCGAGCACGAGCGAGGCGACGTCGATGCCCGCCGGCCCGCTCCGCCAGAAGTGCGTCGGCGCCGTGTAGTCACCGGCGATCCACATCCTGAAGACCCCCGCGAGGAGCGGCAGGATGCCCACGCCCACGATCAGCACGGCTGGCAACGCGAGGCGCGCGCGGGCCATCAGCTCGGGCCATGCCTCACTCAGGCGCAGACGAATCGCTGGCCGGGCACGCAGCCATGCGGCCGCCAGGACCAGCAGCCAGGCGAGCGTCTCGGCGTTCACGGGGTCTGTGGCGCGGATGCGAATGCCCGCAACGGTCGTGTCGAATCCGCCGGTCGCGCGGATCCAGGCAACCGCCGCGAGCGCAGCCACGAGCAGGCCGCCCAGGATGATGATGACGCGCCGCAGAGAGTGCCGCCGGCTTCAAGCGCAGATCGACAAGACCGGTGCGCCAAAGGAGAAGGCCGGTGCCGAGCAGCGTGGCGTACACCAACAGGTAGTAGTCCGTGTAAGCCGCGGCAACCAGCGTCGCCCCCGCAAGGGCCGACCAGCCCGGCGAGCCGTGCCTCCGTGCACGCGTCGCACAAAGCAGGAATGCCGGAAGCACCCAGGTGTGAATCAGGTTGAAGTGTCCAAGCAGGTGAGCGGCGACGAACGGCGAGCCGCCGAAGATTGTTCCTGCGACCAGCGCGGATGGCGTGTCGTTGGTGCGGTCGCGTGCCAGGAGGTACACGCACAGGCCGTTCAGCGTGAGCGTCAGCAGGATGATGACGTTCTGCGCGGCGACCGTCGGGATCCCGCCCAACAGCCACGCGCTGACGGCGCCCTGCAGCGCCGTGTGCGTGTGCAGCGTGAGGTCGAAGCCGATTGGCGCGAAGAGCAGGGGGCTGAAGAAGAAGCCGGCGGGGAAGCCGCCCGCCACCTGGCGCGCCCACCACGTGTTCCAGAGGAACGAGACGTTGTCGCCGGCGAACTCGCCGGGCAGTGCCGTGGCGAGGGTGGTGACGAGTGGATAGCTCCAGGCGCAGGCGAGCGCGGCAAACAGCAGCAGCGCCAGCAGCCCGCGCGTCAGCCGGCGCGACATGCCCCTATTCTCAGCCGGAAGCGGGCCGCCGGGCCCGTTCAGCGGCCCGTCGAGGTTCTTTGCAGTTCGGCGAGCCGGGCTTCTGCGAGCTCCCGGACGGGCGGACCGTCTTCAGTCAGCAGGTTCGCCGACGCCGCGGCGGCCTTGAACGCTGCTTCCGCGTCCGCGCGGTTCCCGAGCCGCGCGGCGCAGAGGCCGAGGAGGTACTGCACCGTGCCGGTGCCGACGCCCGGGCCGTCGCTGATCGCGACCTGCTGCAGTTCGGCACGCGCGTCGCTCCACGACTCGAGCCTGGTGAGCGCCGCCGCCAGGTTCAGGCGAATCGCCGACTTCTCCTCGGGGTCGGTCGCGTCGGCCAGCCGCGCCCGCAGCGCCACCAGCGTGCGATTGACGAGCAGCGTCTGATCGCCGATGCCAAGCAGGCGCGGCCGCATCGCAATGGTCACGTCTACCTTTCGCGGCGTCCCCGTCGCATCCTTCACCTCGACGGCCAGCGGCGCCGTCGGTGCCTGCGCAGCGATTGACGCCGAGAACGCGGCCGCGTCGGCTACCGGCTTGCCTCCGGCAGGAGACGACGACATCTCCCGTCTTGAGGCCGGCCTTCCCGGCAGGTCCGCTGGCATCGACCGCCGCGAGGACCGCACCCGGAACATCTTCGACGTCGATCGCGGTCGCGCCGATGGTGGCGGTGCGGAACGACAGGCTGCGATCGAGCTGCGACACGGCGCTTGCGACAGTGTCCTGCTGATCGAGGTTCACTTCGAGGACGTCCGGTTCAGCGGCGCCCGCCGCGAGCAGCGTGAGCACGAGCCGGCTGCGATTCGCGGCTGTCGGGGCGGTCACGGCAGCGATGCCCTGCGCGTCGAAGGCCTTCGCGAGCTTCGCGGACAGGTCGCGCCGCATGGCCGCTGTCACTTCGGCCGTCACGCCGACAGGGCGACGGTTCACGTCGTATCCGAGCCAGTCGGGCGGCAGCTTCTCCGTCTTCAGCGCGGCGTCCAGCTGATCGCCAGCCGGCGCGAAGACGAGCACGCTCTGCAGCGGTTCGAAGGCGCGTTCGGCGGCGGCACGGACGTCGGTGTTGAGGCTCGTCTGCGTGCTCGACACCAGCGCGAACGCCGGCCGCAGGGCGCCGGAGACGTCAATCTTCTGGCCGGCGCGTGCGTCCACCTTGCGGACAAGCCGGCCGGTCGGCGAACGCAGCTCGATCGTGTGCGGTCCTTCGCACAGTTCGGTGGAGTAGGGCGCCCGGCCACGCAAGTCGCCGTCCACGAACACGGTGACATCCGCCTGCGGCGACTGCGCGGACAGCGCTGCCACCGCCGGATCCAGCTTCACCGGGTCGAGCACGAAGTCGTCGAGCTGACTGATTTCCTGGCGGCGCTCGGTCTGCACGAAGCAGGCGCGCCGGAACTGGATGCGATGCGAGCCGGTTCCGAGGTCCGTCAGGAGCAGCACGCCGGAGAGCTGGTTGGCGGCGATTCCGGATCGGGCGGCTCGCTCCGCGAACTCGGCGGGCGGCGGACCGGCGATCGTGCGTCCCTTTGACACGCCGTCGACGACGACCTCGACATCAGCCGGCGCCGTGACGATGGACAGCACGGCGGACGACCGCGCCAGCGCGAGGGTCGCCTCCGACGTCGTTTCAGGAGCGGCCGTGAAGGTGAGTGAGTCTTCCTTGTAGCCGGTCTGGCTCGCCTTCAGCGTGTGCTCGCCGACGCTCACCGAGAGGGTACCGCTGGCGGCGACCTTGACGCCGTCGAGCAGCACGGCCGCCGTCGCCGGAGTGACGTTCAGCGTGATCGAGGTGATGGTCTCCTTCTGCACTTCCTCGAAGAGTGCAACGACCCGCGGCGAGACCTGGCCCGTGAGGACGTACGTGGCGTCGGTCTTCAGCAGCGTCACGAGGTCCTGTCGCGCGCCGTCCTGGTCGCCGATGCCGAACTTCGATCGGGCGCGCAGCTCCAGCGCGCTGGCCAGCTGCCGGCGCGTGTCGTCGCCCGGACGAGCCTGCAGCAGCGCCACGACGCGATCCAGCGTCGGTACGGCCTGTTCGTATTCGAGCGCATCGAACTGGCGGCGGGCCTCCGCGAACTGAACCTGCACTTCGCCGTCCGGTGCCTGCGCGGCCCGAAGGGCGACGTCCGATCCGAGAACGAGCAGCCCCGCACAAAGCAGGGAGGTGAGCGCGTGCTTCATTGATACACCTGGATGCGGCGAACCCGCTCGTCGAAGACCAGCAGGCGCCCTGCGGCGTCGACCGCGAGCGCCTCGGCTCGCGACAGCCCGCCCGGGCTGCGGTCGGGGATCGTGAGCGTCGACACGAGCTTGCCCCTGGCGCTGAAGACAAAAATCGAACTGCGCCCCTTGTCCAGCACGTAGAGATGTCCGAGCGCATCGAACGCGACGTCGTTCGGCTCGTCGAACTCCCAGCCGGTCCCCTTGGGGGCGATCTTCGAAACGGCCTTCCCGTCAGCATCGACGACGGCGACAGTTTTCGTGGTGCGATCGAGCAGCGCGACGTCGCCCATCCAGTTCTGCGCCATGCGCGAGATGGTGCCGGTTGCGAAGACCGAGACGAACCGGCCGTTCGGTTGAACGCGCAGCACGTTGCGCCCCTTCGGGTTCGACAGCAGCCGTTCGCCACGGGCATTGGGCAGCACGGCGGGGATCTCGTCGATCGCGCGTGGCTGTCCGTCGGCGTTCGGTCCAGTGAACTGGATCACCTCGCCGCGCCCGGCGACCAGCGCACCCTCACGGGCGACGACCATGCGTCCCTGCTCGTCGACAAAAAACGCGGTCGGGTCGACGGCCGGTGCGGTGGACACCAGCGACCCGTCCGCCTTGTAGATCGCGACACCGGCCTTGTGGCCGAGCAGCACCTGGCCGGCGGGATCGACGCGGAGACCGACGACGTCGCGCAGTTCCGACCGCTCGGGCCCGATCGCGCGGCCGCTCAACGTGTAGGCCGCCTGCGCCGGCGCCCGCAGGTAGAGGCGATAAACGATGGTGTTCAGGTGCAGCCCGTCGGCGGCGGCCGCCGACGTCGGGAACAACTGACGCGCGCGCTGGAACTCCTGGAGCGCCTGGGCCGCCCGTTCCTGCTGCACGAGGCAGTAGCCGGCCGAGAGGCTGGCGCGAGCGGCCCACACGGAACGCGGGTACTCCATCGAGACGCGCCGGAAGCGTTCGAGCGCATCGGCGTCGCGGCGCAGGGCTCGCAACGTCTCGCCGGCGTAGAAGCCGGCGGCGGCCACTGCTTCGTTGCCGGGGAAGAGGCGCGGCACGCGTTCGAAGCTCGCGAGCGCGGCGTCGACGTCGGCCGGGGTGCGGCCCTTCGCGAACGCGGCGCGTCCTGCCAGCACATGCGCCATGGGCGCCGAGTCCGTGTCCGGATAGTCCTTCAGCAGCTTGTCGATGGCTGCCTGCGCAGACGTCACGTCGTGGGCGGCGTCGAGGTGGTACTGCGCGATCTGCAGCAGCGCGTTGTCGGCGACGCTGCTCGTGGGGAAGCTGTCCACCACCGCCTGGAGGTCTTTCAACGCCTCGGCGGAGCGGTTGTTCTGGAGGAAGGTCAGCCCGCTCTCGTACTGGCGGCGCGCGAACTCCTCGTTGTTCTGCTGGGCGCTGGCGGGCACACCAAGTGCGACGACCAGCCCGAACGCGATGCGGAGTGTTGTCTGTCGTGTCATCGGATTGCAGCCAGGTAGGTCTGTCCGGCCCTGACCGTCGCGTAATGGCTCTTCACCACGTCGCCGGCGCACACGATGTCGACGCGATACTGGCCCGCGGCGATTTCCGGCACGACGAGTGGCGGGTTTCCGATCGAACGATCCCCAATCTTGACGTCGCAGGTCTCCTGCGGGCTCCGCACATCCAGCTTGCCGAGGCCCGGCGCTTCCCAGTCGAAGCCGCTGGCGGCGGTTCCTTCGACCCGCACCGACTGGCGCAGGAAGTACTTCGGCGCCGACAGCACGAGCGTCCGCCCGGCGCTGGCCTTGATCTCGTGCGAGGTCGCGGCCGGCGAGATCGTCCGGCCGCCGTCGAGCACTTCGAACGGGTAGCCACCGGCCAGCGAGACCGGCACACTTGCCACCGGCCTGGGCGCCGACGCCGTCACAACAGCGGGCGCCTTGGTTTCCGGCGAGGCTCCGGTGTCGGCCGAGGCCACGGCCGGAGCAGCAGCAGGCGCTGGTGCGGCTGCGGGCACCGGCGCTGTGGCGGCAGGAGTTGTTGCAGGCGGCGTCACGGGTGCCGCCGATGCTGCCGGAGCGGGCGTGGCGCGGCCGAACATGAAATAGCCACCGGCGCCGAGCACGACGACCGCCGCGACGAGTGCCGGGCCGAGCCACCGGTTGCCTGCGGCCGGCTCCGGCGTGACAGCCGCGTCGCGCGCGCTGGCGGCTGCCTGGCCGACCGCGACGGCCGTACCGCTCGACGCTTGTGAGTCGCGCAGCTTCTGCAGGTCGTCGTGCAGTGCCCGCATCATCTGCGTGCTGGCGAAGCGCGTCTCCTCGAGCTCCGCGGTCGACACGGTGGCCGGCAGCGCCTTGCGGATCGACTGCAGCTCGCGCCCCAGTGCTTCCGCCGATGCGAAGCGGTCCTCTGGCTTCTTCGCCAGCGCCTTCGTGACCGCCGCCGAGAGCTGCGGCGGCAGGCCCTGCACGTAGGTGTCCAGCGGCGGCGGGTCGTCCTTGAGGATCTTCAGGATGACCGCCGTGGGGTTGTCCGCCTGAAACGGCTTGTGTCCCGCCAGCAGCTCGTAGAGCATGACGCCGGTCGAGAAGACGTCGGCCCGTCCGTCCACCGAATCGCTGCCGCCCACCTGCTCGGGCGACATGTACGACGCGCTGCCGAGCACGTCGCCCTGGCGCGTAAGGTTCGACGTGGTGAGCTTGGCGATGCCGAAGTCGAGCAGCTTGACCGAGCCGTCCTCGAGGATGAAGACATTGTCCGGCTTCACGTCGCGATGCACCACGCCCTGCTCGTGGGCGTAGCCGAGGCCGTCGCACAGTTGCGCGACGATGTTCAGCTTGTCATCGAGGCTGAGCGGCGGCTGGCCGTTCATGCGCGCGCCGAGCGGCGTGCCGCGCAGGAACTCCATCACGATGTAGGGAACGTTCGACTCTTCGGCGAACTCGAAGATCGTGACGATGTTGCGGTGATTGAGCTTGGCGGCAGCCCGCGCCTCGCGATAGAAGCGCGGCCGCATCTGCTCGGTGTCCTCGGTGAAGTCGGTGAGCATCAACTTGATGGCGACCTCCCGATCGAGCACCGGGTCGAAGCCGCGATAGAGGACACCCATCCCGCCTTTACCGACACGCTCCAGCACCTGGTAGCGTCCGATCCGTTCGATCTGCTTGGAAGCGTTCATCGGTCGGTTCCGTCGTTGTGCGCTAACGTGAATGTCACCGCGATCGACCCGCGCGCATCGCGCGTAATCGACAGCGTGACGGTCGACTGCGGGTCCGCGTACGCGCGCCGCACGCCTCGAAGGAACACGTCGGTCAGCGAGTCCCCAACCAGCTCCTCGCCCGGGAGGCCGAGCAGCGCGGCGCAGTCGGGCGTCGCATCGGTCACCGTCAGCTCCGCGTTGGCGACGAGGCGCGCGCCGGTTCCCGGCCGCACCTGCTCGTTCGACGGCTGCGCGACGCCGGCCAGGTGCGACAGCGCCGCAACGAACGTCGCATCGCCGGGCGACACCGTCGTATCGCCACCCGGCACGCTGGCGAGCATCGTCGCATCGGGATTGGACCGGCGGTGGATGCCCGAGGCCTCACGTGTGGACGTCGGCAGCGGCGCCAGGATCGTGGCGTCGAGATCCGGCGGTTCGTGGCCGAGCGTCGTGTCATGTGCCGGCGGCGGCCATGCCAGTACCGTCTCGTCGAAGTGGTCGTGCGTGCGCCGTACGGGCACGGGCCCCACCGACTGCTCGAACGCTGCCCGTCCGCGCGGCACCTGGGGTTGTACCGGTTGCGTGGGCGGCGGCGGTGGCGGCGCGGAGGTCCGGCGTCCCGGCAGCGGCGTTGGCTCGGGGCGCCACCGGCCCGGTTGCACCGGGGCCTCCGGGCGGAAACGGTCGAACGACGCCGGGGCCGGCGGTACGGGCTGCGGCGCGGGCGTGTGCCGATCGAGCCCGCGGCTCACCATGCCGTCGGCTGGACGCGTGGCCTCCTCGACGTACCGGAGCTGCAGGTGTCCGAGCTGCACGATGTCGCCGGGCAGCAGCACCTGTTCGCGCGTCTTCGCGCCGTTCACGAGGATGCCGTTGCGGCTGTCCAAATCGCGGACGCTCACGCCGTGGACGTTCGCGACGATCTCCGCGTGCCGCCGCGAGAGCAGCGGATCGGGATCGGTGACGTGGCAGGTGGGGTCGCGCCCGATGACGATGTTCCCGACGAGCAGGAGCTCGCGTTCGGTTCGTCCGTTGCTGATGACGAGTTTGCGGATCACTGATGCACCATGCTGTCTCTGACGCGCCGCAGGTCGACGAGGACCTCGGCGCACGTCTGGTATCGGTCGTCGGGGGATTTCCGGAGCGCCTTGTCGACGATGCGGGCGAGCGCCTCGGGGGCTTCGGCTCGCGTGAGCGGCGTCGGCGCGCCCTGGAGGAGCGCCTGCAGCACCGCGGGGAGGCTCTTCGCCTCGAACGGGGGACGCCCGGTCAGGATCAGGTATGCCACTGCGGCGGCAGAGAACAGGTCCGATCGTCCGTCGACGCGCAGCCCCTCGGCCTGCTCCGGCGACATGTAACCGGGCGACCCGACCACGACGCCGCTGGCCGTGAGCGTGGAGGTGTGCGTCCGCGCCAGCCCGAAGTCCAGCAGCTTCACGCACCCGTCGCCCTGAACGAAGATGTTGCCCGGCTTGATGTCCCGGTGTACGGCACCGTGTGCGTGCGCCGCGTCGAGCCCTTCGAAGATCTGGATGATCAGCGCCAGGCGGTCGGCAACCAGCAGATCGGGCCGCTGCTGCAGCAGGGTCCTGAGCGGTTGTCCCTGCAGCCGCTCCATGGCGATGTAGGGGCGGCCGTGGTCCTCGCCGACGTCGAGCACCCGGACGATGTTCCGATGCGTCAGCTCCGCGGTGATCCGCGCTTCGCGATAGAAGCGCTCGCGCGTTTCGGGCTCGTCCTGCAGATCGGCGGCGATCAGCTTCACCGCGACGACCCGGTCGTCCGTGCGATCCAGCGCCTCGTACACATAGCCGGTGGCGCCGGTCGCGAGGCGTTCGCGCAGCAGGTACCGCCCGATGGCGGCGACCGGCTCCGCTCCCTGGCGCGCCGGCGACGCCATCATCCGCGCTCCCCGGTGTAGCGGACGACGAGCGCCGTGACGTTGTCGCGGCCGCCGCGGTCCAGGGCCGCGTCCACGAGCTGGCGCGGCACCCGCTGCACGTCCGACTGCGCCGCCACGATGCCCGAGATTTCGTCGATTTCCAGCGCGCCGTGCAGGCCGTCGCTGCACAGCAGGATCGTGTCGCCGGGCCACACGTCGTGCTCCGCGAGGTGCACGTCCACCTGATCGCGGGCGCCCAGCACGTTGGTGAGCACGTTGCGCATCGGGTGCTTCGCGATGTCCGACGCGTTCAGCCGCGGATCGTGCGCGAGGATCGTCGCGGCCCACGAGTCGTCCTCGGTCATCTGCTTCGCCGCGCCGCCGCGAATGAGATACAGCCGGCTGTCGCCGACGTGTCCCACCGCCATGCGCCCTTCGCTCACGAGCATCGCCACGATGGTGGTGCCCATGCCGTTGTAGTCGTCGTTGCTTTCGGCGGTGCGGAAGATGCGGCGGTTGGCGAGGTGGATGGCGGTTCTCAGCCGGTTGGCATCGTACGAGAGGTTCCGGTCGATTCCGTACGGCCAGGAGAAGTCGTTGTCGACCGACGATCGGCGGACGAACGAGGTGATCGCGTCAATCGCGAGCCCGGCTGCGACCTCGCCGGCGTCGTGTCCCCCCATCCCGTCGGCCACGGCAAAGAGCGCGACCTCGGGATCGCACACGTAGGCGTCCTCATTGGTCTTGCGCACCCGACCGATGTCGGATACCGCGTGGGCGTACAACAAGCGAACCTCCGAACGAGCGCCGTGTTCCGGCGGACGCGGGCGCCACGGAAAATTTGGGAGACAACTGGACTATAAGAGGTGTTCAGAAGCTCAACAATACTACTTAGGTAGTACGTTCTGCCCAGCTTTGCTCATGCAATGCGGGCAATCAGCTGCGTGCGGGTGTCGACGCCCACCTTGTCGAAGATGTGCGTCAGATGCTTCTTGATGGTGGCGGGCGAGGTGCCGAGCGTGGCGGCGATATCGCGGTTCCGGTACCCAGCAGTACCAGCTCGACAACTTCCGCCTCTCGTCGCGACAGGCGGTACCGGCTCCGGAACGGTCCGAGCGCGGTCCCCAGCTCTCGGACGCTCACGGCCACGTCCGTCCACGCGCTGTCCAGCGGCATCACGTGCAGGTAGAAGGGCTCACCCCGCTGGCCGGTCAGCAGGCTCGTCGTCGTCGACGTCTGCACCCGATCGAGGCTGCGCAGGTGATCGTTCAGGAGGACCGTGAGCTCCGAGCGATACCGGGCACGAAGGCGTTCGCGCAGGTGCTCGGCCGCCGCGTTGGCGTACACGAGGCGCTCGCGCCTGAAGACGAGCACGGCCACCGACAGCGCGCCGACGATCGCCTCGAACTTGACCGGAGAGGGGCGCGTCGGGCGGGAGCGCGTGGTGCCTGTGGACGGACGATGCGGAACCGGCATACCGGAGACCGCATCATATCGCGCGCGGGATCTGCGCTTCAGGCGATCGCGGCGAGCGACGCCTGCAGCAGCGACGCGGAGGCGGCGAGCCCCGCGCGCTCCGCGTCGTTCATCTCCGGCTCGAGCACGGTGATCGCGCCTGCGCCGCCGACGACCGCCGGCAGCGAGAGCGCCACGTCACGCACGCCGCACGCGCCGGCCTGGACGCGTGAGACGGTGAGCACGCGGTTTTCGCCGCGCAGGTACGTCCGCAACAGCGCCGCGGTGACGGCTCCGATGGCGTGGTTCGTCGCCCCTTTTCGCAGGATGATCTCGTAGGCCGCCCGGCGTACTTCGTCGCATAGCGCCGGCTCCTTCGCGGGATCCCAGGCCGCCCACCGGCGCAGCGGCATGCCCGCGGCCCGCGCGCTGGACCAGAGGACCACTTCCGAATCGCCGTGTTCGCCGACGACCTGCGCGTGCACGGAGTTGGCGGCCACGTTCAACGTCCGGCCGATCACGTGACGCAGCCTCGCCGTATCCAGCATCGTCCCTGTCCCGAGGACACGCTCCACGGGCAGACGCGACGTCCTCGCGAAGAGATACGTGAGGACGTCCACGGGATTGGTGACGACGACGACCAGCCCTTCGTAGCCGCGGAACGTACCGGCGATCTGTTCGACGATCGCGGCGTTCTCCTTTGCGAGGTCGAGCCGCGACTGCGACGCCGTGCCGTTCTTGCCGGCGGCGATGACGACGGCGTCCGCCGTGCGCAGTTCGTCGAGCGCGGCCGCACGTACGACGGCGCGCGGAAGAAACGACATGCCGTGCGCGAGATCCATCGCTTCGCCTTCAGCGACTTCGGGGCGCAGGTCGTTGACGAGGACTTCCTCGGCGATACCGGAGTGCAGGACGGAGATCGCGGCGCTCGCGCCGACGCGCCCCATGCCGATGATGCCAACACGCGTGATTCTGCTCACTCCGGCATTGTCACACGGTGGCGAACCGCTGCCACGCGTGAGCGCATCCTCCTTACCGGACTCGTCCGACGCGGCTCAGTAGCGTTCGGCGTCCGATGCAGGCGCCAGCGGCCAGGGGATTCCCGCCTCGCCGTTTACCGTCGTGCCGCCCTGCGAGAACATGCTGGCGAACCGGACCATGCCGGCAGGGAAGTTCAGGACCGGTGTCGATACCTTCTCGAGCGCCGCGTTCTGCTCGGGCGACAGGCGGACATCCAGCGCCGCCAGGTTCTGATCGAGCTGATCGAGACGGCGGACGCCGATGATCGTGGACGCGACGCCGGGCCGCTGCTGAACCCAGGCCAGCGCCACGGCAGCGGGATTGGTGCCGATCTCCCCGGCGATGCGAATCAGCTCGTCGATGATGGCGTATCCCTTCTCGTTCAGGAACGCCGTGACGCGTTCACCGCGGTCTGCCTTCTGTGTCGCGGCGTTCTCGCGCGTGTACTTCCCGGAGAGCGCGCCGCCGCGCAGCGGCGACCATGGCGTTACGCCCAGTCCCAGTTCCTGCGCCATCGGCATCAGCTCGCCTTCGACCGTCCGCTCGATCAGCGAGTATTCGATCTGCAGCGCGACGAGCGGCGTCCAGCCCCGGAAGTTCGCAGTCAGCTGCGCCTGCGCCACCTTCCACGCCGGTGCATCCGAGAAACCGATGTAGCGCACTTTGCCTGCTGCAACCAGATCGTCCAGCGCACGCATCGTCTCATCGATCGGCGTGTGCACGTCCCACGCATGCATCCAGTAGAGATCGATGTAGTCGGTCTGCAGGCGGCGGAGCGACTGCTCGCACGACGCGACGATGTTCTTGCGGTCCGGAGCCGCCGGCATTGGGGTCGCCCGGGTAGAGGTTGCCGAAGAACTTGGTGGCGATCACGACGCGGTCGCGCCGGCCACGATCGCGGCCGATGAAGTCGCCGATGATCTTCTCGGAGTGCCCCTTCGTGTACACGTTGGCCGTGTCGAGGAAGTTGCCGCCACGCTCGAAGAAGCGGGCCATGATGGCCTCGGACTCGGCCACCGACGAACCCCATTTCCAGTCGTCGCCGAAGGTCATCGCGCCCAGGCAGAACGGGCTCACGCGAAGGCCCGATCGCCCGAGCGTCACGTAGTCGGTCAGTGGCATGTTGCGGCTCCTCAGAAGCGGTGGGTGTAGAGCACCTTGGCCGCGATGCGGTTGTCGAGCGTCACCAGCTTGTTCTGGAGCACGTCGTCGAGCCAGTTGTGCGTGTAGACGAAGTAGATGTCGCTGCCCGGGCGCAGGATCCAGCGGAATCGCGACTGCCACCCGAGCACCGCGCTCACCGAGTCGTACTGGAGGTTGTTCACCAGGCGATCCACGGACTGAACTGCGTCTCGCCGACGACGCGAATGAGCCGGGTAATGAAGGCCCCCTCGGGCAACTTCACGCTGTTCCACTCGGCCGTCGTGTAGACGATGAACCCGGGGCGCGCGCGGAGGGTCAGGTTCATCGATACCGTCTTCTTCGTGCCCGAGTAGTAGCCGCCGGTTTCGAAGTAGGACGTTCAGCGAGATCACGCGGCGGTTCGCGGTCTGGCCGCGGATGTTGAGCACGGCGGTGTCGTACACCGAACCGACCGGCAGGACGATGCCGGGGGCCGGCGAAAACGGCGTGTCGAGGCGCTCGCGGCCCGTGGTCGCCGTGAAGGCGAACGAGTCCTGCGAGTGGAACTGCATCTCGAAGAACTTGAGTTCGACCGACCGGTTCAGCAGGTCGTTGTGCATGTCGTTCTGCACGTCCGCGGCGGTGCTGAACAGGTACCGGCGGATGTAGCGGTGGCCGCGCGGCCGCGGGCCGAACTCGACGAACGGCTGGTAGCGCCGATAGCCGCGGCGGGTCACGAAGCCGACGGCCGGGTTGAAGTTCGGATCCACCTGGTTGGCCGAGAACTGGATGTTCCAGCGATCGTTCGGCAGCGCGGCGGTCATGCCGAACGAACTGCCCCCGGTCGCATCGAGATTGGTCGCGTGCAGGTAGTAGCCACTTCCTTCGAGATTCCGAGCTGCCGCGGAAGGAGTTGGTCGCCAGGCGCATATCGAACCCGGCGGTCTGCCTGGTCTCCAGATTGTCGCCGTGCGGATCCCGGCGTGTGTAGATGCCGCCCACGTAGGACTGCGCAAGAACCCGGCGCCGCACGCGCCCGACGGTGAACTCCTCGCCAATCACCGGGTCGCCGTCGTTCGTCCGCACGTGGAGGAAGCCGATGTCCTGCGGCCCGGCCTGCCCCGTGAGCTTGACGCCGAAGTCGATGGCCTGCGGCGTACCGACGGCAGTCAGGCCGATACGCCGGCTGAAGAACGGGTTGACGATCAGATCGCCGTTGAGCGGGCTGCTGAAGGCGAAGAACGGTGCGCCGTCGAGGAAGAAGTCGCGCCGCTCGGGAAAGAAGAGCGAGAAGCGTGTGAGGTTCACCTGCCGCTGATCGACCTCGGTCTGCGCGAAGTCGGTGTTCACCGTGAGGACGCTGCGCAGCGTCGGCGTGAGGCTGTAGAACGCGTCGACGCCGAAGTTGGCGTCGGGGGCCATGTCGTTCTGGCCGCGGCCGGGAGCGGCTTCGCCGAGCGCGAGCGCGTACGGCTTCACGTCGAGGCCGAGCCCCTGGGTCACCCGGGTGATGCCGGTGACCAGGCCCGCGTTGGTCATGCGCCGCAGCCCCTGGTTGCGGGCCCAGCCGGTCCAGATGCTGTCCTCGTTCTTGCGCCGGACGGTGCGCTGGAAGTTGATGCCCCACGCGTCGTTTTCCGGCTTGAAGTTCAGCGTCCGGAACGGGATCTCGATCTCGATCGACCAGCCCAGTTCGTGGTGGTGGACGCGCGCGTTCCAGATGCCGTCCCACTGCCGGTTGTCGATGCCGCCGCCCATGAGCGAATCGGCCATGAGCCCGGACGGGTTCATCTCGAAGAAGTAGCCGGACCGCGCGTCGAGGAACGTGTCGATGGTCCACATGAAGCGGTCGTCGGAACCAAGGAACTCGTCGCGGCGCCGCTGGAACCCGAGCCACTTGTCCGGTTCCGAGTCGAGGCAGAGCACGCCCATGTAGAACGACCGCTCGTTGATCACGATCCGGACCTCGGTTCCCTCGGTCGCGGGCGTGCCGTTCAGCGGATCGACCTGGCGGAAGTCGGCGGCCGGGACGGCCCGCTGCCAGGCCTCCTCGTCGAGACGGCCGTCGAGCGTGATGGTCTCACCATCGTTCAAACGGTGTGCTTCGACCGTGGGTCGATCGAAGGTCGGACTCTGGGCCGCGGCCGGCCACGCGCCGGCGAGCAGGAGGGCCCCACAGAAGAGAGCGACACGAATCACCATGAGAGGAGTCGGGTGTCCCGATACCACGGCTGCTTGCCCATCGACAGGTTCGCAAACGTCCGGCTCGGGTTGAAGATCAAGCGCAGCGAGGCGCGGAAGAAGCGGTTCGTCGTCCTGGCCTCCACCCACTTCACGAAGTAGCGATCGAGCGCGTCCTCGGCCACGAGGATCGCGAAGCCGCCGATTGGCGTGACGACGTAGTCGACCCAGCCCGTTGTTTTCGGATCGAGCCCGACGTTGCCGATCGACGCCTCGCTCAGCGGCCCGATCTCGAACTGCAGGCTGTAGCCGGTGCTCCATGCAATGGAGCGCCAGCGTGTCGCCCAGTACCGAGGGGTTCAGGCCGAACTCCTCGCGCTGGCTGCGCGGATCGTGATCGATCCAGATGTAGCCGGCCGCGGCGCCGTGCAGCGGGTGGCCGATGTAGTTCACCAGCCAGTTGTCGGAATCGTCCCACTGGGCGGGACGGCGCACCGAGTGCACGTAGTCGGCCCAGAACGGTCCCTCGAGCGCCCGGCGCGTCTTCTCCTCGGTGGCGATGCGGACGCCGTGCTCGATACCAAGCAGCTTCAGCGAATCGACGAGAGCGCCGACGATGTCGGGGCCGGGTTCGGCGCTGCGGGAATCCCTGAAGACTCGAGGAGCCGGCTGATCGGTCGGTTGCTGCGCGCAGACGCCCGTGCAGTCGAGGAGCAGCAGGGCAGCCACGACTACGAGGTACAGCAATCCAACCGGACGGAACGGGCATCAGCTTCCCGATTCCAGCGGCAGTCGGATCTTCTCCCACGCCGCGGTACCGCCCGCGATCTCGCGTACCTCGAATCCGCGGCCCTGCAACAGGCTCGCGGCAATCGACGAGCGATACCCGCCGGCGCAGAACACCAGGACCGGCCGGTCCTTCGGCAATTCATCCGCGTGTGCCGCGAGACGGCTGAGTGGTATGTGCAGGCTTCCGCCGACGAAGCCGTGCGCACGCTCGCCCTGGGTGCGCACGTCCACGGCAGTGACCGCGCCGCTGGCGATCTGTTCCTGCGCGACCGGTGGACTCAGGCGGGTCGTCGTGGTCGTGAGGTCCGGACGGTCTGCCAGGCTGGCCATGCCTCCGGAGAGGTAGCCCGCCACGTTGTCGAAGCCGATGCGTCCGAGCCGGACTTCCGATTCGAGCTCCGCGCTGGGCGCCGCGACGATCACGACCGGCCGCTTCGGATCGATGACGGTGCCGGCCCACGTGGCGTACTGGCCCCCGAGCCCGACGTTCAGGCTGCCTTTCAGGTGTGCGCTCGCGAACTCGGCCTGGTCGCGCGTGTCGAGGATCTGCGCGCCGTCACGCTGCAGCGCCAGGAGCTGGTCCAGCGTGAGCGGCTTCAGCTCGCGTTCGATCGTCTCGGAGAGCGTCGGCCGCTCGCGCGTGTTGAGCACGGCGTCGTAGGTGAAGTACGGCGGTGCGTCCGGCTGGTCGGCCGTCACGATGTCGACGAATTCGCGTTCGGACATCGGCTGGAGCGCGTAGTTGTCGCGCCGCTGCTGCCCGACGGTCGTGAACGTCTCGTCCCCGAGCGCCTTGCCACACAGCGAACCGGCCCCGTGAGCGGGGTACACGAGGCTGCTGTCGGGCAGCGCGAGCAGCTTGCGGTGCACCGAGTCGTAGAGGTGCTTGCCCAGGTCCTCGGCGGACCAGCCGAGCGACGCGCGGAGATCGGGGCGTCCGACGTCGCCGACAAACAGCGTGTCGCCCGTCAGGACCGCATGCGGAATCGCATCGCTGACATCGAGATCGAACACGAGGACGCAGATGGACTCGGGCGTGTGCCCTGGCGTCTCGAGGGCCTCGAGCCGGACGCGCCCCATCTCGATGGTGTCGCCGTCGCCGAGCGGCGTGAACTTGTACTCGGCGGAGGCGGCCTTGCCAAGGTAGATTTGCGCGCCGGCGCGGTCACGGAGCTCGAGGTGTCCGGCGACGAAGTCGGCGTGCAGGTGCGTCAGGATGACGTGTTCGATCCGCAGCTGGTGTTCCGATGCGAACCCGAGGTACTGGTCGATGTCGCGCTGCGGGTCGATGACCGCGGCGGCGCGTGTGCCTTCATCGGCGACGATGTACGAGGCGTGAGCAAGGCACTTCAGGTAGAACTGCTGGAGGAGCACGGGGCAAAATCATAGCGCGATCTCGACCGGTCCGAGACGCGCAGCGCGGTCGACGGAGTACGCATGACGTCACTGTTTTCGGGGATTTGGTACGCGGATCTCACATTTCAGCAGCAGCCGCGTGTCATCGCGACTGCCTGGATCGCCGGTCCCCAGGGCGTGACCGTCGTCGATCCCGGGCCGTCGAGCACGCTGCCCGTGCTGCGGCGACATCTGGCGTCGGCCGGCTTCGGGCCAGGCGACATCACGTCGCTGCTGCTGACGCACATTCACCTGGACCACGCCGGAGCCACCGGCACGATCGTGCGGGAGAATCCAGGCGTCCGTGTCTACGTGCACGAGGCGGGCGCGCCGCACGTGGCCGATCCGAGCCGGCTGCTCGCGAGCGCCACACGCCTCTACGGAGACGCGATGGACCTGTTGTGGGGCGCCGTGGAGCCGGTCGCACCATCCGCCATCGTGCAGCTCCGTGGCGGCGAACGAATCGAAGCCGGCGGCCGCGACTGGCAGGTCGCCTACACGCCCGGCCACGCGTCGCATCACGTCAGCTACTTCAACGCTGAGTCCGGCCTTGCGTTTGTCGGCGACACGGCGGGCGTGCAGGTGGTGCCCAACGGTTTCGTGCTGCCGCCGACGCCTCCGCCCGACATCGACCTGGAACTGTGGGCCGCGAGCCTCGACACCATCGAGGCGTGGCACCCGCAGACGCTGTTCCTGACGCACTTCGGCCCCGTGAACGGTCCGACCGCACACATCGCGGAACTCCGCGACCACATGCAGTTCTGCGAGCGGGTCACGCGCGAGGCGCTGGCCAGCGGCGCCGACGAATCGGCGATGGAGGCGATGTTCGTGGATCGGGTGCGTGCCGAGATGCTGCGGCGCCTGTCGCCGGCCGAGGCGAGTGGCTACGAACTGGCGGGACGGTTCGATTTGAACTGGCGCGGACTGGCGCGGTACGTGCGCAAGCGCGCCGGGGGACGCGGCTGACGCGCGTCCCCCCGGGCACTGGTCGTCGTCAGACGCTGGCGAGGCTTTCGGCCGGCGCGGCGATCGCCACCTGTTCGGCGATCGCAGCCTGGTCGAGCACCGGCGGGGCGATCCGCGGCGTGTCGGTGGCGCGCCGCTTCGGGTCGACCAGCAGGCGCAGCGCCAGGCCCTGACGTCCACCGGTCCTGGACGGCTGCTGCACGCGATAGACCGCCGACAGCAGGCGCCCCTGCCGGAACGAGTCCGGGAGGCCGTCCGCCTCGCGCACGTCGCGTTCGAGCTGGAACTGCACCAGGCGGAAGAGCGGGATCGAGACCGGCGACGTGCATTCGACGAACACGCCGAATTCGCTGACGTCCCGCGTCACGACACTGGCGAAACGGGTGGAGCCGCGCTGATCCTTCCAGGTGAGGCGGGCCGGCAGCATCACGGGGATGCGTTCGGACCGCCGCTGGTTTGGTCGTGGACGTGGCGAGGGCATGGCCCAGGTGGCTCGCAATTTTGGACTCCGCAAAAAAGGGTTGCGAATCTGGGAATCCAAGTTCCGGTCCGCTGCCCACCGGGCTCCCCGCGTGGGTATCTGCTACGCGACTAAACTGTGGACGGGCAGTGGGTTAGCGGCGATCGCACGCAACGGCGTGTGATGCTGCGACGACGTGCAAGCTGGATAGGTGGTATTCAATCGGGTGTATACATGGGAACTTCGTATACAGCCCGAACGCTTACGCGAGGCCAACTTCTGGCTCGCTCCGCTTGCTGAGTCCGAGCCGCTGCAGTTTCAAATACAACCCGCGACGCGTGAGCCCCAGGACCCGCGCGGCCTCCGAGATGTTGCCGGCCGACTGCGCGAGGGCCGACTGAATCATGTCGCGCTCCACTTCTTCGATGGCCGCCGTGAGGGTCCGCGGCGGCCCCGCCTGCACGCCGCATCACGCCGCTGCTGCCCGGCGCCGGATCCGGCAGCCGGGTCGCCACGATCTCCGGCGAGAGGTGTGCCGTGTCCACGGCGTTGCCCGGGGAACTCATCGCAACCGCCCGCTGGATCTCGTTCTTCAACTGGCGCACGTTTCCGGGCCACCAGGTACTGCGCGAACACTTCGAGCACGTCTGATCCGAGCGTAATGTCCGGTTTCCCGAGCCGTTCCGACGCTTCGCGGAGGAAGAAGGTGGCGAGGTGCGGAATCTCCTCCCGCCGTTCGCGCAGCGGCGGCACGTGGATCCGGAAGACGCTCAGGCGGTAGTACAGGTCCTCGCGGAAGCGTCCCTCCGCGACGCGCTGCTCCAGGTCCGCGTTGGTCGCCGCGAGGACGCGCACGTCCACCTTGATGGGCCGCGAGTCGCCGACCGGCATGATCTCCGACTGCTCGAGGAAGCGGAGCAGCTTCGGCTGCACGTCGATCGGCAGGTCGCCGATCTCGTCGAGGAACAGCGTTCCGCCCGCCGCCGACCGGATCAGCCCCGGCTGCTCCGCAACCGCACCCGTGAACGCCCCCCTCCGGTGCCCGAACAACTGGCTATCTGCCAGATCGCGTCCCGTCGTCGTGCAGTTGTACGGGAGGTAGTGCGCGGCGCTGCGATGCGACCCCATGTGAATCGCGCGGGCGACCAGCTCCTTGCCGGTGCCGCTCTCGCCGGTGATGAGCACCGTCAGGTCGCTGCCCTGCAGGCGCTGGATCTGCTCCACGACCCGGAGCATCGCGGCACTGGCCGAGACGAAGCCGGGAAGCAGCGGCTCCAGCGACCCCTCGACCTGAGGGCCCGGGGGAGCCGCGGACCGTTCGCGCGCCCCGCACAGGTCGAACCCCTGGCGCGCGACCGCCGCGAGCATCCGCAGCCGCCGAATCACGTGTGGTGCGATTGGCTGCGCGGATACCACGGCGAGCCCGCGCGGACCGTCTGCGCGCCGTCCCAGTGGCGCGAGGAACGCCGTATCGCGCCGATCGAGATCGCCCTGTGCGGCCGCACGCGCATGCGCACGCGCCTGGTCGTCGGTGCAGCCGGCCGCGCCGACGATGTGCAGCCCGCCGGCGGTCGCGACGTACACGACGGCCGCGCCCGCACCTGTCGCCTCGAGCAGCGCAGCAGCGGTCTCGCGATCGAGCAGTTCGGGCAGCGCCGCCGCTTCGACGATGCGCCGCACCAGCGCGTCGTCGGCTTCAGAGGGGGAGAGGACATCTTCGCCGGTGCCGACTTCGGTGAGGAGCCGGCGTGCCGCTTCGGTGTCCGCAATGTCGCGGGCGGCGCGCAGACGCTCGAAGACCGCGGCGGCCGCGTCGAGATGCTGCTGAGCCGCGGAGCGGGCTCCGGTGCGCGCGACGAGCCGGCCGACCGCCAGGTGGCTCACCGCTGCCTGGTAGCGCTCGCCAAGCAGCTCGAGGAGCGTCGCGCTCTGGGCGTAGTTGTGGTACGCCTCGGCCGCGTCGCCGCGCGCCTCGTGCACCGCGCCGCGAAGGCGCAGGTACTCGGCCCATATCGCTGGAGACTGGCGCGGTTCCAGCGTTTCGGCGGCCAATTGCAGGCGCGACTCCGCTTCGTCCAGGCGCTGGCTCGCGGTCAGCGCATCGGCGGCGATGAGCGTGGCCTGCAGCGCGTCGAAGGCGGGCGCGCCCGCCGACACGGTGTCGTCGGCCTGATGAATCGCGTCGGCGATGGCGCCGCGGCGGAGGGCGAGCCGCGCCAGCAGCACCCGCACCGACCAGTCGTACCAGTGGCTCGTCTGCCGTCCTGTACGCGCCGTACGCCTCGCGCGCGCGTTCGAGGCTGTCGCGGGCGGCGTCGTAATGGCCCTGGACCAGGTGAATCTGCGCCAGCGTGTCGTGCACGGCGCCGGTCGTCTCGTGGAACTGAATCGGGCTGCGCACCGACAGGGCGCGGTTGAGCGCTTCCTCCGCCCGGCCGAGGTCGCCGAGCCGCACGCAGATCTGCCCGAGCGTCGCGAGCGCCACGGCGAGGCCGTGATCCGATCCGTGCGCTTCGTGGATCGACACGCTGCGTTCCGCCAGCATCAGCGCCTGCTCGTAGCGGTGCTCGAGCGTCAGGACGTTCGCCTGGTTGCCGCAGGCGGTCGCCAGCACGTCATCGGCCTGCACGCGGGAGGCGAGGCGCTCGGCGTGGCGGAGCGCGCTCATCGACTCCTCGTTGCGTCCGAGCTGCGCCAGCGTGATGCCCGACAGCGAGTGGACCAGCGCGAGGTGACGGCGATTGCCGGCCGCGTGGAGTGCCGACGCGGCCTTCGTGAGGTGTTCGCGCACGATCGCGGTGTCGCCGACCTGGCGGTAGCACTGGGCGAGCTCGAAGTGGGCGAGGCCGATGGCGCGCGAGTCGTGTGCGCTCTCGGCGTGCTTCAGGGCGCGCCCGTGCAGGGCGATGGCGCGCGACTGTTCGCCGCGCGCGTACGCGAGCCGGCCGTGCAGGCGCCAGAGCGTGGCCAGGCGGGCGGCCGACACGCTGTCGCGGAAGGTGTCGGGTGTCCGGCCGAGCACCGCCGCCGCCTGGTCGACATCGTCCTGCAGCAGCCAGGCTTCCGCCAGCGCGGAACGCACGGCGAGCTCGTCTTCCCGCGAGAGCACCGCCGAGCGCAGCAGCGGCGCGAGGACCTGGACGGCCTCGGGGCCGCGGCCCCGCTCGAGCGCGGTGCCTGCACGCGCGAGAAGGGCATGCAGAGCGGATGATGGCACCGGCTGAAGTATACCCTCAGGCTTCGAGCGGTCCGGCTACGCGGACGGCGATGCGACAGCCCGCCACTCGCGGCCAGTGGCGCGAATGAGTCGATCGGCGTCGGCAGGTCCCGCACTGCCGGCCTCGTAGGTCGGCATCGGGTCGGACGTCTGCTTGGCCCAGTGGTCCAGGATCGGCGTAATCCAGCGCCACGAGGCTTCGACGCTGTCGCGTCGCATGAAGAGCGTGGCGTCGCCCGCGAGCACGTCCAGCAGCAGCCGCTCGTAGGCCTCCGGTGAGCTCGCCACGAAGAAGTCGCAGTAGTCGAAGTCCATGTCCACCGGGCTGATTCGGACACGGGGGCCGGGCACCTTGGACGAGATGCCCAGGGCGAACCCTTCGTCAGGCTGGATCCGGATCGTCAGCACGTTGGCGTCGAGCGACTGCGAGCGATTCGCGTTGAACAGGATTGCCGGAACGTCCTTCAGCTGAATCGAGATCTCGCTCGTGCGACGCGGCAACCGCTTGCCGGTGCGCAGGAAGAACGGCACGCCCGCCCAGCGCCAGTTGTCCACGAACGCCTTGAGCGCCACATAGGTCTCGGTCCGCGATCCGCGCCCGACCGCGGGCTCGTCGACATACGCGGGGACGGCCTTCCCGTTCACCCGTCCGGCGGCGTACTGCGCTCGGACGACGCTCGCGTCGACCGTGGCCCCATCCAGCGGCCGGAGCGACTGCAGCACCTGCAGCTTCTCGTCGCGGATCGCGTCGGGATGCAGCGAGTGCGGCGGCTCCATGGCGACCAGCGCGAGCAGCTGCAGCAAGTGGTTCTGGACCATGTCGCGCAGCGCCCCGGCCTGCTCGTAGTAGCCCGCGCGAGTGCCGACGCCTTCCGCCTCCGCGACCGTAATCTGCACGTGGTCGATGTACTTCTGGTTGAAGAGCGGCTCGAAGAAGCTGTTCGCGAACCGCAGGACCAGGATGTTCTGGACGGTCTCCTTGCCCAGGTAGTGATCGATGCGGAAGATCTGGCGCTCGTCGAACACCGCGCCGATCGCGTCGTTGATCTCCATCGCGCTCGTCAGGTCGTGCCCGATCGGCTTCTCGACGACGAGCCGGGCGAACCTCGCGTCACCGTCGATGGGACCGACGAACCTGGCCCGCGCGAGCTGTTGTACGGTCGGCACGAACATCGACGGCGGTACCGCGAGGTAGTACAGCCGGTTGCCCCTCAGCCCGCGCTCGTGCTCGACGGTGTCGAGCCTCGATCCGAGTGTGGCGAGGCCTTTGGCCTGGTCGATCTGCGTGGTGCAGAAGTACAGCGCGCCGGCGAACCCGTCCCATGCGGCGGCCTCCAGCGGCCGGCGCGAAAAGCGCTCGACGCCATCACGCGCGAAGGCGCGATACTCCGCGTCGGACATCTCCTTCCGGCCGACGCCGACGACGGCGGTGCCTTCCGGCAGGACGCCGTCCAGATGCAGGTTGTAGAGCGCGGGCAGGAGCTTGCGGTGCGCGAGATCCCCGGCGCCGCCGAAGATCACGATCGTCGCGGGCTCGGGCGTCGCCGTGGACAGGTTCGGCTCGACTGCGCGCAGGTCGCGAGGCGCGTGCGGCCCCTTCACTTCTGCGCCCCGGGCGCGGTGGCACGCACGGCGTGGCCACCGAACTGCTGTCGCAGGGCCGCGAGCAGCCGCTCCGCATATGTGTTGTCCTGCCGGGACCTGAAGCGGGTGAACAGGGAAGCGGTCAGCACCGGCATCGGCACCGAGCGCGCCACCGCTTCCTGCAGCGTCCACCGTCCCTCTCCGGAGTCCTCGACGTAGCCGTCCAGCGAGGTGAGCCCCGGATCGTCGGCAAGCGCGCGCGCCGTCAACTCGAGCAGCCACGATCGGACCACGCTGCCCTGCATCCAGAGGGACGCCACCTTCGCGACATCGATGTCGTACTCCGAGCGCTGCATCAGCTCGAAGCCCTCCGCGTAGGCCTGCATCAGCCCGTACTCGATGCCGTTGTGCACCATCTTCACGTAGTGCCCGGCGCCAGGCCCGCCGACACGGAGGTAACCGTCGGGCGGCGCCAGCGTGAGGAACACGGGCTCGAGACGCGCGCAGGCCGAGGCGTCGCCGCCCACCATCAGGCAGTACCCTTCGCGAAGCCCCCAGATCCCGCCGCTCGTGCCGGCGTCCACGTAGTGGATGCCCCGCGAGGCCAGCGACTCCGCGCGCCGCACATCGTCGTGGAAGTTGGTGTTGCCGCCGTCGACGATCACGTCGCCGGCCTCGAGCAGATCGCCGAGCGCCGCGACGGTCGATTCCGTCGGCTCACCGGCTGGCACCATCACCCACACCGCACGCGGCGTCGACAGGCGGGCCACGATCGCCTTCAGCGACGCGGCGCCCTGCGCACCGCCGGCTTCAGCCTTGCGAACGGCCTCGGCGTCGCGGTCGTGCGCGACGACGGTATGGCCGCCGTTCACGAGGCGAGTCACCATGTTCGCGCCCATCCTGCCGAGACCGACGAATCCCAGTTCCATTCGGAGCTCTCCTCAGCATTCCGTGTGCCGGCGTGAGCTGATGCACGCGGGTCGGCGCGTGGATCGTCAGGTCAGGAGCGGCCGGCGTGCTGCAGCAGCCGATCCAGCGTCGAGACAAGCGCGGCCGGATCGGGCGATGGCAGGTGCACGTGCAGCGCGCGGCGCCCCGTCGCTTCGAGCGACGCGAAGTCGCCGAGCGCCTGCGCCAGCTCCAGCGTCCCGAACGTGAACGGCTGCCCGGGAATGTCGAGGTCCTCCACGGGGGCAGCCGTCACCAGCACGAAGACGCCGTTGTTGGCGCCGCCCTTGTGCAGCTGTCCAGTCGAGTGCAGGTACCGCGGGCCGAAGCCGAACATCGTCGCGGCCGTCGTGAGCCGGCGCACTTCGGATCTGAAGCGTGCCGCCGCCTCCTCGAACGCGGGATCGAGCGGCAGGTAGGCGAGCACGCCGACATAGTCGCCCGCGCCCACCGTCGCGAGGAGTGATGCGGGGTCTTTCGTCTTTTCCCGCGCGGCAGCGGTGAGCGTCAACGCGACGCCGCCCTCGGTCGCATCCGGCTGTGGCATCGGCAGCCGGCCGCCGCCGGCGTGGCGATCGAGGAGGACCCGCGTGGCGTCCTTGGCCTGCTGCACGTTCGGCTCGTCGAACGGGTTCACACCCAGGAGCACGCCAGCCACCGCGGTCGCGACTTCCCAGCGCACGAACTCGGCGCCGAGCGCAGCGCGTTCGGGGAAGTCGATCGTGAGCACCGGCTGGTCCACGAGCTGACGAACCCTCGAGTCGCGCTGTTCCTCGTCCGGGTCGCCTGCGACGCGCAGGCGGACGAACACGCGATCCGCGCCGTAAACGCTGGCGGGCCCGAGCGACTCGCCGGCAATCGGGACGACGCCGACGCCGTTCTTGCCCGTGCTCTCGCCGACCAGCTGCTCGACCCAGAGTCCGAAGGGTTCGAGCGCCGGCGGGACGATCAGTGTCAGCTTGTCGCGCCCCGTCTTCGCGCCGGCCCCCATCAGCAGCCCGAGACCGACTGAGGGATTGGACACAGGGTCCCCCGGCGCCACGCGGCCATCGTCCAGCATGGCCAGACCCCAGCGGACGAGTGCCTCGACGTCCTGTCCCATGAGCGCAGCCGGTACGAGACCGAAGAAGGAGAGCGCGGAGAAGCGTCCGCCGATGTCGGTGGGGTTGATGAACGTCTCGCGGAATCGCTCGGCCCTGGCGCGCTCGGACAGCGCGGTCCCATCGTCGGTGATCGCGACGAAGTGATCCGCCCACTTCGCGACGCCGGCCTGCTGCAGCCCGCGCTGGAAGTGCGCGGCAAGGGAATTCGGCTCGATGGTCGTGCCCGACTTGCTGGCGAGCAGGTAGAGGGTGCGCTCGGGAGGCGTGCGCACGGCCCGGACCGCACCCGGGTCGGTGGAGTCGATCATGTGGAGCCGCGGCCACCCTGACTGCGCGCCGAGCACCGCGCGAAGGACCTCGGGCGCCAGGCTCGATCCGCCCATGCCGAGCAGCACCACGTCGGTGAAGCCATCACGCCGGACGCCGTCGGCGAAGCCGCGGATCCTCTCGAGCGAATCCGACATCAAGGATGGCGAGGTGAGCCAGCCGAGCCTGTTGGCGATCTTCTGCTGGACGCCCCTGTCGCTGCTCCAGGTGGACGGGTCGCGTTGCCAGAGCCCTTCAGCGGCGCGTGCGGCGGCCGGGCCATGCTGTACGAGGGCGTCGGCAAGCACGCCCGCGGCAAGGTGGAAGCCGGATCGGAAGGCAGCGTGATGCATCACGGTAGAATACCGTATGGCCCGCGGCTTCGAGAGCAAGGACGTCGAGTACCAGCAGGCCGAAGCGGAGCGCACGAAGGTGCCGCAGGCGCCCACCACCGCCGAGGAACGGGCGCGCGCCGGCCGGCGTCGCGAACTGGAGCTGTCGCTCGCGCGCATGCGCGGCGATCTCGAACGAGCCAGAGTCGACGCCCACCGCGTGATGATCGAGCGCGCGATGGCCACCCTCGAATCTGAACTGGCGTCACTGTCTTGAACCGATGATGCGCGTGGGCCGGATCGTCCGAGCGGGTCTGCTGCTGTCGCTGCTCGTGACCGCTGCCTGTGGCGGCGGATCGACGAGCGCTCCCGACCGCAGGGCGCCGCCGCCGCCGGCGACGGTGGCAACCGAGTCCGCTCCGAGGCCCGTCGCCGACTCGCGCCCCCGCATCGTGTGCCTCGGCGACAGCCTCACCGCCGGACTGGGGCTCTCGCCCGACGAGGCGTATCCCTCTCTGCTCCAGCGGAAGATCGACACCGAGGCGCTGGGGTTCGAGGTCGTCAACGCGGGCGTCTCGGGCGATACCTCCGCAGGCGGCCTCAGCCGCCTGAACTGGTCGCTCGACGGGGACGTGCGCGTGCTCGTCGTTGCGCTCGGAGGGAACGACGCCCTCCGCGGGCTGCCGGTCGCCGAACTTCGGCGCAATCTGTCGACGATCATCGAAACCGCACAGGCGCGCGGCATGCGCGTCATCCTGGCCGGCATGGAAGCGCCACCGAACTTCGGGCAGGGCTATATCGTCGATTTCCATCAGGCCTATCCGGAGCTCGCGAAGAAGTACAACGTGCCGCTCGTTCCGTTCCTGCTCGAGGGCGTGGCTGGAGTCGAAGCGCTCAACCAGCGCGACGGGATTCACCCCACCGCTGAAGGCGCGCGCAGGGTGGCCGACAACATATGGTCGGTGCTGCGCCCGACGCTGAAGGGGTCATGATCGAACTGCGCGAGGTCTCGAAGACCGTCACGAGCGGCTCGGAGCCGCTCACCATCCTGCATCCACTCACGACGACGATCCCGCAAGGCCAGTTCGTGGCCGTCGTCGGACCGTCGGGCAGCGGCAAGTCGACGCTGCTCGGCCTGCTGGCCGGGCTCGACGCTCCGACCACCGGGTCGGTGGTCATCGACGGGACCGACATCACGCGGCTCGACGAGGACGCGCTGGCGAAGCTGCGCGGCGAAAAGATCGGGTTCGTTTTCCAGTTCTTCCACCTGATTCCCTCGCTGACCGCCTACGAGAACGTCGCCGTGCCGATGGAAATCCGGGGCACGCCCAACGCCGCGGGGCGCGCGCGGGCGCTCCTCGAGGAGGTCGGGCTCACGGGCCGGGCGCACCACTATCCGTCGCAGCTCTCGGGCGGCGAACAGCAACGCGTGGCGCTGGCGCGCGCGCTCGCCAACGACCCGCCGATCCTGCTGGCCGACGAGCCGACCGGCAACCTGGATACCAGGAACGGGCATCACATCATGGATTTGCTGCGCAGCATCCACCAGACACGCAACACCACGCTGGTGCTCGTGACGCACGACGCCGAGCTCGCGGCGATGGCCAGCACGCGCATCACGCTGCGCGACGGGCGGGTGGTCTGATGTTCGTCCTGCGCATGGCGCTGCGGGAGACGCGGGCATCGTGGCAGCGCCTGCTGTTCTTCTTCATCTGCATCGCGGTCGGCGTCGCCGCCATCGTGGCGCTGCGATCGGTCATCCAGAGCGTCCGCGCGGTGTTCGGGGCCGAGGCGAAGTCGCTCATCGCCGCCGACGTGCTGATCTCGACGAACCGCGACTGGACGCCGGAGGCCCGGGCGACGATCGACCGGCGCCTCGCGCAGGCAGGCGCGCTCGAACGGACCGAGTCGGTCGAGACGGCGACGATGGTTCGACCGGCCGACACGTCGCGCACGCTCGCGCGCATGGTCGAGCTCCGCGCCGTGCAGCAGGCGTTTCCGCTGTACGGCACGCTCACGCTGCGCGACGGGCAGGCCTACTCCCACGAGCTGCTGCGCGGTCACGGCGTGCTGGTCCGTCCCGAACTGCTCGCGGCGCTCGAGGTTCGCATCGGCGACCAGATCACGATCGGCCAGGTCCCGTTCACCATCCGCGGCGTCATCGTCGACGAACCCGGCCGCCGGGTCGGCGACTTCAGCCTGGGACCCCGGGTGCTCATCGACTACGACGACCTCGCGGACACCGGGCTCCTCACGTTCGGCAGCCGCGCGCGCCGGGTGGTGCTCGTCCGCGTTCCGGATCGCGCGATCGAGACGCTGGTCACCACGCTGCGTTCCGATTTCCGCCAGGAATTCGTCAACGCGCGCTCCTACCGCGCGTCGGACGATGAGATCGGGCGGGACTTCGATCGCGCCGAGAACTATCTGAGCCTCGTCGGCCTGGTGATCGTCATCCTGGGCGGCATCGCGGTGTCGAGCGTCACGCGCGTCTTCGTGCTGCAGAAGATGCATGGCATCGCTGTCCTCAAGTGCCTCGGCGCGACGAGCCAGCAGATCATCGCCGTCTACATGCTGCAGGTGATGGCGCTCGGCATCGCTGGCAGCCTGCTCGGCGTCGGGTTTGCGCGGCTGGCCATCGCCGCCATCCCGTACGCGGTCGATACGTCCACCACGTCGCTCCTGTCCGACGTGGATTACGGCATCACCCTGAGCGCCGCCGCGCAGGGACTCGGCATTGGCGCCCTCGTTTCCGTGCTGTTCTCGGTGGTGCCGCTGCTGCGTGTCCGCGCGGTGAAACCGTCGCTGCTCCTGCGCGACGAAGCGTCGGCGTCCGGCGGAACGGACTGGGTGCGCGTCGCCGCGCTGGTCCTCGTGTCGGCCGGCCTGGTCGCGCTCACGGCGTGGCAGGCGTCGTCGCTGCGGATCGGTCTCATCGTGTGTGCCGGCTTCACCACGCTCGCGCTCGTGCTGATGGGCGCCGGCCGCCTGCTGGTTCGCGTGGTCGAGCCGCTGTCGAACACGCCGTCGTTCCCGTTGCGCCACGCGGTGCTGCATCTCTCCAGGCCCGGGAACCAGACACGCGTCATCCTCCTCGCCGTCGGCCTCGGCGCGTTCTTCATCGTCGGCGTCCGTGCGCTGCAGGCGAGCCTGCTCGAGGAGTTCTCCACCGAGATGACCGCGAGCGCTCCCGACATGTTCCTGATGGACGTGCAGCGCGGGCAGGCGGAAGGGGTGCGCGCGTTCCTCGCCGATCCGTCGCGCGGCGCCGGGCAGTTCCGCCTGATTCCTGTGCTCCGCGCCCGCGTCACCGGCGTCACCGGGCGTGAGACCCAGCTCGACTCCTTCGAGGACGTCCGTGCGCGCGGATCACTGGCGCGCGAATACACGATCACCTATCGCGATCGGCTCGAATCGAACGAAACCATCGTTGCCGGTACGTTCTGGAGTGGAAGGTCGGTGGAACCCGAGGTGTCGATCGAGAAAGGCATCCGCGAACGTTTCCAGATTGACGTCGGCGACACGGTCCGCTTCGACATCCTCGGGCGCATCGTGAATGCCCGCGTCACCAGCGTGCGCGAAGTGGACTGGCGCGACTCCCGCAGCGGCGGCTTCATGTTCGTCTTCCGTCCCGGCGTCCTCGACGATGCGCCGCAGACCTTCATCTCGCCGCTGAAGGGACCCGACAGCGCCGAGGCCAGGGCGCGGTTCCAGCACGACCTGGTCGCGCAGTTCCCGAACATCTCGGTCATCGACTTCCACGAGATCCTGGCGACGATCCAGGACGTGATGTCCAAGGTGACACTGGCTATCTCGGTGGTCGGCGGCCTGGTGCTCTTCAGCGGAGCGCTGATCCTCATCGGCGCGGTCGCGATGACCAAGTTCCAGCGCGTCTACGAGGCGGCCGTGTTCAAGACGCTCGGCGCGAACACGCGGACGATCGCCCGCATGCTCCTGTTCGAATACAGCGTGCTCGGACTGCTGGCGGGCTCCGTCGGCTCGCTCGGCGCCGTCGCGCTCACCTGGGGCGTCAGTCGCTACGCGCTCGACATCCCCTGGCGCATCTTCGCGGCCGAGCACATCGGCGGGGTGGTCGCCACGGCGGTCCTGGTGTCGGCCATCGGCGTCCTCTCCAGCCTCGACGTCCTCCGCAACAAGCCGCTGGCCACGCTCCGCTCCGAGTGAACGTGCCCGCCAGCCGCCGCCCAGAACGCCCAACCGGCCTGCTGGAGCGGCGCTTCGCGCTCACGGCGCATGGCACCACGGTGCGAACCGAGGTGCTCGCCGGCGTCACCACGTTCCTGACGATGGCCTACATCGTCTTCGTTCAGCCGGCAGTGCTGGGGGCTGCGGGCATGGATCCGGGCGCCGTGCTGGTCGCGACGTGCCTCGCAAGCGCGTTTGCGACGGCGCTCATGGGGTTGTTGGCCAACTACCCGATTGCGGTGGCGCCGGCCATGGGGCACAACTTCTTCTTCGCCTACACCCTTGTCGTCGGCATGAAGATCCCGTGGCAGGTTGCGCTCGGCGCCGTGGCGATCGCCGGAACCATCTTCATCGCAACCGCCGGTTTCGGCCTGCGCGAACGCCTCATCGTCGCGATCCCCCAGAGCCTGAAGCATGCGATCGCGGCGGGCATCGGCCTCCTGATCGCGATGATTGGCCTCCAGTGGGCGGGGCTGGTCGTGGCGGCCCCGGGCACGCTCGTCACGATGGGCCCGCTCGGTTCCGGACCGGTCCTGCTGTCGCTGGGCGGCCTGGCAATCACGTCCGCACTGATGGTGCGGAAGGTGCCCGGCGCGTTCCTCTGGGGCATCCTGGCCACGACCGCCGCTGCGACCGCCTTGGGCTACGCACGCTACCAGGGGATCGCAAGCCTGCCGCCCTCGCTGGCGCCGACGTTCATGAAGCTCGATGTCGTGGGGGCGCTCGCCCCGGCGCTGGCGCCGGCCGTCCTGGTGTTCCTGTTCCTGGCGATCTTCGACTCGGTTGGGACACTGGTCGGCGTCGGCGAGCAGGCTGGCCTGATGCGCAACGGCACCCTGCCGCGTGCCCGCGAGGCGCTGCTGGCCGACGCGGTCGGGACCGTCGCGGGCGCCGTGCTCGGGACGTCCACCGTGACGGCCTACGTGGAAAGCGGGGCCGGCGTTGCGGCCGGCGGGAGGACGGGCCTCGCCAGCCTGGTGACCTCCGGCCTGTTCCTGTGTGCGCTGTTTCTGCACCCGCTGGTACGGATGATCGGCGGAGGCTACCAGGTCGGCCAAACCACGCTCTACCCGGCGATTGCGGCCCCCCTCATCCTGGTCGGCACGATGATGATCGGGGTCGTCCGGCACGTGGACTGGGGCGACCCGACGGAGGCCATACCTGCGTTCCTGACACTCATCGTCATGCCGCTGTCGGTCAGCATCACGGAGGGTGTGGCGTTCGGGGTCATCGCGCACGCGGCGCTCAAGGCCGTCGCCGGGCGTGGCCGGGAAGTCCACCCCCTGATGTACGGATTTGCCCTGATGTTCATCGCCCGTTACGCACTCCTCCGGTGATCGCTCGGGGATTCCCGAAATGTTATGATCTGTGATTGGAAGACCCACGAGGGCCGATACATGGCGCAGGAGTCCGAAACGACGATGAACGTGCAGGAGTACAAGGACGCGCTGCTCAGGAAGCGTACCGAGATCCTGGGCACCGGCGGTATCAAGCCGCTGCAGGCCTCGATGGAGAACAACACGCGTCAGGGCGACATGGCCGATCAGGCCAGTGGCAACAACGAAGTCCACATCCAGCTGAAACTGAAGCAGACCGACGCGAAGATTCTCCAGGCGATTGAAGAGGCACTGAAGCGGATCGACAAGGGCATTTACGGCGTCTGCCGCGACTGCGGGGAGCCGATCGCCGAGGCGCGGCTGAACGCGATTCCGTGGACGCGCGTGTGCATCAAATGCAAGGAGAAGCAGAACTCGTGACAGATCTGCTGCCGCTCCTCCAGGAGTTCTATCGCGAGAAGCTGGCGGCGGTGCTGCGGCACGAGGCTGCGGCGCGCCACGTTGCCCAGTACGACGCGAACAACACCTACCAGTACATCATCAACCGCGAGGACACGGAGCTCTCCTGGGTCGGACGCGCGATCGTCGATCTCGGCGGCGAGATTCCGGCCGCAGGTGCTGAACCGGACCGGAAGCCCGCCGGCAAGGGCAAGGGCACGACGGCCGCGAATGGCCTCTTCGACGAGGACGCCCGCGACGCGCAGGCGTTCGTCGACCGCTGGAAGCCGCGCGTGGAAGAGATGACCAACGCCCGCCACAAGGGCATGCTTCGCGTGATCCTCGGCGAGGCGCTCGAGCAGAAGCGCTTCTTCGAGCACGCGCTTGCCGGGCGCACCGACCTGCTTGGCCGCCGAACGGAAGGTGTCGGCAAGCTGGAAGGTGAAGTGCTGCCGACCCGCTGGATTGAGTAGTAGGACCCGCCAGGTTGCGGTCGCCCTGGGCTCGAACCTCGGCGATCGCGACGCGCACCTCGACTTCGCCGTTTCCCGCCTCTCCGCACTTCTCTCGAACGCTCTCGCGTCACCGCGCTACAACACGGCGCCGATCGGCGTCACCGGTGATCAGCCGACATTCCTGAATGCGGCCGTCGTCGGCGACACCGATCTCGAGGCGCACGCGCTCCTGCACGAGCTTCAGAAGATTGAGGCCGACCGCGGCCGCGAACGCCCGTACGTGAACGCGCCGCGCACGCTGGATCTCGACCTGATTCTGTTCGGTGACCTCGTGCTCGCCGACGACCGACTCATCGTCCCCCACCCGCGTTTCCGCGATCGTGCGTTCGTGTTGCGGCCGCTCGTCGACCTCGCGCCCGCGATGCTCGATCCGGTCAGCGGCCTGACGCTGGCGGCGCTGCTGGCGCGGCTGCCGCCAGATCCTGCAGCGCCTGCCCTGTGAGGCGCTCCACGGTCCACTCGCTCATTGGCCTCGCGCCCGCCGCCCGGTACACACGCAGCGCCGTCTCGTTCCAGTTCAGCACCGACCACTCCATGCGCCCGCAGCCCCGATCCACGGCGAGCCGCGCGAGGTGCGCCAGCAGCTGACGTCCGAGACCGCGGCGCCGGAACGCCGGACGCACGAAGAGATCCTCGAGATAGAGACCAGGCCGCGCCATGAACGTCGAGAAGCTGAAGAAGTAGAGCGCGAAGCCGGCAGGCGAGACGCCTTCACGCGCGATGACGGCGTGCGCCACGGGCGACAGCCCGAACAGGGCCTCGTGGAGCAGGGCCTCGGTCGCCTGGACCTCGCGCGCCAGCCCTTCGTACTCGGCCAGCTCGCGGACGAGCGACAGCACGAGCGGGACGTCGGCAGGGGTGGCGGGGTCGATTGAGAACGGCGTCGCGGACGGTTCCGTCACACCGGCGTTTCCACGGGGAGCGTCGCCAGCTCCTCCTCCGCGATCCGGCGCCGGGCGACCGCGCGGTCGGAGACGACCTGGCCGTCGCGGCAGGCGATCGTGCGCGTGCCGTACTCGGCGATGTCCGGTTCGTGGGTGATGACAATCACCGTGATCCCGCGCTCGCGATTCAGCCGCTGGAAGATTCCCATCACGTCGATGCTCGTGCGGGTGTCGAGGTTGCCGGTCGGCTCGTCGGCGAGCAGGATCGACGGGCTGGTGACGAGGGCGCGCGCGATCGCGACGCGCTGCTGCTGCCCGCCGGACAGCTGGTTCGGGTGGTGGTCGGCGCGTTCGGCGAGGCCCACTGCCGTCAGCGAGTCCATCGCGCGCCGGCGCCGCTCGGACGCACGCATGCGCGCGCCGCTGTAGAGCAGCGGCAGCTCCGTGTTGTCGAGCGCGGAGGTCCGCGACAGCAGGTTGAACCCCTGGAAGACGAAGCCGATCTTCCTGTTGCGCACCTCGGCGAGCTCGTCGCGGGACATGCGCGACACATCCTGCCCGTCGAGGAAGTACTGCCCGGACGTCGGACGATCCAGGCAGCCCAGGATGTGCATGAGCGTCGACTTGCCGGAGCCGGACGGACCGGTGACCGACACGAACTCGCCATGCTGGACGTCGAGCGTCACGCCCCGGAGCGCCCGCACTTCGACTTCGCCGACGACGTACGTCTTCACGAGGTCGCGGATTGAGATGACCGGAGGCTGCTCGGTCATTCGAAGCGCAGCGCGTCGATCGGATCGAGGCGCGCTGCCTTCTGCGCCGGGTAGAAGCCGAAGAACACGCCCACTGCGGCCGCGAAGCCGAAAGCCATGCCCACCGCGTCCATCGGCACCTTCGCGGGCCACGTCATCCAGCGCGACAGCCCCTCGGCGAGGCCGAAGCCGACGGCAATGCCGATCCCGCCGCCGATCAGGCTGAGCACGATCGCCTCGACGAGGAACTGCAGTAGCACGTCGCGCCCCTTCGCGCCGATCGCCATCCTCAGCCCGATCTCGCGCGTCCGCTCGGTGACCGACACCAGCATGATGTTCATGATCCCGATGCCGCCGACGATGAGCGACACGCCGGCGATCCCGGCGAGCAGCGTGGTCATCGTCCCCATCGCCTGCGTGCGGATGTCGGCGATCTCCTCCGCCGTGCGCACGGTGAAATCGTCGTCGTCCCCCGGCACGATGCGGTGGCTCGTGCGGAGCAGCAGCGCAATCTGATCCGCGACGGCGCCCGTCTCGGTGGCGCTCGCAGCCGAGATCGTGATGTCGCGAAGCGAGGTGACGCCGAGCAGTTTCTTCATCGCCGTCGTGTAGGGGATGAGGATCTGATCGTCCATGTCGGGCCCCATGCCGCTCTGGCCCTTGGGCGCCATGACGCCGATCACCCTGAACGGCTGGTTTCGAATCCGGATCACCTGCGCGACGGAATCGACGTCGCCGAACAGCGTGTCGTTGACGGTCTTGCCGAGCACGGCGACCTTGGCCGCGCTGCTCACGTCCTGCGTGCTGAAGAAGCTGCCGTACTGCGTGGACCAGGCGCGAATCAACGGGAGGTCCACGTCGGTTCCCTGGATGCGCGTGTACCAGTTCTGATTGCCAGCCACGACCTGCGCCTGTGTCTGCACGCCGGCCGCCACGTACAACGCGCCTGCAACCTCGCGCCGGATCGTGTCGGCATCGTCCACCGTCAGCGTGCTCGACGTGCCCGCGCCGCCGCGCACCCCGCCCTGGGAGAAGTTCCCCGCGTTGACGGTGATGAGGTTCGTGCCGGCGCCCTTGATCTGATCCTCGATCATCGCCTGTGCGCCGTTGCCCATGGCCACGAGCGTGATCACCGCACCGACCCCGATGATCATGCCGAGCATCGTGAGCCCCGTGCGCAGCTTGTTGCGACCGAGCGCCTTGAGCGCGATCCGGAAGGTCATGACAGGCGACATGTTGTCTCCGCTCGCGGATCGGTCAGCGCCGGTTGGCGCCGCCGGCTGCTCCGCGGTTGCCGCCTCCGGGGAATCCGCCCCGGCCGGGCTGACCGAACGGGAACGCGGTGGCCGCCGGACGTGCCGACTGTCCGGGCAGGACCACGCTGGTCACGAGCTCTGCGCCCTCAACGATGTCGCCCTCGATCACTTCCGTCATCTGTCCATCTGAGATGCCGAGGCGCAGCCTCACCGGGCGCAGCTGTCCGTTCTCCTGCACCCACGCACGTCCGACACTTTCGGTGCGCGGAAGCGGCGCGAACAGCGCATCGATGGTCGTGGCGCTCGTTGTGGCGAGGATGTCGGGCGGGTCTGCCGATCCTGCGCGACCGCGAGCTGCGTCGGATGACCCGCGACCCGGCTTAGGAGAGGGGACAGCCGCGTCACCCGCCGCCATGGCGCCCGGATCGAATCCGCGATCGCGCATGCGGGCGATGACGGCAGCGCGCTCGTCGGGCGACAGGTTCTGCAGGCGCTCGCCAAGGCGTCCTCGCCCGCGCCCCCCCGTGTCCGGGGCCTGCGGCGATTGTGGCGACGCTCCGCTCGTCCCGGTGCCTGCGCCCTGCGCACCCCTCGGAGCAGCCTGTCGTGCGGCCGGTTCGGCGCCTTCACCATGCGGCGCCGGCGCACCGCCGCGTGCCTCGGACGGCGTCTTGGCCGAGCGCCGCGAAGATCTCCGAGGTCGGCCTGAAGCGCAGAGCGGCGTTCGGCAGGCGCAGCACGTTGTCGGCCCGCGAGATCTCGACGTTCACGTTCGCCGTCATCCCCGGCTTCAGCTTCAGGTCGTTGTTCGGCACGTCGATCACCGTCGCGTAGGTGACGACGTTCTGCTGGACCTTGGGCTCGAGGCGTACCTGCGACACGGTGCCGTGGAAGGTGTCTTCCGGGTAGGCATCTACCCGGAAGGTGACGATCTGCTTCGGGCGGATGCGTCCGACATCCGACTCGTCGAGGTTGGCCACGACCTGCATCTTCGTCAGGTCGGCTGCGAGCAGGAACAGCGTCGGCGCCTGCATGCTCGCCGCCACTGTCTGGCCGACGTCGACGCTGCGCGAGATGACCAGCCCGTCGATGGGCGCCGTGATCACGGTGTGTTCGAGGTTGACCTGGTTCTGGTTGAGCGAGGCCTGAGCCTGCGTCACCTGGGCATCCGCCGAGCGGATCTGGGCTTCGGCCGAGCGCACGGCCACCTCGGCGGTCTCGAGGTCTGTACGCGGAATCAGCTGCCTGGTGGACAGTTCACGCGCACGGCCAAGCTTCGTCTGCGCGTCGGCGAGCGCAACGCGCAGGCGCTCGAGATCGGCCTGCGCCCGTATCAGGTTCGCGCGAGCTTGCTCGATCTGAGTCTGGAAAAGGGAAGGATCGAGGCGCGCGAGCACCTGACCCTTCTTGACCAGTGAATTGAAGTCGGCGCCGAGCGCCTGGATCGTGCCCGACACCTGAGTGCCCACCTGCACGGTGGTCACCGCCTGCAGCGTGCCGGTCGCCCCGACGGTTTCGACAATGTCGCCGCGCGTGACGGCGGCCGTGGTGACCGTCGGGGCTTCAGGCTGCTTCTGGTACTTCAGATACCAGTAGGCGCCACCGCCGACGGCCGCCATGACGAAGACGGCCACCGCCCATCGTTTCATCGAATCAGGCCTCGATCGTGTCTACCTTCTTGGACCGCCGGAACGGGTTGGAGATACCTTCCTCGAAGAGCGTATAGACAGTCGGCACGAGCACCAGCGTGATCAGCAGCGACGTCGTCAGGCCGCCGATCACCACGCGCGCCAGTGGCACCTGCAGCTCGCTGCCCTCGCCGATGCCAAGCGACATGGGCACCAGGCCCAGCCCCGTCGCGATGGAGGTCATCAGGATCGGCCGCAGCCGGGTGCGCCCGGCGAGCTCCACGGCCTGGCGGATGCCGAGCCCGTCGCGGTGGCGCAGCACGTTGGTGTAGTCCACGAGCAGGATGCCGTTGCTCACGACGATGCCGGCCAGCATGATGATGCCGATGTAGGCCTGCATGTTGAACGACGTGCCGGTCAGCTTCAGCGCGAGCACGACGCCGATCGCGGCGGTCGGCACCGAGAACATGATGATGAACGGGTCGCGCAGCGACTCGTACTGCGACGCCATCACCGCGTACACCAGGATCAGCGCCAGGATCAGCACCGTCCGGAGCTGATTGAACGCCTGCGCCTGCTGCTCGACCTCGGCGCCGAAGCCGATGGAGAAGTCCTTCGGCAGGATGCTGTGAATCTGCGGCAGCCGATCCTGCACCGCCAGCACCGCCTCGCTCAGCGTCGCTTCAGGCTCCGCGCTGACGTAGGCGATCCGCTGCTGGTTCTTCCGCTGGATCTGCGACGGGCCCACCGCATCCTCGACGCGGATCAGGTTCCTCGCCTGCACGACCTGCCCCTGCGGCGTGCTCACGAGCACGTTGTTCACGTCGCCCACCGCCTGGCGCTGATCCTCCTTGAGGCGGACGACGATGGGGTACTCCTGGCCCTCCTGGCGGAACATGGCTGCCTGGGTGCCGGCTACGTTGGTGCGAATCGTCTCGGCCACCGCGGTGGCGCTCAGGCCGAACAGCGCAGCCTTGTCGCGGTCCACCCGCACGGCCAGCTCCGGCCGCCCTTCGTCGCGCCCCAGGCGCGCATCGGCGACGCCGGGGACCGTGTCGAGCAGGTCCTTCGCCGCCTGTGAGACCCTGCGCGCATCGTCGAGGCTCTCGCCGCGGATCTCGAGCGACAGGCGGCCGCCGCCCTGGTTACCGCCGGAGAGGAAGCGATTCAGCTGGTTGTTGCCGCCCGAGGCGTTGGCGCGGATGACGACGCCCGGGATGCCCGACAGCTGCCGCCGCAGGTCCATCGCGATCTGATCGCTCGAGCGTGTGCGCTCGTCTTTCGGCTTGAGCAGGATCTGTATGAATCCGCGGTTCACGTTGCCGTTGCCGGGCGGGCCGAAGCCGCCGCCGCCACCGGCGTTGGTGATCACGTCGGTCGCTTCCGGAACGAGCTCGGAGATCGCGGATTCCACGCGCTGCAGGACCGGGTCGGTCACCTCGATACGCGTGCCCTGCGCGAGCTCCACGTTCACCTGCACCTGACCTTCGTCGGCCTGCGTGGCCAGCTCGGTCGGCAGCGTCGGCAGGATGACCCCCGCGGCCACAACTGACGCCAGGGCGATCGCGACCACGGTCGGACGGTGCGCCAGGGCGAGGTGGAGCAGCTTCGTGTAGCCGTCGTCCATCGCTTCGAGGAACCGCTCGCTGATCGAGTAGAGCTTGCCGCCGAACCGGCTGCGCTTTTCGGGCGGCGGCGGCAGCACCAGCAGGCGCGAGCAGAGCACCGGCACCAGCGTGACCGCCACGAACAGCGACATCAGCAGCGAGAAGACGACGACGATGGAGAGCTGCCGGAAGAGGATGCTCGACACGCCCTCGAGGAACAGGAGCGGGACGAACACTGCGATGTGCGTGAGAATCGACGCGAGAATGGCGGACCAGACTTCCTCGCTGCCGTCGATCGACGCCGTCATGCGGTCCTTCCCGTGGTGCTCCATGTGCCGGAAGGAGTTCTCGAGCACGACGATCGCGGCGTCCACGATCATGCCGACGCCCAGCGCCAGGCCGCCGAACGTCATCGTGTTCAGCGTCAGGCCGCCGAAGTACAGGAGCGCGAAGGTGCCGACCACCGAGATCGGAATCGACGTGCAGACGATGAGCGTCGAACGGAAGTTGCGCAGGAACAGGAAGATGATCAGGATGACGAGCACCGAGCCGAGCATCACGTGCTCCTGGACGGCGGCGATCGATCGCTCGATGAACTTCGCGCTGTCGTCGAGGAGCGACATCTTGATGCCCGGCACCTCGCGGTTGATCTTCTCGAGCTCGGCGCGGACGCCGCGCGCGATCTCCACCGTGTTGGTGCCCGACTGCTTGGTCACCTGCAGGCGCACGCCCGGCCGGCCGTTGATGCGCAGCACCGAGCGAATGTCTTCGGTCGAGTCCTTGACGTCCGCGATGTCGCGCACGTAGACCGGCACGCCGTTCTTGGCGAGCACGACGGTGTTGGCAATCTGATCGAGGTCCTGGAACTGCCCCTGGCTGCGGAGGAGCAGGGAGCGATCGCCCTGGTACACCTCGCCGATGGGGATGTTCTGGTTCTCGAGGCGGAGCACGTTCACGACACGGTCGACCGAGAGGTCGAGCGCGGTGATCTTCTCGCGCGAGAGGTCCACGTGGATCTGGCGGCGCAGCCCGCCGTTCACCGTGACCGCGGCGACGCCCGGAACGCGCTCGAGCCGCTGCGAAAGCACGTTCTCGGCGAGCTCGCGCAGCTGCACGCGGTCCATCGTGCCGTCCACACTTTCGACCGCGAGCCCCATGATCGGCGCCGCGTTCGAGTCGAACTTCTGGATGATCGGCGGGTCGGCGTCCTCAGGCAGGCGGCCGCGCACGCGGTCGATGCGCGTGCGGATGTCGTCCATCGCCTCGTTCAGGTCGGTGCCCCACGTGAAGTTGAGCTGAACGCTCGCGTTCCCCTCCTGGGCATTCGAGTTCATCTGGTCCAGGCCGGAGACGGCGCTCAACTGCTGCTCGAGCGGACGGACGATCAGCTCCTCCATCTCCAGCGGCCCGACGCCCGTGTAGTTCATGCGGACGTTCACCGTGGGCTGCGAGATGTCGGGCAGCAGGTCCACCGGCAGGCGGGTGAGTGAGATGCCGCCGATGAGGATGATGATCGAGCTGATCATCGTCATCATGACCGGGCGCTGAATCGCGAAACGGGGGATGCTCATGCCAGCTCCTGAACGTCTGAGAACGCGTCGCGTGTCGTCTGATCGCTTACTGACCCACGGGGGCGCCGCCGCGCCGGCCCGCGTTCGAACCGCCCGGGGCCGACGCGTCACCGGGAGCGCTCGGTGCACCGGCGCCGCCGCGCCGTTCGCCGCCTCCGCCCTGCCCGGCGGCTGGACTCTGCCCGGCGGCCGGGCCTTCACCGCGCCCGGCGCCACCCGGACCGCCCTGCCGCCCTCCGCGGCCGAGCAGCACGATGCGGTCGCCTTCACGCAGGGCGCCCGCACCCGTCGTCACCACCTGGGTGCCTTCGGTCAGGCCCGCCTCGATCTCCACACGGTCCGGCTGCATCATCCCGACAGTGATCTCCTGGAACTTTGCGACGTCACCCTCGTCGGGCAGGAACACGCCCTGCTTGCCGTTGACCGTGACGATCGCGTTCGCCGGAACCACCAGCGTGTTCGCCCTGCGATCGACCGTGAAGTCGACCTTCGCGTACATGCCCGGCTTCAGCCGGAAGGTCTGGTTGTCGATCTCGACTTCGATTTGCGCTGTCCGCGTGGCCGGATCGAGCACCGGCGCGATGTTGGCGATCCGCGCCTTGAACTGCTCGCCGGGGAACGCGTCGACGGTGACGTCGGCCGGCATCCCCTTGGAGATGCGGCGCAGGTCCTTCTCGACCACGTTGGCGACGAGGCGCACCAGGCTGATGTCCACAACCGAGATGAAGGCGGAGTTCGGTGTGACCCACGCGCCCGGATCGAGCGACCGCTTGCCGATGAACCCGCTCACCGGCGACACAATCGCGGTGTTCGCCAGGTTGATCTTGAGCTCGTCGAGACGCGCTTCTGCCTGTGAGAACTGCGCGCGCGCGAGATCGAGCTGCGCGGTGGCCGCCTGGTAGCGCGCGTCGGTATCGTCGAAAGTCTGCCTGGGAATGAGCTGGCGCTCGTAGAGGTTGCGCGAGCGATCGAGGTTGGTCTGCGCCAGCCGCAGGTCCGCTTCGCGCTGCCGGATCGTCGCGGCCGCCACCTCGTAGGACGCTTGCGCCTGCTTCACCTGCTCGAGGATTTCGCGGTCCTCGACCTTGGCGATCAGCTGACCGCGCGAGACGCGATCGCCGAGCCGCACGGCCACCGTCTCGAGCCGTCCGCTCACCTTGGGCACCAACTCAACCGTCGCGAGGCCGATCAGGTTGCCGACAACCGACATGCTCTCGGACATGTCGGCGCGCTTCACGGCCGCAAGCTCCACGGTCATCGGCATGCGGGGACCGCCGCCGAATCCGCCACCGCCGAACCCGCCGAACCCGCCGCCTCCGAAGCCGCCGCCGCCCGGGCGCGCCCCTCCCTGCTGCGCTCCAGCGCCGCCAGGGCCGCCTGCCGCAGCCAACTCGCCAGCCGCCGCGCGGGACTTGTACACGTAGTAGCCCCCGCCGCCGACCGCGAGGAGAACGAGGACGATGATGACGCGCTTCATAAGGTCTGTGTGCTTCCTGGTCTGCCGCCTACCGGCCCAGAATCGTGATGTTCGAGGTGCTGAGCGAGGTCTGCTGCAGCCGTTCCAGTTCGACGAGCGCACGGCGGTAGGCGAGCACCGCCTGCAGCTCGACGTTCTCTGCCGTGGCCAGGTCGCGCTGCGCCTGCACCACGAAGTAGTTCGTCGACATGCCCACTTCGAACTTGCTCTGCTCGGCCTCGAGCTGTCGCTGCGCGAACTCGCGCGCCGCCTGGGCCGCCTGGACCCGCTCGACGTTGTTCTGGACCTGCGTGGCCGCGTTGGTCACGTCGGTCGCAATCTGCAGCTCGATCTGCCGGATCTGTGCCTCGACCTGGTTCAACTGCACGCGGGCACGGGCGACGTTCGCCTCGGCCGCGCTCGTGCCGATCGGGTAGCTCACGGCCAGCGAGACGTTCCAGGTGGGAAAGCTGCGATTGAACAGCGAGCCCAGCGCGTCGCCGTAGCCGCCGGGAATGGTGCCCGTGACGGTGCGGTTCACGCCGCTGCCGCTCGTGATGTACTGCGTGCCGCCCTGCCCGATGAGCCCGTAGCGCGCGACGAGATCGGCCTGGGGCAGCGTCTGGTTGCGCATGAAGCTCAGGGTGGTGTCGTTCACCTGCAGGTTCTTGCGTGCCTGCTGCAGGTCGGTCCGCGTGTCGAGCGCGCGGCGCACGGCCGCGGTCACATCGATCGGCTCCGGCACGAACTCGGGACGATCCACGGCCTCGATCGCCGCAGCCCAGTTGGGATCCTGCGTGCCGTTGACGATGAGCCGCTTCAGCACCAGCTCGTTGTTGCGCCGTGTGCCTTCCGCCTGCGCGAGGTTCTGGCGCTGTGTTGCGGCTTGCGACTGCGCCTGCACGACGTCGATCGGCGCCATCGTGCCGATTTCCACGCGGGTCTGGTTGTCACGGACCAGTTGTTCCGCAAGCTCCACCGACCGCTTCGCCACTTCAACCGCTTGCGTGGCGAACACCAAGTCCCAGTACGCGTTCCTGACGTTGGAGACCGTGTTGATGATCGATGCCTGCAGCTGGATCTCGCTGATCTCCTGGTTCAGGTGCGTGACGACCAGCTGCTGACGCGTCTGGTCGATGCTGAAGCCGCGCAGCAGCGGCTGCGTGTACTGCGCCGTCCAGTTCGTGTTGAAGGCCGGGTTGTACAGCGCCGTGAGGCTGGTGGTCGTCTGCTTGTTGTTGTTCAGCGTCAGCGCCAGCGTGCCGCCGCCGCGGCGGAAGTTCTGCTGGACCCCCGCGTTGTAGAGCGTGGTGCCGTTCTCGATCCCCTGGCCTGCGGCCGCGCCCGAAATCGTCTGCGTGGACGGGTTGGTCACCGCCTGGTGGCTGACGTTGGACGTGAGCGTTGGGCGGTAGTTCGCCAGCAGGCTCGAACGGAGAAGTCGAAGGTCGACGGGTTCAGACGCTGCACGGCGATGTCGAGATTCCGCTCGAGCGCGAGCTTGATCGCATCGTCGAGCGTCAGCGGGAGCATCGGACGGGCGTCCTGCACGCCTGTCTGGGCGCTGGCGCCAGGCGCGCCGGGGCTGACGCCCGCGCGTGCCGCGGCCACCCGGATCAATTCCTGGACGCGTTCGTCGGTAACGGTGGTGGTCTGGCTCGAGACGTTCGAAGCGCCGCCGGCGAAGCCGGCGCAGACCAGAGCGAAAACAGCGATGTGACGTTTCATGTTCCGAAAACTTCCTTCAGTAGCTGGGTCGTTCAACGTTCCGGACGGCGTTGCGAATCAGATCGGCGCGGCTGCCGCTCGTCCTGCCAGCGAGCGTGCATCGTGTTGAAGCGATCGCGCTGATCGGGCGAGAGCACTTTGAGCATCTGGACGAGCATGAGCGAGCGGGTCTTGTTCGCGCTCGCGCGCGCTGTTTCGACGCGATCGATCTGGCGCGCCAGCGCCGCTTCGTCAGCGTCGTTCTGCAGCAGACGGGAGAGCTTCTCTTCGAGTCGCGACAGTTCGTCCCACTCCTGGCGCAGCTCGGGACGGGTCGTTTCCCAGATCTTGTCGATCCGCGCGGACTGGTCGGTCGTCAGACCGAGCTCCGACTTGAACGGCTCGGACTTCCACCAGGCGAACGGAGGGGCCGAAATGCCGGCCGGCCGCGGCGGCCGGACCGACCCTTGCGCGCCAGGCGATGCGGGGGCGCCAGCCGACCCCGGGGCGCCGGTCGAACCCGGCGTTGCGGGCGTCCCCGGCTTGTTCTGTGCCAGGACCGGTCCCCCAACCAGCAGGAGTGCGGCGAGCACCAGCGGCAGCCGCAGCAGACTCGTCATCGTCAAACCTCTGAAAAGTGTTGTCCTGGAAGGGAATACGATGCGACCGGCGGCTGCGTTTAAGGTGCGGACCAACTTTTTTTCTGTGCCGGCGGCGGCGACCGGACGGCCGCTCAGGCGCAGAACGCTTCGAGCTTGGCGACGACCGCCCCAACCAGGTTGTCGGGCGTCGACGCGCCAGACGTGAGCCCAACGGTGACCAGCCCGGCCGGCGGAAGCCAGCCACCCGCCGTCACCTCGACCTTGGCCCCAATCGGCCTGTGCCGGATTTCGGAGGCCGACACCAGGCAGTCGGGGTCGGCCACGTGGAAGGTGGGCGTGGACGCCGCACAAATCCGCGCCAGATTGGCGGTGTTACTGCTGTTGTAGCCCCCGATCACGAGCATGAGGTCCACCGGCCGCTCGCGCAGCAGGGCCACCACGGCGTCCTGCCGATCCTGCGTGGCGCTGCAGATGGTGTCGAACGCCTGGTAATGCGTCTCCAGGGCCGCGGCACCCCACCGCGCCAGCATCACTTCCCTCAGCATGTCCCCGATATTCAGCGACTCGGACATCAGCATCGTCGTCTGGTTGGCCAGGCCGATGCGCAGCAGGTCCCGGTCGGGGTCGAACCCGGCTGAGGCGGCCTTGCCGAAGCGCGCGAGGAACGCGTCGCGATCGCCGCCGTCGCGCACGTACCTGCAGACCTCAGCCGCCTCCGCGGCGTCGAAGACCACCAGGTATGCGCCACCGTGCTCGACGGCCTGCGAGGCCGTGGCCTGCGTCTCTTCGTGCCACACCTTCCCGTGGATGACCGACGTGTAGCCGTTGTCCGCGTACCGCCGGACGTTCTTCCAGACGTTCAGGACCGACCCGCAGGTGGTGTCGACCAGCGTGCAGCCGCGGCCATCGAGCCCGCGCAGCATCTCGATCGTGACGCCGAACGCCGGCAGGATCACGACGTCGTCGGGCTGCAGCGCGTCGATCGACTCGCCGGGGTCGCTCAGGAACCGGACGCCCATCGCGCGCAGCTGGTCGTTGACGTGCGGGTTGTGGATGATCTCGCCGGTCAGGAACACGTGTTGCCGGGGGAATCGGGTCCTTGCCTGGTAGGCATAGTCCACGGCCCGATCGACGCCGTAGCAGAAGCCGAACTCCCTCGCCAGATGGATCGTCAGGCGGCCTGCGTCGTACCGGTAGTCGTTCGCCTTGATCTGATCGATGACGCGGCTGTGATAGTTCTCGGCGAGGATGCCGGCGACGGCATCCTTCAGATCGAGACCTTTACGGAAGATGAGGGAGGGCATCCGGGCGGTGGATTTACGATCCTACCGCACTCGAGCCCCGATTTCGCGAACCTCCGGCGTCAGCGCGTCGAACGACTGCAGTTCGCGCAGCGTCGGCTGCGCCAGGGCCATCTCCAGTTGCAGCAGGAAGGCGTCGTCGTCGGGCGATTCGACCGGCGTGTTGACCCTGACCGCCGGTGAGGCGGCGACGCGCGGCGCGCTCATCGGCGGTGCCGCAACCTGCATCGATGCATCGCGACGCATGCCGGCGGGGCCGAAGACCCCGCCCACTGCGACACCGATGAAGAGGCCCGCGGCGGCGGCAGCCGCCAGCCATCGCGGCGGCACGCGGCCGGACGAGGGCATCGCCGCCGCCAGTTCGCGCGCCGGGAAGCTGATGATGCGCGCCGGGCGATGCACGTGCGTGAGCCGGCGGAAGATGTTCTGCTGCTGCGCCACCAGACGTTCGGTCGGGAACAGTTCCTCGACTTCGGCGTCGGCTTCGTCGCGCAGCCCGTCCATGAAGATCGTCAGCTCTGCGTACCGGCGACTGCAGTCGGCGCACTCGGCGAGGTGTTCGGCCGCGGGCGGGTCGACCATCTCGCCGCCTTGCGTCGCGACATAGCAGTCGAAGAGCCGATCGTCTTTCAGGTGACGAGAGTGCCCGATCACGACTGACCCCCAAGAAGGCCGCGCAGCTTCCGGGCCGCGCGGAACAGGTGGACACGGACCGTCGACTCGTTGATGCCGGTCATTGCGCTGACGTCCCGCGGGGAGCAGTCGCCGTAATGGCACAGCATGAATACCGTGCGCTGCCGTCCATCCAGGCGATCGACCGCGGCGGCAATGCGGCTGCGCCGTTCGCGTGCGAGCAGGCGGGCCTCAGGATCCGGTTCCGGCGCGCCCCCCACTGTCGCCTGGCTGTCGCGGAGCACGTTCTCGTCGGGCGCTGCAAACCAGCGCTCGCGGCGCGCCCGCGCCTTGCGCCGATCCAGGCAGCCGTTGATGAGAATCCTCGTGAACCACACCTCGAAGGGCCACGCGTCGCGATACGTCGTGATGTGCGTGAAAGCCTTGAGGAAGGCGTCCTGCACGGCCTCGTCGGCGTCTGCGGCGTCGCGCAGGTACTGATAGGCGATGCGCAGGCCGCGCCGCTGGTGTGTTGCAACGAGCCCGGCGAACCGCTCGCGGGCTTCGTCCATGGCGCCATGCTCGACCAGCTGGCGAACCTCGACCGCGAGGCGCGTGTCGGGCGAAGGCTCGGCAGGCGCGGACGCCGGACCCGGTCGCGCAGGGCGCGCCGGCGGCGTGGCGTCGGCAGGTCGCGGGTTGGCAGGTTGCACGTTCCGCTGGTCACTCATTGCAGGATTACGCCGCGGTTTTCGTGATGTTTACAGTCTACCGCAGCCCCGTCTGTTTGTTGACTTCGTTCGAAACGGGCGAGTACGATCGCGAACTTCCGCGGATGTGCCTGTCACAGCACACGTTAGGAGCTGCCAATGACATCGGGCGTTGACCGCAGCCGTTCTCTGGACGCCGAGGGTATCGAAAACGCGCAGGCGCACTGGAACCTGGCCCCGGCGGTTCTCTACGAGCATTCGGTCAGACGTCACGAAGGGGTCATCGCAGCCGAGGGTCCGCTCGTCTGCCGGACAGGGCAACACACGGGCCGCTCGCCGAACGACAAGTTCATCGTGCGCGAGCCGTCCAGCGAACAGCACGTGTCGTGGGGCGGACCGAATCGCCCGCTGGACGTCGTGCACTTCGATCGCCTGCACCAGGACATGCTCACCGCCTTGCGCGGAGCGGAGCTGTACGTGCAGGACTGCCTGGCCGGTGCGGACGCGCGCTATCAGCTGCCGGTCCGCGTCGTCAGCGAGTACGCGTGGCACAGCCTGTTCGCGCGCAACCTGCTGATTCCGGGTGACGGCGTGCAACACGCGCCGGAGCTGACGATCGTGGACGCCCCGTCGTTCCGTGCCGACCCGGCCCGCCACGGCACGAACTCCGAGGTAGTCATCGCGCTGAATCTGTCGCGGGGCATCGTGCTCATCGGCGGCACCAGCTACGCCGGCGAGATCAAGAAGTCGGTCTTCAGCACGCTGAACTACCTGCTGCCGCTGCGCGGCGTGCTCTCGATGCACTGCTCGGCCAACGTGGGGCCGGACGGCGACGTCGCGCTGTTCTTCGGTCTCTCCGGCACCGGCAAGACGACGCTGTCGAGCGATTCCGAGCGGTGCCTGATCGGCGACGACGAGCACGGCTGGAGCGATCACGGCGTGTTCAACTTCGAGGGCGGCTGCTACGCGAAGACGATCCGCCTCTCGGCCGAGGCCGAACCGCAGATCTACGCCACGACCCGCCGCTTCGGCACCGTGCTCGAGAACGTCGCGATCGATGCCGAGACGCGGCATCTCGATCTCGACTCCGACCAGTTCACCGAGAACACGCGGGCGGCCTATCCGATCTCGTTCATCGACAACGCGGTTCCCTCGGGACAGGGCGGTCATCCCCGCAACGTCGTGATGCTGACCGCCGATGCGTTCGGCGTGCTGCCGCCCGTGGCGCGCCTGTCGCCGGCCGCGGCGATGTACCACTTCCTCTCCGGCTACACCGCGAAGGTGGCCGGGACCGAAAAGGGCGTGACGGAGCCGAAGGCGACCTTCAGCACCTGCTTCGGCGCGCCGTTCCTGCCGCTGGCGCCGAGCCGATATGCGGAGCTGCTGGGACAGAAGATCGCGCGCCACGATGTCCGGGTCTGGCTGGTGAACACCGGATGGTCCGGCGGCCCGTACGGCGTCGGCGCGCGCATGCCGATTCGCTTCACGCGCGCGATCATCCGTGCGGCGCTTGCGGGCGATCTCGACGGCGTCCTCTACGAGACCGATCCGGTGTTCAACCTCCAGGTGCCGCGCACGTGTCCGGACGTGCCCGACGAGATCCTCTCGCCTCGGACGACGTGGGCCGACAAGCACGCCTACGACGCGCAGGCTGGCAGGCTGGCGAAGATGTTCGTCGAGAACTTCGCAAACTTCGCGCGCACGGTGCCCCCGGACGTCGTCGCCGCAGGACCCCGCGTATGACATATGAAGCGGTCATCGGGCTGGAGATTCACGCCCAGCTCCGCACCGCGACCAAGATCTTCTGCGGCTGCAGCACTTCGTTCGGGGAGGCGCCGAACACCAACGTCTGCCCGGTGTGCCTCGGGTTTCCGGGGTCGCTGCCGGTGCTGAACCGATCGGCCGTGGACCTCGCCGTGCGCGCGGGCCTGGCGCTCGGGTGCCGCATCAACGAGACGTCGATCTTTGCGCGGAAGAACTACTTCTATCCCGACCTGCCCAAGGGCTACCAGATCTCGCAGTACGAGCAGCCGATCGCGAGCGCCGGCGCGCTGGAGCTCGCCGTCCCCGGCGGCCCACGGCGCATAGGCATCACGCGCGTCCACATGGAAGAGGACGCCGGCAAGTCGCTGCACGAAGGGTTTGGCGACTCCGACCGCAAGACCTACGTCGATTTCAACCGCGCAGGCACGCCGCTCATCGAGATCGTGACCGAGCCCGACCTGCGGTCGGCCTCCGACGCCGCCGAATTCTTCGAGCGGCTGCGTGCGATTCTCGTCTGGCTCGACGTCAACGACGGGAACATGGAGGAGGGGAGCCTTCGCTGCGACGCGAACGTGTCGGTCCGCCCGGCCGGCGCGACGGCGCTCGGCACGAAGGCGGAGGTGAAGAACCTCAACTCGTTCCGCTTCCTCCAGAAGGCGCTCGAGTACGAGATCGAGCGGCAGATCGACCTCGTGGAACACGGCGGTCGCGTGCCGCAGGAGACGCGCCTGTTCGACTCCGCCGCGGGCGTGACGGTCTCGATGCGCAGCAAGGAGGAAGCGCACGACTACCGGTACTTCCCGGATCCCGACCTTCCGGCGGTCGTCGTGGACGCGGCTCGCGTGGACGCGGCCCGCACGTCGATGCCCGAGCTCCCCGAGGCGCGGCGACGCCGGTTCGTCGACGCGTACGCGCTCCCGGAGTACGACGCCGGTCAGTTGACGCAGACGCGCGCGCTGTCGGAGTACTTCGAGGCCGCCGTCCGCGCGGGTGGTGCGCCGAAGGCGGTCAGCAACTGGATGATGGGCGAGCTGACGCGGCTGCTCAGGGACTCGGATCGCACGATCGAGGCATCGCCGATCCAGCCGCAGGCCCTCGCCGGCATGCTCGCCCTGATCGATCGCGGCACGATCAGTGGCGCCATCGCGAAGGGGGTCTTCGAGAAGATGTTCGCGACGGGTCAGAGTGCCGACGCAATCGTGAAGGCCGAGGGCCTTACGCAGATCGACGACGAGGCGCAGATCCTGGCGCTCATCGCCGACGTGCTGGGTCGCAATGCGGACGCCGTCGCCGGCTACCGGGCGGGCAAGGCGGCCACCTTCGGGTTCCTCGTGGGGCAGGTGATGAAGGCGACTGCCGGCAAGGCGAACCCGAAACGCGTCAACGAACTGCTCAAGCGATCGCTCGAGACGACCTAGCCGCGGCTGCCGCGCGGCCGCGTGCTATACTCCTCTCACTTCCATAACCGAATCCACGGCGGCGGGTGCACAGGCAGCGTGATCGAGACCTATCACCTCTCGAAGGTGTACAGCCGTGGCGTTTACGCGCTGCGCGACCTCTCCCTATCCATCGGCAAGGGCGAATTCCTGTTCCTGACCGGCGCCAGCGGTGCGGGGAAGTCCACCCTGCTGCGGCTGCTGCTCCGTGAAGAGCTGCCGACCGAAGGTCAGCTGAAGGTCGCCGGGCGTGTGCTCAGCGACCTCGCGCCCACAGAAGTCCAGACGTACCGTCGCTCGGTCGGCTTCGTGTTCCAGGACTTCCGTTTGATCCCGCGCTTCACCGTGTTCGACAACGTTGCGTTCGTCATGCGCGTGCTCGGCGTCGACGTCGCCACGCGCCAGCGCAAGACGTTCCAGATGCTGAAGTGGGTGGGGCTGCAGCACCGGATGAACGCCCTGCCCGAGGAACTGTCGGGCGGCGAGCAGCAGCGCGTCGCCATCGCGCGCGCGCTCGTGAACGACCCCCAGATCGTGCTGGCGGACGAGCCGACGGGCAACCTGGATCCGGATCTGTCGCTCGACATCATGAACCTGTTTCGCGACATCAACGCACGCGGCACCACGGTGCTCGTGGCGACACACGACCGCGAGATGATCCGGCGCGTCGGCCATCGCGCGATCACGCTGGACCACGGCCGGCTCCTGGAGATCGCCTGACGTGCGCCTGCTTCGCTACGCGTTCGACGAAGCGGTGGCGAGCCTGTGGCGCGGGTGGAGCTCAGGGCTGCTCTCCACGGCCACGATTGCCATCGCGCTCTTCGTGCTCGGCGCCTTCCTGATCGTCACGTCGAACCTCGAGCGGCTGGCGCAGGAGTGGAGCGGCGCGGCGGAACTGTCTGTGTACGTCGCCGACGATCTGGGCGATGCCGACCGCGCGGAGATCGAGCGGCAGCTCTCCGCGGAGGACGCCGTGGCCGGGGTCACCTTCGTGTCGAAGGCCGACGCGCTGCGCCGCTTCACGCAGACCTTCTCGGATCTGGCGGCGACCATCACCGCTCTCGAGCAGAACCCGTTGCCTGCGTCGTTCGAGGTCCGGCTGCGGCCGTCCGAGTCGGCACCGGAGCGCGTAGACGTACTCGTCACGCGGCTGCGTGCGACGGCCGGCGTCGCCGACGTTCGCTACGACAAGGAGTGGCTCGATCGCCTGCTGAACGGGATCCGTCTACTCAGGGTTGTCGGCTTTGCACTCGGCGGAGCACTGATGCTTGCGGCGGCACTCACGCTCGCCAACGTCGTACGGCTGGCGCTCGCCGCACGCCGCGACGAACTCGAAATCATGCAGCTCGTCGGCGCGCCGCAGGCGTACGTGCGCGGCCCGTTCGTCATGGAGGGCGCGCTTCATGGCGGGATCGGCGCGGTTGTGGCGCTGGTCGCGCTCGGGATCGCCTTCATCGCGGCCCGTCCGGCACTATTGATGCCTCTGGCTCAGGCGGTAAACCTGTCCTCGGTTCGATTCCTCACGCCCATGATGAGCCTGGTGCTCGTGGCGGGCGGGCTCGTCGTGGGCTGTCTCGCTGGCCTCGCCGCCAGCCGGCGCGCCTGACGTTACAGAGCCTTGACACGCCTTTTCAGGCGGTTCTACACTGGGTTCATCTCGGATATCACCCCCTTGAGGACCTGCATGCCACGCTTCGTGACCGATTCGAGGCCGATCAGCGCGCTGCACCCCATCACCGAGTTTTACCGACAAGAGTTCGCCCGTCACCATCGCTGCCTCGAACAGCAGCGGCCCTATTTTTCAGAGCGCGCGATAACCGAAGTCGAGTGCGCGCTCACAAGGATCATGGGCGACCTCGAACAGCTGTGTTCGAGAGACAACGCCGGCGAAGTCGTTTCCGGCCTCCTGAAGAAGATCGACACCGTCACCGGCCTCTCCTCCCACCCCGACCCCAGACGCAGTCACTGAACACCCCACTCGAGACAATTCGAACCGACCTGATTCAGATCGCACGTGCGGCTGTCAGTGCGGTGGAGCCCGCCCGCCTCGTTGCACGCGCGCTTGCGGCTGAGTCGTCCGATCGAAACGTGTGGCTGATCGCCGCCGGCAAGGCGGCGCCGGCGATGGTGCGCGCTGCGCTCGAGGGCATGGGCGCGCGCGTCCAGCGTGCTCTGGTCATCGCACCTCCAGATACGTGGGCGGATCTGAAGACCCGCCCCTACGGCGCGACCACCGCGGCTCCGGTCGAGACCGTCACTGCCGAACACCCGCAACCCGGCGCCGGCAGCGAACGCGGCGGCCGCCTCGCCCTTGCGCTCAGCGCCGCCGTGCCCGCCGATGGCGAACTCGTCGTCCTGCTGTCGGGAGGCGCGTCGTCGCTGATGGCCGCGCCCGCCGAGGGGCTCACACTCGAAGACAAGCGCGCCGCGACCTCCGTGCTGCTGCGATCGGGAGCGGACATCTACGGACTCAACACCGTGCGCAAGCACCTGTCCGCCATCAAGGGCGGACGCCTGGCAGCCGCGTGCCCTGCGGCATGCCGGGCGCTGGTCCTCTCCGACGTCGTCGGCGACGACCTGAGCGTGATCGCATCGGGCCCGACGGTCCCCGATGCCTCGACCTACGCGGACGCGCTGCAGATCGTCGAGGCCTTCGGTTCTGCATCCGTGCTGCCGGTCAGCGTGATGAGACACCTGGAAGCCGGCGCGCGCGGCGATCGGGAGGAGTCGCCGAAGCCTGGCGACCCGCGATTGAGCCACGCGCGGACCGCGCTGATCGGAAGCCGCGCGGATGCGATGCAGGGCGCCGCGGACGCGGCGCGGCGTCTCGGGTACGCGGTGGAGGTGATCGCCGACCCGGTTGTGGGGGAGGCCCGCGTTGCCGGAGCGCAGCATGCCCGGGCGGCACTCGGGCGTGCGAGGGCGCTGCCAAGACCTGCATGCGTGATCGCGAGCGGTGAGACCACAGTGCACGTGGTCGGCAACGGGCGAGGCGGCCGGAATCAGGAGATGACGCTCGCGGCTGCGGAAGTGCTCGCAGCGGCAGGAGGAACTGCCGCGTTCGCGAGCATCGGGACGGACGGCATCGACGGGCCGACCGACGCGGCCGGCGCGATGGCCGACACGCAGACACTCGATCGCGCCCGCGCCGCCGGCCTGGGCGAGCCCTCAGCCTATCTGGACGCCAACAACGCCTACGCCTGGTTCGAACGGCTCGGCGACCTGGTCGTCACGGGCCCGACCGGCACCAACGTCGGGGACCTTCAGCTGTTTCTGCTAGCCTGACTCGAGATGCTGACCCGAGACGAGATCCTCGAGCAGATGCGCGCGCGCGTGCATCACCCAGCCGGCACCCGTGAGCTCCTGCAGTTGCTGAAGATCCCGCGTGAAGAGCGGACCACCTTCAGGCGCCACATCAAAGCACTCGTCTCGTCCGGTGAACTGATCCAGCTGCGCGGCCAGCGGTTCGGCCTGCCCGAGAAGATGGACCTCTACGTCGGCCGTCTGCAGGCGCATCCGGCGGGCTACGGGTTCGTCGAGCCCGAGCGCGCTCTGGACAGCGGCGGCGGCGACATCTACATCGCGGGGCCGCACCTCAACGAGGCCATGCACGGCGATCGCGTCGTCGTGCGCATCGAGCGGGTGAAGAGCGACGGCCGGGTCGAGGGGCGCGTCATTCGCATCCTCGAGCGCAGCAACACGTGGCTCGTCGGCCGGTACGACCGGGACGAGCAGGGCATGGGCTTTGTCGTCCCGTTCGATCGGCGTGTGCTGATGGACATCCTGGTGCCGGCAGGGCAGGAGGGTGGCGCGTCGCCCGGCGAGATGGTGACGCTGGAGCTGACGCGATGGCCGACCGCCACGCGCGGCGCCATCGGGCGTGTCGCGGAGGTGCTCGGCGACATCGACGCGCCCGGAGTCGACACCGAGATCATCATCCGGAAGTTCGGCATTCCCGACGCACACTCCGACGAGGCCGTCGACGAGGCGCGCCGGCTCGGGTCTGCGGTGTCCGAGCGCGACCTGCGCGACCGTACCGATTTCCGTGGACTCCCGACCGTCACGATCGACGGCGAGCACGCCCGCGACTTCGACGATGCGATCACGATCGAGAAGCTGCCAAACGGGAATTACTGGCTCGGCGTCCACATCGCGGACGTTTCGCACTACGTGCACGAGGGCAGCGCCCTCGATCGCGAGGCGTACCAGCGCGGCACGTCGGTGTACTTCCCGGAGCGTGCAGTGCACATGTTCCCGTCCGAGCTGTCGACCGGGCTGTGCAGCCTCAATCCCTACGTCGATCGGCTCGTGCAGTCCTGCTTCATGGAGGTCAACCGGCGCGGCGAAGTGGAGCGCGAGGAGTTCCACGACGGCGTCATCAACAGCGACGAGCGGATGACGTACACCGCGGTCAACGGCATTCTGACCGATCGCGATCCCGCACTGATGGAGCGGTACGCGGACCTGGTGCCGATGTTCGAGACAATGCGCGAGTTGTTTCAGATCCTCAACGATGCGAGGCGGCGCCGCGGATCGATCGACTTCGACCTGAACGAGGCGCAGGTCATCATGGACTCCGGCGGCGCGGTGGAAGCGATCGTCGCGCTCGAGCGCAACGTCGCGCATCGCCTGATCGAGGAGTTCATGCTCCTCGCGAACGAAACCGTGGCCTCGTTCCTCGAGGCGCAGGCTGCGCCGGCGCTGTACCGGATCCATGAGGAACCGGATCCGATGAAGGTCGCCAAGTTCGAGGAATTCGTCACGACCTTCGGCCTCAGCCTCGGCGCGCCGATGAGCGCGCTGCGCCCGCGCCACTTCCAGAAGCTGATCGAGCGGATCGAAGGGAAGCCCGAGGAGAAGCCAATCGCGTTTCTGATGCTGCGGACGATGCAGAAGGCGCGGTATTCGCCGCAGAACAACGGGCACTTCGGACTCGCCACCGCCAGCTACACGCACTTCACCTCGCCGATTCGCCGGTATCCGGACCTGGTGGTCCACCGCGCGCTCCGGGCGTCACGTCACGCGCTGTTGAACGACGATCAGCGCGAGGCACTCGAAGAGGACCTGCCGGAGGTTGCGCGGCACACCTCGGAGATGGAGCGGCGGGCCGACGACGCCGAGCGCGAGCTGCTGCAGTGGAAGAAGGTGAAGTTCATGGCCGACAAGGTCGGCGACGAGTTCGAAGGCTACGTCACCGGCGTCGCCGCCTTCGGCCTGTTCGTCGAACTCGTCGAGCACTATGTCGAAGGCCTGGTCCACGTGTCGACGATGGCCGACGACTACTACCGGTTCGTCGAGGCAGCACACCTGCTGCGGGGCGAGAACACGGAGAAGACCTACCGGCTCGGCGACAAGGTGAACGTGCAGGTCGTGCGGGTCAACATGGACGCGCGGCAGATCGACCTGGCGTTGATCGACATCCTGGAGCGCGTGCGCGGCGGGGAGCGCGGGCCGCGCCGATCGAAGGCACGGCCGAAAGGCGAGCGCCCCGGCAAGAAGATACGGCCGGGGCGGCGGGAGCGGGAGACGCGGCGCGGGAAGCGCCGCTAGCTCTTGTGCTCCGCCTCGTCACCGCCCTTGATGCCTTCCTTGAAGTTCCGGATGGCGCTGCCGATCCCCTTGCCCAGTCCTGGCAAGCGGCTGGCACCAAAGATGACGATGATGATCGCCAGAATGATGAGCAGTTCTGGCATCCCGATGCGGCCCATGGTGACACTCCTCCCCGTTGGGAACCCGCGCGCCGGACACGGTGTGCGGTTAGCGACCCGGGGAACGGCGTTGATCTTATCACCGCGCGCCCGGCTTTTTGTTCCGCTTTTCTTTATGTGCTTGTCGCTCAGCGTGATAGCGGCAAGCGGGCAGTTCGCGTCGGGGGTAAGCCTCGTCGAGGTCTACGCAACCGTTCTGGACGCGCGGGGTGAGCCCGTCAGCGGGCTGCCGGCCGACGCCTTTAAGGTCGAGGAAGACGGCGAGCCGCAGGTTGTGGAGACGTTTGCGGCGGGCAGCCTGCCCCTTGCGCTCGCCATCGCGGTGGATCGCAGCTTCAGCATGCCAGCAGGGCGCCTGACGCAGGCCACGTCCGCCGTGCAGCGCCTGCTCGGCGAACTGCGGCCCGACGATCGCGTGACCCTGCTTGCGATCGGCAGCGGCGTGGACATCCTCACGCCTCTGTCGAACGACCATCGGGCGGCCTACGATGCGCTCCTCGCGCTGACGCCGTGGGGCACGACGCCGCTGCACGACGCCGTCGTGTCGGCCGTCGATGCCATCCAGCCTGGGGCCGGCAGGCGCGCGCTCCTGCTCATTTCAGACGGCGTCGATCGGTACAGCGAAACGGATGCCGCCGCGATGATGGCGCACGTGCGCTCGCGCGACGTGCAGGTCTACCCGATCGCGCTCGGCGCGACGCAGCCGCCGATCTTCGTGGAACTGGCGGCGCTCACGGGCGGCCGGTCGTTCGGCGTCCGCGACATATCGAAGTTGTCGCAGACGCTGACAGGCATCGCCCGGGAGTTACGGCATCAGTATCTGCTCGGCTACGTGCCGCGTCGCAGCGCCAGCGTCACGCCCGGCTGGCGCGCGATCTCCGTGCGCGTCGATCGTCCCGGACTGCGCGTGCGTGCGCGCGACGGCTACGTGTCGCGGTGACCGATCGGACCCGGAGCGCATGCTAGAGTAGCGCCGATGACTCGCCCTCCGCATGGCTCACGCTGACGATGGCCGTGTCACCGCCGGCGTGTTTCAGGACGCCGCCTGGGCGTCAAAAGGCATCGATGCGCTGCTCCGGATCGGGCTGGGCGCCGATATCCTCAGCGTGATTGCACCGGCGTCGGCTGATTCGAGCGCGCTGGTCGAGCGCGTGTTCGCCACGGCGGCTCAGTCGATCGAGATCGCGGCGGTCGGGACGTCGATTGCACGAGGACCACTCGTGCCGGTGCTTCAGGGCGCGTCGGACGACCTGGCCCGCCTCGGGCTCGCGGGCACGATGCGCCGCGTGGGGTTCCAGTCGCACGACGCGCGCATCTTCGAGATGCTCACCGCCAGGGGCGGCGTGCTTGTCGCGGTGCACAGCGAGTCGCGCGCCGCGGACGCGCTGGCTTCGCTGCACGCGTATGGTGGTGGTAACGCGGCCATCGGCGCGTGGACCGGCCGCGTCTGATTCGACAGCTGCGACCAGATCGTCACCAACAGCGTCGAAAACAGTCAGACACCCTCGGCCGAGGTATCCCTTTTGCAGTTGCAGCGGGCATACCCCTAAGCCACAATAAACTCTGTCTACCAGTCAGGTTCCGTTGCCCATGGCAGAGCGCTCGTCGTCGGGCGAACCGCGCGTCAACGTATCGGCCGGGCATCTCTCGGTCCACGTTGAAGGCGCCCACCCGCCTGAACTCACTTTTTCATTCGAACAGCAGTCGAAGCGTCTCCCGGCCGCGGTGCTGGGGGCGCTCGCCCTCGATTTTGCTGTCGTCGGGCTGCTGATCCTCCTCGGCCGCGGCGTGGGTGACGGGCAGGTCACGCTGCCTGAGATGCCGGACGAGTACAACGCGCAGATGGTCTGGCTGAGCGAGCCCGGCCCGGGTGGCGGCGGCGGCGGTGGCGGCAACCGCATGAAGGAGCCACCCCGTCAGGCCGAGCAGCCGGGCAAGGACAAGATTACGGTGCCGGTAGAACGGCCCAAGGCGCTCGAACCGCTGCAGCAGCCGAAGGAGCAGGAGCCGCAGCCGCCGCCGCAGGAGTTCAACATCCCGGCGAGGGAGCTCGCCGCGGGCGCCGAGGCGCTGCCTGGTTCCATCGACGCGCCTCCCGGACCGCCGACGCCGTCGCAGGGTGCCGGGACTGGCGGCGGGGCGGGCACCGGCATAGGGTCCGGCATCGGATCCGGCACCGGGTCGGGGCTTGGCCAGGGGTCCGGCGGCGGGACTGGCGGCGGCGTGTATCAACCCGGCAACGGCGTCACGCTGCCGCGTATCCTGCGCGAGGTAAAGCCGGCATACACCTCCGACGCGATGCGCGCGAAGGTGCAGGGCACCGTGCTGCTCGCAGTGCGTCGTGCGTCCGGACGGAGCGGTCACCGACATCCAGGTGCTCCGATCGCTCGACTCGGTCTTCGGGCTCGATCAGGAAGCAATCAAGGCCGCGCGCCAGTGGCGCTTCGCGCCAGGCACGCGCATGGGCGAGCCGGTGCCGGTGCAGATCACGATCGAGCTGACGTTCACGCTCCGTTAGCTCACCCAAGCCTTCCGCACGAAGGCCACGAAGCCCGAATTCAATCGGTCGTCAGCTCAGGCGAGTGCGCCGCACGGGTGCCGCATCGGCCGCGTACAAACGAAGGGCGCGCAAGCCCGAAAGCCTGCGCGCCCCTCGATCTCTCTCAGAACTTCTGACCTCTAAGTTCTAAGTTCTAACTTCCTACGGTCAGTACATCCCGCCCATACCGCCGCCGCCCGGCATCGCCGGCGCTTCCTTCTTGTCCTCCGGAATCTCGCAGATGAGTGCTTCGGTCGTGAGCAGGAGCGACGCGATCGACGACGAGTTCTGCAGCGCCGATGCGGACGACCTTCGCCGGGTCGATGACGCCGGCCTGCACCAGGTTCTCGTAGGTGTCGGTCAGCGCGTTGAAGCCCTTCCTCGTCCTTCATCTCGCGGACCTTCTGGACGACGATCGAGCCTTCGTGGCCCGCGTTGGTCGCGATCCACCGCATCGGCTCCTCGATGGCGCGCGACACGATGTTGACGCCGATCTGCTGATCGCCAACCAGCTTCAGACCGCTCGAGCGCATCGACCGGCGCGCAGCAGCGCCACGCCGCCGCCCGGGACGATGCCCTCTTCGACCGCCGCCTTCGTGGCGTGCATGGCGTCCTCGACGCGCGCCTTCTTCTCCTTCATCTCGGTCTCGGTGGCCGCACCGACCTTGATGACGGCGACGCCGCCCACCAGCTTCGCCAGCCGCTCCTGCAGCTTCTCGCGGTCGTAGTCCGAGGTGGTGTCCTCGACCTGCGCGCGGATCTGCTTCACGCGGCCCTCGATCGCCGGCGAGGCGCCCCCGCCCTCGACGATCGTGGTGTTGTCCTTGTCGATGGTGATCTTCTTGGCCTTGCCGAGATCGTCGATCTTGATGTTCTCCAGCTTGATCCCGAGGTCCTCGGTGATGGCGCGGCCGCCGGTCAGGACGGCGATGTCCTCCAGCATGGCTTTGCGGCGATCGCCGAAGCCGGGCGCCTTCACCGCGGCGGCCTGCAGCGTGCCGCGCAGCTTGTTGACGACGAGCGTCGCCAGCGCCTCACCCTCGATGTCCTCCGCGATGATGAGCAGCGGGCGGCCGAGGCGCGCCACCTGCTCGAGCACCGGCAGCAGGTCCTTCATCGAGCTGATCTTCTTCTCGTGGATCAGGATGACCGGGTTCTCGAGCGACACTTCCATCCGCTCGGGGTCGGTGACGAAGTAGGGGGACAGGTAGCCGCGGTCGAACTGCATGCCCTCGACGACCTCGAGCGAGGTCTCGAGCGTCTTTGCCTCTTCGACGGTGATGACGCCGTCCTTGCCGACCTTGTCCATCGCGTCGGCGATGATGGTGCCGATCGTCTCGGTCGTTGTTCGCCGAGATGGTGCCGACCTGCGCGACCATGTTGCCGCTGACCGGCTTCGACATCTTCTTCAGCTCGTCGGTGATCGCCTCGACCGCCTTCTCGATGCCGCGCTTGATGTCCATCGGGTTGGCGCCGGCGACGACGTTCTTCGCGCCCTCGCGATAGATCGCCTGCGCGAGCACGGTGGCCGTCGTGGTGCCGTCACCCGCCATGTCCGACGTCTTGCTGGCGACCTCGCGGACCATCTGCGCGCCCATGTTCTCGAGCGGGTCCTTCAGGTCGATTTCCTTGGCGACCGTGACGCCGTCCTTCGTGATCGTCGGGGAGCCGAACTTCTTGTCGAGGACGACGTTGCGTCCCTTCGGACCGAGCGTGACCTTGACCGCGTCGGCCAGCTGGTTGACGCCGCGCAGTACGGCCTGGCGTGACTGCTCGCCGTACACAATCTGCTTTGCCATGTTGTCGTGTCTCCTGGAGTGCGGACCTGCGGGTCCGCCGTTTCAAGGCGGTGCCGAAGCGCCGCGATTTCTACTTCTTGGCGCTCTCGAGAACGGCGAGCACTTCGTCCTCGCGCATGATGAGGTACTCCTCGCCGTCGAGCTTGATTTCCTGGCCGGAGTACTTGCCGAAGAGGATGATGTCGCCTGCCTTCACGTCGAGGGGGATCCGCTTGCCATCGTCCTTCGACTTGCCGTTGCCGGCGGCGATGACCTTGCCCTGCTGCGGCTTCTCCTTGGCGGTGTCCGGGATGATGATCCCGCCGACCTTCTGCTCGCCTTCGTCGATGCGCTGGACAATGATTCGGTCGTGCAACGGTCTGACGTTCATGCTTGTGCTCCGTCGTTAGTGAGTGTGAGGGGCCTCGTCTGGGGCCTTCCGTTGAACCCGTGGCGGCGAGCGCAAGGACGTTAGCACTCGACCCAGCCGACTGCTAATTATATGGGAGCATCTGGCAGTGTCAAGCCGAGACTGCTAACGGGGCTGGCGCGGGCGATTGGGGAGGTGGGGAACAGATGAATTGGTGAATTGAGGTGGCTTAGGGCGTCAATTCACCAACTTTCCAACTCTCCAACTCACCAACTTTCTAACTTCTCTTCCTGATTCTTGTTACTCGCCCATCTTGCGGGTGAGCGTGTTGCGGTGGATGCCGAGCGCGTCGGCGGTCCTCGTCAGCGACCCCTCCTGGCTGGCGAGCACGCGCGCGATGAACCTCTTCTCGAACTCGCGCACCGCGTCCTCGAACCGGACGCCCTTGTCCACCATCTCCTCGACCAGCTTGTCCAGGCGATCGGCGATCACGCGAGTTCCCGCCCGGTCAGGCGCCGGTACGCTTCGAGGTACTTCTCGCGGGTCTTCAGGACCACGTCGTCGGGCAGCGACGGCACGGGCGGCTGCTTGTTCCACTTGATGGCCTCGAGGTAGTCGCGGACGAATTGCTTGTCGAAGCTCGGTTGTGCACCGCCGGGCGCGTAGCCGTCGCGTGGCCAGAACCGCGACGAATCCGGGGTGAGCGCCTCGTCGATCAGAATCAGCCGGTCTGCCGCCGGGCGGCCGTCGTCGGGAAGCA
>CAVVIG010000009.1:192500-407202 GCA_963748265.1 uncultured Acidobacteriota bacterium | reverse complement strand
TTCGCCCCGAGTCGCGGCGCGAGCCGCGCGACGGGCGGAAGACGCCTGGGAGACATGACCGACCGAGCGCGAGGGAATGGCTCCTCAGGCTGGATTCGAACCAGCAACCCTCCGGTTAACAGGCTTCGGCAGATGCCATACCGTTCGTGCCATCTCTGTGTTTTGTTGAAGTTTTTCGTGGCGATTGTGTCGCTATGGTGCCGACCGCAGGCGGCGCTGTGCCACCTTCCGTGTCAATCGGTGTCAACCGGCCCGAGGCGCGCTTCGAACCGCCGCATCGCCTCGTGTTCGCCGGCGTCGTCGTCGCCAGATACTTCGACGTCTGGCTGATGTTCGCGTGGCCGAGCCACTTCTGGACGTTGGCGATCGACACGCCGCGTTCGATCCATACCGAGCCCGCCTCGCGCCGGAGATCGTGAAAGTGCAGGTCGTGAATCTTGGCGCGATCGACGCCGAGCACCAGGCGGTCTTCACAGAGCCCACCTGCTCGCCGATCTCGTTCCCGAACACGTCCAGCGCCCGGCGTCGGATCGTCGTCAGCGAGCTCCAGGGCCGTCCTGAGGGCCGTCTCGCGCATCTCCAGGATGCTGAGCAGCCGCGTGGAGATAGGCACCCGCCGCGGCTTCCCCGTCTTCGTCTTGCCGGCCGGCGAGTGTCCTCCGGACGGGCGCCCCGTTCGACCTGGTGCCACTGCAGCGACGGCGGCTTCGCCTCGCCTGCATCCGGTTTCGAGCGCCGCCTCCACGACGGCGCGGAGGTGCGGAGCCCGCACTCGGCCATGAGGCGTTCCTTCTCGCCCAAGATCTTGTTTCTCTCGTCTCCGGGCTGCAGCCGGCGCGATCGGGACAGCTCCTGATCCAGCTTCACGACCGGCTCGTTCTGGAAGGTGAACGGGTTCTCCGTCCTCACCAGCTTCGTCCGGATGGCCCACTTGAACGCCGCACGGCAGCTGCCAGTCGCGGTTCGCAGCCGTCGCGCCCCCGCTTCGGTTGGAGCCCTTCGCCCGCCGATGGACGGTCGGGACGCGCCGAGCCTCCCGCAAGCGCTCGATACGTGTCCGTCGTGACGTCCACAACGAGCCCGTCGGAGAACGCCAGCTCGCTCCCGTTCGGGCGTGCCGATCTTCGTGCGCCCGATAGCGGCGATCTGGTATTCCTTGCTTGTCGTGCGTGGCGGTCCTCACCAGGTGGCGGTCCAGATACTCCTTGAGCATCTGGCCGGCGGTCAGCGTGGCCGCGACAGGCGCCCGCGGCGGCTCTGGCAGGTGGAACATCTGCCGGACGCGCGGCGTGAGGTTCGCCGCCTCCGTGTTGTCCAGCACCGCCAGGATCCCCGTCCGCAGGCGTCCCGCCTCCTGCTCCGCCACCGTCTTGCTGTCGATGTGCTTCTCCAGCACCAGGTCGAGACTCGCACGGTAGCGCCGAGCCTCACCGCGCCTCTTGAAGTGGACCCTCACGGATGGCGGCACTTCAACGGGTCGCGGCACTTGCAAATCTGTAGACACCAGCCGCCATCTGCTCTCACCTTCTCTTATGCCCGATTTGCGAGCCTCACCGCCCGGAGTCTGTCGGTGGCGAACGAATACGAACGTCTGGCGAGTGGGCCCTCAGTTCCAGCGCGCCCTTGCCCTTCCGGCCTCGCCAGGACGATTGCGTCCAGATCGTTCTCAAGCGCAATTTCGGTTGAACGTCGAAGGTGAACCAGTCTCTTTTCGATGCGGCAACTCGGGTTCAGCAGCGGCTGCCCGCTCACTGGATCCATTACAGCGCCAGTGAGGTAGAAGCGGCCATGCTTCGCGTATTGCTCCTTGAATGCCGCCAAGTGGGGGGAGTTCTGCGCGTTCACCATCCGCTGCTGTCGCGTGGCGCTAACAACGACCGGACCCGGACCCTTGGCGTCGCCCCTAGCTGTCTTAGCGAGCTGACGAACATCCGCCCCGATGTGCACGGTGTAGCCCGGTGGCTTCCCGGCAATGTCGCCTTCAATGATCGCGATTCGAATGAGCTCGTTCTCGTCGCGTGAGCCGACAAGGTCGACCCATCCCTTCAGAATGCGCTCCGCGGCTTGCGAATCAGTGAACAGCAATGCCATCACAGGAGCCTTCTCCTCCCAACCCATGAAGACCACCCCGCGCCACTTAGCGCGATCCCACATTCCGGATCCCACGACTTCCCGCCCACTCATTTCCATGTGTCAGCTCCCAGAAAGACAGACCAAGGCGCCCTGTCGCGGTAGATCGTCGCCATCGATCGATTCCTAGCTGAAACGCAGCTCGCAGGTCCACGACGAGTGATTCGCGCGGACCTGCCACATCTGCCGGACGTTCACCGCGCGCTTTCCCTGGCGTGCGATCGGGTCGTCCGCGCTGTCTGTCCGCTCACCGCTTGTCGCCTTTGCGGCGCCGCTCTCGCGTGGCTTCAGCATCGCCCAGGCTGCGATGCCGCGTGACGTACTCCAGCCGCTGATGCGAGGGGAGATGATCATCGCGTTCAGCCGGTATGTGCTGCTCAAGGAACCCGGCCAGCGTGCGAAGCTGGCTAACGACGCCGCGCAGTTCCAGAGACCGAGATAGTGGCGTCCATCTTCAGTTCTCCGCGTCCGCGGCGTTGAGGTCACTCAACGCGCTTATGACGCGCTCGGCCTTCTGCTGAAGGACGCGCGCCATTTCGGCGACGCCCCTGCCGTCGTTCTCTCTCAAATCGACTGCTTCGAGCAGTTCGGCCAGACCCAGAATGTCCGCGATCTCGGCGTTGATCACGTCGATCGGATGTTCCGTTCTGTGGCCGGCGGCGGCTGTATTCACGGCGGCTGTGCGGGCGGTTGTCACTGGCATGGTCGGCTCCTTGGCGCTTGCGCCGTTGGGCCGGTGGCCGGCTGCTACACTTGAGCAGGTCCGGTCAACCGGGCAGACGGTTGTCTGCGACTTAGCCCTTCCGCTGCGTTCCTGCGCGGCGGTTGGGCGCCTTCTTCGACGTCACGCCCTTCTTCCGGAGCCAATCGTTGATCGCCTGCCGAATCTGCTCGGATTCGGTGATGTCCTCGGCTGCCTTGACGGCCTTCAAGCCGTCCGCCTGCACATCGTTGATCCAGAACGAATAGCGTTTACGTGGTGTCATGTCGAAGCGATGCCTAGCGTATATACGTTGGATGGACGTGTCAAGCTGTGGGCGCGCTGTGACAACGCAGGGAACCGCTGCGGTGTTGGTTGCCGCCGGTAGGAACAGCAGGAACGACAGGAACGCCGCCGCCGCCGCCAAGGTGCTGAAGCTATCAAGATTGCCAGCCAGGAACGGCCGGCCGTCACGCCCACCGTCCCAACGAGCCGTAAGTGATCGAGGGCGGCGCCGACGCCGTTGATGGCGTCGACGCGCTCCCCGAGCTGTCGCTGTCGGGCGGCCCGTATATCGGGATGCCGAACAACGCCAACATTCCGCGACCATCGCGCCAAACCGGCCGCGCGCTCGGATCGATGTGCCAGTCGCCGCAGGCCGTCTTCGTCGCGGGCAGCAGCTGCAACTGACACCAGCGCGTGACCCGATCGACGGGCGCGGCCCACACGCGCGCGATCTCGTGAGCGGTCATCGTTGCGAGCTCACAGGGCGATGCGTTGGCACGACTGGCAGCTCCTCGTTCGCACTCGCCAGCGACCGATGAAACCAGGCCACGACGTCCTCGATCGCGCCCTCGCGCGCTGCCGCCATTTCGTCGATGAATGCGTCGATGCCGTCTTCGTCGAGCACGGCGGCAGCTTCTCCAGTCAAGAGCGACGTGATGTTGGCGCGCACGCGATCGTCGTAGCAACGCCCGACCCACCGTCGCAATCGTTCGTCGGCTTCAGCTACGGTCCGACAGCTTTTCAGCGAAAGTGTTTGTCTCATCGCTGCTCCGCGTCGCGCCCGTCGCGACCGTCCTTGCCGCGTTTGACGGCGAGCTGTCCACGCCCGTCCGATCGCCAGGCCTCGATGCCCTTCAGGCGACGCGACCGTGCCAAACAGATCCACCGTGCGTGACGCAATCGCCGGGTGTACGCCGTACCCCTTCACATAGACTCCGCGTAACTCATCGACGGACGCGCCTCGAGCGTCGCGATCTGGGCCTTCAGTTCCTTGATCGCGGATCGCAGCGGCTCGATGGCCGCCGCAATCCCGTCAACGACGATGTCCGCGAGTTGCTGCTCGTTCATGGTGGTCATTTAGATCGCCGGTGAACCGTCGATGCTCAGGCGGCGGAACGCGACCGCGTCGGCGCGGCGCGCCCACGACAGATGCCGCATGGCCGAAATGCCGACCATGCCGACCTGCCACAAACTGACCGAGCGAGGTGCCCGTGCCCGTGGTGCCGTCCTGGGTGGTCGGCGCATCGTCCATCTGCAGGGCGACATCCGCCGCCGAATCGATTTCGATTCGCCACGAAGGTCGCGATACCGCCTGCGTCGAGGGCGACGATACGTCTGGCACGCCGCTGCCGACCAGGACGGGGATACCGAAGATTCAGCCGCCGGCACGCCGACATCGGGGAACGTTCTCGCACCATCGCTATTCCGGTGTCCAGCCAGGTACAGCGCGGCGCGCGGATTGACCACGATGAACGGCGACTCAGACATCGCCGTCGCTCACGGCGCGAGCGCCGCGACCATGTCGCCTTCGAGGTCCGCCGTCGCCGTAATTTCCGTAGCGTTGTAGGTCAGTGAGTCGGGACGGAGCCCCGCGGACGCGGCAGCATCCGGATTGAACGCCGCGCATCCGTGCCACGCGCGGTGGCGTTCACCAGGTCGCGTGTCATCAGCCGCACGGCGCGGCCGTCATTCGATTTGGCGAGTTCAGAGCTGAAGACGCTGATCCCGCCGATCTTGTAGGGCGGTAGGTTCGCGGGCGTTGTCCAAGCCGCGGCGGTCGGAATCGGCAGCCCTTCGCCAACCCACGAAACCGCGACGCCGGCGGTCTGCAGCGGAATCCATGACCGGGCCGGAGCCTGACGCGTGTCGGCACGATGCGATCGAACGCGCTGCGTGGCTTCACGAGCCCCAGGAATTGATTAACCATCGGCGTCATCGTGGTTGCGCTGGTGGTCGCACCGATCGCGCCCTTGACGGACTCCAATGCCCGTGGATTGCGGCTATTGCGGCGCTCAAAATCGTCCCACGCGGCGCCGACGGCATCGCGTGGAGTGACTTGAGGGCGGCCCGCAGCTCACGGCGATTTGCGCGTCGTGATTGGTTTCCATGGCCGCGGTGAGCTCGCTCAGACGATCGGATTCGGATGTGTATCATAAGTGACTTCAGTCTGGGCCACCGCGAGTTTCCCGCGCCAAACTCGCAAACTCGCATCGCCATGTGATTCCAGCGCGCGTATCGTCGATGGCGGACCCGGACGTCGGCCGGATCGACCACCGCTCGGCCCCGGCGTAGCAATTTGCCAAGGGCCCGCGGCGACCCAATCCACGACGCCTCCAGGAGCGCGGCGAGCCGGTCGTCAACGCGCGCATGCCGGACGGCTTCATTGGCCGTGAACACCCACCCGAGCCCCGCCAGATAGCCAACAACCGACGATCGGCCTCGTCCGGGGGCCACAACCGCCGGACATCCGCCGCTCGATCGCGTCGATGCGAGCGATGAGCGGCTCCTGCGCCACCTTGATCGCGGCCGTGACAATGTCGACGAGCCGCTCGTGATCGGTTATCGGCGGTTGCCACCGAAGAACAGCATCGTGTATTCGGGTTCGCGTGCCGGCGGCTGCCGGAGATACCGATCGAGTCCGAGCAGTACACGCGATCAGCGCGTCGATCTTCTTCGTCCGGTCGCTCCTCGACGGTTTTCGATTGCCTGCGCTGTCGAGCTCATCTCGACGTTGTCGACGGCCTTCCGCAGAATCGGATGGCCGCCGTGGTGAAACGTCCTCGGCGATGATGCGCTTTTCCAGCGCGCTGACGAGCGGCGACCATGACTCAGGCGCCCATGCCGCACGGAGAAACCTCGAGGCCTTGCCGCGGCGATGTCCTGCGACAGCCGCATCGCCTGGAACAGCCGATCGATCGTGACGCCGTGACAGCCGAAGCGACGCGCTCCTCGACGAGGCCCTGAAAGAGTCGCGTTTCATCGGTCACCTCGCCGGGCGTGACGGTTAGCAGCTGCTCGCGCGCCCACTGCCGATACAGCACGCGTTCCGGCCCTCACGCAGCGCGACCTCCGGCAGCGTAGCCCGCAGCACGACGTCGATCGCCGCCGGGTTGTGCGGACACTGGAACAGAGCGCGACGACGCTGAAGTCGGCCACGGCGCCGAAATCGATCCCGCCGTAGAACGTTCCGGCCCGAATAGTCCGTTTCGTTGATCGGATGGCCGGCGCTCGGCGTCGAAGGTTGCGAGGGAGATCCAGCGCTCGGTCGACTTGCGTCCACTGGTTGAGCCGATAGCGACGAAAGGCGTTTTCGAGCCCGACTGAGTGCTGCGCCGCGCGGCACTGCTCCTCCAGCTCCTCGACGGTGACGGTGACACCCAGCGATGGGTTCGCCTTCGCCCACGTCGCTCGGCGAGGTCCAGTCATCCCGGCGCTGGCGGCGCGGATGAGGAGTAGAACCCGAGATCCTCGATCGTGCCGTCCGCCACACCACGGGCGTATTCGTGCTGCTGCCAGCCGATCGAGGCCGGGTCGAACACGCCGGCCGTCGTGATCCTGATGTCGAGCGGCTGCCATCGGGCCGCGCCGGCATACTGCAGCGTCGTCGCCATGTCGTTGGCTGGCCACCGGTGGAGTTCATCCCGAATCAGCGCCGAGGAAGGTTCGAGACCTTCTTTCGATCGAATGTCCGCGCTGAGCGCGAATACTTCGAGCCGCTGGCCGGTGCACGATCGTTTTCCGGCTGTCGATGACTTCGACGGCGCGGGCCAGGTCCGGCGACTGCCGCACCATCGAGGCCGCGGCGTCGAAGACGATGCTGGCTTGTTCGCGATCGACGGCGACGTTGCCCACGACGGCGCCGGGTTCGTCGTCGGCCACCAGCAGGTAGAGCGACAGCGCGGAGGCCAGCGAACTCTTTCCGTTCTTTTTGGCGATTTCGATGTGGGCGCGACGATACCGACGTGAGCCGTCCGGGCGTTTCCAGCCGAAGATCGGCGCGACGACGTCGTCCAACTGCCAGGGCTGCAGCTCGAAGGGCTGACCAGCCCACCGCCCCTGCGAATGCCGGCAGAACTCACGGGCGAACGTCCGCACACGGTTCGCCGCAGCGGGTCGAAGTAGTAGCCGGCGGCCTCGGCGCGGCGATCCGCCTCGGACCGAATCCAGCGCGCCGCCGTGGTCCGCTTACGCGCCACGCGTCCGCCCTGTCAGGAATCGAATCGAGCTTGCCGGCCCGCCGGCTCCGGCGTCAGCGCCACACGGCAACGGCCCGACGGTGACAGGCCCAGTTCGGCGTACAGGCCCTTCAGGAGCGCGCCAGTCTTCAGGACGAAGGTCGCATCGGGCCTGGTCTGCACGAACTTCAGCCGGCCGTCGGCGTCGTGGCACTCCAGCGTGGAGCCCTGGTCACGGACGACAACCGCAGCCGAGCGCATCATCGGCTCGAGTCGGGAGACCAGTTCGATGACGCCCCGATTGGCCGCGGCGAGTAGTCCGGGCACGGTCTGCAGTTCGGCGACGATGCCTCGCCAGCAGGCCTGCTCGGCGTCGGAAAAGCCCTCCGGCATGGCCGGCGCATCTCCAGCAGCAACGGCAACCCACGTGCTGGCGACCGTCCCGCGAAGCACCCGCAACGCGTGCGGCTGTGGCTTCGGTCCCCTACGCACCCAGGTCCCCCCTCACCAAACCGGCAGTTTCCGGCGCGACCCTGGAAACCGGTCGGGTGATCGCGCGCCGGCATAGAAATTGACTCCCCCCCGGTTTTCGATCGGCCAGTGACGCGGTCGTGACACCGCTTGGACAACGGCTGCAGGTTGTCCACGTCGAAGAACAGCGCCTCGTTTCCGCCGTGCGGCTGCCTGTGATGCACGACTTCGGATGGATGGCTAACGGGCCACGAGGGCAGGCACTCGTCGCACTGGCACTGCGGGAAGGCCCGCAGCAGCTGCAGGCGCAGGTGCTTCCATCGTGCCGAGTCATACAGGTGCTTGTATCTCCGGTCGCTGGTGAGGCCTCGGCGTGCATCGGCAGCGGCTGCATGAACGGCACAGCGGCCCCGGACGGTCGCACGCTCCGGGCATCCGGTGATGGTGCAGAGCCGGGTGAAGGGATTGACGGTCACTGCAACCACCCCGGTTCTGGTGCGCGGCACTCGAGGATCGTCACAGGTCTGTGTCGCCGGTCGCTGGTGCGACGTCGAAGAATGACGGGACGATTGGCAGGTCGTCGCGGAGCGCCGGCCTGGGCTGCCATCGTCGAGAGTTCAGCGAACCGTTGCCCCGACGAAGTGCGGTGCTCGTCGCCTGGCCACTAGGGCGACCGAGTGGCGCTGTCCTCGGATGCCGCGAAGAACACCGGTGTTGTTCGCCGTATCGTCGCGCGCGTCAGGTTTCCGGTAGCGGAATCCTCCGCAGGGGCGTTGCCTGATGCGGTTGGCGTGTTCATTGTCCCGATCCCTTCTGGGCCGTCTGTCGCTCGCGCAGCTTCTCGCGCATGATCGAGGCGGTCTGTGCCAGGTTCATCCGCCGACTTTCAGGGCTGCGGCGGTCAGTTTGGTTGCCGTCGTTTTGCCGGACAGGAAGAATCCGCGCGTCAGCGCGGGGTATTTCTCTCTGAACGATCTACTGGAAAATATCTAAAGATCGGAGGACACTCCACGTCCCCCTTTTCCGGCCTCCTGTGTCCCCCTTTTGGTCGTGGATGTCCCCCTTCGTAGGACGCCCACGTCCTCCTTGTTTTCCACAACCCGGACACTGGTGTCCCCCTTAACGGGGACATACACGTCCTCCTCATGGGGGACGCTGACGTCCTCGTTTTCGGATGTCCCGACGGCCGAGGGCGCCGCATCTTGTACGGTTGCCGGACCGGCAGCGCCGCGTCGTTGAGGCGGTAGCGCGTCGCGCGACCAGCCCCACCCGTTAGCGACGACGTGGCGACCAGGAACCCCTGGCTGCGAAGCGTCGACATGTTCCGCCTCGCGGCGCGCTTGGTGATGCCCATCAGGTCGGCGACGCGTTCCACGGACGGGTAGACGTTCGTGCCGTCCTCACTCGCAAAGAGCGACAACGTGACGGCGGTGAGCTTCAGCGCAGGGTCGAGGCCGGACTTCAGGACCCGCATCGCCAACTTCGCGGACATCAGCGGGTGCCTTCAGGGTCAGTCGGTAGTAGACTCATCGATGTCGCACCCCCGTGCGACGTTCTTAGCCCGTGCTCACCGTTCCACCGGTGACCGGGCTCTCGCCGTTTTAGGCGGCGGCACTTCATCAACGGCCGCTGTCGGTTGATGCGAGGATCACTGCTGCTCCTCGGTGGCGGCGGCCTCCAGCCAGGAGTCCACCCACGACGGCCTAAAACGAAGCTGCCGCTTGCCACCCACCCTGGCGGCCTTCAGGCGCATCGCCTGCACTTCGGCGTAAATCAGGCGTCGCCCGACCTGCGCGCGGGCCGCGGCCTGTGTGACTGTCAGCCAGATGGGCGTTGTCTGCTGCTGCTCCATGTGCCTTACTCCTGCCCGTCCGCCTTCGCGGCCTCACGGTGTACGAACCTAGCGCGCAGCCCCGCGGCGTCTACCTTCTCGCCGGCAACCCGCTCGAGATGATCGACCAACAGTCGGAGGTTGCACGCACGCACGAAAAAGCCAGCCACGAGGCGCGAGTTGATGCTGTTCCAGGACGTTAGGAAGCAGCTCTCGTCGGCGGCCGCGGGGCCGTCGGCGCCCTGCTGGATACCGTGGACGACTACGAGGTAGTCCAACCCAGGCTCGTAGAACGCAGGGAATCCCTGCGCCTCATCGCTGCGCAGGGTCCTATCGAAATGCCGTCGCACAGTGGGCACGTCGCACCCCATCTCCAAGAGCGCCGCGGCCCCGACGAACTCGAACAGGTCCACGATGTCGAACCTTCGGTGGTCGCCCGTCCCTGTGGTCGGCTTTGCGCTAGGCGCGACGACGCCCGTCTTGACGAAGTACCTGGATTTGCGACGGCTTGAGGCCGGTGAACCGAGCGACGTCTGCTGCTGTGTATTCCTTCATACGAGTCGATTAGAATAAGAGGAACACTTACTCTTGTCAAGATGCGGTCTAGGTATGCGGACTTCCGCCCCGGTCAATTCCGAGTCAATCGAATCAGCTTCGGGAAATCTTCGACGGCCGTAAGTTGTTGAGAGGAATGGCTCCTCAGGCTGGATTCGAACCAGCAACCCTCCGGTTAACAGCCGGATGCTCTGCCGTTGAGCTACTGAGGAATATTGGCGGGGCTGCGCCCGGCCGCGCCTGCGGGCCACAACCGGAACAGATATGGTAACAACCGAGAGCCGCAGCGTCAATCTGCGGGGGCGTGCGATCCCGTGCACGTCGCACGGAAAACCGGTGGCCACGCCCGCCGTGGCCACCGGCACATCGGCAATCCCTACTGGCGCGCCATCACCATCTTCGCGACCTGCTCCTCGTCGGTGATGAGGTCGCCACTCACATCCACCGTCACGCCGTAGATCGTGCCGGTGAACTCGAACGGCGATGTGTACTTGTTCCAGACCGGCGACCCGGCGTCGGCGCCGCACACGAACCCGCCGCCCAGGCCGAGCGAAAGCGGCATCGTGAGCGGCACGTCGACCTGCCCCACCAGCTTCTTGTCGATGTACAGCTGGGCCCTGCCCGGTGCGCCCTTGCCGCTCTTGATGTCAGGCTTACCGGTCACCTCGAACTCGAGACGCAGCGTGTGCCGGCCCTCGGGAACATCCGCGTTCGACTCGGCGTGGTAGAACTCGCTGCTGACATAGTTGTAGACGTAGTGCAGCCGCCCGCCCTGCACGTACAGGCAGAACCCGCCCTGCACGTCGCCGGCTGAGAACAGCGCGCCTTCCGCCCCTCCCTTCGGGACGTCCACGTCGGCCGAAATGGAGAACGGCCGGTTCAGCACGTTCGGACAGGCGTTGATCGGCACCGCCTGCGTGTGCGGGTAGTACGTGTAGCTCTTGCGATCTTCGGCAATCTTCGGGCGCGGATCCGCGAACCGGAGCGTGCCGCGGCTGTCCACTGGCAGCACGTTGTACTTGCCCGCCTCGACGTACCACGTGGCAATCATCTCGATCAGCTTCGGACGGTTCTCCGCGGCGAGGTTGTGATTCTCGGCAAAGTCCTTGTCGACGTGATACAGCTCCCAGCCCTTCGCATCGAGCTCCGTGAGCTTGTCCTTGTCGATGGGTGCACCGAAAAACGCGCCGGCCTCGGTGAACGACGTGCCGGGCCACGGGCACACCGCGCGCCAGCCGTCGTGATAGATGGAGCGGTGCCCCATCATCTCGAAGTACTGCGTGATGTGCGCCGACGCGGCCTTCGCGTCCTTCAGCGCGTGGCGCGAAGCTGTGACCTTCGATTGGCGACTGCGTCACACCCTTGACGGTGTCCGGTGGATCGATGCCAATCAGTTCGAGCACCGTCGGCATCATGTCGATCGCATGCGCATACTGCGTGCGGACCTCGCCCTTCGCCTTGATGCCCTTCGGCCAGTGCACGACGAAGGGATCGCTGATCCCCCCGCGATAGGTCTCGCGCTTCCAACGGCGGAACGGCGTGTTGCCCGCAAACGTCCAGCCCCACGCGTAGTGGTTGAACGTGTTCGGTCCGCCCAGGTCGTCGATCATCGCGAGGTTCTGGTGCAGGTCGTCCGGCACGTTGTTGAAGAACTTGTTCTCGTTCACCGAGCCGTGCGGACCACCCTCCGAGCTGGCGCCGTTGTCGGAGATGAACATGATGATCGTGTTGTCCCACTCGCCGATGCTCTTCAGGAACTCGAACAGGCGGCCGTAGTGGTAGTCGGTGTGCTCCAGGAAGCCCGCGAACACTTCCATCATTCGCGCGTAGAGCTTCTTCTCGTCAGCCGACAACGTGTTCCAGTCCTGAACGTCAGGGTCGTGGCGCGACAACTCCGCATCCTTCGGGATAATCCCGAGCGTCTTCTGACGCGCGAACGTCTTCTCGCGATACGCGTCCCACCCGTCGTCGAACATGCCCTTGTACTTGTCGGCCCACTCCTTGGAGACGTGATGCGGCGCGTGCATCGCGCCCGGGCAGAAGTACATGAAGAACGGCTTGTTCGGGGCGACCTGCTTGGAGTCGGCGATGAAGGACATCGCCTTGTTCACGAGGTCTTCGGTCAGGTGATAGCCCTCTTCGGGCGTCTTCTCGGGCTCGACGGTGTGATTGTCGTAGACCAGCTCGGGATAGTACTGATGGGTGTCGCCGCCGAGAAACCCGTAGTACCGCTCGAACCCGCGCCCGAGCGGCCACCGGTCGTACGGGCCAGCCGCGGAAATCTGGTCCGCCGGCGTCAGGTGCCACTTGCCGAGCGCGTACGTGTTGTATCCGTGCTGCAGCAGGATCTCGGACAGCATCCCGTTCTCGAACGGGATGTTGCCGTTCCCGCCGGGATAGCCGGTGGACCCTTCCGTGATGCACGACATCGCGTTCGAATGGTGATTGCGGCCGGTCAGGATGCACGAGCGCGTCGGCGAGCAGAGCGCGGTCGTGTGCATGTTGTTGAAGAGGAGTCCGTTCTTCGCGAGCGCGTCGATGTTCGGCGTCTTGATCGGGCTGCCGTAGCACCCCATCTGCCCGAACCCGGTATCGTCCTGGACGATGAAGATCACGTTGGGCGCGCCCTCTTTCGCCCGCAGCGGCCGCGGCCACGCAGGACTGGAGACGTCGAAGGTGCGTCCGATCACGCCGGTGAAGGCCGAGCCTGGTTTGTATTCCTTGAGCGCCACGGTGAGTTCCTCCGGTAGCGATGACTGCGGTCGTCGCAGTGCATGTCAACCCCACACGGTAGCGGCGCGTCGTGACGTTCGCCTATGCGGATTCGGCAGGCCGGCGCGATTGGGTTGATGAGCTACCGGGGGGGGGACATCACCTCAGCGCGGCAACGAGCATGATCGCAGTCAACGCGGTCGCCGCCACCAGCGTCCAGCCGATCGCGCGAAGGTGACGCGGCGATGGCGGCGACATGCCGAGCCCCAGCGCAACCGCGCAGACCGGCAGCGCCGCGTACGGCGCCACGCTGGCGAGACGCCCGGTCAACGCGAGCCCTCCCAGCACGACGAGACCCGCCATCGTCACAAGTGCGGCCACGAGCGGCGGCGGTCCGCCCGACCTGGCCGTCCGCCCGATCAGCGCACGCACGGCGAGCGTCGCGCTCACGAAGACGACCGCGAACACCGCGAACACGGTCCATGCCGCTACGGTCGCGACGTCTCCCGCCCGCGCGACAGGCACTGACAGCGACACCAGCGTCACGGCAGCCAGGATCTCGCCCGCCGTGGTGCGCTCGAGTCCAGCAGCGACGACGACGCCGGCGGCGGCTGCGAGAACGACCGGGACGATCAGCGCACTGCGGGCGGCGCCCGGCATCAGGAGCCACGCAGCGACCCCCGCCACCACGGCGATGCTGCCCGAAACCGCGAGCGATCGCCGCGCGTCGGCGCGCAATTCGCGCGCGGCACGGATTCCCCGCTGTCCGAGCAGCACGAGCAAAGGTTCGTGCGCGATGAAGGCGGCCGCTCCGGCGGCGGCAAGCAGGTACGCCGCAGCCGACGGGCGGCCGATCGAGGAGAGCGGAGACCGCCGGGAACAGGAGCTGGCCGTACGCGCCATGCTCCCGGGGAATCAGCACGGTCTTACGCCACCTTCGCGTCCAGCGTAATCTTCAGCGACCCGCGGTACGCGTTGCTGACCGGGCACGCCTTCTCCGCCTCCTGCGCGACGGCTTCGAACTGCGACGCCTCGATCCCCTTCAACCCGTGCACCGTCACCGACAGGTGCGACGACTCGATCTTGATGCCGGTGCCGAGGTCCGCGCTGATTTTCGCCGTGACGACGGTCCGCTCCGCCGACGCCTGCTTGCGTCCGAGGGTGGCGTTGAGCGCCATCGCGTAACACGCCGCATGAGCCGCGGCCATGAGTTCTTCCGGGCTCGTCTTGCCTGCCGGCTCCTGTATGCGCGACGCGAATGTGACCGGCAGCGTGAACGCGCCCGTGCCCGCCTTCGCCTCGCCCTTGCCGTCCATCAGACCGCCCTGCCAGTTCACTTCGACGTGACGCTCGAAAGTCGCCATGACACTCTCCTTCTCGCGGAACGTTTTCTCACGAAGACTCGAAGTCACGAAGAGTCCTATCGGGTGTGTTGCCAGGTTCGCGCCAGGCTGATTGGATTTCGTGGCTTCGTGGGCTTCGTGACGTTGTTGGACTGCTTACCTTCGTTTCTTCTTTCCTGCTGTCGCCAGCTGCACCGCCGTGCCGATCAGGCCCAGCGCGATCCACGCAATCGGGATCCACCGCTGCGGCGCCGACGTCGGGTACAGAATCCAGGCCTCTGTGTCCGAATCCTTCGCCGTGGCGCCGCGCGCCTCGAGCGCCGCGGTGGCCGCGAGCACGATCGTCCACGCTCCCGCGAACGCGGTACCGACGACGATCACGTAACGCTGGACGAAGGCCGCCGCAATCGCCCCCGCCACCGCGACGACGACCACGAGGTAGGCAGGCGGATCGCCGGTCGCCAGCTGGCTCCACAACACGTGGGTCGCCAGGACGCCGACGCCGGCGCCAATCAGCGACACGCCGACGAACCACGCGAGCACCATCACGATGGTGCCGGCCAGGCCGCCGACGATGGCCGCCACCACCATGCCCGTGGTGTTGCCGACGCCCATCACCGAGCTGGCGATCATCGCGCCCAGGATGAAGCCGTAGAGTCCGAGGACGATCCGGAAGAGTCGATGCCCCGCGAAGCAGGCCAGCACGCCCCCGAGCAGGAGGGCGATGGCCGCGGGCTGCTCGAACCCCTGCGGCAGCATCACGTCAGACCTCGCGCCGCCCCTCGAGCGCCTTGTGCATGGTCCACTCGTCGGCGTACTCGAGATCGCTGCCGACCGGCACGCCGACGGCGATGCGCGTCACCTTGACGCCAAGTGGCTTCAGCAGGCGCGCGAGATACAGCGCGGTCGTCTCCCCTTCGACGTTCGGGTTCGTCGCGAGGATGACCTCCGTAATCTGCCCCTCGCCGATCCGTGCGACGAGCCCCTTGATCTTCAACTCGTCGGGCCCGATGCCCTGCAGCGGCGAGATGGCGCCCATCAGCACGTGATAGGTCCCCTTGAACTCGCGCGTCCTCTCGATCCCCGAGACGTTCTGCGGCTCTTCGACAACGCAGACCAGGTGACGGTCGCGGTCCGGGCTCGTGCAGAACGCGCACGGGTCGATGTCGGTGATGCTGTTGCACACCGAACAGTAGGTGACGCGATCCTTCAGCTCGTGGATCGCCGCCGCAAGCTTCTCGGCCTGCTCGCGCGGCGCCTTCAGCACGTGAAACGCGAGCCGCTGCGCGCCCTTGGGGCCGATGCCGGGCAGGCGCTGCAGCTCTTCGATCAGGCGGATCAGAGGCTCTGGGAGGGACACGTCGAATCGTTATTCTTCAATCGTCAATCGATAATCTGAAGGCGAAGCGCACGTCACGAAGATCTCGAACGTCAGATCGGGAAACCTGGCGGCAGCATCCCGCCCATCTTCTGGCGCATCTCCTCGTCGGCCTTGCGCTGCGCGTCGTTGACCGCGGCGACAATCAGGTCCTGCAGCATCTCCACATCGTCCTTCGACACGACCTCGGGATCGATCTTGAGCGACTGCAGCTGCTTCGCGCCGTTGATGACCACCGTCACCATGCCGCCGCCGGCGCTCGCCTCGACGCGCACTTCGGCCATCTCCTTCTGCAGGCGCTCCTGCATCTGCTGCGCCTGCTTCATCATCTGCTGCATCTGCTGGAAGTTCATCGTCAGCTCCCGGACGGATCACTGAACGACGGGTCTAAAGACCCGTCGGCTACATTTCCTCGACGTCGCGGATCTCCGCCGGGAACACTTCGAGCAGCGCCTGCACTCCGGCGTCGGCCATCGCCTGCTCCTTCAGCGCCGTCTTCCGTTCCTGATCGGCCGCAGCCTTGCCGCCGGATGCTGCATCGGTGGCGTCGGCGCCCGACATGTCGGCTTCGACGCTGATCTTCCTGCCGGCGAGCTTCGACGCGACCCCTTCGAGCGCGGAACGGTACTTCTCGAACGCCGGCCCCGGCTTCTGCGAAGCCGCGTAGGTCAGGCGCAGGCGGTCGCCGACGATCTCGAGCCGCTGCGCCTGCGCGATGACCGTGTTGTACAGCACGGGACTGCTTCGCTTCGCCTCGGCGAGCACGGCGTCACGGAGCGCCGCCCCGTCGAGCGAGCCGCGCGGCTCGGTGCCTGACGCTGCGGCTGGCTCGGTCCTGGCCGCGCTCTGTGCCGATGGCACAGGCCCCTTCGCAGGCGCCGGCGGCACCGCACGCGTCACTGATGGCGCTGGCGTCGACGCCGCTGGACGCCCGCCAGTGGTGGCCGCCCCGGTGGTCGTCGCGCCCGCGCCGGCGGACCGCGTCGCCGCCGCCCCCGATGCGCCGGCTGCAGATGCGGGCCGGGCCGGCGAGGCAGCTGACGCCGGGCGCCCGCCGGACGTGCCGGCCGCGGCCGACTGGATGAGATCTTCGATCGGCACCAGCTTTCGCATGTGGATCCATCGCAGCAGCGCCATCTCGAGGTGATAGCGCGGCTGCGCCGCGGCCCTGATGTCCGCTTCCGTGCGCGTGAGCAGATCGAAGGATCGGAGCAGGTCTTCGCGCGAGAAGCGCTTCGACAACGCGAGCAGCCGATCGCGCTCGGACTCGCCCGCGATCTCCGGATCGGAGACGCGCGACGGATCGACCGACAGCACCAGCAGGTCGCGCACCATCCTCGAGAGCTCGCGGCAGACCAGACGCAGGTCGTAGCCCATTTCGACGGCGCGCCCCGCGAGCGTGAACGCCGATACCGCGTCTTCGTCCGCGACCGCCTGCAGCGTCCCGAGCAGCAGATCGCGACCGACCAGCCCCAGCACCGTGCCGACATCGTCTGCAGTGATGGTGGCGCCGGTGAACGCGATCACCTGATCGAGCTTGCTCTGCGCGTCGCGCATGCTGCCGTCGGCGTCGCGCGCGATCAGCTGCAGCGCCTCGTCGCTCACCTCGATCTTCTCGGCGTCGACGATCCGGCGGAGCTGATCGGCAATCTGCTTGGTGCCGATCATCCGCAGCTCGTAGACCTGGGAGCGCGAGAGGATCGTCTCGGGAATCTTCTCGAGCTCCGTCGTCGCCATCATGAAGACGACGTGCGGCGGCGGTTCCTCGATCGACTTCAGCAGCGCGTTGAACGACGACGACGACAGCTGGTGCACCTCGTCGATGATGAACACCTTCCTGCGGTCGCGAACCGGCATGATCGAGAGGCCCTCGATGATGACCTCGCGCACCTTGTCCACCTGGGTGTTGGTGGCCGCGTCGATCTCGAGGACGTCGATGTCGCGCCCTTCCGCGATCTCCGTGCAGGCATCGCAGACGCCGCACGGGTCCGGCGTCGGGCCGTCCTGGCGCTGGCAGTTCAGCGCACGCGCAAGAATGCGCGCGGTCGTGGTCTTGCCGACGCCGCGCGGGCCCGCGAACACGAACGCGTGCGCGAGGCGTCCGCTCGAAATCGCGTTGCGCAGCGTCCGCGTGACCGCCTGCTGCCCGACGACGTCGTCGAAGCGCTGCGGCCGCCACTTGCGGGCTATGACCTTGTAGGAGGACATCTCAGAGGGCGGGTCGTGGGCTGCACCGCGATCCGGAAGAACCTGCGGCACATGTCAGGGTCTGCTTAGCGCTGCTGCCTTCCGGCCCTGACGCGGTTCGCAGTCTGGCATTGCACAGGATCCGGACCGCGGTGCAACCCACAACATCCAACTGTACTTCGGATGACCCGAAGCCAGAAGGCAAAACTATTTCAGTCTCGTGTTGATTGCGGCCCAGTTGACCACGTTCCACCACGCGTCGATGTAGTCGGGGCGGCGGTTCTGGTAATTGAGGTAGTAGGCGTGCTCCCAGACGTCAATGCCGAGCACAGCCTTCTTGCCTTCCATGATCGGGCTGTCCTGGTTTGCCGTGCTCTCCACCGCGAGCTTCCCGCCGCTGTCGATCACCCACGCCCAGCCGCTGCCGAAGCGCCCGACCGCCGCCTTCTTGACCTCTTCCTTCAGCTTGTCGAAGCTGCCGAACGAGCTGTTGATGGCGTCAGCTATCGCACCGCTCGGCGCACCGCCGCCGCCGGGTCCCATGATCTCCCAGAACATCGTGTGGTTCGCGTGTCCGCCACCGTTGTTGCGGACGGCAGGGCGGATGTCCTCGGGCACGCTGTTGATGCCGCCCAGCAGCTCCTCGATCGTCTTCTTGTGGAGCTCGGGATGTTTGTCGAGCGCGGCGTTCAGGTTGGTGACGTAGGCCTGGTGGTGCTTGCCGTGGTGAATCTCCATCGTGCGCGCGTCGATATGAGGCTCGAGCGCGTTGAAGGCGTAGGGAAGCGGCGGAAGCGAATGAGCCATCGGGCTGTCCTCCTCGTCGGTCTCGGGCACGTCGACCAGAGTCGGTCGAAAAAGGAATCGTAGCGGGAAGCTAGCGGATCGACAACATGCGATCGAGCGCCACCCGGTTCCAGTGCTTCTGCTCCTCGGGGACGACGATGCGATTGTGGACCTCGCCGGCGAGTAGCCCTTCGAGCACCCACACCAGATGATTCGGCGAGACGCGGAACATCGTCGAGCACAGGCAGCCGAACTGATCCAGGGAGTGGACGGTCTTCGAAGGCGCCACCTGCTCAGCGAGCCTGTTCACGAGGTGCACCTCGGTGCCGACAGCCCAGACCGAGCCGGCCGGGCTCGACTTCACCTGGTTGATGATGTACTCGGTCGATCCCGAATCATCAGCGGCCTGCACGACTTCCCACGGCACTTCCGGGTGGACGATCACGCGGATGCCGGGATGCTGCTGACGCAGCTGTTCAATCTGCCGCACCGTGAAGCGCGTGTGGACCGAGCAGTGCCCCTTCCAGAGGATGATGCGCGCGCGCTTCACTGCCTCCGGCTCCAGGTCGCCCCACGCCTCGTTCGGATCCCACACCACCATCTCGTCGAGCGGCACGCCCATCTTGTAGGCGGTGTTCCGCCCGAGGTGCTGATCGGGCAGGAACAGGATCTGCTCGCCGCGCTCCCACGCCCAGCGCAGCGTGGCCGCAGCGTTCGACGACGTGCAGACGACGCCGCCGCGTTCGCCGACGAAGGCTTTGATGGCCGCCGACGAGTTGATGTAGGTGACGGGAATCACCGACGCGAGCGCGCCCTCCGGCGTCGGTTCGATCACGCCCATCTGCCCGAGCTCGCGCCAGCAGATCTCGAGCTGTTCGGGATCGGCCATGTCGGACATCGAGCACCCGGCTGCGAGGTCCGGCAGGATCACCTGCTGCTGCGGCCCGCTGAGCACGTCGGCGCTCTCCGCCATGAAGTGCACGCCGCAGAAGACGATGAACTCGGCGTCCGGGTGGTTCGCGACCTGCTTCGAGAGCTTGTAGGAGTCGCCGGTGTAGTCGGCGAACTTGATCACCTCGTCGCGCTGGTAGTGATGGCCGAGGATGACGAGCCTGGAGCCGAGGGCGGCCTTCGCCGCCTGGATGCGCGCGTCCATCTCGATGTCCGACAAGCCGACGTACTTATCCGGCAGCGCCTGCCGCTCGGACAGGTGGCTCTTCTCGTACTCCGTGAGGACCGGAAGCATCGTCACACCTTCAGTATATCGCCCGAGATCAGGGATCAGGGATCGGGGATCAGTAAGCGGGGATCAGGCAGCTCAGTTGGCGCAGGCGGGGGCAGACAGCAGAACTCTGCAGCCTGCAGCCTTCGCGTCAGCTCGCGACGGCGCTGGATCTGATGACGTTGTAGAGCGTGTCGCGCTCGAGCGGCTCGCGGCCGGCGGCGGTAATCAGGCGTTCGAGCTGGCGGGGCGTCATGGCGTTCGGCGTCTTCGCCCCGGCCATGTGGTAGATCGTCTCTTCCTGCACGGTGCCGTCGAGATCGTCCACGCCGAACCAGAGCGCGGTCTGCGCGACGTCGACGCCGGTCGCGATCCAGTACGCCTTGATGTGCGGGATGTTGTCGAGCACCAGCCGGGCGACCGCGTGCACGCGCAGCGAATCGGTCGCGGTCGGCGCCGGCAGCTTGCGCATCTGGTTGTGGTCCGGGTGAAACGCGAGCGGGATGAACGCCTGGAATCCGCCCGTCTCGTCCTGCAGCGCGCGGGAGCGCAGCATGTGATCCACCCGTTCTTCGCTCGTCTCGATGTGCCCGTACAACATCGTCACGTTCGTGCGCATGCCGAGGCGGTGCGCGGTGCGGTGAATGGCCAGGTAGCGATCCGCATCGCACTTGTCGGCCGCCAGCTTCTTGCGCACCGCTCGGCGCGAAGATCTCCGCGCCGCCGCCGGGGAGCGAGTCGAGCCCGGCTTCGCGCAGCTCCACGAGCACCTGCTCGTCGGTCTTCCCGTAGAGATCCGCGAAGAACGCGATCTCGACCGCGGTAAAGCACTTCAGGTGAATGCCCGGGCGGATCCGCTTGAAGCCGCGCAGCAGCTCCGTGTAGTAGTCGAACGGCAGATCGGGATGCAGCCCGTTGACGACGTGGACCTCGGTGAGCGGCTGGTGGCTGCGCTGCCGCAGCTTGTTCCAGGCTTCGTCGAGCGACATCGTGTAAGCGCCCGTATCGCCCGGCTTCAGACGCGCGAACGAGCAGAACAGGCAGCTGGCGACGCACACGTTCGTCGCCTCGAGCCTGATGTTGTAGTTGTAGTAGGTGCGCGCCCGCGTGCAACCGCTCGCGCTCGCGGTTCGCGAGCCAGCCGACGGCGAGCAGGTCGGGCGCGTCGAACAGCCGCACGCCATCCGCCAGGTCGAGCCGGACACGCGCGTCGAGCTTCTCGGCGATGTCAGCAAGGCCTGCGGTGCGGAGGCGGGACAGCATGCGTGGGATATGAGTTCGACCGGCGGCGCGTTGGCCGCCCCTGATCCAGGGAGCGGCGTCTATTGCGAGACGCCGAAGATCTGAATGCGGAGCGACCGGGCGCGCGGGCCGTCCAGCTCCGCCATGAGAATGCGCTGCCACTGGCCGAGCACGACTTCGCCGCCGCTCACCTGCAGCGTGAGGTTGTGACCGAGCAGGAGCGCGCGCAGGTGCGAGTCGGCGTTCATCCGATCGCAGTCGGAGTGATCGGGGTCGTTGTGCATCCACTCGGCATCGCGCGCGACCATCTGCTCGAGGAACCGCTTCATGTCGGAGAGCAGCGCGGTCTGGAACTCGTTGATGAAGAGCGCGCAGGTCGTGTGCATCGACCAGAGGCTGACGAGCCCTTCGCGGATGTTGAACCGGCGCACGAACTCCATGACGCGGTTGGTGAGATCGACGAGCTCGATCCGCTGGTCGGTCTGCACGATAAACGTCTCACCGTGAATCGTAAGGCCGCCGACACTCGCCGAAGCCACGTCCTCGACAGGCTTCTCGCGAACGGTCACGGTCGAACTCTTGCTCATGCTCTCCTCGTCAGAAGTGGGATGTTCGGGTGCGAACAGGTTATGTTACGCAAAAATACACGGACGAGGCAACCGGTCCCACCTTGCGCTATAGTCAGGACACAACTTGACGCTCGCCCCGGCGGCCACGCGAAGTGGGTGCAAATCCCACACGGTCCCGCCACTGTCAGCGGCTAGCGACACTCCAGGACGGCGGGTCTGAAGACCCGACCGCCACACACGTCACTGGGCGACACGATCGTCTGGGAAGACACGGGGTGCCGCCGCAATCCGCAAGTCAGGAAACCTGGCCTATCCGGGGGCGTCCTTTTTCGGCGCGTGAGACGCCGAGAGGAGCACTGATGCCATTCCTTCGCCCCGGCCGGGCACTCGCCCGCCGTCCCAGTCGCCTGCTGCTGGCCTGCCTGTTCATGGCCATTTCGTCACTACCCGCGCTCGCCGCCGACGGCGTCGTCGTCGACCAGAACGGCCGCCCGCTGCCGCGCGCGCGCGTCCGGATCGTCAGCCCAGCCACGACCGGAAACACCGCAGACATCTTCGCCGACGAAGCCGGCCGCTTCACGCTGGACCTCCCGGAGCGCTGCGAGATCGAGGCGTCGCTGGCCGGATTCCGTTCCACCCGCGTCCCCTGCTCCACCAGCCCGCTCCGCATCCAGCTGCCGATCGCACCGGTCGAAGAGACCGTCGTCGTCACCGCCACGAGGACCGAGGTGCCTTCGAGCCAGGTGGGCGTCGCAACGACGACGTTTACCGCGGAGGACATATCGAGGCGTCAGGCGCCCCTCGTCGTGGACCTGATGCGGACCTCGCCGGGCGCCGCGATCGTCCAGACCGGCGCGCCCGGCGGTGTGACCAGCCTGTTCGTGCGCGGCGGCGAGAGCAACTACAACACGGTGCTGCTCGACGGCATCCCGCTCAACGAGCCGGGCGGCGCCTTCAACTTCGCCAACCTGACGACCGAGAACCTCGAACGCGTGGAAGTGGTGCGCGGCGCGCACTCGGCGCTCTTCGGCTCCGACGCGATGTCGAGCGTCGTGCAGCTGTTCACGAAACGGGGATCGGCGGCCGACGCCGGTCCGCGGATATCCGGACAGATCGACGGCGGTTCGTACGGCACCCTGCACGCAACCGCGTCCGCGTCTGGCGCCGCCGGGCTGTGGGACTACTCGCTCGCAGCAGCGCAGTACCTCGACCGACAACCGCGTCCCGAACAGCGCGTTCGACAACACCACGCTCTCGGCGACCGTCGGCGCGGCCATCAACGAGCGGACCACTCTGCGCGGCGTCGTGCGCGGCGAACTCGGCAAGACCGGCACCCCCGGGCAGACCGAGTACGGCCGTCCCGATCTCGACGCCTACTTCGAGCAGAACCTCGTGGCCCTGGGCGTCACCTTCGATCAGCAGGTGACGCGGGCGTTCCGGCAGCGCGCAACCTACTCGAACGGCCGAACGAACCAGGCGTCGGTGAACCTCGTGGCCGATCCGCCGTACACGCCGACCTACGGCGAGTCGACGTCGCCGTTCGAGTGGTACGACTTCACGTTCGACACCCGCAACCGGCTGCGCCGCCACTACGCGAGCTACCAGGCGGACTGGCGCCTCGCGACGTCGCCGCGCGCGGGCACGCACCTGGTGTCGGCGCTCGCGGACTGGACGGGGGAGCGCGCCGAGCTCGAGGACCTGATGAGCGGCGAGCTCACGAATCCGTCGCGCGACAACTTCGGCGTCGCCGTGCAGCATCAGATGCTGCTCGGCAAGCTCTCCACCTCCGTCGGCGGCCGCATCGAGAACAACGAGAGCTTTGGTGTCGCGGCCGTCCCACGCGCCTCGGTCGTGTACGCGCTGCGCGAACGCAGCGGCAGCGTCGGCGACACCCGCATCCGCGCCGCAGCCGGTCTCGGCATCAAGGAGCCGACGCTCATTCAGAGCTTCAGCCTCTCGCCGTTTTTCCTCGGCAACCCGGACCTGAAGCCGGAGCGATCGCGGTCGTTCGAGGTCGGGATCGAGCAGCGCATGGGCTCCGACCGCGTGAAGCTGGACGTCACCTGGTTCGACAACGAGTTCCGCAACATCATCGGCCTGCGATCGACCGGCGGCAGCAACTCGCAGTACGTGAACGTGGGGCTCACCAGCGCGAGCGGCGCCGAGTTCGGCGCGGAGGTCGCACCGACCGAAGCGCTGCGCCTGCGCGGCGGCTATACGTTCCTCACCTCCGAGATCCTCGAGAGCACGTCGGAGTTCAGCCCGGTATTCGCCGTCGGCAACGCGGCGTTCAGGCGGCCGCGTCACTCGGGGTTCGTCCAGGGCTCGTGGAACTGGCGGCGGCTTGCTTTCGACGTGACCGGCACGTTCATCGGCAGTTTCGTCGACAGCGACTTCTCGTCGCTCGAACCACCAATCGTCGAAAACCCGGGCTGGGCAACGTGGGATGCCAGAGCGTCGTGGCGCCTCGCTCCGCAGATCGTCGCGCTGGTGGCCGTCGACAACCTCGCCGACCGGCAGTACCAGCAGCCGCTCGGCTACACGGCGCTTGGCCGCGCGGCGCGTGCCGGGGTGCGCGTCGAGTTCTGAGGTGCGATGACCGACGCCATCCTGCAGGTTCGTGACGTCACGTTCGGATACGGGCGCACGCCGGACGCGCCGGCTGTCCTGTCCAACGCGACGCTCACGGTCGCCCGCGGGTCAATCGTCGGTCTGCTCGGCCCGAACGGCTCCGGCAAGACGACGCTGCTGCGGCTTATGGCGGGCGTCCTGCCACCCCGTTCGGGCGACGTGCTGCTCGACGGCCGCGCGATCGGGCGGATGGGCCGCCGCGAGCTCGCACGAAGGCTCGCGGTCGTCGCCCAGGAAACGCGCGGCACGTTCGACTTCAGCGCGATCGAAATGGTGCTCATGGGGCGGTATCCGCACCTGGGCCCGTTCGAGCTCGAAGGCCCTCGTGACCTGGAGATCGCGAGGGAAGCGCTGCGCGTCACCGGAACATCGCGAGTTCGAACATCGGCCGTTCGCCACGCTGAGCGGAGGCGAGAAGCAGCGCGTCGTCATCGCGAGCGCGCTCGCGCAGTCGTCCGACGTCCTCCTGCTCGACGAGCCAACCACTGCGCTCGACCTGCGGTACCAGTTCGAGATCGCCGCGCTGCTGCGGCGGCTGAACGAGGAACGCCGCACGACGATGGTGGTGTCAACGCACGACCTGAACCTCGCCGCGTCGCTGTGCCAGCACATCGTGCTCCTCGAACGCGGGCGCGTGCTCGCGCAAGGTTCGCCTGACCAGACGCTCACGCCCGCCAACATCCGCGCGCTGTACGGCATCGACGCCGACGTGCAGCTCCACCCTCGCGCTGGCCACCTGACGGTCGTGCCGCTTGCCACCGCACGCTGACGCGTCGCTCGCGCGCGGCGGGAGGCCCCTGCGACGGCGCCTGGCGATCACCATCGCCGCGTTCGGAGCGCTGGCGCTCGCCGCCTGCGTGCTGGCGCCGCTGGTCGGCAGCACCACGATCAGCCTGTCGGCGGTCTTCGATCGCAGCAGGCCGTACGCCGAGAACACCGACGCGCAGATCTTCTTCATCGCGCGCCTGCCGCGCGTGCTGGCGGCCGCACTGGTCGGCAGCGGGCTGGCGCTGGCGGGCGTCGTGTTCCAGGCGCTGCTGCGGAACCCGCTCGCCTCACCCGATACGCTCGGCGTCTCGGCTGGCGCATCGCTCGGCGCGATGCTGGCGATCACGTTCGACGCCGACTTCGCGTGGCTCGGCCTGCCACCGCTGCTGATTGCCAGCTTCGCGGGCTCGCTCGGCGCGCTCGCGATTGTCTACGGCCTGTCGGCGGTCCGGCGCTCCGGGACGTCCACGACGGTGCTGCTGCTAGGCGGCGTCACGCTGACCGCGCTGCTGTCGGCCGTGATGGGCTTCGTGCAGTACGTCGCGGACTTCACGCAGACGTTTCGAAACGTCCGCTGGCTGATGGGGTCGCTCGACGTCTCGTCCTACGCGCCGATAGCGGCTGCGCTCGTCCCCATGGCAATGTCATGGGTGGGCTTTGCCATGTTGCCGCGAATCCTCGACCTCGTCAGCGTCGGCTCCGAGTCGGCGGCAGCGCGCGGCGTGGACGTGGAACGCAGCGAACGGATCGCGCTCGTCAGCGCATCGCTCGCGACCGGGGCCGCGGTTTCGATGGCGGGACCGGTGTCGTTCGTCGGCATCATCGTTCCGCATCTCGTGCGGCTCGTCGTCGGCGCCGACCATCGCCTCGTGATGCCGGCGTCGGCGCTCTTCGGCGCGACGCTGCTCATCGGCTGCGACCTCGCGGCGCGAACCGTCCTCGCGCCGCTCGAGCTGCCGGTGGGCATCGTCACGGCCATCATCGGAGGTCCGGTGTTTCTATGGCTGCTTCTCCGTCGCGCCTGATGCGCCTGGCGCTGATCGTTGTCGCCGCGGTCGCGGCGATCGTGGTGAGCGCGCCACGACCGTCCGCACAGCGTGCGCCGGCGGACGCCACACCGCGGCGGATCGTGTCGCTGGTTCCAGCGACGACCGAGATGCTGTTCGCCATGGGCGACGGTCCGCGCATCGCCGGCGTCGGCAGCTACGATCGCTACCCGCCCGACGTGGACAAGCTCCCGCGGCTCGGCGGCCTGCTCGATCCCAGCGTCGAGCGGCTGCTTGCGCTGAAGCCCGACTTCGTCATCGTCTACGAGACGCAGACCGACCTGAGACGGCAGCTCGAACGCGCCGGCATCCCGATGTTTCTCTACAGACACGAAGGGCTGGCCGACGTCACCGTCGCGATGCGCTCGCTCGGACAGCGGATCGGGTCGGCCGATCGCGCGGACGCCGCCGCACGGCGCCTCGAGGAGCAGCTCGCGGCGATCCGATCGCGCGTGGCCGGCCAGCCGCGGCCGCGAACGCTGCTCGTGTTCGGGCGGCAGCCCGGGTCCCTGCGCGGTATCAACGCGAGCGGCGGCTACGGGTTCCTGCACGATCTCCTCGACGTGGCCGGAGGGACCGATGTCCTGGGCGATATCCGCCAGGCGGCCGTCTCGATGAGCACAGAGATGGTGATCGCGCGGGCGCCGGAGGCGATCGTCGAAGTGCACTACGGCGATTCACTGAAGGCGCTCGACATCGATGCCGAGCGCCGCGTGTGGAACGCGCTGCCGTCGGTGCCTGCCGTGCGGACCGGCCGGATCTACCTGGTGTCGGGCGACGAGTTCGTGGTCCCCGGGCCCCGCGTTGCGACCGCAGCGGAACGCTTCGCCCGTGCGCTCCATCCGGACTCGTTCAAGTAGTCGGCTCAGCGTCCTGTTTGCGCGCCCGCTGCCGGCGCCCAGGTGCGGTTGTACTTCGTCTGCGCGACAGGAGCCAGGCGCGTGAACCGTGCGGCGCTCTGGTTGAGCGACGCGGCCAGCGCGTTCATCTGCTCGGGCTCCGTGCTCCCCCACGCTCCTGTGTCCAGCCGGCGCATCATGGTCTCGACGGCCGCCAACGTCTCGGCCGCGCGTGTAGTTGCAGTGCGCCGGCGAATTGACCGCGGCGAAGCGATACAGGTCGTCCTTCCCGTTGGCGCGAATCAGGTCGCCGTACCCCTGCACGAGACTGATCGGCACCTGCTGGTCGCCCACTTCGTGCAGGCGCAGCAGCGGAATCCTGGGAGTGCCCTTGGCCGTTCGGCCGGGCCTGTTCCACCACTCCAGCGTGTACGGTGACGCCGTCACCCTCGGAAACGCGTTGACGCGGGCGATATCGGCGTCGAGATCGGCACGCGCCTCCGCATACAGCTGCCGGACGGCCTTCTTGAACGACTCGTTGCCGTTGGCGAAGTACTCGCGATAGTCCACGCCGGTGTTCCACGACAGCTGCTGACCGGACGCCGCGAGCTCCTTCCTGATGCGGGCTTCTCCACCCGGGTTCTCGGCGTTGTGAAACAGCGTGTGATACATGCTGTGCTGGAGTGCCGCGACGTCGTCCGGGAGCGGCTGCGGCGTGAGCTGGTGTCCCGCCCACGCCGGCCACTGTCCAATCGTGAACGCCAGCGCGATGCGAGCCCGCCCCTCTGGCGTCCGCTGCGCCGCGTCAATCGCCCGCCGCCATGCCTGCGGAAGTTCGCCCTCGGTGCCGTGATCGGTTCCGCCGGAGGCCTCCACTGGCAGATCGACGATCGCCAGGTCCGGGGCGATGAGCGCCTTCAGCACGAACCACCCGTCGAGGAACGTGTTCATCTGCCACACGGGGATGTGCGCCGCGGTCGCAATCACGCCATCGACACGCGTCGAGAAGTCCTCCGCGACGGCAAGGCCGACGAACCCTCCACCCGAACATCCGTACTGGATGACGCGGCGTGGCTTGCTGAACCGCTGCTCGAACAGGTCCAGCGTCAGATCGAGGTTCGCGATCTCACGGATCGGATCGTATTGATAGAGCCTGAGTCGATGCCGGCCGGTGCCCGCGACGCGCGTACCCGCGCTCGAGCACTGCCTTCCAGCGCGGATTCCCTGCGCCGGACGCGTAGTCGAGATCCCTGATGAGGGTGCCGTTCCAGTTCGGAGGCACCCTCATCAGGTATTCCGTGCCGTCCGGCAGCGCGCCGCCGGCCTCGGGCTGTCCGCCTTGCGCGGTGGCGGTCAGGTGCAACGCTCCGGACACCGCCGCGCACAGCGCGACGGCGGCAAGAGACGGCCACGCGCGTCCGGCTCTCATGACTTCCTCCCTTGCCGATCGGCGGCCGTGAGTGCCGGCCGCCCCCGATCAGAACTCGAGGGTTCCGCTCACCTTCACCAGCCGCGCCTGCAGCACCTGCGCCGGCAGCATGTATCCCGACGTCCCGTAATTGAACGAGCGCACGATCTCGACCGGATTTGCATTGAGCACGTTGAAGATGTCGACCTGGGCATTGACGCGCGTGCGTCCGAACTGCATCCGCTTGCCGAGGCGCATGTCCATCTGGTTGTGCCGATCGAGGAACTGGGTTCCCCTGGAGAGCAGCGGAAGTGTCAGCGACGTCTCGGTGAGATTGGGAATCACGAGCGCGCCTGGCGTGCAGGGGCCGAGGCAATCGGCGGCATACCGGGTCGTACGGGTGATGAGCCAGTCGGTCTGCGCCGGCTTGCCCTGATAGCTCTGAAGGACGCCACTCACCTGAATCCCCCACAAGGGAGTGGGGTAGGCGACGTTCAGCTTGAAGTCGGTCTGGATCGGAAGGTCGTAGTTGCGCTGATCGCAGAAGAGTAACAGGTTCGGATCATCCGGCTGATCGCAGGTGACCGTCTGGGCTCGCTGGTGCGCCGTGCCACCGAAGATCGTGACACCACCCGGTACGCGCGCCTGGAAGTTGAACTCGAAGCTGTTGAAGATTTGCTTCCGGTCGGACGTGGCATTCGTGTCCATGCGCTGCGTGAGCGGCAGCTTCGCGGGAGCGAGGTTCCAGGCTGTCATCACCGCGCCGTCGAGCGGGCTGACGACCGAGATCGGCGTGTAGTCGGCCCGGCTGCGATCCACGTAGTCCTCGAGCAGGATGTTCTGGAACGTCCGGTGGTACCGAACCCCCGCTGACCGAGAGCCGCGGCAGCAGTTCGTGCTGCACTGAAAGACTGGTTTCGAGATTCGACGGCCGCTGCAGGTCCGGATCCTGGATGTTCAGCGCCCTGGTGCCGAAGTTATTGGGCAGCGCCGAAAACTGTATCTCGCACCCCGCCGTGAGATACGTACAGCCCAGTTCACCCTGCGCGATGTCGTCGCCATTGATGTCGCGCCATGGCACGCGCCCGGTAATCGCCGCGAGCGGGCTGTACGGCGTCGTCAGGCTGAGCGTGCGTTGATCGAGGTACTTGCTGACGTTGCCCTTGATGGCCGTCCTGCCTGTGCCGAACACGCTGTACACCGCGGCAAACCGGGGGACGATGTTGCTGAATTGCGGGACGTGTTCGATTGCCGCGAAGCGCCGCGGCCCGACGAAGCGGCCCGCCGGCGACGTCTGTTCGGGAATGCTCGCGTCGAAGTACCCGGAACCGTACGCCGCCCGTCAGCGTCAGCCGCTTCAGCGTCCACGCATCCTGCGCGAACAGCGCTGAGTCCGCGTTCATGAACGCGTCGGAGTACATCACGGGCGTGTTCCGAACCAGAACCGTGTCCGGTACGCCGTTGCGATACTCCTGCTGGAGGTCGCCGTTGGCTTCCGCCCAGCCGCGCTGCCGGCCCCACGCCCAGTTGCCGCCCACCTTGAAGTGATGTGAGCCCGTCACGTACGACAGCGCTCCCTGCCAGCTGTAGCGCTCGGGCGTGCTGCGCGTCGAGGTGGCCGGCGACGTCCAGATCGTGTTCAGGTCGCGGTCCGCCCTGGACGCGTTGATGTACCAATCCGGAGTGAACGGAACCTTGCCGACGCCCGGCTGGTACCGGATGGTGTTCGGCTGCACGTAATCCGTCTGTCCCAGCTCGAACAGCAGGCGCGAGCTGATCGTCGAGGTCCACTTGATGACGGCCCAGTAGTAGATCGGGTTGTCGTGAATCCTCGAGGCTTCCTCGTCGAGGAAGACCTGCGGCGGCTCGTACCGGTGGTCGCGAAGCTTGTACATGCGATCGTAGTGAACCGACAGCTTGTTGCTCGGCGTCATCTGCCACGTCACACGACCGGTCGCAAGCCTGATGAACTGACTGTCGATGATGTCCACGCCGGGGATCCGGTTGTCCACGCCGTACTTCCGGGCCGCGAACAGGAACCAGACCTTATCCCGCATGATGGGACCGCCGATCGATCCGTTCACGTCGTACATCCCGAGAATCGCGCCGCTCGACGTCAGCCCGGCGGCCCTCAACTCGTCGGTGAAGTTGTTGCTCTGCCACGATTCGGCGTTGTACGCGACGAACGCGTTCCCCTTGAACTGGTTCCCTCCGTCCTTCGGCGTGATGTTGAGACGTCCACCGCCAGCCGTCGTGTCCGCCTCGAGGCCACCGGATTGAAAGCTGAATTCCTGGACGGTGGCGTCGTTGAAATACGGGACCGTCGCCCCGTCACCCAGCAGCGAGTTCAGGTTCATGCCGTCGAACGTGACGGTGTTGTTGCTCCCATCGGACCCTCGAACGTTGAAGTTCTGCTGCTGCATTGCCTGAGATCCGCCGACGTCCGACACGTTCATCCTCACGCCGGGCATCAACTGAGCCACGGCCTGGACGTTGCGCGCGGATGGCAGCGACTCCCACACGTCGCGCGCGACGACCCTCGTCGTCGTCGCGCTGCGGATGTCCACGGTCGGCGCCTGACCCGAGACCGTGATCGTCTCCTCGAGGGCTCCGACGCGCATCTCGGCGTTCACGGTGGCCGTGAACGAAGCCGGGAGTTCGAGTCCCTCCCGCCGCACCGTGCTGAATCCGGACAGCGTGAACGTGACGATGTACATGCCCGGGCGCAGGTCGACGATGAGGAACTGGCCCTGGGTGTCGGTGACGGCGGAGCGGGCTTTCTCGATCAGGACATCACTGGACGCCTCGACGGCGACACCGGGCAGCACCGCGCCGCTCGTGTCGCGCACGACGCCGCCAATCGCACTCTGCGCCCGGACCGGCGGTGCCGCTGCCATGACCGCGACGAACGCCAGCGCCGCTACGACGACGACATTTGTGGATTCTCATGCCCGTATCTCCTTGAACCTGTACCAAGCGTGGCGGCGCAACGAGCACGCCTGACTCTCAGTTCGTGGGCACGGCACGATCGCACGCGGCCTTCCAGCGGGCCGCCATGCCTGCGCGATCGACCTTCGTGCCCCTGAGGTACACATCCGAAATGCGACGTGTATTTCTGATGTCATCGAGCGGGTTCGCGTCGAGCACGATGAAGTCCGCTCCCTTGCCGGCCGCGAGCGTTCCGAGGCTGTCCTCGATCCCGAAGAGCCTGGCCGCGCCGCTCGTGGCCGCGACGATCGCCTGGTGCGGAGTCATGCCGACCCAGTTCACGAAGGCCTCGAGCTCCATGTGGCTCCCCCATCCGAGGGGACGGGTGCCACCGGCGTCGTGGCTGCCAAGCGCCATGTGCGCACCGGCCTTGTAGAGCGCGGCGATGTTCTCGCCGGTCAGATTTCCGGTAGCAGTCGGCACGCGCTTGCTGGTCACGAACGACTGACCCCACCGATCGAGATCGGCCTCGCACTTGACGGCACGAAGCATCGGGTCCTGCAGCCAGACCGGCCGCTCGCCGGGTGCGCGCGGAGCGCTGCCGCCCTGTCCCGCCGGTGTAATGACCGGGATCACCCAGAAATTCGGGCCGCGCCTTCACGAGCGCAATCAGTTCGGCGTCGACCGCGACGTCCTGGATCGGGTGTGTCTGGATGTCGAGACCGGCACGGATCATCGCCTTCGTGTCGGCCAGCGTCTTGACGTGGGCGATCGTGCGCATGCCGAGGCGGTGCGCTTCTTCGATGGCCGCCGTATAGCTCTCCTGCGTGAGCACGAACGGACCCTTCTGATCCGGTATCTGGTAGCCGCCGCGATCTTCGAGCCAGAGCTTCGCGAACTTGATGCCCTGCGCGTGCAGTTCGCGGACCGCGAGCCTCGCCTGAAGCGGTTTGAAGATCGGGTACGGGGCGCTGCTGCGCGGGTTGCCGGTCCCTTCCCACGCCAGGCCGCGCCCGATGGTGTAGTAGCGGGCGCCGGTAAACGAGTCCTGCTGCGACTCGACCCGCAGGTCGACGAACGTCGCGGCGTCGGCCGCGTACCGGGCGTCGAAGACTTCAGGGTTGTCGTTGCCGAGGCTGTGGGTGAGCGCGTGTCCTGTGTAAGCGAACCGCTCGAGGTGATCGATGACGTTCTGGCGGGTGAAGTACGTCTCGTCTTCCTTGTTGGTCGCGGTGTTCTCGTAACCGAGATGGCTGTGCAGGTCCAGCATCGCCGGCATCACGGTCTTGCCGCTCAGATCGACACGGGTGGCGTTCGAAGGCGCCTGCACCTCGCCGGTGCGGCCGATGCTCGTGATGCGGTTTCCCTCCACCACGAACGCCGCGTTCTCGATCGTCGTGGTGCCGTCGCCGACGATGACCCTGGCGCCGCTGAACAGCGTCGCCGTCCGGGTGTCCGACGCCTGCCCGATCGCCTGTGCACTGCCCGGATTCGATGTACACCCGGCGATCGACGCCGCAACTGCCGTGGCGACGACGAGGAACGATCCGAACTTCACCCGCTGCATGCGACCTCCTGTTCGTGACCGAGGCAGCCACGCGCACACGTGTAACGGCCTTCGGGGTATCTCCCGCGTCGATCGATTGATCCGGTCTGAGAACAGTCCGGTGAGATGGCGACAGATGTCGTGATAGAGACCGGCCGCGACGGGCAGCGCTCAGTCATCGAAGATGAACCTGCAGCTGCCTGGCACGCGCACTTCTTGTTGCGCCCTTGGCGGCGCGACCAGGAAGGCCGATGAGATCCGAGGGCGCGGCGACTCTAGTGCCGCTGGTGATCGACGGCAACCCTGAAAGCAGGCAAGCCGCTGATATGCGCGACACGACTCAGCAGGTGTCGCTGCGCTCGGCTGTTCGCACCGTCAGGCGTGGCTGAGGTCGAGCGAAGTCGTGCGGGAACAGTCGGATCAGGTCGATGGTGCGTTTTGACCGGATCGTTCAGTCGAGGTGAGCTGCGCGCCGGGGACGGCCGACACCGGCAAGAGCCGCCGCCATGGTCACGGCCGCAGCGACGATCCCGGCGATCAACCCCACACCGATCGTGACGGGAGGGGGCGCCTGAAGCGCGACGTTGTCGACCATCGCGACGGCCTGCGCGTGCATCTCGGCCCGCTCGCCGATCGTCGAGGGACCGGTGAGCCAGACGAGCACCAGCGTCGTGGCGCCTGCGAGCCCGGTGAGAAAGAGTCCCTGCCCCGTGTCGCGCCGGCCGGACACGCCGAGCGCGGCCAGCACGACGCCGACGACGCCCGCGGCCGCCACGAAGTAGCCAGCGGGATCGGGAACGCCGGCGAAGCGCACGTCGCCCAGCCAGAGCCACGGCAGGAACGCAGATGCGGCGAGTGCGGCGGAACCGATCAGCGAAACGAGGTACGCACCACGCATGGGTTCACTCTACAAGAAGAGCGGCTCGGGGGAGACAGGTACGAGGTCGAGGTTCGCCGCCCGGTCGAAGAGCGTCGTGACCGCGCGGCGCCCCTCGTCGCCGAGATCGACCGAGTAGTCGTTCACGTACAGGTCGATGTGCTGGTACATGACCGCCTCGTCCATCTCCTGGGCATGCGCGCGGACGTAGGGCAGGCTCGCATTGCGGTGCGCGAACGCGTACTCCACGCTCTGCCGGACCAGCCGGTTGATCTGCTGCTTCACGCTGTCCGGGAGCGAACGCCTGACTGCAATTGCGCCGAGCGGGATCGGCGCGCCGGTCTCACGCTCCCAGATTTCCCCCAGATCGGCGATGCGGTGCAGCCCCTTCGCCTCGTAGGTGAAACGGTTCTCGTGAATGATGACGCCGGCGTCGAATCGGCCGGCGAGGAGCGCCTGCTCGATGTCCGAGAACACGAGCGGCGTGCGGTCGCGGACCTCCGGAAACGCGACGCCGAGCAGGAAGTTCGCGGTGGTGTAGACGCCGGGGATCGCGATCCGCAGGTCGCCGTGGCGGACTTCGTCGATCGTGATCGGCCGCGCAGAAATCAGGAGCGGCCCGCAGTTCCGGCCGAGCGCGCTCCCGGCGTCGAGCAGCGCGTAGTCGCGCCGGCAGTGCGCGTACGCGTAGTAGCTGATCTTCGTGACGTCCGCGGCCCCCGCGAACGCCGCACGGTTCAGGGCCTCGATGTCGGCAAGGTGCGGCGTGAACGACAACCCGTCCAGCTCGATGCGGCGGTTGACGATCGCATCGAACATGAAGCAGTCGTTCGGACAAGGTGAAAATGAGAGTCGCAGGTCCTCAGTCACAAGTCGTCAGTCACAAGTCGCAAGTCAGGTCATGAGCTGAGCAGCTTCAATGAGACGGCGCCGAGCTGCTCGATGGCGCCCTTCAGGTCCCACGCGGCGCGGTTGCGGCGCTCGACCCTGTTCGATACGGCGCGGACCTGGGCGTACGAAACGTCGGCGACGAGGCACGCGTAGGCGAACGCGGCGCCTTCCATCGACTCCACGTCCGGGGCGCAGCGGCTCACCACCGCTGCAATCGATGCGTCGTCGCCGTGCACAGTGTTTACGGTGATGCCGGACGCGGTGGGCAGGTCGGCGAGCCCGGGCAACGCAGGCGGCGCAGGGTTCACGAGGCGGCCGCCGCTGAACGGAAAGGCGTCCCGATCGAGCAGCCCGACCTCGTCCAACGCAACGAAGCGCGAGCCGTCCTCGACGCCAAGTTCGGGAAACATGTCGCTGGTGACGTGCACGGCAGCCGGCGGCGGCAGCGCGGAGTTGAAGCTGCCACAGACGCCAAGGTTGATTGCCAGGTCGTAGCGTTCGGCGGTCAGCGCCCTGGCACACCACACGGCAGTGGCGACCATGCCGACGCCCGTGATCAGGATGTCGGTGCGGTGCGTCCCGACGATCCCCTGCAGCATCCGCTCGTCTCCCGAAGGCGACCGACGTGCGTCGATGAGCGGCGCCACCTCACCACGGGTCGCGGCAACAACCAGAACACGCACGGGACAGCGTTCTTGACTCTCTTGGTACTAAGTTCTGAGTTCTAAGTGCTCAGTTCTCACTTCTTCAGCTATCGCCCTTGAACTCCTCGTACCACGCCATCTGAATCGCTTCGAGCTTCGGCTCGTTCGACGTCTTCGGGTCGTCGTCGAAGCCGTCGAGCGCCAGGACGCGTTCGCGCAGGTCGGTGAAGCGGATGGTCAGCGGATCGACGCCGGGAAACTTCTCCACCAGCGCGATGCCGATGTCCTCGGCGTCGGTCCACTTCATCGCGTCACCTCCTGCGCCCTTCCGCCGATCGGACTTGCCGAGCTGGATGCCGCCGCCTTCCTGCACGTAGTTCCGCGTGTACATCGGCAGCTCGCAGACGACGTCGCCCTTGATGACCGCCTGGCAGCCGAGGCGCGACTGCGGCGTGAGGTCCCAGGCCGTGTCGAGCCGATCGGCCTCGTCGTCCTGCATCTCGCTCAGGTTCTGCGCGCCTTCGCGGATGATGACGTGGCAGGTCGTGCAGGCGCAGCTCCCGCCGCACGCGTGCTCGAGCGGCACGTGCAGGTTCTTGGCGACGTCGAGGAACGACTCCGGCTTGCCGTGATGCGAGTACGGCAGCTTGCCGTGCTCGAACTCGACGGTCTGCGATTCGCCGTCGATGATGAAGGTGACTTTGGGCATATTGGTACTGTGGCTCTGGCTCGTCGGGCTTCAGCCTAGAGCCCGTCGATGTTCTTCCCGGCCAGCGCCGCCTGGACGGAGCGGTTCATCATCACCTCCGCCAGGTGCTGCGTGGCGTCGTTCAGCACCTGGGTCCACTGCTGGATCGCGTCGCGATCGTCGAGTCCTGAGCACGTGCTTCAGGCCGGCCAGCGCCTGCTCGATCCGCTTCTGCTCGCCCGGCCGCGAGCTCGGTCGGCCGCGATCGCGGCGAACTCCGGCGAGCGCGAGCGTCTTCTCGGTCGCCGTGACCACCGACTCCGCCTCGTTCGTGGCCTCGATCAGCAGCCGCGCCGCGAAGTCGGCTTCGGCGTGCTCGAACGAGTCGAGCAGCATCCGCTCGACCTCGTCGTCGGTGAGGCCGTACGACGGCTTCACCTCGATCGTCTGCTCGATCGTCGGTGCGCAGCTCGCGGCGCCGTCACGCTCAGGATGCCGTTGGCGTCGATCTGGAACTGCACCTGCACGCGCGGCATGCCGGCCGGCATCGGCGGAATGCCGCGCAGCTTGAAGCGCGCCAGCGAACGGTTGTCGGCGACGAGCTCGCGCTCGCCCTGCAGGACGTGGATGTCCACCGCCGTCTGGTTGTCGACGCCGGTCGTGAACATCTCGCTGCCGGTCGCGGGAATCGTCGAGTTGCGCAGGATGATCTTCGACGTCACGCCGCCCATCGTCTCGATGCCGAGCGACAGCGGCGTGACGTCGAGCAGCAGCATCTCGCGGTTGCCGGTGATCGAGGATGTCGGCCTGCACCGCCGCGCCGAGCGCGACGACTTCGTCGGGGTTCAGCTCGGTGTGCGGCGTCCGGCCGAACAGCTCGCCGACCAGCTGCCGCACCAGCGGAATGCGCGTCGAGCCGCCGACCAGCACCACTTCGTCGATCTGCGACGGCTCGAGGCCGCGCATCGGCGAGCGCCTGCCGGCACGGGGCGAGCGTGCGATCGACGATCGGCCGGATCAGCGTCTCGAACTCGCGCGCGCGTGCAGCCGGCCGTGCCCAGCGAGACGTCGGTCTCCTCGCGCTCCGACAGGTCCCACTTCGCCTGGATGACCGCCTTGCGGATCTGCCTGAACGGCCTCGGGCGTCCGGGTGAAGCCGGACCGCTGCGACTGCCGGCAGGCGTCGGTGACGAGGACTCGAGGTCCGCCAGCACGCGCTCGATCAGCAGCAGGTCGATGTCGTCGCCGCCGAGATGCGTGTCGCCGTTGGTCGCGAGCACCTGGAACACGCCGTCCTCGACGCGCAGGATCGAGATGTCGAACGTGCCGCCGCCGAAGTCGTAGACGGCGATGACGCCCGGTGTGGCGCTTGTCGAGGCCGTAGGCGAGCGACGCCGCGGTCGGCTCGTTGATGATGCGCAGCACCTCGAGGCCGGCGATGCGCCCGGCGTCGCGCGTCGCGGTGCGCTGCGCGTCGTTGAAGTACGCCGGCACCGTGATGACCGCGCGGTCGACTTCGGGATCGATCTCGCCCTGCGCCGCGAAGAACGTCTTCGGCGCGGCGCTTCAGCTCGCGCAGGATGAAGGCCGAGATCTCCGGCGGCGTGAACTCGCGCTCGCCGAGCCCGATGCGCACGACGCCGCCCGCTTCGCCCGATGACCGGAACGGGAAGCAGCGCGCGCCTCGTCGCTGCACGTCGTCGATGCCCTTGCCCATGAACCGCTTGACCGAGTACACCGTGCGGCTCGCGTCGGTCAGCAGCCGCCGCTGCGCCTCGCGGCCGACGAAGATCGTCCCGTCCGCCGCCGACCGACACGACCGACGGCACGAGCGCGTCGCCGCTCGCTGTCGCGGATCACGACCGGCACGCCGTCCTTCACGTAGGCGACGAGGCTGTTGGTGGTGCCGAGATCGATGCCGACGACTTTGCTCATGAAGTCAGGCTACGAGCTTCGGGACTGCAGGGGCTCGGCCGGCGTCTCGCGTTCTAGATCGTCGGCGAGCAGAGTTGTGTGATGTGAGTTCACGCTCGAGCTGATCACGCTGCGACGCAGCGCCTTCGAGCACGTCGCCGCGCAGCGCCTCGAGCAGTCGCGCGTCGTTCGGCGCGCGCCGGCGTCCCACCGCCCGGCCAGCGTCGCTGCAGCTCGGCTTCGTGCTCGGCGCGCTTGCGCTTCGATCGGGCCGCCGCGCGCTCGAGCCGCGCCCGCCACTGCTCCTCGGGCGCCGCCGCTCGCCGCATCTCGCGCACTTCGTCGAGCTCCTCGTTCAGCGCGAACACTTCTTCGAGCAGCGCCGGCGGCACCTTCTTGCGACGGCCGTCCGGCGACGTCCGATCGGCCGCCTAGCACGCCTTCGAGCTCGAGCAGGTACTCGATGCGCGCCACCGGCTGCTTCAGCGTCCGGTACGCGTCGTTCAGATACGACGACCGCTCGAGGCTGGCGCGGCGCTCGGCGGGCGCGGCGTTGTAGAAGTAGTCGGGGTGAAACTGCCGGCTGAGCGCCCGGAACCGCTGCTCGAGGTCCGCCAGATCGAGGTTCAGCTTCCGCGGCACGCCCAGGAAGCTGAAGTAGTCGCCCTGCCGCGCCAGCGTCAGGATCTTCGTGCACTGCGGACAGAAGTGCACGTCGACCGGCGCGCCGCCGCCGCACTCCGGCAGATCTGAACGTTGGCGTGATGGAAGACATGGAATATCGATCGTCGGTTCAGGGTCAGTCAGGGTTCACAGTTCAACGTCGCCGCGGTTCAGCGCCTCGGCACTGCCGACCTGCGAATCGGCCTCCGTCAGGCCCCGAAGGAGCTGCCGCAGCCGCAGGTCGACTTCGCGTTCGGGTTGTTGAACACGAAGCCCTTGCTGATCAGGCTCGTGTCGTAGTCGAGCACCGTGCCGTTCAGGTACAGAAGGCTCTTCTTGTCGATGAAGATCTTCGCGCCGTCCGGCCCTCGAACACCTCGTCGCCGAACCGCGCTTCGCTTTCCCAGGCGAACGTGTAGCTCAGGCCCGAGCAGCCGCCGCCCTTGACGCCGACGCGCAGGCCGCCCTCGTCGATGCCCTGCTTGGCCATCAGCGTGCGGATCTTCCGCGCCGCGGTCTCGGTGATCTGATTGACATCATTCAGAGTCAGTGACTTGGCGAATTGGTAGTTGACGCTGTATTCACCCACTCCAGGTCGCCAACTCGCCAACTCGTCCAATTGCTCTTACGCCGTCGGCTGGCGGTCGCGCCTGCCGCCGTCGTGGCCGCCTCCTGCTTCTTCTTGTAGTCGCTGATCGCCGCCTTGATCGCGTCCTCGGCCAGCACCGAGCAGTGGATCTTCACCGGCGGCAGGCTCAGCTCGGTGACGATGTCGGTGTTCTTGATCGCGAGCGCCTCGTCGACCGTCTTGCCCTTGAGCCACTCGGTGGCCAGGCTCGAGCTCGCGATCGCCGAGCCGCACCCGAACGTCTTGAACTTCGCGTCGTCGATGACGCCGGTCTCGGGGTTCACCTTGACCTGCAGCTTCATGACGTCGCCGCATTCCGGCGCGCCGACCAGCCCGGTGCCGACGTTCGGATCGTCCTTCGGCAGCGAGCCGACGTTGCGCGGGTTCTCGTAGTGGTCGATCACCTTGTTCGAGTAAGCCATCTGCTCTCTGCTCTTGAAGCTCGCGGAGCCCTAATCGCCAGTGCAGACTACATTGTCTGATTGCCACATCGCTGATTGCAAATTCGCGATTCGCGATCTGCAGTTTAGCGATCTAGTGCACTTCCCACTGCATCGTCGACAGGTCGACGCCTTCCTTGGCCAGCTCGTAGAGCGGCGACATCTCGCGCAGCCGCGTCACGACGGTGATCAGCTTGTCGGCCACGTAGTCGACTTCCTCTTCGGTCGTCCAGCGGCCGAGGCCGAACCGGATCGACGAGTGCGCGAGATCGTCGCCGGCGCCGAGCGCCTTCAGCACGTAGGACGGCTCGAGGCTGGCCGACGTGCAGGCCGAGCCCGACGACACCGCCACGTCGTTGATGCCCATCAGCAGCGACTCGCCTTCGACGTAGGCGAAGCTGATGTTGAGGTTGTGCGGCAGCCGGTGCTCCATCGAGCCGTTGATGTAGATCTCGTCGAGCCCCTTGTGCAGCTTCTCGTTCAGCCGATCGCGCAGCGCGCGCAGGCGCGCCGTGTCCGCCGCCATCTCCAGCCTGCACGAGCTCCGCGGCCTTGCCGAAGCCGACGATGCCCGGCACGTTGAGCGTGCCCGAGCGCATGCCGCGCTCGTGGCCGCCGCCGTCGATCTGGGACGAGAGCAGCACGCGCGGATTGCGGCGCCGCACGAAGAGCGCGCCGACGCCCTTCGGGCCGTACATCTTGTGCGCGCTGATGCGACACCAGGTCGACCTTCAGCTCGTTGACGTTGAACGGAATCTTGCCGACCGCCTGCACGGCGTCGGTGTGGAACAGGATCCCCTTCTCCTTCGCGATCGCGCCGATCTCGGCGATCGGCTGGATCACGCCGATCTCGTTGTTGGCGGTCATGATCGTGATGAGGATCGTCTTGTCGGTGATCGCGGCTCCGCAGGTCGTCGAGGCTGATGAGGCCGTCCTTCTGCACCGGCAGGTAGGTGACGCGGTAGCCCTCCTTCTCGAGGCGCTTGCACGTGTCGATGACCGCCTTGTGCTCGGTGACCGCGCGTGATGATGTGGTTGCCCTTCTCGCGGTACATCTCGGCGACGCCCTTGATCGCCAGGTTGTCCGACTCGGTCGCGCCGCTCGTGAAGACGATCTCCTTCGCGTTGGCGCCGATCAGATCGCGCCACCTGCTTGCGCGCCTTGTCGACCGCCTCCTCGGCCTCCCAGCCGAACGGATGGTTGCGGCTCGCCGCGTTGCCGAAGTGCTCGGTGAAGTACGGCAGCATCGCCTCGACGACGCGCGGATCGACCGGCGTCGTCGCGTGATAGTCCATGTAGATCGGAAGCTTGATGGCCATAGTCTCTTCTTCAAACCCTGCGTCCGGATCGAGCCGGACGCTACCTAGGTCTCTGGCTGTCTCAGACGTGCGGGTGGAGCACCACCGCCTGGACTGGAACTTCCGTCGACGCCGGCGGCTGGTCCGCCGCCAGTTCGGCGATCGTGCACTCGCCGAGCGCCGCCAGAATCCGCTCGCGCACGCGCCACAGCGGATCGCGCACGTTGCACTTCGCGTACTGCTCGCAGCTGGCTTCCGTCGACGAGCAGGCCGTCACGGTCACCGGACCGTCGATCGCCTGGATCACGTCGGCCACCGAGATGTGTGCAGGCCCGCGTGCGAGCTGATACCCGCCGCGCGTGCCCTGCTGCGACGCCAGCAGTCCCCGCCGGACCAGGCGCTGCAGCACCTTCGCCAGCAGTTCGATCGGGATGTCGTACTGCCCCGCGATCTCCCGGGCGCTCGATGAGCCCGTCGCCCCGCAGCGCCAGGTGCTTCATGGCCATCAGCGCGTAGTCCGCTTTTTTCGAGAGTCTCAGCATGGTTCACAAATACGACCGTGCAGTCCGATAATCCGACCGGCTAGGTCCTATATTACACCATCGCAGCGGGGCGACGGTCAGGAAGGTGGGCACGCTCGGGAGGACCAGATGAGTCTGACCCTCCCCGCCCGTGTCAGTACTTGGGCTGGCTCGGATCGACCTTGTCGATCCAGTCGAGGATGCCGCCCTTGAGGTTCAGGACCCGCTTGAACCCGACGGAGCGCAGGAAATCGGCCGCCTTGGCGCTGCGCCCGCCCATCTTGCAGTGCACGATCAGCTCCTCGTCGGGATCGAGCTCGGCATAACGGCGCGGAATCTCGCCCAGCGGGATGAGCTCGGAGCCCGGGATCCGGTTGATCTGGTACTCGTTCGGCTCGCGGACGTCGACGATGCGCAGCTTGTCGCCCCGGTCGAGCCGCTGCTTGAGCTCGACCGCCGTGATCTCGGTCGCGTTGCCCGGTGCCGCCACGGCTGTCTCCTCCTTGTGGGCCGCCGGACGGAGGCCGCAGAACTGTTCGTAGTCGATCAGCTTCGTCACGGTCGGATGCGTGCCGCACACCGGGCAATCGGGATCCTTCCGCAGCTTCAGCTCGCGGAACCGCATCCGCAGCGCGTCGTAGATCAGGAACCGGCCGATCAGCGGCTCGCCGATGCCGGCGATCAGCTTGATCGCCTCGGTCGCCTGGATCACGCCGATCACGCCGGGCAGCACGCCAAGCACGCCGCCTTCGGCGCAGCTCGGGACCAGCCCCGGCGGCGGCGGCTCGGGATACAGGCAGCGGTAGCACGGGCCGTCCTTCGTCGCGAAGACCGACGCCTGCCCCTCGAACCGGAAGATGCTGCCGTACGCGTTCGGCTTGCCGAGCAGCACGCACGCGTCGTTGGTGAGATAGCGCGTCGGGAAGTTGTCGGTGCCGTCGAGGATGACGTCGTACGGCTCGAACAGCTCCAGCGCGTTCTCGGACGACAGCGCCGTCTCGTAGGTGTCGACCTGGATGTGCGGGTTGATGGCGACGAGGCGATCCTTCGCGGACGCCAGCTTCGACCGTCCGACATCCGGCGTGCCGTGGATGATCTGCCGCTGCAGGTTGCTGAAGTCGACCACGTCGAAGTCGACGAGGCCGATCCGGCCGACGCCCGCCGCGGCGAGATACATCGCGGCCGGCGATCCGAGCCCGCCGGCGCCAATGCACAGCACGCTGCCCGCCTTCAGCCGCCGCTGACCGTCGACGCCGACCTCCGGCATGATCAGGTGCCGGCTGTAGCGCTTGATCTCGTCGTTGGTCAGCTGAGGAAGCGTTTCCACTGCGGTTGTCATAAGTTCACTCAAACACTCAGAACTGCCCTTCCGGGTCAGACGCCGCCAGCGACCGACGGGATGATGCTGATCGTGTCGCCGCCGGCGACACGGCGTCTGCTCCTTCTGCAGGTACCGGATGTCTTCGTCGTTCAGGTAGATGTTGACGAAGCTGCGCAGCTTGCCCTGCTCGTTGTAGAGATGCGCCTTGAGCCCGGCGTGCTTTGTCGTCAGATCGGCCAGCAGCTCGCCGACCGTCGCGCCGTCGGCCTCGACCGCGTCCTTCTTATCCGTGTACGGCCGGAGCGGTGTCGGAATCAGAATTTTCGTCGCCATTCAGCTCGCCCTCATCGAAACTGGATCGGTCTTCCTTCAGATACCAGACGGTCATGGCGCGCGCCGCGCCAGCCATGACCGCGACGATCACGTACGCGAAGGTCGGCCACGCGTGGTCGAGGTCGAACTGCGACGGCCGCGCCGGATGGTCGGGATGCGAGTGATAGAACCCGAGCAGCTCGCCTCCCGAGCTCGCGTCGCCCGCTGCTCCGCCAGCCGGTAGTCCGACGGCCGCACCAGGAACCGCCGCCGCGGTCCTTCCTCGGTCGTGTTCGGCAGCGCCACCGCGGCGTCGACGTGTCCGCCGCGTCCGACCAGCGCGCCGCAGCACTCGTGCGGATACGTCTCCTCGCCGTGCCGGCGGATCGCCGCCGCCACGCCGGCTTCGAGCACGCAGGCGCGAGTGTGGCCATCGTCATCGGCGGTCCAGAACGACTCGGTCAGGTACTTCTCCGCGCCGTCGGGAAACACCGTGACGACGCACGCCGCGAGTCCAGCGTGCGTGCGACCTGCAAGCGTCGCCGCGAGCGCCGCGCCGGACGAGATGCCCGACGAGCAGCCCTTCTTCGCGCGCCAGCCGCCGCACCAGCCGGTGCGCCTCCTCGGTGCCGACGCGCAGGTCCTCGTCGGCGAGCGCCGCATCGTAGATGCGCCGGCACCATCGCCGTCTCCATGTGCTTCAGCCCTTCGAGCCCGTGGAACGGCGAGTCCGGCTGAAACGACATCGACCTTGATCGCCGGATTGAATTGCCGCAGCGCCCGGCCGGTGCCCATGAACGTGCCGCTCGTTCCCAGGCCGGCGACGAAGTGCGTCACGCGCCCGCCGGTCTGCTCGATGATCTCGGGTCCCGTGCCGTCGAAGTGCGCGCGCCAGTTCGCGTCGTTGCTGTACTGATCCGGGTAGAAGTACTCGTCCGGGTGCTCGCGCGACGAGCTCGCGTACCTCCCGGATCGCGCCGTCGGTACCTTCGAGCGGGCTGGTCAGCACGAGCTCGGCGCCGAACGCGCGCAGAATCAGCTTCCGTTCCGGGCTGGCGTTCTCGGGCAGGAACAGCTTGACCTTGTAGCCCTTCGCCGCGCCGATCATCGCGTAGGCGATGCCGGTGTTGCCCGGAGGTCGCGTCGACGATCGTCGAGCCCGGGCGCAGGCGCTCCTGACGCTCCCCGTCGAGCGATCATCCGCGCCGCGGCGCGATCCTTCACCGACCCGCCGGGGTTTTGCCACTCGGCCTTGGCGTACAGCTCGACGCCGGGCGTCTCCTGCTCGAAGCGCCGAGCCGAACGAGCGGCGTGCGGCCGATCAGGTCGAGAACCGACGAAACGGCGCGATCAGTCACCGTGGAGGGCGTGGAGAGAGGAGGACATGAGCGATATGCGACCGCAGTAGTCCGAATTATAACAAACCCGGTCGTTGCGCTATACTCAACGAGCGAGTGCCCCTGTCCACGACGAGCGAACCTCAATCGATACAGCAGGATCCGGACTTCGTCACGCGCGTCGGCGGCTGGCTGTTCACGCATCGGACCTCGCTCCCGCTCCCCTTGGCCGCCGCGTTGTTGCTGGTCCCGTCGCCTGGCGGCACGGCGTCGGCCGGGCTGCCCGCGCTGGGCGCTGCAATCGTCGCCGCCGGTGAGTTGCTGCGCGTCTGGGGCGTCCACCACATTGGCGTGATTTCGCGCACGCGCAGCGATCGCCTGGGACCGCTCGTGGACAGCGGACCCTTCGGGCTGGTGCGCAATCCGCTCTACCTCGGCAACATCCTGCTGTGGCTCGGGTTCGCGGTGAGCGCGCAGCTCCTCTGGCTCGCGCCGTTCGTCGCCGGCCTCCTCGCGGTCGAGTACCACTCGATCGTCCGATGGGAGGAGCGGCTGCTCGAGTCGCGGATCGGCGAGCGCGTACCGCGACTACATGCGCCGCGTGCCGCGATGGATCCCGCGGTTCGGCGGCGCCCGTCAGCGGGCGCCTCGGAGCACGCAGCGGCCTTCTCGTGGGCGAGACGCTCTTCAGCGAGCGCGGCACGCTCATCGCGATCGTCGCCGGCTTCGCCCTCTTGCGTGAAAGCGCGGGTGGCTCCGGCTTCCCTGTTCTGACCTGCGCGATCAGGTGATGGGGTCTTCGAACCGGAGCGACTGCCACAGATACCAGCACGCCACCGATCGGTAAGGCCGCCACGCCTCGCCCATCTTGTAGCAGCTTCTTCGCGTCGGGCCGCTTGCGCAGCCGATACAGCCGCTGCACGGCGTTCACGATGCCAAGGTCGGCCACCGGCAGGACGTCGGGGCGATGCAGGCGGAACATCAGGAACATCTCCGCGGTCCATCGGCCGAACCCCTTCACCGCGGTCAGCCGCTCGATCACCTCCTCGTCCGACAACGCATCGAGCTCTTCGAGCCGCAGCCGCCCGTCGAGCGATCCGCGCCGCAGAGATCGCGCATGTAGCGCGACCTTCTGGCCGCTCAGGCCGACGCCGCGCAGCGTCGAGTCGTCCAGCGCGGCGATGCCTGCAGCCGTGACCAGCGTGCCGTCGGGAAAGAGTGCCCTGAAGCGGCCGAAGATGGTCGCGGCCGCCTTGGTCGAGAGCTGCTGGCTGACGATCGAGCCGACGAGCGCGGTGAGGTGATCGGGCTGCTGGCGCTCCGCCATCAGGCACGGGCCGATCTCCTTGATCGCGCGCCGAGCACCGGATCGCGGCGCATCAGCACGCGGCGCGCGCGGGCGTAGTCCTCGGCGGTCAGTGAGGCGGGCGGCATCGCAGCATCTAGACGAGGTGTTCGTGTCCGGTCACTTGATCGAGACCGTCGAGCGTCGACCTGCGCGCGAATCTCGATCGTGCCCCGGCTCGATCGGCGTCGTCCGGCGCCGCAGCGGCCGCATCGCTGCAGCATGGCGATCGTCGGCCAGCATCGGCGGCAGCGTCGGACTGCGGCGAATCTTCGATCCGGAGCACCCGGTCGACCGTGCGGCCGGCACCGGCCGCGATGGCCTCGGCGCGGCCGCGCGCGTCGGCCACCGCGAGGCGCAGCGCCTCGCGTTCGGCGGCCGCTCGATCCTTCAGATCGAAACGCACGCCGGTGATAGATCGTGGCGCCCGCCTGACCAGCGCGTCGAGCACGTCGCCGGTGCGTTCGACGTCGTCGACGCGCACTCTCGAGGCCGTTCCGCGCCAGGTATCCGCGCGGCATCGCGTCGGCCATTCGCAAAGTCGAACTCCTGCTGGATGGTGTAGCCGGTGGTCCGGACGGCGTCCTTGCGGAAGGCCGGCGGCGGCGACGCGCTGCTGCACGGCCGTCATGGCTTCGGCGTTCTGCTGCTGGGCCTCCCGCGGCGTTCTTCGCGCGGGTCTCGACGGCGACCGTCACGAACGCCTGATCGGGCGCGCGCCGGATGATCGCCTCTCCGGTCGTGACGATCGTCGGCACCGGAGGGACAGCGGCGGGGTCCTGGGCAAGCGCGGGGACGCGCACGCCAGACTCCAGCCAAGGATCATCGCCGACAGTCGATGCATAAGCCTCTAATCGCTAATCGCTCGAGTCGCAATATCTAATCGCCGATCCCGATCCTTGATCCGCCGATCCCTGATCCCTGATGTCATACTAGTCGCACTTTCTATGACTCCACTGCACGGTATCACGGTTCTCGACCTCACCCGTGTGCTGTCGGGGCCGTATTGCACCATGATGCTCGCCGACATGGGCGCGCGCGTGATCAAAGTCGAACAGCCGGGCAAGGGCGACGACACGCGCGCGTGGGGCCCGCCGTTTCGGCAGGGCGAGAGCGCGTACTTCCTGAGCATCAACCGCAACAAGGAAAGCGTGACGCTCGACTTCAAGGAGCCCGAGGGGCGCGCCGTCCTCGATCGGCTCATCGCAGCGCGCCGACGTGATCGTCGAGAACTTCAGGCCCGGGACGCTCGCGAAGCTCGGCCTGGACTACGCGTCGCTCGCCGAACACACCCGCGGCTCGTCTACTGCTCGATCTCCGGGTTCGGCCAGACGGGGCCGCGCCGCAAGGAACCCGGCTACGACGCGGTGATGCAGGCCGAAGGCGGCCTGATGAGCATCACGGGCAGCGCCGACGGCCCGCCGTTTCGCCTCGGCGTCGCCATCGCCGACATCGTCTCCGGCATGTTCGCCGCACAGGGCATCACGGCGGCGCTCTTCGCGCGCGAACGGACCGGGCGGGGCCAGGCAGTGGACATCGCGATGCTCGATTCGGTCGTCGGCGCTGCTGACCTATCAGGCGGGCATCTATTTCGCGACCGGCGCCGCGCCGCCGCGTCTGGGCAACCGCCATCCGACCATCGTGCCCTACGAGACGTTCCCGGCCTCGGACGGCGACTTCGTCATCGCGGTCGGCAACGACGAGCAGTGGCGGCGGTTCTGCGGCGCGGCCGGCATCGCGCCGACGAGCGGTTCGCGACCAACCGGCACCGCGTGACGCGGCTACGCCGAGCTCAAGCCCGCCCTCGACGCGCGGCTCGCGACCGCCACGCGCGCACTGGATCGAGCGGCTGACAGGCCGCAGGGTACCGTGCGGTTCGGTGCGCGATCTGCACGAACTGTTCGCCGACCCGCAGATGGCGGCCCGCGAGATGATGGCCGAGCTCGAACACAGCCGCCGGAGCGCTGCGGGTGCTGGGCACGCCGCTGAAACTGTCGGACACGCCGGCGTCGATCCGCACGCCGCCGCCGACGCTCGGCCAGCACACCGAAGCGGTGCTGACCGGCGATCTCGGGATGCGGGCGCACAGGTCGCCGCCCTTCGGACACGAAGGCGTGATCTGATGGAAATCTCGGTAGTGAGACAGCGACTGGTCGAGACCATCGAGCGGGCAAAGCGCACCGCGGCCGAGCGCCGGACGCGCACCGACGAGGCGACGCGCGAGTACGCGCGTTTCTCGAGACGACAGCCGTGCCGCTGTTCCGCCAGGTGGCGAACGTGCTGAAGGCGGAGGGTTATCAGTTCACCGTGTTCACGCCGGGCGGGAGCGTGCGGCTGATGTCGGAGCGCAACGCGGAGGACTACATCGAGCTCTCGCTCGACACGTCCGGCGACGAGCCGCTGGTCGCTCGGGCAGCAGCCGCGCGCGCGGCCGGCGCGTCGTGGAGAACGAACGTGCGATGGCGGAACAGCCGGTCGCGGATCTGACCGAGGAGCAGCTGCTGGATTTCCTGTGAAGGAGCTCGAGCCGTTCGTCGAGAGGTAGAGCCCGGTCGATCCGGTGTGAGCGAGCGCGGCTAGGCGAGCCGCTCGAGGCGCGAAATGTCGAGACCCTGCCGCTTGAGCAGCGCGAGGAACCCGGCACGATCGGGCGCACAGCGGTAGCGCCTCGCGCACTTCGACGGCGCCGCTCTGCACGAAGCCGACCAGCGCGTCGTTGAGCGGCACCATGCCGTGCTGGCGTCCCCCTTCGATCGCAGCGGGAGCTGCGAGGTCTTGCCCTCGGCGAGGAACGCTGGCAACGGCGGGCGTGTTGAGCAGCACCTCGCGCGCCGCGACCCGGCCGCCTCCGCTCTTCCGCAGCAGACACCTGCGCCACGACGCCGCGAAGACTCTGCGCCAGCGACAGCTGCACCTGCCGGCGCTCCTCGGGCGGATAGAGATCGATGATCCGATCGATCGCGTTGCTGGCGCTGTGCGCCGGAAGCCGCCGATCACCAGCTGCCCGCGCGCCGCGGCGTCGAGCGCCAGATCACCAGCCCGGCCGTCCGCAGTTCTTCGATGACCAGGACGTCGGGATCCTCGCGCAGCGCCGCGCGCGCCACCGCCAGCCATCAGCTCGGTCGCCGCGGACCTCGCGCTGGCTGATGAACGACCCGATGCGCTCGTGGACGACGTTGATTTCACGCTCGATCGTGATGACGTGATCGCGCCGCGTGCGGTTGATGAGATCGACGAACGCCGACATGAGCGTGCGCTTGCCGCTCGAGCGCGGGCCGGCGACGAGCACGAGGCCGTCGGTCTCGATGCGAGCGCCTGGATTTCCCGCGACAGCCCGAGCTGCTCGGCCGTGACCGCGCGCAGCGGCATCATCCGGAACACGCCGCCCGGCCCGCGGTGGTCGCGGAAGCTCATGCAGCGCACGCGTCCGACCTCGGGGACTTCGCAAATCCACTCGCTCGCGGACCCCCGTGCGCAGCGCCTCGGCGTTCCGTTCCGGCATCAGCGTCAGCAGCAGCGATTCGACGTCGTTCGGGCCGAGCACAGGCGCGCCGTCGAGCGTCTCGCACGTCGCCGTCCACGCGAATTGACGGCCGCGCACCCGACGACAGATAGAGCGTCGACGCGCCGCGGGCCGCCGCCAGACGGAGCAGCCGGTCGAGCCCCGACAGAGCCGGTTCGGCCAGCGGCGGTGGCACGTCGTGGCGGAGCGGCGTGCGCGCGAGCGGCAGGACGACTGCCGGCGGCGGATCGTCGTCGCAACCCCGCGGACGGCTGTTCGCAGCGGCTCGATGACGACGGCTGCGGCGCGGCTCGGTCCGCACCGTCGGCAGTGTGTCCATCGGCAGCGTGCGCGACGGACGCCCCTCGAGCGGCGTCACCGTGTCGGGAAGCGCGAACGGGGCCGGCGGCTCACGATCCGCATCGGCGGCCGGTGCGGCCAGCGGAGTCGCTGCGGCTTGCGGCGGATCTCCGCCCAGATGTCGTCGCCGCCACGGGCCGCGACGACGGTGAAGTGCTCGCTCGGGAACTGCGGATTCTCGGGCAGCACGTACTGCGCCGCGCCCACGTCGTCCAGGGCGCGCTGCGCGTCTGGCGGAGCAGCTCGCGAATCACGTCGGTCAGCGCTTCGAGGTCAGCCCCGTGTCGCGAGGTTCACCTGACCGCTTTCCGCGACGACATGCGGCTTCTCGCCGACGTGCAGGACCAGCGCCTCGCCGTCGATCCGATGATGGCCTGGAGGAGGGACGGAACGAGGCTCATGAGCACGTGCACGGATCGCCGGCGTCGCAGGCAGCTGGCACCGCATAGGCGTGTCTCGGCTACGAATCATATCGGCCACTGGCAGGGGCGATCAGGCCAGGTAGCCTGGATGGTCGGTCGCCGCGACCTCGTAGACGCGCACGAGCTCGACGAGCTTGTAGCCGCGCGTCTGGTATGGCGGCACGATCGCTCCGTCCGCAAATACTGCAGCATCCCGTCGTCGGAATAGTCGGGCGCGCCGAGTTCGTCGGCAGCGCCGCCAGCGCCTCGAGCCCGGCATCGTCATCGACGTTGACCGACCACGTGCCGGGCGACGGCAGAACGCCCAGAGCCGCCTCGCTCTTCGCGGCGGCGCTCGCCCGCGAAACGCACGAAGATCTCGTTGCTGATGAAGTTGTAGTCGGCCTCCGAGCGGCTCGCCGGCGCGTCCTCGACGCGGAGTACACGATCGCGCTCGAGCTGCTGCAGCTGATCGACAGACCTGGGTGAACGTCCCCTCGCCCGACCACTGCGCGCTGAGTCGACCTCTGACGGCATCGCCCGTCATTTAGTACGCATGATGGATCGCCATCAAGCCGCCGAGCACCGGTAATGCGCGCACGCGCGCGAATCCGCGCGCTCCCATCAGACGGCGCCACGCCGTCGGCGCCCGGATAGCTGCGAATCGACGCCGGAATGTAGCGATAGGTGTCCGGATCGCGATGCAGCGATCCAGCCGAACGTGCCGCCCACGATCGCGAGATACCGCAGATACGCCGCGCGCACGACCGGCGTGGACGGACGGTCGAAATCGAGCGACAGAGCCTGGCCGCCCGGCTTCAGCACCCGGAGGATCTCGTCGATCGCGCGCGGCAGATCCGGCACGTTTCGCAGACCGTATCCGGTCGTCACCAGATCGAAGATCGCGGCGTCGGAAACGGCAGCGCCAGCATGTCGCCGACCAGAAACGCGGGCCGTCGCGACGCTGGGCCTGATCGCCTTCGCCCGCGCCAGTTCGATCATCCGCGCGCGTGATGTCGAGGCCGACGACCGCGCGCAGCGCGTCGCGAGCGCGAACGCGATGTCGCCGGTGCCGGTCGCCAGATCCAGCGCCGCGCGTGCCGGGCGTCAGGCGCGGCCAGCTCGACCAGCCGCCGCTTCCACCGCCGATCCTGCCCGTACGACAGCGCGACGGTGATGAAATCGTAGCGGTCCGCGATGGTCGCGAACAGCGCGCGGACGTAGCGGCGCTTGCCTCCGGCGTGGCGATGCGCTGGTCGCGCGCACGCGACATCGCGGCGAATAGCGATAATATCGTCGCATGCTCCCGTCGAGCACGGTCGAGAACTACCTCAAGGCCATCTACCAGGGCCAGTCGCGCTGCCGGCGCGACGCGCGGCTCGTGCCGATGGGACAGGTCGCGAGCGGCTCTCGGCGTCACGCCCGGCACCGCGACGACGATGGTGAAGGCGCTGGCCGAATCGGGGCTGGCCGAATACGAGCCGTACAGCGGCGTCCGGCTGACGCCGCCGGCGAAAAGCTCGCCGGGCTGGTGCTGCGGCGTCATCGCCTGGTCGAGCTCGTTCCTCGTGCAGGTGATGGGCATGAGCTGGGCCGAGGTGCACGACGAAGCCGAGCAGCTCGAGCACGTCGTCTCCGAGCGGCTCATCGAGCGCATCGACGAGATGCTCGGCCGCCCGACCGCACGATCCGCACGGCGATCCGATCCCGACCGCCGAGGGCGCATCACGCCGCGCCATCTCGACAGCCTGCTGACCTGCCCGCTCGGCACGCCGCTGAGGGTCACGCGCATCACCGATCAGGACCCGGCCTTCCTCCGCTTCATCGAGATGCAACGATCTCAAGCCGGGACAACCGGTCGAAGTCGAGCTGCGCGATACCGCCGCCGACTCCGTGCAGGCTCCGGGGGCGCAATCGACAGCGCATCACCATCGGCACGCGCGCCGCGTCGAAGCTGCTGGTCGAAGCCACGAGCCTGACTACACCAGCTTGATCGGCCCCAGGTCGAGATTCAGATCTTCTGGCGTCAGACCGAACCGACGGCCGATGTCACGGATCGTTTCCTCCAGACGCATCAGCGCAGGCCGACGGCCTCCACCTCCTTCGGGTGTCAGCGTCTTCTGCTCCATCCGCCTGATCGCCTGGCGCTCCATGAGCTCGCGCAGGAATTCGACGAGCGTGAGCACGAGTTGAGCGACCGACCGCTGCACATCCTCGGGATCCGGATTCCAGCGCGACGCGCCGTTGAGCCGGCAGACCGTCGAGGCTTCGTTCGGCGGGGCGCCGCGCGGTGACGGCCAGCGCGTTTGAGCACGCGTGAGCGCACGAAGTTCGTCGCGCGTCGGCGACACGGGGCGGCCGAAGCGCGCTTCCTTCGTTGAGGCGCCCTCTTCCGCTTTCCGTGTGAGAGGCGCGATCGGGGCGACCGTTTCCGACGACTCGGGCTCATCGGCTCTCGCCCCGGCGCCCGGGGACTCGACGCGGTCCGGCGCTCGCCTGACGCCGCCGTCCGACCGGCGGCCGTGTGCTCTGCCGGTCCAAGACCTTGTCGACGGCGGACAGAGAGTGCCGACAAACGAGGTAGACCAAGTCGACTCCAGCGACGCCGAGGGTGATGTCCCCGGTCGCCATCACGCCCTTGCTCAGGAGACGGTCGAGGATGTCCACGACCGTCGCCCCCTCGACACCGAGCACGCGATCGGCTTCCACCGGCGAAGAGGGCGGCCGTGACGGTCGCTCCACGCGGGACCGGGATCTCATCTCCCGGTCATCTCTCGACGAAACTGTACGGCGGCCAGGGGCCGCTCACCGTCAGACCATACCCCTGTTCCTGGAGCCGCTCGGCCTCGCGCCTGAGCGCGGCCCTGAAGCGCGAGCGCCGCTGACGCGGCACGAGAAACGCCGCGTCGAGCAGGAGCGGTCCACCATCGACCAGTTCCTCGACCGCCGAACGCCTCGTGCGCCGCGTCACCCAGCTTCGCGAGCCGGTCGTAGAGCGAGGCCACGACGCGCTCGGCGCGTGCCGCCCGCTCAGTTCGTTCCGTTCGCGCTGCCTTCTTGGCTGCGAGGTAGCCTGAACCCGAGGCGACGCGGCGTTCGGCCGCCCGGGTGGTTGGTCCCGGTCCGGGGGTGATGACCACACGGACGCCCCACTCTTGGCGGCCGCGCGACACGCTCGAGGATGGCGTCGATACGCCCCAGGCGTGCTCCATGTGGCCGACCGCGCGCTCGTCGCTCGTGAAGATCGTGAAGAGCTTCATCGGCAGCACGGCGGCGGCGCTATCATCGACTCCACGACGCGCCTCGTGCGCCAGGGCACGCACGGGACACCCAGTCGAGGTCGTTCAGGCCTTCCCGTAGCGGCGGCCTCGCCGTAGTCGCGCGAGCGGCGCATCGGCCACGGCGAGCCACTTTTGAGCCGGCTCTTCCGCCGCGACGCAGTCGGACGACTCGATCGGCAGGGGCGATCCCTTCAGCGCGCGCGGGACAGCAGGCAGGCCGCGCCGGCGAGGGCGCTGCAGACGGACGTTGCGGAGGTGATCGGGCGGTGGACGTAGGCGGCCTGCTCATTCGATCACGTCGTCGAGTTCGCTCCCAATCGTCGTGGCCTCGACGTCCCGCCCCTTCGACGCCAGGCTAGGTCAGCGTGACCGGCTCACCCTCACGACGCCCCTCAGCAGGCGGATGCGCGCGAGCACCTCGCGCTCGACCGCCTGGTATACCTCGTTCGTGATTCGAGCTCGCCGATTTCGAGACGCATCTGGGCCTCGAGGAGCTGCTCGCGGAGCGCCGTGTCGTCGGCGCCTCGCTTCGGCGGCGGCTAGCAGCTTCGTCGAGCACGAAGCGCAGGGAGCCGATCAGCAGCGAATCGAGGATGAACATCAGGCGATCAGGCCCGTTCGAGCTTCAGGCGTATGTTCACGAAATTATAGGGAGGCCACGGCCCGGTGTACTTGAACGTGAGCCGGTCGAAGCGGCCGGCGATGAGCTTCACCTTCTGGTCGAAGGCGCCCTCGCGGTCGCGCGAGATCAGGAACGCGGCGTTCATGATCATCTTGTCGCCGATCGGCTTGTTGATGCGGGAGGCGACCGACACGTCGCGCAGCTCGTCCAGGATCGCCGGCATGTAGCGCTCCGAACGGGCCTGCAGCGCCGCGTCGACCAGACGGCCGTACTGCATGCGCGCGAAATAGGTCGGCCCCTTCTGCACCGAGATCTCCTGCTTCAGGCGCCCGATGTCGTCGTCTTCGCCCTCCACCTCGCGGATCGCCTGGTCCCGATCCCAGAGCACCTTCAGCCCGAATTCGAGCTTGTTGCGCATCTTGTTCAGGACGTCGTTGAACGCCTCGGCCGCCGACCGGAGCAGTTCCACGATGTCGTCGCGCGTCTTGAAAATCGTGCCGAACGACATCGGGATGACGGTGTGCTCGCGCATCACCGTCTCGTTGACGCGTTCGTGCGCCAGCACGTTCTCGCGCGTCGAGTCGAGCACTTCGAGCGGTGCGTCGGAGACGACCGCCGCCAGGTTCCTGAAGTGCACCGTGTGCACGTCGCTCGGCTGGGCGCCGATGCCGATCGGGCCGAACCGCAGCGGCTCGCCCGCCTCGATGATGCAGTAGACGTACTTCCCGCGGCTGGTCAGTCCCGTCTCGCTCTCGGCGGAGGTTGCGGCGGGCGCCGCGGGCCGGAGCTTCGGGCGCTCGGGCGTCGCGGCCGGCCTCTTCGGGCCGCGGGTGCTCTTGAGACTTACCGCCTTGCCATTGCCCTTCGGTGCCGCCTTCGCGGACTTCGCACGTGCCGACTTTCCGGCGGCGCCCTCGCGCGCGACGCCGCCCTGGGGACTCGGGGAGCGCCGCGCCCGGAGGGGCGTGCGCTAGCCGATGGTTTTCGCATACCCGCCACTCCGGCGCGGTCCGCGCGAGGCGATGTCGTCGAGGACCTTGCGAATTTCGCGTACCAGATCCTCGGGCAGGCACGGTTTGGTGACGAAGGCGTCGCAGCCCGCCTGGCGGGCGCCCTCCGAAATGCCCGCCAACGCGTGCCCGGTGAGGGCGACCACGGGGATGTCCGCGGTCCGTCCGTCCGCCTTGAGACGACGGGTCGCCTCCCAGCCGTCCATGACCGGCAGCGACAAATCCATCAGGATGATGTCTGGGGCGGTGTCGACCGCCCGCTGCAGGGCCTCGATGCCGTTGGCGGCCTCCACGACCTCGAAGCCCGAAAACTGGAGGTACTCGCTGTACATCTCGCGGGCATCCGGGTAGTCGTCGACCAGAAGCACCTTCGGCCGATCGGTTTTGATTCTTGTCATCTCCTGCCCTGTGATGGAAGTGTCAACGTGAACGTGGACCCGGCGCCTGCCTGACTGTGCACCCTGATCGATCCGCCCAGCATCTTGGCGAGTCGGCGGCAGATGGACAGCCCCAGGCCCGTGCCGCCGTACGGACGCGTCGGCGTGTTATCGAGCTGGCGGAAGTCTTCGAAGATGCGCTCCTGGTCGGCCGCGCCAATGCCGATGCCGGTGTCCGCGACCTGGAGCTCGAAAGCACGTTCGTTGGGACGCCGGCGGGCGGTGATCCTCACCGACCCCTCATGTGTGAACTTCAGCGCGTTGCTCAGCAGATTGAGGAGGATCTGCTTCACCTTCTGCCGATCGGTCGACATGGGCGGGAGGTCGCGCGCGACGACGAGCGTCACCTCCAGCTTCGAGCGCAGGATGATCGGCTCGAGCTCCGCCCGGACTTCGTTCAGCAGCTCGCGCAGGTTGACGCGCGAGACCTGCAGCGGCATCCGGCCCGCCTCGATCCTGGAGATGTCGAGGATCTCGTTGATGATCGTGAGCAGGTGGCGGCCGTTGGATTCGATCCGTCCGAGCTGACGCCGCGCCGGACCCTCGATCGGCCCGCTCACCCCCTGCAGCAGCATCGAGGTGTAGCCGAGGATCGCGTTCAGCGGGGTGCGGAACTCGTGCGACATGTTCGCGAGGAACTGCGACTTGAGCATCGACGCCTGTTCGAGCGCGATCGCCTGGCGGCGCAGCAGCTCGTTCTGTTGCGCGATATCGGCGGTAGCCGCCTGGATCTTTCGTTCCAGTTCGTCGGACGCTTCCTTCAGCTGCTCGAAGAGGCGGGCTTTCTCGAGCGCCTCGCGGCGATCGTGCAGGATTGTGACGACCGCCGTCAGCTCGCCCCGCGGCGACAGCACCTTGCCGGCAATCGCCTCGACCGGCATCGGGCTCCCGCTGCCTGGATCGGTGAGGGCGATGTCGCCGACACGACGCTGATCCGGGCTGAGGAGCATGCCGGCGATGAACGACGAGAAGTGCGCGTCGTTGGCCTGCACGGCGCGCTGCTCCGAGGGTCCTGCCGCGGCCTTGATCGTGAACAGCCGCTCCGCCGGCTCGTTCATCAGCGACGTCGCGCCCCCCGAGTCGGTGACGACGATCGGATCGGCCACCGAGTCGATGATCAGGTTCAGCCGATCGCCCTCGGTGCGCGCCTGCGCCTCGGCGATGCGCAGCCGGCGGTAGTTGTCCTCGATCTCCTCGCCGGCGCGACGCAGGTCGGTCACGTTGCGCAGGATCGACACGATGCCGGTGCCGTGGCGCGGATCTTCAGTCGCCGTGCTCAGGAGCTCGAACACCAGGTCGGAGCCGTCCACCGGGTTCACGAGCACCAGCTCCCGCCGCGCCGCGCCCGACTCCTCGAGCGCCTTGCTCGAGAGCCCCGACGACAGCAGCATGTTGTTCATCCGCACCGCGCCGCGTCGCCCCTCGCTCTCCTCCTCCGACGACGTGAAGAGCGACAGCGCGCGGGCATTGGCGATGAGCAGGCGGCCCTCGGTGTCGGTCAGCAGGATCGGGTCGGAGACGGCGTTGATGATGCTGTAGAGGAGGGAGCGCTCACGGCCGTGGCGATGGTCGCCGTCGGCGAGCTCCTTCTGCCGCAGGATCTGATCGAGCTTCTGCCCGAGGACCGCGCTGAACCACGCGAGGTCGTCGGTGCTCTGCGCGCTGCCGGTGAGCAGCAGGCCGAACGCCTCGTTGGCGTAGCCCGCGCCACCGAGCGGCACCGCGTGAAACGCCGTGTCTTCGAACGGGGTCCCCGGACGGCGGCGGCGTTCGGTCGACGTGTGCGCGGCTGGAAATCGCACGTGCCGATGCGTGTGGAGCAGCTGCACCAGCGGGCTGCCCCAGTCGTCGAGGCTGACGGAGAACTCCGTCGCGATCGTGGAGGAGAAGCCGTGCCAGGCGATGGCGATGAGCGTCTGTTCGTGCGCGGGGCGAATCAGGCAGAGCGATCGCGAGATGCCGAGGGTCTGGGCGAGCCATTGCAGCGCGTAGTAGGCACAGTCAGCCGGCTCGATGCGGCTGAGAAAGCCCTCGAGCAGCCGGAGCCGCGCGGCGAGGCGGTCGTCGCGGGACGCGGCCGCACGCGCGTGAGCGGACACGCCGTTTCGGTCAGCTCGCTCAGCTGCGCGCGGGGGCGCGGCGGCGTCCGACAACAGCCTTGCGGGCATTGACGCTGCTCTGGAGCTGAGCCCTGAGTGCGGCATTCTCGGCAATGAGTTCCTCATACGGCTTGGATTCAATCGCCGGCCGGCTCACAGGCGCGGCCTGACCCACCGCTTCGGAGTACTTGAGATATGTGTCAATCGAGGCGACGACCACGCGCGCCTCGACGGTGATCAGGTCGATGCCGACCAGCGACACCCGGACCCACGCATCGATCACGATCCCCTTGTCCAGGACGCGATCGAGCACGTCGATCAGGCTCGTGCCGCCGGCAGCGCGTTCAACGGGCATCAGCTTCTCCCTGGGAATGCCGGCGCACGACGGCCGCCCCGATCACTTCAGTGCTCCCGCTGGCGGTCGCCGCCGCGACATCGAGGCGAGCCTGCGTTCGAGCACGCGAATCTCACGTCGCAGCTCCTCGTTCTCCGCCGACAGCGCCTGCTTCCCTGGCGAGAGGTGGTGATCGAACTTCCACCAGTCGAGACCGATCTGCTCGGCCTTGTCGATGGAGCAAATGAGCAGACGGATCCGTATCGTGAGGAGCTCGACTTCGGCGAGCGACACCTTGATGTCGCCAGCCACGACCAGCCCCTTGTCGAGCACACGGTCGAGGACGTCGACGAGACCGGTGGAACGCCCGTGCCCGTCGGAGAGTGACGTCGGCATAGTTTCGGTAAGTCGTGACACCCCGCCACGGCCACGAGCGGCACAGTCACGTCGGGATGTTCTTATCTCAGCAACCCAAATGCCAAACCGATTTTACGTACTATTGCTCACCTTGATTTTCAGACTTGCAGTACAGCTGAACAGATGACCACCTCGAGCGCAGCGTAACCCTACAGTAGAGCCGACAGAAGCTCAAGGGGTTTGCTAATCACGTAATCGGATTTTTCAAGCTCGTCATTGGTAAACGCCGCGGCCCCAAAGCCATACCGCGCCACGCAGCCCTTCGCGCCTGCCGCCCGGGCCGTCCGCAGATCCACCGGCGAGTCGCCCACCATCACCGTATCGGCCGGCGTCGTCCGCGCCTCGATAAGGGAAAGCAGCCCTGCCGGGTCCGGCTTCCGCGGGAGCGGGCCGTCGCCGCCAATGACCCGCGCGCCAAAATACGGCAGGAGCTCGAGGCCGACGAGGATCGCGCGCGTGGCGGCCAGTGGCTTGTTCGTGAGCACAGCCAGCGTCGAAGCGTCAGCGAGCTTCGTCAGCAGTTCCGGGACGCCGGCATAGGGGCGCGTATGGCGGAGCGGTCGAGCGTCGTAGATGGCGAGGAAGTGCTCGAGGGCGTCGGGAGGCGGCACGGCGCCGGCCGCCGCAAAGGCACGAGCCACGAGCGTGGCCGCCCCCTCGCCCACCATTCGTCCAATGGCCGCTTCCGGATGCGGGGCGCAGCCGCACGCGGTGAGCAGCTCGTTGGCCGACTCCGCCAGGTCGCGGAGCGAGTCGACGAGGGTACCGTCGAGATCGAAGACGATGAGGGCGGGAAGACTCACCGGCCCGCCGACCGCCGGAGGCCGCAGCGCGCCGGCCGGCCCCTCACTGCTCCGACCGGTACTCGGCGAACGATGTCGGCGTCTCCCACACCGTGACGCGAACGACAGGCAGCCGCTGTTCCGCCGCGTAGTCGAAGATGAGGCGCGCGAGCCGTTCGACCGTCGGGTTACTGTCGACGATGAAGATCGGTTCGCCCAGCGCCTTGAGGGGCGCCACGAGCGGGTCGTCGTGGCGGAGGATCATCTTGTGATCGAGCTCGCGATCGATCCACCCCTTGACGATCCGCTTGATGTCGCTGAAGTCGCACACCATGTTGCGGGTGTCGAGTTGATCGGTCCGGACCTCGATCTCCGCGACCGCGTTGTGCCCGTGCGGATGCTTGCAGACGCCGTCGTAGTCGAGCAGCCGGTGACCGTAACAGAAGTCGATGCGCTTGGTGACTGAGTACATATCCGTGGTGACGATACTATCTTGAGAGCCGGTATCGACGTGCTTTCCGCCGTTCTTCTCTCCGGGGGCCTCGACAGCGCCGTTCTGCTCGCCGAAGAGGCCGAGCACGGCGACGTCCAGCCTGTCTACGTCAGCGTCGGACTCGCCTGGGAGGCGGCCGAACGCGAGGTGGTGCATCGCTTCCTCGCCGAGACCGGCGGCCCGCGCATCCGGCCGCTCGCGTCGCTGTCGGTCGACATGACCGACGTCTACCCGGCGGCACACTGGGCGCTGCGCGGCGACGCACCGGCGTACCACACGCCGGACGAAGATGTTTACCTGCCGGGACGCAACATCGTGCTGCTCGGAAAGGCCGCGATCTTCTGTGCGGCGGCCGGAATCCCCCGCGTCGCGATCGGCACGCTCGATCACAACCCGTTCCCGGACGCGACACCGGAGTTTCGGGACGCGATGGCACACGCGCTGTCGCTCGGCCTCGATCACCGCATCGAGATCGCCGCACCGTACGCACAGGTGGAGAAGGCGGATGTCGTGAGGCGGGGGGAGCGGGCGGGCGTGCGGATGGATCTGACGCTGTCGTGTATGAGCCCGGTCTGGAACGGCGAGGGCCTTCCCCGGCACTGCGGCGGCTGCAGCAAGTGCCGGGAGCGCCACGACGCGTTCCTGCAGGCAGGCGTGATCGACCCGACCGACTACGTGGAGCGGACCTTCACGGGGTGAGCGGCCCGCCCGGCCGGATCAGGAATCGATCCGACGGACGGCAATCGACCCATCGCCGCTGCGGATGCGGATGGTCGGCCCGCCGTCCCCGATGCGTCCACGCGAGGCACGATGCTCGCGCGACCCCGACGCGCCGCTGTACGGCACATCCCGAACGGTCACGCGTCCATCGCCGGTGCTCGCATCGAGCTCGGCACCGAAGCCCTCGGGCACTTCGAGCACCACCGACCCATCCCCCGTCGAGATGTCCCACTCGCTCTCGGCTTTCGTGCCAGGGGCAGCACGAACCGCCACCCGTCCGTCGCCGGAGCGGACGTGAAGGCTGCGCGGCGCGCCGTCGACGGAAACCGACCCGTCGCCGGAGCGCGCATTCACGCTGCCCGTCACGTTCTCGAGCCTGATCGCACCGTCCCCGGTGCGCACCGTGAGATCGCCTTCGAGGTCGCGGACCTCGATGCGGCCGTCGCCGCTGGACGCGTCGAGGACCGAGCGCGCCGGCAGCGACACGATCAGCCGGGCGCCGTGCGGTCCGAAGTTGAAGTTCAACCCGCTCAAACGCTCCTGGCGGACCTGCACCTCGATACGGTCGCCGTCCTGGGTCGCGACCACCTCCATACGGTCCGCGGACGCCTGGTCCATGGCGTACTTCTCGATCGTGACGAGCACCTCGGGCCGATCCCAGGTCGACACGGTCACGCGGCCGTCGAAGGTGCCCACCTTGACCTGCGGAGTTCCGGTCACCGTGTAGCGCTTCTCGACCCGCTCGATCATGTGGCTTTCGCCGGCCGAGATGTCCACGCAGCCCGCAACGGCCATGCACAGCCCAGCTGCAAGCAGGCGCGCAGGCATCGAAGGGGATGGAATCGACATGAAAAGCCTCCACCGCGGGAACAGCCGCGAATGAAGCCTTAGACGGTTGCGGCGGCGGCCGCGTTCATTCGGCCCGCCGGAGGTCAATCGGCGTGGCCGCGTTCGTACACGAGCGTCCCGCCAATCCAGGTCTGCACGACCCTACCGTTCCGGTCCAGTACGGCCAGGTCAGCGACGGCACCCTCGGCCACGACGCCGGACCCGTGCAGCCCCAGCTCGCGCGCCGGCGTGGTCGCGCACATGGTTGCGGCGTCGAACGCGGTGAATCCCATCTCCCTCAACGACCGGAACGCGGCGTCGAGCGTCAGCACGCTGCCGGCCATCGTGCCGTCATCGAGCCGCGCGCATCCGTTGGCGGCCACGATGCGACGTCCGCCGAGCTGCGCGGACGCGCCGGCCGGCAACGCGGCGGCGGCCGTTCCGTCGCTGATCGCCATCACCCGCGACGCACCCTTCGCAGCCACAGTGGCGCGGACGATGGCGGGGTGGACATGAACGGCGTCGCAAATCAGTTCCGCGGCGACGGCATCGCTCGCGAGCACCGCGCCGGCGAGCCCGGGGCGTCGGTGGTCGAGCGGCGCCATGCGATTGAACAGGTGGGTCGCCCGGCTCGCGCCGGCGGCGATGGCCGCCCGGGCCTGCTCGAACGTCGCCCCCGAGTGGCCCAGCGACACACGCACGCCGCGCGCAAGCAGCCACGCGATCAGCTCCGGTCCACCGTCGATCTCCGGGGCGAGGGTGACGACGCCAACGTCTCCCCCGGCGCGCTCGATCTCCTGCAGCACGTCGGCCGCTGCGAAGTCGTTCTCACCCGCACCATCGCGATCGCCCTGGCTTCGGCCCCCGGAAAAGCGGCGAAGACATGACAACGGTTGCGCGCCGCGGTACTCCGGGCTGATGAAGTTGCTCTCGAGGTGGGCCGGCAGGACGCGCGCGGCATGCGGCGCGGGGGCGGCACGCGCACGGCGGACCTGATCGAGCACTCGCCGCAGATCCGCCGGCGGGCACGCGACCGTCGTCGGGCAGAAGGCGGTGACGCCGAACGCCGGCAGGGCCGCCGCAATCCGCGCCACCGCGTCGCCGTCGTCCAGCGTATCGGTGCCGGCCACACCGTGGACGTGTACGTCGACGAAGCCGGGGACGATGAGGCGATCGTGGAGCGAGCACCATTCGGCGGCCGCGGAGGCGTCCGCGTTCGGGCCGATCGCCGCGATGCGCCCCTCATGCAGAAGGAGCGTCGCAGGCCGGGCGACGCCGTCTGCGAGCACGACATCCGCGCCGGTGAGCGCAATCATCAGGCGTCCGGGCGCCAGTCAGTGTGGACCTGCAGCTTGCGCCCTTCGAGCGGCAGCCCCGCGCGGTCCCCCTTGCGATCGAAAAGCACACGGTCGATGCGGGCGAGCAGCGCGGACAGCCGGCGATTATCGGGCGCGCTCACGACGAGCACGCCGCCGCCCTGCTGCGGCGGGAAGCGCCGGTCGTCGAGGTAGTCGCGATCGAGCGTCACCAGCGTGCGGCGGAGCTGTTGCGCGAGCCGGTAGTGCGCGCCCATCGGGGGCGCGGCGCAGCGTCGTCGTCCTCGATGACGAACAGCACGTCCCATCCGAGCTCTTCGCGCATGTACGTGACGATGCCGGCGGGCACGTTGGCATCGGCGTAGATGCGCGGGCGTGGCGATAGGCGTTCGGCGTGTGCCGCCAGCTCCGAAGAGAGCGTTCCCACCGATCAGGCTCCGTCCGATCGTCCGCCGCCTTCCGCTGCGTCGTCGGCGGCCCGGGCCTCGGTGCACGAGCGCCGCCACCAGCTCGCCGCGCTTGTGCAGGAGTTCCTTCCGCGGGCGGCGCCGAATTCGGCGACGCCGACCGCGTACTCGCAGAACAGCGGAAACGCGATCGTCGAGTCGCAGTACGCGACGACGGTGTCGGGCAGCACGCCCGGGTTCACCTTGCCCCAGCTCACCGCTTCGGCCGGCGTCGCGCCCGACAGTCCGCCCCAGACCACCTGGTCGGTCGTGATCTGGATGAAGTAATCGTTGCCCGCCCTTCGGGATGCCGTAGACCTCCCAGAGCGTAGGCTGCGCCTGCAGGTAGAAGTTCTTCGGCGACCCGCCGCCGAGAATCACGCAGCCGTTCTGCTGCCGGCGAGCACGATCGCGCAGATCTCGTTGACGTCCTTGTTGGGATCGATCATCAGCCGGCTGTCGTTCATCAGCTCGTGGTAGGCGATGTTCATGCCGATCGAGCTGTCGCCGGGCGACGAGGTGTAGATCGGCACGCCGGCTTTCGCGGCGCGCGCCACCACCGAGTACTCCTCGCAGCCCGGCTGATCGCTCCAGCAGGTCCTGCCCGAGGCGGTAGTGGAACTCCGACGTGGCGATCGGCTCGTTCAATCCCGAGCGCACGATGAAGTCGCGGATGTACGCGTCGGTCTCGAGCAGCACGGTCGCCGGGAAGAGCACGTCGTAGATGCGGATGACGCCTTCCTCGTACAGCTCGACGTCGTCGAGGAACGGGCGAACCGCGCCGCAGCGTGAAGTTCAGCGCGTAGTGCAGGTCGTGATAGAGGTTCGCGCCGGTCTAGATGACGAAGTCGACCAGCCCGCGATCCATCAGCTCGATGACGCAGCCGCCGAGGCCCGGCGGGCGTCAGCGCGCCGGCGACGGTGAGGCCGATGGTCGTGTCGTTCTCGGGGTCCAGCATCTTCTCGGAGAAGATCTGGCAGGCCTCCGACAGGCGCCCGGCGTTGAACGCCTGGAATCCTTCGTCGATGAGGCGCTTGACCTCCGGGCTGCCTGTCGGGCGGTAGTAGCGTGATCGGCTTTCCCGAAAGGAACGGCTTGCGGGCGGCCGGACGCGCCTGGCGCACGATGGGGCACGATGCGGTCTCCTTGATGGACAAATAGCTTAACATCGACGCTCGTGAGCCGAGTACCGGTCAGCGGCTCGTGGTGGGTTCTGGCGCGGCCTGGCCGCGCTGCTCGCGCTGTCTGGCTGCTGATGGCTAGCATCAAGGCGCGTCCGTTCGCCGCAGGGCGCCGTCTTCCGCGCGAGCCGCCTCAGCCGGGGCAACCGCCTCTTCCCGACGCAGGTGCTGATCACGCCGACCAGCGTCGTGCACTACACGCCGCAGTGGTTCGGCCAGCAGGAACAGTCGATCCACATCACGCACGTCGCCTCGGTCAAGATCGACACCGGCGCGCTGCTGTCGCACGTGCTCATCGAGACCACCGGCGGCGCGAACGCCGATCCGCTGCCACGGGCACCGCAAAGCCGACGCCGATTGCGATGAAAGAGCTCATCGAGCAGTACCAGACCGAGTACTACCGCGAAGGGCGACGGCCCGGCGACTCGCCGCTGTCGGGACCGACTCCCCTCAAGCCGATAACACCGGCACACAAATGGACGAGTCGCAGCTCCGCGCGTCGGCGCGCCGGCGGCAGCGCGGCGGCGGCACCCCACGGGACCGGGCGACCCCGATGCGCGGTTTCACGCGCTCGTGCAGTCGCCCCTGCGTGCGGGCCTGCTCCGCTACCTGAACGCGCGCCCCGACGACGCGTTCGACGTCGAGGCCCTGATGCAGGCGTTCGGCCGCCTGCGCCTCGACGTCGACAACTGCCTGCGCGAGCTGGTGGACTTCGGCCTGATTCGCAGCACCGCAGAGGCCGGTCTCCCGCCGCAATACAGCGCATCGCGTCCGGCCGACGAGGCGACCGCGCGCTGCTCGACAACTTCCTCGAACGGCGCGCCATGGTCAGCACGCGAGGATCAGTCGCCGTCCGTCCAGCGTTTCCGCGAGATGATCGGCCGCGACGAGAAGATGCTGATCGTCTTCGAGTGGATCCGCACGGCGGCCAAGTCCGACATCTCGGTGCTGATCCTCGGCCCGACCGGATCGGGCAAGGAAGTCGTCGCGCGGATGATCCACGAGTTGAGCCGGCGCGAAAAGGGCGAAGTTCCAGGCAGTCAACTGCGCGGCGCTGCCCGACACGCTGTTCGAGTCCGAGATCTTCGGCTACGAGAAGGGCGCCTTCACCGGCGCGCACGACCGCAAGCCGGGCCGCCTCGAACTCGCCAACGACGGCACGCTGTTCCTCGACGAGATCGGCGACATGTCGCTCATCGCGCAGGCCAAGCTGCTGCGCGTGCTCGAGGAGCGGCGGTTCGAGCGGCTGGGCGGAAACAGATCGATCTCGGTCGACTTCCGGCTGATCTCGGCGACGAACCGGCCGCTCGATCAGTTCGTGCGCGACGGCCGCTTCCGCGAGGACCTGTACTACCGCGTCAACGCGTTCGCGATCCGGCTGCCGTCGCTGCGGGAGCGCCAGGTCGACATCCCGGTGCTGGCGCAGCGCTTCCTCGCGCGCTACTGCGCGGCCCACGGCCTGCCGCTCGACGCCAAGAGCGTTCGCGCGCGACGCCTCGACCAGCTGCTGACGTATCCCTGGCCCGGCAACATCCGCGAGCTCGAAAGCACCGTGTCGCGCGCCGCGCTGTCGGCGCCGGGCCGGTCATCCGCGCCAGCGACATCGAGTTCCTGCACGCCTCGCGCCGCCGGCGCGCACCGCCACGGGCGACCGGCTGCCGTCGCTGCCGAAGCGGAACGCGCGCACATCATGCGCGTGCTCGAGGCGGTGCAGCTGGAACAAGAAGGAAGCCGCCCGGGTGCTCGACATCAGCCGCGGCACGCTCTACCGGAAGATCGCGCGAGTACGGCCTCGAGCCACGGCGGACCGTTAACGCGCCTAGTCCGCACCTCGAGTCGGGTCTCAGCCGAGTAAACGTCGACGGTCGCTGCGCTATGCATCACCGAGTCGCCGCGTGATCCAGGCTCGGACGCCCGACCTATCCGCACACATCCGCATCGCCGAGCGCGCGCGGCGCGCGCATCGTCCGTATCGACCTGCAGGGCTGACTCCGTTCCGTCTCGCAGCCGGGCGGACGCAGGCGCCCATCCTCGGATCTCCGGCACGTCACGGCCACGGACGTCGGCGCAAGCCCGTACTCCATTGCCTCCGCGCCCGAAGACGCCGAGGGCGAAGGGCAGCTGGAGCTGCTCGTCGGCGTCGACGCGGACGGCTGGGCGGGACCACACCTGCCGCTGGCGCCCGGCACGCTCGTGGACATCGACGGGCCGGCCGGCCGGTTCACCTTCCCCGCGGCGACCGACGAACGGCGCTTCCTCTTCATCGCGGGCGGTACCGGCATCGCGCCGCTGCGGTCGATGCTGCGCCACTCGCTGGCCGTCCCGCACGACGCCATCGGCCTCATGTACAGCGCCCGCCTGCCCGAGGAGTTCGCGTACGCCGACGAGTTCCGCTCGATGGCCGACGCCGGCACGATCGAACTGCGCATGACCGTGACGCGCGAGGCCGGACCTGGCAACTGGACGGGCACACGGGGACGGATCGACGCGATCCGATCTGGGGCCGCTGGTGCACGACGGCCGCACCCTCTGCTTCGTCTGCGGCCCGCCGGCACTCGTCGACGAGATGCCACGGCTGCTGCAGGAGCTCGGCGTCGCGCGCGAGCGGATCAGGATCGAGGAGTGGGGCTGATTCGGGACGGATCGACGCCGATCGACGACTGCACGTCAAGCACCTGGTCGACCGCGCGCGCGAGCGACACCGCGCGGGCCGCTTCGTCTGCAGTCGCGACCGTCCCGGCAAGGTAGACGACGCCAGCCTGGGTTCGCACCTCGATCGCGGTGCCGTCGATGCCCGGATCGTTGAGAAGCGCCGTCTGCACCGCCGCGGTAATCGCTGCGTCGCGCACGGTGGCGTCGATCGCCACTCCACACGCGACACTTGCAACGATCACGCACGGCAGCACGAGGCGCAGAAGCACGTGCAGTGTCAGTGCAACGGAGGTGCCGCAGACGAGCCCGGCGCGGCTCGCGGATGTCGCGTCACTTTCTCGAGGCTCTCGAGGTTCTACAGGCCGACGACGTGGTATCCGGCGTCGACCATCAGAACTTCGCCGGTGATGGCGCGCCCCGCCGGGCCGAGCAGGAACACGGCGGCATCGGCGATCTCGCCGAGCTCCATGTTGCGACGCAGCGGCGCGCGATCGCGCTGCGCCTGCAGCATCGTGGAGAAACCCGGGATGCCGGCCGCCGCGAGCGTCTTGATCGGCCCGGCCGACATCGGCGTTCACGCGAATGTTCTGCGGGCCCAGATCGGCCGCCAGATAGCGCACGCGCGCTTCGAGCGCCGCCTTCGCCACGCCCATCACGTTGTAGTTCGGGAACACGCGGTCGCTGCCGAGGTGCGTGAGCGTGAGCACGCTGCCGCCGCCTCGCTTTTCGAACAGCGGCACGCGGCCGACGTGAGCGCGATGAGCGAGTACGCGCTGACGTCCAGCGCCGATGCGGAACCCGTCGCGCGACGTCTGGATGAAGCGATTGCGACAGCTCCGAGGCCGGCGCGAACGCGGCGCCGTGCAGGACGAAGTCGAGACCGCCGAACTCCGCGTCGAGTGATTGCGCCAGCGCCGCGATCTGCTCGTCGCTCGTCACGTCGCACGGCAGGACGATCGCGTTCTCGAGCCCAGCCGCCAGTTCGCGGACGTTCTCCTCGAGACGCTCGCTGGGATAGGTCAGCGCGAGCCGGGCGCCGGACCGCGGCCGCGGCCTGGGCAATCGCCCACGAGATTGAGCGCTTGTTGGCCACGCCGACGATGAGGCCGTGCCTGCCTGACAAATCGGGCATATGAGTCGCTGGTGCTGAACGGGCGGTCTGCCGAACGACCGCCGGCCGAAGGTTCGCGCGAACCGGGCTACTTGGGCCGGTTGCGGCCGGAGCCACCCTGCCGATTGCCGGGCCGGCCTCCCGGCTGCGGCCGCCCGCCGTGGCGTGGCGGGCCTCCGCGCACGTTGCCGTTGGCGCCCTGGCCTCCGGGGCCGCGATTGCCCTGGAACTGGCGCCGCCGCCAGCGGCCCTCTGGTGTCGCGGGCGGAACCGGTTCGGCCGCGCGTTCGCCGGCTGACGGATTGTGAAGTCGGGAGCCGGCCGGGTCGTCGATACCTGTCCTTCGTGACGCGGCAGCTGCGCACGAATCAGGCGGCGGTGCGCGGGACCCTCTTCGCCCGTCCCTTCGCGCTCCTCGTCGATCGGCTCGTCGGTGTCGTCGGGGAAATCAAAGAGCGTATCGATCTCGACGCCCGTGTCGGCCGGCATCTCCGTTTCGGGCGCGCTGGCGGCGAGCGAGTCGCTGGCGCGAGCGGTTCGCTGACGACGAGCGGCTCGGTGCTGTCATCGGCGCCATCAGCCTCGGTCACCGGCGCCGCGGGCGGCGCGACTTTCTTCGGCGTCACGCCTGCGAGCACCTGGGATACAGCGCGGACTGCTCCGATTTCTTGCGCTGGCCGTGGCACCTTGGCCGTGCTTGTATTCGTGCTCCGCGTCGCAGGTCGTGCACCGTGTCTGCTTCACCTCGTCACCGATCATCGCGACCACCGCGTGGTTCGTCAGTCGGCGTTCCCGCGGACAGTAGTCGTCCAGAATGTCACCAAGCCGAGGCTGGCGCTGCTGCATCAACAGAACTCCCGAAGGATCCTCGTCGGGCGGGGGAAGGTATTGCGAAAGGCGTTACGGAATCTTAACAGAGCCCGCTTTCGACTGGCAATAGTCGAGCTGACCAAGAATCGCCTCAGCTCGCATCCCCCGCACGCGACACCCACCGCTCCGACTCCTCGATGGCCTCTCGAACGGCTTCCGGTGCGGTCGACTGCGGCGTCCGCTTGGCCGCCACTGACGCCGCGGCGTGTAACGCGATCGACGACGTCGGCGTCGAACAGCTCGCTGGCGGCGCGCCATTCGTCGAGCGACAGGGACGCGAACTCCCGCTGCTCGGCCACGAGCTTCCGGACCAGCGCGCCGACGATCTCGTGCGCGCGCCGGAACGGCACGCCGCGTCCGACCAGGTAGTCCGCAACGTCGGTGGCCAGGAGCAAGCCGGATGCCGCCGCCGCCGCGCGGTCGCGGTTCAGCGAAAGGCCGTCGACGACCGCTGTCACGACCGTCAGCGCAGCCCGTCGAGCGTGTCCTCCGCATCGAACACCGCGTGCTTGTCCTCCTGGAGGTCCTTGTTGTATCCACTCGGCAACCCTTTCATGGTCGTAAGGAGGGCCAGGAGGCTGGCCGAGGGCCCGCCCGGTCTTCCCGCGCACGAGCTCGAGCGGATCCGGGTTCTTCTTCTGCGGCATCATGCTGCTGCCGGTACTGAGCGCGTCGGAGAGCTCGAAGAAGCGGTGTTCGTCGCCGCACAGGATGATGAGGTCCTCGGCCAGCCGGCTGAAGTGCACCATCGTCATCGCGCACGCGTAGAGGAATGTCGCGGCAAAGTCGCGATCCGACGAAGCGTCGATGCTGTTGGCGACCACGCGGTCGAAGCCAAGGTCGCGCGCGAGGGCGGCGGTGTCGACGGGGTAGCTCGTGCCGGCAATCGCACCCGATCCGAGCGGCAGCGCGTCAGCCTCGCGGCTGGCCATCGCGAGCCGTTCGTGATCCCGGCGCAGTGGCGCGGCATGCGCCAGCAAGAAGTGCGCGACGAGCACCGGCTGCGCCGGTCGGAAATGCGTGTAGGACGGCATCAGCGCATCGCCCGCGGCGCGCGCCTGCCGCGTCAGCGCGGCGACGATCGCGGCGACGGCAGCCTGCAGCGCCGGGATGCGGCGCCGGAGGTACAGCCGCAGGTCGAGCGACACCTGCTCATTGCGCGACCGTCCTGTATGCAGACGCTTGCCCGTGTCGCCGAGGCGCTCGACGAGCAGCCGCTCCACGAAGCTGTGCACGTCCTCGTCGGGCCCGTTCACGAACCCCGGGTCCTGCCGCGCGCGCTCCAGCATGGCCGTGAGCGCCTCCTGGATATCGTGCGATTCGGCCTCGGAGAGCACCCCGGCGCCGACGAGCGCCCGAGCCCACGCGAGGCTCCCGGTCACATCGTCCTCGAACAGGCGTCGATCGAAGCTGAACGAAGATCCCCACTCGAACGCCGCGGCGTCCGGCGCCTGATCGAATCGACCCGACCACAGAGTTGTCATTACTTCCGTGCTGGCAATGGAGCGGCGACCGACGGGCGGCGGTCCGACGGCTCCGTAACGTGAGTGGCAAGGGTCGTGTGCGTGCCTTTGAGCAGCCGCAAACGCACATGACCGGTGACGCGCTGCTGGACGACCGCCAAGTATGCATCGAGCGCCTCGCGCAGCGGCGAGAACCAGCGCCCCTCGTCGACGAGCGATGCGTATGCCCCCTGGACCGGGCGCGCCAGCGGCTCGAGGTCGCCTGTCGCCGCAGCGCGCGTGAGCGCGCGATGGGCGGTGTGCAGCAGCACCGCAGCGGGCGCGTCGCACACCAGGTCCTCGAGTTCGATCCGGCCGACGCCGTGCGTGGCGGCCAGGGTGTCCACGCTCGCAAAGAGCTCGAGCAGCGGGAGGGCGACACCGTTCAGCGCCGTCGGTACGCCGGCCTCGAATGCGATGTCGACGATCGCCGGCTCCTCAGGGCAGTCGCGCTCGGACCTGGGCGGCGGAACCGGTTCCGACGCGCCGCACGCGACGTAGCGTCCCCACAGGCTCGCCTGCGACTCGAGCCCCGCGGTCGGCAGCAGCCCGTGCGTACGGGCAAAGCTTGCGAGCTCGTCCGGCGTCAGACTCCACGATTGGACCGGCCGCACGACGTCGAGGGCCGGCGCGAGACTGCGAAGCAGGCGATCGAGCCGCGAGGTCCCGGAGGCGCCAGCGTGCGCGACCGCGTCGGCGCGCTCGATCCCGGCGATCTCCACCACGCGTTCGGCGATGGCCGGCCGGCTGAGCGCGAGCCCCATCGGCGCGAGGCCGTCATGGAGCGCGTCGGCCTTCAGGGCAGGCACGACGTACCGCTGCGCGAACCGCTCGCGGGTGTCGAGCACGTGCGCGCGCTGCGCGCCGAGCGCCAGCGCATGATCGCGAATGGTCTCGAGCTCGCGCCCCTGGCCGAGGTCCACGGTGACGGCGACCACTTCCGCGCCCCGCTCCTGGCGCAGCCACGCGAGCGCGGCGGAGCACTCGACGCTGCCCGAATAGGCGAGCACGATGCGCATCAGAGACCGGCCAGCGACTCGAGCCGCTTGATGAGCGAACCCGCCCGGCGGGTGTCTTTCGTGATGACGAGGATCGTGTCGTCGCCTGCGATCGTGCCGACCGCTTCGGGCAGCCGCGCACCGTCGATGGCGTGCGCAAGCGCCTGCGCCTGCCCGGCGCCGGTCCTGATGACGAGCAGCTGCTGCACGCGCTCCACGCGGTGCACGTATTCGGACGCGGCGTGCGCCAGCGCGTTGAGCGCCATCTCGGGGCTGGCGGTCGTGACGCCCGGCCGCTGGTAGGCACCGTCTCCGGCGCGTTTGACCAGGCCGAGCTCCTTGATGTCGCGCGAGATCGTCGCCTGGGTTGCTTCGAACCCTGAGTGGAGCAGCCGGCGGCGCAGCTGTTCCTGGCTGTGCAGCGGCTCGCGATCGACGATCTCGAGAATGGCGCCCTGGCGGCGGGATTTCATGGTGTCGGGGTGCGCTCGCTCCGGCGTGGAGTGGAACCCAGCATACACGATTCCTGCATATCGTCGCGACGTTTATACATCGATTTTCATTGATCGAACCCGTTGTCTCCTGTATATTTATTCTTTCTGATGCATACCCATCCTGGCACAGAGGCGGCACGGCCGGAGACGACGGCGGCGGGCCGCACGCGCGTGGCGATCGCGGGCGCTACCGGCTACACGGGCCAGGAGCTGCTCCGGCTGCTGGCGCGGCATCCGCATGTCAGCATTGCGGCGGCCACCTCGTCGGGGGCCACGGCTGCGCGGCGGCTGCCCGCGCTCGCGCGCATCTGGACCGGTGCGATTGTGCCGCTCGATCCGGTTGCCCTCGCGAACGAGGCGGAGCTGGTCTTTCTCGCGCTGCCTGACGCCGTCGCCGCCGAGCTCGCACCGCGACTCGTCGACGCCGGCGTACGCGTCATCGATCTGTCCGGCGCTTTCCGGCTCCGCGACGCGGCGCTGCGCGCACGCTGGTACCCGGAGACGCACGACCTGCCGGACCATCTCGCGTACGGCCTCACCGAGTTCGCGCGCCCCGAGGTCGCCCGCGCGCGCCTGGTCGCCAACCCCGGGTGTTATCCGACCGCCTCGCTGCTCGCGCTGAAGCCGCTCGTCGACGCCGGCGTCCTGCTGCCGACTGCCGACGTGATCGTCGACGCGAAGTCTGGCGTCTCGGGCGCGGGCAAGACGCCGACGGAACGCACGCACTTCTCCGAGGTGCACGGAAGCCTGTCGGCGTACGGCGTGCTCGGCCATCGGCACGGCGCGGAGATCGAGCAGGGATTCGGCGGACCCGTCACCTTCACGCCGCACCTCGTGCCGCTTGATCGGGGCATCCTGGCCACCATCTACGTGCGCGTGGCGCCGGGGACGACCGAAGAGGCGCTCGGCGACATCTACGAGGCGGCGTACCGCGACGCCACGTTCGTGCGCGTCGCCGGATCGGCGCTGCCGGAGATCAAGCATGTCGCGCACACGAACTTCTGCGACATCGGCTGGCGAGTGGACGCCTCGGGCCGCGTCGTCATCGTGTCCGTAATCGACAACCTGCTGAAAGGCGCCTCCGGGCAGGCCGTGCAGAACATGAACGTCATGCTCGGCGTGCCTGAATCGGCAGGCCTGCTGTGAGCAGCTCGATCGTTCTCAAGTTCGGCGGCGAGCTGCTGGACGATGCCGCGCGGCTGCGGTCGGTCGTGGCGTCGGTCGCCCGCATCGCCGCGCGCGGCGTACCGCTCGTGATCGTGCACGGCGGCGGCAAGGAGATCGATGCCGCGCTGAAGATGGCCGGCATCGAGAAGCGCCAGGTGGACGGGCTGCGTATCACCGACGAGCCGACGCTCGACGTCGTGGTGAGCGTGCTCGCGGGCGCCGTCAACACGCGGTTCGTGGCCGCGTTGAACGCGTCGGGCGTTCGCGCGGTCGGCCTCACCGGAGCGGATGGCGGCTGCGGGCTCAGCGTCGCAGCGCCGCCGCATCATGCGGTGGACGGCCGCATCGTGGATCTGGGCCGCGTCGGCATCCCGACCGACGCCGCCGACGTGTCGGTCCTCTCCACGCTGACCGGCAGCGGCTTCGTTCCGGTCGTGGCCTGCATCGGCGCCGGCGGCGACGGCCGGCTGTTCAACGTGAACGCCGACACGTTCGCCGGCCACCTCGCTGCGCGTCTGCGCGCGCGCCGCCTGGTCATCGCCGGCACCACGCCTGGCGTGCTCGACGGCGATGGCCGCACCGTGGCGGAGGTCGATCCGGAGGGCATCGCTCGATTGATTGGCAGCGGTACCGCGACGGCAGGCATGATCGCGAAGCTGCGCGCGTGCGACGAGGCGCTGGCGAGCGGCGTCGGCGACGTGACGATCGTGGACGGCCGCGACGCTGCGGCCCTGGAGGCGGCTGCGCTCGACGCGGCACCCGCGAAGGCGACCAGGTTGGTGCCGGCACCGGCCCCGTCGACGCGCCCTTAATACCAGCCCGAGTATCCAGCACGTACAGCAGGTGACGGTGTCCGGCCCAGGCCGGCAGGTATTCCCAGGTTCCGGCAATCCGCCGGGGATGGAGCGAGCGATCATGACCTTGGTGGCTGACGACATTCGAACGTTGGAAACGCGGCACGTCCTGCAGACGTACCGCCGCCAGCCGGTCACGTTCGTCCGCGGCAAGGGCGTCCGGCTCTTCGACGTGGAGGGGCGGGAGTACATCGACCTGCTGTCCGGCATCGGCGTGGCCTCGCTCGGCCATGCCCACGAGGGACTGACGCGTGCGATCACGGAGCAGGCACAGACGCTGATCCACACGTCGAACCTGTTCTTCCACCCGCTCCAGGGGCAGCTTGCCGAGCGGCTGACGAACCTGTCGGGCCTCGAGCGCGCGTTCTTCTGCAACAGCGGCACCGAGGCGATCGAGGCGTGCCTCAAGTTCGCGCGCCGTTACTGGCACACGCTGAAGGAGACGCGCACTGAGATCGTCGCGCTCGAGGAGTCGTTCCACGGCCGCACGATCGGTTCGCTGTCGGTCACCTCGGACGAGCACTACCGCGCACCGTTCGAGCCGCTGCTCGGCGGCGTGAAATGGATTTCCGCGAGCCGGCCGGCGGCCGTTGCCGAAGCGGTCACGTCGAACACAGCGGCGATCATCGTCGAGCCGATCCAGGGCGAAGGCGGTGTCCGACCGCTCACGCCAGCGTTCGCGGCGGCGGTGAACGATGCGTGCGCACGGACCGGCGCGCTCCTCATCGCCGATGAAGTGCAGTCGGGGTGCGGCCGCACCGGCTATCCGTTCTACTCGGCCGCCATCGGCCTGAAGCCGCAGCTGATGGCGCTCGGCAAGGCCCTCGGCGCGGGCGTGCCGGTGGGCGCCACGCTCGTCAGCGGCGAGGTCGCCGCGAAGGTCTCGCCCGGCGATCACGGCACGACGTACGGTGGCAACCTCCTGGCGTGCCGGGCGGCGATCTGCTTCATCGACGAGCTGGTCGGCGGCGGCCTGCTCTCGCACGTCGGCCGCGTCGGGCGGCACTTCGATCAACGGCTCCGCGAGCTCGCGTCGCGCCACACCATCGTGAAGGAGGTGCGGGGCGCGGGCGTCATGCGTGCACTCGAGCTCGATATGGATGCCGCCGCCATCGTCCCGGCGGGACTGAAGCATGGCGTCGTCGTCAACCGCACGGCCGAGAACGTCATACGGCTGCTGCCGCCCTACGTGATCACCGAGGCGGAACTCGACGAGGGGCTCGAGCGCCTCGACCGCGCGCTGTCCGACATCACCCAGAAAGGGGCCACGGCATGACCGCTGCGAAGGCAGCACGCATCACGCTGCGACAGGCGCGCACCTCCGACGCACGCCGGCTGTTCACCCTCGTCGAGGCGAACAAGGCGGAAGGACATCTGCTGCCGCGCACGCTGGCGGAGATCACACAGCACGCCGAGCGGTTCGTCGTCGCCGTCCGCAACCGCCGGATCGTCGGATGTGCGGAGCTGGCCGCGCTCAGCCCGCAGGTCGCGGAGGTCCGCTCGCTGGCCGTGGACCCGTCGGCGCGCAGCCTCGGCGTCGGCACCAAGATCGTCGACGAGCTCCGCACGCGCGCACGGCGTGAGGGATTCGACAAGCTCTCCGCCTTCACGCACGTGCCCGGCTACTTCATGCCGATGGGGTTCTCGATTCGTGCCCCACCTGTGGGTCGCCGAGAAGGTGTACACGGACTGCGTGAAGTGCCCGCTGTTCCGGCGCTGCGGCCAGTACGCGATGGTGCTGCCGCTCGAGATTGTCGCCGACACCGACGACCGCAGCGCGATACTGTTCGCCAGACACGCATGACCACACACACGCTTCGCACGCTTGCAACGTTCGAGGGCGGCGTCACGACCGCCCTCGGTTTCCGGGCCGCGGGCGTCCACATCGGCATCAAGGCCGCCGGGCGCGGACCGGACCTCGCGCTGATCGTGTCCGACCGGGCGGCGACGGCGGCCGCGGTGTTCACGACGAACCGCGCGCAGGCGGCGCCGGTTGTCGTCTCGCGCGAACACCTCGTCTCGTCCGGCGGCATCGCCCGCGCCATCATCGTCAACAGCGGGTGCGCCAACGCGTGTACCGGCGCGGTGGGCCTCCAGGACGCGCGCGAGATGGCGACGCTCACAGGAGCGCTCATCGGCTGTCCCACCGATCAGGTGCTCGTCGCGTCCACTGGCGTGATCGGCGTGAACCTGAAGATGGACCGTGTCCGCGAGGGTGTGCCGAAGGCGGCTTCAGCGCTCGGCGCCGACCAGGGCTCCGCCGCTGCCCAGGCCATCATGACGACTGACCCGTTCCCGAAGGAGGCGGCGGCGCGCGTCACCATCGGCGGGCGTGACGTCACCGTCGGCGGGACCGCCAAGGGCTCAGGAATGATCGAGCCGATGATGGCGACGATGCTCGCCTTCGTCACCACCGACGCCGCCGTGGCGCAGCCTCTGCTGCAACGCGCGCTTCGTGAAGTCACCGACGACACGTTCAATGCGATCACGGTCGACGGCGAGTGCTCGACGAACGACTGCGTGATGATGCTCGCCAACGGCGCCAGCGGCGTGACGATCGACGACGCCAGCTACGACGCGTTCGTGCAGGCCGTCCGTGCGGTCTGCCTCCGCCTGGCGATTGGCATCGTGCGCGGCGGCGAGGGAGCGACCAAGCTGGTGACGGTGACGGTCACCGGCGCCGCCAGCACGGACGACGCGCGGCGCTGCGCCAAGGCGATCGCCAATTCGCCGCTCGTGAAGACCGCCATTCACGGCGGCGATCCGAACTGGGGCCGCCTCGTGGCCGTGGCCGGCCGCGCCGGCGTGGCCTTCGAGCTCGAACGCGCGGCGGTGTCCATCGGATCGATCGTGCTGTTCAAGGACGGCAAGCCCTACGACGAGGGTGCGCCGGCAGCCGCCGAGTACCTCAAGCGCCACGCTGAGATCGCCGTGGGAGTGGATCTCGGCGCCGGTACGGCATCGTCCACGGTGTGGACCTGCGATCTGAGCGCGGAGTACGTCAGGATCAATGCGGAGTATCGAACCTAGCCCTATGACCCGCGCCGCCGTCCCCACACGCAAGGATTTCCTCTCGGTGCTCGACTTCGACGCCGCAGAGCTCGAACGCTGCCTCGAAATCGCCGCGCACGTGAAGGCCGATCGTCCGCTCGGGCGCCAGGCGCCGACCGCCAACGCGCTCGAAGGGCGGCACGTGGCGATGCTGTTCGAGAAGGCTTCGCTGCGCACCCGATCGACCTTCGAGATCGCGGTCGTGGAGCTGGGCGGAAACGTCGTCTCGCTGCAGCCGGACGCCGCGCTCGGCAAGCGCGAGCCCGTCTCCGACGTCGCACGCAACCTCGAACGCTGGGTGGACGGCATCGTCATCCGCACGTTCTCGCAGCGGGTGCTCGAGGAGTTTGCTGCGGCCGCGCCCAGGCTCCGCGTCATCAACGCGCTCACCGACGATCAGCACCCCTGTCAGGCGCTCGCCGACACCATGACGCTCCGCGAGCAGTGGGGCACCGTCCGCGGCAGGACCGTCGCCTACGTCGGGGACGGCAACAACGTGGCGGCCTCGCTGGTCCACGCCACGCTCAGGCTCGGAGTCCACATCCACATCGCGAGCCCCGAGGGTTATCAGCTGCCGGACTCCGTCGTCCAGCAGGCGGCGGGCGCCTCGCGGTTCGGCGCGCGCCTGCGCCTTTTCACGGACGCGGCTGACGCCGTCGCCGGCGCGGACGCGGTGTACACGGACACCTGGACGTCAATGGGCCAGGAAGCGGAAGTCGAACTGCGCCGGGGAATCTTCGCCCCCTACCAGGTGAACGAAGCGCTGATGTCGCAGGCCAAGCCTGGCGCGCTGTTCATGCACTGCCTGCCGGCACACCGCGGCGAGGAAGTGACGGCGGACGTGTTCGAGTCGCCCGCCTCAATCGTCTTCGACCAGGCCGAGAACCGGCTCCACGTCCAGAAGGCGCTGCTCTCGATGCTGCTCGCAGGCCCGCACGCGTAGCGGGCCCGCCGCGTCTGAACCGGCGTCTCGTATAATCGCGGCGCCGATGCCTATCGCCCGTGCGCCCTGGCTGTCCCACTACGACCGCGGGGTCGCGGCGTCCCTGGCGCCGTACCCGAACCGGACGATCCTGGACTACGTCAGCGATCTGGCGCGCGCGCGGCCGGATGCGCCCGCACTCCTCTTCAAGGGCGCCACCGTCACGTGGGCGCAGCTCGAACACGAGAGCAGCGCCTTCGCCTCGGCGCTGCAGGGACTCGGCGTCAAGCGGGACGATCGCGTGGCACTGCTCCTCCCCAACTGCCCGCAGTTCTTCGTTGCCGAGCTCGCCGCGTGGAAGCTGGGAGCGATTGTCGCGCCCCTGAATCCGATTTACACCGATCCCGAGCTCGAACTGCCGCTGCGGGAGCACGCCATCGAAACGATCGTCACGATGTCGCGCTTCTACCCCCGCGTGCAGCGCGTGCGCGCGAAGACATCGCTGAAGCGCGTCATCGTCACCAACATCAAGGAGTACTTCCCGCCGCTGCTCCGCCTGCTGTTCACGCTGCTCCGCGAGAAGCGGGACGGCGATCGCGTGACGATCGATCCCGGCGACCTTGGTTACGCGGACCTCATCGCGCGGCATCGCAATGCCAGTGTCGAGCGCGCTCCGATCACGCCGGACGATCCGGCGGTGCTCCTGATGAGCGGGGGCACGACGGGCACGCCGAAAGGGGTCCTGGGCCGCCACGCCGCGTACACGCTCACGGGGCTGCAGGTGCAGGCATGGACCGCGTCGGTCCTTGGAGCCGGCGACAGCGTGCTCATGCTGCCGCTGCCGATGTTTCATGTCTACGCCAACGTCGGCGTCCAGGCGCTCTCATTCGTCACCGGGAACCCGCTCGCGCTCGTGCCCAATCCGCGCGACCTCGACGACCTGATCGCCACGATCAGGAAGGTGAAGCCAGCGTTCTTCACCGGCGTGCCGACGCTCTACGCCGGACTGCTCAACCACCGCGCCGTCCAACGAGGCACGGTCGACTTCCGCTCCATCAAGATCTGCTTCTCCGGTGCCGCCGCGCTGCTGGCCGAGACCAAGGCGCGCTTCGAGTCGATCACCGGCGGACGCATCGTCGAAGGCTATTCGCTCACCGAGGCGATGATGGCGCTGTGCGTCAACCCGGTGAATGGCGAGAACAAGCTGGGCTCGGTCGGCATGCCGCTGCCCGACGTCGCCGTGCGGATCTATGACGGCGACGAGGGGATCACCGAGATGCCGCTGGGCGAGGTGGGCGAGATCTGCTTTTCCGGCGCCCAGCTGATGGTCGGGTTCTGGAATCGCCCGGAAGAGACCTCCACCGTGCTGCGCGACCACGTCGACGACGAGGGCACGCGGCGATGGCTGCACACGGGCGATCTCGGGTTCCTGGACGCCGACGGATATCTCTTCATCGTCGACCGCAAGAAGGATCTCATCAAGACCAGCGGCTACCAGGTCTGGCCGCGCGAGGTCGAGGAGGCGCTGGCCGCGCACCCCGCGGTCGCGGAGGTCGGCGTGGCCGGCGTAGCGGACGAGCTGAAGGGCGAAGTCGTGCACGGATGGGTGGTGCTCCGCTCGGGACAGACGACGACCGAAGCTGAGCTCCGCACGTTCTGCCGCGAGCGCCTGGCTCCCTACAAAGTGCCGGCACGCATAGAGTTCCGGACCGATCTCCCCAAGACGATGGTCGGGAAGGTCCTGCGCCGCGCGCTCAAGGACCCGCCCGCCGTCCGCTGATTCCCGGGCGACACACCCCCGTCGATCGCCACCCGGTGAGCCGGATGCGATCGCCTTTCCGCATTCCCCAGTGAGAGGCGATTGCATATGGGATCTGTCACCGCCGGTGTTCACACGAGGAAGAACGCGAGCCTGACCGCCGCCGCCGAGAAGCGCCTGTTGATCTGGATAGCCCGGCGGCTCCCGCAATCTGTCGGCTCCGATCATCTGTCGGCGCTCGGCCTGGCGTCGATGGCCGTGGCGGGGCTTTCGTTCGCGGCATTCCGCGTCTCACCGTGGGCTGCGGCCGGCGTTGTCGTCGCGCTCGCCGCCAACTGGTTCGGCGACAGCCTGGACGGAACGGTGGCGCGCGTGCGCGGACAGCAGCGGCCGCGCTACGGCTTCTACGTGGACCACATCATCGATCTGGCGGGGACGACGATGCTGCTGGCCGGACTCGCGTGTTCGACGCTGATGCATCCGCTCGTCGCCCTTGCCGTCCTGGTGGGCTACCTGCTGGTGTCGGCCGAGTCCTACCTCGCGACGCACGCCTCGGGTGTGTTCAGGATGTCGTTCCTCGGCGTCGGGCCTACCGAGCTCCGTCTGCTGATGATGGCCGGCGCGATCAAGGCCGCGCAATCGCCCCTGGTCTCGCCGGGAGGCTTCGATCCGGTGCGCCTGTTCGACATCGGCGGCGTGGCCGCTGCCTTCGGTCTCGGTGTGGCGTTCATCTGTGCGGCCCTGCAGAACACGCGGGCGCTGTACCGCGCTGAACCGCTGCCGGCACTCGTGAACGACGTGACGTCGAGGGCCGCGTGAACCGGCGGGTGCCGGCCTTCGTGGTCGTTGGTCTTGGCGGCTTCGTGGTCCAGATCGCGGTGCTCGCCTGGTTGACGCGCGCGTGGGCGTGGCCTTACGCGATGGCGACAGCGCTGGCCGTCGAGTCTGCGGTGCTGCACAACTTCGCCTGGCACGAGCGCTGGACGTGGCGCGATCGGCGCAGCGGCTCCACGCTGGTCTCGCGGCTCCTGCGCTTCCACGCTGGAACGGCCATCACGTCAATCGTGGGAAATGTGTTGATGACCGTCGCCGCCGTCGAGGTCCTCGGTGTGCATCCGCTGATTGCCAACGCGATCGCCGTCGTCACGGTTGCCGCCGCCAACTTCACGCTCGCCGATCGCTGGGTGTTCGCCCGTGGCACCGCGCAGGTCGCGCTGCTGGTGTTGACGCTGCCGGCCGTGGCATCGGCCGCGTCGCCCGGACGCGAGACGCTCGCCGCGTGGAATGCGCACGTCGCTGCCGTCGAGCAGGACCTGCGCCGGCATGACCAGGATGTCCCGCTTCGTGAACCCGATGGGCGGACGATCGCCGTGCCGGACGGCACCATCCACGAATGGCGCGGCTCGATCACGGTCCGTGGCATCTCGGTGGCCGCGCTGGTCGACGCGTTGTCGAACCCCGGGCTGCCGCCGCCGTCCGACGACGTGCTCGAGGCGCGCGTCCTGAACAGGCGCGACGACAACCTCTCCGTGTACCTGAAGCTCACCCGGACGGCGGTCGTCACCGTCACCTACGACACCGAGCACGATGTCGTCTTCGAGAGGCGGTCGCGTTCGTTCGCAACGAGCCGGAGCGTCGCGACTCGGATCCGCGAAACCGGCGGCGGCGATCGCGGATTCCTGTGGAAGCTGAACTCGTACTGGCGCTACAGGCAGGTCGGCGATGACGTGCAGATCGACGTGCTGTCCCTGTCCCTGAGCCGATCGGTGCCGGCCATCGCGCGCCCGATTGCGAGTCCGCTGATCAACCGGATCGCGCGCGAGTCGCTGGTGCGCACGCTGGAGGCGATGCGGCGCTTCGCCGAGGGCGTCGGCACGGCACATCTGGCCGCGCGCTAGCGCTCAGGCCAGCGGCCGCACGTCGACGCCGGATGCGGAGAGGCCCGCCCTGAGCCACGCGGCCAGCGCGGGAGCCCCGGCGGTATCGCCATGTACGCAGATGGTGTCGATCTCGATGGGCAGCATGGTGCCGTCGGCGGTCTCCACGGCGCGGTCGGTCACCATGCGCACCGCGCGGTGAACGACCTCTTCGATGCTCGCGATCACCGAACCCTGCACGTGGCGAGGCACGAGCGCTCCGTCGCGCTGATACGCGCGATCGGCAAACCCTTCCGCCGCGACCCGAAGTCCCGCGGCGCGGCCCGCGTCGGCGAGCACGGATCCGGCAGGGGCGTAGAGAATCAGCTCGCGGTCGAAGGCCGCGATGCCCCGCACCACGGCATCGGCGAGCGGCCGCTCCCGGGCCGCCATGTTGTACAGCGCACCGTGCGGCTTCACGTGCTGCAGGCGGAGCCCTTCGCTCCTGGTCACGCCAGCCACGACGGCAACCTGATAGAGCACGAGATCTTCGATCTCGTCTGGAGGGAGCCGAATGTCACGCCGGCCGAATCCGACGCGATCGGCAAATCCTGGGTGCGCACCGACCGCCACGCCGCACTCGCGCGCGAGCCGGATGGTCCTGCGCAGGACGCTCGGGTCGCCGGCGTGGAACCCTGCGGCCACGCTCGCGGACGTCACGCTCCGCAGCACGCCGGCGTCGTCGCCGAGCGTGTAGGGACCGAAGGACTCGCCCACGTCGGCGTTCAGATCGACCCGCATTGCTGGAGGGCAAGCTGTACAAAACAAAAGGGCACCGCGTTATTGCGATGCCCCTCTGCCACACCGGCCTGGCTCCCCCAGCAATTCACGGCGCCCTGCCGTAATCAGACCGTTGTGCCCCGTGTAATCGCAAGGCGCGTACCCGCAACGGCCGCACGATTCCTTGGGTAATTCTCAACGTCTGCGATCGGACCCGCGGAGCGGACCGATCAGAATCGTCATCGGAGTTACGACTTTGTTCGCTAGGTACAGGGGAAGACGGTCGAACGCTTCGGCGAGCGTGGGGTTCCCGCGATCGCGATCCGACAAGCTCGGCGACTCGACGCGCCACGGGATGGCGATCGTCGGATCGTCCCAGGCGATCCCCAGCTCGCCCCGCAGGATCGTACAGATCCGTGCACTTGTACTCGACCTCCGCAACCGGGCTGAGGACGCTGAAGCCGTGCGCGAAGCCGTGCGGGACGTAGCACTGCCGGAAGATGTCGGCCGACAGCACGGTGCCGACCCACTTCCCGAAGGTCGGCGAGCCGCGCCGGACGTCGACGGCGACGTCGAAGATCTCGCCGGCGATGACGCGAACCAGCTTGGCCTGCGGCCGTCGCGATCTGCAGGTGCAGCCCCCGGACCGTGCCCTGCACCGATCGCGAGTGGTTGTCCTGCACGAACGGTCCGGCCGATGCCGGCCGCGGCGTACTTCTCGGCGTGATAGGTCTCGAGGAAGAACCCGCGCGCGTCCGCGAAGACGTCGGGCTCGATGAGGAGCACTCCCGGAAGGTCTGTCGGGAACGATGCGCACTCAGATCCCCTGTTCGATGAGCGTCGTCAGGTACTGGCCGTACGCGCTCGACCCCATGGCTCGTGCCGAGCGACATCAGCTGCTCGCCGGAGATGTATCCCATGCGATAGGCGATCTCCTCGAGGCAGGCGACCATCAGACCCTGGCGCTCCTCGATCGCCTGGATGTAGTTCGACGCCTGCACCAGCGCCTCGTGCGTGCCGGTATCGAGCCACGCGATGCCGCGCGGCAGCTTCTCGACGTGCAGCTGGCCGCGCTCGAGATACGTCCGGTTGACGTCGGTGATCTCGAGCTCGCCGCGCGCCGACGGCTGCAGGTTCGCGGCGATGTCGAGCACCTGGTTGTCGTAGAAGTAGAGACCGGTGACCGCGAAGGTCGACCGGGGCTGCTTCGGCTTCTCTTCCAGGCTGACGGCGTGCCCGTGCTGGTCGAACTCCACGACGCCGTACCGTTCGGGGTCGCGGACCTGGTAGCCGAACACGGTCGCGCCGGCGTCGCGCGACACGGCCGCACGGAGGTAGTCCGAGAAGTGCGCGCCGTAGAAGATGTTGTCGCCGAGCGCGAGCGCCACGCGATCGGTGCCGACGAACTCGCGCCCGATGATGAACGCCTGCGCGAGCCCCTCGGGCTTCGGCTGCGCCGCATACTCGAGCCGCAGGCCGATCGACGAGCCGTCGCCGAGCAGCCGCTGGAAACCGTCCTGCTCGTGCGGCGTCGTGATGACCAGGATCTCCCGGATGCCGGCCAGCATCAGCGTCGACAGCGGGTAGTACACCATCGGCTTGTTGTAGACCGGCAGCAGCTGCTTGCTGACGGCCACGGTCAACGGGTGCAGGCGCGTACCCGCACCGCCGGCGAGAATGATGCCCTTCATCGGTCTCCGAATTGGCGAGTGCGGCCTGCGTTACGGTGGATGGAAACGGTCATGCCGAGGTCAGACCGAGGCGCTGGCGATCGTAGCGGCCTGCCTGCACGGCAGCGCACCAGGCCCGGTTGGCTGACGTACCACTCGACGGTGGCGCGCAGGCCGCTGTCGAAGTCGTGCCGCGGACGCCAGCCGAGCTCGCGCCGGATCTTCCGCGCGTCGATCGCGTAACGCCGGTCGTGCCCCGGACGATCGGGTACGAACGTCTTGAGCGATGCGTAGCTGCCGGCGCCCCGGAGCGCAGGGTTGGTCCGCGCGGGCACGAGCGCGTCGAGCGTCGCGCACAGGCGATCGACGATCTGCAGGTTCGTCCGCTCGCTGCCGCCGCCGATGTTGTACTTCTCGCCAGGCTTCCCCTGCTCGAGCGCGGTGCAGGATCCCCTCGCAGTGATCCTCGACGTGCAGCCAGTCGCGCACGTTGCCGCCGTCGCCGTAGATCGGCAGCGGCCGGCCGTCCAGCGCGTTCAGGATCATCAGCGGAATCAGCTTCTCCGGAAACTGATACGGGCCGTAGTTGTTCGAGCAGTTCGTGATGATCACCGGCAGCCCGTAGGTGTGGAAGTAGGCGCGCACCAGGTGATCGGCTGACGCCTTGCTCGCCGCGTAAGGCGAGTTCGGCGCGTACGGGGTCTCCTCGCTGAACAACCCGTCGGCGCCGAGCGAGCCGTAGACCTCGTCGGTCGAGACGTGCAGGAACCGGAACGCCTCGCGCTCCCCGTCCGGCAGCTCGCGCGCCAGCGCGGCAGCCGCCTCCAGCAGGACGAACGTGCCGACGATGTTGGTCTCGACGAACTGGGCGGGACCGTCGATCGACCGGTCGACGTGCGTTTCCGCGGCGAGGTTCAGGACCGCCGCCGGCCTGTGGTCGCGCGAACACCGCGGCCATGGCCTCACGGTCGGCGATGTCGGCCTGCACGAACGTGACCCGAGGGTCGTCCAGCGCACCTGCGAGGTTCAGCAGGCTCCCCGCGTACGTCAGCTTGTCGACGACGACGATCCTGTCGGCGCGTTTCGCCAGGACGACACGAACGAAGTTCGAACCGATGAAGCCGGCCCCGCCGGTCACGAGAACGGTACGTGGGTTAGACAGCGGCTCCCTCCGGGTACTGCAGCGCGAGCCGCAGCTCCTTGGTCAGCGACTCGACCGTCGTGCCGCTGCGCTTCCAGGCGCCGTCGGTCTCGAACCGCAGGTCGCCGATGCGGCGGCCCCACGGCGCGATGACGCGGCCGATGGCGCGGAAGTCCGACCGCTCCGCGTGCTCCTGATCGAGCCGGCGGATGACGTCCGGTGCCACGCGGACGAAGGCGCGCAGCGCCGCCGCCGACCGGATGCTGTACTTCCGGCCGTTCCAGGCGCCGCCGAACACCAGCGCGATCTGCTTGAAGTAGTTGACGAAGAACTTCTTGGCGTCCTCGTGCGGATCGTTCGAGCGGCGCGCGGTGAAGATGTCCTCGGTGAACAGCTTCTTCAGCTCCTGCGCGAGCGGCGCCTGCGCCACGCGGCCGCGGCCGACGCCGAGCAGCTTGATCTCGTCGTGCAGCGGCGAGTCCTCGCGATCGTTCAGGGCGCGGACGACGTCGTGCGCCGTCGCCAGCGCCTCGTCGCGATACAGCTGCCGGCCGGACAGGCTGACCAGGTGCGACGCGTTCAGGCGCGTGTGCTTCGCGTTGATCGTCACGAACATCTGCACGACGTGATCTTCGGGCAGACGGTCGAAGATGATCGCGGGCACGCTGAAACTCCTCGCCCGCGAAGCGATCGATGTCGGCGTGCAGCGCCAGCAGCCGGTGCTGGCCGTCGATCGCGCGGAGGATGCCCTCGCGCTCCGGCACCTTGAGGATACCGACGCGTCCGTCGTCGTCGGACGCCAGGAACGAGAGCTTCTCGTCGCAGCTGATGATGACCGCGCCGGGAATCGACGGCAGGTCCCGCGCCTGGCGGCACTGCTCGTAGTACTGCACCAGCTCGTCGATCTTGCGGCGGATGATCTGGCGCTGATAGGCCTTCTCGTTCGAGGCGATGCGGCGCTCGAGGAGGTCCCAGTTCACTTTCGACGGCGTGGTGCCGCCCTTCGAGCGCCCGCCGCGCACTGCCGCTGCGCCGTTTCGCCGTAGTTCAGCACCTCGAAGCGGACGAGCTTGTCGATGTCACTGGCGGTAAGCGAGGCCTGATAGAACTGCACGCCGAACTGCTGCATCCGAATCGCGGCAACGTTGATCATAGGTGTCCCGTGGACAGGAGGCTCTGCGCTTCAGCACTGAAGCCGACGGATTTTACTGAGCCGACGACGGTTATCTCAACGGTTTTCCGGCAGAATCGACTCAAAACGCCCTGCTTCAGGCACGAGCCACCTCAGGTGTACAGGTCCCTCGGCGTCCTGGTCTGCCACCAGGCGACGACCCGGTCGCGGCCCGCAATCGCGAAGTACATGACTGCACTGAATAACACAAAGCCGAGCGTAGTTCCCCATAGAGGCAGGCGGCGGTGGATGAGCATGGTCGTGTACCCGTAGACCAGCTCGACATGAATCCAGTAGACGAACAGGGAGCTCCGGCCGAAACGTTCGAGCACCGCGAAGGGCCCTGGCAGGCGTGCCGCGACCGGCGCAGCGGCCCGCAGGAGCGCCAGGACCACCATCAGGATGCCGACACGGACCCCGAAATAGGCCGGCGACGTCGTCCAGAACGACGCGTTCGCGTACAGGGACGGCAGCGTCGACGCGAACAGGCACACAACAATCATCGCCGCGCCAGACAGCCCGATGCCCTTCGCGACCCTCCGCTCCGCCTGCGGACCGGCCAGCGAGACGAGTGCACCGCTGGCCGCTCCCGCAAAGACGAAACCGGCCCACGGAAAGAGAACGAAGGTCGAGTGGTTGCTGGTGGGCGTCACGTACCACTGAACGACCGGCGGCAGCGCCTGGAGCCAGCCGGCAGCGCGGACAGGCGGCGTCGCCAGAGCCAGCCCCGTGGCCACCAGCCCCATCGCAACGGCGACGGCTCGCGTGCTGCCAGCGGCGCGCCAGACCAGCGCGGCGACCATCAGTGACGGTCCCATGATGTTGAGGATGTCGACCCGCAGCAGCGACAGCACCGGGTTGCCGGGGCTGACCACGAACGCCTGAAGCCGGAAGAGGAAGGCGAGCGCGAACACTTCCGCGCCGCGGCGGAACACGCGGGCGGCGGCTTCCGAGCGGCTGCCGGTGGTGACCAGCACCCGCTCCGCGGCCAGCACCATGGCGAGGCCGGCCAGCCAGAGAAACAGCGGCGCCGCCAGGCCTGCGATGAAATTGAGATAGGGGAACGCGGCACGGGCACGTTCCGCGGGCAGGGTCCACGCATCGAGCACGTGGGCCTGGATCATGACCAGCACCGCCACACCGCGTGCCCAGTCGATGTACGCGCGGCGCGACGCGCCGGCCGGCGCGTCAAGGGGTGACGTCAAACGTCACCTGCAGCTCGATGTCGTCGCGCAGTGAGTGCCACACGGAGCAGTACTTGTCGCGCGAGAGCGCGATCGCACGCGCGACCGCGTCCTGCGGCACCTCTCCGTGAAGCGTGAAGTGGAGTGCCACGCTCGTGAGCCGGTGGGGCTCCTCGACCGCGCGCTGGCCGACCAGCCGCGCCGCGAGCGCGCGGAACGCGTGGCGGCCGCGGGTCAGGATGTAGCCGACGTCGACCGCCATGCAACTCGCCAGGGCGGTGCCGAGGAGTTCGACCGGCGATGGACCGGCGACGCCGCCGCTGTCCACGACCATGGCGGTCTTCGACAGATTGGCGGCGAACTCGAGTCGCCCGGTCCAGACCAGTTCCACGACGGTCGGGGGCTTGGCGGCCACAATCCGATTGTAGCGTCCACGCAGCGAGGCGGCTGACGGGTAGCGAGGCGCTAACGCGCCGGCGAACCGTGCCGGAGCGTCGGTTCGCTCACGCGTTCCGACATCCGCGGCACCGTGATCGGCCGCGTGAAGAACGCGGACTTCACGGTGAGCCAGCCGAGCGGCAGCAGCACGAGGAGGTAGGTCAGCACGTGGCCGAACGTGCTGTCGGGTCCCCACGACTCCGTGCGCTCGTGGAGGATCTCGCTGTAGGGGAGCATGCCCTGCTCGGACATCTCATGCATGCCGTAGATCAGGAGCTGCGCCACGAACACGAAGAGGAAGATCGCCGTGACCTGGAAGAACAACCCGAGGTTGATCCGGTGCCCGACCTTGGACCAGACCCACGCGAACAGAGCGGCACCGGCGAAGCCGGCCGCCGCGCCGGCAACCAGGTTCAGCGAGTCACGCAACTGCATCAGCAGGAGCGCGGTCTCCATGCCCTCGCGGCTGATCATGAGGACCGTGAACAGCAGCACGCCGACAAACGCGGCGGTCCCGCCGCGGGCGGTCGACGACTTGATGCGGGTCTCGATGTCGCCTTTCATGTGCCGTCCGGCGCGCCACATGTGCACGACCATCCACGTCACCGAAGCGGCCGCGATGAGCGCCAGCGGCCCCTCCAGCCACTCCTGGTTGGCGGCGTTGAACAGCAGGTAGCCCGCGGCGACACTCACGGCAAGCGCGATGGCGATGCCCCAGTGGACGGCGGACGTCAGGCTCGCGCGGCCCGTCTTGCGAAGGTATGCGAGGCTGATGGCGACGATGAGGAAGGCTTCGAGGCCTTCACGCAGGGTGATGACGAATGCCTGAACCATAACGCTTCACGCCTTTGGCCGTGAAAACGAGATTCAATCTCAAAATTCGCGACCAGTCTACTGCCTCAAAATACGACCGGTCAAGTCGGGAATGAACTCTTGTAAGCTTTCCGTATGGCCCGCCCCATCCCATCCGCCGCGACGAGCTTCGCTGCTGCTGTCCTGTTTGCTGCCGCGGTCTGCGTCGGAGGCACGCTGGCCGCTCAGCAACCAACCTTCCGCGCCTCGACCCAGATCGTCTCGCTCTTCACGACGGTCATGGACGCGCAGAACCGGCTCGTTCCGGATCTCACGCGGGACGACTTCGAGGTGTTCGACAACGACAAGCCGCAGACGCTGGTCCTGTTCGAGAACGAGAACCAGCCGATCACGGTCGTCGTGATGCTCGACACGAGCGCGAGCATGACCGGTTCGATCCAGATGCTGAAGGCTGCGGCCGAGCAGTTCATCCTCCGGCTCCTGCCCGAGGACAAGGCCGCAGTCGGCGCGTTCAACGACAAGATCGAGCTCTCGGCGCAGTTCTCCAACAACCGCGACGGCCTCATTACCGACATCAAGGATCTCGATTTCGGCAACGGCACGCGCCTGTACGATGCAGTCAGCGAGAGCCTCGATCAACTGCAGGGCGTCGACGGCCGGCGCGTCATCCTCGTGTTCACGGATGGCGACGACACGTCGAGCCGTGTCGGGCGCGGCAAGGTCCTCGAGCGTGCGCGGGCCGAGGAAGTGATGATCTACGCGATCGGATTGGAAGCCGAGTTCTTCGACGGTCAGCGCGTCGTGCGCAGCAAGCCGGACTCGAGCCTCAGGCGGCTCGCCGACGAGACTGGCGGCGGCTATTTCGAGTTGAAGAAGACGAGCGATCTCGGGCCGACGTTTTCACGCGTGGCGCAGGAGCTCCATAGCCAGTACGCGCTCGGATTCGAACCGCAGCAACTCGACGGCAAGGTGCACAAGCTGATGGTGCGGATGAAGCAGGCAGGCATGACCGCGCGCGCGCGCCGCAGCTACGTAGCGACTGCAGCCGCGCCTCCGGTCAAGTGAGCGTGGCGGTCGGGGACAGGTGTAACGGCCTAGACGAAGACGAGCGCGACGACTGCGAGCGCGAGCGCTAAGCCGACTACCAGCTCGGCTGACGACGAAAACGACCATTCGTACATTTTCTTTTCCCCTTCTCTGGTTTGGACGCGATTCAACCGGGAAAGGTTCATCGGCCCCATGCCATCACCCTTGTCTGAACAGGAATTCCGGGTCAGGAGCGACGAAGCGCTCGAAGCGGCGCGCCGCGCGCTCCTGCCGCTCGCCGACCGCGAGGAGTTCGAAATCGAGCTGCAGAACGGGGTCCTGAACCTGGACTTCGAGGAGCCGCGCGAGGCGAAGTTCGTCGTCTCCCCCAATGCGCCCGTGCGCCAGATCTGGGTGTCGGCGATGGCGAGGAGCTACAAGCTCGCGTGGGATGCCGACCGCCAGCTGTTCACGCTCGACGGAGAGGCGCTGATCGACCTCCTCGCACGCCTGACGCACGACTTCCTCACGCCAGCCTGAAGCCCTCGCCGAGCGGATCGCCCGCGTCGACGCGGAACGTGTGCTCGCCGGTGATCCAGGCGTTGCCTTCGATCGCCGCCACGATCGCGTCGACGTCGCCGACGCGCGTCCGCGCCGCGAGCGTGCCCGAGAGTGTCGTACCGACGATCCCCTCATGCACGAACGGGCGATCGTCGGCGAGGAGTCCCATCGCGTCGAGGACCGCCATCACCGCGGCGGTGCCAGTGCCGCACGGCGACCGATCCACCGCGCCGCTGGCGAACACGGTCGCGTTCCGGAGATCGGCGCCGGCCGTCCGCGGCGGAGCCGTGAAGATGACGCCGTCGAGCCCCTTGATGCCTGGTTCCGTCGGATGCGCGATCGGCCCCATCGGCTCGATCGCGGCGATGATCAGCCGTCCCAGGCGCCGCAGGTCTTCCAGGTGCGCGCCGTCGACGGCGACTCCCGCGGCCTCGCCGTCGACGATCGCGTAGAACTCGCCGCCGTACGCGACGTCGGCTCGCAGCCGGCGGCCAGGCAGCCGCACGTCCACGCCAGGCTGCAGCACGAACGACGGCACGTTGGTCACCGTGACGCCCTCGACGCGGCCGGTCCCGCCGTCCCCGTCGGCCCCCTGGCGCACCGATGCGCGGACCGTCCCCGCCGGCGTGTCGAACACCACCACCGCGGTCCCGGGCGCCAGGGTGAGGAGTCTGCGCTCGAGTGCGATGGTGGCGACCGCGATGATGCCGGAGCCGCACATCCTGCCGAAGCCGTCGGCGTCCATGAACAGCACGCCGGCATGCGATCCGGGCAGTACCGGCTCCGTGAGCACCGCCCCGCACATGTCGGCGTGGCCTCGCGGTTCGAGCATCAGCACACGCCTCAACCGGTCGGCATGACGTGCCGCCGACGCTCGACGGTCGAGCATCGTCCGCCCCCGGACGGAGGGAAAGCCGCGCACGATCAGGCGCAGCGGCGCACCGGCGACATGCGCGTCGATGGTCTCGAGGGTGATCACTACAATAGGAATGTAGCCCAGACCTCCGTGAAGGCGTTCTACTCCGATACGTTCGTGCTGCCGCTGCCGGACGGCCACCGCTTTCCGATGACGAAGTACCGTCGACTGCGCGAACGGCTCCTCGAAGAAAGGGTCGTTGCCGAATCCGACCTCGCGGTGCCGCCGCCTGCGGACTGGGACGACATCCGGCTGGCGCACGACGCCGCATACATCGACACGGTGGCACAGGGCACGCTGAGCCCCGCCGCGCAGCGGCGCATCGGGTTTCCGTGGTCACCGCAGATGGTCGAGCGCTCCAGGCGCAGCGTCGGCGCGACTGTCGCCGCCGCGCGCGAGGTGCTGGATGGCGCGCGCGTCGCTGCGAACCTGGCTGGCGGCACGCACCACGCCTTCCGCGATCGTGGCGAGGGGTACTGCGTGTTCAACGATGTGGCCGTCGCCGCCCGCGTCGCGCTGCGCGACCAGCGCATCTCACGCGCCACGGTGGTCGACTGCGACGTGCACCAGGGCAACGGGACGGCGTCGATCTTCAGCGACGATTCGAGCGTCTTCACCATGTCGCTGCACGGGGCGAACAACTACCCGTTCCGCAAGGAGGTCGGCGACCTCGACATCACCTTTCCCGACGGGGCCGGCGACGCGGTGTATCTCGACGCCCTCGTGGAGCATCTGCCACGCGTTCTCGATGACACTGCGCCCGACATCGTCTTCTACCTGGCCGGCGCCGATCCGTACCAAGGCGACCGCCTGGGCAAACTCGCGCTGACAATCGATGGCCTCCGCGAGCGCGACCGGTTCGTCTTCGAGCAGTGCCGTCTCCGGCGCATTCCGGCCGTCGTCACGATGAGCGGCGGGTACGCGCCGGACGTCGAGGCCATCGTCTCCATTCACGTGAACACCATCAGGGAAGCCGCAAGGAGCGCCGCATGCCGCTGATCGACCCGGGAAAGAAAGCACCTGCCTTTACGCTGAAGGACCAGGACGGCAAGACGCACAGGCTTGCCGACTACGACGGCCGTCCGCTGATTCTCTACTTCTATCCGAAGGACGACACGCCGGGCTGCACCGCGGAGACCTGCGCGTTCCGCGACAACCTTCCTGCCTTCAAGACCGAAAAGGCGGCAGTGCTCGGCGTGAGCATCCTGGACGAGGCAAGTAAGGCGAAATTCGCGGCCAAGTTCGACGTCACGTTCCCGCTCCTTGCCGACGCCGACCACGAGGTTGCGGACACGTACGGCGCGTGGCAGGAGCGGTCGATGTACGGCCGCAAGTTCATGGGGGTTGCGCGGACGACCTACCTGATTGGCCCTGATGGCCGGGTGGCGCGGCGCTGGGACAAGGTGAAGGTCGACGGCCACGCCGAGGACGTGCTCGACGCGGTGAAGGCGCTCTGAGCGCCTCGCGTGGGCGGACGCGTCAGCGCAGCGTGCGCGCCTCTTCAGCGAGGTAGGCCTCGTACTCCGCCTCGGTCCGCACGTTGAGAAAGCCGCGCATGCGGTAGTGACCGAGGCCGCACAGTTGTGCGCAGCCGATCTCGTACTCGAAATCGGATCGCCCGAGGCGCGAACGCATCTCCGCGGTGGTGACGGTCGGGACGAACCACACGGGCGTAACCGAGCCCGGAATTGCGTCCTGCTTCACGCGCATCTCGTTGAGGCCGAAGCTGTGAATCACGTCCTTGCTGGTGAGCTGGATGAGCACCGGTCTGTTCACCGGCACCGTCAGTTGGTTGATGGCCGTGATGTCGTCGCGGGCGGCTTCATCGCGCCGATCCAGGCCGAGCGGGTTCTCCGCGGCGACGAGCGAGATGTCGGTCCGACCGAAGCGTCCGTCCGCGCCCGGGTAGTGCACGTTCCAGGAGAACTGCTCCGCGACCACACGAACGACGACCGCCTCGCTGGTTGACGGCAGGTTCTGCGTGCGCTCGATCCAGGCCGGCATCTCGTAGGCCACCAGCAGGACGCCCTCCGCCAATGCGATCGCCAGCACCACGTACACCGACCAGTAACTCCGCATGCCGGTGTAGCTGGCCGCCGGGTTCGCTCCGCTGCGGAATCGAAGGAGGACGTACACGAGATACGAGAAGAAGAACACGAACAGCGCGAGGATGCCCCAGTGCTCGAGACGGATGACGAAGTCGATCTCGTGGGCGTGGGCCGACGCCTGCGGCGGGAGGCTCGGGAAGTTCATCGCAGCCGCCCTTCGCGAAGGCGGGGCACGCCGTTCGACGCGGCGCCGGCCGCGTCCGCCGCCCGCCGCATCAGGTGAAGAAAGAACAGGCCGAACGCCCCGAGCATCGCGACCGTGACGATCAGGAGCGCGAGAATCCCCATGTTGCTCGCCTGCTGCATCGGGCTGTCGGTGGCGCCGAAGCAGACCGGGCACGCAAGCGCGGTCCGCGGCGCCGCAACGAACACCGCAAGGAGCAACAGCGGGGCCACGCGGCGAAGATTCATCCTTAGCGTCACCTCAGCGCCTCACCGTCACGTGGAGATCCCAGCCGGGCCAGAACAGCAGGCTCCCGCAGAAGACGACCACCAGGACCAGCGTCAGTACGACCCACGGCCGCTCGCTGCGGACCCCCATCAGGAACCAGGCGACCAGCGATCCGTTCAGCACGACGATCGCCAGCGTCAGCACCATCGAGGCTCTTCCGGCGAGATCGAGCCGTGAGGCGGCGACCGCCAGCGCGGTCAGCACCAGCTGCGCGACGAACATCGTGCGCGCCCGTCGGATGATGGAGGTGACGTCGGTGGCGGATGACATGACCCTCAGATCAAATACAGCAGCGGGAAGAGGAAGATCCACACGAAGTCGACGAAGTGCCAGTAGAGGCCGGTCACCTCGACTCTGTTCGTGAACTGTTCCGGGCTGCGCGACCAGAGGCGGGCGCCGGGTCCGAGCAGGTAGACCATCACCACGATGCCGCCGAAGATATGCAGCGCGTGAAGTCCCGTGAGCGTGTAGTAGAGCCCGAAGAACACGTCGTGCGAGGGCAACTCGCCCGCGCGCACGTGTTCGGCGTACTCGAACGTCTTGATGCCGAGGAACACTAGGCCCAGCAGGATGGTGACCGCCAGGTACGTCCGGTGCCGCGCCCAGTTCCCGAGCTTCAGCGACGCCCACGCCATCACCATCGTCATCGACGACGTGACCAGCACCGCCGTGTTGACCACTGCCGGCGCCACCGCGAGCACATGGCGCGGCCACACATCTGCGCCGCTTCGCAGGAGGATGTAGCTCGAGAATCAGCCCGCCGAAGAGCATCACCTCAGACGCGATGAACAACCAGATGCCGAGCCTGGCGTTGTTCAGGCCGGTGTCCGGCCGCGTGTCGACGGTGTAGGGGATCTGCACGTCAGTCGACCTCGCTCTCGAACTGCGGCGTGAAGTCGCGCCGCGCGCCGGGGACGCTGTACTGGTACGGTCCGCGATGCACGGCCGGCTCGCGAGCGAAGTTGCCGTGCGGCGGCGGCGACTCCGCCGCCCATTCGAGCGTCGTGGCCTGCCAGGGATTGGCATCGACCCGCGTGCCCCGCCTGATGCTCGTGACGAAGTTCACGATGAAGGGGATCTGGAACAGCCCCAGCGCCCACGCCGCGAAGCCGATGACGACGTGCCACTTCAGCAGATCGGCGCTGTGCAGGTACTGCACGCCGCCGTCGTACAGGCGGCGGTTCATGCCGCCGAGCCCCTGGATGAACATCGGCATGAAGATCAGGTTCATGCACACGAACGAGCCCGCGAAATGGATGCGCCCGAGCAGATCGTTCATGCGCCGTCCCGTGACCTTCGGGAACCAGTGATAGATGCCGGCGAACAACGCGAAGATCGTCCCTGGCGCGACGATGTAGTGGAAGTGGCCGATCACGTAGTAGGTGTCGTGGAGGTGGATGTCCGACGGCGCAAGGCCGAGCGGCAGCCCGGTCAACCCTCCGATGCCGAACATCGGCAGGAACGCCAGCGCGAAGAGCATCGGCGTCGTGAACCGGATCGACGCGCCCCACAGCGACATCAGCAGCGACGTCAGCACGATGATCGACGGGATCGAGATGATCATCGTCGTCGCCTGGAAGAACGCGGAGAGCGACGTGCCCATGCCGGTCAGGTACATGTGGTGCGCCCACACGAGCATCGAGAGAAATCCGAGCACGACGACGGCGTACACCATCGCGCGATAGCCCCAGAGCGGGCGGCGCGTGTTGTTCGTGATGACTTCGGCGACGATGCCCATCGCCGGGAGAATCAGGACGTACACCTCCGGGTGCGCGAGGAACCAGAACAGGTGCTGCCAGAGCAGCGGGTTCCCCCCACCCGCCGCCAGCGCCCCCTGCGCGGTGCCCGTCGTCGACGTGATGACCTGGCTGCTCACGACCAGGCCGCTCGGGAGGAAGAAGCTCGTGCCGGCCAAGCGATCCATGAGCTGCAGGACGCCGGCGGCTTCGAGCGGCGGAAACGCCAGGAGCAGGAGGAACGCCGTCACCAGCTGCGCCCAGATGAAGAACGGCAGCCGCATCCACGTAAGCCCTGGCACACGCAGCTGGACGATGGTGACGATGGTGTTGATCGACCCGAGCAGCGACGAGGTAATCAGGAACACCATCCCGACCAGCCACCACGTCTGCCCCATCGTGGCAATGTCGGCGAGCGGCGGATACGACGTCCACCCTGACTGCGCGCTGCCGCCGGGGACGAAGAAGCTGACCAGCATGATCACGCCGCCGACAACGAAGGCCCAGTAGCTCAGCATGTTGAGCTTCGGGAACGCCATGTCGGAAGCGCCGATCTGCAGCGGCACGAGGTAGTTGCCAAAGCCGCCGACCGCAAGCGGTACCACCCCGAGGAAAATCATCACGGTGCCGTGCATGGCCCCGAGCTGGTTGTAGAACTCGGGGAGCATGATGCCGTTCGCCGCGTTGGCCTGGCTGAGCAGGCCGCCCAAGATCGGGATGGGCGTCATCGGGTACGCGAGCTGGTACCGCAGCACCATCATCAGCGAGAAGCCGAAGAACAGGAACAGCAGCGCTGTGACGGCGTACTGGATGCCGATGACCTTGTGGTCGAGTGAGAAAACGTAGCTGCGCAGGAACCCGTGCTCGCGCACGGCATCGTGCCGCGGATCGGCGACGCGATCGAAGGCTGCCACGTGATCCAACGCAAACTCCTTCCGCAGCGTCGGTTACGCGGCGGCTGACGCCCGATTGTAGGCACAAGGCACAGAGCCTGCAACCCGACCGCGAGGCGCTAAAATCGTCACATGGGCCGCTTCTGCAGCGCTTCGCTGGTGCTGTTCGTTCTCGTTTGGGCGCCTGCCCACGCGCGAGCCGACGAGACATCGCGCGTGCTCCGCGAAAGGGCCAGCCAGGAACTGTTCAGCCTGGATGACGAACGGGCTCTGGCGACCTACCAGGAGGCGATTGCCGCCGACCCGCAGGACGCCGCCGCCTATCGCGGGTACGCCGGGGCGGTGATGGTACACATCGCGATGCTGCGCGGCACCATGACGGTCGACAGCTACCTGGGTCGTGCGTCGCGCAACAACGTCCCGATGCCGCCTCCCCCGCCCGAGCTCGCCAAACGCTTCCAGGACGCCATCAACCGAGCGATCGCACTGTCCCGGCAGCGCATCGCGGCACATCCGCGGGATCCGCAAGCGCTGTACGAGCTTGGCGCGGCGGTCGGCATCCGCGCGTCGTATCTCGCGACCGTCGATGGCGGCGTCATGTCGGCGCTCGGCGCCGCGCGCGAGGCGTTCAACGCGCACGAAAGGGTGCTCGACCTCGACGCGCGCCGTTCAGACGCCGGGCTCATCGTCGGCACCTACAGGTATCTCGTTGCAGCCCTGTCGCTCCCCGCCCGTCTCGTGGCCTACGTCGTTGGCTTCGGCGGCGGACGCGACCAGGGGATCAAGATGGTCGAGGGCGCCGCTGCCTACCCGGGCGACAACCAGTCGGACGCGAGGCTCGCGCTGGTGCTGATGTACAACCGCGAGCGTCGCTACGAGGATGCGCTTCGGCAGCTCGAAGTGCTGCGTGCCAGATATCCGCTCAACCGGCTGCTGCTGCTCGAAGCCGGTTCCACGTATCTGCGTGCGAGTCGTCCGCGCGAAGCCGAACGCGTGCTCGACGAAGGGATCGCGATGCTTGATGGCGATTCACGCCGCCGCATGTTCGGCGAAGCGGCGCTGTGGTACTACCGGCGCGGCGCCGCGCGTGTCGCGCTGGGGCGCACGGCCGATGGGCGCGCCGATCTCGATCGCGCGCTCGCCTCCGAAGGGCGCCCCTGGGTCCACGGCCGCGCACACCTCGAGCTCGGCGACGTTGCGCTGCGCGCCGGCGAGTTCGACCGCGCGCGCGAACACCTGTCCACGTCCGCGCGCCTCGGTGACAGCGATCGCGATGGCCTCAGCGCCGATCGCGCCCGTGAGCTCCTCACGCGCGTGCCGACCACGAAGTAGCGTCCGCAACCGGCGACGGCGCGTCCGCATTCGCGCGAAATCTGGCCGGAATCTTCGCGTGTCCGGCTGGCATCCCCCTTGAACCGTCGGCATCTGCCAGCGCTTCGAGGGGACCATGTTCAGAGTCACGCGAGCTCTGCCTATTCTGATCGTTGCCGGCACCATGGCGACGACGGCCTGTGCATCAAGCTCCGCGTATTCGCAGCGATATCCGTCCGGCGTCCGCAACATCGACGACCGGGCTTATGACGGCGGCCTGCGCCAGGGACGCGAGCGTGGCGCGGACGACGCGCGACGTGGGCGCGCCTACGACGTGCGGCGGCATCAGGAGTACCGCAACGCCGACCGGAACTACGGCGCCTACGACGCGACACGAGCGTTCAGGGGCGGCTTCGAGACCGGCTACGACCAGGGCTATCGCCGCTATGCGTCGGGCGGATACGGCTCGCCGGACGCGCGCGTCTCACCCTATCCCGCGCGGCAGGATCCGTACTACGGAGGCGCCCGGGGCCGGTATGCATCGGCGGCGTTCGACAACGGGTACAGGGACGGCTACGAGGCGGGTGTGAGCGATGCGCGCGACCGCGATCCGTACGATCCGATCCGGCAGAAGCGCTATCGCGAAGGGGATCGCGGATACGACAACGACTACGGCTCGCGCGACAACTACAAACGTGACTACCGCGCGGCGTTTCAGCGAGGGTACGAAGAGGGTTACCGCTTGAACCGGCGCTAGGACACGCGGGGCGTCACGGATTCAGCCGATCGCCCGCTTCCGGCGAACACCCCCTGCGGCACGCGCGAGCCGCAGGGTCCACTCCGGTGCGCGCCAACGACTCCAGTCACGCGACGCCGCGGCTCCGCGGCCAGGTCAAACGCCTCACGGTTTCTCCCCCACGAACATCTCCATCCGCCCGGGCTCAGCCGGCGATCGTTCCGCCAGGAAGGCGACGCCGTACGAAAAAAAAGCCCCGCGCAACGCGCGAGGCTGTAATCGAGTGGAGATCTATGAGGAATGGTACCGGTACGGGGATTCGAACCCCGGTCCCGTGGCTGAGAACCACGTGTCCTGACCCCTAGACGATACCGGCGCCGGCCGTTTAGGAACCTCCAATAGTAGCAAACTGCTTATCATGGTGTCCATGTTTCGGTGGTTCCTCTTCTTCGTGTTCCTTCTGGCCGCGCTGGCCGGCGGCGCCTACCTTGCCGCCGGGCGGACGTTGCCGGCAACCATCAATATCACCAGGCCCGATGGCATCGTCGGGCAGCAGGGCACGCTCGAGTTCACGGCCGGCGCTCCGCGCGGCCGGTTCACGCGTCTGGCCGCGACCGTCGAGCAGAACGGCCGCTCGTTCCCTGTGTTCTCTCTCGACGCGCCTGAGGGCGCGTCGGTCGATCGGCCCGACGCGGACCACCTGCGCATCACGCGCGCGATTGGCAAAGTCAGCCTGCCCGATCTGCAGCAGGGCGACGCACGCGTCGTGATCACAGCGACGCGCACCTCCTTCCTGCGTCTCCGCGACGTCGAAACCGTCGCGAGCCGTGACTTCCAGGTGCGCCTCGAGCCGCCGCGGGTCGCGGTGCTGTCGACGCATCACTACCTGAATCACGGCGGAGCGGAGTTCGTCATCTATCGCGCAAGCCCGGCCGACGTGGAGTCGGGCGTGCGGGTCGGCGAGGTCGAGTACCAGGGCTATCCCGCCGCCGGCCTGGGCATCGCGGATCCGTCGATCAAGGTCGCCTTCTTCGCGCTCCTGCCCGAGCAGCAACTGCGGACGCCGGTCGTGGCGTTCGCGCGAGACGCGGGTGGCAACGAGGCGCGGGTGTCGTTCATCGACAACGTCTTCCCGAAGCCGTTCAGGCGCAGCCGGATCCCTGTCGACGATCGCTTCCTGCAGCGCGTCGTGCCCGAGATCCTGTCGCATTCGCCGCAGCTGAAGGTGGACGATCCGAGCGATCTCGTGGCCGGATTCCTCAAGGTGAACGGCGAACTCCGCCGCCTCAACGCTGACCAGATCGCGTCGGTCACTTCGAAATCGCCGGCCGAACGCCTCTGGAAGGGACCGTTCGCGCAGCTGGGCAACTCGCAGGTGGAAGCGAGCTTCGCGGACGCGCGCACATATCTCTACAAGGGCAAGGACATCGATCAGCAGGTCCATCTCGGGTTCGACCTGGCGGTGACCGCGGCGGTGCCGGTGCTGGCGGCCAACGACGGCGTCGTCGTGTACGCCGACTGGCTCGGGATCTACGGCAACTGCGTCATCGTCGACCACGGGCTCGGCGTCGCGTCGTTGTACGGGCACCTCTCGTCGATCGACGTGAAGACGGGCGATCGTGTCACCAAGGGAGTGACGCTCGGTCGCAGCGGGATGACGGGACTGGCCGGCGGCGACCACCTGCACTTCACGATGCTCGTCGATGGACGCGCCGTGAATCCGGTCGAATGGTGGGATCCGCACTGGGTGCAGGATCGCGTCGAGCGCAAGCTGCTGGAGGCCGGCAGCCCCGCACCGTCCGCCCCGGCCAGCCGGTGACCCTGGGGTAAAATAATCAGGCAACAGGAGACATTGATGCGCGTACCGAAGATGTGGATGTGCGGATTCGGCCTGGTCGTTGCGACGTCGCTGGCCGCCTGCGGCGGTGGCAGCCAGGAGACGGCGGGCAGTTCGGCTCCGGCCTCGTCGTCCACATCCGGAGGCGCAGGACAGTCGGTCGATGCAGCGACCGCAGCGGACGTGAAGGGCAGCGTGACGGTCGACGGCACCGTGCCCGCCAACGAGCAGATCAAGATGAACGCCGATCCGATCTGCGTGCGCCAGGCCAGCGGACCACAAGCGATGGAAACCTACGTCGTCGGCGCCGACGGCAAGTCGCTCGGCAACGTGTTCGTGTACGTGAAGGACGGCCTTGGCAACATGGTCTTCGCTCCGCCCACGGAGCCGGCGAAGATCGACCAGAAGCAGTGCCGCTACACGCCGCATGTCTTCGGCGTGCGCGTCGGGCAGCCGATCGAAATTACGAACAGCGATCCGACGCTGCACAACATCCACGCGCTCGCAAAGGAGAGCCGCGAGTTCAACAACGCCCAGCCGATCCAGGGCATGAAGACGATGCACACGTTCACCGCGCGAGAGGTGATGGTGCCGTTCAAGTGCGACGTGCACGGCTGGATGAACGCCTTCGTCGGCGTCCTGGATCACCCGTACTTCGCGGTCACCGATGCGAGCGGCAGCTTCACGCTGAAGTCGCTTCCTCCGGGGACCTACACGATCGAGGCGTGGCACGAGAAGCTCGGCACGATGACCCAGACCGTGACGGTCGCCGCCAAGGAGACCAAGGACATCTCGTTCACGTTCAAGGCGCCGGCCGCTTCGACGGACTGACCGCCGCTGGGGCGGACTCGCGGGTCCGCCCGATCACGATGCTGCACAAGGACGCGCAACCCATCGACGGCACGATACCGCTGCCCGCCGCCGCAGGCAGGGGCGACTCGTGAAGAACGCCCGCGTCGACGTGGCGCCGGATGCGATGCCGCATGCGCGCGCGTCCGCCCTCAGCGACTACGTCGCGCTCACCAAGCCGCGCCTGAACCTCCTGGTCGTCCTCACGAGCGCGGCCGGCTACTACCTCGGAGGGACCGGCACGCCTGACCTGGGAAAGATGGCCCTGGCCGTGGTGGGCACTGCGCTGGTCGCCGGCGGATCCGCCGTCCTGAACCAGGTGTACGAGCGTGACACGGACAGCCGCATGCGCCGCACGCGGATGCGGCCGCTCCCGGACCAACGGGTCGCGCCGCTGGATGCCACGATCTACGGCATCGTGCTCGCGTTCGGCGGTCTCGCGCTGCTCTGGTGGTCCACGAACTGGATCGCCGGCCTGCTCGCCGCCGCGACGCTGGCCATCTACCTCCTGATCTACACGCCGATGAAGCGGACGTCGTCGCTCTCGACGCTCGTCGGCGCCGTGCCCGGCGCCCTGCCCGCCGTGATCGGGTGGGCCGCGGCTCGGGGCGACATCTCCCTCGGCGGGTGGACGCTCTTCGCCATCGTGTTCCTCTGGCAGATTCCGCACTTCATGGCGATCGCATGGATGTGCCGCGACGACTACCGCAGTGCGGGCTTCCCGATGCTGCCGGTCGTCGAGCCCGACGGGCTGAGCACCGGTCAGCAGGCGCTGGTCTACTCGATCGCGCTGCTGCCGGTCAGCATCGGCCCCTCCGTCGTCGGGGTCGCGGGCTGGATCTACTTCTGGCTCGCGCTGGTGCTCGGGATCGGCCTGCTCTACCTGGCCGCCCGGTTTGCGCTCTCGCGAACCGACAGCTCGGCGCGCGCGCTGTTCTTCGGATCGATCGTGTACCTGCCGCTGATCTGGACCGCGATGGTCCTGGATCACTGACCGTCATGACGGTCCACGATCTGCCTGCCGTCAACGCCACCCTCAACGCCATCTCGGGGGTGCTGCTGCTGATTGGCTTCCTGCTCATCCGTTCAGGTCAGCGCGAGCGTCACCGTGCGCTGATGCTCGCGGCGTTCGGCACCTCCGCCCTGTTCCTGGTCTGCTACGTCGTCTACCACGCACAGGTTGGGTCCGTGCGGTTCACGCGGCAGGGGCTCGTCCGGCCCCTCTACTTCACGATCCTGATCACCCACGTCACGCTTGCAGCCGCCGTCCTGCCGCTGGCCATTCTGACGTTGTCGCGCGGCCTCAACGGGCGGTTTCGCCAGCACCGGGCCATCGCCCGCTGGACGTTCCCGATCTGGCTCTACGTGTCGGTGACCGGCGTCCTCGTCTACGTGCTGCTATATCAGCCCACCTGGTTGCTCTAGGGATATACTGGCGTTCAGTTCGCCAGGAGCGCTGCTGATGCTGCCTCGCCACCTGCTCGCACCGACACTTCTCACCGTGGCCTGCCTCGTCTGCCCGAGCGCTGTTTCAGCGCAGAGCGGACGCGTCAATGGCATCGTCCGCGGCGAGAACGGGGACGCGGTGAAGGGTGCGACGATCACGGCCGAAATGCCGAGCACCGGGATGAACCTCACCGCCACGACCGACGAAAAGGGGCGGTTCATCATGATCGGGCTCCGCGGCGGCGAATGGCGGTTCTTCGCGCAGGCGGTCGGCTACTCTCCCCAGGGCGGGGCACTGCTGGTCAGGACCGGCTCACCCAACCCGCCACTCACGTTTCAGCTCGAACGCAGCGGCGTCGCGTACTTCGGGGCGCTCGCCGGCATCATGGCCAAGGACATCCAGCGCGATTTCGCCGAGGCCGATCGCATGTACGCGGAGCAGCACTGGGACGAGGCGATCGTCGCGTACCGGGAAATCCTGGAACATGCGCCGGTGCTGACGGCGATCCATCTGCAGATTGGGGCCGCCTACCGGCAGAAGAAGGACTACGACGCAGCGATTGCCGAGTACGGCCGGCTGCTCGAGGCCGAACCGGGCAACACGCGTGCGTCCCTGGAAATCGCGCTGACATGGCTGGAGCGCGGCGACACGCGCGCAGCGGAAGAGGTGCTCGTCAAGGCCACGGAGCAGGCTGCGACGCGCGACGTCTTCTACACGCTCGGCGAGATCAGGCTGTCGGCGAACGATCCCGCCGGCGCGGCGGGCTGGTTCGAGAAGGCGTCCGCCGCCGATCCGAACTGGGCGAAGCCGCTGCTGAAGCTTGGTCAGGTTGCGCTCGCGCGCGGTGAAAACGAAGAAGCGGCGCGTCACCTGGCAAGGGCGGCCGAGGTCGATCCCGAGGCTCCGGAGGCGGCGGCCGCGAAGTCCACCCTCGCAACGCTGAAGAAGTAGTTGGCTCGTCCGGTCCGCTCCACAGTCATCTTCCTTGCAGTCGCTGTGTGCGCCGCGATGGCCGCAGTGGGAGGCTGGCGTTTCGCGCGCGCCTCCGCTCCCGTCAACGGGCCGATCGTGCTCGTGTCGGTCGACTCGCTGCGCGCGGATCGCCTGCCGGCGTACGGATACGCGCACGGCAGGACGCCGGCCATCGACCAGCTCGCCGCCGACGGCGTCACCTTCGAGCGCGCGTACTCGCACGTCCCGCAGACGTTTCCCGCACACGTCTCGATGCTCACGGGCCGGCTGCCGTTCGAGTCCGGCGTACGCGACACCGCCGATGCGACCCTGCCGAAGACCACGCGCACGCTGCCGGAGCTGCTGCGCGATCGCGGCTACGCGACCGGCGGCGTCGCCTCGTCGTGGCTGCTGCGTAGAAGCACGGGCATCGACCGCGGCTTCACGTTCTTCGACGCTGCCATGCCGCCCGAATCGGATGCCGACGCACGGGCGGCGCTCGGGCGTGACGGGGTGGATGCCGAGCGGGTGGCCGAAACGTGGCTCGACTCGGTCGGCACGTCGCGCGCCTTCCTGTTCCTTCACATCGCCGAACCGCATGCGCCGCACGCGCCGCCGGATCGCTTCGCCGATCTGCCGCCCTACGATGGCGAGGTCGCGCACGCCGATGAGGTGCTCGGCCGGCTCGTGCGCTACCTGAAGACGCACCAGCTGTACGACCGATCGACGATCGTGCTCGTGTCGGATCACGGCGAAGGACTCGGCGCTCACGGCGAGCAGGCGCACGGCCTGCTGGTCAGCGAACCGGTGCTGCACGTGCCGCTGATTGTGAAGCTGCCCGGCGGCGAAGGGGCCGGACGCCGCGTCCGCGCGCTGGTGCAGCACATCGATCTCGTCCCGACGATTCTCGACCTTGCCAAGGCGCCTGGCGCCGGCGGACTGCGCGGCCGTTCGCTCACACCCCTGCTCTCCGGCGACGGCGTGGACGATGCGGCGGTGTACTCGGAGTCGCGGTTCGGCGAGTACCGCTTCGGGTGGGCGGGACTGTCGGCGCTCACCGAGGGGCGCTACCGCCTCGTGATGACCGGCGATCGGCGCCAGCTGTTCGATCTCCAAATCGATCCGGGCGAGTCGACCGACGTCTCGAGCGCGCAGCCGGAGGTCGCCGACCGGATGGAGGCGGAGCTGGCAGCTCTCGCGGCCGAGCAGGTCGACCCGGCGCCGGCTGTGGTCACGCCTTCCGATCGGGAGCGCTACGAGGCGCTCGGCTACGTCGGCCTCCTCGCCGCGCGAGCGACGGGGCCTGACGCGGAGCGCCCGGATCCGGCGGTGCACGTGGCGCTGGTCGAGGCGTACCGGCACGGCGCGAGCCTGGTCGCGTCGCGGCAGTGGAACGCTGCCGTCGACACATTCCGGGCACTCGTTCGGGACGATCCGTCAGACGCCGACTTGTGGATGCACCTCGCACGGGCCGCCGCGCGAGGCGAACGCCACGAGGTCGCCCTTGACGCGTATCGGCACGTGACGGAGCTCGAGCCCGAGAATGTGGCAGCGCGGCTCGGCGCAGCTGCGTCACTGCTGCGCACGCGGCGCCTGGACGATGCCGCCGCGCATGCGCGCGCCGTCGTGGACACCGCGACGGCGGAGCCGGTGCAGACGGCCGAAGCGCACGAAATGCTGGCGCGCGTCGCGCTTGGCCGGCGCGATCGTGACGCGGCGCGCGACGAAGCCCAGCGCGCCGAAGACGACGACCCGGGGCGTCCGGTGCGCGCGTTCGTGGAAGGCCGGATTGCGCTGGACGAGAACCGGCTCGAGGACGCGGCCACGTCGTTCAGCGCCGCGCTGGACTCGGCGTCGGAGGCCGGGCGTCCGCCGCTGACGGATCTGCGCGTCAACGCTGCCGAGACGTTCGTGCGCCTGCAGCGGCTCGTCGAAGCGGAGGCACTGTTCGAGGCGGAGCTGCAGGCGTTTCCCGCCAACGCGCGTGCGCGCGCGGGGCTCCAGGCGGTGTACCGATCCACGGGGCGCAGTGCAGACGGTGCGTCGATCGCGCAGCACTGAGCGTCGCTGACGCTGGCAATGGGCGATTGGCGGCGGGCCTCACCGCCGCACGCCCCCCGCCTTGAATCCGTTCAGTCACGTCCACTCGGAATGGACAGCGTGCCCCGGAACTCTCCGGAGGTCGTCCCGCGGTCCTGCGTGATGGGTACCGTCACGCGTTCGAGCGTGAACGTCCCGCTGGCGCCAGCAAATCGACCGGTGCCCCCTGTGATCTCCCAGTTCTCCACGATGAAGAATCCGGGCGGCTGAAGAGTCGCCTTGCCGGTCAGATCAGCGGTGAGCCAATCGCCGTTCGCCGCGATGAGCCTGCCTGTGCCTGCACCCTCGAACGTGTCGAAGTTCACGTCGTGCACCGACTCGAGCGTGAAGCGACCGAGGTGCGATGCCTGACCGCTCGCTTCGAGGCGGACCGTAATCACCGGCGGAATGCCGGTTCCCTCATACGTCCCTTCGATACGGCCCTTGAATGGCACATCCGGCTTCGCAGCCGTGGCGGACACAGTCTGGCCGCTCGTCGCGAGCGGCGCCGGACGACTCGGTGCGAGCGGCTGACTGCAGGCGGCAGTGAGTACCGACTGTCAGCGTGGTCCAGGCAACGCGTGCGTGCATGAAGGATCCTCCGTCGATGGGTCGGCTCGCTCACCCGGGCCGGGCGGCTACCGACGGACCAATCCTCTCGAAGCGACACGCAGCCGGCCATCGACGGCGGATGAAAAGACCGTTGAAGTTTCGTCGACGCGCAACTGGAAGCAGCGCAGTCACTTGTGGCAGCATGCGCGTCAAGGAACTCGTATGAGCCTGCCTGCGGCACGCGCGATCTACCGGTTCGGCGAATTCGAGTGCGACGCGTCCAGCTACGAGCTCAAGCGAAACGGCCGCCGCGTCCGGCTGTCAGGCCAGCCGATGGACCTCCTCCTGCTGCTCCTCGAGCGGCCGCGCGAACTGGTCGCTCGCGAGGAGATCGCGCAACGTCTCTGGGCCGCGAACGTCTTCGTCGATCTCGACGCCGGCATCCGCACCGCCATTCTGAAGGTCCGCCAGGCGCTGGGCGATTCGCGCGAGGCTCCGCGCTTCGTCGAGACGGTGCCGGGCCGGGGCTATCGCTTCATCGCGGCGCTTCAGGTCGTGGCGGGCGGTCCGCAGGAACGGAGGATCGTCCAGCAGGAAGCAGGGACGCAGGCGGCGCGCCGCCACAACCTGCCTGCAGACGTCACGAGCTTCGTCGGCCGCACAAGGGCGCTGCGCGAGCTGCATGCGCTAATCCAGACATCCCGGTTGCTCACGCTGACCGGCGCCGGCGGCGTAGGTAAGACGCGCCTGGCGCTGCGCCTCGCAGCGACCGTCGACGACGAGTTTCCCGACGGCGTGTGGGCGGTGGACCTGGCGCCGCTGGCCACCGACGATCTGATCGCGCAGGCGGTCGCCGGCGCCTTCGGCGTTCGCGAAAGCCCGCAGCGCTCGCTCCTCGAGGCGGTGCTCGACCACGCGCGCGATCGCTCGCTCCTGCTGCTCCTGGACACGTGCGAGCACCGCGTGGAGGGCTGTGCCGTCTTCATCGAGACGCTGTTGCGAGCGGCACCTGCCGTGCGGGTTGTAGCGACCAGCCGTGAGGCAATCGGGGCACCCGGCGAAACGGTGTACCGCGTTCCGTCGCTGTCCGTGCCCGAATCGTCCACATCCTGCCCACCGGATGCCCTTTCTGCGTTCGACGGGACGGAGCTGTTCATCCAGCGCGCTGCGTCCGCACAACCCGACTTCACCGTGCATCCCGAGACGGCCGGGGCCATCGCCTCGATCTGTCGCCGCCTGGACGGAATTCCGCTGGCGATCGAGCTGGTGGCGGCCCAGGTCGCCTCGTTGTCGCCGCAGCAGATCGAAGCGCGCCTGGCCTACGGCTTCCTGACGGGCGGCATGCGTACGTCGGTCGCACGGCACAAGACGGTCGATGCGACGGTCGAATGGAGTTACCGTCTTCTGTCAGAACCGGAAAGCCTGCTCCTCCGTCGGCTGTCCGTGTTCCCCGGCTCGTGGTCGCTCGGCGCCATGGAGTACGTGTGCAGCGGTGACGGGCTCGAGCCTGCGCGGACGCTCGAACTCGTTTCCAGGCTCGTCGCGAAGTCGCTCGTCCACGCGGCCGGCCAGACGGAAAGGGACCGGCGCTACCGGCTGCTCGGCGCGGTTCGCCAATACTCGTTCAATCGGCTGACGGAAGCCGGCGATCCCGGAGCCTTGCACGATCGTCACTTCACGTTCTACTACCGGGAGTTCCGCGACGGTCTGCGGACCCTGACCGGTTCCGATCAGGCGCATTGGCTGCGGCGGCTGCATACCGAGCAGGAGAACCTCCGTGCCGCGCTCGAGTGGGGGCTGTCGTCGCCGGCTCTGAGAGAACAGGGGGTCGAGCTCACCGGCGCGCTGTTCTGGTACTGGACCAAGCGAGGCCTCTTCACCGAGGGACGGCACTGGCTCCAGCGCGCGGCTGCCGTTCCGGCCGCACGACGTCTGCGAGCGGTCGTCTCACTCGGGCTCGGGCACATGGACTACTTTCAGGGACGGTTCGATTCCCAGGTGGCGCACGGCGACGAGTTGCTTGGCTGGGCGCGCGAGGAAGGCGACCCGTGGCTCGTCTCGATGGCGCTGTTCGGCCGCGGACTCGCCAGCTTCGAATGCGGCAGGTTCGAGGAAGCGGTGCACTTCGCAGCGGCGGCTCGCGAGGCCGCCGCCCCCGCCGACATCAGCGGACCCTTGCTCATCTTCGGAAACGTTGCGCTCGTTGAAGGCGACACCGATCGTGCGCTGCGACTGTTCGAAGAGGGGATTCGTGGACTCCGGCGCGACGGCGAGCTCTGGGGGCTCGGCATCCTCCTGTGCCTGGCCGCCGGGCTGCGCACCATCCAGGGCGACTTCGACCATGCGCGAGCGCATGGCGCCGAGGCCATGTCGATCTACTGCGATCTCGAAGATCCGCGCGGAATTGCCTGGAGCCTGGATGTCTTCGCGGGCCTGCACGCCGCCGAAGGGCGCGCGGACGCGGCTGCCCGGGTGTGGGGTGCGTCGGACGGACTGCTCGCCAGTGTCGGCGGAACCCTCGTGCCGACCATCGGATGGATCCGCGATCGATATTTCGCGTCAGCCGCGCAGGCGATGGGTGAACGCGCGTTCGAGCAGGCGCGCCGCGAAGGACGCGCGATGCTTCCCGAGCGGGCCGTGGGACTCGCGAGCGGAAGCCAGAGGCCGATTGCCTAGCCAGCCGCCCATCGCCCACCGCGTATCGCCTATCGCCTATCGCCTATCGCCAAAAAGAAAAAGGGGAAAGCCCGAAGGCTTCCCCCTTTCACTTTCCGACTGTCTTGCTCGATTAGAAGCTCAGACGGAACCCGAGCAGCGCGCTGCGCGGGTTGAGCCACTGAATCTCGCTGCCGATAGGCGGCGTGCCGCTGCCGGCCGCGAGGTCCTCGACGACGAATCGCGTTCTGGTTGTTGAAGAGGTTGAACACGTCGAAGGTGACCTCTGCGGTCGTGCGGCCGATGCGGCGCAGGTACCGCGCGCGCATGTCGAACTTGCCGTACGACGGGTTCTCCACCGCAGCCATGCGAGTTCGGGTCGACCCACTGCTCGAGCAGGCCGCCGTACTGGAACGGGACCGCGACCTGGGTCGGCAGACGACGCTGCGAGCTGGACCTGGTTCCTGTGCACGATGGAACCCGAATTCCAGCCGTAACGTGCCGCCCAGCTCCAGGCCCATGTTGAAGGTGTACGAACCACCGCCCTTGAACAGGTTCTGGATCGTGCCCGGGATGGTGCTGTCCATGCCGGGTGCGCGCGGGTCGAGCCAGAACACGTCGCCGGCGAAGTCCGCGTTGCCGTCCGACACCGTGTTGCCCGTGGCGTTGAGGTAGCTGTAGGACACGAGCGACTGCCAGTTCTGCGCGAAGCGCTTGCGGTAAACGGTTTCGAGGCCGTTGTAGTTGCGCTCGCCGCCCTTGAGCGTCCCGAGGAAGAAGTTCGCCGCCGGCGGGTTGTTCGGGTCGAACCCGAAGTAGTCCCAGCCGAGGAACAGCGAGTTCGGGTCGTTGGGGTTGCCGATGCCATCGACGCCGGTGTAGGAAGCCGGAACGGTGTACGCGCGCGGGTCGAAGTCCTCGAAGATGTCGCGCGTGCGGCGGTTGTAGTAGGTGATCGACGCGCTCTGGTTGGCGCCCAGGTCGGCTTCGTACATCAGCTGCAGTTCGTCGGTGTACGGAGTCTTCGTGCTCGGCGCGAACAGGCCGTCCGGGATCGGCGAGAAGCCGCGGACGCGGTAGGTCACCCACTGGTTGTTGATGAACACCTGCTCTTCACGGGTCGAGCCGCTCGTCGTGCCCGCGAAGTTCGACATGTCCATGCGGATCGGGTCGAAGTAGCGGCCCCAGTACGCCGACGCCTTGTGACGGCCATCACCGCGGACATCGTACGCGGCGCTGAGGCGCGGGGCCCAGGTCCAGTCGAACGCGTAGATGCTCTGATCCGTCGTCGAGAAATGCTCGTACTTCTCGGCGCGCAGGCCCACGTTGAAGTTGAAGCGGCCGAACCGCACGTCATCCTGCACGTAGAAGGCGTTGGTCTGCAGCTTCTGCGACTGATCGCCCGTCCGGGTCATGTTGATCCGGTAGTAGTTGTACTGGCCGTTCGGGTTCCCCGCGGTGCTGTTGAAGACGAGCGCGGTACCCAGTTCGGCCTGCGGTGATCGTGCCGTCGCCGTTCGTGTCGTACAGCGAATAGAACGACGCGCGGTTCGACAGACCGTTGATGGTGTTGATCAGCCCGTTGAAGTCGCTCGCGGTGTTGACGTTGAACTGCCGGGTCGTCCACGGTCCCGTTGCGATGTTCAGCGCCGTAGATCGGGCCGTAGCCGGACGTCGACGAAATCGACGTGTACTGCGCCCGATCGCTCTCCGGGATGTAGATCAGGCCGCGGAGGTCCTCGCGCTTGGCCCACTCGTATCCGCCCTTCAGGCGGTGCTGGTTCCACTGGTACGACGCCGACGCGCGGAACTGCTTGGTCGGGCGGTACTCGGGGAAGTCCTGGCCGTAGCCACCGAGCTGCTCCTGCGCCAGCGTGCGCGCGGTGCTGCTCAGGAACGACACCGTGTTGCGCGCCGTGCGGGTCGTGGCGATGTCGGTGAGCTCGGCGTCGTGATCGCTGTACGCGCCTTCCAGCAGGATGTTGCTGAAGATGCGGTTGTAGGTCAGCGAGTAGTTGTTGCCACCCTGCTCGCGCGTGCGGTCGCGGCTGTTTGCGACCGTCGCGTCGAGTGAACCGCTTCGCGTCTGCGGGTCGTTCAGGAACAGGAAGCTGAGGGTGTCGCGCTGCGACGGCGCCCAGGTCGTCTTGAAGAACGACTGCTTGCCGACGGTATCGACTTCACGCAGAAGCTCGCGGGTGTCCAGCGCGTTCACGTCCTGCGACGTTCTTGATGTAACGGTAGCTGCCGAACGCCCAGAGCTGGTTCCTCAGGATCGGACCGCCGAGCGTGAACGCCGAGTCGTACCGGCTGAACTGGTTGTCGGGCAGGTTCTCGTTCTCCGCGACGAGGCCGTCGTTCTGGAAGAAGTAGTTGACCGAACCCGAGTAGTTGTTCGAACCGGACTTCGTCACCACCGTGGAGATCAGGCCGGCCGCACCCACGTACTCCGCCGGGATGCCGCCCGTGACGACCTTCTGCTCCTGGATGATCTCGACGTTCAGGTTCGAGCCGAAGGTACCGGTGACCGGGTCGGTCACGTTGATGCCTTCGAAGTAGTAGAAGTTGTCGGCCGACGACCCGAGGAAGTCGCTCGCCGTGCCCGCATCCTTCCAGTTCATGCCCGAACGGGACGAGGGGTTGCCCGAGGCCGTCTGGCTGTCCGGCATGACGCCCGGCACCAGCTGCAGATACGCCTGGTACCGAACGGCCCGTCGGCAGCGACTCGGTGAGGCGCAGGGTCAGATCCTGGCCCGCCACCGACCGCGTGACGTCGACGACCGGCGTCGCCTGACCCGTGACGGTGACCTGCTCGGTCACGGTCGACAGCGTCATCTCGACGCGCAGCGTCGTCGCCTGGCCCGTGCGGACGAGGATCTCCGGACGTTCGAGGTCACGGAATCCGGACAGCTGCGCCCGGACGATGTACCGTGCGGAAGGGGCCAGGGCGTCGAGGGTGGCGACACCCTCGGCATCGGTCACGGCCTGACGGCTCGTGACGGAGTCGGGGGCCGTAACCTGTACCGTGACGCCGGGGAGGCGTCCGCCCTGCGGGTCTTCAACGATCACCTGGATGGACCCGGTGGTAGCCACCTGCGCCCAAGCAGTACTGGCACCCGCAAGCAGCAGGCCCAGCATCAACACACCGAAACTGCGAAGTCGCATGACTTCTTACTCCTTGAAAAATGGAAGGCTTGGCGGCCCGAAGTCTTCGAATCGGGCACGCCGCGGCCTGCCGTCGCCCGGGACGGGCAATGGCCGCCCCGTCGACATGTCTATGAGATCAATTGTAGAGATTTCGTCACACGTGGCCGGTCGTTCGTCACTGCTTTCTGGCCGTCGGTCACACTCATCCAATTTCTTGAATAGCTCGTGGCAGGTCGACCTATTCCTTATCGGCAGGTTGCGGGAGTATCGGCAGAGTCGCCGGAGTAACCCATAAGTAGTTCGTAAGAGAATCCGAAGCGAGCCCGCCGAGTACAGCCCTTCGAGACACAAGGGCCGAACGGCACCTGCGTTCGCGAGACGTCGATGTGGTGTAATCCGCGCGTGGGAACTCCGCGACGTGCCGTGTCGGCGCTCGCAGCAGCCGTCGCGCTGGCCGCGTCACTCCAGGGCGCTGCCGCGTCACAGGCGACCGTCGGCAACGCCCGCACCGTGCTCGCGGCCGTCGTCACGATGCAGGGTCGGCCGGTCGTCGACGTCGATGCCGACGACTTCGTCGTCACCGAAGGAACCGAGCCGCGCGAAGTGCTCGACGTGCACGTCGCCGACTATCCGCTCGCCGTCGTCCTCGACGATCGGCCGGAGTCGGCGGAGGCGCTGCCGGTCGCCCGGAGCTCCGCGCGCCGGTTCATCGAGCGCGTCGGCGATCGGCCGGTGGCGCTGCTCACGCTCTCGGGCTCAGGGGAGCCGCTGATTGGCCTGGACGATGGACGCGAGGAGCTGCTCGAGCGGCTCAACACGGTCGCGCCATCGGAATCCCCTGCGCCTGCGCCGTTCGAGGTTATTGCACGGGCGGCGCTGCTGCTCCAGGAATCCGGCGCCCCGTTCTCGGCGGTGATCGTGGTGGCTGCCGCCGAAGTGGACGCCGCGGCGCCGGTGCGGGGCGAGCTCTTGCCCCGGATTCTCGAGAGCGGCGCGGCGGTGCACGTGGTGCAGAAACGCGAGGCGGCGAGCGGGCCGGAGCCGGAGGCCGGGGGCGATCTCCTCCACCTGCTCACGGATCAGACGCGCGGACAGTTCACCGGCATCTTCGCAGCCGCCTCGTTCGACGCGGCGCTCGATCGGCTCGCCGATCGGCTGTCGTTCGAGATGATGGTGCAGTACCTGGCGCCGCCTGGGCCGAAGGCGGGCGATGTGCGCGTCGGCGTGCGAAAGCCCGGAGCGCGGGTGGTGGGGCTGGGAGTGAAGTAGTCGCAAGTCACAAGTCGCAAGTCACAAGTCGCGGCGCTGAAAAAGCAAACGGGCGGGACACGCGAACCCGAGGCTCCGCGTGTCTCGCCCGACTTGTGACTTGCGACTTGCGACTTGCGACTGTCTTAGTTCGCCCGTCCTTCAACCTGCTTCAGCGCGTCGGCGATGAGCCGCTCGTTGTCTTCCTTCGAGATGTTGCGCTGGATGATCTTCGACGCAATCATCACCGAGAGGTCGACCGCCTCCGAGCGGATCTGCTGCAGCGCGCGAGCAGTCTCCAGCTGAATCTGGCGCTCGGCGTTTTTCAGGATGCCATCGGCCTCCGCCTTCGCCTTCTGGCGCAACTCCTCGCGGAGCCGATCGCCGTCTGCGCGGCTCTGGGTCAGCAGCACCTCAGCCTCGGCCCTCGCCTTGCGAATGATCTGAGCCGACTCCTGCTCGAGCCGTTCCAGCTCCTGCTTCGCCTGCTGCGCGTCGTCGAGCGCCTTGCGGATCGCGGCCTGCCGGGTGTCGAGCGCCTGGAGGAGCGGCCCCCACGCGAACTTCGCGAGCAGCGTCAGCAGGACCAGGAACGTCAGGACGGTCCAGATGAAGAGGCCCGGATCGGGCTGGACCAGGGGATTGTTCATCGCATCGATCCTTGTTCGAATGCCGGCTGGCGTGGCTCGGCCACGAACGTGTGGTTCGCGGCCGATTGACGCCTTCGGATGGCTACTGCTTCAGCAGGACGATCAGCAGCGCGAACACTTCCGCGAGGATCGCGACGCCTTCGAGCAGGAACAGCGGCAGGTTGACTGCGCCGGTGATCTTGTCGGAGGCGCTGGGCTGCCGGGCGATCCCTTCCGCCGCGCCGGCCGCCAGGCGGCCGATGCCGAGGCCCGCGCCGATCACGACCAGACCCAGACCAAGGGCCACACCGAAAAACGCAATCGCATTACCTTCCATGTCGTCTCTCTCCTCCGTATTGATTGAACTCTCGTTCAGTGATGAACGTGGATGGCCATGCCGATGAACACGGCCGACAGCAGGGTGAACACGTATGCCTGCACCAGCACGACGATGATCTCCAGGCCGGAGATCGCGGTCGCCAGCGGCACCGACACGGCCAGACCCACCCCGATCCCGGCAAGGGCGTGGCCGAACATTTCAGTGAACAGGAAGACGAACGACAGGATCGCGAGGATCGCGATGTGTCCGCCGGTCATGTTCGCGGCAAGTCGCATCGTGAGCGCGAAGGGCCGCACGAGCATGCCCATGATCTCGATCGGGATCAGCAGGAAGTAGAGCGGCCACGCGAGGCCGTGCGGCACCATGTTCTTCCAGTGCTGCACGAAGCCGTGGGCCAGCGTGCCTGCCGTGATGATCGAGCCGAAGGTGATGATCGCGAGCGCGGCGGTCACGTTGAAGTTCGAGGTGGCCGTCGTGCCGCCGTGCAGCAGCTGCTTCAGGAACGACGCCTCACCGGTGTGCAGGATGAAGTAGTCGACGAGGCCGACCACCTCGAACACCGGGATCAGGCCGATCACGTTCGCGCAGAAGATGAACACGAAGAAGGTGAGCAGCAGCGGCGTCCAGGTCGGGACCCACTTCTTGCCTACGTTCGGGAGGACGATGGTGTCGCGGATGAACTCGACCAGCGCCTCGAGCGCGTTCATGAAGCCGATCGGGATCGGACGCTCCTGCTTCAGGAAGCGGCGGACCGTCGTGGTGACGACCAGGAAGACGAACGCGGCGACGAGCCACAGCATGAGGACATGCTTGGTCACCGAGAAGTCGATCCCGAACAGCGTCGGCAGGTGGAAGAGCGGGTGCTCCGCGCTGCTGTTCGAGACGTGCTCGATGATCGTCTTGCCGGCGTCGAACTTGCCGGCCGCTTCGGCCGCGTGTTCGCCCAGTTCCTGGGCCTGATCTTGAGCCACCATCATTCGTTACGCGCGCGGCCCACCCGCGAAGAGGCGCTGGAGAAAGAGCGCCTCGACGAAGTGGAGCGCGATGAAATAGCTGCTGAAGCTGACCGCGAACGGGACGGGCTGCACGTCGAGGACGCGAAGCATCACCACCACGTACACGCCGAAGAACACCATCTTGAACGCGAAGCCCGCAATCATCAGGCCCGTCACCGCCCGCGGATCCCGTGCATGGGTGCGCTCGGCGAGCACCCACGTGCCACAGGCCACCACCAGGGGACCCAGCATGCCGAGCAGTAACTCGTTCCGGATGCCGCCGCCGGCGACGGCCAGCGCCACGACTCCCGCGGCCAGGCTGGTGCCGGCCATCCACGCGATCTGTTTCATCGGCGCCAGACAGCCTTGGCCAGCTCGTAGAACCCGACAATCAGTCCGAGCAGCAGCCCGGCAAACAGAAACCAGGGACTTGTCCCCCGCCAGGCGTCGAGGCCGTAGCCGATGCCTCCCAGCAGGATGATGGCGCCAATCAACGTGTAGCTGCCGACGGCCGCCGGTCCCGATTTCCTGACGGTCTCCTGGAATGCTTCGAGCGATTTCTCCAGGTGACGCGTACTGCGATCGTCATCGGGCATGCTGTAAACACGCCATTATACGTACGCAGTCAGGGGAGTATACCGTACCTTGTGAAAAAGTTCACCAGCTCCCGGGACGGCCCGGCCCCGCCCTGTTTCCTGGCCCCGCGGGCCCGTTTCCCGGTCCCCGGCCGTTTCGCCCCGCCACGCCGGCCGGTCCACCGCCCTCGCTACCGCGCCGCCGTCGGCTGCACCAGCCCGCCGAGCGCGCGCGCCGACGCGTCGGTCACGTCGAACAGCGCCGACGGATACAGCCCAAGCGCGAGCGTTCCCCCGAGCGTCACGGCGACCGCCGCCGCTACCAGCGGCGACAGCACCGGCTCGGAGCCGGCCGTCTCGCGCCGCACGTACATGAACACCACCACCCGCAGGTAGTAGTAGAGCGACAAGACGCTGTTCAGGACGCCGGCCACCGCCAGCCACACGTACCCCGCGTCGATCGCTGCCGAAAACAGCCGGAGCTTGCCCATGAAGCCTGCGGTCGGTGGCATGCCGCCGAGCGACAGCATGAACGCCAGCATCGCGAACGCCGCAAACGGCAGCCGCGTGTGCAGACCGGAGAGATCCCGCACTTCGTCGCCGATCGCGTCGCCTCGCCTGAGCAGGACAACGATGGCGAAGGCGCCGAGCTGCATGAACCCGTACGAGGCAAGGTAGAACAACGTGGCCGAGATGCCGCGCTCCGTGCCGGCAGCCACGCCGATGAGCATGTAGCCCGCCTGCGCGATCGACGAGTAGGCGAGCATCCGCTTCAGGTTCGACTGCGTGAGCGCGGCGATGTTCCCGGCCGTCATCGTGACGACGGCCACCACCCCGAAGAGGAGGGCCCAGTCCGCCTTCACTTCCGACAACCCCTCCACGAAGATCCGAAACAGCATGGCGAACGCGGCCGCCTTCGATCCCACGGACAGGAACGCCGCAATCGGCGCCGGCGCCCCTTCGTACACGTCGGGCGCCCACATGTGGAACGGCACGGCCGCCACCTTGAAGCCGAGTCCCGCCACAAGGAGGACCACTGCAAGGAGGAGACGCGGGTCGCGGCCGGCGCCCGCCAGCGCCGCCGCCATCGGCCGCAGCGCGGTCGTCCCCGACACGGCGTACAGCAGCGACATCCCGTACAGGAGGATCCCGAGCGAGAACGCTCCGAGCAGGAAGTACTTGATGGCCGCCTCGTTGGATCGCGGGTTCGGCTTGATGTAGCCGGTCAGCACGTAGAACGACACCGCCATCGTCTCGAGGCCGATGAACGCGGTGATCAGGTCGATCGCGCTGGCCATGACCATCATGCCGAGCGTCGCGCACAGGATGAGGAACGAGGTACTCCCCGGCGCTGACCTGTTCGATGGTGAGGTAGCGCTGCGACATCAGCACCGTGATCGCCGCGGCCAGGATGAACAGGACCTTGAAGAACAGCCCGAAGTCGTCGACGGCGAGCAGATCCTGGACGATCGCCACGCGCAGCCCCCGGAGGCTCAGGACGGCCGCCAGCGTGAGGCCGAGCGTGGCGAGCGTCGTGCCCGCCAGCAGGGCCTTCGCGCGCGGCACGGCGACGTCGACGAGCAGCACGAGGAGCGCGCCGACCGTGAGCACGATCTCCGGCAGCAGGTAGGCGAAATCGCCTGACGAGAGTCCCGCGGGCATCAGCGCCCTGCCCCCGCTCCTCCGCCTGCCTGATCGGCGGCCGGTGTGGCCGGCGACGCCGGCAGCGGCAGACCGTCCGGACCGCACGGCGCAGCGGCAAGAAACTGGTTGGCCGGCGAGGCCGCCCTCACTTCGGGCGTGACCGTGGTGTCGCAGGCCGCTGCGTACGCGGCGGCGTACGACGAGTCGACCCGCGCGGCAATCTTCAGGACCGACAGGTTGATGCGATCCAGGAACGGCGCGGGATAGAGACCGATCCAGACCGCGAGCACGATGAGCGGCACGAAGGTCGCCCACTCGCGCACACCGAGGTCGGCGAGCCCCTCGTTCTGCGGATTCGCCACGCCGCCGAACATCGTGCGCTGGTAGAGATACAGCATGTACGCCGCGCCGAGCACGATGCCGCTCGCCGCGACAGCGGCCCACGCAGCGCTGTGCAGGAAGGCACCCTGCAGGATGAGGAACTCGCCGATGAACCCGTTGAGCGTCGGCAGCCCGATCGACGACATCGTCATCAGGAGGAAGACGGCGGCGAAGGCCGGCATCACCTTCGACAGGCCGCCGTACTCGGAGATCTCGCGCGTGTGGCGTCGTTCGTACACCACGCCGACCAGGAGGAACAGCGCACCGGTGGAGATGCCGTGATTGATCTGCTGGATGACGCTGCCGGTGATCCCGACCGGGTTCAGCGCGAACATCCCCAGCATCACCATCGCCATATGCGAGACCGACGAATAGGCGACGAGCCGCTTCCAGTCCTTCTGCGCGAGCGCGACGAGGGCGCCGTAGATGATGCCGATGATGCAGAGGGCGGCAATGAATGGCACGAACGCGCGAGTGGCATCGGGGAGCATCGGCAGGCTGAAGCGCAGAAAGCCGTAGGTGCCCATCTTCAGGAGGACGGCCGCGAGGATCACCGAGCCCGCCGTCGGCGCGTCGGTGTGCGCGTCAGGAAGCCAGGTGTGGAACGGGAACATCGGCACCTTGATGGCGAAGCCGAAGAAGAACGCGAGGAACACCCACCACTGCAGGTCGTAGGGGACGGTGAGCTGCTGCAGCACCGTGATGTCGAAGGTGTAGACGCCGCTGACGCTGTGGTTGTGGAAGTAGAGTGCCAGGATGCCGAGCAGCATCACCACGCTGCCCGCGAGTGTGTAGAGGAAGAACTTGATCGCCGAGTAGAGCCGGTTGGCGCTGCCCCAGATGCCGATGAGGAAATACATCGGCACGAGCACCACTTCCCAGAACAGGAAGAACAGCAGGAAGTCGAGCGACATGAAGGTGCCGAGCATCCCGGTCTGCAGGACGAGCAGGCAGAAGTAGTACTCCTTCACGCGTTCCGTGATCGAGCCCCACGAGCAGAGCACGGCGATGAATCCCATCAGCGTTGTCAGCAGGATCAGCAGCGTGCTGATGCCGTCCACGCCGAGGAAGAACTCGGCGCCGATCGACGGGATCCACCGCGCGCGTTCGACGAGCTGGAACTCGGGGCTGCGCGGGTTGTACCAGAACCACAGCGGGATCGACGCCACGAAGCCCGCGAGCGACACCCCGTTGGCGAGCCAGCGGATCAGGTCGGCCTGTTTCCGCGGCATCAGCAAGACCAGCATCGCGCCCGCGAGCGGGAGGAACAGCACCAGGGACAGATAGTGGCTCATGGTCACCGCACGATGATGTAGAGGCTCACGAACGCGAACACGCCGAACAGCATCACCAGGGCGTAGTTCTGCACGAGGCCGGTCTGGAGGCGGCGCCACCCGTAGCTGGCCGCCTGCAACCGCGACCCGATCGCATTGACGGCGCCGTCCACGACTGCGCGGTCGGTCAGCCCGGACATCCAGGACCCGAACAGCGTCATCCAGCCGGATCCGTTCACCGCGCCGTCGACGACCCGCCGGTCGAAGGTCCACAAACCGCGGCTCATCGCCATGGTGCCGGCGACGATGGTCCGGTTGTACAGCTCGTCGACGAAGTACTTGCCCGACAGCACGCGGTGCGCGGCGGGGTGCCGTGCGGCCAGCCGGGCGCTGGCGTCCGGATCGACGACGTAGAGACGCCATGCCAGGCCGACTCCGCCCATCGCGACGAGCACGGACAGGCCCATCAGCCCGAGCTCGAGCCCGCGCGACGCGTGCGCGCCGGCCCCTTCCCCTTCGTGCGCCGCGGCGTCGGCGGTCGGGGACAGCGGTGCCGCGACAAAGCTCGGCTCGAGGAACCGTTCGATGGCATTGCTCCCGCCAAGGGCGGCCGGTATGCCAACGAATCCTGCGAGCAGGGCGCCCGCCGCGAGCACGACGAGCGGCGCCGTCATCGCGCGCGGCGCCTCGTGCGGCGCATGTGCGTGTCCACGATCGTGGCCGCCGGCGTCGTGCGCTGCGTGCGGGCCGGACGGCCCGTCACCGGCGCGCGACGTGCCCATGAAGGTGAGCGCGATCAGCCGGAACATGTAGAAGGCCGTCAGGAACGCGGTGATGGTGGCCACCACCCACACGAACCGATTGGCCATGAACGCGCGGGCGAGGATCTCGTCCTTGCTGAAGAAGCCGGCGAGCGGCGGAACGCCGGCAATGGCCAGCGCCCCGATCGTCATCGTGGCAAACGTCGTCGGCAGCGGCCGGCGAAGGCCGCCCATGCGGCGCATGTCCTGGTTGCCGCCGAGCGCGTGGATGACCGACCCGCTGCCCAGGAACAGGAGCGCCTTGAAGAAGGCGTGCGTCATCAGGTGGAACGCACCGGCAGCGAACGCGCCCACGCCAATCGCCGTGAACATGTAGCCAAGCTGCGAGACCGTCGAGTACGCCAGCACGCGCTTGATGTCGTTCTGCACCAGCGCAATCGTCGCCGCCATCAACGCGGTGGCGACGCCGACGATGGCGATCACCTGCAGCACCACCGGGGCGTGCGAGAACAGGACCGCGTTGCGACCGACCATGTACACGCCGGCCGTGACCATCGTCGCCGCGTGAATCAGCGCCGACACCGGCGTCGGCCCCTCCATCGCGTCGGGCAGCCAGACGAACAGCGGGATCTGCGCGCTCTTGCCTGTGGCGCCGACGAACAGCAGGAGCGCGATGGCCGACAGCACTCCGAACTGGCCGGCCTCCACCGGCATCGCCGCGGCAGCCTGCTGCACGGCGCGGAAGTCGAGCGTGCCGAACGTGGCGAAAACGAGAAGGATGCCGAGGATGAACCCCCAGTCGCCGATGCGGTTCATGATGAACGCCTTCCGGCCGGCGTCCGCGGCGCTCTTCTTCTCGTACCAGTAGCCGATCAGCAGGTACGAGCACAGGCCGACCCCTTCCCAGCCGACGAACATCACGAGGAAGTTGCTCCCGAGCACGAGCAGGAGCATGAAGAAGCAGAACAGGTTCAGGTAGCAGAAGAACCTCGCCACTCCCCCGCGCGGCTCGTCGGCCATGTACGCCGTCGTGTACACGTGGATCAACGTCCCGATGCCCGTGACCACCAGCAGCATCAGCGCCGACAACGGATCGAGCCGGAACCCCCAGGGCACGTCGAGCGCCATCGCCTGACCGGCCGCGCCGGCCGGAATCGACGGAATCCACCGCGCGACGATCGCTTCGTGCACCCGCGCGTCGGCCGGCAGTGCGACCAGGTCGGCGAAGGCCACGCCGGAGAGCACGAACGACGCCGCCATCGCGACGCACGCCAGCAGCCCGGACACCCGTCGGGAGAACAGACGGATGCCGATCAGGCCGTTCACCGCGGCCCCCAGGCCAGGCATCAGAGGAATCGCCCAGAGATAGGTCATCTCAAGAACTGAAGTTTCCGAGGCGCACTAAAACTTCATCAAATTCATCTCGTCGACGTTCACCGTCTCCTTGTTGCGATAGAACGCGAGGATGATCCCGAGGCCCACCGCCGCCTCGGCGGCCGCGACGGCGATCACGAAGATCGCGAACACCTGGCCCGACAGATCCTGCAGCTGGTTCGAGAACGCGACGAGGTTGATGTTGACCGCGTTGAGCATCAGCTCGATCGACATGAAGATCACGATGATGTTGCGGCGCACCATGACGCCGACGACGCCAATCGTGAACAACGCGGCCGAAAGCACCAGGTAATGCGTCGATGTGATCATCGCCGGCCTCAGCTCTCGCGCTTCGCCAGGACGATGGCGCCGATCATCGCGACCAGCAGCAGGATCGACGCGACCTCGAACGGCACCAGGTAGCGTGTGTAGAGCAGCCAGCCGATCTGCTCCGTGTTCCCGGCGACCGGCACGGCCGGGAGCGGCGGCGCCGTAGGCCCCGCGGGCAGGCGCATCCACACGAGGATCACGACCAGCTCGACGAGCACGACCACGGCGAGCCCGAGGCCGAGGGTCCCCTGCCGCGCGGGTGCGCGATACACCTCCGCAGGGCGTTTCAGGTTCACGAGCATCACCACGAAGAGGTACAGCACCACGATGCCGCCGGCATACACGAGCACCTGAATCGCGGCCACGAACTGCGCGCCGAGCAGCACGTAGAGGGCAGCGACGAACAGGAAGTCGAGCACGAGGAACAGCACGCTGTGCACCGTGTCGCCGGTCGCGATGACCATCACGGCGAAGCCGAGGATGCATGCGGCGATGACGTAGAAGGCAATCGCGTCGGCCATCACAGCACCAGCACGCGGACGACCGCCGTGATCATGAGGTTCGCAATCGTCAGCGGAATCAGCACCTTCCAGCCGAGGCGCATCAGCTGGTCGTAGCGATAGCGGGGCAGCGTGGCGCGCACCCACACGAACACGTAGAGGAACACGAAGGACTTCAGCAGGAACCAGATCCAGCCGGGTACCACGTCGAGCCACGCCAGCCACGCGACGCCCGGGAACGGCCGCAGCCACCCGCCCAGGAACAGCGTCGTCGCGACAGAGGAGACGACGATCACGTTCGCGTATTCGGCGAGGAAGAACAGCGCGAAGCGCATCCCGCTGTACTCGGTGTGGAAGCCGCCGGTCAGTTCCTGTTCGGCCTCGGGCAGGTCGAACGGCGCGCGGTTGGTCTCCGCCAGGCCGCCGATGAAGAAGATGACGAACGCGACCGGCTGAATGAACGTGTACCACACCCCGCTCGACTCCTGTGCCCGCACGATGCCGACCATGCTCAACGTGCCCGACATCAGCACGACGCTGACGAGCGTGAGCGTGACGGCCACCTCGTAGCTGATCAGTTGCGCCGAGGCGCGAAGGCTCGCGAGCAGCGGGTACTTGCTGTTCGAGGCGTAGCCCGCGAGGATGATGCCGTAGACCCCGACGGACGTGACCGAGACGATGTAGAGGAGGCCGACGTTGATGTCGGTGATGTACGCCGTGGTCACGCGTCCGAACAGCCCCACCTCGTCGTCGAACGGGATGACCGCGTAGATGATGAGCGCCGGTACCATCGCCAGGATCGGCGCCAGCGTGAACACCCACCGATCCGCGCGCGCCGGCGTGATGTCCTCCTTCACCATCAGCTTCACCGCGTCGGCGATCGGCTGGAGCACGCCGTACGGGCCGACGCGCATCGGCCCGAGCCTGGACTGCGCCCACGCGATGACCTTCCGCTCGAGGAGCACCATGTAGGTGACGCCCGCGAGCGTCGCGGTGAGGACGATGACTATCTTGATGAGGGGAATGACGAGGACGTCGACCATCAGCGATCGACCTCCCCCAGGACGACGTCGAGCGATCCAATCAGGGCGACGACGTCGGCCACCAGGTGTCCGCGCACCAGCCTCGGAAGCGCCTGCAGGTTGCAGAACGACGGCGGACGCACGCGCAGCCGGTACGGGTTGATCGACTTCCCGTCGCTCACGATGAAGAACCCGAGCTCGCCCTTCGGCGATTCGACCGCGTGGTACGTCTCGCCGGCCGGCGGCTTGATCAGGCGCGGCACCTTGCCGACGATTGGCCCTTCAGGAATCCCCTCGACCCCCTGCCGGATGATGCGCAACGACTGGCGGAACTCCTCGAGCCGCACCAGGTACCGATCGTAGGTGTCGCCGGCAGTGCCGATCGGGATGTCGAACTCCATCTCGTCGTACGCGGCGTACGGTTCGTCCTTGCGCACGTCGCGCGGCACACCGGACCCGCGGAGCGGCGGACCGGTCAGGCCGACGGCCACCGCGTCGCTGGCACTGATGATGCCGATGCCTTTCGTCCGATCCAGCCAGATGCGGTTGTGCGTGAGCAGCCCCTCGTACTCGTCGAGCTTGCCGTCCAGGATCCGGCAGAACTCGAGCACCTTGCGATCCCACGAGGGAGGCAGGTCGAGCGGCAGCCCGCCGATGCGCATCGAGTTGTAGGTGAGCCGCGCCCCGCAGTACTCCTCGAAGAGATCGAGAATCAGCTCGCGCTCGCGGAACGCGTAGAGGAACACCGTCATCGCGCCGGTGTCCATGGCGTGGGTACCGAGCCACAGGAGGTGGCTCGCAATCCGCTGCAGCTCGCCCAGGATCGTCCGGATGTAGCGCGCGCGGCGCGGCACCTCGATCGACATCAGCTTCTCCACCGTCTCGCAGTACGCGAGATTCGTGGTGGCCGCGGCGACGTAATCCAGGCGATCGGTGAGCAGGATGATCTGCGTCCAGTCGCGGTTCTCGCAGAGTTTCTCGACGCCGCGATGCAGGTACCCGATCACGACGTCGGCGTCGAGCACCTTCTCGCCATCCAGGCGAAGTACCACCCGCAGCACGCCGTGCGTGCTGGGGTGCTGCGGCCCCATGTTGATCACCAGTTCGTCGGTGTCGAACATGGGGCCGTGCTGCGGCGTCGGGCTACTCAATGTCGGCCTCGTCGCGCGCCTGGCGCAGGCGAAGCCAGTCGAGCGGGTTCTCCATCAGCAGTTCGCCGGGCCCTTCGAGCGGATAGTCCTTCCGCTGCGGATGCCCCTGCCACTCCTCTGGCATGAGCATGCGCCGCATGTCGGGATGCCCCGCGAACCGGATGCCGAACATATCGAACACTTCCCGTTCGAGCCAGTTCGCCGCGGGCCAGACGGAAGTGACCGACGAGATGTCCGCGGCGTCGGCGACGCGGGCCTTCACGCGGACGCGATGCCGGTGACGCGTCGAGCAGAGGGTGTAGACGACATCGAAGCGCTCGGCGCGCGGCGGCCAGTCAGTGGCCGTGACGTCGGAACACATGTCGAACGCCGCGTCGGGCGCCGTGCGGAGATGGCGCGCCACCTCGAGAATCGAGGTCGCACGGACGAGTACGGTCCAGTCGCCGACCCAATAGCTCACGCCGAGGACGGCGGCGGGCATCGCGAGCTGAAGCGTGGGGATGAACGCGGGGGGAACTCGATCGTCCGGTGGGGGCGGATCAGGCGGGCCGGCGGGTGGCGCGACCCTGACGACATGCTCGCCGGCGGGGCGGCCCGGCGGCTTGGGCGGTTCGTCAGCCATTCAGACCCATTCCAGCGCTCCCTTTCGCCAGGCATAGAAATAGCCCATCAGCAGGATGCCGATGAAAATCGCCATCTCCACCAGGCCGAACAGGAGCAGTCGGTCGAAAATCACCGCCCACGGAAACATGAAGACCGTCTCCACGTCGAAAATGACAAAGAGCATGGCCACGAGGTAGTAGCGGATGCTGTAGCGATCGCGCGCGCCGGTGATCGGTTCGATGCCGCACTCGTACGGTTCGAGCTTGACCTTGCCATACTTGGTCGGATGGATAAGGCGGGTGAAGACGAGCGTGAACACCGCGAACCCGGTCGCGACCAGGACGAACAGAGCGATTGGGATGTAGGCTGAAACCATGGGTTGCGGATCGCGCGCCACTCCCCGGGAAGCGTTCGGTTTATAGCACGCGCCGCCCACCGGGTGTCAAGGAACGGCAGACGCGTCGCGTACCCGCAAACATCAGATACCAAAGCACTTTTTGCTATACTGCGCTCATGGCATCACGAGGGGGGTCGATCGCTGCGTTGCTGGTCGCGGTCCTCGTCGCGTCGACCTCCGCACCGCTCCAATCGCAGACGCAGCAGCGCGTCATCTACGCAAGCGCCGTGGACAAGGACGGCTTTCCGGTGCAGGGGCTCGGCGACTCCGACTTCGTGGTCCGCGAGGACAAGGTCGCGCGCGAAGTCCTCAGCGTCGTACCGTCGTCCGAGCCGATGCAGATTGCGCTGCTCATCGACAACAGCACCGCGGCCGAGCGGTTCATCCGCGATTACCGGCAGGGGCTGACGGAATTCATCAAGACGATCGGTGCCGATCCGACCGGAGCCAGGCACCAGGTCGCGGTCATCACCATCGGCGAGCGCCCGACCATCAACACGGACTACACGGCCGATCTCGAGCAGGCGATCAAGGGCGTGCAGCGCATCTTCTACGCGCCCAACAGCGGCGCGTACCTGATGGACGGGATCATGGAGACGAGCCAGGGCATCAGGAAGCGTGAGTCCACGCATCCCGTGATGGTGGCGGTCATCACGAACGGGCCCGAGCTGAGCGGACGGGTCTATCCGCAGGTGCTCGATGCGTTCCGGTCGTCTGGCGCCGCCTTCCATGTGATGGTGCTCGGGTCGGCGATCACAGGCAACCAGGATCGCCTGATCGTGCTCGACACTGCCTCGCGCGAGGGGGGCGGCCGCTACGACCTGGTGCTCACCGGGTCGGGCCTGACGCCGCGCCTCAAGCAGCTCGGCGACGAGCTCACGCACCAGTACAAGATCACGTACGCACGCACTGAGACGCTGATTCCTGCCGACAAGATCACGGTGGAGTCCCCGAGGCCCGGGCTGACGGTGCGCGGCATCCCAATCCGCAACCCTGGAGAACGAGGTGGACGATGACGCGCAGCTCGATCCGGGCGCTTCTCATCGCATGCGCGGTGGCGACGGCACTGCCGTTTGGCCTCGCCGGCCAGCAGCAGCCCGCCGGCGCGGCGACTGAGGCTCCTCCGCCCGCTCCTCCCGCATCGCAGCCGCCCGCGGCGCAGCCGACCACACCGCCGGCCCAGGATGCTGCTCCGCGACCCCCTCAGCCCGGCACGCAGGCCCCGTCGTTTCGCGGCGGCGTCGAGCTGGTGTCGATGAACGTCACGGTCAGTGAGGCGAGCCGCTTCGTGATCGATCTCGCGCAGGACGACTTCCAGGTGTTCGAGGACGGCGTCAAACAGGACGTCACGCTCTTCAACCGGACCAACCTGCCGATCGGCCTCGCGCTGCTGATGGACACGAGCGCGAGCATGGAAACGCGGCTTCCCATCGCGCAGGAGGCGGCGATCGGGTTCGCCCGGCGGCTGCGGCCCCAGGATGTCGCCGAAGTCGTCGACTTCGACAGCCGCGTCATCGTCGCGCAGCCGTTCACCAGCAAGGTCTCGGATCTCGAACAGGCGATCCGGCGGACGTCGGCCGGCGGCTCGACGTCGATGTACAACGCCATCTACATCGCGCTCAAGGACCTCAAGAAGATGGTGGCGACGAGCAGCGAGGACATCCGCCGGCAGGCCATCGTGCTGCTGTCCGACGGTGAAGACACGTCCAGCCTGCTTCCGTTCGAGGAGGTCCTCGATCTCGCCAAGCGATCGGAAACGGCGATCTATGCCATCGGCCTGCGCTCCGACGAAGGCGCCTCCTCGTCGTCGAGCCGCGGGTTCAAGGAGGCGGAGTTCGTCCTGCGGCAGATGGCGCAGGAGACCGGCGGGCGGGCGTTCTTCCCCAATCAGGTCACCGAGCTGAACGGCATCTACACGCTCATCGCCGAGGAGCTCTCGAGCCAGTACACGGTCGGCTACACCTCGCGCAACCCGAAGCGCGACGGCGCGTGGCGCCGCATCGTCGTTCGCGTGAACCGCCCGAACACGACGGCGCGCACCAAACAGGGCTACTTCGCGCCGACCCGCTAGACACGCATGGACATCATCCCGCTGGCGCTCTACATCGCGGCACTCATCGCCTACGTGGTGCACTTCGTCCGCCGGCAGCCGATCGTCGGCCGTGGCGCGACGACGCTGCTCGTCGCGGGCGTGCTGGCGCACACGTTCGTCGTCGGCATGCGGACGATGGAGGTAGGGCACGTGCCGGTGACGAACAGTTCGTCGGCGATCTCGACCTTCGTGCTGCTGCTCGTCATCGCGTACCTGTACACCGAAATGACGACCGAGGAGCGCGCGATGGGCACGTTCGTCATGCCATTCGCCGTTGTGCTGCAGACGATCCCCGCGCTGTCGCCCGGGTTCGAGGATCGGGCCGAGATGCTCCAGGGCCCGCTGTTCGGCCTCCACGTGTCGTCGATGATGTTCGCGTATGCGAGCTTCGCCCTGGCGTGCTTCATCGGCATCACCTACGTCCTGCTGTTCAAGGAGATCAAGGCGAAGCACCTCGGGTTCTTCTACTCCCGGCTGCCGTCGCTGCAGGTGCTCGACTCGATGAACCAGCGCGCGATCGCCGTCGGCTGGGTCTGCCTTACGATCGGGCTCGTGGTGGGCGCAATCTGGGCCGGGCAGGCGCCGAACCACGACCCGCGCGTGCAGGCGATGTCGCTGCAGGATCCGAAGATTTTCGTCGCGCTGGTCTGCTGGGCGGTGTACTCGTTCGAGGTGTTCGCGGCACGTCGCATCGGCTGGGGCGGGAGGCGCACGGCGTACCTGTCGGCGCTCGCCTTCGCGATCGTGCTCTTGAACTTTCTGCCGATCAGCTACTTCCTGACGAAGAGCCACAACTTCTGAGCGCGCCCGTGCACCTGCTTCTTGTCGGCATCAGCCATCGGACGGCGCCGGTCGAACTTCGCGAACGGCTCGACTTTCACACGCGCGGCGTGGATCAGGCGCTGCGCTCGCTCGCCGCGCGGGCGGCGACGCGCGAGGCGGCGATCCTCTCCACGTGCAACCGCGCCGAGGTGTACTCCGCGTGCGAGGACGTCGCGGCCGCACGGACGGCGCTCGTCGACTTCATCTGCGACTTCCACGGCGTGGACGAAGCGATGGTGCGCCCGCACGTCTACGACCTGGCCGACATCGACGCCGCGCGTCACCTGTTCCGCGTCGCAGCCGGCCTCGACTCGCTCGTGGTTGGCGAGCCGCAGATCCTCGGCCAGGTGAAGGAGGCGCACACCGTCGCGACCAGCGCTCATCTGTCCGGTCCGCTCCTCAACCGCCTGTTCCACCTCTCGTTCGGCGTCGGCAAGCGCGTGCGAACGGAGACCGGCCTGGGGTCCGGGGCGGTGTCGGTGAGCTTCGCGGCGGTCGCGCTCGCCAAGAAGATCTTCGGCGACCTCAAGGGGCGTAGCGTCCTGGTGATCGGCGCCGGCGAAATGGGCAAGCTGACGGCGCTCCACATGAAGTCGCAGGGCGTGCACCATGTGACCATCGTGAGCCGCACGATGGCGCACGCCGCACGCACCGCGGAAGCGATCGGCGGCGCCTCTGCGGCCCCGTGGGACGAGATGGACACGCTGCTCGGCACAGCCGACATCGTCATCACCGCCACCGGTTCCGCGGCGCCCATCCTGACGAAGGCGCACGTCGAAACGGTGATGCGGCCGCGGCGCAGCCGCCCGCTCTTCCTCATCGACATCGCCATGCCGCGCGACGTCGAGCCCGCGGCGGGCGAGATCGAAGAGGTCTTCCTCTACAACATCGACGATCTGCAGGCGACGGTCCGCGAGAACCTTGCTCGGCGCGCCAGCGAAGTGACGCGCGCTGAGACGATCGTCGGCGACGAGGTCGAAAAATTCGCGCGGTGGCTGCGCTCGCGCGGCGCCATCCCGACGGTCGTCGCCCTGCGGCAGCGGTTCGAGAGCATCCGGCGAGCGGAGCTCGAGCGCCTGGCCTCGACGCTGCCTCCCGAAACGCGCAACCGCGTAGACGACATCACGCGCCTCATCGTCGAGAAGCTGCTCCTGACGCCGACCGAGCAGATCAAGTCCGCCGGCGATTCCGATACGGCAGTCGCGTACGCAGAGGCGCTGACGCGCCTCTTCGCGCTCGAGCGCCAGCAGGGGACCGAGCCCGCCGAGAACCGCGCCGAGGACAAGCCGGGTCCGTCAGACGCCGGCCGGGACGAAGCGGAAGGCGCGCCGCGTCGCGAGCGTCGCGTCGAACCGTTCATCAGGCCACAGCGTTGACCCCCCGTCGCATCGCATGAGCGCAGCTGCCCCAATGCATCTTGGAACCCGCGGCAGCCAGCTGGCGCTCTTCCAGGCCAATACGGTTGCGCGGCTGATCGCCGACAGCGGCGGACCGCCGTGCGAGATCGTCGTCATCAAGACGTCCGGCGATCGGCTGCAGGAGGCGCCGCTCTCGGAAGTCGGAGGCAAGCGCCTCTTCGTCAAGGAGATCGAAGACGCACTGCTGCGCGGCGAAGTGGACCTGGCCGTACACAGCAGCAAGGACATGCCGGCGCTCCTGCCGGCGGGTCTGCAGATCGCAGGCGTGCTGCCGCGCGAGGACCCGCACGACGCCGTCGTCCTGCCCGCATCGCAGGCCGTGAGCGTGAAGACGATCGAGGATCTGCTCGCCGCGCTCGGGCAGTCGCCTGCGATCGGCACGTCCAGCGTGCGGCGCGTCGCCCAGCTCACGCGCCTCTTCCCCAACGCGAGGTTCGGCGCCATCCGGGGCAACCTGGACACGCGGCTCCGCAAGCTCGATGCGGGGGATCACGACGCGCTCGTCCTCGCCGCTGCGGGCCTTCGCCGGCTCGGGTTCGACCGGCGCATCTCGCTGGCCCTGCCGGTCAGCGCCTGTGTGCCGGCGCCAGGGCAGGGGATCGTTGCCATCGAGACCCGCGAGGGCGACAGCCGCGCCCTCGAAACAGTCCGCCGCATCACCGATCCGGTCGCGGCGCTCGCCCTCGACGCCGAGCGTGCGGTCGTCGACGCGCTCGGCGGCGGCTGTCAGACGCCGATCGGCGCGCTCGCCACACCGCTGCGCGACGACGAGATCGAGGTGGTGGCCGTGGTGGTCGCCCTCGACGGCAGCCGCGCCGTCCGCACCGTCGTGCGGGGTGGCCGGGACGAAGCGCACGCCCTGGGCGTCCGCGCCGCGGAACGGCTGCTGGCAGAGGGGGCGGCCGACATCCTCGAGGAGGCCCGCAGGGCACATCCCCACGCCGAGCGCGGATCCTCGTAGAATCCCAGACACCGTGGCTGAATCCATCGTCTACCTCATTGGGGCCGGGCCCGGAAACCCGGAGCTCATCACGACGCGCGGTCTGCAGTGCGTGGCCGAAGCGGACGTGGTCCTCTACGACCACCTGGTGCATCCGCGACTGCTGCGGGCCGCCAGGCCCGGGACGGAGAAGATCGACGTCGGCATGCCCGCGCCGCTGCCGCTCGAACAGGAAGCGATCTGCTACCTGCTGGCCGAGAAGGCCCGCGAGGGCAAGGTGGTCGCGCGCCTGAAGTGGGGCGACCCCTTCATCTTCGACAGCGGCGGCTCCGAGGCGCTCTTCCTCCACGAGCGCCGCATCCGCTTCGAGGTCGTGCCGGGCATCCCCGCGGCCATTGGCGCCGCGAGCTACGCGGGCGTACCCCTCACCTATCCGGGCGGCGGCGACACGCTGACCTTCGTCCGGGGCAATGAAGGAGCCGCCGATACGCTGCCCGATGTCGACTGGGACAGCCTGGCACGCCTGGACGGGACGATCGTCTGCTACGCGGGACCCGATCAGTTGCCCGCGATGCTCGACGCGCTGCTGTCGCATGGCCGTCCCGAGGAAGACACGGCGGCCCTCATCTACGACGGGACCCTGCCCACGCAGCAAACGATCCTGGGGACGCTCGCGGAGATCGCGCACAGCGTGAAGGGCACGACCGACCGGCGTCCGGCCATTCTCGTCATCGGCCGCGTCGCCGCGCTGCGCGAACACCTGCGCTGGTTCGACTCGCGTCCGCTTTTCGGCAAGCGCGTGCTGGTCACGAGGCCGCGCGAACAGTCGGCCGAGTTCGTCGAGCCTTCTCCAGTCGCTCGGCGCCAACCCGATCGAGGCGCCGTTGATCCGCATCGCGCCACCGACCGACTACGCGCCGCTCGACGACGCCTGCGCACGGCTCGACGAATTCGACTGGGTCGTTCTGGTCAGCGGCAACGCCGTGGACGCGTTCATGAGCCGGCTGCTCGCGTCGCCGCGCGACGTGCGCGCGCTCAAGAACGTGCGGCTCTGCGCCATCGGCGCCGGCACCTCCGAGCGATTCACCCGCTTCGGCATCAAGGTGGACCTCATCCCGTCCGAGTCACGAGCGGAGAGCGTTGTCCATGCGCTGCTCGAGGTCGGCGACGTGAACGGCGTACGGTTCCTCCTGCCCCGCGCCGACATCGGGCGCGAGGTGATCGGCGAAGAACTGCGGAAGCGGGGCGGGGCCGTCACCGAGGTGGTGGCGTACCGGACGGTCGCAATCGACCCGGAACGCGAAGGCGAGCCAGACGTCTACCGGATGCTGCTCGACCGGCGCATCGACGTCGTCACCTTCACGAGCCCATCGGCGGTCCGCAGCTTCGCCGACATGTATGGCGCGGATGTCGCGGCGGACCTGCTCCGGACTACGATCGTGGCATCCATCGGTCCGGTGACCGCCGAAGCCGCGTCGCAGTTCGGCATCGCAACGACCATCGTGCCCGCGCAGTACACCGTCGCCGGCCTGACCGACGCCATCGTCCGCCACTTCGAGCAGGTCGGCGCGGAACGGACCGAGCCGCTCTGACACGCGCGGCCGTGCCCGGTGCGGCCCGGAGAACCAGATGCCTTCTTCATCCATGCAATCGACGCTGAAGCTCACGCGCCGGCTGCGGCGGCTGCGCGCGTCCGAGACCATGCGCGCGCTGGTCCGCGAGACGCGACTGTCGCCGGACATATTCGTGCTCCCGCTGTTCGTCTGCGAAGGCGAGGGCGTGCGCCGCGAGGTCTCGTCCATGCCCGGCGTGTTCAACCTTTCCGTCGACGAAGCGGTGCGCGAGGCGTCGCTCGCCAAGGCGGACGGCGTGCGCAGCGTGCTCCTCTTCGGGCTTCCAGAGCACAAGGACGATGTGGGGTCGGCGGCGTACGATCCGGAGGCGCCGGTCCAGACGGCAATACGCGCGATCAAGCGCGACGTGCCGGGCGTGCTCGTCATGACCGACGTCTGCCTCTGCGAGTACACCGATCACGGGCACTGCGGCCTCGTCATCGACGGCGAGATCGCCAACGATCCCACGGTCGACCAGCTGGTGCGGGCCGCGCTGTCGCACGCGGGGGCCGGCGCGGACATCGTCGCCCCGTCGGACATGATGGACGGGCGTGTCGGTGCCATCCGGCGTGCGCTCGACGATCGCGGGTACGACCGCGTGGCGATCATGTCGTATGCAGCGAAGTACTGCTCGGCGTTCTACGGTCCGTTCCGCGATGCAGCGGCGTCGGCGCCGAAGTTCGGCGACCGCCGATCGCACCAGATGGACCCCGCGAACGTCGGCGAAGCGCTGCGCGAGGTCGAGCAGGACATCGAGGAGGGCGCCGACATCGTGATGGTGAAGCCGGCGCTGCCCTACCTGGACGTGATCGCCCGCGTGAAGGACGCGTTCGGGTATCCGACCGCCGCGTATCACGTGAGCGGCGAGTACGCGATGCTGAAGGCCGCCGCGCGCAACGGCTGGATCGACGAGCCGCGCGCCATGCTGGAGACGCTGACGTCCATTCGTCGCGCCGGCGCCGACATCATCATCACGTACTACGCGCGCGAAGCGGCCCGGGCGCTGGCTGGATGAAGACCACACGGTCCGCCCGCCTTTTCTCGCGCGCCGTCCGCCTGCTGCCCGGCGGAGTGGACAGCCCGGTCCGGGCGTTCAAATCGGTCGGTGCAGCGCCGCTGTTCATCCGCCGCGCCTCTGGCGCGCGGATCGAGGACGTCGACGGCAACGTCTTCATCGACTACGTCATGTCGTGGGGACCGCTGATTCACGGGCACGCGCCGCGCGGTCTCGTGAAGGCGCTGAACAAGGCCACGCCGCTCGGCACGAGCTACGGCGCCCCGAGTCCGCTCGAAGTGGAGCTGGGCGAACGCGTGCGAAAGCTGATGCCCTCCCTCGAACGCGTGCGCTTCGTGAGCTCCGGCACGGAGGCGACCATGAGCGCCGTCCGTGTGGCGCGCGCCGCGACCGGCCGCGACGCGATCGTCAAGTTCGAGGGGTGTTATCACGGGCACGCCGACCCGTTCCTGGTGCAGGCCGGGTCGGGCGCGCTCACACTCGGAACGCCGACCAGTCCCGGCGTGACGAAGGCGGCAGCGGCGGACACGCTGGTCGCGAGCTACAACGACCTCCCCTCGGTGCACCGTGTTTTCGACGCCAACCGCGGGCGGATCGCAGCGCTGATCGTGGAACCGGTGGCCGGCAACATGGGGGTCGTGCCGCCGGCCGACGGGTTCCTCGCCGGCCTGCGCGAGATCTGCGACAGCAATGGCGCGCTGCTCGTCTTCGACGAGGTGATTTCAGGATTCCGGACGGGACCGGGAGGAGCGCAGCAGCTGTACGGCGTGAAGCCGGACCTCACGTGCCTCGGGAAGATCATCGGAGGCGGGCTGCCGGTCGGGGCGTACGGCGGACGGGCTGACCTGATGGAGCTGGTGTCTCCCGCGGGCCCCGTGTACCAGGCAGGGACGCTCTCGGGCAACCCGCTTGCGATGACCGCGGGGATCTGGTGCCTCGATCAGCTGCGGCCGTCGCTGTACCGGCATCTGGCCGCGCTCGGCTCGCGGCTCGCAGCCGGCTTTGCTGACGCCGCGCGCGAAGCCGGCGTCGCCCTGCAGGTGAACGCGGTGGGCTCGGTGGTGACGCCGTTCTTCACTGATCGCCGCGTCCGCGACTACGCCTCGGCGACGAGCGCCGACACCGCGCGCTACGCGCGCTTCTTCCACGGCATGCTCGCCCGCGGCGTCTACCCGCCGCCGTCCCAGTTCGAAGCCTGGTTCCTCTCGGCCGCACACACGCAGCGCGACGTCGAGCGAACCGTGGCCGCCGCTCGCGCCGCGCTACGTGAGGTCGGGTAAGACCTCACGCCCGTGGCGATGGGACCGGCGGGTCCGCGGCCTATCGAAGCGAGAGCCCCGAATCGAGCCGGACGCGCAGCACCGTACCGGCCGGCAGCTCGACGTCCTTTCCTTCGGTTGCCGCAATGGTTCCGCCGCCGCCGATCAGGATGCCGGCCAGCGCGCCCTTGAAGCCACCGATGATGCCGCCGATGATCGCGCCGACGCCGGCGCCCGCGCCGATCTTCCCAGCTTCGCCGCGAATGCCTTCGCTCTCCAGCGCCTGCGTCACGGTGGCGCGGATCGGATAGGCGCGGCCGGCAATCGTCACCTGGTCGAACGCCACGGTCATCTTGCCGGTCCGCTCGACCCGTCCGGCCTTGGTGACGGCGCTCACCACCCCGCGCATCGCCGATCCGGCAGGCACCAGCACGCGCTCCCCGTCGCGCAGATCGACCATCGTCGTCGCTTCGAAGCGATCCTCGACGAGATTGGTCTCCGAGCTGAGGGACTGCTGCAGGCGGACGTCGAACTCGGTGCCGGCGGGGATGTCATCGCTGGCGGCGTCTCCGGACCGTGTCGTTCTCGTTGCGCTGCCCTCCGGCGGACGCGACGCCTCGGTTCCGCGCGCGCGCGAGCGCACGTCGTCGATGCGGTCTCGCAGGGCGTAGTACTCCGTTCGCGCCACCGGCTCGTTCTTCCGCAGCTTCACCCGGATGTACGTCGTCTCGTCGTGCAGGTTCTCGAGCTCGGCTTCGAGCTTCGACGCGAGCGCCGCATCCCTCGAGCGGGCGTCCGCCACGTCGCGCCCTGCGTCGAGCAATGCGTCCTGCAGGCGCTCCACATCGGTGCTGGTGACGTTCTGAGGCGCTGTCTGCGCGAGAGCGGCCGTCCCGGTTCCCGCCATCAGCAGCGCCAACACGAACATGCGGCAAATTCTGGACAGATCCACAGTCCCTCCCTGTCGTTGAGGGACTGCAGTGCAAGAGCGCCGCCGTCCGAAGCTCGAGGGTCTCAGCGCCAGGGCATCAGCCGCTCGATCCAGCTGATGCGGGTGAGGTCGTTGTAGATGACGGTGACCATCAGGGTCATCAGCACGACGAAGCCCGCGAGGAGCATCTTCTCCTTCATGCGGGTGCTGAAGTCGCGGCGCGCCACACCTTCCATCGCCATGATGAAGATGTGTCCGCCGTCGAGTACAGGGATCGGCAGGAGGTTGAGGAGCCCGAGGTTGAGGCTGATCTGCGCCATCAGGCTGAAGAGCGCGATCCATCCGAGCTGCGCCGACTCGCCCGACAGCTGCGCGATGGCGACCGGTCCCATCAACTGCTTCGGCGACGTCTCGCGCGTGAGCAGACCACCGATGGTCTGGAAGATCAGACCCGAATACTGCAGGTTCTTCTCGACGCTCATTCGCATGGAGCCGAGCAGGCCCGGCTCGATGCTGACGGTCTGGTCGGCGATGCCGATGCCGAGGAGTCCGATTTCGCCGCTCCGCTTGGGCGTCGCCTGAATCGTGATCGGTGCGCCGTCGCGCAGGATGTCCATCGTGATCTGCTGCTCGGGACGCTTCGAGATCGCGTTCCGCAGATCGATGGAGAACGTGATCGTCTCGCCGTTGACGGCCGCCACGACGTCGTTTGGCTTGAGACCCGCCCGTTCGGCCGGCTCTCCGGGGCTGACCGATCGGATGTGCGGGTGCACGTCCGGCAGCACGCCGATCTCGCCGATCTCGAAGCGCGACTCGGTCGATGCGACGGGAGTGACGTTCACCGTCGACGTGTTGCCGTCGCGCACGTACCCGAGGCTCACTTCGCGCCCGGGCCTTGTGCCAACCGCAATGTAGAAGTCCTCCCACGTGTCCACGTCGCGTCCGGCGACCGTCACGATGCGATCGCCTTGCCGAAGGCCGATGCCGGCGGCAGGAGATTCGGCCCTCACCGCGCCGACCACGACCGGCTGGTTCTCGTACGCCAGGCGCTCGGCCCCCTGGTACAGGACGACCGCCGTCAGGATCAGCGCGAGGCCCAGGTTCATGAGCGGGCCCATGATGAGAACCTGGAACCGCTCCCACTTGGTGCGCGAGAGGAACTCCTCGGGCCCGCCGCTCTGCGGGTCGTCTGGGTTCTCGCCCGCCATCTTCACGTAGCCGCCGAGCGGCAGCGCGCCGATGCTGTACTCGGTGTCGCCGCGGCGCACGCTCAGCACGGTCGGATTGAACCCGAGCTGGAATTTCAGCACCTTGATGCCGATGCGCTTCGCGGCTAGAAAGTGCCCGAGCTCGTGTACGAACACGAGAACGCCGAGCACGAACACAAACGCGACGATGGTCGTGAGTGAGCCAGTCACCGATACCTCAGACTTTCAATTGTACAGCCCGGGCGATTTCACGAGCGTAATCGCGCGCCCAGCCATCGACGGCACGCACCTGCGCAAGGGTGCCGACCTCTGCCGGTCGATGCGCGTCCATCGTCCGACGAATTACGTCAGCGATCGCCGGAAACGACAGGGCCCCGTCCAAGAAGCGCGCCACGGCCACTTCGTTGGCCGCGTTCAAGGCCACCGCCACACTGTCCTCGGAGCGAAGCGCCCGGTAGGCGAGCGCCAGACAGGGGAAGACGTCGAGGTCGGGCTCGAGGAATTCGAACCGGCCGGCCTTCATCAAGTCCAGAGGCGGGACGGGCGCCGTCCAGCGGTCTGGATACGAGAACGCGTACTGAATCGGCAGGCGCATGTCGGTCACGCCAAGTTGCGCGATCATCGACCCGTCTACCAGTTCCACCAATGAGTGCACCACCGACTGCGGGTGCACGACGACGTCGATTTGTTCGGCGGTGACGTCGAAGAGCCACCGCGCCTCGATGACCTCGAGTCCCTTGTTCATCAGGGTCGCGGAGTCGATGGTGATCTTCCGCCCCATCCGCCACGTGGGATGACGCAGCGCGTCAGCAGCCGTGACGTCTGCCAGTTGGGACGCCGTGCGACCCCGGAACGGTCCGCCGGATGCGGTCAGCACGAGCCGCTTCAGCTCGCGGGGGTCGCGGCCGTGGAGGCACTGGTGGATGGCGTTGTGCTCGCTGTCTACCGGGAGAATCGGCACCTTCCGCTGGCGCGCGGCTTCGGTGACGATCCGCCCCGCCATGACGAGGACCTCCTTGTTCGCCAGGGCGATCGCCTTGCCGTGCTCGATGGCGGCCAGCACCGCCTCGAGCGCCTCAGTGCCTGATGACGCGCAGAGGACGAGGTCCACGTCCGCGTGCGTTGCGACGGCCACGAGCCCCTCGCGTCCGGTGCCGGCGAGCGTCACGCCGGACGGCAGGCCTGCTTCGCGGAGCCGATCGGCCGCATCGCCGGTCGCCACGGCAGCCACGCGCGGACGGTACTTCGCGATCTGGGACGCGAGCCGTTCGACGTTGCCGCCTGCCGCGAGCCCGACGACTTCGAGGCGATCGCGATGCGCGTCCACGACGGACAGTGCGCTCTGCCCGATCGAGCCGGTGGAGCCGAGGATGGCGATGCGCTTCATGACGGACATGCGTGGCGGCGCGACTCAGACATGGTTGAGCACGACGTAGTACACGGGCGCGGCGAACAACAGCGCGTCGATGCGATCGAGGACGCCGCCGTGGCCTGGGATCAGCGCCGAACTGTCCTTCACGCCGGCGCTCCGCTTCAGCATCGACTCGAAGAGATCGCCCGCGATGCCGAGCGCCACGACCGTCACGCCGAGCAGCGCGCGGAGCGGCGCGGGCACCGACGGCAGCCACCACGCGCCGACGACCGCGAGCAGGGCGGCGCCGAAGAGGAACCCGCCGACCGCGCCCTCGATGGTCTTCTTCGGGCTGACGCGCGGCGCGAGCGGGTGCCGGCCGAACGCGCGGCCGACGAAGTACTGCGCCGAATCGCTGACCATCACGGTCAGCATGAGCAGGAACAGCGTCGCCGGTCCTCCACGCTCGCGGATCGCCAGCATCGCGCCAAGCGGGAGCCCGACGTACAGCAACGGCACGAACGCCGCTGCCACCGACGCGACGGCGTCGTTCCCGCCGCGCCACGATGACAGTGACAGCGCACCGATTGCCGGCAGCGCCGTCATGAGCACCAGTTCGAGCGGGATCGACGCGCTCCCGCCGAACGGCGCCCGTGCGAACGACACGCAGGCAAGTGCCGCCGCCAGCGTCGACGCGACCGCCGGCAGCGTCAGGCCGCTGGCGCGCGCCAGCGCGATGAACTCGCGGCACGCGAGGACCACCAGGAGCTCGGCGACCAGGAGAAAGAGCCAGGCCGGCGCGTACCAGACCGCGGCCACGGCCAGCACGATGAGCACCGTGCCGCTGAGGATGCGGGTGGTCACTTCGCGCCGAGCGCCACGGGTGACGGCTTCAGTCCGCCGTATCGGCGATCGCGCTTCTGGTACGCCACGATTGCGTCCAGCAGATCGCGGCGGCGGAAGTCGGGCCAGAGCGTGTCGGTCACCCAGATCTCGGAGTACGCGATCTGCCAGAGAAGGAAGTTGCTGACGCGCATCTCGCCGCTCGTGCGTATCAGGAGATCCGGATCGGGCTGGCCCGCCGTGTAGAGAAAATTGCCGAACGACGACTCGTCGAGGTCGTCGGGCGCGATGCCCGAGGCGATGGCGCGGCGCGCCGCATCGACGATCTCCGCGCGCCCGCCGTAATTGAGCGCGATGTTGAACAGCATGCCGGTGTTCCCGGCGGTCTTCCGCGTCCCGAGCTCCAGCTCGCTCTGGACGTCCGGCGAGAGTTCGTCCTGCCGCCCGATCACGCGAAAGCGGATGTTGTTCCGCATCAGCGTGCTCAGCTCCAGCCTGATGTACCGCTTGAGCAGCATCATCAGCATGTTCACTTCGGTCCGCGGCCGCTTCCAGTTCTCCATGGAGAACGCGTACAGCGTCAGCACCTCGATGCCGAGCCGCGCGGAGGTCTCCACCACGTCGCGCACCGAGTCGATGCCGGCGCGGTGACCCTCGACGCGTGGAAGGTGACGCTGCGCGGCCCAGCGCCCGTTGCCGTCCATGATGATGGCGATGTGAGCGGGAAGCTGCTCGAAGTTCACCTGGCGGGCGAGCGCTTCGTCGGGGATCCCGGCGGAATCCCCGCCAGGAGCTGCTCAAGCGACATGCCCAACCATTATAGAAGTTGGAACTGCGAAGTGGGGAACTCAGAAGGAAGTCGGAACGTCGAGGTCGGAACTCGAAACCTGGCGTCAGGCGTAGTCGACTGACACCAGGAAGAGCCCCTGCGGCGGCGCCGTGCGCCCGGCAGAGACACGTGCTCCCGAGGCAATCACGTCGTCGATCCACGCCGGCGGCCGGCGGCAACGGCCCACCTCGACCAGCGATCCGGCGATCGTGCGCACCATGTGCCGGAGGAACCCGTCCCCGCGAATCTCGTAGGTCACGAGCGCGCCGTTCCCGGAGTCGGTGGTCACCCGCGAGCTGAACACGGTCCGCGTGGTCGTCGCGGCATCGCTGCCGGTCCCCTGAAACGCGGCGAAGTCACGCCGTCCTTCGAGACGCGCGGCCGCGTCGGCCATCGCCGTCACGTCGAGGCGCGGCGCCGGCACGTGCCACACGAACGCACGCTCGAACGGATCCTGCACCTCGGCGTTCCAGATCCGGTAGCGATACGTCTTCGACACCGCATCGAAGCGCGCGTGAAAGGCGGCCGGTACCTCCTGGGCCGCGAGCACGCGCACTGCCGGGGGAGGCGCATGTTGACCGCACGGACTACCGCGTCGGGCGCGATCGTGCGGTGTAGTTTCAGCGACGCGACCTGTCCGAGCGCATGCACGCCGGCGTCGGTGCGTCCGGCGCCGGTCACCGTGACGCTGGCATCGAGCGGCGCGAGGGCATCTTCGAGCAGCCCCTGCACCGAGGTCCCCTCGGGCTGACGCTGCCATCCGACGAGCCCGGTGCCGTCGTAGGCGATCGTCAGCTTGAGATGGATCAATTCAGGCAACCACGGGGCGCGAACCGGGCTTCGCGACCGGCAGCCCCTGCGCACACAACGGGCACGCCTCGGGCTGGTAGGTCGGCAGATCGACCGCGAGGAGCGCGTGGAACGGCACCTCGAACGCCACTGCCCCCCCGCTCCTGTCGACAATCGAGGCGGCGCCGACCACGTGGCCGCCCGCCGCCGACGCCACCTGCATCGTCTCGCGGGTGGAGCCGCCCGTGGTGAGCACGTCCTCGATGACCAGCACGCGGTCGGATTCCGACAGCATGAAGCCGCGCCGCAGCACCAGCGCTCCGTCCTGCCGCTCGGCGAAGAGCGCCCGGACACCGAGGGCGCGTCCGACCTCGTGGCCGATGACGACACCGCCGAGGGCCGGCGAGAGCACGACCGTCGCGCGCAGCTCGCGCACGTGGCCGGCTATCGCGCGGCCGAGCAGTTCGGCCGTGGCCGGGTCCTGCAGGACGAGGGCACACTGCAGGTATCCGTTGCTGTGGAGGCCCGAGCTCAGACGGAAGTGTCCGTCGAGCAAAGCACCGGATTTCCGGAACAAATCGAGCAATTCGTCACGTGTGGGCATTCAACTGGGTAGTATACGATCCGGGTCTGCCGAACCGGACGCCCCCGCCCCACGTCTACTGATCAAACCCTTCGCGTCTCCTGATCACGATGGAGCAGTTGTCCATGCGTCATTCGATGAAGTACGCCACTGTCGTTCTCGTCCTGGTCGCGCTGGCCGCGTCGGCTGGCTCCGCGGCGGCCCAGGCCGGGGCCGCCCCCGTCCGGGGGCTGTCGATCGATGAGGCGGTGCAGCTCGCGCTCGAGCAGAACCTGGGCATCGCGGCCGAGCGGTTCAACCCGCAGATCCAGGACACGGCGATCGCGCAGGCCCAGAGCTACTGGCTGCCGACGGTCACCACTTCGCTGCAGAACGTGAACCAGGACAATCCGGCCACCAACGCCCTGGCCGGCGGCCAGACCATCACCGACCACCGGTTCACTACGCAGCTCGGGTATCGACGCAGACGCTGAAATACGGAACCAACTACTCGCTGTCCTGGAACAGCCTGCGTCAGACGACCAACAACTTCTTCACCAACTACAACCCGCTGTTCAACGCGGGCCTGGTGTTCAACGCGACGCAGCCGCTGCTGCGCAACTGCAAGATCGACACGTACCGCCAGCAGCTCGAGGTCAGCCGCAAGCAACGCGACGCCTCCGACGTGTCGCTGAGGGCGACCGTCGTGACCACGACGCGCAACGTGAAGAACGCGTACTGGGATCTCGCGTACGCACGCGACAACCTGCGGGCGCAGCAGCAGTCGCTCGACCTGGCCAAGCGTTCGCTCGCGGACAACGAGAAGCGCGTGCAGATCGGCACGATGGCGCCCATCGACATCGTCGAGGCGCAGTCGGAGGTTGCCAGGAACGATGAAGTGGTCATCGTCGCCGAGGCGGCGATCAAGCAGGCCGAGGATCGGCTTCGCGCGCTGATCTTCGATCCGAAGTCGCCCGACTTCTGGACCATGGGCATCGAGCCGACCGACACGATGCCCTTCCAGGCGTATGCAGTCGACGTCAACGGTGCGGTCGCGGCGCGCACTGGCGAACCGCACTGACGTGCAGCTCGCCAGAACCAGATCGAGCAGACCGAGGTGAACCTGAAGTTCTTCCGAACCAGGTGCTGCCGGAGGTCAACGCCAAGTGTCGTACCAGGCGAACGCCGTCGGCGGGTCGGCGCTGCAGCCGATCACCTCGTTTCCGCCCGACGGCGACCGAACGGAGCGTGCTGTCGCAGCGTGGCATTCGGCTCGGTGCTCGGCGACGTTTTCACCAGCGAGTTTCCGGCCTGGACCTTCGGTGTCTCCATTTCCTATCCGGTCGGAGACAACACGCAGAAGACGAACCTGGCGCGCGCGACGCTGCAGTACCAGCAGTCGCAGACGCAGCTGCGCAACATCGAGCTGCAGGTCGCCACCGCAGATCCGCGATTCCGCCCGCCGGTGCAGACGAACCAGAAGCGCGTCGACAGCGCCCGCGCGGCGAGGGACCTGGCCGAGCAGCGGCTCGCAGCGGAGGAGAAGAAGTTCGCGGCGGGCATCCAGACCAGCTTTTTCGTCTTCCAGGCACAGCGCGACCTGGCACAGGCGCGCACCAACGAGGTCCGGGCGATCGCCGATTACAACAAGTCGATCGTGGACTTCGAGGCGCTCCAGGAGGCGTCGGTGGTCGGCACGAACGCGGCCACGGTCGTCGGCACGCTGCAGACGACGGGGCGATAGTAATCAGGGACGTCAGGGATCAGGGATCGGGGATCGAGGGAGCCGGGGAACCCCACCTGATCCCAGATCCCCGATCCCCGATCCCTTCCCGATATACTCCCTGCGTGCCGAAGGTTTCGGTCACCATCATCACGAAGAACGAAGAGCACGACATCGCCGCAGCGCTGGCATCGGTGGCGTGGGCCGACGAGATCGTGGTCGTCGATTCGGGGAGCACCGACCGCACCGTCGCAGTCGCGCGGCGGGCGACCGATCGCGTCCTCGTCCGGGACTGGCCCGGATACGTCGCACAGAAGAACTTTGCCGCTGCGCAGGCCTCGCACGACTGGATCCTGTCACTCGATGCCGACGAGCGCGTGACGCCGGCGCTCGCGAGCGAGATCCGTCGCGCGCTGGAGAGCCCGGCACATGCGGCCTACCGGCATGCCACGCCTGACGTGGCACCTCGGCCGCTGGATCCGCGGAACGGACTGGTACCCGGACTACCAGACCGCGCCTGTACGATCGGCGAGCGGCGCAGTGGACCGGCAACGTACGTGCACGAGGCCGTGGCCGTGAACGGGTCGATCGGCCGCCTGCACGGCGACCTCCGGCACTTCGCGTATCGCGACATCGCCGATCACCTCGAAACGATCGACCGTTACACCACCTACGCCGCGCGGCAGATGCAGGAGGCCGGCCGCCGCGCCTCGCTGTGGGACCTCACGCTGCACCCGCCGCTGGCATTTCTCCGCAACTACGTCGCGAAGGGCGGCTTCCGCCTTGGCACGGTCGGGCTGATCGTCTCCGCGATGAATGCCTACTACGTCTTCCTGAAGTTCGCGAAGTTGTGGCAGCTGCAGACACGGCCGGCACCGCGGCCCGACGATGAAGCGGGTGCTTCGCGGGTGACCGGGTCGGCAACCGCCTCGCGGACCGTGTAGCCGCCACAGGGCCGACGTGTTCTCCCTCCACATCGACACCGCGCGCAGCTGGCGCGGCGGCCAGAATCAGGTCCTGCTGACCGTCAACGGCCTGCGCGCGATCGGACAGCGCGCGTCGCTGGTCGCACACCCTGACGGCGAGCTGCGACGCCGGGCTGCAGAGGGGCTGGATCTCATTCCGATCGCACCGCGCTCGGAAGTCGACCTCACGGCGGGCTGGCGGCTCGCCCGCGTCGTCCGCCGGCTCGCCCCCGACGTGATCCATGCACACGATCCGCACGCGGTGGCGATGGCGAGCCTGGCGCTGTCGCTCGGAGCCGGCGCGCGAACGAAAGACGGGCGCAGGGCGCCGGCGCTCATCGCATCGAGGCGCGTGGACTTCCACCTGAAGGGAAATTCGTTCTCGCGGTGGAAGTACCGGCAGGTGGACTGCTTCGTGGCGGCGTCGGACGCGATCCGCACCATGCTGATCGACGACGGCATCGCCGCCGATCGCGTCGTCACCGTGCACGAAGGCGTCGACGTCGATCGCGTCGACGGGCTCCAGGCGGTGAACGTGCACGAGGCGTTGTGGCTTCCCCACAATGCGCCGCTCGTCGGCAACGTCGCCGCCCTGGTGCCGCACAAGGGCCACCGTTACCTGATCGAAGCCGCCCGCCTCGTCGTCCGGCAGGTTCCGGACGCGCGGTTCGTCATCTTCGGCGAGGGAGAGCTGCGCACGCACCTCGAACACCTCGTTCGCGAATCGCATCTCGAGAAACATGTGCTGCTCCCAGGGTTTCGCGACGACGTGGTCGGCTGCATCAAGGGGTTCGACGTATTCGTGATGAGCTCGATCACCGAAGGGCTCGGCACCTCGGTGCTCGACGCGATGGCCTGCAGGAAGGCGGTGATCGGCACGCGGGCCGGCGGCATACCAGAAGTCGTCGAGCACGAGCGGACCGGCCTGCTCGTGGAGCCGCGCGACGCGGACGACCTTGCGGCGGCGGTCGTGCACCTGCTGAAGGACGAACCGCTGCGGCGGCGGATGGCCGACGCCGGCTACGCGCGTGTGCGCGAACAGTTCACGGTCGACCGGATGGTCGCCGAGACTGCCAGGACCTACGCGCGCGTCGCGCGACGGCCCCACGTGGCCGACCTGTCAGACGGTCCGCCGGCGTCGTGACGGGGACCGGCGGGGGCGCGGCCGGCACAGTCCCTTCAGCGGACACTGCGAGTCGCCACGCGGCGTCTGGAATCCGCACGCGTTCATCATGCCCAGGTGACACACGGAGAAGTCGTACTTGACCGGGTCCGCCGGATCGATGGCTCTCAGCGCGCGCGTGATGTCGAGCGCCATCGGCCATCCCGGGCTCGAGTAGCGTGTGAGCTGCAGGCAGCGGCCGACGCGAATGACGTGGGTGTCGAGCGGCACGACGAGCCGCGACGGTGAGACGCGCGTCCAGACGCCGAGATCCAGTTCGTCCCGGCGGACCATCCAGCGCATGAACAGGTTCAGCCGCTTGCAGCCGCTGCCGCTGCTCGGACGCGGGAAGAAGTAGCCGACGCCTGGCCGCGCGGGCACCCGGCCGTAGGCCGCCTTCAGGTCCAGCGCGAGCGCCCGGCGCGAGAAGCTGTCGAGGGCGTCGCGCACGTCCTCGCCGCCCTGGTCGCCCTCGAGAAAGAACCCCTCGATCGATCCGCCGCGATCGATCATCTGGCGGAGCACCCACAGCAGCGCGATCACATCGACGCCCCGCGTCCAGCGGTGCACGAACGTGCGCAGTGGTGCACCATCGCGCTCCGGCTCGAAGGTCCGGACGAAGGCGCCCGGGCGCTTTCCCATCACGACCAGCAGGCGCTCGATTGACTGGATGACGCTGCTGACGCGCCCGAAAGCGAGGCCCGCCGCGCAGAACGCGACGACTTCACGGTCGTCGGCGCGCTCGAAGCGCCGGACAAGCTGTATGGGATCGGTGGCGGAGTCGGCGGCATTGAAGCTGTCGTACAGCCGGTCGAGTGTCGGCTTGAGCATCGCCCGGCGCGGCTCGGCGTTCGCGCGCACCGGCGTCATGCTTCAATCCCTCTGCCAATTCGTGAATCGACCCGTGCCATCGCCGCTCTGCCCCGCTATCATCTTCGCATGCGCCGCATCCTGTTCCGGGTCGTCGTCGCCCTGCTGCTGGTGGCCGTCATTCTCCTTGCCAGCGGCTACGTCTACCTCCGGCAGTCGCTGCCGGACGTGAACGGCGACATCACCGTCGCGGGAATCACCGGCATCGTCGACATCGTGCGTGACACCGACGCGGTGCCGCACGTCTTCGCGACCAACAAGCTGGATGCGACTCTTCGGCCTCGGATACGTGCACGCGCAGGATCGGCTCTGGCAGATGGAGTTCCAGCGCCGAATCGGCCACGGCCGACTGTCCGAGATGTTCGGCGCCGCCACGGTGGCGCAGGATCGCTTCCTGCGCACGATCGGATTCGGACGTGCGGCGCAAAGTGCGTGGGATCACCTGCCCGACGAGGATCGGCGCCCGATCGAAGCGTACGTCGCCGGGGTGAACGCCTTCATCAGCTCGCATCCGGGCCGCAAGCTGCCGCCCGAGTTCACGGTGCTGCGACACGTCCCGGAGCCGTTCACGCCGGTCGATGTCCTGGTGTGGGTCAAGATGATGGCCTGGGACCTGAGCGCGAACTACTCCTCGGAGCTGCTGCGAAACGACCTGATCGCGCGCATCGGCCCCGAGCGCACCGCGCAGCTCCTGCCACCGTATCCCGCTGACGGCCTGAGCATCCTGAACGATCAGCGCTCCTCACATGCGGGCGACGACGTGTCGTCTGCGAAGCGACCGGTTGCCTGACGGAGCGGTGGCAGCGCTGCCGTCGCTCGAGCGCATGCTCGCCGGCGGCCACCCGGTCGTGGCCGACATGCTGCTCGGCAGCGCGAAACACGAAGCGATCGGCTCCAACAACTTCGTCGTCGATGGCACGCTGACCGCGACGGGCAAGCCGATGCTCGCGAACGATCCGCACCTCGGCGCGAAGATCCCGTCGATCTGGTACCTCGCGCACGTCTCGGCCGGCGATCTCGACATGATCGGGGCCACGCTGCCTGGCGCGCCGGCGGTTGCCCTCGGGCGAAACCGCTTCATTGCATGGGGCGCGACGAACGTCGCGGCCGACGTGCAGGATCTCTATCGCGAGCGGCTGGACCCGACGGGCCGCTTCGCCGAGTTTCGCGGCGCGCTGGAGCCGATCCAGGCCATTCCGGAGACGATTGGCGTGAAGGGCGCACCGCCCGTGCACATCGAGGTGCGGATCACGCGCCACGGGCCGCTCATCTCGGACGCCATCAACGCCAACAACGCGGCGTCGCCAGCCACGGCGGGCGCGCAGCCGATGGAGCCGCTGGCGTTCCGCTGGACCGCGCTCGACCCCGAGGACCTGACCGTGTCGGCGTTCCTGCGCCTGAACGAGGCGCGCAACTGGAACGACTTCACGTCGGCGCTGCGTCTCTACGGCACGCCGGCGCAGAACTTCGTCTTCGCCGACGTCGACGGCCACATCGGGTACTACGCGCCTGGCCACATCCCGGTGCGCGCGTCAGGCGACGGCTCGCGCCCCTCCGACGGCTGGACGGGCGACGGGGAGTGGACCGGCTACGATGCCGTTCGAACAGCTGCCGCACGCATACGACCCGCCGTCGCACTTCATCGTCACGGCGAACAACCGCCCGTCGGGCGCGCGCGGTGCGCCGCTCGTCGCCCTCGAGTATCCGAACCCCTACCGCGCACAGCGCATCGTCGACCTGATCCGCGAGATCTCGGCCGGCCGCAAGCTGAGCCCGGACGACTTCCGGCGGATCCAGTCCGATACGGTATCGCTGCACGCGCGGTCGCTGCTGCCGCTGCTGCTCGCACACGCGCGGCCGACCGCGTCGATCGATCGCGCGGCGCTCGACGTGCTCCGCGAATGGGACGACGTCGCGCGCGGCGACGGGGCGGCGCCGGCGATCTTCGAAGCCTGGTTCCTGAACCTCGCGCCGGCGATCGTCGGCGACGAGATCGGGCCGCTGCTCACGGGCTACCAGGGACGCTTCTCGTCGATCACGCGCTTCGTCGAAACGTCGCTCGACCGCAATCCCCCGTGGTGCGACAACACCACGACGCCGGATCGCGAGACGTGCGACCAGGTCGTCACGGCGGCGCTGCACGACGCCGTCCAGGAGCTGTCGGAGGCGATGGGGCCCGACATGTCGCGCTGGCGGTGGGACGCGGTGCACACGGCCGTGTTCCCGCACCAGGGGCTCGACTCCGTGCCCGGCCTGCGGCTTCTCGTCAGCCGCTCGCGGCCGGCTGCGGGCGACTGGAGCACCGTGAACGTCGGCCCGGTCGCGGCCGAGGCGCGCTTCGAGCAGCGGTCGGTGCCCGGCTATCGCGAGATTATCGACCTCTCGCCGGCCAACGACAGCCGCTTCCTCGACGCAGTCGGCCAGTCGGGGCACTTCCTGTCGCCGTACTACGCCGACTTCCTGACTGATTGGCAGGCGGTGGCGCACCGGAAGATGCGGATGGAACGGCTCGAGGTGGACGCGAGTTCGATCGGGCGGCTGCGGCTGCAGCCGCAGCCCTAGAAGCGCGTGATCGGCCTGCCCGCCCGGCACATCGGGCAGTCCGCGACGCGGTAGTTGTCCGGCGCCTTGAATTCGGCCAGCGCGATGTTCGGGACGTCCAGGTCGACCACTGGCTCGAGGCGGTCGTAGATCTCGACGGTCGCGAGCACCGTTGCCCCGGAATCACGGACGAGCGCGGCACATCTCGCGAAGGTGTCGCCCGTGTTCCTCACATCGTCGGCCAGCAGGACACGTCTTCCTGCGAGCTCGCGCCGATAGAACGCACGCAGCGTGAAGCCGCCAGCCAGGTCGTAGTTGAACGGCGCGAAGCTGCACGGCGGGTGCGTCAGGCTGCGTCGGCTGTCGAGGAGCCCGGCGATCGTGTGCGCCAGCAGTGCGCCGCCCGTCACCGGCCCCGCCACGACCTCCACCCGCTGGACTAGATCGCCCGGAAGGAGATCGAGCAGGTCCTGCGCGAGACGCCAGATGGTCGACGGATGGCGGAACAGCTGATGCGGATTGAGGTACGCCTCGCCGTGATAGCCGTTGCCGTAGTCGAAGTGTCCGCCGGTCATCAGGACCCCCAGCGTCTGGAGGTCCTTGAGCGCCTTGGTGCGAAGTTCGTCCGCTTGTCCATCGAACGTCCGGCCGCTTAGATCGCGAAGCCCACGGCGGGGTTGACGTACACGGTCCTTCCTCCAACGAGGGTCGCCGCGACGCCGCCTCGGAGCGTCCACCCGTCGAACGGCGTGTTCTTCGACTTCGACCGCATCGTCTTGGCTTCGACCGTCACCGCGAGGTCGGGCGCGAGGATCGTGATGTCGGCCACGGCGCCTTCGGTGAGCGACCCGCCCGCGACCCTGAGGATCCGCGCGGGATTCACCGACAGCAGCTCGACGAGCCGGCTGAGGGTGATCAGCCCCGGATGGACCAGCCGATCGAAGCAGAGCGACACGGCGGTCTCGAGGCCGGTGATGCCGAACGGCGCGTGGTCGAACTCGACGTGCTTTTCGTCGTAGTGATGCGGCGCGTGGTCGGTCGCGATCACGTCGACGCTGCCGTCGGCGATGCCCTGCAGCATCGCGTCGCGATCCGCCGCTTCGCGCAGCGGCGGGTTCATCTTGACGTTGGTGTCGTACGGGACCGGCGACGCCCAGCCAGTCGTCGGTCAGGATGAAGTGGTGCGGCGCGACCTCGCACGTCACGCGCGCCCCGCGCGCCTTGCCGTATCGCACTGCGTCGAGCGTCTGCCGCGCGCTCATGTGCGCGATGTGCACGACGCCGCCGGTCAGCTCCGCCAGCGAGATGTCGCGCTGCGCCATGATCGACTCGGCCTCGCCGGGAATGCCGCGCAGCCCGAGCGCGCGATGCCTGCAGCCCTTCGTGAGCCACGCCGTCGCCCTTCAGCGTCTGCTCCTCGCAGTGCTCGATGACCGGCATGTCGAACATGCGCGTGTATTCGAGCGCCCGGCGCATGAGCAGTGCCGTCGCCACCGGACGGCCGTCGTCGGTCACGGCGACGCAACCGGCTTCCCTGCAGCTCGCGCGATGTCGGCCAGCTGCTCGCCGTTCTGCCCGCGCGAGACGGCGCCGATCGGGTAGACGCGCGCGAGGTTCGCTTCGGCCGCCTTCTTCAGGATGTACTGCGTGACGCCGGCGTTGTCGTTCGACCGGCGAGGTGTTCGGCATGCAGGCGACCGCGGTGAAGCCGCCGGCGACTGCTGCCAGCGTGCCCGTCGCCACCGTCTCCTTGTGCTCCTGCCCCGGCTCGCGGAGGTGCACGTGCATGTCGATGAGGCCCGGGCGTGATCACCAGGCCCGTTCGGAATCGCGATCACCTCGGCACCGTCCGCCGGCGAGGCCGGCCCCGACGCGCGACGATCCGGTCGCCGTCGATCAGGACGTCGAGCAGCGCGTCCCGTCCGTTCGCCGGGTCGACGACCCGGCCTCCCTTAAGCAGCCGCTTCATGTTCCACTCCGCCGGCGAGAAGGTAGAGCACCGCCATCCGGACGGCCACGCCGTTGGCCACCTGTTCCAGGATCACCGAGTACGGACCGTCGGCCACCTCGGAGGCGATCTCGACGCCGCGGTTCATCGGCCCGGGGTGCATGATGATGACGTCCGGCTTCGCGAGGCTCGACGCGCTCGCGCGTCATGCCGAAGAGGTTGAAGTACTCGCGCAGCGACGGGAAGAACGCGCCCTGCATCCGTTCCTGCTGGATGCGCAGCATCATGATCGACGTCGGCGTCGCGCGACCGCGTCATTCACCGTCTGGGCGACGGTGATGCCGAGCCGTTCGATGCCCCGCGGCACCAGCGTCGGAGGGCCGCTCACCCACACGTCGCGCGCCCAGCTTGGTGAGCAGCAGCACGTTCGAGCGGAGCACGCGGCTGTGCATCAGGTCGCCGACGATGGCCACCTTCAGCCCCTCGATCGTTCCCTTGTGCTGCCGCATGGTGAACGCATCGAGGAGCGCCTGCGTCGGGTGCTCGTGCATGCCGTCGCCGGCGTTGATGATCCGTGACCGGCAGATGCGCGACAGCAGATGGCACGCTCCGGACGAGGAGTGGCGGAGCACGATCATGTCCGGCGCCATCGCCTCGATGTTCATCGCGGTGTCCGCGAGCGTCTCGCCCTTCAGCACGCTCGACGCCGCGACCGCGATGTTCAGCGTGTCGGCGCTGAGCCGCTTCTCGGCGATCTCGAACGACGTCCGCGTGCGCGTGCTCGGTTCGTAGAACAGGTTGACCACGGTCTTTCCGCGAAGCGTGGGCACCTTCTTGATCGGCCGTTCGCCGATCTCGCGCATGGCCTCCGCGGTGTCGAGGACGCGGTAGATTTCGTCGGGCGACAGGTCGTCGATGCCGAGCAGATCCTTCTTCATTCCTGGATCTCCACTTCGTCGCGGCCGTCGACTTCCATCAGGAACACCTGCACGCTCTGCGACAGCGAGGTCGGCAGGTTCTTGCCGACGTAGTCGGCCTTGATTGGGAGCTCGCGGTGGCCGCGGTCGACGAGCACGACGAGCTGGATGGACTTCGGCCGGCCGAACTCCATCAGCGCGTCGAGCGCGGCGCGGATCGTCCGGCCCGTGTAGAGCACGTCGTCCACCAGCAGGATGCGCTTGTCGTCGATGGAGAACTTGATGTCGGTGCTGCCGACCACCGGCTGTGCGCCGATGGCGTGCCGCATCAGATCGTCGCGATAGAGCGTGATGTCGAGCGCGCCGATCGGCACGTCGAGCCCCGCGATGGCGCCGACCATGGCCGCCAGCCGGCGGGCGAGCGGCACGCCGCGCCGGCGGATGCCGACGAACGCGAGCTCCTCGACGCCCCGGTTGCGCTCGACGATCTCGTGCGCGATGCGCGTGAGCGTGCGGTCCATGCGGTCCGCGTCCAGGACTACCGGCATGGCGACACCTCGAGCGTCAGGCCCGAAGACTCAGAGGGCGCTATCGGACTGACAGGAAACGCGTGGAAGGGCAGGTGCGGCGCAAGCCGCAGCGGGCGTGGCGGTCCGTTCATCGTTCACCTCTTCGCAGCCTCGCTGGGCCGCAATTAAAGAGAAGGCGTTGGGGAAGTATAGATCAGGGATCAGGGATCGGGGATCAGTTACGCGCCCGGGCTCCTCCAGTCCGCACGAGCGCTCGGGTGCCTTCTCACCGATCCCTGATCCCTGATCCCTGATCCCTGATCCCTCGATTGCTATACTGTCCTGATGCCCTTCGACGTGGCGGCGACGGTGATCGCCAACACCGTGCTGTCGCACGACTACAACGTGCTGGCGCTCGCCGCACCGCGACGTGGCCGCGTCGGTCACACCGGGCCAGTTCCTGATGGTGAAGGTGGAAGGCGGAGTCGACCCGCTCCTGCGCCGCCCGTTTTCGGTTTTCGAGATCCTGCGCGACAGCGAGGGCCGGGAAACCGGCGTGTCGATTCTCGTGAAGCGGATCGGCGCGTCGACGCGCCGCCTTTACGACGCGCGGGTCGGCGACACCGTGCTGTGCCTGGGGCCACTCGGACGCCCGTTCACGCTCGTCGACCCTCCCGCCGAGGGGTGGATGGTCGCCGGCGGCGTCGGGCTCGCGCCGTTCTGGACGCTCGCGCACGCCCTGGTGGCGCGCGGAGTCCGGACCACGCTCTTCTACGGTGCGCGCCGCGCGGAAGAGCTCTTCTACCTCGATTTCTTCCGCGGTCTGGGCGTGTCGCTCGTGCTCACAACCGAAGATGGCAGCGCCGGCGAACACGGGCGCGTGATTGCCCCGCTGGAGCGGGCGCTTGCCGGCCGTTCGGGCGACCAGGCGGTCACCATCTACGCCTGCGGGCCCGAAGGCATGCTCGAGGCAACGGCGCGAACCGCTGCACGCTTTGAGCGCGCCTGTGAGGTGTCAGTCGAGCGCATCATGGGCTGCGGCATGGGCGGCTGCTACAGCTGCATCGTCCCGATGACGGACGAGGCCGGCGCCTTCCACAACGTGCGGTCCTGCATGGCCGGACCGGTGCTCGATGCGGCACGGATTGCGTGGGACTGACGTGAAGCAGGGATCAGGGATCGGGGATCAGGGATCAGGGGCCGGCCCCGACCTGTCGGTCCGCATCGGCTCGCTGACCCTTCGTAATCCCGTCATGTCGGCCAGCGGCTGCTTCGGCTACGGGGTCGAGTACGCCGATATGGTCGACCTGTCGTCGCTCGGCGCCGTTGTGGTCAAGGGGCTGTTCCTCGCGGAGCGCCAGGGACACCCGGCACCGCGCATCGTCGAGACGCCGGCCGGAATGATCAACGCGATCGGCCTGCAGGGCATTGGCGTGCACCGCTTTGTCGCCGAGAAACTGCCGGAACTGCGCGCACGCGGCGCCACGACGGTCGTCAACGTCTGCGGCACCACGATCGACGAGTACGCCGAGGTGTCGCGCATCCTGTCGGATGCCGAGGGGGTCGCGGCCATCGAGCTGAACATCTCGTGCCCCAACATCAAGGAGGGGGGCATCCAGTTCGGATGCAGCCTTCACGGCACGCACGATGTCGTGCGCGCGGTGCGCCGCGTGACGTCGCTGCCGGTTATCCCGAAGCTGACGCCCAACGTCACCGACCCGGCCTCGTTCGCGCGCGCCGCCGAAGAGGCTGGCGCCGACGCCGTCTCGCTCGTGAACACCTTCCTCGCGCTCGCGATTGACGTCGAGACGCGGCGTCCGAAGATCTCGAACGGCATGGGCGGGCTGAGCGGTCCAGCCATCCGACCGATTGCCGTGCGCATGGTCTACGAGTGCCGCGAGGCGGTGCGGATCCCGGTGGTTGGCATGGGCGGCATCATGGACGCCCGCGACGCGATCGAGTTCATGATTGCCGGTGCGACGGCTGTGCAGGTCGGCACCGCGAACTTCGTCGACCCGCTCGTCTGGGCGAAGGTGATTGGCGGCATCCAGGACTACATGTGCCGCCATCGCGTCGCACGCGCCTCGGACCTGGTCGGCACGGTCGACATGCGATCCCCGTCCCACAAGGCCTGACACCATGCAGCCACTGCTCGTCGCGCTCGACGTCGACACGCCCGACGCCGCCCGGCGCCTCACGGACGCCCTCCGAGGTGTCGTCGGCGGTTTCAAGATCGGCAGCCGGCTCTTCACGGCGCATGGTCCGTCGTTCGTCGAGGAGCTGGTCGCACGAGGCGACCGCGTGTTCCTCGACCTGAAGTTCCACGACATTCCCAACACGGTGGCCGGCGCCGTTGCCGCGGCCACACGGCTCGGCGTGTGGATGGTGAACGTCCATGCCGCCGGCGGCGTCGAGATGATGCGGGCGGCTCGCGAGGCGGCGGATCGCGAGGCGGCGGCGGCGATGACCTCACCGCCGATGGTCATCGCGGTGACGGTACTGACAAGCTTTACGCCCGCGGGGCTGGCGAGAACCGGGATCGACAGCCCTATCCCCGACCACGTGCGCCGGCTGGCGCTGCTGGCGCAGGAATCGGGGCTGGACGGCGTCGTGGCCTCGCCGCAGGAGATCGACCTGATCAAGGGCGCCTGCGATCCGCGGTTCGCCATCGTCACCCCGGGCATCCGGGGCGCTGGCGATGCGATGGGGGATCAGAACCGGACGGCGTCCGCGGCCGGGGCGCTCGCCGCGGGCGCGAGCTATCTCGTGGTCGGACGCCCGATCATTGCCGCCCCCGATCCACGCGCGGCCGCGCTGAAGATCGTCGAGGAGTGCCGCACGCAGGGCAGCTAGGTCAGGTCAGCCGGAGAGGACGGATCGAACGGATCGGGCAGGCAAGACGGGTCAGGCCGGCAGGGACCGTTCCCCACCCGCCTCACCTGTCCAACCTGCCGTACCAGACCGGGGCTACTTCGCCGTGACGATGAAGTGCCCGCGGCGATTCTGCTGCCAGCAGGACTCGGCCTCTTCGGAGCAGAACGGCTGCTCCTTGCCCTTGCTGATGACGGTGACGCGGTTCGCCGGGACGCCCAGGCTCACCAGATAGTCCTTCACCGCGTTCGCCCGGCGCGTGCCGAGCGCAAGGTTGTACTCCGAGCTGCCGCGCGAGTCGCAGTGCCCCTCGATGGTCACCTGCGTGCTCGCCCAGCGCTTCATCCAGTCGGCGTTCCGCTGCAGCGGACCCCGCGCGTCCTCCTGGATCGTCGACTCATCGAGATCGAAGAACACGTCGCCGAGCGGACGTTCCGCATTCAGCTGCGCCAGCGACTTCTGCGCGAAGATCTGGTCTTCGGTCAGGGCCGGCGGCGGCGGTGCCGGAGCCGGCGGCGGTGGCGGCGGCGGTGGTGGTGGTGGTGCCGGAGCGGCCGGCGGTGGCGGCGGCGGTGCCGGGGCCGGCGGCGGGGCCTTCTTCGCGCAGCCGGCTACAACTAGAGCCGTACTGAGCGCAAGGATCGTAACAAAAAGATCTGCACGCGATTCATCGTCACCTTCCGTTGGGAGAGAGCGCAGCTTACAAAGCGTGCGCGCGAGTGTCAATCATTCGAACGCTAGAATGCGACGATGGATCACCTGCTCCGCGCGACGGCGCTCGCCGAAGCGCGCCATTTCTGGTTCCGCGGGTTCCGCTTTTTCGTCACGCCGCTGCTCGAACGCGCGGCCGCGGGGCGTACGAACCTGCGGATCCTCGATTGCGGGTGCGGCACCGGGAACAACCTGGAACTCCTCGGCCGCTACGGGCAGGCCTGGGGATTCGACCTGACCGCCAGTCGGACTCGCGTTCGGGCGTCAGGCCGGGCGTACCCGGCTCGCGCGCGCGTCGGTAGCGGCCGTGCCGTTCCCCGACGCCGCCTTCGACCTCGTCACCTCGTTCGACGTCCTGTACTCGCTGCCAGACCCGGTCGAACAGGCGGCGGTTCGCGAGATGTACCGGGTCGCGCGACCCGGCGGATGGGTCCTGGTCAACGTCGCCGCGATGGAGATGCTGCGTGGCGACCACTGCGTCCTGAGCCACGAGATCCGGCGGTACAGCCGCACCAGCCTGTCGCGCCTGCTCACCGGCGCCGGCTTCCGGGTCGAGCGGATCACCTACACCAACGCGATTCTCTTCCCGCCGATGGCGCTCGCGCGGGCCGTGCAGCGCACCCGCGGACTGTCAGCCGAGGAGTCCGCCGACCAGGAGATCAGCGTGCCGCCCGCTCCGGTCAATTCGGCACTGACCGCGGCCCTGCGCCTGGAGAGCCTTTGGCTGCGTGTCGGCAACAGCCCGTTCGGCAGCTCGCTGCTCTGCCTCGCTAGGAAGCCTGGCTGATGGAGCACTCGTACAGCTTCAGGCCGAGACGCCGCCGGTCCTGCGACCGCCACCGGGTCTCGGCTGGCACGTAGAACGCGCTGCTCTCGATGGTCGAGCGCCACCTCCGGCGCGCCCAGGAGGTCGGCAGGGATGACGACGGTGCGCGAGAACGTCCGATCGACCTGGAACTGCGCCGCAACGGCGTTGCCCGCCCGCACCGTCACCTGCGACGACGACGCCTCCTCGAGCTCGCCGCGCAGCGTCAGCGCCACCGCATGCCCCTCCGGCCGCAATCGGATGGTCGCGCGATCCGACGACCAGCGCCAGAGGACGCCCGTGGCCGGATTGTATTCCTGTTCGTTCCAGCCCTCGTCGAATCCGTAGATCACGCGACCGGCCGGCTGCGCGTCGAACTGCTCGATCGCCAGCTCCGGGTTGTCGGAGCGAATGGTGACCGTCGCGTAGTCGCCGGCGCCCGTCGTGTTCGGCAGCGCGATCATCCGCAGGAAAAATCCCGGGGGGATGGTCTCGTCGAGCACACGCGTGCCGTCCACGTCCACTTCAACCTTCGCGACCGGTCCCGCGTCGGCGAGGTTGCGCCCTCCGACCATCAGCGTCACCGGCGCGGCCCGGCGGCGGATCCACCCCGAGATCGAGCCGTAGCCCGGCCCCTTCCGATCCTCGCGGGCGGTGCCCGCCGTCTCCGGGGTGAGCGCCCACCCTTCGCCGAGGTACCAGTCGGGCGACTCGATCACGTGCCAGTCCATCTCGTTCGGACGCGCGCCGCCGAGCAGCACCGTCGGCGAGAACGGCCACCGGTAGTGCACGGGGCGCCGGCTGTTACGCACGAGCGCCAGGTCGGTACGCATCGGGTCGGCAATGAACCAGACGGGCTCGCGCCCGCCGCCATTCCAGTACTTCACCATCTCCAGCCATTCGTGCTTCGGCGGCGTCGGCAGGCGCTGGGCGAACGACGGCAGTCGATCACCAACCCATTGGAATGGCCGGCGCAGATCGAAGTCCTCGCGCCGGTGCATCGCCAGCACCGGCGTGGTCGGCAGCGCGGCGCCTTCGGGGTGAACCGCCGCGTGCATGTCGCCGAGCATCCGGAACGCTGGCGCCTCCATGGCCGCATAGCCGTACATCGCGCGGTCGCTGACGTACGCGGAGCCGACGACCAGGGCGAGCGCAGCCGCGACACCCACGGATCGCGGTAACAGCAGGGCTCCGCGTACCGCCAGGTACGCCACGGGCACGACCAGCGGCAGGGCGTAGCGCGTCGTGATCGTTTCCTGGAAGAGCAGGTCGAAGACTGCGTAGGGGCCGAAGGCGACCGCCAGCGTCACGACAGTCGGTCGGCCGCGCAGCAGGATGTGCGCGAGGCCGACGGCGGCTGGCAGCAGCGCCGCGACGGCCAGCATCCACTCGCTCCACGGCCCAGACAAACAGTGCTGCAGTGCGAAGACCAGCTGGCGGATGGTGGGCGTCGTCGCGAGCATCGCCACGCCGGTCAGGTCTTCGGCGCCCTGGCTGTAGAACACGCGCGCGTACGCCGCCGGACCGCCAGAGACGGCCAGGAGCGGGACGAACCAGGCGAGTCCGCCCGCGCCGTACGCCAGGAGCGCGCGGACGGCGGTGCGCCCGCGGTCCGCTGCCGGCCGCTTCCACACGGCGAAGACGAGGAGCGGGAGCGTCAGCCAGACCACCTGCGAGCGAATGCCGGCGGCGAACGCGGCGAGGAACGCCGCGACGACCACCGCGCCGCCGGTTGATGCCGAGACGAGCAGGGCCTGAACCCAGACGGTGGCGGCCAGGCCGGCCATGTCGCTCAGCGGACGCAGCGCGGTGAACCAGAACAGAGGGCAGGCGGCGACCAGCAGGACGGCAAGCCAGGTGTGCGGACCCTCGGGGCGATCGCGATTGATCGCCGCGAAGAGCGCCATGCACCCGAACACCGCGAGGCCGCCCGCGACGACCGACAGCAAGCTGAGGGCGTGCAGCTCCGAGAGCCCTGTGGCATGCAGAAGCCTGGCGGCCGCGATGAACAGCGGATAGCCGGGCGGATGCGGCTGGTGCTGCGCGACGTCGAAGTCGCGGATGCCCAGCGCGAAGTTGATCGAGTCGAGATCCTCGAGCGACGGCGGCAGGAACGGCAGGTGGAGGGCGAGGAAGACTGCGCCCAGGACCGAGCCGGTGAGCCGTGCGGATCGGGTCACGCCGGGCGCAGGAGCAGCCCTTCGTTGAGGCTGCCCGTGCGGTAGCCCTGCAGATCGATCGTGACGTAGCGGTAGCCGACCGCTTTCAGCTCCCGCACGATGGCGGCGCTCGTGGCCGGCTCGAGCGCGCGCGGCAGCTCGGCGGGCCCGATCTCGATCCGCGCCAGATCGTCGTGGTGCCGCACGCGGCAGACGCGGAAGCCGAGCGCGCGCAGCGCCTGCTCGGCGCGCTCGATCGTCCGCAGCTTCTCGTCGGTCACCTCGGAGTGGTACGGGATGCGCGACGACAGGCACGCCGACGCCGGCTCGTCCCAGGTCGGCAGCCCCGCGACGCGCGCGAGAGCTCGCGGATCTCGTCCTTCCGGAGGTCGACCTCGTCGAGCGGGCTGCGCACGCCGAACTCGCGCGCGGCCTGGCGGCCGGGCCGGTAGTCGCCGCGGTCGTCGGCATTGTTGCCGTCGACGACGATCGCCCGCCGATCGGCGGCGATGCGCGTGAGGTGCGTGTAGAGCTCGTGCTTGCAGAAGTAGCAGCGGTTCGCGGGGTTGGCGCGATACTCGGGGCGTTCGAGCTCGTTGGTCCGGATGATCTCGTGCTGCAGGCCGAACTGCGCGGCGATCTGCACCGCCATCTGGCGATGGCGCTCCGGATAGCTGGGGCTGTCGGCCGTGACGGCGACGGCGCGAGCGCCGAGGGTGTCGTGGGCGACGTAGGCGAGATACGCGCTGTCGACGCCGCCGCTGTAGGCGACGACGACCGCGCCCAGCGAGGAGAGGGTCTCCCGCAGGGCGCGTTCCTTCTCGGTCATTCGTCTTCCCAGTCGCCCGTCTTCCTCTTCGTCCTCTTCGAGGTCGTCCTCGTCCTCCGAGTCCTCGTCTTCTTCTTCCTCGTCGTCCTCGTCCTCGTCTTCATCGTCCTCGGGCGCGAAGTCGAGTTCGAGCGGGGCTACGCTGGTGACCACGAGGTTCTGGCCGCACTCGGGGCAGCTCACTTGGTCGCCCTTGTCGGCATCGAATTCGTCGACTTCGACTTCGGCGTCGCATTCGGGGCAGGTGGCCATACGCTCCTCGAGCGTGTCGCCGCGTCGGCTTGGCAATTGCATCGTGACGTGCCAGAATCCGCGCGGCAGCGCGATCGCGACAAGACTCGGAATTATAGCGACATCAGTCGCGCGTCTGCAACGCGGGCACGCGCTCGCGACACACGCTGATGATGCCTGGCACGGGCAGCGCCGCCAAGACCGTCGTCGTCGCCGACGACACGGCGTTCGTCCGCGACCGCTTTCACGACGGCGCTCGAGAGGCGCGGGCATCACGTCGTCACGGTCAAGAGCGCGGCAGAGCTGCTGGCGCGCGTGCAGGCGCACCTCGCCGTCGATCGATCTGCTCGTGCTCGACCTGCGGCTGCCGCACGCGCCCGGCGTCGATCTCGTGCACGTCGATCCGGCACCTCGACGAGGGCCGGCTGCCGATCCTGGTCTTCAGCGGCACGATCGCGAGCGCCGACGAGGTGCGCGAGCTCGCGGCGCTCGGCGTCGCCGGCTACGTCAACGAGTACAGCGCCGTGCAGCACATCCTGCCGTCGCTGGCGCCGCACCTGTTCCCGGACAACTTCAACCGCCGCAGCAGCCCGCGCGTGGTGCTCGGCATCCCGGTTCAGTACCGGTTCGGCAACACCATTGCCGCGGCGCTGACGCTGAACCTGAGCCACGGCGGCGTCGCGCATCCGGACCACCAGCCCGCTCGACGCCGGGACGCGGCTGCAAGCGTCCGCTTCCGGCTGCCGGGCGCGAAGCGCGACATCGACGCCGAGGGACGGGTCGCCTGGAGCGACCGCCGCGTCGGCATGGGCATCCAGTTCGAGACGGTCGACGCGGCCGCGCAGACCCTCATCGACAACTTCGTCGACGCCCACTTCTTCTCCAATCGCAAAGCGTAGGATCGAGGGCATGGAGCATTCGCTCAGCGGAGATCCTCTGGCGCCTCGCCGGGGTGCTGGCGCTCGTGTTCGCCAACGGGTTCTTCGTCGCGGCCGAATTCTCGATCGTCACGGTGCGCAAGACGCGCATCGACCAGCTCATCGCCGAAGGGCACCGGGCGCGCGCGCCGTCCGGCGGGCCGTCACCGATCCCGACAGCTACATCGCCGCGACGCAGCTCGGCATCACCATGGCGAGCATCGGCCTCGGCTGGATCGGCGAGCCGGCGCTCGCCGTCGCTGATCCAGCCGGCGCTCACGTTCCTGCCGGCCGGCGTCGCGGAGGCGACCGCGCACAGCATCGCCGTCGCGATCGCGTTCGCGATCATCACCGCGCTGCATATCATGCTCGGCGAGCTGGCGCCGAAGACGATCGCGCTCGAGCGGCCGGAGGCGACGGCGCTCATCGTGGTCGAAGCCGACCGAGCTGTTCATGAAGTGTCTTCTGGCCGTTCATCCGCCTGCTGAACGGCACCGGCCGCGCGGTCGTCAACATGCTCGGCCTGCGGAGCCGCGGCGGGCACGCGATGGTGCACTCGGAAGAAGAGCTCAAGATGCTGGTGACCGCGAGCCAGGAAGCGGGCGTCCTCGAGGAGCACGAGGAGCAGATGCTCCACCGCGTCTTCGGGTTCGCCGACCTGACCGCCGGCCAGGTGATGGTGCCGCGCACCGAGCTCGTCGCCATGCGCCGCTGACCTGACTGGCGACGAGCTGCTCGCACAGATCGGCCGTGCGGGATATCCCACGCTGCCGGTCTACCGCGACAATCTCGACAACGTCATCGGCATGCTGCACGTCGACCGATGTCGTGAAGGCGCTGGCCGCGGGACAGCGCGACATCAGCGCCGGCGCGCTGGCGCGCGAAGCGCTGACCGTCCCCGAGACGCTGGCCGCCGACGACCTGCTGGCGGCGCTGCGCCGGCGCGGCGTGCGCGAGGCGATCGTCATCGACGAGTACGGCGGCACCGCCGGCCTGGTCACCTTCGAGTCGCTGATGGAGCGGATCGTCGGCGACTCGCGGGCGCGGCGGGCAGATCCACCGTGCATCCGGACGGCTCGGCCGAAATCGACGGCCTCACGCTCGTCGGCGACGTCAACGAGCAGTTCGGCCTCCACATCGACGAGGAGACCTACACGACGCTCGGCGGCTACGTGCTCGGCCGGATCGGCCGGCGCGCGCGCGTCGGCGACACGATCGAGGTCGAGGGCCGCCGGATGCGGGTGATCGCGCTCGACGGGCTGCGCGTCGCGAAGGTGTGGGTCTCGCCCGAGCGGCGCGACAATCGCGACGCCGGCGGCGGCCGCTGATCGGCGCTATTCAGTCCGCGCGCAGCAGTCGCAGCGCGTTCGCGATCGACGATGCACCGACGCGCCGGTGTCGGCGAGGATCGCCATCCACAGCGTCGCCACGCCCGCGACCGCCGCCACCACGAAGGCCGCCTTCAGCACCAGCGAGATCGCCAGGTTGACCTTGATGTTGCGCACGGTCGCGCGGCTCAGACGCAGCGCGTACGGGATCTTCAGCAGCTCGTCGGCCATCAGCGCGACGTCGGCCGTCTCGAGCGCGGCATCGCTGCCCGCCGCGCCCATCACGATGCCGACGTCCGCGGACGCCAGCGCCGGCGCATCGTTGACGCCGTCGCCGACCATCGCCACGATGCCGAACCGGCGCCGCAGCTCGTGGATGGCCGCCACCTTGTCCTCGGGCATCAGCTCGGCGCTGGCACCTCGTCGACGCCGAGCTCGGCGCCGATCGGCCTGCGCCGTGCCCGTGGCTGTCGCCGGTCAGCATCACCACGCGACTCGATGCCCTGACGCCGGAGCAGATCCACGCGCGTCGCGGCCGGTTTCGCGCGGCCGATCGGACGACGGCGATGATGCCGACCGGCTGCGCCGTTCGCGCGACGAGCACGGGCGTGCGCCCGCTGGCGCCAAGCTCCTCGAGCCGCGCGTGCATCGCCGGCGAGCAGAGCTGGCGCTCCTCGAACAGCCGGTGGTTGCCGAGCAGGACGCTCGCCGTCCACGCGCCCCTCGGCGCCGAGCCCCGCCAGCGCGACGACGCCGGTGCCCGGCGCGACCGCGATGTCGCGCGCGGCGGCGTAGTCGCACGATCGCCCGCGCGATCGGATGCTCGGATCGCTGCTCGACCGAGCCGCGGCCAGGCGGACGATCGCGTCTCGGCGTGAGCGCCGTTGAGCGGCACGACCTCGACGACCTCCGGTGTGCCGCGTGTCAGCGTGCCGGTCTTGTCGAACGCGATGCACCGCACACGTCCGGCGCGTTCCAGATGCGCGCCGCCCTTGATGAGCACGCCCTTGCGCGCGGCGCCGGCGAGCGCCGCGACGATCGAAACCGGCGTCGAGATCACCAGCGCGCAGGGGCACGAGACGACCAGCAGCACCAGCGCGCGATAGATCCAGGTCTCCCAGTCGCCGCCAGCCAGCGAGCGGGCGGCACGATCGCCACGACGAGCGCCAGCGCGATCACCGCCGGCGTGTAGACGCGCGCGAAGCGCTCGACGAAGGTCTGCGCCGGCGCCCGCTGCGCCTGCGCCTGTTCGACCAGATGGATGATGCGCGCCAGCGTCGTGTCGCGCCGGAGCCGCGTGACGCGCACGTCGAGCGCGCCGCGGCCGTTGATGGTGCCGGCGAACACCTCGTCGCCGGGCCCCTTGTCGACGGGCAGCGATTCGCCGGTGACCGGCGCCTGGTTGACGGCGCTCGTCCCGGCGATCGACCTCGCCGTCGAGCGGCAGCTTCTCGCCCGGCTTGACGACGATGACCGCGCCCGGCGTGACTGATCGACGGGCACGGCCCGCTCGCCTGCCGCGTCGCGCACCAGCGCCTCGGTCGGGCGCGAGATCCATCAGCGCGCGCACCGCCAGTGCGGGCGCGCTCGAGGTGCGCGCTTCGAGCGCCTGAGCGACGGCGAACAGGAACACGACGGCCGCCGCCTCGGACCATTCGCCGAGCGCGATCGCGCCCGCGGCAGCCACGAGCATCAGCACGTTGATGTCGAGCGCTCGCTGCCGCAGCGCGTGCCAGGCCTTCCGGGCAGTCAGCGGCACGCCCGCGGCGATCGACAGCGCCGAAGCACTGCGATGCTGACCAACCGGAGGCGCGCCGCCGAGCGCGGCGCCAAGGCCCGCCGCGAACGCCGCCGCGGCCAGACCGAGCAGGGCGAGGCGGCGTCCGCTCGCCGCGTCGCCGTGCGCGATCGGCTCCTCGTGCTCGAGCCACGCGCGCATGCCGGCGTCGGCCACGGCCGCGGCAATCGTCGACGCCGACAGCTTCGCCGCGTCGTACTTGACGTGCAGCCGCTGCCCGATCAGATCGGCGGAGAAGTCCTCGAGGCCGGCGAGGTGCTTGAAGCGCCGCTCGATCAGCGCGACTTCCTCGCGGCAGTCCATCCCCTCGACCTTGAAGGTCGACTCGGCGTGGAGCTCGCAGACGGCGCAGACGGGCACGTCAGCGCTCCTCGCGGTCCCCACCATCGAGCGGCGGCTGAGGGTGAGAGTCCGCCGGCCGCGTGGGCGGCGCGGGGAATGCGGCGGCGCGCTCCTGCACGTGCTCGAGGCCCTGCGCGAACAGCCCGACGATGTGGTGGTCGTCGAGGGCGTAGAAGATCATCTGCCCGGCCCGGCGCGGCCGGACCAGCCGCATCCCGCGAAGAAGCCGGAGCTGGTGCGAGACGGCCGACTCGCTCGAGCCCGAGCAGCTCCGCGATGTCGCCGACGCAGAGCTCGGCTCGCGACAGCGCGTCGAGAATGCGAACGCGTGTCACGTCGCCGAGGACCTTGAAGGTCTCGGCCAGAGCCATAGCTGACGGTCGAGTCGAGCAACTGCGTCTGGGCTAATCTGAATATATGAGCAAATGCTCATATATCGAATCGTAGCAGATTCTTCGGCGGGCATGATCGACCTCGACAAAATTAGCCGAAGCTGCGCGTGGGCTCAGCTCTTCAGGCCGTCAAGTGCCCCGAACACCGCGTCGTAGTCCGGCTCGTTGCGGGCGTCCTCGAGCACCTCGCGGTGCCGCACCACCCCCTTGCCTTGTCGATCACGAACACCGCGCGCTTGGCGATGCCCTTCAGCCCGATCATGTCCTGGTTGAACACGCCGTAATCGCGGATCGCCTCCTTGTTGAAGTCGCTGAGCAGCGGAAACGTGAGCTTCTGGCTGTCGCGAAACGCCTTGAGGGTGAAAAACGTATCCACGCTGATGCCCAGCACCTGCGCCTGGGTGCTGTTGAGCCGAGCCATGGTATCGCGGAAGGTGCACATTTCGGTCGTGCAGACCGAGCTGAAGGCTGCCGGAAAGAACGACAAGCACGACCGGTTTGCCGCGCAGACCGCTCAACGTCACGGGCTGCCGATCCTGGTCCATGAGTGTGAAGTCCGGCGCAACCGCTCCGACGTCTACAGACATGTATCCTCCGGTGCAGGCAGGGGCCCTGCCTTTGGCTACACATTTTTCCATGCTTCGGTTAGCATTTTTTGTTGGCGCGGCGCTCGCCGGCGCCTTCCTTCATCAAATTCTTAGGAGTTCGTCGTGATCGAGGTTCAACACCTCACGAAACGCTATGGGCCGCTTCACGGCGGTCGAAGACGTGAGCTTCCGCGTCGAGAGCGGAGAGATTCTCGGGTTCCTCGGGCCGAACGGCGCTGGCAAGACGACGACGATGCGCATCCTCACCGGCTACATGCCGGCCACAGAGGGCAAGGCCATCGTCGCGGGGTACGACGTGTTCGACCAGCCGGTCGAGGCCAAGCGGCGGACGGGCTATCTGCCCGAGACACCGCCGCTCTATCCCGACATGACCGTGCAGGACTATCTCACCTTCGTCTCGAAGATCAAAGGCGTCCCATCGGGCGAGCGCAAGCAGCGCATCAAGACGATCATGGAGAGGACGCGCATCGACGACATGGCGGGTCGTCTCTGCGCCCGCCTGTCGAAGGGCTACAAGCAGCGCGTCGGCCTCGCGCAGGCCCTCATCCACAACCCCGAGGTCCTGATTCTCGACGAGCCGACCGCAGGTCTCGACCCGAAGCAGATCATCGAAACGCGTGAGCTCATCAAGGAGCTCGCCGGCGATCACACGATCATCCTCAGCACCCACATCCTCCCTGAGGTCTCGCAGACCTGCCAGCGGGTGGTCATCATCAACAAGGGCAAGGTCGTCGCGGTCGATACGCCCGACAACCTCACCGCGCGGCTGCGCGGATCGGAGACGATGTACGTCCAGATCGACCCGGACGGCGCCGACGTCCCGGCAGTCCTTGGCCGGATCCCTGGCATCACGCGCGTCGTCGAATCCGATCGACGGGGCGGGCACGTCGGCTATGAAGTGGAAAGCCACCAGGGGATGGACGTGCGCCGCGACCTGGCGCGCGCGATCGTCGGCAGTGGCTGGGGACTCCTCGAGCTGCGTCCGATGCGCATGAGCCTCGAAGAAATCTTCCTGTCGCTGACGACGGAAGAGGCCTCGACCCTGGCGCCGGAGGAACCCGTCAATGCGTAACGTCCTGGCCATCGCGCACAAGGAGCTGAAGTCCTACTTCGCTTCGCCGATCGCGTACGTCGTCATCGGCCTCTTCGCACTGCTCTACGGCTACTTCTACGCCGTCATGCTGCAGGACCTTCGTCCGCGCCGGGATGAACATGAACCCGATGCAGGGGCCGTCGGTCCTGAACATCAACCAGGACATGCTGCGGCCGGTGCTGCAGAACGTCACGGTGCTGCTGCTGTTCGTGCTGCCTGCGATGACGATGCGGACCTACTCGGAGGAGCGGCGGTCCGGCACGATCGAGCTGCTGCTCACGTCGCCGCTCACCGACCTGCAGATCGTGCTCGGCAAGTTCGTGGGCGCGCTGACGCTGTACGCGGTGATGCTGTCAGTGACGGTGGTCCACACGGCGGTGCTGTTCATCTACGGCAGCCCCGAGCTGAAGCCGATTCTCACGTCGTACCTCGGGCTGTTGCTGCTCGGCGGCAGTTTCATCTCCGTCGGCCTGTTCATCTCGACGCTCACCACCAACCAGATCGTTTCCTACATCATCACCTTCTCGGTGTTCCTGCTGCTGTGGGTGATCAACTGGTTCGGCAGCTTCTCGAGCGGCTGGGTGACGGAGCTGCTGTCGTATCTCGCGATCGTCGAGCACTTCGATGACTTCTCGAAGGGCGTCATCGACACGACGCACGTGATTTATTACCTGAGCCTGATTTCGTTAGGCCTGTTTCTGACCGCCAAGTCGGTCGACACGGAACGGTGGCGCGGCTAATGGGCACTCGCATCTTCAACATCATCAGCTGGGTCGGCATCGCGCTCGTCATGGGCGCGGTGGCCATCCGCTTCGGTATGCCGGCGCAGGAGCAGTACGCGTCGTATCTGGCCTGGGGCGGCCTGGCCTGCATCGGCCTCTACATCCTGAGTCAGTGGCGCGAGATCCTGACGTTCTTCGGCGGACGGTCGGCGCGCTACGGCACGCTGGCGGCGTCGAGCGTGCTCATCGTGCTCGGCATCCTGATCGCGGTGAACTACATCGGCAAGCGGCAGAACAAGCGGTGGGACCTCACCGCGACACAGCAGTTCAGCCTGTCGGACCAGAGCCGCAACGTGGTCTCGACGCTGGACGCGCCGCTGCAGGTGATGGTCTTTGCGCAGGAACAGCAGTTCCAGACCTATCGCGACCGCCTCAGTGAATACGAGTACGTCTCGAAGCAGATCTCGACGGAGTACGTCGATCCCGACAAGAAGCCGACCGTCGCCCAGCAGAACAACGTGCAGCAGTACGGCACGATGATCTTCAATTACAAGGGGCGCTCGGAGCGGGTCACGATGAACTCCGAGCAGGACATCACCAACACGATCATCAAGGTGGTGACCGGGGCGGTGAAGAAGGTCTACTTCACGTCGGGCCACGGCGAGCGCGATACGGGGTCGGCCGACCGTGACGGCTACCAGTCGATCTTCAAGTCGCTGACCGACGAGAACTACGGCACCGAGAAGCTGGTCATCGCGCAGACGAGCGCCGTGCCCGACGATGCCTCGGTCGTCGTCGTCGCCGGTCCGAAGACCGACTTCCTCGCGGGCGAAGTGGACGTGCTGCGGAAGTACCTGGCCGAGAAGCAGGGCAAGCTCCTGCTGATGCTCGATCCGACGAGGAAGCGCCAGACTCGCCGCCGCTGACAAACCTCATCGCCCTCGCGCACGAGTGGGGCATCGACGTCACCGACAGCATCGTCGTCGACGCCAGCGGCATGGGACGGCTCATCGGCGCCGACGCATCGGTGCCGATCGCGGCCAACTACCCGCCGCACCCGATCACCGAGCGCTTCTCGGTGCTCTCCGCATACCCGCTGGCGCGCGGGCTCGTGGTGGTGCAGGGCGGCGTGAACGGTCACACGGCGTCGCCGGTCGTCGAGTCGAGTCCCCGCAGCTGGGCCGAGGCCGACATCAAGGGGCTGCTGTCGTCCGGCCAGGTGGCGCTCGACGAGGCGAAAGGCGACACACCCGGGCCGATCGCCATTGCTGCGGCGGTGTCGGCGGCCGCGGCTGCTCCCGCGACGCCGGAGAGTGCGGACGCGCCGAAGCCGGAGACGCGCGTCGTCGTGTTCGGCGACTCCGACTTCGCGTCGAACAACACGCTCGGCATCTCCGGCAACAAGGACCTGTTCATGAACACGATCGGGTGGCTGTCGCAGCAGGAGAACCTGATCGCCATCCGGACGAAGGAAGCCGCCGATCGCCGCCTGACGCTCACGGCAACCCAGCAGAGCAACATCACCTGGCTGTCGCTGCTCATCGTTCCCGGGGTGGTCTTCGGGACCGGCATCTACACCTGGTGGCGGAGGCGCTAGGCCATGCGCGGACTCCGCTCCACCATCCTCCTGTTCGCCGTCCTGGTCGGTCTCGGCGCCTATATCTACTTCGTCGCGTCCAAGACCGACGATTCCACGACGACGCAGGACCGGCTGTTCACCGGCCTCGAGTCCGACAGCATCGAGGAACTGACGGTCCGCAACGAGACCGGAGACGTCACGGCGCTCAAGAAGGAGAACGGCGCGTGGCAGGTCGTGTCGCCGGTCGCCACGCGCGGCTCCGACATGGAGGCGTCGGCGATCACCAGCGCGCTGGCGGGACTCGACGTTACGCGCGTCGTCGATGAGAACCCGGCCAGCGTCAGCGACTACGGGCTCGACAAGCCGCGGCTAGAGGTCGAGTTCAAGTCGGCGGAGGGCAAGCCGTCGGGCAAGCTCCTCATCGGGTCGAAGACGACGACCGGCGGCAGCCTGTACGCCCGCAAGAACGACGAGCCGAAGGTCGTCCTGATTGGCGAGTACAACCAGGCCACGTTCAACAAGTCGACCTTCGATCTGCGCGACAAAGCGATCGTGACGTTCGACCGTGAGAAGGTGGACGGCTTCGACGCCATCGTCGGCACCACCGCGTTCGAGCTCGCGAAGAAGGACGGCAACTGGGCGGTGGCAAAGCCGATCGCCGCACGCGCCGACCAGTCGGCGGCGGACGGCCTGGTGAACAGCATCGGCGGCCTGCAGATGAGCGCCATCGCGTCCACCTCGCCGACGCCGGACGAGATGAAGAAGTTCGGGCTCGACAAACCGTCGGCGGTGGTGAACCTGCATCTGGGCAGCGCGCGCGCGTCGGTGGCGCTCGGGGCGAACGCCGACGAGAACACGGTGTACGTCCGCGACGTGTCGCGGCCCGACGTGTTCACGATCCAGAAGACTGCGGCTGACGACCTCCGCAAGACGGTCTCCGACTACCGGCGCAAGGATCTCTTCGAAATGCGCGCCTTCACGGCCACTCGCCTGGAGATCACCAGGAACGGCCAGACGCTCGCGTTCGACAAGGTGAAGGGACAGAGCGAGGACGCGGCGGACACGTGGAAGCGCGTCAGCCCGACGCCGGCCGACCCCGACAAGGACAAGTTCCAGACGTTCGTGGCGGCTCTCGCGGACATCCGCACGGTCAGCTTCGTCGACTCCACGGCCCGCACCGGACTCGCCTCGCCGGCGATGACGGTCGTCGCCAAGTACGACGACGGCAAGAAGGAAGAGCGTGTGCTGTTCGCGAAGAGCGGCGCCGACGCGTACGCCTCGCGGCCCGACGATCCGGGCGCGTCGAAGATCGACGCCGAGAAGCTGGACGAGGCCCTGAAGTCCGTCGACGAGTTCGCAAAATGAGCGGACGGCTGCTCGCAGCCGTTCTCTCGATCACCTTTCTGCTGGCGCGCCACGGCGCGCCAGCCCCCGCATCACCGGCTCCACTCCCCTTCCAGCAGACATCGCCGGCCCCGGCGGGCGCAGATGCCCTGCCCGCTCTGCAGCAGCGCATCAGCACGCTGACTGAGGACCCGTCGGTCGCCGCCGGCACGTGGGGCGTCGCGGTTCGCTCGCTGACGACGAACGAGTGGATCGCGAACGTCAACGCCTCCCGGCTGCTCACCCCCGCATCGTCGCTCAAGGTCGTAACCCTCGCGGTCGCGGCCGACCAGCTCGGATGGGATCACACGTTCGAGACGCGCGTGTTCGCGACGGGAGGCGTCAGCGGCGGGACGCTCGAGGGCGACCTCGTCATCGTCGGCTCCGGGGATCCGAGCCTCGACGACTGGGACGGCGCCGCGACGACGCTGTTTCGCACGTGGGCCGGCAGTCTGCGGGATCTCGGCATCAGCGCGATTGCCGGACGCATCATCGGCGACGATCGCGCGTTCCCGGACAGCGGTCTGGGCAGCGGGTGGGCGTGGGACGATCTGGCGTTCAGCTACTCGTCGCCTGCGGGCGCGCTGCAGTTCAACCAGAACGCAGCACAGATCCTCGCCGCCCCCGCGGCGTCAGCCGACCTGCCCGCAATCGTCACGCTGACACCGCCATACGCGGGCGTGCGGCTGAACATCGACGTCCGGACCGGCGCGCCGCGTTCGCTGCCCATGCTCCTCGTGCAGCCGCATCCGCGCGACGGTGCGATCGACGTCATGGGAACGGTGCCGCTGCGGAGCAGCCGGCTGGCGCGCACCATCGCGGTGGCGAACCCGACGCTCTACTACGCCACGGCGGTCCGCGAAGGGCTTCGCGCCGCCGGAATCGACGTGCGCGGCGAGGCAGTGGACATCGGCGACCTGTCGTCGCCGCCGGAGCTCGATCGCGCCACCGTGGTGCTGGCACACAAGTCGCCGCTGCTGACGTCACTGGCCGAGACGATGATGATGCTCAGCCAGAACCTCTATGCCGAGACACTGCTGCGGACCGTCGGACTCTCGCAGGCCGCGAGCGGCACGATGGACGCAGGCCTCGAGGTCGAGCGCAAGGTGCTTGCGAACTGGGGGGTTCAGCCGGCGCACGTGCATGTCGTCGACGGCTCCGGCCTCTCGCGCTACAACCTGCTGACGCCAGAAGCGATGACGACGGTGCTGGCACACGTGTACGCCGACCCGCGCCTGCGCGACCAGTTCATGGCGGCGCTCCCGGTGGCCGGCCGGTCTGGAACGCTCGCGCAGCGGCTGAAAAGGACCGCCGCTGAGGGGAACGTGCGCGCAAAAACGGGCTCGTTCTCGAACGCGCGGGCGGTGGCGGGGTTCGTGACGCACGGCCGATCGAGAGCCGCTGGCCTTTTCGATCGTCGCCAACAACTACGGCGTGCCGACGGATGCGGTCGATGCGATTACCGACGCGATCATCGCAGCCCTGGCGGAGTTCGCGCGGGCACCGCGGTAGTTGCAGGTCCGGTCTAAAGACGGTCGGTCCCGTCTAAAGACGGGACCCTACATTCCCAGGGTGAGTCGTTCGGCGACGAAGGCACGCGCCGCGGCCAGAATCTCCGCCGGAGCGCCCTGAAGCCCGCCGCACTGCGCGAAGTCCGGCCTTCCTCCGCCGCGTCCGCCAAACTGCTTTGCCAGGGAGGCAACCAGATCCTGGCACGGCAGCGCGACGTCCGGGGCGCGCGCGGCCAGGGCGAGCACCGGGGCGGACTCCGACACCAACAGGGCGACGGCGCCGGACCGCGTGGCGATTGCCGCGGCGAGCGCCTTGAGCCGGCCGGCATCGCCTGCGGCAACGCGCGCAACGAGCCGGACACCAGCGACGAGATTGGCGGAATCGACGAGCGACACGGCCTCGTAGCGGGCCAGTTCGAGTTGGGCGGCCGACAGTTCGCGCCGCTGCTCCTTCAGCTCGCCCTGCATCCGCTCGATCGCGGAGGGCACGTCATCGGGGAGCACCGAAAGCAGACGAACGGCGGACGCGGCAGCGTCGCGCAAGCGCCGGAACTTCGAGATCGCGCGGCCACCGCAAAGGAACTCGACCCGCTGTCCTCCCTTGAACCGCTCCCACGACACCAGCGCAATCTGGCCGATCGCACCGGTGCGCCTGACGTGCGTTCCGCCGCACGCCGAGAGGTCGACGCCGGGAATCTCGACGAGCCGCAACCTGCCGGTGCGCCCCGGCTCCTTCCGCAGGGGAAGCGAACGCGCTTCGTCCTCGGTCACGTAGCGAACTGACACTGCCGCATCGTCCCAGACGACGCGATTCGCGGCCAGCTCCCCGTCGGCCAGTTGCGACGGCGTCAGCTCGCGGTCGACGTCGATCGTCGATGCGTCGGCCCCGAGGTGAAAGCTGACCGTGCGGGCACCGAACGCACGCTCCAGCACGGCGGACAGCACGTGCTGCCCGGTGTGCTGCTGCATGTGATCGAACCTGCGGCTCCAGTCGATGGCCCCACGCAGGACGACGCCAACTGCCGGCTGCGGGAGAACCGTCCACCACATGGACGACGCTGCCCTGTTCGTCGTCCTCGACGCCAACGATCGAGGCGCCGCCGAGGGTGCCCACGTCGAACGGCTGCCCGCCGGATGTCGGATAGAACGCGGTGCGATCGAGTCGAACGGCGAGCCGCTGGCCGCGCGGCTGAACGTCGAGCACTGTCGCCTCGAACTCGGTCATGTAGGCATCGTCGTAATAGAGACGTTCGGTCGCAGATGCGCGCATCGGCTCAGACCGTCAGCGCCGGATCCGGCAGCCCGGCCTCGGCGAACCCGCGCGCGCGCAGCGCACAGCTGTCGCAGCGTCCGCAGGGACGTCCGTCAGGGTCGGGGTTGTAGCAGCTGTGAGTGAGGCCGTAATCGAGGCCAAGGGCGATGCCCCGGCGGATGATGTCGGCCTTGGTCATGGAGATCAGCGGCGTGTGCACCCGGAATTGCGCACCTTCGACGCCCGCGCGCGTCGCCACGTTGGCCAGCGCCTCGAAGCGCGCGATGAACTCAGGCCGGCAGTCCGGGTACCCGGAATAGTCGAGCGCATTGACGCCGATGACGAGATCGGTCGCCCCGCGTACTTCCGCCCAGGCCGAGCGCGAGCGACAGGAAGATCGTGTTGCGGGCCGGGACGTACGTGGATGGGATGTCGGTGGCCGACAGATCGCGGTCCTCGGGGACAGGCAGATCCGACGTCAGCGACGAGCCGCCGATGCCGCGCAGGTCGAGGAAGATCTCGAGATGTCGCTCGATGCCGAGCGCCGCTGCCACGCGCCGCGCGGCGGCCACTTCCTCCGCATGCCGCTGCCCGTAGGAGATCGTGAGCGCGTCGAGGCTGAACCCCTCTGCCCTGACGATGGCGGCCGCCGTGTACGAGTCCAGGCCGCCGCTCAGCAGGACGACGGCGCGCATCTCAGACCCCACGCGTCTGTGGCGTCCAGATGAACTTGTGCAGCTGCAGCTGCAGGCGGACTGGAAGCCGGTCGGCCAGCACCCATTCGGAGAGCAGCTTCGCGTCGAGCACGCCGTGCACCGGCGACAGGAGCACTGCGCCGACGCGGCGCGCGAGGTCGTGTCTGGCGATGACGTCGCGGGCGAACTCGTAGTCGGCGCGATCCTGCACGACGAACTTCACCTCGTCGTTCATCCCGACGAGGTCCAGGTTCGCCCACAGGTTCTTGTCCGACTCGCCGCTCGCGGGACACTTGACGTCCATCACGCGAACGACCGCCGGCGGCACGCGCGCGATCGAGCGGTGTCCACCGGTCTCGATCATCACGGTGTGGCCGCGCTCGAGCAACGCATCCATCAGCGGATACACGTCTTCCTGGAGGAGCGGCTCGCCGCCCGTGATCTCGACCAGCGGGCACTGGTACCGCTCGACCTCGCGCAGGACGTCGTCGAGCGAGCGCTTGCGCCCTTCGTAGAAGGCGTACGGCGTGTCGCACCACGAGCAGCGCAGATCGCACGCCGTGAGCCGCACGAAGACGCACGGTTCACCTGCCCGCGTGGACTCGCCCTGAATCGAATGGAAGATCTCGTTGACCGTCAGCATCTAAATCCGAATCACGCAACTGCCAATTCTTCTATTGTATGTGTGTGGGCGACCTCCGCATCGGCACGTCGGGCTGGAACTATCCGAACGGCCGCGGCACGTGGAACGGCGTCTTCTACCCGGCCGCGGGCAGGCGTCCGAAGGGGTTCGACGAGCTCGCCTATTACGCGGAGCACTTCGACACGGTGGAGGTCAACTCGACCTTCTACGGTCAGCCGCGGGCGACGGTCTCGAAGAGCTGGGCGAAGCGCACGCCCGCCGGGTTCGAGTTCGCAGTCAAGCTCTATCAGAAGTTCACGCATCCGCGCATGTTCGAGCAGACGCTGCGGCGCTCGCTTCACACGCCGGTCGGCAGCGACGATGCGGTGCGCGAGCTGGCGCGTCCCGGCGCCGCGGACCTCGACGAGTTCCGCCGCGGCATCGAACCGCTCGCGTCGGCGGGCAAGCTTGGCGCCCTGCTCGCGCAGTTTCCCCCGAGCTTCAAGGACGGCGCGGCGGAACGCGACTACCTCCAGGGCCTGCTGCAGGGCTTGCCGACTACCCGGTGGCCGTCGAGCTCCGGCACAGCAGCTGGAGCGACGCGTTCGGATCCACGCTCGATCTGCTGAACGAGGCCGGGGCCGCGTGGGTCCAGATCGACGAGCCGAAGTTCCGCTTCTCCATCAGGCAGAACCGCCTTCCGAACGTGAAGGGGTTCTACTACATGCGCCTCCATGGGCGGAACGCGGCGCAGTGGTGGAAGCACGATGCGGCCGAAGACCGCTACAACTACCTCTACTCAGACGAGGAGCTGAAGGAGTTCAGCGACACGGCGGTCGCGGCGCGCCGCATCGTGAAGAAGGCGTACCTGTACACGAACAATCACTTCTCGGCGAAGTCCGTGGCGAACGCCGCGATGATCAAGAAGCAGCTCGGCGAGCCGATCGACGGCGAGTACCCGCCGGAGTTCGCCGCCCGGTACCCGCAGCTCGCGGACGTCCTGCGCGTGAAGCGCGACAGCTACTCCCTCAGGTAGACCCGCTGGATCTCGTCGCCGACTTCGAGACTGGGCGGCACTTCTTCACCTTCGATGACTCGCCCGATCACCGCGTACCGGCCATCCAGATCGGGCCGCGGCGCCAGCGTGATGTAGATCTGGCTGTCCGCCATGGCCGGCTCACCCATGTGTGCCAACGCCCACGGCGCCTGCGGTGTGCCGCCGCGAGTTCATCTCCGCGACGCCGATCGGCTTCCCGCTCGAGGCGCCCGCCCCCTTGCCCCACACGTCGCGCCGGCTCGCATCGCGCGTCTGCGGATCGCCGAACTGGACGACGAAGCCCGGAAGCGCGCGGTGGACACGCTGACCGTCGTAGAAACGTTCGCGCACCAGCTCCACGATGTGCGCGACGGACAACGGCGCCTCCGTTGAAGGAGCTCGAATGCGAAACGGCCGCGCGCGGTCTCGACGATGACGACGGCACGGCCTCCTGCGCGAGGAGCAACGGACCACGAGCGTGGCCTGACAGCGCCGCGACGACCAGCACCGCGGCGGCCGCGCGATGGATCAACCCGCCACCTCGGTTGGCGCAGGCCGCTTCGATACCTGCGATCACGCCGATGCGCGGGCACAGCGGGCGATGACGCAGCCCGTGCAGCGCGGATAGACCGGCCGGCAGACGTTCTGTCCCCAGGTCACCAGGTACAGGTTGATGTGCGGCCACCACCTGGCGTCGGTCGCCGCGTAGAGCGCCTGCTCGGTTTCGTCCGGCGTGCGTGTCTTGACCCAGCCCAGCCGGTTCGAGATGCGGTGGACGTGGGTGTCCACGCAGATGTTGCTGCTGGCTCTTGAACGCCAGGATCAGCACCAGGTTCGCGGTCTTGCGCCCCACGCCAGGCAGCGTCAGCAATTCCTCCATCGTCGCCGGCACGCGCCCGCCGAAGCGCTCGACCAGCAGCCGGCAGGTCGCCTTCACGTGCCGCGCCTTGTGGCGGTAGAAGCTCACCGGGTAGATCAGCCGCTTCGATCCGCCCGACCGTCGAGCGCCGCCATCGCCTGCGGCGTTCGCGCCACCTTGAACAGCCGCGTCGAAGCCGCCAGCGTCGTCGCATCCTGCGTGCGCGCCGACAGCAGCGTCGCGATGAGCACCTGAAACGGATCCTCTTCCTGGCTCTCCGAGATCTTCTCGACCGCCGGCAGCTCGAGGCCGTCGATCGCGCGCGCGAGCGCGCGCATCACCGTGCTCCGACGTTCGTGGCCGACGCCGGCTGCATCGTGCATCACCGGAATCGGTGTGACCGGCGGGCGTGCCGGCGAGCACCGCGACGACGTTGTCGACCGCGAGGTCGGCCATGGCCGTCCGCGTCTCGGTCGTGCCGCTGCCGAGATGCGGAACGAGCAGCACGTTCTCGAGCGGCAGCAGATCGGGATGCACCGCCGGCTCGTTCTCGTAGACGTCGAGCGCCGCGCCGGCAATCAGACCGCTGCTGCGAGCGCCCAGGCGAGCGCCTCCTCGTCGACGACCGGCCCGCGCGCGGTGTTGATCAGATACGCCGACCGCTTCATCCGCGCCAGCGCGCGCCGATCGATCAGGTGCCGCGTCTCGGCGTTGAGCGGCACGTGCAGCGACACGATGTCGGACGTGTTGAGCAGCCGATCGAGCGACATGCGCCTCGGCGCCGTCGAGCGTCGACGTCGCCGACGCGACGTGTAGGCGACCCGCATGCCGAACGCCGCGGCGCGCGCCGCCACGGCCCGCGCGATCCGGCCGAAGCCGACGAGCCCGAGCTGCTTGCCCGCGCAGCTCGGTCCCGAGCATGAAGTCGAACGCCCACCCCTTCCAGTCGCCGCGGCGCACCAGCCGTTCGCCTTCGGCCAGCCGGCGGGTGATCGCCAGGATCAGCGCCCACGTGAAGTCGGCCACCGACTCGGTCAGCACGTCCGGCGTGTTCGTCACGATCACGCCGCGGGACCGCGCGTAGGCCACGTCGATGTTGTTGTAGCCGACGGCGACGTTCGCGACGACCTTCAGCTGCGTCGCCGGCGTCGATGACGCCGCGTCGACCTGCTCGGTGAGCATCGTGACCAGCGCGTCCTGCCGCCGACGCGCGCGCGCAGCTCCTCGGGCGGCATCGCGCCGTCGCCGGCGTAGAGTCGACGTCGCCGACGGCTTCGAGCTTGGTGATGACCGAGGACGGGAGCCTGCGGGTGACGAGGATGGCGAGGCATGACGTGTGAGCTGACCGCGGTCTAGTGGCCGAGCGACTGGCAGTAGCCGCAGTGGTTGCAGCGGACCGACGGCTCGATGACGCAGCTGCCGTCGTCGTCGCCGCGACGACGGCAGCAGGCACGCGGCTCGCGTGCTGACATGGCAGCCGTTCGCGGCTCTGGGCACGCGTGCGCAGGTCCGCGGATCCGGCCGGCACCGGCATGCCGCGCGATGGCGTCGCGGACCATCGCGCGCAGCTCCTGCTCAGATATCGTCATCGATGTCGACCGATCGATGATGCCGATGATCGCGGCGTCGACGGGCGCCGCCTTCCGGCCGAGCGCCTCGCCGGCCGCCCGCCCCTCGAGCACGACCAGCACCTTCTCGTGGACGCCGGCGCCGACGCCGTCGACCGCGAGCAGCGCCGTGCCGCGCGGCGAGTCGTCGAGGTTCGAGCGGCTGGACCAGCAGCAGCTTGGCGCCCTCGAACTTCCGGTGCTTCTGGGTGGCGACGACCGTTCCCACGACCGTGCGATCTGCATGATCAGTCGGATCGCCATGCAATCGGCATCTGACCGGACGTCTCCACGTCCCAGTGATCGACGATGCCGACGATGCCGGCGTCGACCGGCGGCTCGGCGGGATAGAACGGAAAGCTCGCTTCCTTGCCGCGGACGAAGAACACTTCCTCGCCGACGCCGGCGCCCACCGCATCCACGGCGACGAGCGGCCGGCCCGCCGGCTCGCGCTCGGGCGTGAGCGGCTGCACGATCAGCAGCGTGATCGCCGACGAGGTTCTCGTCCTTGCGCGTGGCCACGACGTCGCCGATGACCCGGGCGAGCTGCATGCAGTCGCGGTGATCTTCCACGGTGTCGACGATGCCGACGATCGCGGCGTCGACCGGACAGTCTTTCAGGCCCGACGCCATGCGGGCCGAGCTGCCGCTGACGATCGAGCACCGTCTCGCCGACGCCGGCGTCGACGGTGTCGACGGCGACCAGATAGCTGCCTTCGGCCTTGCCGCGCGGATCGATCGGCCGCGCGACGAGCAGCTTGCTGCTGACGAGCCGCGGATCCTTCCGCGTCGCCACGACGGTCCCGACGATCTTTGCGAGGAGCACCCGCGCTCAGGCCTTCGCGCTCGGTCGGCCTTGCCGATCGGCAGCGCGTCTTCGAGGTTGGCGTGCGGCCGCGGAATCACGTGCACCGACACGAGCTCGCCGACGCGCCGCGCCGCCGCGGCGCCGGCATCGGTCGCCGCCTTCACGGCCGCGACGTCGCCGCGCACGATCGCGGTCACGTAGCCGGCGCCGATCTTCTCCCAGCCGACGAGCGTGACCTTGGCCGCCTTCACCATCGCGTCGGCCGCCTCGATCATCGCGACCAGGCCCTTCGTTTCGATCATCCCAAGCGCCTCACCCATTACTGATCTCCTTCAGGCTCGAGCGGCTACAGGCTCGGACCGTCGCACTGTGCGTCGCTGATCTGCATCGGCCGTCTACCGCAAGCTCCGGATCGCGTCTTCGATGAGCGCGGAGAGTTCGCGGTATGTTAACCGAATTTCCGCCTCGTCATCGCGCCGTCGGCCGCGAGCGCGTCCGGCGTCGCGTCGGCGATCGGGCACCAGCCGCAGGCCGCCGCCTTCCGGCGCCTGCACGACCTGGCAGGTCGCGCGGATCGCGCCGGCCGTCAGCGGTCGCCGCCGGCAGTCGCCGGATCGGCGCAGATCGGCGCCGGCGCCTTGATGCCGTAGGTGCCGCGCAGCCCCTGCAGCCGCGACGACCTCCTCGCGGGCGATCAGGTTCTCGCGGCCCAGCAGGCGCGCGACGAGGCTGATCTTCGCGAAGTGCTCGATCGTCTCCATCTTGTAGTACGCGCGAGAACAGATCGGCGCCGACCGTCAGCGCGCCGTGGTTGGCGAGCAGCATGCCGTCGTGCGCCTTGATGTACTTGCGGACCGCTGCCGGCAGCTCCGCTCGTCGACGGCGTCGCGTACTCCGCGATCGGAATGCTGCCGAGCGTCGTCAGCACTTCGGCCAGCACCGCGCGATCGAGCGGAATGCCGGCCACGGCGAACCCGGTGGCCATCGGCGGATGCGCGTGGACCGACGGCCTGCACGTCGGGCCGCTGCCGGTAGACCTCGAGGTGCATCAGCATCTCGGACGAGGGATCGCGATCGCCCTGCAGCTTGCGTCCCTCGAGGTCGGTGATGCACATCATGTCGGGCGTCATGAACCCCTTGCAGACGCTCTTGGGCGTCATCAGCAGGCGATCGGCGCCGAGCCGGACGCTGATGTTGCCGTCGTTCGAGGCGGTGTAGCCGCGCGCGTACATGCGCCGGCCGACCTCGACGATGTCGGCGCGAAGCGGCGGATTCGGTGCTCATGCGGTCTGCGCGCGCGATACTTGTCGCGGCAGGCGGCGAGCAGAAGTAGAGACGCTCGCTGCCGCCGAGCAGCGTGACCGCGCGTCGGGACGACGAAGGTGCCGCAGACCGGATCGCGCACCATCTGCACGCCCCGCTGGGGCGCGCCGCGCGCGGCTTCCGGCGAGGGGCCGCGGACACCCTCCAGCACGCCGTCCACAGAGGCGCAGCACGGCGCGCAGCGAGAAGCTCAGCAGGAGCGAGCAGGAGGATGAACGCGGAGCATCAGGCACCCGGCTTGCCCGTGCCCGGCGCCCGGCGGATGCGCCGACGCGCAGACTGTCGAGCGCGCGCTTGGCCGCCTGCCCTTCGGCGCCTGTCGGGCGCCAGCTGGATGCACCTGCTGCCAGGCCTCCTCGGCGCCGTCGAGATCCTGCTTGCCGAACGCCTTGACGATCGCCGACGTTCAGCAGCGTCTTGGCGTGCTTCGGATCGATCTTCAGCGACTCGTCGAACTGCGCGAGCGCCCGGTCCGGCTGGTTCGTGTAGTAGTAGCTGACGCCGAGATCGGTGCTGACGTCGACGTCCTTCGGCGAGAGCTTCAGCGCCTCGCTGTACCACTTGATCGCGTCGTCGTAGCGCTCGGCGTCGAAGTACAGGTTGCCGAGCTCGACGCGCGGCGCGGGTTGGTCGGCTCGCTGCTCGGCGACCGCCTTGAAGCGCCTTGACCTTGGTCTCGTCGAGAAGAGCCGCGGCCGGCGCTGCCGGCGCGGCGGCGGCGGAGCGTGCACCGGCGCGACGGCCGCTCCCGGCGCATCGACGCCTGCTGGCTGCCGATGATCCAGCCGGCGATCAGACCGAACACGATGCCGGCGACGCCGAACGCAATCGATTCAGACTTCATGGATCTTTCGATCATACCGGATCGCCGGCCGCGGCACGCCACGCGGCGGATCGCCGCGTCAGCGTGCGGGCGCCCGGTAGACCGACTCCTTCGGAAAGGTCTTGCTCTCGATGAACTGCCGGATGTCCTCGGCAACCGGCCGGGCCTTCTCGAGCATCACCCAGTGGTCGTCCTCGGGATAGAGCTTGACGCTCAGGTTCGGCACCCACTTCTCGAGTCCGCTGAGGTGACTCGACAGGATGGCCGTGTCGCGCATCCCCCAGATCACGAAGGTCGGCACCTGGATGGTCGTCGACTTGGCGCCCTTCGTCACTTCGGCCGCCGACCAGGATGTCGGAATCGTCGAGGCCGGATGACGATCGTTGGACGGCGGGTTTCGGTGATTCGCACGGTAGTAGCTGAGCCCCGCGGTCGTCCAGCCGGGCTGCGACCAGGCCTCGATCCACATCTGGCGATCGGCTTCCGTGTAGCGGCCGCTCTTGACCTCCGCGTCGACGAACCCGGTGTGCGCGCGACGGGTGGCGCTCTCCCTGCGTGTCGTTCTCTTCCACCGGCTGCTCGCCCGGCGCAAGGAACTTGTTGAACACGAAGAAGTAGTTGCTGGCGTAGCGCTGAGCGGGGTTCTCCCGCAGCTCACGCTCGGAGATGAACGGGTGCGCGCCGTTCACGATGATCAGCTTCTCGAGCATGTCCGGGTGGAACATCGCGAAGACCCAGGCGACGTTGGCGCCCCAGTCGTGGCCAACCAGGATGAACTTCCGCCCCTGCCCGTTGATCTTTTCGACGAACTGCCGCACGTCTTCGACCAGGTGCGGCATCGTGTAGGGTTCGAGCCCCTGCGGCCGGGACGACAGGTTGTAGCCGCGCATGTCGAGTCCCACGGCGCGATGGTCGCGGCCCATCTCGAGCATCTGATCCTTCCACTGGTACCAGAAGGACGGGTAGCCGTGCAGGAACAGGACCAGCGGTCCCTGCCCTACGCTCGCGTAGTGCAGCCGCATGCCGTTCACGTCCGCGTAGTGATCCTCGAACGGCGCCTTCACGCCCTGCGCGTGCGCGCCGACGGGGAGACTCAGGACCATGGCCATCACGCTTCCGACGATCAGAGACGTGCACCGCACGGGCGCCCTCCTTCTGCAGTGAGGTTCAATTGCGGCTGCTCACACCGGACGAGGCGAGCAGCGTCAGGTACTCACGAACGACAGTCCCAAGCCCGACGAACAGCGCGCGCGACATGATCGCATGGCCGATCGACACTTCGTCGAGGTGCGGCAGATCGCGAAAGAGCACCAGGTTGTCCAGGTCGAGATCGTGGCCGGCGTTGACGCCCATGCCGCGGGCACGGGCATTCGTCGCGGCTTCCGCGTAGACCGCGAACGACTCCTGCGCGGCCGCCTGGCCCCGCTCGAACGCGCGCGCGAACGGCTCCGTGTACAGCTCGACGCGATCGGCGCCGACCTTCTCTGCCAGCGCATCGCCGCCGCCGTTGGATCGACGAACAGGCTGACGCGGATCCCGCGTTGCCTGCAGCGCGGCGATCACGTCGGGCAGGCGGTCGGTCTCCGGCCCCGGCCGCCATCCTGCCTGGCTGGTGATCTCGCCTGGCACGACGGGCACGAGCGTGCACTGGTCGGGCCGGACCTCGTAGCACCAGATCGAGCAGCTCCGGCCGCGGATCGCCCTCGATGTTGAACTCCACCGCCGGATGCAGCCCGCGAGCAGCCCCGCGATGTCGCGCACGTCGCCCGGCGTGATGTGGCGCCGATCGGCCCGCGGATGGACCGTGATGCCGTCCGCGCCCGCGGTCGATGCACGCCGCCACCGCGTCGAGCACGCGCGGATGCCGGTCCGCCGCGCGAGTTGCGCAGCGTCGCGACCTTGTTGACGTTGACGGAGAGTCGAACCATTACCAGGTAATCGCTAATCGGCATCGAAGCTGAAATCGCTCGATCGGTAGTCGGTGAGATCGCAAATCGCGCAGATCGGTCAGCCGAGCTGCTGCTGCACGACGCGTCGATGATCTCCTGCGCCCACGCGTGGATCTCGCCTGGTCGCTGGCCTTCGAGCATCACGCGCAGCAGCGGCTCGGTGCCGGAGTAGCGGACGAGCAGGCGGCCCTGCCCCGCAAGCGCGACTTCGACGCGCGCGATGGCGGCCGCGACGCGCGGCACGTCTGCGAGATCGCACCTTCTCGCGGACCCGCACGTTGAGCAGCACCTGCGGGTAGTTCACGAGGTCGCCGGCAGAGCTCGCCGAGCGATGCGCCCGGTGAGCGCGACCGTCCGCAGGACGTTCAGCGCGGTGCACAGGCCGTCGCCCGTGAACAGGTAGTCCGAGAAGATGACGTGCCCCGACTGCTCGCCGCCGAGCGACAGGCCGCGCGCCAGCATCTCCTCCATCACGTACTTGTCGCCGACCGGGCAGCGCACGAGCCCGATCCCGAGCTCGCGCAGCGCGAGCTCCAGGCCGATGTTGCTCATGACGGTCGCGACGATCGCGTCGCCCTTCAGCCGTCCCTCGCGCTGCAGCTGCCGCGCGCACATCAGCAGCACGGCGTCGCCGTTCACGACGCGGCCGCGCTCGTCGACGAAGATCGCGCGGTCGCCGTCGCCGTCGAACGCGACGCCGCATCTGCGCATCCGTCGCGACGACCGTGTCGGCCAGCCGCTGCGGGTGCGTCGACCCGCACCCCAGGTTGATGTTGCGGCCGTCCGGTCGTTCCCGATGACCACGGTGTCGAACCCGAGGCTCGCGAACAACGCCGGCGCGACCGTCGTCGTCGCGCCGTTGGCGCAGTCGATCGCCAAGCGGAATCCGGCGAAAGGGCGTCGGCGACCGGCAGGATCGGCGCGCAGATGCGTCCAGGTATGCGTCCGACCAGCGGCGACTGCGCGCACGGCAGCCGGCTCGCCGGGCCGGACGTCCCACGACCGGTCGGCGACGATCGCCTCGACCTCGCGCTCGACTCGCTCGGTGAACTTCTCGCCGCGCCCGGAGAACACCTTGATGCCGTTGTCCTCGAACGGATTGTGCGAGGCGGAGATGACCACGCCGGCGTCGTAGCCGGCTAGGCTCGCGTCAGGTAGGCGACGGCCGGCGTCGGCACGACGCCCACGCTCGTGACCTCGGCGCCTTCACCGATCGCGCCGTGGGCGAGCTCCGCTTCGATCCAGCCGCCGGACTCGCGCGTGTCGCGTCCAACCAGCAGCGTGGCGGCGACTCGGTGCCGTGCGGCAGCGCGCGCACGAGCGCGGCGCCGAGTCGGCGCACAGTCGCGTGATCGAGCGGATACCGGCCGGCCGTGCCTCGGACGCCGTCGGTGCCGAACAGCCTCGTGTCAGTCTCTGCCACTGGTAATTCGCACCTGCACGGTCGCGGGGTCGATTCGGGCGACCCCGGCATCGTTGCGAGGCCGTCGACGCGCACATCGAGCGTGTAGTCACCCGCCCGAGTCCGGTCGAGATCGACGTACGCGTGACCATCGGCGTTCGCGTCCACCCGGCTCATGCCCTCGCGGCTGCCGCGCAGCACCACCTCGACCGCGTTCGGTGACGACCTGCGCCTCGAGACCGGCAGCGAGGTTGCGCAGCTGCAACGGCCGATCCTTCAACGCCCGCTCGACCGGGCCGGGAAGCACTTCCACGGTGACGCGCGCCAGCTGCGGCGTCTTCAGGCGCAACGAGTGTCCGCCATGCCGACAGTCACTGCATCAGCGACGGTCGCGCGGGCCCCCGCAACCGACACCGGTTCGGTCACCGCTTCCGTGGCGCGCGCAACCGCGCTCTTCCGCGCCGATCACTTCCACGGTCGGCGGATCGACGGTGACCGTGCCGAGCACGTAGCCCGGGCGCCGGGTCGCCTTCGAGCGCCGGCACCACGGGCACCTGCCTGCGTCGCGGACGTCCTCGAAGGACAGCGCGATGCTCGGCGGCATCACCGCACCACCTGCACGCCGAACGGCACGCGCACCTGCTCCGGCGTCATCGGGTACAGCCGGCGTCCTTCGCGGGCCGTCCGCAGATCGAGGACGGCCACGATGTCGCCGGAGCCGATGCGGCTGAGAGTCGCCGGACGCACCGCGCACGCGGACGTCGACGAGCGACGGCGCTTCGCCCTGGAGCTCGAGCCCCGCGGGGAACTGCTGCAGTTCGAGCGGAATCGCGCAGGCCGCGCTCGACGACCTCCTCGCCAGACACGACGAACCACAGGAACGTCGCGAGCGCGACCGCGAACACCTTGAGCCCGAAATGCCGGAACGGGCCACGAGCGGCTTCACGTGGTACTGCACCTCGCGGCGCACCCGGGCGGGTCGCTTCTGCAGGATCGAGCATCGCGCAGACGCGTGCGCAGTGCGTCGGTCGTGAGGCCGCGCTCGATCTGCCCGTCGACCACGATGGAGATGCTCCCGGTCTCCTCGGACACGACGACCGCAATCGAATCGTTTTCCTCCGTCAGCCCGATGGCGGCGCGATGCCGCGACCCCAGTTCCTTGCCCGAGCTTCGGATTGACCGTCAGCGGCAGGAAGCAGGCGGCTGCCGCGATGCGGTCCTCCTGGATGATCACCGCCCCGTCGTGCAGCGGCGACGAGGGCTGGAAGACTGCCAGCACCAGGTCATACGTCACCTCCGCGTCGAGCGGAATGCCGCCCTCGATATAGTTCCGCAGCCCGATCTGCCGCTCGACGGCGATGATGGCGCCGATGCGCTGCGTGGCCAGCATGCCCGACGGCGACCACGAGCTCCTCGATCGATTCCTCGGCTGACTCCGCCTTCGCGAAGTAGCGGAAGAACGGCGCGCGGCCGAGATGCGCGAGGGCCCGCCGGATGTCCGACTGGAACAGCACGATCACGGCGAAGACGAAGTAGCCGACCAGGTTGCGAATCAGCCAGTTGACGGTCTCGAGGTGTCGCCCACTGCGATCCGTAGAACAGCACGACGAGGACACCGCCGCCGAGCGCCATCTGCACGGCGCGGGTGCCCCGAATCAGCTTCAGGACCTCGTAGATGATGATCGACACCACGAGGATGTCGAGCCAGGTCCCACCAGCCGAGTCGGCCGTCGCCGGAGCAGCTCGTCAATCCAATCGAGGTTCACAGCCTGTCAGCCTCGCTCGCCAGCGGTCCGCCGTGTCGCCGGATCGTTCTCGGCCACGCGCACGACCTGCACCATCTCGGCAACCGCGTGCACGCGCACGATGTGCGCGCCGGCCAGCACCGCGGCGGTCACGGCGGCGGCAGTGCCCCAGTCGCGGTCGGGCGCGGGACGCTCGTCGAGCGCCGCTCGCATGAACGACTTGCGCGACGGACCCGACGAGCACGGGACGCCCCAGGCCGCGGCAACCTCGGCCAGTCGCGCCAGCACACCATAGCTGTGCGACGGACGTTTGGCAAACCCGATCCCGGGGTCGACAATCAGGCGCTCCGGCGCGACGCCGGCGGCCTCCGCGCGCTCCACGGCCGCCCGCAGTTCGGCGACCACGTCGGCCACCACGTCGCCGTAGGACGGCCTCGCCGTACATGTCGCGGGAGCGGCCGCGCGTGTGCATCAGCACGAGCGCCGCGCCCGTCGGCGCCACGGCCGCCGCAAGCGCCGCTGTCGAACTGCAGGCCGCTGACGTCGTTCACGATCGCCGCCCCCTCGTCGATTGCCGCACGCGCGACGCCGCGCCTTGTAGGTGTCGATCGAGACCGGCACCGTGAGGCGTCCCGCGAGCCTGCGCAGGACCGGCAGCACGCGGCGGAGCTCCTCCTCCTCGGCCACCGGCTCGGCGCCTGGACGCGTCGACTCGCCGCCGATGTCGATGATGTCCGCGCCGGCGGCTGCCATCGCGAGCGCCGCGTCGGCAGGCGCGATCGGGATCGAGGCAGGCTGTCGCTCTGCGAACGAGTCGGGCGTGACATTGAGAATGCCCATGACGAGCGGACGCTCGCCGAGCGAAAGTTCGCGGCCGTTTGGTAGTGGGACGAGATGATGGCGCCGGGCGGGATACACGGGAGGTAAGACCGGGTCGTCAGAGCCGGCCTGTCGGGTCGACGTGTCGTCGGATCAGAGGACCCGACGACACGTCACACCCGAAGCTGCATTGGTTCGCGTCTCACTCCTGCGTGACGGGCTTGTTGAGCGACGGCACCATCGGAGCGCGCTCCTTGACCGCGCGGGCGCGATTCCTCTTCGGGAGCCGCCGCCACGGGTGCGACGGGCTTCGGCTCGTCGATCGGGAGGCCTGCCGCCAGGCGTCGGACCTGCTCGGCGTCGAGCACTTCGCGCGCGAGCAGCGCGTCGGCCATCTTCAGCAGCACGTCCTTGTGATTGCTCAGCAACTCGTACGCGCGCTCGTAGTTGCCCGTGACGAAGCGCTTCACCTCGTGGTCGATCTTGAGGGCGGTGTCCTCGCTGTAGTCCTGGTGCTGGGCGATTTCGCGGCCCAGGAAGATCTGCTCTTCCTTCTTGCCGAAGGTGAGCGGACCCATCGCGTCGCTCATGCCCCACTCGCAGACCATCCGGCGCGCCATCTCGGTCGCGCGCTCGAGATCGTTGCCAGCGCCGGTCGTGAGGCTGTCCATCGTGATCTCCTCGGCGATGCGGCCGCCCAGGAGAATCGCGATCTGATCGTTCAGGTAGTCGCGCGAGTAGTTGTGCTTCTCGTCGGTCGGCAGCTGCTGCGTCAGCCCGAGCGCCATCCCACGCGGGATGATCGTCACCTTGTGGATCGGATCCGCGTTGGGCAGCAGGACCGTCATGAGCGCGTGACCGGCTTCGTGAATCGCGGTGATGCGCTTCTCGGCGTCGCTGATGATCATCGAGCGGCGCTCGGATCCCATCAGCACCTTGTCCTTGGCGAACTCGAAGTCGTGCATGCGCACGACCTTCTGGTTGTAGCGCGCCGCGTTCAGCGCAGCCTCGTTGACCAGGTTGGCCAGGTCGGCGCCGGAGAAGCCGGCGGAACCGCGCGCCAGCACCGACACGTCCACATCGTCGGCCATCGGAATCTTCCGCGTGTGCACGCTGAGGATCCCTTCGCGCCCCTTCACGTCGGGCCGGTTGACGACGATGCGCCGATCGAAGCGGCCCGGACGCAGGAGCGCCGGGTCGAGCACATCGGGCCGGTTGGTGGCGGCCACGAGGATGACGCCTTCGTTCGACTCGAAGCCGTCCATCTCGACCAGCAGCTGGTTGAGCGTCTGCTCGCGTTCGTCATGTCCGCCGCCGAGACCCGCGCCCCGGTGACGGCCGACCGCGTCAATCTCGTCGATGAACACGATGCAGGGCGCGTTCTTCTTGCCCTGCTCGAACAGATCGCGGACGCGCGACGCGCCGACGCCGACGAACATCTCGACGAAATCCGAACCGCTGATCGAGAAGAACGGGACGTTCGCTTCGCCGGCCACCGCGCGCGCGAGCAACGTCTTACCGGTTCCCGGAGGGCCCATCAGCAGGACGCCCTTCGGAATACGGCCGCCGAGCTTCTGGAATTTCTGCGGCTCTTTGAGGAACTCGATGATCTCCTGCAGTTCCTCCTTCGCCTCGTCCACACCGGCGACGTCCTTGAACGTCACCTTCTTCTGCGAACTGGAGGAAAGCTTCGCCTTGCTCTTGCCGAACGACAGCGCCTTGTTGCCGCCGCTCTGCATCTGCCGCATGAAGAACACCCAGAAGCCGATCATCACGAGGAACGGCGCCCAGTTGTAGAGCAGCGATGCCCACGGACTCGCGGTCGGTTCCTTCGACGAAACCGTGATGCCGCGATCGATCAGCTTGTTGGCGAGCCCTTCGTACTGCGTGGGCGCGTAAGTGCGGAAGGTCTGGTTCGGACTGTCCTTGGTGGTGCCAGAGATCTCCTGGCCCGTGATGACGACACGCTGAACGTTGCCAGCATCGACCGCGGACATGAACTCACTGAACGTGAGCTGGTGGTCGCGCGTCTCGTACCCTCTGGCGAAGTTCCAGATGAGCACGCCAGCGACGACGAGCACCATCCAGAACAGCAAGCTCCTCAAGGTCGAATTCAAAACGAGCCTCCCCCAGCCTTAAGTCTCAAGATTACCACGGCTTGCGCAGGGTCCGTCACGCGAAAGTCCTCGTCGAGCGCGTGCCCGGCCACCCAGACGATCCGGTCGTTGGCGTCGACGACGATCGGGATGCGATCCCGATCTTCGCGCGGCACCTTGCGATCCACCAGCAGATCCTGCAGCTTGCGGCGACCGGCCGTGCCCGGACGGAGGCGATCGCCAGGCCGCCGGTTCCGGACGGCGAGGGGAAACGCCCCAATACGGTCCAGCGAAACCAGCGTCGCGAGCCCGTTCGGCGGCGTTACGGAGCCCGCCGACGTTGCAAGTTCGGCAGAAACTGCGCAGCCAAGCTCAGGCAGCACTGCTTCGCCGGGAACCGGCAGCGGATACCTGAACTCCGGCACGCTCGTCCAGCACAGCTCTGCGGGTAGACCCGGCCCTGCCTCTTAAGACGACCAATTCGTCGCGACGTTCCACACGGACGCCCGGCGCCTCGGACGCGGCCGCCAGGCCGAGCACGACAGACCATGCGCGGTCGACATGCTCGAAGCTCATCGGCTCAGCTCCAACGGACGTCATCGCGCGCAGCAGTGCGCGCCGCCCGATCGCGAGCGGCGTCTTCAACAGTTCGGTGGCGTCGATCGCGCAGCCACCCCGGTGGGGGCGGACATGCGCGGCGGACCACGCGGCGGCGACCTCGTCGAGATAGGCCTCGTCGGCGCGTGCCAGCTCCGCGTCCCGTCCGAGCACGTCGACGACGTTCGGGTTGAAGCGATCCTCGAGGAACGGAATGAGCTCCGCTCGCACGCGGTTTCGCGGGATGCCGGTGTCGGCGTTGCTGGCGTCGATCACGAACGTCAGCGCGCGTGCCTCGAGAAACGCGCGCAGTTCGCTGCGGCGGCACTCGAGCAGCGGCCGCACAACACTACCCGAACGCGGGTGCATCGCACCAAGTCCCCGCGACCCTGCGCCGCGCAGGAGACGCAGCAGGAAGGTTTCCGCCTGGTCGTCGGCGGTGTGACCCACCGCGACGACGTCCGCGGTGTGAGCCGCGCGGGCGCGCTCGAAGAACGCGTGGCGCGCGACATGCGCGGCATCTTCGATCGATCGCTGTTCGTCGAGGGCGAGCGCGCGCACATCGGCGCGCTCGGACAGAAACGGCAGGCCGAGGTCCGCCGCGAGCGCGGCACAGAAGCGTTCGTCGGCGTCGGCCTCGGCGCGGAGCTGATGATTCAGGTGCGCCATCCCGACAAGCTGCAGTTCCCGCGCCTGATGCAGGTCGCGGAGCACGTGCAGCAATGCCACGGAGTCGGGACCGCCGGACACGGCGGCGACCAGCCGCGTCCCGGGACGCGCCAGTTGAAATCGTCGGATCGTCCGCCGGACGCGATCGACCAGAGACATGGAAGTGGAACCGACAGGGCGGCGGGAACTGGTGCCGGAGGGCGGACTTGAACCGCCGACCCCGCGCTTATGAGACGCGTGCTCTCACCAACTGAGCTACTCCGGCGCTGGAACCCCAAAATGTTAACACGAGGGGCGCGGGCTCAAGGGCTAGGGGCGACCACTGCCACCGTCCGCGCGACCTATCCCTGATCCCTGGTCCCCGATCCCTGATCCCTGATCGCAGCGGCGAGCAGCGGAATCATCAGCTCGTGGTGCCCGACGAGCGAGTAGCCGCGCCCTGTCCCGGCGGTCGGCCGCGTGACGACGTTGGTCTGCGGGCGGTACATGCGCACGAAATCGAGATTGACGGTAGTGAGGCCTTCGAGCTTCAGGCCGCGATTGCGCGCCAGCGCCACAGCCTTGAGGAACACCTCCGGCAGGACGACCGCCGATCCGCAATTCAGATAGACGCCCCGCTCCAGGCGCGCGACGTTCGAGACGAAGTAGCGGAAGTCGCGCAGGCTGCCCTCGCCGATCGCGGCTCCGGATGCCGCCGGGTGCATATGGATGATGTCGGTCCCGACGGCAACGTGCACGGTGACGGGAATCCCGAGGCGTCCCGCCGCGGAGAGGATGCTCGAGCGCGCGTGCTGCGGGTTGCGTTCGTGCAGAAAGCGCGTCACCGACTGGCCGATCCCGAGGCCCGCGGCAACACCGTCGTTGATCGCGCCGTTCAGCAGCCGCCCGGTCTCGTCGGCCATGCCGAACTGTCCGGGCCCGAGCGCTTCGTCGACATCCTCCGAGGTGGCGCCGCAGAGGGCGATCTCGAAGTCGTGAATCACCGTCGCGCCGTTGGTGGCGATGGCGGAGACGAAGCCGCGCTCCATCAGATCGATCAGGACCGGCGCGAGTCCCGTCTTCACGACGTGGGCGCCGATGCCCCACACGACGCCTGTCCCCTCTCGGGCCGCGTCGGCCACCGCACGCGCGACGGCCCGCAGGTCGGCGGCGGCGAGAAAGTCGGGCAGCGCGTTCAGGAAGTCGGAGATCGTGGCGCGTTCGCCCAGCGGCCGCGAGAACTGGTCGACCGACGCCTTGCTCCGCCGCGACTTCAGCGGATACGTGCGGATGCCCGAGAGATCGAACTCGTCGTAGTGGAATGGCATTGCGGCGGCTCTAACGTAATGCACAAGTGCACGGCGGCACAAATGCGCGCCCCTGCGGCGCCTAGAGGATCAGCATCGCGTCGCCGTAGCTGTAGAACCGGTATCCGCTGGCGACCGCGCCGCGGTACGCCGCGAGCACCTGCTCCCGTCCGGCGAACGCCGAGACGAGCATCAGCAGTGACGATTTCGGCAGGTGAAAGTTTGTCAGCAGTCCGCTGAGCACGCGGAACTCGAAGCCAGGGTAGATGAACAGGTCGGTCGAGCCGCGCCCCGCGGTGATGCGCCCCGTGAGGCGGGCCACCGATTCGAGCGTGCGCGTGGTCGTCGTCCCGACCGCCACGACACGGCGCCCCTCGTCGAGCGCGCGGTTGATCGCCGACGCGGCCTCCGCCGGGATCTCGAAGTCCTCGGATGCCATGCGATGGTCCTCGACGGTCTCGACACGAACCGGCTGGAACGTGCCGTAGCCGACGTGCAGCGTGATTTCCACCTTCTCCACGCCGGCCGCGTCGAGGCGCGCCAGGATCTCCGGCGAGAAGTGCAGGCCCGCGGTCGGCGCGGCAATCGAGCCGCGCGACTGCGCGAACACGGTCTGGTACCTCTCGCGGTCGCTGCCGCGATCGGAACGCCTGATGTAGGGCGGCAGCGGCATGTGGCCGACCGCGTCAACCGCACCCTGCACCGGCCCCCCGTCCGGCGTCCAGAGGCGCACCAGCCGGCGCCCGAAGAATCGGCGCTCGAGCACTTCTCCGTGCAGCGCGATCGGTCCGTCGAACACGATGCGGGCGCCCGGCTTCAGTTTCTGTCCGGGATGGACGAGCGCTTCCCACAGTTCGGTGTCCGGCTGCTCTGTGTCGGACGGCTGGCGCGCCACCAGCAGGCACTCCACGGCACCGCCGCTCGGATCGCGATGCCCGAGCAGGCGCGCAGGAAACACCCGTGTGTTGTTCACGACCAGCAGATCGCCCGCGCGCAGCAGCGCGGGAAGGTCCGCAACGGATGAGTGTGCGACCGCACCGGTGGTTCGCTCCAGGCGAAGGAGCCGGGATTCGCCACGCTGCGGGGGAGGTTCCTGCGCGATGGATTCGGCCGGGAGATCGAAGTCGAAGTCGCTGACCTGCACGCAGTTCCATCGTACTCGTCACCGGCGGCGCCGCTAACGACGAGCTGGAAACCGGCCCCGGTGTCCGCGCGAACGGCGCAACGGAGTCTGTCTTGCAGAGTTCCGGCCCGGTGTTCGACGTGTTGATTGTTGGAGGTGGACCTGCGGGCCTGAGCGCCGGGCTGATGCTCGGGCGCTGCCGGCGTCGCGTGCTGCTCTGTGACGAGGGCAGGCCGCGGAATCGCCGATCGCGTGCGCTGCACGGCTACCTCACGCGCGACGGCATCGCGCCCGCGGAGCTGAACGCCCTCGGGCGGAGCGAGCTGCGCGCGTACGGCGTCGAATGCCGGGACATCCAGGTGACCGACGTGGTTCGCAGCGAACGCGGATTCGACGTGACGCTCGCCGGCGGGCAGGTCGAGTGCTGCACGTTCCTCCTCATCGCCACCGGCGTGCGCGACAACCTCCCGGACGTGGACGGCATTGCCGACTGTTACGGGACATCCGTGTTCCATTGCCCGTACTGCGACGGATGGGAGCATCGTGATCGGCGCCTGGCGGTGATCGGAGACGGAGGGAGCGGAGTGCACCTCGCGCTGGCGATGAAGACATGGAGTGGCGACGTCGTCCTCTGCACCAACGGCGGCAGGCTGGACCGCCGTGGACGCGAGCGGCTGCTGCGAAACGGCATCGAGGCGAGGACCGAGCGGATCGAACGCTGCGTGCACGGTGACGGCATGGTCACGCACCTGGCGATCGCCGGCCGCGATCCGGTTCCATGCGACGCGATCTTCTTCACGACCGGCCAGCGTCCTCGCTGCAACCTTGCCGCGCAGCTCGGATGCGCGTTCAACCGGCGCGGCACCGTCGAAACGAGCCTCCGTCTGCGAGACGAACGTGCCGGGCGTGTTCGTCGCCGGGGACGCCTCGTACGACGCGCAGTTCGCCATCGTCGCTGCCGCCGAAGGCGCCAAGGCAGCGCTCGCGATCAACCAGTCGCTGCAACGCAGGGAGCTGCACCCGTGAGCCCGAAACCGGCCCGCTTCGTTTCGGCGCCCGACACGGACACGCCGCGCGACCCCGCACCTCCCGGCGCTCCGCCGCCGAGTGAGGAATCAAGCCCGGTGGTGCCGGTGCCGGTCGACATGCGCAACGCGGCGCTGACCGTACTGGCCGTGATCGCGGGCGTGCTTCTGCTGCAGTACGGCGAAGCGGTCTTCATCCCGCTCGTGCTCGGAGTTCTCATCAGCTATGCGCTCGACCCGGCGGTCACGCGCCTGGAACGCATCCGGTTCCCGCGCCCGCTCGGCGCAGGCCTGGTCCTGCTGACTCTCGTCGGCGGAGCCGCGACAGCCGCGTATCAGCTGCGTTTCCAGGTGCAGGAGATCGTGCAGCAGCTGCCTGACGGCGCGCGGCGTCTTCGCCGCGTCGTGGAAGCGCAGCGCAACGGCGAGCCGTCGGCGCTCGACAAAGTGCAGCAGGCGGCCAGCGAGCTCGAAAGGGTGGCCGATGCCACCGGCGCCGCCCCGCCGCCGAAGGCGGGCGTGACGCGCGTGCAGATCGAGAACGCGCCATTCCGCGTGAGCGACTACGTGATGTGGGGCTCGTATGGCGCCGCGGCGGCGGCCGGACAGACGCTCCTGGTGCTGTTCCTCGCGTACTTCCTGCTGGCATCCGGCGACCTCTATCGCCGCAAGCTCGTGAAGATCGTCGGTCCGTCGATGGCGAAGAAGAAGATCACCGTGCAGATCCTGCAGGAGATCGATCAGCAGATCGAGTCGTTCCTGATGGTGCAGGTCTTTACCAGCACGTTGGTCGGCGTCGCCACATGGCTGGCGTTTGCCTGGATCGGGATCGAACAGGCCGCGGTCTGGGGTCTGGCCGCCGGGCTGTTCAACTCGATTCCGTACGTCGGCCCGGTCGTCGTGTCGTCGGGGGCGGCGGTCATCGCGTTCCTGCAGTTCGGCACGCTCGAAATGACCTTCCTGACCGCCAGCGTCGCGCTGGTGATCACGAGCCTCGAAGGGTTCCTGCTCACGCCCTGGCTTACCAGCCGCGCGGCCCGAATGAACGCGGTTGCCGTTTTCGTCGGCCTGCTCTTCTGGGGATGGGTGTGGAGCGTCTGGGGAATGCTCCTCGCGGTGCCGATGCTGATGGTCATCAAGGCCATCTGCGATCACGTCGAGGACTTCAAGCCGGTCGGCGAGCTCCTCGGAGACTAGCGGTCAGGTCACACGAAGACGCCCAGGTCGAAGCGTCGGCGCGCCTGCACGAGCGGCTTCCACAGATCGCCCTGTGACGCGACGCGGGCCGGCACGTTCAGCATCGTGAAGTCCTCGATGCGCATGCCGGCGTCGACCTCCTCCCACGTGATCGGCGTCGACACGGTCGCCTCGGGTCTGGGACGCACGGAATAGATGGACGCCAGCGTGCGCCCCCACGCGTTCTGGTTGTAGTCCACGAGCACGCGCCCATGTGGCCGCCTGGCAACCTTGTACTCCGCCGTCACAAGCTTCGGGTGCCGCGTGGCCAGCTCACGCGCGAGCGCCTTGGCGAACGTCCACACCTGCTTCTGCACGGGACCGCGGACGATCGGCACGTAGATGTGCAGGCCCTTCGAGCCGGTTGTCTTGACGAGGGACGGCATCGCCAGCGCATCGAGCGCTTCCTTCACGATGAGACCGGCCTGGCGCACGGCGCTGAAGTCGGCGCCCGGCCCGGGGTCGAGATCGAAGTGCAGGTAGTCCGGCCGATCGACGTCGTCGCAGCGCGCGTACCACTGGTTCAGGTCGATGCACCCCAGGTTGATCACCCAGAGCAGCGACGGCCGATCCTGGATCATCGGGAAGTCGATGACGTTGCCCGAACCATGGGCGATCGAGCAGATCTCGATCCAGTCGGGCCGCGGACTCGGAGCACGCTTCATGAAGAAGAACTCGCCGGCCGCGCCATGCGGATACCGCTTCATCACCATCGCGCGGTCCCGCAGGTGCGGCAGGAGGGCCGGCGCGATCTCCAGGTAGTACCGGAGCAGGTCACCTTTCGTCAGCGGCTGCGCCTCCCAGAAGACCTTGCGCAGGTTGGTGAGCCTGACCTCGCGTCCATCCACCGCGAGCGTGACATTGTCGACGTCGTCGGGGATCTGGGCGGCGCGCGGCATCAGTCGATGATCGGGTCGGAGTCGGCGTGCGTCGCGCCCTTCAGCCCGCGCCCGGTCGTGCCGGATCGGCTGGCGGCGGCCGGGGGGAGCGGCGCGAGCTTCGGCGGGCGCGTGCCTCGCCTCACGGCTCCGGCGACAGGCACGTATGGCAGCTCGACACCCGAGGCCGCGTGCCGCAGCATCAACCCTCCCCGGCTCATGTCGCCACGGCCGACGAAGTCGATCGGGAACACGAGACGGTCGCCGAAGATGCCGAGCAGGACGTCCACGTACTTCGGCGACGCGATGCTGCCGAGCAGCACGATCTCGCAGTCGCCGCTGTCCCGCGCGAGCGCACGCGCGCTCGCCTCGAGCGGCTGCCTGTAGGCTGCATTCGCCGGATCGATATCCGCGGACGCGAAGACGCGGATCGCGTCGGCGGTGACGCGTGTCTCCGGGCCGCGCAGGCCCGCATTGGGCGTGATCACGTGCACGCCGGCCACGCCGCCGTCCGGATCGATCGGCGCGGCGAACCGGCGGGCGTACGCCAGCTTGCCGCGGAAGTAGAGGCCGCTGACGAACGCGAAGAGGTCACCCAGCTCGACGCCGTCGGGACCGTTCAGCTGTCGTGCGAGATCGAACTGCGCCGCCGGCGACAGCACGAGACGCGCGCGGGCGCCGCCGCAGTTGGCTGGCGAGAGCAGGAAGATCCGGGACGCCGGCTCAGATGAGCGGCCGCTGAAAGACGACATCGAGCAGCCAGTACATCACGAGGAGCGGAAGGGCGGCAACCGCGAGCACCGCCGCGAGCACGAGGCCGACGAACAGGTAATCGGCGAGGGTCGGCGGCTGCGCCTGCGCGGCGTGCCGCTCCAGCAGCTGCATGTTCCGCGCGTTCGCCTTCCAGAAGACATCGGCGACGTCGCCGAGGAAGGGCACGAGGCCAACGAGGACGTCGGCCGCCACGTTGATGAGCATCCGCAGCTGCACGACCCTGGGCACGCGCATCTGGTGGGCCTGCACGATCAGCGCGCAGGCGAGGAGCGCTGTGGCCACGTCGCCCGCCCACGGGACGAGGCCGATGATCGGGTCCCATCCGAAGCGCAGCTGCGTGCCGGGTACTCGAAAGGCGCTGTCCAGGAGGCGCTGCCATGCCCGCAGCGCCTGCATTCGGTCCATCTCGATCAGGGATCAGGGATTGGGGAACAGGGATCGGGGATCAGAACCCCCAGCGCAGGAGGACCGATCCGGCCGTGAACCCCGCACCGACCGAACACAACAGAACGAGGTGTCCCTTCTTCAGCCGCCCGGCGGCGATGGCGTCGCTCAGCGCGAGCGGGATGGTCGCGGCCGTTGTGTTGCCGAAGCGCTCGATGTTGATGACGACCTTCGCGGGATCGACGCCGAGCTTCTCGGTCGCCGACTCGATGATCCGCCGGTTCGCCTGGTGCGACACGAAGAGGTCCAGGTCGGCGGCGGTAAGGCCGTTGCGTTCCAGGATGCGGCGCGCGATCTCCTCCGTCTTCCGGACCGCGAACTTGAACACGGTCTGCCCGTCCTGCTTCACGTAGTGCAGCCGCTCGTCCACCGTCTCGCGCGACGGGGGCTTGAGGCTGCCCCCCGCCGGCATGCACAGGGCGGGACCGCCGCTGCCGTCCACCTCGTGCTCGTAGTCGATGATGCCGCCGCCGTCCTCTGGATTCGCAGCGGAGATCACGCAGGCCCCCGCGCCGTCGCCGAACAGCACGCAGGTTGCGCGATCCTTGTAGTCGATGATGCTCGACATCACGTCGGCGCCAACGACGAGCGCATGGTCGTGGCCGCCGCACGCAACCATCTGGCTGGCGGTCGTGAGCGCGTAGGTGAACGCCGAGCAGGCCGCGCTCAGGTCGAACCCCCACGCGCGGTGCGCCCCGATCTTGTGCTGGATCAGGCAGGCGGTGCTCGGAAACATCATGTCGGGCGTCACCGTGCCGACGACGATCAGGCCGATGTCGTCGGGCGTGAGCCCCGCGCGCGCAATCGCGTCGAGGGCGGCCTCCTTGCCCAGGTCCGACGTCGCGACGCCAGCGTCCACGATGTGACGCTCGCGAATACCGGTTCGCTGCAGGATCCACTCATCGGTCGTCTCGACCATCTTCTCGAGATCGGCGTTGGTCAGCACCCGCGGCGGCACGTAGGTCGCCAGCGATCGGATGTAGACCGGCCGTCCGGAGCAGCGCGGGGTGCGCTTCTCCTGACCCTGCTTCTGAGCGGTTACCACAGTCGTGAGTCCCTTCCCGGCGCCGTCAGTCCGAAATAGCCGTACGCGCGCGCGGTCGCGACACGCCCGCGCGGCGTCCGATCCAGGAATCCGATCTGGATCAGGTACGGTTCGTAGATGTCTTCGATGGCGTCCTTCTCTTCGCTGATCGCCGCGGCGATGCTGTTGACGCCAACCGGACCGCCGCCGAACTTCTCGATGATGGTCTTGAGCAGCTTGCGGTCGACTTCGTCAAAGCCGTGCTCGTCGACTTCGAGCAGCTTCAGCGCGGCGTGCGCCACGTCGAGCGTAATCGTACCGTCAGCGCGCACCTGCGCAAAGTCGCGCACGCGCCGCAGGAGCCGGTTCGCGATGCGCGGCGTCCCGCGCGAGCGGCGTGCCAGCTCCGCCGCGGCCTCCGTAGCAATCGGCACGTCGAGGATCCGCGCCGAGCGCCGCACGATCTCCTCGAGGTCCGCGGCCTCGTAGAACTCGAGCCGGTGGACGATGCCGAAGCGAGAGCGCAGCGGCGACGTCAGCAGCCCTGCACGCGTGGTCGCGCCGATGAGCGTGAACTTCTGGAGCGGCACCTTCACCGAGCGCGCGCTCGGACCCTGGCCGATCATGATGTCGAGCTCGTAGTCCTCGAGCGCGGGATAGAGGATCTCCTCGATCACCGGCGACATGCGATGGATCTCGTCGATGAAGAGCACTTCGCGCTCGCCGAGGTTCGTGAGGAGGGCGGCCAGGTCTCCAGGCTTTTCGAGCACGGGGCCGGAGGTGGCACGGACCGCGACCCTGAGCTCGTTGCCAATCACATAGGCAAGCGTCGTCTTGCCGAGGCCAGGGGGACCGTAAAGCAGCACGTGGTCCAGCGCTTCGCCACGCTGGCGCGCGGCCGCGATCGACACCTGCAGGTTCTCGCGGATGCGGTCCTGCCCGATGTAGTCGTCCAGCGCGCGCGGACGCAGCCCCGCTTTGTACTGCGCGTCTTCATCGACCCGGGCGGCCGTGACGAGTCGGTCGTCCATCTGTTACCTGGCCAGTTCGCGGAGGGCCTGCCGCAGCGTCTGCTCGAAATCGCCGGTCTTCGCCTTGATCGCGGCGTCGACGGCTTTTTCGGCGAGCGGGCGATGATACCCCAGATTCATCAGCGCCGAGAGCACGTCGTCGCGCAGCGCCGACGCCGGCACGGGTGTTCCTTCGGGCGCAGGCGTGTGCTCCACTCGCGGCAGGCGATCCTTCAGCTCCAGCACGATGCGTTCGGCGGTCTTCTTGCCGACACCCGGAATTGCGGTCAGCCGCCCGAGATCGTCGCGCTGGATCGCGCCGACCAGCTCCTGCGGCTCGATGCCCGAGAGCACCGCGAGCGCCACCTTTGGACCGATGCCGCTCACGCCGATCAGGCGCTCGAACAGTTCCTGCTCGATCCGCGTGGCGAATCCGAAGAGCGAGAGCGCGTCCTCCCGGACGTGCGTGTGGATCCGGAGCGCGATGTCGGCGCCGGTCTCGCCGAGACCGTAGAACGTCGACAGCGGCACGGCCACGTCGTAGCCCACGCCGTTGACGTCGACGACGATCCGGTTCGGATGCTTCTCGAAGATGCGGCCGCGAAGGTGCGCGATCACGAGCGGGCGGGCCTGTAGTGGCGCCAGCTGGTCGCGGCCCGGGACGTCGACGTCTTGCCGGCCGTCTGCGTCGCGGCCGCCGGCGCCAGCGAGTGGCTGTGGCAGATGGCGATGGCAAGGGCGTCCGCCGCGTCGTGCGGCGTCGGCAGCGTGGCGAGGCCGAGAATCAGCTTCACCATCTCCTGCACCTGATGCTTCTCTGCACGCCCATACCCGACGACCGCACGCTTCACCTCGGCCGGCGTGTACTCGACGACCGGAAGCCCGGCTTCGACCGCCGCGAGCATCGCGACGCCGCGCGCGTGTCCGAGCTTCAGCGCGCTGCGGGCGTTCTTGGCGTGAAACAGGTTTTCGATCGCGACGCACTCGGGCTGGCACTCGCGCAGGAGCGCGGCCAGCCCGGTATGGATCCGCAGGAGTTTTTCAGGAAACGAGGCCGACGCGGGACTCTTCAGCGCGCCGGTGGCAATCAGACGGTGGCGCGATCCATCGGTCTCGACGCAGCCGTAGCCGGTGCGCTCGGACCCGGGATCGATGCCGAAGATCCTCACGCCAGCGACGCCTCGATCTCCTTTTCCTCGATGTCGAAGTTCGACCAGACGTGGCGGACGTCGTCGTGCTCGTCGAGCGCGTCCATCAGCTTCACCATCTGCTGTGCCTGCTTGCCCTCGAGCTTCAGGTAGTTCTGCGGCAGCATCGTGATCTCGGCAGCTTCGGGCTCGATGCCGAGCTTCTTCACCGCTTCGAGCACCGCCTGGAAGGCTTCCAGCTGCGGAAAGCACTTCCCAGTTGTCGTCGTCGTCGCGCAGGTCGTCGCCGCCCGCGTCGATGACGGCCGACATCAGGGTCTCCTCGTCAGCCTTGCTCTTGGGAACGACGATGTAGCCCTTCTTGGTGAACATCCAGGCGACGGCGTTGGTCTCGGCGAGGTTGCCGCCGTACTTCGTCAGCATGTGGCGAAGTTCGCCGACCGTGCGGTTCCTGTTGTCCGTGAGCACGTCGATGATGACCGCGGCGCCGCCGGGCCCGTAGCCCTCGTACTGCGCTTCTTCGTACGATACGCCCGGCTCTTCGCCCGTGCCGCGGCGGATGGCGCGCTTGATGTTGTCCGCGGGCATGTTGTTCGACTTGGCCTCGGCAATGATCGTGCGCAGGCGCGGGTTGGTGTCGGGGTCGCCGCCGCCATTGCGGGCGGCCACGGTCAACTCCTTGATGATGCGCGTGAAGACCTTGCCGCGCTTCGCGTCGGCCGCGCCCTTCTTATGCTTGATTGTGTGCCACTTTGAATGGCCGGACATGTTCGAAACTCCCGCGAAATCAACAAGATCGGACCCGAAATATTATCACAGCCGCCGCGCGAGCATGATCCAGACCTCCGCCCGTTCATCCCACGGCCCCCCCCTGTAGTCGCCGAGCACCGCCTCGATCGCGAAGCCGGCCCGCTCGAGCCGCCGGGTGAACGCCGGTATCGGCAGCGTGCGGAATGTGAGATCGAAGGTGTGCCGCGTGCTGGTCCGCCCGTGCTTCCTGACATAGGTCTGCTCGAAGATCGTCAGGTGGCGCCGGGGGTCCTGGCGGACCGATTCAACGAGCGTCAGGTGCGCGCCACCCGTCGTGCGTCCCTTCAACTGCACGCGGTTGGCATACTCGCGCCAGTTCGGCACATCGGGCACGAGGTCGATGCCGAACAGCCCGCCCGGCTTCAGCACGTCGGCCACTGAGGCGAGCGTGGCCTTCAGATCGCGGTCGCGCACGAGCGACTGCAGGATGCCGTACGGCGCGAGCACCGCCTTGAAGGTGGCCGGCTCGAACGGGAGCATCCGGATGTCCCCACGGACAAGACGCAGGCGCATCTTCCGGCTGCGTCCGTCGCGCAGGCGCCGCGCGAAGAGCCGTTTCGCGGCCCGCTCCAGCATGGGGCCCGATCGATCGATGCCCACCATCGACACGCCCGCTCGTGCCAGCGGCAGCGCGATTCGGCCCGTACCGCAGCCCAGTTCCAGCACCGGGCCACGCACCCGGCTTGCGACGCCGCGCCAGAACGGCACGTCGCGGCGGCCGAGCGTACGGGCGTTCTCCCAGTCGTAGAAGGGCGCGTACGCGTCCCACCCCTTCCAGCCTTCGCGTTTGGGCATCGCACGCATCATAGTGCGTCGCGTGGAGTCGCCTGGACGGCTAGTCTGAAACGGCAAGCTCGCCGGGCACGATCGGTCGCGTTCGGGGCAGCCGGCCCAGTCGCGCGAGGTTGCCGACGAACGCGAGGATGGCGAGGAACACCAGCAGCTTGAACAGATCCGAGGCGCGCGACTGTGGCAGCCCCTTCCACAGGATCCAGAGCACCGGCTGTGCGAAGCAGACCGCCCACACGGTGCCGTAGAAGTAGCGGCGCTCGTGCCCTTCGCCCTTGGTCGATGCCTTCACACGCGGCAGCTGCCCGAAGGCACCCAGCAGCCAGATGGTGCCGGCGATCGGGAAATAGGCATACCGGTAAATCTGCTTCAGGTACCACTCGCCGGTCACGATGGCGACGACCAGCCCCGTGATGTTGAGAACGGCGAACGTGACGACCTCGCTCCACGCGAACGTGTAGCAGATCCGCCGGTACAGCGGGTTCGGACGATCTTCGGTGAAGCGGATGATGTACGGCCTCGGCTCAACCCCTGGCAGGCCCCCGCGCAGCCCCGCAATGCCGGTGCAGGCGAGAACGAGCCCGAGCCACAGTCCCATGCGCCAGTCGAAGCCGTGTTCGAACAGGTCGAAGGTGAGCGGACCGGGGGCAATGAAGAATACGAAGATCCAGATCGGCCAGTGATTGAACCGGTAGTGAAGCTTGTTGCGTTCGCGGATCTTTCGCTCGGACGCGTACTCGACAGGAATCGCCACTGAATACCTATTTGTACCAAACTCGACCGCGCCCTCACAATCCCCGCGTGAGACGGGAGAGCGCGATACCCGTGGCGACCGCCAGGTTCAGCGAGTCCACCTCGCGCCGGATGGCAATGCGCACGCGGACCGCCGCCGCGGCTTCCGCCGCCTCGCTCAGGCCCGGCCCCTCGGTGCCGACCAACAGAGCGAGTCGATCCGGGACGGACTCTGCGAACCGCTCGAGAGTCACCGATGGATCGCGCGGGCTCAACGCGGCCAGCGTAAAGCCTTCGGGCCGCAGTTCGCGGAGGACATCCGGCCATGGCTCGACGCGGGCGAACGGGACGCTGAGGGTCGCTGCCATCGACGTGCGTACTGCCTTCCGGTACAGCGGATCGCAGCACGTGGGACTGAGGAGCACGGCGTCCGCCCCGAATGCGGCGGCGTTCCGGAAGACGCCGCCGACGTTGTCCGGGTCCGTAACGCCCTCGAGCACCACCACGAGCCTGGCGCCAGCCACGACGTCGCGCCAGGCGGCCGGCGCGGGCCGGTGCACCAGGGCGAGGCAGCCGCGATGAACATTGACGCCGGTGATCTCCGGGAATGCGCGCGCCTCACAGACGAACGTAGCCGCCTCTGGTGCGCGCGCCGCAACGATCGGCTCGAGCGCCGCGAGCGATGCCTGGTTCACCAGCAGCGAGGCGACGCGGTAGCGCGTGTCGCGCAGCACCCGTTCGACAACGAGACGCCCCTCGGCCACGAACAGCCCGCGCGTCCGAAGCAGATCGCCGTCCCGGATGGCGCGGTAGCCGGCGACGCGGGGGTCCTCGGGCGTGACGATCGGGACGACGGGCATGGAAGGCGGGCGACCGTGCGATACGTTACCATTGACCTCCGTCAGCATGAGGTCACTCGCCCTCGCTGCCCTTGCCTTGCTGCTGGCCGCGAGCCCGGCCGCAGCCCACCCGGTCCCGTTCACCTATCTCGACCTGCGCGTGAATGCTGGAGGCGTCGACGCCAGCCTGGTGGCACATATCATCGACATCGCGCACGATCTCGGCATCGAGCCGCCGGAGCGGCTGTTCGAGCCGGACGTGCTGTCCCAGCGCGGCGCGGACATCACGCGTCTCCTCGCCGCCAGGTTCAGCGTGCAGGCCGACGGCGTCGCCCTGACGCAAGGCCCCTGGCCGCAGCCCGAGCCGCTGGTCGAGCGGCAGTCGCTTCGCATGACGACACGCCTGCCGTTCGAGGCGGTTCCAGCGACGATCACGGTCGACGCGCGCATGTTCCCCTACGACCCGCAGCACCAGACCTTCGTGAACGTGTACGAGGCAGACGACCTGGCGCTCCAGGCGATCCTCGACATGCGAAAGACGAGCGTCGAGTACTTCTCGGGATCGCGGCAGGGCGTGTTTGCCGTCATCAGGCGATTCCTGCCGTCCGGCGTCGAGCACATCCTGATCGGACCGGATCACCTCCTCTTCCTGGTGGGGCTGCTGCTGCTCGGCGGCACGCTTCGCCAGCTAGCGCTCGTCGTCAGTGCATTCACCGTCGCGCACAGCATCACGCTGTCGCTCGCGGCGCTGGCCATCCTCAACCCGCCGGCGCGGATCGTCGAGCCGGCGATCGCGCTCAGCATCGTCTACGTGGGCGCCGACAACCTGATGGTCCGAGGCGGCCGCGACATGCGGGCGTGGATCGCGTTCGGCTTCGGGTTCATTCACGGCTTCGGCTTCGCCTACGTCCTGCGTGAGATGGACCTCCCGCGCCGGGCGCTCGGCTGGTCCCTGTTCTCGTTCAACCTCGGCGTGGAAGTAGGCCAGTTGCTCGTCGTCGCCGTCGTGGCGTCGGCGCTCGCCGCGCTGCGGGCGCGAAGCGAAGCGGCCGGACGCCGTCTGGTCTACATTGGCTCGGTCGCGGTCATCGCGGCCGGTGCATTCTGGTTCATCCAACGAGTGTTCTTCCCTGGAGGGATCGCGTGAAACGACTTCTGCTGCTCGGTGGCCTTCTGACGGTTGGCGGGCTGTCGCTGACGCTCACCGCTTACCAGGCCCAGCCCGCGACTGAACGCGTGATCCAGGTGGAGAAGCTCAAGGACAATCTCTTCGTGCTTCGGGGCGAGGGCGGCGGTGGGAACTCCGCGATCTTCGTCGGCGCCACCGGCGTCACCGTCGTGGACACCAAGAACCCCGGATGGGGTCAACCGATCCTCGACAAGATCAAGGAGCTGACCGACAAGCCGGTCGTACGCATCATCAACACGCACACCCATGGCGATCACGTCAGCGGCAACGTCCAGTTCCCCGCGTCAGTGGACGTCGTCGTCCAGGAGAACACCAAGGGGAACATGGAGCGAATGGCCGGTGCGGCTGGTCCCGACGGCAAGCCGGGCCCGAACATCTTCGGCGCGAACGGCGGTCGCGGGATGGCCAAACTCACCTTCAAGGACCGCATGACGATCGGCAGCGGCGCCGAGCAGATCGACCTGTACTACTTCGGACGCGGTCACACGAACGGCGACGCCTGGGTCGTGTTCCCCACGCTGCGCACGATGCACTCCGGCGATATCTTCTCGAACAAGGTCGTGGCGCTGCTCGATGCGAACAACGGCGGCAGCGGCCTCGAAATCGGCGACTCGCTGACCAGGGCCGCCGACGGCATCAAGAACGTGGACACGATCATCACCGGCCACGGCGCACAGATGACGATGGCCGACCTTCGGGAGTACGCGCAGTTCAACAAGGACTTCCTTGCGTACGTGCGCCAGGGCATGCAGGCGGGCAAGAGCGCAGACGCCATCGCCGCCGAGTACAAGGTACCCGACAAGTACAAGGGTTACACGGCGCAGGAGTCGCGCGTGAAGGGTAACGTGCAGGTCGTGATGAACGAGCTGAACAAGCGGTAACCAACAGACTATCGACGCGGCTGTCCACTCAGCCGCGTCGCGTGGTCCTCGCCGTCGGCGTCGCGCGCCACGGATCCTCGGGCCACGGGTGCTTCGCGTACCGGCCGCGAAGTTCCTTCCGCACCTCGGGGTAAGTGCGTTCCCAGAAACTCCTCAGGTCTCGCGTGACCTGTCCTGGCCTCCCGTTCGGCGCGAGGAGCGACAGCAGCACCGGTTCGCGCCGCGGCCCGATACGCGGCGTCTCCGCCAGGCCAAACAACTCCTGCAACTTCACCGACGCCGCCACGCTCCCGTCGTCGCCGTATTCGAGGCGCACGCGGCGACCGCTTGGAACGGCCATCGTCTCGGGCGCTCCGGACTCGATGGCGCGGACAACGTCCGGCGGCAGCGCGCGTGTCGAATCCACGTCGTCCAGCGATCGCACGCCCACCACGGCCAGGCGGACCAACTGATGGAGGTCGATCGGTTGCCCGGCAAAGCGGGCCCTGCGAAGCAGGTGCTCGTCGGCTTCGGGCACCGGCCGGTTGAAGTCCGCCTGCTCCAGGAGGTCCGCGGCCTTCCCGGGATCGGGAGCGACCGGGCGCTCAGCGAGCGTGAGCGCGTCGTATCGTTCGACCTCCGATGCGCGGACGCTGCCATCGATCATCCGGTGCACGACGTCGACCGACGTCGGCTCGAGCCACTCCCGTTCCACGGCGCTCGCCATGTGAATGCGGCTGTCCGGATCGTTGTCGCGAGTGGACGCCCGCAGATTCAGCGCGACGAAGAACTCGGGCTCGCGTACGCCGCTCTCGCTCGACAGCGCCGCTCCCGTGCCGGTGGACAGCAAGGCACGCTCGGAGCGCGGCGCACGGCGTCTCGCGACCCGATCCGGAAAACCTGCGAGGATCGCGCGGAGCAGTTGTCCTTCCGCATCGGCGGCGACGCTCTGGGCCGGTCCCAGCTGGCGTTCGACGGCGGCTGCCACCTGCCTGGTGCGATAGGGCGCCTCCGCCCACCGATCGAGCGCAAGCAGCAGGTCGGACCGCGTCGCTGCCGCGCGGGGGGGCATCGCGTACGGCTCGGCGAGCGCTGCGCACGCGCGGATCGCAAGCCGTGAGCCGCCAGCGGCCACCACGATACGGGCAAGCCGCGGTGGAAGGGGACAGTCGATCATCCGCCGCCCGACGTCGGTCAACGCGCGGCCCCGCACGGCGTGCATCCGCTCGAGCAGCCGCATCGCGGCTTCGATCGCGTCCTCGCGCGGCCGGTCGAACCACTCGAACGCGGCAGGATCGCCGCCCCACGCGAGGATGTCGAGCACGACGCCGGTCAGATCGACGCGGTGCATCTCGGGCTCGCGAAACGGGCGCAGCCTGTCGTGCGCGTTCCAGAGTCGATGCACGACGCCCGGCGCGAGTCGCCCGGCGCGGCCTGCACGCTGATCGGCAGCCGCCTGCGAGATCCGCTCGGTCGTGAGGCTGTCGATCGCCCGCTCGGGGTCGTAGCGCGCCACCTTCTCGAGGCCGGCGTCGACGACGCCCGTCACGCCTGGCACGGTCAGCGAGGTTTCGGCGATGTTGGTGCAGACGATCGCGCGCCGCGCGGAGCCTGGCGCGAGGGCGCGCTGCTGATCGTCCGCGTCGAGGCCGCCGTGAAGCGGCAGCACATCGACCGACCGATCGACGCGGCGCCGTATCTCGTCGACGGTCCGTGCGATTTCGGCGGCGCCCGGCTGAAACACCAGCACGCTGCCGCCGGTCTCGGCGAGGATGCTCGCCGTCGCATCGGCCGGCGAGACGCTGGGCTGGTACGACACGCTCACCTGGTGCAGGCGCCCTGGGACGCGCACGACGGGACAGCCGCCGAGGAAGGCTGACACACGCTCCGCGTCGATGGTCGCCGACATGACCACTACACGAAGATCGTTACGCGCCAGCATTGCCTGCCTGGCGAGGGCGATCGCGAGGTCGGCGTGAAGAGTCCGCTCGTGGAACTCGTCGAGGACGATCGTCCGGAACCCGGACAGGAGCGGGTCCTGCTGCAGTCGCGCGGTGAGGATCCCCTCGGTGGCGACGAGGAGCTGGGTGGAGGCGTCGAACCGGCGCTCGAATCGAATGTGCCACCCGACTTCCCGACCGGCGGTCCAGCCGCGCTCGTACGCGATTCGCTGAGCAATCGCACGCGCGGCAGCGCGCCGCGGCTGGAGCAGGATCGCGCGTCCCGCGTCGAGCAGCGCAGGCGGCACACGGGTCGTCTTGCCTGCGCCGGGGTCGGCGACGACAACCACCGCGCGTGACTGCCCGAGCGCTGCGCGGATGTCGGCCAGCGCCACGTCGATCGGAAGCGGTTCGAGGTCGGGAGCCACGTGAGATCGACCGCGTGGGTCGCTCGAGGCGCGACGCGCGCTCTACTGCGAGCTCGCGGTGGCGCCGAGGCCGACCGGGCAGGACACTCCGGTGCCGCCGAGACCGCAGTATCCGCCGGGGTTCTTGGCGAGGTACTGCTGGTGATATTCCTCGGCGTAGTAGAAATCCGTCGCAGGAATGATCTCGGTGGTGATGGCCCCGTACCCCGAGCGAGACAGTTCCTGTTGGAAGGTCCGCTTCGACTGCTCGGCCGCCTGGTGCTGATCCTCGGTGTAGTAGTAGATGCCCGAGCGGTACTGCGTGCCCACGTCGTTGCCCTGACGCATGCCCTCCGTCGGATCGTGGTTCTCCCAGAACGCCCGCAGGAGATCCTCGTAGCGGATTCGCGCAGGATCGAACACGACGAGCACGACCTCGTTGTGGCCGGTCATCCCCGTGCAGACCTCGCGATACGTCGGGTTCGGTGTGAATCCCGCGGCATACCCGACGGCTGTGGAGTACACGCCTTCGAGCTGCCAGAACTTCCGCTCGGAGCCCCAGAAACAGCCCATGCCGAACAGGGCGCGCTCGTGCCCCGGCGGAAACGGTGGTTCGAGGGTGTGGCCGTTCACGTAGTGAGCAGCCGGGACGGGCATGCGGGTCGCGCGCCCGGGGAGCGCTTCGGCGGAGGTCGGCAGGTGGGTCGATTTACCACTCACGGTGCACCTCAATCCCCTCTGGTAAGGTCGGGTCTCGAGCTCCTCGTAGGGTCTGGTCTTAAGACCCGACCCTACAAGAAACGTCAATCGCGCACATCGGGCTCGAATGCCAGCGAAACGCCGTTCATGCAGAACCGTAGCCCGGTCGGCCGCGGTCCGTCTGGAAAGACATGACCGAGATGTCCGCCACACTTCGCGCAATGCACCTCGGTCCGAGCCATGGAATGGCTGCGATCCTCGCGCGTGGCAATCGCGCCGTCGAGCGGTGCGAAGAAGCTCGGCCACCCCGAACAACTCTCGTACTTCGTGTCCGACTCGAACAGCGGCTGGCCGCACCCGGCGCACGCGAACGTTCCGTGACGCTTTTCCTCGTTGAGCGGGCTGCTGCCGGGACGCTCGGTCCCGTGCTCCCTGAGCACGCGGTACTGTTCGGGTGACAGCAATGACGCCCATTCATCGTCCGTCCTCTGAACGGGAAAGTTCTCGTCCTTCATAATCTGAGTCTAACCTTTGATGCCCTCCGCGAGTTTCCACGCCGGCGCGCCACTATCGCGGGTGAGGCCGGTGAACGACAAGCCCGTCCGCGGCGATGCCACGGTTGTCCTCTACTGGATGATCGCCGCGCGGCGATCGACGGCCAACTTCGCACTCGACCGTGCTGCCGCATGGGCCGTGGAGCTCGGTCGGCCGCTCGTCGTCCTCGAAGCGCTGCGCGTGGACTATCCCTACGCGTCGGACCGGCTCCACCGGTTCGTGCTGGACGGCATGGCCGCCAACGCGCGCGCGTTCGAGCGCACGCCGGTCCTCTATTACCCGTATGTCGAGGCAGCAAGGGGCGCCGGCAAGGGACTCCTCGAACGGCTGGCGCGCGACGCGGCTGTCGTCGTCACCGATGACTACCCGTGCTTCTTCCTGCCGCGTGCTGTCTCGCGTGCGGGCGAGACGATCGACGCACACCTCGAAGCCGTCGACAGCAACGGGCTGCTTCCGTTCGCGTCGGTGCCCCGCGCCTATCCCGCCGCCGTGCACTTCCGGCGCTACATGCAGTCCGCCCTGCGCGATCACCTCAGGCACGTGCCGTCCACGACGCTACCGTCGACTCTGCCATCGCGGCTGCCTGGCCTGCCCGAAGACGTTGTCGCACGATGGCCGAGGGCATCGGGGCGGCTGCTTGCCGGCGATTCGGCCGCGCTCGCCGAGTTGCCGATCGATCATGGCGTGGGTGTCGCGGCGCTTCGCGGTGGGGCGGATGCCGCACAGGCCGCACTCGACACGTTCGTCGGCCAGCGCCTCGCAACGTACCACGAGCACCAGGCTCATCCCGACGACCGCGGCACGAGCCGCCTGTCGCCGTACCTCCACTTCGGCCACCTGGCTGCGCACCAGGTGTTCGCCGCCGTGATGCGGAGCGAGGGATGGCATCTGGGACGGCTCGCGCGCATGGCGTCCGGGGCGAGAGTCGGATGGTGGGGCGTTGGACCTGGCGCGGAAGCATTCCTCGATCAGCTCGTCGTCTGGCGTGAGCTGGCCTTCAACACGTGCGCGAAACGTCCGGGAGATTACGATCGGTTCGACGCCCTGCCCGAGTGGGCGCTGCGAACCCTGGACGAACATGCCTGCGACGAGCGCCCGCATCTGTACGACCAACCGGCATTCGAGCGGGCCGCGACGCACGACCCGATCTGGAACGCGGCCCAGCAGGAAATGGTCCGCGACGGGTGGATGCACAACTACATGCGGATGCTGTGGGGGAAGAAGATCCTCGAGTGGTCCGCGACACCGCGCGAGGCGCTGGCCACCATGATCGCGCTGATGAACCGGTGGTCGCTCGACGGCCGCGATCCGAACTCGTACGCGGGCTACATGTGGACGCTCGGACGGTACGATCGGCCATGGCCAGAGCGGCCGATCTACGGTACGGTGCGTTCGATGTCGTCGGACAGTGCGGCGCGGAAAGTCCGGCTTCGAGCGTACATCGCCGACTCCACGTCACGCCTGTTCTGACGGTGCGCTGTCGGCCGCTGCACGTGCGGTCGCACTGCGCAGCCGTCCGGTGCGTCCATCCCGAGGAGACCCATTGAACGACCCGGCGATCGTCGTCGACCACTTGATGAAGGTGTACCGCGGCGGCGCCAGGCAGGAGGTGCGCGCGGTCGACGATCTGAGCTTCACCGTGAAGCGCGGATCGATCTTCGGCCTGCTCGGCCCGAACGGCGCCGGCAAGACGACCACGCTGCGGATCCTCACGACGCTGGCACGGCCCACAGCGGGGCGTGCATCCATCCTCGGCTACGACGTCGTGACCAGCCCGCTCGACGTGCGCCGGCGAATCAGCGTCGTCATCCAGGAACAGGCGGCGGAGCTGCTCCTGACCGTTCGCGACAACCTCCTGACGTTCGCGCGGTTCCATCAACAGTCCGGCGCGGCCGTGGCTGCCCGTGCCGGCGACGTGCTCGCACGCTTCGGTCTCGAGGGCGTCGCGGACACCAAGGTCCAGGACCTGAGCGGAGGCGCCAGGCGGCGGGTCCAGGTCTCGAAGATGTTCATGGTCGATTCACCGGTGGTCTTCCTCGACGAGTTCTCGACCGGGATGGACCCGATTCTCAAGCGTGCCGTCATCGGCATGCTGCGCGAGCAGGCGTCTCAGGGGCGGACCATCGTGCTGACGACGCAGGTGCTGACCGAGGCGGAGGAGCTCTGCGACGACATCCTGATCATGAACGGCGGGCGCCAGATCGCGCGCGGTGACATGCACCACCTGAAGACGCTGGTCGACCGCCTGTACGAGGTGACGCTGACCTTCGAGGAGTTGCCGCGCGATCTCCAGGCCCTCGTAGCGAAGATGAACCCCGTCAGTCTCGAGGTGGCGCACAACACCGTGCAGATGAAGCTGCGCGAGGACGAAGCACGGGTCCTCGAGCTGGTGACGGCGCTCGCCAGGCAGGCGCGCCTCCTTCGGATCGAGATCAACGGCGCGAGCCTCGAGGACATCTTCGTGGAGCTCACGCGCAGAGCGGGAGAACGGGCATGACGACAGGCGTATCGGGGCGGTGCTTGCGCGGGAGACGCGGATTCGCACGACCAACCTCCTGTTCATCTTCTGGGACCTGTTGTACCCGCTCGGGTACCTGCTGGTCTTCGGCCTCGGCGTGAACACGACGATGGCGTTCACGAGCACGCTGCCCGGGATCGACTACAACGCCTTCTTCCTGGCGGGCGTGCTCGGCATGGCGAGCTTCGGAATCGCAGCGAACACCTCGTGGTCGTTCTTCCTGGATCGGGACAACGGCATCTTCTACGAGATGTTGACCTATCCGCTCAGCCGCTCGCAGTACCTGTTCGGCAAAGTCCTGTTCAACGTCGGCGTGGCCGTCGTGCAGGCCCTTATCACCGTGGCGCTCTCGGCGGTGCTTTTCGGGGTGGCGGTGCGCCCGTCGGGCATTCCGCTGCTGCTGGCCGCGACGATGGTCGGCACGGCGGGCTGGTTTTTCTTCTACGCGATCTTCGCGCTGCGCATCCGGCGCAACGACGCCTTCAACACCGTCACCTCGGTGTTTTATTTCTTTTTCCTGTTCGCGAGCTCGATGTTCTATCCGCTCGACCCGCTGCCGCGCGCGTTCCAGGCGATCGCGCTGGCGAACCCGATCACGTGGCACGTGGACGTGCTGCGGTACGCGACGATTGGCGTCGGCGCGTCGCGCGCGCTTGCGTTCGAGAGCGCGGCATTCGTCGTGTTCACGGCGGTGTCGTTCTGGGCCGCGGTGCGCGCGCTGGAGCGGGAGGGGTAGGCTGTGCGTGGTCCGGGGTTACGGGTTGGCCGTACAAGAAAAAAGCCCGCGAACCGAAGCTCGCGGGCTTGACCGAATAATGCCGGCAGCGACCTACTCTCCCACACAGTTTCCCACGCAGTACCATCGGCGGTATCAGGCTTAACTTCCGTGTTCGGAATGGGAACGGGTGTGACCCTGATCCTATGACCACCGGCAAACTTGTTCCGGGTGATGCACCCGGAATCTTGCTGCCTGGGGTCCCTCCTCCGCGCTCGCAGCTTCGGCGGACGAGCCATCAATCGGCTCGCATCGACGCAGCTCGCGTCAGCGCGAGCGAAGTCGGAGTCGTCCCAGACAATCTTCAAAGAACTGATCGCCTCAACTCGAGACGAGCCAGCCGTCAGCCCGCATCGGCGAGACGGCGGACAACTGAATATCCTGCAAACGGTAGTTTCTCACCGACCCACTTCACGCAGCGGTTTCTGCGTGCATTGCACTTGTAGAAACAATTTATGGTCAAGCCTCACGGCTGATTAGTATCGGTAAGCTCAACGTGTCACCACGCTTACACACCCGACCTATCACCTGGTAATCTTCCAGGAGCCTTTAGGGATCTTGCGATCCAGGGAGATCTCATCTTGTGGAGGGTTTCACGCTTAGATGCCTTCAGCGTTTCTCCCTTCCGGACGTAGCTACTCGGCGCTACCGCTGGCGCGATAACCGATACACTAGAGGTCCGTCCAACCCGGTCCTCTCGTACTAAGGTCAGCCCCACTCAAATCTCCTGCGCCCATGACAGATAGAGACCGAACTGTCTCGCGACGTTCTAAACCCAGCTCACGTACCACTTTAACCGGCGAACAGCCGGACCCTTGGAACCTGCTACAGCTCCAGGATGTGATGAGCCGACATCGAGGTGCCAAACCCTAGCGTCGATGTGAACTCTTGGCTAGGATCAGCCTGTTATCCCCGGCGTACCTTTTATCCGTTGAGCGATGGCCCTTCCACGCGGAACCACCGGATCACTAAAGCCTGGTTTCCCACCTGCTCGTCTTGTAGGACTCGCAGTCAAGCTCGCTTCTGCTTTTGCACTCTATGGCTGATTTCCAAACAGCCTGAGCGAACCTTCGCGCGCCTCCGTTACAATTTAGGAGGCGACCGCCCCAGTCAAACTACCCACCTAGCAGTGTCCCTGATCTGGATGACAGAACGAGGTTAGAACGCCGAAGCAGTAAGGGTGGTATCTCACCGTTGGCTCCCCCGAGTCCGAGAACCCGGGTTCAAAGCCTCCCACCTATCCTGCGCATAGCTGCGTCAGCATTCACTACTAGGATGTAGTAAAGGTGCACGGGGTCTTTTCGTCTTAGTCACGGGCAACCGGCGTCTTCACCGGTACCACAAATTCGCAGTGCCCCTCGTTGAGACAGCGCCCAAATCATTACGCCATTCGTGCAGGTCGGAACTTACCCGACAAGGAATTTCGCTACCTTAGGACCGTTATAGTTACGGCCGCCGTTTACCGGGGCTTCAGCTCGAAGCTTCGCCTTGCGGCTAACCTCTCCCTTTAACCTTCCGGCACCGGGCAGGCGTCAGGCCATATACGTCGTATTCGACTTAGCATAGCCCTGTGTTTTTAGTAAACAGTTGCTTGGGCCTCTTTATTGCAACTCCCTCACGCTTCGGTGGCGCGAAGCCACCTAACGCTAACGGAGCACCCCTTCTTCCGAAGTTACGGGGTGAGTTTGCCGAGTTCCTAAACGAGGGTTCTCACTCGCACCTGAGGATTTTCTCCTCGCCTACCTGTGTCGGTTTGCGGTACGGGTACCCAAAAGACTCCTTAGAGGATTTTCTCGGCAGCGTGGCGTCTGCGACTTTGCGGGCCTTGCGGCCCTCGCCATGACCCCTCAGGGAATATGACCCACCGGATTTGCCGGGCGGATCCCCCTACAGGCCTGAACCTACACGTCCAATCGTAGGCTCGCATAGCCTCCTGCGTCTCCCCATCGTGATAACGTCTTCTAGGTAGTTCTGGAATATTAACCAGATATCCATCCGCTACGCCTTTCGGCCTCGCGTTAGGACCCGACTAACCCTGAGCGGACGAACCTTCCTCAGGAAACCTTAGGCTTACGGTGGAAAGGATTCTCACCTTTCTTATCGCTACTTATGCCGGCAGGGTCACTTCTCACCACTCCACCAGTCCTTACGGTCTGGCTTCACGGCTGTGAGAACGCTCCTCTACCAATATGCAGATCCCGCAGGACCGCGTCTATTCTATGGCTTCGGTCTTGTGCTTAAGCCCCGTTGGATTGTCGGCCCAAAGCCGCTTGACCAGTGAGCTATTACGCTTTCTTTAAAGGATGGCTGCTTCTAAGCCAACCTCCTGGTTGTCTGAGCGTCTTCAGATCCTTTCCCACTTAGCACAAAGTTAGGGACCTTAGCCGATAGTCTGGGCTGTTTCCCTTTCGACGATGAAGCTTAGCCCCCACCGTCTCACTCCCGGGATACGTGTCGTTGGCATTCGCAGTTTGGTTGGATTCAGTAAGCTGGTAAGCCCCCTAGTCCATCCAGTTCTCTACCACCAACGCCGACCTCCCGAGGCTGCTCCTAAAAGCATTTCGAGGAGAACGGGCAATCACGAGGTTTGATTAGCCTTTCACCCCTACCCTCAGCTCATCCGAGCTGTTTTCAACCAACACCGGTTCGGACCTCCATACGGTGTTACCCGTACTTCATCCTGGCCAAGGGTAGATCACCTCGCTTCGCGTCTATTCCCAGCGACTATTCGCCCATTTCGGACTCGCTTTCGCTACGGCTCGCTTACGCTTAACCTCGCCACTGAGAATAACTAGCCGGCTCATTATGCAAAAGGCACGCGGTCAGGCATTCCGAAGCAAGCTCCGGCATAGCCCTCCCACTGCTTGTAGGTATACGGTTTCAGGTACTATTTCACTCCCCTCACAGGGGTTCTTTTCACCTTTCCCTCACGGTACTGGTTCACTATCGGTCACCAAGGAGTATTTAGCCTTACGAGATGGTCCTCGTGGATTCTCGCGGGATTTCTCGTGTCCCGCGATACTCAGGAACCTGTCCAGCGAGCCAATCAGCTGTCATCTACCGGGCTGTCACCGTCTATGGCCGATCGTTCCAGATCGTTCGACTAGCTGATTGGTTGGTAACTTGCCGGCCTTGCGGCCAACAGGCCCTACAACCCCACCGTGCAAGCACGATGGTTTGGGCTGTTCCGCGTTCGCTCGCCGCTACTAGCGGAATCACTATTGTTTTCTCTTCCTGTGGGTACTGAGATGGTTCACTTCCCCACGTTGTCTTCTCACCGCCTATGTATTCAGCGGAGGATCCTTCGGGATTAGCCAAAGGGGGTTTCCCCATTCGGAGATCCCCGGGTCAAAGCTCATTTGCAGCTCACCGGGGCTTATCGCAGCTTATCGCGTCCTTCATCGACTCTTGGTGCCAAGGCATTCACCGTACACCCTTAGTAGCTTGACCATAAGAAACTCGAACTGACGCTCGACCGGGCTCTCAGGCTCGCAGCGCGTTCAGCGCTGCCGAGCATCGGATACCTGCAGGTATTCGAAGTCAGATCTGTCAGACCTGCGAGCCCGGTCGACTGCCTTAGCCAGCCACTGCGTGGTCGTGCACAGCTCCGTTGCAGGATCGTCGGTTGTCAGAGCTCGACGCGCGCCGTCAGTGCGAACTCCGGCGACTTCGGCAAGCTGGTCGACTTCAGCGTCGCAGCCATCGATTGCCAATGACCCGATCGACCAATTCCGCCGAATCAAACGATGGTGGAGAATACCGGGCTCGAACCGGTGACCTCCTGGTTGCAAACCAGGCGCTCTCCCAGCTGAGCTAATTCCCCGTATTGAATTGTGCTGTGCTTGTCTGGCGCGAAGGAAGGAAGGTCAGGTAGTGCTGAACGTCCGAACGACCCTTCTCGCGCTAGGCACTACGCAATATCAATAAGTGCTCCTTGCTGTCGCCGTCTTGCCTGATACGCGCTGGCCGGCTGCCAGCC
>CAVVIG010000009.1:0-190000 GCA_963748265.1 uncultured Acidobacteriota bacterium | reverse complement strand
GCCCCTTCCGCAGCACGAACAGCCGCCCGCCGATCGCCTGCTCGCGCGTCATCCGCGCCTGCGGATCCGACACGCGCCGGTTGTTCACGTACACGCCGCCCGACTGCACCAGCCGCCGCGCTTCGCTCTTCGACGGCGCCAGCTGCACGCGCGCGACCAGATCGACCAGCGCCGATGCCGTCGCCGTCGAACTCGTCCCGCGGCAAGCTCGGTCGACGGCACGTCCTCGAACACCGCCAGCACATCGTCCACCGGCAGCGCCGTGATGTCCTCGCCGAACAGCAGGCTCGACGCATGCTCGGCGCGCGCCACCTGCTCTGCGCCGTGCACGAGCGCCGTCACCTCGCGCGCCAGCACGCGCTGCGCCTCGCGCTTCTCCGGCGCTCGGCTCGGTCGCGCGCCGTCGAGCGCGTCGATCGTCGTCGCGCTCGAGAAACGTGAAGAACTTCAGATAGCGACACCACATCGCGATCGTCGGTGTTCAGCCAGAACTGATAGAAGCGGAACGGCGAGGTGCGCGCGGCATCCAGCCAGACCGTGCCCGCTTCGGTCTTGCCGAACTTCGCGCCCGACGCCGTCGTCATCAGCGGCCACACCAGGCCGTGCGCCTTCTGCGCCGCGCAGCTTGCGGATCAGATCGATGCCGGCCGTGATGTTGCCCCACTGATCGCTGCCGCCCATCTGCAGCGCGCAGCCGTAGCGATCGAACAGCTGCAGGAAGTCGTAGGCCTGCAGCACCAGATAGCTGAACTCGGTGAACGAAATGCCCTCCTCGCTCTCGAGCCGCCGGTTCACCGACTCCTTCTGCAGCATGTAGTTCACGGTGAAGTGCTTGCCGGCGTCGCGCAGGAACGAGAGCAGATCGATCGTGGCCGAGCCAGTCGGCGTTGTTGACGATGCGCGCGGCGGTTCGGCCGCCGCGTCGAAGTCGAGAAACTGCTCCAGCTGCGCGCGGATGCCGGCGACGTTCGCCTCGATCTGCTCGGCGCGAGAGCAGCAGCCGCTCCTGCGACTTGCCGCTCGGATCGCCGATCATCCCGGTGCCGCCGCCGACGATGCGCGATCGGCGTGTGGCCGAACCGCTGCAGGCGCGCGAGCCCCATCACGGTGAGCAGCGATCCGACGTGCAGGCTCGACGCCGTCGGATCGAAGCCGATGTAGGCGGTGACGCGCTCCGTCGGCGAGCAGCTCCGGCAGCCCCTCGGTCGCGTCGTAGACCATCCCGCGCCATGTCAGCTCGTCGAAGAGAGTTCGGTCATCGCAAAGCGTTCTACTATACGTTCGACGTGCGATGTTCTACGTTAGCCGATGCGGAGCGCGCAACGGCGCGCAGCGTCGACTGCACGCAGACGCGATGAGCGCGATCAGCCGACGCACCGCTGCTCGAAGGCGTCTCGTCGACTGGCAGCCGCGGCGCGATGCGCGACCGGCGTCGGCGCGTACGGCTATCTGTACGAGCGTCACGCCCTCGAGCTCACGCGCGCGACCGTTCCGGTCGCCGGCCTGCCGCCTGGCCTGGCCGGCCTTCGCATCGGCCTGATGACCGACGTCCACCGCAGCCGCTGGGTCTCGGCCGAGGATGTCACGCGGCCGTCGGCCTGCTGATGGCGGCAGCGCCCGATCTGATCGTGCTCGGCGGCGACTACGTCACGTGGGGCGATCCGGCAGTTCGTGGCGCCGGTCCGCCGAAGCGCTCGGCGCGCTCTCGGCGCCGCACGGCGTGTTCGGCATCCTCGGCAACCACGACGACGACCACGACATGCCGGCGGCGCTCGTCGCACGCGGCGTCCAGATGCTGAAGGACGCGCGAACGCGCCTGACGATCCGCGACGAGCCGCTCGAGCTCGTCGGCCTCCGCTTCTGGACCAAGCGCGCGTCCGACATCGCCGCGGTGCTGCGCGGCGCGACGGGGCACGGTCATGCTGCTCGCGCACGACCCGCGGCGGCTGACCGAAGCCGCGGCGCTGATGTGCCGCTCGTCCTCTCCGGGCACACCCACGGCGGCCAGGTCGTGCTGCCGGTCGTCGGGGCGGTCGCGGCCAGGAAGTTTCCGGTCGTGGCCGGGCGTCGCGCGGCGGGAACAGCACGACGATCTTCGTCAGCCGCGGCGTCGGGACGGTCTACGTGCCGGTGCGAATCAACTGCCCGCCCGAAGTCGCGGTGCTGACGTTGACGCTCGCATGCCGAGCGGACCGAATCGCTAAACGCGCGCGGAAACGCCTGCACGCTCCACACGCCACCCCTCGAGCACGAGCCGAATCGCCTCCGGGTACAGCCGATGCTCCTCGACGAGGATCCGCGCCGACAGCGTTTCCACCGTGTCGTCATCGCAGCACCGGCACGGCGGCCTGCAGCGACGATCGGGCCGCCATCGAGCTCCGCGGTCACGAGATGCACGGTCGCGCCGCTGACGCGCACGCCGTGCTCGAGCGCCTGCCGCTGCGCGTCGAGGCCCGGAAACGACGGGCAGCAGCGACGGGTGGATGTTCAGAATGCGATTCGGGAAACGCCTCGAGCAGCGGCGCGCCGACCAGCCGCATGAAGCCGGCGAGACAGACGAGCCCGACATCGCGCTCCTGCAGCGAGCCTGACGATCAGCGCGATCGTAGGCGTCGCGGTCGGGAATGCTACCCGGCCGAAGATACATGGCTTCGATCCCCGCGCGCTCGCGCGCGCGACAGCCCGTGCGCTTCGGCCCGATTCGAGATCACAACCGCGACCGTCGCGTCGAGCTCCGCGCGGGCGATGGCGTCGATGATCGACTGGAGGTTGCTGCCGCGCCCGGAGATGAGAACGGCGAGTCGGTGCGTCAAATGGGGACGGGGAGATTCTTCAGGCACTGATTGTGCCACCCCGACCTGACGGAAAAGGCCTCATGCCCAGGTCCGCCCGGCGAGACTGGCGATATCCCGTCTCGCGCTGGAAGTTTGGCGGTTGACGCGCCTCGCCTTTTCACTGGTACTGCACGGTGCGACGACCCGGCGTGACTGTCCCGATCACAGCGGCGTCGGACTCCCCCGCCTGCGCCAGACGGCGCAACAGTTCGCGTCGGTCCGCCGCGGCACAGACCGCAATCAATCCGATGCCCATGTTGAACGCGCGGAACATCTCGGTCGATCGCGATGTCACCGCGCGATCTGCAGCAGCGTGAAGATCGGCGGCACGTCCCACGCGCCGCATCGATCACCGCGTCGCAGCCCTCGGGCAGCACGCGCGGCAGGTTGTCGGTGATCCCGCCGCCGGTGATGTGCGCCATGCCCTTGACCAGCCCCGCATCGAGCAGCGGGGCCGAACGAGCCGCAGGTACGAGCGGTGCGGCGCAAGCAGCGCGTCGCCGACGGTTGTTCCCAGTTCGGGGACAAAGTCGCCCGGCGTGAAGCCGGTGTGCTCGAACAGCACGCGGCGCGCGAGCGAGTAGCCGTTGGTGTGCAGGCCCGTCGATGGCAGGCCGATCAGCACGTCGCCCGGCACGATCGTGCGCCCATCGACGATGCGCGCCCGTTCGACGATCCCGACGATGAAGCCGGCGATGTCGTACTCGCCGTCGCGTAGAAGCCGGGCATCTCGGCGGTTTCGCCGCCGAGCAGCGCGCAGCCGTTCTCGCGGCAGCCGCGGGCGACGCCCGCGACACCTGCTCGGCGACGTCGGGCGACAGCCGGCCGGTCGCCAGGTAGTCGAGGAAGAACAGCGGCCGCGCGCCCTGCACCAGGATGTCGTTGACGCAGTGGTTGACCAGGTCGGCGCCGACCGTGTCGTGACGGCCGGTCATGAACGCGACCTTGAGCTTCGTGCCGACGCCGTCGGCGCTCGACACGAGCACCGGCTCGCCGAACGCATGCGGAGTCGAGCCGGAACAGGCCGCCGAACGACCCGATCTCGGAGAGCACGCCGGGCGTGAACGTGGCACGGGCCAGCGACTCTGATGCGGCGGACGGTCTCGTTGCCCGCGTCGATGTCCACGCCGGACTGCCGATAGTCCATCAGAAGTCCAGTCTGCCGATCAGGGTCTGCATCAGCTCGCGCGCCGGCGACCCCTCGGGCGCCGCCCAGTAGGTGCGGCGCGCGAAGGCAAAGAACCGCTCCTTGTCGAGATCCTCTTCGAGCATGTCGAACCCTTCCGCCAGGAGCGCGATCGCCTCGTCGCGGGCCGGATGCTTCTCGAGCAGCGGCATCATCAGCGGGGTGTTGCGCATGCGCGATCATCGCCAGCGCCAGCGCGATGGGGCAGCGGGTCGGGATCGCGCGCGGGAATGCCCACCTCGAACAGCGCCTCGACGGCCGTCGTGCGACCCGCGACGCCCAGCGCGCCGAGGCCGGCCGCCGCGGCACGCAGCAGCTCCTGAAACCCGGGATTGCTGGTCGCCGAATTTCAGCGTCTCGACCAGATAGCTCTCGTGCGATTCGCAGTTGACCCCGAGCAGGCAGATGCCGGCAGCCACCGACGGCTGTCGCGCTTGCGGCGCGCTGCGCTGAAGCGCGGCCAGCGTCTCGAGCGCGCGCTTGTCGCCAATCTTGCCGAGCGCAACGGCGGCATCGTCTTGAAGCGGCCCATCCAGCTTCGCGATGGCCGTAAGCGCGTCGAACGCGTACTGAGCCTTGTAGTCGCCGAGCGCCTCGATCACCGCGCTGCGGAAGAAATCCTCGCCGCGCCCGGCCTCCCGCGCCAGCACCGGTTGCAACGCGGGCGTCGGCGCCGAGGGCGGCGAGCGCGCGCACCAGCGCGGGCCGGACGAACTCCGCCTGCTCCTTCTCGAGCGGTCGAGCAGAGTCGGGTACCATGCGCGGATCGGGATTGTGCTCGAAGAAAGCTGTAGGCCACCGTGCGCAGGCGGTCGTTGGGGCTGGTCAGCGACTCGCGCATCGCGTCGACGGTCCGGGGATCGTTGAACCCGGTCAGCAGGACCAGCGCGCGATACCGGACGTAACCGTCGGCGTGCTCGGCGACCGCACGCAGCAACGCCGGCACGGCCTGCGATCGCCGCTGTTCGGCGGACGGTGCGCGACGCTGCCGTGCGTGTCGGGTAGTCGAGATCGCCGAGCTTGTCGATGGCGGCTTGCAGCTGCGCCGGAGACGCGGCCTGCGGCGCGGAGGGCTCCTGCCCGCGTGCCGGGCGCTCGAACAGGCCGACGAGCAAGCTCACGGCGCACAGGATTGTGACGAGCGGTGCAGTGCGTCCGACCTTTGATGTACTCGGCATCGGTTGCGGTAATCCGCGGCGCTAGGCATGACTCAGTTGGTGACCGGCTCCTTGTCGAGCTTCAGCGCCAGCTGCAGATAGCTCTTCTCGTCGCGCGGGAACTCGACCGGGTACTGCCCCGTGTAGCACGAGCTGCAGTAGTTGCTGACGCCCGTCGCCGACCGCGCTGAGCAGTCCTTCGAGGCTCAGATACGCGACGGTGTCGGCTTCGAGAAACGCGGTGATCTCGTCGATCGTGTGGGTGGCCGCGATCAGCTCTGACCGGCGCGGCGTGTCGACACCGTAGAAGCAGGGCGAAATCGTCGGCGGACAACTGATTCGAACGTGCACTTCCTTCGCCCCCGCCGCCCGCACCATCCGGACGATCTTCCGGCTCGTCGTCCCTCGCACGATCGAATCGTCCACGAGGATGACGCGCCTGCCGTCGAGGATGCTGCGGACCGGATTGAGCTTCACTTTGACGCCGAAGTGCCGGATCGACGACTGCGGCTGGATGAACGTGCGGCCGACGTAGTGGTTGCGGATGAGGCCCATGCGCAGCGGGATGCCCGACTCCTCCGCGAAGCCCATCGCGGCGCACACGCCCGAGTCGGGCACCGGCACGACGACATCCGCGTCGACCGGTTGCTCCCGGGCAAGGATACGTCCGAGATTCGTGCGCACTTCGTTGACGCTCTTTCCGAAGACGTAGCTGTCCGGGCGCGCGAAGTAGACGTGCTCGAACACGCAATGCGCCAGCGGCGCAGGCGGAAACGGCTTGATGGACCGGAGGCCATCGGCGCTCACCACGAGCACTTCGCCCGGTTCGACGTCACGGACATAGGTGGCGCCGATGAGGTCCATCGCGCACGTCTCCGAACAGACCACGTATGCACTGTCCAGCCGGCCGAGCGCGAGCGGCCTGAACCCGTGCGGGTCGCGCACGGCAATCAGGCGGTCCTTCGTAGAGCATGAGGAACGAGAACGCGCCCTGAACCTGCGACACGGACTCGACGATGGCATCCTCGACTGCTGCCTGCCTTCGATCGCGCGTAGAGATGCAGCACCACTTCGGTATCGCTGCTCGACTGGAAGATCGAGCCCTGGCGCACGAGCTCGTCCCGCAGCTCGCCCGCGTTGACCAGGTTGCCGTTGTGGCAGATCGCAATCTGGCCGTGCGCACAGTCGATCAGGATCGGCTGCGCGTTCGACAGCTTGCTCTCGCCCGCGGTCGAGTAGCGCACGTGGCCGATCGCGAGGGAGCCGGGCAGGCGGGAGAGTTCGTCGCTGTCGAAGGTGTCGGCCACGTAGCCCATCGCCTTGGAGACGCGGACCTGACGGCCATCGGAGGCGGCGATGCCGGCGCTCTCCTGGCCGCGGTGCTGCAGCGCGTACAGACCGAGATAGGTCATGTTGGCCGCTTCGGGATGGCCGAAGATGCCGAAGACGCCGCATTCATCTTTGAACTTGTCCATGGTCACTTCGTCACGCGCCGCGACTCAGGCGACGCGCTTCGCGAAATACCGCCCGATCGGCACTCGACCACACACGCTCGGCGTCGGTCACCGGCATGTCGACAACCACCCGGCCGCCGACGGCGATGCGGAGCAGGTTGCCGCCGGTCTCGCCGACGACCCGCGCCGGCACGCGCGCCGCCGCCGCCCGTTGCAGCACTTCGGTGACCTGATCGGCCGACAGCGACACGACCACGCGAGAGGCCGTTTCGCCGAACAGCGCCGCCACCTCGTTGATCCTCGGGTCGCTCGACAACGCTCACTCCTTCAATGGATACCTCCGCGCCGATGCCGCTCCGCCGAAACAGCACTCGGCGAGCGCGACTGCGATGCCGCCGTCGGAACAATCGTGAGCCGAACGAATCAATCGGGCGTCAGCCAGCGTCACGAGGAGCTCCTGAAGCGCGCGCTCGGCCTTCAGATCGAGCGCCGGCGGCACGCCCCGCACCAGGCCGTGGACCACCTTCAGATACTCGGTGCCGCCCAGTTCGCCCCGGCCCTGCCCAACAGCACGATGACGTCGCCGGCGCCCTGGAAACGGCCGGCCAGAGCGCGATCGGCGTGCTCGAGCAGGCCGACCACGCCGATGACCGGCGTCGGATAGATCGCGCGCCCGTCGGTCTCGTTGTACAGGCTGACGTTTCCGCCGGTGATCGGGACACCGAGCGCGCGGCACGCCTCGCCGATGCCCTCGACGGCCTTCGCAAACTGCCACATGATCGCCGGCCGCTCGGGATTGCCGAAGTTGAGGCAGTTGGTCGCGCCGAGCGGGCGCGCCCCGGCGCACGCGACATTCCTGGCCGCCTCGGCCACGGCCAGCATCGCGCCGCGGTACGGATCGAGATAGCAGTAGCGGCCGTTGCCGTCGACCGACATCGCCAGCGCCCGATCGGTGCCCTTGATGCGGACCACGCCGGCGCCGAGTCCAGGCAGATTCACGGTGTTGGTCTGCACCATGTGATCGTACTGCCGGTATACCCACTCGCTTGCTCGCGATCGTCGGCGAGCCGACCAGCATCAGCAGCGCGTCGTTGCCGGAAGGCGCCTTCTCGAGAGCGTCGAGATCGAGCGACTGAACGCTCGTCAGGTACGCAGGGGGCTCCATCGGACGGCGATACACCGGCGCCTCGTCGGTCAGCGCGCGGTTGGGGATCTCGGCGACGATCCGGCCGCGATCCTTCACCCGAAGCAGGCCGTCGCCGGTCACCTCGCCGATGCGCACGGCGTGCAGATCCCATTTCTCGAAGATCCGCTCGACCTCGGCCTCGCGGCCCCTCTTGACGACGAGCAGCATCCGCTCCTGCGACTCCGACAGCATGATCTCGTACGGCGTCATGCCGCTCTCGCGCTGCGGCACGAGCGACGACGTCGATTTCGACGCCGGCGCCGCCGCGCGATCCCATCTCGGTCGTCGAGCAGGTCAGCCCGGCCGCGCCCATGTCCTGAATGCCGACGAGCGTGTCGGTCTTCATCACCTCGAGACAGGCCTCGAGCAGCAGCTTTTCCATGAACGGATCGCCGACCTGAACGGCCGGCCGCTTTTCGGCGGACTTGTCGTCGAACTCCGCCGAGGCCATCGTGGCGCCGTGAATCCCGTCGCGTCCGGTCTTCGCGCCGACGTAGTAGACCGCGTTGCCGACACCTGACGCGACACCCTTGATGATGTCCGCGGCCTTCGCGATCCCGAGGCAGAACACGTTGACCAGCGGATTGCCGGCGTACGACGGTTCGAACGCGATCTCCCCGCCGACGGTCGGAATGCCGATGCTGTTGCCGTATCCGGCGATGCCGGCGACAACCCCTTCCAGCAGACGCGGCGTGGCCGCGCCGTCGAGCGGGCCGAACCGCAGCGAGTTCATCAGCGCGATCGGCCGCGCGCCCATGGTGAAGATGTCGCGGATGATCCCGCCGACGCCGGTCGCGGCGCCCTGATACGGCTCGATGAACGAGGGATGATTGTGCGACTCGATCTTGAAGACGGCCGCGAGCCCTTCGCCGATGTCGATGGCGCCGGCATTTTCACCGGGGCCCTGCAGCACCTGCGGTCCCTCGGTCGGCAGCGTCCGCAGATGGACGCGCGAGCTCTTGTAGCTGCAGTGCTCGGACCACATCACCGAGAAAATCCCCAGCTCGGTCAGGTTCGGCTCACGGCCGAGGAACTGTGACGATGCGCTCGTACTCGTCGGCCTTGAGGCCGTGGCGTTCGAGAACCTGCGGATCGATCATGCCTGCGCGACCAGCGCACCCGATTTCAACGACTGAACCACCGATTCGAAGAATGACCAAGCCGTCGGTGCTGCCGAGCACCGGTTCGCAGGCGCGCTCGGATGCGGCATCAGACCGACCACGTTGCCGCCTTCGTTGCACAGGCCGGCGATGGCTGCCGCCGAGCCGTTCGGATTCGCGGCATCGTCTGACCTCGCCCTCCCGCGTGACGTAGCGAAAGACCACCTGCCGGTTCCCTCGAGCCGTTCGATCACATCGGGCGCCGCGAAGTAGTTGCCTTCGCCGTGCGCGATCGGAATCCTCAGCACCTGGCCCTTCCGGCACGCAGACGTGAACGGGGTGTCGGTCTGCTCGACGCGGACATGAACGTGCTCGCACCGAAACTTCAGGCCGCGATTTCTCAGCATCGCGCCCGGCAGAAGTCCCGCCTCGAGCAGGACCTGAAACCCGTTGCAGATGCCGAGCACCGGCCCGCCGCGCGCGGCGAACGCCTGCACCTCGCGCATGATCGGCGAGAACCGCGCCATCGCGCCGGACCGCAGGTAGTCGCCGTGCGCGAAGCCGCCGGGCAGAATGACCACGTCCGCGCCCTTGAGATCGGTGTCCTTGTGCCAGATGACTCGGCCTCCTGGCCGAGGACGTCCCTGGTCGCGACGTGGTACGCGTCCTGGTCGCAGTTCGAGCCGGGAAAGACGATGACGGCGAATTTCATACAAAGCTCTCAGCTCAGCTCTCAGCCGTCAGCTCTGATAGCTGAAAGCTGGCAGCTGGAAGCGACTCGAACTCGACCTAGTCCATCTCGACGCGGTAGCTCTCGATGACCGGGTTCGCGAGCAGCTTGTCGGCCACTTCGGCGGCCAGCGCTCTGGCCTGCGCCGCCTCGGTCGTCGCCAGATCGAGCTCGAAGTACTTGCCCTGCCGCACGTCCTCGACGCCGCCGTAGCCGAGCGAGTGCAGCGCATCGGCGATGGTCCGGCCCTGCGGATCGAACACCGACGGCTTCAGCGTGACGAATACGCGTGCGCGCATCGTTCCTCCTGACCGAGCGACTATGTCAACGAGCCCGCAGACGCCCGTACCGAAGCCACCGCTCCGCGGCGTCCCGCGAATCGTCGGCGTCTGGACGCAGCAGCGAACACGCGGTCGAAGATGTCGTCGACGTGCTTGAACTGCTCGTCGAGATCGAACGCGCGCTCGATCTCGGCGCGCGGCAACACCCGGGACGACGTCGGCATCCGCGAGCAGCAGCGCCTTGAAGTCGCGCCGCTCGGCGAACGACTCGCATCGCGTTGCGCTGCACCCACTCGTACGCCTGCTCGCGCGAGACGCCCTTCTTCGCCAGCTCGAGCAGCACCGACCCCGAGAACACCACGCCGCGCGAGCGGTCGAGGTTCTCGCGCATCCGACTCCGGGTGGACGACCATGCCCGCGCACGATGCGCGTGAAGCGCCGCAGCATGTGATCGAGCGCGATGAAGCTGTCGGGCAGAATGACCCGCTCGACCGACGAATGCGAGATGTCGCGCTCGTGCCAGAGCGCGATGTTCTCGAACGCCGCCTGGCAGTTGCCGCGAAGCAGCCGCGCCAGGCCGACGATCTGCTCGCAGCCGATCGGATTGCGCTTGTGCGGCATCGCCGACGAGCCCTTCTGGCCCTTGGCGAACGGCTCCTCCACCTCGCCGATTTCGGTCTTCTGCAGCCCGCGGATTTCGAGCGCGAACTTCTCGAGCGAGGCCGCCGTGATCGCCAGCGCCGCCAGCAGCTCGGCGTGACGATCGCGCTGAATCACCTGCGAGGCGACCGGCGCCGGCCGGAGTCCGAGCCGGCGGCAGACGTCGGCCTCGATCGACGGCGGCAGGTGCGCGAACGTGCCGACCGCGCCCGACAGCTTGCCGACGCTGACCGTCGTCCGCGCGCGCGTCGGACGCGCTCGATGTCGCGGTCGACCTCGGCGTACCACAGCGCGAGCTTCAGCCCGAACGTCATCGGCTCGGCGTGCACGCCGTGCGTGCGGCCGATCATCGGCGTTCGGCGATGCTCGAAGGCGCGATCGCGAATCGCCGTCGGCCAGCGCGTCGAGATCCGTGCAGAATGAGGTCGCACGCCTCGCGCATCTGCAGCGCCTGCGCGGTGTCGATGACGTCCGACGAGGTCATGCCGAAGTGCAGCCAGCGCGCCGACGGCCCGACCTTCTCGGCGACCGCCGTCGTGAACGCGATGACGTCGTGCTGGGTGGTCTGCTCGATCTCTTCGATGCGGGCGATGTCGAAGGCGCCGCGCTCGCGGATGTCGCGGGCGGCCTCGGCGGGAACGATGCCGGCGGCCGCCATCGCTTCGGCCGCCGCCGTCTCGACCAGCAGCCAGGTTTCGTACCGGCGCTGGTCGCTCCAGATGCGGCCCATCTCCGGGTGCGTGTAGCGTGCGATCAATCTGAAGTCTCGACGTCTGAAGGTCTCAGAGGCGAGCGCGCAAGGTCTGCAGCGTTCATTCCAGGTCGAGCCGCTCCCGCGGAATCTGCAGCCCGTTCACGTTTCCGAGCACCGTCGCCGCCAGCGACCCGTTCCTGAACAGGTCCGCCGCGACGCGCTGCACGTCCTCGGGCGTCACCCGCTCGATGCCCTCGAGCGTTTCGTCGAGGCCGAACTGCCGATCGAAGTAGATCTCCTGGCGCGCCAGGTGCGACATGCGGCTCGCCGTGTTCTCGAGGCTCAGCATCAGGCTGCCCTTCAGGTGATCCTTCGCGCGCTGCAGCTCGGCGTCGGGCACCGGCGCCTGCTTGACGCTGCGCAGCTCCTCGACGACGAGATCGATCACCTCGCCGACCGCTTCGTTCGCGCAGCCGGCGTAAATGGTGAACGAGCCGGCGTCGCGATAGGCGCTCAGCCCGCTGAACACCGCGTAGGCCAGCCCGCGCTTCTCGCGAACGTTCTGAAACAGCCGCGAGCTCATCGAGCCGCCGAGCAGCGTGTTCAGCACGTAGCTCGAATAGCGGTCGTCGTGGTTCTGCGGATAGCTGCTGGCGCCGAGGCACAGATGGCTCTGCTCGAGCTCCTTGTTCCGGATCAGGATCTTCGGGCACCACCGTCGGCGCCTGCTCGCCGAGCCGACTCGCCGACCGACGTCAGCGATCGCCGAACTTCTCCTCGACCAGCTCGCGAACGCGGTCGTGCTCGAGGTTGCCGACCGCCGAGACGATCAGGTTTCGCGGCGTGTAGGCGTTGCTGGAAATAGTCGCGCAGCAGATCGGCGTTGAACGACTCGACCGTTTCCCGGATGCCGAGAATCGGCCGGCCGAGCGGATGATCCTCCCAGAACCCCTGCGTGAAGATCTCGTGGACGAGATCGTCGGGGGTGTCCTCGACCATCTTGATCTCTTCGACGACGACCTTCTTCTCGCGCTCGATGTCGTCGGGGCTGAAGGCCGGATTGCAGACGATGTCGGACAGGATGTCGATCGCCAGCGGCAGGTGCTCGTCGAGCACCTTGATGTAGTAGCTGGCGTATTCCTTGGCGGTGAAGGCGTCGAGCTGGCCGCCGATCGAGTCGATCGCCTGGGCGATGTCTTCGGCCGAGCGGCGTGGCCGTGCCCTTGAAGAGCATGTGCTCGACGAAGTGCGCGATGCCGCCGCGCTCGGCCGTTTCGTGGCGCGAGCCGCGCGTCAGCCAGACGCCGATGCTGATCGAGCGGACCTGCGTCATCCGCTCGGTGAGAATGCGAAGGCCGTTATCGAGAACGTCTCTGACGATCGGTGAATTCGACAAGGTGAAGCTCGCAGCAGGAACGCGGGTGCGTAATGCGCCGCGGCTGAGTCGACGTGCCGCAAAGCATTGAAGATAAGGAATTACCAGCCGAAACACAACTATAGCATGCGGCCCGCACCCGGGGCAAGCCGGCGAGCACCAGCGCATGGTACGACGTTCGGCGTGTCAGGATCGACGGAGTCGGCAAGTTCGTTTGCAAGCATGACAGATACCGTGTCCAACAGACGCCAACGCCCGACCTCGCCGAGCTGGAGCGCCCGGCGCTCGAAGCGGCGCTCGCCGAGCGCGGACACGAGCGTTTCCGCGCCCGGCAGATCTTCCGCTGGATCTACCGCCGCGGCGTCACCGACCTCGACGCGATGACCGACCTGCCTCGCAGGAGCTGCGCGCGGCCCTCGCCACCGACTTCACGCTCACCACCCCGCGAGGTCGCTCACGCGCGAGCGCTCGACCGACGGCACCGAGAAGTTCCTGCTGCGCCTCGCCGACGGCCGCCAGATCGAGTCGGTGTTCATCCCCGACACGCCGGCGATGACCTTCTGCATCTCGACCCAGGTCGGCTGCGCCATGGCGTGCGCCTTCTGCCTGACCGGCAAGATGGGGCTGGTCCGCAACCTCACGGCGGGCGAAATCGTCGGGCAGGTGCGGGTGCTCGCCGATGCGCTCGCGCTTGCGGGACAAGCCGTTCAACATCGTGCTGATGGGGATGGGCGAGCCGCTGCACAACTACGACGAGACGATGAAGGCGCTGCGGATCCTGGCCGACGAGCACGGTCTTGCGCTGCCGCCGCGCCGGGTCACGCTCTCGACCGTCGGCCTGCTGCCCGCGCTCGAGCGGCTGGCGCGCGAGCCGATCATGCCCAACCTCGCGATCTCGCTGCACGCGCCGACCGACCGTGCAGCGCGGCGAGCTGGTGCCGATCAACAGGAAATACGGCGTCGACCGAGATCATCGAGGCGTGCAAGCGGTTTCCGCTGAAGCAGCGCAGCCGCATCACGTTCGAGTACGTGCTGCTCGCCGGCGTGAACGACTCGCCCGAGATGCGCGGGCGCTGGCGAGGCTGCTGGCCGGCGTGAAATCGAAGGTGAACCTGATCCCGCTGAACGCGGCGGCCGGCATTCCGTTCGAGCGGCCGTCGGACGCGGCGATCGACCGCTTCGCGCGGATTCTCGCCGAACGAGGGCTGACGGTGTCGGTTCGGAAGAGCCGCGGCCGCGACATCCGCGCCGCGTGCGGCCAGCTGATCGTCGAAGGCCAGAAACGTCGCCCGGCCAGCAGCTGGCGACCGTGGCATTCGGGCAGTGATGCGGTGAATCGGCCTCGTTTGAGTTCCCACGGGCGCGAGACTGGAGCCGGCTACTCGATGATCACCTCGCCGAGTGAGGCACCCGTTCTCCGACCGGTCACGCGATCCTGACAGCCACCCATTCGTTGCGGGCGTGTCCGGGCGGAATCCTCACCTTCAGATAGTTTGCCGTCACCGCCAGCGACCGTCCTCGAGCGTCAGGCCGCGGTGCACCGTCCCGATCTGGGAGTCGCGGAACCGCGCGGCTCAACCGTGCCGAGATCGCGCGAAGCCGGCGCGCCCGCTCTCGCACCATCGCCCCGGCACCTTGCCCGGCATGGCTGACGCCGCCGTGCCCGGCCGATCCGAGTAGGGAAACACGTGGAGGTGGGTGAGCGGCGAGCCCTCCAGATAGGACGCGAGCTGCTCGAAGTCGTCATCGGTCTCGCCGGGAAACCCGACGATGACGTCGGAGCCGATCGAGGCGTCGGGAATGCGTGCGCCGAATGCCGTCGACGAGCGCCGGCATACTGCTCGAGCGTGTAGGGCCGCCGCATCGCGCGCAGCATCGCGGTCGCTCGCGTGCTGCAGCGGCAGATGGAAGTGCGGCGCGAAGCACGCGTGGTCGGCGACGAGCGCCACGACCTCGGGCGTGCAGTCCATCGGCTCGAGCGAGCTGATGCGAAAGAGCACGGTCTGCCGGCATGGCGCTTGACCGAGCCGACCAGCGCGCGGAGCAAGCTGCGAGCAGCGATGAGGCGGGCGTCGAGATCGCGGCCGTACGAACCGAGGTGCACGCCGGTCAGCGCGATCTCCTTGAAGCCGGCGGCGGCGACGCGCCGGACCTCGGCGACGACCTGTCGACTCGGGCACGCTGCGCGGCCGCCCGCGTGGTCGTCGGAATGATGCAGTAGGAGCAGGGCTCGGCGCAGCCGGTCTGCACGCGCAGCGTGAACGCCGTGCGGCCGGCGACGCCGGGCTCAATCGCCGCGCCGCAGCTGCCTTCCCCGTCGCCGAAGCGTTCGGCGCGCTGGTCGTGAAGGCCGACCGAGATCGCTCGCAGCACCTGCAATCAAGCGCGGCTTGTCGTCGTTGCGGCACGACGCGGACGACGTTCGGCAAGCGCGCCGACCTCGTCGGGGCGTCGCGTCGCGTAGCAGCCGGTCACGACGATTCGGCGCCGGGATTGGCGCGCGCCATGCGGCGGATCGTCTGGCGCGCGCCCTGATCGGCCGTCGCCGTCACCGAGCAGGTGTTCACGACGACGAGGTCCGCCTGCTCGGCGGCGCACGGCGATCGCTCCGGCCGCCAGCAGTCCTCCTCGAAGCCGAGCGAGTCCGCCTGGTTCACGCGGCAGCCGAAGGTGATGACGGAATACTTCACCGGCGTGCACCGTCTGCATCGTCGACTGTTCACATTGTCTGTCGATGGCTGATTGTCGCATGTTGACGAGCGCCTTGCCTGCCGATGTCCCGCCGGTACTGCATGCCGTCGAACGAAATCTGCCGACGCCCGCGTACGCGCGCGCGATCGCCTCGGCGTAGTCGTCGCCGCGCCGACCACGGTCAGCACGCGGCCGCCGGCGGTCACCAGCTGGCCGTCCCGCAGCGCCGTGCCGGCGTGATAGACCGCGACGCCGGCGACCGCTCCGCGTCGTCGATTCCGGCAATCGGCTCGCCCGATTCGGACGATTCGGGATAGCCGCGCGATGCCAGCACCACGCCGACCGAGTCTTCGGCCGACGAGCGCGACAGCGGACCTGCTGACAGATCGCCCGGCGCCGCTGCCACCAGCAGCGGCAGCAGCGGCTCGTCGATGAGCGGCAGGATCACCTGCGCCTCCGGATCGCCGAGCCGCACGTTGAACTCGATCACCTTTGGGCCCGTCGGCCGTCAGCATCAGACCGACGTAGAGGAAGCCGCGAAACGGGATGCCCTTCGGCCGCCATTCCCGCGATCACCGGCTCGACGATCTCGCGCATGACCCGCGTCGCGCAGCGCGTCGTCGATCAGCGGGCTCGGAGCGAACGCGCCCATCCCGCCGGTGTTCGGTCCGCGGTCGTCGTCGAAGATCCGCTTGTGATCCTGCGCGGTGCCGATCGGCACGCGCGCGCGCGCCGTCGCTGACGACGAAGAACGACACCTCGGGTCCGGCCAGACACTCCTCGATGACCAGCCGGCGCCGGCGGCGCCGAAGCGCCGCTCGGTCATCGCCGCGACGACGGCGGCCTCGGCTTCGGCGCGATCGTCGGCGATCACGACGCCTTTGCCCGCCGCCAGGCCGTCGGCCTTCAGCACCACCGGAAAGCCGAACTCGCCCGATCGCACGCAGCGCAGCGCCTCGTCGGCCGCGTCGCAGGTCCGGAAACGCGCGGTCGGCACGCCGTGCCGCGCCATGAACGCCTTCGCGAACGCCTTGCTCGACTCGAGCCGCGCGGCCGCCGCGGTCGGACCGACAGATGAGCCGGCCGGCGGCGGCAAAGCGTCGGCGACGCCGAGGCTCAGCGGCAGCTCGGGCCCGACGACCGTGAGATCGATCTGCTCGCGCTCGGCGAGCGCGAGCGAGCGCGTCGGGCCGTGACAGGTCGACCGGCGACGATGCGGGCGAGCGCGGCGATCCCGGGGTTCCCAGGGGCGCAGACGAGCTCGGCGACGTCGCGGTCGGCCGGCAAGGCGGGCGACCAGCGCGTGCTCGCGCGCGCCGCCGCCGACGACCAGAACTCTCATGTACTGGAACGATTTACGGGTGCGCTGATGCTGCACGAGTGCGAACGGCATGCGGGGACTATTTCGTTGACCTTGACGAGTGTTTGCGCCTAGAATCCGCGCTTACCTGTGATAGCCTAGCATATTTGGTATCTACCATTTCGACTGACATAGCCACCCGGAAAGGGGTGTGATTTTCGTGGCTGAAGTCAAGATTCAGGAGGGCGAATCCATCGAGAGCGCCCTCCGCCGGTTCAAGCGGAAGGTGCAGCAGGAAGACATCATCAAGGACATCAAGAAGCACTCGTTCTACTTGAAACCCGGCGACAAGCGCCGGGCGAAGCAGGCGCTGGCGCGCAAGCGGAACCGGAAGAAGCTCCGGCGCGAAGCTGGAGTAGAGACCGACCCCGACGAGGTAGCGACCGATGGAGTTCCAAGACCGGATCCTCAGGTGCGTGGACTGCGGCGCGGAGTTCGTCTGGACGGCGGGAGAACAGCAGTTCTTCGCCGACAAGAACTTCAAGAACGAACCCAAGCGGTGCAAGGCCTGCAAGAGCAAGCGGGCCAGCCGCCCGGCGGGCGGCTCGATGGCGCGGGAACGGGTCGAAACCGTCACGACCTGTTCGGCCTGCGGCAAGGAAACGACCGTGCCGTTCAGGCCGACGCAGGGGCGTCCGGTCTTCTGCAAGGAATGCTTCCAGTCCCGGAAGTTCGCCGGGGCTGGCGGCATCTAGCTCCATCGGTCATCTCGCTCGATCGTACACGTCGCGCGCGGCGGTCAACGGCCGCCGTGGCGCGGGTGTGTTAAGCTCACCGCGCAATTCACTCTGGAGCGTGTTCATGCAGATCGAGGAACGGGCCGTCGGCGACGTGATGGTGCTCGACCTGAAGGGCCGAATCACGCTGGGCGAGGGCGACGAGCTCCTGAAGGACAAGGTCAACAGCCTCGTCAATCAGGGCACGAAGAAGATCGTGTTGAACCTCGCGGAGGTGCCGTACATCGACAGCGCCGGGCTCGGCGAAATCGTCGCGCACCTACACGACCGTCAGCCGTCAGGGCGGCAGCCTCAAGCTGCTCAACCTGACCAAGCGGATCACGGATCTGCTGTCGATCACGAAGCTCCTGACCGTCTTCGAGACCTTCGATTCGGAGAACGAAGCGGTCCGGAGCTTCTCGGCGTCGGCCAAGGTCTGAGCAGCCGCCACGTCCGCGCTAGATGGCGCGCAGCACCTCTCCCAATCTGGCGGTCCCGGATGCCTCCGATGCACCGCAGGTATCGGGCGCGTCCGACTGCCTACCAACCTGCTCATCTCGCTCCGGCCCGCATCAGTGGACGAAGAATCTCCTGGTCTTCGCCGGGCTCATCTTCGCCGACGCCTCTTCGACCCGGCGGCGGTCGCTCGCCGCGGTCGCGGCGTTCGCGATCTTCTGCGCGCTGTCCGGCGTCGTCTATCTGGTCAACGACGTCGCTCGATCGCGAGACCGATCGCCAGCATCCGCTGAAGAGCCGGCGGCCGATCGCCGCCGGCGACGCTGCCGGTGCCGGCTGGCGCATCGGCGGCGGCTGTGGTGCTCGGCGCGGCGGCGCTCGCCGCCGCGTTCGCGCATCGAGCTGGCGCTTCGGCGCTGGTCGCCGTCGGCCTATCTCGGCGCTGCACGGCCTGTACTCGGTCGCGCTGAAGCACATCGTCATCATCGACGTGCTGACGATTGCCGATCGGCTTCGTGCTGCGCGCCGTCGCCGGCGCGGTGGCGATCGACGTCGTCATCAGCCACTGGCTGTTCGTCTGCACGATTCTGCTGGCGCTGTTCATCGCGCTTGCCAAGCGGCGGCACGAGCTCGTGCTGCTGGCCGACGGCGCGACCAGCCATCGGCCGATCCTCGGCGAATACAGCCCGTACCTGCTCGATCAGATGATCGCCGTCGTCACCGCGTCGACGCTGATCGCGTACATCTTCTACACGATCAGCCCGGAGACCGAGCAGAAGTTCGGCACCGACGTGGCTGGGTCTGACGATTCCGTTTCCCTTGTACGGCATCTTCCGCTACCTGTATCTGGTGCATCGGCGCGAGGGCGGCGGCAGCCCGGCCGACCTGCTGCTGACCGACCGTCCGCTGCTCGCCTGCGTGGTGCTCTGGGTCGTCGCGGTCGTGCTGATCATTTACGACGCCATGGTGCTGACGGCGGGTCTCATCGCGCAGCTTCGGCCGAGAGCCGGTCACATAAGCTCATGTCTGATTTCAACGTCCGCTCCGACTCGGTCAACGTCGAGCAGATCATGGAGCAGATCCGCGCGCGCATCCGCGAGAAGCGCGGCGTCGACTACACCGAGCAGCAGATCCGCGAGCTGGCGGCGGTCAAGCTCGAGAAGTTCCTCGACCCGCGAGGGCGTGCGCTCGGACCTGCTCGAGCAGTTTCGGCAGGCGCAGCCGGCGCTACACGCCGCCGGAGCTGCCGAACTTCGCGTTCGAAGACGCAGACGCTCTTCGACTCGCATCGCGGCGCCGCTGCGCGTCGATCCGGCGGCTGCTGCGGCCGATCCTCAAGCTGTTCTTCAACCCGAACCCGCTGATTCAGGCGCTGCACATCCAGTCGCGACCTGAACACCATCTACGCCGAGCGCGAGGCACGACGCGAGGCCGGCGCCACAGCATCGACCAGCTGCACTACGAGGTGATGCACAACCTGGTCTCGAAACTGACGCGCATGAGCATCGAGGTCAAGAACCTCAAGATGCGGGTCGAGTCGCTGACCGAGCCGCCTCGAGTTCAACGAGCGGCGGGCGCGCGCGCTCGAGAGCGTCGTCGTCTACAAACCGGTGCGACGACCGCCACGCGAGCCGCGATCGCCGAAACCCCGCCGCCGCAGCCCGGTCGCCGGCGGCAGCCCGCCGCTGACGAGGCGCGCTCGGCCGCGCCAGCACCGCAGCCGGCGCCGAAGTGCCGACGCCGAAGGTCCCGGCCAGCGCAGCCGGCGGCGGCCGCCGGCGCCGCGGGCGGCGCGGCAGGCGGATCCGCTGCGGAATCGATGGGCGCGCCGCGGCCGGGGCCGGGCGACGGTCGAGTCCGGACGGCCACGGGAGCCGTCGACGGCGGCATCGACGCCGAGGTCGACCAGAGCTGCCTGAGCCGAGCTCGACGCGTCCGGCGGCACGGCCGAAGCCGGTCGCAGCGATCCGTCGAGCGCCCAGGCGTCCACCGCTGGCAGGCGCCGGGCCGCGCCGACTCCGGACGGACCGCTGGCGAGCCAGATCCGACGAGCCAGTGAAGCTCGCGGTCGTCGTCCAGCGCTACGGCCAGGCGATCAACGGCGGCGCCGAACTGCACGCGCGCTACATCGCCGAGCATCTGGCGCGCCACGCCGAAGTCGAGGTGCTCACGACGTGCGCCACCGACTACGTCACGTGGCGGAACGAGCTGCCGCCGGCGTCGAGCAGGTCAACGGCGTCACGGTGCGCCGCTTCCGGGTCAAGCACGAGCGCGAACCCGCTGGCGTTCGGCCGCCGGTCGAGCGGTGCTTCGAGCACGCGCATTCGCTCGCCGACGAGCTCGACTGGCTCGACGCCGAAGGGCCGACCAGCCCGGCGCTCGTCGACTACATCGCGAAGCATGCGCGGCGACTACGACTACTGCATCTTCTTCAGCTATCGGTACTACCACGCGTACCACGGCGTCGCGCGGCCGCGTCGCGCGCGATCCTCGTGCCGACGGCCGAGCGCGACGCGGCGATCGGGTCTGTCGATCTTCCAGCCGCTGTTCAGCGGCGTTCGCGCGCTGATGTACAACTCGCCCGAAGAGCGCGCGATGATTCAGGCGGTCTCGCGGCAACGAGGACGTGCCGTCGGTCGTCGTGGGCATCGGATCCGAGGTGCCCGCGAACCCGCAGCCGGCGCGCTTCCGGCAGAAGTTCAACATCCGCGGGCCGTTCGCGGTCTACGTCGGGCGGATCGACGAGAACAAGGGCTGCAAGGAGCTGTTCGAGTTCTTCCAGGCGCTACCTCGCGCGAGGCGCCGGGCGGCTGTCGCTCGTCCTGATCGGCAACTCGCTGCTGCCGATCCCCGACCACCCGCGCATCCGGCACCTCGGTTTCCTCGACGATACCGGACAAGTTCGACGCGATGGCGGCGGCCGACCTGCTGATCATGCCGTCGTACTTCGAGAGCCTGTCGATGGTGGCGCTCGAAGCGTGGGCGCTCGGCCGGCCGGTGCTCGCCAACGGCAGGTGCGACGTGCTGAAGGGACAGTGCATCCGCAGCAACGCCGGCCTCTACTACGAGAGCGACGCCGGAGTTCGTCGAATCGCTGCGCGCGATCGAACAGCAACCGCTGGCTGAGCGCGACGCTCGGCCGGAACGGCCGGCAGTTCTTCCGCGAGCACTACGACTGGCCGGTCATCGAGCGGAAGTATCTCGACATGCTCGAGCGGCTGTCGAAGGAGCCGCCGGCCGACCCGCATCGAGCCGCTGCCCGGCTGGTTCGATCGCCGACAGCAGGACTGCTCCCGGCGCTGCAGGTCGTCGCCGGCGCTGCCGACGGGCCCGTCGCTCGGTCGCAGGCACGGCCGCCCGATCGAGCGCCGTCCGGTGTCGCCGCGGCGCCGCCGCAGACGCCGCCGGCCGAGCACGCGATCGCCGGCCCGGCGTCGGCATCACGGCCGCTACCAGCGTGCCCGCCGCGCGACGGCGGTCCGCGACGCGGGCGGGGCATGATGATGTCGCGGCGCCGGCCGGCGGTTCACCAGGTGCTGGCGACGCTCGGCTATGGCGACGCGATCGGCCACGAAGTGCTCGGCATCCAGCGCGTGCTGCGGCGCGCCGGGCTACGAGTCGGACATCTTCGTCGAGACGGCCGACCGCCGGCTCGAGCCGCTGACGCGCGACTACCGCGAGCTCGTCGACGCCAGCCATCCCGACAACCTGCTGCTCCATCATTTTTCGATCGGCTCGAAGGCGTCGCGAACGGCGTTCGCGCTGCCGGATCGGATGGCGCTCATCTACCACAACATCACGCCGCCCGAATACTTCGTCGGCGTCCACCGCACGCTGGCGCGCCAGTGCTTCCGCGGCCGGCGCGAGCTTCGCGCCTACGTCGACCGCTGCGATCTCGCGCTCGGCGACTCCGAGTTCAACCGCCAGGACCTCGAGGCGCTCGGGTTTCCGCGGACCGCCGTGCTGCCGGTCGTGCCCGACTTCTCGCATCTCGACCGGCCAGCCGAACCGGTTCGTCGCCGACCAGTTCGACGACGAGTGGACCAACATCCTGTTCGTCGGCCGGGTGATCGCGCAACAAGAAGATCGAGGATCTGATCCGGATCTTCCACGCCTACCAGACGCTGTTCAACCCGCGCTCGCGGCTGCTGATCGTCGGCGCGTTCAGCCTGTTCGAGCGCTACCTGGCGTCGCTCTATCATCTCGTCGCGGAGCTCGGCATCTGACGCACGTCCACTTCGCCGGCCACGTGTCGGACGAGGAGCTCGTCGCCTACTACGACGTCGCCGATCTGTTCCTCTGCGCGAGCGAGCACGAAGGGTTCTGCGTGCCGCTCGTCGAGGCGTTCTACAAGCAGGTGCCGGTGCTCGCCTACGCCGCCACGGCGGTGCCGGCGACCATGGACGGCGCCGGCGTGCTGTTCGACGACAAGGATCCGCAGCTACGTCGCGGCGCTGATGGACGCGATCCTCTCCGAACGTCCGCTCCAGGACGCGATCGTCGACGGACAGCTCGCGGCGGTCGACCGGCTCGCAGGCGAAGGACTTCGGCGGCACGCTGCTCGGGTTCGTCGACACGGATTCTCGCGCGCGCCGCGCGCGGCGGCGCCGCAGCGTCGCCGTCGACTTCTGGGACCAGTTCGACGCCGCCGAGGCAGCTCGAAGAACTGCGGCTGCGATCGGCCGTCGATCTACAAGGCGCTCCGCACGTGATCGTCAACCAGTGGGTTCCGGCGGCGCACCGCGGCGACGCCATCGGCGACAGCGCGCGCCGCATGCGCGATCTGCTGCGCCGCATGGGCCATCGACTCGGAGCTCTACGCGCTGACGATCGACGACGACCTCGCGGACGAGGTGCGGCCGTTCGGCGATCCGGCGGCGCAGACGGGCGACGTCACGATCTTCCACTACGCGCTGCCGTCGCCGATGACCGAGGCGTTCGCGCCGCTGCCGCGGCGGCCGGGTCCTGCAGTACCACAACGTCACGCCGGCGCGGTTCTTCGCGCCCTACGATCCGGCGCTGTTCCGGCTGGCCACGCTGGCGCGGCAGGAGCTGGCGACGCTCGTCGGGCCGCGTCGATCTGGCGCTCGGCGTGTCGGAATACAACCGGCGGGAGCTCGAGGCGCTCGGGTTCGCGCCGACCGGCGTGCTTCCCGCTGGCCGTCGACACTGTCGCGCGTCACCAGGCGGATCGCGCGGCCGGCGCTCGACAGGCTCCTCGACGACGAGCTCGTCAACTTCCTGTTCGTCGGCCGGATCGCGCCGAACAAGAGGATCGAGGACCACATCCGGCTCGCCGAGCACTACAAGCGCTACGTCGACGCCTTCTACCGCTTCATCTTCGTCGGCCGCTACGACGCCGTGCCGCGGTATTATGCGACGATTCGCGCGCTGATGTCCGAGTACCGGCTGCTGAACGATCGCTTCGTCTTCACCGGCCCGGTGCCCGACGAGGAGCTCGCCGTCTACTACCGGCACGCGGCGGTCTACATCTCGCTCAGCGAGCACGAAGGCTTCTGCGCGCCGCTCGCTCGAAGCGATGGCGGCCGACGTGCCGGTCCTCGCCTACGCGGCGGCGGCGGTGCCGGAAACGCTCGGCGGCGCCGGCGTCCAGTTCGCGCCGAAGGATCTCGAGCACGCCGCCGAGCTCGCTCGGCGCGCTCGCCTTCGACGACGACCTGCGAGCGACGGTCATCGCCGGCCAGCGGCGCCGGCTGGCCGACTTCGGCGACGACACGGCATCCGACTGCGCGAGCTGTCAGCGGTCCTCGTCGCATCCGGAGGCAGCGATCGTCGCCGACGCGTCGATGAAGATCGGCTTCATCGTTCAGCGGTACGGGCACCGAAGTGCTCGGCGGCTCGGAGCACCTCTGCCGGCTGCTCGCCGAACGGCTGGCCGCCCAGCACGACGTCGACGTGCTCACGACCTGCGCCCGCGACTACGTGACCTGGAAGAACGAGTACCCGGAAGGCGCCGACCGGATCCGCGGCGTCACCGTGCGCCGGTTCGCGAACGCCCGGACGCGCGACTCGAAGCGTTCAACCGGCTACTCGGACTGGATCTTCAACAACCCGCACAGCCGCGCCGACGAGATGGAGTGGCTGAAGCAGCAGGGGCCCTGGTGCCCGGCGCTGATCGACTACCTGCGGCGGCACCAGCAGCAGTACGACGTGCTGATGTTCTTCACGTATCTCTACGCGCCGACGGTGCTCGGCCTCGAGGTGAACCCGGCGAAGAGCGTGCTCGTCCCGACCGCGCACGACGAGCCGGCGATCAGGCTCGAGATCTTCAAGGACGTCTTCAGCCGGCCGGCCGCCCTCTGCTACCTGACCGACAGCGAGCGGCGGTTCGTCCAGGCCGCGTTCCCCGACCGGCCGCTGCTCGAGGAGGTCGTCGGCGTCGGCGTCGACATCCCGCAGCAGCAGCCGGATCCGCGGATGCCGCGCGGCGCTCGACGAGGACGGTCGTCGAGCCGGCGAAGGCGAGCGCGATCGATCACGCCGGAGGACGAGGACACCGCCGGCACCGAGGTCCCCGTCGCACCTGCTGGCCCGCGGCGCGGTGTTCCGCCGGCGGCACCGGCTGCACGGGCCGCTCGTGCTCTACGGCGGCCGGATCGATCCCGGCAAGGGCTGCGAGGAGCTGATCGAGTACTTCAGCAGCTACGTCAAGGAGGGCGGCGAGGCGACGCTGGCGCTGATGGGCGTCAAGCTGATGTCGCTGCCGGAGGAGCCGTCCATCCGCTTCGCCGGCCTGCTGTCCGATCGCGAGCGGGTGCAGGCGCTCGAGGCGGCGACCGTGGTCGTCTGCCCCTCGCCGTACGAGAGCCTCTCGCTGCTGGCGCTCGAGGCGCTCGCCGTCGGCACGCCGTGCTCGCCAACGCGCGCAGCGCCGTGCTCGTCGAGCACTGCGTCAAGAGCAACGGCGGGCTGTACTACGCGGACCGCGACGAGTTCGTCGAGTGCCTGAAGCTGCTCGTCGGCGATGCGCGACTGCGCGCGGCGCTCGGCCGCAACGGCCGCGACTACGTGCGCCGCAACTACCGCTGGGACGTCGTGCTGGGCAAGTACGAGCGGCTCTTCGCGAAGGTCAGGAACGCGCGCGTAGCGCGACTCTACTTTTCTTCGAAGGCCGGCGTCATGCGGCGCCACACCGGGCACTGCCGCTCGACGCGGCACGGTCGGGGGCCGGCTCGTGCTCGTTCGCCGCCGTCGCCCTGCCGCTTCCGCCGCGGGCGGATGTCGTAGCGCTTGATCATCTCGTTCAGCGTCGTCGGCTTGATGTGCAGGAGCTCGGCGGCCCGCTTCTGGACGCCGCCGGCCGCCTCGAGCGTCGACTCGATCAGCCGCTTCTCGAAGTCGGTGATGACGTCCTTGAACGAGATGCCTTCCGGCGGCACGACGAACTGCGGCATGCTGAAGTTCGGCGCCTTGCGCACGTGCTCCGGAATCAGCTCGACGCCGATGCGGGTCCCCGACGTCAGCACGACGGCGCGCTCGATGACGTTCTCGAGCTCGCGGACGTTGCCCGGCCAGTCGTACTCGGTCAGCAGGTCGAGCGCGTCCGGCGTGAGCTCGAGATCCATCTTGCGGTTCTCCTCGCCGTACTTCCCGAGGAAGTGCTGCGCCAGCAGCGGGATGTCGTCCTTGCGGTCCCGGAGCGGCGGCAGCTGAATCGAGATGACGTGCAGCCGGTAGAAGAGATCCTCGCGGAACCGGCCTTCCTCCATCATCTGCCGCAGGTCGACGTTGGTGGCGGCGATGATCCGGACGTCGACCTTGATCGTCTCCATGCCGCCGAGGCGCATGAAGTCGCGCTCCTGGATCACGCGCAGCAGCTTGGCCTGGGTCTCGAGCGGCACGTTGCCGATCTCGTCGAAGAAGATGCTGCCGCGATCGGCGAGGTCGAACAGTGCCCTTCTTCGGATAGACGGCGCCGGTGAACGCGCCCTTGACGTGGCCGAAGAGCGTCGACTCGAGCAGATCGGGCGGCAGGTTGCCGGAATTGACGGTGACGAACGAGCGCTCGGAGCGCGACGAGTTGGCGTGAATGGCGCGCGCGACCAGCTCCTTGCCGGTGCCGCTCTCGCCCTGAATCAGGATCGTCGAGCGGCTCGGCGCCGCCTGGATGATCAGGTCGAACACCTGCCGCATCCGCGGGCTGCGGCCGATGATGTTGGCGAACTTGTGGTACCGCTCCTGGATGTTCTGCCGCAGCGTCGCGGTTCTCGTTGACCAGCCGGCGCCGCTCCATCGCGTTGCGGACGACGACGAGCACCTCCTCGTTCTTGAACGGCTTGGTGATGTAGTCGAACGCGCCGCTCTTCATCGCCGAGATCGCGCTCTCGACCGACGCGTACGCGGTGATGATGATGACCGCCAGGTCCTCGTCGATCCGCTTCAGCTCGTCGAGCGTGGCGATGCCGTCGAGGCCCGGCATCATGATGTCGACGATGGCCGCGTCGAACGGCAGCGCGCGGGCGAGCTCCAGCCCTTCGGCGCCCGACGAGGCGAGACGCACCTCGTAGCCCTCGCGCGTCAGCAGCGTCTCGAGGATCTCGCGCATGATCTCTTCGTCGTCGACGACGAGGATCGCGCCCTTGCGTGTGCAGCCATAGCCATCGGTCCGGGTAGCCGGAGCGCCTCGCTGCGGCGCACCGCGCGCGAGCCGGCGCTCAGCGGCAGCGCCAGCGTGAAGCGCGTGCCCTGGCCGACCGCGCTGTCGCAGCGGATCGTCGCCGTCGTGCTCGTGGACGATGCCGTAGGTGATCGACAGGCCCAGGCCGGTGCCGCGGCCGATCGCCTTGGTCGTGAAGAACGGATCGTAGATGCGCGCCAGCTGCTCCGGCGGAATGCCCGACCCGGTGTCGGCCACCTCGGCGATGACCTGGCCGTCCTCGACCGCGTCGACGACCGTCAGCCAGCCGCCGCGCGGCATCGCGTCGCGCGCGTTGAGGAACAGGTTCAGGAACACCTGCTGCAGCTGATGCTCGATGCCCGACACGGACACGGGCGCCGCCGCACAGCTCGCGGCGCACCTTGATGCTGCCGACCTCGAACTGGTGCTCGAGCAGCGACAGCACGTCGCGATGACCACGTTCAGGTCGACGTGCGATGCGCTCGCCGTCGGCGGCTCCCGGGCCGCGACAGCGTGAGCAGGCCGTTGACGATCTTCGCGGCGCGGAACGTCTGGCGCTCGATCTTCTCGAGCAGCAGCGGTCTTGGGATCGTTCGGGTCGGCGCCCTCGAGCAGCATCTGCGTGTAGCTCGAGATGCCGGTGAGCGGCGTGTTCACCTCGTGCGCCACGCCGGCCGCCAGCAGGCCGATCGACGCCATCTTCTCCGAAATCTGCAGCTGCTCCTCGAGCCGCACCCGATCGGTGATGTTCTCGATCAGCAGAATCGTCCCGGCCGCCGCCGTCGGGGCCCGCCGGACTCTGCAGCGGCACCGCGGTCGCGTTGACCAGCAGTCGCGATCCGGCGGAGGATCGCCATCGGCGTCGGCGCGGCGACCGATCAGCGGCACCTTGAACAGCGTCGCGCCGTGCGGATTCTCCCGGCGGGCCGCCCGCAACGCCTCGACGAACGGCGTGTCGAACACGTCGGCCAGCGGCCGGCCGATGGCGTCCGCGCGCTGGACCCCGTAGAAGCTCTCGAGCGCGTGGTTCCAGCGGACGATCCGCTCGTCCGCGTCGAACACCACCAGCCCATCGTCGAGCGATTCGAGGATGTTCTCGTTGAACTCGCGCATCCGGCCCGAGCTCCTCGGCCTTGAGGTGGAGCTGGCGGTACAGCCGGCCGTTCTCGATCGCCGTCGCCACCTGGCCGGCGACCGCCGTCAGCAGCGCGAGATCCTCGCTGTTGAACGGCTTCGTCGGTATCCTTGCGGCCGAGCGCCAGGACGGCGATCGCCGAGCCCTCGAACACGCACGGCACGAAGTAGTAGATGCCCTGATCGCGCCAGAACTCCACCTCCTCGGCGGCGAACCGCGCGGCCGCGATCGGATCGTCGAGCGCGACGGTGTGCCCGGCGTCGAGCCGGGCGACGAACGACGAGAACCGCGGCAGCCGCGGCACCGGGTCGGCGAATCCGAAGTCGCCGATCGTCCGGAAGTCGCCGGCACGCTCGTCGGCGAGCATCAGCGCCATGCGATCGACGACGAGCGTTTCGACGATGCGCGCGACCAGCCGCTGGCTGAGCCGCACGACGTCGAGGTCGCTGTTCAGATCGCGGGCGAAGCCGACCAGCGCGCGCCGGTAGTCGTAGCGATCGCGATAGAACACGCGGTCGAGCGCATTCTGCACCGCCTCTTTCACCGGCTGCGCCAGCAGCACGACGACCACCGTCGCCAGCAGCGCGACGATCCAGTTGTGCGGGTCGGCGTCGTTGGCGAACATGAACCCCGGAACCGGCGAAGCGCGAGATACAGCACGCCGCTGGCCGCCGAGAAACGCGGTATAGGCGAGGCCGCGCTTGATGATCACTTCGACGTCGCGCAGCCGGTACCGGACGATCGCCGACGCGAAGGCGAGCGGCACGAGGCCGAGCGGCACCGCGGTGAGCTGCACGCCAGGGGCGGATCGGCGCCGAGTGCCCACGGCAAGCGCGTAGCCGAGGGCGAACGGGCCGACACCGAGGACGTGCCCCAGGCAATCCATCGCAGCTGCCGCCGTGCCGGTCAGCGACGTGATCTCGCGAAAGGCGCGCGCCAGCACGGCCACGGCGCCGAGCGAGCACAGGAAGAGATACATCGGCTCGGCGCGATCGAGCACATCGAGCGCGCGGGAAAGCGCCGGACCGTCTGCAGCGCCGCGGGCGACGGCGACGATTCGCCCGGCGCTCAGGGCCAGCGCCGAGACATACACGAGCGGCAGGACGACGTCGGTTCGCAGGCGGGCGCGCCCGTGCGGTCGCTCGGGAAACACCAGCGTGAAATGCAGCAGCAGCGGCGGCAGCAGCGCCATCGCGACGGCATCACCCCAGTAGAAGACCCAGTCGAGCCGATCGAACGGACCGTTGAACGAGAAGCGTGAAGGCGCCGAAGAACGCGACGCACAGCCAGAAGAAATGAAGCGTCGCCTGATCGCGCGGACGCCGCAGCCGGACCGAAGCGCCGACCAGCAGGGTGAAGAGCCCGACGCCTGCGAGCACGAAATACATCGAGCCCCGCGGAGCGATCGATGCGAGCGACACGTCCAGCGCCCGTTGCTCGCCCAGACGAAGCAGGGTGTACGAGAGCCGCGTCCCCTGCGGCTTCTGGTGCTGGTACTCGACGACCTCGGCGGGCGTGTGGACCGGTGCTCCGTTGACCGCAAGCAGGATGTCGCCCTGCGCCACTCCGGCAAGAGCCGCCAGCCGAACCTGGCCGACCTCGAGCGCCGTCACCCCTTCCGGGCGCGCGCCCCACAGCACGCCGTCTTCGACCTCGTGCCACCGGGCTCGCATCGCGATGTTCGCGATACCGAGCGCAACGAGCACGAGGACAACGGCGACGGCAAACAAGGACCGGCCCCACGAAAGCCAGCGCCCTTCGGCACCGCCCGCACGTCCTGCATCCGTCGAAGCACGGCCCTCGATAAGCGTCGCGCGATCGGGCTCACCGGGGCCCGGCTCTTGACGTCGATCGCTGTGCCGCCTTTCGTCATTGAGAGCGCATCCAGCGGAGACACGAGTGCGTTCGTCGCTTTAGCAAGGCCCGTTCCCGGGCTCCATGTCGAGAAGTCTCGCTAAATATTTGAAAATAGGCGCTTTTGGACACATGAACCGAAGCCAGCGTCCCTGAAACTCCAAATAGCCGTAGGCTATCTTCAATATTATGGATCAAACGGACGTTCTGACGAACGCGCCCTGCTGCTTAGAAGTGCATTGTCACGCCGCCGACGATGCGTTTGGGCGGCCGGACGACGAGCAATTCGTCATAGACGGACTGATCCACGAGCGGTTTCACTGAAGAAATCACGGACCGCGATCGAGCATCTCCCATCGGGCGCTGGTGAAATTCAAGAACGGCAGCGACTGCCGGACCTGGACATCGAAACGCGAATCGAGCCCTGGACGGTCCGGGCCTGCGAGCCAGGGACGCACGAAGCCATTGCTTACGCGATATAGCACCAGCACCCGGGTCGACGTTTCCGGCACGTTGGTCTCGATGGACGTGGCCACGTCGTGGATACGCTCGGCTCGCCGCGAAACAGCGCGGAGGGCGCGAGAAGAACGAGGTACTGCCGATCGTCGGCAGGCGTCATCTGAGCCTTCGTAAGCGAGTACGCGACGGAACCCTGCACCCGGCCGCCACGAGCGTCCGAACCGAGGCCGTGCAGCCGATGGCCGACGACATCTCCGGCGTTGCCCACGACGTAGTGGCCGACCTTGGCGTTCGGCTGGGAGGGTAAGTCGGCGCCGAAAAGCGTGACCAACTGGTCGTCGACCTCCTGGCGGAACGCCCGCACGACACCGTTGATCCAGCGAAGTCGCGTTCGAGCGCGACCGAAAGATGGGTCGTGTGCTCGGCCCGCAGCGGACGCCCTGGCTCGATCGACGAGAAGGTGCGCTGCGGCGGAAGCCAGATGCCAGTGTCGCCGGGTGGCAGGAATTCCTCGGCGCCGGGTGCCTGAGCCGTGCGAGAGACGCTCGGCGCTGATGCGCGTGCGCTCAGCCGGCGTCATGGTCACCTCGACGCGGGGGCTGACGCAGGTTTCGGTTCTCGAGATAGTCGTACCGCGCATAGCGGCTGCCGTAGAAAACGGTCAGCGCCGGACTGACCGTGAACGTGTCGAAACCGTACATGGTGCCGACATTCCGGCTTCCATCGGCGAGATCGCGTCGTGCCAGCACATTACCGCCGTCGTAGCGTTGTGTGCTGTATGACCACCCGACGTCGTATTTGTGTTGCGCGGGGTCTCGCGTGGCATACGAACCGGCCAGGATCCAGGACGAGATGTCGGCCTGGGTGAGCGCGCCGCGCAGTGCCCAATCGCCGTTCGAGCCGACCGGTGCTCCGAGGCGCACGTACGCGATACCGTCGAGCGAGGCTGTCTGACGAGAACAGCTCCTTCGGTGTTTCGAACGATCCGCGTCGTCAGGAAATTCACCTGGCCGGAGAAGGGCGTGTCGGCAAAGAAACTGGTGGCGAAACGGGCCGGCGACCCAGCGGCGCGGTTGAAGGCTTCGCCCGGCCAGCTGCTCGCCGGGGGGGCGTCGGTCAGCAGCTCGTCGGGAAGGGTGACATCCTTGAGAACGCTCCGCCGCGCGTGGCGCAGACGCCACGCTGTTTCGCCGTGGTCGTCGTCGGTCTCCGGGGCGTCGTCGCCGGCAGGCCGATCGACGCTCGATTCGCCGGACGCCGGATCGGCTGCCACCGGCGGCGGCTCCAGCTCGCTGACGCCAATCCCTGCCGCCAGCACAGGCACCGATGTGCGAGCGCGCCGCAGCACCAGCGTGGAAATGCGTCGCGCGTTGGAACCAACCTCCACGCCGTTGCGCGGGCGGCGCGACGTAGCCTTTGAGGTGAGCGGTCACGACATAGGAGCCGGTCGTGAGGCCAAGCAACTCGAACCTGCCATCGCGGTCGGTCAACGCCAGGATGGCCGTGCTGCCGAGGGCCGTGACGACCGCGCCGGCCACCGGCGATTCCCTCTCGTCACGTACGACGCCGCGAATGGAGCCCGGAGTGGCAGACGCGATCCGGCCGACGGGCTGTGGCGGCGATCCCGAAGCGCGTTGTGCGCTCGAGATCGCCGGAAAGCCCAGCATTATCAGGCCGCCGACTGCCGCCGACGCCATCAATCTGGACGTCATTTATGTCGTCTGCTCCGTCAGGCGCGAACCGACGAACGAGGAGGATATCGTTCTATCCGGCGACGACGGTGAAATTCACGTTGCGCGTCACCGACTTGGCCGCGAGCTTGTCGGTGATCTTGATCTCGAGGCGATAGTCACCTTCCGGGAACGAGGCAAGCGGCACGGCCTGGCCGCTCTGGAGCTGATGTCCCGCGGCGAAATCGAACTGCGGCGGCAGCGTCTGGGCGTTCAGGCTCTGCGGGTTCGTCTTGTTGAAAAACTTCTCACCCGTTCCCTGCTTCGTATAGAAGTTGTATTCGACGGTGACATCCGGCTTGTTGGTCCCATCGGTCTTCACGTTGTAAATCAGGACCAGCGTAGAGAGCTCGGATTTCTTCGTGAATTTCGTGTCGGCGACCGGCACGATTTCCATCGTGCCCAGCGCGTAAGGCCGTTCGACCTGCTGCTGCGGCGTCAACGGCGCCGGCAGCGGATCGATGCGTTGCGCCAGGAACACCGTGCTCGTGTTGAGCTCGCCGTTCCACAGGTCCGGGCACATCGACGTTCTGCCGGAGCACCGACAGCTTCAGCGGCGGCGCGTTCTTCTGCTGCTTCTGAGGCGTCGGTTCCTTGACGACAACGGTCACCTCGTAGGTCCCGGCCGCCACCGCAAATGAACGGCTGATCGAGACCGGAGCGTTCTTCGAGGAGAGAGCCGCCGTACTGATGTCCTCGTACGCATAGTCGGGCTTGGGAGGCGCCTTGCGGTCCTCGTCGGCTCGCGCGGGCGCCGCGGGGGCAGCCGCCGCCGCCGGCGGCGCCGCCGCTGTCTTCGCCACCACCCGCCAGTAAATGGTGACGTTGTTGCCAGACACCTTGGAAGGATCGATCGTGACGGTGAACGGCACGTACTCCTGATTGCCCTGGGCTTTCAGGAAGTCCTCGCGCGTCCACGTCAACGACAGGTCGTTCGGCGCAGTGGATGCTGCGGCGGTGCTGTCGATAAGCTTTACGATCTCCTGAACCTCGCGCTTTTGCGCGTCGCTGAGCTTCTTGACCTGCTGCGCAAGAAGCGTCCCGGAGCAGACCAAGGCCGCCGCCGAGCACATTGCGACCACACGTCGCCCAATCGCCATAGGACTACTCTCCCCAATATCATCAGAGTTTGATGAACAACAGCTAATCATAGGCAGGCCGGTTCGCCAAGTCAAACTGCTCTACTGTCAGCACTTCAGCTTGACCGGCGCCTGCCGCCGCTGTGCTATCATCGGCCCCCCGCCGGTCATGAAACTCATCGACGTCACGGTCCCGCTCGACTCGAATCTTCCCGTCTATCCAGGCAACACGCCGTTCACCCTGGAACCGATCAAACGGATCGCGGACGGGGACGGTTCGAACGTCTCGACACTCCACATGAGCGCTCATGCCGGCACCCATGTCGACGCCCCGATCACTTCTTCGACGGAACGGCTGGCGTCGACGGACTGCCCCTCGAATTGCTGATTGGCCGGGCGCGCGTTCTCGAAGTGACGTCCCACACCGGAATCGGACCCAGCGAGTTGTCCGGCATCGCGACCGAGGACATCCGGGTGTTGATCAAGACGCAGAACTCACGATTGTGGCGATCGGCCCGGTTTCATACAGATTACGTCGGCGTGACGGAAGAGGGGGCGCGGTTTCTCGTGGGGCGCGGCGTGAAAGTCCTTGGCGTGGACTACCTGTCGGTGGAAGAGTTCAAAAAGCCGGGCGCGCCGGCGCACCGCGTCCTGCTCGGCGGCGGCACAATTGTGATCGAGGGACTCGACTTGAGCGAGGTTGAGCCGGGCATCTACGAGATGTTTTGCCTGCCATTGCGCGTCGTCGGCTCGGACGGGGCACCGGCGCGGGTCGTGCTGCGTAGGAGTTGATCGCATGTCGGCGCTGCTCGACGACAGCCTCGTCATCGTGCTCGCCGGAGGTGCCGGGGAGCGGCTCTACCCGCTCACGAAGGACCGCGCCAAGCCGGCCGTCTATTTCGGGGGCCCCTACCGCATCATCGACTTCGTCCTCAGCAACTGCATCAACTCGGGCCTGCGGAAGATCTTCATCGCGACACAGTACAAGTCGTTGTCCCTCAACCGCCATATCAGGATGGGCTGGGGCATTGTCTCGGAAGAGCTGGGCGAGTTCGTCGAGATCCTCCCGCCGCAGAAGCGCGTCGGCGAGCACTGGTATCAGGGCACGGCGGACGCCGTGTACCAGAACCTCTACTCGATCATGCGGGAACGGCCACGCTACCTCATCGTCCTGTCGGGCGACCACGTCTACAAGATGGATTACTCGCGCATGCTGAGATTCCACCAGGAGCGCCGCGCGGCTGCCACGCTGGCCGCCATCGAGGTGCCGTGCGAGGACGGACGGCGATTCGGGGTGGTCGCGATTGACGAACAGGAGCGGATTATCGGCTTCGAGGAAAAACCGGCCGTTCCGAGGCCGATTCCCGGATCGCCGGACCTTGCTCTGGCGTCGATGGGCGTGTACATCTTCGACACCGAGGTGCTGATTCGCGCGCTGGAGGCCGACGCCAATCAGCCGACGACCCACGATTTCGGCCAGCGACATCATCCCCGGCGCTGATTCAGGAGGAGCCGGTATATGCCTACCGGTTTTATGACGAGAACAAGAAGGCATCGAAGTACTGGCGCGACATCGGCACGCTCGATGCGTACTTCGAAGCCAACATGGATTTGTGCCACGTGAACCCGGAGTTCAACCTCTACGACCCGGAATGGCCGCTGCGGACCTACCAGCCACAGGCGCCGCCCGCGAAGTTCGTGTTCGCCGAGACCGGACGCCGGTGCGGACAGGCGCTCGACTCGGTGATTTCCCCGGGTTGCATCGTTTCGGGTAGCAACATCTTCGGCAGCGTGCTCTGCCCGAACGTGCGGGTGCACAGCTTCTGTCACATCGAGCAATGCATCCTGATGCCGGGCGTCCGCGTCGGACGTCACGCTCGCATCCGGCGCGCGATCATCGACCGCGACGTGCTGATTCCACGGGGGGCGTTGATCGGCTACAACACCGAGGAAGATCGCAAGCGTCACACGGTGACCGATTCCGGCGTCGTCGTCGTCACCACCGACGACGAGCCGCTCGATCGGGCCGCTCGATGAAGAGGCGCTGCGCTTCGAGGCGGAGGCCGACCGGCGGGGAGGCGGGGCGAGCACACCTCAAAGACTGATCTGAAATCTGAAATTTGAACATCAGATTTAGAGTCTTACGTCCAGGAGCGGTTGTGAAGATCACGAACGTGCACGCCCGCGAGATCCTCGACTCGCGAGGCAACCCGACAGTTGAGGTCGATGTCACGATGGCCGACGGCGCCTTCGGTCGCGCCGCGGTGCCTTCGGGAGCGTCCACGGGCGAGCGCGAGGCGCTCGAGCTGCGCGACGGCGGACAAGGGCGATACGGCGGAAGAGGCGTCCGGAAGGCGGTCGCGAACGTCAACGGCGAGATCGCCACAGCGATCCTCAACCGGCACTTCGATCAGCGCGGGCTCGACGAGGCGATGATCGCGCTCGACGGCACACCGACCAAGAGCCGGCTCGGCGCCAACGCCCTGCTCGGCGTGTCGATGGCGGCGGTGCGGGCCGAGGCCGCTTCGCGGCGGCATCCCGCTCTACCGGCACATCGGGGAGCTCTACGGCAACGAACGGTTCACGCTTGCCCGTTCCGATGATGAACATCCTGAACGGCGGCGCACACGCCGATTCGAGCGTCGATTTCCAGGAGTTCATGGTCATGCCGGTCGGCGCCGCCTCGTTCGGCGAGGCGTTGCGCATCGGCGCCGAGATTTTTCATGCGCTGCGCGGCATCCTGAAGGCCCGCGGCCAATCGACCGGCGTCGGCGACGAAGGCGGCTTCGCCCCGAACCTCAAATCCAATCGCGAGGCGGTCGAGGTCGTGCTCGAAGCGATCGCAAAAACCGGACTGAAGGCCGGCAGGACGTCTTCATCGCTCTCGACGTCGCCTCGAGCGAGCTTTGGGCGGGGAGCGGCCGCTACACCTTCAAGAAGTCGGGCGAAGCCGACCGCACGTCCGAGGAGATGATCCGCCTCTACGAGGACTGGCTGCGGCAGTACCCGATCGCGTCGATCGAGGACGGCCTGGCCGAAGGCGACTGGGAGGGCTGGAAGATGCTGACGTCCACGCTCGGCGCACGCGTGCAGCTCGTCGGCGACGATGTCTTCGTGACCAACCCGGAGATTCTGAGGCGCGGCATCGCCGACGGGGTCGGCAACGCGCTGCTGGTCAAGCTGAACCAGATCGGCACCGTCACCGAAACGCTCGACGCCGTTGCGCTGGCCAGCGAAGCCGCGTACGCGACGATCATCTCGCACCGATCCGGCGAAACCGAGGATGCCACGATCGCCGACCTGGCGGTCGGCACCGCCGCCGGCCAGATCAAGACCGGCTCGGCCAGCCGGACCGACCGCGTCTGCAAGTACAACCAGCTGCTGCGTATCGAGGAAGAGCTCGGCACGGATGCCGTGTTCGCCGGCCGCGCGGCGGTCTGGGGCGCTCGGCTGAACGCGCGGGAGCCACTCAAGACCATGCACAAACTCGTCCTGCTGCGCCACGGCGAGAGCACCTGGAACCAGGAGAACCGATTCACCGGCTGGACCGACGTCGATCTCTCCGAACGCGGGCGCGCCGAAGCCCGCGAGGCGGGACGGCTCCTCAAAGAGGGCGGCTACGTCTTCGACGTCGCCTTCACGTCGGTGCTGAAGCGCGCGATCGAAACGCTCGGGATCGCGCTCGACGTCCTCGACCGGATGTGGATTCCGTCGTCGAGAGCTGGCGGCTCAACGAGCGGCACTACGGCGCGCTGCAGGGACTGAACAAGGCCGAGACCGCCGCAAAGCACGGCGAAGCGCAGATCAAGATCTGGCGCCGCAGCTACGATATTCCGCCCCCGCCGCTCGCACCCGACGACGAGCGGCATCCGTCGCGCGATCCGCGCTACGCCTCGCTCGCAGCCGGGCGACTTGCCGCCGACCGAATCGCTGAAGGACACGGTCGCGCGATTCCTTCCGTACTGGCACGACACGATCGCGCCGGCGATTCGCTCGGGCAAGCGGGTGTCGATCGCCGCGCACGGCAACAGCCTGCGCGCGCTGGTGATGTACCTGGACCACGTCTCCGAATCCGACATCGTCGAGCTGAATATCCCGACCGGCATCCCGCTCGTCTACGAGCTCGACGACGAGCTCAGGCCGTTGCGCCACTACTACCTGGGCGATCCTGCAAGAGCCGCGGCCGCCGCCGCGCGTGTCGCCGCGCAGGGGAAAGCATAAAAAAAGGGCCGGCTCGCTCGAGGCGAACCGGCCCGCACGGCCGCGTGAAACTGCCGGATTCGTTTAGCCTGTCGACCTCTATTCGACCGGTTCTGCGGTTTCGTCCGCGGCGATCCGCAGCGACCGCAGGAACCGCCGGTCGTTGGCGGTCACTTCGAAGGTGCCGTCGTGGCTGAACATCGCGGACCGGACGCGGCTGCGTAGAGGCGGTCACCTTTGCCAGGGCAGCCGTCTGCGAACGGCTCACGAACCCCACCACGGCTTCGAGCGTCACTTTCATTTCAAACCCCGCCGCGCGCGCTTTTTCGCGGCAGGCCTCGACCTGCGGATTTTCCGCGACCGCAGCGGCAATCGCGTCGGCCAGCTCTCGCGCGAACCGGTTGACGACGTCGTCCATCCTCGTTCCTCCCTACGCCGCCGGCCCGGGAACCGGAGCGCTTCCCGATCCGAACCTGCCTACACCAGGGCGATGAACAGGGATCGGGCGCCGTGATCGTATACATCGGATTAGCCTTTCAGGTAACTCGAGTTTAAGCGTCAAATTGCCTGTCTGTCAAGCACTTACGGCGACGGTGCTTACGGCGACGGTGGTGGTGTCCATTTGAACGCCATCCCTTGTCATGGTTTGAATGACAGCCTTCGCCGCAAGTGAAGCCCCCATTTCCGCGATCAACCAAACGCCGATCCGAAATTGGGCTATCGCGGAGGGCGCGGCGGCTGTGTTGTGAGCCCTTCGCGATGAAGCTGTAAAGAGCGATGGAGCCCCCGCGCTAACTATTTGAAACTGAGACACTACCGGCGACGGTTTCATCCTTCCGGCGCTACAATGCGGGCTAGGCCATAACGCCACACCCGAAGAAAGACCTCGATCAGACACCCAATGGCCGAGCTCGGCTTCCCCGGCGAATTCCCGTTCACGCGCGGCATCCAGCCGACGATGTATCGCGGCCGGCTGTGGACGATGCGGCAGTACGCCGGGTTTGGCACGGCCGCCGAGTCGAACGCGCGCTACCGCTACCTGCTCGCGCAGGGCGTCAACGGCCTGAGCGTCGCCTTCGATCTGCCGACGCAGATGGGCTACGACTCCGACCACCCGCTGGCGCGAGGGCGAAGTCGGCAAGGTCGGCGTCGCGATCGATTCGATCGAGGACATGGCGCGTCCTCTTCGACGGCATCCCGCTCGATCGCGTGTCCACGTCGATGACGATCAACGCGACGGCCATCATCCTGCTGGCGCTCTACATCGCGGTCGCCCGGCGCCAGCACGTTCCGCCGGCGAAGCTGTCCGGCACCGTTCAGAACGACATCCTCAAGGAGTACGTCGCGCGCGGCACCTACATCTATCCGCCCCGCGCCTCGCTGCGGATCGTCACCGACATCTTCGCCTTCTGCGAGCGCGAGCTGCCCGCACTGGAACACGATCTCGATCAGCGGCTACCACATCCGCGAAGCCGGATCGACGGCGGTGCAGGAGGTGGCCTTCACCTTCGCGCACGCGTCGGCCTACGTCCAGGCGGCGATCGACGCCGGCCTCGACGTCAACCAGTTCGGCCAGCGGCTGTCGTTCTTCTTCAACGCGCACAACGACTTCCTCGAGGAGATCGCCAAGTTCCGGGCGGCGCGGCGGCTGTGGGCGCGCATCATGCGCGACCGCTTCGGCGCCACCAACCCGCGGGCGCAGCAGCTCCGCTTCCACACCCAGACCGCCGGGCAGCACGCTGACCGCGCAGCAGCCCGACAACAACATCGTGCGCGTCGCGCTTCAGGCGACTGGCGGCGGTGCTCGGCGGCACGCAGTCGCTGCACTGCAACGGCCGCGACGAAGCGCTGGCGCTGCCGACCGAGGAAGTCGGCGCGGATCGCGCTGCGCACGCAGCAGATCATCGCGGCGGAAACCGGCGTCGCGAACACCGTCGATCCGGTCGGCGGCTCGTACGCGATCGAGACAGCTCACCGACGACATCGAGCAGCGGCGCCGAAGAGCTCCTCGCCCGGATCGAGCGCGCCGGCGGCACGCTGGCGGCGATCGAGACCGGGTTCATCCAGCGCGAGATCCAGGAATCGGCCTATCGCGCGCAGCTCGCCATCGACTCCGGGAGGCGGTCGTCGTCGGCGTCAACCGTTTGCGAACGCGGCCGAAGAGCGGACCGCCGGCCTGGCGGTTTTCCGGGTCGACCCGGAGGTCGAGCGGCAGCAGATCGAGCGGTCTGCGCGCCGTGCGGGCCGGCACGCGACGCCGGGGCGTGGCGCCGGGCGTTGGCGGCCGTGGCCGACGGCGGCGCGAGCGGCGCGCAACCTGGTGCCGCCGATCATCGCCGCCGTCGAAGCGCAAGCGACCGTCGGCGAGATCTGCGGACGCGATGCGCGCGGTCTTCGGCGAGCACGAAGAAACGCCGACGGCGACTGTCGCAGTTCTGATGTCCAGATGCATCAGACAATGTGCTGAACGTCGCTGCTGAGTCTCAACCTCACCACGTCTTCGACCTGCCCGGCGGGCCGGTGCCGGCGGTGGACGACGTCAGCTTCGAGGTCCGCGCCGGCGAGACGCTCGGCCTGGTCGGCGAGTCGGGCAGCGGCAAGTCGGTGACCGCGCTGTCGATCATGCGGCTGGTCCAGCCGCCGGGACGGATCGCCGGCGGCAGCATCCGCTTCAAGGGCCGCGACCTGCTGACGCTGCCCGAAGCGCGAGATGCGCGCGCGTGCGCGGCGCCGAGATCGCGCTGATCTTCCAGGAGCCGATGACCGCGCTCAACCCGGTGTTCACCGTCGGCGATCAGATCGCGGAAACGCTGCTCGTGCACGGCCGCGCCACGCGGCGGGACGCCAAGGCCCGGGCCATCGAGCTGCTCGAGGCGGTCCGCATCCCCGATGCCGGCGCACGGGTGCGATGACTACCCGCACCAGCTGTCCGGCGGCATGCGGCAGCGCGTGCTCATCGCGATGGCGCTCGCCTGCAAGCCGTCGCTCGTCATCGCCGACGAGCCGACGACGGCGCTCGACGTCACCATTCAGGCGCAGATCCTCGACCTGCTGCGGGAGATGAAGATCGGCTTCAGCCTGTCGCTGCTGCTCATCACCCACGATCTCGGCGTCATCGCCGAGACGGCCGACCGCGTCGCGGTGATGTACGCCGGCCGAATCGTCGAGCAGGGACCGGTGCGGGCGATCTTCCGCGACCCGCAGCACCCGTACACGCGCGGCCTGCTCGCCTCGATGCCCGGCGGCGCGCGGGCGGGCGGCTGCACGCCATCGAGGGCTCGGTCCCGATGCTCGGTCCGCTGCCTCCCGGGTGCGCCTTCAATCCGCGCTGTCCCGATCGCTTCGAGCCGCTGCCCGTCGCGCGCCTCCGCCCGACTACGTGACCGGACCGGAGCACACGGCGCGAGTGCTACCTGCACGCTCCTCCAGTGAGCCGCGGCCGGCCTCGCTGACGGATCAGGCACCGCTCGACGTGCCTGCGGCATCGGATCGCACTGATGTCACTCGTTGAAGTCTCGCACCTCGTGAAGCATTTCGTCCGCGGCAGGCGGCTGTTCCGTCGCGGCATCGTGGTCAAGGCCGTGGACGATGTGAGCTTCAGCATCGCGGAAGGGGAGACGTTCGGGCTGGTCGGCGAGTCCGGCAGCGGCAAGACGACGACCGGCCGCTGCCTGCTGCGGCTGATCGAGCCGACCTCCGGATCGGTGCGTGTTCCGCGGCGAGGACGTGCTGGCGTTCTCGCGCCGGCGGCTGCGCGAAGCGCGGCGCGACATGCAGATCGTCTTTCAGGATCCGTACTCGTCGCTGAACCCGCGGATGCGGGCGCGGCAGATCGTCGAGGAGCCGCTCGTCATCCACCGCCTCGGCGATCGCCGGGCGCGGCGCGAGCGGGTCGCCGAGCTGTTTCGACCTGGTCGGCCTCGATCCCGCGCACCTCGAGCGGTACCCGCACCAGTTCAGCGGCGGGCAGCGGCAGCGGATCGGCCTGGCGCGCGCGCTGGCGCTGAACCCGTCGTTTCTGGTGCTCGACGAACCGGTCTCGGCGCTCGACGTGTCGGTGCAGGCGCAGGTCGTCAACCTGCTGATGGATCTGCAGCAGCAGCTGAAGCTCACCTACCTGTTCATCGCGCACGATCTGCGGCTCGTCGAGCACATCTGCAACCGCGTCGCGGTGATGTATCTGGGCAAGATCGTCGAGATGGGACCGACTCGGTCGCTGTTCGCGGCGCCGCAGCATCCGTACACGCGGGCGCTGCTGTCGGCGATTCCGGTGCCCGATCCCGACGCACCGCGGCACCGCATTACGCTCGACCCGGCCTCGATCAACCGCGAAGCGTCCCTGCGCGAGATCGTGGAGGGCATTGGGCGGCGGTATAGGTGACATCCCTCAAGGACCCGAAACCTGAACTCTGACATGCAATCTGAATTTCAAGTCTCGCTAGACGATTCCCTTCTTGAACGCGTTGATTTCCGACGCGGACGACCGATGACCTTCACGAGGTTCGGGTTGCTCGCCGCCCTTCGCGGCGCGATCGGCACCGAATCCTCTGGCGCCTCCGGAAGCGGACACCTGCGCCGGTCTGTTGCTCCGGCGCGACCGTCTGCTTCAAGGCGCCCGAGGCCGAGCCGCCCTTCTTCGGCTCTTCCTTCTTCTCCGGCTCCTTGCCGCCCGATCCGGTCAGGCCCGCGGAGCCTTCGGCCGCCGACCGCAATCGACGTGATCTCGGTCGGCGCGGTACTTGATGTTGGCTTCGTAGCGCGGCTCGACGAGGGCCGTGGTCTTCGCGGATGCCGCCAGCTGACCGATCTTGGCCGATCCGCTCCTTGGTCTCGGGGTGCGACGCGAACAGGCCGTTGCGCTCCTGTCTGGCTCTTGTTCCGCTCGGCAAGCCGTGTCAGGAAGTCGGCGAGCGTCGCCGGCGTGTAGCCGGCCTTCTGGGCGAGCTGCGACCGAGACCTTGTCGGCGTCGAGCTCGTCGCCGCGATCGAAGCGTTCTCGATGATGCTGTCGTAGACTGCGCTGGCCGCGGCCGCGAGCAACGCCGCACGGCCGACCTGCCGCGTCGGCTGCCCAGCTTGACCGCCTTGTTCTTCCGGATGGCGTTGATGGTGTGCTTGCGGGCGACGTGCGCCGATCTCGTGGCCGAGGACCGCCGGCCAGCTCCGCCTCGTTCTTCGACCAGGCCGAGCGCGCCCCGGGTGACGTGGACGAAACCGCCTGGCGACGCGAACGCGTTGACGCCGTCGGTGTCGAGCACGATGAACGTCCAGGCAGATTCGGCCGCTCGGACTGCTGCGCCAGTGACCGTCCCGACCAGCGTCGACGTACTTGTGAACGCCGGCATCCTGCACGACGCCGAAGCGCATCGCGAATCTTCGCGCTGACGTCTTCGCCGATCTTGCCGCTCCTCCTCCTCGGAGAACGTCAGGTCGTCGATCTTCTGCTTCGTGCTCCTGCACCTTCTGCGCCTTCTTCAGCGCGCCGCCGAGGCCGCCAAGCTGCGCGTAGCCGGCGCGGCAGTCGACAGGACCAGCATCGCGACGACGATGATCGACTGCTTCATGACGCGAGCCTCTATCGGCACGGTAGCTGATGGTCCCGCCCGGCGCTGACGCCTCTGCCGCGTCGACGCGGCCAACGACCTCGAAAATCGCCACCGGCTTGGTCTTGCCCTTGACGACGACGTCGCCGAGCGGCCGGAGCAGGTAGTCGGCCGGTCAGCAGCTGGCGGCGTGTCGCCTCGCTGATGATGATCCGGGTGCCGTACTCCTTGTTCAGCGATTCGAGCCGCGAGCCGAGGTTCACCGCGTCGCCGATCACCGTGTAGCTCATGATCGCCTCCGATCCGATGTTGCCGGCGATCATCGGTCCGGTGTTGATGCCGATGCCGATGTCGAGCTCGGCGACGCCCTTCCGCCCTCCACCTGCGCGTTCAGCCTCTCGCAGCTCGTCCACCATGCTCGAGCGCCGCCTCCACGGCGTGGTCGGCATGCTCGGGATCGTCGAGCGGCGCGCCGAACAGCGCCATCACCATGTCGCCGACGAACTTGTCGAGCGTGCCCTTGTGCCGGAACACGATCTCGACCATCCGCGTGAAGTACTCGTTCAGCATGCCGACGATCTCTTCGGGCTGCCCGCTTCTCGGACGACGGTCGTGAACCCGCGGATGTCGGAGAACAGCACCGTCATCTCGCGGCGCTGCCCGCCGAGCCGCGCCAGCTCGGGATCGGCCACCAGCTGCTCGTACACGTCTTTCGAGACGTACTGGCCGAACAGCCGCTTCATCTTGCGCTTCTCCCGGCCTTCGACGAAATATTGATAGGCCGACGCCGCCGAAGAGCGCGAGCGACGACGCCAGTACCGGCTGCGAGAGATTCAGCCAGTAGCCGCCGGCGAACAGCGCGTGGTCACGCCAGCCGAACGCGGCCATGACAGACGATCGTGCCGCCGGTCGCCCACCACGCGGGCAGCAGCGTGGCGACGAGGCCGACGAGCGAGCGCCAGACGCCGACCACGGTCGCAATGCGCACACCGTTGCCGGACGGCCTCATGAACCGGTTCGACAGCATGTCGTCGGCCACGGCGGCGTGGACCTGGATGCCGGGCATCCTGCCGCCGGAACGGCGTTTCGAACACGTCGAACAGGCCGGACGCGGTCAGCGCCGACGAAGACGATCTTGTCGTGAAATTCAGACGGGGCGACCTGCGGCTTCTCGTCGCGGAGGATCTGATCCTCCGAAAGAAACAGATTCCAGAACGAGTAGCTGGAATACGGCCGGCTCTGAAGATCGTCCAGGAGCGCGGGACCACGGAAATTTATCGGAGACCATTTGTAAGTGGTGATGCCGTTCGGCGATCTCACGGTTCGCTCTGTCAACGGCATCCGCCTGTCGCCGAGCACGAGGGAGTCGCCTTCGAAACGAACCTGCGCCGGTCTGATGCCGGCGGCCCGAAGCGCTCCCGCTACGCCAAGCGATGGAATCGCACGGTCATTGGTCCGAACGAACGGATTCATATGGCGCAACGGTCCATCTGAATCGAGCACGAACAGGTTATGCCCGAACCCGTCAGCGGCTTCGGCGAGCTGTGCGTAGGGCGCAAAGATCACCTTGCGTTCGATAATCTCCTTGGCGTCCAGACGGTAACCGTCGGAGGGTAGTGTCAGCTTGTTTGTCGCCTGCTCCGACGTGATTTCATATGTCGCGTCGGCAAGCATGATCACGTTGCCCGCTCTCTTGACCGCTTCGACCAGCTCCTGGTCGGATTCTGCGCCGGACTTCCTGGATTCTCCGTACCTGAACCCCAGTTCGGGTATCGGGCCCGGCAAAATTCACGTCGTAGAGGATCATCTTCGGTCGACCGCGTGCCAAATAGTCGATCAGGATCGCGTGAGCGGCGCGCGGCCAGGGCCATCGACCGAAGTACGGCTCGAGATTCCTGAGCGAGAACTCGTCGATCTCGATGAGCGCGATCTCTTTCCGGGCCGTTTCCGGCCGTGCAGTCGTCGAGAGACGCCAATCGTAGGTTTTCAGCTCGACGGTCTCGAGCGGATTGACACCCGCTCCTCCCTGGAGAGTCGTGAAGATCTGGTCGACAGTCAGCACAAGCGCCGCTGCCAGCGGACCAACCAATACCCCGGCCAGTAACTTCGCCTGGACTTTCCCCATTCAGACCTCGAAACTGTCGCCTTCGCCGGCTGCCTTCGTCGCCGGAAACAGCACGCGTGCTTGTCCCTCAATCGCCGCCAGTTCCGCATCCGTCCTGCCCGGCTTATGATGAAAGAGCCAGAGTTGACGCGCGCCGGTCGCGGCCGCAAATTCGGCACATTGCTTCCAGCTCCCGTGGCCCCGGCCCCTGTGCGAGCGCAGCTCTTCAGGTGTGTAGTGAGCGTCGAGAATGACCGCCGCCGCGTCCGTGCAGAACTCGGCCAGTCGCTCGTCCGCCGTCTGATCGCCGCCGAACTCGTGATCGGTCGCGTACACGACGTCGCCGGCATCTCCCTGAATGCGGTAAGCGATCGCGCCCCCCGGGTGAGTGAGCGACTGGGTTTGAATTCGGAACCCGCCAATCACGATCTCGCCTGCCGGCAGCAGGGCCATTCCCGGACGCGAAGGAAGGGCGTCGATCGATACCGGGAAAAACGGCCGTTGAAAGATGGCGTCCAGCCAGGTCACGTCGACATGTTCCAGGATTGGCGCCCAGATGGTCGCTGTCCAGCCACTCTGATAGAACTGCCAGAAAAACGGCAGCCCCTGTACATGGTCCCAGTGATAGTGACTCAGAAGGATGGGAACCGCCCGGGGCTTCGGACCAAGCGCCTCGCTGAGACCGACGATGCCCGACCCGGCATCGAGAACGAGGACGGCGCCGGTGCGCTCGTTCCGGATCTCGACGCACGGTGTGTTGCACCCGTATCCGATTGAGCTCGAGGTGGCCCAGGGAACGGATCCACGGACGCCCCAGAAGCGAACGCGCACTCCGTCATCCTAGCAGTCCGTCAGTACCCCGGCGGCCGATTGTTCTCGCCGCACCGGACCCCGCCCTTCAAGCTGAGGACGACGGGCAACCCCCTGGGTCTCCGTTGCATCAGTCACGACGCTGACCGCACGGCGCGTGCTCCGACCCTTCAGACGACCAGAACAATCTTGCCGAGCGCGCCAGGTTCCATGACGGCTTCATGAGCGAGGGGGGCATCCGCGAGCGGCATCTCACGACCCACGACGGGTGCCAACGATCGGTTGGCGAGACCCGCGACGAGGGCGGCGTAAATAGATGCCAGCTCCGAAGGGTCGGCGTTGAAGAGGGTCATCCCGAGAATCGCGGCGTCGCGGCCCATCGTCTGCCGCGGATCAATCTCGACGCGACCACGGTTGCCGATCACGACGACCCGCCCCCGCGGCGCGAGCACGGTGAGATCCCTGTCGAGGTTGATGTGCGCGGCCATCTCGAGGACCACATCGACACCGCGGCCGCTGGTGGCGCGCATGACCTCGTCCAGATAGTCGGGCTCGCGATGATTGACCACGACTTCGGCACCCTGCTCACGCACGAGCTCCAGTCCACGTTCGGTGCCACCGCTTCCGATGACCCTCATGCCGTGCGCGCGGGCGATCTGCACGGCCGCGATGCCCACGCCGCCGGTCGCGCCATGAACGAACACGGTTTCGGCCGGCCGGGCGGCTGCGCGAATGACCAAGGCGCGAAACGCCGTCGCGTACGGGACGCCGATCGCCGCTCCTTGGCCAAACGAGACCTGTGGTGGAAGCCGATGGAGCTGCGCGCGGCTGCAGAGCGCATATTCGGCGTAGGTTCCGGCCCCGGCGACCGACACATTGTCGCCGGCGATGTAGACACGATCGCCGCGCTTGAAGTCGGCGACTTCGGGACCGATCGCTTCGACCTCGCCAGCGCCGTCGGCGCCTGGAATGAACGGCGGCGTCGGTTTTCGCGCGTAGGTGCCGGCGCGGATGTACACCTCAACCGGATTCACGCCCGCCGCACGCACTTTGACGAGCACGTCCGACGGGCCGGGCTTCGGCGTCGGGACGTTTTCGAGACGCATGACATCGGGACCACCGAACTCTCGAACAAGAATGGCGCGCATGGCGCGGATGCTATCATGAGAGGGATCCATGGCACTCGCCAGGCTTCACAAAACCGTGGGCGTGAAGGTCGGTTCCGTCCAGGTCGGCGGCGGTGCGCCCGTCATCGTCCAGTCGATGACGATGACCGACACCGCCGACGCCCAGGCGACGGCGGCGCAGTGCATCGCACTGTCGGAAGCCGGGTCGGAGATGGTCCGGGTAACGGTCAACGTCCCGGAGGCGGCGGTTGCGGTGCCCGAGATCAAACAGCGGATGCTCGATGCCGGCTGCACCGCGCCGCTGATCGGCGATTTCCACTACAACGGGCACTTGCTGCTCACCAGGTATCCGGCGTGCGCCAGCGCGCTCGACAAGTATCGTATCAACCCGGGCAACGTCGGCACCGGCAGGCGGCGCGATGAGCAGTTCGCCACCATCTGCAAAGTAGCCGTCGATCGTGGAAAGCCGGTGCGGATCGGCGTCAACGGCGGATCGCTCAATCAGGAGCTCGTCGTCGCAAGGATGCAGGAGAACACCGACCGCGATCTCGGCAAGTCGTCGGAGGAGATCATCAACGACTGCATGGTTCTCTCCGCGGTCGAATCCACGGCGCTGGCCATCGACAGCGGTCTACGCCGCGATCAGATCATCATCTCGTGCAAGACATCCCGTCCGCGCGATCTCATCGCTGTCTACCGCACGCTCGCGCGCGCGACCGATCAACCGCTGCACCTCGGGCTCACCGAAGCCGGCATGGGCGTCAAAGGGCTGGTGTGGTCGTCGGCAGCGATGGCCGTCCTGCTCGCCGAAGGGATCGGCGACACCGTTCGCGTCTCGCTCACACCGCGCCCCGGCGGCGATCGGCGAGAAGAGGTATACGCCGCTTGCGAGCTGCTCCAGGCCCTGGGGCTGCGAACGTTTTCGCCCAGCGTCACGGCGTGTCCGGGCTGCGGCCGGACGACGAGCACCACGTTCCAGCAACTTGCCGAGCGCATTCAGAGCTATGTCCGCGAGCGGATGCCCGACTGGAAGACCCAGTACGAAGGGGCCGAGGCCTTGACCCTCGCGGTGATGGGCTGCGTGGTCAACGGGCCGGGCGAATCGAAGGCCGCGAACATCGGGATCAGTCTGCCAGGCACAGGCGAGGAGCCCAACTGCCCGATCTTCATCGATGGCGAGCACGCGACGACGTTTCGCGGCACGTATGAAGAGATCGCCGCTGAATTTCAGCGGCTGGTCGAGGCTTACGTTGCCAGCAAGTACGCTCGAAGAGGCGGGTAGTCCGGGTCGCTCGTCGACGATTCATCCGCCCGCTGAAGAACCGGGTTCATACGGCCACCGGACCAGCCCCCCTCTCGTCCATGTAGCTGCGAATCACCGCGTCGAACGTCTCGTCGCCGCGAAACCCGAGCGCTTGGGCGCGCCCGGTATCCAGCGCCCCGGGCCAGGTGGCGACGATTCGAGCGATGCGGACGTCGCGCTCCCACCGCACCCGTCTCGCGACCTCTGCACCGGCGACGCGCTCGAGCGACGCGACCATCTCTCGAGCGGTAAGCGAAATCCCCGGGGCGTTCACGATCCGGTGCGATCCAAGCGCGACGTCATGGACGGCAATCAGGCCGTCGACGGCCGCCGACGGCGACGACAGCCAGAGTCGCGTCTCCGGATCCACCGGGCACACGGCGTCCTCACCATTGAGCGGCTCCCGGATGATTCCACTGGCGAACGAGGAGGCCGCCGCGTTCGGCCGGCCGGGTCGAACGCTGATGGTCGGCAGCCGGAGCACCCGCCCATCGACGAAACCTCTTCGCGTGTAGTCGTTGATCAACAGCTCGGCCACCGCTTTTTGTGTCCCGTAAGAGGACTGCGGATTGAGCGCGGTCGTCTCGGCCACAATGCCGGGTAGGTCGCCGCCATACACCGCGACCGAACTCGCGAAGATCAGGCGCGGACGGTGACGGGGATGCCCCAAAAAAGCCAGGTCCGCGTCGGCATGGCCGCGACACAGGTCGAGCACCAGTCGCGTGGCGTCGACATTGATCCGCATACCCAGGTCGAAATCCGTCTCCGCCATGCCGCTGACAACCGCAGCCAGATGAAAGATGGAGTCCGCGCCCGCGACTGCCTCTTGCAGCAATTCCGGGTCGGCGATGTCGCCGTGCGACGAGATGACGCGAGGGTCTGAGGAGGCCGGCGGCGGCACGATATCGACCAGCATGATCTGGTCAATGGTCTCGTCGCGGCCCTCGGGGCCGCGCAGGGTGCCCCGATGTAACAGCGCCGCGGCGAGGCGGCTGCCCAGGAACCCCGCACCGCCTGTGATCACGACTTTCATATGGGTTATAAGACCCCAATGCTCTCTGCCACCGCGATGACGCTCGAATCGAGAGCTTACCGCAAGGTCACGTCGCGCCTGCTGCCGTTCCTCGTGCTGTGTTACGTCGTCGCGTATCTCGACCGCGTGAACATCGGGTTCGCGAGGCTCCAGATGCTGGACGACCTTGGATTCAGCGAAACGGTCTACGGGTTGGGCGCCGGGATGTTTTTCATCGGCTACTTTCTTTTCGAAGTGCCGAGCAACCTGATCCTGCACCGAATCGGGGCGCGCCTCTGGATCGGGCGGATCATGATCACCTGGGGTCTGGTCTCCGCCCTCTTCATGTTCACCACGACGCCCGCCGTGTTCTATTCGCTGCGCTTTCTCCTAGGCGTGTCGGAGGCCGGATTCTTCCCCGGCATCATCCTGTACCTGACGTATTGGTATCCGGCCGAGCGGCGCGTGCGCATCATCGCTCTCTTCATGACCGCGGTTCCGATCGCGGGCGTGGTCGGGAGCCCGCTCTCGGGCTGGATCATAGAATCCTTTGCTGGCGTGCTCGGCTGGGCCGGTTGGCAGTGGCTGTTCCTGCTCGAAGCGGTGCCTGCCATCGCGCTGGGGTTGGCGGTCGCGGCCTATCTCGACAATGGGATTCGATCGGCGTCCTGGCTGACGGAGGAAGAGAAGAACCTCCTCGAGCGCAATCTGGTCAGCGAACGCGCGGCGGTAGCTGTGCATCAGTCGCTATCGTCCTGTTGGCCGACCGGCGCGTCTGGCTCCTGTGTGGGATCTATTTCTGTTATGCGATGGGGCACTACGGGCTCACGTTCTGGTTGCCGGTCTTGATCCAGACGGCGGGAGTCGAGGGCACCGTCAAGATTGGCCTCGTGACCGCCGTGCCCTATCTCGTCGCCGTCGTCGCCATGATCCTGGTCGGCCGGAGCGCCGACAAACGGCGTGAGCGGCGCTGGCACACCGCAGTGCCGATGATCGTCGGCGCCCTCGGCCTGACGTTGGGCGCCGCGGCTGGCGGACATACGACAATCGCGATCGCTTGCCTGATTCTCGCGGCCTCGGGCGTGTTCAGCGCCGGACCCGTGTTTTGGGGCCTGCCGACCGCGTTTCTGGGCGGCGCCGCCGCCGCCGTGGGCATCGCAGCTATCAACTCGATTGGCAATCTTGCAGGCTTTGACAGTCCGTATGCGGTCGGATGGCTGAAGGATGTCACCCGCAGCACCGAGGCCGGCATGTTCGCGGTATCGGCCGCACTCGTCATCGGCGCGCTGGCAGCTCTCGCCATTCCCCCGCGTTTGGTGAACCGGTGAGGCCGAGACCCTTCTGCGTCAGAACCGCGGATTGTTCATCGCCGTCCTTTGGCACCCCAGATTCGACGGATAATCCTCAGTGCCGACTCGGTGGTCGAAGATCCGCTACTTGGCCGCAATAGGAAGGAGCGAACCGACGCTTGAGCCCATGGGATGACCGCGAGTACCCCAATACGAGAGTTCCCAATGCCTGACTCCGTCCTGAGGGAGGTGCTGCATCGCGTCTGGGGCTTTTCGGACTTTCGACCGCTCCAGCGCGAGGCCATGCATTCAATCCTCGACGGACGCGACAGCCTCACCGTCCTGCCAACCGGCGGTGGCAAGTCTCTCTGTTTCCAGGCGCCTGCTCTCGTCGATCGCGCTTCGGGCCGTCAAGACGGCGCCGACCGCCGCGGCTTTGCGCTGATCGTCTCGCCGCTCATCTCCCTGATGAAAGATCAGGTCGACGGGCTGCGCGTGGACGGTGTCGCCGCCGCCTATTTGAATAGCTCGCTCAGCGGCGATGAACGCGACCGCGTTCTTGCGAGCCTTCGCGAAGACCGCTGCCGGCTGCTGTAAGTTTCACCGGAGCGTCTCGTCGGTGAAGGCAGCCAGGGTTTCCGCCGTCTCCTCCAACAGTTCGGCGTCCGCTATATTGCCGTCGACGAGGCGCACTGCATCAGCCAGTGGGGCCACGACTTCCGGCCGGAATACCGGCAACTCGGGCGGCTTCGCGAGGATTTTCCGCAGGTTTCGCTGCATGCGTTCACGGCGACTGCGACCGGGCGCGTGAGAGACGACATCGCGAGGGAGCTTGCCCTACGCGATCCGGTCGTTCTTGTGGGCTCGTTCGATCGACCCAACCTTCTGTACCGGGTACTCCGTCGCGCGAACCTGCGCGGTCAGCTCCTGCAGATTCTCGGACGACACGAGGACGAGGCTGGGATCCTCTATTGTCCGTCGCGCCGCGAAGTGGAGTCGCTCGCCACGTGGCTCCGCGAGGAGGGCTACCGCGCGGTGCCCTATCATGCCGGCCTGTCCGACGACGTGCGCGCGCGGCATCAAGAGGCATTTCTCGACGAGCGCGCGGATATCGTCGTGGCAACCGTGGCCTTCGGCATGGGCATCGATCGGTCCAACGTGCGGTTCGTCATCCACGCGGGTGCGCCGAGGTCCCCGGAGCACTACCAGCAGGAATCGGGACGCGCCGGACGTGACGGGCTGCAGGCGGAGTGCGTGCTCATCTACTCGGGCGCCGATTTCGTACGGTGGCGGCAGATGCTTGAAACGAACGGCGAACTGACCGACAGCGCGCGGGCTCTCCTGCGCGAGATGGAACGGTACGCCGCCGGCACGCACTGCCGGCACCGTTCGCTCGTTGAATACTTCGGCGAGCCGTACACGCGCGCCGAGTGCGGCGCGTGCGACTGGTGTCTCAAAGAGCTCGATCCGGTCGCCGATGCGACGGTCGTCGCGCGAAAGATCCTCTCGTGCGTGGCTCGCGTGAAGCAAGCGTGGGGAATCGGCCACGTGACCGACGTGCTGACAGGGCGCGCGTCCGACAAAGTGGTCGCCAGCCGCCACGACGTGCTATCGACCTTTGGCCTGCTGCGAGAGGAGTCCGCCGCAGCGGTGCGCGGCTACATCGAACAACTCGTCGCTGAACAGCTGTTGCTGAGGGACGGGGAGCCGTATCCGGTCCTGCGGTTGACGGCTGCCGGGGCGCTGCTGCTCAAAGGTCAAGGGGCGTGTGCGCTCTATCGCGAGGTTCTCCCGACCAAGCCGAAGAAAAGCGCACGCGGCCGGCGCCGTGACGTGGCGGCATCCGCCGCCGATCCAGAGTTGTTCGATGTGTTGCGCGCGGTGCGATTGCGCCTGGCTCGCCAGCGCGGCGTGCCGCCGTACGTCATTTTTCACGACACGACGCTTCGGGAGATGGCCGAGCGGCGTCCGTCGACAATCGACGATCTGCACGATATTTACGGCGTCGGCGTCAGGAAAGCGGCCGACTTCGGCGGGCAGTTTCTCGAAGCTATCCGTTCGTTCGGTGCGTCCGCCTGATGGCGATCGACTGCCATCCCGCGCATGCCGGAGCCTCGGGGGACCCCGCCTGCGCGTCCTCTCTTGTTGAGATCAGTGGACGGTATAGGGTTCGTGAAGCGCGAACGGCGCGATCTCGACGTCGAAGTACACCCCGTCGTCCGCGACCATCTGGTAGGTGCCGCGCATGACCCCGTGCGGCGTCTTCAGACGACAGCGCGAGGTATATTGAAACGTCTCGCCAGGCCCGAGTACCGGCTGTTCGCCAACAACGCCCGGCCCTTTGACTTCTTCGATGGCGTCGGTCGCGTCGGTGATGATCCAGTGACGGCTGAGAAGCTGCACCTTGCTGTCGCCCTCGTTCGTGATGCGCACCGTGTAGTGAAAAAACCACTCGTTCTGGAACGGATGCGAGTGCTCCGGCGCGTATTGCGATTCGACCTCGACGCGAACATTGTTCGTGACGGCTTCCGACGTGGACGCGCGTAGCGGTTGGGCTTTGGACTCCTGCATCCCCACAATGATAGCAGCGTTTGGCGACCGGGATCCCGCCGTCAATCAGGATGCGGCCCGGCTCATGACCGCGGCGGACGCTCACGCTACACTACAAACATGCACCGGATCGAACCCGCGACGCTCAAGCCCGGCATGTCGCTGGAATCGGTCGTCCCTGCGGTGCCGGCCGCCGATGCCCGGCCGACCGCCGACGCCGAGGCCGCGGCGCTTATCCGGGGCAAGGCTCTCATCTTCTGGGACTTAAAGATACCAGGCAAGAAGAAGAAGCTCGACGCCATCGACACGGACCAGATCACGCCCGCCTCCGACTGCGTGTCGGAGAGCCTCGAAACGCTGGATGAGAGGTGGAAGGCCGGGTCGTTCCGCTATCTGATGCCCGACTTCCGGGCGCGCGTCCACCGCGGGGAAACATTTCTCGTTGCCGGCGATCGCTTTGCGATCGGCTCGTCGCGCGAGATGAGCCCGGCCGGACTCAAAGGCGTGGCCGAAGAAGTCGGCCTCCAACTGGTGATCGTCTGCGGCAACAGCATGGGCGACATCTTCCGTCGCAACGCGATCAACCTCGGGCTTCATGTCGTGCAGAGTCCCGACGCGGTCGCGAATGCGCGCGACGGAGACGAGTTCAGCTTCGATCCCGCGTCGAGGCAGCTCAGAAACACCACGCGTGGCGAAACATACGATCCGCTGCCGCTGCCGCCGAAGGAGGACGAGATCCGCCGCACCGGCGGCATCATCGGGCTCGGCCACCGCGAGTTCAGGTCGTCGGTCGCCCGCCCGCCGTCGATCGAGTGGCCCGACCCGGATCGTGCCAGGACGATGACCACCACCGAACAGATCGTCTGGGCGCACCGCGTCGACAAGGACGCAGGGGTGAAGCCAGGCGCGACCCTGCGGGTCTACGCCGATCTCCTGCCTGCCTCCGACGGAACCGCGCCGTTTGCCATCCACACGTTCAACCAGATAACGGGCGGCCGGCACGATCCTTCCCCGCCAGGCGGCGATCGCGAACGATCACTTCGTCTTCACGGGGCGGGAAGACGACGAACGCCAGACGAACATTGGACGCGCATTCGCGCGCCTCCATGGTCTCGAGAAGCCGTACTACGCGACGCCGGGGGACGGTATCTTCCATTTCTATTTTCCCGAGCAGGGTCTGGTGATGCCGGGACAGTTCATTCCAGGCGCCGACTCGCACAGCCGGGCCTACGGCGCGTACGGCGCCGTCGGAATGGGCGTCGGATCGACAACGCTGGGGTTCGGGTGGGCGACGGGGTACATCTACTTCACGCTGCCGAGGGCGAGACGGGTTGTGTTCGCGGGCGCCCTGCAGCCGTGGGTGAGCGGCAAGGACATCGTGCTGGAGCTGCTGCGGCGCTGGGGCGCCCAGCAGTCACAGGGGATGTCGGTGGAGCTCGTGGACGCAAACCGTCAGTTGCCGGTAGCGTATCGCAACACGATCGCCAACATGATGGCGGAAGCCGAATCCCTCAACGGCATCTTCGCGCCAGACGAGATGACCTACGCCTGGTACCGGGCCAAGGGCATCACCGATCTGCCGTACCACCACTTTTCGCCGGGGTCCGATGCGGTGTACGAGATCGACGAGACGATCGCGCTGACGGAGGTCGTGCCGATGATTGCGAAGCCCTTCAGCCCCGGCAATGCGTTCGCCGCCGAAGAAGTGGCGCGGGAGCGCATGACGTTCGACAAGGCGCTCATCGGATCCTGCACCAACGGGAGCTACGACGATCTGCTGTCCGCCGCGCTGGTCGTGCGTGCGGCGCGCGCGCGCGGCATCTCGCAGGCGGCGACGGCGTTCGTGGTGTTTCCGGGTTCTGGCGGCGTGGCCCGGCAGATCGAGCGGCCGGACGCGCGGCTTGGAGGCGAGTCGATTGCCGAGGTGTTCCGCTCGATCGGCGGTCAGATCCGCCAATCGTGGTGCGGGCCCTGCTTCGGCCAGGGACCCGACGCGCTCGAGAAGGGCCAGCGGGCGATCACCTCGTTCAACCGCAACTGGCAGAACCGGATGGGCGTCGGCGGCGAGGGCTATCTCGCGAGCCCCGCTGTCGTGGCCGCCTCGGCGCTCATCGGCTACATGGCGCCGCCAGGCGAGCTCGGCCTGACCTGGAACGCTGAAGAATTCGGAGTATGACCCTCAACCCTTCGGTCGTACGTGAAGCGCATCAGCCGCCTGGGCGACGAAGGCTTCGATGTCGGCCGCGGGACGTGCTCCGGTGGTCCGAGCGGCCTCGCGCCCACCGGCGAAGACAGCCATGGTTGGAATCGAGCGGATACCAAAACGCTGACCGAGCTCGGGCACGGCGTCCGTGTTCACCTTGACGACGAGGAAACGTCCCGCCGCACGAGCCGCGACTTTGACGAGCTCTGGCGCCACCATCCGGCAGGGTCCGCACCAGGGCGCCCAGAAATCGACGACGACGGGAATCGATGCTCGCGACACGAGCCGATCGAAATCGGCCGCCGCGCCGACTTCAATTGGTGCGGCCGGCGGCGCCAGCGCCTGCTGGCAGCTTCCGCATCGCACGGGATCCCCGAGGCGCTCGTACGGAATGCGATTTTTCTTTCCACAGGACGGACAGGCCACGACGATCCCGCGATCGTCGAGTTGAATGTCAGCCATGAAGCTATTGTATCGCGCTCGTCCTCAACACGGTGTATCGCGCGTCTCCAACACGCTCGCCCCGCCCGAGGTCGTTCGGCAGGTCGTAGCAGACGATGATAATGAGGGACCGGCGGGTATTGCGGTCCAACCAATGGCCTCGGCTTGAACGTCGGCCGCGACGAAGAGAAGAGCATGTCCAAGTCCCAAGAGAAGATCGCCGACAGCATCGGCGTGCACGTCGCCGGGCGACACATTTTTCTGTGCTGCGACCAAACCAAGCCCAAATGCTGTGACAAGGAGCGGGGACTAGCCGCGTGGAAGTTCCTCAAGAAGCGTCTCAAGGAGCTTGGCCTCTCGGAGCAGGGCGGTATTCTGCGCACCAAAGCGAATTGCCTGCGCATCTGCGAAGGCGGTCCGATCGCCTTGGTCTATCCCGAAGGTACCTGGTATGGCGAGTGTGATCCGCCGGCGCTCGAACGGATCATCCAGGAGCACCTGATCGGCGGACGGATCGTCCAGAAATATCTGATCGAACAGCATGAGCTGAGACCGAAACCGGGCCGTCGGTGATCTGGTGATCGAGCGGATCATCCCCTGCTCGACGCACGGCCGGTATCTCGTCGAGCCGGCAGATACTGCAGACCCGGCTCCCCTGCTCGTGGGTTTCCACGGATACGCCGAGGCCGCGGAAACGCAGCTCGAGCGCCTGCGCGCGATTCACGGTTCGCAGGGCTGGCTCCTCGTCTCGGTGCAAGGCCTGCACCGGTTCTACCGGCGGCGTTCTGGCGACGTCGTCGCGGGCTGGATGACGCGACAGGATCGTGAACAGGCGATCGCCGACAACCAAGCGTTCATCGCCGCGGTCATCGACGAAGTGGCGCAGCACTGGCACGTCGCCGACTCCCTGATCTTTGCCGGATTCTCCCAGGGTGTCGCGATGGCCTTTCGCGCGGCCTGTTCGTCTCCGCGGCCGGTCAGCGGCATCATCGCGCTCGGCGGCGACGTGCCCCCCGAGCTCGATGGCGCGGCGCTTGCGCGAACGCGAACGGCTCTGCTCGGCCGCGGCCAGCGCGACGAGTGGTATTCAGCCGAATTGTTTGCAACAGATGCAGTGCGGCTCCGCGACGCCGGAGTGGATGTGGCGACGGTCGTCCTCGACGGAGGGCACGAGTGGACGCCGGAATTCACCTCGAAGGCCGGTGCGTTCCTGAAGCGGCAGGCGCGATGACTCGTTCAATCCACTCGACGATCGTTCGCTGCACATCGTCGAACACTACCGTCTGCTCCTCCACGCTTGCGCGCGCCACCTTGAAAGAATGATCGCCGCCGGCGACGACGTGAAGCGTCGCCGGGGGGGAGAGCAACGTCAATATCGGACCGAGCTCGGCGGGCGTACCGAAGCTGTCGCGGGCACCCTGCACGAAGAGCATTGGACGGTTGATTCCGGGCAGGTGTGCGGCGCGCAAGTCGGCCGGACGCCCAGAGGGATGAAGCGGATACCCGAGCAGGACGAGCCCGCTGACAGCCAGATCTTCGTCGACCGCCGCGACCTCGGTCGCCATGCGGCCACCCATCGACTTGCCACCGATGAAGAGAGACCTTCCGGCGCTCTCCACGTGACGCCTGACGGTGTGCACGGCGCTTCGGTAACACGCATGGAGCACAGGACGGCGATCCGGAAGCCGCCGCCGCTGTTCGGTATAGGGAAAGTTGAATGTAATCGCGTCCACGCCGAGCGAGGCGAGCGCCGTCGCGAAACCCACCATGAACGGGCTGTGCTGCCCGGCGCCCGCGCCGTGGGCGAGCACGAGCGCCGCGCTGGCTCGCCCTTCGGCCGCACCGTACACAAGGGCGGTCACCGCGCCGCCCGACTCGAGCGGCACGAGCAGTTCAGTCGGATTTTGCACGCCCGTAATTCACTTCGGCATCGGTCTTCAGCTTGCTCGTCACCGAAAACGCACTGAACTGATTCGCCAGCGATCGAGCCAGCATCCTGTCGACGTTGCTGCGAACCACGCCCGTGAGCGTCACGTGGCCCCGCTCGACGACGATGTGAATCGGCGGGTTCCGCATGATCGCGTAGTCCCAGAAGTTCGAGTTGCCGTAAATCGACCTGGCGATCCGGTTCCGGAGCTCGTCATCCAACAGGGAGACCGGCAGCACGCTGATCTTGTTGCTAATCTCTCGGACGCCGTCGACCGCGGCGGCCCGCTTCTCGATTTCATTCCGCTTATAGGGCATGGTCACCCTGCCGTTCAGCGTGACGATGCCGTTCTCAACGCCCACGCTCACGTCGTCAAATATCGTGAACTGTGTGTAGTCGTTGACCGACGCCATCACCTCGTGTGCGATTCGAAAATCCCTGCTGGAGTGGCCTGCGCTGTCCTGGCCTGCGCGGCGCCGACCGGCGCCAGCAAGACCAAGGAGGCGACCATCGCCCGCAACCCTCTGCTCATACTCCACCTCCGCCATTTCCCGGCATTTCTGATCAGCTTGAGTGGCAAAGATGATGCCAGCATGAGGGCACACAAATATCTGTAAATGAACGAGTTAAGACTTTCGAAGCGTCACTTTTGTCAAAGGAGGCGTCACCTGGGGCGGACACCTTGGATGGCGTTCTCACTGCCCTGCGAATGCCCGGCCGAGGCCATAGGTAATCGCCGCTTCGATGATGCCGACGATGGTCATCTCGGACCCGCTGGCCCACCACGATCGCGTCGTCACGAGCGCCTTTGACGCACCGACCACAAAGTGCGCCAGCGTGCTGATGACGAATGAAGCGACGACGGCCGGCATGCCGACCGTGAAGAAGAAGGGGATGATCGGAATGAATCCGCCGATTGCGGTCGAGACCGTCGCCGAGAGCGTCGATCGCCAGGGGTTCGGAAAGTTCTCCTCGGAGAGACCGAGCTCTTCGTGAACCAGCGTGCGCAGAAACTGTTTCGGCTCCTTCTGGATCCGCTCCGCCATCGACCGGGCTTCGTCCGCGGAAAACCCCTTGAGCTGATAGAACAGCTCCAGCTCGAGCAGTTCCTCGTGCGGATCCTCGTCGATCTCCGCCCGTTCCCGCGCCACCTCCGACTCGTACACCTCGCGCTCGGACTTCGACGCGAGATAAGCGCCGGCGCCCATCGACAAGCGCGCTGGCGAGCGTGCCGGCGAGCCCGGCCGCCAGCACGACTTCGCTGCCGCCGGTGTATCCGGCCATGCCGGAGACGATGCCGAAGACGGCGCCCAGGCCGTCGTTCACGCCGTAAATCGCATCGCCGATCCAGCCGGTGCCGCGAACGTGCCAGCGCTCGCGGCGGAGGATCGTGTCGAGCGTCGAGCGCGGCGTCGGCAGCGACGCCGCCGGCCAGGCGTCCGCAGGATCACCGCGTGGTCGCGCTCATCGAGCTTCGCTTCCTCGGCAATCTTCGGTCGTCCGGGTCGCTCAAGCGCGTCATGAGCTGGTCGTAATCCGCTTCGGCCTTGTTCTCCTCCTGCTCCAGACGGTGAGCACGACGCTTGGATCCGAAATTCGCTGGAACCAGGACAACCCGCGCTCGACTTTCGCGCGATCGGGAGCATGCCCGGTGGCGGCCGCGATCCGCTCGGACCAGCGCGCGGCGTGGTTCTCCTCCTGAGCGGCCAGCCGCATGAGGATGTCCTTCCGCTTCGGGTCGGGCTCCGCGTTCGGCGAGATGTCGGTAGGTCGTCGCCGCCTCGATTTCGCGGCGCCACATTTTCTCGACCGTGGCCAGGTTGCTCTTGTCGATCATGTTGGCGGAAGCTAGCCGATCAGCCGTCCGAACAGCACGACTGTCCCGATGCCGGCCGCGATCAGCAGGACCTGGCGAGCGACCGCGCTCGATCTGGCCGCGGTGCAGATCCGGGATCAGATCCGACATCGCGATGTACAGCAGGCTCGCTGAGGAGAACGCGAGCACGAAGGGACGCGACGCTCGGAATGACGCTGACGCCGGTATAGGCCACCAGCGCGCCGACGATCCCGAGGCGCCCGAGACGACATTCAGCATCAGCGCGCGCCGCCGGCTGTAGCCGGCAGCGAGCAGGATGGCGACGTCGCCGACTTCCTGCGGGATCTCGTGCGCGGCCACCGCTATGGCGGTGTTGATGCCGAGCGGCACCGAGGTCATCACGGCGGTGCAGACGATCGCGCCGTCGATGAAGTTGTGGAACGCGTCGCCGATCAACACCAGCGGAGCGGTCGCGCCATGAACATGGCACTCGTCGGTATGGCAGTGGCGGAGCAGCACCAGCTTCTCGAGCACGAAGAAAGCAGGATGCCGGCGAGCAGCGTGCCGAACACGTCGGCGGGCGACAGCGTCTGAGCGCCTCGGGCAGCAGCGCCAGCAGCGCCACGCCGAGCAGCGCGCCGACGGCGTAGCTGACGAGCCACGGCACAATGCGGGTGCGGATGTTGTCGGGGAACAGCAGCAGCGAAGAGGCGACGAGTAGACCGCCGCAGCTGCCGAGAAGGCTCAGCCCAAGGGCGGTCGCGAGCAAAGGCACGCAGACATTCTACTAGCTCGCCGACGTATCCCCGCCGCGCGCGCACGCGGTAGGTGCCCTTGCGCACTTCGACGCGGATGGTGTGCCAGCGGCCGTCCTTCTTTCCGCTCGACGGATATCCCAGGTAGTACTGCTGGCTCAACTCGTCGGCGATGCTCGCCGTTGCCGGATTGAGATCGCGCGCGTCGCGGACGATCTCGGTGCGGCCGCCGCTGTCGTCGGTCATGTCGCGGAGCGCGACGACGTTCACGCGATCGTCGCTCGCCCCGCCAGCTGCCGCCGCCTCCGCTCATCGGCGGCTGCCGTGTCGGCCAGCCGGGCCGGCCGCGTCCGGGCCGGAAACGGCAGATGGCAACGGGAACGCGCGTCGGCGGCGCGAGGCTGGCGCCGGGACGCCGGCTCCGCGTCTCCGTCGATGCCGATCGCATATACCAGCACTTCGCTTTCGCGGATCAGCTGCCTCACCTCGCGGACATCAGACCCGGCTCGACGTGTCGTTGCCGTCCGAGATGACGAGCAGCGCCTTCTTGCGGTTCTTGCCCTGCTTCCGCCAGCGGAATCGCTTCTGCCACCGCGTCGTACATCGCCGTGCCGCCGTTCGGCACGATCCGCCCGAGCGCGCGCGACAGCAGCGCGCGGTCGCGTCGTCCAGTCTCTGCAGCAGGATCGGATCGTTGCTGAACCGGTACAGGAATATCTCGTCGTCGCGGTCGAGGAGATCGTAACAGGAACCGGTCGAGCGCGCTCCGCGCGGCGCCGAATCTTGTCGCCTGCCATGCTGCCGCTCGTGTCGAGGACGATGCCGAGGCTGACCGGCACGCGCTCGGCGTTGAAATGCGTCACCGTCTGCGAGCTGATCGTCTTCGTAGACGAGGAAGTCCTCCTTCCGGAGACCGGACACGAATCGGCCGCTCGCGTCGGTCACCGTCGCCGTGACGTTGATCAGCTCGACGCCGCTCTTGAACCGGAACGAATCGCCACCCTGATCGGCGCTCGAGGTGGGCGGCTGCTGCCCGCGCAACGTGGCGACGGCCAGAAGAATGGCGGCGAGCGCCGCACTCAGTTTCTTAACTTCTAGTGTCGACATGAGGGATCACCCGATCTTCGCTTCTGAAGCTCACGCGATAACGTCCGACATTGGCGGCGCCGGGAATGGTCACCAGAAATGTACTCTCGCCACCGGGCCCCAGACTGGGCGCCTGCACAAGAACGCGTCCGGTCGTCAGAAACCCGCCAGCGCGATCGTAGACGAGAACGACGACTGTAAGCTGATTCAGCGGTGAACCACTCACCGGGTTTCGAACGATGCCCCGCACGGTCAACCGATCGCGGTCGCGTTCATGACCCAGTGCGACGAGCTCGAGCGCGCGTGCCGTTGTGGGAGAGACAGCCGCCTGCGGCTCGGCCCCACCGGCGGCGGGCTTCGCCACCGAATTGGCAGCCACATCGCCGCTCCTGCCCAGCGCAACGAGAAGAGCCGCGCCGGCGCCAACCACCAGCACGCCGGCAAGTATCACCGTGGCCAGCCGCGGAAGAGCCGTCACTGGCTGGATGAAGGTGAACATGTTGCCCGAGGTCGGGGTGTCGGCGACGTCGGGGTCGGCAGTCACCAGCGGCGGATCGACATCGACGTCGGACGATCGGATGTCCGCGGCGAGGGCCGCGACGCGGGCCGCGGATCGGCGCCGCTCTTCACCAGCGACACGCCAGGCGACGATGCTCATTGCTCCCGCGATGGCCAGGGACAGCGCCGTCACGACGATCAGGATGATCTCCATCTCTTAGTAACCTTTTGCCCTATCAGCGATCAGCTGCCAGCTTTCAGTCCTCACCCCCGGCATCCGGTGAAACCCTGACTGCCGGCTGAACGCCGAGCTAGACGATCAGCGAAGATTGAACTCCACCGCGACTTCCACGATGACATCTACCGGCGTTCCACGCCGCGTAGCCGGAGCGAACCGCCACTGCCGCACTGCCTGGACCGCGCGATCGTCGAGACCCGCACCGAGCCTTCGCAACACCTTCACGTCGCCGACGGTTCCGTCACGGCGGACCACAAGTTCCAGGACGACCTCGCCTTTGAGGCCCTGACGCCGCGCTTCGTCGGTGTAATCCGCCTTGACTTCCCGCAGCAGCCGCGGCGGCTCGATGCCGGAGCCCGGCCGATAAGGCCCCCCGCCGGTTCCTCCGCCGGATCCTTCTCCCACTCCAGAACCATCGCCCTCCCCGATCCCTGTTCCCTTGCCTGTCCCGACGCCGCCTCCTTGGCCCGGACCACGGCTGTCTGCCTCGGTCTTGGCCTGCTGGAGCACGCCGACGCGATCGCGGTTGTCAGCGGGCGCGGAGATGATCGGTGCCACGACCGCGGGCAGCGGCTCGGATTCGAGCGGCTGCGGCGGCGGCTCGGGCGGGGCGACTGCCGGTTCGACGGGTGGTGGCGGCCGGCGTACGGGCAGCGGGCTGCTCAGGGAGCGATGGCCCTCCCGCAAAGCCTTCGGCGGCGGCGCAGGCTGACGGAGTCCCCCTCCCCCGCCTCCGCCTCCCGGCCCCGGCGTAGCGATAAACACCATGTGCAGATCGTCCGCACGGCTGGCGGTCGCCACCGTCGTCGCGGCAGGCGCCAGCCCGAAGGTCGTGATGAACACGACGGCGGCGATGAGACCCGCGTGGAGCGTGCCCGACACTGCGAGCGGTACACCTTTGGATTGATGGGACGTCCGCCCCATCTCGACGATTGAGAAAAGAGCCTTCGGATCGCGCGGCGACGCGGCCCCGAACGGCTGCGCCGACGCGCCGGTGTCGGGACCTGCCAAGAGCGCGCGGCCGATACGGACGGCGTCTGCATGCGGCACGAAGATGCCCGCACGCGGCCCGCGGCCGAGCGCGGCGATGACCTGATCGACAGGAACGCCTGCCGCCTGCGCGATCTCCCGCGGCAGGATACGCCTGGGTCGACCTGGAAATGGACATTTGGCAGGATATGGCAGGGCAAAAGGCTTGCCGTTTGCCACTACAGCAGGTGGGAGCGTCTACGGCTGATTTTCGGCCGTTCCGGGCTGAATCAGCCTCCAGGCGGACGCGATCCCCACGCCGAGCTGTGCTCGCCTCAAGACAGTCAGTGTCCCCTCTCGGGGTGTCCCGTTCAGAGGTCCGACGGGCGCAAGGCCTCGACCGGGCCGCAAGTCCAGCCCGGTCGCCATCGCTAGCTTGGTTTCTTCACTTCGACCGCCGCCATCCTCCTCGATGAATTGGACGATCGCCGAGTGGTCGAGGTCACCCTTGCCGTTGTTCATCAGCGACACCAGCATGTTCTGCACGGAGCTGGTCAGTGGGAGCGAAACCTTCAGCGACTCCGCGGCGAGCAGCGCGTTGCGCAGGTCCTTCTGATGAAGCCGGATGCGGAAACCGGGCTTGAAGTTGCGCGAGTACACCATCGGCGCCTTGACGTTGAGCACCGTGCTGCCGGCCAGGCCCGCCTTGACGGCGTTGAACACGACTTCGGGATCGAGGCCGGCCTTCGTCGCCAGCGACGAGCGCCTCGCCCATCGCCGCGATGTTGCATGGCCACCATGATCTGATTGGCGAGCTTGGTGACGTTGCCAGCGCCCACCTTGCCGGTCAACATCGACCGTGGACCCCATGGTCTTGAGGATGGGTTCGACCTTGTCGAAGACTTCCTGCTTGCCGCCAACCATGATCGCCAGCGTGCCGTCGATGGCTTTCGGTTCACCGCCGCTCACCGGCGCGTCGAGGAAATCGACGCCCTGCGCTTCGCAGCGCGCGCCCACCTTCTGCGCCACCATCGGGCTGATCGAGCTCATGTCCACGACGATCGTGCCCTTCCTCGCGCCTTCGAGCACGCCGCCCGGTCCGAGCACCGCCTGTTCGACTTCCGGACCGTCGGGCACCATCGTGATGACGATTTCCGCCTGGGCCGCCGCGTCTTTCGGAGAGGAGCCTCTGGCCGCACCTGCCGCGACCACTTCGTCGGCGCCTGCGGGAACGATGTCGTACACGACCAGCTTGTGGCCGGCCTTCAGAAGATTCTTGGCCATGGGCTTGCCCATGATGCCGAGACCGATGAAGCCGATGTTTGCCATGTTCAACCTGCTGAGTGGAATCGGCGATCGCTGCGGCAGTCCCGGTGAAATTACCGGACCGACGAGGATTCGACGTATTGGCGCATCCAGCCGAGGCCTTCGGTGGTTCGGCCCGCGGGCTTGTACCTCGCATCCGACCCAGCCAGAGTATCCAAGCGAATCCATCCGGCCGAGCAGAAAGGGAAAATTGATTTCGCCGGTACCGGGCTCGTTCCGCGCCGGAGGATCGGCAATCTGCACGTGAGCGATGAGCGGCCGATGGCGCTCGAAGGTCGCCGCCAGATCGCCTTCCATGATCTGCATGTGATACACGTCGTACTGAATGAACAGATTGTCCGACGCCACCGCCTTGAGAATCTCCACTGCCTGCTGGGTGCGGCACAGGAAGAAACCGGGAATGTCGCGCGTGTTGATCGGCTCGATCAGCAATTTGATGCTCGCCGACTCGAGACGCCTCGCGGCCAGCCGCAGATTCGATACGAATGTCGCGCGCGCTTCGGCGGCATCCACGCCGGCGGGGACGATCCCGGCCAGGCAGTTCACCTGCGTGCAGCCGAGCGCCGTCGCGTACTCGATCGCCTGATTCACCCCCGCCGCGAACTCGGCGGTCCGCTCCGGATGGCATGCGATACCTCGTTCACCGGCGGCCCAGTTGCCTGCCGGGAGGTTGTGGAGCACCTGCACGAGCCGGTGCTGGTCGAGGAGCTGCCGCAGCTGCTCCCGGTCGTACTCGTAAGGAAACAGATATTCGACCCCGGCAAAGCCCGCGGCGGCGGCCGCGGCAAATCGGTCCAGAAAACCGACTTCGTTGAACATCATCGTCAAGTTGGCAGCGAATTTCGGCACGTCAGTCCTCGTCCCCCGGATCGGCGTCGGTGAAACGCGCCGCCCATTTTAATGCCGTTAACAGCCCTTGGTGCAACTCCATCGCCCCAAGAGCGGAGATGCGCCCGTCCGGCAAGGCGCGACCCGCCTCCGCCAAGGCTACGGCGCGCCGAAGTTCGCGGGGGGTGGCGAACGAAGGTGGGCGACCGAATATCGAATCATCGGGAACATTTGAGGAAGGAGCAACACAGCCAGACGGGATGCGGCGCCGCTCGAATGCAGATGGAGTGGCACTACCGGCTGTCAGGCCCCAGGCTTCATACCCTCGACAAAGACGAGCCCTTCACGTTCCGCCAGCACGCGAACCGCTTTGCACCCGCCCGCCTGCAGCACGGGAGTCGGATCGAAGCGCGGAGCGCGCTCGGCCCGCGTAAAGAGCGCCGCAAGGCCGGGCCGGGGCGCCGAACCGATTACCATCACGCGGCCGCCCGGCCGCAGGAGGCGAAGCGCCTCGCGGACCGCTGAATCGCGATCGGCGGCACCCATCCCCCCGAGCAGTCCGCCCGTATCGTCGACGACGACGAGATCGAACGCGGCGTCTTCGAAGGGCAGCGTTGTCGGCGGCGCAATTTCGAGCTCAAGCAGGACGCCCTCGCGCGCGGCGGCTTTCCGGGCGCGCGCGGCCGACACCTCCTCGGGCACGATCGCGACGGCACGACCCGATAGGCCGACCTTGCCGGCGATGGCAGCCAGACGTCCGCCCTCCGGACATCCTATCTGCGCGACGCGGTCGCCCATCTGCACACCGGTCATGCCGACTATCAGCCGATACGGGTCGTCGCGGCGGAGGATCGCCATCGTTCCGCGCGTAGTTTACTGTCAACGGGTTCATCGTTGACAGTTGACAGTCAGTTGACGGCCAATCTGCGAACTCCAAAGCCGGAACCGCGTGTGAGCCATGAACTCGGTGCACCTCGGTCATCATCAGGAGCGATCTGTCAACTGTGAACTCCACAGTGTCTGTTGTATAGTCTTCGCTCGTGCCCACTCCCGTTGATATTGCTCCCGCGCAAGGAAAATTAGGCATACTGCTGGTCGGCCTCGGCGCTGTCAGCACGACCACGATTGCCGGGGTACTCGCGATCCGAAAGGGCTACGCCAAGCCGATCGGCTCGCTGACGCAGATGGGCACGGTTCGCCTCGGCAAGCGAACAGAAGGACGTTCGCCCAAGATCAGCGATGTCGTGCCGCTGTCAGGCCTCGACGATCTCGTCTTCGGGGGCTGGGACATTTTCGAGGACGACTGCTACGCCGCGGCGCGCACGGCAGGAGTGATCGAGCCCTCGCTGCTCGATCGGGTGCGGCCGGAGCTCGAGAAGATCCGCCCCTGGCCGGCCGTCTTCGACCAGCGGTACGTCAAGCGGCTCGACGGCCCGAACGTCAAGAAGGGCAAGAACAAGCGCGACCTCGCGGAACAGGTCATCGCCGACATCCGGAAATTCAAAGCCGATCACAAACTCGAACGTCTCGTGATGGTCTGGTGCGGAAGCACAGAGATCTTCATGACCCAGACGCCGGCCCACGGGTCGCTCGACAGCTTCGAGCACGCGCTCGAGCAGAACGACCCGGCCATTCCCTCAAGCATGATCTACGCCTACGCCGCAATCCGGGAAGGGATACCGTACACCAACGCGGCACCCAACCTGACGGCCGACATCCCCGCGCTCGTGGACCTCGCGGCCCGCACCGGCTCACCGCTTGCCGGAAAGGACCTCAAGACGGGGCAGACGCTGATCAAGACGATTGTCGCCCCCGGGCTGAAGGCGCGGCTGCTCGGCGTGGACGGCTGGTATCTCGACGAACATCCTGGGAAACCGCGACGGTGAGGTGCTCGACGACCCCGAGTCGTTCAAGACCAAAGAGGAAAGCAAGAAGTCGGTGCTCGACTATATCCTGCAACCGCAGCTGTATCCCGACCTGTACGGCAATCTGTGTCACGTGGTCCGGATCAACTACTACCCGCCGCGCGGCGACAACAAAGAGGGCTGGGACAACATCGATCTCGTGGGCTGGCTCGGGTACCCGATGCAGCTCAAAATCAATTTTCTCTGCCGCGACAGCATCTTGGCGGCGCCGATCGTGCTCGACGTGGCGCTCTTTCTGGATCTCGCCAAGCGCGCGGGCATGCACGGCATCCAGGAGTGGCTCTCGTTCTATTTCAAGAGTCCCGTGCACGCTCCGGGGCTGTATCCGGAGCACGACCTTTTCATCCAACTGATGAAGCTGAAGAACACGCTGCGCTATCTGAAAGGCGAAGAGCTCATCACCCACCTTGGACGCGAGTACCTACGATTGAGTCAGGTTGGAGTCAGGCAATCTTCAGTTGCCGGATCAAGGATGTCTCGGTTAGAGTGCGGACGTCAGGTGTTGCGGCAGACCGAGACCACCTCGATCACCGGATCGGACAGAAGCGCACGTTGCTTTCTAACGGAGGGGCCATCATGCGAGTCCTCGGCGTATGTTTCGCATTCCTGCTCTGGGTCGCGGCGGTCGCCGCGCAGGCACCTGGGGCCAAACCTGCGACACCCGCGCCTACTGCCAAGCCAGCGGCTCAGGGACCTGCCGCCAGGCCGGCGGCCGGGGCGCCTGTCGGGAACCTTGCCCAGGTGATGCGCGGCGTGCTGTTTCACAGCTCGAACCTCATCTTCGCCACTCAAAGCGATGATCCCGCCGACCCCAAGAAACCTCTGGACGCCTCCTTCGGCACGTATGCGAAGGTGTATACGGGCTGGCCGGTTGTCGAAAGCGCCGCCGTCGCGCTCGCCGAGTCCGCAGATATCATCCTGAAGCCTGGACGCCTCTGTTCGAACGGCCGACCCGTTCCCGTGGACCGGGCCGACTTCAGGAAGTTCGCTCAGGGACTTCGGGCAGCAGGGCAGGCGGCGCTCAAGGCCGCTCAGTCGAAGAACATGGACAGCATGGTCGAGGTGTCGGGCACGGTGTCCGAGGCGTGCGAGAACTGCCATGCGGTCTATCGCGACAAGCCAGACCTGAAGAACCGCTGTATTCCCTAACTCCTGGGCGGTGTTCGAGTTTGGCGTCTGGAGGGTCGCTTGGTCATCTTGCGGAGTTGGTTCGAGTGGGTAAACGAGTTCCCTAGCAGCGTCGCACTCCGCGAGTCGCTCTATGGTTATCCCCTCCTGTTGACCGCGCATGTGGTGACGATGTGCCTGTTCGCAGGGCTGATCGTCATGATGGACCTGCGTCTGGTCGGAGTCGCCTATACCGACACGCCGGTGTCGCAGGTCCAGAAGCGCCTGTTTCCCTGGCAGATGCTCGGGATGGCGCTGAGCTCTCTCACGGGACTCCTGCTTTTTTACGGCCAGCCGATGCGGTTCTACTTCAAGATTTTCTTCTGGGTGAAGATGGTCCTGATGGGCCTGGCCGGCGCCAATGCCCTGGCGTTCCATTACAGCACCTACCGCTCCGTGGCGTCGTGGGACTCGGACGCCAAGGGGCCGTTCGGGGCCAGGCTCGCCGGTGCCCTGTCGATCGCGCTGTGGACGGGCGTCATCGTCTTCGGGCGATTGGTCGCCTACGACTACATGACTTTGTCGGATTAGGGAGTCCAGGCCTTATGCTGCTGCCCTTCTTTCAGTGGATGCAGGACCTCGAGATCAGCGGCGTCCTCCGAAACTCCCCGTGGCTCGGCCCCGGGATCAATATCCTGCACCTGCTGGCGTTGACGGTGTTCGCCGGCGCGCTCCTGATGGTCGATTTGCGGCTGTTGGGAACGGGATTGACTCGACAACCGGTGGGGTCGCTAGCGCGCGCCGCGCAGCCGTGGCTGATCGGCGGGTTCATCGCGTTAACCCTCACTGGGATCCCTCAGCTGCTCTCGACCGGCACGAAGCAGTACTACAGCGAGTTCTTCTGGGGAAAAATGGAAATCCTGGCCGTGGCTTTGATCTTCACGTTCACCCTTCGCCGCTGGGTCACCCAGGCGGACGAAAGGCGCGTCGGACCAGTCTGGCGTAAGGTGGTGGGCCTCGTTTCCATCACACTCTGGACGACCGTGACCGTGGGCGCGCGGCTGATCGGTTTGCTCTCCTGACATTCAGCGATCGGCTAATCACCCGCCCGCTGGCACCAACCGAAAGCTGAGCGACTCCGCCGCGTCAGTTGCTGGCCGGCCTGCGGAGGTGGCCCCAGATCGCATCCTCCGCAAACGGCACACAGAGATATTCAAACAGCTGGGCGTTGCGTTCCACACGCCGATAGAGCGGCATGCTCATCTTCCACGGCCGCGTGAACACCTTCGGGTCTTCGATCGTGACTTCGTACATCAGCGTCTCGGGGCTCCGCGGTGTGAAGCGCTCGATCGTGTGCAGCGCGTCGCTGTGATAGTTGCCCGCGCGGTCGAACCAGGTGGGATCCAGGAATCCCTTCGTGTCGACGACGAGGGTGTCGCCTTCCCACCGCCCATGCGACCATCCCATCCAGCTGTCGGCAGGCGCTTCAATCTGGTCCTTCTTGTCCATGTAAACCGTGCGCACGGCGCTGGCGAATTCATGCACGATCATGACGTGCCGCGGACCCTGCAGGATCTGAAAGGGATAGGGCATGTAGGTGGCGCGGGGCACGCCCGGCAGATAACACATGATCTCCGGGTCCAGCTTCAACCGGTTCGCGTAGTTCTCTTTCTTCTTCGCGAGCGCCTCGGGTCGGTAGGGAATCTCGCCGTCGACGACGCCGAGTCCACCCGGCACCGCGTTACTGGCGCCGAGCGCGCTGATCAGCCCGGGTGCCGCGGAATGCGTCTCGATGTCCCAGTTGGCAGTGTTGAGCGCCTGCCAGATGCCGTTGAGATTGGCTTTCCCGTCTCCCGTCCGCGGGGCCCGGTACGGCGCCTGGCCACTGACCGTCGCCACCGCCAGCCACAGGCCGGCCGTGACCATCATCACACGAGCACACCGGTTCCGCATCGGATCGACTCCTTCTCGACAACCTTCTGATTCTTTTGGGGAAGCGCGGCCCCCGCGCAGAAAATACTCCCTTGAAATCACCGGGTTGTCAATGGACGATGCGGACTGTGAGCCGGCCACGAACCGAGAGGACGCAGGCCCGTTCCCGGGCTCTCCGCTCTGGAGGGCGCAACCTTCAGCGCGGCAGTGCGCTGATCGGCTCAATGACGAGCCTCTCGATGAGCGCATCGACGGTCAGGCGGTGATGGCGACGATCGTCGCTCGCCGTGGCGGAGGAGGTCGACGCAATCGTCAGATCCAGCGCCGGCACGACGAAGATGAACTGGCCGCCGAAGCCCCAGGCGAAATACGCGCGCACACCGGCCATCTCGCGACTCCACCAGCCGTACCCGTAATCCTGTCCGCTGATGTTCGATCGGGTGCGCGGGATCAGCGAGGCCTCCACCCATGCGGCCGGCACGATTTGTCGATCGCCTCCACGTCCGCGACGCAGATACAGCTCACCGAAGGCCAGCATTTGACGCGGCGAGAGCAGCATGTCGTTGCCGCCGAAGTACACGCCCTGAGGATCGCGCGGCCACTCGGCCAGCGAAAAGCCCAGCGGGCGTGCCAGGCTCTCTTGTGCGAACTGCCACGTGCTCTTCCCGCTGACCGTGGTCAGGATGGCGGACAACAGGTGCGTGTTGCCGGTGCTGTACCGCATGGTCGTACCGGGCTCGCTCTCGATCGGCCGGCGCAGGATGTGGCGGACCCAATGTGGACTCTGCACCCACGCGCCGTAATTGCGGTTGCTCGTCGGCTCGAGACCGGACTGCATCGTTAACAGGTTCTCGATCGTAATCTTCGACTTGCGCGAATCGGGCTCGTGGCGGAGCGGATCGCTGAAGAACGGCGCGATCGGCTGGTGCACACCGGCAATCAGGCCACGCTCGATGGCGATGCCGACCAGGGCCGAAATGAGGCTCTTGGATGCGGACTTGATGTTGGCGAGCCGGGTGGGCCGCGCACCATTGAAATAGCGCTCGACGATCACGGAGCCTCGCCAGCTCACGAGGAGGCTGTGCAGCCGCGGAAGATCGCCGGCGGCCTTCGCAATGGCGTCGACGTCGATCGGCGGGGCCGCCAGTTGCGCCGGGGTGGCGGCGCGAGGCGCCCCGATCATCACGCAGCCGATTGCGCCAAATACGACGGGAATCCACGGTCTGAAGACCAACACCCGAAGCCTGAAACCCACAGCCCAGAGCCTTCCTTGCAGCCTGGGGTGAAACCCCGGCTGCCTTCGGCCGGCGCTCCATCCCCGTCTGGCTGCGTTGCTCCTCGTTCAAAATACGGCCGGTATTCTCGCTCGCCCGACTTCGTTCGCCAGCGTTCACCCGAACTTCGGCGAGGCCACGCCGAAGCCTTGGCGGAGGCGGGTCTCGCCTTGCCAGTCGAGCGCATCGCCGGCCTCGTGCCCGCCAGACCTTCACACCGGCTGCGAGGCGTTTCGTCCGCCCGCCAGAGCATACCGAGTCCGCGAAGCTCCGGCTACCCCGCATGGTAGTATTTTCCGGCGCAGCGGACCCCTCGTCCGTCTCTGCGGATCGGCAGCGCCCCGCCATCTGGGCCAGGACGATCACTCCGCGCTCGTTGCACCGATCAAACCGCTTTTTCCGGCGCTTAATTTATGGTGCTTGTTTCCCCTTCGCCGACGGTGATGCATCCGGACCTCCTCGATGCGATCGACTTCCACCAGGCGATCGTCGCCGAAGGCAGCAAGGCGCTGGTCGGCTACGAGACCGAAAAGGCCCTGGCCAATGTCGTCCTGCTGTCGGAAATCCCGACTACCTACGACAAGGATCAGAAACGGCAGGTCAACGCCGGCAATCTGCTGCTGCGAGGCGTACCCGGTGTCGGCAAGACCTTCTTCGGCGTCATTCTGGCGGCGATCAGCAACGCAAAGTTCGCCCGGCTGCAGGGACGCGCCGATCTGCAGCCGAACGAGGTGGTTGGTTTCCAGATGATCAATCCGGCGACGGGTGAGCTCGTCACGGAGTTCGGGCCGCTGGCCTCGGCCGAAGTGATTTTGCTCGACGAGATCAACCGCATCCCGCTGAAATCGCAGAGCGCGTTTCTCGAGGGACTGCAGGATCGGACCGTCACCGTCGGCAAGACCACCTACCAATTGCCGGCGTTCAGCTTCGCCATCGCGACCATGAATCCGGTCGAGCTTGGACAGGGTACCTTTCCGCTGTCGGAAGCGGCCACCGATCGGTTCGCGATCATGGTGAACATTCCGTACCTGCGTCCCGAGGAGGAAGAGAAGCTCGTGAACTTCGACTTCAAGCAGGTCCACCTCAACCCGCTGATGTCCAAGGAGCGGATTATCGAGTTGCGCGCGGCGATTTCGCGCGAGGTGTTCCTCCACAAGAACCTGGCCACTTACATCCAGCGCCTGGTCGGCGCAACCAGGCCGCGAAATGCGGAGACCGAGTGGGAGCAAGACTCGCCGTCCGAGCTGGTCGAAAAGTGCGTGGATCTGGGGGCGTCACCGCGGGCGACGATTTGCTGGGGACGGCTGGCCCGAGTATGGGCGCTCGTCCAGCACCGGCGCGCGGAAGTCTACCCCGAGGACATCCAGGATCTGGCAAAGTACGTGCTCAGCCATCGCATCTGGCTGGGACCCCATGCCGCCAGCCACGGCGTCACGGTCGACATGGTGATCAACGAGGTCATCGAACAGGTGCCGGTTCCATGATGTACGCGCAGTCGGCCGAACCGCTGGTCAGCCTGGCGGACATCGCCGAGATCGAGCTGTTCATCTTGAAGCGCATGCGGGAGTTCACGCTGGGCGGTCACGCGAGCGCGTTCAAGGGGCCGGGGTTCAATTTCGTCGGCCTCCGCGACTGGGAGCCGGGCGACAGGCTCTCGTCAATCGACTGGGCGCAATCGTCGCTGACCAACTTCAGCCCCATGATCACGCGGGAGTTCGAGCAGAACAGCAACGCCACGATCATGGCTGTCGCCGATGCGTCCCTGTCGACGCGCTGCGGCGCCCACGGCTCGTCGATCGCCGTCGCGATTGCGCGATCCGTGGCGACGGTGGGCATGTCGGCCGTCCTGTTCCAAGACCTGTTCGGCCTCCTCACCTTCGACGAGCACGGCCACCAGGTCGCGGCCGCGCGGCCAGGGATCGGAAAGACACACGTCTCGTATTGCCTCGATTTGTACCAAAATCGGCAGCCGGTCGTCGAACCGGCCCATGCGCTTTCGGTTACGGCCACGATCGCGGGGCATCTCCGCAAGACCTCGCTCGTCCCGATCATCTCGGATTTTCTGTTCGCCGACGCCTCCCGATTCATCAAGGAGGTGTCCCTCCTGAACGCCACGCACGACGTGTTCCTGATAATGGTCGACGGGCGCTTCGCATATCAGCTCCCTGCGCCGGGATCGGCCGGGTGGATCGACGTTCTCGACATCGAAACCGGCCGCACGCGGGTCGTGTCCCGCCGGGAGTTTCAGCGCCTCGGCGCCAGAGTGGAAGAGTGGCAGGCCGAGATCTGCCCGCCTGGCGCGCGATGCGGGACTCGACATCGTGCGCGTGGGATTGGACCGCTGGGAGATGGAGACGATCCTCGTTGAGTTCGTGGCTGAGCGGCGGCTCCGGAAGGTGTCGTGAGGGATCATGAGCAGCAGGTGTTGTCTTGGCCGTCGACGGGTCCTCCTGACCATTTTGATGTGCGGCGCATGGCTCGCGCGGCTGGACGCCCAGCAGACCCCGGCCTCGGCGAACGCGGCCGCCGAGTCGATCAAATGCTGGTGGCACACCGACAAGGACGCCGTCCTCATCGGCGAGCAGTTCGCGCTCACGCTGACGTGCGGGGTGGCCGAAAACAACCGGACCAAAGTCGCGGCCGATGCCAAACAATTCGAGCCGACGGCGCTGGCGCTCGCGCCGTTCGAAGTGCTCTCCGGCACCTCTCACGAAGACATCCAGGACCCGCCCTGGCGCTACTTCCAGCGTGAATACCGGTTGCGGCTGCTCGGCGAGACCTTCTTCGGTCAGGACGTCGACATCCCCGCGCTGAAGATCACCTACGGGCTGCGGTCGGCGACCACCGGCGAAGCCGATGGCCGCGATCAGACGATTGTGCTCCCCGCGTTGCCGATGCGGGTTCAGTCGCTCGTCTCGAAGAACGCCAGCAACATCCGCGACGGATCGACCGAGACATTCGGCGATATCGAGATCCGGCTTTCGCAGGCGAGAACTGCGCTCGCGGCCGCCGGCGTGTTTTTCGCATTTGCCGTCGTGTTGCTCGGGCTGTCGGCCCGCAAGATGGTGGGCCGGTACATGGAGCGCGCACCCACGAAAAGGCGACCATTGCCGGCGGCGGCCGTGCTGCGCGGCTGCGTTCAGAGCCTCGACCTGCTGAAGTCTGACGTGGCGCGCGAAGGATGGACCGACGAGATGGTGGGCCGCGCTCTGGCGCTCCTTCGCATCGCCGGAGCGGTTGCCCTCGGACGGCGCGTGGCGCAGACGACGGTCGATCGGGACGTTGAAGGCCGGACCGGGCAGCTCAAGGTCCGCAAGAGCCTGCTCTCTCGCAAACGTACGCTCGTGTCGGCGCCGACCACCGCTGACGCCATCGCCAGGCAGCTGGCCAACGGCACGGCTCCTGGCCCACGCCTCCGAGTCGCGCTCGGTGAGATCCGTGAATCGCTGCTCGTCTTCAACGCCGCTCACTACAGGCGGAACGGCCAGCTCGATAACACCGCGCTCGACACCGCCCTGGCTCGCGGCGAAACGGCATTGCGACGCATGCGATTCACGACGCGATGGCCCGTCCGCACGGCGGACGCGCTGGTCAAGTCGGTCGGCAGACGGGGAGCGGCAGGGTGATCACGCTGAGAGATCTGCTCGTCGGCATCCGCGGCACGCTGACCGAATGGGTCCGCCTCCGATGGAACGATCTCCACTTCACCCAAGCCCGGACGACGTTGCTCGTGTTCGCCGTCCTGCTGGCGATCTCGTTGCTGATGCTCCTCGCGCGCGGCCTGCGGTCGCGAAACGCGGGACGCACCCACATCGGGCTGCCGGCGATCCTGCCGGCCATGCGGCGATCGTATTGCCGGCGCTGCGTCATCTCGCCTTCCTGCTGTTTCTGCTCGGGATACCATTCTTCGCCGTGGCCCTGGCCGATCCTCATACCTCGTTCACGCGCGAGGAGGTCACCTATCCCGGGCGGCGGATCGCGATCCTGATCGACGGGTCATCCAGCATGACCACGAAATTCGAGACCAAGACGCTTCGTCCCCAGGATACCCGGGCGTACTACACGAACATCGCAGCCGCCGAGCGGTTCATGAAGCTGCGCATGACCGGTCCGTACCGCGATCTCGTGGCCCTGATCGAGTTCGGCAACCAGGCGTACGTCGTCACGCCGTTCACGACCGACTACGAGAACGTGCTGCTGAGCATCCGCCTCGTCGGCGATCCCAAGAACTGGGGCCGGTTCGACGATTCAGGCACGACGATCCTGCGGGGAATCGACCAGGGCACCCAATTGTTCAAGTCGTTCGACTTCCTGCAGGCGTCCGGCAATTTGATGGTGATCTTCACCGACGGGCGCGACGACGAGACGATGCTCGGCGACCGGCGGATGGACGAGATCGTGGCCGACGCGCGCAGGGCCAGAATTCCGCTCTACATGATTCGGACCGCATTCAACATGAAACTTGGCGATGTGAAGGAGGACAGGATCTGGAAACCGGCGGTCGAAAGCACCGGTGGCCGGTTCTATCCGGCGGCCAACGAGCAGACGCTGCTGAGCGTCGTCGCGGAGATCGACAAGCTTGCGGCAGGGCGGATCGAGACGGTCGAATACACCGTGCAGCGTCCCCGGTTTGGCGGATACGTGCTGATCGCCATCGCGTTGTGGCTGACCGCGGCGGTGCTGAAGCTGGGGTTCCGGTCCTTCCGCAGCTTTCCGTGACCTGTCCCTGGCGGCAATGGACTGAAGGAGCGTCGCGATGAAGAGTGCGATCCGGTACCTTTTGGCGGCGGTGGTTGCGGCGGTGCTCGGCGGTGTGTGTCTCGCGAGCGGCTTCCTGCAACGTGACATCGCGCACGCGCAGCAGGAGGTCGCGTTGCAGAAATACGCGGAGGCGGACGTCACGTTCGAAAGGGCCGAGCGCTATTTCGAGTATGCCAGCCGCATCCCCGGAGTGGGCCACCGCCGGTTGAACGAGGTGCGCGCCCGCCGCGCGGCATCGCACTACTGGCAACGCCAGTATGAAGCATTTGTCCCCGACCAGGGGGATCCCACGAGCGCCATTCCGAGCGACAACGTCGACCTGCAGTTCATCGTGGCCAACGCCGTGTATCGCGCGCACCAGTCTCAGGCGAAGGACCGCGCCACCCTGATCGAAGCGCTGAACGCGGGCATCAACAGCTATCTCGTCGTCCTGAAAAATTCGACCCGGCGAGAAGATGCCGCGTTCAACTACGAATATCTCCTGAGACTGCGCGAGGAGATCGAGAAGGGACGCCGCAAGCAAGATCCTGGCGGCGGCAAATTGGAGAGCCCGCTCGGGAGCGCGGCCACCCCTGAAAAAGCCGCCGGCGACATGAAGAACTTCAAGACGTATGTCCCCTTGACTCCCGGCGAACTGGACAAGGCCGATTCCGGCAAGGGCCAGCCGATCAAACGCAAGGGCTGAGGGGATGCCGACCGGAATCGATCCGAGCACGCTCGCCTTCGCCCAGCCCTTCTACCTCTGGCTGCTCGTCGTGCCGGGAATCCTGACGGTCCTCTGGGTCTGGCGGGTGTTCCGCAGGCGCGTGGATGTCCGCCGCTACCGGCACGAGCAGGTACTGCCGGCCCGCGAACACTATTCGCTCCTCGGGGAGCTGGCATTCTGGCTGTGCCCGCTGGTGGCCGCCAGTCTTTGCATTGCCGCGCTCGCCCGTCCGCAGGCGCTGGTGACCGCGCTTGTCAGAACAGGTGCCGACATCGTCGTCCTGCAGGACGGATCCGCGTCGATGTATGTCAACGACGTCAAGCCGGACCGCTGGCGTCGATCCGTCCAGTTTCTGCGGACGTTTGCCGATGCGCTGGCGTGGAAGAACGGCGACCGTGTCGCGCTGGCGCTGTTCGCCCATATCGCGGCGCCGCAACTGCGCCTGAGCAAGGATCCGAACGCCTTCTTCTTTTTCCTGGACCACCTCGGCGAGCACTCGCCGTTTCTCCTGGCGAACGATCCGACCTGGGACACCAACATCGAAGAAGGCGTGTACTGGGGACTGCAGCTGCTGAACAGGGACGAGGAGCTGTTCGGGAAGACGAAGAATCCGAAGGCGTTCGTCGTGATTTCCGACGGCCAGGCGTGGAGCGGCGTCGTGGCCGGCGCGCTCAAGGCCGCGCGCGCGCGCGGCGTCGCTGTTTACGTCGTGGGCGTGGGCACTCCGGCCGGAGGCCTTATCCCGGAGCCGCCTTCCCGGGAGGGCGTCACCCAGTCCGCCGACCACATCCGGGCCGTGCTGGACCGAGGATCGCTTCAGGCGATCGCCCGCGCAGGCGGCGGCGACTATTTCGAGATGGGACGGGAGTCCGATCGCGACATCGCGCGAAGCATTCTGACCGGCATCAAACGTCAGGCTCCCGTCCTTCACGTCGACGAAGGTTACGAGGAGCTTTACTGGTACCTGTTGTTCGCCGCGGCGCTCGTCCTCTGTCTGGCCACCGTCGCCCTCAAGAGCGGCGCCGAACTCTGGTGGCAGGTTATCGGCGTCGCCGGCACAATTGTCGTCGTGGCAATCGCCCTCGGATAGAGCCGCTCGCCAGCGGCTGCTCTTGCCCGCCGGGCGACGCTGAAGGATATGGCGCACGTCCCGTACGCCGCGTTTACCGACCTGCTGGCGGAGCATCGTCGGTTCCCGGCCTGCAAGTGCCCGCGAAAGCCAACGGGCGAGCCCGCGAACGCGGACGCGGGCCGCCCTCGAGCTATTTGGCTATTTGACTTTCGACGCGGTCCACTTGCCGGCGCCAGCGCCTGCGATCGTGCCCTGAATGGCGTTACCGTTTACGCGTCCGGTATACGTCGAGCCGCCGGCGACGAAGGTGATCTCGTCTCCGCGCAGCCGGCCGTTCGCGATCGGGGTGGAGGTCGTTCCCGATTTAAGCGTCCCTGCAACCTTCTGAAAGGTCTGCGTCAGCGTCAGCTCACCCTGCGGCAGCGTCCAGGTGCCCTGGACCTTGGCCGGCACAATCCAGAGCAAGGAGGTACACCAGCTCTCGCAGCCGTCGCCGACCGTCGAAGTCTCGTCCGGATCCCAGTCTTCCATGGTGAACGTGTTGGAGACGATGCGAGTGCCGGGTTTGAGGTCGAGGATCTTCGGCCGCAGCTTCATGTTGATTTGCGGCAGCAGGAACATCGTGATCACTGTCGCCTTCGAGAGGTCGGTCTCGAACAGGTCGGCGTTCGTAAATGTCGCCTTGCCAGCGGGCACCCCGGCAGCGGCGGCATTGCGCCTCGACAGCTCCACCATGCTCGGGTTGTATTCGATGCCGGTGGCCGTCGCGCCGCGCTTCGCGGCCGTGATAACCGTCCGGCCGTCTCCCGACCCGAGGTCCATGTGAATGTCCTGCGGCGTCAATTTCGCCATGTCGAGCATGCGGTCGACCAGTGCCTGCGGCGTCGGCACCCAGACAACATCCTTGCCGGCCTGACCAACCTGCGGCTCAAACGGCTTAGTGGCCGGCTGCGCCTGCCCGAAGGCGCCGGATGCGACCAGTGACAACGAAAGGGCAAATATAGATCGACGGATGAGGGGGAATGGTTTCATAGGCGGGAAGGATACTCCGGCCGGCCCTCAGCTGACTAGACCCCCTTTCGGGGAATTAGGAATTACGATCTAAGAACGAAGAACGCGGCGCGCACGGATGAAATAAGTTGGCTCCGACAAGAGGCGAATGACCGACATCAACTGTGTTGACGAGCGTACGGAAGTAGGGAAACGAAACGCCAGCCTTCCAGTTCTTGACTCCCAATCCTAATTCCTGAGCAGGTGACGCGGGCTGGGAAGCAGGCACGGAACGGTGCGGCCGATGCCGGTTTTGCCTGGCTTGAGCGAAAAAGCGCACCTTCCGAACCTCTGGTCCAGCTGGTGCCCCGCGTCTCTATGCCCTCTAAGTCTTTCCTGCGCAATAGCTTGATGCGGTTACTGCTTGGGAAGCCGCAGTGGCGGCAGCCTTGCCTTCGGAAGAATCTGTTGGCGGGGGACGGGTGTGCCCTCGCACTCAAGGACCTCTGTGGCGCTCGTCCTGGCAATCGCTCCCGCGTTCAAGCATCACGATGCGCTCCAGCGACTGGCCGACGACTTGGCCGCGCACGAGATCGTGTTTGCCTCCTCGTGCGACGAGGCGTTGGCGATTATCAGCCAGCGTATCCCTGACCTCGTGGTCTTCCCGGTCTTCTGTTCGTACGCTGACGAACTCCGAATCGCGTTGAGCGTGGGTGCACTGTCCCACGCCGACGATCCCCGCACGCTGGCTATTCCGTTGCTGGCGTCCACCGTTGCCGAGACGCCCGCCACACCCGCTCGATGGTTCTACTGGTTCAAACCGTCGGGTGGAACCACGGAGGGACCTCCCGATTCTGGCGCGTTCGCCGATGAGATACGCGACTATCTAGAAACCGGCCCTGGCGCAGGTTCGGCGGGACTGTTCCGCGAATTCTCGGCGGCGGCTGGGAATCCGCTGACGGAGCGAGTAGTGGCGGCGGCACGAGCGAGCCTGGCGAGGCTCTCCGGACGCCGATCCGAACAACCGCCGGCCCGGCGCCGGCGGTTGTCACTCTCGGGGTTGCTGGGGTCGGTCGGGACAGCGCTGCTGCCGACGTTAGCGACAGCGCCGGCTTTGGCACGAGCGTGTCTGGCGAGGCTCTCGGGACCCAGCCGCGAACTCCGCCCCGGCCAAGGCTCGCGAATGCCGCTCGCGGCGTGGTGGTCGGTCGGGGCGGCGCTGCTGCTGGCGGCGCCGGCGGCAGCACGAGCGACTCTGGCGAAGCTCTCTGGTTTCAGACTGGACGACCCCCGCGTCCTGAGCCAGCGCGAACCGTCCCCGAGATGGCGGCGGTCGGTCGGCGCGGCGCTCTTGCTGGTGTTGGCCGTGACGACCGCGACTGGCTTGAACCGGAAGGGAGAATGGTTCGCGGCGGTGCCGGAAAATACCCGCGCCAATGCTGGAACGCCACCGGCGCGGTCCGGCCCGGGAATACCGGTTCATGAAAAGGTGACGAGCGCGGGCCGGAAGACGGGACGTCTGCGCGTGACGTCAACCCCGGAAGGTGCGACCGTGGCAGTCGATGGGCGCACGCGCGGCGTCACGCCGTTGATGCTGACCGACGTCCCTTCAGGCCGCCACGCCGTGACGATCGACGGTGCCGGCGGCACGGTTCAGCGGTCGGCCGAAGTCAGGACGGACCAGACCGCGACCGTGGAGGCGTCAATCTACCCGGGCTGGCTGGCCATTTTCGCGCCGATCGAGGTTGAGGTGCAGACCCAGGGACGCGTGTTGCAGTTCGACGAGCGGCATCAGACTCTCCTGCCGTCGGGCAGGCACGAAATCGTGGTCGTGAGCCGCGAGCTGGGATATCGCAGTTCGCGAGTCGTGGACGTGAAGCCGGGCGCGGTCACGAAGCTGTCGATTGAGCCGCCCAAGACGACGCTAACAGTGACAGCAGCGGCGCCAGCGCAAGTGTGGCTGAACGGCACGCATATCGGCGCCGCCCCCCTGGTCGACGTGCCGATCGATCTCGGCACGCATCAGATCGTCGTCAGGCACCCGACGGCCGGCGAGGAGCGCCGCACGATTGCCGCGACGTCTGCGCCGGTTCGCGTGGAAATCGATTTCGACAACCCCTCCCTTCCCTAAAACCTTGATGCAACGGGGTGAGAGGGTGTAAATTGCCCTGTTACCCAGGCAGTCCGACGCTCGGAAATTCCGCCTGACTTCAGGAGGCTCTCATGAGGCGACGTCTTGGCTTCTCTCTCATCGCCGCCGTGCTCATCGCGGCGCCTGTCGGCGCGCAGACCAAGGCGAAGGCGGAAAACGTTCCCGTCATCCCCCACACGTCGGTACCGAATTTCTTCAAGCTTCCGCCGGATCTCTATTTCGGCGAAGGCATCGGCATCGCGACCAACTCCAAGGGGCACGTCTTCGTCTACCATCGCAGCGGCGATACCCGGCTGTTCGAGTTCGACGAGAACGGCAACTACGTCCGCGAAATCGGCCAGGGTCTGTACGGCATTGAGTTCGCGCACCAGGTGCGCGTCGACGCGCAGGACAACATCTGGGTCGTCGACGAGGGGACGAACATGGTCATCAAGTTCAACCCCGAAGGGCGGGTGATGATGGTGCTGGGCCGGCGGCCCGAACCGGTCGCGGGCGCGTTCGACAGCACGCTGCCGCCCGCGCCGCCCGAGAAGTACCGCTTCGGACGGCCGACCGACGTCACGTGGGATGCGCAAGGCAACATCTTCGTCTCGGACGGCTATGTCAACTCGCGCGTCGTGAAGTACGACAAGAACGGCCGGTTCATCAAGTCGGTCGGCGGGGCGCGCGGGTCCGCACCGAGCCAGATGAACACGCCGCACTCGATCACCTCCGACGCGCAGGGCAACATCTACGTCGGCGACCGCGGCAACGCACGCGTCCAGGTCTTCGACAACGACCTGACGCTGCGCGCCATCTACGACAACGTCGGCAATCCCGTGGGCGGTCTGCATCTCGCCCGGGCCGCATCAGTATTTGTTCGTGTCGAACTCCAACCCGGACACCAATCCCGGCGGCATCGTGGGCGATCACCGGCGAGATCTACAAGATGGAGCTGGACGGCACGATCATCGGAAAGTTCGGGAAGGCGGGCAAGGGGCTGGGCGAGTTCAGCACCGTCCATGAGATCGACTGCCGGAACCCGAATGAGCTGTTCGTGTCGGAGATCTCCGCCTGGCGCGCGCAGAAGATTCATCCTGACTCCCCAGAAAGCCGCAGACCGCTTCGGCCGCACGATAAGGCGGGAGACTGAGCATGAGACATCGATCTTTTGCGAATCTTGCTGATCGGCGCCGCGGTCGCCGTGGCTGGCGGCGCGCTGTTCGCCGCCCAGTTGACGGTTCCCGAGATTCAGTTCGACTCGACGCCCGAGCCGTTGAAGCTCCCCGACAACGTCCACATGGGTGAAGCGGCCGGCGTGGCGACCAATTCGAAGGGCGATGTGTTCGTCTACACGCGGACGGGCAACCCGAGATCACCCTCGGCACCGCGCGCGCCGTCTCGCACGGCGGCTCGCGGCTGTTCCAGTTCGATCGGACCGGCAAGTTCGTCCGGGAGATCGGCCAGGGCGCATACGGCCTGCTGCAGGCGCAGCAGGTGCGCGTCGACCGCGCAGGACAACGTCTGGATCGTCGACCAGATGTCGACGCAGGTGATCAAGTTCGACCCGAACGGGCGCGTCCAGATGATTCTGAGCCGCAAGCCCGAGGCGATGCGCGTGCCCGCCCTGCCGCTGCACCCCTCGCGACCGGACTTCCGATCGTGCAGGCCGTCGAGCCGGCCGGCCGGTCGCGGCGCTCCCCCAGCCGCTGGCGCCAGCAGGCAGGTCCGCTGCCCGGAGCCGGCGTCGACGGGCGAGAGCTTCAATCGTCCCACCGACGTCGCATGGGACGCTGCCGGCAACATCTACGTGGCGGACGGCTACGGCAACGCCAGAATCGCCAAGTACGAGCCGACTGGCAAGTACATCAAGTCGTGGGGTTCGCGAGGCAGCGGGACCCGGCCAGTTCAACATCGTCCACGGCATCGCCATCGACGCGCAGGGGAACGTGTACGCCGCAGACGAGGGCAACAGGCGAGTCCAAGTGTTCGACGGCGACGGCACGTTCAAGAAGCAGTTTCTGAATGTCGGAACGCCGACGGCGATCTGCATCACGCCGGGACCGCGCCAGTCTCTGTACATCGCGCACACGGGCGATCCCGATGGCATGGAGGACGCGGCCATCTACAAGGTCGATCTCGACGGGAAACTACTGGGCAAGTTCGGCCGGGCCGGCAAACTGCCGAAGGAGTTCGGCATTGTCAACTCGATCGATTGCCGCAACGAGAACGAACTGCTGGTTGGCGAGCTGGGTAACTGGAGAGTTCAGAAGCTCACACTGAAGGCGCAAGCGCGATAGCATCGGCAGCCTCTCGGGGCGAATACGAATACGAAACCTCAGTGGCCGCCCGCGGAATCCGCGCGGCGGCCGCGCCGCCAGCACGCCGACTTCTCCGGCGCACGCTACCAAAAACCTGAGTTCTCAAGCCTGAAGTCTGATCAGACTTGAGACCTTCAGATTCTCGGGTCTTTCCTATCCGTATGTCCGCCACGCGCGCGTGAGGTAGTCGCTGAAGGTCAGGACGAGAAGAATCCCGAGCCAGAACAGGCTGCCCGCGACGACCACCCAGGTCAGCCGGGTGCTGTACTTCACGTGCATGAAGAACAGCACGACCAGCGTCGCCTTGATGAGCGCGATTCCCACCGCGACAACCGTGTTGAACGCCCCGAGATCGAAGTAGGCCGCCTGCACTGTCAGGTAGGTGCCCACCATCAGCGCGGCAAATACCACGTAGTACACACGCGTGGGAACGATATGGTCAGGCATGGGGAGCGCGGCATTTCAGATCGCTGATTGCAGACGTCAGATTGAATTTCAGATTGCGAATCAACCCACAATCAACCTTCGATCTGCAATCTGCAATCTGCAGTTTCACGATTGGCTACCCGTGCCTCCCGATCAGGTACAGCAGCGGAAACAGAAAGATCCAGACGATGTCGACGAAGTGCCAGTAGAGGCCGCTGATTTCGATCGGGCTGGCGTATTCGCCGTGATCGTGCCGTTCCACGACCACCAGAGCATCACGCCATGATGCCCAGGCCGATGATCATGTGCAGGGCGTGCAGTCCCGTCATCACGAAGTAGAGCGAGAAGAAGATCTGCGCGTGCTGACAGTACTCGGCTTCGAACCGAAACGCGGGCCCGGCACGTGGTGCTCTGCGAACTTGTGGTAGTACTCGACGCCCTTGATCCCGAGAAACATCGCGCCCAGCACCATCGTGGCCAGGAGGAACCAGCAGCAGGCCGGCGCTCGCCCGTCTGCGCCGCGTGGACCGCCAGCGCCATCGTCAGACTGCTGGTGATGAGCACGACCGTGTTGATCGCTGCCGAGCACGATGTCGAGCTCGTGGCTGGCCGCGGCGAACGCGTCCGGATACCAGCTGCGGTAGACGCAGTAGGCGGCGAACAGCCCGCCGAAGAACAGCACTTCGGTGACGAGGAACACCCACATGCCGAGCGTGGCCGCCTCTTTCTGCTGCTCGAGGCTCTCGAACTGGTGCGCGAGCGCCGGATGGCGGCCGCGGTGAACGGCGCTGATCGTGGTCTCAGACAACGTGCCCCTCCACCTGCGTCGGATAGTCGTACGCGTCCCACGTCACCATCGGCGTCTCGGCGAAGTTCTCGGTCGGCGGCGGCGAGGTCGTCGTCCACTCGAGGCCGACAGCGCCCCAGGGATTCGAGCCCACGAGCTTGCCGTAGCGCAGCGACCAGGCCAGGTAGACCATCGGCATCAGGTAGCCGACGCCGAGAATCGACGCGCCGGCCGACGACAGCACGTTCAGCACCTGGAACTCCGGCGGATACGCATGATAGCGCCGCGGCATGCCGAGGTAGCCGAGGATGAACTGCGGGAAGAACGTCAGGTTGAAGCCGACGAAGATGATGCCCGCGCTGACCTTGGCCAGCAGCTCGTTGTACATGCGGCCCGCGATCTTCGGCCACCAGTAGTGCAGCCCGCCGAGATACCCCATGATCGTGCCGCCGACCATGATGTAGTGGAAGTGCGCGACGATGAAGTAGGTGTCGGTGACGTGCACGTCGAGGCCGACCGCGGCCAGGAACAGGCCGGTCAGCCCGCCGATCGTGAACAGCCCGATGAAGCCGATGGCGTACAGCATCGGCGTCTCCCACGAGATCGAGCCCTTGTACATCGTCGCCGTCCAGTTGAAGACCTTGATCGCCGACGGGATCGCGACGAGGAAGCTCAGGAACGAGAAGATCAGCGCCGCGTACACCGACTGGCCCGCCACGAACATGTGGTGGCCCCAGACGAGGAAGCCGAGCACGGCGATGCCGAGGCTGGCGAACGCGACGAACGTGTAGCCGAAGACCTGCTTGCGGCAGAAGGCGGCGACGAGCTCGCTGATGACGCCCATCGCCGGCAGGATCATGATGTAGACGGCCGGGTGCGAGTAGAACCAGAACAGGTGCTGGAAGAGCACCGGGTCGCCGCCGACCGCCGGATCGAAGATGCCGAACTGGAACAGCCGTTCGGCGGCGACCAGCAGGATCGTGATGGCGATGACCGGCGTGCCGAGCACCATGATCAGGCTGGTCGCGTAATGCGACCAGATGAACAGCGGCAGCCGGAACCAGGTCATGCCGGGCGCCCGCATCCGGTGGATCGTGACGATGAAGTTCAGGCCGGTCAGGATCGACGAGAAGCCGGTGATGAAGATGCCGAGCGCCGCCGGGATGACGTTGGTGTTGGACGAGACGGTGCTGAACGGCGTGTAGAACGTCCAGCCGGTGTCGAGCCCGCCGGTCACGATCGCATACATCGTGAACGTCGCGCCGATCATGTAGATGTACCAGCTCGCGAGATTCAGCTTCGGGAACGCCAGATCCTTCGCGCCGATCATGATCGGCACGAGGAAGTTGCCGAGCACGGCCGGGATGGCGGGGATGAGGAAGAAGAACACCATCATCACGCCGTGCATCGTGAACAGCTTGTTGTAGGTGTCGTCGCTGACCAGGTCGCCGGCCGGCGTCGCGAGCTCGAGGCGGATCAGCACGGCGAAGGCGCCGCCGACGAAGAAGAAGAACGTGACGGCCGCGAGATACAGCAGCGCGATGCGCTTGTGGTCGCGCGTCAGCAGCCACGACCGACGCCGTAGCCGTCGTTCAGGTAGTGGCGCGGCGGGATGGAGAACAGGAGACGCCATGGTTACCTGTTCGCCTCGCCTGGCGCCGGCGTGTCTCACGCTCTCGGGTCGCACGGCGGGGCGCCTGCGGCCGGTTCTGCAGCGACTTCACGTACTCGATCAGCTCGAGCAGCCCGTCCTCGTTCACCAGCCCCTGAAAGGTCGGCATGACCGGCTGGAACCCGGCGGTGATCCTCGCCGCCGGGTTGCACGATCGACTCGCGCAGGTACGCCTCGTCGACGACGACCGTGCCGCCGCCTTCGAGCGTGACGGTCTTGCCGAACAGGCCCTCCAGCACCGGGCCGCGCCCCTGCGCGTCCGGGCGATGGCAGGTGTTGCACGCCAGGTCGTCGAACAGCTTCTCGCCGGCCGAGGCCAGCGATCCTTCGGCCTGCCGCCGGCTCAGCCACGGTCTGATAGTCGTTCGGCTCCATCACGACGACCCGGCCGATCATCCCGGAGTGCCGCGTGCCGCAGTACTCGGCGCAGAACAGGTGGTAGCTGCCGGGCTTCGTCGGCTCGAACCAGAGATGCGTGTACCGCCCCGGGAACGACGTCCGCCTTGACGCGGAACGCCGGGACGAAGACGTCGTGGATCACGTCCTCGGACGTCATGATCAGCTTCACCGGCCGGCCGACCGGCACGTGCAGCTCGTTGATCTCGCGCTGTGCCGTCGAGGTGCTGGAACTTCCACATCCACTGCTTGCCGACGACGTAGATGTTGAGCGTCTCGTCGGGCGGCCGCGCCATCGCGAAGAACACGCTCGCGCCCCAGACGAAGATCACCATCGTGATGAGGAGCGGGATCACCGTCCAGGTGATCTCGAGCACGAGCCCGCCGTTGATGCGGGCGCCGACGCCGTCGGGCGACCGCCGGCGGTACCGACCGCGTAGTAGACGATCAGGCCGGCGATCAGCAGCGAGAAGAACGCCGAGATGCCGACGAGAAAGAAATACAGCGCGTCCACGCGGGGCGCCATCGTCGAAGCGGACTCAGGGAAACAAGGGGCAGTTCCCATATTATAGCGCGCTGGTCGGACGGCCGGTACCGGGTGGCTGGTAAGTCGGTGCGTCGCGCCCTGGAGGACCTACGGCGGCGCTCGCGACGCACCATGACGGCGATGAACGCGCCGAGCACGAGCACCGTCGCGCCGCCGGCGATGCGCAGGGCGCGCATGATCACGAGGCCGTAGCGGCCCGTCATCGGGTCGTAGTGATAGCAGTAGAGCAGCAGCGCATCGACGGCCGTGCCGATCCTGCCGGCAGACGCTTCGACGAGCGCGAACCGCAGATCGCGCGGTCCGTACTCGAGGCCGAACAGGTAACGCGCGAGCCGGCCGTCCGGCGTCAGGACGATGAGCCCGGCCGGGTGGGCGAACTGCCTGCGTCTCCTCGTCCCACACGTAGCGGAAGCCGGCCGCCTTCGTCAGGCGCTCGATCGACGCCTGGTCGCCGGTCAGGAAGTGCCAGCCGGCCGCGGCATCCGGCCGCTCGTAGCGCGCGAGAGCGCCTTCTTGTCGCGCCGCCGCGATCGCCGGGGTCTCCCGGGGGTCGAAGCTGACCACGACGATCTCGAAGTCCCGTGCCGGGCTCGAGCGCCAGCACGCAGGCTGCTCGTCATCGCGCTCAGCACCTGGTGCAGAGCATCGGGCAGTCGTAGTAGACGAAGGCGAGCACCACCGGCCTGCTGCCGAAGTACTCGCCGAGCCGCACGACCTGTCCCTGTTCGTCCCGGAACTCGACGTCGAGCGGCAGCGGATCGATTCAGTTCTGGTCGAAGCCAATCTCGCGCAGCGGCGCCGGAATCGCCGAGGCCGGAGTGCCCGGTTCCATCCGATACCCGGGCGCCGGCGCGCCGGTCATCTGCGCCGGCGCCCACGATCACCGCCGAGCAGGCAAAGACAGCCGACGTGAACAGCTATCCTCGACCTGCCGCGTCCGCGCCGAATGTCGTGTCACTGGCGTTCCTGGCTCCGGCGACCGGCGGACGGAAACCCCCGCTCGAGCGTCAGCTGCATCGCCTCGCCGATCGGAATCCGGACCAGTGCCGGCCTTGCGATCGACCCACCGTAGCTGTTCAGCATCTGGTCCTCGCGCGCGCGCAGATCCCGCAGGTCCTGCCGCGGCGTGATCTGCAGCCGCGGCTGGCGGCGGCAGCCTCATCTCCTGGCCGGCGGCGAGCGGATACAGTTGCCCGGCACTTGCGGCTTCGCGGCCGGTCGAAGATATCCGAACATCAGCCAATCACCACGTGAATGACCAGCCGCGACGATGACGCAGGCCGGTCGCCGAATCCGAAGATCGCACGGAATGTCGACGTCGCTCTCTTCGTGGTGGACTGCGGCGTGTCCGTCGAGGGTGTCTGCGTCATGTCGACTACTATCCGGCCGTCCGGCCGCTCGCCGTGCCGCTTTCGAGGACCGGCCGAGCGCTTCCTCGAACTGCGGGTCGTGCACCGGCAGGATCGCGCGGCCGCGAAGCTGCCAGATGAAGCAGCCGAGCCAGAGCGCCACGAGCGTCAGCGGCACCACGACGTCCATCCAGCTGACGGACAGACGCCGTGCGTGGAACTCCGGCGCGATCAGCCAGAACAGATCGACCAGCCGCGCGACGAGAATGCCGACCGCGACCTTCAGACGATCGTCGGGCTCGCGCTTGACGGCGCGCGACAGCAGCAGCACGAACGGCACGGCGAAGTGGAACACCACGAGCGCCGACGCCGATGAACCGCCAGCCGTGGTGCAGGCGGTGCATGTACCAGCGTGATCTCCTCGGGCAGGTTGCCCGACCAGATGATCAGGTACTGCGAGAACGAGAAGTACGCCCACAGCATCACGAACGCGAGCATCAGGTTCGCGAGATCGTGGAAGTGCCCGGGCACGACGATGGCGTCGAGCGGCGGGCGGCGGCTCAGCCACGCCAGCACGACGATCAGGAACGCCAGCGCGGTCAGGCCCTGGCCGCCCATGATCAGCACGCCGTAGATCGTCGAGAACCAGTGCGGCTCGAGCGACATCATCCAGTCGAACGCGGCGAAGGTGACCGTCAGGCCGTAGACGAGCGAGCCCGCCGCCGCTCAGCAGCTGCATGCGGCGGGCAATGCGCGGATCGCCGGTGCGGTCCTGTTCGAGCGACCACTTGTTCAGGAAGTACGCGAGCGCGTTCCAGACCGCGAAGTAGACGGCGGCCCGCGCGAGGAAGAACGGCGTGTTCAGGTAGAGCTGCTTGCCGCGCAGGATCTCGTCGGCCGCGACGACGTCGGCGTGCGTCCACTCGTACAGGTGGCGGATGCCGAAGACGATCGGCAGGAACAGCAGCGTCAGCACCGGCAGGACGCGCGACGCGGCGCCGATCGGCCGCCGGGTGACGACGCCCCAGGCGCCGCCCGAGAGCTGGTGGATCATGCCGAGCGCGAGGCAGCCGAGCGTCGCGCCCAGCACGAACATGTACGCCGTCAGGTACGACTGGAAGAACTGCGCCGGGTTGATGAACAGCCCGACGAGCGACATCGCACGCCGCAGCGCCGCCGGCCATCAGGAACTGGCGCTGGTAGCGCGCAAGCTCGGGAATCAGCTGGTCGGCGGTCTGACGCAGCGGCCTGGAGGTCACCGCTGACCTTCGAGCCGGGTGCGCTCGGCTGGCGGGCACGTCGTCCAGCGTGGCGGACGCTGCAGCTGCAGCGCGCGGATGTAGGCGGCGATCGCCCAGCGATCCTCCACCTTGATCTGCGCGGCGTAGTCGGGCATCGCGCCGAAGCCGTTCGTGATCACGTCGAAGAAATGGCCCACCGGCGTCTCGCGGAGGCGCGGAGCATCGAGCGGCGGCGGCGGGCGTGTACCCGCGCCGGACGACCATGCCGTCGCCGGCGCCGGTCCGGCCGTGGCACGGCGAACAGTAGATGTTGAACCGCTCCTGTCCGCGCGCCATCACGGCCTCGGTCGACCGGGAACGGGAACAGCCGTCGACATCCTCGTCGTTGACCTTCCCGGTGTAGAGCAGCTCGATCGTCCTCGAGCTGGCCGCGCGCGACGGTGCCCGCCACGGCGGCCGCGCCGAGCTGCCGTCGGCGAAGAACGTCGACGGCTCGAGCGGCGGAGTACTTCGGCTGATCGTGCATGTCCTGCCGGCAGGCCACGCCGAGCCGAGCGCGATCAGCAGCCGCGGCCGCTCCTGCGCGCGATCGCCGTTGGCCTAGTCGCGCAACGGTCGTCACCTCGACGAGGCCCGAGTGTTTCGAGGAAGCGCCGCGTCGCCTCGAGGTCGAACTTCGGATCTCGCTGCCTCGATGCACAGGAAGAAGCGGTTGCGGCTGGCCAGCGCGAAGCGCGGCACGTTGAACACCGGGTGATACGGCTGCGGCAGGCCGTTCAGCGCCAGCATGCCGAACACGGCCGACAGCGCCGCGACCGAGGATCGTGCACTCGAAGGTGACCGGAATGAACATCGGCCAGCTGTTGAACGGCTTTCCGGCGACGTTCAGCGGATAGGCGATCGTCGTCGCCCAGTACTGCAGGACGTAGCCGCCGAGCGCGCCGACGATGCCGCCGATGAGCACGATCAGCGGCAGCCGCGGTGTGCGAACGCCGAGCGCCTCGTGCAGCTCCTCGATCGGGAACGGCGAGTACGCGTCCATCGCGCGGTAGCCCTCGTAGTGCGCGCGGTAGGCCGCCGCGACGAGCGCGTTCGGATCCTCGAACTCGGCCATCAGGCCGTAAATCGACGGTGAACGTATCGCCATCGCTCACATTCCCCGCGTCGGGTTCGTCTTCCACCTTCGCCGCCGGCAGCAGCGTCCGCATCTCGAAGATCGAGATCATCGGCAGGAAGCGGAGGAACAGGAAGAGCAGCGTCAGGAACAGGCCGATCGTGCCGATGAAGGTGGTCAAGTCCCAGAACGTCGGGCTGAACCTGCCCCACGACGAGGGCAGGAAGTCGCGGTGCAGGCTCGTGACGATGATCACGAAGCGCTCGAGCCACATGCCGATGTTCACGATGAGCGAGATGACGAACAGGATCGGCACGCTCGTCCGCACGCGCTTGAACCAGAGCACCTGCGGCGTGATCACGTTGCAGAGGATCAGCATCGCGTAAGCCCACCAGTACGGCCCGGTCATCCGGTTCCAGATCATGAAGCCCTCGTACTTGTTGCGCGCTGTACCAGGCGATGAACGCTTCGATCGTGTAGCCGTAGGCGACGATCAGGCCGGTGACGAGCATCACCTTCGCCATGTTCTGCAGGTGGCGCATCGTGATGAAGTCCTCCAGCCCGTAGACCGCGCGGATCGGGATGACGAGCGTCAGCACCATCGCGAAGCCCGAGTAGATGGCGCCGGCGACGAAGTAGGGCGGGAAGATCGTCGTGTGCCAGCCGGGGATGACCGACACCGCGAAGTCGAAGCTGACGACCGTGTGGACCGAGACGACGAGCGGCGTCGCGAGGCCGGCGAGCAGCAGGTAGGCGGTCTCGTAGCGGTGCCAGTGCGTGCGCCGAGCCGCGCCAGCCCATCGCGAGCATGCCGTAGATCATCCGGCCGACCGCGCGACTGCGACCGATCGCGCAGCGTCGCCAGGTCGGGCACCAGGCCGACGAACCAGAACAGCAGCGACACGGTGGCGTAGGTCGAGACCGCGAAGACGTCCCAGACCAGCGGGCTCCTGAACTGCGGCCAGATGCCCATCGTGTTGGGATACGGCAGCAGCCAGTACGCGAGCCACGGGCGGCCGGTGTGGAACAGCGGGAAGATGCCGGCGCAGGCGACGGCGAAGAGCGTCATCGCCTCGGCGAAGCGGTTGATCGAGGTGCGCCACGTCTGCTTGAACAGCAGCAGAATCGCCGAGATCAGCGTGCCGGCGTGGCCGATGCCGATCCACCAGACGAAGTTCGTGATGTCGAACGCCCAGCCGACCGGCTGGTTGTTGCCCCAGATGCCGATGCCCTCGACGACGAGGTAGGTCGAGCGACACCAGCGAGCAGCAGCGGCAAACGCCGACGCGACGAGGAAGCCCGAGTACCACCCGAGCGGCGTCCGTTGCGTCGAGCACGATCGCGCTGATCTTGTCGGTGACCGACTGGGAACGGTATGTGCCCGGGCGCGATCCGACGGGCGGGTGCGGCATCGTCGGCTGCATCGCTCTCCATCATTCGCCCGAGCTCGCGGATTCGGGTTCCGACATCGCCGGCGAGATAGGTCGTCCGCGGCCGCGTGTTCAGCTCGGCGAGCAGCGCGTAGTTGCGCGCCTCGGCCTGCAGCTGGGCCACGCGGCTCTTCGGATCGTTCAGGTCGCCGAAGACGATCGCGTCGGCCGGGCAGACCGCCTGGCAGGCCGTCTTGATCTCGCCGTCGCGGATCGCGGCGGTCCTCCTTCTCCGACTCGATCTTCGCGGCGTTGATCCGCTGCACGCAGTAGGTGCACTTCTCCATGACGCCGCGGCTGCGCACCGTGACGTCGGGATTGCGCCCGAGCTTCAGGCTCGGCGTGTCCCAGTCCTGATACAGGAGGTAGTTGAAGCGGCGGACCTTGTACGGGACAGTTGTTCGAGCAGTACCGCGTGCCGACGCAGCGGTTGTAGACCATGTCGTTCAGCCCTTCGTGGCTGTGCACGGTGGCGTCGACCGGACAGACGACCTCGCACGGCGCGTTCTCGCAGTGCATGCACGGGCACGCGGCTGGAAGTAGGTCTCCGGGTTGTCGCCCGCGCCGCGGTAGTAGGTATCGACGCGCAGCCAGTGCATCTCGCGGCCGCGCAGCACCTGGTCCTTGCCGACCACCGGGATGTTGTTCTCGGCCTGGCAGCCGACGACGCAGGCGTTGCAGCCGATGCAGGCGTTGACGTCGATCGCCATGCCCCACTTGTAGCCTTCGTACGGGTACTCGGGGATGCAGCGTCAGCGTCTGCGGCGGCGCGTCGTGGCCCTCGTGCACGACGTGCGGATCGCGCGACGAACTCGTCGCGCGTGACCGCGCGGACCATCCCGCGGCCTTCCATGAGGTGGTGATACTGCGTGCAGGCGAGCGAATAGCGCTCGCCGGTCTTCGACGACCTCGAGGCCGCGGCCGAACCAGAGCGCGTCGCGGTCCGGAGCGCGTAGGCGTTGAAGCCGGCGCCGGTGCCGACCTGGCCGGCGCGGCGCGGCCGTAGCCCAGGTGGACCGTGACGCAGTCGTCGGGATGCCCGGCGACCGCGAAGACGGGGCCGCGGACGGTCGCGGCCGCGATACGGAGCTCGACGACGTCGCTGACGATCTGGCCGTGCTCGCCGCCGTGCATCGGCGGGCGTCGCCGCCGACGCTGCAGCCGCGCGGCGGTCGCCGGGCTCACGATGACGGCGTTGTCCCACGTCAGCTTGGTGATCGGCTTCGGCAGCTCCTGCAGCCAGCCGTTGTTCGCGAAGCGGCCGTCGAGGACGCACGGATCGTTGCGAAGACGATCATCCAGTCCGGTCGAGTCGTTGCCGGCGGGCGGCGCCGGCTCGAGCGACTCGGGCCGGAGCGTGACGCTGCGCGGCGCGAACGCCGTATCCGGCAACGACGCCGTCGTGCAGCCAGCGGCGCCACGCCGCTTCGAAGCAGGGGATGGCGCAGCATCTTCAGCCGCATCCGCGGCTGTGCTGCGCGGCCGATCCCTTTGGTGAAGACGACGACGCGGGCTGGGCGGCTTTGTCTCGTGCGATCCAGTGCTCGCGCACCGATGTCGTAGCCGGCCTTCTCCGGCGTCGCCGCTCAGCGCCGCGAGCAGCTCGTGCGCCGACCGGCCGCCGTAGAGCGGCGCGATCAGCGGCTGCACGATCGACACCGTGCCGTCGAAGCCGCGCGCGTCGCTCCAGGCCTCGAGAAAGTGCGCCTCCGGGATCTGCCAGTGGCACAGCTCGCGACGTCTCGTCGTCGTGCAGGCTCAGGTGCACGCGAGTCGGCACCTTGTCCAGCGCCGCGCGAACGTCGAGGTCGGCCGGCGCGGTGTAGACCGGGTTGCCGCCGACGACGAGCAGGACGTCGACCTGGCCGGCGTTCATGTCGGCGTACGAGCTCGCGCAGCGACTGCAGCTGATCGACCGGCGCGGCTTCGACCGGATCGGTGTAGACGACGCGTCCGCCCGACGTTGCCGAGCGCCTCGTTCATCGCGTGCGCCAGCGCGTGGACCGCCGGCGGCTGGTCGTCGCCGGCAATGACGAGGCTCGCGCCCCGGTGCGCCTGCAGATCCTTGGCCACCGCGGCGACCAGTCGGGGCGCAGCTGTGGCGGAGCGGCCGGACAGCGGCGCGCCGCCGACGCGGCTGACGCCAGCACGCCGACGGCCGCGGCGATCTGCCGCGCGAGCGGCTCGATCTCGCTCGGCGCGAGCGGCAGCGATGATCGGCCCGCGCGCCGGTCGCCGTCGGCATGCTCTCGAGGGCATAGAGCCGGTTCATGCGGTCGGCCGTGCTCGGGCCGGCGCCGCGACGGCGAACGTCGCGCGCATAGCGCAGGCTGCCGGGCCCGACGCCGAGGAAGTCGGCGTCGAGCGCCAGGATGACGTCGGCCCGATCGAATGGCGGACTGCGTCTCGACGTATTCGCCGAATGCGAGCTGCGCGCCCCGGCGCGCGCGTTCTGCGCGGCTCGCCGGGATCCCACTGGTGCCACCGCGCCGACGGGAACCGGGCCAGCAGCTCCTGCAGCTGCGCCGGCGAGCGTCGGCGAGGCGACCGACTCGGTGAGGATCCGGAAGCCCGCGCCCTGGAGCGGCTGCTGCGCGGTCAGCGCCGCGCGCATGCGCCGCAGGAACGCCGGCCACGGCCGGATCTCGCCGAGGTTGGTGACCGCGCGCGCGCGATCCGGATCGTAGAGGTCGAGGATGGCGCGCCTGCGCGAAGACGTCGGTGGCGCCGAGGCTGCCGGGATGCTCGGGGTTGCCCTCGATCTTGGTCGGCCGCCCTTCGTGGCTCTCGACCAGCAGGCCGGTCGCCACGCCGCCGAGCGTCATCGCGGTCGCGAAGAACAGCGGCCGGCCGGGGATGATCTCCTCGGGCTGCCGGACGTAGGGGACGATCTTCTCTCGGGCTGGCGCGTGCAGGCGGTGACGCCGGCGAGCGCGAGCGACGCGCCCATCAGCTTCAGGAACGTCCGGCGCGTCGACCGGATCGGTGATCGCCTCGACCTCGGACGGGAACTCGTTGTGCAGCCGCTCGCGGAAGGCGGGATCGTCGGCCAGCTCGTCGAGCGTCCGCCAGCATATCGCGGCTGCGCTCGCGATGCGGTGCGTCGCGCGGTTGCGACGACTGCGACGGGCCGCGACTCGTTCGCGGATCGCTCGTCATCGTCATTGATGGCACGTCGAGCAGCTCGTGAGCTTCTGAATCTCGTACTCGGCGACCAGCCGCTGGCCCGAGCTCGGCCTGATTCGGGCGGCGGCTGATAGTCGACGCCGAACACGGCGCTCCGCGGCCGGACGTACCGCTCCGGGTTGCGGTGGCAGTCGAGGCACCACTCCATCTGCAGCGACTGTCTCCTGCCACATCAGCGGCATCCGATCCACCTGGCCCGTGGCAGGTGGTGCAGCCGACGCCCTTGTTCACGTGGATGCTGTGGTCGAAGTACACGAAGTCGGGCAGGTCGTGGACACGCGGTCCACTGGATGCGGCGCGCCCGGTCTCGAAGCTGTCGCGCACCGGCTGCAGGAACGGGCTGTTGGCGAAGATCTCCGAGTGGCAGTTCATGCAGGTCTTGGTCGGCGGGATGCCGGCGAACGCGAGTCCTCGACCGAGGTGTGGCAGTAGCGGCAGTCGATGCCGTTGCCGCCGACATGGCGCTCGTGGCTGAACTGGAATGGGCTGCTCGCGCGCGACGTGCGCCTCGGTGATCCAGGGCGACCGGTTCACCTGCGGCGGACGAGCCACAGCAGGCCGGCGACGACGAACACCGCGCCGAAGATGCTGACGCGCGAGATCGTGTTCGTGCTGCGGTGAAAGATCTGCGACATCGACTCCGGGGCACGCGACGAGCGATGGGACCGGTCAGGAACCCGTTGTGGAAGTCCCGTGGCGCTAACCCGATTCCCGCCGGAGCTTACGCCTGCTCTTCAGGTCGTGGCAAATCCGATCGGTCAGCCTTCGACGTGGCCGGCGCATCACGGCCGGCGCGCGTCTCCCACGTGTACGCCGGCCCCTGCACGTAGCGCTCGAACCATTCGAGCTCGGCGTTGGCCTTGTACAGCTGGTGCCGCAGTTCGCCCCACTGGTGCGGCCTCGCGCGGCGCGACGATACAGCCGCGTCGGCACCCCGTTGGCCCTGAGCGCGCGGTACATCTCCACCGACTGCGGCATCGGGACGCGCGTGTCCTGCTCGCCGACGATAGAACAGCGTCGGCGTCTTGACCCGCGGCGGCGTCCTTCAGCGGCGAGTTGTTCCAGAAGACGTCGATCGGGGCGTTCGGCTGCCACGGCGTCCCGCCGAACCATCACGACCCGATTCGTGCGCGTGTCGGTCTGCGCGAACATCGACGTCCAGTTCGCCGCCCCGGCGGTTGCGAGGCCGCCTTGAACCGGGTCGTGATCGTGATGAGCTTGTTGGTGAGATGCCCGCCGGCGCTCCACCCCATCACCGCAAGCCGATCGGGATCGGCCATGCCCTGCCGAACGAGAGCGTCGACACCGGCGAGCACATCCGTGTGCATGTTCTTGAAGTAAGCCGCCCATCACGTCGCGTAGAAACCGCGTCCCCGTAGCCCGGTGCTGCCGCGATAGTTCGGCCGAAGCACGGCGTAGCCCTTGCGCCGTCAAGCACCGGCACATGGTTCATGATGACACCCGGCCCGTAGCCGAACTTGTCGGACTCCGTGCGGTCCGCCGTGCAGTTGAACGACCAGCGGCGTAGCGCCGGCCAGCTCTGGTAGCCAATCGGATAGAAGAGCAGCCCTTCGACGGTGACCCCGTCGGCGCCCTTCCACGCGACCTTCTCCTGCCGCGGGAGATGAAGTCCAGCCTCGAGCCCATCGTAGACCCCACGTCACCCGGGTCAGGGTGTCCGCCTTCAAACGGCAGCGTCCAGGCGTCGCCGAGCCGCATGGGCTCGTCGAGCTGGAAGACCATCCGGCCGGCCGCCGGCACGACGCTCCAGAACTGCACCGATGTGCGCCCGTCGGTAAGCGCCCGCGCTCGTCTCGTCGCCGAGATCGATGCTGAAGATCTCGCTGTGGACGCCCATGTTGACCACGGCGAGAATCGCGCGGCCGTCGGGTCGCCAAGCCGCTCGCTCGATCGCGTACGGAAAGTTCTGCAGCAGGGCCGTGGGCCTGCCGCCACGAGCGGGAACCAGGAACAGCCTCGAGGCGTGGTACGGCTCCAGCCGCTCGTTCGCCTCGGCGAGAAATAGCAGCTGCGTACCGTCCGGCGAAAGCTCGCCCTCGTTCTCTTCGACGGCGTTGTCGGTGAGCGCCCGGGCGCTTCCACCGCCGGCATCCACGATCCAGATTTCGCTCCGCGCGCTGTCGTTCGACCAGTGGTGTCGGCGCACGGTGAACGACGATCTGCCGGCCATCGCGCGACAGCCTATACGCCAGCACGGACCAGTCACCGTCGGTGACCTTTTCTTCTTCGCCGTCCGCCACGCTCACTTTCCAGAGGTGCCGCTGCTTGAAGTCCTCGTCGAACGCATACACATCGTCTCGCAATCGATCGCGCTCACGCTCAGCGGTCGTTCTCGCATCAGAGGCCACAAAGTAGATGGACGAACCATCTGGCGCCCACGCAGCCTGCGACACGCCAGTGGCGTGCCGCGTGAGCTGCTTCGCCTCGCCACCGTCGGCGGGCAGACGGTGGACCTGGATGCCGGCCTCGCCGACGTTCGCAAGAAACAGCATCGATTTCCCGTCAGGTGACCATCGCACCGAGGGCGCCACGCCCGTCTCGAGGCGCGTAAGCTGTTCGGGCCTCCCACCGGTAACCGCCTGGCGCCAGATTTGACCAACGAGACGATTGGCCTTCCAGTCGGCCCTCGCCAGCGTGTAGGCGACGAATCGGCCATCGGGTGACAGCTGCGGGTCGAGAAGTCGAGGCATCTCGGCCAGATCCACCAGGGTCAGCGGCCGCCGGTCCTGGGCATCGACGCGCGTCTCCCGGATCCGCGTCGCCACCGCCAGGGCCAGCAGGAGCGCTATAACGTTACGACACGAGCGCATCGCACACCTTCCTGGTCCAGACTTCGGGGTTCGGGCCGCTCGAAAAAGAGTATCACCTGGCTTATGTGTCGGTCGGGCCGGGTTCCCGGACCAGCCGCTTGATCGGGTGGGGCTCTCGCGTCAGGATTGGGTTAGAAGCGATGAGCGATCGCAAGTACCGCCAGCGTGGCTATCAGGACGAACCGCCGGACCGCCAGGGTGCGCGCGGGAAACCGGCCGCCCCCCAGGAGCCGCGAGCCCCCGGCAGACCGCTGCAGCACGCGTCGGGGCCGAAGACGCCGAACCTGATGGGCTCCCACGAAGTCTTCCGCTGCGCGCGCTGCGGCAACCGCCTGGCGCTGCCGGTGCCGTCGGATGGTCGCTGCTCCCGCTGCGGCGCCGATCTGCACAGCTGCATCCACTGCATGTCGTTCGACACTGGCGCGCGTTGGGAGTGCACGCAGGCGTTGACGGCCCGCGTGGCGCCGAAAGACGGGCGGAACGAGTGCAGCTTCTTCTCGGCCCGGACGACCATCGAGCGCCAGACCGGCACGGCGGGGCCACCGAGCGCCCGGCAGGCGTTCGATGATCTCTTCAAAATCTGAACTCTGAAATCTGAACGGATTCAGACTCCAGGTTTCAGACTTCAGGTTTCCCCGATGCACTACCGTTTCGTCTCGAGCATCGAAAACAACGAGCGGATGCTGGACCAGATGAAGATTCCCGTGGCAAACAGCATCGCCAATGCTGAAACGGTGACGGCATCGATCGTCACCCGCCATCGGCTCACCGAACCCACGAGCGGCGCCGACGCAGTCAGGCCCGCGAGCAGCGCCATCCAGAAGTAAAGGCTCGGAGCCGGCCGCAGGGTAAACACGGGGGCCCCCGAGGTCTGGAGTCCGGCGAGCGCGTTCAAGAACGTCAGCGCCGCGAGGACACTCTCGGCCCGGAAGAACACCCACCCGATCATCACAACAACGATCAGGTACACATGGCGCAGCGGGGTCGGCAGCCGCCCGACTGTCAACGCGAGTCCCGCGCGCTCGAGGACCATGAAGGCGCCGTGATACAGACCCCAGACAACAAAAGTCCAGCTCGTCCCGTGCCAGACCCCACACAACACGAACACGGCGATCACCGCCAGGGGGCGGACCATCCGGTCAGCTGCCGGGTTGTCGCTGCCGAGCGGGAGATACAGGTAGTCGCGCGACCAACTGGAGAGGGAAATCATCCAGCGACGCCAGAACTCCTGCACCGTCTCGGCGACATATGGCCAGCGGAAGTTCTCGGGCAGACGGAACCCGAACATGCGTCCGAGCCCGATCGCCATGTCCGAATACCCCGACAGCGCGAAGTAGATCTGCAACGTGAAGCAGGTGAGACCGAACCACGCCGTGCCGGCGCCGAGGCGATCGACCGGCATGTCGAAGGCCCGATCGGCCATCACGCCCACCACGTCCGCGATCAGGAGTTTCTTGCAGAGACCGATGACGACGCGCCGGACGCCGTACACGAAGTTGCCGACGCTCACCACCCGTTCGGAAGTCTGATGAGCAAAATCCCGGTAACGGACGATCGGTCCAGCCAGGAGAGGCGGAAAAAACGCGAGGTACAGGGCCGCGTCCACGAGTCGGCGCCGCGAGCGGTCGTCGCGCCGATAGACGTCAACCAGAAACGAGATCGCGTGCAGGGTCAGGAACGACATGCCAAGCGGAAGCAGGACGCCTGCCCCGATCGGCTGTGTACCGAGCGCCAGCGACAGAGCCCCGAAGTTTCCGGCGTAAACGTTCACGTACTTGGATACTCCGAGCACCAGAACGTTTCCCGTGACGCCCCAGACCAGGAGCGTCTTCGCGAGGCGGGCCGACGATCCGACAGCCCGCCCATGTGCCCGATCGATGGCATCGGCCACCCACCAGTTGAAGGCGATCGACGCGCACAGCAACCAGAGGTATCGACCGGCGCCTTGTGCATAGAAGATCACGCTCGCCGCCACCAGGAGCGTGTTGGCGGCGTTGAGATCGGCGTCGCCGGCCCTCTTGGTTCCCATCGCCACGACGAGAAAGTACAGAGCGAGCAGCGCCGGAAGAAAGAGGAAGAGAAACGCCGGCTGGGTGAAAAGCACGTTTCTGGCCGCGATGCTAGACCGGGCCGCGCAGGAAAGACAACTGGAAGGGCTAGGGTTTCGGTCCGGCCGGCAGCACCAGTTCGTTCGCCCGGGTATCTGATGTCTCTCGCAAGGCCGCGCCGTTCCAGGACGGAATCGGGGCCTTCCCTTCAGGGTGCAGCGACTCCATCGGACCCCACACCTTGTCGACACGGTCGGTGAAGAGATCCCCGATCAGGAGATCGGTCACTGTTCCCTGCAACTCTGGAAAGCGGCGCACGAAGTTGCCGAAGCTGAACCCGTCGTAGTATTCGCAGACCAGCCGGCGCATCCGATCAACACCCTGATTGAACACGGGGCCCCAGCGGCCAAGCTGCCCGGCGGAGAAATCGCCCTTGACCAGCCCGTCGCAGATGGCATCGGCCGCCATCTCACCTGATTTCAACGCGAGCAGCACGCCGGACGAATAGAGCGGGTCGAGAAAGCCGAAAGCGTCGCCGACGAGGACCCACCCGTTCCCCGACACTTGTGTCGAGCGATACGAATAATCCTTCGTCGCGAAATAGCCCGCGATGCTCGTCGCGTTCGACACCCGTGATTTGATGGCGGGGCAGCGCTCGACTTCTTCCCGATAGGTCTGCTCCCGATCGCCTCGGCCCTTGAACAGATAGTCGAAGGGCGCGACCACGCCCACGCTGACTCGGTCGTGGTGCAGCGGAATGTACCAGAACCAACCGTTCTTGTTGGTAGTCTGAATCACCATCGTCGCCCCTTCGTCGCGGCCAGTATCGCGGTAGGCGCCCTGCCAGTAGGTCCAGATCGCGCCCTTGTTCAGCACCGGATCCCACAAACGGAGCCCCAGCCGGTTCATCAGCAGCCCGTTCTGTCCGCTCGCGTCGACGACCACGCTCGAGCGGACATCCCGCCGCGCGCCGCCCTCAGTCTGGACCGTGACGCCGGCGGTTCGATCGCCGTCAAAGAGGACGTCGACGACACGAACACCCTCGTGCACCTGGACGCCGTGCTCGCGCGCGTTGTCGAGCATCATCTTGTCGAACTCGCTCCGCACCACCTGCCAGGTCTGCGAACACTCGTGCGGCTTGTTGTCCCGGAAATAGAACGGTGCGGACAGTTTGCCGGCGGCGTTCACGAACTGGACGCTGTATTTCTTGACGAAGTGGCTCTTCTGCATCTTCGGCAGCATATCGAGCCGCTCGAGCACCCAGTACGTCTCCGGGATGAGCGATTCACCGATGTGAAAGCGCGGAAAGCGATCGCGCTCGAATAGTTCGACGTGGTAGCCGCGTTGCGCGATGAGGGTCGAGACGGTCGATCCGGCCGGACCTCCGCCGATGACGATGACGTCTGCGTCCGACTGAGACCCGGCCTGAATATCGCGACTCATCACATCTCCGGATTGGTTGACAAGCGACTATTTCAGCTCCACGAGCTCGATCGCAATTCGATCGGGTCCCTCGATCATGGCCGCGCGGCTATTTCCCCAGGGGTGAACCTCTTCGAGGACCTTGACGCCTTCACGCTTCAACCGGGCGAGGGTGGGCGCGAGATCGGCGACCTGAAGCGCCCAGTGATCGACGATCTTTCCGCGCGGGCTGACGAGCCCCCCGCCCGGCCACGGCCGGATCGAGATGGAGATGTCGTCGAAGAACACGGCGCCTGACGGCTCGCGGACAAATCCCGTCTTGGCGAACGAAGGCCATGTGGGCGGCGCGTACAGCTGTTTACATTCGTCAGCCGGCGGCGCGGGCGCAGCGCCGCGACCCTGCGGCAGCGTCGCTCCGAGATGCGTGACGTACCACTGCATCGCGCACAGCGGGTGCTCGTGGTACATGTGCACGTGGTTGAACCGCTCCACCGTGCCGGCCTGTGCGTTCTCGATCATCGCGCCGTCCGGACCACGCAGATAGCCGAAGCCCCCCTGCCTGGCCGGCTCCACGCCCTTTTCGCGCATGCCGAGAATCTGCTCCTGCGTCGGCAAGCCCGGGAGCGTATCGCTCGACATGTCCACGAGCTTGCCATCCGCAGCGTCCCACATCTGAGCGATCTTCAGACCCATGGCGCGGAACCGCTCGTTGTACTTGCGCGAGTCGGGCGTGTTCCAGCCGAAATGCCACACCGAGGTCGAGGCCCGGTCAGCTCGTTCTGGGAGGAGTGTTGACCTTCGTAAACAGCACGTAGACGTTACCCGTCTTGACCGCCTCGTAGCCGTTGAACGTCGTCTTGGTAGACGAGGTCGCAAACGCCTTCGGGTAGTACGCCGCGGCAGCCGACGGGTTCACCGAATTCAGGTGAACGTGGTGAAAATGCAGCGGGTCGATTGCCGCCTGGCGCTCCTGACCTTGGACCGATCGGATTGGAGCGGGGACGAGTCCCAAGAGAATCGTCAGGATGACGAGGACGCCCATCGAAGCTATGGCTTTCATGTGTCCGCCGTTCATGCGTCGCTCCCAGCTGAATGTGTTTCAGTCGAGCCTGCCAAGCGCGGCCGGTCGCGTCCTCAGGCTTCCTCCCGCCCACTTGTCATACGAACGCGTGGCTCGCCGTGTTTCGTCGCCTCCGGATGCCTGTCAACAAGAGAGACACCACTTCTCGCATGGTCAGACCCATCGGGCGGCGGGTGATCGTCGTCCTGCGGCACAGGCCCCGGGTCGGGCCTGCCAGTACCCTCGAGGCGGCTGATCGCGCGCACCACCATGTCGTGATCACAGAGAATTTGGCATGACAGACGGATGCCGGTCAGACCGCGCGCGGCGAGCCGCTCCCGCTCCGCGACGGTCCAGCTCGCCGGCTCTCCCTCGACAAATTCAACGCGGCAGGTGGTGCACCGGGCGAACCCGCCGCACGCGTGCATGATGTCAACTCCGGCGTCCTGTTCGATCGCAAGGACGAGACGCTTGTCCTGCGGGACTTCAAACGTTCGATATCCTTCGACTGTCAGATTGGGCATACAGCATTGTATGGCGGTGGCTCGATTTGCAGGTGGGGCGTTGCACCATATCCCCGCCGACCTGAGCGGTTCCTTGAGGTGTCGCAGAACGGCCCCGGAAGGCGCCGGCGTCCTGCTCATGTCGTTGAATATTGCAAGAGAAGAGGCGGAGCGATTTCTGTGACTGTCGATCGGCGCAACTATGCCAGACGGAGCGAAACTCATCGACGCATCGTGTGCCTTGTGGTGCGGAACCCGAGCGCCCGGTTCACTTTCAGGCATTTTCGGGCGATGCTTGGGGTGCCCGACGAGGCCGCCCGGCGGATTCTCTCGCCTGTCCGACGTCCACCGGGACTGGTCGTCGAGGTCGAGCCGGAACCTGGGCCCGAAGTCATTGAACGCACGGCCCCGTTCTCCTCCCCCACACAATCTGGGGTGCTCCAGTGACATGATGGAGGGGCCTATGCTGACGCGCGAGTCCACGGAGCAGACCACCAGCCGGACAGAACTCAGACTCCGTCCTCCTGGCTGCCCGGCTGAAAAGCGACGGGTCATGGTCTGGGTCGGAAAATCGGTCGTTTTCAAGGGGGAGCTGGTGAGTTCCGAAGACATGAGCATCGACGGCCGGGTCGAAGGAACGGTTGACGTTCGCGATCACATGCTCACCATCGGTCCGGACGCCGAGATCCACGCCAACATCAGTGCCAAGACCATCACCATCCACGGTGCGGTCACCGGCTCCATCAAGGCCAGCGAGAAGTCGACATCCGGGACACTGGAAGGTGGACGGCAACATCACGGCGCCTCGCGTTGCGATGGCCGAGGGCGCCGAACTGCATGGCCGCATCGACACGTTGAGCGGACGCGACCCGGGCCGTCACCTCACCGTCGTCGCCTAGCGGCCTGACCTGACGTTCAGGGAAAGCGCCGCCGCGCGCCTACGCCCGAATCCGCCACGCTTCCCGCCACGTCTCGCCACCGTCGGCCGTTTCCAGAGCGACAACGCCGTGGAGTGGGAATGATGCGGGAGCCTCATTAGCTCCCGTCAACAGCAGGGCCAGGAGCCTGGGCAGGTGGGGGAAGTGTCCCGCAATCAGAATATCCCGACGCTCGTCGCGCAGCCGATCGCGCATCCATCCGGGTGGGTCGTCCGGCTGCAGGTCGCGCGTCGCGGCAAACTCAGCGAGGGCGTTGCAGCTTGCCACAACGCCTCAGCTGTCTGGCGCGCGCGCAGCTTGCCGCTGTGCCAGACGACCGCGGGCCGCGCGCCGCGCACCGCGGCATCTTCCGCCGCCGCTCCACGGCCTTCCGGCCCTCGGAGGAGAGCGGCGGCGCCGCGGATCGACATCCGGCCCGACAGCGTCGCCGTGATGAACGAGAAACAGGTGCACCTCGCGACTACCGGAGATGACGCCGCGGCGTTGTTCCCATCTCTTGGTTCCGGCTCGGCGTCATCCCGTTCATCCGGCTTCCTCCGTTATCACCACGGTCCTGAATCAGCCCGGAGGCGGACCGGTAAACTGACGGCGGGACCTCGTGCGGTTTTCGGTGGCATCCTAGCGGCAGGCATGGAGGCGTCAACGACAGCCCGCGAGGCGTGGGCGGCTGGTTGCTGCTGCTCAGCGGGCTGCTGCTGTTCGGCGAACCGATCACGGTCGTGGTCATGGCGCCGCGGCCCTCACGGCCCTCCCGATCCGCGGCACGCCGCTGGCTTTGATTCTGCTCCTCCGACTCTTGGTCGCGGCCCTGGCGATCGCTGCCGGACGGGCCCTCGCCGGCCGGCACCATGGCTGCCGTGACGATGGCCAAGCCTCCCTCGCACTGTCGGCCGCAACCGCGGTCTTCGTGGACGCGACACCTGTACTTTCAACAACCGGATGCCGGCGACACCCGCTCTACATCGGGCTACGCTCGCCTCTACCGTGCGTGGGCTCACGTATCTGCAGCGTCACGTCGCGTTCGCATACTTGACGTGACCTAGCTGTGAGTGATTGGGTCATTGAGTCATTGGGGCATCGAAACAATCAATGACCAGATGGCTAAATGACCAGACTAGACGACCGCCCGGTCGGTGATCTCGAGGCCGCGATCGATGATCGCGAACGCCTCGCGCAGCTCCGGCTCGGTGATGCACAGCGGCGGGTTGGTGAAGAACGTGTTCCAGCGGACGAACGTGTACAGCCCTTCCTCGCGGAAGAACCTCGCCGAGCGCCGCCATCTCGTCCGATGTGCCGTTGAACGGCGCCAGCGGCTGACGCGTCGCCCGATCGCGGACCAGCTCGACGATGCCGAACAGCCCGATCGATCGGGCGGCGCCGACCGACGGATGGCGCGCCTGCGAGCTCCGCCAGTCAGCTCCCTCATCACGATCGCCCATCCGGCGCGCGTTCTCGATCAGCTCGTCCTCCTCGTAGACGCTGAATCGTCGCCAGCGCCGCGGCGCACGCCAGCGGATGGCTGTTGTAGGTGAGGCCGCCGTAGAAGACCTTGTCCTTGAAGTGCTCGGCGATCTCCCGCCGCATGCCGACCGCGCCGAGCGGCACGTAGGCGCTGGTCAGCCCCTTCGCCATCGTCATGATGTCGGGCACGACGTTCCAGTGATTGACGGCGAACCACTCGCCGGTGCGGCCGAAGCCGGACATCACCTCGTCGCAGATCATCAGGATGCCGTGCCTGGTGCACAGCTCGCGCACGCCCTGCAGGTAGCCGTCCGGCGGCACCAGGATGCCGTTGGTGCCGGTGACCGTCTCGAGGATGAAGGCGGCGATCGTCTGCGGCCCCTCGAGCTGGATGACCTCCTCGAGCATGGCCAGCGACTGCGTCGGCCGTGTCCCAGCCGCGCTCGATGCCGTGATACGGATCGAGCACGTGGACGACGCCGGGCATGCCCGGGCTCGGCGGCCCAGCGCCGCGGATCGCCGGTCAGCGTCATGCTGCCGGCGGTGGCGCCGTGGTACGAGCGGTAGCGCGCCAGGATCTTGTGGCGGCCGGTGGCCAGCGCGCGCCAGCTTGATCGCGTTCTCGTTGGCCTCGGCGCCGCCGTTGGTGAAGAAGAACACGTCGATGTCGCCCGGCGCGATCTCGGCGAGCTTCGCGCCCAGACGCGCCCGCGGCTCGGTCGCCATGAACGGGTTCGCGTAGGCGAGCGCTGCCGCCTGCTCCTGGATCGCGCGAATCACGCGCTCGTCGCCGTGGCCGATGTTCACGCACATCAGCTGGCTGTTGAAGTCGATGAAGCGCTTGCCTTCGGGCGTCCAGAAATAGATGCCCTTGGCGCGCGCGACCGGAATCGGATCGACCTGCGACTGCGCCGACCACTCGAAGAGCGTGTGCTTCTTCGACAGCGCGATCATCCGTCTCGTCAGCCGCGTCATTGTACACCAGTCCTTGCAGCATCGCGTCGCGCTTCGCCTTGAACTCGTTGCCCGGCTTCCACTCCGGAAGCCTGTCGGCCTCCGCCACGCGGTAGCCGACCGCGAAGAACACCTTCAGGTCCTCGCGAGCGCCGCTCAGATCCCAGTCCGGCTTCACGACGTCGGACGGCTTGTGGTAGTCGCGCTCGGTGTACTGCGTCGCGCACCTGCTGTGCCGTAACTCGGCCGGCTTGCCGATGAACTCGACGCCCTCGTCCGGGTAGAGCGCCGGCACGCCCTGCTTCGCGAAGTTGAAGTGATCCGATCGGTAGTAGAAGCCCTTCTCCGGCTCCGGGTCCGGCCTGATCGATCCGTCCCTGCTCGCCCGCCGCGTCGCGCGCGTAGTCGTCGAGATCCGACGCGCCCGTACCCGACGAGCGTCAGATCCCTCGTGCGGCCGTGGACGTTGAGGCCGTCGATGTTGATGTTGGCGACCGTCTTCGCCAGCGGATAGAGCGGGCGTCACCGAGTAGTACTGCGAGCCGAGCAGCCCCTGCTCCTCGGCCGTGACCGCCAGGAACAGGATCGGACCGCTTGGGCGGCGCCGGCAGCTGTCGTGAACGCCCGCGCGATCTCGAGCAGCCCGGCAGTGCCCGACGGCGTTGTCCTTCGCGCCGTTGTAGATCGTGTCGCCGTTGACCGGGGCCCGACGCCCAGGTGATCCCAGTGCGCGGTGTAGACGACGTACTCGTCCTTCAGCTGTCGGATCGCGCCCCTCGAGCCTCGCGACGACGTTCTGCGAGTCGACCGTGCGCAGCGTGTTCCGGATCGTCATCGACGCCGTGACGCCGAGCGGCACCGGCTGGAAGTCGCGCGTGGCCGCCTGCCGCTTGAGCGTCGTCGAAATCCTGGCCGGCCATCGTCAGCAGCTTCGTGCCCTGCTCGAGCGTGATCCACGCCCTCGATCGGCGGCGCGGCCCATGTTCTTGTCCGGGCGTCACGAGATCGAACTGCTCGCCGACCAGTTCGCCTGCACGACGTCGAACGGATAGCCCGCCGGCCCGGTCTCGTGAATGATCAGGACGCCGGCCGCGCCCTTCTCCGCCGCGATCTCGAACTTGTAGGTCCAGCGGCCGTAGTAGGTCATCGCCCGGCCGCCGAACATCTTCGGATCGAGCTCCGACGGCATTCGACGGATCGGGCACCGGCGGGTCGTTGACCAGCATCACGAGCGTCTTGCCCTTGACGTCGAGGCCCTTGTAGTCGTCCCAGTTGAACTCCGGCGCGACGACGCCGTAGCCGACGAAGACCAGCTCGGAGTCGTCGATGGACGCGCGTGTCCGCGACAGTGCTTGGTCCACGCCACGACATCGTCTTTCCACGTGAGCGTGCGCTCGTCGATGCCCTTCCTGAACACGAGCGGCGCGGGCGTCGGCGTGATGCCGACGAGCGGCACCTTCTGGATGTAGCGTGCCGTCGGTGTTGCCGGGCTTCAGGCCGATCTTCTTGAACTGATCGATCGAGATAGCCGACCGTGAGCTCCTCGCCTTTCCCGCCGGGAGCGCGGCCCTCGAATTGATCCGACGAAGGTACCTTCGTGTGCGCGAGCACGAGTCGACGTCGACCTCCGGCAGCTCGCCGATCGGCGTCCGCTGGACAGTCGGCGTCGGGCCGGGCCGGGCGTCGCTGGCGGGCGGCGATTCGGGCGCCGAGCACGCGCCGGCCAGAAGCCCCGCAGCAAGCAGCGCGGAATTCAGAGCAGCTGTGATGCGCATCCGGGCATTCTTGCATTTTTGTGCCCGACCGTCAGCCTTAGGAGCTATCAGCTCCTAGCCGTCAGCTTTCAGCTCGAGGGTTGCTCGACGGCTGATGGCTGAAAGTCTCGACGGAGTGGTCCGGCTTTAGAGGCGGCGATGAAATCGCTCTTGATGTCGTGCGAAGCTTCATATCCGCCCTACACGGCAGGCCTGAAGGCCCGCACGACAGCGATTTCCTCATAGCTCGTCAGCCCGACTGACATCTCTATGGAAGAACCCGAGCAGCTGTTCAGGAGCGTCAGGATCATCGGACACGGCCGCGCAGGGTCGGCCCTGAACGCACGGCTGCGCGAGCGAGTCTTGACTGGCGGGTGGGCGAGCCGGACCTCGTGCTGCTGTGTGTCCCCGACTGCGGCGATCCGCGAAGTGGCGAGCACCATCGAGCCCGGCCCATGGATCGCGCACATCAGCGGCGCCACGCCGCTGGCCGCCCTCGCGCCGCACGTTCACCGTTTCGGACTGCATCCGCTTCAGACGTTCGACCGCTCGGGGTCTGGCGATCAGCTCGACGGCGCGTGGGCCGCGGTCACGGCTGACACCCCCGCCGGCCGGGCGCGCGGCTTCTGGCTGGCCGAGCGACTGGGCGTGAGGCCGTTCGAGATCCGCGACGAGGCCCGGATGCTATATCACGCGGGGCGCCGCGATCGCGTCGAACTACCTGGTCACGCTGTATCGGTCGGCCAGCAGGCTGCTCGAATCGGCCGGAGCACCGAAAGAGCGCTCATCCCGTTGATGCGCCGGACCATCGACAACGGCTTCCAGTTGACGGGACCAATCGCACGTGGCGACTGGGCGACCATCGACGCCCATCTGGCGGCGATTCACGACACCGCGCCGGACCTCGAACGGATGTATCGAGCGCTCGCGGAGGTGACCGCACCGTGAACATCGTCCGCACCGCCGTCGAGCTCAGGCGAACTCTTGCTCAGCTTCGCAGTAACGTCGCGCATCGGATCCGACCGATGGGCGGCGTTTCATGACGGCGCATGTCGCGCTGTTTCGAGCTGCGCGCGCCGATCGTCGGACCTCGTCGTGGTCAGCTCGTTCGTGAACCCGGCCCAGTTCGGCGATCCGGCCGATCTGTCGCTCATCCTCGCGACGAAACTCGCGACGCGCAAATCGCGGCCCAAGAGGGCATCGAGCTGCTCTTTGTTCCCGATGCCGCCGAAATGTATCCTGCCGACTACGCCACCTGGATCGAGGTCGGAGGCCGGCGCGCGGGCTCGAAGGCGACTTCCGTCCGGGGCACTTCCGAGGCGTCGCCACGGTCTGCCTGAAGCTGTTCACGATTGTCGAGCCGGACGTGGCATGCTTTGGACAGAAGGACGCGCAGCAGGTAGCGGTCGTCACGCAGCTGGTGCGCGACCTGAACCTCGACTGCAGATTCAGATTGTCCCGACCGTCCGCGACAGCGACGGGCTGGCGCTCTCGTCGCGAAACGTGCGCTTGTCTGCCGGAGGAGAGGATAGCGGGCGCGGGCGATCCCGCGGGCGCTCGCCGCCGGTCTGACGGCGTTTCGGGAAGGCCGGGATCCGCATTGCCGCCGCCCGCGCTCTGCTGTCCGGCCTCGAGCCCGATTACGTGGCGGTGGCGGATTTCGACGGATGTCCGACACTTGCCGTGGCCGCCCACGTCGGCAGCACCGCTTGATCGACAACGTCGTCCTCGACATCGAACGCGTCCCCCGGGATGGGGTCGAGCGGGCAGTCGCTGAGGAGCTGATCGAGCAACCAGCCGCCGCCCACCGGACCTGAAAGGGTCGCCGGCGGAAAGATGTCGGTCCCCGAACTCGGCGCGATGAAGCGCAGCGGCGCGCGCATCACGATGGTGACGGTGTACGACGCGCCGAGCGCTCGGCTCGCCGATGCCGCCGGCATCGACGTCGCGCTGGTCGGCGATTCGGCGGCGATGACGATGCTCGGGCACGACTCGACGCTGCCGGTCACGATGGACGAAATGCTCATGCTGACGCGCCGTGGCTCGGGGCCAGAGACCGCTGATCGTGCGCCGACATGCCGTTCGGCTCGTTTCAGCCGTCGGACGAGGTCGCCGTGCAGAACGCCATTCGCTTTCTGAAGGATGGAGGGGTCGACCGGGTGAAGCTGGAAGGCGCCGCCGATGCTCAGGCGGGCGGAAGCGATCGTCGATGCCGCGATTCCGGTCATCGGTCACATTGGATTGACTCCGCAGTCGGTGAAACTCCTGGGCGGATACAAACCGCAGGGCTGTACCGCCGTCAAGGCGCGCCGCCTTGTCGATGCCGCGCGGCGCTCGAGCGGCCGGCTGTTCGCCGTCGTGCTGGAGGCCATCCCGCCGCAGGTCGCCGCATTCATCACCAAGACGCTCAGCATCCCGACGATCGGCATTGGCGCCGGCGCGCGTGTGGGACGGCCAGGCGCTGGTCTGGCACGATCTGATGGGGCTCTCGAACGGGCAGCCGCCGAGGTTCGTGAAGCAGGTACGCCGACATCGGCGCGCCATGCTCGCCGCGCTTGAAGCCTACGCCAGCGACGTGCGCGGGCCGATTCCCCGAGGATCGGCATACCTATACCATGCTGGAAAACGAGCTCGACTCGTTCGAGCGGAACTGATGTCCGCGTCGCTGATGAAGACAACTGAGCCGACACCTTTCTGCCGCTCGGCGCGATGCGGCGCGCGCACTCGAAGTCGTGACCGCGACGGCCCGAACGGCGCGGAACGCCACGCTGACGCTGGTCCCGGCATCAAGGTCGGCCATCACACGTTGAACGAGCGGCCGACTGGATGCACGGTGATCTCTCGTGGAGGCGGGCGTCACAGCAGGTGTCGACGTCAGAGGAGCGTCGCCGGCGACTCGAGAAACCGACGTGCTCGATCCGGTCAATAGCGTCCAGCAGGTGCACGCCATCGTGTTCGCCGGCGGCAGCGCCTTCGGGCTCGATGGCGGCGCAGGCGTTATGCGGTATCTTGAGGAGCGTGAGATTGGATTCCTGTTCGGTCCAGCGCGAGTCCCGATCGTTCCCGGTGCCGCGCTTTTTGACCTCCACGTTGGAGATCCATTGGTTCGTCCGACGGCGGCGTGCGGCTATCTGGCCGCTCAATCCGCGACGTCTGACCCGGTATCCGAAGGCAACGTGGGCGCGGGAGCCGGCGCGACGATTGGTAAAGCTCTGGGGATGGACCGCGCCATGAAGGCGGGCGTCGGTACCGCGGCCGTGACCATGACGGGCGGGTTGGTCGTCGCCGCCATGGTCGTCGTGAACGCGTTTGGCGATGTGGTCGATCCCGCCACGGGCCGGACCGTCGCCGGCGTGCGAGGGGCTGACGGCCGGGTGCTCGCCGATGCACGAAAACTGCTGCGCGCCGGGCTGCTCCGCTTCGAGCCCGGCAACACCACGCTCGGCGTAGTCGCCACCAATGCCGCATTGACCAAGACGGAGGCGACGCGCGTCGCGCAGATGGCACACGACGGCTTCGCCCGCGCGATCGCGCCCGAGCCATACCCCGGTGGACGGCGACGTGATCTTCGACCCTCGCCACCGGCGAACGGCCGGGTGCGGCCGCGGCAGGCATCATCGGCGCGTTGGCAGCGGAGGCTGTCGCCGACGCAATCGTGCGGGCGGCTACCCAGGCAGATGGACTGCCTGGGCTGCCAGCCGTCCGCGATTTCTCCACCATCACATGACCAACACACTCGCACACACTATTGCCGTCATTCCCGGCGACGGCATCGGCCAGGAAGTCATTCCGGCAGGCATCGCAGCGATTGAGGCCGCGGCGCGGGGCTCAAACGCCTCCCTCACGTTCACGCCGCTGCCGTGGGGCTGCGACTACTACCTCACGCCACGGCCGGATGATGGACGCCGACGGCTTCGAGCGGCTGGCGACGTTCGACGCCATCTATCTCGGCGCCATCGGCGCGCCGACCGTTCCCGATCACATTGCCGTCTGGGATCTGCTGCTGCCGCTGCGGCAGCGATTTCCAGCAGTACGTCAACCTCCGGCCGATGCGGCTGCTGCCCGGGCTCGCCTCGCCGCTGGCGAACCGTGGCCCCGCCGACATCGACATGGTCTGCGTCCGAGAGAACACCGAAGGCGAGTACGCCGGGCGTCGGCGGACGTGTCCATGTCGGCACGCCGCACGAAGTCGCCGAGCAGACCGGCGCTGTTCACGCGGCACGGCATCGAACGGATCCTGCGCTACGGCTTCGAGATAGCGACGAAGCGGCCGCGCAGGCTGCTGGCCAGCGCGACCAAGTCGAACGCGCTGCGCCATTCGATGGTCCTCTGGGACGAAGTCGCCGAGTCGTGCGGCACAGGACTACCCGTCGGTCGAGTACCGGAAGTACCACGTCGACGCGATCGCCGCGCGGATGGTCACGCACCCGGCGACGCTCGACGTGATCGTGGCGTCGAACCTGTTCGGCGACATCCTGACCGACATCGGCTCGGCGATCTCCGGCAGCCTCGGCATCGCGCCCGGCGCCAACATCAACCCGGAACGGCAGCTATCCGTCGATGTTCGAGCCGATCCACGGCTCGGCGCCCGACATCGCGGGCAAGGGCATCGCCAACCCGATCGGCGCGATCTGGGCCGGCGCGATGATGCTCGACCATCTCGGCCATCGCGACGTGCACGACCGCATTGTCGGGGCCATCGAGCGGGTGGTCGCGTCCGGCAAGATCCGGACGCCGGATCTCGGCGGCCAGGCGAACGACGAAGGAGCTGGCGGACGCTATCCGCGGGGAAATCTAAGTGGCAACTACCAGTGAGGCGTCAGTCTCACTGGCTCAAGTTCGCGTTCCAGAATAAGCCCTGACACTTGAGCCGTGAGACTTTTCGACCTTGTGCTTCAGTGCGCAACGGCTTTCAAGTGTTCCCGCAGCAGGTCTCGTCCGAAGTCACCCTCGAAGTCCCGCCAGACCGAGTGGATGTGATTCGCGTCGTTCTGGGTGTTGTCGTATTCGATCAGGAACGTGGGGCCTTGCACCCTGTAGTAGTGCCGCCTGCCCCGCGCGGTGTCGCCAGCCCACGCGAACGCGACCTTCTCGAGGCCGGCCTTCGTGATCTTGGCCATTCGCTCCGCGGCGAGATCGGGGGCCATCACGGACGCATACGCATCGATGACCTTGAGCAGGAGGTCGCGCTGGACCGGCGTCAGTTCTCTCGCCGAGATGCCGGCCGGCGCCAGCGGATCGACCTTCAACGCGCTCATCGTCTGGATGTCGTCCGGCGCCGCCGCCGCGGTGATCGCCTTCGCGCGTTGGGACGCGTCGAGCGCCGCGACCAGGGCGCGGGCCGAGTCTTCCTCTGCAGCGAGAATGCGCAACCCTTTCTTCGGCCCCGCTCGAACCTCCGCAGGGTTGCTCCCGAAGAACGATGGCGTGGCGGCGACAAAAGCGCCGTTGACGACTGTGAAATTCAACGAGACGTGATGCCCTTCCACGCGCCAGCCCCAGGCACCATTCGGCGACGGTGTGCCGAACACTGAGAAGAGATAGCCCTCGGGATTGCGGACCAGCAGCTCACCGGGACGTCCGGGTATGCCGGAGGATCCCTCTGCCGCTTCGAGCGCCCCGAGGATGGTTTCGAGATCCATGATCGCCGTCGCGGTCAGATAACCCCGCTGGCTCAGCCCGGCTCGGAGCAGGGCATGCGCGAGCTGGCGCTGCGATGGGCTCATCGCGGCGATCGGCAGCCCCTTGCGAGGAAACATTTCCGTCGGGATGAAATGCCAGTGAAGGCGTTCGGGGCCTTCGAACGGGAACGCCGCTTGTCGCCGCTGTTCGGCCGACAATCCGGCGAGGAATTTCGCGGCGGCATCCGCCCATCTCACGTAGCCGACTTGTCGGCGCCGCGGACGACGCCAGGCATGCCAGCAGAATGACCGCCGCGAGCAGAAAACGGGGCGAGCGGCATATCCGCATCGATTCGGTCCTTTCGATCAGCGTCGCGTGACGAGCCGCGCGCATGGGCCCATTCTCATCGTGACTGGCGTCCGATCGGCAGTTCGACCGGCGGCGCGGGGCGCAGGCCAAGAAGCCTTTACCGCACGCGACTTCACGATCGTGTCGTGCGTCTCGTGCCTGTGCTTTCCCGCCTGGTGGAGGTTCTGGCGTTCGTTTTGAGTGCGTGTTCTAGATAGACCGCATATGGCCGCGCGACCGACGTGGAAAGGCTATCTGAAAATCAGCCTGGTGAACATCCCGATCAAGGTGTTCCCGGCGACCGACGCCGGCGCGACGCTGAGCTTCAACCAGCTCCACGCCGAGTGTCAGACGCGCATCCAGCAGAAGCGCTGGTGTCCACACTGCGAGCGCGAGGTGCCGAACACCGACATCGTCAAGGGCTACGAGTTCGAGAAGGGCCGCTACGTGGTCGTCGAGGAGGAGGACATCGAGAAGGTGCGGGTCGAATCGACCCGCGTGATCAACCTCGAGAAGTTCACCGACGACACGCGATCGACCCGATCTACCTCGAGCGGCCGTACTACCTGGCGCCCGACGGTCCGGTCGCCAAGGAGGCGTTCGCCGTCATCCGCGAGGGCATGAAGGGCAAGGCGGGCATCGGCAAGGTCGCGCTGTACGGCCGCGAATACCTGTCAAAGTGCAGCCGCGCGAGCGCGGGCTGATCATGTACACGCTGCGGCACGCGAACGAGATCCGCAGCATGGACGCGATCGACGAGCTGGCGGACGTGCCGGCGACAGTCAAGCCCGACGAGGTGAAGCTGGCGCGGCAGGTGATGGGCACCTTCGAAGGCGAGCGTCGACTTCGCAGTCGTATCGCGACGAGTATCAGGAAGGCCTGCGCGAGATCATCGACGCGAAGATCGAGGGCCGCGAGGTCGTCGCCCCGGAGGTCGAGGCGCCGCCGAAGGTCGTGAACCTGATGGACGCGCTGCGCAAGAGCCTCGACACGATCAGCGCCACGAAGAAGAAGCCGGCGTCGGTCGCAGCCGGCCACTCGATAGCGGTCCGAAGAAGCGCGCTCGAGCCTAGTCACATTCTGATCCAAGTCACTTGGATAGTCGCCAAACCTCGCTGGTGTCCTCATGGAGCCAAAGCCGCCGGAACTACATCGTGCATTTCTGATCGCATGAACTGCATGTCGACCACGGCGTGCTGCTACAGGTCGGTGAATGCTGAACGACGATGTTCGAATATCCGTATGCTGAACAGATGTTCGAAGCGAGTGTCACGCAGAAGGAGACCTACAGCAATGAAACGAAGACCACAGCGCTCGCCGCGAGATGGCTGGCCGGCTTCCTTGGCCGTCGGCGACGCCGCAGCCCAGGGCGTCCAGACCGGCATCATTCGCGGCACGGTGATCGACCCGCAGGCCTGCCGTCCGAGCGTCACCGTGACGGCGTCATCGCCGAGCCCTGCAGGGCCCGCGCACCACGACGACCGCCGCCGATGGCACCTATTCCCTTCCGGCAGCTGCCGCCCGGCAACTACGAGATCACCTTCGAGCTGACGGCAGTTCGCACCCGTCGAAGCGGACGACCGCAGTGCTCCTCGGCCTGACCGTCGAACAGAACGTCACGCTGCAGGCCGCCGGCGTGACCGAACAGGTCCAGGTCGTCGCCGAGACGCCGGCCCCGATCGCGACCCCGACCATCGGCGCCAACTTACAAGCACGACGAAATCGAAGCGCTGGCCACGCCGCGGACCCTTTCCGGCATCGCGCAGCTCGCGCCCGGCCTGACCGACGAACACGCCGAACGCCGGCCAGATCACGATCAACGGCGCGTTCGCGTTCGACAACGTCTTCATGCTGAACGGCGTCGACGTCAACGACAACCTGTTCGGCTCGCCGCAGAACCTGTTCATCGAGGACGCGATCGAAGAGACGCAGGTCCTCACCTCCGGCATCACCGCCGAATACGGCCGGTTCACCGGCGGCGTGGTCAACGCCATCACCAAGAGCGGCGGCAACACCTTCTCGGGCAGCTACCGCACCAACCTCACGAACCCGCGCTGGACGAAGCAGACGCCGTTCGAGCTCTGCGACCCGGCGGTCACGACGGCGAGTCGCCAGAAGGCTGCCCCACGCCCGGACACCTGCAGACCACCCACGAAGGCACCCTCGGCGGTCCCGATCCTCAGGGATCGGCTGTGGTTCTTCGGCGCGGGGCGGCTGTGCCGAGATCTCGACCGTCGGCTCCGCTGCCGATACCGGCATCGCCAACACTCAGACCGACACCAACAAGCGCGGCGAGATCAAGCTCACCGGCACGCTCGCTGCCGAATCACACGTTTCAGGGCGGCTACCTGAACAACTCGCACGACACAGTCGAGCCGGCCCGCCGTTCGCGTTCACCATCGACCCGTTCGCCGTCGGCGACCGCACGCTGCCGAACTGGTACGACTTCACGAACTACCGCGGCGTGCTGCGGCACAACCTGCTCGCCGAGGCGCAGTTCTCGCAGCGCAAGTTCGGGTTCAGGGGATCCGGCGGCACGAGCACGAACATCGTCGATTCGCCGTTCTTCGCCCTGAACTCAGGGAGCCTGGCACTACAACGCGCCAGTACTTCGACGCCACCGACCCTGAGAACCGCAACAACCGCCAGTTCACCGGCAACCTGACCTACTTCTGTGCACGGCGCGCCGGTCGGCACGAGATCAAGGGCGGCTACGAGTTCTTCCGCAGCCAGAACACCGGCGGCAACTCGCAGTCGTCCACCGGGCTACGTGTTCGACGCCGACTACCGCAGATGCGGCCGGAGCGCCCGCTGCTCGACTCGGACCGGGCATTTCATCCCGGTGTTCGTCCCGGGCGAGACGCAACTCGAGAACTGGATCCCGAGCGCGGGCGCGGCGCTCAACGTCGACAACAACTCGTTCTACGTCCAGGATCACTGGGTGATCAACAGCCAGTTGTCGGCCGACCTCGGGTTTCCGCTACGAGCGCGTGAAGAGCGAAGCCGACCGGCGGGCTGATCGGCGTCGACACCGACACGATTCGTGCCGCGTCTGGCCGTCGGCGTACGACGTCAAATGGCGAACGGCCGGCACGTGTTTCACGTGACCTACGGTCACTACTCGGGCCGCTACAACGAAGCGCAGATCGGCGCGAACAACAACGTCGGCAATCCCGACCTGCGATTGGCATCTATCGATGGACCTGCCGGACAAGGCCGCAGCTTCGCTCCCGGATTCGATCCGGCGAACTACGAGACCGTCCTGGGACAGTTCCCGACCGCCAACTCTTCTTCGAGGACGGCCTGTCGTCGCCGATCGTCAAAGAGTTCACGCTGTCGTACGGGGCGGAGCTCATGAACGGCAAGGGATACGGCGAGGTCAGCTACATCGTGGCGACGGACCTCCGACTTCATCGACGACACGATCACGCTCCGCCAACGGCGCGACGAGGTCGTCCAGAACGGGCTCGACTTCGGCACGTTCACCAACATCATCTACCGGAACCTCGACATCGCGAGGCGGAGTGTACCAGGGGCTGCTCTTCCAGGGCCGCTACAACCTCAGGCCTCGCTGGACCGTGAACGGCCACTACACCCTGCAGCTGAAGAACGAGGGCAACTACGAGGGCGAGGAGGCGAACCAGCCTGGTGTGCCGAGCAGCATGGGCGACTACCCGGAGGTCTTCAACGCCGACCGGCATGTTCCCGACGGCCGACTGCCGGTTCCAGCGGCACAAGCTGGCCCTGTGGAGCATCTACAACCTCGAGCTGGGACGGTTCGGCGACGTGTCGGTCTCCGGCCTGTGGCGCGTCGATTCGGGGGAAACGTTTAGCCTCCGCGCCACCGGTCAGCCACTCAGCGATATCCAAACCGCGCTGCTCAGCCGCCGGCTATCCGGACGCGCCGTCCGAGCAGACGATCTACTTCGCCGAACGCGGCACGGAGCAGTTCAAGGGCTACGGCGTCGTCGACGTCGGCCTGGGATACAACGTGCCGGTCTTCAAGACGCTCCGGCCGTGGGTCAAGTTCGACATCTACAACGTGTTGAACAATCAGAAGCAGATCGAGTGGAACACGACGGTGGATCCGGATCCATCCAGCGCCACCGACGCTTCGGACTCGCGACCGGGTACACCAGGGCGCAGCTTCGGGAAGGCGACCTCGAATCACACACTTCCCGAACCCGTTCACGGGAGACGGCAACGCTCCCTTCACCGGCGGGCCGAACCTAGTCCGGGCGGCCGTAGGGTTCCGGTTCTAAGCAGGGCAGGACAGGCGCAGGAGCGGGAGGGCGGCCCTTCCTGCCTTCTCTCCTGCTCGTCCTTTTTCAGCCCGTCGCCACGAGCTCGCCTGCGTGGCCGGTCCGTAGCAATTCGCCAGACTACGACTGCAAACATCATCGACGACGGCCACGACGAGCCGGCCGAACAGCAACAGCGTGCGGTACAGAATCGACTGCGGTTCCATCCGCGCGTCGATCGTCAGCGGCTCGCCGCGCAGCCGATCGGTCAGCGGCTGCTCCCACTCCAGGATGTTGCCGCGCTGCGGGTTGCCCGGACCGGCGTTGTGGTACACGATCCGGCTCGGCAGGTGCAGCCGGAACGCGACCAGCTCCGTCGCCGTTCCAGCCGCGCCGTCCGACCGCCGGCGTCCCCGGCGGCCGCGCCGACCGTCTGGCGGTAGACGAAGAGATCGCCCTCGTTCGAGAACTGGTACGACGACCAGGCGAACGGCGGCGCCTCGCCGAGCCGGCGGACGTCGTCGACCTCGATGCGCACGTGGACGAAGCGCCGGCCGTTGCGGCGCGACGTGCTCACGCGCGTGACCCGCGTCACGGGCGTCGTGAAGTACGCGCGGACGGCCGCGCGATCGAGCGCGCGGCGTTCGGGCCGCGTATCGAACGACGCTCCCGCGCAAGCGCGTTCAGCGCGGGGACCGAGCTGTTGACGTAGATCGTCGCGCTCCGTCGAGCGACAGATACATCTCTTCTTCGTACTCGTACTGCCGGAAGATAGTCCGCTGCCGCACGCAGCCGATGCGCCGCGGCCAGAAGCAGCGACGGCACAGCGCCGATCCGCATCGTGCGCCAATGATATAGTAAAAATTTCGCCGTCCCTGATGCCCGCCAAGCCGCTCCTCTATCTCATCGACGGCAGCTCGCAGATGTACCGCGCGTTTCACGCGCCGATCCGCACGCTGCGAAGGCACGCTGCTGCGCAACGCGCAGGGCCAGCCCGACCAACGCGGTCTACATCTTCGTCACGATGCTCCGCAAGCTGCTCAAGGAGCACGCGCCCGAGTTCATCGCGGCGTCGTTCGATCTGCCGGGCCGCACCTTCCGCGACGATCTCGCCGCCGACTACAAGGCCAACCGCAAGCCGATGCCCGACGAGCTCGCCGCGCAGATCCCGCTCGTGCATCGCGCCTGCGAAGCGCTCGGCGTGCCGATCCTCACGCTACGAACGCTACGAGGCCGACGATGTGATCGGCACGATGGCCGAGCGGGCGGTCGCGCAGCAGGCTACGACGTCGTGATCGTCACCGGCGACAAGGACTTCTTTCAGCTGGTGCGCGACGGCATCCGCGTCTTCAACCCGCGCGACGAAGGCACCTGGTACGACGCGGCCGGAGTGAAGGAGAAGTTCGGCGTCGCGCCCGATCAGGTCGTCGACGTGCTGGCGCTGATGGGCGACACCATCGACAACGTCAAGGGCGTGCCCGGCATCGGCGAGAAGGGCGCGCGCGATCTGATCTCCACCTACGGCACGCTCGACGCCCTGCTCGAGCACGCCGCCGAGGTGCCGCAGAAGAAGTATCGCGAAGCGCTGCTCGCCCACGCGGACGAGGCGCGGCAGCAGCCGCGAGCTGCTGCGGATCCACACCGACGTGCCGGTCGAGTTCGACCTCGAGCGCGTTCCGGTACCGCGGGCCGTCGCGCGAGGCCTGCTACGAGCTCTTCTCCGAGCTCGGCTTCCGCTCGCTGGTCATGGAGTTCGCGCCGACCGCCGACACGACGAGCAAGCGACTACCGGCTCGTCGACGCAGCCGGAGGAGCTCGAGGCGCTCGGCGGGCGAGCTCCGCGCGGCCGGCCGCTTCGCGCTGCGCGTGCTGCCGGACGGGCCCGCCGCGATCCGCGCCGGCATCGTCGGGCTGGCGTTTCGCCACGGCCGACCGAGGTCGGCGCGGTACGTCCCGCTCGCGGCATCGGCCCGCCGTCGAGCACGGCCATCGCGAGCTGCCCGACTGCGACGGCGCCGCGGCCGGCTGGCGTCCTGCGCCGAGCGCGGAAGAGGTGCTGTCGGCGTGCTGCGGGCCGGTCCTCGAAGATCCCGGCGATCGAGAAGGTCGGCCACGACCTGAAGTTCGACGCCATCGTCCTGGCGCGACACGGCGTTCGGCTCGGCGGCCTCGACCTCGACACGATGCTGGCGAGCTATCTGCTCGATGCGACGCGGTCCGGCCACCCGCTCGAAGGCATCGCGCTCGAGCACCTCGGCTACAAGGCGCTGACCGAGGAAGACGTCTGCGGCCGCGGCGCCAAGGCGATTCGCTTCGGCGCGACTCGCGCCCGGACGCCGTCCTGAACTACGCGGGCGAGCGCGCCGACCTGGCGCTGCAGCTCGCCGATCGGCTGGCGCCGCTGCTCGCCGCCGATGGCGCTCGACCGCGTCTATCGCGACCTCGAGCGGCCGCTCATCCCGGTGCTCGCGGCGATGGAGCGCGCCGGCGTCCGCATCGACGGCGGCGGCGCTCGCCGCGCAGTCGCAGCACGTCGAGCAGCGAGCTGGCGCGCTCGACGCGCGCAGATCTTCGAGCTGGCCGGCGAGTCGTTCAACATCAACTCGCCGAAGCAGCTGTCGGAGATCCTGTTCGACAAGCTGCAGCTGCCGGCGCTCAAGCGCAACGTCAAGACGCGACCGCGTCGACCGCCGTCGAGGTGCTCGAGGAGCTGGCGCTCGTCCACGACCTGCCGCGGCTGATCCTCGAGTGGCGCGCGCTGCAGAAGCTGAAGGGCACCTACATCGACGCGCTGCCGCAGCTCGTCAACCCGGAGACCGGCCGCGTGCACACCTGCTTCAACCAGGCGGTGGCGGCGACCGGCCGGCTGAGCAGCAGCGATCCCAACCTGCAGAACATTCCGATCCGCACCGAGCTCGGGCGCGAGATCCGCCGCGCGTTCATCGCCGACCCGGGACACGTCCTCATCTCGGCCGACTACTCGCAGATCGAGTTCCGCGTGCTCGCGCACCTGGCCGGCGACGAGACCCTCATCAGGCGCGTTCCGGGACGGCGACGGACATCCACGAGCGGACGGCGCTGCAAGATCTTCGGCCCGACAGCGGCCGCGACCCGCACGAGCTGCGCGGCGCGCGAAGATGGTCAACTACGCGCTGCTCTACGGGAAGACGGCGTTCACGCTCGCCAAGGACATCGGCGTCACGCAGCAGGCGGCGCAGGAGTTCATCGACGCGTACTTCGCCGGCTTCCCGCGCGTGCGCGCGTTCATCGACCGCACGCTCGAGGAGGCGCGCGCGTCACGGGCGTGGTGAAGACGATGTACGGCCGGCGGCGGCTGGTGCCGGAGCTGACCAGCCGCAACGGCCAGATCCGCTCGGCCGCCGAGCGCGACGCCGTGAACATGCCGATTCAGGGCACGGCCGCCGACATCATGAAGCGCGCGATGATCGACGTCCACGCCGCGCTCGCAGCGATCGCCCGGACGCGCGGATGATCCTGACCGTCCACGACGAGCTGCTGTTCGAAGTGCCCGACGGCGCGGGCCGAGGAGTCGCGGCGCTGGTGCGCGACGACGATGCAGTCGGCGGCGACGCTCAACGTGCCGCTGACGGTCGATGTGGGGATCGGCGAGAACTGGAAGGACGCGAAGGGCTAGAAGATCTGCTACGTTCTACCGATTCCAGCGTCTCCTTGAAACTGCTCCCACTCGAGCGCGCATGGCGTCGGGCGGCTGCGCCAGCGCCTTGGCGCGCTCGGGCACGATCGCCCGCTGCACCAGACGATCGAGATCGCCGCGCAGCGCGCGCCGCTGATCGGTCGCGAGCGGCGCGCGCACCCAGCCGGCCTGCGCCGCATCCCACGCCGCCTGCAGATCGCCCTGGCCGCGGCGGCCGCCGCCAGCCAGTAGGACGCCGACGCGCTGCCGGGATTGCGCACCGAGCTCCGCGCGCATCCGCTCGCGGATCTGCTGGTAGACGGCCTGGCGCTCGATCTCGGTCGCGGCCTGCACCTCGCGGTCGAGCGCGCTCGCCCACCAGTCGAGCACGCGCTCGCGCGCCTCGGCAACGAGATCGTCGCGCCGCGCGAGCACCGAGTCGAACACCTCGGCGGCGGCGCCGGCCGCGACTCGTCGAAAAACAGCGCCTCGCCGAGGCCGACGACAAACTCGATCCGCTCGCTGGCGTGAAGCCGTTCGGCGTTCGAGGCGGCGCAGCCGTTCGCGCGCGCTGGTCAGATCGTCGGGCGCGGCGCTCTCGCGGAACCGCTCGAGGTAGGCGCGCGCCGCGATCAAGGTCGGCGCTGTCCGGCGCGCGCCGGCACCCGGCCTGCTTCTTCGGCAGCCGCGAGCGCCGCCTCGAACTGGCGCTCGTTGTAGAGAGCCCGCGCGCGCGCGAGCGGATCCTTCGGATCGGCCGCCCTCAGGCGGCAGCCACGACAAGGATCAACAGGGTGCGTCACGCCCGCAGAACGTGCGCATCGGGCGATGGTACCACACACCGTATCGGCCGCTAAGTCATTGAGACAACAGCAGTTAGTCCGCAGTCCGCGACGGTTTTGGTACAATGCCGCCCGATGGTCGAACCGAGGGTGATCCCGCGCGCAGAGCATCCAATCTCGCGCCGCGACATCGACCCCGACGCGCTGAAGGTTCTCTACCGGCTGCGGCAGTACGACCACATCGCCTACCTCGTCGGCGGCAGCGTGCGCGATCTGCTGCTCGGCCGCCGCCCCAAGGATTTCGACATCGGCACGTCGGCGCATCCGTACCAGGTCAAGAAGCTCTTCCGCAACTGCTGGATCATCGGCCGCCGCTTCCGGCTCGCGCACGTGAAGTTCGGGCCGAAGGTGATCGAGGTCGCGACGTTCCGCCGCCAGGTGCAGCCCGGCGAGGAGATCGTCCAGGACGGCGTCCCGGCTCCCGACCCATCGACGCCAGCGGGCCAGCAGCTGATCCATCGCGACAACACGTTCGGCACGCCCGAAGAAGACGCGTTCCGCCGCGACTTCACCATCAACGCGCTGTTCTACGACATCGCGACCTTCTCGATCATCGACTACGTCGGCGGCCTCGAGGATCTGCGCGCCGGCCTCGTGCGCTCGATCGGCGATCCCGACGTGCGGTTCCGCGAGGATCCGGTGCGGATGCTGCGCGCGGTCGCGCTCGCCGCGCGCCTCGACTTCACGATCGATCCGCCGATCCTCGAGGCGATCCGGCTGCATCGCCACGAGATCGCGCGCAGCTCGCCGCCGCGGCTGCTCGAGGAGTACTACAAGATCCTGCGCGCGGGCTACGCGGAGAAGACGTTCCGCGGGCCTCGCCGAGGCCGGCCTGCTGGAACCGATTTCCGCCGAGCTGCATCAAGGGGCCGACGAGCCGCTCTGGCGGTCGCTCGCCGCCCTCGACGCCTACCGCCGGCAGTTCGAGTCGACGCCGGACACGCTTCACGAACGCGCTGCTGCTCGGCAGCCTGCTCGTCCCGCTCGGCTTTCCCGCCGCACCGGCCCACTCGTCATCGGGTCGCTGCCGACGGTCGAGGCGCCGATCGGCCACGCCTCGGCGACCTGCCGCTGGCCCGGCGCGACGTCGAGCGCCTGCGCCAGATCCTCGGCGCTGCAGCGGCGGCTGCGCGATCGTGACGCGAGCCCGAGGGCGCAGCGGGCCCTCACGCACCGCGGCATCTTTCGCGAGGCGCTTGACCTGGCTCGAGATTCACGGCGACGCGCCCGAGCTCGTCGAGCACTGGAAGAGCGATGCTGGCCGAGCGCGGAGCGGATCCGCCGGCCGTGCAGCGAGGTGGACAGCGCAACCCCGACGTTCCGCCGCCGGCGTCGGCGACGCCGGCGGCGCGCCCGGCCAGTACCGCAGCAAGGGCGCAAGCTCGACGCCGTGTGAATGCCGAGTATGGAGGGGTAACCCGCGGGTCTCGGCGTGAACCGTCACTCGCGGAGCATGCGGCAACGTTACGCGGCGACTTCCTCGATCGTCTTGTACGGCTTGGCCAGCCGCAGCGCGATCAGCAGCTTGATGAGCGGCCAGGCCGGATCGATCTCGCTCGCGCGGAAGCTGAACTTCGGGCTGCGCGGATATCCGTGGTGGTTGTTGTGGAGCCCCTCGCCGCCGGTGACCAGCGCGAGCAGCCGGATGTTGGTGGCGGTGTTGTCGAAGTTCTTGTAGCCGACGTGGTGGCACAGCCCGTTGATCGACGACGAGAGCACGAACACGTACATGACGCGCGTGAATGCCGGCCGCCAGCAGCCCCCAGCCGAGGCCGAGCACGGCGCAGAGCGCCGCGATCGCCGACGACAGAGCCCGGCCACGCCGTGGTTGAAGAACAGCGATCCCAGCAGTCTTCCTGGATGTCGCGCGCGTAGCGCTCGACGACCTCCGTGTTCTTGCGCCTCTTTGACGTAGTGAAAGACGTTGCCGAGCTGCACCGACCAGAAGCCCATCAGCGCCGGGCTGTGCGGATCGCCTTCCTGATCGGTGAACGCGTGGTGCTTGCGGTGGACGGCGACCCACTCCTTCGTGCGCGATGCCGGTCGTCAGCCACAGCGACAAGCGGAACAGCCACGCCACAGCCGGATGCAGCGATCAGCGCTCGATGGGTCGCGGAGCGGTGGAGAAAGATCGTCGTGCTGAAGACCGCGACCTGAATGAGGACGCGCGGCGACGGCAGAAGACAGAACATGAGCGAAGCAAGCACGGAAGACTCCTCTGAAGGCGTGGCGCTACGGGCGGAACGTGCTATTCTATCATGCTTGTCAGCCGTATGTTTTGCTCGAACTCGCGCATGAACGCCACGAGCGCGTCGACGCCGTCTTCGGGGAACGCGTTGTAGATCGACGCGCGCATCCCGCCGACCGCGCGGTGCCCTTTCAAGCCGTCGAGGCCGGCCGCGGCTGATTCCTTGATGAACCGCTTCTCGAGCTCTTCGGTCGCCAGGCGGAACGTCACGTTCATCAGCGATCGGCTGTCCTTGTCTGCGCCGTGCCGCGATAGAAGCCGGTCCGGTCGATCTCCGCGTACAGCTTCGCCGCCTTTCGCTCGTTGATCGTCGGCGATCGCGCTGAGCCCGCCCTGCCCGATCAGCCACTTCATCACCAGGCCGAGCGCGTAGACCGCGAAGGCCGGCGGCGTGTTGTAGAGCGAGCCGTTCTCCGCATGCACGGCATAGTTCAGCATCGTCGGCAGCGTCGCCTTGCGGCTCAGCGAGCGCTCGAGCAGATCCTCGCGGATGATGACGAGCGTCACGCCGGCCGGGCCCATGTTCTTCTGCGCGCCCGGCGTAGATGAGCCGCATGCCGCGCGACGTCGATCGGGCGGCTGAACATGTCCGACGAGGTGTCGCTGACGAGCGGCGCGTCGCCGACGTCCGGCAGTCGCTGGAACTCCGTGCCCTCGATCGTGTTGTTCGATGTCATGTGCACGTACGCCGCGCCGGGCGTCAGCTTCAGCTCCCGTTGCTCCGGCACGCGCGTAGTAGTCGGTCGGCCTTCGTCGTCGCCGCGACGTTGACGGTCCCGACCTTCTTCGCTTCCTTGATCGCCTTGTCGGCCCACGACCCGCTGTCGATGTAGTCGGCGGTCGCGCCCGGCGCCGAGCAGGTTCATCGGCACCATCGAGAACTGCAGGCTCGCGCCGCCCTGGAGGAACAGCACCCGTAGTTGGCGGGAACCGCCGCCAGCGTGCGGATGTCGGCCTCGGCCTGCGCGAGGATCGCCTCGAACGTCTTCGATCGGTGGCTGATCTCGAGAATCGACATGCCGACGCCGGGCAGCGCCAGCAGATCGCGCTGGATCTCCTCGAGCACCGGACACCGGCATCACCGCCGGTCCGGCGGAAAAGTTGAAGACGCGATGGATAGCGGTGTTAGAGGTCATGATCTAGGGTCGTTGGAGTTTACAGTTGACGGTTCACGCTTGACGGTTCATCGCAGCCCTCGGCCCTAACCGCAGCCTCGCGGTCAATCGGTTTTCCTACTGTGAGGTTCGAGACCTGGCCGCGCAAAGCTGAAGGCTCAAAGCGAGAAGCCATCTGCTAACTGTCAACTGTCAACTGTCAACTGTCAACTCCGATGGCAATAACCTGCACGACGATGATGTCACCGCTCCCGGCATGCATCGCCTTCAGGAGCGCGGCCCACGGCGCCTGGTCCAGATTGATGCGGGCCACAGCGGGCTTCCGCGCCCTCGAACACGACTCGAGCATGGCCTCAGTGACCGGCGTCCCGCGGACGACCAGCACCTCGGCCCGTTTCTCGCGAATCGCCTCCGCGAGCGCCGCATCCATCAGGTCGGGTTTGATAGGAGACGTCGCATCCGGCGTTGGTGAGGCCGTCGAGGCCGCTCGGCTCGAAGCTAGCTGTCAGCGACGAGGACGTTCATGTGGCACCTCCGCGGCTGACCGTCCTCCCGAAGAACCTGTGAAGAAATCGGCGGCGATCGCTTCACAACCTCCGAGCCTGGTCCGCCTTGGTGGCTAGATGAGGTGTATGAGGAGACCGTCTCGAAGCTTGGGTTCGAACCAGGTGCTCTTGGGCGGCATGATGGCGCCGCCATCGGAGGCGGCCATCAGATCGGCGACGCTGACAGGAAAGAGCGAGAAGGCGGCCGATGCCTGGCCTGAATCGACGAGCCTCTCGAGCCAGCCGGTTCCCCGAGCGCCGCTGATGAAATCGATGCGCTTGTCGGTGCGGACGTCTACGATGTTCAGCACGGGCGCAAGCAACTGATCCTGCAGCACGCTCACGTCGAGCGACGCGATCGGATCGGAGCGATCCATCGCCACGCGCGGCCGGAGCGTTCGCCATTGGCGCTCGAAGTAAAAGGCGATGTCACCGCGCGAGACCGGGGCCGCGGGCCCCTCGGTCAGGGTGAAATGCTCGCGTAGCGCAGCGAGGAACTGATCGCCAGACAGCCCGCCGAGGTCTCTCACGATCTGGTTGTAGCGCGAGAATCTGCACCTGGTCGTCCGGAAACGCGACGGCCAGCATCGTCGTGGCATCGGCGCCGTCAGCGATCGACGTGCCCGTTTCACCGCGTGCGGCGATCGCGTCGCGCGCGCGCGCGGCGCTCGCCGCACGGTGGTGCCCGTCGGCGATGTACAGAGCCGGGAGACGGCCGAACTCCGCGACGAGCGTGTCGCGATCGGTCCCGTGGACGGCCCACAGTGTGTGCTGCACGTGATCGTCTGCCTCGAAGTCGAAGAGCGGCTCGCCTTGCGCGACGCGTCGGAACACGGCGTCGATCCCGTCGGCGGCGCGGTAGGTCAGAAACACGGGACCGGTCTGCGCCCCAAGGGTTAGCATGTGCCGGGTCCGATCGTCCTCCTTGTCCCGCCGGGTGCGTTCGTGTTTCTTGATGAGGTCGCGGTCGTATTCGTCGATCGAATAGCAGGCGGCCACACCGATCTGCTCGTGCGATCCCATTCGCAGGCGATAACAGTACACGCAGGGCTCGGATTCGAAGACGAGCGATTCGGTTTTCAGTCTGGAGAAGTTCTCAGCCGCGCGGCGATAGACGGCCTCCGAGTACGGATCGGTCGAAGCCGCCAGCTCGATCTCCGCGCGGGAGACGCGCAGAAAACTCAGCGGATTGCCTTCCGCCAGCGCCCGCGCTTCATCGGTGCTGACGACGTCGTAGGGGACCGCCGCGATCCGCCCGGCGTCTGCCGGCCTTGGACGCAGCGCGCGGAACGGATGCAGGGACGCCATGGAGTTCAAATTATGTCATGAGGTGTTGGCGCGTCCCCGGAAGGCGCTTGGTCGCCGAGAGACGATGCTAACGCCCGTGCCGGCTTGCCCACGCCCGCAGTGTTGACTGCCGCTCAACGGCGGCAGGCACCTCGTTCAGCCGATCGGATGGCCAGGGCAGCCGAAAGGTCCAGTTCCTGTCATTGACCGTGGCTGGCTCGTTGATCCGGTCGTGCCACCCGAACACGTCCTGCACGACGGTCAAGAAGAGGTCCGATCGGGATGCAAAGAGTGCTTCGAGCAAGACATCCCGGACAATGTGGTCGTACGGACCGATCGTCAGCCCCGCTCCGCCGGTGAGCCACTGAATCGTCGGAAGCTCGTTCACCTTCGACCGTTCGTCCGGGGATGCGCGCTCCCACCACGTCGCCATCGGCTCGGTGTCGTGGGTACCAGATGCCGCCACCGAGAGCGCAGGGTATTCGAGAGGATCGCGGAAGGGCTGGCCCTTTCCCTGCCAAGAGCGCTCCCACCGGAACACCCGAAAGCCGGGCACCCCGAGCCGTACGAGGGAAGCCCGGACGAAATCGGGCACCGAGCCGAGATCCTCGGCGATGATCTCCACGCTTGGTTCGCGAAGCACGGCCAGGACGCGTTCGCCGAGCGCGAGCTGCGGCTCCTCCTCGCCGGGCGCGAAGAACGGCTCGCGGCCGTCGTGCGGCCAGGCATACGTCCGGTAGAAACCGACGACATGGTCGACGCGGTACCCGTCGTACAGAATCGCTGGTTCGCCGCGCGCGATCACGCAGCCAGCCGAAGTCGTCGGCTTCGGCCGCGGCCCATCGATACGCCGGCATGCCCCAGTCCTGACCGGTCGCGCTGAACGCATCGGGCGGTGCGCCGATCGACACGTCGAGATGGAACTGGTCCTGCCGGGCCCATACGTCGGCACTGTCGCAGTCCACCATGAACGGAAGATCGCCGAACAACCCGACGCCGTTTGCCGCGGCAGCGGCGCGCGCCTCTCGCCACTGCGAGTCGGCCAGCCACTGCAGTACTGGTGGTACAGCACATCGGCCCAGATCTCCTGGCGCACGCGCTCAAGAGCGTCTGGATCACGGCGACGGAGTGGCTCCGGCCATTCGGTCCACGGCCGCCCCTGCTCTCGACGTTGAATCGCCCGAAACAGCGCGTAGTCGTCGAGCCACCACGCCTGGCTGGCGATGTACGCCCGCAGCGAGAGGGCGCGCGCCGTATCGCGGCGCCATTCCTCTTCGCGGAAACGCTCGAATGACACGGCAAACGCAGCATCCTTCAAGCGCCGGATCGCCTGATACTCCACCCGGGAGGAACGCCGCGCCTCGTCGAGACGTGCCCGATCCGCCGGGGGGAGCGTGACCTCGCCGCCGATCCCGGCAAACTCCGGCACCGCGGTGACGCGGATGAAGATCGGATCGATGGCCATCGCGCTCGTCGCCGAGTATGGCGATGTCCCGCCACGCGCCATTTCGTTGAGCGGCAGCAGTTGCAGGACGCGCAGGCCCGCACCGGCGAGCCACGCGGTGATCGGCGCGACATCGCTGATATCGCCGATGCCCCAACTCGCGGTCGAGGGACACGAAAACAACGGGATCAGGACGCCGGCGCGACGGCCGGAAGAGGCGCTCACGCCTGGCCGCCGCGCGACTCGAAGTACCCGAACATGCGCGAAACACCCTCGCGGAAGCGAGTCTCGGAACCAATCAGGCTGACCACCAGGTGGGACTCGTGCGCGAAGTCGAAGAAATAACCAGGATGTGTCAACACATCCGCATCCGCAAGGAGGTTGAGCACGAGCTCCTCTTCCGGGCAGAGCGAGGGCACGCGGACGATGGCGTACCATCCGCCCTCCGCGTTGAGCACCTCGCAGGTCGGTATCGCCGCGCCCGTGGCGGCCAGATGATTGTAGTTCGCGGTCACGCGCGCCTGAATCTGCCGGCGCAGCAACGTGCCGCGATACAGCAGCTCCGGCGCGGCAAGCTGCACCGGCGTCGAGACCGACAAATAGGTGTCGCACGCGAGCTCCAGCCGCGCCAGCGCGTGCTCGACGGCATTGGTCGGGCCGCCGACGCCAATCCACCCCAGCTTCACCTGCGGCAGGCCGACAGATTTGGAAAGCCCCCCGAGACTGAACGCCAGGACGTCGTGGCGTTCGAGCACGCGTCCGCTCGACCGCAAGGCGCCGGGAACGATTTCGTAGTCAGCGAACACCTCATCCGCGATCACGGCGATGTCGCGCGCGGCGCACATCGACGCCAGGCGTTCCAGTTCGTGCGATTTCACGTACGACCCCGTCGGGTTGTTGGGAGTCACGATCAGCAGCGCACGCGTCCTGTCGGAGAGCGCCTGCTCGACACTCGCGAGATCGACGCTCCAGGCGCCGTGGTAGTCGAGGTCGTACGGGGTGATCGTCACGGCGTCGAGGCGGCCCAGATGCTCGAACAGCGGGTAACTCGGGCGCGGCGCGAGGATCTCGATCTCCCGGGTCGCAGAGCACGCGAAACAGCAACGAATAGGCGTCACTGCTGCTGACCGTGAGAATGATTCGCTCAGGGGCGACCGGGATCCCGCGGCGTGCATAGTCGCGAGCCACGGCCTGCCGCGCCTCCGGCGCGCCGAACGGCTGCGGCGAATATGTCAGCCCCCGGCGATCGCCGAGCGGCACCAGAAGATCGGCAGGATAGTCCAGCCCAGCGCGGGTGGGATTGGATTCGGTCAGGTCGATATAGGGACGGCTTTCCGCACGCCTCCGCTCGAGCGCCTGCGTCAGTCGATTGGGCGCCAGATCGGCTTGCACGCGGCTGGAGAACATCAGCGCGTTGGACCGATCCCGATGCGTTCAATGATGTCGCATCGACTTGCGCCTCTTGGCATCGCTGTTCACCGCCGCAGGTCGCGCGTGGCTGCGGAGTACCTCGAGCATCTGGACGGCCAGATCCTGCGGATAAGAAATGGCCACGTCGCTGATCTGCCCGGCCTCGTCCACGACGGCCTCGAGCTTCGGCATGACGAACGCGCTGTACGACGGCAGGTTCAGTCGATCGACACGAGCGACCACCTCGTCCCGAAGCTTCGGGTCGAAATGCACGCCGTAAGTCTCGAGAAGCGAGCGGGCGGCTGGGTAGTCGCCTTCGGATTTGATGCGCTGGACTTCACGGAGCAAGCGGCCGACGCCTTCATGAAACACCTCGGGATCGGTCATGACGTAGTAGGTTTTTGCGTCGCGCGTTCGCACGTCGATCGCGTTCGCGTGGCCGATCAACCAGCCGACGATGAGCTGGATGGCCCGCATGTGGTCTTCTTCGAGCTGGCAGCCCTCGCGTACGCGCCGCAGTTGGACGAGTGCGTTGCGCGCGTACCCCTGGTACTCGGTCCGCACGAGTTCCGCCTGCCCGTCGCCGTCCACCAGCCCCAGTTCGACGAGCTTGCGATCAGGCAGGAAATACAAGGCGACCAGCTCCGCGCGGGCCTCCTCGAGCGCCGAGTACTGTTCCTTCAATACGGTCTGGGGACTCCCCTTCAGCCGCTCCTCCACCTTGCCCGATCCGTGGCCGATCACTTCATGCATGTTCGTCGTCAACTCGCCGCCAACAGCGCTCCAGCGCTCGGAACGACTCGCCTCCTCGGCGCTCCAGGAAAACTCCGTCCGGAACTCCGGCAGCAGAGACTTGTCGGTCGCGTCGCGGACGTTCGCGAGCGAGACCGACTTGCTGCCGTACTGCTTCGCGCACGTGCTGATCGTTCGGCAGGTTGATCCCGATGGCGGTCACCGGTCCGGCGTCGCCGGTCTCGACGACGACGTCGATCGCGTTCGCCGTGATGCCACGGACGCCCTGGTTGCGATACTTGGGGTCCCAGGGCATCCGTTCCTCGAACCACGGCGCGGCGGCGGCCAGCTTCTGCATGCCCTCGGTCTTGTCGCGGTTGACGTAGAACACAATTCCTTCCCACGCCCCTTTGATGCCGCGCGCGTCAAGGTACACTTCGACGAAGCCGTTGATCGTGTCGACCGGCGACGATTTGTCCTCGACCCATGCGATGTCGTATGCCTCACGATCGCTGTCCCTGCCGGTCTGGTAGTACCGGACCTGAGCGCGGAGGGCCTCGGCCATCGGGTCGGTTGCGAAGGGGATCGCCGCTTCGAGATGCCGGATGACAGCCGAGATCTGGCGGCCGTAGCGGCCGTCGGCCCGATACACCTCCTCGATCACCAGCCATCGCGCTTCACGAGCCGGGAGTTCAGCGGGAACTCCTCGCGAAAGCCTGCGAGGTCTTTCATCGAGACGTCCTCGTACAGGTTGTTGGCGCTCGCCGAAAGGATATCCATGCCCCGCTCGGGCGTCTTGGCTGTCACCAGCGGGTCGACGGCCGGATCGAAGAACATCGGGTTCAAGCGGGCGAGCAGCTGATCGAGCGTTTCACCGTCGCCGTCGCGAACCTCGCGCCCGCCTTTGCCGCGGTGTGCGCCGCGGCCGCAAACGCTTCCGCGGTGCAGGCCAACACGAACTTGCGCGCGCGTCATGTTGTTGTAGGGACCGCTGTTGATCCAGAACAGTTTCGTGTACCGGAGGATCTCGGCGTACGTCGCTGGGCTCGATGCCGGCCGGATGCGTGATGATCGCTTCGAGCAGGTCGCGCATCTCCAGGCCCGGGCGTGCTCTGATCGTAAAAGATGTCGCGACCGGCGATGGCCGCCTGGTGAGGTGCCAGATGAGCGTTTTCTCTGTGAGCGGCAGATCGCGAAAGCCGTCGGCGTACAACTGCACGACCGCCGCATCGTCGACGCGCTCGAGCAGTACTCCGCTCGGACGCCGTCTCAGGAACCGCCGCCCCGGCAGCATTCGAAGGCCGACCACCGGACCCGGCGGCTCCGAGGTTGGACATCACAGTGATCGGCATCTTGAACGAGATCCTCGCATTGACGGTTGACAACAGTCGGGGGCAGATTCAGTCACATTCACTCAGCAGTCCCGTATTCATGGTTCAGAACTCGGGACGACCGCCCATCCTGGATTGAGGCTGTCAACTGTGAAACATCAACTGGCTGAGAAGTAGTTTATAGCTCCACGCGCTCCTGATACGCCGCCACGTGCGTGGGCCACTGGCGCTCCTGCTGAATCCGGCGGACAGCGCGTCGAGCGCCATCTGCTCGCCGTGCACGAGATAGGTCATCGAGGCGGCGCCGAGAAGCCGGACAGCCACCGCAGGATCTCGTCAGCGTCGGCGTGCGCCGACATCGAGTCGATCTTCTCGATGTGCGCGGCGACGGGGATGTCGCGTCCCTTGATCCGCATCTGCTTCACGCCGTCGACCAGCGCCGGCCGCGGGTGCCGGCCGCCTGGAAGCCGACGAACAGCACCGTGTTCTTCGGGCTGGCAGCGTCGCGGCAGGTGATGCAGCACGCGGCCGCCTGTCGCCATGCCGCTCGAGGCGATGACAATCGCAGGCTGTCGACTGCCACGAGCTCGATGGACTGCTGCGCCGAGGCTACGTCGTCATCCGCGTGCGTCGCGAAGATGCTCAACTCCGCGCGCCGCGGCGTCATGTCGGGGTCGAGCTCGTCGAGACGCTGCCGTAGAACTGCAGCGCCTTGGCGGCCATCGGGCTGTCGACGTAGACGGGCAGCACCGGAATCCGCGTTCGCTCCTCGAGCCGCTTGAGCCAGTAGATGACCTCCTCGACGCGGCCGATCGCGAACGCCGGCATGATGAGCTTGCCGCCGCGCGCGACCGTGTCGTTGATGATCGCCGCCAGCTGTCGCCCCGTCGTCGTCTTCGGGTGGAGCGCGATCGCCGTAGGTCGATTCGAGGAGCAGCACGTCAGCCGCTCCACGGGCGCTGGATCCGGCAGCACGGGACGGCCGTAACGTCCGAGATCGCCGCCGAACAGGATCGTCTTACCGTCCGGCAAGTCGCACGCGGGCATAGGCGGAGCCGAGCAAATGGCCGGCGTGGAGAAATTCCACCTCAATGCCCGGTGCCACCGGAACCGGCCGATTGTAACCGACCGGCTGCAGCAACGGTGAGCGCACGGGCGGCGTCGGTCGCTGTATACAGCGGGAGCGCCGGCTGGTGCTCGGGTGTAACCCTGTCGATTCGCCTCCCGCGCGTCCTCTTCCTGAATCTGCGCCGAATCGGGGAGCACAAGAGAGCACAAGTCCTTCGTGCCGGGCGTGCAGAACACGCGTCCTCGGAAGCCTCCGCGCGACCAGTCGCGGCAGATAGCCGCAGTGATCGAGGTGGGCGTGCGTCAGGATCACGCGCGTCGATCGCCGTCGGCGCAATCGGGAGCGGCTGCCAGTTGCGCGTCGCGGAGTTCCTTGAGCCCCTGGAACAGGCCGCAATCGACGAGGATCCGGTGAGCGCCGAGGTCAAGCAGGTGCTTGGAGCCGGTGACCGTGCCGGCCGCGCCGAGAAACGTCAATGAGGGCATCAATTAATTGACTATAGTGGACCGGACGCCTGGACAACCGCCGATCATCGGTTCCATTTCTCCATAAAACATGCGCGTGCTATAGTTTAGACGCTCCTCTGCACGCGGTCGCGACCGGGGGGCGGGCCGCGTTCGAATTCGATCTTGAGTCTTTGATTTCCGGCGATTTCCGCGTATTGTGAGCTCGGTTTCGTTTTGCCGATCCGTCGGGAGCATCTGCTTCAGCCACGGGAGATTTCACGAATGACGGAAGACACTCAACGAGACGTCTCCAGACGCAACTTCATCAAGGGCGTGATTGCGGCGGGCGCCGCGGTGTCGTCGGCCAGCTATCTGTTCCGCACGACGCGCTCCTCGGGCAGCAGCCGTCGCCGCCGGGCAGCGTCGAGCGGCTCATGACGCTGAACGTGAACGGGCAGGACCGGCGCGTCGACGTGATGAAGCAGGAAACGCTGGCGATGACGCTGCGCTACAAGCTGGGGCTGACGGGCACCAAGCTGGGCTGCGACCGCGCGGAATGCGGCGCCTGCACGGTCCTGATCGACGATGTGCCGCACTATTCGTGCTCGATGCTGACGCACACGGTGCGCGGCAAGAAGATCGTGACGATCGAAGGGCTGGCCAGCGCCGACGGGACGCTGCATCCGGTGCAGCAGGGCGTGGTCGAGGAGCAGGGGTTCCAGTGCGCGTTCTGCATGCCGGGCTTCGTGATGGCGGCGGCCGGCTATCCTCAAGACCAATCCGAACCCGACGCGGCAGGAACTGGCGCACGGGGTGTCGGGCAATCTGTGCCGCTGCCAGGACTACGACAAGATCCTCACCGCGCTGATGCCGCGGCGCGGAACTCATGCGGAGGGCCTAACGTGGCAGACGAACAAAGCTGGTCGGACAGAACTACACCACCCCCGACCTCGTCGCGAAAGTCACGGGCAAGGCGAAGTACGCCGAAGACTTCCGCGCCGAAGGCATGCTGTTCGCCAAGCTGCTGCTCAGCCCGATGCCGCACGCGCGCGTGGTGCAGCATCGACACCGAGCGCGGCGCTCGCGATGCCGGGCGTCAAGGCCATCCTGACCGCCGACGACCTGCCCGGCGCCGCGGCTGGCGCGACCTCGGCGAGGGCGTCACGGCGAGCCGCAGAGCGAGCGGGCCTTGACGAACGAGCCGCTGTATCGAGGGCGAGCCGATCCTCGCGGTGGCGGCGGTCGACGAACTGACCGCGGCCGAAGCGATCGAGAAGATCCAGATCGAGTTCGAGCCGCTGCCGTTCGTCGTCGATCCGCTGGTCAGCCTGCGGCCCGGCGGCCCGAACGCGCGCACGCAGGGCAACATCTGGACGCGTCCCCGGCGCCGCCGCGGCGCCGGCTCGCACGGCCCAGCGCGCGCCGGCCGGCAGCGCCGCGGCGCAGCCGCGCCGCAGCACGCCGCCGACGGTCCCGCACGGTCGCAGCGCACGCTGCAAGTGGCACCGGCCGCGGCGCGACTGTCGCCGCAGGCTCCGCGCGCAGGGCGCAGCTGCCGACGGGCAAGCGCCGCCGGTCCGACGCAGTGGATCAAGTGGACGGCGACGACTTCGACGCCGGCGGTCAATGCCGATGGGCAAGCGCCGACGACTGGCGTTCGGCGACATCGAGACGGTTCAAGACCGATCTGTCTCGACGAACTTCGTCAGCCATCGACCGGCCATCAGCCGCTCGAGACCGCGCTCGGCGATGGCCTACTGGCAGAACGGCAAGCTCTATCTGCACGGCTCGACGCAGAGCACGGTGCAGACCGTCGCGCTCGATCGCGCGCTGGATCGGCATCGATGCCGACGGACATCGTGCTCATCAGCGAGTACACCGGCGGCGGCTTCGGCAGCAAGATCCCGGGCGCCATCTCGATGGCGATTCCGGCGCTGCTGTCGAAGAAGGCCAACGCGCCGGTGATGATGCGCATCACGCGCGAAGAAGAGCACTACATCGGCCGCGCGCGCCCGGCGCTCCACGCGCGCGCCAAGGTCGGCTTCGACAAGGACGGCCGCATCACGGCGATCGATCTGTTCGTCCGTCGGCGACAACGGCCCGTACGACGCAGCAGGGCGACTGCCGGTCGGCCGGCCGACATCGATCTCGCTCTGCTACCAGCCGAAGGCGATGCGGTGGCGCGGCATCTGACGTGCTGACCAACACGCCGCCGCGACGCTCGCAGCGCGCGCCGGGCGGCATGCAGGGCATCGGCGATCATGGAGCCGATCTCGCCAAGGCCGCGCGCAAGCTCGGGCATCGATCAGGTCGCGATCCGCACGATCAACGCGCCGGCCGGCAAGGCGAAGTTCGGTCCGCCCGCGGCGCGCGGCCAGCAGGCCTACGTCACCAGCGCGTTCGTGAAGGAAGCGCTCGACAAGGGCGCCGAGCTGTTCAACTGGGAAGAGAAGAAGGCGCGCAGCGGCAAGCGGTCGGGCACGAAGGTCCGCGGCTCCGGCGTCGCGGTCAGCACGTTCTCGGCCGGCTCGATCGGCTTCGACGGCCTGTTCGTCATCAGGCCGGACGGCCGCGTGCAGTTCCAGTCGGGCATCGGCAACCTCGGCACGCACTCGGTCATCGACGTGCACCGCGTCGCCGCCGAGATGCTCGGCGTGCCGTGGGAGCAAGTGCGAGGTCGTCTGGGGCAACACCAGCAAGAACCTGCCGTGGACCTGCGTCTCCGGCGGCAGCCAGACGACTCACGCGCATGACGCGCGCGGCGCACGCGGCGGCCACCGACGCCATAAGAAGCTGCAGGAGATCGCCGCCAAGACGCTCGGCGGCAGCGCCGGACGAGCTACCAGGTCGCGCGACGGACGCGTGTCCGGCGGCGGCGCGCAGCATGACGTTCGCGCAGGCGGCGAAGAAGGCGATCGAGCTCGGCGGCAAGTACGACGGCCACGAGCTGCCCGAAGACATCAACGCTTCACCAAGACGTCGGCGGCGGCGCTCGCCGGTCAGGGCCTGATGGGCGTGGCGCAAGCGACAACTACCCGCGCGACGGCAGACCGCAGTCGTACGTCGTCGGCTTCGCCGAAGTCGAAGTCGACGTCGAGACCGGGCACTCAGCATCACTCGACTTCGCGGCGGTCGCCGACGTCGGCACGGTCATCAATCCCGCGCAGCCTGCAGGGCCAGACCTTCGGCGGCGTCGATGCTCGGCATCGGCCACGCGCATCGGGCAGAAGTGGGTCTACGACCAGCACTACGGCGTGCCGCTGGCCAAGCGCTTCCACCACAACCGGCCGCCGACCATTCTCGACGCGCCGGCCGAGATGCAGTTCGCGGCGCGTCGACATGCCCGATCCGGAAACGCCGGTCGGCGCGCGCGGCATCGGCGAGCCGCCGGTCGGCGCCGGCTGCGGCGCCATTCTGAACGCGATTGCGGCAGCGGTCGGCGACGAGATCTTCCGTCGCGCGCCGGTGACGCCGGACACTGATTCTGACGTCGCTCGAAGCGGGCAGGCCGGTGCTCGAGGCCTCACGGCTCACATTTAGACGGGTTCAGGCTCTGGGCTTGAGGCTGTGGCTCTGGAAGCTGCCGAAGCCCCGGCCCGCAGCCCGCAGCTCTACCGAAGGAGAATGCTATGGCCGTGATTCGTGACGTGATGCCGATGTTCGAGCTGTTCCAGCCGGCGAGCATCGACGATGCGCTGGCGTTGCTGGAGCGGCACGGGGCCGATGCCTGGGTGCTGGCCGGCGGCATGGACACCTTCGACTGGTTGAAGGACCGGGCGAAGCGGGTGGCGGTGGTCGTCGACCTGAGCCAGATCGACGCGCTGCGCGGGATCAAAGAGGTCGACGGCGGGCTCGAAATCGGCGCGCTGACGACGCTGACCGAAGTGACCCAGCATGCCGGATCCGCGAGAAGTTCGGCATTCTGAGCGAGGCGGCCGAGCTGGTGGCCTCGCCGCAGATCCGCAACCAGGGGACGCTCGGCGGCAACGTGTCGCAGGACACGCGCTGCTGGTACTACCGCAGCGGCTGGACGTGCTACCGGGCCGGCGGCAACATCTGCTACGCCGACACGCCGACCGCGATCAACCGGGAGCACGCGATCCTGGAAGCCGACCGCTGCGTGGCGGTGAGTCCGTCGGACACGGCGCCGGCGCTGATCGCGCTGGAGGCGTCGATGGTGATGCGCGGCGCGCGGTGGCGGCGAGCGGGTGGTGCCGGCGGAAGAGTATTTCGTCGGGCCGGGGCAGGACATCACGCGGATGACGGTGCTGCGGCCGGGCGAGCTGCTGACGGCGATCCGGATTCCGGCGACGTGGGCCGGGGCGCAGTTCTACTTCGAGAAGGTGCGCGACCGGCAGGTGTGGGACTTCCCGCTGGTGAACGTGGCGTCGGCGATGAAGGCGAGCGGCGGCACGATTCAGGCGGTGCGGGTGGTGGTCGGCGCGGTGGCGGCGATGCCGCTGCGGCTGACGGCGGTCGAAACCGCGGTGGCCGGCAAGCCGCGCAACGACGACACGGCGAACTGGCCGGCGAGCTGGCCATCGAAGGCGCGCAGCCGCTGCGCTACAACGGCTACAAGGTTCCGCTGATGCGCAACCTCGTCAATCGCGCCATCCGCGGGACCGGGCCGACGGCGACCACCTGATTGGTGCGGCCCGGATGTCTCTGGACGTTGAAGTCCGACGTGCCTGGAGACGGCTCAGACCTGTGAAGACGTCGCTGTTTGGCGATTTCTTCGCGGGCTCTCAGGCTTCAGACGTGAGACCTCACAGTTGAACCTGCATGCTCTCGCTCGTCGCAGCCGGCATTCTGTTGGTTGCCGGTTGTGGCGTCGAGTCGAAGCCCGCCACCGAGGACACCTTCATCTGGCAGCAGCTGGGCTCATGGACGGGCCGGGGATCGCAGCAGACCGAATCCTTCATCAGCGAGACCGGTTCCCTGCGCGTGAAGTGGGAAACCCGCAACGAGGCAGCGCGGGGAGGCGGAAGGTTCCAGGTGACCGTTCACAGCGCGATCAGCGGCCGGCCCCTCGCACTTGCCGGCGAATCACGGGGCGTGGGTCACGACATTTCCTACATCAACGAAGATCCCCGGGTGTTCTTCCTGGTCGTGGACTCAGCCAACCTCGAGTGGTCCGTGACGGTCGAGGAGGGCCTTGCCGTCACCGAGTCAAAAGTCCAAAACAAACCCCATCAAACGGGTCGGTGATCAGCGCCCCTTGAACTTGAACATCCGCCTGATTCAGCTTATCGTGGTCGCGACTACGACACAAACGCCCGCCGACCCATCGCCGAGCCCAGCCGATTCCAGCGACAGGTGTCCGGCAATCTGTGCCGGTGCCAGGACTACGACAATTCCTCACCGCCCCGATGAAGGGTGCTGAGCACATACGAAGGACGTAACGTGGCTGACAAACTGGTCGGGCAGAACTACCTCACGCCGGACCTCGTGGCGAAGGTCACCGGCAAGGCGAAGTATGCCGAGGACTTCCGCGCCGAAGGCATGCTGTGCACCAAGCTGCTCCTGCAGCCCGATGCCGCACGCGCGGGTGACGCGGATCGACACGAGCGCGGCGCTGGCGATGCCCGGCGTCAAGGCGATCCTGACCGCCGACGATCTGCCCGGCGTGGTCGAGGGCGCGAACCTGGCGAAGGCATCATCGCGAGCTCGCTCAGCGAGCGGGCCTCACGATCGAGCCGCTCTACCAAGGCGAGCCGATCCTGGCGGTCGCGGCCGTCGACGAGCTGACCGCGGCCGAGGCGATCGAACGGATTCACGTCGAGTTCGAGCCGCTGCCCTTCGTGGTCGACCCGCTGGTGACCCTGCGGCCCGGCGGCCCGAACGCGCGGGTGCAGGGGAACGTCTGGGTCGCGCCGCACGCCGCGCAGCCGCGGCGCCGATGCGGGCGCCGCCGCCGCGGCCGCCGCCGCATCAAAGAGCTGAAGTGGACCGAGGAGGACTTCGACGCGGCGGCCGAGGGCCAGCTGCCCGCTCGGCGCAGCACACCGATGAGTGGGTCGTACGGCGACGTCGAGGCCGGACTTCAAGAACGCCGCGCTGGTGCTCGACGAAACCTTCGTCGGGCCGACACCAGCCATCAGCCGCTCGAGACGCGCACGGCGATGGCCTACTGGCAGAACGGCAAGCTGTACATGCACTGCTCGACGCAGAGCACGGTCGCGACGGTCGCGCGGTCGCCCGCTGGGTCGGCATGGAGCCGAAGGACGTCGTCGTCATCAGCGAGTACACCGGCGGCGGGTTCGGCAGCAAGGCTCGACGTCGGTCTTCGTTGTCGATCCCGGCGCTGCTCTCGAAGAAGGCCAACGCGCCGGTGATGATGCGCATCACGCCGCGACGACGAGCACTTCATCGGCCGCGCCCGCCCGGCCATGCATCGGCGCGTTGAAGCTCGGCTTCCGCAAGGACGGCCGCATCCCCGCGGTGGACGTGTTCGTCGTCGTCGACAACGGCCCGTACGATGCGGTCGAACGACCCGGCGTCCGCCGGCGATCACTGTCGCTGCTCCTACCAGCCGCTGGCGATGCGGTGGCGCACGCTGACCGTGCTGACCAACACGCCGCCGCGCGGCGCAGCAGCGCTCGCCGGGCGGCATGCAGGCCAGCGCCCTCGATGGAGCCGATGCTCTCGAAGGCGGCGCGCCAGCTCGGCATCGACCAGGTCGCCATCCACCGGATCAACGCGCCGGACGGCAAGGCGCACTTCGGCGGGCCAACGCGCGCGGCGCGCGGACGCACGTCGACCAGCGCGTTCGTGAAGGAAGCGCTCGACAAGGGCGCGCGAGATCTTCAACTGGAGGCAGCGGAAGGCGCGCAGCGGCCAGCGCGCCGGCATCGAAGGTCCGCGGCGTCGGCGTGGCGGTCGAGCGCCTACTCCGGCGGGTTCGATCGGGTTCGATGGCCTGTTCATCATCAAGCCTGACGGCCGCGTTGCACGTTCAGTCGGGCATCGGCAACCTCGGCACCGAGTCGGTCATTCGACGTGCACCGCGTCGCAGCCGAGATGATGGGCGTGCCCTGGGAGAAAGTCGACGTGACGTGGGGCAACACGTCGAAGCATCTGCCGTGGACGTGCATCTCCGGGCGGCAGCCAGACCACACACGCGATGACGCGTGCGGCACATGCCGCAGCCCCGACGCTCGTCAAGAAGCTGCAGGAGATCGCGGCCAGACGCTCGGCGGACGACCGGCGAGACTACCAGGTCGCGGACGAACGCGTGTCGCGACGGCGGCCGCAGCCTGTCGCTCGCTGAAGCGGCGCAGAAGGCATCGAGCTCGGCGGCATGTACGACGGTCACGAGCTGCCCGGAGGACATCAACGCTTCACCAAGACGTCAGCGACGCGCTGGCGGGTCAGGGCTTGATGGGGGTCGCGCAGGGACAATTACGCGCGCGACGGCATCCGAACTCCTACGTGGCCGGCGTTCGCGGAAGTCGAAGTCGATGTCGAGACCGGGCAGTATCAGGTGCTCGATCTGCTCGCGGTCGCCGACGTCGGCACCGTGATCCACCCGCGCAGCCTTGAAGGCGCAGATGCTGGGCGGCATCATGCTCGGGATCGGCCATGCCATGGCCAGAAGTGGGTCTACGACCAGCACTACGGCGTGCCCCTGGCCAAGCGCTTCTACCACAACAGGCCGCCGTCGATTCTCGATGCGCCGCTCAAATGGACCTGTGCGCATTGGGCCTTCCGGACCCCGAAACGCCGGTCGGCGCGCGCGGCATCGGCGAAGCGCCCGTCGGCGCCGGGTTGTGGCGCGGTGCTGAATGCGATTTCGGCGGCGCTCGGCGACGAGATCTTCCGCCGCGCGCCGGTGACGCCGGACATGATTCTGATGGCGCTGGAGCACGGCCGGCCGATGCAGGAGGCGTTGACCGCGAACATCTAGTTATCTGGTTATCTGGTTATTTAGTCAATCAATGACAGATGACCCGATGACGAAATCAGGAGTCAGCCTATGGCAGTCATTCGCGACGTAATGCCGGTCTTCGAACTGTTTCAGCCGGCGACGGTGGCCGATACCCTGAGCCTGCTGGATCGCTACGGGGCCGACGCCTGGCTGATGGCGGGCGGCCTCGATACGTTCGACTGGCTCAAGGACCGGGCGAAGCGGACCAGCCTCGTCATCGACCTGAGCCAGGTGGCGGAGCTGCGCGGGATCAAGGAGGTCAACGGCGGCCTGGAGATCGGGGCGCTGACCACCCTGACCGAAGTGGGGCGGCACCCGGTGGTGCGCGAGCAGTTCGGGCTGCTGCGGGAAGCGGCCGACCTGGTGGCCTCGCCGCAGATCCGCAACCAGGGGACCCTCGGCGGCAACGTCTCGCAGGACACGCGCTGCTGGTATTACCGCAGCGGCTGGACGTGCTATCGGGCGGGCGGCAACATCTGCTATGCGGATACGCCGACGGCGATCAACCGCGAGCACGCGATTCTCAATGCCGACCGCTGCGTCGCGGTGAGCCCGTCGGACACGGCGCCGGCGCTGATCGCGCTCGACGCGCAGATGGTGCTGCGCCGCGCGGGCGGCGAGGAGCGGGTGGTGGAGGCCGAAGCCTACTTCGTGGGCCCGGGGATCGACATCATGCGGATGACGGTGCTGCGGCCGGGCGAACTGCTGACGGCGATCCGGATTCCGGCGACCTGGGCCGGGGCCCAGTTCTACTTCGAGAAGGTGCGCGACCGGCAGGTCTGGGACTTTCCGCTCGTCAACGTCGCCTCGGCGATGAAAGCCGCGGGCGGCACGATTCAGGAACTGCGCCTGGCGGTGGGCGCCGTCGCGGCGACGCCGGTGCGGCTGCGGACGGTCGAGACGGCGGTAGCCGGGCAGCCGCGCAACGAAGCCACGGCGGACCTGGCCGGCCGGCTGGCGGTCGAAGGCGCCGTGCCGCTCCGCTACAACGGCTACAAGATTCCTCTGATGCGCAACCTCGTCAAACGCGCCATCCGCGGGACCGGGCCGACGGCGACCACCTGATTGGTTGCGGAAGGCGCTTGTGATCCTTTTGGCTCGATGCGTCATCAAGAAGGGTCGGACCCCTTTCGCTTCCGCACAAGTAGCGGGGTACTCGGGTAATTGAACTATCGAGCGCTCCGGTTACTCGGCTCCCAGGTCGTGTTGGTAGCGACGCTCGGCTTCCTGCTGGACGCGTGCGGAGACAAGCCAAAGCCCGTGACAAGGGACGTGCAAGCCTGGCGGAAGCTCGGATCCTGGACCGGCCGCGGTCCAATATCGACCGAACCGTTCATCAGCGATACCGGCACGCTGCGGCTGCAATGGGAAACCCGCAACGAGGCGGCTCCCGGCAAAGGTGTCTTTCAGATCACCGTTTACAGCGACGTCAGCGGGCGGCCGCTCGTCCTGGCTGTCGACCATCGGGGCACCGGTGGCAATACGGTCTACGTCAATGAGGATCCCCGCCCGTTCTACCTTGGCATCGAATCAGCCGGGCTGGAATGGTCCATTTCTGTGGACGAGGCGATTCCCGCTACGACCACCGATCCAGTCAGACCTTGAAACCTGCCCCGATTCAGCGTATGTTTTCCTCATTTCCTCTGGTCCAGTCCGGTCCAAACGAGCCTAGGCGCTTCAGCAATGGGAGATAGAACGATGACTGAGGACACTCAACGAGATGTCTCCAGACGCAACTTCATCAAGGGAGTGATTGCGGCGGGCGCCGCGGTCTCGTCGGCGGCCTATGTGTTCCGCGGGAGCGCGCTCCTCGGGCAGCAGCCGTCGCTGCCGGGCAGCGTCGAGCGACTCCTGACGCTGAACGTCAACGGGCAGGACCGCCGCGTCGACGTGATGAAGCAGGAAACGCTGGCGATGACGTTGCGCTACAAGCTGGGGCTGACGGGCACCAAGCTGGGCTGCGACCGCTCGGAATGCGGCGCCTGCACCGTCCTGGTGGACGATGTGCCCCGGTATTCGTGCTCGGTGCTGACGCATTCGGTGCGCGGCGCGAAGATCGTGACGATCGAAGGGCTGGCCAGCGCCGACGGGACGCTGCATCCGATCCAGCAGGGCGTGGTGAGCGAGCAGGGGTTCCAGTGCGCCTTCTGCATGCCGGGCTTCGTGATGGCGGCGACCGGCTTCCTCAAGACGAATCCGAACCCGACCCGGGCCGAGCTGGCGCATGGGGTGTCCGGCAATCTGTGCCGATGCCAGGACTACGACAAGATCCTCACCGCCCTGATGAAGGGCGCTGAGAACATGCGGAGGGCCTGACAATGGCAGAAAAATTAGTCGGCCAGAATTATTCGACTCCCGACCTCGTCGCGAAGGTCACGGGCAAGGCGAAGTACGCCGAAGACTTCCGCGCCGAGGGGATGCTGTTCGCGAAGCTGCTGTGCAGCCCGATGCCTCACGCGAGAGTGACACGCATCGACACGAGCGCGGCGCTGGCGATGCCGGGCGTCAAGGCGATCCTGACGGTCGACGATCTGCCGGCCGTCGTCGAGGGCGCGAACCTGGGTGAGGGCATCATCGCGAGCACGCTCAGCGAGCGCGGCCTGACGATGGAGCCGCTCTATCACGGCGAGCCGATCCTCGCGGTGGCGGCGGTGGACGAACTGACCGCGACCGAAGCGATCGAGCGGATTCAGGTCGAGTACGAGCCGCTGCCCTTCGCCGTCGATCCGATTGAAACATTGCGGCCCAACAGTCCCAACGCGCGCACGCAGGGCAACGCCTGGGTTCGCCCGCTGCCGGCGCCGGGCGCCCCGCAGGCAGGACCCGGGGCCGGTCCGGCGGCTGCACCCGCGCGGCCTCAAGTGCAGGAACTGAAGTGGACGGAAGAGGATTTCGCCGCTGCCGGGCCGGGGCAACTCCCGCTCGGCAAGCACACGGACGAGTGGCAAGCCGGCGACGTCGAGGCGGGCTTCAAGCAAGCTGATCTCATCCTCGACGAGACGTTTGTCGGGAATAACACCAGCCATCAGCCGATGGAGACGCGCACGGCGATGGCGTACTGGCAGAACGGCAAGCTGTATATGCACTGTTCGACCCAAAGCACCATGCGCACGGTCGGCGCGGTCGCGCGATGGGTCGGCATCCCGCCCGAGAACGTCGTCATCATCAGCGAGTACACCGGCGGCGGGTTCGGCAGCAAGGGTTCAGGGTCGGTCTTCGTGGCCGTGGCGGCATTGCTCTCGAAGAAAGCCAACGCGCCGGTCATGATGCGGATTACTCGCGACGACGAGCACGCCATCGGCCGCGCCCGCCCGGCGCTCCATTCGCGCGTGAAGATCGGCTTCCGGAAGGATGGCCGCATCACGGCGCTCGACGGGTTCGCCATCATCGATAACGGGCCGTACGACGTCGTGAACGATTCGCGGTCGGCTGGTGACCACATCTCGCTGGCCTGTCAGCCGCTGGCGATGAGGTGGCGCATGGTGACCGTGCTGACCAACACCCCGCCGCGCGGCGCTCAGCGAGCGCCCGGTGGGATGCAGGGCAACTCGCTGATGGAGCCGATCCTCGCGAAGGCGGCTCGTCAGCTCGGCATCGACCAGGTCGCCATCCGGCGGATCAACGCCCCGGAGGGCAAGGCGGACTTTGGCGCCCCCAACGCCCGCGGACAGCGGAATCATGTGACGAGCGCGTTCCTGAAGGACGCCCTGGACAAAGGGGCCGCGCTCTTCAACTGGGAAGAGCGGAAAGCCCGAAGCGGGCAGCGCGTAGGATCCAAGGTGCGCGGCGTCGGCGTCGCAGTGAGCACGTATTCCGCCGGTTCGATTGGGTTCGACGGGCTCATGGTCATCAAGCCGGACGGCCGGCTCGCCATCCAGTCGGGCATCGGCAACCTGGGCACCGAGTCGGTGTTCGACTCCCATCGTGTGGCGGCGGACATCCTCGGTGTGCCGTGGGAAAAAGTCGATATCACCTGGGGCGACACGGCGAAGTACCTGCCGAACACCTGCAACCAGGGCGGCAGCCAGACGGCGCACGCCATGCCGCGCGCGGCCCACGCAGCCGCATCCGACGCCAAGAAGAAGCTGCAGGAAATCGCGGCCAAGACGCTGGGCGGCGCTCCCGCCTTCGTATCAGGTCGCGAACGAGCGGGTGTCTGGCGGCGGAGGCAGTATGACGCTGGCGCAGGCGGCCCAGAAGGCGATCCAACTCGGCGGCACGTACGACGGCCACGAGTTGCCGACCGACATCAACCCCATCACGAGAACGTCGGCGACCGCTCTCGCCGGTCAAGGCCTGATGGGTGTGGCGAAGGACAACTACGGCCGTGACGGCATTTCGAAATCGTACGTGGCTGGATTTGCCGAGGTGGAAGTCGACACCGAAACCGGCGCGTACCAGATCCTCGATTACCTGGCGGTTGCCGATTGCGGCACCGTGCTACATCCGCGCAATCTGGGCGGTCAGATTCTCGGCGGCGTCATGCTCGGGATCGGCCATGCGATCGGCCAGAAGTGGGTGTACGACCAGCACTACGGCGTGCCGCTCGCTAAGCGATTCCATTACAGCAAGCCACCGTCAATTCTCGATGCGCCGGCGAAGATGCAATGGGCCGCGGTCGATCTGCCCGATCCAGAGACCCCGGTTGGTTCGCGAGGCGTGGGCGAAGCGCCGGTCGGCGCGGGCTTCGGCGCGATCGTGAACGCAATCTCGGCGGCGCTCAATAGCGACGAGATCTTCCGCCGCGCGCCGGTGACGCCGGATATGATTCTGATGGCGCTGGAGCACGGCCGGCCGATGCAGGAGGCGTTGACGGCGAACATCTAGTTATCTGGTTATCTGGCTATTTAGTCAATCAATGACAGATGACCCGATGACGAAATCCGAGGAGTCAGCCTATGGCAGTCATTCGCGACGTAATGCCGGTCTTCGAACTGTTTCAGCCGGCGACGGTGGCCGATACCCTGAGCCTGCTGGATCGCTACGGGGCCGACGCCTGGCTGATGGCGGGCGGCCTCGATACGTTCGACTGGCTCAAGGACCGGGCGAAGCGGACCAGCCTCGTCATCGACCTGAGCCAGGTGGCGGAGCTGCGCGGGATCAAGGAGGTCAACGGCGGCCTGGAGATCGGGGCGCTGACCACCCTGACCGAAGTCGGGCGGCACCCGGTGGTGCGCGAGCAGTTCGGGCTGCTGCGGGAAGCGGCCGACCTGGTGGCCTCGCCGCAGATCCGCAACCAGGGGACCCTCGGCGGCAACGTCTCGCAGGACACGCGCTGCTGGTATTACCGCAGCGGCTGGACGTGCTATCGGGCGGGCGGCAACATCTGCTATGCGGATACGCCGACGGCGATCAACCGCGAGCACGCGATTCTCAATGCCGACCGCTGCGTCGCGGTGAGCCCGTCGGACACGGCGCCGGCGCTGATCGCGCTGGACGCGCAGATGGTGCTGCGCCGCGCGGGCGGCGGGGAGCGGGTGGTGGAGGCCGAAGCCTACTTCGTGGGCCCGGGGATCGACATCATGCGGATGACGGTGCTGCGGCCGGGCGAACTGCTGACGGCGATCCGGATTCCGGCGACCTGGGCCGGGGCCCAGTTCTACTTCGAGAAGGTGCGCGACCGGCAGGTCTGGGACTTCCCGCTCGTCAACGTCGCCTCGGCGATGAAAGCCGCGGGCGGCACGATTCAGGAACTGCGCCTGGCGGTGGGCGCGGTCGCGGCGACGCCGGTGCGGCTGCGGCGGTCGAGACGGCGGTGGCCGGGCAGCCGCGCAACGAAGCCACGGCGGACCTGGCCGGCCGGCTGGCGGTCGAAGGCGCCGTGCCGCTCCGCTACAACGGCTACAAGATTCCGCTGATGCGCAACCTCGTCAAACGCGCCATCCGCGGGACCGGGCCGACGGCGACCACCTAGACGATCGGCGCTGGGGTGTCCCGGTCCGGCGCCAGCTTACGCTGACGACTGAGCGCCTCGCTGCCGTGGCCCGCACGGCAGCTAGCAGGTCTTCCATAGGGCAAAGGGGACAACATGAACTTCCTGTCGTGGGGACGCAATCCGTGGGGACAAGACATCCTGACGCACATTTCGTGGGACCTGCTGTGGGCGTCCTTGTTCGCGGGTCTGATGTTCCTTGTCGCGCACGCGAGCTACATGGTGCTGTCCGCGCACCGGAAACGCAACGACGGCCGAAGTTGACGCGCTCGAAGCCACCAACAAGGATCTCCCCGAGCGGATCCCGCGGCACTCGTTCATGGCCCGCATGTTTCACTGGGTGATGGCCGCCTCCATGTTCACGCTGCTCTTCACGGCGTTCCTGCCGATCGTCCGGGATCAGGTTCCCCTGGGTGCAGTGGCACTGGATGGCCGGGCTCGTTCTGACAGGATCGATCATCTTCCATATCTTCCACGCCACCTTCTGGCTCGACTTCTGGTCCATCTGGGTAGGTCCGAAAGACATTCCCGAGTTCAAGGCCGAGATCCTGCGCGAGCTCGGTCACGATGTGCCGGGACCGAAACCGGGCAAGTATCCGCTCGGCAACCGCCTGTACCACCTCGCGATCGTCGTGGTCGGCCTCGCGGCGGTCCTTGACGGGCATGCTCATGATGCCAGCGCGTCCGCACGCCTATCCTCACCCGCAATCCGTTACTTCATGAGCGACACGACGTGGGGGTTGACTTACCTGCTGCACGGCTTTGCCGGTGTCGGCCTCGTCGGCCTGGTGATCGCGCACGTGTACTTCGCGGTTCGGCCCGACCAGTGCTGGATCACCAAGGGGATGATCTTCGGCTGGATCACGCGCCGCCAGTACCTCGAGCATCACGATCGCGGTCGTTGGAACGTGAAGGGCAGGAAGACACAGCCGGCGGGCAGCGCGTGAGCGCCGCCTGACCTCGAAGCCGCGCGAGCCGAGCTGAACAGCCGCTGCAACGCGATCGAAGAATGCTATGAGTTCATGCTCGCGTACGCGGCGCAGGGACTCGATAGCGACGTGGGCACCGGCAGCGGAAGCCAGATTCGGGACTTTCCTGCGCAAGTGCGACGAGGCGCTCACGGACCTGGCCGGATTTCTGAACAGACTTCGTCGAGCAGATCGGTGTTGAGTCGACGGCGCCTTTCACGGCGTTCATGGCGGTGCTCGACCGCGACGCGCGCGATGCCCAGGCAGCCGTACAGCTGGTCCTGGCTCAGCCCGTCATCAGCTCCCAGCTGGTCGACAACCTGAATGCCTCCATTCACCTGCGTGCGCTGCTGACAGACTTGTTTCTCATCGACGAAGCCCTCAAAACCTTTCGAAGGACGGAATAGGCACGAACGGCTTCGCCCTTCCTGCCGATGTCAGTTCCTGATCTCGCTGTCCGCCCTGCGCGCCGGCGCTTCCGTGTTCGGCGCCGAATTGCGGCCGCCGCGGACGGAGCTCACTCCGGGCGAAGGGATGGACGCGTGGATCGACACGTACCACGCGGTGCGGCGGTTCACCCGGGAGGGCACCTTCGTCTTCCTGACCGACAGCGCAGTGGGCGCGCAGGAAGAAGACAACCTGCGGCATCTCGTCACGAACCTCGGCAAGGACGTCCCGCGCCAGCGAATCGTGCCGTTTCTCACAGCGAAGCACTCGCTCGACTACTGCCTGTCATACGCCGACGGGCGCACCAAGCCGGCTTTCCTGCGCTGGTCGTGCTCGGCGGCGACAAGTCGGTGGGCATGCCGCGATCGGTCGAACATGCGTGGCAATTGCGCCAGCTGCTTCACGCGCGCGACCACACGATCACACTCGGCGGATGGGCGAACCCGCACGCGCGATGCCGACACGGCAGATCGACTATCTTGCGTCGCCGAGCTTTCACGCAGAGTTCTACCTCACACAGGTTGTCAGCCATCACGACGTCAGCGCAACGTGGAACGGTTTCTCGACGCCGCACGGCGGCGCGGAATGACACTGCCGGCTGTATTCGGCGTGTTCTTCTACCGGAGCGCGAACCCTCGCACCGCTGGCCGCGCTGCAGAGCTTTCTGCCCGTGCCGAGTCGAAGGGCTCACACGCGAGTTCGCGGCGGGCGCCAGCGCCGAGGAGGTCTGCGCCCGGACACTGCGGACGCTGCTCGACGTCGGCGCCCGCCATTTTTACATCAGCAACCTGCCCATCCGGCGCGCGCCGGCCGTTGTCGCGTCCATCCTCGAGCGAGCGGGCATCGAGCCTACCGCCAATCAATCCAAGGACCGCTGACCACGGAAACGATCCAACCTGAAGCATGATCAGGAGTCTGATCAGAGGTCAGATTTGAGATGTCAGGTTTCGTGGCCGGACCGCCTATTTCACGTGACGGCCGCCGTCGACGCGGATGGTTTCGCCCGTGATGAAATTGCTGTCGAGCAGCGCCAGGACCGCCTTGGCAATTTCGATTTCACTCCCCCATCGGCCGAGCGGCGTGGCCTGCTCCACCGCACGAATCTCTTCATCGCTCGATGACGCAGGTGGCACGATGGGGCCGGGTGCAATGGCGTTCACGAGAATATTGTCAGCCGCCAGTTCCGAACGCGAGCGCCTCGGTCAGTGCGATCACACCAGCTTTTGCGACGTAATAGGGCACGAAGCCGCGATAGCGCGGCCGCCCACTCCTGGCGGTCCAATCGGTGAAATTGACGATGCGGCCGCCCCCCTGCGTGCGCATGAATGGGACCGCTGCCTGTGCGCAGAAAAAGGCGGCCCGAAGATCGACATCGAGCCCGGCGTTCCAGTCGGCGACACGCATCTCCTCGAACGGTCGCTCCACATAGACCGACGCCATGTTGATCAGAATGTCGAGTCGGCCCATCATCCCCGCAACGTCCTTGACGAGCGCCGAACAGGCTTCGGGCACCTGCAATCCGCCTGCAGAACCGCCGCACGCCGGCCGGCGGCCCTGACCCGGGCCGCTGCCTCCTCGGCCTCGGGACGCGCAATGCATGTAGGACAGGGCGATGTCCACCCCATGTCTGGCGAGCGTTTCGGCCACCACGAGACCAATCCGCTTCCCGCCCGTGATCAACGCGACCTTGTCTAGGATGTCCACGAACGCTTGCACGCCCCCACGAGTTTACGTCGCCTGCCGCCTCTTTCTGGAATGGTAAGCCGGACCCGCGACGACGGCTCGAGTGTTTTCGCTAACCTCTGAATGGTAATGACTTTACCGATACCCTCGCCTTGGTGTACATTCTGCCTGTTGTCACGGCTCCGAGCCTCGCGCTCGCCTCATTCACCTGTCTTGAATGCCTTTCGGAGGAGATGACCCATGAACACGCGCTGGATGACTCCGCTACTCGCCGCGCTCGTGACCATCGGATTGACCGCCGTGCCGGCCTCGGCCCAAACGTATACCCTGACGGCAACGCTGAACGGCGGGCAGGAACTCCCGCGCCGGGTATCAACACCGGCGCCTTCGGCGACGCCACCGTCGTCGTCAACCTGTCGGAGCGCACGGTTTCCTGGACCGTCAACGTGTTCAACCTCCCCAGCGGCATAACCGCCGGGCACATCCATGTGGGCGCTGCCGGCACGCCTGGACCCACCGTCATCAATTTCGCGGTGCCGACGAGTGCCTCGAATGATTTCGCATCACGGAAGCGCCGCGGACACGACATTCACACTGCGGCCGGATCAGGGCCTTCGCTCGGCGGACGATATCTTCCAGGCCATTCTGGGCGAGAACATGTACGTCAACGTGCATTCGGCTGTCAATACCGGCGGCGAGATCCGCGGTCAGTTGACGCTGAAGCCGACGCTAAGGCCATGACCTCGACCGCCTCTCGCGCGTCTGATGGCCACTAGCGATCGAGGGCGTCGATGAGCTCGGTGAGGCCGGCCATCTCCTGGCGCGCCGCGTAGATGATCGCGCGGCGCTCCTGGAGAGTAGGCTGTGTCCAGTCGTCACGCTGCCGCAGGTGCCGTTCCGGCCGGCCCCTCGTATCGGACGCGGCCATCCTCGTCCACGTCCACGACAACCGCGTCCATGGTCTCTACATATAAATGCATGAGATTGCAGATTTCAGATTGTAGATTTCAGGTTTATTGCTGATCGATCCTTGAAAACTCTGCAATCTGACATTTCTCCTAACCTCTCTAATTCCAGAAACGGACGCGGCGCGCTGCGCGTCCTCCACGCCGAGGACGACCGCCGCACCCGTCGTGCCTTCGGCCGCGCTGCCGTATGCGTAGTCGACGTTCACTCCGGCATCGGCCACGACCGCCAGCACCGGCGCCAACGCGCCAGGACCATTGGCGACCGCGGCGACGAGCACCGCCGCTCCGTTACCTGATGATGCCGATCGCGCAGCACACCTGCACCACGCACGTGGTTGTCGACGACGAGCCGCAGCTGCCCGCTCGCTTCCAGCGTCATCGCGAGGATGTTCACCCGCTCGTCCGCGAGCAGGCGACACACGCCCGCCAGCGCGCCCGGACTGTTCGGCAACGGCAAGGCTCAATTCGGTGCGAATGGCCATGCGGGGAGCTTATCAGAGCTTCCGGGCGAACACACGCCGTCGGAGCTGATGTGATTGAGGGATCTCGACGGGGACAGCGATCGGAGGCCGCCAGTCACCATCGATCATGAAACACCTGTGACGATGGCGACCGGCGACCGCGGGATGCTATTACGCGAGGACCTTGATCACGACGCGGCGGTTCTGCGCGCGGCCGTCCCGGGTCTTGTTCGGCGCGACCGGCTTTTCTTCGCCGTAGCTGATGACGTTCATCTTGTGCAGCGGAATCTGGTGCTGCTCGTACAGATAACGCTTGACGGCTTCGGCGCGCTCGAGGCCGAGCCGCTCGTTGAGTGCGACTGTCGCCGACGTTGTCGGTGTGCCCTTCGATCTCGAAGCATGCGCCTTTCGGATCCGCTTTGACCCGGGTGATCATCTCATCGAGCTTGGCCTTCGCCTCGTCCGGCAGCTCCGTCTTGGCGAACTTGAAGTTGCCCTGATCCTCGCTCAGCACCACCTCGAAGACCAGCTTACGCGTTGCCTTGTCGACTGCTTCGGCCTTCGCGACGGCCGTGGACGCCGTGTTCGCGGCTGCTTTCGCCGCGCCGGAGGCTTGATTGGCCGCACCGCGCGCGTCCTTGGCTGCGGCACCCGCCGCCTGTGCCGAGGCACCTGCCGCCTGCGCCGTCTTGTCGACTTCGCCGATCTTCGCCTCGTTCTGGCGGGTGCGCTCCTGCGTCTCCTCGAGCGGATCGCCCGAGCGAGTCGACCTTGTCGTTGACCTCACCGACGCTCGTTCGAACGAACTTCTTCGTGGCGCAGGCGGTCGACCCGCCAACAGCGATTACCGCGATGGGAACGGCCATTAACAATCTCCGAAACATGGTCGATCCTCCTACTGCGAAATCGGGCGAGATTGCCCCGCGATATAACCGCTCCGGGCCCGTACGGTGAGATCCTTGCCACGGGCGCGGACCACGAGCGGATGCCAGCCCGGCCTGCCGCTCGATTCGAACGCCATCAGGTACTGATGGCGAAGTTCGTCAACGATCTGCCGCGCGACAACGCTTCGCTGGGCCGACGAGCTGACGACGAACGTCCGGCCGCCCGTCCATGCCGCCAAGTCGCTCAACGTCCCCGCGAGCGACGATGGCGCGCCGGCTGCCGACCTCGGCCGCGGGATTGTCAATCGACGAGACGATGCCGATGATGTAGACCGGCACATCGATCGCGCTGGCGATGCCCGAGACCTCGCCGGGCGTCAGCCGGCTGGAGTTGTCGTTGCCGTCGGTGAAGACGACCACGGCGCGCCGGCGCCCGACGCGGTTACTCGACCCGCTCGGCCGTGCTTGCGCGATCGCGTCGTGCAGCGACGTCGCGCCGAACGGTCTCACCGTCTCGAGACGCGCAGGAAGAGAAGCGAGGTCCGTTGTGAACGCAGCGACCTCGTCAAGCCGCGTGTCGAAAGTAAATACCGCCCCTTCGTCCCGACCGGCCTCGAGCCACCCGAGAAGGTGGCCTGCGGACTCGCGCGCCTGACCCATCAACCCTTCCATGCTGCCGCTGACATCAAACAGCAGAGCCACGCTGACGGCGGAAAGGTCGGGACGAAAATCGCTGATGGAGCGCCGAACGCCGCCGTCGAGGATCTCGAAATCCCTCGTCGTCAGGTCTCCGACAAAGCGGCCCTTCTTGTCCCGAACAATCGCTGTCACGCGCACGAGATCCACGCTCGACGAGAAGGCTGCGACGGGAGATTGCTGCGCCTTCGGTTCAATCGACCCGAAGGAACACGTCCAAAAGAGGACGCCTATCGCTGCCGTGGGCCAACCCCGCTGCTCCATGGCCCTCCCTACTTCAAACTCGCTGCCACAAAGTAAAGCATTGATGAATAAGCCTTTATTAAATTATACGCTTCGGACGGGCCGTCCGAAGGGTCGTCAATTCGAGTAATTTCTACACACTCCCGAGATCGACCGCAGGTCGCTACGTAATATTTACGTCTTTTTGCACGCCGTTCAAGGTGTGCAGAAAAGCACTCGCTGTAAGATCGGCAGGTGAATCCGACGCAGACTTCCGTTCCCGTCGCACCCCGTGTGAGCCAGTTCACGTATGCCATCCGCAATATCGTCGCCGAAGCGAAGCGCGTGGAAGACGGCGGCCGACGCGTTCGCTACCTGAACGTCGGCGATCCGATTGCCTTCGGTTTCAAGACCCCCCGGCACATGATCGATGCGGTGCAACGCGCGATCACAGACGGTCACAATGGGTACGGCCCATCCGCCGGCATCGCGCCGGCCCGGGAGGCGATCGCTGCGGAGTACACGAATCGCGGCTGGCCGGTGACGCCCGACCGCGTGGTCGTCACCGCGGGAACCTCCGAGGGAATCGAGATCGCGTTGAGCGCGCTTGTCGATCACGGCGATGAGGTACTCGTACCGCTGCCGACTTACCCGCTCTACACGGCCGTCATCGCCAAGCTGGGCGCCCGGGCAGTCTATTACCATACGCAGGCGAGCGGCGGATGGATTCCCGACTTCGACCATCTCGGTGGCCTCGTCACACCGGCAACTCGGGCGCTTGTGGTCATCGATCCAAACAATCCGACAGGCGCCAATTATCCCACGGCGGTGCGCCGTCAGCTGATCGATTTCGCCGAACGCCACGGTCTGCCGATGCTGGCCGACGAGGTTTACGGCGATCTCGGATACGCCGGCCCGGTCGCGCCAATCGGCAGTCTCCAGCGAGACGCCGCCGTCATTTCGTTTTCGAGTCTGTCGAAGGCGTATCTGGCACCCGGCTGGCGCACGGGCTGGATCGCCGTCGGCGCATCACCGCGTCTCGACGAGGTGGCGACAGCCATCAAAAAGCTGGCGGACGGCCGGCTGTGCAGTGCCGTCCCGATGCAGCACGCCGTCGCTGCGGCGCTGACAGGAGATCGGTCGCACCAGGGAGTCGTTTCGCGCGGCGCTCAAGGAGCGCGCGAACCTCACAGGTGAGCGCTTGCGCGCGATACCCGGCGTCACGTGCATGACGCCAGGCGCCGCGTTCTATGCGATGCCCCGGATTCCCCTGCCGCCGGGCCGGACCGACGAGGACTACGTGCTCGCACTATTGCGAGCAACAGGTGTGCTGTGCGTGTACGGATCCGGCTTTGGCCTTCCGGCCACGGAGGGGTTCCTGCGAATTGTATTTCTCGCTTCGCCGGAGGAACTGGGCGAGATTTACCGCCTCATGGGCGAGTTCACGGCCGAGTATCTGCGGTGACGGGCGGACCCTGCCCCCTGCTGAGAACCACCTCTTGGTTCCAAAAGTGATGGAGCGGCAAGTCGGCGTGAGCGCGGTCACGGTCATCGTCGCCCTTTTGATCGGCGGAGCCCTTCTGGGGATAACCGGAGCGATTCTGGCCGTCCCCTCCGCCGCTATCCTCCGGGTGCTCGTGCAAGAGCTGCTGGACGAGCGCGACCGGCTGCCGGACGGAACCTGATCGTCGCAGACCACGTGTTGGCATTCCTCTTGAGGAGTGAGAACGTAGAGGCCGTAGAAGTGGCGTCGTGAGCAGGGAGGCGACCCTTTTCGGTAATCGAATGGCACGTCTATACAAGCCGTGGGACACATCACCTAGGCTGTTTGGCGATCTCGCGGTGATCAGCTTTCTGATCGTGCAGGTCCTCGACGGGGTCCTCACCTACATGGGCATCGCCCGGTGGGGTCCCGGAATCGAAGCCAATCCGCTCGTCAGCTCCGCGGTCGCGTATGCGGGCGTAGGGCCTGGCCTGACCGCGACCAAGCTCCTGGCTGCCGGGTGCGGGATCATCCTGCATCTCCGCCGCGTCCATCATGTTGTCGCGTTTCTCACCGCGGTCTACATCGCGGTCGCGATCCTGCCCTGGGCGGCCATTTTTCTCTATATGACTCCCTAGCCATCTCTGGTCGGCCGACGGGTCGTTAGTCCTATACTGTCGTTAGGGTTTTCGGACAACGACATGCGGCCCGATCCGCTCGGCTACCTCTCCCCGGAGATCGAGACGCTGAAACAGCAGGGGCTGTTCCGGCGTCTCCGCGTGCTCGAAGGCGAGCAGCGCGCAGCGTACGCTTGTCGACCACCGACAGGTCGTCAACCTCTCGTCGAACAACTATCTCGGGCTGACGACCCATCCGCGACTGCGCGAGCGGGCGCTCGAGGCGATCCGGCGCCTCGGCGTCGGGTCGGGTTCGGTCCGGACCATCGCCGGCACGATGGACATCCACGTGGAGCTCGAGCGCCGGCTTGCCGAATTCAAGAAGACCGAAGCCGTGGTCGTCTTCCAAAGCGGGTTCACCGCCAATGCCGGCACGGTCTCGTCGATCCTCACCAAAGACGACGTCGTCGTGTCCGACGAATTGAATCACGCGAGCATCATCGACGGCTGCCGTCTGAGCCGGGCGACGATCAAGGTGTTCCCGCACAAGGACGTCGACGCCGCGCGGCAGGTACTTCGTTCGCTGCCGGCCGCGCAGCGCAAGCTGCTCATCACCGACGGCGTGTTCAGCATGGACGGCGACCTCGGGCCGCTGCCGGAGCTGTGCAGCGCTCGCCGAGGAATTCGGCTGCATCATGATGGTCGACGATGCCCATGCGAGCGGCGTGTTCGGCAGCGAACGGCCGCGGCACCATCGATCACTTCGACGTCCACGGCCGGGTCGACGTGCAGGTCGGCACGCTGTCGAAGGCAATCGGCGCGCTCGGCGGCTACGTCGCCGGCAGCCGCGACGCTCATCGACTTCCTTCACCACCGCGCGCGGCCCGTTTCTGTTCTCGACCTCGCATCCTCCCGCCGTCGCCGCCGCCTGCATCGCCGCCATCGACGTGCTGATCGAGGAACCGCAGATCATCGATCGGCTGTGGGACAACACCCGCTTCTTCAAGGCGGGACTGCAGGCGCTCGGCTTCGACACCGGAGCCAGCGAAAGCCCGATCACGCCGGTGATCGTCGGGGACGGCGCGCTGGCGATGCAGCTCTCGGATCGCCTGTTCGCGCGAGGTGTGTTCGCACAGGGCATCGGGTTTCCGACCGTCGCTCGCGATCAGGCGCGCGTCCGGACCATCGTCACCGCCACGCACACGCGCGACGAGCTGCATTCGCGCTCGACGCCTTTGCCCGGGTCGGCCGGGAGCTCGGAATCATCCGCGAAGCCCGTGCACGTATGAGACGCGGGGCTCCGTGGCGGCGCTCTTGCCGCGCAATCCTGCTGGCGGCCTGGTCGGCCCCAGTGCGACCAGTTGCCGCAGCGCCCCAGGACGACGACCAGGAGATTCGCGCCTGTCTGCAACGCGTCGAGGACGCGGCGCTGAAGGACGACTCGACCGGCGTACCGCGCGCTGCTCGCCCCGACGATGGACCCGAACAGCGCGGACGAGTTCGCGGCGACCGAGATTCGCCCCGGCGCCACGCGGGCCGTCATCCGGGAGCGCGACCGCGCACCATTTGACCGGCCGGCGCGCCGGGAGCCGGCTATCGACTGGTGGTCGACGCGTTCGTGGAATCGGCAGATCGTGCGCGCATCGCCACCTGGCAACTCGATCATGAAAAAGAGCGGCGAGAACGAGTGGCGCATCGCCGGCCAGAAGCGGCTCTCCGGCGTCGACAATCTGTACCGGCTGTCGCTCAACCCGAACGAGCAGTTCGACGCGCGCAATTTCACACTGCGATCGCCGAAGATCTCGATCTGACCCTGACCGAAGGCTCGGTGTTCACGATCGACACCGATCAGGGCGTCACCGGTCTCGTCCTGCTCGGACGCGGCGAGATGCGCTTCAGCCCGACGCCGGACACCGAAAAGGGACAGGTCAGGATCTTCTCAGGGTCCGACACGCTCGAGTCGCGGTTCGATGCGGCGTACGTCCGGGTCGGCGCGGTCGACGCGCACGCCGACGTCGCGCAACTCGGTCGAACGGCCGGTCGATCCGCGCGAACTGCGCCGCGCCGAACAGATCTTCCGTGAGGAATCGGCCAAGTCGTTCGGGCTTGCGACTTGGCGACCTGTCGCGCGACACCTGGTCGCTGCTGCCCGCCGCCGGAGATTTCCTCGCCGAAGTCCGGACGCGCCGGTTCGACACCCTGACCTATTCGCGCGGCCGGTCCGAATCCGAAGACATCTCGCTGTTCGATCGCCGGCGCCAGCGAAACATCGCGGTCTACGCCATCGGTGGAGAAGCTCGCATCGCGCGGACGCTTCTACAACGAAGACGACCTCGTCGCGTACGACATCCTCGATCACGACATCGACCTGGTCGTCGATCCCGAGCGACGGTGGATCGAGGGGCTCGCCACGGTCCGGTTGAAGACCCGGGCGCCGTTGCATCAGCCAGATCACCATGGCGTTGGCCGAACCGCTGACCTGTCCGCTCGGTCGTCAGCGACGCAGTTCGGCTGGCTGTTCAGCCTGCGCGTGAAGAACCAGAATACGTTGCTGGTGAACCTGCCGATGCCTCTGACGCGCGACACCCAGATCACCCTGAGGATCGCGTATGGCGGCCGATTGAGCCCGCAGATGCCGGACCGCGAAACGCTGGCGCCTGGTCAACGCGCCGCCCGATCCCCAACCGCGGAATCGGAATTCGGACCTCTACGTGGCTCCACTACACACCGAACCGAACTATCTCTACAGCAGCCGCAGCTACTGGTACCCGCAGGCGCCGATCAGCGACTACGTCAACAGCGACCATGCGCATTTCCGTTCCAGCCACGCTCAGTTGCGTGGCAACGGGGGAGTTGGCGTCCCGATTCACCGACACTCGTTCGTGGAGAGCAGGTCTCGCAGAACCGGAAGGTGTACCAGTTCACCGCCACGCGCCCGCTCCGTTACCTGGCCTTCATCGTGAGCCGATTCACGCAGGCGGAGCAGACGACCGTCACCTTCGACCATGGCGCCTGACGACGACGATCGAGCGGCCGGTCGTTTCCGCGCCGGCCGACGCGGGAATCGCGGGCGGGTCGGCGTCGACTTGACATCAGGGTCGAATCGAATCCCGGCCAGCAGTATCGCGGGCGCGAGTTCGTCGCGCAGGCGGGCGATATCGCTCAGTTTTATCAAGTCGCTCATCGGCGACTCGCCCTATGAGAGCTTCACGCTCGCGCTGGTGGAGAGCGACTTGCCCGGAGGTCATAGTCCCGGCTACTTCGCCGTCCTGAATCAACCGCGGCCGAATACGCCGTTCGTGTGGCACAACGACCCCGCCAACTTCCATGGCTACCCCGAGTTCTTCCTGGCGCATGAGCTCGCGCATCAATGGTGGGGACAGGCGGTTGGCTGGCGGCAACTATCACGAACAGTGGTTGAGCGAAGGATTCGCGCAGTACTTCGCCGCGCTGTACGCTCAACATCATCACGGTGACGAGACATTTGGCGCGGTCCTCCGCCACATGCGTCGCTGGAGCATCGAGCAGTCCGCACAAGGCCCCGTATATCTTGGCAATCGTCAACAAGACGACGAGTCGGCCACAGGGACATCGTCTTCTCGACGACCAACATCTGACCGTTGCCATCCCGGCGATCCCATCGCTATCCGAAGCTGTTCAGGCGCTGATGCAAACCGGAGGTTGTTCGTGGCAAAGTTGCTCTATTCGGCGACCATGTCCTTGGACGGTTTCATCGCGGGCGTGGACGGCGACATGTCCTGGATGTCGCCCTTCTCGGGCCAAATCCAACAATCGACGATTTGACCGGAGAGATCGGTGCTTTGCTGGTCGGTCACCGCACCTTCGGCGGTGACGACCCGTATCAGGGCACGAGTTCGGAAGGCGAGGCCTTCGGCGGTGGCTGGTCCGGTCCACAATTTGTGCTGACTCATTACCCGCACCTTTCTCCGTCTCCTGGAGTTACCTTCTTCGGCGATCTCGACGCCGCAATTGCCGCGGCAAAGTCTGCCGCTGGGGGCAAGTACGTCAATGTGCTTGGCGCCGATGTTGCCCGACAATGCATCGCGGCGGGTGCGCTCGATGAGATCCTCGTGTGTATTGCGCCGGTCCTGCTCGGTGACGGAGTCCGCCTTTTCGACTTTCCGGGCGGAAGCACTGTCAAGCTTGAACGCATCAGCCTGAGTCAGGCCGCACTGGCAACGAATCTCTGGCTTCGGGTCCTTCGATAACAAATCGTGCTGCTCGGTGCGCGTAGTTCGAGGACCGAAAAGTGTTGTCGGATAGCATGTTTGGACACTCTGCGCGGTGGGCTGGGAACAATCGGTTTGTTCAGAACGAATGCCTATTCAATGTGGTCAACTCTCGGTACTGTCCGGGTCACCACCGACACCAAGGAGTAACGATGCCCCTTGAAACGCTTTCGGCTGTGCGAGCGGTACACGACATTCAGCGCGGCCGAACGGTCGTCGTGCAGCACGGATCACCCGGGAAGATCGTCAATCAGCAACCTGGGTGGGCGGACACCACCTACACGGTGGAGTTCATGGCGGTCCCAGGAGGATCGGTCACGGTGGTCGGGGTGACTGCGGGCGACCTGGAACCCAGTTGAGCTGAACGATCGAATCGGCACCGGGCGTCACAAAACCAGGACAACATCGAGCACCACCGTCGCGCCACAGGTCGCGAACATCGCGACCCACAGACCACTTTCGACCGCGTGTCCAACGCCGTCGACCAGCCGGCACGCTCCAGGGTGGCGATCGGCGATTGCAGTCCGCCTGAATCGAGTCGGTGGTCAAGCACCTGCGATGGGGGCACCGGGAGAAAGTACTGAAGGTGCCGATCGGCGGGACCCCGCTGTTGGAGGGTAGGTTCGCGGGGCGTCGACCGCGCCTGCCGAACACCGACTGTCAAAGGAACCTGTGATGTCAACCGACGACAACGAACCCGGTCTGGAAACTCCGGAAGCCGACTATTTCGAACAAGGGACTCCGGTGACGAACGATCCGGAGGACCAGGCCACCGACCCGCTCGCCGAGGCCTCGGCCGAGGTCGAAGCGGACGAGGGTGACATCCTGGAGCAGGCTTTGCCGGTGGCGCTCAACGAGGAGTACCCGCAGGGCGACAGTACGTAGTCGGTTGATACGGGCTTTTCCCCACCGGGGCAGCATTCATGGGAAGGAAGAGAATGGCATTCGATGACGATGAAATAGCCGCCAAGCTCGAGCAGATCATCAAGGACAAGCCATTCGGGACAACGCCGAGGCCATCGCCGCTCTCGATTGGATTGCAGCGACAAGCAGCAGTGCGCGGAAAGTATTGGCAAGGCGAGCCGACGACGTCGACGCCATCGCCGGGTTACAGCAATTGCTGACCAGGTTGGCGGCGGCGGAATCATCCATCAAAGCGGAATTGAAGAGATCAGCCGATGAAGTACCCCAGCGACATCAAGACTCCGACGACGGCGCGATAGACCTGCCTACCTGAAGGGGCCCAGGGTCGACTGGATCCTCGCGTGCCAGAGCGGTGCCTCGACGCCTGGTTGACCCCAAGCTCACCGATGCCAGACCTGGTTGCCGGCCAGAATGCCCTTCGCGGCTGCAGGCACCGAGAGCTGACTGCCCGCCACAGACCTGTCAGCAGTCCCGGGGTCCACGATCATCGATGCCGCGGGCAAAGCCGGCTTACTGGGGGAGTAGAGCCAGCTCTGGAAGAACTCGGTGAGGTCCTGACCCGAGATCCGCTCAGCCAGTTCGATGAATTGCGGGATGGTGGCGTTGCCGTTGGCATGCGATTGGACCCAGGTCCTCAGCAGCTGCCAGAACGGATCATCGCCGATGAGCAGTCGCAATTGGTGCAACGTCATGGCACCGCGGTAGTATACCGGCGTCGAACACGCTCGGCGCCGGGATCGCCGACCACAACCAGCCAGAATGGATCTCGGCGTATGACGTTGTAGTAGAGGTCGAAGTACTCCTGGGCCGACCTAAGCCCTCGAGATTCGCCCCACACCACTCGGCATAGGTGGCGAAGCCCTCGTTGAGCCAGATGTCCCGCCATCGTTCGACGCTCACGCTGTCGCCGAACCATTGATGGGTCAGTTCGTGGACCACGACACTGTCACCGGAGATCGAATCCGAGAAGAACGTGGGTGAATAGATGGGTCGGGTCTGATTCTCCAGGGCGAAACCGATGCCGTAATAGTCATTGACAATGCCGCCGGCCGCGCGGAATGGATAACGACCGAAATACCCGGCGAGGAAGTCCAGGATTTCGGGCTGGCGATCGAATGATCCCCGGACTATCTCACCCGTATTCGGCGGCAGATCGGCAACCGTCCCGACGATCCAACCGTTGTCGTTGCCCGGGCTGGTGTCCGGTGGTCCGGGGACCGTCCAGCCATCCAGGGCATCACCGTCGCTCTCGAACGAGGTCGTCCCCGCGCCCGTTGACACAACGATGTCGTCGATGAATACGCCATTCATCTGCACCGTGTTGTCACTGGCGTAGCTGATGGAGACTTCGACCTCCCCACCGGCATAGGCAGTCAAGTCCACTTCCCACTGCTCTGGGCCGTCGCTGAGACCGGACGCGGCATTCCACGTTCCGGTCGTGCCCGTTGGGCTGCATGATCCGTCATCCTGACCGGTTTGATAGTGGGTCGAGAAGGGGTGCAGTACCCGGTCAACCAGAACGGACAAGAACTCCCGGTGTCGTTGCTGGTGTGTCCATTTACGTCGGGAAGGGTCGTCCAGTCGTCCGTGCCGACCGGACGTGCCTCGACGAAGGAGAAATCCCACGTCGGTTCAGTCGCCCGGGTCATCCAGAAGGACAGGGTCGCGCCGTCCGCGGGCACGGAGATCGTGCGGGTGAGGCGTTTGTAGCTGTTGTTGGCCTGTTGCGAGATCAGAAATCGATCGCCGCTCATCGGGGTGGCAACCGGGTTGAACAAGTCCGGGTCGATGGCGTCCACGAATGAAATGCCATTCTTGCGGTACCTCGTCAGGTCGAACTCACCGATCGTTGCGGTGGTCAGATATGACGCCATTGGCTCGCCGGCCCGCCACTTCCAGGTGGTCCACCCATTCCTCGTGCGGTTCGACTGCAGTGTTCCGTTGGCCACCGCCTCGAGGCCGGCCGGGACCGTGATCGCAAAATCGTAGGTGGCTTTGTCGCTTGGATGGTCGTTCACCGGATACCAGGACGCCGCCACGTGCGGTTCGCCGATGACCAGCGCACCGTCATCGGTATGGATGAACCCGTCGATTCCCAGGAGTCCATCACCGTGGGTCACCGGCACACCGTCGTAGGTGATCTTGGTGACGAACCTGCTGCCGCTGCGCAAACCCTTGCGAGGTGTCACGGTCAGCTCCTGGCCGTTGCGAGTCCAACCGGCCCGGTGCCGGTCGACTTCGATCGAACGAACCGTGAGGCCCTCAAGGTCGAGATTGAACGACGACAGATTTTGGGTTGCCCGTGCCTGAATGAGCACTGTGCCGACGAGCGCATCCGTGGCCGGGTCGTATTTGACGTCCAAGTCATAATGCCGGACGTCATATCCACCATTTCCATCGAACGGGTAATAGGGGTCCCCTACTCCGGGCGACCCGGGGAGTATGCCGGGCGCCGCTCACCGTCGCCGAACGCATTCGCTGGAAGTAACGCCAAGCCGGTCAACGCGGCCAGCATGATCAGGCACTTTCGTAACATGACGAGTCGCCTCCTTCGAATTCAGCATGGTGAATCCGCCGAATAAAGGTAGGACGACTGACGGATTGCGGGCTAGCGGCAAACGGGTGCGGTTTGCGCGACGAGACCGCCGATCATTCTGCGTCAGCAGGCCCGGCCGGGCTTTTCGGCTGAGCCCTAGAGGTTCTTGTCCTCTGCCCGCACGGCCCGCCCCAAGTCCGCAAGTGAGTTGACCTCACGGTCCGTGTCGCCGTACGTCATGTGCAGATTCTCGCCACGCAGATATCGGCCTCGGAGTTCAACGTCATCAACGACGGTACGGAAATGCTGCTCGGGAACGCCGTCGACCTGGGTTTCCTTCGTAATTGACAGGCCGGGCACCTGCTCGATGCCGATAGCGGCGCACCATTGGGTGAACTTGTCCCGCAACTCCATTGTGGCCTCGTCGCGTTCGACCTTGGCTGTACCGCGATCTTCTTCAGCGGCCTGAATTGCGTCTTCGCGAAGCCCCATGCGAACCACCTCCTTGTGGTGGCGGCGATGCTAGCACGCGAAGCGTTCGCCTGGATGGCATCGCGACCAGATAACTCTGGACCACTCAGCTGGGCAAACGACCGGTGGCAAGCGAGCGGTAGACATCCTCGGCGTTGTTGTCGAGCACCCCACGGGCGGCCAGCTCAAGAACGCAGCGCAAGGCCAACCCGAAACTCCCGTACACAACATCGCTAACCAGAGCCAACCTGGCCAGCTGACCGTCGCTCATTTCATTGGACCGCACTGGGTCTCGGACATAGAGCAGGTCTGCCTCGACCAGGTGCCGAGCGGCCTGCTGGAGTGGGTCGGCCCAGACGACCGGGGCAAGCGGCCAGGTGCGGGTGGTCACGAACTGGTGTGGCACGAATCCCTGATCCCGAAGCTCGAGATCCACATCGGCGAACGTCGGCTGATCGTGATACAAGCGGTGGAAGCCGACCTCGGTCTGGATGGCCACCGCACCGGCGAGTTTCCGACGACCGGCCCGCAGCGCGGACAGTTCACCTCCCTGAATGTCGATCTTGAGCAGATCTATGCGGTCGATTTCCTCGATGTCATCGAGCCGCCGGGTGCTGATCGACTCCCGACCGGTGACGGCAGCCAACCGCGGGAAGTCGGTCAGCAGGTCGAGCTGCAACTCGTCGGGTTCGAGCAGGCTGGCGAAACCAGTTGTCGCACAGAGGTTCAGGGTGTGGCCGTGACCGTCACCGACCGCATAGGGCAGGTACCGCTCGTGCGGTCCGGCTTGCCGGAGCAACTCGATCAGCGCTGCGGGTTGCGGCTCGAACCCGGTCACCCGGCACACGCCCGCATCCAGTGCCAGCCGATAGGGCGGATCTCCGTCAATCGGGTTGGCCCCGATGTCCACCACCTCAACCGGCGGGCCGGTGTTGGATGTCTCCGCAAGAGCCGACCCAAGAAGTTCCGCAACCCGGCGAGCGGTTTCCCGCCCGAGCCGGGCAGTTGTCGCCAGGTTGATCGCGTGACTGAGAGCTCGGTCCCCGGCAGGCGTTCCGATCGGCGGCTGGCTCATTCGGTCAACGTACAGCTGACGATCGCCGGACCGGCCGGACCCGATCGCGGCACCTATTCACCGTGCTTGACCCCCATCGTTCTTCCGCCGCCCCCAACGCTTGAGTCGCCCGGTCTGCCGATCGGTGAATTCCTTGGCCAGCTGCAGCGTCTCGGCCGTCAGATCCGCTCCACCGAAGATCGCCTGCAGGGATCGCATCGCGCGCTGCTCCTGGGTCTCCTTCTGCGGCTCGTCATGAGCGTCCATGGCCATCAGGATGACCTATCCGCCGCTCGGGGCCGACCGGGACCCACTAGATCGTTCAAGCTCCACGGTTTCAGTCTCCACCTGGCCTTTCAGTCCCCGACTGCGAACGTCGCAGCAGGTGCGGAGGCTTGCCCATTGGCTACAGCGATGATGCCGATGGGTAGATCTGGACTTCTGTCGCCTTGATCGCGTAATGCACCTGTTTGCCGGGGACGAGCTCGAGGTCGGCCGCGGCTGATGCCGTGATATCCGCAATGAGATCGCCTGTCCCAGCAGTGATCGCGGCAGCATGAACCCGGATCAGTTCGCCGCGGGGTTCCAGTTCGGTGACCGTCACGGCGAGGTGGTTGCGGGGGCTGCCGGTCGGTGGGGCAACATGAACGGCAACGGAGGCGGGGCTGAAGACGGCTACGGCGGCACGCCCGACTGAGCACGACGGGTCGAGTAGTCCCTGGATCCGTAGCCCCCCAGGCGTCACCACACCATGCTCGACGACAGTGCCCGCGATCAGGTCCACACCTGCGATCTTGGCGGCGAAACTCGACCGAGGTCGGGCCAGCACTGACCGAGTGGGTCCCTCTTCGACGATCCGGCCGGCCTCGATGACGACCACACGGTCAGCGAGGGACAACGCATCTATCAGGTCGTGGGTGACCAGCAGGGCAGTTCGACCGGTGTCCCGGAGCACTCGTCGCAGCAGTTGCCGCAGCGCCGGGGCAACCGCGACATCGAGAGCGGCCATGGGTTCATCGAGCAGCAGGAGCGCCGGATCCGCAGCCAGCGCACGGGCGATCGCGATTCGCTGGGCCTGCCCGCCGGACAGTTGGGCGGGTCGACGTTCGGCGAACTCGGTCGCGTTCACCTCGGCGAGCCAGCGCCGTGCCCGGCTGTCGGCTTCCTTGCGGCTGCTGCCCTGGCTACGCGGACCGAATGCGACATTGGCCGCGGCAGTCAGGTGGGGGAACAGCAATGCCTGCTGCGCGAGGAGAACCACCCCGCGGTGATGTGGCGGAACCCATACCCCACGCGTGATGTCGACGAGGACTTGATCATCCAGGATGATCCGGCCGGAATCCGGTCGGACCAGACCCGAGATCATCGACAACAGGGTCGATTTTCCGGCTCCGTTGGCACCGAAAATGGCGACCACTTCACCGGGTCGGGTCCGCAGGCGCAGGTCGATTCCCCGTTCCACCAGGGTCACGTCGAGATCCAGTTCCCCTGAGAGCCGAGCCGGCGACGGCGTCTTGCTCACCGAGTTGCCCCGAATTCGCCGAGCATCAGGGCGAAGGCGAGGACGCCGCCGAGGTTCGGTTTCGGCACCGCTGCAATTCCCTCGACCACCGGGGCGATACCAGCGGTAGGAACACCAGGGACTGCGCGAGCCGCAGACGGGGAAACCTGGCTCGGGACGCGAACCGTTGGCTCCGTGATCATTGAGGTAGCCAATCAGGTGGCGAATTCCCCCGGGCACCGGCCTCGGTACCGTGGGCGACGTTGATGGTTCTCGCCAGTCAGCAACTGCATTGTGCCGATCTTGAGGAGGTTTCATGTCCTATCGCGAGCCGGCGGTCATCACCCGGGCTCTGGCGTCCCCAACCTGGGCGGTCGTCGGGCTGACCGCCCATCGTTACCGGGTCGCCCACAGCGTCTCGGCCTTCCTGCAGAACCGGGGCCTCCGGGTGGTGCCGGTGAATCCGCTGGCCGAATCCGTACTTGGTGAAAAGGGCTACGCGAAACTCGCCGACATCGAGTTCCCGGTCGACGTCGTCGACATTTTTCGCCGCTCGGACCAGGCCGGGCAGCATGTCGACGAGGCGATCGCGATCGGCGCGCGTGCGGTCTGGCTACAGCTTGGTGTCATCGACGAGCAGGCGGCCGCACGAGCAGCAGCGGCAGGTCTGGATGTGATCATGGATACCTGCCCGAAGATCGAATGGCCGGCATACGGCCAACGATCTCCTGCTCGCTAGTTCCAGGCCAGAGATTGTCGCAGCCGTCAGGAGGGCGCACATGGAAGAACCCCATATCCGGGCTGTTGCGGAGCGATTCCTGTCGGCTTTCAACTCAGCTGACCTGGCAGCGATGCGGTCGCTCCTTGACGACGATCTGGTCGCGTACACCACCAACGCCGCGGCGGTGAGACCCGGATTGACAGCGCAGCCGCCTATCTGGGTGCGATCACTGCGATGAACTTGTCAGCAGTGGATTTCAGTGTGGTGCTGACCCAGCAGCCCGTTGTTGTGGACCCCGATCGAATCATGATGATGGTCGAGGTACGGGCCCGACGTGGTGACCGCAGCCTGCACAATTTCGCGGCGCACCTGTTGCGGGTCAAGGGCGATCGGATCACTTCGATCCGGATGGTGGAGGCCAAGCCCGCCGAGAGCGACGAGTTCTGGTCCCCGTAACTGTCGTGACTACCTCGAGCGCCCTTCGGCGAGTCTCAGCAACCGGCATTCGTCGGATCGGCAATCAGCGAGGCAGTGTGGGTTGACGTCGACCGCATCGTGACGTACTTGGCCGACGCAGATGTCTGCAGAATTGCGGTGAAATAGCGTTCGGTCCAGCCGACCGAATGGATATTCGCCGGGGACCACCCCGGGTCGCTCCAGCCCTGCTTGGATCCATGATCGCCGCACTGCGCGTTGAGGCCGAAGTATTGGTCGAACCCGTCATCGCCGGTCCGCGCCGTTCCGGCCATCCAGCCCATCAGGTGTGGGACCGACCAGTGGGTCCAGAGACGCCTTGTAAAGGAAAGCGACCTCGTCATTGGCGGTGATCCGATCCGACCCCCAGGTATTTGAGCTTTCGGCGCGGCTGTTGCTGGTGTTGGTCAATTGATACCGCTCGGCGATCGTTGGAATGATGTCCGGTTGCCAGAGGTCGTATTGGATTTCATTGTTGGAATCCTGGACGAGTCTGCGAAGGTCGTCGGCCAGATCGGCGTCCGGGGCGCCATCCTCCTGAATCAGGTAATACGCGACGGTGAACAATTTGGTGATCGATTCTGCGTTGAACCGCCGGTCGCCGGAGTGACTGGCAATGAGTTCGCCGGTGGTCCGGTCGATGACCGCGACCGCCTGCTCGACGTCAACAGCCGCGGCGCTCGCAACTCCGGCTTCGACCTGCTGAACCATGGTGGGTCTGTCGACGACGGCCGAGAGGCTGGTCGAGGGCGCGGGAAGGGGAGCAGCGGCAACCGCAGTGGATTCGACGATTGCCGGGATGGGGGCCCCTTCTTCCGCGGCACCAGCCTTTGGTCCCGCGGCCAGGGACGGGCTGGCCGATCCGAAGTCGATCGGTCCGCTCGAGTCGACGAGGACGAACATGGAGATCACGGTGATCACGCCGGCAATGACTTTGACCGCAGACGGGTGTACGGCATCGTTGTGCCCTGGGTGGAGAACGCTGCTACCGGTATGTACCACCACGACCTGTCAAAGTGCATCATCGAGGTTGCTTGTTGGGCTGCCTCAAGTGTGCCTGATAGTCCCTGGCGTTCGCCGACAATCACACGGTAGGAGTACCCGTGTTGGGCGTCGGCGGCACCTTGCTGCCGTGCGACAGGTGCAGTGGCCCGTCGACCCTCTAACGGGTGTCAGTTCCTCGCACGAGTCGAATGGTCAAGGTCGCTACCTTCGATCCGACGACGGTCTTCCGACGATCGCCGGGCCAAACGGGTCGTACTTGGCGTGCTATTCGGTGGTGGATCCTCGTCGGTCGACCGTGACGGCACTCCAGCGTCCGGTTTGCTGATCTCGGACGAAGGTGTAGTCCGCATCGATGTACCGGAAGACTGCTCCCTCGGTCAGCCCCTGGAGCGGCGTGGCAAATCTTTCACCGTCACGGGGACCACCCAGAATGTGCACGACGACCATGGGTTCTGAGGTCATGGAGCATCTTTCGGCTGAAGGATTGATGGCCTGGCGGGCACCGGAAAACGTGGCGACAGAAGATCCTGCCGCCACGTTTCCTGATGTGTTTGTGCTTGCGGTCGTTATCTGGAAAGCGCGGCGTCGGCGTCGATGAGAACCGCGGCGGCGACTTCGAGTCCTTCGATGCGGCCGAGTTCGGTGTCCTCGTGCTCGATGTTGACCAGCATGTCCGGGTCGACCTCGTGCAGGGCGCGGAGGAATTCGGTCCAGAAGGCGGTGTCGTGGCCTTTGCCCAGGGCGACGAAGTCCCAGGCGGAGTTCTTGGGCCATTCGTTGGCCCACTCGTCGCCGCCGAGGTTGGTCCGCGGCTCGTCCGGCGGACAGCCGGCGGAAGCTGTTGTCCAGCACGCCGTAGAGTGCGGCGTTCTCGGTGTTGACCCGGACGTCCTTCGCGGCGGCCTGGAACACCAGCGGGCCGAGTTCGCGGACCACCGCGACCGGGTCCATCTGCTGCCAGAACAGGTGGGAGGCATCGAGTTCGACGCCGACATGGGTGGCGCCGGTGAGTTCGATCAGCTTGTGCACGTCGGCGGTGTTGAAGACCAGGTTCTGCGGGTGCAGTTCGAGGGCGACCTTGACGTCGTGGTCGGCGGCCAGGGCGTCGGTTTCCTTCCAGAACGCGGCGGCGACCTCCCACTGGTAGTCCAGGACGTCCAGGGCCGCGGAGTTCCAGGCGTTGACGACCCAGTTGACCCGGGTGGCGCCGGGTTCGCCGCCGGGCAGGCCGGACATGGTGACCACCCGGTTCTGGCCGAGCCGGTTCGCCAGCCGGATGGAGCGGCGGATGTCCTCGGCGTGCTTGTCGCCGATGGTCTTGTTCGGGTGCAGCGGGTTGCCGTTGCAGTTCAGGCCGGCGATGGAGACGCCGGTGCCTTCGAAGATGCCGAGGTAGTCGTCGCGGGCGGTGTCGCTGACCAGGATGTCGTCGAAGGTCGGGATGTGCACGGCGGGAGGAACCCGCCGGAGTTGATCTCGATGCCGGTCAGGCCGAGGTCGGCGATGACCTTCAGCGCCTCGGGCAGGGGCCGGTCGTGCAGGATGCGTTGTAGACGCCGAGCTTCATGCGGACACCTTTGTCTTCGAAGGGGTGTCTGGTGGCTGGGGTCGTCGGGTGACGGAGGCGGCCGGAATCCTGCGGTCGCATCGGCGGAGCTCACGGTATGGTGACGCTGCACGGCGGACTCGGCGACGGCGGCGAGCAGTTCCATGTTGTGCACGCCTTCGTCGAAGGTGGCGCAGCGGGGCAGCGAGGAGGCCTCGTCGATGCCGGCGACCTCTTCGAGGAACGCCCGGGCCTGGTAGGCGAACGCGTCGTTCTGGCCGAAGCCGACGCTCGGGGCGTCCATCGCCAGCCCGCCGGCCAGGTAGGGGTGTTCCGGGCCGAGGATGACCTGCCGGTAGCCGGTTCTGCGCGGACTTGCCGTCGCGGAGGAACAGCTGGATCTCGGACGGCCGGCGCTGGTCGAACGTGGCGGCGCCGTTCTCGCAGAACACCTCGAAGTTCAGGCTGTTGGCGTGACCGGCGGCGACCCGGGAGACCTCGAAGCCACCGGCGCCGTTGGCGAAGGTCGCCGAGAACGCGGCGTAGTCGTCATTCGTGACGGCTCGAAGGTGTCGCTGACCGCGGCGTGGTCGTGACCCATCACGGCGCCCAGCGGCAGCGGGCGCTTGTTGATCACGGTGCTGAGCTGGCCGCCGCTGACCGACGTCATGTCGCCGCAGAGGAACTCGGACACGTACGCCAGGTGGCTGCCGACGTCGGCGAGCGCACCGGAGCCGGCTGGGCCCTTGAACCGCCAGCTCATCGGGCCGTGCGGGTCGCAGCCGTAGTCGGTCCAGTACCGGCCGCTGAAGTGCAGCACCTTGCCCAGGTCACCGGACTGGATCAGGTCGCGGATGTAGGCGATGCCCGGGGTGCGGCGGAAGGTGAAGCCGACCCTGGCAACGAGTGCACGCGGCGCGGGCGGCATCGGCCATCGCGCGGGCATCTTCCAGGGTGTCGCTCAGCGGCTTCTCGCACAGCACGTGCTTGCCGGCGGCCAGCAGACCCTCGACCACCTCACGGTGCAGGGAGTTGGCGATGACCACGCTGACCACGTCGATGTCGTCGGCCTCGGCGATCGCCTGCCAGGAGGTGTCGTTGCGCTCGTACCCGAACCGGCGGGCGGCCAGCGACCCGAACTCGGCGTTCACGTCACCGATCGAGACCAGCCGGACCGGCGGCAGCACCGGGCTGTACAGCGCGGACGCGGTGCGGTACGCCGCCGCGTGCGCCCTCCCGGCCATGCCTGCACCGATGACCGCGACACCGAGGCCATCGGCCATGACTTCTCCTTTGAAGGACTACATTGGGGCGAGTGGAGCGCTCCAATGTGGAGCGCTCCACTAGAGTGGCAGACGGGACATCGTCCTGTCAAAGGTTTCGTGGACAGATTTCTGCAGATTGCTCGACCACTCGCCACGAGAGGAGCTCGGCCGATGGCCATGGCCCGCGGCGACGACCAGCGCCCGACGATCTACGACGTCGCCGAGCGGGCCGGGGTATCGAAATCGCTTGTCTCCCTGGTGCTGCAAGGCAGCCCGGGGTCAGCGAGGCACGCCGCGCGGCCGTGCTGGCGGCGATCACCGAGCTCGGGTACCGACCGAACCGGGCCGCGACCGAGCTGGCCAGTCACCGCACCAAGAGCGTCGAGGTGGTCATCGACGACTACCGCAACCTCTCGTTCGTCGGACTGCTGGCGGGAATCAGGTCCGAACTGGCCGGCCACGGCTACCACCTGGCGGTCACCGACACCCGAGCTCAACGCGCACCTCAGCCGGGAGCGGCAGGCCAGCATCCTGTCGACCAATCTCGACGGGCTGATCATCGCCGGTGAACCCGACGACGCACTGCTGGACGGCTGGACCGGGACCGACCGTGGTCGCCGGCTGGCGCACGACGCATTCCCGCCGGGGCGGATCTCGTCGCCAACGACGACGAAATGGGCGGCCGGATCGCCGCCGACCACCTGCTGCAGCTTGGGCCACCGGACGATCGGCCATCTCGACCGGCACCAGCGGGCCGGCCGCCCATCGCCGGACCGGGTTCGTCGACCAGCTGACTGCCGCTGGGCCTCGCAACCGGTGGTGGGCGGCGGGCGGTGGCACCGCGGAGGAAGACGGCTACCGGGCCGCGGCGGACCTGCTCGACGAGAATCCCAGAGTCACCGCGATTTTCGCCGCGAACGACACCATGGCGCTCGGCGCCCTGGCCGCGATCCGCGCACGCGGCCTGCGCGTGCCGGCCGACATTTCGGTGATCGGGTACGACAACTCACCGCTCGCACAGTCCCGCTACCTCGCAATCACCTCGATCGATGACCGCAGCGATGTCGTTGGTGCCGCCGCCGGCCGAGCCCTGCTCGACCGGCTCGACGACCCCGACCATCGAACCCCGGCGAACGCTGGTCGAGCCCACCCTTGTCATCCGGACGACTACCGGTCCCGCGATGTGACTTTCGCACTCGACCCCGGGGCACGATCAGGACCGCACCTGTTGTGGACGGCGCAGGGCGCGCCTTCGTAGGTGCGATGTCCCTCACCGCGGGTGGTTAGTCGGGTGGTTAGTCGCGGGGGCGGGTGGCGACCAGGGCGGTGGCTTCGAGGTGTTCGATGAGCGGTCCGGCCGCGACGAACCCGGCGAGCGCGTCGCGAAGTCCGGACTCGAGCTCCGGGCGACTTTCCAGGGGTCGCCGGTTGGGTCGGTACCCTGCCCGGTGGTCTGGACACAATCGTTGGGGTGCATGGGGAACGGCTCACCCCCGCACAGGCCCAGCAGCTCGCGCTGGCCCGGCTCGTGCTTGCCGACCCACCGATTGCCGTGCTGGATGAGGCGACCGCGGAGTCCGGGAGCAGCGGGGCGCGCCTGTTGGAGGTGGCGTCGACCGCCGCGCTGCGCGGCCGAACGGCGCTGGTCGTGGCCCACCGGCTGAGCCAAGCGGCGGCCGCCGATCGGGTGCTGGTGATGCGGGCCGGTCGGATCGTGGAGGACGGACCTCATGACGAGCTGGTCGCCGCGGCCGGCACCTACGCCGACCTGTGGGCGGCCTGGTCGTCGCGTCGCCCGCTGCACCCGGTGAGGAAATGCTGACGCGCCGGAATCATTGAAGATCAAACCCCGACCTGGACCCAATTGAAGGTTCGTGTTGCACACGAACCTGGTGTGTATTACGTTGACATCGTTGTCAGGGGGGACGCGCACTTGGGGCGCCTTGCCGGGTTCAATTCCTGGGTCCTCCACCATTAATTTTCTCGCCTCGTCGGCCCCTTACCCTGCTGAATATCTGGCCGTATCGCCCAAATCCGCCGGCGTTTGACGTGTCATCTCGTCCTACTCGCCGTGGTGCGCATCACCGTCCACAGTGCGCCCGGTGAAACTTCTGCGGGACTCGCACTTGACACTGTCGGTGTCATGCTGACACTCTCAGTGTCATGCCATCGTCCCGAGCTGTTGACTTGTACAAGGTGCTGCGATTGGTCCGACCACTGCACCAGTACTCGGCCAAGGCTGTCAGCGACGCACTCGAGAAGCACGCGGTGTCAATGCCGATGCGCGCGGTGCTGGAGCGCCTGACCGATGCCGGACCGCTGACGGTCCCGCAGATCGCGCGGTCCCTGTGGCTGCCGCGGCAGGTCGTCCAACGGCTTGCGGACGAGGCGGCCGGGCTGGGTCTGCTCACCTGGTCGGACAACCCGGCTCATCGCCGGTCGAGGCTCGCGGCACTCACTCCAGACGGTGTGGCCACGTTCACGGCGCTGCACGAGCGTGAGCTGCTCGATTTGGAGCCAATCGCAAAGAACCTCGATCCCGGGGACATCGCGGCTTGTCTGCGGGTGATGTCGGAACTGACGGAAGGCGTCCGTGCGGTCGCGGCACGACGTCAGGACAACCACGGCTGGTCCACACCGGGACCGCTACCAGGAGAGGAGATCCGATGAATTCCGTTCCGGTTGAGGGCGGGGAATTGTTCTACCTCGAGTCGGGTGAAGGTCGACCCGTTGTGCTCCTGCACGGCGGCGCACTCGATCTTCGGATGTGGGACGAGCTCGCTCAGGATCTGCAATCGGACTACCGGGTGATCCGCTTCGACGCGCGTGGCCACGGTCAATCGTCGACACCGACCGCCCCGTTTCGGCAATGCGACGACGTGGCGGCGTTGCTGAGGCATCTACAGCTGAAACCGGCCGCCCTGGTTGGACTGTCGATGGGTGCGGGCGCGGCCACGGACACCACCCTGGAGTACCCGGACCTGGTGGCGACCCTGGTCGTCAGTGGCGCCGGAACCAATGAACCCACCTTCACCGACCCGTGGATCCTGGAACAGAAGGCGATCATGAACCGCGCGGAGGAGCGGCAGGACGCCGCCACCTGGACCGACACCTTTGTGACCATGGGCTTGGTCGGGCCGCACCGAACATTGGCCGACCTGGATCCTGCGATGGTGACCCGGTACCGGGAGATGGTCATCACCACGATTGGCAACCACGTCCGGCCGGACGCGGTTCCTCCCACGCACGTCAAGGGCTCATGGGAACGGCTCGGCGAGATTGCGGTGCCGGCGATGGCGATCGCCGGGGGCGTGGATTCGGACGATCACCTGGCCATGGTGCACAGGTTCGCCACCAACGTTGCCGGCTGCCGCGAGATTGTCATCGATGGTGCCGCCCACATGGCAAACATGGAACGGCCGGCCGAGTTTGCCGCCGCCGTGCGCAGCATCCTGGCGGCCTGACGCTAGCCGGCCGGGGGTGACAAGCAAGGCCCTCTGAAACTGGCTCCAGCACGGGGGTCAGAGGTCCAACCAGAGTTTGCCACCTGCACTTTGAGGTTCTCCATCGTGGCGACTTTCCCGCCGGGACCCTGCGTTTGGTAGTCCGGAACCCACTGGGAACCTCAATCGTTACTTAGGAGGGTGGTGTGGACCCCAATTCACACGCGGGTCCTGTTCTGGCCGCACCCCGCGACCATAACGATGGTGCCTCGGTCGAATCTATCATGATGCGCGCAAGTAGGAACGCGGCTCGTCAAGCGGTAATTACCCCTAGGATGGGGCAACTTCGAGCGATTCACGGTCCGACAAGCAAATGCTATCCGAGCAAATGACCCTACTTAATAGGTCGGCCAGGGTCAATCCGCTGAACTCTTCTTTGAGCATAGTTCATCCTGACACGAATCTCGCGACCTATCTTGGCTCGACACAAACCATGACGACCTTCTCCATGGACATCACTAGTGGTGTGTCGCGTGTTTGGTTGACAATATGTTGGTAGAATTGGTTATGCGACCTGCGTTGCCGGCTTTGGAGATGTCTGATGGTCAGCGGGAGACGCTGGCGGTGTTGTCCCGTTCGCTGACTGCGCCGGTTCGGGAGGTGCAGCGGGCGAAGGCGTTGTTGATGGCCGCGGACGGGGTGGCCAATTATCGGATCGCGGAGCAGGTCGGGGTCAGTCCCGCGACGGTCGCGGCGTGGCGGCGACGGTTTGCTGCCGAGGGATTGGTCAAGTTCGGGCAGGTGCGGAAGGGCCGTGGCCCGAAGCCGACGATCCCGCAGGAGAAGATCGATGAGATCGTTGAGTTGACAATGCATTCGGTCCCTGAGGGTGAGACCCACTGGTCGTGCCGGACGATGGCGGAGCGGGTGGGGGTATCGAAGGACACGGTGCAGCGGGTGTGGTCGGCGCGGGGTTTGAAACCTCATTTGGTGAAGACGTTCAAGGTGTCGAACGACCCGTTGTTCGAGGAGAAGTTGATCGACGTGGTGGGGTTGTATCTGGATCCGCCGGACAACGCGGTGGTGCTCTGCATGGACGAGAAGTCGTCCGTGCAGGCTTTGGACCGCACCCAGCCGTCGCTGCCGATGGTCCCGGGCCGGGCGCAGACGATGACCCATGATTACAAGCGGCACGGGACCACCACGTTGTTCGCCGCGTTGAATGTGCTGACCGGGCACGTGATCGGGTCGTGCCTGCCTCGGCACCGGCACGAGGAGTTCCTGAAGTTCCTCCGCACCATCGATCGTGAGGTCCCGAAAGGGCTTGCGGTGCACATGATCCTGGACAATTACGCCACCCACAAACACCCCGAGGTGACCGCCTGGTTGGGAGAGCATCCACGGTTCCACCTGCATTTCACTCCTACCTCGTCGTCGTGGCTGAATCTGGTGGAACGGTGGTTCCGGGAGTTGACCGACAAGGCCCTGCGCCGCGGTGTGTTCCGCTCCGTACCCGACCTCATCGCCAAGATCGAGGAATACCTCAACGCGCACAACGCCAAAGGTAAGACCTTCGTCTGGACCGCGACCGCGGAACAAATCCTGGCCAAGGTCGCCCGCGGCCGGGTCGCCGTCCAAAAAGTCAATCAAACCTGAGACACACCACTAACGGGGCTTCGCCCCAGCCCGACGAGGCGTGCGGTGTTCGGCTTAGGTGTTGTTGGGGGGCTCCGGTCGGGCAGGAATGACCCGTGACGGCGGGGCCGGACGGGTATATGACTGCCCTGTGGCAGTGGTTGGCCGTGGTGGCCGCCTGATCCCGAACCGGAGCCCGTCATGACCGTAGCGCGGACCGTGGCAGATGTCTTGACCGAGCACGTCGTCTTCGACGTGGAGTGCATCGACCGGATGTACCTGAACGTGTACCAGCCCAAGTTGCAGTACGCCGCCGGTTTGGTCGGGTACGTCCAACGGCAACTCGGGCTGCCGATCGCCTCGACGGCGCCGCTCGCGCGGATCACGGACCGGTTCACCGCGGCGGTGCACCAGTTCGCCAAGACGGAAGGCATCCCGTGGGTCGATTTCGCCAAGGGCCAACGCAAGGACGACGTCATGCATGAACACCTCGAACGGTTCACCGCTCCGCAGGGGGTGGTGTTCATCGGCCGGGCGCAGGAGAAGACACGGTGTTCCGCACCGAGAAGCGTCGCTACCCCGACGGTGTGACATATCCGTGGATCGTGAAGACCACCGGGGTGATCAACCAGTTCTACTTCTATTGTGTCGACACCGATTTCGGGCCGTTCTTCCTGAAGTTCTGTTCCTATTTCCCGTACAACGCGAAACTGTGCATCAACGGGCATCACTGGGCGCAACGGCAGGCCGCGCAAGGCCGGGATCGGGTTCACCGCGATGGACAACGCGTTCGCCGCGGTCGACGACCCGGCCGCGTTGCAGGCCATCTGCGACCGGCTCGGACCGGCAGCAGATTCAGGCGCTGCTGGACAAGTGGTTGGCGATCCTGCCGAACCCGTTCACGCGACGCGGACCCGACGCCGGGTACCGGTATCAGCTTTCGATCCTGCAGGCCGAGTTCTCCCTGACCCAGATGCTGGACAACCCGGTGTCCGGGCGGGTCTTCTTCGAACAGGTCATCCGCGACAACCTCGACATCGGCCGGCCGGACCAGGTCAGCCTGATCTTCGACCGCCGACTCATGAGGCGAGGTCCGCGGCAAACACCGGGCCGGTTCCGCACCAGGGTGATCACCGACGGCGTCACCCCGAGCCTGCATGTGGACTACAAGCACGCCACGATCAAGCAGTACCACAAGTTGCGACACGAGGTCGCACGTTGCGAGCGGACTCGCAGTCAGGAGGGCCGACTGATGTCGGTGGCGTAGTTCCGGGCCAGTGCTCGATGGCCCGTCCCCGCCCTGACGTGCGTCGCCGGTAACGGCGGGGTGCGAAGCTCAGGGTTAAGCCCAAGGGTTCCTCGTTCCATCCGGGGGTCACAGGTGAGGGGAAGACCGGACGGGTGAATCGCGTGAACCTCCGTTGATGTCTCGTTAAATGCGGACTCTGCCGATGGGTTGTTGCGAGGCGGGGTTAGGGGCTGGCCGCTGGGAAGCGGCAGGCGCCGGTCGGGGATTTGTGGTCGGCCGGTGAGAGCACCGCCGCCCTCGGGGTACAGGAGGCACCCACCCCGGTCGCAGCTCGTGCGTGCGGAACGTGGTAACCCCGTCGGGGTCCGGACGTCAGGTCGTGTCCGGTAAGCCGACCGTGAGGAAGGCCCAATTCCCCGGCGGGAACAGGATGACCCGAGAAGCGAATGCCGGTGGCCGAAAGGCAGCAGGAAACCGGGACATGCATGGTCGGCCCCTCCGCGGTCGTCCCGGATAACTGGCCGGATACGGGCTGATGCCCGGACCCGAAAGGGTGCTGACGCGGGTCAGGTGAGCCTGTGCAGGAGACGATGACGACGACACCGGAACCGAAGGACAAGTTGGACGCCATGACGACGACGCGACGGCGATGCCGTGCGGTCGCTGTGGTGAACGGACCGGAGGACGACCTCCTCGACTGGGACGCCGATCGACTGGCGGACCGTCGAGGAGGACGTACGGCGTCTGCGGCAGCGGATCTTCACGGCGTCGCAGGCAGGGGACCTCAAACGGGTCCGCAATTTGCAGAAGTTGATGCTCCGGTCACGCGCCAACACGCTGCTCAGCGTGCGGCGGGTCACCGAGCTCAACGCTGGCCGCAAGACGGCGGGCGTCGACGGGAAGGTGGTGTTGACTCCCGGAGGCCAAGGCCGAACTGGTCGACTGGGTGCAGCACGACACCGAACCGTGGCAGGCCCAGCCCGGTCAAGCGGGTGTACATCCCGAAGGCGCAGCACCGGAAAGCGGCGCCCGCTCGGCATTCCCGTGATCGTCGACCGGTGCCTTCAGGCGCGGGTCGTCAACGCGTTGGAACCCGAGTGGGAGGCACGGTTCGAGCCGAGGTCCTACGGGTTCCGGCCGGGCCGTGGCTGCCACGACGCGATCGAGGCCATCTTCCACGTCGCCAGGGGCCGAACCCCGCAGCGGCGGTGGGTGCTCGACGCGGACCTGGCGGCGGCGTTCGACCGAATCGATCATGACCACTTGCTCGGCCAGCTCGGCACGTTCCCAGCCAGGGGACTCGATCGCGCGGTGGCTGAAGGCAGGTGTGATCGAGAACGGGTCGGTTCGCCCCGACCGAGGAGGGAACTCCGCAGGGCGGGGTGGTCAGCCCGTTGCTGTTGAACGTTGCTCTGCACGGGATGGAACAGGCCGCCGGGGTCCGGTACCAGCAAACCGGCATGCACGCCGGCGACAACGGTGCCGGGCTCCCCGGTGCTGATCAGGTACGCCGACGATCTGGTCGCCCTGTGTCACACCAGGGACGAGGCCGAACAGGTCAAGGCACGGCTCGCCGGCTGGCTGGCGCCCAGGGGTCTGGCCTTCAACGAGGACAAGACGCGCATCGTCACCCTCGACGACGGTTTCGACTTCCTCGGGTTCAACGTCCGCCGCTATCGCGGCAAGCTGCTGATCAAACCGAGCAAGGCGGCGCTGAGACGGATCCGGGAACGGCTGCGCACCGAGATGCGCGCCCTGCGCGGGGCCAACGCGGCGGCGGTGCTCGCAACGGCTCAACCCGATCATCCGGGGCTGGGCGGCCTACTACCGGACGGTGGTGTCCAGCGAGGTGTTCACCGCGCTGGACGCTACCTGTGGCGGCTCACCTACAAGTGGGCCAAGCACGGCCACCCGAACAAGCCGAAGCACTGGGTCGTCAACCGCTACTTCGGCACGTTCAACAAGTCCCGGCAGGACCGGTGGGTGTTCGGCGACCGCGACAGCGGCGCCTACCTGCATCAAGTTCGCCTGGACCAAGATCGTCCGACACCAGATGGTCAAGGGCACGGCGTCCCCGGACGACCCGCCCTGGCCGAGTACTGGGCCGACCGGCGGCGCAGGAGCGCACCCCGCCGCTGGACAAGCACAGCCTGCATCTGCTCGCAGCCGCAGGCACGGGCCGCTGCCCGCTCTGCGGGGACCTGCTCCTGCACGCCGACCACCAGCCACAAACCCCACACCGAATGGGAACAGTGGCTCCGCGCCACCCGCAAGGCGCTGCGCAAGCAGAGCCATCACCTACCGGCGACGCGGCAGCGTCGGACGAGACCAACAGCCTCCGTCTCGTACACGCTCGATGCCGCCGGCAGCCACGCCGCCGCGGCAGCAGACCAGCACTTCTGCACCGCCCGCGAGCCTTCGGGGCTTGCTTGAGCCGGATGCGCGGAAACGTGCACGTCCGGTTCTGAGGGGGGCCGGGCGCAGCAATGCGCCCGGCCTACCCGGCCAGGGACGAGCTCTTCGAACGGAAACGACCATCAACAACACCCGCGATTTCGGGATCGGGAAACGGCTGACCAATCTGCCCGCTCTGCGGGAGATCGGCTTCCACGCCAACCGGCGCCTGCTGCGCGTCCAACAACTCGGCCATGACCCCATCACCGGAAACGACGTACTGCACACCGTCACCGACCCGATCATCACCGAGAAAGGCACTAGGGTCCCCGGGCTCCGACTGGGCGAACAACGCAGCCACGCCCTGCTCACAGCGCTACCGATGTTCCGGCTCCAACCATCGGGTTTCACCAACCACGACCTGCGGCCACTGATCGCAGAGCTCCGTGGCCTGCACACCCGAGGAGGTCACCGTCGGCCAGATGACCTACGACCTCCGCCGGTTACGTCTGCACGGCCTCATCACCCGCATCCCGCACACCCACCGCTACCAGGTCACCGACACCGGCCTCAGTACCGCACGGTTCCTGTCCATCATCCACGACCGACTACTACCCACCGGACTGTCCCACCTCACCGAACCAACCGCCCGACCACTCAGAACCGTCGACCACGCCTACCAACAAGCCATCGACACCCTCGCCCACACAACAGGTCTCGCAGCATGAACACCGAAGCTGACTCGATCAGACTTTGACTCGAAATTCACGGCTCCGCCGCTTTAGCCACCTAGCTCCCCTTGTATCCCCCGCACGCTCGACGAACCCAGAAGAGAACCGGCCGGGCGCTCAAAGCCCAGCCGGAGGAACTGTCGCCGCAATGACCCACACGTCTCGAGTCAAGCTCAGGTTGAGTCGGCGTTCAAGGCTCAGCGTGCTGCGGGCGACTCATCGCCAAGACGCGCGCGCTGGCCTCCTAGACTCGCGACCAGGCGGAGGAGGCGCGGCCGTGTCCCTTGCGGAGATCGTGGAGCGTCCCGACCAGATCAGCCAGGTGTGGCGGTCTGACACCTCGGCCGAGCAGAGGCTGGATCTGGCCGATCTCGACGACCTACTGGAGCAGCTGGACGAGGTGGAGCACGAGACCTCGGCGCTACCGAGAGGATCGACGAGCTGCGCGGCCGGATCGAGATACTCATGGACGAGATCGAGATCAGCCTCGGTATCGAGCCACCCGTGATCGCATCGGAGGATGCCGGCGAATCGGACGCGGTGACGCCGACGACCGCGTCATTACCCGGGTACACGGTGTCCCGCATCATGCTCTCGGCGACGGTGATGCCGAACCCTGCCTGGGATCGGACCCCGTTGACCGTCGCTTGTGGAGCGGCTCGGCACCGGGGGTTTGGTTTAGGCGGTGGAACTTGCGGATTCGACGGTGAGGTCGGCGAGCAGATCAGTGACCTCGGATTCGCGGAACCTGCGGTGTCCGCCGGGGGTGCGGATGGACCCGATCCGACCGGCCGATGCCCACCGGGTCACCGTCTTCGGGTCGACCCTGAACATCAGGGCGACCTCTCCGGGGGTGAGTAGCCGCTCGGGGTTCTCCATGGTCACCGATGCCTCCTGTTCGGGCCGGCGGGCGGCGTCGCCGGTCGGTCGGTGTCAATTGTGCGGCATGGACGTGAGATCAGCGTGCGTCAACCCGCGGCGCTGAGCATTCGACTACCCGGGGAGCCACGTCGATGAACGGCGAAAGGGGTGATCACCGCGCCGCCCGGTGAACAAAGACACTGCGATGTACCGCGCGGACGAGCCGGGAGCAACGGCGGAAGCCCAACATCGCCTCCTCACCCGGAGACCTTCCGCGACCCGGGGCCGGGGTTGACGGCGACAGGCGGCGTCGCCCCGGCATGTAGGCATGCGGGGTGCGGGCGCATCTCTGTGGTTGGTCGGGGAAGAGCTTGTCCTGATCCGGCGTTGTACCTGGACGGCTGGTGCCGGTGGGATGCCGGCGGGTAACGTCGGATGGGCGTAGTGGTTATCACAGCTCAGTGCAGGTGGGTCCTGCCGTGGGGGCGGCTCGACAGACGATGCGGAGCGTCAATTGAAGAGATTCGCGTGCGGCGACGTCATTCCCGGTTGCGGGGGCGTTTTCACCGGTGCGGGTGATCAGAGTGTGCTCGATCAGGTCCTCGCGCACGTCGCCGCGGATCATGGGTTGCTCAGACCGCCGCTGCCGTTCATCGAGTTGGTGATGGCGCATACCCATCCGTTCGTCCCGACCCGCAACGGTCCCACCTGCGGGTCGTGGATCCCGACGCGGGCCGACGGGTCGACACCACCGACCCCCGCCGTCCGGGGAACCAGTGCACGCTGGACGGGGACCGGGACGCCCGGGTCACTGCTGGGTCGAGTGCGGTGAACACCGCGGGAACGAACGGCCCGATGCCCGGCAATGTGCGCCGGCTGGAACCGGGCCGACCCCGCCCGGGCAAGGCCCACGAGACGTACCGGCACGAGTGCGTGCTGTACGCGGGAACCGGTGGGTTCCTGGACGCCGCTGGTGCCGTTCGTCCGGGACGGGCTGGCCCGGCAGCAACCGGTGATGGTCGCCGTCGCCGAGCCCCGGTTGCGGGCGCTGCGGTCCGCGCTCGGCGAGGACGCCGAGCGGGTGGTGTTCGCCGACATGGCCGACCTCGGCCACAACCCGGCCCTGATCATCCCCGCCTGGCGCGACTTCACCGACCGGTACAGCGGGACCGGCCGCCCGGTCCGCGGGATCGGCGAACCGATCTGGGCCACCCGGCAACCCGAAGAGATCGCCGAGGCGCAGCTGCACGAGGCGCTGTTGAACATGGCCGTGCCGCCGGACGTCCCGCTGTGGCTGCTCTGCCCGTACGACACCGCGGCACTGGACGAACAGGTCCTCGCCGAGGCGCACCGCAGCCACCCGGTGATCGTTGATGCGGGCGACTACCGGGGCAGCACCGGGTACGGCGGCACCTTTCATGTCGAAGAACTTTTCGGTGCTGCCCTCCCCGACCCCGACGCACCCGATCACCACCATCGCCTTCGACCCGCACCGGCACGGCCATATCCGGCAGATCCTCCGGTCAGCGGAGCAGGCGGCGGTGCCCGCCGACCGGGCAGTGAAACTCGCCGCCGCGGTCGACGAGATCACCCGGGCCGCCGACCGGGACACCGGGCGAGTGACGGTCAGGCTCTGGCCCGAGCCGACTGCCCTGGTCTGTGAAGTCACCGACCCCGGCATGGTCACCGACCCGATGATCGGCCGCGGCTCCGCGGCCGGACCGAGCCAATCCAGGGACCGCGCCATCCGGCTCGCCAACGAGCTGTGCGACCTCGTGCAAGTCCGATCCGGCAGCACCGGCACCACCATCCGCGTGCACAGCTCGCGATAGCCATCGACAACGTGGGGGTCGGCGGTAGTCATCAGGTCAAGCCTCACCGGCGGCTTGGGGTTTTGGCCTGAGCGTAGGTAGTCCGGCGCAACGGACAGCCACCTGCAAAGGTGATGACACCGGCAGTGAGCCGAAACCTTTGCAGATAACCGCGCGCTCAAGCGGCTACCACGGGCTCTCGAATGCCCGCTCTTCCTCCGGTCGGGCTGGTGAAGGTCCAGCTTGAACCCGCCATCGCACGTTTGCGTGGGGTCCCGACCCGGAAGAGGGCGATGTGAGGCGTCGCCACCGTCCAGACCGTGCCGTCCGTCATCTAATGCAGGATCCCCGCGTTGGACCGGCCCGCGGTTCGTGTGGGCACAGGTGCTTGCCCTATGGGGCATCTTTTCTCCACTTCGCCTGAACTCACGAGTTGCGTTGTACCTTTTTTCGAGGAGAGGTGGGCCGATGTTCCGGACACACGCAGCCGATCGCGTTCGCCCCGGCCGGGAGGTGGCCCGGTCGCCCTCTTATTCCGGAGTCGGCGGCCCGGCGTCGTTATTGCGCATTCAGATGCTTGCTGGCAATCGCGCTGTCACGCAGTTGATCTCAAGGGGGGTCCCGTCCCTGCAGAGGTGCGGTGCTAACAAGGATTGCGGGTGTTCCCCCGCCGAGAAAGCCGAGGCGGCACTCGAAGAGGATCAGTCCGACCTGGCGCAACTTCAGCGCAGGGATGAAGGGGCACCGGACGGGGTAATCCTGCAACGCAAGATCGACTGCAAGACGACGGAAGAGACAGACAAAGTGAAGGCGGCGGTCGCGGGCGCGAAAGCCATGGCCGACGCCGCGATCACTAGACGTGGCGACGCCCGCGTGCCCGACATTGCGTTCCTGATGTTCCGGACACGTGACGCAAAAGTGATCGACGGGGTTTTCGCTCGGATCGGGAAGGCCGCGGCCGCGCTGGGCAACTACGACTGGGATTGTCAGGACGGCTCAAGGTTTACGCGGGGTTGCGGTAAGCCGGACGAGTACGCGGCGAGCCCGTTCGTGGGCACCGCGGTCAACGTCTGTGACCGGTTCTTCACGGTCAACCCCGCGAAGCAGGCCCACATCTGCCTTCACGAGTCAATGCACTTCGGCGCCGGTATTCAGAGCATGGGTGGCACCGAGAACTACCTCAATGACGAATGTCTTCGGGAGAACTCGGACGTGAATGCCAGCGTTGCGGATCGACTGGGCAACGCCGATCACCACGCATGTTTCGCGCGGCTGCTCGCGTCGGGCACGGACGTCGCCGCTCAAGCCCGCGGCGCGAAGGGTGACGACCTGAACCTCATTGCGATCGATGATCGCAGGGTTCAACTTCGGGGTGCAGATTACATTGCTCAATCATCACCGCAGAAGTTCGAGTGGGCCGCGGATCGCGGTGCGCCCATCGCACATTCCGAGCCGCTCGTTAATTCATCTAGAATCGAGCCGGCGGAGACGACCGACTGATCGGTCTCGGTGTTACCGAGGTAAAGGTCACCGTAACGGTCGACCTGGTCGGTGCAGGATCGCGCACGCTCACCGTGACGGTGCCTTTGAAGGCCAAACCCGATCCCAAGCCGCAGCCCGACCCCAAGCCCGATCCTGAGCCGATCAACCTGGATCCGCCGTTCGACGGGCACACGACCGGAACGCTCCTGCGGGTCCGCACCGGGCCGGGCCTGAAGTTCCCAGCACTTCGTTTGATTGAACCGGCCCGGCACCAAGGTGGTTGTGTCCGAGCAGAAGTCAGGTTCGGTCATTGACGGCAACGTCAACTGGGATCGGATCAGCGCAAGCGGGAGTGAGTCAGTTATCCGAGCCACTACGTTCGGTTTGCGACGCGAGCCGCAGCAGACCCCGTAACACCCACAGCCGACATCATCGGACCCGATCGGCCGCGTGACCGACTGAAAAACCTAAATGACGGGCCAGCCACGCGACGGGCGACTGGCATCAACCATCCCGCCGAGGAACGCCAGCAACAGTGGACATCGCCAAGCCATACAGGAGTTGCCCCACCAACTGCCCCCGGTGATCAACCCCACCGCAAACAGATTTACGGCCAGATCACTACCGCACTTAACCAGCAGCCCAGTAGAACCCTTTTGCTTGGGTGTACGCAGGACACGGTTTACCCACCTTAAAGCAACTTTAAACGGCGCTCATTTTTGTGTTATCTATCTCAACGCTCCCTCACCCTTGAGCGACGTAATCTTTTCCCGGCGATTTAGCCCTTCAATTCGGCGCCCCGAGAGTGGGCGGCCGCGCTGACTTCTCGGCCACGCCTCGACCGAACTGATACGGACCTAATACCCGGGTCACATTGCTGGTCCGCGGTGGTCGACGGTGATGTCCATCGGTTCCTGTGTTCGGCGGTGATCGTATGTTGGCGCGTAGTTCGGCTGCGGTGTCCGGCACGGACAGCTCGGGGTGTTCCGCGCGGCGTAGTTCTTCTTCGGTCATTTCCTGTAGTTGGGTTTGCGCCCCGTCGAGTTGCTGCTGCAGGGATCGGCGGGTGCGTTCCCGCATCTTCGCCGCCGACGCCGACAACGGTGTCTGCCGCTGCTCGTCCCGCCGGACCATCGCGTCTATTTGGGAACCGGTCAACTTGATCGTGGCCTGGGCTTCTTTGATTCGTGCGCTCAATGCACGGTCACCCACGGCCGCGTATGGCCGGTTCTCCGGTGGCAGCTCGGCTTCCGGGGTTGTTTCCTCTGCGGCGATGTCGGGGCTGGCGACCCGGGTGGGTTCGTCGGCGGCCGCCCGGACCCGGCCCTGATTCCCGCTGCCGCTCCGGTCGGCATCGGCCGCCGCCGCGGTCGGGACGCGGTGTGGACCGGCGTGTCCGGCACGGCCGCTTCGGGGTGGTCCAGGCGGTGCTGGTGTTCCTCGGTCAGTTCTTGGAGCAACGTCTGGGTCTGGTCGAGCTTCTGCTGCAGCGATTGTCGTGACCGTTCCGACGGTCACCGCCGCACCGGACACCGCCGGCGCCGAGCGGCCTGGGTGTCCCGGTGGGTCATCGCGTCGAGTTGCGCGCTGGTGAGCGACACGGTGCGTTGCGCGGCCGCCAACCGGGCCGCGAGGTCCTGATCGCCCACGTTGGCGTGCGGCCGCGGGGTCGGCGGGTAGTCCTCGCGGTTCCCGGAGCCGGTTGGCGGATGCCCGCTGGTCGGTGTGACCGCCCTGGGCCGACTGGTGAGCGGCCTGGACGGCGTTGTTGGCGGCCGCCCAGGCGCGTCCCTGGGTGCCTTTGAGGGGCTGGTCGGGGCCGAGGACGGAGGAGTCGTCGGTGACCTTGTATTGCTCCCGGTACGCGGCGGCGAGCGCGGCTGCCCGGTCCCAGTCCCTGGCCGCTGCTGGCTCTACCGGCCGGTCACCCAGCGGGGCGGCCCAGGCTGGGCGTTCGGCGTCGACGAGCTCGGCGAGCTGCTGGGAGCGTTCGCTGATCACCTGGGCGCGGGTGACTGTCCAGTCCCGCAGTTCACCCGTCGCTGTGTCGGGGACGGTGGGGAGCCACGGCAACGGCCCGGCGAGGGCTCGTTCGGCGTCCGCGCTGCGCAGTTTCTCCAGCCGCCATTGCATGACCTGGGTGACCGATTCGGCGCTGCCCAGTTCCCGTTCCGCGGCCGCCGCGGTGACCGCGGCTGCCATGTCGGGGTGGTGATTCAGTTCCGCGAGCAACGCGTCGGCGGCGGGATCGGCGAGCATGGCCGCGGCCTGCTGCTGACCGAACACCCCGGCCAGGACGTCCCGCTTTTCCTGTTGCCGTTCGGTGCCGAGCATTTCGATGGCGTGCACGTACTGCGGGACCAGCACATCCAGCCGGTGCGGTGCGTCCATCTCCTCCCGCAGGGTCTCGGTGGCGGACCGTTCCGCGCCGTCCCGGGCGATGATCTGCCGCAGCACCTCGCGCACCGTCGGCGCGGGCGTCGGGGGCGCGTTCCACGTCGACGTCGAGCTGCTGTTCGACCTCGATGTGGGCGTGGTTCTCGGCGCGGCCGCGGGACATCGCGACGTACAGCTGTTGCCGGGTCATCCCGGGGTGGGCGATGACCCGGGCGGTGTCCACGGTGATGCCCTGGGCCCGGTCGATGGTCGAGGCGTACCCCAGGTCGACGTGGGCGGTGACGTAGTCGGCGGGCAGCGTGGTGACCGCGTCCCCGTCGAGGCGTTGCACCTGCAGCGACCCGTCCGCGCCGATCGCCCGCACGGTGAACAGGGACCCGTTCCGGACCCAGTCGCCGCGGTGCCCGATGGTGATCCGCCGCTCGTTGCGGCGGGTGAGGATCACGTCACCGACCCCGGCCGACTGGTCGTCCCGCAGTGGGGTGGTCTCGGTGCTGACCACGCCGGCGGCGCGGAGTTCGGCTTGCGCGCGTTCGTTCAGTCCGGTGACCGCGGCATTGCTGGCGGCCATCATGATGCTGGACCGGCCGGCCTCCCGGTCGGCGACCCATCCCCGGTACACCTTGTCCGCGACGTCCACGGTGGTGCCTTCGTGGACCCGGCCGCGGCTCGAGGTAGTAGTCGGCGGCCGCCTGGTCCCCGGTCCGGAGTTGCAGTGATGCGGCCGCTTCCTCCGGGTCCCGGAACCGCAGCACGTCGAGCATTTCCGCGGCACCCAGTTCGTGCGCGAGGAGCCCGAACGAGCCGCCGGCGGCCGCGGACCCGAGTTGCTGCGGGTCACCGACCAGCCGCAGCACCGCGCCGCGTTCGGCGGCGAGTCCCGGAGCCGGTCCAGGTTCTCGGTGCCGGCTTTCCCGGCTTCGTCGACGAGCAGCATGTCCCCGGGCTGGAGGGCTTCCGGGGTGAGGTGCCCGTGCATGTTTCAGGGTCAGCAACCGGTCAATGGTTTGCGCCTGGGCGCCGATCTCGTCGCCGAGTTTGATCGCCGCGTCCGCGCTCGGCGCGAGGCCGATCACTTTCTGTCCGGTGCCGTGCCAGGCTTGGACGAGGCGGTTCATGGCGAAGGATTTGCCGACGCCGGCGGCGCCGACACCGACCGCGAGTTGGGTGCCGCACCCGGCGAAGTGCCGCACCAGCTCGGCTTGCCCGTCGGTCAACCCGGTCAGCAGCTCCGCCGGCACGGGTGCGCTGTAGGGGACGGTTTCCTGCCCGGCGGCGACCAGCCGGGCCTCCGCGGCAAGGACCGCTTCGGACGTGTACAGCACCTGACCGTGGACCCGGAACACGCTTTCACCGTTGGACCGGACCAGCTCCGCCGGCAGTGGCTCCAGGGCGTCGGTGGTGAGTTGCACCGACATGCCGCCGGGGCCCAACACCAACCGTTGAACTTCGTCGACCGCGGCGGTGCGCTGCTCACCGACCGCCAAGG
>CAVVIG010000008.1:0-94575 GCA_963748265.1 uncultured Acidobacteriota bacterium | reverse complement strand
ATGTGACTGTCGTTCAGCCCGGGAACGATGCGACGGCCGTTGGCGTTGATGACCTGCGTCCGCGCGCTCCGCCGTGCGAGCACGTCGGCGTCGCTTCCGACCGCGACAAAGCGCCCGTCGCGTGCGGCGAGCGCCGTCGCCTCACGGCGCCCGTCATCGAGGGTGGTGATCCTGGCGTTCGTGACGATCAGATCAGCGTCATCAACGGCACTCATCATCCGCCTCCCGCGTTACTTGCGCCCACCGTTCAGGGTTGCGATAGGTCTTCGCGCGTCTGGAAGGGCCAGCCACTCCCGGGAAGTTGCCCGCGCTCGGTGAACTGGTACCCGTAAGCGCGTTTTAGCTACCGTCGATGCAGTCCAGGCGAGGACAAGCCCGAAGTGGCAATTAACGGGCCCTCTGGATGTGGTTGAAAACACTGGGACAGGCGACGCAGACCTACGATATGCCGTGGTCCCCACGGCGGGCGTCGTCCGTCGCCATCGTCGTTCCGGAACTAGGCTGTTTCGCCAACGCCGAGACTAAGACAGAACTGGAGCGGCGTCCAATAGCTGAGAGGTCTTTATTGATAGACTGTGTCTATCGACACACCCTGGGCAGGATGGATGGGTAGGGCGAATCAGACGTTTACAAGCGCGACATAGCTCGTCGGGGCCGCAGGTGCGGGTTCACACGATAGAACGGGCCTATTAATCGCCAATCCTGGATTCGTCATGGAACTGAGACACTTGCGGTATTTCGTCGCCGTTGCCGAGTCACTGCACTTCGGACAGGCCGCCGCCAAGCTCCGGATCGCGCAGCCATCCTTGAGCCATCAGATTCGGCAGCTCGAGGACGAGGTGCAGACGAGCCTCCTCCGGCGGACGAATCGTCGGGTCGAGCTGACCGACGCGGGGCGACTGTTTCTTCAGGAAGCGAGAGACATTATCGCGCGCGCCGATCATGCAACCGTGATGGCGAGACGGATCGGGAGCGCGAACGCGGGGCGATTGAGGGTCGGAATTGGCTACTGTACGGATCAAACCGGCATCGCGGCACTGCTCGGCGCGTTCCACGATCAGCATCCGGACATTCACGTCGAGACGAAGACGCTGTCAGTGCCTTTGCAGCTCGCGGCGCTCCTCGATGGCCAACTCGATGTGGGATTCGTACGCCCCCCTGTCAATAACTCCGCCCTGAACAGCGACGTTGTCATCAGCGAGCCGCTCGTCGTGGCATTGCCGCCAAAGCACCGCCTCGCCGCGCGGGGCCGCCTCCAATTGTCGGCCCTTGCGACCGAACCATTCATTTTGCCGCCGCGCGACGTCGTGCCCGTGTTTCATGATGCGGTCCTCAAGGCATGCCGTGCGGCAGGCTTCGTCCCGAATGCCCCTCACGCGGCCGATCATCTGCACATGGTCCTCGATATGGTGGCGGCCGGCGCGGGCGTGGCGCTCGTTCCCGCAGGCGCCAGCAAGATCAATCAGGGCCGCGTCGTCTATCGACCGCTTCGTCCGTCGCCCGACAGTCTGGAAACGGCCATCGCATGGCGACGAGGAGAGACGTCCGCGACGTTGGCCGAATTCATCAGCGCGGCGCGACGAACGCTGCGTCACCAACCCGTGTAGCAGGCCGGCTAGTCCAGCTTCATCGCGTAGGACCGGCCGCGCCTCATGCTAATTGCTCGCTCGTGCTCGGTGATTCCGACGTTCTTGTTGGGTGATGGCGTCAGACGTTACCTGCTCGGCGTGACTTCATCGCAGGCGGCTTCCGTTCGCGCGACCGTCATGGCAGGCGCGCGGTCCATCGCGCCACTTCCGTCTTCCGCGGGTACGGCTGCTGCACGCGGGTAACAAAAGATCACCCGAGACTGCTCGTCTCGAATCCGGTTGACCGCCTTCCGAAGGGGGATGTACAACGTCCCCTTAGCCTTGGCTGGGCGAACCCGTCGCGCATGGCTAACGGTTCAATTCGTCGAAGCGGAGGTGGATTTTGTCTACACGCACCACAACGCTGGTTCCAGCCGGAACGTAGCGGCCGCTCCCGCAGCGGTGCCACCCCAGCCGATTTACCATCGACTTACCACTTTGAGCGCAAAAGTAGCGGTTCGGAACGGACCGCTGCTGCCCGTTACCGACCGCTACCCTGCTAAATTGTTAAGGATTTTTGCGAGTGGAGTGGTCGGGGCGAGAGGATTCGAACCTCCGACCCCTCGGTCCCGAACCGAGTGCTCTACCAGGCTGAGCCACGCCCCGACAGGCGAGATGTTGAGCGCTTTCCATGCGGCCCGGGAGCCGCGCGCGCGAAGCGCCTATCTTACTTCAGCTTCCGGTTCCAGCGATAGTGCCTCGACCGCCGCCAGCGCGTGGTGCGCCGTCAGATCCGGGTGCAGCGGCGTCACCGAGACGTACCCGTCCCGCACCGCCTGGTAGTCCGAGCGATCGTGCGGCGTCCCACTCGTCCTGCCCTTCCTCGATCCAGAAGTACGGCCGCCCCTTCGGGTCGTGCCGCACAGCGACCGACGTGATGTGATTGCGCTTCGCCTGCACCGTCGTCGCGGATGCCCTTCGGCTGCCCCTTCGGCACGTTCACGTTCAGGAACGTCCGCGGCGGCAGCGGCTGCCTGAACATCGCCGCGGCGAGCTGCGCGGCGATGCGCGCCGCGTAGCTGAAGTCGTACTCGCCCCGCGTCGCCGGCAGCGACACCGCGATCCCGGGCACGCCGAGCAGCGCCCCTTCGAGCGCCCCGGCCACCGTTCCCGAGTAGGTCACGTCGTCGCCCAGGTTCCAGCCCTTGTTGATGCCGGACACGACAAGTCGGGCAGCCGTTCGAACACCTGCGCGACCGCGATGTTCACGCAGTCGGTCGGCGTGCCGTCCACGCCGTAGACGCCTCGCCGGATGTGTTCGAGGCGCAGCGGCCGCCGCAGCGTCAGCGCGTGACCGATGGCGCTCGCCTCTTCGATCGGCGCGACGACGGTGACGTCACCGAGCGGCGCGCAGCGCCTCGGCCAGCGCCACGATCCCGTCCGAGCGATACCCATCGTCGTTGGTGACGAGAATCAGTGGCATGACGAGCCATCGATTCTATCAACGCCGGACGACGATGAACAGCAGCGCCGTTGCCGACGAGCGACAGCGCCGCGCCGATGCCGAACGCGGCAGCCGGACCGAACGCGCTCCACACGAGGCCGAAGACGACGCTGGCGGCAGCGCGCCGACGCCGAGCACCGCGTTGTAGACGCCAAAGGCGAACGCCGCGCGCGACACCGGCGCGAGATCGGCAATCAGCGCCTTCTCGGTCCCTTCCGTCAAGCCGAAGTACAGGCCGTACACGAGGAACCACGCCAGGAGCGGCGCCAGCGTGTCGCGGACGGCGAATCCGGCGTACACCGCCGCGTAGACGACCCAGCCGCTCGCGATCACCGCGCGGCGCCCGATCGATCCGACCAGCTGCCGCCGACGAGTGACACGCTCGCCTTGACGACATGAAGCGCGGCCCAGATGCAGCGGGATGTACCTCGCGCTCCCGGCGACCTCGGTGAGCTTCAGCAGCAGAAACGCGTCGGTCGAGTTCCCGAGCGTGAAGATCGTCGAGCACGACGAAGAACTGCTTCAGCTCGCGCGGGAGCGGCTACGAGACTGGGGCGCGGCGACTGCGGCTGGCTGGCGCACCGACCGCGACGTCGGCGGCCGCCGGGCGCTCCTCCCGCACGAGGAAGAGCAGAAGCACCGCGATCGCCCCGGGGATCACGGTGAGGGCAAAAAGCGTCCGGTACGATCCCGGGTAGAAGTACAGGAACAGCGTGGCGAGCGCACGGACCGATCACGGCGCCCGTGTGGTCCATGGCGCGGTGGAAGCCGAACACGCGCCCGCGCGTGCCGGCGTCGTGAACCCCGCAAGCATCGCGTCGCGCGGGGCGCCGCGGATGCCCTTGCCGACGCGGTCCACCAGCGCTGACGGTGAACACGTGAACCCACGACTGCGCGATCGCGATGAGCGGGCGCACGAAGGACGAGATCGCGTAGCCGGCGAGGACGAGCGGCCGCTCGCGCAGCGCGCCGGTCGGATTCGCGTCCCGACCAGATCTTGAGCAGGCTGTTCGCCGCCTCGGCTCCGCCCTCGACGATGCCGAGGGAAACCGCGCTGGCGCCGAGGACCTGTGTCAGGAAGAACGGCATCAGCGGATAGATGGCCTCGCTCGCGGCAGTCGGTCGCGAGGCTCACCCATCCGAGAAGCCAGACCTGGCGGGGTAGATTGAACAGTCGATCAGCGGCGTTCGAACGGAGCGACGGGACCATCCTGGACGATTGTCACGTAGATGCGATCGCCGGAAGCGCCGCGTTCCCGATAGACCGGAAATCCGCTGTGGCTGCCGGCCGGGTCGAACCGGTTCGCATCGTAGTCCACGGCTTGTCCCGCGCTGTACCAGCGCTCGCCGTTGAACTCGATCCAGATCCCGGCGTTCGATTCGGGACGCGGTACCGACTCGATCCCCGTGGGCTGGTCGGCCGGGGGCGCGGCGGGAGCCGTCGGCGGTGCGGCCGCCGCGGGCGGTGCGCCGGACTGCGCCGCGCGCAACTCCTCGAGCATCTGCTCCCACACCGACAGCGGTATCTGCACCATCTCCGTGGAGGTCCGCTCCGTCCGCTCCGCCGGGGCGTATCGCGGCAACCCGTCCACGGCCGGCGTCTGCAGGCCCACCCTGCCGGAGAGCGCCGAGAGTTCGACATCGCGCTGAATCGGGAACGAGGGCGTACGCGATCCGACCGTTCCCGCGAGCTCGCCCTCTCGACGTCGTTCGTACGGCCGCATCACCGCTCCGCCGACCGGCACGTACACGATGCTGTACGGCTCGAGCGTGGCGTCTTCGTAGAGCGGCACGCCCTCGTAGACGCCCGTCCGCACCATCACCCTGCCGTCGAAGAACACGGTCGCTCCGGCCGGAAAGTAGTAGCTGCCCGCATGGAACAAGGGCTCGCCCGCCAGCTGCCATGCCGATCGCGTGGCGTTGACCGCCGGCGGCGGTGTCTCGTACCGGTAGACCTGCGCATTTCCCAAAGCGGGAAATGCCATGGCCGCAAAGAGGAACGCGGTGGGCACGACTGGACGCATGAGGGGCCTCCCGGGGTGCGGTGGACAACAGGCGTGCCAAGGGACAGTCTCAAGTCTGCAAGTCCAAGTCCGCAAGTCTCAGGGCGAGTTGTAGAGGCGGGTCTTTAGACCCGCCTGCCTGAGCCTGCCCGCGCAGCTCGCCGGCGCTCCGTGATCAACTCGCCTTTCGCAGACGGGCTCGATGGGGGGCGACGCGGGTCGTACAATCGGCGATCGCGCCATGGCGAACCTTGCCGATCTGCTCGCGAGGGAAACCCGCGAGGGCGAACTCTACGACAGGCTTCCGGACGGGCGCCTCCGCTGCACGGCGTGCGGGCACTGCTGTCCCCTGCCCGAGGGCGCGATTGGTGTCTGCAAGGTCCGCTTCAACAGCGGCGGAAAGCTGCTGGTGCCGTGGGGGTACGTCGGCGGCGTGCAGTGCGATCCGATCGAGAAGAAACCGTTCTTCCACGCCTATCCCGGAGCGCTGGCGTACAGCTTCGGCATGCTCGGCTGCGACCTGCACTGCGGCTATTGCCAGAACTGGGTGACCTCGCAGGCGTTGAGGGATCCGGCCGCCGTCGCGCCGCCACGCCGTGCCACGCCCGAGGCGCTCGTGCGGCACGCCCTCGCGCTGAAGGCGCGCGTGGTCGTCAGCACGTACAACGAGCCGCTCATCACGAGCGAATGGGCCGTCGAGATCTTCAGGGAGGCGAAGGCGGCGGGGCTCGCGACCGCGTTCGTGTCGAACGGCAACGGCACACCGCAGGTCCTCGAGTACCTGCGCCCCTGGGTGGACCTGTACAAGGTCGATCTCAAGAGCTTCGACGATCGTCACTACCGCCAGCTCGGCGGACGTCTGCAGCCGATCCTCGACACCATCCGCCGCCTCCACGCGATGGACTTCTGGCTGGAGATCGTCACGCTGCTGATTCCCGGGTTCAACGACTCGCCCGACGAATTGAAGCGGCTCACGGAGTTCGTCGCGAGCGTGTCGCCCGACATCCCGTGGCACGTCACGGCATTCCACGGCGACTACAAGATGACCGATCCGGAGAACACGACGGCCGACATGCTGCTCGCCGCCGCGGACATCGGGCGCGCATCCGGGCTTCGTTACATCTATCCGGCAACCTGCCGGGCCAGGTCGGCGACGCCGAGAACACGACCTGCGCCGGGTGCGGCGAGACCGTCATTGCCCGCTTCGGCTACCTGGTCAGCGAGTACCGGCTCACGCCCGACGGCTGCTGCCCGTCGTGTCATCGCCCGGTCCCCGGCCGGTGGAGTCCGTCGTTCGACGGCCAGATCACGGCTCACCCGTTCGTGCCCGGTTCCCTGAGGCGGCTGCTCACCCTCGCCCGTTAGCCCGCTCGTCGCACCTCTTGCGGCTGAAGCCCTGTACAATCAGAAACCTACATGGTCCTCGACCAGTTCGAGCGCCCGCTCCGCAACCTGCGGCTGTCGGTCACCGACCGCTGCAACCTCCGCTGCCAGTACTGCATGCCGGAGACGGACTACGTGTGGCTGCCGCGCGAGGACATGCTGCACTTCGAGGAGATCAGCCGGCTCGTCGACATCTTCATGAGCCTGGGCGTGAATCACATCCGCCTGACCGGCGGCGAGCCGCTGCTTCGCCGCGACCTGGCCACCCTCGTGGACATGCTCGCCAGCAAGGAGGGGTTGAACGACCTTGCCCTGACGAGCAACGGGATCCTGCTGGCCGATCAGGTCGAGGAACTCAAGGCGGCGGGACTGCGGCGCATCACGGTCTCACTGGACACGCTGCGTCACGATCGGTTCGCCGCGCTGGCGCGGTTCGACGAGCTCACACGGGTCCGGCGCGGCATCGAGGCGGCGGCTCGCACGTTTGGGAGCGTCAAGCTCGATACGGTCGTCATCCGCGGTACAAATGACGATGAGCTGGTGGATCTGATCGAGTACGGAAAGCGGGTCAACGCCGAGGTCCGGTTCATCGAATACATGGACGTCGGCGGGGCCACGCATTGGTCACCCGACGCGGTGATGTCCCGGCGGGAGATGCTGGAGCGGCTCGCGCAGCACTACGGAAGCGTCGCGCCTGTCGTCGAGAACACGTCGGCGCCTGCCGATCGCTATCAGCTGCCGGACGGTACCCTCTTCGGCATCATCTCGTCGACGACCGAGCCCTTCTGCCGATCGTGCGATCGCAGCCGGCTGACCGCGGACGGTATGTGGTACTTGTGCCTCTACGCGACGCGCGGCATCGATCTGCGGGCCGCACTCCGCGGTGGCGCGAGCGTCGAGGATCTGAAGTCGTTGATCCGGTCCGCCTGGCAGGCCCGCGACGACCGCGGCGCCGAGACCCGCCTGGCACTCGGCGAGCGCCGCGCGTTCGTGCCGGTGTCGACGCTGAAGAAGAACCCGCATCTGGAAATGCACACGCGAGGCGGTTGACCGCTCGCGCGTCAGCGTCGGGCACCCTGCCGCGTCGTTGCCGGGCGCCGTGCACGTCAGTTCACGACAACATCCTGGCAGTGCTTCGCGAACGCCGCCTGCAGATCCGCGGCAATCTGATCGGCCATCCGCGTCTCGATCTGATGCCGCTCCATCATGTAGACGAGCTTTCCGTCCCGGAGCAGCGCGATGGAGGGCGACGAAGGACGGATCCCCGTGAAGTAGCCTCGGGCGCGATCGGTCGCATCCACATCGAATCCGGCGAACACCGATGTCAACCGGTCCGGTCGCGCGCCGTGACGCAGCGCGAGCGCCAGCGCGGGCCGGGCCTTGCCCGCCGCGCACCCGCAGACCGAGTTGACGACGACGAGGAGCGTCCCCTTGGTGTCCTGCACCGCGGTATCGACCGCGTCGGGGGTCCGCAACTCCTCGAAACCGAGCTGGGTCAGCTCCGCGCGCATCGGGGCGACGAAAAATTCAGGATAGGTCATGGCGTCGATCTTAACAGGCCGCCCTGCCTTTCCAGGCCATCATGCACGCACGAACATGCGCCGATGGCCAGAAAAGCGCTGACGCGCTGGACTCCGCCACACTCTTTTCGCTACCTTCGGATGGGCACGGTGCCCTCCCGTCCAGGGCTGGGCGTGCAGGAACTCTTCAAAACCTCTCGTCCGCGCGCAAGCCGCGGCGTAAACTGGGCGACGACGTCCAAGCTCAACAGCATGACGTTTGAACCGGAGCCTTCTGTGACGCCACTCGGGCATGTCCTCATCGTCGAAGACGACCCCGACACGCGGGAGATGCTGGCGACGTTGCTCACCAGCGAGGGCTTCCATGTCGTCGGCGCGGAAGATGGTCTGGAAGCACTCCACCTGCTTCGCGCCGTGCGGCATGCCGGCTCGAACGCGCCGTGCCTGGTGCTGCTGGACCTGAACATGCCGCGGTTCAGCGGCACCGAGTTCAGGCGCGCGCAGCTCGGCGATCCGGTGGTGTCGCCTGTGCCAATCGTCGTGATGTCCGGCGCCGCGGACGCCGACGAATGGGCACGTGCCCTCGGCGCGGTCGCCACGCTCAATAAGCCGATCGACTTCGACCTGCTGATTCAGGTCGTGCGCCGCTACTGCACCGGCGCGTCCGCCCCGCTCAGTCCTTCGGTGTAAACGCTGCACGAGCCGTTGGCTTTTGCTGCGATGTCGGGTAACAAAACCATCGCTGCGTCACGCTGATCGGCCACTCACGGCCGAAAAACACACATCTCGATCCGGTACGCCAGTTGCTGGAGGAATCCGCATCCAGGCAGGTTTATCGACATGGGTTACGCGAGCGCGTCGTTCAACGATGCATTCGACCGGCTGCAGCGTCTGCTTCTCGCTATGCGCGCCGGCGACGAGTTGGGGCCTCACGATGCGGCGCGGCTGACTGGCCTCGCCGAGACGACCTGCAGGGCCGTCCTCGAGAGGCTGGCGAAGGTGGGGCTGATGTCGCACGAGGGACAGGACCGTTTCGTGCGCATACAGTCGGCGTAGCACCGGCGATCAGCCCGTGACCGTCGTCATCGATCCCTGAGACGACCCGCGATGTCGGTCAGGACACCCGCGTCCTCGATCGTGGCGGGCACCGTGTACTCGAGGCCGTCCGCAATCTTCTTCATCGTCCCCCGCAGGATTTTGCCGGAGCGTGTCTTCGGCAGCCCCTTCACCACGAGCGCCGTGCGGAAGCAGGCGAACGCCCCGATGTTGGCGCGCACGCGCTCCACGAGCTCGCGCGTGATGTCGGCGTCCTCGCGCGCGACGCCTGCCTTGAGGACGACGAAGCCGAGCGGAACCTCCCCTTTCAGATCGTCGGCGACGCCGATCACGGCACACTCGGCGACGTCGGGATGCGCCGCGAGGACCTCCTCGATGCCGCCGGTGGACAGACGATGGCCCGCGACGTTGATGATGTCGTCGACGCGGCTCATGACATAGACGTAGCCGTCCCGGTCGCGGAAGCCTGCGTCGCCTGTGAGGTAGTGTCCGGGGAATCGCGAGAGGTACGACTTCACGTATCCCTCGTCGTTGTGCCAGAGCGTCGGGAGCGATCCGGGCGGCAGCGGCAACCGGATGACGATGGTGCCGATTTCATCGGGCGCGGCCTCGTGTCCCATGTCGTTCATCACGCGGATGTCGTAGCCTGGCACCGGCCGCGTGGGCGATCCAGGCTTGACCGGCTGCAGCCCGATCCCCGCGCAGTTGGCGATCGCGGGCCATCCGAGCTCGGTCTGCCACCAGTGATCGAGGACCGGAATGCCGAGGCGTTCGCCCGCCCAGACCAGCGTGTCGGGGTCGCAGCGTTCGCCAGCCAGGAACAGCAGCCGGAGGCTTGCCAGGTCGTGTTCGTGGATGTGGCGTCCGTTGGGGTCTTCGCGTTTGATCGCCCGGATGGCGGTTGGCGCGGTGAAGAGCACGTTGACGCCGTGCTCGGCGCAGACCCTCCAGAAGGCGCCCGCATCGGGCGTCCCGACCGGCTTCCCCTCGTAGAGGATGGACGTCGCGCCGTGAAGCAGCGGTCCATACACGATGAACCCGTGTCCGACCGTCCAGCCGATGTCGGAGGCCGCCCAGAACACCTCGCCGGCGCCGACGCTGAACACGTGCTCCATCGCCCACTTCAGCGCCACGGCATGTCCGCCGTTGTCGCGGACGACTCCTTTCGGGATCCCGGTCGTTCCCGAGGTGTAGTGGATGTAGAGCGGGTCGGTTGCCGCCAGCGGAACGCAGTCGGCCGGCTCGGCGTCCCGCACGAACGCCTCCCAGTCCACGTCGCGCCCGGCCGTCATCGATGCCGTCAGCTGCGGCCGCTGCAGCACCACGCAAGTCTCCGGCTTGTGCCGGGCGAGCTCGATCGCCGCGTCGAGCAGCGGTTTGTAGGCGACGATGCGTGCGGCCTCGATGCCGCAGGAGGCGGTCAGCACCATCTTCGGCTTCGCATCGTCGATGCGCGTGGCGAGCTCCTTCGATGCGAAGCCGCCGAACACGACCGAGTGGATGGCGCCGAGCCGGGCGCAGGCGAGCATCGCGAAGACCGCCTCGGGCACCCCGGGCATGTAGATGATGACGCGGTCCCCCTTCAGGAGCCCCTCGGCCTGCAGGGCCCCGGCGAGCGCGGCCACCTGGTCGCGCAGTTCGCGATAGGTGAACCTGCGGATCGCGCCCGTAACGGGGCTGTCGTGGATCAGCGCCGTCTGGCTGCCCCGTCCACGCTCGACATGCCGATCGACGGCGTTGTAACAGGTGTTGAGCACGCCGCCGGTGAACCAGCGATAAAATGGCGGACGCGAATCGTCGAGCACTCGATCCCAGCGGCGGAACCACGTGATGCCGCCCGCCGCTTCGGCCCAGAACGCGTCGGGCTCCACCAGCGAGCGGGCGTGCGAGGCGAGATATTCAGTGGACGGGGATGCCATCACCTCTCCGCCGCACATCATACTGGCGCCGCGACGTGTGGCGCGGACTCGAAATGGGTATCATTCGGCCATGAAACACGCGCTCATTCTTGCCTTCGTCACCTCACTCACCCTCGCGGGCAGCACCGCGTCCGCACAGGGTGCCGGCCAGCAACCGCAGCAGCCGAACTGGCCAACACCGTCCGACGTGAAGCCCGGGAGCATCACCTGCGAGGAATGCCCCTATCCGTACGCCAGCAAGTACCGTGCCGCTGACGCTCTACGGGCAGGACGTGCGCATGGCCTACATGGACGTGGCGCCGCAGGGCACGCCGAACGGCCACACCGTCGTCGTGCTCCACGGGAACAACTTCGCGGGGTTCTACTTCGGCAACATCGCCGAGGCGCTCCGGAAGGAGGGCTTCCGCGTCATCATCCCGGATCAAATCGGATACGGCCGCTCCTCGAAGCCGATCATTCCGTACAGCTTCAACGACTTCGCCCGGAACACCCGTGCGATGCTCCAGAGCCTGAACATCAGCAAGGCGATGATCGTGGGGCACTCGATGGGCGGGATGCTGGCGGCGCGGTTCGCGACGCAGTATCCGGACGTGACCGAGCGCCTGGTGCTCTACAACCCGATCGGGTTGAGTGACGGCCGCTTCTCGGGGCGCCCGGCACCGGACATCGACGCGTCGTACAAGCAGACGCTGAACTCCGCGTCGTTCCAGTCGGTGAAGGCCGGCCTGATGCGGTACGTTGCGCACAACCCGGCCGCGTGGAACGACATGTTCGAGACCTACGCGAAGATCCGCTACGGGTGGACGCTGAGCGCCGACTGGCCGCGGCTGGCGATGGTGCAGACGCTCATCGGCAACGTGAACTACGCGGATCCGGTCGTGTACGACTGGCCGCACATCAAGTCGCCGACCCTGGTCTTCGGCGGCGCCGAGGACTACCTGGCCGGCACTCCGGCGAACTTCCAGGCGCGCATGAAGTACATCTCGGAGACGGTTCCGGACGGCAAGGCGCGGCTGTTGCTCCTGCCCGGCCTCGGGCACGTGCCGCACATCGAGTCGCCGGAAAAGACGCTGCCGCCGCTCATCGCGTTCCTGAAGGAAGGCGTCTAGGACCGAGTCGCGTAGGGTCGGGTCTCGAAGTAGGGTCGGGTCTTAAGACCCGACCCCTACATCAGGTGCGCAGGGCCGTCAGCAGTTTCGTCACCGTCGCCTGCGCGTCGCCGAAGAGCATCAGGGTGTTCTCCTCGTAGCAGAGCGGGTTGTCGACGCCGGCGTACCCGGCGGCCATCCCGCGCTTCAACATCACGACCTTCCCCGCTTTCCACGCTTCGAGCACCGGCATCCCGTAGATCGGGCTGCCCGGATCGGTCTGCGCGCTCGGGTTGACGATATCGTTCGCGCCGATCACGAGGACCGCATCAGTGTGCGAAAAGTCCTCGTTGATCTCGTCCATCTCGAGCACGACGTCGTAGGGCACGTCGGCCTCGGCCAGCAGCACGTTCATGTGACCGGGCAGGCGGCCCGCCACCGGGTGAATGGCGTAGCGCGCCTTCGCGCCCCGCTTCGACAGCTCCGACGTGAGCTCACGCACCGCGTGCTGCGCGCGGGCGACCGCCATCCCGTAGCCCGGCACGATGATGATCGACCGCGAGGCCCGCAGCAGATCCGCGACCTGCTCGACGGTCGCTTCCGTGATCGTTCCGGCCGGCGCGGCGCCCGCCGCGGGCTTGGCCCCGGCCTCCGCACCGAATCCGCCGAACACCACGTTCCAGATGGAACGGTTCATCGCGCGGCACATGATGTATCGACAGGATCGCGCCCGACGACCCGACGAGCGCGCCGGTGATGATCAGCAGATCGTTCGACAGCATGAAACCAGCGGCTGCCGCTGCCCATCCCGAGTAGGAGTTCAGGAGCGACACCACCACCGGCATGTCGCCGCCGCCAATCGCCATCACGAGGTGCACGCCGAGCATGCCGGCGAGAACCGTCATGATCCCGAGCGGCATCAGCCCGGTCGTGCCTTCGGCACTGACGAACATCACCGCGAGCACCAGCGATGCGACGATCACGAGCGCGTTGAGCAGGTGCCGCCCGGGCAGGAGCAGCGGCCGGCTGCCGATCGATCCCCGCAGCTTCAGGAACGCGACGATCGACCCCGTGAAGGTGACCGCGCCAACGAGGACGCCGACGTAGATTTCGGCGAGGTGTACGCCGTGACCGCCCGTCTCCGTGACGGCGGCCGCTGGCGACAGGTAGTTGGCGAAGCCGACCAGGACGGCTGCCAGTCCGACGAAGCTGTGAAGGACCGCTACCAGTTCCGGCATCGCGGTCATTGCGACGCGTGCCGCGAGGACGGCGCCGACGGCGCAACCGAGGCCGATGACCACGGCAAGCAGGCCGAGCGCGCTTCCCGATACGCCGGTGCCGACGCCGCCCATGACGAGCGCGGCCAGCGTGGCGATGGCGGCGAGGGTCATGCCGACGACGCCCCACAGGTTCCCCTGCCGTGCGGTCTGCTGGGACGAGAGCCCGCGAAGGCTGAGGATGAAGAGGATGCTCGCGGCGAGCCAGGCGAGCGAGATGGCCGGATGTGTGAGGGCGATCATCGCGTCCTTACTTCCGGAACATCCGCAGCATGCGCTGCGTCACCAGGAATCCGCCCGCGACGTTGATGGTGGCGACCAGGACGGCCACAGCGCCGAGGATTGCTGCCGCACCGAAGCCGCCGCCCGCCATGACCAGCATGCCGCCTACCAGGATGATGCCGCTGATGGCGTTCGTGACGCTCATCAGCGGCGTATGCAGCGCGGGCGTCACGTTCCAGATGACATGCCACCCGACGATGCACGCGAGCAGGAAGACGGTGAGATGTCCCAGGAACTCCGGAGGGGCCATGAGCCCGGCGGCGACGAGCAGCGCGCCCGCGCCGATGGCGATCGTGGCTGTGGTCTGCGCTGACGCGGCTGGTGCAGCTGCGGCGGATGCCGGCGCGGTGCCGCTCTTGTTCTTCAACTCGGGATGGGGCTCGCCGGCCCGTGGACTCGGACGGCTTGGCGGCGGCCAGGTGATGCTGCCCTGGTGCGTCACGAGTGCGCCGCGCTCGACTTCGTCCTCCATGTCGATGCGCAGATCGCCGTTCTCGATGATCTCGGCGAGGAGGTTGGTGATCGTGGTGGCGTACAGCTCGCTCGACTGCCGCGCCATGCGGCTGGGAAGGTCCGTCAGGCCGACGATCGTCACCCCGAACCGTTCGACGATGGCGCCCCGTTCGGTGAGCGCGCAGTTGCCGCCCTGCTCCGCCGCGAGATCGACGATGACCGATCCCGGCTGCATCGCGACGACGGCGCCCGACGTGATCAGCTGGGGAGCCGTCTTGCCCGGGATCAGAGCCGTCGTGACGACGATGTCGCACTCTTCAGCGTGTTTACCCAGCAGCGCCTGCTCGGCCGCCAGGAAGGCGTCGCTCATTTCCTTCGCGTACCCGCCTTCGCCTTCCCCGCTCTCCTTGAAATCAAGCTCGACGAACTGCGCGCCAAGGCTTTCCACCTGCTCGCGTGACGCCGCGCGCGTGTCGAAGGCGCGCACCTGCGCGCCGAGGCTCTTGGCCGCGGCGATGGCGGCCAGCCCGGCGACGCCAGCGCCGACGATCAGCACCTTGGCCGGCGCGACCTTGCCGGCCGCGGTCATCTGCCCGGGGATGAACCGGCCGAAGTATTCGGCCGCCTCGACGATGGCGCGGTAGCCGGCCACGTTGGCCATCGCGCTGAGCGCGTCCATCTTCTGCGCGCGCGTGATGCGCGGGACGCAGTCCATGGCGAGGGCGGTGGCGTGCCGTGCCACCAGGTCGTCGAGGACCCCCTTGTACTGCGCTGGCCAGATGAAGCCGAGGAGCGTCGCGCCCTTCTTCAGCAGCAGCGCTTCGTTGTAATCGGTGCCTGGCACTGTCGTCGGCGGCCGGACCTTGAGGACGATGTCGGCGTTCGCCCAGACGCGGGCCGCTTCGTTGACGATCGTGGCGCCGCTCTCCTGGTAGTCGGCGTCGGTGAATCGCGCGCCCTCGCCGGCGCCCGCTTCGATCTGGACCTCCAACCCCATCTTGCGGAGCCGGTGAACCGTGGCGGGGGTCGCCGCGACGCGGCGCTCGTCGGGGTAGATCTCCTTTGGGATTCCTAGGGTCAGGGGCACGGCAGACCTGTCGCGCGAAACCGCGGGTGCATGGGTTGTGAATGACTGCCCGCGGCGGACTGCCCGCGGCGGGACAATCATAGCGTGGAGATGGCCGCGCTACCGCGGCTGCAAGGTTGTCGCTCCGACCGCGTCGGATTTTGCTACGTCAGCGTCGGGCGCCAATGCGCTTGCATCCGGCGTACACCAGAAACGTTCCGAGAACTGGGCGGAACCCGCGAAACGCGTGTCTGGCAATCGGCTTGCTCAGCCAGACTGAGGAGGATTCGAGCGCTATGGATTCCGACCTCGCTCGCCGACAGGCGCTGTACGAGCTGCTGGCCGAGCCCGATCCGCCAGACCTGCACCGCGGATACGTTCGTCGCCTCGAAGGCAAGCCGGACCGTCATGCGCAGCTGCCGATTCTCGCCGCGAAGTTCGTCCAGGCCCGGCTGCTCGAAATTCGAGAGCGGGCGCCGCTCAGCGAGGAAACCCGTTCCCTCTGACATCCCGGCCTGTTGACGATTCACGCTGGCTGCGCCGTTGGACCTCACGGGCCATCGGCGCGGCCTTACTCCGCTCGTCCCCTGATATCATCGGCCAGCAGCCCGAGGCGGGAGCTCGCTCCGGTGCCGACGCATGGCAGATTGAAGTAACCCTCGTGCCCGTGCGGAGGCGTGGCTCCGAAACAGCGAAGAGCGCTCGCGGCAGGCGTCCGGCGCCGCAGCGGCCGGCGTCGCAGAACTGGACGCCGATGGGCGGTTCCTGAGCGTCAGCGACCGGTTCTGCGAGATCGCCGGCGTCGGTCGCGACGAGCTCCTCCGGCGCACGCTTCGCGACATTCTCGTCAGCGATAGCCCACAGGACGACCTCGACCTCCCCAACCGCCTTCTGTCCGGCCAGCTCGACGCGTTCACAGTCGATCAGCGGTACCTCCAGCGCGACGGCAGCGACCGCTGGATCACCCTGTCGGCGTCCCGGGTGCATGGGCCCGGGATCGCTCCGCATGTCGTGGCCCTGGTTACTGACATCACGGAACAGCGCGCCGAGCAGGAGGCGCAGCGCGAGGCCTCGCGTCAGAAGGACGAGTTCCTGGCGGTTCTCGCCCACGAGATGCGCAACCCGCTGGCGCCCATTCGTACGTCGGTCGCGATCCTGCGGCGGGTTGCACCGCCGGACGAGGCGCTGGAGCGGTGCGCGAGCGTCATCGAACGCCAGGTATCTCACATGGCGCGCCTGGTGGACGATCTGATGGACGTCTCACGGCTGTCGCGCGGCGAGCTTCGGTTGCAGCGCGGCCCGACGGTGCTGCACGACGTGATCGAGGCGGCACGCGAGCTCGCCGAGCCGCTCATCTCCGAGCAGCGCCAGCGCCTGATCCTCGATGGGCTCGACGCGCCGCTCCTCCTCGACGTGGATGGAGCCCGACTGACGCAGGTGATCGGCAACCTGCTGAACAACGCCTCGCGGTACAGCCCGCCTGACACCGAGATCCGCGTCTCCGCCACCCGCGACGCCGACGGCGTCGTCATCATGGTGCGCGACCAGGGCGTCGGAATCGCGGCCGAACAGCGCGATCACGTCTTCGACCTGTTCGCGCAAGTGGATCAGGCACGTTCGTCGGGTAAGGGCGGGCTCGGCATCGGACTGGCGCTGGCCCGGCGGCTCGTGGAGATGCACGGCGGAACGATTCACGTGCAGAGTCCCGCGTCCGGGCGCGGCAGCGAGTTCGTCGTGCGCTTTCCTCCGATCACCGTGTTGTCGGACCGCAGCTCAGACGAGACTGTTCCCGCAGGCGGGGAGACCGACTCCCGCGAACGGCGCCGGGTGCTCATCGCCGACGACAACGCCGATGCAGCGGAGATGCTGACGATCTTCTTCGAGCAGCTCGGTTGCGACGTGCGCGTCGTACACGACGGCGAGGCCGCCATTCGCGCGGCGGAGGACTTTGCCCCGCAGCTCGCGGTGCTCGACATCGGCATGCCGGGCCTGAACGGCTACGAGGCCTGCCGTCGCATTCGCCGTCTGCCGGTGGGCGCCCAGATGTGCCTCGTTGCGCTGACGGGATGGGGGCAGGAGGAGGATCGCCGCCGCAGCGCCGAGGCGGGGTTCGACCACCACTTCGTCAAGCCGGTCGACACCGACGCACTGGCCAAAGTGGTGAGCGGCCTCCCGGGCTGAGCATCGGACCTGCGGCTGGCGGCGTGCGGAGACAGGCCGCCGCCGCAGGCCAGCGTGCGCGTTGGCTAAGCGGCGCGCGACTCGCTTCGCTTCTCGCTCCGCGCGTTCCAGGCGAACAGCCGGCGAATCGCCAGCGAGATGCCGGTCCACACGAGAAACACGCCGCCAAGCGAGACGAGTCCCGCAATCGTCTGTCCCACGAGGCCGTAGATCTCTCCGGTGTGCGCGAAGCGAAGCCACGATCGCGCTCGTCGTCCGGCTGACTGACTCGAGAACGCTTCTTCCTTGTCGATTGCTCCGGACGCGCGATTCACGACGAGCGTCGAGCGCAGCTGCGGCTGCCCTCCCGATCCGGAGTCGACGGCCACGGTCAGCGGCTGTCGCTCAGACGCCGGCACGCGGACGTTCAGCGAGCGCCACTGCGGCTCGTGGCTTGCCGCGGTCGTCAGCGCGACGTCGACGCCGGCCCACTTCGTGGCCTCTTCGTTCGCTGCTTCGCGCTCGCCCGCCGGCCGACGCTCACCCGCAGCCGGTCCGCCGGGTCCGCCCGCCGGACGCCCGCGCGGCGGCGGCGCCTCGCCGAAGGCGGCGTAGACCAGGTCGCTCGCCCACGGATACGAGATCACGACGCCGCCAAGCACGATGAAGAACAGCGGCACCGCGGACCAGACGCCAATCACGTTGTGCCAGTTGAAGTCGCGCGCCTTGCCGCGGAGCCCTCCGCGGAAGAGGAGCACCTGACGGACCCGCGACCACCCGAGGCTGCGCGGAATCCACAGGAACACCCCGCTGCAGACGATGAACAGGAACGCCAGGTTGGCCGCTCCGGTGATTGCCCTCCCCGTTGTGCGCGACTCGCCGCTCATCGCCAGCCACCGGTGCAGGTCCGTCATGGTGCGGAAGAACGATCGCAAGCCGGTCGCACCTTCCCCGAGCACCTCGCCGGTGTACGGATGCACCTGCAGCGTCCGTGGGCCGACGTTCACGGCGACCGGTGCCGACGGGTCCGCGTACACCGTGACGGCGACCGGCGTCTGCTGCGGACGCGCGGTCTTGACGCGCGAGACGAGCTCCTGGATCGGCAATCGGGCCGCGTCCGGAGGAGCGGACGTATCCAGGCCGCGGGTGTCCGCCCACAAGAGCAGCTGACGCTCGTAGGTGAGGAGCACCCCGGTCACCGACATGGTCAGGATGATGGCGCCGGCGAAGACGCCGGCTACGAGATGACACCAGAAAAGAAACGTACGAACGGTCATGCTCACGCCTCCGCCCATCGCCGAAGCAGGTTGTGGTAGACGCCAGTCAGTTGCACGCACGCCGGGTGGTCCGGCGTGTCGGAACCGAGCTGCTGAATGGCGCTGTCGAGATCGAACAGGAGCGTCCGCGCGCCGTCGTCGCGCACGAGACTTTGAATCCAGAAGAACGAGGCCACGCGCGCGCCGCGCGTGACCGGCGTGACACGGTGCAGGCTCGTCGACGGGTACAGCACCATGTCACCCGCCGGCAGCTTCACCGAATGTACGCCGTAGGTGTCCTCGACGAGGAGCTCGCCGCCGTCGTAGTCGGACGGGTCGCTCAGGAACAGCGTCGCCGAGAGGTCGGTTCGCATGCGCACCGGCGTTCGCGGCACCTGGCGGATGGCGTTGTCGACGTGGTTCCCGAAGTTCTGCCCGCCCTCATAGCGATTGAACAGCGGCGGGAATACGCGCAGCGGGAGGGCCGCCGACATGAACAGCGCGTTGCGCTGCAGCGCCGACAGGACGACGCCGCCAAGCTCCACGTGCCACGGGATGATCGTCGGGCAGCTGGCTGTTGTCCTTGACGCGCGCCGACTGCGGCCCCGCGGTCACACGCCCGTCGGTCCACTGAGCGCGGTCGAGTGCGGCCCGGCCGTCCCGAGTTTGCTCGGGTGTGAGGACACCCTGAATGTGCAGCAGCATCTCAGAACTGGACCGACGTCGTCACGAGGACGGCCCGCGAGTAGCCAGGGTTGTAGCGGCCACCGTTGTTGTTCACGTTGCGGATGTAGGTAACCCCACCCAGGTTCGAGGCGTTGACCCGCAGTGACAGGTGGGTGTTGAGCGGATACTCGGCGACCATGTCGATCAGCTGATAGCCAGGCACGCGGATCGTGTTCGCCTGGTTGACGTAGACCGGGCCGGTATGCCGGATTCCGCCGCCGACCGTCAGGTTCCGCGGCAGTCGGTACGTCGTCCAGATGCTGCCGGAGAACTCCGGCGTCAGCGGAAGCCGCTTGCCGTTGTTGACGCTGTTCTGCGACAGCGATTCGGAGTCGAGGTAGGCTGCGTTTGCGAAGATCTCCCACGCGTCGGTCAGCCGGCCCGACATGCCCAAAGACACGCCCCGGACCATCTGCTCGTCGTCCTGGTTGAAGATCGGCGGAATGGCGGTCGCGTCGACGACGAACAGCACGTTCCTGTTCACCGTACGGAAGATGGCGGCGGACGTCGACAACCGCCCGTTCGCGCCATCCCACTTCCCGCCGAACTCGAGGTTCGCGGACTCCTGCGGCTGGACGTTGGGGTTGTTCTGGTTGCCAGGCTGGGCGCTCAACGTGAAGTTGGCGGTGCCAGGAGGTGTCTTCGTAGTTCCGATCGAGGCGTAAAGGTTCCCCGTCGCCGACAGCCGGTAGAGCGCGCCGGCTTTCCCGCTGACAAGCGTGTCCGAGGAGTTGGCCACGCTCGGAACACCCGCGGCGGTGAGCGAATCGAAGTCTGCGGCGTAGTGTTCGACGCGGACGGCACCCGAGACCTGCCACCGGCGGGACAGGTCGACGGCATCCGACGCGTAGACCGCCTGCGTGTCGACCGAGCCGTTGGTGTACGCGGTGCCAGGCACTGGGACGAAGCCCACGACCGGCGATCCGGTATCGGGGTTGAAGATGTCCACGGGCGCCCGTGTCCCCAGGCCCGCGAGCGTCGGCGCAAGCTGCTGTTCGGCGATGAACTCGACGCCGGCAGTTGCGGCGTGGCGCAGCGAGCCGGTCGAGAAGCGGCCGACCGCGTTCGTCAGGTTCGAGACGATCGAGTTCTCGCGGATGTTGCCCTGGCGCGAGAGCGTCACGAGGTTGGTGTTCGCGTCGTAGGCGGCAACGTTCTGGATTGCCGTCACGACCGCCTCGCGCTTCGTCTCGTTGTACCGCGTCTGGTTGCGCACCGTGAGCGACGAGTTCAGATCGTGCTCGACCCGCGCCAGCACGCTGTTCTGAGCGGCATCGTCGTAGTCGTAGGCGGGGCTGCCGAAGAAGTTGGTCTGGTCCACGGGAGCGGAGGCCACCTGCGTGGTGGGCGTCAGCGGCTCCTCGATCCAGGCCGCGCCCGGGACGCCGTAGTCCGGCAGGTTCTCCTGGCGCATGAACTGTGCGGAGGCGATCACGCGTGTGCGGCTCTGAAGACCGAGCGCCAGCGACGGCGCGATGGCGCGGCTTTCACGTGCGGCGAAGTCGCGACCCGGCGTCTCGCTGTCCTGCCAGAGGATGTTCACGCGCGCGGCCGACTGCCCCAGCCAGCTGTCGGTGTCGCCGACGGGGATGCGCTCGTTGAAGTCGAGCGTGACCCGCTTCTGATTGGAGGTGCCCAGCATGAGCATCGCCGACTGGTTCGAGGCGAGCCGCGGCGCCTTGCTCGACATGTTGACGTAGCCCGCCGCCGTGCCGCGGCCCACGTCGGTGCCGGTCGGGCCCATGAAGACTTCGACCTGTTCCAGGTTGAACGTGTCGCGGGAGATCAGCCCGTCGTCGCGGACGCCGTCGACGAACACGCTGTTGGCGGCGTTGAAGCCGCGCATGTTGAACATGTCGCCCGACGTGTTTGACGCGCCGCCGCCCTCTCCCGCCTGCATCGTGATGCCCGGAACGTTGCGGAGCGCCTCGCTGAGGGTCGTGGCTGCCTGCGTCTCGATGATCGAGCGCGGAATCACGACGACCGTCTGCGGGATATCGCGTACGGGGACGACGTACTTCGGCGAGGTCACCTGCTCGGTGCGACCGACGACGTCCACCGACTCCGATTGACCGGCGACGTCGATCGTGGCATTCGAGCCCGAACCGAAGCGTGCCGCTGCGCCAGTGCCTTCCAGCAGGAGCGCGAGGGCGCGATCCGCGCTGTGGCGTCCGCGCACGCCCGGCGACTGGAGCGACTCCAGCCCCTCTACCGCGAAGACGGTCTGCACGCCGGTGATGCGCGAGAACGCGATGAGCGCGTCCGACAGCGGGCCTGGCGGAATGTCGAAGGCGTACTCCTGCTCCTGCTGGAGGCCGGCCGCAACCGGCGCGGCGACATCGTCAGCGTAGGCCGCGAACGTGAATGGCCGTGACGCGGGCACGACATATCCGAACTCGCGGAACGGCGGCGGCTTCAGCGGCAGGGGCACCGCAGCCGACAGAGGCGCGGGAGTGGCGGCGTGAAGCGCCGCCGACGCGAGCAGGGTGCCCAGGGTCAGGAGCGGTGTCCTGCCGGTCTGACGTCTGGTCTGTGTGTGCGATGTGTGTGTGGCCTGGCTCTGGCGAACTCGACCTCGTCTACGGCGACGTCGAGACGTTCCCTTGCTCATGGTGCGCTCCTGGCGGATGCGCGCCATGACGGGTCCGGTGCGGGTAGAATCGAGGCGCCGGGCGCGTCATGCGCTGCACGCGTATGAAGTTGGTCTGTCGCGGACCCTGCGTTCGGTAATCCCGCCGGGTGTTCTCGCACCCGGCGGGCTCTTTGCGTTCAGTTTAAAGTGATAGTGAGATTCAGTCTCACTTCCCGGACAGACGAAACTCTATATCCGACTGTTCTGGTCGGTCAAGCGGATTCCAACGAAATTCGAAGAAGCCGTGCGACGGTGGACCGGCCCCGTCTGTTGCGGGCCGGCCCTGGAGGCGGGACTTCCCTATCGATTGCCTTCTCCTTCGTGAAGGCAAGGCGGTCGTGCATCAATCAGTTGCGCGGGCGCCGCCCCACAGCGGCGCCGTGCAGCTGAGAGGCGCTGTTCGACGCCCCTCCGTTTATCGCGGTGCCGGTGGCGGCGCCTTCGTCGAGCGCATGAAGGTCGCGATCGCCACGATGTCCACGCCGTCGGCATCGGCAACTGGATCGTCCGCATCGCTGTGGCTTCATGCACCGGCACGAGGACGGCCGTGCCGCGCAAGTTGTCCGGTTCGCTGTCCTGGCTGCGAGGAGCGTGCTGTTCGAGATCGCCTCGAACGAGATGAACAAGTGACACGCGCAAGCGCGTCACCACGCGGCCGCCAATGGATGCGCGCGGAGGATCTGTCTTCGCATGCTCCGCGGTGAAGCGCCCTGCACGCGTGAGGCACCATCCTTCCGATGCGAAGAAGAACACGCGGTGCACGCCAGCGTCGCGATGAAGTGCGAGCCCCGGACGCACGAGCGCTGAAATAGTCGAGATGCGACGAGAATGAGCCTTGAACGGCGAAGGCACGCGCGAGTCGCGGGCGTGAACGCGACACGCAGGTCCGTAAACTTCGGACACGCCGCCCGTTGCGCGTCATCGAGGCGAGGACACGACTCGCCATGCCTGGACGCCGGTGGTGCGCCGCCAGCGGCCGCCTCACACAAATGCATGCGCGCTGCGGCGCCCTACAGCTTTCGATTGAGCACATCGTTAAGGCGGTGTTCTCGAGCGCCAGTTCCGCGTGCCTCCGCTTCGCCTCGCCTTCCCGCTTCGAGTTCATGGAGTCGTTCACTCTTGAGACGGCCGTCGTACGTCCTGTTGCCGCCTGCAGGACGTCGCCTTGCTGATGCGGTGCTGCGCAGCAGACGAGGCGCTGGGAAACCGGGAGGCTGACGTCATCGCTTCGGAAAGAACCTGGTCATTTGTTTGGAAGCTCGCGCGCACTGTGCAGCTGACGCACTGACGACAGTTCAGCGTCGAGGTTCGCCGCACTTCGACAGTGCATGTTGTGATCGTCTACTCACTGGGCGTTCAACTGCTGTCCTTTACCCTCGCGCGTTCTCACGAGCTCTCAGGCGCGCTTACAGACGCGACTGCCGCAACAGCGCGTCTGTTAAAGGCAACCGAAGACCTGTCTGTCAGAAAACGACATGTTGTCGCGTTGAGCGATGCCGAAAAAATTTCTGTAAGTCCGGCGGAACGTCGCTTGCTTCGCCGAAAGCGCCGTCCGCGCAGCAGACCCTTGCCGACCTGCAGAGTTCACTCAGGAGCCGGGCCACATGGTGCGGAGGAAAGGAGCGCGTATGGGAAGACAGTGGACCGTCGCCCTGATGACCGCCCTCGCCTTGATGTGTTCGACTGGAAAGGCCAGCGCGGATCTCGTCGCGATGATCCAGGGAACTGACTGTGAGGGCTTGTTCGGTACCGACTTCGCGTCGTGCGCGATACCCGACCTGTTCGATCCGAATACATCGCCCGTCATCGCGAAGTTCAGCGGGACCGGGACGGTGAGATGGGACATCAACTCTGCGCTATTCCCCACGATCGCCGGAGACGAGTTCTCGTTTACTTTCGGACCGAACGGGAGCGGAAGCTGGACGTACATGCCGGGGGCTGACGATCCGGCGACGCTCGTGTCGTTTTACGTAGCTAAAGGAGGCGATTACTTCAATCTCTTCAGCAACGCGGGCAATACGAACAGCTGGTTCGCGCCGATCAATCCCGAAAACGGACAACCGGTCGGGCTGTCGCATCTGACGTTCTACGAAGGTGGAATATCCGCTGTGCCAACCGCTGCGACACCGGAGCCAGGATCCCTGCTATTGCTTGCAGGGGGCGTGGCTGCGGCCATAGCACGCTTCCGGCGCAAGGCGCCCGGAAGCGAGTTCGCTTGATTAGCGCTCCGACGGGTCGGCGCTCGAGAGCGCCGACCTCCTTCTCCAAAACATGACCGACGCGTCGTCGCAGGCCCCAACTGCCTCGCCAACGAGACCGACAACTGGTCCGCGGATCAGTGGCGGACAAGTGTTGCCGATAGCGGTTGCAGCGACCGCAGCGGTGGGGGCCCTGGTTCTCTACGCGCCCGTGGTCTCCAGGCTGGTTGGCGTACTGGGCCACGGATGAGAACTACACGCACGGGTATCTCGTCGCACCCCTCGCGCTCGTGATTGCCTGGTCGAACCGGGCGCGGTGGCGGCCGATTCGACCCACCCCGATCCTGGGGACGTTCGTCGTGGGTGGCGCAATTGTGCTGCTGCTCGTCGGGATACGTGGCAGCGAGCTGTACTTGGCCCGTGTGTCGTTGATCGTAGCGTGCGCCGGAACTGCGCTGTTGCTGGCGGGGTGGCGCGCCCTGCGCGCGCTGACGCTCCCGCTCGTCCTGCTGCTGCTTACGATCCCACTTCCCTCGCTGGTGTTCGCACAATTGACCCTGCCGCTGCAGACGCAGGCGGCCGTCATTGGCACGACGCTGCTCGACCGCAGCGGCGTATCGGTGTTGCGAGAGGGTAACGTGCTGATGCTTCCTGCAGCGACGATGGAGGTCGCGGATGCGTGCAGCGGAATTCGGTCCATCTTTGCCCTGATCACCCTGGCACTGCTCCTGGCGCACTGGCGGGAGGTCAGCCTGCCGTGGCGTGTCGCACTGTTGGCGGCGGTCATCCCGGTCGTTCTGCTGGTGAACGGCCTTCGCGTGGCGGCCTTGGGCTGGGCGGTGGAGTACTGGGGCGCGGTGGCGCTGCACGGCTGGCAGCACACGTTGTCAGGTTACGGAAGCATGGTGACAGGCGCCGCGATGCTGTTCGCCATCCTGGCCCTTCACAATCGAATGCACCCGTCGCGGTTGACGCGACCTTCGCCGCGGCTTCGGAACCATGCTGCGACTGCTTAGCCTCTCAGCACTGCTCTGGTCGGGTGTGTTCGTCCTGCATGCATCGACGCCTGCGGATCGGCCCCTCCCCCGCCAACCGCTTGCCGCCTTTCCGACGCAGGTGGGCGGGTGGTACGCGGCCGGCGAGGATCCGTTCGCCGAAGACGTCGTGCAGGCCCTCGGCGTCGACGACTATTTCAACCGCTGGTACGCCGATCCAGTGAACGACGTCGTGGTCAGTCTCTTTGCCGGGTATACGGCACGCAACGGCATGGCGACACGATCCACTCCCCTTTGAATTGCCTGCCCGGTTCTGGATGGCAGCCTGAAACGATCTCAGACGCGACGCTCATGTCCCCGTCCGGCGACGCGGTGCGCGTGCGACAGATGATGGTCCGGCGCGGACTGGAACATCTCGCGGTTCTTGTACTGGTATCAGGGACGAGGCCGGATCACCGGCGACGATTACCGGGCAAAGGCACTGCTCGTGTGGGACGCGCTTGTACGTGGCCGCGACGATGGCGGGCTGGTGCGTGTCATGCTGCCCGCGCAGGGGACCGCAACGGACGCCTTCGATCACGCCGCTCGGTTTGCCACCGGTGTGCTGCCGCATCTCTCCGCACACTATCCGGACTGAGGCTGCGCGAAGCCAAAGAGATGCGATCCATTGCCATCCTCATCGTTCTGATCGCGTGTGCTGGATGCACGCGCAATCCAGAAGCACGACGGCTCGATTACTTGCAGCGGGCCGAAGCGCACGCGAGCGCCGGCCGATACGGCGATGCGATCATCACGTATCAAAACGCGCTGCAGATCCGTCAGGAGGATCCTGACACGCACTGGCGCCTCGCCGAGGTATTCCTGAAAGCCGACAGGCCCGTGCAGGCATTGAGCTCGTTTGTCACCTCCGCGGACCTGCAGCCCGAGAATGCCGCCGCGCAGCGGGAAGTCGGCTGGATGCTGCTGCGCGCCGGCGAGTTCCGAAACGCGCAGGAGCGTGCTGAATCAGGTCCTGCGACGCGACAGCAAGGACGCTGACGCGCTGTTGCTCCGCGCGTACGCGCTCAGCCGCATCAAGGGTCCCGACGCTGGCGTCGCTGCCATCGACGAGGCGCTCGCGCTCGATCCGAACGACAGCCGCGCCCTCGCCGTGGAGGGGTGGCTTCGCCTGGGACAGGGCCGGCTGGGTGCCTCTCGAGAAGCGCTCGACGCGGCTGTGAAGCTCGCGCCGCACTCGCCGGAGATTCACACGGCACGCGGACTGCTGGAGTGGGCTGACGGCCGCGAATCCGAGGCGGAAACTGCACTTCGTGCGGCGCTGGCTGCTGCGCCTGGTGGAGAGGTGCCGAATCGCGCGATGGCGGCCCTGCTGATCGCATCCGGTCGCGCGCGTGAGGCAGAACCCTACGTGCGAAGCGTGCAGGCGGTTTCGGCGTACCGCGGAGGCTTGCTCGCGGCTGCCTGGTTGAGAGCGGTGGGTCGCGAACCAGAGGCTCGAACCCTGCTGGAAGATCTCGAACGACGGGAGCGCGTCGCCGCCGACGCGACGGCTCAACTCGCCGCGCTGGATGCGGTGGAGCGCCAGTACGATCGGGCGCTGGAGCGGGTGAAGCGGGCGACCGCGCAGACGTCACGCCCCGAATGGCTGCTGCTTGAAGGTCGGCTCCTGCTTGCGATGGGCCGACCGGCCGACGCGGCGACCGTTCTCGATCGCGCGTCCAACGGTGCTGGCGATCATCCGCGATACATGTTCTGGCGCGGGATGGCGGCACGAGCGTCGGGTGATCTGGCACGCGCCAGGCTGATGTTCGACAGGGCCGCGACTCAGGCCCCCTACGTCACGGTGCTCGCGCAGCAGCGTGCGGAGCTGGCGATCGAGACCGGCGACTTTCAAGGCGCGGTCGCTGTCACCAGCGAAGCGCTGCGGCGGACGAACGACCCAACGCTTCGTGTGCTGCGCGCACGTGCCGAACGGCTCACGGGTGACGTCGCCGCCGCCCAGCGAACGCTCGGTCCGATGATTTCGGCGCGGACGCTCCAGCCGGCTGGCTATCTGGAGAGCGGGTATCTCGCCTTCAGCCGCGGTCGAGATCAGGAAGCGGTTCTGGCATTCGAGCATGCGCTTGCCGACCCAGGTGTCAGGGCCGAAGCTGTCGGGGCGCTCGTGGAGGTTCATGTGCGGCGCGGTCGCGCGGCGGAAGCTAGCGCGCTCCTGACGAAAGTCGCACACACACCGGATCTCGACGCGCGCAGTTATGCCGCCGTCGCCCAGGGGTACCTGCGCCTCGAACGGGCGGGTGAAGCTGAGGCCGCGGCGCGAGCCGGCATCGCCGCGGGGGCCGACAGCGCCGCCGTCCGGACGGTGCTGGCACTCGCCCGTTACGCGCAGGGAGCAGTCGACGATGCGCGAGAGGAGTATCGTCGGGCGCTCGAGCACGATCCGCGGTACGGCGTCGCGGCCAACAACCTGGCATGGCTGGAACTCGAGCGTGGCGACCCGGAGTCTGCCCGCCAACTCGCGCTCGTCGCGCGGGAGACCATGGGCGAGAGGCCGGAGGTCTTACACACCCTGGGCATGGCTTACGTGCGTACGGGGCAGCCGGAGCTGGCGGTCGAGGCCCTGAAGGCGTGCGTGCAGCGTGCGCCCGGCGCGCGCGCAGTATCGGCTCGATCTGGCGGAGGCACTGCTGCTGGCGGGACGAGCAGGCGAGTCGAAACAGATTCTTGATTCGACGTCCAGCGCTCTGCGTGGCGAGGAGACAGCGCGCCGCGACGAACTTCGTCGAAGGGTCGCCATGTCGCAGGAAGCGGCACACGCTCCCAGCCACTGAACCGAGGCCCCGACGACCGGCGTCGCCTGCATGTCCCGGCAGCTCACAGGGGCGAGGCAGCTAACCCTCTGCTGGCTCTAGAAAAAAAGGCGCCGTCCACATGGGCGGCGCCTCTCCATCGCTTGCAATCTCGTTGCAGTCGAAGTCTCGAAATGTGGTCGGGATGGCGGGATTCGAACCCACGACCCCTTGACCCCCAGTCAAGTGCGCTACCAGGCTGCGCTACATCCCGACGAACGTTCTATTCTACGCCGAACGCTTGCGGCGAGGCGAGGCGGGCTTCGGAGGCTCGTCGGGCGCGCTCCGCTTCGCGGCGCGCGGCGCGGACGCACCCGCCGCCGGCGAGGCGAGCGCGAACTCTTCGGGCGTCTCGGGTGACGCCCCGGTCGCAACCGGCGCCTGCAGCAGATCGAGGATCGATCGCAGGCCGCGCTTCACCTCTGCCAGCCGCTCGCGCGCATCGAGCCCGATCAGCTCGTCGATCACCGGCGTGTCGATGTCGAGCGGCCCCTCGACTCCTCTTCGAGCCGGCGGCGGGCGCCCGCCAGCGTCAGCCCCTCGACGAGCAGCAGGTGCTTGATCCGCAGCACCTGCTCGACGTCCGCGCGCCGGTAGACGCGCGGCCCGCCGGCCGACTTCGCCACGCCCGAGCTCGGGGAACTCCGCTTCCCACGATCGCAGCACGTACGGCTGCACCTTGAGCAGCTCGCACACTTCGGCCGCCTTGAACAGCGCGCGGTTCGGGATCTCGATCGGTGCGGGATCTCGGCCATTGGACGGACTTCTGGGCGAAAGTATAGCACGCTCAGGGCGACGTGAAGGTCCGCCTACGCGCTTGACGCTCGGCCGCGCGGTCGCGACTTCGCCCGGCGCCGCACCTGGATGCGGATCGGCGTGCCGACGAAGCCGAACTGCTCGCGCAGCTGGTTGACGAGGAACCGCTCGTAGGAGAAGTGGAACGTCGTCGCGACGTTGGTGAAGAAGACGAACGACGGCGGCGCGACGCCGATCTGCGCCGCGTACATGATCCGCACGTGCCGCCGCCCGGGGCTGACCGGCGGGTTGGCCGCGGTGATCGACTCGACGAACTTGTTGAGCGCCGGCGTCGGCACGCGCATCGCGGCGGTCGGCGGCCACCTTGTCGATCGTCTCGAGCACCTTCGGCGCCCGCTCGCCGGTCAGCGCCGAGATGTGGAGGATCGGCGCGTAGTCGAGGAACCTCATCTTCCGCCGCAGCTCGTCGTCGAACGTCTTGACGAAGGTCTGGATCCTGGCTCTTCACCAGGTCCCACTTGTTGGCCACGATGACGACGCCGCGGCCGGCGCGGTCGGCTTCGCCGCCGATCGCCGCGTCCTGATCGGTCGCGCCCTCCTCCGAGTCGATCAGCAGCGCGACGACGTCCGCGTCGACGATCGCCTTCTTCGCGCCGGCGACGCTGACCAGCTCGACCTTGCCGCCGCTGCGCACCCGCCCCGGCCGCCGCATGCCGGCCGTGTCGACGATGCGGAACTGCCGGCGGTGCCAGGTCAGCACCGCGTCGATGGCGTCGCGCGTCGTGCCCGGCATGTCGCTGACCAGCACGCGCTCTTCCTTCAGCAACCGATTGAGCAGCGACGACTTGCCGACGTTCGGGCCGCCCGACGATGGCGACGGTCGTCTCGCTGGCGGCCTGCCGGCTGGGCAGTCCTGCCCGGGCTGCTCACTCGGCCGCCTGCGCTCGTGCGGCCCCTCGCGATCCTGATCCGCTTCGCGGCCTCGAGCCCGAGCACGACGATCTCGTCGAGCAGATCGCCGACGCCCGTCGCCGTGCTCGGCGGAGATCTCGAGGACCGGCTCGAACCCGAGCTGGTAGAACTCCACGACGCCGCGCCGGCGCCCGCTTGTCGTCGGTCTTGTTGACGGCGAGCACGACGGGCAGGCCGGTCTCGCGGATCTCCCGCGCGATCGTCTCGTCGCCCGAGACGAGCCCTTCGCGGCCATCCACCAGAAAAATCAGCAGATCCGCGCCGGCAATCGCCCGCTGCCCCTGCTCGACGACCAGCTCGTGCAGCGGATCCTCGCTGGCGCCGTACAAGCCCGCCGGTGTCGAACAGCTGGAAGTGCGCGCCGCGCCACGACACCGGGCGCGCGAGCGAGTCGCGCGTCGTGCCGGCCATCGGCGCGACGATCGCGCGGCGGGAGCCGGTGATCCGGTTGAACAGCGTCGACTTCCCCACGTTCGGGCGGCCGACCAGCACGACCGAGGGAGGTTTTACGCGCCATGTCAACGTCCAACGATCACTTAGCCTCAGCCTTGACAGCGTAAGTGTCACAATCTATAGTATTTACAAGCACTCGAGGAGACCCTAAGCATGATCAAGGTCGACATCGTCAACGAAGTGTCGAAAATCGCCGACATCACCAAGGTCAAGGCCGAGGTGGCGGTCGATGCGGTGTTCGACGCGATGCGGACCTCCATGCAGCGCGGCGAGCGGATCGAGCTGCGCGGGTTCGGCGTCTTCCAGGTGAAGCCGCGCAAGCGCGGCATCGGCCGCAACCCGCGCACCGGCAAGGAAGTGCGCATTCCGCCGGGCCGCACGATCCGCTTCAAGCCGGGCAAAGACCTGCAGAACATCGGATAATCGGTCGGTTGGACCCCGTTCGCGACGATCCCAGCTTGCCGCTCCCGCCGGACTTCGTCTGGCATCCGCCGTCCCAAGTTCCAGGACCGCGTCTGGCGTGCACGTTGCTCCTGCTGCTGACCATTGTCACGCACGACGCTGGTCGGGCGCGATGCACTACGACGGCGTTCGTGCGCGACTTCGGCGCGGCCGACGCGATCCTCGGCATCGAGCTCGCTGATTGCTCCGCGGGTTCTGGTACAGCGGCACGATCCTCGCCATTCTCGGCTGCCACGAGCTCGGCCATTATTTCGCCTGCCGCTATTATGACGTCGACGCGTCGCTGCCGTTTTTCCTTCCCGCGCCGTTGCCGCTGACCGGCACGCTCGGCGCGTTCATCCGCATCCGCGAGCCGATTCCGAGCAAGCGGATGCTCTTCGACATCGGCATCGCCGGCCCGATCGCCGGCTTCCTCGTCGCGCGTGCCGGCGCTGTTCATCGGCCTGTCGCTGTCGCGCGTCGTCGATCTTCCCGCCGGACATCGACGGCCTCGTCGCTCGGCGAGCCGCTGCTGTTCCAGCTCGCGTCGTGGCTGCTCTGGGGCACGCCGCCCGACGGCTACTCGCTCAACCTGCACCCGATGGCGTTCGCGGCCTGGTTCGGGCTGCTCGCGACGGCGCTGAACCTGTTTCCGATCGGCCAGCTCGACGGCGGACACATTTCGTACGCGGTGCTCGGCCGGCGCTCGTCGTACGTCACGCTGGCGATGGTCGCCGCCGCGGTCGTGCTCACCTTGTTCTCGACGAGCTGGCTGGTCTGGACCGCGCTGATGGTCGTGATGCTGGTGACCTTCGGCCGTCATCACCCGCGGACGTTCGACGAGGACGTGCCGCTCGATCGCACGCGGAAGCTCCTCGCGCTCGTCGCGCTGGTGATGTTCGTCCTCTGCTTCACGCCGGCGCCGATCGAGCCGCTCGAACTGATTCGCTGACGTACCTCAGATCACGAAGGCACGACGGCACCGAAGTTGCGGTCGGTTACAGCACACTGAGCGGATCGACGTCGACCGTCGTCCGGCGTGCGAGCTCCGGGCGCGCCGCAAGCGATGGCCACCAGCGCCTCGCGCATCCGCCTGCGGTTGGTGCCCTTCATCAGGAACTGCGCCCGGTACTCGCCGCGCAGCTTCCCGAGCGGCGCCGGCGCCGGGCCGAGCACCCGGAAGTGCGACCGGTCCGGCGTCCTGCTCGCGCAGCCGCTCGCACCAGCGCCGCCGCATCGTCCATCGCGGCGGTGAACGTGCGCCCGCGGACGATCGCGTTGATCAGCGAGACCAGCGGCGGATAGCGCATCGCCTGCCGGAAGTGCAGCTCGCGCTCGTAGAACGCCGGGTAGTCCTGCCGGCAGGCGAGCTGGATGCTGTAGTGATCGGGATAGAGCGTCTGGACGATCGCCTCGCCCGGCTGCTCGCCGCGGCCGGCGCGGCCGGCGACCTGCGTCAGCAGCTGAAACGTCCGCTCCGACGCGCGGAAGTCGGCCATCCCGAGGCCGACGTCGGCCGAGACGACGCCGACCAGCGTCACGCGCGGGAAAGTCGTGCCCCTTCGCGATCATCTGCGTGCCGACGAGCACGTCGATCTCGCCCGTCGCGAAACCGTGACAGCAGACGCGTCGAGCGCGCCCTTGCGCCGGACGGCGTCGCGATCCAGGCGGGCGACGCGCGCGCCGGGACAGGAGCGCTTCACCTCGGCCTCGACCCGCTCGGTGCCGAAGCCGGCCTGCTCGAGGTACGGCGCCGGCACACAGCGGGCAGGCGTTCGGCACGCGCGCCGAGTAGTTGCAGTAGTGGCAGCGGGCGCGCCGCGCCGCGCCCTCGCCGTGCACGACCAGCGACACGCTGCAGTTCGGGCAGTCGATCGTGCCGGCGCACTGGCGGCAGAACACGGCGGTCGCGAACCCGCGCCGGTTCAGCAGCACGAGCGCCTGCTCGCGCCGCTCGAGCCGCGCCGCGAGCGCGTCGCGCAGCGCCCGGCTGAGCACCACGTCCGGCCCTTCGGCGGCGTACTCCTCGCGCATGTCGACGACGGTGACCGCGGCGAGCGGCCGGTCGAGCACCCGCCGTTCGAGCACGACGCGCTCGTACTTGCCCGCTCATCGCGTTGTGATAGCTCTCCATCGACGGCGTCGCCGATCCGAGGACGACGAGCGCGCCGGCGCGCTGCGCCCGCACGATCGCCACGTCGCGGCCGTTGTAGCGCGGGCTCTCCTCCTGCTTGTACGAGCTGTCGTGCTCCTCGTCGACGACGATCGAGCCCGAGCTCGCCGAGCGGTGCGAACACCGCCGATCGCGTGCCGACGACGACGTCGATCGTCGCCGCGGCGGATGCGCTGCCACTGGTCGTGCCGCTCGCCGTCGGACAGCCCGCTGTGCTGAATGGCCACGCGCTCGCCGAAGGCCTGCCGGAAGAGCGCCGGCGACGGCGGGCGTCAGCGCGATTTCGGGCACGAGCATCAGCGCCCGGCGTCCCGTGCTCGCGCACCGCGGCCGCGAGCCGCAGGTAGATCTCGGTCTTGCCGCTGCCGGTCACGCCGTGCAGCAGCGCGACGCGGAACGTGCCGGTCCGCGCGAGCGCCACGAGACGAGTGAGCGCGCTCTCCTGCTCGAGTGTCAGCCGCCGCGAGACGTCAGGCGACGCCGCAGCCTGAGGCGTCTCCTCGAATGGATCGCGGTCGACCCGCTCGTGCGCAGAGTCACGAGCCCGGCGCGCGCGAGGCGGGCGACCATGTCGGACGGCACGCCGCGGCGGGCGAGCTCGCCAGTCGGAATCCCGTCCGGCGCCCCGGCGAGGATGTCGAGCGCCTCGCGCTGCCGCGCGGGTCACCGCCGGTCGCCAGCGTCAGGTGCCCGCGGCCGTGATCGTGACGATGCGCGTGGTCTTGTGCGCGTCTGCCCGCTCGCCGCGCGTCTTCGGCGGAAGGACGGCGGTGATCGTCTCGCCGGCGCCGGCGGCGTAGTACTCGGCGGTCCACCGCGCGAGCGCGACGACGTCCGCCGGGATGAACGGCTCGGCGTCGAGCAGTTGCCGGATCGGCTTGATGGCGGTCCCGTCAGGCGCCGACGTCGGTCCGGGATACCTCGACGACGATGCCGGTGACGAGCGCGAACCGAGCGGGACGACCGACACGCGCGCCAATGGCCGGCGCCGGCATGCCGTCGGGGACGCGATACGTCAGCAGGTCGAGGGCGGGAACGGGAACGGCGACGCGGATGAACACGGGAGTACTGTAGTCGCAAGTCGCAAGTCGCAAGTCGCCAGTCACGAATCTGCGCGAGTCACGAATGACTTGTGACCTGCGACTTGTGACTTGTGCCTAGCGTTTACACGCCCTCCGTGAGGAGCCTCCGTACGAGCTTCATGTCTTCCCAGACCTCGCGCTTCGAGGCGGGATTGCGCAGCAGGTAGGCGGGGTGGAACGTCGGGATCAGCTTCGCGCCGCGGTACTCGAAGACGCGGCCGCGCAGCCGCGAGATCGGATCCTGCGTGCGCAGCAGCGTCTGCGCGGCGAACTTGCCGAGCGCGACGATCACCTTCGGCCTGATGGCGTCGATCTGCTGGAACAGGAACGGCTCGCAGGTCTCGACTTCGTCCGGCTCGGGATTGCGGTTCTGCGGCGGCCGGCACTTGATCACGTTCGCGATGTAGACGTCCTCGCGCTTCAGCTCGATCGCCTCGATGATCTGCGTCAGCAGCTGGCCGGCGCGGCCGACGAACGGAATCCCCTGTTCGTCTTCGTCCGCGCCCGGCGCCTCGCCGACGAACATCAGGTCGGCGTCCGGGTTTCCGACGCCGAACACCACCTGCCTGCGTCCGAGCGGGTGCAGCTTGCAGCGCGTGCAGTCCGGGCCGATGTCGGCCTGGATCGCGGCCAGGACGTCGGCGGGGCTTCGAGCGAGCACCACCGGCTCGCCCCCGCCCGAGCCGGCAATCGCGCTAGCCGGTGCGTCGGCCGCGCCGGACGCCTTGGGAGTGTCGTCGGCGGCGACGCTGTTCGCGTCATCGGCCAACTGGCGCACGCGCCACGCCGGATCGCGGCTGATGCCGGCGACACCGAGCTCGGCGGCGAACCGCAGGTGTTCGGCGAGTTGTTCCCGATCGCTCACGCTGCCAGCTCCAGGAGTCAGCCCCGGTGGGCGCTGGTCGCGCCCTGCCGTCGCGCAAGCAGCTGCTCGACGCGATCGAGAATCGTCGGCGGCGACGCGCGTCTTCGTCTGCAGCGGCAGCGTGCGCGACTCCGTCCTGGTCGACCAGCATCACCGCGTTCGTGTCCACGTCGAACCCGGCGTCGGCGCGCGACACGTCGTTGGCGACGATGAGGTCGACGTGCTTCGCGCGCGCTTCGCGGTCGCGCGGGCGACCACGTCCTCGGTTTCGGCGGCGAAGCCGACGAGCACGGCCCTGCCGCCCGTCGTCAGCCGCCGCGCGCCGAGGTCCTCGAGGATGTCGGGCGTCTTCCGCAGCACGAGCGTCAGCGTGTCGGCCCCTTTCGGGACCTTCTGGTCCGCGCGCTCGGCCGGCGCGTAGTCGGCGACCGCCGCCGCCATGATCACGACGTCGGCGTCGTCCGCGCTGTCCGATCACGGCCCGGTGCATCTCGACGGCGCCGCGAACCCGCACCATTCCTGGACCTGCGGCGGCTTCGAGGCTGGTCGGGCCGGCGACGAGCGTGACTTCGCGCGCCGCGCCGTGCCGCTTCGGCCGCGAGCGCGAACCCCATGCGCCCGCTCGAGCGATTGCCGACGATAGCGCACCGGATCGAGGTCCTCGTAGGTCGGGCCGGCGGTGACCAGCACGCGCCGTCCTGACCAGCGGCCCCGCCGGCCGCAGCATCGCCTCGGCGGCCGCGACGATCTCGTCGGGCTCGGCCAGGCGGCCCTTGCCGATCCAGCCGCACGCCAGATAGCCCTCGCCCGGCTCGACGAATCGCACGCCGCGCGCCGCCAGCGTGTCGAGGTTCTCGCGCACCGCCTCGTGCTCGAACATCTGCGTGTTCATCGCCGGCGCGATCAGCACCGGCGCGCGCGTCGCCGTGTACAGCGTCGACAGGAAATCGTCGGCGATGCCGTTGGCGAGCTTGCCGATGATGTTGGCGGTGGCCGGCGCGATGAGCAGCAGATCGATGGTCGAGGCCAGCGCGATGTGCTCGATGTCGGCGTTCGCGCCCGGCTCCCGAACTGATCGGTGATGACGCGGCGGCGCGTGATCGCCTCGAACGTGACCGGGCCGACGAAGCGGGTCGCCGAGTGCGTCATGATCGCGACGACCTCGTGGCCGCGCTTCTGCAGCCCGCGCGCGACCTCGACCGCCTTGTAGGCGCCGATGCCGCCGGTGACGCCGAGCGCGATCAGCATGCGTATCCGCGTGCCGCTGAGCTCGCCCGCCGGCTCGGTCGGACGGGGCGGTGGCGGTCGACTCTTTCGACCGCTTGCGTGAGCACTTCCTTCTGCGCGACGGTGGTCTTCTTGTGCTCGCCCGACGTCGACGCGCGGCGTGGAGCCGGCCAGCAGCTGACGCGCGCGGGCGCCGGCCGTGACGACGAACTCGAACGAGTTGGGCAGCTTGCTGCGATCAATCATCACAACCTCGAATCAGTAGTAGTGCCTGACGAACGTCCGGACGATGTGTCCCGCCTCCGTCCGCATGCGCTCGAGCCGCGCGCGCTCGGCGAGCACGATGCCCGCGCAGCCGATCGACGGCGGCAGGCAGCTCGTCGTTGATGACGATGAAGTCGTATTCGGCTGAACGCCGCGACCTCGTCCCGCGCCACCTGCAGCCGCCGCTGGATGGCCCCTCGCTGTCCTTGCTGCGGCCCGCGCAGCCGCTGCTCGAGCACTTCGGAAAGGACGGCGGCATCACGAACATCGCTGGTCGCCGCCGGGCGCCGGTCTCCGGACCTTCCGCGCGCCCTGCACGTCGATCACCAGCACCACGTCGTCGCCGGCGCCGAGCAGCCGCTCGGTGTCGGACGCGCAGGTGCCGTAGAGGTTGCCGAACACGTCGGCCCACTCGAGGAAATCGCCGGCGGCGATCATCGCCTCGAACCGTGCGCGGCTCACAAAATTATAGTCCACGCCGTCGGTTTCGCCGTGCCGGGCCGCCCGCGACGTGTAGGAGCGCGACATCTGGAGCCGCGGCACCTGTTCGACCAGCCGCTCGACGAGCGTCGTCTTGCCGGCGCCGGAAGGCGCCGAGACGATGAACAGGCAGCCGCGGTCGGCCGTCACTCGACATTCTGGACCTGCTCGCGCATCTTCTCGAGCTCCGCCTTCGCCGCGATGATGAGCTCGGACACGCGCAGGCCGTCGGCCTTCGAGCCCATCGTGTTCACCTCGCGGTTCATCTCCTGGAGCAGGAAATCGAGCTTGCGGCCGCACGGCTCGGCGCTTCGGCCAGCGCGACCCAGTGCGAGACGTGGCCGCGGAACCGCGCGACCTCCTCGCTGATGTCCGAGCGCGCGGCCGTCCGCACGATCTCCTGCGCGACCGCGTTCTCGTCGGCCTGCAGTTCGGCGCGCAGCTGCGCGACCCGCTCGGTCAGCCGCTGCTCCATCGCCGCGCGCCCTTCGTCGGCCGCCACGGCGATCCGCTCGACGAGGTCGGCGACGAACGTCCGGCGCTGAGTCGAGATCGGCGCGCAGGTGATCGCCTTCGGTCGCGCGCATCGAGTCGAGATCCGCGAGCGCCGTCTCGATCGCCGCGCGCGCCTGCGCCGCCAGCGCCGCGGCAGCCTCGCTGTCGGTCTCGGTCGGTCTCGCGGATGGTGATCGCCTGCGGCAGGCGCAGGAGATCGCCCGGCGTCAGCGCCCCGTCGACCAGACCGCGGGCGCGCGCCTGATCGAGCGCGACCTCGAGCGCCCGGCCGAACTCCTCGTTGAACTCGACCTCGACGCCTGGCGTCTGACGCATCTGCAGCGACGCTGAGCTCGACCCGGCCGCGCGCGACATGCCGCGCGGCGAGCGCGCGCACGTCCGCTTCGAGGCGGCGAGGCTCTGCGGGCATCCGCAGCTGAAGGTCGAGGTGCCGGTGGTTCAGCGCCCGGATCGTCACGGCCACCGTGGCGCGTTCGTCTTCCTCGCGGTCACCGAGGCGAACCCGGTCATCGACTGTGATCACGATGGCAACCATCGCGCCGCTCGGCGCGTGCGGCCTTCGAGCAGCTGCATCTGATAGAGAGCGGCGTAGGTGCCCGACGGGCGCGCCAGCAGCTCGTCGTGCCGGCCGATTTCGACGATGCGGCCGCGCTCGAGCACGATGATCGCGTCGGCGCGGCGGATCGTGGACAGCCGGTGCGCGATGACGAACGACGTGCGGTTCATCATCAGGTTCGCGAGCGCCTCCTGCACCAGCAGCTCCGATTCGGCGTCGAGCGCCGACGTCGCTTCGTCGAGCACCAGGATCGGCGCGTTCTTCAGGAGCGCGCGGGCGATCGCCAGCCGCTGACGCTGCCCGCCCGACAGCCGCTGGCCGCGCTCGCCGATCATCGTGTCGTAGCGCTCCGGCAGCCCGGCGATGAACTCGTGCGCGTTGGCGGCGCGCGCCGCCGCCTCGATCTCCGCTGGCGTCGCCTTCGGCGCGCCGTAGGCGATGTTGTTGGCCACCGTGTCGTCGAACAGCACGGTCTCCTGCGTGACGATGCCGATCTGCGCGCGCAGCGAGGCCAGCGTGACGTCGCGGATGTCGACGCCGTCGATGAGGATGCTGCCGCCGCGTCACGTCGTAGAACCGCGGCAGCAGGTTCACGAGCGTGGTCTTGCCGGCGCCGCTGCGGCCGACGATCGCGATCATCTGCCCGGCGCGGACCGTGAACGAGACGCCGCGCAGGATCCGCGCTGGTCGTCGTCGTAGCCGAACGTGACGTCGCGGAACTCGATCGCCTGGGCGAATGGCGCGAGCGCGGCGGCGCCGGGCTTCTCGCGCACCTCGGTGTGCGTGTCGAGCATCTCGAAGATGCGCTCGGATGCGGCGATCGCCTGCTGCAGGTTCGCGTTCACGCGGCTGAGCTTCTTGGCCGGCCCGTACATCAGGAACAGCGCGGCGATGAACGAGGTCGAACTCGCCGATCGTCAGCTCGCCGGTCGCGATCTCGCGGCTGCCGTACCAGAGCGCCGCGGCCATGCCGAAGCCGCCGAGCAGCTCCATCAGCGGCGGCAGGCTCGACAGCGCCGCCGTGACCTTCATGTTCGTGCGGAACAGCTGGTATCCGGCCCGCGCGAACTGCTCCGCCTCCTTCTTCTCGTTGCCGAACGCCTTGACGATGCGGTGGCCGGTGAACGCCTCGGCGCTGATGTGCGAGAGCTGCTCGAGCGCCTCCTGGCTGCGCCGCGTCGTCCGCCGGACGCGCTGCCCGAGCCGGACCAGCGGATAGACGATCAGCGGCGCGCTGATGATGCAGAAGATCGCGAGCCACGGCGTCGTAATAGAACAGCAGCGCCGCGAAGCCGACGAGCGCCAGCGTCTCGCGCGCCAGATCGCCGGCGGTTTCCGAGACCGCCTGCTGCACCTGCCCGACGTCGTTGTTGATCCGCGACATCAGCTGGCCGGTGGCCGCGCGGCGAAGAAGCCCGCCGACTGGCCGAGGATGTGCGCGATAGAGCGCGTTGCGCAGGTCCATGACCACGCGCTGGCCGACCCGGCCATCAGGTACGACGACGCGTACGAGCCGAGCCCCTTCAGCAGGTTCAGCGATGATGACGAGTGTCGCGACGGTCACGAGTTGCGACGAGTCCGGCAGGACCTGGTCGAAGATCGGTCTTGATGAGAGCGGCAAGGCCGGCGGAGCCGACGGCATAGACCAGCCATCCCCAGCGACGGCCCACCCGAGCCGCGCCTTGATACGGCCGCGCGTAGCGGAACAGGCGGGCGAGCGGCGAGGACGTCGCTCACGATGCGGCGTGCGTTCGATAGCCGTGCGGATGCTGCGCGTGCCAGCGCCCAGGCCGTGCGGACGATCGCTTCGAGATCCGGAAGCTGCGGCGTCCAGCGCAGCTCGCGCTGCGCCTTCTGCGGCGCCGCGCATACAGCGACGGCCGGGTCGCCGGGCCGCCGCGGCGCGAGCGTCCACGGCACGCGCCTGCCCGTCGACCCGCTCGACCGCGTCGATCACTTCCCGCACGGAATGCGGGCGTCCCGTGCCGAGATTGTAGGCGGCCGACGTCGCCGGTCTCCGCCGATCCGCTCGAGCGCCTTCACGTGCGCGTCGGCCAGGTCGGTCACGTGGATGTAGTCGCGCAGGCAGGTGCCGTCGGGCGTCGGGTAGTCGTCGCCGAACACCTGCAGCCCGCGCCCGCCGTTGGCCGCCTCGATGGCGCGCGGAATCAGGTGGATCTCCGGCGAGTGATCCTCGCCGATCTCGCCGTCCGGATCGGCGCCGGCGGCGTTGAAGTAGCGCAGCGCCACCGAGTGGAGTCCGTGCGCCCGCTCGAAGTGCGGCAGCGCCCGCTCGACGGCCAGCTTCGTTTCGCCGTAGCTGTTGATCGGGCGCTGCGGATGCGATTCGGCGATCGGCGTCTCGATCGGCTCGCCGTAGGTGGCGCAGGTCGACGAGAAGACGAACGAGCCGCACCGACTCGGCCGCCATCGCCTCGAGCACGGTCAGCGCGCCGACGACGTTGTTCCGGTAGTAGCTGGCCGGCTCGCGCACCGACTCGCCGACGTCGAGCAACGCCGCGAAGTGCATCACGGCCCGGACGTCGATGCTCGCGGATCGCCTGCGCGCACGGCGGCGACATCGGCGATGTCGCCCTCGACGAGCTCGCCGTAGCTGACCGCCTCGCGGTGGCCGGCGACGAGGTTGTCGAAGACGACGACCCCGTAGCCGGCGCGCTGCAGCGCCTTGCGGCGTGGCTGCCGATGTAGCCGGCGCCGCCGGTGACCAGGACGCGGCCTCGGCTCAGCGGCCAATGGAGAAATAGGTGAAGCCGAGCGCGCGCATCTGCTCGGGCGAGTAGATGTTGCGGCCGTCGAAGACGACCGGCGACTTCAGCAGCTGCTGCATCTTCTTGAAGTCGGGCTCGCGGAACTCGTTCCATTCGGTCACGATGGCCAGCGCGTCCGCGCCGTCAGCGCGTCGTAGCTCTTCTCGCAGAGCGTGATGCGGTCGCCGAAGATCCTGCGCGCGCGTGTCGATCGCCTCCGGATCGTAACGCGCGCACCGTGGCGCCGAGCGCGAGCAGCCGCTCGATGATGGTGATCGCCGGCGCCTCGCGCATGTCGTCGGTGCGCGGCTTGAACGCCAGCCCCCAGAGCGCGATCGTCCGCCCCTTCAGATCGCCGAAGTGCGCCTGCATCTTGCTCGACGAGCCGCGACTTCTGGCGCTCGTTGACCGCCTCGACCGCCTCGCAGGATCCTGAAGTCGTAGCCCCTCATCGGCCGACGACCTCAGCAGCGCCTTCACGTCCTTCGGAAAGCAGCTGCCGCCGTAGCCGACGCCGGGAAACAGGAACGACGGGCCGATGCGGCGATCGGCAGCCGATCGCCTTGCGCACCTGATCGACGTCGGCGCCGACGAGCTCGCAGACGTTCGCGATCTCGTTCATGAACGAGATGCGCGTCGCCAGCATCGAGTTCGCCGCGTACTTGCAGAGCTCGGCGCTCGCCGTGTCCATCATCATGATCGGCGCGCCGGTGCGGGTGAACGGCGCGTAGAGCTCCCGCATCACCTGCGCCGACCGTCTCATCGGAACAGCCGATGACCACGCGATCCGGCTTCATGAAGTCTTCGATCGCGGCGCCCTGCTTCAGGAACTCGGGGTTGCTGACGACGCTGAAGGGCTGCGTCGGTCTCGGCCGCGATGGCGGCATGCGACCTTCTTGGCCGTGCCGACCGGCACCGTGCTCTTGTCGACGACGACCGTGTACTTCTCCATGGCGCGGCCGATGTCGCGGGCCACGGCGAGCACGTGCTGGAGGTCGGCCGAGCCGTCCTCGCCCTGCGGCGTGCCGACGGCGATGAACACGATTTCCGACGCCTTCACGGCGGCAGGAGGTCGGTGGTATACGTCAGCCGCTTCGGCCGTGTTCCGCCGGACGATCTCTTCGAGACCCGGCTCGTAGATGGGCATCTCGCCCGCCTCGAGCGTGGCGATCTTCGCCTCGTCCTTGTCCACGCAGATGACGTCGTTCCCGTTCTCGGCCAGGCAGGCGCCCAGCACGAGCCCGACATACCCGGTTCCCACGACGGCTATTTTCATTTCACAATAAGATACTGAGTCGGAAAGACTTAAACAAGTGCGGGTCCTGATCGACTACCGGGCGGCGCTGCGCGAGCGGAGCGGCGTCGGCGAATACACTCATCAGCTCGTCGCGTGCTCTCCTTGGCGTCGCGCGCACCGATCCGGCGAGGCTGTCCGCTGGACGTGACGATCTTCTCGAGCTCCGCGGAAGGACCGGCTGAGCGGACGACCCGGATCTGGCCGGGGCGCGACAGCGGTCGATCGCCGGATCCCGGTCCGCCTGCTCAACCTCGCCTGGCATCGGCTCGGATGGCCGCCCGCCGAAGCCCTCACGCATGCCCCGGTCGACGTCACGCACTCGCTGCATCCGCTGCTGATGCCGGCCCGGCGGGCGCCCAGGTCGTCACCATCCACGATCTCAACTTCCTCGCGCATCCCGAGCGGACGCGGGCCGAAATCCGGCGGGACTACCCCGCGCTGGCCCGGAGCCACGCCCACCGGGCCGACCGCGTGATCGTCGTCTCGCAGTTCACCGCCGGCGAAGTCGAGCGGCTGCTCGACGTGCCGCGCGCACCGGATCTCGGTCTGCTCGCCCGGCGCGCCCGGCCTGGCAGCCGCGGACGACGCCGCCCCGGGACGGCTACGTCTCTGTTCTTCGGCACGCTCGAGCCGCGCAAGAACGTCGGCGCGCTGCTCGACGCGTACGAAGCGGCTGCTCGCGCGCACGCCGTCACGGTTCCGACGCTGCGTGCTCGCGGGCAAGGCGACCGAGCAGTCCGGACCGTGGCTCGACCGCATCGCAGCGTGCGCCGCTCGATCGGCTCGTGCGCCACATCGGCTACGTCGAGCCGCAGCAGCGGCGCGAGCTTGTACGAAGGCGCCCGGCTGCTGGTGCAGCCGTCGTTCGAGGAGGGCTTCGGCCTGCCGGTGCTCGAAGCGATGACGCTCGGCGTGCCGGTCGTCGCCGCCGACCGCGGGCGCCCTGCCCGAGGTGGCTCGGCGGCGCCGGGCTGCTGGTCGATCCCGACGACCCCGACGACATCGCCGCGGCGATCGCTCGATCCTCGACGACCCGCGCCACGGCGGCGGCGTGTGCGGACGCGCGGGATCGACCGGGCGCGCACGTATCAGCTGGGAGCGCACGGCAGGCGCGACCATTCGCGCGTATCAGGCGGCGCTCGACTGCACCGTGCCGCGCGGGGAGCACGCTGACGTGCGGATCGGCGATCGACGCGCGCGAGCTGTGCGGCCGTCCGACCGGCGTCGGCCGATATCTCGGCGGCCTGCTGCGCGAGTGGACGGCGAACGAGCGTCGGACGCCGCCACGAGTTCGTGCTGTACGCCCATCAGGCTGCTCGACCCTGGCCCTCGACAGCCGCCGGTTTGCGGTCAGCGGCTCGTGCCGGGGAGCGGCGGGCACGTGGTGGGAGCAGCGGCCGCTGCCACGGCCGCTGGCGGGACCATCTCGACGTGTTCTTCGCGCCCGGCTACACGGCGCCGCTGTTCACGGCCACTGCCGACGCGTCGTCGCGCATCCACGACGTCTCGTTCGCCGCCCATCCCGAGTGGTTCACGGCTGCGCGAGGGCATGCGGCGCCGCCTGGCTGCGCGAGCGGTCCGCAGCGGCGCGCGCGCGCGGTGGTCACGATTTCGGAGTTCTCGCGGCAGCGAGATCGTGCGAGCGTCTCGGCCTGCAGGCGGCGCGCATCCACGTCATCCCGCCGGGGATCGACGCGCCGCGAGGCTCGCACGCATTCCGGCGATGGCAGCGCACAGGTGCTCTACGTCGGATCGATCTTCAACCGCCGCCACGTGCCGGATCTTGTCGCGCGCGTTCGCCAGCGTCGCCCAGCGCCATCCGGACGTCTCGCTCGACATCGTCGGCGACAACCGCAGCTATCCGCACCAGGACATCGCCGCGCTCATTGCGCGCGCGGCCGACAGCACATCGGATGCACTGGCACCGCTACGTCGACGACCACCGGCTGCACCGCTCTATCGGGATGCGCGGGCGTTCGCGTTTCTGTCGGATACGAAGGGCTCGGCCTGACGCCACTCGAGGCCTGGCCGCGGGCGTGCCGTCGGTGCTGCTCGACACGCCGGTCGCGCGCGAGAGCTGCGGCGACGCCGCGCTGTACGTCCGCGCGGCGATGTCGCGCGCGATCGGCGGCCGCGCTCGAGCGCCTGCTGTTCGACGAGCCGACGCGACGCGGCCTCCTCGCGCGCGGCGCCGGCCGTCCTCGCCCGCTACGACTGGGCCCGCGCCGCCCGCGAGACGCTGGCCGTCCTCGAGGCGCGCGCCGATGATCGATCTCTCGATCGTCATCGTCAGCTACAACGCGCGCGCCGATCTCGAGCGGTGCCTCGGGTCGATCCTGCAGAATCCGCCGCCGGACGACGCACGAGATCATCGTCGTGGACAACGCGTCGAGCGACGGCAGCGCGGACGCGGCTGCGGCCTTCGCAACCGTACGGGTCATCGCGTTCGCCACGGAACCGCGGGCTTCGCGGCGGCCAACAACGTCGGCATCCGCGCCAGCGCGGAGGTTCGCTCCTGCTGCTCCTGAACAGCGACACCGTCGTGCCCGCAGGGGCGATCGACGCGCTCGTCGGGCGGCTCCGGCAGACGCCGGACGCCGCGGTGGCCGGTCCCCGGCTCGTCGACGGCGACGGGCGCGCCGAGCTGTCGTTCGGCCGGATGATCTCGCCCTTGAACGAACTGCGGCAGCAGCGGGTCATGCGGGCGCTTGCGCGTGGCGACGCGGCGGCGCTGCGCAAGGTGGAGGCGCTGACCCGCCGCGGACAGTGGCCGGACTGGGTGAGCGGCGCGTGCCTGCTGGTCCGCCGCGAGGACGCCGAAGCGGTCGGCCTGCTCGACGAGCGGTTCTTCATGTACACGGAGGACGTGGACTTCTGCGCGGCGATCCGGGCACGCGGACGCCGCGTCCTGTTCACGCCGGACGTGCGAGATCGTCCACCTGCGCGGCCGGTCGGCCGCCACGGCGCCCGCGGCGACGCGCGCGGCGTACCGACGCAGCCACCTGGCGTTCTACCGAGAAGCACCACCCGGTCCTCGCGTGGGCGCTGCGGCTGTACCACCGCATTCGGTGAGCAGGCGCTATGTCGGGCCGGGTCTTAAGACCCGGCCGCTACACGCCCGGCCCCTACAACCCGGTCTCGACACCCGTCGGGCTATCATCTTGCCGTGCGCATCGGCATCGACGCCCGGAAACTGCACGACTTCGGCATCGGCACCTACATCCGGAATCTGCTGCGGCAACTGGCGCGGCATCGACCAGGAGACCGGATTACGTGCTGCTCTGCCGGCCGGACGACGTGCCGGCGCTGACGGACGCTCGGCGACCGAATTTCCGGCCGGTGGTCGAGACGCGCCGGCAACTACTCGGTGGCCGAGCAGTTGCGGATTCCGCTGGCGCTGCAGGCGCGAAGCGGGTGACGCTGTTCCACGCGCCGCACTACGTGCTGCCGCCGCTCGTGCGCGTGCCGGTCGGTCGTCACGATTCACGACTGCATCCACCTGATGTTTCCGCAGTACCTGCCGAACCGCCTGGCGCTGCGGCTACGCGCACACGTCGATGGCGCTGGCGGCGCGGCGCGCGACGCGGGTCCTGACGGTGTCGGAGAGCTCGAAGCGCGACATCCTGCGGTTCGTCGGACACCGAGCCCGGCAAGATCGACGTCATCTACAACGCGCTACGACGAGCGCTTCGGCGTCGAGCCGCGCGAAGAGGACGTCGTCCGCGTGCGCGAGCGGTACCAGCTGCACGACGAGTTCGTGCTGTACGCCGGCAACGTCAAGCCGCACAAGAACCTCGAGCGGCTGATCGAGGCGTTCCACCTCGTGCGGCAAGCGCGGCCTCGATCACCTGAAGCTCGTGCTGATCGGCGACGACATCTCGAAGTACGCGGCGCTCCGGCGCGCGGTGCACCGGCACCAGCTGCACAAGTACGTGCGGTTCCTCGGCTACCTGCCGGAGGAGACGCTGGCGGTGATGTACCGGCTCGCCGGGGTGTTCGTGTTTCCGTCGCTGTACGAAGGGTTCGGGCTGCCGCCGCTCGAGGCGATGGCCAGCGGCACGCCGGTCGTGACGTCGAACGTGTCGTCGCTGCCCGAGGTCGCGGGCGATGCCGCCGTGCTCGTCGATCCGTACGATCCGGCGGCGATCGCCGACGGCATCTACCGCGTCCTGACCGACGAGGACCTGCGGCGCGACCTGCGCCGCAAGGGGCTCGCGCGCGCGCGGCAGTTCTCGTGGGAGGTCTCGGTCCGCCGCGTGCGGGAGATCTACGGCGAGGTCGGCCGGCGTCCCGCTCCTGGCGCCGGCGGAGGCCGCGGGCGCCAGTCGGAGCGCCGCCCGCGTGAAACTCGCGCTCGTTCACGACTGGCTGACCGGCATGCGCGGCGGCGAGAAGGCGCTCGAAGTCATCTGCGAGCGGTTCCCCGACGCCGAGCTCTTCACGCTGGTGCACGTGCCCGGATCGGTGTCGCCCGCCATCGAGCGGCGGCCGATCCACACGTCGTTCGTCCAGCACCTGCCGTGCGTCGCCGCGTCACTACCGCAACTACCTGCCGCTGTTCCCGACGGCCGTCGAGCAGTTCGGCTTCGAGCGGTTCGACCTCGTCCTCAGCATCAGCCACTGCGTGCGCGAAATCGGTGGTCACGCCGGCCGGCGCGCCCGCACCTCTGCTATTGCCTGACGCCGATGCGGTACGCCTGGGACCAGTTCGACGCCTACTTCGGCCCGGACCGGATCGGCGCGGCTGGGCAGCCGGGCTGATGCGGCCGGTGATGGCCCGGCTGGCCCGCTGGGACCGCGACACGGCGGACCGTGCGGACCGCTATGTCGCTATCTCTCATTATGTTGCGGGCAGGATCGGCCGATACTATAATCGCGAGGCGACTGTGGTGTATCCGCCCGTCGACACCGAGTTCTTCCGTCCGGACGGCACGGCGCCCGAGCGGTTCGCCCTCATCGTGTCGGCGCTCGTGCCCTACAAACGCATCGACGTGGCGATCGAGGCGTGCGCCTGGCTCGGCGTGCCGCTGAAGATCGTCGGCGACGGACCCGAGCGCGCTGCGCTCGAGCGCGCGGCACGCGGCCGGGCTGAGTTCCTCGGCCGCCTCGCCAACGATCGAGGTGCGCGCGCTGTATCGCCGCGCCGCGTGTCGTGCTGCTGCCCGGCGAAGAGGACTTCGGCATCGTGCCGCTCGAAGCGCAGGCCTGCGGCCGCCCGGTGGTGGCGCTGGGGCGCGGCGGCGCGCTCGAGACGGTCGTGCCAGGAGAGACCGGCCTGCTCGTCGACGAGCCGACCGCCGACGGCGTTTGCCGACGCCGATCGCGCCGCGCTCGATCGCAGCCGCTTCGATGCCGGCCGCGATCCGCCGCCACGCCGAGCGTTTCGGCCGCGAGCGGTTCGGCGACGAGATCGAGGCGCTGGTGCGCGGAGCCGTCGAGGCGCAGCCGCGATGATCCGGCACAACCGCCTGCTCGTCGCGTTCCACGTCATCTCCGACGCGCTGCTCGGCCTCGCGGCCTTCATCATCGCCTACGCGCTCCGGTTCCAGACCGGCCTCATCCCGATCACGCAAGGGCCTGCCGCCGCTGCGGCCAGTACATCAACGTCCTGCCGTTCATCGCGGCGCTCGTGCCGCTCGGCTTCCACCTGCAGGGCCTCTACCGGCTGCGCCGCGGCCGCTCGCGCGTCGACGACTTCTTCGCCGTCTTCGTCGGCAGCATCCTCGCGGTCGTGTTCGGCATCGTCGCGACGCTGTACGTGCAGACCTACTTCGCCAGCGACGCCGCAACGCGACGCGGCGCGTTCGAGGTGTCGCAGCTCGTCTGGGCGATCTTCCTCGTCCTCAACGTCGTCCTGACGTTCGCGTCGCGCGAGCTGATGCGCGAGGTGCTCGAGCGCCGCTGGCGCGCCGGCATCGGCCTGAAGCGCATTCTCATCGCCGGCTCGGGCGAGCTCGGGCGGCTGGTCGCCGACAAGATCCTCGAGCACCGCGAGCTCGGCTACCAGATCGTCGGCTTCGTCGACGATCGCGCGGCCGGCGATCATCTCGGCTACCGCGGCCTGCCGCTGCTCGGCACGCTCGACGAGGCGGCCGAGATCACCGGCGCGCGAGGCGATCGATCACCTGTACGTGGCGCTGCCGCCCGAGCAGCACGTCCGGATGATCGAGCTGCTCGAGAGCACGAGCCGCGAGATGGTCGACGTCAAGGTGGTCCCCGATCTGCTGCAGGTCATTGCGCTGCGCGCGCGCCTCGAGGATCTCGACGGCGTCCCGGTCATCAACATCAACGACGTTCCGCTCCAGGGCTTCAACGCGCATCGTCAAGCGCGGCCATCGACGTCGGCGATCTCGAGCGCCGCGCTGCTGGTGCTCGCGCGTGCCGCTCGGCATCGTCGCGCTCGCTCGTGCAGGCTCACGTCGCGGGGCCCGGTGTTCTACCGGCAGGAGCGGATGGGGCTCGACGGCAAGTCGTTCACGATCGTCAAGTTCCGCTCGATGTACGACGATGCGGAGCGGCAGACCGGGCCGGTCTGGGCGGTTGCCGACGACCCGCGGGTGACGCCGCTCGGCCGGTTCCTGCGCCGCTCGAACCTCGACGAGCTGCCGCAGCTCTGGAACGTGCTCAGGGGCGACATGTCGATCGTCGGGCCGCGGCCCGAGCGGCCGCATTTCGTCGAGCAGTTCAAGCACAAGATTCCGCAGTACATGCTGCGCCACAAGGTGAAGGCCGGCCTGACCGGATGGGCGCAGGTCAACGGCTGGCGCGGCAACACGCCGCTCGAGAAGCGGATCGAGTACGACCTGTACTACATCGAGAACTGGTCGGTCCGCCTCGACCTGAAGATCATGTGGCTGACGCTGCTGCGCGGCTTCTTCCACAAGCATGCGTACTGACAGCACCAGTCGGTCAGTTCGTGAGTTCGGCGATCAGTCGAGTTTCTGCCGACTCGCTCATTGTTCACGAATCGACCAACTCGCTAACCGACAGCTCGCCAACTCACCTACTGACCTAACCGTTATGAAACAACGTGTTGTCATCACCGGCGCGGCCGGCTTCATCGGCTCGCATCTCTCCGAGACGCTGCTCGATCGCGGCTACGAGGTCATCGGCATCGACAACCTGCTGACCGGCGACACCGCAACATCGCGCACCTCGCCAACCGCGACTTCACGTTCATCAAGCACGACGTCACCAACTACATCTACGTCGACGGCCCGGTCGACTTCGTGCTGCACTGGGCGAGCCCGGCGAGCCCGATCGACTACCTCGAGCTGCCGATTCCGACGCTGAAGGTCGGCGCGCTCGGCACGCACAAGGCGCTCGGGCTGGCCAAGGCGAAGGGCGCCACGCTTCGTGCTCGCGTCCACCTCCGAGGTCTACGGCGATCCGCTCGAGCATCCGCAGAAGGAAACCTACTGGGGCAACGTCAACCCGATCGGCCCGCGCGGCGTCTACGACGAAGCGAAGCGGTTCGCCGAGGCGATGACGATGGCCTATCACCGCTACCACGGCCTCGACACGAAGATCGTCCGCATCTTCAACACCTACGGGCCGCGCATGCGCGTCAACGACGGCCGCGCGGTGCCGGCGTTCATGTCGCAGGCGCTGCGCAACGAAGACGTCACCGTGTTCGGCGACGGCTCGCAGACGCGCAGCTTCACCTACATCACCGATCTGGTCGACGGCATCATCCGGCTGATGCTCTCGAACGTGAACGACCCGGTCAACATCGGCAACCCGCGCGAGATGACCATCGAGGAGATCGCCGAGACGATCATCCAGATGACCGGCTCGACGAGCAAGATCGTCTACAAGCCGCTGCCGACCGACGACCCGAAGGTGCGCCAGCCCGACATCACGCGCGCCCGCACGCTGCTCGGCTGGGAGCCGAAGGTCGCAGCTCGAAGAAGGCCTGGTCAAGACGATCGAGTACTTCAAGACCGAAGATCGAGTAACGGGCTGGATGGTCGACCGGGAGGTCGATGCAGTCCGGGACGCGACCACGGCATCAGTCGACGGGTCATGCGACGAACGATCACCGAGCGGGTCGACGCCGTGTGATTCGAGCAGGCTTCGCGCTGCGTGAGGCAAGACAGGAGCCTGATCGAGCCGAGCCTATCGGACCTACCGCGTCAGCCTCCGGTACTTGATCCGATGCGGCTGGTCGGCCTCGGCGCCCAGGCGCCGTTTCCGATCGGCCTCGTAGTCCTGATAGTTCCCCTCGAACCACACCACCTCGCTGTCGCCTTCGAACGCCAGCATGTGCGTGGCGATGCGATCGAGGAACCAGCGATCGTGGCTGATGACGACGGCGCAGCCGGCGAAGTTGAGGAGCGCTTCCTCGAGCGCGCGCAGCGTGTCGACGTCGAGGTCGTTGGTCGGCTCGTCGAGCAGCAGCAGGTTGCTGCCCTTCTTCAGCAGCTTGGCCAGGTGCACGCGGTTGCGCTCGCCGCCCGACAGCGAGCCGACCTTGCGCTGCTGTGCCGGCGCCCTTGAAGTTGAACCACGACACGTAGGCGCGCGAGGCGACCTTCCGCTTGCCGAGCTCGATCTCGTCGTGTGCCGCCCGAGATCTCTTCCCACACGGTCTTGTTCGGCGTCGAGCGCCTCGCGGCTCTGATCGACGTAGCCGATCTGCACCGTCTCGCCGAGCCGCAGCGTGCCGCCGTCGGGCTGTCTCCTGCCCGGTGATCATCCGGAACAGCGTCGTCTTGCCGGCGCCGTTCGGGCCGATCACGCCGACGATGCCGCCGCGTGGCAGCGTGAAGTTGAGGTCGTCGATGAGCAGGTTGTCGCCGTAGCCCTTCCGCAGGTCGCGCGCTTCGACGACGATGTCGCCGAGCCGCGGACCCGGGCGCGATGTAGATTTCGGCCGTCTCGATCTTCTGCGCGGTGTCCTCGCGCAGCAGGTCCTCGTAGGCGTTGAGGCGCGCCTTGCCCTTGGCCTGGCGCGCGCGCGGCGACATGCGGATCCATTCGAGCTCGCGCTCGAGCGTGCGCTGCCGCTTGCGTCTCGGCTTTCTCCTCCTGCGCGAGCCGGTTCTGCTTCTGCTCGAGCCAGGACGAGTAGTTGCCTTCCCAGGGAATGCCGCGGCCGCGATCGAGCTCGAGAATCCAGCCGGCGACGTTGTCGAGGAAGTAGCGATCGTGGGTGACGGCGACGACCGTGCCGGCGTAGTCCTTGAGAAACCGCTCGAGCCAGGCGACCGACTCGGCGTCGAGATGGTTGGTCGGCTCGTCGAGCAGCAGCAGGTCGGGCGACTGCAGCAGCAGCCGGCAGAGCGCCACGCGGCGGCGCTCGCCGCCCGACAGCGTCGTGACGTCGGCGTCGGGCGGCGGCAGGCGCAGCGCGTCCATCGCCAGCTCGAGGCGCGAGTCGAGATCCCAGGCGTTCGACGGCGTCGATCTTGTCCTGGATGCGCGACTGCTCCTCGAGGACCTTGTCCATCTCGTCGGCGGTGAGGTCTTCGCCAAGCCTGGCGTTCACCTCGTCGTAGCGCGTCAGCAGCGCCTTGATGCGGCGCGACCCCTTCCTCGACGTTGCCGAGCACGGTCTTCGCGGGATCGAGCCGCGGCTCCTGGTGCAGGAAGCCGATCGAGATGCCGCCGGCCGGGAACGCTTCGCCGAGGAAGCGTCTGGTCCTCGCCCGGCCATGATGCGCAGCAGCGAGCTCTTGCCCGCGCCGTTCAGGCCGAGCACGCCGATCTTCGCGCCGAAGTAGAACGAGAGCCAGATGTCGTCGAGGACGCGGGTGTCGGGAGGATGCACCTTCCCGAGACCCTTCATGGTGTAGATGAACTGGGGCATGGGTCGGAAAATCGTAGATCGCTAATCGCTAATCGGCGATCGAGCGTCTGAAAGTCGACAGCCTGCAGGTCGACGATCTGAAGTCGGCCGCCGGGACGTTGACAATTGGGCTATCGGGAGCCGAGCAAACGACGCATGGTCAATTGGCCACGGCTTCCCTGCAATCACGGCAGATCTCTGCAGCGCGACGAATGTCGCGGTCGGCGCCGGTTCTCACGCTCGCCATTGACGATGCGCGTGTGCGATGACCCGATGGTCCGCCGGATTCTTCACGTCGACATGGACGCGTTCTACGCGTCGGTCGAGCAGCGCGACAATCCGTCGCTGCGCGGCCAGCCGGTCGCCGTCGGCGGCCAGCCCGATCGGCGCGGCGTCGTCGCCGCCGCGAGCTACGAAGCGCGCGCCTTCGGCGTCCGCTCGGCGATGTCGATGGCCAGGGCCGTGCGGCTCTGCCCGCACGCTGGTCATCGTGCGGCCCGACTTCGCCGCTACAAGGCGGCGTCGACCGCGGTGTTCGCGATCTTCCGTGAGGTGACGCCGCTGGTCGAGCCGCTGTCGCTCGACGAGGCCTACCTCGACGTCACCGAGAACGCCTGGGGCGAGCCGCTCGGCCACGGCGGTCGCCCGGCGCCTGAAGGAGCGCATCCGCGAAGAGACGGGCCTGACCGCGTCGGCCGGCGTCGCGCCCAACAAGTTCCTCGCGAAGATCGCGTCGGGCTGGAAGAAGCCTGACGGCCTGACGGTCATCAGCCCGGACCGGGTCGAGCCGTTCCTGCAGCAGCTGCCGGTCGACGCGCTGTGGGGCGTCGGGCCCGGTGACCGCGAAGAAGCTGCGCGCGCGCGGCATCGAGCGGCTGGTGGACGTGCGCGCCATCGACCGCTGGCCGATCTGCGCGAGATCGGTCGGCAGCCTGGCCGACTGGCTCCAGCGCAGCTGGCCCAGGGCATCGACGACCGGCCGGTCGTGCCCGAACCGCGAGTCCAAATCGTCGGGCTCGGAGAACACGTACGCCGGAGACCTGACCGATCCGGCGAGCGATGCGCGACGAGTATCGCCGGATGGCAGGCGCACGCCGCGCGCTGGCTGGAGCGGCGGGCGCTGCTCGCGCGGACCGTCACCGATCAAGGTCCGCTACTCCGACTTCACGACGATCACGCGCAGCCACTCGGCCGACCGACACGCGACGAGACGGCGCTCGTCGCGCGGGCGGTACAATTGCTCGACAGGACCGACGCCGGCCGCCGGCCCGTCCGCTTGCTCGGCGTCAGCGTCCACAACTTCACGCCGAGTCAGCAGCCAGAGCCGCCGCCGCCGCCGCGGGATCGGCTCCCGTTCGACGACGCAGGATAGGACTCAATGCTCAAAGGCACGCGCGACGGGATTCTGAAGCGGGTGCAGCCGGTCAGCATCCACGGCCAGATCTCCTGGGACGTCTTTTTCACCGAGCCTCGAGGATCCCGACGGCCAGACTCACGTGGCGCGCCTCGGCCCTGAAGCGATCGACGGCAACCTCGAACCGGGAGACCGCATCACGGTCGAATACCTCGTGGGCGTGGCCGTGAAAGTGACGCGCGTCATCCCGACGTAGCTGAGCAACACTCACGAAGGCACGGTCGATCCTCTCAGGGCTTGACCACGCGAACCGTCTTCAACTCGATGCGCGTGTTCGGCGTCTCGCCCGTGCGCGGCGTGGATTCGATCGCGTCGACGGCTGGCATCCCGTCCACGACCCTGCCGAACGCCGTGTAGACCCCGTCGAGCGCGGGCGACGTGCCGGTGCAGATGAAGAACGATGTCTGCGCGCTCGTGGGGCTCTCGCCCCGCGCCATCGAGACGATCCCCTTCACGTGCTTCGTGTCATTGAACTCCGGCTGCAGGTTGTGCACGAGTGCCTGCTGCTTCTCGCTGAGCGGACCGGTGCGCGATGACAGAGCGCCCGTCTGGATGACGAAGCCTGGCGCCACCCGGTGAAACCCCATGCTGTTGTAGACGCCGGCCTCGGCCAGCCGCAGGAACTGGCGGATGGTCTCGGGCGCCTTGTCCGCGAAGAACTCGATCGTGATCGGCCCGGAACTGGTTTCGAGGACCGCCTTGTAGGCGCCCAACTGCTCCGCCGTGTCCTTGATGAACGGCTCCGGCGGCGTGTCGCGGATGGTGATCCGGCGAATCTCGGCGCGGTCGAGGAGCACACCGGTCCCGTCGACGGGCAGCGCGGAGATCTTCTGCACCACCTCCATCCCGTCGGACACCTTCGCGAATACGGTGTACTGGCTGTCGAGCGCCGGCTGATCGGCGATCACGATGAAGAACTGTGCGCCGGCGCTGTCCGGCCTGCCGGGAACGAGCACCGCCGCCACCGAGCCGCGCGTCATCTTCGCAGCGCGCGCTTCGGCCTTCAGCTGGTTGAGGCCGCCGGTGCCGTACTGCGCTTTCTTCGCCGGGTCCTTCGAGAGGGGATCGCCTCCCTGCACCATCCCGTTGCGCACCGCCCGGTGGAACGTGGTGCCATCGTATCCGCCGGACTCCGCCGTCTTGACGAACAGCGCCACGTGATTCGGTGCCGCCTCGGGCAGCAGGTCGAGGATGAACGTGCCGGCTGTCGTGTCGACGACCGCCTGCCTGGGTGGCTGCTGCGCGTGCAGCGAACTGGAGCCGGCGACGGCGAGCAGGCAGGCTGTCAAGGCGAGGGATCGCAGCACGCGGATCGGTGCAGTCATGGCAGTTCCCGTCAGGTCATGCGGAGGGTGTGTCGATGATTTGCGAGACGTGCCGGATGTAGTGCAGGCTCGAGATCAGCGTGATCGCCAGGGACGCCCAGACGAACAGGTCGACGATGAACGAGTGATACCCCAGGTAGTTGAAGAACATCGCGACGACCGCCGTGAGCATGTACGTGGCGGTTGCAATCTTCCCGAAGATCGACGGCCTGAACGTCCGGGGACCGATGGCCAGGTTCACGATCGCCACCGTCGCCACGATGACGACGTCCCGGCGTGATGATGAGCACCGTCAGCCAGATCGGCAGGCGATTCGAGAGCCCGAGGCCAGGCACCGTAAGCACGACGAACGTGCTCACGGCGAGCAGCTTGTCCGCCATCGGATCCAGCCATGCGCCGAGGCTGCTCTGCTGACCGGACATCCGGGCAATCAGCCCGTCGAAGGCGTCGGTCAGGCCGGCGACGATGAAGACGATCAACGCCCATCCGAGATATCCGTACACCACCAGGATGACGAATGCCGGCACCAGCAGCATCCGCAGCAGCGTGATCTGGTTGGCAGCAGTCAGCGCGGTCATCGAGGACCGGACGCCTGGGTCGCCGCCGGCCCCGCCAGGCGTTGGAGCCGATCGAACGCGGCGACCGCCTCTTCCCCAGTGACGACGCGCGTCGGCTGAAAGGCGCCGTCGGGTGCGGGACTCATCACGCCGGAAGCGACCGCGACCGACGCCGCGGGATACGCCAGGTGCCCGTTCGTGATGTCGGTGAACCGTCCGCGGGCGTCCTGCCAGGCCCGCGCCTGGGCCGGACTCGCCACTGACACGAGGTTGAGCAGACGTGCGACCGCCTGGGCCATGTCCACGCGGCGGACGACCGCGCGGGGCTGGAACGTGTGATTGGCGAACGGCTCGACGACACCGGCCTGCGCGACCGCCACGATCCAGCGTTCCGCCCAGTGGCCGCGGATGTCGGTGATGACGCCGACGTCCTGGCGGCTGGCGCCCTGCAGCAGCGACGCCAGCCGCACGCCGATCAGCGCCGCGAGGTCGCCGCGCGTGATCTGCGGGCTCGCCGGAATCGCGCGGTACTCCTCGGGCATCTGCGCGAAGTCGAGCCTGGCGCGGAGGGAGTCGCGCCTGGCGACCACCGCCGGGTCGGACTCGATCGCGAGCGAGTCGGTGTACGCCTTGAGCGCGCCTTCGGTGTCGCCCGACTGCTCCAGCAACTCCGCGACCGCGGCGAACGAGGTGGCGTCGGTCGGATCCATCTGGTTCGCGCGCTGCAGGTGTTCGAGCGCGGCAGCGGTGTCGCCGGCCTGACGTTCGAGCATTCCCAGCTCGCGATACAGGAACGCGCTGTCGGGCGATGCCGCGATCGCATTGCGGTACGCGCGCAGCGCGACGTCCACCTGTCCGCCGCGTGCCGCCTGGCGGGCGGCCGTCAACTCCTCCTGCAGGGCGCGCAGCGTCAGGACGTCGACTCTCCGGCCGATGTCGGCCAGTGTCGGGTCGGCGGCGACCGCCGCGCGGAAGGCTTCCACCGCCTCGGCGTTGCGATTCGCGGCTTCGAGCGTGAGCCCCTTGCCCGCAAGCGCGGGCGCGTAGTCGGCCCGTGCAGCAAGAGCGTGGTCGAACTGCGCCAGCGCGGCCGGCATGTCCTTGCGGGCAAGCGCCACGTAGGCGGACGCCGTTTCGGTGGGATACAGCGCCGGCTGCGACTTCAGCACGACCGCCGCTTCACGTTCGGCCGTGCGCAGGTCGCCGGCCTGCAGGAACTGCCAGATGCGGGCGTGCCGTTGTGCAAGTGCGGGCGTGGCGAGGTCCGCGGGGATTCGCGGCTCGACGTACTCAGGGTACTTGGGCGCGGTCACCACCGGCACGCTGACCGGTTTCGGTGCGCAGGCCGACACGACCGTCAGCAGCAGGACCACGGCGAGGAGGCGGGGCGCACGCATCGGGCAAATTCTACCGCGCTGCAGCGTCCAGCCATCCCAGCAGGCGACGAGGGACGTCAGCCACGATTGTCACCCGCCCGTCCCGCACCTCGTGCTCGAGCACGCGCCCGTGGCGATAGACGCGGCCGATCCGCTCGCGGTCGGCTTCGCTCGTCCGGGTTGAACGTCAGCGTCACGCGGCGGACGTCGAGCGCCAGCCTCGACGCGACCGTCTCGATGAGCTCGTCTACCCCCTCCCCGGTCAGCGCCGAGATGCCGACCGCGGCCGGGTCCATCCCCGCCAGCCGCCGCCGTTCGTCCTCGGTCAGCTGGTCGCTCTTGTTGTAGACGTCGACCAGCGGCACGTCGAGCGCGTCCACCTCCTCGAGCACGGCCCGCACGGCGTCGATGCGCCGCTCGCGGTCGGGTGCCGCGGCGTCGATGACGTGCAGCACGAGATCCGCCTCGGCGACTTCTTCGAGCGTCGCGCGGAACGCGGCGACGAGCGCGTGCGGCAGCCGATCGATGAAACCGACCGTGTCGGACACCAGCAATTCGCGGCTGTCGGGCAGCCGCACCTGTCGGATGAGCGGGTCGAGCGTGACGAACAGCGCATCCGAGGCCTCGGCGCTCGCCTTCGTCAGCCGGTTGAACAGCGTCGTCTTTCCGGCGTTCGTGTAGCCGACGAGGGCGACGGTCGGGACCGAGGCCTTGTGGCGCCGCTCGCGCAGCTGCGATCGTCGCGTGCGGACGTCGCTCGATGTCATTCGTGACGGCGTGGATCCGGGTGCGGATGCGCCGGCGATCGGTTTCGAGCTTCGTTTCGCCGGGCCCCCGCGTGCCGATGCCGCCGCCGAGGCGCGACAGCGCCGCGCCCGCCCCGACGAGGCGAGGCAGCAGGTACTTCAGCTGGGCGAGCTCCACCTGGAGCTTGCCTTCGCGCGTGCGGGCGCGCCGCGCGAAGATGTCGAGAATCAGCTGCGTGCGATCGACGATCTTGCGTCCGACCGCCTCCTCGATGTGGCGCAGCTGCGCCGGCGACAGCTCGTTGTCGAAGACGACGACGTCGACGGAGGTCTCCGCGCAGGACGTCGGCCAGCGCATCGAATCTTGCCGCGCGCCCAGGAACGTGGACGAATCAGGCTTGGGCCGCTCCTGCAGCACGCGCAGCACGACCTGCGCACCCGCGGCCTCGGCGAGGCCGGCGAGCTCGTCGAGCGACCGCTCCGCATCGAGCCGCCGCTTCCGGCCTGCCACGAGTCCGACGAGCGCTGCGCGCTCCGGAGTCGTCGCTACGTTTCCGCGCCTGCCAGCACGTCCTGCCATGCAATCGCTCCGGCCCGAATCAATCGGGGCTCTCCTCCCGTGACGTCGACGATCGTCGATGGCGGCCCGCCCGGTGTCGGTCCGGCGTCGACGAGTACGTCGACCAGCCCGCCAAGCCGCCGCTCGACCTCGTCAGGATCGACGGTCGCTGGTTCACCGCTGACGTTTGCGCTCGTGGCCGTCAGCGGAAACCCGCACGCCGCGCACAGCGCGCGGGTCACGAGCTGCGCCGGAACGCGGACGCCTACGGTTCCGGTGCCGCCGGTCACCTCTCCGGCCAGCGTGCCGGGAGCGGCCACGACGAGTGTCAGCGGGCCCGGCCAGAAGCGCTGCGCGAGACGCGCGCCAAGCGGCGTCAGCGCGCCGAGGGCGCTCCGCACCTGTTCGAGATCGGCCGCGACGAGCGGCAGCGCCTTTTCGAGCGCGCGCGACTTGACGGCAAACAGCCGGGCGACGGCGGCCGGATCGAAGGGATTGGCCGCCAGGCCGTACAACGTGTCGGTGGGAATCGCGGCGATGCCGCCCGATCGCAGCACGGACGCCGCGCGCTCCAGCCCTCCCGGCGCGGCGGGGTCCACGACGAGACGAACCATCACGGCGTCAGAAGCGGATCTTGACGTCGCGTCCGCTTGCGACGTGAATGCTGTCGATGAACCGGATGTGGTGCGGATCGTTCTGCATGATCACCGAGCTGGTGCGGATGCCGTCGCCGAAGAACCGCACGCCTCTCATCAGCGTGCCGTCGGTGACGCCCGTGGCCGCGAAGATCACGCGCGACCCCGGCGCCAGGTCCTTCGAGCGATAGATCTTCTTGAAATCCGTGATGCCCATCGCGCGGCACCGTTCCTCGTCTTCCGGCTTCCTGATGACGAGCCGCGCGTAGATCTCGCCGTTCAGGCAGCGCATCGCGGCCGCCGTCAGCACGCCTTCGGGTGCGCCTCCAATCCCCATCACCGCGTGCACGCCCGACCCGACGACGGCAGCGGCAATGCCGGCCGACAGATCGCCGTCGCCGATCAGCCGGATACGAGCGCCGGTCGAGCGGATGTCCGCAATCAGCTTCTCGTGGCGGTCGCGCTCGAGCACGACGATTACCAGCTCCTCGACACGGCGGCCGAGGCGCGTGGCAATCGACTTTCAGGGTCTCCTGGACCGGCGCGTCGAGGCTGACATGGTCCTTCGATGCTCGGACCGACGACCAGCTTCTCCATGTACAGGTCGGGCGCGTGCAGCAGCCCGTCGCGATTCGACGCCGCGAGCACCGCAATCGCGTTCGGTGCGCCGGTGGCACAGAGGTTCGTGCCCTCCAGCGGATCGACGGCGATGTCCACCTGCGGGAATCCGGCGGAAGGCGTGCCGCGCATGGCGTGCGGCATGCCGACCTTCTCGCCGATGTAGAGCATCGGCGCCTCGTCGCGCTCGCCTTCACCGATGACGATGCGGCCGTCAATCGGCACCGTGTCCATGACGCGGCGCATGGCCTCCACGGCCACGTGATCGGAGCGATGGCGGTCTCCCTGTCCCATGGTCTGGGCGCAGGCGATGGCGGCCTCTTCGACGACGCGCAGGAATTCGAGTGAGAGGTCTGGGTCCATGGCTATGTGCTCGCGGCCGGCAGCTCGCACCGCGTCGGACGATCGACGCGGTAGCCGAGGAGATAGTCTGCCTGCATCAGCTTGTGAATTTCGCGCGTGCCTTCGTAGATCACCGCGCCCTTGCAGTTCCGGTAGTAGCGGCCAACCGGATATTCATCCGAGTAGCCGTTGGCGCCGTGAACCTGCACGGCGTCGCCTGCCGCACGCTCGGAGGCGACCGTGGCGAACCATTTCGCGAGACCCGTCTCGCGCGTATTGCGCCGGCCCTGGTTCTTCAGCCAGCCGGCACGGAGCCAGAGGAGCCGCGACGCCTGATAGTCCGACTCCATCTGCGCGATCATTTCCTTCACGAGCTGGTGCTGTCCAATTTCCACGCCGAAGGTCTGCCGCTCCTTCGCGTACTTGACGCTCGCGTCCCGGCAGGCGCGGATGAGACCGGTGGCGCCGGCGGCCACGGTGTAGCGCCCCTGATCGAGCGCGAACATCGCGATCTTGAACCCTTCGCCGGGGCGCCCTACGAGATTCTCCTCGGGCACCTCGAGGTCCTGCATCGTGAACCAGCCGGTGTTGCCGGCGAGGATGCCCCACTTCCCTTTCATCGGCCCGCTCGCGAAGCCGCGCGCGCTCCGCTCCACGACGAAGGCACTGAGCCCGGACGGATCGCGCTGCTGCTTCTTCGCAAGATCGGTCCAGGCGAACACCAGGAAGTGGTCGGCGACATCGGCGAGCGAGATCCACGACTTCTCGCCGTTGAGGACGTAACGGTCGCCCTTCTTCACCGCGGTGCTCTGGATCGCACGCGCATCGCTGCCCGCCCCCGGTTCCGTGAGGCCGTAGCCGGCGATCTTCACACCCTGAGCCTGCGGCACGAGGTATCGCCGCTTCTGGTCCTCGCTGCCCCAGGCAAGCAGCGTGAGGCAGTTCAGCCCGGCGTGGACCGACATGACTACGCGCAGCGAGGTGTCGACGTACTCGAGCTCCTCGCTCGCGAGACCGAGGCAGATGTAGTCCATGCCGGCGCCGCCGTACTCCTGCGGCACCGATATGCCAAGGAGCCCCAGCTTTGCCATGCCGCCGAGGATCCGCTCGCGGTCGAACCGGTGCTGGCGGTCGGCTTCGGCGATATGCGGCGCGACGTCGCCGGCGGCCCACTCTCGGACCGACTGCTCGAGCAGGCGCTGTTCGTCGGTGAGGTCGAAGCCGATCATCGGAGCGGGCGGCATCGTATCACGCGGCGGAATGGCCATGCACCTGCACGGGCACACCGCGGGTCACGCCGAGCACCGCGGCGGCGCTGCCGCCGTGCACCGCGATCTCGAGGTGCCCCGTGCTGCCGACGAGCGCGCACAGCGCACCGTGAGCAGCCTGGGCGTATGTGGGGACGAGGCCTTCGATCACGGCTCCTGCGATGCGCACCGTGGCGTGCTCTCCCATCGGTCCGAGGTCGGTCCGCCGGATGCTCGTGAACACGTTGCCGAACCGGTCGACACGAAGCACCACACCGTGCAGGACGCCGTTCGAGTCGAGCGACGCCTGCGGGAGGTCCAGCATCACGAGATCGGTCAGCGGAGGGCCGAGCGCGTCGAAGTACGTGCCGCGCGCGAGCGCCGCGGCTGCCGGTGCGAAGCGATCGCGCCCCTCGAAGGTTCGACTCACCTCCGCTCGTGCATAGCGCGAATCGGTCAGCTCGACGGCGTGCCATGGCGTCGAGCTGAGGACCGCTGTAAACAGGCCGTTGTCGGGGCCCACGTAGTACCGTGCGCCTGCCGCCACGGCGACGCCGCGCCTCGACGAGCCGACACCTGGATCCACAACCGCGACGAAGACGGTGCCATCCGGAAAATACGGGGCTGCCGCCGCCAGTTCGAGTGCACCGCCCAGCACGTCCTGCGGCTCGATGTCGTGGGTGATGTCCACGATGGCCGCGTCCGGCGCGATGCCGAGGATGACCCCCTTCATCGCACCGACGTAGTGATCGCGCAGGCCGAAGTCAGTGAGAAGGGCGAGGATCGGCCGCGCCATGGGGCGTCAGCGCGTTTCGTAGGTCGGCTTGCGGAACAGGATTTCGCGGAGGTTGTTCTGCAGCAGGAACGAATCGCTGACCCGCAGCCCCGCGAACAGCCGGATGATGTCGCGGTTGGCGAGGATCGCCTGGCGGCCGCGCGAGGCCGGGTACTGCCGATGCCGCAGGTTCACATCGTCGACGACGATGTAGCGCGTGTAGTAGGTGTCGCGCGGCTGTGCGGTCCCGAAAAATGCGAGGAGCGCCCCCTCGGGGCGCAGGATGCGGGTCAGTTCGTCGGCCAGCACCTGCGCGGACGCCTTGTCCAGGTAGTCCATCAGGTCCCAGCAAAGGATCCCGTCGACCGTGGCATCGTCGTGCCGGAAGCGTTTCGAGAAGAAGGCCGGGAGCTCCTCGAGCTTCTGGTCGTGGACGAGGCGTTCGACGTCGCTGTAGATGTCTTCGATGATGATCTTGCAGCCGAGATGCTCGCCGAAGAAGTTCAGGTTGCTGCCGACCACTGGGGCGAGATCGAGCAGGGTCGGCGCCTCACGCGCGGCGAGCGTGCTGAGGAACTTGCGGAGCGCCTTGGTCGCGAAAACAGGGTCGTCCAGCTTCGCCGCCGGCTCGACGTGCGGCTCCGGCTCGGGGCGTCGTGCGGAGAGGCGATCGAGAAGGCCCACAGGGGTGGCTAGTTTTTAACCCAGGGATGCAGGAATGCCGTAATGCAGAAACGCACGAACGACGACCGATCCCGAGTCGCGGTCCTGCATTTCTGCATTATTGCACTGAGGCGGACCTGACGTGCTAGGTCCGCGCGGCCGCGGCGGCAGGCTGCCCGGCTGCGGCGGCCGCCGGAGCCTTGGCTTCGGAGGCAGCCGGCTTGGACGCCGCCGGTGGCGTGGCGCCCTTGCGCTGCATGTCGACGCTGCCGCGGAAGTGGGCGCCCTCGGCGATGGCGATGCGGGGCGACACGATGTCGCCGTCGACCGATCCGTTGTCGCGGATGTCGATCTTCTCGCTGGCGGTCACATTGCCGGTGACCTCCCCGAGGACGATAACTGCCTTCGCGAACACCTGCGCTTTGATCTTGCCGTTGGGGCCGATCGTCAGCACATGATCCGGCAGCTGGATGGTGCCCTCCACCTGGCCCTCGATGGTGAGGTCCTCGCTACCGTTCAATTCACCCTTGATGACGACCGATTTGCCGATGTTCACGATGTCCCTCTCTGAAGAACGACCCGACTCGGGCCGGTTTGTCTGAATACCGGCCGCCGCCGGCGCCGGTTGCGGCTGCGCCGCAGGTTGTCCGCTCGGAGGACGGACCGCCTCATCGCGTTTCCACATTGTTAGAACCTCTGCCTGCCGGAAGCGTTAGGGGACGTGACTCAAACTGCTGGGGACTGTCGTGAGCTGTCAGTATAGGCAACGGGGAAAACCGTTGTCTAGTCCTTTTGCTGCCTACATTTAGCGCGAATGCTACAATGAAGAGTTCACTATGCGTGTCTATTTTGACTACAACGCGACGACCCCCCCGGCGCCGGAGGTAATCGACCGTGTTGCAGACGCCACGCGGGACCTGTTCGGTAACGCGTCGAGCGTGCATCATTTCGGCCAGCAGGCCAAGGCGGCCCTCGATGAGGCGCGGTCGTCCATCGCTGTGCTGCTGAATGCCGATCCGTCGGAGGTCGTGTTCACCAGCGGCGGGACCGAATCGGATAATTTCGCGATCCGCGGTGCCGCTGAGTCGCTCGAGCCGACCGGCCGCCGGCACCTGGTTGCGACTGCCATCGAGCACGAAGCCGTGCTCAACACATTCAAGGCGCTCGCCCGGCGCGGGTGGCGCACGACCCTGCTGCCGGTGGACCAGTCAGGCGTCGTGTCGCCCGACCGGGTGCGCGAGGCGCTGTCGGACGACACGGCGCTCGTCTCGGTGATGCACGCGAACAACGAGATCGGCACGATTCAGCCGGTCGCCGAGATCGCGCGGCTCGCACACGAGCGCGGGGCCCTGATGCATACCGACGCCGTGCAATCCGCCGGCAAGGTCCCGGTTGACGTGCGTGCCCTCGGCGTGGACCTGCTCACGCTGTCGGCGCACAAGTTCAACGGTCCGAAGGGCGCGGGGGCGCTCTACATCCGGCGCGGCACCCGCATGCAGCCGATCCTGACGGGCGGCAAACACGAACGGAACCGGCGCGCGGGGACGGAGAACGTGCCGGCGATCGCGGGGATGGGGGTCGCCGCACGGCTGGCGGTGCAGAAGATGGACGCCGAGGGAACGCGGCTTGCGGACCTTCGCAACCGGCTCGAGCAGGGCATCCTCGCGGCCGTGCCGGGGACGGTGGTCAACGGCGGGCAGTCGGCCCGTGTGCCGAACACGACGAACATCAGCTTCGATCGCATCGAGGCCGAGAGCCTGCTGATCGCGCTCGACCTGGAGGGGATTGCCGTGTCCACGGGGTCCGCGTGTTCGTCCGGGGCGCTCGAGCCGTCTCACGTGCTGCGCGCCATGGGATTCCAGGCGCACCGCACCCAGAACTCGCTCCGTTTCAGCCTGGGGCTCTTCTCCACCGACGCGGAGGTCGATCGCGTGATCCAGACGCTGCCGCGTCTGGTAGAAAAGCTTCGCGCGCTCACGCGGGCCGGTGCGGCCGCGCAGCGCTGACCTGGCTGGCAGTATCAGGGATCGTGCGAACGTGAAGATCGTCGTTGCGATGTCGGGCGGTGTCGACTCGTCAGTGGCCGCGGCGCTGCTCGCCGAGCAGGGGCACGACGTGGTCGGGCTGTCGATGCAGCTGTACGACCAGAGCGAGGGGCAGACCTCCTTCGGGAGCTGCTGCTCGCTCGACGACCTTCACGACGCGAGGCGCGTGGCGGCCCGTATCGGGATCCCGCACTACATCCTGAACTTCGAGCGGCAGTTCGACGAGCAGGTCGTGTCGAACTTCGTGCGCGAGTATGCGGCGGGACGCACGCCGATCCCGTGCGCACGCTGCAACAGCGATCTCAAGTTCGCCACGCTGGCCGAGCGCGCGGACGGGTTCGGCGCCGAGCGCGTCGCCACCGGTCACTACGCACGCGTCGAGCAGGACCCGGCCACCGGGCGATACCTGCTCAGGCGCGGCGCCGACGAGATGAAAGACCAGGCGTACTTCCTGTTCTCGCTCACCCAGCCGCAGCTCGCGCGCGCCCTCTTCCCTGTCGGCGATATCAGCAAGGATCGGGTGCGCGAGCTCGCGCATCGCTACGGCCTTGCGGTCGCGGAGAAGCCGGACAGCCAGGAGATCTGCTTCGTGCCCGACGATGATTACGCGTCGTTCGTGGCGCGTCGCGCGCCGGATCTCGCGCACGCGGGGACGGTGGTCGACGAGCAGGGCCAGGTGCTCGGCACACACGGCGGCATCCATCGCTTCACGGTCGGCCAGCGCAAGGGGCTCGGGCTGTCCTCGTCCCCTGACGGTGCGCCGCGATACGTGCTGATGCTGAAGCCGTCGGAGCAGCAGGTCGTCGTCGGCCCGCGCGAGGCGCTGGAGCGGACGACGCTGACGGCGTCGGACGTGAACTGGATCGTGCCGCGTCCAACAGCGCCGCGCCGCGTGACCGCGCAGATCCGCCATCGGCACCGGCCGGCCGCTGCGACCGTCCGCGCTCTCGACACCGAGCGCGGCTCTGGCGCCGAGGTTGTCTTCGATAGTCCCCAGGTCGCCGTCACTCCCGGCCAGGCCGTCGTCTTCTACGACGGCGACCTCGTCGTCGGCGGCGGCTGGATCGACTGACTGATGACTGTCGACTGACGACTTTCGGGTGATGACGTCGACTGACGACTTGCGACTGACGACTTGCGACTGACGACTACGAAGTATGCCCCTCGACGTTCAGCCGGTCACGCTGGCCGGCCCGCACGCCCGGCTCGTCCCGCTCGATCGCGAGCATGCCCCGGCGCTCTCGCGCGCCGCACTCGACGGCGAGCTCTGGCGCCTGTGGTACACGACGGTTCCCCATCCAGACGGCATGACCGCGGAGATCGATCGCCGCCTCAGGCTGCGCGATGCCGGGTCGATGCTGCCGTTCACGGTGCTCGATCGCGACGGTATCCCGGTCGGCATGACGACCTACATGAACATCGACGCCGCGAACGATCGCCTGGAGATCGGCTCGACGTGGTACGCGGCGCGCGTGCAGCGAACCGCCCTCAACACGCAGTGCAAGCTCCTGCTGCTCGCGCACGCGTTCGAGACGCTGCACTGCATCGCCGTGGAGTTCCGCACGCATTTCATGAACAGCCAGAGCCGCCGCGCGATCGAGCGGCTCGGCGCGAAGCTGGATGGCATCCTGCGGCAGCATCAGCGCGCGGCGAACGGGACGCTGCGCGACACGTGCGTCTACAGCGTCATCGACGCAGAGTGGCCGACAGTGAGAGCGCACCTGGAATGGCAGCTCGCGCGCTCACGGTGATGTCGGGGAACTGTTAGGTAGGCCCAGGGCCGGGTCTGTAGGGCCGGGTCTTAAGACCCGGCCTCTACATCCGAACCGAACTTTACGAGTGCAGGTGCTCGGGCACCCCGTCGAGGTAGTGCTCGGCATCCAGAGCCGCCATGCAGCCTGAACCGGCTGCGGTGATGGCCTGCCGGTAGATGTGATCCTGCACGTCGCCGCACGCGAACACGCCGGGGAGATTCGTCTTTGCGCCGTCGTGCGTGACGATGTAGCCATCGGCGTCGAGTTGGAGCTGCCCCTTGAACAGCGACGTGTTCGGCGTGTGTCCGATCGCGACGAACACGCCGGCGACCGGGATCTCGCTGACTGCGCCCGTGCCGATGTCCTGCACGACCACGCCGGTGACCTCGCCCTTGCCCGAGTCCTTGATCTCCTGCACCACGGCGTTCAGGCACAGTTCGATCTTCGGGTTGGCGCGCACCTTGTCCTGCATGATCTTCGACGCGCGGAAGCTGTCGCGGCGATGAATCAGCGTGACCTTGTTCGCGAACTTCGTGAGGAAGTTGGCTTCCTCCATCGCGGAGTCGCCGCCGCCGACGACCGCGATCTCCTGCCCCCGGAAGAAGTAGCCGTCGCAGGTCGCGCAGGTGGACACACCGTGTCCCATCAGCGTGCGCTCGGACGGGATCCCCAGCAGCTTCGCCGACGCGCCTGTCGCAACGATGACCGAATGAGCGGTGTACCGGGCGTCGCTCGTCTTGACGACGAACGGGTTCACGCTCAGATCGACCGATGTCACCTGCGTCTGCACGAGCTCGGCGCCGAATTTCTCCGCCTGCGCCCGCATGTCGGCCATGAGCTCGGGGCCCATGACCCCGTCGCGGTAGCCGGGATAGTTCTCCACCAGCGTCGTGATCATGAGCTGACCACCGGCCTCGATGCCTTCGATGACCAGTGGCTGCAGGTTGGCGCGGGCGGTATACAGCGCGGCGGTGAGTCCGGCCGGGCCGGACCCGATGACGATGACGTTACGGGCAGCCATTCAGATGTGCTTGTCGATGACCTTCTTGAACTCTTCCTTCGCGGCGAGCCCGACCACGGACTCGACGATCTGACCCCCCTTGAAGAGCAGGACGGACGGGATGCCACGAATCTGGAACTTGATCGCGGTGCTCTGGTTCTCGTCCACGTTGAGCTTTCCGACGGTCACCTTCCCGGCGTACTCGCGCGGCCAGCGCATCGATGGTCGGACCGAGCCGTTTGCAGGGGCCACACCATTCGGCCCAGAAGTCCACGAGAACCGGCTGTCCGCTCTGGAGCACGGACGAGTCGAATTGGTATCGGTAAAGGTCTGCACGTTCTCCGCTGCCATTAACGTCTCCCTTGGCTAAGTGCGTATCCGTATATTTTGACGTACTCGCGAGCTGAACGGTCCCAGGAAAGGTCTTGCCGCATCCCGGCCGCCTGCAGCCGCTCCCAGGTGTCCCGATCGTGGTAGGTCGACACCGCCCGCTTGAGAGTGCTCAGTAGCGCCAGGGGCGAATACTCATCGAAGACGAATCCGGTTCCGGTGTCGCTGCCGGGGATGTGGTCGACGACCGTGTCCGCGAGGCCACCGATGCGGCGGACGATCGGGACGGTGCCGTATCGCAGGCTGTACATCTGATTCAAACCGCACGGTTCGAACAGCGACGGCATCAGGAACATGTCCGCGCCGCCTTCGATCAGATGCGCCAGCCCCTCGTCGAACCCGATGCGCGCGCCGATCGTCTGCGGGTGCTGGGCCGCAAGCGAGCGCCACATGTCCTGGTACCGCGGCTCGCCGGTGCCGAGCACCACGAACGACGCGCCAAGGTGCGGCAGGTCGCCGGACAGCTGCGCGATCAGGTCGAGCCCCTTCTGGTCCACCATCCGCGAGATCATGCCGACCAGGGGGCGCGACAGCGCCGCCCTGTCGGTCGGCAGACCGTAGCGCTCGAGGACCGCCGCCTTCGCCGCGCGTTTCCCCGACAGGTCGCGCGCGCTGTACGGCTGCGGGAGGAACGGGTCGCCGGCCGGATCCCACTGCGTGGTGTCGATGCCGTTCAGCATGCCGAACAGCCGATCCGCACGCGAGCGCAGGATCCCGTCGAACCCGCACGCCGACCCCGACGGCGTCTGGATCTCGCGCGCGTACTGCGGGCTGACGGTCGTGACGGCATCCGCGTTCACGACGCCTCCCTTCAGCAGGCTTGCGCGTCCCCAGAACTCGAGTTGATCGACGGCGAACAGGCTCCAGGGGAGATCGAGTCGCGGAAGCCAGTCCGGTTCGCACATGCCCTGGTACGCCAGGTTGTGAATCGTGAACACGGACCTGGCGCCGCCCAGCAGCGGACTCGGCGCGTACAGCGTTCGCAGGTAGACGGGTGCGAGCCCGGCTTGCCAGTCGTGTGCGTGGACGATCGCGACGGGACGATCGTGCCGGATCGTCCACTCGAACGCCGCGCGCACGAGGACGGCGAAGCGGCGCGGGTTGTCGGGATAGTCCGACGCGCCGGCGCCGTAGATGAATTCCCGGTCGAACATGCCCGGCTCGTCGACGAGCACGGCGCGCGCACGGTCGCCAAGCTCCACTTCGAAGAAGCTGACGTCGCTGTGGTACCCGCCCACAGTGACACTGAAGCGGTCGCGAAACTCACCGGCCGTGATGCCGCGATAACGCGGCACGACCAGCGTGACGTCCCAGCCCAGTCGCGCGAGCGCCAGCGGGAGCGCGCCGAGTACGTCCGCCAGCCCTCCGGTCTTCGAGAACGGGAGCGCTTCGGAGCCGATCATCAGGACTGAGCGGGACGGCGTGGCGGGGTCGGGCGGCATGAAGGCGACGGCTCATTCTAGCAACCCCACGTCTGGCCGCAGTCGAGCACGATACAATCCCCACGTGTCCTTCGAGAGACCGCCCCGACCGACCCGTGCGGAACCACGCGAAGTCGTCGAACTCAAACAGCTGAAGACCAGCAACCCCGAGCTCGCGGATCGCCGTCGACATTCAGCTGGAGCTGGTTGAGATCCAGCGGCGCGTGCAGGCGCGGGTGCCGCTCCCCTGCCTGCAGCCCGAGCCGGACTGGCTCGCGGCGCAGCAGCAGGCCGCACGCCCTGCGGTGCGATTCGCCGACATTCCGCTCGACTGGAGCGATTTCCGGCTCACGCTGCGCCAGACCGCCGATGCCCTGTATCGGCACGAGGCACATCGAACGCGCCGAACACGACCAGATCGTTGCGTTGACCCGCGACGGCAACGCGCTCGAGCCGCTCGTCACGAACTGGTACCTCGCGACCTCCGGCGTCGAAGCCGCGCCGCCACCACCGCGGCTTGCCGCCCGGCGCGCCAGACACGCTCGATCAGCTCCTCGTGCTCGCGCTCCGCCCGTTTCTCGCGCGCTGCGCCGAAGCGCTGTTGCCGCGGCCCGACTTCTCCCGCTGGCATCACGGCCACTGCCCGGTCTGCGGCTGGGAACCGGACTTCGCCGTCATCACGCCGACCGCGGACCGTCGGCTCATCTGCGGCCGGTGCCTGGCGCAGTGGGCGTTCGGCTCGCACACCTGCCCGTTCTGCACGAACGACGACCGATCGCTCATCACCTCGTTCGCGACGCGCGATGGCCGCTACCGCGTGTACGCCTGCGACGTCTGCCGGCGCTATCTGAAGGCGTACGACGCGCGACACGGGTCGCGGCCGGTGCTGGTGGCGGTGGATACCATCGCCACGCTGCCGCTGGATGCGGCGGCCATGGCGCGCGGCTACAAGGGGTGAAGGTGTCTAGTGCTGCTCGGTGAGCAGCGAGGGCGTTTCGGTGGCGAAGATCGTCGACGCCTTGGACGACAGCCAGTTGAACAGGTTCTGCGTCTCGAGGAACCGCCCGGCGTTCGAACGGGCGCCGAGCACCACCACCGCAACCTGCTGACCGCCCTGCGGAAGCCGCAGCAGCGTCGCGAGGCAGTAGCCCGACTTCGAGATGAAGCCGGTCTTCCCGGCGCGCACTTCGACGTCCTCGCGCCCGAGCAGGTGGTTCGTGCTGCGGAAGGTGATGGTCCGGCGGGTGGTGCGCACCGTGTCCTGCGACGTGCGCATCAGCGACGCGATGCGTTCGTCCGCCGAGGCGTGCGTGATGAGACGCGCCATGTCGAACGCCGACGAGACGTTGTCCGACAGCAGCCCCGACGTGTCGGCGTAGTGCGTGCTCTCGAGCCCGAGTTCGGCCGCCTTCTCGTTCATGCGGCGGATGAAGCCGATCGACCCGTGCGGCGAGACGCGCGCGAGCGCCCGGGCGGCGGCGTTGTCCGACGCGATGAGCAGCAGGTGCAGCAGGTCGCCGGTGGTGATCTTGTCGTTGCCGCAGCTTCGTCGTCGACGCCTGGAAGACGTCGCTGCGGACGACGGTGACCTGCTCGGTCAGGTCCGGGTCGTTCTCGAGGAACACGGTCGCGGTCATCACCTTCGTGATGCTGGCGATCGAGCGCTGGTCCTGCGAGTTCTCCTCCCAGAGCACTTCGTTCGTCTCGGGGTTGTAGATGATGGCGGCGGCGGCGCGCAGATCGGGAACGAGATCGCCGCTCGCGTCGACCTTGTAGCGCGGGACAACGGTCTCCGCCATCTCGCGCGCGGTCGCTACGGCGCGGGCCGTCGCCAGACGCTGACGGCGGCTGGTGGTTCGAGTTGCGGAGCAGGTACTCTTGGGCGGGGTCTTCTTCGCAGACGACGCCGTGGCTTTCTTCGCCGTACCGGTGGTCGACTGCGCTTCAGCTGCTGTATTCCCAGTGCTCAGCAGCCCAGCGAAGAAAAGTATCCCTATCCAGAAATTTGATTTTCTGTGCACCATTTGTCTCGCTGGCCGTAAGTGACTGGGAACGCACAGCCATTCTAGCAAGGAATTCATAGACCGCAAGAGGCTTATCGGTCCCAGAGATAAATCACTTACGGGCGCGCCCAGGCGCCGACCTCAGCCTTTACCAAGTCCTGTGCCAGAATGGTCGCGGATCCAAAGCGCAGAAGAACGCTCTCCTACGCTTATCGGCACTCCCTGGCTGGCTGATATATGACACCGCGTGAACTCGAAGAATACAGGGCGATGCGCGCCACCATCCTTCGAGCGCGGCACCCAGCGCGTCTGGCTCGCCGTGGCCGGGCTGGCCCTCTGGGCCCTGCTGGCGCTCACCATCGAGCGCTCGCATCGCCGCCGGTGTTCGCGCTCCTCCCGCTGGTCGTGCTCGCCGCCGCCTTCGAGGCCGTCTACGCCGTGCACACCGCCGTCGAGCGCGTGGGCCGCTACGTCCAGGTCTTCTTCGAAGAGGCCGGCGACGGCTGGGAGCACACCGCGATGGCGTACGGCGCGGCGTTCAAGGGCGGGGGCATCGACCCGCTCTTCTGCGCGTACTTCTGGAGCGCAACGCTCCTGAACCTGATCCCGATGCTGCTGGCCGAGCCGGTGACGCCGGAGTGGATTGTCCTCGGCGCGGCACACCTCGCCGTGATCTGGCGGATCGCTGGTGGCTCGCCGCGCGGCCGCGGGCCAGCGGGCCGTCGACCTCGAACGATTCGAGCAGTTGCGCGACGCGAGACCGCCGCGCGCCTGACTCGCGTCAGTTCCGCGCGAGCGCGATCGTGAGCAGCACCGCGTTCTGCGTGCCGACCCACGCGTTGGTCGCGTCGAACGACTCGGTCAGCGCGTGCGAGTCGCGCGATTCGCCGCCCGCCCCGATCGCAATCGCCGGAATGCCGAGGCTCATGGGCAGGTTGGCGTCGCTCGACGACTCGCTTGCCGGCGGGTTGAGCTGCAGCGCGCGGGCGACGGCGTTGGCGGTCTGCACGATCGGCGCGTCGGCGCGACAGAGCACCCGCGGGCCGGTCGCCCACCAGTTCTTTCACCACGGTCACGGCAGCGCGGCCCCACCGCGCGTTCTCTTCCGCCACCGCCTCGTCCAGCGCCTTCTGAAAACGGGCGTCGAGCTCCGAGAGCGCGGCCGCATCCGATGACCGCATGTCGACCTCCATCCACGCGCTCGTACGGGATCGCGTTGACCGACGTGCCGCCGCCGAGGCGTCCCACGTTGAACGTCGTGCGCGGGTTGCTCGGACACCGGAACTCGGCGATCTTCGCGACGGCGCGCCCCAGCGCGTTGGCCGGATTCGGCAGCCCGAACTGGCTGAAGCTGTGGCCGCCGGGCCCCTTGAACGTGACCCGATAGCGGTGGCTGCCGACTCCGATTGTGCGTGATGTGAATGCCCGCGTTGTCGATCGACACGAAGCGATCGACCTGGCCCTTCAGCGTCTCGCCGAAGAGCGCCTTCACGCCACGGAGGTCGCCGAGCCCTTCCTCGCCGACGTTGGCGACGAACGTTACGCTGCCGGGCGTGCGCACGCCCGCCTCGTTCAGCGCACGGACGATCGCGAGCATGACGGCGAGACCGCGGCAGTTGTCGCCGATACCGGGCCCGCGCAGCAGGTTGCCCTGGCGCGTCACCTTCACGGAGGTCCCCTCCGGGAAGACGGTGTCGAGATGCGCGGCCACGACCAGCCTCGGGCGAACGTTCTGCCCCGGGCGCTCGCCGATGACGTTGCCCGCACGATCGACCCGTACGTTCTGGAGACCGAGGTCGACGAAGGCACGGCGCAGCATGTCACCGCGCGCCGCCTCTCCGAACGGCGGTGCCGGCACCTCGCACACGCGCACCTGATCCTCGAGTGTCCGGGGCTCGCCGCTCCTGGCCGCTTCGAGCGCGCCGATCACGGACGGCTGCTTGAGCAGGCCCGGCACGTCGGCTGCCCGCTGCCCGAACACCGGCGGCGCGACGGCGAGCAGGCCAGCCGCTGCGAGTCCGACGACCCGGCGATACGTCATGGTCATCACGATGTGTATCACGAGATGAGCACGGCAGGCCGGGCTTCGTGCACTGAATTAATCAGCCAGATACCGGTGGCCCGCCGCAGATCGTCCAGCGTGACGACCCCCTCGCGGACATCGCCGGCGTCCAGCATGGCCGCGCGGAACGTGCCGGGCAGCAGCCCGCACCGGATGGGCGGCGTGACGCGGGCGCCGTCCAACTCGACGACGACGTTGGCGTTGGTTGCCTCGGTGACGTGGCCGTCTTCGTTCCAGAGGATCACGTCGTCACACTCCGGCGCGTCAGTGCGCGCCGCGTCGTAGATCGCCCGGTGCGTCGTCTTGTGAAAGAGCCAGATCGAGCGCGGGTCGATCGGACGGCTGGCCACGGCGACGCGCAGCGCTCCCGGCGTGGCCACGTGTGGGCGCCGCTCGGTGCGACAGGTGCCGGTACGCGCGACCAGCAGCCTGACCCGCTGTGCCGCATCGACCCCCTCCACCGCCTTCTCGAGGGCGTCGTCCAGGGCGGCGTCGGTGAGCTCGATGCCGAAGTACTCCGCAGAAGCCCGGAGCCGGGCGAGATGGCGATCCAGCAGGTAGTAGCCGGCGCCGGGTGTCCACCGCAGCGTCTCCAGCAGTTCGAACGGCGGCGACGCTGTGCCGACGATCGACCCCTTCAACAGGCACTCGTCGTATTCGGCGGCGCCGTCGGAGTCCCACACGATGCCGCTCCCCACACCGAATGAGAGGACGCCGGCGGGACGGTCGATGACCGCCGTGCGGATGGCCACGTTGAATCGTGCCTGCCCGTCGGGCGGCACGTGGCCAATCGCGCCCGTGTAGACCCCGCGGGGACCGGCCTCCAGCTGCCGCACGATCTCCATCGTCCGGACCTTCGGGGCGCCGGTAATCGACGCCGATGGGTGCAGCGCTGCGAACATTTCGTCGAGCGGCGCCAGCGATCGCGCGGCGACGAGCGACGTCATCTGCCAGACGTTCGGATAGCGCTCGACCGTGAACAGCGCCTCCACCCGGACCGTGCCGACGTCCGCAATCCTTCCGAGGTCGTTGCGAACCATGTCGACGACCATGACGTTTTCGGCCCGATCCTTCGCCGACGACTGAAGCCGGTCGCGCGCCTCGGTGTCCTCTTCGAGAGTGCGGCCGCGCCGGGCCGTGCCCTTCATCGGGCGCGCAAAGACCTCCGCGCCCCGGAGCTCGAAGAACAGCTCCGGCGACGCCGAGCAAATCACGCGGTCGCCGATGTCGAGGTAGGCCGAATACCTGCCCCGCTGTGCCTCGACGAGGTCGGCGAAGAGGTCCATCGGATCGCCCGCAAACGGGGCGGTCATCTGGAACGTGAAGTTGACCTGGTAGCTCTCACCGCCCGCCAGGTGCGCCTTGATGGTGTGAAACGCCTGCAGGAAGGCCTGGCGATCGAGGGACGGTTCGAGCGGCCCGAGCGAATACGCCGCCGAACGGGCCGGCGGTTCCGCCGTGCGGACCCCGGCGGTGTCGTACAGCGCAAACCACACGAGCGGCAGGCCGGTGATCGGCGCGTGAACGTCCAGGCCGAACGCCCCGCCAGCTTCGTAAGCGACGTACCCGACTGCGTGCAGTCCGCGGTCGCGCGTCAGCCGCTCGACCTCTGCGATCGCGGGGCGCACCGCGTCGGCGGTCTCGGCCCGGACGACGAGCTCGCGGCTCTGCGAACGCCAGCCACCGATCGGCGTCGACCTGGAGTCGCGCAGTGAAACGGTGACCCACTGTCGGAAATTATTGCGCGAGTCCCAATCCAAGACGCCGGATCGTACGGGCGCGTCACACAAATTTTTACCTGTTCGTTCCAATGCCGCGTGTCGTTGACATCGATAATTCCATGCAGCAAGTGCAGCGGCGGATGCATCGACCTGGTCGGTACACCGCTTGCTGACCTCGCTACGAACGCGGCGAACGTCGCCCGTTCACGGAAGGCGCGATTCGAACACGACGCGAGGGCGCTATGAGTCTGGTACGGTTGCTGGGTTTCACTACGCTGACCTGCGGGTGCGTTGTTGGCCGCTACCGAGAAGTTGCGACCAGCCGCGAGGTGTCGTACGTCGAGGAAAAGGGCAAGGCGTGTGCGAGCCATGGCCACCGGCGGAACCACACTATCGCCGCTGAACGCCGCGCCAGTAGCGTGACGCTCAACAAGGCTTCCTGACCGCGGCATCGACCTACCGCCTCATCCGGCGGCCGGCCGATCCGTCTCTGGCTGTACACCCCCACCCCTAACGTAAACTCACCTCGCAGCCGAAAACTGACACACGATGGGCATCCCTGTGAAGCCGCACCGAGTCGTACGTACGCCGGACGGCACCGAGGGCCGGTTCTATCTCGCCGACTGCCTCGAGGTCTTCCGTACGATCCCCGAACACAGCGTCGACGTGATCGTCACGTCGCCGCCCTACAACATGGGGATTCGCTACAACACGTACCACGACGCGCTCGAACACGAGGAATACCTGCGCTGGACCTCCGAATGGGTCGAGGCCGCCTCCCGTGTGCTGACGCCAGAGGGGTCGCTCTTCCTGAACGTCGGGACGCGTCCGTCGGATCCGTGGACGGCGCTCGACGTCGCCCAGGCGGCGCGGCGTCACCTGCGGCTGCAGAACATCATTCACTGGGTGAAGTCGGTCGCCATCGACCGCGGATCGACCGGCGCCGCCGCCGGCCTCACTCGCGATCTGGCCGTCGGGCACTACAAACCGATCAACAGCGAGCGCTACCTGAACGACTGCCACGAGTTCGTGTTCCATTTCACGCCCGCCGGCACCACACGGCTGGATCGGCTCGCGCTCGGCGTCCCCTACCAGGACCAGTCGAACATCGCCCGCTGGCGCGCGGGCGCCGAAGGCGTGCGCTGCCGCGGGAACACCTGGTTCATCCCCTACGAGACCATCCAGCGCCGCGACCGCGATAGACCGCACCCGGCGACCTTCCCTGCCCGGCTGCCCGAGCAGTGCATCCGCCTGCACGGCGTCGACCGTGTCACAACCGTCATGGATCCGTTCACGGGCCTGGGCAGCACCGCGGTGGCGTGTGCGCGGCTGGGTGTGACGTTCATCGGGGCGGACATCGACCCGATGTACCTGGAGGAAGCGGCCGAGCGCATGGAGACGGCGGAAGCCGCACGCACGCTGCCCGGCCCGGGGTCTGCGCGGATGGCGAAAGCGGAGCGGCTGCCTACGGCGTCTGCACGGCGGACGGCGCGGAGGGCCTAGGCGGCCGCAGCACGTACTCCTTGCGCGAGTACACGTCGGTGTTGTCGCGCAGCACCTTCACGTCGATCTGGCGACGCCGCTTGGTCGGATCCGGATTGCTCGAGTAGTACCCGAGCACGTAGTAGTCGCTGCTCGCCGCGTCAATCTGCTTCAGCGCCTTGTCGAAGTCGTTCATGTTGACGACGGCGAGGCCGCCGGTCTGCTCGGCCAGGACACGCATGCTGTCCTGCGACTTCCTGACGAAGTTCCCCCACTCGATCGGATCGACCTGCTCGTCGATGTCCGCGCCGGCCACGAGGCCGCGCGGGTCGATCGTGTAGATCGTCGTGTTCGCACGGTTGGCAGCGCGCGTCAGCTCGTCCAGCTCGTAGGTCAGCTCCGCGTCGTTGAACGTCTCGCCCTGCTTCTGGTACTGCGTCATCGAGTTGACCTGCGGCGTCGACCGGCCGTCGCCGCTGTCCGGGTTGTTCATCATCGCGTTCGACTGGTTCTGCAGGAACGGCGACGAGGGACCGTTCAGGCCGTAGCGCGAATCCTGGAAGGGATTGAAATCGTAGCCTTCGCTCACCCACACGAGCGCCTTGCGCCGATTGGTGACCTTCTCCAGGTTGTTCAGCGCCTCCTGCATCGTCGAGAACGCGACGTGGGCGTTGTATTGGAGCTCGGTGATGCCTTCCGACCCGGTGCCGCGATTGATGATCTCGCTCGGCTTCAGGCCCGACCCGGCCATCTTGTTGATGGCGACGTCGAGCCGCTTGCGGTCGTAGGTCATGTCGATCGAGATGGACGAGGGGCCGCTCGACACGATGCCGAACAGATCGCCTTCGTGAATGAGGTTCCGGCCGATCCGCTTGAACAGCTCCCGCACGCGTCCCGTGTTCTGGAACTGCATGTGGAGGTCGTCGACGAAGAACAGGAAGATGCGGCCCGACGTGTCCTGCACGCGGCGGACTGGCGGAAGAATGATGCCTTCGGGCGGCGGAGGCGGGGCCGCCTCGAGGAGATTCGTGACGCGGCCGCCATGGCTCATCGTCATCGACGCGATCTCCTGCTTCACGCCGTCCTCGTAGATCTCGAACTCTTCCTTCTTCAAGTCCGGGATGAACCGTCCCTGGCCATCTTTCACGATCACGTCCATCGTGACCGCGTCGATCTGTACCCTGAAGGTCGGGGTTTGACTCTGCCCGTCCTGGGACGGAGCAGGCTGCGCCGGAGCCGGAGCCGGCGCCTGCGCGGACAGGCCGACGGCCAGGGCCGCCACAAGCGCGGACGACCAGAACCCGTTGTGTTTCAGAGTCATAGCAGTTGGATTATGCCACGGCTTGGTGGCAACTCACTGCTCTTCAGACGTCGAATCCGGCGTGTCTGGCTCGGCGGCGGCGTCCGCCTGGCCATCCGTGGATTCGGGCCCGGTTTCGGCAGCGGACACGGCCGGGGCACCACCCTCTCCAGCGGTGCTCGCCCGCCGCCGACCGCCGCGCCTGCGACGACGCCTGCGCCCTGAGGCGGGTTCGCCGTTGGCAGTGCCCTCACCGGGCGCGGCGACAGCGTCGACTGCAGGCACTCCTGGCTCGGGGTCGTCGCCGCCCAGCGGGACGGCCGACACCTCGAGGAAGCGCGGCGCGTCGGCAGACGGCTCACGGGCTTCGGCCCCGTTGTCGCCGTCGACCTCGGCCCCGGTGATTGGTTCACCCGCCTCCCCTGCTTCAGCAGCCTCGGCCGCGCGCCGTTCGAGCTTGGCCGCGCGCTCCGCGCGGCGGCGCTCCCGCCAGGTACCCTCGTCATGTCTGGGGGCGGCATCGGCGTGGACACGATCGTGTTCCAGTCGAAGGTCACCCCCGGGTACTGGCGCTCGAGGGCACGCTGGACATCCACGTCGAACGGCTTGCGCCCGATGGTGACGCCGGGCGGAGTGCGGTACCAGTACAGCACACGCTGCCGGCCCGGCTTCCCGCGGCGCTGCGGCGTGTGCACCAGGTAAACGTATTCGTAGCCCCGCTTGTCGCGGGCAAAACGGACGGCGGGCACGGTGCCTTACTTACGTTTCTGCGTCCGGGCGGGCTTGCTCGCGACGGGGGCTGCCTTCCGCCTGGGAGCGGTCTTCGAGCCGCGCCCGGGGGTACGCTTCGCCGCCGTCGCCTTCCGTCCGGCTGGTGCGGACGACCTGGTCGCCGAGACCCGGCGCGGCGCGGGCGCCGCAGCATGGGCAGCGGCTTCCTTCGACCGGTGGATCAGCGTGAACCGGACGTCCTCGCCAATGCTGTGATAGCTCCAGATTTCGGCTACCGGAATCTGGTTGTCGTCACACAGGCGGCGCGCGACGTCGACCATTCCGGCAGGCACGTAAAGGTGAAACGCCGCGCGGAGCCTGGAATAGGGCGCCCACTCGGCCAGCGCTTCGAGATGATTGACCGATTCGCCGGTTTCGACTTCGACGACCGCCTCGACGCGGCGGCTGCGCTCCTGGGAGACCAGCACGAGGTCGGGATACACGGCTGACGCACCCGTGCCAACCGCCGCGTTCTGCTCGGCCCCAGGGTTCATGCCGGCGTCGTAGCGTCGTCGGCTTTTGGCGTGCAGCAGCCGGATAAGGCGGTCGTGCTCCAGTTGTTCGCGGACAGGCCGCACCAGGATTGGGCTCACCTAGCGCCTCCAAGCAGTTGGATTCTGACGTAGAAAACCACGAAGTGTAACATTACCCCGTAAAGCTCTGCAGCATCTACCCCGACAGGCGAACCAGCTCATCGCTTGTGTCAAGGGTACAATGCCGCAGCATTGTGCTCCACTTTTCGCGGCCTTATGCCCAAAAATGCAAGTGATTTCTGACGGTGCTGCCCTGACGACCCAGGACTTTCGCTTTATCCGCGCCTGCCGACGCCAGCCGGTGGACGCAACGCCCCTCTGGTTCATGCGTCAGGCGGGGCGCTACATGTCCGAGTACCGCGCCTTGCGCGAGCGGCACTCGTTGCTCGACCTGTGCCGGACGCCCGACCTCGCCACCGAGGTCACGATGCAGCCGGTCCGCCGGATCGAGGTCGACGCGGCCATCCTGTTTTCGGACCTGCTCCTCCCGCTCGAGCCGATGGGCATCCGGTTCGACTTCATCAAGGGCGAGGGCCCGCAGATCGAGAACCCGATCGCGGGCGACGCGGACATCGAGAAGCTGCATCACTTCGAGCCGCGCGAGGCGCTCGCCCACGTGCTGCAGGCGATCGGCCAGATTCAGGGCGAGCTCGCCGGCAAGATCCCGCTCATCGGCTTCGCCGGCGCGCCCTTCACGCTGGCGTCGTACGCCATCGAAGGCGGGCACTCGAGCAACTTTGCGAAGACGAAGGCCATCATGTACGGCCACCCCGAGTCGTGGCACCGGCTGTGCGCGATGTTCGCCGAGATCATCGGCGACTACCTCGTCGCGCAGGTCGAGGCAGGCGTCGACGTCGTGCAGGTCTTCGACTCCTGGGTCGGCACGCTGAACGCCCGCGACTACCGCGAGTTCATCCTCCCCCACACCCGGCGGATCTTCGAGATCGTCGGCGCGCGGACCACGGTGCCGACGATCCACTTCGGCGTGGGCACCTGGGCGATTCTCGCGGAGATGCGCGAGGCGGGAGGCGACGTCATCGGCGCGGACTGGCGGACGCCGATCGACGAGGCGTGGGATCGGATCGGCTTCGACCGCGCGATCCAGGGGAACCTCGACCCGACCCTCCTGCTCGGTCCTGTGCAGCGCGTCTTCGCCGGTGCCGACGATGTGCTGGGGCGCGTGGGCGGAAGACCGGGACACATCTTCAATCTCGGCCACGGCATCCTGCCGCAGACCCCGCTCGAGCACGTGCAGGCGCTCGCACGGTACGTCCACCAGCATTCACGCCGATGACCGCGACTATGATCGAAGCGTGAGCGACAGGTTCACGCGGGTGCTCGTCGTCGGCGGTGGTATTGCCGGCCTGGCCACCGCCTACGAGCTGCACCTGCAACAGATTCCGTTCACGCTGGTCGAAGCGGCCGATCGTGTCGGCGGCGTCATCTTCAGCGAGGAGCTGAACGGCTTCGTGCTGGACGGCGGACCCGACTCGCTGCTGATCCACAAACCGGATGGCATCAAGCTGTGCCAGGAGCTTGGACTCGGCGGGCGGCTGGTCGTTACCAAGCCGCCGCGTCTCGCGTACATCCAGCGCGCCGGCCGTCTGCACGCGCTCCCGGCCGGCTCGGTGCTCGGGATTCCGACCGAGTGGGGCCCGTTCATCAGGAGCGGGCTGTTCTCGTGGCCGGGCAAGATGCGGATGGGCGCGGAACTCTTCGTGCCCGCCCGCAGGGCCGCGGGCGACGAGTCCATCGGATCGTTCATGCGGCGGCGCTTCGGCGACGAGGCCACGACGTATCTCGCGGAGCCGCTCCTGGCAGGCATCCACGCCGGCGACGTGGATCGCCTGTCGATACGCGCGATGTTCCCCCGCTTTCCGGAAACCGAGGAGCGGCACGGGAGCCTGCTTCGCGCGTTCCGGGCGCAGCCGCAGCGTGCGCCCGCGGGCGACGGTGCCTTCATGTCGCTTCCCGGAGGGCTGAGCGAGCTGGTGCGGGCTGTGGAGGCTGCCCTCCCAGCGGGGTCGGTCCGACTGCGCACGCGCGTGGCGCAGATTGACGCCGACGGTCCGCTGTACCGGGTGCAGACGTCCACCGGAGACACGCTGTCGGCCGCGGCTGTTGTCGTGGCGACGCCGGCATTCGCCACCGCCGGGATCGTACAGGCCGTGGCGCCCTCGCTCGCGCGCCTGTGCAGCGAGATTCCGTACGCCTCGGCGGCGACCGTGTCCATGGCCTTCGGCCGCGACGCCGTGCAGCATCCGCTCAACGGCTCCGGCTTCGTCGTGCCGCGCGTCGAGAAGACCGGCATCATGGCCGGGACGTGGCTCTCTTCCAAGTGGCCCCATCGCGCACCGGACGGCCACGTGCTGGTCCGTGCGTTTCTCGGCGGCGCGCGCGATCCGCAGGCGCTCGAACGGACGGACCGCGAGATGGTGGACGTCGCGCTCGACGCGATGCGCCCGCTTCTCGGCATCACCGGTGCCCCGCTGTTCACGCGGATTTACCGCTGGGAGCGCGCCAACGCACAGCACGAGGTCGGACACCTCGATCGCCTCGCTTCGATCGAGCGCGAGCTGGCGGCGCGGCCCGGCCTCTACGTCACTGGCAGCGGCTTTCGCGGCGTCGGCATCCCGGACTGCGTCGCCGACGGCCGCGCCACTGCCCGGCAGGTTGCGTCATGGCTCGCATCATCCACGTCGCCCTCGTAGTCGCTGCGCTCGTCGCGCTAGCCACTGCGGCCCCGCTGCGGGCGCAGCAGCAGGCTGCGGCGCAGTCGCTCTCGCCCGATGTGGCGCGGCTGCTGCAGCAGATCAAGGCGGCCGACGCCGAGCTGCTGGCGGTCTCCGAGGAGGACGGACGGTTCCTGCGCGTCATGGTCGCGTCGAGCGGTGCGACCCGGGCGCTCGAGATTGGCGGCGCCAGCGGCTACTCGGCGATCTCGGATTGGCCTCGGCCTCCGGCAGACCGGCGGGCGTTTGACGACCATCGAATACGATCCCGCCCGCGCCCGGGCGGCCGCGGACAACATCCGCCGCGCCGGCCTGTCGGACATCGTCACGGTGGTGGCCGGCGACGCCTTCAAGGAAATCCCGAAGCTCCAGGGCGAGTTCGATTTCGTGTTCCTCGACGCCTGGAAACGCGACTACAAGCGCTTCCTCGACATGGTGTTTCCGCGGCTGCGCCCGCGCGGCCTGTTCCTGGCGCACAACGTGGTGAACAAGAAGGACGAGATGACCGACTTCCTCTCGGCGATTCACGGCGACCCGCGCATGATCACGTCGATCGTCGCGCCGTCGGGCGAGGGGATCTCGATTACGGTCAAGGGCCGCTGATCCGCGGAATGCCGGCACGCGACGTTCACATCATCGGAGTACCGCTCGACCTGGGCGGCGGCCGCCGCGGGGTGGACATGGGGCCGTCCGCCTTCCGCATCGCCGGCCTGGGCGAACGGATTGCAGCGCTCGGCCTCGCAGTCGCCGACAAGGGGAACGTCGCCGTGCCGCTCCCCGAGACGCAGCACGCGCGGCACGAGCACAAGAAGTTCATCGACGACATCGCGCGCGTGTGCGCGGATCTGTTCGCGCGCGCACGTGCGTCGCTGCAGGCGGGTGCGACGCCGGTGGTGCTCGGCGGCGACCACAGCCTCGGCGCCGGGTCCGTGGCGGCTGCCGCATCCTGGGCGCGCGAGGTCCGCGCGCAGCCGCTCGGGCTCCTCTGGATCGACGCGCACGGCGACATGAACACGCCGGCGACCTCACCGAGCGGCAACGTGCACGGGATGCCGCTTGCGGCGCTGCTCGGTTCGGAGCCGCAGGAGCTCGCGGCGATCGCCGGCTTCGCGCCGGTCGTCACGCCCGCGCACACGGTGCTCATCGGCGTGCGGAATCTCGACGAGCGCGAGAAGGAGCTCGTGCGCGCGTCGGGCGTCCACGTCTTCACGATGAAGGACATCGATCGCCTGGGCATTGCGTCGGTTGCCGAACAGGCGGTGGCGATTGCCGCAGCGGGCACGGCGGGCATTCACGTGTCGTTCGACATGGACGTGTGCGATCCGTCGATCGCACCCGGCGTCGGCACGCCGGTGAAGGGCGGCCTGGACTATCGTGAGGCCCACCTGCTCATGGAGATCGTGGCGGACTGCGGCCTCCTGACGTCGCTCGATCTGGTCGAAGTGAACCCGACGCTCGACATCCGGAATACGACCGCGGAGCTGGGCACCGAGCTCGCGCTGTCCGCGCTCGGGCTCAAGATCCTCTAGGGTCTAGTAAAATGCGAGAGCTCCTCAGGACCTGGTAGCTCAGTGGTAGAGCATCTGACTTTTAATCAGAGGGTCGCGGGTTCGATCCCCGCCCGGGTCACCAGAAATATTCAATGTTTTTGCGTTCGATCGATGGCAGGCCGCTTGTTAGGTAACGCATAGGTAACCAGCGGCCTTACTTTTCGGCATCCACCTCCAGACCAAGCGTCACAGGCGACGCATCGTTCCACTTCACCACGTAGCTGTCACCGAACACATCGCGGACTGTGAGTTCCAGCGCAAACTGAATCGGCCAGGTTGAAGAAGCTCTCAGGCCTGACCGCTTGATGAAGAAGGTGTTCTCCCGCCACATCGAAGAGTCCGCAGGGGAAAGTTCCAACGTCAGCCTGGTGCTGAATTTCTCGCTGCTGTCCTGACTGACGAATTTCGTTCCCGAAGTACCTGACGTCGCTGTCGCTCGGTTCATCCAGTCTCCACCCTTCAGGACAGTGACAACGGATTCTCCAACTTTCAAGGTCCTCTACCGTTGCCACGTCTGCCGGCTCGAGTTGGAGTTCGATCGCTAAGGACCGTTGGAGATTGCGCCACTGCAAACTGATGACATCGCCGACGGTCGCGATCGGAGGTCGTCCAGGTCCAAGGGATGCTATCTCCCTTGCCTGGCGTCTCTGGTCGGCCCAGACTCGCGGGCTTGCGGACGAACGTTGTGACCCGCGTTCCGGATTCGCCGGCCGCCGGCACCCGACAAACAACCGCGACGTTGCTTCGTCCAGCGCCAGCGGATGGTTCGGAGCGCAAGGTCAGCGGCCACCGCGAGGCAACGCGTTGCGTACTCCGAGGGTTGTTCGCAGTAGATCCCGTCGCAGGCGGAGTCGTGGGTCAACTCGCGTTTGAGGGCACCCCGAAATCGTTCCAACTGGAGAGCCTAGGGCGTGCGCACGTTCGTAAATCTCCCACCGCCACGGAGACACGTCGTCGGGAGAGGCCTCTGAGCCCTTGACGCGCCTGACGACGGGTGTGGCACTAGGGCCGGCTCGGTGCGCGTCAGCCGCGACAACTTGAGATCGCGCGCGCCGCTCGTAGCAGTCACGCCGCGAACTTCACGAACGTGTCCTCGAAAAGTTGCGTAGTAGGCGTATAACCGAACCGCCAGGGTCACCCCCAAAAAGATTCAGTAATGCGCAAGCCGGCTGCCTACCGCGCGGGCGAACACCCTGTCGACGGCATCGGGCAAGTCCTCCCCAAACACAGGGTCCGGCAACATCATCACACCCCTCGCTGCCCTATGGCGTTTCTTCGGGCGTTGTGCGCCGGCGATGCGCGGGAGGCGACGAAACTTGCGTTCGAGTTCCTCAAACACGCCAGCGAAGTGCGGCGGGCTCAATCAACCGAGATCGACCGGGATTCCCGAACGTGGACGATTCCGTGGGATCGCATCAACGCTGGTCGAGAACACCCAATCCCGCTTGGACCGCGAGCAATTGCCCATTCTTGGCTTGGCCTTCAAGCCGCAACCCACCTAGCTCGACCCAGAACCCCGAGCAGTGTTTGAATCGAAAACCCTTAACCCGAACCTAAGGATTCGGCTCAGCAAATAGCGTAATATCGCGACGCCCGTTCGCCGAACCGACAACCCTCGCACGACGACAGAGAGGACCGAGATGCGCGTCAGGAAAGCGTTGCTCACCGCAGCAGTGTGCGTCGCGGCATCGAGCGCCACGGTGCGCTCGGCACAACGAACGCTATGTGTACACACCCTTCGACTTTCCAGGAGCCACTTCGACTACCGCTCGGCATCAACGCGGCGGGAGATCGCTGGGGTCCTTACAATGACGCCGGCACTCCGAGCCAGAACCCATGGTTTCGCTCTCTGAGACGGTGGAACGTTCACATCGATAGACGTTCCTGGCGCACGAGCAACGGGCGCGCGCGGCATCAGTCCGCCGGCGGCGAACATTGTTGGAACGTACCCAGCGGCCCGACGAGTAAGGGGGAATACCGAGTCACGAGGCTCCGTGTTAAGCAAACCAGGAGCCGAGTTCACACTCCTCGACTACCCGGGTCACCTAAACACGATCCTCCAGCGAATTCTGCCCGACGGCACCATCCTGGGGTGTTATCACGACAACGACACCATGGACTCGATGCACGGCATCGCCATCGGTCGAGGGTGGACCAGACGAGTTGTCCATACCGATGTCAATGCACAACGGCGCCACACCGACGGCAAACTGATCGTGGGCCTTTTCACCGACATGGACAACAGGGGAAGGGTTACCGTATCGATCGGGGCCGCTTCGATGCCATTCGAGGTTCCCGGCGCGCGTCAGACAACGGGGTGGGACATCAATCAGGCTGGTGTGGCAGTGGGAGTGTTCCGGGACGGGGCCGGCAAGTTCCACGGATTCCGGTACGACGGCGCATCTTTCGGCAGCGTCGACGTGCCTGGTGCGACGGCCACTCGCGTTTTTGGCATCAATGCCCAGCGGGACATGGTGGGTTCGTACGTGGACAGCGCTTCTGGTCCCTCCGCTTTCGTCGCGCAGTGGAGTCACGCGAACTGAACGCAACTACGACGTTTCCTGGTCGTCAGGAGCATGCAGTCGAGACCAAATAGCGCCCGGCAGCGGGCGCTATTTCAGTATTTCGAGTGCCCCTTCGAGCATCGCCATTCCGCAGGCAAACTCGATGTCGCCGGTCCTGGGCATGAAGTCGATGTCGACCGGCTCGTTGAACGGAAGTGTTTTTCGGATATTGAGCGACGGGAAGAGCACCTCAGTGCCACAGGTGCGCTCGCTGATGCGGACAAACGTGAGACGAGCTGGCACGCCGGCCTTTAGGGAAACGGTCAGCAGGTTGGTACCGCCCTGGTCCGTGACCTGAATGCGCGCCGTCTGTACTGGTGCGGCGGTGGGCGTTTGCGTCAGCGGGTTCGGCAATGCGATCCAGACGCGGGCCGTTGGGAAGCTGTTCCGGTCTCGCTCCGCGCGGAGTGCAAAGCTGCCCTTCCCGACGACGACCTCGCCGGTTTCGAGGCCTGCCAGGACGCGGACGGTCTCCGCGCCGCCGGCCGCATCGACCTGCACCTGACGCTCCACGAAGCGCGTAGGGTCCCGAACGGATCGACGACGTAGACAAACGTACAGGTCACCAACGGTCTGCACGGCAGTTCGGGGAATAGTGAGTGCCGCACTGGCACGGCTGTCGCTGATCCGCACCTCTCCGAGCATCCCCAACCGGAGCTGCCCAGCTTCGGGTTTGGTTACCTCGACACGCAGCTGCGCGGTTCGCGTGTCGGTCTTCACCTGGGGATCGATGTAGCCGACCTTGCCGGCGAGCTGCAGATCCGGATACGCCGAGAAGGTAACGGTCGCGGCCGCGCCTGGCGCAGCCGCCGCGAAGTCACGCTCGTAGGAGATCGCCGACCACCCAGACATCAGAGAGGTCTGCGACCACAAAGAGTGACATCGAGGGCTCGACGTTCAGCCCTGTGTTTGCCTCCCGAGCGGTTACCACACCACTCGACGGGGCGACCAGCTTCAAGGTCGCACTGTCAGGCTGCGATGACACTGTCTCAATGTCCTGATCGGCCCCGAGCAGCGCCACGCTCCGACCGGTAGTTCTCCACCATGGCGATTGCGGAGGTGTGCTCGGCGTGGATCTTCTCGAGCTCCTGTTGCTCGCGGCGCCGGAAATTCCACGAGCTTCTCGGTTCGCTGAAGCTGCTGCTCGTGGGCACTGAGTTCAGCACGCGCCGAGACATATCTCGTCCTCGCCTCCGCAAGCTCCGCGCTGTAGATCTCCGCGAGCAGCTGCCCGCGCCGAACCGGCTGGCCGAGTTCGGCGAGCACACGGGTCACGCGTCCGGCGGTCAGTGGCGTAACAGAGACGGTCCTGTCACACGTTCGCCTGCACAACCCCAGGAATCCTGAGCGTAGCGGCAGCACGCGACGCCGATACCCGTGGCCAGCTCGAGGCCGGCACGGTCGGCCGCCTCTTCGACATCGTGATCGTCACCGGCTGACTGTCAGATGCGGGAGCCGGAGCCTTCGACGTCTGACCTTGGGCGGGCGGTGCGGCTGGTGTGACAGGACGAGGCCGAAACAGCCAGGCGCCACCGGCGCCCAATGGCCACCAGCACTACGGCCCCAGCGACCAGGGTTCCGCGATCCACGACGACCATCTTCGCAGCCATCATCGCTCTCCCCTGGCCAGCAGTAGTGCTGCCCGCGCCTCGTATGCCGCCTTCATCGTCTCGGTGTACACGCGTTCGACCTCTAGATACTGCCGCTGCCCCGCAATGACGTCGCTGACGGTCGTCCAGGCCCAGTTCGTACACCTGCCGGACCACGTCCAGGTTCCTTGCGGCGAGCGTGACTGCGGACTTCGTGATCGCGAGCGCACGGGTCGATGCACTCTCGCGTGCCGCGGCGGCCGCCACTTCCGCCTGCGCCGCCAGCTGTGTGGCTTCCGCGCGAAGTCTCGCGCCCGTGTGCTCCGCGCGAGCGGCCGTGACTTCGCCCTTGTTGGTGTTGCGCCAGCGGCAATGTGACCGCCGGCGCCACCCACCGATGAAATCGAACACACCTTGCACGGGTGCGAGGCCACCCCGCTTTGTTGAGGCCGAACTGGCGAAGCCCATGTCGATGCGCGTGTAGCCGCCAAACAGGGTGACATCAAAACGTCCCTCCGCGGCGGCGCGTTCACGCGGGACTCCGCAAGCCGTACCTGAGCGTCCGCCGGAGTACGTCCGGTCTGGTCCTGAGCGCGGCCGTCTGTGTGCCGGTCGGCGGGGTGGTCGCACTCGGGAGCGCCCCCGTCGTGAGGGCATCCAACATGTCACGCGGTCTGGGGGGGTGCGGCCGCTCGCCGATGCCCTTGTCCGCGATCACGCCGCTTCGGCGCGGCCAAGCGCGACCGATCGATCGGCCTCAGAGCGGCGCAGTTCCACCTCGAACTGGTCACGCTCGAGGCGCGGCACGGCGCCTTCTTCAGCACGTCGACCGATGATCTGAAACTGCTGCATCAGCGCCTCCACGACACGGTCGGTCAATGCCAGGTCGCGCACCGCAGCTGCCGCTCGTCGCGGGCTCGGACATCGGCAGCGAGCATCCGCGCCCCTCTCGTCGGCGGCGCCGCTGGCTCACCTCGACCTCTCGCGTTCCGACGTCAGTCCGCGCTTCGCGGCGGAACAAATCCAGCGGCCATTCCACCTGGAGCATGGTCTGGTTGTCTCCGCCGCGCGGCACCGCACGATACTCGCCCGAGAAGCTTGGATTCATTCCTGAGTCCCGCCTGAACCCTCCGCCCCTCCGCGACCTCCACCTCGGCCCGGGCGGCCTGCAGACCGGGTTCTCGCGCGAGCGCCTGGCGAAGGGCATCGTCGAGCGACAGGCCGCGCTCAACATCCACGAACTGGTCCGCCAGCGCGGAGGTCTGCTCCTGCGCCCATAAAGTCGTCCCGATGATCAGCAGCTGTCCCGGAGCGCTGTTAGGCCTCGCCGAGTCGTCATTGCACCGCTCCTTCGAACGAGGCGGAGCCTTTGCCCATCGGACCATCCCACTCGATGGACATCTGCCACGCCCCGGCCATGCCAAACTCCGCTGACCCGTTCTACGGCCTGGCACCCCGCTCGACTGGACCTCCATGCCGCTCGACATCACCATCCCTGGCATTGACATGTTTGCCCGTCGCTCGGACGCTCCCGACCTCCACCAGACGCACCGCCCAGCGGCGAACTCAGGGCGAATGTGTTTCGGCCCCGTATGGAGCGTTCCGGTGGGCGACACGGAGAGCGACCCGAAGCTCACCAGCCTGAACCTGATGGACGACGGCAGCCGCCGGAGCGCCGCATCGGCGGGCTCCCCCCGTAACAGACGCCAGCGCCACACGCCAGACTAGGCGCCCGGCCGCCGAGGACCACCACCGCCGTCCGCATGCCACGGCGACCGAACGCCAGCCGACCGGGCGCCGTCTCGGGAGCCAGCGATGCTGTAACCCAAGGCGGCGCTCCGGAGAATCCAGAAGAAGATGACGGGCGTGACGATCAGGACATGGAGGAGGCTCGAGACCATGCCGCCGAGAACCGGCGTGGCCAGCGGCTTCATGACTTCCGCACCGACGCGCGTGCTCCACATGATCGGGAGAAGTCCGGCCACGACGGTCGACACCGTCATCACCTTCGGTCGCAGCCGGAGCCGCGCTCCTTCTTTGACCGCCTGAATAGTCATCCGCGTCGAGGGCCGCCCCGCTCCGCGCTTGCGCTCCACGCCTCTTCCAGGTAAATCACCATCACCACGCCGGTCTGCACGGCGGTCCCGAACAGGGCGATGAAGCCGACCCAACGGCGACGAGAAGTTGTAGCCGAGGAGCTATAGCAGGAAGACGCCGCCAGTCAGCGCGAACGGCACGGCCAGGATGACGTGGGCCGCTTCCCGTCGCTGAGTGATTTGTGATGATACAGGAGGACGAAGATCACCAGCAGCACAATTGGCAGCACGATCTGCAGGCGCTGCCGCGCGTGCTCCTGGTTCTCCATCGCCCGCTCCAGCCGAAGTAGTAACCTGGGGCAACGACACACGTCTGGCGACAGTTTCCCGCGCCTCGTTGACGAACCCACCGACGTCGCGCCCCTGGACGTTCAACAGCACGGTCGCCAGCAGCAAGCCGTTTTCCGACGAATCATCGCGGGGCCGCGGGAGCAATACGGCTCGGTTCGTGCTTCGTCGTCCGCCCGACCTGCCGGTCCTGACCGAGCCCGAGCAGCCGGTCCTGATCGCCACGGCCTCCGAGGAAAGCGTGCCCGGCGTGGGCGACCACGTTCAGTACGCACGCTTCAGTGACGACCTGCCCAAGCCATGACCCACCTCGCCGACCGGTACGGGGTGCGCTGGTCTTGACCGAGGGCGGGCCGACGCTCAAGCCCTATCTGCTGGCCGCCGGGCTGGTGGACGAATTGCTCCTGACTCTCAATCCCAAGCTCGCGGGCGGCGCCGCTGCGCTCACCATCGTGGCCGGACGGGTGCTGGTGGAGCCCGCGGAGCTCGACCTGGTCTCCCTGGCCGAGGGCGACGGAGACCTCTTCACGCGCTGGCGCGTACAGTCGCTGAAGAACGCTGCAGAAACGTATTTATGCAAGAGCATCAGCGTCTGTAAGCAGGCCCTTTCCGCTAGGAACTGGCCGTTCACGCATGGCCACCGCTACGAGACAGGCCCGTCGCCGTAAAAAGCAAGCCCCCTGCCGCCCCCCACGGCCGACGTGCCCGTCGTGGAGTTCCGCGAAGTGTCGAAGGTCTACGACGGCGGCTCCGTGGGCGCTCGACCAGGCCTCGATGAAGATCGGCCGCGGCGAGTTCGTGTTCCTGGTGGGGCCCACCGGCTGCGGCAAGTCCACCGCCATCCGCCTGCTCACAAAAGAGCTCGAGGTATCCGCGGGCGACATCCTCATCGCGGGCAAGGGGCTCGCCGACGTGAGCCGCTCGAAGGTGCCGCTCCTGCGGCGCAACATCGGCACGGTGTTCCAGGACTACAAGCTGCTCCCCAACCGCACCGTGTACGACAACGTGGCCTACTCCCTGCAGGTGATCGGAGAGCCGCGCCAGGACATCCGCCGCAAGGTGCCGGACATCCTGCGCCTGGTCGGCCTGTCCACCAAGCTCCACAACTTCCCGGACGAGCTGTCGGGCGGCGAGCAGCAGCGGGTGTCGATCGCCCGTGCGTTCGTGAACCACCCGCCGCTCCTGCTGGCCGACGAGCCCACGGGCAACCTCGATCCCGAGACCTCCATCGGGATCATGCAGCTGATCTACCGGATCAACAAGACGGGCACCACCGTCGTGGTGGCCACCCACGACAAGGAAATGGTCGACAAGATGCGCCGGCGCGTGATCGAGTTGCGCGAAGGCCGCATCATCCGCGACGAGCTGTCGGGCCTCTACCGCCCGGACGAGTCCACCACCGAGTTCGCGGTGCGCCTGCGCGGCGAGCTGGGCGTCGGTCCCGAGGGACATCCGAACTAGATGGCCGGCGCATGAAGTTCGTCTTCTTCCTCAAGGAGGCCATCCGTGGCCTGTCGCGCAACTCGGCGCCGGCTCTGGCCGCTCTGCTCACCGTGATGCTCACCGCCCTGGTGCTGGGCGTGTTCATCCCGATCGTGCAGGCCACCACCGGCACCGCCAACTCCGTGCGCGACCGTGTCGTGGTCAACGTCTACATGAAGAGCGGCTCCACCGAGGCCGAGCGCAGCGAGCTGCGGACGGCCATCGAGCGCACGACCAACGTCAAGTCGGTCGAGTTCATCTCCAAGGCCGAGGGCCTGGCTCGAGCCAAGGCCAAGAATCCCAAGGCCTTCGAGGAGGGCGCCAAGCTGCTGGGCGAGAACCCGCTGCCCGACACCTTCCGCGTGGTACCGGAGGACCCGGGCGAGGTCGGGGTGATCGTCGACCGTCTGGCGCCCAAGGATGCCGACGGTGTGCGCGTGCCGTCCCTCGCCGCCATCGACGAGGTGCGCAACAAGGAGGAGGACACGGCCAAGATCCTCTCGGCCACCAGCCTGGTGAAGATCCTCACGGCCGGTCTGGCCGCACTGCTGATCTTCGCGTCGGTGGCCCTCGTGGCCAACACCACGCGCCTGTCCATCTTCGCCCGCCGCCGCGAGGTCGAGGTGATGAAGCTCGTGGGCGCCACCAACTGGTTCATCCGCTGGCCCTTCGTCATCGAGGGTGTGTTCGTGGGCTTCATGGGCGGCGTGCTCGCCGTGCTGCTGCTCACGATCGCCAAGGAGACGTTCATAGACCCGCTGGAGGACCGCTTCGCTCTCCTGGCCGCCCCCGAGACGATCGACTTCCCGCTGCTTATCGTGGTCCTGCTGCTGGCCTGCATTGCCGTGTCCTCGGCGGGCAGCGCTCTCACGATGCGCCGCTTCCTGCGCGTCTAGGTTCCACCGCCGGGGCAGGCTCACCGGCGCCCACTACCCTTCGGATGGGCCGCCTTCGCGGCCCGTTTTCATGACCTCACTCTCCAAGACAGTGATCGCCGTCCTCTGCGGGCTGGCCCTCTTCGTGGGCGGCATCTGGCTCGGAGGGCACCCCGAGCGGCTGCCCGATCCGGCCCGCGACACGCTGGTCGACGAGGACCGCGCCCTGCGGGCCGAGATCGTCGACTCGATCAAGGACAACTTCTACAAGAAGACCGACGAGGCGGACATCGAGCAGAGCTCGCTGAAGGGCATTGTCGACGGTCTCGACGATCAGTTCTCGCACTACCTCACCCCCGAGGAGGCCAAGGCAGTTCAACCAGTCCGTGCAGGGCGAATTCGAGGGTGTGGGGATGAACGTCGAGGAGGATCGCCGCGGCCTGCGGGTGATCCGCGTGTTCGAGGACTCGCCCGCCGAGCAGGGAGACATCAAGCAGGGCGACTACATCACCGCTGTCGACGGCGAGTCGATCGCCGGCGTGTCGAGCGATGTGGCGACCTCTCGGATCAAGGGCGAGGCGGGCACCCACGTCAAGCTGGAGGTCGTCGACCTCGACGACGGCACGCCGCGCACCATCGACCTCACCCGCGAGAAGATCGAGGTGCCCGTGGCCGAGGGCCGGATGCGCGCAGGTCGGCGGCGAGAAATACGGCGTGGTGACCCTGACCACGTTCAGCGAGGGCGCACACGGCAAGGTCCGCCAGGAGGTCGACCGCCTGCTCGAGGACGGCGCGCAGGGCATCGTGCTCGACCTCCGCGGCAACGGCGGCGGCCTGCTCACCGAGGCCGTGCTGGTCTCCTCCCAGTTCATCGAAGACGGCCTGATCACCTTCACCAAGGGCCGCACCCGACCGCGGCGTGAGTTCGACGCCGAGGGCGACGCCATCGACGGCGACATTCCGGTGGTGGTTCTGGTCGACCGCGGCAGCGCGTCGGCGTCGGAGATCGTGACCGGCGCCCTGCGCGACTCCAAGCGCGCCACCGTCGTGGGTACGCGCACGTTCGGGAAGGGCGTGTTCCAGGAGGTCGAGACGCTGTCCAACGGCGGCGTGCTCGACATCACCGTCGGCCAGTACTTCCTGCCCAACGGCGAGAACATTCACAAGAAGGGCGTGGTGCCGTCGGTGAAGGCCGAGGACGATCCCGAGACCGACCGCGACGAGGCTCTGCCCACGGCGCTGAGCACACTGGCCGAAAAGGCCGCGGGACCGTGAGCGTCCGGGCGCAGCGGCGCCCGGCGCGGTTCGACTTCCCTCTGGTCGGCGTCGTGCGCAAGCAGGGGCGCTTCCTGGCCGCGGAGCCACTGTTCGGGCCGGGCGGTCAGAAGGTGGCCCTCGATGATCGCCGCGCCTCGGTGGGCGACCTGGTGCTCGTGGGTGCGGGAAAGCGCGGCGCCCGCGTGCTGCGCACGCTCGGCAACCCATGGGTCGCCCGCGACGTGGTCGAGGGACTGATGCTGGACCGCGGACTGAGGCGCAGCTTCCCCCGCAAGGTGGAGGCCGAGGCCGCGGAGGTGAACCCGGACCCCGATGAGGCGCCGCGGTCAGACCTGCGCGATCTGCCCACCTTCACCGTCGATCCCGATGACGCCAGGGACTTCGATGACGCCATCTCGGCCGAGCGCCACGACGGCTTCGTGCGCCTGTGGGTGCACATCGCCGACGTGTCCGCCTACGTTCGCCCGGGCTCGGCGATCGACAAGGAGGCGGAACGCCGGGGAACCAGCGTGTACGTGCCCGGCGCGGTTGAGCCGATGCTGCCCGAGGCGCTGTCGAACGCCGCGTGCTCGCTGCGGCCCGGGGAGGACAGGCTGGCGGTGACGGTGGAGATGGACATCGCCGAAACCGACGTGCGCCGCGTGAGCTTCCATCGCTCGCTCATCCGCTCCGACGCGCGGCTGACCTACGGGCAGGTGGACGAGGTGTTCGCCGGGCGCGCCCGCGGAGAGGAACCGTGGGGAGGGCCGCTCGACGCCGCCCGGGCCGTGAGCCGCGCCCTGCGCGAGCGCCGCGAGCAGCGCGGTGCGCTCGAGGTCAACTCGCTCGAGCCCTCGTTCGAGTGGGACGAGCACGGCCACGTGACCGGCGTGAGCTACGAGGACGCGACCGAGTCGCACAGCCTGATCGAGGAGTTGATGATCCTGGCCAACGAGCAGGTGGCCGCTCACCTGGCCCATCGGCGCCTTCCGACCCTCTATCGAGTCCACGAGCGCCCCGACCCCCAATCGGTCGAGTTCATGATCGCCCGGCTGGCCTCGCTGGACGTCCCGACGCCGGCGGTGCCCAAGCAGATGAGCCCCCAGCAGGCGGCCGACCTGGCGGCGGAGGCGTCGCGGATGGCCGCCGCCCATGTGAGGTCCACCGGACGCGGTCGCTTCTCCTTCGGCTCGCTGGTCCTACGCTCGCTCAAGCAGGCCTACTACACGCCCCGCAACCTCGGCCACGCCGGGTTGGCGAGCGCCAACTACACGCACTTCACGTCCCCGATCCGTCGCTACCCCGACCTGGTGGTTCACCGTGCGCTGCTCAGCTCGATCGGCCTGGACTCGACTGCCCCCAAGGCGGGCGAGCTGGACGAGATCGGCATCGAGGCCAGCGCGCGGGAGCGCGAGGCGATGAAGATCGAGCGTTCGGCCGACGATGTCTGCCTGGCCTTTCTGCTCGAGCGGTCCTTGTCCGAGGCCGGAGGAGAGGAGCCGCCCGGTTTCGAGGGCGAGATCGTGGGCCTGGTCGGCAAGGGCGCCTTCATCCGCTTCGGCGAGCAGGGCTTCGAGGGCTTCCTGCCCGCCCGTAGCCTGCGCGACTGGTACACGCTCAACGAGGAGGGCACGGCGCTGATCGGCGAGGACTCCGGCCGCGCTCTGCGCATCGGCGACCCGATCGCCGTGGCGGTCGACCGCGTCGACGCCCCGCGCGGGCGCGTGGACCTGGTACCTGCCGCCTAGAGTTGGCGTATGGCCAAGGGCAAGAAACGCAAGGCGGAGGCCGGCGACGTGGCCAGCAACCGCCAGGCCGCCTACCGCTA
>CAVVIG010000007.1:0-160915 GCA_963748265.1 uncultured Acidobacteriota bacterium | reverse complement strand
CTCCACGTCGTGCCCGAGGGCCATCAGGAATCCATCAGTCCGCTCTACCGAGAGTTCCCAGAACCGGTTGCGCATCAGCAGCGACACATGCGCCTGTTGATGCCCAGAATCTCACCAGCCTGGACCCTGCGTCAGGTCGCGCGCCTTGAAGTCGCCGCAGATCTGCATGTCAGCCGGCCTTGACGAATTCCCCGTTCAGGATGGGGCAGGCCGAGGTCGGCCAACACGTTGCCGCTGTTCCGTAGGCCATGGTCGTTTTCTTCGCCATATCGAGGGCTGCCTCTCTGGTGGAGGCGTAGAGTGGCAAAGAAAGACATCGTACGTTTTCATGCGGCCGTTTGGATATAACAGCCGTGGCCGTCTCGGCCACGCCGGACTACAGCCGAAACACCAGGAAGTACCGCGGAGGTTGGCGTTGCTCGCGGGCTTCGTCATGGTTGCACGGTGACCGAAGGTGTACACGAACTTCGGGTTCGCGACGAAACACGCTGCGCGCCAACCACTGAAGCGCCCGAGGGCGCGGCCCATGTCGGCGTAGAGCGCGAGCAGTTCCTCTTCGCCGTGCTCCCCGCCGATGCGCACGCCATAGGGCGGGTTGAAGCAGAAGACACCCGGCTGCATGTTGCGCACCGCAGGCAGCAGGCGCTCGATGTCGTCCGGCGTCAGCCCCCGAACGTCCTGTTGCGCGATGACGATGGCGTGGTCGTACGCGGCACCGGTCAGAGCCGCGGCGCGCAGGTTGCCCACCATCGCGGGAATGCACTCGGCGTCGGCGTCGAGCGCGACGATTCTTGCCACGGTCCCGGGGAACAGGTCGGGCGCTTCGTTCGGCAGACCCCGAACGCGGCGAGATGGCGCAGCGGGAGATCCGCCGGGTGACGAATGGCAGCGCCCACCGCGAGGCCGGCCGCCTCGATCGGAATCGTGGCGCTTCCAGCCATCGGATCGACGAGCGGCTCGGTTCGCGCGTCCCAGCGCGACAGCATGATCAACTGCGCCGCGAGCGTCTCGCGCAGCGGCGCGAGCCCGGCGGCCACGCGCGCGCCACGTCGATGACGCGCGCCGCCGCCCACGTCGATGCCCACCACTGTACGCCGCGCGTCAGACGTCCCCGCGCGGCGCGCGACGAACACGACGTCCGGCGCGTCGCCGTCGACGTCGGATGCGACGCCTCGCGACGCCAGCGCCTCGACGAGCGCATTCTTGACGACGCCACGAAGCTGGAGCGGCGACGCTTCGAAGTCGGACGATGAACCGATCTCGACCGAGAAGCGGAGGTGCTTGCCGTCCGGGAGCCTGTCGTCCGACGAGAGCGCGGGCAGCAGGTCGGCGAAGAGCGGCTCGAGGCGCACGGCCGGACTGGAGCACAGATCCCAGGAGATTCGCGACGACGTGCGGTGATGGCATGCCGCGACCCACGCAACGCGCGCGTCGAAGGCATAGAGCAGGGTCTCTTCCCCCTCGCGCTTCGGCTTGTCGAGGCGCACGTCGAACGGCGAGCGCATCACGAGGCGCTTGAGTTCGGCCTCCATGACCCGGTTCGCGCCGCCGGAACCGGTCAGGCGCAGGTCGTTGCAACGCTGCGCGTTCACGCCTCGCACACGTGTTTCATCTCGAGCAAGGCCCGACCGATGAGGTTCACGTGAAGAGGATACGACGAACATATGAACCGATTGAACAAAAGCTCGGCCGGTACGAAGTCCTCTCCGCGTTAGGCGCGGGCGGGATGGGCGAGGCCTAGGCGCACGCGACACGACGCCGCGACGCAACGTATCGTCGGCCCGCTTACCCTGCTTGGTCGCGTAGTGTTTACAGATCGCTGTCTACGGCGCTGAGCTCCCGAATCCGCTCCCAGAACACCGGGGACGGACAACGCTTGCGTGATTCCCATTGGTAGACGACGGCCTTGCGGGCCGCTCCCACGCGTGCGGCGAGTTGCGTTTGCGTTAGGCCGAGTCGTTGTCGAACACGCCGGATCTGCTCCGCGTAGTCGGGCGGGATCTGCCTCCAAGTTAATGGCGCCGGCCGCTCCTTTGGCCATACGCCTTTCTCGAAATACGCGTGCAGGAAGATCTCCGCATCTGCGAGCGTCGCACGCGATCGGAGCCGACGAAACGTCGTCCGCGTCTCGTAGGTGACGCGGAGGCACCCATCCTTGGCGGCGGCGTGCAAGGTCCGGACGTGGACGTGGATCAGCCGTGCCAGTGTCTCGAGGGATAAGAGCTCGTGAGGGTTATGGCGAAGGGCCAGCTCATTCGCACGCGTCAGCATTTCGAGTCGGACGGGCCGTCGCCCCGAGTCCCACGTGCGGGACGTTTCGAGGGAGACGCCGAGTTGTGCCGCGAAATTCGCTTGCGACAGCCCGAGTGCCTCGCGACACTGGCGAAGCGTTAATGACGTCAGGGGCGCTCGGGGTCGAACCATCGCCATCGCTCACCACAGTGCCATGAGTGCGGCGCGACTTGAAGATCAACGTGCGGACCTCCGGCCTGGGTGGCCGGTTCTCACGCGATCAGCGAAAACAGAAATCACAGGGGAATTTGTCGATCGCCTGTCGCGGACCTGTTGAAAACCCGTGGAAGTGACCGCTCCATTTCAGAACACTTCGGGCGAATTCTTGCGCGATTGAAAAGCGAATGCTGCGAAATCTGGTGTCCTTCCTGAGAGAGAGGTAACACCGTATTCCGGACACATGGGTGACACTTTGGCCCCTTCGCAGGAGGGGGCATGCCTTGGAAGGAGTGTCACGTCATGGACGAGCGGCTCCGGTTTGTGGCCCGCCTGCTCGAGGGCGAGAAGATGGCGCCGCTGTGCCGCGAGTTCGGGATCTCGCGGAAAACGGGCTACAAGATCTTCGACCGCTACAAGGACTGCGGCGTCGCCGCGTTCAGCGATCGCAGCCGACGCCCCTATCGCCAGGCGAATCGCCTGCCGGCGCAGCTGGAAGCGATGATCGTGCGGTTGAAGCGGGATACCCGGCTGGGGCGCGCCCAAGATCCGCGAGAAGCTGCGGCGGCAATCGCCCGCACCGCACCTGCCGGCGATCAGCACCATCCATGCGGTGCTCGACCGACAGGGGCTGGTGAAGCGCCGCCGTCGGCGCCGCCCTGGTCCAGCCGGGACCGCCCTGTCGCGCCCGACCACCCCCAATGCGCTGTGGTGCGCCGACTACAAGGGCGAGTTTCGGCTCGGCGATCGGCGGTACTGCTATCCGTTGACCATCACCGACTTCGCGAGTCGGTACCTGCTCACGTGCGAAGCGCTCGCGACGACCCAGGAAATATTTGCCTTTACCGTCTTCGAGCGGGCCTTCAAGGAGTTTGGCCTGCCCGAGGCGATCCGCACCGACAACGGCGTGCCCTTCGCCTCCGCACAGGCGCTCTACGGCCTGAGCAAATTGTCCGTGTGGTGGCTGCGGCTCGGCATCCAGATCGAGCGCAGCAAGCCCGGGCACCCGCAAGACAACGGGCGCCACGAGCGGATGCACCTGACGCTGAAACAGGAAGCCACCAAGCCGGCCGCCGCGAATGTCCTGCAGCAACAGGCCCGCTTCGATGCCTGGGTGACGCAGTACAACCACGAGCGGCCGCATCAAGCCCTGGGGATGAAGGTGCCCGCCGATCTGTATGCGCGATCCACGCGGGTCTATCGGGGGCTCGAGGACCTCACGTACCCCTTCCACGACGACACCTTCACGGTGACGCAGTGTGGCCGGATCTGCTTCAGAGGCCGGAAGGTCAATCTGAGCCACGTCTTCGCGGGCCAGAATGTGGGCGTGACGCAGGTGGGCGAGCACGTCTGGCTCGTCACCTTCATGCGGTACGATTTGGGCTACTTCGACGACGAGACATGCCGGCTCGAACCGATCGAGAATCCGTTCGGCCCGAAAGTGTTACCCATGTCTCCGGAATGAACTGTTACCGATGTGTCCGGAATGGACCTGAGGAGATTGGCGCGCCCGCCGCGACTCGAACGCGGGACCCCCGGCTTAGAAGGCCGGTGCTCTATCCAACTGAGCTACGGGCGCGTGTCCCCAGTGTAGCGCGGCGCATCGATCCCCGCGCCACGCGCGAGCGCCACCACCCGCGCCATAGCAGCGCGCCCGCGCGACAGGACCAGCCACACGGCAAGCCGGGGCAGGTATGATCCGCTCGCCATGCCTCACCGCGCGACACGGCTGCTGATGCTGGCCACACTGTTCGCGTGCGTCGCCTGGGCGGCCATAAGCCTCGTGCGCGCCCAGCCTGCGCTCGGACGACCGCTGGACACCGCGTCGCCGATTCCATATTTCGTCGCCGACGGCACCGGCCGCGCGGGCTATCGGACAGGCGATCGTGAGCTGGCGGCCTGGGCGCTCGACAGCTGGCAGCGGCAGGCCGGCGGCGCACTGCGATTCGTGCAGGCGCCGGAAGCGACGTCGCTGCTCCGCGTGTACTGGGCCAATCCGCAGGAAGGGCAGTATGGCGAGATGCGCCCGCTGACCGTGGGCGGCCGTCGTGGTGCGGCCGTCTACATCCGTCCAGATATGGCGGCACTCGGTCCCGACATCGCGGCGCGCACGCGCTCGGACGACCTCCTCCGCGAGAGCATCGTCTACCTGACGTGCGTGCACGAACTGGGACACGCGCTCGGGCTCGAGCATACCGACGACTTCCTCGACATCATGTACTTCTTCGGCTTCGGCGGCGACATCGTCGAATACTTCGATCGATACCGTCGGCGGCTCACGACCCGCGCGGACATCGCGCGCGTCCACCCGCTCTCGGCGTCCGACGTCGGCCGTCTCCGTGCGCTGTACGTCAGTCCGTGAATTGAAGGATGTAGCACCATGTCGCGCGCACCAATCGAGCGAGCGGCGGCGTTTTCCCGCGCATACGGCATGCGCATCCCGATCCTGCTGTCGCCGATGGCGGGTGCGTGTCCCGTGGAACTGTCGATCGCCGTGGCCAGCGCGGGAGGGATGGGCGCCATGGGCGCGCTCGTCACTCCGCCCACGGGTATCCGGGAGTGGGTGGTCGCGTTTCGCAAGAGCAGCAGCGGCCCGTTCCAGCTGAACACCTGGGTGCCAGACCCGCCGCAGCAAGTCGACCCTCGTATGGAAGCCCGCATGCGCGAGTTCCTCGCCGCGTGGATGCCCGATGCGCCGCCGTCTGAAACGACGCCGCTGCCGGACTTCGGCGCACAGTGCGACATGTTCGTGGAGGTTGCGCCACCGGTCGTGTCGTCGATCATGGGGATCTTCCCGGATACTCTCGTCAACCGTCTGAAAGAGCGCGGCATCAAGTGGTTCGCAACCGCGACCACCGCCCGGGAGGCGCTGCGTGCGCGGGGAGCAGGCGCCGACGCGATCATCGCGCAGGGGTTCGAAGCCGGCGGGCACCGCGGGGCGTTCGACCAGGCGAGCGCCGAGGCGCAGAACATCGGCCTCATGGCCCTCGTGCCGCGGTTGGCGAGTGCCGTCGATGTACCGATCGTCGCAGCCGGTGGGATCGGCGACGGCCGCGGTGTCGCTGCCGCCCTGGCGCTCGGTGCCAGCGCGGTGATGATCGGGACGGCGTTCCTGCGCTGTCCCGAGGCGCAGACGCATCCACGCTGGGCGACCGCGCTGAACGGTCTCGAGCCGGAGGACACACGACAGACGCGAGCGTTCACCGGCCGGCTGGCGCGCGCGGTCCAGAACGACTTCGTCGACGCGCTGGCGAGCGACGAAGCGCCGGCGCCGCTGCCGTATCCGCAGCAGCGCGCGCTGACGCGCTCCATCACGCAGCAGGCGGGAGCGGCCGGCGAGTTCCAGCGGATGCAGATGTGGGCCGGTCAGGCCGCGGGCATGGCCAGGCCGGTGCCGGCCGCCGAGCTCGTACGCGAATGGTGGGACGAGGCCCTCACCATTCTCAACCCGTCGCGCGATCAGCACTCCAAGGCCTGACCAGAGGCGTGAGGATCGCGGTCATCCCAGATCGAGCGATCGCTCGCGAAACGTCCGGTCGATCGCCGCGAGGACGCGGTCCCGGCCGAACTCCCGCTCCTCGCACAGAAACGCCAGGAGCCCAGGCAGATCCGGCTCGAACCCTCGCACATCGAACTCGTCGGTCACCGGCGGATGACGGTAGATGTGCCGAATCTCGTCGATGAGCGCCGGGTCGCCGAGCGCGTCGCGGATCTCCGGCGGCATCTGTTCGATGCGGCCATGTGTCTGCACAAGCTTCAGGGCCTTCTTGGGCCCGATGCCCTTCACACCGTCGTTGAAGTCCGTGCCGACGAGCAGTGCCAGGTCGATGAGGCCGTCACGATCGATTCCGAGCGTCGCGAGCAGTCGTTCGAGCTCGATCGTCTCCGGCACGATCGGACGGAACGTGCCCTGGCTTGGCAGGAACTCCTTGCCCGAGATCGAGAGGAACCGGACGAGCCTCGGCGCACCGAACAGCAGCGAGTCGTAGTCCTTGCTCGCCGCCGCCCACACGTCCGGCGAGCGGGCTGCCATGTGCGCTGCCTGCGCTTCGCCCTCCGACGGCGCCTGCACGGTCGGCACGCCCATCAGCCGCAGGAGCCGCCTGGCCTCCTCAATCATCGGCTTCGTGAGCCGCGACGTCATGGTCGCCTTCGCGTAGGCCGTCGCGGTGTCGCCGCGCGCCTGCGCGGCGTCTCGTTCTTCCTCGTAGCGTTGGCGGACCGCGCGGCGCCTGCCAATCTCGTCTGCCTTCAACGCCGGAGGTGTGCCGTCGAAGACGAACACGAGCCTGACGGCGTGCTCCGCGATGAGACGCGTGACGCGATAGAAGAGCCCGTTGAGATGCGAAGTGATGCGACCCTTCGAGTCCTGCAGCGGCGTGCCGTCGCGGAGCCGAATGAGCGCGAGGAACTGATAGAGCTCCGCGTTGCCGTCGACGGCGAGCGTCCGCCCGCGCAATGCGGAGAGCGTTGTCGTCTCCTTCGTGACGATCGGGGTCAGGACCACGCCCATGCCGTGAGTATGGCGCAGCCAGGGCGGGCCTGAAGGTCCGCCCCTGCATCTCGTCCGGCATCTCTAGCCGAGAATCAGGTGGGAGTCCCCGAACTCGTGCCACAGGTACCGCCGTTCGAGCGCTTCGCCGTACGAGCGTTCCAGAAGGTCCTCGGCCGCTCCGCCTGACGCCCGCGGCGTCATCCCGCGCCTTCTCCGCGCCGACGCGATCACCTGCTCGAGCAGCATCAGGTGGCTCGCGCGTGGCTCGTGCAATCCGGTGATGAGCCCGTCAACAGAGCGCACCGGATGCGCTCGCGACACGACGTGATCGGTCCACCCTTCGGCTGGAGACGTCTTGCCACGCTCGTCGGTCACCGTCTCGAGCGCCCGCACGACCGTCGTTCCGACGGCGATGATGCGGTGCCCTCCACTTCGTGCCGCGTTGATGCGATCGGCCGTCTCGGGCGGAACGCGGAAGAATTCGTCATACGGGGGCTCGTGGTTCTCCGGGCTGGACACCCCGGTGTGGAGCAGCAGCCGCGCAATCTGCACGCCGCGTGATGCCAGCGTGATGACCAGTTCCGGCGTGAAGGGGCGGCCGGCCGACGGCATCTCCGCGCTGCCGGGCTCGGCGGCGAAGACGGTCTGATACATCGAGAGCGGCCACGGTTCGGAGACGTACTTGTACCGGATGGGGAACCCGAACCGCTCGAGATACGCGATCGGATCCTCCTTCAGTGTGAGCGCAGCGACCCACAGGCGCGCGGGAGTCGCGATGGTCCCGCCAAACGGATACGGCGCGAGCAACGTCACCGCGCCGCCATCCGGCAGGTCGAACGTCTGCCCGGCGAGCGGAAGATGGCAGGGAAGCGATGCGTTGCCCGCGGGAATCCGCACCTCCACCGTCCAGAATCCGCCCGGCAGGCGAGTCGAGAGGTGCAGCTCGAACCGCCTGCCGTCACGGCCTGCCGCCGGGAGCGCCGCGCTCAACGTGCGGCTCGTGTTGACCACGACCACGTCGCCGGGCGACAGCCAGCGCGGAAGATCCTGAAACCGCGCGTGCTCGATGCTGTCGTGGCCGACGTCGGAGACGAGCAGGCGCACCTGGTCGCGCCGCAGCCCGCGTGCTTCGGGAGGGGCCGCAGCCTCGAGGGCCGCAGGGAGCACGAAGTCGAGGCTCAGGCCGGCTGCAGCCATGGCGCGTCCTGTTGCTGTGCGGCCAGCCGCAGGCCGCGCACGTCTTCGGGATCCCGATCGAACAGCCACGTCCAGAACGGCTCGGTCACCTCCGGCAGCGGGCGATCCGAGATGTCTTGGTCGGGGAACGCCTCCTGATGCATCCGCGTCCGCATGTCGCCCGGATCGACGATGACCGCGGAGACGCCCTGTTCGCGCAGCTCCTCGGCAAGCGTGCGCGTCAGGAGCTCGAGGGCCGCCTTGCTCGCGCCGTAGGGACCCCAGCCGGGATACGCCGCGACGGCCGCGTCGCTCGTGATGTTGACGATGAGGCCGCGCCGGCGGGCGAGCAGCGGCACCGCGAGCTGAATCAGCGCGAGCGGCGCGCCAGCGTTCACTGGGAACACGCGTCCGAGCCGCGTCACGTCCAGCTGCATCAGCGGCCCCATCGGTCCCAGCTCCGAGGCGTTGTTGACGAGGATGTCCAGGCCCCCGAGTGCGTCCGCGGCTGAGATCAGTCGAGCCCGGACGCCTGCGTCCGTGACGTCCCCGGCAACCGGCAGCACCCGCGTCCCGTGTTTCGCGATCGCCTCCGCGGCGGCGTTGAGCACGTCCGCGTCGCGTCCGCCGATGACGACATCGTCGCCGCGACGTGCGAGCGTGTCCGCGATCACGCGGCCGAGCCCTCGACTGGCGCCCGTGACAATGGCCACGCGCTTCGTCTGTTCGTTCATGTCCTTCTCCTTTACGGTCACCACGTCCCCAGCATCGAACTTCAAGTGCACTTGAAGTCAAGCGCTTTTTACGGCACACTCGGGCCATGAGCGGATCGATGACGATTGGCGAGGTCGCCGCGCGAAGCGGCGTGGCGACGTCAGCGCTGCGGTTTTACGAAGACGCCGGGCTCATCCACCCGGAGCGGACCGACACCGGGCATCGCCGCTACTCGCGCGCGGTGCTGCGGCTGGTGGCGTTCATCGTGTTCGCGCAGAAGGTCGGACTGTCGCTCGAAGAAGTTCGGGCCGAGCTCGCCCGGCTGCCGAAGAACCGCGTGCCGGAGCGATCGGACTGGGCGAAGCTGTCGGCGGGCTGGAAGGCGCGCATCCGCGAGCGGATCGAGGAGCTGCAACGCCTGGAGGCCGGGCTCACCGAGTGCATCGGGTGCGGATGCCTGTCGCTGGACCGGTGTCAGCTGGCGAACCCGGGAGACCGCCTGGCGCGCAGGGGCCCGGGGCCGAGGATGTGGGTTACTGCCAGCTCCCGTACATCGGATTCGGCAGCAGGAAAAACCTGACCCCGAACTCCGAGAACGCCTTCGACCCTTGCTCGCGCGCCTTCTGGTTGAGCGACGGGAAGTCGAGGATGTTGTCGCCGATGAAGGCGACGACGGTGAGCGGACCGGAGTTGGGGATGCCGGTGCCCGCGGCGACCGCCTCGAAACGCGGGTTCTTGTCCGATGGCCGCCCGGCGGGCCGGCAGAGCATAGCGTCGTACACCAGCGCGTAGCGCGTGAACACCGCTTCCGTGTCGGCGCATTGTGCCTGCGTGCGGTTCGTGACGATCGCGATGCGGCCGCCGAGCGCCCGCACGCGCGAGAGAAATGCACCCGCACCTGGCAGCGCAGTCGCCTCGCGCCGCTTCACCCAGGCGTCCCACGTGTCGTCGGAGAACCCCTGGCCCACGGCCGCGCGCTCCGCCTGGTACGACGAGTTGTCGATGAGCGTTTCGTCGGCGTCCAGCACGACGGCCCACCTCCCCGCGCTGTGCGTGCGTGCCTCGGACTCGACACGCGCCAACGCCACGCGGTAGACCTGCTCGACGGCCGCCACGTACTCCGCGGACCGCTGCACCCAGCGGATGTTGTCGGGCAACGTGGCCGCGGGCGGAGGTGTCCGCGTCGAAGCTGCCGAAGCGGCCGCTGGAGGCGAGTTTGGCGATGGCGGAGCGACAGGCTGTGCGGAGCGGCAGTTCGCGGTCGCAAGCACGAGCGCCAGCAGGAGTGCGTCCCGGCACGCGGCGCGTGCGGCTTTCACTGCTCCCATCCGATGTTCTCGTAGCTCCACGAGGCGAAACCGAACGCGCCGAAGTTCACCAGCTTCCGCTTGGCCACCACGAGCTCCGGACGCTGATAGAGCGTGAGCGAGTGGACCTCGTCCCAGATGAGCGCGTCGATCTGGTTGGCGGACTCGGTGGCCTTCTCACGATTGAGCTCACCGGTGGTCTTGATGAACAGGTCGTCGATCGCGGCCGACCCGATCCGCGCGTAATTCTGCTGGATGTCCAGTTCGCCGGCGGCGTTCTTCGTCGGCATCGCGTACAGCGATCGCGCGGAGCTCATGGGAAACGCCGTGCCGATCCAGGAGAAGACCGTCACGTCGAACTGGCCGGGCGTGATGTAGTTCGCGAAGAAGTCCGGGCTGGGGACCACGTTGATGCGCATCGTGATGCCGACCTGCGCCACCATGTTCTGCATCAACTCGGTTTCCTGCTTCGACGTCGCCACGGCAGCCGGAATGACGGCATTGACCTCGAGCAGCTTGCCGTCCTTCTTCCGGACCGTTCCTTCCAGCTTCCAGCCGGCCTCGTCGAGCAGCTGCTTCGCGCGTTCCGGGTTGTAGGTGCCGACCTCGCCGGAGTTGCTCTGGTACCCCTTCTGGTTGGCCATGAAGATGTGGTTGTCGAGCGGCACCGCCTGGATGCCGAGCGGTCCGAGCATCGCGCGCGCAATCGCCGCACGATCGATCGCCATCGCCAGCGCCCGGCGTACGCGGACGTCCTGCAGGTTCGTGCTGGTGCCGTTGATCGTCAGGTGGCGGAAGTTGGGGCCGCCGGCCGTGCGCACCTCGGCGCCCTCGATGGTCTTCGCCCGGTTGTACTTGTTGGCGTCAGGACCGACGTCGATGGCGTCGATCTCGCCGTTGGCCAGCGCGTCGATCTGCGCGTCGGGCTCGATGACGCGGAAGACGATCCGTTCCATCTTCGCCGGCTCGCCCCACCACTTCTCGTTGCGAACCAGCGTGATGGTCTTCGAGGTGACGTCGAGGGAGTCGAGCTTGAAGGGGCCCGCGGTCGTCAGCGGCTTGTTGCGCCAGCCTTCGTTGAAGACCTTCGCGTCCTTGTTCGTGGAGACCGGGAACAGCTCGCTGAAAATCGCCTGCCAGTCGGCGTACGGGCTCGAGAAGGTGACCACGACCTCACGGTCGTCCGCACCCTTCTGGACGCTCTCGACCTGGGAGTAGCCGTTCGAGGAGGCGATCTGGTACGCCTTGTCAGTTCCGTTGGACGCCTTCCACTGCCAGTAGAAGTCTTCCCAGGTGATCGGCGTGCCGTCGTACCACACGGCCTTTGGATTGATCCGGTAGGTGACGACCTGCTTCGGCTCGGTCTTGAGCGTGGGCTCTGCGGCCAGCAGCCCGCGGTTCCAGACGGGTGTGCCTGTCGCGTCCGTATCGAACGTCGAGGGCATCAGCGCGCCCATCACGTACGAGTTGTTGACGTCGGTCCCATCGAGCTCGTGGCGGTTGAAGTTCGGTGGCATCGAGTCGATCGGGTAGGTGAACGTGCCGCCGTCCTGCACCTTGTCACGTGGCGTGGGCCGCACCTGGTTCTGGTTGGCCGATGGCGCCTGCGGAGCAGGGCGTCCGCCGAGGTCGCTCTCTTCACCTCCGCCGCAGGCCGAGAGAGCCGCCGCCATGAGGACAGTCGCGGCCAGGATGACGTGACCAGGTCTCATCGTTTTCATCTCCGCTCTTCTTTCAACCGCCGGCACTCACAGGACCGGCGACGCTACAGCATAGTGACACGCGTCGAGGTGATCGGCGCTGCCCGTCCTGGCCGCCAGCGCGGGCGCCTCCTCGATGCAACGGCGCCGCGCCGCGTCGTTCAGCTCGTCGGCGAACACCTGGCAGCGTGTCCTGAACCGGCAGCCAGACGGCGGGTTGGCCGGGCTCGGCAGGTCGCCCTGCAGGACGATGCGCTTGCGCTGCCGCTCCTTGCGAGGGTCGGGAAGCGGGATCGCGGACAAGAGGGCCTTCGTGTATGGGTGCGCCGGCCTCTCGAACACCTCGTCGACGGCGCCGGACTCGACGATTCGGCCGAGGTACATCACCGCGACGCGATCGGCGATGTGACGCACGACCGCAAGATCGTGCGCGACGAACAGATAGGACAGCTTCAGCTCGGCGCGGAGCCGCTCGAGCAGGTTGATGATTCCGGCGCGTACCGATACGTCGAGCGCCGAGACAGGCTCGTCGAGCACCAGCACCTTGGGCTCGAGCGCCAGCGCGCGGGCGATGCCAATGCGCTGCCGCTGCCCGCCTGAAAACGCCTGTGGGTACCGGTTCACGTGTTCGGGCTGGAGACCGACCAGGCGCATCAGGTCGCGCACGCGACGCGCGCGGTCGGCAGGGGCGACGCCGTGCGCGCGCAGCGGCTCGTCGAGGATGTCGCCGATCGGCAGCCGCGGGTCGAGCGACGCCATCGGATCCTGGAAGACGACCTGGAGATCGCGCCGGACGGCGTGCCGTGCCGCCCCGTCGAGCGATGCCGTCTCGCGACCGAGGACTGTGATGCTGCCTGATGCCGGGCGCACCAGGTTCAGGATCTCCATAATCGTCGTCGTCTTGCCGCACCCCGACTCGCCGACCAGACCGAGAGTTTCGCCTTCACGAACGTCGAAGCTCACGCCGTCGACCGCGCGCACCTCGCCGACGCGGCGCCGCAGGACGGATCCCTTCATCAGCGGGTAGCTCTTCACGAGATCGCGCACTTCGAGCATCGGCACGCGCCCGCTGCGAGGAACGGCGTCGATCGGCGCGAAGGGCGCGGCGGCCGAGGGGAACACGTCGGTGCTCGAGAGATTGTCGCGTTCGATCGTTTCGCGGAAGTGGCACGCAGCGGCGTGGTCCGGCCCCGACGCCGCGAGCGGCAGGAGCGGCGGCTCGGTCTGCACGCACACGTCCGCCCGCATCGGGCATCGCGGCGTGAAGGGGCAGCCGCGCGGCAGGTTCACGAGCGACGGCGGCGTTCCTTCGATCGGCGTGAGCCGCTGACGCTGGCCGACGTCGGCGCGCGGAATGGAGCCGAGCAGGCCGAGGGTGTACGGCATCCTCGGCCTCGCAAACACATCGTCGACCGTCCCGGTTTCGACGAATGTGCCGGCATACATCACCCCCACACGATCGGCGAGCCCGGCAATCACGCCGAGGTCGTGCGTGATGAGCACGATCGCGGCACCGGTCACCGTCCGTGCGGTCTGCAGGAGGTCCAGGATCTGGGCCTGGATGGTCACGTCGAGCGCGGTGGTCGGCTCGTCGGCGATGATCAGGTCCGGCTTGTTGGCGATCGCCATCGCGATCATCACGCGCTGGCGCATGCCGCCGGAGAACTCGTGCGGAAACGCGGTCGCGCGCTGGCGCGGGGTCGGGATGCCGACGAGCGCGAGCAGATCGACGGCCTTGTCGAATGCCGCCTTGCGGCCGATGTTCTCGTGCACGAGGACCGCTTCCGCGATCTGGTCGCCGACGGTGTACACGGGCGTCAGCGCCGAGAGCGGATCCTGGAAGATCATCGCAATCCGGCGGCCCCGCAGACTGGACAACTCGTCGTCCGGCCGTCCGATCAACTCCTCGCCGTTCAGGCGCACCGAGCCGCTGACCTGCGCGTGCGAGGGCAGCAGGCTCATGACCGCGAGCGACGACACGGACTTCCCGGATCCCGACTCGCCGACGATTCCCAGGACCTCGCCTCGCTGCACGTCGTAGCTGAGACTGCGGACGGCCCGAACGGGGCCGGCCTCGCTCCGGAACGTCACGGAAAGGTTCGAGACCTGGAGCAGCGGGGTCGCGTCGCCGCTCATGGCACCGCCGGCCCGTGCGTGTGGGGATCGAAGGCGTCACGCAGACCGTCGCCCACGAGGTTGATCGAGAGCACCAGCGCGATCAGGAAGCCGGCGGGGAAGTAGAACTCCCACGGGTAGGTGAGCGCCGCGCCGGAATAGTTGCCGATGAGGGTGCCGAGCGAGACGTCCGGCGGCTGCACGCCGAAGCCGAAAAACGAGAGGCCGACTTCGGCGAGGATGAGCGAGCTGACGTTCACCGTCGCATCGATGATGAGCAGCGACGCCATGTTCGGCAGGATGTGGCGGAAGATGATCTGCCATCCCGGCACGCCCATGAACCTGGCGGCGTGCACGAACTCACGCTCGCGCAGCGAGAGCGTCATGCCCCGGACGATGCGGGCCGTCAGCATCCACTGAAACGCGGCGAGGAGCACCACGAAGACGAGCCACGTCTGCCCGCGGAACGACGGCGACAGGATCGCGATGATCAGGAACGCCGGCAGCACCATCAGCAGGTCGATCAGCATCACGAGGCTCGTGTTCACGGCGCCGCCAAAGTAGCCGGCGAACGCGCCGACGATGGCGGCCAGCGCGGTGGCCATCAGGGCTCCCACCAGGCCGATGACCAGCGACTTCTGCATGCCGCGCATGGTGAGCGCGAACATGTCGAAGCCGTTCTGCGTCGTGCCGAACCAGTGTGTGCCGCCAGGCGGCGCGAGGAAGGCGTCGATGTCGAGCTGGTCGTACTGCCACGGGCTGATGAACGGCGTGAGGTAGGCGAGGGCGAATAGCGCGACGACGACGGCGAGCCCCGCTATCGCGCGGCGCTGCCGCAGGAAGCGGCGCCCGACCAGCCGCAGGCGCGTGGTCGGCTCCTCGATCGGCGCCTGTATCAGTACGTCGGGCATGCGTCTAGACGCGCACGCGCGGATCGAGCATGGCGTACGCGATGTCCGAGAGGAAGCCGGCGATCAGCACCAGCACGCCCACGAAGAGGGTGACACCCGCCACCGAGTTCACGTCGTTCTTGGTGACCGAGTCGACGAAGTACTCGCCCATGCCGTGCCACCCGAACAGCTTCTCCGTGAAGGTGGCGCCGACGAACAGCAGCGCGAACTCGTAGGCGAAGAAGGTCGCCATCGGGATGAGCGCGGTGCGCAGCCCGTGCTTGACCAGCGCCCGCGTGCGGCCGAGCCCCTTCGCGCGCGCCGTCCGGAGGAAGTCGCTGCCGAGCACGTCGAGCATCGCGTTGCGCTGGTACCGTCCGTAGAACGCCACGGCCACCGCAATCAGAACCAGCGAGGGAAGGATCAGGTGCGCGATGCGATTGCCGATCCCCGCGAGGGTCCATGGGTCGAGCCCCGGCGTGATCTCGCCGGTGGTGTAGAGCAGCTTCGTGTCGCCTGTGAACCCGAGCGCGTTGTTGAGGCCGATGCCGGCGTTCTTGAACAGGACGCCGAGTACGACAATCGGGATCGACAGGACGACGAACGAGAACACCGTGAGGGCACGGTCGGACAGCTGGTACTGGTGAACCGCGCCGTGTGCGCCGGCCGCGACACCGAGCAGCGTACCCACGAAGGCACCGATCAGGACCAGCCGCAAGCTCACCCACATCCGCCGGCCGAGCTCGTCGTTCACGGGCTGGTTGTCGATCGTCTGGCCCAGGTCGCCGCGAACGACACCGCCCGCCCAGGTCGCGAATCGGCGGGACAGCGGCACCTTGTCGTTCATGTTGATGGCGTCGAGCGCCGCGTCGACCACCGATGCCGGGGGCGGCGGATTGCGTCCCTCGTAGCGAGCCCTCGGGTTCAGCTGCGTCGCCGCCAGAACGTAGGCGACCGACGTCGAGACGACGACCAGCAGCAGGAGATAGAGAAGTCGGCGCAGCAGGAACGCGGCCATGCCTGATTGCCACTCATCTTATTCCAGGGCCCGAATCTGCGGTCGCGCACCGGGCGCAAGCGGACTACAATCCCGCTCCTGCCGGCGCGCCGACACGCTCGACCCCGAGGCGTTCGCCTGGCGCTGTTCACGGACGTGGGAGGTGAGGCGATGGCCAAGAAGATCCTGATGCTCGTCGGCGACTACGTCGAGGACTACGAAGTGATGGTTCCGTTCCAGGCGCTGCAGATGGTGGGGCACACCGTGCACGCGGTCTGTCCGGACAAGAAGGAAGGGCAGACGATCCGCACGGCGATTCACGACTTCGAGGGGGACCAGACCTACTCCGAGAAGCCTGGTCACAACTTCCGGCTGAATGCGACGTTCAGCGACATCCGCGAGCAGGACTACGACGCGCTGGTCATTCCCGGTGGGCGCGCGCCCGAATACCTGCGCCTGAACGCGCGGGTGCTGGACATCGTCAGGCACTTCGCGACGGCCGACAAGCCGATCGCCGCGCTGTGCCACGGTCCGCAGCTGGCGGCGGCCGCGGGCATCCTGCGCGGACGGCGGGTCAGCGCCTACCCGGCCTGTGCGCCGGAAGTGCAGCTGGCAGGCGGAACCTATGCGGAGATCGCCGTCGATTCGGCGGTGACCGACGGCAACCTGGTGACCGGGCCGGCGTGGCCGGCGCATCCCGCGTGGCTGGCGCAGTTCCTGGTGCGCCTCGGGACGCGTATCGAGCACGCGTCGCTCAGCCCCGTCTGAGACGAGATTTAGCAGGGTCGGGTCTTACAGACCCGGCCCTACGGAAGAAGGCCTCTACGAAAGAAAGGTCCGTCAGCGAAGATCGACGACGAACCGTCCCCGGGCCTGGCCTTTCAGCAGCGTATCGAATGCCTTCGGGAGGTCGTCGAGCGGGACGATCGTCGTCGTGTCTGCGAGGTGGCGCGGCCTGAGGTCGGTCGCCAGCCGCTGCCACACCTCCGTGCGCGTCGGCATGGGACACATTGCCGAGTCGATGCCGAGCAGCTTCACGCCTCGCAGGATGAACGGCAGCACCGTGGTGTGCAGGTCCGTGCCCGCGGTGAGTCCCGAGCAGGCAATCGTGCCGCCGTAGTCCGTCGTGCGCGTGAGCCACGCCAGCACGTCGCCGCCGACGGCATCCACGGCTCCGGCCCACGACGCCTTCTCGAGTGGGCGCGTGCCCATCGTCACGTCACCGCGCACGAGTACCTCGCTGGCCCCGAGCGTGCGCAGGAACTCGGTTTCATGTCGCTTGCCGGTGAGCGCAGTCACCGTGTACCCGCGCGCAGCGAGCGACTGCACGGCCATGCAGCCGACGCCGCCGGTGGCGCCGGTGACGATCACCGGACCCCGTCCTGGCGTCAGCCCGTTGCGCTCCATCTCGAGGATCGACAGCGCCGCGGTGAAGCCGGCCGTCCCGATCGCCATTGACGCAAAGGCATCGAGGCCGGCGGGCATCGGTACGACCCAGTCGGCAGGAACCCGGGCCTTCTGCGCGTAGCCGCCGTCGTGGGAGACGCCGAGGTCGTAGCTGGTGGCGATGACCGGATCGCCCGGCTTGAAGCGAGGGTCCTCGCTCGATGCGACCCTGCCCGCCATGTCGATGCCGCCGACGAGCGGGAACTTGCGAACGACCTTGCCGGCGCCAGTGGCGGCGAGCGCGTCCTTGTAGTTGACGCTGGAGTACGCGACGTCGACGACGACTCCCCCCGGCGACAGCTCCTCGAGCGAGGCGTCAACCAGCCGCGAGCGGATGCCGCCCTCGTCGAAGATGCGAAGGGCTCGAAATCGAATCACTGGGTCTCGCGGCTACTTCTGCTTCTCCGACGCGCGCGCGCCGCGCAGCACGTTCTCGAGAGCATGGTTCCCCTCGTGGCAGGCGTACTCGTAGATCATCTCGTCGGTGCGGACCCACGGGTACTCGCCGGTCCACGGGCGGTCCCACGTCTCCGGATCCTCGATGGTGAAGCGGTAGAGGATCGTCTTCTCGTCGATCTTCGTGAACCGCTCGACGACGTGCAGCTTGTCGCTCGACCCCTGGAACTGCGTCTTGCCCGTGAAGTTCGTGGTGTCGACGACGAGCGTGTTGCCTTCCCAGCGGCCGATCGAGTCGCCATTCCAGCGCCGGACGTCCGGCGGCAGGTGGGTGCCGCCGATGCGGATGACGCGGGCGTCGTGGACCATCTCGTTCAGGATCGTGACCGTGGTCGGCGTCTGCACGATCTGTTTGAGGTTGTTGTAGAAGTAGTTCGGCAGCGTCGGCGGACCTGACGTCGATCCGAAGCCGAGGAGGCAGCGTTCGGCGAGCGGTCGCGCCTCGGGATTGTCGAATGCCATCGGGGGACCTGCGCTCGACGCCGATTCGTCGGCGCCGGGCGCCACTGCGCGCCGCGCGTACGCGAGGTTGCGCTCGCGGGCCGCGGGCTTCATCGCCGGGACGCGGCCGTCCTGCGGGTCGACGACGATCGAGGTGCGGTACTCGCCGTTCACCTTGATGGGGCTGGAGCCCATCGCGACCCAGAACTGGTTGTAGCCACCGACGACGCCGCCGCCTCCGCGCCACAGCTGTTCGAGGTAGGACTTCGTCGGAGAAGTGTCGCCGCCGACCGGCGGAGCCGCGCGGTTCGGGTCGTCGGGTGCTGCCGCCGCCTCCTGACGCTTCGCCTCGTACTCTTCCATCGCCCGGGCTTCTTCGGGCGTGAGCGCCGCGCGCCCCTTGAACTCGGCCGGGCGCTCCATCGGCGTCATGGTTGCCACGTCGTAGGTGCCCTGCAGGTCGGGAATCTGCTGACCCCGCACCGCCTGGGTGGCGAGCAACGGCATGGCGACTGCGGTGGTGATCGCGATTGCGCCCGCCCTGAAAATCCTGTGATGCATGGCTTTGGCCTCGGTTGCTCGATTTTACGGCAGCGCGGGTAGCGGACCAATCCATGTTTTTGGATTGGAGGCCATTTTTTTCGGCAATATACCTGTTTCCCTGTATGTCCCGCGCCGAGTGGCGCCATACTCCGATGCTGCGCTTTCGCCGTTGATGCCGCTAGTTTCCCGATGTCACGCCGACACGCGGGCGAACGGCGGGCGGAGGCGTGTTCGGGGCGGAGATGAATCGCTTTTCATCCCGGGAGGACTTCGGAATGAGGACAGGTTCTATCAGAAAGGCGCTCTTTGCAGCGCTTGCGGCACTGTGCCTGCTGCCTGCGGCAGCGAATGCACAGAGCGTGTTCACAGGCGTCGTCAAGGACACCTCCGGCGCGGTGCTGCCGGGCGTGACCGTCGAAGCGGCCAGCGACGTGCTGATTGAGAAGACCCGTTCGGTCGTCACCGACGAGAACGGCGGCTACCGTCTCGTCGACCTTCGTCCCGGCGTGTACTCGTTGACGTTCTCGCTTGAAGGGTTTTCGACCGTCAAGCGTGATGGCGTGGAGCTCGAGTCGAACTTCACGATGACGATCAACACCGAGCTCAAGGTCGGCGCGCTCGAAGAGACGCTGACGGTCACCGGTGCCGTCACCGATCGTCGACGTGCAGAGCACGACCAAGTCGCAGGTGCTGAACCGCGAAGCGCTCGACGCGATTCCGACCGGCCGCACCATCCAGGGGATGGGCCAGCTCATCACCGGCGTGTCGCTGAACTCGCCGGACGTCGGCGGCTCGCGCGCGATGCAGCAGACCTACATGTCGGCGCACGGCGCGGGCGCGTCGCAGACCACCGTGCAGGTGGACGGCCTGCTGGTCAACGGCCTCGACGTCGACGGCGCGGTCCAGAACTACTTCAACAGCTCGATGAGCCAGGAGATGGTCTACACGACCTCCGGCGCGTCGGCTGACGTCGCCGGCGGCGGCGTCCGTCTGAACCAGATTCCGCGCGATGGCGGCAACACCTTCAATGGCAGCGTCTTCCTCGGCTACCAGAACGAGAGCTTCCAGTCCGACAACCTCACGCAGGAGCTGAAGGACCGCGGCCTCCGCGCGACCGACGGCATCGAGAAGCTGTACAACATCGAAGGCGCGCTCGGCGGCCCGATCAAGAAGGACAAGGTCTGGTTCTTCGTGTCGGCGCGCAATTTCGTGCTCGAACACGCTGCCCGCGGACTCGTTCGTCGGCATGCCGGGCACCGGGACGGCCGAATCGCGCGCCGACGCCGAGCGACGAGCGCGGCGTCGACCCGCAGAGCATCAAGAGCGTCCAGGCGCGCATCATCTGGCAGATCGAGCCAGAAGAACAAGCTGGCCATCTACAACGACCGCATCGGAAAGAACCGCGGCGCGGCGATGACCGCCGGCCTCGATCCCGGCACCGCCTCGCTGGTCTGGAACTCGCCGATCTACACGGTCGGCTCGCGTCAAGTTCACGTCGGCCGTTTCGAGCCGCCTGCTGTTCGAGGCCGGCTTCTCGACCAACTACGAGCGCTACAACACCATCTACCAGGCCGGCATCGAGAAGGATGCGCGGTCACGCCGGAGTGGTACACGACCATCAACAAGCAGGACAGGCGCTCGGGACGTCGTGGAACGCCGGCGACGACCCAGTCAGGGCATGTCGCCGGACCGCTATGCGCTGATGGCGTCGATGTCGTACGTCACCGGCGCGCACAACGTGAAGGTCGGCGTCCAGGACACGTGGGGCCGCTACAACTACTGGCGCAACGCCAACGGCGATCTGCGCGCCATCTTCCAGAACGGCGCCCCGTTCCAGGCCAACATCCTGAACACGCCGCTCGCGTTCGGGGACAAGCTGAACGCCGACTTCGGCATCTTCGGGCAGGACTCGTGGACGATGAACCGCCTGACGCGTGAACTACGGCGCGCGATGGGAGTACTTCGACTCCGGCACGTCGCGGACGCGGTCTCGCCTGCCGGCCGGTTCGTCGCCGGCGCGCACGTTCGACGAGATCGACATGCCGACCTGGAAGAGCATCGCGCCGCGCGTCGGCGCTGGTCTACGACCTGTTCGGCAACCAGAAGACGGCGCTGAAGTTCAGCTTCGGCAAGTTCATGCAGGCCGGCACCACCGGCTTCGCGCAACTCGTACAACCCGATGGCGCTCCAGACGAATGCGCGTGTCCTGGACCGACCTGAACGGCGACGTCATCCCGCAGGGTCGAGCTCGGCTGCACCTACCTGCACGGCCGGCTGCGAGCTGAACCTGGCGCAGCTGCCGGCCGGCTTCGGCGTCGCGCAACCTCGGCGACCTCCGCGCCGGACATCAAGCGCATGTACAACGTCGAGACCAGCGTTGCACTCCAGCACGAGCTGCATGCCGGGCGTGTCGGTGACCGGCGGCTGGTATCACCGCGAGTACCACAACCTGCGGCGCCGGACCAACGTGCTCCGCACGTTCGCCGACTACAACCAGTTCACGGTGTTCAGCCCGATCGACGGCAGCGCCGATCACCTACTACACGGTCAAGCCGCGAAAAGCTGAGCGCCGTGTCGAACGTCGACGAGAACGCGCGACGACCGGACGATGAAGTACAACGGCTTCGAGTACAACTTCAACGCCCGCCTTGCCCGCGGCATCACGCTGTTCGGCGGCGGCATGATCGAGCGCATGCTGACGAACACGTGCGACGAGATCGCGGATCCCAACCGGCTCCTCTACTGCGACCAGTCGCAGAGCGGCCTGCCGTTCCGGCACGCAGTTCAAGATCGCCGGCTCGATCCCGCTCACGTACGGCATCAACGTCGGCGTGGCGCTCCAGAGCCTGCCCGGTTACCTGCTCGGCATCTCGGCGCAGTACGCGCTGACCGGCGTGTCGGGCCCGAGCGGCATCACCACCAACAACCCGCCGCACGGCGCGGGCACGGTGTGGCAGATCACCCGCACCACGCGGTATGGCTGCCACGCATCCGTGCGTCCAGCAGGGCACCTGCCAGGCGAACGCACTGGTCAACCCGGACATCACCGAGGCGTCGCTCTTCGTGCCGCTCGTCGCGCCGATGACCGAGTACGGCGATCGCATCAACCAGCTCGACGTGAACATCACGAAGACGTTCCGAGTCGGCGGCCTGTCGATTCAGCCGAAGCTCGACGTGTTCAACCTGCTGAACGTGGCGCCGGTCTACTCGGTGCGCACCACCGCGCCCGGCTACTCGCTCTACGGCACGGCGGCCTACAACCAGCCGTCGTCGGTGCTCAACCCGCGGACGATGCAGATCGGCGCGGTTCTTCGTTTCTAGTCAGAGGGCTGTTCTCACCTGACGAGCCCGCCCGCGGGCCGTCAGGTGGGGGAGTCAGTACCGAAGGAAGGGCGGCTTCTCAGGAAGCCGCCCTTTCCTTTTTCCGCTCGGTCTCTCCCGCCCGACCGGGCCCGGCCGACCTGCCCGCCCCGCCTCACGTCCAACCCGCACGATTCGCTCCCGGCCCTTCCGACCTGACCACGCTGGCCCTCTGTGCGGGACGTGGTATCCTGTAGATCACCGTCGACGGCGCGAAAGCGTCGCGGCGCAAAAAAAGGCTCATTAGCGACCGCGTCTCCGATTCCGGAGACACCACTATATGGTCGCGGCCGGGAGGTGCATGCATGGCAGACACCACCGGGAGCAGTCGCTAGACAGCTCCCAGATGACTGAAGAGGCCGGCGGAAACGCCGGCCTTTTCTTTTTGTCGCGGTGTGTTCTGTGCCGCGTTCGCGAGGCCGGCATAAGCCGTCGCCCCGGCCCTCCCGACATCCTGGCCCGCCCCCTCCCGCCCTTCCGTGTAGGCCCGCCATTTGCGTAGACCGGCGCGCGAAACGGCTAAGCACGGAGCGAGGCATGACGGACATCCGGTTCCAGAGTTTCGAGGACGGCGAGCTCGCCGACATCTGGTACGCGCTCGGCGGTGCGGCGACGCGGCACCCCGATCACTTCAAGCCGCTGATGGACTCCGTGGCGACCGAGCTGTTCGATCGTCGCGGTGTCGGGCTGAATCCGTGGCTCGAAGCGCGCTACCGTGAGTTCCGGCTCACCGACTCGCGCGAGGACGCGCAGGCGAACCTCGCCGCCTCGCCGGAGGCGCGGCCGCGGGGCGACGACGGAGTGGTGGCGGCGAACATGGATTTGCCGGGGATGGATCCGGATGAGGGCGAAGAGTGAGCTCGACCGACTAGTCGCATAGGTCGCAAGTCGCAAGGGCAAGGCACAAGTCGCAAGTCGCGCCGCGTGCGAAAATCAGCTCATCGTGACTCGCCTTGTCTTGACGCTCGTCCTTGGTGGCTTTGTGACCGCCGGCTGCGGTCCCTCGTCGGATTCCTCATCGCCGCCCGCCACGAGCGAGCCGCGCAGCGCGGCTGAGGCCGCGGCCCGCGATGCCAGCACGAATCTCGACGTCACGCCGCTCAGCCAGGCCGACGTCACCCTGTACGTGAACGTGATGGGTGGTGCATCAGCGCTCGCGCGATCGTTGTCGCCGGCCGATCGCGAGCTGCTCGAGTTCGCGAAGAAGGTCGATGCCGGGCAAGTGAAACCGACCACCGCAGACGAAGCAAAGCTGGCGCAGGCGCGGGCCTTGACGAGGAAGGACGATGAGCTCGCGACGATACAGGGGATCGACGCCCGCTACCGCGTCGTGCGCGACAAGATCGAAGCGCTGATCGGCCCCGCGGCGAAGCCGCCGTTTCCCGACGACCCGGTGACGCGCGAGAACATCCGCTTCCTCGAAGCCCGCCGCGCCACGATCGAGCGGTTGCAGGCCGATGTCAGGGACCCGCTTTCGAGGAAGAACTAGGCCGGTTGGAGGAGTTGGTGAGTTAGTGAGTTGGTGAGTTGGAACCGGGACTTGTGACTTGTGACTTGCGACTACTGAAAGTCAGTCGCCCTCGTCGTCCCGATCCTTTCGTGTCCTTCTCGCCTTCACCGCACTCCTGCGCTTCTTCGTGCCGATCCGCACCTCGCGCGACGCCTTTGTCGGACGCGTTGCGCGCCGCCGCCTCGGCGCCTGTGCGGCGCGTGCGAGCAACTCGGCGAGGCGCACCCTCGCGGCCTCGCGATTCTGCTTCTGCGTCCGATGCGCCCGGCTGTCGATCACCAGCGCGCCGTCGGCCGTCATCCGGCGGCCCGCCAGCGCGACGAGCCGCGCCTTCATGTCCGCCGGCAGCGGCGCCGCCTGCAGGTCGAACCGCAGTTCGACCGCCGTCGCCACCTTGTTGACGTTCTGACCGCCAGGTCCCGAGGCGCGGACGAATCGTTCCTCGAGATGACGATCGTCCACGCCCCACCTGCTCAAGTCCGGTGTGTCCGCCATCCCCTCACGATACCGCACGCCACGGCGGTCTGATGCGAGGCAGTCCGCGTGGAGCCACGGCGTTACGGAGACCGGAAGCCTCCGTAACGCCGCGACCCGCGGATGGCTGCGGCTAGAAGCGCAGCACGGCGCCGAGCTGGAACACGCGGCCGACGAGAATCGACGATGGCTGCACCTACGACGCCGTGCCGAAGTTCATGCTGCGCACTGCATACACCGGCGACACGTTCAGCGCGTTGAACAGGTCGAACTTCGGCTGGATCGTCATGCGGCTGACCCGGAACGTTTTCGTCACGTTCAGATCCAGCTGGTTGATCCGGTCACCGTACTCCGTCATCGGCGCCACGAGCGGAACCGACAGCGATGCGACCGTCATGCCGGGATCCACGATCGCGCCCACGGCGCAGCCCTGCGACGCCGAGTTGCCCGGGCACACCGTGTAGCGCGTCGTCGGCGTGATCAGCCACACCGAGCCAGCGCCGTTCGGCGCCGCGAGCGACGCGGCCGACGGCTGGCCGCTCGGGCCGGACACGCCGTCAGACGCCGACAGCGCCGGGGTGCGGTAGCGGTAGCCTGGCAGTGTCTGGAAGGAAGCCGGCCGTCAGTCCCCACACCGTCGGAATCCTCAGGCCGCGCGCCTGCAGTTCGTCGGTCCCGGGACCGACGAACGGTCGTTCCGCTAACCGCGAGACGGCCCTAATAGTTCCTAGTCGTCCTCAGGTCGGTCGGATCAGGCACGGGAATAACGATAGCGCAGGGGAGTGGAGGGTGGAGGGTGGGTCTGGGGTTGGAGGTCGGAGGTTGGAGGTCGGAGGTTGGAGAGTGAGGGACAAGGGACGGCTCCGAAGATCGTCCCTGTCCCACCCTACCTACCCTACCCGGCCTACCCGGCCTCTAGAACCGCAGAAGCAGGCCGAGCTGGAACACGCGCCCGACGAGCACGGACTGGGGCTGCTGGTACGCGGTCGTGCCGTAGTTCAGACCGCGGACCGCGTAGACCGGCGCCACATTCAGCACGTTGAACAGGTCGAACTTCGGCTGAAGGGTCATGTGGCCGATCTTGATGTTCTTCACGACGTTGATATCGAGCTGGTTGAGCCGGTCGCCGAACTCGGTCTGCGGCGCAATGAGCGGAACAGACAGCGAGGCCACCGTCATTCCAGGATCCACCAGCTGACCCACGGTGCACCTGCCCAGCGCCACACACGGGCTGCTGGCGCTGTACGTCGTCGTTGGCGTGATCAGCCACACCGTGCCCTGGCCATTCGGGTTGGCGAGTGACAATGCGCCGGGCTGACCGCTCGGGCCCGCCACGATGCCGGTGTCGATGTTCAGCGCGGCGGTGCCGTACCGATAGCCCGGAAGGCTCTGGAACGAGAAGCTCGCGATGATGTCGTACTTCAGAGGCACCGAACCGGCGATCTTGAACTGTGTCCTGAACGGAATGCCGCTGTCGTTCTGGTCGCAGTAGAGGAGCAGGTTCGGGTTCCACTTCTCGTCGCACAGCACGGCGATGGTCCGCTCGCTCATGCCGCCGCCGAACACCGTGATGCCCTTCGGCAGCCTGGCGTTGAAGCTGTACTCCATACCGTTGTACGACCAGGGAGCGATCGCTGCCGGCCGTCAGGTCCACGTTCGTGATACGCGTCCGGGCCGCGTTGCTCACGTTGTAGTAAGTGATCGCGGTGCCATCGATCGGGCTGTACATCGTGAACGGTGTGTAGTCCGCGAACGACTGCGACGTGTTGTCGCGGCGGCGAAGGTTCTTGTAGTCGCGGTGGAACCAGCCACCGGATACCGATACGCGCGGCATGAGCTCGTGCTGGACGCTCACGCTCGTCTCGATGTTGTACATCCGCTTGATGTCCGGATCGAACTTCGAGAGGTTCGCGACGCCGAATCCGGCCGGCAACTGCGCCAGATTGATCTCGCAGCCAGGTGTCAGGTAGGTGCAGCCAAGCTCACCCTGCGGCACCTTGTCGCAGCCGGCTTGACTGTTGCCCGCCGTGGCGCAGTTGAGGCCGGCCGAGTTCAGGTCGGTCCAGGACAGCGCAGCGGTCGTGAGCGCGAGCGGGTTATAGGTTTCCGAGAAGCCCGTGGAGCCCGCCTGCATGTACTTACCGAGGCTGAACTTGAGCGCCGTCTTCTGATTGCCGAAGATGTCGTAGACAGCGCCAAAGCGCGGCGCGATGCTCTTCCATGTCGGCATGTCAATCGGGTCGAAGTGACGGGCAGCGGTGAAGCGGCCTGCTGGCGACGATTGGTCGGGAGTGCCGTGAGCGAAGTACTCCCACCGCGCGCCGTAGTTCAACGTGAGCCGGTTCATCGTCCATGCATCCTGTGCGTAGATGCCGATGTCCTTGTGCAACTGATCGCGCCTCTCCCACGGGGTGTTCAGGGCATGCACCTGGAACGGCACGCCGTTCTGGAAGAACGCGCGGATGTCGCCGTTGGCCTGATACGTGCGGCGATAGTTGCCCCAGCTGTCCTGGATGCCGACCTTGATGTTGTGCGTGCCGGAAACGTACGACAGGGACGCCGCGAGCGAGAGCCGGTCAGGAGACTGCAACTGGGTGCTCACCGCGGCGTTGTAGGTCGTGATGAGCGACGTGTCCTGCTTGTTGATCTGTGTGTACCACTCCGGCGTGCCGCGCTGCTTCTCGATTCCGTCCTGATACAGGAAGTTGTAACGCTCGTAGTTGGTGGAGAAGCCACCTTCGAGCAGCAGGCGGTTGGTCAGGGTGGAGGTGTACTTCGCTGAACCTGTCATGTAGATCGGAGAGTTCCAGACGACAGATGCCGTCGCCGGATCAAAACCGGCCGTCATCGCCGCGCCGCGATTCTTTCCGATGCGATCGTTGTACACGGAGAGCTTGCTCTTGGTGCTTATCTGCCAGACGATGCGTGCCTGGGCGCTGAGGATGCTCTGAGGGTCGACGCCCGGAGAGCCGTCGGCATTGAAGACGTCTGCCGGCAGCGTATCCAGGTGGAACGTGCGGGCCGACATGAAGAACCACATCCTGTCCTTCATGATTGGGCCGCCGAGGGATGCCTCCAGGTTCGACAACCGGTCGATGCCGTCTGCGGACTTGAGGCCACGGGCCTTCAGCGAGTCGTTCAGATTGTCGGACTGGAAGCTCTTGTCCTGGAAGCCGACGAACGCGCTGCCATTGAAGATGTTGCCGCCGTCTTTCGGCACCATGTTGAGACGCACGCCGCCGCCGGACACGTCAGCCGCCGCACCCGATGTCGTGTAGACCATCTCCTGGCTCATCGAGCTGTTGAAATAGCTCTGCACGGCACCGTCTCCGTCGAGGCCGTTCACCATCAGACCGTCGACCTGCACTGTCGTCTGCGAGGCGCTCATGCCGTGAGCGGACATGTAGGTCTGCTGCATGGCCCTGGAGCCGCCGACGTCAGGAATATTCAGCGACACGCCTGTGATCAGCTGACCCATGCCCTGGATCGTGCGACCAGTGGGAATGGCGTCGAGCGTTTCGCGATTGAGCACCTGCGACTTGGTGGTGCTCTGCACGTCGACCGTCGGTGATGCTCCCGTGACTGTCAGCGTCTCTTCGAGGGCACCGACCTTCAACTCGGAGTTGATGGTCATCGTGAAGTCGGATGGAAGCTCGATGCCTTCGCGCTTCACGGTCGAGAACCCTTCGAGCGAGAACGTCAGGGTGTAGACGCCGGGACGCAAGTCCACCAGGCGGTAGGCGCCGCCGTCATCACTGACGACCGAGCGCGTCTTCTCGATCAGCGCTGCGCTCGCGGCCTCGACGGTAACCCCGGGGAGCACGGCTCCTGATGTGTCCTTGATGACGCCGGTCAGCGTGCTTTGCGCGAACGCTGATGTGGAGACGAGGAGCAGGCCGAGAGCCACGATGAAGGCCCTCGCGATGTGTATGCGCGAAGCGGACATTCCACACTCCTTTACTTGGTAGTGGCCCGGAACCCAATCGAACCTGCTTTGGCGACCGACGCCGAGGAGGAATGCCGGATGACGTTAAGACGGCGTGAGTATCACTGCAATCAGGGATGAGAACCGTAAAGAGTTCGTAATGACCGGCCGGTTGCGCGACCGATTCAGAACTTTGAATTGGACCCGGAGGCGGGGACGGGATCCCGGAAGGCCGACGCCCGGAAGAGCGCGTCGCCAGAGGCGAGCACGACTCGCCTCAGTGGCGGCGGGTAGGAGGGCGGCCGGCTGTCAAGGAAGTCGCGGACGACAGCGGCAGCCTCCGGCGAGGAATGGCTGCCGAGGGTGGCATCCGCCCAGCGCTTCGGCAGGAAGATGTCGCCGGTCCGCCTGACCTCCTCGAGCAGGTCCAGGCAAGGAGCGACATACCGGATTGAGGAGGGCTGGCGCAGCGGATGGTGCAGCCATCGCAGGCCGTCGAGTACCCATGGTTCACGTCGCCTGCTCCCGGCATCGCTCAGACGGGAGACGAAACCGTCACGAACGCGAGCGTCTTCCGACAGCGCCGGCGCGACGAACGCGAGCGCCGCTCGCCGCTCCTCGTTCCTCGTCCGTTCCAGCTGAAGCCTCAGGATGGCGTCACCATCCGGGAGGCCGCGCACCGCCAGCTCCTCCGCGAGCAGCACGCGATCCCCTTCGCCGAGCGGAAGCCCCGGCAGGCCTGCGCCGCTCGCCCAGACCTCGCGCAGCCAGCCGATTGCGTCAGCCGTCGTGGCCATTGCGCGAATGGCGCCGAAGAATGCGCCCTTCAGCGCGTGCGTGGCTCCCGTGTCGAGGCGCTCGCGCAGCGTGCCCTCGATGCGCGACGCGGTCTGCGCGCGCTCGTCGGCCGTCAGGAATACCCAGAACGCACGATCGAGCCACGCGAGGATTCGCAGCGTGTTCAGGTCGTTGGTCTCGTGCGGCAGCGCCGCGAGCATCAGGTCCACCATCGCTGAAGGCTCGAGCTGCCCGTTCAGCATGCTGTCCCAGAGCGTCACCCACGCGCTCGCGCGCGTGAGCGGGTCGCCGATCCGCGGAAGGTGCCGCGACAGCCATGCGAGGCTTGCGGCGTCCAGCCTGATGTCGCCGTAGCCAAGCCCTTTGCCATTCGGCAGGACGAAGTCGGGCGCGGGCAGGCCGGTCGCACCGGCAAGCTCGCCTTCGCCGTTGAGATCGATCGTCACGTGCTCGACGCGCGAGCCGTACCCCAGCGCCACGGTCAGCCGCTGCGGCCAGTGGAGTTGCCGATCCGGCGTCGTGTCGACGCTGCGAAGGGCGAGCCGCTCGATCGCGCCCTCGAGGCACGAGAGATCCGCGTGGATTGCCGGCCGGCCGGCCTCGTCGATCCAGTCGCGGCTCCAACGGTGCAGGTCGAGCGGCGTGCGCTCGTCCAGGATCCCGATCAGGTCGGACCACGACGCATTCGCGAACGCAAAGCGCCGCAGGTACTCGTGCACGCCCTCGCGCAGCGCGCCGGCCCCGATCGCGATCTCGAGCTGGCGCATGACGATCGGCGACTTCAGGTAGATGATCGCGCCGTACAGCGATCCCGCGTCGAGCAGGTTGTCGAGCGGCTGGCGGATGGCGTTCGTGCCGGCCGTGCGGTCCACGTCGTACGCGCCCGGGTAGTGCGCATGGAGAAACCGGATCTCGTGATCGAGATCGGGAAACGACGGGTTCACGATGCGCGCGGCCATGAAGTTCGCGAACACTTCCTTCATCCACACGTCGTCGAACCAGCGCATCGTGACCAGGTCGCCGAACCACATGTGCGCGGTCTCGTGCGCGATGACGTGCGCCCGGGCGAGGAGTTGCTGGCGCGTGGCTGACTCGTCGAGCAGGAGGGCCGACGCGCTGTAGTAGATCGCCCCGGGGTGCTCCATGCCGCCGAACTGGAAGTCGGGCACGAGCACGACGTCGAAGCTGCCGAACGGGTACGGGATGCTCGTGTAGCCCTCCAGCCAGGCGAGCGCGTCGGCGTGCAGATTGGCGATGGTCTCGATGTTGCGGACCAGCAGCCCGCGATCCGTTTCGCGATGGAAGATGCGGATCGGCCGATCCCCAGGCGTCATTGCCTCGACGGTGAAGCGGCCCGCCACGAACGCGAAGAGATACGTGGGAATCGGCTCGGTCGTCGCGAACGAGACGATCGAACGCGGACGGCCCGACGGGCCGGCGTGGGAACGGCGCGACTGCTCCGCGCCGTTCGACACCGCGACCCACGACAGGGGCAGATCGACGGTCAGCGTCCAGCGTGCCTTGATGTCCGGCTGATCGAAGCAGGGCAGTGCCTCGTGAGCGCGGGCCGGCACGAAGAGCGAGTAGAGATAGTCCTTGCGGCGGTTCAGCGGCGCGTCGCCGGCGTCGAAGTCGACGTGGAGCGTGTTGCGCGCCTCGCGCAGGACTTCAGGTGGAATGACGAGATGCCCGTGGACCAGGGTAGTGGACACCTCGCGGCCGTTGCACGCGCATGCTCGGACGCGTCCCGCCTTGTCCGGAGCAAAGTCGATCGCAAGCGGCGTCGAGGCGTCCTTCAGGTCGAAGGTGATGTCGGCGGTCGCCTCCAGCGCCTCGTTCAGGTCGTCCGGTACCGACGATCCGCAGCGCGCACTCGACATCGCGCACGCGCGCAGCTCGTTCGATGGCCAGCGTGCGGCTGATCCCGCGTTCCGGCACCGTCGTCACGAGCAGAGGGCCAATGGACGCGCGGGCCGCCAGGGCGGGCGGCCGTCACGCCGCATGCGGACGGGTGGACTGGCGCGCCAGGCGTTCCGCGCGGACCTTGAGGCCGATCAGCATGCGCCGCGTCATCACGAAGGCGGCCAGTCCAAGCAGGGCCAGGAAGATGCGCGACTCGATCGTCTCGGGAATGTAGCCGCGCGCCCGCGAGATGATGCGCGTCTCGTTACCCAGGGGCTCCAGCGCGATCTCCCACGACCATTCGACGTCGTCACCTTCATCGCCGAGGACGAGCGATCGGCAGCGGACCACCTCGCGGACCGGAAAGCCTCCGTCACGCCCGATCGGGATCACGTCGCCGACCTGGAGCTGCTGGAAGTGCGCGATACCCCGCGCGCGCTGGGCGCGTCGAGATAGCCGAACAGCCGATCGAGCCAGTCGTAGCTGTACAACCCTCCGCGCCGGTATCCCATCTGGGCTATCCACGGCCAGACGTCGGCGGGCTGCGCCTCCACGGTGCGCGTGAGGGTCATGGAGAAGTTCGGTGAAGGCACGAGGCGATCGCCGCGCATCGGTCGATCGGCGTCGGACTCAGTCGTCCCCCAGGTCTCCAGCCGGCGGCGCACGGCGTCGGGAAGGGCCAGCAGGACAAGCGCCGGAATCGCGGCGAGGAGCATCAGATCCGGCGCGACGCCGACCAGCACGGCGGTGCCGCCGCCGATCGCCGCCCAGAGGGTCGGCACCACGAGCAGGATGCGGGGCACGCGCGAGGCCAACAAGAGGACGCCAGTCGTGAACAGCGTGGTCGGCGTCGGCACCCCGAACGATGGCGCACGTGGCGGTTCGTGCCCGGACAGGGCGACCACGATCGGATAGAAAAGGGCCCCCACGACAAAGGCCAGCCCGGCGAGATGCCTGACCGACGGCTCCCACGTGAAGGCGAGATGCCTGCGGAATCCGGCCCAGGCAAACAAGACCGCCTGGAACGCGAATATCTCCGCGAACACGTAGGCCGGAGGGTAGAGGCGGCTGAAGAACCAGGTAAGAAAGAAGGCGCTCCAGGCCCAGTGAATGGCGAGGACCGCAGCCACGATCGAGGGCCTGAGGCGGCTGTCAGCCAGCCGGAACGCCACGCCGAACGAGGCAATCCAGAGCGCTACCTGGACGGGCCAGGTCGCCTGGTTGAAGGCGAGGAACAGATCGAAGAAGTGGGCCTCGGTGAATGTAAGTGGCATGGCCGTGCTTACCGAACCGATACCTTACACCCGCTCGACCCCAAAATTTACTGCAAGGTGCTTACCGCCGGCATCATCGATTTACGGGCCCCGGTCCCGCGGGGGACCGCCCAGGGCGGGGGGGCAGCGGCCGGCCTGACGGTCCGACCCGCGCAGCACAATGGGCGCTCCCGTATAATCCGCCTGCCGTTCCGGCGCACACTCGACACACCGCGAGGACCACCCATGGCCAAGCGACCACCAGCGAAAAAGCCGACCGGCAAGGCACGAGGTGCCAGCCGGCCCATCCTCAGGAAGCGCGCGGCCGCGCGGTCGTCGCGCCGGAGCACCCGGTCAGGTGGGAAGGCGAAGCGTCCGGCGGCGCGCGCCAGGCGGCAGATGCCGCACCCGCTGATGGCTGCGATGGCGGGAACCGACACGCGCATCGTCGCCGGCGTGCAGATGGACGTTGCGCGGGCCGGCGACGCGCGCGTCAAGCGCGTGATCTATCCTGCCGGATTCCACTGGGCCCGGCACATGAAGCCGATTACCGGTACCGACCTCTGCATGCACGCGCACGTCGGCTTCCTCGTCCAGGGCGAAATTCACATCGAGTACGCCGACGGCTGTGTGGTGGAGCACAAGGCGCCGCAGATCGTTGCCATCGACCCGGGTCACGACGGCTGGGTGGTCGGGTCGACGCCCGCCGTGCTGATCGAGGTGGACTTCGAGCGCGACACCGTCGCCCGGCTCGGCATGCGCGATACGCATCGCCACGAGTAAACTAGCGCGATGGGCTCCGGCGCCGCGCGCCGGACAAGCCCGCGTGACCGCGGTCTGAACCGCGACGAGGCACGAGGAACGCCGGAGTTCGGGCGATCTTCGTGCTCTTCGTGTTTTCGCGGCCTGAATTTCCACCGTAAAGGAACCGCAATGTCGTCGGCATCCGCAGAGCCTGTCTATGTCACGTCCGGGCTCGTTCGACTCACCCGGCCGCAACTCGTCGGCACGCTCACCGGGCTTCTGCTCGCCGCGCTGCTTGCGGCGATCGATCAGACCATTGTCGGCACCGCGGAGCCGCGCATCATCGCGCAGTTGAACGGCTTCGATCGTTACCCATGGGTCGCCACGGCCTACATGCTCACGTCCACCGTGTCGGTGCCGATCTTCGCGAGCCTGTCGGATCGACTCGGGCGGAAGCCGTTCTTTCTGATGGGTGCCATCCTGTTCGTGCTGGCGTCGGCGCTGTGCGGCGCCGCGGGCACACTGCACTTCCTGCCGATCGACGGCATGGGACAGCTGATCCTGTTTCGCGGCCTGCAGGGCATCGGCGCGGGCATGGTGATGGGGCTCCTCTTCACCATCGTCGGCGACATCTTCTCGCCGGCCGAGCGGGGACGGTATCAGGGCATGTTTGCCGCGCTCTGGGGCGTCGCGTCCATCTTCGGCCCGACGCTCGGCGGGTGGCTGACCGACTCCTACTCGTGGCGCGCGTGCTTCTACGTGAACCTGCCGGTGGGGGCGATCGCGGTAGCGGCGATCTACTTCGAGTTCCCGCACATGAAGCCGCGCGGCCAGCGCCGTGAGATCGATTGGGCCGGCTTCGCGACGCTCATCGGCTGTTTCGTGCCGCTGCTGCTCGCCATGACGTGGGCGACGCAGCACGGGTGGACCTCGACGCGCGTCGTGTCGCTCCTCGGCGTTGCGGCGGTCATGCTCGTCGCGCTCCTCTACGCGGAGAGCCGGGCGGCCGAGCCGATCATCCCGCTGTCGCTCTACACGAACCCCATCGTCGCGATCTGCTCGATGTGCGCGTTCGTGCTCGGTATGGGCATGTTCGGCGTGATCATCTATCTGCCGCTCTTCATGCAGGGCGTGCTCGGCGTCTCGGCGACTCAGTCGGGGAATCTGCTGACGCCACTGATGATGGGAGCGGTTGCGGGCAGCATCATCAGCGGGCAGACGCTGTCGCGAACCGGCGAGTACAAGGGCCTTGCGGTGATCGGGTCGATCGCCATCGCTCTCGGGATGGTGCTCTTCGCACGGATGGACGCGAACACAGCGCGCAGCTACGTCGTGTGGTCGATGGTGGTGGCGGGGCTCGGCATGGGACTGCTGCAGCCGGTTTACACCGTCGCCGTCCAGAACGTCGCGCCGCGGCACTTGATGGGCGCGGCCACGTCGTCGACGATCTTCTTCCGCTCGATCGGAAGCACCGTCGGCGTGGCAGCGTTCGGTACGATCATGCTGACGCGGTATCACTCCGAGTTCGAACGCACCGTTCCAGCCAGCGTGCCGCCGCAGGTGATCGCGGTGTTCGAGAATCCGCTCCTGCTGGCGCAGGCACGTCCGCAGCTCGAGGCCGCGTTCGGCAGCCGGCCCGGCGGCCTGGAACTGCTGCAGGTGCTGCTCGCCAACGTGAAGACCGCGCTCGAACACGGGCTGCAGCAGATCTTCTTCTGGAGCGCCATCATCATGGCCGTGTCGATCGTGCTGCACCTGTTCCTGAAGCGGGTGCCGCTTCGCACCCAGATGGCCGACGCGCCGGCTTCGTCGGCGGCGGCTCACTGACCACGGGCCGGAGCCCGGAGCCCGGAGCCCGGAGCCGGAAGGCCGTCTCCCAAGGAGCGAGTGTGGACACGATCTCGTGGGACGACTTCGTCCGGGTCGAGCTTCGCGTCGGACGCATCGTCACGGCGTCGCCGTTTCCGGAAGCGCGCAAGCCTGCCTACATCCTGCAGGTGGACTTCGGACCGGAGGTCGGTGTCCGCAAGTCGAGCGCGCAGCTCACGGGCCTTTACCGGCCCGAGGATCTCGTGGGCCGGCTGGTCGTGGGCGTCGTGAACTTCCCGGTCAAGCAGATCGGCCCCGTCCTGTCGGAATGCCTCGTCACCGGCTTCCACGACGAGCAGGGGAATGTCGTGCTGTGCACACCGGAGCGCAGCGTGCCGCTCGGCGCAAAACTTCTCTGAATCGAAGATAATCGCCCAACCCACGGACCGGGACATTACAGGAGTTGAGTTCGAGATGAAGCAACTGGGTCTGACCTTCGTCCTCCTCGCGTTCTTCGCGGCGCTGCCGATGGCGCAGGATGCCGCGCCGGCGGACGTGATCGGCGAATGGGACCTCACCACGCTGTCGCCGATCGGGGAAAACACCAACACGGTGGAGTTCCGGAGAGAAGACGACACGATCAAGGCCTACGCCAAAGGGCCCCAGGGTGAGCGCGCATACGACGCCACGCAGATCGACGGCGCGAAGATCATCCTCGTGCTGACGATCAACTACGAGAACCAGCCGATGGTGATCACCTACTCCGGCACCATCGCGGACAAGTCGATCAACGGGTCCGCCGACTTCGGGGGCCTGGCCCTGGGCAGCTTCTCGGCAGTGCGCAAGGAGCCTGCGAAGTAGCCAGCCGCGCAGATGTAAGGGGTCGGGTCTTAAGACCCGACCCTACAGACCCGACCCTCCAGCCCCCCGACCCTCCAGCCCCGACCCCGCCACAGAGCCTCGAGCCCCGCTGTAACCTTCTGCGGCGCCGTGAGTAATCATCTCCAGAACGTGACGGACGAACGCCTGATGCACGCCGTCCAGGGCGGCGACTTCGACGCCCTTGGCGAACTTTTCGAGCGCCACCACCGGCCGGTCTTTCACTTCCTGAGCCGGACGACGGGCGATCCCGCGGTGGCGGAAGACCTGGTGCAGGAAGTCTTTGTCCGGATTCTCAAGTACAGGCGGACCTATGACACCGGCAGCCGCTTCGAGACATGGCTCTTCCGCATCGCTCGAAACGCGCGTGCCGACCACTTCCGCCGCCAGCGACCGGCCGATCCGGTCGAGCAGGCCGTGGAGCTACCGAGCCCGGACCCGGGTCCCGCCCAGCAACTGGAGCGGCGGCTCGATACCGAACAGCTGTCGCGTGCACTGCGGGCACTGCCCGAGGAACCCAGGGACCTGATCGTGCTCGCCCGCTACCACGGCATGCCGTACGACCGGATTGCCGACGCGCTCGGCATCGAAGTGGGGACCGTGAAGGTTCGTGTGCACCGCGCGATGAAGCAGCTGCGGGCACTGTTTTTCAGACTCGAGGACGCACCATGCGCTGTGAAGAAGTAAGGACACGATTCGCCGACCACCTCGCAGATTCACTCGATGCCCGCAGCGACGCCGACCTCCTCGAGCACGTCCGCTCGTGCGCGGAGTGCCAGGCGGAGTTCGCGGACCTCGAGCCGCTGTGGCAGGCGCTCGGCGACGTCCCGCCTCCGCAGGTGCCCTCGACCCGGATGCACGAGCGGTTCGTGGCCATGCTCGACGCCGAGCGTGCGGCTGCCGGACGGGGGCCAGCCTCCTTCCGGTCCGGCAGGCGCACCTGGAAGCCGTCGTTCTGGCCCAGCGAGCCGCTCGTGCAGATGGCTCTCGCCGCGTCGCTCCTCATCGTCGGCGTGCTGGTGGGCCGTGCGCTTCCTGCGGCCTCACCGGCGGTGCCGGCCAACGGCGAGATTGCGGAGGTTCGCGGGGAGCTGCGCGACATGCGGCAGTTGCTGACGCTGTCGCTGCTGCAGCAGCAGTCGGCAACCGAGCGCCTGCGCGGCGTGAGCTGGACCGAACAGCTCGAACAGCCTGGCAACGAGGTGGTCGCGGCGCTGCTCGATGCCCTGCTGCACGACCCGAACGACAACGTGCGGCTGGCCACCGTCGACGCCCTCCGGCGCTTCGCCGACCGCGACGACGTGCGCGCGGGGACGATGCGTGCGGCAAACGACGTCAGCTCGCCGCTGCTGCAGATCGCGGCGATCGATTTCATGGTGGAGACACGCGCTCCGCAGGCGGCCGACCTGCTGCGGGAGATCTCGCAGAACCAGTCGATGGACGAGTCGGTGCGCGGTCGTGCGGCGCAGGCACTTTCACGTCTTTCCTAGGAACCTGTCATGAACCTCTTCTCACACGCCGCCGCTCTGCTCGTGACCGCGCTGGTGTGGTTCGTGCCCGGCCTGGCCTACTGGCTCGGCGTCCCGATGCAGGAGCGAGAGACCATCGAGCGAACGTTGCAGTGGCCCGCGGGCAGCACAACGAAGGTCCTCGAGTTGAGCAACATCACCGGCAACGTGCGCATCGTTGCCGAAGACCGGCAGGACGTGGCGGTCAGCGCGGTCCGCACCGAGGAGCGGCGCGCCCTGGCCGCCGACGCCGCGGCGAAGGTCGACTTCCGGCAGCAGGGCGAGAGGATCCTCGTCTGCGGCGATGCCAGGTACTGCGGCTGTCACCGCGAAGACCGGGGACGCGACGTCCGGGACGAGTGGGATGACTGGGACGACGACCGGACGCGCGTCCGCGTGGACTTCGAGGTGAAGGTGCCGCGCACGGTCACGCTCGACGTGTGCACCATCAACAACAGCTCGCTCCGCGTCGAGGGCACGTCGGGCGCCTACACGCTGCGCAACGTGAACGGCGACGTGACGATGACGAACGTGGGCGGCCAGGGGCTGGTGCGGACGGTCAACGGCGATATCGACGCGACATTCGCGGCTGTTCCCGGCGGCCCGGCCGGATTCAAGACGGTGAACGGCCGCATCGACGTCACGCTGCCTCCCGGCCTCGCAGCGGATCTCCGGCTGCGGACCTTGCGCGGCGAGCTGCTCACCAACTTCGAGACGACCGAGGCGCCGGCGCGCCAGGCTTCGACCGAGCGCAGCAACGGACGCTACGTCTATCGCTCCAATCAATTCACCAGCGTGCGGATTGGCGGGGGCGGTCCCGAGCTGACGTTCGAGACCGTCAACGGCGACGTGCGCGTGAGGAAACAGCAGTAGGGGCCGCCGGGCGGCCGCCAGATGCGAAGCAGGGTATCCATGTTCACAAGGTTTCATCGCCCCATCGCCGGACTCCGTGTTCTTGCCGCGACCGTCTGCACGCTGCTGGTTCTCGGCGGCATCGGTCACGCCCAGACCAACCCGCCGGGTGCGCAGGCGACTGCGCAGAGCGGGGACCAGGTCACCGTGCCGTTCAGCGATCCGTCACGCCCCGGCACGGTCCGAGTGCGGCTGATCAGCGGCAGCATCACCGTGCGCCCCGCCACCGGACGGGACGTGATCGTCTCGACCACCCGGAGCGAGCGCGAGATCGAGCGCGAGCGGGAGCGCGAACAGCAGCGCAGCCCCGACGATCAGGCTGCCGGGCTGCGGCGCCTGACGCAGCCAGTCGGGTTGAGCGTCGAGGAAGAGGACAACACCATCACGGTGTCGCTGCGGACGACCAGCGGCAGGCCGAACGTCACCCTGCAGGTACCGCCGGCCACCAGCCTCGTGCTCCGCACCGTCAACGGCGGTGAGGTGACCGTCGAGGGCGTGAACGGCCGGATTGAGGTGAACAACGTCAACGGCGGCATCAGGCTGACCGACGTTGGCGGCGGCGTCATCGCCAACACGGTGAACGGCAGGCTCGTGGCGACGCTGCGCCAGGTTCCGGCGAACACGCCGATGTCGTTCACGTCCTTCAATGGGAGCGTCGACGTGACGCTTCCCGGCGCCGCGCGGGCGAACCTGCGCCTGCGCAGCGACCGCGGCGACGTCTACACGGACTTCGAGCTGGCGGCACAGCGGCCGCCGTCGGGTTCCGGTTCCTCCAGTTCCTCGTCCAGCAGTTCGTCGCAGACCGACAACCAGCGAAGCAGCTCGTCGCGCGACCGCGACACGGACCGTCCGCGCTACCGCATGGATGTGGACCGCTCCATCTACGGCACCATCAACGGGGGCGGCGCCGAATTCGAACTGCGCACGTTCAACGGGAACGTGTACCTCCGACGCGCCAAGTAGGCCCTCCCGATCCTGAAGCGAGGCCGCCATGCGACGTCTGCACTGGAGACGCGACAGGATCGGTGTGCCGCTCGCAGTCCTGTCCGGCCTGGTCCTGGCGGCGGGTGATGCCGCCGGGGCCGACGGCGCGGCCCCACATCAGCCGCGTGGAACGGTGACTGCGGTCCGCGCGTCGCGCCCCCCAACGCTCGACGGGCGGCTGGCCGAAGAGTCCTGGGCCCTCGCCCCGGCCGCGACCGGCTTCACGCAGGCGGATCCCGACGAAGGGCAGCCGGCGACCGAGCGCACCGAGGTCCGGGTGCTGTTCGACGACGAGGCGATTTACGTCGGCGCGCGGCTGTTCGACACCGAGGCCGCGCGGATCGTCCGCCGGATGGCGAAGCGCGACGAGGACCTGGACGCCGACCGCATCACCGTCTATCTCGATCCGATGCACGACCACCAGACCGGCACGCTCTTCCGGGTGAGCGCCTCCGGCGTGCAGAAGGATGCCGTGGTTTACAACGACACGTGGGACGACGCCTCGTGGGACGCGGTGTGGCAGAGCGCGGTCTCCAGCGACGAGGAGAGCTGGAGCGTCGAAATGCGGATTCCGCTGTCGCAGCTGCGGTTCCAGCAGGTGGATCGCGCGGTGTGGGGCATCAACATCGCGCGGTACGTGCAGCGCAAGAACGAGACGGACTGGCTGGAACAGTCGCCGAAGTCGCAGAACGGGCTGGCGTCGCGCATGGCCCACCTCGTCGGGCTCGACGGCCTGGTGCCGCGCCGCAACGCGCAGGTGCTCCCGTACACGGCCGCGCGCGCAGAGTTCATCGGCGACGGCAACTCGGGCCCGTTCAACGACGGCTCGCGCCTGTTCGGCACGGGCGGCGTCGACATGAAGTACGGGCTCACGAGCAGCGTGACGCTCGACGCGACGATCAATCCGGACTTCGGGCAGGTAGAAGTCGATCCGGCGGTCGTCAATCTCACGGCGTTCGAGGTGTTCTTCGAGGAGCGGCGGCCCTTCTTCGTCGAGGGGGCGCAGATCTTCAACAACTTCGGCCGCAGCGGCGCGAACAACTACTGGGGCTTCAACTCGTCGGACCCGAACATCTTCTACTCCCGCCGGATCGGCCGCACGCCCCAGCGTCAGGCGAGCGGCGACTACATCGACGCGCCGACGGCCACCACCATCCTGTCCGCGGCGAAGATCACCGGCAAGACGCGCAGCGGCTGGAGTGTCGGCCTGCTCGATGCGCTCACCGATCGGGAGGTCGCGCGGACGTCGACCGCGGCCCTCTTCGGTAGCACGACGATCGAGCCGCGCACCAACTACTTCGTGGCCAGGCTGCAGCGCGACATCGGACGCCGCGCCGGCGTCGGCATGATCGCGACCTCCGCCACGCGGCAGTTCGACGATGCGACGGTCGCGCTGACGCTGCCGAAACAGGCGACCGTCATCGGTGGCGACGGATACTGGTTCCTCGGGCCTGCGCGGGACTGGGTGGTGAATGGACGGCTCGCGGTGAGCCGCATCAGCGGCACGACGGAAGCGATCACGCGGGCGCAGAAGCTGGTGCAGCGCGCGTTCCAGCGTCCGGACGCGAGCCATGTCTCGCTCGACCCGCTTCGAACATCGCTCGCGGGTTACACGGGACGCCTGAACTTCAATCGCAACTCGGGGCTGTGGCAGGTGAACGCGTCGCTGTGGGGTGTCAGCCCTGGCTTCGAGTCGAACGACGTCGGGTTCCTGACGACAGCCGACCGCGCGGGCGCACATGTCGTGCTCTTCCGGCGCTGGGTGATTCCGGACCGCCTGACGCGATCGCGCTCGTTCTGGGTGTCGAAGTGGTGGACCTGGAACTTCGGCCGCGAGATGCAGGCCGACGGCGTCACGGGCAACATGTTCTTCACGTTCCACAACTGGTGGACCGCGTTCGGCGGCGGGTCGCTGCGGCGACAGGCGCTTGACGATCGGCTGACGCGTGGCGGCGTGTCGGCCGAGGCGCCGGGCGGCGGCGGCTGGAACGGCGGCATGACCACGGACCCGCGGCTCGCGGTGTCGCTGCAGGCGAACGCCAGCGGCACGTGGCACACCGCAGGAGGATGGAACCGGGTGACGAGTGTTACCCTCAACCTGAAGCCCTCGTCGATGTTCGCGTTCGCGATCGGGCCCCAGCTGACCAGGACGCTCATCACGGCGCAATACATCAAGAGCGTCGACGATGAGACGGCGACAGCAACGGGCGGGCGCCGGGACGTCTTCGGACTGCTGGACCAGACGCAGCTCATGATGACCCTGCGCGCCAATGCCATCCTCACACCACGCGTCTCCATCCAGGTCTTCGCACAGCCGCTCCTGTCCGCAGGCGACTACTTCGACTTCCGCGAGCTCGCGCGTCCGCGCACCTACGACTTCCTGCAGTACGGCGAGGCCGGTTCCACGTTGACGCACCAGGCGGCGCTGCGCCGCTACACCGCAGATCCCGACGGCGACGGTCCTGCGCCCGAGCTCTCGTTCGACGACCCTGATTTCAACCTGAAGTCGCTGCGCATCAACAGTGTCTTCCGATGGGAGTTCCGGCCGGGCTCGACCTTTTACGCGGTGTGGACCCGCCAGCAGCAGGACTCCGCCTATTCCGGATCGTTCAGCGCCCGGCGCGATCTGCGCACGCTGGCCGCTGCCAGGTCCGACGACGTGGTAATGGTGAAGTTCACCTACTGGCTGGGGCGGTAGCAGTAGAATGCGACATGCGCGCGCTCCGTGCGCTTCTCGTCGCTGCCGCCATCGCCGCCGGCGCAACGGTGGTCGCGCCGATGCATGCGCAGTCCACGGGTGAGCAGGCGGCGTCCGGGCGGCCGCACTTCCGTACGGCCGTCAACCTGACCACCGTCACCGTGACGGTGACCGACGCGGCAGGACGCCTCGTGCCCAGGCTGCCGGTGGAGCAGTTCGAGCTGTTCGAGGACGGCGAGCCTCAGGCGATCACCCTGTTCACGAACGAACGCGTGCCGGTCAGCCTCGGGATCCTCCTGGACGGCAGCGACAGCATGTACGGCCGCCGTATCTCCGACGCGCGGATGGCCATCTACCGGCTCGTGTCGGACCTGCTCGATCCTGCCGACGAGTTCGCCCTCATCGTCTTCAACCACCAGCAGCGGCTGTTGACCGAGTGGACCGACGATCGCTCGCAGGCGTTCACCCGGCTGCACCCCGTCAAGCCGTGGGGAGCGACGGCGATCTACGACGCCATCTCCGCGGCGATCCCGCTCGCTGAGTCGCGCCATCGCCAGCGCGCGGCGCTGCTCGTGCTGTCGGATGGCGCCGACACGGCCAGCGACGTCACGTTGCGCGATCTGCGGCGGGCGCTCCTGCGAAGCGACATGTTCGTGTACGCGATCGGCGTCGACTCGCCGGATCGCCGCGCGATCAATGCCGCCGTGAACGCGGGTGCGCTGGCCGAGGTCACCGATCAGAGCGGCGGGCGCACGCACGTCGTCCACGACATGGGCGAGGTCTCGATGGCACTCGATAGCATCACCGACGAGCTCAATAGCCAGTACCTGATCGGTTACACACCGCCCAGGGGCGAGGACGGGAAGTACCACAGCATCCGCGTGAGGGTCCACGGCGGCGAATACAAGGTCCGGGCGCGCAACGGATATGTTGCCGCAGCGAAGTAGACCTGCGATTTCAACCCTCCTCGAACAGCAACAGGAACATTCCTCCTCCCCAGTCGTCGATCCGCTCGCGGAGCGTCAGCCCACTGCTCGTAAATGCTCCGACGACGCGCTCGGGGGTGATCCCATGATCGGCGCCGTGGAAGGGGAGGCCGCCAGGCGGGAAGTCGATGACCGCAACGCGGCCGCCTGACCGTACGGCGCGCCGGACAGCCGCCGCGAACTGCTCCGGCTCGCTGACGTGATGCAGCATGGCCCGCATGTAGACAGCGTCGCAGCAGTCGTCTGGCAGGCCCGTGTCGGTCGCCGTCGCGGCGACGACCGTGAGCGGACGACCTCCCGGTCCGGCATTCAGGCGGGACAGGGCGTCCAACCGTGCCGGCGACAGTTCGGTCGCCAGGATTTCGCAGGATGGTCCCAGGCCCTCGGCCAGCGCGAGGGCCAGCGCGCCGGTCCCGGCACCGATGTCCGCGACCCGCATGCCCGCTTCGATCTTCAGCACCTTCGCGAGCCGCGCAGGCTCACCCGTCCACCGGAACGGCGCGACGAAAAAGGCGAACCGCCAGGCCAGCAGCCCGGCTCCGGCGAGGACCATTGCGGACGCCCCGAGCAGCAGAGACGTTTTCGTAACCACACTGCACCTCCTGTGCGGTGTGGACGGGTGGGGCCGCCGCCCGTTCCTGAGGGTCGTCGGAAATGGTCTGAGGAAACGCTGAGGATGCTCAGAAAATGAGGCTGTGCAACGTCCTCAGCGCGGCGACCGCGATCTCGTGATGGTTGTTCGGTCGCTGCTCGAGGATCGCCACGCCCGTCGCGAGCGCGGCCGCAGCTGACAGCCACAGCAGGTGGCTGTGCCTGACGGGCGATCCGCCGGTAACCGGCTCGGAACCCTTAAGGTCGGAGGGGACGGGGACCAGCCCATCAGCCTTCAGACGGTACCCGCGGCGCGGGACGTTCTGAACGATCTGCGGATCGCGCGCGGGGTCGTGAAGGGCAGCACGGATGTGGCGGACTGCGTAGTGGACACTCTGCTGAAAGTTGACGTGTGTCGCGTTGCCCCAGATCGCGAGCCGGATCTCGTCGTGCGTGACCAGGGCGCCCGCCCGGGCCGCGAGCAGCGCGAGCAGGGCCGCCGGCTGCGGTTCAAGGCGGACGGTCCCCGCGGGGCTGCGCACTTCGCCGGTGACGGTGTCGAAGATGACGTCGTTCACGAAGTGCAGGGTGCTCACGCGGTCTTCGACGTGCGGGCCCCCGGCCATGTTCCTTGCCTGCGGGCTATAATTCCCACGCTTGGTCCGGCCCGCGCGGTGTCCGCGCTGGTCAGACGCCGGGGGGCAGCCCCTGTGGAAGTCTGGAGGACGACCATGACACGTGGAATGGTTCTCGGCGGGCTCGTCGCTGTCGGGATGCTTTCGGTGGCCGTGGCCGGGCAGCAGCCGCAGCAGCGCGCGACGCTTCCCGACCTCGAGAAGGTCAAGGACGACCTGTACATCATCGCCGCGTCGAGCCCGATCGACCGGACGCAGTTCACCGGGGGCAATGTCGGGGTGTTCGTGATGGACAGCGGCGTGATGGTGGTCGACACCAAGCTCGCCGGCTACGGCCCGGACATCCTGACGAAGATCCGCGCGGTCACCAGCAAGCCGGTCGTGCGCATCGTCAACACGCACACGCACGGCGACCACACCGGGAGCAACGACGGCTTCCCGACGAGCGTCGAGATCATCGCGCACGAGAACACGAAGGCGAACATGGCGAAGATGGACGCCTTCAAGGGAGACAAGGCGCTGTACCTGCCGAAGCGCACGTACGGCGACAAGCTGACGATTGGCGCCGGCAAGGACCAGGTCGATCTCTACTACTTCGGCCCCGGCCACACCAACGGCGACACCTGGATCCATTACAAGGCGCTGCGCGTGCTCCAGACCGGCGACCTGATGCCGTGGAAGGACGCGCCGCTCATCGACCGCGCCAACGGTGGCAGCGGCCTCGAGTTCCCGAAGACGCTCGGGAAGGCGGTTGCGACGATCAAGGACGTCGACACGATCATTCCCGGTCACCAGCCGGTGACCACGCCGGCGATGCTGCAGGAGTACGAGCGGTTCATGACCGACCTCGTGTCCGAGGTGCAGGCCGCGGTGAAGGCCGGCAAGACCGCCGATCAGGCAGTGGGCTCCATCAACCTGACGACGAAGTATCAGGGCTATCGGACCGATCGCATGAAAGCGGCAATCGAAGCCATCTACGGGGAACTGGGGAAGTAACCCACAGGTTTGGCAGGACAGGACGGGGCAGGAAATTGCCTGCCCGTCCCGACCCGCCCGTCCCGGACCGCCCGGCCAGCCCCATCCGCCCTCTGGCCCTCTCCTGATTTCCTGACCATTCCTGACCGTCTCTGCGGGGTTTCTCCTCGAACGTCGCGTATAGGGGCAGGGACGCGCCGGATGAGGCGCTCCCAATCAACCCCCTGGTTCGAAGCGGTCTGAGGAGAATGGCAATGAAGATGATGTCGGTGGCGATGCTGGTCGGCGCTGGTGCGATGGTGGTTTCGATGACGATGATGGCGGCATGCTCCGCGCCGCAGGCGTCCACGGCGCCGGATGCCGCAAAGATCGAGCGTGGCAAGTACCTGGTGACCATCGGTGGGTGCAACGATTGCCACACGCCGTTGAAGATGGGCCCGAAGGGGCCGGAACCGGATATGAGCCGGATGCTGTCGGGCCACCCTGAGCAGTTCGTGATCACGCAGCCGGCGGCGGGCTCGCCCGAGTGGATGGTGGCGTCGGCGGCGACCGGGACGGCGTACTCCGGTCCGTGGGGCGTGAGCTTCACCGCCAACCTGACGCCCGACCAGAACACCGGCCTCGGCATCTGGACGGAGGAGATGTTCATCAAGGCACTCCGCACCGGCCGTCACATGGGCGCGTCGCGCGAGATCCTGCCGCCGATGCCGTGGTCCAACTACGGCCAGATGAGCGATGAGGACATCATGTCGGTCTATGCCTACCTGCGCTCGGTCCCCGCGGTGCACAACCGCGTGCCCGACCCGCTCCCTCCGGCAGCTCCTCCACAGTTGACCGAGAACGGCGCATCAGCGTCGCCCGCGACGGCGCAGTAGGGAAGCACCAACCGAGTGCGATGTCGCCCACCTTCTTCCTCCTCATTCGCCACGGCATGACCGACGCGGTCGGCCGGCTGATGACCGGGCACGCGCCCGGCGTGCACCTCAACGACGACGGGCGGGCGCAGGCAGCCAGCCTGCCGGAACGCGTGGCCCGCGCGCCGATCGCGGCGGTGTACGCCAGCCCACTGGAGCGCACGCGCGACACAGCGCAGGCGCTCGCCGATGCGCGCGCGCTGACCGTGCAGATCGAGCCGCGTCTCATCGAGGTCGACTTCGGCGAGTGGAGCGGGCGGCGGTTCGCCGACATGGTCACCGATCCGCACTGGCAGCAGTACAACGCCGTGCGAAGCATCGCGCGCCCTCCAGCCGGCGAGTCGCTCCTGGAAGTTCAGCAGCGGGCGGTGTCAGCGATCCTGGACCTGCGGGCGAAGCATGAAGGAGAGGTGGTCGCGGTGGTGACGCATGCCGACACGCTGCGCGCCATCCTGCTGTACTTCCTCGGCATGCCGATCGACTTCGTGCTCCGGCTGGAACTGTGGCCGGGGCGGATCAGCGTGCTGCGGCTCGGTGCAGGCGCGCCGGCTGTGCTGCAAGTGAATGGGGAAACAGTGTCCGCGCTGTCGTGAACGAGGCGATCACGACGCCTCGGACAGCGCGCCGTGCGAGTCTTCGCCAGACAGTGCCCGCCGGTACGCTTCCAGATAGCCCGCGGCCATGCGCTGCACGGAATACCGGCGCGCGCGGCCCCGCGCGGCCGCCGCGTACCGTTCGAGGTGCTGGCTCGAGTCCATCAGCGCGTGGAGCGCGAATGCCAGGGCATCGTGGTCGTCCGGGTTGACGAAGGTCGCCGCATCGCCCCGAATCTCGCGCAGGCTCTCGATATCGCCCAGCACCAGGGCGCAGCCCGACAGCGCGGCTTCGAGCGGCAGCAGGCCGAACGGTTCGTACCGGGCTGGCAGCGCAAAGATCGACGCGCGGGCAAGCCAGCCAGCCTGCACGTCCTCGTCGAGCAGACCGAGCACGCGGAGGCCGCTGCCCGACAGCCCGCGTCCGCCTGGGAGCGATCCCATCTCGCCGACCATCGCCGTCGGCCATCGCAGACGCGGCGCCACCCGCGCGACCGCGTTCACGTTTCTGGCACGGTCCCAGAGCCGCCCCGAGGTCATCACGAACGGTTCTTTGCGCCCAGGCTGGAAGAGGTCGTCCGATCGGCCGTTGTGGATGACGAGCGTTCGCTTGAGCGGCCCGTAATGGTGCTGCAGCGCGCGCATCATCGCGTGCGACGGGGCGATGACGAGACGGGCCGCCTCGAGCCCGCGAGCTGCTTCCCGCTGGAACCGCGCGAGCATCCCCTCGTCGATGGCGCCTGGGAGGGCCTCCGCCCACGACTGCAGGCACGAATGCCCGACGCTGACCACTGGGGCGCGGAAGGGAAGTGCCGCATGTGCGAAACCGTTGATGTGGATGACATCCGGCCGCACCCACTTCTCGAGCCTGACCAGCCATTCACCCGCAGCCCGGACGTCGTCCCACGGCTCGGTCATCCATTCGAGACGGAATTCGGTCGTGAACAGCTCGAGGTTCGGCACGGACGCGGCCGCGCGCCGCTGCGCTGCTGAGGGGAGCGGGCCCATGGTGGCGAGGGCGATCCGGACGCCTCTGGGAGTGAGCGCGCGCGCGAGATCGAGCGCGAACGTCCAGGCGCCGCCGATGGCGTCGGCGGTCATCAGCACACGGATCGGGTCAGCAGGCATAAAGTAGGTCCGCGATGTTTCCGCGTCGCGCTGCTGTCGGTCGGTATATCGTCTGCGACGGTACGAGCAACGTTGATGCCGAGTGGCCTCGTGCTTGCACCAACGCGCGCCGCCCTATGCAACTGCTCGACTTCGCTGCCCTGAAGCCGCGCGAGCGGCACGGTCGCGGAACCGCGTCAGCCATATCAGGTCGCATGGTGTCGCGTCAGACGATCTCGTGCTGAGTTGTGCAGCAGAACGCTCGCCTACACGGCTACGCGAGCGCCCGGACACCCGCCGCGTGAAGGCCGCACCAATCCAACGTTGACGCCCGACGGTCGCACCCTTCGCTGGACGCTGTCATCGCTCGCACCGTACCGGGCCGGGGCCGCGGGTCTCGCCGCCCTGTCGGTCGCCGAGGTCGCCTTGCGTGCGCTTGTGCCCTGGCCGCTCGCGGCCATCGTGAACCTGCTCGCGTCGGGCGGCAGAGCCGTCGTCCGGCTCGTATCGGCACAATCACCATCAGCCGAGCTGCTGACCCTCGTCGCCGCCGGCTTCGTTCTGCTCGTGTCGCACGAGGTCGTGCTGCTTGTTCACTCGCGCATGCAGGCGCGGCTCGGCCGGCGCATGGTGTTCGACCTCCGATCGCGTCTCTTCACGCACCTGCAGTTCCTCCCGCTTGCGCACCACGAGCAGGCGCCGACCGCCCACGCGGTCTCGCGGATCGAATCCGACGCGGCGTGTCTCGAGAACCTGGTGTTGCGCAGCCTGTTCCCGGCGGCCTTCTCGGCGCTGACGCTCGTCGTGCTCTTCATCATCCTGGTGCGGCTGGATGCCATGCTGGCGATCGCGGCATTTGCGGTGCTGCCGTTCCTGTTCGTCGCCCTCCGACGGCAGATGTCGGAAACGCCGACGCACGCGGCTCGCGCCCGGGCGCTCGAGTCGACGACGATCGGCCGGCTCGCCGAAAGCCTGAGCAGCATCCGCCTGGTCAAGGCGTTCGCCCGCGAGGACTACGAACTCGCGCGCTTTCGCAGTGCCGCGGCTGATGTGGTGCGCGAGCAGATGGACAGCGTGCGTGTCGGGTCGATCTTCACGTTTGCCGTCGGTGCGATTCTGGCCTCAGGTGCCGCCCTCGTCGTGGCGATTGGCGGCCTCCATGTGCTCGATGGCACCCTGACGGTCGGCACGCTGCTCGTCGCCATCGCATATCTGGGATTCATGTACGGTCCGTTGGCCACGATCGCAGCCGCCAGTACATCGCTTCAAGATGCGCTCGCGAGCGCGCAGCGGGTGCGCGAGCTCTTCGTCCTGCCGCGTGAGGACCGCGACGACGACGTGGCGATTGCGCCGGTGCGGTTCCGCGGCGCCGTGCGCTTCGAGGACGTGTCGTTTGCCTACGGACCGGGAGTGCCGGTGCTCAATCGCGTGAGCATCGACGTCCACCCGGGCGAGACGGTGGCCCTGGTCGGTCGATCGGGCGCTGGCAAGTCGACTCTCGTCAGCCTGCTCGGACGATTCCGCGAGCCGGCTAGCGGGCGCGTGCTGATTGACGGCACCGACGTCCGACGCTTCAAGATCCGCGCGCTGAGGGAGCAGATTGCCTCGGTGCCGCAGGAGGCGGTCGTCTTCGAGGGCTCGGTCGGCGAGAACATCCAGTACGGTCGTCTGGACGCAACCGCGCACGAGGTCATGCTCGCCGCGCGGGCCGCGCACTGCGAGAACCTCGCGGACGGCACGCTGCAGGGGCTCGACGCGCCGCTCGGCAACGGAAACCGCGTGTCAGGCGGGGAACGTCAGCGCGTCAGCATCGCGCGCGCCTTCCTGAAGGACGCGCCGATCCTCGTTCTCGACGAGCCGACCGCTGCGCTCGATACGCTCGCGGAGCGGACGATCGTCCGGGCGCTCACCGAGTTGCGGCAGGGCCGGACGACGTTCGTCATCGCGCACAGGCTGTCCACAGTGAAGGACGCGGACCGCATCCTCGTTCTCGACGCGGGCACCGTCGTCGCGCAGGGCACGCACGATGCGCTGCTCGGCACCAGCCCGGTTTACCGGGAACTGGCGACGGAACTGCTCGATGAGGTGGAGCCGAGCGCCGATCCGCCAGCCGCGCGCTACCATTGAGGCATGCCGGCCCCGGCGATCTTCGAGGTGCTCTTCGACGGCGGTTGCGGTCTGTGCAACCGCACGGTGAGGTGGCTGCGCCGGGTCGCTGTGCGCGATCGGCTCCGATTCACCGACGTCAACGCCGAGTGGGAACGCCTGTCGCGCGAACACCCGTCGCTCGACCTCGAGGCGTGCCTGGCCGAGATGCACGTCATCGCGCCGGATCGATCAGTGACCGCCGGCTTCGACGGCTTCCGCACGCTCTCGCACGTCGTCCCCGCACTCTGGCCGGCGATGCCGTTCCTCTACGTGCCCGGCGTCCCGTGGCTGGGACGCCGGGTCTATCGTTATGTCGCGCGGCACCGGTCGACGACCTGCCGTCTGCCGCACGCACCGCGCGCATGAACGCGCAGCGGGCGGCCGCTGCTAGTAGCTGGTGCCCGCGGCGGCGTTGATGGCCGCGATGTCCGCGCCGATGGCCTTCCCGTCGGTACCGAAGTTCAGATACGGGCTGGCCGTACTGAGACGGAAGTTGTTCGAGGGATCCACGAAGCCCACCTGGTTGATCGAGGCAGGGAAGTAGTTGTTGCTCGGATAGAGCGCAGGCTGCCCGCCGATGATCACGTTCCGCTGGAACGTCGCGTTCGGGAAGAATCGGGACAGCGTCCCGTTGCCTTCGGATTCGGCCGCGCCCATCACACCCCACAGGTTGTCCGGCACGATGTTGTTGGTGAACACGAAGCCGTTCACCTGGTCACCATCCGCATAGATGACGGACGTGCCGTCGGTGAACACCGTGTTGTGGTCGAGCGTGATGTTCGTGCCGCCGCTCGTAAGAATCAGCTGGGCGGCCCCGCCCCAGTTCGCAGCACTCAGGTCGTAGACCAGGTTGTTGCGGAAGGTAACGTCGGTCAGCGGCCTCGTCGTGTAGCGATAGTCCGTGCCGAGGATATTCAGCACGCCCGCGACGTGCCGGAATACGTTGTTCGTGATCTGAATCTGCTGCACGACAGACCACGGCGCAGCGCCATCCTGGTTGCGCGGCGTGAGCATCATCGCGTGACCCGGCTGTCCGTCGTTCCAGTTGTTCTCGAAGATGTTGCCTTCGATGGTCACGCGCTGCGCGTTCTTGAGCTCGATCAGGTTTTTCACCGTGTAGCCCTGCCACCGCCACGAGGTCTGCTTCGTGAAGGTGTTGCGCTTGAGCACGATGTCGGACGGCACCAGGCCCTGGATCGGCGGATCGGAACCACCCAGCAGGAAGTTCTCGCCGGTCGCCTCGAGGTAGTTGTTGACGATGGTGAAGGGGCCCGGCCCGTTCCATCCTGCGATCGCCTGCGAGTCGCCGTTCGTCAGCCGGATGTCGCCGATCCACGAGTTCACGATCGTGGTCGACGCCGAGTTGAGGGCGATGCCCCGCTTCTGTTCCTGCCCGGACACGCCGTGGATGTAGACGCGATCGACGACGAGGTCGTGCGCGATGTCGCCCCAGGATTGCTGCGCGTAGGAGCCGTCGCCCAGTGCCAGGATGTCGCCATACGGCCAGGTGTCGACGAGCTCGAGATTCTGGAGCCGCCAGTGATGCGCGCCGAGGTCGGTCATGATCGCGGGGAGGCCGGCGAGCCCGCCGACGATCTTCGGGAGCTGCGACGCGTGCTGCGGCCCGACGCGTTCGCCCTCTCCCGGCAGCGCCCAGTCCGGAGCGCCGGACTTGATGGTGATGAACGCGTCGCCCGACTTCCAGCGCAGGATGAGGGCGCCCTCGTACCACGCGCCCGGCTGCAGCACGATGGTGTCGCCCGGCCTTGCGGCATCGATCGCCGCCTGCACGCTTTCGCCCGGGTTCACCGTGATGATGCCTCCGGTCGGTGTGGGCGGTGGCGTGGGCGTGCTGCCCGCGGTGAACTGGAGGCGGTCGATGTTGCCGGCGGCGTAGCTCTCTGCGCTGTCGATCACGATGCGGAGCGTCTGCTGACCGGCCGCGAGCTGAACGTTCGCGCTGACGACCGTCCAGTTCTGCCAGGCGCCCGTGTCGGGAATGGTGATTTGACCGCTGACATCGGCGCCATTCGCCTCGACGTGAAACCGGCCGCCGGCGCCGAACGAGGCGACGCGGGCCTGCATGACATAGCTGCCGGCGCTCGCGACGTTCACCGTGTAGCGGAGCCACTCACCGGCCGTGATCCAGCCGACGTTGTAGCCGCCGCCGGACGCCGGCTCGAGATCGACGTCGGTCGAGCGATGGACGCCACCGCTGTTGCCGCCGGTGGAGTCGTGATACGCCGCCCCTTCAGCGCCTTCGTCGAACTGTTCGGCTTCGACGGTGCCGGGAATCGGCTGCGGCGTTCCGCTTGCGGGACCGGTCCAGCCGCCGCCCGAGCCCGCGGTGACGCGTACCCAGTCGATGTTGCCGGCTGCGGTCGTGCCGCCGCTGTCCATCACGAGACGGGCACGATTCGCTCCAGCGGAGAGGTTCACCGTGCGGGAGAGCGTCACCCACGACTGCCATCCGCCGGTGTCGGGGATGGTGATCGCGCCGGTGACGTCGCTCCCGTTCATCTCGAGATGGAATGTCCCGCCCTGACCGAACGATGCCACCTGGAACTGGACCACGTGCGAACCAGACGAGGCGACGGTCACGGAGTACCGGAGCCACTCGCCGGCGTCCATCCACCCGACGTTGTATCCGCCGTTCGAGGACGGCTCGATGTCGACGTCGGTCCATCGGAACTGGCCGCCGTTGTTCCCGGAGGTCGAGTCGGAATATCCGGCGCCTTCGCCGCCGTCGTCGAACTCCTCGGCCTGGAATGTGCCGGGCAATGCGACAGCGCCACCGCTGTACGCCGATGCGACGGACACGCCGCCGCCCTGCGGACGCGCGACGATCGTGCTGTCGCCGTACGGCTGGCCCGGGGCGGAGTGCAGCCAGCTTCCCGGGCTGATGACGATTTGATCCACTTCGACGCCGTCCTCGCGGATCTGCAGCCGCATGGTGTGTGTGCCGCTGCTCGCGAAACGCACGGTGGACGCCTGGCCAAGCCAGTACGCGCCGTCGACCCAGCCCCAGCCGCTGGTTCCGCACTCGCTGCACCGCTCCAGGTTCAGCAGCAGCCCCGACCCCGTTCCGATGCGGTGAAGCGGCGAGCCGTTCTCGGCCACCGCGTCGTTGAACTGGGCCCAGGCCGAGTCGTTCCACTTGGAGTCGCCACCCGCGCGCATGCGCACCCACACGTGGTACGGCGTGCCGGCGTCGGCGTTGAAGGAGACCTCGAAGTAATCGTCGGGAGACGCGAGGGGGGCGGCGGTGGCCGGCCATCCGTAATCCGCGCTGGTGATCTTCTGGCCGCCTGCGGCGCCGCCGTCCGAGGCGCGCGACCAGTGGCTTCCGCGCAGCGTGGTCACGTCACCGGCGTTCAGCACCACTTCGTCGGCCGCGTCCGCCGGCAGCGCCGTGGCCGCCAGCAACACGCACATCGACCACGTACACACCCACGCTCGTCGTCGCATCGGTCGGTCTCCTGGAGATGTATGAAAAACGGATGGGACGCCCGAGGTTGGGGCAAGGTTGGTGCCGCAAAAGAATACGGCGGAGATGCTGATGAGCTGTCCGCATTCTGTGCAGTCGGGGTCTGCGTTACGCGCAGCTGCCGAGGTAGACCTGACGCAGACTCTGCTACGATTCGCCGGACCCGGCTCACCACATGGCCCCGATGACCCGCGATGCGGCCTTACAGGTAGGCGACCTCTCGGACAGCCCGCTCTGGAATCCAGACCTCGCGCCGACCTCGGCCGCTCGCCGCACCTGGACCACCTACCACATCGCCGCGCTCTGGATCGGCATGAGCGTGGTCATCACCACCTACACGCTCGCGTCCGGCCTGATGCAACAGGGCATGACGTGGTGGCAGGCGATGCTCACGATTCTGCTCGGCAACGTCATCGTGCTGGTGCCGATGATCCTGAACGCGCATGCCGGCACCAAGTACGGCGTGTCGTTCCCGGTCCTCTGTCGGGCGGCCTTCGGCGTCAGGGGCGCCAACGTGCCGGCCGTCCTGCGCGCACTGGTCGCGTGCGGGTGGTTCGGCATTCAGACCTGGATCGGCGGCCTTGCACTCAACACGCTGATCGTCGCCGCGTGGCCGGCATGGAGCAGCATGCCGTCGGGGATATGGCTGTCCTTCGCGGCGTTCTGGCTGGTGCAGGTCTGGCTCATCGTCACCGGACTCGAGGGGATCAAGAAGCTGGAAGGATGGGCCGCACCGCTGCTCCTCGGTGGGGGAGCGATCCTGCTGATCTGGGCGATCCGCGCGGGCGGCGGCCTCGGGCATATCCTCAGCGAGTCCTCACGGATGCGGACGTCGCAGACCCCGTTCTGGCAGCTCTTTCCGTCGGCGCTGACCGCAAACGTCGGCTACTGGGCGACGTTGAGCCTCAACATCCCGGACTTTACGCGGTACGCGCAAAGCCAGCGGTCGCAGGCCCTCGGCCAGGCCCTCGGCCTGCCGACGACGATGACCGCGTTCGCGTTCACGGGGGTCGCCGTCACGAGCGCTACGATCGTCGTGTTCGGCGAGCCCATCTGGGATCCGGTGGTGCTGATCGCGCGGATCGGCAGCCTGCCGGCGATCATCTTCGGTGCGCTCGTCGTCATGCTCGCCCAACTCACGACGAACATGGCCGCGAACGTGGTGTCGCCCGCCAACGACTTCTCGAGCCTCGCACCGCGCCGCATCAGCTACGTGACCGGCGGCCTCATTACCGCGGCGATTGGCGTCCTGATGATGCCGTGGCGTCTGTACGCCGACGCGGCCGCGTACATCTTCACGTGGCTCGTTGGCTACTCGAGCCTGATGGGCGCGATCGGCGGCATCCTCATCGCGGACTACTGGGTGATCCGGAACCGGCAGCTCGCCGTCGCCGATCTCTTCAGTCTCACCGGACGTTACGCGTACACCGGTGGTATCAACAGGCGGGCGATGCTTGCGCTTACCCTGGCGATCGTGCCGGTGGTGCCGGGGTTCGTGCGGGCCGCGACGACACCCGGTGGACAGGTGACCGATCCGGGCGTGTTCGACGTCCTCTATACCTACGCGTGGTTCGTGACCTTCGCGATTGCCTTCGGCCTGTACCTCCTCCTGATGCCGCGCGAGCGCCCCAAGGTCGCATGAAAGTCACCCTGACCGTCAACGACATCGTCTACGAGCGCGAGGTGGAGCCGCGCCTGCTCCTGAGCGACTTTCTCCGCGTGGAACTGGGCCTCACGGGCACTCACGTCGGGTGCGAGCACGGTGTCTGCGGCGCGTGCACGATCCTCTTTGACGATCGAGCCGGCGCGTTCGTGCATCATGTTCGCGGTCCAGGCCGGCGGTCATCGCGTGCGCACCGTGGAGGGCTTGTCTGGATCTGATGGTGCGCTGAGCCCGCTTCAGGAGGCCTTTCGAGACGCCCACGCGCTGCAGTGCGGGTTCTGCACGCCGGGCATGCTGATGACGCTGACGGCCTTCCTCGCCGAAACGCAATCGCCCACCGAAGTGCAGGTTCGGGATGCGCTGTCAGCAAACCTGTGCCGCTGCACCGGCTATCAGCACATCGTCGAGGCGGTGATACGTGCCGGCCGAACACCGCTACCTTAACGCGCGCGTCCGCCGGAACGAAGACGCGCGCCTGCTGACGGGACGCGCCCGCTTCGTGGACGATGTGCAGCTGCCAGGCATGCTGCACGCGGCGTTCGTGCGCAGCGACTACGCGCACGGACGCCTCCTGCAGGTCGACGTCTCGGCCGCCCGCGAACGGCCCGGCGTGGTCGCGGTGTTCACCGCCGACGATCTTGGCGAGTATCTTCAGCCTGCGCCGCTCCTCGTGCCCCCGCCTCCCATTGCCGGCCTCGTGTTCCACGCGCGCACGCACCTTGCGCTGGCGCGCGGGAAGGTGCGGTACGTAGGCGAGCCGGTCGCCGTGGTCATCGCCGAGAACCGCTACGTAGCGGAGGATGCCGCACGCGATGTCCTGGTGGATGTCGAGCCGCTCGACGTGGCGGTCGATCTCGAAGCGGCCCTGGTGCACGGCGCGCCGCTGGTGCATGAGGACCTCACCTCGAACGTCGCGGCGCTCGTCGAGCAGGGCAAGGGGGACTACGCGGCGGCCCGCGCGACGGCGGATCTGCTCGTCTCGCGGCGGTTCCTGTACGACCGCGGCGCATCGGCGGCCATCGAGAACCGCGCCGTCGTCGCGCAGTGGGACCGCCTTGCCGAGGAGCTGACGATCTGGGACACGACGCAGGCGCCGATTCCCATCCGCAACGGGATGGCCGCACGGCTCGGCCTGCTCGAATCGCAGGTACGGGTCGTCGCGCCGTTCGTCGGCGGCGGCTTCGGACCCAAGATCATGATGTTCTACCCGGAGGAACTGGTCGTTCCCTGGGCGGCGATGCGGATCGGCCGTCCCGTGAAGTGGACCGAGGACCGGCGCGAGAACTTCTACGCGACGACGCAGGAGCGCGGGCAGGTACACGACGCGGAGATGGCGCTCACGCGCGACGGCCGGATTCTCGGCGTCCGCGACCATTTCCTGTTCGACACGGGTGCCTACGACCCGTACGGCCTGACGATCCCGATCAACACGCAGTGCACGCTGCTCGGACCCTACGACATCCCGAACTACGACAGCCGCTTCACGGCGGTCTTCACCAACAAGCCGATCGTGACACCCGTGCGCGGCGCGGGACGCCAGCACGGCGTCTTCGTCAGCGAGCGGCTGCTCGACATCGCCGCGCGGGAGCTGCAGATCGACCGCGTGGAGATCCGCAGGCGCAACCTGCTCTCGGCCGATCGCTTCCCGCACAACCACGGGATCATGTTCCAGGATTCGGCCCCGCTCGTGTACGACAGCGGCAACTATCTCCCGGTGCTGGAGCGGGCGGCGGAAATGATCGGCTACGAGCAGTTCGAGCAGGAGAAGGCGCGGCTCCGCGCCGAAGGCAGGCGGGTCGGACTCGGCATCGTCTGCTACGTCGAGGGAACGGGCATTGGCCCGTACGAGGGGGCCCGCGTCACCGTGGAGCCGAGCGGGCAGGTGCGCGTAGCCACCGGCGTCGGCACGCAGGGGCAGGGGCACTACACCGTCTTCGCGCAGATCGTGGCCGAAGTGCTCGGCGTCGACGTGTCGGGCGTCCGCGTCGTCACCGGTGACACGCGCGAGTTCCAGTGGGGAACCGGCACGTTTGCCAGCCGCGGCGCCGTCGTCGCCGGCAGCGCCTGTCACGCGGCCGCGTCTGCGGTCAGGGTGAAGGCGCTCGCGCTCGCGGGCCAGTTGCTTGGAGTCGGCGTCGACCGGCTTCGGCTCGAGGGTGGGCGCGTGTACGTGGACGGAGAGCCTGACCGTGGGTACTCGCTTGGCGACCTTGCCAGACGTGCCAACCCGCTGCGTGGGGCGGTCCGTCCCGGCTCGGAACCCGGCCTCGAGAGCACCGCGTACTTCGGTCCCGATCGCGGCAGCACCGCCAGCGGCGTCCACGCGATCATCGTCGAGGTCGACGCAGAGACCGCGATGGTGCAGGTGAAGCGCTACGTCGTCGTGCACGACTGCGGCACCATGATCAACCCGCTGCTGGTCGAGGGGCAGATCCACGGCGGGGTGGCGCACGGGATCGGCAACGCGTTCTACGAGCAGCTGGTGTACGACGAGCAGGGACAGCTGATGAACGCGTCGCTGATGGATTACCTGCTGCCCACGGCGACCGACGTCCCTCCGATCGAAACCGATCATCGCGAGACGCCGTCGCCGTTCAATCCGGTCGGCCTCAAGGGCGTTGGAGAGGCCGGCTGCATACCGACCGGCGCGGCGTTTGCTCAGGCCGTCGAGGACGCGCTCGACGATCTCGGCGTCGAGATCCTCGAGATTCCCCAGAGTCCTGAGAAACTGTTCGCGCTCATCGAGCGGGTGGAGCCGGTATGACTCTCGAGGGGACGTTCACGTTCAACGGTCCGCGCCAGACGGTGTGGACGCTCCTGCAGGATCCGGCGGTGCTGGCACGGGCGCTGCCAGGTACCGAACGCCTCGAGCTGGTCGGGCCGGATCAGTATCGTGGCGTGATGAAGGCAAGCGTCGGTCCGGTCACAGCAGCGCGCTTCGACGTCATCGTCACGCTCATGGACAAGACGGAGCCCGAACGCTTCGTGATGCAGCTCGAAGGCAAAGGCCCGCTCGGCCACACACGCGGCACCGCCACCATCGAGCTCGCCGAAGCCGCTCCGCAGCAGACGACGATGCGGTACAACGCGAACGTGCTGGTGGGCGGGACGATCGCCGCTGTCGGGCAGAGGATGCTCGACTCGGTCAGCCGGTCGATGATGACCCAGGCGCTTCAGTCGCTCGACCGCGAACTGAAGGCCCGGCTCGCCGCGCCGGAGCGTGCGACCGAATGAAACCGGCCGCCTTCGACTACCACGCACCCGCGACGCTGGACGAGGCGCTCGCCCTGCTGCAGCAGCACGGCCCGGATGCGAAGCCGCTGGCTGGCGGCCAGAGCCTCATCCCGGCCATGAACTTCCGGCTCGCGGCGCCCTCCGTGCTGGTCGATCTGAACCGCATCGAGGCGCTCGCATACATCGAGGCGGGGCGGGACGCGGTCCGCGTGGGCGGCATGACGAGGCATCGCACGCTGGAACGCAGCGCCGACGTCGCCCGCGACGTTCCACTCGTCACCGCGGCCATGCCCTTCGTTGCGCACATGGCGATCAGAACGCGAGGGACGATCGGTGGCAGCCTCGCCCATGCCGATCCGGCGGCGGAACTGCCTGCCGTGATGCTGGCGCTCGATGCCACGTTCACGCTGCGGAGCGCGGCCGGCACGCGCGAGGTGGCCGCGGTCGACTTCTTCACGGGCCTCTTCTCGACGGCACTCGAGCCCGGCGAGCTGCTGACGGCGATCGCCATTCCCAAGCGGCGCGCACGGGCCGGCTTCGCGTTCGACGAGGTGTCGCGGCGTCACGGCGACTTCGCGCTGGCCGGGGTCGCGGCGCACGTCGCGGTGGACGCCGACGGCGTCTGCACGGATGCGCGCGTCGGCTTGCTGAGCCTGGGCGACCGCCCGGTGCTGGCCCGTGAGGTTGCACGCGCGCTCGTGGGTGAACGCCCGACGCGTGAGGCGATCCGGGCGGCTGCCGACGCGTCGGCCCAGCACGACATCGATCCGGCGGGCGACATTCACGCTTCTCCGCGGTACCGCCGACAGCTGGCCGCGGTCCTGACCAGGCGCGCGCTCGAGCGCGCCTTCCACTCACTCCTGGAGCCCTCATGAAGATCTACGACCTGTCGCAGCCGTTGAACGAGCAGGTGTCGTTCTGGCCGTACTATCCGCCCTTCGAGGTGAAGTACATCAAGCGGAAAGCCGAGCACGGGGTGAACGCGCAGTACATCCAGACGTCGAATCACATGGGCACGCACCTCGATGCGCCGCGTCATTTCGTGACCAACGGGATGACGATCGACGAGATCCCCGTCGAGTGGCTCTGCGGATCGGGCGTGATCGTCAACCTCTCGGACGAGATGGACGAACTGGGCATCTACACGCCGAAGATGATCGAGGACCGCGTGGAAGTGAAGAAAGGCGACCTGCTCTTCCTGCACACCGGCTTTCACAAGCACGCGCAGTTCGGTTCGGAGCCCGATGAGGAGAAGTACATCCACCGCCATCCCGGCGCGCACCCCGACATGGTGCCGTGGCTGCTCGAGAAGGAGATCCACATCTGGGGAGTGGACTGCGTGTCGACCGACCATCCGATGAACCTGCCGATCGGACGATTCCTCGGGAAGGGCATGTTCGGGCACTGCGACCGCGTGCGGAAACAGGCCGAGGAGAAGTTCGGCGGACCTGACGCCGTCGCCAGGCTGTTCCCAGACTCGGCGTACCAGCTGACGCACAACGCGCTCTTCCCGAAGAACTGCATGCACATCGAGAACCTCGGCGGAGACATCGATGCGCCGGAGCTGCAGAACAAGCGGCTGATCCTCGGCTGCTTCCCCTGGAAGTTCAAGGGCGGGGAAGCGGCCTTCGCGCGCGTGGTGGCGTTCACGGGGGACTGGAAGCCGTGAGCGGCGCCGGCGCCCTCGTCGAGCGTCCCGCGTCCGAACTGCGTGCGCTCGTCGCACGGCGCGAGGTGTCGGCGGTCGAAGTCGTCGAGGCGTCGCTCGCACGCGTGGCGGCACTGAACGGCACCATCAACGCCGTCGTCACGCTCAACCCCCACGCCGTGGACGATGCGCGCGCGATCGACCGCCGGTTGGCGGCTGGCGGGGAACCGGGGCTTCTGTGCGGTGTGCCGGTCGGCATCAAGGACGTCACTCCGGTCGCATCGCTGCGCACGACCTACGGGTCGACGATCTACGCCGACCACGTCCCCGACGACGACGCGCTCGTCGTGCAGCGCCTGCGCGATGCAGGCGCCGTCATCCTCGGGAAGACGAACTGCCCCGAGTTCGCGGCCGGCGGCAACACGTTCAACGACGTGTTCGGGCGGACGCGCAATCCCTGGAACACGAGTCGCAGCGCCGGCGGTTCAACGGGCGGCGGCGCCGCGGCGCTCGCCAGCGGCATGATCGCGCTCGCCGAGGGAACGGATCTCGGCGGCTCGCTCCGCATCCCGGCCTCGTTCTGCGGCATCGTCGGCCTGCGCCCGTCGATCGGGCTCGTGCCGACCTCGCCGACCGACTGGGCGTGGGACAGCCTGCAGGTGACCGGCCCGATGGCGCGCACGGCTGGAGACGTGGCGCTGATGCTCCAGGCGATCGCCGGCGCAAGCGACTGGTCGCCGCTGCGGCAGCCCGACGGCGGGCCGTGACTTTGTCGCAGCCGCGGCCGCGGGCATCCGTCCCGGTGCACGCATCGCATACTGCGCGGATCCGGCGCGCATCGGGGTCGACCCTGTCATCGAACAGCGCTGCCGGCGGGCGGCCTTCCAGCTGTCGGATGCGGGCGCGCTGGTCGAAGAGGTCGATGTGAACCTGGCTGCCGCCCGGAAGGCGTTCCTCACCCTGCGTGGACTCTGGTTCGCTACCCATCTGGCGCCTCGGATGCAGCACGCAGACCGCTTCGGCACGAACGTCGCCAACAACGTGCGCGCCGGCCTCGCGCTCGGCGTCGGCGACATCGCCGAGGCGGAGCAGGAGCGCAACCGGATCTGGCTGCGCTTCCGCGACCTGTTCCAGCGGTTCGATCATGTGCTCGCGCCGTGCATGGCGGTGCCGCCGTTCGTCGTCGAGCAGAACTATCCCGACTCGATCGGCGGGCGGCCGATGGCCACCTACGTCGACTGGATCGCGCCGACCTTCGTCCTGAGCATGACCGCACTCCCGGTCGCGTCGGTTCCATGCGGGCTCGACGACGAAGGACTCCCGGTCGGACTGCAGATTGTCGGACGGCCGTCAGACGAGGAGTCGGTGCTGGCGCTTGCGGCGATCGTGCAGGGGATGCAGCCGATCGGACTGCCGCGGCTGGCTGGCGACTGAGTCATAATGAGCCCACCAAGGAGGCGTTGATGATGATCGGACTGCGCCGGATCGCGCTGGTGCTCGCAGTGCTCGTGTGCCTCGGCGCTGCGGCCGTGGATGCCCAGGACAAGGTGAACGTGACCGGCGACTGGAGCTTCGACGTCCAGACCGACGCCGGCCCGGGGGAGGCGAAAGCATCCTTCAAGCAGGACGGCGAGAAGCTCACGGGCCACTACTCCGGTTCGACGCTCGGCGAGGCGGAGATCACCGGCACCGTCAAGGGCAACACCGTCGAATTCAGCTTCAACGCGTCGCTGCAGGGCAATGCGATTCCCGTGAGCTACCGCGGCACCGTCGAAAATCCGACGACGATGAAGGGCACGATCAGCATCACGGGCGTCGGCAACGGCACCTTCACGGCAACGAAGAAATAGATGCACGTGCCGGTCGAGCAGTTGATGCGCGAGATCGAAGACGACGTGCGCCAGATGCGGCGGCGTCGGCTGCTGGCGCGCGGCGGGGCAGCGGAGTATCGCGATCCCGCGGTATACGAAGGGGTGGACGAAGTGCTTCGGCGGGCGATCGATGCCCGCGACCACGACGCTCTCCTGCTGCCCGACCTGATGAGCGGGAACCCTGACTGGCAGCTCGCGCTGCACCTGCGCTATGCGAGCCACCGGCCCGTCATCGGATCGTTCCTCATCGGCGTCAAGCGGCGCGTGCTGCTGCCGCTGATGCGATGGCTGTACGAGTTCAGCCTCGAGAACTTCAGGCGTCAGCGCCGCATCAACGCGGTGCTGTTCGCCTGCATCGAGGAGCTCGCCATCGAGAATGCCCGCCTGCGTGAGGCGCTGCGCCAGGAGGGGATTCAACCCTCGGCGCCGGTGGCCGGGCGCGGCGACATCCCGGCGAGCGACACACCAGCCTCCTAGCGCCGCATGAAGCTCGCCTGCGTGGTACACCGCTTTGGCGCCGACATCGCCGGCGGATCGGAGGCGCACTGCCGTCACGTCGCCGAGCACCTGGCGCGTGAACACGACGTCACCATCCTCACGACCTGCGCGAAGGATCACATCTCCTGGGGAAACGCCTATCCCGAGGGGGTCTCGCAGTTCGGCGCGCTGACGCTGCGGCGGTTCGCCGTGGCTCGTCCGCGGTCGCTGCACCGCTTCGCCGAGGCGAGCGAGCTGGCATTCAGCGGTACGGCGTCCGATGCGGCGCAGGAGGAGTGGTTCCGCGAGAACGGCCCCGACGCGCCGGGACTCCTCGAGCACCTCCGCACCGCCGGCGGTTCGTACGACTGGGTCCTGTTCTGGGCGTTCCGATATGCCGAGGTGTACTTCGGTCTGCCGCTCGTGGAGGATCGCGCCATCCTCGTCCCGACCGCCGAGGACGATCCGGTCATTCGCATGAGCGTCCTGGAGCAATTCTTCGCGCGACCGGCTGGCTTCGTCTTCCTGACGCCGGAGGAGCAGGAGCTGGTCGAGCGGCGGATTGCCGGCGTCCCGGCGCCCTCGTGCGTCATCGGATCGGGACTCGACCCGGTGCAGCCAGCGTCTCCGGCGCGCGGTCTGCCCGACGCCATCCGCGAGCCGTTCATCCTGTACCTCGGGCGGATCGATCCGAACAAGGGATGCGCGGACCTGATTCAGCACTTCGTCCGGTACAAGGCGGAGCATCCGGGGAGCCTGCAGCTCGTCATGGCCGGCCCCGCCAGCATGCCGCTGCCCGACCATCCGGACATCCGCTATCTGGGGTTCATCGACGAGGCGACCCGGGATGCGCTGATGCAGCACGCCGCGCTGCTGGTGATGCCGTCGCGGTACGAGAGCCTCAGCCTGGTGCTGCTCGAGGCGTGGAACCACGGCTTGCCGGCCATCGTGAACGGGCACTGCGCCGTCCTGAAGGGGCAGGCGCTGCGCTCCGACGGCGCCCTGTACTACCGGAACTACGACGAGTTCGCGCGCGGTATCACGCTCCTGCTGGAGCGGGCCGACCTCGCCCGGCAGCTCGGTCGGCAGGGCCTCGCATACGTCGAGCGCGAATACCGCTGGCCGACCGTTGTGGCCAGGATCGACGACCTTTTCGCGCGGATTCGCGCTCGGCGGTTGCCTTGACACGCGCCGTGCAATCCGTATAGTCCTCGGGGAAGGGGACACCGCTGATGTCACAGGGGATGCGCACTCTGCTCGCGGCAGCCGCCGGCGCCGCACTCGCCGCTGTCGTGTCGATTTTCGTCATGCCCGTGTCGGGGCAGCAGCCGGCCGCCTACCGCGCGCCGCGTGCCGCCGACGGGCACCCGGACCTGAACGGCATCTGGCAGGCGATGAACGAAGCCAACTTCGACATCGAAATGCACATGGCGCGTCCTGCGATGCAGGTGCGGCCGGGGCCGTACGGCCCGGTGCCGGCACCACCGGTGCTCGCGCTGGGCGCCGTGGGGGCAGTGCCGCCGGGGATCGGGGTGGTGGAAGGCGAGCTCCCGTACAAGCCTGAAGCGCTCACGCAGCGGAACAAGAACCGCGAGAACTGGGTGACGTCGGACCCCGAGGTCAAGTGCTACCTCCCGGGCGTGCCGCGGGCGACCTACATGCCGTAGCCGTTCCAGATCTTCCACAGCAACTCGGCGATCTTCATGGCCTATCGAGTACGCCGGCGCCGTCCGGAACATCTACCTGAAGGACCCCGGTCCTCCCCCGGTGGACTCGTGGATGGGGCAGTCGTTCGGCCGCTGGGAAGGCGACACGCTCGTCGTCACGAGCAACGGGTTCAACGACCAGACCTGGTTCGATCGGGCGGGCAACTTCCACAGCGCGGAGATGAAGGTCACCGAGCGCTACACGCGCACCGCGGCGGACGTGATCACCTACGAGGCGACCATCGAGGACCCGCAGGTGTTCACCCGTCCCTGGAAGATGTCGATGCCGCTCTACCGGCGTCTCGACAAGGGTGTCCAGCTGCTCGACTTCAAGTGCGTCGAGTTCGTCGAGGAGCTGATGTACGGCCAGTGGCGGAAGGTGCCCCTGAGCCGATAGGAGGAGCGGTGGGCCCCCTCGAGGCTCGCACACAGGCCCTCGCGGTCATCGCCGCCCTGGTGGTTGCGGTGGCTGCGTGGCCGGATCTGTCTGTCGGACAAACTGCGCCTCCAGCTGCGTCCGCCGCCCGCACCCCCGACGGCCAGCCGGATTTGCAGGGGACCTACGACCTTGCGACCCTGACCCCGCTCGAACGTCCAGCCGCCTTCGGCACTCAGTTGACGATGACCCCGGAGCAGGCGCGACGGCTCGAGTCGGCTCAGGCCGCTCGTCGCGACCAGGCCGCGCGTCCGTCCGACGGCGATCGCCAGGCGCCGCCGGTCGGCGGCGACGGGTCGACCGGTGCGGCCGGCAACGTCGGCGGCTACAACAACTTCTGGATCGACAACGGCACCGCCTACGTCACCATCAACGGCCAGAAGCGGACGTCCATCGTCATCGATCCGCCAGACGGCCGGGTGCCCGCGATGACCGCGGCTGCCCGTCAGCGACAAGCCGCACGCACTGTGCGCACGACATCTGACGAGCAGGAGCGCGGCGATCCCGGACTCGAAGGTCCTGGCGCCTACGACGATCCCGAGCGGCGTCCGCTCGGCGAGCGCTGCCTGCTTGGGTTCGGGTCCACGTCAGGTCCGCCCGCGCTGCCGGTCCTCTACAACAACCTCCACACGATCGTGCAGACGCGGGACACCGTTGTGATTCTCAACGAGATGAACCACGATGCCCGGATCGTGCGCATCAACGGCGCCCACCGGCCGCCGTCGGTCCGAAGCTGGATGGGCGACTCCATCGGCTGGTGGGAAGCCGACACTCTCGTGGTCGAGACGACGAACTTCACCGGGAAGACCAGGTTCAGGGGATCCACCGAGAAGCTGAAGGTGACGGAGCGGTTCTCCCGTCTCGACGGCCGGACGCTGCTCTACCGGTTCACCGTCGAGGACCCCGACACGTGGCCGGTGCCGTGGACGGGCGAATACAACTGGCCGGCAACGGCCGACCTGATGTACGAATATGCGTGTCACGAGGCGAACTACGCCCTCGGCAACATCCTGCGGGGGGCGCGCCAGCGGGAAGCTGACGCAAAGAATGGCTCGGACCGTTAGAATAGCCACAAGAGGAACACGATGAAGAAGACAGTGTGCGTCTTACTCGGCGGGGCCGCGCTGGTCGCGACCGCGGTCGCCCCGCTTGTGGCCCATCACGCGTTCGGCGGCGAGTTCGACCCCAACCGCCCGATCCTGCTGAGGGGTGCGGTGACCAAGGTGGAGTGGGTGAACCCACACGCGTGGATTCATCTGGCCGCCAAGGAAGTGACCGTCGCAGGCGAGAAGAAGAGCCTGAACGGGCAGAGCGAGGACTGGGCCGTCGAGGGCGGCACGCCGAACACGCTGCTGCGCCGCGGTATCAACAGGGACTCGCTGAAGGTCGGCACGGAGATCGTCGTGGACGGGTACCAGACTCGCGACCACTCGCTGATGCGCGGGAACGGCCGGAACATCACGTTCACGGACGGCCGCAAGCTGTTCATGGGCTCGTCCGGCACCGGTGCCCCGAAGGACGGCTCGGACCCGACCGAGCCGCCTCGCTAGACCGCGACCACCTCACGAAGACCCGAAGGCACGAAGCTTCCCAGGGGGAGGCCTCGTGCCTTCTTTGCGTATGCGAACGTGTCCCTATCCCGAGAAGCCGATCCAGCGCCCGCTCGCGGCCACGGTGAACCAGAGCGCGATGGACACGACCGCGACCAGCATCTGCATGCCGCCCGATACCTGGCCTTCGGAAGCCAGCGCCACACGTCTGCGGATCGTGAAGGTGAACCCGATCGCGAGGATCAGGGCGCTCATCTTCACCCAGAACGGATAGCTGTAGTAGCACTTCACCGCCTCGGACGCGAACAGCGCGATGCCGGAGACGATGAGCACGGCGAGTCCGGCCCGGACGAACCGCTGCGTGTCGCGGGCGAGCTCGGAGACCGGGCGGCTGCGGAGCCCCAGGTTGAGCATCCGCATGTCCACGACCAGGGTTGCGCCTCCCAGCGTCGCCAGCGCGAGCAGGTGTACAGACTCGATGACCGCGAACGCCCAGACCGACTCGCGCACTGCCCGGCCGAGCCCGGTTTCTTCTGACCACTGAAAGAACGGAAGCAGGTCCATCGGGGATCCCTAGTTCTGGGGGTCGTAGCTGCAGCCCGTCGCGACCTGGACCCAGCGAGGCTGCGGCTTGTCGCAGTCGAACCAGTTGTACGCGATCATGCGGCCGGTGATGATGATGCCGGCCCAGAGGAGCAGCGACGTCGCGCCGGCGATGCGGGCGCGCTTCGGCGGCTCCAGCTCGCGTCCCCAGCTCGCCACCGACCGGAAGATACCGGTATGGAACATCAGCGCGTTCAGGCCGGCGAGGACCAGGAAGACAGCCTTGATCCTGAAGAAGATGTTCTGGTAAGAGCGGATGGGGATCGCGTAAAAGAGCAGCACGCCGCTGACCACCATGATGAAGAAGCCAACGAGCATCCACGGCTGCAGGCGCTCGACGACGTCGGCGACCGGCACGCGACGCAGCGTGATGCCGAGCAGCCTCAGGTCGAGCAACATCGTCATGCCGACGAACAGGCACAGTGTCAGCACGTGCACCGATTCGACCAGCGGGTACATGAACAGCGATTCGTGCAGGGCGATGCTGCCAGGCGTGTTGGCGAGCCATTCGCAGAACGGAAGTAGGGACATGGGGAATTCGATTCCGTCTTGGGAGCGGTTGTTAGATATCACCCCCCTTTCCTGTAAGTCAACCTGGAACGGACCCGCGGCGGTTCGTGAGTTCGCGCGTCGGAGAACTGGAGGGTGGTTTCGACACGCGCTGGCGGCAGGCCTGATCGTCGTCTGGGGTCTCGCCGTCCCGGCAGCTGCCGGACAATCGGCGCCGGACCGCCCAGCGCAGATGCCGGTCGGCACCATGAGCGAGTTGATGATTACCGTCATCTATCCGGCGTCGGACGCGATTTTCTACATCACCACGCGCACCCCGAAGACCGACGCGGAGTGGACCGAGCTGCAGGGCAAGGCGCTCATGGTCGCCGAATCGGGCAACCTGCTGATGATGCCGGCGCACATGCGCGACGAGGACCGCTGGCTCGTCGATGCGAAGTTGATGCGCGACGCGGGACTGGCCGCCTTCAAGGCCGCGAAGGCGAAGAACGTGGACGCGCTGACCGACCTGAACGACCAGCTCTATCAGTCGTGCGTGACATGCCACACGCACTACCGCCGGAACTACGGACGCCGGCCATAAGAGACGAACGTCGTATGCTCGTGTATCAGAGGACCCCACGGATGCGAAGACTCACGCTGGCCGCCCTGCTCCTGACAGCCGCCTGCGGCGGCGGGACGCAGGCGCCGCCATTCCGGGCCGTCGCCGACACCAAGTTACTGATGGCCGACGTCGTCGAGCGCCAGGCGCAGATCGTCTGGGACGCGGTCGGCACCATCGTCACCGCTGAAGGGACACAGGAGATACGCCCGAAGTCCGACGAGGACTGGATGAAGGTGAAGGCGGCCGCGGTCAACCTGACCGAGGCGGGCAACCTGCTCATGATGGCGCCGCGTGCCCAGGACGGCGACCGCTGGATGAAGAACGTCCAGCGCATGATGGCGGAGAGCGAGAAGCTGATGGCGTCGGCCGACCGCAAGGATCCGCAGCAGATCTTCGACCAGGGAGCTGAGCTCTACGAGTCCTGCGTCACCTGCCACACCCAGTACATGCCCGCCATCAAGGACCTCTATCGCTGACCCCGCGAGGTCAGGGGTCGCCATGTCGGCACGTCGAGAGCGCCGGCCGTCGCGGGCACAGCCCCAGGACGCGCGTCCCCCTGCGCCCCGCAGCGGCACGCGCCTTCTGTGGGGGCTGGCGCTCGTCTTCATCATCGCCGTCACCTACGCGAACAGCCTGTCCGGGCCGTTCGTGTTCGACGACTTCGCGTCGATTCGCGACAACCCGTCGGTGCATCGCCTCTGGCCGCTGTCTGACGTCCTGCGGACCCCTTCGCGCGGGGAGTCGGTGGCCGGGCGGCCGATCGTCAACCTGACGCTGGCGGTCAACTTCGCGCTCGGCGGACTCGATGTCGCCGGCTACCACCTGTGGAACGTCGCCACGCACGTGGCGTGCGCGCTGCTGTTGTTCGCGCTGCTGCTGGCCTGTTTTGTCCTGCCGTCGATCGCATCCATCGTCCCTGCGTCCGCCGCAACACCAGTGGCCTTCGCGGCCGCACTGCTGTGGGCCGTGCATCCCCTCCAGTCCGAAGCCGTGGACTACATCGTCGCGCGCACGGAGTCGACAACGGCGCTCTTCTACCTGCTGACGATGTTCGCCGCGGTCCGGGCGGCCGAAGGCGCGCGCGAGCGGATGTGGACGGCGATCGCGGTGGCGGCATGCGCGCTGGGCATGGCGAGCAAGGAGTCGATGGCGACGGCGCCGCTGATGGTGGCGCTCTTCGACCGTGTGTTCCTGTTCGCGTCCTGGAAGGACGCATTCCGTCGCCGCTGGCCGCTATACGCCGGTCTTGCGGCGTCCTGGGGCGTGCTGGCGGTGCTTCTGGCAGGGGCGCCGCGTGCCAGTTCGGCCGGCTTCGTCGGCGACCTCGGTCCCGGCATCGAGACCGGCGCGTGGACCTACCTGTTGAACCAGTCGGTCATGATCCTCAGGTACCTCCGCCTCGTCGTCTGGCCCGTCGGCCTCGTGCTGGACTACGGGACCGTTCGGGCGCTGACGTTTGGCGACGTCTGGTGGCAGTTCACGGTGGTCGCGCTCCTGTGTCTTGCGGCGCTGGTCGCCCTGGTCAGGTGGCCCCGAGCCGGATTCCTCGCGGCCTGGGTGTTCATGACGCTGGCGCCGTCGTCGAGCATCATCCCGATCGTGACGGAAGCGGGCGCGGAGCGGCGGATGTACCTGCCGTCGATGGCGATCATCCTGGGGGGCGTGCTGCTGTGCGCATGGGCGGGTCTCAAGACCCGCCCCCACATCCGGCGGCGCATCGGCACATCGGCGGTCGCGATCGCCACCCTGATGCTATGCACGCTCACCTGGCAGCGTACTCAGGAGTACGCTTCGCGAACCACGATCTGGCAGACGGTGGTGGACCGCTGGCCGCACGGCCGCGCGCGCAGGAACCTGGCGGCGATGCTGTACGAGGAGGGGCGCCGCGACGAGGCGATCGACCAGTTGCGCACCGCGACCTCCGACAACCCCGAGGCGTACTTCGACCTCGGTGCGCAACTCTTCGTCCGCGGCGATCACAGCGGATCCATCACCGCGCTCGAGTCGTTCCTGCGCCTCCTGCCCGGGCACAGCAAGACTGCGACAGCGAGGGACCTGATCGGGCAGGGGCTGGTCGCGCAGGGGAAGCTGGACGCTGCACGCGAGCAGTTCCGTGCGCTGGCCGCCGATTACCCCTCGTACACGATCGCCCTGAGCAGGCAGGGTGACGTGCTGCTCACGCAGCAACGCTTCGAAGAGGCGGTCCCGGTCCTCCAGTCATACACGACGACGGAGCCCGGGAACGCCGCCGGCTGGCGCAATCTCGGTGTCGCCCAGGCAAGCGCCGGCCGCCTGGACGACGCCATCGCGGCATTCTCGCGGGCGGTGGCGCTGACTCCGGACGATGGCGATGCGCGCAGGAACCTGGCCAACGCGCTGCTCGACCAGGGCCAGTTCGCGCGCGCCGAACCGCACGCGCGCGAGGCCGTGCGGTTGAAGCCGCGCGACCCGGCGGCTCACGACCTGCTCGGGATGGTGCTGGGGAGCCTGGGACGCCGGGACGAAGCGATCGCCCAGTTCACGACCGCACTGTCGATCGATCCAGGCTTCGTGGACGCACGCCGGCACCTTGCCATCGTGCAGGCACCCAGGAACTGACGCGCCAACGGACGCTGAACCGGACGTAGCGTCGGGTCTTAAGACCCGACGTCTACTGCGGGACGATGTCGAGCGTGATCTTCAGCGGCAGGTCCTGCGGCTTGAGCAGCGGACCGGTGTCCGGATCGCTCGGGACCATCGCGACTTCGATCTTCGTGTTGGCCGGCAGTTCAACCGGATCGACCAGCCAGTAGCGCCGCGGCCACTCCGGACGCGTGTTGCGCAGCTTCAGGAGCGGGACCTTGCGGCCCGAAGCGGCGACGGCCGTGATCTCCACCGTCGCGTACGGGTCGTCGAGCATCGGCGTGAGCGCCACGATACGCCCGGCTGCTTTCACGGTGCCGCTGAACGAGCGCGGCTCGAGCGACTCGGTGGCGTTCTTCGGACCGTCGATCGTCACCGACTCGATCGACTTGCCCGATAGCGGCTCCTCGGTGAAGTAGAGGCCGACGGTGCTGCGATCCTGCAGCGACTTCTGCTCGTCGAGCCACGACTTCTTGTAGTCGATCTTCAGCTGGATCTTCGCCGCCGGCGGCAGCTTGAACGCGGCACCCGATGGCGCCGCCACCGCGTCGTCGCCCGGCTCCCAGACGTTGAGGAGCGGGCCGCCCTCGAGGCTGATGTACGCGCGGCGCACCATCGACGCGACGCCCGGGAGCAGGTCGGCGGCCTTCACCCATTTCGCCTCGGTGAGGTTCGTGGGGATCGTGACATCGGTCGAGGCTTGTCATCAGGTCCGGGCCCATGGTGAACGGCTGCGGCATTTGCAGTTCGAGGTCCGGTTTGCCGAGCGTCCAGCCCGTGCGAGCCGGAACGGGCGGAATCTTCTTCGTGAGGTCGCCGTGCGGTGTCCCGCCGATCGCCCACGTGATGATCATGTCGAGCTCACGTGCGGTCAGCGCATGATTGTTGCGGACGGCCGGCCCTGTCGGATCGGCGTACCACGGGGGCATCGCGCCGGAGAGCAGCATCTCGCGGATCGACTCCGCCCACGCCACTGCACCGCCGCCGTCTGCGTTGTAGGTCATCAGCGACATCGGCGCGGGGCCGCCGTCGGTGTGACACCGGCCGCACTTGTCGCGCAGCAGCGGGAACATCTCCGCGTTGTAGGTGAACGGCGAGATCTTCGCCTTGTGAGCGTCGACGACCGTCGTCGTCCACGTGCCGGCGAGCGCCAGCGCGGCGATGCCGAACGCGGTTCCCCATGCGATGGCGCGTCCACGACGCGCGCGAGGCTTAGCGATTGCCATATGCAGCCTTCAGGTCGGCCACTGCCGCAGAGAGGCGCTGGTACGCCTCGGTGAGTTTTGCCTTGTTGCCGAGATCGCCGTATCCGTCGATTTCCCAGGCGGAGGTGACGACGCGCTTCACGGCGGAGGTCGACAGCCGCACGCTGCTGCGCGGGCAGCGTGTTGGCGTGCGACTCGAGCACGAGCGCGACCGTCTTGGTACCCATGGCCGGCAACCAGACCTCGGCCAGGTTGCCGTCACGCATCAGCGAGTCGATCTGTCCGGTCCGGTTGTCGAGTTCGGCGAGAAGCTCGGGCAGCGTCTTCGGAAGCACGTCTTCGTTCAGCACCGCGGCGAGAGCCGGAGGCATCGGCGCAATTTCGCCCGCGAACGGATCGTTTTCGCGGCCGGGTGGCGGTGCGATCACGATCTGTTGATCCTGGGCGGCGGCAGCTGTGGCCGCCGGCGGAGCAGGGGCTGGTGCAGGTGCCGGTGCTGGCGCAGCGGGACGCGCAGGCGATGCTTCAGCGGTCGCGGCCGGCGGACGCGCCGCCGGCGCAGCCGGAGTCGCCGGAGTCGTCTGCCGCGTGGTCGTGGCCGGCGCTGCTGTCGCGGCCGGTACGGGCGGCGGCTCCTTCGAGAGCTCGTTGAACTGGAAGTCGAACGGCTGTTCGGCCAGCTTGTCGCTCAACTTCATCTTCAGCGTCACGCGGAGCGGGAAGGCGGCGTTCGCCGCCGGGACCTTCGCTTCCATCGTCGTGCGGTCGCGTCCGAGCGCGAGCGGTGCGGCTGGCGATCTCCTTGTCCGACGCGTCGCGAATCGCGAGCGTGCCAGTGAATCCCTTCACCGGCATCGGCTTCGTGAAGTTGTCGTAGAACCAGACGCGGAAGAGGCCGTTCTGCGGGTACGTGCCCTCGAGGTGATGCCAGGCGTCGGCCGCCATGAAGAACTGGCCACCGTGCTTCGGGTTGTGATCACCGTGTGCGCGCAGCGCGTAGTTGATCTTGCGCGCCTGACCGCTCGAGCAGTTGCCCGGCTCGAGCAGCGGCTTGTCGGGCGCGTCGGCACAGGTCCACGTCAGCGCGAGCGTGACGGGGATGAGCTCCCGTCCATCGCGGCGGCACTTGCCCGGGCCGTCGTGCACTTCGAGGCCCTGGTGCACAGGACACCAGTACTTGGCGTCCAGCCGCACCGCCTGCAGCTCCATCTTGCACTTCGGACACTGTCCCGGCTTGTCTTCGACGACGTCCTCATCGCCCACCATCGGGCAGATGTACGAGAGCGGTGGAAGCTGCTGCGCCGCGGCGTTCCTGGTCGCCTGCCCGGCCTGCGGAGCGGCCGAGGCAAACAGCGCCAGCGAGGCCACGAATAGTCCCGCGAGTGTGTAGCGCATACGTCTATTCTACCGGACCGCCGACGCTACGAGCGTCGCCTTCCCTCTGTCCGCGGCAGTCCTCATCGGATCCGCGACACAGCCTGCTGTGCCAGGTCTCGAACTCTGTCGCCAAATGTCGCAAAGCGCCCGTCGTCGGTCTGACCGCGCTGATAACGGTGAAAGATCTGCTGGATGACCACGGCGATCTTGAACAGAGCAAACGCCTCGTAGAAGGTGATCGCCGACACGTCCCGCCCCGAGGCGCGCGCATAGCCATCGATGAGTGCCTCGCGCGAGAGGTAGCCCGGACGACCTGTCACCGAGCTGAGCGCGTCGCCGCCCGGCTCCCCGGCGCCGCATGTCCAGTACGCCACCATGATGCCAAGGTCCACCAGCGGGTCGCCGAGCGCGCACATCTCCCAGTCCAGCACCGCCCTCACGCGGCCGGGATCGAGCAGGTCGAGCAGCACGTTGTCCAGCTTGAAGTCTCCGTGGACCACGGTCGGCTCGGCCGGGTCGGGGGGCACCCGAGCGGCAAGCCACGCGGCCACGGCGTCCATGTCGGGCAGCGGCTCGAGCTGAGCGCCCTGCCACCGTTCGGTCCAGCCACGAACCTGCCGCTCCACGAATCCCTGCGGACGACCGAGCCCGGCGAGCGGTTCGCGCGACACGTCGACGCTGTGCAGCGTGGCCAGCGTCTCCACGAGCGCTTCGCTCACGCGCTGGCGCATGTCCGGGTGGTTCGCGAGCGACAGCGGCTCGTCGCGGCGCACGGCCATGCCGCGCCGCCGCTCCATGATGTAGAAGACGCTGCCGAGCACCGACGGGTCCTCGCAGAGGACGTACGGCCGCGGCGCCAGCGGGAAGACGGGGTGCAGGGCCGAGAGCCAGCGATACTCGCGCGCCATGTCGTGGGCCCGCGGCGCCACCGGCCCGAGCGGCGGACGCCGCAGTACCGAGGTCCGCGCCGCCAACGCGAACCAGGTAGGTGAGGTTCGAGTGGCCGCCCGCGAACTGCGACACCTGGACGTCGTCTGCGAGCCGCAGGCCCGGGACCTGGCCGTCGGCGAAGTGCCACCGCAGATAGGCTGCCAGCGCGCCCCAATCGATCTCCTCGCCCTGGCGGACGTCGCGCGTGTCTCCCTGCATGCCGGCCACAGGCTAACACCAGCGAGGATTGGCTATCATGCGCCTATGCTGTTCGACCGTTCGGAGCGCGCGAGCGCGGTCGCGGCGACGCTCACCGCCTTCATGGCGGAGCACATCTATCCGAACGAGGCGACCTTTCACGCGCAGGTAGCCGACGGCGATCGCTGGCAACCGGTCCCGATCGTAGAGGCCCTGAAGACAAAGGCGAGGGCCGCGGGCCTTTGGAACCTGTTCCTGCCGGACGGGGACCGGGGCGCCGGCCTGACGAACGTCGAGTACGCGCCGCTCTGCGAGATCATGGGGCGCTCCCCGGCGTTTGCGCCGGAGGTCTTCAACTGCTCAGCGCCAGACACCGGCAACATGGAGGTGCTCGCGCGCTATGGCACCGGCGAGCAGAAGGCACGCTGGCTCGACCCGCTTCTGGACGGCCGCATCCGCTCCTGCTTCGCGATGACCGAGCCCGACGTGGCCTCCTCCGACGCCACCAACATCCGCGCCAGCATCGTCCGCGTCGGCGACCGCTACGTCGTGAACGGCCGGAAGTGGTACATCTCCGGCGCCGGCGACCCGCGCTGCACGGTGGCCATCGTCATGGGGCGCAGCAACCCGGACGCGGCGACCCACCAGCAGCAGTCGATGATCCTCGTGCCCATGGACACTCCCGGTGTCACCGTACGTCGGATGCTCCCGGTCTTCGGCTACGACGATGCGCCGCATGGACATGCGGAGGTGACGTTCGAGAACGTGCGCGTCCCGGCGGCGAACCTGCTGCTCGGCGAAGGCCGCGGCTTCGAGATCGCGCAGGGGCGCCTGGGCCCGGGGCGGGTGCACCATTGCATGCGGCTGATCGGCCTCGCAGAACGATGCCTGGAACTGACGTGCGCGCGCGCCTTGTCGCGCGTGGCCTTCGGCCGTCCACTGGCGGAGCAGGGGACCGTGCGTGACGCGATCGCCCGATCGCGCATCGAGCTCGAACAGGCGCGCCTCCTGACGCTGAAGACGGCCTGGATGATGGACACCGGCAGGGTCGAAGGCCGCGCGTGCGGAGATCGCCATGATCAAGGTGTCGGTGCCCCGGACGGCGCTCGACGTGATCGATCGCGCCATACAAGTGCACGGTGCGGCTGGCGTGAGCGACGACTTCCCGCTGGCTGCAGCCTGGGCGCACGCCCGAACCATCCGGCTGGCAGACGGGCCCGACGACGTGCACATCGAGACCGTGGCGAAGCTCGAGCTCAGGAAGTACGGCCGATGAAGCGCCTGACGCTCGCAGCCACAGCCGCTCTTTCCCTTGCGACGGTACCCATGCACTCGCAGACCCCATCGTTCAGCGTCGTGGAGGCGAGCATCGCCGACATGCGGGCCGCCCTGGAAGCCGGACGGCTGACATCGGTCGAGATCGTGTCGCAGTACCTGCACCGGATCGGCACCTTCGAGGACACGCTGCACGCCGCCCTTCACGTGAACCGCAGCGCGCTCGAGGAAGCTGCCGATCGCGATCGGGAGCGGGCCGCGGGACGCGTTCGCGGACCGCTGCACGGCATTCCCGTGGCGGTGAAGGACAACATCCACACCATCGACATGCCGACGACCGGAGGCGCGCTGGCGTTCACCGGATTCGTGCCGCCGTACGAGGCGACGCTCGTGGCAAACCTCAAGGCCGCGGGGGCGATCATCATCGCGAAGACCGGGATGACCGAACTCGCCAACTGGGTGGCCGGTGTGCCGACGCCGATGCCGACCAACTACAACGCGATCGGCGGCTTCGGCTTCAACCCGTACGATCCACGCCGCGATCCTCGGCCCACCTCCGATGGCCGGCCGGCCCTCGCGACCGGCGGCTCGAGCTCAGGCATCGGCACGGCCGCAAGCTTCTGGGCGGCGAACGTCGGCACGGAGACCTCCGGATCGATCCTGAGCCCGGCGAATCAGAACATGCTCGTCGGCATCAAGCCGACAGTGGGGCGCATCAGCCGCTACGGCGTCATCCCGATCACCGGGGACCAGGACACGCCCGGGCCGATGGCGCGCACGGTGCTTGACGCCGCCATCATGCTCGGTGCCCTCGAGGGCGCGGCGCCGGACCCGAACGATCCCGCGACGCGCAGCTGCGAGGCGCCGTCCGGGCGCGACTACACGCAGTTCCTCCGCACTGATGCGTTCCGCGGCTCCCGCATCGGCATCCCGCGCGCGTTCTACTACGAAGCGGTAGCCGGGCTCACCGCCGGCGCTCCGCGCGGCGGGCTCTCGCCGGCCCAGGCATCGGTCATGCGGGAAGCCATCGCGATTCTGCGTGCGCAGGGCGCGGAGGTGATCGATCCGGCGGACATCCCGAGCGTGGTGGACCCCGACCCGGCCCGCAACTTCCTGCGCTGGAGCATCTGCGGGCCGGAGAAGCGCGGGCAGGATGAGGGGTGCTCGATTGTCTACAAGTACGGGATGAAGCGCGACTTCAACGCCTGGCTCGAGTCGCTCGGACCGACCGCTCCGCTGCGCACGTTGTCGGAGCTGCGCGCCTGGAACACCGCGCATGCCGCTGCGGGGGCGATCAAATACGGCCAGTCGCTGCTGGACAGCTCGGACGAGATCGATCTGCAGCGCGACCGCGTGCGGTACGAAGCCGACCGCGCGAAGGACCTCCAGCTGACGGGCACGCATGGGATCGACGAGGTGATGCGGGTTCAGCGGCTCGATGCGCTGCTGTTCCCTGGTTCGACGGGTGCGGCGCTCGCCGCGCGTCCTGGCTATCCGACCGTGATCGTGCCCTTCGGAACCGTGCCCAACGAGCCGACGCCGCCGTTCCCCGAAGGCTTCAACGCGAACCCCGCCCCGTTTGGCGTCAGCTTCACCGGCGTCGCCTGCAGCGAGCCACGCCTCCTGGCTCTCGCTTATGCGTTCGAGCAGGCAACGCGGCGGAGGCTGGCGCCTTTGATGAAGTAGTCACAAATCGCAAAGTCCCAAGTCGCTGGCTTATCACCTCTCGATCGTCACGGAGGGCGGCGTCACCATGGCCGTGGGATTCGTGGCCGCACCCACCGCGACCGGTGTCGAGACGAAGTGCTCGTACAGCACGATCTGGTGCTGGCCCGTCGGTGCCGCGGGCGAGACGCGGAACGTGGCCTGGCCGCTTCCGGCGAGCGTGATGGTGTAGGTGGCGGCGTCGCGTCCGAAGCGCGCAACCGCAAACGCGACGGCCGCCTTCGCGTCCTGCACGTGTCCCCAACCCGATGCGTTCTTGTTGCGTGCGCCCGCGGAGGTCTCGAACGGCCTGAGCGCGGTGCCGGTGCCGGTCTCGATGCGCCAGCCCGAGGGACCCGCCGCGGTGGCGGTCTGCGTCAGTGCGACCGTGTCGGTCGCCGCGCGGAAGACGCCGTAGGTACCGCTGTCGGTGCCGAAGTCCCACAGGGCAGGGAAGCCCGAGAACGTGTACGGCCGCTCGATGGCGATGTCGCGCAGCTTGCGTCCGCGATCGGTCACCGTCGCGGTCGTCTTCAGCCAGCTCTTGCTGTTCGGCATCTCGAGCAACAAATCCACCGGGACGATCGTGCCATCGTCCATCGGGATGCCCGCGGAGTAGCGCAGCACGACGAGGAGCGGACCGCGCTTGACGATGTCCAGCCTGGCGTCCTGCGCTTTCGACAGGTCGTGCCGCCGTCCGGCGCTGTCGGTGAGCGTGAGGCCGTTCGCCCCGCCTCCGATGCCTTCACCGCGATAGGAGACCGACGTGAGCAGCGGACTGCCTTTCTTCGAGAAGGTCAGGTTGCCGACGACGATCGCGTCGGGCTGCTCGGTGACGGTGAGCCCGCGCGCAGTGATCGGCGCGGCGGTGACGGCCGGTCCGAACTGGAGCTCGAACCGCCGATCCTCTTCGGGATCGAGGCTCGCATTGAAGTCCACATCCAGCGCCTGCACCGACCCGTCGTCGAACGTGGTGCTCGCGGTGAACTGCGCTGGAACTTCCGCGCTGTTGCTCGTGAGGCGCGCGTGCGCCGCATCAGCGAGCGCGCCCCTGGGCAGCATGATGCGCACGCTGACCGGGTACTCCGTCCGCCGGATCCCGGCGGTCTCCCGCACGTGGAAGACGCGCGTCGGCCCCTGCTGCTGGGCCGACGTCGTGGTCAGCGCGGCCAGGCACGCGAGGAGCGCACAGACGAGGGCCACAAGAGTGTGTTTCACTGTCGACCCTCGTCCCGGCGTGGCGGTCGGAAGAGGCGCTGTGGCTGGGCGATCTGATGGCGCTCGCATGACGGCTGCATGATACCGCGGCCGTTCTGCCCCGACACGTGCCCTCGAGCGTGCGTGCTACACTCGGGAATCGACTCACAGGAGAGTCACACTATGAGAATCTCGCGTGTTCTGTCCGGTGCGCTGGTGGCGGCGGTTCTCGTCCTTGCGAGCACGACCCTGCTCCAGGCGCACATGAAGCTGGCGAAGAGCGAGCCCGCGGCCAACGCCGTCGTTACGAAACCGCTCCCGCACGTGCAGGTGTTCTTCACCGAGGCGCCGGACCTGAAGGTCAGCAAGCTCGAACTCAAGGGGCCGTCGCCGGCGACGAAGCTCGTGCAGCTCCACGTCATGGACAAGTCGCTGATGGCGGTGGTGGAGGGCGACATGCCGGACGGTGCCTACACCGTGTCGTGGCAGGCCGCCGGCACGGACGGCCACATCCAGAAGGGCGACTTCGCCTTCACCGTCAAGCGCTGACGGGGACGACGGTCGCCCCGATCGCTTCGTGAGCGACAGGACATGACCACGCGAGCAACCCGCTGGCTGATTGCCGGCGCGCTCGCGTGGTTCGCGACGGCGGCATCACTCCCGGCGCAGCCCGCGCCCCCTTACCAGTGGAAGCTGCCTCCCGGCTTTCCGCAGCCTCGGGTTCCTCCAGACAATCCGATGACCGCCGGGAAGGTCGAGCTCGGCCGGCATCTCTTCTACGACACGCGCCTCTCGAAGGACGGACGGTTCGCCTGCGCCACCTGTCATCAGCAGGCGCACGCGTTCGCTGACGACAAGGGCCGCGGCGTCGGCGTCACGGGCGAAGTGCACCCGCGCGGACCGATGAGCCTCGCCAACGTCGCCTACAACCCGGTGCTCACCTGGGCGAACCCGGCGATGCGACGGCTCGAGGATCAGGCGCTCGTGCCGATGTTCGGGATCGATCCCGTGGAGCTCGGTCTGGCCGGTCTCGAGACAGCGTTGCTCGATCGGCTGCGCGGCGATGAGCGGTACACGACGCTGTTTGCAGCCGCATTCCCTGGCGAGGCGAAGCCGTTCACGCTGACGAACGTCTTGCGGGCGCTGGCGTCTTTCGAGCGGACCCTGGTATCGGGCCGCTCGCCGTACGACCGCTACCGCACCACGCTCGAGGAGGCGGCGATTCCTCCCCCTGCGCACCGCGGACAGGATCTGTTCTTCTCCGAGCGCATCGGGTGTTTCAACTGCCACGCCGGCTTCAACTTCACGCAGTCGGAGGATCACGTCGGCAAGGACTCCGTCGCGCTGACCTTCTACAACACCGGGCTGTACGACACCGACGGGCGCGGAACGTATCCTGCGCCGAACACCGGCGTCCATGCGGTGACCGGGGACGGGTCGGACATGGGGAAATTCCGGCCGCCGACGCTGCGGAACATCGCGCTCACCGCGCCCTACATGCACGACGGCAGCCTGCGTACGCTCGACGAGGTGCTCTCGCACTACGAAACGGGAGGGCGCGCGGCACGGCGCGAGGCCAACACGGGTCCGCAGCAGCGCGTCGCGGATCACCCGCGGAGCGCTCTGCTGAAGACGTTCGCGCTGACGCCGGACGAGCGTGCCGACCTCATCGCCTTCCTCGACAGCCTGACCGACCGTCAGTTCGTGACGGACCCGGCCCTCGCAAACCCGTGGCGCTGAACCGACATGGAGTTCTGGTTCGAGGTTGCCGCCAAGATTGCCACGTACGCCGCGATGCTGCTGCTGATCGGCGGTCTCGGGTTGCGGTGGCTGCTGTTGCCGCTCGTGGAGGCCAGGGCGCAGCTGGCGCAGTTGCCCGGAGCGCCGCCAAGGCCCGCCAGTGCCGCTGGAATCGTCGCGGACGCGGCCGCAGCGGCCGACCGCCTCGTCCTGCGCTGCGCGGTGATCCTGATCGTTGCGCTGCTGCTGCGCGTGCTCGCGCACACTATCGCGGCGTTCGGCCTGACCGACGCCTGGACGTTCGAAAACCTCAGGCTCATCGCGCTCGAGAGCCAGTGGGGGCTGCAGTGGCAACAGCAGGCGATGGCTGCTGTTGCAGTTGCCATCGCCGCGCTGGTGGGGTTGACGCAACCGGCCGGCCGCTACGCGACGATCGCAGCTGCTGTGGTGCTGTGCTTCCTGCTGCCGCGTCTCGGCCACGCCGCAGGCGAGACGGACCGCGTGCTCGTCCACGGCTTTCACATCATCGCCGGCGGCCTCTGGGTCGGGACGCTCGCCGCCGTGGTCACCTCGACGTCGCCGTCCGTCCAGCAGCTGCGCCCCTCGCTGCTGAATGCATTCGCGCCGGTTGCGATGACGTGCGTCGCGATGCTGGTCGCGTCGGGCGCGTTCGCGGTGTGGACCTACCTCGGGCCGGTGTCCAACCTGTGGACCACCCCGTACGGCCGCCTGCTGGCCGTCAAGCTGTTCATGGTGTTCGACGCCCTCACGCTGGGTGGCCTCAACTGGCGGCGGATGCACCGGCGTAACCGGCCGCCCGAAAAGGCTTTCGCGATAGCTGAGACGATTCTGGCTGCAGCCATCGTGATCGTCACCGGCTGGCTCACCGAAACCGGCCACCCCTGAGGTGGTCGCTCCGCGGCCCAGGGCCTCGATACCGTCGGGCGCGGGTTTCAGCTAGACTGGTCACGGAGTCTGAAGCCTGCGTTACCTCCGCGCGCATCTCCGCACCTGCGCCGTCGTCTGGCTGTTGTGCCAGTTCGCGTCGTTGTCGGCGTTCGCTCAGCCCGCGTGCTGCGCGGCGCATGGCGGCGACGCTACCGAGGCCGACTGCCACGAAGCTGACGCTCTCGTGTGCCCGATGCACAGGGCGGAGGGCGCCGAATGCCCCATGCATGCGGGCCGCGCCGACACGAGCGAAGCGACCACGAGCGAAGACGACTGCGTGATGCGCGGAAACTGCAACGGTCCGGCGGTGGCGCTCGGTGCGCTGCTGACGCTGCCGGGCGTCATGCCTGATGTTGCCGCGATCGCGTTCGAGTCGCCCGCCTCGCGCCTCGTCGCAACCGATCGGATCCTTCCCGATTCGTCCGTCCGGCACGACACACCCCCTCCGCGTCTCTAAGGTCCATTTCAACTCGACCCGCGGGAACGCCTGCCGCTGAGCGCGGTGCGGCCCCGTGGCGATCGGCGCATGGCGCCGATTGCGCGCGCGATCCATTCGCGCAGGTCGGATTGCCGATCGGTCCTGGAGGGAGACGTGAAATCACTGACTCGACTCATTCGGGTGTTGCTCATGCACCTGGCCGTCGCTGCGATTCCCGCAGCAGCGGTGGAGGCGCAGGAGACCATCAATCAAGCCAGCATCAGCGGGCGCGTCGTGGACCAGCAGGGCGGGGTCGTGCCCGGCGCGTTCGTGTCCGCGCGTCAAACCGAGACGAACCTGATGTCCACGGCAGTCACCGATTCCGACGGCCGCTTCCGATTCCCGTACCTGCGCCTCGGGCCCTACGAGCTGACGGTGTCGCTGCAAGGCTTCGCAGACGTGAAACGATCGGTCACGCTGACGGTGGGCTCGGCGTTCGAACTGCCGTTGGAGCTTGCCGTCGCGGGCCTCGACAGCAGCGTGGACGTCGTCGGCGAGGCGCCGGTGCTCGAAGCCGCACGCAGCCAGATCGCAGGCACGGTGCAGCAGGAGGAGGTCCGCAACCTGCCGCTGAACGGGCGCAACTTCCTCGACATCGCACTGCTCGTGCCGGGCGTGTCGCCCACCAACACCGGCAGCACGCAGTTGTTCGCCGAGACCTCCGCGGTGCCGGGCCAGGGCATCTCGGTCGGCAGCCAGCGCAACCTGTCCAACAGCTTCATCGTCGACGGCCTCTCGGCGAACGACGACGCCGCGGGCCTGAGCGGCATCACCTACGGTGTGGACGCCATCGACCAGTTCCAGGTGGTCACCTCCGGCGGCCAGGCGGAGCTCGGGCGCGCGCTCGGCGGCTACATCAACGTCGTCACGCGCAGCGGGACGAACGTCCTGCACGGCGACATCTACGGCTACTTCCGCGACGACAACCTGAACGAAGCCAACGCGCTGACCGGGACCACGCTGCCGATGTCGCAGCAGCAGTACGGGGCGAGCGTCGGCGGGCCGCTCGCGAAGAACCGCTCGTTCTACTTCCTGAACGTCGAGCGGCGTCGGCTCGACCAGACAGGGCTGACGACGATCGCGCAGCCGACGGTCAGTCTCATCAACGCGAAGCTGGCGGCAGTCGGCTATCCGGGCGAGCAGCTGGCGACCGGGATCTACCCGAACCCGGTGAACAGCGCGAACGTGATGGGGAAGATCGACCACCAGGTGAGCGGACGGCATCAGCTCGGCGTGCGGTACGGCCTGTACGACGTCACGTCGGACAACTCGCGGGGCGCCGGTGGCCTGAATGCACCGTCCGCATCCTCGAGTCTCGATAACCGCGATCAGACGCTGGCGTTCAGCAGCACGCTCACGCTCTCGTCGCGCACCGTCAACGAGACACGCGCGCAGGTCGCCTACAGCGACCTGGCGGCGCTGCCGACCGACGCGATCGGTCCGGCCGTCAGCATCGCCGGCGTCGCCAGCTTCGGCACGCTGTCGAGCAGCCCGCAGGGCCGTCGCAACACGCTGGTGCAGGTGGTGGACAGCGTGTCGCACCAGCGCGGCGCGCACGCGCTCAAGGCAGGCGTCGACTTCCTGTTCAACGACACGACCATCGACTTCCCGCGGCAGTATCGGGGCGCGTACACGTTCTCGTCGCTCGCGAACTTCCTGACGGGCACCTACAACAACCTCGGGTTCTCGCAGACCTTTGGCGTGACGAGCGTGCAGCTGACCAACGCCAACGTCGGCTTCTACGCGCAGGACGAGTGGAAGGCCGGGCAGAGCCTCACGCTGAACCTCGGTGTCCGGTACGACCTGCAGATGCTGGAGACGATCCAGACGGATCTGGACAACGTGTCGCCGCGTATCGGCTTCGCGTGGTCGCCGACTGCGTCGCGGAACACGATCGTGCGTGGTGGCGCTGGACTCTACTTCGACCGCGTCCCGCTGCGCGCGCTCGCCAACGCGCTGCTTTCGGCCTACAACACGACCGACACGGGCCAGCTGCAGCAGACGAGCGTGAGCCTTTCGCCTGCCCAGGCCGGAGCGCCGGTGTTTCCGAACATCCTGCCGGAGGCGATCGCGCCGACGACGCTCGTCAACCTGACGACGATGGATTCGCACCTGCAGAATGCGTATTCACGGCAGGCAAGCCTTGAGGTGGAGCGGCTGCTCGGAGCCCGCGCGACGGTCAGCGCCGGCTACCAGTACGTGCGCGGCACCGGGCTCCTGATGTCGATCAACCAGAACGTGCCGGGCTGTGTCGCGGCGGGGACGAACAATGGCTGCCGCCCCATCCCGGCCTACGCCAACAACAACCAGTACTCGTCGGCGGGCGACTCCACGTATCACGGGCTGCACCTGTCGTTCCTGCAGCGCCCGGCGAGCTGGGGGTCGTACCGGGTGAGCTACACGCTGTCGAAGTCGATGAACAACGTCGGCGAGTTCTTCTTCAGCTCACCGATCGATCCGTTCGACATCTCGAAGGACTGGGGCCGCTCGGACGACGACCAGCGTCACCGGCTGGCGGTCACGTGGACCCTCGAGGCGCCGACGCGCCGCGCCGACACGCTGTGGCAGAAGGTCGCCTACGGATTTCGTCTGAGCGGGATGGTGCAGGCGTACTCGGCGCTGCCGTTCAACATCACGTCGGGCGTCACGACGGTCCAGGGGACGGCAGGGCGGCCAATCGTCGACAGCGAGTTCATCGAACGGAACGCAGGTGTGGCCGACGACTTCATGAGCCTGAACGCGCGCCTGTCCCGTTCGTTCCCGATCGGGCGCGCGCGCCTGGAGGCTGCGGTCGAGGGGTTCAACCTCACGAACACCCGGAACGACCTGACGCGCAACGGGAACTTTGGCGCGGGTGCGTATCCGACGAACCCGTCGCCGACGTTCAACCAGATTACGGCCGTCGGCGATCCGCGCACGTTTCAGGTCGCCGTGCGTGTGAGGTTCTGACCCGTTCCGAGTGTAGCGTCGGGTCTTCAGACACGACGACAAGCGGGCGGGTCTGAAGACCCGCCCCTACATCCTGATCTCATTACGACAGCCGGAGTTTCGTGCCCCACGGATCCGCCGTCGACCAGCTATCGCCGCTCCGCTCGACGGTGTACCCTGACGCGCGCAGGCTCGCGGCCGCAGCCACCGCGGCATCCGCACCGACTCGCAGTTCCCAGTCGAGGAGCCGTGCCTGATCGTCGGTCGCTGGCGGACCTGACGACCACGTGTTGGTGCCGAGATGATGGTGGTAGCCGCCCGCCGACAGGAACAGCGCGCCTGGATAGCTCCACACGACCTTGTCGAACCCGAGCGCGCGGTGATAGAAGGCCTCGCCGGCAGACAGGTCGCCGACGTGCAGGTGCATGTGCCCCATCGTCGTGCCGGACGGCGCGCCGGCCCACTCCACGCCGCCTGAGGCATCGACCAGCGACGGCAGATCGAGCGGGTCGGTGGCCATCGCGAGCTCGTCGCCGCGCTGCTGCCACGTGTCGCGCGGACGGTCCGCGTACACCTCGATGCCGAGGCCATCGGGATCGGTCAGGTAGATCGCTTCGCTGACCAGATGGTCAGCGGCACCGAAACGGAGTCCCAGCGCCGCCATGTGCGCGATGAAGCGTCCGAGGGCCGCGCGGTCGGGGAGCAGCAGGGCGAAGTGAAACAGCCCGAGTGCGCCGCGCCGCGGGGCAGGGGAGACGCCACGCTTCTCGCGCAGTTCGACCAGCGCCCCCCCGGCGCCTTCCGCGCTGAGCACGGCCGCGGCGCCTTCGCCAGGAGCAGCTCGCAGCCCCAGTACGCGCTCGTAGTAGTCAATCGACCGCTGCAGGTCGCCCACCTGCAGGCGCACGAGGCCGACGTGGGTGCTGCCAGGAAGTCGGAAGGCGGGAGGGGGCACGGGCATACACAGAAGGTACAGGTCGCAAGTCGCAAGTCGCAAGTCAGAAGCCAGAAACCAGAAGCCAGAAGTCGCACGTCATCACAATCGCGACGCAAAGAGAAAGGCCGGCGCCCCTTGCGGGAGCGCCGGCCTTTTGACTTGCAACTTGCGACTGACGACTTGCGACTGACGACTTGCGACTCTTTTAGTCCTGCTGCTGCGTCGTCGCTCCGGCCGTCCGGCGCTTCTCGACCTCGGCCTTGAAGTCGTCGTCGTTCATGTAGACGATGTTGACCCACGCGTGGGCCATTTCGTCCACCGTGCGATCGCCCCAGCCGACCCACTGGTTCGGATCGGGGTTGCTCTTCTTGGCCGCCGTGTTGTCGTGCCACGCGGTGACCTTCAGGATCGTGCCCTTCGGCAGCAGCGGCGCCGCATCGTCGGCGTAGACGTAGGTGTTGTGCCAGTTGAAGTTGAAGTCGTCGACGTGGCTGATCACCTGCTTCTGGCCGGTCGGCAGGATCGCTTCCACCATCATCGCCTTGCCGCGCAGGTGCATGTGCGGCTGGAAGCTCTCGATGCGCGCGCCGTCGCGCAGCACCGTGAAGCCCTCGGCCACCGACGACCGTGTTCGGACGGATGTCCATCGTGCCGAGCGCCGCCGGCACAAGCGACAGGTTGGTCGCGGTACTTCGGCTCCTGGCCCTTCGGGTAGAAGTAGATGCCCATCTCGACGCTCGCTGGTGATCTCCTCACCGGCCTGCGAGTAGTGGATGTCCCAGTGGAACTTCGAGCCGGGCAGCAGCAGCTTGCCGGTGTCCGGGCCGCATCATCTCGCCCTGCTTGCCGACGGCCCATTCCATGAACGGCGTCGGGAGGAACGACGGCGGCGCGTTCGGCTCGTCCTGCTCGAGGTACGCGATCGCGTGGTGCGTGATGCGGCGGCCCTTCGGGTTCGTCGGGCGGATCTCGATCGCGCGCACCCAGCGCGGCTCGGTGATGCCGCTCTCGGTGACCCGCTTGTCCCACGCGTCCTGCGACACGGCCGGCATCGTGAAGTCGTGCGACTTGATGATCAGGTCGGGCTCCTTCTGGCCGAACTGCGCGGCGTAGTTCCACGGCCTGGTCTTCCGGCCACTGCACCGCGGCCGGCATGTCCTTCGGATCGCCCTGCGGCGCGCCCGCGTCGACCCACTTCACGATCGTCGCGATCTGCGCCGTCGCTCAGCGACCGATCGTTCTTGAACTTCTGGATGCCCACCGTCTTGTCGATGTGCCACGGCGGCATCTGGCGCGCCTCGACGCGGCCTTCGATCGAGCGCACCCACGGACGCGCCTCCGCGTAGGTCTTCAGCGACATCGGCGCGATCGAGTCGGGCCGATGGCAGGCTTCGCACTTCTCCTGGAAGATCGGCGCGATGTCCTTCGTGAACGTCGGCGTGTCGGCGGCAGAGGCCGCAGCCGGCAGCACGAGGGCAGCGCCGAGCGCCAGGGCGCTCAGTCCACCTAGTCTCGCGGCGCCGAACCTTGCGTCGATCATGTGCGTGCTCCTCCGGGGGGAAATCCCCGCGCACCAGTTGGTAGTGCTAACGATTCTAGGCCTGTTCGGGTCCCAGTCCAACCAGAAGTTGGCCTTACGTCTTGCTCGGCCAATCCTTACTTAATCGTGACCTTCATGTGGGCGTTGCTCCAGCAGCACTGGAAACCGGCGCCCCCCTCGCCCGACTCGTCGTTCGCCTGCACCCGGACGATGTACTCGCCCGGCGCGCTGAAGGTGGCGTTGGAGGCGAACGACTGTCCCGGCTGAGACACGTTGCCGCGAGCCGGCGCAAAGGTGACCGCCCCAGGCCCCCGGAACTTGTGCAGCGACACGCTGGCCACCATCGGCACGCGGCCGCGGGCGCGGCCAGCGCCCTCCACCTGATCCGAGCCTTTCTTGTCCTCCGGCCAGACCGTCAGGGGGACCGGTGTGTTGACGGTGCCGGTGACATCGGCCGCGATGCCAATGGGCGGTCCGGTGAACTTCTGCCCGCCCTGCGTGAACGCGAGGACCGGCGGCTCGTTCCCCATGCCGATTTCCTTGAACGGCGCGATCGTGTAGCCGCCATTCAGGGCGAACGGGATGGACTGTGTCTCGCCGCCCGAAACGATCGTCCAGGTCAGCTTCTTGGTCCCGAAGTCCTTGGGAACCTTGATGGTGAACACGCCCCACTGACGGCCGAGCTCGAAATGGGTCGGCTGCCCCTGGTCGACCGGACCCGGCTCGATCCTGTTGTTCGGGCCGACCGGGATGTCGAGCGTCTCCTTCGCGTTCCGGTTGAAATAGCCCAGCAGCATCGTGAAGCTGCCGTCGGCATTCGGATACCACCCCTCATACGAGGGCGTGACGCTCGCACCGCGCTCGCGGTTCGGCTCGAGGGGCATCGGCGCATTCTGCTGACCCTGCGCCGCAACGACTCCTCCGGCGAGCAGGGCGACGATTGCGACGCCCGCGAGGAATTGCCGTTGGAACGAATGTGTCTGCTGCATATCGGGAAATCATAGCAGGGCTGGAGATGCCGACTCCGCCCTTCCGGCTGAGGGTTCGGGCGATTTGACGAGGCGAGGAACGAAAAGGTTCGGCGTGCGCGGACGGATGCGAGGGCGGAACGATCCTTCCGGAGCACCCCAGCGGGTGCTCCGGAAGGAGAGGATGCGGGAGCGCTACTTCTTCAGCGAGACCTTCTGCACGCGCCAGTTGGTCAGCTCGCCGACCAGCAGCTCGTTTTCGTTGCGGCAGTCGATCGAGTTCGCGAGGCCGAACTGCTTCAGCCCCTTGCCGGCCGCTCCGAACTTGCCGACGATCTTGCCGTCCAGCGAGACCTTGTAAATCGCGGCATCCACCATCCCGTCGGCGTCGCCCGAGTGCGAGATGTAGAGGTACTGCGTGGCGCCGGTCGTCATGCACATCGCGATCGGGTTGCCGACGTTCGCGAACTGCGACTTGAAGTTGCCGTCGCCGTCGAACACCTGGATGCGCTTGTTGCCGGCGTCGGCGACGTAGACGTTGCCCTGCTTGTCCACCGCGATCGCCTTCAGCCCGCTGAACTGACCGTCGCCCGCGCCGGTCGAGCCCCACTGCTTCACGAAGTTCCCTTCCTTGTTGAACTTCGCGACGCGGTTGACGTTCCCGTTCATGCCGTCGGCGATGTAGATGTTGCCGGCGCTGTCGAAGGCCACGTCAGACGGACGGTTGAACGTCGAACCGGGCGTGCCGGAGCCAGGCGCCGGTGCCGCGGCACCCTCGCCGCCGCCGCGTCCGCCGCCACCACCACCGGGAGCACCCGGACCGCCGCGCCCGCCACCGCCGCCGCCCGCTGCTGCAGGAGGCGCGCCCGGGGGCGGACCCTGGCGCACGGCGATCGCCTCGGGCTTGCGTCCGAGCACGAGCGCGACGCGCCCTTCAGAGTCGAACTTCACGACCTGGTTCGCGCCCTGGTCGATCGTCCACACGTTGTCCTGGGCATCGACGCGCAGGCCCCACGCGGCGTTGAAGCCGTAGACGTCCTGTCCGAGCTCGCGCACGAACTGGCCGTTTGCGTCGAACTGCAGCAGCTTCGAGCCGTTGCGATAGAACGTGCGGTTGTCGCCCAGCGTGGCGTAGGGATGGCCGGTGCGCGTGTAGACGAACACCCGGCCGCGCGAATCGCGGCCGACTCCGCCCACTTCACCGACGACAATCCCTTCCTTCTGTTCCTTGTCCGTCGTCTTCAGCAGGTCGACGCTGTCGAACGCGATGTCGGGCGCGCCCGACTGCGCCGCCAACGATCCGCCGAACGCGAGGACACCTGCAGCTACCAGACCCTTAAGTGTGCGATTCATGTCCGCCTCCTACTGCTGCGCGCTGGTGCGATTGGGAGCGGACTGCGGCTTGAGCAGGATCTTCTGCGACCGCCAGTTGTTGATCTCCGCCGTGTAAATGGTGTTCGGATCGCGGCAGTCCATCTGGTGAATCGTCGAGAACTCACCGGGAGCCTTGCCGCCCTTGCCGAACTTGCCGACGATCGTCCCGTTCAGTTCGAGCTTGTACACCTCGCCGGTGAACTCCGTCGCCGCCGCGGGGGCGCTGTCGGGCCACGAGTTCGAGACATACAGGTACTGCTTGCCCGGATCCTTCGGACCGGGGCCGCCTGAGACGCAGACCGCCCACGGGTTGCCGACCTGGTCGAAGTTCGCCTTCCAGTTCAGATCGTTGTCGAGGACCTGCACGCGCTGGTTGCCGCGGTCGCCGACGTAGACGTTGCCCTGGAAATCGGTGGCGATGGAGTGCGGGGTGTTGAATTCGAGGTTGCCCGGCCCGCGCTTGCCGACCGCCTTGACGAACTTGCCGTTCTTGTCGAACTTCACGACGCGGCCATCGAAGTAGCCGTCGGACACGAAGATGTTGCCCTGCTGGTCCCACGCAATGTCGGTCTGGCGGCCGAAGCGGTAGTTCTCGTTGCGGCCGTGGAAGACACCCTGGCCAGGCATGCCGCCGAGCATCGCCACCGGATCCTCGCGGCGGCCGACGGTCATGATGACTTTGCCTTCCTGGTTGAACTTCACGAGCATGTCGGTCCCTTCATCGACCGCCCAGATGTTGTCCTGGGAGTCGACGCGGACCGAGTGCGCGAAGGCGAAGCCGTAGTTGTTCCGGCCGAACTCCTTCACCCACGTGCCCTGCGGGTTGTACTGGAACAGCCGCGTCTCGTTCGCGCGGTGATAGATGTAGATGTTCCCCTTCGAGTCCGTCGAGATGCCCATGTTCTCCCCGGTGTAGATGCCGGGAGGATTCTTGAAGAAGTTGGGCACTGCCTCGTGCGGGATGACCGAGACGTTGGTCGCCTTGGCGCGATTCTGCGCCTGCACCGGCGCCATCGTGAGCGCAAGCGCGCCGGCGATGGCGACGAGAGCGGGTATGGTGAAACGCTTCATGAACTGCAGCCTCCGACAGGTGCTGAGCTACGGGGTAAAGTGGCCGTCGCACTGTACTTGAGCGTCGCGGAGCGTTCAAGCTCAAAGGGCCGACCCGGGCGGGTGGCCGGTGGGAAGGCCAGCAAGGCTCCGGGTCGGGAAGGCCGGCCGGGCAAACTCCACGGCTGGAGCACCAGGCGGCCTCATCCGTCCCGACTCTTCCCGGAACGTCCCGACCCTCCTGACGTGCCCGCCTGCGCGATAATGCCCCGTGCGTCGGGCGCTCCGGCTCCTCGGACTCGTCGCGATCGTGACCGCAGCTGTGGCGACACCGCCGCCGCACGCAGGTCCGGCCGTCGCTGCGTACCAGGGGTTTCGCGGCGGGATGGATCTTCCCGGAAGCGGATACAGCCCTGACGTCGAGTACGACGGCCGCATCACATTTGTCCGCCTCCGCTGGCAACGCGGCAGCGGCGGGCGCCGCTACTGGAACAGCGCCTGGGATCACGACTACCCGCGCGCCGAGCAGAACCTCTCGCAGATCCTCCGCGAGCTCACGCTCATCGACATCCGTGAGGACGGCAGCCGCGTGCTCACGCTCGACGATCCCGAGCTGATGAAATATCCGATCGCCTTCATGTGGGAGCCGGGGTTCTGGGAGCTCACCGACACGGAAGCCGAGTCGTTCCGCGCCTACCTGCTGAAGGGCGGCTTCGCCGTGTTCGAGGACTTCGACGGACCCGGCCAGTGGGCGCACTTCGAGGAGCAGATGCGGCGCGTGCTGCCGAGCGGCCGCTTCGTGCAGCTGGAGGACTCGACGCGCATCTTCGATTCGTTCTTCGCCATCGCCGACATCGATGCGATCGTCCACCCGATGTCGGGCCAGCGTCCGACCTACCTGGGGATCTACGAGGACAACGATCCGTCGAAGCGGCTGATGGTCGTCGCAAACTTCGACAACGACGTGCCGGAGTACTGGGAGTGGTCCGGGCGCGGGCTGTTCCCGTTCTCGAATACGAACGAGGCGTACAAGCTCGGCGTGAACTACATGATCTACGGGCTCACGCACTGACGCCGGCCACATCCGCTTCCGCTTGCCGGCTCGCAGGCACCCGATCGAACGGCCGGTCTGCGCTCCAGCGGACGCGGCCGTCTCCACAGCGCAGCCGTGCTGATCCCTGATCCCTGGTCCCCGATCCCTGACCGGTATCGCCGGCCCCATCCACTTCCGCTTGCCGGCTCACACGCACCTGATCGAGCGGCCGGTCTGCGCTCCAGCGGACGCGGCCATCTCCACGGCGGAGCCTCGCTGATCCCTGATCCCGGATCCCGATCCCTGATCGGTTGACGCCCAGACGTCCGTGAGCCACAGTATGGCGCCTATGACCCCTCTGGCCTCCCTTCCAACCACGCTGACGGGGCTGCTCGAACCGGTTCCGGCCGACAGCATCGCCATCGTTCTACCCGAGCAGAACATCCGCGTGACGTATGGGTCGCTGCGCGAACAGGTGCAGTCGATGGCCCGCGCGCTGGCGGGCGCCGGCATCAGCCGTGGCGACCGTGTCGGCATGGCCTTTCCCAACGGCCTGCCGGCGATCGTCTCCTTCATCGCGGCGTCAGTAGCCGGGACGGCGGCGCCGCTGAACCCGGGCTACAAAGAGGAAGAGTTCGCCTTCTATCTCGACGACACCAACGCGAAACTGCTGCTCCTGCCGCCGACCGGCGCGGAGGCTGCCCGCGCGGCCGCGCAGTCCCGCGGCGTACGTGTCATGTCCGTCGACGTGGACGCGCAGGGTGTCGCCAGCATCGCCGGCGCCACGCCGGCCGACAGCGTCGCGCAGCCGTCGCTCGACGACGTCGCGCTGATCCTGCACACCAGCGGCAGCACGGGGCGTCCGAAGCGGGTGCCGCTCGGGCACAAGAACCTCACGATCTCTGCGGGCAACGTCGCACGCAGCTACGCGCTGACGTCCAGCGACGTGTCGCTCTGCGTCATGCCGCTGTTCCACGTGCACGGCCTGGTTGCGTCGACGCTCGGCACGCTGGCGACCGGCGGCATGCTGGTCGTGCCCGGCGAAGTTCAACCCGCTGTCGTTCTGGCGCACGGCGAAGGACTACGGAGCGACGTGGTATTCGGCCGTGCCGACGATTCACCAGCTCCTGCTCGCGCGTGCCGATCCTGCGGCAGGGAAGCCGGCCGGTGCCGAGCGCCTGCGCTTCATCCGATCGTGCAGCGCGTCGCTGCCGCCGCAGGTGATGGCGGACCTCGAAGCCGCCTTTGGCGCGCCGGTCCTCGAGGCGTACGGCATGACGGAAGCCGCGCACCAGATGGCATCCAACCCGTTGCCGCCATCCCAGCGGAAGCCGGGAGCAGTCGGGCCCGGCACCGACGTCCAGATCAGCATCATGGACGGGAGCGGGAAGCATCTCGCGCGGGGCGAGCGCGGCGAGGTTGTGATCAAGGGGCCTAACGTCATCACCGGATACGAGAACAATCCGGAGGCCAACGCATCGTCGTTCACCGACGGCTGGTTCCGCACCGGCGACCAGGGCTTCCTCGATGCCGACGGCTACCTCACGCTGACCGGGCGCATCAAGGAACTGATCAATCGCGGCGGCGAGAAGATCGCGCCGCGCGAGATCGACGAAGTGCTCCTGGCGCATCCGGCCGTCGCCGAAGCGGTCTGCTTCGGCGTGCCGCACCAGATGTGGGGCGAAGAGGTCGCCGCGGCGGTGGTCCTGAACGAAGGCACTGGCGCGACCGAAGCCGACCTGCTCGCGTACTGCAAGGAGCGTCTTTCGGACTTCAAGCGGCCGAAGCAGATCCACGTGACGACGCAGATTCCGCGCACCGCGACGGGCAAGATCCAGCGGCGCGTGGTGGCCGAGGCGTTCGCGCAGAAGGCCTGATGCGCATCGTCATCGCGGGTGCCGGGGCGATCGGCGGGTACATCGGCGCGAAGCTCGCTCGCAAGGGCGCAGATGTCGTGCTGTTCGCGCGGGGGCAGCATCTCGAAGCGATGCGGTCCCGCGGCTTGACGATCTTGAGCGCTGAGGGGGATTTCGAGGTGCGGCCGACGGTGTGCGGCGATCTGGCCGCGATCGGCCCGGCCGACGTCGTGGTGCTCGGCGTCAAGGCGCACAGCCTCACGTCGCTGGCGCCGCAGCTCGGCCCGCTGCTAGGGCCGGAGACGGCGGTCATCAGCACGCAGAACGGCATCCCGTGGTGGTACTTCCAGCGCCACGGCGGCGAGCTCGAGGGGTTGCGGCTCGAGCGGGTGGATCCCGGCGGCGCGATCGCCTCGGCGATCGACCCGGCGCGCGTCATCGGTTCGCTGGCGTACTTCGCGACGGAGATCGTCGAGCCCGGCGTCATCCGTCACACGGAGGGGAACCGGTTGGCGCTCGGCGAGCCGGACGGGACCAAGTCGGAGCGCAGCGCGGCGATCGCGTCGGCGCTCGTCGCGGCCGGGTTGCGCTGCCCGGTGACACCGCGGATCAGGACCGAGATCTGGGTGAAGCTGCTGGGGAACGTGGTCTTCAACCCGATCAGCGCCATGACCCGCGCGACGCTCGAAGAGATGGTGCGCCACCCCGAGGTGTCGAAGGTGGTGCGCGAGGTGATGACGGAAACGGAAGCGGTTGCGCAGAAGCTCGGCATCCGGCTGCCGGTCTCGATCGACCAGCGCATCGCCGGTGCCGAGAAGGTGGGCGCGCACAAGACGTCGATGCTGCAGGACTACGAGGCAGGACGTCCGATGGAGATCGAAGCGATCGTCGGTGCGGTAGTCGAACTGGGCGAACGGCTTGCGGTGCCGATGCCCGCGACGCGCGCGGTCTACGCGTGCACGAAGCTGCTCGATGAAATCAGGCAGCGGAGGGATCAATGAACGTGAACAACCGCTGGTTCCAGCTCGTGGCATCTCTGATCGCGATGATCATGATCGCGAACCTGCAATACGCCTGGACGCTCTTCGTCAGGCCACTGCAGGCGAGCACGCAGTGGAGGCTCTCCGACATCCAGTTCGCGTTCACGCTGTTCATCCTGTTCCAGACGTGGGTCCAGCCGCTCGATGGCTGGCTCATCGACCGCCTCGGGCCACGCGGTTTCATCAGCGCGGCCGGCCTGCTGTGCGGCCTCGGGTGGGCGGGAATGGGCTACGCCACGTCGCTGCCGATGCTCTACGTCCTCTACTGCGTGGCCGGGACCGGCGCCGCGTTCGTCTACAGCGGGTCGATCGGGTCGGCGCTGAAGTGGTTCAAGGACCGCCGCGGCCTCGCCTCGGGGATCATGGCCGCAGGCTTCGGCGGCGGCACGGCGCTCTTCATTCCGATGATCTCGTCGATCATCGCGAACCGCGGGTACGCCGCCGCGTTCGTCGCGACCGGCGTGCTGCAGGGGGTTGTGATCCTGGTGGTGGCGCAGTTCCTCCGTCACCCGCCACCGGAGCCCGCGAAGCCCGCGGCGACCACGGCGACGGCCGCGTCGCAGGTGGGGAAGCGGCACTTCACGACAATGGAGATGCTGCGGACGCCGCAGTTCTACGCGATGTATGTCGCGTTCGTCCTGATGGCGACCGGCGGCCTGCTCGTCACTGCGAACGCCGGGCCGATTTCTTCATCGTGGGGCTACCCGGCCGCGGTGTTGACGATGGCCGCGACGCTGAGCCCGCTGGCCAACGGCGCAAGCCGGGTCTTCTGGGGGTGGGCCTCGGACAAGATCGGGCGCGAGAACGGGATGGTGATCGCCTTCGTGCTCCAAGCCATCTGCCTGTTCCTGGTCGTACCGCTCGGGCAGCTGTCGGGCGCGTGGTTCGCCGCGGTGCTCGTGGCGGTCTACTTCACGTGGGGTGAAATCTACTCGCTGTTCCCGGCGACAGCGGCCGACTACTTCGGATCGCGGCACGCGACATCCAACTACGCGGTCCTCTACACCGCGAAGGGGGTTGCCTCCATCATCGGCGGCTGGGTGGGCGCGCTCCTGTTCGAACGGTTCGGGAGCTGGTCGGTCGGCTTCTACGGCAGCGCGCTGATGGCACTCATTGCCGCGGGGATCGCGCTGGGGCTCAAGGCGTCCAGGCAGCCGGCGACGGCGGCTCTCGGCATTCCGGTGACCGCGAAATGATCGACACCACCCGCTTCGCCGAACAGGTGCTCGCGGCCAACGCGAAGGGCGAGATGCTGTCGCCACCGTCGGCCGGAGACTCGACCCTCGATCTCAACGCGGCCTACCGTGCACAAGCGGAAGGCGCGCGCATGCGCCGGGCGCAGGGACACACGACACGCGGCGTCAAGGTCGGCTTCGCGAACAGGGCCGTCTGGAAGGTGCTCAAGCTCGACACGCTCGTCTGGGCGCCGATGTACGACGACACGGTGCACATGGCGCGTGACGGGAGCGCATCGCTGCCGCTCGGACGGGCGCGTGCACCGAAGATCGAGCCCGAGATTGTGTTCGGGCTCAAGAGTCCGCTCGGGGAACATGGCGACGATGCCGCGGCGGCACTCGCGGATGTCGAGTGGCTCGCGCTCGGCTTCGAGATCGTGGACTGCCCGTATCCGGACTGGAAGTTCCAGCCCGTGGACTTCGTTGCCGCGCTCGGCTTCCACGTCGGGCTCATTGTCGGGACTCCGCAGCCTGTCGCTGCGGGGCAGATTCCAGCCCTCGTGGAGGCGCTGCCGACATTCGCGCTGCGCCTGGCGAAGAACGGCGACCTGGTCCAGGAGGGTTCAGGGAAGAACGTCTTGAAGAGCCCCGCGCTGTGCCTCGCGGAACTGTCGGTCGCGATGGCGCGGCAGGCCGGTGCGGAGCGGCTGGTCGCCGGCGACATGATCACGACGGGGTCGCTGACCGACCCGCAGTTCATTCATGCGGGAGAGACCTGGACGGCCACTGCAGTGGGTCTCGACCTGCCCCCGCTCACCGTGAAGCTCCTGTAGGGGCCGGTCGGTCTCGGAGAGTGTAGGGGCCGGTCTTTAGACCGGCCCTCGTCAGTAGTTCCACTACACCTGCACGCCGAACCGGTTCGCGCGTGTCGCGTCGACGTACGGGAACGACCCGTCGGCGTCCGGCGGAAGGTGTGCGTGAACATCCCGGCACCTCCACCTCCACCTCCGTCTCCATCATCGGCGGCTGGGTGCGCGCGCTCACGGATGAACAACGTGTTTCGCAAAGACAACTAGCCTTCAAGCCGAGGCAGGAGCGCCATCAGATCCGCAAACCGCTCGCCCTGGATGACTACGTGCTTGCGGAGGAGTTCAGCCGCCCGATCGGCGTCCCCGGCCAATATCGACTGGACAATGATTTCGTGCTCATCAAAGGAGCGCGCCACACGGTCGCGCGTTCGAAGCTGGAGGCGACGTTGTGGACGAAGGCGGCGATGGAGGGTCCAGGCCTGCTCGGCGAGAAACGAATTGTGGCTGCCAGCGTAGATCACATGGTGGAACCGTTCGTTCTTGAAGTAATAGGCATCCCCGTCTCCGCTGCGGAAGGCAGCAGAACACTCGCGATGCGTTTCCACAAGCCTGCAGTGGTCCTCCTCCGACATCCGCCGCGATGCCAGCCGGCCGCACATCGCTTCCAGTTCCGCCATGACCTCGAACATCTCGAGCAGCCGATGGGGAGACAATTGCGGAATCACAGCGCCCCGCCGGGGCCGGATGTCGACGATGCCCATCGAAGCGAGCTGAATCAGGGCTTCCCGAATAGGCGTTCGCGACACGCCGAACCTGCCCGCGAGTTCCGATTCATCGAGACGAGCACCTGGAGCGAAAGCACCTAAGGCGATTTCCTCTTCGATTTTGTCGCGCAGTTCGGCCGATCGAGTAGGGAGGCGTATCGACGCTGAGTCTCCGAACACTGTTTCGCACCCGTTGAAGTTGTCCATGCCTCGCGCTTGGTATACACTCTCGCCCGAATTGTATACTCGATGACCACATCGCGGTGGTCGGGGCACGAGGCCCCCCGATGATTGCGAATTCGCCAAGCGCCGATGCCAGTGAGGTCATCGCCTTGTGCCGAGCGCTCTTGTCAGAACGCGGCGAATTGTCTGGCGCGCGCCACGCTACCGAGTGGTTAAGGCACACCAGTCGTTGGCGCCCCGCAGGGTAAACGCGTCTCTCGATGGCCTCGTTCACGAATTCTCTCCGGCACCATCCGCAGTGAGCGCCGCGGCGGCGAGCTACACCGCTGACGCATCAGAATTTAATCCGAGTCGTCTGCAGCAGGCGGTTGAGCCTCCGCGCCAGGAACTGTTCCGTCGTATCAGCACGGCCCCTGAAGGAACCGGCGTCCTCGTCGACTCGCACTTGTTCCGCCTGGAATCGTGCGATTGCGATCAAGTGGTGCGATCTGACTCTGCATCAGGCAACTGTCTGTTTGTCTCGGAGGAGGTCTCATGCGCCGAACGCGGAGGGGAGTAGGCGACCAACTCATCTTCGCCTGTGTGTTCGTGGCAGCGGCCTGCTCGGGCCCCGTCAACACCCAGACGGCAAACTCGACCCAGACGGCAAACTCGCGGGTCACCGTCTTCGAAGGGGCGCGGCTCATTCCTGGCGACGGGACCGTCATCGAGGATGCGGTCTTCGTTGTCGAGGACGACAAATTCATGGCCGTGGGCCGCCGGGGTGAAGTCGCCGTGCCGGACGGGGCGACTCGCGTCGACCTGACCGGGAAATCGGTGATGCCGACCAAGGTGGATCTGCACGGGCACCTCGGCTTCGAGAACGTCGTCGAAGGCACGACGTCGAAGGCGAACTTCACCCGTGAGAACCTCATCGATCATCTCGAGCGGTTTGCGTATACCGGGTTCGGTGCCGTCGTGAGCATCGCGGATCTCGCCGAGCGCGAGATCATGCCGGGCGATCATCTGGACGTGTACGGTTCGCCGCGCGATCCGAATCTACCGAAGACCGGGCGGACGCCGTGGGGCGACGTGCCGAGGAAGATGTCGGATGAGGTGATTCCGAACGCCGCCCTGTTCCGGACCGCCGGCCCAGGCATGTCGTGGCCAGGATCCGGCGCGCAGGGCCATCCAGCGCGCAAAGACATCATGTATCCGGTCACCACGCCCGAGGAGGCGCGCGAGGCGGTGCGCGATTACGTCAAGACGAAGCCCGCCTTCATCAAGATCTGGCTCGACGATCGCGGCGGCCAGATCAAGAACATGCCGCCCGAGGTGTACGAAGCGGTCATTGACGAGGCCACGAAACAGGGGACCTATGTCGCCGCACACACGGTGACGCTGGCGGATGCGAAGCGGATGTACAAGGCTGGGCTCGTCGGGTCCGTGCACATGCCGGTTCGCATGGGAGACCGTCCAGACGAGGCGTTCCTCGCGCTCATCCGCGAGCGGGTGACGACGAGCAAGTTCCTACTCTGGTTCAGCGACCACGGGTCGTCCACCGCACTCGGACCGCAGGCCTGGGACGATCCGCTCCTCTGGGAGATGCTCCCGCGCGAGCAGGTGATGTCCCAACTGGGTGACTCGATCAAGCGGATGACCCCCGAAGCCGTGGAGCGCGCGAAGAGGAGCTCGCAGGAAATGGGCGTCGAAGCGAAGAAGCTGATCGACGCGGGCATGTTGATGGTGTTCGGCAGCGACAACGGATCGGCGGGCCGGGGGTTCGGCTGGTACGAGCAGCTGCGGTTCGAGAACTGGATCAACATGGGTTTCACGCCGATGGAAGCGATCACCTTCGCGACGAGCAACGGCGCGAAAGTGGCGGGGCTGAACACGGGCCTGGTCGCCAGCGGCAGGAGCGCAGACTTCATCGTGCTCGACGCCAACCCGCTCGAGAACCTTGCGAACACGCGCCGGATCGACAAGGTGTACCTGCGCGGCAACGAGGTGGATCGCGCCGGGATGCGTGCGCGCTGGCAGGCCAAGTGGAAGCGGCCGACGACGTGACGGCAACGGAATAGCGGGTTCCGCAGAACTGGATCGGCAAGAGCCCGAGCAGGCAACTGTGGTCAGGATCTAGGAGGACCGCATGCGGCGTTATTTGTTGATTGGCGCGGTCGTGTTCGTGACGGTGGCATTGCTGTCAGCCACCTCGTGGCAGGCGACCAGCGTGGCGGCACAATCGGCGGCAGCTTCAGCCGCCGTCTCGGCGGAGGCCCGGCCGGCTCCCAACGTGGGCCCGGTCCTGGGCGGCCCTCATGGCAAGGTCACCGAAGTGCTCCGTGGCGTGACCCTCCCGGTGGACGGCCTCATGATGCAGCTGATCTCCAGGACTACGGGGATCCGGACGACCGTGTACACCACCGAAGCCGGCACGTTCGAGTTCCCGAAACTCGCGACCGGCGATTACGTGTTCCGGATCGCGCGGCCGATGGAGTTCAAGCGCTACGTGGTGGATCCGATCCGGATCGACGGCGCCACGACGATCCCCGACGTGCTGGTGGAGCGGATCTCGGACACGCAGTTCCTTCCGCCGACCAAAGACATCCTGACACAGCTGACCGGGTCGGAGTGGCTGTTCAACATGCCGGGCACGGCGCTCGAGAAGCGCACGTACGTGAACGAATGCACGAACAGCTGCCACGGCGGCGAGAAGGCGTTCATGCAGACGTTCGAGCCGGCCGACTGGGTCAAGATCGTCGATCGGATGACGAACTACTCGCACCGGGTGCTCACCCAACACAACGGCGCCAAGCCCGGCGAGTTGCGGCCCTCCGCGAAGATGATCGCCGACTGGCTCGGCCGCATCCGCAACCCGGACTCCGAGTACCCGATGATCGAGCCGTTCCCGCGTCCGAATGGGATCAGCACGCGGGCGATCATCACCGAGTACGAGCTGCCGTACGCTCTCGTCAACATCCACGACGTTGCGGGCGACAGTGACGGCAACGTCTGGTTCAACGTGAACCGGAGCCCGTTCGTCGGGAAGCTCGATACGAAGACCGGCAAGGTGATCAGCTACAGGATTCCCGATCCGCGCGTTCCGGCGGGGTCGTACGATCGACGTCGATCCGTACACCACGCCGCCGGGAATCCACCCGGGCCAGCACGGCCTGTTCATCGATTCGCACACCGGGTACGTGTACACCACCGGGACCTGGGATCGCAGCATCACGCGCATCGATCCGAAGACCGGCGCGATGATGGCGGTCATGACGGATCTGGAGCAGAACGGCAACATGGCGATGCATCCCGACGGCAAGTCGATCTGGAGAACCGACGCCGGCAAGATCAAGAAATACGATCTGCCCGGCGTGTTCGACACAGGGCTCCCGTCGAAGACGTGGGACATGAAACGGGTGAACAACACCTACGGCAACTTCATAAGCTGGGACGGCCGCTACTTTGGCGGCGGCAGCGGCAGCTGGATCGTGTGGCTCGACACCCAGACGGGCGAGCTCCGCGAGATTCCGGTTCCGATCGGCGGGCCGCGCGGACGCGGCACCTTCGACAAGGAAGGCAACATCTGGTCGGGCGCTCAGAAGCTGTCGAAGTACGACCCGAAGACGGGCGCGCTCACCCAGTACACGCCGCCGACGCCCTACTACCACTCGTACTCCGCGCGAATGGACAAGAACGGCGACCTCTGGTCCGGTTCGCAGTCGAGCGGCCGCGTGGACCGTTTCAACCCAAAGACCGGTCTGTGGGTCGAGTACGTGCTGCCCTCCCCGTGGAGCTTCGATTACATGTCGTACATCGACAACTCGACGAACCCGCCGACGTTCTACTACGGCGACCAGCATGGCTACATCGTCAAGGTCCAGCCGCTCGAGTAGGGCGGCAGGGACCCGATGAAGGGGGATAGTGCGATGAACGTGTCAACGTGGGCGAAGGCAGCGTTCGCTCTCTTGATTGTGAGCATCGCGGTGCAGGTTCGCGTCGGCGAGTCGCCGGCCGGATCGGCATTCGCGCAGGGCGCCGCGCGGGAGCCGGCGAAGGCGCCATACCAGGGGATGGACCCGGATCCGTGGGACCGCAATGCGCAGCTGCAGGCGCACACCCGGGCCGGTGCGAAGAGCGGGGTGGAGCGAGGCGGGGAAATCTATTACATGCAGTGCTGGATGTGCCACAGCGAGTACGTGATAGCGGGCGACAAGTGGCCGAGTCCGTCGCTGCGCGACGTGTCCACGCGCATGAGCGACGAGATGATCACGACGAAGATCCGCAGAGGCGGCCCGCGAATGCCGGCGTACGGGCCCAAGCAGCTGTCCGACGCGGACATTGCTGACCTGCTGACGTTGTTCAAGGAGAAGTGCGGCAAGTTCCCGACGGGCGGTGGCTGCTTCGATGAGCACCATCCGCCGGCGAATCCGCTTTACAAGTACGAGTACGTCGAGGTCAAGTAATCAAGACTGGGACGGGGCTTGGCAACTGTCCGAGGAGCTGCATCGTGGCTGGAGCTTCTCTCGAGCTCTCTGCCACGCGCTATCTTCGTGCACGTTGACCCGCCACTCGGTTCTTGGGAAGGTCCTCGGGCTCGTCGAAGCGCATGAACTCGTCCAGGTGGCCGCCGTCGTCCAAGGCGCCTCTTTTCGACTTTGGGATCGCAGAGTCAGGCGATTCTGCGGTTTTGCGCCGCGTTCAGCGTGAGGCTGGGGCCGTACATCGAAAGACGTGGGGGGAAGGGATGAGATGTGTCACAGCGCGACCGTGCCGGCGTCTCATGGGGTCGGCCGCTTGCGCTGCCGTGCTGACACTGGTTCCCATTCTAGCGTCAGCGCAGAGCCGGTTCGCCATCGAAGAGGCGTCGATGGCAGATATACAGCGCGCCATTAAGTCCGGGCAGACGACTTGCCAGATGGTAGTCCAGTCCTACATCAACAGGGCCAAGGCTTACAACGGCACCTGCACAGCCCTGGTCACCGCGGATGGTCTTCCGATCCCGCCCGCCACTGGAGCCGTACGCGCAGGCTCGAGGCTTACATTTCCGACGAACACGATTTCTGTATCGACCGTCTTTCCGAACTTTCAGGAGTACGTCGGGCTTCCATTCGAGTTCGGTCGGATGGAATCGACCATCTCAGAGCCGAGCGTGCAGCAACAATTCGGTATGCGTGTCGGCATTCCAAATGCCGGGCAACTGAACGCGCTTGAGACGCTGAACATCCGCGGCGAACGGTCGGTGACCTGCAGGGGAGACTTCGACAGAGCGCCGTCCGCCGGGCCGCTGCCACCCGGCGCGCCGCCGGAGTGTGAGGAGTTTCGAAAGCAGCCCGACGCGCTCGAGCGTGCCGCCCAACTGGACAGTCAGTACGGCACAAAGCCCGATTTGACCAAGCTGCCGTTGTACTGCGCCGTAATGGCCGCAAAGAATTGGTATGACGCGAAGGACATGCGATCGACCGGAGGCGACGACGTTAACTTCGCTATGGATGTGCCTAAAGTCGACTCTCCGGACATTGCCGAGATGCGCCAAAAGGGGGCAATCGTCTACGCGATAACGACCGCAACGGCGCGGGGGTTGTGGGCGAATGCGCGGGGTGCCATACCTGGTCCCGCCCGACCGAAGTCCGTATTGCCTGACGGGAACATGACCTACGGTCTATGGGGCGGTCAAACGTGCAATCCATACGATACGGAGCGATTACCACGCGGAACCAGCAGTGGGTCGGCGGTAGCTGTCGCGGCGAACCTAGTGACTTGTTCAATTTGCGAGCAGACAACTGCATCGTGTAAAGGACCTGCTTCGCGGAATGACGTCGTTAGCTTGCTGACCACCAAAGGCATCCTTATGGACGGCGGCGACATGAGTCGATCCTCCGGCGACCGCGCGGGCCTCCACTGCCGGACTGTGAGTGACGCTGTCTCAGTCCTGGACGCAATCAAGGGCTACGAGTCAACAGACATGTTTACGGCGATTCCAAAAGCATTGATACCGAAGGAGCCGTATTCCAGCTTCGTAGTGAACGACAAAGATGTGAAGAATAAGCCGCTGAAAGGGATGCGAGTCGGCGTAGTTCGGGAGTTTATGGTCAAGCACACAAATAACGACGCGGCTATAAGCGACCAGATTGACAGGGAAATCAAGGCCGTTCTCAGGGACCAGCTTGGCGCCGAACTGGTTGAGTCGGTCGATCCCAGATACCCAGACGATCCTGCCGTTGTGAACATGAAATACACCTTTCAGCAGGCGATCGCCGAAATCCTGCCGCACAATGTGCCCGAGTTGTTTTGGCAGCGGAGCCGTGGTGGCGAACTGCAGTACGCCGTGCCAGGTTGGGACGTGACGTCGGTGAACTATGCCGTGGCTTTGGCCAGCGGTAAGGCGCCGCTGTCGGACAAGATCAACTTGAGGAGCATTCCGAATGGCTTGGCTAATCCGAGCAGTCCCTACACCGTAAACAAGTATCTAGCAGACCGAGGGGACGCCAGAGTCAAGGACTGGACCAGTTGGATCATGAACGCCAAGTGGATCAGTGATGCCGACCGCGCGAATGCTCAGAATATGGCTGCCGACCAGGATCCGAGAGAAGAGCCAGGCGGCGTCAGCTATCTGAAAATGCAATCTGTCCTCCGGATGATCATCCTCAAGGTCATGTACGAGAACAACATTGACGTCTTCGTTAATCCTGAGAACACTTTGCCTCATTTCAAACTGGGTGGCCCCTCTGAACCTTCAATCAACGACCGAGCGTCCATCAGCTGCTGTGGTCAGTTTACTGCACTGATGGGTGGACCTGAGATGGTTGTACCGGCCGGCTATACACGGATCGTTTATGAGCCGCAGTATGTGTTATCCACGGATAAGACGAGCTACGCAACGGTGACCGGGACCGTCGAATCACGTCTGCCTAGCCCGATGCCAATCAGTTTGATGCTGTGGGCCGCCCCAGGCAGTGACCCGGCAGTGATTAAGGCCGGGTCCGCCTATGAGGCTGCGACTCACCACCGAGTGCCGCCTAAGGCTTTCGGGCCCGTTCCAACAAGGGTCGGCAACACCAAGTAGCGAGAAATGCCACTCAATCTGCTGGTGTAATGACGAAAGAGGAGCCGTGAATGACACGCAACAGCGAATCCGGGCATCCGCGTAGAGGAGCCAAACCGTGCGATGAGATTACTCGCCGCTCCTTCTTGGACTGTACCGGGAAGGCGGCTCTCGCCGGTTTCGGTGGCGCCGCGCTGTACGAAGCGTACACCGGGAGATCCGCCGTGGCTCAACCAGCTACAAGCGCCGGCCGGCTGGTGTTGGCACCCGATCGATGGGACTATTCTCCTATTATCGATCGGCCGGTGATCAAATGGCCGAACAACGCCCGCGTTGCGTTCTGGGTAGCCCCAAACATGGAATGGTATGAGTACACCCCCCAGAATCGACCAACGCAGCCAGACATCGCAAGTTATTCCTATCGGGACTACGGTAACCGCGTAGGCTTTTGGCGCATGTTAGAGGTGCTGGACAAACACGGGATTCGTGCATGCGCCTGTCAGAATGGAGCGCAGCTGGATCACTGCCCAGAGATCCGCGAGGCGATGGTGGCGCGGAATTGGGACTACATGGCGCACGGAATCTACAACACTCGCCCGGTGACGGAGTACCCGATCGACCAGGAGCGAGCCTACTGGCAGGACATCGTTGCGACCATCAAAAAGCATACAGGCAAACAAATCAAGGGCGCGCTCCAGGCCGGTGGAGGCAATTCGGTCAACACGCCAGATCTGATGGCTGAAGCCGGTTTAATTTATCACACGGACTGGGCGTTCGATGATCAGCCGTTTCCTATGAAAGTCAAGAATGGGAACAAGTTCATCCACGTCCCCTACACATTTCAGCTAAACGACAATAGAGTGCAGGGCTGGCATCGCGACGCCTCGGATTTCAGCCAAATGATCAAAGACCAATTTGACGTGTTGTACGAGGAGGGCGCCACGAGCGGTCGTGTGATGTGCGTGTCGTTGCACTGTTACTGGATCGGGAAGCCTCACCGTGCCAAGTATCTGGACCAGGCGTTGGCGTACGTGAAGGCACACAAGGATGTGTGGTTCACTACTGCAGATGAAATCGCCGACTACTACATGAAGAATTACTACGATCAGGTCGTAGCTTACATAGACCAGCAGAAGCAGAAAGGACTCGCCTGATGCCCGGAGAACGCAACGTTGGGCAGGACCACGGCTTTTACGACTGGTCCCCTATTGTGAAGCGACGTCCCCTTCGATGGCCTGATAACGCTAGAGTTGCGCTTTGCGTGATCGTCAATTTGGACCATTGGGATTGGCAGCTTCCGCGGGATGAACCGGGAGCGCCAAGTGGCCCCTTTCGGCCGAATCTCGTCGATTATTCCCAGCATGAGTACGGGAATCGCGTTGGCGTCTTCCGCATCCTGAGGATTCTCGACAAGTACGGGATCAAGCCAACGATAGCAATGGACAAAGCAATCGCCGACAGCCATCCATTCTTGGCGCGTGAGTGCCAACGAAGGGGCCTCGATGTAATGGCGCACGGGAGCACTGCCAGGCGTCCGATTCATTCGAAGATGACTGTTGACGAAGAACGGCAGTACATACGTGAATCTATCGAGGCGGTAACCAAGGCAATGGGGAAGAGCACCGGTTGGCTGGCTCGGCCCAGGTTTCGCCGAATCGATGAACACCCCTAACCTATTGGCGGCAGAGGGTATCCGTTATGTCTGCGACTGGGCGAACGACGAGCAGCCGTACCGGATGAAAGTGCCTCAAGGTGAGCTGTTCTCTGTAGGGGTTAATCTGGACCTCGATGATATCTTTATCCACCTTGATGGGAGCCGAACGATCGACGAATACAGACAGATCGTCCAGGATACCTTCGATGTTCTTTCCAGCGACGGGGCGAAGACCGGACGATTGATGGTGCTGAACCTCCACCCGTGGGTCATTGGCTGGCCCTGGCGCAGCGTTTACCTTGATCGAGCACTGGCCCATATCAGTCAGAGTGGAAGCGTATGGAAAGCGAGCGGATTAGAGATCGTCGATTGGTACAAGGCCAACTCCTAGCGAACGGAATGTAGAAGCGTTCGTGGTCACGCAACGATTGATTGAGGCGCGCGTAAAACGAATGGCTGGCGGCTGTCGTGAACGCGATCGTGCGCACCCACATCGTCGGCTGTCGATCGCGCGGCCGTTTGTCCATTGCGAGCACTTTTACCACGGGGCGGCTAGGCCGACTGATCGGTGCGTGTCAAAGATTTCCGCAGTGGTAGCCATTCGCCGACCAGTTGCCGGCGGAAGACGTGCTGGCCTCACGCATGAGACGCCTTGCAGCCTTGCTGATCGACGTTGATTGACGCTACGCGGCGTCGATGTTTCCAAAGTATTTCATCATCGGGGTCTTTGGGGTCGTTCGGCCGCACCGGCGCCATCGCGCGGGTTCACTGGCGTCGGGCTTCGAAGGATCCGTTGACCGGCTCTCCGAAATCCGCTGCACCTGATCTCCATGCGCACTGCGACTGACGCATACCAGTGCACTGTTGTAGGAGACAATGGTGAAAGCGCGCGCTGTTCCGACGGCCCTCCGGGATGCTCGCGCTAATTTGCGTTTGGGTGAGGAGAGGCGCGACGGCATCCGTGGGCCGTATGGCAACGAGTAAGAGATGGGTCATTTCAGCCGCAAGCTAGCTCTCAATCTTGGAACTGTGAGCGCGACCTTCGCACTGGTAGGACGGTTATCGAGTGCCATTGCATCACCTCCGGTTGAGCTCACTTTTACGGAGCACATCGCGCCCATTCTTTACGACAAATGTGTCGAGTGTCATCACCGCGGCGGATCGGCCCCGTTTAGCCTAGTGACATTCGAGGAAGTGAGACCGCGCGCCAGGCAGATTGCGTCTATCACTGAGCAACGCCTCATGCCACCCTGGAAACCAGTGGAGGGCTACGGCCCCGCCATTCGCGGGCAGCGCCGCTTAACAGAGCAGCAAATCACGACAATCCAGACGTGGCTGCGGGATGGATCTCGCGAAGGTCCGGTGGGCGCCCTCCCGAGAATCCCACGGTTCATCGATGATGGCTGGCAACTCGGTCATCCCGACTTGACCATCGGTATGCCTCAGCCGTACAGGGTGCCAGCCGGGGGGCGTGATGCCTTCCGCCAATTTGTCCTGCAAATTCCGTTGTCGGAGGCAAGATTCGTCAAGGGCGTTGAATTCCTGGCGTCAAATACGCAGATTGCCCACCACGCGACGATGCGAGTAGATAAGACCAACGCTTCGCTACGCCTCGACGACCAGGATCCGGCACCGGGTTACTTTGGGGCAATGGCTCCAAGCGCCGGCTACCCGGACGGGTACGTCCTGGCATGGACGCCAGGGCAGTTGGCCCCGTTTCTTCCTCAAGGAATGTCCTGGCGCCTTGAGCCAGGAGATAGTTTTGTCGTTCAAGTGCATATAGTTCCGACGGACCGCGAAGAGCTGCTCGAGTTCCGCATCGGATTTCACTTTGCCGATCGACCACCCAAGCGGACGCCCGCCACGTTGCGACTCAGTCGGCAAGACATTGATATCGCGCCGGGGGACGACAAGTATCTGCTCAGGGATGACTACGTGCTGCCAGTCGCCGTCGACGTGTTGACTGTTCAGCCGCATGCGCACTACTTAGCAAAGGAGATCAAGGCATTCGTGACAGTTCCTCAGGGAGGACGGGTGTGGCTGATATACATCGACAATTGGGATCTTCATTGGCAGGATGTATATCGTTATGAGGACCCGATCCGTTTACCCAAGGGTTCGATCGTTCACATCGAGTATCGCTACGACAATTCAGTCAATAATCCTCGTAACCGAGGGGGGCCGATAAAGCGCGTCAGATTTGGTGAGCAGACCGACGACGAGATGGGACTACTCTGGATTCAGGTCATGCCGGTCAACTCGCGCGACCTACCGGTTCTGACTAGGGACTCGCGGAAAAATGAATTGCTGGCGGACATCACTGGTTATCGGACGCGGCTCGAAGTTGAACCTGCTGATTCGGAAGCTCATGGCGGACTGGTAAAAAGTTACTTGGAACTGGGTTATGTGGCAGAGGCTCTGGCACACGCGGCGGAGGCCGTAAGGTTACGACCCATGCAGGCCGATACGCACTACAATCTGGGCACTGTCCTTGTCGAGGCTGGTGAACTCGAAGCTGCCGCACTTCATTTTAGCCAAGCAATTTATATCGATTCGAGCGACGCCGCGGCGCACAACAACCTTGGCGTTGTGTTCTTGGCGATGCATCGCGTTGATGATGCGTTGAAAGAGTTCCTAGAAGCCGTGCGTATCGACCCTCGATATGCGAAGGCTCAGAATAACGTGGCGGTCGCTCTGAGAGAGAAGCGACGAATTGACGAGCTACGCTGAGCAAATATCGCGACGACGTTCGTGGCTTTGGCTGCAGTTCTGCACTGAGCCACTGGCGAGACGAGCGCGAACGGTTGCGGCCCGGTCGGTGACCTCGCTTACCCCGCGGCCCGCCACACGTTCGGCAGAACTCTGGAGCGCGCCGCGTCACCGGTGCGGCACGACATGCTCGAAGCGGTCACCCCCAGGGCGCTTCAGCCGCGGCGTTCCGCCCCGCAACTCGACCCTGCACCATGTAGTATCCCAGTTTGCCGTGCCCACGTGCCTCGCCGAAGGAACCGCCGGTAAATTCGCCGGCGCCATAAAGACGTGAGATGACTTGTTCTTGATCGATCGCGACGCTGGCCGTTGCTCCCTCATCAACGTGCTGGAACGCCTGATCGATGAGTTGCATCCGGGTATTCACGCGCATTCCGCTTGACTGATCGGCGAACAGCGGGCACATTTTCGCCGCGTAAAATGGCCCTTTTGCAATCGGTGTGTATGGAATGGGCCTACCGAAGTCGTGATCGACAAGAGTGTTATATCTTGCTAACGTTGCCCGAATACCCTCGAATGGAATCTCTAATCCTCTCAGCCAGTCGTTCCAGGCTGTCGGCCGTGGCTATCAGTTGTGGATCAATGTAGGGAGTCTTCTGCGCCGTGGGGTCAGAGAACTGCTCGGGTTTCCATCCGATGGCCGCCGCCCCGACGGAGTCCACCAGCGCCCACACGTTTCGTGGCCGCTTCGGAAGTGCCAAGAAAGCGACCATACCCGGTCCGTCACCTCGGCGTTAGTGTTGAAATCGTATTCGTTGAAAAATCGCTCTCCATCATTTTCAATGAGGATCACGGAATTGTTACCGCCGGGCACTCGTAGGCCCGCCGGGGTAAACGGGGTCTCAGGCGTCTGTGGCTCCCAGCGAAAGACCTGAGAGCTACCGAAGATCATCCACAGGGATGGCGGTGCCGATCCATCGGCCAGCCCAGCACCAACCCGCTGACTTGCCAAATGTGCATCGCCTGTGCCCTGGGTATATGGCGCGCCGGCCCAGGTCCATGGCTCATCGAGCTGTGGCTGCAGCGCTCTTAGCATTCGGTGATTCGCGTTATATCCCCCGGTAGCGAGGACGACTCCTCGTCTAGCCTTCAGGTTGAGCGACTGCCCACGATATCGGACCTGAATTCCGAGACAGGTCCAGAACCTTCTCGTAGAATTTGAGTGAGTTTGTGCTCAAGCTTGATGGGAATCTGACGTTTGACGGCTTGCTGGTGGAAGACATTGATAAGACTGATACCGCCAGCACCCTTATAATTCGGTGACGCCGTAGGAGTTATCGACCGACGCACCCTGCAATCCGGAGTTTGTAACCTGGGGTTGCTCCAGACGATACCAAGCTTCTCCAGCCATAGCGCCGTGTCCGCTGCTCCCTCGACGAATACCCTCAAGACTTCCGGAACGGCCTTTCTGCGACCGTTCTGGTAATAGTCATCGAAGGCCCACTCAACTCGATCTTCTATACTGACCTTCTTTTGAAGGTGACTGACTGGCATCTGACAATCGCCAGTCGAATGAATTGTGCGGCCACCGAACCACTTCGCTTTGTCAATCATTACCACTCGCGCCCCGGCGTCAGCCGCCTCGATGGCCGCGGCAAATCCCGCCCCACCGGTGCCGACCACGAGCACGTCGCACTCATCGTCCCACCGCTGCTGAGCCGCCACCGACGCTGAGGATAATGCTCCCACGCCGGTCGCCGCTACGGTTGCCCCGAGTGCGGCAGCTTGACGAACGAACTCTCTCCGCTTTGGCCGGTCGGTGGCATTCACATTCGGGACTTTCTTAGTTTTCTTTGATGCACGGCACTCTCCTGCGTTCGAGGCGCCATACCAGTGCGGTCTGTTTGGCTGTGGCCTCAACGCTCTACCGTTGTCCCGCCCCGTGTCTCGCGCATTGGCGCTGACGCGTGCGGCGGCCGCGATTGTCTGACCGCGTGCTCCTAAAATCGCACGACGGTTCCGAACTTGAACAGGCGCCCTGCCAGGACTGCCTGGGGCTGCTGCCAGTTCGTTCCATAGGTATTGTTTTGCGCGATGATGGTATTGCCGTTGAACACATTGTAGACGTCGAACTGAAGCTGCAGACGCACCTGGCGAGTGACATTGATGTCCTTGATTGCGCGAACATCTAGCTGGTGAAGCCGTTCGCCATACATAGTGCCTGGAGAAATCAGCGGCACAGTCACTCTCTGAGCGTTGCCCGAGATGGGACGTCCAAGTCCCTCGACAGCGCTCACGGGCGCCGCCCATGATGCCGTGACTTGTGGTCCCGGCGCAGTCTGATATGCCGCGCTGGTTCTCAGTCCCCACCATGGTAACGGGTAGATACCAGACAACTTTACCTGCGTCTGATACGGAGGAACCACATCACAGTAGAGTTGTTCCTGTGGAGAGTCTATGGTAAAGCATCGGTTCGTCGAGATACGGCCCGTGTTGGTGCCTCCTTGAAACTGGATACCTCGCCCTAATCGCGCGTTTACCAGGATGTCCACGCCATCATAAACTTCGGTCTGCTGGCCAAAATGCCTGTCGAGCGTTACCACGTTATCGGTTTGGCCAAATTTGTCGGATCTGATGTCATACAACCCGCAAATCTTATAGCCGCCGCCGTCGGGAAGTCGCGGATCCACCGGAGCCGTCACGCAGTATGGATCGTCGTCCGACGGTGCGACTCGCTGATTGTCCGTCACCCGGAAGTTGCCTCGGGTGCGACGGTAATATCCTGCATCGAGCGCCAGGCCGGGCCTGATCTCCTGCTGGACACTAACTGAGGTTTCCCAGTTCTTTTGGCGTGTGTCCCAGCCAGTGACTGTACCGTCGGCATATTGAGTGCCGACAAGAATCGCCACCAAAGTTGGTGTTATTAAGCGCTCCAAGTTCGTTTGCCTGCGGTATGAAGTCGCTGTTGGCGTCATTCCAAGCGCGAGACGCGCGTGTGTTGCTCGTGGCAAGCGGTGGATTCACAGCTCCGGCGATTCCGGTAGCCATGGCTTCCACATACCGGCCGATGTTCCATTTCAGTATGGTTTTGCTGTTACCGAACAGGCTGTAGGAGAGTCCCAGTCGCGGCTCGATATCCTTCCAGTTCGGAAGATCCTTATACGGCCGGATAGCTCCGGGCCGGAGCATACTTGGATGCTCCAATGTCCTGCGCAGGAATATCGCCGTTCAGATAGTCGAGGCGCAATCCTAGATTCATAGTCAAGCGGCCACGGGTAAACTGGTCCTGAACGTATGTGCCCAGGTTGAGCTTTACCTTATCTACGGCCGATGCTGGAATGAAATAGTTGACGAAAGTCGGCCTTGCATTGTTGAACGTATAAGTTACGTCAACATCCTGATGAAGTCGCCCATCGTCTGGGACGCCGTAGAAGTGTCGATCTTCGGTATGTGCCCAAAAGAAGTTGGTCGTTCTACGTTTTCCGAATACCCACTCGGTACCGGCTTTAATCGAGTGGCTACCAGTCACGTATGAAACATTGGCCTTTCCTGGATACATTTGCATCATCCAGCGATTATCGTTTCCATGCGCGCGGTAGGTAATTCCACGTCCAGTGTCGTTCACTTGGATGTTATCTATCGCGGCTTGGAGGTCCTGACCGTAGATCACATCTTCTCCTCGGTATGCCTGTCCCAGTTCGAGTAAGAAGCGGTTGCTAATCGTGGACGTCCATGTTGCGTATGACAACTCGTTCCTGGGCCAGAACCGGTTTCGAGCAGCTTCGATCGCCAAGCTGGTGCTGACCTGCGTCCCATCCGTTCCACCGGTCAAGTGGTCGTAGTACCACGACAAACTTGTTCCGCGGTGTCACCTGCCATGTCAGCCGCAGATTATTGGCCTGCACATACACTGCGTTCTCCGCAACGCGCGACTGGTCTGGTGTGAATGTCCAATCCTCAGTTGTCAGATCATAAAACGCTCCCGGCGGACGATCGGTCGAACCCCACGCACGATAGCTGTAATAGAACCACAGTTTGTCGCGCTTTAACGGGCCGCCTACCGACGGGTTGAAGTCGTAGATCTTGGTAGTGACATAGGGAGACAAACCCCATTGTCTTAGAGAATCGTCAAAGTTGTCGGCCTGGAGGTTGTCGTTCGTGTAAGACGCATAAAACGAACCGGACAAGTTGTTGCCACCTTGTCTTGGAATAATGTTGATCACGACACCACTCGACTCACTCTGAGCCGAAAAGCCCGACGTCTCGAGGACCATCTCGTCAACCATTCCGGCATTGGCAACCCATCCATTTGAGCCACCGCCACCTGACCCAAGGGCGTTGTGGACTCTGATGCCGTCTAACAGCGTTCGCATGTCCCCCGCTGCGCTTCCGTGAAACGTTAACGTAGCGTTCCTCTCTCCTGATGAGCCACCGACATCCTGAGTGTTGAGCGTTCCAGTGAAACCTGCGACTGAGACACCGGGGATCAGCACGGCGAGGTTGTTGTAGGCTTTGGCTGTAGGAAGTTCTTCCATGACAGGAGTCGTGAACGAACGGTTTCGGGCCGTATTACGAACATCGATAATCGGAGCCTGGCCAGAGACGGTAATCGTCTCCTCGATCGCTCCGACCTCAAGTACTGCGTCAACGGTCATAGTGAAGCCAGCGGACAGTTCTAGCCCCTCCCTCCTGAGTGTTCGGAAGCCAGTCAGGCTAAAAGTCACGGCATAAACGCCCGGACGCAAGTCAACAAATCCGTAGAGCCCCTGCGAATCGGTCACGGCGGAGCGAACGCGTTCGATAAGCGCGGGACTCGACGCTTCGACCGTGACGCCCGGCATCGACAAACCACTGGCGTCTTTCACTGCGCCCACAATGGTGCCGGCGAGCTGGTTTTGAGCAGCCGCCTTGTAAGGGTATAAGCACACTAGTACCGAGACGACCACAACACCGCACGTACGTGCCCACTGCATACGTCGCCCCTCTCAGAACGAACGAATGTTCGTAGTCTGGTCCACACCCGTAGTCGACGCGCGATTTCCGGCACAACAACGTTGCCGCCTCGATCCGAGTCACAGTAGCGACTGCGGCGACGACGACGTCGGGGTGGGCGACTCTGCGTCCACCCCGACGGAAAACGCGGCCTGCTCTCTACTACCGGCCGGTCGTCGGCGCCTGGGGCGCCGGGATGTCATTCCTGAACGTCACTCCGCCTTTCATCACGAACCGGACGCGCTCCATCTCTGTGATGTCAGTCAGCGGATTACCAGCGACGGCGACAATGTCTGCGTACTTGCCTGCTTCGATACTCCCAACCCGATCCGACCAGCCATAGTTCAGGATGTTCGCTGCGGTCATCATCGCGGTTTGCATGGCCTGCGCGTTGGGCATGCCCCATTTCGTCATCATGGCAAACTGGTCAACCTGACGCCCATGAGGAAACTGGCCATTGCCACCGATCGCACCACTGCCGAAGGGGAGAGGAACGCCGGCCGCAAGCAACTTCTTGAACGTCTTCTCCATCTTCTGCCAGCGCGTTTCACCACCCTTTCCCGTGAGTCCCAGGTGTTCAATGATTTGCTTGTCGCCCCGTTCCTGATAGATCAGATCGTCGAGGGTCAACATGACGTTCGCTTTCCCCGACTTGGCGTTGGCAACGACGGTCTGGGTAAGCGCGTCATCCATGTAGAGTTCGAGGACATGCATAGTCAGATCGACACCGGCATTGATGCACGAGCGCATGCCTCGTCCCGCATAGGTGTGGCAGGCAACCTTCAGGCCCATGCGATGCGCCTCATCGACCACGGCCTCGACCTCTTCATCCGTCATGGACGGGAAGTCGAGCATCTTCCCATCAGGCTGGAACTCGTGAAGTTCGTCCCCGACAAAATCCTGAGTCGTGTAGATCTTGATCCAATCGGCCCCATTCAGTTTCTGTTCGCGCACCCTGCCTCTCAGCAGCCAGGGACTGTTGATGTCCTTGCCTTGGGTGAAGTCCGAATAGAGGCCCGCCTCGAAAGTGGTTTCGGACGAGGTGGCCCTCAAGTTGAGGGACTGTCCCGCGACTTGCATCCTTGGCCCCGGGATGAGGCCGGCGGCGACGCCTCTCCGTAAGGCCACCGTGCTGAAGCCACCGCGTGAATCCATGTCCACGGTGGTCGTGAACCCGGCGTTGAGATCACGCCATGCGCTCTGGGCCATGAGCAACGCCTGGCTTGTCGGTGAATTGCCCAGGCCCTGGGCGTTGTGCACGTGGCCATCGATCAAGCCAGGCATCACTGTGGCGTTGCTCAGATCGATGACGCGCGCGCCCGCGGGAATCTGCACCGCCGGACCCACGGAGGTGATTCGCTCGCCTCGTACCAGAATGACCTGATTCGTCAACATGGTGCCGGTTCTCGCGTCGAACATTCGCCCCGCCCTGATCGCCACGACCTGATTGGCAGGAGCAAGATACGGAGACGGTTGAGGAGGAAGATCGAGCTGAGCCCACACTACTGTGCCCGAGGCTGCGAAGACGACCACGATCACGACAGCCCCGACTAGTCGCCGAACACACGAATACAAGACCTGGTACATAGCGCCCTCCACTGACATTTCGTCACGGTCAGGTATCGTCACTGCGTGCGCACTCCCGCATGGATTCGAACGTAGCACTCGAAGTCAGAACTGGAACACAAAGTTCAATTCGCTCAGACGGCCGCGGTTAATGCCGGTGACGCGGCCGAAGGTCGGTCCGGACGCAACCGTCACGCCTGTGACCGTGGACGAATTGAAGAGATTGAATACGTTGAGCCGTAAAGCGAGGTTCCTCGATCCGCCCAGCCTCAGCCGCTTCTCCACGCGAAAGTCCGTGAGGTTTATCGTCGGCAGCTGGTTGGCGATCCTCGGTTCGACGCGCAGCGTGATCTGCGGGATCGTGACGCCGCCTCGAAACACCGCAGTGCGCGCCCAGTAGTTGCCGTTCCTGCTCTGGACGTTTGCCGACAGCACGATCCCCCAGGGTGCCAGGTAGCTTCCCGAGATTCGGGCCTGCCACTCCTTGGTGTTATCCAGCGCAAAGATCTCAGAGTTCGGGTCCTTGGTGTTGGCGTTGAACGCTCCGACACCGCCCGCGGTGTTGTCAGGCAGCGGATCGTTGAGTTGCGTGAAGCTGTAGGACGCCTGCATCGACCAGCCCCTCGACAATCGCTTGCTCCCGGCGATTTCGAACGACGTGTACTTCTTGTTCGCCGCAGAGTCGTTCACGATCCAGGGTGCCTGGTACGCGGAGCTGTTCAACGCGGCGGGAAATTCGTAGTACGTGATGACTGTTCCGGGGTCGTCCGCGTTGCCTCGAACGTTGTCAGGACCGGGATCCGTGTTCGAGATCGGGATGGAGTACGCCCCGTAGGGACGCAGCGAGTTTTCGTACCTGTACCAGTTATTCACACGCGACTGGATGGCGGTAAAACGCACGGCAAACTCACCAAAGAGCTGCTGCTCGAACTGGCCCATGAATTCGTCGGTCCACGATTGCGTCTCGTTCGGATTCACGATCCCGTTCGCCAGGGCGCCAGCCTGTCCCGCGAACGTGGTGCCCTGGAAGTCGCAGCCGGGACCGCCGGCGCACGTGGTGTCGAGATTCGATTCACCGGAATCCCACTCTTTGTTGTTATTCAGGTCCCTCCAGTTGTAGACGGTGGTATTGATGACGTTTCGGTTCGCCGTATTGATCGACTCGAACCACCGGCCCGTCATGTACCTGCCCCAGCCCGCCTTGACGAGCGTTCTGCCATCGCCACGAACGTCGAACGCAGCACGCACACGCGGCGCGACGGAGTGCCAGATCGGGTACTGAATATCGGGGAAGCACTGCTCCGGGTTCGCCACATTGCCTGGCGGGTTGGCGGCCACACGGCACGTGGCTGGCACCCTGCCGTCGTCATACGCGTAGCGGAGCCCAAGATTCAGCGTCAGCTTCGGGTTCACGGTCCACGTGTCGTTGATGTACGGAGCGACGTACAGAATTCGGCCAGTGGGGCTGACGGGTGTGTTCTGGACCTGAATATTGAGGGCGGTGCACGAGGCTTCCTTCCCGGTTACACAGGCCGCCCGTCCCGCAGACGTAAAAAAGAGCTCGTACGTCGGAGCGATCCGGTCGATTCGTGCGCGGTTGCCCTCAGAGTGGAAGTAGTCGGTCCCGAGCTTTATCGCGTGGTTGCCGGGCAGCCAGCTCGGTTTGTACCAGTCCATTGCCCACCGCACGTTGTGACGGAACACGTGCTGACGTTCGTTCATATCGGGCGCCGTGCCCCACTGGTAACCCGTGACGATATCCCGGCCAGACGTCGCACCGTTCGCGAATTCCTCACCGAATCCTCCCGAGCGGTTCACCCACAGGCCGTACATCAGCGACATCGTGCGCGAGTTGCCCTGGACGCCCTGCCACTCGGCCTTGATCGTTGGGCTGAAGTCATTCCACTGATTTCGCCGACGCTCCCAGGCCACGAACTGCGTGGCGCCCTCGGTGTCGCGGCGCATGGTCGACATCAGCATCGCGTTGAAGGTGTTGTTCTGGCTGATCTTCCAGGTCTCTTTCGTCGTCTGGTAGTAGGCGCGCTGCCACTCGAAGCACGCTTCACCACTCGGCTGAAAACAGTTGATGGTCTCTTGTTTGTCGCGCTGCCACCGCAGCTGGCCCCAGAACCACAGCCTGTCGCGAAGGATGCGTCCGCCGGCGTCGACGTTCCAGTCGTCCTTCAGCAGCAGTCTGGGTTGTACCCCGACGCCCTGCGCCTCGAGTTCGGGGGTGATGTTGTTGTTCTGGAGCGAATCGTTGGTGTAGCCGACGAACGCGTTGCCGTGGAAGTCGTTGCCACCGCTCTTGACCACCGTCGTCAATGCGATGCCGCGCGTCGGAACGGAGGCATCGTGGCCAACCGTCGAGATCACCGCTTCCTCGAAGGCAGTGCCGTCGATGTACTGACCCGTCTGTGCCAGCAACGGGCTCGTCGTGACGACGCCGTCGATCGTCTGAAACGCCTGATTGCTCTGCCCAAATGCCCGAAAATTCGGCGTTGCCGTCGGCGACAGCGCCTGCAGCGTGTCGCGCACGCCAGGCGCCTGCGCCAGAAGGGCGTTGTAGCCGGTGCGCGCCGTCGGAATGACGTCCAGCGTTTCACGAGTCAGCGTCGTCGACGCGGCCGTGGCAGCGGCGCTCATCAAGGGCGCTACGCCCGAGACGGTAATGGTTTCTTCAACGCCCCCGACGGTCATCGAGACATCGACTCGCGCGATTGTCCCCGCCGTGAGCCGGACGCCCTCGCGCCGCAGCGTGCTGAAGCCGGACAAGGTGAAGACAACGTCGTACGTGCCAATTGGAACGGGGCTGATCCGGTAGTTGCCCTCGCCGTCCGTCACCGTCGAGCGTTCGCCCTGCAGCGATGGACTAGATACAGTGACCGCGACGCCCGGCAGTACAAGCTCGCTTTCGTCGGTCACAGTCCCGCTGACGCCGGTGCTTACGTCCTGCCCGGCGTTTACCGAGCCGAGGGCGCTCATGACACACACGCCGACGAGCGCGGAGCTGGACGCGAGCCGCCTCCAGCCACCGTGTGATCTAGACACCATCGTGCACCTCCCTCGATTCCCGCCCACTGAAAGCCTGCTTGGCTGACTGGAGAACTCGTGTTGCCAACGCCAGGTCCCGTGAATCCCTTACGCGTTGGCGCAGCAAAGGCCTTCGCACGGGTGGCGCCCGTGCCTGACGCCGCGTCCGAACTCACGACCCTTGGCGGTAGCTGCGACGCGATCAGTGCGTGACGATCGACGCGCGTGACGGTCGAACCTGAGACGCTAATGATGTGCGCCGAGAGCGTCGGCGGACTCGCTGTGACGGTCCTGGACCGGGACAGTGCCTTCCGGCCGCGGTCCGCGCCCTTTGCCTGCGCCTTGCGCTTCCAGGTAAGGGCACGTTCCTCGTCGACAAGAGCTGCGATGTCGAGGAGTTGTTGGGCGGCGAGCTTACGAATAGCGCAGACCTGCCGAAGTCGCCTGAGCTGAGGTCAGGAAAGAAACAGGCGAAGCGGTGCGCTGAAAGGGACAAAGGCCGCTCTCGCAATTCTTGAAACCGCCGCGTCTTCACGCCGACAGGAGCAAGAGCAAACAACCGATGACGTATACGTGTAACCGAATCCTGTATACGTAGCGGAATCGTCGGCATACGTTAAGTCATCTCAGGGGTTCGGTGTCAAATCTTTCCGTCAGGGCCGTTTTCTTCGCGCAAGCTCGAACAGCGCTGCCGACAGTCGCGCTGCGCCTGGCGAAGAATGGCGAACTCTGGTGCAGGAAGGTTCAGGCAGGAAGTTCAGGCAAGAACGTCCTGAAGAGCCACGCCGCTGTGCCTCGCGGAACTGTCGGTCGCGATGGCGCGACAGGCCGGCTCAGCGTGAAGCTCCTGTAGGGGCCGGTCGGTCTCGGGCGAATGGAGGGGCCGGGGTCTCTGGGGATGTTGGGGGCGGTCCGCGTGCGGGGACCGTAGGGCCGGTCTTCAGACCGGCCCTTTTCCGACCGTCAGTAGTTCCACTGCACCTGCACGCCGAACCGGTTCGCGTGTGTCGTGTCGACGTACGGGAACGACCCCGTCCGCGTCCGGCGGAACGTGTGCGTGAACATCCCGGTCACCTCGACCTCCGCCCACCGCGCGAACTCCACGCCCAGATCGACCTCGTTCACGCGGTCGCGCGGCGCGTTGCGCGCGAACTTGCGGGCGCCGTCGAAGTAGTTCCAGCGCGTGAACGGGAACCACGTGCCGAGGCCGTTCTGCGTCCGGTAGTTCACCTGGACGTACCCACCGTGCAGGCTGTCGAGGCCGATCGTGCGCAGGTCGTTGCTGAGCGCCGGGCCGCGGCCCGCGGTCCACTCCATCTCCACGCCGACCGGCTGCGGATACCAGACGAGGGTCGCCGCCACGCGCTCGTCGATCTCGCCGTCGGGCCGCTGCACCGGGGTGATCGACGCGCCGCCGACGTTGATGGCCGCGACCGGGCTGACGAAGCGGCCCCGATAGCCCTGGATGCCGACTTCGACGAACTGGCCGCTCGGCAGCTTGAACGGGTAGGACGCGCGGCCGAAGAAGTGGAGGTCGCCGTTTTGATCCGAGCGATTCAGTCCCTCGCCCGAGTACGCGCCGACGCTGACCACGCCGTAGTCGCCGGAGCCCTTGAGCCCGAGCCCGGTCAGATCGCGGAAACGCTTGCGGGCCTCCGGCGATGCCCACATCAGGAACGCGCCGAGATCGCGCTCGCCTTCAACCGCGGTGTTCAAGGCATCGGGCCGCTCCAGCGGTCCGCGGTTCTGGCTGGATTGCATGTTCACCCAGCCGAAGGGCACCTTCGACTGTCCCAACCGCACACGCCAGGCCTTGTCGTTATCGAGGGCGACATCCGCGTAGAGGTCCCGCATCTGCAGCGAGAAGTCGGCGGCGCCGGTCGATCCGTTGAAATCGATCTGCGCGTAGAGCCCCAGGTGCTGCGCCGGGTCGCCGCTGAACACGAAGCGGCCGCGGCGGATGACGAACGACTCGTTCGCGTTCACCGAACGATCGGCGGGCACTTCGAGCGGCGCGCCGGAGACCGCGCCGACTTCCGTGAGGCGGAACTGCGTGTAGCCGCGCAGGCCGATCTTCTCGTACCACTTGCCGGAGAGCGCCTTGTTGATGACCGGTTGCAGATCCTGGGCAGCGGCCGCGGGATCCACGGCCGCAGGCGCGGCGGGCGCGGCGGGACCGCTGCCGGCTCCGCAGCGGCGCTGGTCGGTTCCGCGGGGGGTGGCGCGAAGCGTGCGAACGTCTGGCGAAGAGCGGCAGGCTGCGGGCCGACCTGTGACGAGGGCATCGGCGCTGCGGTGGGCGCTGGTGACGGCCGGCTCGGTACGTCCGCACCGTCCGCCTCGGCGACCAGGCGGATCTCCTCGTACTCCGCCGCGGTGATGGAGCCCCGATCGCGGAGCACCTCCAGCAGCTTGAGCAGCGCGTCGTTCGCGGCCTCCGACGAGTCCGTCCATCCCAGGCAGATCAGAGCGGTCGTCACGGCGAGTGCCGTGCGCCGGACCGTCGTTGTCGCGTGTGTCAGCCGAATCACCACTCGTCCCTCCGGTCGCAGCGCCTCGCCGCGACGTCACTCGCGACGATACGTGGCCGGGCTGCGCCGGGCGTGTCCGGGCTGTTACGACTGTGTTACGGGAGTGTAAAAAGCGTGAGGGGTGCGCCTGAAACACTGCGCGCCCGCTCCCCTGATGCTGGGGCAGCGGGCGCGCCGTGAGATAGCCCGGGAGGTGGGGGCTACCGCTTCGAGCTGAAGGGAATCACGAACGCGAACGTGAACGTGGTCTGGTTGTCGGTCGGCGCGTCGTCCTTGACGAAGTAGTCTTCGTCGGACCAGTCGCGGCGGTACTCCATCCGGAAGATGAGCCCCTGCGGGTGCTTGATTTCGCCCGTCAGCGTGAACTCCTGCAGCGTCTGCGCGACGCCGGTCACGAAGCCGTCCATGTCGTCGTAGAACTCATAGCGGGGCGCGACGGCAAAGACCGAGTTGATCTGCCGGCGGAAGTAGAGGCCAAGGGCCTGCCAGTTGATCCCGCTGCCCTGGATGGCGTCCCAGGCGTAGATGTAGTTCAGGCCGGTCGTCGTGCTCTCGTTGATCGTGTACGCCAGGTTCGTGTCCGAGTAGGTCCGCTTGTCGTCGCTGTTGTCGTTCTGCTCGGGGCCGTAGAGGAAGTTCTGGATGATGGTGAAGTTCGTGGCCGGCAGCCACGTGATGCTCCCGCCCACCGTCTTGCCCGAGTTGTTGTCGCCGGTCGCGTTCCAGCCGTTGGCCACCAGGCCGCCGAGCGTCAACCTTTCGTTGACCGCGTACGACACGCGCGCGCCGACGTGGTAGTACGGGCCGAGGGCGTAGAGCCACGCGCGCGAGTAGTTGTTATTCAGGTTGCTCTCGGTCGGCTCCGAGCCGATCGGGGTGACGAACTTGCCGACTTCGAACGTCAGCCCGCTGCCCACCGGCGCGAGGTAGCTGATGTACGCCTGCTGCACGTTCACGAGGTTGTTGTTGTCCAGCGGATCGCTGTTGAAGATCTGCGCCGTCTGGCCGTACTGCAGGTCGAACCGGAACCCGAGGCGATCGTCAGCGGCGACCGGCTTCGTCATCGCGAATTCCAGCAGCGAGATGCTGAACTGGTTGTGCTTCACGTCGAAGTTCCGCAGTGGCGTGAACGTTCCCGTCGGCGGCTCGTTGAAGTTGTAGGTGTAGTAGGTGTCGACCAGACCCGAGAACTCCACCTTGCTGAAGAACGTCATGGGGTCGGGTGTCTGCGCCTGTGCAGGCTGCGCCAGCAGCACGCCAGCCAGGGCGCCGGCCGCCGCCACACTGGCCGGGCGTGCCAGCAGGGCACGGATCGAACGGGAACTCGAACGAAGCAGTCGCATCAGGGTCTCCTCCAGGCCGACGGAATCGGCAGCCTCGCACTGCCGCCGTAGGCGCGTCTGGAGTGCGGAAGAGCAAGCGACGGTCCTGCTTGGGCAGATGCTGGCGCACTTCGTCCAAGTCGTTGCAGCCGTGGGTGATAGAGCCAGTCTCGCCGTGCACGTGGAGCCCTCGAAGGAGCGACAAGTTTGTCGCCACCACCCGGAGCCCTCAACAACATTGTCGGATTCTGGCAGCGGCAGGCCGGCCGCGCGCTCCGGCCGTGCGCGAGTTGGCTCACCCTCATCGCAGCCATCGAGATCGTCAGCCGACGGGCAGGCGGACAAATCCGTAGGGGCGCCTATCATCGGCTACAAACATGTCTCGTTTTGCGGTTCAGAAGCGAACGAGGCGCGTCGCCTTCACGGCGAGCGAGCGGTTCAGCAGCCGGTTGGCGGGGCCGGTCACGTCGCGTCCATCGCTGTAGACGATGAAGAACTCGCTTCCGAGGCGGTACTCCCAGCGGAGACGGACGCTGGCGGAGAAGGTGTGCGAGTCCACATTGAGCTGCAGCAGGCTGCTCACGAGGAATCGCGCCGTCGGCGTATACGTGAAGCGGTTCGTGATGAGCCGCGCGGCGAAGTCGCCGTAGGGGATGTTCACCCACGCCAGCGAGATGCCCGGCTCGATGGCGAACTGCGGGAGGAAGGTCACGCGTCCCGAGTAGCCGGCCTCGTTGCGCTTTCCGTCGGTACAGCGCACCGGTCGCGAACGACAGCCGGCCGGCGACGCGCCGCTGGTTCGCCAGCGAATACGACGCGCTCAGCGTGTTGTTCTGGTAGCTCCCGAGCGGCACGGTCACGCCCGGCGCGATCCGGAAGTTCGCGGGCAGGTATTCGTAGTCGTCCGAGTAGGCCACCGACGCCTGGTCGCCGCTGTGGAACTCGATGCCGAAAAACCCCTCGAGCGACCGGTTCATCAGGCGCGTCGCGGCGGCGTTCTGGTCGTTCGTGATCGTCCCCTGCCACGTCAGCTTCCGCATCGTCGGGTGGTTGCGCAGCCGCGGGCTGAAGCGCGCGCTCAGCATGTTACGTCGCAGATCCTCGCGGCGCGTGTAGCCGACCGACGGCAGGAACTGGCGGCCGACCAGGAGGTGCTCGGAGACCAGCCCGTACCGATCGCCCGCATAGTCGAACCGCGCGCGGTAGCTGGGCTCGGACGTCGATCCATCCGGTGTGTCAGCCCGCACGTAGTACCCGAGCGCAGTGGTGTTCTGCGACAGCCGGAAGCTGGCGTCGGCGCCGAACATCGCTGTGGACGGCTGGTCGCCCGACGGGCTTCGCAGTGTGGCGATTGCCCCGATGTTGCTGCGGCGCAGGATGTCGCGCCGCACGCGTGCAGCGGTGAAGTTGGTCGTCGGGATGCCCGCAGACGCCTTGTCGTCGGTGCTGATGTTCAGTGCCGCCAGGTCGTACCGACCGGCCTTGCCCGAGACGCGGCCGCCTGCGATGACCGGGATCGTCTGCCCGGCGGTGAGGCCGATCTGCCGGCTGAAGAACATCACCGGCACGTCGTCGGTGTCGCCGCCGCCCCCGCGTCCCGCGAGGCTGCGGCCGCCGAACGCGTAGATCCCCTGTCCTTCGAGGAAGAAGTCGCGCTTCTCGGGGAAGAGCACGTTGAAGCGCGTCAGGTTGATCTGCTGGACGTCCTCCTCGATCTGCGCGAAGTCGGTGTTGATCGTGACGTCGCTGATCAGGCTCCGCGAGAGCCCGTACTTGAAGTCGCCGCCCACGTTTCCCGTCAGGCGGTTCGAGAACGGTTCGGCGGCCGTGTTGTCGGTCGTCGCGGCCGACACGACGTACGGTTTGACCTCGATGTTGCGCGACCGTGCCGGCGTGACGAGCCCGACCAGGTCGGCGGCCACCTGCATCTGGGCCAGGCCGGAGGGCCCGAAGGCCGCAGGCATCGCCGTGACGCCTGCCCACTCGTTCTTCCAGCGGATGACGCGCCGGAAGTTGATGCCCCAGGTCTGCGCGCCGCTGTCGCGATAGCGCAGCGACTTGAAGGGGATCATCATCTCGGTGGACCAGCCGCCGTCGAAGCGCGCCGACCGCACCTGCCAGATCGTGTTCCAGCTCTCGATGTAGGTGCCGTCGGCGATCGCCTGCTCGCGCAGCGCTCCGAGCGGGTTGGTCTGGAAGAGGAACCCGTTGCGCAGATCCTTCATCGTGTCGAGCACGAGCGTGATGCTGTCGCCGCCGTTGAAGATGTTCGAGCTGTCCCGCCGCATTTCGTTGGCCGTGATGCGCTCGGGGTGGCTGTCGTGCAGGCGCGCGGAGAAGTAGAAGTTCGTGTCGTCGTAGAGAATCCAGGCTTCGCTCTTCTCCGTAGTGGGCGCGCCTTCCTTCGGCACCTGCTGGAGGAAGCCGTCCACGCCCGGCACCTCCTCGTAGATCGCCTCGTCGAGGCGTCCGTCGAGGGTCAGCGGGCGTTCGAGCCGCACGGCGCGGACCCGGACGCGGCCGTCCGCGCCTCGCGCGACGGTGTCAGGCGGAACCGGCCCGAGCGCCGGGTCGGCTGGATCGGCCGATGATGCCGCGGCCGCAGGTGGGTCGGCCGCGGGCGGGGCGGTCGCCGCCACGGCATCGGCCGGCAGCTGCGCGGCACCAAGCGCCGGTGCGGCGAGCGGCGCGAGCAGGGCCACGCACGCGAGCAACGCAACCCGGTGAATCATCTGAACCTTACAGCGGCAGGTGGACGGCCTGCCCTGTCATCGCGCTGCGGTGGACCGCTTCGGTCCACTCCATGTAGTGCACGCCAATCTCGAACGTGTTCATCGTCACCGGCTCGAGTCCCCGGATGGCGTTGACGAACTCGAGCTCGACGCGCGAGACCGCGCGCCCCTCGGGCGGATTGGGAATCTCGTCGAGCTCCTTGTCGCCGCGCTTGCCGCCGAGCACGCGCTGACGCGCGTCCACGTGAATCGTCCCCTCGGTCCCGTGGATCCAGGTCTCGCTGCCGCTCGACAGACCCGTCGTTTCGCTGAACCGCATGTGCACCTGGGCGCCGTTGGCGAGCGCGTAGAGCACGTCGACGTGATCGGGGAGCGTCGCCGCAAGGCGGCGCCCGCCGGGTCCGCGGCGGTAGGGCACGTGCGTGCTCGCCATCGCGATGATGCGGTTGCCGCGTCCGAGCCATCGCATCATCGACTCGTAGGTCGAGCCCATGTTCATGATGTTCAGGCCGCTGAACTCCTGGCTGTGGCGCCAGTCCAGTTCGGCGTTGAAGTCGGCGAAGCCGCGGCCCGTCCGCTGGACTTCCACCGACAGCACCTCGCCGACGTAGTTGTCGTCGAGGAGCTTCTTCAGGAGCGCGTCCACCTCGTAGCTCGTGGATGTCGGCACGAGTTGGCAAGTCAGGTCCGGGTGCTTCAGCGACGCGGCCAGCATCTCGCGCGCTTCCTGCGCGTTGTTGGCCATGCGCGCCTGGCAGAGCACGTGCCGCCCGCGTTCGAGCGACGCCAGCGTCAGCGTGTGGTGCACGTACGGCCAGGTGCCGATGCAGACCGCGTCGATGTCGGGATCGGCGAGCAGCGCCTGCCAGTGCGGATAGGGCTTCGGGATCTTGAACTCGGTAGCGACGCGCTGGCTGGACGCGAGGCTCGTGTTCGCGACCGCCACCAACTGGCACTCCGGGATGCGGCGGAACGCCGGGATCATCACGTCGCGGACGTTGTCGCCCGCGCCGATGATGCCGATGCGGATGGGCAGGCGAGGGCCCTGCGGCGGCGTGGCCGGACGCGAACCCTGCTGCGCCTGGTAGCCGGTGCTGCCCGCGAGGGCGGCCGCAATCGGGACCGCGCCGACGCCGAGGAACTCGCGACGTCCGACCGGGGTTCCGCCCGGGGCATCCGTTCCGTCCGCCATGCCGTGCCTCCTGAAACCGGCAGAAGTCGTAGGGTCGGGTCTTAAGACCCGACCCTACATCGGGTCTGAATCCAGTCTCAAACGTGCAGAGTGTACACGTCTGGCGAGTGCCTCCGACCTCGACATTCGTCGTTTGGTTCGGCTGGCCCGACCGGCCCGCGTGGCCGTCCCGCGCTGAGGTCTGCCGGCGCCGCCGGGGTGTAACATCAGCCTTCATGACCACGAAACACTTCGTCCTGGCTGCCGTTGTCGCCGCAGCGGCGACCGGACCCGTCGTCTACATGACCGCCCAGCAGCAACAGTGGGGCGGCGTGGACAAGCGGCCGCCCAACGCGCCCACGCAGAAGCCGGCGTTCGCGGGGCAGACCCGTGCGCCCGAGCAGAAGCTGAACGTCCAGTTCGACGTCGTCACCGTCGTGGACGGCCTGCGGAATCCGTGGGGGATGGCATTCCTTCCGGACGGGCGGATGCTCGTCACTGAGAAGGTTGGCTTCATGCGGCTGGTGAACGCGGACGGCACGCTGTCGCAGCAGGTGGTCGGCGGCACGTTCGCCGTGGACAACCGCGGGCAGGGCGGGCTGCTCGACGTGGCGCTCGATCCCAGCTTCGCGACCAATAGCTTCGTCTACTGGAGCTACTCGGAGCCGCGCGAGGACGGGACGAACAACACGGCGGTCGCGCGCGGCACGTTCGTTTCGGGACCGCCCGCGCGGATCCAGGACCCGCAGGTGATTTACCACCAGGGTCCGTCGCTGCGGTCCACCGCTCACTTCGGATCGCGGTTGATCTTCGCGCGCGACGGCACGCTCCTAGTCACGCATGGCGATCGGTCGATCACCGAAGGGCGCATGCAGGCGCAGCGGATGGACGGCATGCTCGGGAAGGTGGGCCGCATCAACGCGGACGGCTCGATCCCGAAGGACAACCCGTTTGTCGGCCAGGCCAGCGTACGGTCCGAGATCTTCACGATCGGGCACCGCAACATCCAGTCGGCGGCGTTGCACCCGACAACGGGCGACCTGTGGGAAGTTGAGCACGGTACGCGCGGCGGGGACGAGATCAACGTCGTCCGCAAGGGGAAGGACTACGGATGGCCGACGGCCGCGTACGGCATCGAGTACGCGGGCGGCCCCATCACCGGCAACATCACGGTGAAGGAAGGGACCGAGCAGCCGGTCTACTACTGGGATCCGGTGATCGGCCCGAGCGGCATGGCGTTCTACACGGCCGATCTGTTCCCGGCGTGGAAGGGGAGCCTGTTCGTCGGCGGACACCAGACCAACGACCTGGTGCGCGTGACGCTCGACGGCGAGAAGGTGACCGGCGAGGAGCGGCTGCTGACCGACGTGTCGCCGCGTCCGCGCGTGCGTGACGTCCGCCAGGGGCCCGACGGCGCGCTGTACATCCTCACCGACCAGCCGACGGCGGGGAAGATGCTGAAGCTGGTGCCGAAGCGGACGTCGACGACGAGCGGCCGCTAGCTCCACACACGTGCGCAGCCCGGCGTTCGGCCGGGCTGCGCGTCTCTCTCTTTGCGGCCTTCCTGGATGCGGGTGCTATCGACGGTCTGCCGTGCCCGCCGGGCCTACCCGATGCGTCTCGCCGATCTCGGGCGTTGAGCCCGTCAGCCATCCCTTCATCACTTCGAACAGCACGACCGGCTGCGGCTTGTTCACTTCGAGGAACACCGCGGCGTGGACGTCGACGCCGATCAGGACCATCCGCGGATCGTCCTTCGTTCCGTGGCGCGGGTCGTCTCCCTTCGGAAACCACATGCCCCAGTCCGGCGCGTACAACTCGTGAATCTTGTCGCGATCGCGCGTGACGCTGACGATCCCCGACACCGATATCCACTCGCGCGTCCGGTCCTTGTAATAGGAGAGGTTCACATGGGGATCGGCGGCGAGGTCGTGCAGCTTCGGCGTGTCTTCTAGTGTCACGAACCACAGGTCGGCGCCCGTGGCGCGCCGCTGTGTGGCCATGGCGCGTGACTGAAGATGTCCGTCGGCGCGCCTGGTCGTCATCATGGCCACTTCGATGTCGTCGATGTGGCTGTACAGTTTTTCGAGCTCCTTGTTCAACGCGTCACCTCTCGACGGCACGTTGCATGTCTCCTGCCCGCCTGCGAGGGTTGCGCTCGTCGCTCAGGTGAACTGATTCCGCGCGTGTGCCACTGATTCGTGCGCGTTTAGTCCTTAGTGCGCGTTCCTCCGCGCCAGCTCGTCAGTCGGTCGGGAGTGCCTGAGGCGTGGCCTGCTGCTGCTGCTCCCGCTCAACCGAACGGCCCCGCCTGCCTGTCCCTCCGGCGCTACCCGCCCCGCCCGCGCTGCCTGCCGTTGCTCGCAATGTCCACCCTTGGCGAACGTCCCGACCTCCGCGGCTCAGGATTGTTGCCTCGCCGTGACGCACCAGCCCTATATTGAATCGTGGGGTCGCCAATGGACGTTCGCAGGCCATCGCTGTTCACGAGACTATTCGGACCCGCCAGCATCCAGCGCCAGCCCGCCGACGTCATCGCGCTGTGCCACGCGCTCATGTCGGAGAAGGGCGAGGTCTCGGGATCGCGGCTCGCGAACGAAGTGGTGGCGGCGTACAACTCGCTCTCACCGGCCGGGCAGAACGTCTTCTTCTCGCTGCTCGTCGAGCAGTTCTCTCCCGACCAGCGCGCGATCGCGAAGGCCGCGGACGCATTCAAGGCCGACCCCTCTGACAACAATCTGTTCCGGCTGCAGGAGGCCGTGGAACCGCGGCGCCAGGAGCTGTTCCGCCGCTTCAACATGGCGACCGGCGGCACGGCGACGCTCGTGCGCATGCGGCAGGATCTGCTCGCGCGCGTCCGCGAGAACCCGAGGCTCGTCCTCATCGACGCGGACCTCGGGCACCTGTTCCGCTCCTGGTTCAATCGCGGCTTCCTTACGCTGCAGCGGATCGACTGGCACACCTCCGCGGTGGTGCTCGAACGGCTCATTCGGTACGAGGCTGTGCATCAAATCCAGGGCTGGACCGATCTGCGGCGGCGGCTCGAGGCCGACCGGCGTTGTTATGCGTTCTTCCACAGTGCCCTGCCCGACGAGCCGCTGATCTTCATCGAGGTCGCACTGACGCGCGGCATCGCGTCGAAGGTGCAGCCGCTCATCGACCCGCACAGCGTCGTCGTCGATCCGTCGAGGGCGGATACGGCGATCTTCTACTCGATTACGAACTGCCAGGAGGGACTGCGCGGGATCTCGTTCGGCAACCTGCTGATCAAGCAAGTCGTCGAGGATCTCGGGAGCACCTTCCCTCGCATCCGCACGTTCGCGACGCTCTCGCCGGTGCCGGGATTTCGGCAGTGGCTCGAGTCGCCGTCGACGGCATCGCTCCTTACGCCCGCGATGCGCGAACGGATCGCGACCCCGTTTGTGGCCGGCGCGTCAGGCGACGCCGCGACTGCGGTGGCCGACGATGTGCGCGAGGAGCTGGAGCGGTTGTGCGCGCACTACCTGGTGGTCGCGAAGAATGGCGTGACGCCGCTCGATTCGGTGGCGCGGTTCCACCTGGCGAACGGCGCGCGCCTGGAGCGCCTGAACTGGGCAGGGGACACGTCCACGACCGGGCTCGCGCGGTCGTTCGGCATCACGGCCAACTACGTCTACAGGTTGGCCGACGTGGAGCACAACCACGAGGAGTACGCCACGAGCCGGCGCGTCGTCGCCGCGCGGACGCTGGTGCGGATGGCGGAGCAGGCGAAGGCGACGCTGACGCCGGTGGACGCGGCACCGGCAAGAACGCCGCGGGCCGGCGCGAGGGCGTCGCGATAGGCGCTGCGAGGCGGTCACATACCACGATTCTCGGTCAGTCCTGAGCGCTGTCCCCTTGCGCGTAGTGTCGCCGCGTGAGCAGCGCGTGTGAGCCCCGCGAATCGACAATCCGAAAAACGCTGCGCAACGGTGTGACCGAGGCGTGGGTGTCCGGGACCCACGCCGAGCGCGCCAGGACGACTGCCGTGGAGCGGCGTTTTTCCGCGGGGCGAACGGCGATGCGAAGCGGCGACTCTACGCCCACTCGATGAGCGCTACGGTGCGACCGTAGCAGCGCCGGTTCGGATCGAGCCCGCCCGCGGTAGTCTTGCCTGCATGGCGCCCGTCGTTCCCGACCCACGGAAGATCAAGCCCTTTCGCCACGAAGCCGCGTTCGAGCGCTGGCTCTCGACGCACCACGATCGCGAGAGCGAGGTGTGGCTCCGGATTTTCAAGAAGGACTCCGGCGTCGCCACCGTGACGGCGGCGCAGGCGCTCGACGTCGCGCTGTGCTGGGGGTGGATTGACGCCATCCGCAAGCGGTTCGACGAGCGCTCGTTCCTGCAGCGCTACGTGCCTCGCGGGAAGCGGAGTGTCTGGAGCCAGATCAATCGCGACAACGTGGCGCGGCTGACTACGGCGGGGCGAATGACGCCGCACGGTCAGCGCCAGGTGGACGCGGCGAAGGCGGATGGGCGGTGGGATGCTGCGTACGCGCCGATCCGGAGCACGACGCAGGAGAGCGTCCCGGACGATCTGCGGCGCGCGATCGAGGCGAGCCCCCGAGCACGACGGGTGTTTGGGACGCTGGGGAAGTTCGAGCTGTTTGCCCTGGCGTTCAGGACGAACGGGATGCGGACGGCGGCCGGGCGCGCAAAGAAGATCGCGGCGCTGGTGGCGATGCTGGAGCGAGGCGACGCGATTGTGCCCGGGCGTGTGCGAGGGAAGTGATGCGAGCGTCGCAGCCTGCGGTGTCCGGCCGCGCGGTTAACTTGACACCGTTCGGTAGTCAGGCAGCCTCGCTGCTAGCTCCCGGAAGCGGGACCCGCGGAGTCTCCACGAGTTCGCCCAGGTACGCCCGCGTCTCTGCAAGCGTCGAGGCCACGAGGGTCGCGCCCGCGTCCCGTAGCAGATGCGCGCTGTCGTCCGCAAGCGCGGGCGGTCCCCAGCGCCCGACCAGGATTCGAACCTCCGGCAAGGCAGCGTGAACCCTCTTCACGAGATAGCGCGTCTTCGACGGAGGGCTGGGAGGCAGATCGGCGAGGCAGATGATCGAGATGTCCTGCGTTTGTAACAGCGACACCAGTTCGGAGGCGAGCATTCGCTCCTTCGTGATCTCTACGACGACTGGGAGATCGTCTAGCAGATGCGCGAGCATCTGCAGCGCGAGCTCGTCAGCACTGCCGTTGATCGGATAACCCAGCACGCGCAGTGGTTTCCGCGCTTGGGGAAGCGCGGGATCCACAGCCGGCGGCGGCGCCGGCTGGAGGCGCCGGATCGACTCCGCCGCGTCGGACAGGAGTTCTCGGGTCGCGTCGACGACCGCCGTTTCTTCGTCGAGCGATAAGCGTTGCTCGAGGCGGTCGCGCTCCGCATAGTTGAGCGCCGGCAGCAGCAAGGCGTCATAGACCAGGCGCGGGGCCTCCGTCTTGAGGTGCCGCTCAATGAGGTCGGCCGCCTCGCTTTGATCGCGGGCCAGCAAGCGCTGATAGTAGCCATACTCGGGGGCGAGTGCAGGCGTGTCGGCCATTAGCATCCCGACAAACTCGAGACCCTGTACGTGCTTCCCGAGTACGACGAGACACACCGTCAACGGTGTCGCCATGAGCAAGCCGAGGGGGCCCCACAGCCACGTCCAGAACGTCAAGGACACAAGCAGCGCAACCTGGGAAACTCCCGCCGCCCCCGCATAGAGGACGGTTTCGAGCACGAGATTCGTGAACAGCTCGAGCACCACGAACAAGACCACCACCCAGAGGGGACCCGACCAGCCCGGAAGGGCGGCAAGACTAACCAGGATCGGTGCGCCGGCACCGATCACGGGTCCGACGTACGGGATGAACCGGAGGGCCGCACCAAGCGTTGCCCAGACCAACGGGTACGGCACGCCGAGGGCATACAGCCCCACCCCGGCGGCGATGCCGTAGACCAGATTGACGACGGACTGCATCAGCAGCTGCCGGCTGACACGGGTCCCCGCCTCATCGAACGCCTTCGTCGTGACTGTCAGTTGGCCGTGGCCGAACAGGCCAATCAACCGGTCCCGCAGGTCCCGGCGTTCGAGCAGCATGAAGATCACCATCGCCAGCACCATGCCGGCAGTGCCCAGAGGGGCGATGATCGGACCAAGCCACGAAAAACTCGGGAAACCGGTGACCCGCTCGGAGGTGACCATAACAGGCCGCGAGGCCGTTTCTGTCGGCGGGCTCGATTGTCCAAGATCGGTTTTGATACCTTCGATCGTCTCTTGAAGCTTCTCGACCGATCCTCCCTTTCCTGCTCCGCGGACGTCCGCGATCTTCGCCAGGATATTGCCGCGATAGGTGGGGAGATCGTCGGCCAGATGATCCATCTGTCGCGCAAGACCCCAGCCGGCGAGGCCGAGCCCGATGAACACGAGCGTGGCCGTCGCGAGGACAGCCGGGACGCGGCCCAGCCAACGCTCAAGCCAGCCGACAGCAGGCGTCAGGACGAACGTGAGCAGGACGGCCAGTGCGATCGGCACGAGCACGGCCTGCGCCAAATAGAGGACGACGATGACAAGTACACAACCGGCGAATGTCACCCACGGTTTCAAGGTGTGCGACATGTCAGGAGACCCCACGCTTTTACTGTATTTCGCAAGGCCATCCGGGCCTGTTCACACTTGAACAGCCTGGATTGACCAGGTGGCGCACACTTCGGCCACTCGAGCGGACAGGAGTCCGGGCGGACTCGGAGGTCTGATGTCATGCGCGCGCCGGTGATCCTGTCAATATTCGGGACCGCACTCAGGGCCTGGTGGGATGACGATGCCCCGCGACTCGGCGCGTCCCTCGCCTATTACACGCTGTTTGCGATCGCGCCTGTGCTGCTCGTCGCGACCGCGATCGCGGGAATGGTCTTCGGCGCCGAGGCCGTCCGTGGGGAAATTGTGGGCCAACTCGACCAGCTCGTCGGACGCCAAGGCGCACACGCGGTGCAGAGTCTTCTTGAGGGAGCGAGTCAACGACGCGCCGGGATAGTCGCCACGGTCGTCGGCAGCATCGCCTTCGTCATCGCTGCCACCGGAGCATTCCTCGAACTGCAAGCGGCGTTGAATACGATCTGGCGGGTGACGCCGAACCCGGGCGTCAATCTCAAGGCATTCGTGATCGATCGTCTGCGCTCGTTCGGCCTGGTGGTGGCAGTCGGCTTTCTTTTGATGGTCTCACTCGCGGTGACGGCGGCGCTTGCGGCCCTAAGTGGATGGCTCGCCGGACGCTTCCCGAACATCCCCTTGATGTTGAGCGGAGTCACCGTGCTGGTGTCGCTCATCGTGACCACGGCGCTTTTTGCCCTCCTGTATCGCGTGCTGCCCGACGTGCATCTGCGCTGGCGCGATGTGACGACGGGTGCATTTGTGACGGCCGTGCTCTTCACGATCGGTCAACAGTTCATCGGCCTATATCTCGGTCAGAGCAGCGTGGCCTCCAGCTACGGCGCGACCGGATCGGTGATGATCCTCCTGCTGTGGGTCTACTACTCCTGCCAGATTCTGTTGCTAGGGGCTGAGTTCACCCGCGCGTACGCGCTGCGCCAGGTACTCAGCCCGCCCCGGAATCGTTCGCTGAAAGGGACGTTGGTGCGCTCAGCGAGGCGACCTGACAAAGCGCGACGCTGCTCGAACTCGGCGCACTTACGGTCGCTGCGCTCGGATTCCTTCCCACTGATCGAGGCACTCTGGCACCTTGCCGTCGAACTCGATTCTGCGTAGCTTGGCGCGACGCGCGATCTCGTGCAGGAGACCGCTGAACATCCACTCGTGCACGGGGAGGAGGCTGTACCAGTACGCGCGGCCCAGCAGGCCTCGAGGGTCGAACGTCGCCGTCTGGCGGATGAGCGATCGCCGGCCGTCGTCGAGCGGCGTGACCTCGAATTCCAGCCAGCCGCGGCCGGGCAGCTTCAGATCGGCGCTGAGCCGCAGGCGTCGATCCGGTTCGTACGCGTCGACGGTCCAGCCGTCGATGATATCGGTCAGGCCGCAGTTCTCGGGATCGCGCCGGCCGCGTCTCATGCCCACGCCTCCGAAACCGAGATCCAGCCAGCCTCGCGCGCGCCAGAGGGAGTTCCCGAAGTACCACCCATTCGTTCCGCCAATCTGCCTGATCGGAGCAAAGACCTCGGCAGGCGACGCGTCCAGCACAGTGGTCCGGGTATCGACTTTCTGACGCAACCGGGCACCGCCCTCTATCGCCTTCGCCAGCGCGACGCGCAACGGTGTCGGTTCGATCTTGAACGTCTCGAATGCCGCCGACGATCTGACCACCGTCGGGTTCTTCAACCCTTCCACCAGCGTGCGACCGACACGGGCTTGCGCCGGTGTCACCAGTGCGAGCCAGAGACCGGACAGGTGCGGTGTCAACAACGGCACCGGCGGCAGCCACCGGCGCAGCCGCGGAGCCGCGCGTACTCCCGCATGATGTCGCCGTACCAGACGACGTCTGGACCACCGATCTCGAAGACTTCACTGCCGGTCTGAGGCAGGTCCAGGGCCGCCGACAGGTACGCCACCACGTCGTCAACAGCCATCGGTTGTGTCAACGTCGCGACCCACCGCGGGCACACCATGACGGGCAGCCGCTCGACCAGCGCTTCGATCATTTGAAACGACAGACTTCCAGTGCCCACCACGATCGATGCTCTGAACTCGATGACCGGGATGCCACTGGCGCGCAGGACGGATCCGGTTTCGGCTCGACTCTGGAGATGGCTGGAGAGCGAACCGGCCTGACTTGCCAGGCCGCCCAGATGGATGATGCGCCGGACGCCCGCAAGAGCCGACGCGCGGCCGAAGTTTGCAGCCGCACGTCGATCCACCTCCGCGAAATCGGCGCCGACCGACATGGAGTGGACCAGGTAGTAAGCCGAGTCCACGCCAGCCAGAGCGAGGTCCAGTGACGCCTCGTCGAGGCAATCACCCTGAACGACCGCCGTCGTGGATCGGGTTGCCTGGACGCGTTCGGGATTTCGGGCAAGGCACCGCACCGGACGGCCGGCCCCTTCGAAATGTCGAAGAAGACGGCCGCCGATGTATCCCGTCGCGCCGGTGAGGAGGACTGGTGCGTCCATGGCCCCGGCCTATTCGCCGCCATCGCGCGAGGCGATCGTCAGCGTGTCTCCGCGGGCCGCCTTCGTCGCGCTGACTTTGACCACGTCGGCCGCCATCACTTCTCCGGCGAACGCCTCGTCGGTCGGCGCAAAGACCGCTAACGGCCCGGCCCCTTCTTCATTGTTTCTGCTCCGTCATCGAATTGCCGGTCGACAACTAACGAGTCGCGATCGCGGGCTCGGCCCAGCGGCTCTGCACGCGCTTCCACGACACTCCCTGATACAGCCCGGCCAGACCGACCACTTGCTCAGATTCATCGGTCCTCGGCTGGGGCTGGAAGTGATGCGACGTAACCGCTTGGCGAAACCTGTCGCCGTCCAGACGAAACACTTTGGCGGTCAGTTGCAGCGAATACCGCGGACAGGTAAGGAGGCGAACAAAAGGCGAATATGATAGGCTGGACGCCGCCGGCACTTTCGGACGTGCACGGTCAGCTGTACGGGTCCGTCAGCTCGCTTCGGCGAGTGCGCTGCGGCAGTGGTGTAATCAGTTCCGGTCGTGGCAAATGGTGCTAGCCAGTCCTTCCGAGCCGCTCTCGCAACTCGAGGTGCTGGTGGTCGACTGCCAGGCCACGGCGGCCGCTCCGCGAGGTCATCTCCTCGAGATCGGCTGGGCCCGCGTCCTCGGCACGACAATCACGCATGCGCGTGCGTCGTTGATCGCGCTGCCGGATGGCGAGCAGATTCCGCCAGCTGTTGCGCGGATCACTGGGATCTCCGAGCACATGATGCGGTCCGCCGTCGACGGACGCTGCGCCTGGCGCGAGCTGACCGACCAGGCCACGAGTCTCACGCAGCAGCCCGCGCCGACTGTCATCCACTTCGCTCGATTCGAGCAGCCGTTCCTTCGCACGTTGGCCGCCGGCGTGTTTCCGCTCGACGTGGTCTGCACGCGCGATATCGCCAGGCGCCTTCTGCCCAATTTGCCTCGGTGCAGCCTGCGCGCTCTCGCTGGATACTTCGGTCGCGCGGTTGGTGCGCTCCGTCGAAGCGCCGATCACGTCGACGCGACAGCGTTCGTCTGGCATGAGTTGGTCGGCCTGCTCGACAGGCACGGCGTGACGACCTGGGGCGCGCTCTACGACTGGCTCGCCGGACCTGCAAAACCGATTGGGCGCCGACGCCGGATCTGGCCGATGCCGCGGGACGTGCGGCTTTCATTGCCGACTGCGCCTGGGATCTATCGCATGCTTCGGACGGACGGCAGCGTCCTGTACATCGGCAAAGCAGGGTCGCTGCATCATCGGGTCAACAGCTACTTTCGCAAGCAGGCCGGCGTGCCCGAGCGGTTGCTCGAGATGCTGTCGCAGGCACGCGCGATCTCGTTCGACGTCACACCAAGTCCGCTCGAGGCCGCACTCCTCGAGTCGGATGAAATCAAGCGGCACCGACCGCCTTACAACGTCGCGCTGACGACTGCGAGTCGCGCCTTGTGGTTCACGTCGCCGGATCTCAGTGCGCGTAGTCCACATCCATCGCCACACTGCCCGTTGGGACCATTTGCTTCGGCCGAAACGCTCGATCAATTTGCGGCACTCGCCCGGGCTGGACGCGCCGCTCTGGCGCCCGGTTCACGAGGCCCAGATAACGGCACGTTCGCCGCCGGCTACGACCGGCTATGCGCAACGCATCCCGAACTGTCGCGCGTCGACCTCTCGGACCACGGGAAGCTGCTGCGGCTTGGCACACGCCTGTGGCGAGAAGGTCGACGAGACCGCGACGTTGATGAAGACGATGCCAACGGCACGCGTCGTGGCGTGACGGTCTGGACCCCGGAGTTCGTGCAAGTTTCGCTGGAGTGGCTCGCCGTGCGGGCGGCGCTCGCCCGACGCCGCGCGATCTGGTTGACGCGGCTGTTCGATTCGAGCGTGGTTTGGCGCGAGCCCGATGACAGTTGCGCGCGGCTCATTGTGATCGAGAACAGCGAGGTGGTGTGGAGAGGGGCAGTGGACGCAAACGCGACGCCACCGATTCCACCGGGTTACCGCCGTCCAGTGGCCGCACGTCGTGAGGCCTTCACCCTCGGCTCCTTCGATCGCCTACGGGTCTTGACGACGGAGCTGAAGCGCTTGATCGCAACTGGCGCCCCAGTGGCGCTGCGCCTGGGCGTCGGACCGGCACTCGACGAGTCGCGACTCGCGTCTGCGCTGTGGTGGGTGTGATGAGTGGTTCCACAGCCACCATTCTCCACGCGGACCTCGACGCCTTTTATGCGTCGGTCGAACAGCTGCTTGACCCTCGGCTGCGCGGCAAGCCGATTGCCGTCGGCGGCGGCGTCGTTCTCGCGGCCTCGTACGAAGCGCGGGCCTTCGGCGTACGAAGCGGCATGCCTGGACGGCGCGCGCGGCAACTCTGTCCCGACCTCGTGTTTGTCGGCGGACATTTCGACGAATACCAACGGCTCGGCGACGCCGCCATCGGAGTCCTGAGCGATTTCACGCCTGCCATCGAGCGCATCTCCATCGACGAGGCCTTCGCCGACGTTGCGGGGTGCACGCATCTCTTCGGTTCGCCGGCAGAGATCGCCAGGACAGTTCGGGCTCGCGTGCGCGCCGAACTTGGCCTGCCGATGTCAATCGGCGTGGCGCGTACCAAGCACCTGGCGAAGATCGCATCGCAGGTCGCCAAGCCGGATGGATTAGTCGTCGTCGATCCAGCGACTGAACTCGAATTCCTTCACGAACTGCCCGTCGCACTGATGTGGGGCGTGGGCCCCGCCACCGAGGCGCGGCTCGCCAGGATCGGCGTCACCACCATCGGTCAATTGGCTGAGAGCTCTCCTGAGTCCGTGGAGCGATTGCTTGGGCACGCGGCGGGAAGAAAGTTGACGGCACTCGCGTGGAACCGCGATCCGCGGCAAATCCAGACGCGCCGGCGTGCGCACTCTGCCGGCGCACAATCGGCGCTCGGACGACAGCCCGCGATCGAACGCGTCTTCAAACCGACGCTCCATCATCTCGCCGACCGCGTCGGCGCGCGGCTCCGCGCCAAATCCCTGGCGGGCCGGACGATCACGGTCCGCGTGCGCTTTGCCGATTTGCGCTCGGTCACGCGCGCGCTCACGCTGTCAGCGCCGATTTCTGCAACCAGAGCTCTCGCTGAGGTCGCCGAGGACCTGGTGCGCGGCGTCCTTGCGGATCACCGCGACGAGAGGACGATCTCGCTGTTGGCGATCTCCGTCTCACATCTCGAAGCGCATGCGATCGTGCAACTGGAGCTCCCGCTCGGGCTTCCCGACGAAGGACGCCGTCCCGGCACAAAAAAAGGCGTGGCGCGATCGCGCGCAGACCGGGCGGTCGATGCGATCCGAAAGCGTTTCGGGGGACAAGCGGTCGATTATGGGTCAGCGATGCGGGATGTGCGCTCCGTCCCTGACGAGTTCCGACGCCTTGCTGAAAGAGAGCTGTGAGTATCGCCAGGGCCCGCTGCAACACGTTCGATCCGCACGGCGCGCGGAACTCGGCGGGGCGCCAGCGAGGGTGGCAATCGCCTGAGTGAGCGCCGGCCCGCGGCGCGGCGGCCAAAAGCTCGAGCGCTCTGGTCGTGACGCGCACCTGCCGCGGTTCGCAATCGTCACACCTGCGGCGTGCTGCCGGGGGGCTGGCGACTCGCGACTACCGTGGCGTGGGCTGCACGCCCTTCTTGGCCTCGACCGGCTGCGCGGTCTTGTTGGCTGTCGGTTCCGCCTTCCCGACCCGATGAATGGTGCCGGAATCGATCGTCGCCCCCGTCTCCGATAGCGTCTGGAAGAACAGGTCGTCGCCCGAGATCTCCATCAGCATGTAGGCGTAGCCAGTGTCCCAGCCCTTTGCGGTGAGCTCCGATCTCGCCAGGTCTCCCTTCCGCAACTTCGCCGAGCTCCCGGTGATGAAATACGCGATGCCCTTCTGCGGCTTGATCCGTTCGTAAAAGTGCTCGTGGCCGGTCAGCACGACGTTAACGCCGTGCTTCAGGAACACCGGTTCGAGCTGTTCACGCTGCAGATCGGCAGATCCGTGTGTCTCGCCTGACGAATAAAGAGGATGGTGGAAGAAGGTGATCTTCCAGTCCGATCCGCTTGCCGACAACTCCTTGTCCAGCCACGCGAGCTGCTTGGAATCGACGTAGTTGCTGTCGAGCGCGAAGAACCGGACGTTGGCCCGCTCCGGCTTGAAGGTGTAATAGCGCTCGCCGTTCATGTTGAACGGCTTGTAGAGCCGTTGGTTTGGGTCGTCGTGGTTCCCGAGCGACGCGTAGAACTTCACACCCGCGTCGAGCAGCGGCCTATAGGGAATCTCGAACTTTTTCTGGTAGTCGCTCGTTCTCTCCCCTCCGTACAGGTTGTCTCCCACCATGACCGCGAAGGTGAACGGGAACTTCGCGTGCGCGGTCGCCATCGCTTTCGCCACGACCATCTGCTGGCGGTCGCCGGTGCCCGAGTCCCCGAAAACCAGGAACTTCACGGAATCCTTCTTCATCGGAAGCTGGATGTTCTGCGACAGCGGGGCCGCCGCCGCGGCAGCAAGCAACAACACGAGCGCGAACACACGACGCATGACAAGCCTCTCAGATCAAGGAATCGCGTTCGGAATGAAGTCCACGACGATGTCGGCCCTGACGTCCCGGAGGATGAGGTCCTTGTTGACGATGCGGTATTCGACCTCCTCGGGAAGCGTCGGCAGGTTCAGCAGCAGCCTTGCCGGCATTGTCGGCAGCGCCGCATTGGAGGGGTAATTCGCGTTGACCTTGAGCGTCACCGCCGCCGGCGCATCGTCCTTCAACACTTTCTTTGCGTCTTGGCCGGCTTCGCCTTTCATCTTCGGCGCGAGCAGCTGCCGGAACTTCTGTTGAATCTCAGGCGAGAAGACGTCGCCATGCTTCGCGTCGGCCCGCGCCTGGCGCAGTTTCTCGCCAAACGCGGTTTGCGCCGCCAGAATCCGGGCCGGGTCGTTGGTCTCCTTGAGCGGTGCCTCTTCTTTTGCCACGGCGCGGTGCACCGCGAGGTAGCGGTCGAGCCGCGCCTTGAAGTCCTGCAGAATCCGAGCGTCCTCGTTGACGGGTGCCTGCACAGCTGGAGTCGCTGGGCCGGACGCCGATTGTGTAGCCGCCACCTCATATGGTGACGCGCTGCACATCATGGCGAAGCCGACCATCGTCACGGTGCGTCGAATGGGCATGTCACCTCCGGATGGGCCGTTTTGCACCCGCCTGCGGCGGTCATTTCATGATGCGTGCCGCATACCTCAGCCGTACCAGGCTGAGATACCACGCGGAGGCGGAATGTGCACCACGCGGGTTGCTCGCTGGCGCGCTCGCTTGAAGTGGGTGGTCGCGTCGCGTGTCCGCCTCTAGAATCGACGGCGACCGCCCCGGAGGGTCACGATGACCCTTGCGATGATTTTCGTTGCTCTGTGGGGGGCGCTGGGACTGGCGTTCGTCGGAACGCTGACGCGCAGGATCCGCCTGCGGACCGCGCTGCTCGGCGTTGCCGCCGGGTTGTACGTGAGCGCGCCGCTCGCGTTCGTGGTGCAGCGCTTCTGGATCACGGCCTGGGCGGCCGCAACCACCGGCGACGTCCGTGGGATCACGTACTTGGCGGGTACACTACGGACCCGGCGATCGAGGAGGTGTTAAAGGTCCTGCCGTTGGTAGCGGTGCTGCTGCTGCCGCGCGTGAGGGATCGGCGGAGCTTTACCGACTGCGTGACCGAAGCGTCGGCGCTCATCGGGGTCGCCGAAGAACGGACCGCGTCGTCCTTTGACAACTGAATAGCACGGCCCAAGAGCATGTGGTGCCGTGCTGACGTCCCGACCATTGCACCATCGAGCTCGGGGATGTGCCACGACGAACGCGGTTCCAACACTCCGGACGAGCCGTTCCAGCTGCTCTGGACCCTCACGCGCGGGAGCCAGGCGCGGAGGTGCCAGCTGCGCTGCGACCCTTGGGGCTGCGAGCTGCAGCTGTTCGAAAACAACAGCGTTTTGGTCGGGCGGCGATTCAAGACATGGGGGGAGGCCACGGCGGTAGGCGACGCGGAGCGCCTAGCGCTGATGCGCAAGGGTTGGTGGCCCGTCGGCGAGCCTTTCGAGGCGAAATCGGAAGGGATGCCAGTTGGGGCACCGCTCGATCCCGAGTTCGACTGTCCTCAGTGTGACACCCCGCTGGTCTTGGTGCGGACGGCGGGTATGGAACCGCATGTCACTCGCGTGGTACGAGTGCAAATTCCACGGCGAGTGGGTGCTGGAGCCTGGTTCCGATCTCAGGTTGGTCGGTCGCAGCTGATCGGCGCTGCCGCCAGGCGCCCTCTAAGGACTTCCTGATGGGCGGGTCGCTCGGCAGGCAGGGCAACGCCAACCGAGAGCGCCTGGACCGGGCATGCACGAACCAATCTAGAGGGCGTCGTGAACGAGGCTTGTCCTATTTGCAGGAGGTAAATCCGTCGATTTTTGGAAGTAGGTTTGCACGCCAACAGAGGGTTGCGCTGCAGGGCATATGTTCGCCGCGGCCTACCGATCTGCGCGACAAGCGCGACGACCGCGCGGACAGTGCAACGGCACACCGAGGTCGTCCGGTGGCTTGCTTGGGCGCGAGTAGAGAGTGCTCGCCTTCTTCCGCCGCGGTACCAAAATCGTCGCTCTCGTCGCTCACCCCACACTCCTGCCGCCGCACGCGCCTGATGCCTAGCGTGCCTCGAAGTGTCGCTGTAACGCACCTCGCGGCCCCTGACGCCGCCCGTGTCGGCACATGTGTTATTCAACCCATGGGCTCCACCGCCGCGCGCGCTGATGTCAGCGCGGCCAGCCGCACACGGGACGCCACGACGGCTACCGTACCAGAGGAGGCGGCGTGACGGAACTGCCGGTGGTCGTAACGTTTTAGTAACGGACAAATCTGTAGGGGAACGGTTCGTCGCCCTCGCCCGCAAGTCGACCGAGCTAGCCGTGAGTGTTACAGCAGGAGGAGAAGGCCGTTGGACGAGGAGATACAGCAACTGCTCCGCGTGTTTGTGAGCGGAGCCGAACAGGCGTTCGACACGGCCGCGAAGCTTCTGGAATAGGCGGCCGTCGGGAAGTTGGCCACTGCTGACGCTCAACATGCGGCGCTCAAGCTGCGCGAACTCGCGGCCCAGGCACGCATGATCCGGCCGATGCTCCCTCCGCCGGTCATGTGAGCGAACGCCGAAAACAGGGGGAGGGGCTGGATGGCGATGATCTACCGCGACGGGGCATGCTAGGTCGGAGCCGAATAGTGTCGGACGGCCTCCGTCGTTACTAGCGGTTGCTCGAGGCGGACCCTTGCGTACGGATTGTGGTAGACCCGCAGGGAAAGCGGCCGCTGCACGGGCCCGCCGTCGAGGATGGCCAAGGCGCTGATGCGCGTGTTCGTCCCAGCGGTCATCTTGGCCTGCTCGCCAAAGAAGGGCTCGGACGCGACGGTCTCACCAGCATCGTCGATCGACACCGTGATCGAATACCTGCCGAACATCGCCTGCAGAACGTCCATGTGGTCGGTGTACGCCTTGAACGGGGTATGGTCGTAGACGACGAGAATGGTGGGCCGCCCGGCATTGGCAGCTTCCTGAAGTTGACGAGAGTCGATGACTTTCAGCAGCCGCGGCGGGACCCAGCGGCCGCTAGCCTTGCCCTTGCTAAGCTCCCGAAGTTCGGCGGCGTCGTCAGGGTTTGGGGTCAGCTCCTTCACTTCGCAGACAACGGACCGTCCATCGGGCAGCGTGATCTCGTAGTCCGGTGTGGGGACCACTTCGCGTGCCACCAGCCGGCGGCACTGGATACCGTTCTCCTTGCAGAACTCCTCGAAAAGCGACTCCGAGAACGTCACACACATGTCCCTTCCCTCGGATCATGTCCACGCTCCCAACAGACAGGTGCCTTCTGCTTGGTGCTCTCTCTTGGAGCAGACATCTCATGGACGCGAAGAAAGGGTGACCGAATGGCTACGCTCGTCGGCAATGGCGTAGCGTCGATAGACGGATTCGGTCTTCTGCCCTGTGAGCTTCATCGCGACGGAGCGCCGAACGCCCGCGCGTCCGTGGAAGCAGCCCCAGAGCGACCGCACTCGGTTCACGACGCGGGTGCGCGGGACCGCTCGACTCCTCGCCGCAGGCTTGTCTGTCTCGACGTGTGGCACAGTTGCGCCGTAGTATCCGCCGAGCCAACTCGGCGGCGGCTTATTACTGCGGACCAGGCGACACAGACGCCGCGCAGCTACCCTGGCGCTACCCCATTCTTGCCTACGCAGTCAGTAGCGCCTTGCAGTGCAAAAATTGTTCGATAAAGTGGTCGGGGCGACTGGATTCGAACCAGCGACCCCCTGCGCCCAAGGCGTTCCGAAAGGCACGGAACGAAAAAGACGAAAACACCAACAAAAGTGAAGAACCCTACACCCGGCCCAGGCGGGAGGCAGAGGGTCTTTCAACACGATAGCGATCTGGTCCTGGCGCGCAACCGCAGGGAAAAGCTGCCTACGGATTGCAGGCAGATCCACTTCGACGTTCGCGCTCGCTCGCCTCACCTCGATTTCGCACAGCAGTGCACGTCGTTGCTAAATCTTCTGCGAGCGCCGACGGTGCAACGCCCCATCATCCTGGCACGGTCAGGTGATCTCCGCTGGCGAATATTATGCTCTCGGCGTGGCCTGACATGGCGACTCGGATTCCGGCGGTCGCGGTCGGCAAGAGCACGTTCGACCACCCAGGTCCGCAGCCACTTGCTTGCGAGAGTATGTCCCGTGTTTGCGGCGGGAGGAGGACGCATCCGCAGTTCACAGACAAGGGTCGCTCCAGATTGCCCGCCACAGCGAACTGCTTCGTCCAACCAGAAGATTTCGGGCCACATTCCATTCTGCTGCCGCCGCCCTCCCCCTATAGGGGAGGCAGAGCGCAGGAAGTGGTGGCAGTGTGGTGGACATGCGGCTTCAAAATGCGCTGGAAATTGCGCCGAACGAGCCTGGACATTTGCGGTGTGCAGCTGGACCTGGGTTTGTCCAGCGTGCGTTGCGGATCCTGGGCGCGCGTGGAAGGCTCAACGATGCCAATCCTGTTCGGGGATACGAAGCGGACGATTCTCGGGACAGGTCGCGGGCGATCACACCCGCCGATGGCGGCGTGAATCCATGGTCCTGGAGATCGGCACGATGCGGGCCTAGAGGTTCTTCAGCTTGCGGAAGGCCGACTGCACGGCCAGCCGTATCCCGTCCTTCTCGTCCGTCAAGGTCGCCACCTGAGCTGCCATACAGACGCAGCCTAGCAAACGCCTGCCGACGACACCGTAGCTACGGCAGGTTTCCGTGCAGAGCCGTGCAGGTCACTGGAAGATTGGCCCGTTGCCGTTCGTTTCGCCGGGCCTCCGGTAGCCGCGAGCAGCGCATTCGCTCGACCTCGGTTCCCCGTAATAGCAGCAAGGCATCGCTCCCTGAGCACCGTGACGAGCAGTTCCCAAAGTGAACGTGACCTGCCCTGTCATGGCCATCCGGCACGCTGTTGGGTGTGCGCTATACTCGACCCATTCCAATCCAGACTGTGATCCCGCCCGTAGTGGACTCGAAGGCCGTCGTGCGGCCGCCCTTGAAGTGGGCCGGAGGGAAGCGGTGGCAACTCCCGCACCTCCGCCCGTTGTGGGCGGCTGCAAACGCGCCGCGCTTGGTCGAGCCGTTCTGCGGTGGTCTCGCCGTCGCACTGGGGCTCCGACCGGCACAGGCGCTCCTGAACGACGCCAACCCGCACTTGATCAACTTCTATGGGTGGGTCCAGCGCGGGCTGGTCATCTCTCTCCGCATGGAGAATGATGAGGCGCTGTTTTACCGCCATCGCACCGCCTTCAACGAGCTGCTCGCGGGCAGGCAGGCCACCACCGCTGACGCCGCCGCGCTCTTCTACTACCTGAATCGCACCGGCTACAACGGGCTGTGCCGCTTCAATCTGCGAAGGGCGAGTTCAACGTGCCGTTTGGGACCCTACACGCGGATTGCCTACGCCTCGGACTTCCAGGCGCTGCACGACGTGTGCGCCGCGTGGACGTTTCAAGACCGGGGATTTCGCCGCGCTCGCCGTGGAACCGGACGATTTCGTCTACGCCGATCCGCCGTATGACGTGGAGTTCACGGAATACTCGCAAAGGGCGGCTTTGGCTGGGAGGATGAAGTGCGGGCAAAGCGGAATGGCTCGCCGGACATCCTGGCCCCGGGTGCTGCTCCAATCAGGCAACGCCGAGGATCCAGGAAGCTGTATCGGGCGCTCGGGTATCCACGCTGCCCCTACCTGAACGCTCCCCGGAAGATCAGTTGCACCGGGGATCCGCAGTCCCGCACGCGAGGTGCTAGCCACGAGGAACCTATGTTTTCCACCAGGGTTGACATCAACCCGGCCGCGGTGCTCGAAGCGATGGTGATCCCCGCGCTCAAGGCTCGGCGGCTATGCTAGTGCCGACTACCAGCGCGTCGTCGGCGTGCGGATTGGTGGGTCGCAAGCACAAGGTGGACGCGATTGCCCCGACGCGACGGGGCGCAGGGTCTTGGTCTCCGTCAAGTGGCAGCAGACGAGCGGGACCGCTGAGCAGAAGGTGCCGTTCGAGGTGATTTTGTCTGGCCGATGCGGTCCAGGCGGGCATGGCAGACAAGGCCCGTCCTCGTGCTGGGTGGCGAAGGCTGGACCCTCCGCGACTTCTACGCAGGGGGCGGTTTGTCCTCATACCTGAAGCACGCCCATCTGGTAGACATTCTCACGCTGGAGAGCTTCATCGCCAAGGCGAATCGAGCGCAGTTGTAGCCGTCCTGCACGGTTTCTTCTGCGCTGGGACCTCGCCTGTCCTCGCGCTGCGTAGGATTGCTACGTGGCCGACCCCTTCATCCGCAGCGACCCCAACGCCTTCCTTCGTAGCTATTGGGCAGACCTCCACCAGCAGTCGCCGTTCTTCCCGAAAGCTCGCCCCGGAGCTGGCAGGCCGAGGCGCTTGCAGCCGCCATCGCTGTGGACCACCGGCTGAAGGCCGCTGAACCGGTAGGAGTATTCGGAGAGTGACGTTGAAGAGTTATCTCGTATTAGCGGTCCTGCTTCCACCGGCCGTTGAGTGTGCGATGGGTGCCATGATGCTAGCGGCGCCGATGAACACATGGCCGTGGAGCTTCACATGGGGTCCACAGCTACTGAGCCTCGCTGTTGGACTAGTCCCGCTCGTGATCCGCTTCCGATGGCGGGCGCTCGCCATCGGAGTAGCCTACGTCCCGCTCATGCTTCCTTCTCGCGCTTCCCGTGCCGATGCTATGCGCTCGGCGCTGCTGGGCGTGCCGGAGTCGCTGTGAATAGGGTGGCGGATGCGGAAGGTCGCACGCGAGCTGTGCGTAGCCGTCTACGTCTCGTGTGGCATTGACCTGCGGCTGCTCGAGGGCGGAGGAGATGTTGCGGACGGAGCTGTTCGCGTGGGCGCACCTCCTCCAGGCGAGGGCGTCGGGCTGGCGTGAGGCGCTGGTCAAGGCAGGTTGGGATCGGTAGATTGGCGCTGGAGGAAGGCACATGCGCGGTGGCGTCCGGTTATGGTGGTGTTCGTCGGGCTACTTGCCTCGCTGCACCTTGCCGCGCAGCCGCCCGCGCCACCGACGTTGCCAATCTCGGATCTCGACCATGTGAGCCTGCACGTTTCCGACGTTCGCCGCTCGTCGGAGTTTTACACGGCGCTGTTCGGCACGGAGGTGTCCCGCGATCCCAACAGGCAGGCCAACCCCGGCTCCGTGTTTGGCGAGCTGTGGTTCATCCGGCTGGGCGACAGCCACCTGTCGCTCTCGCCGTTGTCGCCGGGCGAACGTCCAGGACTGGATCACTTCTGCTTCGCGGTGAAGGGGTTCGACCGGGACGCGATGCAGGGGCGTCTGGTCGGATTCGTCCAGCCCTGGCCTCAGTGGCCCTCCGGCTTGTGGATCACATACCGCAGCGGGCCAAATCATCCAGCTCGCCGCGAGCACCAGTGCGCCGCGCCTCCCCGCGATTGTCCGCAACGCTGTTCTGGTGCCCTCGGAGCGCCCACGGCAACCGTTGTTCGAGCCGCTGCGGATCACACACCTGACCCTCACGGGCGCAAATGTCCGGGAGCTGCAGGCCCACTATCGAAAGCTGTTGGGCAGCGGCACTGAGGAGGGCGGAGGGTTCCGCGTCGGGCCGTCACGTATTCGGATTCAGACCGCACCGACCCCGCCATCGTTTCGGGTGGGCATCGCTCGCTACGAGCCGAGCGCAGTGACGAGCAGGCTCACTGGTCTGAAGGTCGCCTCCCGCGTGCTCGAAGATCGCAGTGCCGTGGAGTTCCTCGACCCCGATGGCTTCGCCGTCCAAATTGGGCCGAGTTGATCGCGCAAACGAAGGTGCGCCCTGTGATACCCGCCTCGTGGCGTTCACGTCACGAGCACGAGGCACATCTGGCCAGCGACGGGCTTCCTGTCCTAGATCGTCCAGAGGGCTACGACGTGCGCCGTTCGTGCCTCTGGCCGACCTCATCGTCCTGCAGCGGCACCGGCTGGAGTCGGCCCTTCTCGCGGTCGAACTCCAGTTCCATGCGGCAGATGTGGCAGCGGTAGCGGACGCCCAGACGCGGGATGTCCTCGAAGGGCGTGTGAATGATTTGCTCTTGGCAGGCGGGGCATTTCCACGGCATCGGTGAGCCTCAGGCTCGATGGTCGAAGGTGACGAGAGCTTAGCTCGGTGGTCGCGCTCGGAAGGCACAGCGGAGGCTGAAGGGTGGAGCGCCGCTCCCCATTGTTCGTGCGACGGCGACCTACTCAAGCGCAGGCCACGCTATGCCGAGCAACAGTCGGACAAGCCGAGTGTCCAACCGGTGTGGTGCCGATGCGGAAGGGAGTGAAAGTCTAGGGATTCAGCGAGGGCGGTCTGGACAAGGGGGTCTGTCCAGGACTTTCCGAACAACGAGCCGACGCTTTATCACCAGACCTCAAGATGGCTGCCCAACCCGTCCTCGCTGGCACGCGCTGCGACCTCACCGGCACTGCCGTAGTTCGCTCACCTCGGGATCAGTAGTCAAGACTTGCCTCGTCCTGCAGCTGCAGGCGGCGCCCCACATACCATTGTCCGAGACGTAGGCGTAAATGAGGAAGGTCCGCTTCGGCTCAAGCAGCACCGTTCCAGAATGGAACGGGATCGCACCGCGACTTCCGTTTGACCTGGCTCCAGGCCCTTGAACGATTCCAACACGCGAAGCCTGAACGTCTGCGGCACGATCCGGGTGATGCCGCCGCCGAGATCCTTCCACGGGGGGGTCTGCCTCGATGACATCCGCCAACACAACGACGGACACCTCTTTGAGGGACTGGCACGGAGGTGGCGGCACGATACACTCCGCACGCAGGCCAATCGCTGGCAGGAGTGCGGTGATGGCCGCGCCTAGCAGGACGTGACGCACATTCAGCAGCATAGCCAGGTTCGTGTCAGGCGTCCTCGCTTCTCAGCGGAGGCGCCGCATTCGGGCGGAAGTCCGTATCTGGCGCCAAGACCCACTGGCCGTGGTCGTTGCATTCGTAGATCCCGTGATCCTTGGATGCTCGCCGTGCCCGCTGACGAACGCCAGTGGCCGATGACAGCGCGGGCATTAGAACTGGATACCGAGGTCGAGCGGGTCGTGCGTGGCGCTGCGCCACGGCGGGTTCGCGCTGGAGTGGCTGGTGATCGAAGAAGCCTCCTTATCGCTCTGGAGCGACTGCTGCGTCTGGCGGTGGCGAGCGCCCTGTTCACCGTATCGGGCCGGAGGACAGTGGGCATAGCTACCTGCTTCCGGTCTCAGCCTGATGCCGCGAGCTGCGCCGAGGTGCATCGAGTGCCTCGAGCCCGCTCGCTCGGTCTGGCGCATTTTGCACCGAATCCGACATCGGCTACTGACGGCGAGCGGCCGAGCCGCCGATAGGACAAGCGGCGACCCCTTCGGTCTGCGCGGTCGCACCTGACACAATCGTCGTCAGTGACCGACAACAACTCTGGTCTCTTTATCAAGAACTTCTGAGGTGGAGATAGTGCATCCGAGACGCATGAGCGTCATGCTCATGGTGTGTGTGGCATCGTTGTGTGCTTTGTTCGTGGACGCACCGAGCGCCGCTGTGCAGCTCGAACCGCCGCTCCTGCTTCCTTACGAGGTCGCCACGACGTGCCCACCAGAAAGGCTGCGTGACTACAACCCGGCCTGGGCGGCGCAAGCCTGGGAGCAGTATGCCTTTCGACTGCAGCACATGGGGGAGCCGGTCTTGGCCTGCGGTTCCTCCTCGCAGGAGGACCTATCGGTTCACCTTCATTCATGCGTTTACCAAGTACATGCCCGTGTCGGTGCGCCTGTCGCGGACAGGCAATCAGCGGAGGCTCGTAGCGGCTCGCTATCGTTGGGCCGCATCACGAACCAGCCGTTTGCAGGTGCAAAAGCGAGTGGAACGCGAACTGTCCGGTCGCCGAATGGGACGAGTTCGTGCGCGTTGCGCGTGCCCTCAGGTTCTCCGAGATGCAGGGACTGACGAATCGCCCAGAGGGAGAGGACGGCGCGATGTGGATGGTCGAAGCACGGCGGGGACGCGACTATCACCTGGTTGTGGAATGGTCCCCCGTTCGACAGCGATGAGGAAGCCCGAATCCGAGCACTCGGGTCGCGCTTCGTGCAGATGGCCGAATCCCGGAGCCGCTGCAACTCGAAGAAGCGGGCCATGTCAGGGTTCCCGCCTGACCGAGTTCGCGGGGCGGAGGGGACTCTGATGCCCTCACGCACCGCACCGGATGGATCACGCTTGGTATCCTCACTGAGGATTCGCGGGAATGGGCAGTGTCTGTCGATCCGGCCATCGCATGTCCCAGCGGAGGCTTCGAGTTGCCCGAACGAATGGTCTCGCGGTGCGATCCGGTTCTCCCTGGGCCTGGAGAGCGCATTCGGCTGACCACCTCCAGTAGCGTGACGCTCAAGGGCTACCGAACCACCGGCGAGGCGCGGCGAGCCGAAGCTCCGCAGCTCGATGGCGCGGGAATCACCTCGAACGACGACACGGATATTGTCCTCCGGCCGGGAACGATAGTCACCGTGCAAGAGGTGTATATCGCCCCGCCGGTGGGAGCATTCCGTATTGTGGACGCTCTCGTGAGCCCCAGTAGCGGCGGTGATTGGGCGAGGTGTGCCTGCGGGGCTGACGGTGATTGCTATTCCTAGAGGCCGCACCGATGCACAGGCGCTGCGTGACGGGGGAGTCGCACCAGAGGTTGCGGACCTGCTTGGAGCTGACTCAGACGTTCAAGAGGATCGCTTGTGCGTCGGCTATGGAGCTGACCCTGCGGACCCGGACCAGTTAGCGAAAGCCGAATGCACTCTCGTGGACTACTCCATTCCTCGAATACTGCTGCTGGAGGGCCGCAACAGCCTGAAGCTGGTCTCTGTGCGCAACGAGCGCCCGCGCCTTGAACGAGCCGGAGACGGCGCTGGTGCGACCCTGGGCGGGCTTCGGTAGAGTCGCGCCGTCATGCCGGTGTGTCCCCGATGCGATGTCGCGTACTTCCTGGCGAATCCCACAAGTGCGAGGACGTGCCAGGATGGCTGTCCGGGCTGTCCGGCAAGAACAAGTATCTGGCTGGATATAGCCTGGTTGCGGCGGCGATGGCGTGGGCAACGGTAATTGGCTATGTCGATCTTCCGCCCGATGCGTGGTTCAACACCATCTGGATGCTAGTAACTCTGTGGGCGAGCGGAGCGGTCGCTGCCCTGATGGCGAAACCTGTTCGCATCGGCCTTGTGGGGCTAAACGTGCTCGGGCTCGTGGTCGCCTGGGCATTTCGCAACGGCTCTTGAACTTGGATGTGCGGCTATACTCAGCCCAGTCGTTCGACGGATCCTGAAGCGGCAGTCATGATCGCTATGCGCGACAGAAGCATGTGGCGGCGGGCCGATCCAAGCGATTGATCAAGTGTCGCGGTTTGTGGCGACCGTCATCCTCGTGTGCGGTGTCATGGCGCCGATGGTGGGGCAGGCGCAGTCGATCCGTCGCTGAGGGCACGCATCGATGCTGAAGCGGTCTCGGTGTCCTTCGACCTCCGCCCTGATCGCGTGGACGAGCTCGATGCTCGCCTGATCGGATCTGAGCCCGTGTCGGTCACATGGCTGATCGAGCTGCATCAGAAGGTGAAATTCTGGCGGGACCTTCCTCTGAAGCGTGCCACGTTCCAGGCGACCGCACGCCGCGTGGCCGGCTCCGACCTGTCCTCGATTGCCACCAGAGCGAGTGGTGACCCTGGCGGTGCAGTCGTAAAAGTGCCGCGATCTGCTGCCTACCGATTGCTTACGTGTTCTCGGACGTGGAGCTGTTCGCGGCGAGCGCCGTTGAGAGCGGCCCTGACTACCTCGTCACCGTCTCGGTGGTGGTCGAGGGCGGCGGAGCACCACGCATCACAACCGAGGCGTTGGCACAGGTCCTGGTCACTCGGTAACAGCCCAGAGCCGTGCCTCAGTGGAGGCACACGCACTTGGGTGGTGGGGCGCCGACAGAACCGCTGCCGATCCCAGGCACCCATCCGCCGCCGTCGTTTCCAGTCCCAGGCGGGCCGAGCCGCCATTCGCGTCTGTTGAACGACAGGTGTAGTCCAGCACCCCGCGCCAGAGCGATGCTGCAGCCGCAACTTGACGACGGCTCATGCAATCCACCCGCAGCCCGGCCTTGGTCGGTCGGTCGCGGGAACCCACCAATCCTGTTGCTTCTGCAGAACTCGCGTCTCCCCCTGACCGCAATCCGCACCAGTCTGCCGTTCACCCGAGGTGCCGCAGTTGAGCGCGACCGTCACCATCGCAAATGATCTATCAGGGCTGAATCCCACGGCAGACAGCGTGATCAGCCTGCCAGCGGGAAAACTCGCGTGGCAATCCACGATCCCGCAGAACACCTGGAGCCCACCCGTGTCGCCTTCAAGATCGCCAGAACGGTGCTGAATGTTCAAACTCCACAGGCACACCAAGATCGAACATCTGCGGCACGAAGGTCCGAACCGTCGCGTTCTGCGCTCGAAAGTCGTCTATCAGCGGACGCCATTGCTCTCCAGCCCGGCGAAGCCCGCGACAGTCATTGAAGCGTGTCTCATCTAACAGCGCGATGTGATCGAGTGGCAGTGCCATTAAACGCCCGTGGGATCACCGCAGCGTAGACCGCGTATGCCTCGGGATCTGCAATCGGCGCGAGCTGTGCCGACACGAACCGCCCCGACAAGAGCGACAGGACGATGCAGGCGACGACGAGCTCTCTTCATGGGCATGCCTTTTAACCTCAGCGAAGCACCTTTGCAGCGCTATTTAGGTCGATCAGCGTCTCCGGATCACGATTCGGAGGCGCTGTCATTTGCCCTTTCCCAAAGCAGGCCGTGTTGACGCTCGCAAGCGTAGCGCGCATATCGTTTCCGCTGCTGGCAAGGCAGCGAACCGGAGCGATGTGGGTCACCCGAGGCGGAGTCAACCCAACAGCGGGATTCCTACGGGCCTAATGCGCCTCTCGCCTGAAGCCGATAGACGCTAGATGGAACAGACTCTCAATGCGGCGTGAGATTCGCTGGGCAGCGTTGATCCTCATGCTGGGACTGCTCTCCCGAAGGTCAACGGCTGCGACTAACTGTGAGGGGGTGGCAGAGCTTCATGGCCCGGTCGCGTCGATTGTTGAGTGGCGCATCCAGGACGTTCCTGCCGAGCAGGCTGGACACTTGGCGTCCTTCCCCACACCGAAGGCATCGCCGCGCACATCGAGGTGGCTCCCGACCGGCGCTCCGCCAGGCCTCTCGAAGACGTCTCCGAAGCGCCGAGCTTCGTCATGGTATGCACCTTCGACGCGACGGGCCCGTCCCCCACCCGCTCGTTCACCACGAAACAAGATGAACGCAGCAAATGGGAGACGCTGGAGGACTTGCGCTGGACATACGGCAGGCGATCCGTGGCGGTGCGCGACCGGCAGTCAAAGTGCCATTCTCGGCAGCCTGTCACCTCGACGAGCAAGGGATGTATCTGAGAGGGCGAGGGGCGCACGGCCGAGGGCAGTCTGTGGTCGGCACGCTTCACACGTTGGGCTCAGGAAGTCGAAAGCATTGAGAGGGAGATTGACGGAGACGCCGCCACACAGGTTCGAGCATATGTACCGACCTCCAGCGCAACGAACTCGTCTCGGATTGGGGCTTTTTTTCAGAGATATCCGTGTACGAATTCGATGACCACGCCAACTGGGTGAGCCGGGAGGACGACCACACGGATCACCGACCCGCCGAGCGGCTGGGTGACGACCACGCGAAGGCAAATCACCTACCGACCGTAATTGCCGTCCACTTGCACTCGGATACGTTCGTTGTCCGTGTGCGGTGGTCCCGCTTCGTCCCATGTCATCCGGCTGTCGCGGCAATTCACGCTACTTGGCGCACCGGCACTCGGGCGGTGGACCTCCGACGAACCCGCTCCCGATTCCGGTCCCCAACCACCACCGTTCTGCCCCGTTCCGGGAGGCCCAAGATGCCAATCTTGACCATCGAACGACACGACGTAGCCCAAGCCGCCGCCGCTACATTGCCGGTTGAGATACAGCGAGACCACATGGCCCTCACGTCGGAATGTCTGGATCACCCAATAGGTGCCACACGCGCCCGTCCAGTGCCGTCGCTTCGTCGTCGCTCACCAGCTCCACACCCGCAGAAAGCCATTCCCCACGCACCTGACTGCTGAGAAGATAGTGGGGTCCCGGCCGTTGGGGGAGAGCATGACTTAGCACTCGCCACAACGCCCTGCCCGCATCAACCTCGCTGCCGACGATGGCGACGATCTGCTCCTGCGTCAGACGAATCGACCTGCACTTCAACATCAATGGGGAGCGCAAAGCGATTCCAGATGTGTCCTTCCGGGTGCCGAAAGAAGCCGTGGCCCGAGCAGCGTTCAGTGGACTCAGCGTCACTTCGGCCGGCGTGATTTGGCCCATTCCTCTGGGCATCAACATCTGGTCGTTTGACGCACAGCGACGTTGAACGTCTGTTGCCCGACAGATCGAGGCTGCCGTCGCGAAGTTGAACTGGCCGCGCGTTCCGCACTGACGTGTCGATTCAGGCCAACGCAAGGTTTGTCGCCGCACTGACGGAAGTGGCACGCGGTGAGGAGCGAAGGGTTGCAGATTTTGAAACTGCGAGAAGTCACGCCGTTTGCTTCATGCTTTCAGCGTGCGGCTGTGCGGCTCGATCTCTGCGGTCGTCGGTGCGGTGATTGTGGTCGTGGCCCTGGCAGGCTTAACACACGCGCAGCGTATCTCCGCGTTCTTCGGCACGCGTGTGCCGCCGGTTGCTGACGGACAAGGGGGCATCGTCACGGTCACGGCACCAGCCGATCTCTGTCTTGACGACAGCCATGAGATGCGGGTCCGCGAGTTCGTGCCGTCGGCCGACACTATCGGGATGCTCGACGCGGTAAGGCTACCGGCTGGTCCATCACCGTGCGAATGGCGATTTGATGGCATGGAAGCGGGTGTCTACGATTTCGTCATACTCCGCCGAAAAGACGGGCAGATCGTCGCCTCATCATCGAAGAGTGAACTTGCCGTCGGAACGAGCATCTGGCTTGACGCACAGCAACAGCAGATCGAGATTGTGGGTAGTGTGCTCAGTGAACGGCCTCACCGCAGTCGATGATTGTCGCGCGGGATACGGGATTCGATGAATGGAAGATCGTCCTCGATGATGAGGGACGATATCGGTTCACGATCCCCGCCACTCCACCCACCCGCGTCTGTTTCAGGTTGAACCCTGCACAGGTGGAGTCAATCGGAACGGAGTTCTTGGGGTGTCGAGAGTTTCAACCAGGTTTGCGGGCGTTCGACATTGAGACAACACTTCCACGGGGTGCAATGCGTATCGTCGTTCCGCCGCTTCCACCCGGTCGAGCGGGTGACTGGACGGCACCGTATATCCAGGTCTCGGATCGAAGCGGCCGCACCCGTGGGAGTAGCGGATTCAAAGCCACCGAAGGGTTCATTGGAGAGTTTCGGTGGGCACCACCCGGCACCTATCGGGTGCGTATCATGACAGGTCCTCAACACCGTGTCCTCGCGGACGCCGAGTAGCAACCATCGCGAGGAACATCTTCGCGTCTCCGTGCCCCTCGAAATCCCGCTTGGTTCGCTTGGGTGCGACGATGGATGGTGGAGCGCGTGCCCACCAGGTTCCCTGCACCCAGATCCCTGATGAATCGTCAGCCTCGGTCCCTCCGTGCGATGCCTGTATCCACGCAGAACATGTGACCGATTGCCGCAGACTATCGGACGGCCGCCAGAGGGACAACCGTTTGTCCAGGCGTTGAGCGGCGTGCGGAACGCGAAGGAAAGACCGGGCGAAAGTGAGGGCGGGGTCGAGGGGATTTGTCCGCGACGCGCTCACTTGCCGACGAACAACGCCCAGAGACAACAGAGGTAGCGCCTCACGCAATAAACCCACAGCCCGGCCTTGGTTGCTCGGTCACGGGAACCCACCGATCCTGTTGCTTCTGTAGAACTCGCGTGTCCCCCTGACCGCAATCCGCACCAGTCTGCCGTTCACCCGAGGTGCCGCAGTTGAACGCGACCGTCACCATCGCAAACGATCTATCAGGGCTGAATCCCACGGCAGACAGCGTGATCAGCCTGCCAGCGGGAAAACTCGCGTAGGCAGAGTCCCACGATCCCCGTCGAACACCTGGAGCCCACCCGTGTGCCTTCAAGATCCCCAGGACGGTGCTGAGCGGGACAAACTCCACCGGCACACCAAGATCGAACATCTGCGGCACGAAGGTCCGAACCGTCGCGTTCTGCGCTCGAAAGTCGTTAAGCAAGGGACGCCATTGCTCTCCGGCCTGGACGATCCCGCGACAGTCATTGAAGCGTGTCTCATCTAACAGCGCGATGTGATCGAGGGGAGTGCCATTAAACGCCCGTGGGATCACCGCAGCGTAGACCGCGTATGCCTCGGGATCTGCAATCGGCGCGAGCTGTGCCGACACGAACCGCCCAGATAGAAGCGACAGGACGAAGCAGCAGGCGACGGCGATCTTCTTCATAGGCATACCCCTTGAGGCGGCAGCGAAGCAACTCGGGCGAGCGCGTGCAAGGTCGATGAGCGTCTGGATCACGATTCGGAGACGCTGTTCGTTGTCCGTGTGCGGTGCTCCCGATTCGCGCCATGTCTGCTCCCGGCAATTCACGCTACTTGGCGCACCGGCACTCGGGCGGTGGACCTCCGACGAACCCGCTGCCGATCCCCGGTCCCCAACCACCACCGTTCTGCCCCGTTCCGGGAGGCCCAAGATGCCAATCTTGACCATCGAACGACACGACGTAGCCCAAGCCGCCGCCGCTACATTGCCGGTTGAGATACAGCGAGACCACATCGCCCTCACGTCGGAGAGTCTGGATCACCCAATAGGTGCCACACGCCCCGGCCAGCGCCGTCGCTTCGTCGTCGCTCACCAGCTCCACACCCGGAGGGAGCCACTCGGCACGCACCTGACTGCTGAGAAGATAGTGGGGTCCCGGCCGTTGGGGGAGAGCATGACTTAGCACTCGCCACAACGCCCGGCCCGCATCAACGTCGCTGCCGACATGGCGATGATCTGTTGCTGCCTGAGCCGCGTCGGTTGCGCTGCAACGTGCTCTCCCAGTAACCATGGTTGCTGCGAGGCACGACATGCGCGATCAGGCGTTTGGGAAAGCGCCATCTTGAGCGGGTGAGGAGATTGGGCAGTAGCAACGCGAGCCAGAGTCGCACGACGCCCGAGCGAGGCAAGAACAGCACCCACAGCGACATCACTTGTTTAGACCCCGCGCCTGCGCCTTTTGGCTGCGTCTCGGTGAGCTCCTTCTCGGCTCGGTCGGAGCGGACGATGGCCATGCAGAACTGTGCTTCGTCTGACGTTTCTGGAAGCGGGCTTGCAGGGCCTTAAAGACTCGTGCCGAGGCTGTTGCGGATCCGATACGATCAACGCGATGCTCAGAATCGGTCGCATGGTCGCCGCTGCGTGCGTGGTGCTGGCGACGGTGGGCTGCCGCGACCACCACCTCGGCGCGGTCGTGGTGAACCAGACGAGTGAGCCTCTGGCGAGCGTCGAGCTGACCGTGGCAGGAAAGCGACTGCCCGACATCACCGATGTCCCGGTCGGTGGCTCGGTCACGGTGAGACCCCGAACGACCGTGCCTGACGGAGTGTGGTCCGCCCGCGTCCGGCTCGCGTCGGGCAAAGAACTCTCAGCAGACGCCGGCGACGCGACGAACGGTATGAGCCTGACGCAGACCATCATCGTCAGCGACGAAGGCATTCGTAACGGAGGTGTGGAGATTGTGGGGCACGAGTCCGAGGCCAGTCCGTGAATGTGATTATTTCCAAGGCAACGACACAGGGCTCCCCGCCAGCTTCCATAGCCACAAGGCCAGACCTGTCCCCTGGTCCGTCGCCGTCGCTCAACCAAAGCCATTCGCCGTCATCCGGTGTCCAATCCCTTAGCTGTGAAACGAACTGCGTCGAAGAGCCTCATCTCGCTGCTCTTTGTCGCTGTGCGCTGTTGGTGGCGTCGTGCGGCAGGTTCAGCGACGCCCGAGCGAGTCGCTTCCTCCGCTCCAGTGCCGCCGGCGAACGGTGGATGTAGCTATGCCATCCTCGCGGCGATCGAGCGGGGGCGATCTGGACGCCATCGGACACCTCGAGGACCGGAGAGCCCTCGGCAACTGTGAAGTAGACGCAGCGGCAGGCTCGACAAACGCCATCTCCGACAATGATACCCGCGCCCTGACGGCTGCTGCTGGCCGGCAGGCGTCGATCGAAGTGTGGGGCTTGTTCGTCCGGCATGGGTGCTCGACTGTCGTTGGCATATGGCGCTTCAACGTGCGCTATCCTGGCTGGGCGAACCGGGGGGGCAACCGTCCATCCGGTGACAATTATGAGCCTCAGGCCCGTTAAAAGCGGGAGCGGATCCGAACGCGGCATTGGCGCAGTTCGGCCGCTATCCGCTGATGGGCGCTGCGGGAACTGCCGCTGAAGACGGCCACCCTTATGGGAGATGTCGCAATTCGCCGGCTGTCGATTGCCTTCGGCGCGAACGTGGCGCAGCGGGACTCAGCGGGCCTTATGCTTCTGGCACTACGCCCCCGGGAATCGACCGGAGAACCGAGAGGCGATGGCGGCTCTGTTGCGCGAGCGATGGCGAGATGACGGGATTGTGACCTTTGGGTGTAGCTCCGTGATAGCACACGTCTATCCTGAGCACACGTCTATCCTGACGCCGCTTCCGTCGTAACGTCCCAGGTGTCCTAGCACTTGCCATCCACCTCACATTTCAACCTGAAAAACTTGAGAGGAGTGGGAATCGCCAGGACGCCAGGACGGACGGGCGGGTTGCCGAGCATTTGCGGCAGCGCCCCAGGTGTGCTTGCACGTCGTGTCGGCACTCCGATCAACGCGAGCCCGGCCTGCACTCAGGCCACGATCAGGCGTTTCGGAAACCCCGCTGTAGAGCGCGGCACCGCGTTGCGCCTGCGTCGTCGTGTAGATGCCGTCGCGCACCGTGCGCGGGGGCTCGGCTTGGGCCTGGGCGAACAGCGATACCATCGACCAAAGAGCGAGGACAACACGCATGACGGCCTAAACAGCCTTGGCGTTATCGAGTTATAACCGCTGCTCAACGCCGCGCGTCCCTATCTGGACTTCAAACTGTATTCCGACGCGATCCGGGCACAGGCCACCTTCGACGCATCGACAACATTCCGCATGTCACCTGACGTTGACGTGCCGCGCTGAGGATGGTATCCCGAGCCGGTCGTGTCGCCTCCTGCAGTTGTCAGCGCACCGAGTACGTTCAGCCAATCGTCGGCTGCATTTGCCGCATTCATCGCTTGTGGAAAGCTGGCCGGGTATGTTGGTCAGGTCCTTCAAGCATCGAGCCCGCTAGCCGTGCCTCCGCGAGAAAGCGGTCTTGCGCCCGCTGGCCATCGAACCCCTCGGGACTGACGGTCCATGAATCGTGCCGGTTGCATCCCAACGCTCCCACGACACCCGCATCTCGCGCTCAACGAGACTGAACCGGCGCTCCTGGTCCCGCCATGCGGAACGCATCGCAGTCACCCTCGCCTCTGTGGTGGCCGCGCTTTGCCTCTCGCCACCACAGACACGCTGCGACGACTGCGACTGCTGTTGCTAGTCCGAACGCCCACCAGCTTCTCCATTCCGGCATCACTGCGGTCGCCACTGCCGCCGCACCGCCAGCAATCGTCAGCAAGCCCTTCACTCCGACTCTCGGCATCGCATCCATTTTAGACATGCCGAGCAATAGCGAACGCGTCATGCCGCAATCCAGCCGCGATATTGAAAGGCCAGGTGGGGCCACGAACGCGCCAAGGGTGGGTAGGGCACCCGCACCCCGAGTAGCTACGGCCCGCCACCGCCGATCCGCCCCTCGTAGCTACCGGCTCCACTAGCTACCCCCGCCCCTGCCGCCACCGAAGGTGGCACGGTTCTTCAGCGCGTGCGCCTCGCGCAGCGTGGGCGAGAACGGCACGATCCCCCGCGTGACGTGAAGCCGACCCGACGCCCTCCATCCGACCCGCTTGCTTTTCCAAAGCGGGGTCGGTGGACGGGACGGCAAGCCAGCCGCCGCCAGCCTCCCGCTGCAGGAGGCCCATGACGTTCACGACCGACAGCGTAGCCACCATGAAGCGCCAAGAGCTGCAGTCCGCAACCGCGCAGCTCCTCGGCAAGGACTCGGCTCGATGGCTGCTCAGCGCCACGAACACGGAGCTGCGGGAGGCGCTGCTGACCCAGCAAGCACCCGCACGGTTTCAGAACGCCACCGCTCGCCAGACCTCGCCACGGCAATAGCTACCGCCATCCAACCGCTGATGGCCGCTCGCCTCGATGAGGAGCGAGTGCAGGAGATCGTGGACGAACGCCTGAAGCAGGTGCAGCGGCCCAAGTGCATCGAGGTGGCGGTGAAGCGGCCTGATGGCACGACTGAAGCACGTCGGCGTGCAGCACCGTAGCTACCCGCTGCTGCTGCAGCTCGCTGCGGCCCGCAAGCACACGTTCCTCGTGGGACCAGCGGGATCGTTCAAGACCTCCAGCGCCAAAGCGGTCGCCAAGGCCCTGGACCTGCCGTTCTTCATGGAAGTCGATGAACGAGGGCACCACGGCGTTCGATCTGCTCGGGTTCCGCGATGCCACCTCGCAGGTGGTCAAGACCAAGCTGCGCCAAGCATACGAGTCAGGCGGCGTCTACCTGTGCGACGAGATTGATGCGGGATCGGCCAACGCCGTAGCTACCCTCAACGGCCTGCTGGCCAACGGTGAGTGCGGCTTCCCGGACGGCATGATCCCCCGGCACGACAACTTCGTGTTCCTCTGCGCTGGGAACACGCTCGGGCCTTGGTGCAGACGCGAAGTTCGTGGGCCGCAACCAGCTCGATGGCGCCTCGCTGGATCGCTTTGCGTATCTGCGCTGGGAGTATGACGAGGACCTCGAACGGCACATCGTCGGCCCGGACCAGACCGCATGGGTCGAGCACGTCATTGCCTGCCGTCATGCAGCGCAGCGCACCGGCATTGCGGACGAAGTGGTGTTCGCCACGCCTCGGGCGTCCATCGACGGGGCCGACCTGCTGCGGGTCGGCGTCGAGCGGTCCACGGTCGAGGACCTCTACCTGTGGAACAAGGTCGGCGCTGACGCGCAAGGCCAAAGTGCTGGCGAACCTGCGGAGGGTGGCCTAATGCACGCTGCGGTCGAATACGCCACGTTCGCGGAGTTCGTCACGGCTGCCGCCAAGCGCCCCTACAAGGAGGCGCAGAGCGCGGCCTGGGCTGGCACCGACAGCTTCGCTGCCGCTCACCGGCTAGCTACTGAGGGCTGGCCCGAGGGGCTCGCCAACATGCGGTTGATGCGCGATGCGATCCTGCGGAAGGTCGCCAAGCAAGTCCCCAAGCGCACCCTGCGCTTCGCGGTGGCCGGTGGTGCCGTCAGCGTGGGGCGCTACATCAGTGGCCGACCCGACCCCTTCATGGTCCGCACTCCTGACCGCGACGTTCGAGCCGGTCGTGGGCAAGCGCGTCCTGAAGATCGTGGTCAACGTGGGGGCTCGCCAGTCGGTGCCTGCCGACGTGATCTTCACCCGTGGTGCAGCGGCGGTGGCGCTGGTGAATGCGCTCGAACAGAGTAGCTACCGCTGCGAGCTGTGGATCGCCAGCCTCGCTCAGGGACGCTTGGGCACGGCCGGAGTGCGAGTGCGGGTCAAGAAAGCGGACGAGCCCGCCTCGCTGGATGCGCTGGCCTTCTGCTTCGCGTCACCGGCCTTGCATCGCTGGCTGATGTTCAGCATCAGGACGGGCGTGCCAGCCCTGTCACGGGTGCTGCAGAAGGGCGTCGGCGGCTCCATCGACCTGCCGGACGGCGAACGCGGCGACATCTACTTCCCCTGTAGCAATACGGTCGCTCCAGTAATATGAACAGGAAAA
>CAVVIG010000006.1:0-160330 GCA_963748265.1 uncultured Acidobacteriota bacterium | reverse complement strand
GATCTGCCGCTGGTGATGCCGGATCGCGACAGGACCGAGCGCACGCGCCTGCGCAGCCGCGCCCGTCGATGCCGCGGTACGAACGTAGCGCGCTGACGCACGGGACGACGAAGCGCATTGTGAGGTCGGCCGCCCTCGGCACGCTGCGCCCGCCGACCAGGTGGCCGACCTCGTCGCGAAGACGATCTTCTTCAGGAACCTGCTTCACTAGAGTTATTCTGTCTCCTTCGCTCTCGTCACAAGAAGGACTCATGACCAGCGCAGGTACGTACAGGATTGCGATCATCGCCGGCGACGGCATCGGCAAGGAAGTCGTCCCGGCCGGCCTCGCGGCCATCGAGGCCGCCACGAAGAACAGCGGCATCACGTTCGAGTGGACCGAGCTGCCCTGGGGCTGCGACTACTACCTCGAAACGGGCGCATGATGGACGAGGACGGCTTCGAGCGCGCCGCGCGCTTCGACGCCATCTACCTCGGCGCCATCGGCTCGCCGACGGTGCCCGACCACATCGCCGTGTGGGATCTGCTGCTGCCGCTCCGCCAGCGTTTTCAGCAGTACGTCAACCTGCGGCCGATGCGGCTGCTCCCTGGCCTGACGTCGCCGCTCGCCAACCGCACCTCCGCCGACATCGACATGGTCTGCGTGCGCGAGAACTCCGAAGGCGAGTACTCCGGCGTCGGCGGTCGCATCCACGTCGGCACGCCGCACGAAGTGGCCGAGCAGACCGGCGTGTTCACACGCACCGGCATCGAGCGCATCCTCCGCTACGGCTTCGAGGTCGCGTCGAAGCGTCCGCGCAAGATGCTGGCGAGCGCGACCAAGTCGAACGCGCTGCGCCATGCGATGGTGTTGTGGGACGAAGTTGCCGATGATCGTCGCGAAAGACTATCCGCGAGGTCGACTATCGCAAGTACCACGTCGATGCCATCGCCGCACGCATGGTGACCAACCCCGCGTCGCTCGACGTCATCGTCTGCTCGAACCTGTTCGGCGACATCCTGACCGACATCGGCTCGGCCATCTCCGGCAGCCTCGGCATCGCGCCCGGCGCGAACATCAATCCCGAGCGGACCTTCCCGTCGATGTTCGAGCCGATCCACGGCTCGGCGCCAGACATCGCCGGCAAGGGGATCGCGAACCCGATCGGCGCCATCTGGGCTGGCGGCGCAGATGTTCGACCACCTCGGGCACCGCGACGTCCACGACCGGATCCTCGGTGCCGTCGAGCGCGTCCTCGGCAGCGGGAAGGTCCGCACGCCGGATCTCGGCGGGAAGTCGACGACAAAGGAGCTGTCGGCGGCGGTGGTCAGCGACATCTAGCCGGCTTTCGAGGCGGCGCTCGCAGTCGATGCCGACGGCACGAGGGCGAGCGCCACGACCCACGCGGCCGTGGCGGCCGCGAGCCCGGCTGGCGCCGGTGTCAGCAGGCCGTAGCCCGCACCGCCCGTCGTGAACTGCACGAACAGCATCCCCGCCACGCCCGCGACGATCGCGGCCATCGCGCCCACGCTCGACGTTCGCGGCACGTAGAGCCCCGCCACAATCGGGATGAACAGACTGACGCCGAGCAGCGCGTAGAAGATGCTGAGCGTTCGCACCAGGTCTTCCGACGCGAGCGCCAGCAGCATGCCGAGCACGCCGCTCACGACCGTCGTGACGCGCGCCACGAACAGCACCCGGTCGTCGTCCGCCGACGGGTGCACGAAGCGCTTGTAGAGATCCTGCGACAGCGATGTCGTCAGCATGAACATCACCGCGTCGGCGGCGCTGACCTCCGCCGAAAACACGGCAGCGAGCGCCACGGCTCCCGCGAGCGGCGGCAGGCCGTGCATGAAGATCATCGGCAGCGCGAGGTTGGGCGTGCCGGCGATCTCGGGAAAGCGGGCGCGCGCCATGATGCCCAGGAGCGTCGGCACCCCGGCGAACAACAGGAGCCCGACCGCGTTCAACCCGACGCCCACCCTCACCGCGCGGTCGTCCGCCGCGCCGTAGATCTTCTGGAGCAGCCCGGGTGACACGACGAAAGCCGGCGCCAGGAGCGTGAGGTACTTGACGGCGTCGCCGCCCGCGAAGGTCCAGTACTGCGGGTCGTCGGCGTGTACGGCACGTACGGCGTCCCAGCCGCCGAACCACGCGAGTGCTATCGGCAGGGCGATGGCAAAGCCGGCCATCTTCACCGTCAGCTGCACCACGTTCACCCACGCGGATGTGAGCAGTCCGCCCGCCGCGAAGTACACGGTGATCACCAGGCCGCCGATGGCGCTGCCCACGGGCTTGGGAACGCCGGCCACGACGTTGAGAATCCAGCCAAGGCCGATCAGCTGCGAGGCGAGGATGAAGAGCGACCCGACCCACAGCAGCGCGGCGATCGTGCCGCGCACGCGGCTGTCGTATCGGTGTTCGAGGTAGTCGCCGACGGTCCGCAGGTTCTGTGCGCCCGCGATCCGGCGCATGGCGGGGCCGACCCACATCGCCAGCACGAAGCATCCGACGGCCGCCGAGCCGACCCACCACCAGGCCGCGATACCGGCGCGGTAGGCGTCCGACGTCGCGCCGACCGTCGAGCCCGCGCCGATGTTGGCGGCGAGCATCGTCGAGAAGATGAGCCCGGGTCCGAGGCGCCGGCTGGCGACGAAGAAGTCGGAGGCGCTGCGCAGGCCCCGGCCGATCCAGAGCCCGAGCGCCATCAGCGCCAGCGAGTAGGCCGCGAGGACGACGATGTGCAGGGTCAACTATTTTGCGAGATCGCGCAGCGCCGGATAGCCGCTGACGCCGGTGGCCATGCGCGCCGCGCGTGTGATCGCCGTGGCTACCACGTCGGCGGCCAGGGCTCCGATGACCCCGGTGTCGGCCGCGCCGGCACGCTCGCCGGTGGCCATCACGAAAATCGTGTCGCCGTCGACGGGCGTGTGAACGGGCGCAATCGCCCGCGCGTAGCCATCGTGGCTCATCGTGGCGACGCGCTTCGCTTCGGTCTTGGTGAGCCGCGCGTTGGTAGCGACGACGGCGAGGGTCGTGTTCTGGCCCGGCCCGGCGAACTGGAGGTTGCCGCTGCGCAGCAGCTGGCGCGCGTCGGCGAAGGTGCCGTCCGCGCGGCGAGCGCCCGCGACGACCGTGCCCGACTCGGGATCGATGACGTCGCCGAACGCGTTGACGGCGACGAGCGCCGCCACGATGGTGCCGTTCGGCAGCGTGAGCGCGGCGCTGCCGATCCCGCCTTTCATCGCGCCTGCACGGCCCGCTGCCTTGCCGAGCGTGGCGCCGGCGCCGGCGCCGACGCTGCCTTCCACGACAGGGCCGTTCGACGCCGCGCCTGCTGCCTTGTATCCGCAGTCAGCCGCCGGCCGGATCGTGCCGTCGCCGACGGGCAGGTCAAAGAGCGCAGCGGCCGGCACGATCGGGACGTGTGCGGGTCCGAACGCGAAGCCGATGCTTCCTCTCCTCGAGATACCGCATCACGCCGCTGGCGCTGTCGAGGCCGAACGCGCTGCCGCCCGACAGGACGATCGCGTGCGCGACCTGGACCAGGTTGACCGGGTCGAGCAGATCCGTTTCCCTCGTGGCCGGCGCCGCCCCGCGAACGTCCACCGCCGCCGTGGCGCCCGCTTCGGCGAGAACCACCGTGCAACCCGTCGGCCGTTCCGTCAGCGTGTGGTGCCCGACCTTGATCCCCGGGACTGCCGTGAGCGTCACGTTGCGCGCCGGTGATTGCGCGGCGAGCGACGCGGCCGTGAGGCCGAGCAGCGCAACCAGGACGTGCATGTGTCTGCCGGTCATCGTGTTGGCAATATTCTAGAACGCCAGCAGAATAGGACGATGGTCAAGAAAGCCGCCCTCCTCGCGATGCTCATCGTCGCGTCCGCGTGCTCGAATGAGGAGATCCGCCCCACGGTCGAAGGCGCGCCGGGGCCGACGCCCACCGTTGCGCGCACGCCGATCGGCGAGCTTCCCGAGGTCGATACCGCCGCCGTGTTGACGCACGCGCGCAAGCTGGCGTCCGACGAGTTCGAGGGTCGTGGCCCCGGGACGAAGGGTGAGGATCTGACGGTTGCGTACCTCGTGGAGCAGTTCCGGCAGATGGGGCTGAAACCCGGCAATACCGACGGCACGTACATCCAGAACGTGCCGCTCGTCGGCATCACGCCGACACCTGCGAACCTTGTCATTCACTCGGGAACCGAGCAGCGGGAGCTGCTCTGGAACGACGACATCGTGGCGTGGACGAAGCACGTGGCAGACTCCGCGTCGATTGAGAGCTCCGAGCTGGTGTTCGTCGGCTACGGCGTCGTCGCCCCTGAATATGACTGGGACGACTACAAAGGCCTCGACGTCACGGGCAAGACACTGGTGATGCTCGTGAACGACCCGCCCGTGCCGGATCCATCGAACGAGTCGAATCTCGATCCGAAGGTGTTCGGCGGCCGCGCGATGACGTACTACGGGCGCTGGACCTACAAGTACGAGATCGCCGCCGAGAAGGGCGCCGCGGGCGCCATCATCATTCACGAGACCGAGCCGGCCGGTTACGCGTTCAACGTCGTGCAGTCGAAGGTCTCCGAGCAGTTCGACCTCGTGACACCGGACAAGAACATGGGCCGTGTCGCGATCGAAGGATGGATCACCCTCGATCGCGCGCGCGACATCCTGCAGCTCGCCGGCCAGGACTTTGGCACGCTGAAACAGCAGGCGGCGACGCGCGATTTCAAGCCGGTGCCGCTCGGCGTCACCGCCTCCATGACGATCGCCAACACGATGCGCACGGTCGAATCGCGCAACGTCATCGCCCGACTCGACGGACGCGATCCGCGCGCTGAAGGACGAGTACGTGATGTACACGGCGCACTGGGACCACCTGGGCGTCGGCCCCGCGGTGAACGGCGACAGCATCTACAACGGCGGCGTCGACAACGCGGTCGGCACGGGCGGCATGCTGGAGATCGCCCGCGCGTTCACGAGGCTGTCCGCGCCGCCGCGGCGATCCGTGGTGTTCCTGGCCGTGACGGCGGAGGAGCAGGGGCTGCTCGGCTCCCAGTACTACTCGGTCGCGCCGGTCTACCCACTGGCCGCGACGGCCGCCACCATCAACATCGACGGGCTGAACGTGAACGGTCGAACCAACGATCTCACACTGATCGGGTACGGGGCCTCGGACCTCGACGACTACGTGCGCGACGCGGCGGGCGAACAGGGGCGTGTGGTGCGGCCAGACCCGGAGCCGGACAAGGGGTTCTACTACCGGTCGGACCACTTCAACTTCGCCAAGCAGGGCGTGCCCGCCGTGGACCCGGACGAGGGGGTGGACTTCGTCGGCAAGCCGAAGGACTTCGGCAACAAGGTGCGTACCGCCTACAACGATCACGACTACCACCAGCCGAGCGACGTCGTGCACGACAACTGGGATCTGACGGGCGCGGCTGAAGACCTGAAGGTGTTCTTTGCGGTCGGCTATCGCGTGGGCGAGGCGGACAAGATGCCGGAGTGGAAGGCCGGAAGCGAGTTCAGAGCCAGGCGCCTCGAGATGCTGAAGGCGCGCTGATCGCGTCAGCCCCGTGCACGCGGCCACGCCTCAGGCGACGGTGGCTGCCACGCGCTTCGATCGAAACAGGTACAGCAGCCAGCCGCCGTAGTAGACGGTCGTCGCAGCGGCGTACAACGGAGCGTCGCCAGGCAACCGGTTGCTCGGGTAGTACGGGCTGAACGTGGCGAACAGCTGGACGGCCGCCGACAGTGAGAGCGCGACCTTCGCCAGCCCCACGCCCGACGCGCGCCGATCCTGGAGCGCGCGCCCGGCCGCAACCGAGAGCGCGGTTGCGCCGAAGCGCGCCGCCAGTACCAGCGCCACCGCAACACCGCGCACCTGGATCGCGTTCATCGAGGTGACCGCGGCCGCGGCGAACAAGACCGGTTCCCAGACGGTCAGCAGCACGCACAACAGGCGGAGCCAACCGCCGACGGTCGAAGTCGCCAACTCCCTCATCGCGGACGTCTGCTAGGATGCCATGCTTGCGGCTGTACCTGGCGCATCACGGCGACGCCGTCGGTCCTGAGATCGACCCACGCCGGCCGCTGTCGGAGGTCGGCCGCCAGTCGGTCGAGCGGCTTGCAGCCGTGGCCGCGGAGCGCGGCGTGCATCCCGAGGTTGTGTGGCACAGCGGAAAGCTGCGCGCGCGGCAGACTGCGGAGATCTTCTGGCGCGCCTGCAACGCCCTGGCGCCCTGCTCATCGACACGCGACCTGCAGCCGACCGACCCACCCGCATTCATGCGCGATCGTCTGAAGTTCGAAGCGCGTGACGTCCTCATTGCCGGCCACTTTCCGAACCTTCCGGCGTTGTTCGAGCTTCTCTGCGAGGGCCGCGTCGCGCTCGACCCCTTTCCCGAGCACGGGCTGGTGTCGCTCGTCACCAGCGACGAGGGTCACACGTGGACGGAGGAGTGGCGGCTCGATCCGAAGCATGACAACTGATCGCGACGGAGCGACGTCGACGCGAGCGACATCACGAGTCTGAAGATTGTGTGCCGTCGGCCTGCTCGCCAGCATCGTGGCTGGCGCCCGGGAGGACTCGCGCGCCTCTGCGAAGAAGCCGACGTGGATGCTGCGGAGAATTGAAGACGTCGAAGGGAACGCGAGCGTCGGCTCACGTCCCCTTCGCGCCGAAGCTAGCGAATGACGATGCCGATCGTGGCACGCCAGAAGTCGAAGCCGCCGAGATCGAACCCGAGCAGGTCGTCTTCGCCATCGGAGTCGTCGTCGCTCAACGAGCGAAGGTAGCGAACGTCTCCGCGCAGCCCGAAGTGATCGCCGAAATAGCCCATCACGCCCGCGCCCAGATTGAACCCGAAGTCGTTGCTCGTGAACGGATCGAGGGCGGGACGATCGATGCTCGTACGAATCAGGCCGAGACCTGCCGTAACGAAGGGCCGAATGCCCACCCCGCTGGTGCCGCCAACAGGAATCCCCACGATCAGGTTGCCCATGAAGTCCATGACGTAGTTGTCCTCGGCGTCGCCGTAGAAGTCCGGTGCGAAGCCGAATGACGCTTCACCGCCAATGATCCCGGCGCCCATGTAGCCGCCGTTCAAGCCCCAGGTCCAATCGCCTTCGGCCTCATCGCTTCCGAAGAGCACGCCGGCCCACGGATTCACATAACCTTCAGCGCGTGCCGTTGCCGGTGCCCACAAGATCACCAGCACGGCCACCACGATCCCAGCCTTCATCACACGTCGCATCTCGACTGCTCCTTTGCGCGATCGATCGCGCGTACGGGCAGTGACGGTGCAAGGCATGTGCCCCGAAACGAAGGGCAGCCAAAAGTTCGGGTGCAGGGTCTTGGGAGCTCGACACGACGAGTCCGGCTATGCGCGGGCTCGTCGCACACCTCGTGAAGGAAGGCTTACTGTTCGACCGTGACGCTGACCGGCGAGAGGATGCGCGCGGTGACTTCCGCACCGGCAGGGAATGCGGCTTCACTGCGATCGCTGGCGACCACGGCAGCGGTTCCGCCCGCGGCGCCGGTCGTCGCACCGATCGCAGCACCCTTGCCGCCGCCGAGGATAGCGCCGAGAATTGCCCCGGCCACCGCACCGCCGCCGATCTTCGCCGCGCTCTTGTTCCCGGGCGCGTCGCCGTAGCGGTAGATCGTATCGGTGGTGATCGGCGTCTCCTCGCCGTCAGCGAACGCGAGCGTGTGGAAGCGGATGCCGAGACGCGCGCGCTCCTTCATCTTGCCGCCACGCTCGACCGTCGTCACCGATCCGAGCACGCGTGTGCCCGCCGGGATTGCGACGCGCCCGCCGACTCGCACGTCACGGATGACACGCGCCTCGACGCGATCCTCCACGTGCGCGCGCTCGCTCGAGAGCGCCGTCTCCGTCTGCAGTCCGATGACGGAGTCAGCCGACACGATCAACTCGTCGAAGACGGGTGCCGGTGGTTCGGGCGCGCGCACCGGTTCTGCGACGTGTTCCTCCTCTCGCGGAACCGGCGGCACGACTTCGGCCGGTTCCGTCGCCTGGGGCGTCGACGTGCTGGGCCACGTGCGTTCGAGCGGCGGCGTCGACGGTTCGGCGCGGGCGACCGACGGCGCGGGGTCGCGGCGCGCGGGCGCCGGGCGCGATGGCGCCTCGGTGCGTGACGTGCTGCGCTGCGGCTGGGCCTTCGGCTTCACGGGGGCCGCGGCGGGTGCCGGTGGGGCGCTCGGCGCCGTGCCGACAACCCCTTCGGTCTCCTGCACGGCGGGCACCGCCGGCGGTGCCTCGGTCGCAGGTGGCGGCGGCGGCCGTGACCGCGAGCGTGTCGGGCAACCCGGTCGGCGTCGCGGTCTGGCGCATCGCGATGTACCCGCCCCCGGCGGCTGCGGTGACGCAGGCGATTCCGAGCGCGGCGAAAGCGAGTCGATTGGAAAACATGAACCCTGACTCCTTGGACCGATCCCGACAGACGCAAGCCGCGTGCCCGGCCTCGGCTGCGACCGACTCCGCTAAGTCGCTGCGAAGAAATAGCTTACCAGAACAACACAGCAGGGTGGGGTTGTCACCTGCGGGTGATGTGTCCCCGCGGGCTGACAGGATCGACAGGGCGGTTCCGGCGGGCTCGGCCGGGTGGGGTAGTCGCGAACGGCAGCCAACGACAGGCGCCGGGCCGTGGCGATGACCAGAAAAGGGTTTGTAGGGGCCGGGTCTTAAGACCGGCCCTACAAGCAAGCGCGAGACAAATGCGCGCCGTGGGCCCGGAGCCTGAAGCCTCAGGCCCCGAGCCGTTCGGCGTCAGTACCGATAGTGTTCCGGCTTGTACGGACCATCGACCGGCACACCGATGTAGTCTGCCTGGTCCTTCGTGAGCCGCGTCAGCTTCACGCTCAGATGATCGAGGTGCAGCCGTGCGACCTGTTCGTCGAGGTGCTTCGGCAGCATGTAGACCTTCTTCTCGTACTTGCCGGTGTTGGCGTTGAGCTCCAGCTGCGCGATCACCTGGTTGGTGAACGACGCCGACATGACGAAGCTCGGATGGCCCGTCGCGCAGCCAAGATTCAGCAGACGGCCCTCCGCGAGCACCATCACGCTGTGGCCATCGGGGAACCGGAACTCGTCGTACTGCGGCTTGATGTTGATCCGCTCGACGCCCGCGTACCTCTTCAGGCCGGCCATGTCGATCTCGTTGTCGAAGTGGCCGATGTTGCCGACGATCGCCTTGTCCTTCATCCGGGCCATGTGATCGACGGTGATGATGTCGTGGTTGCCGGTGGCCGTCACGAAGATGTCCGCCGTCTCCACGACCTCGTCGAGCGTCGTCACCTGATAGCCTTCCATCGCCGCCTGCAGCGCACAGATCGGATCGATCTCGGTGACGATGACGCGGCAGCCCTGGCCGCGCAGCGCCTGCGCGCACCCCTTGCCGACCTCGCCGTAGCCGAACACCACGGCGACCTTGCCGCCGAGCATCACGTCGGTCGCGCGCGCCAGGCCGTCAGGCAGCGAGTGGCGGCACCCGTAGATGTTGTCGAACTTGCTCTTGGTGACCGAGTCGTTGACGTTGATCGCGGGGAAGAGCAGCGTTCCTGCTTCCATCATCTGGTAGAGGCGATGGACGCCGGTGGTGGTCTCCTCGCTGACGCCGCGGATCGACGACGCGATGCGGGTCCAGCGCCCCTTCTCGCGCGCCATCGACTCGCTGATGCACGTCAGGATGACGCCCCACTCCTCGGGTTCCTTCTCGGGGTTGAAGGCGGGCACCTTGCCGGCCTTTTCGAATTCCGCTCCCTTGTGCACCACCAGCGTCGCGTCGCCGCCGTCGTCGACGATGAGGGTCGGGCCGCTGCCGTCGGGCCACTCGAGCGCCTCGCTCGTGCACCACCAGTACTCGTCGAGTGTCTCGCCCTTCCACGCGAAGACTGGCGTGCCCTTCGGGTCCGCTACGGTGCCGCCCGTCTCTGGGCGGCCCACCACGACCGCCGCTGCCGCGTGATCCTGTGTCGAGAAGATGTTGCACGACACCCAGCGCACGTCGGCCCCGAGCTCAGCGAGCGTCTCGATCAGGACCGCCGTCTGGATGGTCATGTGCAGGCTGCCCATGATGCGCGCTCCCGCCAGCGGCTTCGTGGCGCCGTACTGCTTCCGCAGCGCCATCAGGCCCGGCATCTCCTGCTCGGCGAGGCGGATCTCCTTGCGGCCGAACTCGCCTTCGGCAAGGCTCTTCACCTTGTAGGGCACGCGGCCCGCGGCTGTCGCGGCGGCGAAGGGGTGAAGCTTTTCAACAACAGTGGCCATGCGAGTCATTCTCCTTGTAAACGCGTCAAGCACTCTTCCGACCGCTCAAAGCGGCTGTTTCTCTCCGGTTGCGACGAACAAAGCGGGTCCCCGGGCCTTCGAGTCGGTTGGCAGTGCGACGACCCGCACCCGCGTGAAGCCGGCTTCGTCGAGCATTCGCGTCGTGTGCTCCTCCGCGAACCCGAGCCAGACGTGACCCATCTGCTGCCTGTAGTGCTCGCGATCGTGCGGCAGCATGTCGACGATCACGACGCGCCCCCGCGGCTTGAGCACGCGCGCGACGTCGACCAGCGCGCGTGCCGGCTCCGGCAGGTGGTGCAGCACCAGCATCAGCGTCGCGGCGTCGAGCCGTTCGTCGTCGATCGGCAGCGACTCGATCTCGCCGCGACGCAGGTCCACGTTATCGAGCCCCTGCAGGCGACGACGCGCCGCCTGCAGCATCGCAGCGGAACTGTCGACGGCCACGACGCGCGCCACGAACGGCGCAAGTGCGGCGCTCACCTGCCCGGTGCCGCAGCCCAGATCACCGAACACCGCGTCGCCGTCCGCGAGCGCGGCCAGCGCGGCGAGATGGAAGCGATCGCCGAACAGCTCCTCCCGCACGCGATCCCACTGGCCCGCCGACGAAGTGAAGAACTCCTGCGACTTGGTCCGCCGTGCGGCGAGCGCGGCCTGCAGGCGTCGCTGATCCTGGAGCGCCGCGGGTGCCTGGCCGACCTGCTCGCGCACGAGCCCCCAGAGCCTGCGAGCGGCCGGATCGAGCGCGTCGCGCGTCATCGTATAGACGTTGCTCGTTCCCTCGCCTCGCGACGCCACCCAGCCGGCTTCGCCGAGCGCCTTGAGGTGGCGGCTGACGGTCGACTGCGGCAGCTGCAGCACCGAGCACAGCTCCGACACGCTCAGCTCCTGGGTGTCCAGGAGGAGCAGCGTCCGGCTGCGGGTCGTGTCGGCCAGCGTGGCGAGCTGGTCGAGGATGACGGGAGCGCGGGAATTCATCCGTAAATCCGGATGAAAGGATAGCACAGGAGAGGGCGCGGCTCAATGCCCCTGGGCCGGACGGGAGACGGAGCACTGAAACTGCGTGGACGTAAGAAGTAGCTGTGCCAGCACGGAGCGCTGCTGGCGGGAGGTCAGCGTACGGCTGGCGTCGTACAGAGCTGGATCTCGTCCCGGTCCGGCCGTGCCGCGCAGGTACTCCGAGACGGCGGTCTCGACTTCTTCCCTGGCCTGGGCCTCGGCTCGCGCTCGTTCGGCGGACGTGAGCGCCTCCCAGAGGCGGCCGCCCAGATACCGTCCCAGCAGGTTCTCGATGGCGATCGTTATGAGCTCGCCGCCGCTGAACGCCGCATACGGCTGCTGAAGCGGGCGGCTGGTCGGATTGAACAGCCTGCGCTGCTGTTCGTACGCGTACAGGCCACCGGCAGGCGCCGGGCCGCCTCGGAAATCGAGCTTCGACAAGATGGCGTCAATCCGCGCCTGCTCGGCTACCTCGATCGTGAAATCCGGCTTGCGATCGAGGCTACGAAGGAGCGGCTGGTCGGGCGACTTCAGCAGGCCCTCGCGGATGCGGTCGAGCGACACCGGCAGGTCTGCGGCATTCTGTGCCGGCGCCGGTGCGGTGCCGCCTGAGGCCGCCGGCTGATCCTGTGCGGCGGCAGGCGTCGCCAGCGCCAGGACCGCCACGAGCAGAAGGAGAGGGGCCATACCTTATTAGACGGGCGGAACCCTCGTCGGGCTCCCCCACCATCCTACTGCTGCGCAGAAGTTGGAACTGAGAAGTCGGACGGCAAAGTTCAGAGAGGTCAGAAGTCCGAAAACGGCACTGCGAGCTCGGCAGTTGCGTGCCGTCGCGCCTTGCACTCATCAATCAATGAATGTAGATTGATAGATATGAAAGGCGCGTCCGCGTTGTACCGGCTGCTCGGCGACGAGGCGCGCCTGCGCCTGCTCCGTGTGCTCCGGCGCGAACGCCTCAACGTCACCGAGCTCACGGGCATCCTCGGCCTCGCGCAATCGGGCGTGTCGAGGCACCTCGGCCTGCTGAAAGACGCCGGCCTGGTCGCCGAGGAGAAGGATGCCGGATACACGTACTACCGCGTCGCCGACGACTTGCGGGCCTCGGACAAGGCGGCGGTCTGGGGCGCGCTCGAGGAGCAGTTCGATTCGGCCGCCAGCGAGGCGGCGGTGCGCGCCGACGAGGCGCGCCTCCAGGAAGTGCTGCGTCTGCGCAAGGAGAACTTCGACACGCACGGCAGTGCCGACACGCGCGACGCGCGGCAGCTCGTGCCCGGGCGCAGCTGGGCCGCCTGGTCGCGCGCGATCGGCATGCTGCTGCCGCCCTTGCGCGTCGCCGACCTCGGATGTGGCGAAGGCTACCTGACGATCGAAGCGTCCCGCTGGGCGTCGCAGGTGATTGCCGTCGACCGCTCGGAGGTCGTCCTCGAGCGGGCCAAGGCACTCGCGCGCCGCCGGCGGGTCGCGAACGTCGCGTGGAAGCGCGGCGAGCTCGAAAAGCTGCCGATTCGCGACGAGTCCGTCGACGTCGCGCTCCTCTCGCAGGCGCTGCACCACGCCGAGCAGCCGGCACGCGCCGTCGCAGAAGCCGCCCGGATCACCGTTGCGGGCGGCCGCGTGCTGCTCCTCGATCTGCGGGAGCACCGCGAGGAATGGGTCCGGTCGAAGCTTGGCGATCGGACGCTCGGATTCAACGACGGCGAGCTCAGGCGGATGCTGAGCGTGGCGGGGCTCGTCGACGTCAAGGTTGGCGTCGGCGCCCGCAAGGCCGGCGATCCGTTCACCGTGTTGATCGCCTCGGCACGACGGCCGGATCTGCAGCAGGACACCGCGGACGCAAAGCGCGGACGGGCGAGGGTGTCCGTTACTCCCGCGCCCCGCGTCTGACGAAAGGGACAGTGTGATGGCCACCGATCGAGCCCGTTTGCTCCACGACCTTCTCGCAACGCGCATCCTCGTGCTCGACGGCGCGATGGGGACGATGATCCAGCGTCATCGTCTCGGGGAGGGCGACTTCCGCGGCGAGCGATTCGCGGGACACGGTCGCGATCTGCAGGGCGACAACGACCTCCTGGTGCTGACGCGGCCTGACGTCATTGCCGGTATCCATCGCGAGTACCTCGAGGCCGGCAGCGACATCATCGAGACCAACAGCTTCAACAGCAACGCGATTGCGCAGGCCGACTACGGCCTCGAGGCGATCGTCTACGAGCTGAACCTCGAGGCGGCGCGCCTGGCGCGGGCCGCCGCCGACGAGTGCACCGCTCGCACGCCCGATCGCCCGCGCTTCGTCGCCGGCTCCATGGGGCCGACCAACCGCATCCTGTCGATTTCGCCGGACGTGAACAACCCGGCGTTCCGCAACATGACCTTCGACGAGCTGCGCGAGGCGTTCAAGGACCAGGCCCGCGGCCTCATCGACGGCGGGTGCGATCTGCTCCTGTTCGAGACGATCGTCGACACGTTGAACGCCAAGGCCGGCATCGTGGCGATCGAGGAGGTGTTCGAAGAGCACGGCGCGCGCCTGCCGGTGATGATCTCGGTGACGGTCACCGATCGGAGCGGCCGGACCCTGTCAGGCCAGACCATCGACGCCTTCTGGGCGTCGGTCGCGCACGCGCGCCCCTTCAGCGTGGGCGTGAACTGCGCGCTCGGCGCGCGCGACATGCGCCCCTACGTCGAGGAGCTCTCCCGGCTCGCCGACTGCTACACCAGCTGCTATCCGAACGCGGGCCTGCCGAACGCCTTCGGCGAGTACGACGAGCTGCCGCCGGACACGGCCGCTGCGCTGCGCGAGTTCGCCGACGCGCAGCTGGTGAACATCGTCGGCGGCTGCTGCGGCACGACGCCGGATCACATCCGAGCCATCGCGGACACCGTGAAGGGCCTCCCGCCGCGGCCCGTACACGGACCATCGGAGCACTTCTCCCAGTTCGCGGGTCTCGAGACGCTCACCATCCGTCCCGAGAGCAACTTCCAGATGATCGGGGAGCGCACCAACGTGACCGGGTCGGTGCGCTTCGCCCGGCTGATTCGCACGGGCAACTACGCGGAGGCGTCGAACGTGGCGCTGGAACAGGTGCGCGGCGGCGCGAACCTGATCGACGTGAACATGGACGAAGGCATGCTCGACTCCGAGCGCGCCATGACCGACTTCCTGAACTACATCGGAACGGAGCCCGAGATCGCGCGGGTGCCGGTGATGGTCGACAGCTCGAAATGGTCCGTGCTCGTCGCCGGCCTCAAGTGCGTGCAGGGGAAGCCGGTCGTCAACTCGATCAGCCTGAAAGAGGGTGAGGCCGACTTCCTCGCGAAGGCGGCGACCGTTCACCGTTACGGCGCCGGCGTTGTCGTGATGGCGTTCGACGAGAAGGGGCAGGCCGACACGATCGAGCGGAAGGTAGCGATCTGCCAGCGAGCGTACGCGCTGCTCACGGAGCGCGCAGGGTTCGACCCGACCGACATCATCTTCGATCCGAACATGCTGGCGATCGCCACCGGGCTCGAGGAGCACAACGACTACGCCATCAACTTCATCGAGGCGACGCGCATCATCAAGGCGACGTGTCCCGGTGCAAAGGTCAGCGGCGGGATCAGCAACCTCTCGTTTTCGTTCCGCGGCAACGACGGCGTCCGTGAGGCCATCCACTCCGCGTTCCTCTACCACGCGATCAAGGCGGGCCTCGACATGGGCATCGTCAACGCGGGACAGCTCGCGGTCTACGAAGACATTCCGGCCGACCTGCTCGAGCGGGTCGAGGACATCATCTTCAACCGGCGTCCGGACGCGACGGAGCGGCTCGTCGAGTTCGCAGCGAGTGTCAAGGGCGCGGGTAAGCGAGTGGGGCAGGATCTCGAGTGGCGCAGCGGGACGGTGGAGGCGAGGCTGTCGCACGCCCTCGTGCACGGCGTCGTCGACTTCATCGAGCAGGACGTCGAGGAGGCCCGCCAGAAGCATCCGCGTCCGCTGGACGTCATCGAAGGGCCGCTGATGGACGGCATGAAGGTCGTCGGCGATCTGTTCGGGGCCGGCAAGATGTTCCTGCCGCAGGTCGTCAAGAGCGCGCGCGCCATGAAGAAGGCGGTGGCGTATCTCGAGCCGTTCATGGAGCAGGAGAAGCTCGCGGCCCAGGCGGCCCGCGACGCACGAGGAGACACGTCTCCGGACCCCTCTCTATCGCCATCGAACACGAAAGGCCGCATCGTCCTGGCGACGGTCAAGGGCGACGTCCACGACATCGGCAAGAACATCGTCGGCGTCGTGCTCGGCTGCAACGGCTACGACGTCGTCGATCTCGGCGTGATGGTTCCGGCCGATCGCATTCTGCAGACCGCCCTCGACCAACGTGCGGACGTGCTCGGGCTGAGCGGGCTCATCACGCCGTCGCTCGACGAGATGGTGTTCGTGGCCAAAGAGATGGAGCGGCGCGACATCCGCGTCCCGCTGCTCATCGGCGGCGCGACGACGAGCCGGCAGCACACGGCGGTGAAGATCGCGCCGGAGTTCACCGGCACGACGGTCCACGTGCTCGATGCGTCGCGCGTCGGTGACGTGATGTCGAGCCTGCTGAACGTCTCGCAGCGCGAGCAGTTCGAGCGCTACAACCGCGGGCTGCAGGAACAGCTGCGCGATCAGCACAGCCTCCGGCGCGAGCGTCCGCTGATGTCGTACGACCAGGCGCTGGCGAACCGGCTCAAGATCGACTGGGCGCACGAGACACTGCCGACGCCCTCGTTCGTGGGCCGGCGGGTCGTGGAGCCGGCGCTCGCGGACCTCGTGCCGTACATCGACTGGACCTTCTTCTTCGCGGCGTGGGAGCTCAAGGGACGGTTCCCCGCGATCCTCGATCACCCGGAGTACGGGCCGGCGGCGCGCGAGCTCTACGATCACGCGCGCGAACTGCTCGATCGCATCATCGCCGAGAAGCTGATCACCGCCCGCGCTGCCTACGGCTTCTGGCCGGCCGCGGCTGAAGACGATGACGTGGTGGTGTTCGCGGACGAGCAGCACAGCGGCGAACTGGTGCGATTCAACATGCTGCGGCAGCAGGAAGCCGTGGCCGATCGGAAGCCGAACCTGTCGCTGGCCGACTTCGTCGCGGATCGCGCGTCGGGCGTGCACGACTACATCGGCGCCTTTGCGGTCACCGCCGGCATCGGCGCTGACGACCTGGCGCGCCACTACGAGAAGGACAATGACGACTACAGCGCCATCGTCGTGAAGGCGCTCGCCGATCGGCTCGCGGAAGCGTTCGCGGCGTATCTGCACGCGCGTGCGCGGCGCGACTGGGGCGTCGCGGAACAGCGCGTCGCCGGACGACATCATCGCCGAACGGCATCGCGGTATTCGCCCCGGCTTCGGGTATCCGGCATGCCCCGATCACAGCGAGAAGTTCAAGCTGTTCGACCTGCTGCAGGCGCCTGCGGTCGGCATCACGCTGACCGAACACGCGGCGATGTCGCCGCCGGCGAGTGTGAGCGGCCTGTACTTCGCGCATCCGCAGGCGCGCTACTTCACGGTGGGGCGTCTCGGCGAAGACCAGATCGCGAGCTACGCGCGGCGGAAGGGCAGCGCGCTCGGTGACGTCGAGCGGTGGCTCACCTCCTCGCTCGCTTACGAATCGGCGCGCTGCTGATCCACCCTGAGCCACGAGGGGTAGGCGCGACCCAACGCGCCGCGATCTTCCCCAGGCCCGCCGCGCACTCCGCGCGGCGGTGCCAGCCCCCCTTCTGATGCCCACCATTTCGTCACCCTGCGTGCAGGATTGTGCCCAATCTTTCGTGCGGGCGCCTCGTAAACCCGTCCCAGGCTCAAGTCCCGTCTGACATCTGCCGAAATCGCAATCGTGCTGACGCTTCCGTGACGAGTCGGCACACGCGTGTGCTCTATCGGCACACGCACCTACTGATCCTGCTGCTGCGCATGTTCGTGCAGCAGCCCTCCAACTGGTTGATCGGCAGCGGGATAGACGGTGCTCACCTCATCTGGTGTACCGCTTGCTGAGAACGGTGTGTCATGAAATCTCCTTCTGGCTGCTCGCGAGCGTTCCGGTTCGCGCGTTCGGGTCACACATCTTCACGTGCCCTTCGGTGGCCGGTCATCGCAGCGCTGGCGCTGCTCGCGCTGGCGCTGCCGTCCACGGGACAGGCGGCCGGATCGCGCTATCGGAAGCTCGATCCCGAGCTGAATCGCCGCGCGGCGTCGGCCGGCGCGCGCAAGTCGCAGGTGGTGCTGCGGCTCCAGCCCGGCACGGCGCTGCCGCCGGCGCTGCAGCAGTACGTGAAGGGACGCCGCCTCGCGCTCATCGATGCGTACGTCCTCGACGTCCCGGATTCGGTACTGCCGTCGCTCGAGACGCTGCCGCAGGTGGCGAGCGCACACCAGGATCGCCTCGCGTGGGCTGCCGACTACCTCTCGGCGCGTGCGACCGGCGCTGATCGCGTCGCGCAGCAGCTTGGGTTCACCGGCGCGGGCGTCGGCGTCGCCGTGGTCGACTCGGGCGTTGCGACGTGGCACGACGACCTCACTGACTCCGCCGGCGGTTCGTATCCCTACGGCAATCAGCGCGTCGCGAAATTCGTGGACTTCGTCAACGGCCAGTTCCAGCCGTACGACGATCATGGCCACGGCAGCCACGTCTCGGGGATCATCCTCGGCAACGGTTACGACTCGCGCGGCAGGCAGGCCGGCATGGCGCCCGACGCGTCGCTGGTCTCCCTCAAGGTGCTCGACGCCGACGGCAAGGGGACGATCAGCAACATCATCGCGGCGCTCGACTGGGTGGCGCAGAACGGCGCGGCCTACAACATCCGCGTCGTCAACCTCTCGGTGGGCGCGGCGGTCACGCAGTCCTACTGGATCGATCCGCTTGCGCTCGCGGCGAAGCGGCTGACCGAGCGCGGCATCGTCGTCGTCGCCGCCGCGGGCAACCTTGGCAAGAACGCAGAGGGCGAGCCGCAGTACGGCGGCATCCTCGCGCCGGGCAACGCGCCGTGGGTGCTCACGGTCGGCGCGTCCAGCACGAACGGCACTCAGCAGGACAAAGACGACGTCGTCGCCGACTTCAGCTCGCTCGGTCCGACGCGCGGCGACTACCTGGCCAAGCCCGATCTGGTCGCACCCGGCCACGGCATCGTCTCGCTCACCTCGCCGGGCAGCACGCTGTTCGCTGCCAGCACCGACTATCTCGTGTGGGGAAAGGTGCGCACGGCGGATGCGCCGTACCTGAGCCTGAGCGGCACCAGCATGGCTGCGCCGCAGGTGGCCGGCGCGGTGGCGCTGATGCTCCAGGCGAACCCCGCGCTCACGCCGAATCTCGTCAAGGCGATCCTCCAGTACACCGCGGCCTCGAGCCCGGACTACAACGCGCTGCAGCAGGGCGCCGGCTTTCTCAACGCGCTCGGCGCCGTGCGCCTCTCGCGTTTCTACGCCGCCAACGATCCTGGCCGCAGGATGCCGATCGAGCCCTCGTGGAGCCAGCACATCGTGTGGGGCAACAACGAGCTGACCGGCGGCTACATCAACCCGCTCGCGAGCGCCTGGGCCGGGAACATCGTCTGGGGCACGGCGTGGGCGGATAACGCGAACATCGTCTGGGGCACGCTGTGCGGCGCGTGCGCGAACATCGTGTGGGGCACTGCCGATGCCAGCGGCGCCAACATCGTCTGGGGCACCGCGTCCGCCGCGGAGAACATCGTCTGGGGAACGGTCTCGCAGGCCGAGAACATCGTCTGGGGGACGCTGTCGAACGCCGACAACATCGTGTGGGGCACGGCGGACAACATCGTGTGGGGAACCGCCGACAACATCGTCTGGGGCACGAGCGGAGGCACAGCCGACAACATCGTGTGGGGCACCGACTGCGGCGGCGGCAACTGTGCCAACGTCGTGTGGGGCACCGCCTCCGCGGACAACATCGTCTGGGGCACGGCCAGCGCGGCCGACAACATCGTGTGGGGCACCGCGTCGGAGGCCTCGAACATCGTCTGGGGCACGGCGAGCGTCAGCGGCAACATCGTGTGGGGCACCGCAGCCGAGGGCGCGAACATCGTCTGGGGCACCGCCTCGCAGGCCGACAACATCGTGTGGGGCACCGCGGCGGATCTCGGGAACATCGTGTGGGGCACCGCCGACAACATCGTGTGGGGAACGGCGGACAACATCGTCTGGGGCACGGCCTCCGCGGACAACATCGTGTGGGGCACGTCGGCGGTCGACAACGTCGTGTGGGGGCGCTGAGTCATGAACCGAATGGCCACGGTCACGAACACCGCGGTTGCGCTGCAGCCGTTTTCCACCGACCACGCAGGCAACGACTGGCGCCTGGCGGTGCCCGTCCTCGCAGCTGGCGACGTCGTGCTCCGCGAGGTGGAAACCGATGACGCCGAGTCGCTCGTCGCGCTGCTGACGACGCCCGAGATCACGCGGTTCATTTCGGAGCCGCCGTCGACGGTCGAAGGCTTCAGCCGCTTCATCGCCGCGTCGCAGCGGATGCGCGCGGCGGGCCGCGGCGTCTGCTTCGCCGTGACGCTGCGGGGCTGCGACACCGCGATCGGCATCGTGCAGGTCCGGCGGCTCGACGCCGCCGATGGGACCGAGGAGCGTTCAGGCTCGATCGACCGGGCGGAGTGGGGCTTTGCGATCGGCTCGCCCTTCTGGGGCGGCGGGATCTTCACGGAGGCCGCCAGGCTGGTGCTGGGGTTCGTCTTCGACGAGATGCAGGTGCGGCGGCTCGAGGCGCGTTCGGCCGTGCGGAACGGCCGCGCGGCGAAGGCGCTGCGCCGGCTTGGCGCGCAGGCCGAGGGGCTGCTGCGCAACGGGCTCTTCCGGGCCGGCGAGTATCTCGATCAGACGCTCTACGCGATCGACGTGAACGGCTGGCGCGACCGCCGCGAGGAGTCGTCGGCGGCGCTGGTGCACTGAGCGCTCGAACCGGTCAACCTCGCGCTACGGGGCGTGTGGGGTCGGCCACCCACTCGCTCCACGAGCCCGGGTACAGCCGCGCCCCTGGCAGCTGTGCGTGTTCGAGCGCCAGGATGTCGTGGCACGCGGTCACACCCGAGCCGCAGTAGCAGATCACCTGCTCCGGCGCGACGTCCCCGAGCCGTTCCCGCCACCGCGAACGAAGTTCGTCCACCGGCGCGAAGCGCCCGTTCGTTAGATTCTGCTGGAAGAAGAAGTTGACCGCGCCCGGGATGTGCCCGGCCACCGGGTCGATTGGCTCACGGTCGCCGCGATATCGCTCCGGCGCTCGCGCGTCGACCACCATGGTGCGTCGATCGGCAGCGCTGGCCGCGACGTCGCCAACCGACGCCGTCATTCCGGTGCGCGGCTGTCCCGAGAAGCTGCGCGGTGCACGCGACTCGGCGCCGCGCGCGACGGCTCCGTTCGAGGCCGTCCAGGCTGCCCACCCCCCGTCGAGGACGGCGACCTCGTCGTGCCCAAGCCACCGCAGGAGCCACCACAGGCGGCTCGCGAACATGCCGGAGTCCTGGTCGTAGGCGACGACCTGCACACCGTTGGCTATGCCGAGCGCGCTGAACGTCGCGGCGAGCGCCTCGGGCGACGGCAGCGGATGGCGGCCGTTCGCGCCGGTTTTTGGACCCGAGAGGTCGCGATCGATGTGGGCGTACACCGCGCCGGGGATGTGTCCTTCGGCGTACACGCGCTCGCCCCACGCCGTGTCAGCCAGATCGAAGCGGCAGTCCACGATCGCCAGCTGCGGGTCGCCGAACCGCGCCGCGAGGGTGTCGACGTCGATCAGCGTGGTGTGGGCCATGCCCTGACATTAGCCACGAAGGACGGGCAGCCGCGAGGGAAATTCAGGGCATTTGGCAGGGTTCCGGAAGGTGGCAAGCGGCCGGGGGCCTGTTCCCTATAAAATACCGACGATCTCATGGCGTCATCTGAAGAACTCGCGCCAACGTCGGCGCCGGCCCCGGTGGACTTCATCCGCGCGATCGTCGACGAGGACCTCGCGCAAGGAAAGAACCACGGCCGCGTTTCGACCCGCTTCCCGCCCGAGCCGAACGGCTACCTGCACATCGGGCATGCGAAGTCGATCTGTCTGAATTTCGGCGTAGCGGCGGAGCGCGGCGGTACCTGCAACCTCCGGTTCGATGACACGAACCCGGCGAAGGAGGATGTCGAGTACGTCGACTCGATCAAGGAAGACGTCGCGTGGCTCGGCTTCACGTGGGACGCGATGTTCTACGCGTCCGATTACTTCGAGCAGCTGTACCAGTTCGCCCTCGAGCTCATTCGCAAGGGGCGGGCGTACGTCGACGAGCTGACGGCCGACGAGATTCGCGCCTATCGGGGAACGCTGACCGAGCCGGGACGGAACAGCCCGTTCCGCGACCGCCCGATCGAAGAGAGCCTGGATCTTTTCGCGCGGATGCGCGCCGGCGAGTTCGAGGACGGCAAGTACGTCCTGCGCGCGAAGATCGACATGGCGTCGCCGAACCTGAACATGCGCGATCCCACGCTGTACCGGATCCGCCGCGCGACCCACCATCGCACGGGCGACGCATGGTGCATCTACCCGATGTACGACTACGCGCATCCGCTGTCGGATGCGCTCGAGCGGATCACGCACTCGCTCTGCACGCTGGAGTTCGAGGACCATCGACCGCTGTACGACTGGTGTGTCGAACACCTGATCGAAGGCGACCGGCCGCGTCAGATCGAGTTCGCGCGGCTGAACCTGAATTACACGGTGATGAGCAAGCGCAAGCTGCTGCAGCTCGTGCAGCAGCGGCACGTCTCGGGCTGGGACGACCCGCGGCTGCCGACCATCAGCGGCCTGCGCCGGCGTGGCTACACGCCGGAGGCGATCCGCGACTTCTGCGCCCGCATCGGCGTGGCCAAGAAGGAGAACGTCATCGACGTCGCGCAGCTCGAATACAGCATCCGCGAGGATCTGAACCGGCGTGCTTCGCGGGTGATGGCAGTCCTCAATCCGCTCAAGGTCGTGATCACGAACTATCCCGAAGGCCTGGTCGAGGACGTGGACGTGATCAACAACCCCGAGGATCCGTCGGCCGGGACGCGCAAGGTGCCGTTCTCGCGCGAGCTGTTCATCGAGCGCGACGACTTCCGCGAGAGCCCGCCGAAGAAGTTCTTCCGGCTCTCGCCGGGACGCGAAGTGCGTCTCCGCTGCGCGTACTTCATCACGTGCACGGACGTCGTGAAGGACGCGCGCGGCGAAGTCGTCGAACTGCGGTGCACCTACGATCCGGCAACGCGCGGCGGCGATGCACCCGATGGCCGGCGCGTCAAGTCGACGTTGCACTGGGTGTCGGCACCGCACGCGATCGACGTCGAGGTGCGGCTGTACGATCGCCTGTTCTCGGTGGCTGACCCCGACCGCGCGGAGGAAGGGCGGACCTTCATCGACCACCTCAATCCGAGCTCGCTCGAGGTCGTGAAGCCCTGCAAGGCCGAGCCGAGCCTGGCCGGGAGCGGGCCAGGCGACACGTTCCAGTTCGAACGCATCGGCTATTTCTGTGTAGACGCCGACACAAGACCGGACGCACTGGTCTTCAACCGCACCGTATCGCTACGCGATACGTGGGCGAAGATCGAACAGCGGCGGGATTAGACCGCCGGCGCGTCGGAATCGCTCTTGCACTTCGGTGCGCCGTGGATCCCCGGGCTCGACGGCATCTGCTTCACCTCCACCTCGGCCATGCGCGCGCCGCGCTCGACGGCGGCGACCGTGCCGCGGCGCTCACTGCCATCGACGCCGCGCTCGAAATCGATCCGCAGTTCCTCGCAGCTCAAGCCCTTCGCGAGCGCATCCTCGGGGGGCAGGTTGCACGCACCGCCCCTGTCCCGCACGACCCGCCCGAGCCCGAGGCTTCGAACCCATCGCCGGCCCCTCGTCGCGCCGAAGAGTCCGGCCGCCGCGAGGAGGAGGATCGTCCCCTGGTCTCGGCGGATGGGTGGGCGCGCTTCGAATACCGCACGCGTCTCCGTCGCCTCGAGAAGCGGGCGGAGGCCGCACGCGTCGCAATCGCCCGCGGACACTTCGACGAGGCTGACGCAGCGATCCGAGAGATTCAGTCGCTCGACGCAGGGCATCCCGAGCTGATTCTCGCTCTCGATGGAGCTGGATGCCGCGCGGCATCTGGCCGATTCGGGAGCCGGGCGGCGCGGACCGTGGCTGCTCGCGGCCGCGGTGTTCGCCCTGCTGGTGCTCGGCGCGACGCTGCTCGACATGCGGCCGGGCGTCCGGGCGCCGGTGCCGCGGGCGTCTGCTCCGGCCCCCGACGTGCGCGCTCCCGCAACTCCTGCTTCTGCGGCGCCGCGCGAGCCGGGGCCCTCACTGTCGGCCGTACCGGCGCGTGTCGATTCGCCGCAGCAGGCCGCTTCGCCGCCGCTCGAACCGGATGCCGTGGCGCTGACTGGGACTGCCACTTCCGGCCGCGCGCCGAGCGCTGTCGGTGTCGACGTGCGAAGGCCCGCAGCGTCGACCGGAGCGGGTGCGTCGCCCTCCACGAGCGCTGTGCCGCCCGCGGCGCCGCGACGGGCCCCGGTGATCTGGCCGCCGGCGCCGCCGCCCCAGGCCCCGAGGATCTGGCCGCCGGAGTCGCCGCCCCAGGCCGCGCCTACTTCGACGCCGCCGCCGGCGTCGACGCTGTCCGCAGTGCCTTCGTCAGCGCCGTCAAACCCGCCCGCGGAGACCACGCCCGCGCAGTCGCTCCCTTCGGCGGCGCGTCCAGCGATCGCCGCACCTGTGCCGGCCGATCAGACGGTGGTGATGGATTTGCCCGCGGACGAAGCTCCGCAAGCTCCGGCACGAGTGTCGGCGGTCAGCGTCGCGAGCGCCACGACGATGGCGACGCCGCTGCGTGACGAAGACCGCGTGCGCCAGGTGCTGCAGCAGTATCGGATCGCCTACGAAGAACTCGACGCCCACTCGGCGCAGGCCGTCTGGCCGCGGGTCAACGAGGCCGCGCTGCAGCGCGCGTTCGACGGGCTCGAGTCGCAGCGGCTGATGTTTGCGGATTGCCAGGTGGACGTGCGCGGCCAGGTTGGTTCGGCCGTCTGCCGCGGCTCGACGCGGTACGTAACGAAGATCGGCAGTCGCGAGCCGAAGGTGGAGCCGCGCGTCTGGAATTTCAGCCTGCTGAAGTCGGGGGACGACTGGCAGATTGAGTCGGCCCGCACGGAGCGCTGATCCCGATCCCTGATCCCTGATCCCTGATCGCCTACCTCCCCAGCGAGTAGTCCAACCCCACGAACGGAACGAACGGCGCGCGCAGGCCGCCCTTGTTCAGCGGCACGCCGACGCTGGCCACCAGGACCCAGGTGTCGGCGATGTTCCACTTCAGCCCGGGGGCGATCGTCAGCGTCTGGAGGCGGCTGGAGCCTGCGGACAACCGCAAGGTCTCGACGCCGGCGAGCGTCGGGTGGGGCAGCGTGACGGTGTCGATCGAACCGGCGGTGTCGACGAATCGGCCCAGCGCCTCGACGGTCACCGTCAGCCGCGGCGTCGCCGCACCTGAAAGCGCGAACCCGTACGACACCTCCTCGGCGAGCCCTCCGAATGCGAAGCCGGCGTTGGCGTGCGCCGTCATGCGGTCGCCCTCAACCGTGCCCATTGCGGAGAAGCGCACTCCGGTTCGACCGGTCCCGAGGAGATCCTCGCGCCGTCCCGTCGGGAACCGCACGTCGACGCCGGCGGCCAGGCTGCTGCCGGCTTCCTCGAAGAGGTTCACCTTGCCGCGCGCGAGGATGTCGGCGACACCGAACGCCACGGCGTTGCCTGCCGCCTGCGTGAAGGTGCGTCCACGGTAGCTGTTGACACGGGAGCCGTCGACCCGAAGCCAGACGAATGGCGCGGCCGCGCCGATCTCGACGCGATCGCCGAGCCCCACGCTGCCGTACAACGTCACGATGTCGGCGTCGATCGCGAGCGTGAGCTGGTCGACGTCGAACGGCTCCGCCTCGTCGACGAACTTGTTGGCGGTCGTTACGAGGGTGCCGTCGCGCAGGCTTTCGCCGTCGAGCGCGGTGAAGCGCAGATGCTGGAAGGTGAGTCCCGCGCCTGCGTTGCCGCGTCCGGTGGTGAGCGCGTTCTGGATCAACGCCGGTCCGAAGGTCTGGGCTGCCCGCTCGACGGTCCCGATGTCCGGATTCAGCCGGTAGACGAAGGCCGACGACGTGGACGGGATCGGCAGCGTCGCGAGGTTCGCGAGCAGCGCCCGTGAGATGGTGTCACTGGTCGCACGGGCGGCGGCCACATCGCGTTCGACGCTGCCGGTCTCGACCGCCTGATTCGTGACGAGGAACGACAGGACGTCGGTCACCGAGGTCTGCGCGAAGGCGCTGGCCGGTGCGCCGCCGAGCAGCATGATCGTCAAAGGCAGCCACGCGCCGCGTTCAGTCCCCATTACTGCCTCTCGACCTCAAGTGCACTGACCGATCCATCGAGGTTCGTGAGCCCCGAGACCTGCACGCGATCGCCGTTGTTCAAGCCGTTGCAGCCTCCCCGCCGGAAGTTGGTCGCGGCCGTCGTGGAGACCACGCGCCCGTTCACCGTGAAGCGCACCGAGGGGCAACTGCCGCTCAGCGCGGCCACGGTGCCTTCGAGCGTGATGGGCAGCGGCAGCGGAAGTGGCGGAGGGCTCGGCGGCGCCGGTGTGGGCGGCGGCGCGGGTGCCGGAGCAGGCGCAGGTGCCGGTGCGGGCGACGGCGCGGGTGTTGGCTCGGGTGATGGCGCTGGTGACGGGGCCGGTGCGGGCGCGGGCACCGGTCCGGGCGAAGGCGCGGGAGCGGGCGTGACGGGCGCGGCCGACTGCGCAACGGAGAACGGCTGGCCCGCGACACGCACGACGCCGCTGCGTGCCGGTCCGGTGTTCGCAGCCACCTGGACGACGATCGTCTGCGTCGAGACGAGCGTGCCCGTGGATGCCACGGTCAGCCAGGGCTGCTCCGCGCTGGCGCTCCACGAACAGCCAGTCAACGTGGTGACGCGCACGTTGACCGTGCCGCCGGCGGCGTCGATCGTCGCATTGGCGGGGCTCAGCGAGAACGTACAGGTCGCGGCCGCCTGCGTAACCGCCACGCGCGCACCTTCGACGACGATCTCGGACGAGCGGCTCGCCGGAGCCGGGTTCGGCGCGATCGTATAGCGCACGACGGCGTCGCCCTGGCCGGCCTTCACATCGCCGAGCGCCACCCAGGCGGCCTGCGGCGTGACGGTCCAATCGCAATCGCGTGGCGCGGTAATGGTCAGCTGGCCTGTCCCGCCGTCGGCGTTGAATTGCGCCGGCTGCGCCACTGCGGCCAGCTGGCACTTGGCGTCCGAGGGGCCTACCGACGAGGTAGTGGTCGACGTGCAGGAGCCCAGGGTGAACGCGGCGGCGAGCACAGCGGCCGATGTCGCTGCCGCCGCCCTGCCGACCCGGAAACCGTTCAGGTGCACGCTGCGAGCTGATGCATGTGGCTCGCCATCTCGTTAGTACCGGGTGGTTCCCGCCGGGCACTTGGCGGGATCGGCGCCGCAGTTACTGTAAAATGACGACTTTCCCGTGGAATACCACATCACTCAATACGAGCTCGAGCAGGGCGCGCTCGAGATTCAGTACATCGAAGAGTATTTCGGCGAGTTCCCTCGGAAGAAGACCGCCGCCGAAATTGTCCGGCGGCTTGCCGACCGGTCTCATCTCATCCTGCTGGCGTCCGCGCCGCTGCCCGACGGCACGGTTGTGCCGGTGTCGTTCAAGGTCGCGCATGAGGTTCAGGTGGACGAGCTCGAGCCGAAGCTCGCCGACCTTGTCGCGCGCCTTCGGGATCACGTCCGCTTCGACGGCCGCCGCATCCTCTACACGTGGATCGGCGGAACGCGCCGCGACTGGCGCGGCCAGGGGCACTTCCGTGCGCTCACCGAGCAGCAGGAGCACTGGGCCATCGAACAGGGCTTCGACGAGATCGTCGTCAAGACGAAGAACAAGTTCTACGACATGCGCGGCACGCTGGACCACCTGCGCTTTTCGGTGGTCAAGTACGAACGCCATCTCGCGGACAACGCCGAGTCGAAGGTGTACCTGAGCAAGACCCTGCTGCCCGAGCTTCTGCAGCGTCACCGCAGCAGCCGCACCGTGGTGCAGGCCACCATCTGAGGGAGCCCGTGCCGCCAGTCACCCCGTATTCACCGGACCTCGAAGGCGAGGATCCGATCGAGGCGATGCGCCAGACAGCCGCCGCCGTGGCGCAGCTGGTCGCCTCGTGGTCACTCGGCGACTTCGAGCGTTCGTACGCGCCCGGCAAGTGGACGGCGCGCACGATTCTCGTCCACCTGGTGCACTCGGAGCTCGCGCTCGGAACGCGCGCGCGGATGGCGCTCACGACGCCGCAGTACGTCGCGCAGCCGTTCGATCAGGACGGCTGGATGCGCGTGGAGTCGACGCCATCCGGCGCCGACGCCGCGAGTGCGTTCGTGACGCTGGCAGCCTTCAACGCGGCGTTCTACGCGTCACTGACCGACGCGCAGCGGCAGACGCCGCTCGCACATCCCGAATACGGCACCATCACGGTCGACTGGATTCTCTATCAGCAGGCGGGGCACCAGCGGCATCATCTCAGGCAGTTGACGACGATCGAGTAGTCGTCAGTCGCACGTCACAGGTCGCAGGTCATGACAACGCGACCGAGACCGACGAAGCCGCCGTGATGACGATCTAGATCATTGCTCGTCGGGGGGAAGCGCCGCGCCTTCCGCCGACATGTAGAGCGCGTTGAACAGCATCGGGAAGGTTGCGTGCGTCTGCGCGCGGTGCTGCGGCCGCAGGCCGAACAGCACGATGCGGCCCGGCTTCATGTCGATTTCGACGACCGCGGCGCGCCCGGCCATGGCGTCTTCGCCGCGCAGCCAGCCGGACGCCACGATGTCCTGGTTCGGATACCGCGCGATCACCGACGCCTTGTTCGCATTGAAGCCGTCCACCAGCGTGAAGAACGGACTGTTGTTGTAGAAGCCGTAGGTGTCGGCGCCCATGCCGTAGCCGATTGGGTTCGACGTGTCCACCTGGATGCGCAGGATCGTGCCTGGCGCGAAATGCTGGTCGCGCCGCAACGCGCGCTTCTGATCGCGGACCGGCACCGGGAATCGATCCACCACGAGGTTCGACGCGGCACCGAGCGCGATGAGCGTGCCGCCTTCGTTGACGAAGCGCTGCAGCGCCTCGACCCCCCCCTCGCTGATGCCGCCGCGGTACTCAGGCCTCACCGTGCCTCCGGGGATGCCGTCCACGATCTCGCGCGGGCTCTGATCGGCGAGCACGATGGCGTCGAAGCGGCGGCGCAGGTTTCCGGCCCGGATGTCGGCGTTGTGCACAGGGGTGAAGCCGAACTCGTACTGTTCGAGCACCCAGCGCGTCCACCCCTCGTCGATGCTGCCGCCGGTCCACGGTACGTAGACGGCCACGCGCGGTGCCCGCAGCGGCGGGCGCATCTCGTCGGCGCCCCCGGGCGTCGGCGCGTCGGCGGCCGTGAACGTCACGCCGAGTTCCTCGGCGAGCGTCTCCAGCAGATCGCGCGACGCGCCCTCGACGATCGCGTGCGAGGTCGGCGTGAACGCGACGCGCGCGCGCGCCTTCAGCAGGCGGTTGACCACGAGGGCGCTGTCCGCGCCGATGTAGTCGAACATGTAGCGGGTCGCCGTGCCGCTGACCCCGCCCGGCGTGCGCAACGGCGCGGTGACGCGCGTCAGCCGCGCCGCCGGTGGAACGGCCTCGGTGGCGAACTCGAGCGTGACGCCGAACTGCATCCCGAGCGACCAGGCGGTGACGTCGTACGGCGCCTCGGCCGGAAGGTTCGGCGCACGGCGGACTTCAGGGTAGCGCTGCGGCTCGAGCAGGTCTTTCGCATAGCGCGCGAAGACCTGTGACATCGGCACCACCAGTGTGCCCGCGGCATACGGCTGGTCGTCGAGTCTGAAGGGCGCCTCCGCGCGGAAGACCTCGACGCCGCCCATCATCAGCCGCTCGGCGAGGTGCGTGGCCTCGCGCGGGTCCTGCTGCAGTTCGAGCGGAATCAGGATCGCTTTGACCGGCGCGTTACGCCCGTCCTCGACCGTCTGGCGATTCACTTCATAGATCTGCCGGAGGATCGCTTCCCGGCGGTCCGCCGCGGTATCGAGCATGCCGAGCGTCGAGATGAACTGGTAGTCCATCACGTCGCGCAGCGTCCACCGCCCTCCCAGCCAGGGCCGCGGATACTCGGTCCGCGGCATCGTGTCGACCGGAGGCCCCAGCACGCCCACACCCGGCACGATGGCGTCGATGGACGCGTCGCGATTGCCAAGGTCCACGGGGAGGCCCGGCCGACCGGTGGCGCGAGCCTGCTCCACGGGCGACGCGAGCCGCGCGCTGGCCACTTCCGTCAGCAGGCCAATCTGGTTGTGCCACCACCCGGACCACGCGAGCGCTCCCTGCCAGAAATTCGTGTAGGTGGCGTTGTAGATGATCCCGTCCTTGCCGGCCGCTTCGAGCGCTGCCGCCTGCGACTGCCCGAGAATCGCGTTCCACCGGTAGACCAGCGGGTGCACGTTCGGGTTGATCGGGTCGGTGGCCGGCATCACGAAGATGCGTGCGCCCCCGGCGCCCATCTGGTGCTCGTCCAGCCACACCGACGGCAGCCAGTCGTGCCACGCGACCTCCGCCATGTACTGGCTCTCCTTCTGCGTGAGCATGTACATGTCGCGGTTGTTATCGTGGCCGACGTAGGGGTGGTACAGGACCGGCAGCGGGCTCGACTCGTACGGTGTGCCCAGGTTGCGATTGAACCAGTCGGTGATCAGGATCTGGCCGTCCGGGTTCGCGCTCGGGACGAGCAGCAGGATGACGTTGTCGAGAATCTTCTTCGTCGCCGGCGAGTCGTCGGTGGCGAGGTGATGCACGAGCTCGACGGCCATCTGCGTCGGCCCGACCTCGGTCGCGTGCACGCTGCAGGTGACGAGCACCACCACCTTCCCCTGCCGGAAGATGTCGTCGCGCTCGCGCGGATTCGGCGCGCCGCCCTGGAAGTACAGCTTCCGCTCCAGCTGCTTATACCGATCCAGGCTGCGGATGGTGTCCGGCGCCGAGATCTCGACGACGACGAAGGGGTTGCCCTGGTTCGTTTTGCCAAGCTCCCGGTAGCCCACGCGATCGGACTGTTCGGCGACGCTCCGCATGTACTCGACGATGCGATCCCAGCGGGCGAGCCGGTTGTCGGTGCCGACCTTGAACCCGATAAACTGTTCCGGGTTCGGCGCGGCGGCTGCGTTGATGGCCGCGGGCGTACGCAGGACCGTCAGCGCGAGGCACAGGCCAGCGACGCTGGCAGCGAACCGGGCGGCTCGGCCGACGGGCATACGGACAATTAGAACTTAAAAGTTGGACGTTAGAACTCAGAACTTGTGAGAACGCAGAACTTGTCCGGAATCCGGAACGGGGAAGTCTGAACGACCTCGCGGAACGACGTCAGTCACGGCCCGGGGCGAACCGGCGGCAAAGGCGGACGGATGCATACAGGGGGGCGTGAAGCGGGCGTGAAACAGCCGACGCGAATGGACGCGATTCAGTCGCCGATCATCCCGATCGTCGGTGCGCTGATACGTGAAACGCCGGGCACCATTTCGCTCGGCCAGGGTGTGGTGCACTACGGCCCGCCGCCGGAGGTGTTCGATGCGGTGCGCCTGGCCGTGGGGACGCCGCTGCTGGACCAGTACGGCGACGTCAGCGGCTACCCGCCGCTGCTCGAGGCCATCGCCGCGAAGCTCCGCGCCGAGAACGGCATCGACGTCGGCCGCGGCAGCCGCATCATGGTGACGGCCGGCGCGAACATGGCGTTCATGCACACCGCGATCGTGCTCACGGAGCCGGGTGACGAGATCATCCTTCCGGCGCCGTTCTACTTCAACCACGAGATGGCCATCGAGATGGCCGGGTGCCGTCCCGTGCGCGTGCCGACCGATGAGCGGTATCAGCTCCGCCTCGATGCCATCGAGGCCGCTATCACCCCCCGCACTCGCGCCATCGTCACGATCTCGCCGAACAATCCGACCGGCGCGGTGCTGACCGAGGCGTCGCTGCGGGCGCTGAACGCGTTGTGCGCGGCGCGCGGGATCTATCACATCTCCGACGAGCCCTACGAGTACTTCACCTACGGCGCGACGCACGTGTCGCCGGGATCGTTCGACGGGGCGTCAGCCCACACGATCTCCATGTATTCGCTGTCGAAGGCGTACGGGTTCGCCGGCTGGCGCATCGGCTACATGGTCTATCCCGAGGCTCTGGCGTCGGCCATGCAGAAGAGCCAGGACACCATCCTGATCTGTCCGACGCTGGCGGCGCAGGTGGGCGCGCTCGCGGCGCTGCGCGTTGGGCGCGCGTACTGCGCGCCCCACGTTCGCGAGCTCGCGTCGATCCGCGAGATCGTGAGGACCCAGCTCTCCGCGCTCGAGCCGGCCGTCACCGTACCCGGCGCCGACGGTGCCTTCTATGCCCTGATGCGCGTGCAGACCGACATGGACCCGATGCACCTGCTCCAGCGCCTCGTGCGCGAGCACAAGGTGGCGGTGATCCCGGGAACCGCGTTCGGCATGACCGACGGCTGCTACTTCCGCGTCGCGTACGGCGCGCTGCAGAAGGCGACGGTCGAAGAAGGGATCGGCCGCCTCGTCAGCGGCCTGCGCACGCTGCTGGATCGTGTGCCCCGATGACCACGACCGGCACAGTCCCGGCGGCAGCCTGGCCAAGGGCTTCTCGTTCGATCAGTCCAGTCTCGGCTGGACACCGCAGCCGTCACACGATCGCGGGCCTCTGAAGCCGCGACGCGGTCGCTGCGTCAGCGGGCGCGGGGGCCACGGCGAGCACGGCAGCGGTGACACAATAACCGGGTGAGCTCGCTTCGAACGGTCAGGGTCACGAGGTATGTCACGCCGATGCGCGAGGGCGGGTCGCTGCCGGCAATCGTCGATGCAGACGACGATGGGTCGTACATCCTCAAGTTTCGCGGTGCCGGCCAGGGCGTGCGGGCGCTCGTCGCAGAGGTCGTGTCGGGAGAGCTCGCGCGCGCGTTGGGGCTCCCGGTCCCGGAAATCGTGCTGGCGGAGCTCGATCCGGATCTCGCCCGCACGGAGCCGGACCCGGAGATTCACCAGCTTATCTACGACAGCGGCGGTCTCAACCTGGCGATCGACTACCTGCCGGGCGCGGTGAGCTACGATCCCGCCGTGCACCGGATGCCGGAGGATCTCGCCTCCCGCGTCGTCTGGTTCGATGCCTTCGTCAGCAACGTCGATCGCACGGCACGCAACACCAACATGCTGATGTGGCACCGCGCACCGTGGCTCATCGATCACGGCGCGACGCTGTACTTCCATCACTCGCCGGGGTGGGAGACGGACGCGACCCGTGCGCGAGCCGCGTTTCCGCTGATCAAGGATCACGTCCTGCTGCCGCGGGCGACGCAACTGGAGACCGTGGACGACGCGATGGCGCGCGCGTTGACTGACGGTGCGATCGAACGGATTCTCGGGCTCGTGCCCGACGCGTGGCTCGACGATCGGACGCCATCGCTGGCCGACGACGTGCGCGCGTCCTACGGGCGATACCTGCACGATCGGCTGGCTGCACCGAGAGCGTTCGTGACGGAGGCGGCTGGTGTCCGCTGAGCTCACCTACGATTACGCGATCATCCGGGTGGTGCCGCGAGTGGACCGCGGTGAGCAGGTCAACGTCGGCGTCATCCTGTCGTGTCCGGACGCCGACTTCCTCGACGCGCGGATCGAGGTGGACGACGCCCTGCTGCTGGCGCTGGATCCGTTGATCGACGTCGCAGCGGTGCGCGCCAACCTGGCGGTGATTCCCGCCGTGTGCCGTGGGGGAGTGGAGGCCGGTCCAATCGGGGCGCTGGACGCCCGCGGGCGATTCCGGTGGCTGGTGTCGCCGCGCAGCACGATCATCCAGCCGTCGCCCGTCCACACAGGCAGGACCGACGATCCGGCCCGCTGCCTCGAGCACCTGATGGACCGAGTCGTCAGGCGCTCTCAGGTGCGATCGACTTAGAACTTAGAACTCAAAAGTTGGAACTCAAAACTCAAGACTTCGGCCCGTGGGCTTCGCAGTCTTCAGTTCTGACTTCTCAGTTCTACAGTTGCGGAGCTAAACATCCAACTCCTCCGCCTCCTCCGCCCGGTCCATGATGAACCGGAACCGCGCCGAAGCGTCCTTGCCCATCAGCTCGTTGATCACGCGATCCGTGACGATCTGATCGGTCACCTCGACGCGCAGCAGGCGGCGCGTGCGTGGGTTGAGTGTCGTCTCCCACAGCACCTTGGGCATCATTTCGCCGAGCCCCTTGAACCGCGTGATCTCCGGCGTGGCGCGGTTGCCGTTCTTCGCGTGGAGCTTCAGGATGTGCTCCTTCTGCGCATCGTCCAGCGCCCAGTGCGTTTCCTTGCCGATGTCGATGCGGTAGAGCGGCGGCTGCGCGAGGAACACGCGGCCGGTCGTGATCAGCTGCGGCAGATGACGGTAGATGAACGTGAGGAGCAGCGTGGCGATGTGATTGCCGTCGGAGTCGGCGTCCGCGAGGATGATGACCTTCCCGTAGCGGAGCCGCTCGATCTCGAAGTTCTTGCCGAGGCCGCAGCCGATCGCGGTGACCAGGTCCGAGAGTTCCTTGTTCTCGAGCACCTTGGCCAGCGACGCGCTCTCCGTGTTCAGCACCTTGCCGCGCAGCGGCAGGATCGCCTGCCGGGCGCGATCGCGTCCCTGCTTCGCCGAGCCGCCGGCCGAATCGCCCTCGACGATGAAGAGCTCGCTGTGCTCGGCGCTGGAGTTCGTGCAGTCGCTCAACTTGCCCGGCAGGTTCAGCCGCGAGGAGGTGGCGCTCTTGCGCGACACCTCCTGCTGCGCCGCGCGGCTGGCTTCGCGAGCGCGCGCTGCGAGCATGATGCGGGCGACGATCGACTCCGCGACGCTGATGTTGTGATTGAGCCAGTGCTCGAGCGCGGGCCGTACGACGCCGTCGATCGCCGAGACCACCTCGGGATTGTTCAGGCGATCCTTCGTCTGACCCTGGAACTGCGGTTCGGCGATGAAGACGCTGAGGATGCCGGTCAGCCCCTCGCGGATGTCTTCCGCGGTGAGGGTGACCCCCTTCGGCGACAGGTTGTGCGTGTCGATGAAATTGCGGACCGCCTTGCCGATGCCGGCGCGCAGCCCGTTCTCGTGCGTGCCGCCGGAGCCGGTCGGGATGCCGTTCACGTACGGACCGGATGTGCTCTTCGGTCGCCTCCGTCCACTGCAAAACGAGATCGAGCCGCAGCCCCTCGTCCTTGGCTGAGCGTGAAGGCAGCGTCGTGCACCGGCTTTGCGCCGCGCTCGGTCGATGACCTTTTTGAGGTATCCGCTCAGCCCGTCGGCGTGCTCGAAGACCGAGCGGGTCTTCGTCGTCTCGTCTTCGAAGACGACCTTGACCCCCTTGTGGAGGTAGCTGGCCACCTCGAGCCGTTCGCGGATGATCGCCGCGTCGAACTCGATCTTCGGGAAGATCGTCGCGTCCGGATGGAAATAGACCGTGGTGCCGGTGCCGCGCGCCGGACCGAGCTTCTGCAGCGGGCCTTCCGGCTTGCCGTGGTTGAAGCGCATCTCCCACTGGGCGCCGTCGCGCTTGATGGTGGCGACGAGCTCCTTCGAGAGCGCGTTCACCACGCTGGCGCCGACGCCGTGCAGGCCGCCGGCCGTCTTGTAGTTGCCGTGCTCGAACTTCCCGCCCGCGTGCAGAACCGTGAAGATCACCTCCAGGGCGCTCTTCCTGGTCGCCGGGTGCTTGTCGATCGGAATGCCGCGGCCGTCGTCCTCGACGGTGAGCGACGAGCCGTCCTCGTGCAGGGTGACACGGACGCTCGACGCATAGCCGTTCATCGCCTCGTCGATGGCGTTGTCGAGGATCTCCCAGATGAGGTGATGCAGCCCGGCCGACCCGACGCCGCCGATGTACATCCCCGGCCGCTTCCGGACCGGCTCGAGCCCCTCCAGAACGGTGATGTCTTTCGCGGTGTAGTTCGCCGGATGCCATGTATATAATTCTCGGCTTTGAGTCCCGAACGAAGATGCCGCGCGCGCTATTTCTGTGCACGTCGATTGTAGCGGCATTCCAGCTGCACCTTGCCGCCGCTGCTCCCCGACGTCGAGGACGCACCGATCACGCCGGGCGGTCGCCGCGATGGCTGCGCGTCTCGGCATCGACGCGGCAACGCGATCGTGCCGGGTTCGTGTCGGAGATCATGCGCCGGCTGTACACGCCGCCAGCGAACCGGCAGCCTCACCGTCGCGGCCTGTCCGCGGCGCCGGTCGTCCTCGGTCAGCGCCGCCGCTTCGCGTACCCGTTCCGCTTGCCGCCGGACGTGTGGAGCACAGCGCCGTGTTCCACCGGCCGGTCCCGCGCGACGAGTTGCTCGCGACCATCCTGTCGGATCGGCGGGCGGCCCTCTTCGCCACGGCCTGACCGGCGCCGGACGACGAGACGCTCGCGTTTTTCGCGGGCCATCCGTCGCTGCTGTCGTTTCTCTACGAACATGCCGCCGCCGGCGTTCGCCGCATTCGGCGACGCTGTTCCGCGTTCGGGAGGCCGCGTCGCCGTGCCGGGCGGCGCAGCCGCGCGTCCGCTGTGGGAAGCTGCGGTTATCCACGCAGCGGTGTCGGCGCCCGACTCTTCGCCAGAGCGCTCTTCTGCGAGCTGGACGGCTCGTCTCGCGTATCTCTACGGCGTGGTCGCGTCCACCGACGCCGGAGGCCGCGCGCATTCACGCTCGGCTCGTGGATTGCCAGACCGACGCCGTCCGGCTCGAGCGCTTCCAGTCGCTCGCGGATGCCTGCGTCAGCAGTTACAGCGAGTGGCGTCGTCGGCGCGCTGCCGTTCTCGCGGCCGCTGAGCGATCTCGCAGTCCTGTTGCTGCGGCTTCGCGTGCTGCCGACCGGCGCGCCCGGCCGCCCCGCCGGCATCGCGCCTTCTGGGCCGACCGTGCTTCGAGATCATCGACGGCTCCCGCTGTGCCGCGCCGCGGGCGCCGAACCAGCCGGCTGGTCGACGCCGCGTGGCTCGTCGACGCCACCGGCGGACGGCGACATGTACGCGCGCGGCGATCGGCTCGACCAGTTTGCTTTCGGGCAGCGCGTGTTCGCCGATCTGCCGGAGGATCGGAATCCGAGGCGTCGCGGCGATCGAAGGCCGCGTTCCGCAGAACCGGATGCTGCTGCTCACGCTGGAGCGCATCGGGCATCCGCCGCCGTTCGTGTACGCGGCGGCGTTGCGCCAGGCGTCGGCGGTTGCTGGCGCGGCCGACGAACGGCGTTCTGGACGATCGCGCAGTATCAAGGCGCGCTCGCGATCGTCTCGCGCATGCACCGGGCCGGGACCATCGACGATGCCGACGCCGACGCGCTTGGTGGCGTCGCTCGCGCGCGTGCCGGTCGACGATGCCGGCTACACGGCAGCGTCTGGCCGAGTGGATCGGCACCGCTGGCGCCGCATCTGCCCGCCGGCGACTGCTGGGAGGAACGGATCGCCGCGGCGCTTGCCGGTCCACCAGCGCCGGCAACGGCGCCCGCGGTTGTTCTGGGAAGGGCAGTCCTACCGCGTCGATCTCGCCGTTCGCCGAACGCCGCCGGCTCGAGACATTACGGGAGAAGCAGGCCGGGCACACCGTCGATCTCGCGCTCGAGTATCGCAGGCTCGCCGCGCGATACGGCAACGCGCCTCGAGCGACGGCTTCGAGCCGCGGGCGGTCGCCGCCGCGGCGGCGATTCGCGCCACCGCCGACCGAACACCAGCGCGTTGCTCCGCCGCCCGGCTGTGACCTGCTCGCGCCCGGGGTCGAGGCGCCGGTCGACGGCTTCGAGCTGGATGGCTCGGGGCTGCCGAGCGATTTGGCCGGGTCGGCCAGGCCCGGACGACGGCCGCGCGGCTCGCGCGCGTCGCGGCTCGCTGTCGGAGCTCTGGCGACGTGGTGCTGGGCGACGCGATGGTGTCGTTCGCCTACGCCGTCGATCTCGGCGACGCCGAAGGACCGGCGCTGCTCGGCGCGAACGTGGCGCTGCGGCACGACTTCGGCTTCGCCCGGCGCGATGGCGACGGGCGCGCGCGGATGCCGTGGGCCCTGCCGCGGCAGGACTTCCAGCCTGGCGTGCCGTGGCGCATCACCGGCTCGCTGCTCGGCCTGGACATCGCGCTCGCGCCGCTGGCGCTGCGCCGCCTCACGCTGGACGGTCTGCCAGACGCCGCCGAAGCTTCCGTCGATCGAGCGCGAGGCTTTCGCGGTCGAGCGTCAGCCTGATGCGAGCCGCCGCGGCTGACCGACGGCGATCGCGATCGCCATCGCCGATGCCGATCGGCCGCGGCCGCCAGCGCGTGCGGGCGCTGACCGCCGGCCCCCGATCCGAGTGGCCGCGAGCAGACGCGTCGACTCGACGGCCGGCGGGTCCGCGCGCCTCCGACTGGACGCGCGAACACGAGCCGGCGGCGCTGAGGGCGGTTCTCGCTCGCCGAGCTGTATGCTGCTGGGCGGCGGAGCCCCGAGGGCGACATCGATGCCTGGGGCGCGGCCGGGCTGCATGCGTGGGGCTGCGCCTGCACGCGATTCCCCGCCGGCGGCGCCTGGCGCATCCTTGCCGGGCGGCCGCAGGTAGCCGATGCATGGCGGCGTCACCCGTCCGAGCTGAACCTGATCTCGTGCCGATGATGCGCGAGATGAAGCTGCCGGCGGCGCTCACGCCGGCAGTGCTCGCACCGGCGATGCAGCGACTTCATCGACGATCCCGGCCCGCCGATGCCGAACGACTGGTGGAGCCTGGCGCGACACGCCAGGTGTGCGGCGGCAACGCGTCGAGGACTACGTTGCCGCGGCCGCGGCTCGTCGACGGCCCGCTCGTGCAGCCGGTAATCGGACGGTCGCCTCAACCCTGAATCATGTGCATCCTGCGTGCGCTCTCGCGCTTGCCGCGGGCAGCGACCGGTTGTGCGGACGGCGGCGGCTCAAAGTGCGCCGCCGACCGCAGACGGCCTCCCGGCGGCGGTCGACGCCGGCGGTCCGATTACGTCGCCCGCGCCGGACAGCTACGTCGGCGGTCGTGACGTCGCTACGCGCGACGGTCGATCCGACGCTGCCGGTCGACAGCGTGACGTTCTTCGTCGACGGCCGGCAGGCGTGCGCGCTCGCGGCAGCCGCCGTTCGAGTGCGACTGGGAGGCGGGCCAGCAGGTCGTGGCTCACCAGATCCGCCTCGTCGTCGACGCTCGCCGACGGCGAGCGGATCGTCCGGACCGTGCGCACGCGAGGGCTCGGCTTCGCGGACAAGGTGAACGTCGAGGTCGTCCAGGTCACGGTCACCATCACCGATGACGCCGGCCGGTTCGTCGGCGGCGTGCCGCGCCCGGCGTTCCGGGTGCTTCGAGGACGGCAAGCCGCAACCGATCAGCTACTTCGCCGTCTGCCGACGTCCCGCTCGAGCTCGTCGTCGCCGTGGATATCAGCGGCAGCATGACCACGGTCGATGCCGACGCTGAAGAAGGCGGTGAAGGAGTTCCTCGGCGCCGTGCCCGCCACGGACGAGGTGACGCTGCTCGGCTTCAACGACACGCGTATTCGCGTTGACGCGCAAGACGACCGATCCGGCCGAGCGGGTGCGCGCCGTCGATCGGCTCGCGCCGTGGGGCGCGACGGCGCTGTACGACGTGATCGTCCGCGGCATCGACATGCTCGGCCGGCAGATCGGCCGCAAGGCGCTGGTGGTGTTCAGCGACGGCGAAGACCAGGGCAGTCACGTCGCGCTCGAGGACGTCGAGCGCCGGCTCCAGGCGAGCGACGTGACGCTCTACATGATCGCGCAGGGTCGCGGCATCACCCAGGACTACCTGAAGACGGACGATGCAGCGGCTGACCCGCCGACCGGCGGCCGCACGTTCACCACCGACAGCATCGACGCAGCTGCACGGCGCGTTCGCCGAGCTGCTCGACGAGCTGTCGCATCAATACCTGCTCGGCTACCAGCCGACCAACAGCAACCGGGACGATACCTGGCGCGAGATCCGGGTCGAGGTCGACGGACACTCAGAACGTGCGTGCCCGGCAGGGCTACCGGGCGACCCCTTACAAATGATGCAGCCCACACGAATCGCCGCGCTTGCGTCTCGCGCTCCTCACCGCCGCCGACGTCTCCCGCCGGCGCGCAGCAACAGGTCCAGCGCAGCCGGACGCGCCGGGTTCCGGTCTTCGGTCGATGTGACGATCGCTGGACGTCAGCGTGCTGGACGATAGCGGCCGGCCGATCACCGACCTGTCGGCCGCGGACTTCCAGGTGCGGGTCGATGGCGACGGACCGGCAGGTGGTCAGCGCCGAATGGGTTCCGCTCGACATGCCGACAAAGCGTCCGCAGGCGCCGCCGCCGCCGCCTGCCGGCTACTCGCAGCAACGAGAACGCCACCGGCGGCCGGCTGATCGCTGATCGTCATCGACGAGGCGAATATCCGGACCGGCGGCACGCTGCGGCATTCGCAAGGCGATGAACGACTTCATCGATCGACCTGCAGCCCTCCGATCGGGCGGCGATCGTCGGCATCGGACAGGGCGCGCCGTCGACGCCGTTCACGGCCGATCGCCAGGTGCTCAAGAAGGCGATCGAGCGGCTGGTCGGTGCATGCAGTCGCTCGAGCTCGCATGTCGCAGTACAACATCTCGATCTCCGAGGCGCTCGACATCCGGAACGGCAGACCGGCCGCGCTCGAACAACGTCGTCTGCCGCGAGTGCGCCGGCCTGCAGCCAGCCCGACCTTCGAGTCGTGTCAGCGTCGAGAGTCGAGTATGGAGTCGTCAGCATCAGTCGCGCAGATTCGGCGTCCCCGACGGCGAGCAGACGGTGTCGGCGCTGCGCTCGCTGTTCATCGCGCTGCGACGGATCGACGCGCCGAAGTCGCTGCTCTTCGTCTCCGAAGGCTTCATCTCGACGACCAGCAGGCGGTCGTCGCCGAGCTCGGCGCGCTGGCGGCCGCGGCGCGGACGAGCATCTACTCCCTGAAGCTCGACGATCAGTTGTTCGTCGATCTCGGCGGAGAACGGGCGCGGCGACCACGCCGTTCACAGGATCGGATCGGGCGTGGCCGGAGGGGCTCGAGCTGCTGGCGGCGCGCCGCGCGGGGTTCGCTCTTCAACGTCATCGGCTCCGGAGCCGGCGTGTTCGCCCGGATCGACGTCCGAGCTGTCCGGCTACTACCTGCTCGGGCCTCGAATCATCGGCCTCGGACAAGGACGGCAAGCCGCACCCGATTCGGGTCGAGGTCAATCGCCGCGGCGCGACCGTGCGATCGCGCCGCGCGCTGCTCACCCTGCCGACCGATGACGCGCCGCAGACAACCGCGGCGAGGCGATGCTCGCGGCGCTGACGACGCCGCTGCCGGTGTCGGCGCTGCCGATCCGCATCGCGACCTTCACGCTGAAGGGCCCGGAGAACGGACAAGCTGCAGATGCTGATTCATGCGGACGTCGGCACCGACTATTCGGCGCCACGCGTGGTCGCCGCCTCGGCTACACGATCAGCGACAGCAGCGGACGCATCGTCGATCAGTCAGGCTGCTCGACGCGCGTCTGCCGCCGGTGATGAACGGCGTGCCGTCGGCCCTGCAGTTCTCCGGCGGCGCCAGCCTCGCCCCCGGGCGACTACTCGCTGAAGTTTGCCGTGGCCGAGGGCGATCGGGTCGGCACGAGTCGAGCACGCAATTCCATGCCGGACTGTCCTCGATGCCGGCCGCTGCAGATGAGCGACCTGATGGTCGGCGGGCCGGTCGACGGGAACATCGAGCTGTTGCAGCCGACAGTCGGCTACAAGGTGGTGTTCGGATCGGTGCACGGCTACGTCGAGGCCTACGGCAGCGGCGCGGCGGACGGTCACCGCCACCTACGAGATCGCGCCAGCGAGCATGGCGAGGCGCTGGTGTCCGAGAGGTCGCCGGCGCGAAGCGCGGGCGACGCGCGAGCGATCTTCACCCGCGATGCTGCCGGTCGGTCAACTGCCGCCCGGACGCTACGCGCCTGCGCGTCACGTTGACCTCGGAGGTGCACCGTCAAGACGCTGACGCGCGCCTTCGAAGTGGCGGCGCCGGCGGTGCTGATGACGTCGGCCGACGCCGACGACGGTTGCGCCGGCGGACATCTATCCTCCCGGTCACCGATGCGATGCTGGCCCGTCCGTTCGACCGGCGGAGGCGTCGAACCGGGAGACGTCTGCAGGTGTTCCGCGCGCGGGTCGCCGCCGACAGCGCGAACGGCATTCGACAAGGGCGTCGGCTTCCTGGCAGCCGGCGACTACGGCAAGGCGGAAGCGAGCTTCAAGACCGCCATCGATCCCGGCAGCGACAGCACCGCGGTCCTCGCCTACCTGGCGGCCGTCTTCGCAGCGGCGGGGCACGACGCTCGAGGCGGCCGGCGCGTGGCAGACCGCGCTGATCGAAGGGAGCGACCTGCCGCAGATCTATCGGTGGCTGGGCGACGCGCTCCTGCGCACCCGCGACGTCGGCCAGGCGCGCGCGGTGCTCGAGGAGGCGACTGCGAAGTGGCCCTCCGACCGGCGCTTCACGAAGCCGATGGCGCTGCTGTACGCCACGTTCGGCCAGGGACCGCGAGGCGGTGCGGACGCTCGAGCGTTATCTCGCCGGACAACCGGCACGATGTCGAGGCGACTTCATGGCGGTGGAGTGGTTGTACCACTTGCGAGCTGCCGGCGCCGCCGCACATTCGCCGGCCGAAGACCTGAAGCTAGCGCGCAGGCTACGCCGAGGCTTACATGAAGGCGAAAGGACCGCAGACGGCGCTGCTCAAGCAGTGGATGGAGTTCCTGGAGAAGTAGGCCAGGGCAGCTCGAAGTCGCAGGTCACAAGTCGCAAGTCCAAGTCCGGCCGCCTGCGATGGTCCAGCACCCGCTTCTGCTCATGTTTGTCGTGATCGCTCTGGCGGCCTCGTTCGGCTGGCTTGCGGTGCCCCGCGATCAGTGGCATTACCTGAGGGTCTTCGCCACGAGCGCCGCGTTTCTCGCGGCGCTCATGGGTCTGGGAGCGGTGTTCGGGAAAACGCTCGGCGACTTCCTTCGCGGCGGCGGATAGTCCCGCCGATCGTCAGAGGCCGCTCGGGGCGTCACCGGTTCCCGCAGTTCTCGTCGTCGTCCGCGGCGGGCTTGCGCGACCGTGTCGTGCGCTTCGGCGCGGGAGGCCGCCTTCTTCGGGGCCGTCTTCCGCGTGCCGCTGCCGGAGCGGCTGCGCGACGACGGGGCTGGCGTGGCGGCGACGCCCGACCGGCCCGCTCGCGCCCGCGGCGCACGGGGCTTCGCGCGCCCGAGCAGCTCCGCGGTCGTGTCGACCACCGACACCGGCTCGATCTCGATCACATCGGGTTCAGATTCGTCGGTGACGACCACCGACGCTGCCTGCCCATCTTCGAGGGCGGCGTCCTCTCCCTGCGAATCCAGGACCTCCGGGGTGATGACCGACGTCTCCCCTGACTGACCGGCTGCCGCCCGCGGCATGGTCTGTCCCTGGAACACGCGCAGGCCGCCGCGGCGGTCGCGCTCGATTCGCACGAGGCCGTCGCGCTGGCAGGCGCTTGCAGCAGCTCCATCAGCCCGCCGAACCCGTAGCTTGCGCTCGTCGAATCGCGCCGGCACGCAGGATCTGCTTGACGTTGCGGAGATACATCGGCCAGCGCGCGCTCGTCGGCTGCGGCCAGCACCTGGCCCGCGAGCGCGCACGCCCTCGGCGTTGTCGCCGAGCTGCGTCACGGCGGCTCGCCGGACGTCGACGGAAGCGGCGGGCGGCGGTGACGCTGGTCGGCTGCCTCGCCGGCCGGGCGGACCGCCGTCGGCGTCGCCGGCCTCGCGGTTCGGCGGCCGGTCGCCCTCGGTTCCTGCTTGCAGCCGACGTGTCGGCCTCCTCCGAGAACGCCGGATTCAACTCGACCATCACGCTGCGCCCGGAGTGCTTCAGCTGGACGAGCCCGCCTGCGACGAGCTTCTCGACGAAATCGAGGAACGACGAGGCGCCGTAGTTGCGCTCCGAGAACGTGGAGTCGAGCTGCAGCAGCGTGCTCTTGAGCAGCCCGGTCTGCGGCGAGACTTCGCGGTCGGCGAGGATCTTGAGCGCCCGCCTGACGATCGGAAACGCCTGCGCGATCGGGAAGGCCGGGAGCCGCCGGCGCTGGCTGCGGACCCGACGACCGCCGCCGCGCCGGCGGCTTGCGCGACCAGGTTTTCGTAGGCGATGAACTCGTGGCAATTCCGCTGCAGGATGATGCTCGTGAACGCGCGTCCGCCGACGACGAACACCTTCTTGTCGTACTGCTTCAGCTTCTCGACTAGCGAGAGGAAGTCGCTGTCGCCGCCGACGATGACGTAGGCGTTGATGTGCGGATGGGTGAACGCCATCTCGAGGGCGTCGAGGGCGAGGTTGATGTCGGCGCCGTTCTTGTCGCCGCCCGGCGTGAGGTTCCGCTGGACGAGGCGAATGGCGTGCTGGGTGAGTGCCCGGCTGTATTCGCCGGCGCGAGTCCAGTCGGCGTAGGCGATCTTCGTGACGACTTCGCCTCGCTCCCTCAGCGCCTCGAGGATGGGGCCGATATCGAAGTGCTCGCCGAGGGTGGTCTTGACGCCGATTTCGATGTTGTCGAAATCGATGAAGACCGCAATGTTGGTGCGTTCCTGATGGGGCAAAACGGATCCTTCAGTTGATAGGTGCAGCCGCGTGGCAGCGGAGTGCTGCGAGGCCGGGGCCGACCGTCAGCGGCTGGAGTGCCAGCAATCGTGCGCAGCGGTCGGAGCGCCGGGCCTTCACCGGAGCGCCAGGATTGTACCCCAGATTGCCGCTGACATCGTCCAGATCGTCTGGGGCCGGTCAGGGCCGATCCGTTCGGAGCGGTCGTAGCATCGGTCTGCAGGGCCGGGTCTTTAGACCCGGCCACTACAACTCCACGCTACACACCCGGCCGCTCCCCCACCGCTACACGCGGTCCCGGGTTCACTCCAGCGGCGGCGGCGCCTCCGGCACGGGCCAGAGAACGCGTGCGAACCCTCCACGCTGGAGCAGCTCGCGTCCCTTGCCACCGCGGCCGGTGACCTCGTACTTGGTCGTGCTGATCGTCTGCTCGCCGCCGCGCGTCGTCTCGACCGTCAGCAGGTCGCGATCGCCGGTGGATGCGATGAACCCCAGCACCTTGTCCTCGTCGGACGCCAGCTTGACGAGGATGACACCCTTGCCCGGCCCGGCGAGGTAATTGATCTCCTCGGCCGGGCAGAGCAAACCGCGCGCCTCCGCCGTTGCGACGATCACGATCTCCTTGCCGGTGACGCGATCGACGCCGACGACCTCGGCCCCGTCCGCGGGCCGCGCGTAGCGGCGCCCGGCACGCGTGCTGACCTCGGCGAAGGCTCGAGCCCGAAGCGCAGCGCGTACCCGTCGCTGGTGACCGCGACGGCATGAACCGGCGCCGGCTCGCCCTCCTTCCTTCGGCGACGATGTCGCCGATCGCGCGCGCGTCGAGGCTCATCGCCGCGACGACACGCTCACCGTCCTTGAACTTGAAGAGCCGCTGGATCGGCTCGCCGTAGCCGGTCGACGCCGGCACGTCGATGATCCGGCAGCTGTAGGCCGCGCCGAAGTTGCTGAAGAACACACACGTGGCGCGCGTGCTCCCCGCGAAGGCGGCGAGCACCTGATCGCCTTCGCGCAGCCGCGTGGCGGTCAGGTCCTTCACTTCCTTCTGCCGCTTCACCCACCCGTCGCGCGACACGATGACGACGTTGTCTTCCTCGATGATGAAGTCGTCGGCGGAGTACTCGGGTTCGCCCGAGTCGCTGGCGATCAGCGTCCGCCGCTTGTCGCCATACTTTTTCTGGATCTCGTCCAGCTCGCCGCGGACCATCGTCCACCGGCCTGCTTCGTCCTTGAGGAGCGCGGTGATCTGGCGCGCACGCTTTCGCTTCTCATCGAGCTCGTTGCGGATGATCAGGATCTCGAGCCGTGCGAGGCGGTAGATCTTGAGCTCGAGGATTGCGTCGGTCTGCTCGGCGTCGAGCTCGAACCGCTTCATGATCGTCTGCGCCGCGTCCGCCTTGCCGTCGGACTTGCGGATGATGCGGATGATCTCGTCGAGCGCGTCGAAGACCTTCTCGAACCCTTCGAGGAGGTGAATGCGCTTGCGGAGCGCCGCGAGCTCGTGCTCGAGGCGACGGGTGACGACCTCCAGGCGGAAGTGCAGGAAGTGCCAGAGGATCTGCTTGAGGTCGAGCCGCTCGGGACGTCCGACCTCGGGGTTCTGCTCGACCGGCACCAGGCAGGTGAGGTTCACCGCGAAGTTGATCTGCAGCGGCGTGTGCTTGCACAGGTACGCCATCACCATCTTCTCGTCGGCGTCCTTCTTCATCTCGAGCGCGACGCGCACGTCCTCGGTCGAGAGGTCCTTCACGTCGAGCAGGTGCGGCAGCTTGCGCCCGATCACGACGTCGGCGATGCGCTCCACGAGCTGCGCCTTGTTGACGGTGTAGGGGATGCTCTCGATGTAGATCGTCTTCGTCGAACGGGTCTCCGGCCCGACGTCCCACGTGCCCCGAAGCCGGACGGAGCCCGATCCGGTCCGGTAAATCTCCTTCAGCTCCTCGGAGGAGTTGAGGATCTGCCCGCCGGTGGGGAAGTCCGGCCCCTTCACGTAGCGACAGAGCTGTGCGTTGCTGATGTCCTCGTTGTCGAGGAGCTTGACGAGCGCAGTGCAGACTTCGCTCAGGTTGTGCGGCGGGATGTTCGTCGCCATCCCGACGGCGATGCCGGTGGTGCCGTTGACGAGCAGGTTGGGGATGCGCGCCGGCAGTACCACCGGCTCGGTCTTGGTGCCGTCGTAGTTCGGGCGAAAGTGGACCGTCGCCTGCTCGATCTCGGTGAGCATCTCGTCGCTGATGCGCGCGAGCCGGCACTCGGTGTACCGCATGGCGGCGGCGCTGTCGCCGTCGAGCGAGCCGAAGTTGCCGGAACCGTCGACAAGTGGGTACCGCAGCGAAAATGGCTGCGCCATGCGGACCAGGGTTTCGTAGAGCGCTGCGTCGCCGTGCGGGTGGTAGTTGCCCATCACTTCCCCGACCACCGTGGCGCATTTCCGGTGCTTGCTGTCGGCCGTCAGGTTCTTCTGCCACATCGAGAACAGGATGCGGCGCTGCACTGGTTTGAGACCGTCGCGGACGTCCGGCAACGCGCGTGACGTGATGACCGACAGCGCGTAGTTCAGGTATCGCGCCTGCGCCGCTTCATGCAGCGCGACGTTGTCCGTGCTACCTGCGCCGCTGCCGTTACCCGCCGGCGCCGATGAGCGCGCCGCCGGGGGAGCCGCCGCGGCATCCGCCTCGGGCTCCATCGAGTCGAACAGTCCGCGTTCGTCGTCGTCGTCGTCGTTCCTGCGTTTGGCCAAGAGTCTCAGTCCCCAGCAAAGATCGTGTGAGACCGGATTGCTACCAAGTCGCCCGACGTCCGTGACTGGCTCCTCACTGAGAACCGAGTGCTGCCGTGAGGCGGGCGTGACCGCTGCGGCTGACTGGCACGCGCTCCCCCGTCGTCAGGAGCGCCACATGGTTGCCGCGCTCGTCGAGCTCGACGCGCGCCAGCCGATCGAGGTTCAGCAGGTACGATCGATGGACCCTGACGAAGCGGGCCGGGTCCAGCGACGCCTCCGCCTCCGCGAGGGTCTGCTCCTTCAGGTGGGTTCTACCTTCAGACCGGTAAGCCACGTAATCGTCCTGGGCCTGCACGTAGTCGACCTTCGCGACCGGAATCACGTGCACGCTGGCGCCATCGCGAATGAGCACCCGGGCAGCCGCCACGCCAGCGGTGCGCGTCGCAGCGGCAACGAAAGCCGGCGGCATCGGCTCGTGGCGTGCCACACGGTCGCGGGCACGGGCGATGGCCTCGGCCAGCCGGTCCGCGCCGAACGGCTTCAACAGGTAGTCCACCGCGTGCACTTCGAACGCCTTCAGCGCGAACTCGTCGTGCGCGGTCGTGAACACGACCGCGACGTCACGCCCGACCAGCTCGATCACCTCGAAACCATTCAGCTTGGGCATCTGGACGTCGAGCAGCAGCAGGTCGGGTTTCAAGTCGGCTACGGCTTTCACGGCTTCGAAACCATTTGCGCACTCGGCGACGATGTCGACGCCGGAGAGCGCTTCCAGATACTCCCGGACGACACTCCGCGCGAGCGCCTCATCGTCGACGATGGCGACACGGAGCGATGCGGGGCTCTCGGGCAGCGGCACGGTCACACCTCCACGCACGGCAGGTTCAGTTCCACACGAAAGGTCTCGGGGGCCGCGACTGCTTCGATGCGGGCGCGATCGCCGAATGCCGTCTGAACGCGGCGGCGGACGTTCTCGAGGCCGACCCCGCCGCTGCGGCGCGGCGCCACGTCCGCGTCTCGCGGGTTCTCGATTCGCACGACGACCCGGTCGTCGCGGCGGGAAACGGCGAACTGGATGACGCCTCCGTCGAGGAGGCCGGCGATGCCGTGGCCGATGGCGTTCTCCATCAGCGGCTGCAGCAGCAGCGGCGGCACGCGGCAGGCGAGAGCCGTTTCGTCCACCTGGCGTTCGACTCGGAGGCGTGGGCCGAAGCGGATCTGCTCGATGGCCAGGAACGCGTCGACGAGCGCCAGTTCGTCGGCCAGCGAGATGCGGTCGAGCGCGCTCACCTTCAGCGTGTTGCGCAGGAAGTCGCCGAGCAGCACGCACATGCGCCGCGCCCCGTCCGCGTCGATCGTCGTCAGCGCGCTGATCGAGTTGAGGCTGTTGTAGAGGAAGTGCGGGTTGAGCTGGGCCCGGAGCGCACGCAGTTCGGCGTCGCGGTTCAGCACCTGGAACTCGAGCCGCTGGTGCTCGGCGTCGCGCGCCGCTTCATAGGCGAGGGCGACGTGGTGAATCGAGAGCACGAGCAGGAAAAGGATGATCGCCACGGCAAACAGGAACGGTACCTGGTCGGCGCCCGCGGCGGCCGCCTCCTGTGTGCCCGGAAACGCGCGGAGCACGGTAAGCCACGCTTCGGCCAGCGCGAGCCAGATGCCTCCGGCGAGGAGCGCCGCGACGCCTGATGCGGTGGCGACGCCCCTGAGCCCGCCCGTGGCGAGCGGCACGGCCCGGCAGACGTACCAGGCCGAGAGGCAGACGAACGCGTAGACCAGGAACGTTGGTACGACGAAGAGCAGGGCGTAGAGCGGATTCGCCCCCTGCTCCGCCAGCGACGCGGACACCAGTACCGCTGTGACGAGAGACGCGCCGAAATAGGCGGCGGCGTGGTCCAGCCGCGCGAGCAGCGGGTGCATCAGTTGCGGATCGTGATGCCGCCCATGAGCACGGTGCCCCGGATGACGAGCCGCGGAGGCGCCGCCGCTCCAGCCGTCTCGTCGAAGGCTGCCGGTGGCGGCGCGATGCGCCTGTCCTCGATGCCTCCGAGAATCGCCACGACCGGCGCCGACACGATCCAGTCTGCCGGCAGCCGCAATTCGCACCCGCCGATCACGGCGAACAGGTCGAGCACCGCTTCGCCACCGGGCGGCAGCTTCGCGTCGCGGAGGTCGAGGTGGACGCCACCCATGAAGACCGTGATGTCGTTGCCCGTGTAGACCACTGGCGCGCTCACGCGCTTCACGCCGCTCAGCACCGCCACGATCGGGCCGGTGTCCGCGGCGGAGCCATCAGCCGGCCTCCGATCGAAGCCAGGCACGCCGAGGTTCGAACGCGTCAGCAGGCGTATCCCAACGGCGATGAGCACAACGGGCCAGAACAGGCTCCAGACGCTCGTGTGCAGGACGTTGAGCGAGTTGAGCAGGAACAGGCCGCCGACCGCGATCCAGATGACGCCGCCGACCGGAAAAATCCGCTCGCCCGAGGGACCGATGCGAGGCGTGAAGAATTGCTGCAACCCGATGGCGATAAAAATGACCGGCCATAGGCGAAAGACGAACGACGCTTCGAGCAGTCCCAGCCGGTCGAGCAGCAACGCTCCACCCAACACGACGAGGGCCACACCAAGTAGCAGACGTGGCGTGACGCTCGAACCGGCAGCTAGCTGCGATCTGATCCTCACCCTGTGTCCCCTGTCTACGAAGTGATGAGCAGCGAACCCATCATCACGAGTCCGTCCACGACGATCCGTGGGCCGGTTTTCGATCCGCCCTGCGGTGCCGCCGGATCGTCAGGCGTGGGCGTCGCCCAGTCGCGCAGGTACTCGCGGTTGTCGTTGATCCTCCCGAAAGCCGCGACTGCCTCGACGTCCACCGTCCAGTGTTCCGGGACGCGTATCGTGCTGTTGCCCATCAACGTCACCACGTCCACCGTGATGGTCTCCCCCGGTTCGACCGTCGCCTGCGTCAGGTCCAGAACACTCCTCCCCATCACCGCGATGACGTCGCCGGACTTCAACGTGCCCTGAACGCCGCGCTCGGAATGTCCAGCGACGGCGACGATGCTGGCGCCATCGTTCGGCGTCAGGACCGATCCGAGCGAGAAATGACGGTCCCCGCTGAGCATCGCCCCGCCGAGGATCGCCAGCAGAATCCACGGAGCGACGCCGGCGTGCCGCCGGTACAGGTGACGCGTCGACGGATCGCGCGGCGGTGCGGTCGCGGCCTGCAGCATGATGCTGGCTCCCAGCCCGACGATGAGCACGGGCCACGTGCGCGGCAGCGACAACCACCCCTGCATCCCCGCCAGCCACCAGGCGCCCGCGACAACGAAGAAGAGCCCCTCGCGCCCGTGCCACGTGACCTGCAACAGGCGAGCGGCGCCAAACAGCATAAGCAGGATCGGCCAGATGCTCGCGTGCCAGCCGGCAGGCAGTGCACCTGTCTGCACGAGCAGCAGCGCGACGCCGATCGCGACGAGCAGCGTCCCTGCAGCCACCGGGCCCCTCCGGCGGTGGTCGGGACCGGGGTCGCCTCCGATTTCAGCCGACATGCTCGTTTCGGACATGCTGATCTTCTCCCTCAACCTACAACGCCTGGAACAGCGAGACCACCGCGTGGCGGGCGGCGTCGACCGCCGCCTGGAGCAGCGAGCCCGTCGTTGCCTGGGACACCACGTGGGTGACGACCAGGGGGTCGGTCAGCAGCAGCCAGACGCCAAGGGCCGCCGCCGCCGAACACAGGAGACCCGCAGTCGCTGCTGCCGTAAACGCAACTTCGTGCCTGCTCATGGTGCCGTCCACGCTTCCGCCGACCAGCCAGCCACTCGCCCGGTCGACGGCCCCAACGTAGTCCTGCCGCCCGCCCGCCACACGCCGATCCGGTGAATGGCAGCTGGCGCCCGGCGAATGGGCTGTCCGCGCGGACCAAGTGAAGATGACGTCGATCGGCTGGGCTAGGCACGGGGGTCAGACTATGACAGCGCGGGTTCGGAGGACCGCCGCCGCGAGCGTGATGTCGCCGGCCACGTCCGCCGCCGCGAGCGCACTCGTCAGCGGCAGCGCGTTGAACAGCGCCTTGACCAGCGCGCCATCCGTCATGCGCAGCGTGACGGCCGCCGCGCCGGCGTGCCCCTGATGCAGCGTCCACCCGGACTGGTCTCGGACCATGGCCCATGTCCCTCCTGACGTACCGGAGATCTCCAGCTGGATGACGGTGCCTGGTGGCTTGGTGATCTGACGCAGCTGGTACGGGAGGGCGCGCAGCGCAACGCTCAGCACCGCGTGCAGCCACTGCGGATCCGACGCCTGCCCGCCGCCGACCGCGTCGCGCACCTGCATCTGATGGTGCCAGTACTCCGTGAAGTCGCGGCCGATGTCGAACCACGCCAGCGATTCGTGTTCACCGGCCCACGAGACGGGAAACAGCGCGGGACCGTCGAGTGGCAGGTCCGCAAAAAATGCCGACAGCTCCGAAGCCATGCGATCGTGGAGCGACTGCAGGACCGGTGGACTGAACCGCGCTGACACCGCGACGAAGTCTGCGTTCAGGCGGTTGATGAACTCGACCAGCTCGCCGCTCGCCGCCGGCGGCGGCAGGCGATCGCGATGAAATGAAAGCCGCCGCAGTCCGGTGTCCACCATGTGCGCCACGACGTCGCGTACCCGCCAGCGGGGCGCGATCGTCGGTCGCAGCCAGGCGTCCGCCGGCAGCGCGGCGAGCAGGCGCCCGAATTCATCGAAGAGGGGGCGGAAGAACGGGCGGGTGTCGACGATGGGCAACGGCGCGAGCATGGCCGATTGTAGGCGGTGCCCGCAGGCCGTGCGGCCCGTGTGAAATTCGACTATTCTTGCCCCTTATGACGAGAACGCACCGTTTCACCGCGGCAGCCCTCATTGCCTTCGGGGTGTGCGCCGGCCTGGCCGCACAGTCGCAGCCGGACACCCCGGACGTGCTGCTCGCGTGCATCGCGAACGGCACCAAGGTGGGCCACACCTACATCCAGCATCCCGACGCCGCGAAGCTGAAGGAAGCCGTGCGGCTCTACGAGAACAAGGTTGCCGGGGCCGACTACCCCGAAGGGACCATCTTCCGGATGATCCCGGGCGAGGCGATGGTGAAGCGGAGCACGGCGACCTTCCCTGCGAGCAACGGGTGGGAGTACATCGCCCTTGCCGTGACGCCACAGGGGACGACGGTGCGCGCGCGCGGGATGGAAGCAGCCAACGGACTCGGCACCTGTCAGAGCTGCCATTCGGGCGCCAGCAAGTCCGACTACATCTGCGGCGGCGGGCCGGGTTGCGCGGCGGTGCCGCTCACCGAAGAGCGGATCGCCACCATCCAGGCCGCCGATCCACGCTGCGCGAAGTAGGCGCTGGCCGATGGCCCCCTCGGTGCTTCGTGATGTCGTGACCGTCGCCCTGGTGGCTGCCAGCCTGCTGCCGCTCGGCGTGCGTGCCCAGGCGCCGGCCGCCGTGCAGGTGAAGGCGCAGATCGCGCCTGGTGCGACGCCGGCGTGGGACAAGGGGATTGCGGCCATCAACTCCGAGAGCTACTACCAGGCGGTCGAGTGCGGGAAGCAGGGAGGCAACCCCGCCTGCGTGTTCTGGGACACGGGGCTCTGCAAGAACACCGACTTCGAGCTCGCGATGTACACGCCCTACAAGATGGTGGCATACGAGGTGTGGCGTGTCGTCAGCCAGAAGAAGCCGGCGCCGCAGCCGAACTACGCCGAGGCGCAGCAGACGCGCATCACGGTCGGCATCACACCGGTGCGTGGAGCGACGAACGTGCTCACGGACTTCGTGCTGAAACGGGGAGGCAAGCCGGTCACGCCCACTGCTCGCTCGATCGCGACCGGCACCAGCCGGTTCACGTTCGACTTCCCCGCGTTCGCCCCGACCTCCGCGATCGTCTTCGACATGGTAGGCAAGACGCGGACGATTTCCTGCTCGATCGACACGGCCACGCTTCGCAGAATGCGTTAGAGCGAAGGCCGCCGGGTCGACGGGCCCATGGTGCCCTCATGAAGGTGGTTGTGAGAGTCGCATTCGGCCTCGCGCTTCTGGCGACGGTGGCGGTCGGTGGCGGCCGCGCGGAGGCACAGCAGCCGCAGGAGACAGTCCTCGAGCGCTACACCGCGCCGATCGAGATCTACTCGAGCGGCCTTGGGACGTTCTCGCGGCCGATCTCGTCGACGAGCGCCGAGGCCCAGGCATTCTTCAACCAGGGCTTCCAGATGATGTGGGCGTTCGCGAAGCCTGAAGCGGTGCGCTCATTCCGCGAGTCGTGGAAGCGCGATCCCGACTGCGCCGTCTGCTACTGGGGCGAAGCGTGGGCGTGGGGATCGTACCTGAACTCCCCGATGTCGCTGGAGGAAGCGCCGCAGGCCTACGCGGCGATCCAGAAGGCGCGTTCGCTGGCGGGGGCGCACGCCACAGCGAAAGAGCGCGCGCTCATCGACGCGATGAGCGTCCGGTACATCGAGAAGTTCGATCCGCGCAACCGGGTGGAGCAGGACAAGGCGTACGCCGAGGCCATGCGGAAGCTGGCGGACACCTACCCGGACGATCTCGACATCGTCACGCTCTACGGCGACGCACTGTTCCTGCTGGAACCGCGCCGCGGATCGCGCGACGTGAACGACCCGAACGTGAAGCGCCTCCACGACGTGCTGGAGTCGGTTCTCGCGAAGGACGTTCATCACCCCGGTGCGTGTCACCTGTACGTCCATGCGACCGAATCCACGGTCGTGCCGGAGCGCGCCGAGCAGTGCGCGCAGTTTCTCGGCAGCTCCATACCGGGCGCCAGCCACATCAACCACATGCCCTCGCACACCTGGAACGAGGTCGGACGCTGGGGCGACTCCGTGCGGGCGAACCTCGAAGCCTGGCACTCGGATCAGAAGGCTGCGATCGGCCAGGGCTTCGCGATCTATCCCGAACACAACCTCCACATGCTGCTCTACGCAGCGGCCATGGACGGGCAGGGTGCGATCTCGATGCGTGCGGCCAGGGACTACGCGAAGTTGAGCAACGACGCGTCGTTCCAGGTGCTCACGCTGATCCGCTTCGGCCGGTTCGACGAGGTGATCGAGGTGACGAACAGGCCCGTGAGCCCGGTTCAGGGCAGCCTGTGGGACTTCGCCCAGGGATACGCACGGCTCCGGCAGGGCGACACCGATTTCGCGAACCTGTACCTGCAGCGGGTGCGCCGCACGGCGGAGACGTCGAAAGCGATGGTGCGGGTGCACACCGCGCAGAACCTGCTCGGCATCGTCGCGGGGATTCTCGAGGGTGAAATTGTCCGCGCGGGTGGAGACCTGCCCAAGGCCATCGCGGCCTTTCAGACCGCGTTCGAGCTCCAGGAGTCGCTGACCTACGACGAACCGGAGCCGCTGCCATTTCATGCCGGGCATTGGCTTGGCGCCGCGCTGCTCGAAGCGAAGCGCTACGCCGAGGCGGAGGAGACGTACCGCAAGGAACTCGCGCATCACCCGCACAATGGCTGGTCGCTGCTCGGGCTGCAGCAGGCGCTGGCGGCCCAGGGAAAGCCGTCAGCCGACGTCGATGCGGACCTCGCGGCGAGCTGGTCGCGGTCCGATACGTGGATCAGGAGCTCGCGCTTCTGAACGCCGCGCGCAGCGGCGGTCTGGCCCTCGAATGACCGGGCCGCGGGATTGAGGTCAATGAAGAAAGGGCGCGGCGGGTGTCCGCCGCGCCCTTCTCTTCTCGACTTGCGACTTGCGACTTCGACTACGAAGTCTCTACTTGATGAACAGCATCTCCCGGTATGTGGCGAGCGGCCACAGCTCGTGCGGGATGGTGCTCTCGAGCGCGTCGCCCGCTTCGCGCACCGCCGCCATCGCCGGCACCACGGAGTCGCGGAAATGCTTCGCGTGCTTCTCCGTCGAGCCGTTGCTTTCGTGCGCGAGGGCGGCCTGCAGCTTGTCGGTGCGCTTCTTGAACTCGTCGGTCATCTTCGACATCTTGTCGAGGAGCTTCTTGCCCTCGACCGACTTGCCGCCGCCGGCCTTCACGGCAGCCACGCTCTGGCCGACCCGCTTCAAGTACTCGAGCGCCGCGGGCAGCACGTAACGGTTCGCCATGAGCACCGTCAGCTGTCCCTCGACGTTGATGTTCTTGTTGTAGGTCTCGACCATGATCTCGTAGCGGGCGTGCACCTCACGTGAGTTCAGCACTTTGTACTTTTCGAAGGCGGCGACGCTCTCCTTGCCGATCAACTGCGGCAGCGCGTCGACGGTGTTCTTCAGGTTCAGGAGGCCGCGCTTGCCGGCTTCCTTTTCCCACTCCTTCGAGTAGTTGTTGCCGTTGAAGATGATCCGCTTGTTCTCCTTGACGATCTTCGGCAGGAGCTCGCGGACGGCGTCTTCGACCTTCTTGCCCCCGCCGACAGCCTTCTCGAGCTCAGTCGCGACGTAGTCGAGCGACTCGGTGACCGCGAGGTTCAGCGCGATGTTCGGATAGGCGATGCTCTGGCCCGACGACACCGCGCGGAACTCGAACTTGTTGCCGGTGAACGCAAACGGGCTCGTGCGGTTGCGGTCGCCCGCGTCGCGGGGCAGCTTCGGCAGGGCGCCGACGCCGGTGTCGAGCGTGCCGCCGCTCTTGGTCGACTTCGCGCCGCCCTTCTCGATCTGCTCGAAGATGTCGGTGAGCATGTCGCCGAGGAAGATCGAGATGATCGCTGGTGGCGCCTCGTTAGCGCCGAGGCGATGGTCGTTGCCCGCGCTCGCGATCGTCGCGCGCAGCAGCCCCTGGAACTTGTTCACCGCGCGGATGACGGCCGCGCAGAAGACCAGGAACTGGACGTTGTCGTGGGTGTTCTGGCCGGGCGACAGCAGGTTGTTGCCCTGGTCGTCGCCCATCGACCAGTTCAGATGTTTGCCCGAGCCGTTGACGCCGGCGAACGGCTTCTCGTGCAGGAGGCACGCGAGCCCGTACTTCGGCGCGATGCGCTTCATCGTCTCCATCACCATCATCTGGTGATCGGTGGCGATGTTCGCGTTCTCGAACACGGGGGCGATTTCGTACTGGCTCGGCGCCACCTCGTTGTGGCGGGTCTTCACCGGCACGCCCAGCTTGTACAGCTCGCCCTCGGACTCGTGCATGAAAGCGAGAACGCGATCGGGGATCGCGCCGAAGTACTGGTCCTCGAGCTCCTGGCCCTTCGGCGGCGCCGCGCCGAACAGCGTGCGGCCGGCGTTGATCAGATCGGGACGCGACAGGTAGAAGTAACGATCGATCAGGAAGTACTCCTGCTCGGGCCCGCACGTCGTCGTCACGCGCTCGGCCTTCGATCCGAACAGCTTCAGGATGCGCAGCGCCTGCTTCGAGAGCGCTTCCATCGAGCGGAGCAGCGGCGTCTTCTTGTCGAGCGCCTCACCCGTCCAGCTCACGAACGCGGTCGGAATGACCAGCGTCACCGACCCGCCGCTCTTCAGCAGCCACATCGGGCTCGTCGGATCCCACGCCGTGTAGCCGCGCGCTTCGAACGTGCTGCGCAGGCCGCCCGATGGGAAGCTCGACGCATCGGGCTCGCCCTTGATCAGTTCCTTGCCCGAGAACTCCGCGACCGCCTTGCCGTCGGCCGTCGGGTTGAGAAACGAGTCGTGCTTCTCCGCCGTGATGCCGGTGAGCGGCTGGAACCAGTGCGTGTAGTGCGACGCGCCGTGCTCCACCGCCCAGTCCTTCGCCGCGCGCGCGATCGCGTCGGCGGCCGCCGCATCGAGTCCGGTGCCATGCGAGATCGTGCGGCGCAGCGCGGTGTACACGTTCTTCGGCAGCCGCTTCTGCTGTTCCGCGTCGTTGAAGACGAGACTGCCGAACGACTCGCCGGCGCTGACCGTGGCTGGTTCACTCGATTGCGTCACCGACCAGTCGCGGATCGCACTGATCGCTTCGCCCAACACTGCGGAACCCATCGCGTCCCCCTTTTTCTCTTTCAACGGAAATCGTTGGTATGACTGCAGATCGAAACGGGTGACGTCCGGAGCCCTTTCGCTCCGACGTCGATCACCACGACCGTTCGAGTGACCGCATTATTTCAAGACCGTGCAGCCTCTGCAAGGCAATAGCGTCACAATTGTCGGAAGATTCCATAGAATTGTCCGGGTGACGATCGATTCGTGCAGGATCTGCACGAAACCAGGATCACCTGGAGGATGGGCCCGCCCATCCGAGGGCCGCCAGCAGCTCCGAGAGCACCATCGCCGTCGCGCCCCAGATGACCGCGTCGCCAACCACGAACGCCGGTACGTCGATCAGCAGGTCGCCGCGCGACATCGTGCGCCACTCGATCGTGGCCGGATCCATCAGCGTGTCAACCGCCAATTCGAGTACGCGCGCGACCTCCCCGTCCGAGGGATGCAGCGCCGGGCGCGAGTCGGCCACACCGACGACCGGATGGAGCCGGAATCCGCTGACCGGGATGTCGAGCGGCGTGAGCGCCCCGGCGATGCGGACGGGGTCGACGAGCGCGACCTCCTCGCGGGCTTCGCGCATGGCCGCCTCTTCGACCGTCTCGCCCGGTTCGATCACGCCGCCCGGAAGCGAGATCTGACCGGCGTGACGGACCGCGTCCGAGCGAACGGTGAGTACAACGTGGGTGCGCGCGTCGGTTGGGAACAGCAGCAGCAGCCCGGCCGCATGCCTCACGCGGGCCGGGTCGAACCCCGGCGGCCAGGGCCGGCGCGGCCGCGGCGCCATCAGCGACTGCCCGGCGGGGCCGGGCAGCGTTTCGCCCAGCACGCGACCGAGCCGCAGGATTACGTCAGCGTGGGACACCCAGAGAAGCGTCGCGCCGCGCGCGCGAAAAGGCAACCGGGCATTCGCCCCATTTCACGGGGGGCGTCAGAACATCGTCATCTGGGAGCAGCTGCTCCGCGGCGCCGGGTATGACGAGTTTGTGAATGCCTTGACGATTTCGTCGCCGAACGTCGCGTACCCCGCGTCGTTCGGGTGAAATCCGTCGGAGGAGAAGGTGGAGGGCTGGTAAACCCGGCCGTCGCACATCAGGTCGATGACCGTCACGTTCGGCACTGTATTGATCGCCGTGGTCGTCATCCGGACCGCGATGCGCTGGGCGGCCTGTTTCTGGGTGAGGGTCGCGCCCGACAGATACGGGAGCGCGGCCATGTTGGGCAGGTTCAGGACGACAATGCGCGCTGACCGCGCCTGCGACCGGATCCCCTCGACCAGCGTGACGAAGTCGCTGGCAAACGCCGCCACCTTCTGGTCGATGTAGGCCGCCGGGTCGCTGCCGCCCGCGCCATTGCTCAACGCCGCCAGCAGCACGTTCACCTCGTTGGCCCCCGTGAAGATCGTGACGAGCGTGGCGGTCGAGCGGACGAATGGCATCTCCTGCTCGATCATGTTCCCGCCGATGGTCCGGCCGTTCTGGGCGCCGAGCTCCTGGAACTGGCGGCTGATCACCCCCGCCGGGATGCCGAGGTTGCTCACGTTCACGGTGTAGCCCTGGCCCCGGAGCTGGCGGGCCGCCACCCACACGTACCCGTTCCCGTTGCAGTCCTCGAAGATGAAACACGGGCTGGACGAGCCGATGCCGAGGACGTCGCTGGCGCCGACGGCGGAGTAGCCCACGGGGGTGGCGGTGGGCGGGGGGCCGCTCGGCCCCGTCGGGCTGCCACCCGTCCCGTCTTTGGAGCAGCCGAGAGCCGTCAGGGCAACCGCCGTACACACGGCGAACAGGATCCGCATTTTTGGACTGAGAGGCATTGATACGGTGAGTTTGCAATCAGAGTACCCGATGGGCTGCGTTTCTTGTGCATAAAATGGCACCTGGATTCCGGGCCTCAGACGAGGGTTGCTTCTGAACACGATGCGCACGCTTGGCGCAACGCTCGCGGCTGCCGGCACGGTGCTCGTGAATCTGGTGGCCAGGCGCGATCGACCTGTGGTCGATCTCGCGCCGGGCGATCCGGCTCCCGACTTCACGCTCGCGGCTTCTGATGGCCGGACCTACTCGCTCGGCGACTTCCGCGGGCGATCGGTCGTGGTGATCGCGTGGTTTCCGAAGGCGTTCACGCCGGGCTGCACCATCCAGTGCACGGCCATTGGCACGACCGCCGCGCGGCTGCGCGAGTTCGACGCCGTGGTGTTCGGCGCCAGTCTCGACACGGCGGAAACCAGCGCTGCGTTCGCCGACGCCACGGCGATCGGGTTCCCGGTGCTGAGCGACGTGGATGGTGCGGTGGCGCAGGCTTATGGCGTGCTCGGACGCACGGGGCTTCCGAACCGCTGGACGTTCTACATCGGCACGCACGGGCGGATCCTCGCGGTTGACCGCGGGGTTCATGTCGGTTCACACGGCGACGACATCGTGTCGGCGCTCGAACGACTCGGAGTCGCACGGCGGCCCTGACACGGCTGCCCTCACAAGCTGGCCGATCGGCCAGGCTGGAGCCAGAGATGACGCTGCTCGATCGCTTCCGCGCACAATCCAGGGACAAGCACGCCGACCCGGCCGTCCGCCTCGCCTTCGTCGAGGAGCTGCCGCTGTCCGAGCGCGAGGCCATCGCGGCTATCGCACGCGAGGACGAAGATGCCCGTGTGCGGAAGGCGGCGGTCGCCAAGCTGATGGACCCGCCGACGCTGGCGTCCATCGCCCGCGACGATCGCGACGAGAACGTCCGCGCGCAGGCCGCGACGATGCTGCGTGACATCGCGCTCGAGGCGTTCGAAGAGATCGGCGAGACCGAGAGCCTTCGTGCGATCGACGCGATGACCGAGCCGCGCGCGCTCGCCCACATCGCCAGGGCCGCCGTGCGCGAGGCGTCGGCCATGCACGCGCTCGGTCGGATCACGGATCTGCGGCTCCTCGGGTCGCTTGCGCGTCACGCCGAGCTCGAGGCCGCGCGCATGAAGGCGTTCGACCTCGTGCGCGAGCAGGGCGGCCGCGACGAGCTGCTCGCCGTGGCGATGAACAGCGACTTCAAGGACACCGCGCTGGCGGCCCTCGACCTGATCACCGAGCGCCCGGATCTCGACCAAGTCATCGCCAGCGGACGCAACAAGAGCGCCGTCAAGCGCGCGCGGACGATCGTGCGCGACGCCGAAGAGCGCGCCGCCCGCGAGGCCGCCGAAGCGGCTGCCGCGGCCGCAGCCGCCGCAATCGCTGCGGAGCCGGCGGTCGTGGCGCCGGAGTCCGATGCGCCGACGCCGCCACATGGCGACCCGCTGGCTGTCGAAGCATCCGGCATCGCCGCGGAGGGGGAGCCGGCCGGGGAGTCTTCCGAGGCGGAGACGGTGGCGCCGGTGGTCGAGGCCTCTGCCGCGCCCGAACCTGTCGCTCTGGATCCGGAGGCACAGGCACGCGAGGTCGAGCGTCGCCGCGTGCGGCTCGTCGAGCTCGCCGAGGAGGCGGTCGCCGCCGCCGCCGACGAGAACCTGCCGACGGCGCGCAAGAGGATCGGCGTGGCCCGCCGAGAGTGGAACGACCTGAGCGCCGGTCTCGAGATCGATCCCGACGTGTTGTCGAAGTACACCGACGCCTCGACGCGGATCGCCACCCGCGACACCGAGGCGCGGGAGGCCGACGCGCAGTCGCGGCGCGAGGCGCTCGCGCGCCTGCAGTCGCTCCTGGCGCGGGTCGAACCGCTCGGGGCGCGGGCCGACCTCACGCTGAAGGCGGCCGACCGCGCGCTGCGCGATGTCCGCAACGCGCTCGGGTCGATGCCGCAGCTGCCGAGCAAGCCGGATTACGACGAGATCATGCGCCGTCTGAAGGAGGCGCAGGCGACGTTGACGCCGAAGGTGCACGAGCTGCGCGAGGCCGACGACTGGCGCCGCTTTGCGAACGTCGCGATTCAGGAACAGCTGTGCGCCAGGATGGAAACGCTGCGCACCGCGGAGGATCTCGACGCCGCCGCGCGCGAGGTACGGGAGCTCCAGGAGCAGTGGCGCAACGCCGCGGACGTTCCGCGGGCGCAGGCCGACACGCTGTGGAAGCGATTCAAGGCCGCGCACGACGAAGTCTGGGCGCGCTGCGAAGCGCACTTCGCGTCGCAGGCCGTCGAGCGCGCTGCCAATCTCGAACGGAAGCTGGCGCTGTGCGCGCAGGCCGAAGCGCTCTCGGAGTCCACGGACTGGATCAAGACGTCCGAGTCGCTGAAGGCGCTGCAGGCGGAGTGGAAGACGATCGGACCGGTCTCGCGCGGGCGGGAGAAGGCGGTCTGGGAGCGCTTCCGCACGGCGTGCGATCGCTTCTTCACGCGCCGCCACGACGACCTGGCGCATCGCAAGGCGACCTGGGCCGACAACCTCGCACGCAAGGAAGCGCTCTGCGCGAGGGCGGAGGCGCTCGCCGAGTCGACCGATTGGGAGACGGCGGCCGCCGAGATCAGGCAGTTGCAGGGCGAGTGGAAAGCTATCGGCCCTGTGAAGAAGTCGAAGTCCGAGGCGATCTGGCAGCGCTTCCGGGCAGCATGCGACAAGTTCTTCGGCCGCTACGCGCACCGGCACGACACGGCGCGCGCGGAGCGGGTGGCGGCTCGCGAAGCGATCTGTGCCGAGGTCGAAGCCCTCGCGTTGGCGCCGGAAGGCAGCGAGGCGCCGGCCGACCTCCTCACCACGGCACGCGCGCTGCGCTCGCGGTGGCAGCAGGAGATCGCATCACGCGGCGTCGACCCGGACACCGCCCGTGCGCTCGATCAGCGCTTCGCCGTGGCGTTCGGCACCGTGATCAACCGCTGGCCTGTGGCCTTTGGCGGCTCCGACATGGATCCGGATGCGAACCGGAAGCGGATGGAGGCGATCGTCAGGCGCGTCGAGGAACTCGCCGCGTCGGTCACCGGCCCTGCGGCGGGGGTCGCGGCGGACGCGTCGCCGACCACCCGCCTTGCCGCGATGCTGAAGGAAGCGCTCGCGGCGAACACCATCGGCGGCAAGGCCGAAGATGACAGCCGGATGCGTGCAGTGGCCGAGGAAGTGCGGCAGGCGCAGGCGTCGTTCTCGCGAGTCGGCCTGGTGCCGGAGGACGCACGCCGGCAGCTGGCGGACCGTTTCCAGCGCGCAATCCGCAAGATCGGCGAGCGGACGAACCGCCCGCAGCCGTCACGAGCCTAGAAGCCGAACAACACAACATCACGAAGACTCGAAGGGCACGAAGACCCAAGGGGTTCACACCCCAAGGTTCTTCGTGCCTTCGTGTCCCTCGTGAAGTTGATCGGTGTGGTCTCTACTGGATCTTCAGCAGCTCGACGTCGAAGACGAGCATGCCGTACGGCGGGCTCTGGCCCTTGTAGGCCAGCGCTTCGGGAATCCAGAACCGCGCCTTCTCCCCTTCCACCATCAGCTGCACGCCTTCGGTCCACCCGGCGATGACGCCGTCGAGCGGGAAGGTCGCCGGCTCACCGCGCGTGACCGAGCTGTCGAACATCTTGCCGTCGGTCGTCCAGCCCGAGTAGTGCACCGTCACCTGGCTGCGCGAGGTGGGATGCCGCGTGCCGGTCCCCGGCTTGACCACCTTGTAGGCGAGGCCGCTCGGCGTTTTCTTCGCGTCCGCCGGCGCAGCCTTCACGTCCGGCGGCGCCTGGGGCGGCGAGATGAACGAGACCAGCTCGACGTCGAAGACGAGCATGCCCTTCGGGTCCCGCTGCCCGCGGTACGCGAGCGCCTCGGGAATCCACAGGCGCCGCGTTTCGCCGGGCACCATCAGCTGCACACCTTCGGTCCATCCGGCGATCACGCGGTCGAGCGGGAAGGTGGCGGGCTTCCCGGGGCCTGTGCGCGAGCTGTCGAACATCTTCCCGTCAGTTGTCCAGCCCGTGTAGTGGACCGTTACCATGTCGGTCCGCCCAGGATGCTCCTTGCCGGTGCCGGGCTTGATGACCTTCGACGCGAGGCCCGACGCGGTCTTGGCGGCATCGGCCGGCGCCGCCGCGACGTCAGCCGGCGGCGGGATCGCCCGCGGCGACTGCGCGGCCACGCTCGCGGCCAGGAGCAGGGTGATGAGCAGGATTCTCATGCTCTGCATTCTGACACTTCGCCGCCGACTTTGTGACTGGCGACTTGCGACTGACGACTGTGCTATCTTCCCGTGTTCCTGGCGGGGGTCGCCGAATCCCCTACCTGCGCGTTCGAACTCGCCGACGCGTGGATGCAGGCATGAGCGAGCACACTGCCTCGAGGAGAGGTGTGCCATGCCGCATTTCAAGAAACTCACCCCCAACCTTCTCGTCGCCGACGTCGGCCGGAGCCGCGCGTTCTACATCGACGTGCTCGGATTCAGCGCGGGCATGAACGTGCCCGAGCAGCCGCCGTTCGTCTTCGCGTCGGTGACCGGTGGCACGATCGAGATCTTCTTCAACGACGCCACCACGACGGTCGACGAGTATCCCGCGCTGAAGGGACGGCCGATCGGCGCGAGCGGGACGCTGTTCATCGAGATCGACGGAATCGAGCAGTACTACGCCGACCTGCAGGGGAAGGTGACGATCGCGATGCCGCTGAAGACGCAGTGGTATGGGATGAAGGAGTTCGCGATTACCGACCCGGACGGGTACTGATCACGTTCGCCGAGCCAGCGCAGAAACCCTGATCACCTGCGCTTCGTGATGATTACGGAGCCCTTTGCAGTTGTTCGAGTTTCTGCTTCAGCGATTCGAGCCGCTGGCCGGCTTCGCCGAGCCGTCCCTCCGCCGTCAGCCGCTGGTAGTCCTCGAGGTCCTGCGCCGCGCTACGAATGAGCGCCTCGCGGTCCGAGGGTGCGGGCGCTGGCTGCGGAGCGGCGGGTTGTGCCTGCGTCCGTTGCGGCGTGGGTACCGGCGCGCTGCCGAGCGTTGACGGGGCTTCGCCGAATAGGCTGGCAAGCGCCGCCTCGAACGTCGGTCCGTATGCCAGCCGATCCTGGAGCGACAGCACCACGATGCGCAGCTCGGGCATCGGGCTGCGCTCGGACTGCAGGTAGATTGGCTCCGCGTAGAGCAGGCCGCGTCCGACCGGGATGACGATGAGCGCGCCGCGGATCACGCGGGATCCCTGCTGGTTCCAGAGCGTCAGCTGCCCGGAGAGCTGTGCGTTCTGATCGATGCGTGCCTCGATCTGCATCGGCCCGTCCACGAGGCGCGTCTTCGGGAACTGGTACACGAGCGCCTTGCCGTAGTTCGGCTCGTCGCTCCGCCCGGCAATCCACCCGATCAGGTTGTTTCGATTCGCCGGCGTGAACGGCAGGATCTCGATGAACTCCAGCGACGGCTCGCTGGGCAGCTTCATCAGCACGAAGTTCGGCTCGAAGGGCTGCGTCGTCGCCTCCCGCCGGTCCGAGATCCGCACTTCCGACGCGACCGTCCACAGATCCTCGCGGTTGTAGAACACATCCGGCGTCGTCATGTGGTAGAGGCCGTAGACCGCTGCCTGCACTTCGAGCATCAGCTCGGGATAGCGCACGTGCTTCCGGAGCGCCACCGGCATCTCGGGCCCTTCGCGAAACAGCCCCGGGTACATCGCGCGGTACGCCCCGATCAACGGATCGGCCGCGTCGAACACGTAGTAGGTGACCGTGCCGTCGTAGGCGTCGATCGTCACCTTCACGCTGTTGCGGATGTAGTTCACGCGTTCGTTCCCGAGGCGGTAGTGCCGCGCGTACGGAAAGGTCGCGGACGTCGTGAACGCGTCCACCATCCATACCAGGCGGCCGTCCGGCGTGACGACGATGTACGGATCGGCGTCGAAGGTGAGGAACGGTGTGATCGTGGAGATCCGCTCGCGGATGTTGCGGCGCATGAGCAACCGGCTCTCCGGCGTGATGTCGTCGCTGAACGGCACCTTCGTCAGATCGCCGCGGTCCAGCGACAGCACGAGCCTCCGGAGGAGACCGCCGAGCGGGATGCCCCCGCTCCCCTCGTAGGTGACGAAGCTGTTGTCCTCGCCCTGCGGGTAATCGAATTCCTTCTGGTTGGTGCGTGCACGTACACGTCGGTGTTCGTGAGCTCGCCGAAGTAGATCTGCGGCCGCGTCACCTTCAGAGAAGGATGTTTGCTCTGCACAGGCATGTCGCCGAGCAGCAGCGCCGGAAGTCCCTCCGGCGTGAAGCCGTTCACCGGGTTCATCGTCACGCCGTAACCGTGGGTGTAGATCAGCTTTTCGTTGATCCAGTTACGGCTGCTCTCGGGGAGTCGCTCGACATTGAGCTCGCGCACGGCGAGCATCATCTGGCGGACGCTGCCGTCCAACTCGTAGCGGTCCATGTCGATGTCTGGAAAGTCGTAGTACGTCCGGATCTCCTGCACCTGGCGCAGCGTGTCCTGCAGCGCGCGCCAGTCCCAGAGGCGGATGTTGTCCAGCGTGTCCTGGTTACTGCCGGCATCGATCGCGGCCAACCCCGGCTCGGCCGGGAACGGCACTTCCGCGATCTGGTCCAGGGCGAACGCGTCCTGGGTGAAGGCGATGTTGTTGGTGATGTACGGCCGCTCGCGCACCAGCTCGTTCGGCTTCACCACGAAGCCGGTGACGTACCAGGCGATCACGGTCACGATCGCATAGGCGACCGCCGCCGGGACGATCGACGACCACGATCCAGCGCAGACGCGGCGCGGCCATCGCATTGGCCGCGCATGCGAGGGCGCCGAGCACGAGCGCGCCGGCGACGATGAGCAGCCCGGGCAGGATGATGTGCGCTTCCGTGTAGGTGACGCCCGAGAAGATCGTGTGGTCCTGGAGCAGGCGGTCGAAGCGCCCGACATAGAGGCGTGTCGCACTTGCGAAGAGGACCAGGGCCGCGGCAATCGACACGCCGCGCAGCGTGGCGCTCTCGCGCGCCGCCCGCCTGAGCGCCCGGGCGCCGCCCGCGATGACCGCAAAACCGGCCGCCATGATGGCGATGACGATGGCGAGGGTGGTGAGCCAGCCGCTCACCAGCTGCCACACCGGCAGCGTGAACAGGTAGAAGGTGACCGGCCGTCCGAAAATCGGGTCGACCGATGCGCCGGCCTGGGACGCCCCGTACCAGGTACTGCGCGAAGGTGGTCCACTGCGCGGCCATGCCGACGCCGGTAGCCAGCGCGATCAGAATCGAGCCGACGAGTCCGGCGAGGCGCAGCAGGGGCTCGACCGGGAGCCGCAGCGGCTGTCCGTTGATGAGGATCGGGCCGGTCGTAAGGTCGATCTGCGCCGGCTTCAGCACGCGGAAGGCGCCGTAGAGAATCAGGAACGTGGCGGCGCCGAAGATCGCGAACACCGCGTTCTGGAACCGGAAGGTCGTCCAGAAGGCGTCGCCGAACCCGAGCGACGCGAACCAGAGCGACTCGACGTAGTAGGAGAGCGCCGTGCCTGCCCCGAACAGGGCGGCTACGAGAACTGCGACGAGAAAGAGACCGACACGCCGCCGCGGTTGCCGCGGCGGCGGCCAGTCGATCGTGCTCACTTCAGGTCCATTATCCCACTCAGTTCGAGCTCGAACCGTAGTCTCGCGAACCGTAGTCCTGCTCGACGACCCCTGCCGGCAGGTCCGGCGCGGCCGTCGGTTCCGGAGTCGGGTGATGCACTGGTTTCAGGCTGCGCAGGTACACGACCACCGCATGGCGGTCCTCCTCGGTCCAGTTCGAGAAGTTCGCCCAGGGCATCGCGGTGTAAGAGGTGACGTGGCCGTCGGGAAAGACTCCGCTGCTCAGGACCCGCTTCACCTCATCGTCGGTCCGCCGTCCGATTCCCGTTTCGGGGTCGGGCGTCAGGTTGCGGCTGACGTAGGTGCCGCTAAGGTTGGTGATCTTCACGCCGCCGCCGCCCAGGTACTTCGAGTAGTCGGGGCCCTGCGGCGTGTTGAACGCGTGGCACCCGATGCAGCCGGTGTTCATCACGATCGCCCGTCCACGCGCGGCGATGGCCCGCTGCGCGGGATCGCTGATGCCATCCACGGGCGGCGCGGCGTTCTTCACGTCCTCACCGAACTGTTCCGCGGAGATCATCAGCAGCGGCGGGATGAAGTACAGGAATGCGATGAACGCGATCGCACCGAGCACCACCGCCGCGATGGCGAGACGTTTCAACCAGCGCCACATCAGTGTGCCTCCGTCGTGCCGGTGTTGCCGGCGTTCCCAGCGTAGAAGGTCATCGGCGGGTCGCTGCCGAGGATGAGCATCCTGAACTTGCCCCACAGGTACAGCGGGAAGAAGGTCCGCGTCGGCTTCGGCACGCTGTTGCGGACAGGGGGGAGGGTGCGCAGATACGCGACGATCGCGTCGAGGTCCGCGTCGGACATGGTCGAGAACGAAGGCCAGTCCATCGGGAACGGCAGCAACCGCATGCCGTCCCTCAGCGTGCCCTTCGTGATGACGCGCTTGATCTCATCGTCGGTCCAGTTGCCGAGGCCTGTTTCCTTGTCGGATGTGAGGTTGCCGGTCGGGTAGGTGCCCCACGGCTCGACGCTGATGCGCATGCCGCCGGCCAGCCGCATGCCGGGCAGCATGCGGCGCTCGTCGTCGACGGGGGAGTGACAGAGCGCACATGCCAACGTGTCCACGAGGTACTCGCCCCGCTTCGCCGGATTCGCGCGGGCTTCTGCGTCGAGCCGCTGATAGTGGGCCGTCACCTCCTCGGATGTCATCTCCCACGTCGGCTTGCGCCGCAGCGACACGACGTAGTTGGCGAGGTCCCACATCTCGGCGTCGCTCGCGGCGTCCTTGAACGACGGCATCGGCGTGCCCGCCATCCCCACGCGGAATCGCATGAAGATATCGCCGGCCGTCGCACCGCCATGAAACGTCCAGGGCTCGGCGAGGTCGGTGGCGCGGATCGGGAAGCCGCTGTCGTCCTGGAAGGACGTCGCGACGGCTCCGGCGCCGCGGCCGTCGGCGCCATGACACTTGCCGCACTGCAGCTTCGTGTACACAACAGCGCCGCGCGCGAGGCTCTCGCCCGTGTCCGGCGTCGCGGCCGGGAGGATGACGCGCTCGGGCGTCTCGGCAGCGAACCGCGGCGAGAACGTCTTGAGGTAGCCGCTCACGGCGCGGATGTCGGCGTCGCTCAGGATGGCTTCCCACGCGGGCATCGCGCTGCCCGGAAGACCGCGCCGCACTGAGGAGACGATGTCCTCGTCGGTCGGAAGGCTCCCGGTCTCGGTCGATCGGATCTTGTAGTCGCCGCCCGTGAAATCGCGAGGGCGCGGCATCAGCATCGACGCCGCCGGACCGTCCCCCTTCCCGGACGGGCCGTGGCACTCGACGCAGTGCGACTCGTAGACCTCGCGCCCGCGGGCGGGGCCGCTTGTCGCGGCCGGCTGCTGCTGCTGTTGTTGCGTGACTGCGCCGCGCACGGCCGCCGCGAGCGCTGCGCTGCAGACGAGGGCCGACACCATGAGCACCGCGACGCGTACGCGCGGCCTCCTGACCAGATGCATATGAGCGCCTCCAGGACGGGCTCGGGGAGGACGTCCGCCCTTGTATTGCGTGTGCTGGAGAATGTACCGCGGGTGCTGTTACGGAGCGATGACGATCTTGCCGTGAGCGCCGGGCGCGAGCACCGCCTCGTGCGCCCGCGGCGCATCGGCGAGCGGGAACTCCCGGCCGACGACCGGCTTGAGCGTGCCGTTCGCCAGCCCGCGCACGAGCGCGGCGTGCGTCGCCGCGAGTTCGGCGGGCGGCAGGTTGAACAGCATCATGCCGATGAATCGCCGCCTCGCGTCCCATCGTGCCGCGCGGATCGATCTCGATGCGTCCCGCGGCTGCCGATGACGACGATCCGGCCGAACTTCGCGAGGACGCTGATGTCCTTGTCGAGATTGATGTGCGCCGCCATCTCGAGGATGACGTCCACGCCGCGGCCGCCGGTCGCCTTCATCACCGTGTCGAGGTAGTCCGCATCCTCGTGTGGTTGACGGCCAGGTGGGCGCCGTGCTCGCGGACGAGCTGCATCCCGCGTTCGGTGCCGCCCGTGCCGATCACCGTCATGCCGTGCGCGCGTGCGATCTCGACCGCCGCGATGCCGACGCCGCCGCTCGCGCCGTGGACGAGCACCGTCTCGCCAGGCTGCGCGCTCGCGCGCTTGAACAGCGCGTCGATACGCCGTGCCGTACGGAACGCCGATCGCGGCGCCCTGCGCGAAGGTGACGTCGTCGGGCAGCCGTGCAGCTGCGTCGGCGCGCAGAGCGCCTGCTCCGCGTAGAGCCCGGTGCGCGGCGCGCCGGTGTTGTCGCCGGCGATGTAGACGCGGTCGCCCGGCTTGAAGCCGTTCACGTCGGCGCCGACCGCTTCGACCACTTCGCCGGCGCCGTCGGTGCCCGGCGTGTAGGGCAGCGGCGGCTTGATGCGCGTAGACGCCGCTGCGGATGTAGGTGTCGACCGGGTTGACGCCGGCGGCGCGCACGCGCACCAGCACCTGCGACGGCGCCGGCGTCGGATCGCGGCACCGTCTTCGAGCGTTCATCACCTCGGGCCCGCCGAACTCGCGAACGACAATGGCGCGCATGGGCGCGATGCTATCATGAGAAATTCATGTCACTTGCAAGGCTCCACAGGACCGTGGGCGTGAAAGTCGGACGCGTCCAGGTCGGCGGCGGCGCGCCGATCGTCGTGCAGTCGATGACGATGACCGACACGGCGGATGCGCGCGCGACGGCCGACGCAGTGCATCGAGCTCGCCGAGGCCGGATCCGAGATGGTGCGCGTCACCGTCAACACGCCGCGAAGCGGCGGCCGCGGTGCCCGAGATCAAGCAGCGGATGCTCGACGCCGGGTGCACCGCGCCGCTCATCGGCGACTTCCACTACAACGGCCATCTGCTGCTGACGAAGTTCCCGGCCTGCGCCGAGGCGCTCGACAAGTACCGCATCAACCCCGGCAACGTCGGCACCGGCAAGCGGCGCGACGAGCAGTTCGCGACGATCTGCCAGGTCGCGGTCGATCACGGCAGGCCGGTGCGCATCGGCGTCAACGGCGGCTCGCTCAACCAGGAGCTGGTCGTGGCGAAGATGCAGGAGAACACCGACCGCAACCTCGGCAAGACCTCGGAGGAGATCATCAACGAGTGCATGGTGATCTCGGCGGTCGAGTCGACGGCGCTGGCGATCGAGAGCGGGCTGCGGAAGGACCAGATCATCATCTCGTGCAAGACGTCGCGGCCGCGCGATCTGATCGCCGTCTATCGCGCGCTCGCGAGGCAGACCGATCAGCCGCTGCATCTCGGCCTCACCGAAGCCGGCATGGGCACGAAGGGGCTGGTCTGGTCGGCGGCGGCGATGGGCGTGCTGCTGCAGCGAGGGCATCGGCGACACGATCCGCGTCTCGCTGACGCCGCGGCCCGGCGGCGATCGCCGCGAAGAGGTCTACGCCGCCTGCGAGCTGCTGCAGTCGCTCGGGCTGCGCTCGTTCTCGCCGAGCGTCACCGCCTGTCCGGGCTGCGGCCGCACGACGAGCACGACGTTCCAGGAGCTGGCCGAGCGGATCCAGGACTACATCCGCGAGCAGATGCCGGAGTGGAAGATCGCGCTACGACGGCGTCGAAACGATGACGCTCGCCGTGATGGGCTGCGTCGTCAACGGCCCCGGCGAATCGAAGGCGGCGAACATCGGCATCAGCCTGCCGGGCACCGGCGAGGCGCCGAACTGCCCGATCTACATCGACGGCGAGCACGTGACGACGCTGCGCGGCACCTACGACGAGCTGGCCGCGCGCGTTCCAGCGCTCGTCGACGACTACGTCGAGACACGCTACGCGAGGAAAGCCTGATCGCCGCGTACGACCACGCTCTGCGCGACGCGCTGCACCGCATCTGGGGCTTCTCCGACTTCCGGCCGCTGCAGCGCGAGGCGATGCACGCCGTGCTCGACGCCGCGACAGCGTCGTCGTGCTGCCGACCGGCGGCGGCAAGTCGCTCTGCTTCCAGGCGCCGGCCGTGGTGCAGGGCGAGGATCCGCGCCGAGAGTCGGGCTCCTGGCGGACCGCGCCGCGGCTTCGCGCTGGTCGTCTCGCCGCTGATCTCGCTGATGAAGGATCAGGTCGACGGCCTGCGCGTCGACGGCGTCGCAGCCGCCTTCCTGAACAGCACGCAGACCACCGCCGAGCGCGACGCGGTCGTCGCGAGCCTGCGCGACGGGACGCTGCCGGCTGCTGTATGTGTCGCCCGAGCGGCTGGTCGGCGAGGGCAGTCAGGGATTCCGCCGCCTGCTGCAGCAGTGCGGCGTCCGCTTCATCGCGATCGACGAAGCGCACTGCATCAGCCAGTGGGGTCACGACTTCCGTCCCGAGTACCGGCAGCTCGGGCGCCTGCGCGACGATTTCCCCGGACGCGTCGTTCCACGCGTTCACCGCGACCGCGACCGAGCGGGTCCGCCGCGACATCGTCACCGAGCTGCGGCTGCCGATCCGCTGGTCCTCGTCGGATCGTTCGACCGGCCGAACCTGATCTATCGCGTGCTTGCGCCGCGGCAACCTGCAGGCGCAGCTGCAGCAGATGCTCGCGCGCCACGAGGGCGAAGCGGGCATCGTCTACTGCGCGTCGCGCAAGCGAAGTCGAGGCGCTGGCGGAGTGGCTGCGCGGAGAAGGGCATCGGGCGGTGCCGTATCACGCCGGCCTGCCCGACGATGTGCGCGCCGCGAACCAGGAGCAGTTCCTCGACGAGCGCGCCGACATCGTCGTCGCCACGGTGGCGTTCGGGATGGGCATCGATCGATCGAACGTCCGCTTCGTCGTCCACGCCGGCGCGCCGCGATCGCCCGAGCACTACCAGCAGGAGTCGGGACGCGCCGGCCGCGACGGGCTGCCGGCCGAGTGCGTGCTGATCTACTCCGGATCCGACTTCGTCCGCTGGCGCCAGATGCTCGAGACCAACGGCGAGTTGACCGACAGCGCGCGGATGCTGCTGCGCGACATGGAGCGCTACGCGGCGGGCACGCGCTGCCGGCATCGCGCGCTGGTCGAGTACTTCGGCGAGCGGTGCGACGCGGGACGAGCTGCGGCGCGTGCGACTGGTGCCTGAAGGAGCTCGACGCGGTCGCCGATTCGACGACGGTGGCGCAGAAGATCCTGTCGTGCGTCGCGCGCGTGCGGCAGACCTGGGGCGTCGGCCACGTCACCGACGTGCTGCTCGGCAAGGCGACGCGAGAAGGTCGTCGGCTGCCGGGCACGACGCGCTGTCCACGTTCGGCCTGCTCAAGGACGAGACCGGCGGCCGCGCTGCGCGGGCTACATCGAGCAGCTCGTCGCCGACGGCTGGCTGGCGCGCGACGGCGACCCGTATCCGGTGCTGCGGCTCACGGCGGCCGGCGCGCGCGCTGCTCAAGGGCGAGGGCCAGTGCGCGCTGTACCGCGAAGTCGCAGCCGGTGAAGGCGCAAGAGCCGTGCGCGCGGACGCGGGCGTCGGCGTCGTTCGGCGACGAACCCGGAGCTGTTCGACGCGCTGCGCGACGTGCGCCTGCGGACTGGCGCGGGAGCGCGGCGTGCCGCCGTACGTGATCTTCCACGACACGACGCTGCGGGAGATGGCCGAGCGGCGTCCGGCGACGATCGACGACCTGCACGACATCTACGGCGTCGGCGCGAAGAAGGCGGCCGACTTCGGCGACGCCTTCCTCGATGCGATCCGGACATACAAAAGGCCGGAGGCCTGAGGGGCTCGCCTGGACGACTCGGTCACTCGGTGACCGAAGCATCCTCAGCGAACGGATCGATCGCGTCGTTGGCAGTCGTTTTCGCAGCGCCGCATCCAGCCATGCCCGGCATGGCGAAGGCCGACGCGTCAGGCGCCGCTCCGTGGTTGGTGTGGTCGTCCGGCGCAATGTCTGCCTTTGCGGCCATCTTCGCGCAGCAGGCACATCCGGCCCCGCCGGTCGCGGTATCGGTCGCCGTTCCATGGTTCATCGCCATGCCATGCCAGCGCAGCATCCGCCGCCCGAATCGTGCTTCATGCTGGCGCAGCAGCCGCCCGCCGCACCCTGCGCCGTGTGGCCCATCGCAGCGTCGTCGACCGGGTCGCCGTCGACGGCATCAGCAGCCGCTGCGGCGTGTTTCGCAGCTGCGTGATTTGCCGCTGTGCCGCCGGATTTCTGGCAGCACGCACGGCCAGCCCCGCCGCCTGACGGGGTGTCGTGGTTGTGGTCCGCCTGGGCGGCGATCGGCGTGGATCCGAGCGTAAGTGCTACGGCTGCAATGAATGCGGGAATGAGTGCGAAGTGGATGCGACGCATGGGGCTCCCTCCTGGCTGCCGAAAGAACGCGGCGTACAGGAGCGTGCCGCATAAACAGAGCCAGCCGATCTGGCGCAGGAGGGTGGCGGCGCCGATACCCTCCTGCCGCACGAGCCAACGCTGCGGGGCGTCGGGGCGTGCCGGGCTCGTCGGACTGTGGTGTCAGTGGACCGTGTACGGTTCCTGTAACGCGAAGGGCGCGATCTCGACGTCGAAGTGGTCGTCGTCGCCCCCCACCATCGAATAGGTCCCGCGCATGACGCCGGTCGACGTCCGGATCTGGCAGCCCGACGTGTACTGGAACGACTCGCCGGGCGCGAGCACGGGTTGCTCTCCCACGACGCCGGAGCCGTTCACTTCCTCCGTGTGACCGGTGGAGTCGGTGATGAGCCAGTGGCGGCTGAGCAACTGCACGGTGTCGTCACCCTCGTTGGTGATCCGCACCGTGTAGTGGAAGAAGTAGTGGTTCTGGAACGGCTGCGAATGGTCGGGCGCGTACTGCGACTCCACCTCCACGCGCACGTTGTTCGTGACCGCTTCAGACGAAGAGGCGTGCATCGGCTCGTTCCTTAGATTTGTCATCGCACGCACCATTTGTTCCATCATACCAGCCTTCCCAGACGCAAACCCCGGCTGCGAGCTGAACCTCCCCTCGACCCGATGCGTCTGATAGTCTCAGGTCACGGGCGCGATCCCGATGCTGTCGCTGCTGCGCTCCCCGCGCACTCTCCGCCGTGTTCTTCTGCCTACCGCGGTCGCGCTGTGCCTGTCGGTGCACGCCACGTCACCGTCCGCGCAGAGCGATCTCGACACGTTCATGCGCGAAGTGCTCTCGACGCGCGACACGAACTGGAAGAAGCTCCAGCAGTACATCCTTGATGAACGCGAGCTGCTGGAGTTGCGCGGTCCGTCCGGCGCGCTGATGTGGGGCGAACGCCGCGACTATACCTGGTACATCCGCGACGGGTTCTTCGTGCGCAGCCCGGTCAAGGTGAATGGCAGCGCGGTCGGCGAGCCGGAGCGGCTGAAATACGAAGCCGACTTCCTCCGGCGCGCGCAGCGGCGTGACGCGCGTCAGCAGTCTGATGTGCAGGACACCAGTTCGCCCCCCGCATCCTCCGGAGCAGCATCGCCGTCGAACGAACCACCGCGCGACCTCGACGGCCTCATCCGCCAGACGCGGCAGCCGCAGTTCATCTCGTCGGCGTACTTCCTTCGCTTCCAGTTCGACGAGGGCCGCTACGCGCTCGTCGGACGGGAGCAGCTGGAAGGGCAGGAGGTGCTGCGCATCGAGTACTACCCGCAGAATCTCTTCTCCGAGCGGCGGCGCCGTGAGCGGCAGGACGGGAACGGCCGCAACGACTCGCAGAGTGCGGACTCCCGCGCGTTTTCGGCCGAGCTGATGCGCCTCATGAACTCGACGTCGAGAGTGACGCTCTGGATCGCGCCGGCCACGCAGCAGATCCTCAAATACACGTTCGACGACCTGGACTGGAACTTCTTCCCCGGCCAGTGGCTGGCGCAGATGGACGGCGTCTCGGCGTCGATGACGATGGGGCAGCCGTTCGCCGACGTGTGGCTCCCGCGCGGCCTCGAGATGCGCATCGGCGTGGCGCTCGCCTTCGGGCACGTCGACGTGCGCTACACCCTCGACTACGAGAACTACCGCCAGGCCGACGTTGAGACCAAAGTCGGGATGCCGGACAGGCCCTGAGATCGTGCTGGTCGCAGTTCTCACCCTCACGCTCGGGCTCTTCGCCGCCCAGGGGCCGGAGCGCATCGTCGACATCCGCGTCCAGGGGAATACGATCACTGCCGAGGCCGACATCGTGCGCATGGCTGGTGTCGAGCCGGGCACCGAGATCACGCCGCAGACCATCGAAGCGGTCGAGGCGCGCGTCCGTGCCGGCGGACGGTTCGAGCGCGTCGAGGTGCTCAAGCGGTTCGCGTCGATCGCCGACCCGACGCAAATCGTGCTGATCATCCTCGTCGACGAGGGGCGCATCACCGTCGAACGTCAGGACGGACAGCCGCCCCGGGCCGTGCGGCGGCGCTTCCCGCCGATCATGTGGCTGCCGCTGCTCGGCTCCGAGGAGGGGTACGGCTTCACGTACGGCGCGCTGGCCACGGTGCAGTCGCCGTTCGGGCCCGGCACCCGCATCTCGTTCCCGGTGACGTGGGGCGGCGAGCGGCGTGCGGGTGTGGAGCTCGAGAAGCGGGCGACGACAGGACGCGTGACCCGGCTGCGCGGCGCCGCCTCGGTGGTGAGCCGCCACAACCCGGCCTACGAGCGGAACGAGTTGTGGCAGCAGGCGTGGATCCGCGGCGACCGCGAGATCGTCCGCGCCCTGCGGGCTGGCGCGTGGACCGGCATCGACTTCGTGACCTTTGCCAATCGCGACGACCGCATCTTCCGAACAGGGCTCGACGTGACGCTCGACACCCGCGTGGATCCGATGCTGTCGCGGCAGGCGGTGTACGTCCGCACTTCAGTCGAGCGTCTCGGCATGCGCGAAGGGGACTCGCCCCTGCGGACACTGGTCGACGCACAGGCGTACGTCGGCGGGCCGTGGTCCACCACCATTGTCGTGCGCGCGTACCGGAACGGTGCGAACAGGCCGCTTCCGCCGTACATGAAGGTGCTGCTCGGCCGCGACTCGACGCTCCGTGGATTTCCGCCTGGCATCGAGGCGGGCGACACGACGGCTGCAGGCACGATCGAGGTGCGCTGGCCGATTACGTCGCCGCTCAGGCTGGGCAAACTGGGGCTTCGCGCGTTCGTGGATGCGGCGACGGTGTACGATGCGGACGAACGCATGGCCGACCAGCACTTCGGGAGGAGCGTCGGCGGCGGTGTCTGGTTCTACCTGACCGTCATCCGGCTCGCGTTCGACGTCGCGCACGGTTCGATCGGCACGACGCGCGCGCAGGTGAGCACGGGGCTGCTGTTCTAGTCACAAGTCACAAGTCACAAGGCGCAAGTCACAAGTCCATGAACGATTCACAACGTGCCGTTGCCGGAACCATCGGTGTTCCGGTCGCCCGCCGCCACATCTTGCTTTGCTGCGATCAGACGACGCCGAAATGCTGTGAGAAGGCACGCGGCCTGGCAGCCTGGGACTTCCTGAAGGCGCGTCTCAAGGAGCTGCAGCTCTCCGAGCAGGGAGGCATCCTGCGCACGAAGGCGAACTGCCTCCGCATCTGCGAGGGTGGACCGGTGGCCGTCGTGTACCCGGAGGGCGCGTGGTACGGCAGCTGCGATCCGCCGGTGCTCGAACGCATCATCCAGGAGCACCTGATCGGCGGACGCCTCGTCGAGGAACACCTGATCGTGGCGCGTCCGCTCTGACCGCGGTCAGAGCATGTTCGGACAGCCGGGCCGGCAGCGGCACGGAATCGTCCGCTCGCCGATGATCGAGTAGTCGTAGGTCAGCTCCTCGCCGCGGCGGATGTTGCGTCCGGCCCGGATCCAGATGGTCTTGTCGACCACCTCGAACCAGCAGTTCGGCGTGCACGAGTGGTTGATGAACCGCGCCACGTTGCCGCCGACGTTCGCGTCGCGGCTCCAGTTCCGGTTCACGCGAAACACCCAGATGCAGCCGTCGGCGAGGTAGCGTTCCTCACGCTCCTCGCTCTCGCTGTTGTGAATGAGCTCGCCTGCGTAGTCGATGATGCGCGTGTTTTTCGCGATCGGCTCGCCCGCGAAAACGCCCCATCCGTGCACTCCTGAGCGGCGGCGCGCGATCTTCGCCAATACCGGTTCCTGGTTCTTCCTGGCCATGCAGCTGCGGGCTACGACGTTGCCACTCAAATGCTAGCACCACGGGACGCGCCTTCCGCGTCCGCGTGCGCTATCGTAGTCGCGTGATCACCGAACGGACCATCGCTGTCACCACGCACGGCCGCTTCCTCGTCGACTCTGTCGACGGGACCGTGCCGCGGCTGCTGGTCGTCGGTTTCCACGGATACGCGGAGCGGGCCGCGACCCAGATGGAGCGGCTCAGCGCGCTGCACGCAGCGGCGCCGTTCACGCTCGCGTGCATTCAGGGGCTGTCCCGCTTCTATCGCGGCGACAGGCAGGAGATCGCGGCCAGCTGGATGACCCGCGAGGACCGGGAGCTGATGATCGCCGACAACATCGCTTACGTGAACGCTGTGGTCGACGCGATCGTCCAGGAGACTGGCGAGCCGGCCGGCCTGGTGTACGCCGGCTTCTCCCAGGGTGCGAGCATGGCGTATCGGGCCGCGGCACTCGGGGCGCGGCCCTGCTCGGGCGTGATTGCCGTCGGCGGCGACATTCCTCCGGAGCTGCCGGCCGGTGAGCTCTCGAAAATTCCCAGGGTGCTCATCCTCCGCGGCGCCCGCGACCCCTTTTACGCGCCCGCGATGCTCGACGCGGATGCCGGCCGGCTTCACGCTGCCGGCGTGCCGGTGCAGCGCGTCGAACTCGATGCCGCACACGAGTGGACCGAACCGTTCACGCAGGCTGCGCGGACGTGGCTACTCAGTCCCGCCTGAACCCGCGCATCCAGTCGGCGACCGTCCGGCGCACCTCCTCGTCGATCTCGTTCTGCCGCGTGCCGCCCCCGCGCGAGACCTTGAACGAGTGATCGCCGCCCTCGACGATGTGGAGTGAGGCCGCCGGAGAGAGTGTCGCCAGCACGGGGCTCAGCTCGCCGGGCGTGCCGAACGTGTCGCGGCTGCCCTGCACGACGAGCATCGGCCGCCGCACGCCAGGCAGGTGGGCATCCCGGCGCTTCTCAGGCGCGCCGGGCGGGTGAAGCGGATATCCGAGCAGCACGAGACCGTCGATTGGCAGCGCGGGATTCGACGCGGCGAGCTGCGTGGCGATCCGTCCGCCCATCGACTTGCCGCCAATGAACAATCGCAATCGTGCGGCCGCGACACGCGTCCGCGTCTCGCGCACGACCGCCGCGTAGCAGGCTTCGAGGACGGGCGCCCGATCGGGCAGGCGCCGGCGCCGTTCGGTGTACAGGAAGTTGAACGTCACCGCATCGAAGCCGCGCGCCGCCATCGCGCGCGCGAACCCGACCATGAAGGAACTGGTCTGATCGGCGCCGGCGCCGTGTCCGAGGATCAGAGCGGCGCCTGCGGACGGATCGCCGGCCGGATAGTGCAGAGCGGTGACCGACTGATCGGCGTCGACGGCGACCTGGAAGGTGTCGGGCGTCATCCCTGCAGCTTGTACACTACCTGGATGCCTGAACGAGTCGTTGCCATTACCGGCGCCAGCGCCGGCATCGGCGCCGCCACGGCGGAGCTGCTTGCGCGCGAGGGTGCCTCGGTCGCCCTGATCGCCCGGCGGCCCGACGCACTGCAGGACGTCGCAGCACGGTGCGGCCCTTCCGCGCTGGTCGTCGTCGCCGACATGACCGTGCGGGACGAGGTGAGACGCGCGGTGGCCAGCATCCTCGATCGCTTCGGCCACATCGACGTCTGGGTGAACAACGCGGGACAGGGCATCACGCGGCAACCCTCGGAGCTGACCGACGAGGACATCGACGACATGATGCGCGTGAACGTGAAGTCGGCGCTCTACGGGATGCAGGAGGTCCTGCCGCACTTCAAGGCGCGTGGCGAGGGACACGTCATCAACGTTTCGTCGATGCTGGGCCGCATGCCGTTCGCCGTCTTCAGGTCGGCCTACAACGGGGCGAAGCACTTCCTGAACGCGCTCACCGCCAACTTCCGCGAAGAGCTGAAGACGACGCATCCCGGCATCCAGGTCTCGCTCGTCTCGCCCGGCGTGGTCTACACCGAGTTCGGGTTGCGCGCGCGCCACGGCGGCCCAGACTCGCGCGGGCTGCCGCAGGGGCAGACGGTGGACGCGGTCGCAGCCGTGATCGCGTCGGTGATCAGCACGCGCAAGCCGGACGTCTACACGCGCCCCGGCGCCCGCCAGATGGTGCTCGACTACTTTGGTGCGCTCGGAGAGGACCCGTCGCAGTAGGGCAGCGCGGTTGGGCGCGGATGGTCGGGCAGGCGGGCAGCTACCCTGACGGCGCTACGCTGCGAACGCGAGACCGACGCCGTACGTAATCGCCGCTTCGATGATGCCGACGATGGTCATCTCCAGGCCGCTCGCCCACCACGGACGCGTGGTCACCAGCGCCTTCGACGCGCCGACCACGAAGTGCGCGATCGTGCTGATGATGAACGACGCGATCACCGCCGGCATGCCGACCGTGAAGAAGAACGGGATGATCGGGATGAAGCCGCCGATCGCGGTGGAGAGCGTGGCCGAGATCGTCGAGCGCAGCGGGTTCGGAAAGTTCTCCTCGGACGAGCCCGAGCTCCTCGTGGACCAGCGTCCGCAGGAACTGCTTCGGCTCCTGCTGAATGCGCTCGGCCATCGCCGCGCGCCTCCTCCGGCGAGAAGCCTTTCAGCTGGTAGAACAGCTCGAGCTCGAGCAGTTCCTCGTGCGGGTCCTCCTCGATCTCGGCGCGCTCGCGCGCCACCTCGGATTCGTAGACCTCGCGCTCGGACTTCGAGGCGAGGTAGGCGCCCGCGCCCATCGACAGCGCGCTCGCCAGCGTGCCGGCGAGCCCCGCGGCGAGCACGACTTCGCTGCCGCCCGTGTAGCCGGCCATGCCCGAGACGATGCCGAACACCGCGCCGAGGCCGTCGTTCACGCCGTAGATCGCGTCGCCGATCCAGCCGGTGCCGCGCACGTGCCAGCGCTCGCGGCGCAGGATGGTGTCGAGCGCCGACCGTGGCCGACGGCGATCGGCCCTCCGGCGAGACCGCGGAGTATCGACCGCGTGATCCGCTTCCTCGGCTTTCGCCTCCTCGGCGATCTGCCGATCGGCCGGATCGCGTCAGGCGCGCCAGGAGCTGGTCGTATTCGGCCTCGGCGCGGTTCTCCTCCTGCTCCAGGCGATGCAGCACCACGGACTGATCGGAGATCCGCTGGAACCACGAGAGGCCGCGTTCCACGTCGCGCCGATCGGGCCGGCGCCCGGTGGCGGCCGCGATGCGCTCGGCCCACCGCGCCGCGTGGCGCTCCTCCTGGTCGGCGAGCCGGAGCAGGATGTCGCGGCGCCTCGGGTCGCGTTCGCGCTCGGCGAGGTGCCGGTAAGTGGCGGCCGCCTCGACCTCGCGGCGCCACATCTTCTCGACGGTCTGCAGCGTGACGCTGGTCGGACGGCACGGCCTCAGCTGACGATCCGCTCGAACACGACGACGGTGGCGATGCCGGCCGCGATGAGCAGCACCTGGCGCAGGGAGCTGCGGTCGACGGTGCCGCGATGCAGATCCGGGATGAGATCGGACATCGCGATGTAGAGCAGGCTCGCCGACGAGAAGGCCAGCACGAACGGACGGATCGACGGCACCACGCTGACCGCGCCGTATAGCCGACGAGCGCGCCGGCGATGCCGGAGGCGCCGGAGACGACGTTCAGGAGCAGCGCGCGCCGCCGCGCTGTAACCGGCCGCCAGGAGGATCGCGATGTCGCCGACCTCCTGCGGGATCTCGTGCGCGGCAACGGCGATCGCGGTGTTCACGCCGAGCGGCACCGACGTCATCACCGCGGTGCTGATGATCGCGCCGTCGATGAAGTTGTGGAACGCGTCGCCGAGGATCACGAGCTGCGCCGCGGCGCCGTGCACGTGACAGTCGTCGGTGTGGCAGTGCCGGAGCAGAACCAGCTTCTCCAGCACGAAGAACACGAGGATGCCGAGCGAGCAGCGTGCCGAACACCTGCTGCGGCGCGCAGCGTCTCGAGCGCCTCCGGCAGCAGCGCGAGCAGCGCGACGCCGAGCAGCGCACCGACGGCGTAGCTGACCAGCCAGGGAACGAGCCGCGTCCGGACGATTCGGTGAACAGCAGGAGTGACGAGGCGACGAGCAGGCCGCCGAAGCTGCCGAGAAGACTGAGTCCCAGGGCGATCGCGAGTAATGCCACCGCGACATTCTAGCTTGCGAAGTAGCCGCGCCGGGCGCGTACACGGTAACGAGTGGTCGCGCACCTCCACGCGGATGGTGTGCCAGCGCCCGTCCTTCGCAGCGACGACGCGTACGCCGAGATAGTACTGCCGGCTCAATTCGTCGGCGATGCTCGCCGTCGCCGGCATCGAGATCGCGGCCGGTCGCGGATGATCTCAGTGCGCCCGCCGCTGTCGTCGGTCATGTCGCGCAGCGCGGCGACTGTTGACGCGATCGTCGGCGCGCGGCCACTGCCCGAACACCTGCAGAGAACCCGGGAAACCGTCCGCCGCCCGGCATGCGGCCCGCCGTCCCGGCCACGGGAATGGGCGGCGGCGCCGGCGGACGTGGCCGCGTCGGCCCCTGGCGGTAGACGGGACGAGCTCTCGCCGTCGATGCCGATCGCGTAGACCAGCACCTCGCTCTGGCGGATCGCCTGGCGCACGTCGCGCAGCCCCGCGACGCTCGCCGTGTCGTTGCCGTCGGAGATCAGGAGAATCGCCTTCTTCGGATTGCGGCCGGTGGCCGCGAGCGGAATCGCCTCGAGCACCGCGTCGTACATCGCCGTGCCGCCGTTCGGCGTGATGCGCCCGATCGCCCGCGTCATGGTCGCCCTGATCGCTCGTCCAGTCCTGGATCAGCATCGGGTCGTCGCTGAAGCGGTAGAGGAAGATCTCGTCGCGGTCGTCGAGCAGCTCGAGGACGAAGCGCTCGAGCGCACGCCGCGCCGCCGTCGATCTTCTCGCCGGCCATGCTGCCGCTCGTGTCGAGGACGATGCCGAGGCTGACCGGCACCCGTTCGGCGCTGAAGTGCGTGACCGTCTGCGCGCTGTCCTTCCTCGTAGACGAGAAGTCGTCGCTGCGCGAGGTCGGGCACGAAGCGGCCGTTCGAATCCGACACGGTTGCCGTGACGTTGATCAGATCGACGCCGCTCCTGAACCGGAACGCATCACGCTCCTCCTCGCCGCCGGCGGCCGGCGGCTGCTGCGCGTGCAGCGTCGCCATCGCCGCGGCCAGCAGGGCCACCGCGATCGGCGCGCGTCGTGGAGGAGTCATGCGCATCGCTCCCATCAGTGCTCACTGCGCCTGGCGGCGATCGACGTGCGGCACGATCCGATCGCCGGCGCGGAAACTGACACGGTATCGCCCAACCCGCTCGCCTTCGGGTACCGCCACGAAGAACGTCGCGCCGCCTTCCGTCGAACTCACCTCCAGCGGCGCCCGGCTGCTCGAAAGATACGCTCCCTGCCGGTCGAACAGGAGCGCGACGACGCTGACGTGCTCCATGTTCGCACCGCCGGCGCCGTTTCGTACCTGGCCGTGCAGTTCGAGTTGGCCGTCACGGCCGAGCTCGTGCGTGAGCGCCACCAGGTCGAGCGTCGACGGCGGCCGGTCGGCCAGCCGCCCGGCGGCTGCCTGGGGCGACTGGTCGGAGGCTGCGCGCCCGGGGCCGCTTCCGGCGGCCCGGCCCAGGACCGCGACGATGACCAGCAGAGCCACCGCGGTGGCGGCGACCGTGAGCCGCTGACGCGAGCGCGTCGGCTCGGGGTGATCCAGCAGGTGCGTCAACTCGACCGGCCGGGAGTCGGGCGTCTCGTCGGCGCGCACGGCGTCGGCCAGCAGTGCGATCCGCGCGTCCGAACGGCGCCGGTTCTCGCTGACCGCCCGCCACGCGATGATGCCCGCGGCTACGGCGGTGAGGAGCGAGAACGCCGTCACCAGAAGAAGAATTGCGTTCACGTGAGCTTCTCCATGCTCGCCAGACCAGGGACGCGCCCGCCGGCCGGGTGCGTCACCGGAGCGAAAACTCCACGGCCACTTCGACGAAGACGTCCACCGGCACGCCCTGACGCGACGCCGGCGAGAAGCGCCACTGCCGCACCGCCTCCACTGCCCGTTCGTTGAGGCCCGCGCCCAGCCCCTTGCGGACCGTGACGTCGCCCACGGTGCCATCGCGGCGCACGACGATTTCGAGCACGACGTCGCCGGCAATCCCCGCGCGCCGCGCTTCTTCCGTGTAGGTCGCCTTCACTTCCCGAAGCAGGCGTGGCGGCGCAATGCCCGACCCGGGTCGGTACGGTCCGCCGCCGGTTCCTCCCCCGGAGCCCGGACCGATGCCGCTGCCGTCGCCTTGCCCGACGCCGGTGCCGGCCCCAGTTCCGCTTCCGCCGAGGCTGCCCGGCCCCTGGCTCGGCTCCTCGGCGGGTGCGGCGTCGAGCACGCCCGGGCGATCGCAATCGTCGGCGCGAACGGGGATGACCGGGGCGGCCACCGTCGGGAAGCTTTCGGCTTCGAGCGGTGGCGGCGGCTCCGGCTGGACGGGGGCCGGCGGCTTTCGTTCGGGGACAGGGCTGCTGACCGGCGCGCGGCCGACCCGTTCGGCCTTCACGGCCGGCTTCGGCTCGCGACGCCCGCCGCCTCCGCCACCGCCTCCCGGTCCGGGCAGGTTGAGGAATACGAGGTGGACCGGCTCGTTGCCCGCCGGTTCCGCGCTCGTGAGCGTGGCCGGCACGCCGACCGTCGTCACGAAGATGGCCGCCGAGATGAGGCCCGCGTGAAGCGCGCTGGACACCGCGAAGGGGACCGTGCGCGATTCGCGACGGAACGGGGCGGTGACGAGGCCGAAGAGGCCGGGCGCGCCTTCCGGCGGCGCATCGCGGCGAGCCGCCGTCCTGAGCCGGCGCGCGAGAGCGACGGCCTCGGCGTGCGGCACGAACAGGTCCGCGTGCCCGAGCACCGCCACCACGGCATCGACGGAGACGCCGGCCGCCGCGGCAATCTCGCGCGGCAGATAGACCTGTGTGTCGATGGGGTGCGTCATCGCAGTTGCGAGCCGGCCCGGGGCCCGCTGGTTATCCAGGCCCTGCCTGAGGCAAAAGACCTGCCGCCTCCCTGCGTGAAATTGGCCCTGTTTCCGACAATCTCGAGGCGGAGCGTCCTCGTGCGGCAGCCGGGCTGTGCTCGGGGGGAGACAAATTCGGGGATCGGGGACCAGGGATCGGGATCAGGGACCCGGAGGCGCCGCGAGCCCGGTGACTCGTCGTGGCTCGCGACCGGCGACTTGGGACTTGTGACTGGTGACTGACGACTCGACTTGCGACTCGACTTGGGACTTGCGACTTGGGACTTGCGACTACACTTTTCCCCATGCCCTCCTTCTCCGGAAAGTCCGTCATCGTCACCGGCGCGACCAGCGGGATCGGCCGCGCCGCCGCGCTCGAATTCGGCCGCCTCGGCGCCGACCTCGTTCTCGTCGGGCGCAGCGACTCGGCACTGACCGAGCTGTCGGGCGAGATCGTGCTCGCGGCGGGACGCGTCGCCACCTGCCGCGCCGACGTCACCGAAGCGGACGCGCCCGATCGCATCGTGTCGACGGCGGTCGCTGAGTTCGGCGGCGTCGACGTGCTCGTGAACGCGGCCGGCGTCATCGCCACCGGCACGCTCGAGACGACGAACGATGACGCCTGGGACGCGATGATGGATGTCAACCTGCGCGCGCCGTTTCGCCTGATGCGCGCAGCCGCGTCGTCGCTGAAGGAGCGCAAGGGTGCGGTCGTGAACGTGTCGAGCGTCAACGGCCTCCGCTCGTTCGCGGGCGTGCTCGCCTACTGCGTCAGCAAGTCGGGGATGGACCAGCTCACGCGCTGCGCGGCGCTGGAGATGGCGCCCTTCGGCGTCCGCGTCAACGGCGTCAACCCCGGTGTCACCGTCACGAACCTGCATCGGCGCGGCGGCATGAACGACGCGCAGTACGCCGCCTTCCTCGAGCGCTCGAAGGAGACGCACCCGCTCGGCCGGCCGGGGAAGGCTGAGGAGGTCGCGGCACTGATCGTGTTCCTCGCGTCAGGCGAGGCGGAGTGGATGACGGGGGAGACGATCCCGATCGACGGGGGCAGGCATCTGACGTGCTTGCGTTAGTCGCAAGTCGCAAGTCACAGGTCGCAAGTCGGGTGTCGCACGTCATGCGACAGAGCGCTGCGCCGAGACTTGCGACTTGTGACTGAAGACTTGCGACTGTCCTAGCCGCGCGCCTTCATTCCTTCGACGAACCGCAGCCCGTCCCGCTCGGCGAGCAGGCGCACGATGCGGAAGCCGCCGGCTTCGAGCGACGGCGTGGCGTCGAATGCCGGGCCGGTGGCGCCGCGACCGAGCATCGCGGCGATCCCCGTGGCAGGCAGCGCGCTGATGACCAGACTGCGGCCGCCCGGACGCAGGACCCTGAGCGCTTCGCGCAGCGTCGCCGCGCGATCGTCGGACGACAGGCCCGCAAATCCCGCCGCGGAATCGTCCACGATCACGAGGTCGAACTCCTGGTCCGCCACTGGCAGCCGCGTCGGCGGGGCGAGCTCGACATCCACCAGCACGCCCTGCTGACTCGCCCCCTTCTGCACCCGCGCGGCCGCCGCGGCGTCGGCGACCACCGCCAGCGCGCGCCCCGACAGTCCGAGCTTCGCGGCCACGGCCGCCAGCGCGCCGCCGTTGGCGCAGCCGATCTGCAGCAGGTGGTCGCCCAGCTTCACGCCGCTCATGCCGACGATCAACATGTGCGGATCGCTCTTACGCCGGAAGGAGAGCATCAACCGATGATGATATAGTTTTTCTTCGTGTCTACACCTCTTGAAATCGCTCCCGCCAAGGGCAAGCTTGGCATATTGCTGGTTGGACTCGGGGCCGTCAGCACGACCACGATCGCCGGCGTCCTCGCCATTCGCAAAGGTCTCGCGAAGCCAATCGGATCGCTCGCCGAAATGGGTACGGTGCGACTGGGTAAGCGCACCGAAGGGCGCACGCCCCTCATCCGCGAGTTCGTTCCGCTCGCGGAGTTGAACGACATTGTCTTCGGCGGCTGGGACATCTTCGAAGACAACTGCTACGAAGCCGCGAAGCACGCCGGCGTCCTCGAGGAGAAGCTGCTCGAACAGGTCAAGGACGAACTCGCGGCCATCAAGCCGATGTCCGCCGTGTTCGACCGCCAGTACGTGAAGCGTCTCGACGGCCCGAACGTGAAGAAGGGGAAGAACAAGAAGGATCTCGCCGACCAGCTGGTCGCCGACATCCGGAAGTTCAAGAAGGAAAAGAACTGCGACCGCATCGTGCTCATCTGGGCCGGCAGCACGGAGGTCTTCCTCCAGGAAGCCCCGTGCCACCAGTCGCTGGCGGCGTTCGAGAAGGGGCTCGTCGACAGCGATCCGGCAATCGCGTCGAGCATGATCTACGCGTACGCGGCGATCAGCGAGGGGCTGCCGTACGGCAACGCGGCGCCGAACCTGAGCGCCGAGGTGCCGGCGCTGCAGGAGCTCGCGCAGAAGACCGGTTCGCCCGTGTGCGGCAACGACATGAAGACCGGGCAGACGCTGATCAAGACCGTGATCGCGCCGGGCCTCAAGGCGCGCATGATCGGCGTCCACGGCTGGTACTCGACCAACATCCTTGGCAACCGCGACGGCGAGGTGCTCGACGATCCCGAGTCGTTCAAGACGAAGGAAGAGAGCAAGAAGGGCGCGCTCGACTACATCTTCCAGCCGCACCTCTATCCGGATCTGTACAAGGACATCTCCCACGTCGTCCGCATCAACTACTACCCGCCGCGCGGCGACAACAAGGAAGGCTGGGACAACATCGACATCTTCGGGTGGCTCGGCTACCCGATGCAGCTGAAGATCAATTTCCTGTGCCGCGACAGCATCCTGGCGGCGCCGATCGTGCTCGACGTCGCGCTCTTCCTCGATCTCGCGAAGCGCGCCGGCATGAAAGGCATCCAGGAGTGGCTCTCGTTCTATTTCAAGAGCCCGATGTACGCGAAGGAGCTCTACCCGGAGCACGATCTCTTCATTCAGCTGATGAAGCTGAAGAACACGCTGCGATATCTCAAGGGTGAGGAGCTCATCACGCACCTCGGTCGGGAGTACTACGACTAGCGGAAACGAGCGACGCTCGCCTTGGTCCGACCGCCTGAGTAATCACGACGACGTTGAAACGCTCGGGAGGTGACGCCCGGAGACGTGGCGGAGTGACAGCGCCACTCGTCAAGTTGGCACTTCAGCCTGGCCCCGCGTTTCTCTGCGAGCGCGCCGCGCTCCGGGCGTTGTCGCTCCGACCGCATCGGAGGCACAGTCCTCGGACAGGACGGTAACCAGACGCATGAACGTGCAGTCTCGATCGGCCGCGGGCGGCCACAGCTTCATCTCTGCACTTCGCGTCTACACCGAGCGGCGCGCGCTCGTGATGATCGCGCTCGGCTTTTCGGCGGGTCTCCCCTACTTCCTGATCTTCGACACGCTCTCGGCGTGGCTGCGCGCGTCAAAGATCTCGCTCGAGGTGATCGGCTTCTTCAGCCTCGTGACCCTCGTCACCAGCTTCAAGTTCCTGTGGGCGCCGTTCGTCGATCGCAGACGGATTCCGTTCCTCACCGCGCTCGTCGGACACCGCCGATCGTGGATGCTCGTTTGCCAGCTCCTGATCATGCTCGGACTCTGGCTGATGGCGGCGTCCAACCCGACACGATCGCTCGGCATCATCGCCGCCTTTGCTGTCCTCGTCGGATTGTCCTCGGCCACGCAGGACATCGCGATCGACGCCTGGCGAATCGAGGCGGCGGAGGTCTCGAGACAGGGAGCCATGGCGGCTGCCTACCAATGGGGATACCGGCTGGCCATCATCACCGCCGGGGCTGTGCCGCTACTCCTGGCCGACGCATACGGCTGGAACGTGTCCTACGCGGTGATGGCGATTCTCATGACCATCGGCATCGTCGCCGTGCTGGCGGCGCCGCGTGAGGAGCAGCGCGCCATCCGGTCGATCGAGACGGGTGACATCAGACCCGCTCCGGCGCGAGAGGCAGTGGAGTGGGTCGGCCGGCTCGCCGCGCTCGGGCTCGCAGCGCTGGTGCTCGGGTCTGGTCTCACCGCGAACGCCACGGTCCTCGCGAACGTGTTCAAGGCGCTGGGCGCCGCCGGCGCAGCAGATGTGATTCTCGCCGCCTGGAAGTCTGACGTCGCAGTGTTCGTGCAGTTCGGTGCGGTGATCGTGGGGCTGGGGCTCATCGCTGTCGTCACGCTTCCACTCCCGGGCGCACGCACGCGCCCCGGCACCTATCTCTCGTCGGCGCTCGTGGACCCGCTGCGCGACTTCTTCTCGCGCTACCGTTCGGCCACGGGCCTGATCCTGGCCCTCATCTGCCTCTATCGGATCCCCGACTTCGTTCTGAACATCATGAACCCGTTCTATCTCGATCTGGGCTACACGCTGACCGAGATCGCGGAAGTCCGGAAGATCTTCGGGGTCTTCATGACGATGTTCGGCGTGTTCGCAGGCGGGCTCGCGGTGGCGCGCTACGGACTGCTGCGGGCCATGGTCATCGGTGCGTTCGCCGGTCCGGTCAGCAACCTGCTGTTCATCTGGCTCGCGCTGCAGGACCACAGCCTGATCGCGCTCTTTGCTGCCATCGGCCTCGACAACGTCGCGGGCGGCATCGCCGGCACGTGCCTGATCGCGTACATGTCGAGCCTCACGTCCGAGGGCTTCACCGCCACGCAGTACGCCCTCTTCTCGTCGCTGTACGCGATTCCGGGCCGCCTGCTCGCGTCGCAATCAGGCCGCATCGTCGAAGGTGCGGCCCATGCGGCGGATACCGGAGGGATGCTGGCCGGCGTGAGGAACCTCTTTGCCGCCTACGCTCCCGGCAACTTCGCGATGGCGGTCGAACGATCGGGCGTCAGCCCGGCGGCGCTCGGCACGGGCTACGTGATCTTCTTCACGTATTCGGCGCTCATCGGGGTGTTCGCGCTGGTGCTGTCGATCGCCGTGCTGCGCAGGCAGCAGGACGACGTTCAGGTGCCAGGTATGGTGCGCGGGGCAGTCAAGCCCGCTCACTGAGGTCGCCGATCTGTCACTTCCGGACTGCGGCCGCCGCGTGCTGCCTCGTTGCCGCCGCAGTCGCCCTGGTGGCGGGCCCAGGCGCGGCAGGCGTGTCGTTTCTATCTCAGTTCCACCGCGATCCGGTCGGCAGGGGTATCGCCGTCGTTCTGCTCCGCGTGCACCGCGGCGCCCGCCACCCGCACATCGTCGGCTTTCGTCCGCCCCTGATCGTTCAGGTAGAAGACGACACGATTGAGGATGTGCTCGTGCTGCGCACCGACCTCCTTCGGGTTGAAGTGAATGCGGAGCACACGTACCTGGTCGTTCTCGAAGTCCACCTTGTAGTGCTGTGGATCGACGACAGGCGGATCGAGCTTCGTGACCGGTGGCGGACCCGACGGCTTGCCCTTGAGATCGATTTCGAGAATGCGGATCGGACGGTCGCTGCTGTTCTCGGCCACGTAGGCGCCGCTCGCCGGTCGCCACCGCACGTCACCGCGCTTGAACGTAATCGTCTCCACGAGCCCGTTGCCTTCCCGGCGTGTCATCACGCCGTCGTCCATGTAGATCAGCACGCGATTGGTGGCATGGCCGTTCGGCGACGGCGACGGCGTGTGAGGCTGCAGCGTGGCCATGTAGACGCGCGCCTTTTCGACGTCGAGCTTCTCGGTAATCGTCGCGCGGGCAGGCGCGTTCTGAGCGCCGAGCGTGGCGACGGCCAGCACGACGAGCACTGATGCCCAGGTGACGGAAAGGTGTGCGCGCAAACGGCGCCATCCTGCCACGGTGAGCCGGGCGAGAGCAAGGTCCGCCTGGCTGTCGCGTCGGAGAGGGGGCATTCCAGCGCGTTCCGCTGCCCCAAGTCGTACGCCGAACTCGATCGCGTCGCGCCGTCGCGCCCGCTGCCTCCGCCGACGCCGCTGCCGGACCCGCTTCGGGGCTCGTACGATTCGTCGGGCATATCTGGAACCAGATATGCCCACACCAGTTGCCCAGCGTCGCGCCGTTTCGCCCCGTAGGGGTTAACCGGAGCCCGCACTTCTGTTAAGATGTCGGTTCTCGTTGTCCGTGTGCTCGTTGCGGCGGCGGGCAGGTTTGCAGGCGCCGACGCCCTAGTCAGAAAAAGGAGCAGGTGATGTTTGGAGTCACTCTCCGCGGTGGAGTCGGAACCCTGGTCGCAGGTGCGTTCCTCGCTCTGCACGCGACCTCCGCGACTGCGGAAGTCCCCCGGAACCCGACATTCAGCAAAGACGTCGCGCCAATCTTCCAGGCGAAGTGTCAGAACTGCCACGAACCTGGCTCCATTGCGCCGATGTCGCTGCGCACATTCCAGGAGGCACGACCGTGGGCCCGGTCGATCAAGGCCCGCGTGGAAGCGCGGCAGATGCCGCCCTGGCACATCGATCCCAGCGTGGGCGTTCAGCGGTTCAAGAACGATCTGTCGTTGACCGACGAGCAGGTCGAGACGATCGTGCGCTGGGTCGATCAGGGCGCCGCGCAGGGCAATCCCTCTGACATGCCGCCGCTCAAGCCGGTGTCGACCACGCTCTTCTGGCAGGCCGAGCGCGACGGCTACGGCCCGCCCGATCTGATCGTGAAGTCGCCCGATACACGATGCCGGCGGCGAGCCAGGATCAGTGGTGGCGTCCGATGGTCGACATCGAAGGCCTCACGGAGGCGCGCTGGGTACGCATGGTCGAGATCCGGCCGAGCAACATTGCCGGGCGCAAGATCCTGCACCACTCCATCGCCCACGTCGTGATGGATCCGAGCGATCCGGATCTCGATGCCATCAACAAGGGCATCGGAGGTCGCGGTGGAGACGACGACCCGGCCAACGCGGTGAATGCCCGTCCGTCACTGATGGAGTGGGCCATTGGCAAGGGCTACGACCGCTACATGGACGGCACTGGCAAGCTGATCAAACCGGGACAGAAGATCTCCTGGGACCAGCACGTGCACGCCGTCGGCGAAGCGATCACCGCCGGTTCCGATCTCGGCATATGGCTGTACCCCAAAGGGCAGGAGCCAAAGTACCGCAGCTACCTTGTGGGCTTCACCGGCTTGAAGGAAGGGGCAATCGGCCTCGACATTCCGCCGAACACGATCGCACACACGGAAGGCTTCACCGTGCTCAAGGAGAACACGGTCATCACGAACTTCCAGCCGCATTTCCACCTGCGCGGGAAGGCGATGACGGTCGAGGCCATCATGCCCGACGGTCGCTCGCAAGTGATCAGCCACGTCGACAACTTCAACTTCAACTGGATGACGAACTACATCTACGCTGAAGATGCGGCGCCGGTGTTCCCGAAGGGCACGATCATCCATGTCACCGCCTTCTACGACAACACGAAGGCGAACAAGAACAACCCCGATCCGGAACAGTGGGTTGGCTACGGCGATCGCACCGTCGACGAGATGGCGCACGCCTGGATGAACGTCTTCTACCTCACCGACACCGAGTACCAGGAATGGCTCGCCAAGCGTGGCGGCAAGCCGGGCATCCCGGGCACGGCTGGCAACACGCAGCAGCAACAGCAGTAACCGGAAGGGGCCGGCTCGCGCCGGCCCTTTCTCGTTCCCGGCGGTCCCATCGGTTTCATGGCTCCGCGGGTCCAGGGCTTCCCATGACTCAGAGTTCACTTCGTCGGGTGGGCGTCGCCTTTGCGCTCGCCATTGGCGGCGCTGTGCTCTCCGCGCAGCAGACGCTGCCCTCGTCGCCCGCCAAGGGGTTCGGTGGCGGCATCACGCCGGCCTTCGAGGGATGGTTCGACAATCCCGACGGCACGCACAATTTCCTGATCGGCTATTACAGTCGTAACACGAAGGCCGAGGTCGACATCCCGCTCGGGGCGAACAACCGGTTCGACACCCCGAATCCGGACCAGGGACAGCCCACGCACTTCCTGACGCGCCGCCGCTTCGGCATGTTCATGGTGACGGTGCCGAAGGACTTCCCGCAGGCGAAAAAGATCTACTGGACGCTCACCGCGGACGGCAAGACGAACACCGTGCCGTTCCACATGCACACCGACTACAACATCACGCCGCATGAAGTCGTCGGAGGAGAGCCCGACGCGCGAATTCAACACGCCGCCGAAGTTGAGGCTCGCGCCGAACGGTCCGATCTTCACCGGTCCGTTCGCGACGATGGCGAAGGCGATCGAGCGGACTGCGACGGTCGACACGCCGATGCCGCTCGAGCTGTTCGCAGACGACGACGCGCAATTCAGCAGCGGCGGCAATGGGCCGATGAGCGAGTCGCGCCCGCTCCTCGTGCCGATCGTCTCGAAGTACCGGGGCCCCGGCACGATCACGCTCGGGAGCAGCGATCAGCCCAGATTCGAGACAGTCTCGGGCGGCAAGCCGCTCGAGTCCGTATCTCCGGGAAAGCGACCACCACGGTGAAGTTCTCGGAGCCGGGCGACTACGTTCTCCACGTCAACATCAACGACTACTCGGGCAACGGTGGCGGCGGGTCGGGCTGCTGCTGGACGACGCTGATGATGAAGGTCGCGGTCAAGTAGCTTCCTGCGCCGCTCCATCGACACGCTTGACCGTGCTCGAGCGGGCTTCGGACCGCTGGACCCGCCTTAGTGACGCGCGGCGTCGTTCGCCGTAAGATGCCGGCTGAGGTTCACACCATGGCCGACACCCAGAACTACGCCAATCACGTACGCCGCACGCCGCTTTACTACAACGCCGCCGCGCTCGTCCTGGCGGCGAACATCCTCTGGGCGGTCTATCGCCTGGTCAGGAGCGTCTCGCTCGACAACCTGATGGCCCTGCTCGTCGGCATCGTCCTCCTCCTGATGGCGGTTGCTGCCCGCACCCAGACGCTCACGGTCCAGAACCGCGTGATTCGGCTCGAACAGCGTTTGCGCTTCCGCGAACTGTTGCGGCCCGACGTGGCCGTGCGCGCGGCGTCGCTGCCGATCGCACAGATTGTGGCGCTTCGTTTCGCGTGTGACGCGGAGCTGCCTGGCCTGGTCGAGGAAGTGCTCGCAGGCCGGCTGAGCGAGCCCAAGGCGATCAAGCAGAAGGTGCAGGACTGGCAGGGCGATTTCCTGCGCGCGTGAGCCGGTGGAGAGCCTGTGAACACGACGTCCGGATACCTGCAGCCCGCGTTGACAGGCGGCATCGTGGCGGGCGTTCTCTCCGCGCTCCCCGTGGTCAGCGCGGGCAACGCCTGCTGCTGCCTCTGGATCGTGGCCGGGGGCCTCACCGCCGCGTATCTCCTCCAGCAGAATCGGGAAATACCCATCACCGCGGCCGACGGCGCGATCGTCGGCCTGCTGGCCGGTGTGATCGGCGCGTTCGTGCAGCTCGTGCTGTCGATTCCGATCTCGCTGATCGTGGGACCGATGGAGCGCGAGATGCTCGAGCGCTTCAGCGAGGTGTGGGGGACGATCGGCGGATCGGGCGACGTCTTCGGCGGCTACGACCAGGGGCCGGCGGGCGGTGTGCTCGGCGTCATCATCTTCAGCATCATCGCGTTCTTCTTCACGCTCGTCGTCGGCTCGATGGTCTCCACCATCGCGGGCCTCGTCGGCGCAGCGCTGTTCGCGAAAAAGAGCGTCCCGCGGCCCGCGACCGACGACTTCTCCTCGAACTCCTGACCGCGATCAGATGTCGCGCGCGACGCTGACGGCCGCGTAGATCACCAGCGCTGCGCCAATCGGCACGAGCGCGATGCCGACGCCCGGGTCCCCCGAATAGAAACGCACTCCGCCCAGGAAGAACCCGCCCGGCAGCAGCAGGCTGGCCGCGGCAAGGGCGGACGAGGCCTGACGCCCGCGCTGGAGACCGGGCGACAGTGCATTTACTGTCCAGGCGAAGCCGATGTGTGCAAGGCCGAGCAGGGTCCCGTGGGCGTGCGCCAGGGTCCACATGAGCCGGCGGGTCTCGTTGGAGACGTCCAGGTAAGTCCCTACCTTGAAGCCGTGCAACGTCTCGAGAACCAGCCCGAGCGTGCCGAAAATCGCGAGGGACCACCACCCCAGCCTGAGGTGGCGGGTCACCAGCGGCCCGCCCGCCGCCTGTGCCTTCCTGTCGGATGGTCGGGTTTCTCTGGAGTCGGCCAAGGAGCAGATTGTAGCGGCATCGGCGTTGACAGCCGCCCGCGCGGGCGGCAGTATATGCTCCACTACGGGTAGACGGTCCGCTTCCGTGCCTGGAGATTGAGAGGCCGATTATGTACCGTGTCCGTCAGCTTCGTGCGCTCACCGGTGCCCTTTCTCTGCTGGCCCTGGCGGCAAGCGCCTCGGCGCAGACCCCCGCACCGGCCGGTCAGGTCACCTTCACCAAGGACATCGCACCGATCCTCCAGCGTTCGTGCGTCTCGTGCCATCGGCCTGGAGAAATGGCGCCGATGTCGCTGATGACCTACGAGGACGCGAGGCCGTGGGCGCGCGCGATCAAGGCACGGACGGGGTCGCACGAGATGCCGCCGTTCCACATCGACAAGTCGATCGGCATCACGAAGTTCAAGAACGATCCGTCGCTGAGCGACGAGGAGATCGCCGCGGTCGCCCGCTGGGTGGATGCCGGCGCCCCGCGCGGCAACCCGGCCGACATGCCGCCCGCGCGGCAGTTCGCTGACAGCGGCGAGTGGCAGTTCACGCCCGACATCGTCGTCAAGTTCCCGGCGTACAAGGTGCCGGCGGCAGGGCCTGATCTCTACGGCAACCTGTACGCTGACGTGCCGATCACTCAGGACCGTTACATCCAGGCGATCCAGACGCGCGCCGCCACTGCAGGCTCCCGCAAGGTCGTGCACCACGCGCTCACCTACGCCGTGGACGGCGACGACAAGGACGTGAGCGGCGACGACAGCGTCGGCGTGGACGGCGGCGACTTCCTCGTCGAGTACGCGTCAGGCAAGAACGCCGAGGTCTACACGGGCGATTCCGGCGTGCTGCTGAAGCAGGGCAAGAAGGCGATGGTCAGCTATCACCTGCACTCGATCGGCGAGGCGACCGACGCCTACATCGAAGTCGCGATGAAGCTGCACCCGGCAGGCTACGTGCCGAAGCACATTCGCTGGTCGAAGCAGCTCGCGCAGCCGACCTCGGAGATCGACATCCCCGGCGGCACCGTCGCACGCATTGACGGCTACGTGATGATGCACAAGGCCGCGCGCATCCTCTCGTTCCAGCCGCACATGCACATCCGCGGCAAGCGCCAATGTCTCGAGCTGATATATCCGACCGGCGGCGCCTCGGCGAAGACCGAGATGATCAGTTGCACGAACTTCAGCTACAACTGGCATCTGAATTACACCTACGCCGACGACGTCGCGCCGCTGATTCCGGCAGGCACGATGCTGCACGTCATCACGTGGCACGATAACTCCCAGGCCAACAAGGCCAACCCGGACGCGAAGAACTGGGTCGGCGACGGTCAGCGCACGATCGACGAGATGGGCTTCGCGTGGATCGGCTGGTACGACCTGACCGACGAGGAGTACAAGACCGAACTCGCCGCGCGCAAGGCCGAGCGCGAGAAGAAGAGCAACACGACCCAGCAACAGCAGCAGGGACAGCAGCAGTAAACGACTCATCCACCGGGGTCCCCATGGCTGGTCAGCTGAAATCGATCTCTGTGGCGCTGTTGCTCCTGGGCCTGGTTCTGGCCCAGGGCGGCAGCGCGCAGGTAGAAGTCGACAACAACTTCAAGTTCAACTCCGGGCAGTCCGTCCAGCCGGCGTTCGAAGGCTGGTCGCGCAATCCGGATGGCTCGTTCAACATGCACTTCGGCTACTTGAACCGGAACTGGGTGCAGGAGCTGTCCATCCCGGTTGGACCGAACAACAACATCGAGCCGGGCGGTCCCGATCGCGGGCAGCCGACCTTCTTCTACACGCGCACGCAGCGCAACCTGTTCACGGTCGTCGTGCCGAAGGACTGGGGGAAGAAGGAGTTGATCTGGACCGTGACGGCCAACGGGAAAGCCGAACGCGCCTTCGGATGGCTTCAGCCCGAATGGGAGATCGACCCGTCGGGTGGCGCCGCAACAGGCGGTCAGACCTCGCCGGAACTGCAAGGCAATAAGCCGCCGACGATGACGCTGGATACGCCGGCCAGCATCGCGGTCGGCCAGTCGCTCGCGCTGGACACGTCCGTCACCGACGACGGTATTCCCAAGCCGGCGCCGGCCAAGAAGCCTGCGGTCGGCCAGGAAACGCCGCCGGGACTGGTGGCCAGCAACGACACACCGGTCAACCTCCCGGATCTCGCACCGGGCCGTGGGCAGCCGGCGCCGGGCGGAGTCCGTGGGCCCTTCGTCACATGGATGGTCTATCGCGGTCCAGCGGCCGCAACGTTCGGATCGCGCAACATCCAGGTAAAGGACGGGAAAGCGCCGACGTCGGTGTCATTCACCGCACCGGGTGACTACGTGCTGCTCGGCCGCGCGAGCGATCGCGTGCTCTTCGTCGACAAGCGGGTGCCAATCACCGTCACGGGCGGCGCTACACGCTAAACGGGCCAGGGCTGTTGCGCAGTCCGGCCTTCGCCCTCCTCATCGTCGCGGCAGCGGCCCTCGGAATCGCGGGGGTCGCCAGCCGCGGCACAGAACTCCCCGAATCCAGAATCCAGGACCGGCCGGTGCAGCAGCGCGGCGACGACTTCGTGTCGTCAGACGCCTGTCAGGCCTGCCATCCGAGCCAGTACGCATCGTGGTACGCGTCCTATCACCGCACGATGACGCAGGTCGCGACGCCAGGGACGGCGATCCCCGCGTTTGACGATCAGACGATCGGTGCGGTCCACGGCAGGCCGATGATCCTGCGCGAACGTGGCAGCCGCCTGTTCGCCGAGTTCGACGATCCCGATTCACCGGAGCCCCCCGATCGCCGCCCGCGGATCGAGCGCCAGGTGTCGCTGATCACCGGCTCGCACCATCAGCAGGTGTTCTGGTACAGCACGGGCCACGAGCGCGTGCTCGGACAGCTGCCGGGCGCGTACCTGATACAGGAAGGCCGATGGATCCCGCGCCGCATGGCGGTGCTGCATCCGCCGTCGCAGCAGCCGCTCTCGGAGACCGGGCACTGGAACAGCACGTGTATCGCCTGCCACACCACGAACGGCAGGCCGCAGTTCGATACACCGTTCGGATCCCAGCCGATAGGGACGCAGTCGGTCCAGACGACGGTGTCGGAGTTCGGCATCGCGTGCGAGTCGTGTCATGGCCCTGCGGCGGACCACGTGCGTGCGAACCGCATGGCGCTTCGCCGGTACCGTCTCCACTTCACGGCGCCGGGTGACGACACGACCGTGCAGCCGCAGCGTCTGGACGTCCGGCGCGGATCGCAGGTCTGCGGTCAGTGCCACGGCGTCTGGGAGTTCCGCGACAGCGCGGACGAGCGGCTCGCGAACACGCAAGGGCTCCCGTTCAGGCCGGGCGACGACCTGTCCGCGACGCGGTTCGTCGCGCAGCCGACGGCGAACGCCGGCTCCGCAGACGATGAAGGCGCTGCTCGCGGACGATGCCCGATTCATCCGCGATGCCTTCTGGTCGGACGGCACGGTCCGCGTGTCCGGCCGCGAGTACAACGGGCTCCTCGAGTCGCCGTGTTATCGCGATGCAACCGACGCGGCGCGGACGCTCTCCTGCTTCTCGTGCCACACGCTGCACAAGAAGGACGACGATCCGCGCCCCCTGAAGGAATGGGCGGACGACCAGCTGTCAGTCCTGAAACCAGGCGCCACCGGTCACGGCGCCGCGGAGCCGCGCGAGAGCAACGATGCGTGCCTCCAGTGCCACGAGCCGATGCGCGCGACGCTGACCGGCCACACGCACCACGCGGCGGACTCGCCCGGCAGCTCCTGCTACAACTGCCACATGCCGTACACCACCTACGGCCTGCTGAAGACGATTCGCAGCCACACGATCGGCATTGCCCGGCGTCCGCGAGAGCGTGGAGACCGGCCGGCCGAACGCGTGCAACCTCTGTCATCTCAATCGCACGCTCGAGTGGACCGCCAGCGCCTTGCAGCAGTGGTACGGCACGACGCCGGTGGCGCTGCGCGACGAGCAGCGCCGCGTCGCGGCGTCGATCCTGTGGGTGCTCCAGGGCGATGCGGGGCAGCGGGCGATCGCGTCCCAGGCGATGGCGTGGCCGCCGGCGCAGCGTGCTTCGGGCACCGACTGGATGGCGCCGTACCTCGCGCAACTGCTCGACGATCCCTACGACGCGGTGCGGCTCGGCGCCGCGCGGTCGTTGCGGATGCTGCCTGGGTTCGCCGCGCTCGACGCCGACGTGACCGCGCCGCCCGCATCGCGACGGGCTATGCAGCTCCAGACGATGGCCACGTGGGATCGCGTGCGAACGAGGTCGGCGACCGCGTTGCCCGAACTGCTGATGACCGGGTCCGGCGAGCTCGATGTCCCGCGGGTGCTCGAACTGCTGAAGGGGCGCGACAACAGGCCGATGCTGCTGCGCGAGTAGGTGGGTGCTGCCGCCCTGTGCGCGGCCCGTGTGGCGAGGTCCGCTCGCGTTGCGTGGGATCCGGCTCTGAAGCCGGACCCCACACGCGCCGGGTTACGAGCCGGAACTGACTATGGCCGGTGGAACCGGCCGACGAGGATCGCCTTGCCGAGGACGTGTCCGTCCATCGCGTCGATCACGGCGTTGCGCGTCGCCGCCGCCGCCGTCGGCTGACCCTGCGGCACCTCCAGCTTGATGTCGAGCGCGTACAGCTCGAACGTGTAGTGGTGGTACGGTCCCGGCGGCGCGCCCGGGCCCATGTAGGCGTTCGAACGGAGGCTCACCTGGCGCGTGCCGTCGGGAAGCTCACCGGCGGGAACGTTCTCGGGAAGCCCGGTCGACGTTGCCGGAATATTCCAGATCAGCCAGTGCGTGATGTCCATCTTCGACGTCTTGTTGAGCACCGGCTCAGGGTCGTGCATCAGCAGCACGAAGCTCTGCGTGCCGGGCGGCACCTGCGACCAACTGAGCGCGGGCGACACCGCGGCAGGTCCGGCGACCTGCGTGGTACTTGTCTGGTATCACGCCGCCGTCCTGGAACGCCGTCGTCGTCATCAGCAGCGGCGGGTTCGGGGGGCCGCCAGCGCGCCCCGCGGGGGCCTGCGCGCCTCCAGCGGGGGCCTGCGCGAGCAGCGAAGCGACGCCTGGCGCCGCGATCAGCGCCACCGTCATGGCGCCTGCGATGGTGCGTGCGATGTGCTTCATCATTCGGTACAGCTCTCCTGTTGAACGTCCGGCCTCGGATTGTAGTCCGCCACGCGCGGCGTTGACGACTTCCTGATGTGTGGTGCCCAGCGCTCGTTTGGCGGCCGGCTGCACGGCGGGAGGCCTGTGCTATCCTGCAATGGTGAATCTAGATTCATCTAGTGATTCTCGAGTCACATTACGAGAACGGTTCAGGGCTGCGACGCGGGAGGCGATCCTGCAGGCGGCCGCCGGGCTCCTGATGTCCGACGACTCCACGCAGTTCCGGATGGAGGACATCGCCTCCGGGGCCGGCATCGCGGTGGGGACCCTCTACAACTACTTCGAGGACCGGACCGCCCTGGTGACCGCGCTCCTCGAGTCGCAGACGCGGACGCTGTTCGAGGCCCTCGATGCGGTTGATGGCGCCGCGCGCCCTTCGGCGAAGGGCGGTGCGGCCGCGGCGTTCGAGGCGGATCTCGAGCGGTTCGTGTCCGCGGTCGGCCGCCACTTCAACGCCAACCGGTTCCTGTTGAACGTCCTGGTCGAGGAAGAGCGGCAACACGGGATCGACGCGAGGGCCGCGTCGCGCCGCCGCACAGTGGTGGGTGAGATGCTCACGCGTGCCGAGCGGCTGATGGAGAAGGGCACCCGCGCGCGGGCGCTGCGGAAAGGGAGCCCTTCGATGTACGCCGCGCTCCTCGTTGGGATGATGCGCGGGCTCGCGATCAGCGCGTTGGTGCGCGGCGAGCCGTTCCCGGCCGACGGCAGTGCTGAAATTGCGCGCGTCTTCCTGAAGGGAGCCTCGCGGTGAGCACCGCCGCCGTCGTGCGCGACGATACGCCGACCGCCGCGCCGATTGCCGCGATCCCGCCAGCGTCGGCCCGCCGGGCGCCGGTGAACAAGTGGGTCGTCACCATCTCCATCAGTTTCGGCACGCTGATGGGCGCCATCGACTCCTCCATCGTCAGCGTCGCGTTGCCGCACATCCGCGGATCGGTTGGCGCAACCCTGCAGGAAATCACCGCGATCAGCACCGGCTACGCCGTCGCCCTGGTGCTGGTGATGCCGCTCACGGCGTTTCTGAGCCGCCAGTTCGGCCAGAAGCGCGTCTACATGGTCTGCCTCGGGCTGTTCCTCCTGGGGTCGCTGTTGTGCGGTGTCGCCTCGTCGCTGACGTCGCTCGTCATCTACCGCGTGATCCAGGGATTCGGCGCGGGTGCCCTGCAGCCGACCGAGCAGGCCATCCTGCGTCAGACGTTTCCGCCGAAGGAACAGGGCATGGCGATGGCGCTGTTCGGGATGGCGGTGATGCTCGGTCCCGCCATCGGTCCGACGCTCGGCGGCTACATCGTCGACCACTATCACTGGTCGTGGATCTTCTTCATCAACCTGCCGATCGGCATCCTCGGTCTCTTCATGGTGGCCACCTTCGTCCACGAGGATCCGGAGCTACTCGACCACAACCGCGTGCTGGCGGAGAAGCAGCGCAAGCACCTGGACTGGCTCGGCATCGCCTTCATGTGGATCGGGCTTGCGGCGCTGCAGTACTTCCTCGAAGAAGGGAGCCGCGAGGACTGGTTCGACTCGCGCGTGATTTCGGCGGTGTTCCTCATCGCGGTCTTCGCGCTGGCGGCATTCGTGATCCGCGAGCTGACCGCTCCGTTCCCGGCCGTGGATCTCCGCCTGTTCAAGGATCCGATGTTCCTCTCAGGCACCGCTGTCGGCGGCCTGATGTTCGCGATGCTGATGGCGAACATGTTCCTCCTGCCGATCTTCATGCAGGAGCTGCTCGGGTTCTCGGCTGTCCAGTCCGGATCGGCGCTGATGCCGCGCGTCATCGTGATGATGATCGCGGTACCCATTGTCGGCCGCCTCTATCAGAAGGCATCGCCGCACGCTTTCATCGCGCTCGGCGTCGTCCTCTTTTCGACCAGCTCCTGGATGCTCAGCAACCTGACCCTCGAGTCGGGACGATCCGACGTCGTCGTGCCGCTGATTGTGCAGGGGATCGCCTTCGCGTGCCTGTTCGTGCCGCTGACGACCGTGGCGCTCGCCAACATCCCGCGCCAGAAGATGGCCGACGCGACGGGACTCAGCTCGCTGCTGCGGCAGATCGGAGGCGCGATCGGGCTGGCGATTTTCGCGGGCCTCATCGACAACTTCGCCGTCGTCGCGCGCGGCGGCATCAACCCGCACCTCGCGGCGACGCGGCCCGAGGTGTGGCAGCGGCTGCAGGCCCTCGAAGCGGGGTTTCGTGCACGAGGGATGGACGCCATCTCGGCGAGCCAGGCCGCACTGCGCGCGATGAAGGGCACTGTGATGGCACAGTCGACGGTGCTCTCGTTCGATCGCATCTTCTTGCTCGCCGGGGGTTTGTTCCTGCTCGTGCTGCCGCTGCTGTTCTTCCTGCGCACGCCTGCGCAGGAGGCGAGTAAAGAGCAGGACATGCACGTGGAGATATAGCTGATGAGTGAAGTTGTCGTTCAGGGCAGCGCGGCGCCGCCCAGGTCGCGTGGCCGCCGTGCCTTCGCGGTTCTTGGCGCGTTGCTGCTCGTGGTCCTCGCGGGTGCTGGCGCATACGCCTATTTCACTGCGGGCCAGCAGGAAACCGACGATGCGATCGTCGAAGCCGACGTCGTACAAGTGACCGCGCGGGTCAGCGGCGTCGTGGCGCAACTCGTCGTGCACGACAACCAGGTGGTCCGGAAGGGCGACGTGGTCCTCCAGCTCGACGATGCTGATCTGCAGGTGCGGCTCGCGCAGGCACAGGCCGATCTGCTGACCGCCGAGGCACAGGCGGCTGGCGCCCGCGCGCAGATGCAGGTCGTCGACGCGACCGCCCGCGGCCAGCTCCAGGGAGCCCGTGCGCAGGTGTCCACGTCGGCGTCCTCGGTGCAGGCGGCAGACGCGCAGATTGCGGCGGCGCAGGCGGCGCTGTCCCGCGCCCAGGCCGAAGTCGACAAGGCGGACCGCGACCTGGTGCGGGCGAAGGAGCTGGTGGCGGTCGACGCGATCGCGCGGCAGCAGCTCGATGCCGCGCAGCTCTCGTCGGACGCCGCGCGTGCGGCGCAGCGCCAGGCGCAGGCCGGCGTCGTGGCCGCGGAAGAAGCCAAGCGCACGGCGCAGGGGCGCGTGCTGGAAGCGGAGGCACGCGTGTCGCAGACGACGCCCGTCGTCCCGCAAATCGAGGCTGCACGTTCGGCCGCCGCGCTGGCCGATGCGCGTGTGACCTCGGCCCGCGCCGCCATCAGGCAGGTCGAACTGCAGTTGTCCTACACGCAGGTCGTGGCGCCGAACGACGGCCTCGTGACACAGCTGGGGGCACGACAGGGCGCACTGGTGCAGGCAGGGCAACCGCTGGCGCAGCTCGTGCCCACGCAGACGTACCTCGTCGCCAACTTCAAGGAAACGCAGATTGACGACATGCAGCCGGGCAATCGCGCCGAAGTGCGGATCGACGCGTACCCGGGCCGGACGTTCGAAGCCGTCGTCGAAAGCCTGGCGGGGGGAACCGGCTCACGCTTCTCGCTGATCCCGCCGGACAACGCGTCGGGCAACTTCGTCAAGGTTGTGCAACGCGTGCCGGTCCGTCTCACATGGAAATCCGAGCCGGACGTGGCGATGAAGCCGGGGCTCTCGGCAACCGTCAACGTCTTCGTTGGCGGCCCGAAGTAGGGGTACACCGATGGTCAGGATCGTAGCCATCTCACGGCAGTTCGGAAGCGGCGGCGCCCGCGTCGGGCGCGCGCTGGCCCAGCGCGTCGGATTCCAGTATGCCGATCGCGAGATCCTCACCGAGGCGGCGAAGACGCTGCGCGTGGACGCGAGGGACCTCGAGCCGCTCGAAGAGCAGACGGCGGGATTCTGGTCGCGGATCGGCATGCTGTTCGCGCACGGGTCGCCCGACACGCCGTACATTCCGCCGACCTTGCCGACGGTCACCGAGGAGCAGCTCGCGGCGATCGAACAGCGGATCATCCAGGGCCTCGCGTCGCGCGGCAACGTCGTGATCGTCGGGCGCGGCGCACCGCATCTGCTCGAGCCATCGCCCGACGTGCTGCGCGTCTTCCTGCACGCGCCGTTCGCCGTCCGCGTCGGGCTCGCGATTTCCGAATACGGGTTCACGAGCCGCGAGGAGGCGGAGACGGTCGCGCGCGCCTCGGACAAGACGCGCAGTGCGTTCGCGCGTGCGCTGACCGGCCGTGAATGGACCGACGCGACGCTTTACGACGTCAGCCTGGACACGGCGACGGTCGGACTCGATCGCGCGGTGGATCTGCTCGTCGACCTGGTCCAGCGCCCGGCGGGGTCGCCGCTCGGACCGGTCACCCCTCGCACAGCCGACAACAGGAATCCTCGATGATCGGACGTTGTTACGCCGCCCTCACCGCCCTCGTCGCCGTGACGCTTGGCGCCAGTGCAGCCACTGCACAGACGCTGCCGCCATTCCAGGCGAGCGGCCCGTTCGCCGGCAGCGTGGCCGGGTCCACGGCCACCACGGAACCGCTGCCGCTGACGCTCCCGGGCGCCCTGGAACGCGGGCTCAAGTTCAACCTCGGGATCGTCGCGCTCGAGGAACAGGTCGAAAGCGCGCGCGGTGCGCGGATGCGGAGCCTGCGGGCGCTGATGCCGCACCTCGACGTGCGGGTGGACGAAGTCCGCCAGACGAGAAACCTGGCTGCCTTCGGGTTCAACCCCTCGCTCTTTCCAGGGCTGTCGTCGGTCGTCGGACCGTTCAACGTCTTCGACGCGCGCGTCTACGGATCGCAGGCGCTTGTGGACATCAGCGCACGGAACGACGTCCGCAGCAACACCGCCGCGCTGAACGCGGCGCAGCTCGACTCCGAGAACGCCCGCGACGTGGTCACCTTCGTCGTCACCAACCTGTACTTCCAGGCGGTCGCCGGGGTACGGCGCATCGAGACCACGCGCAGCCAGGTCGCCACCGCCGAAGCGCTGCTGACACTCGCCACGAACATGAGGAACGCCGGCGCGTCGCCGGGCATCGACGTCGTGCGGGCCCAGGTGCAGCTGCAGGCTCAGCGCCAGCGGCTGATCTCCGCCGAGAACACGTTCGCCAAGCAGGCGCTGCAGCTCGGACGGGCAATCGGCCTCCCGGCCGCTCAGCGCATCGAGCTGGTCGATCGCGACGCGACCGTTCCGGCCTCCCCACTCGCGCTCGAGGATGCGATCCAGCGCGCGGCTGAGACACGCGCGGACTATCGGGCGAGTCTCGAGCGCGTGCGTGCTGCCGAAGCCGGACTGCGCGCCGCATCGGCCGAGGCGCTCCCGTCGGTGCACGTCAGCGCCGACTACGGCACGATTGGCTCGACGCCTGCGAACGCACGCGGCACATATGCGATCGCGGGCGCCGTGCGCTTGTCGCTCTTCGACAACGGACGGAAGGGTCGGGAGGTCGAGAACGCGGCTCGGCTGCGGCAGCGGCAGGCTGAGGCCGCAGACTTCGCGCAACGTGTCGAGGCGGAAGTGCGGACGGCGTTCCTCGACGTGCAGGCGAGCGAGCAACAAGCTGATGTCGCCCGGGAGCGTGTGGCGCTGGCGCAGCAGGAGCTGTCGCTTGCCCAGACGCGGTTCGGTGCAGGCGTCACCAGCAACCTCGAAGTGATTCAGGCGCAGGACCAGGTGGCCCTCGCCTCCGAAGTCGAGATCACCGCGGCGTACGCCGTGAACGTGGCGAAGGCCGAACTGGCCCGCGCGCTCGGAGACTAGGCCGGCGCCGGCGCGGGGCGCCCGTGGCGGCGTGCGTTCCCATGTAGAATCCGTGAAATGTCCGACAACAAAGCCGCCGAATTCAGCGACCTCCTGCGCGAAGACCGCACGTTCCAGCCTTCCGCTGCGTTCCGCGCGTCCGCACACGTGAAAGACGAGGCCATCTATGCCGAGGCCGAACGTGATCCGGAGGCGTTCTGGGCGCGCTTCGCATCGGAGCTGGAATGGTCGGCGCCTTGGAACAAGATCCTCGACTGGCAGCCGCCGCACGCGAAGTGGTTCGTCGGCGGGACGATCAACGCGAGCGTGAACTGTGTGGATCGTCATGTGCGCGGCCCGCGGCGGAACAAGGCCGCCATCATCTGGGAAGGTGAGCCGGGCGACCGCCGGACGCTCACGTACCACGACTTGTACCGCGAGGTGTCGCAGTTCGCGAACGTCCTCAAGTCGTTCGGCGTGCGAAAGGGCGACCGCGTCGCGCTCTATCTTCCACTCATCCCCGAACTGGCGATCGCGATGCTGGCGTGCGCGCGGATCGGCGCGGTGCACAGCGTGGTGTTCGGCGGCTTCAGCGCCGAGTCGCTCCGCGACCGCATCAACGACGCGCAGGCGAAGCTGCTCGTCACTGCCGACGGCGGCTACCGGCGCGGGCAAATCGTCCCGCTGAAGCAGGTGGCCGACGAGGCACTGGAAGGCACTCCGTCGATCGAGAACGTCATCGTCGTGCAGAGAGACGGTCGCTCGATGCCGGTGCACGTCCAGGAGGGACGCGACCACTGGTACCACCGCCTGATGCAGGACGCATCCCCGCAGTGTCCGCCCGAGCCGATGGACGCCGAGGCGATGCTCTACATCCTCTACACGTCCGGCACCACGGGGAAACCGAAGGGGATCGTCCACACGACCGGCGGCTACCTGACGGGCACCTACGCGACGACGAAGCTCGTGTTCGATCTCAAGGACGAAGACGTGTACTGGTGCACGGCAGACATCGGCTGGGTTACCGGCCACAGCTACGTCGTCTACGGGCCGCTGGCGAACGGCGCCACGGTGCTGATGTACGAAGGCGCGCCCGACTGGCCGCAGAAGGACCGGTTCTGGTCGCTCATCGCCAAGTATGGCGTGACGATCTTCTATACGGCCCCCACCGCCATTCGCGCGTTCATGCGCTGGGGGCTCGACTGGCCGCAGAAGCACGATCTCTCGTCGCTGCGGCTGATCGGCTCGGTCGGTGAGCCCATCAACCCCGAGGCCTGGGTCTGGTACTACCGCTACATCGGCGGCGAGCGCTGCCCGGTCGTCGACACCTGGTGGCAGACCGAGACGGGCGCGATCATGATCACCCCGTTGCCGGGCGTGACGACGACGCGTCCTGGTTCGGCGACGCGTCCGTTCCCTGGCATCGCCGCGGAGATCAAGAACGAGCGCGGGGAGACGGTGCGCGAGGGTGGCGGGCTGCTCGCGCTGACGCGCCCCTGGCCGGCGATGCTGCGCGGTATCTACGGCGATCCCGAGCGCTACGTCCGCCAGTACCTGGAACAAGTGGGGCCCGGAAGTCTACGTCACAGGTGACGGCGCGAAGCTCGATGCCGAGGGCAACTTCTGGCTTCTTGGGCGCGTCGACGATGTGCTGAATGTCGCGGGTCACCGGATCGGGACCATGGAGGTGGAGAGCGCGCTCGTGGATCACCCGAGCGTGGCGGAAGCAGCGGTCGTGGGGCGTCCGCACGAGATCAAAGGGCAGGCGATTGCGGCCTTCGTGACGCTGAAGGAAGGGCAGCAGGCCTCCAAGCAGCGCGTCGAGGATCTGCGCGAGCACGTGGCGAAGAAGATCGGCGCCATCGCGAAGCCCGACGACATCATCTTCACCGCCGACCTGCCGAAGACGCGGTCGGGCAAGATCATGCGGCGGCTGCTGCGCGACATTGCGGAAGGCAAGGCGCTTGGCGACACGACGACGCTGGCCGATCCGTCGGTGGTGGCGAAGCTGAAGACGCAGTACGAAGCGGAAGAGAGCTGACGTTTCCGGTGGCTCGGTCGCCGTGCCACGGGCACCGAGTTTTCCAGGCCTGCTCTGCTTGACGAGCTAGGACGGCGGGGTGACACTCTCGCGTCCCGGTAACCCCTCCCGGTTCTCAGAACATCTGCGTCAAGGAGGCAGGATGGTTCCGAAGAGATCTGCGTCAACCCATACCGAACAGCTTGGCGACGAGGCATCCGTCTACGAGTGGACCCGTAGCGAGGTCCACTCCCTCAACCCGACGGCGGCGCGCATCTGGAATTTGTGCGACGGCGCAAGGACGGATGCGGAGATCGCGGAGGCCCTGCGCCGCGAGTCGCAGCTGCCTCACGCGGAGGACGTCGTCAGGTTTGCTCTCACCGAGTTCAGCAGGAAGCACCTGCTGGCCAACGACATCGCTGTTCCGTCTCCGTCGCGCCGCGCGCTGCTCATACGGCTTGGCAAGACCGCGGCGCTGTTGCCTGTGGTGACGTCAATCGTGGCGCCCACGCCGCTGCAGGCTCAGTCCGCCACGGGCGGAACGACGACGCTCAACTACACCGGTGGCGTACAGACCTTCGTCGTGCCGGCCGGCGTCGTCAGTGTGACGGTGACCGCACAGGGTGCTGCGGGAGGTCCTGGAGGCTCCAACAACGGCGGCGCCGGTCTTGGCGGCTCGGTGACGGCGACGCTGCCCGTGACGGCGGGCACGATGCTGAATGTCTACGTCGGCGGACAAGGTGGGGCAGGGACTTTCGTCGTCAGCGGACCCGGTGGATTCAACGGTGGGGCGGCCGGCGGAGGCGGTTCGCTGGCTGGCGGTGGCGGCGGCTCATCGGACGTGCGTCGTGGAGGGGCAGCGCTCACGGATCGCGTCATCGTGGCGGGTGGCGGCGGTGGCGCGGGTGCTGCGGCCGTCGCGATCGGCGGCGGCGGCGGCGGAGGGCTGACGGGTGTGACAGGCAGCCCGAGCGCCAGTGCCGCCGGTGGGGGAGGCGGTACGCCGGCTGCCGGCGGTGCCGCCGGTGCCGGTATCGTCATCGGAACGGCTGGTGCGCTTGGCATCGGCGGAGCCGGTGGTGCCGGAGGCATCGGTGCCGGCGGAGGCGGCGGTGGCGGCTACTACGGTGGCGGCGGTGGTGGCGCGGGCGCGGCCGGCGGCGGAGGGGGAGGCGGCTCGTCGTTCACGGATCCGACCGCAACGGGCGTCTCGCACCTGCAGGGCGTCAGAGCGGGCAACGGTCAGGTCGTCGTCACGTGGTAATTGCTGGCCGGCAGGCGCACTTTCGCGCCTACGGGACGTCGTTCGCCGTCCAGGCCTGCGACGACGAGACGATGGCGGCTGTGCGGTGTCGCGCCAGCGAGCTTGGCTGGCGCGACTACCGTCAAGGTTGCGCTGACGTCCAGTACGTGCTCCGCAGGATCACGTCGCAGGAGGCGCGCGGGTCGCCCGAATACCATCTGACGTGTGACGGCGACGTCGTCCGCTCGGCGACCGGCATCGACGTGCTGATCGATGCGTTCGAGAGTCACGCGAAGATCCAGACTGCCGCACGTGCCCGCGGCGTCCTGTTCGTGCACGCGGGCGCCGTCGCATGGCAGGGGCACGGCATCCTGATTCCAGGGCGGAGCCACGCGGGCAAGTCAACCCTTGTGCACGCGCTGCTGCGGGCGGGGGCGGAGTACTACTCCGATGAGTTCGCGTTGCTCGACGCGGACGGGCGGGTGCACCCCTACCCACTGCCGCTGTCGCTGCGCGCCGACGGGTCTGCACCGCCGCAGCGGGTTCATGCCGAATCGATTGGCGCATCGACCGCGCGGTCCGCGACGTTCGTCGACATCATCCTGGCGACGCACTATCGGCGCCGGGCACGATGGCGGCCCCGGCCTCTCTCGAAAGGAGAAGCGCTTCTCCTCCTGATGGAGAACACGATCGCGGCACGTCAGCCGCCGGCACGGACGATGCCGATACTCCGCCAGACCGTGCTTCGTGCAACGGCGCTGCGGAGCGAGCGCGGAGAGGCGCAGGCAGCCGCGCGCCGGCTCATCGCGTCGATGTCATGAGCGAGAACGTCGGCGTATTCCAGGCGCTGGCTCTCTGCACGCAGCGGCCGGGCCATGGTCTGGTCGAGGCTTCGCTGGCAGCGGCGTTCCCCGCGCTGCCTTCGGACGGACTCGTCGATGCCGCGGAGCATCATGGCCTCGACCCGCTCCTGTCCGCGCACATCCGCGCGGCCGGATTGGCTGCCGACGCCGCTGTCCTCGATCGGCTGCGCGCTCGCTGCGTGCAGCACGCCCACGCCGCCGCCGTTCGCGCTCGGGTCATGTCCGACGTCCTGGTCGCGATGGATCGATCGCGCGTGAGGCTCCTCCTGCTGAAGGGCGCCGCGCTCGCGCACCTGGCGTACGCCGATCCGCGCCTTCGACCGATGCGTGACATCGATGTGCTGGTCCACAAGGACGATCTCCGGCGAGCGCATGATGTCCTTGTTCGCGGTGGGTTCGCAGCGGCCGGCAAGCCGCCATCACCGATGGCACCATCACCTGCCCGGATTGTCGAGGAACGTGGACGGAGCGACGGTAACGATCGAGATCCACCATGAGCTCCTTCCTCGCACGCCTCTCCTCGCGCCGCTCGGCTACTCGGATCTTGCCCCCGCGTCGCAGCAGGTCGAGTTCGGTGGCGTGACGGCCCGGGCTCCGGCGCGGGAGGACCTGCTGTGGCACGCGTACGCACACGGCTTCGCGATCAACACGCTCTGTCCGGGCCTGAGGCTGATCGCGCTCGCCGACCTGGTGCACGGAGCCGAAGCATGGGTCGATCTCCTCGACTGGGATCGCCTCCGTCGACGTCACCCGCGCCTGGTCCGTGCGCTGGCGCTGGTCTCGTGCCTCGTTCCCTGGTCCCCGAAGGTCGCAGCACAACTGGGCGAGTGCGCGGTGTCAGCGCAGTGGCCCGTTCGTCCGCTCGCATCGTCATCGTTCGCGTGGTCCGCCGCCTTGCGGTCGGACGTGCTCTGGCCGGACGAATGGTGGTTTCGGATGCGGTATGGAGTCGGTGGCCTGACCGACTGGGTGTGGTATCGCTCGGTGGGACACCCGGCGGCCTTTGTGGCTGCTGCGGGCCGTTCGATCGCGACCCGGTGGTCCAGGCACGCGCGTCCGAACGCACCGCACTATCTCCTGTCGGATTGATCGGGACAGACTTCGCTGGCCAGCGTCAGCCGGACCTCATGAGAGCAGCAGCTCGAGGTCCTCGCGCTGCAGGCCCCGGATGACACTGTTGTCCGCCGTGATGATGGCGTCGGCCAGCTCTCTCTTTCGCTGCTGCAGTTCCAGGACCCGCTCTTCCACGGTATCCCGCGCGATCAGGCGGTACGCGAAGACATTGCGCGTCTGGCCGATGCGGTGCGTGCGGTCGATCGCCTGCGCCTCCGCGGCCGGATTCCACCACGGATCCAGGATGAACACGTAGTCGGCTGCGGTGAGGTTCAGGCCGACTCCGCCTGCCTTGAGGCTGATGAGAAACAGGGGGCAGGCCGGATCGGTCTGGAAGCGATCGATGTGTGCGGCCCTGTCGCGGGTCCGGCCGTCCAGGTACTCGTAGGTGAGGCCTTCACGATCCAACCGCGTCCGCAGCAGTGAGAGAAAGCTCGTGAACTGAGAGAACACCAGCGCCTTGTGCCCCTCTTCGATGGTCTCGACGATGCGAGGCACCAGCAGATCGAGTTTGGCGGACGAATCGGATGCGCGGCGTGCGTCGACGAGGCCGGGATGGCAGGCTGCCTGCCTCAGTCGCAGCAGGGCCTCGAGGACCTGGAGCTTCGAACGCTCCCACGCCATGCGGCCGCCGAGCAGCTGGCGGCGATAGTGGTCGCGGAGCTCGTCGTAGAGGAGGCGCTGCGGGCGTTCGAGCTCGCAGATCAGCGTCTGCTCGGTGCGCTCCGGCAGCTCCGAGGCGACCTGCTCCTTGGTGCGCCGCAGGATGAACGGCCGCAGGCCGCGGCCGAGCATGTTCAACTGCTCCGCATCGGCTGATGCCGAGAACGCGCGGGAGAAGGCGGTCGAGCCGCTGAGCAATCCCGGGTTGAGGAACTCGAACAGGCTCCAGAGATCCGCCAGCCTGTTTTCTACGGGTGTGCCGCTCAGCGCCAGCCGGTGCCGGCCGCGCAGGAGTCGCGCCGCCTTCGCCCCTGCGGTGTTCGCGTTCTTGATGGTCTGGGCCTCGTCGAGGACGATGTAGTCGAACTCGCGATCGACGAGCGCGGGAGCGTCGCGGCGGAGCGTGCCGTACGTGACGAGGACCAGGTCGCTCTCCGCGATCCTGTGCATGCGCGCGCGGCGATCGGCGCCAGAGAAGTCGAGCACCCGCAGTCCGGGCGCGAACCGCGCGGCTTCCTGCTGCCAGTTGTAGAGCACCGAGCGCGGAACCACGACGAGCGACGGGTGAGGCGCGCGCCCCTCTTCGTCGCGCGCGTGCCGTCTCGCTTCGAGCAGCGCCAGCACGACGACGGTCTTGCCGAGGCCCATGTCGTCGGCGAGGCAACCACCGAAACCCGAGCGGCGCAGAAACGCCAGCCAGCCGAGCGCTTCCTGCTGGTAGCTGCGCAGTTCGCCCCTGAACGATGCCGGCGGACGTTCGGGGGCGATGGTGTCGACCCTTCGCAGCCTGTCCCTCGCAGCAGCAGCCGCTTCGTCCCACGTTACGGCCGGCCGCTGGTCGAGGAGCGCATCGACCAGCGCCATCTGCGGCCCGGTGAAGCGCAGGTGGCCGGCGTCGCGCGCCGCCACCGCGAGCGGCGCGAGGCCGCGAAGCCACTCGTCAGGAACGATCCCGAAAGTGCCGTCCGGCAGCGCGACCGCCCCGTTGCGGCGCTCGATCGCTTCGAGGAGCTGCGGCAGCGCCACGCGCTGATCGTCGAACGACGCGTCGCCGTGCAGTTCGAACCAGTCGATGCCGGAGCGGACCTCCATCTCGGGCGTCGCCGTGGCGGGACGATAGCGGTGCCCGTCGACTTCCACACGCCACCCGTCTGGCACGAGTGCGCGGACGACGCGCGGCGCCTCTGCGACCGGGAGCTGCAGCCGCTGCCGCCGATCCCACCGGTCCCACGCCGTGCGCACGCCGAGCGCGCGGAGCCGTTCGAGCGCCGCTCGCTCCGACTCCGTCGATCGGCGCGACATCACGTGCGGATCGGCCGTGGGCGCGAGCGTCGACGATGTCGCGGGCACGACCGGGCCTCCGCTGTAGGAGAACGCGACCTCGGCTTCCATGTAGCGTCGATCCCACTCGTCAGCGCGCAGCACGAGCGACGGTGCGGGCACGGCGTCGATGATTCGAGCGCGTAGCTCCTCGGGCAACCCTTCAGCGTCGGCGGTGCCAGTGGCAATGAGGGCGGCCCTGAGCCGGTCGCCCTGCTCGATTGGGACGCGCAGCGGTCCGCGCGCGTGGAGCTGGCGCATCCAGGGAAGTATGGCGTTCGCGTCGAAGCGGAACGCCCGGTCGTCGGTCAGGCCGATGCCGTCCGGAAGCAGCAGCCGCACCGAAGCGAGCGGTACGACGCGGTCGCCTTCGAGCATCCCCTCGATGACGTACGCGCCACCGTCCTCGTCGCGTGCGATGCGGAGGGCCGGCTGCAACGGTGTGCCGTTGTCGAACGTGAGAATCGGCAAGCGGGGCACTTTGCGGCCTCCCCGACGGGACGGTCATCGCGAAGCGGCAACGCCCGGTTGCACACATCAGCGGGAGGAGGTCGCGAGCCACCGTTCCCCTCAGGTACATGGGGGACGTGATCGGAAGACCGGTCTCGTTCCAGGACGCGGAATACGCCGGGCGCGCGCCGGCGAGCCGCTCGACGATCGTCCGATCCTCGTCCGGAACACCGGTCAGGCGCGCGGAGTCGATGCGTGCCGGTCGAGGAACGCCCCAGTCGCCCGTCTGCTTCTGCTCCTGCCGCATCAGGTGCACCGTCAGGGCCCCTGCCTGCTGCGAGAGCGCAAGGTCGACGACGTACAGCAGCCGTCCCGGGTCCGTGTCGAGCGGCTCCCCGGCGTCGCGTGTCTCGGACTCGATGGCCGCGAGCGCCTGTCGCCACGACGCCCCATGGCCGCGGGCCACGGGCTGTGAAGCAGGTTGGCGGTGAGGGGTTTGAAACTCCGGATCGTCGACCGGCCATGCCTCGTCGCCGGGATCGTCGCCGAGCGGAACCGGCACGAAGGCGATGGGAGGCGCGCCCGGTGTCTCGGCGAGCTGGAGCTCGCGCCGTTCGTCGCATTCGAGCGCCACCGCCCACAGGTGCTTGCACGGCTGCAGGCGGTCGCTGAAGTACGGGCAGGTGCAGGTGCCGCGGATCTGGCGTCCGGCGGCCTCGAGACGCACGACGTAATCGTCGCTGCCGCGGACGACCGCGTAGACCATCGAGCCGTGCGGATCGAAGTGGACGATGGCGCCGGCCTGGAAGTAGTCGGCCCCCCGTGCGCGCGTGCTGCTGGTGGTGTGCGCGGAGAGGGCGTGGGCGAGGGACATTGGATCGACTATTGTCAAGCCGAAGGCCCCAAGTCCCCAAGTCCCCTGGCGCACGCGGCGGCGGCGGGAACCGCGCCTTTGCGGCGCTCGTCTATGATGGAGACCTATGGGCATGATCGAAACCGTCGACCTCTGGAAGACCTACCAGATGGGTTCCGAGGAGATTCACGCGCTGCGGGGTGTCTCGATCCGGATCGAGCGCGGTGAGTACGTGGCGATCATGGGGCCGTCGGGTTCCGGCAAGTCGACCCTGATGAACCTGATCGGATGCCTGGACACGCCGAGCAAGGGGTCGTACCTGCTGAACGCGAAGCAGGTCAGCCAGATGGATGACAACGAGCTGGCCCGCATCCGCAACGAGGAGATCGGCTTCGTCTTCCAGACGTTCAACCTGCTGCCGCGCGCGACGGCGCTGCGGAACGTCGAGTTGCCGCTCGTATACGCGGGCGTGCCCGCGAAGGAGCGCGAACAGCGCGCCCGCGCGGCCCTCGACAAGGTGGAGCTCACCAGCCGCATGACCCACCGGCCCAACGAGCTCTCAGGCGGTCAGCGCCAGCGCGTCGCGATCGCACGCGCGCTGGTCAACAACCCGTCCATCCTGCTCGCCGACGAACCCACCGGCAACCTGGATTCGAAAACCGGCGTGGAGATCATGGGGCTGTTCGAGCGACTGCACAAGGCCGGGAACACGATCGTGCTCGTCACGCACGAAGCCGACGTCGCGGCCTACGCGTATCGCGCGATTCACATCCGCGACGGGCAGGTGGAGCAGGATGTGAGACGGGCGGCATAAACTTCGTAGTCGCAAGTCGCAAGTCGCAAGTCGCAAGTCGCAAGTCGCCAAATCACCAAGTCGCCAACTCACGAACTTCCCGCTGCGTCAGTGCGTCATCGCGTACAGCAGCACGTTCACGCCCAGGGCGTAGCCTTCGACCGAGAACCGCAGGAAATAGTCGCGGCTGTCGCCTTCACGCTCGAAGGCATCGCCGATGTCGGTGTTGTGCGTGATGAACACCATCACCCGCTGGTGATCGTCCACGATGGCGCGCGCGTGGACGTCGGCGCTGTCGCGCCCGCGCTCCGACGTCCCGCCGCCGCTCCCCAGCCAGAAGTTGATGGACGGTACCTGCGGCACCGCCTTGAGCGGCATCAACGCATGGAAGATCGGATGCTCGATCGGGAGGTCCACGATCGGGTACGCACCTGACGGCAGCACCTTCCGGATCTGCGCCTCGAAGTTGTCCCACGCGTATTCGCCCCAGAAGTCGTCCACCCAGAGGAACCCGCCCTTGAGCAGGTAGTCGCGGAGCATCGCCGCTTCGGGCTCGCTGATGAACAGCGATCCCACCTCCGTGGCCATCACGAACGGGCAGCGGAAGAGCACGGCGTCCTGAAAGTTCACGAGCAGGTGGTTTGGCTCGCCGTCGGGCTGCGTGCTGATCGGCGTCCTCGTCAGCTCCGAGAGCCGAATCGACAGGTTCTGATCGGCCCGCGGGAAATCGACGCTCCAGCTGCCGCCGTCGCCGCCCGACGACTGCCGGTAGACCGCGCGGCAGAACTGGAAGCTGCCGTCCACGTCCTCGATCGTCGCGTAGCGCAGCGGCCGGCTTGCATAGCCGCCGCGGAGACCGCGCCGGAACTGCGCGGCGGCCGTCGATGCGAGGGCCAGCAGCACGACGATGGTGACGAGGGTCCGCGCGCCCATGGGGACAGTCTAGTCAAGCTACCGCAAGTCACAAGTCCCAAGTCCAGTCCCAAGTCGAGACCTGCGATGGCACGCGGCGTGCCTCTTCGCGCCAATCGTGGCCAGAACCGTGGGCGAGTTGCAGGTTTTTCAGAAGGCGCGCGCGGCTGCGGAGGCACTATTTGCCCTCTCGCGGCGAGGCCCGCTTGCGCGCGAGCACGACCTGATCGCCCAGATGAACCGCGCGTCGGTGCGAGTGATCGCCGACATCGCGGAAGGATTCGAGCAGAAGACCGACCGGCACTTCGCACGATACCTGTATGACGCGCGCGGCGGCGCCGCCGAAATCCGCGCGCAGCTCGCGATCGCCACGGCGCGCTGCCCGGCGACCGAGAGCGAGTGCGGCCGTATCATCCAGCTGTATGAAGAAGTCGGCCGAATGCTGACCGGCCTCATCGCACACCTCGAACGCGAGAGCCGGAAGGACCGTCACCGCAAGTCGCCCGACTGATGACCTGTGACTTGCGACTTGCGACTCAGTCCATGACCGCTGCGAGCAGCTTCTTCGTGTACGCGTCGGTCGGCGCACCGAACAGCACGTCGGTCGGACCCTGCTCCACGATGCGCCCGCGATGCATGACCGCCACGCGATGACAGACGTGCTGCACCAGACGGAGGTCGTGTGTGATGAACAGGTAGGTGAGCTTCAGACGCGCCTGCAGATCGATCAGCAGGTTGACGACCTGCGCCTGCACCGACACGTCGAGCGCCGACACCGGCTCGTCGAGCACGAGGAACTGCGGGTTGAGCGCGAGCGCCCGCGCCAGGCCGATGCGCTGCCGCTGTCCGCCGCTGAACTGGTGCGGATAGCGATCGAGGTGCGCCGGATCCAGTCCGACGAGCGTGAACAGTTCGGCGACCCGATCGCGCCGCTCCGCGCGCTCGCCGATCCGGTGGATGACCAGCGGCTCCTCGACGATGTCGCGCGCCAGCATGCGTGGGTTGAGCGACGAGTACGGATCCTGGAAGACGATCTGCATGTCGCGGCGCGCTGCACGCAGACGATCCGGCGGATACGCGAGCACGTCGTCGCCGCGGAAGCGGACCGCGCCGGAAGTCGGTTCGATGAGCCGCAACAGGCATCGCCCGGTCGTCGTCTTGCCGCTGCCCGATTCCCCGACCAGCCCGAACGTCTCGCCTTCGTCGATGCTGAAGCTCACGCGATCGACGGCCGTGACCGTCGTGCCGCGGCGGAGCAGCCCGCCGCCGCGCGTGAACTGCCTTACGAGGTTTTCGACTTCAACGAGCGCCATGGCGGGCGTCGGACGTGTCGGCGTCGAGCGGGCGCCGACCGGACGAAGCGTCAGGCGCGTGCAGGTAGCAGCGTACCTGGCGGCCAGGCGCCGTCGCGTAGGCCTCGGGCGGCGTGACGTCGCACGGCTCGAACCGATCCGGGCAACGGGGGTGGAACGCGCAGCCCGCCGGAAAGGCGCCGAGTACGGGGACCGCACCCTCGATCGGGCGTAGCCGCGCGCCATTCCTGGCAGGCAGCGACGCCAGGAGGCCGCGCGTGTAGGGATGCTGCGGGTCGTTCAGCACATCCCGCACGGGCCCCTGTTCCACGATCCGCCCGGCGTACATCACCGCGACGCGCTTTGCCGTCCGCGCGACGACGCCGAGGTCGTGCGTGATCAGCAGCATCGAGAGGCCGAGCGACCGCTGCATGTCGACGAGGAGCTCGAGAATCTCTGCCTGGGTCGTCGCGTCGAGCGCCGTGGTCGGCTCGTCCGCGATCAGAAGCGCCGGTGAGCAGGCAATCGCGATCGCGATGACAACGCGCTGGCGCATGCCCCCCGAGAGCTGATGCGGATAGTCGTCGACCCGCTTCGCGGCATCCGGGATGCGCACGGCTTTGAGGAGCTCGATGGCACGCGTCCGGGCAGCCCGGCCGCGTGCGCGGCCGTGCACGGCGAGTGCTTCGGCGATCTGGTCGCCGACCGTGTAGACGGGATCGAGGGCGGTCATCGGCTCCTGGAAGACGAAGCCGATGTCGGCGCCGCGGACGTCCCGCATCTCCGGTTCCGTCAGCGTGAGCAGATCGCGCCCCTTGAAGCGCACCTCGCCACCCGCGACGCGGCCCGGGTGGCGCAGCAGCCGGACGATCGACAGTGCCGTCACCGACTTACCGCTGCCCGACTCGCCCACGAGGCCGAGCGTCTCGCCCGGGCTGATGTCGAAGCTGACGCCGTCGACTGCGGTGGCGGGGCCCGACGGCAGATCGAACGCGGCGGTCAGCGACCGAACGGAGAGGACCGGCACTGCGGGGGTCAAGCCGTCACATCTCGTTGCTCTCCGTGTGCTCCCCGAAGACCTGGCGGAGGGTGTCGGAGATTTCGCCGACCGTCGCGCGCGCGTCCACGGCTGCCACGAGCGTGGGCATCAGGTTGGTGCCGTCGTGTGCGGCGGCGGCGACCCGGTCGAGCGCCTGGCGCCACTGCGCGCCATCCCGCGCCGCCCTCAGTGCGCGAACACGTTCCACCTGCTGCCGCTCGATCGCCGGATCGATCTGGAAGACATCGATCGGCAGGGCCTCGTCGGTCGTGAACCGGTTGACCCCGACGACCACCGCCTCGCCTGCGTCCACGGCACGCTGCGCGCGATACGCGGACTCCTGGATCTCGCGCTGGATGAAGCCGGTCTCGATCGCCACGAGCGTCCCGCCGGACGCGTCGATACGCGCGATCAGCGCTTCGGCGTCGCGCTCGATCGTGTCGGTCAGTGCTTCGATCGCGTACGCGCCGCCGACCGGGTCCACCGTGTTGGCGACGCCGGTCTCCCCCGCGATGATTTGCTGCGTCCGCAGGGCGAGACGCGCAGCATCCTCTGTCGGCAGCCCCAGCGCCTCGTCGCGGCCGTTGCAGTGCAGCGACTGTGTCCCTCCGAGCACCGCGGCCAGCGCCTGAATCGCCACCCGCACGACGTTGTTGTCCGGCTGCTGCGCCGTCAGCGTGCTTCCGGCGGTCTGCGTGTGGAACCGGAGTTGCTGCGCCCGCGGATTCGTCGCCTTGAAGCGGTCGCGCATGATCCGCGCCCACAACCGGCGCGCGGCGCGGAACTTGGCGATTTCCTCGAGGAAGTCGTTGTGCGCGTTGAAGAAGAACGACAGCCGCTGGCCGAACTGGTTGACGTCGAGTCCTGCGTCGATGGCGGCCTGCACGTAGGCGATCGCATGTGCGAAGGTGAACGCCACTTCCTGCACCGCCGTGGAGCCGGCCTCTCGGATGTGGTACCCGCTGATTGAGATCGTGTTCCAGTTCGGGAGCTCGCGCTCGCAGTAGGCGACGATGTCGGTGATGATGCGGAGCGACGCGCGCGGCGGATAGATATACGTGCCCCGGGCGACGTACTCCTTCAGCACGTCGTTCTGCACGGTCCCGGACAACCTTGACGGCGCGACGCCCTGGCGTTTCGCAACGGCGATGTACAGCGAGAGCAGGATCGCGGCCGTGGCGTTGATCGTCATCGACGTCGACACGCGGTCGAGCGGGATGTGGTCGAAGAGCAGCGCCATGTCCTCGATCGAGTCGATGGCGACGCCGACGCGGCCAACCTCTCCCTGCGCGAGGTAGTGGTCGGAGTCGTACCCCATCTGCGTCGGGAGGTCGAAGGCCACGCTCAAGCCGGAGACCCCCTGATCGAGGAGGTAGCGGTACCGCGTGTTCGATTCGGCGGCCGTCCCGAAGCCGGCGTACTGCCGCATCGTCCAGAGGCGGCCACGATACATCGTCGGCTGGATGCCCCTGGTGAAGGGAAATTCGCCTGGAAATCCGATTTCGCCCATCGGCTTGCTGCGGGGCGATTGTACCTGCGGCGCGCTAGCTCGTCCTTAGGGCAGGCAACAAAGCTCGTCTATTTTTGTTTCGACGCACGCGAGTTGCCGGAACTGCACGTCCGGCGTGGCCGTAAGTCCTTGACAGACCATGGATTTCAACCCTAAACTCGACTTACCGCACTCGATTTCGACCAGCAAGGAACAGAGAGCGCTCGACCGTTCCAACGCCTCGTGCGCGGACGGTTGGGAAGCGCCCCGGGATTCCGGCCGGCGGCGTGGGAGGACAACGATGGACGACGTCAACCGGTTCGCGCGGGAAATGGCCGACGCTATCGCTGCTGCCGTGGCCGAGAGTCCGCAGGTCGAAGCGTGCCGCGAGCGAGCGCGGGCGGCCGGGTTCGAGATGAAGATCACGCTGGAGGCGGTGGTCGGTTTCGCCAACCGCAAGCAGCAGGCCCAGACGCTTGCGCGCGTCGCTGCGCCGTCTCGCATGGTCCCCGTCCGCCGCGGCTTCGAGGTCACTGCCAACGATCGCCGGTTCCTGCGCTCGCTGCGGATTGCGGCCGATGAAACGGCGGAGCCCGTCGAATAGCAGATCCTGAACGGTTCGGCTCTCAGCTCAGGCCGGCGCACCTCCATGGCGCGCCGGCCTTTTTTCTTTGGCCCGCGAGGTACTCCTGCGCCGCGGTCCCGCCCTCTAGTGCGTTCCTACTATTGACGCCAACCGGCCCGTGACCGATGTTGATCGGCACGTCTTCAGCACGAGTAGAGGAGTTCGCAGTGAACGTGAGACTTTGTCTTCTGCCGGTGTGCCTGGTGGTCCTGGCTCCGTTTGGCGCGGCGCAAGCCGCCGCACAGGTGCCGCAGGGTGCGCAGGCCCGGCCGGTCATTTCGATTGCCATGCTGGACGCGCAGGCGCACTCGCGCACGAGCGCGACCGCCCGCGTGCCGCTCGCGCCGGTGACGTCTGCGGCGTTCGACGGCATCGAGTCGCTCGAGGCCAGGGGGAGCGGCCGTGTGCCGAACTACCTGCGGGCCTTCGCGGCCAAACCGGACGTCGTCAAGCCGTTCGCACATCTCGTACGGACGTTCATCTACGAGGGCACGCTGTCCCCGTCGCTCAAGCTGGCAATGGCGACGCGGATCGCGCAGGTAAACGGCAGCGCGTATGGCACGGCGCACCTCACCCGTCTGCTGCGCACGACCGCGGAAGGCACCGCGCTCCTCGCGGCGCTGCGCGACAACAAGCTGGCGACGCTTCCACCTGCCGAGCGGCTCGCGCTCCGCTGGGCCGAACTGCAGACGGTCGACATCTACGGCATGCCGGACGATGAGTTCAGGCAGATGCGCGGCTACTACACCGATTCGGAGATCGTGGAGCTGACGTTTACCGTCAGCTTCTTCAACTACTTCACGCGCATGGTGGAGGGGCTCGGCCTTCCGGTGGAAGCGTGGGTGCTCGACGCGAACGTCAAACCGGCGGTGCCGGCGTCACCCGCCCGCGATCGGGCGCCGGTGCGCGTCGCGCTGCTGTCCGACGAGGAAATCAAGGGCTCGGGCACCGCGCTCGTCGCGGCCTCGCGTCCGGCCGCCGGCAACGGGGGGCTCGGCCTCGGGATGGCCAACTCACAGCGCGCGATGTTCCGTGTTCCCGCGCTGGCGAACGCCTGGCGCGAGTTCGGCGCTGCCAATTCGGCAGGGTCGATGGTCGGACGCGACATCCTGCTGCAGGTGTCGTTCGCGGTGTCGATGGCGAATGGCTGCCGGTATTGCACGATTCACCAGGTCGTCGGCCTGCGCCGTCTCGGTGTCGACCCGACCAAGCTGCTTGCGATGGAGAGGGGCGACACGTCGCTCACGCCGCGCGAGCTCGCCGCCGTGGTCTTTGCGCGCAAGGTGACCGCCGCGCCGGCATCGGTGACCGACGCGGACTACGCGGCGCTCAAGCTGGAGTTCCAGGAGCAGGGCGCGCTCGAGGTGCTGTTGCAGGCGTGCAACTTCAGCTTCATGAACCGCTTCACGGACGGCCTGCGCCTCCCCTCGGAGGACGAGGCGATCAAGGTCTACATGGACGTCTACAAGAAGGAGTTCACGCGCAAGCCGGGCCGGACGCAGTGAGCCACTCGCCGCGGGTAATGCGCCCGCACACGATTCCGCGAGGCACACGGGCATGAACAGGCTGTCCCTCAGGGTCACGGTCGCCACCGGCCTGGTGGTGCTGCTCGTGAACAGCGGCTACATTGCCGCGTTCGCGCACCCGACCGTCTTCTACATGGGCAACGTGCTCGCGCACCTCGTCATCGGGGTGCTCCTGGCCGTGCTGTACGGCGTGCTGCTGCTCCGTGACGCGGAGGTGAGGCGCGGTACGCTCCTGGCCACACTGCCCCTCGCCGCAGCGCTCGCCTTCGGGCTCTGGCTCGTGTACGTGGGCAACCTTCGCGAGCACGCCTGGGTGATGCGGTCGCACATCATCGCGGCGGCGGTCGGCGTCGCAGCGCTGCTGCCCTTCGCGGTGCGCCTGCTGCGCACCCGCGGCGGCACGCGCGCGTTTGGGATGGCCGCGACCTTCGCGGCGGTGTTCGCGTTCGCGTTTCCGCTCGCCGCGATTCAATACGAGAAGGCGAACCCTGCGACGGCCCGCATCATCAACCCGGCGAAGCCGCCCGTGACGATGCAGGAAGAGGGCGGCGGACCGCAGAGCCCCTTCTTCCCCTCGTCGGCGAAGACGAACGTCGGTGGCATCATCCCGGCGAACTTCTTCATGGACTCCGAGCGCTGCGCCGAATGCCACAAGGACATCTACGACCAGTGGCAGCGCTCGATGCATCATTTCGCCTCGTTCAACAACCAGTTCTACCGCAAGTCGATCGAGTACATGCAGGACACGGTCGGCACCACACCATCGAAGTGGTGCGCCGGCTGCCACGATCACGCGGTGTTCTTCAACGGACGGTTCGATCGGCCGATCAAAGAGCAGATGGACACGCCGGAGGCGCACGCGGGGCTGGCCTGCACCTCGTGCCACTCGATCACCCACGTCGACAGCAGCATGGGGAACGGCGGCTTCACGATCGAGTACCCGCCGCTGCACGAGCTCGCGAACAGCAACAACCCGATCATCCGCCGGCTCGATCGGTTCATGACCTATCTGAACCCGGAGCCGCACCGGCGAACCTTCATGAAGCCGTTCATGCGGAATGACTCCTCGGAGTACTGCGCCGCGTGCCACAAGGTGCATCTCGACATCCCGGTGAACGGCTACCGGTGGTTCCGCGGGTTCAACGATTACGACAACTGGCAGGCGAGCGGCGTCTCGGGCCAGGGCGCCCGATCCTTCTATTACCCCGCCAAGACCTCGACCTGCGTCGACTGCCACATGGCATCGGTGAAGTCGAACGACCCGGGCCGCCACGCGGACGGGACGGTGCACTCGCACAGCTTCGCCGCGGCGAACATGGCGGTGCCCTTCGTGAACCACGACACGACGCAGATGAAGGAGGTCGAGGAGTTCCTGAAGTCCGGCTTCATCACGATGGACATCTTCTCGGTCTCGCCGATTGACGAGAAGACCGAGGGGATTCCGGATGATTCGCCGGGCGGGCGACGTCCCGCAGCAGGCGCTCTCCAGCAGCGGTTCCGGCGAAGAGGCCGAACAGTCCGGCCCGGTGTTCATCCGCGAGGTCGGGCAGGTCGCCGCGCCGATCGACAAGGCGGCGCCAACGCTGGCGCCGGGATCGACGGCGCGCGTCGACGTCGTGGTGCGGACGCGCCGCATCGGCCACTTCTTCCCGGGCGGCACGCTCGACGCCTTCGACATCTGGATCGAGCTGCAGGGCAAGGATGCCGACGGCCGCGTCGTGTACTGGAGCGGCCAGGTCGCCGACGAGGGCAAGGGGCCGGTCGACGAGGGCGCGCACTTCTACCGCTCCTTCCAGCTTGACGGCGAAGGCAACCCGATCGACAAGCGCAACGCCTGGCAGGCGCGCAGCGTGCTCTACGTGCGCAACATCCCGCCCGGCGCCGCCGACACCGTGCACTATCGCATCCGCGTCCCGAGCGGCGCGCGCGGGGCCATCACGCTGACGGCGAAGCTGCACTACCGCAAGTTCAGCCACTACTACACGCAGTTCGCGTTCGCCGGAGAGCCGGCCGACCCGTCGCGGATCAGCGCGTCGGCGAACAGCTCGGACTACTCGTTCGACCCGGCGAATATCCCCGCGAACGTGTCGTCGAAGATCAAGGGCGAGATTCCGACGCTGCCGATTGTTACGCTGGCCGAAGCGACGGCGACGCTGCCGGTTGGCGATGGCCGGACGCCTCCGGCGTGGAACCCGGTCGTCGAGAAGGAGGACCGGGAGCGCTGGAACGACTGGGGCATCGGACTGCTGCTCCAGGGCGACCTGAAAGGCGCCGAGTACGCGTTCAAGAAAGTGACCGAGGCCGAACCGGGTTACGCCGATGGCTGGCTGAACGTGGCGCGCGCGCTGATTCAGGAAGGCGAGACCGACGCCGCCAAGCCGTACATCGCCGAGGCGCTGAAGCTCGATCCCTCCCTCGGTCGCATCTACTACTTCAAGGCGCTCATCGAGAAGACCGACGGCGACTATGTCGCAGCGATCGAATCGTTGAATGTCGTCGTCCAGAAGTACCCGCGCGACCGCGTGGCGCTCAACCAGCTGGCGCGCGTCCTGTTCCTGCAGCGCGAGTACGCGAAGGCGCTCGACGCCGTGAAACAGGTGCTGCAGGTCGATCCCGAGGACATCCAGGCGCACTACACGGCGATGCTGAGCCACCAGGGGCTCGGCAACCAGGAGGAAGCGCAGCGCGAGCAGAAGCTGTTCATGCGCTTCAAAGCCGACGAATCGGCGCAGGCGATTACCGGCGGCCGCCGCCTTGCCAAACCCGAAGAGAACAACGAGCGTCAGCAGATCCACGAGCACGAGTCGGTGAACCTGACGCCGGCAGCCCAGGGTGGAAACAACTAGACCATGAGAAACCGCAGCCTGCTCGTTGCGGCGACGCTGGGCGTCGCCGCGATCCTCGACGTGATGGCCGGCGCCGCGCCTGCTATCACGTTTACCGACGTCACCGCGACGGCCGGCATCTCGTTCACCCACAACAGTGGGCGAGCCGGAAAGAAGTACCTGCCGGAGACGCTCGGCTCGGGGGCCGCCTTCCTCGACGCCGATGGCGACGGCTGGATGGACCTGCTCCTCGTGAACAGCAAGGACTGGACGCCACGCGGGCGCCGGTCGCTGAGCGCGCTGTACCGAAACGCCGGCAATGGCTCCTTCACGAACATCACGGCCGGCAGCGGGCTCGACGTCGAGATGTACGGAATGGGCGTCGCCGTCGGCGACTACGACAACGACGGCCGCGACGATGTGTACGTGACGGCGCTCGAGGGGGATCGGCTGTTCCACAACGAGGGCGCGGGCAAGTTCAGGGACGTGACGAAAGCCTCCGGCATCGCCAACGCGAGCTTCGGGACGAGCGCCGCCTTCCTCGACTACGACAAGGACGGCCGGCTCGACCTGTTCGTCGGCAACTACGTCCAGTGGACCGCAAAGGACGACCTGTGGTGCTCGCTGGACGGCTCGACGAAGTCCTACTGCACGCCGGAGTCGTACAAAGGAGTCGCCTCCAAGCTGTATCGCAACGTCGGCGCGCGGTTCGAGGACGTGAGCACGAGAGCCGGCGTCGCGGATCCCACCAGCAAGTCGCTCGGGATCACGGTGCTCGACTACGACTCAGACGGGTGGCCGGACATCTTCGTCGCCAACGACACGCAGCCGAACAAGCTGTATCGCAACAACAAGAACGGAACGTTCAACGAAGTAGGCATGCTGGCCGGTGTCGCCTACAGCGAAGACGGCGTGGCACGCGGCGCCATGGGCGTGGACTCCGCCGACTACGACCGGTCAGGCCGTCCGCATCTGCTCGTGGGCAACTTCTCGAACCAGATGCTCGGGCTGTACCACAACGAAGGGAAGGGGCTGTTCGTCGACGATGCGCCGAAGTCGACGGTCGGCCGCGCCAGCCTGCTCTCGCTCGCGTTCGGCGTCTTCTTCTTCGACTACGACCTGGACGGCCGTCCGGACATCCTCGCCGCCAACGGGCACATCGAGGAGGAGATCGGCCGGGTGCAGCCGAAGGTCCAGTACAAGCAGGCGCCGCTGCTGTTCCACAACCTGGGTGAGCGCAAGTTCGAGAATGTCAGCGGCGCGGTTGGCGCGCCGTTCACGAGGCCGATCGTTGCGAGGGGCGCGGCGTACGCCGACTACGATTGCGACGGCGACCTCGACGTGCTGTTCACGACGAACCACGGTCCGGCGTACCTGTACCGGAACGACGGCGGCAACGCGAACAACTTCATCTCCATCCGCGCGCGGGGCGTGAAGTCGAACCGCGACGGCATCGGCGCCGTGGTACGCGTCGAGAGCGCGGCGGGCCGCCAGTGGACCGTCGTCCGCAGCGGTTCGAGCTACGCGTCGCAGAGCGACATGGCCGTGACGTTTGGGCTCGCCAGAGATGCGACGGCCACCGCGATCGAGGTCGAGTGGCCAGGTGGTGCGAAAGATCGGGTGACGGGCGTCGCCGTGAACCAGTTCCTCACCATCGAAGAGGGCAAGGGCGTCGTCGCGCGCGTGCCCCCTGCCGGCAAGGCGGCACCCGCGGCGCAGGCGCGGTAGCTGGCGCGGTCAGCGCGAAGCTGCCTGCTTCTTGACGCGCTCGGCGGCGGCCGCGGCCGCGGCGGCGTCGCCCAGGTAGTAGTGGCGGATCGGCTTCAGCTCGGCGTCGAGCTCGTAGACCAGCGGAATGCCCGTCGGGATGTTCAGCTCGACGATGTCGGCTTCGGAGACGTTGTCGAGATACTTCACCAGCGCGCGCAGGCTGTTGCCGTGCGCGGCGATCGAGCACGCGCTGCCCCGCCAGGATCGCCGGCGCGATCGTCGCGTGCCAGTACGGCAGGAAGCGCGCGACCGTGTCCTTCAGCGACTCGGTGAGCGGCAGTTCGTTCGGCGGCGAGGCTGGCGTAGCGCGGATCGCGCGACGGATGCCGCTCGTCGTCGGCCGCCAGCGGGGGCGGCGGGATGTCGTAGCTCCGGCGCCAGATCTTGACCTGCGCGTCGCCGTGCTTCGCGGCGGTCTCCGCCTTGTTCAGGCCCTGCAGCGCGCCGTAGTGCCGCTCGTTCAGCCGCCAGTTCTTGTCACCGGAATCCACAGCAGGTCCAGCGCGTCGAGCGCGATCCACAGCGTCCGGATCGCCCGCTTGAGCACCGACGTGTAGGCGATGTCGAAGACGTAGCCGCCCTCCCTGAGCAGGCGGCCGGCCTCGGCGCCTCCGCGCGCCCGCGTTCGGAGAGATCGACGTCGGTCCAGCCGGTGAAGCGGTTCTCCTGGTTCCAGGTGCTTTCGCCGTGGCGGAGCAGGACGAGCTTATGCATAAGACCTGTTGGCCAGATTCAGGTTCTACGTTCGCGACGCAAGCGCTCGAATCGCGGCGCGGCCGGCGTACGCGGCCGACGCGCCGAGCTCCTCCTCGATGCGCAGCAGCTGGTTGTACTTGCACGACGCGATCGGTGCGGCTCGCCGAGCCGGTCTTGATCTGGCCGGCCGCCGGTGCCGACCGCCAGGTCGGCGATCGTCGAGTCCTCGGTCTCGCCGGAGCGGTGCGAGATGATCGTCGCGTAGCCGGCGTCGCGCGCCATCGCCACGGCGTCGAGCGTTTCGGTGACGGTGCCGATCTGATTCAGCTTCACCAGCAGGCGCGTTGCCGACCTTGTCGGCGATGCCGCGCTTCAGGATCTCCGGGTTGGTCACGAACACGTCGTCGCCGACGAGCTGCACGCGGTCGCCGAGCGCCTGCGTCAGCAGCTTCCAGCCGTCCCAGTCGCCCTCCGCGACGCCGTCCTCGATCGACACGATCGGGTACTGCCGGATCCAGTCCTCGTAGAGCTCGACCATCTGCTCGGAGGTGCGGTCCGCCTCGCCCGACTTCTTGAAGACGTAGCGGCCGCCGCCGGCCCAGAGCTCGCTCGACGCGACGTCGAGCGCGATGAACACGTCGCTGGCCCGCCTTCAGCCCGGCCTTGCCGATCGCCTCGAGCACCACCTCGACCGCCTCGCGGTTCGACTTGAGGTTCGGCGCGAAGCCGCCCTCGTCGCCGACGCCGGTCGACTGGCCGCGTCCCTTCAGGATGCCGCGCAGCGCGTGGAAGATCTCCGCGCCGATCCGCAGCGCCTCGGCGAACGACGGCGCGCCGACCGGCATGACCATGAACTCCTGGAAGTCGACGCTCGAGTCGGCGTGCGCGCCGCCGTTCAGGATGTTCATCATCGGCACCGGCAGCGTGAACGCGCTCGTTGCCGATACAGCGCGCCGATGTGCCGGTAGAGCGGGACGCCCTTCGAGCAGCCGCCTCGGCGCGCAGCGCCGCCATCGAGACGCCGAGCAGCGCGTTGGCGCCGAGCCGGCTCTTGGTCGGCGTGCCGTCGAGCGCGATCATCGCCTCGTCGAGCTCGCGCTGATCGAACGCTCGCGCCGTCGAGCGCGCTCGCGATCTCGCCGTTCACGTTCGCGACCGCCTTGCGGACGCCTTTGCCGCCGTAGCGCGCTCTTGTCGCCGTCGCGCAGCTCGAGCGCCTCGCGTTCGCCCGTCGACGCGCCCGACGGCACCGCGGCGCGCCCGAAGCGCCCCGCCGTCGAGCGTCACGTCGACTTCGACGGTCGGATTGCCGCGCGAGTCGAGAATCTCGCGGCCGTGCACTCGTGTAATCTTCACGAGCCTCGATGTCTGTGCAGTCGGCCGTGTAGCTCGAGCTGATCCGTTCACGTCAGCGCTCCAGTCCGCCGCCGGCTGGTCGGCTTCCGCCTCGTAACGGCAGCGCCTCGTTCAGCGCCTCGTCAGCGGCCCGATCAACGGCTCGTCGTCGGTCGTGACGACGACGACGCCGGATTCGGTGACCGTGTGGCGCCGCCGATCCTCTTCGGCGTCGTAGCCGATCAGCGCGCCGCGCGGAATCAGCACGTCGCGATCGATGATCGCGCGGCGGATGCGGGCGTGGCGGCCGACCCGCACGCCGGGCATCAGGATGCACTGCTCGATGTGGCAGAAGCTGTGGACGCGCACGTTCGGGCACAGCACGCTGCCGTAGATCGTGCTGCCCGAGACGATGCAGCCGGGCGAGATCACCGAATCGAGCGCCTGGCCGCAGCGGCGTCCGGCCTCGGCGAAGACGAACTTCGCCGGCGGCGCCTGCGGCTGGTAGGTGCGCAGCGGCCACTCCGGATCGTAGAGGTTGAACTCCGGGTTCACCTGGCAGAGATCCATGTTCGCTTCGAAGTACGCGTCGAGCGTGCCGATGTCGCGCCAGTACTTCGACGCCTTCTTGTTCTCGTCGTAGAAGCGGTAGGCGTACACCGGCGCCTCGTGGATCAGCGCCGGGATGATGTCCTTGCCGAAGTCGTGGTTCGTCGGCTGCGCTGGCGTCGGCTTCGAGCGCGCGGACCAGCACGTCGGTGTCGAAGATGTAGACGCCCATCGAGGCGAGCGCGAAGTCGGGCGAGCCCGGGATCGGCGTCGGATGTCTGCGGCTTCTCCTGGAACCCGGTGACCCGCTCCTGCTCGTCGATCGCGACGATGCCGAAGCGCGTCGCCTCCGCGAGCGGCACCTCGATCGCCGCCGAGCGTGACCGCGGCGCCGCGCTCCTGGTGGAACCGCAGCATCCGCGCGTAGTCCATCTTGTAGACGTGATCGCCCGACAGCACGATCACGTAGCGCGGGTTCTCGCGGATGATCGAGTAGAGGTTCTGGTAGACCGCGTCGGCGGTGCCCTGATACCAGTGCTCGCTGACCCGCTTCTGCGGCGGCAGGATCTCGACGAACTCGCCGAGCTCCTCCGAGACGATGCTCCAGCCCATGCGGATGTGCCGGTTGAGCGACAGCGACTTGTACTGGGTGGCGATGAAGATGCGCCGCAGCCCCGAGTTGATGCAGTTGCTCAGGGCGAAGTCGATGATGCGGTACGGGCCGCCGAAGTAGACCGCCGGCTTGCGCGCGATCCTTGGTCAGCGGGAAGAGCCGCTCGCCGGCGCCGCCGGCGAGCACGATGACGAGGCTGTCGTCGAGCAGCGCCGACATGGCCGTCAGCTCCTGCGCAGCACGACCCGCGCCGGCGCGCCGTCGGCGCCGACGACGCGCAGCGGCAGGCAGAACATCTCGTAGATGCCCGGCTCGACGTCGCGCAGGTTCAGCCCTTCGATGACGATCGTGCCGGCGCCGAGCAGCACGTGGTGCGCCGGCGCGCCGGGCGTCTGGAACTGCTCGACCGACAGGTAGTCGACGCCGACCACCTTCACGCCGCGATCGACGAGATACCGCGCGCCCGCCTCGGTGACGCCGACGTAGTCGGCGTGGAACTCCGGCGAGCCCCACAGCCGCGAGTTGTGCGTCTTGATCAGCACGCGGACGTCCTCGGACAGGTCGATGCCCGCCAGATCGTCCGGCGTCGATGCCTTGCGCGGGTCGTCACCTCGATGACCCGGGCCCGGCCGAACAGCATGCTCGAGCGGCAGCGCCTCGACGCCCGGCGCCGTCGTCGAAGAAGTGACGCGGCGCGTCGACGTGCGTGCCGGCGTGCGCGCTCATGTGCAGCGTCGAGACGTTCGAGCTGTCGCCGCGCGCGATCCGCTTGATCGGCTTCGAGGCTGAACGGCGTGTTGCCGGGGTAGGTCGGGAGGTTCGGGTCGAGGGGGACGGTGACGTCGATGAGCTTCATGGACGCGGACGGGGTCGGCGATAATAGCACAGCAACCGGACGGGCTCTCGCGACCTGAAGTGCTGACGGCAGAACGGTTTGACTTGGCTGACCGGCGCCGCCTATTATTGGCTGTTTTCGTCTGATCGGCCTTTACTTTTGGAGAGAGTAGCTTTATGGTGATTCGGCGACGCGCACTCGCCTTGGCTTCCGCTGGCGGTTCTGCTTCTGTCGGCGACGCTCTCGCGCAGAGCAGCCGCAGCCGCAACCGCCGCAAGCTGAGCGACGCCGAAAAGAAAGAAATCGCAGACTCATCGACAAGATGGTCGACGACGTGGCGGCCGGTCAGCCGGCGCCGAACGATCTGACGCTGACGTGGGTGCGCGAGGACCTGCTGAAGGCCCAGGGCAACAAGCAGTACGTGCCGTTCACGGTCACTGTCGACCCGTCGAAGGTCACAGGCGGGAAGCTGTCGTTCTACTGGCGCGTCGTCGTCGAAGGACGCGGCGCCGCGCCGCGCCGCCGGCCGACGCCAAGAAGGACGACAAGAAGAAGGCGACAGCCAGGCCGAATACGCCGTACGAGGACATGCAACACCGTCCGATGCCGCCGGGCCAGACGGCCCGGTGCGCATCAGCCGCTCGTTCACGGTCGCGCCCGGCGACTACGACGTGTACGTCGTGGTCGAAGGAGCCGACGCCGGAGAAGGCGCCGAAGAACGCGCCGCCGCCGAAGATCTCGCTGATGAAGCAGACCGTCGACGGTGCCCGAACCTCTGGAACGGCGAGCTGAACACGAGCTCGGTCATCGTCGCCGAGCGCATCGATCCGCTGCCCGCGCCGCTGACGCCGCAGCAGCAGGCCGAGCGGCCCTACGCGCTCGGCGACGATGGAGATCGTGCCGGCACCGTCCAGCACGAAGTTCACGAAGAAGGCCGAGCTCTCGACCTTCCTGCTGATCTACAACGCCAAGACCGACGCGGCGAACAAGCCGGACGTCAGCGTCGAGTACAACTTCTACGCGAAGCAGGCCGGCGCGGAGAAGTTCTTCAACAAGACCAACCCGCAGAACCTGAACGCCCAGACGCTGCCGCCGCAGTTCGACTTCGCCGCCGGCATCAGCTGCAGAGCGGGCAGGCCGTGCCGCTGGCGTCGTTCCCGGAAGGGCGACTACCGGCTCGAGATCAAGGTCACCGACAAGCTCGCGAACAAGTCGCTGACGCGCGACGTCAACTTCTCGGTCGCCGGGTTCGTAAACACTGAACGGTCGGGACGAGCCGCATGCGTTCGTCCCGGAGTTCTGACATGACAGGTACAACCAGACTTCTGGCGTCGGCGGCAGTCGGCAGCCTGTGGTTCTGGGACATGCCGACGGTCGCGCAGGCGCAGGGCGCCGCGCGGCCGTTCGCGTCTCCTGGCACGCGCCAGGCCTCGTTCAGCGCCCGGCTCGATCGCCGGCATCGTCCAGGACGAACGCGGCGTGCCGGTCGCCGGCGTCGTCGTGTCGGCGCTCGGCGCCGACGACGACGGTCGCCGTCACCGATCGGACGGCCGCTTCGAAGTTCGGGCTCCTCGCACCGGGCCCGTACCTGCGTGCGCGCCCACCTCGCCGGCTACGTCGCGCCGCGCGCCGCAGATGATCCAGGTGCGCGCGAGCGCGCGCGCGTCGTCCAGCATCGCACTGCACCGCGACGGGCTGCCGCCCGTGTCGATGGCGGGCATCGGCGCCTCGGGACTCGGCGGCGCGTCCGCCGTTGCGCAGCCCGCGCAGGGGACCTCGACCAGCGAGCCGGCCGTCACCGACCGCGACGACGACCATGGCGAAACCGCCTGGCGCATCCGGCACGCGCGTCGCGGCGTGCTGAAGGACGTGACGCTGCCCGAAGACTTGCTCGCCGACGAAGAGTCAGGGCGCGACGAGAGCGGGCTCGCTCCCGTGGGACGCGCGCTCGGCACGCCGGCGCGGATTGCCACCAGCTTCTTCGCCGACACCGATTTCTCCGGGCAGGTCAACCTGCTCACGACCGGCTCGTTCGACTCGCCGCAGCAGCTGTTTTCCGCCGACAGCTTGCTCGCGCAACAGCGCGTACGTCCGGCTCGGCGCCCCGGTCGGGCACGCGGCGCGGACTGGACGGTCGCGCGGCGCGCTGACCGAGGCGGACATCTCGTCCTGGATCGTCGCCGGCTCCTACTCGACGCGCGCGCCGGCGCGGCACCGCTACGACGTCGGCCTGTCGCTACAGCACGCAGCGCTACGACGGCGGCAATCCGCTCGCCCTGCGCGATGTCACCGACGGCAGCCGCAACGCCGGCACGGTCTACGCCTTCGACAGCTTCACGCGTCAATCCCGCGGCTCACGCTGACGTTACGGCGCCGCTACGCGCGCTACGACTACCTCGAACGAGCGGAGCCTCCTCAGCCCGCGCGTCGAGCTGACGCTGAGTCCCACGAACGACTTCCGCGTGATCGGCGTCGGTGTCGCGCCGCGCGCTCGCACCGGGCGCCGAGGAGTTCCTGCCGCCGGGCGACGCCGGCATCTGGCTGCCGCCGCAGCGCACCTTCTCGTCGATCGAGCCGGCCAGCCGGGTTCGAGGCCGAGCGTGCACTGCACATGGTCGAAGTCGGCGTCGAGCGCGACTTCGGCGCGTCGACGATCGCGGTGCGTGCGTTCCGGCAGCACATCGACGATCAGCTCGTCACGGTGTTCGGCGCGCGCGATTCCGGCCAGCCGACCGCGAACGTCGGCCACTATCTCGTCGGCAATGCGGGCGACGTCGATGTCACCGGCTGCAGCGCGGAGTTCAGGACGGTGATCGCCAGCCGCGTCCACGGGTCGGTCGAGTACTCGATCGCGCAGGCGCAGGATCCTGCGCGCGGGATGACGACTACCTGATGCTGCTGGCGCCGTCGCGCGGTGCGGCTCGCGAGCCAGATGGTGCACGATGTCGCGACCAGCGTCGAGACCGAAGTCCCGGAGACGGCGACCCGGGTGATGGTCGTCTACCGGGTCAGCAACGGATTTGCGCAGCCGGCCGGTGCATCGCTCGACCGGTCTGCTGTCGACGGCCGGTTCGACGTCCAGGTTCGCCAGTCGCTGCCGTTCATGAACTTCAGCAACGCCCGGTGGGAAATGCTGCTCGCCGTCCGCAACTTCTTCCGGGAGGCCGCCGCGGACCAGTCGTTCTACGACGAGCTGCTCGTCGTCCGGCCGCCCAAGCGCGTCGTCGGCGGCGTGACGCTGCATTTCTAGACCGCCTCGCGGCCTCCGGGAGAATCCAAATTGTCGGATTCGTTCAATCAATTATCCGGAGGCCACGGATTTCAGGCCTGATTTCCTCGCATCTTCACTAAAGAGCCGTGACGCGACCGTCATAGGATGTGACCGGTGTCCGGCACCAGCGGCGGAAGCCTGCTTGCGCCGCGGCGCCGTTCAGATTCACGCATGACCTACTTGCCGATGCCAGCGTATGCGACCGACCGGACTCGAGGGGGAAACCCCGTCGGTCCGGAGCCGTCGTGGCGCGCGTGGGCGCGGTCTGCGTTCGTGGCGGCGATCGTTGTCGTGCTCGTGGCGCTTGGCGTCGCGAACATCGCGATGCGCGCCCGGTGCCACGAAGTCGAAGACGGCGTGCTCTGGGGCACCGGCCCGAAGGGTGTCGTCGCCCTCGAAGTGGCGGCCGATTCGCCGGCGCGCGACGCCGGGCATCGAGCCCGGCGACATCCTGCTGGCGGTCAACGGCGCGCCGGTGGAAACGCCCGGCGACGTCATCGAGTATCAGCACAGCGGCACGGCCGGGACGCGCCTCGTCCTACACGCTGCTGCGGCTGGGAAGCCGCCAGGCGCTCGAGGTGTCGCTGGCGCCGGCGTCGCCGTCCCGTCGTCGATGTACTTCGTGCTCGCGGCGGTCGGCCTCTTCACGCTGCTCGTCGGCGCCTCGGTCCGGCTGCGGCGTCCGCGCGATCAGGCGACGCTGCATTTCTTCTGGCTGTGCGTCGCGTTCTTCGGCGCGTTCACGTTCTCCTTCAACGGTCCGTTCGATCGCCTCGACTGGGTGTTCTACTGGGGTGACGCCGTCGCGATGGCGCTGCTGCCGCCGCTGCTGCTGCACTTCACGCTGGTTTTCCCCGAGCGGCCGCCGATCGGCGCCGCACCCACCAGCAGCCGCTGCTGCTCGCCGCTGATGTACCTGCCGGCGCTGCTGCTCGTCGGTCGGCGCGCATCGTGGCCGTCGCGCGCGGCGGGTCGCGACGGCCCGTGCTTCTCGCACGGCGCTCGACATCCTCGATCGCGCCGAGCCGGTGTACCTGTTCGTCTGCGCGGCGGCCGCGGTGCCGTGCTGGTGCGCGGCGTTCGGGCAGATCACGTCGCTCACCGGACGCCGCCAGCTTCGGTGGATCGCCTGGGGCACGGTGCTGGGCGTCGGGCCCGTTCGCGCTCGGCTACGCGCTGCCGTGGGCGCTCGGCGTCAATCCGCCGCTCGCGCTGCAGCTGACCGCGATTCCGCTCGGCCTCGTGCCGCTGACGTTTGCGTCGGCCATCGTGCGCTACCGCCTGCGCGACGTCGAAGTGATCATCAAGCGCGGGCTCGCCTACACGGCGTTCCTCGCGGCGAGCGGCGCTGCTGTACCTCGCGATGCGCAAGGCTGGTCGGCTTCGTGTTCGCCGACGACGCGGACCCGCACAACTGGATCGTCGCGCTGCTGGCGACGCATCGTCGTCGTGCTGCTGGCGCAGCCGGTGAAGGAGGCGGTGCAGAACGCGCTCGATCGCGTGTTCTACCGCGATCGCTACGACTACCGCCGCGCGCTCGTCGGCTTCGCACGCGATCTGAACAGCGACCTCGACGTCGTGCGGCTCAGCCAGCGGCTCGTGAGCGCGCATCGTCGAGACGCTGGTCGTCGATCGGATGGCGCTGATGCTCGCCGACGAGCGGCGGGGCGACTTCAGCTCGATTGGCGACTTCGGGTTCCCGCAGCCGGTTCCGCGCGCTGGCGCGCCACTCGTCGTTCGTCGCGCGGCTCGACGTCGGCCACACCGTCGCGCTCGACGATCCGATTGTCGCGGCGCGGTTCGCGGCCGAAGAAGTCGAGTTCTGGCGCGACCAGCGGCATCTACTACTTCGTCCCGTGCGTCTTCGAGGGGTCCGCCATCGCGGTGCTCGCGCTCGGACGCAAGGAGTCCGACGAACCGTTCAACAGCGAGGACCTCGCGCTGCTCACGGCGGTCGCCGGCCAGGTGGCGACCGCCATCGAGAACGGCCGGCTGTACCGCCAGCTGCACATCAAGGCCGAAGAGCTCGGCCGGATGCGCGAGTTCAACGAGAACATCCTCGAGTCGCTCGACGACGGCCTGGTGGTGTTCGACGAAGAGGAGTCGATCGTCCGCTGGAATCACGCGCTCGAGAACTTCTACGGCGTCCCGAGCGAGCGATGCGGTGGGCCGCCGGCTGGCCGACGTCTTCGATTCCGACGTTCGTGGAGGCCGTCAGAGCGGCTCGCGAGGAGAACCCGCGCGGCACGACGCTCTTCAAGGTGCCGCTGGTCAGCCGCGCGCCCGAGCCTGACGGCGCCGAAGCCGGCCGCCTGCTGGTGAACGCCACCGTCGTGCCGCTCCAGAGCCACCATGCGGCGCCCGACGCGGTCGAGGGGACGATCCTGCTGCTCGAGAACATCACCGACCGGGTCCGCCTCGAAGAGCAGCTGCAGATCTCCGAGAAGATGGCGTCGATCGGTCTGCTCGCGGCGGGCGTGGCGCACGAGGTGAACACGCCGCTCACCGGCATCTCCAGCTACACGCAGATGCTGCTCGAGAACGCCGACCCCGACGATCCGCGCACCGCGATCCTCGAGAAGATCGAGCGGCAGACGTTCCGCGCGGCGAAGATCGTCAACGGGCTGCTGACGCTCTCGCGGCCGGGAACACCGGGCGGCGACCGCGCCCCGGTGGATCTCAACGCCGTGGTCAACGACGTCTGCTCGCTCCTCGAGCACCAGTTCGATGTCGGGCAGATCAAGGTGCGCCGGGAACTGGCGAGCGCGCCGGTCGCTCGTGTTCGGCATCGAGCACCAGCTGCAGCAGGTGTTCCTCAACCTGTTCCTCAACGCGCGCGACGCGATGCCGCGCGGCGGCTGGCTGACGCGTCTCCACGCAGGTCAGACGGCGCAGTGGGGACGGCGGAAGTGGCCGACACCGGGTCCGGCATCCCGCCGGAGCAGCTGGCGCGCATCTACGATCCGTTCTTCACCACGAAGGCGATCGGCCGCGGAACCGGCCTGGGGCTGTCGATCTCCTACGGCATCGTCCGCGAGCACGACGGAGCGATTCGCTGCGACAGCGCCGTCGGCCAGGGCACGCGGTTCACGCTGTCGCTCCCGCTTGCGGCGCAGCCGGCTCTGCGCAGCACGGCGCGGCAGTAGACCGAAGGTCCCCCGCACCACCATCATGCCGATTCACGCACCGGCGCGATCCTCGTCGTCGACGACGAGGAGATCATGCGCGAGATCCTCGAAGCGCTGCTGACGCGCGAAGGCTATGAGGTGCGCTGGCCGCGTCGGGCGAGGAGGGGCTCGACGCTTGCGCGCGCGCTGCCGTTCGACGCGGCGCTGGTGGACATCATGATGCCGGGCCTCGACGGCATCGCCACGCTCGACGAGCTGAAGCGGATCGACGAGGACCTGGCGGTCATCATCATCACGGCGTACGCATCGGTCGAGAGCGCGATCGCCGCGATGAAGAGCGGCGCGTTCGACTACATCACCAAGCCGTTCAAGAACGAGGAAGTGCTCGTCGTCGTCCGCAACGCGATCGAGCGGCGCCGGCTGGTGCACGAGAACCGCAACCTGCGCCAGAACATCCAGGAGCGCTACCACAAGTTCGCCAACATCATCGGCCGCAGCCCGAAGATGCGGCAGGTGTTCGACCTGATCATCCAGGCCGCGCCGAGCCGGTCGACCATCCTCATCCAGGGCGAGAGCGGAACCGGCAAGGAGCTCGTCGCGCGCGCCATCCACGCGAACTCCTCGCGGTCCGAGCGCTCGTTCGTCGCCGTGAACTCCGGCAACCTGTCGCCCGAGCTACTCGAGTCGACGCTGTTCGGGCACGTCACGGGCGCGTTCGCCGGCGCGGTTTCGCCGAAGAAGGGGCTGTTCGATCTCGCCGACCGCGGCACGCATCTTCTTCGACGAGATCGGCAACGTCGCGCTCGAGACGCAGGCGAAGTCTCCTCCGCGTCATCCAGGACCGCGACTTCATGCGGCTGGGCGGGGTGGAGTCGATCAAGGTCGACGCGCGCATCATCGCGGCGACGCAGCTCGACCTGCGTCAGATGATCGAGGAGGCGCGCTTCCGCGAGGATCTGTTCTACCGGCTGCACGTCGATCTCGATCCAGCTGCCGCCGCTGCGCGAGCGCCGCGACGACATTCCGCTGCTCGTCGCAGCACTTCCTGCACAAGTACGGCGAGGAGAACCGGAAGGCCGACCTCGAGCTCACGCCCGAGGCGCTCGATCTGCTGACCGATTACGACTGGCCCGGCAACGTGCGCGAGCTCGAAAACGTCGTCGAGCGTGCCGTCGTGCTGACGCCGGGGCCGCGCATCGGGCGTCGATCTCGTCCCCGAGCACGTGCGGCGCGCGCCGAACTTCCACATGCCGCAGTTCGTCGTGCCGCCAGAGGGGATCTCGTTCAAGGACGTGATCACCGACTTCGAGAAGCGGCTGATCGAGTCGACGCTCGAGGCCGCCGGCGGCGTGCAGAAGCGCGCGGCCGAACTGCTGCACATCAAGCCGACGACGCTGAACGAGATGATCAAGCGGTACGACATCCGCCCGCGCCGCAAGCGGCAGCCGGGTCGAGAGTGCGATCGACCGGGGCCGGATGACGACCGCCCGACGTCGAGCGCAGGCTACCGCGCGTTCCGGACCTTCGCGAACATCCGTTCGTACTTGCCGAGCACGACGTCCCAGCGATAGTTCTTCCTGCACGTAGTCCCGGCCGTTCCGGCCGAGCGCGGCGCGAAGACGCTCGTCCGACGTGAGCAGCGTCAGGCACTCGACGAACTCGTCGCGGTCGGCGTACCACAGGCCGCCATTGCTGCGGATGCAGTGCTCCACCAGCACTGCGCTGCGCGCGTTGACGAGGATCGGCGTGCCGACCGACAGCGCTTCGAGCGCGAGGAGCGACAGGCTCTCGTACGGCGACGGGCACACGACGACGGTCGCCGCTTCGAGCGCCTGCGTGCGTTCCGAGTCGCGAGAGCAGGCCGGCGAAGCGGATCGAACGGTCCTCGGGCAGCGACATCAGCTTCGACGCCCATCAGCGCCAGCGTCGCCTCGCCGCCCTCCTTGACGTAGCTGCTGAAGTACTCGATCAGTTCCTCGCATCCCTTGCCCGGATCGATCCGGCCGCCGTAGAGCAGCGAACGGACCGTGCAGCCGGTGCCGGCGCCGGAACAACGATGCCGCGGGCGAGCAGATGCGACGGATACTCGTGCCGCCGGATCGTCTTCGCCGGCGTATCGCCGGGCCGCCGGCTTTTCGGCGGTCGCGTCAGCCGGCGGGCATCGGCGGCGCTCGCTCTTCGTCCGGGCGCGGGCGGCACGCGGGGGTAGGCCTGCTGCTGCGGGATGTCCACGCCGACGCCGATCAACTCCTCGAGCAGCGGACGATCGGGAAAGCTGCTCCTGAACGAACCGGCGCTCGCTCTCGGTCAGGTAGCAGAGCGCCGCCGGGCGCGCTGAAGACGTCCTTGAAGATCCCGAGCGTGATCGCCGGCTCGTCGTGCGCGGTCGGACACGAGCACGCTGCGCCCGGGATTCACCTCGAGGCCGAGCACGGTCGGCGCATACAGGTACGTGAAGAAGACGAGCACGTCGTACTGCTGGTGCTGGCGCCGGAGGTAGTCGATGAGCGCCGGACACCAGGGGCCCTGCTGCTTCAGCCACTCCATCTCGTCGGCGCGGATGTGCGGGTTGTTGTAGATCCAGTCCGAGTAGCGGTTGAACGACTCGATGTCGCGCGTCGGCGCGTTCGCGAACCGGCGCACCGTCACGCCGCGCACGCGGTCGGAGCCCTCCGGGTACTCGTTCTTCCACGTGATGTAGTCGCGCGCGCAGGTGGTGAGCACCTCGACCTCGTGCTGTCGCGGCGAGCCGTTCGGCGACCAGCCGGCACAGCTGCTCGGAGCCGCCGAGCACCTCGGTGCCGTAGCGCTGGATGATGAAGGCGATTTTCATGACGGGTAGCTGCCGCCAGAGTAGCCGAGCAGGGTCGAGCAGGCTGCGTTCGATCCGCGCGTCGCTGAAGTCGGCGAGCCGGCGCCGCTGGCCGGCGATGACGCTCGCGCGCAGGTCGTCGTCGAACGCGAGCGCGCCGAGGAGCTCGGCGGCGTGCTCCAGTCCTTCGGGGCGAACTGCACGCCGGCGCCGCCGAGCGTCTCCGGCACCGCCGCCGCGGCGTAGGCGAGGACCGGCACGTCGGCCGCCATCGCCTCGAGCAGCGGCGCGCAGAATCCCTCGTGCTCGCTCAGCGAGATGTAGACCGCCGCGTGGCGGTAGTAGACGGCGAGGTCCTCGTCGGGCACGGGCCCGGTGAAGACGAACCGCTCGTTCAGCATCCGGTACTCGGACATCAGCGCGCGGATGGTCGCGTAGTAGCGCGGCACCGCGTCGTACTTGCCGACGAAGATGAAGCGGTAGTACGCGTCGACGTACCGCTTGTAGTGCTCGGCCAGCCGGATGTGATCCTCGATCTTCTTGTTCGGCGCGATCCGGCCGACGAACAGGAAGTTCACGAACTCGTCGTCGAGCAGCCTGCTCGAGCGCCGGCCGGCTCGACCGGCCGCGTGATCGCGCGACAGGTCGACCGCCAGCGGCAGCACGCCGGTCGGCGCGAAGCCCGAGCGCTTCGAGCTCCCGGCGGTTGTATTCCGAGACGCCGAGGGCGAGATCGACCGCGCCCGACGAGCGTCGCCAGCTCCTGGCGGCGCGAGCGTCGCGAGCCGGAAGAGCGCCGGATCGTACGGCGCGAAGTACGAGGCGGGCGTCACGTTGTGGTACTGCAGGACGCGGCCGCTGCGGAAGCCGCGCGAACGCCTCGGTCATCGGCGACGGCAGCGCGAAGTGGAAGATCGTCAGGTCGCCCGGGCGCGCCGCCGGATCGGTGAACGGGCGCACGTCGCCCCGCAGCGTCGTCGTCGATCGTCAGCGCGTAGATGCTCCGACTCGTGGCCCATCGCCCGCAGCAGGTCGCGCATGCGCCGCGCGCTGTCGCCGATGGCGTCGCCCTTGTGCGCGGCGGGGACCCACTGGTTGACGATCATCGAGCTGGCCTCGTCCGTCCGGCAGCGCCTTGTAGGCCGACGGCCGGCACGCTGCCGGATCTCTTCCAGCGCTTCGGACGCGTCGAACTGGTGCCAGAAGTCGAACGCGACCTGCGGCTGCCCCTGCGCGGGGCGACGAGAGGATCTGCTCGACGAACCCGAAGCAGCGTGCCGTCGAAGTCCTTCGGCCTGCAGCCGCTCCACCGCCGCGAGCTGTCCGTCGACGATCGTGTCCTGCAGCGTCGGTGTCCGACAGGATCGCGTCCATCAGCGCCGCCACGTGGCACGGGTCCTTCGTCGTCGAACAGCACGCCCGCGCCGTCCATCGTCGCCGGCACCGCCGTCGCCGCGTACGCCAGCACCGGCACCTGCTTGTAGAACGCCTCGACCAGCGGCACGCAGAACCCTTCGTGCTCGCTGGCGCACAGGAACAGGTCGGCCATCTCGTAGTACGCGACCAGCTCCGCGTCGGAGACGTGACCGGTGAAGTGCACGTGCGTGAGCGCCAGTTCGTCCACCATGTGCGTCAGCGCGGCGAAGTAGCGCTCGAACAGGCTGAACACGCCGACGATGATCAGCCGGCTGCGCGGGTTGAACTTCGTGTGGTAGGCGTGGAAGAAGCGGATCAGATCCTCGATCTTCTTGTTGGCGATCACCCGGCCGACGAACAGCGATGTTGGTCCAGTCGTCGTCGAACTGTCGGCGACGAACCAGTCGGCTCGGTTCGTCCAGGTGAGCGAAGTCGGGCACGACCGGCAGCACCGCCGTCCGTGGAAACCCGAGCGACTCGAGGTCCTGCCGGTTGAACTCGGAGTCGCCCATCGCCAGGTCGCAGCGATCGACGTAGGCGTGCATCTCGCGGCGGCCGCGGAAGCACTGCCGGGCCAGCGTCCGGTGCACGCCCGCGAAATACTCGGGCGGCGTGATGTTGTGGTAGATGAGCGCCATCCGATCGGGCAGCGCGTACGCCGTGCGCGACGCCTTGGAGCCGATCGAGAAATGGTGCAGCAGCAGGTTGTCGGGATGGCTGGCGTCCACGAGCTCCCGGTAGTCGCGCGTCAGCGGCTCGAGCCGCGGATCGGCCGTCTCGACGAAGATGTCCGACTCGTAGCCGGCCGCGCGCAGCACGCGCTGGATGCCGAGCACCTCGTGGCCGATGGCGTCGCCGTACCCGAGCGTCGCCAGCACCTGGTGCACGGCCGGTCGCGGCGTCGGCTCATCGCCGGCCGCCGGGCGCTCACCGGTCGGCGCCTCGCGCGCCGGTGCGGACCGCCGCCGGCGTCGCCGGATCTCGGCCGATCCGACGCGTCCGCGATCGGCGGTGCCGCTGCACGCGTCGGCGGTGGGCGGCGACGCAGGTCGCCGTCGGGCGCGGCATCGCATGCTCCGGCGTCGAGCGACGGGCCCGGCACGGCAGCGCCGCCGACGACGTCCGCCGCCGGCGGGCACGTCGCCTTCCGCCGTTCGAACCATCCGGGGAGCGGCTCGAGCGTGCCCGACGGCTGGCGCTGCGCCAGCCGCTCGATCATGTCGAGATACTTTCGCTCGATCGACCGGCCAGTCGTAGTTGTCGCGGAAGAACTGCGCGGCCGTTCCGCCCGAGGCTGCCGGCCAGCCACCGGTTGTGTTCGATGGCGCGCAGCGTCTCGACGAACTCCGATCGCCCGTCGTAGTAGAGCCCGGCGTTGCTGCGGATGCACTGGCCCTTCAGCACGTCGCACCTGGCGTTGGCCAGCACCGGCTTGCCGAGCGCCCAGGCTTCGAGCGCCACCATCGACAGGCTCTCGAAGTACGACGGCATGATCAGCAGTTCGGCAGCCGCCATGCGCGTCGAACTTGTCGGTGTCGTCGAGGAACCCGAGGTGACGGATGCGCGGATGCGGCGGGATCGTCGAGCAGCGAGTTGCCGATCGAGCACGAGCGTCAGGCTGCCCGGCCTGCTCCGCGCAGATACGACTCGAAGAACTCGAACAGCTCCTTGCAGCCCTTGTTCTCGTCGATGCGGCCGACGTAGACGGCGAACGGCCCGCGGATGTCGTACTTCTGCCGGAACCGCGCCGGCTGCGGGTTCTGCCGGCACTTCCGATCCGACGCCGACGACGACCGACGGCACGTCCTGGTTGCCGGCGAGCGCCTGGATCATCGCGCGCTCCTCGGGCGAGTTGTACATGAGCGCGCGCACGCCGCGGAAGATCGGCTCGAAGATCGACAGGCCGATCGCAGAGTCGCGTTCGGCGGTCGGCACCAGGATCGCGCGCGCCGCCCGCCGCACGGGCTGCCGTGGTACGCGTGGTAGTAGCGGTAGCTGAAGAAGATGCAGAAGTCGTACTCCGCCGCGTGGCTGCGCACGTAGTCGACGAGCGCGGGGCTGGTCGGCCCTTCGGCATCGAGCCACGTCGAGCTCGTCGGCGATCGAGTGCGTGCTGGCGGAACACGCGCTCGGACAGCCGGCCGAACACCAGCGGATCGCGCTCGTGCTTCACCCGGAAACGGCGGACGGGGACGCCGTTCACCCGCTCGACGCCCGCGGGCAGCTCGTTGCGCCACGTGACGTAGTCGGTGGCGCACGTGGTCAGGACCTCGACTTCGGCGTGGCGGGCCAGGTGCTCGGCGATGTAGCGCGCGTGAAGTTCGGCGCCGCCGTTGATGGCCTGGCCGTAGCGCTGGACGACGATCGCGAGCTTCACGCTCTGGCGTGCCGCTCGGGCCGGTCGGCCGCGTGCGGCTGACGCTCGGACGTCCGCGATGTCCGCCGGGCGTTCCCGACCGCAGGGTCCGACGTCGCCGGTTCGGCCGGATGCGCGTCGGCTCCGAACGTGTGCTCGAACGGCTCGGGGCGCGACTCGCGTACTCCGACGGGCTGTCGTCGGTCTGCTGCCCGGCGTCCGGTTCGGACACGTCGAACCCTGCTTCGACTGCCTCGGCGTCGTCGTCGGCTCGCGTCTTCAGGTCCGTCGGCGTCGGCCGCTGGCGCCGCAGCCGCCATGATGGCTGCTGCGGACCCGTGCCCCGCTCCCGCGGCGGCGCCGCCGCCGGCGGCTTCGCTGGCCCGGTCCTTCCTGCGCGGGGGCGGCCTCACCCGTCGGGGGCGCGCCGGCGTTTGTCTGGGCTTGTGCGGGCGCCGGCACGTTCGCGGCGCGTGACTCACGAGCCTCACGCGGTTCACGAGCCTCGCGCGGTTCACGAGTCTCACGCGGTTCACGTGCCTCACGTGGTTCGCGCGACTCGCGCGGTTCACGCGGCGGTGTCGCCTGGCCCTGCCGGTTCGACTCCTCCGCTCGTGACGGGCGCTCCGTTTCCGGCAGGCTTGTAGACGACGACGCTCTCGAGCGCGCGCGCGCGCCGCTCGTTGAACTCGAGCCGGCTGGCCAGCGACTCGACGCGCATCTTCAGGTTCTTGACCTCGATGCCCAGTCCGCGTCGGTTTCCACGACGAGGTTGTGCAGCACCTCGTAGTGCAGCTGGTCGAACGCTGCCGCGCGGCATCGCGCTTCGCCTCGCGCTCGGCGTGCATCGTGTTCAACCGCGACTGGATGTTCAGCGCCTGGATCAGCGGATTCGGATTGAAGAACAGCTTCAGGATCGGCAGCAGCAGCCGCCGGATCCACCGCAGCGGCGCCCGGGTGCGACTCGAAGAGCGTGTGCTCTTCGAACGCGTAGTTCGGCAGCGTCGGGCGGCGCGTAGGGCGGCTGCGCGCGGCGGAACTGTTCGAGCAGATCGGAGCGGACGCCGCGCGGATCCAGGAACTTCTCGAGCTTGACGCTGGCCAGCTCGCGGATCTGCGTCCTCGGTGTAGTCCACGCCGCGCTTCTCGCGGATGCGGCGCGCGGATCTGCTCCATGATCTGCTCGACGTTGACCGAGTCGGAGCGGACGTTGAAGTCAGGCATGGTCAGGGCACAAACGGGTGGTAAATGATCAGCACCACCGCGACGACCCACAGGGCCACGCAGGCGAGCAGCGGTCGATCGTTCAGCAGCAGGTCAGCCGGGCTGCCACCGCCCTCGCGCCGGTGCACGAGGTACAGGTAGCGGAAGATTCCGTACAGCGGGAACGGAATCGTCAGGCCCAGCCACGCGGTGCCGAACTTCTGCTCGGTCTCCGGGCTGATCGTGTAGAAGATGTAGGCGATCAGCGTCGATGCCGTGACGACAGCGATCATCTGATCGAGGAGATACGGGCTGTACTCGCCGAGAATCGGCCGATGGCTGGTCGCGCCGTCGGCCAGCAGCACCAGCTCGTGCCGCCGCTTCGCGAGCGCGATGAACAGCGCAAGCAGATCGTGCAGACGAACAGCCAGTGGCTGATCGACGACGTCAATCACGACGGCGCCGGCCGACCGCCCGCAGCACGAACCCGATGGCGATCGTCAGCACGTCGATGATCACGATGTGCTTCAGCGGGCCCGAGTACAGCACCTGAAGCCCCAGATACCCTGCCGAGACGAGCGCAAACGCGGGGCTGAGGGCATACGCCGCCCCCAGAGCGACCGCGCCCATGAGGCTCGCCGTCGCCAGCGCCGTTGCGACCGACACCTCGCCGGCCGCAATCGGACGGAAGCGCTTGAGCGGGTGACGTCGATCGCTCTCGCGATCCATCACGTCGTTGACCAGATACACGACGCCCGAGAGCGCACAGAAAGTCGCGAAGCCCGCCGCCGCGCGAACGACCGACGGCGGATCGAACAGCTTGACAGCAAAGAGGAGCGGGGCGAAGACGAGAAGGTTCTTGGTCCACTGGCCGGGCCGGAAGGACTGGAGCAGGCTGGCTGCGGCCGAACGACTGCCCGATGCCCGCGCCGGCTGGCCGGGCGGGGCATCGGAATCGCCAGGTTGGGAAGTGTGCTGCGCGCCATCTAGCGCGGAGGCGATACTGTTAGACCTTCGCCGCCGAGAAACTCTGGACCGCTTCGTCTTCCGAGTCGAAGGTCTCGAAGACGGTCAGCAGCTTCGTGATGGCGAGGAGATCCGTGATGCGCTTGGTCAGGTTCAGCAGCTTCAGGCTGCCGCCCTGCCGGCTGACGGTCGTGTACGTGCGGACGATCTCGCCAAGTCCGGCGCTGTCGATATACGGAACCCCCGCCAGATTCAGGATGATCTTCTTCTTGCCCTGATTGAGGAGGCTGTTCACCTTGTCCTTGAGCAGCTCGTCACCTTCACCCAGCGTGATGCGCCCCTTGACGTCGAGGACCACGACGTCGCCGACGGCCCGTTCATCGATCTGCATGGAAACGCTCCAGAAATGTACGTGCACGTGAGCTTAGCACACCCGCGCGCCACGGCCGGGCCGCGGCGCGCGAGGGCTCGACACTGCGTGTTGACGAGGCTGCCGACGAGGCTAGATGCTTCCCGCCCCGGCGAACTTGCGGGACTGGAAGCATTCCTTGCAGAACACGGGACGCCCCTGCGTCGGACGGAACGGCACGGTCGTTTCACGGCCGCACGCCGAACAGTTGGTCACCGTCTCCACCCGTTCGCGCGCGACGACCGCGCCGGCCGGACGAGTGGCCCTCTTGGCCTTGCAGGACTTGCAACGCTTCGGCTCGTTCTTGAAGTTCTTGTCGGCATCCGCACCTTGGCGGCCCGTGTCGTCGGCGCTGTAGACCCAGACGTAGGTGTTCCAGGTCGCCATCTGAGGCGCACCCTTCGGGAATCGAGCTAACGGCGGCGACGTCCTTGCCGCGGATCCGGGCGCTGTAGTACTTGCCCTCCGACCCGGGCGGCATCACGTCCTCGAACTCCCATCCGAACAGGCCGCTGTAGAAGTCGACCGCCGCCTCCGGGTCCGGCTGGCTCGTGTCGATCCAGCAGGGCACGCCTGGGATGTATCCGTCGCGCTCGGGCACGGGTGGCTCCTCCCGGGCCTTGGGGTGGTGCGTCCTACGCTAGTTGCCGAGCCGTCCGCATAGCATCCGCGGCGTGATCCTGGGGTCGGAGGCGAGAGCAGGTCGCGGCGTGAGCCGGCGGCTCGCCGCGGAGGGGCTCGTGCTGGGGCCTCGCAACGTGAGCGCGCGGGGCGGGGACGAGGTGGCGATCACGCCCGACCGCGCGGTGCTGGCCGAGCTGGAGCCCGAGCAGGTGAGCGTCGTGGACATGGACGGGCGGCAGGTCGAGGGCGAGCTCGCGCCGACGTCGAGCTCGACCTTCACCTGGGCATCTACCGCCGCTACGACGCGGGCGCGGTCGTCCACACGCACGCGCCGATGGCCACGCGCTGTCGTGCGTGCTCGACGAGCTGCCCTGCGTCCACTACGAGATGCTCGAGCTGGAGGGACGGTGCCGGTGGCCCCGTACGCCACCTTCGGCACGCCCGAGCTCGCCGGCTCGGTGCTCGACGCGCTCGACGGCCGCAGCGCCGCGCTGATGGCGGGCCACGGCGCGATCGTCCATGCGGGGGACCTCGACGAGGCGCTCAAGCTGGCGCTGCTGCTGGAGTGGGCCTGCACGGTCTACTGGCGAGCCGCCGCATCGGCGAGCCGCGGGTGCTCGGCGCCGAGGAGCGCGAGGCGGTTGTGGCCGCCGCGCTCTCGCGCGGTACGGCACGACGCACAGGGTCGAGGACGACCATGACCGACGAGATGAGGCGCTCTGCATGGGCGTGGACGTGCTCGATGTGCTCGTGCGGCGGGTCGAGGCGATCCGGAGGGCCAGGGCGGCGAGCTGTGGAGGAGATCGCATCACGGCGGCCGGCTCCGCCGGCGGCACCGCGCTGGTGCTCGCCAAGCTCGGCGCGTCGGTGAAGAGCGCGGGCGCCATCGGCCGCGACGCCGCCGGCGACATGCTGCTCGCCCTGCTCGAGTGCGACGGCGTGGACACCGAGCTGCTCGTGCGCGCGACGACGTGCAGACCTCCGCGAGCGTGCTGCCATCCGCCCGAGCGGCGAGCGGCCCGCCTTCCACGTGGTGGGCGCGAACGGCAGCTTCGGCCCCGATGACGTGCCGGCCGCCGAGATCGAGGCCGCGACCACCTGCACTCGGCGGGCCCGAGTTCATGGGCGGCGAGGCGGCCGCGCCGCTGCTCGCGCGCGCCCGCGAGCAGGCGCGGTCACCTCGGCCGACGTCCTGGCTCCGGCGAGCCCGGGCTGCTCGACTGGATCGCCCCCGCGCTCGCGGAGCTCGACTACCTCCTGCCGAACCGCGAGCAGGTGCTCGCGCTCACCGGCGCCGAAGAGCTCGAGTCCGGCTGCCGGACGCTGCTCGAGCTCGGCGTGGGCTGCGTGGCGGCGACCTGCGGCGCCGAGGGCGTGATGCTCGTGGACGACGAGGGCGCCGACACCGTCCCCGCGTTCGACGTCGAGGCGGTGGACACGACCGGCTGCGGCGACGCCTTCTCCGCCGGCTTCCTGCGCGGCCTCAGCCTGGGCCGGGAGCGCCGCGACGCCGCGGTGCTCGGCTGCGCGGCGGCGGCGCTGGTGGCGCAGGGCCTCGGCACGGACCACGGCGACTACGACCTCGCCGCGGTCGAGCAGCTGGCCGTCAGCGCACGATCCTGACTTAGCGCCCGTCGAGCTCGGCGACGAGCTCTGGACCCGCCGCCCGATGTCGTCGCGGGTGGTCGCGCACCCGGTCGATCGGCTGGCCCTTGGGGTCCTCGAGCTCCCAGTCGAGGTAGCGCTTGCCGGGGATGTAGGGGCACTCGTCGCCGCATCCCATCGTGACGACGACGTCGGCCCACTCGGCGTCCTCGCGTGCTCGAGCTTTCGCGGCACGCGGTCGGCGAGGTCGATGCCGAGCTCGCGCATCGCCTGCGACGACCTCGGGGTGAACGCGCTCGCCGGGCGTCGTGCCCGGCGGACGCGGGCTTCGTGGCGGCCGCGCGGCGGCGCGGGCGAAGAGCGCTTCGCTCATCTGCGAGCGCCCGGCGTTGTGCAGGCAGACGAACAGCACGCGCGCCATCAGGTGGCCGGCTCCGTGCACTGACGGGCCGCGCACGCCCTGGTAGGCGAGCGCCCCGAGTGCCGCGCCGACGACCGGGCCGGCGAGGTAGATCCAGAAGTCCTGCCACTCGCCGGCGGCGAGCGCGGGGCCGAACGAGCGGGCGGGGTTCATCGACGCGCCGGTCACCGGGCCGCCGAAGAGCGCGTCGAGGCCGACCGTGCCGCCGATCGCGATCGCCGCGGCGGCGCCGACGGCGCGGGTGTCGGTGGCGACCGCCATGATCACGAACATCAGGAACGCGCGTCAGCACGATCTCGTAGACGAGCGCGCTGCCGACGCCGACGCTCGGCACGGTCGCGCCGAGGTCCGCCGGGCTGGTCGGGCCAGATCGCGAGCAGCAGCAGCGCGCCGGCGATCGCCCCGGCGAGCTGGGCGGCCACGTAGGCGGCGGCGTCGCGGGCGGGGAAGTGGCGGGTCAGGGTGAACGCGAGCGTCACGGCCGGGTTGATGTGCGCGCCCGAGAGGTGCCCGGTGGCGTAGATCATGACCATGATCACCAGGCCGAAGACGAGCGCGATCCCGACGGTCCCGAGCGCGCCGTCGTAGCGCGCGTCGGTGACGATCGCGCCGCAGCCCGCGAACACGAGCGCGAACGCCGCCAAGCCCTCGGCGAGCGAGCGGCGGGCGAGGTCGGGGCGCGTCCATGCGGCGCGATCCTATTGCATTGACAGATATCAACTCAATCGATATATCGTAGATCGATGGCTGTCGATCTGGAGCTCGCCCCGAAGCAGAAGCGCCCGGCCGGCGAGCGCTGCTGCGAGCCGGTCGTCTACCCCGACGTCGAGCGCGAGCAGGCCGAGCGGATGGCGCGCGGTCGCGAAGGCGCTCGGCGACCCCGTCCGGCTGCAGCTCGTCGACGTGCTGCGCAAGCACGCCGGCAAGGTCTGCGTCTGCGAGCTGGTGCCGCTGTTCGACCTCTCCCAGCCGACGCTCTCCCACCACCTCAAGAAGCTGCGCGAGGCCGGCATCGTCGACTCCGAGCGCCGCGGCCTGTGGGCCTACTACTACGTGATCCCCGACGCGCTGAAGGAGTTCTCCACATGGCTGAGCTGACCGATACCGACATCCGCGAGACGGTCCGCGAGCGCTACGCCGACGCCGCGCGGCGTCGCCGCAGGCCGGCCACGCGGCGACCCGAGCTGCTGCGGCGAGGCGACGTCGCTGCGGCGAGGACGCTTCGGCGCCGCCCTCTACGACCCGGCGGAGGCCGCCGAGCGCACCCGAGGCGGCGCTGGGCGCCTCGCTCGGCTGCGGCGTGCCGACCGCGGTCGCCGACCTCGCACGAGGGCGAGACCGTGCTCGACCTCGGCTCGGGCGCCGGCGCGGACGTGCTCATCTCCGCCCGTCGCGTCGGGCCGACCGGCACGCGCGATCGGGCTCGACATGACCGACGAGATGCTCGATCTCGCGCGCGCGAACGCGGCGCGAGGCCGGCGTCGCGAACGCCCACTTCCTCAAGGGCTACATCGAGGATATCCCGATCGACGACGGCTCGGTCGACGTCGTCATCTCCAACTGCGTGATCAACCTCGCCGCCGACAAGAGCAAGGTGCTCGCGCGAGGCCGCGCGCGTGCTGAAGCCGGGCGGCCGCTTCGCGGTCTCCGACGTGATCGCCGACGAGGACATGGACGCGGCCACGCGCGCCGACATGGCGCAGTGGACCGGCTGCATCGCCGGCGCGCTGACCGAGCGCGGAGTATCGCGAGGCGCTCGCCGACGCCGGCCTCGTCGACGTCGAGATGCGCGAGACGCAGCCGCGTCCACGAGCACGCGGCGGCGGCGATCATCCGCGCGCGCAAGCCGCGCGTCTGATCCCGACGATGGCCGCGGCCCGTCAGCTGCCGCCTACCCGCTGCTGCTTGCGCTGGGCGCGTTGGATGCGACCGGGTACAGCGTGATCGTCCCGGTCGCGCCCGCGATCGCCGACGCCACCGGCGCGGGGCCGGCGACCATTGGCCTATTGGTCGCGTCGTTCCCGGCGGGCATGGTCGCGGGGTTCGCGGTGGCCGGCTGGGCCGTGCGCCGCTTCGGTCCCCAGAGTGGCTGCTGATCGCGTCTCTGGGCCTTGTCGCCGTCGGGGCGCTTGGTTTCGTCGCGGGCGAGTCGCTCGGTGTCTATTTCGCCGCGCGGACCCTGATGGGGCTCGGCTCAGGGGGCATCTGGATCGGGGTCACGTTCGACACGCTCGAACGCTGGCCAGGACAGGAGTACGTCTGCATGAGCCGCGTCTTCGCGGCCTACTCCGCGGGCGGCCTGATCGGCCCGGCGCTCGGCGCGTTCGGGGGCATCCACGCGCCCTTCCTCGCCTACCTCGCGATGCTGCTCCTTGCATGCCGCTCGTCCTGTTCGTGAAGCCGGCGGTGCACCGCGACTTCACGGCGACCGGGCCGTGCTCCGCACGCGGGCCTTCTGGATCGCATCCGGGGCCATCCTGTTCGCGTCGCTGGCGCTGGGCGTGCTCGAGGGCGTGCTGCCGCTGCACCTCGCGGAGCGCGTCACCCAGGCGCAGATCGGTGCGCTCTACGTCGGGGCCTCGCTTGTCGTCGCGATCAGCGCGACAGCTCCGGCGGCCGGCCGCCCGCCCGCTGGTGATCGCGGCGGTTGTGCTCAGCGTCGCGGGCATCGCGCTCGCCGGCATCGCCACGGACGTGCCGCTCTGGGTGCTGGCGCTGCTGCTCGCTGCCCTCGGGATCGGGTTCGGGAACACCGGCTCGCTTGGGCTGCTCGTCGAGGCCGTGCCCGTCGAGCGGATCGTGACCGCGATGGTCGTCTGGTCCCAGATCGGCATCATCGGCTACCTGCTGGGCCCGCTGACCGGGGGGATCGTGGCGGAGGGCGCGGGCTACGGGTACGTTTGGCTCGTCCCGGCCGCTGCGGCGCTGCTCGTACTCGGGCTGACGCGTACGCAGGTCACGCGCGCATGACCGAAATCCAGCTGAACGACCCGCAGACGCTCTATCGCCGCTGGGAGGACGGCGCAGTGGAGCCCGTTCGAGGTCGACCTCGTCCGTCGACAGGGAGCAGTGGCCGCGCGATCGAGCCGGAGGTCCGGGAGATCATCCACTTCGCGCTGTCGTCGCTGATGGTCGCCGAGGAGCGGATCACCACGAAGTTCACCGGGCCTCGTGGCCGCATACGGCTGGGAGGAGGAGGCCACGTTCCTCCGACCCAGCAGGTCGACGAGGCGCGCCACATGCAGTTCTACGCCCGCTTCCGCGATGAGGTGTCGCCGAGCCGCAGGCGATCGCGGCTCATGTCGAGCAGGCGCGCGAGTCCGTCTCGGACTCGTTCCGTCACATCTTCGACGAGGCGCTCGTGGAGGCGCACGAGGAGCTCGTGGCAAGTCCGGTGACCTGGCCGCGAAAGTTCGCTTCGTCACGCTCTACCACCTGGTCCTCGAGAGCACGCTCGGGCTCACGTCGTTCAAGTTCATCACCGACTACCTGAGCGCCGAGGGCCTGCTGCCGGGCTTTGTGGAGGGCTACTCGAAGATCCACCACGACGAGACGCGGCACATCGGGTACGGCGTCTGGTTCCTGCGGGAGACGGTCGGGAGCAGCCCGGAGCTCGCCGACGCCGTGCGGGAGACGCTGCGGGAGCTCCTGCCCTCGTGGCCGAGTCGCTGAAGCCGCCGGGCGACGGGGACGGCTCTACGACCTGCTCGGCGTGACCGAGGAGGAGATCCGCGAGTTCGCCCTCGGCGGGCTGACCCGGCGCCTCGAGCTGATCGGCGTCCCGCTCGAGACCGTCTTCGCTTAGGGCGTCGAGCCGGCGGCGCTCGCGGCGCCCGAGCCCGCACGAGTTCGGATCGGCCAGGACGATCTCGTCGGCCTGACGCCGCCGCGCCTCGGTGACGATCGTCTCGGCCACGCGCCGGCCGTTGTGGGCGAGCACGGCGAGCTCCACCTCGGCGGCGTCCTCCGCCAGCGCGGCGCGGGCCTGCGCCAGCTGCTCCTGGGCGAGCTCGCGGGCGATCCGGTTCCACAGGACGGAGCGGGTGTCGCAGCAGCCGCGTGACGCCGGCTCCTCGACGGCCAGCGCGACGACCGTCAGCCGGCCGCCGCGCTCCGCGAGCCCGCGGAGCGCCGCGTCCGCGCGCTCGCTCGCGCGGTAGACGACGAGCGTGTGTCCCTGGGCGGAGGTCATCCCGCGCGCGCGGCCGCCTCGGCCGACGTGATCACGGGGACGATCTCGAACTCGGCGAGGTCGGCCCAGCGGGCGGTCCACTCGTCGAAGAGGCGTCGGGTCGTCCGTCTCCATGAGCTGAAAGCAGCGCTCGAGGCGATCGTCGACCCAGCTGTCCACGTACCGAAGCCCGTCCGGGAGCTGGCGACCCAGCTCGGCGGCGCGCTCGTACACGGGAGGCGCCCCGCGCGTGAACCGCTCGATGACCATGTACAGCACCGAGCACAGGGTACGTAGCCTTTCTGTCATGGACCGGAAGGCGGTGGTGAGGCGGTTCGTCGAGGAGGCTGTGAACGGCGGCCACGACGAGCTGATCGGCGAGCTCTTCGCCCCCGAGATGGAGGAATCCGCGCGCGAATGGTTCGGCGCCTTCCGCGCTTCGTTCCCCGATGTGCACATGGACGTGGTGGAGCTCGTCGCGGAGGGCGACACGGTCGTCGGCCGCTTCGAGTGCTCGGCGACCCACCTCGGCGAGTGGCGCGGCAACGCGCCGACCGGCAGGCGCTTCGAGAAGGTCGACGAGGTCTACTTCTTCACCTTCAGCGGCGACCGCATCGCGTTCGGCGTGGGGGATCGAGGACACCCTCGATCGCTTCAATCAGCTGGGGCTTCAGCAGCGGTAGTTCTTTCGGCCCGTGTTGGGCTTCCAGCCGCGCGCGCAGAAGATCTGGCGCATCGGGCGCAGCCAGAGCGGCTGGCGCGTCGGGGTGCGCGGGCCGCGGCCGCCGGGGCGGTCGGGGTCGTCGAACGTCGTGACGAACTGGATGGTGTCCTTGGCGCCCCAGGTGCCCGGGGAAGCTCATCGGCTGCTGCGTGGCGTCGGTCAGGCGGAGCTCGCGGGGTATCCACGTGTACGCCGAGCCGGTGCGGTCGCGGATGTTCCACGTGTAGCTCAGCAGCATCACGGTCCCGCTCGGGAAGCCCTCGCAGGTCGCGAAGTTCGGGGCCGTGTCGGCGCGCTGGGGCGGGTAGTTCGCCTGCGAGCCGACGGCGACGTCGACGGCGGCGTGTGTGCGGAGCGCCCGGACGTCCGGCCAGCCCGAGCCCTCCGGTCCGACACGAAGCCCGGTGACGTCGACCCCCGCCTCGTACGGCGCGGCCCTCGTGTCGACCAGCCGCAGGTCGTCGTTCCAGAGCTGCCAGGTCCCGCCGCAGTGCTGGGAGAAGGCCACGAACAGCGGGCGGTCGCGGGCGAAGCCGACCGTCACCGCCTCCCAGTCGCCCTCGTGACGCTGGACGATCCGACCGCCCAGCACCGGCGCGACCCACTCGTCGTAGTCGTAGAAGAACCAGTACTGGACCATGCCGAACAGGTCCTTGCGTACCGACTCCGGGCCCACGCGCTCGAGCGGGTAGGGCTCGCCCTCCGTGGTCCGGTCGCCCTCCCTGAACACGCGCGCGTAGACCGCGCCGTCCTGGACGACGCCCGTCTCCTCGCCGGTCGCCTGCGCGGGCGGGCAGAGCTCCCGCCCTCGGGCCGCGCCGCGGGACAGCGAAGCGTCCAGCGTGAAGCACGGATCGGTGCGCGGGTTGGCGCACGACGTCTCGAGGCTGTCGAGCGCGGGATGCTCGGCGATCGTCGTGCCGGGTAACTCGGCCGGGTCGAGGAACGCGTATCCGGTAGTCATCGACGAGATGCGGCCTCCAGAGCGCGTCGCCGTCAAAGCGCAGCACCGGGAGGAAGGTCAGCGCGAGCTCGCCGTTCCCAGCCCGGCGAGGTCCGTCAGAGAGCCGCTCGGCTCGCGGGAGTCCGGAGGTCGAGCTCTTCGAGGCCTGCGTGGTCTGGATCGCACCCGCGAACAGCGCGAGCACGATGAACAGGGTCGACACGAGCGCCGCGCCGAGGCCCCAGGCCGAGGCTCGCGGCCGCTGCACGTCGCTGCCCTCGCGCGGCAGGAGGAGGCCGGCGGCCTCGACCACCCACGCACTACCGCGAAGGCGAAGCCGGTCAGGAGGAGGAGCTGCTCGGGCTCCGGAGACGAGTTCCTGTCCCACTTGAAGCCGACCACGCCGGTGGCCAGCAGCGCCCGTATCGCGGCGCACAGCGCGAGCACGGCCGCGACCAGCCGCACGGCAGTCGTGCCGAAGCTGAACAGCCGGAACGCGGCCGCGAAGCACCAGAGAATCGCCGCGGTCACCGCCGAGAGCGAGGTGGAGAGGCCGCCGAACTCGTCGAACGTCTCGGCCCCCGAGCCGAACACCAGGAGCACGACCACGAACAGCGCCGCGCCGGCGACCACCGCCACCACGAACGAGATCAGGGTGCGGCAGAGCCAGCGTGGCGCCCTGGACGCGGGCGACGCTCGGCGGCGCGGCCCACTCGCGCGGCAAGAGCCAGGGCACCAAGGACCGCGGCCACCACCACGCCGACGAGCAGCTGCGTCACCCGGCTCTCCCCGAACGCGCCGATCAGCGCGACCGCGAGCAGGGGGAGGTGACGCCCGCAGCGCGACCAGGACGTCGCGGACGACCCGCCGGACGCGCGCGCCCTCGCCCCAGCCGTAGAACACGAGCCAGTCCAACGGCGAGACCGATGACGACCGGGACGAACAGGCCGACGAGGAACAGGCCGATGACGAGCGCGACGAGCACCCGCCGGCGACCAAGGCTGGGCGCGTCCAAGGACCCTCCTGAGCGGTGAGCCGAACCTAACCGCGCCCTCGTGAGGGCGCAAGCCGTGTCAGCGGCGCGACTCGATTCGCCGCAGGAACGGCACCAGGCGCTTGAGGAAGTCGTTGCGCTCCGGGCGCCGCCGAGTTCGGGTCGTTGTGCGAGTAGGTCGCGTGGCGGTCGACCAGCGTCAGGCTGCGCTTCGGGATGCCGCGACTGCTTCGCGAGGGCGCTCGCCGCGTCGAGCACGCGCTGGCCGCCCAGCGCCGCGCCGAACGCGTAGATCCGCAGGCCGCTTCGGCAGGTCGTCGCCGTGGGTCGCGCGCACGTCGAGCACCGCCTGCGCCGGGTTCGCTGTTGCCCGGCCGCGACGGCGCCCGAGTCGATCGTCAGCCGCTGCGGGTGGTACCAGGCGGTGCCGTCGAGGCCCTTCAGGCCCCAGCCCGAGAACATCGTCGCGTAGCGCCTGATCGGCGTCAGCTCGCCGGCGTCGCTCCCAGCCGCGCGGGTCGCCGCTGGCGGCCAGCCGGCCGAGGTGCGCCTGCGCGGCGACCAGGCCCGGGCGGCGAGGTCTCGGTGTCGAGCGCGTAGCCGTACTGGCCCGCGTTCGTCGACGCGGCACCGGCGGCTTCAGGTTCGCCGGCAGCAGCGGCCAAGCCCTGCCGATCGACGGCGCGTCCGGCGCGGTCAGCACGCCGAGCGCGCCGCTCGTGTTGAACAGGCCGGTGAACGGCGCCGCGATGCCGCCGAACGTCGAGCCAGGGCGAGCCGGCCGTCGAGGTCCTGCAGCGCCGCGCGCGCCGCGTCGGCGCGTGACCGGCGTCGGGCCGCTGCCGCCGTCGATGTAGACGAGGCCCGAGAGGCCGCTCGCGCCCGGGCTTGCCGTCGAAGTCCCAGGTCGCGTAGGCGGTCGTGATCGAGCCGCCGAGCGAGTGGCCGCCGAGCACGACCTTGCCGCCGCGGCTGCTTGGCGCCGCTTGACGACCCGGCGCAGGTCCTCGATCTCGACGCGCATGCCCCACTCGCGCGCGAACGCGACGTCGGCGTCGGGGATCAGCTGGAAGTGGTTGGTGATGCTCGGGTCGTTGAGCCAGCCGAGGTAGTAGTCGAAGACCTGCTGCGGCGTCGCCTTGCCGGCCTTGGCCTTGTCGAACACCGACTGGTCCTCGAGCAGGTTCTCGCGGCGCTCGACCGCCCACACCTGCCAGCCCTTCGCCCGCGTGACGACGTCCTTGGCCAGCGGCGCGAAGTACGCGGCGCTCGCCGAGGTGCCCGGGTTGAGGACGAGCACGTTCGGCGCGTTCCTCGGGCCGACCTTGAGGATGCCGACCTTGTTGTACTTCGCGGGCGTGCCGGGGGAGCGGAACCCCGGCAGCCGCTCGAACTTGGTCGCGGCGGACGCGGATGCCGCCGCAACGCACGGGAGCAGCGCGATCGTGAGCGTAAGGGCCAGCTTGCGCACGGGCAGGAAAGTTGGCAACGCGCGGGCGCCCGTTTGGTCGCGGAAGCACTCGGGTAGGGCCGCAGGAGGTGGGGACCCGGAGGATCCCGGTGCTCCACCCTTCGACCGTGCTCGGCACCCACAAGGCCGCCGGGCAGACTCGACCTCGACGGGGGACAGGGTGAAGAACCCTTCTTTGCCGTGGTCGTCGCGTTGGCGACGGCCCTACTGCTTGCTCCGGTGGCCTCCGCCATCGACAAGGTGAATACGCGCGAGCTGCGCCGTGCTGTGAAGGTCAGCGGAATCCTCGAGCACGAGCCAGGCGTTCCGGACGTCGCGGCGCGAACGGCGGAACCCGTCACGCGTCCTTCCCGGGCTACGACGCCTCGGTGGAGTACGTCGCCAACCGGCTGCGTCGCGCGCGGGATACAAGGTGACGCTGGACGCGTTCGACTTCGCGCACTGGGAGAAGAACGGCCCGTCGACGCTCGAGCGGATCAGCCCCTCGCCCACCGTGTGGGTGGAGGACACGGATTACGTCGTCTCGCAGTTCTCGGCAGCCGGTGACGTGGAGGCGCCGGTCTTCATGGCGAACAACGCAGAATTCCGCCCTCGGGCGGCGCCGGGGACCTCCGTGAGCGGCTGCGACCCGGACGACTTCAACGGGATGCCGGCGGGCGACGATCGCGCTGATGCAGCGCGGGGACCTGCCCGTTCGTCCAGAAGTACCAGAACGCGCAGGGACAAGGGCGCGGGTACACGCGCTCATCTTCAACGACGGCTTCACGGACCGCGAGGATCCGCTGTTCATCACCGACGCCCACAGGCATGTCGATCCCGGCGGACGATGATCAAGCAACGACATCGGCGAGGAGATCGTCGGCCAGACGCAGTCCGGCCCCGGTGACGCTCCACATCGTCGTGGACGCGACGACGACCCCGATCCACGCAGTACACGTGGTCGCGGGCGACTCGCGCAGACGGCGACCCGAAGCAGCACAGATCGTACCTCGGCTACCCACCTCGACTACGGTCGAGGCGGGGCCACGGAATCAACGACAACGGTTCCGGCAGCTCGATGGGAGCCTCGAGATCGCCGAGCAGATTACGACAGGCAAGCTCGGCCAAGAAGCCCAAGAAACCGGCTCCGCTTTGCCTTCTGGGGCGCGGAGGAGGCCGGCCTGGTCGGCTCCACCGACTACGTCGAGAGCTCTCGGGAACGGCAAGATCAAGCAGATCGAGGCGAACCTCAACTTCGACATGGTCGGTTCGCCCAACTTCGTGCGGTTCGTCTACGACGGCGACATCTCGGATTCCGCGCCGCCCCCCGGGCGGTGCGCCCCGGGCTCCGGCAATCGAGGAGGTCTTCAACGGCTTCTTCCGCTCTCCAGGGCCTGGCCACGATCCGACCGCTTCGACGGCCGCTCGGACTACGGGCCGTTCATCGCGATCGGCATTCCGGCGGGCGGTCTGTTCACCGGCGCCGAGGGGATCAAGACGCCCGAGCAGGCGGAGGTCTACGGGGGGACGGCTGCGCCCGTACGACCCGTGCTACCACCAGGCGTGCGACACGCTCGCGGACGCTGAACAACACCGCGCTCGACCAGATGTCGGACGCGGCCGCTCACGCGCCGCGTGGACGCTCGCGCGAGTCGAAGAGCCGAGTGACCAAGTCCCAGAAGGCCAAGGCCGAAAGCCAAGAAAAAGCCCGGAAGGCGGGGCGCACGCGGGCGCTGAAGTACCAGGGCCCGTTCCGCATCCGGTAGGCGCAGGAACCACCTGAGCTACGAGGAGGGCGGCCCGACGGCCGCCCTCCTTCGCTCAGGGGTGGACCAGGTCGCGCAGGTCGATCTCCGCTCGCGAGCTGATGAGCTCCTTGAGCGGGTCGACCACATCCCAGACGTTCACGGCGATCGCCGCGACGACGCGCTGCGCCTGGCGGTAGAAAGCGATGAAGGCACGCCCTCGATATCGCCGCGGAAGACCACGTCATCCCACTCGCGCGCATGGCCCGACGTACTCCATGCCCAGGTCGTACTGGTCGGAGAAGAAGTACGGCAGCCGGTCGTACGGCGCCGGCCCCCCGAGCATGCTGCGGGCGGCGTGCTCCCCCTGGTTCAGCGCGTTCGCCCAGTGCTCGACGCGAACGCGGCGTGCGCAGCAATGGGTGCGCGGCTTCGGCGATGTCGCCCGCGACAAAGACGCCCGGACCCGCCGTCTGCAGTCGCTCGTCGGCGACGACGCCTTCGCCGACGGCAAGACCGGCGCCACGCGCGAGCTCGATGCGCGGGCTCGACCCCGACGCCGAGCACCACCACGTCCGCATCGACGCGCGTGCCGTCGCTGAGGATGACCGCCTCGACGCGGTCCGTCGCCCGCGATCTCGGCGACGCCCACGCCCAGGCGCAGGACGACGCCCTGTCCTGGTGCACGCGGCGAAGACCGCGCCGACCTGCTCGCCGAGCACCCGGTACAGCGGCGGGCGCGGTCGATCATGCGTGACGTCGGCGCCCGAGCTGTCGGGCCGAGGCCGCGACCTCGCAGCCGATCCAGCCCGCACCGATGACAGCCACGCGCGGCGCGCCGGCCGATCGCGTCGCGCAGACCCGTCGCGCGTCCTCCAGCGTCGCGCAGCACGTGCACGCCGGCAAGGTCGCCGCCGGGGATCGGGGGCCGACGCGGCGCCGAGCCGGTCGCGAGGACCACCGCGTCGTACGCGAGGCCCCCCGGTCGAGCACGACACGTGCGGGCCGACGGTCCATCCGCCTCACACGAGTCGACGGTCCAGCTCGATGTCGTGCGCGGCGTAGAAGTCCTCGGCGTGGACGAAGACCTTGTCGAGGCCGTCGGTCGCCTTGGAGGTAGCCCTTGGACAGCGGCGGCCGCTCGTAGGGCCGCTCCGGCTCTTCGCCGAACAGCACGACGTTGCCGTCGAAGCCTTCGGCGCGAAGCGTCTCGGCCGCCTTCGCACCGGCAAGCCCGCCGCCCACGATCGCGAATGTCCGGGTCATCGCAGGCCTCACGGCTGGTCGCCACGCCGGTCAGCGCGAAGAACTCGGAGCGCGAGCGCGGATCGTCGCGGAGGATCCCGGAGCGCCGACGTCACGGTCATCGCTCCCGTGGCAGCGACCCCGCGGATGGACATGCACTGGTGCTCGGCCTCGACGACGACCCCGACGCCCTTGGGCCGCAGGTTGTCGCGCAGCCAGTTCGCCACCTGCTGCGTCAGCCGCTCCTGCACCTGCAGGTCCCGCGCAAACAGCTCGACGACCCGCGCCAGCTTCGACAGACCGAGGATGCGCTCGCCGGGACGTACCCGACGTGCGCCTTGCCGGCGAACGGCAGCAGGTGGTGCTCGCACAGCGAGACGAAGGGATCGAGCGAGCGACGACGAGCTCGTCGTACCCCTCGTCGTTGGCGAACGTCGTCAGGTTGAACGCCCCGGGGTGAGCAGCTCGCCGAATGAGGCGGCCACCCGGCGTGGCGTGTCGCGCAGCCTCGTCGGCGAGGTCGGCCCAGCGCCGACGAGCAGGTCGGCGACGGCGCGCTCGGCGGCCTCGAGGTCCACTCGTGCGCCGAGCTCTGGTTCTGGGTCGGACAGGGCGGTCAGGTGTGTGGGAGTCACGACCGGTTAGCGCCGCGCCGGCCCGGGTTCTTACCCGCGGTTCATCCCCGCGCGTTCGGGTAGGGCAAATAACAGACCCGAGGTAGGGAGGTAGCGATGCCGCAGACCAAGGCGGATCGTTCGGCGGCGGCGAAGAAGGCCGCCGCAACCAGGAAGCGAAACCAACAGCGCAGCAAGTCTCAGGCGGCTGGCACGAAGGCCGCCGGGACCAGGCAGGGCAGGGCAGCCGGGAGCGCGCTGGGGTCGGCTAAGCGCGCCGTGGGGAGCGCGGCGGGCGGCCTGAGGTCGGCCGGCGAGTCGACCGGCCGCGCGGCGAAGCAGGCCGGCAAGTCGGCCGCGAGCCGCGCCCGCGCCGCGAAGAAGTAGGACAGGCCGCGCCCAGGTCCGCCGGCACGAGGCCGGCGGGCCGAAGTGCGGTCAGCGGGGCGGTAAGCGCTCGGGATCCGGGTATTGCGAGTGCATGGCTACAGCGATTCGGCGAGCGGGACGGATGCGAGGGCGGGCCGACCGGGCTCGCGCAAAGGCGGGACTCGGAGCGCGCCGCGGGCGGTGGGAGTCGCCCGCATCGTCAGCCTCATCACGTCGATCGTGGTCAGCCTGATCGTGGTCGGCATCATCCTGGTCCTGCTCGAGGCGAACCGGGACAACGCCATCGTCGACTGGCTCGTGGGCGCCGGCGACTACCTGACGAAGCCGTTCCACGGCATCTTCGAGCCGGACGGCAGGAAGGCCATGGTGGCGGTGAACTGGGAGTCGCCGCGATCGTCTACGCGCTGGTCGGCGGATTCAT
>CAVVIG010000005.1:0-916094 GCA_963748265.1 uncultured Acidobacteriota bacterium | reverse complement strand
GGTCATGAGTCCTTCTTGTGACGAGAGCGAAGGGAGACAGAATAACTCTAGTGAAGCAGGTTCCTGAAGAAGATTGTCTTTGCGACGAGGTCGGCCACGTACAGCGTGTAGAGCAGGCACAGCGTGCCGAGGGCGGCCGACCTCACCATGCGCTTCGTCGTCCCGTGCGTCAGCGCGCTACGTTTGTACCGCCGCATCAACAGGGCACGGCTGCGCAGGCGCGTGCGCTCGGTCCTGTCGCGATCCGGCATCACCAGCGGCAGATCGAGCCGCATCTCGTCGTCGGCACGATTCGACGTCATGTCACGACCTCTTTCGACGGCCCCCTGTCGGGCACGTGCAGCTCCTCGAGGCGGCGCGAGAGCAACGCGCGGGCGCGGCTCGCCCGCTGCCGGATCGCCTCCGCCGTGTACGCGAATCTCCGCGGCCTCGGATGCCGGCAGCCCTTCCACCGCGACGAGCAGCAGCGCCTCCCGGTACAAGGCCGGAAGCGACGCGAACGCGGACGCGAGCCTGCGCTGAGCCTCGGTCGACTCCGCGACGTCGAAGGGCGTCGGCGCCGGCGATCCGCACGGCCAGAGCCCGATCAGGTCCCCGGCTCGCGCGTCCTCCAGCATGCGGGAGCGGCAGTAGCTCACGTGCAGGTTTCTGGCTACGGTGAACAGCCATGCGCCAAGCCGAGTGTCCCCGCGCAGCCGCTGCGCGTGGACCACGAGGCGAAGCCATGTCTCTTCGAGCAGATCCTCCGCAACGTCACGCCGGTTGCTGAGCCTGCTCAGGAAGTTGAACAGACGGACGTTGAACGCTGAGTGGACCTGGTCGAAGGCGTCGGGATCGCCCCTTCGAAGTCCTGCAACCAGGCGCAGCTCGCGCTCGCGATCCATCAGTGTAGAAACGCGCTCGCGCGCGGAACGTGACATGTCACACGTGCCGTTCCTCCGCGTTTTTAACGGGAGAGTGTAGCCGCCTTAGGAGGTTCGGATGATTACTGCCGCGCTGACCAACGCGGGCATCGTCGCGCTCGTCACCATGTTCATGGGCGTCGTGCCGCTCATCGTGGGGATGGCCTACGCCGTCCGCCCCAGCGAACACCGCCTGGCCATGATGCGCCCGCTGTCGCTGGCCACCATCTTCGGCGCCATCACCGGCACCTCGCTCGGGGTCCTGGACATCCTGCGCCTGCAGGGGCTGACCGATGCTCCAGCCTTCACCAGCGTGGTCGCCATCGGGTTGTCCGAGGCGCTGGTCCCCGTGTTCTTCGGCTTCGGGTGCCTGACGGGCGCGTGGCTTTGCGTGGCGTTCGGGCTCTGGCGCCGGCCGTAGCGCCCTCCAAAGTGCCGCACTCCCCGTCTCCTTGCATTCAGGCGGGGGGCCCCGTAGAGTCAGGTTCGTGCGCCGGAGAGTACCTGCCGTGGTGCTGTCGCTCCTGTTTGCGGCCGAGGCTTCGGCCGCACCCCAGGCGACCGCACCGCAGACGGCCGCGCCGCCGCTGGCGGCCATCCTCGCGCGCGCCGCGGAGTGGGTCGAGGAGTTCGCGGAGCGCGTGTCCGGTGTCGTCGTCGAGGAGACGTACGTGCAGGACGTGCGCACGGCCATCAACCGGTTCGGGTCCCAACCGTCGAACCTCCCGCGCCGGGGCGGCTACACAGGTCCGGTCCACCGCGAGCTCAAGTCGGATCTGCTGCTGGTGCGGCCGGTCGGCGCCGAAGGGTGGATGCAGTTCCGCGACGTCACCGCGGTGGACGGGCGGGCGCTGAAGGACCGCAACGACCGCCTCGCGCGACTGTTCCTCGAACCGTCGAAGTCGACGGCTACGCAGGCGCAGAAGATCATGAGCGAGAGCGCGCGGTACAACATCGGGGAGATCGAGCGGAACATCAACCTGCCGTTCCTCGCCCTGCTCGTGCTCAACCGGTACGTGCAGCCCGGATTTCAGTTCCACACCGAGCTGACCCTGGACCGCTCGACGCTGCCGAAGGCTCCTGCCTTCGCCGCCGCGGACAACGCGCTGGTCGTCGGCTTCACCGAGACGCAGATCCGCACGCTGGTCGCCTCGCCCCAGGGGAAGAACCTGCCGGCGAGCGGCCACTTCTGGTTCGATCCTGCGACCTCGCGCGTGCTGATGACCGAGATCGGCATCGAGGACTCCTGGCTCAGGGCGTCCATCTTCGTCGCCTACGGTGATGCCGAGCCGATCGACGTGCCGATGCCGGTGGAGATGTACGAGCGATACGAGAACAAGATGAATGGCACGCGTGTCGAAGGGACTGCCACGTACTCGAACTTCCGCGAGTTCAAGGTGAGCGTCGACGAGAACATCGCGCCGATCAAGGACGACAGATAGGACTCCCGCATGGCCGCACGACCGACCTGGAAGGGCTACCTCAAGATCAGCCTCGTCAACATCCCGGTGAAGGTGTTCCCCGCAACGGACGCCGGCGCCACCATCTCGTTCAACCAGCTGCACGCCGAGTGTCAGACACGCATCCAGCAGAAGCGCTGGTGTCCGACCTGCGAGCGCGAGGTGCCCGAACACCGACATCGTGAAGGGCTACGAGTTCGAGAAGGGGCGCTACGTCGTCATGGAGGACCAGGACGTCGAGAAGGTGCGCGTCGAATCCACGCGCGTCATCAACCTCGAGAAGTTCACCGACGACACCGAGATCGATCCGATCTATCTCGAGCGGCCGTACTACCTGGCGCCCGACGGGCCGGTGGCGAAAGAGGCGTTCGCCGTCATCCGCGAGGGCATGAAGGGGAAGGCCGGTATCGGCAAGGTGGCGCTGTACGGCCGGGAGTACCTGATCAAGGTGCAGCCGCGGGAGCGCGGGCTGGTGATGTACACGCTGCGGCACGCGAGCGAGATCCGCAGCATGGACGCGATCGAGGAGCTCGCCGACATGCCGGCGTCGGTCAAGCCGGGCGAAGTGGAGCTGGCGCGTCAGGTGATCGGCACCTTCGAAGGCGCGGTCGACTTCGCCGAGTACCGCGACGAGTATCAGGCGGGCCTGCGCGAGATCATCGACGCCAAAGTCGCTGGACGGGAGATCGAGGCGCCTGAGGTCGAGGAGCCGCCGAAGGTCGTGAACCTGATGGAGGCGCTCCGGCGCAGCCTCGACTCGATCAGCAGCGGGAAGAAGAAACCGGTGCAGACGTCCGCCGACGCGGCCTCGTCCAAGCGGTCGGCGGCGGCAAACGGCGGGCGCCGGCGCAAGTCGGCGTAAGGTGCACGCTGCCAGCGGTCGGAGCCGCGGTCAGACAGTCGCCGGCCGGGCCTTGCCCTGCCGGCGCACCCACAGCACCACCGCCACGAACAGCGCCGCGGCCGCCACGAACGTGATGCCGAAGAGCGCCAGCGTGCGATAGAGGATCGACTCCGACTCGACGCGCGTCTCGAGCACGAGCGGCTCGCCGCGCAGCCGCGTGGCCAGCGGCTGCTCCCAGGCCAGGATGTTGCCTCGCTTCGGATTGCCGGCTCCCGCGTTGTGGTACGCGATCTTGCTCGGCAGGTGCATCCGGAACGCGACGAGTTCATCGGCCACCCAGCCGACAGTTCCCACGTCGTGCGGCGCTGACGCGCCAACCGTCTGGCGGTAGGTGAAGAGCTCGCCGTCCTTCCCGAAGCTGTAGGTAGACCACGCGAACGGCGGCGCCTCCGCGAGCCGCTGCACGTCGTCCACTTCGATGCGAAGGTGGACGAACTGCCGGTTGCTCCGTGTCGAGAAGGTGACACGGCTCACGCTTGTGACCGGCGACGTGAAGAGCGCCTGCAGTGCTGAGCGATCCGGCCGCTTCGAAGGCGAGGGGTCGAATGATGTGCCACGCAGCGCGTTCAGCGCCGGAACCGAGCTGTTGACGTAAATCGTGGCTGTGCCGTCGAGCGCGAGGTAGACGTCCTCTTCGTACTCGTACGCCCTGAAGAGGCCGCTGCCACCGCAGGCGGAGAGCACAGACAGCGCCAGCAGCACCAGCACCGAACGGGTCCGCATCCTTCGAATGATATAGTGAAATTCACCCTTCCTGATGTCCTCCAGACCGCTGCTCTACCTGATCGACGGCAGTTCGCAGATGTACCGCGCCTATCACGCGCCGATCCGGACGACGGAAGGCACGCTGCTGCGCAACGCTGCCGGCATTCCGACCAACGCCGTCTACATCTTCGTGACGATGCTGCGCAAGCTCCTGAAAGAGCATGCGCCGGCCTACATCGCCGCGTCGTTCGACCTGCCGGGCCGCACGTTCCGCGACGATCTCGCGGCCGACTACAAGGCCAACCGCAGGCCGATGCCCGAGCGAACTCGCCGGCCAGATCCCGCTCGTCCACCGCGCGTGCGAAGTGCTCGGCGTGCCGATCATCAACTACGAAGGCTACGAGGCTGACGACGTCATCGGCACGATCGCGCGGCGCGGCGCCGAACACGGCTACGACATCGTCATCGTCACGGGCGACAAGGATTTCTTTCAGCTCGTCGGCGACCACATCCGCGTCTTCAACCCGCGTGACGACGGCACCTGGTACGACGCCGAGGGCGTGAAGGAGAAGTTCGGCGTCAGGCCCGACCAGGTCGTCGACGTGCTCGCTTTGATGGGCGACACGATTGACAACGTCAAGGGGGTCCCCGGCATCGGCGAGAAGGGTGCCCGCGATCTGATCACCACGTGGGGCACGCTCGACGCGCTGCTCGAGCACGCAGCGGAAGTGCCGGGCAAGAAGCAGCGTGAGGCGCTGCTCGCACACAACGCCGAAGCGCACGCGAGCCGGGAGCTACTGGTCATCCACACTGAGGTCCCGGTCCCGTTCGACATCGACGCGATGCGATTCCGCGGTCCGACGCGTGACGCGGCCTACGCGCTGTTCTCGGAGCTCGCCTTCCGATCGTTGACGATGGAGTACGCCCCGACGGCGGACACCATCGAGAAGGACTACCGCCTGGTGACCGATGCTGCGGCGCTCGCCGAAGTCGTCGGCGAAATCCGCACGGCCGGCCGCATGGCGATGCGGATCCTGCAGGATCAGCAGGCCGCCGTCAGGGCGGGCATCGTCGGGATTGCGCTCTCGACCGGCTCCGCGAACAGCACGCTACCTCCCGCTGCGCCACACCGGCATGCACACCGGGCCGCAACTGACGGTAGCGGAGGCGATCGCCGCTCTCAAGCCGGTGCTCGAAGACGAGGCCGTCGAGAAGATCGGCCACGACCTGAAAGTGGACGCCATCGTCCTCGCGCGGCAGGGTGTCACGCTGCGAGGCATCGGCAGGGACACGATGCTCGCGAGCTATCTGCTCGACGCCACACGCTCCGGGCATCCGCTTGAAGGCACGGCGCTCGAGCACCTCGGTTACAAGGCGCTGCTCGAGGAAGACCTGTGCGGACGCGGCGCGAAGGCGACGCCAATCGCCGACCTGCCGCCGGAGGCGATGCTGACCTACGCCGGCGAGCGCGCCGACCTCGCGCTGCAGCTCGCGGCGCACCTCTGGCCGCTGCTCGGAGAGCACGGCCTCGACGAGGTGTACAACGACGCTCGAGCGGCCGCTTGTGCCTGTGCTCGTCGACGTGGAGCGCGCGGGCGTCCGCATCGACACGACTGCGCTGGGGGCCCAGTCGCAGAGACTCGAGAAGGAGCTCGCGGCGCTGAACACGCGCATCTTCGACCTCGCCGGGGAGCCGTTCAACATCGCGTCACCGCCGCAGCTGTCGCGCATCCTCTTCGAGAAGCTGCAGCTCCCGGCTTTGCGGCGCAACCCGAAGACGCGTACGGCCTCGACCGCCGCCGACGTGCTCGAGGAGCTCGCCCAGTCCCACGATCTGCCGCGGCTGATCCTGCAGTGGCGGGAAGTGCAGAAGCTGAAAGGCACGTACATCGACGCGCTGCCGCAGCTCGTCAACCCCGAGACCGGACGGGTGCACACCTGCTTCAACCAGGCGGTGGCCGCGACCGGTCGCCTGAGCAGCAGCGATCCGAACCTGCAGAACATCCCGATCCGCACGGAGGCTGGGCGCGAGATCCGCCGCGCCATCGTCGGCGACCCCGGGCACGTGCTGATCTCCGCCGACTACTCGCAAATCGAGTTTCGCGTGCTCGCGCACATGGCGGACGACCCGGTGCTGATCGACGCGTTCCGCGAGGGCGCCGACTTCCACGAGCGGACGGCGCTCAAGATCTTCGGCGCGAACAGCGGACGGGATCCGCACGCGCTGCGCGCCACGGCGAAGATGGTGAACTACGCGCTGCTGTACGGCAAGACGGCGTTCACGCTGGCGAAGGACATCGGCGCAACGCCGCAGGAAGCGCAGGCGTTCATCGACGCGTACTTCGCCGGCTTCCCGCAGGTCCGCGCGTTCATCGATCGGACGCTCGAGGAGGCGCGGTCGTCAGGAGTGGTCCGCACGCTGTTCGGCCGACGCCGGCTGGTCCCGGAGTTGAACAGCCGGAACGTGCAGATCCGCCAGGCCGCGGAGCGTGAGGCGGTGAACATGCCGATCCAGGGCACCGCCGCCGACATCCTCAAGCTGGCGATGATCGCGACGCATGACACGCTCGCACGCATTCCGACCGCGCGGATGATCCTGACGGTGCACGACGAGCTGCTCTTCGAGGTCGAGGCGTCTCGCGCCGAGGAGACCGCCGAGGTCGTCCGGGACCGCATGCAGGGCGCAGCCCAGTTGAAGGTGCCGCTGACGGTGGATGTGGGGATCGGGCCGAACTGGAACGAAGCGAAAAGCTGACTCAGGCTGTCACTTGCTCCACTTCGCCTTGAACTGCTCCCACTCCTCGCGCAGCGCTTCCGGCGGCTGACCGAGGGTGCGGGCGCGCTCCGGGATGATGGCGCGCTGGACGAGGCGGTCGAGATCGCCGCGGAGCGCGGCGCCGTGATCGGGCGCCAGCGGCGCGCGGACCCAGCCAGCCTGCGCCGCGTCCCAGGCCGAGTTGATGTCGCCGCGGCCGCGTGCGGCGGCCACCGCCCAGTAGGCTGCTGGTCCGCTGGCCGGATTGATTGCCAGCTCTTCGATCATCCGGTCGTGCACCTTCCCGTAGAGCGCGTACCGCTCGAACTCCATCCGCGGCCGGGCGTCCTGATCGACGGCGCTCGCCCACCAGTCGAGCAGCAGGTCGCGTCCGCCCACGAGCGACAGGTCGCCTGACGCGAGCACCGAGTCGAAAATTGCGGCCGCCGCTCCCGCCGCCGAGTCGAAGTACAGCGCTTCGCCAAGCCCGACGACGAACTCGAGCCGCTCACGCGGCGCGAAGCGCTCCGGTGTGAGCCGGCGCAGCCGCTCGCGCGCCTGGGTGAGGTCGTCGGGAGTGCCGCTGGCGCGGTAGCGCTCGAGCAGGGCGCGCGCCGCAACGAGGTCGGCGCTGTCTTCCTGGTCGAGCGCAGCGCGCGCTTCCTCGGCCGCTTCGATCGCTGCGTCGAAGTTGCGCTCGTTGTACATCGCCCGCGCGTGCGCAAGCGCACCCCTGGGGTCGGCTCCCACGGCAGGGGTGACGCTGGCGACGAGAAGGACGACCGCCGCGACCCACTGCATCATCGGCCCGATGGTAGCACAGCCGAAAGGTGTGGCTAAGACGTTGCCGGGCATAGAGTTAGTCGGCAACTGTCGCCCGTTTGGTACAATGCGGGCTCGATGGTCGCCCCTCGGGTCATTCCCCGCGCCGAGCACACCCTCTCGCGCCGCGACGTCGACCCAGACGCACTCAAGGTGCTCTACCGTCTACGGCAGGGCGAGCACGTCGCCTACCTGGTCGGCGGCAGCGTGCGCGACCTCCTGCTCGGGCGCCGGCCCAAGGACTTCGACATCGGCACGTCGGCGCATCCGTACCAGGTCAAGAAGCTGTTCCGGAACTGCTGGATCATCGGCCGCCGCTTCCGGCTCGCCCACGTCAAGTTCGGCACCAAGGTCATCGAGGTCGCGACCTTCCGGCGTCAGCTCCAGCCGGGCGAAGAAATCGTGCAGGACGGCGTGCCCGCGCCGGATCCGCATCGCGCCGCGGCGGGCGACCCGGCGGAATCGCGCGACGACGCGCAGATGATTCATCGCGACAACACCTTCGGCACGCCGGAGGAGGACGCGTTCCGTCGCGACTTCACGATCAACGCGCTCTTCTACGACATCGCCACGTTCTCAGTCATCGACTACGTCGGCGGCCTCGACGACCTGCGCGCGGGTGTCGTGCGCTCGCATCGGCGATCCCGACGTCCGCTTCCGCGAGGATCCGGTCCGCATGCTCCGCGCCATCGCGCTGGCCGCGCGGCTCGACTTCACCATCGAGCCGCCCATTCTCGACGCCATGGGCCGCCTGCGTCACGAGATCGCGAACAGCTCCGCCGGCGCGGTTGCTGGAGGAGTACTACAAGATCCTGCGGGCGGGATCGTCGGAGAAGACCTTCCGCGCGCTCGCGTCGGCCGGTCTGCTCGAACCGATCTCCGAGGAGCTCCACCACGGCGCCGACGAGTCGCTCTGGGAGTCGCTGGCGACCGTCGACGCGTACCGGCGGAAGTTCACCTCCACGCCGGAGACGCTCACCAACGCGGTCCTGCTCGGGAGCCTGCTCGTGCCGCTCGGCCTGGCGCCGCAGCCGGGCCGCCCGGCGCTCGACGAGCAGGGCAGCGCGCCACGCCGGCGCCGTCGGGCCCAGGCTCGGGAGCCTGCCGCTCGCTCGGCGCGACCTCGAACGGCTGCGCCAGGTCCTCGGCCTGCAGCGGCGGCTGCAGCGATCTCGAGCGCAAGCGTGCGCGCGCAGCGCGCGCTGACGCATCGCAGCATCTTCCGCGAGGCGCTGACCTGGATGGAGATTCACGGCAATGCGCCGGAGATCGTCGAGCACTGGATCACCGTGCTGGCGGAGCGCGGCGCGGAGGAGCCGGTTGCCGGCCGCCGGCGAGACGGCGAGCGCCGCCGACGACGCCGCGACGCCGCCGGCGGCGACGCCGACGCTTCGGCGTACCAGCGCAGTAGCAGGCTGGCCTCGGCTCGCACGTCAGCCGTTCTTGCTGCTCGAACTCCCGCATGAACGACACGAGCGCGTCGACGCCGTCTTCGGGGAACGCGTTGTAGATCGACGCGCGCATGCCGCCGACCGACCGGTGCCCCTTCAGGCCGTCGAGACCCGGCCGCGGTCGACTCCTTGACGAACTGCTTCTCGAGCTCCTCGCTCGGCAGCCGGAACGTCACGTTCATCAGCGACCGGCTCGTCCTTTGCGGCGGTGCCGCGATAGAAGCCGGTCCGGTCGATCTCCGCGTACAGCTTCGCCGCCTTGCGCTCGTTGACGGCGCCGATCGCCGGCAGCCCGCCCTGGCTCGAGCAGCCACTTCATCACGAGCCCGAGCGCGTAGACCGCGAACGCCGGCGGCGTGTTGTAGAGCGACGTGTTCTCCGCATGCACGGCGTAGTTCAGCATCGTCGGCAGCGTCGCCTTCTTGCTCGGCCGAGCGCTGCGAGCAGGTCCTCGCGGATGATCACGAGCGTGACGCCGGCCGGGCCCATGTTCTTCTGCGCGCCCGCGTAGATCAGCGCGTGCCTGCGCGACGTCGATCGGCCGGCTGAACATGTCCGACGAGGTGTCGCTGACGAGCGGCGCGTCGCCGACGTCGGGCAGCGTCTTGATACTCGGTGCCCTCGATGGTGTTGTTCGACGTCATGTGGACGTACGCCGCGCCCGGCGTCAGCTTCAGCTCCGCCTGCGTCGGGATGCGCGAGTAGTTCTCGGCCTTCGTGGTGGCGGCGACGTTGACCGTGCCGACCTTCTTCGCTTCCTTGATCGCCTTGTCGGCCCACGAGCCGGTGTCGATGTAGTCGGCGGTCTGCCCGGCGCCGAGCAGGTTCATCGGCACCATCGAGAACTGCAGGCTCGCGCCGCCCTGCAGGAACAGCACCTTGTAGTTCGCCGGGATGCCCGCCAGCGTCGCGGATGTCGGCCTCGGCCTGCGCCAGGATCGCCTCGAACGTCTTCGAGCGGTGGCTGATCTCGAGGATCGACATGCCGACGCCGGGCAGCGCGAGCAGGTCGCGCTGGATCTCTTCGAGCACGGACACCGGCAGCACCGCCGGGCCGGCGGAGAAGTTGAAGATGCGATGAACGGTAGTCATTGAACACTCCTCGAAAATACGCCGACTGCATCGCAGATCGTACGCGTCAGATCTGCACCACCTGCAGATCGAGGATGTCGGTGGTTGCCGCTCCGAATCGCGGTCGAGCAGGTCGCGGGCGGCGCGGCCGTCGAGGTTGATCCGCGCGACCGCCGCCTCGGCGCCCTCGAAGATCATGTTCTCGGTTTCCTGGACGTTGATGCCGGCGCCGCGCAGCCGTCGAACACGTGCGCCAGCACGCCGGGACGGTCGCAGTGCCGCACGACCAGCATGTGCGTCGCCGGCGTCGTCTGCGCCAGGTTGACGACGTTCGGCACCTTGCCGGTGTTCTTGTAGGTGGCGATCGACGCGGACGGTCTCGGCGGCGATCGCCTCCTGCGCCTGCTCGGTCGACGCGCCGATGTGATGGGTGCCGTAGACGTCCGGCAGCGATGCGACCAGCGGCGGCTGGAACTCGCCGGTGGCGCCGACGGCTCGCCGGCGAACACATCGAGCCCGGCGCGGATGCCGCGCTCGCGGACCGCCTGCTCGAGCGCCGCGTGGTCGACCACCTCCGCCGCGCGCGGTGTTGATGAAGAACGAGCCGGCTTCATGCGGCGCGAAGAACCGGTCGTTCGACGAATCCGCGCGTTTCGCGGGTCAGCGCCAGGTGCACGCTGAGACATCGGCGCGTCAGCGACCGCTCCTCGGGCGAGCGGCGATCTGATCGCCGCAGCCGGCGATCGGGACGGCGCTTCGCCCGATGCGAAGCGCCGGCTCCAGACCACGACCGGCATGCCGAACGCCGGCGCGCGCGTGCGCCACCTCCTGGCCGATGCTGCCCGAAGCCGAGCAGCCCCAGCGTGCGCGCCGAACAGACCGCGCGCCTTCGAGAACTCCTTCTTGTTCCACCGCCCGGCGCGCAGCTCGGCGACGTTGTCGGGGATGCGGCGATCGAGCGCGAGGATCGAGCGCGAAGCGTCAGCTCGGCGACCGCGATCGCGTTCTTGCCCGGGGCAGTTCGACACGTAGATGCCGCGCCGCGAGGCGGCCGCCACGTCGATCGTGTTGTAGCCGGCGCCGGCGCGCACGACGAGCGACAGCGCGCCCGGCCTCGAGCATCGGCGCGGTCACCGGCGGTCCCACGCACGACCAGCACGTCGGCGCCGCGTGTCGACGATCGCCTGCCGAAGCGCCTCGTCCTTCAGGTCGGGCTGGTAGACGACCTCGCAGCCAGCGGCCCCAAGCCGTCGAGCCCGCTCTGTTCGAACTTGTCGGCGACCAGGACTCTTCATCGGAATCAGATCACATGAATCAGCAAGCCCGTCGCGCAGCTTCGGCTCGAACCAGGTCGACTTGGGCGGCATGATGGCGCCGGCGTCGGACACGGCCATCAGATCGGCGACGCTGACCGGGAACAGCGAAAACGCCACCGCGAACCGCCCTGAATCGACCAGCCGTTCCAGCTCGCGCGTGCCGCGGGCGCCGCCGACGAAGTCGATCCGCTTGTCGGTCCGCACGTCGGCGATGCCGAGGATCGGCGCGAGCAGACCGTCCTGGAGGACGCTCACGTCGAGCGAGGCAATCGCATCGGTCGGGATCGGGAGGCGCCTTCGGCGACAGTGCGCGCCACACGCCACCTGAGGTACATCGCAATGCGCCCCCGCTGCGCCGGTTCCGCCGGTCCCGGCTGCGACCGTGAAACGCTCGGCCACCGCCGCCAGGAACCGCTCCGGCGACCGGCCGGCCAGATCCTTCGACGACACGGTTGTAGGCGAGCATCTGCACCTGGTCGTGGGGGAACGCGACCGCCAGCATCGTGTTGCAGTCGGCGCGTCGCCGAGCGATGGCCGCGTCGTGCCGTGCTGGCGCGCATCTCCGTCACGCGCGCGGGCCGCACTGGCCGCGCGGTGATGGCCGTCGGCGATGTACAGCGTCCGGGATGCGCGCGAATGCCGCCACGAGGGCGTCGCGGTCGGCGCCGCCGACCGCCAGATTGTGTGGCTGCACACCGTCGGCCGCGGTGAAGTCGAACGAGCGGTGCCGCACCGTCGCGCGGCGTGCGATGTCGTTCACGTCGGCAGACGCCCGGTAGGTGAGGAACACCGGGCCGGTCTGCGCGCCGAGGGCGAGCATGTGCCGCGTCCGGTCGTCTTCCTTGTCGCGGCGCGTCCGCTCGTGCCTCTTGATGACGCCGCTGTCGTACTCGTCGATCGAGAAGCAGGCGGCCAGGCCGATCTGCTCGTGCCCGCCCATGCGCAGCCGGTAGAAGTAGAGGCTCGGCTCGTCCTCGAGCACGAAGCGACGTGCGCGTCAGGCGCTCGAAATTCTGCGGCCGCGCGCTCGTAGACCGCATCGGCGTGGGGATCGGTGTCGGCGGGCAGTTCGAGCTCCGCGCGCGAAACGCGGAGGAAGCTGAGAGGGTTGCCCTCGGCCAGCGCCCGTGCCTCGTCGGTGCTGACGACGTCGTACGGGACCGCGGCGACACCGGGCGCATCGGCCGGTCGCGGCCGCAGCGCACGGAACGGGCACAGGGTGGCCATGGACCAGAAATTATGGCATTTCCACCTGTGGGTCATCCAGCCGAGGGGAAGTTGTCAGCGCGTGTGGCGACGTGATACACGCGCGCGGGCGATCGCTGCGGTGCAACTGGGCCATCAGTGCGCGCGGTTGACCAGACTGTTCCAATCGAGACGCGTACCTGCGGTTGCCACGGGGCCCGCATTTGATCCCGAAGCTGGCTTCGCGGTTCGGCTCCGGCTCGCAGGCTGCGCCCCGCGCGCGTCGCTCGTGAATGTACTGCGCCCGGTCGCCGACACACGCAGCGGGACTGCTCCGTTCGACCTCGCAGCGGGCGGCATCTCGTGCACCAGCACCCGCTCGGCGGGCGGGACCGGAAGCGGCACGATGCGGGGCACCGCCGCCGACTGGATCGGCGCGATCGTGTTGCGACCCGCGGCGGGCGCGCCGTGCGGCCGGTTGGTCCGTGCGACGTACTCGCCGGCGGCGATCAGCGCCACACCCGACATCATGCACGCAATCATCGGGGCGACTTTCATCGCACCGCCCGACGAGCGCCGCGTGGCCATGCGCCTCGCCGCCGCGCGCGCTTCATACAGGTGCAGGTCGGCCTCGCGCAATTCGCGGCGCAGATCGGCCGCCGTCGGACCCGCACGCCGCCGATCGACGAACTGCGTCTCCTGGCCCCGCACCCGCAGATCCGACATCGACTCCGCGACCCGCCTGAAGAGCCGCTCCAGCACGTCCTCGCGGCTACCGCGCTCGAATCGAGCGAGCACGGCGGCGAACTCGCCGCCAGAGTCGAAGGGTGGCGCGTCCACGTCGTGCAGTGCGCGCGCGAGTACGCGGCGCAGCCCGACGGGCACGCGGCCGACGAACTCGTCCAGCACCCCTTGCAGGAAGATGGCGACTTCAACCACCGACTGCCGGGCGGCGCAGCCGTGGCAGTGAACGCGACCTCTGACGTCGATTCCCACCGTCTCGACGGACAGCGGACCGAAGGGCGCGCGGGCGCCCGACGCATCCACGTCGTCGTGCATCAGCTGCTGCGCGATGGCAACAGCCTCGTAAGACCGCAGCTCGACACTCGCCTCTCGCAACTGGTTCAAGTGGATCAGCATGGTCATGGGCTGACCGCTGCTGCGAGATGCGCGCCAGATTCGCTCTTGGGACTGTTCGCGTTGGGTTCACTGGCTTCGCCTGTACCGCCGGTCTTAAGCCCCGGCGTCTACTAAGTGCCGGCCCAACGGTGCGTCACCCGACGCGACAGACGATCGTTTGAGATCGCGACAGGCTGCCGTTACCGGGTGCCGGCGTCGAGCTTCGCGAGATCGAACAGGACTGTCGCAAGCGCGGAGTAGTCGAGGTTGCCACCGCCCGCCGACATGAGCGCATTCACGAGCTGCGTGACGACGGCGGTGGCAGGCATGGCGACGCCGTGCGCACTGGCCACCTCGCCCGCCAGCCGGAGATCCTTCTGGTAGAGGCGCGTGCGAAATCCGGGCACGTAGTTGCTCGCGAGCATCCGCTCACCGTGGACCTCGAGCACGCGACTCGCCGCGAATCCGCCGAGAAGCGCCTGCCGCACGCGCGCCGGATCCACGCCGGCTTTGCGGGCGAGGGCAAACGCCTCGCTCACGCCGGCGAGCGCGCCGCCGATCGCGATCTGGTTACAGATCTTGCACACCTGGCCTGATCCGGGCTCCGGCCCAACGTGGACGATTTTCTCCGCGTTCCCCATGCGTTCGAGGATCGGCCGCACGCGCGCCAGCGCCGCCGCGTCGCCGCCGATCATGATCGACAGCGTCGCGTTGAGTGCGCCAATCTCGCCGCCGCTGACCGGGGCGTCCAGCATCACGCCGCCCCTGGCGGCGACCTGTCCGGCGAGGCGTTTCGTCTCGACGGGCGAGATGCTGCTCATGTCGACGACGATGGTGCCAGGCTGCAGCACGTCGAGGAGACCGCCCTTGCCGGTGATGACCGCCTCGACGTCGGGCGTGTCGGGCAGCATCGTGATCACGACCGTGGCACGGCGCGCAACGTCCGCCGGGCTCGCAGCCGCGACCGCGCCCGCCGCGACGAGCTCCTCGACCGACGAAGGGCTGCGGTTGAACACCGTCAGCTGGTAGCCACCGGCGAGCACGTGCTTCGCCATCGGCTTCCCCATCACTCCGAGTCCAATGAAGCCCACACTCTCAGCCATCGCAGCCTCCGCGCTCGATATAATCGGCGGACCATCTCGACACGCCCGTCACGTGTGAGATTATCCACCGACCCGCATGAACCTCGCTGGAACCGTCGCGCTCCTGACCGGCGCCAAGCGCATTGGCGCGGTCGTCGCTGAAGCCCTGGCCGCCCGAGGCGTCGACGTCGCGATCTCCTACGCACGTTCGGAGCAGGAGGCACTCGCGGCGGCTGCCGCAGTCCGCGCGGCAGGACGCCGCGCCGAGGTGTTCCAGGCAGACCTGTCGTCGCCGGATGCGGCGGTCGCTCTGGTGAACGCCGTCGCCGCCAGGTTCGGCCGGCTCGACATCCTCATCAACATGGCGTCGGTGTACTCGCCGCGTCCGTTCGACGAGGTGACGCTGGCGGACTGGGACGCCGTCCTGAACGTGGACCTGCGCGCCGCGTTCCTCTGCGCGCATGCCGCCGTCCCGCACATGCGCAAACAGGGCGGCGGGCGGATCATCAGCTTCAGCGACTGGGTCGCGGCGAGCAGCCGGCCACGGTATCGCGGCTTCCTGTCCTACTACGTGGCGAAGTGTGCCGTGAAGGCGCTCGGCGAAGGGCTGGCGCTCGAGCTCGCGGGCGACAACATCCTCGTCAACACCATCGCCCCAGGCCCTATCGTGGCTCCGCCGGGCACGAGCGCCGAAGAGCATCGCAGCGTCGAAGAGGCGACGCCGCTGGGCCGCTGGGGCGGCGAGGGCGAGATTGCGAAAGCCGTGCTCGCGTTCCTCGAAAGCGACTTCATCACGGGCGAGACGCTGCGCGTCGACGGCGGCCGGCACATTCGCTGAAGCGAACAACAGAACAGAACGCCGCGCGATCCACGAGACAAAAGCGGCGGACGCGTCGAGTGAGCTGGCTGGCTGGTGCGCCAGCGCGCTCAGATGCCGGCTTTCGAGAGGATCGACGCCAGCACCGCCTGAGCGCGATTCACCGGCAGGTTGCTGATGTAGAAGTGCCGTGCGCCGGCCTCGACCAGCGCCCGCAGTGTGCGGGCGCATACGTCTTCGGCCGTGGCGCCCTCGGCGAACTCCCGCGTCAGCTCCGCGACCGGCACCGGCAGGAATCCCTTCAGCACGTCGAGCGTTCTGCGGTTTGCGCTCCTGTAGTAGAAGACGCCGAAGAGCCCTGGCACATCGACCTTGCGGCGGCGCGCGGCGGCGAGGAAGCGCGTGACCGCCGGCATGTCGTGGTGACTCACCACCTGCGTCAGATAGAACTCCGCCGTGAAGTTGGACGCCTGGATGAAATCGATCTGGCGCTCGGCGTCGGCGTGCGGGTTGGCCCACCCGCCGAGCGCGAGCGACCGATCGCGCTCGCGGAGGATCTGCCGCAGCTCCCACGCGTGCTCGACGCACCGGGGCGTGCCCACCGCCTTGTCGCCGCCCAGCACGACCAGCGCGGGAAACCCGCTCTGGCGCGCGCGCTCAGCGTACGAGAGGCAGTACTCGAGCGAGTGCTTCGCGGTCATGAACGGCACGATCCGCTCGCGCGGCACATCGCGGCCAAGGTTGGTGACGAGGTGGCGCAGATTGTCTTCCTCGGCTGCGCCCACCGCGCTGTCGGTCAGGAAGACGTAGGTGCCCTCGCTCGTGAGCCGGCGAACGGCGTGGTAGGTGTCGATCCAGGCATCCATCCCCTCGCGGCCTCGAGCTCGGCGCGGGGCGGACGGAGTTCGGCGGCAAAGACAGGCGCGCCGGACCGGAGAGCGGTCAGGAGGTCCATCACGGTGTGATGCGGAAGGTCCCTGCCTGACGCACCAGACCTAGCTTCGATGTCCCTTGAGGACCTCTTCGATGAGGAACAGGTCCGTGAGGACCGCGCGGAGGTGCATCGACGCGTTCAGGTTGTCCACCAACTGGGAGCTGATCGCCGGCTGCGCGAGCACCAGGCCAACGGCCGCACGTGCGTCGCGGGCGTCACGGTCGATGACCCCCAGGAACGCCGCGTACGGACCGTTCGCGTCCACGTCGGCGCGCGAGGAGAACTCGGCGACGAACTGGCTCAGGCCGCCCAGGGCCGCCTCGCACTTGGCGAGGAAATCGCGGACCTGGCTGCCTTTTGCGCTGCCGGAGTCGCTGGCCAGCCCCTGGCCGGCGTAGGCCAGCATGAACTCGTACGCCTCTTCGATGGCATTGCACCGAGCGTTGAGCTCGGTGCGTGCCTGAACGAGTTGTGCTTCGGCGGCGCTCACTTAGCGACCAGCCGCCTGGGTCTTGCCGCGCACGTTCCACCGACGCGGATCGTGGTGCTCGAGGTACTCGCGGCGGGTGATCGCGCCGAAGATCATCGCCTTCGTGATCCACCACTTCTCCGGACGGACCGCGAAGTAGACGTGGGCGATGACGAGACCCACCAGCGCGACGCCGCAGAGGCCGTGCAGCACGTAGGTGAAGCCCCACGTCGTGTCGGCGAGGATGTACGGGTCGCGGGTGAAGAGCGGCTGACGCACGCGCGCCATCATCACCATTCCCGAAATGGCGACGGCCAGGCCGACGACGAGGATCGCCAGGTGGTAGAGGCGATTGCCGAGCGGGTACTTGCCCGACTTCGGACCGGGCACGTCCTGGCCCAGCTCACGCAGCATCTCCGCCCTGAACTCCGGGATGTCCTTGGGTCCGATCCAGATCGACCAGAAGTCCAGGAAGAAGGTCGCGTGGATGATGTGGTAGATGATGGCGCCGGTCAGCACGAGGCCCGCCATCCAGTGCCACCAGCACCCATGCGAAGCGCACGCCGATGATCGGCAGGAAGGCCGTGAAGAGCAGCATGAACATCGTCGCCGCCATCACCCAGTGGAACATGCGCGCCATGAAGGTATGCCGCGTGATCATCGCGGGCAGATCCTTGTTGGCTGCTTCGAGCGCGTCCGTTTCAGCGCTGCTCCGCTTGCGGTGCGCCGAGAGAATCATGTAGCTCGCATGCGCAACCAGGAACATGAGGCCCGCGAACAGCGATGCCCACAGCAGGTCCCACGAGACATGCGTGAGGACCTGCTGCCCCCACGGGTTGCGTCCCCACGTCAGGAAGTCCATAACCGTCCTCCAACAAGCCGCGATCGCCGGACCCGGGGCGTGCGGCCCCGAGTCGGCGGTCGTGCTATGTGACTTGTAACTCTTGCGTTGTCGCTTAGGTCGTGGCCGGGGCGGTACCGCGAATGGCGCGCTTGACGAGGTTGCGCATCAGCGGAATCTTGTAGCCGTTGTAGCGCAGCGCCGTCGCGCCCGCGATCGCCAGCTCGCCCGCCGCCGCCGCCGTCTCCTCGTTGCGCGGCTTGCCCGCCACCGCCGCTTCCACCGTCGTCAGCCGCAGCGGCCGCGCCGCCACGCCGCCCACCGCCACCCGCGCCGCGTCGATCGTCGTCCCCGACGTCTTGATCGCCGACGCCACGTTCACCAGCGGGAAGTCCCACACGTTCCGGTCACGCACCTTCTCGAAGTAGAACTGCGCGTTGGCCCACGTCCCCGGGATCCGGATCGCCGTCACCAGATCGCCCGGCAACAGCACCGTCATGCGCGTGATGTCCAGCCCCGGCCCCACGAAGAACTCCTCGGCCGACACCACCCGCTCCCCGCCCACGTTGCGGATCACCAGCGACGCCTCCAGCGCAATCAGCGCCGGCGCCGTGTCCGACGGGCTCACCGCCACGCACCGGTCCGACTCCAGGATCGCGTGCTCGCGGTTGATCGCCGTCGGCGTGTCCGCGTAGCAGATGTTGCCACCCGCCCGGTAGCACGACCAGCCACTGCGGTAATACCAGCAGCGCGTGTCCTGCGACACGTTCCCCGCCAGCGTCGCCTGGTTCCGGATCTGCGGGGAGGCCACCAGTTCCGCCGCCTCCGCCAGGATCTTGAACTTCGCCTGCACCACCGGGTGCCGCACGATCTCGGTCAAGGTCGTCGTCGCCCCGATCTCGAGGCCGCCGTCCACTTCCTTGATCCCGCGCAGTTCGTTCACCTGGCTCAGGTCCACCACCACGCTGGGCCGCTTCGTCCGGTCCTTCAGCCAGTCGAACGAGTCCAGCCCGCCGCCCATCACCCACGCCTCGGACCCGTGCCGGTCCAGCAGCGACAGGGCTTCCTCGATGTTCGCCGGCTGGAACAGCTCGAACGCCGGCATCATGTCGCGAATCACGGCCATGTCAGTTACTCCTGAATTTGCTCATCGCGCCGCTCGCCGCCTGGCCATCCGCGGATGACCGGGCGACCGGCAGCTCATTCGCTACATTAGATGTGGGCCGTGAGGGCCTCGTGAGTCCGCGTTCCGTTGTTCTCGAGTGCGTTCAGGATGACGTCCGCCGTCACCGGCGTCCGCCTGAAGACCTCGTCGCCAACCGCTGCCGCCAGCGCATTCATCACCGCACCGTACCCGGCGCCCACCGGCGGCTCGCCGACGCCGCGCGCGCCGACGGGCGTTTCCGGATCAGCCAGGCCGACCGCGGCGAACTTCATCTCGATCGGCTTGTCGAGAATCGTCGGCGGACGATTGTAGTGGAACCGCTTGGCCAGCGGCACACCGTAGTGCTGGTCGTAGACCCACTTCTGCGCGTGGGCGTGGCCGATGCCGAGCATGACACCGCCAAAGGTCTGACCCTGGAGGCTGCGCGGGTTGATGACGATGCCCACGTCTGCGACGGCCGCGAACTCGAGGATCTCCCACTTGCCGGTCTCGACGTCGACTTCCACTTCGGCAAAGCCGACCGTGTAGGACTGCGTCTGACCGTCACGCGGGTAATTATCCTTGGCCACCGCCATCAGCCCCTTGCCGACGTGCAGCGCCGCCGCAGCCTTCGTGAAGGCGTTGATGTCGCCCGGCAGCTCGTGGCCGTCGAACTTGCCACCGAGTTCGATCGCCTTCTGCGCGGCCTGCGCCAGCGTCATGCTGCCGCCGGGGCCGCTCACGCGTCCGCCCGCCACCTTGTAGGCGGCCGCATTGCCGCCGCGCGTCGTCGCCGCGATCTCCTGGAGCTTCTTGATGGCGTCGGTAGCCGCCGCGTGCGCTGCGCGTGTCATGGCGTGCGTCGTCTGGCTACCGGCCGAGATGCAGGTCCACGGCAGACCCGCGCCGGTGTTGCCGAACTCGACGTCGCACTGTTCCCAGGGCACGTCCAGCATTTCGGCCGCAACACGATGCACATCGATGACCGAGTGCGTGCCAAGGTTCCCGATGCCAGACTGGAACTGGACCCGACCGTCCGGCTTGATGACGAACAGGCCGTCGAATCCGGTCGAACCGCCCGAGAAGGCGCTGACGGCCACACCGGAGCCACGCACCTTGTTGCCGACTCGCTTGCCGCTGCGCGCCTTCTTCTCTTCCCAGTTGAAGAGCTCCGCACCCTTGACCAGCGCTTCCTTCACGAATGCGCTGGTGACGTAGGCCTGTCGGCCTCGCGCCGCCGCGGGGCCGAATGGCGCCTTGCCTGCCGGCGCATTGATGCGGTGGATCTCCACTTCATCGATGCCCAGCTTGCGCGCGGCCTTGGCCAGCACGGGTTCCATCAGGCCGTTGCCCTGCATGCCGCCCGGGGCGCGCTGCGACGTGCGTGGTGGCGTGTTCGTGAGCACCGTGACGCCGCGCCACCGCATGCTCTCCGGCTGATAGCAGAGCGATACCGTGTTTGGCGCCGAGCGGAAGTCGCCCTGCGCTTCGTACGGACCGTTGTCACCGACGGTGTAGAGGTCGATGGCCGTGATCTTCCCGTCCTTGCGGAAGCCCACCTTCACACGCGAGTGGATGCCCGTGCGCGCGCGGCCGATGTAGTGCTCCTCCTCGCGGCTGATGCGCATCATCACCGGCGCGTTGGCCTTCTTCGAGAGCAGCGCCGGAATGGCCATCGAGATGGCGCCGGGGATCTTGCTGCCGAAGCCGCCGCCGGTGTACTCGCTGATCATCACGACCTGGTTGGCCGGGATGCCGACCCAGCGGGCGACGGAGCCAACCGTCTGCACGGTGCTCTGCGTCGAGCCATGGAGGAACAACTTGCCGTTCTGCCAGTAAGCCATGGCCGAACGCGTTTCGAGCGGCTGGTGCCCAGTGGACTGGCTGACGAAGGTCTCCTCGATCACGAGGTCGGCCTGCTTGAAGCCCTCCTCGATGTTCCCCCAGGTCCACTCGGCGCCCGGCGCCGGTTTGCCCATCGGCATCTGGCCGCTCTTCGCGGCCTCGTCGAAGTCAGCCTGCTCCCACTTCCAGTTCTGAATCTCGGGACGCGGCGGAGCAGCCGGCGCACCGGCAGGAGGGCCACCGGCCCGGCCGCCAGGCGCTGCGCCCGCCGCGGCACCTGCCGCGGGACCTGCGCCCTGCGTACCTGCCTGCGGTGCGTTGCTCGCACCGGCGGCAGCACCCTGCTGCGGCGTCGCTGCGCCAGCCGCGGACGCGCCCGGAGGCGGAGCCACGGCACCAGGAGCCGTGCCCGCTGCACCGGCGGCCGGAGGAGCCGCGGCGCCGGCAGCCGCACCCGCGGCAGGACCCGCCGGGGCCGCACCAGCAGCGACCGGCGTGACAAACCACGTGTTCCCCTGCGTGCGCGCGTTCGGACTGCCCGGGAGGAGGCTCTTGAGCGGGTCGACGATGAACGGCAGCGGCTCGTACTCGACGATGATCTTCTCAATCGCCTCGGCGGCCGTCAGTTCGTCCACGGCGGCGACGGCGAGAATCGGCTCGCCTTCGTACACCGGCTCCTTGGTGAGAATGCGCTCGCCCTGCGTGCTCGCCTGCACGTTCTCGCCAAGCGTGCCGCCAGCCTGCGCTTCGGGCAGGTCGTCGGCGGTGACGATCGCCTTGACGCCGGGCATCGCGAGCGCCGCGCTCAAATCCATGCGCGTGATGCGCGCATGGGGCATCGGACTCAGCAGCAGCTTCGTCCAGAGCATGCCGTCGACTTTGTAGTCTTCGGCGTATTTGGCCTTGCCCGTGACCTTCGCGACGAGGTCGGGCGTCGAGTAGTTCTGCCCGATCAGCTTGTTGGTGTTGTCAGCCACGGTTACGCCCCTCGCATGTGCTCAGCACCGCGCATCAACGCGGTGAGAATCTTGTCGTAGTCCTGGCAGCGGCACAGATTGCCGGACACGCCGTGCGCCAATTGCTCGCGCGTCGGGTTCGGCGTCGTCTTCAGATACCCCACCGCCGCCATCACGAACCCCGGCATGCAGAACGCGCACTGGAAGCCCTGCTCGTCCACCACACCCTGCTGCACCGGGTGCAGCGTCCCGTCGGCCGCCGCCAACCCTTCGATGCTCACGATCTTCTTCGTCCGCACCGTGTGCGTCAGCACCGAGCACGAATAGTGCGGCACGTCGTCCACCAGCACCGTGCAGGCGCCACATTCCGCCCGGTCGCATCCGAGCTTGGTGCCCGTCAGCCCCAGCTTGTACCGCAGCGTCTGCGCCAGCGTTTCCTGCTTGGCCACATCCACCCGGCGCTCCTGGCCGTTCACCGACAGCGTGATCAACCGCTCGACGCTGCCTGGTGCCCCCGCCTGTTGCCCCAGCGCACTCGTCCGGAACAAGTAGCTGGCCGAGGAGACCGCCGCGCCCGCGGCGATGACCCCCTTGATGAAATTCCGTCGGGAGGGGTTGTTCGGAGTTTCGTCCGTGATGTTGACTTCTTCCATTGCAGGCTCACCTCTCAGGGCACCAACAGGCTGACCGAGATCTGCGCGGAACGGCGCGGCCAAACTGACGCGAGAAGATAGTCTGAATCGCGCCGCCATTCAACGCTCGCGCTCGGCGCACCGCTGACGGGAATCCGGCAGACGACACGGCCAGCGCGCAAAATGCGTCCTAAAATATAGCACAGCGGACATTTACGAACCGTGCGACCCGCCGGCCGGCCCCGGGCCGCCTACGGCCGGGCCGGGGGGACGGTCTGCCGACGGCCCCACCTGACCTATAGTCCTGCTCATGCCGTCGCTGACCTTCCTGGGTGCCGCGGGCACCGTCACGGGCTCAAAACACCTGATCGATACCGGCCGTCACAAGGTCCTGGTCGACTGCGGCCTCTTTCAGGGGCTGAAGGAGCTGCGCCTGCGCAACTGGCAGCCGCTCCCGATCGACGCGTCGGCCATCGATGCGGTGATTCTCACACACGCACACCTCGATCATTGCGGCTACCTGCCGCGTCTCGTCGCACAGGGCTTCAAAGGGCGGATTTTCTGCACGCCGGCCACGCGAGACCTCTGCACGCTCGTCCTGCCGGACTCGGCGCGCATCCAGGAAGAGGACGCGCGCGACGCGAATCGGCACAACTACTCGAAGCACCATCCCGCGCTTCCGCTCTACACGACGGTCGACGCGGATCGCACGCTGACGCAACTGCAGCCGGTCGGGTACGACCGGCCGGTTCCGATCGTGCCCGGCCTCGAGTCGGAGTTCATCAACGCGGGACACCTGCTCGGGTCGGCGTACGCCCGCGTTCGACTCGACGGGCGGACGATCCTGTTCGGCGGCGACCTGGGGCGGTATGGCAGGCCGGTTCTCCCCGATCCGAGCCCCGTCGCGCACGCCGACGTCCTGCTGCTCGAGTCGACCTACGGCAATCGCCTTCATGAGGCCGACGATCGCGGCGACAAGCTCGCGGCGATCATCAACAGCGTCGCGCAGCGCGAGGGAAAGCTCATCATCCCGGCGTTCGCGATCGGCCGCGTCGAGGAGGTCCTCTACTGGGTGCGCCGGCTCGAGGAAGAAAAGCGGATCCCGACGCTGCCCGTCTACGTCGACAGCCCGATGGCAGCACGCGCGCTCGCGTTCTACGCGCAGCGCGCCAACGAGCTCGACCCCGACATGCAGATCGAAGCGCGGCGCGTCTGCGCGTTCTGCACGTCGCGCATGACCACGATCGCGTCGGTCCAGCAGTCGATCGATCTCGTCGCCTCGCGTCAGCCGGCCATCGTGATCGCCTCGAGCGGCATGGCGACCGGCGGCCGTGTGCTGTACCACCTGCAGGCCGGGCTCCCGAGTCCGCGCAACACCGTCCTCTTCGTCGGGTTCCAGGCCGCAGGCACGCGCGGGCGTCTGCTCCTCGACGGCGCAACCACGGTGCGCATCAAGGGGCGCGACATCAACGTCGCGGCGACGATCGACCAGCTGGACTCGATGTCGGCACATGCCGATGCCGGCGAGGTGATGCGCTGGCTCGGTGGCTTCACCGCGGCGCCGTCGATGACATACCTCGTACACGGCGAGCCAGGCGCGCTGGAGGCACTGCGGGCGCGCATTGCGACCGAGAAGCAGTGGCCCGTGCAGGTTGCGCGCTATCAGGAACGGGTGGAAATCTAGCCGGTATGACGGGCCTCGAACCATGACGGTCGTGCCTGGGCGCGGGTGGTCCGTGCGCATCGCGATCCTCGCGGCCGCAATGCTCGCTGCGTCGTCGGGCGCTGCGCGCGGCCAGTCGGCCGCACGGCTCGCGGTCCTGCAGGCTGAGAATCGCCGCGCGCCGACGGTCACGGATCTCGCCACCCTCCGCACCGGCGCCCGCAGTGTCGACCCGCAGACCGCGCGGGCCGCCTTCCGCGCCCTCGGCCGCCTCGAACGGCCGGCCCTCGTCGCTGACATCGTCCCCGGTCTGCGTCATCGCTTTCCGGAAGTCCGCGCGGAAGCCGCGGACGCCATCGCGCAGGCGACGCAGGGGCTCACGCGCACCACGGGTGGTGCGACGACGCTCGCCAGCGGGCAGGCTTCGCTGCTCGCGCGGCTCGAGGTCGAAGACGACGCCGGCGTACGGGCGGCAATCTGCGAAGCGGTCGCCCGGATGCCCTATCGCGACGCCGCGGAGATCGCACGCGCCGAAACACGGCTCGCCGCCTTCGCCGAACGCGCGACCTCCAGCACCGATCGCCTGGGGCTCGCCAAGGGACTGGAAGCGCTCGCGCGCCTGCATCACGCGACGAAGCCGCTCGACGCCGCCACGATCGACCTTCTCAAGCGGCTCGCCCGCAACAACGGCCTCCGCCCCGACGCCGAAGCGCTGCGCGATGCACGCGTCCGGCGGCTGGCGCTCGAAGCGCTCACCGCAATCGCGGCCGTCGATGCCGGCGTGGCGCTGGCCGCAGGAGCGGACCCCGATCCGCAGGTCCGCCGCCTCGCGGTCCGCGCGGCCGCGACAGTCGACAGCGCCGACGCCGTGATCATGCGCGGGCTGACCGATCCCGCCGGCATGGTGCGCGTCGAGGCGCTGCGCTCCCTGCGCGGGCGCAGCGCCGAAGAGGCGTGCGCCGCATCCATCGGTGCGGCGTCGGACCCCGACATGCACGTGGCGCTCGTGGCGATCGACCAGCTCGGTGCCTGTGGCGCCAGCGCCGACGTCGCGCCCCTCCTCGAACGCCTCGCCACCGACAGCGGCGCGAGCACGGCGCCGCGCAGCTGGCATCGCGCGGCGCACGCGATGGTCGCCCTGGCCGCCGCCGCTCCGGACCACGCGGCCGCACCGCTCGAGAGCCTGGTCGCGTCCCCGGTCTGGCAGCTCCGGATGTACGGGGCACGCGCGGCGGCGTCGCTGCGGGCGCGCGAGCACCTCGAGAAGCTCGCGCACGATCCGCACGCCAACGTCGCCGAGGCCGCCGTGAGCGGGCTGACGACGACGGTGGGGCATGACGCGGATGCGCTGTACATCGCCGCGCTCGCGCGGGAGGACTTCCAGATCGTGCGGTCTGCGGCACTGGCGCTCGAGCGCTCGCCGTCGCCCGACGCCCAGCCCGCGCTGACGGCCGCGTTGCAGCGGGCGGAGCCGGACGCGAGGCCGGGGGCCGCGGATGCCCGTGCCGCGCTGCGGACAACGCTCGAGTCGCTCGGAGTCGCACTCAAGCCGACGAAAGCCGTGGAACAGGAGCCGGCGCCGCTGAACGTGGCCGACCTGCGCAGGCTGGCCGCGCCCCGTGCCCGCTTTACGATTCGCGACGTGGGCGTCTTCGACGTGGCGCTCTTCACGCTGGAGGCGCCGGCGACGGTCCTGCAGTTCGCGGAGCTCGCCGCGTCCGGCTATTACGACGGCCTCGCATTCCACCGCATCGTCCCGAACGGCATCGTGCAGGGCGGCGGCCCGGGCGACAACGAGTACGGCAGCGGCGCGCCGTTGATGCGCGACGAGGTGGGGCTGTGGCCCCACGTGCGCGGGGCCATAGGCATCTCGACTCGCGGACGTGACACCGGCGACGGCCAGATCTTCATCGACCTGGTGGACAACCCCCGGTACGACCACACCTACACGGTCTTCGCGCAGGTCCTCAACGGCCTCGACGTCGTCGACCGGATCCTCGAAGGCGACGTGATCGATCGGCTCGAGATTGTGCCGTGACCTTCTCGTCGCGGGTGCCGGCCGACCTGACGGCCAATCGCCTGGCGCACGCCGTCGCACGGCTGCGCGGCGAGGGTACCGCGTTCATCGATCTGACCGAATCGAACCCCACGCGCGCAGGCTTCGACTACCCGGCCGACCTGCTGGCGCCGCTGGCCCGCGCGGCCGCCCTTGCGTACAGGCCGCATGCGCTGGGCGGGGCGGATGCGCGCGCGGCAGTGGCGGACGACTTCGCGCGCCGCGGACACGGCGTCGACCCCGCGCGCGTCGCGCTGACGGCGAGCACCAGCGAGGCGTACTCGCTGCTCTTCAAGGTGCTCTGCGATCCGGGGGACGAGGTGCTGGTGCCACGCCCCAGCTATCCGCTCTTCGAACACCTCACGCGTCTGGACGCGGTCCACGCGGTCGCGTACGACCTCGAGTATCACGGGCGCTGGGAGATCGACCTGGACCGTGTCGAGCGCGCGCTGTCACCGCGCACGCGCGCCGTCCTGCTCGTGAATCCGAACAACCCGACGGGGAACTACGTGACGCCCGGCGAGATCGACCGGCTCGCCCTGGCCTGCCGCGAACGCGGAGTCGCGCTCATCTCGGACGAGGTGTTCGCCGACTACGAGCTGAACGCCGCGGACGCACAACGCGGTTCGCTCCTCGGGCGGGACGACCTGCTCGGCTTCACGCTTGGTGGGCTCTCGAAAACGGTCGGGCTGCCGCAGGTGAAGCTCGGGTGGATTGCCGTGAGCGGCAGCGATACCATCGTCAACGCGGCCCTGCAGCGGCTCGAACTGGCGTGCGACACCTATCTCTCGGTGTCGACGCCGGTGCAGGTGGCCGCACCAGAGCTGCTGTCGCACGGCGCCGAGGTCCGTCGCCAGATCCACCAGCGCGTCCGGCGGAATCACGAACGATGCGCGGCGCTCGTCGAGTCGCATCCGGATTGCGATCTCCTGCGCGCCGAAGGCGGCTGGTACGCGGTGCTGCGGGTGCCGACGCTGATGTCGGAGGAGGAGCTGGTGCTCGCGTTGCTGGAAAGGGACCACGTGCTCGCGCATCCCGGATACTTCTTCGACTTCCCGCGCGAGTCCTTCCTGATCGTGAGCCTGCTCGCGCCGGAGGCGGCGTTCGACCGCGGCGTCGCACGACTCCTCGAACGCGCCAGTCCGTCCTCACGCACATGACTGGTCCGTGGCGCAGGTCGGGACTCCTGATCCCGCTGTTCTCGATCCCCTCGTCCACGAGCTGGGGCATCGGCGACATCGGCGACATCGCTCCGCTGTGTGCGTGGCTCGCCGGGGCCGGGCAGCGGATCCTGCAGCTGCTCCCGCTGAACGAGATGGCCTGGGGCATCCACTCGCCCTATTCGGCAATGAGCGCCATGGCCATCGACCCGATCTTCATCCGCGTCCCCGCCGTCGACGAGTTCGTCGATGCCGGCGGTGAGGCCTCGCTGTCGGCCGCGGATCGCGCCGCGCTCGCCGAGGCGCGTCGTGCGACGCGGGTCCCGTACGGGCCCGTGCGCGATCTCAAGCATCGCGCGCTGTGCACGGCGTTCGATCACTTCGTACGCGACCATTGGGAAAAGGCCTCGCCGCGCGCGGCCTCGCTGCGCGCGTGGGCGGACGCCGAGTCGTGGTGGCTCGACGACTACACGCTGTTTCGCGCCATCCACGAGCGCGAGCGGCACGCGGCGTGGACCGAGTGGCCGAAGGGGCTGCGCACGCGCGACCCCGTGGCACTCGCGTCGGCGCGATCCGAGCTGGCGCGCGACATCCTGTTCGCGCAGTACCTCCAGTGGATCGCGGGCACTCAGTGGTCCGCCGCACGCGAGGCGGCCCGCACGCACGGCGTCGCCCTGTTCGGCGATCTGCCGTTCATGGTGGACACGCACAGCGCCGATGTGTGGGCGAACCAGAAGGAGTTCCAGATCGATCGGTCGGTGGGTGTGCCGCCCGATGCGTTCAGCGCCACCGGCCAGGACTGGGGCATGCCCGCGTACGACTGGGCCGTCGTGTCCGACAGCGGCTTCACCTGGCTGCGCGATCGCGCGCGGCGAAGCGCCGAGCTGTTCGACGGCTATCGCGTCGATCATCTCGTCGGCTTCTACCGCACCTACTCCCGCCCGCGCTCCGGCGAGGGCGAGCCCTGCTTCAGCCCGCCCGGCGAAGATGAGCAACGCGGCCTGGGGGAGCAGGTGCTCGCGCTGTTTCGCGAGCCGGGCTCCGAAATCATCGCGGAGGATCTCGGGACGGTGCCCGACTTCGTCCGCGACTCGCTCGCCGGGCTCGATGTCCCCGGCTACCGCGTGTTCCGGTGGGAGCGCGAGTGGAACCAGAGGGGCTTGCCGTTCCGCGACCCCGCGCGCTACCCGGCGATCTCTGTCGCGACCACCGGCACGCACGACACGGAGCCTCTCGCCGTCTGGTGGGAGGCCGCCGACGAGAAGGAGCGCGCTGCGGTTGCGGCCATCCCGTCGCTCGCCAGGGCGACGGCGGGCGCCGATCTTGCCAACCTGCCGTTCGATCCCGTCGTGCGCGATGCGCTGCTCGAAGCGCTCGTCGCGTCAGGATCGGACTACGTGATCTTTCCGATGCCTGACATCTTCGGCTGGTCCGATCGCATCAACGAGCCTGCCACGGTCAGCGACGGCAACTGGACCTACCGCCTTCCGTGGTACGTCGATCGCATGGACGCCGAGCCCGTGGCGCGCGAACGTCAGGCGACGCTTCGCGCGTGGGTGAACGCGCATCGCCGGACCTGAGGCCGCCCGGTGTACACCCCTGTGCCGCCGCTACTGCTGCTACGACTGGGCGCGTCGCTCGTCGTGATGCTTGCGCTCGGAGGGATGGGCCCGCGCTGGCTGCCGATGGCGGCGATTGCCGCGGCGATTGTCCTGTCGCCCGCGCTCGTCAACGCAGCCGCCAGGCTGACGGCAGGAGGAATGCCCGGAATCCGTCAGCGAGTGCGGCAGCGGTGGTTCGAGCTATCGCTCGGCGCGATCGTCGCCGCCGGCGTCGGCATCCGGCTCGCGGGCATCGGCATCGGGCTCTGGCACGAACCGCTCGACGTTGACGAACGTCACCTGGGAGACAGCGTCCTCGCCTTCTTTCGCTCGGGCACGCTCGTGCACAGCGGGAGCGAAGACCATCCAGGCCCGCACTTCTGGGTGGCAACGGGCGCCGCGCTGGTCGGTTACCTGTGGGCGCTGATGAACGGACTAATCAGAAGCCTCGACGACGTGACCGTCGAGCTCTTCGTGGGCGCGGGCCGGATCGCCAACGTCGGCCTCGCGGCACTGACCGCCATCGGCACGGGCCTCATCGGCCGATCGGTTGCGGGACCGGGGGCCGGCCTGCTCGCCGCCGCCGTCTTCGTCGCCTCACCACTTTCGCTGGAAACGTCGACGCAGATGCGCAACGACGTGGGGATGGCGGCCACTGTCATCGCGTGCGTGTTCGCCGCACTGGCCATGTGCGACCGTCCGACGCGCGTCGCACCATGGCTCGTCGGCGCCATCGCGGGCGCCGCCGCCGGGATCAAGGTGACGGCGGTGTTCGCGCTGCTGCCGGCGCTGCTGGCCGCGGCGTGGGCGCCGGGACGCCGGCACGCGCTGCACGCGATGGCCCTCGTGTTCGGCGGGTTCGCGGTGTCGCTCGCCATCTCGAACCATTTCATCTGGTCCGACTTCCCGACCTTCGTGCACCAGATCGCCGACGACTACGGCCACGTGCAACCGGGCCACTTCGCGTACGCCAGCGCGCCGCGCACGTCGTATCTCCTGCTGATCGCAGGCTACGGTGTCGGCTGGCCGCTGATGTTGTCCGCGGCTGCATATGCCGCGTACGCGCTGGCGACGGGGCGGCGGCGTGAGTGGGTCTTCCTGGCCTTTCCGATCGCCTACCTGTGGTTCATGACGCAGAAGACCGCGCTTTTCACACGGTGGGCGTACGTCTTGATCCCGTTCATCGCTGTGGCTGGCGCGGCCGGCCTTCTCGCCGCATCCCGCGCCTTCGCGAGAGCGGCCGAGCGCTTCAGCGCACACCCGCGGGCCGGTGCAGCCGCCAGATGGACCGGCGCCGCCGTGTGCGTGGCGTTGCTGCTCCCGTTCGCGTCGATGTCCGCCGTCACCATCAGTCACCGGTTTACGCGGCCGACCTACGCCCTCGCGGAAACGTGGCTCACCGGGATCGCCGCCCCTGGAGACCGCGTGCTCGCGGAAGGAGGCGCGCTCGATCTCGCCCACTCCGGGGTCGACGTCGTCAGGGTCGCGAACCTTGGCGAGGCGTTGAACGGCGCGGACGCGGAGTGGCGAACAGCGAAGTGGATCGTCGTGCAGGAGCCTCAGTTCGGCACGCCGGCGCTGTCGAAGCTTCTCCTCGTGAAGGAGTTCGTCGCCAGCATGGCCTTCGGTGGGAACCGGGGCCTGGACGTCAGGGTCTACGTACCTCGCCCCGCACCGCCGCTCTAGGATTGCCAGTCGCGCGGAAGTGTCGCGTCAGGCGCCGGCGACGGTCGCCGCGCGCGCCACGTCTTCGACGCCGATGAAGGCACTCACCATGCCGGCGGTCTCGGGCGCCGCGGCATAGGCGTACTCCACGTTGATGCCGGCGTCGGCGAGCAGCGCCAGCACGCCGTCGAGCGCGCCGGGCGCAGGGGCGACCGTCACGGAGAGCACCTCGCGCTCGCTCACCGGATGCCGTCGCTCGCGCAGCACACCGGCCGCGCGCACCGGGTTGTCAACGACGAGCCGCAGGAGGCCGCTCGCGTCGAGCGACATCGCCAGCACGCGCACGCGGTCGCCGGCGAGCAGGCGGAAGACACCGGCAAGTGCCCCGGGGCTGTTGGGCAGCCGCAGGTTCAGTTCCGTCCGGATGGCCATTGCGTGGATGTTAGTGCGAGTTGCGCCGGACGCGGCGGATGTCCGCGGGCAGGCGTACACACGAAACCCGGCGCATGCGGTGAAGCACGCGCCGGGCTTGGTTAGTGCGGTGCAATCCTCCCCACCTGGGGACGCCGGAGCTAGATGAGGACCTTGATGACGACGCGGCGGTTCTGCGCGCGACCGTCCCGGGTCTTGTTCGGCGCAACCGGCTTCACTTCGCCGTAGCTGATCACGTTCATCTTGTGCAGCGGAATCTGGTGCTGCTCGTAGAGGTACCGCTTCACCGCCTCGGCGCGCTCGAGACCGATCTTCTCGTTGATCTGCGGCGTGCCGACGTTGTCAGTGTGCCCTTCGATCTCGAAGAAGGCGCCCTTCGGATCGGCCTTGATCTGCGTCATCATCTCGTCGAGCCTGGCTCTTCGCCTCGTCCGGCAGTTCGGCCTTGCCGAACTTGAAGTTGCCCTGATCCTCGCTGAGCACGACCTCGAATACGAGCCGCTTCGATCGACCTTGTCGACTCTCGGCGGTGCGGGCCACGGCCCCGTTCGCCGTGTTCGCGGCGGCGCCCGCCGCGGTGTTTGCCTGGTCGGCAGCCGTACGCGCCTGGCCTGCCGCGCCGGCCGCGGCCTGCGCCTTCTGGTCGACCTCGGAGATCTTGGTCTCGTTCTGCCGCGTCCGCTCCTGGGTCTCCTCGAGTGACCGGCCGAGCGAGTCAACCTTGTCGTTCACTTCACCGACGCTCGTCCGCACGAACTTCTTCGTCGCGCACGCCGTGGACCCGCCAATCGCAATCATGGCGACGGGGACGGCCACCATCAGGTTCCGGAACATGTCGATCCTCCTAATCCGAAATCGGGCGAGATTGCCCCGCGATATACCCACTCCGGGCACGAACGGACAGGTCCTTGTCGCGCGCGCGGACCTCGAGCGGATGCCAGCCCGGCCTGTCGCTCGATGAAAACGCAATCAGATACTGGTGTCTCAACTCGTCGACGATCTGCCGCGCGATAATGCTCCGCTCGGCCATCGTGCTTACGACGAAGGAGCGGCCTCCGGTCCACTGCGCGAGATCGCTGAGCTGACCGGTCAGCGCGGACTGTTCCACGCTGGTAAGCGACGTGTCCGCCGCCGGGTTGTCGATCGACGGCACGATCCCGACGATGTAGACGGGCACGTCGATGGCGCTGGCGATGCCCGACACCTCGCTCGCCGTCAGCCGGCTGGCGGTGTCGAGGCCGTCGGTCAAGACGATGACCGCACGCCGGAGCCCTTCGCGGGTCGAGGTCTTCTCCGCCGTGCGGGCGATCGCATCATGCAGCGACGTGGCGCCGAACGGCGTGAGTTGGCTGAGCCCCTGCGGGAGCCGCTGGAGACGTGGCGTGAATGGCGCCACCTCGTCGAGCCGCGTGTCGAACGTGAAGACCGCCGCCTCGTCTTCCTGCGTGTTCAGCCAGCTGAGGATGTGCTCCGCCGCTTCGCGGGCGTGCGGCATCCTCGCCTCCATGCTGCCGCTGACGTCGAACAGAAAGGCCACGCTGACACCGGACTCGTCGCGTCGGAACTCCTCGATGCGCCGGATCACGCCTCCTTCCCGCACCTCGAAGTCCCTGGCCGTCATGTCGCGCACCAGCCGCCCACGGCGATCGCGCACGACGGCGCTGACCCGCACCAGCGCGACACTCGACTTGAAGGTCGCCAGGGGCGGAGCAGCCGGCGACGGCTGCTGGGCCCCGGCGGACATTCCGCAGAGTCCAACGAGCATCGCCGCATGGATGAACTTGCCGAGTCTCATCGCACCACCCACCAATCCAAAGCTGTTGCCAAGTTGGTAATTGTTGCAGTTGGAGAACTTAGCGGTTTCGGGTGTCCGTGCCAGTACGGTTGACCCTTGCCTAATAGTGAAATATCTACACTGTTTGTGAGTCGAAGGCCATCCATGAGAGTGTAAAAACTTCCATACTCGAAGGCTCTGCCTGGACTTTGAACCGAAAAGGTGGAGGTCAGAGCTCAAGAACGCTCGGCAAATCCTCGCCGTCGACAGGGACAACCGCGTCCCTTCTAAGTTCCAAGTTCTGTCATCGTCCGCCTGTTAGAATCGGCAGGTGAGTTCGACCCATACTGCCATTCCGGTTTCCCGCCGCGTCGGCCAGTTTTCCTACGCCATCCGCAACATCGTGATCGAAGCTCAGCGCGTAGAAGCCGCCGGGACCCGTGTGCGCTACCTGAACATCGGCGACCCTGTAGCGTTCGGCTTCGAGCCGCCCAGGCACCTGGTGGAGGCCGTCGAGCAGGCCCTCCGGGACGGACACAACGGGTACGGACCGTCGGCCGGCATCGCGTCGGCGCGGGAAGCTGTGGCCGCGGAGCACACCAGCAATGGCTGGCCGATCACCTCCGACAGGGTCTACATCACGGCCGGCACGTCCGAAGGGATCGAACTGGCGCTGACGGCACTGCTCGACGAGGACGGCGAAGTCCTCGTGCCGATGCCGACCTACCCGCTGTACACCGCGATCATCGCCAAGCTCGGTGCGCACGCGCGCTACTACCGCACCGACCCGGCGCGGGGCTGGGCGCCGGATCTCGATCATCTCTCGTCGCTCGTCACGCCGCGGACCCGCGCACTGGTCATCATCGACCCGAACAATCCGACGGGGGCGACCTACCCGGCGGCGGCCCGGCGCGGGCTCATCGAGTTCGCCGAGCGTCACGGCCTCGCGATCCTGGCCGACGAGGTCTACGCGGACCTCGGATACGACGGCCCGGTGGCGCCGCTCGGCGGCTTCGATCACGACGCGCCGGTCATCTCGTTTTCGAGCCTCTCGAAGGCGTATCTCGCACCCGGCTGGCGCACCGGGTGGCTGTCGATCGGCCGGTCGCCGCGGCTCGACGAAGTGGCGAGCGCCATCCGCAAGCTGGCGGACGGCCGGCTGTGCAGCACGATCCCGATGCAGTACGCGGTCACCGCCGCGCTGACCGGCGACAAGTCGCACCAGCGGCGGTTCCGTGCGGACCTCAAGCTGCGTGCGACCCTCACTGCCGACGCGCTGCGCGCGATCCCCGGCGTCACGTGCATCACGCCGACGGCCGGCTTCTACGCGATGCCGCGCATCCCGCTGCCGCCCGGAAGGACCGACGAGGACTACGTGCTCGGCCTGCTGCGCGCGACCGGCGTGCTCGTCGTCTACGGTTCCGGCTTCGGACTGCCCGCCTCGCAGGGCTACCTCCGCATCGTGTTCCTCGCCTCGCCCGACGAACTGTCTGAGGTCTACCGCCTCATGGCGGGCTACACCGCGGACTTCCTGCGGTGAAGACCACCGCGATCGCACGCGCGGTCGCGGTCGTGGCGCTCGCGGCGCTCATCGCGGTGATCCTCTACGCCGCGCGCAGCGCCCTGCTCGTCATCTACGTGAGCGGCCTGCTCGCGACGGGGCTCGGTCCGCTCGTGCATCACATCGAGCACTCCGTTCCGCCGGGCGCGCAGCGCCTTCCTCGCTGGCTCGCGATCCTCGCCATCTATCTCGTGATCGTCGGCTCGCTGACGATCGTGGGGCTCCTCGTCGTGCCGCCGATGATCGAACCAGGCGGAGGAGCTGGGGCGCCGCACGCCGGAGCTGCTCGATCGGGCGCAGTCGTTCCTCGTCAATCGCGGCCTGCTGGATCATCCGATCACGCTCGAAGAGGCAGTCCGCAGCGCGCCCGGACCAGGGCGAGGCGGTCGGCACGGTGGCGAACGCGGTCACGACGGTCGTCACCGCAATCCTCACGGTCGATCACCGTGCTGATCCTCACCTTCTACCTGCTGGTCGAGAGCGACGCGCTGTTCGCGGGATTCGTCCGGCTCTTTCCGCGTCCCGAACGCCCTCGCGTCGAAGCGATGGCGTTGAAGATCTCCACGAAGATCAGCGCGTGGCTGAACGGTCAGCTGATTCTGGCGGGCACGATTGGCCTGAGCGCCGCCGCGGGCTTGTACCTGCTGGGCGTGCCTTATTTCTACGTGCTGGCGCTGCTGTCCGGATTCGGCGAACTGATTCCGGTGGTCGGCCCGATCTTCGCGGCCGTTCCAGCCATCCTCGTCGCGTTCACCGTCTCCCCGCAGACCGCGCTGTTCACGGCACTCTTCTTCCTCGCGCAGCAGCAGATCGAAAACCATCTCCTCGTGCCGAAGGTCATGTAGCGGCAGGTCGGCGTCAGCGCCGGCATCGTCATCGTTGCGCTGCTCATCGGCGGCTCGGTGCTCGGCATCGTCGGCGCGATCCTCGCGGTTCCGACGGCGGCCATCATCCAGGTGGTCGTGCAGGAGCTGCTCGACGAACGCGATCGGGTTCGCGACCTGCGCGATCGCGCCGTCTCCTGACCCCGGCCGGGTCGCTAAACGTCTTCACGGTACAGCACAGCTGCGACACCTGTCCGCGTCTGGTCTGACTTTTGACTGTCTGGATCGATCAGGCGCAAATTCCGTGGATTCGGCCGCGGAAGTATGTCGCGTGGTGGACAAATGTCAGCGGCGTTGCTCACAGTGGAGACATCCGGACGGCAGCTGCAGACGCCGCATGGCGCCTTCGGCGACCTCGCGATCCTGATCTTTCTGATTGTGCAGGCGCTCGACGGCGCGCTCACCTACCTCGGCCTGCACATCTGGGGTCTCTCCGTCGAAGCCAACCCGCTGGTGAGCTCGGCGGTGTCGCTGGCCGGCGTCGGCGGCGGTCTCGTCGTGGCCAAGCTCTTTGCCATTGCACTCGGGATCGCGCTGCACCTGCGCCGCGTGCACGGCGTCATCGCGGTGCTCTCGATCATCTACATCGCCGTCGCGATCGTTCCCTGGACGGTGATGTTCATCACGCTCGGATAGTTCAGCCGTAACCCGCATCTCCCGGGCGCCGCTCGTGCAGCAGCGCCGCGGACACCCGTGCCGTCCGGGCAAACATGTCGGTCATATACTGACGCCATGCGCTGCGACCCGCTCGGGTACCTCGCTGCCGAACTCGACTCGCTCAAGGCGCAAGGTCTCTACCGACGGCTCCGGGTCCTCGAAGGCGAACAGAAGCCGACGACGGCGTTCGATCACACGTCGGTCGTCAATCTTTCCTCGAACAACTACCTCGGACTCACGACCCATCCGCGGCTGCGCGAGCGTGCGGTCGAGGCGATCGAGCAGCTCGGCGTCGGATCAGGTTCGGTGCGGACGATCGCCGGAACGATGGCGATCCACATGGAGCTCGAGCGGCGGCTCGCCGAGTTCAAGCAGACCGAGGCGGTCGTGGTGTTCCAGAGCGGGTTCACCGCCAACGCGGGCACGGTCTCCTCAATCCTGACGAAGGACGACGTCGTCATCTCGGACGAACTCAATCACGCCAGCATCATCGACGGCTGCCGCCTGAGCCGCGCCACGATCAAGGTATTCCCACACAAGGACGCCGACGGTGCGCGCCGCGTGCTGGAATCGCTGCCGGCCGGGCAGCGCAAGCTGCTCATCACCGACGGCGTATTCAGCATGGACGGCGACCTCGGCGCCGCTCCCGGAGCTCTGCACGCTCGCCGAAGAGTTCGGCTGCATCATGATGGTCGACGACGCGCACGCCAGCGGGGTGTTCGGCAGAAACGGGCGCGGCACCATCGACCATTTCGACGTCCACGGACGCGTGGACGTGCAGGTCGGCACGTTGTCGAAGGCGATTGGCGCGCTTGGCGGCTACGTGGCGGGCAGCCGGAGCCTGATCGAGTTCCTCCACCATCGCGCGCGGCCGTTCCTGTTCTCGACGTCGCACCCGCCGGCGGTCGCCGCGGCGTGCATCGCGGCGCTCGACGTCCTGCTCGAGCAGCCGGACATCATCGACCAGCTCTGGGACCAACACGCGTTTCTTCAAGTCGGGCCTGCAGGCGCTCGGGTTCAACACCGGGCTGAGCGAGAGCCCGATCACGCCGGTCATCGTGGGCGACGGCGCGCTTGCGATGACGCTGTCGGACCGGCTGTTCTCCGCCGGTGTTTTTGCGCAGGGGATTGCGTTTCCGACCGTGGCGCGCGACAAAGCGCGCGTGCGCACCATCGTGACCGCCACCCACACTCGCGACGAGCTGCAGTTCGCCCTCGACGCTTTTCGAACCGTGGGACGCGAGCTCGGAATCATCCACTGATGCTGACGCGCGCCGTACTCGGGGCCTGCCTGGCGGCCGCCCTCACGGTGGCGGGCGGCTCGACGTTCGGCTTCGTCACGGCCGCATCCGCGGCGCCGCTGCAGGGGCGCGGGCGTCCGCAGACGCCGCCGCCAGCGCCGCCGCCCAACGAGGAGGACGTGTCGATTCGCGCGTTCCTCCAGCAGGTCGAGGCGATCGTGCTCGCGGGCGACGTGGAGGCGTTTGGCGCCCTGGAGGGCCCCCTCGGTAACCTGTCAGACGCACTGGCCTTCGCACGGGCCGAGCTCCGCCCTGGCGCCACGCGGGCCGTGGTCCAGGAGCGCGATCGCCAGGAGGTGACGCTCGCCGGCATCCCCGGCGCCGGTTACAGCCTCACCATCGACGCCTTCATCGAGTACGGCAACCAGGCGCGGGTCGCGACCTGGCAGTTCTTCATCCGTCGATCGGGCGACGCCTGGGGCATCGTCAGGCAGCAGGTTGTGTCGACCGTCGACAACCTGTTCCGTCTGACGATGAAGACGAGCACGCAGTACGACGCGAAGAACCTCCGGATCCGCGCCGAGGATCTCGAGCTGTCCCTCGCGGAGGGCACCGCATTTTCAATCGACACCGACCGCGGCATCACGGGGCTGGTGCTCCTTGGACGCGGTGAGATGCGCTTCACCCCGTCATCCGAAACCGAGAAGGGGCAGGTGCGGATCTTCAACGGCGCCGACGCGCTGGAGACGCCGTTCGACGCCGCGTTCGTGCGGATCGGATCGGCCACGGCGCACTTCGATACCTCGGCCCTCGTGCCGCGCCCGGTCGATCCGCGCGACCTGCGCCGCGCGGAGCAGGTCTTCCGGGAGGAGTCGCCGAAATCGTTTGCGGTCGACCTCGCTGACCTGACGCGCGACGCCTGGACGCTGCTGCCCGGGCAGGACGACTTCCTGGCGGAGATCCGGACGCGCCGCTTCGAGACGCTTACCTACGCGCGCTCCGCCGCGGAGCCCGAGGACGTCTCGCTGTTCGAGCGCCGGCGCAAGCGCACGATCGCGCTCTACCCATCGAGGGACAAGCTGGCCGAGCGCGGGCGCTTCTACAACGAGGACGACCTCGCGGCGTTCGACGTGCTCGACTACGAGATCGACGTGACGTCGTTGCCGGATCGATCCTGGATCGATGGCCGCGCACGCATGCACATCAGGGTCCGCAGCTCGTCGATCGGACAGCTCACGATCCGGCTGGCAGAGGCGCTCGTCGTCCGTTCGATCGTCAGCGACACCTTCGGCCGGCTGTTCAACCTCCGCGTCGTCAACCAGAACACCGTGCTCGTCAACCTTCCATCGACGATGACGCGCGACGCCGAGATGCGGCTGACGGTCAACTACAGCGGCCGTCTCGAGCCGCAGGCGGCGGATCGCGAGACGCTGGCGTTCGCGCAGATCGTGGAGCCCGGCCCGCAGGACTTCCAGAACGATCCGACGATGCCGCGGGCGGAGCCGAGCTTCCTGTACAGCAATCGCAGCTACTGGTACCCGCAGGCCACGGTCACCGACTACGCCACGGCCACGATCCGGCTCACAGTGCCCGCGGCGTACGGATGCGTGGCAACGGGCAGTCCCACCGGGACGCCGGAGCTGATTGTCGATCGTGAGGGTGGGGAGCCGAGGAAGGTGTGCGTGTTCCGGGCCACGCAGCCGGCGCGGTACCTGTCGTTCCTCGTGAGCCGCTTCGTGCGCACGAACCGTGACACGGTTGCGTTCGACCGGATCGAAAACGATGTCCAGGCAGACGACATCGAGCGGCCCGACGCGCCGCTGCCCACGCTGGACCTGGCGGTCGAGGCGAACCCGCGTGTCACGCAGCGCGGCCGCGAGCTCTCGCCGCGCGCCGCCGACATCGTCCGCTTCTACCGGTCGGTCATCGGCGACTCGCCGTATCCAAGCTTCACGCTCGCGCTCGTCGAGCACCTGCTGCCCGGCGGCCACAGCCCGCCGTACTTCGCGCTCCTGAACCAGCCGCTGCCGAACAGCCCGCTCGTGTGGCGCAACGATCCGGCGTCGTTCGAGAACTACCCGGAGTTCTTCATGGCGCACGAGATCGCGCACCAGTGGTGGGGGCACGCGGTCGGGTGGCAGAACTATCACGAGCAGTGGCTCAGCGAGGGGTTCTCGCAGTACTTCGCGGCGCTGTACGCGCGTGAGTTCCGCGGCGAGGAGGTCTTCCAGGGCGTGCTGCGGCGGATGCGGCGCTGGGCGATCGACGAAGCGGACCAGGGCCCGGTGTATCTGGGCTACCGCGTCGGGCACATCCGGAGCAACGGGCGGGCGTTCCGCGCCATCATCTACAACAAGGGCGCGATGGTGCTGCACATGCTGCGGCAGCTGGTCGGCGACGAGGTCTTCTTCCGGGGCCTGAAGCGTTTCTACCTGGGGGCGCGGTTCCGCAAGGTCGGGTCCGAAGACTTCCGTGTCGCGATGGAGATCGAGTCGAACCGGAGCCTCGCCCGGTTCTTCGAGCGATGGATCTACAGCGCCGGCGTCCCGCAGGTGGCCTTCACGTACCGCGTCGAGACGGGGGCGTCCGGGCAGACCGCGGTGCTGCGGTTCGAACAGGCGGGGCCGGTCTACGACCTGCCCGTCACGGTCACGCTCGACTACGCCACGGGCGCCAGCGTCGACGTCGTCGTGCCGGTGGTCGACCAGGTGACGGAGGTGTCGGTCCCGCTGACCGGCACGCTCCGAACGGCGGCGATCAGCCGGAACGACAGCTCCCTCGGCGAGTTCAGAACCGGCACGAAATAAACGAATTCCTTGGGTTAAGATCAGTTTCGTATGGAGTTTGTGACGCTCACCATCGACGGCCGCCCGGTGACGGTCGAAAAGGGCAAGACCGTCCTGCAGGCGGCGATCGAGGCGGGCATCTCGGTGCCCTTTTACTGCTATCACCCGGGCATCGGCATCGATGGGTCGTGCCGCGTCTGCATCGTGAAGATCGAGAAGATGCCGAAGCTGCAGACCTCGTGCTCGACGGTCGCGACCGACGGCATGATCGTCTCGACCCAGACCCAAGAGGTCGTCGAGGCGCGGGCGGGCGTGTTCGAGCTCCTGCTCGTCAACCACCCGCTCGATTGCCCCGTGTGCGACAAGGGCGGCGAGTGTCCGCTGCAGGACTACTCCTACTCGTTCGGTCCGGACCAGAGCCGGATGGAGTTCCCGCGCCGGGTGTTCGACGGCGAAGGGGTGAGGGGCGACGTCGACTTCGGTCCCCGGCTGATGCTGAACCGCCAGCGCTGCATCATGTGCACGCGCTGCGTCCGCTTCATGGACACCGTCGAGGGCGACGCGCAGATCGGCGTCATCAATCGCGGATACGGCAGCGAGATCGCCACGTTCGGCGACGAGGGGGTCCACTCGCTCATCTCCGGCAACCTGATGGACGTCTGCCCTGTCGGCGCGATCACGACCAAGCACTACCGGTTCAAGTCGCGTCCGTGGGACAACGCGAACGTCGCCGACACGATCTGCACGATGTGCTCGAAGGGGTGCAACACGAACGCGTGGCTGAAGGCGAAGCCCGAATGGGCGAAGGGCTCGCGCCTCGATCCGGTTCACCCCGCGGCACAACCCGGCGGTGAACGACTACTGGATGTGCGACATCGGTCGGTTCGACTACCAGTGGATAGAAGGGGACGACCGGCTGCAGAAGCCGCTGGTCCGAGACGCGAAGGGCGTGCTGCAGCCGACGGCCTGGCGCGACGCGACCGCGAAGGTTGCCGAGCGCCTCGCCGCGGCCGGCACGTCCGGCACCGGCGAGGTCCGGTTCCTCGTGTCCGCACACGCCTCGCACGAGGAGCTGTTCCTCTTCCGCCGGCTGACGGAGGAACTCGCCGGTCCGGAAGGACCGCGATCGGTGACGATCGGGTGGCGCTACAACCCCAAGCAGCAGCCTGCTGCGACACGCTTCAAGGTTCCCGCTGTCGACGCGCCGAACGTGAACGGCGCGCGGCTCTTCGGGTTCGTGCCCGGCAAGGCCGGCGATGCGCAGGGTCCGGCGGACCTCGGCGCGCTGCGTGCGGCCGTCGAAGGCGGCAAGGTGGCGGCGCTGTTCGTGTTCGACCCGGGACCCGACGGTTCGCTCGGCGACACGCAGTGGATTCTCGCTGCCCGCGCCGCGGGGACGCTGCCGCTGCTCGTGGTGCAGGGGGTTCTGCTGAACGAGCTCGCGCGGGCGGCCGATTTCGTCCTGCCAGGCGCATCGTTCGTCGAGAAGGAAGCGTCTTACACCAATGACTCGGGCCTCCTCCAGGGCACGTCGCGGACGATCAAGGCGCCGGGCGAGGCGATGGAGGACTGGCAGGTGCTCGTGAACCTGGCCGTGGCGCTCGGTGTGCCGTTCAGTTACACGACCAGTGGGCAGATCCGCTCGGATATCGCGGCGTCGACGGACGGTCTGCGCGATCTCCCGAGCCTCGGCTTCGGCCAGCCGATGTCCGCCAGCACCTGGCTCGACGCGTCGAACCCGTCGGAGCGCTGGAAGTGGGAAGTGATCTACCAGGATCTGCCGCCGGTGAAGGGCTCCGTCGAGCTGTCGTCGCTGCCGCCGGCGCCCGGCGTGATCAGGCTGAGCGAAGTGAAATAGTCGCAAGTCATCAGTCGCAGGTCGTCAGTCCGACCTGAACCTGCGACTGGCGGCTGCGACTGCCTTGTGGCGTGTGAGTTGTGACTTTTAACCTGCAGTTCCGCGTCGCCCTTCTCGCCACGGCCATCGTCTGCGCCTTCGACGCAGACCCCTCCGCGCAGCGCGGTCCGGGCAGGGCCGAGCTGACACCGCTCGTCGAAACCGCAACCGTCGCGCCCGGCTCTGAGGTTCGAGTCGCCCTGCAGGTGAGCCTGCCTGAGGGGCTGCACATGAACTCGAACAAGCCGCGCGACCCGATGCTGATTCCGGTGGTGCTCAGCGTGCCGCCGGATCGGGATACCGCGCTGCCGCCCGGCGTCACCGTTTCCGAAGTCGTCTTCCCGCAACCGACCGATCTCGTGCAGCGCGGAGCATCGCAGCCGCTGAGCGTCTTCGAGCGGCAGTTCGCCATCGGCGTGGTCCTGAAGGTGGCCGCCGACGCGCCTCCCGGATCGGTGACCGTGCCGGCGCGGCTGCGCTACCAGGCCTGCGACGAGACGATGTGCTACATCCCGACGCGCGCCGAGGCGACGTGGACGTTTACGGTGGGGAGTGCCCGCTCGGCGGCGGCGCATGGCGACACCTTCGGGGCGATCCGGTTCGGGCAGGGTGAGGCGCCGGCTGCAGCAACCGCCGCAGCCGCGCCGGTTCTGGCGGCCGACAGCCGCGCGGTGTCAGACGCGGCACCGGCCTCCACCGGCGACGAGATCGCCGCGCTCGATCGTTTCACCGAGATGGGCACGACCTTCGGTTATCTCGGGAGCGACGACTTCCTCACCTTCATCCGCAATGCCGAAAGCGGCGTCCGCGAGAAGGGCATGCTCGAGGGGCGCGGCCCCCTCGCGATCCTGCTGATCGTCCTGGTCGGCGGCCTTGCGCTGAACCTCACGCCGTGCGTGCTGCCGATGATTCCGATCAACCTCGCGATCATCGGCGCAGGTGCGCAGGCGGGCTCGCGCCGCCGCGGCTTCCTCCTCGGCCTGGTGTACGGCGCTGCCATGGCGTTCGTCTACGGCGTCCTCGGCCTCATCGTCGTGCTCACGGCCAGCACGTTCGGGACGATCAACGCATCGCCGTGGTTCAACCTCGGGATCGCGCTCCTTTTCGTCGTCCTTGGCGCTCGCGATGTTCGACGTGATCGTCATCGACTTCTCGCGCTTCGCGGGGAACCTGCAGGTGGGCGGCGGTCGTGGGTCGTTGGCGGTCGCCTTCACGATGGGCAGCGTCGCCGCGCTGCTCGCGGGCGCATGCGTCGCACCCGTGGTCATCCAGGTCGTGCTCTTCTCCAGCAACCTGTACGCAGCCGGCACCACCGCGGCGCTTGCGCTCCCCTTTGTGCTCGGCGTCGGGATGGCGATCCCGTGGCCGATCGCCGGCGCCGGTATTGCGGCACTGCCGAAGCCGGGCGCCTGGATGATACGCGTCAAGCAGGCCTTCGGCGTCGTCATCCTGGCCACCGCCCTCTATTACGGCTACGAGGCATACTCGCTGTTCGCCAACCGGTGGGTGGACGCGTCGGAAGTGTCCGCCGGCGTCGAGGAGAAGCTGAAATCGGGCTGGCAGCCGTCGCTGGTCGATGGCCTGGCGATCGCTGCCCGTGAGAACAAGCCGGTGCTGATCGACATGTGGGCGACGTGGTGCAAGAACTGCCTCGTGATGGATCAGACGACGCTGAAGGACGAAGCGGTGACGGCGGCGCTCGCCGGCTACGTGAAGATCAAGTACCAGGCGGAGGATCCCGACGATCCGCGCGTCGCGAAAGTGATGCAGTACATGAAGACGTCCGGCCTCCCGACGTACCGTGATCATGAAGCCGAAGAACTAGCGACTCGCCTGCCAGAGCCGAACTCGTTCCCGCCTCTCTCACGCCCCGCGCGTCGAAAATCGTCGAATCGCACCCATTCAGCAGAGCCGTCCCTGTGGTACTCTGGCGCCGCCTCACTAGAGGATCCACGATGCGATCACGTCCGGCGAGACTGACCTTGAGCGCCCTGGCATTGACCGCCCTCGGGGCAGCGGCGTTTTTTTTCCTCCAGACACAGCAACAGCTCGACGCACGCCGCACCGCGCTGCGCGCCTTCGAGGCCACCGCCCGCGATGCGACCGACGCCCTGGACGATTTCCAGGCCGGCCAGCACGCGTACGTGACCGCCGGCCAGGACGCGGCGGAGTGGGCGCCAAAGGTCGCGGCCTACAGGCAGACGGCCGCTACCAGCATCGACACGCTGCGCGCGTCGGCGGTCAGCGTCGCAGGAGGACCATCGCTGCTCGAGGCATCGGCGATGGTGAGCCAGCTCGCCACGGTCGATGCGCGCGTCCGGGAACGCCTCCAGGCCGGCGACCCGCAGGCCGCGGCGTCCTCCATCTTCGCGGAAGGCGCTGACGCCGTTGCGAGCGCGATCTCGAACATCGACACGGCGCGCGCCGCGGAACAGCAGGCGGCCGACGACGACGAGGGGCGGCTCCGCCTGGCGATGATGTACGCGCTCGGAGGAGCAGCAGGACTCTGCGCGCTCATCCTGGCGATCCTGGGCTTCGCTGCGCCGTCCGCACGCGACGAGAGCGACCAGGCCGATGACCCGTTGGAGGCCCAGGACGGCCTGTCGCTGCACGACACCCGCACCGAGGCGCCCGCCGAGCCTCCGGCGGTTGCGGACCATATAGCCAGTTCGCCCGTACCCGATCCGTCGCGGGAGGCGCTGGCGTCCGCGGCTGCCCTCTGCACCGGCTTCGGCCGCGTGCGCGAGGCCGGGGACCTGGGGATCTGCTCGAGCGCACCGCTGGTGCGATGAACGCGCGCGGGCTGATCGTCTGGCTGGGGGATTCCGAGGGCGCGGACCTGCGCCCCGTGCTGGCATTCGGGTACAGCGATCAGACGCTGGCGCGTATTTCGAGCGTCGCACGTTCGGCCGACAACGCCGCCGCGGCGGCCTACCGGACGAGCGAGCTGCAGATCGTCCGCTCGCGCCCGGGCGCGTCGCAGGGAGCGGTGGTGGCGCCGCTGCTCGTCGCCGACGGCTGCATCGGCGCGCTCACCGCCGAAGTCCGCGATCGCGGGGAGGATTCCGACGCCGTCCGTGCCCTGGCCTCGATCGTGGCCTCGCAGCTCGCGTCGGTCCTCTCGACGGCGGCCGCGGGGCAGGCGCTGCCGGCATCCCACGCCGAGTCGGCCGCCGGCTGATCCACCGGCCTCGCCGGTCATGTTTCTGTAGAATCCACAGATGGCGATGGCGCACGCGATCACGCGAGCTGCATTGACGCGCGAGAAGATCCTCGAGCGCTCGGAGCGCGAAAAGGTCAAGTTCATGCGCCTGCAGTTCACGGACATTCTCGGCACGATCAAGAACGTCGAGGTACCGGATCGGCAGTTCGAGGACGCGCTCGACGGCCGCGTGATGTTCGATGGATCGTCGATCGAAGGGTTCGTCCGAATCGAAGAGTCCGACATGTACCTCAAGCCGGACCTGTCGACCTTCTGCGTATTCCCCTGGACGGGCCCGACTGGTGAGAGCGTCGCCCGCATCATCTGCGACATCTACGCCCCGGACGGCACGCCGTTCGTCGGGTGTCCCCGCACGACGCTCAAGCGCGTCATCGCGATGGCGGCCGAACGCGGGTACCAGCTGCAGGCGGGGCCGGAGGCGGAGTTCTTCCTCTTCCAGACCCGGAGCGGCCGCCCGACGACCGAGTCGCACGACGCGGCCAGCTACTTCGACCTGAGCCCGGTCGACCAGGGCGAGGACGTCCGCCGCGAAATCGTGCTGGCGCTCGAATCCATGGGCTTCCACGTCGAGGCCGCGCACCACGAGGTTGCTCCTGGCCAGCACGAGATCGACTTCCGGTACGACGATGCGCTGACGACGGCCGACAACGTGAGCACGTTCAGGTTCGTGGTGAAGAACGTCGCGATCCGGAACGGCCTGCACGCCACCTTCATGCCGAAGCCGATCTACGGCATCAACGGCTCGGGCATGCACACGCACATGTCGCTGTTCTCGAACGACGTGAACATGTTCCACGACGCCGACGCGCCTATGCAGCTGAGCGGTACGTGCCTCAACTACATCGGCGGCATCCTGCGTCATGCGAAGGGCTTCTGCGCCATCACCAACCCGCTCGTGAACTCGTACAAGCGGCTGGTGCCCGGGTACGAGGCGCCGACCAACATCGCCTGGTCCGAGAAGAACCGCAGCCCGCTCGTGCGTGTTCCGGCCGAGCGTGGCAACAGCACGCGCATCGAGCTGCGCATGCCGGACCCGGCGTGCAATCCGTACCTCGCGCTCGCGGTCATGCTGCGGGCCGGGCTGGACGGCATCGAGAAGAACATCGACCCGGGACCGCCGATCAACAAGAACATCTTCACCATGAGCCACCGCGAACGGCGGCACCTGCGAATCGACGAACTGCCCTCGAACCTCAGTGAGGCGCTCGACGAGCTCGAGAAGGACGATCTCGTGCGCGACACGCTCGGCGAGCACCTGTTCGAGAACTTCGTCGCAGCCAAGCGCGAGGAGTGGCTCGATTACATCAAGCACGTCTCGCCCTGGGAGGTCGATCGCTACCTTGGCGTCTACTGACGCAGCGGTCTCTGGCGCCAACGCCCGCGTGTCTCCCCGAGTGGTCGGCCCGCGGCGCTGACGTCTATTCGAAAGGACGGCGCCCGCCGGCGCCCACCACGGCACGTCCAGAAACATCCATGTTTCTGGCGCTTTTCGCCCCACCACACGCCGCCCGCGTTAGGCACACCATTTGATGTAACCCTCTGCAACCGCGTCGGGTCAGCGGGGTGCGTAACTTCAGGCAGGCGCTGGCATCGCCGTACCTCGTGTCCCACTCACGATCCGACGTGGCCACTTTTTCCGGACGCCAGGGGCGGACAACCCGGCGTCCGTGTCGGACACCGACGGAGAGGAGGTCGCATGTCGCGCGCTGCTCGACTCGCCCTGACGCTGGGACTCGCGGCGTCGCTCACCGCCTGCGCCACGTTCGGCGGCACGAACATCGCCGACCTGCGCGACAACCCGGGCCGGTATCAGGACCGCTCCGTCAGCATCAACGGCGTCGTCACCTCGTCGTGGGGTGTGCCGCTTGTGCCGTTCCGCCTCTACAAAGTGGACGATGGCACCGGTGAAGTGACGGTGCTGTCGCAGGGCTCGCGGACGCCGACGCGCGGCGCGCGCGTCCGCGTGAAGGGCCGGGTCGAAGATGTGGCGGTCTTCGGCGGCCGCGCACTCGGGCTCCACCTCAAGGAACAGGACCTCGACATCAGGCGGTAGTTTCGACCGCCTGGAGGTTCAGCGAACTTCTGCGCTCCGCGTCGCCGGCGATCGCAGAAACTGCGACTCGCCGCGCGACTGCGTTGTCTTCCCGCCAGATTTCTCCTGCGTCACACTGGCAGGCCCTCTGCTCGACGTCCACGCATGCGTGCACGCGCGGAGGGGCTGCGGAAGCGGGTGGGCGACTTCGCGCTCTCCGTCCTGAGATTCGTGCGGGCGCTGCCGCGCGACATCGCGGCCGACTCGGTCATCCGCCAGGTGGCGCGATCGGCGGGGAGCATGGCGGAAAGCTACCGTGCCGCCTGCTTCGCCAGCTCCAGGCCCGACTTCGTGGCGAAGCTCGCCCTCACCGTGGAGCAGGCAGACGAAGCGGATCAATGGCTCTGGATGGCGTCGCAGCTGCAGCTCGGAGCCGGAGCTGAACTCGAGCGGCTCGTCGCCGAAGGGAAAGAGCTCCGGGCGATTCTCTCTTCGGCGTTGACGACGGCGCGGCGCAACCTCAAACGCGAACTCGACGAAGCGCGGGCGCAGCAGGACGACTGACGTGGAGTGTCCGACGGCCGGACGTCAGGCGGTTATCTTCACGGCGACGGCGGTCATGTCGTCGTTCGGCGGCGTGTCGTCACGAAACTCGTGCACGGCTGCGAAAATCCCGTCGACGATGGCCCGCGCCGGCCGGTCGTGCAGCTCGTTGACGACGGCGAGCAGCCGCTCCGCCCCGAACTCGCGGTTCCTCGAATCCATCGCTTCGGTCACGCCATCCGTGCAGAACACGAACAGGTCGCCAACCTGCAGATCGAGCGTCACCTCGTCGTAGTTCGATCCCGAAAACGATCCGAGCGGCACGCCGGGCAGCTCGATCTGCGTCGCCGGGTCACCCTCGGGTGTCTCGCCGCGACGCTTCCGCACGGGATACGGCAGCCCTGAGTTCGAGAGCGTGACGCTGCGCCGCTTGAAGTCGAACACGGCGTAGAGCAGCGTGCAGTAGTACTCCTCGAGCTGCCGCTCGTAGAGGATGGTGTTGATCGACGCGAGGATCGTCGCCGGACCCGATCGGTCCGGCGTGTAGCGGCGGCGGAACGTCCGCGAGCGCACCAGTTCTCCGGCGAACGCGCTGTAGAGCGCTGCCGGCACGCCTTTGCCAGACACGTCGCCGACTGCGACCACGAGACTGTTCGGCTCGGGCGCGAGGAAGTCGTACAAGTCGCCGCCAAGCTCGCGCGCGGGCGCGAAGCGCGCGGCGACGTCCACCTGCTTCATGCGCTTCGGCAGGTCGACGGGGAACAGCGCGGTCTGCACACGCTGGGCGAACCGGACTTCCTTTTCGAGCCGCAGCTCGTTGGCGCGAATCGTCTCGTAGAGCCGCGCGTTTTCGATCGCGACCGCCGCCTGGCTCGCGAGCAGCGTCAGGATCTCCACGTCGCTCTTCTTGAACGCGTCGAGCTCGGGGCTCTCGAGATCGAAGACACCGATGCAGCGGTCCTTCACGAGCAGCGGAATGACCAGCTCGGACCGCGCATCTTCGACGAGCTTGATGTAGCGCGGATCCTTCGACACGTCGGGCACGAGCACCGGCTCCTTGTGCAGCGCCGCGTAGCCGGCGAGGCCGAGGCCGACCTTGATGCGGGGCACGGTGGCCTGTTCGCCGTAGCGCATCGCCACCTTCATCTCGAGCTCGTTGGTCTCCTCGTTGATCAGCAGGATGCCGAACGTGCGGTAGTCGATGACGCGCCGCGCCAGGTTGGCGATACGCGTGAGCAGCTCGTCGAGATCGAGAATCGCGCCGAACTCGCGACCGATCTCCGCGAGCGTCTCGAGCGTGCTCGTGTAATCCCGTTCGTGCTCGAACAGGCGGGCGTTCTCGATCGCCACCGCGACGTGCGCGCCGAACTGGCGCAGCATCATCTCGTCGACCTCGGTGAACTGCCCCGGCCTGTCGCTGAGCAGGTTCAGGGCGCCGATTACCCGTCCCTTGCGGCGTAGCGGCACCACCAGTTCCGCATTGCGTTCCGGGCACCGCCTCCACGTAGCGCGGATCCGTCTGGACGTCGTTGACGAGGAGCGGCTTGCCCTCAGCGACGGCGCTGCCGACCAGTCCCTCCCCGACCTTCAGCCGAAGCTGGCGTGCCACCTCGTCGGGATAGCCGACGGAGTACGCGATGGTCAGTTCCTCGCCCCTGGCGTCCAGCAGGTACACCGCAAATGCATGGAATTTGGTCAGTCGTGAATGAGCTGAGGAATCTTTTCCAGCAGTTCGTCGAGGTCGAGCACCGACGTGACCTCGCGACCAAGCTCGAAGAGCGTGATGACGATCTCGCGAGGTTCGGTGGAGCCGGTGTGGGGGTAGTGGTCGGTTCAGCCAAGGATGTGCCGGTGGTCGAGCCAAAGTATAATCTCATGATCGCCATGGACTTGACGCTGCCGCTCGACTACGCCGCCATCGAGCGGATCCTGCCCCACCGCTATCCGTTCCTGCTCGTCGATCGCATCACCGAGTTCGAGGTCGGACAAGCGGATCGTCGGCATCAAGAACGTGTCGCTGAACGAACGGTACCTGTGGCACGGCGGCGACGGCCCGCCGGTGCTGCCGCCGACGATCCTCACGGAGGCGGTCGCGCAGGTCGGCGCGATCCTGATTCTCGCCAAGCCCGAAAACCGCCAGCGGCTCCCGCTGCTTCGCGGGCATTCAGAAGGTGCGCTACCGCAGGCCGGTTCATCCCGGCGACGTCGTCGAGATCGAGGCGACCGTCGTGCGGCTGCGCAGCCGGATGGGTCTGCTCAAGGGCGTTGCGCGCGTCAACGGCGGCGGGTCATCGACGGCACCATGACGTTCGCGCTGGCCAGCGCGCCGTCAGAAGCGCCGCAGGGCTAGCCGGGGCGGCTTGCGGCACCGGAGTTGCACCAACTGGCTGCAACTGAGGGAGGAACCGCATGCTCGAAACAATCGCGATCATCCTGTTGGTGCTCTGGCTGCTCGGCATGGTCAGTGGCTACACCATGGGCAATTTCATCTACGTATTGCTGGTGATCGCCATCGTGCTGTTCCTGGTGCGCCTCATCAGCGGCCGGCGAGTCGTCTGACCCGTCTATCGTCTGACCATCGCCATACCCAGCAGCACGACTGCTCCGGCGAACGCGAGCCTCGGACTGAGAGGCTCGCCGAGCACCAGCGTGCCCAGCAGCCACGGCAATCACCGGGTTGACGTAGGCATAGAGTGACACCGTCGCGACCGGCAGGTGCTTCAACGCGTATGCATATGCGGAGAAGCCGGCGATCGAGCCGAACACCAGTCAGGTACACGATCGCGGTGGCAGTGCGGACGTTGAACGCACAGGTCCGGCGCCTCACCGCGCAGAAGGCCCGCGAACAGCATCGCCAGCCCGCCAAACAGCATCTGGTAGGCGGCAGCGGCGAGGACATTCTCCGCCGCCCCGCGCCGCCGCGCGTAACTAGAACCGAGCGCCCACCCGAGGCACGCGAGCTGCGTCGCCGCGACGCCGAGGAGGAACGGCCGTCCCGCGCCGAACTGAATCTCGGGCCACACCAGCAGCACGATGCCGCCGAAGCCGATGACGAGTCCGGCGATCCGCACCGGCGTGAGCACCGACGCGTTCGCCTGACAGCCGCTCGATGCCGACCATCCAGAACGGGATCATCGCTACCAGAACCGCGGTGAGGCCGCTCGGCAGCGTCTGCTCGGCCCAGACCACGCCGCCGTTGCCGAAACCGATCAGCAGCACGCCCAGCACCGCCAGCGAGGGCCACTCGCGAGGCGGCGGGAGCGCTGCGCCGCGCAGTCTGAGCACGACGAGAATGCAGCGCTCCGGCGAGGGTCCAGCGCAGGCCGCCCATGATCATCGGCGGGACGGTCTCCAGCGCGATGCGGATGCCAAGGTAGGTCGTGCCCCAGAGCAGGCAGACGGCAATCCAGGCAGCGTAGGCCTGCCGTGTCGGCGTAGGGGAAGGCATGCGGGGACGGGTCGACTTTAGCGCACTGCGACTCGACGGCAAACACTGTGAGAATGCGCGGTATGAAGACCAACGCGCCGATCATCGCGCTGCTCAGCGCGACGCTGCTCTCATTCGCGTGCGGAGGGGCGCCGGAATCCGCCGGCACGCAGCGCCGCGCCCGCACAGGCCACTCCCGACCTGAAGCCGCAGCCGACGCCCGAGATCGAAGCGGCGACGAAGGCGATCGCCGCGCTCGGACCGCACCAGCAGGCCAACCTTCCGCCGATTCCGTTCCGCGGCTACGCGCCGCCGCGGCCGCCGGAAGTCGTCACCGCGGCGTACCAGTTCGCCGCCGAGCATCCCGAGGTGCTCAGCTACGTGCCGTGCTTCTGCGGCTGCGAGCAGGCCGGGCATCGCGGGCAACCACGACTGCTTCGTGCGGTCGCGCGCCGCCAACGGCGACGTCATCGAGTGGGATGAGCACGGCGTCGAATGCGCGGTCTGCATCGACGTCGCGACCCGTTCGCGCCAGATGCACGCGTCGGGTGCGTCGGTCGCCGACATCCGGGCCGCGATCGAAAGGAGTTCGCGGCATCCTCGCCGACGATGACGCCGACACCGAAGCCGACGGCGGCAGACCATTCGCACTGAGCACGTGGATAGACGGGCCGCGGCGTTCGCGCGGCTGTTCGAGGCGGTCCACGAGGGCGTGTACATCGGGACGATCGGTCCCGATGACACCGCCACCGTGGCGGCCAATCCCCATCTCAAGCTGATCTTCGGCTACGCCAGCGAAACGCCGGACGCCGACGTCCGTCCGTTCGATCGCGATCGCTTCGTCGATCCACAGGCCCGCACCGCGCTCCTCGAGCGCCTCGGCACCGACGGCTCGGTCTCCGACTACCTGCTTCGCCTGCGCCGCGCCGACGACGCGACGGTGTGGGTGGAGTTGACGGCGAGCGCCGAGCCACGGCGCCCGACGGCAGCCTGCGAATCGAAGCGCTCGTCCGCGACGTCAGCGAGCGCAAGAAGCTGGACGACGAGACGCGCGACATCTATCACCAGCTGCTGCAGGCGGAGAAGATGGCGGCGCTCGGCCAGACGGTCTCGGGCGTCGCGCACGAGCTGAACAACCCGCTCGCCACGATCCTCAGCTGGGCCGAGCGGCTCTCGCAGAAGCCGTCGCTCGAGCCGGCGCGTGCGCCGCGGCCTCGAGATCATCCTCAGCGAGTCCGAACGCGCCGCGCGCATCGTCCGCAACCTGCTCACCTTCGCGCGCAAGCGGCAGACGACGCGCGCGATGGTGGACGTGAACCAGGTGGTGCGCGAGACGCTCGCGCTGCGCGCCTACGAGCAGCGCGTCACCAACATCACCGTGATCGACGCGCTCGCCGCCGGGCTGCCGCTGGTCTTCGCCGACGGGCACCAGGTGCAGCAGGTGCTGCTGAACCTGATCATCAACGCCGAGCAGGCCATGCTGTCGGCGAACGGGCGCGGCGTGCTCGTCGTCCGCACCTGGCACGACGCCGAGCCGCGAAACCGTGGTGCTCGAGATCAACGACGACGGCCCCGGTATCCCGGAGGACGTGCAGCCGCAAGATCTTCGACCCGTTCTTCACGACGAAGGAAGTCGGCAAGGGCACCGGTCTCGGGCTGACGGTCGCGTACGCCATCGTGCAGGAGCACGGCGGCCGCATCCGGCTCGAGTCGCGCCCGTCCGCCGGCGCGTCGTTCTACGTCGAGCTGCCGGTGACCGGCGCGACGCGTATCGCCCACGCCGCCTGCGCGCCCGCGGACGCCCGCGGCCACGACACCGGCGCACGGCGCGGTCCTCGTGGTGGAGGATGAGGCCGCGCTCGCTGCGGCGGTCAGCGACGCGCTGCGGATGCCGGCTACGCCGTCGAGCACGCGGCGGACGGCGAGGAGGCGCTCATCCGCGTGCAGTCGCGCCCCTTCGACCTGGTGATCTGCGATCTGAAGATGCCGCGCGTCGACGGCAGGACCTTCTACGGGATGCTGCTGACGGCCAACGCCGGCGCTGGCCGCGCGGGTCATCTTCGTCACCGGCGACGTCGCCGGCACCGACGCCGAGAAGTTCCTCGACGAGAGTCGGGCTGCCGCTGGCTCGCCAAGCCGTTCCGGCTCGCGGACCTGCTGAGGGCGGCGAAGGAAGTGCTCGCGGGCTGATCGGTCCTCCTGCACAGTCATGCGCCGTCAGCGGTCCGGCGGCCAATCGACGCGTGGCAGACCGCGGCGGAAAAGAAAAGGCGGCGTGCGGTATACCCGCATCGCCGCCTTTTGTCGTCTCGAGGTGGACGAGTTCGAGGTCGGTGCTATCGCGCCGCGGCGACTGCCGCGTCACGGCCGCGCGGCCGCAGCGCGGCCTTGATCGGCGCGGCTGCGATCGCGCGCTTGCCCGGAGCCACGGCGTAGTCAGCACACGCGCGGCGGCGCCGGACGCCGCGGGCGCTGCCACTGCGCGACGGCCACCTTCCGCGCGCCGCCTTCGCCACGGCGCCTTCGCCGAGGCCAAGTCGACGAGCGCCGCGCGCATCTCGGCCACCTGCTGCGGACCCATCTCGCCGAGCGACTCGCGCAGCCGGCGGATGGCGCGGGCGTGCAGCTGCGACACGCGCGACTCGTTGACGCCGATCTCGGCGCCGATCTCCTTCATCGTCACTTCGCCGTAGTAGTACAGGCCGATGACCTTGCGCTCGCGCCACGGCAGCGACTGAATGGCGGCGCGCACGCGCTCGCGGGTCTCGGCCTTCTCGTAGGCGGTGTCGGGCGCGTCCGGCTCGGACGGCACGAGCGCGGTCGGCAGCGAGCTCTCGTCGAAGTGCTCGCCGGTGGCGAGCGGCGACGTCGCCTCGATGGTGTTGATGCGGACGATGGTGCGGCTCAGGCGCTTTTCGTCCGAGCCGACGCGGGCGGCCAGATCGGCCATCGACGGCTCGTGACCGAGCTCGCGGCGCAGCGCTTCGCGCGCCGCGTCGAGCTCGCGGCGCTGACGGCGGACGCCGCGCGGCCAGGCGTCCCGGCGCAGCGCGTCGATCATCGCGCCGCGAACGCGCCGTTCGGCGAACGTCTCGAACTTGATGCCGCGCCCCTCGTCGAAGCGGTGCGCCGCGTCGATCAGGCCGAGCACGCCGTCCTGGACGAGATCGCCGATGTCGATCGAGTTCGGCATCGAGGCGGCCATGCGGCGCGCCAGCGCCTCGACGAACGGCAGTCCGGCGACGATCCGGCGATTCTGGGCGGCGGTAACGGTCTGAACGCGCATGAGCTTGGTCTCCTTGAAGCTCGGAAGTTCGTTTCGCTTCCGCGTGCTGCTCAGCATCGCAACGGCGAGTACCAACACCTGAGCCTGTGGTCCGAATCAGATCAGTTCAGATGGGTGTGTAACGGTAACTGTATCCGTGTGTACAACTTACGCGGCGTGTTCCGAAACGTGAAGACGCCAGACTGAGCTCGTGTCAAAGTGTGAAGCTCGTCAATGAAATGACGAAAAGCGCAGACGCGCCGTCAAATGCTTGACGACGCGTACTACGAAATCTGAGATCGGGAAACGACGCTGAAAGCGCAGTGGTTACTGCGCGTCGGTCGAGGGAGGGACGGCCAGCTGGTGAATCTCGCGGCGGTCCCCATGGCTCGAGGGCGCTCGACACGACCTGCGACGCGCGGGCGCGGCTCATTCGTCGGTCGCCTTGGATTCGAGCAGCTCGGCGTGGGCGAGGATGATGCCGAGCTGGTTGTTCAGGCGGTGGAAGAGGAGACGCAGATCCGGCGGACGTTCCATCAGGCCGCCTCGAAGCTGTCGTCGACGTCGGAGACGAAGAACGACCCATTCACGCCTGATTGCGCTCTTCCGGCTGCCACACGCCTGTCCGCGCGGGTCGGTCCGCGTGGTGCGGGTCGCGCCACAGCGTGTCGACGAAGATGCGCACCGAGCCGCCGGCCGTGCGCACGTATTCGATCTTCCCGGACGAGAGCCAGTTGTAGATGGTCCGGCGGCTGACGCCGACGAGCTCGCACGCCTTCATGATCGAAATCGTTTTTCGTTCCACGGGGTTCGTCCTCCAGTGAGGGTATCGGAGGTACAGCAGCGCGGCTATAGGCACCTCGCGTGCATCGGCCACTCGAGGACGCCCGCCTCCCGGCCCATGGTCGTTAGATGCTCAGACGTCCGGACTCCTGTGTCAAAATCTTGGCGCCCGCTAAATGGCTGAGCCGATGAAACATCTGCTGCTGGTCGAAGACGAGGCCGCCCTCCGCAAGGCGTCGCCGAACAGCTGACCGACCGCGGCTACGGGTCGACCAGGCCGACTCCGGCGAAGCCGCGCTCGCCAGGCTCGCCGACTTCGCCTTCGACGTCATCGTCACCGACCTGCGGCTGCCGGGCATCGACGGCTCCGCCGTGGTCGACGCCGCCGTCGCAGCGCTACCCCGACATCGTCGCCATCGTCGTCACCGGCTACGGCACGGTGAAGGACGCGGTCGAGGCGATCAAGCGGGGCGCCGCGGACTTCGTCAGCAAGCCGTTCCAGATCGACGAGCTGCTGCACGTGCTCGACGCGGCGCTCGAGCAGCGCCGGCTCAAGTCGGAGAACGCCTACCTGCGCGCGCAGCTCGAAGAGCGCTACCGGTTCGAGGGGATCGTCGGGAAGAGTCCGCGCGATGAAGCAGCTCTTCCAGCTGCTCGAGACGGTCGCCGCCACCAACAGCACGATCCTCATCACCGGCGAAACCGGCACCGGCAAGGAGGTCGTCGCGCGCGCGATCCACCACAACAGCCCGCGGCGCGCGCACCGGTTCGTCGCGCTGAACTGCAGCGCGATTCCGGAGACGCTGCTCGAGGCCGAGCTGTTCGGCCACGTGCGCGGCGCCTTCACCGGCGCGGTCGGCAACCGGCAGGGACGGCTCGAGCAGGCGCACAAGGGGACGCTGTTCCTCGACGAGGTCGGCACGATGAGCAGCGCGCTGCAGATGAAGCTGCTGCGCGTGCTGCAGGAGCGCGAGTTCGAGCGCGTCGGCGATTCGCACACCGATCAAGGTCGACGTCCGCGTCATCGCCGCGACCAACAGCGATCTCGGGCGCATGGTGGCGGACGGACAGTTCCGCGAGGATCTCTATCTACCGGCTCAACGTGATCCCGGTGCAGCTGCCGCCGCTGCGCGACCGCAAGGAAGACATCCCGCTCCTGGTGCAGCACTTCCTCGACAAGCTGCGCGTCGACGGCCGGCCGGCGCTGACCGTGTCGCAGGAAGCGATGCGCGCGCTGATGGCGTACACTGGCCGGGCAACGTGCGCCAGCTCGAGAACGCGATCGAGCGCGCCGTCGCGTTCGGCGTGGGGCGCGGACAGATCGAGCAGGGCGATCTGCCGCCCGAGGTGGCCAGCGCACGCGAAGCGGCCCCGGCACCTGGTGTCTCGCTGCCGGAAGAAGGGCTCGATCTCGACGCGCTCATCGGCGGCATCGAACGCGAGCTGATCCAGCGGTCGCTCGAACGCACCGGCGGCAACAAGGGGCAGGCGGCCAGGCTCCTCAACCTGAAGCGGACCACGCTCGTCGAGAAGCTCAAGCGGCTCAATCGCATCTGACGAGCCGGACGACGCGTCAGGATCTATCGCACGCCAATGGCCGATCGCTGCCTTCCACGGTAGCGACACGCACACAAACTCCAAACGTTTTCCGGCCCGCGCACGCGCGCTGATTCGGTCCGCGCGTTTATCAACGGGTTTCCCCGCAGCACACGTTTGCGCTCGCGTGGCACTCGCGTTGCCCTTTCGGTGCGCCAGCCCGCCATTCCGGCGCGCGTAGGGATGAGTCGCCGACGCGACACGCGCCACTGCGTGCGCCGCCGACGACCTGTTGCGAGGAGCGATCTGTCATGTCGATCGCGCCGGCACGCCGTTGTCTCGCTGCCATCGTCGCCGTACTGCTGATGCTGGCTGCGCCCGCGTGGGCCGCGGAACCGCTGACGGAGCGGCCGCCGGCGCTGGTACCGCTCTACCTCTCCTTCATCGGCCTCCAGGCACTCGACGTCCACTCCACGATGACGGCCGTCAACGATGGCGCGCGCGAAAGTAATCCGGTCGTGCGGGGCACGCTCGATAATCCGGCCGGCCTGTTTGCCCTGAAGGCCGGCGCGACGGCGGGCGTCGTGTTGCTCACCGAGAAGCTGTGGAAGCGGAATCGCACAGCGGCCGTGCTGGCGATGGTCGGGGTCAACTCCGCCTACCTGACGATCGCCGCGCGCAACTACCGGGTCGGACAACGGAAGTAGTCGCGCCCGCCCGCGCACATCGACCTCGGCTGTCCGCCAGCAGACCCTACGCACAATCGGCACGCCACGCTCAATAGGTACGGTCACGTGCTACGCTCCTGTGTGCCTCCGCGATACGCGTACTGGACGATCCTCATCGACGGCAAGGCCACAGCGTTCCGCGCGCGCGAGCGCGAGGAACTGCTCCCCACCGTCACGCAATTGCGCCGGACCAACAGCGATGTAGCGGTGCGGTACTTCGCGCGAGGCAAGCTGTGGGATACGCCCGAGCAGGCGCAATGGGCCGGCCGCAACCCGTCGCAGCCCGCCGAAAAGCGTGGTCAAGACTGGCGTCCAGGCGGCACGCACGAGGATCCGCGCGCGAGGTTCGATAAGAAGGGCAAGTCCAAGCGACGCGATCGAGCGCCGCATCCGGCGACGACGAAGCCTGCTCCCTCGTCGGCGAAGCCTGCTCCCTCGTCGGCGGGCGGCTCTCGTCCGGCGTCGGACAAGCCCTGGCGTCCGAAGCCGCCGAACCAGTGGGGCTCGAAGCCACCAAAGCCCTGGGGCGGCAAGCCGCGTGAGGAAGGCGGCGCGCCGCGCGACAGCCGCGAGGGCAGACCGCGCGAGGGGCGGCCACCTGGCGGACCCGCGGGCCGTCCCTGGGACAATCGATCCGATCGACCGCGTGCGCCCAAGTTCGACGCCGAACGGCGGAAGCCACCCTATCCACGCGACGCGGAACGCGAGGCCCACAAGCCGTCAGGCCCGTGGCGTCCGAAGCCGCAGAAGCCATGGGCTGGCAAGCCTCGCGGCGAAGGCGCGCAGCGGGACAGCTGGAAACCGGATGCGCGGTCGGGCCGGCCGCCCGACGAACGCCGGGGAAAAGAGGACCGTCCCTGGCAGTCGAAGCACAAGCCCCCGTCCGATCGACATCGAGACTCGTCGCCCGGTTCGGATCGGCAGCGGCCGCCTGTACGCCCGCGATCCGCGACGTGAAGGCGACAAGCCGTCAGGACCCTGGCGTCCGAAACAGCCGAAGCCATGGGGCAGCAAGCCCCGCGGCGAAGGCGCGCCGCGCGAGACCCGTCCTCCAGGTGCGGCTTCGGACCGCCCTCCGAGCGAACGCCATTCGGGCCGGCCCCCGGGCGAACGCCAGGGAAAACACGATCGTCCCTGGCAGCCAAAGCACAAGCCGGGATCGGATCGTTTCCGGGACCAGAAGCCCGGTCACGGAAACGCGAAGCACGGCCGCGGTCCGAGGGGGAGAACGCGAAGCCGGGTCCCTGGCGCGAGCCGCGATCCGACAGACCGAAGCCCGAAGGCGGAGGCTCGCGGCCGGCCGGCGGGAGCTCCACGCCAGCCGCCGGCGCCACGCGGCGCCCGCCGCCGAAGCCGCCCGATAGTAAGTAGTGGCCGCGGTCTTCTGGTTCCTGCTCTCCAGTGGCGGCGCCATTACCTGTCTGGTCGCCGGAGCGGCCTGGCACCTGCTCTCCCCACGCACGGCGTCGCGGCGCTTCCTCACCGCGGTCGCGCTCTTCTATCTCGCGGCCAGCACCTACATCATTCCGCACCTGCTCTGGCTGGCAATTGCGTCCGGTTACCAGCCGCTGACGCGCGAGTCGATCCCGCCTGGACGTGTGGCGCTCGTGCTGCTCGGATCGGGCAGCTACCAGGTCCGCGACTGGTCGGAGAACCGCTTCGCCGCAGTCGATCGCATCGGCGCGGCGCGGCTCCTCGAGGCCGCGCGCCTCTTCCGCCTGCTGGGCGCAGAGTTCATTGTGAGCTCCGGCGGTCTCATCACGCCGATGGAACGTATTCGCGCCTCCGGCCTCACCATGGCGGAGGCGCTCGTTGATCTCGGCATCCCGCACGATCGCATCATCGTCGAGGCGCGATCGATGACGACGCATCACGAGGCGGAGCTCGTTCGGGAGATCCTTCGCGAGCGTCCGGTGGAGCACGTGGTGCTCGTCACTTCACAGATTCACATGCGGCGCGCCGCCGGGGCCTTCCGCGCCGAGGGGATCCCGGTCATTCCCGCCATCGCCCGCGAGCCGACCAGCATCGACACGTGGTGGGAAATACTGATACCGACCGATAAGGGACTCGAGGAGTCTGCGATGGTGGCGCACGAGCTGTTCGGGCTCATGGGGTACGCCGCACGCGGGTGGTATCGCCCGTAACGCAAACGCACAGGACAGCTTCGAGTGGTCAGCGAATCCAACAAGGCCCCGACCCTGCTGGTCGTGGACGACGATCCGGCGATCGTCGCGCTGGTGGAGCGCTGCGCGTCCGAGCTCGGCTTCGCGGTGATGCGCGAATCGGACGGCCGCGCCGCCCTTGCCGCGTTGCCTGTCGGTACGCCCCGATGGCGCGATCGTCGACGTCGGACTGTCCGGCGTCGACGGCCTCAGCCTGCTCCGAGAGATCAAGGCGGCCGATCCGCAGTCGCAGGTCATCCTGATGGCCGGGTCCGGCACGATCGATTCGGCGGTGGAAGCGATCAAGGCGGGCGCACTGGACTACGTCACCAAGCCGCTCGACGCCGATCGGCTGCGCGACCTGCTCCTCACCGTCCGCAAGAGCCTGGAGCGCCGCGAGACGCTGTTGCGCATCGACGCCGACGTCGCGCGCCAGTTCGAGTTCTATGGGTTGATCGGGCGCAGCCACGGGATGCAGGACCTGTTCGATTCGGTCCGGCGGTTCGCGCCCTACGCGCGGACGGTGCTCGTAACCGGCGAGACCGGCACCGGCAAGGAACTGGTCGCAAAGGCACTGCATCGTCTCGGGCCGCGCAAGGAGCGACGCCTCATCACCGTCAACTGCTCCGCCGTCGTCGAAACGCTGTTCGAGAGCGAACTGTTCGGGCACGTGCGCGGAGCGTTCACCGGCGCCACCGATACCAAGGTCGGCCTGTTCGAGCACGCGGACTCGGGCACGATGTTCCTCGACGAAATTGGCGAGCTGCCGCTCACGCTGCAGGCCAAGCTGCTGCGGGCGGTGGAGCTCGGCGAAGTACAGCGTGTCGGATCGCTCGAGACACGCCGCGCCGACGTCTTCGCGATCGCCGCCACGAACCGAGACCTCCGCGCCTGGTCGTCGGAAGGAAAGTTCCGCAGCGATCTCTACTTCCGTCTCAGCACGATCGAGCTGCACATTCCGCCGCTGCGCGACCGCCGCGAGGACATCCCGTACCTGACCGCGTCGTTCATCCGGGAGTTCGCGGGGAAGTTGAACCGGCCGATCAAGGGGATCACCTCGCAGGCCGAGCGACTGCTGCAGGAAGCAGCCTGGCCGGGCAACGTGCGCGAGCTGCGCAACGTGATCGAGCGGGCGTGCATCCTGACGGACAGCCGCATCGTGACCGAGCGGGAGATCGGCACCGCGATGAGCAGCACGCCGGCTGCCGCGCCGCGTCAAGCGCATGCGCCGCAGGAGGCCGCCGCCCGGACGGGGGACGAGGATCCCGAGTCGGCGCTGATGTCCACGGCGCAACGCGAACAGATCGCGCGTGTCCTCCGGCAGAACCGCGGTAACAAGGCGGCGTCGGCCAAGCAGCTCGGAATGAGCCGGCGCTCGCTGTACCGGTGGATCGATCGCCTCGGCGTTCCCCAGTAGCGCCCGCCACGTCTCACTATTCACTACAGCCCGGCAGCCTCCACTCCGATACAGGCAGAATGGGAGGAGTGGCGCGGTGCGCCTGATCGATCGGCATGACACGTCGCTGGCCGTGGCGCTGGTCGCCTCCGCGCTGGTCATGTTCCAGCAGCCGCTGCGTGTCGTCATCGATTCCGCTCGCGTCGTCGAGCAGCGCTACCACATCGATCTCCTCCCCGGGCTGACCGTTCTGGTCGGCGCGTTTGCCTTCCATCAATATCGAAAACGACAGCAGGCCCGGGCCGACGCGGCCGCGGCGGAAGCCGACGTCCTGCTCGAGCGCGCGCGGTCTGCCGACCTCGAGAAGCTGGTGGCGCTCGGCCGTGCTCTCGGCGGCGCCGTCGAACCGTCGGCCGTCGCACACGTGTTCTGGCGGCACATGCCGGCGCTCGTGCGCGATCGCGACACCTGGATGGTTACGCGCACCGCGGACGTCTGGGACCCGGTGAGCCGCGACGCGACCGCGCCCAACGCGATCAGCGCTGACGCCGTCGAGGCGATGGTCGAAGGCGTGATGAAGACGGCCGGCCCCGGTTCGAACGGACGCGGTGTGCTCGTCGACGGCTATTTCTGTTTTCCGATGATCGTCGGCGAGACCGTGGTCGGCGTGGTCGGCGTGCGCAACGCGCCGGCGATGCCGCTGTCGGAGCAGAACGCACTCTGCGCCGCGGTCGCCCTGCTGGCCATCGCGATTCGCAACGGGCAGCTGCTCGCGCAGACGCGGGAGAGCAGCATCCGCGACAGCCTCACCGGCTGCTTCAACCGCGCGTACGCCATCGACACCCTGTCCGCGGAACTGCGCCGGTCGGTGCGCACGGGCCGGCCGCTGTCGGTCCTCATGATCGACATCGACGAGTTCAAGACGGTGAACGACGAGCTCGGACATCTCGCCGGCGACGCGATGCTGGCAGCCGTCGGGTCGCGCCTCGGGGCCGTGCTGCGCGCCTCTGACGTCAAATGCCGCTACGGCGGCGACGAGTTCCTGATCCTGCTGCCCGACACGCCGCTCGTCGGCGCCGAACACGTCGCGGCGGCCGTAGCCAGCGCCATGGCCGACCTGACCGTGGGCGCGGAGCGCCGGATCTCCCCGACGGTCAGCCTGGGGGTCGCCTCGGCCACACCGGGCGAGCTCGACGCGACGATGGTCATCGCGCGAGCGGACCAAGCGCTATACCGCGCGAAGCGCGAGGGGCGAAACCGATTCGCGGCCGCGCCACTGGCTCCCGCGGTCTAGGGCAAGACCCAGAATCAGCCGGCACATTCGGGCTTTCGACCCTCGTCTGGCCAGCGCGGGGGTTTTTCGGCCAAGTGTGGCCAGTCGGACAACGACTAGCTCTTCAGTTGTATCGAAAAAGCAACAAACTTGGTTCCTATTTGACACAGCTGAACTGGCCGATATATTCGTTGAGTTAGACCTGATCTTTTTGGCCATCTCAGACGCTCGACTGTAAGTGAGAGGGCGAAGCTTTGCCCTCCAGGCCACCCAACGACGGCCGCGCAGCCCCTCAACTTCATGAACACCTGTTTCCGGGTGCTCGTCCTCGCCACATCGGTCGCACTGTCTGGCTGCTCGACGTCCACGCCGAGCACGGACGCCGCGGCGGCGGCCCCCGCGCGGACCGACCGCGTCCAGGCCCAGTACGACGCCGGCGGCAAGCTCCAGAAGCTCGACTACGACCGCAACAGCGACGGGATGATCGACATGTGGGGCTACATGGACGGATCCCACGTCGTCCGCGTCGAGTCCGATGAGAACGGCGACGGCAAGGTGGACAAGTGGGAGTTCCATCGGCCCGTCGAGGCGACTGGCGGCGGCGCGCGATCGGGTGGCGGTGACCGCACGCTCGAACGCGTGGAGCGCGCCACGCGGCTCGACGGACGCGTGTCGCGCTGGGAGCATTTCGAGGACGGCCTGCTCACGCGCGTCGAGGAAGACACCGACGCCAACGGCAAGGTCGACAAGTGGGAAACCTACGCGGACGGCGCCCTCAGCATGATGGCGCTCGATACCAAAGGCCGGGGCACACCTGATCGCCGGCTGCTCTATCACGCCGACGGCTCCTTCGACCGTCTCGAAACCGATCCGACTGGCTCCGGCGCCTTCCAGCGACTCGACCCGTGACCACAGCACAGATGACAGCACGTGCGGCGGCCCTGCTCTCGGGCGGGGCCGATCGGCAGGACCTGGTGTCCATGCTTCGCAGCATGGGCTTCGATCCGGTGCCGGTCAGCGGCGCCGATGCCGTCCAGGCGCTGCGCGAACCGCTCGCGCTTTGCATCGTCGATCTGCAGCAGAACGGCGATGCGCTGCGAATGGTGCGGGCCGTGCGCGCCCAGCATGCGCAGGCGGTCATCATCGGCGTTGCGGACCCCGAGCGGCCCGCGGTTGCCGCAGACGCCATTCGCGCGGGCGTGTTCGACGTGCTGCCGCGGCCGGTGGTCGCGCGGGATCTCGAGGCGATTCTCGCGAACGCCCGGGAACAGGCGGCGCTCGCCGCATCGGCTGCGGCGCCGCGTGCGCAGGACGCCGTGGCGCCCTACGGGATCGTGGGCACCTCGCCGTCGATGCGCGGCGTCATGGACCTCGTGCAGCGCGCAGCCGCCGGGCGCTGCGGAATTCTCGTCTGCGGCGAACGCGGCACCGGCCGCGAGATGGTCGCGCGCGCCATCCACGCGCACGGCCCGAATCCCGACGCGCCATTCGTCAAGGTCGATTGCTCGGGCCCGACGCCCGAGGACCTCGAGCTGCAGTTGTTCGGCGTGCTCACGAAACGTTCGTCGGCCGCGCCCGAGCGCCGCAGCCTCGAGCGGATTGGCAACCGCTGCAGCCTGCGTGACGCCGACGGCGGCATCCTGTTCCTCGAGAACGTGGTCGAACTGCCGGCGCGCGTACAGGCGCGGCTGGTGCGGGTGCTGCGCGACCGCGAGGTGCTCGTGGACGACACCGCCGAACCGGCGACGCTCGACGTTCGCCCGATCGCCGCGGTCGATTCCACGATTGACAGCGCGCTCGAGGACGGGCGTCTCCGTCCGGATCTCTTCGAACGCCTCGCGCTCATTCGGGTAGACGTGCCGGCCCTGCGCCAGCGCCGCGAAGACATCCCGGTGCTCGCCACCCACTTCCTGAAGGAGCTGTGCCGGGCGAACGGGCGTCCGGTGAAAACCCTGACGCGCCCGGCCTTGACGCTGCTGGCGGCCCTCCCGTGGCGGGGCAACGCGCCGGAGCTCCGCGGACTCCTCGAGCGGCTCATCCTGCTGGTGCCGCACGGCCTCATCCGGCTGGAGGATGTCCTGGCGCACACCCAGCTCGAAGGGGCCATCAGCCCGACCGGCGTCGACGCGACGCTCCGGCAGGCTCGCGCCAGGTTCGAACGCGACTACATCGCCGCGGTGCTGCAGCACCATCACGGCCGCATCGCCGAAGCGGCCAGGGTCCTGGGCATCCAGCGGACCAACCTCTACCGCAAGATGCGCCGGCTTAACCTGACGCGGGGCAAGGCCGGACGGGGGGAGGCCTGATGTATCCCGTTCGATACAGGCGTCCCGTACCCGATACAGATCCATCGGCCGAGCTCTTGACCGCAGAGCTCAGCCACGAGAGGATGAGAAAGCCGAAAGCCGAGTCTGCTCCCCCAGAGCGCATTCAGCTAAGCCGGCGCACTCGACGGCAGAAGGGTTCTCTCAATGAAGATGGAACGGTTTGTAGCAATGGCAGTGGCGTTCTCGCTGGCAACCGCGCCGGGCGCGCTGCTCGCACAGCAGAGCACCGACGCTGGCAGGCACGGCCAAGGACGAGGTCAAGTCCAACCGTCCGGACTTCACCGTGCGGGCTCGCGACGTCGCGGCCGGTGCGATCGCCGGGACGACGAACCTGGACGCGCAGGGCAACTTCGCGCTGCCCGGGCTGTCCGGGGCGAACTACCTGATCGAGCTCGTGAACAAGAACGGCAAGGTGGTCTGCACCGAGGGCCCGTTCAACATGGCTCAGCAGGCGATCAAGAACAACGTCGTCATCGACTGCGACAAGAAGCCGACCGCCCTGCTGCTCCTGGCGGCCGCGGCCGCAGCAGGCGTGACGGCGGGCGTCGTGGCCAACGGCGACGACCCGGCCCCCGCCGCGGGCCCCGCGGTCAGCACTTTCAGCACCGTCAGCGCGTCGCGCTAGGCGCTACTCCCGACTCACGGCACTGCGCGCCTGCGATCACGCGGGCGCGTAGTGCATCGTGCACGACGTCCGCGCCTGGCGATCCAGGCGCGGCGTTCCCCGTTTCACCCGGTTTTCCTCACAACTGCTCCTCATGTTGTTCCGTTTCCGCATAATCGCGTGCGCCGCCGCGTGCGTGGCGGGCGCCGCTGGCGTCGCTCGTGCCCAGGACGGCGATCCGGCGAGACCGCACGCTTCCAGCTGGGATCGCTTCGGTTCACGCCGTCGATCCTGGTGTCGAACATCGGCGTCGACAGCAACGTCTACAACGAGACCGAAAATCCGAAGAGCGACAACGACGGCCGCCGTCGGACCCGCGGCCGATCTGTGGCTCGACATCGGGGCGCACACGCCTGAGCGGCCGGTTGTCGGGCCAGTACCTCTACTACGCGGAATACGAGAACCAGCGCTCGTGGAACTCGGCGCACAACCTCCGCTACGACGTCGCGCTGGCGCACCTCACGCCGTTCGTCGCCGGCAGCTACGCCGACACGCGCGAGCGGCCCGGCTACGAAATCGACGCGCGCGCGCGACGGCTGGACACCTCCGGCACGGCCGGCACCGGCGTGCGCCTCTCGGGCAAGACGGAGCTGGTGCTGTCCTACCGGCGCGGCCTCCTCGACTACGCCGACGATCAGTTCTTCGACGGCGTGGAGCTGTCGCAGGTGTTGAACCGGCAGACGAACACCGGGAACGCCAACCTCCGCGTGCGCCTCACGCCGCTCACGACGTTCGTCGTCCGCACCGAGATGGTCCAGGATCGGTTCGACACCGAAACCGCTCCGCGACGCCGACAGCTTCGCCGTCATGCCCGGCTTCGAGCTGCGCCCGCAGGCGCTCATCTCGGGTGAGGCCTTCGTCGGCGTCCGGCGGTTCGCCACGCTGAGCGACCAGGCGCCCGACTACACCGGCATCGTCGCGGCAGTGAAGACCGCCTACACGGTCGCGGGCCACCAAGTTCGGCGTGCGGGTCGGCGCGCGACCTCAGCTATTCCTACGAGGTCGAGCAGCCGTACTACGCGCTCACGGACCTCGGTCTCGAAGTGACCGAGCGCATCACGAGCGTCTGGGACATCGTCGGACGCGCCGCCTGGCAGCGTCTCGCCTACAAGACCTCACCACGCATCGACCAGACGCCGCGCACGGACCACGGCTGGCAGGTACGGCGGCGGCGTCGGATACCGCGTTCGGCCAGACGCTCCGCCTCGGCGTCGACGCGAACTACTACCAGCGCGAATCCATGCGCAGGTCGACTACGCGCAACTACGAGGGTCTCCGCATCGGCGTGTCCGTCAGTTATGGATTGCCGCAATGAAGAAAGCTGTTGCTCCTGACCGTCCTCCTCTGCGCGCTGGCTGCGCCCGGCCGCCGCGCAGACCGACTACGTCGTCGGCCCGCAGGACGTGCTGACGGTGACCGTGTTCGGCGAAGCCGATCTCTCCGGGAAGTACACCGTCGAGCAGGACGGCACCTTCACCTTCCCGCAACTGGGCCGGATCAAGGCGGGCGGGCCTGACGCTGCGCGCGCTCGAGCAGGAGCTGAAGAAGCAGCTCGCCGACGGCTACCTGCGGAACCCGCAGGTCGCCGTCGCCGATCGAGAACTACCGCAGCCAGCGGATTCTCGTGCTCGGCGAAGTGCGCTCGCCGGGCGAATACCAGCTGAATGGCGAGATGACGCTGCTCGCGGCGCTCGCGCGCGCCGGCTCCACGACGCCGACGGCCGGGCGCGAAGCGACTGATCGTGCGGCCGCGCCGCAGACCAGCAGGCCGGCGAAGAGGCCTCCGAGGTGATCCAGCGATCGACCTCAGCGACCTGCAGGCGGGCAACATTGCACTGAACATGACGCTGCACGACGGCGACACCATCAACGTGCCGAAGGCACAGTCGGTCTTCGTCTCCGGCCAGGTCAAGTCGCCTGGCGCCTATGCCGTCGAGCCGGGCACCACGGTGCTGCAGGTGATCTCGCTCGCCGGCGGGCTCACCGACCGCGGATCGGACAGCCGCATCCGTATCCAGCGCACCGTCAACGGCAAACAGGTGGAGGTCGGCGTGAAGCTCACCGACCTCGTCAAGCCGGGCGACACCATCATCGTCAGAGAACGGTTCTTCTAGGACGACAGCCATGGCAGACTCCCGTTATCGCTATGACCAACGTCCGCCAGCGCCGCGCACCTCGACGAGGAGACAGCATCTGCTCGACTACGTGCGCGTGTTGTACAAGCGGCGCTGGATTGCCATCCCGGTCTTCCTGCTCGTGTTCAGTCGTCGGGCTCGGTGAACGCGCGTACGCGAGACACCGGTCTACCAGGCGCAAGCACGCAGCTGATGATCGAGAAGGACACGCCGACGGTGGCGACCCTCGATCAGATGTTCCAGTCGCAGGACGGCTGGTACAACGACGACTTCTACCAGACGCAGTACCGCATCCTGCAGAGCCGCAGCCTCGGCGAAGCGGACGCTCGATGAGATGAAGCTGTGGGACGCGCCGCGCTGGGCAACGAGCCGCCGCCGAAGACGTCGCTCGACCCGATGTCGCTGGCGATGCGCGCGGCGTTCGGCACCTACGGCCTCGTGAAGTCGGTCTTCGTGACGCCATCCGCCGCCAGCCGCGCCCGCGACCGCCGCCGAGCCGGCAGCTGCAGGCGAGACCGCCGCGCAGTCCGGGAAGATCGACGAGTTCCGAGGCGGCATCGGCATCGGAGCCGGTCCGCAACAGCCGCCTCGTCGACATCACCTACACCTCCGTGGACCCCGCGTTCGCCGCGCAGGCCGCCAACGCCATCGCCAAGGCGTACATCGGCCAGAGCATGGAGTTCAGGTTCAGCGACGTCGAAGGAGGCGGCCGACTGGCTGTCGGAGCGCCTGACCGAACAGCGGCACGCCGTCGAGGCGAGCGAAGCGGCACTGCAGGTGTACCGCGAGCAGAACGGCGCGATCTCAGTGGCCGACAGCGCGTCGAACATCGTGGTCCAGCGGCTCACCGACCTGAACGGCGCGCTGACCAAGGCGAAGACGGAGCGCATCAACAAGGAAGCGCTCTACAACCAGTTGAAGAGCGCTGAAGCGAGCGGCACGCTCGAGACTTTCCCAGCCGTCCTGACAAACGACTACGTGCAGAAGCTCCGGGGCGACCTCTCCGACCTGCAGCGTCAGCAGGCGCAGCTCGCCGAGCGGTACGGCGAGCGGCACGTGGAGATGATCAAGATTCGCTCAGCGGTTGAAGTCGCCGAAGCCAAGTTCCGCGGCGAGCTCGGCAAGGTGGTCCAGTCGGTCCGCAACGAGTACCAGGCGGCCCTGAGCGAAGAGCAGAGCCTCCAGAGCGCGCTCAACGCGCAGAAGTCGGAAGCGCTCAGCCAAAATCGCAAGGGAATCGAATTCGGCGTGCTGCAGCGCGAGGTCGAGAGCAACAAGCAAATCTACGAGAGCCTGATGCAGCGCACGAAGGAAACGGGTATCTCCAGCGAGCGCCGCGCCACCAACATCCGCGTCGTCGATCCGGCGGAAGTGCCCCGGGCGCGATCTCGCCGAACCTGCGCCGGTCGTTCATGCTCTCGCTGGTGGCCGCGCTCGGCTTCTCGGTCGGCCTCGTCTTCTTCGTCGAATATCTCGACAGCCGCCTCAAGACGCCGCAGGACCTCAAGGTCCAACTCGGCGTGCCGTTCCTCGGCATGATTCCGACCGTGCCGAAGAACAAGGATGCAGCGAACCCGCTGCTCACCGACATCGGCCTCACGAATTTCTCGGAAGCGTTCAAGACGGTCCGCACCAACGTGCTCTTCTCGTCGGCCGACGACGGGCTGCGGACGCTCGTGGTGACGAGCGCCGGACCTGGCGAAGGCAAGAGCATCTGCTCGGCGAACATCGCGATCGCGATCGCGCAGGCGGGACAGCGCGTCCTGCTCGTGGACGCCGACATGCGCCGTCCGCGTGTGCACGAGATCTTCAAGATCCGGGAAGAGCCAGGGCTCTCCAACCTGCTCACCGGCAACTCGAAGGCGAGCGAGGTCATCCAGAAGTCCAGCGTGCCCGGCCTCTGGCTGATGCCGGCGGGCCACATCCCGCCGAACCCGGCGGAGCTGCTCGGGTCGCCGCGTTTCGTCGACTTCATGGGCGCGCTCGACGATCACTTCGACTGGCTCGTGCTCGACACGCCGCCCGTGCTCGTCGTGGCCGACAGCATGATCGCCGGCAACAAGGCGACGGGCGTCGTCTTCGTCGTCGGCGCGGATCAGACCAGCCGCCATGCCGCGCGGAACGCGATCGAGCAGCTCGAGGGAGCGAACGCGCACGTGATCGGGTCGGTGCTGAACAAGGCGGACGTGCGGCGGCACTCGCACTACTACGGGTCGTATTACCGGAAGGACTACGCGAGGTACTACGTCAAGCAGAGCTGAGCAAGAAAGTAACTTAGAACTTAAAACTTAGAACTCAAGTCTTCGAAGCCGCGACTGGTGAGGGCCCTCCGTCTCGTGGGACTCTCGCTCTCCTGGTGGCGGCTGTGAAGATCGCCACCAGCTCGGACGCCTCCGCTAGGAGCTGCGCAAGCCTTGGCTCTTCGCTCAGCCCTGTGGTCGCAATCAACCGAAGCCAATACACAGTCTCACGGCACTCGCGAAGGACCAGCGAGTACTTGCACGCGAACTCCCGACGTGTGAACGCAGCTTTTGCCTCTTCGACGTTGGCACCGACAGACGTTCCGAGCGCAGAAGTTGGTACGCCACGTGCCGATGACTGCCCGGTCGGCTCGACAGAGCGCAGCAGAATCGCACGATATCGCACGCGAAACAAAAGGTGCGATCCTCCAGGCAGCGCGGCGGCGACGTCGGAACGCGCATGCTGCATTCAACGACCCTGCCATACCGATGAGACCGATGCGGCAAGTGGCGGGCGCGCTTCCGTCGAACGTTCTGACTTCTAAGTTCTAAGTTTTCAGTTCTAAGTTAGGGCTCGAACTTCCCCGATGCGCATCCTGTTCCTCTCCCCCACTGCCGCCATGGGTGGCGCAGAACGGGTGCTCGTCGATCTGCTGGCGATGGTGCGGCGGGCCCGGCCCGCATGGACCGTCGGTCTCGTCATCGGCAACGACGGCCCGCTCGCTGACGATGCGCGCCGGCTCGGTGTTCAGACGACGGTTCTTCCGTTCCCGCGCGACTTCGCGCAGCTCGGCGACGCGGGCCTCGCGACGCCGGCCACGTGGGCGCGGTTCGCGCTGCACGCGGCAAGCGGCAGCGTCGCGACGCTGCTGTACGTCCAAAGCCTCCGGCAGGTGGTGGCGGACTTCGCGCCGCACCTGATTCACTCGAACGGCATCAAGATGCACCTGCTCGGGGCGCTGACGCGCACGCCTGGCGCCGCGTTGATCTGGCACTTCCACGACTACCCGAGCGTGCGTCCGGTCACGAGCCGCCTGGTGCGGACGCTGAAGCACCGCTGCGACGCGGTGGTGGCTGTTTCCGAGAGCGTTGCGGCGGACATCCGGGCGGAGCTCGGGCAGTCGACGAACGTGCAGGCCATCTGGAACTCCGTGGACCTCCAGCGCTTCGCGCCGCACGGACCGCGACTGGATCTCGACGGGCTCGCCGGCATCCGGCCGGCGCCGCACGGAACGCCCCGCGTCGGCCTGGTCGCCACCTTCGCGCGCTGGAAGGGCCACGTGCTGTTTCTCGACATGCTGGCCGCCCTCGCGCGCACGAACCGCTTCCGTGCCTACATCGTCGGCGGCCCGCTGTACGAGACGGCCGCGAGCCAGGTGTCGATGGAAGAACTTCGCGCCGCGATCGATCGCCGGGGGCTCGCCGAACACGTGGGACTCACCGGCTTCGTGAGCGACGCGGCCGCAGCGCTGCGCAGCCTCGACGTCGTCGTGCACGCGAGCACGCTCCCCGAGCCGTTCGGGCTTGTGATCGCGGAAGCAATGGCGGTCGCACGCCCGGTCGTCATCAGCGCCGCAGGAGGCGTCGCGGAGCTCGTCGAACCGGACCGTACGGGCCTCACGTACCGCAGCGGCAGCGTCGAGGAGATGACGGAGCAGGTCCGCCGGCTGCTCGACGACCGCTCGCTCGGCGCCCGGCTGGGCGCGGCGGCGCACGCCGCTGCGATCGAACAGTTTCATCCCGATCGGGTTACACGGCAGATGCTCGATCTGTACGCACGGTTCGACCGCGCCGTGGCGGCGTGAGCCGCGGCTGGCGTGGCGTCACGACGCTTCAGGATCGCCGTCTTCAGCTACGGGCTGCCTTGCCCCGGCGTGAAGCGCAGCGGCATCGAGCAAGTTGCGCACGACCTCGCCAATGCGTGGGTGGATCGCGGCCACGACGTCACGGTCTTCACCTACGATCCGCTTCCGCCCGGTGCGAAGTACCGGGTGGCCGGGCTGCCGGCGCGCGGCTTCGTGACGTCGCGCGTGGGGCGCGCGCTCGCCATGGGATACCTGGGCAACGTGTTCGCGCTTGCGCCTGACTACCGCCCCTTCGACGTCATCGTCTCGCACGGCGACAGCCTGCTGTTGCCGTTCGCTCGGAAGCCGATTGTCCGCATCATGCATGGGAGCGCGTTCGAGGAGGCCCGCTCGGCGACGTCGCTCTCGCGGATCGTCCTGCAGGGCGGCGTCTACGTGCAGGAACTGCTCACGGCCCTGACGCAGCGTGGCACCGTCGGCGTCAGCGCCAACACCGCCCGGTTCAACCCGTTCGTGCGTCGCACCATTCCGAACGGCGTGGACCTGCAGCGCTTCCGGCCGGACCCTGCGCTGAAGAGTCCGGAGCCCTCGATCCTGTTCGTAGGTGCGTTGAACGGACGCAAGCGCGGAGGATGGCTGCTCGATCAATTCGTGCGCAACGTGCGCGTGGCGCTCCCGACTGCGGAACTGCACATGGTCACGACACCGGGCGAGCCAGCCCCCGGCGTCACCTATCACACGGGCGTGGACGCGGACAGGCTCGTGCAGCTGTATCAGCGCGCGTGGATCTACGCGTCGCCGTCGACGTATGAAGGGTTCGGCCTGCCGTACGTCGAGGCGCTCGCATGCGATCTTCCGGTCGTAGCGACGCCGAACCCCGGAAGCCGCGAGGTCCTGGCCGACGGCACCTACGGTCGGCTGGTCGCCGACGAGCGGTTTGCCGATGCGCTGATTGGGCTCCTGCGAAGCAGCACGGAGCGCGAGCGGATGGCCGCCATCGGCCGCACACGGGCCGCGGGGTTCGACATCGCGACGGTCGCGGCGAAATACGAGGACGTCATGGGTGACGTCGTAGCACGACATGGCTGAAGACCACCTGCTCGCGATCGACAAGGCGCTCGAGACGCCACGGCGGAAGCTGCGGCCGAAGCGGGCGACAGAACCCGCGCGTCCGATCGCCGAGCCTCAGCCAGACGAGATCGAGGTCGCTGTCGTCGTGACGCCCCCCGAGCGCCTCCCGTGGCTCGAGCTGTTCCTCGTGGCCCAGTGCCTGTGGGGCGCTTTCTTGTTCCTGCCTGGTGCGCAGGGGTACCGCACCTTGATCCGCGCGCTGCCGTACATGTCGAGCGTCGGGATGCTCGTGGTCTACGGGATGAGCCGCGAAACCGCGCGGCGGCCGCGCGCCAACGGACTGCTTGCCGGCGCGCTGCTGCTGCTGGTCGTCAACCTGCTGCATCCCACGAGTCAGCTCGTGGCCGGGTTCGCCCAGTGCATGCTGCAGCTGTGCATCGCGGCACCGCTGTTCTGGGCCTACAAGGTCCTCAACGACCCGAAGCGGTTCGAGCGCGCGCTGATGCTCCTGTTCGTCATGAACATGGCGAGTGCGGTCGTCGGGCTGCTGCAGGTGTACTACCCCGATTACTTCATGCCGCCGCAGCTGAGCACGCGCCTCAGCGAGGAGTACCTCTTCTCCCTCAGTTACGTCGGCAGCGACGGCCGTGTCATCTTCCGTCCACCGGGGCTGTCGGATCAGCCCGGCGGTGCGTCAATCGCTGGAGGCTTCTCGGTCCTGCTCGGACTCGGCCTCATGCTGCGGACCGACTCGACGTTCCGGCGCGCACTGCTCCTAGCGTCGATCATCGTGGGGATGGCGGTGATCTACCTGACGCAGGTGCGGTCAGTGCTGCTGATGGTGCTCGGGGCAGGAAGTGTCCTCAGCCTCGTCGAGATTCGCCAGCAGCGGATGGCCGCGGCCACCGGCACGCTTGCCCTGGGCGGCGCGCTCGCGCTCGCCGGCTTCTTCTGGGCATCGTCGGTCGGCGGCGAGGTCATCTCGAACCGGTTCCTGAACCTGCGCAGCCAGGGCGTCCTGCAGACCTACCAGCAGGACCGAGGGCATTACCTGGCGAACACCTTCGGCGAGCTGCTGGACAAGTACCCGCTCGGCGCCGGCGTCGGCCGCTGGGGCATGATGAACACGTACTTCGGCGACGAGTCGGACCCGAATTCCGCTGCGATCTACGTCGAGCCGCAGGTGACCGGCTGGCTGCTCGACGGCGGCATCCCGATGTGGGTGTTCTACGGCGGCGCCGTGCTCGTGAGTCTGTTCGCGGCCTTCGAGCTGATCGGGGGCAGAAACCAGAAGGCTGGCAACTTCGCCGGTCTCGTACCTGCCGGTACCTGGTCTTTATCGCCGGCCTCGGCATGGCCGGTCCCATTTTCAACACGCAGACCGGCATCATCTTCTGGCTGCTGGTCGCCGCGGTCGAAGGTTCGGCGCGGACCATCCCCGGACTTACTTCTCCAGAGCAAAGCAGCAGAAGCTTCGAGGAGGAGGCGTTTGGATCGGTACGGGTTTGATGAAGCGGTGCGCGAAGAACGGCATCGTCCAGCGAAACGGCCTGAGCGCGCCTTCCAGCCCGACGCCCGGCCTGAACGCCACCTGCGCTCCGAACTGGAACGTCGGCTCGCCGAACGCCTCCATCGACAGCAACTTCGCTCCCGACGGCCTGATCAGCCGCTCGTGGATGGTCCGGTGGTCGTAGTGCCGCTCGTAGAACACCGGCTCGCCGCCGTACTTCCGGTTGTACACGTCGGCGTTGACGAACACATCCTGGTGGCGCGGTGCGATGGGCACCGAAAAGGCGAGTCGTCCGCCAGGCTTCACGAGGCGAATCAGCTCCTGCATGCAGGCCGTGTCGGAATCGTTCGGCGAGTGCTCGATCGTGGAGATGCACGACAGCCGATCGAAGTATCCGTCCGGGTACGGCAGCGGAAACCCGTCGACCTGGCGGATGACCAGCGTCTCGTTGCGGAGCGACTCGTCGAACCCGCACTTGCGCGCGTAGTCGGCCAGGCGCAGGACGGAGCGATCGAAGTCCATGCAGTGCACGGCCGCACCGGTCGTGCCGTGCACGTACAGCGGGAACACGGACGTGCCGCTGCCGATGTCGATCACCCGATTGCTCGAGTCGATCTGCAGCGCGTTGAAGATCCACGGGTACTCGATCGCCCGCTCGTAGCCGATTCCCATCAGGAACCGGATTGCGTCGATGCGCGCCTTGAAGCGAACGAATGGCCAGCCATTGAGCGTGGGCGCGAGCGTCGCGGACATCGTGAACGTAGTCTAGCCCAGCCTCACATCACCCAGCCGTGAACGACACCGACGCACACTTCGTCACGACGCGCCTGCGACCCACGAGCGGGTGGGTATCGCTCGACGTACGCGAGCTGGTTCGCTTCAGGCATCTGCTCGCGGCATTCGCCGAGCGCGACGTCAAGCTGCGGTACAAGCAGACGCTCATCGGCGTCGCCTGGGTGGTGCTGCAGCCGCTGCTCGCCGCAGGCATCTTCAGCATCGTCTTCGGCGTGATCGCCGGCATGCGGACGTCGAGCGGAACTTCGTACTTCCTCTTCAGTTTCGCCGGACTCCTTGCGTGGAACATCTTCGGATCCACGCTGACGAAATCGGCGCTTTCGATGGTCGGGAACACGCACCTGGTGACGAAGGTGTACTTCCCGCGGCTCATTCTGCCGCTCTCGACCGCGGGGTCCAGCCTGATCGACTTCGCGGTGCCCGCGGTGGTACTGCTGGCGATGCTCGTCGTGTCCGGCCATGCACCAGGATGGCCGGTGCTGCTGACACCGGTGTGGGCGGCGCTCGCCCTGCTGCTCGCGCTCGGCCTTGGGTTGATCGCCGCATCGCTGACGATCGACTACCGTGACGTGCAGTACGTGCTTCCACTCGTCACGCCGTTCCTCCTGTATGCGAGCCCGGTCGCATACGACGTCAGCCACGTGCCTGCGCAGTACCGCTCGCTGTATTACGTCCTCAACCCGCTGGCGAGCGTGATCGAGGGCTTCCGGTGGTCGGTGCTCGGGACGCCGGCGCCGCAGGCGTCGTATCTCGCGTACTCCGCGGCGATGTGCGCGCTGTTGTTCGTGTTCGGGGCCGCGATCTTCCGTCGCACCGAACGGCGGGTGGCCGATGTCATCTAGCGCCGTCGCGATACGCGCCAGCGGCGTCAGCAAGTCGTACTGGCTGCGGCATAGCCGCGGCCCGGCAACGCTTGCGGAGGCGATCGCCCGCCGCCTCAGACGCCCCTTCGAGAGGGACGAGCGCGAGCAGTTCTGGGCGCTGCGCGATGTGAGCTTCGACGTCTCGCGCGGTGAGGTCGTCGGCCTCATCGGCCGCAACGGCGCCGGCAAGAGCACCCTCCTCAAGATCCTCTCGCGCATCACCGAGATGACCGCCGGCGAGGTGGACCTCAACGGACGCGTCGGCAGCCTGCTGGAAGTGGGCACCGGCTTCCACCAGGATCTCACCGGCCGCGAGAACATCTTCATGAACGGCGCGATGCTGGGCATGACGCGCGCCGAAATCCGCCAGGAGTTCGACGCCATCGTCGCCTTCGCCGGTGTGGAGCGGTTCCTCGACACTCCGGTCAAGCGTTACAGCAGCGGCATGTTCGTGCGCCTCGCCTTCGCGGTGGCCGCACACCTGCGCAGCGAGATCCTCATCGTCGATGAGGTGCTCGCCGTCGGAGACGCGGAGTTCCAGTCGAAGTGCCTGTCGAAGATGCGCGACATCAGCGGCGACGGCCGCACGGTGATCTTCGTCAGCCACAACATGCACTCGATCTCACTGCTCTGCTCGCGTGCGATCGTGCTCGACGGCGGGCGGATCTCCTTCAACGGCGAACCGGCCGCGGCCATCGAGGCCTACGGCCGGCAGTTCTCGCACGCTGACCAGGGAACGACGCGATCGACGCATCGTCCCGGCTCCGGCGAGTACCGCTTTGCGACGGTCAGCATGGAGCGCCAGGCGTACACGCCAGACGCGGCCAAGACCATCAAGTTCGAGATCGAGCGGGCGCGCGCACCCCTCGGACGCTTCTATCCGTCCGCCCACCTGGTCGACGAGCGCGGCCTCGAGGTCCTGCAGATGGACGGACGCTTCGTCGGCTGCTGGATCGACGATGCGGATCGGATCGCAGGAGAGCTGGTGATCACCGGCCCGTGGCTGAAGCCCGGGCGGTACCACGTGGACATGTATCTCTGCACCGAGGGAGGGATCGTCGATCTCTACCCGCAAGCCTGTGTGTTCGACGTCAACTCGGTCATGCCGTACCCGTACTCGGCGAGCGCAAATGCGACGGCCAGTGGGGTAGTGCTCGCGGACTACCACTGGTACGCCGGCGTGTGCCAGGCCGTGTCAGTCGTCGAGCCCTGAGCCTTCGTACGTGTCTATCAGGGCGTTCGGTTCCGATAGCACGCGCTCCGCGCTGCTCGCTGCGCGAGAGCGGCTGCGCGACTTCCTGCCTGCTCCGCTGCTGCGGCGCCTGCCGCCGGACGGGCAGCGTATCGTCTCTGTCGGCGACCTGAGGAAAAATCCCGCGCTGGCTGACGCCGCCGGATGCCGCGTGGTCCACTCGGCGCGACCGCGCCCGCAGGTGCGGCCACAGCCGCTCGCCGGACTCCCCGGGCGATGGCCCGCGCTCGAGGACGCAGAGCGCCCGCCGAACTCCGACCGGGTCGTGCTCGCGCTGCGTGGTGCGTGCGTGTCCGGGCTGCTGCCGGCAGTCGTGCTGCGAACCGGCCAGCTGCTGTCGGAGCCGTCGCAGGTGCTCGACCTGCCTGTCGCCGGCCACCCGACGTTCAGCCGACTGCGACTGCCGACGCGAACCCGGCTCGCTGGCCGGACACTGCTGCTCGCCGCCGGCCACTCGGGCAATTTCTACCACTGGCTCCTCGACACGCTGCCGCGGCTCCGCCTCGTGCAGCGGAGCGGCATCGCGCTCCAGCAGTTCGATCACGTGCTACTGCCTGGCGCGACCGGCGACTTCCTGGCGCTGACGCTCGCCCGCGTCCCCGAGCTCACCGCAACCCGACACGTCCTCGACGACAGCGCGCACTTCGAGTGCGAGGAGATTGTCTGGGCGTCGAACCTGCACCCGGTGACCGACTCGAGCCGCTGGGCGGTCGCGTACTTGCGGAGGACGCTGCTCGATCGCGGCCGGGCGATCGCACCCCGTCGGAAGCTGTTCCTCAGCCGCTCGCGCGCCACGCGCCGGCGGCTGCTGAACGAAGAGGCGATCTGGGAGTCGGTGCTCGCGCCCGCGGGCTTCACGCGCATCTTTCTCGACGAACTGCCGTTCGATCGCCAGATCGAGGAGGTCTCGCAGGCGGAGGCCATCGTGGCGCCGCACGGGGCCGCGCTCACGCACATGGTTTTCGCGGAGCCTGGCTGCTCGATCGTCGAGCTCATGTCGGAGGGTTATCCGACCCCGTACTTCTGGAACCTGGCGCAGACGATGGGGCATCAGTACCGCTACGTCGTCTGCCGGGCCACGCGAGCGGGAATCGTCGACAACACGCTGGACTTCGAGGCAGACGCCTCGGACGTCCGCAACTGCCTGGTCGATGCGGGCCTCGTGTCCGCAGCTGACCGGGCGTCGGCCTGAGCGCGACGTGACGATCCCCACGGCCACGAGCAATACCGTTACGCCACACACCGTAGCTCCTGGTGTGCCGCTCAGCGACGCGGGTGGTGTTCGGCTCTCGCTGTCGCGCCGGCTGCGGCGGTTTCAGTGGTTCGTCGAGCTGCGACGCCTGCAGCACGAGGGCCTGGCTAGTGCGTACCGCCGTCGGCGGCTCTGGAAGGCCGTGCTGCGGCTGCCACCGGTCATCACCGACCCGGTATCGCAGGGCGGCCCGGTGGAGCTCCACCTGGTCTGCTGCCAGCGCGATTATCTGTGCGCGCTGTGGTCCCTGAAGACGTTCTATCGCACATCGTCAGCCCGATTTCCGCTGGTCGTGCACATGAACGGACGCGTGTCGGCGCTTGCGCGTCGGCGGCTCCGTCGGCACCTGCCCAGCGCGAGGCTGATCGCCGCACCCGAAGCCGACGCAACGGTCAGCGCGTGGCTGTCGTCGCACGAGTGTCCGCGACTGCTCGAGGCGCGCTCGCGAAACCCGTTTCTCGTGAAGTTGATAGACGTCCACATCCTGAGCAGCTCGAACCGCGTCGTGCTCCTGGACAGCGACGTGCTGTTCTTCGCGCGACCCGAAGAAGTGCTGTCCGCCGCGGCCGATGCCACCGCCGGCGTGGACTACTTCCAGCGCGACGCGGACACAACCTACAACCTCCGCGTCGACGAGGCCCAGCGAGATCTCGGCATCCCGCTCGTGCCGGCCATCAACACCGGCATCGCCGTGCTCGATCGCGCCACGGTCGATCTCCGCAGATGCGAGGAGTTGATGAGCCATCCTGCGGTTGCCCGCTCGACCGGCTGGATCGAACAGACGCTCTACGCTCTCCTCGCCAGCGAGAAGCGGCGTGCGCAGCACCTGCCGCCGTCGTATCTGGTCTCGCTCGCGCCGAAAGAAGACCTCACGACGCTCGTCGCGCGGCACTACGCCGGCCCGAGCCGCCGCCACCTCACAGACGAAGGACTCCCGTTCGTGCTCGATCAGATCACGCAGTCCGGTTCCAGTGGGTTGCCCTTATGGCCACTGTAGCCACGCTCTCGACCGGAGACATCGTCAGGGGCAAGCTGCACGCGGCCCGCACGCTCGGCATGATGACGCGCCATCTCAGGAACTGGCGCGACGTGTGGTCGGCGTACCGATCGTCGCGGACCCTGCCAACGCTCGCGTTCCGCTCCGGATTCGTCCTGCACCATCGCCCGCAGGACGACCCGATCATGCTGATGCACGAGGTGTTCGGCGGACGCCACTACCGCCGGCACGTTCCCGGCCGCGCAGACGGCGCGATCGTGGACATCGGCGCCAACATCGGCATGGTCTCCCTCGACTGGGCCACACGCAGTCCCGGCGTGGTGCTTCACGCGTACGAACCCAATCCGGATACTGCCGAGACCCTCAGGCGCAACGTGCACGACAGTGGCTGTGATGCGCGTGTGTGCGTGCACCAGGAGGCGGTCGGCGCCGGCTTCGGGCAGACACCGATGTGGATTGGCGGACCGAGCGTGCTCTCCAGCACTCACAGCGCCAGCCAGGCGGGAACGCGCGAGGTGATGGTGTCGATGGTCGATCTCGATCGCGTCTGCGATCGCGTCGACGGTCGCGTGTTCCTCCTGAAGATCGACGCGGAAGGTGCGGAGGCCGACATCCTCGAAGCCGCCAGCGCCCGCACGCTCGAGCGCGTTGCGCACATCGCCCTCGAATACCACGACCCGCTCACGCCGGGTGCGCTGCAGCGATGCCGGACACGCTTGACAGGCGCCGGCTTCGAGCTCATCGTCCGGCCCGCACCCGACGAGCCGCGTCAGGGCATGCTCTACGCCATCAGGCGCTGACCGTGACTGGCAGCGTCCTACATGTCGTGCCGGCACTGTTCGATCGGCACGATGGGCTCATCGGCGGCGCCGAGCGCTACGTATTCGAGCTCGCTCGGCACATGGCCGACCAGGCCGACACGTCACTCGTCACCTTTGGCGACGCCAACCGCGAGGAAGAGGTCGGCCGGCTACGCGTTCGCGTCATCGGCAACCCCTGGTTGATCCGCGGCCAGCGCGCGAACCCCTTCGCGTTCTCGCTGCTCGACGAGGTCCGCCGCGCCGACATCGTCCACTGCCACCAGCCGCACATCGTCGCAGCCACCGCGACCGCGCTGGCCTGCCGCACGACCGGCCGGCGCGTGGTCTGCACCGATCTGGGTGGCGGCGGGTGGGACATCTCGTCGTACGTCTCAACCGACCGGCTGTTCCACGCACATCTGCATATCAGCGAATACAGCCGGCGTGTCGCCGGCCATGCTGGCAGGCACTGGGCCCGCGTCATCTGGGGCGGTGTCGATCCCACGAAGTTCTCGCCCGATGCGGTCGAACGGCGTACCGGCCGTGTGCTCTTTGTCGGGAGGCTTCTCCCTCACAAGGGAGTCGACACGCTGATCAGGGCGCTGCCGGCTGGAATGGCGCTCGATGTCGTCGGGCACGCGTCGAACGATCGGTACCTGGCGGACCTCCGTCGCCTCGCGGAGGGCAGGCTGGTGACGTTCCATCATCGCTTCGACGATGCCGCGCTCGTGAGGGCATATCGATCGGCGCTGTGCATCGTCCTGCCAAGTGTGTACGACGACATGTACGGAGCGCACACCGACGTGCCGGAGCTTCTCGGCCAGACGTTGCTCGAAGGCATGGCCTGCTCGACGCCCGCGATCGGCACGAGGGTGGCGAGCATCCCCGAAATCGTGGACGACGGGGTCAGCGGATTCCTCGTGCCGCCGAACGATCCCACCGCGCTCGGCGCGGCGCTGAAGTGCCTGTCCGACAGCCCGGCGCGCGCCCGGCAGATGGGCGGCGCCGCGCGTCGCAGCATGGTGGAGCGCTTCTCATGGTCCGCCGTCGTGTCGCGGTGTCTCGACGCATATGCCACCTGAGGCTGTCGTGAACGGATCTCGCAATCGCGGCACGGCAGCGGCGGCCCATCCGAAGTGGCACGTCGTCACCTGCGAATATCCGCCGCAGGTCGGCGGCGTGAGCGACTACGCGATGACGATGGCGCGGGGGCTCGCCGAGGCGGGTCACGCGACCGTCGTCTGGTGCCCGGACGCACCCGGTCCCGCGCCGCATGTGCCTGGCGTCGATGTTCGGCAGACGCTTGGACGGTTCGCGTCGCGCGATCTGCGGCGAACGGGACGCGCCATGAATGCCGTCGGAGCGCCGCGCCGCCTGTTCGTGCAGTGGGTGCCCCACGGCTACGGCTATCGATCGGTCAACGTGGCGATGGCGCTTTGGGTGGCACAACGCGCCTGGCTGCACGGCGACGAAGTCCATCTGATGGTCCACGAAGCCTTCATGGCGTTCGCGCCTCGCCCGCTGCACGTCGCGGCGGCCGCGATGCAGCGCGTCATGCTGACGATCGCAGCCTCCGGTGCACACCGGATCTGGGTGAGTCACGCGGGCTGGATCGAGAGAATCCGGCCGTTCGTCCGATCGAGCACCCCGATAGCCTGGCTGCCGGTACCTGCCCCGCCCATCGAAGCGACCGCGGCGGGCACCTTGCCCGACGTCGTCGCGAGCATGCGCAGGGAAGGGCGGCCGATCGTCGGTCACTTCAGCACGCACTCACGGCAGGTGACGCCGCTCCTCGAGCCGGCGATCGACGCGATCGTCGAGCAGTCGAACGCCTGCGTCCTGCTGATCGGGCGAGACAGCCGCCGGTTCCTCACGACATATCTCGAGTCGCGGCCGGAGATGGCGGCACGCGTCTTCGCTACAGGGACGCTCGACGCTGACACGGTTGGCGCGTGCGTCAGCGCGTGCGACCTGCTCGTGCAGCCGTACCCGGACGGAGTGACCGCGCGTCGCACATCCACCCTGGCCCTGCTCGCCGCCGGGCGGCCGGTCGTCACCAACAGCGGACCACACACGGAATCGTTCTGGCGCGACGAGCAGGTCGTCGCAGCTGTCGACACCTGTCACGGTGCCGCGATCGGCCGGGCCGCGGTGGCGCTCCTGTCGGACGCACGGCAGCAGGCGCTGCTGGCGCGCCACGCCCGCGACTGTTACGACCGTCGCTTCGCCGTGCGCCACGCGCTGGTGACGCTGCTGCGCGCGACCGGCTCCGGCGGCACGCCGGCTTCTGAGGCGCTGGCCGTCCATTCCAGTTCGAGATTCGAACCGTGAGCGTAGGCACCACACCGCGGCTGGACACGGCGAACGACGCCAGTAGCGTTCCGCACGGACACTACGCGCGCAAGCAGCTGGACTGCCGGTCGTCGGTCATCGCGTTCAGTCACCGCGCGCGGTTCGAGACGGCGATCGCGCTGGCGGGGAGCAACCCTCGCGGGCGGATCCTCGACTACGGGTCCGGCGATGGCACGTTCCTGAGCATGGTGGCTGGACGCTTTGGCGAGTGTCTCGGCGCTGACATCGCACGCGATCAGGTGGAGGACTGCCGCGCACGATTTGCCGTGGTCCCGAACGTGCACTTCTGCGAGCTCGCTGCGCTGCGGGAACGCGGGCACGAGCAGATGTACGACGTCGTGACCTGCATGGAAGTGCTCGAGCACTGTCCGCCGTCCGCGCTGCGCGCGATCCTGGGGGACATCGCGCGCCTGGTCGCGCCTGGCGGGCGCGTCATCATCAGCGTCCCGATCGAGACCGGGCCGACCTTCGTCGTGAAGTACGCCGTTCGCACCGTCGCCGGCTGGCGCGGCCTGAGCGACTATCGCTACTACGAACGGTATCCAATCGGCGACGCGCTGCGCATGATCTTCGCGACGCGGCGCACTCAGGTTCATCGTCCCATTTCGAACGAGGGCGGCTTCGAGACGCACTCCCACTACGGGTTCAACTGGCACCACGTCGAAGAGCAGGTCGCCGCCGTTCTGACAATCGAGCGCCGGCTCTTCTCGCCCTTCAATCTTTTTGGCGGTGCGTTCAGCAGCCAGGCGTGGCTCGTCTGCAGACCGCAGTCAGCAGCGTCGGCTCGATGAGGATCGCGATACCAACCCGGTACGCGCACGCGGTCGGTGGCGTCGAGACGTATCTGGAGTGCGTCCTGCCGCTCCTTGCCGGGGCCGGCCACGACGTCAAGGTCTGGAACGAGTTCGACACCGTCGCTGGCGGCCGTAGCGTCGTGCCTGCCGGAGTGCCGATCGGGCGGCTTGGACCGTCGAGCGGCGCCGTGGAGCACGGGCTCGCGGACATCGCCGCCTGGAAGCCCGACGTCGTCTTCTCGCAGGGGATCGCCGCCGTCGACGCCGAGCGGCGGCTGCAGGCAACAGCGCCGATGGTCGTGCTCCTGCACGCGTACCACGGCGCGTGCATCAGCGGAAACAAGATGCACGCATTCCCCGCACCTGCACCCTGCTCACGCGAGCTCGGACCCGGATGCCTCCTGCGTTATCACGTCCGCCGCTGCGGCGGGTGGAGCCCGGTGACGATGGTGGCGAGTTACCGGGAGCAGCGGCTGCGGCAGACCATCCTGCGCGAGGCCAATGCGGTTGCTGTGCTGTCGGATCACATGCGGCGCGAGTGCATCGTCCAGGGCGTTGACGCAGTGCACGTGCGACAGCTGCCGGTGTTCGTGCCGGGGCGCCAGGATCGAGTGGCAGGTCACGCTGCGTGCGGCGCTCACGAGGGCGTTCACATCATCTTCGTCGGCAGGATGGAGCGCCTGAAGGGTGCTCACGTGCTCCTGTCGGCGCTGGAGCAGGTGGCTCCCGCGATGCTGCGCGAGGTTCGCGTCACGATCGTGGGCGACGGCCGTGAGCGTCAACGGTGCGAGCAGCAGGCGACCCGACTCGTGGCCGGCGGGCTCCGGATCGAGTTCACCGGGTGGCTCTCCCACGAGCGCTGCGCGGAGCTTGTTCGCACGGCGGACCTGCTTGCGGTGCCAAGCGTGTGGCCCGAGCCGCTTGGCCTGGTCGGGCTCGAGGCCTCGGCGGCCGGCGTGGCGGCGGTTGCCTTCGACGTCGGCGGCGTCCGCGAATGGCTGACAGACAACGTGACAGGGCGGATCGTGCCCGGTGCTCCATCCGAAACCGGCCTCGCCCGCGCGCTTGAGGACTGCCTGAGGGATTGGGAGCGCCTCCGACGCTGGGGAGCTGCTGCCGCGGACCGCGTGCGCCCTCGCACGGTTGCGGCGCATGTGAACGCGCTCGAAGAGCTGCTGTCGGCGGCAGCCGGCATCGTCTTTCACAGGAACCGCGTCGTGGAAACCGGAACGTATGCGTAGGCCGGCAATCCAGGTGGCCTGGCCAGAGTCGTGGCAGACGTCGTTCTCCTACGACCTCCAGGAGGTCTTCGGCGAGGTCTCGCACGTCGGCTACGCCTATGTGTACCAGAACCGCCGCGACGAGACGATTGCGCTGGTGAAGGACGCCCTGCCGGCCGGGTCCCGGATCCTCGACATTGCGGCCGCCCAGGGAAACTTCTCGATCGGGCTCGCCGAGTCCGGGTACGACGTCACATGGAACGACCTGCGCGCGGAACTCGAAGGGTACGTGCGGCTCAAGCACGAGCGCGGTGTCGTGCGGTACGCACCCGGCAACGCGTTCGAGCTCGCGTTCGCGGAGCCGTTCGACGGCGTGCTGATCACGGAAGTGATCGAGCACGTTGCGCATCCCGACCGGTTTCTCGCGAACACCGCGCGCCTCGTCAGGCCCGGCGGCTTCGTCTTCATGACCACGCCCAACGGCGGGTACTTCAGGAACACCCTTCCGCGATTCTCTGAGTGTCCCGACCCGTCGGCATTCGAGGTCGTGCAGTTCAGGCCGAACGCGGACGGACACATCTTCCTGCTGCACGTTGACGAGATCCGTGACATGGCACGGCGCGCGGGCCTGGTGCTCGAGAAGCTGGTGCTCTTCAACAACCCGCTGACCAGCGGCCACGTGAAGACGGAGGCGCTGCTGCAAATGCTTCCCGGTGGCGTCGTGCGGGCAATCGAGCGTACGAGCCGGCTGCTGCCCGTCGCGCTTCGGGAACGGATGCTGGTGCAGACCGCCGTGCGGTTCCGCAGGCCCATCGACACGGACAACGATCGGTGAGCTGGACGTCGCCTGAACCCTGCCTCGATCGGCCGCCACTGCGGGTCGCGATCGTCGCCGACCTTGCCGAGGAACGCTGGCCGAGCATGGATTTGGTCGCCGACATGCTGATGGCGCACCTCGGCGATCGCCTGCCCGGGAGCGACGAACTGCACGTCGAGCTGTTGCGGCCGTCGTTCGCCGGCCCCGGCCCTGGCGCACGCGTGCGGGGCTCGCTCGAGCGGTACCGCCACCGCTTCTGGAGCTATCCGCGGTGGCTCAGGGCACGCGCCGCCAGCTTCGACCTGTTTCACGTGATCGACCACAGTTACGCACACGTGGTGCACGAGCTCCCCGCCGCGCGCACGCTGGTGACCTGCCACGACATCGACGCGTTTCTGCCGATCGTCGAGCCGGCGCGTGCGTCGACGCGGCTTCCGACATGGCTGACGCGACGCGTGCTCGCGGGACTGCAGAAGGCTGCGCACGTGTCGTGCGTCACGCGCGCGACGCGCGACGACCTGCGCCGCTACGCCCTCGTGCCAGACGATCGGCTGTCGGTCGTCCACAACGGCGTGCACCCTTCGCTGACGCCACATCCCGATGCGGAGGCCGACCGCGCCATCGAGGAGCTCGTCGGTCCGGTCGGACGTCATCTCGACCTGCTGCATGTCGGCAGCACGATCGCGCGCAAGCGGATCGACGTCCTGCTGCACGTCGTCGCGGCCGTGCGCGAGGTCGAGCCGCGTGCGCGCCTGCTGAAGGCGGGCGGCACGCTGACCGACGCGCAGCGCGCCATGGCGCGCGATCTCGGGCTCGAGCCGCATGTCGTCCAGCTGCCGTTCCTCGCCACGGAGACGCTCGCCGCGCTCTACCGGCGATCGGCGGCGGTGCTCGTCACCGCGGAGCGCGAGGGGTTCGGGCTGCCGGTCATCGAAGCGCTGGCGTGCGGCGCGCCAGTGGTCGCCACCGATCTGCCGGTGTTGCGGGAGGTCGGCGGCGACGCGGTCGTCTACTGCGCGCTCGATGCACCGGAGGCATGGCGCAGCGCTGTGCTCGCCATCGTCCGCGAGCCGCAGGCCGAGCGGCGCGCCCGCGTCTCGGCGGCCGTGCGCCGCGCGTCGGGATTCAGCTGGCGCGATGCGGCGGAGTCGACCAAGGCGCTGTACCGGACGCTGGCGGGCGCTGGACGCCTGGAACTTAAAACGTAGAAGTTAGAACTTAGAAGTCAAACGGTCGGAGCGTTCCATGCGCTCCTGGTACTCTAGTGTGCCGCATCCCTGGGCTCCCGTTCGCGACTCGTTCTGACTTCTCCATTGACGATTTCAGTCTTAACTTTTGAGTTCTAACTTCTCAGTTCTAACTTTCTCCATGAGGGCTTTACACATCGGCAAGTTCTACCCGCCCGCCCGCGGCGGCATGGAGAAGGTGCTCCAGGTCCTCTGCGAAGCGGAGCGCGGCACGATCGACAGCCGTGTGCTCGTGGCGAACGAAGGGCCGCGGACAGTGCACGAAGCCGTCAACGGCGTGCCGGTGACGCGCGTCGCCTCGCTGAAGAAGGTGGGCGCGGTCGCCCTCTGTCCGACCTTCCCGTACTGGATGCGGCGGCTCGACGCGGACGTGATGATCGTCCATGAGCCGAACCCCGTGGCGATCGTCGCGCACGCGATGGCACGGCCGGCGTCGCCGCTGATCTTCTGGGTTCACGCGGAAGTCGTCCGCCCGGCGTGGCGCTACAAGGCGTTCTACCGCCCGTTTCTCCTCCGGATGCTCAGGCGGGCGAGCCGCATCGTGGTCGCGTCACCGCCGGTCGCGGCGCTGGCGACGGAACTGCAGCCGTTCCGCGAGAAGTGCGTCGTGATTCCCTATGCGCTGGAGCCCGATCAGCACGCGATGACCGCCGCCATCGCACCTCGCGTGCACGAGATCCGCGCGGAGCGGCCGGAGCCGCTCGTGCTGTTCGTCGGGCGGCTCGTGCCGTACAAGGGCGTGGACGTGCTGCTGCGCGCGCTCGCCGGCGTCCAGGCGCGCGCGGTCATCGTCGGCGACGGCCCGCTGCGCGACACGCTCGAGCAGCTCGCGCGTGACCTGGGTGTTGCCGGGCGCGTACGGTTCGCCGGCAACGCCAGTTCCGAAGAGCTCACCGCCCTCTACAACGCCTGTGACCTCTTCGTGCTGCCGTCCGTGACCCGCGCCGAGGCGTTCGGCATGGTCCAGATCGAAGCGATGTCGTGCCGCAAGCCGGTCGTGTGCACCGACCTCCCGTCGGGCGTGCCCTGGGTGAACCAGCACGGCGTCACGGGGCTGGTGGTGCCGCCGTCCGATCCCGACGCGCTGAGGACGTCGATGCAGACGCTGCTGGCAGACGAAGGCCTGCGCGCCCGCATGGGCGCCGCCGGACGCGCGCGCGTCGAGTCGGAGTTTTCAATCACGCGGCTGGCGCAGCAGACCACCGCGCTGTATCGCGCGGTCGCCGCAAACCCGATACCTGCTGGAGAAGGCCTGCATGTCGATCGTGTTGGAGTCTGACGTAGCGGAGAGTCGACGCGCTGTTCCGAACGAGGCGCTCGTCCTGCCACCCGTGTCAGTGCCGTTCGGGAAACGGGCGCTCGACGTGTGCCTCTCGGGCGCCGGCCTCCTCGCCTCGTCCCCCATCTGGCTGGCGCTGGCGGCGGCCATCAAGCTCGAAGACGGCGGACCGGTCTTCTACACGCAGGACCGCGTCGGCGAAGGCGGCAGCGTCTTTACCGTGTTCAAGTTCCGCTCGATGATTCCCAATGCGGAAGCGGTGGTTGGCGCACTGCAGGCGACCGAAAAGGACCCTCGCATCACGCGGATTGGGCACCTGATGCGGGCAACCGCGATGGACGAGCTCCCGCAGCTCCTGAACATCTTCCGTGGGGACATGAGCTTCGTCGGTCCGCGCGCGCTCAGGCCGGGCGAGATCGAAGCCACCGACGGCGAGTTCCTCGCGCTCGAGGACGTGCCCGGGTACACCGACCGCTGCCGGATGCGGCCGGGCCTCACCGGCGTCGCCCAGATCTACGCCCCGCGCGACGTTGGACGCCGCAACAAGTTCCGCTACGACCGCGTCTACGCGAAGCGCGAGAGCTTCTGGCTCGACGTGCGCCTGATCCTGCTCTCCTTCTGGATCACCTTCCGCGGCAAGTGGGAGGACCGGGGACAGAAGTTCTAACTTAGAAGTGAGAAGTCAGAAGTTGCGCAGAGCTCAAGGGAAGATCTCGAGTTCTGAGTTCTACGTTCCAAGTTCTAAGTTGCTCCCTCGTCCTGTCCTTGTCGCTCTCGCCGGGATTGTCGGGTTCTGGGCGCTGAACCCGATCGCTTTCATCGCCGAAGACTCGTACTTCTATGCGGTCGTCGCGCGCAACATCGCGACTCGCGGCGTCCAGAGCTTCTGGGCGACCGAACTGACCAACGGCGTCCATCCGCTCTGGCTCTACCTGCTGGCCGCGTGGGACTGGGCGGTCGCACGCGTGTCCGCCGACGTGCTCTATCGCGCCGGATTCGCCGTCCCCCTCTCCGCCGCCCTGCTGTGCGCGGGCACGCTCAACTGGCTTGCAATCGCCAGGAAGACCGGACTGCCGAGCGCGTGGCTCCTCTTTCCGCAGCTGCTCTTCCTCGGCTTCTTCGGGCTCCTGTATTCCGAAGCGCACGCCGCTTGGTGTGCGCACTCGCTGCTGCTGCGGATCGTCTGCACTGAGGAAGAAGATGGCCGCGCACAGCCCGTGCTGGTGGGGCTGTCGGCAGCCGCCGTGTTCCTCGCGCGCACCGACGCCGTCTTCTACGTCGCCGCGTTTTTTGCGTGGTACGCCGTGCGCCGGCGGAAACGGCAGGTCGCCCTGGCTGGGATCGCGCTTGCGATTCCCGCGCTCGCCTATGTCGCGAGCAACGTCATCGTGTTCGGCAGCGCCGTGCCCGTCAGCGGGTACCTCAAGTCCACCTTTCCGCAGCCGCACGTGACGGGACTCTCGGAGTACCCCGGTGCGCTCGTGGTGATGCTGTCCGGCTACAGCGTGCCTTTCGGCTGGGTACCGCTGGTGATCGGGGCGGGTGTCGCCGCAGCCTGCCGCCGGCAGCTCATAGGCGCCCGGGCGCTGATCTATCCCATGCTCGCGGGGACGCTCTGCCATGCGGTGTACACGGGGTTCTTCACCGCGGGATTCACGTTCTGGAACTGGTACTACGTGCCGTCGATCACGCTGGCGTGCTGGTCCCTGGCGTGCGCCGCGGACCGCTGGTGGAGCGGCGCCTGGGAGGATCGCGCGCAGTGGGCGGCTGTCGCGGCGCTGGCGCTCGCCCTTGTCGCCACGCGGAGCCGCCCTCCCACCGAAGACGAGCTCGGCGGGCTCACCACGCTGCGAGTAGTCCAGGACCTCGGCATCGATCGCGCGACGATCTTCGTCTCGGAGTGGCCCGGCACGCTGGCCTTCTTCACGCACAACGAGGTCATCGCAGCCGACATGCTCACGTCGAACCGACGCCTCGTAGACCGGATCGTGTCGTCCGGCGACGGTTTCGGTGAGGTGCTCCGCGAGGCACGCCGGCTCGGGTCGCCGATCGACTACGTGATCCTCAACGGCGGCCTGTTCCTCGTGCCGATCGACAACGACTACCACGAGCTCGCCTACCGCAGCCCGAAAATGAAGGACGTTCGACTCGGTCCAGGCGTCGGGCGCGTCCCGCTCGGCCCGCCTACCGCGATGCCGCCGGGCGCCGTGGTGTGGAAGACATCCCCTCCTCCTACCCCTCTCCCCCACTCGCGCCGATAAGCCCTGTATCCGTTTGGAAACGTTCCAGACTTCAGGGGCTGTGTGCAGCTGCGTGCAGTAGCACGCATAAACCGGTGCGGTACTCTAAGACGTTCCCATGCATGACGTCGTCGTCGTAGGCGGAGGCCCCGGAGGCCTGTACACCGCCACTCTGCTCGCCCGCGCGGGCTGGTCCGTCTGCCTGTTCGAGGAGCACGCCATTGCCGGCGTGCCGGTCCACTGCACCGGCGTGCTCGCGGCCGAAGCGTTCGACGAGTTCGATGTGCCGCGCGAAGCCATCCTGAACCCGCTGGCGACGGCTCGCTTCTTCTCGCCGACCGGGCTCTCAATCTCCCACACCACGGCCACCACCGAAGCCCTCGTGGTGGACCGCGCGATCTTCGACCAGGGGCTCCACGCGCGCGCCACGGCGGCCGGCGTTGCCGTGCACATGGGCGTGCGCGTCACCGGCATCGAGGTGACCAGCCAGGGCGTCACGGCAACCACGTCGGCCGGCCGGTTCGCCGCCCGCGCATGCGTGCTGGCGTGCGGCGCCAACTACTCCCTGCACAAGAAGCTCGGGCTCGGCATGCCAGCCGCATACCTGAGGTCCGCGCAGCTAGAGCTGACGGCGGACCGCCTGGGCGACGTGGAGGTGCACTTCGGCAACGACGTCGCGCCAAAGGGATTTGCGTGGGTCGTCCCGGTGCGCCGCGGCAACGACACCTTCGCACGCGTCGGCCTCATGTGCGACAGGGACGCATCCGGCTACTTCCGGCGCCACGCGCTCCGGGCGCGCGACGCCTGGCGGCTTTCTCCCATTCCGGCGTCGGAGCCGGCTCCGCGCCAGAAGCTGCTCCCGCTGGCACCGATCGACAAGACGTTCGCGCCGCGCGTCCTCGCCGTCGGCGACGCGGCCGGGCTCGTGAAGGGCACGACAGGCGGCGGCATCTACTACGCCCTCGTCAGCGCAGCACTCGCTGCCGACGTCCTCGTGCCGGCGCTGCGCCGCGACACGCTCGACGAGCGCACGCTCTCGCGTTACCAGACGCTCTGGCAGAAGCGCCTCGGCCCCGAGCTGAAGGCGCAGGTCCTCGCTGCGCGAGCTCGCCGAGCGCATGGACGACGACGAGATCGACGCGCTGTTCGACCTGGCCCAGACCAACGGCGTCATGCCCATCGTCCGCCGCACGGCGCGTTTCAATCAGCACCGCCACCTGATCGTGTCGCTGCTGAAGCATCCGCCCGCCCGCCGGCTGCTGTTCAAAGAGCTTGCATCTCGAACGCTCGCATTCTCGCTCCGGTAGGAGCGTAGGCCGCCGCACGCCGCTGGCGGCCACGCTCGTCGTGCTCCTTGCGCTGCTGCTGGCGGCCTGGGGAACGTTCGCCTTCGGCGCTGTGTACCCCTGGGCCTACACGCCGCTCGCCATCGGAAGCGCCATCGTCGGCCTGATCGGTCTCGCGACCGGTACCCGGCCCGTCTGGACGCCGAACCGCAGGCTCCTCCTGGTGCTCGCCGCCATCGGCGCCGTCGCCGTCGTGCAGATCGTGCCGCTGTCGCTGGACATGCTCGCGAGGGTCAGTCCAGGCACGCTCGACTTCCTGACCACGTACGACTTCCGCTATGCGGCGATTGCCGCGGATCCGGAGAGCGCTGCCGATGTGGCCGCTCCACTCCGGCACACGATCTCGGTCGCGCCGGAGCAGACGGCCCTGTTCCTCTGGTTGTACGCCGCGCCGCTCGTGCTGTTGCTCGGGCTGCTGCGTACGCTCTCGCGCACCGCGACGATGCGCCTGGCTGCCGGCGTCGTCTTCATCGGCTTCGTGCTGGCGCTGTTCGGCATCGGCCAGAAAGCCATGCTCGGCGATCAGGTGTTCGACGGCATGCGCATCTACGGCTTCTGGCAGCCGGAGTCGCTGCTGACGACGCCGTTCGGGCCGTTCGTGAACAAGAATCACTTCGCCGGCTGGATGCTCATGGGCATCCCCCTGGCGCTCGGCATGGGCCTGAGTCATCTGGGCGACAACGCGCACCGGTTGCGCGGCGACGCGCGCGGCCTGCTGCTCTGGCTGTCCGAACCCGACGGCGGACTGCTGATGCTCTACGTCGTCGCAGCGCTCTTCATGGCGCTCTCCCTTCTGATGACCGGCTCGCGCTCCGGCCTCGGCTGCTTCGCCGTCATTGTCGTCGGAGCGGCGGTGTGGACGGGGCGTCGCGGCGGCTCGTGGCGCGTTTCGCTGGGCGCCGCCGTCGCGGCGCTGGCGCTCGTGCTCCTGGCACTGCAATGGGCGGGACGCGACGCGGCGCTCGAGCGCTTCACCGTGGCGAGTAACAACTCGGTGGGGCTGCGGCTCGACATCTGGCGCATCTCGGCGCTCATCGTCCGCGACTTTCCGGTGCTCGGCACCGGCATGAACACGTTCGGGCTCGCTACCTACCAGCATCAGCCCGGCGGCCTCGACACGCACTACAACGAGGCGCACAACGAATACGTGCAGCTGCTCGTCGAGGGTGGGGCGATCACGTTCTTTCTGGCGCTGGTCGCCATCGCAGCGGTCGCGCGCGCCGTCCTTCGCCGATTCCGCGCGAACGACGACGGGCCAGAGGCGTACTGGGTGCGGGTGGGGGCGACGGCAGGCCTTGCGGCAATCGCGCTGCAGTCGCTGGTGGAGTTCAGCCTGCAGATGCCCGGCAACACCGTGCTGTTCGTCCTGCTGCTGGCGATGGCGCTCTACACGCCGGCGCAGATCCGCCGCGACAGCCCGTCCCGCCACGCGGCGCACGTCGGGCGCCCCTGAACACCTAACCCGCTTTACGGAGCCACCCGCCTGCTCCGCGCAGGATGCGTCTGACGTAGAGAAACGGGAGCGGCAGAGCGCTGTCCGGCGCGTACATCGTTCGCATGTATTTCTCGGACGGAAATAGATGTTCGAGCAGGAGCCGCACCCGCGAATTCCACGAGGGGAGCGCGCGCAAATCGTCGAGCACGAGGCGTGCCTGAGACCGCGATCCTAGATAGGCAGCCGTACGCTCACGAGTGGCCGACGTGGACACGCGCGCGTCGGCGCGAAGCGACGCGGGAATCGAAGTACTGAACCAGTGCGCGCTGCGCTCGAGCCCCTCGAGACCGACGGCGGCAATCCCACGTTCGACGACGAGATCGGCGAACGCCTGCCACTGTGCGCCGGCGAAGCGCGACGCGAGCAGGTGGATGTCGTAAAGCCACTTGAACTGCTCTTCCTCGTCGTGGTGATGCGCCACGCGATGCATGCAGGCGATGACGAGGGCGTGAACGTCCGACGGCACACGCACGTGGGGCGACAGCGCCGGCAGCGGCGCGCCCGACGCCGTCAGCTCCTCGAACGAGAGCACATGCGCAAAGAGCTGCGGGCTCGCGAGCCTCCAGTGGAGGTCCACCATGTGCGAGGCGTCGCCTTCCTCGCGCGCGTACAGCGTCTGCGTGGCCGTGAACTCTCCGGACACCTTCGGGTCGGTGTCGTACCCGAGCGTCCGCGTCAGGACATCGTCGGCGGTGTCGCGCGACGCACGCGCAATCAGCAGGTCCGCGTCGGTGCGGGATCGCAGGTCGGGCCGCGGATAGTGCGTGTACGCGAGATGGCTTCCCTTGATGACCACGGCATCGATGCCGCGTTCGGCGAGCGCACGCAGCACACGGCGGAGCTCCGCCTCGAACCTCATGTCGTGCAGGACCGCTGCGTGCACATCGCCCTGGAACCGCGCGCGCACCGCCGGCGGGAGGTCGGCCGCCGACGCCAGCCTGTCCGCGACGAGCGGCAGCACGTCGTGGGCCAATGCCCGCGCTCGAATGGCATCCGCGCCGTGCAACGCGACGGCGCCCGCGTCGACCGGATCGCCGCGAAGAATCTGCGCCAGCAGGATGTCGAGTCTGCCGAGATCGGCCCCGGTGCTCACGGCCGTCAGGAACGCAGCGCAGACACCACGCCGCCGCTGAACGCCCCCGGCGCCGCCACGTCGATCCCCTGCGCCGCACACAACGCGCGGAACCGGCTGGCCGGCAACGCGAGCAGTTCGCTCCAGGATCCCGACTCCACGACGCGCCCGCGCTCGACGACATAGATCAGGTCGGCGTTGCGGATCGTCGAGAGCCTGTGGGTGATCGCGATGATAGTGACCTGCTCGTGCAGTCGATCGATCGCCGCCTGGATGCGGCGCTCGTTCTCCGAGTCGAGCGAGCTGGTTGCTTCGTCGAGCAACAGCACCTGCGGGCGACGGAGGAGCGCGCGCGCGAGAGAGAGCCGCTGGCGTTCGCCACCCGACAGCAGCACGCCGCGATCGCCGACTACCGTGTCGAGGCCCTGAGGAAGGGCCTGCACGAAGTCCGCGGCCGCCGCCTGATCGAGCGCGTGCCAGACGTCCTCGTCACTCGCGTCCGGCTTCGCCCACAACAGGTTGGCACGCACGCTGTCATGGAAGAGGAACGTCTCCTGCGACACGTAGCCGATGTGGCCGCGCCACGATTGCAGGCGCTCCGGTGTCAGCGGCACCTCGTCCACGGATACGGCGCCGGCAGATGGCGTTACCAGCCCCATGAGCAGGTCGGCGAGCGTGCTCTTCCCCGCTCCCGACGGCCCGACAATGGCCGTCGTCGATCGGGCGGCGACGGTGAGGCTGACGTCCTGCAGCGCCGTCTGATCGCCCTCGTCGTTGTAGCGGAACGTGACGTCGCGGCACTCGATGACCCGCTCGAACGCGATTGGATGGTGCGTGCGCACCTCCGGTTCCGCCGCCGCCAGGCAGTTCGCCTCCGCTTCCATCACCAGGTCGAACGCCGGGAGCTCGACGACCAGCACCTGCGCCTTCTCGTAGAGCGACGTCACGCGCGGCACCAGCCGCGCGAACAGGAAGATCAGCAGGAACAGCGAGGCCGGCGACATGCGCACGACCGCCTGGGCGACGTAGACGATGCCTGCGAGCAGCACCGCGGATCCCATCATGACCCACTGCCGCGTGCGGGCGGTCGCGTCGGTCGCGTCGCGGCCAGCACTACTCAGCTCGCTCGAGAGCTGCGCGAACCGTTCGGCGTGCCGCCGCCCGGCGCCGTAACCCTTCGCCATCTTCATGCTGTCCAGATGATCGAAGGTCGCGGCGTAGAGCCGTGTGGACGCCGACGCCCAGCCGCCGCCCGTCCGCTGCGCGACGACCAGTTGCCTCCGCAGCGCGAGCGCCAGCAAGGCGCCGCACATCATCACGAGTGTCGTCATGAGCGGCGACACGCGGAACGCCACCGCGGCGTACACGAGCGCGACGACAGCCGTGACGAACAGATCGAGCAGGTAGAAGGCGGCGTTGGCCACGCGGTCCACGCGGTTCGTCAGCAGCTGCCCGAACGTGGCCGCGCGGTTCCGCGAGAAGTACACCCAGGTGGTGCCGGCGATGGCCGTGTAGAGGCGCACGCGCAGGGTGTGCACGATATCCTCGCGCAGCCGCGTCGACACGACATGCTGCTGCCGCTGCAGCGCGCTCTGCACGGCGACGATGACGACGTACAGGAGGAGCACCGCCGGGAGCGTCGGCGTCAGGCCGACGGCGCCGAACGCCGCGCCGAACAACTCGAAGACGCGCCCGAGCGCTCCCTGCTGCGCATCGAGGCCGACCAGCTGCAGGAGCGGGATCAGCACGAGCAGGCCGAACCCCTCGGCCAGCGCGACACCGAACGTCAGGAGCGCCGTGTACGCGGCGAGACGCGGCGAGATCGTGATGATGGCGGTAACGAATCGGCCAATCGCTCGTAGTGTCGACGACACCGAAGCGCTGCTGCTCACGTGGTCAGCTCGCGGGAACCTTGGAGGCGGCGATCGACGGCGGCGCGTCGAGCAGCGTGCCGTCGCCCGCGAACGCGAACACCGGCGTGTATTCGCTGAGCGCGGAAACGCTCTCCCCCACCGGCGTCCCGTCCACGATCACCCACGCGTGGCCGATGATGCCACCTTTGTCCGCGCGGCTCAGGCCGACGACGAGCGTGGGCCCCGCGCCGGCGGCGCCGAGAAAGCGGTACGCGATCAACCCGCGTTCGAGGCAGTTGCCGCCGCTCTTCCACCGCATGAGGCGCGCGCCCCAGCGCGCGAACGTCACGATGCGCTCTTCGAGCGCTGCGTCGCGGCCGGCCGGCGCGGTCGGCGCTCGCCGCATGAGACGGGCCAGCTGGCGGATCGGCACCAGGTGCTTGGCGGCGGGCAGCACCATCGCCCACCCGAGCACGCGCGCGGCGAGCAGCACATCGGATGGCGATCGGAACCGCGAGAGCACACGCTGGAGCACTTAACCGTCCACCCCGGCCTCGCTCGCGAGATGACGCTCGATGGCCGTGAACAGTTCCTCCGCCACGTCGAACGATCGCCGGTAGCGCAGGCGGAACACGGGAACGGCCGACGCCAGCGCCAGGTAATCCTTCATCAGCTGCTGATTGTATTTCGGTATCCCGAACGAGAGAGCGTAGGCCTGCTGCAGCAGGAGCGGGAGCGCCTCGGTGACGCGCAGCCGCGCGAACTCAGCCGGCCCGGCGAACGTGGCGTCTCCTTCGAGAACGTAGGCAGCCTTGAGCACCGGTGTGCGATCGGGCCAGGCCAGTGTCTCGTCGGGCCGATCGGTGACGCCGTAGTACTCGGCGCTCGCGGGTCGCAGGCGTCCTTCCTGCGGCAGGGGATGGAGCAGGACGGTCGGCGGGTCTGAACGCAGTGCCGCCGGGTCTGGAGACGATGCCGGCGGGTCTTCAGACCCGACCGTGTTCCTCGTGCCACCAATCGAAAACGCCAGCGTGTCGTCGCACACCCGCTCCCACTTCTCACGGCGGCTCATGCCGTACGCAGTGGTGGATTTGCCGGCGTGAGTCGAACCGGTGAATGCGACCGCGTCGCCGGTCGCCGCACACATGATCGCGCTGGCGTGCAGCACTTGCCGGCCCCACAGCGGGTAGATGGCGGGCAGCCAGCTTCGGTACAGCACCTCGCGAAACCAGGCGGCATCACCACCCGGCCACAGCGACGCAACGATGAGAGGTTGGTGCAAGCTGAAACGGACTGCCCCGACCTCCGGCTGCCAGATCCAGATCTGGTCGCCGAGGCTGAAACAGTCCGTTGCGGTGTTTTCGAACTCGGTGGGTGGCCAGGTGGCAAGCAGCCTGGCTTCGCTGGGCGGCGCGTCGGTCGCGACATCGAGGGGCGGCCCCCAGTCGATGCGGGGAAGCACCCACGACGACGCCGCCAGTGCCACTACCCGCCGCAGCCCGCGCTGTCCATGTTGTCCATCGACTCGGCGCCGCAGTTGGATCCGCCGTCCATGTACAGCTTGGACTTCCCGTTTGCGTTGCCGACCCGTACCAGGTTCCGCAGGTTCCCCAGCTCCTGGAGCTGCGGCTTGTTCCACATGGGACGGGTATTCACATTGGCCCTGAGCATCGTCTGGTTCTCCTGAAACGTAGCGCTGGGGGAGCCTCCAGCTGCCCCTAATCCTAGCAAACCCGGCCGTTGCCTGGGCCGCCACGGGCCAGGAACGGCCGGATTCTGTATGAATCGGGACACAGGACGTGTCCCGGCCGCGCCTCAGGGCGCGGTGTGCGCGGCAAGCCATCGCTCCGCGCTCATGAGTGCATACATCGACGCGGAGTCGTCGAACCCGAGCGACTCCGACGCCGCCAGCGCCCCCCGCGCAGCTGCCGCGTCCAGGATCCCGTGCGCCGCGAGCCTGTCCAGCGCGTGCGTCGGCCAGAACTTCCTGACCCCGTCGACGAACTCGTTCGACTGCGCAGACTGGACACCCTCGCCGTATACCTTGCGCTGCGACGACAGCCCCAGGTCCGGGAGCCGCGCTTCGGCAACCGGACGAAGCATGCCCTTGTAACTCTGGCCGGAGAGCAGCACGTCGGGCGGGATGCTGTTCAGGAAGCGCACGACCCGCTTGTCGTGATACGGGCTGAGGAGACGGAGGCCGCACGTCGACTCGACGTGGTAGCCGACCTCGAACTGGTACTGAAAGTACGGGTTGACGGTGGATCGCTGCGCATGGCGGTAGAAGTTGCGCGGCACGCGTCCCTCCGGCGTGAGCGCCGCGGGACGCCGCTCGTAGAGAGCCGCGGCGAGTGCGTCCTTCAGATCGCGGTCGGGGCACAGCCACGCCGGGATTGCGTCAACCGCACGCTGCCGGTGATAGGGGCCCTTGATCGACGGCACCCATCGTGCGGCGTACGAGTCGAGCAGCAGGCGCAGACCGCCCGACCACAGGAGATGATGCGCGGCGTTCTTGAACGACAACCCGCCCGTGCCGGTCCACGAGCGCATGTGCCGCACCAGGCCGCCGACGTCGAACCGGCGCATCGCGTGCGCGGCGAACGCGTCGACGACGCTCACCCAGTTGTCGCCGCCGGATCCGGTGAGCGCCGCGTGGACACCGTGCGCCACCACGAAGCGATAGAACGACATGTAGGCGCCGACCCAGTAGATACGCGACGGACCGGGAAGTTCGCTCAGCACGGCGAGCGACATCTCCACGCTCGACTGGCTGCCCATCCACTCGGACTCGTTGGCCACGAGGTGGTCCATCCGCAGCGCCGATGCGACCGCTGTCTGCATCGGCTCTTCGGCAGCCGGAGTGTGATCCCGGCGCCCCGAGATCGCGCGCACGAGCGGCGTCGCGTGAGCTGTCGCGTGCTCCGCGGCGAGCGCGGCGATCGTCACCGAGTCGAGCCCGCCGCTCAGCAGGATCCCTTCGGGGGCCAGCTGCATGCAGCGCCCGATCGCCTCGACGAGCATCGGCTCGAACTGCTCGCGTGCTTCCTTCTCGGTCAGCCCGGGATCGCCATCGTCCAGCCACGGGCTCCAGTACCAGATCTCCTGAAGGCCGCCGCCAGCGCTCGCGGAGAGGTACCGGCCCGGGCGCAGCCGCCGGACCGACTCGAAGAACGTGTCGCCGGACGCCGGCCAGTACAGCAGCGCCGCCATCCCGAACGACACGCGATTCGGGCGGCGCGGCACGGAGCCCGCCGCCGGCAGCGCGAGGACGTTCGACGTAATCCAGAGATCGTCGCCCGCCTCCGCATAGAACACGGGATGATGCCCGAGCGCGTCGTGACCAACGAGCAGCCTGCTCTCGCGAGGGTCCCAGATGGCGACGAGATAGGAGCCGTCGAGCCGATCGAGCGCGTCGAGGCCGCAGCGTTCGTAGACGGCGGCGGCGATCGCCGCGTCGGTGGCGTGCGGGTTCAGGTTGAACTCGCGCTTCATCGCGGCGCGGTCGAAGAGGTACCCGTCGAACAGCACGACGCCCGGATCAGCGGGCCGGCCGAATGTCGCGACGTCGCACCCTTCGCCCGCACGATATACGTCCAGCGGGCCCACGCGACGCACGCCGGCCGCGGCCGTCGGCTGCGCGTGCGGTCCGAGCGCCGCGCGCCGCGAAAAGCAGGCGTACCACTGCGGCAAGGTGACGACTGAGGTGCCGGCGATCACGTCAGGCGCCCTCCTGGCGCGCGACGAGCAGACCGCGGCGCATCAGCTCGTCAACCAGGTCGCGGACATCGCGCCCCACGTCCGCCGGATCGGCGTCGAAGGTCGCCGCGAGCTCGTCGATCACACGTCCGACGGGCTCGCCCGCGGCAATGCGCTGGACGATCGCGGCGCCACTGGCGTTGAGCGCGTACATGTTCTCGTCGGTCAGCTTGACCAGCAGCGCTTCCTCGTCGGCCAGTTGCAGGACCGCGTCGGGCGCGAGCTCGTAGGTGGTGTCCATCACGTCAGTTGCCGCCTCACAACCGGTTCACGACAATCTGCGTGAACTCGAGCGCGCGCTCCACGGTCGGATACCGCTCGGGGAAGCGCGCCTGCAGCGTGCGCGCGATCGAATCGACGCTGGCGTTGCCGTCGATGCACGACAGCACGACGGCTGTGGCCGCCACGTCCGCGTTCACGGGAGGCACGTACTGCGTCGACGCCTTCTCCAGGGTCGAGGCGCTCATCGGCGCCGACAGGAGCGTCGAGTGCTTGCGGGCGCCGTGCGGCGTGCGCAGGCGCCACGCCCAGTCGCCTTTCGGCTGGCGGTCGATCTGCAGCGTCACACGCTCGCCCTTCGCGAGCGCCACCGGCGGATCGACCGGCATGTAGACCGTCGACCAGTGCGTCGCGTCGGCGCGTGGCGAGGTGGAGAGCCATCGGTCGCCCAGCTGCATGCGAAACCACCCGGCGATGCCGTCGCACACGCCGCCCTCGGTGACCGTCATCTCCAGCGTCGCGCGCACCGCGTCGTACGTGGAGGTGCGGAAGTCGAGCATCAGGAACTCCGCGGGCTCCGCCATGAACGTGGCGTCCCGAATCCCGTCGGGGCCGTACGCCAGGCTGTTCGCGGCGTACGGGCGTGCGGCACTCAGGTCGACGCCGTGCTGCGGTGTGCGCCAGCACTCCACGTTCGCCGCGTACACTGGCGGCGCCGACACGAGTGTCGCCTCCATCACCGCGGCCGATGGCACGAGGTGGCCGCCCGGCTTCAGCAGGCGATCGCGCGCGTCGAAGAGAATCGGCAGCAGATCCTCGGTGACGAGAAAGTTGCCGGTCATCACCGAGACGATGACGTCCACGGGCTCGGGGATGACGACGTCCTCGAGGCGGCCGTGGAGGCACTGCACGACGTCCTGCAGGCCGTTGGCGTTCACGATCTCCTGGGCCACCGCCAGGACGTCGGTCGGCTCGACGAGGTACACGCGGCGTGCACCCATCCGCGCCGCCATCAGCCCGAACACACCCGTACCCGCGCCGAGATCGAGGACGACGCTGTCGGGCCCGATGACCCGGCGCAGCGCGTGGGCGTACGCGTCGTTGCGTACGGAGTCCAGCGCCATCCGCGCATGCGACGAGATCGTCTGATAGGCCATCTGAAAACGCCGCGCCGCTCCCGAAGTTACCGTGACGGGTGGTCGACGATCAGCAGGCGGGAGCCGGCGAGCTGGGCGATGAGCGCCTCCAGATCGGACTGGAGTTCGTCCGGATCGGCCTCGAACTCGCTCGACAGCGCTTCGAAGGTCGCCTGCACCGAGCCAAGAGTCGTCAGCAGCGCCCAGACCCGCGACCCGACCGCGTCGAGCGTGAACGATCGGCCGGTTTCGATGTCGAGCAGCACGGTGCTGTCGCCGACCGTTCGGGTGAGCACGTGATCGGGCACTGTCACGCGCGTGCTGGCGAGAGAGAGAGGCATCACTTCGCTTATCGGACGGTCCGGCCGGGAGGAACATCATGGCACGTTCCCGGGGCCTGAGAGCGCGCCGGGAGCCGCGTCCGCCTGCTGCCGCCGGCCGGCACGTCCGATAACCCGATCCGGACGGAAGTGTGCGCGGGCGGGCGTACGGGCCCCTGGCGCGCTACACTGAACGTCTCCCACGCTTCATGCGCCTGGCTTTCGACCTCGACGGCACCGTCGCCGACATGCAGAGCGCGCTCGCTCGCGACGCCCGGCGTCTGTTTCCGGGCATCGACCCGGCGTCGCTGCCCACGTCCGCCATCGACACGGAAGGCGACGCGGCGCCGCAGAACACGCAGGAAGAAAAGGTGGTGTCGATCGGGCACCTGTCGGCGCGGCAGCAGCGCGAGCTGTGGAACGCGGTCTGCGAACAAGAGAACTGGTGGGAGACGCTCGCCGAGATCGAGCCGGGCTCGCTCGCCCGCCTCTATCGGATGGTGCGCGAGCGCAAGTGGGAACTGCTCTTCGTCACGAGCCGGCCGGAGACGCGCGGCGACACGGCGCAGGCCCAGAGCTACCGGTGGCTCGCGGCGCAGGGGTACGAGACGCCGTCCGTGTTCGTCGTGCACGGGTCGCGCGGGAAAATTGCCGCGGCGATGGACCTCGACGTGCTCGTGGACGATCGGCCGGAGAACTGCCTCGACGTGGCGATCGACTCGAAGGCCCGCGCGATCCTCGTGTGGCGCGGCGACGAGGGTAAAGTGCCCGCAAGTGCACGGCAGCTCGGTATCGGGTCGGTCACCTCGATCCACGAGTGCCTGAACATCCTCGAATCGCTCGACCAGCCAGACAGCGCCGACACCGGGGTCCTCGACCGGCTGAAGCGGCTGCTCGGCCTGAAGCCGCAGGCCGCCAACGCGCGCCTCAAGCCCGCCAGGGGCTATGCGACCCGCTCCGGCGGCTAGCTTTCCTCGCGATAAAGCCTTAAGGCCAACAGACCGATACCGTTAGAGGATTCCGCTGCCTGGTCGCAGCACCCTCGATGCTGTCGCTCGAACCTGTCTTCGTCGCCCTGGTTGCCGTGACGGCCGTCGCGTGGGCCGCGCTGTCGGCCTACGTCCTCGCCGTCCAGCGACGCCGCGAGTCGGCCCGCGCGATCAAGGCCGCCGTGCTGGCCGCTATCGACCGGTACCGGTTCCTGCCCCTGGCCGATCGGCTCGCCGCGCTGCGCGACATCCTTGCGCCGGCCTCGCGCGAGCTGGTGATGCACGTGGCCGCCGAACGCGAGCTGGCGGCAGACCTCTTCGAAACGCTCGTCGCGTATCTCGACGGCCGGTGGACCATCGCGTCGCTCGTCCAGGACGCCGGCCGCAGCAACTCATCCCGCGGCCGCTGGCGCCGCATGACCGCGCTGCGGATCCTCGCGCGTCTGGATCACCCGCATGCGATGAACCTGCTCGCCCGCGCCGTGGACGATGAGGACGGCGACGTGGCGGCGTGCGGGCTTGCGCTGCTCGGCCGCTCGCGCGACCCGCATGCGATCGACCTGCTGGTGCGGGCGCTCGGGTCGCCCCGGCACTCGGCGTCGCGTGTCTCGGTCTACCTCGATCAGTCGCCACAGCACCTCGGCGCGCGGCTCACATCGCTCCTCGGCCACGCCAATCCCGTCGTCCGTCAGTGGGCGGCGACCCTGCTCGGACGTTATCCACAGGAGCCGAGCGAGCCTCAGCTCGCCGCGCTCACCCGCGACGAGGACCCGCGCGTGCGGAAGGCGGCCGTGCAGACGCTCGGGCGCGTCGGCGGCGAGCTCGCGGCGACCTGCGCCGCGCAGTTGCTCGGCGACCAGGCCTCGTTCGTGCGCGCCTACGCCGCACGTGCGCTCGGCGAGCTCGGGCGCGCCGACCATGCGGACCGCGTCGCCGCCCTGCTCGGCGATCGGCGACTGGTGGGTGCGCCTGGCGGCACGCGAGTCGCTCGAGATGATGGGCGCCGACGTGTGGCCGGTGCTGGTGCGTTGCCTGGATCATCGCGACAAGTTCGTGCGCAACGGCGCCGCGGAAGTCATCCAGAACCTGGGCGTGCTCGACAGCCTGCTCGTGATGGAAGCGGCAACCGACAACCCGGCCGGATCGAAAATCGCCATGCTGCAGCGCATCGCGGCGGCGGGCGGCGTCCGCTTCACCGAATCGCTCGTCGAACGCGCCGGCCCTGTCATCGGCCCGCGGATCCGGCGCCTGCTCGACACAATGGGGTTCGAACACGTGGGGGCGGCCTGACATGTCGTCGCTTCAGGGATTCGTCACCATCACGCTCGTCGCTGCGCTGGCCTACCTGGCGATCGCCAGCCTCGCGACCGCATTCGCCGCGGTGCGCGCCGGCGGCAGGCGCGAAGATGCGCCGGAGTCCGAGGACACGCTTGCGGCATCGCGCCTCACGATGCCGGTGAGCATCATCGTGCCGGCGAACTCCGCGGCCGAGGTGAGCGGCCTCGTCCACGCGCTGCTCGATCTCGCGTATCCCGAGTTCGAGGTGATCGCAGTGGTCGACGCGCCGTTCGGGTCGCTCGCCGATCTCTCGACCGAGTGGCAGCTGGAGTCGCGCGAGTTCTTCTTCAGGTGCACGCTCGAGACGGCGCCCGTGCGCCGCATCTTCCGGAGCGTCCGCGACGCGCGGCTGATGGTGATTGAGAAGGATCCGGACACGCGCGCCGATGCGCTCAACTGCGGCGTCAACCTCGCGCGCTACCGCTTCGTGGCCGTCGTCCCGCCGGGCGTCACCTTCGACCGGTCCGCGCTGCTGCGCGCGATGACGCCGGCGCTGGAGGATCCGGTGTCGGTGATCGGCGTCGGCAGCGACGTGGAGCGTGTGCCGGCCGAAGGCGCGAGCGGTCGCGACGCGCGCTTCCAGCACCTGCGATCCATCCGCTCACTGATGTTCGGGCGGCTCTTCTGGTCGCGGCTGCGTCGCGGCCTCGGTCCGGAGGAGGGCGTGTCCATCTGGAGGCGCGACGCGGTCCTGCAGGCCAACGGCTTCTCGAAGAGCGCGATCGATCCCGGCCTCGACATGATGTTCCGGCTGCAGGACGGCATCGCGAGCGAAGGACGCCGGTTCGTCCGCAACGCCGAGCCGTTCGGGCAGGCGCAGACGCGCTCCGCCGCCGAGGCGGGCGCCGCTGTGCGCCGCCACCGCCTTGCGTCGCTGCAGGCGGCCGTCACATGGGGACCGGGCGCGTGTACCTCGCAGTCGGTCGGCCCTCGAACCTTTGCGTACCTCGTCGGCTCTGCGCTGGCCACACCGCTCGCGCAGGCCTGGGTCGTCGTCGCGTCGATCGTGGGCGCCGCGGCCGGCTGGTTCACCTGGCCGATGGCGATCTGCGGCGTCCTGATGCTCTCATTCGGCACGGCAGTGGTCAGCGCCGCGGCGCTGCTGCTGCGCGGAGCGCTCCCCGGCGCACCCGATGGCAGGGAACTGAAAACCCTGCTGCTCCTCGCCCCGCTCGAAGTGGTCGTGCACAAGCCACGAAGTCTCGACTTGAGACGATAGAAATTCCAAAGTTCTCGAGCCGCTCACGCGGTCGACGTCGCGTTTGCGGGCCTCCTCACCGCGCGCACGGTTGGTTCACGTTTTGCTCAGCGTTTCCTGCGCGCTTGCAGCTTCGCCTTCCAACTTGCGCGCGAATCGAGTAACCGTGAACGAAAAGCGTACTGAGCACGACGCGCACGGCCGTGAGGCGCTCCACCACGAAACTGGTGAGCTGACGGCCGCGGATACGCTGTTCGCGATGCTGGACGGACAGCTGATCCGTGGACGCGGCGGCGTGTGGCGAACGGAAGTCATCGGCATCCATGCCGGCGAGCAGGACACGTGGGTGCAGATTGGCCCAGCTCGTCGTCCTGCCGAGGCAGTCGTCGTTCGACTGCCGCCCGGCCTCCACGCCGATCTGGCGCTCGGGGCAATCAGAAAATGGATGGATCTGCCGACCGACGCGCGGCCCGGGCACATCGTCGTCGATGAGGCCGAGCTCGGCTTTCACTGACGAGCGACCGAAAGCTCAGCGGTACTCCTTGAACGGAATCTGGCAGTCGTGCTTCCGGAGGAAGTTGAGGAACCGCTTGTAGTCGCGCGGTTCCATGTTGAAGAGCCGCGCCACGATCTTGTAGTTGCCGCGCGCCTCCTCGAGGCCCCGCCGCACGACCTCGCGCACGTTCGTCGCGCGTGATCTCGCGATCCATGAACAGCGGATAGACGGTCGTCCAGAACGACTCGTGCTGGTCGATCATCCGCTTGTAGAGATCGTCGGCCACGGTGCGGCGGCGCTCGCGCTTCGGGCGGAGCGCACATCCGGTCCTGCGCCCGGACTTCGTGACGGCAGGTCCTCGAGCTCGACGGTGCCGCGCATCACCGTGACCACGAGCCGCTCGATGACGTTCTCGAGCTCGCGGACGTTGCCCGGCCAGGAGTACTCGAGTCAGCGCCTTCATCGCGTCCGGCGAGATCGACGTCGACCTCGGGAGCGATTCGCGTCGGCGAACTGCGACAGGAAATGGTTCGCCAGCAGCGGGATGTCCTCGCGGCGCTCGCGCAGCGGCGGCACCGACGATGTGGATGACGTTCAGGCGGTAGAACAGGTCTTCGCGGAACGTGCCCTGCGCGATCATGTCGCGCAGGTTGCGGTTGGTGGCGGCGATGACGCGCACGTTGACGACGCGGCCGCCGCCGTCGGCGCCGACCTTCTGCAGCTCGCCGGTCTCGAGGAACCGCAGCAGCAGCCCCTGCATGCGCAGCGTCATCTCGCCGACTTCGTCGAGGAAGATGGTGCCCGTTGTGCGCCGCTTCGAGCTTGCCGGGCTTGTCGCGGTAGGCGCCGGTGAAGCTCCCCTTCACGTGGCCGAACAGCTCCGATTCGAGCAGCGTTTCGGGCAGGCCGGCGCAGTTGACCGGCGCGAAGACGTGCGCGGCGCGCGGCCCGTGCGAGTGGATCGCGCGGGCGACGATCTCCTTGCCGACGCCGCTCTCGCCGGTGATGAGCACCTTGGCGTCCGACCGCGCCACGCGCTCGACCTCCTGCCGGAGCGCGACGATCTCGGCGCTTTGACCGATCAGCTGGACGGCGGATTTCGTGACCGGACTCAATCTGGCTCCTGGGCGGCTACTGGCGGGCGAATCGCTCGATCGCGTCGCGCTGTGCCGGACTGATGTCGACGAACGACGCGCCGATGCAGTACCCACGCGGTCCGACGACGGAACGACGCGGCAGATCTCCACCATAGCGGCCCAGGGATTGCCCGCCACCGTCAGTGACAGGCGCCCACGAGTCCCGACGAGCGCCGGCCGTGTCGATGCCAGCAGCACCCCTCCGGCACTGATATCCAGAACCCTGACCGACCCGCTGGAGGCCACGATGGCCTGCGCGCCGTCGGCCACCCTGACCCGCGCAGTCCGACGTCGCTCGGGCGCACCTGTTTCAGCGTTGTACACGTCGCCGCCCTTGTGAACCGCCTGGAACCGCCGCCAGGGCCTGAGGCTGGAAGAAGTCTGAGATTCTACAACCTTGTTGCTCCAGCGTCCACGACTTCTCCCTGACTATCGGCCTGAAACTGCTCCAACAAGCCGATAACTGCCTCTGGAGCCTGAAAAAACTGGAGGCCTATCAGGTGGCGGCCGTCTCGCGCTGGCCGTGCATGGCGCACGGTCGTGTCGACGCTGACGAGCTCGCCCTCGACCAGAAGTCGGATCGTCTGGGCGGAATTCAGGTACCCGGACTGATGCCAGCCTCGAGGAGGATCCCGTCCGGGCTCACGTCGACAATGGTTGCCGGCTCGGGGAGCTCGAGGACACCCCAGAGGGCGCCAATGACGTCATAGCGATCGTGGGCGCGGCGATCAGAGGTGGTCCGCATGGCTCAAATCAGCAGGCGTTGCCCGGAATAAGTGCAAGCACATAGCCACGTAGCTCCTGGAGCGTTTTTCGGCCAGGAACCGTGTCGCTCGCACACGCTTACGAGGATGTCGCCCTGTCATGAGATTAATTGCATGTAACCGCGTGACATTCCGGCGACTGCGCGGCATTGACTTAGCATGCATACGGCAGCTATGGTGAAATCCATCCGCGGCTTAGGAGAACAATGTCGAGTGTGAACGTCAGCACGCTCCCCGGGAACGTTGCGGACGGGTACCTGCTTCTCGGAAGCGGCCCGGTCGTCGCGCAGCTGCGTGGCGACATCGAATCGGCTGCCCGCTCGGACTCCAAGGTGCTCATCACCGGCGAGACCGGCACCGGGAAGGAGGTCGTCGCGCGCATGGTCCACACGCGAAGCGCGCGCCGCCGGCACTCGTTCGTCGCCGTGAACTGCGCCGGCCTGCCCGACGATCTTCTCGAGTCCGAGCTGTTCGGCCACGTGCGCGGCAGCTTCACCGGCGCCTATCGCGACAAGGCCGGCCTGGCGGCGCTCGCAGACCGGGGCACCCTGTTCCTCGACGAACTGGGCGAGATGACCCCTCGCATGCAGGGCGTCCTGCTGCGATTCGTCGAAACCGGTGAAATTCACCCGGTGGGCTCGGACCGGGTCGAGCAGCGCGCCGACGTCCGCATCATTGCCGCAACCAACCGCAATCTTCTCGCGCGCATCGGCACCGGTCAGTTCCGCGAGGACCTGTACTACCGGATGAACGTGATCCAGGTGGCGATCGCGCCGCTGCGCGAGCGCGGACAGGACATCCTCGAGCTCTTCACTTACTATCTCGCGCACTACTGCCGCCTGCAGGGACGTGACCTGCCATCGCTGAAGCCGGCCGCGGAAGCGTCTCTGCTGAACTATAGGTGGCCGGGCAACGTCCGCGAGCTGAAGAACATCGCCGAACGTGTTGCGCTGCAGGAACTCGACGGTACAGTCGCGCCGCACAACCTCCCGGCCGAACTGCGTGGCGCCCCGCTCGCGCGGCCCTCGCTGCTCCTGGACAGCGCGCCGTCTGCCACCGACGTGGTCGGACGCTGGATTGCCGCTGATGCGGCCTGGGACGAGATGGTCCGCGGCCGCCGGACGTTCTGGGCGGTCGTGCATCCGCGCTTCATGAACCGCGAACTCACGAAAGCCGACGTGCGCGAGATCGTGCGTCGGGGCCTGGAACAGACTCGAGGCAGCTACCGGAAGCTGGTGGAGTTGTTCCTCCTCCCGCAGTCGGACTACAAGCGGTTCCTCGCGTTCCTCACCCAGCACGACTGCCACCTGAAGTTCCACGACTTCCGGGAGAACAAAAGCGCAGACGCGGACAGCGCGTAGAACCGGCCGACGTCTGAAAGCGCTCCGCGGGGGTGCGTTACTCCGCGGGCGCGAAGTACCCGCCCGCCGACTTCACCGCCTGTCCGTCGCCGTGCGGCCGAATCTCCACCTTGCGCCAGCCGCCATCCGCGTTGCGATTCGTCGAGGAGTAACTGAGCACGTAGCGGCGACGCAGATCCTCGATGACGCCGCGGAACTGGTCGCCCAGCCCGCTCGCATCTGACGCGAAATACGCCTGACCGCCCGACTGCATGGCGAGCGACTCCAGGACGTCGGCATCGAGCTTGGTGCCAAGCGCGACGCTGTAGATCGTCGCGCCAACCTCGCGCAGGAGCGTCAACACTTCGCTGAGTGTGTGCGTGCTGCCGGCCGCCGTGCCGGCGTTGTTCTCGTCCTTGCCGTCGGTCAGCACGACGACCGCGCGCCGCCCCTTGACCCCCTTGAGCGTCTGCAGCGAGTTCCAGAGCGCGTCGTACAGCGCCGTGCCTCCGACGGCCGTGTACTTCTGAATCGCGTCGACGGTCCACTGGCGCTCGGTCGCCAGCACGTGCTCGAACTTCGGCCGATCGGCGAACGTGATGAGCGCGAGGCTGTCTTCCGGACGGACCGCCTGCACGAATTCGATGGCGGTCTCCTTCACGAGATCGACGACGCGCCTCATGCTGCCGCTCGTGTCGAGCGCCATCACGATCGACACCGGATCGACCGCTTCCTGGAACGTGTCGACCTTCTGCTCGACGCCGTCTTCGTACACGTCCACATCGGCCGCGGTGACGTCCACGTAGCCGCGCGCGTCGTTGAGGACCGTGAACTCGATCGCCGGCCGGATCGGCGGCGGCTCGGGCGCGAAGTAGCCGGCGCGCGTCCGCGCGGTGAACCCCTCCGGAACGCGCACGGCGATCGCCCGCCAGCTGCCGTCCTGCTCCTGGTTCTTCGGCGTGTAGGTAATGAGGAACCGGTTGTGCGTGTCGGTCGCGATCGTCTCCGACGCCGACACGATCTCCGCGTCGCGCGGCGGAAAGAACACGCGCCCGCCCGTCTGCTGCGCGATCCGCCGCAGCACCGTCTCTCCACGCATCGAGATGCCGGCGACGCCTCCGATCGCCGAGCGCGTAGACGGTGACCTGCGATTCCTGCACCGCCCGCAGCACGTCTTCCGACTTCGCGGTGCTGTTCTCGTCGTACCCGTCGGTGATGAGGACGATGGCGCGGCGGCCGGTGGACGAGCCGAGCAGCTTCGTCGCCTCGAGCAGCCCGTCGAGCAGCGCGGTGCCGCCGCCGGCACGCATCGCGGCGATCGCCTGGGTCGATCGTCTCCATGTCGGCCGTCGGGCCGGTGATGGTGCCGACATGGTTGTTGAACGGCGCCACGATGGCGCGGTCCTTCGGCCGAAGGCTGGCCGCCAGCCGCTCCGACACGCGGCGCACGAAGTCCATGCGGCGCGTCATGCTCTGGCTGTTGTCGACCAGGATCACCATGTCGCTCTCGACGTTCTCGCGCGCAATCAGGTCGATCGTCTGGTCCACGTCGTCTTCGGTGACGGCGAAGGACGCCGAGGGCAGGTCCGTCACGAAGCGGCCGGTCTTGTCGAAGACGCATGTCTCGACCAGGACGCCTGTGATCTCGCTTTTCTCCACGACCTCGAAAGGCGGCAGGACGACGGTGTCCTTCAGCGTCACGCCGGTCGAATCGGCGGTCTGGACGGTGATCTCGCGCCGCTCGAACGGGTTCTCGTCGAGCCACTCGACGACGTAGGGCGGTCCCTGCTCGACGGTGCCGACCCTCGTGCCGTCGACGAAGAACTCGACGGGCGAGATCGTCGAGCCGCCCTCGAGCGTGATTCGCGCGACGATTCGCACGCGCGTGGCCAGGCCGGTGCGCCCGAGCGGTGAGGTGATCGTGAGGGAGGAGTGCGCAGCGGTCTCGTCGGGGCGCGTCGCCTCCGTGACCTTGCCGCCCTGCTGTGCGCCTGCGGCGGATGCGAGAACTGCGAACAGCGCCAGCGTGAGAAAGGCTCGTCGGATCACGGCCGCCCCAGCCTACTTCTCGTCGGCCAGCGAGCTGTCCCCGAGGAAGTAGGTCGCGCAGGCTGCGGACAGCAACTCGGGCGAAAGCTCGTTGGGCTGCTCGATATAGGCGGCCAGTGACAGCGCGTGCTCGATGAGGTCGCGCGGCTGGCAGCCGCGCAGCTCGATGTGGTGCGGCTCGAGCTCCGTCGCGATGAGATCCTCGACGACCTGTCGATCGAAGGTGAGCCCGCGCTCCTTGCAGCAGCGCGCGAAGATCTGGATGAAGTCCTCGCGCGTGGGCGACTCGGCGTACACCTTGTAGCGGATCCGGCGCAGGAACGACTCGTCGAGCAGGTCGAGCGGGTTCAGGTTCGTCGCGAAGACGATGAGCGTCTCGAACGGCATCTCGAACTTCTGGCCGCTCTGGAGCACGAGGTGATCGATGCGGCTCTCGAGCGGCACGATCCAGCGGTTGAGGATCTCGCTCGGGCGCGATCGCTGGCGGCCGAAGTCGTCGATGATGAGCACCCCGCCGTTGGCGAGCGTCTGCAGGGGCGCGCGGTAGAACCCGCTGCCCGCCAGGAACCCGAGTTCCAGCGACTCCAGCGTGAGCTCGCCGCCGACCGTGACCACAGGACGGCGGCACTGCACCCAGCGGCCGTCAGGCGAGAGTTCGGGAACGAGCGTGCGGACCACCTCGGCGTTCTCCTCGACCGCGACGTGGTTCATCGGATCGTAGACGCGGACGACCTCCCGCTCGACAGCGAGGGCGTGCGGAATCGAGAGGTCGCCTGGCAGCAGCGCGCCGACGGTCTGAGCGATGCGCGTCTTGCCGTTCCCGGGCGGACCGTAGAGAAACAGCGAGTGGCGCGCGGCGATCGCCGGCCCGAGCTGGTCGATCACGCGGTCGCTCAGCACCAGGTGCTGAAAGGCCCGGCGCATCGCCTGCCGCGTGACGCGCGGCGCGGACCAGCGGTGGAACTGGTCCATGTACACCCGGTACTGGTCGATCGGGACCGGAAGCGGACCGACGTACTGGTTGTGTTCAGCGAAGTCGGCCGCGCGCGCGTGCCCGGCGTCGGTGAGGCGGTACACGTAAGACTGCGGCGCGATGGCGCCGCCCGAGATCTCGCAGTGGCGCTCGCGCTTCAGCGTTTCGACACACGATTCGATCACCGAGAAGGCGACGCCGAGCCTGCCCGCCAGCTCGGTGCCGCTCTGCGAGCCGGTCACGTGCAGCGTTTTCGTCACGATCTCGAAGACGAGCTCGGCCGGCAGGCCGGTCTCCTCGAGAGTGCGCGGCGCCGGCGGAACGTAGTTGCCGTCGAAGACCGCCACCGGTTACCGCTCCTCGCGCGCCGCCAGCTGTTTCAGGCGGGTCAACGCGGGCAGGAACGACGGGTCGGCCGCCCGCGAGCGCGTGAACGCCTCGAACGCGCGATCGAACTGCCCCGTGGCCATCAGGACCGATTCCCTCGTTGTACGCCGCGACGGCCGGGCCCGAGCCGGCCGCGAACTGGTCCCACGCCGCCTCGAGATCGCCGGTCCTGGCGAGCGCCATGGCCATGTTGTTGCGCACGACGCGGGATGCCGGCTCGGCGAGCACCGCCTGGCCGCACAGCCGCACCGCATCGGCGACGTTCCCCTGCCGCTGCTCGAGGTAACACAGGTTGTTCACGGGATAGGCACTCTTCGGATCGAGGAGGTGCGCGATCTCGAACTGTGTCCGTGCAGCCGGCACCACGCCGTGCCGGAGCAGCAGCGTGCCGAGCGTGTTGTGCGTCGACGCGGACTCCGGCGCGTAGAACACGGCGCGGTACGCATGCGGCAACGCCAGGTTGACGAAGCCCCAGTCGCGCCAGACTCGCGCAAGACCGTCGTACGACGAGGCGTCGTACGGATCCTGCCGCAGGGCCGCCGTGTAGTGATCGAATGCGAGATCCCGGACGCCGGCCGCGAGGTATTCATGCGCGAGCAGCCGCTCGTTCTCGGCGGTGGGCGCGATCTGGGCGCGCAGCCGCGCTTTGGAAAGGGCGCGGTTACGCAGCTCGAGCGTCAGCGGCGTCGGGCGCTCCGGCGGCTTCGCCGGAACGTCTGTGCCGCTGCTCTGCGCCGACAGTGGCAGCGCGCCGAGCAGCAGGAGCAGCGCCGCCGACGCGGCAGCACGCAGGCAGACGCACCACGCCCCTGACGGCACCTGCGGGCAGTGGTGTCGGGCCATCGCTCGGCTGCTCACCTGATGCCTGGTCTTCCTCGTTGAGACTAGTCTTCCTTGTTCATGCGCGAGCGGCGCTTCAGCAGGTACAGGATGCCGACGATGAGCAGCGCGCCGGCCAGGATGACATTCATGTTCATGGTGTGAGGCCTCCCCTTAGTTGAACGAACCGCGGACTTCGACTCCGAGCTACTGGAAATTTCTGACAAACATAATGACGGCCGGCCCGAGCACGACGACGTAGAAGGCCGGAAAGAAGCAGAACACGAGCGGGAACACGAGCTTCACGCCGATCTTCTGCGCAGCCTCCTCGGCACGCTGCCTGCGGCGCGTGCGCGAGTTGTCGGCGTGCGTGCGCAGCGCCTGGCCGATGCTGGTGCCGAACCGGTCGGTCTGAACGAGCATCGCCGTGAGCGCACGGATGTCGTCCACCTTCGTTCGCTGCGCCAGGCTTTTGAAGGCCTCGATCCTCGTCTTGCCCGCACGAATTTCCGAGTTGAGGATGCGCAGCTCGTCACCGAGCGCCGGATACGCGAAGTAGATCTCTTCGGCCGTCTTGAGGATCGCCTGGTCCAGGCCCGAACCGGCCTCGATGCAGACGACCATCAGGTCGAGCGCGTCGGGCAGGCCGTTCTGAATCTCGCGACGCCGTTTGGAGAGCCTGCTCTCGAGCCAGAAGCCCGGGAGGAAGAAGCCACCGGCGACCGCGGCGACGATCAGGATGTACCACAGCGGGGGTGACAACGGAGCGTACAGGTACGCGCCGCCCCCCAGAACCACAGGCAGCACGACTTCGGCGATCGTGTAGAGCGCCGGTGCGCCGGGACTCTGGATGCCGGCGCGCGTCATCCGCAGCCGCAGCCGGTTCATCTCCTTCCGCGACCGATGGAGCAGCAGCCGCTCGAGGTCCTCCCATGTGCCGCCGGGGCCCTCGGAGGCCAGCGGAAGCAGTTCAGGCAGCACCGGGAGCACGCTACTCGGCGAGCTGACCACCTGCCGCAGCCGCCGCCGCTCGACATTACCGCGCGACAGGATCATCGACGTCACGGCGCCCGCGACGAGGGCGACCGACGCGAAGACTCCGATGAGCGCCAGTTGTGTGAAATCCATGGCCAGGCTCAGTACTGAATGTCTATGAGCTTCCGGACGATGAGCACGCCCGCGACCTGCAGCACGACGCCCGCGATGATGAACCGGATGCCGAGCGGATCGGTGGCGAGCAGCTGCATCTGCGCCGGGTTCAGCATCAGCAGCATCACGGCGAGCGCCGGCGGCATGAACGCCAGGATGTACGCCGTGATCCGCCCGTGGGCGGACCGGGTGCGGACCTCCTGCCGGATCTTGAAGCGTTCGCGCATGACCGCCGCGAGGCGATCCAGGATCTCCGAGAGGTTGCCGCCCGCCTCACGCTGCGTCAGCACCGCGGTCACGAAGAACCGCGCGTCGATGGTCGGGACACGCTCGGCAAAGCTGCGCAGCGCGTCCGGCATCTGCGCACCGAAGTTCTGCAGGTCGTACAGCAGCTTGAACTCGGGACCGGCAGGCTCGGGCAGCTCCTCGGACGCCAGCTTGATGCCGGTGGCGAACGCGTGACCCGCACGCAGGGCGCGCGCGATCAGCTCGATCGCTTCGGGGAACTGCTCCTCGAACTTGCGCACGCGCCGGCCGCGCATGAACGAGATCGCGCCGTAGGGGATGAAGATCGCGGCCGCAGCCACCGGCCAGATCGCCCACCAGAACGGGATATAGAAGCTGACGATCAGCGCAGTCGCGAAGAACGACACCGCGCTCATGAGCACGAACGCGCCCACCGTGATCGGTAGCCCCGAGGATGCGAGAAACCGGTGCAGCGGTACCATCACCGCTCCAGCCGTCTGAAGCGTACAGGTCGAGCGCGGCGATGTTGCTGAGCGACTCGGCTTCCTTCAGCAGCCGGACACGCGCCTTCGCGCGCTTCGGATCGTCGGTGCGAAGACGCCGCTGCAGCGCCGCCTGCTCGTTCTCCTCGGGCAGCCCGACGATGAGCCAGTACGCCCCGAAGACGACCGCGAGAACGACGAGAAAGGTTATGGCGACGAGATAGGACTGCATTGGACCTCCGTAGGCCCCTCAGGCAACCTGCGTAACGTGCTCGAACATATCAGCCGGAACCGTGCGTCCCGATGCCTGGATGCGGTCGGCGCACTTCGGCCGGATGCCGGTGGCGCGGAACCGCCCGCGCACGTGGCCATCCTCGGCGACGCCCGCCTTCTCGTAGAGGAAGATGTCCTGGCTGGTGAGCACCTCGCCCTCCATTCCGGTGATCTCGGTAATGGCAGTGACGTTGCGCCGTCCATCCGACAGCCGCGATACATGGACGATGAGGTGAATCGCCGATGCGATCTGCTGGCGGATCGCGCGGCCAGGCAGATTCAGGTTGGCCATCGCCACCATCGTGTCGAGGCGGTGCAAGGCGTCGCGCGTGCTGTTGGCGTGAATCGTCGTCAGGCCGCCGTCGTGACCGGTGTTCATCGACTGCAGCATGTCCACCGCTTCTTCGCCGCGGACCTCGCCGACGATGATGCGATCGGGCCGCATACGCAGTGAGTTGATGACGAGGTCGCGCTGCTTGATCGCGCCGCGACCTTCGATGTTCGGCGGGCGCGTTTCCATGCGGACCACGTGACGCTGCCGGAGGATCAACTCCGCGGCGTCTTCGATCGTGACGATGCGCTCCCTGTCCGAAATGAAGCTCGAGAGCACGTTCAGCATCGTCGTCTTGCCGGCGCCCGTGCCGCCCGACACGATGACGTTCAGGCGCGAGGCGACAGCCATCTGCAGGAAGTCCAGCATCGGCTGCGTGAGCGCGCCGCGCGTGACGAGGTCCTGCGCGCCAAGGCGCTCGGTGCGGAACCGGCGGATTGACACAACGGGACCGTCGAGTGCAACGGGCGGGATGACCGCGTTGACGCGCGAGCCGTCCAGGAGACGCGCGTCGACCATCGGGCTCGACTCGTCGATGCGGCGGCCGACGGCGCTCACGATCCGCTCGATGATGCGCAGCAGGTGCCGATCGTCCTTGAACACGATGTTCGTCAGCTCGATGATGCCGTTGCGCTCGATGTAGACCTGGTCGAACCGGTTCACGAGGATGTCGGAGATGGCCGGATCCTTGAGCAGGGCTTCCAGCGGACCGAGGCCGAACAGCTCGTTCAGCACGTCGGTGACGAGGCTCTCGCGCTCGTAGAGACTGAGCGGGATCGACTCCGATTCCCGATCGAGCATCGCTGTGACGAGCGACCGGATCTCCGGCTCGGCGTCCTCGCGTTTCACGTAGGCGAGCCGATCGAGATCGAGGCGTTCCAGCAGCGACTGGTGGACGCGGCTCTTCAGCTCCTGGTAGTCGGCGCGCCGGGTGTCGACAGCTTGCGCCTGGCGGAGGGAGACGATCGAATCCATGGGTGCCTCGGTTCCTTAGGCTCAGCTCGAGAACGACCGCTTCGGTGCCAGCCACCCGAACAGGCGGCCCGGTTCGGGTGCGGCCTCCTCCTGACGCTGCCCCGTGAGCTCGCGTGCGAAGGTGTGGAACGACTCGGCCAGCTTGCCCTGTGTGCTCTCCGCCAGCGGCTGTCCCTTGTTGATGGACGCCACGGCCTGGCGGTAGTCGTTCGGGAAGACGTGCGCGATCCGCACGCCCACCGTCCGCTCGATGTCCTCGCGGCCGATCTCCGCGTCGCGATCGGAGCGGTTCACGACGATGCCGACGCGGTCGCCGTACTTGCGCCGCAGCGCCGTCACGAGACGATTGCCGCTGCGGATCGTCGGGAGTTCGTGGTTGACGACCACGAACAGATTCGTGGCGACGCCGAGCGAGTCGAGCAGCGCCGCGTCGATGCGTGGCACGTCCAGCACGATGGCGTGGTAATAGCGGCTCAGGAACTCGAGCAGCCCCTGGAGCCGGGCGGAATCGACCGATCCGGGAGCCGTGCGGGGCGCCGCGGCGAGCAGGTCGAAGCCGGCGCGCGTGTGGACGACGAGACTGCGGAGAAACGCTTCGTCGATGCGCGCGGAGTTCTCGATTGCTTCAGCCACGCTGAAACGCGGCTCGACGCCGAGGAACACGGCGGCGTCGCCGGCGGCGGAGTTCATGTCGACGAGGAGCGCCGACTCCAGCGAGCGCCCCAGCGCCGCGGCGAGGTTCACCGCGATGGTGGTCGCCCCGACGCCGCCCTTCGCGCCGATGACTGCGTAGACGCGGCTCTGGACCGGTACCGATTCGTGGACGACGATGCGGCCGAGTGCGGCCTGGAGCGCCGTCGTGGTGAGCGGCTCGGGAATCGCTTCGGTGACCCCCGCCCGCATGCTCTCGAGCATCAACTCCGGATCGAGCGCGCGCGCGACAATGGCCACCCCCATCGACGGGAAGCGGCGCTTGATCGCGCCGATCATCGAGAGGATCGAACGATCGTTGCGGACGTCGACGAGCAGCGCTTCCGGCATCACGGCGCTGGTGCGGACGGCTGCGGCGACCTGGGCGGCGTCCAAGAGGACAGGACGCAGCCCGCAGGCCGACACCAGCGACTGCAGTTCGCCGTCAACGGCTCCGACGATCCCTACTGTTCCAGTCACCTTGCGCTCCAAGAACCCCGGGGTCGACTGTCTACTGACGCCCTGCCGACCCGGCTGGCGGCGCGTCGATCGTGCCCGAGCCACCTTCCAGGTTCGCACCAACGGCGTCCGGAACCTGCATGAACTCGGTCGGATCGGTCGGCAGCTGCGGCACTTCGTCCGGATCCAGCGGCTGGACCAGGCGAGGCGTGATGAGCACCATCAGTTCCGTCTGCTGCTGCCGCGCCGCCTTGCTCTTGAACAGGTACCCGATGATCGGCAAGCTGCCGAGCAGCGGAATCTGGCTGCGGTCGGTCTGCGAGATGTTGTTCATCAGGCCGGCGATGGCGAACGACTGCCCGTCGCGCAACTCGATTTCAGTCTCGGCCCGCCTCGTCGTTAACGCCGGAATCCGGAAGCCTGCGAGCGTAACACCGTTTGCGAAGTCCAGCGTGCTGACTTCGGGGCGGACGTGGAGCCGGATGACGTCTCCCGCAATGGTCGGCGTAAAGTTCAGTCGGATGCCGAACTCCTTGTAGAGCACGGTGACGCCCCCCGCCCCGCCAGCGCCGATGCCCTGGACGACCGGGACCGGCACCTCGCCGCCTGCCAGGAAGCTAGCCTCCTTGCCGTTGTAGGCGATGAGGTTCGGCTCAGCAAGGCTCTGGAGGAACCCTCGCGTCTGAAGTGCCTTCAGCAGGCCGCCGACGTTGTATTGCGTGTTGAACACGAACAGGTTGAGGAGGTCGCTGAACGTCAGCCGGTCCCCATCCATATTCGCCGAGGAGAACTGACCGGTGGTGACGCGGCCAACCCAGTTCTCGTAGCCGTCGACGCCGGTGAACAGCGAGACACCAACCTCGGTCAGCGCCTGCCGGTTCACTTCCGCAAAGCGAACCTGCAGCAGCACCTGCTGGGTGTCGATGCCACCCGGCACCTGCAACAGGTTGATCACGCGCGTTTTCGACGACGAGGCCGTCGCGATTTCCCCTGCGCGCAACATCACGTTGTTGTTCGAGACGCGGCCCGAGAGCGTCGTCGACTCCTCGGTGACCGTCACCTGGATGTCCTCACCGGGGAAGAGCGCCCTCAGCTGCTGCTGCAGCTGCGTGACGGCGGCCTCGACGATGAGGTCGTACTGCATCCGGCGCCCTTCACCCCAGACGATCAGGCTGATAGTCCCCTGTGATTTGCCATCGAGAAGGATCTCGCGGGGAGCCACGACCACGCCATCGGCGACGGCAGGATTGGTGATGGCGATGCGCGTGATGTCGAAGTCGACATTCAGGACGGTGGACTGTCCTGCGACAAGCGACACGCGGGGCAGCTGGCCGGCCGGCTGCGGGTTCTGGGCCACGAGCGCCGCGCTGCTGCCGATCGCCAGGATCGCGGACAGCGCGAGCCGCAGGGACGTCGATTTCGCGATTCTGGTCATCAGTCTCGTTTCACAGTTCACCGGATCGGCTCCTCCGTACGCTTCGCACCGCGAATAGCTTCGACCGTGTAGATCTTCGGCGGCGCCGGGGGAGGCGGCTGGACAACGGGCGGCGGCGGCGCGGCCGGTCGGGGTCGGGCCGCCGGTTTCGGCGCTGCAGTTTCTTGAGCGGGCGGCCGCGGCGGCGCGTCGCCGTAAAGCGCCGCGAGCTGCGTGCCCGCCGTCTTCGTCGGCTCGACGTCGAGCGGGTTGCGCAACGCGAGCATGACCGAGCCTTCGTTGGCTGCGAGCATCACGCGCTCGGCATCCTGCGGCGTGAGCAACAGGGTGACCACAGTGGTCGGCATCGCCTCGCCGCTCGTCGACTTGTCCTGTTCGTACTTGGTGCCGGCCGTCAGCACCTGCACATTGCTGGTTACCACGCGTGTGACACTTGTATCGTTCCGACGGAGCGTGACGAATACGTCTACGCGGTTGCCAGGCGTGACGAATCCGGCCACGCCGACGACCTCGTTGACCCGAACCGATATCGCGCGCATGCCCGGCGTGATGGTCGGCGGGAGGCCGGCGCCGGCGCCGACTGCGGCCAGCTTGCTATCGGTGACCGGTTCGTTCTCGAGCACCGGCATGACGACGCCGCGGTTCACCACGTCTTCCACCTTGGAGAACGCGCCCGGAACGACGGCATCGGCCGGCCAGGCAATCACCTTCAGGTCGGCCTCGGCGAGCTTGGCGCCGGTCTGCAGCGAACGAGCCGCGGCGACGACGAAGACCTGCGGCATCTGCACCTGCTGGACCGGCCGGCTCTGAATGGCGCGGTAAACCAGGAAGGTCGCGGCGGCGGCTGTCGCAACGGCGACCAGCAAGACGATCAGCGTTCGGGTATTGCGGTTCATGTTCGTCCCAAGACTCCTAGTGCAGCCACATCGCTGCTATGGCGCCGACCGCGATTGGCACGGCGTACGGCAGACGTGGCCCCGAACCACGCGCAAGCGTCAAATCGGGATGCGGCCGGATACCGACGACGCGAAAGTGAGAGAGCAGCAGGTACACGTTGGTGACGGCCGTGCGCAGATACCCCGCCCCGAACGCCACGACGATGGCCAGCACGCCGCCGGCAAGCGCGGCGTAGATGGCAGTCCACACGGCCAGCGACGGGCCGAGCAGGGCCCCCAGGCAGGCCATCAGCTTCACATCGCCCGCGCCAAGTCCGCCCAGCAGAAAGAACGGAAGAAACACGGCCAAACCGGCGCACCAGCCAGCGACGCCGAATGCAAACCCACTCAGTCCACCGGTCGCCAACGCGAAGAGCAGTGCCGCACCAGCACCGCCGAGCGTCAGCTCGTTGGGAATCCGGCGGCTGCGGAGGTCGGTGGCGCAGGCGCACAAGCCGATGGCCAGCGCCATCCACTGCTGCGGTCCGATGCGGCTGACGACCTCACTCACGACGGATACCGATTGGAATCAAACAGGGCCGCCGGGAGAACCGCACCGTTGGTGAACGGTGGCGGTTCGCCCGCGCGCCGTGCCGGACGTCTGCACGTCCGGCTCCTGCCGACTACTACGACGCGTTCGTGAGCGTCGTGCTGACGTTGGTGAACTTGTTGTTGATCGCGGTCCCGAGGTTGTTCATCGCCACGATGGCCGCGAGCGCGATCAGTGCCGCGAGCAGCGCGTACTCGATGAGGTCCTGGCCTTCGGTTTCTGAAATCAGACGCTGAAACACTGCCTTCATAGTTGGTCACTCCACGAAATTGTTCTCGAGCTGCGACCCATCTGCATCAACGTCGAATTACGAGTGCAGCGAAACGGCCGCGGTGGCTTAGCACCCCGCCAGCAACGTTTACAAAACTGATCCGTTGCGGTGCTGTGAGCTGCTCCTAAGTTATCGAGCAATCGGGATACCTTCAGCAGGGTTAGGTCGAAAGTCGCAAAACCCCAATTACTGGTATCACTTACAGTACAGAAATTGATACTGAAGAGCTGAACCGATGAGGCCCAGGGCCAGATTTCCCGCCTAAAGTCTGCTTGGCGATGCACTCCCTGAACTGTCCAGCATTGGACTGAACGTCAAGCGAGTGCGCAGAATCGCGCCACACAGCAGAGCTAGCATCGCGAAGCTGACTACCGACCACTGCACGGGAACCTTCTCCAGCACGATGGTCAGGAGCGGCGCCACGTAGACGAACCCCGCCAACGCCACCACCGCCTCCTGCACCCTCACCCGCGCCAGGGGTCCGCCGACGAAGGGCAATACCCTCGCGAGAGGCGCGGGCTCCAGGTCGTGCGCCCATTGCCAGGCGACCAGTAGCGCCGGCGCGAGCGGCATGAGGTCGTACGTAAAGATATGCGGATCGACCAGCAGCGTCGTCAGCACCAGCACGACGTACCGTGGCGCCAGAGCGGCGCGGGTCCGCCAGACTGCCACTGCGAACGCGATTGTCGCGAGCGACGTGACGATGCTCAGCGCCAGCGCCACATCGGACGACATCCCGAGCTGCAGAAAGAGCGAGCGCCACGAGTGCATAAGCGCCTTGTCCGGCTCCATGGCGTCGATGACGCCGGGCAGCTTCGTCAGTGCGCTGACGTACCCCGCGAAGATGCCGCCGCCCCAGGACGCCCACGCCGCGCCGAGCTGCACGGCGATTGCGACCACCGCGCCGGCGACCACGCGCCACTCCTGCCCGAGCACGAACACGAACGCGGCGACCACCCCGAGCTGCGGCTTGTAGGCGAGGGCACCCACCGCGAGGCCAGCCAGAAAAAGCCGCCCGCTTTTGAGCGCGAGCCAGAGCACGGTCATGCACACCGTTGCCACGATCGACGCCTGGCCGAACGAGAGTGTGAAGTGCAGCCCCGCCCACCCGAGTGCCAGCACCGCGATCGTCCACCGATCGCCGCGCAGCGCAGGGCAGCCGCGCCAGACGACGTACAGGCAGGCGAAGTAGCCGGCGATTGTCAGCAACAGCCAGGTGATGAGCGCCGGTACGTAAGGCAGCTCCGCAAGCGGCGCGAAGAGCAGCGCCACCTGAGGTCCGTACACAGGCGGAAACCTGACTTCCACCGGCACTGGCACGACCCGGTCCACCACCGCCGCCATCGCGTCGATGTCGTACAGCGCGTGCGCGTCGTGCTCGCGCGTAATCGCACCCTGGGCGTAGAAGTGCACGAAGTCGCGCGCCACATGGGTCTGTCTCTCGAGGGGACCAATGGGGAGGTGGGCGGCAAACACGCTCCACGCGTAGACCGTCCAGATGTAGATCGGAATCAGGAGGAGCTGACGGCGGACGAACGCGTGCTGCGCCGGCGTCAGCTCGCGTGAGGAAACGGCAGCGGACATCTCGCGCGCGTCAGCGCGTGATCATCATGCGACCGGTACTCTGCAGCGGGAACGACCACAGTGGCAGGATGCCGCCGCCCATCGACAGGTTGTGCACGACGCGGACTTCGACCATGTTGCCCGGAAGGATGGTGTTCGGCTCGCCGGCCGGCGTCGTCACGGTCACCGGCATGCCGATCGATCGAGTGGTCACGTACGTGCTGACCTGCGCCTCGCTCATCGGGCTGCCGCTGTTCAGGCCGTGCACGGCCGCATAACGTGCGCCTTCCTGCGCGAGGTTCGACACCAGGTTATAACGCCAGATCGCCTGCCCGAACTCGAGCACCGCGAAAATGGACGTGAAGAACATCACCGACGCGAACGCGAACTCGATGAGCGTTTCACCGCGCTCGCCGTTTCGCCGGCGCCGGCCTGCCTGTGTCGTGGGTACGCGGGGCATATGGACTCCTACTGCGCCCTCATCGTGTGCGAACGGGTCAGCGTCACGCTCGAAGGGATCCCCGGGAACGATCCGAGCATCGTGAACGTGCGCGATGCGGTCACGGTGACATCCACCACCAGGTGAGACCCGGCGCAGGTGGTCGTGCAGGCGACCACGCCGCCGACGGCGTTGCCGTTGTTGTCGTAGCACTGGCAGCTCCTCACCGCAGTCGGCGCCGGACCAGTGCCAAGGCCGTTGCCGGTCAGGACGGCGTTCGCGCGCGCGATCATCCCGGTCGTGTCCACCGAGTTGGTGAGCGTCATCGACCCGTACAACGCACCCGCACGCGCCGCGTTGGTCACGACGTTCGCCGTGCGGAAGACCCGCCCGAAGTCGATGGTCCCGACCACCAGCAGCATCAGGAGCGGCAGCGTGATCGCCAGCTCGATGAGCGCCGCGCCGCGCTCGCTCCGTTTCCGCGCGCGCACTCGACGACAGCTTTCGTTCAATTTGACTGGCATGATGATCACTCCGCCAGCGAGACGGACAGGATCGGCGATCCGCCGAACAACGCGCACGTATTCGTGAAATCCATCGTGCCACCACCGCCCGAGCCGAGGGTCAGGTTGTAGGAGACGAACATCGTGCAGTCGTTGCTCGCGCCCGAGTTGCCATACGAAACGGACGCCGCGGGGAAGTAGTTCGCGCCCGAAAAATTATAGATGCCTGCGTTGTTGAACTCCGCGTCGAGGGCGTTCGTGCGCGCCTGGAAGAACAGGATGCCTTCGTAGGGGAAGCCGATGCCCGTCCGTGCCGAAAGCGTGAGGTCGGCGGTGTTCGGCACGAGGATGCACCCGGCCGTCGCAGCCGCAGTACAGGGACCCGCGCTCGCCGTCCCGGCGAAGAAGAACATCAACTCTGAACCGGTCATCGTCACCTGGTTGCCGACATTGATCCGGCCCGTGATCCAGTAGAGGCCGCCTGGCGTAAGGTTCACGATGGCGTTGTTGCCGATCTCGATCGAGCTGTACCAGCCCGGGGCGATGTTCATCGTGCTGTTGGCCGGGACGTTGACCGTCGTAGGCGTCGAGTACGGATTCGTCGGTTCCGGGATGTCGGCGAGCGGATCGGTGAACGCGGTCCCGACGTTGGTCCGGAAGTCCGATTCGCACCGGCCCGAGCAGGTGCCCTGAATACCCACCGACGCGGCGTTGACGTCGCCGCTGCCGCCGCCGCCGGGGCCGACCTGCAGGTTGCCGTTCGCGGCGATGTTGCACGCGGGCATGTTCAGGTTGACCGTCTGGCCGATGTACAGCGACGGATTGCCCGACTGGTTGAGCGTGACGATGCAGTTCGGACCCGCGTGGGTGCCCGCTACCGCGCGCGCCGCCGGCGTCATCGTCGCCCACACCGCGTCCAGGATGCGCGCGAAGAACGTGGCCGTTGGCCGCGAGACGATCACCTCGACGTAGTACGGGTTCGCGGTGAACGCACCGTTCAACGGCGGGCGGTTCACCGTGACGGTGGTCGTGACGCCGGGATCGAAGTTGTGCGACGTGGCTTCGCGATAGGCAAACGTCGTCAGGTCGGCATTGCTCGCGCCGGTGTTGCGGCGGTATCGAGCGCCGCCGAGATCGCGCCGGAGTCGGCCGCTGCCGACATGCGGTTGCGCTCGGTGAACATGTATGACCCGTCCACCGCGAGAGCGACCATGCCGAGGAGCACGACCATCGACAGCGCGGTGAGGATCAGGATGCTGCCTTCCTCTGAACGCGCGTCGCGTCTGCGGGCGGCGGAGCCGGGGGACGTCGGGAGAGACATTGCGGACCCCTTGAAAAAGTTCAGCTCAGTCATATCACAAACGTTAGTGGCACCACCTCAACCGTAATGGTCACGCCCGCAGCTTATGTATCGGTTCGATCACATCGAACTGCGTACGGTATCTGGCCGGATCTTCACCCCGTTGCTCGATTCGGCCCGGATCGACATGGCCCATGAACTCGGCGGCAACCGACAGGTATGGCATCTTGGCCGGATCCAGACCGATGACGCGCGCACAGGTCGCGTCGACCGCTACCGGATCGGTCCCCATCGCGATGAAGCCGAGCGCCCTCGGCCGCCCCATGATCGGCCCGTCGCCCTCCATCGCCAGCACGCCGTCCACGACGCACAGCTGCGGACGGACCGTCGCCGTGATGTCGATGATCGACTGCTCGACGCCGCGGAAGTGCAGCAGGTTCTTCGGCCACCCGTACACGGCACCGGGCATCGTGCCGAACAGGTTCTTCATGCTCGCCGTCAGCCCTGCGAAGTGATGCGTCTTCAGCTTCGGCATCGAGACGACGTAGTCCGACTTGAGGAGCTCCACCGGGAGCCAGATGTGATCGAGCTCGGTGAACCGGCACTTCAACGGCACCTGGCGGACGTCGTCGTGATTCAGATCGACGAACCGGAGCCGCATGTCGGCGACCACGTCGCCGAGCCCGGTGCCCTGCAGCAGGTACTCGATGTCACGCCGGTGGCCCGGTCCTTCGCCGACCACCACCTCGCTTGCGCCCGCCTTGAGCATCGCCTCCGCCGTCGCCGCCACGACACGCGGGTCGGTGTTGATTGCCTTATCAGCCTCGTACTCCACCATGTTCGGCTTCAGGAACACGCGCTTGTTGCGCACGTCCTGCCCGAGCATCGCGAGGCCCCGCGCGATCAGGTCGGCGAGATCTCCGTCGTAGCTCGTCGCGGGCAGCAGCGCCATCGGCGATCGCGCCGCCACGGCGAAGTCGGCACGGTTGTACGGCTGCCTGCAGGCAGCCGCCGCCGCGAACGCCGCAAGCGGGGCCGCCTGCATGAATCGGCGGCGCGTCAGCGGTCCGAGTCCGCCGCGCGCGGCGGCGAGGTGCGCGCGGCTATACGCTGACACGGAACGCCTCCACATCGTGACGTCCGGATGTGAGCGCGTACACCGCCATGGCCATCGCCTGCAGGTTGCCGAGCCGTTCGCTGGTGGCTACGGCGGCCACCAGGCGTTCGTCGACATCGTCGGTCGCGCGTCCGTAGACACGCAGCGCGAGCGATGCCAGCGCGAGCGCACTCGCCGTCTGCTCCCGGGAGTGGGCCTCGTCGAAGAATGCCAGCGACCGCTGGATGGCCGGATCGTCGCGGCGGTCCTGCATCGCGAGCAGGCCGAGCGCGGTGGTCGGGACATACGCGCGCAGTTCCTGGCCGAGCGCGCTGGCATTGCCGTAGTTCCAGCCGCCGGTGCGGCAGGTCCGGTCGATCATCAGCCGCTCGGCCTCGGCAATGCGTGCGGCGCTCGGGTCGCCGCGGTTATCGGCCGACGCGCGCTTGAGCGCGAGCAGGCACCACGACGTCGGCTCGGCCCAGCTGAAGGTGTCGCGCACCCACGGCCAGCCCTGGAGCGTATTGTCCTGCACCGGATCGGCGTTCTCGACGCGGACACCCTTGCTGGCGACGAGCGCTCCGAACAGTCGTGTCACCGTGTCGCGCGGAACCTGCGCCGCGTAGCGCGTCAGAACGAGCGCTGCGAGCCCGTTCGTCCCGAAGCTCGCGAGCGCGGGCTCGGTCTCGATGAGCAGTCCTTCTGCGCCCTGACGCGCCTGCAGGAACTCCATGTGTGGGCGCGCGACGGCGTCCCACTCGCTGGCAGCGGACGTCCAGCCGCTGCCGAGCGCCAGTAGCGCCCAGCAGGTCGGCTCGATCCGGCTGCTTTTGCCGGTGTAGTAGCCCCAGCCACCGGCTCCGGCGTCGGTCCGCAGACGCCCAAGGAGCCGATCGACCACGGCTGTGCTATCGACAGGCATGGATCGCTCGCGATTGTAGCGCGCCCCGATCGTCCACTCGTCGGGCGTCGGACGCTGAGAAGCGCGACTTCATGGAAAGCAGGCCGGCATGGGCTCGGCCGTCGTCAGCACCGGCCGGTCGTCGCGCACCGCGACGAACGACGCCTCCGACACGACGTCGAGCCGATACCCCGACGCGGCGAGCGCATGTTTCACGTTATCGGCAGAACGCGGGAGCCACACGTACTCAGGGCGCTGGGCGGCAAGATAGGCCAACCCCTCCGGAGTGCCTCTGGCCACCGCGTCCTGCTCGTCGAGCGTGCGCTGGGAGTACACGGTTTCGCGGCGCCCGTCCATCGAGACGCGGAGGCGCGGTCCCCAATGCCAGATTGCGTACTGGCCCCAGTCGAACGGCAGGACGAGCCGCCCTGCCGCCGACTCCGGTTCGAATGCGCGCGCGGCTCGGAGATCCGGCGCCCAGGAGCCGGCGATCCCGAGGCACGACAGCGTCGCCGCTGCCGTCACGATCCAGACGGCGGCGACGCCGGCGGCGTCGACGACCCAGAGTGGTGCTGCGCGGAGCGGCGTCGCGTCCTCTGCGGACGGAAGGGGATCGCCGGACCATCGATCGCGCCAGACGGCGGTTGAGGCGATCGCGAAGAGCGGCCCGAGGCGATCGACGAACATCGCCGCGCCGCAGAGACCGGCAGCGGGAAGCAGGGCCGACCAGGCGATGCGCCCCCGCCCTCGGACGATCGACGCGACGAGGGCACCGGTGACGACCGACCAGAGCACGGCGTGCGAAGGACCATCCTGCTGCCACAGCGGACGCCACTCGGTGATGTCGCGCGTCATGCGGACCGTGCCCGCGAGAAACTGCCACAGGCCGACGCCGTACGGGTTGGCGATCGTGGCCACGACGGCGGCCACGCAGACGAGCGCCGGGCCGCGCAGTCCGCGAAGCGGCGCTCCGTCCATCGCCCGCCCGGCGATCCACGCGCCGGCGACACCCGCGCCGACGATCCAGCCGCCGTGAAGGTTGGCCCACAGCGCGAACAGCGGAATCAGCAACAGCGGTGTCCCGTTCACGTAAAGCAGGCGCACGAGCACCGCGAGCGCGGCGATCGTCCAGAGCTGCGGTCTGAAGGTCGTTGCCGCTGGGACGAGCGCGAACGGCAGCAGGGCGAAGAACGCCCACCGGAGCGTCTGCGGTCGCACCGGGGCCAGCACGGTCCACAGCGCGCAGAGCGCACCAGCAACGATGATCGACTTGAGCACGATCAGGCCGCCAACGCCCCCGGCGTTGTACGCTGCCGCGAAGATCGCCTCGCTCAGCCACTCGTGGTTGATCCAGGGCGTGTCCTGTGTGAACGAATAGGGATCGACCGCGGTTAGCGCGCGTGTCCGCAGGATGTCGAAGCCGTACGTCAGATGACCCCACAGGTCGGGATCCGCGGAGGCACGAGCGCAGAGGAACGCGGCGCCCAGGAGCCCCGCCAGCCTCGGCACGGGCGCGAGGCCCCGCCCCGCCGCTTCGCTCACAGAGCGCCCTCGCCGTCGAGGCTCACGGCCACGCCGGACGGCAGCTGCGTCGCGAAATCGCGCAGGTTCGCGCGCAGGCGCTCGGCGGCCGCCCGATCGCGTCCGTAGAACGTGACCCGGCTCTCCGCGTCGCCATCCGGCTCGGTGGTCCACGATCCGGCGCGGGTCCAGCTGCGCGTGAAGGCCGCGGCACCCTGGAACCACTCGTCGTAGACGATCGCCACGCGCACGCCGTCGCGTGCCAGCCACGCATTCACGCGTTCCTCGTCGAACTGCCCGGCGCGGCGCAGCGTCGCGGCCTCGAGCGACGCGAGCCCCATCAGGTCGTGAACGCGGGCGTTCGTCGAGCGGCTCACCACGCCGATGTCGTTCGCAGCGATCGCATCGTGGTCGTAGAAGCGGCCGACGAACGCAGCGATGTTGCCATGCTGCCGCGTGATGTGACCGCTCGTCAGCGCGACTCTCGTGAGCGACGACATCGTTCTCCCGCCGAGGACGAGCGCACACACGGCAACCGCGGCGACCATCGCACCGGCAGGCACCAGCGTCCGGCTTCGTCCGGACGCCCGGTTGCGGACATCGAGCAGGCCGTCGAACACAGCCAGGACGCCGAGCGCCACCAGGTACGCCTCGTAGCGGTACATCCACCCAAAGCGCGCGAGCGACAGGTGCTGCGCGGCCGCCACCAGTGAACACGACGAGCGGGACACGATCAGCGAGCGGGCTGCCGGCACGCACGTGGTACACGAGCAGCGCCGCTGACATGAGCGTGAGGGCCAGCACCAGGACCGGTCCGCCAGCGTCGACAGCGCTGAGCCTGAGCGCCCCGAGGAATGAGACACCCGACTCGCTCACCACCGCCTGCTTCATGACGATGCTCGCTGGCAGGATGAACCACCCGTGGCTGGCGTTCCACGAACCAACCGCCGCGAGCGGCACCACTCCCGCGGCCACGACGGCCGCCGCGGACCACAGACGTCGCGCCATCGCCAGCGCCACGGCACATCCCGCGATCACGAACAGCCCCTCGTAGCGGGTCGCGGCGAGCAGCGCCGCGAGCACGCAGGCACGCAGCAGCGACTCTCGTGAGCCGCGCGCCACGAGCTGGGCGGTCGTCCACGTCATGAGCAGTGTGAAAACGATCTGCAGCGTGTGCTCCATCCCGATCCAGACCATGGGCACGAGCGGCGTTATCAGCACGATCGCGGAGACCCCGGCGGCGTTCTCGGCTGCAGACGACGTCTTCTGGCCGAGGATGACGGCGGCAGTCACGATGCAGGCCACGGCGACCAGGAGGTTGAGCACGAGCGGGATGGCGTCGAGCGCGCCGAACACTGCGAACGCCGCCAGCAGCGAGGTCCAGAGCGGAGAGGAGCTGGCAGATGCGAACGTGTCGGGGTTGACGCCCCACACGCCGTGCCGCGCCAGATTCTCCGCGATGGCCATGTGGATGTACGCGTCGTCGAGCGCGTAGGTGAGGCGGCCGCCGGTCTGGGCGAGAAGCTGGCGCGTGGTGACGGCGAAGAGAAGCACGAACAGCCCGACGCCCGCGATCGCCGCGACCATCGCTGTTCGCATCGGCCGTCCAAGACCCGGCATTCTCGGGAGCTTAACGCATCCCTGTTGTCGCGTATTCGAGCCCTCGAGGAGCCCGGCCGATCAGGCGAGCGCGACGCCGGCGCCCGCGTCGATCGGCTGCGGCACCACCGACGTCAGGCGCACAGAACGAGCCTGCAGCAGGAGCCAGCTCGCGGCCAGCGCTCCGAGGAAAACGCTGCCCGACGCCAGGAACAGGCCGATCGTCTCGACGTACGCCGAGCTGCGGATGCGCCCGGTTCCGCGAACGGTTTCGGCCATCGGCCTCAGGACGCCGGCAATCGCGAGCACCACGCCAATCCAGCGGACGGCGAGCGGCAGCTCCAGGTGCATCGTGGCGAGGCCCGCGACCATCTTCCACGGCATGTGCGCGAGGCCTGGCACGATCAGCCATGGGAGCATCGCGAACATGATCAGCGTCCTCGACGTGCCGTCCTTGCCGAAGCGAATCGGTTCGGCGCCGCGCCGCCACGCAATCAGCCGCCGCGCGGCGGGGCAGGCCAGACCCATCGTCAGCGCCACGACCGAGAGCGTGTCCGTCGTACCGAGCCACGCGGGGACGCCGGTGGAGGCAACCATGGTGACCAGCGTGAGCGTGGCGAGGTCGATGGGACGCAGCGTTCGGAACATGCCCAACAGTAATGCAAGTGCTCGACCGCTTCCGTAATGTGGGCAAGTAGGTCGTTTCTGGGCCGAAAACGCGAAATGACAGTCTTCGTACGTATTAAAGTCTGCGCGATGGGCGACTAATGTTTTCAGGGGCTGCCAAACCCTGAACAGCGGGGTCCGGTGGGAGCCGGATCGCGACGCAGATCTGCAATTCAGGCCGCGAAATCGTCAGCGGCGCTCGACGGCGAGGACGTCTCCGACCGCCGTGCCGCTGCGCGCAAGAGCGTGCGCGGCCATTTCGACGACGGCATGCCCGCGCCAGGCGCCTGACATCCGCCAGGCGGGCATCGCGCTGCGAATCTTCAGCACCCGGCCGTCGCGAGAGACAAAAGCGACATCGATTGGAAACTTCATGAAGAACGTGTGAATCGCGTTGGTCGGCGCGATGAGCATCGCGGCATCGTCGGGCAGGCGGGAGTGCTTGAGAAGACCGGTGCGCCGCGTCTCGGAGTCGAAGGCCGGCAGCAACTGGCAGGCGACGACGACGCCGGTCCTCAGGTTCTTGAGGTGGAAAGCCTGCGCGTCCGCTTTTCGCAGGGACGAAAGGAACGAGGTCATGTTATGCTGCGCCGTTTCGTGCCGATACTCTCACTGGCGTGAATCCCCTCGAACTTCAGATTCTCGTGCTGCTCAGCGGCATTCCGGATACGGGAGTACCCCCCGCCGCCGCCGATCGTCCCACGGCCGGGGTTGTGCTACTCGTGAAAGAACCGCTGAATGAGGTCCCGCAGCTCAGTCACTGACGCCGCGGTATTCAGGCCGGCCCGCAGCTCCGCCCCGTTCTCGAATCCCTTCGTGTAGTACCCGCCGAGCGCGCGAAGCTTGTTGACGACCCAGCGGCCGTGTCCCTGGCGCGCCGACTGGCTGTTTTCGGAGAGCGCCTCGGCACCGGGCGCGACATGCCTGAAGCCTTCGGGTTCCCGCACGCGCTCGTGGAGGAGCAGCTCGATGTACTCCAGCAGGAAGCGGCCGCGCTCCTCGCGCGTAATGGTGCGCGCCGGCCGGCCCGCTGCGAGGTCCGCGGCCTGCGCCAGGATCCACGGGTTGCGCAGCACGCCGCGGCCGACCAGCACACCTTCGACGCCGCACGCCAGCTTCTCGACCATCTGCTCCGGCGTCACGCAGTCGCCGCTGCCGAAGACCGGAATCGTCAGCTGCTCGGCGATCTCGCGCGACCAGGCTCCCAGTCCGCGAAGCCGCGTGTAGCTCTGCGCCGCGGTCCGTCCGTGCACGGTGATCGCGGCCGCACCGGCATCCTGCACCATCCGCGCGAGCGTCGGCGCGTTGCGGTTCGCGTCGTTCCAGCCGGCGCGCATCTTCACGGTCACCGGAATCTTCACCGCCTTCGCCATCGCCGCGATCACGGACGCTGCGTGCTCCGGCTCGCGCATCAGGCTGCAGCCGGCGTTGTGCTTCGCGATCTTCGGGACCGGGCATCCCATGTTGACGTCGACGATATCGGCACCCATGCCCTCGACGATCTGGGCGGCGTCGGCCATCTTCACGGGGTCGCCGCCGAAGATCTGGATGGAGACCGGGCGCTCTTCGATCGTGTACTCGGCGTACTCGAGCGTGCGGTCGATGCCGCGCACGAGCCCCTCGGAGCTGACCATCTCGGTGACGACCAGGCCGCAGCCGCCCTGGCGCTTCACCAGGCGGCGGAAGGCGGAGTCGGTCATGCCGGCCATGGGCGCCACGCCGAGCGGCTGGTCCAGGGTGGCGGTTCCGATCAGCAGCGCCGTCTGCCGCGCCTCGACGTCAATCATTGCAGTCTCATTGTCGCGCAAGTGCGCGTTGCTCACCGCCCAGCGACCGAGTGAGTAGCGCTCAGCGGGCGACGCAACCAGGGGCGCCGACTCCGCGGCCCCGGCTCCTCCCGCCGGCGAAGTCAGCCGGAGCCCGCTCAGATCGCCGCTCGTGGTAGTGATCGGCGAAGTAACTCTCCATCCAGCGCTCAGCTCTCCGGAGGGTGCTGGCACGCGGGGAACCACTCCTTGAGGCGTTCGCCTTCTACCACGGTGTCGACAGGATGCAGTTCACCTTGCGCGCGTCGATGGCGGTAATCGCCTCGTCGAATACGGCTTCAACGCCGGGCCGCACATGATTTCACCGAAGCGTGTCGCGGTGGTTCGAGTTCCTGAAATAGAACCCGGGTACTACGGGTACACTTGAGTGACGTAGTCGCCAGCCTTGCACCTGATCCCCTCAGGAGGAATCGCAGCGCGGCATCATCCTGTGGAACCGGATCGCGCCAGGCGCGTCTCGATGATTCTCGGTCGCAGCGAGCGCGCGCAGTAGGTCTCCTGAGGCGGCGAGAACGAGGATACCGGCGGCAAGAAACGCCGGCACCATGGCTTGACGGCCAGACGGGCGTCCACGCAGTCCCACAGCATCCAAAGCGCGACGAGCAGCACCGGGCTTCCGTAGATCAGGTGCATGACGTCTTCCTAGCGGTGTGACTCCGAGCGGACCAGAGCGCGGCGCCCGTGAGCAGCGCGCTGAGATCGACAGTCCTACAGTCAGCGTCGGGTCGTTCACGAGCACTACGATGCCGCACCGCGACCAGCAGCGGCAGCGCAGCAACAGTAGCACTGGCGGAAACACCACGAGAGCCGCAGCGCCGACGAGCGCGGGAGGCCACGCGCGTAGCGCTGCGAGGTTGTCGGAACACCGCCGTCAGCTGGTAAACGTACGGCAGCCGGTTCGCGTCCGCGTAGGTGGCCAGCGGGAAGCGGATGGTGCTGTCGAGGAAGATGTCGAGCGCCCCGAGGTGGTAGAACCACGTCGAGGATTGATCAGCCCGACGAGCCCTATAGCACCGCCGACGTGTCACGAGACTGTCGCGCACCAGATTGGTCCGGTGGGGAAATGCCAGCCGCGCGATTACCAGCAGCGCGACGAAGGCGACCAGCCTCGCGAACCCTTTCTGGTAGATGAACTGACGACGCCAGGGCGGCGGGTCTACTACCGCTGGCCGCAAGCCCGCTAGTCGCGCACTGCCAGCTTTTCGGTCCTGCCGCGGAGTGAAGACCGCGATGGCCGCAAGCGCAAACAGGTTGCTGTCCCTGTGGCTGACGGGCTGCCCGCCAGTTGGGCAGGCTCAGGGCGGTCACGGGCGCGCAGGGCCACGAACGGCTCGTGCCGTACGGATCGTGGTGGATACTAGAGGCATGCGGTCCCGTCAGCAGCAGGTGCAGCCTGGCCGCCAGCCACGAAGCGCCGAAAATCTGAAGAACAGCCCGAGCCAGTAGAACGATGCAGGACCGCGCAGTCGAAGAATCGCGATACGGGACCTGCCCCTGGGCAACGGCCAGCGCGCCGTTGAGCATGTCGCCTTCGTCGCCGACGCGCCACTGCACGCGGACGAAGATGTACAAATAGGCTGACGCGAGCGCGGCCACCACGAGGTATCCGCGCCAGGTGCGCAGCCCTGCTCGGGGCGCGGCCGCAGGCCTGGTCCGGCGTGAGAAGACGTTTGCGTCATCGGCGGCTGCGGTCACCGGGCCGGTTGAGCGGCGCGGCCTTGTACAACCGTCAGCGTATCATCGCGCTGAAGATCGGCGACGCGCGCGTGGAGTGATGGCACGCGCCGCCCGATAGGAGAGACATGTCCACCGCCAGGGACCTGCGCGAGCGCGTCGCGGCGCTGGTCCGCGAATACTACCGGGAACAGTTCGCCTCGCGCCCGTTCGTGCCCGGAACCGACCTGGTGCACTACGCCGGCCGCGTGTTCGACGAGGAGGAGCTCTGCAACGCTCGTGGACGCCAGCCTCGACTTCTTCCTGACCGCCAATCGGTACGCGGATCAGATTCGAGCGCGACTTCGCGGACTACCTGGGCGTCTCCCATGCGATCCTGGTGAACTCCGGATCCTCGGCCAACCTGGTGGCGCTGACCGCACTGACCTCGCCGAAGCTCGGCGACCGACGGCTGAAGCCGGGCGACGAGGTGGTGACGGTCGCCGCCGGCTTTCCGACCACGGTCGCGCCGATCCTGCAGAACAACCTGGTGCCGGTCTTCGTCGACGTCAACCTCGGCGACTACACGGCCAACCCGGACCGGCTGCGCGAGGCGGTCGGCCCGAAGACGCGCGCGATCATGATGGCCCACACGCTCGGCGTGCCGTTCGACCTCGACGTCGTCAGCGAGCTCGCGCGCTGCGCACGACCTGTGGGTCGTCGAGGACAACTGCGACGCGCTCGGATCGCGGTACCGCGGACGGCTGACCGGCACGTTCGGGCACCTCGCCACCGTCGTCCTTCTACCCGGCGCACCACATCACGATGGGCGAAGGGGGCGCGGTCGTCACCAACGACCGACGCTCGGCACGCATCGCGCGCTCCATTCCGCGACTGGGGGCGCGACTGCTACTGCGCGGGAGGCGAGAACAACACCTGCGGCACGCGCTTCAGCCAGCAGTTCGGCATCGCTGCCGCGCGGGTTCGACCACAAGTACGTGTACAGCCACCTCGGCTACAACCTGAAGGCCACCGACATGCAGGCGGCCATCGGCTGCGCGCAGCTGAAGAAGCTCGACGGCTTCATCGCACGCCGCAAGCGCCAACTTCGACCGGCTGACGCGACGGCGCTGCAGCCGTACGAGGATCGCCTGCTCCTTCCGCGCGCGACGGCGCACTCGGACGCCGTCGTGGTTCGGTTTCGCATCACCGTGCGCGAGGCGGCCGGCTTCAGCCGTGACGGAGCTGGTCCGCTTCCTCGAGGGCAACCGGATCGAAACGCGCAGCCTGTTCGCCGGCAACCTCCTTCGCCACCCGGCGTTCCAGGACATCCCGCACCGCGTCGTCGGCGATCTGCCAACACCGACACCGTGATGAACGACACGTTCTTCGTCGGCGTCTATCCGGGGCTCGACGCGGCGCGCCTCGATCACATGGCTGACGACGTTCCAGCGGTTCATGCGTGGCGAGCGCACCGCGGGCAGCGGCCTGACCGGTGGCGGTGCATGACGTGACTCAGAAGCTGCCTGCCGGTGGCGGACCAGATCGTCGCGCACGGCGATCGCGTGTACACGTTGGCGCTGACGCCGGAGCGGCCGGCGCCGCGGTTCCGCGCGGGACAGTTCCTGCACCTCGCGCTCGACCCATACGAACCAGGCGGCTTCTGGCCGGACTCGCGGGTCTTCTCGATCGCCAGCTCGCCGGCGGAGCGACACCGCCTTCGCATCACCTACTCCGTTCAGGGGCACTTCACCGCGCGGATGGAACAGCGAGCTTGCGAGCCGGGCGCGACGTCTGGATCAAGATGCCGTACGGTGACTTCGTCGTCGACGGGGACGGCGAGCTCGTGCTGCTTGCCGGCGGAACTGGCATCACGGCGTTCAGCGCGTTCATCGAGCAGCTGACCGCGTCGCCCGCACGATCCGTCACCCTCGCGTACGGCGCCCGCGACGAGATCGCTGCTGGTCTACCGGGAGCTGGTGGAGGATGCGCGAGTGCGGAGCGCGCGCTCTCCAGCGCTGTTATTTCGTCGAGCACGGGCGCGGCGGCGCATCGTGCGCGGGGCCGCTCGCGGGGCGCATATCCCTGGACGCGGTGTGGCCCCAGGCTGGAGCGGCCGCTCGACGCCCACTACTTCCTCTCGGGTCCGCCTGCCATGCTGTCCGCCATGCACGCGCAGCTGCGCGCACGGCAGGTGCCCGAGCGCGCGATACATATCGATGCCTGGGAATAACGAAACTCAGTCGTTGTCCTCGTCGTTCTGGCGCGATCGGCCGGTGCTGGTCACCGGCGCGAGCGGGTTGGTCGGCGCTGGCTGGTGCGCCGGCTCAGGCGCCGGGCGCCGACGTCGTCGCGCTCGTCCGCGACTGGGTGCCGCGCTCGGAGCTCGTCACGTCGGGACTCCTCGACACGGTCACCGTCGTGCGCGGCGACGTCCGGGACGGCGAGCTGCTCGAGCGGACGCTCGGCGAGTACGAGATCGTCACCGTCCTCCACCTCGCGGCGCAGACGACCGTCGGCGTCGCCAACAGCAACCCGGTGTCGACGCTGGACACGAACATCCGGGGCACGTGGGCACTGCTCGAGGCCTGCCGGCGCAGTCGCCGGCCGTGCGGCAGATCGTCGTCGCGTCGTCGGACAAGGCCTACGGCGAGCAGGCCGGTCCTGCCGTACACCGAGGAGATGCCGCTCCAGGGGCTGCACCCTTACGAGGCGAGCAAGTCGTGCGCGGACCTGGTCGCGCAGATGTACGCGAAGAGCTTCGGCCTCCCGGTCTGCATCACCCGCTGCGGGAACTTCTACGGTGGGGGCGACCTGAACTGGAACCGGATTGTGCCCGGCACGATCCGGTCGATCGTGCGTGACGAACGGCCGATCGTCCGGTCCGACGGCCGCTTCACGCGCGACTACATGTACGTGGAGGACGGGCGCGAGGGCGTACCTGCAACTGGCCGAGCGCCTGGGCGCCCGTCCCGAGCTGGCCGGCGAAGCGTTCAATTTCTCCAACGAGCAGCAGCTCACGGTCCTCGAGCTCGTCGCAAGCATCCTGACAGCGATGGGCTCGCGCCTGGAGCCCGACGTGCGCAACGAGGCGTCGAACGAGATCCGCGACCAGTATCTCGACGCCACGAAGGCGCGGACCGAGCTCGCGTGGACCCCGGCGTTCACGCTCGACCAGGGGCTACGCAGGACGGTGGACTGGTACCAGGGAGTATTTACGCACGTGAGTCGTGAACGCACTCCGGTGGTGATTCTCTGCGGCGGTGCGGGCACGCGGCTCGCCGAGCAGACGGAGGTGCGGCCGAAGCCACTCGTCGAGATCGGCGGCCGGCCGATCCTGTGGCACATCATGAAGCACTACGCGCGGTACGGCTTCTCGGAGTTCGTGCTGGCGCTCGGCCACCGCGGCGATCAAATCAAGCGGTACTTCCTCGACTACCACGCCGTCGGGCGCGACATGACCATCTCGCTCCAGGACGGGCACGTGACGCCGCTGCGCGCAACGGCATGGAGCCGTGGACGGTTCACCTGGTGGACACCGGCGAGGCCACGCTGACCGGCGGACGGCTGACGCAGCTGCGGCCGCTCGATCGGCGGCGGGACGTTCATGCTGACCTACGGCGATGGCGTCTGCCAACGTTCCGCTCGATCGGCTGCTCGCGTTTCACCGCGAGCGCAAGGGCCTGGTGACGCTGACGGCGGTGCGCCCGCCGGCCCGTTTCGGCGCGCTGGAGTTCGATGCGGCGACCGCATCCGCCACTTCAAGGAGAAGTCGACGCTGCACGAGGGCTGGATCAACGGAGGGTTCTCCGTCGTGGAACCGGCAGCGCTGGACTACATCGAGTCCGACGTGATGTGGGAGCACGCGCCGCTGGAGCGCCTTGCGGCCGACGGGCAGCTGGTCGCTTATCGGCACGAGGCGTTCTGGCAGTGCATGGACACGTTGCGCGATCTCCGTTATCTCGAATCGCTGTGGACCGCCGGCGCCGCGCCGTGGAAGACATGGTGACGACGCCGCATCCGCGCAGCCCGCTCTCGGGCGAGCTCGACGAACTGCTGCCGGGCGCCGCACGCGGATTGTGGGAAGGACTGCGGGGCGCGCGCATCCTGATCACCGGCGGAACCGGCTTCTTTGGCTGCTGGCTGCTCGAAACCTTGTTGTGGGCGGAACGATCGGTTCCGTCTGAACGCGTCCGCGGTAGTGCTCACGCGAGATCCGCATGGATTCAGGAGTAAGGCGCCCCACCTTGCGGAGCATCCAGCGATCACGCTGCTGGGCGGCGACGTTCGGACATTCGCGTTTCCGGAGGGCTCGTTCACGCACATCGTCCACGCCGCGACGACCTCGTCTGCGTCCGCAGCCATCCGTTGAGCTGTTCGACACTATCGTCGAGGGCACGCGGCGTGTTCTGGAGTTTGCCCGCGTCGCGGGTGCCGGGCGGTTCCTCTTCACAAGTTCCGGAGCGATATACGGACGGCAGCCCGCCGACTTGACGCATTTCCCGAGGACTATACTGGCGGCTCCGATCCACAGACGCTACGCACGCGTATGCCGAGGGCAAGCGCGCGGCAGAGATGCTGTGCGCCGTTCATGCGAACGCCAGCGCTCGAGCCAACGATTGCGCGTTGCTTCGCGTTCGTCGGTCCCTACCTGCCTCTCGACGCTCACTTCGCGGTCGGCAACTTCATCCGGGACGCGTTGGCGGGTGGCCCCATTACGGATAACGGGCGACGGGACCCGTTCCGCTCGTACCTTTACGCGGTCAGATCTGGCGATCTGGCTATGGACGATCCTGCTTCACGGGCATCCCTTACGTGCTTACAACGTCGGCGCACCGGATGCTCGGCCCATCTCCTCGATCGCCGAGATCGTTTTCGCGCTGCATGCACCCGCCAGTCGCGGTGGTCGTCACGCGACGGCGCCGGTCTGAAGGACCGCCGGAGCGTTATGTGCCCGACGTCCAACGCGCACTCACGGAACTGGGACTCGAAGGAACGGTCCATCTGGATGCGGCAATCCGGCGCACGCTCGACTGGCACCGCCGGACCAATCCAGGAGGGGCGTCTCGATGAAGGTTTCTGACTACATAGCCAAGCGCGTTGCCGACTACGGCATTCGCCAGGTTTTCATGCTGACGGGCGGGGGAGCCATGCATCTCAACGACTCTCTCGGGTACGAACCCCGTCTGAGTTGCCTCTTCAACCATCACGAGCAGGCGTCTGCGATCGCGGCTGAAGGGTACGCCCGAGTTCAAGGTACGCCTGCCCTTCTGAACGTAACGACGGGACCTGGCGGAATCAACGCGTTGACTGGAGTCCACGGGGCGTTTACAGACTCGATCCCGATGTTGATCGTCTCGGGGCAGGTTAAAAGGGAGACGCTGATCACGAGTTACAACCTTCCCGGCCTGCGCCAGCTGGGTGATCAGGAAGTCGACATCGTCGAAATGGTCCGCGGCATTACGAAGTACGCCGCGGTCGTCACAACACCTGACTCGATTCGCTACTGCCTCGACAAGGCACTGCACCTGGCGACTACGGGCAGGCCAGGCCCTTGCTGGCTCGACGTCCCCGTGGACGTGCAGTCCGCGCAGGTGGAACCGGAGACGCTGCGCCCATACGATCCCTCGGCCGACGCGCCGGTGTGGAAGATGGAGCAGGTCCGTGCCACCTGCGACGAAGTTCTGGAGAGGCTTGCGGCGGCCAAGCGGCCGGTCGTCATGGTAGGCACCGGAGTGCGGCTCGCTGGCGCGCAAGGCATATTCGAACGCGTTGCACGACGCCTGGGCGTTCCCATCGTGCCTGCGTGGACTGCCATCGATCAAGTCGCCACGGACGATGCGCTTTTCTGCGGGCGAGCCGGAACAATCGGCGACCGTGCTGGAAACTTTGCCGTCCAGAATGCCGATGTGTTGCTCGTGATTGGCAGCCGCCTGAACATCAGGCAAGTGAGTTACAACTGGCCGGCCTTTGCACCTCGCGCCTTCAAGATTCAAGTCGACGTCGATGCGCTGGAACTCACGAAGCCGACCGTGCGGCCCGACCTACCAATTCACTGCGACGCACGCGTCTTTCTGGACGAGCTCTCTCAGCGTCTGGACGTCGTCGGCTTCGATCGTAATCGTCACTCGGAATGGGTGTCGTGGTGCAAGGATCGGGTGGCACGGTATCCGGTCGTGCAATCGAAACACCGCGTCGCGAAGGGCAAATACATTAACCCGTACCACTTCATCGAAGTGCTCTCTGAAAGGCTGCGTGCAGACGATATCGTCGTGTGCGGGAACGCCACTGCCAGTGTCGTCACATTCCAGGCTGCAAGAATCACGGCAGGACTCCGGATGTTCGCAAACTCTGGCTGCGCCGCGATGGGGTACGACTTGCCGGCGGCGATCGGGGCGGCGACGGCAGCTCCAACGGGGCGTGTGATTTGCCTGGCAGGTGATGGCAGCTTTCAGTTGAACCTGCAGGAACTGCAGACGATCGTCCACTACCGACTGCCGATAAAGATCTTTGTGCTGAACAACGACGGCTATCTGTCGATGCGTATGAGTCAGAGTGGTTTCTTTGGTCGCTTGGTCGGCGCAGGTCGTCACAGCGGCGTGACGTTCCCATCGGCCCTGCGAATCGCCGACGCCTATGACATTCCATCGAAGTGCATCGAGGGACCGCACTTCTCCTCGATTCTTGACGAAGTGCTGGATCTGGAAGGGCCCGTTCTCTGCGAGGTGATGCTGGATCGAGATCAGCAGTTCGAGCCGAAGCTCAGCTCCCGTCAATTGCCCGACGGCAGCATCGTGTCTGCACGGCTCGAAGACCTCTCGCCGTTCCTGCCGCCGGAGGAACTGCAGGAGAACATGTGTTGGACGGAGGGCGTCGAGTGATGGCCTTCATCGACACCACCGTCGACTTGAAGGCTCTTACGCAGACGGGCGAGGTCGTCGTCTACGGTGCGGGCAACGTTGGCCGCGATGTGGTGCGTGTCTTGACGTCTGCGGGTGTACGCGTGATGTGCGTGCTGGATCGGAGTGCCAGCACTGGTTCGACGTGCTTGGGTGTTTCGGTTCATCGGCCCGACGAATGTCCGATCGACGTGAACCGGCGTGCAGCGACTCCGGTCGTCATTGCCATTTTCAACCCTTACGTCGACATTCCCGCCCTGGCCATGGTAATTCGCTCCCTCGGTTTTCACCATGTTGTGCCGTTTGCCGATGCGCATCAGCTGTATTCCGATGCTTTCGGCGATCGCTATTGGTTGACGGCCCGGAGCTACTGGGAAGCGCATAGTGAGTCGATCGCCCGTGCCGAAAGCGTCTTTACCGATGAGCAGAGCCGCGCCACCTTCAGAAGTCTCATCGAATATCGGCGCTCCGGCATCTGCCACGGCCCCGTGAATGCCCCTGCTGTCGGTAAGCAGTATCTGCCTGCGGATGTGGAGCGCTGGCGGACCAGCGAACCCGTTCGGTTCGTCGACTGTGGTGCATACACCGGCGATAGCCTCGAGCAGCTGCTGTCCGCGAACGTCCCGATGCAGGCGTCCGTTCACTTCGAACCCGATCGACGCAACTTTGCGGCGCTCGTATCGCGTGCTCGAGAACACCGCGGGCGTGTTGAGGCCGATCTCACTGTCTGGCCGTGCGCCGTCGGAAGCGCAACGAGGCCGGTCAGGTTCGCTGACGGACTTGGAGAGGCTAGCACGGTGTCCGATCAGGGCGCCGAAACGGTCATGTGCGTTGCGCTTGATGACGTGTTGATCAACTGGCGACCGACGGTGATCAAGATGGATATCGAAGGCGCTGAACTCGATGCCTTGACTGGCGCTCGTCACGTCATATCTGCGCACCGTCCGCGTCTTGCAATCTGTCTGTACCACATGCCGAACCACCTCTGGACAATTCCTCTTAGTCTGAGCTCCTGGTCGGAGCTCTCTGGCTATCGGTACTATTTGAGAGTTCACGCATACAACGGGTTCGAGACCGTCATGTACGGCGTGCCGCAGTAAGCGGCCAGATTCTACGGAGCGATATTCGTCATGATAGAGCGCGATTTCTTCGAGGATCTCTTCGTCCTCGAGATGGCCAATAATCACCTCGGGCGGCTCGAACGTGGTTTACGGATCATCGACGCGTACAGCCGTGTGGTCCGATTCAACAATGTTCGTGCGGCGATAAAGCTCCAGCTCCGTGACGTAGATCGGTTCATCCACAAGAACTTCCGGGACCGAACGGACATCCGGTACATCAAGAAGACGCTGGACACGCAGCTAACGAAGGATGAGTTCGCGACGTTGGTGCAGGCGATCCGAAAAGGTGGCTGCCTGCCGATGGTAACGGCGTTCGATGAAGCCTCGGTCGACTTCGCGGTGGAACTTGGTTCGGCCGTCCTCAAAGTGGCCAGCTCGGACCTCAACGACTGGTTTCTTCTCGAGAAAATCGCCAAGCTGCGACGGCCGGTGATCGTGTCTACAGGCGGATGCTCGCTCAAGGATCTGGACGATCTCGTCACGTTCTTCTCAAACAGGAACATACCGCTCGCGATCAATCACTGCGTGGCCATCTATCCATCTGAAGACAACGAGTTGGAGATGAACCAGATCGATTTCCTCAGAAGGCGTTATCCATTACATACAGTTGGGTTTTCCACTCACGAGTACCACGACTGGACTACTTCTCTGGCAATCGCGTATGCGAAAGGGGCAAGGACGTTCGAGCGCCATGTAGACATCGACGACGGCACCGCGAAAGTCTCTCCCTACTGTTCGTTGCCAGAGCAGATCGATCTCTGGTTCAAAACTTGGCACAGAGTGCGGTCGATGTGTGGCGCTCCCGGCACGCAGCGGCGCCTGGTCCCCGAGAAGGAGACCAGATACCTGGATTCTCTCGTCAGAGGGGTTTACGCACAACGTGACTTACCGGCAGGACACATCATCTCCGACGACGACGTGTACATGGCGATTCCGCTGCAGAAGGGTCAGCTGTCGTGCCGTGAGTTGATGCGGGGCCAGGTAATGATCAAGGCCTGCTGCGCGGACGAGCCGCTGACCATCGAAATGGTCGACACGCCTTACGCGTACAACGACACGATGCGAGCAGTAATCGCAGACAGAGGCCTCTAGGTCGGCTAAATGGAGTCCACGTCGCGCGCCTGCCCCGTTTGTGAGCGCCACGAAGCGTACCCGCTCTACGCACAATGGCTTGCTGTGTCTGGAGGATGGACGGGCGACTACAGGCAAGAGGTAGTCATCTGCGCCAATTGCGGGGGCTGCTTCGCCAACACCACACTCGACCAGTCAGGTTACGACGCGCTCTATACCCATGCGTCAAGGTATGCTGCTGCTCCGGCCGGTCCCGCTGAACGCGACGACGGCGCCTCGAGGTTTCGCGATCTCGCCCTGGCCGTGTCCGGAGCGGTACCGGGACGACGCGCGCGCGTGCTCGACGTGGGCTGTGCCAATGGGCAGTTGCTCGAAGCTCTCCGCGACGCTGGCTTTGAGCACGTGCACGGCATCGACCCGTCGCCATCGTGTGTCGCTCAGGCGTCGACGATACCAGGCGTTCACGCCGCTGTCGGGACGTTGTCGACCGTCTCCGCCGAACTCGGAGAGTTCGACGTCGTCATCCTTTCCCACGTGCTAGAGCATGTCCGTGAGGCTAGGGAGGCGCTCGAACGCCTCAAGCCACTCATTGCGCCGGAAGGTGTTCTGTACCGTAGAGGTGCCTGACGCGTCCCGCTACGCCGACTACGTGTGCGCGCCGTTTCAGGACTTCAATAGCGAGCACATTAATCACTTCTCAGCAAAGACGCTTTCGCGTCTGCTCACTCGCGCTGGGTATTCGCCCGGCAATTGTGGGTTCAAGGTGCTTTGGCCTGCACCGGGGATGGCCTATCCGGCGCTCTATTACTTCGCTCGAACGAACTCGAACCTGCCGGCCGCGGTGGAGCGGGACTCTGAGCTTGCCGAACGCCTGCATGCGTACGTCAGTGTGTGCGATGAGCTGATGACACGCATCGACACGCGACTGAGCAGTTGCCTCGCCGACGGGCAGCGAGTAATCGTCTGGGGAACCGGGGAGTTGACCGCCAAACTGCTCACACGCACCGCGCTGGCACGTGCGAACGTCGTAGCGTTTGTGGACGGCAATCCTGTCAACCAGGGTCGTAACCTGCGCGGACTGCCAATTCTCGCCCCAGAGCAGCTGACGTCAGGCCCTGACCTGATCGTCATCGGCTCCATCCTGCACAGAGAGGCAATTCGCGAGCGCATTCAGGCCTTGGGGTTGGCTAATCCGCTGCTTGAACTCGTCGAACGGCACCTGAGAACGCAGGCCGGGTGAGATAAGTGGGCAGCGGCGGATCCCCGAAGCGTGTCACCGTTTTGAGTCCCTGCTTCAACGAAGCGGACAACGTCCTGCCGTTGTACGAACGGGTGCGCGCGGTCTTCGCATCGCTGCCCGAGTACTCGGTACGAGCACCTGTTCATCGACAACGCGTCGACGGATGGGACGGGCGACATCCTCCGCCGTCTCGCCGCACGCGACCCGAACGTCAAGGTCATCATCAACACACGCAACTTCGGCCACGTACGGTCGCCCTACCACGCGCTCCTCCAATGCCACACGGATGCTGTCATCGGCATGGCGGCTGACCTGCAGGATCCCCCGGAGCTCATCCCTGCGTTCCTGGAGAAGTGGCGCGAGGGCTACAAGGTGGTGCTCGGCGTGAAGCTCGCGAGCCAGGAGTCGCGTGCGATGTTCGCCATCCGGCGATGGGGCTACAAGGTCATCGATCAACTCTCAGAAGTGCGGCAGGTTCGCGACAACACCGGCTTCGGACTGTACGACCGGGCGTTCGTCACCGTGCTCCGCCAACTGCCGGACCCTTACCCGTACTTCCGGGGCATCGTCGCGGAGCTTGGATTCAGGTACGCGACCGTACCGTACGCACAGCCGGCCAGACGAAGCGGGATCACGAAGAACAACGCCTACCTGCTCTATGACCTCGGTGTGCAGGGAATCGTGAACCACTCCAAGATTCCACTCCGCGTCGCAACCATTCTTGGATTCTTCAGCTCGGTAGTCAGTCTGCTCACTGCTCTGGTTTACTTCGTCATGAAGATGCTGTTCTGGTACGACCTGCCAATCGGCGTCGCACCGGTCATCATCGGGCTGTTCTGCGTGGCATCGGTGCAGCTGTTCTTTCTCGGGATCCTGGGTGAATACGTCGGCTCCATCTACACCCAGGTTCGGAACCGGCCGCTCGTTATAGAGGAGGAGCGGATCAACTTCGAGACGCCGGCAAAATGACACACCAGACCGCGAGGTGCGCGCTGCACCGTGCGCGCGACTGACGCGGCATGCGACTCAGTCCCGGCAGGGGAGTATCGATCGCGCTCGCCGTCGCACTGGCGGGCTTCCTTCTGTATCGCGCGCTGCACGGGATCGACTGGCACGAAGTCTGGCGAGTCGCCCGCTCCGCAAGTCCCGGCCGACTCGCCATTGGCATCAGCATCACGACGCTCGCGCTGTTCCTGCGTGCCTGCCGATGGCGCGTGCTCCTCGGAGCCGGTGGGCACGTCGGCCTCTGGATGACGTTCCGCGCCACGGCGATGGGCTACTTCGGGAACAACCTGCTGCCCGCGCGCGCCGGTGAACTCCTCCGGACCTATGCCATCAGCTCGCAGACACCGCTCGACGCGGCGTTCGTGCTCGCGACGGCCCTGTCGGAACGGATGGCAGACGCCATCGTGCTCGCCGCAGTGGGCTTGCTGGCGGCCTTGTCCATCCCGGACAAACCGGCGTGGCTCGCCGACAGGGCCTGGGTCATCGCCTCGATCGCGATTGCCGGCATCGCTGCCGTGGCCATCCTGCCTCTGCTCGAGTCGCTCGTCACCGCAACCGTGAGACGTGCGCCGCTCCCGCAGTCGCTCGTGCCGAGGATCGAGCGGATCCTGTCGCAGGGGCTGCGCGGCATGCGTGCGTTTCACGACGCGCGCCGGTTTCTCGCGTTTCTCGGCTTCACCGTGGCGATTTGGGCGCTGGAGGCGGTCGGCAGCATCGTCGTCGCCAGCGCCCTGGGCCTTTACATGCCGCTCAATGCGGCGCTGCTCCTCCTCGCGGGGCTCGGCTTCGGTAGTGCCCTGCCGTCAACCCCCGGATACGTCGGCATCTACCAGTTCGTGGCGGTGACGATCCTCGTCCCGTTCGGCTTCAGCCGCGCAGATGCCATCGCCTACATCCTCGTCGCGCAGGCGCTGAACTACGTCGTGATCACGGTGTTCGGAGGGCTGGCGATTCTGCGGCACCGGCAGCCCCGCCCGTCCATGTGAGCGAACGCGTCAGCGATGCGGAGGGGCCGTGTGAAGCGCAGGGCATAACCATCCGCGTGATGCTCAATCTCCGCAGGCAGTTTACTTGTGTAGCACGCCCTCGCCCCGACCGGGTCGGGCGTCAGCGGCCTGACCTGCGAGAGCGGTTGATCCGACCGCCCACGCGATCAGGCTCGCCAGGGCTCCGACCGAGATAAGGAACCCGTGCATTAATAGTGGGGGCCGGAATCTGAAACGGATACTGTGTGTCCCTCGCTCCACGGGCACTGCCCGCACCGAAATGTTCGCACGAATGAGCGGGGCCGGGACTCCATCGACTTCCGCCGTCCAGCCTGGATAGAACGTGTCGGCAAGAACCACATAGCCGCCGTCGTCGGATTCGGCATCGATCACGACCTCGGTCGGACTCTCCGACCGGATCGTTGCACGACCAGGCGATGACGCCGAATGCCTCCCCGCTGACCGCGCAGTCTGGGCGGGGCTGGCGCCGTGGAGCAGCACCTCCATCGACGGATCGAATCCTCGCGCAGTCAGCCGCGCCTCGGCCGCCGCGTCGTCGGCGATGAAGACTCCGGTCGGGACGACGCGCGCACGCGCGGCGCCTTCGACTCGATACACACGCGCATCGGCGTCTCCACCAATAGAGGTGAGACCGTCGCCCCGCACATGAAACGGCGACACGAGATGGGTGACGCCGTAGGTTCTCAGGAGCGTCGGCATAGCGTCATCGATCGTCGTCTGCTTCGCGTCGAAGTCCACACGAGTGTGTCGAGGGATAAGGGCGTCGGTGCGGTTGTGGTCTCCCCACACGTTCACATACCAGGCCGGCGCAACCCCGGCATAGCAGTCGGCAGATGGGACATCCCAGTACCCGCCGCCCAGGTTCGGCTCGAGCACGGATCGAAGCCTGAAGTACGGAGCGAGTTCGACCCACCCACGTGCCTCCCGAAATGCGCGGATGTGGATGTCGAATCGGTTTGGCGTGAATGTACGCGGCTGCGGGGCATCGGCACGGATCGTTGCGACTGATGCCGGCGGCGCCAGCCACTCAGCAGCGGAAACCATCGGATTCCTTCGGGTCTGGTGGAAAGTCAAGTCCGCGACGGTCACCAGGCAAATCACCCAGCCGGCCACGATTGGAACCCGGGAACCCGGCTTCAACGATTGACCGAGGTCTTCAAGCAGTCGCGTCAAACCGATGCCGGCCGAGCAGCGCGAGACCAAAATCGACGATAAACAGGAAGCGCGTCGGTCCCCGGAAGCGGCCCAGTCCAGGTATTGCTTCGGTACGCCAGTCGGTACACCGGCGTATAGCGACCGAGCACGAACAGAAAGGCGACCACAGTCGCGATCTTCACGAATACGAGAAACGCGGGCCGTCGCTTGTGCACCGCGCCGTATGCCGCGAGAAGCACCGGCAGCAGACCGAGATACCCGTAGTCCTCCCAGAAAAAGCCGGGTGTGTGATACGTGTCCGTAGCGATGTCACCCAAGCGGTACGGCGCGAAGAACATAAGGATGTCCGAAGGCCAGAAGCTCCACGCGGTCGCCCACGCGTAGCCGAGGTCCTGACCGCGGTCAGACATCGAGGCGACCTCCGAGAGCGGTAGCAGCACGACGCTCCCAGCCAAACCGCCGAGCACGCTCGCGGCCGCGAACCTACCGATCGGCCAGGCTGACGGACGGATCTGCGCCGCCCACCACATGTGACCGATCTTGAACAGCGCGAAGCCGCCGTACAGAAGGGCGCAGTAATAGGCGGTCTGGGGAAAGCCTGCCAGAACCTGGTTCGCGAAGACGAGCCCATAGAGCGTGAAGTGGCGCGCGTCCCTCGCTGGCCTGACCGAGGCGCAGCGCGGTTCAGCGAACGCGCGATCGAGCAGAAGCAGGCCAGTCGGGAGCCAGACCACCGTGGAAACGATGCTGAGGTGCATCAACTGCGCGGAGATGTAGCCGCACCCGGCGAAGGCGACCGCGGCGAGGAATGCGCCGGCACGGTGCGCATCCAGATGCCGGGCCAGCGAGTACGTACCGTGCGCGGCGATTAGCAGCAACGCCATCACCATCGTGTCCAGCGCAGGCGCGACCGACAGCAAGCCAAAGGTCAGAAGGCTCAATGGATCGGCAGGAAATCCTGCGAGCGGAATTCCCGAGCAAAGCTGCGTGGACCACACGGGCCAGTGCCCCGTGCGCAGGATCGACGCCATCAGGACGCGTCCTGCAAGTTCTCCGTTGAAGATGTCCGACGTGAACACAGCGTCGGTCACGTAAATCACACTGAACGTGACCAACCGCCAGTAGGGCAGCAGGACGGCTACGGTCAGCAGCAGCCGAATGCCGATATCTGGGAGGCGGTCGCGGCGCATGATCAGCCGCGTGAGGAACCCGATCCGGAGGCGCGGCCGCGACCCCGTTGTCCTGGCATGGACGGGATTATAGCGGCGCCGTATGAGGGATGCGCCTGTTCGCAATGCCGCGCGTCATGTCGCACTCTGCACCGTCGTCGCGGGCGCAGGCGCGTTCCTGCCGCCGCCCGGCTCGGGATCCTAGTCGTGTCGTGTAGGGCAGGGTCTCAAGACCCTGCCCCCACATGCGGCCGGAGCGGCGTGAACCACAGATTCTGCGGGTCGGCACGCACGTACTTCCCGACGACCGTGTACCCGTGCGTCGCGAAGTAGTCGAGAATTTGCTGGCGGATCGGCGGGTGCCCCTCGACGCAGACCAGCGCCGGGCGGAAGCGCTCGATAGAGAAGCCCCGCAGCGCCGCCGGTTCGGCCAGCTCGATGTCCATGTTCAAGAAGTCAATTCGCGTGGCCCTGGCGGCCTTCAGGATGTCGTCGAGCGTCGCCGTGCCCACGGTGACCGGCGTCGCGGCGTTCCGGCCGCCTTCCGTCGCGAACTGCGGATTGATCGACGCCTCCAGGTCGTTCCCGGGCACGTGCAGCACGACGCGGTCGTCGGACCGGTCGGACACGAACAGAGGCAGGAACGTCGTCCGCGCGCGATGGGCCCGGTAGTCGGCCTCGAACTTCGTCTGCGGCTCGATGGCGAGCCCCGACCAGCCCAGGGCGGTCTCGAGGTAATAGGTGTTGCTGAAGCGCCGGTAGTCGTTTGCGCCGACGTCGACGAAGTAGCCGTCGCGGCGGTCGCCGAAGAAGTCCCGGACGATCCACTCTTCGCCGTTCTCGGAGTTGCGCGCCGGCCCGTATTTCTGCTGCAGCTCCTCCAGCTCCCGGCCGGCCGCTCGCGTGATGTCCGACAGCCCGCGATACCAGCCGGCAGTGAACCCCACGGCCGCACATCCAAGGACGATGATCGCCGCTTCGACTATGTTGAGAACGGGCCGCAGCCCTGAGCGCCGAGAGGGCGCGATTTCAGGTTGTGTCAACTGGCGTCTCCGTGGGGGGGAGGCCATTGTTCCACAAAAGATTAGGTATCAGGGACCGGGAATCAGGGATCAGCACATACAAGATTGCTGCGTCATGTACAGAAATGGCACAAGCGGGCGCTGACGCTTTTGCACTTTCGACATTTCGCGGCCGGAATTGTATGGATCATCGTTTGCTCCTGACCCCCTGAATCCGACATGGCGGTTCCGACGCCCTACGTCCTCATCGCGATCTCGAACGTCGCGCGCGCGGCGGTCTTTCGCGAGGTGGCAGCCGAAAGCCTGCGCCTCGACGTCGCCGTCGTCCGCGACGGCGAGGACGCCGTGCAGGAGATGACCCGCCGCGGGACCCCGGCGCTGCTCGTCGTCGACCTCTCCCTGGCACGCGTGGACGGCTTCACCATCGTCCGCAAGCTGCGGCGCACGCCCTCTGAGCACCAGACGCAGGTGATTGTCGTCTCGGCTCACGAGTCGCTGCGCGTGGCGGCACGCGAGCTCTCACCGTCGCTCGGAATTTCAGGGATCCTCCCGCTCGACGCGGAGAAGGCCACGGTCAGGGACGTCATCTTCTCGGGGCTCGACCCGGCGCGCGATGCGCGCACGCTGCTCGCGCCCGTCGACACGGCCATCGCGAAGGGCTCGCCGCCGGAGCCGGACGAAATCGTCGACCGGGCGGTGCTCGAGATCCGCAGACGCTTCGGGATGCCGATCGGCCTCGGGTACCTGAAGGTCGGGGACCAGGAATCGCTTGCCATCCAGGCGAGCACGAAGGGGCCGGATCTCTCGGCGGGTATCGGCGACATGCTGGACGTCGCCGTTCTCCGGCAGATCGCCGCCGGTACCGACCCGCTCGTCGTGCCGGACCTGGAGAATCACCCGGTCTTCGGCGCGATCGCGTCGCGGGGCAGCAACCCGGCGCGCGGCTTCGCGGCCGTGCCCGCAGGTGCGACACGCGAGTCGCTGCGTGCGGCCCTCTGTGTCTTCGACACGCAGCCGGTGGTGCTCAGCGCCACCGATGTCGACACGCTCGCCACGTTCGGACGCCGCATCGGCGACGAGCTCGATCGCCTCGTGCCGGCGCCGGCGCCGCCCCCCGAGCGCAAACCGTCGATCGAGCTCCCCGAGGATGTCGAGGCGCTGCAGCACCTCGCGTCCACCGATCCGCTCACCGGCATCGCGAACCGGCGCGGCGGGGAGAAGCACATTGCGAGCGAGATCTCGCGCGCAAAGCGCGAGCGGCGACCTCTCAGCTGCATCCTCATCGACATCGATCGCTTCAAGGCCGTGAACGACACCTACGGACACCAGGCAGGCGACCAGCTGCTCCGGGACGTGAGTGCGCTGCTGCGCAGGACGATTCGCGCCTACGACATCCTGGTGCGATGGGGTGGTGAGGAGTTCCTGCTGGTGCTGCCGGGCGCCGGGCTCGACGTCGCCCGGTCGCTGGCCGACCGGCTGCGCATCGCGGTCCAGGCCCTGGACACGCACGGCATCGGGCCGGTCACCATCTCCGCGGGTGCCGCGGAATTCCAGAACGACTACGACTTCGCGTCAACGCTCCGTACCGCGGACCGACGGCTTTATCAGGCAAAGGCGGCGGGGCGGAACTGCGTCGTGTGACCCGTCGGTAACTGTGATTAGTACGGCTTGACGTCGGCCGCGTCCACTTCCACCGACACGGCCTGCCCGATCAGATCCACTGACAGCACCAGTCGCGCGCGCTGAGCGTCCTTGCGCGTCAGCCGGCCGATGACACCACGCAGCGGACCGTGCACCACTTCCACCATCTGCCCTTCCTGGACCAGCGGGCAGGGATCGTACTGCAGCTCGCTCGACACGAGCAGGCGAATGCTCTCGAGCTCGGCGTGGGGGATCGGCGCCGGCTTCCCCTCGAACGAGACGATGCTGACCACGCCCGTGCACGTCAGGATCGACAAGGCGTCCTCGGGGTCGAAGCGGGCGAAGCAGTAGCCCGGGAACAGCGGCCAGTCGATCCGCTTCTTGCGGTCTTTCCAGCGGCTCCAGCGGGGGATGGTCGGGAGAAACGCGTCGATCTGCTTGCGTTCGAGCTGGTCGCGGACGACCTGCTCGTGGCGGGACCGGGTCCAGACGGCGAACCACTGCGCGGGCTGCAGCAGGGGGGCTGGTGTCGGCCGGTCGGTCACGAGCACGGGCGGGTTCAGCTCTGGGGGCGGACGGCCACCAGACCCTGGTCGTAGGCCTTCTTCACGTCGTCGTTCTTCCACTCGATGATGGCCTGCGCCCGGAGCTTCTGGAGGTACTTCTCGAACTCCTCGCGCCGTTTGTCCGTGAAGACGCGGTTGGATATGTCCTCGCGCGCCTCCTCGAACGATTTCACTTCCGCTGCCGACGCGACTTCCAGCTTCAGGAGCTGGTAGCCACGCTGGCTGCGCAGCGGCTCCGTGATGTCGCCCTGCTTCATGGGCTCGAGCAGCTTCTGCACGTCCGGGGAGAGGTCCGCGACGTTCAGCGGTCCGATCTGCCCGCCGTTCGCCTTCGACGGCGCGTCCGAAAATTCCGTCGCCAGCTTCTCGAAGCTCTCGCCGCCGAGCGCACGCTGGCGAAGCTGGTTGATCTTCTCCCGCGCTTCCTCGTCGCGTCCCACGTTGATCGTCTGACCATCGCCGGGCACGTTCACGAAAATCTCGCGCAGCGTGATCGTCCGTGCCGACGTGAACTCGCTCACGTGCGAGTCGTAGTACTTCCGTGCTTCCTCGTCGTCGACGGCGATGCGGCTCATCACCTCGTTCTGCTGCACGCGCGAGACGATCATCTGGCGTTCGAGGCTGCGCCGGAGATCCGCGAGCGTCATGTTCTCGGACTTGAGGGCGGCCTGGAACTGCTCGTCGGTCTCGATCTTGTTGTCTTTCTTGATGCTGTCCAGGACGTTCTGGAACTGGTCGTCGGCCATGCGGTACCCGAGCTCACGGCCACGCTGCACCATCAGCATCTCGTCGATGGCGTTCACGAGCAGCTGCGGCGTCACCTGATCGAGCATCTGTTTCAGCTGCGCGTCGGTCGAATCGGGACGGAGTCCGACCTGCTGGCCCATCTGACGGAGCGTCGCAACCTGACGGTTTTCCAGTTCCGTCTTGGTCATGATCTCGCCGTTCACCTTGACGATGATCTGCTCGATGACCTCGGCGGCGACAGCCCCACCACTGGCGATGCAGGCGGCGAGCACGAGGGCGGCGAAAAGGGAATTGCGGTATTTCATAGTGCTTAAGACCCTTCGATCCTACCATCCGGCCGGGCCGGCCCGCCGGCAGCTGGCTCAACAGTTGTGGCAGCCGCCAGAGCAGACACGCAGATCTGGTTAATGGCTGCTGACGAGCTCGCTCAGCAGCCCGCCGACCCGCTCGAACACGCCGCCCTCGGCCCGCGGGTCGTCCGCCTTTGGCTTGAGGATCTCGGCCTTCGTAAAACCGGGCGTGACCTCGCCCGCCCTGGCACGCGCCGTCCACCAGCTCGGTGCGATATCAGTGCGTTTGGCGTATCGCGACAACGATCGGGGATCAGCGATCAGGGATCGGGGATCGGGCCTCTCGGATCGGGGCGGCATCGCCTTCCCTCCTGATCCCTGATCCCTGTTCCCTGATCCCTGATGATCCCTGATCCCCGATCCCTGATCCTTGCCCCTGCTTTGATCCAGCGAAAGTCGCAAACCCGACGGCGGGATGATCGTCAGGTCGCTCCGCTGCCGCACGAGGTTGACCATCTTCGTCGGGTCCACCTTCGCCCGCCCCCCGAACTTTATGACGACGCCGCGCCCTTCCCGGTCGATCGACTCGACGCCGAGCCGGTCCGCCATGATGCGGATGCGGCCGTAGTCCGCCAGGTTGAGCAGCGACACCGGCGGCGGGCCGTACCGATCCGCCGCCTCCTCGAGCACGCGGTCGACCTCCTCGTCGCGGCGCGCTGACGCGACCTTCCGGTACAGCATCAGGCGCTGGTTGGTGTCCGGGATGTACGAGCGCGTCGATGCGCAGATCCACGCGCAGGTTCACGTTCGCGCGCACATCGTCTTCGATGTCCTCGCCCTTCAGCTCGCGCACTGTCTCTTCGAGGAGTTTCATGTACATCTCGAACCCGACGGTTTCGATCTGGCCGCTCTGCTCGCCGCCGAGCAGGTTGCCGGCGCCGCGGATCTCGAGGTCCAGCGCCGCCACGCGGAAGCCGCTGCCCAGGTCGCTGAACTCCTTCATCGCCGCAAGGCGCTTCTTCGCCACGGGCGTGAGCGTGTCCTCTGGCGGAATCAGCAGGAAAGCGTACGCGGGGCGATCCGATCGCCCCACGCGCCCGCGCAGCTGATAGAGCTGCGACAGCCCGTACCGATCGGCGCGGTTGATGATGATCGTGTTGGCATTCGGGATGTCGAGGCCGTTCTCGACGATCGTGGTCGCAAGCAGGATGTCGAACTTCCGGCCGACGAAGTCGAGCATCGCGCGTTCGAGCAGCTCCTCGTCCATCTGTCCGTGGCCCACGACGATGCGCGCCTCGGGCACGAGGCGCCGGAGCAGATCGCCAATCGAGTAGATCGACTCGACGCGATTGTGGACGAAGAATATCTGGCCGCCGCGTTCCAGCTCGTGACGGATCGCCTGCGCGATGACCTGCTGGTCGAACTTCACCACGTTGGTCTGGATCGACAGGCGGTCCTTCGGCGGCGTCTCGATGACCGACATGTCGCGGATGCCGACCAGCGACATGTTCAGCGTGCGCGGAATCGGCGTGGCGCTCATCGTCAGCACGTCCACCTTCCGGCGCAGCTGCTTTATCTTCTCCTTGTGCGCGACGCCGAACCGCTGCTCTTCGTCCACCACCAGCAGGCCGAGATCGCGGAACTCTACGTCCTTCGACAGCAGCCGGTGCGTGCCGACGATGATGTCCAGCTTGCCTGCCGCGAGGTTCGCCAGCGTCTCCTTCTGTTCCTGCTTGTTCCGGAAGCGGCTCACCATGTCGATGCTGACGGGGAAGCCGGCGAAGCGCTCGCGCAAGGTCTTCTCGTGCTGGAACGCGAGGATCGTCGTCGGCGCGAGGACGGCGACCTGCTTGCCGTCCATCACCGCCTTGAACGCGGCGCGCATCGCCACTTCCGTCTTGCCGTAGCCGACGTCGCCGCACAGCAGCCGGTCCATCGGCGTCGGCGCTTCGAGGTCCGTCTTGATGTCGCCGATCGCCGACTGCTGATCGACGGTCATCTCGTACGGGAACGCGTCCTCGAACTCCTTCTGCCAGTGCGAGTCGGCCGTGAACGCGTGGCCAGGAACGGCCTTGCGCGCGGCGTAGAGCTTCAGCAGCTCCTCGGCCATGTCGCGCATGGCCTTCTTGACGCGGGTCTTCGCGCGTTCCCACGTGGCGCCGCCCAGGCGATCGATCGGCGGCCGCGACGCGCCGGTGTACTTCTGCACCAGGTCGAGCCGTTCCACCGGCACGAACAGCTTGTCCTCGCCGGCGTAGCGCAGCTCGAGGAACTCCTGCACTTCGCCCGATGCCGTGGCCGCGGCGGGTCCGACGCCAATCTGCTTGAGACCGACGAACATGCCGATGCCGTGATCGACGTGGACGACGAGATCGCCCACCTTCAGATCGCGCAGGTCGGACAGGAACGCACGGGTCGCGGATCGGCGGCGCTCGGGGCGCCGTTCCTCGTCGAAGACGTCGAGCTCGGCGAAGATCTGCAGGCCGGCGTCCGCGAGTCGGAAGCCGCGCGACAGCGCGCCGGTGGCCACCAGCACCGCGGCATACCGCGCATCGTCGGCGCGATCGACCGGGACCGCGAAGAGGTCGTACTCCTTCAGCAGCTCGATCGTGCGCTCGGCGCGGCCGCTCGTCTCGGCGACAAAGAGGATCGACTCGCCTTCCTGGCGCAGGCGCTTGATCTCCGCGACCCAGTCGGGGACGCGTCCCCGGAACTCGACACTCGGCTGGCAGCGGATGTGGCCGCGTCGGGGCGTGTCGACCGACACGGCATCGTCAATCCCCAGTTCGACGAGCGTCGTGGCGCCGGCCAGCCGCGCTTCGACGGTAGCGGCGTCGACGAAGAGGTCGGCGGGCGGGCGGATGTCCGCCGGCGGCACGCGCGGCGAGCGCCGCGCCGGCTTCGACGCCGTCGATCGGTCACGGGCGGATTCCGGCGGAGTGCGCGGCTGATCCGGCACCGTCAGCACCTTGCGGCCGCCAGGCGTCTTCCTGAGGCGCACGGCCGGCTTCTCCGGCTGCGGCTCGCCTTCCTCGGCGTCGTCCCAGGTCTCGTCGGGCCACTCCTCGGCGGCCTCTTCGGAAGCAGGCGCGGCGCCGCTGATCGCTTCGTAGCTGCGCTGCACTTGCTCGATGAGGCGCGTGACCGCCGCCTTCGCGTCGTCCGGCTCCGACATGACGATGCGCGATTCGCGCGCGCGGGCGAGGTAATCGAAGAAGGTGCCGCTGCGGTCGTCGCCGAGGCAGTCGTTGAGGGGAACGATCGTGAGCTGATCGATCGCACGGACGGAACGCTGGGTGCCGGGGTCGTAGGTGCGCAGCGTCTCGATCGTGTCGCCGATGAACTCGAGCCGAACGGGTTCTGCTTCGTTGGCAGGGAAGACGTCGAGGATGCCGCCGCGGACGGCGAACTCGCCATGTTCGTCGGCCGGATCCTCGCGGCGGAAGCCGGCGTCCACGAGCAGCTCGCCCAGATCGGTCGGCGCGATCTCCTGACCTGGGCGCAGATCGATCGACGCGTTCATCAGGCGGGCCGGCGCGCTGACGCGCGGCAGCAGCGCGGGCGCGGAGGCGACGATGACGCGGGCGGCGCCGGTAGCGAGGGCGTGCAGCGCGCGTGCGCGCGTGGTCGTGACGCCGGCATGCGGCGCCATGCCGCGGTACGGGTCGATCTCGTGCGAAGGGAACGGGAGGACGGCCCGGTCGGCGGCGGCGTCCGACAACCCCTCGAGCGCCGAGACGAAGAAGCAGACATCGCGTACGGCCTGTTCCAGGTCGCGGTCGGCCGGCACGACGTACAGCACGACGCCGCGCGGCATCGCCTGAGCGGCCGATGCGACGAACAGCGCCTTGGCCGGTCCGTTGAGCCCCGAGAAGGCCGCCACCGGAGCGTCCATGCCGCTGCGGACGACGGCCTCTTTCAGCAGGGCGCGGAGGTTCAGTGAGGTAGAGGTCGACACGGCAACATTCCAGTGTAACCGCTGATACGTGTAGGTCGGGTCTTAAGACCCGACCCTACAGACTACGGACGCTGCCGACGGATCTTGTTCACGATGCTCGTCGTCGAGTGCCCTTGCTCGACCGCCATCCGCACGACCTTCCCGCCGCGCGCCTCGACGATGTCGCGGCCGACGATCGCGTCGGCGGCCCAGTCCGCGCCCTTGACGAGCACGTCCGGCTGAAGCGCCTGGATGATCAGGTACGGCGTCTCCTCGTCGAAGACCGTGACGCAGTCGACACACGCCAGCGCCGCGAGGACCTCGGCGCGTTCGGCCTCTGGTGTAATCGGCCGCTCCGGTCCCTTGTTCGCCCGCACCGATCGATCGCTGTTGATGCCCACAACCAGCAGGTCGCCGAGTGCGCGCGCCTGCTGCAGGTATCGCGCGTGCCCGGGGTGGAGCAGGTCGAACACGCCGTTGGTGAACACGACACGCCGGCCGGCCACTCTCGCAGCTTCGGTGAACTCCCTGGCCTCGTCGCGCGTGCACACCGGCATGTGGCGCACCTACAGTTTGTCGACGCCTTCGGCGAACGACACGGCGCCGGTGAAGCTCCAGCGATGCGGCGGACGGTAGATGCCGGCGTCGTGCGTGCGCGATTTCACGCGGAACGTGTAGAGCAGGCGATGGTAGTCGTACGGATAGCCGTCGCGCTTGTGGACCGCGACGTCCAGTTTGTAGGTGCCCTCGACCAGATCGAGCCGATCGATCGCGAAGCTCGCCTGCACAGCGCCGTCGATGCTGACCGGTGTCCATCTCCTCGAGATACGTGTTCGTCCCGTAGCAGCAGACCCCTTCGGCGTTGAAGAGACCGATGCCGAACACGAAGTCCGATGCAGGCGCGTGCGCCGTGACCGACAGCCGCACCGACATGGCGTCGCCGCTGTGGAACACGTGTGCCGGCTTGCCGGCATGGTCGAGGAGCGCGACGTCCGTGATCTCGATCTCGCGCGAGCCCCAGCGCCCCTCGGTCGCTTCGAACATGTTGCGCGGAGTCGCGTCTGCAGCCGAATCGGCCGCCTGGGCGCCTCCCGAACCGGCATCACCCGCGGCCGGCGGAGGAGCGGATGGGGGATATGGCACGGACGCGGTCCGCCTGCTGGCCGACTCCACCGCTTTCGCGGTCGTCGATGCGAGCAACTGCTCCTCTCCCTGCTCGACAGCGGTCAGGTACGCGTCGACGACGCGTCTCGGGTCGCCGTTGCCGCGCGCGCGCCCATGGTCGATCCAGACCGCCTCGTCGCAGAAGCGCTCGACGAGGCTGAGCGAGTGCGTGACGAGCAGAATTGTCTTGTTCCGGCGCCTGAACTCCGCGAACTTGTCGAGGCACTTGTGGGTGAATCCCTCGTCGCCGACGGCGAGCACCTCGTCGACGAGCAGCACGTCGGGGTCGACGTGGATCGCGACGGCGAAGCCGAGTCGCATGTACATGCCCGACGAGTAGGTCTTCACCGGCGCGTCGATGAACTCCCGCAGCTCCGCAAAGTCGACGATCTCGTCGAAGCGCTCCTCGATCTGCTTCTTCGAGAGGCCGAGCATGATGCCGTTGATGAAGACGTTCTCGCGGCCGGAGATCTCCGGGTGGAAGCCGGCGCCGAGCTCGATGAGCGCCGAAATGCGCCCCTCGACGCGCACGCGCCCGCTCGTCGGCTTCGTGATGCCGGCGACCAGCTTGAGCGCGGTGCTCTTCCCGGAGCCGTTACGGCCGATGACGCCGTAGGTGGTGCCGCTGCGGAACGGTGAAGGAGACGTCGGTCAGCGCCGGAAACGTCTCGCTCGCCTGGAGGTCGCGCAGGATGCTGCGCTGGAGCAGGGCGCTCTTGAGCGTGGCGAACTGCCGCCCGCTGTAGCGCCGGTAGATCTTCGTGACGTGATCGAGCTCGATCGCGTTCATCGGCCTGACACCGTGCCAGCTTCACGAAGAACACGAAGACACGAAGCTCGCTTTGCCAGACCGGACCTTCGTGTTCTTCGTGCCTTCGTGAGGTTGATCATCAGACAGCCTCGGCGAACGAGTCGCGCAGGCGATCGAAGAACCAGTAGCCGCCGAGGAACACCACGATCGACACGGCACCGAGCGCGACCAGCCACGCGGCGTGGCCGACCGGTCCGGGGAAGAACAGGATCTCCTGGTACGACACCGCGAGGTGCGTGAACGGGTTGAGGTCGAACAGCCACTTGTACTGCCGCACGTTCTCGTCCTGCCACGGGTAGATGATCGGCGTGGCGAAGAACCAGAACATCAGGAGGTTCGACAGCAGGTCGCGAATGTCGCGGTAGTGGACGGTGAGCGCCGAGAGGAACAGCGCGAGCCCGCAGGTGAACACCAGCTGCACGAGCACGATGACCGGGAACCAGAGCAGCCCGACGGGGTCGGGCCAGTGGCGGTAGCCGATCAGGAAGGCGACGAGAATCAGCAGGCCCAGGAAGAAGTGGACCATGTTCGCCAGCACGCTCACGAGCGGCAGGATCTCCGCCGGGAACAGCACCTTCTTGATCAGGTTTCCACCCGATACCAGCGAATCCGACGCCTCCATCAGCGACGAGGAGAACCAGTTCCAGGGCAGGATGCCGCAGAACATGAACACCGCGTACGGCTGCGCGATCGGATTCCGGTTCGGCAGGACGACCGCGAACACGAAGGTGTAGATCGAGAGCAGCAGCAGCGGGTTGATGAAGGACCAGAGGAAGCCGAGCACCGATCCGCGGTAGCGCGCCTTCAGCTCGCGCGCGACCAGGCTCTGGACGAGCCCACGATAGCGGATCAATTGTGCGAGGTTGGAGAACATGTCGTGCGGCCGGGATCATCGGGCGGCGGAGCGGGCGTGCGCAGGCCCCGCCGCTCAATCATCCACGGATTCGGGTGCGACTGGCCACCTGCAGCCGGATCAGCGCCTTCATGAGCGCGACGCGGGCCCGCTCGAAGTCCATGTCGGCGTGCGGTGACGCAAGTCGGTCCTCGGCTCGGCGCTTCGCCGCTTCGGCCCGGGCGACATCGATCTCGTCCGCCCGCTCGGCGATCTGCGCGAGGATTGTCACGCGGTCCGGCTGCACCTCCGCGAAGCCGTGCGCGATCGCGAGATGGTGCGTCTCGTTGCCCTGCCGGTACCAGAGCTCGCCGACGCCGAGGAGGGCGAGCAGCGGCGTGTGGCCGGCCAGCACGCCGAAGTAGCCCTCGGAGCCGGGAATCTGCACCTCGTCGACCATCGCGTTGACGAGCGATCGATCGGCCGCGACGACCTCCAGTCGGAACTGAGTGGGTGAGGCCATGTTTCTAAAGGCTCTGGGCCCGACGCCTTTCTTAGGCCGCCTGCCGCTTCCTGAACCGCTCGATCACTTCGTCGATCGTGCCGGCCAGGTAGAAGTCCTGCTCGGGAATCTCGTCGTGCTTGCCATCGACGATCTCCTTGAAGCCACGAATCGTGTCGGCAATCGGGACGTACTTGCCTTCGAGGCCGGTGAACTGCTGCGCGACGAAGAACGGCTGCGACAGGAACTTCTGGATCTTGCGCGCGCGCGACACGGTGAGCTTGTCGTCTTCCGAGAGCTCGTCGATGCCGAGAATCGCGATGATGTCCTGCAGGTCCTTGTAGCGCTGCAGGATCTGCTTCACCGCCCGGGCCACCGTGTAGTGCTCGTTGCCGAGGATGCGCGGGTCGAGAATGCGCGACGTCGATGCCAGCGGATCGACCGCGGGGTAGATGCCGAGCTCCGCGATCGCGCGCGACAGGTTCGTGGTCGCGTCCAGGTGGCCGAACGTCGTCGCCGGCGCCGGGTCGGTGTAGTCGTCGGCGGGGACGTAGATCGCCTGCACCGAGGTGATCGACCCCTTCTGGGTCGAGGTGATGCGCTCCTGCATCTGCGCCCATCTCGCTCGCCAGCGTCGGCTGGTAACCGACGGCCGACGGCATGCGGCCGAGCAGCGCCGACACTTCCGAGCCGGCCTGCGTGAAGCGGAACACGTTGTCGACGAACAGGAGCACGTCCTTGCCTTCGGCGTCGCGGAAGTACTCGGCGACGGTCAGTGCGGACAGGCCGACGCGCAGACGGGCGCCCGGCGGCTCGGTCATCTGCCCGTAGACCAGCGCGGCGCGCGACTTGGCCGGGTCGTTGATGTCGATGACGCCGCTCTCCTGGAACTCGAGCCAGAGGTCGTTCCCCTCGCGCGTGCGCTCGCCGACACCGGCGAACACCGACACACCGCCGTGCTTGGTCGCGATGTTGTGGATCAGTTCCTGGATGATGACCGTCTTGCCGACGCCGGCGCCGCCGAACAGGCCGATCTTGCCGCCCTGCAGGTACGGCTCGAGGAGGTCGATGACCTTGATGCCGGTCTCGAACATCTTCAACTCGGTCGACTGCTGCTCGAGCGTCGGCGCGGCGCGGTGAATCGGCCAGCGCTCCGTCGCCATGACCGGGCGATCGGGGAAGTCCACCGGCTCGCCGAGGACGTTCAGCACGCGGCCGAGCGTCTGGGGGCCGACAGGCACGCTGATCGGCGCGCCGAGATCTTCGGCCTTCATCCCGCGCTGCATGCCGTCGGTCGGCTTCATCGCGACCGCGCGGACGCGGTTCTCGCCGAGGTGCTGCTCGACCTCGGCGATGATGTCGATCTCGCCCGTTTCTTGCAGTCTTCGTACTGGATCCGCAGTGCGTTGTATATCTCAGGCAGGTGGCCCGCCTCGAACTCGACGTCGAGCACCGGCCCGATGATTGCCACGATTTTCCCGAACTTCGTATCAGCCATGTTTCACTCTCGAACTTAGAACTGAACCAAGTTCCGCTGGTTCAGTTCGCCTGCGCTCCCGACACGACCTCGATGATCTCGCGCGTGATCGCCGCCTGCCGCACCTTGTTCATGTACAGCGTGAGGCTGCTGATCATGTCCGCCGAGTTGCGCGTGGCCGTGTCCATCGCCGTCATCTGCGCCGCATAGAACGCGGCGTTCGAGTCGAGCAGCGCGCGGTAGACCTGCACCTCGACGTAGCGCGGCAGGAGCTGGTTGAAGATCTGCTGCGGCGAGGGCTCGTACAGGTAGTCGACCTGCGACTCGCCATCCTTCGGCGCGGCTTCAGTCCCCAGGTTGCCGCGCGCGATCGGCAGCAGCTGGTCCACGACCACCCGCTGCGAGATGACGGACCGGAACTCGTTGTAGACGAGCACGACCCGATCGACCGCCCCGGAGGTGAACGCATCGATCGCCAGCTGCGCGATCGTCTGGGCGTCCTCGAACCGCAGCTTCTGGAAGATCCCGACCTGCTCGAAGTGCACCGGGAATCCGCGGCGGCCGAAGTACTCGCGCCCCTTGCGGCCCACCAGGCCCAGGGTAACTGGCGTCGGCGAGCCGATGACCGTCTGCGACACGGCCTTGATCGCGTTCGTATTGAAACTGCCGCACAGCCCCTTGTCGGCGGTGACTGACGATGACGAGCGTCCGGCTGTCCGGCCGCGGCTCGCGCACTTCGAGGAGCGGGTGGATCGACGCGTCCACGCGACCGGCCACGCTGGCGAGCACCTGCTGCATCTGGACGGCGTAGGGACGCGCGTTCGTGATCTTTTCCTGCGCGCGCCGCAGCTTCGACGCGGCGACCATCTTCATCGCCTTGGTGATCTGCTGCGTGTTCTTCACCGCGCGCACGCGGCGGCGGAGGTCAATCAGTGATGGCATGACTCACACTGTCCAACAATCACGAAGACACGAAAACCACGAAGAACTCTTCACAAGAAAACCAAGAAGACCTTCGCACCTTCGTGCCCTCGTGAAGGCCGTTTTACGCGGCGGCCGCCTTCCGCGCCGCGAACTCGGTCGCGAACTTCTTCACCGCGGCATTCAGCGCCGCCTTGATCTGGTCGTCGAGCTGCTTCTTCTCGGCGATGCCGCGCAGCACCTCCGGCGCGCGCGCCTCGAGGAAGGCATACAGCTCCGTCTCGAAGGCGTGGATGTCGCCGACTGCGATGGTGTCGAGGTAACCGTTCGTGCCGGCGTAGATGATCGCCACCTGGCGCTCCACCGGCAGCGGCGCGTACTGCGGCTGCTTCAGGATCTCGACCAGCCGCGCGCCGCGGGTGAGCTGCGCCTGCGTCGACTTGTCCAGATCGCTGCCGAACTGCGCGAACGCCGCCAGCTCGCGGTACTGCGCCAGGTCGAGCCGCAGCGTGCCGGCCACCTGGCGCATCGCCTTGATCTGCGCCGATCCGCCGACGCGCGACACCGAGTTGCCGACGTTGATAGCCGGCCGGACGCCCTGGTGGAACAGGTCCGACTCGAGGAAGATCTGGCCGTCGGTGATCGAGATGACGTTCGTCGGGATGTACGCCGACAGGTCGCCCGCCTGCGTCTCGATGATCGGCAGCGCCGTCAGCGATCCGCCGCCCAGTTCGGTCTTCAGCTTCGCCGCGCGCTCCAGCAGCCGCGAGTGCAGGTAGAAGACGTCGCCCGGGTACGCTTCGCGGCCCGGCGGACGGCGGAGCAGGAGCGAGATCTCGCGGTACGCGACTGCGCGTGCTTCGACAGGTCGTCGTACACGCAGAGCGCGTGGCGGCCGCTGTCGCGGAAGTACTCGCCGATCGCGCACGCGGAATACGGGCTGATGTAGAGCAGCGGCGCCGGGTCGGACGCACCGGCGGCGACGACGATGGTGTAGCGCATCGCGTCGGCTTCCTCGAGCGTGCGGACCACCTGGGCGACCGTCGACTGCTTCTGGCCGATCGCGTTGTAGATGCAGATGACGCCGGTGTCCTTCTGGTTCAGGATCGCGTCGATCGCCACGGCGGTCTTGCCGGTCTGGCGGTCGCCGATGATCAGCTCGCGCTGGCCGCGGCCGATCGGCACCATCGCGTCGATGGCCTTCAGCCCGGTCTGCAGCGGCTCCTTCACCGGCTGGCGATCGACGACGCCTGGCGCGAGGCGCTCGATGGGCGAGAACTGCTTGGTCGCGATCGGTCCCTTGCCGTCGATCGGCTGGCCGAGCGCGTTGACCACGCGGCCGAGCATTTCCTCGCCGACCGGCACCGAGATGATGCGGCCGGTGCGCTTGACGATGTCGCCTTCCTTGATCTCCTGTGAACTCGCCGAGCAGCACCGCGCCGACGCTCTCTTCTTCGAGGTTCAGCGCGATGCCGAACACGCCGTGCGGGAACTCGAGCATCTCGCCGGCCATGGCGTTCTCGACGCCGTGCAATCGCGCGATGCCGTCGCCGATCGAGATGATGCTCCCGACTTCGGCCACGTCGACGTCGACAGCGTAGCTGCCGATCTGGTCGCGGATGATCTTGGAAATTTCTTCGGCTTTGATGTCCATGAATCTGCTCTGTAGATGCTCTCCTCGAGCCGCTGTCTCATTCGCTGCAGGTGATTCGTGACGCTGCCGTCGAACACCGTGCTGCCGACCCGCGCCACCATGCCGCCGATGATCGACGGGTCGACGCGCGTCGTCAGTTGACGGTCCGGCCGGTCGCGCGCGCGAGGCTCTGCTCGATCTCCTGGCGGCGCTCCGGCGGCGATCGGCAGCGCCGTCGTGACCTCGGCGCGGACGACGTTGCTGCTGATCGAGCAGGCGCTCGCCGGATAGGCGTCGACGATGTCCGGGAGGATCACGAGGCGGTCGCGTTCGGCCAGGAGCACGAGCATGCTTGCCGAGGACCGGCGTGGAGCTCCGCGCGCGCGACGAGCTCAGCGACGGCTGCGCGCTTGCGCGGCGCCGGCACCGCCGGATTCAGCAGCGCCCTGGCGCAGCGTCGTCGTGGTTGGCGAACGAGGGCGCCGAAGTCCGCGAGCTGGCGTTCGATCAGCGACAGATCGGCCTGCTCCTTGAGCGCAACGTCGAGCAGGGCGCGGGCGTAGCGGGTGGCGGCAGTTCGGTTTGTCACGATTTGCTGGGGCGGCGCGGGAGCTTGCGCCAAGTTTCACAAGCGCGAAACAGGGATTTATACCATAGCACCGGCGAGCTCCCGAGCCGCTCGTTGAACATGGCGCTGTCTTGCTTGGTCATCGCTGACGGCTCGCGTCAGCTCACTCTCCCGTCGGTCAGCTGCTCGAAGAGCCGTATCAGCTCGTCTTCTGAACCGAAATCGATCTCGATCGCGCCCGCGCGCCCCCTGGCGGACGATGCGCACCCGCGTGCCGAAACGAAGACGAAGCCGTCTTCGGCGGCGCGCGTGTGCACGTCGGCCTGCGCAGGCGCCGCCGGTTCCGGCGCGCGGCTTCGCGCCTTCGGCCGTCTTTCGCACGAGCGACTCGGTCTCGCGCACCGACAGCGCGCGCGCGATCACCTCGCGCGCGAGCGCGCCGCTGGTCCGCCTCGCTCGGCAAGCGCCAGCAGCGCGCGGGCGTGCCCCATCGACAGCGCGCCGGAGGCGACTTCCGCGCGCACTTCGTCGGGCAGCTTCAGCAGCCGGAGCATGTTCGCGACCGTCGCGCGATCCTTGCCGACCGCGCCGGCGATCTCCTCCTGCGTCAGCGCGAACTCGTCGGTCAGACGCCGGTAGGCGAGCGCTTCGTCGATCGGCGTTCAGGTTCTCGCGCTGGATGTTTTCGATCAGCGCCATCTCCAGCACGCGACCGCTCCTGGCCGGCGCGACCTCGCGCACCACGACCGGCACGCGCAGCAGCCCCGCCTTCTGCGCGGCGCGCCAGCGCCGCTCGCCGGCGATGATCTGGAAGCGTTCGCCCACCTTGCGGACGACGATCGGCTGGATGATGCCGTTCGACTTGATCGACGCCGCCAGTTCCTCCAGCCGCGCATCGTCCATCTGGCCGCGGGGCTGGAACGCGTTGGGCGAGAGGCGATCGATGTCGACCTCGATGCCGGCGCCGCTGCGCGGCTCGGGAGCATCGGGGATGAGGGCGCTCAGGCCTTTTCCGAGAGCGGGACGTTTTTCCATATAGTCACAAGTCGCAAATCAGCAAGTCGCAAATCCAGCGAATCGCGTCAACGGTTACGGCGTGCCCGCAGGCGCGGCCGTCTGCGCCGCGTTCGAGCACTTCGCGCGCGAGCGCGACGTAGGCTTCCGCGCCGCGCGACTTCGGGTCGTAGAGAATGACCGGCATCCCGTGGCTCGGCGCCTCGCCGAGACGGACGTTGCGCGGAATCGACGGTGCGGAAGACTTTCTCCTTGAAGAACCCGCGCACGTCGTTGGCCACCTGCTGCCCGAGGTTGGTGCGCTCGTCGAACATCGTCAACAGCACGCCCTCGATATCGAGCGCCGGATTCAGCGCACGCGCGCACACGGCGGATCGTGCCGAACAGATCGGCGAGCCCCTCGAGCGCGAAGTACTCGCAGTGCAGCGGAATCAGCACGGCGTCGGCAGCGACCAGCGCGTTCAGCGTCAGCAGGCCGAGCGAGGGCGGGCAGTCGATGAAGATGTAGTCGTACTCGTCGCGCACCGAGCCGATGCAGGAGTCGCAGGCGCTCCTCGCGGCGCTCGAGCGGCACCATCTCGATTTCCGCGCCGGTGAGGTTGCGGTCGGCAGGAATCAGCGACAGGCGCTCGATGGTCGTCGGGAGGATGAACGGGTGCGCATCGCGGACCGGGTCGGCGCTCGTGAGCGCGTCGTAGATGGTGCCGGCTTCGGCGCCGTGTGTCCTTCTGGCCGACGCCGCTGGTCGCGTTTCCCTGGGGATCGGTGTCGACGAGCAGCACGCGCTGGCCGGCGAGCGCGAGCGACGCCGCGAGGTTGATGGCAGTGGTGGTCTTCCCAACCCCGCCTTTCTGGTTGGCGACGGCTACAACGCGGCTCATTTGGTCGAATAACCTAGCAAGGTTGTCAGTGCGGGACAGCAGGATAGGGGAACCCGGCGTCCCGGTCAACCGTGACCATATGTTCCACGTGGAACATCCCCTCACGGCTCTGGCGTCGGACGGGCCGGTCTCGTGGGACGGGCGGTCTAATGCGGCCGGAACCCAATGATGTAGAGGTAGCGGCTGGGCCAGAGTGATGTAGACCTGGCCCTACAGGCGCTCATCAAAGCTTCCGCAACACCAGAAGCTTCGAACCGTCAGACCCTGGAAGCTGGACTGTCTTGTCAGGCAGGAATCCAGCCCAGGAGTGTGCCGCCGACCCAAAGATCAGCAGCAGCCCATCCTTCCGGAGCATGCGGCCAACTACCGACACGGCGCTCGCGTCGAGCTTAACGGCGCGAATGGTGACCGCGTCGAGCCCAACCAACTCGGCGTCCTCGAACCGCCCCGTGAAAACGTTCGCCCGCACGACATGAAGCACGCGAATCACCTCACGCAAGAACGCGCTCTTCCTCTCCTTCGACTCCACCATCGTTAACGTCGTCTGTACCCTGGCAATCTTGAGCGGCAGCGCAGGAGAGCCTCCGCCACTGCCGAGGTCGGCCCACGCTGAATCCGGCTCAAGAAACGGCGCAGCCAGCAGGGGTTCGACGATCAGCCGGTCGATTGCCTGGGGAGTGGCAGGAGAGAGAGGTAACGCGGTCAGGTTGATGCGCTGGTTCCAGGTGGAGAGAAGGTCGAGGTAACCGGCGCAGCTTGAGAGCACATCTGGGGGTATTTCGAGCCCGGCCGCTTCGGTTCGCTGGAAAATCGCATCAATCGTCTGGGTGGACGTCACGACGCACGGCTCCAGGCTGGAAGCGCCCGACGAAGGCCGAAAGAACCGCAACTGCGGCTGGGGTGACCCCCGGGATCCGCAGCGCCTGTCCCAGTGTATCCGGCCGAACCTGTTCCAGCCGCTGGACGACCTCGCGCGTCAGGCCGGGGACCGACCCGAAAGGAAACGCGGAGGGTATCCGCCGTCGCTCGTCGCGCCTGGCGCGCTCAATCTCGCTCTCCTGGCGACGCAGGTAACCTTCGTACTTGACCGAGGTTTCTAGGGTCGCCAAGTCCGTCGCCTCACGCAGCGGATCGGTTTCGAGCGCAACCCCGTTCGACCGCAGTGCCGCGATCGTGACCTCCGGCCGGCGAAGGAGCTGCGCCGCCGGCACTCGATCACCAGACTCGGCGCGGACGTAGGTCTGCGACAGCGCCAAGAGGTTCCGCTCCAGCCGCGCGCGCCGCCGCTCGAACAGGTCCCAGCGCTCGTCGGAGAGCAGGCCCGCCTCGCGCGCCCGCGGGGACAGGCGCAGGTCGGCGTTGTCAATCCGCAGCAGCAGGCGGTACTCCGCCCTCGACGTGAACATCCGGTAAGGCTCGAGGCATCCCTTTGTGATGAGGTCATCAACGAGGATGCCGATGTAGGCCTCGTCTCGTCCAAGCTCGAGCGGAGCCCCGCCAAGCGCCCGTTTCGCGGCGTTCGCGCCGGCGACCAGCCCCTGGGCCGCCGCTTCCTCGTAGCCGGACGTGCCGTTGATCTGCCCGGCGAGGAAAAGACCGACGAGCCGCTTCGCCTCGAGGCTTCGTGTGAGCTCGGTCGGCTGGATGAAGTCGTACTCCACGGCGTACCCGGGACGCAGCATGACTGCATCCTCAAGGCCGGGGAGCGACCGTACGAGCTCGAGCTGGACCTCTCGAGGCAGGCTCATCGAGAAGCCGTTGACGTAGATCTCGCGGGCGTCCACGCCCTCGGGCTCGAGGAAGATCTGGTGACGCTCGCGGTCCGGGAAGCGAACGATCTTGTCCTCGAGCGACGGGCAATAGCGCGGGCCGATGCCCGAGATCTGACCGTTGAAAAGCGGCGATCGGCCGATATTGGCGCGAACGAGCTCGTGGACCCGCGGTGTCGTGTGGATGAGGTGACACGCGATCTGCGGCCGCTCGATCGCTGTCGTTTCAAAGGAGAACGGAACAGGCCGGTTATCGCCAGGCTCGACAGCAAAGACGCCTTGTGCAACCTGACGCTCGAAGTCGATGCTCTCGCGGTCGAGGCGTGGAGGCGTGCCGGTCTTCAGACGCCCCCAGGCGAACCCGAGCCCCTTCAGCGACTCCGCCAACTCGCGCGAGGGCGGTTCGCCGGCGCGTCCGGCCGGATGCTGCTCCTCGCCGATGTGAATCAGACCGTTCAGGAAGGTCCCGGTGGTGACCACGACGGCGGCGGCGTGAACGACATCGCCGTCTTCCAACGCCAGGCCGACGATCCGTTGGCCGTCGGACACGAGCCGGCCCGCGCGGCCGACGATCCACTCGATGTTCGGATGGCGATCGAGCTCCGCCCGGACCCATGCGCCGTACGTCGCCTTGTCCGCCTGCGCCCGTGGCGACCAGACAGCCGGCCCCCGGCTGCGATTCAGCAGCTTGAACTGGATGCCGGTAGCGTCGATCGCGCGTCCCATCAGCCCCCCGAGGGCGTCGATCTCCCTCACCAGGTGGCCCTTTGCGGTGCCGCCAATGGCCGGATTGCACGGCATGTGCGCCACGGTGTCGGTCGACAGAGTGCACACGCCGACGTGTGCGCCCAGACGCGCGGCCGCATGCGCAGCTTCGCACCCTGCGTGTCCTGCGCCGACCACAATGACGTCGAATCGCCGCGCCACGCTATTTCCCGATGCAGAAGTGCTGGAACACGTGCGCCAGCAGGTCGTCGGCGGTCCGGCGGCCGGTCACCTCCTGGAGCGCGTCGGCAGCGTCCCTGAGGTCCGCGAGCACGAACTCCTCCGAGAGGGCAGCGCCGGAACCGGAACCCGCGGCGATCCGAGCACGCAGCAGCGATGCGCGAGCGCGATCCACCAGCGCGATGTGCCTGATGTTCGTGATTGCTGGCGCATCCGACGAGGGCTCGACGTCCAGCGCGCGGGCGATGTGCCTGGCGAGCGCCTCCAGGCCGTCGCCCGTCAGCGCGGAGACACGGACCGTGTCGGCCCGTTCCCAGCGCGCTTCGCAATCGGACTTGCTTGAGACAATAAGTCTTTTGTTTACAGGTATTTGACTCACAAGATCCCGATCTGCATCGTCCCACGACCGAGAGCCATCACAGACCAGGAGTATCAAATCGGATACATCGAGCGCACGACGCGCGCGCGAGACACCTTCCCGCTCGATCGCGTCATCCGGCTCCCGCAGGCCCGCCGTGTCAACCAGGGTGACGCGCAGTCCGCCGAGATCGACCACCTCGGTAAGCAGATCGCGTGTCGTCCCCGGCACCTCGGTGACGATCGCCCGGTGCGATCCGACCAGCGCGTTGAACAGGCTCGACTTGCCGGCGTTCGGCCGGCCGGCAATGGCAATCTGCACCCCTTCGCGAACCAGCCGTCCGCGCCGCGACGCCGCGAGCAGCCGGTCGATGCGGGCGATGACCGCGTCGACCTCGGTCACCACTGCTGCGGGATCGATGAAGTGATAGCCCTCGTCGGGGAAGTCAACGGACGCTTCGAGGCGAGCGCTCAGATCGAAAAGCGCGGACTCGATGGCTCCGATCTCCGACGTCAGTGTCCCGTTCAACTGATCGAACGCAGCGCGGGCCTGCAGCGGCGTCACCGCGTCGATGAGATCGGCGACCGCTTCGGCGCGCGGCAGATCGATCCGCCCGTTCAGGAACGCGCGCAGCGTGAACTCGCCCGGTTCGGCAAGCCTTGCGCCTGCATCGATCGCGGCGGAGACGATCGCGCGCAGGAGCACCGCGCTTCCATGCGCGCTGATCTCCACGATATCGTCGCCCGTGTACGACGAGGGCGCGGGAAAGCTTGTGACGATGACCTGATCGCGCAGCGTTCCCGCAGTGATCGTCGCGAATGTCGCGTGCCTCGGCTCGAGCTGCGTCGTGCGCGCGAGCAGGACGCCCGCGATGCGCTGTGCGTCCGGACCACTCAGTCGGACGATGCCGATCGCACCGCGCCCGGGCGCCGTGGCAATCGCGACGATGGTATCGGTGGTCGCAAACATGTCCAGGCGATCGGCAGCTCGGGGGCTTTTGGGCTCTAGGCTTTGGCTCTAGGCTCCGGGCCCCCGTCCACCCTGGGCGCGCCCGAAGGCGGACGCCTGAAACCTGAAGCCGGGCGCCTGTAGCCTATTTGCGGATCGAAATCGTGACCGTCTTCGTGAACGCGTCGCCAATGCTCTCGGTGAACACGCCCGGCACTTCTGCTGCTGCCATGTGCACCAGGCGCCGCTCGTAAGGATTGAGCGGCCCGATCTGCTGGTCGAGCCCGGTGTCCTTCGCCTTGTTTGCGAGGAAGCGGGCCATCTGCCGCAGCTCAGCGTCCTTGCCTCTGCGGTACGCGAGCGCGTCGACGAAGATGCGGCGATCGTCGGGCAGGTCGCGGCCGAACGCCATGTCGACAACGTGCTGCAGCGCCTTGAGCGGCTCGCCGCGGTGCCGCACCAGGATCTCGGCGTCGTCGCCCGAGAGATTGAGGCGCGGGCCGTCGCCGGTGTCGTCCACTTCGACGGGCGATGCGATGCCGAGCGCGGCGTTGAAACGATTCAGGAATTCGACGATCGGCGCAATCTGATCGGCCATGTCAGCTCTCTCGTGCCGCGCTTTCGGTCTTCCCGCCGCCCACGCGCTTCACACGACGCTCGGCCGCCGGACGCACCACGCGCACCTTCGGAGGGTGAATGTAGTTGGTCAGCTCCATCTGCGCAATGCGCCAGATGTTGCCGACGAACCAGTAGATCAGCGCTCCGGACGGCGTCGAGACGAAGACGAAGATCAGCACGACCGGCATGATCATCATCATCTTCTGCTGCGCCGGATCGGCGCCGGCCTGCGGCGTCAGCCACTGCGTGAGGATCTGCGAGAGACCGACGAGCACCGGCATCACGTAATACGGATCGGGCGCCGACAGGTCGTGAATCCAGCCGATGAACGGCGCGCCGCGCAGCTCGATCGCCGTGGTGAGCAACGCGTAGAACGCGAGAAACACCGGCAGCGTGAGCAGAATCGGGATGCAGCCGCTTGCCGGGTTGACGCCGTTGTCGCGGTAGAGCGCCATCAACTCCTGGTTCATCTTCTGGCGCGCGGGATCGGTCGACTTGAGCTTCGAGTAGCGCTCCTGGATCGCCTTGGCCTCGGGCTGAATCTCCTGCATCTTCCGCATCGAGACCACGCTCTTGTGGTTCAGCGGGAAGAGCACGACGTTGATCAGGAGGGTGAGGATGAAGATCGCCCAGCCGTAGTTGCCGACAAAGCCGTAGATCCAGTTCAGCGATCGGAGCAGCGGCACCACGATGACCGAGAACATGCCGAAGTTGATCGCCTTGACCAGGTTGCGATCGATCGCGGCAAGCGTCTCGAATTGCTTGGGTCCGACAAAGTAGGTGAGCGTCTGATCGGCGCGTGCCGGCGTCACCGAGAACGCCATCTGCGCCCGCGGCGTCGCCGGGTCCGCGGCATTCGGCAGCTGCACCGGTTCGTAGACGACTTTGGTCTTGCCCGGCTTCAGCGCAAACGCGGCGAAGTAGTGGTCGTCGACGCCGACGTAATCGAACTCCTGCTCGTAGGTCGACTGCGTCGCAATGTCGCCCGCATCGAGACGGTTCACCTTTCCAGCCGTCGAGTACAGCGCCTCCGGACTCGAGTAACGGCCCGTGTCGCTGTCTCCCATGCCGGGACCCCACAGCACGGTCGGCACCACCGCGGCGCCATTCAATGAGACGCTCGTCGCCAGAGCCACCGTAAAGGTCTTCGGATCGAGCGTGAATTCCTTGCGCACGGAGAGGCCCGCGTCGTTCCGGTACTCGAACGCCACGCGTGGCGCGGCCGCATCGTCAGACTGCTGGACCGTGTAGAGCGCGCTGTTCAGCGTCGCGGTAGTGGTCTGGTCCGCGACGCTCAGCGAGAACGGCAGCGGCTGTGTCCCCTCGATGGATTGGTCCACCAGTTCGAGCGGCTTGCCCTGCTGATCGAGGTAGCCCTTGAGCGCCCAGCTCTTGAGGCGCGCGCCGCGATTGGTGAAGACCGCCGCGACCTGCGACGTGTTGACGCGAATGTCACGCTCCGTGGTCTCGCCGACGACTGCGGCGGAGGAAGGCTCTGCACTTCCCGCAACAGCAGGATTGGCGGCAGCCGTGGTCGGCGCGGGGGCCGATCCCGTTACTGCGGCGGGAGCGGACGTCGCGGTCGTTCCGGGCTCCGGCGTCGGCTCCGAGAAGAACGTCTGGTAGCCGTAGAGGACCAGAAACGACAGAAAGATGGCGAGGAGAACGCGGCGTTCCAATTCAGTTCCTTGGGGGCACCGGATCGTAGCCTCCGGCGCAGAAGGGATGGCACCGGCCCAGCCGTCGTCCGGCGAGCCAGGAGCCGCGGGTCAGACCGTAGCGTCGGATCGCTTCCGCCGCGTAGTCGGAGCATGACGGATGAAAGCGGCACGAGCCGGTAAACAGCGGCGACAGCACGAGCTTGTAGCCACGCAGCACCGCGAGCGCGATGGCGACCGCAACGGTCCGTTCGGGCCCGGTGCGAGGACCGGGCCCTTGATCAGCGCCCTCGACGAGCGCTGCGTTCGAGCATTGTGCGGAATTCACTTTCAAGGGCGATCAGGCTGGCGTCGAGCAGTTCCCGCCTCGGCACGACCACGATGTCGAACCCGGGTGCGAGTTTATTGCGACGGAACACCTCTCGGATCAGTCGTTTCGCTCTGTTTCGCACGACGGCGCCCCCGAGCTTCCTCGTGGCGGCGATTCCCAGCCGCCCGATCTCGAGGCCATTCGTGAAGCGGAACAGGGTGAAGAAGCGGCCGTGGACCTTGATGCCCCGGTCATATACCTGCTGGTATTCCGCCCTGCGACGAACGCGTTCGCTCTGGTGGAACCCGGCCATGACCGTTGTCGCGGCACGGCGAACCGTGCGCGGTGACGTGTGCCTACTCGCTGCTGACCGTCAGGCGCTTCCGCCCCTTCGCGCGACGGCGCTTGAGAACCAGACGCCCATTCTTCGTGGACATCCGGACGAGGAATCCATGCGCCTTCCGGCGACGACGCGTATTCGGTTGAAATGTGCGCTTGCCCTTCATGATTTCTCCGGGAGCCGGACGGGGTCTGCAAGCACATCGAGCCCAAGCGCCCTCTGCGCGACCGCCGGTGACTGGAACGAACCGTCAATGTTAGCGAACGGCTTCGGAGAGTGTCAATGCGGGAGGGTCTGTGCTACAGTCGGCTGCCTCGTTTCCGCGAGCCGGCCCCGGACACCAACACCGCCCAACCGCATGCGCGTTTGGTCTGTTCCCAGAGTTTTCCACACCTGTGGAAAAAACTGTGGAAATTCCGCAGGATCCGTGCGTTCGCTCAGCTTTGTGCCCCATTTCTGCGGCACTTTCGGGTGGGCGAAGGGCGGAAAGCGCGTGATTTCGGCCCTTCCGGGCCACCAGCACGCGTAAGGCCGCGAGAAATCGTTCACCAGGGGACGCGAAGGTTCGCTGCAGCCCGGTTTTGCTCATCGAAATGAATCTCTGGGACGAAATCCTCGCGCGCGTCGAGACCAAGGTTAACCGGCACAGCTTCTACACCTGGTTTAAACCGACGAGCTTTCTCGCCGACGATGGCAGTGCGATCGCGGTACGGGTGCCAAACAACCTGTTCAAGGACTGGCTGACGAAGCACTATTCGGGCGTGATCGCGGAATCGCTCGCTGAGGTGAAGCGGCCGAACCTCGCGGTGAACTTCGTCGCGGATGCTCCCACCGATCCCGCAGCTATATCGCTGAGTCGTGAAGAGACTGTTGCGCTGCAGGTAGGACCTCAGGTATTACCGCCGGGCCCCAATGTCGGCTTGAACCCGCGCTACACCTTCGACACCTTCATCGTTGGATCGTCGAATCAGTTCGCGCACGCTGCGAGCCGCGCGGTCGCCGAAGCCCCGTCGCGCAGTTACAACCCGCTGTTCATCTACGGCGGCGTGGGTCTTGGCAAGACGCACCTGATGCACGCGATCGGGCACTACGTGCTGCAGCACGATCGCAATCTGAAGCTCACCTACATCTCGTCCGAGCGCTTCATGAACGAGATGATCAACGCGCTGCGCTACGACCGCGTCATCGACTTCCGCGAGCGGTATCGAACGGTTGATGTCCTCCTGGTCGACGACATCCAGTTCCTCGCCGGCAAGGAAGGCACGCAGACCGAGTTCTTCCACACGTTCAACGCGCTCTACGACTCGCAGAAGCAGATCGTGCTGAGCAGCGACTGTCCGCCTCACGAGATTCCCGCGCTCGAAGAACGCCTGCGATCACGGTTCGAGTGGGGCCTGATTGCGGACATCCAGGCGCCGGACATCGAGACGAAGGTCGCAATTCTCAAGAAGAAGGCCGAAGCCGAGTCGGTACCTCTGCCCGACGATGTGGCGATCTACATCGCGGGGCGGATCAAGTCGAACATCCGCGAGCTCGAGGGTTCGCTGATCCGGCTCGTGGCGTACGCATCGCTGACGGGCCAGGAGATCTCGCTCGCGCTCGCGCAGGAGGTGTTGCGCAACATCCTCGACCACGAGGAGAAGGCCATCACGATCGAGATCATCCAGAAGTACGTCGCCGACTACTACAACCTGAAGATGAACGATCTGAAGTCGCGCAACAACTCGAAGTCGGTCGCGATGCCGCGGCAGATTGCGATGTACATGTGCAAGTCGCTGACGCACGCGTCGCTGCCGGAGATCGGCCGGAGCTTCGGCGGGAAGCACCACTCGACCGTCATCCACTCAATCCGGAAGGTTGACGACCTGCGGAAGCGGGACAGCGATTTCAACAACCTGATCGCGGGTTTTCTCGAAGGTTTTCGGTAGCCTCAACCGGTTTCCACAGGTCCCGCCAACAGGGGCTGCGGATAACCTGTGGACGCCTGGCCGGGCCGGTTTTGCACGGGAAATCCGGGCGGATCCATCCACGATTTTTCCACAGTGTAAGTTACTCATTACCAAGGATTAACAGGCACACCACACTTTTCAACACACACTCTCTTCCTATATAATTCTCCCTTCTCGATCTTCCTCTCCCAAAAGGGGATCGCCGGCCCCCAAGCCCCGTTCCCTTATCGAGGTCTAGCACAGCCATGGAACTCGTCGTCCGCAAGAACGACCTCCTGCGAGAACTGCAACTTTTCCAGGGCATCGTGGAGCGCAAGAACACGATCCCGATCCTGGCCAACGTGCTGCTCGACGCGCGCGATGGCGAGGTGAAGTTTCTCGCGACCGATCTCGAGGTCGGCCTTCGGAGCAAGTGCGCGGCGACGGTGACCAAGCCAGGCATGCTGACGCTGCCGGCAAAGAAGCTCTACGAGATCGTGAAGTCGCTTCCGGACACCGACATCCGAATCGCCGAAGACAAGAGCGGCGTGAAGGTGGCCGCGGATCGCTTCGATTCGCGGATGCAGACGTTGCCGAAGGACGACTTCCCGACGCTGCCCGAGGGCGGTGTGAGCCCGACTGCGGAGCTTCCGGCATCGGCGCTGAAGGAGATGGTGGCAAAGACGCAGTTCGCCATCACCGGCGAAGACACGCGTTACTTCCTGAACGGCGCGCTGTTCGTGCTCGCGCACGACTCGATGAACCTGGTCGCCACCGACGGTCATCGTCTGGCGCTGGTAACGGTGAAGCGCGAGGGCGGCGACGCAGGGGCGGCCGAAGTGAAGGCAATCCTCCCGAAGAAGACGCTGGGAGAACTCGGCCGCCTGTTGACGGAAGGCGACGGCCCGGTCACCTACGAGCGCGGCGAGAATCATCTGTTCTTCGACGTTGCCGGCCGCCGGCTCATCTCGCGGATGATCGACGGGCAGTTCCCCGCGTACGAACGTGTCATTCCGAAGGGGAACGACAAACACATCGAGTTCGAGCGCGAGCGGCTCACCAACGCGGTGAAGCGCGTGGCGCTGCTCTCCAACGAACGATCGCGCGCGGTGAAGTTCCTCATCGACAAGGGCAAGGTCGACGTGGCGTCGAGCAGCCCGGAAATCGGTGAAGCGCACGAGACGCTGCCGGTCGACTATGCCGGACCTTCGATGCAGATCTGCTTCAACGCGCAATACGTGCTCGACTTCCTGGCGGTCGTGTCGACCGATGTCGTCGCGCTCGAAGTGAAGGACGAGGTCAGCCAGGCCGTGATGACGCCGGTCGGGGCCGAAGGCTACGACTACACCTACGTCATCATGCCGATGCGAGTCTGATGGAACGAACGGAACAGAACGAAGCACCAGGACTTCACGTGGCCGTGCCCATCGAACCAGAGGGCGCGAACGGACACGGCACGGCACAGGACGTCGCGGACTACTCGGCCGACAAAATCAAGGTTCTCGAGGGGCTCGAGGCGGTCCGGAAGCGGCCCGCCATGTACATCGGCTCAACGGGGCCGGCCGGGCTGCACCATCTCGTCTACGAGGTCGTCGACAACTCGATCGACGAGGCGCTCGCCGGATTCTGCGACCAGGTGAACGCGACGATCCACATCGACGGGTCGGTCACGGTCATCGACAACGGCCGCGGCATTCCCGTGGATCGCCACGAGAGCGGGAAGTCGGCCGCTGAAGTGGTGCTCACCGTCCTCCACGCCGGCGGCAAGTTCGAGAACAGCGCCTACAAGGTATCGGGCGGTCTGCACGGCGTCGGCGTGTCGGTGGTGAACGCGCTGTCGGAGACGCTCGATCTCGAGATCTGGCGCAACGGGCAGGTGTACCAGCAGACCTACCAGCGCGGCACGCCGACCGGCGACCTCGAGATGACTGGCACGACGAAGCGCCGTGGCACGAAGGTGACGTTCAAGCCGGACCCGGACGTCTTCGAAACGACGGTCTTCAGCTTCGACACGCTCGCACAGCGGCTGCGCGAGCTCGCGTTCCTGAATGGCGGCATCGTCATCAGCCTCGACGACGAGCGTGACGGGAAGAGCCACAAGTTCCACTACGACGGCGGCATCGTCTCGTTCGTGCAGCACTTGAACAAGAACAAGGCGGCTGTGAACGAGAAGCCGATCTACATGCGGGGCGAAAAGGACGGCATCGAGGCCGAGATCGCGTTGCAGTGGAACGACGGTTACGCGGAGACGGGCTACTCCTTCGCCAACAACATCAACACGCACGAAGGCGGCACGCATCTCTCGGGCTTCCGCGCTGCGCTGACGCGGACCATCAACTCGTACGCCGGCAAGAACAACCTCGCGAAAGACCTGAAAGAAAGCGTCTCGGGCGACGACATACGCGAGGGGCTCACCGCGGTGATCAGCGTCAAGATCCCGCATCCGCAGTTCGAGGGGCAGACCAAGACGAAACTCGGCAACACCGAAGTGAAGGGGATCGTCGAGACCATCGTCAACGACAAGCTGGGCGAGTTCCTCGAGGAGAATCCGGGCGTCGCGCGGAAGATCATCGGCAAGGCGATCGACGCGGCCCGGGCGCGCGACGCGGCCCGCAAGGCCCGCGACCTTGTGCGCCGCAAGGGAGCGCTCGATGGCAGCTCGCTCCCTGGCAAGCTTGCGGACTGTCAGGAACGCGACCCGGCCCAGAGCGAGCTCTACATCGTCGAGGGTGAGTCGGCAGGCGGATCGGCCAAGCAGGGGCGCGATCGACGCTTCCAGGCGATCCTGCCGCTGAAGGGCAAGATCCTGAACGTCGAGCGGGCGCGGTTCGACAAGATGCTGTCGAGCGACGAGATCAAGACGATGATCGCGGCACTCGGGTGCGGCATCGGCGCGGAGGACTTCGATCTCGCGAAGCTGCGCTACCACCGCATCATCATCATGACGGACGCGGACGTTGACGGATCGCACATCCGCACCCTGCTGCTGACCTTCTTCTACCGCCAGCTACCGGCGGTCATCGAGCACGGCTACATCTACATCGCGCAGCCACCGCTCTTCCGCGTGAAGCGCGGCAAGTCCGAGACCTACATCAAGGACGAGCGGGATCTCGAGGCGTACCTGATTCGACGGTCGGTCAACGGGCGTGTCGTTCGCATCCCGGCTTCGGGTGTCGAGCTGTCGGGGGCGGAACTCGAGAAGCTCCTGCAACGCATGATGACGCACCAGAAGCTGCTCCAGACCGTCGGCCGCCGCGGACATCCGCGCGAGATCGTCGAGGCACTGCTCACGGCCGGCGCCGACAAGGACTATTTCGCCGAGAAGGATCGCCTGGAGTCGCTGGCACGCGCGCTGACGACCGACACGCGGACGGTGTCGGTACGCGGCGACGAGGAGCATAGCCGCTACCAGTTGCACATCGAGGATCGATCGAGCGGCTACCCGCGGTCGCACACGATCGGCGTCGACTTCGCGACGGCCGCCGAGTACCGGACGCTGCTCGCAAACCATCGCGACATGCCGGCGTTCAACGGCGCCATCACGGTGTCCACCATCGAAGTGCCGACCGAAGAGTCCGCGGACGACGTTCCAGCGGCTGCGACCGACGGAACGGCCATCGGCGGGGCGCCGGCCGACGATGCCACGCGGCTCGCCGCCGAACCGCGCGAGCGAACGCGCAAGCCGTCCGCCGACCAGGCCGACGTGACGTTCGCTACGCTCGACGACCTGGTGGACTACTTCATCACCGCCGGCAAGAAGGGGATTGCGATCAACCGCTACAAGGGTCTCGGCGAGATGAACCCCGATCAGCTCTGGCAGACGACAATGGATCCGGCAGTCCGCAGGCTGCTGCAGGTGCGCGCTGAGGATCACACCGAGGCCGACCAGATGTTCACGACGCTGATGGGCGATCAGGTGGAGCCGCGCCGGAAGTTCATCGAGGACAACGCCCTCGACGTCAAGAACCTGGATGTGTGAGGTGTGCCCGGGCCGGGGCTTCAGGCTCCGGACTCCTGGCCATCACGCATCAATGTGATCACTCGCGCAAAACGTCAGGATAGTCAGCATCGAGCCCTGGAGCCCGCAGTCTAGAGTCCAGAGCCCAGCCCAAACGCCCTATGCCCGAAGTCCCCGTCGCCCAACTGCTTCCCGTCAACATCGAAGACGAGATGAAGCGCTCGTACATGGATTACGCGATGAGCGTGATCATCGGGCGAGCGCTGCCGGACGCACGCGACGGCCTCAAGCCGGCGCATCGGCGCGTGCTGTACGGGCTGAAGACGATGGGGCTGTCGTCGTCACGCGGGTATCGCAAGTGCGCCAAGATCGTCGGCGAGGTGATGGGCAACTTCCATCCCCACGGCGACGCGTCGATCTACGACACGCTCGTGCGCCTCGCGCAGGACTTCAACATGCGCTATCCCCTGGTGGACGGCCAGGGAAACTTCGGCTCGATCGACGGCGATCCGCCCGCGGCGATGCGGTACACGGAGGCGCGCCTGCAGTCGTTGTCCGACGACATGATGGCGGATCTCGACAAGGAGACCGTCGACTTCAGCCCGAATTACGACGAGACGACCGAGGAGCCGACCGTCCTGCCGGCGCCGTTCCCGAACCTGCTGGTGAACGGCAGCGCAGGCATCGCCGTCGGCATGGCGACCAATGCGCCGCCGCACAACCTCTCAGAGGTGATCGATGGCTGCATCTGGATCATCGAGAACACGTACCTCGCCGATGCGGCCGCCGGCCAGATGCCGTCGCGCCTCGACAAGCTGCGGCAGCTGATTCGCCTCATTCCGGGCCCGGACTTTCCAACCGGCGGCTACATCGTGGGTCGCGGCGGCATCCTGCAGGCCTACACGACCGGCCGCGGCTCGATCCTGATGCGCGCCAGGTCGACGACCGAGACGAGCAAGCGAGGCGACAGGACGTCGATCGTCTTCACCGAGATCCCCTACCAGGTGAACAAGGCGAAGCTGATCGAACGGATCGCCGACCTCGTGCGCGAGAAGATCCTCGAAGGCATTTCCGACTTGCGCGACGAATCCGACCGCGACGGCATGCGCATCGTCATCGAGTTGAAGCGCGGCGAAGTGCCCGAGGTCGTGCTGAACAATCTCTACAAGCACACGCCGCTGCAGTCGACGTTCGGCATCATCATGCTCGCGATCGTCGGTGGCCGGCCCAAGGTGCTGACCCTGCTGGAGCTGGTCGAGAGCTTCATCGAGTTCCGCCGCGAAGTAGTACGCCGGCGTACCGAGTTCGAGCTGCGCAAGGCGGAAGCGCGTTACCACATCCTCGAGGGGCTCAAGATCGCCCTCGATCACCTGGATGCGGTCATCACGCTGATTCGCGGATCGAAGACGGTGCCGGAAGCCCGCGAGGGGCTGATCTCGAACTTCGGCCTGTCGCAGATTCAGGCGCAGGCCATCCTCGACATGCAGCTCCAGAGGCTCACCGGCCTTGAACGCCAGAAGATCCTCGACGAGATCGCCGAGTTGCTGCAGACGATCGAACGCCTGCGGGCGATCCTCGCGAGCGAGCGCCTGCTCATGCAGATCATCGTCGACGAGCTGCGCGCGGTGAAGGCCAACTACGGTGACGAGCGCCGGACCGAGCTCATCGAAGGCGAGTCGAGCGAGCTGAGCATCGAGGACCTGATCGCCGAAGAGGACATGGCGATCACGGTCAGCAATACCGGCTACATCAAGCGGACCGCGATTACGCAGTATCGCAACCAGCGCCGTGGCGGCAAGGGGCGCATCGGGATGCGGACGAAGGACGAGGACTTCGTCAGCCATCTCTTCGTCGCTTCAACGCACGACTACATCATGATCTTCTCGGACCGGGGCCGGGCCTACTGGCTCAAGGTTCACGAGATTCCAGACGTCGGCCCTGGCGGCAAGGGCAAGTCGATCGCCAACCTGGTGTCGATGGAGGAAGGCGAGCGGATTGCGGCCATGCTGGCCGTGAAGACGTTCGACGACGACAAGTTCGTGATGATGGGGACGCGCCGTGGGGTCGTGAAGAAGACGACACTGTCGGCGTTCAGCAACCCGCGGGCCGGCGGAATCATCGCGATGGGCGTCGAGGATGGGGACTCGGTGATCGCGGTCCAGGTGACCGACGGATCCAGCGAGATCGTCATCGGCACCCGTGACGGCATGGCCATCCGCTTCCCCGAAGACGACGTGCGCGCGATGGGGCGGACGGCGTACGGCGTCCGGGGCATCTCGCTGCGCGGCGAGGACTACGTGGTCGGCATGGAGTCCGTGTCGCCGGGCGGAACGATCCTCACCGTCACCGAACACGGCTACGGCAAGCGGACCGAAGTCACGGAGTATCGCGTCACGTCTCGCGGCGGCCTGGGGGTGATCAACATCGACACCTCCGAGCGGAACGGCCAGGTCGTCGGCGTCGCGTACGTCGAGCCGAGCGACGAGATCCTTCTCGTCACCCAGGGCGGCATGATCCTGCGGACGCCTGGCGACGACATCCGCATGACCGGCCGGGCGGCACAGGGCGTTCGGCTGATCGACATCGAGGACGACGACCGGGTGGTCGGTCTCGCGAACCTCGGGAAGGCCGAGGCCGAGGCCGCTGGCGGCGAGCCTGGTGAGGGAGAGCCCGGCGAAGGCGGGGCCTGACGCGCTCGATCTCTAGGTCAGGTCTGTAGGGCCGGGTCTACACCCGACCCCTACACCGTTCTGGAGCATCGTTCTGGAGCCCTTCGGTGAACTGTCGTCACGCCGGCGTGTGCGGCGGCTGCAGCCTCCTGCACCTTCCATATCAGGAGCAACTGGCCGGCAAGGAGCGGGCGCTCTCGCGCCTGATGAAGGACTCCGTGCACGGCCAGGTCGCGTGGCGGCGCGGCTCGCTCTTCCTGCCGCTCGCTGACACCGACTCCGACGGCCCCCGCCACTTCCGCCAGAAAGTCGCGTTCGTCTTCGCACCAGGTCCCGGCGGCCGCGGCTTCGTGATGGGGCACTTCCAGCGAGGCTCGCAGCGGGTCGTACCGGTCGAAGAGTGCCCGGTGCACAGCGCACGCGGGAACCGGATCGCGTTTGCCCTCCGCGACCGCCTGGCACAGGCGAACATCAGCGCCGCAGGCCCGGCAGGTTCGGGCATCCTTCGCCACGTCATCGTCCGCACCAGCGAGGACGATCGCGAGGCGATCGCCATGCTGGTGGTCACACGCAACGACAAGGCCCTCCGCTCGCCGATTCGCGCGCTGCTGGAAAGCGACGAGCGGCCCGACGGGTTCTTCCTGAACATTCATGATGCGCCAGGGCCGTTCATGGTCGGACCGCGGACGATCCGGATTGCGGGGCACGCTCACGTACGCGAGCGCGTCGGCGGAGTCACGTTCCAGGTCTCGCCGACCGCCTTCTTTCAAACCAGCGTCCGGGCCGCGACCGTCCTGCAGCAGCACGTCGTGAGCTCGGTTGCGGGCTCGGGCCGTGTGCTGGACCTCTATTGCGGCAGCGGGCTGTTCTCCCTGCCGCTGGCTGCTGCTGGCGTGTCAGTGACCGGCGTGGAAGAGAACCGGCAGGCCGTGAAGGATGCCCTGAGCAATGCGGCGCTGAACCGCATCCCGAACGGCCGTCTCCGGTTTGTTGCCGCGCGCGTGGAAGATGCGCTGCGGTCGCTGGGCAGGAGCCGGTGGGACGCGGTCATCCTCGACCCGCCGCGACAGGGGTGCTCGCCGGCGGTGCTCGAGGAGCTGTTCGTGAGGATGTCGCCCACGCGGGTGACGTATGTGTCGTGTAACCCGGAGGCGCTGGCGGCCGAACTGCCGGGGATTATCGAATGCGGCTACCGCGTCGCGGACGTCCGGGCCGTCGACATGTTCCCGTACACCGACCACGTCGAAACGATCGTTCAACTGGTACGGGAGACCTGACTGCCCCACCGCGGACGACACGGACGCGATAGGGGTCCGTGGCCTACGCTGGTTGCAGGCGGGCAAACTTCGCGCGGAGCGTCTTCACCCCCGCGGTGTTGAAACGCACCACGAGCTTCGCGTCCCCATCGAGCGGCTCGACGCTGATCACGCTGCCGACCCCGAACTGCTGATGCCTCACGCGCATGCCGGCGCGCAGCGATATCCCGGTCGACTGATCCTCGTCCTCGTAGGCGTAGGTCGGCTCCTGCTCCTTGACACGCCCCGTGCGCCCGCCGCGCCCGTACGGGTTCGTCCGGAACTCGTAATGGGAGGAGTTCCCCGAGTAACTGGCTGACGAGTACGACGGGACGATGCGCTCGATGAGGTCGGCTGGCACTTCGTCGATGAACCGAGACGGCTCGCTCGACTGGTACTCGCCGAAGACGCGCCGCCGGGCCGCACCGGTCAGGACGAGCCGCTGCCGCGCGCGCGTCATGCCGACGTAGCAGAGCCGCCGCTCCTCTTCGAGCTCCTCTTCGTCCTCCGCCGACCGGGAATGCGGGAACAGCCCCTCCTCGAGTCCGGCGAGCACCACCATCGGGAACTCGAGGCCCTTGGCGCTGTGCAGCGTCATCATCCAGATGCGGGCGTCGCGCGTCCCCTGCTCTTCGTCGACATCCGACAGCAGCGACAGCCGATCGACGAAGCCGCCGAGCGTCGGCTCCGCATCCCGGCCTTCGTACTCCCGCGCCGCGGACACCAGTTCGGCGAGGTTCTCGATCCGTGCTTCGCCATCCTCGCGTCCGGTCCTCCCGGAGATCCTGCAGGTAGCCGCTCCGATCGAGCATCTTGCCGATCGCGATCGACACCGGGTCCTGGCGCGCGATCGTCGTCAGGCCGACGATGAGATCGCGGAACACCGTGAGTGCCGGCGCGGCACGGCCAGTGAAGGATCGATCCTCGAGGCCCCGCACCAGCTTCGACCAGAGCGAGTTTGCAGCCAGGGCCGGGGCCAGGCCCGCCGCCAGCAGCGGAAAGTCGTCGTTGCGTGCAGCTGACGTGTCGATCTTGTCCAGGGCGTCCATCACACCCTTGCCGATGCCGCGCGTCGGCACGTTGATGACCCGGCGCAGGCTCACGTCGTCGTGCGGGTTGATGACGAGGCGCATGTATGCGAGCGCGTCTTTGATCTCCTTGCGCTCGTAGAACCGGACGCCGCCGACGATCTTGTACGCGAGCCCCTCTCGCATCAGCGCGTCTTCGATGGTGCGCGACTGGGCGTTGGTGCGATACAGGATCGCCACCTTTGAGTCGACATCGTCGGCCAGGCCGCCGCGGGCGGTGCGGGTGATGAAGTCGGCCTCCTCGAGCTCGTCGCCGCCGCGGAAGTAGACGATGCGGGCGCCGCCCTTCTGGTCGGTCCAGAGGTGCTTGTCCTTGCGGTTGCGGTTCTGGCTGATCACGGCGGACGCCGCGTCCAGGATGACCTGCGTCGACCGGTAGTTGCGTTCGAGCTTCACGACCTTCGCTTCCGGGTAGTCGTGCTCGAAGTCGAGGATGTTCTTCAGATCGGCGCCACGCCACTTGTAGATCGACTGATCGGGATCGCCGACCACGCACAAGTTGCGGTACATCTCGGAGAGACGGCGGATCAGCAGGTACTGTGGCCGGTTGGTGTCCTGGTATTCGTCCACCATGACGAACCGGAACTGCTCGGCGTACTTCCGCCGCACGGCCTCCGAGTGTTCGAAGAGGTCCACGGTGCGCAGCAGCAGGTCGTCGAAGTCGAGCGCACTCGATTCCTTGAGCGCCGCGAGGTAGCGCGCGTAGATCTTCGCGATGTGCTCGTCGCGCCGGTTCCAGCCGGCCGACGCCGTCATCTGATCCGGCGTTTCCATCCGGTTCTTCGCGTGGCTGATGCGCGAGAGCGCGGCCCGCGGCTGGACGAAGCTGTCGTCGATCTGCAGCTCTTTCATCGCCTGTTTGACGACCGTGAGCTGATCCGACGAGTCGTAGATCACGAAGTCGCGCGACAAGCCGATAGCCGGCGCCTCGCGGCGGAGCAGCCGCGCGCACAGCGAGTGGAACGTGGACACCCACATGCGGCCGCAGTCTTCGCCGAGCAGAGTCTCGACGCGCGCGCGCATCTCCTCGGCGGCCTTGTTCGTGAACGTGACAGCGAGCACTTCATTGGCCCGCGCGTGCCCGTCGCCGACCAGGTACGCGATGCGGCTGGTGATGACGCGCGTCTTTCCGGAGCCGGCACCTGCGAGAATCAGCAGAGGACCGTTGACGTGGAGCACCGCCTCGCGCTGCTCGGGGTTGAGAGTGGCGAGGAACTGCATCACGAAGAGTATAATCACCGGCCTTCGAACATCAGGAGTTGACATTGTCGCGAGAAACAGCACGCCGTCTCGTGCTGCTCGTTGCCGGCGCGATCGTCCTGGGGCTCGTGCTGCAGCAACTGCTCCGATCGCGGTTCGTGCGCGGGCGCGAGCCCGGCGATTGGCGCGCCGCAACTCCAGCCGTCTCGCCGGCCGCGCCCAACGTTCTCGTCGTGCTCCTGGACGACGCCGGGTACGCGCAGACCTCGACCTTCGGCGGTCTCATCCCCACGCCGAGGCTCGACGCGCTGGCCGCCGGCGGTCTCCGGTTCACCCGGTTCCACGTGGCGGCGCTCTGCTCGCCCACGCGCGCGGCGCTCCTGACGGGCCGGAACAATCACGCGGTCGGGATGGGGACGATCACGAACTGGTCGTCTGACGCGCCCGGCTACACCGCGTCGATCCCGAAGTCGGCCGCCATGATGTCGGAGATCCTCCGGCAGCATGGCTATGCGACCGCCACCGTCGGCAAGTGGCACCTGATCCCCGATCCGGAGACGACGCTCGCGGGCCCGTTCGATCGGTGGCCGACCGGCCAGGGCTTCGAGTACTTCTACGGGTTCCTCGGCGGTGAGACCGACCAGTGGCACCCCGAGTTGGTCGAGAACACGCTGCCGGTCCGCATGACGCCGCCGCCCGGACGTGAAGGGGATTACACGCTCACCGAAGACCTCGCATCGCACGCGCGGGCCTGGGTCCTTCGGCAGAAGTCGATGGCGCCCGATCGCCCCGTGTTCCTGTACTTCGCGCCGGGAGCGACCCACGCGCCGCTGCAGGCGCCGCAGGAGTGGATCGAGCCGTTCAAGGGCAAGTTCGACACAGGCTGGGACGAGTACCGGCGGCTCGCGTTCGAGCGGCAGAAGTCGCTCGGGGTCATCCCGGCGGATGCCGTGCTCACGCCACGTCCTCCTGAAATTCCCGCGTGGAGCTCACTCGATCCGGATCGGCAGAAGGTTGCCGCACGGCTGATGGAAGTGTTCGCCGGCTTCATGGCGCAGGCCGATCACGAGGTCGGACGGGTGATCGACGTGTTCCGCGACGTTGGGCAGCTCGAGAACACCTTGATCGTGTACATCGCCGGCGACAACGGCGCGAGTCTCGAGGGGAGTCTCGACGGCACCGACAACCTGATGGAGTTGGTGAACGGGCTTCAGACGCCGGCTTCTGAAGTGTTGCGCCATCTGCAAGACATCGGCGGGCCGCAGTCGAACGCGCACTACCCGGTGGGCTGGGCGTGGGCCGGGAACACGCCGTTCCAGTGGGGCAAGCGGTTCGGCTCGCATCTTGGCGGCACACGCGACCCACTGGTCGTCGCGTGGCCCGGACACATTGGCGATCCCGGCGCTACACGATCGCAGTACGCCCACATCATCGATGTGTTTCCGACAATCCTCGAGGCCGCCGGTATCCCTCTGCCGAGGACGGTGAACGGCGTCGAGCAGCAGGTGGTTGACGGGGTGAGTTTGGTCGACGTCCTGTCGAACCCGTCGGCGCCGGAGCGCCGCACGCAGCAGTACTTCGAGATGCACGGCAACCGCTCCATCTACGACGGCGGCTGGGTGGCCGCGCGGCGCAGCGGCATCCTGCCGTGGGGCACGCCTGGCGCGGCGCCGGAGCCGGCGTGGGAGCTCTACGACCTTGCGACCGACTACTCGGAAGCCCGCGACGTGGCCGCGTCAGAGCCGCAGAAGCTCGATCAACTGAAGAAGACCTTCGACGAAGTCGCCGGCAGGAACAAGGTTCTTCCGATCGATCCGCGGTTCAACGAGCGCGCCCACCCCAACCCGCCGCCTCCAGGCGGCCGCGCCTTCTACACGTTCTATCCGGGAGCGACGCACCTGTTCGACGCCACCGCGCCAGCCACGCGGAACCGCACGCACAGCATCACGGCATACGTCGACATCCCCGCCGCGGGCGCCAACGGGGTCCTTGTCGCCGACGGCGGCACATCGTCCGGCTACGTGCTGTACGTGAAGGATGGGCGGGCGAGCTATACGTACAACTACTTCCGTCGCGAGGTGACAACGATCACCGCGCCGAACCGCTTGCCGGCAGGGAAGTCGAGAATCGATCTGCGCTTCGACTACGAAGGCGGGGGCGAGGGCAGGGGCGCGACCGTCACGCTCTCGGTCAACGGCGCGACGGCCGGGGAAGCGCGGCTCTCGCGGACCGTGCCGAAGATCTACTCGTACGACGAGACGTTCGACGTCGGCGAGGACACCGCAACGGCGGTTGGCCCGTACACGCCGCCGTTCGCGTTCACCGGCACCCTGGAGAAGGTCGAACTGATCCCCGGTCCCTGATCCCTGGGCTACTCCACCGTCACCGACTTCGCCAGATTGCGCGGCTGATCGACGTCGCAGCCGCGGCGGACGGCGATGTCGTAGGCGAGCAACTGCAGCGGAATCGTCATGACGATCGGCGTGAGCAGATCGGGCGACGGCGGCAGTTCGAGGATGAAGTCCTTCTGCGGGTCGAGGATCGCCTTGAGCTTGTCGTCGCCCCGGGTCGTGAGGGCGATGACGGAGCCGCCGCGCGCCTTCACTTCCTGCATGTTGCCGATCATCTTCTCGAACACGGCGTCGCGCGGCGCGATGGTCACGACCGGCATCCGTTCGTCGATGAGTGCGATCGGCCCGTGCTTCATCTCGCCGGCCGGATACCCCTCGGCGTGGATGTACGAGATCTCCTTCAGTTTCAGCGCACCCTCGAGCGCAATCGGGTAGTTGATCCCGCGGCCAAGGTAGAGGAAGTCGGTCCGCGCCTGGAAGCGCGCCGCGATCTCCTCGATGTCCGGCGCCAGCCGGAGCGTCTGCTCGAGGAGCAGCGGGAGCTGCAGCAAGGCGTCCACGTGCGGTTTCGACGCCTCGAGCGAGAGCGTGCCGCGCACCTGTCCGAGGCGTAGCGCCAGCAGGTAGAGCGCGACGAGCTGCGAAGTGAACGCCTTGGTCGACGCGACGCCGATCTCGGGACCCGCATGCGTGTAGACCGTGCCGTCGGTCTCGCGGGTGGCCATGCTGCCGACGACGTTGCAGATCGCGATGCTGCGGGCGCCGGCCTTCTTCGCCTCACGAAGCGCTGCGAGCGTGTCGGCCGTCTCGCCCGATTGCGTGATGACGATCGCGAGCGTCTTCGGCGTCACGATCGGGCTGCGATACCGGTACTCGGAGCCATAGTCGACTTCGACAGAGATCCGCGCGAGCTGCTCGATGAGGAACTTGCCGATCAGCGCCGCGTGCCACGACGTGCCGCACGCGAGAATCGCCACGCGCTCCACGGCCGCGAGCTCCGCTTCGGTGATCTTCATCTCCTCGAGGAACACCCGTCCGCTGTCCTGCGACACGCGGCCGAGGATCGTCTCCCGCGCGGCGGTCGGCTGCTCGAAGATCTCCTTGAGCATGAAGTGCTTGTAGCCGGCCTTCTCCGCCATGATCGGGTCCCACAGGACGCGCTGGGTTGCCGCCGAGACCAGCCGGCCGAAGAAGTCGGTGAACGTCACGCCCGTCCTGGTGATCACCGCCATCTCTTCGTCCCCAAGGAACACGACGTCGCGCGTGTGGCTGAGGATGGCGGGGATGTCGGACGCCACGAAGAACTCGCCGTCGCCGAGCCCGACGACGATCGGCGGACCGTTGCGCACGGCCACGATCTTCTCCGGGTCGTCCGCGGAGATGAGCACCAGCGCGAAGAGTCCGCGCATCAACAGCAGGGCCCTCCGCACCGCGTTCTCGAGCCCATCGTCACGCATCTCGCGCTCGACGAGGTGCGCGACGATCTCGGTGTCGGTCTCCGTGACGAACTTGTGCCCCTGCTTCTGGAGCTCGTGCTTCAGATCGAGGTAGTTCTCGATGATCCCGTTGTGGACGACGACGATCTTGCCGGTGCAGTCGCGGTGCGGGTGGGCGTTCTCCTCGGTGGGACGGCCGTGCGTCGCCCAGCGCGTGTGTCCGACGCCGTAGTCACCGGAAATCGGATGGCTGCCGATCGCCTCCTCGAGGTTCGACAGCTTGCCGGCGCTGCGCCGCAGATCCACGGCGCCCCTGTGGACGACCGCCACGCCCGCCGAATCGTAGCCGCGGTATTCGAGCTTCCGCAGCCCGTCAATCAGGACGGGAACGACGTCCTTGGGTCCGATGTAGCCGATGATCCCGCACATTGGAAAACCTCTCCGACTGTTACGGCTGTCTCTGCTTTTTCTTCTCCGCCCAGCCCTCGATATTCCGCTGCTTGCCCGCGCTGACCGCGAGTGCGCCTGGAGGCACATCCTCGCGGATTGTCGTGCCCGTGCCCACGTACGCGCCCTCGCCGACGGTGACCGGCGCGATCAGTTGTGTATCGCTCCCGATGAACGCGCCGTCGCGGATCGTCGTGACGTGCTTGCGGACGCCGTCGTAGTTGCACGTGATCGTGCCCGCCCCGATGTTCACCTGCGCCCCGATCTGCGCATCGCCGAGATACGCCAGGTGCATGGCCTTCGAACGCTCACCGAGCGACGTGTTCTTCACTTCGACGAAGTTGCCGATCTTTGCGCCCGCGCCCAGCGTCGCGTGGCCGCGCACGTGCGCGAACGGGCCGACCGAGACACCCGCGCCGACCGCGCTGTCGACGATCAGGCAGTGATTGAGCACCGTGCAGCCGTCGCCGATCGTCGATCCGGCAATCCGCACGCCCGAGTGCAGCTCGCAGTTCGCGCCGACGATCGTGCCGCGCTCGAGCGACACGCCCGGATGAACGATCGTGTCCGCGCCGACCTGCACGTCGGCGTCGATGTAGGTCGTCGCCGGGTCTTCGATCGTCACGCCCGCGGCCATGAGCGCCGCGTTCTTCTGTTGCCGCAGCCGCTGGCTCACCGCCGCGAGTTCCGCCCGGCTGTTGATGCCTTGGATCTCCGCGGCGTCGCGCACGGTCACCGTGAGCGCCTCGCGGCCAGTCTTCCGATAGACCGCAATGATGTCGGGCAGGTAGAACTCGCGCTGCGCGTTGTCAGTGCCGATGCCGCGAACGGCATCGAACAGCCCGCGCACGTCGAAAGCGTAAATGCCCGCGTTGATCTCCGTGATCGCTCGTTCGGTCGGGGTGGCATCCTTTTCCTCGACAATACGTGCAATCTTCTGGCCGTCGCGCACGATGCGTCCGTAGCCGTGCGGATTGTCAACCTGCGCCGTCACGACCGTCGCCGCCGCGCCCCCGCTCACGTGCGTTTCCACGAGTGTTTTCAACGTGGCGATCGACAGCGACGGCACATCGCCCGAGAGGAGCACCAGCGTGCCCGAGCGTCCGGCGAACAGCGGTTCCGTGGTCAGGAGAGCGTGAGCGGTTCCCAGCTGTGGCTCCTGCACCACAAAGCCGAGGTCCGGGTGATGCGCGAGCGCCGCACGGACCGACTCGCCCTGATGGCCGACGACGACGGTGATGGAACGGGGAGCGAGCGAGGCGGCGGTCGCGAGCACGTGCTCAATCAGCGGCACGCCCGCAGCATGGTGCAGGACCTTGGCCCGCGCGGACTTCATGCGCGTCCCCTTGCCGGCGGCGAGAACGACGATGTGGACGTCAGCCATGACGTCCCAGATTATCGCCGTTCGCGTCAGCGTGCCGGACGCGGGCGCGCCGCGGCTCGTGCCGCGCCGCCGTCAATCGCGCTCTGGAACGCTTCATCGCCGTGCAGCGACTCGAGATCCGCATCGCGCCGCGCGAGCATCCGGTTCTCGGGATTGAGGGCGATGGCCCGTTCCAGGTGCGCGATCGCCTCGGCGTGCTCCCCACGCTGGGCGTGAGCCACGGCCAGCATGTAGAGGGCGTGGTCGTTGTCCGGATCCTCGTCGCGGACCAGCCGCAGGTGCGCGATCGCCTCGTCGTACCGGCCGCCATTCAGGGCCAGTGTCGATGCGTAGAGCCGTTCGTCCACGCTTTGCGGCACCGATTCGGGCGGGGCGGCATGTCGCCGGCAGATGTTCAGATAGAGCCGGACGCGCTCGTGGAGCTCGCGTTCCTCGGGAAACGAGGTCAGGACGCCTTCGAAGATCTTCAGCGCCTTGGCGTAGTCGTGCCGCTGCAGCGCGTCGAGCCCCTTTTCGTAGGCGGCGACCGCCTCGAAGTAGGTCGACCGCCGTGGCGCACTCTGGGAGCTGCCCCCTCGCTGGGCGGTGCCCGCTGCGTCGGCGGCCGGGTTTGACGCCGACCGGCCTGATGGTGAATGTTGAGCCTTTGATTTCGGCTGGGGTCGCTGCTTCGCCATAGTGTGAGGCCGAGCGCCAGACGGCTGAAGAATGGGCCGAAAACCCACGGAACGTTACCAGAACGTATCCAATTAGGTCAACCGACGGAGTTCTTGGCTCGCTCCAGTAGAGCGTAGACCTCCTTGGCGCTCATTCGATGCTTCCGGCTGAGTGCCGCGATAGCCTGGCGCCTGGTGAGTCCACCGTTTACGGTCATTTCACCAAATTCAATCGGAACCGACGCGCCAGTGGAGGCTTGATCGGGTGGCATATTGGTCAAATCACCGATATTTACCACGACCGTGTATTCGCCGCGAGTGGCCTGAAGCGGCAGCAGCGCCGAAACCGTCGAAAACCGGACCTCTTCGTGCGCCTTGGTCAGCTCCCGCGCAAGCAGGACTTCGACGTTGCCGAGGCGATCCCGCAATTCCTGCAGCGTCGACTCGATACGATGCGGCGCCTCGTAGAAGACCAGCGTCGGCGCAACCCCGGCCGCCGCCCGGGCCCGGTCGAACCAGGCCGCACGCTCGCCTTGCTTTGTGGGTGGAAAGCCCAAAAACACGAACGCATCAGACGGAAATCCGGAGGCGGAGAGCGCAGCGACAATGGCGCTCGGGCCCGGAACCGGTTCGACGCGGATTCCGCCGGCGTGTGCCAGCCGGACCAGGTGCTGTCCGGGATCCGACACTGTCGGCGTCCCCGCATCAGACACCAACGCCACATCGTCGCCCGCTTGCAGGCGTGCGATTAGGGCATCCGCCTTCTCGTGCTCGTTGTGTTCGTGCAGGCTGGTCGTCGGCGTTGTAAGTCCGAACCGCTGAAGGAGATGAGCGGTGTGCCGCGTGTCCTCGGCAGCAATCACCGCGGCGCCCCGCAGCACCCGGACCGCGCGCGGAGAGAGGTCGTCGAGGTTGCCAATCGGTGTGGCCACCACGAACAGCGTACCGGCCATCGGATGGAGGCTTTATTGTACCATTGTCGGATCATCGATTCCGGCGCGCAGGGCGCCAGAGATGGCTAAACCAGCTCGGTCAAGGACACATGCCCGTTTCCGAACCGTTTCCGCACTTCGTTGACGACCTTCTCGGGTTCCTCCACGAAACGCATCCCACGCACGCCACCCTCGACGGCGTGCACACGCACGACGATCTGCTGGAGGATCTGAGTCGCCACGCGGTCGACCAGGAAGCACGCGCGCTCTCCGGGTACCTGCGCCGTCTCGACGAGATCGATCGCAGCCACCTGACCCCGGTGGAGTCGCTCGAACAGCGGATGCTCGGGTCGCACCTGCGTGGACGCATGTTCGACCTCGAAGTGGTGCGGACCTGGGAGCGGAACCCGCAGCTGTACGCCGACATCCTCGCGTCGAGCCTCGCCGGCCAGGCGCTCTTCACGCACGCGCCGGCGCCCGAGCGCGCCCGCCGCGTCCTCTCGAAGCTCCGCCAGGCACCGCGTCTCATCCAGGCCGCGCGCGACAACATCAAGGAGCCGCCCGGCATCTTCGTCAAGGTCGGTATCGAGACGATGAGGGGGGCGCTGAAGTTCATCGACGAGGATCTGCCGCGCGCGTTTTCGAGCGTGGACGATCTGCACCTCCTCGGCGATCTCGCCGACGCGCAGATGGAAGCGTCGCACGCGGTCGGCGCCTACATCGACTACCTGGAGAAGGAAGTCGGGCCGAAGGCGCGCGCGTCCTTCCGCCTCGGCGCCGACAAGTTCGAGCAGAAGCTCCGACTCGAGGAAGGCATCGCGCTGCCGATCGACAAGCTGCTCGCCATCGCGGAGCGCGAGCTTGCGGCGACCCAGGAAGCGTTCCGGCAGCTCGCCGGCAAGATGAACGGTGGCGACCCGCTCGCCATCTGGGCGAAGACCAAGGAGAACCATCCGGCGCCAGGCGAACTCGTGCGCACTGGCCGCGATCAGCTCGACGAGCTCAAGACGTTTCTCGAGCGGCAGAGCATCATCACCGTGCCGGAAAGCGAGCCGGTGGTCGTCGCGCCGACGCCCGAGTTCTATCGCTGGTCGTTCGCGAGCATGTGGACGCCGGGCCCGTTCGAGAGCAAGCCGACGCGCGCGTATTACTACCTGACCGACGCCGATCCGTCCTGGCCCGCCGACCGTCAGCAGGAGTACCTGCGCGACTACAACCTGCCGACGCTCTGGTCGATCTCGATCCACGAGGTCTACCCGGGACACTTCCTGCACTACCAGCACCTGCGCAAGGTGACGTCGAAGGCGCGCAAGTCGATCCTCTTCGCCTCCGCGTCGTTCGTGGAAGGCTGGGCGCACTACTGCGAGCAGATGATGATCGAGAACGGCTTCGGCCGGAACGATCACAGCATCCGCCTCGGACAGCTCGCCGAGTCCCTCATCCGGCTGGTCCGCTTCATCGTCGGCATCAAGCTGCACACCGAAGACATGTCGGTCGAACAGGGCGTCCGCCTGTTCCGCGAGGAGGCGTATCTCGAGGAATCGACCGCCCGCCGCGAGGCGGAGCGCGGTACGTTCGATCCGACCTACCTGGTTTACAGTGCCGGGCGGATGATGCTGCTGAAGCTGCGGCAGGACTACAAGGCGCAGCAGGGCAAGGCGTTTTCGCTGCGCACGTTCCACGACACGCTGCTGTCGAACGGCACCGCGCCGTTCTGGCTGCACCGGCAGTTGATGCTTGGCAGCGACGCAGGCGACGTGCTCGAATGAGTTAGAACCTGAGTGAGACCTCACTCCGAATGAGTGAGGCTCTGACTTCAGACCTTCTGACTACAAGTTCTGACTTTCCCGTTCCCAGGTTCCAAGTTCGAAGCAACATGCCCCTTTACGAGTACGAGTGCGACGCGAACCACCACCGATTCGAGGTGATCCGGAAATTCTCGGATCCGCCACTCGAGACGTGCCCGACGTGCGGGTCGACGATCCACAAGCTGATCTCGTCGCCGGCGTTCCAGTTCAAGGGATCGGGCTGGTACATCACCGACTACGCGAAGAAGGACGGGGCAGCGTCGGAGAAACCGGCGGCATCGAAGGACGGCGGGAGCAGCGAGTCGACGACGACCCCCACGTCCTCGTCCGACGCGAAGGCGGCGCCGGCAACGCCCGCTGCGTCGCCGGCCAAGTCGGAATAGCGGAAGCGGACGACTGCAGAAGTCCGGGGATCCTCGGAGTTCTGTCCCGAAAGCACCGGACCTTCACGCCGCGTCCGCGGGCTCGCGCGATCAGCGCCGAACGGCCGGCTCGAGTCCGAGCGTGGAGAGATACGCCGAGAACTTCTCGGCGATGTCGGGCCGCCGCAGCGCGAAGTACACCACCGCCTTCAGGAAGCCAAGCTTGTTGCCGGTGTCGTGCCGCACGCCTTTCACTTCGCAGGCGTAAACCGGACGTGACTTGAGCAGCTCGCGAAGGCCGTTGGTCAACTGGATCTCGCCGGTACGATCGCGCTTGGTGGTTTCGAGCGCGTCGAAGATGTCGGGCGTGAGGATGTAGCGGCCGATGATCGCCAGGTCCGATGGCGCCTCCGCTCGCGGCGGCTTCTCCACCAGGTCGCGTACGCGATAGATTCCCTCGCCCAGGTCCTCCGACAGGTCCGGCGCGATGACCCCGTAGCTCGAGATGTCGTCCATCGGCACGCGTTCCACTGCGAGAACCGGGCCCTGCACGCGATCGAAGACGTCCACCAACTGACGCACTGCCGGCGGATCCGCGTCGATGACATCGTCAGCGAGGATGACCGCGAAGGGCTCGTCGCCGACCAGTTCGCGCGTGACGAGCACGGCGTGCCCGAGACCGAGCGGTTCGCCCTGCCGGACGTACGCGAGGTTCATCATGCTGGAGATCTTCCGGATCTCCTCGAGCTGCTCGCGTTTGCCGCGCGACTCGAGGAACGTCTCGAGTTCGACCGCGACGTCGAAATGGTCCTCGATGGCGTTCTTGCCGCGGCCGGTGACCACGATGATGTTGTTGACGCCCGATGCGACCGCTTCCTCGACGCCGTACTGAATGATCGGCTTGTCGACGAGCGGCAGCATCTCCTTGGGCTGCGCCTTGGTTGCGGGCAGGAAGCGCGTACCCAGACCGGCAGCCGGGAACACCGCCTTACGGACCTTGTTCATATAGCCTCGGGCATCGTAACAGATGCGATTCTGTCGGCATATACAATGGTGGTGCCATGCTCGATCCCGCATTCATCCGTGAGAATTTACAAACTGTTCGCGCCGGGCTTCGCAACCGCGGCATGGATCCGGATAAGGCACTCGAAGAGATAGCGACGCTCGAGACCATCCGCCGCCGGCTCATCGCTGACTTCGAGGGTCTGAAGCGCGAGCAGAACACATCGGGCGACGAAATCGCGCGCGCGCGCCGCCAGGGCCTCGATACGGCGCCGATCCAGGAGCGGAACCGGCAGCGGTCGCAGCAGATCAAGCAGCTCGGCGTGCAGCTCGACTCGATCGAACACCAGCGGCAGCAGGCGCTGCTCGTGCTGCCGAACCTTCCGCACGAGAGCGTGCCGGTGGGCGCCAGCTCCGCCGACAACCCGCTCGTGCGTCGGGTTGGAGAACCGCGTGTGTTCGATTTCGAGCCGCAGGCGCACTGGGACCTGGGTCCTGCTCTGGGGATCATCGACTTCGAGCGCGGCACCAAGATCTCCGGGGCGCGATTCACGGTCCTGAGCGGCGCGGGCGCGCGGCTCGAGCGGGCACTCATCAACTTCATGCTCGATCTGCACACCACCGAACACGGTTACCGCGAGATGGAGCCGCCGTTCCTGGTGAATCGCGAATCGCTGATCGGCACCGGCAACCTGCCGAAGTTCGAAGCGGACCTGTTCAAGATCGCCGGCGACTGGGACCTGTTCCTCATCCCGACGGCCGAAGTGCCGCTGACCAACCTGCACCGCGGCGAGATCCTCGACGGGCGCGATCTGCCGATCAAATACACGGCATACACGCCCTGTTTCCGCAGCGAAGCGGGATCGTACGGGCAGGATGTGCGCGGCTTGATCCGCCAGCACCAGTTCGACAAGGTCGAGCTCGTGAAGTTCGCGACGCCCGATCAGTCACACGCGGAACTCGAGTCGCTCGTCACCAACGCGGAGGAGGTGCTCAAGCGCCTCGAGTTGCCGTTCCGTACCGTCGTGCTCTGCACCGGCGACATGGGATTCGCATCGGCGAAGACGTACGACATCGAGGTGTGGCTCCCAAGCCAGCGCACCTACCGCGAGATCTCCTCCTGCAGCAACACCGAGGCGTTCCAGGCGCGGCGCGCGAACATCCGCTTCCGCGCGGGCGGCCTCGGCAAGACGGAGTTCGTGCACACGCTGAACGGATCGGGTCTCGCCGTCGGCCGCACGCTCATCGCCATCCTCGAGAATTACCAGGAGGCTGACGGGTCGGTGACTGTTCCGGCGGTGCTGCGGCCGTACATGGGGGGAATGGACAGAATCTGCAAAGGAGAATCTGCGAAGGCTGATCGATAGCTTTTGGTCCCGGGCCCGGGGCGTTTCGGCCTAGTATCTCCGGGATCGGGTGGAGGTGCTGTTGATGTCGCGACCGACGGCGGCCCTCGTTGTCACGGCGTTCGCGCTGGCGCTGGCGGCGCCGGCGCCGATGGCCGGGCAGTCTTATCGTCTGACCGGTCTGTCTCCGAGCTTCGACGGCTGGGAGGAACGCCCGGACGGCACCCGGCTCTTCTCCTTCGGATACATCAACCGCAATCCAACCGCCATCGACATTCCGATCGGTCCGGACAACGGCTTCGAGCCGGGCGCTGCCGATCGCGGCCAGCCCACACACTTTCTCCAGGGCCGCCACGAACATGTCTTCACCGTGGTCGCCCCAAAGCAGATGACGGGAAAGCTGGCGATCGGACGATCGACGAGATGTCGATCGGACACATCGACTTCATCTACCTGTCCGACGAGGAGTACCGGGCGGAGGTGAAGAACCAGCAGCAGCTGCGAGGCACCCGGCAACAGCAATAGGTTCGCGACGGAAACGAGGGCTGGATGATGAAAAAGAGTACTGACGGGATTCCTCTGCGCGCTGGTTGCCGGCGTCGGCGTCGCGAGCGCGCAATCACAGACGCCGCCCTCCGCTGGCGCCAAGCCTGGCGAAACCTACTCCGGCGGGCTGCCGGCGACGTATCTCACCGCCGCGGACGTGCAGGCATTCCTGAAGGCGCTGCCGAAGGATGCCATTTCAGATCTGCCGATCCGGACGGTGGACGTGGGCGGCTATCGCGTTGGTGTGTTCGGCGTCTTCAGGCCGAAGACCGACCCGGGCGATGCGATCGCGCACGAAACGCGGACCACCGAGATCTACTACGTGCTCGAGGGCGGCGGGACGCTCGTCACGGGCGGCACGATTACTGGCTTGAAGGCTCCGCCGGTGGGCCGCAGCGCGGGGCCGCGCGGCGATCGGATCGAAGGCGGCGTGACCCGCCACGTGGTGAAGGGGGACATCATCATCATCCCCGGACGCACGCCGCACTGGTGGAGCTCGCTGGACGGCGACCTCAACTACCTGATCTACCGTCCCGACCCCGACAGCCGCTTGAATTTGAAGTAGCGAGCCAGAGCGTAGCGTCGGATCTTCAGACCCGACGAACGCTTTCAGCCCGAAGGACACGATCGCGAAGATCAGCGCGTGCTTCCAACGTCCATCGTCGACGTGAAGCCGTTGGTTCCCGTGTGAGACCACGACTGCTCGGCGCTCGTGTGCGTGTGTGACACCGACCGATACTGCGTGTAGTTCTGGTACGCGGGGTTCGGCAGGTTCAGGATCTTCACCGGCTGCCCGCCGAAGCCGCGCATCACTTCCATGTCCACCGACGACTCCGGCCCTGAGAATCGCACGCGCGTGTCGGTGATCTCCATCGTGATCGGCGCCTTCTTCAGCGACAGCATGCCGCTGCGGACAGGGGCGAACGCAATCGGGAGCAGCGCTTCGATCGCCGCATTCTGTCGATCGGTAACGGTGTCGTTGACGTAGATCTTCGACCACTTCCTCATCTCGAACGTGACGAGGAACGACACGCCGGACAGGTCGACGTCGCCGAAGTTCCCCTTGCTGATCGAGATCAGGCGGTTGCCTTCGCACGGCATCCGGTTCGGATTCCCGCCGAAGTTGCACGAGCACGACACCGTACAGCTGCAGCTCTCGGCGACGGTTGCGGTGATGTGCCACGCGGGGGTCGCTGAGGGCTGCTGAGCCGCGGCGAGTAACGCGACACCGCAGGACACGAAGACGGCCAGGACAGACGCGAGGGCGGCAGCAGCTCGCATGGTGACCTCCGCGGTGAGCCTAACACGCGACCGACTGAGCCCCCGGCCTCCCCCGACCGCGCGACATCCTGCGCGGCGAGTGCATTGTCCAGCTGTTGCCGCGCACGGCCTGTTTGGCCAGGGAGCGGCGTATCGCGGGCGACATCGTTGTCGGCTTTCTGCAGGTTCGCTTGACGCCGTCCTGAATGCGCCGGAGCCCTTGCCGAAACTACGTTGCCCGCCTGCCCTTGCGAGCCGTTTTATGTAATGGTTCCACTCAGTCTTTCCAGGACGAACGGCAGTCGAAGGCGGTGCGAAACAGACGGGCACCGCAGCATGGGAGGGTCAGCGTGCCGCATCGCATGTGGATTCCCGTCCTGCTCCTGATAGGCACCGCCGCCTTCCTGGCGTCGCCGCCGTCGAGCGCGCAGGCACCACAGCCCAGGCCTCCCGGGTATGCCGGCAGCGAAGTCTGTGTCGGGTGCCATACCGAAGGTGACTCGCTCAGGGGTACGGCGCACGCGCAGGCGAAGAACCCCCGCACGCCGGAAGCGACCCAGGGCTGCGAGAGCTGTCACGGGCCCGGGCAGGCGCACGTGGACGACGACAACAAGGGGAACATCCGCAGGTTCGGGCAGGTCAGGCCGGCAGAAGTCAGCGAGACGTGCCTGACGTGTCATAACCGCGGCAACCACGCCGGGTGGGAAGGCAGCGCGCACGACCGCAGAGACCTGTCGTGTACCACGTGTCACAGTGTCCACAGTCCGAAGTCGTTCGAGCGGCAGCTCAATAAGACGACGGAGATGCAGGTGTGCGCCAGCTGCCATCGGCTGCAGGTCTCCAAGACCGAGCGCGCCATCGCACACATGCCCGTGCGCGAAGGGAAGATGTCCTGCAGCTCGTGTCACAACCCGCACGGGTCGATCTCCAACGTGAAGGCGCTCAAGGTCGGCACCTCGGTGAACGAAAGCTGCTACACCTGTCACGCGGAGATGCGCGGACCGGTTCTGTGGGAGCACGCACCCGTTCGGGAGAACTGCACCACCTGCCACGACCCGCACGGCTCGTCGAACGACCGCATGCTCGCCGTGCGTCAGCCCATGCTCTGTCAGCGATGCCATGTCGCGAGCAGGCATCCCGCGACCATTTACGACAACAACGCCATCACCGCGAACAAGAGCAACCGGATGTTCGGGCGTTCGTGCATGAACTGCCACCAGATGATTCATGGCTCGAATCACCCCTCCGGCCAGTTCTACATGCGGTAGAGGCTGAGGGACTGTTCACATGCGGTAGGGCGGAGGACTACATGCGTCGTCTCACGGTCATCGCTCTCGCGTGCGGGGCGGCACTCGCCGCGCCCCTGGCTGCTCGCGCGCAGCCCGCGCTGCTGTCATCGGGGGCGGGCAACGACTCGCCGGCGGCTCCTGCCGCACAGGCCACCCCGGCGGCGTCGCAGCCCGCGTCGCAGTCGGGTCCCGATCTCACACGGGGGTTGTTCGAGCCGACCTGGAGCCAGTTCCAGGTTGGCGGTCGATTCACCGGCGTCGACGGAGATCCGGCGCGCTTCCAGCGCTACCAGGACATGCGGAGCGGCCTCCTCTTCACGGACGCGCGATACGAGCGCGGCGCGCCGGAGGGCGACTGGCTGTTTCGGGCGACGGCCGACAACGTCGGCTGGCGAAACCAGAAGTACACCGCCAGGTACGAGCGGGCCGGTCTCTTCAGCGTCTCCGGGCTGTGGGACGAGATCCCGCAGTTCTATAGCGTCGATACGAAGACACCGTACACGCAGTCGGGCAATCCGCTGCTGCTCGACGACGCGACGCAGCAGCGCATCCAGCAGGGGCAGGCGAATCTGTCCGCGTACGTGCCGATCGCGCCGCAGTTCGATCTCCGTGAGCGGCGCGGGATCGGCAGCGTGAACCTGCTCGCGACGCCGACGCCCAACCTGGACCTGACGGCCGCCTTTACCACGACGCGCCACACCGGCGAGCTGCCGTGGGGTGGATCGTTCGGGTTCTCGAACGACGTCGAGGTGGCGGTGCCGTACGACTCGCGGACCAACGATCTCACGCTCGGTACGGAGTGGACGAACGGCCGCAACATGCTGCGGGTCGCCTACAACGGCATGTGGTTCGAGAACCTTGCCGATACGCTCGTCTGGGACAGCCCGCTTCGTCTGACGGACTCGACGGCGAGCGGCCCTGGGCAAGGACGGATGTCGTTGTGGCCGACCAACTCCGCCCAGACGATCAGCGCGAGCGGTTACACGAAGTTCGCGCGGCGCACGCAGCTCACGGGTTCCGTGTCCTTCGGATTCTGGAACAACGACGAGCCGCTGCAGCCGTTCACGATCAATGCGGCGCTGCCTGTGATGCCGCTGCCACGGACCACGGCGCAGGCCGAGGCGCAGGTGTTTTCGACCAACCTGAACCTGGTGACGCGACCGCTGACGAACTTGAGCTTTACCGCCCGCCTCCGTCGATACGACTACAACAACCAGACGCCGGTCGCGGCCATCACGCAGTTCATCAATTACGACACCTCGGTGACGACATCGAGCACAGGTGGACCGGAACTCTACGCGCACAGCCGCACAAACTTCGATGCGGACGCCACATGGACCGCGCTGCAGCCGGTCGCGCTGACGGTCGGCTACACGCACAACGACACCGGGCACGTCCGCCGCATCTTCGACGGCACCGGTGAGGACGTGCTGCGGCTGGCGGCGGATGCGGTCGGATCGTCAGCGTTCGCGTTCCACGCCAAGTACCAATACAGCAGCCGAACTGGCTCCGGGCTGGACGAGGCGCTGCTCGAGGAGATCCACGAGCAGCCGGCCATGCGCCACTACGACTTCGCCAACCGGACGCGCAACCAGTTCACGGGGATCGTCGACTTCGTGCCTACCGAGCAGTGGACCTTCAGCGTGTCGGGCGGCGTCGGGCAGGACGACTTCCCTGACAGTTACTTCGGGCTGCAGGAAACCACGTTCCGAAACGTCTCGCTTCGGCGCCGACTATCAGATGGAGAGCGGGCTGGGCGCGGGCGGCACCTACAACCTGGAGCGCTACTCCGGACTGCAGCGCTCGCGTTCGTCGTCACCGGGGGACCAGTTCAACGATCCGAATCGGGACTGGACTGCCGACTCCGCGGAGACGGTGAACTACTTCTCGATTTACGTCACGCCTCCGAACCTGGGATCGCGGACCCAGGCGCGCGTGTCGTACGACTTCAGCCACGCGGAGGGGAGCTACCTGTACACGGTGGTCCCGGGCGGACCCCTGCCAGCGCCGTCGCAGCTGCCGAACGTGTACTACAAGCTCCAGCAGCTGCACGTCGACGTGAGGCACCGGCTGACGGCCCGGCTGGTCCTGTCAGGTTCGTACCTGTACGAGCCGTACCGGGTCTACGACTTCGCTTTCGACCCGTCGGTCGTGAATGGCATCGTGCAGCCCAGCTCGCTGGTCCTCGGATACGTCTACCGTCCGTACACGGCCAACTCCGGTACCGTCAACTTGCGGTATTACTGGTAGCGTAACGCGACGGAGTCGGTTCCTCTCTTTTTGGGGGTCTCATGGTGATGCCGTTGAACACGATCAGGATACTGCTCGCGACAGGGGTCGTACTCGTCGCCGCGCTACCAGCTGCGGCCCAGGACCCTAAGGTCGCGCAGGGAGAAAAGGTCTACGCGGCGCAGAAGTGCCAGAGCTGTCACGCGATTTCCGGGAAGGGCAACAAGGCCAACTCGCTGGACGGTGTCGGCGCGAAACTCTCGGCGGACGACATCCGGCAGTGGATCGTCGATCCCAAGGGCATGACGACGAAGACGAAGGCGACCGGGAAGCCGCCGATGCCGCCGAGGTACAGCCACCCTTCCGGCCGCGGATGTCGACAGTCTCGTGGCCTACATGCAGAGTCTGAAATAGGCCAGCCGCCGTGACGAGGCGCGACGCGCTGTCGCATCCGCTCGCGATTTTCGGCGTGGTGATGACCACGGTCTCGGCCGTGGTCTTCATCGCCATGCTGATTGCGGCGATCCTGGGACTGTTCACCAACCCCTACGCGGGGCTGGTGATCTTCGTCGCGCTTCCGATCTTCTTCGTCATCGGGTTGCTGTGCATTCCGGTGGGTGTGCATCTGCGACGGCGGGCGCTCGAACGCGATCCGAATGCCGCCGCCGACTGGCCCGTGCTGGACTTCCGCATCGTGCAGGTGCGCCGCACGGCTCTCCTCGTCACAGCCCTGACCGCGGTCAACGTCCTGATTGTGCTGCTCGGCGGGTATGGCGGGCTGCACTGGATGGAGTCGCCGCGCTTCTGCGGACAGGTGTGTCACACGCCGATGCAGCCCCAGTTCACGGCGTGGCAGCACGGGCCGCACGAACGTGTCGCCTGCGTGACGTGCCATATCGGCGAAGGCGCACGCGGCTTCATTCACGCAAAGCTGGGGGGCCTCCGGCAGCTTGCGGAGGTTACGACCAACTCCTATCCGCGACCCATTCCTCCGGGCGCCGAGATGCCGCCCGGCGCACAGGCGCAGACGTGCGGCAGCTGCCACCAGCCCGGACGTTCAGTCGGCGATCGCATCCGCGTCATTCGCGACTACGCAGACGATGAGGCGAACAGCGAGACGGTCACGATGCTGCAGATGCATGTGTCCGCGGCCTCGTCGGCGGGGCGTGGGATTCACTGGCACGCCGATCCTGCTGTCCGCATCGAGTACGTCGCGACGGACGCGGACCGGCAGACCATTCCGTACGTGAAGGTCACCCGCGGAACCGCGGTGAAAGAGTTTGTCGCGGCCGACACGACCGAAGAGATGCTGCGCGACGGGAGCCGGAGGGTGATGGACTGTGTCGATTGCCACAACACGGTCGGCCATCCGATTGCCCCGACGCCGGAGTCAGCCGTCGATCGTGCCCTGACCGCCTCGCCCGCGAGCCGTGCGCTCCCGTTCGTGCGGCGCGAAGGCGTGCGGCTCGTGCAGCAGCCCTACCCCAGTCACGAAGCCGCCGGCCGCCGCCATCGACGAAGGCTTGCGCCGCTTCTATCGGGAACAGGGCGGGTCCATCGATCAGGGCGCGCTCGAGCAGAGTATCGCCGCCATTCAAGGGGCGTATCAGCGCAACGTCTTCCCGGACATGAAAGTGACGTTCGGGTCGTATCCGGACAACCGGGGGCACACGAGCGCCACCGGATGCTTCCGGTGTCACGACGACTCGCACGCGGCCACGGACGGAACGACCATCAGCAGCGACTGCGAGTACTGCCACAAGCAGCTCGAGACGGAGTCGTAGCCGACCGCTCGTGTGGCGAGCCTCAGCGTCGACAATCTAATAATGAGGACCGCCGCGGCGCAGGACCGCTGTCACTGTGTCACGGTCACCGTGATGTCTTCGTCGTCCCACATCCCGCCGTCGTCTGCGATGCAGCGCAGGATGTAGGTACCGGGCTTGTCGAACGATGCGTGCACCATCACTCGGCCGTCGGGCGGCAGCGGCGGCGGCACCCAGGCCGCGGCGTGCGGCGAGTTTGCGCCAGCCCTGGTGTCCTCCCACAGCTTGATCTGCGGCGGATCGAACTTGACGTTGCCCTCGCCGCGATAGTGATACATCACGACGCGGAGCCCGGTCGCGCTGCTGACCGTGGACCGTTGGGGCGGACGACGATAAACGGCGTTCAGGCTGCCCCCCTCCTGCTCGGCGGCGGCCTGGGCGGCGCCGGCCGCGCCTACCCGCGTTTCGGACCGGTTCCGGTTGTTGCCGACGTCGAGACTCCGCGCCGGCGGCAGGCCGTCGTCCAACGCCTGCAGGATGACCCGGAGCGGCTCGCCGACCTTCACCGTGCGTTCGAGCGAACCTTCCACTCGCAGGGTTGGTGCGGTGTTCCGACGAACCTGCGGCGTGCCGCCACCGCCCCCGATGCCGCCCTTCTCCGAGATGATTGTGATGGCCTCGAGAGCGTAGTCGGCCTTGAGCGATGCGTACGCCCGCACGGTCTGGCCGTTCACCGTCAGCGTCCAGACCAGTTCCTGGCTGCCGAAGTCGGCCGGCACCCGGATCTTGAACACGAACCGGTTGCGCCGCGGAAGGAAGTGCGTGGGCTGACCGAGGTCCGCCGGGCCCGGCGAAAAACCGTTGTCAGGCCCGACCGGAATGTCGGGCTCCTGCTCCCAGTTCTGGTTCATGTATCCGAACAGGAGGTTGTAGCTGCCGTCCTCGTTGCGCTCGAACCCTTCGTACGCAGGTGCGATCGGTTGTCCGGAGTTGTAGGTGAGCCGCTGGGCCCCGCTGTCGAGCGAGGCCAGCAGCAGTGCAATGCCGATGGCGCAGAGCCACAGACGCCGCATGACTAACGCCCGGACGTTGTGGATGTGACCGGCGGCGCCGGCACGTAGCCCGGCTTCGGCCCGACGTTGCAGAGCGGGCAGCCGATCACGTTGTTATTCGGCCCGACATTGAGCCGCTGGCGTCGCGACGCCATCTCCGCCTCGAACTGCTCATCGCTCATCGCGACGCGCATCCCGAGGTCGATGAACATGTTCGCGACCGACCGGTTCCCCGATCCCGACCAGTTCCGCGGGTCGATCACGTTGGTGTTGGCCGTCGTGGTGTTCATGTAGCCGATGATGTGCACGACGGCGCCCTTCGGCAGCAGCGGCGCGTGATCGTCATCGAACGCATAGGCGAGCACCCAGTTGTGGTCGTAGCCAGCGCACGCGACCGTCTGGATGTCGTTGCCCCAGATGACTTCCATGCACATCCGGTCGCCGGGCGCGTGCAGGTGCGGCTCGAAGGTCACGATCTTGGTGTTCTCCTGCAGCACCGTGTAGGCATGCACGAGTTGATTGGCCTGGTTGGGCATCACATCGATGTTGTTGCCGTCGCCCAGACCGCTCCTCGCGCGCGGATATTCCGGCTTGTAGCCTTTCGGGTGCAGCCGGAACCCGATGTCGAGGCGCGCGGCGGTGTCGCGGCCGTTCGAGTGCAGGTGAAGCGTCGTCGGCACGATGCTCGACCCGGCCTCGAGGAGGCGGCCTGCCCTCGGATCGAACAGGTCGGCGTTGCGACCCACCTCGTGGACCGGCCAGCCAGTGCCGCCGTCCTCGTCTTCGACGTTTTGCGCGTCGTCGACCTTGCGCGTGCTCCACGACATGTGGTGCACGACGTACCGTCCGCCAACCGTCGTCCGCTGTCCGCCCGTCGGGACGTCGTTCACTTCCTTGATTTCGACGGCTGCGACGTAGCGATCTTCGGGAAGCTGATCTCGCGGGATCGGAATCGGGGCTCCCACGCCCCACGAGTCGGCGGCACCTGACTTCACGACGATGCCGGGGACCGACACGATCAGATCCGGTTTACCAATCGCCCACACACTCGCGTCGGCCCAGACCTTCGGTGGCGGCATGTCGGCGGCATCGCCCCTGGGCGCGCCGGCGTCCACCCACCGCGCAATCGTCGCGATCTCTTCGGGACTGAGCGAGCGATCGTTCTTGTAGTGCTGGATGCCGATGTTGCGCTCGAGATACCAGGGCGGCATGACACCCGCCTTGGGTCCGAGTCCGGTGCGCGTCCTGATCGCGCGGACCCACGGTCGAACCTGTTCGTAGGTCTCGAGCGCCATCGGCGCGATGCCGTCGGCTCGGTGGCAGTTCTGACAGACGCGTTGGAGTATCGGCGCGATGTCTTTTGTGAATGTCGCCTCGGCCGACGCAACCGAGGGAACGGCGAGACCACCCAGGAGGACGATGCCGATCCCGAGCAGTTTGGTGACAACGGATCCAACCCTCATCGCACACCTTCCTTCGGTGTAGTTCGCCAGAAGGGCACCGGAGCCGACGCGTTTTGCTGGCGTGATTGTCGTCCCGAATCGGCCGAAATGCGACGCCCTGCGACAAAAAGAGACAAATCGCGATCTGCCGAGCTCGCGCAGGTCGAGCCGGCGCGAACGGTCCGGTTCGCCCGGGCGCGCCAAACGCTCGAAGGGGAGACAATCAGGGCAGGGGGACAGCCATGCGACTTCTGCAATCCACGCTCGCTGCCTGCACGGTGGCGGTGGTGATCGCGACGGTGGTCTCGGGACAGCAGGCGCAGCGACCGGCGACGCCCGACGACATCGTGGCCGAGATCCGGGCGCTCCGCGCGGATCTCGCCAACGCCGCGGACAGCGCCCTGCGCGCGCAGTTGCTCGCCGTGCGGCTCTCGGCGCAGGAAGGGCGTCTCAGCACCCTGAACGAGCAGCTCAATAGCGTCCGTCAGCAGCTCGCGCAGTCGCAGTTGACGCTCGCGCCGTTCACGCTGCAGTTGAAGCAGGCGCAGGAATCGAACAGCGAACTCCTCGCGCCGCTGCGGCAGACGATCGAGCAGGTGCAGAAGCGGGAGCAGGAACTGCGCGACCAGGAGGCGGAGCTGAATCGGCTGGTGCGATCCGAGGAGGATCAATGGGCGGAGTTCAGCGCGCGGCTGGAGGAGATCGAGCGGACGCTGCCTGCGCCGCCGCGGCGCTGATCGAGCGCCCCCGCGACGGTGACGCGCATGCGGCGCGAAGGCACGGCGCGGCCGACGAGGACTGACTCGAGGACTGAGCCAATCTGCCTGTCGGCATGCCCGTCATTCAGGCGGCGGGTGGGCCCCTCATGAGCGCACGTGTATGCGACGACCAGGCGCGCGGGCGAACGCCCTATCAGACCTGCCCGCTCTACGACGCCGGGCTGGTCAAGAAGCGCGGCAGCGCATTCCCGAGCAGTTGCCTCTGCGATGCGAACGGCAGCAACCTTTCTTCTCCGTCGATTGCGGTGCACGCGGCAAGCGTCACGCAGATCAGCACCAACGTCGACGGCCAGGTCGACACCACCGGGAATGCGAATCCGGACCTGGACTTCCGGTTCGACCCGGCACTCGCCGGATACATCCTCAATCTCAGCACGATCTCGTTAGTGACCGGCACCTACAGGCTGAACTTCACGGTCGGCTCGGATTCGACCGTCTACCCCGTACCGTTCGCTATCAAGTAGATCTGTCATGACGGGAAGCGTGAGGGCGATCGCCCCCTCGAGTCGGCAGGCCAGGCGCAGCGACACATTTGTCGTCTTGGCGACTGTCGGCCCGCCTTCCGATCGTTGTTGAGTACATTGACAGGGTGGAAACCTCCGAGATTGGCTATCGCGTCGCGGATTTTCTGAAACGGCACGCACCATTCCAGGTGGCCGACGAGCAGGACCTCGTCGGCCTGGCGGCGCGGGGCCGCGTCCGCTTCCACGAACGTCACGAATACATCCTCTGGCAGGGCGAGCCGCACAAGCTGCACCTGTTCGTGATCCAGCAGGGCACCGTCTCGCTGTGGGACGACGAGGGCGGCGCGTCGGAGCTGCGCGATGTTCGCGGCGCAGGTGACATGCTGGGCATCGAGCGTTATACCGGCGCGCGCGCCTGTCTCTACACGGCCCGCGCAGAAACCGACGTCGTCCTCTACGGATTTCCTGCCGACGACTTCGAGGCGTGTGTCCTGAAGCACCCGCGCGCGCTCCAGTACGTGACCGCCGAGAGTCGCGCCGCGGCGGACTTCCAGCAGCCGGGCTCCGGTCCGCGTGATGCCGCAGGCACGTTCCTGCTGGACGTGGCGGGACGGAAACCGCTCGAGACCTGCCGCTCGCAGGATCGGCTGACCGATGTCGCGGCGCGCCTGCTCTCATCACGGTCTGGCGCGCTCGCGCTGTTGGACCAGGATGGCCGGGCGACGGGCGTCGTGAGCGTCAGGACGATGCTCGCGTGGATCGCGGCCGGGGGCGGTGACGCGGGCGCGACGATCGACAGTCTCGCGTCATTGAAGCCGCCGCCGGCCCTTCCTCCGGACAGCCGCGTGAGTGACGGCGTGCTGACCATGGGCGCGGATGGGGCGGAAGCACTGGCGATCACGCTCGATGGCACCGCGGGCGGGCGCGTGCAGACGCTCGTCACCGCGCGCGATCTCGCGCCGTTCTTCGGCGAACAGCCGAACGCGCTGCTCGAGGGCATCAGCAAGGCGTCCGGGCCCGACGATCTGCGCGACATCAACGGCCGTGCGCGCGCCTTCGCGCTCGCGCATCTCGCTGGCGCCTCGTCGGCCGACTGGCTGGCGCGATTTACTCACCTGGTGGATCGCGCGATCGTGTCGCGCCTTGTAATGCTGACGGACCGTGATGCACCCGGCTGCTGGTGCCTGACGGGCGCTGCCGGCCGTGCCGAAATCCTGACGAGGCAGGCGCCGCAGCTCGTGGTACTGCTCGATCGCGACGATCGGCAGGACCGGGCTCGCCAGACATACGCACGGGTGCTCGAAGCCCTCGCCGAGTGCGATTTCCTCCCAGGCCCACCCTCCGCAGTGGACGCGGACGCCGTCGTTGCACCCGTTTCGGAGTGGCGGGAGAGATACCGGCAGTGGATTCAGGATCCTGTCCGCCAGCAGATGTATCGCGCCCGCTCTCTCTTCGACCTGCGGCCGGTTGCCGGCCCGCGGACGTTGTGGGAGGCGATCGAAACCGAAGTCTCGTCGACCGTCAGCCTGGACTTCGTGCGCGTGCTGGCCAACGACTGCCTGGCCACACTGCCACCGCTCACGTTCTTCAAGGACGCCGTCGTCGAGCAGGACGGGGAACAGGTATCGACGTTCCGGCTCGAACACGTGGCCCTGCAGCCGCTCGTGGACGTGGGCCGGGTGTTCGGGATCGCGACCGGCGCATGCCTGGGGCGCTCGACACTCGACGGTTCGCGGCCGCCCGCGCGCGGATGCCGGAGCACGAAGCGATCTTCCGCGAGGCGGGGGATACGCTGCGCGTTCTGCTCTGGCAGCAGGGCCGGGCCGGCATCAGCCAGGGCACGACGGGCGCGGAGCTTCCGCCGTCGATCCTGAGCAGCTACGACCGCCGCGTCCTGAAGGGCGGGTTCCGCTCGATCCTGCGCCTGATCGAGTTCACCGACGATCCGGCGTGGCTCGATCGCCTGTGACCTCGCCTGATTTCGTGGAACGGTATCGCCGGCATTTCGCGGCCACGTGGCCGGACGAGACGCCGATCGACCGAGTCCGGTTCGTCGTCCTCGACCTCGAGACCACCGGCCTCGACCCTGTCACCGACGCCATCATCACGATCGGCGCGGTGGCCGTCGTGGGCGGCGAGATCCACCTGGATGACGCGTGTGCGGCGCTCGTGAAGGTCTCGCACAACACGCCTGCTGTAGCAGTGCACGGCGTGACGCGAGACCAGAGCCGCGCGGGGCTCGACGAGCCGGTGGCGATCGAGCGGCTGCTGGACTACCTGAAGGACGGCGTCATCGTCGGGCATCACATCGGGCATGACGTCGCGGCGCTGAACGCGGCGTGCGGCCGGCACTGGGGGCTGACGCTGTTCAACCGCAGCCTCGACACGATGGACCTGACGCTGCATCTCGAGCGCGCCGGCGCGTTTGCCGGGCGTCCGCCCATCCGGAGCTTCACGCTCGACGCGCTGTGCGGGCTGTTCGACATCGTGCCGTACGATCGGCACACGGCGTCGGGCGACGCCTTCATCACGGCGCAGATCTTCCTGCGCCTGCTGCGCCTGGCGGCGCGGTTCGATCGCGGCACGCTGTCGAGGATCTGCGAGCCGTTTCCGATAGAGACCTGAACGCCGCTCGCAGATGAGATGACCTGCACTGCAACCACCGACGATTCGATCCCGGGCCACGCGCGACTGAGATACACTCGCGGCGCACTCCAATAGAGGAGCGTGCTCTCACCAGCCTCGGATGCACACCGACGGTCCTTCGCCCAAAGCTCTGCACGTCGTTCACATAGCCGCGACAGCCAACGGCGCGCACTGGATGCACCAGATGCTGCGCGATCTGCGGACGCGTGGCTACCATTCGACCGCAATCATCGGCGGTGGCGGGGGAACGCTCGAAGCCCGGCTCGCCGCGGATCGCATCCCGTTTCACATCCTCGAGTTGGACGTCTTCGCGAGCCGCAACGTTTTCGCCGCCGGCCGCACGCTGCTGCGGCTGGTGCGGCTGCTTCGACGCCTGAAGCCGGACGTCGTGCAGTTCCACCTGTTCCCATCCATCATTCTCGGCCGGCTGGCCGCATGGATGGCCGATGTGCCCGTGCGGTTCTCCATGATTCCCGGCCCCTACTATCTCGAGGCGCCGATCCTCGGGGACATCGACCTCAAGACCGCGTGGGCCGACACCAGGGTGATCGCGTCGTGCGAGTACACGCGCACGCTCTACGTGCGCGGGGGCCTCGAGCGCAATGCCGTTGAACTGATTTATTACGGGCAGGACACGACGTCGTACGACCCGGAGTCGGCCAATCCCGCACGCGTCCGGCGCGAGCTGGGTATCGCTCCCGGACGGCCGGTCGTCGGCGATGTGGCGTACTTCTATCCGCCACTCCCGGATGGTCCGTTCACGCCGCGGCACCTGGTCGGGCGCGGCGTGAAAGGGCACGACGTGCTGTTGCGCGCGGTCCCGCGCGTGCTCGAGCGCGTGCCGGACGCGGTCTTCGTGCTGGTCGGCGAAGGATGGGGCCCTGGCGGCCCCGCGTACGCGCGTGAATTGAAACAGCTCGCATGTGACATCGGCGTCGCGGATGCCGTCATGTTCGTCGGCGCCCGCACGGATGTTCCCGATACGTTGATGGCCTTCGACGTGTCGGTCCAGTGCTCGTTGAACGAGAACCTCGGCGGCAGCGTGGAGTCGTTGATCATGGGCCGGCCCTTCGTCGCATCGGACGTGGGGGGGCTGCCCGATGCGGTCAAGCACGGACGGACCGGGCTGCTCGTTCCGCCAGACGATCCGGAAGCCCTTGCCGACGCCATCGTGCGGCTGCTCACCGATCGGCCGTTCGCGCAGCAGCTCGCTGTGCAGGGGCGGCAATACGCGCTGGAGCGATTCACACTCGATCGCGCCGTCAGCGAGCTGGATGCGCTCTACCGGCAGGCACTCGAACGTGTCGCCGCCGGAAGCGCCCGGTCCCGCCGCGGCTATCGACTCGGCATCACTGCCTGGCGCGCGGCGTACCTGGCGTGCTGGGCGCCCACGCTGCTCGTGCCCGTCAGGAAGGCCCTCCGCGCCGAAGCAGGCCGCGTCCGCCGTCCGGACGATCGTCCTCGCGTCATTCAGATGGCGGGGGGCACTGAGAACGGCGAGTGGCTGGTGCAGATTTGCCGTCGGCTCCGCCAGGAGAACTTCGAGGTGTCGGCGATCGTCGGATGGCCCGAGGGATCGCTCGCGCATCAGCTTCGGGAGGCGGGCGTCCCCTACGGTGCGATGGAGCTGTCATTTGCGCAGGGGAAGGGCCGCCTGCGTCTCCTGGTCTACCTTGTGCGGATGCCGATCGCAGTCCTCCGGCTCGCGCGCCAGCTCCGTGTCCAGCGGGTCACGATCGTCCACACGCACATCTTCAACACGATCATCATCGGCCGGCTGGCCGCATGGCTCGCACGCGTGCCGTGCCGCATCTCGATGGTTCCCGGCCCGCTCCATCTCGAGGCTCCATTCACCCGGTGGATCGACCGCCTCACGTGCTGGATGGATCACCGTGTCATCGCAGGGTGCGAAGACACACGTCGGCGGTACGAGAAGACATCGGTGTCGCACCCCCGCTCCTGCAGTGCATCAGCTACGGGCGCCGACGTCGATCGCTTCGATCCGGCTCTTGCCGACCGGCGCACCGTTCGCGAGGAGCTGCGGATTGCGCCCCAGGCACCTGTCATCGGCCTCATCGCGTATTTCTATCCGCCTCGAAACGACTGGCAGACGCCGCCGGCCATCCGGGGGCGCGGCGTGAAGGGCCATGACGATTTCCTGGCCGCCGCGGTGAAAGTGCGCCAGCGGTATCCCGCGTCCCGCTTCCTGCTCGTCGGACGCGGCTGGGGAGCCGCCGGCGAGAGTTATCGGCAACGTCTGATGGCTCACTGCGTCGACGCCGGCCTGGACGACGCCGTCATCTTCGCCGGTCATCGTGACGACGTGCCGGACGTGCTCGCCGCCATGGACGTCGCAGTCCAGTGTTCCCTCAGCGAGAACTACGGCGGGACGATCGAAGCGCTTCTCATGGAGCGCCCGACCGTGGCAACAGCGGTCGGGGGTATGCCTGAAACCGTCCGCCACGGTCAGACGGGTCTCCTGGTTCCGCCGTCGGATCCCGCCGCTCTCGCCGACGCCATCTGCCGGATGCTTGCGAATCCCGAGGAGGCTCGGCGCATGGCGGTGGCCGGACGAGCGCTGATGATCGAGCGCTACGGCATCGACCGAACGGCCGCAGCGATCGCCTCGATGTACCGCGGCCTCCTCATGTCGAAGGGCAGCGATGCGAGCGAGCCGGCCGCCGCTGGAGTCGCTCGATGAACGTCAGGGTCGAGCAGGACCGACTCGGCGCAGCTTGCGCATCCCGCCGTGCGTGAGTTCTCGGAGCTCCTGAAGTATCGACATCTCATCGTTCAGCTCGTGGCGCGTAACCTCAGGATCCGGTACCGCCGCTCGATTCTTGGGCTCGCCTGGTCGATGCTTGGCCCGCTCATGACCATGGCGGCGCTCAGTGTGGTCTTCACGCAGGTATTCCAGCCCATCGCCCCCGCATACCCGGTCTTTCTGTTCGCCGGGCTGCTGATGTGGTCGTTCTTCGCGCAAACCACCACGATCATCGCCGCGGAAGTGGTCGCTGGCGCTGAACAATGGAAGCGCATCTACACGCCGCGCACGGCGTCCGCAATCGCCACCATGTCGACAGGGCTGGTGCACCTCGCGTGTGCGCTAGTGCCGCTTGCAGTGCTCATGGGCGTGTACGGGATCCGCTTCAGTCCGGCTCTTCTCGCCGTGCCGCTCGTGGGTTTGATGGCCGCGGCCTTTACGCTGGGCGTCGGTCTGGCGCTGGCTTCCATCGCCGGGTACTTTGCCGATGTGGCCGATCTCTATCAGGTTGTTCTCGGCACGTGGATGTATCTCACGCCCGTCATCTACCCGCCGGAGATCCTGCCCGCGTCGTTTCAGTGGGTGTTCCGGCTGAACCCGATGGCCTACTTCGTCGAGGCGTTCCGGCTGCCGATTTATCAGCAGACGTTCCCACCGCCAGATCTGCTGGCCAGCACCGCAGGCTTTGCGATCGTCGCCCTTGCGGCCGGTTGGTGGCTGTTCACGCGTAATGCCGATGCCATTGCCCGCCGCGGCTAGTCTGCCACTTCGTCGGGCTGAGAACGCGCTCGCGGTCGAGCTCAATTCAGTGTCGGTCTGCTACCGCGTGCCGTACAACCGGGTGACGTCGCTGAAGGATACGCCATCGGATACCTTCGTGGCGCGCCCCGTTATCGGGACCACGAGGCGCTGCGCGACGTGTCGATCGACGTGTCCGCTGGTGAGGCCCTGGCGGTGATCGGTCAGAATGGCTCGGGAAAGACCACCCTGCTTCGGCTGATCGCGCGCGTTCTGACGCCTACGTCGGGCCGTGTTCGCACGACGGGACGGGTCGCCCCCATTCTCGACATCGTCGGCGCGTTGCAACCCGATCTGACCGGCCGCGAGAACATCTTTTTGAACGGGACGCTCCTCGGCCTGACGCGGCGCCAGATCGCCGATCGGCTCGATCGCATCGTCGATTTCGCAGAAGTGGGCGAGTTCATCGATGCACCGCTCCGGACCTACTCGAGCGGGATGGTGGCCAGGCTTGGCTTTGCCATCGCGAGCGATACGGAACCCGACATCCTCGTGATCGACGAGGCGCTCGGCGTCGGCGACGAGCGCTTCCAACGGAAGTGCGCCGCGCGGATCGACGCAATCCGCGCCCGTGGCACCACGTTCGTCCTGGTTTCGCACGACATGCACAGTGTGCAGCGCCTGTGCTCGCGAGCCGTGTGGCTCGACGGCGGGCGCGTGCGCGCGATCGGCCCGGCGTCCTCGATCGTGTCCGCGTACCTTGAAGCGCAGGGTGTGAGCCGGTGATGGCGGCGTGGCGCCCGGCCGGTGCGGCGGCGGCGGTGTGCTTCACGATTGACGACGTGCACCCAACCAGCGCGAATGGATCCGACGCGGTCGGGGACGTTGCCCGCAACGCGCTCGGACACCTCGAGTGGCTGCTTGCGCGCCACCCGCAGTTGAAAGCGACGTTGTTCAGCACGCCCGACTGGCGGTCGCGTGGGGTCCACGTCACGCGGCGCAGGCTGCAGCAGATTCCGCTGGTGCGCGACCTGACCTATGCGACCCCCGTGCTGTCGCGCGGCACGCTCCGTCTGGATCGTCATCCAGGATTCGTAGCCTACCTGCGGAGCCTGCCGCGCGTGGAATTTGGCCTGCACGGCTTGTATCACGTGCGCCGCGGGCCGAGGCAGATCGCCGAGTTCCATGGACGCTCACGACGCCGGTGCCGGCAAATGCTGAGCGAGGCCATGCAGATCGCGCGCGACGCCGACCTGCCGATCGTCCATGGCATCACACCGCCGAACTGGACCGCGCCGCCCTCATTGCTGCAGGCGATGGCCGACCTCGACATGCTGTTCATCGCGTCGGCGCGCGACCTCCACACAGCGGTGGCGGCTGACGCGCGGACCACCGGCAGCGGGCTCGCCGGGATGTCGCTGCTCTTCCCCGAGCGTCTGCCCCACGGACGTCTCGTCCACTTCACGACGAACTTTCAGGCGACCTCGCCGGTCGAGCGCGGCGCTGGAGATCCTCGAGCATGGCGGGCTGCTGGCCATCAAGGCACACCTGCTGAAGCGATTCGGGTCTTACGAGGCCCTCGATGGCCTCGACGCGCGCGTACGCCGAGTACCTCGATCGGCTGTTCACGACCATCGAAGATCGCTACGGTTCGGCTGTGTGGTGGACGACGATGGGCGAGATCGCGGCGCACATCCGTGACACCGACGCGCCGGGGAGGCGCGCGGGTTGATGCGCGACGCCGAACTCCGCCATGGCTTCTCGGATCCCTCCGATGAGCAGCGCTACCTGGACGCGTTGAACATCTGTTTCGACGGGTGGGGTGGCCGCGAGATGTTCGACTGGTGCTTCCGGCGCCGGTGCGCGGATCGCCTGCCGGACGTGCTGTCGCTGTGGGTCGCAGGTCACCAGGTCGCCGGGAGTGCGATCAGCTACCGGCGTATTGCGCTTCCAGGAGGGGCAACGGTGACCGCCGGCATCATGACGGCTTCGTGGACCCTGCCCGAGGCGCGCGGCACGGGCGCGTTTCAACAATTGATACGGGCATCGGTGGAGCAGGTGGCTGCGAGCGGAGGGGCATTGCTGCTGGCATTTGTCACGGCCACCAACGCCAGCCGGCGACGTCTTCAGAGTGAAGGCGCCGAACTGATGCCGACCTACTACTGCCGTGCCGACACGGCGGGGTCACCACAGGGACTCGACATCTGCGAGATGGCCGACGCGTCGGGCGTGACGAGCGAGTTTCAGCGGGATCGGCCGGAGACGCGGTTCGTGCACTCCGCAGATGAGTGGACCGGACAGTTCGTGAATCGCCCTGGCCAGATCTGCGCGCTGGATGGATCGGGTCGGTGGCAGGCGCTGGTGGAACGAGCCGGTGCGTTCGACCGGGTGCACGCCGTCTCCGCACGTGAGGGCGAGTGGCCGGGTGCCATGGCCGCTCTCGCCGCACGAGCAGCGGCCGCCGGAAGGCGGGCGTTCGCGTTCACGACCAGCGCCGTCGAAGCGGGCGCTCTCCGCGAGCACGGGTTCGTCATGGTCGACGGTTTTCTTACGGCACTGCCCGTCAATCCGGATGCGCTCGCTCACGCCCTGGGAATTCGCCGTGACGGCTCTTCGCCCCGCGGAATGCTTACGGATCCCCGCTCGCCGTGGTTCCTCGGCCCCTGGACGTTGCAGAACGGCGACCGGATTTAGAGCTCGAGGCTGGCTGGAGATGCGGATGTTTCACACGCCCCGCTCAAATGTGACGGCGCCGTACGCGTGCGGGAACGCCGGCGACGACAACGTTGTCCGGCAGATCGCGCGTCACCAGGGCGCCCGCCCCTACGAGGCAGTCGGCTCCGACACGCCGTCCGCTCATGACGGCCGCAGCCAGTCCAACGAGAGACCGGGCCCCGATCGCCGCATTCGCACCGACGGTCGCTCCTGCCGACACGTGAGCGAAATCGGCGACCACGCTCTCATGGTCGACCGACGACGATGTGTTGAGGAGCACGCCGCGGCCGATGCGTGCGCCGGGGGTCACCACCGCGCCCGCGGAGATCATGCATCCCACTCCGACCGTGACGTCGTGCGCGAGGCTCGAGAAGGGATGTTGCGCGGTGACCAGGCGCTCGCCGCGCGCCTCCAGATCCAGAGATATCCGCTCGCGTTGCGCGTTGTCGCCGATTGCCACGACAACGGCGTCGTGGGCGACATCCGGGAGCTGCTCCAGCGGACCGAGCACCGGAACCCCGAGCACCAGAGTCCCGACGCGGTCGGCGCGGTCGTCCACGAATCCGACAGGCACCATGTCGCCGCGGTCTGCCGCGGCAAGAAGAATATCAGCGACGATGCGGCCCTGGCCGCCCGCACCGACGATGATCACGCGTAGCGGCATCGTGTTTCAGCATGGTGACACATCATGAGCATTCCGCCTATATCCCGGAGCACACCTTCGTCACTCACCATGTCGGATGCCGACATCGGTGACGAGGAGGTCGCCCTTGTTACCGAGGTACTGCGGTCGCGGGCTCTCAGCTGCGGGCCGATGCTCGAGCGATTCGAGCGCGCGTTCGCCGAGAGGATCGGAGCCCGGTTCGCGGTAGCGGTCTCGAGCGGCACCGCGGGCCTTCATCTGGCGTTGATCGCAGCTGGTGTCGCCGAGGGTGATCTCGTCGTCACGACACCGTATTCGTTTGTCGCGTCGGCAAACGCCGTGCTCTACCAGCGCGCGATTCCCGTGTTCGTCGACATCGATCCCGCGACGCTGAACATCGATCCGGACCAGGTGCAGCAGGCAGTGTGGGACCTGCATGCCGGGGACGCAGGCGCCCGGCGGTGGCTGCCCCGGAAGATCGACGGCCGCCCCGGCCGGGTGAAGGCGATCCTGCCGGTGCACGTGTTCGGACAGCCTGCAGCAATGGATCCGATCCTGAGCGTCGCGCGGGATCGGGACCTGGCCGTGATCGAGGACGCCTGCGAGGCGATCGCCGGCGAATACCGTGGGCGGGCCGTTGGAACACTCGGCGACGCAGCGGTTTTTGGTTTCTTTCCGAACAAGCAGATGACCACCGGCGAGGGCGGCATCGTCGCGACGAGCAACGCGGCGTGGGCGAGCCTGTTCCGCAGCCTGCGGAACCAGGGGCGGGACAACGAAGGCGCGTGGCTGGCGTATTCGCGGCTCGGTTTCAACTACCGCCTCGACGACATGAGCGCCGCGCTCGGGGTCGCCCAGCTGCGACGGCTCGGCGAACTGCTCGACAAGCGCGGACGCGTCGCCGCTGCCTACACCGAACGACTGTCCATTCCCGGTGTCGCGCCGCTGCCGATCCATCCCACGACGACGCGCAGGAGCTGGTTCGTGTACGTCGTGCGATTCGATCCGGAGATCGACCGGGACGCCGTCATGCGCGAACTGGCGGATGCCGGCATTCCCTCCAGGCCCTATTTCCCGTCGATTCATCTGCAGCCGTTCTACCGCGAGCACTTCGGCTTCCAGGCCGGCGATTTTCCGCATGCGGAGGCGGCGAGCCGCGCGACGCTCGCGCTGCCTTTCCACCCGAACCTTTCAGTCGACGCGATCGACTTCGTTGCGGAGCGGCTCGCCGAGGCCGTGCGCCATTGCCGTCGGGATCCAGCGCACGCCGACGCCGGGGGCCGGCCGTGTTAGTAACACGGCGGCTCGGCAGCCACGCACTCCACACGCTCACCGCTGTCGCCACGAGTGGTGTCGGCATGTGGCTGGTCGCGGCGGCGGGGCGCGGCCCTGCGGCGCCGCGTGCCCTGTGGATGGAGGCGCTTCTCTGGATCGTGCCGCTCAGGCTTGGCGCGTTTCTGGCGGCGGGTGTCACCGAGGCCCTCTGGCGCTACACCGGTATCTGGGACCTGCGAAACCTGGTCCTCGCAGTCGGCGCGAGCTCGATCCTGTTCTCGAGCCTGACCGCAATCGTGCCGCGGTTGTCGACCTATCCGGTGGAGGCCGTCGTCCTCGACTCGGCACTGCTCGTCCTGGGACTTGGTGGCGTGCGGTTACTGGCTCGTCTCGCACGACGAGGCGGACCACACGACAGGCCGCGGCGAGTGCTGATTTCGGCGCCGGCGACGCCGGCGAGTTGATCGTGCGCGACATGAAGCGTCAGCGCGGCTACCAGCCGGTCGGATTCGTCGACGACGATCTGAACAAGAGAGGCCGGCGTATTCACGGCGTTCCGGTCCTGGGCACGCGTCTGGATCTGGCGCGCGTCATCGAGCGCACCAGGCCCGACGAGATTCTCGTCGCGATGCCCAGCGCCGACCACTCGGTGCTGCGAGGCGTCGTGCGTGCGTTCGAACCGTTCACCCTGCCCATTCGTACGCTGCCCGGGCTCCAGCAGTTGATGAGTGGCCGCGTGTCGGTGGGACAGATCCAGGACCTGGCGATCGACGATCTGCTCCGCCGTGATCCGGTGGGGCTGACTCTCGACGCGGTTCGCCACCTCGTGGGCGGCCGGCGGGTGCTCGTCACCGGCGCCGGCGGCTCCATCGGATCCGAGCTCTGTCGTCAGATTGCGGCGCTGTCGCCCGCGTCGCTCGTCATGCTGGACCGCTACGAGAACGGCCTCCACGCGGTTGGCGGCGATGTGGGCCACGTGCCGGGTGCACTGCCGCTGATTTGCGACATCACCGATGCGGCGCGTCTCGACGTGGTGGTGAGCGAGGCCCGCCCCGAGCTCGTGTTCCACGCCGCCGCGCACAAGCATGTGCCGCTGATGGAAGGCAACGTGTGTGAAGCGGTGAAGAACAACGTGACGGGCACGCGCATGGTCGTCGACGCCGTGGTGCGGCACGGCGCCAGCCTCTTCGTGCTGATTTCGACGGACAAGGCGGTTCGGCCGGCGAGCGTCATGGGCGCGAGCAAGCGCGTTGCGGAGCTGATCCTGCAGGACGCCGGCCTGGCGAGCACGACCAGGTTCGCGACCGTTCGGTTCGGCAACGTTCTTGGCAGCAATGGCAGCGTGGTGCCGACGTTCGTGTCGCAGATTCGCGCCGGCGGACCGGTGACCGTGACGCATCCCGACGTGCGCCGGTTCTTCATGCTGATTCCCGAAGCGGTGCAGCTCGTGCTCCACGCGGCGGCCCTGGCGCCGCACGGTTCGATCGCGGTACTCGACATGGGCGAGCAGATCCGGGTGCTCGACCTGGCCAGGCACATGATTCGCCTGGCCGGATTCGTGCCGGACCAGGAGATTCCGATCGTGTTCACGGGACTGCGGCCGGGCGAAAAACTCAGCGAAGAACTAATCGGCGAGGGGGAGCAGCTCCAGCCATCCCCTGTGCCCGCAATCTCGTGGGTGGATCGGCGTGAGACGCGGGACTGGTGTGCCTTTCGCCGCGATCTGTCGGCGCTCGAGAGCGTCGCCCGCAGCGGCGACGCGCCGATGACCCGGGCGGCGCTTTTCGACATCCTGACGGAGTCCGCGCCGGCGCCGGGGACAAGTCACCAGCGTTCGCCCGTGTCATCCGTCTTCAGCACATGATCCCGTGCGAGTTGCGGCAACGCGTGCCGGCCGCCACCAATCTGCAATAATCGGGAGGACCTTCGCGGAGGGATGGCCGAGTGGTCGATGGCGGTGGTCTTGAAAAAGCTCAGGACCGGTTATCGATATACGGTTATCAACTGCCCTGCTCCACCAGCTGCCATTTGCGCAAATTCAGGCCGGAATCCCGCAGGATGCTTCCGACCTGCAGATCGAGCCGATAACCGAATCGAATTTCGTGCCTAGTGTCGCAGTGTCGCGCGGCCGATCACGACACCAAGACACTGTAATGCCAACTTTTTGGCGTTCCAGTGGCCGCAGTGAGCCGAGGTCACGGCATCGCTTCGATGCACTGCGGCGCGTTGACGGAGTGCGCCGTCGCGACGATCCGCATCCACTCGTCGTGGGTATGCTGATCTCCTTCGCGAGCTCGATCAGGCGTTCCTTCGGGTTCATGATTGTCGTGGTCCTTCGACGTTGTCTGAATCAGCCGGGCCGCCGAAGGTGCGACGCGATCAAGCTAAAGCCCGCACATCAAACAATCGCCGCATCGGCGCGGGAATCACACGTCGATTTCGATGATGCGATCGGCCGCCGTAGTCAGGTTCGCCGCTGACACGTCCGGCTGCGGACCCCACGGAAACAGCGCTTTGCCAGGACGCGCGATGAAGGCGGCGGCGCAGCCCGCCCGGAGTGCCCCGAGTACGTCCCAGGCGTGCGCCGCGATCATCCTGAGCTGGGCGGGCTCGACGCGAAGCTCCTGTGCAACGTGCTGGTATGGCTCCGGCGCGGGCTTGAACCGCTTCACCGCATCCACCGAGAACGATCGCTCAAAGAAGCCAGCAAGTCCCGCGTTCTTCAGCTGCGCTTCGACCGCAGCCGGGGCGGAATTGGTTAGTGTAACCAGCCGGAACCCGGCGCCGCGAAGACGGTCGAGTGCCGGTCGAACGTCCGGGTGCGGAGGCAGTGTGCGGACGCCGCCCAGGATCTGCTGGCGATCCGCCGCGGACACGGTCACCCGGCGGGCCGCAGCGACCATGTCGAAGGCTGCTCCAGCGACGGAGCCAAAGTCCGTGTACGGTCCCGCCACCGTCACGACGTTTGAGTACAGGAGCACGTTGGAGAACCATTCCTGCAACACGTCCGGTTTGCCAAAAACACGCTCGAAGTCTGTGGCGAGCGCGTCGATGTCCAGCATCGTCTCGTTCACGTCGAGCACCAGCACTCGCCGACGAGATCCAGTCCGCGGAGACTGAGCCGTCGACAGCTCCGACACGAGCGTGGACACTGCGCCGCTCATCAGCGCCATCTCCAAAAAGGTTCGACGTGACGACATCGCTCGACTCCTCCAACTTCCCGAGCCTACGCGCATTCCGTCGCAACCGCGAGCCGTCCACGAGTACGCAATATTAAAGACCCGTCACCCACTCTACGTGGTGATCAGCGCGAGAGTCGCATCACGACCTCCACATTCGTCGAAGTGCTGATCACTGACACGGCCGGTCGCCACGGAGCTCCGCGTCCTGCTGTCGCTCGATCGAGACGTCACCGAGGAGACGTTCCGCCAAAACGTCGAGGCAGCCGTCAGGAGGTATCTCACGTCCTGATTGCGAATGCTGCGGTATGTCATGCACGAGTGGTTGCGCGGACTGCCTCGGTTGCACGACGGGACGAACTCGTTCCCAGAGCGTCGACGCGGTCATAACCTCCAGCTTTTGCAGCGTGACGTCGCCCGGATTCTGATCGGCTCAGGTTGGCACTCGGGCGCGTTCGTGGAACCTTAGTGGGTATGGTGGTCGACCGTCGAATCCTGATGCTGTCGGCACTCATCGCACTCGCCCTCTCGGCGGGCTGCATTGGCGCAAGGCGGCTCTCGCTGATGTCATCGCCGTACGACGAATACGCCTCAATGCTCCGCGGGGCCGGCCTAGACAAAACAACGCTCGGTGAGCAATGGACGTCTGCCGGTGCGTCGGCGCTCCGCAGCGCTGCCCCGGTCGTCTCGCCGTTCGCCGAGTCTGGATACTTCGCTGCCGACCGGCCAACAGCGGTCGCGTACCGGCTGCAGCTCGAGCGGGGCCGTCGCATGGTTATCGAAATCGGATTCGCAACGAGCGAGGCAGGCCGTTTGTTCGTCGACCTGTTCAGGAGTGAAAGTAACGGCGAATTGCGCCGCGTCGCATCGCTCAAGGACGGTGAGGTGCTCATTGAATACGTCGTCGAACGCACCGCCACCTACGTGATTCGGCTGCAACCGGAACTGCTTCGCAGCGGGCGGTTCACGCTCGTGGAGAAAGCGCTTGCCGCGATCCGAACTTTTCCCGTCTCCGGACTGACACCCCGCGCTGTTCAAAGCGGTTTTGGTGCCCAACGTGACAGCGGGAGGCGTTCCCACGACGGCATCGACATCTTCGCCCCTCGGGGCACACCGGTGGTGGCTGTGACCGACGGCATCGCCCACACCGGTACCAACGGCCTCGGCGGCAACGTCGTCTGGCTCCACGATGGCGTGATTGGCGCGACGAGGTACTATTACGCGCATCTTGATCGCTGGGCGATCGACGGTCGCGTACGGGTCCGCGAGGGCGACGTGCTCGGCTATGTCGGCAATACCGGCAATGCGCGCACCGCTTCACCCCATCTCCACTTCGGCGTATATGACGATGGGGCCATTGACCCGGCGCCGTTTCTGGCGCCCGATGAGAATCTGCGGGGCACCGTCGTAGAACCTACGCTGCTCGGAACACTCGTGCGCACGCGAAGTGGGCGCACCCCACTCCTGGCCGGACCGCTGACCGGCAGCACGGAGCGCGCGCTGCTCGAACCGTCCACGATCGCGCATCGACTTGGTGTGAGCGGCACGTGGCACCGTTTGCTGCTGCCTGACGGCACGGTCGGGTACGTCAGGGAGAACTCCGTCGTGACTGCAGAGCCGCCACTTCGACGACGCTCCCTCGCCGAACCGGTCGCCTTGCGCGAGAGACCGCTGAGCGCCGCGGCGGTCATGACGACGCTCGAACGCGGTACAGACGTTGAGGTCCTCGGCCATTTTCGGGAATTCGAGTTTGTTCGGTCGCGGAAGGGACCGGTCGGCTGGGTTGAGATGGGCCGCTAGGCCGCAGTGGACGACGGCCGCAACTGGGTCATCGGTGAGGCAGCCTCGATCTGGCAGCTTGCTAACGTCACTTCGCTCGCGGCATAGTTCGTCCCGGATAAGCGGCACTTCCTGGAGTCATAACAGGTCGTTTGAGGGCTTTTCCGGTGATGAGGTCGGCTCGTCGGGGACGAGGACCGCATCTACGCCGACCCTCACGCCAACGGCCTGTGGCACGATCGACCGTCTGTGCATCAGGCCGCCCGCGACTTCAAAAGCTTCGACTGTTCCACCATCGTCGAGCAAGACGTCGTGAACCTCGCCCAACGCGCGACCGCTGGTGGTCAGCACACGTTTGTGCTTGAGTGTACTGGAACGCGTGGTCTCGACGGCTTGTTTGTGCCACTCTTTCGGCCCGACAATACGAGTTACGGATCGGGCGATAACTGCATCCTTCCCGAAGGTTTGAACATCCAGAGACAGCAGCACGTGTTCGGCGGTAAAGAGGCCACCTCCAACAACCAGCCCGAGCACACGTCGTATCTCCGGATCGAGCAGCACGTCTGAGACCTTGCCTATCCGTTCGCCCGTCTCCGCGGATACGATGGGCTTACCGACCAGCTCACTTACCTTTTGCATACGGAGTCCAATGCACGTTGAGTGCCCTGAAACTGCGCCATAGCGGCTGCAGGACCGTGACGACGGGCTAACCGGGCGCTATCTGCGGCACGACCAGAAATCTTTCTGGACACACACACTGGGGCAACCCCAGATAGTGTGTGAAGTCGCGACCTCGATTCGGGGGCCCGATCCGCGGCAAAGAGGCCGACCGGTCGCGTACGCGGCGGGACTTACTCTTGACCGCTGTCGTATGCCGCCGAACGTCAGGGACAAAGCGACTGCGGCAGAACTCACGGCTCCCAGTTCGCGGGCAGTGTCTGCTGCGTGGCGCGAAAGAGAGCACTGGCGTCAGGTCGAGGGCAAGTCCTGATCACGTAAGAGACTGTCACCGCCCGTGAAGTGCCAGGCCGAAGAACGGAGACAACCCGCCCCGCCAGCAGCACCATTGGACCACGACGACACAAGTGCGCTCTGAGAGCCGCGATTTCGCGAAATATCGTCTCGAGTTCGCGGTCGGTCCCGGGTGGCGCACTCGGCGTGTCCGGGGGCGATCGCATCCGCCCTCCCCCCGCCACAGGGTGCTGCTGCTGGCACATGAGAATTGGACTGGGAGCTGCTCAACCAGATCGCTGACGATCCCGATTGTGGCGAGATCCGCGGACGAGTGGCAATTGCGCGCGCCGACGTGTCAAGGCAGTTGGCTATGCTCCTGGCTGACATCAGAACGACGCACTAAGTAATTCAGCAAGTCGTTCTCTGCTGCACTCTATCCCTCTGGGTTCCGTTGAGCACGAACCAGATCCTCGGTGCAGTCCCCCACCTCCCGCTTCGTTCGTCACCACGCCGCTGACTTTGAATCATTCCCTGCTGTTGGTATCGAGGGTGAAGGTCATCTTCCGGACGTTGTACCAGCCGCCCGCGGCCCACATCGTCAGCGTTTGTGGACCAGCCGGAAGGTAGATCGTGCGCGGCGCGTTCCAGCTCACGTAGCTGTGCCACTCGCCCGGACCGCCGGTGACGGGCACCGGTTGGTTTCCGACCCAGCTGCCGTCCACGCCGTGAATCCCGACGTTGATCACGCCGCTGCCGTCCGGGCGGTCCGCCGGACTGGCGGTTCGAAACGTCACCGTGTACTGGCCGCTTTGCAGCACGTTCACCGGGAACGTGACCCACTCGAGGCCATCGAGGCCGCCGATGACAATCCCGCCGTCGTCGTACCATAGATCCACGTCGGTGCCGGGCCGCACCTGTGCGTCTCCCCAGTTGCCGGGAGTTTCGTCGTAATAGCCGCCGCCACACTGAAAGGGTCCCTCCCAGCAGCCCTGTCCACCACCGGCGAAGGTCTCGGCCTCCACCGTGAACGCCGTTGGAGGCGGCGGGTCCGGACCTGGCTCGCCGGCTATTCCCGGGGGGCTGAGGAGGTAGACACCTTGGTGTCCCCACCCGGCAAGTTCGCCGACAATATGGCCGGCATCGTTAATGGCGGTCGCGTCTCCAAGAACCCGTCCCGACCCGGGCGGCAACAGCGTGTTGAGGTCCGTCATGACCCCGTTCTGCCACAGCCAGGCGCCGACCCGGGTTTCCCCGTCATGGATATAGGCCCCACCGACGACCTGGCCCGACGCGTTAATGTCGATCGCCACGGTATCGATCCCTCCGAGCGTGCCGAGATCGCGCATGACGCCGTCCTGCCACAGGAACGCGTGAGCGGCGCCAGCCGTCGTATAGGCAAAACCTACGACCTGGCCCGAGGCGTTGATGGCCAACGCCCGGCTGAATCCTCCTCCGAGCGTGCCGAGATCGTTCATGACGCCGTCCTGATAGAGGAACGCGTGATGGGCGCCATCCGTCGTCTGGGCAGAACCCACGACCTGGCCCAACGCGTTGATGCCGAATGCCGCGCTAGAGGTTCCTCCCAGCGTACCGAGATCGCTCATGACGCCGTCCTGATAGAGGAACGCGCGCTGGGCATCACCAGATGTGTCGGCATAACCTACCACCTGGCCTGAGTCGTTGATGCCACGCGCGCTGCTACTCCTCCCTCCCAGCGTGCCGAGATCGTTCATGACGCCGTCCTGATAGAGGAACGCGTGGACGCCATCACCCGTACGTGCGTAACCCACGACCTGGCCCAACGCGTTGATGCCGGATGCCGCGCTAGAGGTCCCTCCCAGCGTGCCGAGATTCTTCATGACGCCGTCCTGCCACAGGACGGCGTGCCAGTTGGTGTAATGACCGCCCAACCATGCGTAACCCACGACCTGGCCGGACGCGTTGATGTCATAGACCGACATCCAAGCGGCCCCTCCGGCCGTCCGCAAGTCGGTGATGGTGTACATCTCGCGTGACTGGCTGACCACGCCAGAGCTGGCGCCGATGACGAGCGCCGCCACCAGAAGGCGGGCGGTTAGATGACTCTTCATATAGTTCTTCTTGTGGAGCCTCTGTGCGGACGGCAGCGGAGCTACCTGATCTCTATAACGCCGACGAGCGAAGATCCGGACATCTGCCTCAGTTAGGAGTTCGAGAGTCCCACCGGAAACGCGGCGTATATCAACTCGCAGTCCTGCGCCGTCCGCTCGCTCGATCTCGCAGTTTGATGACCGTTGACTTCGGGGCCGGATGCGCCTTGGAGGGTAATCCGCCAATTCTATCCATCGACCGCACGACGCATGTCGCAGGTACGGTCAGGCGTCGCAGCGCACCGGCCTCCTTGATACGGCCGATCTCAAATGTGGTGCAGCATCGCGGCGCGCCGCGACCAGACCACCCCGTCGGGCAGTGGTCCCTTACCACCATTCATGCGAGCGGCTCCTGTCCGGGACCACAAGGGGGGAGCCACACCGATCAACCGCCCGCGGTATATATTGTGAGACGTGTGTCACACGAGGGAAGCGGCTGTGCGACACACTGCGCCGCGGACGCTAGCATTTACACAACTGGCGCATCCGACGCGGAGGGATGGCCGAGTGGTCGATGGCGGTGGTCTTGAAAACCACTGAACCCGGAAGGGTTCCGGGGGTTCGAATCCCTCTCCCTCCGCCAACTTCGCGTCCGCTCCGTTGGCGGAGGGAGTCGGCTTCGGTGGTCAGTGGGCCTCCGCGCTGCTCGGCCCACAGACCGAATCCCGCCGAAGACCGAACCTTCGCTTAGAGGTTGCAACTGGGCCTTCGTCGAGCGCGCTCAGGCGACGACATCCGGCGCATGCATCATCCACCACGCCCGCGCTCGTCCCTCGGTCCAGGGCTCGGCACAGCGGACGCCGGCCAGCTGCGCTTCGAGCTCGATCGCCGACGAAGGGCGCTTCGCCGGGTCTTTTTCGAGGCATCGCATCAGGACCTTGTCCAGCTCGCGCGGAATTGGAAGCTCTGACATGTCCGAGGGCCGCGGCGGCGGCGTTCGTGCGTGGTGCAGCAGCATTTGCGCAGGTGTGCTTGCGTCGAACACCAGGTGTCCGGTGAGGGCCAAGAACGCCGTGCAGGCGAGGGAATAGAGATCGGCTTGTGCGTCGACAGGATGGTCGCCAAGCACCATCTCGGGCGCGATGAAGGCGGGCGTGCCCTGGAGCAGGCTTGGCGATGACAGCCAGTTCGCTCCCGTCGAATCCACCTCTCCTGCCGCGGGCAGCTCCTTGACGATTCCAAAGTCGAGCACTTTCAGGAAGTCGTACTCGCCACCCAGGCGTGCCACGAACAAGTTTGCGGGCTTGATGTCTCGGTGCACGAGGCCCTGCGCGTGCGCTTCGGCGAGCGATCGGCACGCCTGGCGCATGAGCATGATGACCCGCTCGGCAGGCTGCGGACCAAAGCGGTTCACGATGTGCTGCAGATCGAGACCCTGCAGCAGCTCCATGACGTAGTAGAAGCTGCCGCTGTCGTTGACGCCGAAGTCGTAGAGCTGCACCGTGTGCGGCGATCGCAGACTCGCCGTCACCTGCGCTTCACGCTGAAAGCGGCCAACCAGCTGTTCGCGCACCGAGCCCGCCGTCGCTTCCTGTCGAATCAGTTTGACGGCCGCGGGTCGTGCCAGGAGGCGGTGCTTGGCCAGCCAGACTTCGCCCATGCCCCCCGATCCCAACCGGGAAATCAGTCGGTAGCTGCCGATGGCGAGGGTATCGTCCAGCAGTTCCTTCTCGATCTCCAGGATCGGCCCGCGCGCGACGAGAATGGCGCGCTCGAGGACCGTCTCGAGCTCTCGAATGTTTCCAGGCCACGCATAGGTCTCGAGCCGGTTCATGGACTCCGGAGACACGCCGTCCACCTGCTTGCCGAACTGTCTTGCATGCTTTCGGACGAAGTAGTCGACGAGGGCAGGAATATCCTCCCGCCGATCCTTGAGCGCGGGCACCATGATTTCGCGCCGGATCGGAAGCGACGCAGACACCCCCCCGTGAAGTGCTTCCGGGGTCGTCGACGCGAGCAGGCGGACGTCGCTGTCCCGCGCCTCTCCGGACGCCTGCGCCCGGGCCTGGCTCTCGAGCAGTTCTTCGAGCTCGCGTTGATGATGGCGCGGCAGATCATGGAGACCGTCGAGGAAGAGCGTGCCGCCGCAGGCAAGCTCGAACTTGGCCGCGAGCGGACCGTCCTGCGAGGTAGTCGCGCCGCGCGGCGGCTGCCGGTCGCGAGTCTGCAGTTCGGCGCAACCCACCGAAATGAACGCGCCTTTGCGGCCTGACGCGCAGTGCAGGGCGTGCGCCACCGCTTCCTTGCCGGCCCCCGGAGGACCAATGAGCAGAAGCGGCTCGGTTCGAGGCGACTCCTGTGCGACCGCCTCGCGAAGGCCGCTGACCGCGGCGCTGTCGCCGATGAGCGGACCATCCACACGGCGGCGCGCCTGGCTCAGAAGATCTTCCGCGATGCGGAGCTCGCGCTCGAGCGCGGCCGTTCGTTCCGCCACGCGGGCTTCCAGCGACGCATTGGCGGCTTGCAGCGCGTCGGCGGCGCGACGTTGTTCATCGTAGAGCTGCGCGTTGCGAATAGCGCTGGCAATCTGATTCGCGACGATCGTCACGAGGTTGCGATCGTGTTCGCTGAAAGCCTGCCGCCTCGGGCTCTCGATCGAGAACACACCAACGAGATCGTCCCGTATGAGGAGCGGAATCGCGATCTGGCTCTCGGCGTTCGGCAGCCCCGGAACCGGCACGACATCGCCGACCTCCAGACCAGACTTCACCATCTGACGCCGCTGCGCCGACGCGTACGCGCGCTGCTGCCCGAGGTTATCCAGCTGCAGCAGCTTTCGCCGCTGCGCGACGATGCCGACCGCGCCCACACCGACGCGGACCCGGCCGCCGATCGATTGGTTTTCGTAGCCGCGGCTCGCCACCACCCGGAGTGTTTCACCACCCGGCTCGGCCAGCAGAATGAGCGCGTGGTGAAACTCGAACAGTTCGTCCATCGTGCGGAGGGCGATGTCGTAGATCTCCTCCAGGTCGAGGGTCGTGTTGATCTCGGCCGCCACGCGCTGGAGAAGCTGGAGTTCCGCGGCCTGGCGCGAGAGCGCCTCTGGGTTGGTCTTCACTGCTGGTAGGGCAGCTTTTCCACACCGAGCACGCGGTAGATGTCGGCCGCTCGCAGCTTGAAGATGCCCGACATGCCCGTCGCCGACGCAATCGCTTCGATCTGCATGTCCATCGCGTCGAAGATCGGCCCTTCCGTTTCCGAATGTTCGAACTCGAGATCCAGGCCCCAGTCGGACTGACCCATGTAGTCGGTCAAGCCGACCCAGGCGCGCGGGTTCTCACGCACGTTCCTGATCGTCTTGTTGAAGAACTGGAACGAGAGCGCGACGTGCGTCTCGTCTACGTAGTAGACCTTGGAGATGACGGTGACGTTCGGTTCGCCGCTCGCCGAGCAGGTGACCATCAACGCCGTTGTGCCGTTGTCCATCACCGGCCTGAGTTCCTCGGGCAATCGCGGCGGCGTCATCGCGTGATCACCTGGCGTCGGGCGGAGGGGCGATTCGCTCGCCGGCGCCCGGTCCGGGCGTCTGTACGAACACTTCGTGCACCTCGATCGCGACGACCAGCGTCGGTGTCGGAATAGACGCCTTCACAAAAGGGACCACGCGCTCATCCTGATAGTGGGCGAACAAGGCCCTCGCGAGCCGCTCGCGCACCCGGTCGGCCATCTCGACCTCCACCGGATGGATGGGCCTGTGGCTCAGGTACCGGCCTTTGATCTGATAGGTCTCGTGAGTCGCAGTCTCGCCAATCGTGAGCGCAATCGAGCCATTGTCCCGTAGCGATTCGAGAAAACGCGCTTCCCAAACTGGGCGCATGAAGGCAGACACGGCACGGCCGGCGCCGTCTACCTGCCAGGCCGACACCCGGTGGCCGAGCGGAGTCAGGGCGGCGTCCCGGGTACCGGCAAAGCCGAGGTTGGCGCGCTCCTCGAGGAATCGAATGATCTTGGCTGGAATCATGGCGCGCGGTCTAGCTGCCGGTGTTCAGGGTATTTCACCCTGGGCCATCGAGTCCACCATGACGCCGCGACCGTCGCCGTGGGGGACGGCGTGCGAGAAGGCGAGCGGCGCCGGCGGGTCACGCACGCCTGCGCCGGACGGCGGTGTGCGGAGCCTGGTGCGTCGATCAGGCGGTTGCAGCGAGGCTGGCTGTGAGCTGCGCAATCAAGCCGGCTGAATCGAAGTGAAGCCAGTGCTCCACGATGTGCCCCTCCTCAATCCGGTAGAAGATCATCAGCGATGCTGACACCGAGCGGCCGGTCGGTTCCACACCGGCGAACGGCCCGCGATGCACGCCGGCAAACGTCCCACGCAGCGCGACCAGGTCCCGCTCGGCGATGACCTCCTCCGCAATCAGCTCGTACCCGGGAAACGCCGCCTCGACCTGTTGAATGTGTTCGGCCAGACCCTGATCGGCAACGAATCGCGCGACCAGCTCCGGCGGCTTGGCCTGGCCACTGAGCGCCTGAAGATACCGGCCAATGAACCGTTTGTTGTCGCTGCTCGAACTCGTCATCGCGACCTCCTTCAGCGTGATCACCAGCGATCGGCGGCATGCTAGACTCGCGGCGCCGTCCGGGTCCTTGCGGCAATGCAGAAGAAATCAAAGGAAAATCAAAGGACGGGTGTCGGAGCGTACCGGTTCGGCGACTTCGACCTGTTTCCGTCGGAGCGGCAGCTGCGGCGGCGTCAGCGTCCCGTGCGGATCGCGCCCAGGGAATTCGACGCGCTCCTGCTGTTCGTGCAGAACGCCGAGCGTCTCGTCCGGCGCGAGCATCTGATCGAAGCGCTCTGGCCCGACACCTTCGTGTCCGAGGCCAACCTGACGAACATCATCGTTGTGCTCCGCAAGATTCTCGGACGCAGCGCGATTCAAACGGTCTCCAAGTTCGGCTACAGGTTTTGCCTGCCGGTCGTTGGCGAGCCCGGCATCGAGCAGGCGGCGTACGCAATCTTCCTGGAAGCCAGGGAGCTGGCAACCGTGCGGTCGCTCGAGTCGATGGAGCGCGCGCGCGACTTGTTTGCGATCTGTGTCGCTACGGATCCGGCGTTCGCCGCAGCATGGGCGTGGCTGGGGCGATGCGCCAGGTTCCTCGATAAGTTCGGGCCGCGTCGTTCGGTCGATCTCCAGCTGGCTGAGGCGTCGCTTCGGCGCGCGCTCGCCATCGATCCACACCTCGCGTGCGCTCACCAGTTCTATACGCAGCTGCAGCTGGATCTGGGACTGTCGCAAGATGCGATGGCACGCCTGGCGCAGCGGATTGTCGAGCGCGGCGACGAACCAGAGAGCTATGCCGGCCTGGTGCAGGCATTGCGATTCTGCGGTCTGCTCGACGAGTCGCTCGCGGCGCACGAACGGGCGATCGCGCTCGATCCAACCCTGGTTACCAGCGTGCCCCACACCTACTTTCTGCGCGGTGAGTACCGAGGCCACCATCGAAACATATGCACCCACCGGTTACTACCTCGACGCGGCGGCGTGGGTGGCGCTAGGGGACACCTCGCGTGCGGTCACACTGCTGCAGACACGCCTCGAGTCGGGGCAGTTCTCGACGATCATGTCCGGGCTGATGGCGTCGCTGCTCGCGACTATCCGCCAGGAGCGCGACACCGCGCGTTCGATGATGGTGACGCTGGCGGACGGGCGTGACCCGGAGATCTCCTTCTATTTGGCGCGTCATCTCTCGATGCTCGGCGCTCGCTCCGAGGCGATCGACATGTTGAGACGAGCGCGCCGCGACGGGTTTACTTCGTCATTTACGCTTAGTCACGACCAGGCGTTCGCGCAGCTGCGGAAGGATACGCAGTTTGAGCAGGAGGTGATCGAAGCAACCCGGGCAGAGCAACAGGCTCGCCACCGGCTCGAACGCACCGGGGCTCGGAGTCGCCTGATCCCTTCACGCTAGCACCAGCCTTGTCGCTCGCGCGCCCATTGCGAATTGGACGCAACTCCCTCAAACTCGCCTGCCAATGCCTACGAATCGTCAATGGCGACTGATTGAACGTCCGGTCGGAATGGTGAGCCCGCAGCACTTTGCGCTTCGCGAAGAGCCGCCGCCGAGCCCGAAGGACGGCGAAGTGCTCGTGCGGACGTTGTACGTGTCGTTCGACCCGGCGATGCGCGCCTTCCTGCACGACCGACCGAGCTATATCCCGCCACAGCCGGTCGGAGAAGTGATGCGCGCCGGTGGCATCGGCCAGGTCATCGAGTCGAAGTCGCCGGCGTGCGTGTCCGGGGATCTCGTCATGGGCGCGTTCGGCTGGCAGGACTACGCGACCGCGAACGGTGCGCAGCTGCTGAAGCTCTCGCCGACGCGACAGCCGACCGACTACATGAGCGCTCTCGGCGGCACCGGCCTCACCGCCTACTTCGGCCTCCTCGAAGTCGGCCGCGCGCGTTCTGGCGACACCGTCGTCATCTCCGGTGCAGCTGGAGCGACGGGGTCATCTGCGGTGCAGATCTCGAAGATCATCGGGTGTCGCACCATCGGGATTGCAGGCGGTCCGGACAAGTGCAAGTGGATCGTGGACGTGCTCGGCGCCGATGCGGCGATCGACTACAAGTCCGAGGACGTCGGCGCACGGCTGGCGGCGCTCTGTCCGGACGGCATCAGTGTCTACTTCGACAACGTCGGCGGCGAAATTCTCCAGGCCTGCATCGGCCGGATGAAGGTGCACGGCAGCATCGCGGTCTGCGGAATGATCTCCACCTATAACGACGCCACGCCGTCGCCGGGGCCGAACAACCTCTTCGAGCTCGTCTCGCGGCGGGTGCGGATGGAAGGGTTCCTGATGCTCGACTACATTCCGCGCTTTGCGGAAGGGCGCAAGGCGCTCGAGGCGTGGATGGACGAAGGCAAGCTGAAGGCGTTCGTCGACGTCCAGGAGGGGTTCGAGAACATCCCGACGACGTTCATGCGCATATTCAGCGGGGCGAACGTTGGCAAGCAGACGCTCAAGATCGCCGACCCGCCGCTTCCGGTTCCGGGCCGATGAATCGCAGCAGCCGCGGAGGGCTTTCGATCTCGTCGGGTCTGAAGACCCGACGCTACAACCCTCTGTAACGAATTCGCGCCCTCGCGTCACATATCCCTCGAACGCGCGGATCGACGGCCGCCGCCGTCCCGCCAGCCCAAAGGAGCGCAGATGACCACCCAGGCCACTCGGCCGTTTTCGAGCCCCGCAAACCCGACCTTCACCTTCCTCGGCATCCCGAGCGTGGCACACGCGAGCGCCGAATCGACCGGCGGCGCGTTCTACCTGGCCGAACACCTCGCGATGCCGCCCGGCTCCGGCTCGCCGTACCACACGCATCACGACGAAGACGAATCGTTCTACATCCTCGAGGGAGAAGTTGCGTTCGTGGTCGACGGCTCGTGGACGAAAGCTGGACCCCACACATTCGTGTACGGCCCCCGGGAGATCCCGCACGGCTTCGTGGTGGTCGGCGCCGGGCCCGCGCGCATGCTGCTCATGTCCAATCCGGGCGCCTTCGAGGGATTCGTCCGCGCTCTCTCACAGCCGCTTTCGGCGCCTCCGGCGGAGCCCGACATGGGCCTGATGATCGCGACGGCCGCGAAGTACCACATCGACATCCACGGCCCGCTGCCCGAACTTCCCGCGGGCTGGTAGGAGAGCCGGCCTGCTTCAAGCGCGGAGGGCGCCCGGGCCCTCCGCCGGGCCTCCCCGGTAACGTCCTATACTGGGGAGCTGATGCCGGGTCCGGACTCAGCGCACGACGATTTCATGACCGTCGTCGGCGCTCCCGCTTCCAACCCGCACGATTCCGTTCAACGCCTACAATCCACGTCGACACTGAAGGTCCTGGCGTGGACCTTCGTGCTCCTGGTCGTCCTCACGGCGATCATGACCTGGCCGCAGGTGCGACAGTTGAACAGCGTGCCCGACGAAGGCGATCCGCTGCTGAACACGTGGGCGCTGTCGTGGGTCGCACACCAGCTCCCGATCGCGCCCGCGCGACTCTTCCACGCCAACATCTTCTATCCCGAACGCTACACGCTGCTCTACTCGGAGTCGCTCATCGCGCCGGCGCTGACCGTGGCGCCTCTGAGCTGGCTCGGCGTGCCACCGGTCGTCGTTTACAACGTCGCGTTCCTGCTCGCGCTGGTGTTCTCCGGCGTGGGAGTTGCGCTTCTCGTGCTGGAGCTGACGGGCACCGCCGCCGCCGCCGTCGTGTCGGGAATCGTCTTCGCCTTCCTGCCGTTCCGCATGGATCACTACTCCCACATGCAGCTGCAGCAGACGCAGTGGATTCCGATGGCGCTGTGGGCGCTGCACCGGGTGATGGATTCGGGCCGGACGAAGCACGCCGTGCTGCTGGGCGCTTTCGCGGCGCTCCAGCTCCTGTCCTGTGTGGTACTTCGGGCTGTTCCTGTTCCCGTACATGGGAACCGTGGCGCTGGTGCTCTTCTTCGCGCGGGCCAGGGTCGCCGCGCAGGGCCCCGACGTCGCGTTCATCGTCAACCGGCGCTTCGCCGCGAGCCGCCTCGTCGCTGCGTGCGTGGCGGCAGCCGTCTTTCTCGCGCTTGCGGGTCCGCTCGGCCTCGCCTACGTGAGGGCGAGCCAGGTCGTCGGGGAGCGAAGCCCGGACGAGGCGATCGTCGGCAGCGCCACCCCCGCGAACTATCTCGGCGCGCCGCGCAACAGCACGCTTTACAAGAACTGGCTCGCGTCTTTTGGTGCGGAAGAGAAGCGCCTGTTTCCAGGGTTCGTCGTCGTCGCCCTCGCCATCGCGGGACTCCGGCGCCGGCCGCCGGCAGCACAGGTCGCGTACGTGCTGGCGCTGCTCGTGGCCTTCGATCTGTCGCTCGGCTTCAACGGCCTCACGTTCGAACCGCTGTTCCGCCTCGTGGGACCGTTCCGGGGACTGCGTGTTCCCGCGCGCATGGGGCTGTTCGTCGGGCTCTCGCTGAGCGTGCTCGCCGGTTACGGCGTGGCGCGGCTTGGCTCGCGGATCCAGTCGGCGGGGCTCCGGCGGGCGATCGTTGCGACGGCCTGCGCGCTCATCCTTCTCGAGAGCCGCTCCGACACGCTGACGCTTCAGGCGATCCCTTCGTCACCGCCTGAGATTTACGCGGACCTGACGAAGGATATCGGCGACTCGCCGACGGCGGCCATCGTCGAGTTCCCTCAGGCGAGCTCGATGCCGACCTACATGTACTACTCGACGTTCCACTGGCAGAACCTGCTGAACGGCTACAGCGGATTCTTTCCGCCGTCGTACATCGATCTCGTGTACCGGCTCGAGTCGTTTCCGGACGCCGACTCGCTCGACGCCCTGCGCCGCCGCGGTACGCGCTACGTCGTCGTCCACCAGCAGCTCATGCCGCCGGATCGGTGGGAGCGGATCGTGACCGGGGCGGAGCGGACGCCCGGCCTGAGCCTGGTGGCGACCAGGACATGGCGGGATAAGGAGATCAGGCTGTACCGCGTGGTCTATCCGCGGTAGACCGGGAAAGAGAATCAGCTCCAGTCGAACGGCAGCCGCATCACGTCCACGCTGACCTTCAGCGTGTGCTCGCCCCCACCGAAAATGACGCCGCGGATCGGGCTCACATCCGCGAAATCGCGGCCCCATGCGAGGGTCACGTGCGAGCTGGTCGGGAGCAGGTTGTTCGTCGGATCGACGTCCACCCATCCGCGCCCGGGACAGTACACCGACACCCACGCGTGCGACGCATCCGCGCCGACGAGCCGCGGCCTGCCTGGCGGCGGGATCGTCTCGATGTAGCCGCTGACGTAGCGCGCCGGAATGTCGAGACCGCGCAGGCATGCGATCTCGATGCGCGCGAAGTCCTGGCAGACGCCGCGCCTCGACGCGAACACCTCGGCGAGCGGCGTCGTCACTGTCGTCGCCTTCGCGTCGTAGGTGAAGTCGCGGCGGATGCGCGCCGTGAGGTCCGCGAGCGCCGGCAGGAGGCGGCGTCCCGGCTGAAACGACTGCCGCGCGTACGTCGACGATGGCCGCGTCGGCACGCGCCGGGCCGACTTCGACCGCGCAGTCGACCGCGTCGAGCGGCATCGTCGAGCGGTCGGTGGCGAGCTCCCAGGGCTCACTGTTCTCCAGCGTCAGCGTGGCCGGCGCCTCGATCGTGACACGGCTGCGCGCGTGAACGGTCAGCTCGGCGTGCGCGGTCTGCGTCGCGAAGAACGTCATGGTGTTGCCGTAGTAGTCCACCTCCGTCTTCACGACGGCCGCCGGCGGTTCGATCTCGATGGTGTGCTCGTGGACGATCTGCCTCGGCAGCGATCGCGGCGTGAGCCTCGCGAGGTGGTGCGACACCGGCACGGGCGATTCGCTGTAGTCGTACGGTGGTGTGGATGATGGCGAACTCGGTGCCGGGGCAGTCAGCTGACACGCTGCTCTCCGTGTGCGAAGTAGTAGTACGTGATGGCGTTCGACAGCGCCTCGCAGATCGTCCTGGATGGACTCGAGGAGACGAGTCAGCTCCAGGAGCGGCGGAGCCGCCGTGAGCGCATCGAGATCCGCGTCCGCGATCCTCGCCGACATGCGCGCAGCCAGGCGTTCCTCCTTGGTCGGCGACGGCGCGGCCGGATCGTGCGGCAGCTGCCCCATGTGCCCGGAGAGCGCGTCCACCTGGAAGGCCAGCGAGCGCGTGTTGGTCTCGTCGGCCAGCAGCAGATCCAGCACGAGCGGGAGAGAGGGACGCGCGAAGTAGCCGCCTCCGGTACGTCATCGAGCTGTCGGCGACTTCGAGCAGCGGCTCGAGCGTCGCGTCGGGTGACGGCCGCACAGCCACCGCCGCTTCGACGAGACGGGCCATGTTGAGGGCGCGCTCCAGCCGGCGTCCGACTGTTCAGGAAGCGCCAGCCGTGGCCGCGCGTCATGTTCTCCATTTCCATGCCGCTGAACGCCGCGAGGTCCGCGATCATCCGGTTCAGGTGCGTGAGCACGTCGTCGATCTGGATGCGACCGTGCCGAATGCGGAAGTCCTGCTGCAGCTGGTTCAGGATGCGCGTCGTGTCGATCGAGAGCCGATCGCGGACCGATGCCGCGAGCCGTCGGACTTCGGTAAGCGTGCGCCGCAGCTCCGAACGCGCGCCCCGCTTGAACAGGTAGCTGAAAATTTCCTGGTCCCTCTCGCCGGCCGGGAACGGCGCCGCCATCTGCGCCGGCAGCTGACGCAACGCGACCATCACGCCCAGCAGTGCGGAGAGCTCCACCGACGGGTCGCTCGGATCCTGCAGCGGCATGCGCACGACCATGCTGCGCAGCAGGCGCAGGATGTGCTCCGCCCGCTCGGCCTGCCGCCCGAGCCAGAACAGGTTGTCGGCGACACGGCTCGGCACGTCGGCGGATCGCCGCTGCTGGCGCACCGACGTCGGCGCGGTCGGCAGCAGCGTCACCTGGCTCACGGGACTGTCCGACAGCACCCACGTGTCCTTGCTCCCGCCGCCGCGCTGCATCGACACGACCGAGCAGGCCGCGCCCGCCCGCCACGCGTGTGAGGCCGCCGGGCATGACGATGAAGCGATCGCCGGCCCAGGCAACATAGGCGCGCAACACCACCGGTCGCGGCTCGAGCTTGCTGCCGATCCACACCGGCGCGGATCGACAGCATCATCTGCTCCTGCGCGATGAAGTCCTCCGGGTGCGCGCATGATCTCCGAGGCGAGCGCCGCCCGTTCGTCGGCGGCCAGCAGGCGTCCGAACACCGGCGCGCGGCCGGCCAGCGGGAACGTCCGCTTGACGACCATCTCGTGCAGTCGTTCCGTGACGTATCCGCAGCGACTGCGGATCGCCGCACCACCAGGTGGCGACGCGAGGGGAGCATCAGCTCCTCGTCCAGCAGTGCCTGCGACATCCGCGGCAGGAACGGCAGATAGCGCCGGCGCTCTCGACCACGCCCGATCCGAGCGCGTTGGCGACGACGACGTTGCCTGTGCGCACGGCCTCGACGAGCCCCGGGACACGCCGAGCGCGGAATCGCTGCGCAGCTCGAGCGGATCGCAGAAGCTGTCGTCCAGGCGCCGCAGGATGACGTCCACCGGCTCGAGACCGCCAAGCGTCTTCATGCAGACGCGGCGGTCGCGCACCGTGAGGTCGCCGCCCTCGACGAGCGTCAACCCCAGGTAGCGCGCGAGATACGCGTGCTCGAAATAGGTCTCGTTGTACGGGCCTGGCGTCAGCAGCACGATGTTCGGCTCGCTGCGTCCCGACGGCGCGAGGGCCGCGAGCGCCTCGCGAAACGCGCGGAAGAACCGGCGAGCCGGTGGACCCGGCAATCGCGAAACGCTTCGGGCAGGCTGCGCGACAGCACGATGCGGTTCTCGAGCGCGTAGCCGGCGCCCGACGGCGCCTGCGTGCGATCGGACAGCACCCACCACCGCCCGTCGGACGCGCGCGCGAGATCGACCGCGTGGAGGTGCAGCATCACGCCGCCAGGCGGCACGATGCCGTGGCACGGGCGGAGGAACGACGGGCTGCCGAGCACGAGGTCGGCCGGCAGCTCGCGTTCACGCAGCAGCCGCTGCGGCCCGTGCAGATCCGCGAGGATCGCGTTGAAGAGGCGCGTGCGCTGCACGAGCGCCGTTTCAAGCGCCGTCCACTCGGCGGCCGACATGACGAGCGGCATCATGTCGAGCTCCCACCGCCGGTCCGCGCCCTGCGGATCGCCGTAGACGTTGTAGGTGACGCCGTTGTCGCGAACGGTCTGCTTCGCGTTCTCCCAGCGCGAGGCAAGCTCGTGCCGGCCGATCGTCTCGAGCGACGTCACGATCGTTTCGTACTGCGCGCGCGGCCGATCGGGGCCGACGACCATCTCGTCGTAGCCGCCGAGGACCGGCTCGTACCCTTCCAGCAGGCGCCAGGCGGCTCCCACCGGGGCGTTCAGACCGACGGTCATGGCCTGGGGGCCTCAACTCCTTGCCGCGTGGCGCGGCGCAGATCGAGCGTGAAGGGGAAGTCGGACGGCGGCTCTTCCGGCGGCGGGTCCATCGAGCCCGGCGTGTGACCGAAGTCGGAGAAGCGGGAGAGGCGCCGGCTTTCGGCTTCGTAGGCGTTCACCGGAAAGGCCTCGTAGCTGAGGCCACCGGGATGCGCCACGTGGTAAACGCATCCACCGAGCGAGCGGCGGTTCCAGCCGTCCACCAGATCGAAGACGAGCGGCGCGTGGACCGGGATCGTCGGATGCAGGGCGCTCGGGGCTGCCACGCGCGATAGCGCACGCCGGCCACCGCTTCGGCCGCCGTGCCCGTCGGGTGCAGCGGCAGCCGGCGGCCGTTGCAGGTGACGTAGTGTCGGGTGCCGGTGAGGCCCGAGACCTTCACCTGCAGCCGTTCGACCGACGAATCGACGTAGCGCACGGCGCCGCCCGGACCCGGCTCCTCGCCCAGCACGTGCCAGGGCTCGAGCGCCTGGCGCAGCTCGAGCCGTACGCCCTGGCGGACGATCGCGCCGTAGAGCGGGAAGCGGAACTCGAGGTGCGGGCGCGAACCAGTCGGGACGCAGCTCGTATCCGCGCGACCGCAGATCGTCGAGCACGTCCTGCGAAGTCCTGCGCGACGAAGTGCGGCAGCATGAAGCGGTCGTGCAGCTCGGTGCCCCAGCGCACGAGCCCTGCTCGTACGGCTCCTTCCAGAACCGCGCGATGAGCGCGCGCAGCAGCAGCTGCTGCGTCAGGCTCATGCGCGCGTGCGGCGGCATCTCGAACGCGCGCAGCTCCACGAGCCCGCGTCGCCCGCTGCTCGACTCCGGCGCGTAGAGCTTGTCGATGCAGAACTCGGCGCGATGCGTGTTGCCCGTGACGTCGATCAGCAGATTGCGGAACAGCCGATCCACCAGCCAGGGAGGCGCGGCGTCTGCCTCCGGCGATCTGCTGGAACGCGATCTCCAGCTCGTGGAGCGAGTCGTTCCGCGCTTCATCGACGCGCGGATGCTGGCTCGTCGGGCCGATGAACAGGCCCGAGAAGAGGTACGAGAGCGACGGGTGGTTGTGCCAGTACGCCGACCAGGCTTCGCAGCAGGTCGGGCCGGCGGAGGATCGGGACTGTCGGCGGCGGTCGGCCCGCCGAGGACGACGTGGTTGCCGCCGCCGGTGCCGGTGTGGCGGCCGTCCAGCATGAACTTCTCGGTGCCCAGCCGCGATTCGCGCGCCTCCTCGTACAGCGTCGTCGTCTGCGACACGAGCTCGTCCCAGCTGTGCGCCGGATGCAGGTTCACCTCGATCACGCCCGGATCCGGCGTCACCTTGATGTGATTCAGCCGCGGGTCGTGCGGAGGCGTCTCTCCTTCGAGGATGACCGGCAGTCCAAGCTCGCGCGCCGTCGATTCCATCGCGGCGACCAGTTCCAGGTAGTCCTCTACGTTCTCGACCGGCGGCATGAACACGTAAATCCGTCCGTGCCGCGCCTCGACACACAGCGCGGTCCGCACGAGCCACGGCGCCGACTCGCCGCGCTCGGGCCGTGGCTGCGCGAGGAGGCGACGGTCAGCGGCGAGGAGCTGTGCGCGCGGGTCGTGCTGCGTGCGCACCTCGCTGCGGGGTGAGTCGAGCGCCGCCAGGCGGGAACGGTGGAAGCGGATGCTGCGCCGGCGCCATCGGATCCGCTCGGATAGAGGGCGTGGGCCTCGGCGGGCTCCACCCACGGCAGCGAGTCCAGCGGCAGGCGATAGCCGATCGGCGAGTCGCCGGGCAGCAGGAACAGCGTCTCGGGCCGCAGGAACCACGGCCCGCTCACCCAGCGCTCCTGGCCGCCGATCTCGCGCTTCTGCAGCGGCAGGACGTACCCGACCGTCGCGTCGAGCCCGCGCTCGAAAATGCGCGCGAGACGGACGCGCTCCTCTTCATCGGCCAGCTGCGACTTGAGCGGGTCGACGTTCGTGGGCAGCCGCCGTTCGCGCCACATGTAGTACCAGGCGTCTTCGAACGCGGGGAGGACGCGGCCGGGCTCCACGTCGAGGATGCGTGACAGGCGGTCGATGAACGCCCGGGCCTCGCTGTCGCCGTGCCGATAGTCCACGTGCTCGTCGGCCATGAGCTGGGGATCGTTCCAGATCGGCACGCCGTCGCGCCGCCACCAGCAACCGAGCGCCCACCGCGGCAGCGACTCGCCCGGATACCACTTGCCCTGCCCGTAGTGGAGCAGCCCGCCCGGCGCAAACCGGCAGCGGAGGCGCTTCACCAGGTTTCCGGCCAGCTCGCGCTTCCGGGCGCCGACGGCGGCCAGGTTCCACTCGGCGCCATCCATGTCGTCGATCGACACGAAGGTCGGCTCGCCGCCCATCGTCAGCCGCACGTCGTGCGCGACGAGATCGCGGTCGATGTCGTGCCCGAGCGCGACGATGCCCGCCCACTGCTCGTCGGTGTACGGCTTGGTGACGCGCGGCGATTCGTAGATGCGCCGCACGTGCATCTCGTGCGCGAAGGTCACCTCGCAGTCGTCCACGAGACCCGTGACCGGTGCGGCGCTGAACGGATCCGGCGTGGCGGCGACGGGCATGTGTCCTTCGCCGGCGAACAGGCCGGACGTCGGGTCGAGTCCGATCCAGCCCGGCGCCCGGCAGGTAGACCTCCGCCCACGCGTGCAGGTCGGTGAAGTCGGCCGTCGCCCCGGCCGGGCCTTCGAGCGGCTTGACGTCGGACACCAGCTGAATGAGGTACCCGGATACGAAGCGCGCCGCCAGCCCGAGATGGCGCAGCATCTGGACGAGGAGCCAGCCGGTGTCGCGGCAGGAGCCCGATCGACGCGTCAGCGTCTCCTCGGGCGACTGCACGCCCGGCTCCATGCGGATGATGTAGGAGATCTCCTGCGAGAGCCGGCGGTTCAGATCGACGAGGAACTCGACCGTCCGCCGTGGATTGCCCGAGGCATCGAAGGCCAGACGGTCGCGTTCGACCGCGTCGAGGAACGTCCCGACGGCCTCGCCCGGTTCGTCCACCTCGAGGAACACCGCCAGCTCCTTGGCCAGCCACGGCTCGTACTTGAATGGCACGTGCTCGGCCGATGCCTCCAGGAAGAAGTCGAACGGGTTGTAGACGGCCATCTCGGCGACGAGGTCCACCGTGATCGACAACTCACGCGTCTGTTCCGGGAAGACCACGCGCGCGAGGTAGTTCCCGTGCGGATCCTGCTGCCAGTTGATGAACTGCTTTTCCGGCGTGACCCGCAGCGAGTAGGTGAGCACCGGCGTCCGGCAGTGAGGCGCGGGCCGCAGGCGGATCACGTGCGGTGCGAGCGACACCGGCCGGTCGTACTTGTAGGTGGTGCGATGCGACAGGGCGACATGGATTGGCATTGATTACTGGAGCAGCGCGGCGCCCGCGGGCGGCCTGGTGTCCCGGCGTCCCGCCGACGGCAGACCCGCGGAGACGGCGAAGAAAGTGTCGAGGATGCCGTTGCTGACGGCGTTGATCTTGGACTGGAGCTGGTCGAGGTATTCGTGCAGCCCGCCGCCGATCAGCTCCGCGACTCGGGCGTACGCCAGCTCGGAGCAGAGCTCGCCCAGCAGCCGCTCGGCCGGATTGCGGAACATGCCGACGGTCGTGCCCGACACCGCGTGCAGCGACTCGCGCGACTGCAGCAGGCAGTACTGGATGGCGCGCGGGAAGTAGGGGTCGAGCAGCAGGAACTCGACGACGCTTTCCGGCTGCAGGCGGCCGTGGCGCTTGCGGTACATCTCGAACGCGCTGGCGGAGCGGAGCACCGCGGCCCACTGGATGTCGTCGGCCGTGGTGCCGACGTCGGCGGCGGTCGGGAGCAGCAGGAAGTACTTCACGTCGAGGATGCGCGAGGTCTTGTCCGCGCGTTCGAGATCGCGCCCGAGCCGGCAGAAGTGCCACCCCTCGTTGTGCGTCATCGTGGCGTCGGTGACGCCCGCGAACAGGTGGCTGGCGATCTTCACGGCGGTAAAGAACTCCTGCGGGTCGTTCATCGGGCCCTTGCGCGCGGCCGCGCTGTTCACCATCAGGTAGAACTTGTTGACCTGCTCCCACATCTCCGACGAGATCACCTCACGCACCGATCGCGCGTTCTCGCGCGCCGTGCGCAGGCAGGAGACGATCGAGTTGATGTTCTCGGTGTCGAAGGTGAGAAACCGGATGACGTTCTTCTGCAGTGGCAGCGCCGAACCGGCGCTGGAACTCCGCGCGATCGCCCGTGGTGTCGACCAGCGGCCCCCACTGCTGCCTGGATCCGACCGGGATATCCAGAATCAGGTTCAGGTTCACGTCGACGAACCGCGCCACGTTTTCGGCGCGCTCCATGTAACGGCTCATCCAGTAGATCGACTCGGCGACACGGCTCAGCATCACGCCCCCTGGGTCTGGGCTTGCCACCCGGTGCCGGGATCCTCGGCCAGCACCCAGGTGTCCTTGCTGCCGCCGCCCTGCGACGAGTTGACGACCAGCGACCCCTTCTTGAGCGCCACGCGCGTCAGCCCGCCGGGCAGCACGAAGATATCGCTGCCCATACAGATGTAGGGCCGCAGGTCGACGTGGCGGCCCTCGAAGCGGTCGTCCACGATCGTCGGCACCCGCGACAGCGACAGCGTCGGCTGGGCGATGTAGTTGCGCGGGTTGGCCTGGATCCGCACGGCGAACTCCGCCCGCTCCTCGGCGGTCGAGTGCGGGCCGACCAGCATGCCGTAGCCGCCCGATTCGTTGGCCGCCTTCACGACCAGCGACTCCAGGTTCTCGAGCACGTAGGTTGCGGTCGGCGTCCTCCGAGCAGAGGTAGGTCGGCACGTTGGGCAGGATGATGTCCTCATCAAGGTAGTACTTCACGATCTGCGGCACGTAGGCGTACACGACCTTGTCGTCCGCGACGCCGGTGCCCGGCGCGTTGGCGAGCGCCACGCGGCCCGCCTTGTAGACCTCCATCAGCCCCGCACGCCCAGCACCGAGTCCGGCCGGAACACGGTCGGGTCCAGGAAGTCGTCGTCGATGCGACGATAGATGACGTCCACCCGCTCGAACCCCTTGGTCGTCCGCATCCACACGAAGCCGTCGGACACGACGAGGTCGCGTCCTTCGACGAGCTCCACGCCCATCTGCTGCGCGAGGAACGAGTGCTCGAAGTACGCCGAGTTGTACACGCCGGGCGTCAGCACCACCACGCGCGGCCGCTCCACGTCGGGCGGCGCCAGGTACTCCAGCATGTCGCGCAGCCGGCTCGGATAGTCGTCCACCGGCCGGATGCGCGAGGCCTCGAAGACCTGCGGGAACGTCCGCTTCATCACGAGGCGGTTCTCGCAGCACGTAGGACACGCCGGAGGGGCACCGCAGGTTGTCCTCGAGCACGTACACCTGGCCGTCGCCATGGCGAACGAGGTCGGTGCCGGTGATGTGGCACCAGATGCCGCGCGGCGGATTGAGGCCGATGCACTCGCGGCGGAAGCACCGGGCCGACAGCACCATGTCGGCCGGGACCACATCGTCCTTGACGATCTTCTGGTCGTGATACAGGTCGTCGATGAACAGGTTCAGCGCGTGAATGCGCTGCCTGAGCCCCTTCTCGATGGTGTCCCACTCGCCGGCCGACACGATGCGCGGGACGAGGTCGAAGGGGAAGATCCGCTCGGTGCCGGCCTTGTCGCCGTAGACGTTGAACGTGATCCCCATATGCAGCAGCGCGCGCTCAGCGGCCTGCTGGCGTCGAAGCAGCTCGGTTTCCGGCAGCGCATCAATGAATTGCACGAGCGGACGCGCGGCGGCGCGCGGCGCACTCGGGCCGTCGAACATCTCGTCGAAGAAGGCTTCGACAAGGTAATCGTGAAATGTCATCGCCCGTGAGGTCCCTGAGCGAAACTCTCCCACGCGACCGACACGAATGTCAGCAGATTTTTTTGTACCACATGAATGTCGGACTACACGGATGTCCCACGAGCACGCGGTCACACAGGAATGTAGGAACGTGTCGTGGCCGGGTCTGAAGATCCGGCCCTGCACAGGTCAGCTCGCGCCGACCGAATGGCTCGATCACCTTGTCGAGCTTGGTTGCACCACTCAGCCCGGTGAACGCCGACTTGTTCGAGTAGTCGGCCGACGATTCGACGCCGGCGACCGTTGCCGCTGAACGTCACCTTGCTCTGATGGACGTGATCGCTTTGCGCGCATCGACCTCGGCATCCTGATCACGACCGACACCGATCGGCTCCGGCCGCGCGGGACGCCCGCGGTGTCGGCCCAACACTTCGCGACAGGCATCATCGACTACGGCGACGGCGAGTCGGGCACGCTGGTCTACGTCAAGTCGTCGATGACGAGAGACGAGCCCGAGCCGATCCGGCAGGTACCGCGAGATGAGCCCGAGCTCTCGCGGCACCTGCGGTCGTGACAGCCGCGTCGAATCGCCGGTGGACCTGCGCCTCAGTCCGCAGCCGCTCGTCGAAGCGCGCACCTACGCGACGGCCCTGCGTGCGGGTCCGATATAATGCCGCCCCGCAGGAGCCCTGATGCGCCACAGACTCATGTCCGCCGTCGTTCTGGCCGTCGTCCTCTGGGCGGGCGCTGCCAGCGCGCAGCGTGCCGCGGCGCTGACGGCGATGGACTATATCGAGATCCAGCAGCTCTACGCCCGCTACAACGAGGCGATCGACTCCGGTGACGCCGACGCGTACGCCGACACCTTCACGGCCGACGGCGCCTTCAACACCTTCAAGGGCCGTGACGGGCTGATCGATTTCATCGCGCAGTGGACTGGCCGCATGAACGGCGGAAGCCGCCGGCACTGGAATACCAACCTGGTGATCACGCCGGCGCCGGGGGGCGCGAGCGGCTCGGTCTACCTGATGCTGCTGGACGTGAGCGTGCGTCCGCCGGCAATCGCCAGCACCGCGAAGTACAGTGACACCCTCGTGAAGACGCCGCAGGGTTGGCGCTTCAAGACACGCACGACGCGCGCGGATCCTGCGCCGGCGCCGAGGCCGTGACCTCGCGGGGTGATGACCTGATGAGTACAGACATATCGAGGAGAGCAGCCGTGATGCGTGGTCGCGTGATCCGGGGAATCCTGTGTGCGTCGCTTCTGGCAGGCGTCGCGATGACGACGTCGCTTTCGGGCCAGGCGCCGACCGGCACGGTCGCGCGCACGGCGGACGGTAAGCCGAACCTCACCGGCATCTGGCAGGCGATGAACACCGCGAACTGGGATCTGCAGGCGCATCCCGCGAAGATGGGCCCGGTGGTGTCACTGGCGGCCGCCTTCAGCGTGCCGCCGGGCACCGGCGTCGTGGTCGGTGGCGAGATTCCGTACCTGCCGGCCGCGGCTGCGAAGAAGAAGGAGAACGGCGAGAACTGGATGGCGCGCGATCCGGAGGTCAAGTGCTACATGGCCGGCATTCCACGCGCCACCTACCAGCCGTTTCCCTTCCAGATCGTCCAGTCGGCGAACACCGTGGTCATGTCGTATGAGTTCGCGAGCACGAGCCGCATCATCCGCATGAACAGCAAGGAGGAGAGCCCCGCGCCGGCGTGGATGGGATGGAATGTCGGCCGGTGGGAGGGGGACACGCTGGTCGTCGAGGTGACCGATCAGATGGAGGAGACCTGGTTCGATCGCGCGGGCAACTACCACAGCGACGCGCTGAAGGTGGTCGAGCGCTATCACCCCCATCGATGGAACACTCTCAATTACGAGGCGACGATGGAGGATCCGAAGGTCTTCAGCCGCCCGTGGACGATCGAGCATGCCGCTCTATCGCCGGCGCGAGAAGAACCCGCAGCTGATGGAATACAAGTGCGTGCCCTTCGCCGAAGAGCTCATGTACGGGCATCTGAGGAAACGGTAGGCGACAGGGAGCAGGGATCAGGGATCAGGGATCAGCGCGAGGCGGCGCCCGCCTACTTCTTGGGCGTGCAGGTCGTCGAGAGCCAGACGATCGTCTCGGCCTTCAGCGCTGGCGTCGCTGATGTCGCGGCTCCGCGGCCGACGGGTGCCGGCGACCGAGAGAGCCTGTCACTTCAACGCTGTGCCCGACATGCTGCGCGAGCAGCGTCGCATCGCCGGTGAGCCGATACGTCGTCGGACTGTCGCCGCGGAGATCGGTCAGCGTGTAGCGCGGCGCGGCTGCCGTCCGCCTCGCGGCTGATGCAGCCGATCGCCACATAGCGGCGCGGGCCTGAGGCCGACGGCTGCGCCGACCGCCCTTGCGCAGATGCCAGCGCGGACAGGCCGACGGCGACGCCGAGCGTGAAAGCGAGTGCAGCACGCATAGGACCGTTCGTCAGTTGAAACTATCGGCTGCGGACCGCTGCGTGTGCGGTGAGAGCCTGACGCCCCAAGCCTGGAGCCCTGAGCCTGCCCTTACCGCGGCGGCTCCGTCGTGTCGGCGCCGTCCTTGGGCGCGCCGGTACCCGACGATCCCATGAACAGCGTGCGGCCGTCCGGGAACGTGATGTTGCGTCCGTTCGCCCGGAGTGTGCCGTCCTTCGCCTGGTAGCCGGTGACGAGAATCACGGTGCCCACGGCGACGGTCGAACGCGTGATACCGCGGCGCTGCAGCGTGTTGGGGGTGCCCCCTTCGACCGCCCACTCCTCGACCTTGCCGTCAGGCTTGGTCACCTTCAGGTGAATCCAGGCATGGGGGTTGATGAGTTCGACCTTCGTGATTGGCCCCTCGAGCTTCACCGGTGCGCTCGGATTGAATTCAGCCGAGAACGCGTGGTGCGCCATCAGCGGGGCGCCGGCCAGCAGGACCAGTCCCGCCGCCATCAGAAATCGCTGTGCCATCCTTCGAGTGCTATCGCCATCCTGCGCGCCCTTTCCACACTTTCCCGTTTCGCTTTTGGACCTGTTGCGCTCCGACCTTTGACCTTCTTGGCCGGTGCGCACCGGGGGCCGGCGAGCGAGGAGGGCTGACGTGAGGCAGGTATTCGCGGTACTCGTGGCAGTGGGCCTGGCGGCCGCAAGCGCCGCGGCGCAGTCGGCGGGCACCAGCACGGATGGAAGTGCCGCGCACGCCAGACGGCCATCCCGACCTGCAGGGCGTCTGGGCGAACAACAGCGTCACGCCGATGACGCGGCCGACGCAGTGGAAGGACAAGGCGTCGCTGACCGACGCTGAAGTCGAGGAGCTGAAGCAGATGCTCGCGAAGTACGTCGATCGAGGGCGGCGACGCCATCTTCGGCAACTTCGTCCAGCTCGCCCTCAACGCTCAAGGACACCGGGAAGTTCAACCAGACCTCGTACGATCCGCACCACCGGCAACTACAACCAGTTCTGGATGGCCGAGCGCGACTGGGACAACCGGACGTCGCTCATCACCGACCCGCCCGACGGCCAGTTCCCGCCGCTGACGGCCGGCGGCGAGGCGCGCCGGCCGAGGCACGGGTCCAGGTCGTCGAGGGGGCGGAGGGTGGGCCGCGGGCCGCGCGGACGGTCCCGAGGATCGTCCGCTGTCGGAGCGCTGCATCTCCTACGGCGCGCCGCGCCGGCACTCGAGCTACAACAGCTACCTGCAGATCGTGCAGTCGCCCGAGTCCGTCGTCATTCTCCAGGAAATGATCCACGACGCGCGCATGGTGCCCATGGACGCGCGGCCGCACCTGCCGGCGGACGTCCGTCAGCTGCACGGCGACCCGCGCGGGCGCTGGGAGGGCGACACGCTGGTGGTCGAGACGACCAACTTCATCAACGGCTTCCAGGGATCGACGCCCAACGTGAAGGTCACCGAGCGCTTCACGCGCGCGAGCGCCGATTACCTCAACTGGGAGCTCACCGTCGACGATCCGAAGACCTGGACGAGCCGTGGACGTTCATGATTCGGCTGAAGCAGACCGACGAGCAGCTCTACGAGTACGCCTGCCACGAGGGGAACCACTCGATGGTCGGCATCCTCGCCGGCGCGCGCGCGGAAGAGAAGGAAGCGGCGCAGAAGAAGCGCTAGGCCGCCTTGCGACGACGTATGTAGGGTCGGGTCTTAAGACCCGACCCCTACATTGAGAGCCCCGCCCAACCAGTCCGCTCCGCCCCGCGGACCCTGAGCTATCCTGAACGGCCATGTCGTCGGTCACGAACGTCCGCCCGCTCAACACGCCCGCGCAGGTCCTCTTCGCCAGCCTGATCGGCACGACGATCGAGTTCTTCGACTTCTACATCTACGCGACCGCCGCGGTCCTCGTGTTCCCGCGGCTGTTCTTTCCGTCCACCGATCCCGCATCGGCTAGGCTCGCGTCGCTGGCCACTTTCGCGGTGGCGTTCTTCGCCCGCCCGGTCGGCTCGGCGCTCTTCGGCCACTTCGGCGACCGCGTCGGCCGCAAGACCACGCTCGTCGCGGCGCTGCTGACGATGGGCGCATCGACCGTCGGCGATCGGTTTGCTGCCGACCTACGAGACGATCGGCATCGCCGCGCCCGTCCTGCTCGCGCTCTGCCGCTTCGGCCAGGGGCTCGGGCTCGGCGGCGAGTGGGGCGGGGCCGTGCTGCTCGCGATCGAGAACGCACCGCCAGGACAGCCGGGCGTGGTACGGCATGTTCCCGCAGCTCGGCGCGCCCATCGGCTTCTTCTTCTCCGGCGAGCTCTTCCTGGCGCTGTCGACGTTCTTCTCTGACGAGCAGTTCTTCGCGTTCGGCTGGCGGCTGCCGTTCCTCTCGAGCGCGGTGCTCGTGCTCGTCGGCCTCTACGTCCGGCTCACCATCACCGAGACACCGGTCTTCCAGCAGTCGCTCACGCGGCACGAGCGGGTCAAGGTGCCGGCCTTCACGGTCTTCAGCGAACACGCCGCCACCCTGGTCTTCGGGACCATGGCATCGATTACCACGTTCGTCCTGTTCTACCTGATGACGGTGTTCACCTTGTCATGGGGCACGACGGCGCTCGGCTTCTCGCGCAACCGGTTCCTCATCTTTCAGCTCTTCGGCATCCTCTGCTTCGCCGCCACGATTCCGATCTCCGCCAAGCTCGCCGAAAGGGGACGCCGGCGCACGATGTTGTGGGTCACCGTGTGCATTGGCGTGTTCGGGCTGTTCATGGGGCCGCTGCTCGAAGCGGGCACGGCCGGCGCCATCCTGACGCTGTCCTTAGGGCTGGCGCTGATGGGCATGACCTACGGCCCGATCGGCACCGTGCTGTCGGAGCTCTTCCCGACGGCCGTCCGCTACACGGGGAGCTCGCTGACGTTCAATCTGGCTGGTATCTTCGGCGCCTCGCTGGCGCCCTACATCGCAACATCGCTCGCGACACGCTACGGCCTGCCGTTTGTCGGGTACTATCTCAGCGCATCCGCAGTACTGACGCTCATCGGGCTCCTGGCCACGCGCGAGACCATGGACACCGACCTGGTGCGTCAGGACTGAGGCAGGCGACAGTCCGCGACAACTTTTCCGCGCCGCAAAGGCTGCGGCCAGCTAGGCTGTTTGGTCGATGATGAATCCCGTGTCCGGCCGGAGGCGCGTGACGCGTACCGCCGTCGTCGCGTGCCTGTCGGCGATCGCCGTGATGGCCAGCGATGCCCGTGCGCAGTCTTCGCAGCCGTCTGCCGCGCCGCAGTCCGTGCAGGCCACCCCAACCCCGAATACCGGCGACGGTCCGCCGCCTCCGACGCTGCCCGAGACCGTGGTCCACGACGAAGAGGGGCGGGCGACCGTCCGTGCCGTGCGCGTGACCGCCCCGATGCGAGTCGACGGCCGCCTCGACGAGGCGATCTACGAAGATGTTCGCCCGATCTCGGACTTCATCCAGATGGAGCCGCGCGCCGGACAGCCGGCCACCGAGAAGACCGAGGTCTGGCTGCTCTACGACAACAACAACGTCTACGTGACGTTCCAGCGCGTGGGAGAGCCAGCCCGACCGCATGGTCGTCAACGAGATGCGGCGCGACAGCAGCAACATCCGGCAGGGCGACTCGGTCGGTTCGCGCTTCGACACCTTCCGCGATCGCCGCAACGCCATCCAGTTCGAGACCAACGCCGCTCGGCGGCGCGCACCGACGGGCAGAGCACCAACGAGCGGCAGTTCAACGCCGACTGGAACCCGGTGTGGCGCGTGACGGCCGGGCGGTTCGAGGGCGGCTGGACCATCGAGGCCGACATCCCGTTCAAGTCGATCCGCTACGCGCCGGGCACGCACGCAGGTGTGGGGCTTCCAGGCGCGGCGCATCAACAAGTGGAAGAACGAGATCGCCTATCTCACCAAGGTGCCGAACGCATTCGGGCTGGGCCGCGCCGACTTCTCGGCGTCGCTCTACGCGACGCTCGTCGGACTCGAGGTGCCGAACCTGTCGCGCACGCTCGAGCTGAAGCCGTTCGCGATCACGGATCTGACGACCGACAACGTCGTCGAACCCGTCGCGCGTCAACGACATCGAGCGCCGACGCGGGCCTCGACGTCGAAGTACGCCATCACGCAGAACCTGACCGCCGACCTCACCGTGCAACACCGACTTCGCGCAGGTCGAGGCCGACGAGCAGCAGGTGAACCTGACGCGCTTCAGCCTGTTCTTCCCCGAGAAGCGCGACTTCTTCCTCGAGAACCAGGGCATCTTCTCGTTCGGCAACACCGCGATGGGCGGCGCCAACCAGCGACGGACGTGCCGATCCTGTTCTACAGCCGCCGCATCGGTCTGGCTCAGGGCCGCGGGCCGGTGGACGTGCCCATCCTCGGCGGCGGCCGCGTGACCGGCCGCATCGGCCGCTACCAGCTCGGTGCTCATCAACATGCAGACCCGCGACGACGAGACGGTCGAGCGCCCTGCCGACCAACTTCTCGGTCGTGCGCGTGCGGCGCGACATCCTCCGCCGCAGCAGCATCGGCGTGCTGGCCACCAACCGATCCGAGTCGCAGCTGCGTCCCGGCACCTCCAACCAGGTCTACGGCGTCGGACGGCACTTCGCGTTCTTCAACAACCTGCTGTTCAACACCTACTGGGCGCAGACGCAGTCGGAAGGCGTCGACGACGCTCGAGACCAGCTACCGGGCGCAGATGGACTACGGCGGCCGATCGCTACGGCGTGCAGCTCGAGCGGCTCATCGTCGGACCCGAACTTCATCCCGGAGGTCGGCTTCCTGCGCCGCACCGACATGCGCAAGAACTTCGGCGCTGGCCCGCTTCAGCCCGCGGCCGGCGCGAACAATCGCGTGATCCGCAAGTTCTACTAGCGTCGGACAGTTCACCTACATCGAGGACAGCGGCGGGCGGCTGGCCACGCAGCTCACGGACGGCGAGTTCGACATCGAGCTCCAGAACAGCGACCGCTTCACGATTGGCGTCAGTCGACGACTACGAGTTACATCCCGAGGCCGTTCACGATCGCGACCGGCGGATCTCCCGGCGGGCGGCTACAGCTTCACCACGGGTCGCATCGGCTACACGTTCGGGCAGCAGCGGCCGCGTCTCCGGCACCCTGCTCTACGAGCAGGGCGACGTTCTACGACGGCGATCGCACGGCGATCACCTTCAACCGCGCGCGCATCAACGTCTCGTCGCAGCTTCGCTCGAGCCGAGCGTCTCGGTCAACTGGATCGACCTGCCGACCGGGACGTTCACCGACGACGCTCGTCGAGCTCGCGCATCACCTACACGATGACGCCGCTGATGTTCGCGAGCGCGCTGGTGCAGTACAACTCGAGCACGCAACACGGTCAGCGCCAACGCCCGGCTGCGCTGGGAGTACCGTCCCGGCAGCGAGCTGTTCGTCGTCTACAACGAGGAGCGCGACACGACGCGCGCGCTCGGCTTGCCGGGCCTGCAGAACCGCGCGTTCATCGTGAAGGTGAACCGGTTCTTCCGCTTCTGACACAGCAGCGCCCGCAGCGTCGGGTCTTGTAGCGGACGTCGTTCGCCGGATGCGCCCCGACCGTGCCGTGTCCGTGGCTGGGGCTTACGCGCCCGCCGGAATGACCAGCGTGACCCGCGCCCCGCGGGCCGACGTCGCAGCCGTGGCCTCGCCGCCGTGCGCCCGCGCGGCCTGCTGCATCGCTGCCAACGCAACCGTCGCCGGCACACCGCCGGGCCGATCGCGCCATTCGCGATCGAACGCGCGCTCCACCCAGACATCAGAAGGACGCACGTGATCCTGCGCGACCGCCAGCGTCAGCAGGCGTGCCGACGAGATCGTCGCCCCGATAGTGATGCGTGAGGAGGGCAGCCCCTCCACGAGCGCGAGCATCGCGACAACGCCGCCCGTGAGCGCCGTGGACAGCAGCCGTTCGTCCGCGACGATGATGTGTCCGGGCGGCAGATCGACCGTCGCCGTGAGATCCACGTGCCGCATCCGGCGCTCGGGCGCGAAGCCCTGCACCACCTTGTCCACGAGTGCAGCGACGGTCACTGCGCCCCTGGCGGCTGGCAGCTCGTCGCGCACAGCGCGGCTCGCGGCGAGGAGATGCGCTGCCCGCCACAGTTCCGCGCGCAGCAGCGAACCGATCGCGCCGCGCGTCAGCTCCGCGAGCGTGCCGGCCATCAGGTCGGCCAGGCCGCCGGCCGTCGCCAGCACGCGCGCGATCTCGTCTCCAGCGTGCAGGTCCGGCTCGCGGGTGATGGGCGCGATCGGCGCGTGCGTCGCGGCCGATACGTTCGACGCGCCGCGCATCCGCTCGGCCGTCTCATCGTCCACGTCGTGGACGATGCAGGGCACTTCGCGCAGGCCGGCGGCAATGGCGGCCGCCAGCCGGCGATGGCCAGCGATGACGCGCATCGAGCCGCCGCGGTCGCGGACGAGCAGCGGCTGCAGGACGCCGTGCGCGCGAACCGATTCGATGAGCGGCACGAGCGCGGGCACGTCGTCGACGCGAGGCGCCTCGAGCGATCCGATGGGCAGCACGCGTTCACGCCCTGCAGGGGTGCGCGACGCGAGCAGGTCGACGTAGTGGCGGTCCGCCCGCATCCGGTAGGAAGAGGGAAGTCCCTCCCGCGCGGGCTGCGCGGGACGTTCTGGCTCCGCGAAATCAGACAAAGCGACGTCCGGGAAACGATACGGTTGAGTTGACCACTTATACCAGAACAGCCAGCGCCCGTACAGCGGTACCGAGTTTGCGACCGGTAGCGGCATGACAGGCACATGGTTGAAGTCGTTGATGAGCGGTGCGGTGGGTGCAGCGGCACTCACGCTCGTGCATGAAGCCGGCAGATGGCGGCTGCCGTACGCGCCCCGCCTCGACGTACTTGGGATGCGCGCGCTGCGCAGGATGTCGCCGTTCGAACACGAGGCGCCACGGTCGTCACGCTTGCGCCGCTGGGCCCTCGCGGGCGACCTGATCGCGAACTCGTTGTACTACGCGGCCATTCCGGCACGCACGCGCCGCGGGACGTGGGGGCGTGCGGCGGCACTCGGCCTCGCGGCGGGAGCCGGCGCACTGATGGCGCCTCCGCGGCTTGGTCTGGGAGACGCGCCGGGGTCGGAGCGGAGGGCGAACCAGGTGATGACGATGGCGTGGTACGTGGCGGGCGCGCTGGCCGCGGCCGCTGCCGCCAACGGGATGCGTTATGGCAGACTACCAGAGTGAACTGCTGTCATTCCCCTCGCCGTTCCTGAGTCCTGCGCTGCCCCATTTGCACGAGCGCGTCATCATCGATCCTTCAGCGCCGTCAGCCGTGCGTGTGCTCGGCAAGTCGATGTACGTCCTCGCGTGGGGGTGGGCGCTGTCGGTCGGATGGCTCTGGATCGCGACGGTGCAGCAGCACGTGCGACGTCACGACACCGCGCCCCCGTACTACGCCATGGACACCGTCGCTGGCGGTGCCGTCCCGGCGCTGCTCATGGCACTCACGGGGTGGGCGATCGCTCGTTTCGCTGGGCGCGCTCCCTACGCGGAGCTCGAACGCCGCGAGTGGTGGCACGGCTTCTGGTGGTCGTTCGTGCCCAACGCGCTCCTGCTCGTTACCGTCTGGGTGATGATCCAGGAAGGCCGCTGACCGGACGGCTCAATCCACCACCTGCCACGCTGCGATAAGGGCATCCGCTTTGTCGCGGAGTCCTCGCGCGTAGTCGATCCTGAAGAGACCGTTGCGTCCGGGAATACGGATCCGCAGCCCTGCACCCACATCCATCTGGAACGGCGAGCCGGTGACCGCGAACGCCGGCCGCGCGCCTGCGACGGCGCTGTCGGCGAAGACCGCCGCCCCGAGACGCACCAGCCGCGGCCGGGTGCTCCACCGCTGCGCCTCGATGGTCAGGTGTGCCATGCGCCGCCCGAAAACCGGGCCGACGATGCGTCCGTCATCGAGCTGCCGATGCGCGCGAAGTAACGGTGTGCGTGCCCGTCCTTCGCCGGCGCCGGACGACAGCGCCAGCGGCGCCTCGCGTGTCGTGGCACTTGCTCCGGCCCGCGCGATCACGACGAGCCCCTCCGGATCGCGCCGCGTCCTGAACGTCGCAGTCACGGTAGCCGCAGAAAACGCGGGCGCCCCGGCAAGGCCGGAGTACCGGGTGCCGGACAGCGTCACAGCTGCGCGATCGCGAAGCAGCCGGCGCTCGATCGACCCGCCGGCTTGCACCGTCCGGTCGACGCGGCCGGCCGTGCGCGTCCATGAGTCGGCGCCAACCGTCAGCTCGGCGCGCAGGTTCGGCGTCAGCCAGTCGCCGACAGCGACATGTCCTCCGAGCCGCTCCTCGCGCTGAGCGGCGAGCCCATAGGTCTGCCTCTCCCACGCTGCGTGCACGTGCCATACGCCGCGGAGCCACGATGTCTGCGGTGCCGCGAACGCGAGCGCAACGCGCGGCCGGTTCTCCCACCAGCCCCACGCGGCCGACCACACCTCACCCAGCCCGCTCCGTCCGGGAACGGTGAGGGCAATCTCCCGTTCGAGGAGCGATCGTGCCGCCGTTGCTGACCAGGCCACGGTGCCACTCGGTACGCGTGCCCGTTCGACGACCGCCACGTCGACCACGGCGAAGCCGTCGCGATCGGGGCGCAGCGAGAGGCGCGTCGATGTCTGGTCCGGCAGCGATTCGAGCCGACGCTGCGCGAGGCGAAAGCGGTCGTCCGAGATTAGTCCGCTCGACGACAGGCCGAGGGCATCGGCGACCACGGAGTACCGCGTACGCGTCAGCCCGGTAATCCGCACTGAGTCGAGCTGCGGGCGGTCGATCCGGTTCCACGCGCGCAACGCGCCGTCGGTGTCGTTCAGGAGAAAGCGGCTCGAACCGAGCACGTCCGCCGCGTACGCGTCGCCGGGTTGCCGACGGAGTGCCTCCTCACTGAGGTGCGCGGCCTCGGCCCAGTTCCCCTGCGCGAACTGCACCGCCGCGAGCTCGCGAACAGGTCCCGCGTCGTGCGGGCACTCGGCGCGGGCGCGTTCGAGCAGCGCAGTGGCCCGCCCCAGTCCCTGCCCCGCGATCTCGTCGAGCGTGTCCTCGAGCAGGAGATCGCAGCGCGAGGCCGGTCGATCGGGGGGCGTGATCGCGATCGCCGGCTGCGCCTGCTCGATGTGATTCCCCGGCGTGACGCGGAGCATCCACCTGCCGGTTGGTTCCCATGCTTTCTGCAGCGACGCCATCGCCAGGCGCCGCGACGGTCCCCACGCGGGGTCGTGCACGAGCACGCCGGCCGCGTCCGCACCCACCACGACGACATAGTGGTAACGGCGGGGGCGATCCTCGATGAGAATCATCGGCGGGCGTCCGCTGCGCAGCTCGGTGCGGACCGCGTCGATTGATCCTTCGATTCGTTCGGCGCGCCACTGTCGATGCCGGATGGCCTCGACGAGCACGACGTCTGCGATCCCGCCGGCTGCCCGGTCCACGAGCGCCTCGAATGGCTCGACTCCGGCATGCCGCTCGCCCCAATATCGGAAGAGCATCGCGGCCGCCGCACCGCCGCATAGTGCTTCAGTCTGAGGAAGGTACGGCACCTCGAGGACCGTCGCGCCCGCACCGGCCGCCGTCCGTTCCTGAGCGGCAGCCGGGATCGTGAGCGCGAGCAGCAGCAGCGTGCACGGCAGGACGCCAGCCGGTCGAACCACGATCCGGGTCTCGCTAGTCGGCCGCGACGAGAATCACGATGAGAATGAGCAGGCCGATGATGATCGTCGTCGTGGAAATGGTGACCGTCGACGCGCCGCCGACCAGTTGCTGGCCGACGTGCTGCGCGGCGCTCGCGGCGTCCGATAGTGCCGTTCCGCTCAGCGTGTCGACCGAGGCGTTCACGCGATCCAGGTCGATTCCGGCGCCGGCCGCGGCGTCGCGAACCTCCGGGCGGTTGAGCAGTTCGTGGACAGTCGCACGCTCCGCGTCCTCGCGCGCGAGCTGTGCAGCGATGGTGTCCGAAAGGACCGAGGCGTCCACGACATGGCGATTCTGCGCAGCCACGCTTGACGGAATTGTCAGCGCGATTACAAGACACACTACCGACAGCGTGCGAAGCGTTCGCATTCGAACCTCCTGCGGTCACTCGACCGCGACCTCAACTGTTAAGCAAGGTCGATACCGCCCGTGCAGGCTCGTCCGGGCCCGGGAACCACAGCGATGACCTGGCAGGCCGACGACCGCCTGCGGGGATGGATCGCCGCGCTCGAGACGCGGCACCTGGCTGACCTCACCTTCCCTGAGGTGTCCCGCGCGCTGCGCGCGCTCTCGTCGGCCTACGTCGAGCGCCGCACGAAGCTGAGTGAGGGCGCGGCGCTGTCGGGCGCGGGGAAACGGGCCGCGTTCGCATTGTTCTACGCTCCGCTGCACTTCCTGCTCGTGCACCAGGTCGTGTCAGCCCTGGGCGAACCGTTCACGACGGTCGACACACTGCTCGACCTGGGATGCGGCACTGGCGCGTCGGGCGCCGGATGGGCGATGGCCTGCACCGACGCTCCGCGCGTGACGGGGATCGACCGTCACCCGTGGGCGATCGACGAGGCGCGCCGCACGTTCGCCGACCTTGACCTTCGCGCATCGGTGCGCGTGGACGATCTGACGCGCGTCGCGACCGACGGCCGGCGCCTCGCACCGGGAGGCCGCGCTGCGCCGCACCCGCCCGGGCGCCTGCGGGCAGGCGTCCTGCTCGCGTTCGCGGTAAACGAAGTCGCGGACGCCGCCGCGCGCGACGCGCTGCTCGCCCGGCTCCTTGCGCATGCCGACGCCGGCGGCCGCGTGATCGTCGTCGAGCCGCTGGCCCGGTTCGTGGCGCCCTGGTGGGGCAGCTGGCAGGAGGCCTTCGAGCGGTCCGGCGGGCAGGCGCGCGAGTGGCGGTTCCGCACGCCGCTGCCGCCGGTCGTGGCGAAGCTGGATCGGGCGGCCGGACTCGATCACCGGGAGATCACGGGACGGAGCCTTTCGATATAAATCGCCTCATTTCTGCACGATCTTCACGTCCGCCGACAAGCTCTGCACACCTCGTCCACGAACCCTGCTATCTTGTTAGAGTGACCTTCGATGTGCCGGTTCGTCCGGCCGCGACTGTCGTCCTGCTGGACGACGCAACCGGGCCGCTGAAAGTATTCATGGTGCGGCGCCATCACGCGGTGGCCTTCATGGCCGGCGCGCATGTCTTTCCCGGCGGCCGCGTAGACCCCGGCGATCGCGACGTCCAACCCTGCTGGTGCGACCTTCCGTACGAAGCAGACGATCCGGGGCGCCCGAATCACGCCGTCCGCGCTGCCGCCGTCCGCGAGCTGTTCGAAGAAGCCGGAATCCTGATCGCCCGTGACGATGCCGGTGACATCGTCGCGATTGACGACGACCCGGCGCGATCGCGCTTCGACACGTACCGGTCCGACGTTCACGAGAATCGCGTGTCGCTCCGCAAGGTGGCGGTGCGCGAGCGGCTGCGGCTGGCGCTCGACGCGCTCATCCCCTTCGCGCGCTGGATCACGCCGCCGACAGAACTCCGACGATTCGACACCTGGTTCTTCGTCGCGCGGATGCCCCCGCGGCAGCATGCGTCGCACGAGTCGATCGAGGCGACCGACAGCTTCTGGATCGCGCCGGCCGACGCACTCGCCGCCGCGCGGCGGGGCGACATGCTCCTGCCGCCGCCGACCTGGGTGACGCTGCAGTCGCTGGCGCCGTTCACGTCGGTCGACGAGGTACTCCACTGGGCGTCGACGGTCGCCATCGAAGGCCGACAGCCGTCGGTGGTGAAGGAGTCGGACGGGACGCACATGCTGCTCCCGGGAGACGCACTCACGCGCTTCGTTCTGCAGGACGGCAGGTGGTGTCCGGAGCCGCCTGCGTGACAGTTGGCCCGCACGGCCTCCGCAGGACCCTCGGCTTCCGCGATCTCCTTCTCTTTTACCTCGCCACGACATTCAGTCTCCGATGGATGGCCACAGCGGCCGCCGCCGGCCCTGGCGCGCTCGTCGTCTGGATCGCGGGTGCCGCCGGCCTCTTCGTGCCGCTGCTGTTCGCGACGCTGGAACTCTCCTCGCGCTTCCCGGAGGAAGGCGGGCTGTACGTGTGGGCGCGCGAGGCGTTCGGACCGTTCTCGGGGTTCATGGCCGGCTGGCTGTACTGGTGCTCGAACCTGCCGTACTTCCCCTCGCTGTTGTACTTCGCCGCGGGCAACCTGCTCTATGTCGGCGGCGACTCGTGGCAGGCACTCTCCACCAGCAGCGGCTACTTCATCGCCGTCTCGCTCGGCGGACTCCTCCTGACACTGGCCCTGAACATCCGTGGACTCGAGGTGGGGAAGTGGCTGGCCAACGCCGGCGGCATCGCGAGCTGGGTGGTGGCCGGCGTGCTGATCGTGCTCGGCGCCGTCGCCTGGGTACGTTTCGGGCCGGCGCAATCCTTCTCGCTCGCCGCGATGACGCCCCGCGCCGGCGTGCAGGAGGCGATCTTCTGGTCGACGATCGCGTTCGCGTTCGCCGGAGTCGAGAGCGCGTCGACGATGGCGGAGGAGATCCGCGACGCGCGGCGGACGCTGCCGCGCGCGGTGCTGGCGGCTGCGGCGGTCATCACGCTGCTCTATCTCGCCGGCACGTGGGCCGTCCTCGTAGCCGTTCCGCGCGAGCAACTGTCCGGTCTGCAGGGCATCATGCAGGCGGTAGACGGGGTCACCGCCCGCGTCGGTGCGGGATGGCTCGGGCCGCCGCTGGCTGCGCTGGTGGTGCTGGCCGCGCTCGGCGGGGTCTTCGCGTGGTTTGCGGCGGTGGCGCGCCTGCCGCTCGTTGCAGGCTTCGATCGGTACCTGCCGTCCGCTTTCGGCCGCGTGCACGCAACATGGGGCACGCCGCACGTCGCGCTCGTCACGCAGGGGATCGTGGCGGGCGTGTTCGTCGTCCTGGGGCAGGCGGGCACGTCAGTGCGCGGCGCCTACGAGGTGCTGTTGAGCCTGAGCATCATCACCACGTTCGTCCCCTTCCTGTTCATCTTCGCCGCGCTCGTACGCGTCCAGACCCTGCCGGCCGCCGCCGGTGTCATGCGCGTCCCCGGCGGACCTGTGGCCGCCCGGGCGCTCGGCATCCTCGGATTCCTGACGACGAGTGCGTCGATCGTGCTGGCGTGTATCCCACCCGCCGACGAACCGAACCCTGCGCTTGCCGTCGCCAAGATCGTCGGGCTGTCGGCTGCGATTGCTGCCCTCGGCGCTATCGTGTATGCGACCGGCCGGACGCGTGCGGCGGCCGCCGCTGTGTGAGAGGAGGCTGCCCGTGATTCTCGTGGTCGGTGCGACCGGAAAACTCGGTGGACGGATCACCAGGGAGCTGCTCTCGAGGAAGCTGCCGGTCAGGGCGCTGTGCCGCGACGGATCGGGCCACGGTGCGCTCCAGCGCATGGGCGCCGAGATCGCGCTCGGCGATCTCAAAGATCCCGAGTCGCTGGCGCGGGCGTGTGCCGGCGCGGACACCGTGATCACGACTGCGAACACCGCGCGCCGATCAGGCGACGACACGGTCGACCGGGTCGACCTCGCCGGCACCAGAAGCCTGATTGACGCAGCCGCGCAGGCGGGCGTCGGCCACTTCGTGTACACGTCGGTGCTCGGCGCATCGCCTTCGCACAAGGTGCCCTTCTTTGCCGCAAAGGGCGCAAGCGAAGCGCACCTCCGGGCGAGCGGGGTGCCGTGGACCATCCTCGCCCCCAATGCCTTCATGGACTGGTGGCCTGCCGTCGTCGTCGGTGCGCCGGCGCTGGCCGGCCGGCCGATCGTGCTGGTGGGCGATGCCCGGCGCAGGCACACGTTCATCGCGGAGCACGACGTGGCCGCCTTCGGGGTGGCGGCCGTGGTCAATCCGGCGGCGCGCAACCGTCATCTGCCGCTCGGCGGGCCCGAGGCGGTGTCGTGGCGGGGCGTCGTCGAGTGTTACGAGCGCGTGCTCGGACGCGAGCTGCCGGTCCAGTTCGTCCCGCCGGGCGAGGCGGTCGAGGGGGTCAACCCGATGCTGCTCGGGCTGCTCGCGATGCACGATACCTATGACTCGGACATCGACACCGCGCCGGTCGCCCGCGAGCTCGGGGTTCCGCTCACTCCCCTCGAGCCGTGGGTACGCGCGTCTGTCGCCTCGGTGCGGCGCGTGTAACGTGCGCCGGCGCGAACGGTCGTGCGTCGCTGACGCGCGATCGACCCGGATCGCGGTTGACAGTGACACGGCGCCTCGGCAGACTAGCGCCGCAAGCGTTTTTTCGCAGACCCACAGTTTCTCCGAGCGAGGCGGACCATGACGGATTTCGATGACGGCGGTATGGATCTTCCGGAAGACGATCTGTCCGGAGGACCGGACCTGAGCGATCTCGAAGCTGGCGACGAGGCACTGGAACTCGACCTCGACGCCGACGACGAGCCCGCGGGCCGGCCGAGTGGGGGCGCACGCGTCCTCGCAGCGGCGGCCCCGGCCAGGACCGCTCCGCGGACGACTGCACCGGCTCGGGCGCTCCGCAAGGCAGCGAAGAAGAAGGCCGCGCCTTCGCGGAAGAGCGCACCGGCGAAGAAGGCCGCAGCCGCGCGGAAGAAGCGGGGCGCCGTGAAGACCGCCGCGAAGCGCGGACCGGCCCGGAAGCGCGTCGCGAAGAAGAGCGTCGCGAAGAAGAGGGGCGCGAAGAAGAAGGGCGGCGTCAGGAAGAAGGCCAGTGCGAAGAAGGGCGGGACTCGCCGGGGCGTGAAGAAGACCGCTCGCCGGGGTCCCGCGAAGGGCCGCAGACGCTGAGGCGAACGCGTGTCGGTCGGCCGCGGGGCGCGCTCGTGCGCCCCGCGCCAGACACCTCGTGCGCCGCCACACCACCGTCGCCCGCGCGGCCCTGCCTGCCGCCCGCCTCCACGCGTCGGTCCGCCGCCCGGAAAAGTCCGCGGTCCCCTCGGGAAATTACTCGCGACACCCTGCGACACTCCTGAATTCCGGCCCAATTCATCGCGATCTCCCCGGGCATGTCACTTGCCCCGTCGTTCGCCACGCGGTGCGCGTCGGCCAGGTGTGCACGTCGGCAGCACGTTGTTCGCGAGGAGGAGAGTGCCATGACCCGGAAGAACAGGGCGGTTGTGACGTGGGCGGGGTTCGGGCTTGCGGCCGCGGTGACGACCGTCCTCGGTGCCGCGTCCGCCGTCCGGGCCCAGCAGCCGGCCGGCGCCGGCGCGGTGACCTACACGAAAGACATCGCGCCGATTCTGCAGCGCAGCTGCGAGAACTGCCATCGCCCTGGCGGCGGCGGCCCCATGGCGCTGCGCACCTACGAGGAAGTGCGCCCCTGGGCGCGCGCGCTCAAGCAGCGGACCGGCATCGGGCCCCACGCCGGGGTGATGCCGCCCTGGTACATGGAGAAGAACATCGGTCTCCAGAAGTACAAGGACGACCCGTCCCTGAGCGCTGACGAAGTGAAGAAGATTGCTGCGTGGGCCGACGGCGGCGCTCCGCGGGGCAACCCCGCCGACATGCCGCCGGCGAGGATGTGGGCCGACAACTCAGTGTGGCGCATCGGCACGCCCGACCTGATCGTCAGGTCGAAGGACATCCTCGTGAAAGCGAACGCGCCCGACTGGTGGGGCGAGATTCGAGTCGGTGCCGATTCCGCTCGACGAAGATCGCTACGTGCTCGCCGTCGAGATCAAGGAGGTGAACGACGTCGATCCGAACGCCGGCAACCGGGACACGGTCGGCGGTCTCTTCGTCTGGCACCACCTGATTTACCGCACGCAGGTCGGCCTGGAGACGCCGTCGGACCAGGATCTGCTCGGCGGCGGCGACAACGTCGTGAACTGGCCGGTCCACGAGGTGGGCCGCAATCCCGATTACTTCGACCCGAAGGCGGCGGTCCTCCTGAAGAAGGGCTCCTACATCGTGTCGGACTCGCTCCACACGCACTCGGGAGGCAAGGACGTCCGCTCGCACCTCGAGTTCGGTTACAAGTTCGCGCCGAAAGGCTACAAGCCCGAATACAAGCGCGCACAGATCGGTCTCGGCAACGGCGTCGACATCGACGTGCGCGCGATGGAGAAGGATCAGCAGCTGCACGCCTATGCCGTGCTGAACGAGCCGACGAAGATCATCTCGTTCGAGCCGCACCTCCATGCGCCGGGCACTCGCATGTGCCTCGAGGCGATCTGGGGCTACAACATCCAGACGCTCTCGTGCGTGGGCTACGACCACAACTGGGTCCGCGGCTACAGCTACGCGGACGACGTCGCGCCGCTGCTGCCGAAGGGGACGATCCTGCACATCATCGGCTACTTCGACAACACCCCCGGGAACAAGAACGTCCCCGACCCGAGGAACTGGTCCGGGTCCGGCAACCGGTCGATCACCAACATGTTCATCGACCTCGGGAACCGCGTGACGATGACGGAGGAGCAGTTCCAGGCCGAGATGCGCGCCCGGGTCGAGGCAAATCCGGGAAGAGACGTCATCCCGGGCTGCCCGCTGTGCGGCGTGGTCAGCCGTCAGGCCCCCCGCGCCACACAGAACCAGAATCAGGGTCAGCAGCAGTAAACTAGACGGACGGGCCGAGTCCGGTCCGCCGGCTTACCAGCCCGGGGAGCACATGCCTCTCCCGGGCTCTTTTCTGGAACGAAGACTCATGAAGAAATCCGTTCGCGCGCTCATTGGTGCCGTCGCGCTCGCGGCTGCTTCGGTGGCCGCAGGCGCACAGTCGCTCTCCTACACCAGCGGGCAGAACGTCGCCCCTGGCTACGAGGGCTGGGAGGAAGAAGCCGACGGCAGCAAGTACTTCCTCTTCGGCTACATGAATCGCAACTGGGAAGAAGAGCCCGACGTCCCGGTTGGTCCGGAGAACGGCTTCAGCCCGGGTGCCGCTGATCAGGGACAGCCGACGCACTTCCTGCCGCGCCGCAACCGTTTCGTCTTCCGCGTGAAGGTGCCCGCCACCTTCTCCGTGAAGGACGAACTCGTGTGGACCCTCACCACCAACGGCAAGACCGAAAAGGCCTACGCGTCGCTGCGCGAGGACTACAAGGTGGACGACGTGGTGAAGGCGTCGGAAACCGGCGCGCTCGGCGCCGGTTCGAGCAGCCCCGAGGTGCGCGCCAACAAGGCTGCCCGCGGTGAAGATCGAGGGCGCCGCGACGCGGACCGCCAAGGTTGGCGAAGCCGATCGACCTCGTTGCCATCGTCACCGACGACGGCATCCCGAAGCGCCGCAGCTTCGGCGGAAGCTCCGCAGTGAACAACGCCGGATCGCGTCCCAACTCCCGTCCGGCGGATGCCGGCGCGGCACCTGCCGCACCTGCTCCAGGCGGCACGGCACCTGCTGCACCCGCTCCGTCCGGCGCGGCACCCGCGGCTCCGGCCGGTGCGCCGGCTGCGGCCCCTGGCAGCCAGCAGGAAGGGATCGCGCGCCTGCTGAACCGGGCGGCGACTTCGCCGCCGGTGCGCATCACGGTCGGCAAGAACGTCGGGCTGCACCTGTCGTGGTTCGTGTTTCGCGGCACCAATGCGGTGACGTTCGATCCGCCGCAGGTCAAGGCCTGGGAGGACACGCGCGCCGGCGCGAACTCGCCGTGGGCGCCGATCTGGGCGCCGCCCTCGATGCCGACCGACGGGCGCATCGTCACGAAGGCGACCTTCGGCGAGCCGGGCACTTACGTGCTGCGGGCGCTCGCGGACGATGGTGCGCTCACCGGGGGCAGCAGCATTACGGTGACTGTGACGAAGTAGCGTAGTCGCAAGTCGCCAGTCACGATCGAGGCAGAGGGCACCGCGCGAGCAGCGCGCGTCCCTCTGCCTTTTTTGTTGTCGTTTTACGCTGGCGCCTCCGGAATCGCGGGTAGCATTCGCACCGCACCATTTCGAGGAGGACGACGATGTTTCTTGTCCGCGACATCATGTACTGCAGGCCCGGTCAGGCGCGACCGATGGTTCAGAAGTTCCTTGCGCTGAGCAAGCTCATGCAACCGATGGGATTCGGCGCGATGCGCGTCATGACCGACGTCAGCGCAGAGCGTTACTGGACGGTGGTGGCGGAGATGGAGGTCGACAGCCTCGAACGCTACGCCGAGGTGTCGCGGCAGACCATGGGGATGAAAGAGTTCCAGGAAGCGATGAAGGGTTATCACGACCTCATCGATCAGGGCCGCAGGGAGATTTATCAGATAGAGAAATAGAACAAGGCGAATTGCAGATCGCGAATTGCTGATTTTCGCTTCTGCAAGAAGAGGCCGGTCGCCGACTCCCATGACCGTCCGCGAGCGGCTATTGCCCATCGCCTATCGCCTCTGGCCCGTCTCCTTGAGGTCCTTGTGATGCGTTCGATCCTTCCGCTTGCAGTTCTTGCGGCGTTGTCGCTCACCGTGTCGGCAGCGTCCGCCCAGTCAGTCAAGCACATTCAGAGCTCGACGCCCGGTGGCATCGCCACCGGCGTCTGGGTGGGCGACACGTTGCACCTCAGCGGCCAGCTGCCGTCGCCAGCCAAGCCCGCTGACCGCGCGTCGGGCGCGGCGGCCGTCTGGGGCACGACGACCGAGCAGGCCGACAACTGCTTCCAGAAGATCCAGGCTTTGCTGAAGGAGCAGGGGCTTGCCATGGGCGACGTGGTGATGATGCGCGTCTACATGGTCGCGGGTCCGGACGGCCGGCTCGATTTCGCCGGGATGAACGCGGCCTACAACAAGTATTTCGGCACTGCCGATCAGCCCAACAAACCGGCGCGGACGACGGTGCAGGTCGCCGCGCTCGTCACTCCTGGTGCGTTGCTCGAAGTGGAAGTGCAGGCGGCGCGGAACCGGTAGGCTCATCGGCCGGTCCCTTGGGGACTTGTGACTCGCGCTCGCGACTTGCGACTTGCGACTTGTGACTATCGTGCCGCCCCGAGCAGCCGAGGCCACGCGTCGATGAGCACGCGCGCAACGATCGCGGACCCTCCGCGCCCGTCGGGCTTCATGACGACGATCTCGCCTTCGGCAACGCTCGCGCCCACCTCTGGAAAGGCCGCGGCGAGGTTCTGCTGGTGGGTGACGATCAGCGTATTCCCCGACGAAGGCGCCTGGGCGGCGCGAGCCTTGAGCCAGTCGCCCTGAGCGGGTGTTACCGGCTGCATGCTCTGGCCGCCATCGCCGAGTTCGGCAGCGGTCGCGAAGGGCTGCAGCCGCGCAAGCCGCACGGTCTCGATCGCGCGGTACGTGGGGCTGGTCAACACGGTGCCGACAGGCACCTTCAGCGCGCGCAACGCGTTGCCCAGTTCCGTCGCGCCCGCCTGCCCTTCGGCGTCGAGCTGCCGTTCCAGGTTCACGTTGTCCGGCTGTGCCTGCGCCTTCGTTGGCGTCTCGCGCGGCGATCGGGCATGGCGCATCACCAGCACGTGGCCTCCGGACCGCAGCGCCGCTACGAGGTCGGCTCCCGCTGTCTGCGCGTGGCCGGGCGCGGCTCCTGCCAGGAGAAGCGCCGCGGCGAGCATCCATGCCGGCTGTGCGTAGATCGGGTGAGTCACATGCGCTCCCTTCGACGAGGTAAGTCCGTCGGCTTTCCCCGGGGCACGAGGGGAAAGACTACCGCGTTTCCCACAGCTCATCCGCACGTATTAGGTGTATCGTGAAGGCCTCAGGAGGAGTTCGATGAAGCTAGCCGTCCTCGCCATTCCTGTCTTCGTAGCGCTGTCGCTCGCCGCCGCCCCGGTCAACGCACACGCTGCCGCCGCGGACGAAACTCTGGCCGTCCCAGGGTATCCCGTCGCGCGCGATGTACCGGGCGCGCACGAACTGCCGGACCCGAAGCTCGATTACAAGATCGCCTGGGGCATCGGGCAGGGCGCGAAGGACATGACGACCGAAGTGAACCCGGGGCTCGAGACCCTGGCGCGCTACGTCAACACGCTCGCCAAGTGGGGCGTGCCGAAGGAGAAGCGGCACATCATCGTGATGTTCCATCAGCGCAGCGCCGACTTCGACATCGTGCTGTCGAACGAGGCGTTCAAGGCCAAGTACCAGGGCAAGGACAACCCCAACATCCCGCTCATCACCGCGCTGAAGAAAGCCGGCGTCGAGTTCCGGTCCTGCGGACAGGCGGTTGTCGGCCGCAAGATCGAAGCGAAGGACGTGAACCCCGACATCCAGGTGGATCTGTGGGCGATGACCACGTTCTTCAACCTGCAGATGAAGGGATTCGCACGGGCGGGGAACTAGCGTAGTCGCAAGCCACCAGTCGCAAGTCACAAGTCCGGCCGTCCCGCGCCGGTGAGGTGGGGTGCCCATGAGGCTCGCGGTGCAGGTGTCGGTGGCGGCGGGTGTCGTGCTCGCGCTGTCGGGCGGTCTGACGATCGCGCAATCGCGCGACGAGGCGCGCGCAGCGCTGATCGCGCGCGCGAAGTCGCTCGAGCTCGACACGAAGTACGTGCCGCCGCCGGGCGAGAAGATCGAGCACTACGCGTCTGGCTACGCGAAGATCATGTGCTCGGCCGTGTTCGTCACCGGCCTCGAACCTGCGTTCGCCGCCGAGAACGTCGGCTACTTCACCGCACCCTACGAGGCGCGCGCCTCGCTCGGGACGCCGCGGATCGACCGCGAGAAACGAACCGTGCAGGTCACGATGCCCAACGGCACCGTGCGCACGGCCAAACACGTCGGCAGCCAGGGCTGTGTCACGCTCCCGATCGGCCAGACCGACGTCTCCTTCAAACCCTCCGTCGTCAAGAGCGCGCTTCCCGATCCGAAGACGCAGCCGTGGCCGATGGGCGATCAGCTGCCGACAACGGCTGCGCCCGCGGAGATCGATGCCGCGAAGGTGCAGGCGGCGGTTGACGCCGCCTTCGACCCGGCCGCAATGACGGCGGCCTTCGTCGTCACCTACAAGGGGCGGATCGTCGGCGAGCGGTACGGCGACGGGATCACGAGCAGCACGCCGCTCGAGAGCTGGTCGATGGGCAAGAGCCTCAGCGGCACGCTGATGGGCGTGCTGATCCAGAAGGGCGCCTATACGCTGGACCAGCCGGCGCCGATCCCGGAGTGGCAGGTGACGCCCGGCGACCCGCGCGCGAAGATCACCGTCCGCAACATCCTCAACATGTCCAGCGGCCTCCGGATCATCGCGCCGCAGGATCCCGACTACGACGAGAAGGGTCCGTACCCCGATCACCTGTATCTCTACACCGGCAGCGTGAACTCGTTCCATTACGCGGCGACACGGCCGCTGCAGTGGGCGCCGAACACCGTCGGCCGCTACCGGAATACTGATCCGGTCCTCACGAACTACCTGACGCGGCTCGCGGTGGAGAAGCGTGGTGAGGACTACCACTCGTTTCCGCAGCGCGCGCTGTTCGACAAGATCGGCGTGCGCACGATGGTGCTCGACACCGACCCTTACGGGAACTTCCTGACCCACGGCTACGAGCTGGGCTCGGGACGAGACTGGGCGCGCATCGCGAACCTGTACCTGCAGGACGGCGTCTCGAACGGGGAGCGGCTCCTGCCGGAGGGCTACGCGAAGTTCGTCAGCACGCTCGCACCGGCGTGGGCCGCGGACAAGCGGCCGGTGTACGGCGGCCTGTTCTGGATCAACGGTGAGAGCACGTTCCCGGCGCCGACGGACGCGTTTTACATGAGCGGCGTCGGCGGGCAGACCGTGCTGATCGTGCCGTCTCACCAGCTGGTCGTGGTGCGGCTCGGTCACTACAAGGGAGTGGCACCCGCTGGCCGTGCGACACGCAAGGCCGTGGGTCTGCTGATGGAGGCGGTGCGCCCAGCTACGCACTGACCCGAGTCACGATGACCCGACGACCGCGAAAGGCTCTCCTGCTGCTGACGATGTTCGTCGGGCAGGCGTACGCGCTTGCCGGCGCGCAGGGGCGTCCGGTCGCCGCCTGGCGTGCGCAGCACGAACAGCAGATCGTCAGCGAGCTGCTTCAGCTCGTGTCCATCCCCAATGTCGCCGGCAACGACGCGGACATGCGGCGCAACGCCGACCTGCTCGAGGCAATGTTCGAGCGCCGCGGCTTCACGGTCGAGCAGACCACCGGCGCCGGTTCGCCCGTGGTGTTCGCGAGGCTCGACGCGCCGTCGGCGCGCGGCACGCTCACGCTCTACATCCACTACGACGGTCAGCCGGTGGACGCCGCGGAGTGGACACGCTGCAAGCCGTTCGCGCCGTGCATCCACGGACCGTCCGGGCCTGTTCCCGACGATGCGTCGCGCACCACGTTCGATCCCGAGTGGCGCGTGTACGGCCGGTCCGCATCGGACGACAAGGGGCCAATCGTCGCCGTGCTGAATGCCGTCGAGGCGCTCAAGAGCACCGGCAGCGGCCCCACGTGGAATCTCCGCGTCGTCCTCGACGGCCAGGAGGAAGCCGGTTCGGCCAACTTCCTGCGCTTCGCGGCGGCGCGCGCGGCGGATCTCCAGGCCGACCTCGCCATCACGCTCGACGGCCCGCGGCATCCGAGCGGCCGGCCGTCGCTGTACTACGGCACGCGCGGCGGCGCGGGGATGACCGTCACCGTGTACGGCGCCCGAGGCGACCTGCACTCGGGCAATTACGGCAACTGGGCACCCGATCCCTCGATGCGCCTGGCCAGGCTGCTCGCGAGCATGAAGGACGACACGGGACGCGTCACGATCGCCAACTTCTATCGCGACGTGGTGCCGCTCACCGAGAGCGAGCGCCGGGCGATCGCCGAGACGCCGAACGTCGAGGTCGCGCTCAAGAAGGACTTCCTCGTCGCGTGGCCGGAGCGGGGCGAGGAGCGGCTGGAACTCAAGCTGAACGAGCCGACGCTGAGCATTCTCGCGATGGAATCGGGCGGGGGCACGAGCGCTCCGGCGCGTTCCGCGATTCCGGCGACGGCGAGCGCTCGGATCGAGATGCGCCTCGTGAACGGGCTCGACCCCGTGAAGCAGAACGCGCTGGTGGTCGATCACATCAGGCAGCAGGGATACTTCATCGTCGAGGGGCGCGACCCGACCGACGCCGAACGGTTCGCCAATGGCCTGATTGCGCGTGTGGATCGCCGGAGTGGCTCGATCGCGCCGCGCGTGTCGATGGACGACCCGATGGCGCGGGCCGTCGCCGTTGCGCTCGAACGTGACGGCCGCACGGTGGTGCGTCAGCCGACGCTCGGGGGCGGCATGCCCTTCTCGACGTTCAGCACGAAGATGCCGACCGTCGGCTTCTCGATGGTCAACCACGACAACAACCAGCACGGCCCCGACGAGAACCTGCGCCTGCGGAACCTGTGGGAGGGCATCGAGATGATGGCGGCCATCATGACGATGTCCAGGTAGCATTCGGCGAACCACGTTCACTCACCTGCGAGGTCCGGCCATGCGTCGCACCACCACGCTCCTTCTTGCCCTCGTGCTTTCCACCCTGGCGCTCGGCGCGCAGCATCCGGCGGCCGCGCGCATCGACGCGACACGCCTTGCGCGGCTCGACGGCCTGCTCCAGCAGTATGTCGACGAGAACCGCATCGGCGGCGCCGTGGCGGTCGTGCTGCACAACGGCAAGGTCGTCTACGACAAGGCCTTCGGCTGGCGCGACAAGGAGGCGGGGGTCCGCATGACCACCGACTCGATGTTCCGCATCGCGTCGCAGACCAAGGCGATCACGAGCACCGCGGTGCTCATGCTCGTCGAGGAGGGACGCATCGGGCTTCTCGACCCGGTCTCGCGATTCATTCCGCCGTTCGCGACGACAACCGTCGCCGCACTCAGGCCGGACGGCGGCGTCGACATCGTCCCTGCCAAACGGCCGATCACCATCACCGACCTGCTGACGCACACGGCCGGCATCTCGTACGGCACCAGCCCGCACGTGGCCTCCCTGTACGAGGCGAAGCAGCTCGGGCCGGCGGCAGGCATGGGGTGGTACACCGCGGACAAGACCGAGCCGGTCTGCGACACGATGGAGCGGCTCGCGACGCTGCCCTTCGTCTCGCAGCCTGGTGACGCGTGGGTCTACGGCTACAACACCGACATCCTCGGCTGCGTCGTCGAGCGCGCGTCGGGCGTGCCGCTCGACGTGTTCTTCCGAACTCGGATCTTCGGGCCGCTCGGCATGACCGACACGCAGTTCTTCGTTCCAGCCGACAAGAAGAACCGGCTGGTCGTCGTCTACTCGAGCGGGCCGGACGGCACGATCGTGCGTGCGCCGGAGGGGTCGCGCGGGCCAGGGGCACTACGCGGACGGACCGCGGAAGAACTTCGCGGGCGGCGCGGGGCTCGTGTCGACCGCGCGCGACTACACGCGCTTCCTCGAGATGATCAGCAACGGCGGCGCGGTGGGGGACGTACGTCTGCTGTCGCCGAGGACCGTAGCGCTCATGACGCACAACCGCTCGGGGCTGCTGCACTCGGGTCCGCAGCTCGGGTTCGGCCTCGGTTTCGAGACGACGGAGATGGTCGGCGGCAACGGACTCGATCCGGTTGGCTCGTACGGGTGGGCAGGCGCGTACGGGTCGATGTACCGCGTCGATCCGACCGCAGGCCTCGTGATCTCGCTGATGATCAATCAGCTGCCGCTCACGGCCGACATCCGGACGAAGTTCCCGACGCTGGTGCACCAGGCGGTCGTCGCGCCCTGAGGATGTAATCACCGCACCTGCCCATCCGCATCGCGGCCATGTTAGTATTTTCGAAAGTTCGAATATACTAATGACATGGACTCTCCGCTCCGTGCCTTCAAGGCGCAGATTTTCCAGGCGCTCGCCCATCCGACTCGCATCGCAATCGTCGAAGCTTTGCGGGACGGCGAGGTAGGCGCGAGCGTCCTCCTGGAGCAGGTATCGGTCGAGCAGGCCAACCTGTCGCAGCATCTCGCCGTCCTCCGCGCCCGCCAGGTGGTGAACGCCCGAAAGGTCGGCAACCAGGTCTACTACACGCTTCGCGATCCGGTGCTCATCGACGTCCTCGACCTTCTGAAGAAGTACCTCTACGCGCACCTCCACCAGAGCGCGGCGATGCTCGACGAGATGGCCGGGGTCCGCCAGCGACGCCGGCGGAGCTGAGATGACATCAAATGGATGGCAGTGGGCCCGGTGGCGGCCCGCGCTCCTCAGCGCCGTCTCCTCGTACGACCGGCGCGTCTTCGGCGCCGACGTCATCGCCGGTCTCACGGTCGGCGTCGTCGCGCTGCCCCTTGCGATGGCGTTCGGCATCGCATCGGGCGTCACACCGCAAGCCGGCGTCTACACGGCGATCGTCGGCGGCTTCGTCGTGTCGTTGCTTGGCGGCTCCAGGATCCAGATAGGCGGCCCGACCGGCGCCTTCGTGGTGATCGTCGCGGGCATCATCGCCGAGCACGGTGTGCCGGGCCTGCTGATGGTGACCATGATGGCCGGTGTCATCCTGGTCGCTCTGGCGCTCACCGGCCTCGGCGAGGCGGTGAGGTTCATCCCGCGTCCTGTGGTCATCGGGTTCACGAACGGCATTGCCCTGCTCATCGCGTCCACCCAGATCAAGGACTTCTTCGGGCTCGCGATCGACCAGACGCCAACTGAGTTCTTCGCGCGCATGGCGACGCTGGCAGCGGCGCTGCCTGCGATGGACACGGTATCGGTGTCGCTCGGGGTGCTCTCGCTCGGGCTCGTGATCGCCGTGCCGCGATGGCTTCCACGAATACCCGGCTCGATCGTCGCGCTCGTAACGGGCACGATCGGCGTCGCGATCCTTGGGCTGCCTGTTGAAACGATTGGGTCGCGCTTTGGCGGGATCCCGAGCAGTCTGCCGGCGATGGCGGTCCCGGCCTTTCGGCCGGATCTGATCCTGCCGCTGCTCCCCTCGGCACTCACGGTGGCGCTGCTCGCGGCCGTCGAAAGCCTGCTCTCGGCCGTGGTCGCCGACTCGATGACGGGCGATCGTCACAACTCGAGCGCCGAACTGCTGGCGCAGGGGGTCGCAAACATCGTCACGCCGCTGGTCGGCGGCATACCGGTGACCGGCGCGATCGCGCGCACAGCAACCAACTTTCGCTCCGGCGCCCGCACACCGGTCGCGGGGCTGGTGCACGCGCTCACGCTCCTGGCGATCGTCCTGCTCCTGGCGCCGCTGGCCGCCTACGTGCCTCTTGCCACGCTCGCGGCGGTGCTCTTCGTCGTGGCCTACAACATGGGCGAGTGGCGCGAAATCGGGAGTCTCTGGCGCCTGGACTGGGCGGATCGGTCCGTCTGGCTGCTGACCTTCGCGCTCACCGTGATGGCCGACCTCACCGTCGCCGTGGAAGTAGGCATGGCGCTGGCGGCCCTCCTGTACATTCACCGCGTGACGGGCACGACCCTCGTCTCCACGCTCACGCGGGAGGATATCGACGATGGGCGCGCTCACATCCTGCAGGACAAGCACGTGCCGTCCTACGTCACAATCCTGAGGATCCACGGCCCGTTTCTCTTCGGCACCACCGGGAAGCTGATGGATGCGACCGCCGACCTCTCCGCATTTGCGCCGATCGTCGTCCTGCGGCTGCGGCATATGACGGCCATCGACGCCACCGGCCTTCATGCCCTGGAGGGGCTCAACGACCGGCTGCGCAGATCCGGCCGCACATTACTGTTGTGTGGGGCGCGGACGCAGCCAGCCGAACTGATCCGTCAGGTCGAATTCGTGCGCCATGTCGGGGCGCGCAACATCCTGCCGCACGTGGACGCGGCGCTGAAACGCGCGGAGGAGATCTGGGCGGGGTTCGGCGGTGTGGGCGACGCCGCTGCGCGGGATCTGGCGGCCGCGTCGCTGTAGCCGGGGATAAGGCCACGAAGACACACGGACACGACGGTTCGTCGAGAACTCGTGTCGGTCGTGCCCTCGTGGCTGCGACTTTGCCGTCGGGTCTGAAGACCCGACGCTACACGACAGGGCGAAGACCCGACGCTACACGAGTCCAGCCTTGTAGAGCGCGAGCAGCTTGGCCCACGAGCGCTCGGCATCGTCCTTCTTGTAGATCGGCTGACCGTTCGGCTGCGGCGGCATGTCGGTGACGCACCAGCCATGCTGCGCCTGGCTGTACACCTCGACTTCGACCGGCACCTTCGCCGCGTCGAACGCTTCCTTCAGCTTCGTCTTTGCGTCCGGCTGCTGTGCGTCGTCATTGGCGGCGACGCCGAAGTACATCCGCCCCTTGATCTTCGGCGCGAGCAGGTGCGGGCTGTTCGGGTTCGGCGTCACGAGCCCGCCGCCATGAAACGACGCGCCGGCTCCAACGCGCGTCGGGTTCGCCGCCGCGGTGCGGACGACGAGCGCGCCGCCCATGCAGTAGCCCTGCGTGCCGATCTTCTTGTTGCGATCGACCTCCGGCCGCGCGTCGAGCCATGCGATGAACGCCGCAGAGTCGCGCTCGGCCGCGCCGTCGGCGCCGATCGATCCCATGAGCGGCGTGAGTTTCGAGCGCTGCGCCGGGTCCGCGAAGCTGAAGTTCGACGCGTTCTCGAAGACGGGCGACTTCGCCACGCGGTAGAACGGGTTCGGCACGAGCACCGAGTAGCCGTCGGCCGCCAGGCGCTTCGCCATCTCGCGCATCGAGGGACGAAGGCCGAACGCGTCGGGCCAGATGATCACGGCCGGGTGTGCGCCGCTGGCGGGATGGATGAAGGCCGAATCGCAGACGCCGTCCGGCGTCTTGATCTCGACGTTCGTCTCGCGCACCTGCTGCTGCGCGAAGGTGGTCGTACCGGTCGCGGCCACGACGCCGGCGCCGACTGTCAGGTTGACGAAGTCGCGTCTGGTGATGTCCTCAGTGTCCATGAATCCTCCTGGCCCGCGGATCATACCGCGGCGGAGGAAGACGTGATCACGCGAGGGGCAGAGTGGTTTCGCAGTCGGGCGGCACGGCACGGGCGCGCAGCGTGTCCGAGGGGTATTCGCCGAAGATGGCCTTGTATCGCCCGGCGAAGCGGCCGAGGTCGTAGAAGCCGAAAGCAGTCGCCACGGTCGTCACGGTCGCGTCGACGCCGCCGCCCTTCAGCGCTTCCCGCACCTTCTCGAGGCGCAGGCGCAGCAGCACGCGCTTCGGGCTGCCCCCGCGCGTCCGGTAGAACGCGTTGCGCAGCGTGCGCTCGCTCACGCCGGTGACGCGGCACAGGTCATCGATCCCAACCGCATCCGACAGATGATCGCGGACGAACGTCTCGGCGCGGGCGACGATGTCGTTCTGCGTCGTAGCCGCCCTGTTCGTCCCGTTGAAACAGCAGACATCCATAAAGCTGACTCTCTCGTACCGGTATGACGCACCTGTGACCGCGTCGCGCAGCGTCAGAATCGCAGGCCGAAGGTGAGGGGCAGGAACTGCCCGTTCGCCGTTTGCGTCTCGTTCGTCAATGGGTTGGTGATCTCGGGACCCCAGATGTAGTGATAACGGGCTTCGAAGTAGGCGCTGACGCTTTCACCGAGCCGGATGTTCACGCCGCCCCCGAAATCGATCCCGAAGTCAGTGGAGCTGCGCTCGCCGACGATGACGTCCACCGGGACGAAACCGCCCGGATAGCAGACGTACCACCACGGATTGCAGTAGCCGGGCACATAGCCGACACCGGGCGTCGTCACTTCGATGGGCCGGTAGTACACGCCCATGCCGGCGACGATGTACGGGCGCACGGCCCGTTCAACCGCAGGCTTGTAGACCAGGTTGAAGTTGCCGTACTGCATGTTCGCGTTGGCGAAGAAGTCAGTGTCGGTCGCCGGGCCCGGCGCTGGGCCGGGGACGACCGGGAGCGTGATGCTCTTCTCGCCGAGGCCGTTGTAGCCGTACTCGGCCTGGAAGCCGATCGTCGGGGTGATGTTGAACGTAATGCCCGCAGTGATGTTGTAGCCGTCGCCGAGATGGTCGCGGATGTCGCTCAGGGCGAACGTGGGTCCCCCGCCGATGTTGCCGTCGACCGCCTTGTCCGCCTGGGCGAAGGCCGGAACGGACGTGAGCACCAGCAGAGTGACGAGGAAGGCTGAGAGTCTGCGCATTGCGATTCGTTTCCCTTTGGCTCGGGCGCCCGATGCTCCGTCTGAGTCCGAGTCGCTGCCGGAGCTGCGATGTCGCGAAACGGGTCAGAGGTATGCGGTCGCTTGCGTGTTTGGCCTACCTAGAGCACGGCGCATGCCGACGAGCTCTCGACGACGGCGGCACCGTCAAGTCGTTGTCAGAAGGAAGGTTGTTGCACTGCACCGTGTATAAGCTCGGCATTAGAATCTCCGACAAGGCTCCGATATTACGTAGATCGCACTGCCGGCTTCATGTCAGAGTGGCGAGGTCTACGTTATTGCGTGCGCCAAAAGTCACTCACGTCGTTACGCCGCACATGAGCTGATCTTTCATGGCTACTGCGGATCCAGACTCGTTCACGTCCGTCGCGCCGGTGGCGCAACTCGAGGCCAGCCTCAAGTTCGAGCGTCTGCTCGCCGAAGTCTCCGCGCGCTTCGTCAACGTGCCGGCCGATCGCCTCGACAGCGAGATCGAGGCGGCGCTCCTGCAGGTCTGCCAGGCCCTCGCCGTCGATCGCGCGGGGGTCTGGCAGGTCTCGCCCGATTCGCCCGACAAGCTGGCGCTGACGCACGTGCACCACAACGTGGGCGTTCCCGATGTCCTCCGCGACTTCGACTACGGGCGCGCGATGGGCGTCGCGACCGTGACCGGATCCACCGAACGTGTCAGCGCCTCGCTCGGCATCGACGCGGCCACGCTGTTCCCCTCCATTGCCGATCGGCTGAAGCAGGGCGAAGTGGTCACTATCGTGCGCCCCGCGGAGCTGCCCCCGTCCGATCGTGAGATGTTCGAGCGTCTCGGGACGACCGCGAACGTGAGCTATCCGCTGCGGGTCGGCGGCGAGTTCATCGGCGCGCTCTCGCTTTCGATGATCAGCAGCGAGCGCGAGTGGCCGTCGTCGCTTCTCGATCGGCTGCAGATCGTCGCCAACGTGTTCGCCAATGCGCTCGCCCAGCGGCGGGGCGACCTGGCGCTGCGTGCGAGCGAAGCGCGGCTCCGCCTCGCCGCCGGCTCGGCGAACGCGGGCCTGTGGGAAGTGGACATGCGGACCGAACGGGTGTGGGCGACGCCCGCCGCCAAGATCCTGTTCGGGTTTGCGGTCGACGACGACCCGCTGCTCCAGGAAGTGATCGCGCGAATCCATCCTGAGGACCGCGACAGCGTGCGAGCGCGGCTTGGGCGCGTCATGCGGGAGCGCGCCGACTACAGCGCGGAGTATCGCGTTGTGTTGCCGGATGGCGGCGTCCGATGGCTGCACGTCCGCGGACGACCCTGGATCGCCAGCTCGCCTGGCGAGCCCGATCGCCTCATGGGCATCGCGGTCGACGTGTCGGAGGCCAAGGAGCACGAGTTCGAGCGGCGCCGCGGCGAGGAGGAACTGCGCAAGGCACTCGAGGAAGTGAAGCGCCTGCGGGACGAACTGCACCACGAGAACGTGTTCCTGCGCCAGGAGGCGCGGGCGCTCCTCGGACCGACGCGCATCATCGGACGCAGCGCCACGATCCGCCAGGTCGTGGACCAGGCCGCGCAGGTCGCGCCGACCAACTCCACGGTGCTGCTCCTCGGCGAGACCGGCACCGGCAAGGAGCGGTTCGCCTCGTTCATCCACGAAATGAGCCCGCGCGGCAACCGGCCGATCGTGCGCGTGAACTGCTCCGCGATTCCGGCGACGCTCGTCGAGAGCGAGCTGTTCGGCCGTGAGAAGGGCGCCTACACCGGGGCGCTGTCGAAGCAGGTCGGCCGCTTCGAGCTTGCGCATGGCTCCACGATCTTCCTCGACGAGATAGGCGAGCTTCCCCTCGAGGTGCAGGTGAAGCTGCTCCGCGTGATCCAGGAGCGGCAGCTCGAACGCCTTGGCAGCCCGCGCCCGGTGCCGGTCGACGTGCGGATCATCGCGGCCACCAACCGCGATCTCGAACGCGCCGTGGCCGACGGAACCTTCCGCGAGGATCTGTACCACCGCCTGGCGGTGTTCCCGATCACGCTGCCGCCGCTGCGCGATCGCCTCGAAGATCTGCCGCAGCTCGTGGAGTCGCTCGTCGAGGAACTGTCGAGTGTGATGGGGCGCCACATCGACGCCGTGTCGCGCGAGAGCCTCGACGCGCTCGCCTCGTACCCGTGGCCGGGCAACGTGCGCGAGCTTCGGAACGCTATCGAGCGGGCGATGATCCTCTCGACGGGGCCTGTGATGCGCGTGGATCCGCCGAGCCGGCCGAACCACACCGCGAAGTTGACGCCAGAGGCGCCGCCGAGCCGCTCCCTCGAGGACGTCGAACGTGAGCACCTGCTCAAGGTGCTCCACGAGACCGGCTGGCGCATCCGCGGTAAGTACGGCGCCGCCGAAATCCTCGATCTGAAGCCGACCACGCTCGAAACGCGCATGGCGAAGCTGGGCATCAAGCGTCCGGGGAAAATCCGGCCGCAGCCGTAGGTTCTACCTCATCCCGTAACTTTCGAGCGGTGACGAAGCGACGCCATCCGCTGCGCCGCCTCCCAAGACACTCAGATCCAAGAGGGTTGCCCGGTCGCGCACCTGCCGCGGCGAACTGGTACGGCCTCTGCTGTGCGCGCACTCGTGGTTTCTCTATCGGTCGACATGCTGGTGCCCCCGGGGCAGGCGCGAGAGTTCACAACCGCGCTCAGCACGCTCGCGCGGCGCGCCCGGCGCGACCGGGGGTGCCTGCACGCCGACGTGATGGAGGCTCTCGACAATCGCAGCCACCTGCACATGCGATCAGAGTGGTCTGACGAACACGCGCTCGCGCAATACGTCCGCTCGGACGACTTCACGCAGTTACTCTCGATTGTTGACCAGGCAGCTGAGCCGCCGGCTCTCGAGTTCTGGCTCGGGGGCACGACGCGCGGCCTGGACTACGTCGCCGAAATTCGCGCAGCGTAGCCCCGTTCCCGGTACGCGGCCGCTCAACGATCCGCTGTCCTCGCCTGACACCTGCCGATTCTGCATAGTCGTCGTCCGAACCGCGGCTTAGAGTGAAATCGGGGCTCGCCCCCACAACACCTCTGAAGGAGGCAAGAATGTTTCGTCTGGCGATAGCGACCCTGCTGGCGGCGCTCGTCGTGCCGTCTGCGGCGTTCGCGCAGAAGGTCAATACCGACTTCGATTCTTCCGTCGATTTCACGCGGTTCAAGACGTACTCCTGGACGGAGGGCACTCCCTCGCCAAATCCGCTCGGGGAACAGCGCATTCGGGAGGCGGTCGACACGCACATGGTGAAGGCAGGCTTCACCAAGGTGGCTGCCGACTCGGATGTCGTCATCTCGACCCACCTCCTGACCGAGGAGCAGAAGGAAGTCGTCGCGACCGGCTACGGCGTCGGCTACCCCTATAGATACGGCTGGGGCTCCATGGGTGGCGGCATGACGACAGCCTCGGTCAACACCTACATCCAGGGCACGCTCATCCTCGACATGTACGACAGGTCGACCAAGAAACTGGCGTGGCGTGGCAGCGGCACTGATACCGCCAGCGACAAAGCCGACAAGAACACCAAGAAGGTCAACAAGGCCCTCGACAAGATGTTCAAGGCTTATCCCCCCAAGGTGAAGACCAAGACCTAGGGCGCCCTCTGGGTCCGCCTTCAACGGCGGGCCCGGACCCCGGCGACATGGCCGCGAGTGGTTCCGTGGCGTTCCGTCTGCTGGCCATCGTCGTACTCCTCCTGGGCACGCCGGCGGCTGAAGCAGGCCAGCACGATGGGCGCCCCGTTGTGGCGCTCACCGTGTCCGGGCTGCGCGCGCTCGACGAATCGGTCGTCGTGCAGCAGATAGAGACTGGTACGGGCCGGCCGTACTCGCAGCAGGTCGCCGACCAGGACATCGTCCGCCTCGAACGCCTCCGCGTCTTCAGCGCCATCGCCATCGTTCCCGAGAGCACCGCCGACGGCGTCCGCGTGGAGGTGCGCGTCGCGGAGACCCAGCGCGTCTTTCCCACGCCGACGATTGCCGTGAGCGACGAGAGCGGAACGTCGGGAGGCGTCGCGGTGAAGGTACTGAGCATCCGCCGCCGCCCGCACGACCTGACGCTGCTCACGCGGTTCGGCGGGGAGCAGGTGGCGGAGTTCACGGAAACCTCGCCGCTGCTGACGCATCGGCGCCTGTGGCACAGCGCGCGGGTGACGCTGCGCGATCGCCTCAATCGCATCGACGACTTCGGGGAGACATCCTTCGACGTCGACGGTCGCATTGGCGCGCGCGGATTCGGACACCTGGAAGGTCGGCGCCATCGTCCAGACGTTCGTCATCGGCTCGGACATTGAGGACGTGACGTTGTCGGCCGACGATTCCGACGCGTTCGCCAGCCTTGGAGCCGTCTTCGAGCACGACAGCCGCGACTCGTGGCGCACGCCCGCCCGCGGCTGGTGGAATTCGACCGACGTGTTGTTGCGGATGGGCAACGCCGATTACCTGACGTTCAACGTGGACGTACGCCGCTATCAGCCGCTCAGCGGCCGCCTGACGCTGCTCGGCACGGCGCTCCTCACGTTGCAGTCGGGCGACTCGGGCATCGATATCCCCACCTATATGGACTACACGCTCGGCGGCGCGAACACGGTACGCGGGTGGGACTTCGCGTCGCGGCGCGGCAAGAACCAGTTCATCTCGTCGCTCGAATTGCGCAGGACGGTCGTGCCGACGAGGCCCTTCAGCGTGTTCGGGCTCAATTTCTACGGCGGCGTCGCGATTGCGGCGTTCGGCGATCTCGGATCGGCGTGGGGGAGCGGCGACGCCGTTCCGTCGGGCACCATTGGCGGCGGCGGCTTCGGCCTCAGGGTCTTCGTGCCGTACGTCGACGTGATCCGGATCGACTTCGCGTACGGCGACAGCATGCACGCGCTTGTCGGTGTCGGCGAGAAGGCCGTCGCTCAACGGAACCGCGTACGGTGATGCCGATCCTGCGCGCCTGCGTCGTGGTTGCCGTCGCGCTGCTCTACCCGTGGAGCGCGTGGGCGCAGTCGCGCCCGAAGGTCGACTCGATCGTGCTGATCAACGGCGATCGACTCACCTGCGAGGTGACGCTTCTCAGTCGCGGCCAGCTGACGGTCAAGACCGACGACGCCGGCACGGTCGTCATGAAATGGGACAAGGTCGTCTCCATCGTCACGCTCGACGAGTTCGACGTCGGCCTCGACGATGGCCGGCATCTCGTCGGACGGCTCGAGGCGACGGCAAGCGGCGACCTGGCGGTGGTAGATCTCTACGGGAGGCGTCGTCGAGGCGGTGCCAATCCCGCGCGTGGTCAGCCTCGCCCGCCTGCTGTCCAGCTTCTGGGAACAACTGGTCGGCAGCATCGACCTCGGTGCGAGCTACACACAGTCGAGCGGCGTCGCGCAAACCTACTTCGACGGCACCGTCACGTACCGGCAACCGGCCTTTGCGGCGAACCTGCTCGGGTCGTTCTCGGTGACCAGCAAGCCGGAGGAGGAAGACTCGTCGCGTAGCCTCGCGCAGCTGGGCTACGTGCGATACCGGCCCAATCGATGGGTTGTGAGCCCCTTCGCCCTGGTCGAGAGCAACCAGGACCTCGGCTTCGACCTGCGCAGCACGGGCGCCGTCATGTACGGCCGTTTCCTGGCCCAGTCCAACGGCGGGCAACTCCTGCTGAGCGGCGGTCTATCGGTTGGCCGCGAGCAGCCGATCGATGCCGATGCCGTCACCAACGTGGATGCGGTGATGGCGTTCAGCGGATCGGTTTTCAACTACGACTCCCCGAACATGAACATCGACGTGAACGTGCTGGTGTTCGCGGCGCTGAAGAATGCCGGGCGCTATCGCATCAACACGAACGCGAAGTTCAGGCGGGAGATCGTGAACAACCTGAACTTCTCGATCAGCGTGTACGACTACTACGACAACCGGCCGTTGTCGGACGCCGCCGACACGAACGACGTGGGCTACTCGCTCGCAATCGGCTGGACCTTCTGACGACGACCTCAGCGCTGAGCGTGTCGAGCGAGCGTGAGTTCGCCGTGACGCCGCGCGTTGCCGAATACGCATAGTGCACGCTTCGACACAGGAGTACGCTCGAAGGCGCAGGAGGGACACGTGAAGCACATCATTTTCGCAGGCGCTCTGCTCGCCACGTTCGCCGCCACCGCTGCGGCCCAGACCAAGACGCTCCAGGGGGAGATGAAGACAGTCACCGCGACGATCGAGGCGATCGAACGCAGCACCCGCGAAGTGACGCTGAAGGAACAGAACGGCGAGTACGCCACCATCAAGGTCGGCCCCGAGGTCAAGAGGTTCGATCAGCTCAAGGTCGGCGACAAGGTGACCGCGAAGTACTACGACAACATCGTGCTGCGCCTGAAGCTGCCGGGTGAAAAGGACGTGGACAGCGACAGCGCGGCATTGACCCCGGGCGCGCGGCCCGCCCCTGGCGTCACCGCCGCGACCCAGCGGACCATCACCGCGACCATCACGCAGATCGACATGAAGGTGCCGTCGATCACCTTCACGGGCCCGAACAACTGGAAGTACAGCTCGCGCGTCGAGGACAAGGCGGCGCTGTCGAAGGTGAAGGTCGGCGACAAGGTCGACATCACGTGGACCGAAGCGGTCCTGATCTCGGTGGAGTAGGCCGGACCGGCGACGCGGCATGTTGGACGCCGGGCGGACCCCTCCGCCCGGCCGTCGCCCCGGCTCCATGCGCGATTCTCCCCTGCCCGTTGACGGCGACGTTTCGTGCCGCGTGCCCGACCAGCCCTGAACCCTCCGCCAGCGCCCCCGCCCCCAAGAGGCGATGGACCTTCCCTTGTCTCGTCCGCTATCGTTCGTCGTGTTCCGGCAGCGCTGATCGCCGGATCGGGCATTCCATGGACGAGCTCGTGGCACGAATGATCGACGGCTTCGGCGCGCGGGCCAGCGGGCCGATGACCATGCGCCTGGCGCGGCTCTCGGGCGTCGGCGCGGTCCGCGCGACCGGGGAGTCCAGGTGAGCACCGCTGCGCCCGCGGGCGGGAAGCCGGACGCGAACGAGCTCGCCGCGCAGCGCACCAACCTGGCGTTCGAGCGCACCCTCATGGCGGCGGACCGCACGCTGATGGCGTGGGTCCGGACTGCCATCTCGATGATCGGCTTCGGATTCACGCTGTTCAAGTTCCTGCAGTACATGGTCGAGCAGCCGCAGGCGCAGCGGACGATCTCGCTGAACGGGCCGCGGAACCTGAGCCTCGCGTTCATCGGCCTCGGCATCCTGTCGCTCGCGGTCGCGGTCCTCCAGCACTGGCAGTTCCTGAAGCGGTGCCGCCTCCAACACAACACCTCGATCTTCAGCCTCGCCCTCGTGGTTGCCGGCGTCGTCGCGCTCATCGGCGTGCTGGCGTTCATGAACGTGCTGACCCGCATCGGACCGTTCTAGATGCCGCCCGCCACGCTGATCGTCGCCCTGACGTTCGCGATCATCCTGCTGCGTGGTCCGCGCAGGTTCGTGTCGGAGCGCACGGCGCTGTCGATCGGGGCCGGCGTCAGCGTGGCCTACGTGTTCATCCACATGCTGCCGGAGCTGAGCGAGGCGGGCCGCGCGTTCGTGGACGTGACGGCAGGAGCGGGCCTGCCGGCGCCGGCATATCGCGTCTATTCCTCGGCACTCATCGGGTTTCTCGCCTTCTACGGGCTCGAACACATGGTCCGCTGGTCGCGCCTGCGCGCCGCTGACGGCAAGGACGGCAGGGATGTGGAGGCGCCGCCCCAGGTCGCCCTGGTGCAGTTCGTCGGCTTCTCGCTGTACGTCGGCCTGGTCGGCTACCTGCTGGTCGACAGCGTCGCTGAAGACACCGACCAGCGGCTGGCGCTCTACGCCATCGCAATGTCGCTCCACTTCCTTGGCGTGGAGCGTTCGCTGCGGACCGAACACCCGACGGCGTTCGATCGCGCCGGCAAGTACATGCTCGCCGCGGCCGCTCTCGCGGGCTGGGGCATCGCCGTCCTGACCGAGTTCTCGAAGCCGCTCGTCATCACCGCGCTCGGGTTCGTGTCGGGCGGCGTCGTGATGAACAGCATGGTCATGGAGCTGCCCGGCAAAAACAACGGCCGCTACTGGCCGTTCGTTGTCGGGGCGATCTTCTACGCGATGGTGCTGATTGAGACGCGGTGACGCGTCGGACGACCCCGTCTCCGACCTTCGACCATGATTCGACACCGCGCCGCCCGCCTCGCGCTCATCGCCGCAACTGCGTTCGCCGCCGCCCGGCCGGCCGCCAGCCAGGAGCTCGAGCCCAAGGTGTACTCGGCGAGCCCCGTCGGCGCCGTCTTCCTGGTTGCCGGCGTCGCGCGTTCGACCGGCGCGGTCGTCACCGACCCGACGCTCCCGCTGACCGACGTCGAAGCCCGCGTGAACCTTGCCACCGTTGGCGTCGGCTACACGTTCGACATGTTCGGCAAGCTTGCTCTCGTGAGCGCGGGGCTGCCGTACGGCTGGGCGAAGGTGAGCGGCAGCGTGTTCGAGGACACCGTCGAGGTCTCGCGCTCGGGGCTCGCGGACGCGCGCATCAAGCTGTCGGTGAACCTGCTCGGGAACGACGCGATGGGCATGCAGGAGTTCGTGAAGACGCCCCGGAAGACGATCGTCGGGGTCAGCTTCACCGCTGCCGCGCCGACGGGCCAGTATTACGACGACAAGCTGGTCAACCTCGGACTGAACCGCTGGGCGTTCAAGCCCGAAGCGGGCATCGCCGTGCCGAAGGGGCGGTGGGACGTCGACGCCTATTTCGGCGTCTGGCTCTTTGCCGCGAACGACAATTACTTTCCCGGCGGGCTGACGCGTGCGCAGGATCCGCTGTGGACGCTGCAGGCGCACGCGAGCTACACCTTTCGCCCCAGGCTGTGGGTCGCCGCCGACGGAACCTGGTACGCGGGCGGCGACGTCCGGGTGGACGACGGCCCGCGGACCGGACGGGTCAACAACTCGCGCGCCGGCCTGACCCTGTCGCTGCCGGTCGGCCTGTACGCAGTCCATCAAGCTGGCGTACAGCGCCGGCGCCATCGTCCGCGCCGGGAGCGATTTCAGGACCTTCAGCATCGGGTGGACGCGCCTCTGGTTCACACGTCCGTGATTGCGAGCGAGGTGATGCGATGGAGCGTCGAATTGCGGCAGCCGTGATCGCAGTCGTCAACATCGCCGTGCTGGCCGCCGCAGAAGCGGCCTCGGCGCAGACATCGCCGCCGTCCCAGCCGTCGCCCTCGGCATCGGTCGTCAGCGTTATCCTGCCGAACTACAACTCGCTCCCGATCGGTGAGACCGCAGGGCTCGAAGGTGGTGCCTTCGTCGCGCGGTCATCCGATCCTTCGTCCGGGTACTACAACCCGGCCGGCCTGGTGCGCGCGGAGCAGTCGGCCCTGAGCGGCAGCGCGGGGGTGTTCCAGTTCGGATCGATCTCGCCGGAAGCCTTCACCAACGTCGAGTCGTCGTTCCAGCAGATTCCGGCGATGTTCGCGTTCGTGCGGAACGATCTGCTTGGGCGCTCCAACCTGGCCGGCGGCCTGTCGCTGACGCGCGTCAACGCGTGGAGCCAGGAGGCGGAAGCCGAGCGTATCGACAGCCTGGCCAGCGGCGTCAACCGGTTCCGGTTCTCCACCGACGCGAACTACGATTCGTGGCTCACGAGCTTGAGTGTCGCCTACGCACCGGGCACGAGCCGCGGCACTTTCGGAGGCTCCCTGGACATGCAGTACACGTCGGCGTCGCGCCGGCAGGTGATTACCGATCAGCGTGTGGTGCCTGCGAGCCTCTCCGCGTTCACCTACGCAACGGATGGGTCCGCGAGTGCCCTGCACCTGCGAGCCACGGTGGGGACCCAATTCAACCTGACACCCTCGGTGCGCCTCGGCCTTGTCATGCGGACGCCGGGGCTCACCGTCTGGAACAGCAGTTCTGCGTCGCTGGAAGCGCTGGCCCAGGCTGGCGCCACGACGATATCGACGTCGTTCTTCGAACCCTCCGGCGATACCGAGTTCAGGCTGCCCTTCGAGTTCAGGGGCGGCGTCGCCTGGATCGGGCGGCGTGCGCAGTTCGAGGTGGACGTCCAGGGCTACACGGGGACAGGCGACTACAGCCTGACCTCCAGCTCCGCGCGCGTCGCGCTCGTGAGCGACAACGGGACGGGGAACCCGACGGTGGCGTCCCAGCCGTACGTGGGACCGCAGGTTGACGGACGCGGTGTCGTCAACGTCGCTGTCGGAGGGCGGTACGGACTGTCCGAGGGCGGTGCGTGGACGCTGCACGGCGGGTATGCCACCGATCGATCGCCCGTTGGCGACAACGACACGGCGTTCACCAGGGTGAACCAGCAGAGGATGACGGTCGGCGTGAGCGGGCGAACGAGCCTGCTGGTGACCTCCGTCGGCGTCCAGTACGTGCGCGGCCGGACCGATCCGCTGTCGTTCGACACGCTGCCGGAGTCAACGAACGAGACGCGGTTCACCGTGTCGACGATCGGGCTCGTGTACTCCGTCTCGGTTCTCTTCTGACGCCCGTCCGGCGCGCGACTCGCCGGCACCTTCCACGTCGCCTGGCTCGCGCGCCGGCGCGGTGTACCAATCGGTCTTCGGCACCAGCTTGGGCTGCTCCGGATCGCCTTCGTAGGCCGGCGTCATGATCTGCACGCCGTACTCGTTGAAGACATCGAGGATGCTGCGGTGCAGGTCCGCGTAGGTGGCGAGCATCCGGTCGGCAGTGGCGCAGTACACGTTGATCTCGTAGGTCACCGCGAAGTCTCCGAGGGCGCGCTGCAGCACGAACGGCGCCGGCTTCTCGAGCAGACCGGGAGTCCGCGCCGCCGACTCGAGGAGCATCGCCTCCACCTGCCGCCACGGCGTTTCGTAGCCGATGCCGACCGTCGTGTGGAGGATCAGCCCGTGCGACGCGGCGAGGGAGCTGTAGTTCACGACCTCGGTCCCCAGGATCGTCGAGTTCGGAACGATGACCTCCTCGTTTTTCGCGGTGCGGAGGTGCGTCACCATCAGCCGGACGCGCTCCACGGCCCCCATGTTGTTGCCGATCTTCACGCGGTCGCCGGTCCGGAACGCCCGCCGGTAGGTAATGGTGTAGCCCGCGATGATGTTGGCAATCACCGACGACGACCCGAGCGAGAAGAGGATGCCGAGGAAAACGGTCAGCCCCTGGAAGGCCGCGGACCCCGAGCCCGGGATGTAAGGGTAGGCGACGACGAGGGCAAGAGCGACGAACACCATGCGAACGAGACGGTAGGTCGGCAGCGCCCATTCGGGCTCGAAATCGGGGAGCTTGACGGACCCGTTGCCGATCGCCTCGAAGAACAGCTTGATCGTCTTCAGGACGTAGCGGACGAGAAGGAAAAGGACGAGGAGGAAGGCGAGGTTCGGCACCTGCGCCGCGAACCCGCTTCCGAGTGTCCGCAGCGGCGTGACCATCATGCCGATCAGGCTGTGGCCCACGCCGCGGGTCCACGGAAACAGGACCAGCACGTACTCGAGGTACGCCAGCGCGAATGCCAGGAGCGCCAGCACGCCGGCCAGGTTCACGCCCCCCCCAACCACCCGCCATATCTGCGATGCAGGCACGACCTGGAACTGCTGGATCTGCACGTCGCTCAGGCGCCGCAGGTACCGATTCTCGATCGCGGCGTGGAGACGGCGAAGCAGCCGCCGGCCGAAGACCAAAACGGCGAGTACCAGGGCGGTTGCGCCGACGGCGAGGGCGGCGTTCACGAGGAGACGCCGTGGCTCACGATCGCGCCTCCATGCGTCGATCGCCGTCTGGATCCGCTGTAGGTACGTCTGCGCGAGCAGGGCGCGATCCAGCTGCTCGAGCGCCGCGTCTTCGTCGAGAATGAAAACGAGCACGCGGCCACTCGCCAGGATGGCCGTTCCTTCCGGGCGCTCTTCGAGCGTCAGCGACGCCGACGGCAGCTGCCTGTTCGCTGCGGCCGCCTCGATGCGGCCCCTGATCCCCGCCGCGCGCGTCTCGGCTGGAAAGGCCGACACGCCGCGGACCGAGAAGAGCGGCTCGCCGTCCACGATGACCGGCGCGACCGCCGTCGCCTCGCTCCGAAGCGCTTCCACGTCTGGCGTCGCGGGAGTCTGGCCAAACGCCGGCGCACCCGTACACGCCAGCACGAGGACGATCGCCAACCCGACAAGGCCAAACCGCATCTTCTATTTCTCCCTGGAGGCGCCGCGCTCTGCGCCGTGCGAAAGTGTACGTCGCGAGCGCCTGCGAGTGCCAGCAGGGCTCCTCTTGTCTAGAATCAGGCATGCGCCGCGCGCGACTCGCCTGGTTCCTGATGCTCGCGCTCGTTGTCTCCCACCGCGCGGCGGCGCAGGACCAGGCGCTCGATCCGCTGCTGTTTGCCGATCTGCGGGACGACAGCAGCGGTACGCAGACCGACGTCCAGGCGCAGGCGCTGCTGTTGTACCGCATTCCGTTCGGGTATCACCTGCGCACGATCGCGGACGACGGCTGGGGGCTGCGTCTCACCTTCCCGGTGTCGTTTTCTGCCGTCCGCATCGAGGGGCTGTCCGAAGTCGGAACACTGGTGAAGAAGCTCGGTGTGCTCGCGATTGTCCCTGGCCTGGAGCTGGAGATCCCGGTGACCGCACGGCTCCGCCTCCGGCCCTTCGCCGAAGTGGGATTCGGGGGCGGCACGGAGGGTGGCGGCACCGAGGCCCTCTACGGCACCGGCCTGCGTGCGCGCATCGACCCTCCGCAGGTGAAACGCGTCCGCCTGACCTTCGGCGGATCTGCGATGTACCGCAAGCTCGCCGCGAGCGGTGACCAGTACGACGGGCACGCCACCTTCGAAGGGGCGATCGACGCCCAGTTCCCTCTCGGGTTCACCGTGCAGACGAGGCCCGCGCGCGGAGGGCCGTATCTCATCGCACGAGGCTTCGATGGCCTCGCTCTGCGGCGCGATGCCGCGGAGCCTATCGAGCTGCACCACCAGATCGAAGCGGGCGTAAGCTTCTCGACCGAGCCCGACCTGCGTATCTGGCGGATCACGCTGCCCTGGCTGGCTGCCGGCTACCAGTTCGGCGACCACCTGTCGGGCGTACGGTTCTACATGATGTTTCCGTTCTAAGGATGTTGATGCGGACGTGGCCTGGACTCGACGCGCTGTTCGCGGCCGTGGCGCTCGCGGCCGCCTGCGGCTGCGCGACCGCGCGCAACTACGACGATCCCGCCGGGCCTGTGATGGTCGGCGAGCAGTTGTCGCGCCCCCACACCGCAGCCGACGTGCGCCTGGTCACGTTCAACGTCCAGTGGGGCGAGCACGTCGATCGTGCGGCGGATCTCCTTTCGCGGCCGGGGCCGCTGCGCGACGCCGATGTGCTCTTCCTGCAGGAGCTGGACGGCCCGGGAACCGAGTCGCTCGCGCGCGCGCTGGACATGAACTTCGTTTACGTCCCGTCGGCGGTGCACCCGGCGCCCGATCGCGACTTCGGCGTGGCCATCCTGTCGCCCTGGCCGATCGGCGACGCGCGCAAGATCCCGCTCCCGCACGAGCATCGCTTCAGAAAGCTGCGACGTGCGGCCGCCGAAGCCACTGTGCAGCTGCCGTCCGGTCCGCTGCGCGTGTACGCCGTGCACTTCGAGACGACGGTCGGACTCATGAGCGCGGGGAACCGGCGCGATCAGGCGAAGGCGGTTCTGACCGCGGCGATGAACTGGGCGGGGCCGATCGCGATCGGGGGCGATCTCAACAGCCGCGCGGCCGGTGAAGCGATCGCCGGCGCCGGATTCTTCTGGGCAACCGAGCGCCTGGACCGCTTCGGGCCCATTCGCGACGCCGATCACATCCTGGTGCGCGGGATGTGTGCGGCCGGCAACCCCTCAGCGGGACGCCCCGCCGACGAGACCGACGCCAGCGATCACAAGCCGGTCTGGACCACCGTGCGACGCTGCGACGCGGCGCCGGACCGCTGATCGCGCCCCGCGCGTTCTACGGCTCGTCGGCGCTCGGCCCGTAGATCTGCGGCACGGTCGATCCCATCGGGCGAAGGTAGGTGGAAATCTGTCCGCGGTGATGCACGATGTCGAACAGGAAGCCCCACGCCATCAGCGACGCCGACCGCTGCTTCCCGAAGAACTCGAGCTCGCCGTCCCAGCGTTCCGCCGGCAGCGCCTTCCATCGGCGGACGATCTCCGCGCTCTGCGAGTCGTAGACGTCCACGAGCTCCTTCATCGTGGGCGGCGCGGGCCGGGGCGACCACTCCGTCTTCCCGGACTCGAGCGCGTCGATGATCATCTGTTCCTCGCTGACGATCTGCCACGCGATCTCGGCGGCCGGCCGTGACTTCGGATCGGGCCGGTAGTCCGACCCCTCCGGGATGCGCGCGAGGACCTTGCGTGTCGTCTTCGATTCGTTTTCCCAGAACCTGAGGAAAACAGCCCGGTCCTCCATGCGAGACCTCCTGCGTGAAATCGCTGTCAACGTCGCGTCGGGTCTTAAGACCCGACCCTGCATGTTCGTCTAGTCCAGCGTGAACGACACGTAGAGCAGGCGCCCCCCGCGCTGCACCTGCAGCACCACCGGCGTGCCGGGTTTGGTGGCGCGCACCGCGTTGCGCAACTGATCGAGCGTGAACATCTTCGTGTTGTTGAAGCTGCGGATGACATCGCGCGGCATCACGGGCACCTCGCTTCTCGCACCCGTGGCACGGGCGACGACGATGATGCCGAACGCATCCCTGAGGCCGGTCGTCATGTCCACGACCTTCGGATCGATCTCGACACCGAGGATGCCGAGGTCCGAGACGAGATTCTTGTCGGGGTCCGCCAGCGAAGACACTGAGTCGAAATCGAGCTTCTGCTCGACGGCGACGACGTTCAGGTTGAACTGCTCCTTGCCACGCATGATGACGAGCCGCACCGGGTCCGGCGAGTCCCTGAGGCGGAAGTTGTAGTTCACCGTCGGGAGGTTCTCGGCTGGCTGGCCGTCCACCGAGATGAGGATGTCGCCAGGCTGGAACCCCGCCGCCTCCGCAGGCCCGCCCGGCCAGACGTCGGACACGACGACGCCGTAGTCGCGCGTGAGGCCGAGCCCCGCCGCCATGTCCGGCGTGATCGTCTGCAGGCTCATGCCCACTTCCTGTCGCCGCAGCTGTCCGTACTGTTTCAGCTGGCGGAACGCGGTCCGGATCGTGGCGCTCGGCACCGCGAATCCGAGTCCGTCGCTCCCGCCCGAGTTCGAGAGGATGAAGGTGTTCAGGCCGACGACTTCGCCCTTGATGTTGACGAGCGGTCCGCCGGAGTTCCCAGGGTTGATGGGCGCATCCGTCTGGACGTAGATCAGCGGCGAGTCGGGATCGGTCTGCCTGGCGACCGACGACACCATGCCGTGCGTGAGCGTGTGGCGGAGTCCGGCGGGACTCCCGAACGCAAACACCGTTTCGCCCTGGCGGACCTGCGAGTAGGTGGCGAGCGTCAGCGCCGGAAGCTTCACGCCGTCGATCTTCAGGAGCGCGAGGTCGATCTCGGTCGAGGTCCCGACGATGTGCGCCGGCACGATCGTCATCTTGGAGGATAGCGCCGTCGCCAGAGAACCGTCGGAGTTGGTGGGCGGCAGGAGCACCTGGACGCGCTGCGCGTTGGCCACCACGTGCGCGTTCGTCATGATGTAGCCCTCGGGGTCGATGACGAACCCGGAGCCGACCGATCGCTGCCGGCCGACGACGACGTTCGCGGCGCCCGGAGGGCCGTCCTCGCGAGCGCCGTAGCTCGTGACGAGGATCTGGACGACGCTTGGCCACACTTTCCTGGTGAGCGCATCGATCGAGTCGTTCATGCGCTCGAGCGCGTCGGGGTACGGCACGGCCCTCGGCGTCTGCGCGTCGGCTGCTTCGCGGCGACATCAGCAGGATGAGCAGCAAAGCAAGAAGAGAAGCTCGACGGCCCGGATACATGCCAGTCATAGGGTTCGCGCTCCGGCAGAGAGGTTGTCGAATGTACACAGGATAGTCAATTGCGCAGCGCCGCGGATCCCCTCCAGCCGTCCGACAGACCCTGCATCCGGACCGTTCGAGTGCATTTCCGCCATTTCGGAGGGTCTACGGCATCCCGGAGGGTGCGTCGTGCATCGCCGCAGTTCCCGTGCAGGGCAACACCTGTCAGGTCAGCACGTTAGCGTCGTCTGTCTGGCGCAATCGCCAGCTGGCAATCTTTGTGCTGACCCGCTACTTCAAGAACCATGACACTCGACGGCTGACAAGCCCGCCCGTGTCCCGCCATCGTCGTTGAGAAAAGGGTCGAGCGGCGATTGCGATGCCGATCCTGCCTCGACAAAGGAAACGAGATGGCGAGAACGACGGCGCTTGCATGCCGTTCGATGGGCATCTTCTGTGTGCTCGTGACCGCGGCACCCGCGTATGCGGAACAGGGACCGGCGGTCGGCGTCGCCCAACGCGCGGCACCCGCGCCCGCTGCTCAGGCCGCCCCGAAAGTCGTGGAGGAAGGTCTCTTCCCGAAGTCGTTCAGGATTCCGGGCACTGACGTGTCGCTGGCGATCGGCGGCTACGTGAAAGTGGACTACATCCAGGACTTCGACGCGATCGGCGACGCCTTCGAATTCAAGCCGAACTCGATTCCAGCCAGGGGTACGACCGCGGCGCTGCAGAGCGGACGCACCACGATTCACGCCAGGGAGACCCGCTTCAACGTCGATCTGCGCTCGCCGGGCAGCGGCGGTCATGCTTTTCGCGCGTTTGCGGAAGGCGACTTCTTTGGCGACGGCAACGCGTTCCGGATGCGGCACGCGTATGGCGAGTTCGGCCCGATCCTGGGAGGCCAGACCTGGTCGACTTTCCAGGACATCAGCGCGCGCGGACTGACAGTCGACTTCGAAGGTCCGGACGGTGAGGTGTTCGTGCGGCAGCCGATGATTCGTGTCAATCGACGGATCAACCAGTCGGTGACCGTCGCGATCGCCGCCGAAAATCCCTCGCCACAGTTCGCTGTGCCCGCTCAGCTGATCGGTGCGCCGCGCGCCACGATGCCAGACATCCCGGGATTCGTCCGCTTTCAGCGAGGCGGAGGGCACGTGCAGGTGTCCGGCCTCGTCCGGCAGCTTCGTTTCGATTCGACGACGGAGGCGACCGCCGACACGAGCACCGTTGGTTGGGGCGTGAACACGACGTTCGTGCTCCCCGTCGGGCGCGACCAATTGCTGGGCCAGTTTGCTATCGGCGAGGGGGTCGGGCGCTACATCGAAGGGCTGAGCGGGCAGAGCCTCGACGCGGTGCTGTCGGCGACCGGCGAGTTGAACGCTGTTCGCGCGCAGTCGGGCAACCTCAGCTTCATTCACTATTGGAAGCCGGTTCTGAAGTCGGGTCTGTCGCTCAGCACATCCTACGTCGACGACAGGTCAGGGCTGCCCGCCACGTCGATCGAACGAATCATGGACCTGCGCGGGAATCTGTTCTGGTCCCCCTATCGTCTGGTCGACTTCGCCGGCGAGCTGTTGTGGGGCCAGCGCACGAACCGGGACGGCTCCGAAGGGGATGCGGTGCGGTTCCAGTTTGCGGTCATCTACCGGCTGAACTGAGTGAACCTGCTGCCGACTCAAGGGACGAGGACGCCATGACATCTGTTGTATTGAATCGTGTGCGGCGGGGTGTTGCCGTCGCGGCGCTGCTGGCGCTGGTCGGATGCGGCAGCCAGTCCGGACAAGAGGTCACTCCCGCACGAGCCGACGCGGCGGCCGTGCCTCAGGTTACGACCCGGCCGTCAGTCGCCCCCGCGCCCGCCGATCCGGTCTGGCACTACGAGGGGGCCGGGGCCCGAGCGGTGGGGCTCGCTCAGCCCGAAGTTCGTGGCCTGCGGCGAGGGACGAGCACAATCGCCGGTCGACATCACAGGGGTGACGCCAGGAACCGAGGCGCTCGAGGTGAAGCTGGCGTTGATGCCTGGCACGCTCCGCATCGCGCACCACGAGCATGTTGCCGACGGCATCAACAACGGTCACACCATTCAGATCAACTATGAAGGGGCGGACACACTGGTGATCGGCGGCGACAGCTACGACCTCGTGCAGTATCACTTCCACAACCAGAGCGAGCACTCCGTAGCGGGCAAGCGCTTTCCGATGGAAATGCACATGGTGCACAAGTCAGATGCGGGTAAGCTGGCCGTGGTTGGGGTGTTCATCGAAGAGGGTGCGCACAACGCGGCATTCGACCCGATCTGGAACAACCTGCCCACGCAGAAGGGCGTTGAAACCCACTATCGCCCATGCGACGGTGGACGTCGACAGACTGTTGCCTGCGAAGCGGTCGTCCTATCGGTACGATGGTTCGCTCACCACGCCGCCGTGCTCGGAAGGAGTACGCTGGATCGTGATGACGACGCCGATTCAGCTGTCAGCCGATCAGATCCGCGCGTTTACAGCCGTGATTCACGACAACAATCGACCGACGCAGCCGTTGAACGGGCGCAGGGTGCTGGCAGAGGGCGTGACACTGACATTCGGACTAACGGTTCAGGAATTGACAGCGCAACTTGAAGGAGGGCTTGTGACTTACGCAAGGTTCATGGCGGCTGTTGTCGCGGCTCTGTGGCTCGCGTCGCCACTCGTTGCTGCCCAGGGCGCTCCGGCGCAAGGTGCGCCCGCACAGGGCGGAGGCCCCGAGCAGCTGGTTGCCGCCATCAAGCAGTCGCTGGCTCAGAGCCAGAAGCAGATCCGCCAGTACGAGTGGATCGAGACCACGGCGATCAGCCTGAAGGGCGAAGAGAAGGCACGGAAGCAGCAGCGTGCCTACTACGGCGCCGACGGGAAGCTGACAAAGGTGCCAATGGGCGACCAGCCCCCGGCGCAGGCCGAACAGGATGGCGGCCGGCGCGGCGGCAGGGGCGGCGGCCGCGCAAAGGAGCGCATCGTCGAGAACAAGAAGGACGAGATGCAGGAGTACATGGAGCAGGCCGTGGCCCTGGTGCACAAGTACGTGCCGCCCGATCCGGCGCTGATCCAGGCCTCGAAGGACAAGGGCAAGATGTCATCGCAGCCGGGCGCGGCGGGCCAGACCACGCTTGCGTTCGCGGACTACCTGCTCCCAGGCGACCGCCTGGGCATCGGCATCGACGCCAAGGCGGCACGCCTGGCCGGCCTGAACGTCGCGACGTACCTGGACAAGCCGGAAGACAAGGTCACGCTCGACGTGACGATGGGCGCGCTCACGGACGGCACCGTTTACAACCAGAAGGTCACGCTCGATGCGGCCGCCAAGAACATCAAGGTCGTGATCGAGAACAGCGGCCACCGGCCGCTCGCGAAGTAGCAGGACGATGCGCTGGGCCGTCCTGCTGGCGTGCCTGCTGCTGCCAGCGACGGCCACCGCGCAGCCAGCCGCGCAGCAGGCGGAACCGATTGACCGTGCGTGGGCGGGCAGCCTCGAGACCCTCTTCTACTTTTTCGACGACGACGATCCGCTCCCGATGGCCGTCGGGTCGGCCGACCGGCACGCTCTCCACCTGGAAGCCCGCGTCCAGTACGAGGACCGGAAGACGGTTTCGCTCTGGGCAGGCTGGAACTTCGAGGTGGGAACGACGGTGCAGCTGACCGTCGTCCCGATGATCGGTGCGATCGTCGGCCGCACCGATGGTGTTGCGCCAGGGTTCGAGGTCACGCTTGCGTGGAGGACGCTCGAGCTGTACAGCGAGGGCGAGTACGTATTCAGCACCGCCCCCGACCGGGAAGGCGATTTCGGCTACAACTGGTCCGAGATGCGCTGGCAGGCGCGCGACTGGCTGGCCCTGGGCCTGTCGGCGCAGCGCACGCGCGAGCATCGATCGGAGCGAACGATCGATCGCGGCGCGCTCGTTGCCGCGTCCTGGGGCCGCGCCGAGTTCGCGTTCCGCTGGTTCAACTACGAAGAAGGGTCCCGGTTCGCGATCGTATCGGTCGCCCTCGAGATGTGAGGTCAACACGTCGGCAAGCAGAAGAGCGATGGCGCATCCCTCGCACGACGCCCTTCGGCGAAGGCTGGTTCAGCGGCTGCTTCGCAACGCCGTCCTGGTCGCAGCTCTCGTGGCCGGCGCCGTGTCGCTCGGCGCTGCCGGATACCACTACTTCGCCAGCCTGCCCTGGCTGGACGCGGCGCTGAACGCCGCGATGATCCTCACCGGCATGGGTCCGGTCAACACGCTCGTGACGCCCTCGTCCAAGGTGTTCGCGATCTTCTACTCGCTCTTCAGCGGCGTCTTCTTCCTGACGATGGTGGCGTTGCTGCTCGCGCCGGCGCTCCAACACTTCCTGCATCGCTTTCACCTCGAGCTGGACGACCTCGATTCCGGGCAAGCGGCTCGCACGGGTGAGCGGCGCCCTCACGTGCCGCTTCCACCGTCGGATCACAGGCGGGCGTAGTCATCGATGTCGATGCATACGACAGGCTCAGAGCGCCCCGACGGCAGCCACCCGCTGCGCGAGGCGGCGCGCACGGTGCGCGAACTCTGGCGCCCGATGGCGGCGTGGTCGGTGCTGGTCTGGGCCTCAGGCCTGCTGGTGCTGTCGCCGCTGACGGCATTCGTGCTCGGCCGGCTGCTCGGGTCGGATGGTGTCATCAGCAACGAGGAAGTGGTCGCGTGGCTCCTCACGCCGTCGGGCCTCGGATTCGTCCTGCTGTGGCTGGCGAGCGCGCTCACGCTGTCGGTGGCCCAGTTCGCAGGGATGTTCAGGCTTGTTCAAGATCAACGAGTGCGCGGCGCCTCGCTGACCCGCGCGTTCGTCGCCCTGACCAGGGGACTGCCCGGCGTCTTCCGCTTCTGCGTGACGATTGTGGCCGCGGCCCTGCTGGTACTGGCGCCGCTGGTCGCGTGGGTCGGCGTCCTGTACGTCACGTTTCTCCGCGAGCACGACATCAACTACTACCTCTCGGCACGTCCCCGCGAACTGGTCTACGCACTGGCGCTTGCCGTGCCTGCGGCCGTCGCCTGGACGCTAGCCGTGGTCTGGCTGCTGGCGCGGACGCTTCCCGCGCTTGCCGCATTCTTCGACGGCCACCGTCCGGCCCGCACCGCCTTGCGGGCGGGGTGGGAGTCGTCGAGAGGACGATGGAAGACACTGGCGGCGAGGCTGGTGGCAGCCGGCGTGACGATTGCGGTGGTCCGCGCGGTGCTCGCCGGCGTGGCGTTCATGTTCGCGTCCGCGATCGTGGACCGCATTGCCGGCGCATCCGCGTCGCTCCGCCCCGTGCTCGCTGCGACCGCGCTGTTCACCGTGCTTGCCGGCGCGTTCGACATCGCGCTGACGTTCCTGGGCTTCGCGTGGCAGTCGACGCTGCTCTCGCGTTTCTATCTCGAGAGGGTTCCCGCCACCGGCCGGACCACGACGCTGCCGGAGGCGAGATCACGCGCGAGACTCGTGGCTGACCCCGCGCCGCATCGCGATTGTGGGCGGCGTTGCCATCGCGATCAACGCGGCGTCGACGCTCACGACACTCGAGGGGGTATCCGACCCGCCGGACTTCCTCGTGATCGCACATCGGGCAGGCCCCCACAACGCGCCCGAGAACACGCTGCTGGCGCTCGACCGCGCGATCGCCGCGCACGCGAACGTCGCCGAGATCGACGTTCAGCGCACCAGGGACGGCATCGTCGTCGTCAACCACGATGCGGATCTGATGCGAACGGCGCGCGATCCGCGGACGATCGCCGGCACCGACTACGCGGCGTTCGCCGGCGTGCGGCAGGGCGCCGACGACGGCTCGCCGCCCGAAGATCGGAGGCTGGCGCGCTTCGACGAGTTCCTCGACCGCGCACAGGGGCGCATCGACCTTGCAGTGGAACTGAAGTACGACGGGGTGGGATCCGCTGCCTCGCCCCTCAGGTGCTGTCCGAGATTCGCTCGAAAGGGCTCGAGCGGCAGGTGATGATCATTTCGCTCAGCCTGCAGGCGATCGAGCAGGTACGCGGCCTGGCGCCCGACATCGAGACCGGTTACCTGTCGTCGGTGTCGGTCGGTGCGCTCGACAGGCTGCCGGTGACAGCGCTCGCGCTCTCGCGTCAGCGTTCGACCGCGCCCGTCATCCGCGCCGCGCACGGCCGCGGACATGAGGTCTACGTCTGGACGGTGAACGACGCGGGCGGAATGATCGAGATGATCGGCCGCGGCGCCGACGGCATCATCACCGACGACCCCGGCCTCGCGGGGCGCGTGCGCGACGAGCTGAGGGCGCTGACCTCCACCGAGTTCCTGCTGCTGCGGTTCAGCGATGCGCTGACCGACGAAGAGTCCAAGGACGAGATCCCCACGGTCCAGTAACGCTGTAGGGCCGGCCCTTAAGACCCGGCCTCCACGTACTCTCCTGTTGGTGGCGGCCGCCGTCTTCTGGTAAGACCACGCGTGGAGAAGGCACCATGCACATGCGATCGGTCCTGCCGCGACTTGTCGCCCTGATTCCGGTCCCGCTCCTGGCGTTCGGCGGCGCCGCCGCACAGGCGCCCGCAGGGAGCCCGCCACCCAACCCCCTCGGCAACCCGCTGCTCGAATCAGCGGACCGTGTCCGTGAGGACGCGTTCTACAAGGTGCCGCTGCAGCCGGAGGATCGCAAGTACGCCGACATCGACGGCCTGAAGATGAAGGCGGTGGTGCGCGAGGCCGCCGCAATCTCGAGGCGCGACCAGGCTCGCGGCACGCCGTTCTGGGGACGCAACGTCGGATTCGCGGGGCATGACGAGACGCAGGGCTGGGTCGAGGGCTACTTCAGGAAGTTCGGCCTGAGCGACATCCACCGCAAGCCGTTCGACCTGCCGCCGCAGTGGTCGGCAAAGTCGTACGACATTTCGTTCTCGAGCGGCGGCTCGCCGATCGCGCTGAAGAGCGCCCGGCCGGCCGAAGATGCGCCGTCCACGCCGGCCGGCGGCCTGGAGTTCGAGGTCGTGTGGGTCAACACCGGCACCGCCGCCGACTTCGTCGGCCGCAACGTCCGCGGCAAGGCGGTGCTGATCCAGAGCATCCCCGAGCCTGGCGTGCTGCGGCACACGATCACATCCGAAGGCGCCGTGCAGCGCGCGATCGACGCCGGCGCCGCGGCGATCGGCTTGATGTACGGCATCTCCGACAACTTCGCGCTCTGGGAGCTGCGGACGCAGGGGAGGCCCGGGTTCTGTGTCGGCTACGAAGACGGACGGGCGATCCTGGAGCGTATCGGCAGGGGCGAGACCGTGAAAGTGAAGATCGCTCTCGAGTCCGAGGAGCGCGCCAACCTCAAGACGGCGAGCGTGCTCGGCACGCTCCCCGGCACGATCGACGAAGACATCATCGTCCTCGCCCACATGGACGGCTACTTCGACGGCGCCATCGACAACGGGTCCGGTCTCGCGGTGATGATGGGGCTTCTCGAGCACTTCTCGAAAGTCCCGCAGAGCGAGCGCCGGCGGAAGTTGATCTTCATGGGGTCGGCAGGGCACCACGGCGGTCCCGGTGCGCGGTGGCTGCACGACGAGCGGGCGACCGTGCTCGCGAAGACGGCGCTCATCATCAATCTCGAACACGTGTCGGCCGTCCGGACGAAGTACTGGGGACCGCACCTGCGCAAGACGAACGCGGTGGCGCCGATGCGGTGGTGGGTGTGGGGAAGCCGTCCGCTGCTCGACATCGCGCTCGCGTCGTTTTCGCGCTTCAATGTCGGCCTCACCGCCGACATGGACACCGGGGCGTCGGGGGAGATGGGGCAGGTGGCGCGCGACGCGCCTTCGATGCAGGTGATCACCTCGCCCGAGCCGAAGCACACCGAGCAGGACACCGAGGAGTGGGTGCCAGCGGCCGGGCTCGAGCAGGTCGCCCGCGCGTATGCGCGGATCATCGACGAGGTGAACAAGCTGCCGCGGCAAAGTCTGCTGCCGGGGGTGCCCGCGCCGACGTCGGGTGGGCGATAGAGGCTGTAGTTGTAGGGCCGGGTCTTAAGACCCGGCCCCCCACGTACTCTCCCCTACATCTGACTCACAGCGGACCGCTGCCCCACGGGCCGGTGATCGCGAACGTGATGCCGGGCGTCTGGATGTTCACGAACAGCCACTTACCGTCGGGGCTGTAGCACGCGCCGGCGAACTCCTGGGTGCGGTAGTCGTTCGGCGCGACGTTCTTTCCCGCCAGCGCGATCTGCTGTTCGGTGAGGACGACGTTGTTCTGCGCGAACGTGAACGTCTGGCCATCCAGCGTGAGGCCGACGAGCCGCTCGCCGACGATGTTCGTGCCGCCCGCTGCGTCCTCGCAGAGCAGCAGGCCGCCGCGCGGCGTCACCGTGATGTTGTCCGGGTTGTCGCAATCGCTCGCCGCCGGCGAAGCGTAAATGAGCTTCAGCGTCTCGTTGTACGGGTCGTACTCGAAGACCTGCCCCTCGCTCACCGGTCCGCCGTTGGTGGACAGGAAGTATCCCTTGAAGTCGCCCCACCAGCACCCTTCGAGCCGCCGGAACTTCGCACCGCCCTGCGCGATCCCCTGCTGCACGGTCGACGTCTCCGTGGCTTCCGGATCGGTGATCGGCACCCACTGCACGTTCCACGTCTGGCCGATGGTACCGAGGGGACCGAAGTCGTTGTTCGGGCGGACCGCTCAATACCTTCATCATGTACAGCCGGCCGCCTTCGATCGAGCCTGCCGGGAACGTCCGGGACGAATCGATAGAAGCCCGAGGGGGTCGCATCCTCCGTCTCGTAGACGTAGCCGCTGACCGGGTCCACCATCATCGCTTCGTGCGAGAAGCGGCCCATCGCCTTGAGCGGACGGCGGATCGCCCTTCTGCGGGCCGACGTCGAACGCCCACCCGTGGCCGGCGTCTCGGCTGTTTCTTCGCCGGTGATCCACGTGCCCCACGGCGTGACGCCGCCGGCGCAGTTGCGGTTCGTGCCCGCGAGCGTGGACCAGTCCTTCTCCCAGCGTTCGTGCGTCAGACTGAAGATCAGGTTCGTCGTGCCGCCAGCCGCGTCGTTGCGATAGGTGATGGAGGCTTGTCCAGATACGGAGTGCCTGCCGCCGCCTTCATGATTGCGGACGAGGATGATGCGTCCCGAGTTGCCCTGCGCGTCGATCACGGCCATGCCGTCGTGCAGGTTGGGACACGCGCACGTCGTCAGCCATCACGTCGCCGGTCCAGCTGAATGACTTGTAGCGGAAGCCGGCAGGAAGTCTCAGCAGCTTCAGGCCGGTGATCTCGTCGGCAGTCGGAAAGGTGTCTCCGTACGGGCTTGGGATGGCGGCGCCTTCAGCGCGTCGCGCCATGAACGGGGCGAGCGACATCGCCCAGAGTGCGCCGGCGCCCATCGCGCCGCGACGAAGAAACGTTCGGCGATCGAACTCACTCAACTCGATCATGTGTCCTCCATGCGAAAGAGGACACCACGCTAGCGAACCGGTTTGACCTCCACGCCACGATGCCGTAAGCGCGAGGAAAACTTCACGCTACATCGGCGCGATCCCGTGCGGCGTGTCGGTGTCGGTCAACGCGGCCTCGACCGTCGTGAGCCCCAGCGCGTGAAGCGCCGGATCGTCGCGGGAGCGCGCGAGGTACGCCAGCCCCAGCGCGAGTGCCCAGCCGCGCGCCCGCATCACCGTGTCCGCATCGATCGGATCGAAGGGTCCGCGCGCTGCTGAGAGGAACAGTGGTCGAACGGCGGGCGCGAACAGCATCCACGCAATCGACAGGTCCGTCGCCGGGTCGCCCGCGGCAAGGTCGCCGAAGTCGATCACAGCGGAGATGCGATCGGCGTCGATCAGCAGGTTGCCGGGATGGAGATCGCCGTGAATCCAGAGCGGCGACCCGCGCCAAGGCAGGCTCGCCGCCGCCCGATCCCACAGGCGCCTCGCCGCGATGTCGTCCACGATTGGTCCGAGACGTGCGAGGTGTTCCCGGAACGTCTGCGTCCGCGCGTCGAGCGGTACGCCCCGCCATGGATTGCGGGGAGCGTCGTGCGGCGCCGGCCGATGGAGCGCCTGCACGAATGCTCCGAGGGCGGTTGCCACTCGCGGCGCATCGGCCAGCGGCGCTGCCAACGCCGTGCTGCCGTCGAACCACGGCGTGATGGACCACGCCCACGGAAATCCGCAGCCCGGACGGCCGACTCGCTGCGGAATCGGAACCGGCAGCGGCAGGTCGGCCGCCAGCCGCGGGAGCCACTCCTGTTCATGCGCGATGAGTGCCGCAGACGCGGCACGGCGGGGCAGCCGGACGGCGTACTCGTCGCCGAGCTGGAACAGCCGATTGTCCCACCCTTCGCCGGCATCCAGGAGCGCCAGATGAGCCAGGTCGGCGTGCTGCGTCTCGAGGAGAGCCCGCACGAGCGCGCCATCGATGGCGACCTCGGCCGTCGGTTTCGGACCGGCGCTCATGGTCCAATTGTCGTGCAGTGGCCGTTTCGACACGGTCCGGGCGGGCCCTGAGCCGATTCGCGTGCTGTTTGCGCATTCCGATTCGAAGGGGTTCTTGACCAGAATGAGCAACGCTTGCGGAACGGTTCAGTCACATGCCGAAACTGCCGATCACGGCCTCGCGGGGCCGCGGCTGGGTCGCCGAGCGGGTGGCTTCCTGGATAGCCCTCGACTGGGCCCTGGCGGCCTACATCGTCTTCGTCGCGCTGGTCGCGGCCATCTGGGCGGTGCCGCAGTGGCCCCTCATCTTCGCCGGCCACGCGGCGCTCATCGCGGGGATCCTTTTGCTGCCTCCCCGGGGAGCCTCCTGGGAGCCGCCGCGCGCGGCAGATGCCTGGTGGCAGTCGTCGGCGCGAGCGGTCGCGCGATTCCTGCGGTACACGTATCCGGCGCTGCTCCTGACCCCCTTCTTCGAAGAGGTGTCGCTCACGGTCAACGCGGCGGCGGGCGACACGCCGTACTGGTTCGAGCACCACCTGTTTGCCGTCGACCGTGCGCTCTTCGGCGGCACGCCTGCCGTGATGCTGTCGCAGGCGGGCAACACCGATGCTCGACGAGATCATGCACGCCTTCTACTTCTCGTACTATCCGCTGATCATCGGCGGGATCGTCATCGCCTTTACCGGCGGCCGCCGAGGCCACGGCACGCCGGCCCCCGGATTTCACACCGCGATGACGTGCATGATGCTCGGCTTCTTCCTGTCGTACGTGTGGTATCCGTTCCTGCCCGCGCGGGGGCCCTGGGAACACGCCGACGTGATGACGGGCCTTCGACCGTTCGGCGGCTGGGTGTTCACGCCGGTGATTGACGCGATCATCGCGGGGGCGGCTGTCTCCGGAGGGTGCTTCCCGAGCGCTCATGTGTCGGGCACGTGGGCGCTGACCTTCGGGCTGTTTGGCTCGAACCGGAAGGCGGCACTCTGGATGGGCCTGCTCGCGACGGGGCTGAGCGTCGCCTGCGTGTACGCCCGGTACCATCACGCCGTGGACGTGCTCGCGGGGCTCACGGTTGCGACCGTCGCCGCGGCAATCGGCTATCGCCTGACACTGGGACGGCCTATCCTTCGCGTGGAGGCCGGTGCCAGTTCCCACCCTTCGTGAGCCGCGGGTTGCCGGAAGAACCGAGGCCGATGTCCTCCGGCTCACGACGCGGCTGACCGCCAGCTATCTCGGAGTCACGGCGATCCTGGTGCTCGTCCGAGGGCGAGCGCTACCGGGCTGGCCATGGATCGTCATCGCGCACCTGGCGGTTGGCGCCCTGCTGCTGGCGATCCTCGGTCGCCGCACGTTGCCACGCGCCGTCTCGGTCCTGCTCGACTGGCATCCGATTCTGCTCTTTCCGTTTCTCTACAAGGAGGTGGAGCTGCTGGCCGGAGCGCTCGGCAACTGGCAGCTGACCACCACGATCGACGGGTTCGAGTCGACGCCGTTTCACGGCCATCCGAGCCTGTATCTGAGCGAACGCTTTCCGGTCGTCGCGCTGTCGGAGTTCCTCCACTTCTGCTACCTGGCGTACGTCGTCCTCATTCCCGCTGTCGCCGCCGTACTGGTATGTCCGCGGACCACGAGCGGCGTTCCGGGAGCTCGTGCTGCTGCTGGCGGCGGTCATGCTGGGCAGCTATCTGATATTCGTCCTGTTCCCGGTCGACAGCCCGTTCTACCGCTTCGCACCTCCAGGTCCGCCGATCGCCGGGCACTTCTTCTTCGATCTCGTGCACGCCGTGTCGTCGCGCGCCGGCGCTCGCGGCGGCGCGTTTCCGAGCGCGCACGTTTCGGGCGCGACCGTGCTGTGGTTCGTCGCGTGGCGGCATCAGCGTCGACTGGCGGTGATGCTGTCGCCGCTGATCCTCGGGGTGATCGCCGCGACGGTGTACGGCCGGTTTCACTACGCACTGGACGCCATCGCGGGGTTCGCCGCGGCGCTGGTGGCGGTTGCGGCGGTGGCATGGACCGTGCGAATTCCGGGTCATGACCGCTAAGTCATTGATTCCGGCAGCGCTCTGTCTTCTCCTGGCGACGGCCTGTGACGAAAAGAGTGCAGCAGGGCCAAGCGTCCCTCTCAACCAGGCGTTCACCCTCGCACCGGGTGAGACCGCGGCGGTCGACGGCACCTCGCTGCGTGTGCAGTTCCTGCGCGTCACCGGCGACTCGCGGTGCCCGGGCGATGCACTGTGCATCCAGGGCGGCGATGCGCTCGTCCACATCCGTGCGCAGAACGGTGGCTCGGCGTCGGAGTACGCGCTGCACACCGGCGACGCGTCGCTGAGTGCCGTCTCGCATGCGGGATTCCGGATCGAGTTGTCCGAGCTGCAGCCGTATCCGTTCAGCAGCCTGCCGCCGATTCAGCCCGGCAACTACAGGGCGACGCTCACGGTCTCGCGTTGAGGCCGGGCGGCCAGCGCATAGGCGTGCCGAGGTGTTTCACGAAGCACGCCGCGTGAAATGAGCACCGCGAGGATGTCGGCGCACGTGTGGCCGTCCAGGCTCCACAGGCGTTGCATCTGCCGTTCGGTCAGTTGAAGACCAGGCATCTCGCGGTACTCCGGCTTCGATTTGCGTCAGCCACTCCAGCAGCTCGGGTTGTTGAGACATGTGTCGCTCCCATCTCCGGGGTCGATGCTGCGGCATCCACATGACTCGACGTTGAACCGTAGATTAAGCGTCGTTAATCCGGCGCGCCAGCGCTCGCCCGGCAGCCTCGAGTCCGCACACCTCCGCCCGCTGCGCGCATGATGATCCGCAATTAATCGCCGGCTCATGGCGCCGTCATGCCGTCACCGTCAAATGTTCATAGATGACGGCAGTCATCACCGGCGCAATGGGGCGCACAAGGGAGGTCACAGATGCGAAGGTTCATCAGGACAGCTGGCCTGCTCGCGGCAGGGTTCGTGATGCTGGCGGCCGGGTCGGCGCAGGCCGAGACCATCGAAGTCACCGTGCCGTTCCCGTTTGTCGTGGAGGAGCGGACGCTCCCGGCTGGCCAGTACCGCGTGACGAGCGACGAAGGGCTCGTGCAGTTCGTCGGGGAGAAGGGCACCCGGGCGAGTCTGTTCTGTTTGATGGTTCCGGCGACCGGCAAGGATCCGGGAGGACAAAAGCCGACGCTGACATTTGCCCTGCACGAGAACCAGTATCGGCTGACCGACATCTGGGAATCGGGCACCGAGGGGCTCGCGCCAATCAAGAGCTGAACCAGGCCGAGGACGCCAGGTGAGCACCCGGCGCCCGGCCACAGGAGGAGGACATGCGCAATGCAATCGCAGCGCTCATCGCCGGAACAGCGTTGACGCTCGTTCCGGCAACCGGCCTTGCGTCGGCGCCCGCGTCGCAGACGAAGGCGGCTTCGCCGACCAGTACCCGAGAGCCATGCCACAACGGGTGTCGTCAAGTCGATCGGCGACACCACGATGGTCATCACACGTTCGGGCAAGCAGGCCGGCGAGATGACGTTCGATCTGAACGCGTCGACACACCGCGAGGGCGCGATCCATGTCGGCGCGCCTGTGTCGGTGCGGTATCGCGACAATGGCGGCATGCACGTCGCTACGGCGATCAAGCTGGAACACTCGAAGTAGGCGGTCCACAGCGCGCACGGTCGCGAGAGGCGCGCTTTGGAAATGACCGGGGGAGCACAGTGTCTCCCCCGGTGATCGCCGTCTGATTCACTTCCCGAAAATCTGGCGATAGCCGCCGGCGATGAGCGCCGACACGTCGGCCATCATGCGGGGAAGCCGCAGCCCGCCCGGATAGGCCAGGTAGTGCGGCTCCCATACCGGGTTGAACTTCTCCTTGTAGGCGCGCAGCCCCTGGAATTGTAGAGGGCGTCGCCGTGCTCGTAGAGGAATGCGCCCAGCCGGTTCCACAGCGAGCGCGACCGGGGAGTCTTCGAAGCCCGAGAGCGGCGCCATCCCGAGCGCGAATCGCTGATATCCCTGCTCGTTGCCCCACTGCATCAGGTGCACGAACAGCGCCTCCATCACGCCCTTCGGCGCGTCGCGGTGGTAGCGCATCAGGTCCATCGAGAGCTCCTCCTGCCGCGGGCCGGGCCAGATGTTCGCGAACGCCGACGATGCGCCCGCCCCACTCGATCACAGCGACCGGAAACCGCGACAGGTACGACTCGTCGAAGAAGCCGAGCGAGAATCCCTTTTCCGCGCCGGCCCTCGCCTGCAGCCAGTCGTCGGACGCGCTCCGCAGCTGTCGGCATGACCGCTGGTACGGCTGCGGCTCGATCACGCGAAACGCGGCGCCCTCCTTCTCGAGCCGCCGCAATGCCTGCCGGTATCTCGCGCCTGCGCGGTCCCTCGAGCGTGAACGTCGTCAGATCGACCGTGGCTTCCTCGCCGAGCTTCACGAAGGTCAGTCCGAAGTCGGCGTACCGGTGGAGATGATCCTTGCTGACCTCGTAGAACACCGGTATGCCGCCGAAGTCGTCGCACCGCTCGAGAAAGCGCCGAATGAGATCCGCGTGCTGATCCTCGGGGCCCGACCGGATCGCCGAGCGCGACCCAGGTCCGCCCCTGGACGGCGTACATGACGAACGCGGTGCGCGTCGTCGTTGAAGATCACCGCCTTGTCGCGCAGGTACACGAGGTAGGGGAACGTCGAGCGACTGCGCGTCAATTACGCCTTCGCGGCATCGTCGAGGTCCTCGTCATCGGCACCGGCGCTTCGTGCGGCGCGTAGCCTGATCGAGCCGCGCGAGCCCGAACAGCACGACAGCGACGGCCGCGCCGACCGACGCGCGGAGAAACCGCGACGCTTCCGCGTGAGCTCGAACTGCCACCACAACTCGTTGCGAGTACTCCACGTGCTTGAACGCGAACAGGCCGAGCCATATCGACGCGCCGAGCGCCCCCAGCGACCGCGCGATCCACGCCGGCCGAGAAGCGCGTGTCGAAGAACGCGGCCTTGCGATCGAACTCCGTGCGTGCGCGCCACAGGACGAGCAGCACGAGCACGAGAAGTAGCTGCCTCTTCCAAGTCGAACCCCTTCAAGAGGGACGCCCCGATGCCAGCGACGATGGCCGACGGCGGTCAAGTAGTACGCCACGTCGAGTCGACGCGCCAGTCCCTGCGAGAGGATCAGCAGCGCGGCGCCGGCGACGCTGCCGAGAAAATGCGACGTCTCGATGACGCGCGAGCGGGAAGACGCGCTCGCAGCAGCGCGAGGCGGCCCGGCGCGGCCGGTGTGGCGCCGGAGAAAAGGAGCACGACTCCGGCAACGAAAGGTGAGTGATGGCCAGCAGCGCGTGGCGTGATCTGCTCCGTCGAGCGCGTCCGACCGCCGCGCCGACGCGCGCCACGTGTGCGCGGCGCTGCCAGCACTTCGTCCGCGACCAGGCCAAGCGAGCGCCGACGGCGAACGGAAGCATGTAATACACGGCGCGGAAGACCACCAGGGCTGGCAGCACGTTCGGCCGATGGGAGGTACGGCCTGAGCAGCACCACCATCAACCCCTCGAAGACGCCGACGCCTCCCGGCACGTGGCTGGCCAGTCCGACCAGGATTGCGACGAGAAAGATGCCGAGGAACTGCAAGAACGAGAGGGCGCTCGGCGGCAGGAGCACGTACAACACGGCACCCGCGAGCGCCCAGTCGAGCAGCGGAGAGCAGCGACCTGCGCCGGCCGCGATCGGAAGCGTCGGCAGCGGTAGCTCGAAGTCGCCGAAGCGGAGCGGCATCCGCCGGACGAGCGGCGGCCAGCCGAGGTAGACATCGGCGACGAACATCAGGAGCCACCCGGCGGCGCCAGCAGTGCCGTGACCGGGCAGCTCGTGCGCTCGACGTGCAGCGGGCTCAGCGCCAGGCTCAGGCCGCCGAGTGCGAGCAGGCCGAGCCAGAACGTCACCGAGTACGAGAACACGATCCGGGACAGCTCGTCGGCCGTGACGCCCCATCGCGTGTAGAACCGGTATCGCACGGACGCGCCAGACAGCATCGGCGAAGCCGACGCTGTTGGAGATCGGCGTAGGCGAGGAATGAGACGAGCGGCAATCCGCAGCCGCGGAAGCGGCTTCCGGATATAGACGAACGCCAGGAAGTCGTAGCCGGTGAGCGCCGACGTAGTTCAGCGCCGGTCAGACGACGGCGAGCGCGAGCCGCGTGAGCGGCGTTCGAGCGATGTCGGCGCGACAGCTCGGACCACGAGACCGACCGCAGCTCGATCCGCAGCACTTCGAGCGCGCCGATGAACAACGATCAGACCGACGACGATTGGTAGCGCATGTTGCAACCGATCGATCACGATGACCTCAGTGCAGTCTCTGTTGCTCGACCCAGTGAGCGGCCTCCAGCAGGCACCGATCGAACTCCGCAGGTTGTCGCTGAAGCGGTGGTTCGACGCCTTCACGATCCAGAGTCGCTTCGGCTCCTTGGCGACGTCGATCATCTGCTGCACCTCGGCGAGCGGTACGAACTCATCCCTGCGTCGAGTGAATCGCTGCCAGCGGCATCGGGCCCATGCGATCCGACGATCGCTGGCGGGCTGAACGACGGCTCGTTCGGGCGTGGCCTTCGTGACGTAGATCAGCGAGTCCGTCCAGCCGCCATCCCAGCTCGTTCATATCGGGCAGTCCGAGCGCGACGACTCCGTCGATCTACCCCCTTCGTTCGCGGATCGGTCGCCGCCAGCACCGACAGTCCGGCACCCTCCGACACGCCGATGAGGATCGGCTTCTGCGTCGAACCTCGCGAGCGGCGAAGTCGGCGAGCACCCGATAATCCCCCGGCTCGTCCTCCAGGCGCAGTGTCGTCTTGCCGGACGTGAAGCTCTTCGAGGTATGCCTTCGTGTTGAATCCGACGACGAAAATATCCCTTTCGCCGCCAGCGTCTCGGCGACCTGTGGACCGAGGTGGATCCAACCCCCGTCGCCGCTTGACACGATGACCGGCGGACCGCCGCGTGTCCCGTACAGCCGCAGCGACTGCGCATGACCTCGCAGGGTGAGGGTTTCGGTGGCAGGCGCACCGGGCGTGTGCGCGTGCGCGAGCCTGCCGCACATCGCGAGGAGGATGACAGCCCAACGACAACACCGCAGCTCGGGGTCGCACCTGCCACGATTTCACCGGATCCAACTGAACGCGCGCTGATACGTGGATTAAATCCTGTTAATGGACACGGTGAAGGTGCTTCCCACACCCTCGATGCTGGTCACTTCGATCGTTGCGTCGTGCCGTTCGGCGATCCACTTCGCCAGCGCCAGTCCGAGCCCCGCCCCCTCTGCCGGGACGGAGCGGCCGATATCCGCCCGGTAGAACGGCTCGAACAGGTGAGGACGCGCATCGGCGGGGAATGCCCAGGTCCGTTGTCGGCCACGGCCAGGGATGCGACACGTTCCCCGCGGGTCACGGCAACGTCGACGCGCCCGTCGTCCGGACTGAACTTGATGGCGTTGTCGAGCAGGATCAGCAGGAGCCGCTGGAGCCACCCGGCATCACCCACGACGGTGACCTCGTCGGGTGCGTTGCAGGTCAGCGAGATGCGACTTTCTGCGGCGACTGGCTCCATCTGCTCCGCGACGGATGTGGCGAGACGGACGAGGTCGACTGGCGCGCGCGCCAGCACGATGTCGCCCGACTCGGCGCGCGCGAGCGTCAGGATGTGATTGATCAGCCGTCGTCAGCCTATCGATCTCCTCTATCTGGCTGCCAGCGGTCTGACGCAGCGCCTCGGCCGATGCGGACTGCCGCAGCGCCAGCTCGATCTCGCCGCGCAGGATTGCCAGCGGCGTGCGCAGTTCGTGGGCGAGCGCGGCACTGAACTGACGCATTTCCCCGACGGCATCGATCGACGCCTCCCCAGCGCTTCGTTGAAGCGACGCGACCACCTGATCGAGCTCGTCGCCGGCGCCGCGCATCGGCAGCCGCCGTCGAGCGTCCGCGATGTCGATCGCGTGTGCGCCTCGCGCGAGGCGGGACAGCGGGAGCAACGCGAACGCCCGACGAGCCAGCGCCCCACGAGCGGCCGCGGCTATCAGGCCGACGCACGCGCCACATCGAACAGATCGGTCGAATCGCGCCAGCGTAGTTCCATCGACGCCATCGAGCAGGTCGCCGACCTGCAGCGAGGTACGTCTCGACCGTCGTCGTCGTGCGTGACGCTGCTGGTGAACGCGAGCCGGCCATAATCCGTCTGGATGTCGCACGGGCGCGCGGCTCCGCGCGAACCGCCGACCTCGCCGTGCGTCTAAGTGAGAGCCGAGCGGCGCCAATGCCCGGCGACTGCGAAGAGCATTCGACCGCGTGACGGCGTCGTAGATCTGGTAATAGCGCGTCGCGTCCTGCGATGAAGTCGACTGCCTCGTCGTCGCTCGCGTCGTACGCGAGCCGACGGCGGCGCCGTCGTCGAACCGCAGGTAGCCGTGCAGGCCGTCGCGTCAGCTCCCTCGAGCCGCTCCGTCGACGTCGGCATCGAGCTGCCGGACCAGCGCGTCGATGATGAGCCGACCGCCGAGCGCCGACACGAGCAGCACGCCAGAACATGATCGTAGAAGATGCGGTCAGCCGAGCGTCCGCAGCGTCAGCGGTCTCACGATGGCTTGTCGGTCAGCATGTAGCCGACACCGCGGATCGTGTGGATCAGCGGCACCGCCGAACCCGCGGTCGATCTTGTTCCTCAGCGAGTTGATGTGCACGTCGACGACGTTGCTGATGCTGTCGAAGTGGATGTCCCAGACGTGCTCGATGATGAGCGAGCGCGGTCAGCGGCCGATCGCTGTTGCGCATCAGGATACTCGAGCAGCGCGTACTCCTTCGGCTTGAGATCGATCGCGCGTCCCGCCGCGCCGCACCGTGCGGCGGACGATATCCATCTCGAGGTCCGCGACGCGCAGTCCGCTCTCGTGCGGCGTCGCCGCGCCTGAGCAGGGCGCGGATCCGCGCGGACAGTTCGGCGAGCGCGAACGGCTTCCCATATAGTCGTCCGCGCCGCTGTCGAGTCCGGCGACCCGTTCTTCCGGCGAGTCCTTGGCGGTCAGAATCAGGACTGGCAGCCCGGGTTTTCGAGCGCGGATGTCGCGCAGCACCTGGAGGCCGGACGGCCCGGCAGCAGCAGATCGAGGACGACACAGTCGTAGTCGACGATCGAGCCTGCGCGCCCGCGTCGTCGCCGTCGTAGAGGACGTCGACCGCGTTGCCTTCTTCCTCGAGGCCGCGCTGGATGAAGCTCGCGACCTTGCGGTCGTCTCCACCGCCAGGATAGCAGAAGAAGCGGAGTGATGAAGCTCGCGGCGCGGCTCACCTGCGCGCGGCCGCCGGCGCCACGACGAGCTGCTGGCAGCTCGAGCCCTCGCCAATCTACTGTTATTACGATCTGGACACCGTCCTGGCTTCAGCTCAGGTACCGTGTCTGGGTGACGACTATCTGCGCGCACCTGCCGGAAGGACGTTGACTCTTGCATCCCGGCTGGGATGGGATCAGTACTGCCAGCAAGCCAATTCGTGCGGGAGAGGGACCCTAGGATGTCGATGCATGAACGATTGAGGCCGCTCGTCGCCGCCGCGTCCGCCCTCGTGCTGTGCGCGGCCTGCGAGAAGCCGGCACCCGCCCCCGCGCCGGCGCCGCCGGAGGTCTATGTCAGCGACGTCGATCCAGAAGGACGTGCCGGTGCTACCTCGACCTCGTCGGCCAGACCGAGGGGTTCCAGGACGTCGAGATCCGCGCCCGCGTCGAGGGCTTCCTCGACAGCGTTGAACTTCCAGGAAGGCACGCTTCGTGCGCAGGGGCGACCTCCTCTACCAGATCGATCGCAAGCCGCTCGAGGCGACACTCGCGGCCGCGAAGGCCGACCAGGCGACGGCGGAAGCGCGGCCTCGCGAAGACCAACAACGACGTCAAGCGCTACAGCCGCTCGCCGCCAAGCAGGCGGTCAGCCAGCAGGAACTGGACAACGCCCTGGCCGCGCAGGATGCGGCGCGGTCGCAGGTGGAGGCCGCCAAGGCGGCCGTCGAGAACAGCCACGCTCGACCTCGGCTACACCCGCATCACGTCGCCGATCGACGGCCTGACCGGCACGACGCTGGTCAAGGCGGGCAACCTGGTCGGACGCGGCGAGAGCACGCTGCTGACGACCATCTCGCAGATCGATCCGATCCTCTTCCGCGTCGGCGTCACCGAGGCCGACTACCTGCGGGTCGTCAGGCGCACGAACCAGCGGACGCGCCGGCGGGTCGCCACTGCCACCGGGATCGAGCTCACGCTGGCCGACGGCACGCAGTATTCCGCAGAAGGGCAGCCTCGGACCGTCGAACGGGCCGTCGATCCGACGACCGGCACCCTGGGCCTGCAGTTCGATGTTCGCCAACCCGGACAGCCTGCTGCGCCCGGGCCAGTACGGGCGGGCCCGCATCCTGCTCGACACCAAGAACGGCGCGCTGCTCGTGCCGCAGCGCGCGGTGCAGGAGCTGCAGAGCCTCTACAGCGTCGCGGTCGTGGACGACGACAAGGTGGCCTTCCGCAACGTCAAGGTCGGCCTGCGCGTCGACGCGCAGTGGGTCATCGAGGAGGGGCTCAAGCCTGGCGAACGCGTCGTGGTCGAGGGTCTGCAGCGGATTCAGGACGGCATGACGGTCACTCCGAAGGCGGCGCCGTCCCTCGCGAGCAGACGGCGTCGTCGGCGCCGGGGCGAGGCGAAGTAGCCCATGGCCCGCTTCTTCGTCAATCGTCCGATCGTCGCGATGGTGCATCTCCATCATCACGGTGCTGCTCGGCCTCGTGGCGATGCAGGGGCTGCCGATCGCGCAGTACCCCGAGATCGTGCCGCCGATGATCCAGGTCACCACGACCTTCGTCGGTGCCAGCGCGACCGACGTCGAGGCCTCCGTCGCGACGCCGCTCGAGCAGCAGATCAACGGCGTCGAGAACATGATCTACATGAAGTCGACCAACGCCAACGACGGCACCCTCACGCTGAAGGTCTCGTTCGAGGTCGGCTCCAACCTCGACATGAACAACGTGCTCACGCAGAACCGCGTGTCACAGGCGATGCCGCAGATGCCGCAGTCGGTGAAGAACTACGGCGTCTCGGTGAAGAAGGCGCTGGCGTTTCCGCTGCTCGTCATCTCGGTCAAGTCGCCGAACGGCACCTACGACAGCAGCTTCCTCTCGAACTACACCACGATCAACATCAACGACGCCATCGCCCGCATCCAGGGCGTCGGCCAGATCAATCTCTTCGGCGGCAGCGACTACGCGATGCGCGTCTGGCTGCGCCCCGACGTCATCGGGCGCCTCGGCCTCACCGTCCCCGACATCGCCAACGCCATCAGCCAGCAGAACCAGCTGACGCCCGGCCGGCCAGATCGGCGGGCCGCCGGCGGCCGCCGGCACCGAGTTCACCTACACCGTCCGCACCCAGGGGCGGCTGCTGAACGAGGAGGAGTTCGGCGACATCATCGTCCGCACGAACCCGGATGGCTCCGCAGGTGCGCTTGAAGGACGTCGCGCGCATCGAGCTCGGCACGATGCTCTACAACGCCGTCGGCCGCCACGACGGCACAGCCGTCGGCCGTCATCGCCGTCTTCCAGATTCCCGGCACGAACGCGCTCGACGTCGCCAACCACATCAAGGCGACGATGGAGGACCTGAAGAAGCGCTTCCCACGGGACATGGAGTACCTGGTCTCGCTCGACACGACGCTGCCGGTCACGGAAGGCATCAACGAGATCGTCCATACGCTGCTCGAAGCCGTGGTGCTCGTCATCCTCGTCGTCTTCGTGTTCCTGCAGAACTGGCGCGCGACGCTGATCCCGCTGATGACGGTGCCGGTGTCGCTCGTCGGCGCGTTCATGTTCTTCCCGCTGCTCGGCTTCTCGATCAACGTGCTCTCGCTGCTCGGCCTCGTGCTCGCCATCGGCATCGTCGTCGACGATGCGATCGTCGTCGTCGAGGCGGTGATGCATCACATCGAGCACGGCATGGAGCCCAAGGAGGCGACGATCAAGGCGATGGAGGAGGTGTCCGGGCCCGGTGATCGCCATCGGCCTGATCCTCAGCGGCGGTGTTCGTGCCGGTCGGCTTCATGGGCGGCATCACCGGCGCGCTGTATCAGCAGTTCGCGATCACGATTGCGATCTCGGTGCTGCTGTCGGTCGTCAACGCCCTGACGCTGAGCCCGGCGCTGGCGGCGCTGCTGCTGAAGCCGCCCACCGGCAAGCGAGCGCTGCTGACGCCCTTCTACAACGGCTTCAACAAGGTGTTCGGCTGGACCACGGACCGGTACGTCAGCTTCGCCACCATCCTGGTCCGGAAGTTGTTCCGGAGCCTGGCGTTCATCGGCGTGCTGATCTTCGTCACGGTCAGCGCTGGTGCGGAACATCCCGGGCGGCTTCGTGCCCGAGGAGGATCAGGGCTACCTGCTGGTCAACGCGCTGCTGCCCGACGCCGCATCGCTCGAGCGGACCGACGCGTGATGCGCAAGGCCGAAGCGATCCTCGCCGAGCAACGAGGCGGTCGAAGGCTTCAACACCATCACCGGCTACTCGCTGCTGACCGGCGCCTACTCCTCGAACATGGGCTTCTTCTTCGTGCAGCTCAAGCCGTGGCACGACCGGACACACCGAGGAGGAGCACGCCAACGGCGTGGTCGCGGCGCTGAACCGGGCGTTCGCGCAGCAGATTCCCGAAGGGGGCGTCATCGCGTTCGGTCCTCCGGCCATTCCCGGGCTCGGCACTGGCGCGGGCTTCACGATGCAGCTGCAGGATCGCAGCGGCGGCTCGCCGGAGTATCTCGCGGAGCAGACCACGCGATTCATCGAAGCGGCGCGCAAGCGGCCGGAGATCGGACGCATCAGCACGCTCTATCGCGCGACGGTGCCGCAGATCTACGCCGACATCGATCGCAGCAAGGTGCTGAAGGCGGGCGTGCCGCTCAACGATGTCAACACGACGCTCGGCGCGCTGCTCGGCAGCTCGTACGTGAACGACTTCAACCGGTTCGGACGCGTCTACAAGGTCTACGTGCAGGCCGAACCGGAGTACCGCCGCGATCCGAGCCAGCTCGGGCTGTTCTTCGTGCGGAACCAGCAGGGCGGGATGGTGCCGCTCGATACGCTGGTGACGACGACGCCGAGCGCGGGACCCGAGTTCACCAACCGCTTCAACCTGTTCCGCGCCGCGGAAGTCACGGGTGTGCCGGCGCCAGGCTTCTCCTCCACGCAGGCGCTCGACGCGCTCGAGGCAGACGGCGCGGGAGGTGCTGCCGCCCGACATGAGCTTCGACTGGGCGGACATGTCGTTCCAGGAACGGCGAGCGCCCGGCGTCGCGGTGGTGTTCATGCTCGCCATCTTCCTGGTGTTCCTGATCCTCGCGGCGCAGTACCAGAGCTGGGGACTGCCGTTCAGCGTGCTGCTCGGAACGCCGTTTGCGGCGTTCGGCGCGTACCTCGGCCTCTGGCTGGCCCGCCAGTACCTCGGTCCGAGCTATGTGAACAACGTCTTCGCGCAGATCGGGCTGATCATGCTGATCGGCCTCGCGGCGAAGAACGCGATCCTGATCGTCGAGTTCGCGAAGATGGAGCACGACAAGGGCAAGGGGCTGATGGAAGCCGCCATCCTGGCGGCGAAGCTGCGCTTCCGTCCGATCCTGATGACCGCCTTCGCCTTCATCCTCGGCGTCGTCCCGCTGCTCACGGCGTCGGGCGCCGGCGCCGAAGGCGCGCAAGGTGATGGGCATGACCGTCTTCTCCGGCATGCTCATCGCGACCATCCTCGGTGTGCTGCTGATTCCGATGCTGTACGTCGTCGTCGAGAGGGTGACCGGCGGCTCGAAGGCGCCCGTGCCCAAACCGCCGCTGCCGTCGCCGCAACCGGTGGCCGCCGGCCACGGACACGGGGCGCACTGATGGCGCGCGTCAATCTGTCTCTTCAGCTCGTGACGGCAGTCGCGGGCGCGATGCTGGTGAGCGGATGCTCCGCCGTCGGCAGCACCTACGAGCGGCCCGAGATGGGCCGCCGCCGCAGTATCGATTCGTCCCGAGCACGCAGGCTGAATCGCTGGCCGACCTGCCGTGGTGGGCAGGTCTTCGACGACCCGGCACTTCAGGGGCTGATCAAGGAAGCGATCGCGAACAACCTCGATCTGCGGGCGGCGGTCGCCCGGGTCGAGGACGCGCGCGCGCAGGCCGGCATCGCGAAGTCGTTCCTCTATCCGCAGATCGATGGCGCGGCCAACTACACCATCCGGCAGGCGACCGACGCGGAGGACGACGAATCGGGCGACGAGGACACCACGCATCAGAGTGCCACCTACGGCTTCCGGCTCTCGTGGGAGCTCGATCTCTTCGGGCGGCATCCGGCGCCAGCGCGAATCGGCCACCGCCCAGGCGCTCGCGAGCGAGCAGGGGCGGCGCGGCGTGCTCGTCACGCTCGTCGGCGACGTGGCCTCGACCTACTTCCTGCTGCGCGAACTCGACGTCAAGCTGCTCATCGCGCACCAGACGCTCGACCTCAACGATCAGACGGTGCTCTACTTCCAGAACCGGCTGGACGGAGGTGTCTCGAACCGGCTCGAGCTCGATCGCATCACGGCCAACCGCGTGCGGACGGCTGCCACCATCCCTCAAATCGAGCGCGACATCGCGGTGGCGGAACACGCGCTCTCGTTCCTGGTCGGCCGTCCCCCGGGCTCGGTCACGCGTGAGATGCCGCCGCTGCCGCCGTTGCCTCCCGCGATCCCTCCAGGGATTCCGGCGACGCTCCTCGAACGGCGGCCCGACGTCGTGCAGGCGGAGCAGTTTCTCGTCGCCGCAAATGCCGACATCGGAGCGGCCAAGGCGCTCTTCTTTCCGAGGATCGGCCTGAGCGGATTCCTTGGCGGCGTGAGCGGCGACCTGACGTCGTTCCTCGGCGGCGGAGGGGCGCTCTGGTCGCTCGCGCCGGGGCTGGTGCAGCCGATCTTCCAGGGCGGCCGCCTGCGGCGGAACGTCGAGATGATGCAGGCCCGGTTCAACGAGGCGCTCGCCGGCTACCAGAGGGCCGCTCTCGACAGCTACCGCGAGGTTGCGGACTCGCTCATCACCATTCAGAAGCTTGCCGAACAGCGAGTGCAGCACGAGCTGGGAGTAACCGCGCTGCAGGATGCCTCCGACCTGTCGAGGGAGCGCTACGACGCTGGTCTCGCCAGCTACATCGAAATTCTCACGGCGGACCAGGACCTGTTCCTCCAGCAGCTGGCGCTGGCGCAGACGCGCGGTGCGGAGCTGCGGGCACGCGCGGAGTTGTACCGCGCGCTTGGCGGAGGATGGCAGCCGGAGCCGCAGCCGTGAGCGTCCCGGCGGCGCTTACTTTTGAATCGCGGCGCGCTCCGTGTCGAGCGGCCGCAGCTTCACCGTGTAGGACACCGGCACCGACCGCGGCGTGAAGCACAGGCGGTCGTCGCACGCCTGATACTCGAGGGCGCCGGTGATCGTGACCGTTTCCGCGCCCTTGAGGGCTGCGCGCGCTTCCGGCGCAGCGCTGATCGCCATCGCCTGCACCAGCCGGAACGGCTTCTGGAAGACCGGGACCCGCTCGTCGAGTGGCGCGAAGTGGTAGATCTCGCTCGCCGGATACTCGAGCGGCCGCACATTGAGGATCGAGCTCGCATCCACCCGGAAACCGATGATCCGGTAGTCCTTTGCGCCTGGCGCGTAGACGTGGATGCCGGCGTTCGGCTTCACGTCGAAGACGAGGGAGAAGAGCGAGCCAGGAGCCACCACTTCGTCGCTGACGTACGTCGTGACATCGAGGTGATCGGTCTGGATGCGCGTCGCCGCCGCCGGCGCGTGGCCGGCCCCTAGCGCGATCATGATCGTCGACACCGTGTTCCGCTCCTGGTAGGCGGCCTCGAAGAAGCGCGACGTCACCTTCCCCGATCGATCGAGCAGGAACGTGCCCGGAAAGGGGATGCCGTAGTTGCTCGTCCCCTCCGCGACCGTGGTGTTCAGGATGCCGAACCCCTTGATGGTCGCCGAGCCCGGATCGGAGAGCAGCGGCAGCGTGATGCCGCGGCGGCGGCTGAAGTCCGCCAGGATGGCCGGCGAGTCGTAGGTGATGACGGCGGCGCCGAGCCCCTGCGCGGTCAGTTCGCCGAGGCGGCTCTGGAGCTCGATCGCCTGCGTCTTGCAGTACGGACACCAGTCCATCGAACGCGAGAACACGAGCATGGCGCCCCTGGGACCCATGATCGAGTCGCGCGTCCACTCTTTGCCATTCCCATCCTTGAGACGGAAGTCAGGCACGACCTGCCCGACCTGCGGACCGAGACGCGACACGTCGATGGCGGCTGCTGGCTGCTGCGCCCGGGCGGGGGCGACGAAACCAACGGCGATGAGGAGAGCGCAGATCGTGGCACGCATGGGTGTCTCACCCGGAACCGTAGCGCAGGTCACCTGCCGGACGCCAGACGCGCCTTCAGCTCTTCATTCCAGGTAGCACGACTATCGCGGTGCCAGGGGCGGGCGCGTCACCTCACCGCCGCGTGTGGTATGATAGCCACATCGGATCTTCCCACGCGCTCTGCCCTTGTAGGCGTCACGAGGCCCGTTCGGCCCGCTTCTCCTCACATTCTGCTTAGCTACGAGACGAATCCGTTCGAAGCGTCTGTCTTCGACCGAGCCCGTTCCGCCGTTCCGGCGGCCGTTGGCTCACAAATACTGCCTGCAGCGCCGCTGGGAAAACGCTCTGGGTCTAGAAGGGCGATTTTCAATGCCGTTCGCTGAACTGGGGCTCAGCCCCGTCGTGTATTCATCGCTGGCGCGACTGGGCTACCAGGAACCGACGCCAATCCAAGTCAAAGCAATTCCCGCCGTATTGAGCGGAGTCGACCTGCTGGCACGCGCCCAGACGGGCACGGGCAAGACGGCCGCGTTCGGTCTGCCGATGATCGAGCGTCTGCTCGCACGTCGTACGGGCGCGAACCGGCTGAAGCCGCGGGGCCTCGTCCTCGTGCCGACGAGGGAGCTCGCGCTGCAGGTGCATCAGTCACTGGCGGCGTACGGTGCGCCGGCGCAGGTTCGCTGCGCCGCGATCTTTGGCGGCGTCGGCATGGGCGGCCAGGTTCAGGCCCTGCGGAACGGCATCGACATCGTGGTCGCCACGCCGGGGCGTCTCATCGATCACCTGCAGCGGCGGACGATTGACCTGTCCGGAATCGAGGTGCTCACGCTGGACGAAGCCGACCGGATGCTGGACATGGGATTCCTGCCGGCGCTTCGGCGCCTGAGCGCGGCGCTGCCGCGCGCGCGTCAGACCCTGTTGTTCTCCGCGACGCTCTCGGACGAAGTCGTGGGTCTCTCGAGGGAGTTCACCCGTGATGCCGCGCGCGTGGATGTCTCGGGAGGGCAGGCTGAAGCTGTCACGGTGTCGCACCAGGTGCACCCCGTTTCGGCTGACGACAAACGCCACGCGCTCGCGCATGTCCTGACGCAGCACGGCGATCTTCAGGCGCTCGTGTTCTGCAAGACCAAGCGCGGCGCCAACCGGGTCGGCGAGTACCTGGACAACACCGGCGTCAAGGCGGGCGTAATCCATGGGAACAAGAGCCAGAACGCACGGACGCGCGCGCTGGACGACTTCAAGGCCGGTCACCTGCGGGTGCTCGTCGCGACCGACATCGCGGCACGTGGTCTCGACATCGTGCAGCTGCCGCTCGTGATCAACTACGACCTGCCGCTGGTCGCCGAGGATTACATTCATCGCATCGGCCGCACGGGACGTGCGGGACACACCGGCCGCGCGGTGTCGCTGGTGTCGGCGGCGGACTCGCCGCTGCTCCGGGAGATCCAGCGGCTGTTGAAATCTCCGCTCGAACACGTGGCCCTTCAGGGGATCGATCGCGCGGTGGCACGCGCCGGCGCCGAGCCCCGGCCCCAGACGCGTGGTGCTGCGCACGGCGCAAGCGACCAGGCACGGCGGGGCAGGCAGTCGTGGGGACGGCCGAGTGGCGCCCGGAACTCCCGGCCCTTCGCGGGCCAGGGTGGGCGGCGCGCGGCGGGACGCGTTTAACGCACGGGACCACTCGCAGTTCGGCGGCTTGCGAAGGGCCGCTCGACCACATCAGGCGGGCCTGAAGTCGATGACTTCAGGCCCGTTCGCTTTCATGACCCCTTTTGCATGACCCGCGAGAGGCAGTCCGTGGCGAGGCGTCCCAGCAGCCGGCCGGCGGCCGCGGCCAGGTCGCCGGGCAGGTCGGCCGCGATCGGTTCGTCCGCGCGGATGATCTCCGAGCGGACCGCCCGGTCGGTGGTCGTCACCTGGACCTCGACAGCCCCGACCAGCCGTGGGCTCGGCGCCGCCTCGATCTGCCAGACCACCAGCGTGAGCGGCCAGCGACGGCGCGCTGCCGATGTCGACGAGGCCGATGTCGGGACTCGACGCGATGGCATAGCGCACGGCCGAATCCAGGTAGCGATCGGGGGTGGTTGCCCAGAGCCAGACCGGATCCTCGGTCACCTCACCACCGGGCTGCTGGTGCAGCACGCGCCGGCCGATGTGTGCCCGACCCTGCGTCTCGAGCAGACGGACGCTCGTGGCGTTCGGGGCGTCGGCGGCCACCCCGCCCGGCTCGACCAGTTGTGGCTCGATCATGCGGATGGGAACGGTATCCGGGCGTTCAAGCTGAACACGGCAGCCCCCGCCCAGGCAGGCCAATGCCAGCACGACGAGCATTCCGTATCTCGCGCGCCGAATCACTTCGGCTTCGCTCCTGCCTGCCGGGTGCCGTGGACCACCGACTCCGGCTGTTCCTGCAGCTGGCGCGCGAGCTCGCGCAGCTGCCCGAGCGACTCGCGTATCGCGGGCAGCGAGCGCCGCAGATCCTCCGCCGCCAGGCTGGCCTGGTCCATGGCCTCGCGTGTGGCGCGGCCGGAGGCGGGCAGATCGGCCGCGTTGATGGCGGCGCGTGCCTCTTCGGCGAACTTCGACAGCGTGCCCTCGTCGCCGACCAGTCCGTCAAGGTTCGAGGCGATTGCCTCCATCTGCGTGGTGGTCGTCGCGAAGAACTTCCGCGAGTCGGCGCTGAGCGCCGGCAGCTCGCTCTCGCGGAAGATGCGTTCGACGTTGGTGAAGAACCGGTCGGCCCGGTCGAGGCTGTCGGGCATCCGGGCGACGATCTCGCGAAGGACCTGGAGCGTCGACTCGACGCGCTCCAGCACTTCGGGCAACCGGTCCCGTATCTCCGCAATCGGGGTCGGCATCGACGGGATGTATGGCCGGCTTGGCGTGAAGCCGAGCGTCATCGGCGGAGGGGGATTCTCCGGCATGTCGAGAAAGAGGTATGCCTCGCCGGTCACGGGGTTGCTCACCACTTGAGCGCGAAACCGCTCGAACGCGCCCGCCCTGGCCAGTTCCTGGAGGTTGGTGACGTTGGCGCCGACGGTGGTGAGGCGATCGGTGAACAGCTCGAAGTCGATCTCGATCGTGCGGCCGCCCGGCTCCACCTGCAGGTTCGACACCCGCCCCACGGCGACGCCGCGGTAGCGCACCGGGCTCGAGATGTCGAGACCGGTGACGTTCTCCTGCGTATAGGTGACGAGCTCGATGACTTCGCGGCTCCGCATCCGCTGGATGAAGAGCAGCCCCGTCGCGATGACCACGACGATCGCGATGACGAGGAACAACCCGAGGCGCGTGTAGCTCTTCTCGACCGCCATGATTCATCTCTCCCGGGCCGCGGATGCGCTCGGCGAGGACCGCGTGAAGAAGTTGTGCACGAACGGGATGGCCGATTCGTCGCGCAGCCGCCGAGGATCGCCTCGGGCCACGATCCCCTTGGCCTCCTTGTCGAGCACGATGCAGTTGTCGGCGACCAGGAAGATGCTCGGCAGCTCGTGCGTCACGATGACGATGGTAATCCCGAGGTCGCGGCTGAGCGTGACGATCAGGTAATCGAGCTCGACCGCGCTGATCGGGTCGAGCCCGGCGGAGGGCTCGTCGAAGAACAGCAGGTCGGGCTCGATCATCATCGCGCGCGCGATGCCCGCGCGCTTCTTCATGCCGCCTGAAATCTCACCCGGAAAGTGCCCCGCGAAAGCGCCGAGGCCGACCAGATCCAGCTTCGCCTGCACGAAATCCTGCACGAGGGGGCCGCGGACGTCCGTCCAGGTCGTCAGCGGGAGCGCGAGGTTCTCGGCCAGCGTCAGAGAGCTGAAGAGCGCGCCGGACTGGAAGAGGACGCCGAACGGCGGTACGCCGCTGTAGATGTGCGGCTCGCCGACGCCGTCGATGTCGATGCGGCCGGCCATCGGCCGCTCCAGGCCGATCAGGTACCGCAGCAGCGTGCTCTTGCCACTGCCCGACCCGCCGAGAATGGCCAGGGTCGTTCCGCGCTCGACCTCGAAGCTGACGTGCTCCATCAGCACGCGGGTCCCCCACCCGATCCGGAGGTCTTCGACGACGATGTGCGGCGCGGGACGGGGGCATGTTCAGATTCCCAGCAGCGTGAAGAACAGCGTGAAGAGCGCGCTGATCACGATCACGCCGAAGATGGACATCACGACGGCGCTGGTGGTGCGCGCCCCGACGGCCGCCGTTCCTCCGCGCGCGGCCAGGCCCTGCCTGCAGGCGATGAGCCCGATGATCAGCCCGAGGAAGGGCGTCCTGATCATCCCGCTGAGGAAGTGCGCACCCGTGATGGTGGCCGCGGTACCGAGCACGTAGGCGCGTGGCGTCATGTCGGTGCTGGCGATCGTGGCGAGGAGCCCGCCACCGAGCGCCAGCACGTCGCCAATCCAGGTCAGCAGCGGCACGGTGACCATGAGCGCAAGACAACGCGGGACGACCAGCCAGCTCACCGGCCTGAATCCCATCGACCGGAGCGCGTCGATTTCCTCCGACACCTGCATCGTCGCCAGCTCCGACGCCAGGCCCGCGCCCGAGCGGCCCGCCACGACGATGGCGGTGACCAGGGGACCGAGCTCGCGGAACTGTGCGATGACGACGAGCTCGGGGACGTACACCGTCGCGCCGAACCGCCCGAGCTGCGAGACGCCGAGAAATCCGATGATGAGCCCGATGAGCAGGTTCGCGGCGCTCGTGACCGGCAATGCGTCCGCGCCTATCGCCTGCATCAGCCGTGGCAACGATGACCAATCGACCGAGCGAGGCGACACGAAGGCGTTCGGAACCGCGGCGGCGGCATGACCGAGGAAGTCCAGGGCGTCGTTCACCCTGCCGGGCACCGCAGCGGCCACGGCCCCGAGCTGGGCGAGCGGGCCCATCCTCCGCGTCGGCTGCGGCCGGGCCTCTGCCCGCCGCTCGCGATAGAGCGTGATCAGGCGGAAGGCGTGGGGGTTGTGATCCTCGATGAGGCGCGTGCGGAGTCCGCGTGCCTCGAGCCGGTCGATCAGCCGCGCCAGCAGCACGGCGCCCGACCCATCGATGCGCTCGAGCGCCGACAGGTGGAGGTCGATGTCACCGCTGGCGATCAGGTCCCGCTCGGCCTGCTCCACGGCCCGCACCACCGCCGACGCGTGCGCCAGGTCGAAGGTGCCAGCCGGGACCAGGCGGGTGCGCTTGCCATCGGCCTCAGCCTTGATGGCCACGCTCATCGCGTTGGACTATACCATTCGGACCGTTGCGGTCCGTGCGGCTGCGATGCGGGCGGAGCCTCTCAGCGCCGCCACTCGACGACCCGGTGGCGGCGATCAGCGGGGATCGGACGGCGCGCGACGAAGACGGCGTTGAATCCGTAAGTGATCAGGTTGGTCAGCACAGGGCCGTTGGCGCTGTCCAGCACACGGCCAGCCGCCCGGCGGAGTCGCGAGGGGCTCTCCTGCAGCATGTCGATCTTAGCGTCGATGTAAGTGCCGGTGTCGATCGACCATTCCTCGAAGTAATACGTGAAGAGCGCCTCCAGTTCGTTCATGAAGCGATAGAACGTGTACAGCCGGAGCCGCTCGTCCCATTCCCGCGCCGATTCGGCGACCGACATGTTCGGCATCCTGCGACCAATCCGCAGCGTCAGGAATGCCCGGAGGTACGCTCGCCTCAGCACCCCTGCGGGAATCCAGTGGGCGCACGGCACCAGCACGTGCCCTTCGAGCGGGTACGTGGCCAAGGGGAACAGTGTGATCAGCGTTCCCTGGGCTTCAGGACACGCGTGCACTCCTCGAACATCTGATCGAGAAACCGTACGTGCTCGAACACCTGGTTCGCGTACACCACGTCGAATCGACCCGACTCGAACGGAATGCGCCGCTCGTCCTCCATCAGGCGAACATGATCGTCGAATCGATCGCCGAACAACGGCTTGAGGTTTGCCGCCATCGCTTCGGCCTTGTCGGGCAAGTCAAAGCCGTGGAGGAGATGTCCATAGTCCGTACAGCAGCGACATCACGCGGCCCTGGCCGCACCCCATGTCGAGAATGCTCAGTTCGGATCCGGATGCGATCCTGTCGACGGCGCGTGCGATGTAGAGGGAGGTGGCAGAAGCCCAGGGCTTATCGGTAGCTAGGATTCGACTCACAGTCGAGAAGTATACCGAGCGCAGCCTGATCCACGGACACGTCGCCGTGGTACCGGACCCACGACCGGGCCGCGGCGTGCACGTCACGGGTAGTATTAGTCCCAGCGCCATGAGGTCGCGTCCACTCGTGCACGCAACGTCCTGTTCAACTTCATCGGACAGATTGCCCCGCTTCTTGCGGCTGCGGCGGCCCTTCCGATGCTCGCAAACACCCTTGGTATCGATCGGCTCGGTGTGTTGACGCTCGCCTGGGTGCTGCTCGGTTCGTTCGGGCTGCTCGACTTCGGATTGGGTCGGTCGCTGACACAGTCGGTTGCGGCCGGACTGGCAACCGACCGCGCTCACGAGCTGCCGGTCGAGATCGTCACATCGTGGTTCGTCCTGGCGGTGCTCGGAGCCGGTGCGGGGCTGGCCCTCGCGCTGGCTGCCCCGCGTGTCGTGGCCGACGTGCTGACCGTGCCCGCGGGCCTCCACGACGAAACACGGAATGCGCTGTACGCGCTGGCGGCGGGCCTTCCATTCATGACGCTCTCCTCCGGGCTGAGGGGGCTGCTCGAGGCAGAACAGCGGTTCGACCTCGTCAACATCGTGCGCATGCCGCTCGGCGTGTTGACGTACCTTGGCCCGCTTCTCGTGCTGCCCTTCACGCGGTCGGTCGCTGCCGCAGTCGCTGTCATCGCCGCGTCGCGCGTCCTGTCGTGCGTCGCGTATCTGCTGTTCTGCCTGCGCGGCTGGCCGCATCTTCGTGTGAGCCATCTGCGCATGTCAGCCCTCCGACAGCTGGCCGGAACCGGCATGTGGATGACGATCGCGAATGTTGCCGGCACTCTGATCGCCTTCCTGGATCGCTTCGTCCTGGGAGCGCTGGCGACGCTGGCCGCCGTCGCGTACTACGCGACACCGCAGGAGTTCATCACCAAGCTGACCGTGGTCCCCATGGCGGTGAGCGGCGTGCTGTTCCCCGCCTTCAGCGCGGCCGCTGCGTCAGGCAACCCCGGACTGCGCGGGCTGTTCAGCAAGATGAGCACGTACATCTTCGTGCTGCTCGCCCCGGTCACGCTCACGGGCGCTGCCTTTGCGCCGGAGTTGCTGCGCATCTGGCTGGGCGGCGACTTCTCGGCGGAGAGCTCGCAGGCAATACCCTGGTTCTGTTTCGGCGTGCTCCTCAACAGCCTGGCGGTCGCACCAATCAGTTTGCTGCAGGCCGTCGGGCGCGCGGACCTCACGGCAAAGTTGCAACTGCTTCAAGTGCCCTTCTACCTTGGTGCATTGTGGTGGGCCACGCAGCAGTTCGGGCCGATCGGCACCGCGGTGGTTTGGGGAATCCGCATGCTCCTCGACGCGACGGTCCTCTTCGCGGCGTCACGACGGCTGTTGCCCGACCCCGGACGCCTGTATCGGCGCTTCGCGATGATGCTCCTGGCATCGGTCGGCGTCTTCTGCGTCCTACTCGCGGCTCCCGGGGCTGGCGAGCCGAAGCGCCGTGTTCATCGCGGCGATGGTGCTCCTTCTTGGCTCGCTGCCGCAGCTGGTCACCAAGGATGATCGCGACTACGCGGTTCTGGCCCTGCGCCGGCTGCGATCGCGCCCGGTATAGCTGATGGTCTCCCTCGACATCGTCATCGTGAGCTGGAATACCGCGCGAGAGCTTGTGGAGTGTCTCGCCTCGATCGCTGCTTCCGACCGCGCGGCGTTTCACCTGGCGCGTGTCGTCGTGGTTGACAACGCCTCGCGCGACGGGTCCGGCCAGCAGCTCGAGGCAGGCCCGCTTCCGCTCACGGTCGTGCGGAACGCGGAGAACCGCGGCTTCGCTGCGGCGTGCAATCAGGGCGCAGCTGGTTCGAAGGCCGACTACCTGCTGTTCCTCAACCCCGACACGCGGCTGTTTCCCGAGACGCTCACCCGCACGCTCACCTTCCTGGAGCGTTCTGATTCAGGCGACATCGGCATCTGCGGGATCCGGCTCGTCGATGCCCAGGGCGACTCGGTCGTGGCGGGAGCGCATTTCCCGACGGTGCGGTCCTACATCGGGCAGGCCTTCGGGCTCGATCGGCTCCTCCCGGGGTCATTTCCGCCACTCTTGATCTCGATGGCCGACGGCGACACCACCAGGGATGTGGATCAGGTCATCGGCGCCTTCTTCCTGGTGCGGCGGCAGGTCTTCGAGAGCCTCGGCGGCTTCGACGAGCGGTTCTTCGTGTACTTCGAAGAGGTGGATTTCTCGCTGCGCGCCCGGCAGCGCGGGTTTCGTTCGGTCTGTTTCGCCGGCGCGACCGCTGTGCACCATGGAGCACGGTCCAGTGAGCAGGTGAAGGCAACGCGGCTCTTCTATTCGTTGCGCAGCCGTGTGCTGTACGCGTTCAAGCACTTTTCGCCCGTCAGCGCCTGGGTGACCGTTGCCGTGACGCTGGGGCCGGAGCTGATCGCGCGGACGCTCCGCGCGCTGGGCCACCGGTCGGCGGTCGAGTTGCGGGAGGTTGCGAGCGGCTATGCCTATCTGCTCCGAGATCCGGCGCTGTGGCGTCGAGGCAGGAGCGCCGCGCGTGCCTGAATCAGAAAGAACGCCCCGCGCATTACGATCGATGCGCTCGACTGCGACGCGGTGGACGTGGTCGGGTACGTTTACGACGTGCTCGCCCGGATTCCCGAATGCGTCAGTCGGCGTGGTTATCTCCTCTCATTTTGTCGAGCACCTCTCAGACCTGCCACGATTTGTACGCGAGATGCGGCGCGTGGTCCCATAGCCAAAGGCATGAGAACGATAGTGCCGCTCACGGCGTTCTCGAACCGTCGTTAATCCCGCTCCGACGGTACACTGCACCGCATGGCGTGTTGGCGCTCTGGCAGGCTTTCCCATATCCTCGCGGAAGGATGCGGTTCATCCAGATGCATCCGCAGGCGTGCCGCGCTACGATCGTCCAGAGACGGGTTTCGTTCGTCGATCCGGGTGCGATCGGCGAGGGCCTTATATAGCAGCGCCGCATCCCCACCACACATGCAGACACCGAGGTCGCGGCCGTGTCCCGATTGTTGGAGGGACGCAGATGTGATGTTGGATACTGGCATGAACCGATTGAGGAGCTTCGACTGCAAACCAACAGGCGATGTGTACGACCTGGCAGCTATGTTACTTGAGTCTATTTCCCAGCGCGTGAGTGCTCCGACAGCCGGATGGAACGCGGGGCGTGAGACGTGACTGCTGAATCCCGCAGGGGCAGTGGCCTCGACCAACGAGGGTGTACGCGTCTTCCATGACCGTCCGTGTTACCTGTGCGGGCGTCCCGGTCGAGCAGCCTGGTCACACCTGCGCGATCGCTTGTACTCGGCGCCGGGCGAGTGGCGGATGCTGGAGTGCCGAAGTTGCGATCTCCTCTGGCTGGATCCTCAGCCTGCTGTCGAGGATCTCGGGTTGCTGTACGCGGGCTACTGCACGCATGCCGGCACGGAAACGCAGCCGCGTTGGGGACGGCTCGAACCGTGGATCCGTGCGTACCTCGCTCGTCACTACGGCTACGGTGCACCTTCCGAAGCGTCCTGGGCGTTCTGGCATCTGCTGCCAGGGGTGCAGGACCTCTTCGGCGGCGTGGTCAACTGGCTGCCATTCGTCGCGGATGGAAAACTTCTCGATGTTGGGTGCGGCAACGGCGAACTGATGCGCCGCATGCGAGGCTTTGGCTGGGACGTGATGGGAGTCGAGCCGGATCGCGCGGCCGCAGATGTCGCACGCCGTGAGTACGGACTCGACGTGCGTGCATCGGTCAACGAGGCGCCTCGCGCGTCCTTCGATGCGGTGATCACCCATCACGTGATCGAGCATGTGCCGGATCCCGTCGGTTTCCTGGAGAGTCTTGCGAGTGTGTGCCGTCCGAACGCACGGATCGTCGTGGTGACCCCCAACGCGCGCGGTCTTGGAGCCCGCTGGTTCGGCGCTTCCTACGTGCATCTCGATCCACCGCGGCACGTGATCCTGTTCTCTGCGGCCGAGTCTGACCGAGGTTGCACAACGGGCCGGGCTCGAGGTCGAACGGCTCCGCACATCCGCCCGCTACGCGCGATTCGCCTGGTCCGGCAGTCGAAGTATCGCCACGAGCCGTCACGGACGTGGAGAGCGTGGCAAGCCCGGCGGCTTGCGGCGGGTCAACTCCGTCGCATTCCAGGTTGCCGAGCATGTCCTTGGAACGGTCTGGCCCACGAGTGGTGAAGAGCTCATCCTCGTCGCGCGGCCACGACGCGTGCGGTAGTATGGCGGCTATCATTCAACATTTGGCCTTGTTCCAGGCAGTCCAGGAATGACGCGAGATGACCGGGTCGCCGGCGTGGCGGTCGCGACCGCCGCATTCGGCTTCTATCTTCCGAGTTCGATTGGGACGGTCATCTCCCGCGAGCTGTCCATCATCGCGATTGCGGGCACCTGCGACTTCTGGCGGTCATGCTGGGCGTTGCGAAGCGAACGACTCCGCCGGCGGTCCTGGTCCTGAGCGTCGGCCTGCTCGGTCTGCTGACCTTGTTCACGATTACCTCGTCATTCGAACGCAGCGGCCCAGGTGTTGTTCTGCTCTACGTCAGCCTCGCCCTGCTCTATACGCTCGACCTGCGAGTCAGGGCCTCGCATCGACTGGAACGCGCATTCGTGGGGATCGTCGGGATCAGCCTGGTGGCGGGCTACGCGCTGGCGTTGAACGTGTCGGCCGCGGACCGCATCGCGTACGGCTTGTACAATTCGTTCTACCCGGAACTGCTCTACAGCATGGTGGTCATCTACAACAAGCCGGTGCTGACTTTCGGGACGCATGCCATCGCCGGCGTGATGATCTACATCCTGTTCTATCTCCAGCTCAAGACCTATCAGGCGCGTGGTGGCGCGTGGCGATTCGGCGCGGCGCTGGCTCTGCTCGGTTTGCTCGTCCTGCTGCGTTCGACGACGGGCGCGATACTCGGCGTCGTCGCCGGGGTGCAGGCTGCCTGGCCCACGCTGCGAGCGCACCGGAAGCAGGCCGCGCCTCTCGCGGTCCTAATGGGCCTCGCAGCGGTCGGTCTGCTCGTGGCAGCCGGTCTCGATCCCACAACACTCTACGCGCGCGTCGAACAGGCGATTCTCGGCGACCGCATTACGGGCCTGGCTGTCCGGTACGCTGCGGACGGACTTCTCGCCTCCAACTTCGCCTACCTGTCGAATTCGCCATTCTCGCCCATCGGCTTCGCCACGACCGAGACGCTTTTTCTCGGCGATTCGGGAATCGTTGTGAACCTCTTGAGGGGCTCCCTTCCGCTGCTCCTCACCGTGTATGGTGGCTTCTTCCTCTTCCTCCGGTTCAATCTGCGCGATCGGCGAGCGGCGCTGTGGCTCTCGTGTCTGGTCGTGCTGTTCGAGGTCGCTCACCCCGTCCTGCAGTACTTTCGGTTCGTCGCGTTCGTCCCGCTCCTCGTCGTGTATCTGAATTCGCTGGCATCGATGCCGCTGGGCACCGAAGGCGATTCTACGTATGCCGTGCAGGAGGCGGGGTAGCCTACGATGTCTGTGTCCAACATCCCATCTCAAGTGCCCGCACCTGGTCGTCGTTCGCCCGCCTCTCCGACGATCGTTGAAGCGCCTGCGCCAGGTGACGTTCTGGAACTGCGCGTCCACCTCGTCAACTTGTGGCGCGGACGCACGACCCTTGCGTTGTTGGCGGTGCTGCTCGGACTTGCCGGCGCTGCGGTCAGCCTCGTTGCCAGGCGCCAGGACCGAGGCCACGGCGACGGTGTCCGTGAGCCCGTCAATCGTGGCTGAGCCGACAGTGCCGACACTTGATGCGCTGGGATTTGTCACCCTTGTGACGAACCAGAATGTCGCCGAGCAGACCGTCCGCGAACTGAAGCTCAACGAAGCACCCTACAATCTCTCCCCCCAGGCGCTGCTGCAGGAGGTCGTGACGGTCCGGGCAGTTCCTGCCTCGAACCTCGTCAGAGTCGTCGCTCGCCTCGACGAGCCGGAACTAGCCGCGCGCGTCGCAAACGGCTTCAGTGACTTCGCGATCGACCATGCCGGCAAGGCGAAACGCAGCGAAGTTGGTGCCGTCGAGGACGACCTCAAGACGATGCTCGATGAGGCAACGGACTGGCTCAAGACGGCCGAGACCGCTTACAACGATTACAGGCGGACGGCGCAGATCGAATTGGTCAAGAAGGAAGTCGAGACACTGCTGGCCCAGCGAGCCGAACTGCTCGAGCTGAACGTCACCCTCGATGCCGAGCGTGCCAGGCTCGCCAGCGCTGAAACGGAGCTGAGCAGCCGTGCGCCGATAACGACGCTCAAGCAGAGTGTCGTAGAGGATCGAACTGCGACCGAGGTAGCGCGGGCTTCCGGAGGGTCTGGTCAGGATCTGCTCGGGCTCGAGATGAATCGTCAGGAAAGCAACCTCGTGTTCCAGGAGCTTGACGGACAGGTCGCGAAGACGCGGGCGGAAGTGGCCTCACTCGAACGACAGCGCGCACGGCTCCTGGAGGCCACGGGCCTCAAGAATGAAGAGCTCGTGCGGCTCTCGCAGCTTTACGAGCGCGAGGCCATCCTCGAACAGCTGGACGTCCAACGGAAGATGGCGCGGAAGTCGTACGAAGATGTCGCCGCACGATATCAGGGCGCCAGGCTCGCAGCGATCGGCCGAACGCCACGGCTCCAGGTGGTCGACGCCGCCATTGCGCCAAGCCTTCCAGTCAGTCGCTATCTCGCGCGCAATGCCATGCTCGGTGTCGTGCTGGGCCTCCTCGCTGGCTGCATCATCGTGTTCGGCCGCGCGGCGCTTGGCAAGGCCGCTCCCGATACGAATTAGTCTCTCCTGCTGGTCGCCCGCAAGGGATACCCGAACCAAAGCAGCCGACTCGCTTCGCTGACGTCGGTCAAGCAACCTATGTTGCACGTGCCGTCAGGCGGTGGACTCCGGTTCGTCCAGTGTTACGATGTCAGCCAGACCGGCGGCCACGCCAGCACTCCTCAAACCACTCTCCAGAGACTTCGTTAAAGGTATCCAGAAACATGGCGCAAGTTCATTTCATCGGCGGCGAAAAAGGCGGCGTCGGCAAGTCAGTCGTCGCGCGCATCCTCGCCCAGTACTTCATTGACCGGGGAACGCCGTTCGTCGGCTTCGACACCGACAAGTCGCACGGCGCGCTGCTCCGCTTCTACTCCGACTTCGCAGCGCCAGCCGTCGTCGACCGCTACGACGAGCTCGACCGTATCGTCGAGGCGGCGGTTGAACAGCCGGAGCGCCGCATCATCGTCGACCTCGCCGCCCAGACGCACGGATTCCTGACGGCCTGGCTGGAGGAGTCCGGCATGTTCGACGACGGCGCCGAACTGGGGTTGTCGCTGACCTACTGGCACGTGATGGATTCCGGTCGCGACTCCGCAGACCTGCTCGGCACCCTGATCGACCAGTTCGGGGGTCACCTGCAAATCGTCGTCGTGCTCAACGAAGTGCGCGGCAGCGACTTCGCGATCCTCGAGTCGTCCGGAGCCATGGCTCGGGCAAAGGACGCTGGAGCGAAGGTGATAACCCTCCGCCGACTTCAGGACGTCACGATGCAGAAGATCGACGCACACAGCACGAGCTTCTGGGCCGCTACCAACCGGGGTGGAAAGGACGGGCACACGCTCGGCATTCTCGAGCGGCAGCGGGTCAAGTACTGGCTGCAGAAAGCCTACGCGGAGATCGATCGGCTCGACGCCTGAGAAGGAGTCATCCCTTGGGCGCGACGTAACCCTTTCGCGCCCGCGCCTTCATGCCGCCCTTCGTCAGCCGCACGCCGATCTCGTGCACTTTTCCGTCACGTTTCGGCGGGGCGAACCCAAGCATGTACTGCGTGTGCAATTCGTCTGCGACGGCAGCGAACGCGTCGCCGAGGTCCTGACCGGGCCGGATCTCGACGTAGCCGCCACCGGTCTCCTCCGCGACGCGCGCGAGACCCGGATCCGGCCAGTCGGCCATCAGCATCGCCTGCAGCCCGCCGGCACCGACGCCCGGCATCGGCGGCCGCTGACCGCGGCTCCGCATCCCGATCGCGTAGATCATCACGTCGTCCTGCCGCGCCCGATCGATGACCTGCGACTGACTCGCGGGACGGCCCATCGTCATCAGGGAGTTCGTGTCCTTGCCGTCGCTGAGCACGAGGATGACGCCACGTTCATCGCCGCCTTCGCGGAGCGCGTCGAGCGCTGAGTCGATGCCGCGCCACAGCGGCGTCGGAGCATCCTGCGCGATGTCCTCCGGCAGCGCACGCCGGAGCTCGCTGCGATCGCTCGTGAACGTCGGACTGATCGTCACGTCGTGGCCGAACAGCCCCACCCGTGCCACGTCGCCTGGCAACAGGCGTCCGAACAGCTGGTCAGCGCCCGCCCGCAGAAGCGCCAGGTTACCCTCCATGCTCCCGGAGACGTCGAGCATGACGACAAGGCGGATCGGCTGGGGAGTGTTGTCGAACAGGGTTATCGGTTGAGGCTTGCCCTCGTCGCGCAGCTCGAAGTCGTCACGTGCGAGCGCGGTGACCAGCTTGCCGTCGCGGTCCGTGACGGTGACGAACACGCGGACGACATCAGTGCTGCCGCGAAAGACAGGCTGCTGCTGGGCCTGTGCGCTGAAGGTCGCGAGGACGAGGATGCCGCCGAGTGCGGCCGGGCCAGCGAGTCGAGTCCAGAGCGTCATGTCCTTGTTCCCCAGGCGCAGGCAGGCACCTTCAGTCTTACCACGCCGGAACCCGATTGCGTGCGGGTTATCGCACTGGGAGCGGCGTCAACGCTGCGCGTCCGGCGTCTTGCGGGTGCGCGGCTCGCCATGGAGTTCGTGCAGGCGAAGTAGGCACGCGTTGGGGATCGCAGGTGGGAGAGCGCGGTCCGTCAGTTCGCGCGGTAGTTCGTGAGTTCGACGCGCGCCGTCCCGAACTGGGCGCTCACATCCACGACGAGCGGCACGCGCTTCTCGTCGGCGCTCAGCCAGGCGGTCAGCCGCAATGGGTCGCGGTCGATCCGTTCGCTGATTGACGCCTCGAGCCTCCACGCCTGCCGCGGTTGCCCGTCGACGACGATCGATTCGGGCGCGCCCACGGTCGCGTCGAGCCGCAGCGGCCGGCCGTTGTCGCTGATCGGAACCGCATACTGCGCCCCTGCGGTCAACGGCAACGTCCGCAGGTAGAAGAACGTGCTGATTGGGTCGCGCGCGCCGACGCCGACCGGGAGCACGACTGACGTCCCGCCGCTGACGACCCGCGCCTCGTGCCGCTCGGGGTCGAAGGTCAGCTGGCGCTCGATGCGCCGCGTCCCCTCGTCGATCGACTCGCGTGTATGTCAGTGGCAGCAGCCCGGCGCTGGTCGCCGACTCCAGCCTGACGACCGCCTCGTAGAAGCGCGACATCCAGGGTGCCGTCGATGCGTCAACCCGGAACGCATAGGCGGCGTCCGGCGGCGGCGGCATCACCGAGATGGTGGCCTGACCTGCCGCCAGCTCCAGCGGACCGCTCGTCCAGCGCACGCTGTAAGTGGCGGCTTCTCCGCTGACGAAGGGAACCGGCCCTGGATCCGCGGGCGGTATGTCGACGACCGCCCGCACGGCCGCTTCGATCTCGGGCGACCACTGAAGCTGATACACGCGCTGCTGGTCGAATCGTGCCCGTTCGACCAGCACCTCGCCGAACGCCAGCGTCGGACGTCAGAGGCTCGTCGCTGACCACGAACTCCACCCCGATGTTGTGCATCGCCAGCAGCGCCTCCGGAGCGGGCAGGAGGTTGGACGTGGCGACCAGGGCCTCGAAGAACGGCGGCACGATGCCACTGTAGCCGTTGACGACAGGCCGCCGATGTTCGAGCGACTGCAGCATGCACGGCGTGTTGGCCAGCCACACGCGCATGGGCACACAGATCACCGCTCCTGTCCCTGGCTGGCCGCCCAGCCACTCGCCAGCGCCTGTGCGCAGGGCCGGCGGCGCGGGGTATGCGATGACCCCGTTCGAGTACTCGATTGTCAGCGCCAGCAGCGCGGCGACGAACACGCCTCTGGCCAGACGTGGCCGACGGGCTTCCAGTCCGTGAATCGCCAGCGCCGCGAGAACGGCGATGCCGCAGAGTGCCAGCACGGCGAAGCGAGGTGCTGCGCGGATCGCGGCCATGCCGAACACCCCGCGGTACAGCAGGGTGTAGAGCGGTGTTGGGCCGTCCGGCCCCATCGACAGGATTACTCCTAACACCGCGACTACGCCGAATACCACGGCGGCTTTGCGCGTTTCCTTGACCGCCAGCGCACATCCGAGCAGGGCCAGCAGCAGGGCAGAGAAGCCGATGAGGAGCTCCTGCTCCCCACCTGCGGTGAAGGGCAGCCATGCGTCCGGCCCGGGGCGCAACAGGCCGGTCTTGCCGTACACCAGGTTCGTCACGGGCGCCTGGAAGTAGCTGGCGAGAACGGCGCCACCGCGTGCGGCATCGCCGATCAAGCGCCCGGCGCCTGTGTCGCGGTGAACCAGCAGGTACGGGATGGCCCACGGCAGCATCACCAGCGCGCCGAGCAGCGCTGCGCTCGCCAGGCGGCGGAGGAGTCGCCAGTCGCGGACCCGTCGCGTCAGCAGCACGAGTGCAACAGTCGCGAAGGCGATGCCGATGCCGCCCATGATGCCGTAGTACATCGAGCTGACGGCCTGCAGGCCGAGCACGACACCGAGCACGATGGTATCCAGCCGCCGCTCGCGCTCGAACAGGCGGAAGAGCGCCAGAAACGACAGCGGCATGAAGTACAGCGCCTGGAGCTGGATGTGTCCGAGATGCGCGAAGTGGTAGGGTGCGAACCCGAACACGAGACCGGCGACATACGCCGCTCGCTCACTGCCGGTCAGCGTGCGCGTGAGGACGTGCATGGCCAGCGCGGCCCCCACGAGCGAACCGAAGAACAGCACGTTGTAGCAGAAGAGGAGATCGCGCGTGACGAAGTAGACGGGCCAGAGCGCCACGGCCTGCGGAATCAGGTTGTCCGAGTAGGCGAGCGTGCGCGGCGCGGGGAAGAAGATGTTCGCGTCGAAGATGCGCCCTGACAGCAGCCACGACGGGTGCTCGGAGATGACCCGGAGATCCCACCCGAGCGCCCACAGGTTCAACGAGGCGTCGCCGGTCGCGTCCATCGCACCAAACAATGTGCGTGGGTGCAGCGCCAGGGGCCAGGTGAACACGCATGCCGCGGCGACGTAGACGGCGCAGGCGGTTAGTGTTCGTCGCGTCATCGTCTACCCGGCGCCGCAGTCATCACCCTCCTCCTGCCTGAGCTGAATTTTGACACCATCCAGCCACCGACGCTGTTGTTAAGTTGTTGTCGATGATCCCTCAGTTGCACGTCGTGTTCGGCGCCGGGCAAGTTGGATTTCCGCTCGCGGAGCGGCTGCTCGCGGCTGGCAAACGCGTGCGGATCGCCAAACGCTCTTCGGGTCGGCTTCCGGCCGGCTGTGAGGTGGCCCTGGGGGATGCGGCGGACTCGACCTTCTGCACCGAGGCAGCGCGCGGCGCGACCGTTGTGTACCACTGCATGAACCCTCCGTATGATGCTCGGATCTGGGCCGAGACAATCCCGCGTTACATGGAGAATCTCATCGCCGCCTCAGCTCGAGCCGGCGCTCGCCTGGTGGTCCTCGACAACGTCTACGCGCTGGGACGGCCGCGCGGCCGGGCGCTCAGTGAAGACACGCCGGTGAACCCGTGCAGCCGCAAAGGCGAGATTCGCGCCCGAGCCGCGGAGCGCTTGTTCGACGCTCACAAGAGAGGCGATATCCTCGCGACCTCAGGACGTGCCTCCGACTTCTACGGACCCGGAGGCACACTCACCGTGCTCGGCGACTTCTTCTGGCCTCGAGCGCTGTCAGGCAGGACCGCGTACTTACCCTTTCAGCTCGATGCCGTTCACACGTATCACTACATTCCGGACGTCGCCGGCGGGTTGGCGACGCTAGGTTGCGCAGAGGTCGACGTGTACGGCCAGCCATGGATGTTGCCGTGCGCTCCCGCAGGGACGCTGCGCGAGCTTGTCGCCCGGCTCGCCACGACGATGAGCCGCACTGTCCACGTGCGTCAGCTACCGGGCTGGGTCGTCAACGCTACGGCGCTCTTCAGCCCACTGTTTCGTGAGCTCGCCGAGATGCGCTACCAGTGGGAGGAGCCGTTCATCGTTGACGACCGCCGATTCCGCGAGCGCTTCCGCCTGCCACCGACGGACGTCGATCGCGCCGCGGCCGACACTGTCGAGTGGGCGAGGCGGCATTACGGACTCCGAAGGGAAAACTCGGCGTAGGGCGTTCGGGCCGCGTTCATGATGCTCGGTACAGCCGCCTACATGAGGGGCGAGGACAGCCGGAGCTTCAGTGAGCTTCGTCGGAACATCTGGGTCTCAACATGTCGTTGCCGACACCGCCATATCGCTCTCGTGCCGTCCGCGCGTTGGTCCTCCTGCACGAGGAGCACTTGCGTCGATTCGTCCAGACCTGGCGGAGTGCCCAAGCCGCCAGGGTGGCCCTGCCCTCAACGGAGGATCCGGCGTACGCCTCCCTGGACGCGCTCGTGCGCCACGTGTTGGGCGCATCCCGCGGCTACATGGTGTGGATGTGCGAGGTGCTGAAGCTGCCCGACCCGGGCATTCTTCCGGCGCCAGACGCAACGGCGCTATCCGAGGAGGCGGAGAGCTACATGGAGCACGTGCTGGCGCGCTGGCGCGCATCCCTCCATGATGTCGCCGACGAACAACTGGACACCCCCGAATACCGATCGCGATGGCAAACGCTGTACTCCATCGACGCCATGCTGGAGCACGCGGTGATGCACCCGATTCGCCATGCGTTTCAACTCGAAGAGCTCATGGCCAGGCGCTGACACACGCAGAGCTTCCGCCAATCAGCGGAGCGCATTCGTTGTTACGTCGCGACTCACGGCGTAGCGCGGTACCCGAGCGGAGGCAGGTGCGTGTCCCAGAAGTCACAACTTTGCGAATGGAAGCCGCGCCCGACCGTGATGTTGTCGTCGAGTGCCATGTGCGCGTCGGTCGATGTGTCGTACCGTGGCCACTTGACCCCGGCGGGGTAATTCGGATCGCCTGTCGCGGCAAACGCAATGAGCGACCGGGACATCGCATCGGCCAACGCGACTTCGCGAGAGGTGGGTACGAAGCCTGGCATCTTGCGCAACGTGTCGAACCAGTATGGGAGGTCCGTGACATGCGCGGGACCGAACGGCCGGGCCGACCCGCTCGACGCGGTGTGCAGCCATGCCGCACGCCAGACCACCCCGCCGGCTCCCGCCGCCGCGCGCGCCGCTCGTCGCGCCACACACACCATATTTGCGTCGGTGAGCAGGGCCATCAGCGCCTGCCTCGGCGTTGCGAATTTGGCCAGAGGGTAGGCCGACTGAATGGGTCCGACGATGTGTTCAGGTGCAATCGACTTGAGTGCCGTGGCGAAATCGCCTGCTGTATCGATTGGTCCCGTGAACATCAACGGAAACAACGCGAAGGCCACTTCATTGTCGGCCGAGGACACGAGCAGCGGCGGGGAAGCGGACTGCCGTGACCTGAGCAACGCGAAAAGCTGATCCTGGATGAGCACACGATCGACGATCGGCCCGATCTGGAAATAGTCGTTGGCGAACAGTCCACGTGGCTGTTGAAGCAACGTGACCGCCTGCGCAGTCGACAACCCACGAAGACAGCCCACATCGTCGGTCGCGTCGCAGCCCGCCCGCATCGCCCACGTCTGCCCGACCGTTTCCGCCTCTTATAGCGAAGGAAAGTTCTCGCAGCCGCCGCTCAGTATTCCGGCTCTCGAAAACCAGCGCCGCCCCTGCTGCGCCGCAATAAGGCCGCAGACATTGCGCCCTCCGCTGGACTGGCCGAAGGCAAGAACCCGCGCCGGATCGCCACCAAAGTTGGCGATGTTGCGCTGCACCCACTCGAGCGCCGCGATCTGGTCTCTGATCCCGTAGTTGCCCGACGCACCCGTGTCGCTCTCGCGAGATAAGGCAGAGTGCGCAAGAAAGCCGAGCATGCCGAGGCGGTAGTTGATGGTGACGACAACGGCACCACGCTCCGCCAACTGCTGACCGTCCTGAATATTCGGCCCGAGCGTGCTCGCCGACGCCGCAACTGTTGCTGATCCAGACCCCACTGTGTTGCCGCCGCCGTGAAGGAAGAACAGCACGGGTAAGCGTTCACCGGGTTGCCGGTCCCGTGGTGTCCAGACGTTCAGATACAGACAATCTTCATTCCCAAACCACGCCGTTGTCGGGCCAATGCGCGTCGTGGCCTGTGCGCACACGTTACCGAAGGTGGTGGCTTCGCGGACGCCGAGCCAACAGGGCGTGGGGTGCGGCGGCGTCCAGCGCAAGTCGCCGACCGGCGGCGCCGCGTACGGAATCCCCTTGAAGACGTACGTCTGCCCGGCGCGCGCCCCTCGAAGCCAGCCGGCGTCGGTGGCGACGATGTCCGGTTGTCCGTTGGGTCGCGATTCGATCTGGCAGCGACGGCTCGTCAATTGCGCTGGGGCACCTGGAATCGCTGCTGAGGCCGTAGCCTCAGTGACGTCGATCGAGTGGCGGCCGGCGTCCGCCATAGGCGACGTGGTAACGAGGATCGAAGCGACGAGCCTGAGAACAGCTGGCATCATGATCTCCTGACCGCAAGGGTGGGCCGGCACGGCAGGAAAGTCCTTAAGATGCCGCCTAAGATTTGCTAAAACCTCCAAAGCGCCGGGATCAAGTCCCATGCAAGGCCCGGAACATTACCAATTCGGTCCGTTCGCGTTGGACAGCGCACGACGGCTGCTGTCCAAACATGAACAGCCGGTCCCGCTGACGCCGAAGGCGTTCGACATTCTCCTTGCGCTCATCGAGCACCGTGGCGAGGTGCTGGACAAAGACCAACTGATGCGGCGCGTCTGGCCGGATACGGCGATTGAAGAGGGCAACCTCACGGTCAACGTGTCCGCACTGCGAAAGGCGCTCGGCGAACGCGTCGGCGAACATCGTTATGTCGTGACAGTCCCTGGGCGCGGCTACACGTTCGCCGCGCCGGTCACGGTCGGCGAGTCCGCCCCGAGGATCGCGCCGTCAACCGGCAACCACGAGCGGGCCCCGACGTGGACAGTTCGATTCGCGCTCGCAACCGCACTGCTTGTGGTGCTCGCGGGCGCGTCCTGGTGGTTGCTATCGGAACGGCCAATGGCCGACGCCGAGGCGATCCGTTCGGTGGCCGTGCTGCCGTTCGTTCCTGTCGTCGAGAGCGACCGCGATGAGTCGCTTGAATTCGGCCTGGCCGACGTCGTCTCCACGAAGCTTGCCGTCATCCGCGAGCTGGTCGTGAGCCCGGCGACCGCCCTTCGCCGCTATGCGACGAACGATCGGGATCCGATCAGGGTCGGGCGGGAGCTGGGCGTTGAATCGGTCCTCGACGGGACCATTCATCGCGATGGACAACGCCTGCGCGTCACCGCCCGTCTGCTGCTGGTGCGTGACGGCTCGGCGCGCTGGGCCGACCAGTTCGACGTGCCGCTCGGCGATCTGCTGCACGTGGAGGATCTGCTTTCCACGCAGGTGGCTCAGGCGCTCCGGGGCGAGCTGACTGGCGGCGAGGCGCAGCGCGTCGCGGCACGGGGAACCGACAGCGCGGAGGCTCACCGCGAGTACCTGATCGGCCGATTCCACTGGAACCGCATGACGCTCGAGGGATGGAGTAAGAGCGCCGAGCACTTCGAGCGTGCCGTCGCGGCGGACGGAGGGTACGCCCTCGCGCACGCGGGCCTTGCCGACGCGTACATCTCGCTGGCGAGCGACGCGCCTCCCGGGGCCCGATCGCTCCATCGAGCGCAGCAGGCGGCTCAGATGGCGGTCAAGCTCGATCCGCTCTCGACCGAGGCGCATGTCGCCCTGGGACGAGTGCAGGCGTACCACGAGTGGGATTGGGCAGCTGCCGGCCAATCGTTCAGGCGCGCCATCGAGCTGACGCCGAACCGATCGGACGCGCATCGCGAGTACGGGCTGTGCCTGGCGTCACAGGGATCGACCGACGAAGCCGTGGCCGAAACGCGCCGCGCCTTGCAACTCGATCCGGTCAGCCTTTTCAACAACTTCGCGGCCGGGTGGGCGCTCATTGGCGCCAGGCGCTACGACGAAGTCATCGAGCACTTCAAGAAATCGCTCGAGATCGATCCGCGTTTCGTCGCGGCTCACCACTTCATCGGTCTTGGTTACGTCGGGAAACGGATGTTCCCTGAAGGGATTGCCGAAATCGAGCAGGCGTCAGCCCTCTCGACCGACAATCTTCTGGTGCTCGCGAATCTCGGCTTCGCGCACGCGGCAGCGGGCGACAAGGTTCGGGCTGAGAGGATTCTTGAAGGTCTCCAGCAACGCGCGGTGAGTCACTACGTGTCGCCATACTACGTGGCAACCATCCTCGCCGGCCTCGGTCGCACGGATCAGGCGTTCGAGCAGCTCGAGCGGGCATATGCCGATCGCTCACGCCGGCTGTGGGCGCTGAAGGTTGCGCCCCAGTGGGACGGCCTCCGCGCCGATCCGCGCTTCGAGGACCTGATGCGTCGCGTTCGATTAGCCGACTGACCAGAGCGAGCGGCCGGGCGCGCAGGCTACTCGGTCCAGGTGAAGTTCTTCGCCGCACTGGTTCCAGCGGCGATCGCGCTCCCTTGAGGGCTATACCGGAAGCGGAAACCGACATCGCGCGGGATTCGGACCGCTCCAGCGCGCCTATGAAGACCGTGCCGTCGAGTTCGCCCAGATAGGGCAGTACCCGCCGTTCAGGGCGATCGCGACTGAACCGGCCTTCCAGGAAGTGATGCAGCAGGTGGGACTTCCACGCTAAGTCATGTCATAAGCGCACTCAATCTCTGGCCGAGCGAAAAACGCGCCGTGTGCGCCTCGAAGGGCCGTCCTGTCACGGGACGACCACTCCGAATCTGAGGCGGATGACGTCGCCTCGATACTGAAAGATTTTCCTGAGTGTCGTGCCAATAAAGAAGCGGTGTGCGAGGCGCCCGACGATCCCGAGCGGCGGCGTGTAATACACGCGATCCTCCATCACCGTGCGCGGGCCATCGGCCTGAAAGTTGTGTTCGTGCCACCAGAAGCGGTACGGGCCCTTCTCTTGAAGATCGGCAAAGCTTCGACCCGGCTCCCACGACGTGATGCGCGTACGCCAACGAACGGGCACGGGACCGACGCGCACGCGGTAGTCGATCACGGCCCCTGCCGCCATCGGCGGCACCTGTCCCTGAATGGAGAATCGCATCGCAGCCGGCGTGATCACGCCGAGGTTTGCGGCCTTCGAGAAGAAGGCGAACGTCTGCTCGAGCGGCGCGTCGATCAGCGTCCTGGCCCGCAGCTCGTAGCGAGCCTCCCCGGCGCCTTCGGGGCTCGACTGCACCGGCGAGATCGCGACGACGGTGCCGCCGACAATGTCCTCGAGCGCCGAGTCCAGGGTTGAAAAGTCGAACGCGAACTGGTGCTCCCTGAGCACGCGAGGGTCCACGCGCTGGCTCGCCAGGAGCAGAGTAGCCGCGTGGCCGAAGATCGCCCTGATCGCGAGCGTCGGCACCGGCAGCCTGGCCGGGCGATGAAGGGCGCGACCGAGGGCGCGCGCGAACGTTCGGCTGGTCGCCTGCTCCGGTGCCACGCCGTTCACCGGACCGCGATAGCGATCGTCGACCAGCGCCACCGCGATGATCTTCACGAGATCGTGGAGATGAATCCACGGCAGGTACTGCGCGCCGGTTCCGATAGGGCCACCCACCCCCAATTCGAACGGCGGCAGCATGTGCGCGAGCGCGCCGCCGGCCCGGCCCAGGACGACCCCGGTTCGCAGCAGCACGACACGCGCGCCCAGCCGGTCGGCTTCCTGGGCCGCGCACTCCCACCGCCGGCACAGGCGCGCAAGAAAATCGGCGCCGCCGGTTGACGCTTCCGAGAGCGATTCGTCGGCGCGGTCGCCGTAGTAGCCGACGGCGCTGCCGGACAGGAAGACCCGCGGGCGGGTCGTCGCCTCCGCCATCGCCTGCACGAGTCGCTGGGTCACCTCGATGCGGCTGGCTTCGAGCACGGCACGGCGGGCGGCCGTCCACCGGCCGCCCAGCAGCGCTTCGCCTGCCAGATTCACCACGGCCTCGCTGCGCTCGATCGCCGCGACCAATCCGTCAGGCGTCGTGTCGGCGGGAACGAGTTCGACCTCTGCGCCCAGGAGACTCCGAGCACGCGCGGGCGATCGCACCCACGCGACCACGGCATGCCCGTCGCGTTGGAGTCGAGGAATCAGCGCCCGGCCGATGAAACCGGTCGCGCCTGTCACGAACACACGCATGTCTCACCCCATGGTCACATTCACGCCGCCGATACGATGGCGCTTGCGGTCTGCGGTTGCGTGGCGGGTTCAGACCACGGCTCGTTGAACAGGACGCGCTGAGCGCCGTTCTTCAGCAGCAGCAGCTGGAACAGCCCGGTGTGGCGTTCGAGGAACGTTGCTTCGCACGATCCCAGATACAAGCCCCACATGCGAATGAAGCGTTCGTCGAACCCGAGGGCACGCATCCGCGCCAGGTTGTGGTGGAAGCGGGCACGCCACGCCCGCAGGGTGAGGGCGTAGTGGGTGCCGCAATTTTCGGCGTGATACAGGGAGAGCGACGTGGTTCGCGCCAGCGACTTGAGAATCTCTCCGACCGACGCCAGCTCACCGCCCGGAAAGATGTACTTCTCGATCCAGTCCGGGGTGCGGTGGTACTGCGGGAACCACTGATCGTCGACGGTGATCGTCTGCAGGAACATCACGCCATCCGGCGCGAGCAGGCGGTCGACCGCCTTGAAGTACTCGTCGTAGTGGCTGAGGCCGACGGCCTCGAACATCTCGATGCTGACCACCTTGTCGAACCGTCCGGTCAACTCGCGGTAGTCAGCCTGGCGCACCTCGATGCGCGAGCCCGGCTCCCCGATTCGCGACCGCCATTCGCAGACGTGGCGATACTGTTCGTCGCTGATTGTCGTGGTCGTCACGCGGCAGCCATACTGGGTCGCCGCCCACACGGCGAAGCCGCCCCACCCGCTGCCAATCTCGAGCACGTGATCGGTGGGCGAGAGCTTCAGCGCCCTGCAGATGCGATCGACCTTGCGGACCTGCGCCTGCTCCAGCGCGTCAGTGCCTGACTCGAAGTAGCCGCATGAATACATGAGAAGGTCTGCGTCGAGAAAGAGGCGGAAGAACTCGTTGCCAAGGTCGTAATGCCGACGGATGTGCCGGCGGCTCCCGGCGACGGAATTGTCCCGGAGGCGGCGCGCGAATCCGCCTGCCAGCCGTTGCGCCGCGCCTGTCAGGCGACTCTGCCCGTCGAGGATCCGCCGGTTGCGCAGCATCAAGCGCACCAGGGGCACGAGATCAGGCGTTGTCCAGTCGCCGTCCATGAAGGACTCGCCGAAGCCGATGTCCCCGCCGGTGAGGGCCCGCCGAAAGAACCGCTCGTCGTGGACCGTCAGGGCCGCATCCAACTCGCCAGGCTCCCCGTACCGGTACGTGCGGTCGGGGCACGCCACGGTCAGCGTTCCGCCGGTCACGCCACGGAGGCCGGAGAGAAACGCCGTCTTCGCCCACTGCGTCACCATGCTCATCGCTCCACCATCGAATCGGTCCGGCCGTCCGTCTCGGCCGCGTAGGCCGCACGTTCGCCCACGCCGTCACCCGTGAGGCGACGCACCATCGGCACACCCTTCCACCACAACCTCAGCGCCTGCCAGTGAATCCCCGCCATGACAGTGACGGTCATCGCGGGATACCGCACGAGCACCCGTCGGATCTCCGCCGCGGTCCAGGGCCGGCGCTCGAGCGACAGCGTCGCATCGAAGCCAACCGAGCCCGCCTGACTGGTCTCCATGTGCGCCACCAGGCGGCCCGCCGGCGGAGTGAAGGCGAACGTGTACTCCTGGTCGACCGGCATGAAAGGCGACACGTAGAGAGATTTCGCGGCGGCAGCCCGAAACGTGCGCGAGGCCGGATCGGGCCGCAGCCAGTAGCGGTGGCTTCCGCCGAAGGTGTTGCGCACCTCAGCGAGGACTACCTGCAGCCGCTCTGCGCGATCGAAGCAGTAGAAGAACGAGACCGGATTGAAGCAGTAGCCGAGATATCGCAGGTGTGTCAGCAGGAAGATGGGGCCCGTCGGCAGCTCGATCCCGTGGCGCGTCGCGTCGACGACGAGACGATCCCTGAGCGGGCGGCTCGGATCGCCGAGATGATCGCGATCGTCGAAGCTGGCCCAGTTCCAACGGTTGTAGCTCGTCACGGCCGACACGTGCATCAACTCGGACACGCGATCGACGTCGAGCAGCGCCATGAACAGGGGATATGTGAACGCGTGCGCCACGGGCCTGAACCGCCGATGACGCAGCGTGCCGACGAATAGTCCCGAGTCGATCACCACTCGACTCCAAGCGCGCGGGCCACCCTGAGCGCCGAATGCAGCCCGTCCTCGTGAAACCCGTAGCGCCAGTAGGCGCCGCAATAGTGCGTCCGATTGACGCCGCTCACGTCGCCCCAGTGCCGCTGCGCCCGGATCGCCAATGCTGTGTACAGCGGGTGACGGTAGACGAACCGCCGCAGCAGGTGACGTTCGTCGATCCCGCCATCCGGGTTGAGGGTTACGCAGTACTGCTCCGGGGTCGTCAACCCCTGGAGGCGATTCAAGTCGTAGGTCACCGTCGGCGGTGCATCGGGGTCGCCGGCGAGCCGGTAATTCCAGGACGCCCGGGCCCGCGGCTGCACGGGCAGCACCGAGCCGTCCGTGTGCAGCCAGGCGCTGTTGGCTCGTCGTTGTGAAGCACGAGAACACGTCGCGCTCGCGATCGCTCGGATCGGCCAGGAGCGGCAACACCTGATCCCCATGGCACGCGAACACGACCTCGTCGAACCGCATCGACGGCCGATCGCGGAAGGTCAGCGTGACCGCGTCCTCGCTTCGCTGCACCGAATGAATCGATGCGCCCGGGTGAATGTCGCCCGACAGATGCGCGATGAGCCTGGGAATGTAGGTGTCGCTGCCCCCGGCCACGACCTTCCACGTCGGTTGCGCATTGAGTGAGAGCAGCCCGTGGTTGTCGAAAAAGCGGATGAGCGTGAACGCGGGAAACGATCGGATCGCGTCGAGCGAGGCCGACCAGATGGCCGACGCCATGGGAAAGAGATACCGGTGGGTGAACCCCTCACCGAAACGGCGGGACTCGAGAAAATCGCCAAGCGTCTGGCGTTCCGCATCCGGCGCATGGAGCAGCGCCGGCGCCTCCCGATTGAAACGCACGATCTCGCGCAGCAAGGCGAGATGCGACGCGTTGACCAGGTTCCGCCGCTGCGCGAAGAACCCGTTGGCGCCGCGGCTGCTGTACTCGAGCCCGCTCCGCCGGCACGACACCGCGAACGACATGTCCGAGTCGCGGGTGGCCACGCCGAGCTCGCCGAAGAGCCGCACGAGGTTCGGATACGTGCGGTCGTTGTGGACCAGGAAGCCGGTATCGAGCGCAACGGCGCCGTTCGCACCGTCGACAACCACCGTGTTGGTATGGCCGCCCAATCTCGAGTCCTTCTCGAAAAGGTGTACGCGGTGGCGGCGGCTCAAGAAGTGCGCGGCGGCCAAGCCGGAAATGCCCGCGCCGATCACTGCAACGGTCTTCATCGATGCTCAGGAATACCAGTACCTCCCGCTCTTGTCAAGTTGTTGTCCATGACAAATCATTGACAATGACGCAGTCGTCGCGATAGGCTCAGCGAGCGATGGGACACACAATCAAGCTCGCGGCAATTGGCGCCGTCGCCTTCATGGTGCTGGACGGTGTGTGGCTCGGACTGCTGATGAAGAACTTCTACCGTGAGCAGCTGGGGCCGATCGTCCGTCTCGCTGACGGCGGCATTGCTCCACACTGGCCCGCCGCGTTCGTCGTCTACGTGCTGCTCGGGACCGGCATTGCGCTCTTCGTCATCCCGCAGGCATCGACGGTCTCGTCCGCAGCCGCCTTCGGCGCCCTGTTCGGGCTGGTCGTGTACGGCGTCTTCGATTTCACCAACTACTCGACGCTGCGCCAGTGGCCGTTCGTGCTGACGCTGGCCGACACGGCATGGGGAGCGCTGGCTTCCGCGGCAGCGGCGGTGGCCGTGCGGATCGCGGCTCGATGAGCCGACCACCCGCGGGCCCGGCGCGCTATCCGATCCGGGCCGTCTCCAGGCTGACCGGGATCGGCATCGACACGCTGCGCGCCTGGGAGCGCCGCTACGGCGCCGTCACGCCGACCCGTGACGATCGGGGCCGGATGTACACGGAAGCCGACGTCGCCCGCCTGCGACTCCTCAACGGCGCCGTCGAGCAGGGACACAGCATCGGGCGGCTGGCCGGGCTCGACAACGATCAACTGCGCGACCTCTGCGGCGCGGCTGGGGCCGTCGCCGTGCCCGCGGCCGTTCCGACACCGCGGACGCCGCTCGATACGACCGCACTCCTCACCGCGCTGCGTGAGTACGACGCCGTCGGCCTCGACCAGGAACTCTCCCGGCTGGCTGCGGTTCTGCGTCCGATCGATCTCCTCCAGAACGTGCTGATGCCGGTGCTCACGCAGGTCGGCGACGACTGGCACCGCCGGCGGACGCGCATCGCGCACGAGCACCTGATGTCTTCCACGATGCGGAACCTGCTCGGCGCGTTTCTCCGTCTGTACGCGCGCCGCGAGGCATCGGTCCGCCTGCTGTTTGCGACGCCCTCGGGCGAGCGCCATGAGATCGCGACGCTCGGCGCGGCGATGCTGGCGGCGAGCGCGGGGCTGGGCGTCTCCTACCTCGGCGCCGATCTGCCCGCGCGCGAAATCGTCGACAGCGTGGAGCCCGCAGGCGCCCAGGTGCTGGTGCTCGGCTTGACGACGGCCGCGGCCGACAAGGCACGCGAACGAGAACTGAAGACGATCGTCCGCGACCTGCCGGAGGGCGTCGAGTTATGGGCCGGCGGACGTGGCGCCGAGCGTCACGCCTCGATCATCGGTCCGCGAGGGCTGATCCTGTCCGACTACAACTCCTACCAGCAGGAACTGGTCCGCATCGGCGGACGCGTGGCGTGACACCCGTGACACGTCGTGACTTCGCGTTCTGTCCGAGCGTCTCGTCTGCGCTGGCCGCCGTCATGCTGACCCTCGTCGGCACGCTTGCGTCTGCACAGGACACCACCGGCGTGGGCGCCATCAGGGGCATTGTGGTGGACGCGGCCGGCCGGCCGGCAGAGGGGGTGCGCGTGTGCGCCCTCGACACCGCCTCCTGCGCCACCAGCGACGCCCGCGGCGCGTTTCGCATCGGCGATCTGCGCGCGGGAGCGTATCGGCTGGAGATTCTGCCCCTCGAAGGCCTGCCCTTTACCAGCGACCAGGTGGACGTTCGCGCCGGGCTCGACGGCACCGTGGACATCGCGCTGCCACCGGTGGAGGACTTCCAGCAGACCGTCACGGTGACCGCGCCGTCGTTCCGGGCGCCCGAGGCGGTGAAGAACTCGGGGTTTCTCGTGGAGCCTCGTCGAGATCCTCAAGAGCGCGGCGGCCCTGCAGGACGTGTCGCGCTACGTCCAGGGCCTGCCGGGCGTGGCGATCGGCACCAACGACTTCCGCAACGACATCATCGTCCGCGGCGGCAGCCCCCTCGAGAACCTGTTCGTGGTGGACAACGTCGAGATTCCCAACATCAACGCCTTCGCCAACTTCGCATCGGCCGGCGGCACCGTGAGCCTGCTCGATGCCCAACTGCTGCAAGACGTCACGTTCCTCACCGGCGGCTATCCGGCCCCCTACATCAACCGGACGTCGAGCGTGCTGCAGGTGACCCAGCGCGAGGGCAGCCGCAAGGCGTTCGCCGGGTGGGCCACGCTCGGCTTTGCCGGCGCCGGCGCCATTCTCGAAGGACCCATCAACGCGGGGAAGGGCTCGTGGGTGCTGTCGGCGCGACGAAGCTTCCTGGATCTGTTTACCCAGGACGTGGGGTTCGGCGGTGTGCCGGTGGTGTATTCGTTCAACGCCAAGGCCGTGTACGACGTCACGCCGCGGGACCGCATCTGGATGGTCAACATCGCCGGCATCGACGAGATTCGCCTTGGCCTGACAGAGTCGAGCGATCTCGAAGAGGAGATCGCGAACTTCGACATCCGCTACGACGGCTGGCGCAGCGCCACCGGCTTCAACTGGCAACGCTCCTTCGGGTCACGCGGAGTGGGCCTGTTCGGCGTCACCCACTCAGAGGCCAAGGTGGGCCAGCAGGTGAAAGACCTGGTGGCGCAGGGCGTGCCGCCACCGGGTGTGCCCCCCGAGGTCGTCATCGCCAGGAGCCCCGTCGTCTACGTGGAGGATTCGCGCGAGGGCGAGACCACCATCAAGTACGACCTCACCGTGCACGTGCCGTTCTTCGAGACGGTGCAGGCGGGCGGCAGCTTCAAAACGTTCCGCATTGACTACACGGTGGCATCGCCCTACGGCAACGACACGCCCTACTCGCCGGTGCCCGGCATCGACCCGTTCTTTCTCGACACGCAGTTCCGGTCGTATCAGACGGGCGCCTACCTGCAGGCCTCGAAGCAGGTGGCCCCGCGCGTGAACCTCACGCTTGGCGGCCGCTTCGACCACTATGCCATCCTGTCGCAGGCCCGGTTCAGCCCCCGCGCGGGCGTGAATGTGCGCCTCACGAACACGCTGTCGTGGAACTCGAGCGCCGGCTCGTATTACCAGCAGCCGGCGTTCCTCTTCGTGTCGGCGTTTCCCCGGAACGCGTCGCTCGTGCCCTGGCGCGCCAACCATTACGTGACCGGCCTGGCATGGTCGCCCGATGCCTCCCTGCGGGTGACGGCCGAGACGTACCGGAAAACCTACAGCGACTACCCGGTGGCGAGCGATCTGCCCACCGTGTCGCTGGCCAACATCGGCGACACCTTCGCCGTGCGCGAGATCCTGTTTCCGCTCACGAGCGCCGGGGAGGGGTACGCCGAGGGCGTGGAGTTCTTCGTCGAGAAGCGTCTCACCTCGAAGCTCTACGGCCAGGGCAACCTGTCGTTTTCGCGCACGCGTCATGCGGGCCTCGACCGCGTGCTGCGGCCCGGCTCGTTCGACTATCCATTCGTGTTCAACCTGCTTGGCGGTTATCGACTATCGCCGGCGTGGGAACTCTCGGCCCGGCTCTCGTTTCTGTCGGGCCGGCCGTTCACGCCCTACGACCAGGCGGTGTCCACGGAACAGCGGCGCGGCGTGTACGACCTCACGGGGGTCAACGCCGAGCGAGCGCCTGACTACGGCCGCGTCGACATCCGCGTGGACCGCACCTTCACCGTGGGCGGACAGCCACTGAATCTCTTCGTTGGCGTACAGAACGTGACGAACCGCCGCAACTTCGCCAGCTACAGCTGGAACCGCCGCACCAACGCCCAGCAGTTCGGCGAGCAGCAGGGCATCTTCCCGATCCTCGGCTTCGACTGGCGGTTCTGAACACCATGTCCCGCATCACTCCCGCCGCATGTGTCCTTGGAGTGCTCGTGATGTCGATGGGCACGCTTCGCGCCGGCGGCGTTCAGGAACACTTGCGGGTCGGTGATCCGCTTCCGACACTCGAGGGGCAGCTCTTGACCGGCCGCGACGCCGTGCTGCCGCAGGCGGCGTCGGGCGAGGTCACCCTTGTCGCGATCGGCTTCACCTATCAGTCCCGCGTTCCGGTCGAAGCGTGGGCGGACTGGCACCGCACGACGGTCGGCTCGAGGGCGGACGTGACGTTGTTCGAGGTGCCGATGATCGGTGGCCTGGCATCGCTGGGCCGGTGGTTCATCGACCGCGGGATGCGCAGCGGCACCCCCGCAGATCTCCACGACCGTGTCCTCACGGTCTATGGTGGCACCGGCGAGTGGAAGCGACGTCTCTCCTATTCTCCGGAGCACAAAGACGATGCCTACCTGATCGTCGTGGACAGGGAAGGAATCGTGCAGTGGCTCCATCACGGCGCGTTCGACCAGGCGCAGGCCGATGGCCTGCTCAGGGTTCTCACCTCGCTCGGCGACGGACATCGAACAGAGGCCGATCACGACCCCGCGCATCGGCGACGCGAGCCGTGACGACGCGAGAACCGGGACCGCCGGGAACGCCACACGTACTCATGACGGGTGCGACCGGCTACATCGGAGGACGGCTGGTGCCCGTCCTCGAATCCGCGGGGGTCCGGCTGCGCTGTCTGACGCGGCAACCGACCGCGCTCGCGTCGCGGGTGTCGCCGGCGACGGAAACTATCGCCGGCGATCTCCTCGATCCGGCCTCACTCGATCGGGCCCTGGCGGGCATCGACGTCGCCTATTACCTGGTGCACTCCATGGGGGCGCATGGCGACTATCGTGAAACGGATCGCATCGCCGCCCGCAATTTCGGCGAAGCGGCACGGCGCGCCGAGGTTCGCCGGGTCGTGTACCTTGGCGGCCTCGCAACGAGCGACGAGGCGTTGAGCAAGCATCTCGAGAGCCGGATCGAGACCGGACATGTGCTGCGCGAAAGCGGAGTTCCCGTCGTGGAATTTCGCGCGTCCGTCGTGATCGGGTCCGGGAGCCTGTCGTTCGAACTGATCCGTGCGCTCGTCGACCGATTGCCGGTCATGATTTGCCCGCGGTGGGTTTCGACCCTGGCGCAGCCGATCGGCATCGATGACGTGCTCGCCTATCTTGCCGCTGCGCTTCAGTTGCCCGACGGCGAGAGCCGCACCTTCGAAATCGGCGGGGCCGATCAAGCGAGCTACGGCGACGTGATGCGCGAGTACGCCAGGCAGCGTGGGTTGAGGCGCGTGATGATCGCGGTTCCGTTGCTGACCCCTCGTTTGTCGAGTCTCTGGCTGGGGCTCGTCACGCCCGTTTACGCACGAGTCGGGCGCGAACTGATCGCGGGACTGAAGAACCAGTCCGTCGTCACCGATTTCACGGCGCTTGCGGTCTTCCCGATCCGACCGATCGGCATGCGCGAAGCGATCGGTCGCGCCATTCGCTACGAGGATCGTGCGTTCGCGCTGACAAGGTGGTCGGATGCGCGCTCCTCGGGAGGAGCGACAGCGTCGCCGGCCGACACGCGCTTCGGTGGCAAGTTGATCGACCGACGCCGGATCCACGTGGCGGTCGATGCAGACCGCGCGTTCGTTCCCATCAGGAGGATTGGGGGCGAGCGCGGCTGGTATTTCGGCACGTGGCTGTGGCGAATGAGGGGCGCGGTCGATTTGTTCCTGGGCGGTGTGGGGATGCGTCGCGGGCGGCGCGATCCTGACGCGCCGGCCGTCGGCGACACCCTCGACTTCTGGCGGGTCGAGGCGTACGAACCGAACCGGCGATTGAGGCTCGCGGCGGAAATGAAGTTGCCGGGTCGGGCGTGGCTCGAGTTCGAGGTGGTGTCGGACGTCGGCGGCGCGGTCGTCCACCAGACCGCCGTGTTCGAGCCGGCCGGACTGTCCGGCCTGGTCTACTGGTACATGCTCCTTCCGGTGCACGCCCTGATCTTCGGAGGGATGCTGCGCGCGATCGCGCAGCGGTCCGAGGGCGGCCCACAGTGATCGCGGACTCCCAGTCATCCCGGAAGGCTGGGCGATCGTGACCGGGATGATGACGGCTCTGGCCGGTCTGGGTGCAATTCTGGCGGCCCTGACCTTGGTATGGCTGCTCAGTCTGAGGCTGCGGGATGCCAGCATCGCGGACGTCTGCTGGGGTCTGGGGTTCGTGCTCCTGGCGTGGCTGTTCTGCCTGCTGTCGCCGACGTTGACACCGCGATCGTGGCTGGTCGCGGGCCTGATCACGCTGTGGGGCGTGCGTCTCTCGTTGCACATCCACTGGCGCAACCATCGCAGGGGCGAGGACCCGCGCTATCAGGCGATGCGCGCCTCGCATGGGCGGGCCTTCTGGTGGCGGAGCCTCTTCACCGTCTTCTGGCTCCAAGGCGCAATCCTGTGGTTCGTCGCCCTGCCGCTCCTCGTCGCGGTGCGCGCCGCTCGGCCCGCCACCCTCACCGCCGTCGACGGCCTGGGAGTCGTGCTCTTCGCGGTCGGGTTCGGCTTCGAGGTTGCCGGCGACTATCAACTCGAGCGCTTCAAGGCCGAGCCTTCCAATCGCGGGCGCGTGCTCGATCGTGGGTTGTGGCGTTACACGCGGCATCCCAATTACTTCGGAGACGCCACGATGTGGTGGGGCCTCTATGCCATCGCGGGCGCAGCGCCGGGCGGATGGCTCACCGTACTGAGCCCGGCTCTCATGACGTTCTTGCTGATGCGCGTGTCGGGGGTGACGCTGCTCGAGGATGGGCTGAAAGCCTCGAAGCCAGGCTATCCCGCGTACATCGCCCGCACGCCGGCATTCTTCCCGTGGTTTCCGCGCGTTCCACGGTGAGCCGCGCGGCACAGCCATCTGACCAACGCCAGACGGGGCAACATTGTCGTGCCTGCGATCAGGCGGACGATCGGCTCCGCCTTCCGTGTCTGGTGATCAAGGGAGAAACGGACGAGGACCTCGGTTGGTCGCCCTTACAGCCATCGGCGCCGCCTGAATAGGACGTACAGGGCAACGGACAGCAGCAGCATCAGGATCAGGGCCGAGGGGTAGCCAAACGCCCAGTGCAGCTCCGGCATGTGATCGAAGTTCATGCCGTATACCGTGCCGATGAGGGTCGGCGCGAAGAAGATCGCCGCCCACGCTGAGATCTTCTTGATCTCTTCGTTCTGCGCGTAGCTGGCCTCGGTGAGGCGCTTGACTTCGACGTTCTGTGCCTGGCCGACCAGCGCGGCGTTGATCGTGAGGACGGTCTGGTAGAACTCGATGACGCCCTGCAGGTACTCTTTTTCGCCGTCCGCCACGGCGCGAACGCGGTCGAACTGATCGGCAATGTCGGCCACCAGCGCCTGCCCGCCGGGTGGTATGCGAGTGAGACCGGCCATCCGGCCGTAAATCGCTCCGCTTATCGCGGCCATTGTCCGCACGGCGAAGAGGCCATGGCGGGCGCGGAACAGCTCGTTGATGAACGCCTCCGGATCGCCGACGTCTCCGCTTGTCACCCGCTGCTCGAGCTGCCACACGTCGCGAGTCACTACCTCGACGAACGTCTCTTGATTCCGGGCCAGCGCGGAGACGATGGCGTGTGACAGCTCGAAGGCTGAACTGGGACGGAAGCGCCCCGCCGCTATTCGTGCCTGCACCGCTCGCGTCTCGCGCAGCGCCACTTCCGGGTCAACCGCCGGGTTGATGGGTCCGTGCACGGTTACCACGTAGTTCCGCCCTATGAGCTGGTCGAGCTCGATGTAATGCACGTGGCCGCGCTGTCCGCGCTCGGGGGCGTGCAGCACGATCAACACATGGTCTCCGTAGCCGTGCACCTTAGGCACACGATTTCGCTCGACACAGTCCCGGATCGCAAGGGGATGAAAGCCGAACACCTCCGACAGCACGCGCGCGCTGTCGCCGTCGCAGTTCGGGATGTCAACCCAGACCAGCCCGGTTTCCCCCCGGAGCAGTGCCGCCAGTTCCTCAGGCGGACGGTCTTCAACGCCTTGCTCGGTCACCAGGCGAACGTCCATCGGCTCACACCTCTCCGCGTTGTCCCCCCACGGGCGTCACGACAACCATAGAACGGAACCCGCAAACGTGGAGGATCTTGAATAGGCTCGATCGGTGTTCCCTTTGGCGCCGATTCCCGGAAAGGGATCGCGGATCAATGGGCGGAGTTTACAGGATCGACTGCTCGCAACTCGAACCGCGTCGTACAGTGCGTCTTGTCGTTCGCGGAAGGTGGCTGAGTTCTCAAACGCTGGCGATCCGGGAGTTGTGCGTGAATGGATCACGGCAGGCGAGGAGCGTGACACGTCCAAGCGACGTCACGCGTTCAGAGGGAACTGACGCGCGCGATGGTGAGCCTCGGGTTGACGCCTCTCAGCTTTCGCTCTGTTGCGGGCGCTCGACGCGGCGCGGAACTGCCACGACGCACGCCATCGGTGTCACCCTGGTTCTCGAAGCTTCCGCGCCAGTGTGACCAGAATCGTGGAACTGATCGCGAGATGCTCGCCCGAGTTCAGCCAAAGCGGCGGTTTGAAGAACCGCCGCCTCGCGCGAAGAAAAAGTGCGAGCAGGCAAGTCCTGATTTCACGTACACTTAAAGGCCGCGGTGAGGTGGCCGAGAGGCTGAAGGCGGCGGTTTGCTAAACCGTTGTAGGGCGTTAAAACCCTACCCAGGGTTCGAATCCCTGCCTCACCGCCAGTTAAGTTGCTCTAGTCATTAGTCTTTCCTTCGGAGACCCTCCCCGTCTCCAACGGCGGGTCCAGCAGCTGAATCGCGCTGTCGAGCGCCGCTTAACATTCAGTTCGTCGGCCGCCGCCTCAGTGAACCCGTCCTCTGCCGTATCGCGCAGGCGTACGAGCGGGCCACGAGCAGGCATGCTCGGCATCCCAACTGACACCCTGTGAGCGATCAGCGCTGCTGGACTGTTACGAATGAAGTCGGATCCGTCCGCTGCCTGACACGCGTTGCACCAGACGGCCACCGGTGCGACCATGATCGGCCGCTGGTGAACGCTGCCGTTGGGCGACGGGAAGGAGAGGTCGGTTTGATATAGCAAGACACGCCAGGCGACCGTTTTCGCCGCACCGCTTTGAGTCCATCGGTATCAGAGAACGGAGGGCGACGTGGCGATGATTGAACGCAACGGAATCAGACTCGCCTACGACGACCGTGGTGCGGGAGAGCCGATCATGGTGTTCGTCCATGGTTGGACCTGCAATCGATCGTTCTTTGCGCCGCAGGCCGAACACTTTGCCAGGCGGCATCGGGTTGTGTCGGTAGATCTGCGCGGCCACGGAGAGAGCGACAAGCCGAACGAACCGTACTTGATTGGAGCCTACGCGGACGACATCGCGTACCTGATCGACCAGCTTGGTCTCGGCAAGGTGGTGGCTGTCGGTCACAGCTCGGGCGGTCTCGCTGTCCTGCAGTTGGCCGCATCCCATCCGCATTGTGTGGCGGCCATCGTCATGGTTGAACCAGGGCCGTTCGTCGCTTCCCCGGACCTTCGCGCAGGCTTTGAGGCGGTTGCGGACGCCATCGAAGCAGGCAACCAGGAAGCCAGACGAGGGTTCATCAGCAACAACCTGTTCCTCCCGACGTCCGATCCGATCTTTGTTGAACGCGTGTTGCGGGTGATGATGCAGGCGCCGGGCCACGTGGCTGCCAACGGGTTGCGGGGAATCCTCGCGTTTGATGGACCAGCCGTCGCGGCAAATTGTGAAGTACCCGCGTTGCATATCGTCACCGCGTCACCGCTCAATCCGCCGCATCTCATGTCGCAATGGCTGCCGAACGTGGTCCACGGCCAGACGGTGGGTGCCGGGCACTTTAACCAGCTTGAAGCTCCGGACCAGGTGAATTCGATGATCGAGAGTTTCACGCGGCACTACGTGTTCGCCCGGGCGTTGGCCGGCCAGGCCTAGGATTGGTATGTACCGAATCTCGAGTCGCTGCATGCCATCAGCATCGATGTCGGTGACAAAGACGGGCTCGCGGGTAATAACAAGAGCACCCGAGAACGTCGTGATTGGCAGCGCTGGCAACCGGGAATCCTGACAAGTTGCTGGCTAAACGTTGGGCCCACGGGAGGCATCATGCAGATCGTCTACGCAACCCTCTGCATCGTTGGCACAGCCCTGCCACTCGCCCAGTTCATCCCGTGGCTCGCTGAGCAAGGTTTAGACCTCCCGCTCTTCATCCAGCAGACTGTCGCGACGCCTATTGCTGCGTTCGCCTGGTCAGATCTGGCTCTCTCCGCAATAGTCGTCGCAGTCTTCACCCTCACCGAGGGGCGTCGTCTCGGCATGCGCCACGCGTGGGTATCGCTGTTTGGCCTGGCCGTTGGCGTTTCTTTGGCACTGCCGCTCTTTCTGCTGCTGCGCGAGCGGCACCTGGCGTCGGCGGGGACTAACAATTCATTCAAGCCGAAGCCGCTTCGCGGCTCGGCTTAATTCGGGCGTTAGGGGACGGTGGAGGAGCTGCGTGTCGAAAACCCAGGCAACGGAGTCGAGGCCGGGGTCGTATCAGACGACTCGAGAGACCGATCGGCGCTCAGTCCACGAATCGCTGGCGGCCGCGGCACAAGACCTCGATCATCGCCCCGACGCCCTCACGAAACGCACGAACGTGCAGCCACTTCTGCAAGCCAGTCCCCGAGTGGTGGCGCAGGGGCGCTTGCAGGCCCTGATCGACGCCAGCCCGCGTCAGCTGCTCCAGCGGCAGCAATTCGGACGCCTCTTCGGCCAGAAGGAGCGTGCCGCACCGGCGGTTGAACCGTTGGCGTCGTCACAGCCGACGCTGCAGCGTCTCGCCACGCTCACGTGGCAGACCAAAGTCGTCGACAAGTTTGGGCCGAACGCCACGATTTTTCTCAACGACGCCCTCACGCAAAAGAACTTGATGGGGTACGTGCCACCCGATCTCATGGCCGGGCCTAAGCTGCATCCTGTCAAGTTGAGCACGATCATGAAGGCGATCTTCACCAGTCCGCGGGACTATGGAACCTTCGATCTGAATGACGAGGCCGATCTGCAGCGGCTGGCCGGCATCATCGTTCACACGGATCGGGCCGCAAAGGGAGCGGGCGGCGGCCAGCCCAAAGTCGCAGTTGGTCGTAATGAGTTTCAGGTGGTCGAGAAGACACAGGCAGAAATTTTCGAGATACTCGCGCGGTGGAACGCGTACTACCAATACAAGATGGCGCAATACGCCGCGATGGCAAAAGCCAATTCCGTCTTCTACAACACCTTGTCGCAAACCGACAGCTTCAAGAACTTCGAGAATGTCGGGCCGATGATTGGCATGGTGATGTCGGCCATCAGTGGCATGAAACCGAAAAAAATCCACAAGAACGTGCGGGTCGCGATCAACACCGCGGCGCGGGACACGATCGCAGCGATCCTCATTTACTCGGGCAGGCCGACCGGAACGGAGCCTTTCCCGGGCTACGTGGCCGATCTGCTGGCAAACCCCAAGAGCATCAAGCCGGATCGCAAAGTGCCTGATTACAAGGGCCACAAAGCGGGCATTACGGATTCAACCGTGAAGGGACAGGGGCGCGCCGTGCTTCCGGAGGCCTCCGCTCAGCGCGGTGCGGCCAATTCCCTCCTTCAACACGCCGTCCTGGAAAGCGGCCCCGAAGGGATTCAACTCTGGCCTTACGATGACACGACAAGACGCATCTACCTGGCCATGGATTTCGGCGGTGCCAGGTTCCAGCAGCAGCCTGATGACCACTTGCTCCTGAAGCCGAACGACATGTCCCAGTTCGGGGTGCATGCGCAAGGGTCGCTCAAGGAAGCAATTGCCGATTGGCGTATCCGCTATGGTTGATGTGGAGGGCGCTGACGCGTCCTCGTAGAACCCTGCGCGCTTCGGCTGGCAGGCCATCCTTCGCCAGCCGTCGACACCCTGCAAACCTTCGCCGCCTCTTTGACCTCCGGTCCCGGCCTCATGCCCGCACTCAGCAGGCGAGCGCCTAGAATGGTTCCATGTTCCGCGTTCGCTTCGCGCCGTCGCCGACCGGCTACCTGCACATCGGGGGCGCCCGCACGGCGCTGTTCAACTGGCTGTTCGCCCGGCGTCATGGCGGCGCCTTCGTGCTCCGGATCGAGGACACCGACGTCGAGCGCTCGTCGCAGGAGATGGTGGAAGGGATCCTCGACGGCATGCGGTGGCTCGGTCTCGACTGGGACGAGGGCCCGAAGGTCGACGGGCCGTTCGCGCCGTACTTCCAGTCGCAGCGCCTGGACACGTATCGCGCGATGGCGGAGCAGCTGGTCACCGCGGGGAAGGCTTACTACTGCTATTGCACGCCGGACGAACTGCAGGCTCGCCGCAGCGAGGGGGAAGCGGCGGGCGGTGCGTGGCGCTACGACCGCGCGTGCTGCTCGCTCGACGCGGAGACTCGCGCGGCGTACGAGCGCGACGGCCGGCCGCGCGCGATCCGCTTTCTCGTGCCGCCGGGATCGTCGCGCTTCGACGATCTCGTGCACGGCCCGATCGCCTTCGACAACGCGCACATCGAGGACTTCGTCATCCTCCGCTCCGACGGCCACCCGACGTACCACCTCTCCGTCGTGTCCGACGATGTGGAGATGAAGATGACGCACGTGGTGCGGGGCGACGATCACATCTCGAACACGCCGAAGCAGATTCTCCTGTATGAGGCCGTCGGCGCGCCGGTTCCGCAGTTCGCGCACGTGCCGCTCATCCTCGGCCCGGACAAGAAGCGTCTGAGCAAGCGTCACGGCGCGACGTCGGTGATGGAGTACGCGCGCCGCGGGTACCTGCCGGAGGCGATGGTGAATTTCCTCTCGCTGCTTGGCTGGTCGCCGGGAGCGGGGGACCGCGAGCTGTTCACCGCTGACGATCTGAAACAGGTGTTCGACCTGCGTGGGATCAGCGGCGGCAATGCCGTGTTCAATCCCGAAAAGCTCGACTGGTTCAACCAGCAGCATGTCCTGCGGCTGTCTCCGGACGATCTCGCGAGGCGCGTCAAGCCGTACCTCGAAGAGGCAGGACTCTGGCGCGACGAGTACCTGGGGGATCGGCATGCGTGGTTCTTCGCGGTGCTCGAGCTGTTGAAAGTGCGCGCCAGGCGGCTCGACGAGTACCCCGAGGCTGGACGCTTCTTCTTCACCGACGACATCGAGTACGACGAGGCCGCGGTCCGAAAGCACCTCGGCGCCCCGGGATCGGCCGACCTGCTCCAGGCCGTGCAGGTGGCGTTCGACACGCTCCCGGCGTTCGATCCGGCGTCGATCGAGGAGGCCGTCCGGAGTGTCGGTGACGCCAGAGGTGTGAAAGCAGCGATGGTGATTCATGCACTTCGAGTGGCCATGACCGGCCGGACGGCGAGCCCGGGGCTGTTCGAAGTGGCGTCTCTGCTTGGCCGAGAGCGGGTTTCGGCCCGGATCCGGGGCGCGATCGAGCGGGCATCCTCGCAGGTCGGCTAGCACGGCACCGAACTTCCGTCGCCGGCGCACCGCCGCAAACGACTGAAGCGGCAACCGGTTACGCCATCAGTGGAAAAGTTTTTCCACTGACTCAGCATTTATTGACGGTCCGGTGGAAAAACATTTCCCTCTAACTAGTTGAATCCGTGGGACTTAGTGCCTCAAATCGGCACATCGCTTGCAGCCCGAGCGTTCGCACGCACTGCGGCACTCAGTCGGTGTGTGCGAGGGAGGTCATGGTGGCGAAAGAGGATCGCGGATTCGCATCGATGGATCGCACCAAGCAGCGGGAGATTGCGAGCAAGGGCGGCAAGGCCGCACATCAGAAGGGAACGGCGCACGAGTGGACCTCTGAGGAGGCGCGCGAAGCCGGCCGCAAGGGCGGCATGGCGAGTCACCGCCGCAAGCAGGAACAGCAGCGGCAGGGCGTAACGCCAGGCGGTCCGGAAGGCAACGACGATTCGAGCGGCGGCGAGCAGATGACCGGGCGCGCCGGTCAGGACGACATGCGCTGACACGCGCGAGCGCACAGCGGCATGGCCGCTCTGCCTCACCGCGGCGTCTGTGTCGCGCGGTGGGTGGCCATCCCGTTCCACCGACAGCGCGCAACCTGCAGCTCCGAGCGACACGGTCTGAGTGCCGGCACCTCAGACCCGGAAGTCCATCACTGTGTCCGGCCCGCGCGGCGCGAGACGGGAGCGATTGTGTTCCCGGATCCGGGCTGCGCGGTCAGTGAATCACACGACTGAAGACTCGTAGGCGTGAAAAACGGCGGCGTCGCGGTATCGCTGCGCCCGCGAACGAGGACCGGCAGGGCGCGCGAGTCCGGACGGCCGTCGTGTGGGCGTAGCGCTTGCCGCCTGTCGAGGCAAGCGGCTATAATCGGATTTTCCCTGCTGCAAGACCGCTCGTGCTGGGAGGTCGTTCAACGGTAGGACACGTGGCTCTGGACCACGTTATCGGGGTTCGAATCCCTGCCTCCCAGCCAATCACTCCGCAACATTCCAAGTTTTCTGCTTCAACGAGTTGCGGAGTTCGATTGTCGATCCTCCTGTACGTTAGCTCAACCGACCCGCAGCTGCATGTCCTTGCAGCCTCCTACGATTTCAACCGCTTGCGAGAATCACGCGAGTTCGATCCCAGACAGGTTGTTCCGGCCCATGGAGATGTCGAACTGTCAGTCGCACTCAGAAGCCGGCGTTCTTCAGGCGTGCAAGCAGGCTGGGCTTCGCGTCGCAGCCGACGACGCCATTGTCAAAGGCTGCTCCCTCTCGACTCCTTCGACATGCGCCGCAGCGAATTTTGCGGGACGCGCTTGCCAGGACATTCACTACGCAGGCGGTCAGGCGATCGATACCCGGCGGGTGATGTGCCCGTTGCTCTCCCAATAGGTTCTCTTGCTCGCGAGGAATGGGTTGTCCGGCGCTGGCTGGACATTGCCCTCGATGTCGATACGCCCGCGACGTGATCCGGTGCTCGCCCGGCGTCGGTCTTTCCCCAATCGAACGTCCAGAACCGCCATGCATAACCGCTCGAGCTCTTCCTGCGCGGCGGATGACCGAAAAGCCGTGCCGTCCTCCACGGTCCGTCGTCGATTTGGACCTGCACCGCCTGCGATCGGCGCGCCCCACGCCACGCCATGATCGTGTAGCGGTTTCCGTGCTTCGTCACTTTTGCCGGCGCCGACTTGAGCCGGGCGTGGCTCACCGTCGCGAACGTCCAGAGCGTCTGGCCGTCGCGCTGCTCCTCTCGAACCTGGACGTAATCACGCGCCATGAAGCGTCCCGCGAAGCGATGGTCGGTTACCTCGATGCGCTTCAGCCACTTGACGTTGGCCACTCCGTACCACCCCGGCGCAATCAGACGCAACGGGAACCCATGCTCGGGCGGCAGTGGTCACCGTTCATGTCGTAGCAGAGCAAATTGTCGCGCCCAAGCGCCTCAGCAACAGACATGCTGCGGGCGAATTGCTCCGTGATGGTCAGATCCACCCCGCCCGCCATCAGGCTCCGGCTGTGCCGGTCAGGCCGCCGCTCACGATTCCCGAGTTGTCGCGGATCGTCACCGAGCCGCGATCGGCGCCCCAGAACACGACTTCGCTAGCTCCATCCGGAGATGCCCGACTCTTTAAGCAACGGAGCCAGCCGCGTACCGCCCCATCGGGCAGTGCCGATGCCGCCGATGAAAAAATCCAAGCCGGTGCCGTTGTTACCCGAGCACTCCAATGTGAAGTCCACCTCGTGACGGGCGCGGGCTTTGATGTCGGACATCGCGAGCGATTGCGGATAACGTACCAGTCCTCCGACGCCCAGTCGCCAGGTCGTTTCGTCAAGCCCGTCTGGCTGCCCATAGTGGTTCACGAAGAAGAAATTGGCCGTCGGTGTACAGAAAGGAGTCGAGCGTCCTCCCAGTGCAGCAGGTTGCCAACGTTCGCCGGAATCGGGTTGGGCGCCGGCTGATCGAGCCATGGGATAACTTGCCCGGCCGAATCCGAGAGGGCCTCCGACGACGCGGTCGGTTCATCCTGCCATGGGATCTGCTCTTCCTGACCTGTGCCCCCGGGAAACGCGTGCGCCGGGCCCGCGACCTGCATCATGGTCAGCCCGGCGAGCGCGGCTCCGCCGCCCTTCAACACGGCGCGGCGCGAAACAGTGTTCCGGCTCATTGGTCCCTCCAGACGGTGTTGACGAGGATGTTCGCCTGTGCGCGCAGATCTCATCCCCGCGTGAGGCCGGCGTGCAGTCTGGTCGTCCGATCTGTCCTGGTCGAAGAACGTGCCTGAACGTCACGAGTCACTCGGATGAGCGGTGTGGCATGTGGAGTTGGTCCGATTGTTCGCATGACGGCCAACCGGTGTCGCACGTGAAACACTGAGTGCCAGAGGGACCAACATCAGCCAGGTTCCTATCAGGCGTCCTGATTGTGACGTGCGCGTTACAGTCGAACTGCCCGTCGGTGACGCGAATGTGAACCCGAGTGATCACCCGGCTCACTGGACATCACCGCGCGCCACCATCGCTCGAATCATGGCCGCTTCGGTCGGCGAGAACCTTGGCAGCCTCCTGACGCGGCCGCGCTCCCAGCTCGCGCTCATGATGCCCGAGGGTGCGTGGCTGTGCTCGGGAAGAATGATATGACCCAGCTCATGTCCGAGGGTCTGTGCCAGCACCAGCGCCGGATCGCTTTCGTTCGCGACGGCGTAGGCGACGATGCGACGGTAGAAGATGTACGCGACGCGCGATTTGTGCGAGGCGTGTCCCAGGGTGTTGCTGGCCGGCCCGAGCCGTTCCGTCATCTGCTGGTCCAGAATCGTCACCTGCGTATGGAGCAGACCGTCAGGAAGCACGCTCCCGGCGCGCCCGCCCATCCACCGAAGCTCGACACCCGCCTGTGCATAGAGGCGCGCGGTCTCCCGCTCGGCTCTCGAGAGTTCGGCGCGCGGCACGCCCTGATAGTCCGCTACGTGGACGACCACCACCAGTTCCGCTGCCGGTGCGGCAACGGCGTTGACGCCGGCTGTTCCGACCAGGCTCCCCACCAGCACCATACCTGCCCGCATGTTCGCCATGGCGCTTGCCTCCTGTCTACTAGTGCGGAAAGGACTCGAGAAAGGGTGAACCAGGAGTGCGAACCGATCAGGGAGAGTGAGCCGGTTAGAATGGCGCAATGAATGCCGCCCCGGTCACGTCGCTCCTTCGCGCCTGGAGCGACGGTGATGATGCCGCCCTGGCCGACCTGGTTCCGGCGGTCGACCAGGAGCTGCGCCGGCTGGCTCGCGCCTACCTGCGACGCGAGCGTGAAGGCCACACGCTGCAGACAACTGCTCTCGTCAATGAGGCGTTCGTGCGGCTGATCGATGCCCGCCAGGTGCCCTGGCGGGACCGCGCGCATTTTCTGGGCATCGCTGCGCGTCTGATGCGGCGCGTGCTCGTCGACCACGCGCGCGCGCATGGATCGAAGAAGCGCGGAGGTGGCGTCGAAGTCGTGCCGTTGGACGACGATCTCAGCGTACCGACTGCGCCCATGGTCCTCGATCTTCTGGCGCTGGACCGCGCACTGGACGCATTGGCCCTGGTCGACGAGCGTAGGTGCCGCGTGGTGGAGATGCGGTTCTTCGGCGGCATGACCGAGGGAGAGATCGCCGTGGCGATGCGGGTATCGACCGACACCGTGAAGCGGGACTGGCGTCTGGCCAAGCTCTGGCTCCGTCGCGAGCTCGATTCGAAGGTGTGACCGTGGAAAACGACCTACGCCGCCGGCGAGTTGACGACATCTGTCTCGGCGCCCTCGATCTGGCGCCGCACGAGCGGAGCGCATTCCTCGATCGCGCGTGCGGCGACGATGCCGCGCTGCGCGCCGACGTCCAGTCGCTTCTCGACGGAGCCATCGATGCCGACCGCCTGCTGGAAACGCCCCTCGCCGCAGTCGCCGCGGTGGTGATCCCGACAGAGGCTCTCCCACTCGAATCAGGCGCTCTCGGAACGACGGCGCTACAATCCCAGCACGTGCGACTGGCACCTCGTACCGGCTCGGGGGCTATACCGTGACTTCGCTGCTGGGTGTCGGGGCGATGGGCGAGGTGTACAGAGCCCACGATCCGACACTGCGCCGCGACGTGGCGGTGAAGCTTTTGCCGCAGAGCCTCGCCGCCGATCCCGCTCGGGCTGCCCGCTTCGACCGCGAAGCGCGCCTCCTCGCCTCGCTGAGCCACCCCAACATCGCCGCCATCTACGGTGTGATCCACGACGGAGATACGCGCGCCCTGGTCCTCGAGCTCGTCGACGGGACCCCTCTCGACACGCTATTGGCTGGCGGACCGCTCGAACTGAACCGCGCGCTCGACATCGCGTCTCAGATCGCCGATGGCCTCGATGCCGCTCACGAGCGGGGGGTCATCCATCGGGATCTCAAGCCAGGCAACGTTCGTCTGACCACGGCAGGCCTTGTCAAGCTCCTGGATTTCGGCATCGCGAAGTCCGTAGCCGACGCCGAACAGCAGGTCAGGACCACGCTCCACCTGACGACCGAAGGCGCCGTGATAGGCACGCCCCGGTACATGAGCCCTGAACAAGCTCGGGGGGAAATCGTCGACAAGCGCACGGATATCTGGGCCTTTGGCTGTGTCCTCTACGAGATGCTCACGGCACAGCCAGCGTTCAGCGGCGGCGCGCCCGCCGACGTCATCGCCGCCATCCTCGAGCGGGAACCGCGATGGGAGTTGCTTCCGGCGGAGACTCCGTCGGGTGTCGGCCGGCTCCTGCGGCGCTGTCTGCTCAAGGATACCGCGACGGCGGCTGCGCGACATCGCCGATGCGCGCGCGGAAATCGAGGACCTGCGCAACGTTTCTCGCGAGGCCCTTCCGCCCGAGCCGGCGACCAACCGGCGTCGACAGTGGGCGGCCCGCGCGACCTGGACGGTACTGATCGGAGGCGCTCTGGCTGCATCGATCGCGATGTGGACCTTGACTCGAGACACGCCCCAGGTTCGGGGGCTGCCGTCCCGCTTCGAGATTGTCCAGCCGCCAACGCAGTCGCTCGCGTTGCTAGGCTGGGATCGCGCAATTGCCATCTCACCCGACGGGAGGTACATCGCCTACCGGGCCGGCGGTGAACCTGGGCAGTTGGTCCTGCGCGCTCTGGACAGTCTCGATCCGCGTGTGATGGCCGGGACTACGAACGTGCGCGGGCCGTTCTTTTCCCCCGATAGCCGTTGGATTGGATTCTTCGACGGCTACCGCCTTAAGAAGATATCGATCGCGGGAGGATCCGCTGTCACGATCTGTCCGATCAAAGGAGACCCCCGTGGAGCAAGCTGGGGCGATGACGACGCTATTGTCTTTGCCACCAATGACACCTCGACGGGACTATTGCGCGTTTCGGCGGGTGGGGGAGAGCCGACGGTCTTGACGATGCCGGATGCCGCAAAGGGCGAGAGGAGCCATTATCGTCCGTCCGTGCTGCCGGGTGGCCGCGGCATTCTGTTCACGATCACGACCTCACCTCAGCTGGACATGAATCAGGTTGCTGTCCTCGATCTCAAGACCCGTGAGCGCAGGATCGTGGTTCGAGGGGCGATCCAGCCGGAGTATGTCGACGGCCATCTCTTATATGCCAACGACCGGACACTCTACGCGATACCGTTTGATATCGCACGGCTCGCGGTACTGGGCGTCCCCGTACCCGTCATTGATGATCTATCGCCGTTGGCATCGGCGGCGGCAAACTATGCGATCTCGCGATCGGGAACGCTGGTCTATGTGGCCGCGGCTGGCGCGCAAACGCCGCGATCGCTCGTGTGGGTAGACCGCAAGGGACAAGAGACGCAAGTCGCCGGCGCGCCGCAGCGACTCTACACCGGGCTGCGGCTGTCGCCCGACGGCATGCGTATCGCCGTTTCCACTGATGATCAGGACAAGGATATCTGGATCTGGGAGTTCGGCCGTAGGACCTTCACACGGCTCATCTTCAATGGAAACGCGGACCGGAGCCCTGTCTGGACGAGCGACAACCAACACATTGTCTTTTCTTCGCGTGCCGAGGATGCGGGCGAGTTCAGTCTGTTTAGGCGTCTCGCCGATGGAAGGGGCGCCGTCGAGCGGCTGACCACCGGCGACATTAATCCGATTGCGGCGTTCGTCGCGGCCGATGGGACAGGTATCTTAGGCACTGTCGTCTTGCCGAAGTCCAACGGTGACGTCGTCTGGTTTCCGCTCAAGAACACTGCGACGGCGGATAGGTCCTCTGGCACCGGTTCATCGCTCCACGAGCCGCTAGTTCAGACTGAGGGAATCGACTACAACCCGGCGCTCTCGCCTGACGGACGCTTCTTGGCCTACCAGTCGAATCAAGGGGCGGCCGAATCAGATCTACGTGCGTCCGTTCCCGCAAGTGAACACCGGAGTATGGCAGGTGTCCACGTCGGGTGGAACGACACCTGTCTGGGCGCGAAACGGACGGGAGCTATTCTTCCTGGATTTGGCGAACAGGCTCACTGCGGTGCCGGTTGAGACTTCTGCGGCAACATTCAACCACGGTAACCCGGCGAAGGTGCTTGAGGCTACGTCCTTCGCCCCCGGCCAACTCGCCCGCCATTACGACATATCACCTGACGGTCAGCGGTTTCTGATGATCAAAGAGGACGCACCGGATCGAAGCGTGATGGCGGTGAAGCTCGTGGTGGTCCTTGATTGGACAGAAGAGCTGAAAACCAGGACCGGTGTCCGCTAGCTTAGCTAAGTCTGACAGTCTGAGCCGCCAGTTCCGCGACCGCTATAATCGGCCTGTCGACCAACTGGCGGTCGGCGAGCTCACGCCGCGTGGATGAGGTAGTTGCGGAAATCGTCCCTGACACCCAGCCAATCTCACTCACTCCCGTTCGTTCGAATGGCTGCTCGGCCAGCCTTCCCGCGTTGCGCGGCTCTCGCCGCGATCAGCGCCGAATCCCTGCTTCCCAGACAATCCAATCTTTCGATGCCTCCGGCCAGCAGGTCGAACAGTAGATTGAACACATGGCGCTTAAACGGATGGACAACGTAGGAATCGTCGTCGATGACCTTGCAGCGACGATTGAGTTCTTTCGCGAGCTCGGCCTTGAGCTCGAAGGGCGAGCCACGATCGAAGGAGAGTGGGCCGGACGTGTCACTGGACTGGGCGATCAACGCGTCGAGATTGCGATGATGCGCACGCCGGACGGCCACGGCCGGCTCGAACTCTCCCGCTTTCTCACGCCGCCCACCGTCGCGGATCACCGAAACGCCCCGGTGAACGCGCTAGGTTACCTGCGCGTCATGTTCGCCGTGGACGACCTAGACGAGACACTCGAGAGGCTCCGTAAGCGCGGAGCCCAGCTCGTAGGCGAGGTCGTCCGGTATAAAGACGCGTATCGGCTCTGCTACATCCGCGGGCCTGAAGGGCTTCTCATCGGACTGGCCCAGGAACTCAGCTGAGCGCCGGCACCAACGGGGTGGGCTGGGTTGTGCCGCAAGCCGTGCCCATCTGATTGCAAAGGCAGCCAACAGCGTCGCTCTGGCGACGCGATAGCCTGCCCATCGCGTTGAGCGGCGTCGAGGCGCGGCGCGCGACGTTGGCTGCTCGGCAGGTCCCGTGAGCGCGGCGGCGCAGGCCGCTCAGGCGAGTGCGCTATCATCTGCCAGCGAAACTCATCCTTTCAAGGGAACCTCACTGTGAAGCCCCGCCGCCGTGCCCGTTCATTTGTCCTGGTCGTCGCGCTTGCCTGCGTGGGCTATGCGCACTTCCCGGCCGCTCAGACTGACCACGCTCCCTCGCGTTATCTCTTCACCTGGGTTGGCGACGAGGGGCGCGAGGACAGCGACTTCCTCGCGGTCGTCGATCTGGGCCGCCAGGGCGATCGCTACGGAACGATCGTCGCCACGGCGCCGGTCGGCGAAAAGGGACTCTGGCCGCATCACACCGAGCACGAGCTCGGCGCGAGCAAGATGCTCTTCGCCAACGGATTCTCGTCCAATCGCAACCTGCTGTTCGATCTGCACGACCCGCGGCATCCGCGGGTGGTCGAGCGCTTCAACGGCGCCGGTGACCTGAGCTTTCTGCATAGCTTCGCGAGGCTGCCCAACGGCCATGTGCTCGCCACATTCCAGGCGCACGGCCCCGACAACGTGAGTCCCGGCGGGATTGCGGAGATCGACCAACGCGGGCGCCTGGTGCGATCACGCTCCGCCGCGGACCCGTCTGCTGATCAGACGACACTGCGTCCCTACAGTGTGGCCGTGGTCCCCGCGATCGATCGCGTGGTCGTCGCTCTGACCTTTATGGCCATTCCCTCGTGGCACCCACTGCGGCCATCAGTCGCCCACGATCACAGAGGCAATCAGGTGCAGGTCTATCGCCTCTCTGACCTTTCACTGATCAAGACGATCCGGCTGGAGACCAACGCCGGGCCCAACGAGCCGAGGGTTCTTCGAGACGGCCGCACCGTGCTCGTCAATACCGGCGAGTGCCGCCTGTATCAGGTCACTGGCCTCGAGGGAATGGATCCGCAACTCAAGATGGTCCATCAGGAGCCGCCGCAGGCGTGCGCAGGCCCGTCGTCATCGGAGACTTCTGGGTTCAGGCCAGTGCTGCCGACCACCGCGTCTTCGCACTCGACATTCGCGACCTGAATGACGTCCGGGCGGTGTCGTCCGTCTCGTTCGACGAGCGTCAACGGCCGCACTGGCTCGCTACCGACGGCTCTCAGATCGTGGTGGTGAACGAACCGATTCCGACGGCCGAGCGCCGGATGTGGATGTTGAACGTAAATCGGGCAACCGGCGAGCTCGCACTCGACCGGGCGTTCCGCGACGCGGACTCCGATCGCCCGGGGATTACCTTCGATCGAGCTGCGTGGCCCCACGGAGCGACCGGAACCGGCGTGCCGCACGGTACGGTCTTCGGCCAGTAGCCCGCGACGTTACTCGCGGCCGACGGGCTTCGTGCTCTGCGCCGAGCTTCGTCAACCACCTTGGTGCGCGGTTACACGGGTGCGAGCCGAAAACGATGCCACGGCTGATGGACGCGGTCCTTTGGAAGCCTCCTTTGGGTCCGGCGCCTAACGAACTCGTCTACCGCGTCGCTCCCGTCGCATAGTCCCAGTGGCTCCTGGCACGCGCGAGCACGGCGTCGAGATCTTCCTCGAGCATGTAGCGATCGCGGATCAACTCCATCGCCGCGGCACGTACACGTTGCAGGTAGTCATCCGCACCGCGATAGCGCTCCTCCAGCGAGAGCCTCGGATCTCCCTTCGACTCGCGGGCTGCGCGCGTCCGCGGGAGAGGAATATACGAGCCGAGCAGCGGAGAGATATCGTCAGGGCTGCCAGCGGGCTGAGCGTCGAGGAAACGGCCGAAGCGCTCGGCGTCTCTCCACAAACCGTGTTGCGCGACTGGAAGCTGGCGCGGGCGTGGCTGGCGGTCGAGCTCAGAAACTCAGGTCGCCGGTAGCCACGGCCCACTCCGCTCGCGGGCGACTCGTCAGCCACAGAATGAAGTCCGTCGATGGTGGCACGCTGCCGTGCCGCCGAAGCAGCTTCGCACACTGAGCCCGATGGCCATGCGAGTGCAGGCAGACCTGCATGAACGCTTGCGAAACGGAACACCTGCCATTCGGAATGCGAGCGTCTTCCACAATTCGCGCAAGGTCAGGCTCCGTGGCGGTCGTCGAGCCACGCGGTCTCGTCTGTCTGAGTGCTGCCGTATCGCTGGATCAGTGCGTCGAACGACGGAGAGGGGCGAGCCTCGTCTTCGTGGACAAACGGTAACCCTAGAACGGTGAGCAGCCAGAAGCGATTGGCGAGCAGGATGTGGTGGAGCAGCTCCCACAGCTCGGGATCGGATGCTGCCGGGCCGTTCTGCCGAATGGCGTGCAGCAATGCTGCATTCGCGTGTCCTTTGTGAGCGATCAGATCACGCAGCATCTGTAGCATGTGCGAAATCCTCCCTCGGCGGTCTACCGCGCGCCCGGCCGCCGCACCGGCGCCCACCCCGGCGTGGCTTCTTCGAAGGGGTTGTCGGTGAGCGCCCGCACGTCGGTGCCATCGGCACGCATCACGTACAGATCGCCAGAGCCCTGTGGGTTGCCGGGGTTGAGTGCCGCTTCGTCTTTGAAGCCGCCGCGCACGCTCGAGAACGCAATCCACTGCCCGTCGGGGGACCAGGTGGCGTGCGCGTCGCTGCCGGGAGAGTCCGTGAGCCGCGCGATGCGCTTCGATTCCACCTCGATGGTGTAGAGCTCGTAGTTGCCGTCGCGATCGCTGGTGAACTGGACCAGGCGGCCATCCGGCGACCACCCGGGGAAGTTCACGCGGCCGAAGTCGCGCACGAGCGTCGTGACAGCGCGCGACTCCACATCGATGATCCGCAGCGACGAGCTCGTGTCGTTCCACTCGCGGTAGACAATACGCCGGCCGTCGGGCGACCAGCTCGGGAAGCCGACGTTCTCATTGCCGCCGGTGAGCACGCGCAGGGCGCCGCTCTTGACGTCGAGCACCGCCAGATCCGCCGGCCCGAACCCCTGCACCATCGGAAAGAAGCGCCCGAGCCCGAACGCCATCGACGATCCATCCGGCGACCAGACCGGGGCGAGGATGTTGCGGGCCGGATCCGAGAACAGCACCGAGCGCGAGGTGCCGTCCGCATTCATGATCAGCACCGAGTTCTTCGCCAGCGCCAGAGGCGTGTCGGCCATGGTGAGGCGCGCGTCATCGAGGGTGAACTGCGGAAACATGCCGGTGCGGATCAGACGAAAGCCGGCGTCGCGGCTGAAGGCCGGCTGAAACGGAGGCCACGCCGTACTGACGTCGCGCGAGAACACGACCCGCGTGCCGTCAGAGGTCCACGACGGCGCATGGAACGGGCCGGTCACTCCGACGGCCTGGCCCGGCAGCCGCAGCATGCCCTCACCGCGGCGATCCAGATACGCCACGCCGGCGGCGCCAAGATAGCGCGGGAACAGCTTCGCGCCGGGGCCGTCCGCGATCACGCGCGACGCCCCCGTCTCCACGTCCACTTCCACGATCCGCGTCGATCCGGCGGACGTCACGCGCGCCGCCAGCGGCCCGATCTCCTGCTGTGGCGCGGTATAGCAGACGATGCGGCGGCCGTCAGGCGACCATGAGGGGGTGCCAGATGCCCCGTTGGCGTGCGTCAGCCGCCGGACAGGTCCGCCGTCGATCTCGACCACGTAGACCTCGGTGGAGTGCCCTTCGCCGAACTGCACGCGCGGGTGCGTGGAGTCGCGATCGCTCGAGAACGCCAAACGGCGGCCGTCCGGCGACCACGCGGGACGGAAGTCACCGGCCGGATGGCTGGTGACGTTGCGCATCTGCCGTGTCTGAAGATCGAGGAGCCAGATGTCCGCGTTGCCGCTCCGCGACGATACGAACGCGAGCGTCGTGCCGTCCGGTGACAGCACGGCCTGATCGTCGAACGCCGGGGCATCGGTCAGCTGCTCGAGGCCGCTGCCGTCTGGATGCGCGCGGTAGATGTCGGCCGACCCGCCCCGTTCCGACGTGAACAGGATCCAGCGCCCGTCGGGCGAAAACGACGGGTTGTAATCGAGGCCAGGGTGCGGCAGGAACGGTACCGCGCCCGCCCCCTCGCGATCGGCGATGAAGATGTCCGAGTTCAGCGGCCCGAAATGGGCGTAGGCAATGGTGTAGCCCTGCGCTCCGGCGGCCGCGGGCATGACGGCAGCCGCCAGCACGAGTGTCAGCAGACGGAGGCGCATCGGCCAGATCCTCCTGGAGCCTACCCACGCGGCCGACTACTTATACACCTTCCTCTCCGATGTCCTGTGGGTGACCAGATCCGCTAAACCGCACGTTCACGCATCTCAACAAGGCAACAACACATCGCTCGTCGCAAGCGCGCGCCCGTACAATCGGGACAGGAGCAAACGATGGCTGGTGTGATGACAATGCGGTCCGGTAACCCGGCGCTGACGGCCGATACATTTGCGAAGTATCGAGCAGTCCCCGGCGAAGAGCGAATGACGCTTGGCGGAACGGTCAACAAGACCGCCCTGTCACTCGCCATTTTGCTCCTGGCGGCGAGCTACGTTTGGAACCGCGGGGCGGCCGATCCGACCCTCGGGGCGTGGGTCATGGTTTCAGTCGTGGCAGGGTTCGTCGTCGCCCTGGTCACGGTCTTCAAGCAGACGTGGGCCCCTTACACGACGCCGCTCTATGCCGCACTGGAAGGCGTGGCGCTCGGCGGCATTTCGGTGGTGTTCGAGGCCAGGTATCCAGGAATCGTCAGCCAGGCAGTGTTCCTCACGTTTGGGACGCTGGGCGCGCTGCTCGCGGCGTATCGGTCCGGGGTGATCCGGGCCACGGAGAACTTCAAGCTGGGTGTCGTGGCCGCGACGGGCGGGATCGCCCTGCTCTATCTTCTGAGTTTCGTTCTCGGCTTCTTCGGCGTGAGCGTGCCGCTGATTCACTCCAGCGGGACGTTCGGGATTCTCTTCAGCGTGTTCGTGGTCGTGATTGCGGCCCTCAATCTGGTCCTCGACTTCGACTTCATCGAACAGGGAGTGGAGCGTGGCGCGCCGAAGCACATGGAGTGGTACGGCGCGTTCGGGCTGCTCGTCACCCTGGTGTGGCTGTACCTGGAAATCCTGCATCTGCTCGCGAAGCTCCAGTCTCGAGAGCGCTAGCGAAGTCGATTCGCACAGCCACACGACCATCGCCGGACAGTCGGACTACTCTTGCGCATGCCCCTGAAGTCGATTCGCGCCTGGCTTGGGGTCGATCGCCCGGAGAAGGACGAGTTCGAGCCGCTCGGCAAGACGCTCGAAGCGCTGGATCATCTCGAACCCCGGAGAAACGCCCGCCTCGATGAGCGGCACGCTCAGCAACACGGCTGTGCCGAGCGCTTGCTCTCCACGTCCAACGGGTCGTCCACGAAGGCGCCCGTCAGGGTCAACATAGAAGAGCTCGCGTCCATCGCGTCGCCTTTAGCGATGGCCGCTGAAGTTCTAGCACTCTGAAGTTCAAAGTTCTCATTTCTGTCGTCGTCACTCGCCGGGAGTCTGGTTCAGGCCAAAGGGGCAACAAGTGCCAGTGGGTGCGCTCGTACGCGTGTGGTTTTCAGCAGGCTGCCAGTCCACCGACGACTCAGACCGCCAAAATCGACAGGTCTGCCGAAGTCTCGTCGAGTGACACGTCTTTCGGTGCCGTGCGCTCAGATTGGGTTGGGACATCGGATGCTCGTACAGCCCTGACAAGGCGACACCGACGTCGTGAACGTCGTTCAGCGCAAGGGAGCGTTGATGCGTTCATTCCTTGCCGCTTCGTGGTCTGCCGTCATCGTGCTCATGGTTCCGGATCCGCGGCGGCGCAGGCGCTTGGAGCAGATGCCGACTGGAGCCACGGGACCACGCTGAATGCATTCGTTGGTGCCGGGGCCGACGGCTCCAAAACGGGCCCGCTCGCCGGCGGGCCGATCGGTTGGGAAGTCACGCGAGAGTCGCGATCGAAGGCACCGGCTAGTGGCTCGACCGCGGAACCGGCGCAGAGGCTTTCGCCGCTGCCCTGAAGCTGCAGGCGGGGCTCACCCGCTCGGAGAAGGCCGTGCCGTTTCTGCAGGCCGGCGTAGGGCTTTATCGAGCGTCGTTCGAGCCAACAGCAGAGCCGATCCCGGAGTTCTACAGCCGGAGGATCTCCGCCGATACGGCCCCGGGGGTCGAAGTGATCGTCGTCCGTGATGGCTCGCAGACCTACGTTGTCACCGCGGTCGCCGTGCGTTTTGCTATCACTTCGGGGAGCAGAGCGTGACACCATCACAACGGGCGAGATGACGGTCATCGCCTGGTCGAAGTCGCCCATGGGCGAGAGGACGCTGTCAAACTGCGTCTTCAACTCAGGCCCACACTCAGACTGGCCGAGTGTGACAGAGCCACGATCGAGGTGGCGCTGCAGGTACCGCAGCCAGGCGCAGTTGTTGTGGCTGCGCCGAGTAGCAGCGTCATGTTTCGCCGCATGGCACACCTCACTCGCAGCCCGTCACGACGCCCAATGCCCGTTTTTGGTGGCAAAAATCCGACCCGACCGGCGCCTGACCGCGGCGCGGTGTCGCGAGGCCGCCGCTGACTCCCGGCATTCCGGCAGCGACGCCCGGGAAAGGTTGATAGTCGACGAACCACTCAAGCCGCCGGAGAGCGGTCGCCCGCGGGCCTATACTGGCCCATCGCGCTGATGTCAGCGCTCAGTGGCGGGAGTCTTGTCTCATGCATGTCCCCCGATCCCGGCACGTTCTCGCGTGCATCGTCCTGATCGCCACCTCCATCTGGACATTCGGCGCTGCTCTCTCGGGGCAGGCGGCACCCGCGCAGCCACGCCTCGTCCCCAGCGTGCGCGCCGCGATCGCGACCGGCGACTTCGCCGGCGGTGAGCGCCTGATCGCGCAGTACCAGGAGAGTCGCGGCATCACGCCCGAAATGCTGGAGGCGATGTCGTGGCTCGGGCGCGGCGCGCTCGCGGCACAGCGGCTGGACGAGGCCGACGCCTACGCCCGGAAGGCGTACGACATGTCGAAGGCCGCGCTGAAGGGGCGAACGATGGATCAGGAGCCGCATCTGCCGATTGCGCTCGGTGCGGCGATCGAGGTGAGGGCGCAGGTCGCGGCCAGGCAGGGCGCACGAAGCGAGGCCATCGCACTGCTCCGCCGCGAGCTGGATGCCTACAAGGACACGTCGCTGGCCAAGCGGCTGCAGAAGAACATCAACCTGATCGATCTCGAGGGCACAGTCGCGCCGCCCCTGACCCTTGCCGAGTCGCTGGCGGCCAGGCCGCTGTCGCTCGACGCCGTGAAGGGAAAGGCCGTGGTCCTCTTCTTCTGGGCACACTGGTGCCCCGACTGCAAGAACCAGGCGCCCGTGCTTGCATCGTTGCTGTCGAAGTACGGCTCGCGCGGGTTCGCGGTCATCGCGCCGACACAGCGCTACGGTTACGTGGCTCGCGGACGCGAGGCGGCGGCCGCCGAAGAGAACCGCTACATCGCGGAGATCCACGCGACGCACTACGCCTTCCTGCCGCCAGAGACGGTGACGCTGAGCGAGGCGAACCACCTGCGTTACGGCGTCAGCACCACGCCAACCCTCGTCATCGTCGACCGGAAGGGGATCGTGCGGCTGTATCACCCAGGCGCGATGACCGAAGCCGAACTCGAACCGCTCGTGCGCCGACTCGTGGAGGAGGGCACGTAGCCGCGAGGCCGGACAACGGGACCACCCGCCGTGAGGTCTTCGGTGAGGAGTTCCGATGCGATCGGACGGATCAGGATCAGGGATCAGGGATCAGGGATCAGGGACCAGGGACCAGGCGTGAACTCCCGTGCCGGTAGGTGCGCGGCGGCGTTATCATTTCGAGGCCAGTCGGCGCAACAGCATGAACACTCAGGAGGATTCGCCGATGAGACAGATGCTCGTGATCGCAGCGCTCGCGGCTCTTGTCGTCGCGTTTCCAGCCGCAGCGCGCGCCCAGTCGCCAGATCCCCGGATTGCCGAGGCGATCAAGCCGCTTCCGGACGACTTGAAAGCCGGTGCCACCGTCGTGACGTACGACCCGGCGACCGGTACGCGACAGGTGCTGCGGCAGGGCACCAACCAGATCGAGTGTCAGCCCACGGCGGCCGATGGATTCGTCCGCTGCTACAACAAGATCCTCGCCCCGCGGCGCGACCTCGAGGCGAAGCTGCGCGCGCAGAAGAAGTCGGACGCGGAGATCCAGGCGGCCGTTGCAGAAGGGCAGAAGGCGGGAACGATTCAGCGCCCACAGTTCGGGAACATGTCCTATCGCTACACGGATGATCCGAAGCGCATCAAGCTGCTGTGGACGATGTCGGTGCCGAATGCCACGCCGGAGTCGATCGGCGTGTCTACAACCAGCCAGCGCGACGCCGCGCTGAAAGGCTCGGGACAGCCGTGGCTGATGCTCCCGGGCACGCCCGGTGCACACATCATGATTCCGATCAACGCCCTGCCGCTGAGCAACACTGCCGGCGGCAAGTAGGAGGGCGCCGGATCACCAGGCGCGCCCCGGCCATATAGCCTGCAGCTACCCAGTCATCGCGGCGCGGAATGCCGCCATGGACGGGTAGCGGCGGTCAGGATTCGGGTCAGTGGCTGCGGGAGTTCGTCGAACAGCGACGAGATCAGGTAGGCACGCCCATCGCGGAGCCGGCCGTGCTCCTTCACCACCGCGAAGCACGGCGACGCCGGCAGTGACCGGTTGACTCGTCGTGAGGCTCGCGATCTCGTTCGCGAGGTTCCGCTCGTAGACGAGCCCCGGCTTCGCCGTGACCTTGATGACCACCGGCGCACCTGATCGCTTGTCCTGCCCCGTGTACAGGTGATGACGGGCGTGTGCGTCCGACTCGCGCCCGCTTCGGGGCAGGCGCCGGATCGCGACCCGGAGACCCTGCTGATGTTTTCTATCGTCACGTTGATTCGCACATGCCCCTGAAGTCGATTCGCGCCTGGCTTGGCGTCGATCGCCCGGAGAAGGACGAGTTCGAGCCGCTGCGCGAGACGCTCGAAGCGCTGGATCATCTCGAACCCGATCGCGCCCGGTATCTTGGTGCCTTTGCCTACCTGCTCGGCCGCGTCGCGCACGCCGATCAGCACGTCTCGCCCGAGGAAACGAGCGCAATGGAGGCGCTCGTCCGGGAACACGGCCAGCTGCCGCACGACCAGGCGATGATCGTGGTGCAGCTGTCGAAGGCCAGCAACCTTCTGTTCGGCGGGACAGCCAACTACCTCATCGCGCGGGTGTTTTCCGAGCTGGCCACCTACGACCAGAAGCTTGCCTTGATGCGCTGCTTGTTCGAGGTGTCGGCCACAGACGAGGCGATCTCGATCGCCGAGGAAAGCGAAATTCATCGTATTGCCAACGAGCTTCGCATCAACCGGCCCGACCTGGTCGCGCTGCGCGTGGCTCATAGGCAACACCTGCCCGGGGTGTCGCGCGAGAAACCCTCTCCTCGCGAGTAACGCTAGCGACTCATTTGCCTGACGCAGCGGCGGTGGACCTGGAGAGCGTGGAGCTACCGGAGAAACGCCCGCCAGCCAACCGCGACGTTGATCTCGCTCGGCCTTGGCGGCGGCGCCTGGTCGACGAAGTACACGCGTTGACCGTCCGGCGACACGTGGTACTGTGTACCCCAGTGTCCAGATCCGATGAGAGGCACGCTCAGCAACACGGCAGCGCCGAGCGTTTGCTCTCCACGTCCAACGGATCGGCCACGAAGGCGTCCGTCAGGATCGACATAGAAGATCTCGCGCCCATCGCGCCGCCAGACAGGCTGGCTGCCACCGTTGTTGGAGGCCACGAATCGCCTCGGCGGACCCGACATCGCCCGAACGAACACTTCAGGCCGGCCATTCTCCTCAGACACGTAGGCGAGCCACAAACCGTCCGGTGATATCCGCGCGTCGTACTCGGGAAACGGCCCGGCCAGAATCGCCTCAGACGACCCGCCCGTCACGACCGGCACGCTCCACACATCCCCGTGCGTGCCAGCCTGGCCCGAGCGCGTGTTGACAATGAGATGGCGCCCGTCGGGCGACCAGTCAGTCGGCTCGCAAGAAGGACTGGCGCCCGGACATGTCAGTTCCAGTGGGGCGGCGCTGGCATCGGCCGCGATGATGCTCAGTCGACCGTTGGCGAGGCTGCCGGATCCGTATGCCAGCCGGCGCCCATCCGGAGACCACACGGGAAAGAGGTCCGAACCGGTGTCTGTCGTGACGCGGATAAGGCTGCCGTCCTGGAGGTCCTCGACCCAGACATCGGGATTGCCGCGCACCGTATCGATTATCTGCCGGGCCATCCGCCTTCCATCCGGGGACAGCCGGGGCCAGTTCTGCGGCTTACGAGCCGCCAACTGAACGCGGGTTCCATCGCGGGCGGCGGCACCGAGCTGGGCGCCGTATGGCGTCTGTGTCGCGACTGTGGCAAGAAGGTCTGCCGACGCACTCAACATCACCGAGTGAGAGGGAGTATTCGCGCCCACCGCCACGGGCAACGTGCGCGGATCCCCAAGGAGCTCGAGCGTCGCGGCATCGAAGGGGCGTGCGTGCAGTTGCCCGTCGGCGGCCGCGAGCAACACTCCCCGCTCTCGACCTGAGGTCGCGACGAACGTGGCCTCAGATTCCGAGCGGAAGATCGGTGAGCCTGGCTTCGACGCAGGCTGGTCGATCCGTGCGACATACACACCGCGCCGCTCGTCGACGCTGGCTCTCACGAAGTAGAGAAAGTGGACGCCGTCCGGCAGGAAGACCGGCCATCGATGCGAGTTCTCACCGCGGTCGAGATCGAGCAACGTTGCCGGTTCGACCTTTCCGCCGCTCGCCGAAACTTTGAGGAGTCCTTCGAAGATCATGTTCGGGCCGAACACGATCGTTCCGTCGGGGCCCCACGTGCCGCCCTTCCCGTCAGGCGCATCGCAGATGACAACCGGCACTCCGCCCGTGACCGCCACTTTCATCAGCTTGCCGAGCGCAAAGAACCCGATCGACGCTCCGTCAGGCGACCAGAACGGTTGCTTGGCCCCCTCGGTGTCTGCCACGGCCGTGGCATCGAGCGAATCGAGCGATCGCACGAACAAGCGCGACGGTGAACCTCCGCTGATGGCCGTGAACGCGATCCGGCGCCCGTCCGGGGAGACGGCCGGCGCGGAATCGAGTCCAGTGCCAGCTGGAAGGGACCACGTGAACTGCGTGAGATCGGGCCCGACGGACGGAGGTTGTGCGCGCTCTCGCAGCCACCACCCAAGACCTGCCGCCACCATCGCCACGCTCGCGACCGCGGCGATGGCCCAGCCTCGTTCCGGGCGCAGGAATCGGCGGCCGCCCTGTGTCGAGGGCGGCGATGCCGCTCGCGCGTCGGTCGGACCGACCTGCTGCAAGGCCCACAACAAATCCGCCGCAGACTGGAACCGGTCCTCCGGTGCCTTGGCGAGCAGGCGCGTCACGATCGTGGTCAGCGCACTGCCGCGCGGCAGCAGATCGGGCGGATCGTCGTGGACGATCGCATGGAGGGTGTCGACCGTATGCTCGCGCGCAAACGCACGCTGCCCGGTCATCAGCTCGAAGAGAATCGACCCCAGTGCGAACAGGTCTGTCCGCTGATCGACCGGCTCGCCCTTGACCTGTTCTGGTGCGAGGTAGCCGGCTGTGCCCAGGATCATGCCCGTGAGCGTCGCGACGGCGCGTGGCAGCGCGGGATCCTGCACGAGCTTCGCGATGCCGAAGTCCAGGATCTTCGCGGTACCCGTTCTGGTCACGAAGATGTTCTCCGGCTTGAGATCGCGATGGACCAGTCCGCGTGCGTGCGCAGCCACCAGGCCACTCGTGACAGCGCACGCGATCCGACGCGCGTCCTCCTCTGAGGCGGGCCCTCGACCGATGGGCACTCGCAGGGACTCGCCGTCGAGCAGTTCGGATACGAGGTACGGGCGGCCGTCCGACATTCCCACATCGAAGACCCTGACGATGTTGGGGTGGTCGAGCGATGCGGTGATGCGTGCTTCCTGAAGGAACCGCTCGATCGACTGCGCATCGGCCGGTTCGGTGCTGGTGAGTGTCTTGACCGCGATGTCTCGGCCGAGCCGAGGGTCGTTCGCTCGATAGACGTCGCCCATGCCGCCGCGAGCCAGCAGCGCCACGATGCAGTACGGTCCGATCAGCGTGCCCTCAGGAAAGGAGGACTCTTCGTGGGCCAGGTCCCGGGCAGCGAGGACTAACGCGGGAGTTTCGAGAAATCCCTCGGCCGCACTGCTGGAGGCGGCGAGCTCGTTTGCCAACTGGAGCAGGTCCGGGTGATCGACCGCGAGGCTGGCACGCAACCGCTCGCGCTCGCCGGCTGGCGCGGCGAGCCAGGCATTGTGCCAGTCCGAAAGGATCTGCCAGCGCTCGGTGCTCATGCCTGGTTCTGTTTCGCGAGCGCGTGATGAAGCCAGGCGCGCGCCGTGTTCCAATCGTTGATGACGGTTCGGACGGAGATGCCCAGCGTCTCCGCCGTCTCCTCGACGGAGAACCCACCGAAGAATCGCAGCTCGACGACCTGGCTCGGTCGCGGGTCGAGCGTCGCCAGTTCTGCCAACGCATCGTTCAGGGCGACGACATCCACGCCGAGCGCCGGCGCTGCAACCGCGGCGGCCTCCGGCGACAGTCCCTCCACGCCTTGCCCCGCTTCGCCGCCTGGCGTGCCCGCGCGGCGTCCACCAGCACGCGACGCATCATCCGGGCGGTGGTCGCGTAGAAGTGCGCGCGGTTCTGCCAGTGCACCGCGTGCCAGTCGAGCAGGCGAACGTAGGACTCCTGCACGAGGTCGGTCGGCTGCCATCCAACGGCCAGCCGCTCGCCCAATAGCATCCGGCGAGCCATTTCCCTCAGTTCGCGCTGGACGAGCGGAACGAGGTGTTCAAGGGCTTCCGCATCCCCGCCGCTCCACGCCTGCAGCAACCCGGTCACATTGGCGGTCACCACTCACGGATTCTATCCCTCTCGTCGCGGACCGCTCGCTCGGAGCCTGGTTGCACTTCATGCCGCTGAATTCCGCCTGTAGTAGTGGGCGATCCCAGGATCCAGACAGCCCTGGGGCCAGGAAGAGGGACAGCATGAGGCTCAAGAGACATGTGTGGGGTATTGCGCTTGCGGTGATTTCAGTTCTGACGGCAGCGATGCCTGTCATCTCCGCGCAGGGCGGCAGCCACGAAAGAACCATCGAAGGCACGTGGCGAACCGTCGTCACGCCGCGCAATTGTCAGACTGGCGATCCGTTCCCCTCGCTTGCAGGCCTCTTCACGTTCCATCAGGGCGGCACGATGGCGGAATATGGAATTGGCGCGGGCTCGAGTCCAGCCCTGCGGAGTCCCGGGCATGGAGTCTGGCATCGCGAGGCCGGCTGGCAGGTGTACTCGTTCGCTTTCACGTTCAACCGCTACAACGCGAGCGGCATCTTCCAGGGAACACAGAAAGTCACGGGGGAACTGGAGCTTGACGGCAGCGGCGACACATTCGCCACGCGCTCGCTCATCGAGATGCTCGATGCCAACGACGTCGTCATCGGAAGCGGCTGCGCCACCGCCGCCGGGGCGCGGTTCGAATGACACGGCGAAGCGCGGGCTGATGGTCACCGGCAGCCCGCCGCACTCCGCTTCGACGAAGCCGGTCGTGTGGCGTGACGTTCGGGCGTTCAGGTGCCATCCGAAATGATCGTCACATCAATCCACACCTCATCCACGATGTGGCCAATAGGCCCGGAGACAGCCGTACAGGCGAGCACGAAGATCGGATTCGAGGATCGATACAGAGGGGTTTCGACTCCGTAGATCTTCTTCATCTGTTCAGGCGTGGTGCTCTGGCCGCGACCCAGTACCACGGCCTCAGTCGTGCCACAGTGCTCTGTCGAATGGACAAGACTCAAGCCAACAACAGGCGTGCTGTTTGCGGGCAGCGTGATCTTCAGGAGGTGCCCTGGAACAACTTGCCCGAACTCAGGGTAGTGAGCCTCATACGGGACGGGACCTTCGATCACCTGCTGGCGCAGCATTCTGAGTTGCACAGTCTCAGGGACGATCGGGACGGTGGCGGTCACTGGATCCGGAGTGTTCGAGTCGCCGATCCCATTGAAGGCGACGATTTCGATCGGGTACTCGTAGCCGCTCAGGAGACCAGTCAGCGACGCCGCTTCCGTGTCGCCGTCAAACGTTCGCGTGTCGTCGTGATCGGCAACGCCCGCTCTCGTCCCGTGATAATGGATGCGGAAGCCATCGTGATCCGCGTGTCCTCTCCACGCCACGTCGATGGTGTGTGGCGACACACCGGTGACGCGCAGGCTCGAGGGTGACCGAGGCGGCTGGGCATTCGTATAGAGCACGCGCCCATCGCTGGCCGTGGTGAGCAGCGCGATCGTCGAACGGTTTCCCGGTTGAAGGTACGCGGGGACTGGCGCAAGGGGCGCGCCTGGTGACAACGCATCTTGTGGACGTGGATTCTGCAAGGTCCACGGTTGCCAGTCCGTGGGCGGTGTTCCCGCGGTCCAGTAGATCCCGCCATTGGGGTCGGTCACGAATACGGCGTAGACGCCGTCGTTCCAGGGAAGAGGGATGACGCTGATCCTGCCTCCTGGGATGGTGGAACCATCCCGCACGCGCTCCCACCGGCTCCAGCCGGCATCAGGCGTCCCCACAGCCGCGTGGATACCGCCATTCCGGTCGGCAAGGAAGAGCGCGATGCGCTGGCCGAAGGGGACCGCGGTAACCGGCGCTCCGGGCAGGGTGCTTCCCGCGGACACAGGTGCCCACGGTCCCCAATCGGTATCTGGGGTGCCGGCAGTGGTGTAGACGCCGCCACTCGGATCGGCGACGAAGAGCGCGATCCGCGAACCGTAGGGCACGGCGGTGACTGCGCCTCCTGGCGTGGTGCGTCCTTCGGACACGAAGCCCCACGGGCCCCACTCCGTATCCGGAGTACCGGCCGTGGTGTAGACGCCGCCGTTCGGATCGGCGACAAAGAGCGCGATCCGCGATCCGTACGGTATCGCCGTCACTGGCGCGCCAGGCGTCGTGCTCCCTTGAGACACGGTCGTCCATGGCCCGTAGCCCGCGTCTGGCGTTCCCTGGGCGGCGTAGATGCCACCGCCCGCGTCGGCCACGAAGAGCGCGATCAGCTGGTTGTAGGGCACCGCGGTCACCGCCCCGCCTGGCCTCGTGCTTCCCTGGGAGACGTGGGCCCAGGGACCCCACTGGTACACCGTGCCCGCGGCGTTATAGATGCCGCCGTTCGGGTCGCTGATGAAGGTGGCGATCCGCTGCTGGGTCCACGGCAGTGCAGCCACCGGAGCGCCCGGTCCGCCAGTGCCTTCGGACACACCTTTCCAGCTGTTCCATCTGAGTCTCATGGGTTTCTCCCACCGTTACCCGCCGAACTCCTGCGCGAGATCGGCGCACGGCTCTGACAAGCGAGATCAGCGCACGGCTATAAACAGGTTGCTCTCTTCCTTGCCAGAGCGGTCCTGGTAGCCATCCTGAAAGATCCGCACAATCCAGGCGGTGGACGGAATCCAGGGATAGGTGGTCGACGACCATTGGTAGCGTTGCGGTTCCTCAGGCTTGATGAAGGGAGTCTCCAGCGGCAGTCCATTCCCGTTGTAAAGGAGACTCAGTAACTCGTTGCGGTTGGGCAGGCGCCAGGACCCCATGACGCTGCCGTCGGAAAGGCCGCAGATACCGTCCTGCAATCGATCCACCGCGGCGAGTGCTCCAAGCCATGGTGTCGGGCCGTAACAGTTCCCGTTCTTCAACCAGATCAGGCCCGTGAGGTTGTCCGTGATCGTTCCGTCCAGGTTGTCGGTGAATCGCGGGTCCGGCTGCGGCACGCCTTTCTGATAGTCGCCGTCGTCGCCAAACGCGTAGCTCATGGTCTGGCCGGTCGCTGCCACGAGCGCGACCGTCGACGGTATCGTCACTCCGGACGCCGAGCAGCCGGCCACCGCGATGAACAACGTCGTCAAGCCGTCACTGAGCTGCCCGACGCAGGTGCCTCGGGACGTTCGAGGTTGTGAAGTTGAAGCTCCCTCCGCCGGTCGACGTCGTGACAACGACTCCCTGCCAGGAGATCGACGCGTCCCTTGCCGCGTCTTTCCCCATCACCCGCACCTCGCCATCCTGGAGCCTCGCCAGACCTACCTCGAGCGCAAGCGCCCGTAGCGGCAGCAGCATGAAGAGCACACACAGTCCGATCGAAACGCGCGAAGTGTTTTTCACGACATTCCCCTCGCTACTTAAATCGGAAAGCGAGGAGGAAAACGGTCACGGGCGGTGACCCGCGGGCTTACTCGGAGGCGTTGATCGCGTGGTGCAGGATGAGCCGGGCCTTTTCCCAATCGCGCCGGACCGTGCGTTCCGACACGCCGCGCATGGCCGCCAGCTCGCCGAACGTGAAGCCGCAGAAGTACTTCAGGTCGACCAGCTGGGCGAGCGGCGGATCCAGGACTTCGAGTTCCTGAAGCGCCAGATCGAGCTGCTCGAACTCGCCGCTCTCCTCGGCCGGCGGTGCGACATCGTCGATCGAGAGGAAGGTGAGGTCGCCGCCCCGCTTCTGAGCACGCTTCGAGCGACAGTAGTCGATGACGAGGCCGCGCATCGCGCGCGACGCGTAGGCCATGAAGCTGTTGCGCTCGGGAAAGGCCAGCTGCTCCCGCTGGCTGATGGCCAGATATGCTTCGTGCAGGAGCGTTGTCGGGCTCAGCGTCATCGGACCGCCGCTCCGGGCCAGATGGTACCCCGCGAGTCGATGGAGCTCGCGATAGAGCACCGGCGAAGAGCTCGTCGCGTGCCGCGCCGTTCCCGGCCTCTGTGGCGCGAACGAGTGCGCCGATGTCGGCGCCCAGAGGCTCTGCCATGGACAGGAATTATTATGCCTCCCGTGGATCCCGCACGCTGGCGCGAGTTGAGCGCGTTGCTCGACGCGGCGCTCGACCTGGACCCAGGCGCGCGCGCCGCTCTCGTGGCGTCAGCGCGCGAGGCTACGCCCGACCTCGCAGCGTCGGCCGACGAGCTTCTCGCCGAGCAGCACGAGGTGATCGCGAAGCGCTTCCTCGAGACCGGGCCGGACCTGCCCGAACTGCCGATCCCGGTCAGCGGTCAGACGATCGGCGCCTACACGCTGGAACGTCCGCTGGGTGCGGGCGGCATGGGCGCAGTCTGGCTGGGCCGCCGCAGCGACGGGCGCTTCGACGGTCGGGTCGCCATCAAGCTGCTGAACATGGCGTTGCTCGACGAGCGCGGTCAGGCACGTTTCCGGCGCGAGGGCACCGTGCTCGCGCGTCTCTCGCATACGAACATCGCGCGGCTCTTCGATGCCGGCGTGAGCGCCAGCGGCCAGCCGTATCTGGTGCTCGAATACGTGGACGGCCAGCCGATCGACGTCTTCGCCGATGCACGCCGCCTCGGCGTCGACGACCGCATGCGTCTGATCCTCGACGTGCTCGATGCCGTCGGTCACGCCCACGCGCATCTGATCGTCCATCGCGATCTCAAGCCATCGAACATCCTGGTCAACGCCGGCGGTACGGTGAAGCTCCTGGACTTCGGGATCGCGACCCTGCTGGCGCCAGACGGCGGAGAGTCGCTCGAGGCGCTCACCCGCGTTGGACGGGCGTTCACCCCCGATTTCGCCGCGCCGGAACAGATTCGTGGGGGACCCATTTCGGTCGGGACCGATATCTACAGTCTCGGCGTGCTGCTGTATCTCCTCGTGTGCGGGCGGCGGCCGTACGAGCTCGCGGGGCGGTCGGCTGCGGAAATCGAGCGCCTCGTCTGCGAGAACTCACCGCCGAGGCCGTCCACGGCGTTCGGCATGAACGCCAGGACGACCGGCGAGCAGGTCGCCCACGCGCGCGGGACGATGCCGGCGCGCCTGGGCCGGCGGCTGCGGGGCGACATCGATACGATCGCGATGAAGGCGCTGCGTCACGAACCCGAGCGGCGGTACGCGACCGTCACGGCGCTTCGTGACGATCTGTGGCGGTTCCTCAACGGACACGCGGTGCTCGCGCGAGACGACAGCGTCGGCTATCGCCTGCAGAAATTCGTCGGCCGTCACCCCACCGGTGTGACAGCCGCCGCCGTGTCGCTCGCGCTTGTGGCTGGCGGCGTCGTGCGAGAGCGGGCACTCCGCAGACGCGCCGAAGCCGAGGCCGCGAAGGCCAAAACCGTCGAACAGTACCTGGTGAGCGTCTTCGACGTCGCCGATCCGTTTGCACCGCCGCAGCAGGCGGGCGCTGACGTGTCTGCACGCGCGCTGCTCGATCGCGGCGCCGCGCACGTGGACTCCACGCTGTCGTCGCAGCCGGAGGTGCAGGCGGAACTTCGGGCGGTGTTGGGCAGCGTCTACGTGAACCTCGGCGCGCTGGAGCGGGCCGAACCGCTGCTGCGCGCGGCGCTCGCGCAGCAGCGTGCTCTGCACGGCGCCGTCCACGCCGACGTGGCAGCGGCGATGGGTCGGCTGGGTGACCTGCTGATCCGACAGAGTCGATTCGACGAGGCCGAACCGCTCTTGCGCGCGGCGCTCGCGCAGCGACGACGGCTGCTGGGAAGTGTGCACGCCGATACCGCTCAGAGCATGGATCATCTCGCGACGTTGTTGCAGGAACGCAGCGCGTTTGCCGACGCAGAAGCGCTGTTCCGCGAAGAGGTCGCAGTGCGGAGGAAGATTCATGGGCCGGACGAGGAGGCTCTGGCCTTCAGTCTCAACAATCTCGCGCTGCTGCTGGACACGAAGTCGCGCGACCCGGAGGCGGAGCCGCTCTATCGCGAAGCGCTGGCCATCCTCACTCGCCGGTTCGGCGGCGATCATCCAGAAACCGCGGCAACGGCGCAAAATCTTGCTCACGTTCTCCAGGAGTCGGGACAGCTCGAAGAGTCAGAGGCGCTCTATCGGAGCGCGCTCTCCGCCAAACGGAAGGCGCTTGGCGACGCCCACCCAAGCGTCACCATCAATCTGAACAACCTTGCCGCTTTCCTCGCGACAGAGCGGGGGCGACTGGACGAAGCCGAGGCGCTCGCCCGCGAGGCCCTGGCGCTGGACAGGCAGATGTTCGCGGCGCCTCATGCCTTCATCGCCGAGAGCCTGCGCCGCGTCGGCTCGACCCTTCGGCTAAAGGGAGACTTCGCCGCCGCCGAACAGAGCGCCCGCGAGGCGCTGGCGATGAACCGGCAACTGTTCGGGGAACAGCATGTGCGGATTGCGTCATGCCTGAACCTGATCGCCACGACCCTGTACGCCAGGGGCGATCTCGCCGGCGCGATTGCGCTGTTTCGCGAATCGCTCGCCCAGCACGAGCAGCTCATTGGCAAGCGCCAGATCGACTACGTCATCGTGAGTAACGGCCTGGCCGCGACGCTGCGTGAGACGGGTCGCCCCTATGAGGCAGAACCGCTGTATCGCGACGTCTTGCGTCACTTCGAGCCGCGGAGTCGGGCCGGCCGGGAGCAGGCGATTGCAGCGCAGGTCGGATTGGGACTGACGCTCGCCGACACGGGACGCGCGACGGAGGCGTTAGCGCTGGTCGAGCGAGCGCTGGCCCTCAGCCAGGAACGCTTCGGGCCCGACCACTGGCGCACTGGCGAGGCTGAACTTGCCCAGGGCATCGTGCTGACTGCTGCCGGCCAGCCGGCCCGAGCCGAACCGCTGTTGCGCCACGCGGCGGCGAAGATCCAGCCGCATCAGCGGGCGCAGCCGCGGCTGGCGTTGCAGGTGGACGCAGCGCTGACACGGGGAAAGCAGGTGTCAGCGCCCTGATTCTCCGATCGTCTGAAATCTCCTCTAGAATCTGATGCGCCCGCCGACGAGCAAGGGCACCGACCAGCGCGAACTCTCACTGTTCACGTCACGCAGCCCTTCCTCCACCAGCCAATCCACGTCCGACAGCCCGCCGAGGAAGCGCAGTTGCGCCTCGGCCATCACTTCGAACGGTCCCACTCCGATCAGGAAACCGCCGGTTGGTCCGAGGCTGAACGCCCACGACCTTTCGAAGAACTTGCCGTCCTGGGCGGCGAGGCCCGGTGTGACGCTTGCCGGCACGCCGACGAACGTGCCGCGGATGTCCTGATTACGGTTGATGCCGGCGAGCCAGCCGACAAACGGTGTGAACCGCACGCGCGTGAAGAAAAACCGCTGACCGCCCTCGAAGCCCCAGGTACCTGGTACTCGGTGAACTTCACGTTCAGTGGCACCTGCGGACTGGTGCCGGCCGTGCCGATCTGGACCGGCTCCCTGAACTGGTTGTCCACGCCGAAGAGTGCGGACACCGTGAGGCGGTCTTGCAAGCTGTCGGGTTCGGGCTGTGGTGCCGCCGGCGGTGGCCGCCGTGGATGCGAGCAGCTGTAGATCGAGCGCCGCCGCGACTGCCGTTGCCGTGGCTCCCCTGCACCGAACACTGCCCGAGGGACCGTTTCAAGATGGGCCGGCGTCCAAACCCCTGTTCGAGCGCGCTGAGAAGTGTTCCCGGCGGAACCGGGCCAGCAGGCCCGTGTGCTAACGTTTGCCCCGATGCATGATCTCGCTCTCGTCCTGCACTCCTGGGTCCGATGGGCCGCCATCATTGCAGGCGTCCTGGCCACGGCCGCAGCCTTCAGCAGCAGCGATCGTTCGACCCGTCGCTGGGCGCGGATCTTTCCCATCGTGATTGACGTGCCGTTCCTGCTCGGGCTCACCCTGTTCCTCACGCCGCGGCCCGGCATGCGCGACGACCGACCGCTCTTCCGCTTGTGAAGCGACGCCCCCTCGTCCTGGTGGCTATCGCGGCCGCGATCGCGGTGGTGGCAGCCGTCGCGTTCGCACGTCGCGGGCCCGCCCGCATACCAGTGGACGTCGGCGCCGCTTCTCGACAGCGGGAGTTCCGCTCCACCGTCACAGCCTCGGGCGAGATCGTCGCCTCCACCTACGCTGACATCGGGTCGAGCGTCATGGGCAAGATCGTCGAGCTGCCTGTCGCGGAGGGCGACGGGGTCAAAGCCGGCCAGGTCCTCGCGCGCATCGACGCCGTCCAGGCGCAGAGCGAGGCCGCAAGCGCTGTGGAGCAGACCAGGGCGCTCGAGTCCGACGAGCGGGCCGCGCGCGAGCAGGTGCGAGCGGCGGAAGCGGACGCGGCCGCCGCGGACGCGCGCGCACGCGATGCGGAGCAGTTCCTGGCCCGCCGGCGCGAGCTGAGCGAACAGCAGTTGCTGCCAGCGTCGGAGCTGGACACGGCGAAGGCGTCGGCGGAGACAACGGCCGCACAGCTCGCGGCCGCGCGCGCGACCGTGGACCGCGCCCGCCAGAATCTCGAGACCGCAGCCCGGCGCGTTGCGCAGGCACGCGCCCAGCAGACGCGCGCGCGGGACGTGCTGGACAAAACGTCGATCGTCTCACCTATCGACGGCATCGTGACCCGCCTGCGTGTGCGCAGCGGCGAGATGGTCGTCATCGGCGTGCAGAACCAGCCGGGGACGACGCTCATGACCATTTCCGACCTGGGCGCGATCGATGCAGAAGTGAAGGTCGCGGAGGCGGACGTGCTGAGTGTCCGAATCGATCAGAAGGCCGATGTGACGCTCGAAGCGCTGCCCGGTCGCAAGTTTGCCGGAAAGGTCGTGGAGATTGGTGCCAGCGCGCTCCCGGTCACCGGAACCGCCGCCGCGCGTGAGTTCCGCGTCGTGGTGCGCCTCGACAGTCCCGATCCGGGCCTCCGCCCCGGGCTCACCTGCGACGCGGAGATCGCCACGTCGGAACGCGCTGACGTCCTCACGGTGCCGCTCCAGAGCGTCGTCCTGCGCACCATGGACGGGCAGGAACGTACGGGGGTCTTCGTCGTGACGAACGGGACGGCCAGGTTCGTGCCGGTGACGGCTGGCGTGATCGGCGGGCTGGATATCGAGGTCACTGGCGTCGAGGAAGGCGCCTCGGTGGTCACGGGTCCCTATCAGGTCCTCCGAGAACTGCAGGACGGTGCGCTGGTGGCGGTCGCTGAAAGACGCTGAAAGTGCGCCTGCAAAGCGTCATCGAGGCGGCGACGACGATGGCTCGCAATCCGCTGCGGTCATCGCTTGCCGCTGTGGCGGTGGCGGCCGCTGTGGCCACCACCGCCGTGGTCCAGACCGCTCTCGACTCGCTCGCCCGCTCCGCGCGCGAAACAAGCGCACGCGCGTTCGGCGCCGACACCTTCGTGCTGGCGCGCGTCTCGAGCGGCAGCCTGAGTCGCCGCGAGCTGGCTGACAAGCTGGCGCGCAACCCGAACATCACTCGCAGCGATGTGCGCTTCCTCCAGAACGTCGCTGACGGTCGAGTCCGGTACGCCGCCACCGCGCAGCGCCCGGCGGATGTCGCCGCAGGGGCGCGGATCTTCGAGAACGCCACGATCAACGGCACGCAGTCGGCGCTCCTGGACATCCGGAACATAGAGGTGGACACAGGGCGCTTCATCACGCCGGACGAGGACACATCGGGCGCGCAGGTCGTGATTCTCGGCCGCGCGCTCGCCGACGAGCTGTTTCCTGGCTCCGACCCGATCGGCCGCCAGGTTCGCATTGCCGGCCGCGGCTTCACCGTCATCGGCCTTCAGACGCGTCAGGGGACTGCGGGCGGAGTTTCTCTCGATCGTTACGTGTGGATGCCGCTCCGTGCCTTCGAGCGCGCGTTCGGCGCTCCGGCGTCGCTGCAGGTGTTCGGCAAGGCGCCTGAAGGCGTGCCGACCGTCACAGCCGAGGACCACGCGCGAATATCGATGCGCGCGCGCCGGCATCTCGAACCGGGCGAGGCCGATACCTTCGACATCATCACGCCGGAAGCCTCGCGGTCGTTCGTCACCGCCATCACCGAGCGGATCGGCGCGGCCGCCATTCCCATCTCGGTCATGGCACTGATTGCGGCGATCGTCGTCGTGACGAACACGAGTCTGGTGTCGGTGACGCAGCGCACGCACGAAATCGGGATTCGCCGGGCACTCGGTGCCAGTCGGGCGGCAGTCGTCGGCGAAACCCTGGCCGAGTCGGCCATCGTGGGCCTGATCGGCGGCACCGTCGGCCTGATCGCGGGCAGCACTGTGCTGGCGCTCGTGTCGCGCGTCGCCGGCCTGTCGCTGCAACTGAGCCCGACGACCGCAATGGTCAGCATCGCGGCCGCTGTGCTCAGCGGCGTCGTCGCCGGATGGTATCCCGCACGACGCGCAGCCTCGATCGATGTCGTCGCCGCCTTGAGGTTCGAATGAGCGGGCGTCGCATGGGGCTCGCTCACCTGCTTCGCGAGCCTGCGGTTCTCGCGTTCGACTCGCTGCGGACGTCTCGGGCCCGATCGTTTCTCGCCGTCGCCGGCATAGTCATCGGGATCGTCACCGTCGTGCTGGTGGCATCGGTGCTCGCCAACGTGCGCAACCAGATCGCGGTGCTGTTCCGGGACCTTGGCACCGAGAACGTCTTCGCCTTCCACCTGACCGGCGACCCATACGTGACGGCGAGCGAAGCGGAAGCGCGGCGCAAGCCGCTCGACCTGGACTTCATTCCCGAACTGCTGCGCCTCGGGTCGGCCATTCGCGACGTCGGCGCGGAGGTCATCGTGCCGACGACCGTGGACGGCCAGGCGCTGGTGGCACGGGCCGGCACGAACGAATCGGACACCGTGCTGGTAGAGGGGGTCTCTCCCACGTTCTTCGATATCGTCGGCGCAGAGTTCGCGCGGGGACGTCCGTTCACGGAGCTCGAGAGTCGCCAGGGCGCGCGTGTGGCGATCGTCGGCGCCAGCCTCGCGCGTGCGTTGTATGGCGAGCAATCGCCGCTTGGAAAGACGCTGACGCTGGGCGGTGAAACCTACACGGTGGTCGGCGAACTCCAGAGGCGACGTGGCGGGTTCTTCGGGGAGAACCGGCAGGACAACCTGCTGAACCTGCCGGTCGGTACCGTGCGCCGGCGGTTCGGCGAACCCGAGCGGCTCGTGCTCTACATGCGTGCGCAGCCCGGGTTGCGCGAGGAGTGCTTCCGTCAGTCGGAGACGATCCTGCGGCAACTGCGCCAGCTCCCGCCCGGTGCGGATAACGACTTCACGCTCTCGACCGCCGATTCGATCATCGCGACGTTCGACAGCATCAGCGGCCGCATCGCCCTGGCGACCGTGGGGCTCGCGGCGGTCAGCCTGCTCATCGGAGCGATCGGCATCGCGAACGTGATGTTCATCAGCGTCACAGAGCGGACGCGGGAGATCGGCCTACGACGCGCCCTGGGAGCACGCCGCGGCGAGGTCCTGCTGCAGTTTCTGCTCGAGGCCGCTTTTCTCTCGGGTATCGGCGGCGCGGCAGGCGTCGGCGCCGCCCTGGCGATCGGTCTGCTGCTGACGCTCGTCGTATCGGGCTTCTCTGCCGTCGCGCCGCTCTGGGCCGTCTCCGCCGGGCTCGTGAGCTCGGTGTTCGTTGGCCTGACCGCCGGCTACTGGCCCGCGCGACGTGCCGCGCAGCTCGATCCGGTGGAAGCCCTGCGCCACAACTGAGCGGCGTCCTGGTGCCTTCGCCCACCGGTGTTTTCAGAGGCTACGACGACCCGCGCGGCCACTTCGCGCGACGTCTGGCGCTGGTGCAGAGCATCGTCCGGGATGCGCTGAACACGATGCCGCCGGGGCGCATCGTCGTCATCGATGTGTGCGGTGGCGAAGGACGTGCGCTGCTCCCTGTTCTGCGATGCACCCGCGAGCGCAGGATGTGACGGCGTAAGCGCGGGACGCGTCGGCTAGTCGATGACCGGGTTGACGATGAACCGCTGACCGCTTGCAGTCACGGCAGAGTCGCAGGTGGACGCCAGCCGCGCTGACACGGGGAAGACAGGTGGCAGCGCCCTGACTCTCCCATCGTCTGAACTCCTCTAGAATCTGATGCGCCCGCCGAAGAGCAAGGGCACTGACCAGCGCGAACTTTCACTGTTCACGTCACGCAGCCCTTCCTCCACCAGCCAATCCACGTCCGACAGCCCGCCGAGGAAGCGCAGTTGCGCCTCCGCCATCACTTCGAACGGTCCCACTCCGATCAAGAAACCGCCGGTTGGTCCGAGGCTGAACGCCCACGACCTTTCGAAGAACTTGCCGTCCTGGGCGGCGAGGCCCGGTGTGACGCTCGACGGCACGCCGACGAACGTGCCGCGGATGTCCTGGTTACGGTTGATGCCGGCGAGCCAGCCGACAAACGGTGTGAACCGCACGCGCGTGAAGAAGAACCGCTGACCGCCCTCGAAGCCCCAGTACCTGGTACTCGGTGAACTTCACGTTCAGTGGCGTTTGCGGACTGGTGCCGGCCGTGCCGATCTGGACCGCCTCGTCTCCTGCCGCACTCCGTGAATACACGAAGTTGACCACGGCCTCGGTGCGGGGCGTCAGCCGGTAGCCGACCCCAACCTTGAACATCCCCATGCGGCCGTAGACCTCGTCGTAGGTCGTCCCGTCGAAGTTGATCGGCACGCCGCCCGTCGTGCGGCCCGTGGCCTCTTCGATCATCTTGCCGCTGAACTGGTTGTCCACGCCGAAGAGTGCGGACACCGTGAGGCGGTCTCGCAGGCTGTCGGGTTCGGGCTGTGGTGCCGCCGGCGGCGCCGCCGTGGATACGACAGCGCTCGGAGTCCGTGTCATCGACTGCACGTACTCGAAGTACGTCAGGTCGGCCCTTCCACCAATCGTGAGGGCCTTGAGCATGCTCGCATCGACGCCTTCCGGCACGGTGCGCGTGTAGCGGCCGCGCGGCCCGGTGAAGGTGACCGTGCGCGCCGCCGGGTCGACGGCCACGACCGTCACCGTGGCCGTGCGGAGACCGGTGGCCGGGTCGACGCTGGTGGCCAGCGGCGTCCCTCCCGCTGCCGTCCGCCGGACTTCGACGCCTTCATAGAAAGTGACGATGACCACGTCCCCGGCTACGAAGCCGGCCAGCTGCGACGACTCCATCGCGGCCGGCGCCTCGAAAACCGAAGTCTGACCTCCGGCATCGCGCGTCGTCACCAGGCGTGCGGTCGGGTCGACCCGAACGATCGTGCCGGAATAGCTCTTGAGCGCGGACCAACCAGGCCCGGGCTGCGTGGCCGCTGCCTGTACGACACCGGCCTCGGCCGATGCGGTGGCCGCCGCTGCAGCGGCGAGTGCGGCCAGGATGACGGTTCCCAGATGCATCTTCATGAAAGGGCTCCTCCTGTGAACGACGGGGCCCTTGCGCGCGGGCGCGGGTCAAATGTCCATGGGCAGGCAACTGGATGGACCCGTCCGGAGAATCGTACCCCGGATTGACACTCGCTTGAATCGGACCGTCGCGATCAAGTGAAGTCAGCCCCGCCGCGCCGCCTCGATGGTGGCGATGTCGATCTTCTGCATCGTCATCATCGCCTCGAAGGCACGTTTGGCCTCACCGCCACCAGCCGCAAGCGCCTCGGTGAGGACGCGCGGGGTGATCTGCCAGGAGAGGCCCCAGCGATCCTTGCACCAACCGCACGCGCTTTCCTTGCCGCCATTGCCGACGATCGCGTTCCAGTAGCGATCGGTCTCTTCCTGGTTGTCCGTCGCGACCTGGAAGGAAAACGCCTCGTTGTGCTTGAACTCCGGGCCGCCGTTGAGACCGAGACACGGAATGCCCAGGACGGTGAACTCCACCGTCAGCACATCCCCCTTCTTGCCGCTCGGGTAATCGCTTGGCGCCTCGTGAACGGCGGTCACTTTGGTGTCCGGAAACGTGGCGGCGTAGAAGCGGGCCGCCTCATGCGCGTCTTTGTCGAACCAGAGGCAGATCGTGTTCTTCGGCTTCATGTTCGTGTGCTCCTTGTGCTCGGTTGCGGCGGGGCGAGCCACCTCATCACCGCTCGGAGGCCGGCCTCCGGTATCGCGCGGTGGCTTTGGTGTGTGTGTATGCAAGTTCTGGACAGCTGACTACTGAAGGCGGCACTCAACCAGAAGGTAGACTTGATCGCGACTGGGGTTGTGACGTGTTCAGACCATGACGGGCTCAGAACTTGCGGGCGTTCTCATCGGTGCGACGTTACTCGTCCTTGGTTGCGCCTCCGTGCTCGCGTCCATTCTGTGGCGACGGCAAAGTACACGCGTTCTGCTCGCCTTTGGCCTGGCCCTCGGGGTCTATGGCATTCGACTCCTGGCAGAACAGCGGTCCGTCCGCTCGCCGATCCCGCTGGCAACTGTCCAGTGGCGCTATCTCATCGCCTTCCTGACGTATCTGGTCAACATCCCGCTGGCCCTCTTCCTCGGGGGCATCATCGGGTCCGGCTGGCGAAACTCGACCCGCTCGGTTGAGTACATAGTCGCTGCGTTCGCAGTCGTGGCGATCGGCACCGATATCGTTCTCGGACGCCCTGGGTCAGCGATGTCCGCGAACAGCTGGCTGGTCCTGATCCTGATCACCTTCGCTGTCGGCAACGTCCTCCTGGCACCCTCGACACCTCATCGACACACGGTCTTGACCGAGCGCATCGTGGTGGCTGGCGCGCTGACCTTTGCCGTATTCGTCATCAACGAGAACGTCGGCCGGGCCGTGCTCCCGGACACCAATATCGAGCCTGTCGGCATGCTCGTATTCGTGACCTGTCTTGCGTATGCAGTGGTACGTGCTGCCTTCCGCTCCGAGGCGGAGTTCGCGGGTGTGCAGCGCGAGCTCGAAACGGCCCGGCAGATCCAGTTGTCGCTGCTGCCTCGCAAGATCCCTGCGCATCCGGGGCTCGATATCGCGGTGCGGTTCGTGCCCATGACTGCTGTGGCGGGCGACATCTACGACGTCGTCCCTGTCGGCACGGACAGCATCGGACTGCTTGTCGCAGACGTATCGGGACACGGGATTCCGGCGGCGCTCGTTGCATCGATGGTGAAGGTCGCGTTTGCCGCCGAGGCCGCCCGTACTGACGATCCCGCGGCCATTCTGACCGGCATGAACCAGACACTCTGCCGACACCTGGAACATGCCTATGTGACGGCGGTCTACGCGGTCGCGAACACCGAGCGCCAGACCCTCACGATTGCGACGGCAGGGCACCCGCCGCCGCTCCTGCACCGGCAGGGTGAGACATCGAGCCTGAAGTGCGAACAGGGCCTCATGCTCGGGGTGTTCCCTGACGCGCAGTATGGGAATCTCGAAGTGGTCCCTTTCGGTCCTGGCGATCGTCTCCTGCTCTATTCGGATGGCGTTATCGAGGCCAGCGATCGCGCGGGCGAGTTCTTCGAGACCGACCGCGTCGCCCGCTGGCTTTCGGAAATCCCCCACGAGTCGGCAGATCGGTTCGCCGAGACCGCGTTCCAGGAGTTGGCGCGGTGGAGGGGCGGAGCATTCGAAGACGACGTCACGTTCGTGATCGCGGAGAGGACCCCGCGATCCCAGGTTCACGCCCTGCGCGATTAGATCATCGGCCCGCCACGTTCAGGATGTTCCCATCCGGATCCTTGAACCACGCCACCTTCATTTCGCCTGAAACGTACACATCGCCGTCGCGGGTCATTCCCGGCATGTCGTAGTGCTCGAAGGTGACACCCCTGGATTTGAGATCCGCGACCTCCGCCTTGACGTTATCGACGGTCCAGGTCACCGCCGTGGCCTTGTTCGTGCCAGCGTACTCGGACCGGTACACGTTGATCTCTGACGCGCCGCTGCGGAACACGACCAGTTCCTGTTGCTCCTCATGCACTGGCGTGAGTCCAAGCGTGTTCTTGTAGAACTTCGTCGCGACGTCGAGGTCCTTCACCGCGACATTCGCCACAGCTTTCTTGTTTCCAAGCATCGGGTTCTCCTCTCAGCAGAACAGCCTGTCGGTGTCCTCGCAAATTGATGCAAGTTCAATACACAGTGACGACCCCGAGCTCGCGGACGGGTGCTGATGATCGATGAGGTCGCAAGCGCACCTGAACGTGACGCATGGCGCGCAGCAGAGCCGCAACGGCGTTCGCATCGTCCCCGACCAGGTTGCCGCGACCTGGCCCGAGGCGCGTCGGCTTCCGGCGCTCGGGGATCGTCAACCGGCAAGCGCTTTGGACGACGCTCTAGATGGGATTGCGGCCCGCTACGGGACGCGCACAGCCGATTTCGTCGCCATGCAGCTCGAATATCCGAAGACGCAGTCCGGGTCAAGACGGGATCTTTGCCCTGAACTTCTTCGCCCGCGCCGCGAGCGTCGTCAGCCACTTGATCTCCAGGCCGTTCCCCGTGCGGAACAGATCGATCCATGCCGGCGGGAGGACGGAGAAATCGATCTTGTGGCGGCCCCAGTCGGGGCGGCGGCCATCGTAGTCGGACAACCCGTAGTCGCGTCCAAGTTCCCAGGAGCCGAAGAGCATTCCGGTGCGGTCCTGCACCTTCGGGTCCGCCGCGAGCGCGGCGATCGCACGCCCCACGAACAGCGGCGATTCCGACGCCAGGAAGTTCGGATCCTTCTTGCCGCCCTCGCGCCAGTTGTCTTCTGTGACGCCGAAGTGCTGCAGCATGGTTTCCGAGCGCAGGAAGCCGGGAGTCACGGCCATGACGGCGATGCCGTGCGGCGCGAGCTCGGCGGCCCAGAAGAGCGGCAGCACCTTCAGCGCCACCTTGACGGCCTGCGACATCGGATTCCCGCCGCCGCCGATCATGTCGTTCTCCGTCACTTCCACGATGAGGCCGCGTTTGGCCGGCATCATCGTGCCTGCTCCATACTTCGCCGTGATGATGCGTGATGTGAGCCCCTGCCGGAAGATCGCATCGGCGTTCTTCAGACTCGCCTGCCAGAGGAAGCCGTACGCCCCCATCAGCGGGTCTTCGCCCGCCACGCTGTCGACGATGACGTCGAGGCGCTTGTGGACGCGCATGATGCGCCGAAACAGCGCCTTCACGTCATTCTCGTTCGTGTGATCGACGCGGAGCGCGATGGCGGTGCCGCCGGCGGCCTTGATCATTGCCGCGGTTTCGTCGATCGTCTCGGGCCGCCCGTACGGCGACGGCTTGCCTTTGACGCTTCGACCGGTGCAGTAGACCGTTGCGCCGGCTTCCCCGAGCGCCCGTGCGATGCCGCGGCCTGCGCCGCGCGTCGCGCCCGCCACGAGGGCCACGCGTCCGGTCAGCGGCTTGCGAGAGGATGTCTTCTTTGCCATGGTCGTTTCTGTGTGCCATAAACTAAACGACTGTTTAGTTCGTGTCAAAAAGAGAGATGAGTCCACGACGCCGTAAGGCAGAGGACGTCGATGTGTTCGCGGCGCTGGTGCGGGTCATGCTGCGCCGCGGACCGGCGGAGCTGACGCTGCGGGCGATCGCCGCTGAGGCCGGCGTGACGGCGGGCGCCCTGGTGCACCGTTTTGGTTCCAAGCGGGCGCTGCTGCACGCGCACGCCCGGCACGCCGCCGCCACCAGCGACATCGGCTTTGGCGCGCCGCCAGACGCGCGGGCGGCTTCACCGCTCGAGGCGGTGCGTGCCGCCACGGCGGTTCATGCCAGGTTGGCGGAGTCGCCTCGCGCCGCGCTGCGGAATCTCGCCTACCTGCAGAACGACCTGGCGGACCCGGTGCTGCGCCGTCACCTGCTGCGGCTCAAGCGGGCGGCGCGGGCCCGTTACGAGCAGCTGCTGGCGGATGCGGTCTCTGTGCGCGAACTGCGGGCCGATATCGACGTTCGGGCGCTGGCGCGCATGATCGAGGTCACGCTCGATGGTTCGTTCCTGGCGTGGACGCTGTATCGGGAGGGCTCCGCCGCCGAGCGCTTGCGCGACGACCTCGAGGCCACGCTCCGGCCATACCTGATGCGTGGCGTGAAGCGGAAAAGGTTGAGGAGATGAAGGCCGCGCCGTGCGTGGTGAGCGTGGCCGAACACACCGGATGGGCGCACCTGGTGTGTGTCGCGGCCCCCGGCCTGGTGCCGGCCGTCATCGTGCGGCGGCGCGTGACGCTGATCGACCCGGGTTTGCCGACGCAGCCGTATGAACACGACTCGACAGCCATGAGAGAGGACGAGGCCGATGCGCTCATCGCCCGGGTGCGGCAGTCAATCGCTGGCCGCACCTCCGACGCATTGACGCGCGTCGTGACCGAACTCGCCCACTCGTACGCCGTCGTCGGCCTCGCGATTCGGAAGCCGCCGTTTGCCGACCTTCCCAAAACGGTCGCAGCCGTGCGCCAGTCGTATCGACTGCAATGCGCCGCGGACGGGATGCTGTATCAGCTGGCCATCTGTCGCGCGGCGCGGCAGCTCGGACTCGATGTCCACATGTGCCGCCGCGGCGAGGAGACGTCGTGGGCTGCGGAGCGACTCGGGGTGACACCGCCGGAGGTCGAGGAGTTCGTCAGTCGTTCTGGCCGGCCGGCCGGTCCGCCGTGGACGCAGGAACACCGGCGGGCGTACGCAGCTGGCATCGCCGTGCTGGCAGCGCACACGCGCAGGCGTCTCGAGATTGCCGTCGGCTAGACGACTCTAGTGGGTCATGACCCAGACGGCCACGTTCACACCCATCGCATAGCCCTTCCCCGCGTAGGTGTTGAAGTAGTCCGGGTTGTCGCCTTCCCGCTCCCAGCTGTCTGAAACATCCGTGTTCATGCTGACGAGCACCATCAGCCTGTCGTGGTCGTCGAACACACCGTAGTAGTGCACGGTTGCAGGCCCGATTTCAGAATCCTGCCCCGTACGCAGCCACGAGTTGAGCGACGGGATCTGCGGGAGCGGGTTGACGTTATAGAGAATCGAGAACATCGGGTGCTCGACCGGCAGGTCGACGATCTTTGCGCCGGGCAGGATTCGCATGAGATTCGGACGGATGTACTCGAAGTCCGGATCCCAGTTGTCGTCGATCCAGAGGAAACCGCCCTTCAGCAGGTAGTCGTGCATCCGGTCGGCCTCTTCAGGCGTGAAGTCGTAATTGGCCGCATTCTGCATGCGCAGGTAAGGACACCGGAAGAGATCGGGATCCGTCGCGGTGACGTTCGCGAAGCCGGGGTAGCCATTGTCCCACCGGCTGATCGTCGTGGTGGTCAGCTCGGCGAGACGCACCATGAAGTTGTAGTCCGCCTGCGGATAGTCGTCGCCCCAGCCGGACTTTCTCGCCCTGCGGATGTTCTCGTACCGCAGGCGGCAGTACGTGAAGCCGAGCGGCTTGTCGGGGAGTCCGTGGTTGATCGGTGTCTGGAGGTTCCGTCCGTTTGTCAGGATCGTGAACTGCTGCGCCGCGCCGCTCATGGCGGCCAGTCCCAGCGCCAGCGCAAAGGCCACTGCGAACCACATCCATCGAGACGATGCCGGCGTCCGGCGCATGTGCGGATGGTACATCCTTCAGCGTCGTCTTGTCGTTCGGCGCGCGCTGATCGACGCGGGCCCCATTTTCCCGTCATTTGGGACAGGTGGCCTGCGGAGTCCACTGCGCGTGCGGCGCGCCGTGACTGCGATGGTCGTCGACCGCCATCGAATACGGCTGATCGGTGCGGTGCAGGATGAGCACGAGCGCCCGCCTCGTGTCGCGGCCGACGCTGGAGATCGCCATCGGCCAGCCTTCGGGCACCATCGCCGCCTGGCCGGCGTTTGCGAGGATCAGGCCGTTCGGTGTCTCGAGGCACTGGCCGCCGCTCACCACGTACCAGGCCTCCGGCCCCGGGTGCCGGTGTCCGGGTCCGTAAGGTCCGTTAATTTCGACAGGAGGAAAGAACGCACGCATGTAGCGGGCGGTATAGGGGGTGTCGGGGCTCAGGATGAACGGACCGACGAGGGAGACCCTGCGACCGCCGGCCGGTCGCCATCCCTCTTCGGCCATCGCGTAGAGCCAATGTCGACCGAAGGCTTCGGCGACGGTTCCACGCTCGGATCGTGCGGCTTCCGCCGCCTCGTTGGACTCGAACTCGTAGATGTGCCAGTACATCGACTGCGGCGCCAGCGCACCTAACGGAACTTCGGCGGTGAGGTGGAGTCCGCGCGCGTCCGGCTCCGCCGCACGCCCTGAGCTGGCTTGTGCGCTGACGCGAACGTCGATACCGCTGGATACGAGAATGGCGGCTACGAGTCCCGCCATACCGAAGTGCGCGACCTTGATACGTCCCATCGTCATAGAGCCCCCTTTCACCCTTACTAGCGGATTGCGGGGGCAGTGCGTATCAGCGTTCGACCGGCACGAGCCGCTTCAACTCCTCTCTCCAGTTCTTGACGACGACGATTTGCGCGCGGCTGGCGGCGTTTGCATCGTCGGCGTCCTTGATCATGCAGGAAGCGCCCGCCGTCTGAGGCGATGTCGTACGTCCCTGTTCTCGACAGAACGGTGAGGCCGCCGTAATACGAGGTCGTCAAGACCCGGACTGTTTGCCCAATCTCCACCGGCACTTTTTTCAGGTTGGTCGTAACACTCATCAGCGTGCCGTCGAATCCCATGTAGAACAGCGTGCGTCCATCGGCCGCCCATCTCGGTTGCGAGCCGCCCGCTGGTGTCACCTGCTGACGACTGGCTTTGGCGTCAGGAAACGGGCTCACGAACACCTGTGGCGTGCGGGTGCTGGCCTCGAGCGCGACGTATGCCATCCAGTGCCCGTCGGGCGAGAGCACGCTGTCGCCGCCGCCTTGCGACAGCTCGAGCAGCTGCGCAACGCGGCGCTCGCCCTCGAGCCGGAGAAGTTTCGGACCCGCGCCGTCGGAGAAGAGGACTCCCGAACCGTCAGGGAGGGCGAACGACGCGCGGTCGATGCGTGCGCCGTCCGTCAGCCGTTCCATCGTGCCGCTGCCATCGGCGGCCTGCATCGCCAGCGCGCCGGGCGTGCCGGCGGCTTCGGTCTTGAACACCAGCCGACGCCCGTCCGGCATCCACACGGGAGTCTGGTCAGTACCGGGATCGCTCGTGACGCGAGCCAGATTCCTGCGAGCGAAGTCCCAGACCCAGATGTCGTGCCCGTCGCCCTCGATTTCCGCGGCGACGCGCGTGCCATCCGGCGACAGGCGCACGTTGACGTAGGCCCGCGGGGGCGCGTCGATCGGATTCTCGCGCCCCTCGCGGTCGACCCACACCAGGTTCCGCGACGCAGCGCGGGGGCTGCCTACGAGATACACCAGCGTACCGTCGTCCGCGATGTCGAACTCGGCGACGCCGGTCGGCAGTGTGACGACCTGAGGCACCACGACGCGAGCGCTGCCAAGCGTCTGCGCGCGCACCGGATCGAACGCGATGGCCCAGAGCGCGCCGCCCGCGACGTAGACGAGGTGCCCGCCAGGCACGTATTGCGCCTGGCTCGCCCGCTGCAGCACCGGCCGCCACGAGCCCGATGCCAGATCGAGCACGCCCACTTGCGCCGCGTCGATTCCGCCGGTGAGCGCGGTGATCGTGAAAAGCACCTGCCGGCCATCGGGGAGCACCTGCGGCCACAGGTGATCGCCCTCGCCGCGCTCGCGGTTCGGGCGCGTCAGCACAACGGGCTCACCGCCCGATGGTGACAATCGAAGCAAGCCGGTCGACGTCGCGCCCGATCCGGCAATGATGGTCTGATCGTCGACCCAGGTCGCGCCGCGGCTGGGGCCATCGAGCCTGGAGACGAAGACCGGCGGTCCGCCCGTGAGCGGGACCTTCCTGAACGCGGCACCCGGTGGGCCCGGTTCGAAGTAGCCGACCCACTGGCCGTCGGGCGAGACGAACGGCCCCTTCGGCAGGCCCGTCGGCGTCAGCGGTTCGGGTTCGAGCTGGTCGAGGCGCTGGACGAACAACTGCGTGCGATCGATGCGGGACCCACCCTTGTAGACGATGCTGGTGCCGTCTCGGGTGATCGTGAGATCGCGAGACTGCGGATCGACCAGCAGTTGCTGATCGGCCGGCAGCGTCAGGGCGAAGCGAGTCACTGCTGAAGACGGGGACGATGGGCGCGGCCAGAGCGCGACGGCAATGATGCCGCCAATCGCCACGGCGGCAGTCGCTGCGGCCACGAGTAGTTTCGCGCGCGGTCGGCCGGTCGCCGCAGCTGGCGTTGGTACGGTTGCCGTCCCGTCGATCAGATCGTCGAGAACGATGCGTGCTTCGCCGATGTCGCGCAGCCGCCGCGCGACATCTCGATCCAGGCAGCGCGCCAGCAGCTGTCGCAGCGGCCCCGGTGTCGCGCCAGGCAGCCGAGACCACCGGATCTCACCTGCCATGACGGCGGCGATGGTTTCAGGCACGTCGCGCCCCGTGAACGCGCGCTCTCCAGCGACCATCTCGAAGAGCACTGCGCCGAACGCCCAGATGTCGCTTCGGCGATCGGCCTCGCGACCGCGTGCCTGCTCCGGGCTCATGTACGCGGCGGTGCCGACGACCGCGCCTGGCAAGTCAATCGGCGAGCTCGTCGATCCCTGGATCGCGGCCGCGCCACCGTTTGAAATCGTCCGCACGATCTTCGCCAGCCCGAAGTCCAGCAGCTTCACCGTGCCGTCCGGCCGCTGCTTGACGTTCGACGGCTTGAGATCGCGATGGACGATCCCCTGCTCGTGAGCCACTTCGAGCGCGCTCGCGATCTGCCGGGCGTACACGATCAGCGTCGTCGATCGCCATCGGTCCCTCCCGCGAGTCGCTCCGCCAGTGTCTGGCCCTCGACGAGCTCGAGCACGAGCGCACGGATGCCATCCGCCTCGACGAGCCCGTGGATCGTGGCGATGTTCGGATGATTGAGCGCGGCAAGCGTCTGCGCCTCCTGCCGCAGCCGCGCCAGGCGACCCTGGTCCCCGAGTGCTTCCGCCGTGTCGACGGGCAGCACTTTGAGCGCAACGCTCCGGTTGAGCGAGAGATCGCGGGCCTGGTAGACCTCGCCCATGCCGCCGCGTCCGATGAGCTCACCGATCTGGAAGTGCAGAAACTCGTCGCCGGCGGCCCAGCGGTCCCTGGCGAGCACGGCGCCGCCATCGAGCAGGGCATGCGGCGTCTCGTCGGCCCTCAGCATCCGTTCGATTGTCGCCCGCAGCGCGGCGTCGTCGCCGCACGCGTCATGCAGCAGGCGATTGCGATCGGCGCCGTCCGTTTCGAGCGCAGACTCGAAGATCGCGCGCGCACGCGTGAATTCGTCCGGTTGAGCCGCCAGGCGGTCGGGCATCAGTGTTTCCGGATCCCCCGCTGTGTATAGCGGACAAGCGAGCGTATCAGTATCATGCCGGCGAAACGTCGTGACCGACTCGGTTGACTCGTCGCAGATTACCGGCTGGCTGGCCGACTGGCGCGCCGGGAACGAAGGGGCGCGCGACCGGCTCTTTGCGGTCGTGCACCCGCAGTTGCGCGCGATTGCCGCGCGATTGCTCAGGCGTGAGCGGCCCGATCACACACTGGAGCCGAATGCCGTCGTCAACGAGCTGTATCTTCGGCTCATCGGCGGCCAACCGGTGTCGTACCAGGACCGAGTCCACTTCTTCGCGATCGCCGCGCAGACGATGCGTCGGATCTTGATCGATCACGCGCGGGCGCGCGTCGCCGACAAGCGTGGTGGTCAGCAACAGCGCGTCGGGTTGTCGGTGGTGGATGGCGCGGTGGCCGCTGCGTCGAGCGAGCAGCTGCTCGATCTGGACACGTTGTTGTCCGCACTTGCAACGACGGACCCGCGCGCCGCGCGAGTCGTCGAATTGCGGTTCTTCGGCGGGCTGCGCGAAGAGGACGTAGCGGAGGTCCTGCAGGTCTCAGTGATCACCGTCAAACGGGACTGGAAGGCCGCGCGTGCCTGGCTGGCGGCGCATCTGCAGTAGTCGAAGGGCAGTGATACGTGCCGCCGGTCCCTTCCGCTACGAAGGATAGGAGGGACCACCATGTCGTCACGAGCCGCCGTAACGATGACTCTCGTCCTCGCTTTTCATCCGGCGATCCCTGCTCAATCTTCCGGATCGATTCAAGGCGTCTGGCGCCCGGTCAGCCGAACGATCCCCGCCACCGACGAACCCCGGCGATCGGTCGGATCCGTTTGCTCATGTGCCGGTCGGAACCCAGACCAACCTGCAGCCAGGGCTGATGATCTTCACCGCCAGGCACTACAGCAGGACGACGGACACTGCGACGGCGCCGCGTCCAACAACCCCGGAAGCTACGCTGGGAAAGGCGACGGTCGAGGAACTCCAGGCACGATGGGGACCGTTCCAGGCCAACGCCGGCACCTACGAACTGTCCGGGAGCACGTTGACGCTGCGCCTGATGGTGTCGAAGAGTCCGGCGGACCAGCGGAGCGGCAACTTCGCCCGCCTCTCCGTCAAGATGGACGGCGACCGGCTGTGGCTCACACCCATCGGGAACGCGGGCGGCCGCATCGCGGCCGGCGTGACGACCGAGTACGTGAGGGTCGAGTAATCCTCCGACTCAGGTCCGCGCGGCGCGTCCGGTCACCGGGGGTTCTTCGACAGTGCCTTCCAGCAGGAACGTGTGCGTGAGGCCTGCGAGTGCCGCGCCGATCACCGGGGCCACCCAGAACAGCCAGAGCTGCTGAAGCGCCCAGCCCTGCACGAACAGCGCGGTCGCCGTGCTGCGCGCCGGATTGACGGAGGTATTCGTCACCGGAATGCTGATCAGATGGATCAGCGTGAGTGCGAGGCCGATCGCGAGGCCGGCGAACCCGACCGGAGCGCGCTTGTGTGTCGTGCCGAGGATCACGATCAGGAACATGAACGTCATCACGACTTCGCTCACGAACCCCGCTGTAAGCGAATAGGCGCCGGGTGAGTGCGCGCCGTAACCGTTGGAGGCAAACCCGCCGGCGAGTGTGAAGTCGGCGCGGCCGCTCGCGATGAGAAAGAGCACACCGGCACCGACGGCACCACCAACGACCTGGGCGACGATGTACGGCAACAGGAGGCCGGCCGGAAAGCGGCCTCCCACCCACAAGCCGACGGACACAGCGGGGTTGAAGTGTCCCCCCGAGATGGGCCCGAGCGCGTAAGCGCCTGACAACACCGTCAGACCGAAGGCAAGTGAGACCCCGAGGAGCCCGATCCCGACGTCGGGAAACGCTGCCGCGAGCACCGCGCTGCCACACCCCCCGAGAACGAGCCAGAACGTGCCGATCGACTCCGCGGCGAGCTTGGAGAACATTGGAATTCCTTTGCTGGATCGCACGAGGCTCGGTAGCGCTCGCGCTTCACCGCAACGCAGCCGACGTCAGCAGCCCGATGGCTTGATCGTTCTTCGCAAATGGTAATCCGGACCGTCGACCATGACGACGCCGTGAAATGCTCAGGTCCAAACCTAGTCAGCAGGACACCGCAGACGCGGATCGTGAGACCTTAACAGGAGCGGAGTCCGTTTCGGACTCTGTTGACCAACCGAGGACTCTGCGTGAGCACCACACCAGCCAGCGCCGACTCGCTGCACCATCACTCCCGACGCATGGGTGGACGCGATCGACACGAGGCGCACCGTGTCGCCGCTCCACTCGAACTGCTGTTCGACCTGACGTTCGTGATCAGCTTCGGGCTCGCGGCCTCCCAGTTCGCGCACGCGCTGGCAGAAGGACACTACAGGGTGGCCCTGCTCGGATTCGGCCTCGCGAGCTTCGGCATCTGCTGGGCCTGGACGAACTTCACGTGGTTCGCGTCGGCCTACGATACCGACGACTGGATCTTCCGCGTCGCGACGATGGTGCAGATGGTCGGCGTGCTGGTCCTGGCGATCGGTGTGCCGCGGATGTTCGCCTCCATTGAACACGGCGACCACCTCGACACCTCGGTCATGGTGCTCGGCTACGTGATCATGCGGCTCGCGCTGGTGTTTCAGTGGCTGCGGGCGGCGCGACAGGATCCAGCCCGCCGCCGCGCGTGTCTCGCCTATGCCGTCCTCGTCTCATTTGCTCAGGCCGGGTGGGTGGCGCTGATCTTCGCGAATGTCTCCATCACGATCACCTTCATCTTCGTCCTCGTGCTCGTGCTCGTTGAAATGGTGGCACCCATGCTGGCCGAGCGCATGGACGACGGCACGCCCTGGCATGCGCATCACATCGCCGAGCGCCACGGTCTCTTCGCCATCGTTGCGCTGGGCGAGGGAGTCGTGGGCACGGTCGCCGCGCTGTCGGCGGTCGTCGAGCAACAGGGTTGGACGCTGGATGCTGTGCTCGTCGGCCTCGCGGGCACCGGGCTCACGTTCGGCATGTGGTGGGTGTATTACATCCTGCCGTCAGCGGCCATCCTGCACGTGCACCGCGAGCGGGCCTTTGTCTGGGCCTACGGCCAGCTGCTCATCGTGGCCGCCATCGTGGCCACCGGGGCCGGCCTGCATGTCGCTGCCAATTTCATCGAGCACACGAGCCACATTGGCCCACTTGCGACCGTGCTCACGGTGGTGGCTCCGGTCTGCGTCTTTCTCGGGTTGATCTACGGGCTTTACTACCACCTCGTTCGACGATTCGATCCGTTCCATCTGTGGTTGCTGATGGCGACGGCTGGAGTCGTAGCCAGCGCCGTCATCGCGGCGGTGTCTGGCGTCGCCATGACCCTGTGCCTTGTCATCCTCGCGATGGCACCGGTGGTGACGGTCGTCGGTTACGAGGCGCGGGGGTACCGGCATCAGGCAGCGTCGATCGTCACTTAAGACGTGACGCGCAAGCCGCTCACACCTCGAGAAAGCGTTCGTTCAACACCTTCCGCCCGCCGAGCGCGTTGCGGAAGCTCCAGATGGCCAGCGCCGCCGTGAGCGCGATCATGCTCAAGCCCCGGTTCGCGTACCACGCCGACAGATCCGACGTGAGCGGGAACTGGCCCACCAGCGTGGAAATGACGAGGACCAGCGTTCCGGGCAGGATGCCGAAACGGAGCGTCACCCAGAAGATCAGCGCGAAGTCGACGGCGAAGACGATCGCAGCGACAGGCGTCCGTGAGAACGCAACACCAATAACCACGACGAGGCCGACGACGGCTGCGGCGGCAATCCAGGTGTTCCGGGACACGATGCGGAACAGGACGAACAGGAAAAGAAGGCCCATGACCATTGCCGCTGGCGCGGAGAGTGCCGTCAGCAGCAGTTGGGCCATCAACACCCCATCCAGCGCCCCGATCCGGGTGGGACTGAGCGTGGCGAAACCCTGCGCCGACCATTGATACCAGGCCAGCGCGTTGTCCAGAATGGCCAGGGCGACCCCGAACGCGACACCGAGGAGGATGTGGCCGGCCACCAGGGGATCGCGGACGTTGCCGGTGAGGAGCCGGGTCCAGGAGATCAGGGTTTGCGGCCACCGGCGGCGCACGAAGGGTTCGAGCGCCACGTAAAGAACTCCCGCAATCGCCGCGACGAATAACGCAGACCCCATCGCATCCGCCAGGTGCGAGCCCTCGGCGGCCAGGGGCACATGGTGGATCGCCACGATCGTGCCGAGCGACTCGGCCACGAAAACCACCGCTGCCAGTCGTACAGCGCCAGTCATGTCGCCGCGCCCGCCGCCGTAGTTGCGCCACGCCAGCCAGCTCGCACCCAGGAGGAGAAACGCAACGAGTCCGTTTCCAATCCACGCTTGCCGCGTTTGTGTGGGCGTCAATCGCGGTGCTCGAGCCGGCTGCCGCCACGCTCCGAACAGCTCGAAGGACACCGGACGCCCTCTCCAGGCCGCCGCTTCGATCCGCAGAGGCATGTTGGGGGCGTGCGCGTAGCCGCCCGTCCAGGCCTTGCGCTCGTCGAAGCTGAATGGCGGAATTTCCTTGGACGCCGTTTCCGTCCAGCGTGAGGGATCGAGTCCCGCTGCCTCGAACAGCTTCAGCCAGTCCATGGCTGGAGCCGCCGCCGGGTCTCCGTCCTGCTGCGGCGGCACTCCCTGGAAGCGTGTCAAACGGCCTTCCGGATCCAGCTCCAGACGCACCATCCCCGGAGTATTCACGGGCGGGTCATTGGCCGTAGGTCGGCCGCGTGGATCGAGCGGCACGATGTAGGTCGGACTCTGACGATAGTTGAAGTACACGAGCGCGGGTTGCCCGCGCCGTACCTGCTCGCGGTACTCCTCTGCGCTCAGAGTTGTCTCGGCCCACTCGTGATAGCCGGTGCGATAGTTCCAGCCGTACGAGTAATCCACCGGCGGATCGACGTAGCCCAGCCGCGCTGCGACCTCACGCCCCTTCTGCGCCAATACGTCGTGAGAGTACGGGAAGGGTATCAATCGCAGGACGTTGGACTGCGCGCTCATCAGCACCAACGCAATCAGGCCGACGCCCACCACCGCCAGGCTGACAACGGCGCCTCGAACGGTCAGCGTTCCGGTGGCGTCCGACGCGGCCACCATGGCCGGCGTGGGCGTGTCACCGGCGGCCAGCGCTTCTGCCAGCGGATCGCCGCCCGGCAGTATGCGGGCGAGTGCCAATGCCGACGGTGGACGCTTCGCCGGATCGGGATCGAGACAGCGCGCGATCGCGCGCTCGACAGCGGGGTCGATATCGCGTGATGCGCGTGCGGCACTTGGGACGACGCTGCGATCGGCCGCGGTGAACGCGCGCTGACCGGTGAAGATCTCGAAGAGCACCAGGCCGAGCGCGTAGATGTCGCTGCGCTCTGTCACTTCCTTTCCGGCGAGCTGCTCGGGAGCCATATAGGCGGGCGTCCCGTTGCGCACCTCCAGGCCGGACACCTGGTCGGCGACGGCGGCCAGCCCGAAATCCATGATCAGGACCTGCCCTCGTCCGTCGATCATGATATTGGCGGGCTTCAGGTCTCGATGCAGCACGCCTTTCGCGTGCGCCGCGGCCAGGCCTGCGCACAGCTTGCGCGCGATCTCGATGGCCTTGTCAGGAGGCAGGCGGCCGATCCGCCGCAACAGGCCGGCCAGGTCTTCGCCGTCCACGTACTCCATCGAGATAAACGCCGCTCCCGCGACCGTGCCAATGTCGAACACGCGACACACGTTCGGGTGCGAGACCTGACGTGCGATGCGCACCTCGCCGTGGAAGCGTTCGAGCAGGTCGGGCGTGCCGGCGGTATCCGGCGGCAGAAACTTCAGGGCGACCGGCTGGTTCAGTGTCAGATCCGTCGCCCGATAGACCTCGCCCATCCCCCCGCGTCCGAGCAGCGTGATCACGCGGTAGCGATCCCCGAGCAACGATCCCGGCGGAAAGCGGCCGTCGCCAGACGATCCACTCGAGTACGAGAGCGGATGCCGCCGAGGCGAGGCCTGCAGGGTCACAGCGTCCTGGAGAGCGAGCGGGGCCGCGCACTCCGGGCAGAAGCGTCCCGGATCACCGATCTCGGTTCCGCACGCCGCGCAGCGCATGGCGCACATTGTGGCAGAGTGGGTCGAGGCACCGTTATCTGCTGTGCTGCCTGGCATCGATGCCGATTCCTGAGGCTCCGCGGTCTGTCGCCGCCTGAGCCTTCAAGTTCCGATGGTCATTTCCCGCCTCTCAGATCGGAGGAAGGCCATGACCAAAGGAATGCCCGCAGTTGTTTTCGTTCTGGTGTGTTCGGCGGCGCTGACCGGCTGCGGGGAGAGTGACTCACCCACCGGACCATCGCCCGCGCCGCAGGCGATCGCGGCACCATCGCCGTCGCTTGGGCAACGCGACACGCTTGCCGGCGTGAGCCTCTTCGGCGTCGTGTACCAGACCACATCCGACGGGCAGGAACCCATAGCTGACGCGACGCTCTACTGCGACGCCTGCGGGGAGTTCGGGCACACCTGGGCGCACACCGATGCCAACGGTTATTACTCTTTCAGTGGAGATCTCGCTGCCGGTGGCGGAATCTGGCTGCCGGCAGGCGGTCGGATCCTTCTGAATGTGGTCCGGGACGGCTATGGCGATCCGCCCGACCTGCCAACGCCCGCGCTCGCACCGCGCGAGGGCGGTTGGCGCGAAGTGCTGGTCAACGGCGACACGCGATTCGATGCGCAGCCGTCAGACAGCGAAACCCTCAGTCGCTGAACCCACGATTGCGCGGGCGGCTTCCGCTGTGGGAGCATCGCGCCCGCAAGGAACGCGCGGCGACTCCGTTTCTCAGGGACGTCACCACGTGGTGAAACGTGTTTCGGCAGGAGCGCGCGCGTCGCCATGAGCACATCGCCCGACGCGAACAAGGCCACGGTCACGGCTTTTTACGACTTGATGTTCAACCAGGGCCGGCCCGCTGAAGCCGTCGAGCGGTATGTCGGCGCCGCCTACAGGCAACACAACCCGATGGTCGCGGACGGCAAGCAAGCCTTCATCGACTACTTCGTGCGCATGGCGGAGGAGTATCCGGGCAAGCGCGTCGAATTCCGGCGGGTCATCGCGGAAGGCGACTTCGTGGTGCTGCACTGCTGTCAGCACTGGCCCGGCGATGGCGACTGGGCCGGGATCGACATCTTCCGGCTCGACGATCGACGGCAAGATCGTCGAGCACTGGGACGTCCTGCAGCGGGTGCCCGAAGCCTCCGCGAATCCGAACACGATGTTCTGACGGCCATCAACCGCGCGGCTTCTGCCACTCCATCACGAGGAACCACGGCGCACGCCGGTAGTCCGCGGCCGCAGCGGCCGGCGCCGAGTCGATCGGATCCGGCTCGTCGAACCACGTGAGCGTGAGCCCGGCATCGAGCAGCGCCTTCATGTAGCGACGCATCGGGCGGTGGTAGTTGACGATCCGGATGCCGCGCCACTCCACCCACATGCCGCGATCGTCGAGATAACGATCGACGGGATAGTGCAGGCGCTCACCCCGCTCGTTGGTCACCCACCCTCGGTCGGCGCACGGAGTGTTGAAGTTTGTGAGGTTGGCGATGAGCAGTGTGCCGCCAGGCGCGAGCACCCGTGCCATCTCCCCGATCGCCCGATCGAATTCGGGAATGTCGATGAGCGTGAGGTAGCTGACGACGAGCTCGAAGGTCCGATCGGGAAAGGGAAGCGCTTCGGCGATCCCCCGGAGGTAGCGGCCACCGCCGTCGCGCGTCCGGGCCGTGGCGATCAGCGCTGGCGTCGGGTCGAGGCCAGTGCAACGGATGCCTCCCGCGGCGAGCCTTCTGCAGAAACGGCCTTCGCCGCAGCCGACATCGAGCGCGCGCGCGGCTGACGTCGCCAGCGCGCGCGGCAGCATGACCGGGTCCAGCACGTAGCGGCGGCCGAAGTCGCCGTGTTCGCCCATGTCGGCAATCCAGGCATCAGCCGACTGCGTCCATCCGTTGTCGTCCACGCGCTCAATGGTAGTCATCGAAGCTGTGCATTGACAGCAGCGGCCACGCGCGATAGCGTCAGGCTGTGAACAACTTCATCCCACGGTTCACGTCTCAGCCGTCGCGAAGGGCGCGCGCTCGTTCGCGTGTGCCCCTCGACACCGGTGGTCCGCAGCCCGCTTTCAAGAATCTCGGTCGCGGCGTCTTCTAACACGCCTTCCGCATTGAGCCGGGCCGCGTTCTGCGCGGCGAGGTCAGCGGCTCCCCTTCACCGTTTTCGTCCAAGCGTCGGTTGCGTTGCCGCGTGTCATCGCGGCGGGCAGGCTCGAGCCGCCCGGCCTCTTCCAGTGAGCCCGGGGGGGGCCGGCCCGGAAGACAGGAGATATCCCGTGACGTGGACTCAGCTCGCCTCCGAGTGGGAACGGCAGGTCGTCACCATCGTGGTGCTGACGCTCGCACTGATCGCGCTCGCCCATTTCGGCCTGACGCGATGGGTCCGCCGCGCGGCGCGCCAGGACGCCGCCGCAGGGGGCGCTTCGCCCGGTTCGGCTCGCGTCCGTGCGTGGCTGATGCGCGGTCTGCAAGCGACCACGCCGCCCATCGCGTTTCTTCTCTGGGTTCACGGGGGGCTATTCGTCTTCCGCTTGCTGCTGCCGCGTCTGGGTCTGCCGGCCCTCGTGGAGCCTTCCTTCGTCGTTCTGGCCTGGGCCTATCGCCTGTGCGTCGTCGGCGGGATCGTCTGGCTGCTTTTCCGCGTTGGCGGGATCATCGAGGTGTTCCTGGTGTCGCTCGCGGCGCGCACCAGCCGATCCTGGGACGACCTGTTGCTTCCTCTGACCGGGAAGGCCATCCGTCGCGGGCTGCCGCTGTTAGCCCTCATTCTCAGCAGACCGATCTTCTCTCTGTCGCCCGTGCTGGCCGACGTGGTCGCCGACGCGACGAGTCTCCTGCTCGTCGCGCTCGTGTCGTTCATGCTCTACGAGATCGTGGACTGTTCGGCGTCCTTCCTGCTCCGGCAGCATCGCATCGACCTCGACGACAACCTGCAGGCGCGTTCGATCTACACGCAGATCACCGTGCTCAGGAAGATGGCGGTAGCCATCATCGGGATCTTCACGCTGGCGTCGATGCTGATGGTCTTCGACTCCGTCCGCCAGTTCGGCGCCAGCATTCTCGCGTCGGCCGGCCTGGCCGGGATCGTCGTCGGCCTCGCGGCCCAGAAGAGCATCGCGATGCTGCTGGCCGGCTTCCAGATCGCGCTGACGCAGCCGATCCGCCTGGACGATGTGGTGATCGTGGAGAACGAGTTTGGCCGCATCGAGGACATCACGCTGACCTATGCCGTGGTGCGCCTCTGGGACCTCCGGCGGCTGGTGGTGCCCATCAACTACTTCATCGAGCAGCCGTTCCAGAACTGGACGCGCGCGTCGGCCGACATCCTCGGCACTGTCTTCCTGCACGTGGACTACACCATGCCGCTCGACGCGCTGCGGGCGGAGCTGACGCGGATCCTCTCGGCTTCGCGCCACTGGGACGGCAAGGTCAACGTCCTCCAGGTCACCGACGCGAAGGAGCACACGCTCGAAATTCGCGCGCTCGCAAGCGCTGCGGATGCCTCGCGTGCCTGGGACCTGCGATGCGAGATCCGCGAGCAGCTGATTGCATTCGTTCAGCAGCGGTATGCAGACAGCCTTCCGCGGTTCCGGACGTCGTTCGAGGCGATGCCGCTGGACCTGGAGGCGGCCGCGTCGGCACGAGCGGCGGGGTAGCATCCCGCGTGAGGAGCCGATGCTGTTCCGCCACGACATCCTGCAGGGCATCGCCGAAGGCCGTGTGACGCTCGCGTTCCGGCGGTGGCGGCGCGCGCCGCCGGCGCACGGCTCGACGCTCCGGTCGCCGGTCGGCGTCCTCTCCCTGGATCGCGTCACCGTCGTCGACGAAGGCGACATCACACCCGCGGACGTCCTCCGCACGGGCATGTCACGCGACGCGTTGCGAGCGTCGATCGCGGGGGAGGGGACACTCCTGCGCATCGAGCTGCGTCTCGCCGGCGACGATCCGCGCATCGCCCTCCGGGAACGCGTGCCGGAGCAAGCCGAGATCGAGGCCGTCGCTGCCAGGCTCGCGCGGATCGACGCTGCGAGCGAGACGCCGTGGACCGAGCGCTACCTGCGGTTGATTGCCGGACAGCCCGGCATCGTCTCGCGCGTGCTCGCGCGCCAGGTCGATGCCGAGGTGCCGCCGTTCAAGCGTCGCGTGCGACAGCTGAAAGAGCTGGGCCTCACCGAGAGCCTCGAGGTCGGCTACCGGCTGTCGCCGCGCGGGCGTGCCGTGCTCGAGCGCATCGTGGGCGGTCGGCGTTAGGTATCCTTCGGAGCGTTGCCCTGTCGCGGGTCGGGCGCATCGGGCGGCTCCGGCGGCATCGATGCACTCACAGCGTCGTGCTCGTCCGGGTTCGGAATGGACGACGGCGGGTCGCTCGCCGGAAACGTCCCGGCAACGGTCTCGTCGAGCGCGGCCTCCCGGATGCGTCGTTCCTCCGCGGGCGAGTGCTCGTGGTCGCTCACGCGGCGCCTCCTTTCGCGAACGCCAGAAGATCGGCGTTGAGCTGCTCCTTGTGCGTATCGGTGATGCCATGCGGGGCGCCTGGGTAGACCTTGAGCGTGGCCTTCTTCACGATCTTCGCGGACGCCCGTCCGGCGGCATCGATCGGCACGATCTGATCGTCGTCGCCGTGGATGACGAGCGTCGGGACGTCGAACTTCTCGAGGTCCCCGGTGAAGTCCGTTTCCGAGAACGCCTTGATGCAGTCGAGCGTGTTCTTGTGGCCGCCGAGCATGCCCTGCAGCCAGAACGAATCGATCATCCCTTGCGAGGCCGTGGCCCCCGGCCGGTTGAACCCGAAGAACGGACCGCTTGCGAGATCGCGGTACAACTTCGACCGGTCGGCTATCGAGGCCGCGCGCAGGCCGTCGAACACGTCGATCGGCAACCCGCCCGGATTGGCCCTGGTCTTGAGCATCAGCGGAGGGACGGACGACACCAGGGCCGCCCTGGCGACGCGCTTCGTGCCGTGGCGGCCGATGTACCGGGCGACCTCGCCGCCACCGGTCGAGAAGCCGATGAGCGTCGCGCCGGTCAGGTTCAACGTGTCGATGACCGTGGCGAGATCGTCGGCGTAGGTGTCCATCTCGTTGCCATCCCACGGCTGGCTCGAGCGTCCGTGCCCGCGGCGGTCGTGCGCGATGCAGCGAAACCCGTGAGACGCCAGGAACAGCATCTGCGCTTCCCAGCTGTCGGCGGTCAGGGGCCAGCCATGGCTGAATACGATCGGCTGACCAGCGCCCCAGTCCTTGTAGTAGATCTGCGTCCCGTCCTTCATCGCAATGGTTGGCATCGGTTGGTCTCCCCGCTCAGCGCCTAACGGGCAGGAGCCGGCGCAGGATCAGCCGGTTCCCTCGCCGCCTCGCTCCGCGTGTGAATGAACTCCGTTGGCATTGCAAACGCGCTGCCCGCCGATTCGATGATCTGCGCGACCTGAAGCAGCAGGCGCTCGCGGATCTCGAGGAACTTGACGAAGTCGGACGTCGTGACGAACGCGAACAGCTCGAGCTCGATGGCCTGCACGCCGAACGAGATCAGACTGATGCGGGCGGTCTCCTTCTCGATCGTCGGGTGCGTGGCCAGGAGCTGGCGCGTGCCGTTCAGCACCGCCTGCAGCTGCTCGCCCGTCGCCCCGTATCGCAGCCGCAGGACGCTCCGGACGAGAATCTTGTTTCGCGTCCTGAAATTCTCGATGCTGCCCTGCGCCAGGAGGCCGGCGGGCACCGACAGCAGGGTCTGCTCCACGGTGCGGAGCTGCACGGATCGCAGCGTGATGTCTTCGACAACACCCTCGCGGTCGAGCAGCCGGCAGAAGTCGCCAACAGCCAGCGCCTGGTCGCTCAGGAGGAAGATGCCCCCCAGCAGGTTCTCGACGCTCTTCTGAGCGCCGAGCGCGACCGCCACGCCGACGATGCCGACGCCGGCGAGCGCGGTGGTGGCGTCGACACCGGCGAGTGCCAGCAGGCCGAAGATCGCCACGAGCACGACCATGACCTTCACGACGCGCTCGCTGAACTGGATGAGCGAGCGTGTGTCGGATCGCCCGCGCCGCATCGCCAGCAGGCTCGCCTGGCGGAAGGTCACTGACACGAGTCGCCAGACGAGCAGCGCCGCCACGATGACCGCAACGAAGAGGCCGACTCGCAGGTATGCAAGCCGGGACGTCAGGCTGAACCCGAGGAGCCGTAACGACGCGAGGTGAGTGACGAGTGTCAGGCCGACGATGATGAGCCAGCGGACGCCGCTCCACCACCGGAGGAACAGAGCTCGCTTGGTCAGGTCGGCGATTCGCCGCCTCGACACCCAGGCCACGAGCAGCGCGAGCAGCCAGAACAGCAGCAGCGGTAAGACGATCGAGGCGGCCCAGAGAATCCACTGCGCAAGCGAGATGCCGAAGTACGAGCGCGCGACCAGCCTGGCGGGCATGAGGCGTTCGACAAACGTGTCCTGCGGCGCTCCAGTCAACGTCGGCACTCTCGCCAGTGACTCCGACGAGAAGAGCCAGATGGCGCCCGCCGTCGGATCGGTGACGCGCGCCAGGAACAGATCGACCGTCCTGTCCCCGATGTTGAGCGTGAGCCGTTCGGTGTCCGCATCGAGTCCATCGGCCAGCGAACCAGCCGGCACCGTGCTCAACGACGTGAGCGACCCGATGAAGTAGCGATCGAGCAAGTCGCTCAGATCGCGCGACAGGGGCTCGAGCTCTCGTTCGCTTCGCGCGCCGGCCTGCAGGAACCGGGCAGCCACTCCGAAGTCGCCGCGATGGAACGCGGCGCTGAAGCCGGTGACCGTGCCGAACGGCGTGTTGCGGCCGAGCGGGTCAGCCGGGGCCGCCGGGGCCTGGGCCTGGCCCTGGGCCCCCTGCGACGGAGTCCCGGGCACTTGTGCGCGCAGCGGCTCGGCCGCTCCCAGGAGCAGCACACCCACGACGGCCGCGAGATGACGACGGCCGGACGACGGCGAACATGTAGTCCCTCCCGCTGATGTTTCTACTGGAGCCCGCCGCGGATCGACGTGATGCGCTGCGTGTTGAAGCCGAGCCAGTGCATCCGGCCGACGTAGCGCGCGTGCTCGACCTTGAGGCAGCGGTCCATGATCACGGTCACGCCCCCGGCCTCCGCGATCCGCGCGCCCTCCTCGTTGATCACGCCGAACTGGCACCAGATGCTCCCGGCGCGAATCGCCACGGCGTCCTTCGCGATTCCAGGAAGTGCATCCGGGGCGCGGAAGACGTTCACGACGTCCACGGGCACCGGCACGTCGAGCAGGCTCTTGACGCACTCCTGGCCAAGAATCTCCGTCTCGCGCGGATTCACGGGAATCACGCGGTAGCCATGGCGTCTGAGGTAGTAGCCGACGAAGTAGCTCGCCCGGAGCTCGTTCGGAGACAGCCCGACGACCGCGATCGTCTTCGCGTTGTGGAGCACGCGCTGGATCGTCAGCGGGTCCTGGTAGCGGGCGAGGTCGATCATGCCGTTGCCACCCGGCTTCCCGCCGCCGCGGCGACACTCGCGAAACCCTGATGCAGATCCCAGATCAGATCGTCGACGGACTCGATCCCGACTGACAACCGGATCGTCCCTGGCCCGACACCAGCCGCCTTCAGCTCGTCGTCGCCCAGCTGGCGGTGCGTCGTGCTCGCGGGGTGGATGATCAGGCTCTTCGCATCACCCACGTTCGCCAGGTGCGACCAGAGGGTCACGCCGCGGATGAAATTCTGTCCACCGTCCCTGCCGCCGTCGCAGTCGAACGAGAACACGGCGCCTGCGCCGAGCGGCAGGTACTTCTCCACGAGCGGGCGGTACCGGCTCTCCGGCAGGCCGGGATACGTCACGTTCGACGCCAGGTCGTGCGACTGCAGGAAGGCAGCGACGGCGCGCGCGTTCGTGACGTGCCGTTCCATGCGCAGCGAGAGCGTCTCGAGCCCCTGCAGGAACAGGAACGCATTGAACGGGCTCATCGCCGCGCCGAGATCGCGCAGGGTTTCGGCGCGCAGCTTCATCAGGTAGCCGTAGGTGCCGAACGTCTCGTGGAACTGGAGACCGTGGTACGCGGGCGACGGATCGGCGACGACAGGAAAGCGTCCGTTGGACCAGTTGAACGTGCCGGCTTCGACCACGACGCCGCCGATGCTGGTGCCGTGGCCGCCAATGAACTTGGTCGCCGAGTGAATCACGATGTCGGCGCCCCAGTCGATCGGACGGCAGAGATACGGCGTTGCGAACGTGTTGTCCACGATCAGCGGAAGCTGGTGCTCGTGCGCGATCGCCGCGACCGTTGCAATGTCCAGCACGTTCCCCGCGGGGTTGCCAATCGTTTCGCCGTAGAACACCTTCGTGTTCGCGCGAACCGCACGCCGCCAGGCCCCCGGATCGTCGGGGTCGACCCAGGTCAGCTCCACGTTCATCTTGCGCAGCAGGTGCTTGAACTGGTTCACCGTCCCGCCGTAGAGCGCCGAGGACGACACGACGTGGTCGCCCGGCTGCAGCAGCGTGAAGAGCGCGGCGGCCTGCGCCGCGATGCCGCTGGCGAACGCCACGGCGCCGCAGCCGCCCTCGAGGTTCGCGATGCGCTCCTCGAAGACCGCGACGGTGGGGTTCATGATGCGCGAGTACGTGTTCCCGTACTCCTGCAGGTTGAAGTACGCGGCGGCCGACTCCGGATCCTCGAACACGTAGCTCGTGGTCTGGAAGATCGGCACCGCGCGCGCGCCCGTGTTCGGATCCGGCCGTTGCCCGGCGTGGAGCTGCCGGGTCTCGAATCCGAACGCGCGGGCCTCCTCGGTACGGGGCATCGGTTCTTTCACGCCGGGTCTCCTAGGTCGCCTGGCTCGCGAGGAACTGCTGGATGATGGGCGTCTGGCGTGCTTCCTCGAGGAGGAAGCAGTCGTGGCCGTACGGCGCCTCGATCACGTGGAGATCGACCGGCTTGCCAAGGGCGGTCAGCGCGTCGGCGAGCTCGCGCGACGCGGACGGCGGATACAGCCAGTCCGAGCTGAACGCGATCAACAGTGTCCGTGCCGCGACGCCCTCGAGCGCGCGAGTGAGCGAGCCGTGGCCGTACTGCCGCGCGAGATCGAAATAGGTCAGCGCGCGGGACGTGTAGAGATACGTGTTGGCATCGAAGCGCTTGACGAACGACTCCGCCTGGTGGCGCAGGTAGTTCTCGATCTCGAACTCCGGCTCGGTGAGCGTGTAGCGGATGTCGTTTGCGAACTGCAGCCGTCGGCCGAACTTGTCGCCGAGCGACTGTGCCGACAGGTAGGTGATGTGGCCGACCATCCGCGCGACGCCCATGCCGGAGTCGGGCTTGCGGCCCGTCCCGTAGTAGCGGCCGCCCTGCCACGCAGCGTCGCGCATGATGGAGTTGCGCGCGATCGCGTTCCACGCCACGCCCTGCGTGTGGAGCGCGTGCGTGCTCGCTATCGCAACGACGGAATCGACCTGTTCGGGAAAGAGGATCGCCCACTCGAACGCCTGCATCCCGCCGAGCGATCCGCCGGCCACGGCCGCGAGCCGCTCGATCCCGAGCTCGTCGAGGAACGCGCGCTCGGTCCGTACCATGTCCGCGACGGTGATGACCGGAAAGTCGGGCCCGTACGGTTGCCCCGTGTCCAGGTTAACCGACGACGGGCCCGTCGTGCCGCGGCAGCCCCCGAGCAGGTTCGTGGAGACGACGAAGTAGCGATCGGTGTCGAACGCTTTCCCCGGTCCGATCATCCCGTCCCACCAGCCGAGCCCCTTGCCGCTGGTGCCGTCGCGATCCTCGGCGCCGAAGCCGTCGCGCGTGCTCTCGGCAGGCGGTGTCTTCGCGAAGCCAGCCGCGTGCGCGTCGCCGCTGAGCGCGTGGCAGACGAGGAGGACGTTGTCGCGCCGGGGAGAGAGAGCGCCGTAGGTCTCGTAGGCCACGCGGACCGGGTGCAGGTCGCGTCCACAGTCGAGCCGCACCGGCCTCGGCAAATCGACGAACTGCGTCTCGATCGTGCCGACCGAACCGGCCGCGAGCTTCGAGGCAGGCGCTGCCATGCGCGCGATCATAGCGCTTCCTGTTTGCCCGGCCGTCCGCCGTTGTATCATCCGTGGGTTCTGAGCGATTGCATAACCGGAAAGGGGCAGCACGATGGCGATGGCGACGGTCAACAATGGAGTCAACGTCCAGGCATTGCTCGACGCGCGCGAGGCGCTGAGGGGCGCGCCGGAAGCCGCGAAGTTCACGTGGCGGGCGTCCTGCAAGTGGCAGAACGGCACGCATAGCCAGACGAAGGTGGCGAGCTTCTTCGGCCTTGGCCAGGAGCAGGGCCACAAGACCGAGACGGCGTTCGAGGCGGACCACCCGGAGATCTTCGCGTCAGAGGACAAGGGCATCACGCCGATCGAGTACGTCCTCGTAGGTCTCGCGAGCTGCCTGACGGCAGGTGTCGCGTCTGTCGCGCAGAATCGCGGCATCCAGCTGCGGTCGGTCGAGTCGAAGCTCGAGGGCAAGATGGACATCCGCGGGATCCTCGGCATCGACAGCGACGTGCGCAACGGCTACGACGACATCAAGGTGACCTTCAAGATCGATGCGGACGCGTCGAAGAAGGACATCGAGGCGATCGTCGCGCAGTCGCAGAAGCGGTCGGCGGTGTACGACGTCATCACGAACCCCGTGAACGTCACTGTCGAGATCGTCTAGCGGCCCGAACCCGCGGAGAGCCGGACATCGAGTACGTCACCACGGTCGTCATCGGCGCCGGTCACGCCGGCCTCGCGGCCAGCCGGTTTCTCACGGACCGTTCGATCGATCATCTCGTGCTCGAGCGCGGCGAGGTGGCGAACTCCTGGCGGCGCGAGCGGTGGGATTCCTTCCGCCTGCTGACCCCCAACTGGCAGAGCCGCCTGCCGGGCCATCGATACGATGGCCCGGATCCCGACGGCTACATGACGATGGGCGAGGTGATCGAGTTCATCGATCGCTTCGCCACGCTCTCGAACGCTCCCGTACGGACCGGCACGAACGTCACGTCGGTCACCCACACCGGCGACCAGTACCACGTGATGACGGGCGACGGCGAACTTCGCTGCCGGACGCTCGTCATCGCGAGCGGCGCGTGCAATCGCCCGATCGTGCCGCCGCTGCGGGACGGCGTGCCCGCGTCCGTTGCGCAGATCACGCCGTTCGGCTATCGCAACCCATCCCAGCTCCCCGAGGGCGGCGTGCTCGTCGTCGGGCCGTCGGCAACCGGCGTGCAGCTGGCGGCGGAGATCCGCCGCTCGGGCCGGCCCGTGACGCTGTCGGTCGGGGAGCACGTGCGCCTGCCGCGCACCTATCGAGGACGCGATGTGCTGTGGTGGATGGACGTGTCGGGCGTGTGGGATCAACGGCACCACGAGGTTGACGATCTCGTGCGGGCGCGGCGCCTTCCGTCGCCGCAGCTCGTTGGCACTCCCGAGCGGACGACGCTCGATCTGAACGCGCTCGGTGCGATGGGCGTGGAGCTCGTGGGCCGCCTCGCGGCGGTGCGCGATGGCCGCGCGCTGTTTTCCGGCGGGCTGCGGAACCTCTTCGCGCTTGCAGACCTGAAGATGGAGCGGCTGCTGACCACGTTCGACGACTGGGCACGGAGCCGCGGCCGCGGTGCCGAAGTCGGTGCCCCGGAAGGGTTCGAACCGACGCGCGTGCCTGAATCGTCGCGGCTGCAGATCGATCTTGGAAGCGGCGAGATCCGCTCGATCGTGTGGGCGACCGGCTTCCGGCCGGATTACAGCTGGCTCGGCGTGCCGGTGGTTGACGAGAAAGGCCATCTGCGCCACGAGGGCGGCGTGGTCGAGAGTCCGGGGATGTACGCGCTGGGGTTGCCCGTGCTGCGGCGGCGCAAGTCCACGTTCATTCACGGTATCGAAGACGACGCGCGCGAAGTGATCGAGCACCTCGCAGGGTTCCTGGCGGCGCCGAGCGGCGTCTGACCGCTGTAGTGACGGAAGCGGGCCTCTACGCTTCGCGTACTACGCGGGCTCATCCCCTCTCTGGTCTCTCCAACGCAGCCGCGAGCACCTCGACGCCGCGACAGAGCTCCCTGGGGCTGACGCCAGCGAAGCCAAGCACGAGGCCCGGCTTCTGGCGATGGCTGGTCACGAAGGCCGACACTGCGGCCACCTCCAGCCCGTGCTGCCGTGCCCGTTCCGCCGCGCGCCCATCCGACCGGTGCCTCTCGAGCCACCCGATGGTCCGCATTCCGCCCTGCGCGAGCTCGACGTTCAGCATTCCACCAAGGTGCCTGTCCGCCGCCTGCTTCAGGGTCCCGATCCGCTCACTGTAGATCTGCCGCATGCGCCGGACGTGCCGGCCGAAGTGTCCATCAGAGATGAACTCGGCGAGGATCGCCTGTTCCAATGTGGGCGGGTGCCGATCGACGAGGCTCCTGGCGCGCACGAACGGTTCGACGAGGCGATCGGGCAGGACGAGAAAGCCAAGCCGCAGGGCGTTGAAGAGCAGCTTGGTGAACGTTCCGACGTAGACGACCGAGCCGGTGCGATCCACGCTCTGGAGCGACGCTACCGGATAGCCGGAATACCGGTACTCGGCGTCGTAGTCGTCCTCGATGATCCACGCGCCGGCGCTGGCGGCCCAGTCCAGCAGCTCCATCCTCCGTTCAGCCGACAGCGTCACGCCCAGCGGAAACTGGTTGGCCGGTGTCACATAGGCGAGCCGTGCGCGCGGTGCGAGGCGGCGGCCTTCTGTCACCACCAGTCCATCGCGGTCGACCGGCACGCGGACGATCCGCGCACCGTGTGCGTTCCAGGCCTGCCAGACGGACGGATAGGCCGGATCCTCCATCCACACGTCGTCTCGAGGATCGAGCAGCAGGCGGCCGACCAGATCGAGCGCCTGCTGCGCGCCGGTGGTCACCACGATCTGCTCCGGCGTGCATCGCACACCGCGCGACGCCCCGGCATAGTTGGCGATCGCGCGGCGCAGGGGAAGGTAGCCGGCGGCATCGCCGTGCCCGTACAGGGCGCGCGGCGCCGCGCGCAGGACTCTGGCGGCCGTGCGAGCCCACAACTCGGACGGAAACAGATCGATCGCCGGTTCGTAGCCGCGGAAGGCCCTCCCGGTGGCGCGCGGCGCGGGGGTCACCGTGATTCCCGCCACGGCGGCCCGTCCCCGCCTCGAGAGTCCCGCGACCGACCTGGACACCTTCGGCAGCGTGCGGGCTCGCGCCGGCGGGAGCAGGCGATCGGGCATGCCCGCGGTCACGTACGTCCCGGAGCCGACCTCGGAGCGCGTGAACCCTTCGGCCAGCAGTTGATCGAAGGCCGTCGTCACAGTCCCGCGCGAGAGGCCGTACTGCGCCGCGAGATTGCGCGTCGACGGCAGCCGCGTGCCCGGACCAAGCCGGCCTTCGACGATCGCCGCGCGCAATGCTTCGTAGAGCCAGCGCCACAATTCCTGGTCGCCGCGCGGGGCGTCGAGCGTCAGGTCCTGAAAGGCATCGACCTTGGGCATCTCACACTCCCGCTCCAAGTGGACCACTCATCACGTTGATTATGGACCTTTCCAATGGGCCGGTACCATCACATGATCGGGGGTGAGAGGGGAGCCAAACGATGAAGGCCAGGCTCGACATACGGCAGGCGTCGCCCGGGGCATACACGGCCATGCTGGGCCTCGAGGCGAACATGAGCGCGTCTCCGACGCTCGAGCGACCGCTGATGGAGCTCGTCAGGATGCGCGCGTCGCAGATCAACGGCTGCGCCTACTGCATCGACATGCACGCGAAGGACGCCCGGGCCACCGGCGAGACCGAGCAGCGCCTGTACGGCCTCTCGGCGTGGAGGGAGACGCCTTACTACAGCGACCGCGAACGCGCGGCGCTGGCCTGGACCGAGGCCGTGACGCTGATAGCCGGCGGCGGGGTGTCAGACGAGGTCTTCGACCAGGCGGCGCGCCACTTTTCGGAGGGGGAGCTGGTCGACCTGACGCTCGCCTGCGTCGCCATCAACGGATGGAATCGTCTGTCGGTGGCATTCAGGACGGTGCCGGGCGACTACCAGCCCGCTCCGGCCACGACCGCGAAGGGATCGTCATGAAGTACATCACCGCTCTCCTGCTGCTCCTCGCGGCTCCGGCCGCCGCGCAACAGACCAGGGCGACCCCGCTGATGTCGCAGGATCTGACCGGTATCTCCGGCAAAGAAGGCATCGTGCTGACGGTGGAGTACGCGCCGGGCGCCGGCGGCGACGTCCATCGCCACAACGCGCACGTCTTCGTGTACGTGCTCGAAGGCTCGATCGTCATGCAGGTCCAGGGCGGCAAGGAAGTCACGCTCGGTCCGGGCCAGACCTTCTACGAGAACCCCGGTGACGTGCACACGGTGGGCCGCAACGCCAGCACGACGCAGCCCGCGAAGTTCGTCGTGTTCATGGTGAAGGACAAGGGCGCACCGGTGAGCGTGCCCGGGAGGTAGGGCGCGCCCACCGGCGCGATTCAGAGCGACTTCAGATACTCCACGAGGTCGCCTTTCTGCGCTGGCGTGAGATTCAGCCCGAACAGCGTGTCGTAATGCTCGACGACCGCTGGCAGGTCGGGCGCGCTGCCGTCGTGGAAGTACGGCGCGTGCTGGAAGAGCGCGCGCAGCGGCGTCGTGCGGTACTGACCGGTCGCCGACCGTCTCGCATATTCGGGATCCGTTCCGACGTCCGCGGCCGCGTGCAGGAACGGGATCGTCGGATCCGGGCCGCTCAACACGTCGGTGAATTCCTTCCCCTGATGGCACGTGCTGCAGCGCGCTTCGTCCTGAAACAGCTTCCTGCCGCGGGCCGCGGCGGCGTGGTCGAAGCTGTGGGCCGGCGGCTTCGGCGTGCGCAGGCCCAGCTGATATTCGAGCAGTGCGGCCAGCTTTGGCGTCACGAGATCCGGTGTCTGCGTGATGAAGAGTTCGATTCTGGGATCGCTGAAATTCCCGTGGCCGCCCATCTGGCCGACTCCGACGTAGCTGTTCCAGTATGAGATCGGCCCGTCGGCCGTCACCGTCTCGAACCCCACACCGCTCAGCCCGTAGATCGGCGGGATCACAATCGGGTGCGATGGGCTGTTCAGCGGAATGAGGTTCGTGCCGTCGAACGCATGGTGACGCGGGTCGTACATGCCAGGCCCCCACGCGTTGAATTCGGCCTTCGTTGCGGCGTCCAGCGCTGGCGAGAGCGCCGCGATGGCACCGACGTTCAGGTCGGTGTTCGCCCAGCCGTCGAGTCGTCTCCCGACGCCCGGCGCGAATGAATCGTCCACCGAGGAATGGCACAACGCGCAGGTCACGCCGACCTGTGTCAGCTGGCCAGCCTCGTTCACCGTTCCCTTCACGCCGACGACGGCATTCAGGCGGAGCAGTTCGATCGTGACGGCTGGATCGGTCAGGAGGTCAGGGTTGGCGCGCAGGGCAGCGACGACCGCTGCCGGGAGAGCCTCGACGTCGACCTTCAGTCCAACGCCGAGCGCGGTCGCCGGATCCACGGAGGGAAGCACCTCGTGCATCCGGAGCACATCGGTCCACAGCTGTTCGTCGCCGAACGTGTCGAAGCGGAAGATGTTCTCCCCCTCCCGGGCGAGCTTTCCGTGTCCGCCTCCGGGGGAATCGTCCGGCTGCGGCTGATTCGGCTGGGCAAACGCGGTCACGACGAACAACGCAGCGACGAAGTAGACCAACGATCCTGCGCTGACCGATCGCATCTCGACCCCCTTCCCGGGAAAATGCCACTCATTCATCAGAGTGGGGACGGCGGGAAAAGGTGACGGGCGGTGCTACGAGGCTGACGGTGGCTGGACGATGCGGGTGAGAACACCGGCGACGACCCGGTCGCAGCGGGGCCGGTAGAAACGGAAGACGTCTGGCGCCGTCGCGCCGGTCCGCTCCAGCAGCAGCGAACGCAGCGTGGCGCGCCCGCGCGACAGACGCGACTTGACGACGTCTTCGGAGACGCCGAGGCATTCCGCCACTTCGAGCGTGCTCAGTCCTTCGACTTCCCGCAGCATGAACACCTCACGCATGCCGTTCGGCAGGCGGTCGATGGCCCACTCGAGGATGACGCGCAATTCGCGCGTGGAGGCCTGCTGCTCGGGGTTCCGGACGGGACTGCCAGGCATGAGCGGCTCCGAACTCGCGGTGTCGGCGTCGAAGGTCTCGTACCGTGCCTGGCGCCGGACGCGCGCCAGCGCTTCGTTGACGGCGATGCGGGTGAGCCAGGTGGAGAAGCGGGCCGACCCGTTGAACTGCCGAAGGTGGGTAAAGGCGTTGATGTACGCCTGCTGCATGACGTCTTCGACTTCGTGCTCGTCACGCAGGATCGATCGGGTCGCGCGGTAGACCCGCTCGTTGTAGCGGCGCATCAGCAGCTCGAAGAGGGCCGTGTTGCCGGACAGGACTTCCTCGATGACGGCCGCGTCGGACTGCTCGCTCGCGAGAACGCCGGTAGAGCTCACGCGCAGGGTCATTCGGCCATCTCTGGTGATCAGAGTGCGCAGCGGCGGAAAGGTGACGAGCTGGCGATGCCCATGTCGATCCCGGACATCGCGCGTGCAATAACCGGCCCTTCGCCGCTCGTCTGCACGAAGCTGAAGCAGGCCCTGCATTGCCATTGCGTTACGTCCGTGCTCATCGAGATCGCTCGCCCAGCGCGTGACCCAGGGCATAGTGCGCGACCTGCCGCCCCAGCGTTGAGCCTGCGTCAGTCGAGTATCGGAAGTGGAACCCGAGCCGCACGCGCGAATCCGCACACTCTCCCGCAGCCGCCTCAAAGCTGTGGAAGCTTCGCGTGGGCATCCCCGGCGGAGCGGTGGTCGTCGCCATCGTGAATGGCATGCGGCGCCCGAACGCCTGCTCGAGGACGGCGAACGATGCCGCGCAGGCGGCCGCGTGCGCTGACGGGTATTCCGGGAATGGCGGCGCGGGACGAAGCGGTGTCCACGCCGGGTCGGCCTCGATGCGCCGGCTGCCGTCGGTGTCGGCCTCCCTGATGGCTGTGTAGGGGCGCCAGTGATCGTAGGTGTACTTCCCATCCCAGGTCGCGACGTACACGTCGTAGAGCACCACACCCACGTGCGCGAACAGGCGCGCAGACGTCCACAGCGGCACGTCCCGATCGGCGACGAGCTGCCGCGCGAGCCGATTCACGGCGCCTTCGGCGAACTCCATCCACCACAGCGCGTAGGCGGTCTGGTCGTCGGTCCGGCGCGCGCTGTCGGGCGCACCGGTCGCCTTCACCTCGTTGAACGCGCGAGCGTAGGCGTTCGTCTCCAGGGGCGGTGGAGGCGAGGGCCGGAACTGCGCCGCGTATTCGAGAACGAAGGGCTTCGCGGATTGGAAACCCGGCTGCGCGACGAACCCGTTCCAGGGCGGTGTCGTCCGGTAGCGGCCAGGCTCATCGCTGAACTCGTATATCCCCGGAACGTCCCACCCGTCATCGCTGCGTCGCGAGAGGATGGCTGCAGCCGCGGCCCGGCCCGTCGCCACGCCCCGTTCGCGCAGGACACCTGCCGGAACGGGCGCGAGCCATCGCGCGAGCTCGTTCGCCAGCAGCGCGCGCTGGGCCGGATACTGCGCGGCGAGCACATCGTGCGCGGCCTGTGCCGCCGCCGCAACGGGATGCCCGGCACCCGGGCGGGCATCGTACGCGTAGGTCTCATAGATCGGGACGATCGCGTTCAGCGCGTCGTGCATCGCGAGGTGCATCATCGCGAGTGCCCGCTGACCCTTGAACGTCAGGAACTGATCCTCCGCGTACGCCAGATCGTGGGCCACGTTGTTCCACGACGCGGCCACGTCGCCGCGAAGTTGTCTGGCGTCGATCCCGTGGCGCTGCAGCACGGGGTCGCCCCCGCGATCGTCCGGCACCTGGGCCGCGTGCATGCTAATCAACCCGGCGACCAGCAACGATGCCAGTGTCATGCGACGAACAGCCATGGCTCCTCCTTGCTCGTGACACTAGGAGGAACGGGCGAACGTCGCCAGCCCCGGACGTCCGGCTTCTTTGCTCGATCGTCCGGGCTGCCGTTGCGCGAGGTGCCTTCGTCGCGCGAGGTGTAGGATCCCGGCATGGACGCTTCAGAGGACACGCTGTCGGATGTTCTCGAAGTCGTGAGGCTGACCGGTGCGCTCTTCTTCCTTGTCGACGCGCGGACGCCATGGGTGGCCGAAGCGCCCGCTTCCACACAGCTCGTCCCGGCCATCCTTCCGCACGCGGAGCACATCGTCTCGTATCACGTTGTCAGCGAGGGCACCTGCTGGTGCGAGTGTCCAGGTCAAGATCCCCTGCGGCTCGAGAGGGGCGACGTGCTGGTCGTGCCGCACGGTGATGCGTACCAGCTTGCCAGCGCGTGCGGGCTTCGGACCGGCTGGTCGCTCGACGATGCGCTCGGGTGGTTTCGGGCAATGGCGGCAGGGCAGTTGCCATTCGTCGTGACCGAAGGCGGGAAGGGCCCGGATCGCCTGAATATCGTGTGCGGCTTCCTGGGCTGTGATGCGCTGCCGTTCAACCCGGTGCTGACGACGCTGCCTGCGCTGATGCGTGTGCGCCTCCACGGCGACTCCTGGCCCCGGCTGAACACACTGCTCGAATTTGCGGTTGCCGAATCGACGCGGGGGCGGCCGGGCAGCCGGTCGGTGCTGCTCCGGATCGCCGAGCTCGTGTTCGTGGAAGTCCTGCGCAGCCACCTCACGACTGCGTCGGACATCGGACCGGGGTGGTTGAACGGCCTGCGCGATCCGATCGTCGGCCGTGCGCTCGCTCGGTTGCATGCCGATCCCGCGCATGACTGGACGCTGTCACAGCTCGCGCGCGACGTTGGCGCCTCGCGGTCGGTGCTGGCGGAGCGATTCGCGGCGCTGACCGGTCATCCGCCGATGCTCTATCTGGCGCACTGGCGGATGCAGCTCGCGGCGGGCCGGCTCGCCGCGGGGGCCGCGCCGGTGAGCGCGGTGGCCGCCGGTGTCGGTTATGGATCGGAGGCCGCGTTCTGCCGCGCGTTCAAGAAGATCGCGGGGGTGACGCCGGCGTCGTGGCGCAGCCGCCGCCGGCGCGGCGTGAACGAGAGCACAATCGGTCGACACGCAGGACATGCGGCCAATGCGGTGGCCGCTGACCGTCCTTCACGCCCGGCACCCGCACGCTGACGCGCAGCGGCGAGTCGCCCGCCTACTGCCGGCTCGTCGTCCGCGACGCCACCGCCGCGCACGCCGCCTGCCAGCGGTCCTTCATCACGGTGCGGTTCACGGCCCGGCCTCGCAGGTACACCTGCGAGATGCGGCGGGTGTTGCGGATGTCGTCGAGCGGGTTGGCGTCGAGCACGATGAAGTCGGCGCTCTTCCCCGTGTCGATCGATCCGAGCCGATCGTCAACGCCGATGAACTTCGCCGGCACGCTGGTCGCAGCGTTGATCGCTTCCTGCGGCGTCATGCCGACCCAGTTGACGAACGCCTCCATCTCCATGTGCGTGCCCCAGGCGAGCACCCGCTGGCCTCCAGCATCGTGGCTGCCGGCGATGACGGTGGCGCCGGCACGCCGGATCTGCACCGTGTTCTGCGCCCACAGACCGCCGTCGCTCGGAGCCGGCGGACGCTTCTCGAACGCCTTGCCCCAGTCCTCCAGGAACGGCGCGCACTTCAGCGCGGTCAGCAGCGGATCGGCCAGCCACGCGGGGCGCTGTCCCGGCTGCCGCGGCGCGCTGCCGCCGACCAGTTCGGTCGTCAGCGCGGAGATGTTCGGGAACCCGGGGCGCTCCTTGATGAGCGCCAGCAGTTCCGCGTCCACGGGCACATCTTCGACCGTGTGCGTCGTTGCGTCCACACCGGCGCGAATGAGCGACTTCCAGTCCTCGAGCGACTTCGCGTGCGCCATGGTGCGAAGCCCGAGACGATGCGCCTCCTTGATGGCGGCGGTGTACGCATCCACGCGGAAGTACGCGGGCTCCTTGCTGCGCGGATCGACGAAGCCCCAGCGGTCCTCCACCCACAGCTTCACCAGCTTGACGTTCTGTGCGGCCAGCTCACGGACGGCCGCGGTCGCGAGCCATGGGCTCACGATCGGATAGAACGTGGAGCTGCGTGGGTTGCCGGTGCCCGGCCAGGCCAGCCCGCGGCCGACGGTGAAGTAGCGCGCGCCGGTAAAGGTGTCCTTCTCGGACTCCTGCCGCAGGTCCACGAAGTTCTTGGGATCGCGGCTGTAGCGCGCGTCGATGAACTCCGCCGTGTCGCTCCCCATGCTGTAGGTCAACGCGTGCCCGGTGTACGCGAAGCGATCGAGATGATCGAGCAGCCGCTCGCGCGAGAAGTCGTCGGTCATCTCCTTGTTCGTCACTTCGTCGAAGTACCCCACGTGGCTGTGGGTGTCGACGATGGCGGGCATGACCGTCTTGCCGGTGAGATCGACACGCCTCGCACCGGCCGGCGCCTGGATATCTCCCGCGCGGCCGACCGCCGTGATGCGGTTGCCCTGCACGACGAACGCAGAGCGCTCGATGACGGGCCGGCCGCCTGCTGGAATCAGACGTGCCCCTTCGAAGAACGTCGTTTGCGGCGCCGGGCTCTGCTGGCCGCTCACTGAGGCGATCATCGAAAGACCGACGGCGCAGAGTAGAGCAGTCACCAGACGAAGCGCGCGTCCAGGTCGGGGCATATGGTCCTCCTGCCGCAGGGTGTATCAGCCGGATCGCGGGGACGCGATGAGCCGGCGGCGAGTATCCGTCCGGGCCATGACCCTGTCAACGGAAAGGAAGATGTAAGGGGCCAGCACGATCGGCGATCACTGGAAACCGTGAGACGCGACGATCAGCGACCGCCGCGCGTCAGGTGACACTGCGTCGATGCGTTTCAATTAGGATCGGTGCCGTCCACGTGGCGAGTACGCTCAAGACCTTCTTCTCGCCGGCGCTGGTGCGCCGGCTGGCCGCCGATCTGGCAGAAGCGCATCCGTCGTTTCCGGCCGGCCGCTTCGTGAAGGAAGCGTGCGCCGGGCTCGCCGCGCTCGAACTGCTCGATCGCGGGCGCCACATCGCACGCGTGCTCGGGGAGTGCCTGCCTTCGTGGTATCCCGACGCGATTGACGTCCTGCTCCGATCGCTTGGCCCGGAGCACGCGAGCGACGAGCTCCTCGGCGCCGGCATGGCGCCGTTCTTCTACTTTCCGCACACGGTGTTCGTCGCGGAGCGCGGTCTCGATCACTTCGACGTGTCGATGCGGGCGCAGCACGAGCTGACACGGCGGTTCAGCGCCGAGGCGAGCATCCGACCCTACATCGCCAGGTATCCGGAACGGACCCTGGCGCAGCTGAAGCTCTGGGCCAGCGACGCGAACCCGCACGTTCGGCGGCTCGTGTCCGAAGGCACGCGCCTCCGGCTGCCGTGGGCGCCGCGCGTGTCGTGGCTCGACGACCACCCGGATCGCATCGTCGATCTCCTCGAGCTGCTCAAGGACGATCCGGCGTCGGTCGTGCGGCGCAGCGTCGCGAACAACCTGAACGATCTCGGCAAGTTTCATCCGGTGCTGATGATTCGGACGTGCGAGGCATGGCTTCGCGACGCGTCGCAGGAGCGGCGTGACCTCGTCGAGCACGCGCTGCGGAGCGCGGTGAAGCGCGGCGAGCCGGATGCGCTTCGCCTTCTCGGCTTCGGGCGGAACGCGTCGGTGGCTGTGGAGGATGTCCGATGCACGCCGAGGCGTGTCGCGATCGGCGGACGCGTGGCGATCGCGTTCGCGCTGCGCAGCCGGTCGCTGGCCGCGCAGGACCTGCTGGTGGACCTTGCCGTTCACTTCGTCAAGGCAAGCGGGCGGTCCACGCCGAAGGTGTTCAAATTGAAACGCATCGTGCTGCCCGCGCGCGGTCGCGAGCAGTTCTCCGTGTCGGTCTCGCTTGCCGTGCACACCACGCGCAAACCGCAACCCGGTCGCCACGCGGTCGACGTCATCGTGAACGGGAAGGCGACGCCGGCCGGCGAGTTCCAGGTTGTGGGCGCGAAGCGGGGTCGGGTCTGAAGACCCGACCCTGCGTACTTGCGGATCGCTCTACGACGCGTACTTCCTGATCCAGCCGACGGTCAGCGGCCACGCCTCGTGGGTCGCCTTCATGTTCGCGCCGTTGTTGCCCGACTGCGCGCGCAGGAACCCGTGCGCGGCACCGTCGAAGATGTGGACTTCGAACGTCTTGCCAAGCTCCTTCATCTTCGCTTCGGTCGGTGCGATCGTCGCACCGATCCGCGCGTCTTCCTTGAGGCCGCCGTACAGCCCCAGCACCGGCGCCTTGATGTTGGCCAGCGACGGCGCCGGCACAAAGGCCGCCGGCGCAGATCCCTGCGGAGCAGGCGGCACATCGGTCGGTGCGGAACCGTAGTAGACCACCGCCGCGTTCAGGCCCGGTTCTGCGACTGCCATCGCGAAGCTCTGGCTGCCGCCGAAGCAGTAGCCGACCGTGGCGCTCTTGCCGTTCGTGCCGGGCTGCTTGAGCGCCCACTCGCGCGCCGCCTTCAGCTTGGCGATCACCTCCGCCGCCGGCATCTGCATCGTCGTCTGCACGGTGGTCGGCTGGTCGGCGAAAGCACGCGAGTCGCCGCCGTTCGGGCCTTTCCCGGCGAGCAGGTCGGGCGCGACGGCGATGAATCCTTCGGCGGCGAGCTGGTCGGCCACGCCGCGAATCCAGTCGGCCAGGCCGAACACCTCCTGGATGACCACCACGACCGGCGCAGGTCCTGGCCGGGCCGGCCGCACCACCCAGGTGCGCATCTTCGTGCCGCTGACGTCGATCTCGACGAACTCGCCCTTGCGCGACGAGCTCGCCAGGCGCGCGGTCGCCCCCTCGGCGTCAGGTGGCATGTTCGCCATCGCCGGGGCCGCCTGGTAGAACGGCTGCTGTGCCATCACCTCCAGCGCATGGCCGGCATGGATATCGCCAGCCGCCGCCATCTGCTCGATCTCCGTCGTCGCCGCGTGTGCCGCCGCGGTCTGCGGACCGACATGCCCTGCCTGCACAACCGGCGAGGTGCGCTGCGACAACACCAGTCCCGCAACCGCAGCCGTCAAACCGGCTGCCGCCAGTGCCTTGTACGTTCTTCGCATGAGCCTTCCTCCGTTTGAAGAAACAGACCACGAATTCTAGTCAACCCGGCGGCTCAGGGTACGGCAGAAGGTCGGCATCAGCGCGGCGCGGGCGTGACGCGGCCGCCCACGGCTGGTGCCGCCATCAGCTTCGAGAGCACGGCGTGCAGAGCTTCGAGATCGTCCCGGTCGAGCACCGCGATCTCCGGTGGCGGCGTGTGGAACGCGGTCAGCAGCGCGCTCCGCGTCTTTTGCCCCTTCGCCGTCAGGACGACGAGCTTCACGCGACGGTCCTCGGGCACCGACCGGCGTTCGGCGAGCCCCAGCTTCTCGAGGCGGTCGACGATCCAGGTCGCGTTCGACGGGTCGCAGTTCCAGCTGTCGGCCAGGGCGCGCATCGTGCGCCCTTCGTGTGCCTCCAGGCTGAAGAGCGCGCGGGAGTCGTTCGGGGTGAGGCCGCGCCTCGCGAGGTTGCGGGTCCGTTCGGGTGCAGAGCGGATCAGGTAATCGAACATCAGCGTCCAGACCTGCCCGGCCAGGGCCGACTTCGACGGGGCGCCACGCGGCATGCCGCGAGTGTAGACAGAGCCCGGCAGTGGTTCAACTCCTTCCATCATCGAACTTCCCAGATACTTGAGCCGTCTCAACTATCTGGGTCGATCGTTGGATGAGAGGTGAACCGATGAACCGGGTGCGTGTGTTTCTTGGAACCGAAGCCTTCGCATTTGCGTCTGCCGCGCTCGTGCATGGGGGCGTCGTGCTGGACGGGTACCGGCACCGCGAGGCGTGGATCGCGGAGAGTGTCATCGCCGGCGTGCTGGCGCTCGGCCTGGTCGTGAGTCTGCTGGGTCCCCGCCTGACACGCGCCGCCGCCCTGGCCGCGCAGGGATTTGCGCTGCTGGGCACGCTGGTCGGCATCAGATCCCTATAACCCGTTCCTGCCTGCGGATCTCAAGAAGACGGTAGAAATCATCGGGCGGAACAATGCGAAGTGGTTCGATCGGTTCGGGTTCGATTATTTCACGCGGGACACCTACGACAATTCGTACCCGGGCTATGGTGCGAGCTGGCCGATGCACTGCGGCGGCGTTGCCGCGACATACGAGCAGGCATCGCCCCGGGGGCTGCTCATGCGCAACTCAGACGGATCGCGATCCGCTATCGGGCCGCCGTGCGCCATCACTTCGTGGCGTCCATTTCGACGCTGGAGGTTGCGGCCGACAACAAGCAGAAGTTCATCGGCGACCTGTACAACTACCGCCAGACCGGGATCGACGAGGGTCAGAAGGATGCTGTTCGCGACTATCTGCTTCCGCCCGGATACGCATCCAGCGCTACTACGAAGCTGGCAGCCATCCTCTCCAACCATGGCATCCAGGTCCGCCGGGCCAGCAGCCGATTCACGGCGAGCGGCATCGAGTATCCGTCGGTAACGTTCGCGATCTCGACCTCCGCCTGCACGCCGCTTCGTTCGCGCTGCTCGACCCACAGACGCCCTTCGAGGATGCGTTCATCAAGGAGCAGGAGCGGCGGCGACAGCAAAGAGTGCGGACCCAGATTTACGACATCACAGCCTGGTCGCTCCCGTACCTGTTCAACGTGGACGCTAGTCCCCGATCGCCGACCCGGTCCGCGGCAGTTCACAGCCGTGCAGCCAACCGATCCGCCGGGTACCGTCAGCGGCGGCACGGCGACTCGCCGGCCTCGTGGCCGCGGGGCACGGCAGCCGGCCGCTTCCTTGCGTCGGCACTGCGCGAGGACATTCGCGTCTGGAGTGCAGACGACTCGTTCACGATATCCGGGCGGAGATACCCGTCGGGCACGTTGATAGTCAAGATCAACGACAACGCGCCAACGGTGCACGATCGTGTCGCGAGGCTCGCTAACGCGTCCGGTTCTGACGTCGTGGCCATCACGGCGCCGTACGGGCGCATGACGGATGCCACCGCCTGCAGGTCCGGGCGGGATGTGCAGGCGGGCTGACGAACCCGGGTCGCAGTAGGGCAGAATGAGTGGCGGGCGTTGCGCGGGTCCAGCGGCGTCGCGCCAGATCGTCATGCCCCGATCGATCCTGTCCTGCTCTCAGACGCCCGGACCCTCGCAGCGTACGCCATCTTCATCGGCAGTTACTTCGTCTTCGCCCTCGGGCAAGTTTCCGTGGATGAAGATCGACCGCCCCGGCGCGGCCATCATCGGCGCGGTCCTGATGGTTGCGTTCCGCATCGTCGGCGCCCAGGAAGCGCTTCAGTCGATCGACTTCTCGACGATCGTGCTTCTCTTCGCGATGATGGTCGTCGTCGCGAACCTGCGGCTTGGCGGGGTTCTTCGAGCAGGTCGCGGAGTGGATCGTCGGAAAGCTGCGGCCGCATCACCTCCTGCCGACCGTCATCTTCACCTGCGGGCTGCTCTCCGCCTTCCTCGTCAACGACATCGTCTGCCTGGTGATGACGCCGTTCGTGCTGCAGATGACGAGGCGTCTCGGGTTGAAGCCGGTGCCGTACCTGCTCGCGGTCGCCACCGCATCGAACATCGGGAGCGTCGCGACGATCACCGGCAACCCGCAGAACATGCTCATCGGATCGCTGTCCGGGATCACTTACGTCGACTTCATCGTGCATCTCGGGCCGATCGCGGTCGCCGGTCTCTTCGTGAACTGGGCGCTGATCCACTGGCTTGCCGGCAACGGCGTGAGCGATCGCGTGCCCGTCGCCGACGTGCTGTCGGCGCCCGAGTTCCGGCTGGCGCCGGTGCGGAAGAAGCCGGTCGTCGTGCTCGCGATCGTGCTCGCCGGCTTCCTGGGCGGAGCGCCTCCGGCGATGATGGCGGCACTCGGCGCCGCGCTGCTCCTGATCACCCGATCCGTCGAACCGAAGAAGGTCTACGCGGAGATCGACTGGGGCCTCCTGGTCTTCTTCGTCGGGTTGTTCATCATCGTCGCGGGCGCCGACCGCGCGGGGCTGACGGAACTGCTCCTGGAGCCGGCCGCGGGGCTGGACCTGCACCGGCTCGCGTTCTTCGTACCCGTGACCGCGGTCCTTTCGAACATCGTCAGCAACGTGCCGGCGGTGATGCTGCTGCGGACGCTGGTCGGCGGCGCTCCGGATCCCCACCTGGGCTGGCTGGCGCTTGCCATGGCGTCGACGCTGGCGGGCAACCTGACGATCACGGGGTCGATCGCGAACATCATCGTGGTCGAGCGCGCGGCAGCGGAGGGTGTGGAGATAGGGTTCCGGGAGTACTTCCGGGTCGGCCTGCCTGTGACGGTCGCGACACTGGCGGTTGGCGCCTTCTGGCTCTGGATCTGGGCCTAGCGCGCGGTCCAGGGAGCCCGTCGCCGCACCGGTTCGCGAATATCGGCGGTTGAACGCTACGGTCGACCTTGAAGTCTTCGACCGGTGCCAGCCCCGCCCGAGTTTGGCAAGCGGCCTGCAAGCAACGTCATCCGCGAAACACAGATGACTCGGCCTGCTGAATTTCTCATAGGGGGCGGGGAGGTTGGCGCGCTCATGCGGTCGAAGGACTGGACCGAGTCGCCGCTCGGGTTTCCCGCGTCCTGGCCGCCATCGCTGAGAACCATCGTCGAGCTTGTGCTCCAGTCGCGTTTCCCGATGTTCGTCGCGTGGGGCCCGGAACTCGGTTTCCTTTACAACGACGCGTACGCCGAAATCCTCGGCGCCAAGCATCCGAGTGCGCTGGGGAAGCGGTTCTACGAGATCTGGTCCGAGATCTGGCCCGACATCAGCCCGCTGATCGAGGCCGCAATGGCCGGCCAGGCGACGTATCGCGAGGATCTTCCCCTCGTGATGAATCGCAAGGGATTCGACGAGCAGACCTGGTTCACCTTCTCGTACTCGCCAGCGCGGGACGAGACCGGGAATGTCGCCGGGATGTTCTGCGCCGTGTCGGAGACGACGCAGAAGGTGCTGGCGGAGCGGGCGCTGCGCGAGAGCGAAGGACGGCTTCGCGCGCTGGTCGCCGCGAGCTCGTATGCGCTGTACCGCATGAGTCCGGACTGGTCGCAGATGCTGGTCCTCGGCGGCCAGGGATTCATCGCCGACACCACCAGGCCCAGCGGGGCCTGGCTCGTGGACTACATCCACCCGGACGATCAACCGCAGGTGAAGGCGGCGATTCGAACGGGCGATTGCCAACAGGTGCACCTTCGAACTGGAGCATCGCGTCCGGCGCAACGACGGCACGCTCGGATGGACGTTGTCGCGCGCCGTACCGCTCTTCGATTCGTCGGGCAACATCACCGAGTGGTTCGGCGCGGCGAGCGACGTGACGGCGCGCAAGAACGCCGAGGCCGCTCTCCGCGAATTGAACGAGACACTGGAGCGCCGCGTCGCCGAAGCGCTCGCCGAACGCGAAATTCTCGCCGACATCGTCGAGGGGACGAATGCCTTCGTGCAGGTCGTCGACCTGGACTACCGGTGGCTGGCCATCAACCGGGCCGCCGCAAACGAGTTCGAGCGGATCTTCGGTATCCGTCCGAAGGTCGGCGACAGCATGCTAGACCTGCTCGGCGCGCAGCCCGACCAACGCCGCGACGTCGAAGTGGTGTGGAAACGCGCGCTGGCAGGCGAGGAGTTCACCGAAGTCGGCGAGTTCGGCGATCCGTCGCGCGACCGCCGCTGCTACGAGATGCGTTTCAACACGCTTCGGGACGGCGAGGGCCGTCCCATCGGCGCGTATCAATTCGTCTACGACGTGACCGAGCGTTTGCGCGACCAGGAGCGCCTGCGTCGGGCGGAAGCGGCACTTCGGCAGGCGCAGAAGATGGAGTCGCTCGGGCAGCTGACGGGCGGTGTCGCGCACGACTTCAACAACCTGCTCGCGGTCTTCGCCAGCGGCGTGCAGCTCCTCGAACTCAACGGCGGCCGGCTGCCGGGCACTCGCGCGCTGGAAGCCATGCGCCGCGCCGTCGCGCGCGGCACCGGGCTCACCCGCCACCTGCTGGCGTTCTCGCGCCGACGGCCATTGAATCCCGAATCGATCGACATCGCGGCTCACCTGAAGGGCATGCGCGCGCTGCTCGATGGCTCGCTGGGCGGCCACATCGAAGTGCAGATGGACCTCGAGCCGGGCCTCTGGCCGGTCGAAGTGGACGCCGGCGAGATGGAGCTTGCGATCCTGAACCTGTGCTTGAATGCCCGGGACGCGATGGCCGCTGGCGGCGTCATCACGATTTCTGTGGCGAACGTCCAGGCGGAGCGCGACGACGGCGCGCCGGCGGATTTCGTGAAGATCTCGATCGCCGACACCGGGCAGGGCATACCGCCGGACGTTCTGTCACGCGTGTTCGAGCCGTTCTTCACGACCAAGGACGTCAGCAAAGGCTCCGGCCTTGGCCTGCCGCAGGTCTACGGCTTCGCACAGCAGTCGAAGGGGAGCGTCACGATCTCCAGCGAGGTCGGCGTCGGCTCGATCGTGACGCTGCTCCTGCCACGCTCGATGCACGATCCGATCGCGGCGAGAACCGGCGATGGTGCCGGCGCGTCGGCGACACGGCCGGACGCCCAGCGGCGAGGCCACGTGCTGCTGGTGGAGGACGACCGTGAAGTGTCGGCGCTCACGCGCGAGCTGCTGGGCTCGCTCGGCTTCGCGGTGACGCATGTCTCCGGCGCTGAGGCCGCGCTCGGGGCACTCGCCGACTCCCGCCACATCGACCTGGTGCTGTCCGACATCATGATGCCGGGAGGCGTGAACGGCCTCGAGCTCGCGAGAGAGATCCGGCGACGCCACCCGGACCTGCCGATCCTGCTGACGACCGGCTACGTGGAGGCCGCCGCCGACATGAAGGACGGCGAGTTCGAACTGGTGCCGAAGCCGTTCAGCGTCGAGGCACTCGCGAGGGCCCTCGGTGTCGACGTGGCGCAGGACGCGCGCCAGTTGCCCTCGTGATCGAACCGGGCAAGTATACGCCGCGAGCCATGACGCGCTCGATCGCGACGAGGCGATCCAGCAGGAAGTGCGCAACGCCGCTCGCTCGTGACCGCCGTGAACCTGGCGCGCGCCGGGCGGCTGGAGCGGGCGGACGAAGCGCTCCACGATCCCAGGCCCAAGTAGTTCGGCATCGGGAATTCCGTCACGCCAGCTCGCAATGCGGCGCGTCCTTCAGCGAGGGGAAGTCGAGCCCGGCCCGCATGCCCTGCCTGACGACCGCGTCGGCATAGGCGCGCCACACCGGATCGCTCGCCGGCGGGATGTGCACCTGCCCGTTCCGGAGCGGATAGCAGTCCGCGGCCCTGCATGACCCCGCGGTTCCATCGCCCTGATGTTCGGAGAGCTTCTTCACGCCATCTCGGTGCGTGACGATCTTGCCGGCCCGCCCGAATGGCACGGCGCTCGGCCGTCCCGATCCGAACAGCCACTGCTGACGCTCCATCGTTCGAAATCCCTCGACGAACTTGAAGCCCGTGCCCTGCGCTGCGAGATCGTTCAGCACGGCCCGCAGCCTCGCGCGGAACTCCGGATGCAGGTTCGCGAGGCTGTTGTCGCGTGGCGGTTCCAGGGCGACGATGCCCTTGAACACGATGTCGATGCGCCGTGAGGGCGCCTTCTTCCTGGCACGGCGCGCGGGCGCCTTCCCCTGGGCCTCCGCCGGCTTGCGCGCCTTTGCCGACCCGCGGGCGGACTTCGCGGGCCTGCGCGCCAACTTCGCCGCCGGCGCGCGCTTGCGTGGCGCGGGTGTCTTCGAACCGCTGCCGGATTTCTTCCGCGCGCGTTTCCGTTGTGCCATCGATCGCCCCGCGTGACTGGTTGGTTGCGTCTGCGTGCTACCCGCCGCTCGAATGCCCCCACGCTCCGGCCACCGTCGGCGGCAGCAGCACGGCGTCTGCACGCACGAGCGCCTCGGCGATCCGCCGCTCCAGCGTCGCGACCTCGAGCTGCTCGGACGTTGCGATGCCGCGATCCACGATCACTGCGGAAAGGCTGCGGACGACGCCGCCCAGAAGAGCCGCTGCGGCAGGGTCGCGCGGCGGAAGATAGGCCTGCACGCCGAAGGTCGTTACGTCCCGCAATCCCGCCTCGGTCAGGATCACTCCGAGTCGCGCACCAATCCTGGGCGACGCGCCTGCGGCCGTGAACGCGTCGATCACCCAGCCGATCGCCTCTTCGACGATCGGCACGTGCGGCTCGGCCCTGACCGTCCCGATGTCGAAGTCGACGGCGACGAACTGGCCGCGCTGGCGGGCGACGGCGAGCGCCTGCCCGGATTGTCGATCCCCACTACGCTGCCGCCCGGCATGACCAGCTCTCCCGCCATCTGCGCGATGTGGCCAAGTCCCGTTCCGAGATCCAGCACGCGCATGCCCGGCCCGATGCCGGCGGCTTCGAGGAGCAGGCGCGTCGGGCGCGCAATGACGGCCGCCTGCCGATCCAGTCGTGCGAGTTCGTTCGGGTCGTTGCCAAGGACGTACGCTGTGGGTCGCTCAGCCTTGTCCACGTCCGCTCCTGCACAGTTGCTGCGCGCGTCGGGGAAGGAAGAAGCCTACCGCGTACGCGCTCGCCAGAAATGTCGGGTATGTAGGGTCGGGTCTTAAGACCCGACCGCTACTGTTACAACATGAGCTCATGAGTTATCGGCGATCGCGAAAACAGCTGACGTTCTCCATTGCTCTGCGTTGACACTGCGCGAACGTGCGTCAATAATCCCGATGCTCGTCGTTTCGTTGCGCCGGGCCCCAACTACATGATCTGGGTGCGCGTTGCCGTTCTGCTCGGGGGGCTTGCCGTCGCCAACCCCGCGCTCTGCCAGAACTCCGAGGACCAAAACACGTTCGACTTCTCGCTGCCCGGTGCGCGCAGCCGTGCGATCGGCGGAGCTTTCGTCGCCGTCGCCGACGATGCGACGTCGGTGTACAGCAACCCGGCCGGGCTCACCCAGTTGTTCCGGCCCGAGGTGTCCGTGGAAGTGCGGCACTGGAACCTGACGAGCCGCGTGCTCGACAGCGGACACGGCTTCGGACCGGCCACCGGCATCGGCGTGGACACCGTCAACGGGTTCGTCGAGAAGGACTTCAACGCCAACGTCACCGGCATCTCCTTCGCGTCCTTCGTGTATCCCCGCGACAACTGGGCGGTCGGCGTGTTCAGGCATCAGTTGGCGCGCTACACGATGAATCGGCAGATCATCGGACCGTTCTTCGACTGCAGCGGCGGCTTCCGCGGCATCGGCGGGACCCCTCCGTACTGCGAGCCGCACGCGGCGGCCGACGGCGTCGATCGCGAGTTTCCGAAGATCCAGGCGTACGACCTCGACATTCACAGCTATGGTGCGGCCGGCGCGTACGACGTCTCCGATCGCCTGTCCCTCGGCTTCGCGCTGCAGTTCTTCAACTTCGACATCGACGCGACCAACACGGTGTTCAACGCTCGCGGCGAGCAGAAGAAGTACCTGCCGCCGAACTACGCGGACCCTGAGAACGTCGAAGTGGTCGCCCGCCAGTTCGGCGAGGACACTGCGTGGGCCGTGAACGCCGGCGCCCTGTGGCGCTTCTCGCCGCGGTTCATCGTCGGCGGGTCGTACCGCCAGGGGCCGCAGTTCGAGTTCTCGACGCAGACGAAACTTGGCCCGGGCGGCGGCGGCATCGTGGTCAGTGAACAGTCCGACAACCCGTTTCACGTGCCCGACACGTTCAGTGTGGGCACGCAGGTGCACCTCTCCGATTACTGGCGCGTCAGCTTCGAGTACCGACCATGTCGACTACCACCAGCTGATCGACGACTTCCGCAATACGTCGCTGTTCGGCGACGACCCGGAGTTCGCGCTCGTCTCATCACGGGTGCAGCTCGACGACGCCAACCAGTTCCGTTTCGGAGGTGAGCGGCTGCTGCTCATCTCCGGCAGCCGCGTCGTCGCCTTCCGCGGCGGCATCTGGTACGACCCGAATCACCAGACCTCGTTCGACGGAGATCCCGAAACGGGTCTTCCCGCGCCGCGGTGGGCGGTGCTGCTGCCGAAACGTGACGGCAACCTGCACGTGTCGGCCGGCGCCGGGTTCACGGCACGACGCCATCTGCAGTTCGATGCCGCCGTCGACTTCTCGGACCTGGTGAAGACTTTCTCGGTGTCGAGCGTGTGGAGATTCTAGGGCGCCCCTGATGGGCAACCTCGCACACCTCTCTCCGCAGGTGTTCGAGCAGGCGCAGGCAGTGCTGGACCGCGAGCGGCTGTCAGCGCGCGAGCTCTTTCTTTTCCACCTCCTGCGCCAGTTTGTCTGGGCAGCCGTCGCGATGACCGGGCTCTACGTCTTCCTGCGCGTGCGTGTCAACCTCGATGCCGGTGAGCTCAAGTTTGTCGCGTGGGCGGTCGCGGCCCTCTACATCGCGATCGTTCCACTGCTGATCATGAACTCGCGTGTGGTCGCCAAGCTATGGCGGACCGCGCGATTTCAGAACTCGCTGGAGCCGGTCTGGGAGCGGCGCCTGAAGGATCTCGTCCGCCGCCACAGGAGCCGGCACTCGGTCGAGTACGTGACGACGTTGGTGCTGATCGTGCTGTTCGGGCTGCCGGCGTTGATCATCGGTGCTGCCGGGCTGCTCCTCGAGCTGACCGGCGAGGCGAGCGTCGAAGGCATCACCATTGCCGTCGTCGCCATCATGTTCGGCTTGAGCTGCCTGTTGCTTCGATTCACGGCGATCGGGCGCGACAGGCTCGAGGCCGTGGAGGAACTGCGCGCGTCGCTCCGCAACAGCCGGACGACCGGTTCGGAGGACCGCCAGGTGCCCGGCCGAGTGTACGAGCGCGATCGCCCGGCTGCAGCGACAGCAGCTCGCGGAAGACCGCCAGCGAGTCATTGCTTCGATCACAGAGACAGGACTGAGACGAAGGTACAGCTCGCGGGAACATCGATCGGTTCGCAACGCGCGCATCGCACTCTCGTCGGAGGCCGCGCTGAGAGTGCAGACCTGCATCGACGCCTTGACCCTCTCGCCATCGGATTGCCAGCCGTCGCGCGTGATCGATAACGTCTCGTTCCTGCCGGTGGAGGGAACCTCCCTGGAGATCGGGTTCACCGTGGACCACGAGGCCCGCGAGATCCGGATCCTGTCGCTGACGGAGACCGGTGCGAACGTTCCGGCGACCGCAAACGGAGAGCGCGAACAATGAGCGCCGACTTCCCGGATTACGCGGTCAAGGAGACGAAGGACGCCATCGCGTCGCGGCGGACCTTCACGGGCGACCAGGTGAAGGCGCTCGACGACATCCTCTGGAATCTCGCGTCAGACCCCGGCCGCTTCGCGCCGCTCAGCACGCGTCACAGCACGGGGCAGCTGCTTTACCGCGACCCGGCCTTCGGCGTCGAGGTGCTGTATCGCGTCGATGCCACGGAGAAGATCCTGTATCTCTTCCACGTCTCGGCGCCGATGGCGCCGCGGCGGACGATCTTCATCAGCTACAGCCACCAGGACACCGAGTGGCTGGAGCTGTTCCGCAAGTTTCTCGGCGTCCTCGAGAATGCGGGGATCATCAAGTTCTGGGACGACTCCGCCATCAAGCCGGGCGAACAGTGGGAGGAGTCGATTCGGCGCGCGCTCGACACCGCGTGCGCGGCGTTGCTGCTGGTCAGCCAGGACTTCCTCGTGTCGAAGTTCATCACGACCTACGAGCTGCCGCGCATCCTCACCGACGCGCAGCGGGAGGGGAAGAAGGTGTTCTGGCTGCAGGTGAGCCCGAGCACGGTCTTCAACTCGCACAAGGAGATCACGGTCTTCCAGGCGCTGATCGACGACCCGAAGGTTTCGCTGGCGGAACTGAAGCCGACGAGACGGCAGAAGCTGCTCGTGGAGATATCGGCGAAGCTGCAGGAAGCGCTGTCGGAAAACTGAGAACCAGGCGCGCCGATCTCAGGGCGCCGCGCACGGGTCGACGTTCGCCGGAGCCGCAGGCAGGCAGGACGCGAACCGGCCGCGCAACTCCCGCAGCTCCGCACGCTCCTCCTCCCAGTAGTCGGGGCCCGCGACGAGCAGTTCCCGTTCGGCGGCGCACGACAGCAGCTGCAGCAGCTGGCTGTCGCCCCTCAACCCGTCCGGCAGCTGCGCGCACGCGTCGTCGGTCGACCCGGGCGGGACGAGCCCTCGCAGCGTGTAGAAGCTTGGTGCGTTCGGGTGCGCAAACGTGCCGTCCCACACCGTTGCTGCCGTGACGGCCTGCGCGTTCGATCCGATCGGCACGACCTGCCCGATGCTGCCGGCGACCGTGCGGCCTCGAAGGATGGCGGGCATCGCGCCCTGCGACGGCGGCGGTCCGGAGCCGGGCACCGACGGTACGCGGATCGCGGTGACGACCGCGTTCACGATCCAGTACCAGTTCGCGCGTACCAAGCGGACGCAGTCCGCCTGCCTCGAGTCGTACCAGCAGGCCCTCGCGAGATCGCGGTTCCGTGTGCTCGCGATCGCGCCGAGCGATTGGGCATCCAGGCGCGCAGGCTCGACGACCAGATGAACACAGACGACGAGCGCCGTGGCGCGCGCCAGGTGCGCCCACCGCGTCCGCCGGGTCGGTCCGGCCCGTTCCGTCAGCCTCTCACGCCGCATCCGCGCTCTTGATGGCCACGATGATACTCGTCAACCCGCTGCGGCTTCCGTCGAACAGCGCCCGAACGTGCTGCTGCTGGCGGACCATCGACGACTCGATGGCGATGTCCTCGAGCGGGAGCTGGCTCAAGCGAAGAAACTGACGAATCTCCGTGAAGCCGGCTGCCGTCAGCATTCGCGCCTGGTGCTCGTAGGGCATCTCTTTTTCGTTCGTGCCGAACTTCGCGACGACGTCGAGCGTCGGCGCGCTGGTGGAATGGCCCACGCCCGGTTCGATGCTCACGAAACGCCCGCCAGGGCGGAGCGCACGAAACGTGTTGGCGACGACGAGCCACTCGTCGTCGGCATGATGCAGCGCGTCGTACAGAACGGCGGCATCGTACTCTCCGAACGCGCACGGGCGCTCGTAGTCGGCGACGCGGAACGCGAGCGTCAGGTCGGCCTGCACCCGCTTGTTCGCGATCTCGATCATGGCGGGCGCGACGTCGACGCCGAGGACGTCGTAGCCGCAGCGGGCGATGATCTCCGAGGTCCAGCCGCTGCCGCATCCAAGATCGAGCACGCGCGCGGGCGGAGGCGGCAGGAAGTGAATGAGCTGAGCGATATCCATCAAGTACGTCGCGCGGGCGGGATCGCAGAACGGCTTGCAGGTCAGGTAGTGTTCGACCACGTGAGGCGCAACGTTGAGCACCCGGGACATGTTGGCGACGTATTCGATTTCGGCCGGCCTGGGCATGGAGGCGATACATTCAGCGCAGCGCGCAGTGATCGATCGAAACGGCTGAGTCCGGCACGCTGCCGGCTCGAACCGCAGCGAGTGCGCACCGGCGATCGTCCGCGCGCGGTGCGGAATTTACACTATCATCCGGCCCGCGAGTCGTCATCCGCGCAGCGAACAGCTCTCCACCCGGCTTCGCGGCGGCGAACCGCGCGCCGCGCGCATCGGAGCTCCTCCCGGGCGCACTGCCATCCACGACACGGAGACGCATCCTCATGGTGAGCGCCTGCACGATCGTCGCCCGCAACTACGCCGGCCGCGCCAGCATCCTTGCCGAGTCGTTCTTCGCGACCAACCCCGATGGCGAATTCACGGTGCTCGTGATCGACGACGAAGACGGATCCGACGACGTTCCAGGACCGCGGACTACGACGAAGCGCCTGCGCGATATCGGTCTCGGTCGGCGCGATATCGGGCGGCTCGCCGCGATCTACGACGTGACGGAGATGGCCACCGCCGTGAAGCCGCCGTTCCTGCGGCAGCTGCTCGCCGAAGGACGCGATCACGTCCTGTATCTCGATCCCGACATCAAGGTGTACGACTCGCTCGCGGACATCGCGCAACTGGCGCGCGAGCGCGGCATCGTGCTGACGCCGCACATGTTGTCGCCGCTGCCCAGCGACGGCCGGCGCATTACCGACGCGCACATTCTGTCGTCGGGTATCTACAACCTGGGGTTCATCGCGGTGGGCCGCGGTACCGAGACGTTCATTGACTGGTGGTGGAGCAAGACGAGGCGCGAGGCGCTCGTCGATCCGGACCACATGATGTTCACCGACCAGCGGTGGATCGATTACGCGCCCGGTTTCTTCGATCCGTGGGTGCTGAAGGACCCGGCCTGCAACGTCGCGTACTGGAATCTGCACGAGCGCGAGCTGACATGGGACGGCCATCGCTACCGCGTCAACGGCGAGCCGTTGAAGTTCTTCCACTTCAGCGGATTCGATGCGGACGAGCCCCATCTCCTGAGCAAGCACCAGGGCGACAACCCGCGGATCCTCCTGAGCGAGCGTCCGGGGCTCCGTCGCATCTGCACCGAGTACCAACGTGACCTGGATGGTGCCCGGCGTCCGCAGGCGTACGGGTGGGCGACGCTCCCGTCGGGCCTCGGTTCGACCAGCGGATGCGCCGTCTCTATCGCAGCGGGCTCGACGCGTTCGAGAAGGGGCTCGCCCCGGAGCCGCCAAGCCCGTTCGACTGCGAAAGCGCGTTCCTCGACTGGCTGATTGAGCCGGTTGCCGCCGGCTGCCGTCCGCGGGTGTCTCGATATCTGCACCGCCTGTACGAAGAGCGGGCCGATCTGCGTGCGGCGTTTCCGGACCTCTCAGGCAGCGACTGTGACAGGTACTTCGTGTGGCTCCACGACGACGGTGTCGTGCACGAGCAGGTCCCGCCTGCGCTGCTGCCGGTGCTGCGCACGCGGTCCGCTGCGGCGCATCCTGTCTTCGCGTCGCCGCAGGCGCTGCAGCCAGGCGTCAACATCGCGGGCTATTTCCGCGCGGAGCTCGGCATCGGAGAGGCCGCACGTCTGCTGACGAAGACAGTCCACTTCGCAGGCATTCCCTGCTCGACGCTCGATTACGCGAGTACCGCCAGCCGCAGGAGCCACCCGTACGAAGCACATGGCAACGGCAGCGCTCCTTACGACGTCAACATCGTCTGCGTGAACGCCGATCGGGCGCGTACGTTTGCCAACGACGTGGGTCCCGGGTTCTTCGAGAACCGCTACACGATCGGCTACTGGTTCTGGGAGCTGGAGCAGTTTCCCGCCGCGATGCACCCGGGGTTCGACGTCGTCGACGAGGTGTGGGCGGCCACGCGGTTCGTGGCGGACGGCGTTCGGCGCATCGGCCGGCGGCCGGTTCACACCATTCCGATCGCGGTGTCGGTGCCGCGGCCCGCGTCGACGATCGGACGCGATGACCTGGATCTGCCGCCCGGGTTCATGTTCCTGTTCATGTTCGACTTCTTCAGCACCATGGGGCGCAAGAACCCTCTCGGCCTGATCGAGGCGTACAAGCGGGCGTTCAACTCGAACGAGGGCACCTCGCTCGTCGTGAAGACGATCAACGGCAGCCGCCGGCTCAACGATCTCGAGCGCCTGCGGGCCGCGGCCGCCGATCGGCCCGACATCCGCGTGATCGATGCGTACTACTCGGCCGAACAGAAACTCGCGCTGACATCGCTGTGCGACAGCTATGTGTCGCTGCACCGCTCGGAAGGGTTCGGCCTGACGATGGCAGAGGCCATGGGGCTCGAGAAGCCGGTGATCGCCACCGCGTACTCGGGCAACCTCGACTTCATGACGCCTGAGAACAGCTACCTGGTTGACTACACGACCAGCGCCGTTCCGGCGGACTGCTGGCCGTATCCGGCCGGCAGCTTCTGGGCCGAACCGCGGCTCGACCACGCCGCGGAGCTGATGCGGCGCGTCTTCGAGTCGCCGCGCGAGGCGCACGCGCGAGCCGTCGTCGCGCGGAACGACATCCTCACGAAGCACAACATGCAGGTGGCCTCAGTGGCTATCGCCAGGCGTCTGGAGGACATCCGGCGCTCGCGCGAAACGATCGCCGTGCCCGCCGGCATGAACGAGAGGACGCAGGTCCCCTCGACTGTCGACGCCGGCGTGCCGGCCGCGGGTGTTGCAGCCGCAGGAAGTCCGCCGGCACAGAACGCCTCGCAGAAGACGCCGTGGCTCGCCCAGTGTGTCATCCGCGCCCGGCGCATGTACTGGCGCCAGCGCCAGCTGCGCGCCTCGCTGATCGACGCGCTGCGCGGTGCGGCGACGATGGCCGCGCGGTCGAAGTCGCTCGAGAGTCAGCACCGCGAGGCGTTGTCATCCGTGTGGAGTGCGCTGCACGAGCTCGAGGCGAAGCATCACCAGCTGCAGCAGGAAGCCGACGCGATCCGGCGCGCGCAGGGTACGGGGCCGGACACGCCGCGCCTGGTCGAGGCCAAGGGGGAACGGCTGGCTTCGATTCATGCGGTCGAGCACTCCAGCCGGCCGACGGGCACGCGCGCGAGCTGACGCCAGCTGTCAGTCGTCGGGCGAACCGTCTGGGGAGCCGGTCACCGGCAGCGCCACGAAGAACGTCGCCCCTTCGCCTGGCGCCGACATCGCCCAGACGCGCCCCCGTTGCTTGTCGACGACCTTTCGGACGATCGCAAGGCCGGCCCCCGTGCCTTCGTACTCCTCCATCCGTACGAGCCGGTTGAAGAGGCCGAAGATGCGATCGTGGTATCGCATGTCGAAGCCGATGCCGTTGTCGCTGACGGCCAGCTGGCACTCGCCCGCGACGAGCGTCGCCGCGATCCGCACGCGCGGCGGCCTGGCTGCGCGGCTGTACTTGAGGGCGTTGTCGAACAGGTTGGTGACGATCTGCGTCAGGCCCTGTTCCCACGCGGGGGCGGTGGTGAAGGGAATGTCCACGCTCACCTCCGCATGCTGTTCCGCGATGGCGTGCTGGCGTTCGTGCAGGACGCGGTCGACGAGGTCGCGGACGTCGACATCGGCAATCGACGGGACGTCGGCGTCGAGTCGCGCGTAGTGCAGCAGGTTCTCGATCAGCCGATCGAGGTTGGCCGCCGCGGCGCCGATCTGCGTCACGCAGAACTGTCCGCGTTCGCTGAGGCCGTCCCGGTGCTTCCGCGAGAGCTCGATCGCGTAGCCGGCGATGCCGCGCAGCGGCGCCTTCAGATCGTGCGAGACGGTGTAGGCGAACTCCTTCAGCTCCTGGTTCCGCTTCGCGAGCTGCGCGGTCCTGGCTTCGACGCGCTGCTCGAGCGCGCCTGCGTGGCGTGTCAACTCCTCGTTGAGCTCGCTGACGCGGCGCTCGGCCTGCTTGTGCTCGGTGACGTCGCGGACGATGGCCTGGAGCAGCGGGCGATCGCCCAGGTCGAGACGATTCAGGCTCACTTCGGCTGGGAAGCAGACACCGTCGGCCCGACAGTGTTCCCATTCGAAGTACTGGGGACCGTGCTCGAGCGCGAGCGTGATCCTCTCGACGGCCTTGTCCGCAGAAGGTCGGCCGTCTGGCTGCATCGACGGGGAGAACGTGACGGGCGATGCGCCGACCATCTCGTCGCGCGAGCACCCGAACATCTCGAGCGCGCGGGCGTTGCAGTCGATGAAGCGGTCGCGGTGCATCAGGAGAATCGCATCGCCGGCGGTTTCGAACAGCGTCCGATACTTGAGCTCACTCTCGCGAAGCGCGTCCTCGACGCGTCCATCCACGCTCTCTGCTGAGGTGTCTGAATCAGGTCGAACGCCTGCCTGAGCGGTAACGGGCGGTGAACTATCGCGCATTTACGCTTATCCTAGCGTCACCCCGCGCGGGCCGTTCGCCTGCGCAGTCGCTCCCCCAAACGGACGCGGTGATCGATGAGCTCGATTCGCGTGCTCTACGCTGAAGACAATCACGACGATGCGGATTTGACGCGTTCTCATTTTCGGGAGCACGCCCCCGACATCGCGCTCGAGGTCGTCGATTCCGGGCGCCGGTGTCTCGCAGAGCTGGCCACGGGCCGGTTCCAGGCGTTGATGCTGGATCACCACCTGCCCGACATGGACGGCCCGGATGTGCTCAAGGAACTCGCCGCACGCGGGTTCTCGCTGCCGGCGATCGTCGTGACCGGCGTCGGCGATGAGGAGCTGGTCGTTCAGTTGCTTCGCCTCGGCGCGTGGGACTACGTCCCGAAACAGGCGGGCTACGTCGAGTCGCTCCCGGCGATCCTCAGGCACGCCGTGCAGGAGTTCGACGCTCGCAGTCGCGACGGACGCACGATGCTGCCGCGCCCGCGGCGCGTGCTCTACGTCGAGCATCACGGGTCGGACGTCGACCTGACCGTGTCGAATCTCACGACGTGGGCGCCCCACCTGACCTTCGACGTCGTCACTTCGTCAGAGGAGGCGCTCGCGAAGCTGCAGGCCGGCGGCGTCGACGTGGTCGTCACCGACCTTCGCCTCTCGGACATGAACGCGCTCGAACTGATGCGGGAGTCGAGGCACCGCGGCCTGCACGTGCCCTTCATCGTGATCACCGGCCGTGGCGATGAAGCGGCGGCCGTCGCGGCGCTGAAGCTCGGGGCGTACGACTACATCGTCAAGCGCGACAACTACCTGACGCAGCTGCCGTATGCGATCGACAACGCGGCGGATCGCTTCGAGCTCGCCCGGGCGAACCAGCGCCTGCAGGCCGAACTCCAGGAGCGTGAGCGAGCGGAAACGGCGCTCCGCGACCAGGCGGATGCGATGAGCGAGTCGGCCCGGCAGAAGGACGAGTTCCTGGCGATGCTCGGGCACGAGCTGCGCAACCCGCTCGCGCCGATCAGGACCGCGCTCGAGCTTGATGCGCCGCGGCGATTCCCAGATGGTCGAGCGGCGGGCGTACGATGTGATGGACCGCCAGATCGCCCACCTGGTGCGCATGGTCGACGACCTGCTGGACGTGTCGCGCATCACGACGGGCCGCATCAAGCTGAACGTGAAGGAAATCGATCTCCGCCAGGTCGTGGCGGATGCCGTGGACAGCGTGAAGCTGCTCATCGACTCGCGGCATCTCCATCTCGACGTGGCAGTTCCTCCGCACCACGTACCGGTTCGCGGCGATCCGACGCGGCTCGTGCAGGTGCTCGTGAACCTGTTGAACAACGCGGCGAAGTACACGGGCGAACAAGGCTCCGTGCGCATCGTGCTCGATCAGGACGCGACGCATGCGGTGCTGAAAGTCGTGGACACCGGCGTCGGCATCTCGCCGCGGCTGCTGCCGAGGATCTTCGAACTCTTCACGCAGGAGGAGCGGACGCTCGATCGTGCGCAGGGAGGCCTGGGCCTCGGGCTGTCGCTCGTCCGCCGGATCACGGAGTTGCACGGCGGCAGCGTCGAGGCGCGCAGCGAAGGGCGCGGCCTTGGCAGCGAGTTCGTCGTCCGCCTTCCGTTGCAGGTTGCGAGCGCCGTCGCGATCGCGCCCGTTCAGGCGGAGTCGGCGGCGCATCACCGCGGACCGATGAAGTGCCTGGTGGTCGAGGACAACGTGGACGCGGCGCACATGCTGGAGTTCGCGCTCGACTCCGAGGGGCACGAGGCGCGCCTCGCGTTCGACGGCCAGGCCGCCGTTGAGGCCGCGCGTCAGTTCAAGCCCGACGCGGTGGTCCTTGACGTCGGTCTGCCCGGCATGAACGGCTACGACGTGGCGCGCGCCATCCGCGACCTTCCAGGTCTTGCGGAGGTGAACATCATCGGCGCCACGGGGTACGGGCAGGACTCCGATCGCAGGAGAGCGGAGGAGGCTGGCTTCGACCACTATCTCGTGAAGCCGATCGAGCTCGACGCGCTGCTGTCGGCGCTCAACACGGGCCGGGATGCGCACGAACCGCCGGTCAGCGGCGCGCGGCACCAGCCGCCGCGCCGGGACTCCTGACGCGCGTGGCGGCCATGGAACCCCTGTCCATCGTTCTCGAGCGCGTCAGCGACGCGGTTGTCGCCCTCGACAAGAACTGGCGCTACACCTACGTGAACCAGCAGGCGGCGGCGCTCTTCGGGCGCCGGCCCGAGGATCTCATCGGGCGTCACATCTGGACCGAGTTCCCCGAAGGCGTCGGGCAGCCGTTTCACCTCGCCTACCAGAAGGCGCTGGCGGAGCAGACCTTCATCCAGATGGAGAACTACTACGAGCCGTGGGATCGCTGGTTCGAGAACCGCATCTTTCCCTCCCCCGAGGGACTGTCGATCTTCTTCCACGAGATCACGGAGCGGAAGCGGGCCGAGCGATCGGCGCGCGAGAGCGCGGATCTGCTCTCGGACCAGAACCAGATCCTCGAGCTGATCGCGCGGGGCGCACCGCTGCAGACCGCGCTCGACACGTTGCTCCGTCTGATCGAGGCGCGCGTGCCCTCCATGCTGTGCTCCATCCTGCTGCTCGATGGGGATGGCGTGCATCTGCGGCACGGCGCCGCGCCGAGCCTGCCGTCCGCCTTTCTCGAGGCCATCGACGGTCAACCGATCGGACCGCAGGCCGGGTCCTGCGGCACCGCGGCGTTCCGGCGTGCGCAGGTGGTCGTCGAAGACGTCGAGACCGATCCGCTATGGGAGGCCTATCGCGGCCTCGCGCGGGCGCACGGCCTCCGCGCCTGCTGGTCCACGCCGATCGTCGACGGCCGGCAGCGCGTGCTCGGCACCTTTGCGATGTACTTCCGCACGCCGGCCCGGCCCGACGATCGCCAGCTGCGGCTGATCGACCTCGCCACGCAGACCGCCACCATCGCGATCGTCAAGCATCGTGAGAGTCAGGCGCTGCTGACGAGCGAGAAACGGCAGCGGCTCGCGGTCACGAGCGGGCACATCGGCATCTGGGAGTGGAACGTCGGCACGAGCCGCATGGAGTGGAGCGACGAGCTCAAGGCCATCTTCGGCTGGGCCGCCGATCGAGACGACCTGCGCCTGCGGACGTTCATGGACGCGATACACCCCGACGATCAGCCGCGCGTGAAGAGCGCGCTGCGGCAGGCCATCGCAGACCGGACCACCTTCGACGAGGAGTGCCGCATCGTGCGCGCCGATGGCGAGCTGCGCTGGATCGCCGGCAAGGGGCGCGCCGAATACGATGCGGCCGGTGAGCCCGTTCGCATGATGGGCGTGGCGCTCGACATCACCGAGCGGAAGCGCGCCGAACAGGAGGTCGTCGACCGCGAGGCGCAACTGGCGGAAGCGCAGCGGATCGCGCATGTGGGCAGCTACGAGTGGGACATCGGTGGCGACCATGTCTCGCGGTCGGAGGAGCTGTGCCGGATCTTCGGCCTCCAGGCGGAGGAGTTTCCGCCAACCTTCGGGGCCTACTTCGAGCGCGTGCACCCGGAGGACCGACCCGCGACCCGCGCGGCCGTGGAGTACTGCGTTCGCACCGGCACGCCGTTCGAGTTCGACGAGCGGATCGTGCGGCCGGACGGCACGGTCCGCATGCTCCACAGCCAGGGCACCTGGTTTCGCGACGAGCATGGGCGACCTATGAAGCTGGTCGGCATCTGCCAGGACATCACCGAACGCAAAGAGGCGGAGGAGCGGCTTCGCCGGAGCGAGCTGCTGGAGCTGGAGGTCAGACAGCGCAAGCACGTGGAGCAGTTGCTGCGGGCGCGGAACGACGAGCTGAAGACGTTTGCGTCGACGGTGTCACACGAGCTCAAGGCGCCATTGCGCGCGATTGCCGGCTACGCGACCGAGCTGGACAACCGCCACAGCGCCGGGCTCAACCCGCGCGGCCACGACTGCGTCCAGCGGATTCGCACTGCGGCGCACGATCTCGACCGGCTCATCGAAGACCTGCTGCAGTACGCGCGGCTCGACGCCGAGACGCCAACCGCGACGAGCGTCAACCTGGCCCGGATGGTCGATGCGCTCCTGCAGGAACGCAGGGTGACGATCGTCGAGCAGGGCACGCAGATGACGGTCGACCTGCCGGTGACGGGTGTCATCGCGTGGGAGCGCGGACTGCGCCAGGTGCTGGCGAACCTGATCGACAACGCGCTCAAGTACAGCCGCTGCGCGAGCCCGCCTTCGGTCCGGATTGCCAGCGAGCCGCGCGGCGACGGCGCGCTCGTCACGGTCGTCGACAACGGGATCGGATTCGACATGAAGTACCACGACCGGATGTTCGGGATGTTCGAACGGCTGGTGCGGCAGGAGGACTTCGAGGGCACCGGCGCGGGGCTTGCGATCGTGAAGAAGGTGGTGGACAAGAGCGGCGGCCGTATCTGGGCCGAGTCGGCGCCCGGAGCGGGCGCGACGTTCTTCCTCGAGGTGCCGCGGCGCGACCTCGAAGCCGGGGGAGCCTGACACGTGAACACGTCGATTCGTCCGATCCTGGTGGTCGAGGACAACCCGATGGACCTCGATCTCATGCTGCAGGCGCTGCAGGAGCATGGCGTGGCCAACACGATCGTGTCGTGCCGTGACGGCGAGGAGGCGCTCCGCTACATGGACGAGCACCGTTCGCCGGCCGACGGTTCCGTGCCGATCGTCGTCCTTCTCGACCTGCGCCTGCCAAAGGTGGACGGCATCGCGGTGTTGAGGCAGGCGCGCACCGACCCGGTGTGGAAGCAGGTGCCGTTCGTCGTGATGACCACGTCCCGTGAGAACACGGACATCGAGGCGGCCTACCAGCTCGGTGTCAACTCGTACATCGTCAAGCCGGTGGACTTCCTGACGTTCATGGACGTGGTGAAGAGCATCAAGATGTACTGGCTCCTCACCAACGAGCCGCCGTTCCGCGATGCAGCGGCCCGGTGAGGCTGGCACGACGCGAGCTTGTCACCAGCCGCTCACGTGCCCAGCTCCTGCCGTCCTGCCAGCCCCGGCTTCGATGTGGCGCCGCCCGCGACGGCGTCGATGAGGGCCGCGAACTGGCCCAGCACGTGGGGGATGTCGTAGCGCACCGCGGTGCGGCGCGCCCCTTCGGACAGGCGTGCGCGCAGCCCGCCGTCGGAAACGAGCGCGGTCAACGCGTTCGCGAGGGCCGCTGAATCCTTCGGCGGAACCCTCAAACCGTTCACGCCCGGCTCCACGAAGTCTTTCAGTCCGCCCACGTCTGACGCGATGACCGGGAGACCCGCAGCCATCGCTTCGAGTGCGGCCGTGCCGAAGGCTTCGAAATGCGACGGCTGGATGCAGAAGTCGGCCAGACGCAGGTAGTCCGGCACTCGTTCGGCAGGGACACCGCCGACGAACACCACGCTGTTCTGCAGTCCTTCGCGCTTCACGTACTCGCGGGCCGCCGGCCCCGTGTCCCACGGATGTCCGGGCATGTCAGGTCCGACCAGGACGAGCAGTGCTCCCGCCGGGGCGGCTGCGCGCCACGCTTCGAGCGCCTCCATCTGTCCTTTCTCACGACTCAGACGCCCGACGACGATCGCCACGACTGCGTCCTGCGCGATGTTCAGCCCTGCACGCAGCGCCTCGCGCAACTCGCGATCCGCCGGGCTGAACGCGTGCGCGTCAACCGGATTCGGCAGGTACGAGACGCGATCCCGGGGCACACCGGCCGCGAGCGTCTCGGCCTCGATCGCGCGCGAGATGCACGGGTAGGCATTCGCGCGGCTGTACAGCCGCTGCAGCGGCGGGATCACCCATCGCGCGAGGCTCCCCAGGCCGACGCGCGCGAGCATGCGGCGCATGGCCGCGAACGACAGCACGCCGTCGGTGGCGGCCTGCATGATCACCGGGCGGCCGGTGAAGGTCCGCGCGGCGAGCGCCGCGAGTCCCACGCCCCGGTAGTCCACGCACACGACGACGTCGTAGTCGTGCCTTCGCTTCAGGAGCTGCATGACGATGGCGGGGATGGCGAGCCACTTGCCGAGTGCCGTGCGTGGTCCGCGCGGCGCCACGCGCACCACGCGCACGCCTTCGCGCTGCTCGTCGTCCGGGACACCGCGCGCAGTCCGCCTGGTGAGGACCGTGACCCGGTGGCCGCGGGCGCTCAGGAACGCCGCAAGCTGCGCGGCGGCCGTTTCCGCGCCGCCCAGCACCGGCGGGTAATACGTGCTGACGATGACGACCGACGCAGGCGGCATCCGCACGTAGTATGCCGCACGCCGTACGCGGTCAGCGTGGCGGGCGTGCTGTTACGCCGCCGCTACAGGCTGCGTCACGCGGCGCTGCGCGAGCTGGATGCCGCCGCCGGCCACGCCCACCAGGAGTGCCGCCGTGCCCCAGAGCGTCCCGCCGAGCGACAACCCGAACAGCGCATCGATCGAGAACGGGCCGGGGCCGGTGTAGCCGATGCTGGCAGCTGCGGCGCCGAGCACGAGGTTGTACTCGAATCCGCCGCTTCGTGATGAAGAAGCCGCGCTGCACGTGGGCGCTCAACGCGGCGACCAGCATCACCGACACGATCAACGCCGCGCCGGCCGGCGTGGCGAGCCCGAGTGCCAGGAGCAGGCCGCCGCCCAGTTCGACCAGCCCCGCCATCACTGCATGCCGGCGGCCGGGATGAAATCCGAGCGACTCCATGCCTTGTGCGATCTTCTCGATCCCCGGTCCCCCGAACCAGCCGAACAGCTTTTGAGAGCCGTGAGCAGCCAGCGTCAGACCGACGGTCAGTCTCAGAAGCAGGATTCCGATTTCCATGTCGTTCACTCCAGATGGTTAACCGCTAGATGATTCATAGATGAACAAAGAGTGTCAAAAAAAGCGAGCCTAGCTGCCACCGAACTTCGCCAGCAGCGCCGCCAGCTGCTCCGTCTCGCGCGCCGACAGGCGGGTGAGGAGGCGGCGCTCGGCATCCTGCTGCACGCGCATCCCTTCGTCGCACGCCTTGCGTCCTGCCGCGGTCAGCGCAGCGAGCCGCGTGCGCCGATCGTGCGGGTCAGCCTGCCGCGTGACGAGCCCGTCCGCCTCGAGTCGATCGACCAGCTGCGTGATGTTCGACTTGACACAGGAGAGGCGGTCCGCGAGCTGGCTCAGGGGCAGCGAATCGCCTGCCTCCGCGAGCGTTTTCAGTGCGGCCAGCTTTGCGAGCGAGAGACCGACCGCGTTGAGCTTCGACTCCAGCTGGGATTCGGCCTCGTGCGCGGCGTGCAGGATGGCCACCAGGTTCGCGCCCTTCGGCGAACGATTCATGTATGAACTATACACCCATCAACTGTGAGGCGCAAGGCCCCCGAACCGGCCGGCGCGCTCCGTCTTCAGGCGAGGCGGTGGAATGGGACGACTGACACGACGCGCGGCCGGTCCGTCACTGCGGAGGTGCGAACATCGCGAAGCGTTCAGTGAGGCCGTTGCAGAAGATCTCGACGCCGACCGCCAGCAGGATGAACGCCGACATCCGCAGCAGGACCGTCGATCCGGTCGCGCCGAGCATCGTCATCACCTTGCCCGCGTAGCGGAAGCTCAGATACGTCAGCAGCGCGACGACGCCGATGCCGATCACCACGCCGAGGACGCTGCTCCAGAGCGGCACGTCGGGACCGCGTGTGCCGGCCCCGAGCGTCAGCGCCACGGACACAGAGCCGGGTCCGACGGTCAGCGGAAAGGTGAGCGGGTAGAAACTGCGCCGCACGACCTCGTCGGCTGCCCAGGCGGCGCCCGGCGCCATGGCCGCCGACTCCGACTCGCCTTCCGAGTTGATCAGGCGCCAGCCGTTCGCCATGACCAGCAGCCCGCCGGCGATCCGCACGACCGGAAGCGAGAGTCCGAAGAAACTGAGCACGTACGACCCGATGAGGAGGGCCGACACCAGGAGGAGGAAACCGCTGATCGAGACGCGCCGGGCGAGCAGCGTGCGTGTGGTATCCGACGCGCCCGATGTCATCGAGAGAAACACCGGCGCGCCGCCGAGCGGGTTGACGATCGGCAGGAGCGCGGCGACGGCCAGCGCGGCCATGCGCAGAAGACCCTCTATCTGGTCCGCCACGCGTCGTGTCCGCCCATCGCGTCGCTCATGTCACCAGCATAGCCTCCAGCCGCGGCGGTCGATCGAGGCGGCGCGTTTAGCTCTTCTTTATTGAACAACTCTTCTATAGAGTCGGGTACCTGTTTCGCGGTTCGGGGCTTTACCTCATCAGCGGATCGGCAGCAGGTTCATCGTCAGTGCTGTTCACTTTGGCGTTCGCGACGTTAATAGGTACCTGAGCAGCATTAATAGATGAATTTGCAGTGTGCCGCCCCACGCACCTGCGGGAAGGCTTACGCTAAAATTTCGCTCCTGAGGTCGTATGAGTTCCCAGTCGGACCCGCCGGACCACGCCGATCGCCACGACGAGAACGGGGAAGCGGTCCGGACCGACCCTAAACCCTACAGCTACGCCGCGGCAGCCTCGGTCGCGACGCCCGCCCCGCCCGCGGAAGACCTGAACGCCGCGCCAAAGCAAATCGAACCGCTCCAGCGGGTTCTCGGTGAGATCGCCAAACGGCGAAGGTTCCTGCTCGCTCTGAACGACGCCCTGCGGATGCCTCGCGACCCGGCGGAGGTGCACGCCGTCGCCTGCCGGATGCTCGGCGAGTTCCTCGGCGTCAGCCGCGTCACCTTCGCGGAGTCTCTTGGCGACCAGGGCCGGGTCCGCGCCAGCTACGCACACGGCGTCCCGCCCATCGATGGCCGCGTTCCACTCGACGTCATCGGCGCAGCGAACACCCCGTTCGCTGGCGACATCGTGGCGGTCGATGATGTCGACGCCGACCCGCGTCTCGGCGACGAGGAGCGCACGCGGTTCCGGTCGCTGCAGGTTGCCGCGTTGGTCAGCACCACGGTGTTCAAGGGAGAGCGGTGCGTCGGCGTCTTCGGCGTCCACCACGCGGCTCCTCGCTCGTGGGCGCAGGGCGATGTCGAGCTGATTGTCGAAGTGGCCGAGCGTGCCTGGTCCGCCGCAGAACGCGCCAGCGCGGAGTCCACGCTGCGCGACAGCGACGGACGCTACAGGCAGCTGTTCGACACGATGCACGAAGGGTTCGCCATCTGCGAGCTGGTTCGCGACGAGCGAGGGCGCGCGGTCGACTTCCGCTGGCTGCAGTGCAACGTCGCGCTGGAGCGCCTGACGGGCCTCCGGCCCGAGGAGGTCGTCGGACGCCGCGGCAGCGAGGTCCTCCCCAGCGAGTACGAGCGGTGCGTCCGCGTCTATGCGCATGTGGTCGAGACCGGCGAGCCGATTCGGTTCGAGCAGGGTGTCGAGTCGCTGAATCGTTTCTGGGACGTCACCGCGTTTCCGTTCGGCGGCGACTCGTTTGCCGTCCTGCACGACGACATCACTGAGCGCAGGCGGTGGGAAGAGGCGCTGCGTGAGAGCGAGTCGCGACTGCGTGAAGCCGATCGGCGCAAGGACGAGTTCATCGCGACGCTCGCCCACGAGCTGCGCAATCCGCTGGCGCCGATCCGCACCGGGCTGGAGCTGATACGGCTCGAGAGCGCCGACCGCGACGCCGTCGAGCGGGCACGCCAGATGATGGAGCGCCAGCTCGGTCACATGGTGCGGCTGGTGGACGACCTGCTCGACGTCTCACGCATCAGGTCCGGGAAGATCCGCCTGCAGCGGTCCGTGAGCCTCCTGTCGACGCTCGTCCAGAGCGCCGTGGACTCCAACCGCGCGGCACTCGCCGACACGCGCATCGCGCTCGACGTCCAGCTCCCTCGCGATCCGGTCTGGCTCGACGTTGATCCGACGCGCCTGCAGCAGGTGCTGTCGAACGTGCTGCACAACGCGATCAAGTTCACCGATCCCGGCGGCCTCGTGACCGTGAAGGCAGAAGTGGCCCCGCTGCCGGAATCGGACTCGCCCGAGCTCGTGTTCACCGTCACCGACTCCGGCATCGGCATCACGCCCGAGATGCTGCCGCTCGTCTTCGACCTGTTCGTGCAGGACGATGTGCCCGCGAACCGGTCGCAGGGGGGCCTCGGCATCGGGCTCGCGCTCGCGCGCCGCCTGGTCGAGCTGCACGGCGGGGACGATTGCCGCGACCAGTGATGGACGCGGCAGCGGGTCGACCTTCACCGTGCGCATCCCGGCGGTGCTCCAGTCCGCCACTCCGGCATCCAGTGCGGCGCTGCCCGCTCATGACGCACCTTCGCCCCGCCGGGTGCTCGTCGTCGACGACAACGCCGACGCGGTGACGACGATGGCGATGCTGGTCGAGTCGCTGGGCGGGACGGCCGAAACTGCGTACGATGGGGAGACGGCGGTCGCGCTGGCACTCGAGTTCCGGCCGGATATCGTGCTGCTGGACATCGGCATGCCAGGGATCGACGGCTACGAAACCTGCCGACGCCTGCGCGCCGCGATGGGTTCCGAGGTTGTTCTCGTCGCCCTGACCGGCTGGAGCCAGCCGCAGGACCGCGACGATGCGATGCGGGCCGGCTTCGACGAGCACTTGACCAAGCCGGTGGACTTGTCCGTCGTGGAGCAGCTGCTGAGAAAGTGACCGTTACGTATCGACAGCTTGCGCCCGGCGACGTGCCGCTGATGCGGGAGCTGCTCGGTGTGTTCGCGGCCGCGTTCAACGAACGAGCAACCTATCTCGACGCGCAACCGGACGACGAGTACCTGCGGTCGCTGCTGTCGGGACGGCAGTTCCTCAGCGTGGTGGCGCTGAACAGCGGGCAGGTCGTCGGCGGGCTCGCCGCCTACGAGCTCGCGAAGTTCGAGCAGGCGCGGAGCGAGATCTACATCTACGATCTCGCGGTCGACGAGCGTCATCGCCGACAGGGTATCGCCACGGGGCTCATCCGGGAGTTGCAGCAGATTGCGGCCGCGCGCGGGGCCTGGGTGATCTACGTGCAGGCGGACCTCGGCGACACGCCGGCCATCGAGCTCTACACGTCTCTCGGCGTGCGCGAGGACGTGCTGCACTTCGACATCCCCGTCAGTCGTCGTGGTTAGGACTCGGACCGCACCGGCTTCAGCCGCGCCAGCCCTCTCACCCACTCCGTCACCTTCCCGGGGCACGGCGGCAGCGGATTGCACGCCAGCACGTACAGCAGCACGGTCGTGAGCACGACCAGCGAGAGGGTGAGCAGCGCCAGCGTCAGGTGGAAGCGCAGGTACGCCACCATCAGCGGCCCGCTCAGGAGCACCGACAGGCTCAGGAACGAGATCCGCAGCTGCGCGTCGCGCACTCGGCGCGGATTCATGAGCCCCCGCGACACCCGGCGGTAGGCGTTCGCCTCGGACGCTTCGACCGTTTCCCTGAACAGGGTGCGCGACAGCACCAGCATTACGCCGGCGCAGAAGAGCGCCACGAAGATGCGCAGGGCGAGCAGATCGCTCACCAGGTACAGCCCGGCCGCCCAGACGAAGTAGACGACGATGCTCAGGTTCGTGAGCTGGAAGGCGAGCCACACGTTGGTGCGCCCGGTCATCAGCTGGAGCCGACGACACAGCCGTTCGGTCAGATTCAGCACAACAGAATCGACGTAAGTCATCGCCCCTCGTCGAGCGGCCGCCGGGCCACGACATGATTGTAAAGCCATCGGCGGCTCGCACGCGGTCGCGTGGCCGGCGCCGAATCCTGCGGAGGTCGAGCCACTATAATTCGGTCGTCTCATCCCGCTGGTGCCGGGCACCTGACAGCCAGCCGTCGCCCGGCCAGAGCCTTCGCAGCGGCACGGGGAAGTGATGATGCACCTGCTCCAGCAATTGCGCGGACGCAAGGAGTGGACGTTCTTCGCGGCTCTCCCCGCGGCGGACCGCCCGCTTGCCATCGCCTGGTGGGCCATCGTTGTGCTGCACGGCCTCCTCCCGACGTTGTTCGCGATCGCGATGGGCGTGCTCGTCGCCGCCGTCCAGCGCGGTGAGCCGCTCGCGCTGCCGCTGACGCTGGTGGGCGCCGCATTCGTGCTGCTGCAGGTCCTGACGCCCCTCCAGACTGCCGTGAGCCACAACCTCGGCGATCGGACCTCCGCGTATCTCTACGATCGGCTGACCACCACGTGTCTCCGGCACCAGGGGATCGCGCACCTCGAGGACTCCGCCCTGGCCGCCGATCTCACGGTGGCCCGCGACTTCGATCTGGGCATGACCGGTCCGCCGCTTTCGTATTCGATGGATTTCATCGCGAGTGGGCTCGTCGGGACGATCGGCGGGCTCGTCGCCGCCAGTCGTCCTGTTCGGCTTTGCCTGGTGGGCACCGCTCGTTCTCGCGGCCGCGTGGTTGTCCACGCACTGGCTGCTGCGGGAAAGCGCGGTCTGGTTCGACCGCAACACCGAGGTCGTGCGCCGTGCGCAGCGCGACGCCGAATACCTCTATCGCCTCGCGGTGGATCCGCCGGCGAGCAAGGAGCTTCGCCTCTTCGGGCTCGTGGGGTGGACGATCGAGCGCTTCGTCGCGAGGCGCACGCGCCTCCACCAGCTGCAGTACCAAGCGACCCGTCTCCGCGAGAAGCCGCTGGCGACGTGCGTGGCGATCGTCGCCGCCGCGAACATTCTCGTTCTGCTGGTGCTTGCGTCGGCGGTGGCCGCCGGCCGCATCACGCTCGGCGAACTGGTGGTCTACGCGCAGTGCGTCGTCGGTACCTCGATGATCGCGTTCGGCGGTATGAGCTGGGCGCTCGACGGACCGTCCTCGGCCAGTGGCCGCGGTCAGACGGCTCGAGTCCGTGACGGTGCCGGCCGGCCAGCTCTCAACCGGGCGTCGCGATCCCTCGTTATTGCCCGCGCGCGAGATTCGCTTCCGGGGCGTGACCTTCTCGTATCCCGGCAGCGCCCCTGTGCTCGATGGCTTCGACCTCTCGATTCCAGCCGGCACGTCGCTCGCGATCGTCGGCCAGAACGGCGCGGGCAAGACGACGCTGGCGAAGCTGCTGTGCCGGTTCTACGACCCGCAGCAGGGCGCCATCGAGGTGGACGGGGTCGACGTCCGCGAGCTCGATCTCGAGCGGTGGCGGTCGCGTCTCGCCGCGGTCTTCCAGGACTTCATGCGGCTCGAACTGCCGCTGCGCGACAACGTGGCGCCTGGCGGCGCGCCTGACGAGGCGATTGCCGACGCGCTGCGGGATGCGGGAGCGTCGCAGCTCGCCTCCCTGGACACCGTGCTGGCGCGCGGCTACGAGGGAGGCACCGAGCTCTCGGGCGGCCAGTGGCAGCGCGTGGCGCTGGCGCGCGCGCTGTGCGCGGTCAGGACGGGCGCAGGCGTCGTGCTGCTCGACGAGCCGACCGCGCAGCTCGACGTGCGCGGCGAGGCCGAGATCTTCGAGCGGCTCCTGCGGGCCACGCGGCAGTGCACCACCATCCTCATCTCGCACCGCTTCTCGACGGTCCGCCAGGCGGACCGTATCTGCGTGCTGGAGGCGGGGCGGGTCGTCGAGCTCGGTTCGCACGACCAGCTGGTGGCGCTGAACGGCCGCTACCGCACGATGTTCGACCTCCAGGCCCAGCGCTTCAGCGCGGAGGACGAGCAGGGGAGGACCTATGACGTCCTCGCCTGACGAGCGCACACGGATCGAGCCGCTGCCGCCGGCGCTCTCGTCGATGTGGCGGCTCTGCAAGCTCGGATACCGTCACGAGCCGCAGCTGATTGTCACCGCCTTCCTGGTGGCGCTGCTGGCCTCGCTGCCCGATGCGCTGCTCGCGTACTGGTTCAAGGTGCTCGGCGACGCCGCCGTCGGCGCGCAATGGCCACGCGTCCGCTTCGCGCTGCTGGCCCTCGGCGTGTCGGCGACCGCCACGTGGTTCCTGACGACAGTCAGCACGCGCGTGCAGCGCCGCTTCCGCGACAAGGTAACCATCGCGCTCGAGTCGTACATCGCCACCCTGCTGGCCTCGATCCCTACAATCGCCCACCAGGAACGCCCCGAGTATCCTGGATCGCCTGTCGGTCCTGCGCAATCAGGTGTTCATGCTGGACCACATGTACATGTCGGTGTTCGCGACCTGCGGGTGGTTCCTGCGTCTCGGCATCACTGTGGCGCTGCTGGTCTCGATCCATCCCGCGCTCGCTCTGCTCGTGCTGTTTGCGCTCCCGCCGGTGTTGACCTCGGGATGGCGCCCCGCCATCGAGCGCGCCGCGTTCGAGCGTGGCGCGCCGCACCTACGCCTGGCGCGTCACCTGTTCGACGTCGCGACGACAGCCGGTCCCGGCAAGGACGTGCGGGTCACCGGCATCGGCAACCGCCTCGTCTCCGATCGGCGCGCGGCGTGGGAGCGGGGGAACCAGCCGATCCAGCGCGTTCGGTTGGCGACCGCTGCCTGGCACACGCTCGCGTGGGCAGTCTTCGCCGCCGGGTACGTCGGTGCCATCGTGTTCGTGTCGTCGTCGCTGAGCGCGCCCGCTGGGGATGTGCTCCTGGCGCTCGCCGCCGGCTCGCGCCTGTCGTACTACGTGGGCGCGACGGTCGGCGAGATCGGGTTCCTCCGCGGCGTCTGGATGGACGGCGCGAGACGTCTGATGTGGCTCGAGGACTACGCCGGGAAGACGGCGTCGCTCGCCAATCGTGGCGTGCCTGAACGGCTCGCGGAAGGGATCCGGTTCGATCGCGTGTCGTTTGCCTACCCCGGGACCGAACGGCTGGCGCTCGAGGACGTGACGCTGACGCTGCCCGCCGGCACGGTGATCGCGGTGGTCGGCGAGAACGGCGCGGGAAAGACCACGCTGGTGAAGCTGCTCGCGAAGATGTACGAACCGACCGGGGGGCGGATCCTCCTCGACGACATCGACCTTCACCAGGTGGCGGCTGCCAGCTGGCGCGCCCGCCTCGCCGGCGCGTTCCAGGACTTCTTCCGCTTCGAGTTCCGCGCGCAGCAGACCGTCGGCGTCGGCGACGTGCCGCGCATCGACGATCGTCCGGCGGTGTCACACGCCGTAGGCCGTGCGGGCGCCGGCGACGTCGTCGACAAACTTCCCGCGGGCCTCGACACGCAGCTCGGACCGGCGTGGCCGGGCGGCGTCGAGGTGAGCTTCGGCCAGTGGCAGAAACTCGCCCTCGCGCGCGGCTTCATGCGCGAGGAGCCGCTGCTGCTCGTGCTCGACGAGCCGACGGCCGCGCTCGACGCGGAGACCGAACACGCGCTGTTCGAGCGCTATGCGGCCGCGGTGCGCGGAAACAGCGAGAGCGGCGCGATCACGATTCTCGTCTCGCACCGGTTCTCCACCGTCCGCATGGCGGATCTCATCGTCGTTCTCGACGGTGCGCGGGTCGTAGAGAGCGGGACCCACGAGGCGCTGATGGCGCGCCGCGGGCAGTATGCGCAGCTCTACGACATTCAGGCGGCCGCGTATCGCTGACCGTACCGGCTCTCAGAGAGACGCGTCAGTTCTCGTTCAGCGGGACGACCTGCACGGCGGCGTCCGGCACGGCGCCCAGAAAGCGATCGAGCGTCGATCCGCGCCACAGGAGTTCCCATCGCGTCCGCGCGCTCTGCCCGAAGATGACGTGCGTCACGCCCTCGCGTTGCGCGAACGCGATGAGGCCGTCCGCCGGCCGGTCGGCTCTAACCCGTACGACCGTCGCACCCAGGCTTTCCGCCAGCCTGATGTTCTGCTGCAGCGCCTCGGCATCGCGCGGCGTTGATGCGTCCGGCTCTCTCGTTGGGCGTCTCGACGTAGACCGCATACCAGCGCGACCCGAGCCGGCCCGCGATACGCGCGCCAGTCCTGATGACGCGGGGCGCGAGCGCATTCGAGCTCATACACACCATGACCCGCTCGGGAATGAGTGCCGGCTCGAGCCCCTCACGAGCCCGGTAGCTCGCGGCCTTCTCGCCCACTTCGTCGGCCACCGCGCGCAGCGCCAGCTCGCGCAGCGTGGACAGGTTGCCTTTGCCGAAAGAAGTTCGACAGCGCCTGCTCGACCTTCTCCGGCCGGTAGATCTTTCCCTCGCGCAGCCGGTTGCGCAGCTCCTCGACGGTCACGTCGACGTTGATCACCTCGTCGGCCCGGTCGAGGAAGGTGTCAGGCACCGTCTCACGCACCCGGACGCCCGTCGCGCGCGCCACGGCGTCGTTGAGCGTTTCGAGATGCTGGATGTTGACGGCGGTCATCACGTGGATGCCGGCGTCGAGGATCTCGAGGACGTCCTCGTATCGCTTCGCGTGCCGGCTTCCGGGCACGTTGGTGTGCGCAAGTTCGTCGACGATGCAGACCTGCGGCGCACGCGCGATGATGCCGTCGACGTCCATCTCCTCCATTGTCACGCCGCGGTATTCGACCTTGCGCCGCGGAACGATCTCGAGATCCTTGAGCTGCGCTTCGGTGTCCTTCCGCCCGTAGGTTTCGACGAAGCCGACGACGACGTCGATGCCGCGTGCCTTGAGCGCGTGGCCCTCCTGGAGCATTTCGTACGTCTTGCCGACGCCGGGCGCCGCGCCGATGTAGATGCGCAGTCGCGCGCCCTCCGCTCTCTGATGCGCGCGAGCAGTGCGTCGGCCGAGGGGCGGTGGTCGGACATCGCAGCCTCAGTCCGGTCGCTTCGTCATGCCCATGCGTCGGTCCCTCCTACGCAAGCCGATCGCGGCGATGAGACGTCGATCGCCTTGATGCCGACAAACGGTAGCACGATGCCGCCCAGGCCGTAGATCAACATGTTTCGCCGCAGGATCGCCGCCGCGCCGAGCGGCTTGTACGCGATCCCCTTCAGCGCCAGCGGAATCAGCGCGATGATGATGACGGCATTGAAGATCACCGCCGAGAGGATCGCCGACTCGCGGCGTCGCCAGTCGCATCACATTGAGCGCGGCGAGCTGCGGGAACGCCAGGATGAACATCGCCGGGATGATGGCGAAGTACTTGGCCACGTCATTCGCGATCGAGAACGTCGTCAGGGCGCCGCGGGTCATGAGCAACTGCTTGCCGATCTCCACGATCTCGATGAGCTTCGTCGGGTTCGAGTCGAGGTCCACCATGTTGCCCGCTTCTTTCGCCGCGCGTGCGTGCCCGTGTTCATCGCGACGCCGACGTCGGCCTGCGCGAGTGCCGGGGCATCGTTCGTCCCGTCCCCGGTCATCGCGACGAGTTTTCCCTCGCGCTGCTCCCGCTTGATGAGCGTCATCTTGTCTTCGGGTGTCGCTTGCGCCAGAAAATCGTCCACGCCGGCTTCCCTGGCAATCGACGCGGCGGTCAGCGGGTTGTCGCCGGTGATCATCACGGTCTTGATGCCCATGGCGCGGAGGCGGCGAACCGTTGCCGCATCCCTCCCTTGACGATGTCCTTGAGATGGACCACGCCAAGCGGGCGCATCCGCTCGGCCACGACGAGCGGCGTGCCGCCCGCGCGCGCGATGCGATCGACCATGGTCTGCAGCTCCGGCGAATGGCTCCGCCGTTCGACTTGACGTATGCGGCGATCGACGTCCGCCGCGCCCTTCCGGATCTGACGGCCGTCGAGGTCGATACCAGACATCCGCGTCTGCGCGGTGAAGGCACGAAGACCGCCGTCCTTGTCCGACAGTTCGCGTCCCCGGATGCGGTACTTCTCCTTGGCCAGCACGACGATCGAGCGGCCTTCCGGCGTTTCGTCGGCCAGCGATGCCAATTGGGCGGCGTCCGCCAGTTCACCTTCCGTGACACCGGGGACCGGCACGAATTCCGTTGCCTGCCGGTTGCCCAGGGTGATCGTGCCTGTCTTGTCGAGCAGAAGGGTGTTCACGTCGCCGGCCGCCTCGACGGCGCGACCAGACATCGCCAGCACGTTGTGCTGAACGAGGCGATCCATGCCGGCGATGCCGATCGCCGAGATCAGGCGCGCCGATCGTCGTCGGGATCAGGCAGACGAGCAGCGCAATCAGAACCGGAATCGGGATCTGCGGTCCCGCGTACAGCGCGAACGGCTGCAGCGTCACGACGACCAGCAGAAACACCAGCGTCAGCACGGCCAGGAGGATGTTCAGCGCGATTTCGTTCGGCGTCTTCTGACGTTCAGCGCCCTCGACCAGTGCGATCATGCGATCCAGGAACTGTGGCCAGGATCGGATGTCACCCGCACCTTGATCCAGTCCGAGATGACCCGCGTGCCGCCGGTGACCGCCGACCGATCGCCGCCCGATTCACGAATGACCGGGGCCGATTCGCCGGTGATCGCCGATTCGTCGACCGACGCGACGCCTTCGATGATCTCGCCGTCCGCCGGGATGAATTCACCGGCGCTGGACCATCACCACGTCGTTCTTGCGGAGGCTCGCCGCCGGCACTTTCTCCATGGTCGCCGTTCATCAGGCGATTCGCCACGGTCTCGGTCCGCGTCTTCCGCAGCGTGTCGGCCTGCGCCTTCCGCGGCCTTCCGCCATCGCCTCGGCGAAGTTGGCGAAGAGAACCGTGAACCATAGCCAGAAGGCGACCTGACCCGTGAAGCAGTGGTCGTCCGCCGCCGTCGGCCACTCCTGGATGAAGATGATCGTCGTGAGGAGGCTGCCGACCTCGACGATGAACATCACCGGGTTCTTGACCTGAATCCGCGGATCGAGCTTCCGGAAGCGAATCCACGACCGCCTGGCGGACGATCGCCGGGATCCCAGATCGAGAGTGTACTGCGTCGTTCAGCCATGTGAGTGTTCCTAGTGACCGGTCTTGACCGGCGTCGGCGCCCCGAGCGTCTCGTCGAGGGCAAGGTTCAGTTCCAGCACATTGACGCGTGCCCGGCCCAGAAACCCGAACGTCGGCAGCTCGGTGTGGGCCTGAATGAGATCGCGCACGCGGTCGACGGGTACGCCTCGGGCCGATGCGACCCGAGCCGGCCTGCAACGCCGCGGCGGCCGGCGGGATGTGCGGATCCATGCCGCCCCCGCTGGCCGTCACCATCTCGGACGGCACCTGGTCGGCCGTTACACCCTCCTGCTCCTTCAGGGCATCGAGACGCTCCTGCACGGCCTTGAGATGGTCGGGGTTCGATGGCCCGTAGTTCGTCCCTCCTGTAGACGCCGGCGTTGTAGTCCACGCCTGAGGGGCGTGGCTGGAAGTACTCCGGCCGCGTGAACTTCTGCGCGATCAGCCGGGACCCGACGATGGTGCCGTCAGATCGACGAATCGAGACTCCCTTCAGCCTGTGCGGGAAACGCCACACGACCGATCGCCCAGAGGAGAACGTGGTAGCCGCCCCCGAGGAGCACCATCATGACGATCGTGAACAGGATGCCTTGCTTGATTTCTTTGACCATGATGCCTCGCCCTCACCGCAGCGCCAGATGCTCGGCAATCGGGCCGAGCACCGCGACCGGCATGAACATGAGCAGGCCGAGGATGACGATGACGGCCCACAAGGTGAATCCAAACGTGCCGCTGTCGGCCCGCAGCGACCCAGCGGTTTCGGGCGCTGCAGGCTTGGCGGCCAGCGCCCCCGCCAGGGCCAGCGGCGCGATGATCGGGATGTAGCGCGAGAGCAGCATCACCAGGCCGGTGCCGATGTTCCAGAAGGGGGTGTTGTCGCCGAGGCCCTCGAATCCGGACCCGTTGTTGGCCGCCGCCGAGGTGAACTCGTACAGCATTTCCGAAAAGCCGTGCGGCCCCGGGATTCTTCAACCACGCTAGCGCCGTACCGGGATCCGCTGTCTCGCCCAGATGTAGCACGCGATGGCCGTGCCGACGAGGATGGCCAGCGGGTGCCAGAGCAGCGCCAGGCTCGCCAGCTTCATCTCCTTGGCCTCGATTTTCTTGCCCGAGGAACTCCGGCGTCCGGCCGATCATCATGCCGGCGATGAAGACCGCGACGATGACGAAGATCAGCATGTTGATGAAGCCGACGCCGACGCCGCCGAAGATGTTGTTGAGCCACATGCCGACGAGCGGCATCAGCCCGCCGAGGGGCGTCAGCGAATCGTGCATCGCGTTGACGGACCCGTTCGACGTCGCCGTCGTCATCACCGCCCACAGCGCGGACAGCCCGGCGCCGAAGCGGACCTCCTTGCCCTCCATGATCCGGTCGGATTGATCCACGCCCATGCCGCGATCGCCGGATTGCCACGCGGCTTCCTGCGCGACGCCGAAGACGACCATCGGCAGATAGATCGCCAGCATCGTCGCGAAGATGACGCCGCCAGCCGGCGGCGGCTCGACCATCTAGCCGAGCATCACGACCATCGACATCGGGATGATGGTGATGGACCAGGTCTCGACGAAATTGGAGAGCGGCGTCGGGTTCTCGAAGGGTGGGTCGAGTTCGGACCGAAGTAGCCGCCGCCGTTCGTGCCCAACTCCTTGATGGTGACCACACCCGCGGTGACACCGCGCGCGATCATCTGCTCCGGCACCTTCGACCGTCGTCGCTCTGGCCGCGCCTTCGTACGTCATCTGCGTGCCCTGCCACATCATCAGGACCGACACGAGCAGCGCCAACAGGCAGAAAGACGCGCAACCGTGCGCCCGCGTCATGTCGACCTAGAAGTTGCCGAGCTGCGTCAGCCGATTGCCGGCCAGCCCGCGGATGATCGCCATCGCGGCTGCGACGCCTGTCGCCGCGGTCACAAACTGCAGGAAGGTGATCACGAACATCTGCGAGAATACCACAGGCCGGTTTCGCCGCTGTAGTGCTGCAGGTTCGTGTTGGTCGTGAAGGTCGAGATCGTGTTGAACGCGAGGTCGGCTCCCTGTCGGCGAGGCCGTCCGGGTTGAGCGGCAGGAGCTCCTGCAGCCGACATCGATCGTGAACGTCGCCAGCCACATGAAGACGTTCGAGATCAAGCAGCGGACAGCGAGTACCGCTTCCAGTGCTTCTCGTGGCGTCCGATCCACGCCGGTGAGACGGAGCTCAGGCGCTCGATCGGCACGCAGACCGGATCGAGCCAGGTGCGCTCGCGCGCGAACACGTGCGCCATGAACCGTCCGAGCAGCATGGTCGCGGCGATGGTGAAGCAGAAGGGTGAACACGATGGTGTCGTATTCCGTGCGAGATCGGATGCCTCAGAACCTCTCCGGGCGCAGCATCGCGTACACGAGGTACACGAAGGCGGCGACGCTCAATAGCAACGACATCAGAGTCATGACTTCACCTACACCCGATCGCAGAGGGTTACGAACGCGGCCATCGCCGCAACGTGACCAGTCCAGACAACATTCCGAGCTCGGCGGCAGCCCGCGACGTAGGCGCCGCCAGCAAAGAAGAAAACGCCACTGAGCAGATCGCTCGCGACTGATAGACGATGTCCCAGCCATCAGGAGTCAGCGTCCATTGCGCAGGATCTCGGCTGGCTCTGAACCTTCGTCCAGTCACGAAGCACGGTTCCCGGTCTTCCTCGACGACGCCACGACAGGCTCTCCGACGGCGACCTCGAGTCGCGCATAGGAGCCCGCCATTCCTCAGCTTAGGAGCCCAAGAAGTGCCCGAGAAGTCCCTGAAGTCCTGACCGTTCTCAGGACGTTTTGAGGAACTCCTCAGGCCACTCGATGGTGCTGGCTTCTACAGTGGCCTGCAGGGGGCAACTATCCATGCAGCAGGTGACTGCATCCACAGTTCGCCGGCGTCGGAAGGCGCGATGGTGCATCGCTGGACTTGGCCTGGCAGCGGCGGCCATATCGGCCTGCAGCGGATCGCCGGCCGCGCTGACGCGCGTGATCGAGGCGCGCCGTCTCGCATCTGAGCTCCGCGTGGTGTACACGCAGGCTGCGGAAGCGTCCAGCCGCTCCGTCATGGCCGACACCGACGACGCGGCGACCGCCGCGGCCGATGAGGCCAGGCGTGACCGGGAACTCGTTGCACGAGAGACCGCGGCCTTGCGATCGCTGCTCGATGGGCCCGGCTACGACGAGGACCGGGCACACCTCGATCGATTCGCCTTGCTGTTCAGCGAATACGTGCGGCTCGACGATGAGACTCTCGCGCTGGCTGTCGAGAATACGAACGTGAAGGCGCAGCGGCTGTCATTCGGTCCGGCGCGGGAGGCAGCCGACGCGCTGAGCAAGGCGCTCGACGCCGCGGTTCGTGCCGGCGATCCACAGGACCGATGCCGGGTCGAAGCGATTGCGGCGCGTGCGCGAATCGGCGTGCTCGAGGTGCTCGCGATGCACGCGTCCCACATCGCCGAGGCCGACGACGCCGCGATGACGCGAATGGAGACAGAGATGGCGGCGTGGACGTCAACCGCGCAAACGTCGCTTCAGCGAACTGCAGGCGAGCCTCGGCGCTGCCGCCGGGCCAGATCTCACGCGTGCCCGGGCGTCGCTGGGCCGCTTCGAGGACGTTCACGACGAGATCGTTGCGCTCTCGCGCCGCAACACCGACGTGCGTTCGCTCGCGTTGTCGCTCGGCCGGAAGCGGGTGGTGACGGCCGAGTGCCAGGATCAGCTTCAAGCAATCGAGGAGGCCGTGGTGAAACACGCATTCACGGCGACGCGATAATCGCCCGCCGGGAGGGCGATCAGCGCGTCTCGGTCACCAACCGATACCCGACCCACGGCTCGCTGACCAGATACTTCGGCGACGCAGGGTCCGGTTCGATCTTCTTCCGGAGCTGCGCGACCAGCGTCCAGAGATGCTCCGGTTGTTCGACAGCATTCGGTCCCCAGATCGCCTTGAGAATGGTCCGGTGGGTCAGCACGCGATCGTGGTTCCGTGCCAGCAGCGACAGCAGGTCGAACTCCTTGGGCGTGAGCCGGATTTCGCGCCCGTCGCGAACCACCCTGCGCCGGTCGTAGTCGATCGCCAGGTCGCCCGCTTGAAAAAGACCGCTGTCCGCCGCGTCTTCCGGGCTCACGCGGCGCATGGCCACCCGGATCCGCGCGAGCAGTTCCTCGGGGCCGAACGGCTTCGTGACGTAATCGTCGGCGCCGAGGTCGAGTGCGTTCACCTTGTCGGCCTCAGATCCACGAGCGGACAACACGATGATCGGGACATCCGAGGCCGCTCGCACCCGTCGGCAGACTTCTGTTCCCTCGAGGTCGGGCAGGCCCAGGTCGAGCACGATGAGGCCTGGCGTACGGTCCGCGAACATCCGCAGCGCCTCCGCGCCGGTGCCAGCGATGTCCACCTCGTATCCGCGGGAACGCAGCAGAGGACCGACCGCTCGCTGAATGGCAACTTCGTCGTCGACGAGCAGGATTCGCGGGCCGGCTGCGATCACGAGAGGCTGTCCACTGGTTCGGTGTCCTTCACTTTCACGGGGACGACGATCGTGAACTGCGCCCCGCCCTCCGCCACGTTCTCGGCCCAGACGCGTCCGCGCTCGACGGCCAGCAGCCCTCGGACGATCCACAGACCCATGCCGGTGCCCGACGTACGCGCCCTCGCCGCGGCACCGCGATAAAACCGCTCGAACAGGTGCGGCAGATCGGCCCCGGCGATCCCCGGGCCATGGTCGCGCACCGCGATCACCAGCCCTTCGTCGCCGGCGGCCGCCGTCACGTGAACCGTCGAGCCTGGCGGCGAGTAATGCGCCGCGTTCTCCAGCAGGTGCGCCAGCGCCGTCGCCGTGAGCCGCGGGTCCAGCTGCACGGGCAGGTCGCGCTCGACGACCACTTCTACCTTGCGTCCTCCCAGCGTCTGCTCCACCTGTTCGCGAGCCGCGGCAACGATCTCGGACGGATGCGTCCACCGCGATTCCGTCGCGACGGCTCCGGCGTCGATGCGCGCCATCTCCAGCAGGTTCTGGAACAACCGGGTGAGCCGTTCTACTTCCGACAGTATCAGGTCGGTCTGTTCGAAACTTTCCGCCTGCGAGAGCTCGGAGGACTTGATGTTACTCGCGGCGATGCGTATGGCGGTCAGCGGGGTTCGGAGGTCGTGTCCGAGCGACGCCAGCAGGGCGGTCTTCAACTGCTCGCTCTGCCGCGTCAGCTCACCGGCTTTGCGCTCTTCGAGGAAGTGTGCGCGCTCGATGGCGATTGCGACGACGCCGGCGAGCGTGTCGAGCGTACCGGCCTCGACCGGACGTCCGGCGGCCGCCAGCAAGCCAATGGGCTTCGTGCCCACACGCAGCGGCACCAGGCGGATCTCGAGTTCCTCGACGGTCATGATCCGGTGGCCCGCGTAGGTGCGGGCGTACGCGTCGAACTCGAGCGTCGTCTGTGCAGCCGCGAACGCGTTCGACAGCTTGCGACGATCAAGGTCGATCTCGCGCACGCCAGCGTCGTTCACCATCCAGTCGTCGTCGCGAGGCAGGGCGACGGCCACGTAGTCGAGATCGAAGCGGCGTGCGATCGCACGCGTCAGCATCGAGAGCGCTTCGCGCGAGTCGGTCATCACGAGCACGTCGCGACTCAGGTCGAACAGGCGGGCGAGCTCGTCGCGGCGAACGACTGCCTCGTGCGTGCGGGAGCGGGCTACGGCCGAGAGGTTGCTCGCGATCAGGCTGACGGCGAGAAACGCAACCAGCGCCACCCAGTTCTGGGGATCGGCAATGCTGAAGGTGCCGACTGGAGGCAGGAAGAAGTAGTTGAGTGCGAGCATCGCGGCCACCGACGTGGTGACCGCGATCCAGAGACGCGAGGTCGTGGCGACCACCAGCACGACCATCAGATAGATCGTGGAGGCGGTCGCCGCGTTGGATGCCTCTAGCCACGCGCGGAGCGAGAGGGTGACGCCCGCCACGGCGAGCATTGCCGCGGCCAGATGCAGCAGGTCGCGCCGAGCAGCCCTGCTCATATCATTCGCGAACCGTCTCTGTGGACACCCTGCCGTCAACTCGTTGTTTTCACCGGACCTCTTCGCCCTGAACCTGCTCGGTCATGAGCCGCTCGTGCAATGGATTCCGCTCGGTCTCGAGCACGTCCCGCTCGGTGAGCCGGCCGAACAGATCAAGGAGCGGCGCGACGAGACCGGTCCATCCGGTCTGGTGGCTCGCACCGAGGCCGGCGCCGTTGTCGCCGTGGAAGTACTCGTAGTAGAGGATGAGATCCCGCCAGTGCGGATCCTGCTGGAACATCTTTGCGCCGCCGTAGACCGGCCGTTCGCCGTCGCCGTTGCGCAGGAAGCAGGCCGCGAGCCGCCGCTGGATCTCTTTGGCGACCTGGAACAGCGTCATCCGCGTGCCGGATCCGGTGGGGCACTCCACCGTGAACTCGTCGCCGTAGAACGAATACAGGTTCAGCAGCGCGCGCACGATGAGCGTGTTCACGGGCATCCAGACCGGGCCGCGCCAGTTCGAGTTACCGCCGAACATACCCGTGTTCGACTCCGCCGGCAGGTACTGGACCTTGTACTCCTGGTTGCCGACCCAGAAGCAGAACGGATGATCGAGGTGGTAGCGTGACAGCGAACGGATGCCGTACGGACCGAGGAACTCGTTCTCGTCGAGGAGGTACGCGAGCACGCGTTCCAGCTGCCGCTTGTTCAGGATCGACAGCAGGCGGCGTCCTTTGTAGCCGATGAAGCCGGTGTCGGTCGGCGCCACGTGCGACATCATCCTGGGGTGACGCCGCCTGAACTCCGCGATCATCTCCGCGAGGTCAGGGAAGCGCTCGGTGGCATGGCCGTCGAACACCGTCGAGGCACACAGCGGCAGCAGCCCCACCATGGAGCGCACCTTCAGGCGCTGCGCGCTTCCGTCCGGCAGCCGCAGCAGGTCGTAAAAGAAGCCGTCCTCCTCGTCCCACATCTCGTCGTGGTTCTCGCCCACGCGGTCCATCGCATACGAGATCCAGATGAAATGCTGGATGTAGCGGAAGGCCACTTCCTCGTACTTCTTGTCGTGCTCGCAGAGGACCAGCGCGATCTCGATCATGCACTGGCAGTAGAAGGCCATCCAGGCGGTGCCGTCGGCCTGCTCCATCGAGCCGCCGGTCGGCAGCTGCGCGCTGCGGTCGAACACGCCGATGTTGTCGAGCCCGAGGAAGCCGCCGCCGAAGACGTTGCGGCCCTCGGGATCCTTCCGGTTCACCCACCAGTTGAAATTCAGCTGAAGCCCGTGGAACGACTGCTCGAGGAACCGCAGGTCGGCGCGTCCCAGCGTGCGTTCGTGGCGGAAGAGATAGAGCGTGGCCCACGCGTGGACCGGCGGGTTCACGTCGCTGAAGTTCCACTCGTAGGCCGGGATCTGTCCGTTCGGGTGTGCGTACAGACCGCGCAGCATCAGCAGGAGCTGCTCCTTGGCGAAGTCGAAGTCGACGAGCGCCAGCGCAATGGTGTGGAACGCGAGGTCCCACGCCGCGTACCACGGGTACTCCCACTTGTCGGGCATCGAGATCACGTCGGCGTTGAGCATGTGGAACCACTCGGAGTTCCGCTTGCCCTTCACGTTCACGTCGATGAGCGGGTGAGACCGGTGCTCGGCGAGCCAGCGTTCCAGGTCGAAGTAGTAGAACTGCTTCGACCACAACATGCCCGCGAGCGCCTGACGATGCACGCGCCGCTGGTCCTCCGAGAGTGCATGCGGCGTGATTCGCTCGTAGAACTCGTCGGCGTCGGCGAGGCGGCTCGTGAACACGGCGTCGAACGTGCCGAACCCGTCGGCCGGCGCCGTCGCCGCCAGTCGCAGCCGGACGACCTGGCTGCCGCCCGCCGGCACGTCGAGCGTGTAGTGCGCCGCCGCCTTGGTGCCCGTCCGCGCGGGGTTCACCGCGTTCGCCTGGCCGTCGACGACGTACGCATGAAACGCATCCTTGACGTAAGGCGACGGGCTCGCCTGTTTCCACAGCCGTTCTGCGTTGCTCTCGTTTTCAGTGAAGAGGAGCTCCGGAGCGCCGTCGCACTGCAGCACGTACTTCCCGAGATCGGGGTGCGCCGCCTCGATCGTCGCCGGCCCGCTCGCGCGGAGCGACGGCCTGGGCGCGCCCTGATCCCACGACCACGTGTTGCGGAACCAGATCGTCGGCAGCACCCGGAGCTGTGCCCGCTCGGGACCGCGGTTGTGCACCGTGATGCGCACCAGCAGATCCTCGGGCGCGGCCTTCGCATACTCGACGAACACGTCGAAGTAGCGGTTCTCTTCGAAGACGCCGGTGTCGAGCAGCTCGTACTCGAACTCCTCCCGCGAGCGGCCGCGATTCTTCTCCACGAGATCGCTGTACGGAAACTCCGCCTGCGGATACTTGTAGAGGTACTTCATGTAGGAGTGCGTCGGCGTGCTGTCGATGTAGAAGTAGTACTCCTTGACGTCCTCGCCGTGGTTGCCTTCGGCGTTGGTGAGGCCGAACAGCCGCTCCTTCAGAATCGGGTCGCGCTCGTTCCAGAGCGCCAGCGCCAGGCAGAGACGCTGCTTGTCGTCGGAGATGCCGCCGAGGCCGTCTTCTCCCCAGCGATACGCGCGCGACCGTGACTGATCGTGGGAGAAGTAACTCCACGCGTTGCCGTCGTCACTGTAGTCCTCGCGGACCGTGCCCCACTGGCGCTCGCTCAGGTAGGGGCCCCACTTCTTCCAGGGCACGCGGCTTTCCCGCGCTTCGTTCAGCCGCTTCTGCTCGGTGACGTCGACTGCGTGAGGAGTGGTCATCGCCCTTCGCCTGTGCCTTTCCGCGTGTTCGCCGGTTAACGCCTGCGTTGGAGAGTTCATCTCCTTGTAACGCAAGAGTCCGCCGGACGATCAACGGAATTCGGCAGGGCGGCGGGGCGGCCGCTGCGGGGCTAGCGCGTGGTCGTGCTTCCAGGCGCAGCAGGAGCGAGCGTCGGCAGCTTGCCCTGCGACTCGACCAGTCGCTGCGCGATGTGATTGACGACCGTTGCCTTGTTGCGTGCGGCGGCAAGGTATGCCGTGCGCATCAGTTGCTCGCGACGCCCCCGCAGCGTGTCGGTAATGCGCTGCCGCACGTCGGGCATGCTAAGGTCGCGCTGGCCGGCGGCTTCCTTGGCGATCAAGAGCACAATCGTGTGGCCGCCGCCGATGCTGACGAGCTTCACATCGCCGGGCGTCGACTTCATGACCGCGTCGCGCAGTTGCGGTGGCGCCTGACGGAGCGACGACACTGGAATCAGCCCCACGTCGCCGCCCCGCGCCGCCGACTGCGGATCCTCGGAGAAGTCCATCGCCAGGTCGCCGAACGACGTGCCCGACCCGAGGCGCTGCATCAGCATCTGGGCCTTGGCGTTCGCCTGCTCCTGCGTCGCCGCGTCGTCGCCCGTGCGGTTCGCGATCTGCGCCTCCTTGGCCGGGGTCACGACGATCTGCGCGATGCGGTAGGCGTCCTCGGGCAGGTTGAACTGCGCACGGTTCGCCTGGAAGAAGTCGGAGACGTCCTGGTCCGTGATGTTCACCTTCGACGACACCTCGCGCTCGATCACCTTGCGGGCCGTCAGATCGCGCCGCATCCCGTCGCGCATGTCGGTCGCGGTCAGGTTCCGCTGCGCCAGTTCCTTCGTGAACGCATCGTCGGGGATGTCTTTCTTCGCTTCCGCGAAGGCGGTGTCGAGCTCGGCATCCGTCACCGTCACGTTCAGTTCGCGCCCCTTGGCCAGCAGGATGTCTTCGACGATGTACTCGTCGAGCAGCGTGAGCTTGGCGGCCAGCGCTTCGTCCTCAGACGGCACGGGCGTGGCGCCGGCCGTGCGGCGGTACGCCTTCTCCACATCGTCGCGGCGGATCTCGCGGCCGTCGACCACGGCCCACACGTCAGGGGAGACGGGCGGCGGTGCCGGCGCCGATGCGGGCGTGGAGGATTGGCAGGCGCCCGAAAGCACGGCCAGCGCGCAGACGAGCAGCAGGGCGGGACGAGCGCGGTCGTAATTGAGCATCCCTATATTGTACGCGGCGGAACGCTGCCGGTTGCCGGACCCCGTCCCCCGGTAGTACCGTCACAGGATGGCTCTTGAACTGTCGGATCTGCAGGCGACGGCGGCTGCGTACTCCGCGCGGGAGCCGCAGGAGATCGTGGCGCTCGCGCTGAAGGAGTACGCGCCGGATCTGGGCATCGCCTTCAGCGGCGCCGAAGACGTCGTGCTGATCGACATGGCGGTCAAGGGCGGCGTGCCGTTCAAGGTGTTCTCGCTCGACACCGGCCGCCTGCACCCGGAGACCTACCAGTACATCGAGAAGGTGCGCAGGCATTACGGCATCGCGATCGAGGCGGTGTTCCCGCAGCCGGAGGCGGTGCAGAACCTGGTGCGCGAGAAGGGGCTGTTCTCCTTCTACGTGGACGGCCACAAGGAGTGCTGCGGCATCCGCAAGGTCGAGCCGCTGATGCGCGCGCTCACGCCGCTGCGGGCGTGGATGACCGGTCAGCGCAAGGACCAGAGCCCGGGCACCCGCGCTGACGTTCCGGTCGTGCAGCTCGATCGCACCTTCGGCACGCCCGAGCGTCCGCTCGTGAAGTTCAACCCGCTCAGCTTCTGGAGCTCGCGGCAGGTGTGGGCGTACATCCGCGAGCACGAGCTGCCGTACAACGCGCTGCACGATCGGGGCTTCATCTCGATTGGCTGCGAGCCGTGCACCCGGCCGACCAATCCCGGGCAGCACGAGCGGGCCGGGCGCTGGTGGTGGGAAGAGGAAACGAAGAAGGAGTGCGGGCTGCACGCCGGCAACGTGCGCTGACGGCCGGCACGCGGCGCGCGCGTCAGATACCGCCGATGTCGTCGGCGTCGATCGCCTGGGCCTGTTGGGCCGTGGTGACGCTGGCGCCGAAACGGTCGCGTACGAGCTGCAGCACGCTCGTGTAAACCGACTCGCCGCGCGCATCCTGCACTACGAAGAACGGCGCGCTCTCCACCCCCAGCCGCTGACCCAGCATCATTCCCGGACTCGCAGGGTCATCCTCAAAGGCCCACACGACCTCGTCGATGCGCGACCAGAGCCCGCGCGATTCGAGGTGGACCATCGCTTCCTGACACTTGCGGCACTCGCTCCCATCGGCGAGCCGCTTCTTGACCATCGTGACGTGCACGCCTGCGCCTCTCTACTTAAATACCGATCATGCCACGCCCTGTCGAGCTGTCGCGAAACTGCCCGGACCTGAACGTCCGCTCCTGGTAAGACGCGCCCAGACACGGCCCGGGTGCCCGCCGCGTCCGCGGAGTCACGCCCGGCGCGTGCGGCGGCGGACCGTCTTCCGCCTGGAAGGCTTGACGGTCCGCGCGCCAGGCGGGAGGCCGTTCAGCTCGTAAGCCCTTTGCAGCCAGTCGGTAATCGGCGGCTCGACTTCGTCCCGGTGTGTGATGCGCAGGAAGTGCACCAGCCGGTTCGCCGACGAGCGGTCCACCCGCCGGACCTGCGGCGCCTTCACCGCGCGGTCCAGGAACACGCAGATCTCGAGCCAGTTGCGCTTCGGGCGCACGAAGAAATAGCACGACCGCCGCGAGAACATGATCGAGTGGTGCGACGCGTAGATCCGCTGCTCGCCGAACGACGCGGCCGTCTCCCGCAGCCGTTCCCACGCGTCCTTCAGGTCGTCTGACAGCTCTCCCGTGAGGGCCGCCTCGGTCGTCGTCCAGCAGTCGTGCGCCTCCCCTGGCTCGACCCACTTCTTGCAGTGAAAGCACTCCCGGCCCTTGGTCCGGCCTTCCATGCGCCGATTGTACCAGGCACGCCGGTGTGCGGGGATGCCGCACCGGGAGTAGAATTCGCGGTCGTGCGGATGTGTTCGACGCTTGTCGGGGGGGTGCTCGCTGCCAGCCTGCTGGCCGCGCCGGCCCGTGCGGCCGATCCTGACACGACCCTCCTGACCGGCTACAACCTCACGTCGTGGACGCAAAAGGACGGCATCGAGTCGCCGCTTATCTTCTCGCTCGCACAGGACAGCGTCGGGTACCTCTGGCTCGGCACCGAGACCGGCGCCCTCCGGTTCGACGGCGTCCGGTTCGTCCCGTGGGAGTCGCTCGCCGCCATCCCGAACCCCGCCGCCAGCGTTCGAACCATCACCGTCTTGCGCGACGGAGCCATGTGGTTCGGTCTCGGCGAGCCCGGCGGGATCATCGTCCTGCGCAACGGCACGGTGCGCGCCTACGGCCCGAAAGAGGGGCTGCCCGACGGCATCGTCATGTCGATCGTGGAGGGCAACGACGGAACAGTCTGGGCTGGCGGCAGGTTCGGCCTCCACCGTCTCGCAGGCGACCGCTGGCAGCGCGCAGACGACGGGCTCCCGCCCGGCATCGTCAACGCGCTGCTCGTGGATGGCGACGCGTTGGTCGTGGCGGTGGCGAGCGGCGTGTTCCGACGTGGTCCCGCCGATCCCACGTTCTCGATGGTCGGCTCGTCCAACGAGATCGCGCGTTCGCTCGCGCGCGACGGCCGGGGCAGGATGTGGGTCACCGATCCGATTGCGGGGTTCCGCGACGTCGTGGCCCCCGATTTCCCGCCCGGGACGCTGATGCGCGCCCGAGGGTCGAGGCTGCTGTACGACTCGCACGGGAATCTCTGGATAGGCACCGGCGGACAGGGGCTCTGGCGTCTGCGCCACACGGACAAGGGACACGTCGATGCGTCGGAGCGGACCTCCACCGCCACGGGCCTCTCCGACGACGGCATCACGGAGCTCATCGAAGATCGCGAGGGCAACATCTGGGCGGCGACGCGCGACGGCCTCAATCGCTTCACGCCGCACAAGATGACGCCGATCACCGACATCGGCGTCGTCAATGCCATCGATGCGACGCGTGACGGCCGCGTCTGGGTCGGGACCGTTGACGGCATCGTATCGTTCGAAGACGGCCGCATCGCCTCCAGGTCGATGTCGATTCCGTTGGCCAACCCGCCGCTCACCGCCATGCACGCCGATGCCTCCGGCACGCTGTGGGCGGCGACGGCCACCGAGCTCATTCGGCTCGACGGGTCCCGGGCAGCGGTCGTGCCGCTGAAGCGCGGCGCAATCAGGGAGCTGACCGACATCACCTCGGATGGTGAAGGCGGCCTGTGGCTGCACGATTCCGCCCGCGGGCTCCTCCGCTGGAAGCACGGATTGCTTACGCCGGCCCCGCTACCGGAGGAGTTCGTGCCGCGCACGCTCCTGGCGAGCCACACCGATCGCGAGGGTCGCGCCTGGTTCTCGTTCGCGGGGGACCACGTCGCCGTGATCGATCGGTCCGGGTCGATCCGCCTGTTCGACGAGCACGACGGCCTGACGGTCGGCCCGTACCGGGCGATCCACCAGGATCAGAGCGGGGCGATCTGGTTCGGCGGCGACGGGGGGCTGACGCGATTCGCCACGGGTGTCTTCACCACGCTGCCCGCGTCTCCCGCCACGCCGGTCCATCGCATCACCGGCATCGTGGACGACGACGACGGCGCGCTGTGGCTTGCGGTGGAAGCGGCGGGAATCCTGCGGCTCTCGCGCGACGAGATCACGAAGGGGCTGTCGAACCGCGCACACACGGTGCGCTACAGCGCGTTCGACAAGATGGACGGGTCGGCCGGCACGTCGCGCTGGTTCGGCAACCGCGCCGCCGTTCGCGCGGGCGACGGCCGCCTCTGGTTCGTCGCGGGCCGCGGCGTGACGGTCGTGGATCCGCAGGCGGTCGGCGCCGAGCGGCCGCGCGACGACAAGGTGCGGATCGAAGGCGCGGTCGTCGACGGTGCGCCCCGGTCGGCGGCGTCTGCGCAGGTCCTGCCGCCCGGCACCGCACGAGTCCAGGTGGACTACACGGTTCTCGATCTGACATCGCCGCAGAAGCGTCGCTTCCGGCATCGGCTCGACGGCTTCGACCAGGACTGGATCGACGCCGGCACGCGCCACTCGGCCTTCTACACGAACCTGCCGCCGCGTGAGTACTCGTTCCGCGTGATGGCCACCGACGCCGACGGCGCGTTCACCAACGCGATCGGCGAGTGGCGGTTCAGCATCCGGCCGGCGTTCTATCAGACCTGGTGGTTCGCGGCCGTGTGCCTCGGCGCTGTCACGATCAGCATCGGCGCCGCGTGGCGCGTGCACGTCCTCCGCATGCGCAAACAGTTCTCGCTGCTCCTGGGCGAACGGGCGCGTCTGAGCCGCGAGGTGCACGACACGCTGCTCCAGAGCATGTTCGGCTACGCGCTGCAGTTCGACACGCTCGCAGAAGCGGTGTCCTCCTCGGCCCCGCACCTCCACGAGCGGCTGGCCCGCCTGCGGCACCAGGTGGAAGACGACATTCGCGAGGCGCGCCAGTCGATCTGGAACCTGCGCTCGCCGATGCTGGAGAGGCAGGATCTGCCGGCGACGCTGAAGGATGTCGCCGAACACACGGTGGCGTCCACCAGCCTCGATCTCGCCGTGGATGTGGGCGGCGCGCCCCGCCGCGTGTCACCGCAGCTCGAAGAACAACTCTTGCGTATCGGGCGCGAAGCGGTGTCCAATTGCGTCCGCCATGCGCACGCCACGCGCGTCAAGATGTCGCTGGACTATGGCGAGGAGGCCATCACGTTGACGGTCGCCGACGACGGCCGGGGGTTCGATCCCGCGGTGCAGCCGGACGAGAGCGAGCACTTCGGCCTGACGACGATGCGCGAGCGCGCCGAGTCGGTGGGCGGTTCGCTCCTGGTTCGCAGCGGACATGGCCGGGGGACGGTCGTGACCGCGACGGTGCCGACCGCGTGACCAGAGACGCCGCCCATCGGATTCGCGTGTTGCTCGTGGACGACCACCGCATCGTGCGGGAGGGTCTGGCCATGGTGATCGATCGGCAGCCGGACATGCGCGTTGCGGCGACCGCGGCGAACGGGGACGAGGCGGTGAAGCTCTACCAGGAGCACCATCCGGACCTGACGATCATGGACCTCCAACTCGGCGGGACGAGCGGCGTGAGCGCGATCCGGACGATCCGCGAGACCGACCCGGCGGCCCGGATCGTCGTGCTCACGATGATGCGCGGCGACGAGGACATCTATCGCGCGATGGAAGCGGGGGCGATCACCTACCTGCTGAAGGACACCGCCATCGAAGACCTGACTCGCGTCATCCGCGACGTGCACGCCGGGCGTAACCCGCGCATCAGCCCCGAGGTCCGCGCGCAGATGGCGGCCCGAGCCGAGCGGCCGGCCCTGACCAGCCGGGAGACCGAAGTCCTCGAACTGGTGCGCCGCGGCCTGCGGAATCGCGAGATCGGCACATCGCTCGGCATCTCGGAGGAGACCGTGCAGTCGCACGTGCGGAGCATCCTGAACAAGCTCGACGTACCCGATCGGACCGCCGCTGTGGACGTTGCACTCCGGCGGGGCATCCTGCATCTGCACTGATAGTTCCGGGGATCCAATCGCTTGTTGGCGTCGACAATCCGTCGCGTCGAAATTCCGCCGTAACTGCTTTCAGGTTCGATGTATCTAGACGGTTCAGGCCAGTAGATTCCGCCCACTTCGCGTAAGGACGACCGGGCACCGCCCGCCCAGCGGGCGGACCGCACTCAGGTCAGGACAAGGAGCAGTCGATGATTCGAGCGGGACTTTTGCGGACTTTGCTCGCGGTAACGATGTTCCTGATTCTCCTGCCGAGCACGGCTGCCGCGCAAAGCGGCATCGCCGGCGTCGTCAGAGATGCCACCGGCGGCGCGCTGCCGGGCGTGACGATCGAGGCCTCGAGCGAGGTGCTCATCGAGCGGACGAGATCCGTCGTGACCGACGGCGAGGGGCAATACCGCTTCGTCGATCTGCGTCCCGGGCTCTACGAGCTGACTTTCTCCCTGGCGGGTTTCGCGACGCTCAAGCGCGAGGGTATCCAGCTGCCCGCCGACTTCGTGGCGAACGTCAGCGTCGACATGCGGGTCGGATCGCTGGAAGAGACGCTGACGGTCACCGGTGATGCGCCGCTCGTGGACGTGCAGAGCACGAACCGCGCGCAGGTGCTGACACGCGACGTGCTCGACGCGATTCCGACGGGCCGATCGTTCCAGTCGGTGGGACAGCTGGTGGTCGGCGTGACATTGAGCCGCCCGGACGTCGGCGGTTCGCAGACTATGCAGCAGACCTTCTTCGCCGTCCACGGGATGGCGGCGCGCAACACCACCATCCAGGTGGACGGCATGACGATGAACTCGACGCGCGGCGACAACGCGGTGAACCCGTATTTCAACGACGCGATGAGCCAGGAAGTCTCGTACGAGACCACCGGGGCGGGCGCGGACGTGTCGGCGGGCGGCGTGCGCGTCAACATGATTCCGCGCGAGGGCGGCAACCGCTTCAGCGGCGCGTTCTTCTCGGCGTGGTCCGACGGCGCGTGGCAGGGCGACAACCTGTCGGACGACCTGAAGGCGCAGGGCCTGACCGCGGTGGACAAGATCGACAAGATCTACGACTTCAACCTCTCGATCGGCGGGCCGGTGAAGCAGGACAAGCTGTGGTTCTTCAGCTCTATCCGCAAGTGGGGCGTCAACTCGCCGGTGGCCGACGTGTTCTATACGCCCGAGAACGTCCCGTTCCCGACCGGCTATGCGCAGTGCAAGGCCGGCACGGTCAGCTGCGAGCAGGGGATCGACGACCAGCAGATTACCAGCGCCATGGCGCGCCTCACCTGGCAGATGAGCAGCAAGAACAAGCTGGGTGTCTACTACGACCGTATCAACAAGACCCGCGGCGGCGACATGCTGGCCGCAACCGATCCGCGGACGGCGTCGTTCACATGGGAAAACCCCCTCTACTACACGACGCAGGTCAAGTGGACGTCGACGCTCTCGAACAAGATGCTGCTCGACGCGGGCTGGGGCACCAACGTCAACGTCACGGTGCAGCACATGCAGGACGGCGTCGAGAAACAGCGCGGGACGCCTGACTGGTACGCGACGGCGGCGCACACGGACCGCGACACCGGGCTCACCTGGGAAGCGACCACCAACATCCCGACCTTCGTGCCGGTAAAGCATCTTTTCCAGGCGTCTACCACCTACGTCACCGGCGCGCACGCGGCGAAGTTCGGCGTGCAGTTCCAGGATGGCTGGTTCGAGCAACGGCAGGACGCGAACGCCGACCTGCAGCAGGACTACCGGACCGGCGTCCCCGACTCGGTGGTCGTGCGCAACACCCCCTTCGTCACTCGCGACCAGATGAATCGCGACCTCGCGCTCTACGCGCAGGACACCTGGACCATCAAGCGCCTGACGGTCAACGGTGGCCTGCGTCTCGAGAAGCTGAACGCCCAGACCAGCCCGGGCAGTTCGCCGGCCGGCCGCTTCGTCCCGCTGCGCTCGTTCGAGGCCACCGAGAACCTGCCGGACTGGACCGACGTAGCGCCGCGTTTCGGCGCGGCATACGACGTGTTCGGCACCGGCAAGACCGCGATCAAGTTCTCGATCAACCGGTACAACGACTCGCGCACCACCGGCATCGCCAACATGTACAACCCGCTCGCGCAGGCGACGGCGCGCCTCACGTGGCGAGACCTGAACGGCGACGACATCGCGCAGGGCCAGCTCGGGTGCGTCTACCTGACGGCGAACTGCGAGTTCAATCTCGGCCAGCTGCCGAACAACTTCGGCTCGCGCGTGCTGCGCACCTTCGATCCCGACACGCAGCGCCCGTGGGCGCTCATGTCGAACATCGGCGTCCAGCACCAGCTCCTGCCGACACTCGGCGTGACGGCGGCGCTCGTGCAGAGCCGCTTCAAGCATCTCGCGATTCGTGACAACGTCCTGCGCACCCGCGCCGACTACGCGCCGATCACCGTCTACAGCCCGATCGACGGCGAAGCGATCACCGTCTACAACCTGGCCGCCAACAAGGTGACCCAGGTGGAGGAGGTGGACACGACGGCGACCGACGCGCGCAAGCAGCTGTTCACGGGCGTCGAGCTGACCGCCAACATGCGCTTCGCGAACGGGGCGACGCTGTTTGGCGGCACGGCGACCCAGCAGAACCTCTACGTGCAGTGCGACGAACCGGACAACCCCAACCTCGATCGCTTCTGCGATCAGCGCAACACGGACGTGCCGTACCTGACGCAGCTCAAGATCGCGGGCAGCTATCCACTGCCCTGGGGCATCATGGTCGGCGGCACGTTCCAGAGCTATCCGGGTGCGCTCATCGGCACCACGATCCAGAACTCGGGCACCACGTGGCTGCTCACCCCGACCACGCGGTATGCCGCCAATTGCCCCGGGGCCTGCACGCCTAACGCACTGGTGATCCCGCAGCTCACCGAGGCGTCGCTGACGGTTCAGCTGAGACCGTGGCAAACGGAATTTCTCGACCGCCTGAACCAGCTGGACGTTCGCGGATCGAAGGTCTTCACGTTCGGGCGGACGCGCGTCGAGGGTCAGCTCGAGCTGTTCAACGTGCTGAACTCGGATGCGGCGCTCACGGTGCGCGGCACCAACTTCGGCACGGCGGCTTACCAGCAGGCCGCCAGCGCCGTCCAGGGCCGGATTGTCCGGATCGGCGCGCAGGTGAAGTGGTAGACCGTAGCCACAGCGCCGGGGAGCAGATCCAGCCATCACCGCTGCCCGCAATCTCGTGGGTGGATTGCCGTGAGACGCGGGGCTGGTGTGCCTTTCGCCGCGATCTGGCGGCGCTCGAGAGCACTGCCCGCAGCCGCGACGCGCCGCGACTGGCTGTTCACGGACTGACCAACCCGACCTGCATCTGCACTGATAGTTCCGGATCCAATCGCTTGTTGGCGTCGACAATCCGTGGCGCCGAAATTCCGGCGTAACTGCTTTCAGGGATGTATCTAGACGGTTCAGGCCAGTAGATTCCGCCCACTTCGCCTCCCGCCCAGCGGGCGGCCGCCTTCAGGTCAGGACAAGGAGCAGTCGATGATTCGAGCGGGACTCTTGCGGACTTTGCTCGCGGTAACGGTGTTCCTGATTCTCCTGCCGAGCACGGCTGCCGCGCAGAGCGGCATCGCCGGTCTCGTCAGAGATGCCACCGGCGGCGCGCTGCCGGGCGTGACGGTCGAGGCCTCGAGCGAGGTGCTCATCGAGCGGACGAGATCCGTCGTGACCGACGGCGAAGGTCAGTACCGCTTCGTCGATCTGCGTCCCGGGCTCTACGAGCTGACTTTCTCCCTGGCGGGTTTCGCGACGCTCAGACGCGAGGGCATCCAGCTGCCGGCCGACTTCGTGGCGAACATCAGCGTCGACATGCGGGTCGGATCGCTGGAAGAGACGCTGACGGTCACCGGTGATGCGCCGCTCGTGGACGTGCAGAGTACGAACCGCGCGCAGGTGCTGACACGCGACGTGCTCGACGCGATTCCGACGGGCCGATCGTTCCAGTCGGTGGGACAGCTGGTGGTCGGCGTGACATTGAGCCGTCCGGACGTCGGCGGTTCGCAGGGCATGCAACAGACCTACTTCGCCGCGCACGGCATGACGTCGCGCAACACGACGGTGCAGGTGGACGGCATGATGATGAACTCCACCCGCGGCGACAACCAGGTGAACCCGTACTTCAATGACGCGATGAACCAGGAGATCTCGTACGAGACCACCGGGGCGGGCGCGGACGTGTCGGCGGGCGGCGTGCGCATCAACATGATTCCGCGCGAGGGCGGCAACCGCTTCAGCGGCGCGTTCTTCACGGCGTACTCGGATGGCGCGTGGCAGGCCAACAACCTGACACAGGACCTGAAAGATCAGGGCCTCACGGCGGTGGACAAGATCGACAAGATCTACGATGTCAACTTCTCCATCGGTGGGCCCGTGAAGCAGGACAAGCTGTGGTTTTTCAGCTCGGTCCGCAAGTGGGGCGTCAACTCGCCGGTGGCCGACGTGTTCTACACACCCGAGAACGTGCCCTTCCCCGTAGGGTACGCGGCGTGCAAGAACGGGACGACAAGCTGTGAACAGGCGATCGACGACCAGCAGATCACAAGCGGCATGGCCCGCCTGACGTGGCAGATGAGCAGCAAGAACAAGCTGGGCATCTACTACGACCGTCTCTACAAGACGCGCGGCGGCGACATGCTGGCCGCGACCGATCCGCGCACCGCCTCGTTCACGTGGCGCTCACCCGTGTACTACACGACGCAGATCAAGTGGACTTCCACGCTGACCAACAAGATGTTGCTCGACGTGGGCTGGGGCGCCAACACGAACGTCACCGTCCAGAACATGCAGGAGGGCGTCGAGAAGGAGCGCGGGACGGCCGATTGGTACGGGACGGCGGCGCACGTCGACCGCGACACCGGACTCACCTGGGAAGCGACCACCAACATTCCGACGTTCGTGCCGGTGAAGAAGCTCTTCCAGGCGTCCACCACCTACGTCACCGGATCACACGCGGCGAAGTTCGGTGTCCAGTTCCAGAACGGGTGGTTCGAGCAGCGGCAGGACGCGAACGCCGACCTGCAGCAGGACTACCGGACCTACGTGCCCGACTCGGTGATCGTGCGCAACACGCCGTTCGTGACGCGCGACCAGTTGAATCGCGATCTCGCGTTCTACGCGCAGGACACCTGGACCATCAAGCGCCTGACCGTCAACGGCGGCGTCCGTCTCGAGAAGCTGAACGCCCAGACCAGCCCGGGCAGTTCGCCGGCCGGCCGCTTCGTTCCGCTGCGGACGTTCGACGAGACCGAGAACCTGCCGGACTGGACCGACGTGGCGCCCCGTTTCGGTGCGGCGTACGACGTGTTCGGCACGGGCAAGACCGCGATCAAGTTCTCGATCAACCGGTACAACGACTCGCGCACCACCGGCATCGCCAACATGTACAACCCGCTCGCGCAGGCGACGGCGCGCCTCACGTGGCGAGACCTGAACGGCGACGACATCGCGCAGGGCCAGCTCGGGTGCGTCTACCTGACGGCGAACTGCGAGTTCAACCTCGGCCAGCTGCCGAACAACTTCGGCTCGCGCGTGCTGCGCACCTTCGATCCCGACACGCAGCGCCCGTGGGCGCTCATGTCCAACATCGGCGTCCAGCACCAGCTCCTGCCGACACTCGGCGTGACGGCGGCGCTCGTGCAGAGCCGCTTCAAGCATCTCGCGATTCGTGACAACGTCCTGCGCACCCGCGCCGACTACGCGCCGATCACCGTCTACAGCCCGATCGACGGCGAAGCGATCACCGTCTACAACCTGGCCGCCAACAAGGTGACCCAGGTGGAGGAGGTGGACACGACGGCGACCGACGCGCGCAAGCAGCTGTTCACGGGCGTCGAGCTGACCGCCAACATGCGCTTCGCGAACGGGGCGACGCTGTTCGGCGGCACCGCGACCCAGCAGAACCTCTACGTGCAGTGCGACGAACCGGACAACCCCAACCTCGATCGCTTCTGCGATCAGCGCAACACGGACGTGCCGTACCTGACGCAGCTCAAGATCGCGGGCAGCTATCCGCTGCCCTGGGGCATCATGCTCGGCGGGACGTTCCAGAGCTATCCGGGTGCGCTCATCGGCACCACGATCCAGAACTCGGGCACCACGTGGCTGCTCACCCCGACCACGCGGTATGCCGCCAATTGCCCGGCACCCTGCACGCCTAACGCGCTGGTGATCCCGCAGCTCACCGAGGCGTCGCTCACGGTTCAGCTGAAACCGTGGCAGACGGAATATCTCAACCGCCTGAACCAGCTGGATCTTCGCGGCTCCAAGATCTTCACCTTTGGCCGGACGCGCGTCGAGGGTCAGCTCGAGCTGTTCAACGTGCTGAACTCGGATGCGGCGCTCACGGTGCGCGGCACCAACTTCGGCACAGCTGCCTACCAGCAGGCCGCCAGCACCATCCAGGGCCGGATTGTCCGGATCGGCGCGCAGGTGAAGTGGTAGAACATAGCCGTCATCACCTTCCGGGAGGCTTGATCTGATGCCGTTGCTTCTATTCCTCGTGGGCCTGCTGGTCGCCACGCTCGGCCTCAGCGCCCAGCAGCCCGCAGCACCGGCCGCCGCGCCGGCGGCGGAATCGACACTCGATTACGAGTTCTTCAAGACCCGGGTGCAGCCGATCTTCCTGGCCAAGCGCCCGGGTCATGCCCGCTGCATCACGTGCCACGCGACCGGCCAGCCGCGGCTGGCAGCGCTCGACCCCGGGGCAACCAGCTGGAACGAGGAGCAGTCGCGCCAGAACTTCCAGGCGTGGTCGCGCGTCGTGGTGGCCGGCGATCCCGAGGCGAGCCGACTGCTGTCGCACCCGCTCGCGAAGTCGGCCGGAGGCGATCCCTTCCACGCCGGCGGCAGGCACTGGCAGTCGAAGTCCGATCCCGAGTACGTGACGCTCACCGAGTGGGTGCGCACCGGCAAGGCGGCGGCGACGACGATGACGTCGGTCGAAGGCCTCGATTTCGAGGTCTACCGCACGCGCATCGAGCCGATCTTCCTCAAGGAGCGCGCGGCGAACGAAGGTGCAGGCACGTGCGTGAACTGCCATTCGCGCATCGCCACCCGGCTGCGGCTGCAGCCGTTGTCGGCGGGCGCCACGACGTACGCCGAGGCGCAGTCGCGTCAGAACTTCGAGGCGGTGAAGCGCGTCGTCCTGGCGAGCGATCCGTCGAAGAGCCCGCTGGCCGTCCACCCGCTCGCACAGTCGGCGGGCGGCGACGCGCAGCATACCGGCGGCAAGTTCTGGGCCTCCGCGGACAACCCGGAGTACCAGGCGGTGCTGGCGTTTGTGAAGACGGCAAAGCCCGCGGCCGGCGGTGCCGATGCGGGCGGCGGGGTCGGGCTCGACTTCGAGTACTTCAAGACGCGCGTGCAGCCGATCTTCACCGCGAAGCGGCCCGGCCACGCGCGGTGCATCACGTGCCACGCCACCGGCCAGCCGCGCCTTGTGGCGCTGCCCGAGGGACAGACGGTGTGGAACGACGAGCAGTCGCGCCAGAACGTCCAGGCGTGGCTGCGCGTCGTCGTGCCGGGCGATCCGGATGCGAGCCGTCTGCTGTCGCATCCGCTCGCGAAGTCGGCGGGCGGCGACCCGTTCCACGCCGGCGGCAGGCACTGGCAGTCGAAAACGGATCCGGAGTACGTGATCATCGCGAACTGGATCAAGGGCGAGAAGGCTTCAGGCACAGCGAGGTAACAATCATCATGCATATGTTCACTCTTCGTCGTCTGCTGTCGGCCGCGGCGATCGTCGCGCTCGCATCCGTTACGCTCGTCGCGCAGGGCGGCAAGACCGTCCGGATCATCCAGACCAATGCGGCCGGCGACAACTCGCACGTCATCGACCCGGTCACCAACAAGGTGGTGGCGGTCATCGAGGGCATCGAAGTGCCGCACGGCGTGTCGGCGTCGAACGACGGCACGCGGCTGTACATCACGAACGAGTCGAACCACTCGCTCGACGTCGTGGACACGAAGACCTGGAAGGTGACCAAGCAGATTCACCTGTCGGGCCGCCCGAACAACGTGTTCGTGAGCAAGGACGACAAGAAGGTCTACGTCGGCATCGCGCAGGCGCCTGGCGCCGTGGACGTGATCGACGCCGTCGCGCTCACCAACGCGAAGAGCGTGAAGGTCGAGGGGTCGGTGCACAACGTCTACGTGACGCCGGACGGCAAGTTCGCCGTGTCCGGTTCGGTCCAGACCGGCGTGATCAGCGTCATCGACACGAAGACCGACACGCTGGCCTGGCAGGTGAAGCTCGACGCCGGCATCCGGCCGATGATCTTCGACACGAACCCGGACGGGTCGACGCGCAACATCTACGTGCAGCTGTCGAACTACCACGGCATCGCGGTGGTGGACTTCAACACGCGCAAGGAGACGAAGCGCTGGGAACTGCCCGAGGTGCCGGGCGAGCACAAGGAGCTCGAGGGGCTGCAGGGCGCGCCGGCGCACGGCCTCGCGGTGACGGCCGACAATAAGATGCTGCTCGCCACCAGCAAGTGGTACGGCGCGATGTACGCCTACTCGATCCCGGACTACAAGCTGATCAAGGCTGTGGTCGTCGGCTCGCACCCGGAGTGGATCGCGCTGACGCCTGACGGCGCCAAGGCCTACATGGGCGTCGCGGGAGAGGACCAGACGGTCGCCGTCGACCTGAAGACCATGCAGGTCGTCGCGCGCATTCCGGTCGGTGCCGTGCCGAAGCGCATCGGCACGCTGGTGATGTCCTCGCGGTAAGACGAACGGACTGCAGTCTGCAGACGCGCGGGGTTGCGCCTGCCCTCGAGGCCGGCGGGGCTCCGCGCGTTTTCGTTTTCTGTCCCGGCAGACGTTCCGAAGAAACCGGTCGCATCCGCGTCAGGCGGGTTGTCGCAGGAGGGTTCATGTCCGTGCGCCACGTGCTCGTCGGCTGCGCCTGCGCTGTCATCGGTGGTCTGACGCTCGCCGGCTGCACATCCGAAGGGGCCGCGCAGCAGGGGCCTCCCTCGGAAACCATCCTCTTCGAAGGCGCACGCATCATCGCCGGCGACGGAACCGCGATTGAGAACGGCGCGTTCGTGGTCGAGAACCGCCGCTTCACGCGCGTGGGCCGCGCGGGCGAGGTGACGGCGCCGTCCGGCGCGCGTCGCGTGAGTCTCGCCGGCAAGACGGTGATTCCCGCCTTCGTCGACATGCATAGCCATGTCGCCTTCGAGAACGCGACCAACTCCTCGGAAGAGAAAGAGAACTTCACGCGCGAGAACCTGATCGATCACCTCGAGCGCTTCGCGTACAGCGGGCACGCGCTGACGATCAGCCTGGGGTCGGACTTGCCGGACGACTGGGTGTGGAAGCTGCGCGACGAGTCGCAGGGCGACGCGTTCACGGCGGCGCGCTACTACACGGTGGGCCGCGGCCTCGCGTGGCCGGGCACCGGCCCGATCGAGCTCGCGCGCAACGACACTGCCTATCCCATCGTCAGCACGTGGCAGGCGCGGCAGGCGGTGCGGGAGCTCGCGGCGCACAAGGTCGCGTTCGTGAAACTGTGGCTCGAGGACCGCGGCGGCTACGAAGTGACCGCCGATCGGCGCGACCGCGCGAACCTCGAGAAAGAGCACGGCGTGCCGAAGCTCGGCAAGCCGGCGCAGCTGACGCCGGAAATCTACCGCGCCGCCATCGACGAGGCGAAGAAGCTCGGCGTGCGCACCCTGGCGCATGTGAAGACGCGTGAAGATTTGAAGGACATGATCCGCGCCGGCATCGACGGCTGGACGCACCCGATCGCGGATCAGCCGGTCGACGACGAGCTGATCGGCCTGCTGAAGGAGCGGCCGAACCTCTGGTATATCCCCGCCATCACGCCGACGCTGAGCGGCGGCAGCAAGTACACGACCGTGGGTGAGCGGCCGGCCTGGCTCGCCGACCCCATGTTGAACGTGCTGAAGTGCCCGGCTTACCTCGATCAGTGGGGGAAGCAGTTCCAGGAGCGGAGGCGCGTGCCGCCGCCCGGTGGCGGCGTGGGCGTGCAAAACGCGAAGAAATTCTACGAAGCGGGCGTGAAAGTGGCTCTCGGCAGCCACGATGCCGGTGGTCCCCGCCCGATCGGCTGGGGCACCCACATGGAGCTCGAGGCGTTCGTCGACTGGGTCGGGATGACCCCGATGGCTGCCCTGACCTCGGCCACGAGCATGTCGGCGCAGGCGCTCGGGGTCCAGGCGGACCTTGGGTCGATTGCGGCGGGGAAGAGTGCCGACTTCGTCGTCCTGGAGGCGAACCCGCTGGACGATATCCGGAATACCCGGCGTATCTCGGAGGTGTTCCTGCGCGGCCGCCAGGTGGACCGGGAGGGACTGCGGAGCAAGTGGCAGGCGGCCTGTGCGGCCGCCGGGCTGGCACGGCCGACCCAGTAGCGCAGCAGTAGGTTTTCCCGGGAAATAGTGGCCCGGAAGGCTCGTCCCCTGAATTCAGTGATGAAAAATTGCCGGGGGACTCCTACGATAGTGAGACCTGTTTCTCGGCTCGGCGGAGGTCCGCCCCGAAAGGACGCATGGTGACGAGACGGTCTGCTGCGGCGTTGATAACGGTGCTCACCGCCGGGTGGGTAGCGGCGCTGTCGGGAGCGCAATCAGGTGCGGGCGCACAGGCGCCGGCGGCTGCGACCCAGACCGCTGCACCTGCGACCGCTGCGGCCGCCGCGCAGCCCCCGTCGCGCACGCCTCGACAGGCTGCCGTACAGCGTTACTGCGTCACCTGTCACAACCAGCGGATGAAGACCGCCGGCCTGATGCTCGACACACTCGACGTCGAGCACCCTTCTGCGAACGCGGCGGACTGGGAGAAGGTGATCGTGAAGCTGCGGGCCGGCGCGATGCCGCCGACCGGTTCGCCGCGTCCCGATCAGGAGACGTACGCGGGGATGATCGGCTGGCTCGAAGGCGAGCTGGATCGCGCGTGGGCGTCCGCGCCGAATCCCGGGCGCATCGGCGCCGTGCACCGGCTGAATCGCACGCAGTACAACAACGTCCTCCGCGATCTGTTCGCGCTCGACATGGACGTCCGCTCGCAGCTGCCCGGCGACGAGACCGCTGACGGCAGCTTCGACAACTTCGCCGACTCGCTCACGATCTCCACGGCGCACCTCGAACGGTATCTCTCGGTGGCGCGGCAGGTGACGCGGCTCGCGATCGGGCTGCCGCCGAGCGCGCCGGGCGTGTCGATCTTCGAGGTGCCGATTCACGTCATGCAGGACGATCGGCAGAGTGACGACCTGCCGCTCGGATCGCGCGGCGGCATCGCGGTGCACTACAACGTGCCGGTCGACGGCGAGTACCTGATCAAGGTGAGGCTGCGCCGCCAGTACCAGGACTACCTGATGGGCATGGGCTGGGAGCAGCAGCTCGATGTCCGCGTCGACGGCAAGCTCGCAAAGCGTTTCCGTGTCGGCGGCAACGCCCAGGGGCGTCCGGCAGCGGCCAGCTACGCGGGTGACGGCGAACCGGGGTTTGCCGGCGATCCCGAGTGGGAAGAGTTCATGCAGCTCACGGGTGACAAGCACCTCGAGCTGCGGGTGCCGATGAAGGCCGGCCCGCGCGTGGTGGGCGTCACGTTCGTGCGCGAGATGTGGGAGCCCGAGGGGCTGCCGCAGCCGCTGCAGCGCGGTCGCGTGCTCACCAACGATCAGCAGTACATGGAAAACGCGGCGGTCGGCGGCGTGCACATTGGCGGGCCGTATCAGGCGGCGGGTCCCGCGGTCGACACGCCGAGCCGTCGCGCCATCTTCGTATGTCAGCCGAAGTCGGTCGGCGAAGAGTCGGCGTGCGCCACGAAGATCCTCACGAGCATGGCGCGCCGCGCGTATCGCCGGCCGGTCAGCAAGGTCGATATCGACGGCCTGATGACGTTCTTCGCCGACGGGCGGCGCGAAGGCGGCACCTTCGACAGCGGCATCCAGTTCGCGCTCGAGCGGATGCTCGTCGATCCCGATTTCCTCCTGCGCGTGCATCGCGATCCCGCGAAGCTGGCCGCGCAGGGAGCGCCGGCGTCCTACGCGCTGAGCGACATGGAGATTGCGTCGCGGCTCTCCTTCTTCCTCTGGAGCAGCGTCCCCGACGATCGCCTGCTGGACCTCGCGGAGAAGGGGCAGCTGACGAAGCCGGCGGTGCTCGAGCAGGAAGTCCGGCGGATGATGGCGGACGAGCGCGCCACCGATACGCTGGCGCTCGACTTCGCCGCGCAGTGGCTGAACCTGCGGCGCGTGGACGAAGTCGTGGCGCATCCGGACTTCTATCCGAGCTTCGACGACAGCCTGCTCGAGGCGTTCAAGAAGGAAACGGAGATGTTCGTCGCGAGCACGGTGCAAGAGGACCGGAGCGTGCTCGACCTGATTCGCGCCGACTACACCTTCGTGAACGAGCGGCTGGCGCGGCACTACAACATTCCTGACGTCTACGGCAGCCGGTTCCGGCGGATCACGCTCCCTGATCTGAACCAGCGCGGCGGCGTGCTGGCGAATGGATCGCTGCTGGCCACGACGTCGTATCCGGACCGGACCTCGCCGGTCCTGCGCGGGAAGTGGCTGCTCGAGAACATCTTCGGCGTCACCGTGCCTGCGCCGCCGCCCGGTGTGAACACGTCGCTGCCCGACCCGACCCCGGGCCAGAAGCCGCCGACGATCCGCGAGCGCCTGGCGCAGCACCGGAAGCAGCCGGTCTGCGCGAGCTGCCACGCCGTGATCGACCCGTCGGGATTTGCGCTGGAGAACTTCGACGCGATCGGCGGCTACCGCACGATCGACGAGGCCGGGAAGCCCGTGGACTCGGTCGGCAACACGGTCGACGGCGCGCCGATCAACGGCCTGAACGGGCTGCGGGCGATGCTGCTGAACCCGAAGGACAAGTTCCCCCATACCGTGACGGAGAAGCTGATGGCGTACGCGCTCGGGCGCAGGCTCGAGTACTACGACCAGCCCGCCATCCGGCAGATCGTGCGCGACGCAGAAGCCAGCGACTACAAGTGGTCCTCGATCGTCCTCGGCATCGTGAAGAGCCCGGCGTTCCTGCGGCGCGCTACGCCGACACCGACGAACTAGAAGGAGACTGGACAAATGTCATTCCTCACCTCGAAAGCCCTGTCGCGCAGAACGGTCCTCCGCGGTCTCGGCGCCACCATGGCGCTGCCGTTCCTGGACGCGATGGTTCCCGCGTTTGCGGTGAAGGTCGGTGCGAACGGAAAGGCGGCGCACCGGTTCCAGACCTTCTACGTGCCCAACGGGATGGCGATGCAGTTCTGGACGCCGAAGGGCGAGGGGCGGGCCTTCGAGCTGTCGCCCATCCTCGAACCGCTGGCGAAGTACCGCGACAAGATGGTCCTGCTCTCGGGCCTGAAGGCGAACTGGAACTACATCCACGCGGGCGCGTCCGGCTCGTTCCTGACCGGCACGCACGCGCGGCGGACGTAACGAGGTCGAGATCATCGCCGACGTGTCGATGGATCAGATCCTCGCGAAGCAGTTCGCGAAGGAGACGCAGGTCGCCTCGCTCGAGCTGTCGATGGACATGCCGGCCAACGCCGGTGCGTGCACCGGCAACCTGAGCTGCGCCTACACCCACACCATCTCGTGGAAGAGCCCGACGCAGCCGCTGCCGATGGAATACAACCCGCGGTCGGTCTTCGAGAAGCTGTTCGGCGACAGCGGCAGCACCGAGCGGCGTGCACGCGAAGCGCGGCTCCGCCAGCACCGCAGCATCCTCGACTCGGTGAACGAGAAGCTGTCCGGCCTGAAGCGCGATCTCGGACCTCAGGATCAGGCGCGCGATGAACGAGTACACGGAGTCGATCCGCGACGTCGAGCGCCGCATCCAGCGTGCTGAAGAGCAGAAGGATCTCGAGCTGCCGATGATGGAGCAGCCGCAGGGCGTGCCGCCGGTATTCGAGGATCACCTCGAGCTGATGTTCGACCTGCAGCTCCTGGCATTCCAGTCGGACCTGACGCGCGTCATCTCCTTCATGATCAGCAAGGAACAGAGCGCGCGCCCGTATCCGCAGGTCGGTGTTCCCGAGGCGCACCACCCGTTGTCGCACCACGGCGACGCGCCCGGAGCTCGTCGAGCGGATGTCGAAGATCAACCGCTACCACACGGAGCTCTTCGGAAAGTACGTGGAGCGGCTGGCCAAGACGCAGGACGGCGACGGATCGCTGCTCGATCACACGACCATCCTCTACGGGTCGGGCATCTCGAACAGCAACGCGCACGCGGGCAACAATCTGCCGCTCATGCTCCTCGGCGGCGGCGCTGGCACCCTGCGAGGCGGTCAGCACATCGTCTACAAGGACGAGCCGACCATGGCGAACCTGCTGGTCACGCTCATGGACAAGCTCCAGGTGCCAGTGGAGAAGATCGGCGGCAGCACGGGCGCATTGCCAATCGACACGCTCAGCGGGGTGTAAGAGATGCGCCGGATCTTCGACCGGGTGGCGTCCTCGCGGCCCTGTTGCTCGTTGCGGGCAGCGGGACCGCGTACGCCGAGATGCGCCCGCCGCTCAGCGAGGCAGCGAAGGCCGTCGATCACGACGAGCTGACGCGGCTCCTCAAGCAGGGCGCCAACGTCAACGCGACCGAAGGCGATGGTTCCACCGCGCTGCACTGGGCGAGCTATCGCGACGACCTCGGGATGGTGGACCAGCTGATTCGCGCGGGCGCCAAGGTGAACGTGGCGAACGACCTCGGCGCCACGGCGTTGTGGGCCGCCTGCACGAACGCCAACGAAGCCATCGTCCGCCGCCTGCTCGAGGCCGAGGCCGACCCCAACCTCGCCTTGCTCTCGGGCGAGACCCCGCTGATGGTGGCGTCGCGCGTCGGCGCGGAAGGCGTCGTGTCGCAGCTTCTCGCGAAAGGCGCCAACGTGAACGTCGCCGGGACACGCGGGCAGACGGCGCTCATGTGGGCCGTGTCGCAGAAGCACCCGGAGGTCGACCAAGCTCCTCATCGGTGCCCGCGCCGACGTTCAAGTCAAGTCGAAGGCGTGGAGCCAGGTCATGGCCGTCACGCCGCACGGCATGCTCCAGTACAACAAGAACGTTCCGCACGGCGGCGACACGGCGCTGATGTTTGCCGCACGCGTCGGCGACTTCGAGTCCGCGAAGCTGCTCGTGGCAGCCGGCGCCAACGTGAAGGATGCCGACAACTGGGGCGTGAGCGCCACGGCGCTGGCGGCTCACGCGGGCTTCACCGACATCGTCGAGTTCCTGCTCGACAAGGGTTCCGATCCGAATACCAGCGGCGGTGGGTTCACCGCGCTCCACGCGGCCGCGCAGCGACGCGACGAGCGGATGGTGGCCGCCCTGCTGAAGCACGGCGCGGATCCGAACGCACCCGTCGAGTCGTGGACGCCGACGCGCCGATCGTCCAGGGATTGGAACTTCAATCCCGAGTTAATCGGCGCCACACCGTACTGGCTGGCGGCGCGGGCGATGGCGCCGAACGTCATGAAGATGCTTGCCGCGGCTGGCGCCGACACGAAGGTGGTCCACTATGTCGCCTACTACGCCGGCGATCAGAGCCCGGAGCGGCGGACGCAGAAGACCACGCCGGTCATGGCGGCGGTCGGCATGGGCGGCGGCATCCCGTGGGTGAACATCGACCGCAACCTGCGCGAACCGCTGGTGCTCGAGGCGGTGAAGATCGCGGTGGAAGGCGGGGCTGACCTGAACGTCGCGAACTCCGACGGGCGCACGGCTCTGGATGCCGCGAAGGCCGCGCGCTATGAGTCGGTGGTGGCGTATCTCACTGAGAATGGCGCCAAGGCAGGGGCAGGAACCCCGCCCGGCCGGCGCACGGGCGGATTCACCGGAGACAGATAAGACCCCGACGATCCACGATCGACAACCTGCTGCGGCCAGCGATTGTCGATCGTAGATTGTCCGGTCGCAGCGTCCCGGTCGTAGCTTCCTTACTTCCCCGAAATCCCCGACACCACGATCGCGCCGTCCTTCAGCTCGCCAGTGACCCTGACCGTGTTTCCGGCGTGTTCCTTGAGACCGGCAAAGTCCTGGTTCGCGACCTGCATCGGCTTCGTTCCGCCGTCGACCATCAGCACGAACTTGTCGCCCTGGCCGGTGCACTTGAGGGTGCACTCGCGGACGTCGATCTCACCACCATGATCGGCGGTGCACTGGCTGTCGCTGATCGTCCCGACCCAGCTCTGTTCGTCCGCGTTGGCCGCGGGAGCCACGCTCGCCAACGCCAGTACCAGCAGCCACTTCGATGCGCGCATTCGATTTCCTCCCGGTCGTCGACCTGGACGCGAGTGTAGCGGCGCCGGGCCGCGTCGGGCATCCCTGAAAGAGGGGAGCGGCGCCGCCTCACGCAACCGTGGCCGCGGCCGCCTCCTCCAGCGTGGCGATGTCGATCTTGTCCATCTTCATCATCGCCTGCATCACCCGGGCGGCCTTTTCGGGGTCAGGCTGCTGCAGCAGCGCGGGCAGCTGTTTCGGCACGACCTGCCAGGTGAGGCCGAACCTGTCGATCAGCCAGCCGCAGCGCTGCGGCTGCCCTCCTGCGCCAAGCTTGCTCCAGTAGTGGTCGACCTCGGCCTGCGTCTCGCAGTTGACCACGAAGGACGTGGCGCCGGAGAACGGGATCGCCGGGTCGCCGTTGAGCGCCACGAAATGCATACCATTCAGCTCGAAGCTGACCGTCATCACGGTGCCCTTCGGCATCGGTGTGCCGGGACCGTATTGCGTCAGGCCCTTGATACTCGAGTTGGGGAACACCGACACGTAGTAGCGCGCCGCCTCTTCAGCATTGCCGCCGAACCAGAAAAACGGGGTAATAGCCTGCATGGAATCCGACCTCCATGCTGTGGTCGAACGGTCCCCTCAGGATTCGACACCCGATGCAGCGTCCGGTCTTGGTGTAGCGTCGGGTCTTCAGACCCGACCGTCAAGGTCTTCAGACCCGACGGCCAGGGGCGAGTCTGAAGACTCGCCCCTACTCTGTTCTGGGCTTTTCGACCACTGTCTTCAGCAGCGTGAGCATCTCTATCGGCAGCGGGAAGATGATCGTGGAGTTCTTCTCGGCCGCAATTTCCGTGAGCGTCTGCAGGTAGCGCAAGGTGATGGTCACCGGCTCGGTCGCGATGATGGCCGCCGCCTGCGACAGCTTCACCGACGCGCCGAGCTCGCCTTCGGCATGGATGATCTTGGCCCGGCGCTCGCGCTCGGCCTCCGCCTGCTTCGCCATCGCGCGCTGCATGTTCTCCGGCAAGTCGACGTGCTTCACTTCGACCGCCGACACCTTCACGCCCCACGGGTCTGTGCGCTGGTCGAGGATCTGCTGCAGCTCTCGGTTGAGCCGCTCACGCTCCGAGAGCAGGTCGTCGAGCTCCACCTGCCCCAGGACGCTGCGCAGCGTCGTCTGAGCCAGCTGCGACGTGGCGTAGTGGAAGTTCTCCACTTCCACGATAGCCCGCCTCGGCTCCGTCACGCGGTAGTACAGGACGGCGTTCACCTTCACCGACACGTTGTCTCTGGTGATGACATCCTGCGGCGGCACGTCGAGCACGAGCGTCCGCAGGCTCACCTTCACCATGCGATCGAGCGGCACGAAGACGAGGACGACGCCGGGTCCCTTCGGCTGTGGCAGCAGCTTGCCCAGCCTGAAGATCACACCGCGTTCGTACTCAGCGAGGATCTTGATCGACGACAGCAGATACACCGCGACGATGAAGAGCACGATCAGCGCCGGAGAAATCATTACCATGGACGCGGGCCTCACTCTCTGCGAACGGTCAGGGTCAGTCCGTCTACCGATACGATTCGTACACGCGCGCCGGCTGGAATCGGCGAGTCGGCCTGTGCGCGCCAGATCTCGCCGTGCGCCGCGATGCTGCCCGGCGTGGCGGGCTCGATTGAGGTGAGCACGTCGCCCGGCTGTCCGATCAGACCTTCGACGCCGGTCACCGGCGCGCTGCGCTGCGCGGCCATGCCAAGGCGGACCAGCAGGGCGCCAATCGACGTGAACCCGATAACGACCGGGAGGACGACCGCCAGGCTCAGGCGGAGCTCTGGCACTCCGGCGTCGTCGATCAACATCAGCGACCCGAACAGCAGGCAGACGACGCCCGCCAGCGTCAGCAGACCGTAGCTGGCGATCTTCACTTCGAGCGCGAACAGCAGCAGGCCGAGGAGCAGCAGCAGTACGCCGGCGACATTCACCGGCAGCACCTGCAGCGCGAAGAACGCCAGCAGCAGCGACACCCCGCCGACCACGCCTGGCAGGACCGCGCCGGGTGACCAGAGCTCGATGGTGAGCCCCAGCATGCCGAGGCTCAGGAGCAGGTAGGCCACGTTCGGATTCGCGACCGTGCTCAGAATCCGCTCGCGCAGGCTCATGCTGGTTTCGACGATCCGCGCACCGGCCGTGCGCACGACTGTCGTACTTCCGTCAAAGCGGGAGACGGAACGGCCGTCCAGTTTCGCGATCAGCCCTGGAACATCGTCGACGACAAGGTCGATGAGCGGCGGCGACGCGTCGAGCGCTTCGGTCTCCGTGAACGCGCGGCTCTCGAGGACCGCCCGCGCCGACAGGTCGACGTTCCTGTGCCGTGCTGTGGCCAGCGTGCGCGCGTAAGCCGCGACGTCTTCGGCGGCCTTCTTCGAGACCTCCTCGTCCATCCGCTCGCCGCCGCCGGACACCGGGTGCGCGGCGCCGATGTGCGTGGCCGGCGCCATCGCCGCGACATCTGCGGCCAGGGTGATCAGGAAACCTGCCGATGCGGCGCGGGAACCCGACGGGCCGACGAACACGGCAACGGGCGCTTTCGATCGGATCATCTTCGAGACGATCTCGCGTGTGGAGTCCACCAGGCCGCCCGGCGTGCGCAGCGTGAGGACGACGAGCGACGCGCCGGCGCGATCGGCTTCGTCGATCGTGCGCGCGATGAACTCGGCGGACACCGGGTGGATCACCGAATCCACGACGGCGGTGTAGACGACAGGTGAATCCGCGTCCGGCTGCGCCGCGAACGTGACGGCACGCCACAGTGCCAGCGCGGCGAGGACTGCGACGACGACGCGGAGCGCGTGGCGGTCCTTCATGGCCGATCGTTCGCAGTATACGCGGCAGGGCGGCGGGCCTCCGGCAGAGCCGGCGCCGAGGACCGCTGAGGACGATCAGCGAAGGCGCAGGTCGACGTTGACGAGCGTGCGCACCTGGATGAGCGGTGGTTCGATGCTTTCCATGCGATCGCTCCCGCCGGTGGCCCGCCAGGTCACCTCGGGTCGGATCCACAGCCGCTCGCCGACGCGCACGCGGACGCCGCCGCTCACGTCGAAGGCGCCGCGTGTCAGCGTCCAGTCGCGCTGCGTGACCGGCCCCGCGACCGGCGGGCCGCCGGAGCCGGGAAGGTACGAGCTGAACGTCAGTGTCCCGGTCGAACGGACGATGCCGCCCCCGCCGCCAAGCGTCGGACGGACGCGAGCCGTCGGGCTGCGAAAGAGATACGTGACGCGCGCGAACACGCCGAGCACGTCACCCTCGGCGGCGAGATAGCCCGAGTCGCGCGTGTGGCCCATCCAGTCGACGTCGCCCGACAGCAGCAGTCGATCGCGGAGCAGGACGCCGGCGCCGCCGCGCGCGGCCGCTCCGCGACCGAGCATCGTCTCGTCATCCCACAGTGAGCCCCAGCCCGTTCCGCCAGAAACCTCGAACGACGGCCCAGCCTGAACGGCGGGCTGTGCGTGCGCGATGCCCGCGGACCCGAATAGTGCCGCGAAGGACAGGGCGAGACCTGCTGGTCTCAACGGAAGGCCGGGTCTTGAGACCCGGCCCCTACAGAGTGTCGCCCGAAGTGAGGTGAGCGCACGATGCATGATGCCCTCTGATCCGGAGTGCGGATTCGCGCACAGGTGTGGCTCACGCCGAGAAGGCAGCGACAAGAATCGTTGGCGGACCGGCGAATTTTGTAATCGAGCGTGGTTCGAAACGGAGCAGAGGCCACAAGGAATCGTTGCTTGCGGCGCCGCTCTGGATGCACTTTGAACCGTGGCCGCAACAAGTTACGGCCACTGGTCCCCGTGGCCTCTTCCTTGCCATGGGCACCGGGTGTCTTCGGGCGTGAAGCGTTCCGGCGGCTGGGGCGGGCGGATGGTCTTCGTGCGCGCAGCCGTCCTCGCCTGCACTGCGGCGGCCGTATCGGTCGGCCTGCTCGCACTCTGGCTCCGGCCCGGGACGGCGCGGCATCGTGACGAAGCGCTCGCGTACCTCTGCATGATCCTGTGCGCCGGCGCCGCGGCGGCGCTCGAGCCGCGGCGATCGGCGGCTGACGATCCGGCAACGCTCCGTCTCTCGTTCCTGCCGACGTTTACGGCGCTTCTGCTGTTCGGCCCCCTGGTGATGACGCTCGTTGCGATCGTCGCCACCGCGACGCGCGCGATCACCGCGCCGGCAGGCTCGTTGCCATGGCGCCGCGCGCTCCTGGACTTTGCGACGGCCGTCCTCGCCTCGCAGTTCGCCGGATCCGCCTATCTCGCACTCGACCACCTCATACCCTTCGAGACATGGCCAGTGAAGGCAGTGCCGGTCGCCGGGGCGGTCCTGGCCTTCTGCGCCGTGACGGCCGCCTCCGCCGCCGTCATGGTTCCGCTCGTGACCGGGGTCCACAGCCAGGCGCGCGGAGCACTGCGCGCACTTCCTGGTCACGCGCTCGCCGCAGCCATCGCGGTCGGCGTCGTCGAGCTCGCAGCCGGTGGCGCGTGGCACCTGCTGCCCGTCGTGGCCGTTCCAGTGTTCTTCGCCTGGTGGATCCACCGCGACATCGCGGGTCAGGCCGATCGCCGGCAACTTCACCGCGAGGCGGCCGCAGCGGCCGACCAGGCCATGGCGGTGGTCGACGCACATGGGCGCGTCACGCTCTGGAATCCTGCACTCGAGCGGATGCTCGATTACCCGGGCGCGCGCGCCGTGCATCGGCCCGTGGAAGACGTGGTGCCGGCGCTGACGTCCACCGAGCTGGCCACTGCGGTTGCGGCCACCCTGGCGGACGGCACCCCGCGGACCTTCACACAGCTTCCCTGCCAGACGCCGGCCGGCACGCGGCTGGTGCAGGTGACGGTGCTTCCGGACGTCGACGGCAGTGCGGTGCTGCTCTGGCGCGACGCGACCGGACACGCGCAGATGGAAGCGTCGCTCCGCCAGGCGGCGGAGCGCCTCGCGGGCGTCGCGGCAGGTGCGAACGACGGGTTGTGGGACTGGGACGCGCGGAGCGAACGGCTCTACCTGTCGGCCCGCTGGAACGAGATCGTGGGGCTGCCGGCGGCGGAGTCCCTTGGCCCGCAAAGCAACTGGTTCGCGCGGGTGCACCCCGACGATCTGCCCGACCTGTCCGCCTCGATCGAGGCGCACGCTTCAGGCCGAACAGCGGTCCTGCAGCAGGAGCACCGCCTTCGTCACGAAGACGGCACGTACCACCGCGTCCAGTGCCGCGCCGTCGCGGTACGTGACGCGCGCGGACGGACGATGCGCATCTCCGGATCGTTGACCGACATCAGCGACCGCGCGCTTGCCCGGATGCTCGGCGGCAGCATGCGCGATTCGCTCACCGGTCTCTCGAGCCGCACAGTGTTCGCCGAACGTCTCGGCCAGCGGCTGGACGATCTGAAGGGCGGCGGCGGGATCCGCTTCGCCGTGCTCTACCTGGATCTGGACCGCTTCAAGGTGGTCAACGACAGCCTCGGCCACCTCGCGGGCGACGAGCTGCTCGTTGCGGTCTCCCGCCGGCTCGAAACGTGCCTGCGGCAGCACGACGACTTCGCGCGGCTTGGCGGCGACGAGTTCGCGATCCTCGTGTACGCCTCGGCGACGACACGCAGGCGAACGTCATTGCCTTCCGCATCCAGGAGGCGCTGAGCGCGCCGTTCCCCATCGGCGGCCGCGAGGTCGTTCACGTCCGCGAGCATCGGCATCGCGTTCAGCCGGCCGCGAGTACGACGAGTCCCGACGACATGATGCGCGACGCCGACACGGCCATGTACCACGCCAAAGCGCGCGGCAAGGCCCGGCACGTGCTGTTCGACGCCGACATGCATGCGCGTGCGCTCGATCGCCTCGGCTCGAGAACGACCTGCGGCGCGCCATCGAAGGCAGCGATTTCGACGTGCACTATCAGCCGATCGTCGAGCTGCCGTCGCGGCAGTGCGTCGGGTTCGAGTCGCTGGTGCGCTGGACACGCAACGGCAAGCCGGTGTCGCCGCGGAGTTCATCCCGCTCGCCGAGGAGCTGGGGATCATCGCGCCGCTCGGCACCTGGGTAATGCAGCAGGCCTGCCGGCAGTTCGTCGAGTGGCGGCGGCGCTATCCTGCGGCGGGCCTCGAGTGCATCACGGTGAACGTGTCCGCGCAGCAGCTCGTGCAGCAGAGTCTTCCGCACGTCGTCGAGCAGACGCTGCAGCAGACCGGCATCAACCCGTCCGACCTGCGGCTCGAGATTACCGAGACGGCCCTGATGGACAGCCCCAGCACGCCGCACAGGTGCTGCAGGAGCTGCGCCAGTTCGGTGTCAAGATCTACCTCGACGACTTCGGCACCGGCTACTCGTCGCTGAGCCACCTGCACAAGCTGCCGGTGGATGCGCTCAAGATCGACCGCTCGTTCGTGACGCGGCATCATCGTCGACGAGCGCCCCGCGATCGTCGAGAGCATCCTCGCGCTGGCACGCACGCTGAAGACGAGCGTCATTGCCGAGGGTGTGGAGGACGAGCGGCAGGCGCGCGAGCTCGAGCGGCTTGGATGCACGAGGGCGCAGGGCTACCTCTTCTCGCGCCCGGTCTCCGCCGACGCGATCGACGTGCTGCTCGCAAACGGGCGGCCGCTCGGCGACACGCGCGCTCGCAGCGCCTTCACGGCCGCCTGAGCGCCCGCCGTCCCGATCGGGGTGTCGGGCCTAGGACGAGATCTGCTCCGCGGGGCTGAACAGCGTCAGGTAGTCGGCCGTCGCCTGCACGAGCGATGCGTTGTTCGGCGAGCGCGGCATCACGTCCGGAACGATGCCCCGCTCCCTGAGCACGCGGGTGCAGACCGGTCCGATCGATCCCACGATCACCTCGTCTCGCAGCGCACGCGTCAGTTCCTGCTCGCGATCCATCAAGCCAGCGATCAGGAACAGGTGGCGGAACTGGACCTGGCTCGTGAAGAGAATCACGTCCACGCGGCCCTGGATTGCCTCCCGGATCAGGCCTTCGAGCGGTTCGATATCCTCCGGCAGCGCCCACTCGTACAGGCTCATGTCCGCAACGCGCGCACCGCGCTTCGACAGAGCGGCCGAAAACGTCTGGTTCGGCTCTCCGTAGTGAAGCAGGAGGACGTCCGCGCCCGCGAGTGTTGACGCGGAGAGTGCCGCCAGCAGTTCGTCGGTGGTGTGCGGCTTGTCGGTGACGATCGCAGGCACCAGCCCGCGCCGCCGGAGCGCCGTCAACGGCTTCGGGCCGCGGCAGGCTATGGTCGCCGTCCGCATCGCGGAAACCACCGGCTGCAGTACCCCGTGGCGGTCGGCTTCCTCGAACAGCGCTTCGCACGCCGCGGCGGTGAGCACCACCACGAAGCCGAACGCACCGTCCACCAGCCGCTGGAGCAGCGGTTGGAAGTCTTCGCGGCGGAGCACCTCGCGCACCGATGGCACCGCGAACGGCGAACCGCCCGCGCGGTGCACCAGCGTCGACAGTTCGATTGACTTGCGGCTCTCGAGCAGAGCCACTCGGCGTCCCTCAAGCGCGGGCATAGGTGTCCTCCGACAGAGTGCTGGCTGAATCGGGCGTCACGCCGGCCGGACCATCCTCGGTACGACAGACGAAGTCGACAATCCGCTGGACCTCCGGCTTGCAGGAGCCGCAGCCCGTGCCGGCGCGCGTTCGCTCGCAGACGGCGCGCAGGCTCCGGGCGCCGCTCAGCACGGCCTCGACGATGTCGCTCTTGCCGACGGCATTGCAGTCACAGATGCGCGCGGTATCCGGAATCTGATCGACGCTGCGGGCCTGCGGATCACCGGAGGTCGGAAAGAGCAGTTCCCACCGCTCTGCGGGCACCGCCGCGCGATCGAGGTCCGCTGCACGACCGACGGGACCGCGGCGGCTGCGCCGATCAGGATCGCGCCAAGCACGCGCTCGTCGCGCACGATCAGCTTCCCGTAGATGCCCCGCGCCGCTTCCGAATAGCTCACGACCTCGTCATCGTCGTGCGCGTCACGTTCGCCCATGACCGCCACGTCCACGCCCGCCACCTTCAGCTTCGTGGCCAGCCTCGATCCGCCGTACGTGGCCTCGGCGCGGTGCCCCGTGAGCCGATCGGCGAGCACGTCGGCCTGCTCCCAGGCGGGGGCGACGAGACCGTACACTTTCCCGCGATGCTCGACGCAGTCGCCGATCGCGTAGACGCCTGGCGCGCCCTCGCACGACAGGTCGTCGCCGACCACGATGCCGCGGCCTACGGTGAGACCGCACGCCTTCGCCAGTTCCACGTTCGCGCGGACGCCCGCGGCGACCACGAGGAGGTCGCAAGGCTCGGTCGATCCGTCGCTGAACCGGAGCTCCTTCACGTGCGTGTCGCCGATGACCTCGGTCGTCGACTTGTTCGTGAGCACACGCAGGCCCATCGACTCGAGCTGCCTCCGCAGGATGCCGCCACCGGTCGCGTCGAGCTGACTCTCCATGACGTGCGGCGCGATGTGCACCACGCTCACCTGGAGGCCATGTCCGAGCAGCCCTCGCGCTGCCTCGAGGCCGAGGAGGCCGCCGCCGATCACCACGACGTGCCGCGCATCGGACGCCGCCGCCGCCATGCGGGCGCAGTCCTCCGCCGTGCGGAACACGAACGCCCCCGGCACGAGCGACCCGTCCCCGGTGAGGAGTCCGCGAATCGGCGGGAGGACCGGGCGGCTGCCGGTGGCCAGGACGAGGCTGTCGAAACCGGTCTGGTTCCCGCACTCGTCAATCACCTGCCGTGCGGCCAGATCGATCCGCTGCACCCGCACGCCCGCCCTCAAGTCGATGCCGTTCGCCGCGTACCAGTCGGGCGGGTTGGTCACGATGTCGAACGCGTTGTGCGTTCCCGCGAGCACCTCGGACAGCAGGATGCGGTTGTAGTTGCCTCCCGGCTCGTCGCCGAAGATCACGATGTCGAACCTGCGGTCGCCCTGGCGCGCGAGCACGTGCTCGGCCAGCCGCGCCCCGGACATCCCGTTGCCGACGATGACGAGGCGGTGAGGCGCGCTCATCATGCGACCCCGGCGGCCGCCGCGATGCGGACAGCGCATACCTTGAACTCGGGCATTCGGCTGATCGGATCGAGCGCCGCGATGGTGAGGCGGTTGATGGCCTGCGCGCCACCCCAGTGGAACGGGACGAAGACCGTGTCCTCCCGGATCGTGCGCGTCAGCTTCGCCGTGAAGACGGCGGTGCCGCGCCTGGTCGTGAGCTCGATCGGCTCGCCGTCGCTCACGCCCGCGCCGGACGCCGTCGTGGGATGCACTTCGGCGAGCGGCTCCGGCATCGCGTCGCTCAGCCTGCTGACCCGGCGCGTCTGCGTGCCCGACTGGTAGTGCGCAAGGACGCGCCCGGTCGTCAGCAGGAGCGGAAACTCGTTGTCGCGACGGTCCGCGATTTCGGCGTGCGGGGTCGCGTGGAATCGCGCACGCCCGGACGGCGTCGGAAACCGATCCGCGAAGAGGCGCGGCGTGCCGGCGTGGTCCTCCGATGGACAGGGCCAGAAGATGCCGTCGGAGCTGTCGAGGCGCGCGTAGGTGATCCCCGCGTAGTCGGCGATGCCGCCCGACGACGCTCGTCGAAGCTCGTTGAAGACGTCGGCCGGCGTCTCGCCGGCGAAGCCTGGCGGCGCGCCGAGCGCCGCGGCGAGTCCTGTCAGGATCTCGATATCGGTGCGGACGGCGTCGGGCGGAGGAGTCGCGCGTCTGCGCCGGATGACCCGTCCCTCGAGATTGGTCATCGTCCCCTCCTGCTCGGCCCACTGTGCGGCGGGCAGGACGACGTCGGCGAGGCGTGCGGTTTCCGAGAGGAAGAAGTCGCAGACGACCAGCGTGTCGAGGGAGGCGAGCCGCTGCTCCACCCGTAGGGCATCCGGCGCGGAGACCGCGAGGTTCGACCCCATGAGGAAGAGCGCGTGGACGTCGGTGCCCATCGAGTCGATCAGCTCGAACGCGGACTTGCCGGCGCCAGGGATGTCCGACTCCGCGACTCCCCACACCTGCGCCATGTGCCGCCGCGCATCGGGATCGGCGATTGACCGGTATCCCGGGAGCTGGTCCGCCTTCTGACCGTGCTCGCGTCCCCCCTGCCCGTTGCCCTGCCCCGTGAGCGTGCCGAACCCGCTGCACGCGCGACCTGGCAGGCCGAGCGCGAGCGCCACGTTGATGTACGCGAGCGTGTTGTTCACGCCCTGCGCGTGCTGCTCGGACCCGCGGGCGCTCAGGATCATCGCGCTCGGAGCCTTGGCCAGGGCGTAGGCGACCGAGACGAGCACCGGTTCCGCGACGCCGGTGATCCGCTCGACGCGTTCGGGCCAGTAGGACATCGCCACCCTGCGGGCCTGGTCGAACCCCTCGGTCCGCTCGGCGACGTACGCATCGTTCACGAGCTTGTCTCGAATCAGGATGTGCAGCAGGCCGTTGGCCAGCGCCGCGTCGGTCCCCGGTCGCAGGCGCAGGTGACGCTTGGCCCACGTCGCCGTCGGCGTCCTCCGCGGATCGACGACGATGAGATCGCCGCCCGCGAGCTGTTGCGCCTCGAAGTACTGCATGATCGGCGGCATCGTCTCGGCGGGGTTGCTGCCGACCAGCATCACGACGGCCGTTCGTGCGATGTCCTCGAGCGGGAAGGGCAGCCCGCGGTCGACGCCGAACGCGCGGTTCTGCGCGGCCGCCGCCGACGACATGCAGAAACGTCCGTTGTAGTCGATGTTCGCGGTGCGGACCGCGACGCGCGCGAACTTCCCGAGCAGATAGGCGGTTTCGTTCGTCAATGATCCGCCGCCGAAGACGCCAACGGCGTCACGACCGTGCCGCGCCTGGACGTGTCGGAACCGCCTGGCGATCGCGGAGAGCGCGGTCTCCCACGACACCGCTCGGAGCTCGCCGTTGCTGTCGCGCATGAGCGGCTCGCGCAGCCGGTCGCTGTGCCGCAGCAGCGACGCCGCCGACCAGCCCTTGATGCAGAGCCCGCCTTTGTTCACGGGAAACCGCGGGTTGGGCTCCACGATGGGGCCGTCGGCCCGATCGACGATGTGAATGCCGCACTGGAGCGCGCAATACGGGCAGTGTGTGGACGTTGCGGCTGATGCCATGAACCTCTGATGACGCGGGCGCGCGGATCGACGCTTGCCACGAGACAGAGCAAGCGACGTACCCGGATCGAAATCGTCAAAACGCGGTGAATACGGCGGAAAACGCGGCGCGAGGGCGCGAGGCGAAGCGACAACGCTGTCGATTCATTCCCGCAGAAGCGACAGGGATGTAGGAGCGCTGCGTTCTGGAGCTGCCTCGCCGGCCTCGCGGCCCGGGTTTCGGGGCTGGGCGTCGCTCAACTGCCCGAAAAATGGCCTGAAACGGCCCTCACTGAGCTGCGCGCGATCGTCGTGTCACCGCAGTTCCGACGAACGTGTCGGGATTCGCAAGGCGTTCCAGACACATTTGTCCGTGCGGCATTCGACGTCATCCGCCAGGATGCGAGCATTCCCGGAGCAAGTCGCGTGGATTGCTCCGGCGCCTCAGGGCATGTGGCTTGCTGTTCGACTATGGTGATGAAGCAGCTCGTCGTCGTAGGGAACGGCATGGCCGGCATGGCCTGTGTCGAGCAAATCCTGAAGCACGCACCCCAGTTCGAGATCACGATTTTCGGGGACGAAACCTACGTCAACTACAACCGCATCCTGCTGTCGTCGGTCCTCGCCGGCGAGAAGTCGACCGACGACATCACGCTGAACCCGCTCGAGTGGTATCAGCAGAACAACATCCGCCTTCACCTCGGCGCCCGCGTCACCACTGTCGATCCGGGCGCGAAGACGGTCACCGCGAGCGACGGCCTCGTCGTGCCGTACGACGCGCTGCTGCTCGCGACGGGCAGCACGGCGTGGATGCCGCCGATCCAGGGGCTCGACCGGAAGGGTGTCTACCAGTTCCGCACGCTCGATGACACGCGCGGGCTGCTCGAGCGCGCCGGTCCTGGCGTGAAGGCGGTCGTGATCGGCGGCGGCCTCCTCGGCCTCGAAGCTGCGCGCGGCCTTCAGGTGCACGGGTGCGACGTGACCGTGGTGCACCTCATGTCGACGCTCATGGAGCGTCAGCTCGATGCGGACGGCGGCAACTACCTGTGCGGAAAGATGGAGGACCTGGGTATCAAGGTTCTCCTGAACCGGACGACGACAGCGGTGCTCGGGGGCGATTCGGTGGAAGGGGTCGCGCTGTCCGACGACACCTGCATCGAGGCTGACATCGTGGTCGTGGCCGCCGGCATCCGCCCGAACGTCGAGCTCGCCTACCAGGCCGGCCTCGCCGTAAATCGCGGCATCGTGGTCAACGACTTCATGGAAACCTCGTTGCCGGACATCTTCGCCGTCGGCGAGTGCGTCGAGCATCGCGGCGTCTGCTACGGCCTCGTCGCGCCGCTCATCGAGCAGGCCAAGGTGCTGGCGGCGACAATGACCGGCAACAGGGGGCCGTCCTACACCGGGACGATCCTGGCGTCCCGTCTCAAGATCATGGGCGTGGACGTGTTCTCGGCTGGCGACTGGAGCGGCCAGTCCGCCGAACCGGTCCGGTTCGAGGATCGCGCCCTCGGCGTCTACAAGAAGCTCACCGTGCGCGAGGGAAGGCTCGCCGGCGTCATCCTCGTCGGCGATACCAGCGACAGCCACCGTTACATGGAGTGGTTGCGAACGGGAGAGGACCTCACACCGCAGCGGCGGCACCTGCTGTTCCCGCCGCCGTCGGCCGACGCGGGGCTCGACGTCGCGCAGATGGCCGACAGCGCCACCGTGTGCGGATGCGTCGGTGTCACCAAGGGGCAGATCATCGAAGCCGTGCACGGCCGCGGCGTCTGCACGATGTCGCAGCTGAAGGACGTCACGCGCGCCAGCACCGGCTGCGGCAGCTGCCGGACCCTGTGCGAGAGCCTGCTGAAGGCCGTCGCTCCCGACTTCTCCGACGAGACGCGCAACGTGCTGTGCGCCTGCGTGCCGTTCTCGCAGGACGAGATCCGCGAGATCATCCGGGGCCAGAAGCTCAAGTCGGTGCAGGACGTGCTCGACATCTACGGAAACGGCGCGGGGTGCGAAATCTGCAAGCCCGCCCTCAGTTACCTGGTCGACGTCGTGTGGTGCGGCGATCACGACGAGGATCGCTCGGCGCGCTTCATCAACGATCGCGTCCACGCCAACATCCAGAAGGACGGCACCTTCTCGGTCATCCCGCGCATCCGCGGCGGCGTGACGTCGCCCGACGAGCTGCGTCGCATCGCGGATGTCGCCGACAAGTACCGCGTGCCGATGGTGAAGATCACCGGGAGCCAGCGGATCGACCTGCTCGGTGTCCGGAAGGAAGATCTGCCCGCCATCTGGGCCGACCTCGGGATGCCGTCGGGGCAGGCGTACACCAAGGGCGTGCGCATGGTGAAGACCTGCGTCGGCACCGAGTTCTGCCGCTTCGGCACGCAGGACTCCACCGGCGCCGGCGTCGAGATGGAGAAGCGGTTCGAGAACTTGTTCACGCCGCACAAAGTGAAGATGGCCACGGTCGGCTGCCCGCGCAATTGCGCGGAGGCGACCGTCAAGGACATCGGCCTGATCGGCATCGAAGGCGGCTGGCAGGTCGTCGTGGGCGGCGCCGCGGGCAAGTCGGTGCGCAAGGCCGACCTGCTGATCACCGTCGAGACCACCGACGACGCGCTCGATGCCTCCGAGCTGTTCTTCCAGTACTACCGCGAGCACGCCCGGTACCTCGAACGCACCTACGACTTCGTCGAACGAGTCGGGATAGACAAGGTGCGCAAGGAGACGGTCTACGCGACGGACGGGGTGAAATCCGACCTTCGCGAGCGGTTCCGCAAATCCAAGGAGCGGTCTTACGATGCCTGGCAGGAAGGGCGTTCGCCGGTGAACGCCACGCAGTTCATCCCGCTCACGCCGATCGATCAGGTGAACGCATGACGCCGACGTCGTGGATCAAGATCACGGCCGCGGGCAACATCCCGCCGCGTGAAGGTCGCGCCGTCAGCGTCGGCGGCCGCGACCTCGCCATCTTCAACGTCGGCGATCGCTTCCTCGCCGTGGATGGCCGCTGCCCGCACAAGGGCGGCCCGCTGTGCGACGGGATCGTCGCCGGTGAGACGGTCGTCTGCCCGCTGCACGCGTGGAAGGTGGGCCTGACCACCGGCGAGGTCGAACGCCCGACCGGCATCAAGGCGTGCGTCCACACCTACTCCACCCGCGTCGAGGACGGCATCGTCCTCATCGAGCTGCCGGTAGAGGCCACGGCGGGCGCCCTGCACGCCGCGGCGCTCTGATCGAGCTGCTGAAGTCCGGTTCGCTGCGCTAGGCGTGGGCTGTTTCGCCCGTGCGCTCGCGAAGCACGGCGTCGAGTGCGCTCGGGCGCGACTGATGGGCGTGGAGTTCGAGGAAGTCGATCACGTGGCGGCGGCAGCGATGGTACTCGGGATGCCCGAGGACAGCGGCGCGGGCCCGCGGACGCGGGAACGGAACCTGGAACACGTCGCCAACCATGGCCTCAGGACCATCGGTCATCAGGATCAGGCGATCGGCGAGATACAGCGCCTCGTCGACGTCGTGGGTCACCATCACGACCGTCTTGCCTGACTCCTCCCAGACGCGGAGCAGCGTGTCCTGCAGCTCGAAGCGCGTGAGCGAGTCGAGCTGGGAGAACGGCTCGTCGAGCAGCAGGAAGCGCGGCTCGGTTGCCAGCGCTCGCGCCAGCGACACGCACTGCTGTGTTCCCAGGGAGAGCTGGCCCGGCATCTGATCGGCCGCATCGGAGATGCCGACCAGTTCCAGGTAGTGGCCCGCTGCGTCGCGCTGCTGCGCGCGGGTGACGCCGGGCCGCTGGCCGGCTGCCAGCAGCACGTTCTCGCGCGCCGTGAGCCATGGCAGCAGGCACGGCGCCTGGAAGACGATCGCCCGTTCGGGTCCCGGTTCGTCGACCTGGTGGCCGTCGATGACGACGCCTCCGTACGTCGCGCGCTGAAGTCCGGCGATCATCGACAGCACCGTCGACTTGCCGCAGCCCGAATGCCCCAGCAGGGTGACGAACTCACCTGCGACCACCTCGGCGTTGACATCCTTGACGGCGACGAAGGGGCCTGACGGCGTGTCGAACACCTTTGTCAGCCCCGTCAGCTCCAGCGGAACGCTCATGACGTCTCCTCGGTAGCCAGCGTGACGGCGGTCCGCGCGATGGCATCCGGTGCGGCCCCGCGCCTGACGCGCGAGCCGAACGCGGCGGTCAGTGTGGCGATGACATGGGCACGCACCTGCATGGCGTCCTCGTTGTGTGCGAGCTGGGCGACCGACCGCGGGCGCGGCAGGCCGACCGGGATTGGCGCGCCCAATGTGGCGGGCGGACCCGGAAGAATCGGCACGATGCGGTCCGACAGCAGGATCGCTTCCTCGACGCTGTTGGTGATCATCACGGTCGTGACAGGCCGCTCCACCGACGCACAGAGCTTCACGAGATCCTGCTGCAGCGTTTCGCGCGTCAGCGCATCGAGAGCGCCGAAGGGCTCGTCCATGAAGAGCAGTTCCGGCCTCGTCGCGAACGCGCGGGCAATCGCGACGCGCTGCCGCATGCCGCCGGAGAGCTGGCTGGGCCGGCGGTTGACCGCGTTGCCGAGCCCGACCTGTTCCAGCGACTCGGTGGCGCGGGCGAGCTGCTGCGCACGTGACAGTTCCGGACAGGCGGCCTCGACGGCGAGCCGAACGTTCTCGAGCGCTGTGAACCAGGGGAGGAGCGAGTAGTTCTGGAAGACGAAGGCGGCGTCGCGGCGCACGCCGGTGACCGGCGTGCCGTCCACGACTACGCTGCCCGCGTCGGCACTGGTCAGGCCCGCGAGGATGGCGAGCAGCGTCGACTTGCCGCTGCCCATCGCCCCGACGATTGAGACGAACTCGCCGCGTTCGACTGAGAGCTGTACATCGCGCAGCACGGGCCGCACCCCGCGCGGAGACGGAAATGACTTAATCAGCCCGCGTGCCTCGAGGTACGCCATCACGCCGCCCGAAGCTTCGCTTCCGCCATGCCCATGAGACGGTCGAGCGCGAAACCGATGACACCGATGGTCACGATCGCCAGCAGGATGTGCGAGTAGATCAGGCTGTTGTACTCCTGCCACAGGAAGCCGCCGACGCCCGGCGTGCCGGTCAGCATCTCGGATGCGACGATGACGAGCCACGCGATGCCGAGGCTGAGACGGTATCCGGTGAACATGTACGGCAGCGTCGCCGGGACGATGATCTTCAGGAAGGTGGTCGTCTTCGACAGGCGGAGTACCTTCGCGACGTTCCAGTAGTCCTGCGGAATGGCCCGCACGCCGACCATCGTGTTGATGATCGTCGGCCACATCGAGCAGACCGCAATGGCGAAGAGAGCCGCCGGCTCGGATTTCTGGAACAGGATCAGCCCGAGTGGCAGCCACGCCAGCGGCGAGATCGGCCGCATCACCTGCATCAGCGGATCGAACATGCGCGAGAGCGTCGGCGAGACGCCGAGCAGGAACCCGAGCGGCGTGCCGATCAGCGCGCCGAGCAGGAACCCGCGTCCGACGCGCATGAGGCTGTAGTAGGCGAGCAGCGCGATGCCCTGGTCGGTCTCGCCGCGTTTGGCGAGCGGCTCGAGAATGTAGACCTTGCTCTCCTCCCACGTCTTCAGGGGCGAAGGCAGATCGGGCACCAGCTGGCTCAGGGCCCACCAACCGGCTACCGCCAGGGCGATGCCGACCAGCGGCAGACACAGGTTCATTACGCGTTTCACCAAGCCGACCTCCTACGCCATGCTGTGAATCTTGAACGACGTCGCGTACTGTTCGGGGTTCGTCCCGTCGAACACGCCGTCGAAGAGCGTCACCTTCTGCTCTTCCGCGATGCTCGTCGCGACACCCAGCTCTTTCATCGCCGCCAGGTACAGGTCTGAGCGCATCACGCGCTTCGCGACGCCGGCGTAGTCCGGCGCCGACTTCGTCATGCCCCAGCGACGGAACTGCGTGAGCCACCACTTCGCGTAGATCTGGTGCGGGTAGTTGCAGCCGCGGTTCGAGAAGATCATGTAGTTGGGATCCTGCTCGGTCCGGCCGTCGCCGTACACGTACTTGCCGGTCAGGCGTTCGAGAATCGCGGCAGGCGTCGTGTTGATGTAGGTGGGTCGGGCGATCACCTCGGCGAACTTCGTCCGGTTCTCCATCTTGTCGAGCTCGACGCTGGCCAGATGGAGCGCCTTCAGCACCGCCGTCACCGTCTTCGGGTTCCGGTTCGCGAACTCCTCCGTGAACGCGCAGACCTTCTCCGGATGGTCCTTCCACATCGCCTGCGTCGTCGTCACCGTGTAGCCGATGTTGTCCTGGATGGCCCGGACGTTCCACGGCTCGCCGACGCAGAACCCGTCCATCTTGTCGACCTTCATATTGGCGACCATCTGCGGCGGCGGGATCGTGATGAGGTTCACGTCCTTGTCAGGATTGATGCCGCCCGACGCGAGCCAGTAACGGATCCACATCGCGTGCGTGCCGGGCGGGAACGTCATCGCGAAGGTGAGCGGGTCGCCGCTGGCCTTCGCCTTGTCGGCCATCGGCTTGACCTGCGCGGGACTCTTGACGCCGGCCGCTTTCAGCTTGTTGTTCAGGGTGATGGCCTGGCCGTTCCGATTCAGCAGCCACGGGATCACCATCGGCTTCACCGGCGAGCCCGCAAGCCCCATGGTGGACGCCAGCGGCATACCGATCAGCATGTGCGTCGCGTGGTTTTCGCCGATGCTCAACTTGTCGCGGATCGCCGCCCAGGACGCTTCCTTCGACACGATCGAGTTGATCCCGAACTTCTTGAAGAGGCCGAGCTCGTGCGCCATGACGATCGGCGCGCAGTCGGTCAGCGCGATGATGCCGAACCGCAGGTCGCGCACCTCGGGGCCGTCCTCAGCGTAAGCGCCGCCGACCCAGCCCGCAGGCATGCCGGAGACCAGCGCCGCGGCGGTGGACGTACCGGCGGCCTTGATGAAAGTGCGTCTGTTCACCTTCTTCATCTATCGCTCCGCGAGGAAGACGTACGTCGCCATGACGTACGGTTGGCTGTAGGAAGCACCGGGCGTGGCCTGCTTCAGGAAGGCGCCCGGTGCGATGTAGGCGTAACCGCCCGCCAGCTGCAGCTGCGGCGTGATGGCCCTGCTCACCTGGATGTCGAACTCCTGTCCGACATGACTGTGCGCGGCGCCGCCGGGAACACGGGCCACGAGGCTGCCGCCGGCGTTGTAGAGGCCGTCGCGCTTTTCTGTCAGCCACCACGAGTGGTAGTTCACGATGAAGGGCGTTCCCTTGAACGGCGTGAGCTCCACGCCGGCCCTCACGTGGCGGATGTTCCGAAGGCCGACCTGGTCCGAGAGCCCGTACTTGTCGTGAGGCGTCGGATAGAGCTGGTCGAACGTGCCGCGCACGCCGTCGGTCGGGTCCTTGTCGCCGGTCGCGTAGTTGAACTCCGAGCCGACCCGGAACGCGAGGCGTCCCGCTGCCGGCGATCGCAGCTGGTAGTGGCCCGCGAAGGTACGCACGGTATCGGTGGCCAGCGAACCAGCCTGCAGGATCGTGTCGGTGTTGTATTCGATGTTGCGCGGCAGGCGGCCGATCCAGCGCACGCCCATCGTCGTCTGGCTGAGCGTGCCGCGCGTGCCGGTCTCGGCGAGCAGGTTGCGATCCTGTCGCCAGAAAACGTACGGCTCCACGACACCGTTGGGAACCAGCGATGTGGCCGTCCCATAGGCGCCAGAGAAGATGTTGCCGTTGCCGCTCTTGTCGAATTCGCTGTCGAGGATGCGAACCACCGAGGTGCCGAAGACGTCGAGCTGAAACCCCTTCGTGCGCAGCGTCGCCTTCGCGCCATCGAACGTCCGGGCCGCGTTCAGCCAGCTGACGTGGCCGACCAGCCGCTGGTCGCCGTACGCGAGTTCCTGTCGCCCCACTCGCACAGCCAGCTTGCTCTGGGTGTTTCCGAGGTCGGCGAAGCCCATTCGCAAGTCGAACGGCGCGTTGAAAGGGGGACCCGTCGGCCCGACGGTCTTCTTCGCGACGTCTGCCGCCTGCACCTGTGCCTGGAACGAGTAGTTCTTCGACGGCGTCACCGAAGCATTCAGGCGCAGCCGACTGAGGTAGTAGAGATCCTCGAGCGAAGAGTTGTAGGCGAATCCATCGAAGCCCTCGACACGTTCACGGAACTCGGCGCGCACCCGAAGCCACGACGGCATCAGCTCGTTGGCGCGGTTCGGAAACGGCGGCCGCGCGACCGTCGGAACGGCCTGCGCGGCAGATGCGGATGTCTGCGCGGCCGTGGCCGAAGCAGATGGAGCCGTCTGCGTGGCAGACGTTTGTGCGGCTGCCGGCGCTGCCGAGACAATCGAGACGACAGCGAAGCCGACAGCCCGGGACAGAACTCGAGCGGAAACGGAAAGACGACGCACGCGGCGCTCCACAGTCCGAGGTGATCGTCCGGGAATCCCGCGTGCGTCACGGCGCTGCCGTGCACCACACCCGGCCGAACGATCGAGAGTTGAAATGCCAACTGGGGCGTTGAGCGGCGTCTGGGCCGACCGCAACGGAGTAGAGCAAGCGGCGTTCCCCGCGAAGGAACCCGTCCTGGAGCGACGTAGGTCGTTGGCGCCGTGTGAGTTGTCGACGTGCGAGGCAGTGGCGCGGACGACCGGCTGAACGGACAAAAGTGTCTATGCGGGCGCGGGTGGCGACATCTTGGTGCAGCTCGGCGCGACGCGTGCCAGCAAGTCGCGTGTGTAGGGTCTGGTCTTAAGACCCGACCTACGAACCAACAGTCCACGCGCGGTCCGTTGCATTCACAAACGTCGGTTTGTTGAATGTCGACGACATGATTGTAGGATGGCGTCTCTTGTCCGCGCCGCGCGATCCGTGTATCTTCGGAGCTCGCCGGCGTGACACGCGCTCCCGCGCCGCAGCGCGCGACACGCCGCCCTTCTGGTTCTGGCGCTCCACGACGAGCATCACACCCACAGTGGACTTTGTCTTGCACGATGCACGGCCGATCTGACCGTGACTGACGGAGGCGTCTGCCGGTCGCGATGCACATGACCATTGAAGAATCAGGAATGCCGTGCCGAAGGGGTCTCGCGTGACGCCGAGCCGGACGTCTGTCGGCGTGCAGACCGAAGCGGAGGCAGCCGCCGCCTGGAAAGAGCGCTCGGCGCGCGTCGGGCACCGCCAGCCCGCGGCGAGCTTCGAGGGACGCCGCGTGCTGACGCTCGAGAGCCGTCGCGCACCGGAGCTCGCGCTGCTGGTCGTGAACTACGGCGGCGTTCCCGTCGTGGCGCCGGCGTTGCGAGAGGTGCCGCTCGATTCGCACGCGCCCGCACTTGCGCTCGCGGCGTCACTGCTGCAGCGCGAATACGACCTGCTCGTGCTCACGACGGGCATCGGCACGCGCCTCTTCGTGAAGCTCGCGAGCCCCACCGTCGGGTACGACGCGATCGTCGCCGCCCTGCAGTCGGTGCGCATCGTGGCTCGGGGGCCGAAGCCGGTGGCGGCGCTGCGCGAACTGGGCATCACGCCGTGGCTCACCGCGCCATCGCCGAACACCTGGCGTGAGGTCGTGTCGACGCTGGACGCCAGGGCGCCGGGCGTCTGCGCAGGCGGGACGCGTGTGGCCGTGCAGGAGTACCGGCGCGCCGAACCCGGACCTCGTCGAAGCGCTCGAGGAGCGCGGTGCGCGCCTGACGTCCGTGTCGCTCTATCGCTGGGCGCTGCCGGAGGACGTCGAGCCGCTGCGGAGCGCCGTCCGCGCAATCATCGCCGGCAGGATCGATGTCGTGTTGCTGACCGCGAGCGTGCAGCTGCTGCATCTGCTCGAGGTCGCGGGGGGCATGGCGCTCAACGGCGAGCTTCGCCGCGCGCTGGCCCACGTCGTCGTCGCGTCGATCGGCCCGATGACGTCGGACGAGCTCCGTCGCCAGTCGCTGCCGATCGACCTGGAACCGTCGCATCCGAAAATGGGCTTCCTCGTGAAGGAAGCTGCCGAGCGCTGCGGCCGTCTGCTCGACGGCAAGCGCGTTGTCAGGTGAATACCCGTGAATAGACATGTGTTCCCGGTGCCCGATGGGGAACGCGAGCGGATCGCCGAGGCGCTGACATCGGAGATCGGCTTCCTGCACGAGATCGGCAGCCGCTTCGCGTCGGCCGACTCGCTCCCCACGGTGCTGAACCGCGTGGTCGACGTCGTCACCAGGGTCGTGCAGTGCGACTCGTGCTTCATCTACGTGCTCGAGAACGACCACCTGGTGCTGCGCGCCTCGAAGCATCCGCGCGCCGACATCGTCGATCGGCTGAAGCTGCGCGTAGGACAGGGGCTCACAGGCTGGGTCGCCGAACATCGACAGCCTGTTGCAGTCGGCTGCCACGCGTTCGAGGATCCTCGCTTCCAGATCTTCAACGAGATTCCCGAGGACCACTACGAGGCGTTCCTCTCGGTGCCGGTGCTGTGCCGCGGACGGCTGGTCGGCGTCATCAACCTGCAGCACCGCCATCCGCACGAGCACAGCTGGAGCGAAATCCAGCTGGTCGCAACTGTCGGCTTCCTCGTCGGCGCCGAGATCGAGCTGGCGCGGCTGGAGAGCGAGAACAGCGAGCTCTCGGAGCGCCTCGAGACGCGCAAGGTCCTGGAGCGGGCGAAGGGCATCCTGCAGCGCGACCTCGGGATCACGGAGGAGGACGCGTACCTGCTCATCCAGAAGCAGGGGCGGCAGCGCCGCCGATCGAAACGCGAGATTGCCGAAGCCATTCTGCTGGCCGACGACCTCCGCCGCGCACCACGCTAGGAGCCGCGCGACTCCTGATCGTCTTCCGTTGACAGCCGGTCGAAGCTGTCCTAGCGTGCGCGCATGAGAACCGCGCTTGCGGCGGCCCTGCTCGCGGCGACCGCGTTGTGCGCGCTGGCGGCCGGCGCCGGCGCTCAGTCCGAACCGGCGCCGCCGTGGTTCGGTGCGCCGCTTCCGGCCGGCCTCGGCGATCCACACCAGCCGGTCCTCCGCGTCTCGACCTTGCAGCCCGCCGCCGCCGTCGTTCCTGCCGGAGAAGGCGGCAACCACGAGCTCGAAGGGGCCGCGATCCGGAAGCATCTCGAAGCGATCGTCGGCTTCGCGGTTGCCGATCGTCGCCGCGGAGAGAAGGCCTGGGGGCGCATCACGGGCTTCCGCGCGGCCGACGACACCCACCAGTGGGTCGCGCAGCAGTTCACGGCCGCGGGCCTGCAGGACGTGCAGACGCAGACCTACGACTCGACGTCGGCCACGTGGCACCCGCGCGCGTGGGAGGTGCGGCTCGTGGCGACACCCGCCGCTGGAGCCGGCGCGCGCGATGTCGTGCTCGAGTCCGCCTTCCCGACGAGCGGCTCGCGGCTGACAGGAGGGCCGATCACCGCGCCGCTTGTCTACGTCGGCGCTGTGCGCGACGCGGCGTTGTCCGATGTCGACGTGAAGGGGAAAGTTGCCGTGCAGCGGCTGCACCCGCAGGGAGGCGCCTACTCCGAGCGGACCCGCACCACCGAGCGCGCCAGGGCACTGGCTGCGCGCGGCGCCGTCGCGATCCTCAACGTGATCGAGCAGGCCGGCAACATGCACGTCCGCGATTTCAGCAACTGCGGCGTGCCGTGCTTCAACATCGGCAGCGCCGACGGCGCGTTCCTCGACGCCGTCATGCAGCGTGCGGCGTCAGCCGGCACGGCGGGCGACCTGCAGGTCCGCGTGAGCCTCGACGCCGCGATGCTCGAGGGACTCGTAGGGCACAACACGATCGGGACGGTCGCCGGCCGCCGCGCCGACGAGAGTCGTGATCGTCAACGCCCATGCGGACGGCTGGTTCGACGCGGCCGGCGACAACGGCGACGGTCTGGCCGTGCTGATTGCGCTCGCGCGGCACTTCTCGAAGCCTGAGCACCGGCCGGAGCGCACGCTCCTGTTCGTCGCCAGCGGCGGGCATCATGGCGGCGGCATGAACGGGCCGTCGAACCTGGTGCGCATGAACCCCGCGCTGCAGGGCCGTGCCGCCCTGGTGCTGAATCTCGAGCACATCGCGCAGTTCCACTTCCGCAACGATCCCTTCCGCGTGGACGCGGGCGAACAGCCGATGGGTTTCGGCATCTCGAACGAGGCGCCGTTCATCCAGGCGGTCGCGCGGCGCGGCGTGGAACGTTACAGGTTTGCGCTGAACCCGCAGTTCTCCAGCAACGTGCCCGGCGATCTCGGCGGCTACGCGCCGCTGGGCGTCCCGCGCGTCCAGGCCATCCACTCGGGCCCCATGTACCACACGAGCGGCGACGTGATCGACACGATCTCGACACCGGGCCTCGAGCGCGCGGCTCGCTTCTACGCGTTCTTCGTCACCGAGGTGGCGAAGGCAGCGAGAAGCGACCTGCAGCCCTGACGCGCGAACCGCGGCGAGACGCGCCGCTTCGCGACTGGCTACACTGGGCGCATGACGACCCCGTACCGCGACATCGTCGCGCAGCTGCGCACGGCATTCCCCGCGCCCGTCTCCGACCGCGTGCACGACGCGTACTTCGTGTTCTCGTTCCTGCGCGCGCTCGACCAGGTGGACGCCTTGAAGAGCGCCGCGCCGATGCTGGGCGCGCCAGTGACGCTCGACTACGACGCGGCGCGGGATCGCCGCGTCGAAAGCGAGCCGAGCACGCTCGAAGCGGTGACGGCCGATCTCGTGCGGTATCTCTCGGGGATGTTCATCTGGGGCCATCCGCGCGCGCAGATCAACGTCGTCCCGTCGCCGACCATCCCGAGCATCATCGGCGGCCTGCTCCCCTCCATCTACAACCCGAACCTGGTGAGCGAAGAGTCGTCGCGCCAGGTGTCGCTCGCCGAGGTGGAAGCCATCGCGATGACGGCGGCGCTCGTCGGATACGACACGGCGACGGCCGACGGCGTGTTCACGTTCGGCGGCACCGGCACGTTGCTGTATGGCGCGAAGATCGGGCTCGAGAAAGCCGTGCCTGGTGTCGGCCGCAGCGGGCTGCGCACGCCCGCCGCTCTCGTCTGCTCCGACCGGGCGCACTATGCCTGCCGCACGGTCGCGAACTGGCTCGGGCTTGGCGAAGACCACATCGTCAGCATCCCCACGACCGACGACCACCAGATGCAGATCGACGCGCTGGCGCAGCGCCTGCGCGAGGTCGTGCGCGACAACCGCCGCATCGCCTGCATCGTCGCGACGATGGGCACGACGGATGCGTTCGGGCTGGACGACCTTGCCGGCATCGTCCGCGTCCGCGACGAGATTGTGAAGGAACTGGCGCTCGACTACGTGCCGCACGTGCACGCGGACGCGGTGATCGGGTGGGCCTGGAGCGTCTTCAACGATTACGACTTCGAGCAGAACCCGCTGGGGTTCCGGCACCGGACGGTGCGCGCGCTGGCCGGCACGACGCGGCGGATCCGGCATCTCGGGCTCGCCGATTCACTGGGTGTCGACTACCACAAGACCGGCTTCGCGCCGTACATCTCGAGCGCCGTGCTGCTGAAGAACGGGCGCGACTTCGACTACCTCACGCGCCGCGAAGAGGACACCCCGTACATCTTCCAGTCGGGCACGCGTCATCCCGGGCGATACACGCTCGAGACCACTCGCGCCGGCAGCGGTCCGCTGGCCGCGATCGCCAACCTGCGCCTGTTCGGCCGTCGCGGGCTGCAGGCGCTGCTCGGGCACCTGGTGACGATGGCCGAGGAGCTGCGCGATCACCTGGAAGGGCATGCGTCGACCACCGTCATGAACGGAGACAACTTTGGCCCGGTAACGCTGTTCCGCGTGTATCCCGACGGCGTCGACACCTTCGCCATGCCGCAGCAGGAACGGACGGACCCGTCGTGCCGCGAGACGCTGCTCCGGCACAACGAGTACAACCGTCGCATCTTCGAGCTGATTCAGGCCGACGCCCTGGAGGGGCGCAGCGTGGTGATCTCCCTGACGGACTGCTACCGCATGAGCGACTACGGCGTGCCGATCAACGCGCTGAAGTCGTACATCCTGAGCCCGTTCTCGGATACGCAGCACGTCGATGCGGTGCTCGAGTCGATCTGGGAAGCGCGGAAGCAGATCGCGATGTGATCGCGCGCTGCCGGGCGTGACGTCAGGGCTGACGAATTACCTGGCGAGCGTCGCCTTCTCGACGATCACGTCGTACGCGTAGCCGGCGCCGAAGTCCTGGCCGAGACGCAGAACGCCCGTTGCCGTCACCACGTCGCCGACCTTCGCGATCGCGTCGGTCGTGATCGTCAGGTCGTTGTCGCCGGCCTCGCGGGTGCCGGAGCCGTCCTGCAGGTGCAGCCAGTTGCGATCGAGGATGCCGCCGTTGTACTTCACGACGGTTCCGCGCACCGTGATCGGCTTCCCGGACAGCGCCGCGCGTTTCGCGAACGCATCGGCGATCGAAATGCCGCCGGCCGGCGGATCCAGCCTGGTCACTGTGGGCGCGGCATCCGCCGGCGTGCCGCTGCCGTGGCTGCTGGCCAGCGACGGACCGGACGCGGGCGACGTTCCCCGGAGCGGTTCTCCGTTCCGCGCCACCTCGGTCACGAAGTAGATCAGCGCGAAATGCCGGTTGAGCGTCCTGCTCTCGAAGTCCTGCATCGGGAGGTCGAGCGTCACGGTGACGCGCTCCCCGATCTTCGCGTCGAACGACGTCGCGGCAACCCACACGTCGTCGCCGCCGTTCTGCAGGCGCGCGTAGGTGTAGCCCGACGTATTGATCGCTTCGGCGATGGTGCCGCTGAACACGGTGCCGGCCGGGGCTGGTGCGGCGCTCGTTCCCGCGCCGGCAGCAGGGGACGTCGATGCCGCGGGAGGCGCCGGCGAGGTGTCGGGTGCGGGTGTAGAACCTGCGGCGCCGGGCGCGGGCGCGTTGCACGCGGAGACGGCGACGGCCGCGGTCGTGAGGGCAGCAGCGAGAATCAGCCGACGCATCGTTCGATTGTAGCCCCCTCCGCCGTGTTCTCAGTACAGACTCGGCCGCGGTGATCCGCCGAGCAGGAACGTGTTCACGTTTGCGATCGTGTGGTTGCCCTCCGACCCCCACGCAAACGACAGCGTGATAACCGGGAAGCCTCCGGCTCTGACCGTCAGGCCGACCATGGCGCTGGTCGCGAGGTCGGAGGTCAGATCGCCACGCCTCTCGGCGACCTTGCCCTGTTCGGCCATCGCAAACACGCCGATCGGCCCCCAGAGTGAGTGTTCGAAGCTCTCCTGCAGGACCAGGCGGTTCGGCGCGCGGAAGCGGTAGTCGGCGTATGCGGCCAGCAGCCGTTCGCTGTTCAGATCCGAGCCGCCCAGCGTCGGCTGGAAGTAGAACGGCACGGCGCTGTCGCCGCTCGCGTCCGACGCAGTCAGCAGGGCGCGCAGGCCGATCGTACCCTGCCGGTTGCGGGACAACTGCACCGGCGGGCAGTCGGGCGCCCCGGTCGTCTGTGCGCACTCGTTCGGGCTGTTGAACTCGCGGGTGCCAGTGGAGGCGACGCCGCGGTAGATCGGGATCTCGTGCTGCAGATCGACGGTCCAGCGGTTGAACGACGAGCGCGCCTCGCGGTCGGCGCGGAACTGCTGCGCGGAGAGCAGGTAGTTCAGGCGCAGCCAGCCATTGGCGATGCTCGGCCGGAGGCGGATTCCCTCACGGAGCTCGAAGAACGGCGACTGGTCGGCGAGGCCCGGCGCGTCGGCTTCGCCGTAGATCGTCTCGATCGACGGGGCATCGTCGGCGCTGCCTGGCCTGATGTCGACGAAACGTCCACCGATGCCGCCGAGGAGAGCCGGCCGGAGCGCGCGAATCAGGCCGCCGCCCGGAATGGGATAGGCCACCGATCCGCCGACGAAGGTCTGGCGCTCACCGTACGACGAGCGTCCCGCCTCGCTGCTGTCCGGCCCGCTTCCGAAGAAGTTGATCGCCTGAAGGGAGGTCGTCTGGGCAGCGATGTCGATCACCGTGAACTCGCGCGGCGCAATGGCCTGCGTGGATCCGCCCGTGCCCGGGGGGCGGACGACCACGCCGGACGTCGCCGGCGTGTGCACCATCTTCATGTAGCCGCCCGCGCGGTACGATCCGCCGAAGGCGCGCACGGCGTCGGCGCTCCACGTCAGGCGCCACGACTCGTTGGGCGTATAGCGCTCCGAAAACGCGGCGCCGAAAGCGAACCCGTTCTGGGGCGCGAGGCTGCCGAGCGCGACGTGGAGCGGATACGCGGTGACGAGCGTGTAGAAGCACGTGCCGATCGACACGAACGAAAACGTCGAGCAGGACTCCTTGATGTGCTCCCCCTCGCGCCGCATGTCCGCAGCGATCTGTGACTCCTGCGCCATGGACGTGCTGCCCGACATCATCCAGACGGCAGCGGCAAGCACGAACGCGCGCAGCATCGGGTGCGTGGCGGTCACCGCCGCTTCCCGCGCGCACGCGTGCGCCGCCTGGCCGATCCGGAGGTCGAGGAGCGCTTGCGGCGCGTGGCCGCAGATGCCTTTCGCGTCGCCGTCTTCTTCGTCGCCTTCTTCTTCTTCTTTCGCGTCCTCGCGGGAGCCAGGCGCGGAACTGGCGGGAGCACCACGCGCTTGAATTCGCGCGGCGCGCCGCCCGGAGGCGCGCGCTTCGCGAAGCGCTCCGCCTGTTCCTCGAGCACCATCTGTGTCAGCAGTTCTATCCGCTCGGCGGCCTGCTCCTCCGTCCTGACGCGGCCCTTTGGCAGCTGGCGCGGCGTGCGCTGCGCGGCCGGAAGCGCCGCCCACTCGAGATGACGGATCTGATCGAGCAGCAGCGCCGACGGCGGCCGGTTCTTGTTAAAGGCTCGCTTCGGGGTCTTCGGAACCTTCACGACTGCCATCGAGGTCTCCTATGCGAGGTCGAAGTCGGGCGTGTCGCTGCGCATCCGGTCGAGCGTCACCAGATCGAGGAACGTCTGCGCGCTGCGTTCGCGGACCGAGCGCTGGCTGTGCGTGTCGAAGTCGGGGATGAACAGCTTCGTCATGGTGGCGGGAATCGACGCATGCTCGAACACGCGCCCGCCCGGCGCGACGCCTGGCACCACGATGCCCCTTGGCACCCACGGCGAGACGAGCACGGCCGGCACGCGCACGCCGAGCCGATCGAACAGGAAGGGCTTGCCGGTCTTCGTGTCCTCCGGCTGCGCCACGAAGCCGTCGGGCGTGCAGGCCGGCGGCGGCACGTGATCGTAGGTGCCGCCGTGCTCGTCGTAGGTGACGAGCAGCGCGGTCGACTCCCACAACTCCGGATTCGCCTTGATGGCGTTGTACACCGACGCGATGAAGCGCTCGCCCTCGCGCACGTCGTGGTCGGGGTGCTGATCCGAGGCCAGCAGTGCGCCCGCGTCGCCGTCGTGGTCGCTGTAGTTCGGCTCGATGAAGGAGTAGTCGGGAAGCCGGCCGGCCTTGCAGTCCTCGAGGAACTGGCTGAAGAAGCCGAAGAACTGCGGCTGGTGCTGCAGCAGGTTCACGATTTCCATCGTCGAGCTCTTCGCGTCGAAGTAGTAGATCTTTGCGGTTTTACCCGCGGCATCCAGCCGCTGGTAGATGCTCTTGTAGATCGTGTTCGGATAGAAAACGTTCATGCCGACGTTGCCGAACGACGATCCGTAATGCGCGAACGCGCGGTTGCAGAGCGTCGGTCCGGGGATCGACGAGAACCAGCCGTTGAACAGCGCGAACTCGCTGGCGAGCGTGGTGAGCACCGGCAGCCGTTCAGGCTTGAAGTAGTACATGATCTGCCGCGAGTGCTTCACGTCGCGGCGCTCTTCGAAGTAGCTGCGCACGAACCCGCCCATCGTCGCGACGCGATCCGACGCCATGTTGCCGTCGAACAGCTGCAGATCGACGCCGGGGAAATGGTGCTCCGGATCGGGATCGAGCTGACCCTGATACGCGGCCTGCGCCTTGACGGGCGCCTGCGCGCCCGTCGTGTCGGTGTTGAATTCAGTGCCGGTGAGACCGTCGACGCGGTTGTCGATCGCCTTCAGACCGCCGAGCATGTGGTCGAAGGACCGGTTCTCCATCATCAGCACGACAACGTGCTTGAGCTTGTCGAGACCTGTTGGGGGCATACGTGACTGAACCGCTCGCGGAATCGCGGAGCCCCATTGTGCGATGGAATCGGAGTTTCTAGCGCTGCAGTACGCCGAGAACGTTGGAGTAATCGTCGGTCCACACGGGACCCTCGAGCTCATCAAGCGAGCGCCAGCGAGAATCGTCGGCGATGCCGCCGAGGTCGCCCGCGCCTCGCGCAACGATCGCCCATCGCGCCACCGCCATCTCGCGGCTGACCGCGCGATCCTCGTCGGTCGGCAGGTGCAGTCGCTCGCGCGCCACCAATCCGTTGCGGCGTGCCACTGCGCCGACCACCGGCGAGAGCTGCAGGAAACGGTTCGACACGTGCAGCGCGAGCAGGCCGCCGGGCGCGAGCTTGCTGAAATAGAGCTGCATCGCTTCGACCGTCATCAGGTGCACCGGAATTGCGTCGGAGCTGAACGCATCCAGCACCAGCAGGTCGAACGACGCATCCGGCTCGCGTGTGAGCATCAGCCGTGCGTCGCCCGTCACGAGCCGTGCGTTCGGCGCGCAGTCGCGCAGGTAGGTGAAGAAGCGCGGGTCGCGGGCGAGCCGCTCGACGACCGGATTGATCTCGAAGAACGTCCACTGCTGGCCCGGCTTCGCGTAGGCCGCGAGCGATGCCGTGCCGAGACCGACGACGCCGATGCGCGCGGTGGCGGCGCCGCTCTTCGCGCTCGAGAAGAACTGTCCCACGGGACCCCGCCGCGAGTAGTACGACAGCGGCTCGCACCGCAGTGCCGGGTTGACCGACTGGACCCCGTGATTGGTGGTGCCGCTCAGAAGGACCCGCTCGCTGCCCGTGAACAGCACGCGGTGGACGCCGAAGAAGCTGCGCTCGACGTGGATCGGCAGCCGGTTGTCGAACCGCACGAACGAACCGGCCACGGCCACCAGCGCGAGGGCAATTCCCATGCGCAGCGGCGCCTTGCGCATCGCGAAGCAGGTAAGGCAGGGCAGGCCGAAGATGATCGCGTAACGCGCGAAGAGGTCGCTCGTCAGGCGGTCGCTGTAGCGCTGCACGAACAGCAGCAGGGCCACCGCAAGCAGCACCGGCACCACCGTCAGGACCAGCGCGGCGACGGTGTTCGTCTTCCTGGCGTGCCCCTCGTTCGCCACGGTGACCGCGCCGGGCAGCAGCAGCACCGAGGAGATCGCCGCCAGCGGGTACTCGAACGGGTTGACGAACACAAACGGCGCGACGAGGGCGTTGAACAACCCGCCGACTGCACCGCCCGCGGAGAGCCACAGATAGAACTCGGTGAGCGACTCCGCAGGCGGACGGCTGGCCGAAAGCTCCGTGTGGCAGGCGAGCGCGACGATGAAGAACGCGACGAGGTGCAGCACGATGGCCACGACCGGGAACACGGGCGGGGCGAGGACGAGCGCGACGATCAGCACCACGGCGATCGGAAAGAGCGTGGTGATCAGGCGCGGCGGCACGAGCTGACGTTCGGCGAACGCAACGACGAACGTCAGCAGGTACAGCGCCAGCGGCGCAACCCAGAGCAGCGGGATCGACGCGACGTCCATCGAGATGAACGTCGTCACGCTCATCATGAGCGTGGACGGGATGGCGGCGAGTCCCAGCCAGCGAAGGCGTGCGGCCCACGGGTCGTCGGGCTCGATGACGGCCGCCTTTGCGGCGCTGCGGCGGGCGCGCGCGGCTGGCGGCGGCGCCGCGGCAGGAGCGGCTGCGGCCTGCGGTGGGGCGGACCAGGCCGTTGCGCCGCAGACCACCATCAGCACCGCGAACGCGAGGTAGCCGGCGGTCCACCCGAGGCTCTGCGTGCGAAGCCGCGCCAGCGGTTCGATGACGAGCGGGTATCCGAGGAGCGCGACGAAGCTGCCGACGTTGCTCGCGGCGAAGAGAGCGTAGGGACTGCCTGCGTTGAGCGACGTGAACCACCGCTGGAGCAGCGGCCCGGTGGCCGCGAGGGCAACGAAGGGTACGCCGAGCGAGATCACCAGCAGCTGCAGGACCCACCCGATCGGGTTCGCGGATGGCGGCGGGCTGCCGCCGCCGCGGACCGCGATCGGCAAGGCGATAGCCGCTGCCAGGAGCAGCGCCGCGTGTACGACGACCTGCCGCCGCACGGAGAGCCGCACGCCGACCACGTGTGCGTAGAGATATCCGGCGAGCAGCGCCACCTGGTAGAACACCAGGCACGTGTTCCAGACCGCAGGCGCCCCGCCGAGGAGCGGCAGCACCATGCGGGCGAACATCGGCTCGACGAGAAACAGGAGAGCAGCGCCGAGGAACGCGGCAGTCGAGAAGAGAATCCGCACTGAGGGTCCACGACGGTAGCATTCCGCCGGTCAGCCGGGCAACAGGCACCGGAGTCGTCGATCGTAGATTGCAGATTCCCCATCGTTCGCTCCACAATCCACGTGCCCCGGCGGCACGGAGCCGTCAGGGTGCCTGGAGGATGGCGATGAGGCAAACCGCGTTGGCAGTCGTGTTCACGCTCGTGGCGGCGTCGGGCTGGGCCGGGCAGGGAGGTGGACGCGGTGGGGACCAGCCTCCGGGGCCGTCGATCACGGTGGCCGGACAGACCTTCACGCAGCGGTCGCTGTTCCAGCGGAACGTCGGCGGGCCTGACGACATGACCACGCCATTTCCGCCGCACAAGGTCATTGGCAACATCTACTACGTCGGGACGAAAAGTCTCGCGGCGTTCCTCGTCGTCACGCCGGCGGGCAATATCCTGATCAACAGCACGTTCGAGCGGAACGTGCCGCTCATCCAGAAATCGATCGAGCAGCTTGGTTTCAAGTTCACCGACACGAAGATCCTGCTCGGCAGCCACGCGCACGGCGATCACCAGGAGGGCGACGCGATGGTCAAGCAGTTGACCAAGGCGCAGGTGATGGCGATGGCCGAAGACGTGCCGGCGCTCGAGGCGATGAAACCAGGCGGCAAGGCGCATCCGATCGACCGGGTGCTGCACGACGGCGACACCGTCACGCTCGGCGGCGTCACGCTCACGGCCAACCTGACGCCGGGACACACGCGCGGCTGCACGACGTGGACGATGCGGGTGCAGGAGGGCAACCGCAGCTACAACGTCATGATCATCGGCAGCCTCGGCACCAACCCCGGCTTCCGCCTCGTGAACAACCCGGAGATTCCGAACCAGGCCGACGAGTACGTGCGTGCGTTCAAGAAGGTGCGTTCGCTCCCGTGCGACGTCCCGCTCGGATCGCATCCGAGCATGTACAACCTCGATACCAAGTTCCCGAAGGTGGGCAGCACACCTAATCCGTTTGTCGATCCGGCGGGCTGCAAGCTCGAGATCGACATCGCCGAGGCGATGTTCAACGCCGTGCTCGCCGAGCAGAAGAAGGCGGCCGGGCTGAACTGACCGCGGCGCGGCGCGCGCTATGATCCGGTGATGCGTATGCATCGCCTGCTTCCGCCGATTGCCGCGCTCCTGCTTCTCGGGCTGGCGGTGCCGGGGCCGCCGGTCGCTGCGCAGCGCGCCCCGTCGTGGGACGAGCGCTTCCGTGCACTCCCGGACGCCGCGCTGATCGGCCAGTACATGCAGCGGCTCAGCGCGCGGCCGCACCACCTCGGCTCGGCCTACGGCAAGGACAACGCCGAGTGGATCCTCGCGCGTTTCCGCGAGTGGGGCTGGGACGCGCGCATCGAAACATACGACGTGCTCTTCCCGACGCCGCGCGAACGGGTGCTGGAGCTCGTCGAGCCGACCCGCGTCCGGGCGAAGCTCGAAGAGCCGGCGGTTGCCGTGGACCCGACGTCGAACCAGAAGGACGAGCAGCTGCCGACCTACAACGCGTATTCGATCGACGGCGACGTGACCGCGCCGCTGGTCTACGTGAATTACGGGCGGCCCGAGGACTACGACGAGCTCGAGTCGGCTGGCGTCTCCGTGCGCGGAGCCATCGTCATCGCGCGGTATGGCGGCTCGTTCCGGGGCACGAAGCCGAAAATTGCCGCCGAGCACGGCGCGATCGGCTGCCTGATCTACTCCGATCCGCGCGACGACGGTTACTTCAGCGACGGGGTGTTCCCGGATGGCCCGATGCGGGCCCGCGACGGCGTGCAGCGCGGCAGCGTGCTCGATCTGCCGATGTACTCGGGCGACCCGCTCACGCCAGGGACGCCCGCGCTGTCCGGTGCAACCCGGCTCGATCGCCGTGCCGCGCAGACGCTGACCACCATTCCGACGCTGCCGATCTCCTACGGCGACGCGGAGCCGCTGCTGGCGGCGATGCGCGGTCCTGTCGCGCCGTCGTCGTGGCGCGGTGCGCTGCCGGTCACCTACCGGCTCGGTCCGGGGCCGGCGCGCGTTCACCTGAAGGTCGCGTTCAACTGGGATCTCAAGCCGGCCTACAACGTGATCGCGACGATCCGCGGCGCGCAGTATCCCGACGAGTGGGTCGTGCGCGGCAACCATCACGATGCGTGGGTGAACGGCGCGTCGGATCCGGTCAGCGGCATGGCGCCCGAGCTCGAGGAGGCGCGCGCGATCGGCGAGCTCGTGAAGCAGGGATGGCGGCCGAAGCGGACGATCGTCTACGCCGCGTGGGACGGCGAGGAGCAGGGGCTCATCGGGTCCACTGAATACGTCGAGCACCACGACGCGGAGCTGCGGGACAAGGCGGTCGCGTACATCAACAGCGACGGTAACGGTCGCGGCTTCCTCCAGGCGGCTGGATCGCACACGCTCGAACAGCTCGTGAACGATGTCGCTCGGGTCGTCGACGATCCGGAGACGAAGGGCACGGTGTGGAAGCGCTGGCAGGCGGACCAGATCGCGTCAGGCTCGGGCGACCGGCGCGCCGAGGCGCGCTCGCGCGCCAACCTCCGGATCGGGGCGCTCGGGTCGGGGTCGGACTACACGCCGTTCCTGCAGCACCACGGCATCGCGTCGCTGAACCTCTCGTTCGGCGGCCTCGACGACGACGGGATCTATCACTCGATCTACGACGACTTCTATCACTTCTCGACCTTCCTCGACCCGGGCTTCAAGTACGGCCGCGCGCTGGCCCAGACGGCCGGAAGCCTTGTCGTGCGGCTCGCCGACGCGGACCTCCTGCCGTTCGAGTACACGGCCCTCGCTGACACCGCGCAGAACTACGTGCGCGAGTTGCAGGACCTGCTGCGGCAGCGGCAGGACGAGGTGCGCGAGCGGAACCGCCAGATCACCGACGGCGTGCTCGCCGCGGTCAACGATCCGAAGAAGCCACGGCCGATCCCGGCTGTCGAGGACGTGCCGCCCGCGATCAACTTCGCGCAGATCGAAAATGCGGTGGGTGCGCTGGCCCGCGCGGCGGACCGCTACAAGGCTGCTGCAGCCGCCGCACACGCGCCCATCGATTCGTCGGTGCTGAAGAGCGTGAATGCGCGGCTGATCCAGAGCGAGCGGCAGTTCATCGACGAGCGTGGGCTCCCGCGCCGTGCGTGGTACCGGCATCTGCTGTACGCGCCCGGGTTCTACACGGGATACGGCGTGAAGACGATGCCAGGCGTGCGCGAGGGAATCGAGCAGCGCCGCTACGACGAGGCCGAGCAGGAAGCGGCCCGGGTCGCAGCGGCACTCGGTCGCGAGGCGGCGCTACTGAACGAAGCGGCGTCAGCGCTCGAGAAAACCACGCGCTGACACCTGATCCCTGATCCCCGATCCCTGGTCCCTTAGGAAGGATTCCCCGCCGGCCACCCCTTCTCGAGCGGCTTCGCCGGGTCGGCAGTGATCGCCAGGTCAGCACAGTGGTGATACGAGTAGCCGCCCGGCTGGTTGTAGCCGTGCTCCGCCATGAACTGAATCACCTGCAGCGTGCACTTCGGGCAGGTGATGTTCGGCAGCTGGATGTCGGCTTCGTAGGTCTGCGGGCTCGCCGGCCGGGTGTAGTGCTGGAACAGGCCGTCGGCGATGACCGGAATCTGCGGCGGGCTCTGGATCGCGGCCCAGACCGAGATCGGCCCGCGGTCGCCCATCCGCTCCACCGTGTACGGGTCAGGCGGCAGCTCGTTGCGCGAGTTCACCGAGAGCGCGACCCGGTAGTGGCCGGGGTGATAAATCGTCTCCATCACCTTCAGGTGAATCTTCGAGCCGCCGGCGACCTTGGTGATCGCCTCCGAAGGGGTGCTGGTGGGCGTCGCGCCACAGGGCGCCGACTTCTGCGGATCCCCACGCTGGTCTTCCGCGATCCACGACGCCGGTTCGAGCAGCTTGAAATGCGCCTGGACGGACGCGGGCACCACCGAAACGGAGGCGGCTACCGCCGCCAGAAGAACGCGAATCGACTTGTTCATGGCGCATATCATACGTCTGCCGGACGGGAGCTTTCCCGCTAAGATGGCACCGGGCGGGGGTGTGCCCGGCCACGGGCCCGCACCACGGTCAGCAGGAGGCAGACGATGACACGCGCGTTCCAGGCGGTTCTGCTCGCGGGGTGCATCGCGTCAGGCGCAGGCGCAGCGGCGCAGCAGGCCGGCGACGCGTCGAAGAATCAGCCTGCCAGGCCGATCACGCTGACCGGCTGCGTCGAGAAGGGGAACACGCCCAGCCAGTACACCATCACCGACCTGGACAACGGCAAATACGAAGTGAGCGGCAGCAACATCGACCGCTATGTCGGCCGGCGCGTGCAGGTGGCGGGCTCGGCCGGTTCCACCCGCTTCCGCGTGAAGGGCGGCCTCTGGCCGAACCCGAACGTCGCGGCACAGGCCGGCGACATCGATCCCGCGCGGGCGGCCGTCGCGGCACAACCCGGCGGGCCGTACTCCGGCACCGGCGAGGTGGCCCTGCCGGCTTTCAAAGTGAAGTCGGTGCGGACGATGTCCGGCGCCTGCGAGTAGCGCGCGTATCGGCATGAGCGGTCCCAGGTTCCTGGTTCTTGGCGCCGGTGCGGTCGGCGGCTATTTCGGCGGCCGGCTCGCGGCGGCCGGCGCAGACGTCACCTTCCTCGTTCGCCCGGGGCGCGCCACGCAAGTCGCACGCGACGGGCTGCGCATCGAGAGCGCGCTCGGCGATCTCGCCCACCCGGTGAAGACCGTCCTGGCCTCCGATCTCGCGCCACGCTTCGACGTCGTCCTCCTCACCTGCAAGGCCTACGATCTGAACTCGTCGATCGATGCGATCGCGCCGGCGATGCGCGACGGCTGCGCGGTGCTCCCGCTGCTGAACGGGATGGCGCATCTCGACCGGCTCGACGAGCGCTTCGGCCGCGTGAACGTGCTCGGCGGATCGTGTGCAATCGATTCGACGCTGACGCCCGACGGCGTCATTCGCCACTCGGGAACCCTGCAGCGGATCGTGTTCGGCGAGCGCGACCGCCAGGTGACGCCGCGCGTGCGCGCAGTCGCCGAGGCGCTTGCCGCCAGCCCGCTCGACTTCGAGCTCGCCGACGACGTCGTCCTGCGGATGTGGGAGAAGCTGGTGTTCCTTGGCGTGCTCGCGGCGATGACCTGCCTGTTCCGCGGCAACGTGCAGGAGATCATGTCGGCGCCGGGCGGGCGCGAGGCGGCCGAACGCGCGCTCGCAGCGAATGTGGCGATCGCGACGCGGGAAGGCTACCCGCCGTCGTCCGAGTCCGTGACGTTCGCGGCCGCACGGCTGACCGAGCCGACGGGACGGTGGAGCGCCTCGATGCTGCGCGATCTGGAGGCGGGCCGCCAGGTCGAGGCCGACCACATCGTCGGCTGGCTGCTCGAGCGAGCCCGCGCTCATGGGGTGGACGACACGATCCTGTCGCTCGCCTACACCCACCTGAAGACTTACGAACGCCGCCGCGGTGACGGCCGCCTGCCGGCGGCGCCCGGGGCCGCTTCCACCTGACCGGCCGTTCCGTCTGGGGTGCCCGGCCGTTTCTCCAGCCTGATCAGAGCAGCTGATTCGACGTCACGAAGACACGAAGGTACGAAGGGATCCAATTGCCTCGGATACTCGTCTCTTTCGTGAAGGATGCCAGCGCCCGTGGCTGCGGGGTTCTTGCCCGGTCGTCGCGTTAACGGGTGTGGGCACGTGTTCTTTGTCCGCGATTCGGAGGTGCGCAATGGCCAGGCACAACCCGCACATGACGTTTCAGGCCGACTGCGTCCGCCATGCGGATCAGGTGATGCTGCGCTTCAGCGGCCGCCTGATGGTCGACCCCGAGGACGGTCCGCCGGGCTGGACGGATTGCGTCGATCGGGCGGCGTCGCCGGTCGTGTCGATCGATCTCGGCGGCGTAACCAGTATCGATGCCAGCGGCCTCGGGCTGCTCGCCGAAGTCGCGACGGCGGTCCGCGGCCAGGGACGTCGACTGTCACTGATTGCCGCGAATCCCCGCGTTCGCCGCCTGCTGGCGCTGACCCGCCTCGACACCCTCGTCGAGGGCGGCGTCGGCGCCGCCAATGGGCCGAAACTGGCCGCCTGAGGCCGGTCTTCGGCCGCTTCGGCCGAGCGCCGATCGTCGCTCTTTCTTCGCCTGTTCCACTCGACGGCAACCCCTCTGGAGGGTAGACTTCCAGTCTCCTCGATGGTTTCCCTCCACGCGCGAGCCAAGGACCTGTTCCTTGCGGCGCTCGACAAGCCGGCGGCCGAGCGTCATCGGTTCGTTGCCGATGCGTGTGGTACCGATCTCGCCCTTTTCCGAGAGGTCGAGTCGCTGCTGAAATTTCACGAGGACACGGGTAGTGCCGAGGCCGGTGACGCCGCCGACGCTGGCGGTGTGGGCGCCAGCACGCCGGATTCGACGGGCCGTCCGGCCACGACGAGGACTCCGCGGACCGACGCGTTCAATCCCGGCGACGTGTTCGCCAGCCGCTATCGAATGGTCACGCTGCTCGGGCGCGGCGGCATGGGCGACGTGTGGCGCGCGGATGACCTCGTCCTGGAAACGCCGGTCGCGCTGAAGCTCATTCAGTCCACCGGGCCTGAAGCGCGGGCACAGATCCTCAACGAGGTGCGGCTCGCCCGGCAGATCACGCACCCGTCGGTCTGCCGCGTGTTCGACGTCGGCGAGGACGGCGCGATCGTCTTCTTCTCGATGGAGCTCGTGAAGGGCGAGGACCTCGCGACGCTGCTGCGGCGCGCGGGGCGCCTGCCGACTGAGCGCGTGATGGACATCGCGCGGCAGCTCTGCGCCGGGATCGCGGCTGCACATGATCAGGGCGTGCTGCACCGCGACCTGAAGCCGGCCAACGTGCTCATCGATAACGTCGGACGGGCGATCATTACGGACTTCGGCATCGCGATACCGCGGGAGAGCGGCGCGCAGCAGGGGCTCATCGGAACACCCGGCTACATGGCCCCCGAGCAACTGACGCCGGGCGCGACGCTCACCGAGCGCACCGACGTCTACGCGCTCGGCCTGATCCTGTACGAGCTGGTGGTGGGGCTCCACCCGTTCAACAACCGCCTGACGAGGTCCGCGGAACCGACGCCCCCTTCGACCCGCGTGCCCGGGGTCGATCCCCGTCTCGACCGCGTGATCCTGCAGGCGCTGCATATCGATCCGGCCCGACGCCCGCAGTCGGCTGCGGCCATGGCCGGCAGCCTCGCGGACGTCGCATCCGAACCGGAGGCGTCGCGCCGCTGGCTGTACGCCGGCGTCGCCGTCGCCATGGCCATGGTGTTCGCGGCCGTCCTCGCCGCGATCGTGGTGCCGCGCGGCACGACACCGCTCACCGCGCAGGACACGATCGTGCTGTCCGACTTCACCAACACCACCAGCGATCCGGTGTTCGACGGCGCCTTGAAGGTCGCGCTCTCCGTGGCGCTCGAGCAGTCGCCGTTCCTCAAGGTCTTTCCCGACGATCGAATGCGCGAGACGCTGCGTCTGATGGGCAAGGCGCCCGACGCGTCGATCACCAGGTCGGTCGCGCGCGAGATCGCGCAGCGCGAGCAGCTGAAGGTGCTGCTTGCGGGCTCTATCGCCGGCCTGGGGCGCAACTTCGTGCTGGCGATCGAGGCGGTGAACGCCGAGACGGGCGATGTGATGGCTCGCGAGCAGGTGGAGGCACCGAGCAAGGAGCAGGTGCTGACGGCGCTCGGCGTGGCGGCCGCGCGCCTGCGCGAGAAGCTCGGCGAATCGCTCTCGTCGATCCAGAAATTCGATACGCCGCTTGCGCGCGCGACGACCCCGTCGCTCGAGGCACTGCACTCATATTCGCTGGCGCTCGACAACGGGACCGTCAACCCGCGGCTCGACGCGATTCCACACTTGCAGCGGGCGATCGATCTCGACCCGGACTTCGCACTTGCCATGGCGCTGCTTGCGACCGTGTACGCCAACACGGGGCAGACGAGCCTCGCGCCCGAGTTCGCACGCAAGGCGTTCGACCTGCGCGATCGCGTCAGCGAGCGCGAGCGTTACTTCATTTCGTACCGGTACTACCGCGACGGGGCCCAGAACTGGGCCGAGGCGCTGGCCCTGAGCCGGACCTGGACCAGCACGTACCCGCGCGAGGCGTTTGCCTTCAACAGCCTGGGTCAGTCGCTGCAGCGCTTCGGGCAGTACGACGCGTCAATCGAGCCGCTGCGCGAATCGATTCGCCTCGATCCCAAGTTGGCGGCGCCGTACGCCAACCTCGCGGCGTCGCTGCTGGCGCTTGACCGCTACGACGACGCAGCCGACACGCTGCAGCAGGCAGCCGGGCTCAAGCTGTCATCGTTCCCGATCCGGCGCATGAATTACCTGCTCGCGTTCATCCGCGGCGATCAGCCGACGATGGGGCGCATGCTCGAAGCGTCAATCGGCGTCGGGCAGACCAATGCGGCGTACGGCTGGCAGGGACACGCGCTGGCGTCGCAGGGCAAGGTGCAGGCCGCGCACGAGCAGTTCCAGACCGGCGTGCGCGTGGCGCAGCAGAACGGCTTCCGCGAAGTGGCCGGGCAGCTGTCTGTCGAGGACGCCGAGGTGCACGCGATGGCCGGGGCGTGCGACGTCGCGCGGACCGAAGTCGCGGCCGGGCTCGCGCTGACCCGCGACAACTACTCGCTCGAGCGCGCGGCGCGCACGCTGGCGCTCTGCAGCCGCGACGGCGAGTCGTTGACGGTTCTCCGCGAACTGCGCGAGCGCTTCCCGGATGCGACGCTCACGATGCGTGTAGCCGTCCCGCTCGCCGAAGCGGTGATGGCAGACCATCGTGGCGACGGGCAGCGGGTGCTCGAGATTCTCGATTCGCTGAAGCCGGTACCGATTGAGCGAGCCGCGCGGAGTTCTGGTCCGAATACCTGCGCGGTCAGGCGTACCTCCGCCTCGGTGACGCGCAGTCGGCGGCCGCCCAGTTCCAGAGCATCCTGAGCCACCGCGGCGAGTATCCGGGATCGTCGGTGTATCCGATGGCGAGACTCGGCCTGGCGCGGGCGCAGGCTGCCGGCGGCAACACCGCCACAGCGAGACAGACCTACCAGGCATTTCTCGCCGGGTGGAGCGCAGCCGATGCCACGCACCCGGCACTCGACGCCGCACAGCAGGAACTGGCCCGGTTGAAGTAACTGAGCGATCCGGCTCAGTTTCCGTGCGGCAGGCGATCGAACCCCACGAACTGCCACTCGCCCGCACGATAGCGGAAGAAGACGTCGACCGGCTCGGACCACGAGGCGTACGGCGAACCCGAACTGCTGATCGCCACCTTCACGAAGCCACCCTCAGTCCGCGGCACGCCGGCAGGCGCCGTCATCTCAGTCGATCCGATTGTGGTCGCCGCTGCGCGTATAGCCGGGCGAGGTGCGCGAGTCGAACTCGGCAAAGGCGCCGGTACGGCGGTACGTCGGCGCGACAAGCTTCAACGAGGCGTCGTTGTCGGGACCTTCGGCCCTGGTCTGCATCCAGTCGAGCGAGCCGCCGACCGCCACGCGGCGGGCGACCTGCACCCGGCCCATCGCGCCGGCCATCGTCGTGTCCATGCTGAAGCTGCGCCGCAGGTCGCGCGACGAGTCGGCGCCGATGCCGTAGAAGTCGACGGTCGGCGCGTGCAGGCGCTCGGCGCGCAGCTCGACCCGCACGCGGCGATCCGCGAACTCGGGCAGCCTGACCTTGGCTTCAGCCGCGGCGTAGCTGCGGATCGAGAAGGCCGCGTACGCGGTGACGAGCCCGGTGTCGCCGAACGGCTTGCGGAAGCCAGGCCCGACGGCGAGGCCGCCGCCCTGGTAGATGCTGCCGATGAACGGGTGGAACACGCGCTCGGAGAAGAGCGAGCGTTCCACCATCGAGAGCCGCCGCTCGAGCGTGTTCGGCTGATACGGCGCGAGCTTCGTCGCCTTCTCGGCGCGTTCGGCGGCGAGCTGCCCTTCGCGCGAGTGCTGGGCGTTCGCGGTGGAGGGCACGAGCAACAACGCGAGAACGGCCGCGGCCCCGGCGAGGGGACGCAGCGCGAAGGCCGGTGACAGGTGGACGGGGCGCACAATCATCAGCGCGACGCCGGTCCACGCGATCGTCAGGAAAACGTTGGCCAGCGCGAACTGCGCGAGATCCAGGTGCAGCACGCCGGCGCCCGCGAAGACCACGGACGCCGAGAGCAGATCGCCGGCACGGACCGCGAAGGTGTCGATCGCCTGCTTCGCCTTGTACTTCTCGTCGCGCGTCGTCGGCAGCCAGAGCAGCTGCCGCGCGGTGTTCATGATCGAGTAGTCGGTGGCGTTCTCGGCAGTCTTGATCCAGCGGACCATCGCGAAGCCTGCGCCGGCCGCGACGATGGCGTAGCCGCCGAGCGCGATGAGCGGCAGCGCCAGGAGCGCACCCTGGAGCCCCCGCACGCGCACGAGCCGCGAGGTGACGAACGCCTGCAGGAGCAGCGCGGTGACGTTCACCCAGAACTGATAGTCGCCGGTGAACGCGCCGATGAACGCCTGCTTGTCGAGCCCGGGGTCGGCGAGCGCCAGCTCCTGCACGTGCGAGGTCAGCATGCGCGCAACGATGTACTCGCCGGTCGTGTTCACGACGTTCAGCAGCACGACCAGCGCGGCGATCAGCCGCAGATACGGGTTGCCGAGCACGAGCGCGAAGCCGTTGCCTTCCGCGAGCGGTTCGGCCGGACCCTCCGCTCGCCGCGCCTCGCGCCCGTTGACGACGAGGTATACGGCGATGCTCGCGAGCAGCAGCACTGCGGACACCTGCAGGATCGCCTCCGGCGACGCGCCGGAGCGGAACAGCCTGGCCGCGACGATCGAGCCGAGCGGCGCGCCGGCAGTCATGCCGATCATGATGATCGGGAAGAGGCGGCTACCGGCTTCCTTCCGGTAGATGTCGTTGGCGAACGACCAGAACTGGGCGACGAGCGAGATGTTGAAGATGCCGACCCAGATGAAGAAGGCCACGCCGACGAACGGCACGCCGGCCGCGACCGCGGCCGCGAACAGCTCGATGCATGCTACGAAGAACAGCGTCACGCCGACAATCAGCTTCAGGCGATCGACGCGCGACGCAACCAGGCTGTAGAGCGGCACGAACCCCATCAGCAGCAGCGCCTGTCCCGCGGCGGCGTACGACCGGACTTCGGCGCCGCCGCCGAGCAGGATGAGCGGCTCGCGCACCGTCTTGATGACCGAGTAGCAGACGAGGAGCAGGAAGATGTTGACGAGCATCAGCGCGGCCGTCGCGCCTTCGCCGGCGCGGACTTCGGTGAAGAGCGAGAGCGCGCGATCGAGTCGCGACTTCGTGCTCGTGTTCAGCGTTGCGGCGTTCCGGTCATGGGGCTCCTCGGTCAGATGTGAACACTTCTGAACGCGACATCTGAGCAAAAACCCCGCAGAGCTGTGTGATGGCGGCGCGGCGGGCGGTGGGCAAGGTGCACGGAACACGGAGCTGCGACCGCGTCTACTCGGAGGCCACGGCCTCGACTCGGGGTTGGAGCCGTGGCGGTCCGGGACCTGCGATCGGCCCGTGCCGTCAGTGGCCTGAGGGGGTCGAGGCTAGGCGACGGCGACCGGGTCGTTGCGCTGGCAGGCGAGACGACCGGCGTCGCGAGGTCGACGAGATGGCGCTCCCACCACGCCCGCGCCCTGGCGTTCGTCCAGGTGGTGTTCGCCACGATCCGCTCGACGTGGCGGAGCAGCGCCTCGGCGTCCTGCGGCCGCTGCGCGGGATCCTTCTCGAGGCACGCCAGGACGAGCGCGTCGAGCTCCGGCGGGAATCGGCAGCTCGGTGCGCTGCGACGGCGGAAGCGGGACGTCCTGCAGGTGCTGGACGAACATCTTCATCGGGGTGTCGGCTTCGAAGACCAGCTGTGCCGGTCAGCAGGTAGTACAGCGACGCAGCCGAGCGCGTAGACGTCGGCGCGCGCGTCGACGTCGCCCTCGAGAATCATCTCGGGCGCCATGAACGCCGGCGTGCCGGTGGTCGTGTGCGCCGCGGTCATGAGCGTCGCGCTTCGACCGACCGGTTCTCGGTTGAACGTCACCAGCCCGAAGTCGAGCACCTTCACGAAGTCGTAGTCGAGGCCCATCCGGCAGACGTAGATGTTGGCCGGCGTGATGTCGCGATGGACGAGGCCGCGCGCGTGCGCCTCGGCGAGCGAATGGCAGATCTGCGGCAGCAGGTAGAGCACGCGGTCGGCCGGCACCGGGCCGAACTCCCGCACCAGCGAGTCGAGGTCGCGTCCCGACAGCAGCTCCATCACGTAGTAGAACGTGCGGTCCTCGGTCACGCCGAAGTCGAACAGCCGAATCGTGTGGGGCGAGCTGAGTGCGGCGGTCGCCTGCGCCTCGCGCTCGAAGCGCCGCAGCATGATCGTGCGCTTCCGCTTCGGTGCCGGCGCCGAGCAGCTCCGGCCGCACCAGCTTGATCGCCGCGCTGCGCGCCAGCAGGCGATGGCTGGCGCGCCACACCTCGCCCATGCCGCCGCGTCCCAGCAGCTCCTCGAGCTGATAGCTGCCCAGCTCCTGCGCCTGGCGCAGCGGCTGGCCGAGCCGGTGCAGCACGCGCGCCGGCAGCACCGCGACCACGGCGCAGCGTAGTTCGGCATGAAGAGCACGAGCGTGTCGACGACCGACGGCACCTGCGCGCCGCGCAGGTGCGACACCCAGACCGCAAGCGGATCCATCGACGCCGCGACGAAGCCAGCGGCGAACATCTGGCGGCGTCGCCGGCATGATCATCCGCCGCGAGGAGGATGACCACGGTGTTCCACGACAGCAGCCCGGCTGCCTGCACGCCCGCCACGTGACGCCAGGTGTTGAGCAGCGCGACGGCCATGGCGTTCAGGACGAAGTAGACGAGGCCGACGTCGGTCTTCATGTGCGGCGCGTGCGTCGAGAAGCGCACGTAGACGAAGCATCAGCGACCGAGATGGCGATCGCCGCGACCTCGATGACGACGTTGCGCAGTTCGACTATCGGTGCCGACCGTCAGCGGCCGACCACCGGGTCCATCACAACGCCGTAGGTCCACAGCGCCGCGCCGACCGCGGCGCAGAGCAGCGAGGCGGCGCACCTGCTCGTCGAGCAGGGACGTCCGGCAGCCGCCACGCGGCGCTGCCCGGCCCGGGCTTGGGCGGCGGCGTATCGCATCGCGGCGCGATGAACCCTTGCCATGTGAGCTCCTCATGACAGACCCGGACAGCGGAACCTGATGGTCTGCGGCGCCGGCGCCGCAGCTCTTCGAGGTTCAGCATGATCGAGTGGTTCGAGCGCAGCAGTTCGGCGATGACTTCCTCGCGCGGCCGCGCCGACGCGGTCGCCGGCGCTGTTCGAGGAACGGCCACAGCCGCTCGCGGACTGTCGCCGGCAGCACGCCTCCAGATACTCCAGCGCCGTGCCCTCGCAGACTGCTGATCGTCGGTCTGCAGGCTGCGGAACGCAATCTGCAGCGGTTCGCGCGGCAGCACCAGCGACAGCAGCGTGAAGACGTGCGCCAGGCTCTCGCCCGCGCGGTCGCGCACGAACGCGTCGAGCGGCGACTCGCTCGACGACATCCGTCGAGCAGCCGGCGGCTTTCCCACACCGGGCGGCCGACGGCCACTTCGCGTCAGCACGACGTCGAACATGCGCTGCCGGTCGATCGATCACGCGCGGGTTCTTCTCGAGAATCGCCGTCAGCGACCGGCGCGGCCTGGAAGCGGACGTCGAAGCGCAGGTCGTCGAGGCCGAGCAGCAGGCCGTCGGCGGCGCGCTGCGACACGCACACCGAGAACACGCGCGCCAGGCGGCGGCGGACGGCGAAGTCCTGATTCGGATCGATCAGCGCGTCGGCGAGCTGCCCGACGTGCTCCTCGGCGACCTTCCGCAGCGCGAACATCGCGTGCTCGGCGACCGGATCCCACGCGAGCAGCGGGATCACGTGCGGCACGAGCGCAGCCGGCGAGCCCTTCCTGCCGCGACAGCACCGAGACGACGCGCTCGCGGTCGCGCGACCGCAGCTGCAGAATGTCCTGCATCACCGAGTCGAGCGCCGCGGATCGGCGTCGTCGTGCAGGCGGGCTCGAGTGTCGCGGTTCGACGGCCGCGGCCTCGCGGCGCAGGATCGAGAGCGATCAGCTCGCGCGTGCTGCGGTCGCCGGACGCGTCGGCGCCGGCCGGCGTGGTCGGCGGCTTTCTGGATCAGGCTGTTCTCGCAGCGGTCCGATGTAGCCGCGATTCAGGCGGCTCGCGGCGAAGATCGCGACCGCCGAGCAGGCCGCAGCCAGCGAGAGGATGGCGGGCGTCTGCGCGGCGGGCGCGAGCACCATCGACAGGCGGACCAGCCCGCCGCCGATCGCGTCGCCCAGGCGATCGAAGGCGACGTCGATGATCGACTTCGCGGCGCGCTTCTCGTCGGCCGGCAATCGGCGTGTAGAACAGCTCGTAGCCGGCGCGGAACAGCGAGCTGCGGAACACCGACTCGCCGCCGCGCGCGAGGAGCAGGCTGCCGAACCCCGGCGCGACCAGGCTCGCCGAGCGCTGCCGACGAGCAGCGCCACCGACGGCGTGCTCGTCGTCGCGCCAGGCCGAAGCGCTCGAGCACGACGCGGCTCGAGGACGTCTGCAGGACGAACGTGATGAGGCTGGTCGCCGCGTAGTACAGCGCAAAGAACCGGAGCAGCTGATCGCCGCGGCCGAACGTCTCGACGGCCTGCGCCTTGAACAGGTAGTCGACGAGCGCCGCGCTGGTCGTGCCGAGCAGCACGAGCAGCGCGAGATGCCGCAGGTACGGCGCTTCGGCGACGACGCGCAGGCCGGATCGCGCCGCCGAGCCGGCGGCCGACCGGTTCCGGCAGCAGCATCGCCGACGATGGCCGGACTGCGGCCAGCTGGCGCACCACGACAGCGCGCTGACGAACTGCAGCGCCGGCGAGGAACGGGAGCAGCGCCGGCGCGCCGAACAGATGGCGCGACCCGCTCGGCGACGACGGCGCGCGAGGAGGCCGCCCAGCGTGCCCGCACCGGCGATCTGCCCGAAGCGCCGCTTGGCCGTGCGCGGATCGAACCGCTCGCTGGCGATCAGCCAGAAGCCGGACGCGAGCAGCGGCCGGCGCCGGAGATGTGCAGGTAGACGAATGACGGCCGTGCCGGGGAGCCGCGGACGCTCAGTATCCACTCGACCAGGAACAGCACCCCGCTCACGGCAAACGCGGCCGGCACGAGAATCGCCGGCGGGATGCAGCCGCGCGCACCGCGCTGTTGAACGCGACCAGCAGGAGGGAGCACCGCCGACGTCGCGATCAGCATCGCCGGCAGCGCCGTGAAGTCGAGCGAGGTCAGGAACAGCGCGTCGCGCGTCGCCTTGCCGCCGACGAACTGGGCCGTGATGGTTGCGGCGCAGAGCATCGCCATCGTCAAGAGGGCGCGCTGACTTTCCATGGGCCGTGTGTCCATCATGGACTAAACGCGCTATCGGGAGGGAAACCCCGCAGCCGGGATCGCCCGCGAACACCCACGGCCGCCGGTCGCCAGCGGCGGAATGGGCCATATGCCAGACCCTGCACCTGAGACGCAGGCAAGGCGTTTGTTCGCAGTGTGTTGCGGCATTGCTCATCGGTGCGCACCGGATTCCCATCCGGCCGCCTGCTGGGTCGTCACATCGTCAAACCATTGTGCTAGCGTTGCATCCCACCGTGACGTCGAAGCCTGGGCATGCGGAAGATATCTTTCCTGCCATTTATGCCGAGCTGCGTCGTGTCGCCCGTCGCTACCTGAGCCGCGAGCGGAAGAACCATACGCTTCAGCCGACGGCGCTGGTCAACGAAGCCTGGCTCCGGCTCGAAAACGAGCATGGCGCCGAGTGGCAAGGCCGGACCCACGGTCTCGCCCTGGCAGCCCAGGCGATGCGACGGCTCCTCGTCGATCACGGCCGTCACCAGAAACGGCAGAAACGCGGGGGCGGAGCGCAGCCGATTTCGCTCGACGACCTGGTCAAGGCGGCGACGACCGGCGAGGTTCCGGTCGAGGACCTGCTGACGCTCGAAGCGGCGCTGACGCGCCTCGAATCGGTCGACCCGCGCGCCGCCCAAGTGGTGTCGCTGCGATTCTTCTCGGGCATGTCCGCGCCGGAAGTGGCCGAACACCTCGGCGTCTCCCTTCGCACGGTCGAGAGCGACTGGACCCACGCCCGCGCGTGGCTCAAACGCGAGATGTCCGGCGAACCCGAGTAGCGTCAACTTCTCTCCCCGATTCCAGGTACTCCGCGTTACAGTTACCGGCACGTCTGCCGCCGACGCGGCGGCGGGTGCCTATCCGTGGTTCTCCTGAGGAGGAGTTCGATGAAGACAGCCATTCTGAGAGTGCTCGGCATCGCGCTGATTCTGAGCCCTGCGATCGGCCTTGCGCAGAACAAGAAGCCGACGGCGGCCACCTACATCACTGCCGAGGACGTCGCGACCGTGAACAAGCAGCCGGGCGTCGACCGGACCATCAAGGTCATGGACATCGGCGACCAGCACTTCGCGGTCGGGATCATTCATCGCGGCAAGACCGGCGCTCCGCCCGCCGCGCCGGCGGCCGCCGCTGCAGGCGCAGCCGCTCGTCCGGCCGCTGCTCCGCAGCCGGCCTGCGGCGAAACAGTGGCCAGCCCGCCCGCGGATTCGGGATCGGGTCTTTATCACGACAAGCAGACCGAGGGTTACTACATCGTCTCGGGCAGCGGCATGATGATCACCGGTGGCCACATCGTCAACGGCCGCAGGTCGGCTCCCGACGCCGAAGTGACGACGACGCTGAACGGCCCTTCCTGCAGCGGGCGCATCGGCGGTGCTGATGTCGTGAGGCGGATGGTGAAGCAGGGCGACATCGTCATCATCCCGGCAGGCGTGCCGCACGGCTGGGCGCAGATCGACGACCACGTCGACTATCTGAGCTTCCGGCCCTCGGCGGACATCCTGACGGTCGGCTACGAGCATCCGTCGCTCAAGAAGTAATCGCAGTCACAAGTCGTAGTCGCAAGTCGGGCGCGCGGGGCAACTCGCGCGCCCTGCCTGCCTCCAGACCACACCGGGCCCCGGTCAGTCCGCGCACCTCGCCCACCCTGTCTGTCTGCCCTTCCTGAGCCTTACAGCGCACTGGTCGAGCTGTTTCGAGCCGTTTCCACGGCCCGCGCTTACCTTGGTGGGACGGATGCCCGGAAATCAGGTGCGAGTCGCGGTCCGGCCGATCCGTGAGCCGGCGCGACCGCGTATGTTGTTGTATCCGGTTCTCTCGGGCAAGGAGCGCAGATGATCCGTCAGGTGAATCGATGGGCGCTCGGGCTAGCCACGTCGGCACTGGCCGGAGCGACAGGACTTTCGGCACACATGCCGCTGCAGCCACCGGGCTCGGCGCGCAACACCATTCAGGCCACCCTCAACGTCGATAGCAGGACCTTCGCGATGGCGGGTTCGGGCAACTGCAGCTACTCGGACGCGGCGCACGTCGAGCAGGCACGCGGCGACATGTGGAGCCTGTACGGCCAGGAGAAGGATCGCAGCGTCACCCTGACGCTCTGGCGCACCGCGAGCGGCGCCGAGCATTTCAGGCTGCGCGTGACCGAGGCGGGACGCACCCACTACGTCAACACGATGGGCAGCGGTACGGAACTGCGGGGCAACGGCCGGGCCGTCATCGAGCAACGGGGCAAGGGCGGCGTCTTTGCCGTCGACGCCACGGCCGACACCGGCGTCAGGATCCGCGGTCAACTCGCCTGCAGCTGGTTCACCAAGAGCGCGTAACGGCGCCGGCCACCACACCACTCACCATCACCGGACGGGCGCGTCCCGGGTAGTCGAACCGGCTCGTATGCCCCGTCCCGATGCGCCGCGCACGTTGATGGTGCGCGGCCGCCGTGCGTTTCGCGTTCCCGCCGCGCTCTGACGTATTCTCTACCGCATCATGTCGCGGAAGTTCTGGTTGATGAAGTGCGAGCCGGGTGTGTACTCGATCGACGATCTGAAACGTGACGGCACGACGAGCTGGGAAGGGGTCCGAAACTATCAGGCGCGCAACCTGATGCGCGACGAGATGAAGGTCGGCGACGGTGTGCTGTTCTACGCGTCCAACGCCGATCCATCGGGCGTCACCGGACTGGCCGAGATCGCGCGCGAGGCGTATCCGGATCCGTTTGCGCTGAAGAAGGGGCACAAGTACTACGACGAGGCGAGCACGAAGGAGTCGCCGATCTGGTACATGGTCGACATCGGCTTCGTTGAGCGGTTTCCCGCGATCGTGTCGCTGGAGACGCTCAAGTCGACGACGGGTCTCGAAAGCATGGTGGTGACCCGGAAGGGAAGCCGCCTGTCCGTTCAACCCGTCACCAAACCCGAGTACGACATCGTCGTCCGCTTGGGTCGCGGCGGGCGCTGAGCCCCCACCATCCATGAAGCTCTCCGTTCGCCCGGAGAATCCAATCGAAGCTGTGGTGCTGGCGCTGGACCTGGCGCCGCTCACGATGATGCACACGCACGTCAGCCTCCTGCGCGCGCGGACCATCATGGTGGCGACGAAGGTGGGCGTCTTCGAGGCGCTGGCCGGTGGACCGCTCACAGCGGAGCAGATCGCGGAACGCTGCGGCACGTCGCCGTCCGCCACCGCGAAGATCGCGAACGCGCTGGTCGCGTCGGCCTACCTCCGGCACGCGGCCGGCACGTACGCGCTGACTCCTTTCGCCCGCAAGTGGCTGCTGGCCGATGCGCGGCAGTCGGTGCGCGACAAGCTGCTGTTCGAGTTCGTCGAGTGGTCGTACATCGCGCAGCTCGAGCCGTTCGTGCGCACGGGCCGGCCGATCGACATCCATCACGGCGCGTCGGACGAGCAGTGGGAGACCTACCAGCGCGCGATGCGCGTGCTCTCGGGCCTCGCGGCGCCGGAAATCGTGCGGCGCACAACTATGCCATCAGGGGCGACCACCATGCTGGACGTTGGCGGGTCGCACGGATTCCTGTCGGTGGCGATGTGCCGGCGCTATCCCGCGCTGCGCGCCGAGGTGCTCGATCTGCCGGAGGCGGTGAAGCACGCTGCGCCGATTCTGGCGAAGGAAGGCATGGGCGACCGCGTCGTTCATCGCGAAGGGGATGCGCTCCAGGCCGATCTGGGCGTCGAGGCATGGGACCTGGTGTGCGTCTCGCAGCTCGTGCACCACTTCGACGACGCGACGAACCGCGCGCTCGTCGGCCGGGTGGCGCGTGCGCTGAAGCCTGGTGGCGTCTGCCTGGTGCTCGAGTTCGTGCGGCCCCGGTCGCCGGCCGATGCCGGTCAGGTCGGCGCGCTGCTCGACCTGTACTTCGCGCTCACCAGCGAGTCGGGGACCTGGTCGGAGGAGGAGATCTCGGGCTGGCAGACCGCTGCGGGACTTGCGCCGCGCAGGGTCATCCGGCTGAAGACCGCGCCGGGCATCGTGGGAGTCGTTGGACAGAAGAAGGCCGCTACGCGCGGTACTCCTTGAGCTTTCGGAAGAGCGTTGCCGATCCGATTCCAAGCATCGCCGCCGCCTTCGTGCGATTGCCTTCCACCGAGTCGAGCACGCCCAGAATGTGGTCCCGCTCGACGTCCGCGAGGGTCCGAGCCGCCGCGATGCCGGGCCCGCCCGTGCCGGGCGCGGCGCGCCGCACTTCGTCGGGCAGATCTTCGACCTCCACGCGATTTCCCCGCGCGAGGACCAGTGCGCGCTCGATGACGTTCTGCAGCTCCCGCACGTTGCCGGGCCAGCCCCACCGCAGGAGCTGGTCGGCGGCGGCTGGCGTGAACCCTGTCGTCGGCAGCTTCATCCGTGCGGCCGTGTCGGCCAGCACCTGCCGCGCGATCGGCAGGATGTCGTCGCGACGCTCGCGGAGCGGCGGGATCCGGATCTCGATCACGCGAAGGCGATAGTAGAGATCCTGCCGGAACCGTCCGGCCGCGACTTCGCCTGCGAGGTCGCGATGCGTGGCGCCCAGCACGCGCACGTCCACCTTGCGCGTGCGGTTCTCGCCGACCCGGCGGAACTCGCGCTCCTGCAGCACCCGCAGCAGCTTCACCTGCATCGGCAGCGGCAAATCCCCGACCTCGTCGAGCAGGAGCGTCCCGCCGTTGGCCGATTCGAACAGGCCGACCCGGTCCTGCGTCGCGCCCGTGAAGGCGCCGCGGACGTGCCCGAACAGCTCGCTTTCGATGAGCGCCTCGGGGACGGCGGCGCAGTTGATCGCGACGAACGGCCGCACCGCGCGCGCCGACTCGTCGTGGATGAACCGCGCGATCACCTCCTTGCCGACGCCGCTCTCGCCGGTGATGAGGACCGTGGAGTCGACGCGGGCGACGCGCCGCGCTTCGTCCACGACGCGCTGCATGCGCTCGCTGGCGGCGACGATACCGGTCTCGCGCTCTTCTACTTTCATGCGGGCAAGCTGGCGCTTGCGCGCAGCCAGCCGTTGCTCGGTCGACTTCAGCCGCTCCGTCACGTCCTTGAGCGCCTCGTCGAGGCACATGCGATCGAAGAAGCGCCGATCGGAGGCGGGGCAGTTCTCCCACTCCTCCTCGGGGCGGCCGATCATCAGGCAGTAGGCATCACCGCGTGCGACGCACTTCTCCTCGAAGCAGAGGATGCGGCGTCCGGCCACGCAACTGAGATAGCCGCTGGCATAGCCGGCCAGCGTCCAACACACCGGTTCGGCTGACGGCCCGAGCTGCGCGAGATGTTCCTGCGCCTCGTACGCAGTCGCGCCAGACCGCCTGCGCGAACGCCTTCGGCGGTTCGCCGGGAGCGCGCGGCACCGGCTCGTAGATCAGGAACCCCTGGAGCTGATGGACGCGTCCGCCCGCGAGCTGCCACTCATGCGCGGAGTCCCACTCGAACTGCTGCCGCAGCGCCTCCGCGGTGCGCCAGCCGTGCGCATAGCCGAAGCGCGTGAGGATGCCGCGAGCGGTCACGATGCCCAGCGTTTCGACCAGCTCGCGTCGCAGCAGCCCCAGGGCGACGGTGTTGAGCAGCAGGGCGCGATCGCCGGCGAACCGGATGACGCCGCCGGTCGGTTCGAAATCGAGCAGCTCGCGGAGGTCGAGGTCGGTGGCGCGCATGGAGATCCTCTCGTTTTGACGTCAAGACTATATCAAATCGATATATCAATATGGCGTCGTCATCTGGGCCGTGCTCAGTTCAGCCAATGAAATCAGCAGTTTACGTGGTGGCGTCCGGTGGCCGGGACATTGCCTGATTGGGGGCAGAAGTCATCTAGCGGTTGGGACATGGAGGACGTCATGGTCAGCATCAGGCGCGCGGCGGAGCGGGGACAGACCAACTGGCAGTGGCTGGACAGCCGCCACAGCTTCTCGTTCGGCGAGTACTTCGACGCCGCGCAGATGGGACATCGGACGCTGCGCGTCATCAACGACGACCGCGTGGCGCCGGGGGCCGGCTTCGGGGCTCACCCGCACCGCGACATGGAAATCCTGTCCTATGTCCTCGACGGTGCCCTCGAGCACCGCGACAGCCTCGGCAACGGATCGGTGATCCGCCCGGGCGAACTGCAGCACCTGCGCGCCGGATCCGGCGTCGTGCACAGCGAGTTCAACCCCTCGGCGACCGAGCCCGCGCACTTCCTGCAGATCTGGATCGTGCCGGGTGCGCGTGGGCTGTCGCCGGCGTACGGCCAGTACCGCTTCGACCGCGGCACGGCGTCGCGCGAGTTCGTGCTGCTCGCCTCCCGCGACGGCCGCGACAGCAGCGTGGCGTTGCAGCAGGACGTGGACGTGTGGGTGACGCAGCTCGCAGGCGAGGCCGCGCGCACCTTCGACGTCGGGCCCGGGCGCTCGGCCTGGGTTCACGTGGCGCGCGGTTCGGTCGTCGTGAACGGACGCGTGCTCGACGCCGGGGACGCGGCGGCGGTCAGCGAGGAGGCGATCACGCTGACCAACGGCGAGCAGGCGGAAGTGCTCGTCTTCGACCTCGCATGAACGACATCGATCATCTGTAGGGCCGGGTCTTAAGACCCGGCCCTACACGCAGCCGCAATGAAAAACAGCACTCATACAGGAGAGAGGGAGTCATCATGAGCACCGCAGCAGCCACCGCCGTTCGCACACTTCACGTCGACAAGGCGCACTCCGAAGCCGCGTTCCAGGTCCGTCACCTCCTCACCAGGGTCCGCGGGCACTTTTCGGACTTCGCCGGCACAATCGCGTTCGACCAGGAGCAGCCGGCGCAGTCCACCGTGCAGGTCACGATTCAGGCGGCGAGCATCGATACCGGCGAACCGGCCCGCGACAAGCACCTCCGGTCCGAAGACTTCTTCGCCGTGGAACAATTCCCCGCGCTTACCTTCACGAGCACTGCAGTCACGCCGCGCGGGAAGGACCGGTACGACGTCGAAGGCGATCTCACGATCCGCGGCGTCACGAAGCGGATCGTGCTGCCGGTGAGCTACCTCGGGCTCGCGAAGGATCCGTGGGGCAACGAGAAGCTCGGGTTCGAAGCCGAGACGACGATCAACCGGAAGGAATTCGGCCTGAACTGGAATGCCGCGCTCGAGACCGGCGGCTTCCTCGTCGGCGATGAGGTGAAGGTCACGCTGTCGATTCAGGCGGCGTGACGCGTGGGCTGCTGTAGAGGCCGGTCTTAAGACCCGGCCCCTACAGCCCGGCCCTACACCTGGTCACGTTCACTCCCGCGTGCGCGCAAGCCCCTCCCGCGCCGCCTCCGCATCCGGCGACAACCACAGCGCCTCCGCGAAGTAGTTGGCAGCTTCCGCGCGGTTACCCGCCGCCAACTCCAGGAGTCCCAGGTTCGTGTAGGCCGTGCTGTCGTGCGGCGTGAGCCGCAGCGACGTCAGGAACGCCTGACGCGCCTGATCCGGTTGCGCGAGCTTCGTGTGAGCCGCGCCCGCCGTGTCGTACGCAGCCGCGTACGAGGCATCCGCCTGGATCGCGCGCTGCGCATGGTCCAGCGCGGTCTGCGCGTCGCCGCCCAGAAAGGCGAGCGCTGCGGCGTAGTAGTGCGTGGCCGCCGCCTCCGGCGCGATGCTCTGCAGCGTCTGCACGACCGGCGCGAGCTGCGCGCGGTCGCCGACGTCCGCGTAGATCGACGCCAGCTGTTCGCACGCCGCAGCCGCGGGCGGACGCCCGTCACACGCGCCCCTGACCGCCTCGATGGCGTCGGCCTTCAGCGCCGCCGCCGCGAGCAGCTTCGACGTCGCGACCTGCGACGCCAGGCTCGGCCTCTCCGTCGTCAGCGACTTCACCCACGAGAGGGCGTCCTGCGCTCGGCTCGTGAGCGTCGCCGTCTTTGCCAGGCCGTCGAGCGCGCCGGCGTCGGCGGGGTCGAGCTTCAGCGCGCGGACGTAATCGTCGTACGCGATCGCGTGCGCGTCGGCCCTGGCCATCATGTCGGCGCGCCGCCGCCAGCTTGCGGCGGTGGCTGCGGTCCTCGCCTCGCGGATCGTCGCCGGTCCGTCGTCCTCGCCAAGCAGCGCTTCGAGCGACGCTTCGTTGTCGGCAGCCACCGGGTTGTGCAACTCGCGCGGCGCCGAGAACTCCAGGCGCATGCGGTCGTCGTCGAGGATGTCCCCGCCCTTCGCGTACTCGGTCAGCTCCGCAGGGCCGGCGGCGTAGAGCGACAGGAGCGCGAACGGCTCGAGCGCGCCGACTTCGGCGAGGTTCGCGGTGGCGGCGGGCCTGGCGCTCCAGTTCTGCGCGATCCGTCCGAGCAACGGTTCGATCGGCGACGTGCCCGCAATCAGCAGTATGTCGGCGTCGTTCACCATCCAGGCCGTGCCGTCCGGGAACACCGAGATGAAGGTCGCGACAATCGAACGCAGATCGCGGTCGCTCATCGTGTATGTGTGCGCCCACTGGCAGATGATCCCGCCGGGCGCCAGTCGTGCGCGCGCGCCCTCGAAGAACTCACGGGTGAAGAGCGCGGCGACGCCCGCAATCCAGGGGTTCGACGGCTCGGAGACGATGACGTCGTACTGCTGGCGCGCCAGCAGCAGATGCGAGCGCCCGTCGCCGACGATGAGGTTCGTGCGCGGGTCGGCGAGCGCGTTGTGGTTCTCCTGCTCGAAGAACCGCGCTGCCTCCACCACCTCCGGCGAGATCTCCACGACGTCGACGCGCTCGACCGGATGTGCGAGCGCCGCGTCGGCCGTGACGCCGCTTCCGAGGCCGACGACGGCGACGCGCCGCGGGTTGTCGTGGAGCATCAGCGGCAGGTGCGCTACGAGCTTCTGCGTCAGCATGTCGCTGCGGTTCGACGCATCGGTCTTGCCGTCCACCGCCAGTGTCGTCGTACCGGTGAGACGCTTCACCGACACCGTGGCAGGCGCTCCGTCCTTGTAGTAGAGGAGCGTGCCCGCCCTGAGCTGTGTCTCGAGGTCGAGCGACTTCGGGACAAACGGGGCGTAGAGGTAGACACCGCTCGCAAGCAGCTCGCGATCCCACGGGGGCGCAACCAGCATCGCAAGCACGGCGACGGTGCATGCCGCGTAGCCGGTGACCCGCATGCGGGCACTCACCTCCGACGCGGCGACGACGGCCAGCGCCGCGGCAAGCAGGCAGAGAGCCGCAACCGCGAGCGTCGTCGGCAGGCCAAGCCATGGGATGAGGAGGAATCCGGCGGCGAGCGTGCCAGACACGGATCCGACAGTGTTCACGGCGTACACCAGGCCGAAGCGGCGCGCGGCGGAGTGCGCGGGGTCGCCCGCCAGCGTCAGCGCGAGCGGAAATGCCGCGCCCATGCAGATCGATGTCGGCAGGATCAGGAGCGCCGTGAGCAGCATTCCCTGGCGCAGCAGCGCGGCGAACGAGCCGGGGCTCGCAGCGATCTGGTGCGCGACCGTTGAGGGAACGACGCGCCCGGCCAGCGTCGAGGTGACGACGATGGTGACGGCGCCGAGAGCGAGGACGAGCGCGAGCCAGCCGGCATGGGATCCGGCGCGCAGGCGTCCGAGCAGCCACGTGCCCCCGCCCGATCCGATGGCGACGCCCGCGACCACCGCCGCCACCGTCGCGGCGAACGCGTACGTCGTCGGGCCGAGCACGAGCGCGAGGATGCGTGTCCAGGCAATCTCGTGAACGAGCGAAGCGAATCCCGAGAGGCCAAGCACCGCCATCGCCAGCCACGGCTGCGCGTGGTCGATCGTCGCGGGCGTGCGAACCTGCGGCCGCTTCGCCTGGCGGGACGCACTCGAGGGCGAGTCGGGCGGCGCCACTTCTTCGCGCGGTTCACGCGCGGCGACCACCGCCACCAGCGCCGCCGCAGCGACACTGGCGAACACGCCGACGTACGTGGTGCCCGAGAGGCCAATCGCGGGGATGAGGAGAAAACCCGCGAGCAGCGATCCGAGCGCCGCGCCGACCGTGTTCATCGCGTAGAGCGCTGCGCTCGCGCGGACCGGGTGTCTCGCGCGCCGCGAGAACCAGCGGACCGCCATCGGAAACGTGGCGCCGAGTGCCGCGGCCGGGATGAAGACCATGCCGAGGCAGGACGCCAGGCGCACGGCAGGGAAGAGCAACCCTGGTGCGGCGTCGGCGTACGCCCACTGGAGGAGCGGTCTGAGCGCGCGGAGCTCGAACGGAACAAGCAGTGCCGCGAGCGCGACGAAGAGCTCGAGGCCGACGTACGCCTGCAGGCTCCGGCGCGGCGACAGGCGGGACGCGACTATGCCGCCGCCCGCCGCACCGACGGCAAGTCCGCCCAGGAAGGCCGCAACCACAGCGCTCGCGGCCGCCGTCGTGTGTCCGATGTAGAGCGTGAGGAGCCGCGTCCAGCTGACTTCATACACGAGGCCCGCCAGGCCGGAGCAGGTGTAGGCGAGGAGGAAAAGCAGCGACACGACGTGAGAAAGTGTACCCGAGTGGCTGGATGCCATCTGGAGGCGTGTATATACTTCGCCGTCCGGCGCCCGCTTCGGCCGCGCGGCCCCTCACGCGAGCGATGCGAAGAATCCTTCTCCTGGTCGCGCTGCTTCTGGTCACGGTCCGTGCGACCGGCGCGACCGACCTGCGCAACGTCATTACCGACGTCGCGATCACCTCCTGGAACGAAAAGGATGGACTGCCGTCAGCGACCATCTGGGCGCTCGGGCAGGATGCCGACGGCTACCTCTGGGTCGGCACGCGTGAGGGGCTCCTCCGGTTCGACGGGGTCCGCTTCTCCCAGTGGGAAGTCTTCAGTCCCGATCCGCTTCCGCATCTGCCGGTGCGTGCGCTGCTCGTCTCGAAGAGCGGCGCCATGTGGGTCGGCTTCGGGGTCGACGGGCAGATCGCCCGTGTCGTGAACGGACGGGTCTCGCTGTTCACCGGGCACGAGGGATTGGGGCGAGGCGCCGTGCTGGGCATTGCGGAAGACGCCGACGGCGTCGTGTGGGCGGCCGGAGACGCGGGACTGTCGGCGTTCGACGGAACGCGGTGGAACCAGTGGAGCGAGGCGCGCGGGCTCCCGGCCGGTCCGGTATTTGGTGTCTACGTCGATCGCGGCGGTTCGGTGTACGCCGCGGCGGGCACCAGCATCTTCGTCCGGCGCCGGGGCGACGATCGGTTCGAGCGCACGTCACGCTTCGGCGACACCCTCGGAGGCTTCGCCGAGACGCCGGACGGCACTGTCTGGTTCACGGATCCGACCGTCGGCTACCGATCGTTCGCCTCGAGCCCTGGCGCCACGCTGGTGCCGAGACAGGGGCGCGGCGTCCGCATGGTGGTCGATCGCAAGGGGAGCCTGTGGGTCGGCACCGGCGGCCAGGGCCTCTGGCGGGCGCGCAACGCGGGAGGATCCGCGCCTTCGCTGGAACGCGCGACCAGTCTCAGCGGCCTGCTCGGCGACGGCGTCTACTCGCTCCTCGAGGATCGCGACGGCAACATCTGGGCAGGCACGACCGAGGGGCTCAATCGGCTCACGCCGCGTACGATCGAGCAGATCATCGACATCGGCCTCGCGCGCGGGGTGGCGATGGAACCGGATGGCAGCGTCTGGATCCGCACGGTCGACAAGCTGTTCTCGTACCTGCCGATCGCCACCGGCCTGCGCCGCGAAATTCCCATTCCGGCCGACGCCGGAGCGATGGCGATCGATGACCACGGACTCTGGGTCGCCGAGGCCCATCGGCTCTTCCGCGTCGATCGGCTCGGGAATGCGTCTCGCGTGCCGTGGCCTCTGGAGCGGCAGGCCGGGGCAATCCAGTCGATCCAGCTCGATCGTCAGGGCGGTCTCTGGCTCGTCACCGCCGAACACGGCATCGTGCACTGGCGCGGCGGCGATGTGCGCCGCCCCACGCTGCCTGACGCGGTACGCGACGCGCACGTCACGGCCGCGCTCGTAGACACGTCAGGCCGCGCCTGGTTTGCGTTCGACAACGGCGGCGTGGCGCACATCGGCGCGGACGAGCACGCGGTCCTTCCGATCGCGCCCGGTCCGCGCGCCCCGGTGTACACGGTCCTGCACGAAGCCGACGACGGGGGCTTGTGGCTCGGCGGCAACGGCGCGCTGAGCCGCTTCGACAACGGCAGGATCGCGACCGTTCAGGCGACGGATCGCTTTCCGATCCAGTCGATCATGTCGCTCGTCTCCGACAGGAGCGGCGCGCTCTGGATCGGCTCGCCAACCGGCGTCCTCCAGGTGGAGCGCGACGAGTTCGATCGCGCTGTTGCGACGCCGGGCGCCCAGCCCCGACATTCCCTCTACACGCGATCGGACGGTATCGCCGGCACGCCGGTCGCCGTCGGCCTGAGCCACGGTGCCGTGCGCGCGCTCGACGGCCGGCTCTGGTTCGTGACGACGCGTGGTGTCACCGTGCTCGATCCACACGTGCTCGAAGCGCATGGCGCCCCGGCGCCCCTGCGGTTCGAAGGGGCGTTGGCCGACGATCGCCGGTTCAGGCCCGGCACCGCGATGCGTCTGCCGGCCGGCACGCGCAAGCTCGAAATCGATTACACGGCCGTGAACCTCACGGCGCCGCTGAAGGCGCGCTTCCGGTATCGCCTCGATCCGTTCGACCAGGACTGGGTCGCCGCAGGCACGCGTCGCCAGGCGTTCTACACGAACCTGCGGCCCGGCCGGTACGTCTTCCGGGCTGTCGTCGAGGACGGTGCGGGCGGCGTCTCCGCCAGCGAGGCGGCGTGGGAGCTCGCGGTGGCGCCGATGTTCTACCAGACGGCCACCTTCTGGGCGATCGCGGGCCTCTCGGCGTGCGTACTGCTGTTCGCCGGATGGCAGCTGCGAGAGCGCCACCTGCGGAAGCAGTTCTCGCTCATCATCTCCGAGCGCGCGCGGCTCGGGCGCGAGATTCACGACACGCTGCTCCAGGGGCTGGTGGCGATCGCGCTCCAGTTCGACTCGCTGGCGCACGACCTCGGGCCGACACCGCGTCTGCAGGCCCGCTTCCTGCGCCTGCGCGATCGGATCGAGGAATACATCCGCGAGGCGCGCCGCTCCATCTGGGACCTGCACACGCAGCCGGCCCATCGCAATCTCGTGGAGAGCCTGCGCCGCGCGGGCGAGTTCGCCACCGACGGCCGTGAGATCGCGTTCTCGCTCCAGGTGCAGGGGACGCCATACCCGTGCCCGCCGCAGGTCGAGGAGCAGGTCGTCCGCATCGCGCAGGAGGCTGCGCTCAACTCGGTCCGCCACGCGTCGCCGCGCCGGCTCCGGATCGACCTCCACTACGAGGAGTCCGCCGTCACGCTGAAGGTGGCCGACGACGGGCGTGGGTTCGATTCGGGTGAGGCCAAGGGTGCGTGCCACTTCGGCATCGCGAGCATGTACGATCGCGCCCAAAGCGTGGGCGGCGCGCTCACGCTGGTTACCTCGCCCGGCCGCGGGACCGAGATCACGGCGGTGCTCCCGGTCGCGAGTTGAGCGTCGATGGCCGACACCATCCGCGTCCTGTGCGTCGACGATCACTTCCTGGTACGCGAGGGGATCTCGCTCGTCATCGAGCGCGAGACCGACATCCGCGTGGTGGGCGCGGCGGCGTCGGGCAACGAAGCGCTCGCGTGCTACCCGGCGCTGCGTCCGGACGTGACCTTGATGGACCTGCAGATGCCCGGCATGTCCGGCATCGACGCGATCGCGCGGCTCCGGGCAATCGACCCGGCCGCGAAGATCATCGTCCTCACCGTGCTGCAGGGCGACGAGGACATCTACCGCGCGCTGCAGGCGGGCGCGACGACCTACCTGTTGAAGGACACGCTGTCGCAGGACCTCGTGCGTGTCATTCGAGAGGTCCACGCGGGGCAGCGTCCGGTCGCACCGCTCGTGGAGGCGCGGCTGACCGCGCGCGCTGCGACGCCGGCGCTGAGCGACCGGGAGGTGCAGGTGATGGAACTGCTGTCGCAGGGGATGCGCAACAAGGAGCTCGCGGCGTCTCTCGGCATAACGGAACGGACGGCCGAGGTGCACGTCCGCAACATCCTCACAAAGCTCAACGTGAAGGACCGGACGGCGGCAGTCAGCGTGGCCATTCGCCGTGGGATTATTCACCTCGACTGACGCGGGTTTCCGCCTCAGCCCTACGCGTTCCCCGGTATTGCGCCCTCCGACCCCCGGTGGCAGACTCTGCCTGATCTCCCGCTCGGGGGGTTCTCTACGCACTCGGAGGCTCTGTTCATGACGCGACGAATGCTCCGGCTCGGCGTCCTCCCGATCCTTGCGATCGCGATCGGCGCGCTGATAGCCCGCCCCTCAGGCCAGGGGCCGCAGCCTGGTCAGGCCGACAGGAGCGGCGACTGGGTGTACTACGGCGGCGACGCCCGGAACTGGCGATACAAGCCGTTCGATCAGGTCAACGCCTCCAACTTCAACGATCTACAGGTCGCGTGGCGCTTCCGGACCGACAACATGGGTCCGAACCTCGACTTCCGCCTCGGTGCGACCCCCATCATGGCCAACGGCGTGGTGTACGTCGTCGGCGGCGGCATGCGGCGGTCTGTGGCGGCGCTCGAGGCCGCGAGCGGGACGCTGCTCTGGATTCACACCGAAGACGAGGGGTTCCGCGCGGAGTTCGCCCCGCGCATCGGGGCCGGCCGCGGCGTGTTGTACTGGACCGACGGGCGCGAGGAGCGAATCATCTACGTCACGACCGGGTATCGCATGAAGGCGCTGAACGCGAAGACCGGTCAGCTCATTCCGAACTTCGGCGAAAACGGTGTCGTCGATCTGAAGAAGGACTTCGACCAGGATCTGAGCCGCTTCGCGCGTCCCGGCTTCGACGCTCTCACGATGGCCGACATCGGCCTGCACGCGTCACCCGTCATCGGCAAGGACACCATCGTCGTCGGCGCCGCCGGGCGTGAGGGGACGACGCCGTATCGCGTCGACGAGGTGAAGGGGTACGTGCGCGCGTTCGACGTCCGCACGGGCAAGAGGCTGTGGACGTTCCACACGATCCCTCTGAAGGGTGAGTTCGGGTACGACACCTGGCAGAACGGATCGGGCGAGAAGACGGGGCACGTCGGCGTGTGGACGCAGATGGCGATCGACGAGGAACTCGGCATGGTGTACCTGCCGGTCGAGACGCCCACCAACGACTACTACGGCGGCCACCGTCCGGGGAACAACCTGTTCGCCGAGAGCCTCGTGGCGCTCGACCTGAAGACCGGCCAGCGCAAGTGGCACTTCCAGATCGTGCACCACCCGCTGTGGGACCTCGATCTCTCGTCGGCGCCGATCCTTGCGGACATCACGGTGAACGGGCGCGCCATCAAGGCGGTGGCGATGCCGAGCAAGCAGTCGTTCCTCTACGTGTTCGATCGCGTGACCGGGCAGCCGGTGTGGCCGATCGAGGAGCGGCCGGTGCCGAAGGGCGACTTACCCGGCGAGTGGTATTCGCCGACGCAGCCGTTCCCCACGAAGCCGCCGGCGTACTCGCGTCAGAACCTGACGGTCGACGAGCTGATCGACTTCACGCCGGAGCTGCGCGCCAAGGCTGTGGAGATGTCGAAGAAGTACCACCTGTCGAAGCTGTTCGATCCGCTGGTCCTCAGCAAGCCGGACGGGCCGTACAAGTCGCTGCTGTTCTCGTCGGCCCTCGGCGGCACCAACTGGCCGGGCGGCTCCTACGATCCCGAGACGCACACGGTGTATGCGTCCGCGAACCAGCAGGTGGTCGGGCTCGGCCTCCTGCCGGTCACCGACAAGCGCTTCTCGGACTCCGATTACGTCGGCGGCGACGCGCTTGCCGGACTTCGCGACGTGCAGGGGCACTCCGGCGACGGCCCGCGCCTGAACGGCGGCCGCGCGCCGGCCAAGCCGGTCGCGCCTGGCAACCCCTCGCCGCCCCCGGGGATGGGCGCGGGGTTCCTGTCGTCGCCGAACGTCGACGGGCTCCCGATCAACAAGCCGCCCTACGGCGTGATCTCCGCGATCAACCTCGATCGAGGTGAGCTGACCTGGCAGGTGCCGCATGGCGACACGCCGGATCAGATCCGGAATCACCCCGCGCTGCGCGGGCTGAACATCCCGCGGACGGGCCAGCAGACCAGCGTCGGCACGATCGTGACCAAGGGACTGGTCATCGCGGGAGAGCCGAGCATCACGACCAACGGCCATCCGCGCGGCGCGATGCTGCGGGCGTACGACAAGACCACGGGCAAGGACGCCGGCGCCGTCCTGATGGATGCGCCGCAGACGGGGTCGCTGATGACCTACATGTGGCGCAACCGCCAGTACATCGTCGTGCCGATCGCCGGAGCGGGCGTGCCCGGGCAGTATGTGGCGTTTGCGCTGCCCGACGCCAACGCCAGACGGCCGCAGACCGGCGGCGCGGCGCAGCAGCAGTAAGCTGGGAGCACGTATGAGCAAAGATCCTCAGGACCCGACCGAACGCGACGGCGAAGTGTCGAGGCGCGAGTTCCTCGGCGCGACGGGCGCGGCGCTGGTTGTCACCGCGGCGGCGCCTGTCGCTGTCGGGCAGGCACAGACGCCCGCGGCAGCGCCACAGCGGCCCCGCACGACGATCCGGCTCACGGTGAACGGTGCGTCGCAGCGTGTCGAGGTGGACGACCACTGGACGCTGGCCGATCTGCTCCGCGATCGGCTGAAGCTCACGGGCACGAAGCTGGGATGCGAGCGCGGTGAGTGCGGCGCGTGCACGGTGCTCATCGACAACACGCCCGTCTACTCCTGCAGCTACCTCGCGGTCTGGGCCGAGGGACGTACCGTCCTCACCGTCGAGGGCCTGGCGCGCGGCGGCAAGCTCGATCCGCTGCAGGAAGCGTTCATCGCGCATGACGCGCCGCAGTGCGGCTTCTGCACGTCGGGCCAGCTGATGTCGGCGAAAGCGCTGCTCAGTCGCAACCCGACGCCGACGCCCGCCGACGTGCGCGCGGCGTTGGCCGGCAACATCTGCCGCTGCTCGAACTACAACCGCATCGTCGAAGCGGTGGTCGCTGCGGGCGCCGCGTCGAAGTCCAGCAGGACCTCAGGGGGTGCACAGTGAGCCAGCAGACCGGCACTCCAACGACGACCGGCCTCGACCAGAAAAAGGTCATCGGTCACCCGACGCCGCGCATCGACGCCCTCGAGCGGGTGACCGGCCGTGCGACCTACACGCGCGACGTCCAGCTCGAGGGGATGCTCTACGCGCGCATCCTCAGGAGCCCGCATCCGCACGCGCGCATCCGCTCGATCGACGTGTCCAGGGCGCGCGCGCTGCCTGGCGTGAAGGCGATCGTCACGCACGAGAACTGCAACTTCGTGTGGGGCGCCGGGTCCATCGCTGGCGGCGGCCAGTACAACGACGAGCTCAAGAAGATCACGAAGCAGCGGCGCTACGCCTTCAACAACCCGGTGCGCTACGTCGGCGAGCCGGTGGCGGCCGTCGCCGCGGTCGATCGGCACGTGGCCGAGGAAGCCTGCCAGCTGATCGCGGTGGACTACGAGGTGCTGCCGTTCGTCCTCGACCAGGAGGCGGCGCTCAAGGACGACGCCGTCAAGATCTGGCCCGAGGGGAACATCTCGCTGAACGCCCGCAACGAGCCGGTGCCGAACGTCTCGCGGCGCGGCGATCTCCAGCAGGGGTTCGCGCAGGCCGATCGCGTCTTCGAAGATCGCTACAGCACGGTGATGTGCCACAACGCGCAGATGGAGCCGCGGGCGGTGGTCGCGCACTGGGAAGGCGACAAGCTGACGATCTATACGCCCGACCGGCGGGATCTACAACTGCCACCATGACATCGCGCGCGATCTCGGCATCCCCGACGAGAAGGTGCGCGTCATCTGCAAGTACATGGGCGGCAACTTCGGCAACAAGAACCAGAACCAGGACACGGACCTCATCACCGCAGTCCTGGCGAAGGAAGCCGGCACGCCGGTGAAGCTGGAGTTCACGCGCAAGGACGACTTCGTCGGCATGCACGGCCGCTGGCCGACGGTGCAGTACTACAAGGTCGGCGTGAAGAGCGACGGGACGCTCACGGCGATCCAGCTGCGGACCATCAGCAACATGGGTCCGTACCGGAAGAACAACGGCGGCGTCGCCGGCCTCGAGCTGTACTCCTGCGCGAACACCGAGAGCACGCTGTACCCGATGTACACGAACCGGACCACGTCGGGGAACTTCCGCGGCCCGACCGATCCGCAGGGCTATTACCCGATCCAGTCGATGATGGACGACATCGCCTACGCGATGAAGCTGGATCCGGTGGACTTCATCATGAAGAACATGGTGAAGCCCGGCGGCCCCAATGGGAACTTCACCAACTACACGCTCGATCAGTGCGTGCGGCGGGGCGCCGAGCTCTTCGAGTGGAAGAAGCGCTGGAAGGCGGTGCCGGGATCCGACACCGGGCCGTCTCAAGCGCGGCGCCGGCGTGGCGTTCATGTCGTTCCGTTCCGGCGTCGGCAACAGCAGCGCGGCGCTGACCATCGACTCGAAGGGGCAGTACACGCTGTATGTCGGCGTCACCGACGTCGGCCCCGGCGCGAAGACGACGATGAACATGATCGCGGCCGACGAGCTCGGTGTGTCGATGGACAAGGTCACGGTCGTCTGGGGCGACACCGACCTGCTGTCCCGTACTCGGTGGGCGAGTCGGGCAGCCGCACGACGATCCAGACCGGCCAGGCGGTGATCGAGGCGGTGCGCGACCTGAAGAAGCAGATCGCGGAGAAGGGCATGCCGACCGGCACCGCGCTGCTCAGGGCCAACGCCTCGCCGACACCGCGCGCCGAAGGGAAAGCGGCGCGACTGCTTCGGCGCGCACTTCGTCGAAGTGGAAGTGGACACGGAGCTGGGCACGGTGCAAGTTCCTGAAGTACGTGGCCGTGCACGAGTCTGGCCGCATCATGAACCCGCTCACCGCCGTCAGCCAGATCAAGGGCGGCGTCGGCATGGGCATCGGCATGGCGCTGCACGAGAACATGATCTACGACCAGCGGACCGGACACCCCGTCGTGACCGGCTACTACTTCGACCGCGTGCCCACGCACCTCGACGTACCCGACGTGGACGTCGAGTTCATCGAGGCCGACGACGGCTACGGGCCGTACGGCGCGAAGAGCGTCGGCGAGTCGGGAATGATTCAGACGCCGGCCGCCATCGTCGAATGCCATCTACAACGCGATCGGGCGGCGTATCAAGGATCTGCCGATCACCCGCGACAAGATACTCGGAGCGCTCGCATGAAAACCTTTGCCAACACGAACGCCCGTTCGGTGCAGGATGCGGCGAGCCGCTCGGCGAGGGCGCGCCAGGCGGCGGCAGACGCCGATCTTCGCCGGCGGCGGCAGCGACGTCCTGGCGCTGGTGAAGGACCGCATCATCTCGCCGGACGTAGTGGTGAACCTCAAGACGATCGCGAACCTGAATCAGGTGACCCGGTCGGGCGGCGGCACCACCATCGGCGGCCAGACGACGCTGGCAAACCTCGCGCGGAACGAAGCGATCCGCCGCGACTACGCCGTGCTCGCCGAAGCGGCCGAAAGCATCGCGACGCCGCAGATCCGGAACGTCGGCACGATCGCCGGCAACGTCTGCCAGCGGCCGTGGTGCTGGTACTACCGGAACGGGTTCAACTGCTACAAGGCGGGCGGCAACCAGTGCTTCTCGTTCGCCGGCGAGAACCAGTTCCACGCCATCTTCGGTGGCGGACCGAGCTACATCGTGCATCCGTCCGACACGGCGCCAGCACTCGTCGCGCTCGGCGCCACGTTCCGCGTCGTCGGACCGGGCGGCGAGCGGCGCGTGCCGGCGGCCGACTTCTTCGTGCTGCCGCGGCAGAACGCGTCACAGGAGAACGTGCTCGCCGACGACGAGGTGCTCGCGTCGATTGATCTGCCGGCAGCGCGGCCGGGTACGCGAAGCCGCTACTACAAAGTGCTGGACCGCGAGGCCTGGACCCACGCGGTCGTGAGCGCCGCCGTCGTCCTCGAGATGGACCAGCAGGTGTGCCGATCCGCACGGATCGTGCTGGGCGGCGTCGCGCCGATTCCGTGGCGGCTGCCGGAGGTCGAGGGGATGCTCGCCGGTCAGCGGATCACCGAGGATCTGGCCGCCCGCGCGGCGGAGGCGTCGGTCTCGGGCGCCCGCGCCCTGTCGAAGAACGCCTACAAGCTGCCGATGACCAAAGGCGTGGTCCGTCGGACGCTGCTCGAAGTCGCGCAGACGGCCTGAGGTCGTCTGAACCTCCGGTTCGCGGCCGCCGGGCCCGTGTGGGCCCGGCCCGTGTCGGTGAACGTGTCACGCCCGCCGCGGCGATCGATCGCGCGCCGCCGATCCAGATTCACCCTCATCGGTGCCTCGCGCCGCCGTCGATCCTGCTGCGCTACGTGTTCTTCGGTATTGCACGCCATCGGTACTGCCGTATAGAACTTCCAGCGCAATCACGCGGCTGAACAAGCGAAAACCTGGAGCGAAGGAGCAATGCATGTGGCGTAGGACAGGGTTGATCTCGATCGGGTTCCTGCTTGCTCTGGCGGTGGCGTCGACCGCATCGGCCCAGAGCGCCATCACCGGCGTCGTCAGCGACGACAGCGGTGCCATCATGCCCGGCGTGACCGTGGAGGTCGCGAGCCCAGCGCTCATCGAGCAGACCCGCACGGCCGTCACCGATGCCGCGGGCGCCTATCGCATCACCGATCTCCGGCCCGGCACCTACAAGGTGACGTTCACGCTGCCGGGATTCAATACGCTCGTGCGAGAGGGGCTGGATCTCCCGTCCGAGTTCGTGGCGACCGTGAACGCCCAGATGAAGGTCGGCGGCCTCGAGGAAACGATCACCGTGTCCGGCGCGTCGCCCGTCGTGGACGTCGCGAGCACCATGCAGCGGACCGTCCTGTCGCGGGAACAGATCGAGTCGCTGCCGACCGGGCGCAGCTTCCAGAGCCTGGCCGCGACCGTTCCGGCGCTCGCGCCGGCGGGATCGGGCCGCTTCGACGTCGGCGGGGCGTCGCAGATGTGGCAGGGCACCGTCGTCGCGTACGGGTCGCTGCAGGGTGACACCGCGCTCGAAGTGGATGGGATGAGCGTGATGACGCTCCTCAACTCCGGCTCGATCGCGGGCGTGTACCACAACCAGGGCGCGTACCAGGAGATGTCCTACCAGGTGGTTGCGGGATCGGCGGAGTCGCAGACCGGCGGGGTCCGCATCAACATGATCCCGAAGGAAGGCGGCAACCGCTTCGGCTTCGACTTCCTCGCGATGTACTCGAACGAGAACTTTCGTTCCAGCAACATCGACGACGACCTGAAGAACCGCGGTCTGCAGTCGGCCGGAAACCTCAAGGAGATCTGGGACTACAACGGCGGCTTCGGCGGTCCGATCATGCGCGATCGCCTGTGGTTCTACCACTCGACGCGCAAGTGGGGCACGTCGAACTACATCGCGAACCAGACCTTCCCTGACGGCAGCCAGGCAGTAGGACGTGTCGAAGCTCAGTGGGTACACGACGCGGCTGACCGGCCAGATCAACCAGAAGAACAAGCTGACGGTGATGTACGACGCGCTGCCGAAGTTCCGGCAGTACTTCATGAGCGAGGATGGCACGCGTGCGCCGTCCGGATCGGGCTACCAGGATCAGTTCGGCTACGACTACCAGGTGAAATGGTCGTCGCCGATCACCAACAAGCTGCTCGCCGAAGTCGGGCTTCTCGCAGAACTTCCTCGGCTACAACCTCGCGAACCAGCCCGAGACGCCACTCGGCACGATCTCGAAGAGCGACGTCGCCATCCAGACCAAGACGACGTTCGATGCTCCCGCCACCACCTTCTACAACCCCTTCGTAGCGAAGGTGGCGGTCGCGGCGGTCACCTACGTGACCGGCTCGCACAGCGTGAAGTTCGGCATCCAGGATCGTTTCGGCTGGATCAAGAACGACCTCACGCAGGCCGGCAACCTGGTGCAGGTCTACAGCAACGGCAACCCGCTGCAGGTCCGCGCCTACAACACGCCGATCTCCGTCGCGATCGAACCTGAACGGCGATATCGGCCTCTTCGTGCAGGACTCCTGGAGGATCGATCGCCTGACGCTGAACCTCGGCCTGCGCTTCGAGCGGTTCCGTGCGGAAGTGGCGGAGCAGTCGGCGCCGGCCGGCCGGTTCGTCGACGCGCGCCACTTCGAGCCGATTCGAGAACATGCCGAACTTCAAGAGCTTCGTGCCGCGCGTCGGTGCGGCGTACGACCTGTTTGGCAACGGCAGGACCGGCATCAAGGGAAGTGTCGGCCGCTACATGCAGCAGGACGCCACCTCGTTCCCGCAGACCTACAACCCGATGGCGACTCGACGGCCAACCTGTCGTGGACCGATCTGAACCGCGACAACGTGGCCCAGGGCGAACGCGGCTGCTCGTACCTGACGGCCGGCTGCGAGATCAACTACGCGCAGCTGCCGACGACGTTCGGCGTGCGGCGCAACCGGAACCCGGACCCCGAGCTGGAACGGCCGTTCCAGATGGTCTACAACGCCGGCATCACGCACGAACTCAAGCCGGGCATGGGGTTCTCGGTGAACTACTACCGCCGCGAGTTCCACGACGTGACGTTCACGACGAACCTCGCGAACCCGGTGGCGAACTACACGCCTTACGAGATTGCCGCACCCGCAGGGCCAGGGCACCATCACCGTCTACAACGCCAACCCGGCGACGTTCAATCTGGTGACGAGCTGGACACGACGTCGGTCAACAACAAGACGACGTACAACGGCTTCGACGTCCTGTTCAACGCCCGCTTCGGCAACGGCGGGATCCTCAACGGCGGCACGTCGACCGGCCGGACGATCGCCATCGTCTGCGACGTCGTGGATCCGAACTACGCGTCGGCCACGAACGCCGGCCTCCGTTACTGCGACCAGAGCCAGTTCGGCATGCCGTGGCTGACCAACTTCAAGCTTTCGGGCAGCTATCCGCTGCCGTACGGGTTCCGTGCGAGTGCGGTCTACCAGAGCACGCCAGGCGACATGATCACGAACACTTACGTGATGAGCGCTGCAGCCTTCCGTGTGCAGACCGGTGTCCCGCTGACCCAGGCGTCGGTCAACATGCGGCTCAACCAGCCAGGTACCGACTACTTGTCGCGTGTGAACCAGTTCGACCTGACCATCTCGAAGTCGTTCCCGATCGGACGGCTGCGGCTATCGCCGGAAGTCAGCCTGTTCAACATGTTCAACGCGAACCCGCTCCTGAGCCAGACGACGACGTATCCGAACCTTGGAACGCCGCTGCGCGTGCTGGATGGGCGGCTGATCAGGTTCCAGGTTCAGGTGAGGTTCGCACGTTCTAACGGCACGTCCGCGCCGCTAACGGTTTGAACTTCGACCGTCAACGTTCTAAGTTCATAGCGTCATGACGTCGCTGGCCGTGCGTCTGGCGCTGCTTTCCTGCGCAACGCTTCTCCTGACAGGCGACCAGTCGTCCGCGGAGCCGGTCACCTTCGCGCGCGACGTCGCGCCGCTTCTCTATCGCCACTGCGCGACCTGCCATCGGCCTGGCGGCTCCTCCAGCACCAGCCTGATGTCGTACGCCGCCGCGCGCACACACGCCCGTCAGATCGCGCAGATGACCGCAAGCGGACGCATGCCGCCCTGGCAGCCCGAGCCAGGCTGGGGCACGTTCGAAGGCGAACGCCGTCTCTCGCCCGACGAGATCGCCGTGTTCCGCCGCTGGGTGGACGAGGGGCTGCAGGAAGGCGATCCGCGCACCCAGCCGGCGCCTCCCGAGTTCTCATCGGACTGGGAGCTCGGCCCTCCCGACCTGGTCCTCACCATGCCGGCGTACACGCTGAGCGCCGACGGCACCGACATGTTCCGCAACTTCGTCGTCCCTGTGCCGGCGTCGCGCCTGCGTTACGTGCGTGCCTGGGAGTTCCGGCCCGGTAACGCCGTCGTCGTACACCACGCGACGATGCAGGTGGACACGACGGGCGCGTCGCGACGGTTCGATGAGGACGATCCCGACGTCCGGCTACGAAGGGCTGATCGCGCCGTCGGCGCGCGCGCCAGATGGGTTCTTCCTCGACTGGGCGCCCGGGCATCGGCCGAGCGTCGCTGTCCCCGGGACGGCCTGGATGCTGCCAGGCGGCAGCGACCTCGTCATGATGCTGCACCTGCGCCCGAGCGGACGGACCGAACAGGTGCAGGCGACTATCGGCTTGTACTTCACCGACGTGCCGCCGGTCCGGACTCCCGTGATGGTGAGGCTCACCCGGCAGGATCTGGATCTGCCCGCCGGCGCGGCGGGCATCACGGTCGAGGATCAGTACGTGCTGCCGGTCGACGTGGAACTGCGCACCGTCCAGCCGCACGCCCACTACCTTGCGCGCGAGATGACCGCTGTCGCCACGCGAACGCGATGGCGCAACGGTGCGCCTCCTGAAGATCCCTGACTGGGACTTCAACTGGCAGGACGTCTATCACTACGCCGAGCCGATCCGGCTGCCCGCCGGCACGAAGCTGTCGATGACGATTGCGTACGACAACTCCGAACGGAATCCGCGCAACCCGGCGCGTCCGCCCGTCCGTGTCGGGTACGGACAGCAGACCTCCGATGAAATGGCGGAGATGTGGTTCCAGGTCCTCCCGCTGCGCGCCGAGGATCGCGATGTGCTCGTCGCCAGCCTCTATCGGAAGGTCCTGCCAGAGGAGATCAAGGGCCGCCGCGCGATGCTCGCTCGCGATTCGTCGAGCGTGGCGCTGCGCGACGACCTCGCGTTGCTGCTGGCGGAGTCCGGCGATCTCGCAGGCGCCGAGAAGGAGTTCCGGGCGACGCTCGCACAGCGTCCCGGGTCGGCAGCGGCGCGCTTCAACGTCGGCATGGCGGCGCTCGGACGCGGTGATCGCGCGGAGGCCGAGCGCTACTTCGCCGCGGCGCTCGAAGCGGATTCGTCGCACGGACCTTCGCACTTTCAGCTCGGGCTGATGCGGCAGAGTGACGGCGACGTGGCGCAGGCCGCGGTCCATCTGTCGGCCGCGGTTGCGGCGCGCCCGAACGATCCCGACGTGCTGCTGACCGCAGGCGTGGTCGACGCCACATCCGGCAACGACGATCAGGCGGTGCGACGGCTGCGCGCTGCCCTCGACATGCGCCCCGGCTGGGCCAACGCCGAGGCCGCGCTTGCCGCCGTCCTGTCGTCGAGCGCGACTGCCAGCGCCGCCGAACTCGGCGAGGCGGTGCGGCTGGCCGAGCGGGCCAACGCGCGGACCGCCCGCCGGAATCCCGCGTTCCTCGACATCCTCGCCGGATCGCTCGCGGCGGCTGGCGATTTGCAGGGCGCCGCCGCTGCGGAGCGTGAAGCCATCCGGCTCGCCGACGCCGCGGCGGATGCCGCATCAGCGGCCCGGTTCCGTGCGCGCCTGGCGCAGTGGGAGACGCCGCGATGAGCGTGAGCCGCCGCGACTTCCTGCGCCTTCGCACGGGAGAGCACGGCCGGACGCTCGAGCTCTCGTGCCGGATGCTCTACATGAGGTGCAGCGACGCTGCCATCGCGACGCCGTCCGCCGACGAGTACCGACCAGTCGGTCGGGGAGCCGCCGGCGCTGCTCGTGCGCCGCACACCGGACGACCTCTTCGGCGCGATCGAGCACGACCTGAAGGACGTGCAGGTGCTGAGACTCGTCGAGCCGGAGTGGCTCGACAGCGTCGACGGTGGTGCGCGGTTCTGGGCTATCGTGTCGGCGTTCAGCGCGCGTGGCGGCCGCGTTGAACGGGTGTCGTAGCTCGTGGCCCGGCTACCTGAACACAGGTATTTGCGCCGAACGCCTTGCGCCCGCACCGGTGTGACGTGCACACTGGCAAGCCGTCGCGAGCGGTTCGGCGTGTGAACCTATGACGATCCCTGTGCGCGCTCGGATAGTCGTCCTCGGATGCGGAGCGGTCGTCGCCCTGGCACTGGCGCGGGGCCCGTTCGCGAACCTCCTCGCACAGGGTCCACCGCCAGGCGCGCCGCCGGTTTTCGAAGTCGACCCGAACTGGCCGGCGCCGCTGCCAAACAAGTGGGTGCTCGGCCCTGTCAGCGGAATCGGCGTCGACCCGCAGGATCACGTCGTCCTCGTGCAGCGCGCCGAGTCCGACTCGGTTGCCAAGGCCGGCGGCTCCCCGGCGCCCCACGTCGTGGAGTTCGATGCAGCCGGGAAGCTCGTTCGGAGCTGGGGCGGGCCTGGCACCGGCTACACGTGGATGGAGCAGGTCCACGGCGTGACCATCGACCCGAAGGATCGCGTCTGGATCAGCGGTAACGGCGAGAAGGATGCCCACCTGCTCCTCTTCTCGCGCACGGGTCAGTTCTTCAAACAGATCGGCACGCCCGGCAGCCACAACGGCAGCAACGACACCGCGAACATGGGCGCCGCCACGCACATGCGCTTCGACCCGGAGCGCAACGAGGTGTTCGTCTCCGACGGCGAGCAGAACCGCAACCACCGCGTGATCGTGCTCGACGCCGAGACCGGCGCCTACAAGCGTCACTGGGGCGCTTACGGCGCGAGGCCCGACGATGCGGCGGTTGAAGCGAGGTTCGACCCGAATGGTCAGCCTCCGCGGCAGTTCGGCAGCGCGGTTCACTGCCTGCGGATCGCGCGCGATGGCCTCGTGTACGTCTGCGACCGGTCCAACAACCGCTTCCAGATCTTCCGCAAGGACGGCACGTTCGTCCGCGAAGTGTTCGTGGCGAAGGAGACGCGCGGCGCCGGATCGGTGTGGGACATCGAGTTCTCGCAGGACCAGCGGTACATGTACGTCGCGGACGGTACGAACATGAAGGTGTGGATCGTCAGGCGCGACACCGACGAAGTGACGGGTTCGTTCGGCGGCCCAGGCTCGCAGCCGGGACAGTTCGCGACGTCGCTTCACGTGCTCATGACCGACTCGCGCGGCAATCTGTATACGGGTGAAGCGGCCGCAGCGGGCCGCATCCAGAAGTTCAGGCTGAAGTAGGGACGGGAGAGGGCTGATGCGGCGACTTGGATTTCTGGTGATGGCGTGCGTGGTGCTCGCCGCCATCGCGGGTGCGTCCGCGGAGCGTTTTGCGGCGCGGGGCGGCGACGTGGTAGTGCAGCCGATGGTCCACGCGAGCGTGCGGGTCGAGTACGGCGGCAAGGTGATCTACGTCGATCCCTGGAGCCGTTCGGACCTGGCCGGTGCGCCGCCCGCGGATCTGATCCTGATCACGGACGCCGACGCCGGCGGGCATCATCTCGACACCGCCGCGCTCCAGCGGCTGCGCAAGGACGGCACGACGGTGGTCACGCCTGCATCCGGGCGAGCCAAGGTCCCGGACGGCGTGGTGATGGCGAACGGCGAGCAGCGGACGTTCGGTGACATCGCCGTCGAAGCGGTCGGGTCTGTACGATCTGCTGCCCGGCGATCCGTTTCACGCGAAGGGCGTCGCGAACGGCTACGTCGTCGGCGTCGGCGGGATGCGTATCCTGTTCGCCGGCGTCACGGAGTGTGTGCCGGAGATCCGCGCGCTCCGGAACATCGACGTGATGTTCGTACCGATGAACCTGCCGAACAAGCGCATGACGCCGCCCGCTGCCGCCGCCTGCGTGGAGGTCCTCAAGCCGAAAGTCGCATTCCCGTATCACTACGATCAGGACTACACCGCCCGTCTCGCAGGGCGCGGTTCTCAGGCCGCGGCTGATGCCGCCGCTCAATCCGTTCGTGTGCTGGCGGACGCGCTTAAGGGCCAGGTGGACGTGCGCGCCGCGGACTGGTATCCAGCGCAGTAGCCCTCCCGCATGTCACCCGCGCGGCTTACTGCGACGACGGGCGAGCATGCGCGCTCCTTCTCCCTGCGGGCGGCCCGCGCGTTCCTGGCCGCCACCCTCGCCCTGGTGGTAACGGCCGCGCCGACACCGTCGCGGGCCACCGACCTGCGCAGCGTCCTCACGGGTTACACGCTCACGTCCTTCAGTCAGAAAGACGGTCTGCCTGACGCCAGCATCTACGCGCTCGCGCAGGACACCGGCGGCTACCTCTGGGTGGGCACCTCCGCGGGGCTGTATCGCTTCGACGGCGTGCGGTTCACGCCGTGGAACGCCCTCGTCGAGAACGACGTGCCGCAGTCGCCGCGTGCCGTGCGTGCGCTGCGCGCCGCCAGCGACGGCAGCATGTGGGTCGGTTTCGGCCCTCAAGGTGGCATCGCTGTGTTCGGTGAGCGCCTCCTGCGCAAGTACGACACCGCGAGCGGCCTTCCATCCACGACCGTGTCGGCCATCCTCGAGCATCCGCCGGGCACGTTCTGGGCCGGCACGTCAGTGGGGCTGTATCGCCTGCGGGGAACACAGTGGGAGCGCTGGGGACCACCACGCGGCGTACCCGAGGGTCCGGTAAACGTCGCCCTCGTCAGCAGCCGCGGCGAGCTGTTCGCCGCAACGCCGACGCACGTCCTGCGGCTCGATGAGAAGGCCGAGCGCTTCGCGCCGTTCACGTCGCTGGCGGAGGAGGCGCGCGCCCTCATCGAGGATCCTGGCGGCGCGCTGACCGTCAGCGATCAGGTCGCGGGTTTCCGCCGGCTCGACGCGCCGCTGCCGGTCGAATCGCAGATCGAGCGGGGCCGGGGCCGCGCGCTGCTGCGCGATCGGCGCGACAACGTGTGGGTGGGCACTGCGGGCCAGGGGCTCTGGCGCGTCAGGTTCGACGACCGCGGCGACGTGCGCTTCATCGAACACGCCACGGCGCTTACCGGACTGCTGGCTGACGGCGTTGTCACCCTGCTCGAAGATCGGGAGGGGAACGTCTGGGCCGGCACGCCGGAAGGGCTCAACCGGCTGACCCGTACAAGGTCGCGCAGGTGACCAACATCGGCCTCGTGAGCGGAGTGGAACAGGCCGGCAACGGGGCCATCTGGGTCGGTACGGTCGACAACCTGCTGCAGATCGCCGACGCCGATACAACGGCGCCGCCCGGCGCGCGTCCGCTGCGCAGCGAGCGGCTTCGCGCGCTGCACACGGATCGGGACGGCGTGTTGTGGGTCGCGACCGATCGCGGCCTCTCCCGCTGGAGCGGCGGCGAGCTGCTGCCGGTGCCGACCGCGCGCGGCGCGATGCCGCGCCAGATCGACACCATTGCCTCGGACGGCCGCGGCGGCGTGTGGGTCTTCGATGCGCAGCGCGGCCTGCTCCGCTGGCGGGCCGGTGTCTTCACTGCGGCACGGCTTGGCGACGAGCTCACCGGCGTACGGGTCGAGGCCGCATACACCGACAGCGGCGGTCGCGCGTGGTTCGCGTTCGCCGGCGGACAAGTTGCGACCGCTGAAGGGGACGACCTCCTCGTGTACGACCGGGGCGATGGCCTCGACGCCGGCGTCTACCAGGCCGTGTACGAAGATCGCCAGCATGTCGTGTGGCTTGGTGGCACCGATGGCCTCACGCGGTTCGCCGACGGCCGTTTCGTGACGCTGCGCAGTACCGACGGCTTCCCGGTGTCGAACCTCACGGCGATCGTCGAGGATGCCGAAGGCGCGCTCTGGATCGGATCGGGCGCCGGCATCATGCGGATCGCGCGCGACGAATGCGAGCGGCTGCTGGCCGATCGCGCGTACGACGCGCAGTTCCGTGTGTTCGACCGCGCGGACGGTCTCGCGGGCCTGCCGTTCGTCTACAGCCGGAACCGCCGCGCTATCCGATCGCAGGACGGCCGCCTCTGGTTCGTCACCGGGCGCGGCCTCACGGTCATCGACCCTGCCGCGCTCCAGACGGTCGAAGCGCCGAGCGACGTTCGCCTCGAGGGCGTGCTCTTGAACGGGACCCGCCTGCGGCCGGAGGCCGGCCTGGCGCTTGCCGCTGGAACGAACCGGCTTGAGCTCGAATACACGGCGATCAACCTGACGTCGCCGCATCGGCAGCGCTTCCGCTACAGACTGGATGGCTTCGATGCCGACTGGGTCGATGCCGGAGGACGACGCCAGGCGTTCTACACGAACCTTCCGCCTGGCCCCTACCAGTTTCGCGTCGTCACGACCGACATGAACGGCGACTGGATCGAACCCGGCGCCACGTGGGCTTTCTCGATCCGCCCGATGTTCTACCAGACCGGCTGGTTCCTCAGCACCGCGGCGATTCTCGTGGTGCTCGCCGTGGGCGGCGCGTGGCGGCTGCACGTCGGCCGCGTCCGGAACCAGTTCGGCCTGCTGCTCGGTGAACGCGCGCGCTTGAGCCGCGAGCTGCACGACACGCTTCTCCAGAGCCTCGTTGGCATCGCGCTCCAGTTCGACGCAATGGCCAACGATCCACGGTTCACGGTCTCAGACGCGCAGAAGCAGCAGTTCGTGCGGATGCGCCGGCGCGTCGAGGAGTACATGCGCGAGGCGCGGCAGTCGATCGCGGACCTCCGGGCACCGCGGGTCGATACGCGCGATCTGCCGCTCGCCCTCCGCGAAGCGGGCGAACGGGCGATCAGCGGGCATGGGATCCGCTTCGCCTTCGAACAGCGCGGCGTCCCGCGTCAGATCCCCGCGCGTGTCGAGGAGGAGCTGCTGAAGATCGGCAAGGAGGCCATGGCCAACGCCGTGCGCCACGGGCACGCGGACCGCATCACCACGGAGCTCGAGTTCTCGGAGACAGCGCTCGCGCTCCGCGTGACCGACAACGGGACCGGCTTCGATCCGGCCGCGGACGATGAGGACGACACGCCGCACTACGGCCTCACGAGCATGCGCGAGCGTGCCGAGGACATCGGCGGACGGCTGTCGATTCGAGAGTGTCCCAGGCTCCGGCACCCGCGTGGAGGCGACGGTGCCGCTGCGCGCGCCGCGCGGGAAGACCTATGCAGAAGTCGCGCACCATTAGGGTGTTCTGTGTGGACGACCACCGGATCGTCCGTGAAGGGCTCGAGCTGATCATCGGACGGCAGCCCGACATGTCCGTCGTCGGCACCGCATCGTCCGCCGAGGAGGCGATCGAGGACTACGGGCGATACCGCCCCGATGTCACGCTGATGGACCTGAACCTGGGGACGGTGGGCGGCCTGGAGGCCATCAGGGGGATCCGCCGCCAGGATCCGCAGGCGCGCATCATCGTGCTCACGATGTTGAGCGGCGAGGAGCATATCCACCGCGCGCTCGAGGCAGGGGCGGCAACCTACCTGCTGAAGGACACGTTGTCGGACCACCTGATTGGCGCGATCCGCGACGTGCACGAAGGGTGTCCCGCGCTCGCGCCCGACGTCGAGGCGCGGCTGGCCGAGCGGGCAGCCAACACGCAGCTCACGCCGCGGGAAGTGCAGGTGGTGCAGCTCATCGCGCAGGGGATGCGCAACAAGGAGATCGCTGCCGCGCTCGGCATCAGCTTCGAGACGGCGCAGGTCCACGTGAAGAACATCCTGTCGAAGCTGAAGGTGCAGGATCGGACCGCCGCCATCAGCGTGGCGGTCCGCAGGGGCATCATCCAGCTGCCGTGAGGCGCGCAGCGGGCCGCCGGAGGCCCGCTGCAACGCCACGGCGTCAACCAACCGCTCAGGGCAACTTGTAAGCGACCAGCTCCCCTGGATTCACCGCGCCGCTGACGGCGACGATGACGTACTGTTTGCCGTTCAACATGTAGGTCATCGGCGAACCGGTCTGCGCGCCGGGCATGTACACCGCGCCGACCTCCTCGCCCGTGGCCTTGTTGTAGGCGCGCAGCATCGCACCGCGCTGGCCGCTCGGCGTGGTGAACTGGCCGCCCTCGCCCGAAATCACCAGCGTCTTCGTCGTGAGGATCCCGATGCCGCCGGAGCTGCCGCCGGCGCCGCCGGGCCTTCCCGTCCGCGGGATGTTCAATCCCTTGAGCGCCGGATGGTTCTTGATCGTGTCTGGCTGTCTCGCCGTGGGCGATCTGCCACGCGATGTCGCCCTTGTTCAGATCGATGGCCGTGATGCGGCCCGTACGGCGGCTTGATGAGCGGGAGCCCCTGCACCGTCAGCCCCGGGCCGGCGTCGTCGCCGCCACCAGCGTTGATGTAGTTCATGTCCGAGCGCTTCGGATCGTCGGCCATCGAGAGCACGCGCAGCAGCGAGTGCGAGTAGACGTAGATCATCCCGGTCTCGGGATCGAGCGATCCGCCGGGCCAGTTCGCGCCGTTCGGGATGTAGAGCAGTCCGACCTTGCCCCCCTCGCCGCGCGCGATCGGCGGCGTGAAGAGCGGGCCGATCTTGTACTGCTGGAGCGCCTTCAGGCCTTCCGCCTTCAGCTCCGGCGTGAAGTCGATGACGTAATCCTCGAGGAATCCCTGGCGCTCGAAGGGCGGCGGCTTGGTCGGGAAGGGCTGCGTCGGCGAGTAGGTTTCCGTGGGGAGCGTGCCCTTCTCGACGGGGCGCTCCTCGATCGGCCACACCGGCTGGCCGGTGACCCGGTCGAACACGTAGAGGAAGCCCTGCTTGGTGGGCTGCGCGACCGCCTTGATGCGGCGCCCGTTGACGGTGATGTCCGCGAGGATCGGCGCACACGGGATGTCGTAGTCCCAGATCGGGTGGTGGACGAACTGGAAGTGCCACAGCCGCTTGCCCGTCTCGAGCTCCACGGCAACCAGCGACTCCGCGAACAGGTTGCCGCCGGGGCGATGACCGCCGAAGTAATCGCCCGTCGGGATCTCGATCGGCAGGTACGCGATGCCGAGTTCCTCGTCGACGGTGAGCTGCGTCCAGAGCCCGGTGTGTCCGGTGTACGACCAGGAGTCGTTCAGCCACGTGTCGTTGCCGAACTCGCCCGGCCGCGGGATGGTGTGAAAGATCCAGAGCCGCTTCCCGGTGCGGGCGTCGTAGCCACGCATGTAGCCCTTCGGCGCTCTCCTTGCTGCGCGGAGCGGTGCCTGCACGATGCGAGGCGCCGACGATGATCACGTTCCGCGCGACGACGGGGGCGCCGTTCCACGACACGTCCGCCGTCTCGAGGTCGAGCTGCTGGTCGTTTTCCTTGCGGAGATCGACGACGCCGTCGGTGCCGAAGTCCTTCAGCGGCTGTCCGGTCTTCGCGTTGAGTCCGACCAGCTGATAGCCGCTCGACACGTAGAAGACCCGGTCGTCGCCCTTGCCGTCGGTCCAGTAGCCGACGCCGCGTCCCGACATGCGCCGCGACGACAGCTCGGCGCGCTTCCCTTCCTCCAGCCGGTGCATCCACAGCATCTCGCCGTTCGCGGCGTTCACGGCGACGGCGTTCCTGTGTGCGCCCGCGGTGAAGTAGAGGACTCCGTTCACCATCAGCGGCGTGGTCTGCAGGTTGAAGTCCGGACGTGGACCAAGGTTGTCCGTCTTGAAGCGCCAGGCGATCTCGAGCGAGTTGAAGTTCGATGCGTTGATCTGATCGAGCGGGGCGTATCGCGTGGCGCCCACGTCACCGGCCCACGCGCGCCACTCGCCGTTCTTCGCGCCCTGCTGCGCCACGAGTGTCGTGCCGGCCGCCAGGAGGGTCGCAGCCAGCCAGACCACCATGGTGCGCGCCGGACGGGTGCAGTGTTCGACCTTCTGCATGTGCGGAAGACCTCTCGGCTGAATTGTGAACTGGTGCGAGAACACCGATGGCCGGGCGCCCACGTGGACGAGCCCGGCCATCACGGATCCGGCGCCGGCCGCGTGCGGCGGCCGGCGTTTCGTAAACGCCTTACTGCTGCTGGTTCTGCGAGCGCGCCTTCGCGGCGTCCTGCCTGCGTTTCGCGAGCTCCGCCTGGTATTCCTCGTCGGTCAGGAACGAGATATCGGTCCAGCCGTGGCCCATTTCGTCCATTGTGCGGCTGCCCCAGCCGCGCCACGACGTCGGATCCGGGTTGTGCTTATTGTTCGTCGTGTTGTCGTGGTACGAGGTCGTGTGCAGGATGGTCCCCTTCGGGAACAGGTGCGGCGTCTTGTACGTGTAGGTAATCTGCCAGTTCTGTTCGTACCGGTTCGCGTCGGTCAGCAGTTCGCGCCGGCCGTCGGGATGGATCGCTTCGAGGGTCATGCGCGATCCGAGGAAGTGCATGTGCGGCTGGAAGCTGATCACCAGGGCGTTCTCCGGCAGCGGCCAGAAGCGCTCGTGCGTCGCCACCGTGTTCGGCGGGATGCTCAGCACCGTCGCGGAGTGCAGCGGGTTCTCCTCGACGAGCGCGCCGGTCGGCATCGTCGGTTCGTCGATGTCGATCTTGTGGCCCGCGCGCAGGATGACGTCCTCCACCTTCTCGCGGTTCAGCGCCCACATGTTGCCGACGTCGGTGCGGATTCGATGCGACGTCACCGAGTACTTCGGCTTGTACCCCTTGGGATAGAACTTGATGCCGACCCGCTGGCGATCGATGACCTGCTCGCCGTACGGGTGGTAGTGCGGCTCGAACCGGAGCTGCGAGCCGGCCGGAATCAGCTTGCCCGATCCTTCAGGATAGAAGTCGGCGTCGTTGCCCGCCGCGTACTCGATCAGATCGATCTCGTTATCGCGGTTCGAGCCCTGGCCGAGACCGATTTCGTCACGGTCGGCGCGTCCCTCGGGAACGCTGGCGTAGATGTGCGAGTGGTGCACGCAGCACATCGCGTCGGGGATGATCTGAATCCACTTGATGTAGCGATCCTCGGTGATCTTCGGATCGACGACTTCGCTCGGCGTGAAGTCGGCGCCCTGCGCCGGGATCGTGAAGCCCTTCTCCATGCGCACGATGAGGTCGGGCTCGCCGTACACCCACGCATCGAGGGCGGCGAACTGCCTCGGCGGCGGCGCGTCAGCCGGGTTGCCGCGCGGCGCTCCGCCGTCGATCCACTTCACGATCGTGTCGATCTCCTGATCGCTCAGCGACGGATCGTCGGCATATTCACCAACGGTCCGATCGATGTGCCAGGGCGGCATCTGCCGGGCCGGCACGCGCTGCCGGATGGCGCGCACCCACGGGCGCACATCCTCGTAGTTGATGAGGGCCATCGGTGCGTTCGAATTAGGCCGATGGCACTTCTGACAGGAGCGCTGAAAAATCGGGAGGACGTCCTTGGTAAAGGTCGGCCCCGCCGATCCCGCGGCCGGGATCGTCTGTGTCTGCGCGGCGGTCGACTGCCACCCGAGAAAGCCGGCGAGAACCGTGAAGCTGAGCGTTCCCGCCACCCTGGTGATGACACGCATGCTGTGCTCCTCCTGCGACGTTACTCTCGCGGAATATAGCACCGAAGGCCCGGTCGGGGCCGGCGATACCTGCATCTGGGTAGGCTGCCGTCCGGCTGCGCGGGATTGCGCAGATGTGTAGAATCCCGGCCTGAGGAGATGTCCATGGACCCGCGTCGACTCTTCGCCTCATTCGCTGCCGGGCTCGCCCTTCTCGCCGGAAGCCCACTGGACGCAACGGCCCAGCAGAATCAGCCCATCTATCCGGCGTACGACGGCTTCGTCAAGAACGCCGACGGCTCGTACACGATCGCGTTCGCGTACTTCAGCCATAACTCCGACGCCGTCACCGTGGCCCCCGGCGCGGACAACTCCTTCTCGCAGGCGCCCGCCGATCGCATGCAGCCGACCACCTTCCGTCCGGGTCACTGGCGGTTCCAGTGCGTGATGGTCGTGGGAGCAGACTTCGACGGCAAGCTGTCGTGGAACATCGCGTACGCAGGCAAGAAGACCGGCACGAGCCAGAACATGCTGCAGTCCAACTGGTTCCTCGTGGAAGGTGCCGAGGAGCTGAAGCGGATCGACTTCGCGAAAGTGCCGCGCAACGTCTGCCTGAATCGGGCGCCCGCGGTGCGCGTGCTCGGCGCCATCCGCCAGGAGGGCGGTGATGTGCTCGGTGTGGCTGGCCAGGTCGGGGCGCAGGAGAGCCTGTTCGGCAGCGTCAACGACGAGGGTCTCCCGCGCACCGGCAAGATCGCCGTGACCTGGAAGCAGGTGTCGGGGCCTGGCCCCGCGCAATTCGAAGACGCATCGCGCGCACGGACGCACGTCGTCTATCCCGCGGCCGGAGCATACGTGCTCGAGCTCAGCGCGAGCGATGGCGAGCTTTCTGCTTCGCGGCGAGTTACGGTGAACGTGAAGTAAGCACGTTCACCGCTGATCCGTTCTCCCCTCACCTTCAATCAACCGGATCCGCACGTAACGGCTGTGCGTGCGTGACCTCTCAATACCTGTAAGCAGTTATTGCGGGCCGGAAGGTCTGCGGCTAAAAGTCCGGCTCTAGACGACGCCCCAGGTGCGCCCCGCCGCCAGGTCGGGACCGTCAACGCTGCCACAGGAGAACTGTTGATGCAGACGAGCCACCTCAGTCGGACACTTAGCCGCCTCGTTCCAATTGTCGCGGCCACTCTCCTCCTGGTTCCGGGCGCACGCACGGCTTACGCGCAGGACGCCGGCATCCTCGGCGCCGTCACCGACGAGAGCGGCGCAGCGCTGCCTGGTGTGATAGTGACGGCCACGAGCCCTTCACTGCAGGTTCCGTCGGTGAGTGCCGTGACCGACACGCGCGGAGAGTACCGCCTGAGCTCGCTGCCGATCGGCACCTATGCTGTCGAGTACGCGCTCGCCGGATTCACGACGATGAAGCGCGAGGAGCTGCGTCTCACCGTCGGCTTCACGGCCACGGTCAACGTCGCCCTGAAGATCGGATCGCTCGAAGAATCGATCACCGTGTCGGGCGCCGCGCCGGTCGTGGACGTCACCTCGGGCACCACCGCCACGACGTTCACACGCGAGACGCTCGAGGTGACTCCGACAAGCCGCAACGGGCTCGTCGGTCTCATGACGCAGGCTCCCGGCGTGCGCACGAATCCCGACGTCGGCGGCAGCAGCATCACTGAAGTGCCGGGCAGCCGGCTGTTCGGCCAGGCTGGCGAACCGTGGGCCGTGCTCGAAGGCGTCCCGACCACTGCGCTCGTCGGCAGCGGCGGCAACGCGAACTACTGGGACTACGTGACGGTCGAGGAAGCGGCGGTGAAGACGATCGGCAACGACGCGGAGATGCCGAACCGCGGCGTGTCGATCACGGCGGTGGTCCGCTCCGGCGGAAACCAGTTGAAGGGGAGCGCGTACTACGGCCGGATGTTCCCCGAGCTGCAGGGCAACAACATCGACGACGAGCTCGCGTCGCAGGGCATTCGCACGCCTCCGGAGATCGAGGAGCGCTACGACACGAACGGCGACCTGGGCGGCAAGATCGTCGAGAACAAGTTGTGGTTCTACGTGTCGGCGCGGCGCCGCGTCGATGTGTCGCAGGGCACGGGCTCGTACAAGCCGGACGGCACGCCTGCGACGAACGACGAGCTCTCGTGGTTCCACACCGAAAAGATGTCGTATCAGGCGTCGCAGGGACACCGCTTCATCGGCTTCTGGCAGTACAACCACAAGGAAACGCAGCCGGCCGGCAACCAGTTTCTGAGCTACGAGTCCGCGACCGGGTACACGACGCTGTCGCACACGGGCAAGGTCGAGTGGCAGGGCATCAAGGGCAACTCGATCGTGATGAGCGCCCAGTACGGCCACTGGGGCTACAACGGCCTGTATCGCAACAACGCGGGCGACTCGGTGTCGAAGCTTGACCTCGGGACCACGCGGCAGACCGGACCGAGCACCAGCGCCGGCCAGCGTCCGCTCGTCTACCGCCATGACATGCGCGCGACCCTCGGCTGGTACAAGCCGGACCTGTTCATGGGCAGCCACCAGTTCAAGTTCGGCGGCTCCTTCGACATGAACCAGTTCGGGCGCGCGTATCCGATCAACGAGGACACCCCGAAATACAACTGGCAGCAGGTCTATCGCAACAGCGTGCCGGTCGAACTGCGCACGTGGAACCAGCCGACGTTCCCCGAGTCGCGGACGAACTACTTCGAGGCCTACGCGAAGGACGAGTGGCGCGTGACGTCGCGGGTGACGCTGAACGTCGGCGTCCGCTACGCCTACGACAACGGCTTCGTGCCGGCGGCGAGCCGGCAGGCGGCGACGCCGCCCGGCAACGTGGCGTATCCGGCGCAGGACTTCCCGAAGGCGCAGTTCAACATCTGGAAGACGTTCGCGCCGAGGGTGCACGCGGCCATCGATCTGTTCGGCAACGGCAAGACGGTGCTGAAGGGCGGGTGGGGACGCTTCGCGCACCAGCGGATGCTCGACCCCGAAGTCATCAACGTCGATCCGAACGTCTACGGGTACGCCAGCTATCGCTGGAGCGATCCGAACGGCAACGACTTCTACGACGATGGCGAGATCAACCTCGATCCGAACGGGACGGACTACCTGACGCAGCAGACCGCCAACTTCACGACCAATCCGAACGAGCGGATGCCGTGGAGCGAGGAGTTGAGCCTGTCGCTCGAGCGCGAGGTGATGCCGAGCGTGGCGGTGCGTGTCACCGGGCTCTACTCGCGCAACTGGGACGTCTACCGGAACGAGAACATCTACCGGCCGTACGGCGCGTACACGGTGCCGATCACCAACACCGACCCTGGCGTCGACGGCGTCGTCGGCAACGCGGACGATCCGGGCACGACGCTCACCTACTACGAGTACCCGACCTCGCTGCAGGGGCAGCGGTTCGAGAAGAACTGGCTCACCAACGATCCGGGCGTCGGCCAGAACTTCAGCAGCATGGAGTTCGGCATGTTCAAGCGCATGTCGAACGGGTGGCAGTTCATGGCGTCGTTCTCGGCCACGAAGAAGAATATCCCGCTGACGGTGGGGCTGACGCAGAGTCAGTTCAACTCGAACATCTACGCCGGCGACCGGACCCCCAACGCCGAGCTCAACACCCGTGACACCACGTGGGAGCGCACGGGCAAGGTGTCGGGGGCGTACTCGAAGCTGCCGTTCGCGATCACGGTGGCTGTGAACTACGAGTACCGCAACGGCACGCCGCAGGCCCGCACCGTCGTCCTGCGCGGCGGGCGCACGATTCCCAACCTGGTCGTCAACGCCGAGCAGATCGGCAGCCTGTGGACGCCGTCCTACAACCTGATGGACATGCGGCTCGAGAAGAGCTTCGCGGTACACGGGACCCACAGGGCGACGATTCGCGCCAACATCTTCAACTTCCTGAACAACGCGAACGTGCTGACGATGCAGACGCGGGCCGGATCGACGTTCGGGTACGCGACCGCCATCAACCAGCCGCGGATCATGGAGCTGAACCTCGCCTACTCCTTCTAGATCGGCATGAGTGGATTCATCTGCAGGAGGGACCTTATGTTTCGCATGAATGGCGCGGTCGTCACGCTGGCGTTCACGGCCGCCGCGCTCCTCGGCGGCGGGCCGGCGGAGGCCCAGACCGCACCGGCGCCGGTGACGTTCACGAAGGACGTCGCGCCCATCCTTCAGCGCTCGTGCCAGGCGTGCCACCGCCCGGGGATGATGGCGCCGATGTCGCTCCTCACCTACCAGGATGCGCGTCCCTGGGCCCGCGCCATTCGTGCGAAGGTCTCGAGCCGCGAGATGCCGCCGTGGTTCATCGACCGGAACGTCGGGATCCAGAAGTTCAAGAACGATCCGTCGCTCAGCGACAAGGAGATCGAGACCATCGTCGGGTGGGTGGACGCCGGGGCGCCGCAGGGCAACCCGGCTGACATGCCGAAACCGGCGAACTTCGGCGACCTCGACGCGTGGCACATCAGGCCGGATCTCGTCGTGAAGATGCCGAAGCCGTACAAGCTGAAGGCCAACGGCGCGGACGACTTCGTCGACGTGACGATCGATCCGGGCTTCACGAAAGACATGTTCGTGTCCGCGATCGAAACCCGCCCGATCAACATGGCGGGCTACAAGGTGATTCACCACGCGACGACCAACCTGATCGAAGACGAGGACGATCCGACCGGCATGTTCCTCAACGAGTACGCGATCGGCAAGGCGGCCGACGTCTTCCCGCCCGATTCGGGACGCCTCATTCGCGCCGGGTCGAAGCTCAATTTCAACCTGCACCTGACGCCCGACGGCGAAGCCAAGGACATCGACGTGCAGATCGCGTTCACGATCCTGGAGAAGGAGCCGAAGTACGTGGCGTTCACCCAGCACATGGGCGACTCCACCGATCTCGACATCCCGGCCGGCACCGTCGTGCGCAACGACGGCTACTTCCGCCTGCCGCGGCCGGCGCTCATCTCCGCATTCCAGCCGCACATGCACATGCGCGGCAAGGCGCAGTGCATGGAGGTGATCTACCCGGACATCCGCGCCGACTCCGCGCGGCCTGGTCCGGCGCGCACCGAGATCCTGAGCTGCGTCAGCAACTTCAATTTCGACTGGAGCGTCACCTATCCGTACGCCGACGACGTCGCGCCGCTGCTTCCGGCAGGGTCGATCATTCACATCATCTCGTGGCACGACAACACCGCCGCGAACAAGCACAACCCGAACCCGGATACGTGGCTCGGGAGCGGGCCGACGTCGATCGACGAGATGAGCTTCGCGTGGGTCAGCCTCACGTATCTCGAACAGTCCGACTTCGACCGCAAGGTGGCCGAGCGCGAAGCGCAGCGGACGCAACAGCAGTAGTCTCGGAACGCGATTCCGTCATCGGAGTGATGCAGGCATGGCGATGAAGAACACGGTACGCGTTGCGGCGGGTTTCGCGGTGGCCCTGGTCCTCGCCGGCGTGCGGGGTGCGCCGGCACAGGAGTCGGGGGCGACGCAGTCGCCGACCTACCAGTCCAGCCTCAAGTTCGCGTCCGGGCGCGAAGTGGTGCCGTACCTGGAGGGGTGGATCAGGAATCCTGACGGCTCCGTCGACTTCGTGTTCGGGTACTACAACCGGAACATGGAGCAGACGCTGATCATTCCGCCGGGTCCGAACAACTCCCTGTCGCCAGGCGATGTCGACCAGGGTCAGCCGACGTACTTCATGGCCAGGAGGCAGCCGCGCATCTTCCGCGTCCGCGTGCCGAAGGACTGGGGCGACAAGGCGCTGACCTGGTCGATTACCGCGAACGGACGGACCGAGAAGGTCGTGGCGAAGCTGGTGCCTGCCTACGAGAAGGACGAGCGCTTCATCCAGACGAACAACAGCACGGGGGTCACCTTCGGCGTCGACGACGTGAACACACCGCCGATCCTGAAGGTGGCGTCCAGCTTCACCGGCACCGCGGGCGCGCCGGTCACGTTCGCGGCGGAGGTGACCGACGACGGGCTGCCGAAGCCGCGCGTCGTCAAGAACGACGATCCGGACCGCCCGCAGGAGCAGCCGCCAGCGGATCCGCTCGCGCGATTCAAGTCGCAGCGCAACAGCTCGGCGCCGCCGCGCATGGTAGGCCCGCGCGTCACCTGGCAGATCTACCGCGGCCCCGGCAAGGTCGAGTTCGATCGATATCTGGTACCGGTCGAGGGCGGCAAGGCGGTGACGGCCGCGCACTTCTCGGAGCCTGGCCGCTACACCCTCATCGCCACCGCGGGCGACGGCAAGCTGAATGTGTTTCAGCGCGTGACCGTCGACGTGAAGTAGGAAAGGGCCTGTCGCGCCCTCGCCTGGACGCGAGCACAAACCAGTGCCACCGCGTGCAGCGGCGCTCGCCGCCATCTGGACGTTCGTCCATCGCCTGCACGAAAATGAACTGCGTCCAGCATGTCCTTACCGTGCCTCACCTGCGGCGGCGCGAGCGTGCGCCATCGGCGGAGCCTCGTCGAGCGGCTGTTCGTGCGGACGGTGCGCATCTGCGAGCGCTGCGGCTCACGGGAGCGCGAGTTCCGGCGGCCGTTCGAGTCGGCGCGCGAGTTCCTCTTCGCGCGCCACACACGATGCATCGACTGTGGCACGTCGAAGGTGCGGCGGCTGTCCACGCGCGACCACATCGACCGGATGTCCCGGCGGCCCTACAGCATGCTGATCGCGCTGACCGGTGCACCGATCTACTACTGCAGCGGATGCCGTCTGCAGTACCACGACTGGCGACCACCGGCGCCGGAGACGCCGGCGGAGGCCGCAGCGGACGTCGCAGGCTAGCAGGCTTCGACCGCCCGCACGCGGAGGCTGGCGGTCGGCGGAGGCGGGTGGCGGACTGGTCGCTCTAGCCCGCGCGGCCGGCGAACTCGCGCGTTTCGGTGTGCACCTTCACCTTCTCGCCTTCCTTGATGAAGAGCGGCACCCGGATCTGAAGACCCGTTTCGAGCGTCGCGTTCTTGGTGACGCCGCCGCTCGCGGTGTCGCCGCGGACGCCGGGCTCGGTTTCGGTGACGGTGAGCTCGACGTGCGGCGGGAACTGCAGGCCGATCGGGTTGCCGTTGTACTTCAGCACCTGGACGTGCACGTTGTCCACCAGCAGCAGGCGATCGTCGCCGAGCACGTCGCCGCGCAGCGTGAGCGTCTCGTACGACTCCTGGTCCATGAAGTGGTAGCCGTCGGCGTCCGCGTACAGGAACGACGCGACCACCTGCACCAGGTCCGGCTCGCCGAACTTCTCGCCGGCCTTGAAGGTGCGGTCGAAGACGGCGCGGGTCAGCAGGTTGCGCATCTTGAGGCGGACGAGCGTCTGGCCGCCGCGGGCGGTCGGACGGGAGACCTCGACGTCGATGCAGTGGTACGGCGCGTTCTCGAACTCGAAGAACATCTTGCGCCTGATGTCGATGGCTTCAATCAGTGCGGGCATACGGGGCAACAATTGTAGTCGGAAGTCCCGGGTCGCATGTCCCAAGTCCTGACTGCTATCCTGTAGAGATGTTCCAACGGACAGACGACCTCCGGATTACCGAGGTCAGGCCGCTGATTCCTCCGGCCATCCTGCTCGAGGAGATCCCGATCAGCGAACGCGCGTCCAACGTCGTGTCGGACACGCGTGCGGCAGTCGGGAAGGTGATCGCCGGCCAGGACTCCCGCCTCGTGGTGATTGCCGGCCCGTGCTCGATCCACGACACGAAGGCGGCGCTCGAATACGCGGGCCGGCTGAAGGTGCTCGCCGACCGCTACGCGGGACAGCTGATCGTGCTGATGCGCAGCTACTTCGAGAAGCCGCGCACCTCCGTCGGCTGGAAGGGGCTCATCAACGATCCGGATCTCGACGAGAGCTATCACATCAACAAGGGGCTCCGGCTGGCGCGCCAGCTGCTGCTCGACGTGAACGATCTCGGGCTGCCGACCGCCTCCGAGTTCCTCGACACCCAGATTCCGCAGCACATCGCCGACCTGACGTCGTGGGTGGCGATCGGTGCGCGCACCACGGAGAGCCAGGTGCACCGGGAGCTCGCGTCCGGGCTGTCCATGCCGGTCGGCTTCAAGAACGGCACCGACGGCAACACGCAGACCGCTGTCGACGCCGTGCTGGCGGCGCGCTCGCCGCACTGGTTTCCGTCGGTCACCAAGCAGGGCGTGTCGGCCATCTTTCATACGACCGGCAACGCGAGCTGCCACGTCATCCTTCGCGGTGGCACGCGGACAGGCCCCAACTTCGATGCCGGGCACGTGAACGAGGTCTGCGCCAGGCTCGAAGCGAAGCAGCTGCCGTCGACCGTGATGATCGACTGTTCGCACGGCAACAGCCACAAGGACCATGCGCGACAGGCAGTCGCGGCTGCGTCCATCTGCGAGCAGGTGGCCGGTGGTTCGTGGCACGTGTTCGGCGCGATGATCGAAAGCCACCTCGTTGAGGGGCGCCAGGACTACGTGCCCGGCGGCACCGCGACGTACGGGCAGAGCATCACGGACGCGTGCATCTCGCTCGAACAGACCGAGCCGCTGCTCGAGCAGATGGCGGAGGCGCAGGTGAAGCGGGGGGACGGACGGTAGTCGCAAGTCGCAGTTCACAAGTCACGAGCCTGCGCCCTCGTGCGTGTAGATCCGCCGGACCCTTTCGGCGTACAGCGTCCACTCGTCCGAAACCATTTCGCCCGGCGCCGCGTTCGCGGCAGCGTGCGGCGGGGGCAGGATCGCGATCCGCTCTTGCGCGAGGTCGAGCCGCCCGGCGCGCCAGGCGTTCGCGGCCGCGTCAGCGTCTGCCGTTCCATCCGCGATTACGCAGCGGACACGCCGGAGCACTCGACGCCCGATCCGGCGATCCCACGTGCGTGGCAACAGGCCGGCAGAACGCGGCGGTCGAGCCGAGTCGTGGAGCGACAGCACGATCGGCTGATTCCCGACCAGCGGAACGACGCGCAGGTTCTCGATCGTCCGCAGCTCGTGCAGGTGCACGACGTCGATCCCCTCGCGTACGATCTCGCGTACGGCGCGCCTGATTCCGCGCGGCAGCGTGAACCCGATCGACCAGCGTGACGAGCTGTTCAGCGTGCGCACGCGCACGATGCGCACGCCGCGCAGGACCTGCGATCCGGCGGGCAGCCGTTCGTGCGGAGCGGAGGCGTCGGTGGTGAGGACGAGCACGCGGTCGCCCGCGGCGGCCTGTGCCTGTGCCAGCCGCGCGACACGGTCCGCGGCGACGCCGCAGGCCCATGCCGGCGCGAGGCATGGCGTGACGTGCAGGACGATCATCCGTCAGCTGGCGCGCAGCCAGGCAATGCCCGCCACGACGACGGCAATCGCGGCGAGACGTGAAGGCGAATACGGTTCGTGCAGCACGACGGCGCTGATGGCGACGGCGGCCACGGCCTCGACCCCGAGCACGAACACGTAAGCGACACCCATGTGCGCCTGCTTCATGCCGATGGCCTGGAGCGTGGCGCCGGCCGCGAAGAGTGCCAGGAACGCCGCGGTCGGCGCGAGGTGGGTCACGCCATCGGACGCCTTCATGAACAGACCGCCGACAGCGTACGCGATGGAAGCGATCACGAGCGGAAGGAGCGGCATGGCCAAGCGTAACCGCTCGGTCACCGGATCGACGTGCTGCGCGACATCCGGGTGTCCGGATAGCCGCTGCGCGTGAGCGTCTCCTGGGCTGCTGCGGCCGCTTCGCTCGTCGGAAACGGTCCGGCAATCACGCGATACCATGCACCGGTGGGATCGAGCCGCACGACCGCCGGCACGGGCAGCGCCGCGATCGCGTCCGTCACCTCCTGCGCCCGCTGCTCGGTCCTGAACGCTGCGACCGCGATGACGTAGGGCTCGCCGGCGTCGCCTGCAGCCGGGGCTGGCGCGGAGGCCGCAGGTGTGCCCGGTGCCGCAGGCGTCTGCGCGCCGGCCGCGCCGCCGCCATCAGCAGCGGCGCCGCCCGCCGCGGACGGAGCCGACGCTCCCGGCGGGATGGTGGCCGCGGGCTGGAACGTCGATTGAGTCGACGGCTCGGTCGCCGCAGGCGCCGCCGGCGCGACGGTTGCCGGGCTGTCGCTCAGCGCGGCGGGATTCCCAGACGGCCCGGACCCGCGCATCCACCACCACCCTCCGGCCGCCACCGCCGCCACGACGATCGCGGCCGCCGCCGCGTTCGGCAGGCGGCGCCCCGACGCGAGCGGCAGGGACATGCTGCCCGGAATCCCGAGTTGCAGCCGCTCGGCGGCGTCGACGACCACCTCGGACTCGATCACCAGCGTCTGGCGTTCGTACGCGACGTCCAGCACGCGATCGCACAGCGTGTTCACGACCCGCGGAATGCCGGCGGAAATGGTGGCGACCGACCGCGACGCCGCAGGCGTGAACCGCGCGACGCGGTCGCCCGTTGCGACAGGATCGTCGCGCTGCGGCAGCGCCTCGTGGGCCGCCGCGACGGTCAGCCGGCGATCGATGTAGTCGGCGACCTCGGTCGCCGAGAGCGGGTGCAGCTGGCAGCGCCGCGCGACGCGCTGATTGAGCTGCTGCATCTCCGGGCGCCGCAGCACGTCCTCCAGATCGGGCTGGCCGACCAGGACGATCTGGAGCAGCTTCGCCTCGTCGGTCTCGAAGTTCGAGAGCAGCCGGATCTCTTCGAGCACGCGGGGGCTCAGGTGCTGCGCCTCGTCGATCATGATGACGGCGTGCGCCTTCAGCGGAATCAGCGACGCGAGAAACTGCTGCATCGCCGTCACGAACTGGTGCCGCGTGATCTCGGCGGGCCGCGCGGCCGGCTCGTCGCTCTTCGTCAGGATCCCGAAGTCGGTCAGCACCTGGCGCAGCAGGTCCTCGACCTCGAGGCCGGGGTCGAGGATCAGCGACAGGAACGTCCGCGCTTCGAATGTCTCGAGCATCGTCCGGCACAGCATCGTCTTGCCGGTGCCGATCGCGCCGGTGACGACGATGAGCCCTTCGCGGCGGCGGAGAGCGGCTGTGACCTCCTCGAGCGCGTGCGTGTGCGAACGGCTGTGGTACGCGAAGCGCAGATCGGGAGTGAGGCTGAAGGGGCGCCTGCTCAGCCCGAAGAACTTTTCCGCCGGGCTCTGCGCGATCGTTGGGGATGCGGGGTGTGCCGACACAGGAGAGCCAGAATACACGCTACGAGACGCTCGCGCGACGCGCCGGCGCCGGCAGCGGCGGGAGATTGAAGAAGCGCTGCATCCGCTCGTAGACGATGCCGAACGTCCCGGCGCCGACGAGCGCACCTGCCAACGCTGCCAGCGCGTACACCTTGCCCTCGCCGATGTTCACGAGGATCGGTCCGGGGCACATGCCCGTGATCGACCAGCCGACGCCGAACAGCACGCTGCCGGCGATCGTTCCCCGGTTCAGGCCCTTCAGGTCGATCGCGATCGGCGTGCCGACGATCGTCCGGCCGTACCGCTTCAGCAGCCATAGCCCGGGGGCAGTGAGCACCACCGCGGTGCCGATGATGCCGTACAGCTGAAAGCGCTCGAACAGGAACATCCCCTGGATGTAGTCGTAGTCGGCTGCTCCCGAGCGGCTCAGGACGAGCCCGAATAGCGTGCCGAGTACCAGGTAGAGGAGCGTCATCGATCGTCCCTCACTGCAGGATCACGCGATAGAGCAGCTGGGTCGTGAGGATGCCACTCGTCATGAACGTGATCGTCGCGGCCAGGCTCGCGGGCTCCAGGTTCGACATCCCGAAGATGCCGTGGCCGCTCGTGCACCCGTTGGCGAGCCGTGTCCCGAAGCCGATGAGGAGGCCGCCGGCGAACATCCACGCCAGCTTGCCGAGCGGTCCGAGGGCGAGCGCCTGATCCAGCATGCCGAGCGACCAGAACGGCGACCACCCGCCTCCGAGCAAGGCCGACAGGAATCCCCCGAGGACCAGTCCCGCCAGAAAGGGAAGCCGCCAGGGGCGCCCCGACACCACGGCGCTCCGCCGGAAGTACGGCCTATCGAGCACGAGACTGCACACATCCTCCAGCCCGGTGGAGATCCCGAGCCGCCGGTTCGCGACGAAGAGCAGCACGAGCGTGATCGCCGCGATGGCAGTCCCCGCCATGGCCCAGTGGATCGGCTCGAGGCCGTGAAGGAGGAGAGGCATACGGCGAAGTGTACCAGCGGCATATCACGGCGACCTCGTCCGTTTGTGTATGATGCGTGCAGCCCCCGTGGAAGAACGCGTACACCAGGTCACCGGCGAACGGTTGCGCGCGCTCGAGAACCTGATTGAACTGGAATGGTCCGGCCTGCGCCGCGTACACGAAGACGCGGTGCGTGAGCTGCGGGATCACGCGCAGGCGCTCAGCCAGGTCTCGATCGCAGCGACCACCAGCAGCATCGCCGGCCTGGAACGAGCGGAAGCGCGCCTCGCGGAAATCGACGCGTCGCTGGCGCAGCGCGTGGCCGCACTGTCGGCGCAGCTGGCCGGTGCGATGACGGAGATGCGGGCGCCCACGCCTGCCGCCGCCGCGCCGGTCGCAGCCGCCCCCGTGCCGGTTCTCGAAACGCTGGTACCCGCACGACCTCCGGTGCCGATGCCCCCTCCGAACGTCGAACACTCCGAGGACAGATCCCCGGACGTGCTCCTCTCACGGCTGGCGCTGCTCGAAAACAAGATGGCCGCTCGCGAGGTGGCGCTGCAGGCTGCCGTGGGGCAGGGCGCACGTGCGAAGCGGGTGCTGCGCGTCACCGCGGTCGGCATCGCACTGCTGCTGCCGTCGTCGATCGCCGGGTGGATCGCCGCGGATCGCGCACGCGACGCCGAGGCCCGCGCGCAGGCGGCAGTGGTTGCCGCCAGGCAGCAGGTGGCCCCGGTGCGCAGGGAGGCGGCGACGCAGGCGGAAGGGGCGCGCGACACCGGCCGGACAGAGACGTTGATCGAGGTGCTCGCGGCGCCCGACCTGGTGCGCTACAACGTGACCGGCGTCGACGAGAACAAGACAACGGCCGGTCAACTCCTGTGGAGCCGATCCCGCGGCGTGGTCTTCACGGCCCTGCGCGTGCCTCCGCTGCCCGCGGACGTCACCTACGAGCTCTGGCTGATGACCGACCAGGCGCCCGTAGCGGTTGGCATGTTCAGGCCCGACGGGGGTGGACGCGTCACCTTCGCAAGCGACCCACCACGATCGCCCCGTCCCGTCGTCGGGGCCTCGATTACGATTGAACCGATCGGCGGCAGCCCGCGCCCGTCGACCCGGGTCCTGGCCCGCACGAGACTCGGGCCGTAACGACCATGTCCTCCTCCCGCGTCTCTCTCGTCGATCTGCTCACCCTCGTCGGTCACCTCGACGACGCCCCAGGGGCCGAAACGGCCCGGGATCGCTTCAGGCACTACGTCACGACTCGCATCGCCAGCGTTGCGGGCGTGCGGGACCTCCTCCGGCAGTGCCAGGAGTCGCTCGGCGACCAGCCGGCACGCGCCCGCCAGGATCTCGTCGTCGCAATGGGGCGCTTCCTCGGCTTCGACGTGGCGTTCGGGCCCTATGCCCGCGCAGGCGCCGAGGCCCCCGCCGGACAGTGGGTCTCGCGCGCGGGAGTGCGACTGGCGATTGAAGTTCGATCCGAACGCACGCTGGACACCGACGTGACCGGCCTGGCCCGCTCGCTGGCCGCGATGGGCGCACGCGACGCCGGGCCACGCTGGATGGGGCTGACGGTGCTGACGCCGTTCTACGTGCTCCGCCGCCCTCTCGAGGAGTTGCTGGCGCGGCGCGAGCCGCGCGATATCCGGTCCGTCTCGATGGAGTCGCTCCTGTGGCTCGGCGAGGCGGCCGGCGCCGGGCGACTCGAGCACGAAGAGGTGCTGCGGATTCTGACGTCGGGCCCGGACAGCAACTTCATGATCGATCTGATGCGGCGCCTCAGCACGCGCCGTTCTCCGCCGCCGGTCGGCATCGCCGCCGTCCCCGCGCCGCCCCCGGCCACGCCAGGTCCGCCGCGGCTGACGATCGTGTCCCGGACCGAGGCCGAGCCTGGCCGGTGCTGGGCTGCAATCCTCACCCCCGATGAAGCCGCGACGCCCGAGCAGATGCTTCAGCAGGTGGTTCGCCTGCGCCGGGTGATCGGCGTGAGCCGTGACGGCGGTACTCATGCCGAGGCCAGGATTGGCGACCGCATCTGCCTGATCGTTCCCGGGACGGGCGTGGCCGGTCACGCCGTGCTCGCCGCCGCCATCGCGGCGTCGGCCGGCATCATCCGCGGCGCCGACCGGTTCGGTGCGGTGTTCCGCCTGTCGGACGTCGTGATCTACGCGGCGCCGCACCCCGTGCGCGACCTCGAGGCGCGCCGGATCCTCGGGAGCCTGCCCGTGTCCGCCACGGGCGCCCTGCTGCGAGCGATCTCCGGCGACGAATACGAGAGGCTCACCGGCAGGGCGGACGACAACCGATCGGCCATCATCTGACCGCGACCCGCTCACATGAATGCGCGCAGTTTCACGAGTGTCCCTGCGGTGACGTACAGGGTTTGCACGCCCCTGCCGATAACGGGTCCACAAGACACCTGCTCGTGTGCACAGGTGCGTGGGTGTGAGAGCCCGGGAGATGTCGGATCGAGAAGCCGCGTCGGGATCGGAGAAGGGGTCGCGCCCAGGCGCTTCTGACGCGACGTCCAGGCGTCTCGCACTCCATGCCGTTGCGATCGCAACGAGCCTGCTCGTCGCAGCCGGGGCCGTCCACGTCACCGCGCGGAGCGCCGTCGGCCCCCCTGTGGACGAGTACAACGTCAAGGCAGGCATCCTCTATCACCTCGCCAAGTTCGTGGAGTGGCCGGTCGAGGCGTTCACGACGCCGGCGGCGCCGTTCGCTGTCTGCGTCCTCGGCGTCGACCCGTTCGGCGAGGTGTTGGACGAGTCGCTCAAGGGTCGTCAGGTGGCGGGCCGCACCTTCCTCGTGCGTCGGCTCGCGGTGCCCGAGGAGGGGTGCCACATCCTGTTCATTGCGGCGTCCGAACGCCGCCGCCTCGGTTCCATCCCGGTGCCGTTCGGCACCGCCGGTGTGCTGACGGTCGGCGAGGAGGACGGCTTCACCGCACTGGGCGGCATCGTCGAGATGGTCAACGAAGCCGGCAAGGTCCACTTCCGCATCAACGCGGCCGCGGCCGAACGTGCGCGGCTCCGCGTCAGCGCGCGCCTGCTGGCCCTGGCGGCGAACCCGCGGCACGCGGACCCCGCAAGATGAAACGCTGGTTCGCCGACGCGTCCATCCGCCGCAAGTTGACGGCCCTGATGGCCGCGACGACGACCCTCGCGCTCGTGCTCGCTGTCGTCGCCCTCGGTACCTACGAGGCGATGACCTTCCGCGGCGACCTCCAGAAAAAGCTGACGACCGTCGCCGACATCGTCGGCCGCAACACCACTGCGGCGCTCGTGTTCGGCGACAAGTCGGTGGCGACCGACGTGCTTGGCGCGCTGCAGGCGGAGCCGTCGATCGAAGCGGCGAGCGTCTACGACAGTCACGGCCGCCTGTTCGCCAGCTACGTCGTGGCCAACAGCAACGCGCGGACACCCGACGAAGCCGGCCCGGTCGGCATGCGGCTCACAGGCGGACGGCTCGTGGTCGTCCGTCCGGTGCTGCTCGACGGTGATCCGATCGGCACGGTCTATCTGCGCGCGACACTCCGGCAGTTCGTCACGCGCATGCTGATCTTCGCGGGGCTCACGATCTCGGTCGTGCTCTTCTGCTCGATCGTGGCGCTGTTCGTGTCGTCGCGCCTCCAACGGCGCATCTCCAAGCCGATCCTCGACCTCGCCCACACCGCACGCCTGGTGACGTCGGATCGCAACTTCGCCCTGCGCGCCGATCCGGCCGGCGGCGACGAAGTGGGCGTGCTGGTGCAGGACTTCAATCGCATGCTCACCGAGATCGAGCGGCAGGACCTGCAGCTCCGGCAGCAGCAGGAGTCACTCACCGAGGAAGTCGCGAGCCGCACCGCGGAACTGGTCGCCGCCAACGAGCGGCTCACCGTGTCGGTGCGCCGCGTCGAGAACTACGCCGACCAGATCGGGCAGCTCACGTCGATCGGCCAGCTCCTGCAGTCGTGCCTCAGCCCCGACGAGGTGTTCGGCGTGCTGCGCGACTCGATGCCGCGGCTGTTCCACGGTGATTCCGGCTCGGTCACGATTCTCAAGGCCTCGGGCAACCTGATGGAGACCATGGCGGTCTGGGGTGATCGGCCACCGTCGGTGCGCATCTTCGGGCCCGACGACTGCTGGGCGTTCCGGCGCGGACGCCCCCACCTGGTCACTGACCTGAAGTCGCCGCTGCGGTGCGGGCACTTCACCGCCGAGGACGGTCCGACGACGTTCTGCGTACCGATGGTGGCGCAGGGCGACAACGTCGGCGTCCTGCAGTTCATCTTCTCGGCGCCGCACGCCGCCGAGACGTCGGACGACAGCGGGGCGGTCCACTCCACCGGTCCCCGCGTTGCGTCCGCCCTGGCCGAGCACGCCGCGCTGGCGCTTGCCAACATCCGGCTGCGCGAGGCGCTGCGAAGCCAGTCGATCGTCGATCCGCTCACAGGTCTGTTCAACCGCCGCTACCTGGAAACGCTGCTCGAACGCGAGTGCCGCCGCGCGACGCGCGGGCGGCGGCCGCTCACGGTCCTGATGCTCGACGTCGATCACTTCAAGAAGTTCAACGACACCTGGGGGCACGACGGCGGCGACGCGGTCCTGCGCGAGCTGGCGGCTCTGATGCGGGCGCACTTCCGCGGCGACGATGTGGCGTGCCGGTACGGCGGCGAGGAATTCGTCGTGCTGCTCGCCGACGCGTCGCTCGACTCGGCCTACGCGCGCGCCGAGGAGCTGCGCCGGCAGGTCCATCGCCTGGCCGCGCAGCACCGGATGCAGCCGCTCGGATCGATCACGGTGTCGATCGGCCTCGCCGCGCTGCCCGATCACGGCATCAATCCCGAGGATCTGGTGAGCGCCGCCGATCGCGCCCTGTATCAGGCGAAGAGCGCCGGCCGCGATCGCACGATCCGCGCGGGCGTGCCGACCGCCGCGCTCGCGCGCACGGCGGATGCCGGGCCCGCCTGAGTCGGCAAACTTCCCGCGCCGAGAATTCCGGTCCCGGTGGTGTAATAGGGACATGTTCGACCGTCTGGTCGCCACACTGCGCGCACTGGCGACGGGTGTGTCCAGGCCAACCGCGAGCTCCTGCAGCGGCGATCCGGTGGCGTGGGAGAAGGATTGGACGCGCCGCCGCCTCGAAGAGCGCGAGGCGGAGCAGGCCGCGCTGGGCCACGAGGTCCCGGCCGACACCCACCCGGCGACTCCCGGCCGCTGACACCGACCATGGCCCTCGTTCACTCGCGCGCCAGCCGGATCGTGCTGATCACCCTCGTGCTGATCGGGGCAGTGGCCGGCGCGGCGCTCGCGCAGCGGCGGTTCTTCGGCCGCCAGATCGGGCGCGAGGTGGACGTACAGAACCTGCCGTACGACGGCCGATTCACCTTCGCGCGGCTCAAGTACACAACCGCGCCCGGCGGGTTCTGGTACATGGGGTTGCCGTCATGGGCGCACGGCTACCCGATGTCGGAAGACAACCTGATGCGGATCATGAACGAGGTGAGCTACCTCGGCGCCCGCACCGACGCGTACAACGTCTTCGCGCTCGACGATCCGGAGCTGGCCAGGTACCCGATCGCCTACCTGACCGAAGCGGGCTGGTGGACGATGACCGATCGCGAAATGGAGTCGTTCCGCTCCTACCTGCTGAAGGGCGGGTTCGTAATCTTCGACGACTTCAAGCTGCCGGGCGAGTTCGGCGCCGGCGGAGGCGGGTGGGACACCTTCGAGGAGAACATGAAGCGCGTGTTCCCGCACGCGCGGTTCGTCGACCTTCCGCCGTCGCACCCGATCTTCCACTCGTTCTTCGAGATCGACTCGCTGCGCGACTTCCCGCAGGCCTACAACGCCGGTCCGCCGATCTTCCGCGGGTTGTACGAAGACAACGACCCGAAGAAGCGCCTGCTGATGGTGGTCAACTACAACACCGACATCTCGCAGTACTGGGAGTGGTCAGGCCGCGGGCTGCGCCCGTTCGATGAGACGAACGAGGCGTACAAGCTCGGAGTCAATTACGTGATCTACGGACTCACTCACTGACGTTCGTAGTCATCAGTCTCAAGTCATCAGTTGCAAGTCAGTCGCAAGTCACAAGTCTTCGACGTGCGACTTGAGACCTGTGACTTGCGACTAACCTTGCGACGACGCTAGTCCTCCAGCCTGTTTTTGGGCGACGGTCCAAGCGACGCCCACGGCACGACCGAAGCCTGATTCACGCCCGGCCTGGACCAGTCGCACACGCCGGCCGGAAACACCTGCTTCAACCGATCCAGTTCCGCTGACGTGAACGGGACGGCATAGTCGCTCGCAGCGACCGGCTTGAGCTGACACTTCAGCACGTCGGCGGCCAGCGGGCCGCCAGCCTGGTAGCGGGGATTCGCGTAGACCGGGTACAGCGTGCTGCACTGCGACGTCGGCTTCGCGGTGAATGCGAGCTCCTCGGCCAGAAACACCGGCGGCTTCGCCGTATCGAAGCAGCCGTCCGACGCCTCGGCCGGCTTCGCCCGCAGCACCTTGTCGATCGACGGCGCGTCCGACTCGTCGCTCTTGTACGCCACCATCCACCGGTCGAAGAGCTGCCGCGCAGCCTCGGCCGTCGTGCTGCGCCACATCGTCATGTTGCCCGCGCGTGCCACCGCCGGCCTTCCGCAGCCGCTCGCGGAGCGCGAAGTGGAACCAGCCGTAGTGGTAGCGCTCGGCCTCGTTCGACGTGGCGTTGTCCACAATCGGAATCGATCGCAGCCCGCCGTTGGCCCCGAGCGTCAGGCCGGTCTGGTACGCACGCCGGATCGCCTGCTCGTCGCCCATCGATCGCGCCGCGACGTAGTTGGCATCCTGGTCGAAGCCGCCGACCCGCTCGTTCAAATCGAGGAACTGACGCACCGTGATGACGCCCGCGTTCAGCGCGGACAGCCCGTACTGCACGCCCGTGTTGTCGTACGGGCGCAGGGCGAAACCGGTGGCCGGATCGGTGCCGTAGACGTTCTTCGCCGCGTCGAAGACCGTCGGCCGCGCGCCGCGGGGGTTCCTGACAGGGTCGTAGCGCAACGCCTCCGGCACGGCTTTGTTCCAGCGCGCCGACTGATAGCCGTCGATGTCGTGGCGATCGGGCAGCGGATCGGTGCGCTGCGCCTGGTTGGCGGCATCGACGAACGCCTTCAGGCTCGAGTAGCCGCTGACCGCGACCTGCTGCGCCTCGGTGAACCCCGCGGCATCGACGGCCGTGAAGTAGTGCATCAGCAGGTGCGCGTCGAGACCCGACAGCGCGATCGACAGCGCGTCGGGGAACGTCGCGGCGATCTCGACGCCGTCAATCAGCCCCGGGAACGCGTCCGCAATCTGCAGGCTCGTGTACGCCCCGCCCGATCGGCCGGTGCTGATCGTGTAGAAGGGCACGCCGAAGGTCTCGATGAAATGTTCCTTCCCCATCATCGTCGTCTCGCCGGCGAGGAAGGCGTTGCAGCTGTTCGTCGGGTGGTTCAGCGTGTTGATGAAGAGCGCGTACCCCTCGCCGAGACGCACGGGGTCGAGGATGCTCACACCCTGCGCGGCACCCTGGACGTACCACCCGCTCGGGCAGCCGACGCCGTGCATCGCGATCAGCCGCCGGTTCCATCCGGCAGGCGGCGTGAGCGGCGACGGAGGCGGATCGGCCGTCGGGTCGTGGAGGATCGCGTTCTGGTAAATCCCGCGGTTCATCGTGCCGGTTTCGACGCGCACGATGAACTTCACCGTCGCACCGGTCGCCGTCCGGGTCGTCGCCACGTCTTCCGGCAGCGTCTGCACGTCACGCAGCGGCTTGAACGGGTGTTCCTCGTCCGCCCCGTGCGTGGGCCGGTAGATGTACTGCACCACGGTGCGCGCGGAGCAGTTCGCATCGAGCGGTTGTCCCAGCTTCGAGCCGTCTGGCAGCGCGAAGTCGTCCGACTGGCACAGGAAGGGCTGTTGCCACGGGCCAGACAGAACCGGCCCCGTGATCGGATAGGTGGTCACCGCCAGCGACGCGCGCTCGGGACCTGCCACCACGTCGATCTGCGAACGTCCGAGCGGCAGGCCGGTCACCAGGCCGACGAGCGTCCGCGCCGGCGACGGCTTGAACGCGGCGCTCACATCGCGTCCGGCCGCGGCGACCGTCACGTCCGACAGGCTCGCACCACGCGGTACGGCGACTTCGACGAGCAGATCGCCGCCCGTCACCAGGTCCGCGTCGGTTGACAGCGCCCGCACGGTGAGTGCTGCGCCGCTCCGGGGAGTTCCGGCCGGCGGCCCCGACTGATGCGCCGCCTGCACGGTGACGAGGGTCACGCCGACGACGGCCGAAGCCGTGAGCCACTTCAGCATGCGGCACATTCTGCAACAGGTCGGCGATGCGAGCGCGTGCGATTCTGGGGCGCCACGCCGCCCTGGACGACGGCTCCCGGCACCTCGAGCGTTCCCGTTTCTGTGGAGTGTTCCGATTTTTCGCGTGACGGAGTAGGCTTTCCGGAACCTCGGACGGACGAGCCTTGCACGGAAGCTTGCCTGGGCACTCCGATCACACCTCCTGCGTAGTCAAGTGCGCGCGCGACAGCTGTGCCACGTGTGTGGCGCCTGCGGGCGGAGTCTGGCCTGGTGTGCGTTCCGCGCGTCGTGCGGCCGCAGCGGGTTCGAAAGTTGCCCCGTGGTGAGGGTGCACGCGGCGTCGCGGCAGTCCGGCAGGTGCCGGAAGATCGACGGTTTTGTGCGGATTTTCTGCGGAACTTGACGGCTACGTGAAATCTTTCACAAAATAGGTGTCGCGCTTCGGCGCCAGTAGGAAGTAAGCTCCCTGAGACTCGTTCGGCAGCATCGCTCTCCACAGGTGTGTCGGTTTCCTGTGCGCAAGAGCGGGCGCGTGCCCCATACGGACTGATGTCGCAGATTTTCAAACGCAGCGCTAATACCGTCTCCCGCGTCAGCATACTGGGCGGGGTCCTGCTCATCGGCCTTCTGCTCGGACTCGTCTACGAGATCGGCGCCTCCCCCTGGGTGACGCAGCAGAACGTCGCGCGAGAGCAACCCATCCAGTTCAGTCACGAGCGCCACGTGGGCGGCAACGGCATCGACTGCCGCTATTGCCACACGTCGGTCGAGGAGTCCCGCTTCGCGGGTATTCCGCCGACGAAGACCTGCATGAACTGTCACTCGCAGATCTTCTCGCAGAGCCCCTTCCTCGAACCGGTTCGGACCAGCTTCAACTCGAACACGCCGATCCGTTGGACACGCGTCCACGACCTGCCCGACTTCGTTTTCTTCGACCACAGCATCCACGTCAACAAGGGCGTGGGCTGCACGACCTGCCACGGACAGGTCGACCGCATGCCGCTCATGTGGCAGACGAGCACGCTGCAGATGCAGTGGTGCCTCGATTGCCACCGGGAACCCGAGCGCTACGTGCGTCCGCGTGATGCGGTCTTCCGGGTGGACTATCAGCCGCCGTCCGACCAGATGGACCTGGGCCGCCGGCTGGTTGCCGAATATCAGATTCAGAAGCTCACGAGCTGCTCGACGTGTCACCGATGAAGACCGGAAAAGCCTTCTGGCGCACGCTGGACGAACTCGCCGACGATCCGTCGTTCGTCGAGCGCCTTCACAACGAATTCCCCTCGGAAGTCGAGGCGATCACCGATCCGGCGAGCCGCCGGACGTTCATGAAGCTGATGGGCGCCTCGCTGGCGCTCGCCGGCGTGACCGCCTGCACGAAGCAGCCCGACGAGTCGATCGTGCCGTACGTCCGGCAGCCCGAGGACCTGATCCCCGGCAAGCCGCTCTTCTACGCCACGGCGATGACGCTCGGCGGCGTCGCCACGGGGCTCCTCGTCGAGAGCCACGAAGGGCGGCCGACGAAGATCGAGGGGAACCCGCTGCACCCGGACAGCCTGGGCGCGGCGGACGTGTTCGCGCAAGGCGCGATCCTCAACCTCTACGATCCCGACCGGTCGAAGACGCTGACCGAACTGGGCGCCGTCGTCCTCGTGGTCGTCGTTCATCGTGGCGATGAGGGCGGCCCTTACCGCGCAGCAGCCGCTGCAGGGCGTCGGTATCCGTCTCCTCACCGAACCGGTTGCGTCGCCGACGCTCGGCGCGCAGATCAGGGAGTTCCTGGGCCGCTTCCCCTCGGCGAAGTGGCACCAGTGGGAGCCGGCCGGCCGCAACAACGCCCGCGTCGGTGCCCAGACGGCGTTCGGCGAGATGGTGGAGCCGCAGTACCGGCTCGAACGCGCTGACGTCATCGTCGCGCTCGACGCCGACTTCCTGGCGTGCGGCGCCGGCAGCCTCCGGCACGCGCGGCAGTTCGCGGCGCGGCGCCGCCCCGAGGAGGCGGCGAGCATGAACCGCCTCTACGCGATCGAGACGATGCCGACGTCGACCGGCGCGCGTGCGGATCATCGGCTCGCGCTCAAGCCGAGCGAGATCGTCGAGCTCGCACGCCAGATCGCGGCGGGCGTCGGCGTCGGATCGGCGGGCGCCGCCTCCGGCGACATCCAGAAGTGGGCTGGCGCCATCGCGAAGGATCTGCAGGCCCATCGCGGGACCAGCCTCGTGATGGCCGGCGACAGCCAGCCGCCAGCCGTGCACGCGCTCGCGCACGCGATGAACCAGGCGCTCGGCAACGTCGGGCAGACCGTCGTCTACACGCAGACGCCGGAAGCCGACCCGATCGATCAGCTGCAGTCGATCCGCGAGCTCGCGACCGACATGGAGGCGGGCCGGGTCGACCTGCTCATCATCCTGGGCAGCAACCCCGTGTACACGGCTCCGGTCGACCTGAACTTCGCGCAGGCGATGCAGAAGGTGCAGCGGCGGGTGCACCTCAGTCAGTTCGTCGACGAAACCTCGGAGCTGTGTCACTGGCAGATTCCCGAGGCGCACTTCCTCGAGTCCTGGAGCGATGCGCGCGCGCAGGACGGCACGGCGACGATCGTCCAGCCGCTCATCGCGCCGCTCTACGGCGGCCGCACCGCGCACGAAGTGCTTGCGGCGTTCGGCGATCGCCCGGAGCGCACGGCCTACGATCTCGTGCGCGAGTTCTGGAACGCGTCGCCCGCGGCTGGCGGCGACTTCGACAACGCGTGGCGCCGCTGGCTGCACGACGGCATCGTGCCCGGTTCGGCGTTCGAGCCGAAGACCGTGGCGCTGCGCGAGGGTGCGGCGACGGCTGCGCCGGCTGCCGAGGCGGGAGCCGGCCTCGAGATCTCGTTCCGGCCCGACCCCGCGGTGTGGGACGGCCGCTTCGCGAACAACGGGTGGCTGCAGGAACTGCCCAAGCCGATTACCCGCCTGGTCTGGGACAACGCGGTTATCGCGAGCCCGAGGACGGCCGAGCGGCTGCAGGCTGAGAACTCGCCGAACTCGCGCGGCGGCGAACACGGCACGATTGATAGCGACCTCGTGCAGATCGCCTTCGCCGGGCGCACGGTGACAGGCCCGATCTTCGCGGTGCCGGGACACCCGGACGACTGCGTCACCGTGCACCTGGGGTACGGGCGCACGCGCTCCGGCCACATCGGCACCGGTCCCGGCTTCAACGCGTACGCGGTGCGCACCGCGGATGCGCTGTGGTCCGGCCGCGGCGCTGAAGTGTCGCTGACCGGCGAATCGTTCAAGCTCGCGTGCACGCAGTACCACCACCTGATGGAAGGGCGCGGCCTCGTCCGCTCGGTGACGAGGGACGAGTTTCTCGAAGACCCGGAGAGCGTGCACGAAGGGTTCGAGGCGCCGCCGCGCACCATCACGCTGTATCCCGACTTCAAGTACGAGGGATACAAGTGGGGCATGACGATCGATGTGAACGCCTGCATCGGCTGCAATGCCTGCGTCGTCGCCTGCCACGCGGAGAACAACATCGCAGTGGTCGGCAAGGACCAGGTGCTGCGCGGCCGCGAGATGCACTGGCTGCGCGTCGACGCGTACTTCGCGGGCGAGCCTGAGGCGCCAGGCGGCCTCGAGACCTACTTCCAGCCGGTCCCGTGCATGCAGTGCGAGAACGCGCCGTGCGAGGTGGTCTGCCCGGTCGGCGCGACCGTCCACAGCCACGAAGGGCTGAACGACATGGTGTACAACCGCTGTGTCGGCACGCGGTACTGCTCGAACAACTGCCCGTACAAGGTCCGCCGGTTCAACTACCACCTCTACTCCGACTGGAACACGGCGAGCTACAAGCTCGGACGCAACCCTGACGTCTCGGTCCGCAGCCGCGGTGTCATGGAGAAGTGCACGTACTGCGTCCAGCGCATCAACGCCGCGAAGATCGAGTCGGAGAAGGGGAATCGCCGCATCGCCGACGGCGAGATCAAGACGGCCTGCCAGCAGACCTGCCCGAGCGACGCCATCGTCTTCGGGGACCTGAACGATCCGAACAGCCGCGTGGCGCGGCTGCAGGCCGAGGAGCGGAACTACTCGATCCTGGCCGATCTGAACACGCGGCCGCGGACGACGTACCTCGCGGCTGTTCGCAACGTGAATCCGGAACTGAGCGCGTAGATGGCAGAGAGCAACCAGTCACACGCCGAACTGGAGCGGGTCGCGGGCGCGCCCGTCGTGATCACGCCGGGCCATACCTTCGGCTCGATCACCGACAAGATCAGCTCCATCGTTCTCACGCAGAAGACACCGATCGGCTGGTACCTCGGGCTGCTGACCGCGGCCGCCATGGCCGGTCTCCTGCTGGTGTCGCTGTTGTACCTCGTCGTGAGCGGCATCGGCATCTGGGGCAACAACATCCCGGTCGGCTGGGCCTTCGACATCACCAATTTCGTCTGGTGGATCGGTATCGGCCACGCCGGCACGCTCATCTCGGCGATCCTGCTGCTGCTCAAGCAGACCTGGCGCACGTCGATCAACCGGTTCGCCGAGGCGATGACGCTGTTCGCGGTGGCCTGCGCGGGCATCTTCCCGCTGTTCCACACGGGCCGTCCGTGGCTCGCCTACTGGCTGTTCCCGATTCCGAACACGATGGCGGTGTGGCCGCAGTTCCGGAGCCCGCTCGTCTGGGACGTGTTCGCGGTCTCGACGTACGCGACGGTGTCGGCGCTCTTCTGGTTCGTCGGCCTCGTGCCCGACATGGCGACGCTGCGCGATCGCTCGCAGTCGAAGGTCGGCCAGGTGATCTACGGCGCGCTGTCGATGGGCTGGCGCGGTTCCGCGCGTCACTGGCACCGCTACGAGACAGCCTACCTGCTGCTCGCGGGCCTCTCGACGCCGCTGGTCGTCTCGGTGCACTCGGTGGTCAGCTTCGACTTCGCGGTGTCGATCCTGCCCGGCTGGCACACGACGATCTTCCCGCCGTACTTCGTTGCCGGCGCCATCTACTCGGGCTTCGCGATGGTGCTGACGCTCGCCATCCCGATCCGGTGGGCCTACGGGCTCGAAGACTTCATCACCATGCGCCACCTGCAGAACATGGCGAAGGTGATGCTCCTCACCGGGCTGATCGTGGCCTACGGCTACGGTGTCGAGGCGTTCATCGCGTGGTACGGCGCCAACCAGTACGAGGGGTTCATGATGATGAACCGCCTCACCGGGCCCTACTGGCCGCGGTACTGGCTGCTCATCTTCTGCAACGTGATCGCGCCGCAGGTCCTGTGGTTCAAGAGCATCCGGACGAACGTGGCAATCCTGTTCGTCCTCTCGATCATCGTGAACGTCGGCATGTGGCTGGAGCGCTTCGTCATCATCGTCCTCAGCCTGCACCGCGACTTCATGCCGTCGGCATGGGGCATGTTCTCGCCGACGATCTGGGACTGGTCGACCTTCGTCGGGACGATCGGGCTGTTCCTGACACTCTTCTTCCTGTTCATGCGCCTGCTTCCGATGATCTCGATCTTCGAGATGCGGACCATCGTGCCGGAAGCGAAGGTCAACGCCGAAGGACACGGGCACTGAGATGAGCGCGAGCACTTCGACTGCGCCGGCAATCCACGGCCTGATGGCCGAGTTCGGGACGGCGACGGAGCTGGTTTCCGCCGCGAACCACACGCGCGAGGCGGGCTACGTCGACGTGGACGCCTATTCGCCGATCCCGATCGAGGAACTGCACCATGCGATCGGCTTCAAGGCGACGAAGCTGCCGCTGCTGGTGCTGATCGGCGGGCTCACCGGCGGCACGCTCGGGTTCCTGCTCGAGTGACTGGGTGTCGGCGATCGCCTACCCGCTGAACGTCGGCGGCAAGCCGTTTCTCAGCTGGCCGATGTTCATCCCGGTCACCTTCGAGTGCTCCATTCTCGGTGCGGCGCTCACGGCGGTGGTCGGCATGTTCGCGCTGAACAAGCTGCCGCAGCCGTACCACCCGGTCTTCAACGTTCCGCGCTTCGCGATGGCGAGCCGGAACCGCTTCTTCCTGTGCATCGAGTCGACCGACGCGAAGTTCGACCTGTCGAGCACGCGTGCGTTCCTCGAGACGCTGGGCGCCAGAGAGGTGACGACCGTTGCGGAGTAAGGTCTCCATGCTCAACCAGCTCAGACAGGGTCGTCCGGCCCGGTTGATCGGGGCGTCGGCGCTCGTCGTGTCGCTCGCCGCGTGCCGCCAGGACATGCACGACCAGCCGAAGTACACCGCGCTGCAGCAATCGGACTTCTTCCTCGACGGGCAGGCGTCGCGGCCGCTGGTCGCCAACACGATCGCGCGCGGACACCTCGACGAAGACCTGCTGCTGCACACCGGCAAGGACGGCGACGACGATGCGACGGTGTTCCCGTTCCCGATCACCGAGGACGTCATGGCGCGCGGGCAGGAGCGCTTCGACGTGTTCTGCTCGCCCTGCCACGGGCGCACCGGCATGGGCGACGGCATGATCGTGCGCCGCGGCTACCGGCGTCCGCCCGTGCTCAGTGAGCAGCGGCTGCGCGAGGCGCCGGTTGGGCATCTCTTCGACGTGATCACCAACGGTTTCGGCGCGATGCCGGACTACGTCGAGCAGATTCCCGCGCAGGATCGGTGGGCGATCGCGGTGTACGTGCGGGCGCTGCAGTTGAGCAGCCACGCGACGCTCGAGGATGTGCCTGCAGCCGATCGCGGCCGGCTCGACGAAGCGCGCACTACCGGGGCAGGGGCCCCGGAGACCGAGAGACGATAGCGACCATGGCTCTCACGGAAACCGCAGACCAGCTCATTCCCGAGCTCGCACCCAACCAGCGCAAGTTCCTGCTGGCGGGCGCGGCCGGCGCGGTGATCTCGGTCGTCGGGTACGTCACCAACCCGCACCAGTTCTTCACGTTGTACCTCATCGGATACATGCTGGTGCTCGGCCTGACGCTCGGCGCGCTGGCCTTCACGATGATTCACCAGCTCTCGGGCGGCGCCTGGGGTGTCGTGGCGCGGCAGTCACTCGGCGCGGCTTCGCGCGTGATGCCGTACCTGACCATCCTCTTCCTGCCGATCGTGCTGGGGATGCACGAGCTGTACGAGTGGACGCACGAGGACGTGGTTGCCAACGATCACATCCTGCAGGCAAAAGCGGCGTACCTCAATCAGACCTTCTTCATCGTCCGCGCCGTCATCTACTTCGCGGTCTGGAACGGGCTCGCGTTCCTGCTGAACAAGCTGTCGAAGGAACAGGACGAAACGGGCGACCCGGCCATCGCAGTGCGGATGCAGCGTGTGAGCGGCGCCGGGCTGCTCCTGCACGCGGTCTGCATGACGTTCGCGTCGTTCGACTGGATGATGTCGCGCGACCCGCACTGGTTCTCGACCATCTACGGCGCGCTCGTGCTGGTCGGCCAGGGGCTCATCACCCTCGCGTTCCAGATCATCATCCTGACCTGGCTCGCCCGCCGCAAGCCGATGGACGATGCGCTGACGCGCACGTATCTGAACGACCTCGCCGGCCTGATGTTCGCCTTCACGGTGCTGTGGGCCTACATGTCGTTCTCGCAGTACCTGATCATCTGGTCGGCCAACCTGCCGGAAGAGATCACGCGGTACCTCGATCGGCAGCAGCCCGGATGGGTGCCGCTCGGGGTCGTGCTCGTGATCGTGCACTTCGCGATGCCGTTCTTCCTGCTGCTGATGCGCGGCATCAAGTCCAGCCGTCCGCTGGTGCGGAAGCTGGCGATGCTGATCATCGCCGCCCGCGCGCTCGACCTGTTCTGGCTGATCGCGCCCGAGAAGCATGAAGGCGTCGCCATCAGCCTGGCAGAGGCGGTCACCTGGATGGACCTCGTCGTTCCGGCCACGCTGCTCGTGCTCTGGCTCGGACTCTACATGCAGCAGCTGCGGCAGCGTCCTCTGCTGCCGGTCCACGATCCTCACTTCGAGGAGGCGCTCGGACCTGTCTTTGCCGGCGAGAAGCCGAGGACGGCGCACTAAGCCATGGCGCACACTCACTCCACAGATCAGCACCACGAGACGCCGTCGGGCACCACCGAGCCCGATGTCGTCAATGTCCGCGCAGTCGCCGGCTTCGCCATCGGCCTCGCCGCCGTCGCGCTGGTCGTGCACGTCGCGATGCTGCTCATGCTTGGCGTGCTGCAGAACCAGGTCGACGCGTCGAACCCGCCGCGCATGTATCCGATGGCGCCGCTGGCCACCGAGCCGGCCTTTCCCGGCGACCCGAGCGGCACGCAGCCGCCGGAGCCGCGGCTGCAGACCGATCCGAAGCAGGAACTGACGAACCTTCGCAGCGGCGAGGAGGCGATCCTCACCAGCTACGGGTGGGTGGATCGCAACAACAACGTTGTCCGGATTCCGATCGAGGAGGCCATGAAGCTGACGTTGCAGCGCGGCCTCCCGTCGCGGAGCGTCGCCGCAGCACAGTCGGCGCCGGCCGCCGCTGCCGGTCAGGCGGCACCAGGGCAAGGCAGGGGACAGGGCAAGTGAAACGCTTCATCCGGCTGGCGGCGCTCGTTGCTGTCAGTCTCGTCACGACGTCGACCGGACACGCGCAGGTTACAGGCGCGCCGACGCCCGGCTACCTTTCGGCGCCCGGCGTCGATTCGTCGACGATGCCGCAGGCGCTGCGCGAGATCGGCTTCGACCAGAACCTCGATCAGAAGCTGCCGCTCGACGCGACCTTCAAGGACGAAGAAGGCCGCACGGTAACGCTGGGGAGCTTCTACGGGCAGAGGCCGGTGGTGCTCGGGTTCGTGGACCACGAGTGCCCGATGCTCTGCACGCAGGTGCTGAACGCCATCACGTCCACCGTGAGCACGCTGTCGCTCGATGCGGGGAAGGACTTCGACCTGGTCCTCATCAGCTTCGACCCGCGCGAGACGCCGGCACAGGCCGCAGCGAAGAAGGCGGAGTACGTCGCCCGCTACAAGAGGCCGGGGACCGAGAACGGGTGGCACTTTCTGACGGGCAACGAGCCCGAGATCAAGCGGGTCACCGGCGCCGCAGGGTACCGCTACGTGTGGGACGAGGCGACGCAGCAGTTCGCCCACCCGACCGGCATCATCGTCACGACGCCGGACGGCCGCCTCGCGCGGTATCTCTTCGGGATCGAGTACGGGCCGCGCGACGTCAAGCTGGCCCTGGTGGAAGCGTCGGAAGGCAAGGTTGGATCGATCGTCGATTCGTTGATCCTGTTCTGTTACCACTACGACCCGATGCGCGGCCGTTACGGGCTCTACATCATGCGCACGCTTCGGCTCGCGGGTGTGGCCACCGTGCTGTTGATTGGTACCTTCATCGTCGTGATGGTCCGGCGGGAGCGTTCCCGGCAGGCGCCGTCACACTGAACCCTGAGACCTAGGCCCTTATCTATGCGGTCCGGAACGCAACTGTTTCCCGAAGTCGCCTCCACGATGGCTCCGCGCGTGGACGCGCTGTATTTCTTCCTCGTCGGGCTGACGGCCTTCTTCACCATCGCGATCTTCGCGCTCATCGTGTTCTTCATGGTGAAGTTCAAGAGGCGCGACCCGAACAGCGTGGGCGCGCGCATACACGGCGGCCTGATCCTCGAAATCGCCTGGTCCGGCATCCCGCTGCTCATCTGCCTGGGCATCTTCGTGTGGGCCGCGCAGATCTTCTTCGCCTTCGCGCGTCCGCCAGCCGAGACGATGAACGTCTACGTCGTCGGCAAGCAGTGGATGTGGAAGTTCCAGCACATGGACGGGCAGCGCGAGATCAACCAGCTGCACGTGCCGGTCGGACGGGCGGTCAAGCTGATCATGACGTCCGAAGACGTGATCCACGACGTGTACGTCCCCGCCTTCCGCGTGAAGGCCGACGTGATCCCGGGGCGCTACACGCACATGTGGTTCGAGGCGACGAAGGCCGGCACCTATCACCTGTTCTGCGCGGAGTACTGCGGCACCCGCCACTCCGGGATGATCGGCGAGGTCGTCGTGATGGAGCCGAACGACTTCCAGGTGTGGCTGAGCGGCGGAACGCAGGAAGGGTCGCTCGCGTCCGCCGGCGAAGAGCTGTTCCAGGACCTGGCCTGCAATACCTGCCATCGTCCCGAGGCACAGGGCCGCGGTCCGGTGCTCCAGGATCTGTTCGGCAAGTCGGTGACGCTGCAGTCGGGCGAGACCGTCGTCGTCGACGAAGCCTACCTGCGCGAGTCGATCCTGACGCCGAGCGTGAAGATCACCGCGGGCTTCCAGCCGACGATGCCGACCTTCCAGGGACTCGTTAACGAGGAGGGGCTGCTGGAGTTGATTGAATACGTCAAGTCGTTGCGGACGGCGCCGGCCCAGACGCCCGCCACACGCTAATTCGCTCAGGAAGAACGCGATCATGCCCAGCAGTTCGGCCGTCATCCCGACCACCAACTACCTGAATACGACCACGACGCTCAAGTCGTGGCTGCTGACGCGCGATCACAAGCGCATCGCGCTGCTGTACCTCGCCGCGGTCACCTTCTTCTTCGCCGTCGGCGGTGCGTTCGCGGTGGTCATCCGCCTCGAGCTCACGACGCCGGCGGGAGACCTGCTGAGCGACGAGAACTACAACAAGGTCTTCACGATGCACGGCGTGATGATGGTGTTCTTCTTCCTCATCCCCGTCGTGCCGGCGGTGCTGGGCAACTTCCTCCTGCCCCTGATGCTGGGGGCCAAGGACGTCGCGTTTCCGAAGCTGAACCTCCTCAGCTTCTACATCTATTTCATCGGGTCGCTCTTCACGCTCTATTCGATCATTGCGGGCGGTCTCGACACCGGCTGGACGTTTTACACGCCCTTCAGCACGGTGGCGTCCACGACGGCCGTGGTGCCGGCGGCGCTCGGGATCTTCATCAACGGGTTCTCGAGCATCCTGACCGGCCTGAATTTCATGGTCACCATTCACACGATGCGCGCGCCGGGGCTCACCTGGTTCCGGCTGCCGCTGTTCGTGTGGGCGCACTACGCGACGAGCCTGATCCAGGTGCTCGGGACGCCGGTGATTGCCATCACGATCGTGCTGGTGGCGGCCGAGCGCATCTTCGGCTTCGGGCTGTTCAACCCGGCCGTAGGCGGCGACCCGGTGCTCTTCCAGCACCTGTTCTGGTTCTACTCACACCCGGCGGTCTACATCATGATCCTGCCGGCGATGGGCATCGTCAGCGAGATCATTGCCGGCTTCTCGCGCAAGCAGGTCTTCGGCTACACCTTCGTGGCCTTCTCCAGCCTCGGCATCGCGATCGTCGGGTTCCTGGTGTGGGGCCACCACATGTTCGTCTCGGGCCAGTCCGCGTACGCCGCGCTGGTGTTCTCGGTCCTGAGCTTCATCGTCGCGATCCCCTCGGCGGTGAAGGTCTTCAACTGGACGGCGACCATCTACAAGGGGTCCGTCTCGTGGGAGACACCGATGATCTACGCGGCGGGCTTCATCGGCCTGTTCGCGATCGGCGGGCTCACCGGCCTCTTCCTCGCGGCCATGGGGCTCGACATCCACGTCACAGACACCTACTTCGTCGTGGCGCACTTCCACTACGTGATGGTGGGCGGGACGATCATGGGCTACCTGGGTGGCATCCACTTCTGGTGGCCGAAGATCACGGGGCGGATGTACAGCGAGTTCCTCGGCCGGATCAGCGCGGCGGTCATCTTCATCGGGTTCAACCTGACGTTCTTCCCGCAGTTCGTGGTCGGCTACATGGGCATGCCCCGCCGCTACCACGCGTATCCGGACGAGTTCCAGGTGCTGAACGTGCTCTCCTCGGCGGGCGCGTCGGTCCTGGCGTTCGGGTTCCTGCTGCCGCTGTTCTACCTCGCGGCGTCCCTGAGGAATGGCCCGATCGCGGGCAACAACCCCTGGGGGGTGGTCGGACTCGAGTGGACGACGACCTCGCCGCCGCCGACCGAGAACTTCACGACGTCGCCCGTGGTCACCTGGGACGCTTACGAGTATCCGACTCCCGTGGAGGGTCACGTTGTCTGACGGAGCGGCTGTCGCCCACGACACTCATCACCACCATCCGGCGCTCGCGCACCATTTCGAGTCGCTCGAGGCGCAGAAGGAGGCCTCGCTCCTCGGGATGTGGGTCTTCCTCGTCACCGAAGTCCTGTTCTTCGGCGGCGCGCTGACGGCGTACATGGTCTACCGGATGGCTTATCCGCAGGCATTCGCCCTCGCGAGCTCGCACATCAGCATCATGCCTGGGGCCATCAACACGGCGGTCCTCATCGCGAGCAGCCTCACGATGGCGCTGGCGGTGCACGCCGCGCAGACCGGCGAGCGGTCGAAGGTGCTCCTCTTCATCGCGATCACGATGGTGCTCGGCGCGGCCTTCCTCGGCATCAAGGCCTACGAGTACACCGAGAAGTACCACGAGGGGTTCGTCCCCGGCTTCGGGCTGCCGTTCACCTTCCCCGAGCCCGAGTACGCACAGCACGCGAAGATCTTCTTCTCGCTCTACTTCGTGCTGACGGGCCTGCACGCAATCCACATGATCATCGGGCTCGGCATCATGACGTGGATGTTCATCTGGACGAAGAACGGCACGATCACGCCGGAGTACTACAGCCCGATCGAGATCGCCGGGCTCTACTGGCACTTCGTCGACATCGTCTGGATCTTCCTGTTCCCCCTGCTGTACCTGATCGGTCGGCACGTGGGGCACGCAGCCGCGGCGGCAGGACATGTCTGATCACAACCACATCGTTCCGAAGAGCATCTACTACCTGATCTTCCTCGCCCTCATGGTGGGCACGGGGATCACGTGGTGGGTCGCGACCATCGACCTCGGCATGATGAACAACGTCATCATGCTGGCGATTGCCGTCACGAAGGCGACGCTCGTCGTGCTCTTCTTCATGCACGTGAAGTACAGTCCCCGGCTGACGTGGCTGGTTGTCGCCGGCAGCGTGTTCTTCCTGCTCATCCTGATCATCTTCACGCTGAACGACTACTTGACGCGCTCGGGTCAGTCCTACGGTTAACGCGCTGTCCGCCACGGACACCAACAAGCAACGGCCAGTGCGCCAGGGTAGCGAGCCCACGGCGCGCTGGCCGTTTCGCATTTGGAGCCAGCGTGACCGTAGAATGAGGGGAGAGAGCGTCGGAGGCTCCCGCGTGGGGGGCGACCTATGAGCGAGCGCAAGTACCGGCAGCGCGGATACCAGGACGAGCCGAAGAAGGGGCCGCAGGGCGGCGGACCGACCCAGAAGCGCCCGCCCGAACAGAAGGCGCCCGGCCGCCAGCTTCAGGATCCGGCGGGTCCGAAGACGCCGAACCTGATGGCGTCGCACGAGGTGTTCCGCTGCGCGCGCTGCGGCAACCGCCTGGCGGTGCCGGTGGAGGAGGGCGCCCGCTGCGCCCGCTGCGGCGTGGACGTCCACAGCTGCATCAACTGCGTGTCCTTCGACACCGGCGCGCGATGGGAGTGCAGCCAGCAGGCGCTGACCGCACGGGTCACACCCAAGGACGAGCGCAACAGCTGCGCCTACTTCGACCCGCGCACGACCGTCGAGCGCGAGACGACCACCAAGGCCGCCCCGAACAGCGCGCGCCAGGCGTTCGACGACCTGTTCAAGCTGTGACGGGCGGAGCGAGGCGGCAGGATCATGTCCCTAATCTCCGATTCTGATCGCGAACGCCTCAGGGTCGACTTCGCCGCCATGACGTCCCCGGTGAAGCTGCTCTTCTTCACGCAGACGCTCGACTGCGAGACCTGCCTGCAGGCGCGCCAGGTGATCGACGAGCTGCCGCTGCTGAGCGAGCGGATCACGATCGAGGAAGTGAACTTCCCGATCGAGCGCGAGCGGGCCGGCACCTACGGCATCGACCGCGTCCCCGCGATCGCGCTCATCGGGCAGGACGAACACGGAAGCGAGCGCGACTCGCACATCCGCTTCCTCGGCACGCCCGCAGGCTACGAGTTCATCTCGCTCATCCGCGCGGTTCTCCTCGTCGGAGGTGGCGAGCCGATGCTGTCGCCGGAGAGCCGCGCCCGTGTGGCGCGGATCGACCGGCCGATGGACATTCACGTCTTCACGACGCCGACCTGCCCGCACTGCCCGCGTGCGGTCATCCTCGCTCACGAGATGGCCTGGGCGAACCAGAACGTCACGGCCTTCGCCGTGGAAGCGACGGAGTACCCGGATCTCGCACGGCGCTTCCACGTGACGGGCGTTCCCAAGACCGTCGTCGACGGGAGCGTCGAGATTCTTGGCGCGCTTCCTGAAGACGCGTTCATCGACCAGGCGCTGGCGGGGCTGCAGTCGTCGATGTCGGCTGCGGACGCGTCCGGGACGATCGAATGAAAGTGTGGGTGCTCGGCGCCTTGCTCGTCGCGGGGCTGCCGTTCCAGTCGGATCTGCGGAGCGGGGCGGCGGTGTCGTACCGGTTCTCGTTTCCCGAGCCGCAGCATCACTGGATGAAGGTCGAGGCGGTGTTCACCGAGCTCGAACGCGGACCGCTGGAGCTCCGCATGAGCCGATCGTCGCCCGGGCGCTATTCGCAGCACGACTTCGCGAAGAACGTTTACGACGTGCAGGCGTTCGGCGTCGACGGCACACCGCTCGACGTGATGCGGCCGGACCCGCACGGGTGGACCGTCACGCAGCACGGCGGCCACCGTCTCGGTCCGCTACAAGTGTCTTCGGCGACCGGGTGGACGGCACCTACCTCGCCATCGACCCGACGCACGCGCACATCAACATGCCGGCCGTCGATCGATGTGGGCGCGCGGCCTCGACGACCGGCCGATGCCGGCTGGCGCTCGAGCCGCCGTCGGCTGCGCAGTGGCAGGTCGCCACGCAGCTGTATCCCGGCACGCACCCGCTGGAGTTCACCGCGCCGAACCTGCAGTACCTGATGGACAGCCCGACCGAGTTCGGGCCGATCGTCGATGCGGCAGTTCACCGTGGACGGCCAGACGATCCGGTTCGCGCTGCACCACACCGGCACCGACGCCGATCTCGACGGCTTCATTCCGGACGTCGAGAGCATCGTTGCCGTCGAACGCGACATCTTCGGTGAGTTCCCGTCCTACGAGCCGGACACCTATACGTTCCTCGCCGACTACCTGCCGTACGCCAGCGGCGACGGCATGGAGCACCGCAACAGCACGGTGATCACGTCGCCGAGCGTCGATCGCGCACCAATCACGGAGGGCTGCTCGACTCCGTCGCGCATGAGTTTTTCCACGGCTGGAACGTCGAGCGGATCCGCCCGCAGTCGCTCGAGCCGTTCGACTTCGAGCGGGTCAACATGTCAGGCGAGCTGTGGCTCGCCGAAGGCTTCACGCAGTACTACGGGCCGCTCTCGCTGAGCCGCGCCGGCCTGGCCGGACTCGGCGACACGCTGGCGGACTTCTGCCAGCAGATCTCCGCCGTGCGTCGCTCTCACCGGGCCGGATGGTGCGCTCCGCTGAGGAGATGAGCCGCATGGCGGTGTTCACCGACGGCGGCCGACGGCTCGACCGGACCAACTGGTCGAACACCTACGTTTCGTACTACCCGTTCGGCGGCGCCATCGCGCTCGCGCTCGACCTCTCGCTGCGCCAACGGTTCGAGGGGCGCGTCACGCTCGACGACTTCATGCGGGCGATGTGGCGGGTCCACGGCAAGCCGGCCGCGCCGCCGGCCCGGGCTACGTCGACTCGCCCGTACACCTCGGAGGACGCCGAGCAGCGGCTTGCCGAGGTGACGCGGCGACGCCGCGTTCGCGAAGCAGTTCTTCGCGCGCTACATCCGGGGACGGGAGGCCGCCGACTACACGGCCCTCCTGTCGCAGGCGGGCCTCGTGCTGCGCCGCCAGAACCCCGGCCGCGCGTGGTGGGGCGACATCGACCTGCAGGCACGGGACGGGCTGCGTGTCGCGACCACGCCCGCGGCGAACTCACCGGCCTACGCGGCAGGACTCGACGTCGGCGACGAACTGAAGCAGGTCGATGGCGCGCGCGTCAGCTTCCCGGACGACGTCGCCACCGCACTGCGGCGGAAGAAGCCGGGCGACACGATGGCCGTCGCGTTCGTCGACCGCAGCGGCACGACGAAGACGACGAGCGTCGTACCTGGCGGAAGATCCCCGGCTCGAACTGCTGCCCGTCGAGTCCGCCGGCGGCACGCTGAGCTCGACCCAGCGCGACTTCCGGCGCGCCTGGCTCGGACCGAAAGGGAAGTGATGCCTGTCCCCTGGCTGCAGTTGATCGACGCGGCAATCGGCATTACCAGCGCGGTGCGGCGGCGCCGGGCACCGGCGGACGACGAACGCCAGGTCGGGATCGCCCAGACGCCACGCCGGCAGCATCGAGGCCAGGCTTGCGGGAGTCGTCGTCGCTGCGCTGAAGGAGGCGTTCGATCGCGATCATCAGCGGCTCGAGCTCGAGCGCGCGCAGATCGAGGCGGAGCGCCAGCGCGCCGAACGCGCGATGCGGCTCGAGATGCTGCGGCAGGCCGGCGATCGGGAGATCGGCCGCATGCGCCTGGTCGCCGGCGTTGCGCTGGCCAGTTGGCTGGGTACGCTCGTGCTCGCGTCGCGCCTGCTTGGCGGGACTGGCGGACGCGTCGCGCTCGGGCTCGGCTGGCTGCTGCTGCTCCTCGCGCTGGCGGGCGCCTTCTCGGAGCAGTCGCGGCTGGCGCGGACGCTCGGTCAGGTGGACGAACGCACCCCGCCCGACCTGGCCGCGCAGGCCGGCGGCTTCGGCACCGCCGCGCCCTGGCTGATCGTGGCGGGGCTCGCGGCCGTCGCCGCAGGTGTGCTCATCTCCTGACGATCAGCGAGGGAAGAGCACACCAGGCGCGAGGATCCCTTCCGGATCGAGCGCTCGCTTCACCGCCCGCATCTCTTCGATCCCCTGCTCCCCGTACAGCTCGACGAGCAGCCGCTGCTTGGTCGGGTTGCGTCCCACTCCGTGCTCAGCGAGCGGCGCGCCGCCCAGTGCGATGGCGTGCCGCCCGAACGCGAGCATCGCCTCACGGCCCGACTCCACGTCCGCAAAGCAGGTCGGGATGATGTTCGGGTGCACGTTGCCGTCCGAGATGTGCCCCCAGACCGCGCCGTCCAGGCGGCGGCGCGCCAGCTCACCGGCGTACATCTCCAGCATTTCTTCGAAGCGCTCGAACGGGACGATCGTGTCGCCGGCGGTCTTCTCGATGCGGGCATCCACGCGATGCTGTGCCAGCGCCACGCGCTGGTTCACGGCCGCCGGCACCGCTTCGCGCAGGGCGCGCAAGCGCTCGGCCCCGGCGGCGTCATCCGGCGGAGCCAGAATCGCGCTCGAGAGGGCATCGTGCTGGTCGAGGACGGCGCTGAAGGCAGACATGGGGCTGTTCGCCGACGCGCTCCCGAGGTCGTCGTAGACGCTGGCGGACGTCGTCCCCACGGGCAGGTCGAGGGCGATCAGCAGGCCGACGGCCGCCCGGTCGTCGAGCGGAATGGCCAGCCGATCGGTCGTGCCGTCCTCGCGCAGCAGCGCCAGGCTGCGCCCGTCCATGTGCTCGATGGCGGAGGTGTCGATGCCTGGAGAGCGGGGTGCACCCCAGGTCGCGATCGACGCCGCACGCAGCGTGCGCACGAGCGCGACGGCTGCGCGCCGGTCCCGCGTCGTCACGAACACCAGGCATTGCGCCGGCCGTTCCGCGACGATGCGCAGCGTCGCAGCGGTGACGATCCCCAGCGTGCCCTCCGACCCGATGAACAGGTCGATCAGGTCCATGCCTGGCGCCGCGAAGTAGCCTGCCGACAGCTTGGCCACCTTCGGCATTGCGTACGACGGCACGGGCACACGGGTTCGGCCGCGCCCGAGGCGCAGATCGAAGGCACCGTCCTTCGAGCGCGCGTCGCCGCGTGTGATGTCCAGCACGTTGCCTCCGGCGAGCACCACGGTGATCGATTCGACCCAGCGGCGGGTCGAACCGTGCTTGAACGTGGCCGCGCCTGCCGCGTTCGTGGCGATCGAGCCGCCGATTGTCGCGCCGGAGAAGGTCGGCGCCGGTGGATAGAAGGCGCCCCTGGGTGCCAGATGCTCATCCAGCCGAGCCAGTGTGACTCCCGCACCGGCCCGGACCCGATCGGGCGCGAGCAGATCGATCTGGTCGAGTCGCGTGGTGTCGAGCAGGATGTCGCCGCGCGGCGTGGCGCCGCCGGTCAGCGAGCTCTGAGCTCCGATCGCGAGCACGGGATGGCTGCCGCGGAGGAGTGCGGCGACATCGGCCTCGGTGCGTGCTTCCACGAGCGCTGCGGCATGCCCTCCTGGCACGTGCGCGGCGTCCTCCAACCGGCCCTGGATTCGTGCCGGCTCCGTCACGGGAACTGCCGTTCTGGCGCCGCGCGGCGCGCGCGACTCGATCACATGAATCCTCCACGGCTTCGCGCGCTCCGACGTCTGCACGACCGGGCCGCGGCTATACTCGCCGTATGCGGTTCGCGCGTGAGTACGTTGCCCACGTGCTCAATCAGAACTTCGAGGACGCCAAGGCGCACTTCCTGACGCCGCTCATGGCGCTGCACCGCGCGCACCTGGTCATGCTCGCCGACACGGGGATCGTCTCCCGCGACGATGCCCACACCCTCCGCGTCGCGCTCGATTCGGTCTCGGAGCCGGAGGTCCGCTGTGTCACCTATGACGGCACCTACGAGGATCTCTTTTTCTACGTCGATCGCCTGATCGTCGCCGCGTGCGGCGCCGACGTGGCCGGCCGGCTCCACACCGCCCGCAGCCGCAACGATATCGCAATGACGACGTACCGGATGCGCCACCGCGAGTGCATCCTCGATCTGCTCGGCGCCACGCTGGACCTGCGCGGCGCGCTGCTCGACGTTGCCGCCCGCCATCACGAGACGGTGTTCGCCGTGCATACCCACACGCAGCGTGCGCAGCCCACCACCGTTGCGCACTACATGCTTGCGGTCGTCGAGCAGGTCGAGCGGGACGCCGTGCGGCTGAAGGGTGCGCACGAGCGGACCAACCGGAGCCCGCTCGGCGCCTGCGCGATCACCGGCACCGGCTTCGAGATCGATCGGCGGCTCACCGCGGACCTTCTTGGCTTCTCCGCGCCCACCGTCAACACCTACGGCAGCATCGCCACCATCGATTACCTGCTCGAGAGTGCGGCCGCGACGACGGTGCTGGTGACCGGCATGGGCCGCTTCGTCCAGGATCTGCTCCTGTGGTCCACCTCTGAATTCGACTACATCCGCCTCGGCGACGGCTTCGTGCAGGGCAGCAGCATCATGCCGCAGAAGCGCAACCCGGTGGCGCTCGAGCATGCCCGTATCATCGGGAGCAAGGCCATCGGGCAGGCGCAGGCGGTGATGACGGCGGTGCACAACACCCCGTTCGGCGACATCAACGACACCGAGGACGATCTGCAGCCGCTCGTCTTCTCGATGTTCAACGACGCAGTCCGGGCGGTCCGGATCGTCGCCGCCGCGCTGCGCACGGCGGAGTTCGATCCCGTTGCGCTCGAGCGGCGTGCGGGCGACGGCTGGACGACGCTCACCGAGCTGGCCGACACGCTCGTGCGCGAGCGGGGCATTCCGTTCACGGCGGCCCACGCCATCGCCGCGAAGTTCGTGGCCGCCTGCGAGCAGGCGCCGGGGAGGCCTCTGGCAACGGTCCTCGCAGAAGTGTCGGCCGCCACCATCGGCGCGCCGATCGTCTACACGGACGAAGCGCTCGACCACATTCTCAGCCCGCGCTACTTCGTGAGCATCCGTCGCACGTGGGGCGGTCCTGCACCGGAGGAGACCCGGCGCGCGGCGGCGGTGTCGGTTGCGCAGTTCCAGGAGGATCGCACCTGGCTGCAGCAGGCGATCGACGCGATCCAGGCCGCCGAGCGGCGGCTCGCAGACAGGGCAGCAGCCTTATGACGACGACGCACGAGCACGAAGAGGCCGACACGCCGATGACCGGTATCTATGTCGCGGTGATAGTGGTGGAGGCATTCATCATCGCAGCCCTGTGGGCGTTGGGCAGGATCTACGCGTGAGCCTCATCGACTGGGGCGTCCTCGTCCTCTACCTCGCGTGGATGGTCTACGACGGGCTGCGTCGATCGAAGGGCACCGACAAGGTCGAAGGGTACTTCCTCGCAAGCCGCTCCCTTCCGTGGTGGGCCGTCGGGCTGTCGGTGATGGCCACCCAGATGAGCGCAATCACCCTGGTCGGCACCACTGGACAGGCGTACGCCACGGGCCTTCGATTCGTGCAGTTCTACTTCGGCCTGCCGCTCGCGATGGTGATCCTGTCGCTCACCGTCGTCCCCTTCTTCACGCGCGCACGCGTCTACACGGCGTACGAGTACCTGGAGCGCCGCTTCGACGTCCGCGTGCGGACGGCGACGAGCTTCCTGTTCCTCATGGGGCGGGCGTTCTCGCTGGGTGTCACGCTGGCCGCGCCGGCCGTGGTCATGTCGGCGATCATCGGGTGGAGCATTCCGGCCACGGTCCTCGCGATTGCCGTCCCGATGGTCTTCTACACGAGCTTCGGCGGCGTGCAGGCGGTGGCGTGGACCGACGTCAAGCAGATGTTCGTCGTCGTCGCCGGCATGTCGGCCGCGGTCGGCATCCTCGTGTACGGCATCACGCGTGATGTCGGCTTCGGGCAGGCGATGAACCTGGCCGGGGCGACCGGACGGCTCAATGCGCATCGACTACGCGTTTCGACCTGCGCGAAACCTACACGCTCTGGTCGGGACTCATCGGCGGGCTGTTCCTGAACCTCTCGTACTTCGGCTGCGACCAGAGCCAGGTGCAGCGCTATCTCACGGCCAGGTCGATCGACGAGGCGCGCCACTCGCTGCTGATGAGCGCCTTCGTGAAGATCCCGCTGCAGCTGCTCATCCTCGGCACCGGCGTGCTCGTCTTCGTCTTCTACACGCTGCAGACGCCGCCGATGCTGTTCAACCGCGTCCACGATGCGGAGATGCAGCTCAGGGCCGCACGCAGGCAGAGTACGCGGCACTGCAGCAGGAGTTCGGCGCAGGAGATCGCCGCCCGCCGCCAGGCGGCGACGTCGGTGAACATCAACGCGTTTCTCGAGTCCGACGCGAAGGTCCGAGGCAGTGCGGGCGCGGGCCGTCGACGCTCGTGAAGCAGGCGACCGGCGATCAGCGGTATGCCGACGTCAACTACGTGTTCCCGACCTTCATTACGACGCACATGCCGGTCGGACTCGTGGGGCTGATGATTGCCGCGATCTTCGCCGCGGCGATGTCGGCGGCGGCAGGAGAGCTGAGCGCGCTGTCGTCGGCCACCATCATCGATTTCTACCGGCGGCACTTTGTCCGCGATGCCGAAGACGCGCACTACCTGAGGGCGTCGAAGATGGCGACAGCCGGCTGGGGGCTCTTCGCGTGCGGCGTGTCGATGTACGCGGCGGACCAGGGCTCGCTCATCGAGGTGGTGAACCGCTACGGGTCGTTCTTCTACGGATCGATTCTCGGCGTGTTCATCCTGGCGCATGCTGACGAAGCGCGCCACGGCCGTCGGCGCCTTCTACGGCCTGATCGCGGGCATGCTCGTCGTGCTCTCAGTCGCCTTCAGCCTGCCGTCGATCGCGTTCCTCTGGCACAACCTGATTGGCGCGGCGGTCGTCGTCGTCGTCGGTCTCGCGATCAGTAGTTTTTCCAGGTGAACGCGCTCAGCATGTAGTTGCCCGCGGTGAGCTCGGCGGTGGAGAGGTTGCGATCGTAGTGGATCGCCGAGCCGCCGGCCTCGGTCAGCTTTTTGACGACGAGGGCCCCATAGAGATCCGCACCGCCGGTGATGGCGGCGGTGGCGTTCGGGGCGTAGAAGAGACCCGCGCTGTTTTCGCCGCCGGCGAGCTTGATTTCGCCGGTCCCTCCGTAGATGAACTGAAGGTTTGACGGCACGAAGCTGTTGTTCACCAGGCCCTGACCGGTGATCGTGATCGGCGTGGTCTGGCCGACGCCGGCCACCTTGATGATGACCGGCCCGGCTGTCCACGACGATCTTCGAGTTGCCGTTCATCGTCATGCTGTTGACGACGTAGGTGCCGGCGTTCAGGTGCAGCTCGCGCCTGCGCGTTGATCGTCGACGTCTCCCAGGTAGACCGTCGCGCCGTTCGGCGTGAACGTGCGCGCCATTCGACGCTCGCGGCGCAGACGCTGCCGAAGCCGGACGGGCAGCCGCCGTTCTGCTTGAAGTCGATCGCCGTGGTCGGCGGCAGCGGATCGGGCGTCGGCGGCGTCGGGTAGCTGATGTTCTGCGACAGCTGCGTGACGCCGCCGGCGACGGTGGCGCCGCCGCTCTGGGTCAGCGACGTGACGTTGTTGGCCGTGCAGGCGCCGACGCCCTTCCGCGGCGTGGACAGCGAGCCATTGATCGTCGTGTTGACGCCGACCTCGGTCAGGTTCCCGTTCGTCCCGACGTTGCCGGTGTGGTTCGCCGTGGCCGGCTTGCCGGCGACCAGTGCATCCGTCGAGTTGTAGCTGTCGGTCGTGGCGCCGCCGGCGAACGACATGGCGGCGCAGCCGTTGTCGGTGGCGAATGCGGCGTAGGCGTAGATGGGCGTCGGCTGGCGCTCGACGATCGAGCTGACCTCTACGAGCGCGTCGCGCGCACCCGGTAATCGATCCCGCGGCGGAGATCTCCCAGGTCTGCAGCGTCACCGGCAACCCGGTGAAGGCGTCGTCGATCTTCCGCATCGACTTGAGCGTGGCAGTCGCCCTGTAGGTGACAGGCGCATCGTTCATGTCGACCGTGCCGTGAGCAGCGGCGGCGAAGGCGTCCTTCACGGCCTCGACTGGATAGTTGGAGAGTTCGCCGTCCCACGACAGCACGACCGGCTCGCCGTCGTATTCGACGGGCGACGTGGTGAGGTCGTAGTTGGCCATCCCGATCGCCGGCGCTTCCCGGCGCCACGGCGCCATAGCCGGTGCTGAGCAGGTAGTTGGCTGCCTGTGTGGATGCCGGATTCCGCGCCGTACCGCGCCTGCGACATCAGCCGGTAGTTGTGGCTCGAGAGCGTTTCGGTCTGCGACACGAACATCAGCGACGTGCCCATGACCGTCATGCGCCAGCATCATGAAGAGCGCCAGGACCATCGCGATGCCGCGCTCGTCCGCCCGTTTGCTTCGATTTGCACGTGTCTCATGGGAGCCCTATCAGCGTTTCGACGCTGTCAGGCATGGCCTGCACGCGGTTCGTGATGCCGAGGCCAGCCAGCTGCCACACGTTGAAGACGTTACGGGGCGACACGTTCAGGAGCGCCTTGGTTTCTTCCTGGTGGAGACCGGTCATCGGGATCGGGATCCGGCGTTTCGCACGGTCAGCGTGATCGCCACGTCGACCACGAACGGCTCGTTGTTCACCGTCTCCACCTGGTAGGTGAAGCAGTCCGTTCCGTCGGGGTTCGGCTTGATGTTGTTCAGGAGCGACATGTCGGCGCTGATCGGAGGCTTGGTGGCAGAGGTGAAGTCGACCGAGCGCCGGTACAGGTTGCCCCGTTGGTGTCGCATGTGTACTCCACGTACACCATGTTGCCGTCGCTGTTGACGTCCCCGAAGATCTTCAGGATGGAGCCGGTCGACCCGTTGGTGGCCGTCGTCGGCACGACCCCGAGGGCAAAGCCGCCGTAGACGTTGACCGGTGCGCCCGATGGGTGTGCCATCAAGAAGACGGCGGTGATCTCGCTGTTCGTCGTGTCGACGTCCGTCAGCGTCACCGTCTCCTCGTTCGCCCCGGTGCCGACAACGAGCTTCTCTCCGACGAACATGCCGGAGGCCGAGGTGACCGAGACCTCGCTGGTGCCGGCGGCGGCCACAGCGTCCGTGAGTGTCACGGCGGCGGGCAGCGCGATGCGCCCCGCCTGGCCGACCTCCTGCTGGAGCAACTCCGTCGCATTGCGGACGCCGGAGTGCATGGCGGTCCGGTTCGCAGATCGTCGCGCTGACCTTCGTGAGCCGGAAGATGCCCTCGAGGACCGTGCCCGACACGATCGTCAGCAGCGCCACCGACACGAGCATCTCCAGCAGCGAGTACCCAGATTCGTCGCGAAGCGCAGACACTTTCGGCATGGTGTCGTCTGTATTCCTTGGCATCAGAAGGGATAGGTCTTGATGGACGCGACCGTTGCCTGCGGCACCCGTCCGGTGCTGCCGACCGCGCTCTTCACCTTGACGGTGACCGTGATGCGCTTCAGGTTGGTGCCGGCGGACTCGACCTCCCAGACCCGCTTGTAGTACCAGTTCGCCGGCGCCGTCGTGCCCTCGGAGGGCAGCAGCGTCCCTGCGATATTCAGGTAGTCCACGTAGAGTGCCTCAGGAGCCTCCGGGTCCGAGCTGCCGCCGAGCGCCAGGCCGGTCCCTCCCGTGTCAGCCGCTGGAAACACGCGCGTGTCCGACAACACGTCGCCGTAGGCCAGCGACAGCATCTGCTCCATCTTGTCCTGCGCGTATTCGGTGGCCCGCGCCATCAGGTGTCCCTGGTTCTCGGTGGTCGTGGTCGCTATGACGCCGAGCGGCAGCAGGCCGAGCGAGACGATCAGCAGCAGCGAGAGCGCGATGACGCTCTCGAGCAGGCTGAAGCCGCCCTGCTGGCGAACGAGACGGATGGTTGCGCGCTCACGGGGTCCCTGAACAGCCCTCATCGGTGCACCCACTTCGTCGCGTCCGCGGGCGTCCACCAGAGGCGGATCAGCGGCGTGGCCGACAGTGTGACGGCATACGTGGCGACGACGTTGTCGGTCAGGTAGAACGCCGAGTTGCCGGTCGGGTTGCCCGTGTCGTTGACCGGGATCCCGCGCGAGTTGAAGACGATGCACGCCGTCCCCGCGATGTCGTCACCATCGTCGGTCTTGCAGAGCGGAGACTGGCCAAGCGTCGTCTGGGTGCTGGGCGGCGGTGAGGTCACGTCGCCGAACCCGAACTCGACACCGTCGGAGAGCGTGGTGGAGCCGCCTTCAGTTACCCACGTCGAGGCGCTCTTGTCCCAGTGCTCAAGGTGGAATGAATTGGTTGTCAGGTCGACGTAGACGCGCGAGCGCGAGAAGCGCGAGGCTGCACGCATTTTCGCGAGACCGACCATGTTGTGCACCGAACGCGCGTCGCCACGCAGGCGCAGGTCGGCGAGTGTCTGAGTGGTGGCTGGCATCGCGATGGCAGCCACGATGCCGATGATGCCGAGCACGACCAGCATCTCGATCGTCGAGAAGCCGCGTTGGGGGGACGAGGTACGCACACCTGCACCAAGGCAAGGAGTGTTCCCCTGTTGAGATGAGGGATAACTCGTCGTGTGGCTATGTGTTGGCGGCGGGAACGCGTACGCGCGTCTCCGGCGCGCACGTACGAAACCTGCACACAACGATTACGAAACCGTGCGCCGCAGCGAGGCGGCGCGTCAGCGCTGCGCGGGCTGCGGGCCGAACACCTCGTCGATCGTCACGACGTTGATCCGCCCCAGATTGAGCGCGCGGATGCCGGGCTCGATCGCCTTCCGGTCGCCGACGACGACGACGGCGAACCGGTCGGGCTGGATGTATTTCCGCGCGACGCGCTGCACGTCGGCCGGCGGTCACGGCCTGGATGCTCTGCGACGTACTTCGAGAAGTAGTCGTCGGGCAGCGCGATAGACGAGCACGTCCTCGAGCCGCCGCGAGATGTCGCCGGTCGTCTCGAAGCCGCTCGGGAACCGCAGCGCGACGTAGTTCTTCGCGCGCGCGAGCTCGTCGGCCGGGCACCGGCTGCAGGATCCCGTTCAGCTCGTTGAAGAACTCCTTCAGCGACTCGGCGGTCTTGTCGGTCTGCACGCCGGCCGCGGCGACGAACGGGCCCGCGCTCGACGCGCATGTCGAAGCTCGAAGCCGCGCCGTAGGTGTAGCCGTGCTTCTCGCGCAGGTTCAGGTTCAGCCGCGAGGTGAACGACCCGCCGAGGACCGTGTTCATCACCTGGATCGGGAAGTAGTCGGGCGTCGAGCGCGGCACGCCGACGCCGCCGATCCGGATCTGCGACTGCGGCGCGCCCGGCTTGTCGACGAGATAGACCTCGCGCGCGTCCGGCGCGGCGCCGTGCGGGCAGCGTGACGCGCGGCGCCGCGGCGCCGCCGCGGCCTTCCACGCGCCGAAGCTCGTCTCGAGCAGCGGCAGCACGCTTGTCGGGCGTCGACGTCGCCGACGACGATGAGCGTGGCGTTGTCGGGACGAAACGTGCGGTCGTAGAACGCGCGCAGATCGTCGGCGGTGAACGCCTTGATCGTCGTCGGCGGTGCCCATCGTGGCGGTGCCGAAGCGGTGCGCCGGGCCGAAGAGCACGCGCGAGAACGCCAGCGCGCGCGATCGTCGCCGGATCGTCGCGCGCCTGCAGCAGGCTCGGTGAGCCGCTGCTGCCGCAGCGCGTTCGAGCTCCTCGCGCGGAAACGTCGGCCGCAGCGCGACGTCGGCCATGATCGGCAGCGCCTCGGCGAGCCGCGCGACCGGCACGTGCAGCCGGACGGCGGTGGCGTCGATCGCCGCTCGCCGTCGTCGAGGTCGGCGCCGAGGAAGTCGACGGCGTCGGCGATCTCGAGCGACGATCGCGAGCCGGCGCCTTCGGTGAGCATCGCGGCGGTCAGGCTCGCGACGCCGTACTTGCCCGCCGGATCGTCGGCGCTGCCGCTCTGGACGACGAGGTTCACCTGCGCGACCGGCACCTCGTGCAGCTCGACGATCCACACCGGCAGGCCGTTCGACAGCTGCCGCTTCTGGATCGCGCGGCAGCTTCAGCGCCGGCGGCGGGCCGACGGCCGGCGGCTTGCGAGCGGTCGGGCGCCTGCGCGGCCAGCGTGCCGACGCGCGGCCGAGCACGACGCGAGCGAGCGCATGACTCGCTTTCACGCGATCACGCAGCACGTGTGCGGACGCTGAGCTCACGGGTCACCTCGTCTGCGCCGGTCTCTTCGGGAACGACGGTCAGCTCGACGCGCCGGTCCGCGGGCAGGAACGCCTCGGCGGCGGCGCGGACGTCGGCCGGCGACAGCGCGCGGTAGCGCGCCAGGTCCTCGTTGAACCAGTCGGGGTCGCCGGTGCTGGTGTAGTAGCGCGTTCAGCTGATCGGCCTTGCCGCCGAACCCGCCGACGCGCTCCATCCGGTCGTAGAACGACGCTTCGATCTGGTTGAGCGCGCGCTGCACCTCGCGCGTCGGTCGGCGCCTCGCGCTGCAGCTTCGCGATCTCCTCGTCGATGACCTTCTGGAGCTCCTCGACCGTGTGGCCCGGCCGCGGCGTCGCCTCGATCGAGGAAGTACGACGACAGCGCCTGCGAGCTCTGGAACGCCGACGACGCTCTGCGCGATCTGCATGTCGTAGACGAGCCGCTTGTAGAGGCGCGAGTTCTTGCCGCCCGCCAGCACGTCGGCGACGACGTCGAGCGCGGCGTCGCCGGGCGCGAGAGCGCGCGGCGTCAGCCAGGCGAGGTAGAGCCGCGGCAGCTGCACGCGGTCGGTGATCGTCTTCTTCTGCACGCCGGTCGAGCGCGCACGCCGGGAATCGTCATCGGCTGCGACCGGCGTGCCCGGCTTGACGTCGCTGAACCACTTCTCGACCAGCGTGCGCGTCGTCGACCGGGTCGATGTCGCCGGCGACGACGAGGCTGGCGTTCGACGGCGCGTAGTACTTCTTGAAGAACGCGACCACGTCCTCGTAGCTCGCGGCGGTGAGATCCTCCATGTAGCCGATGACCGGCCAGTGGTACGGATGGCCCTCCGGGATAGAGCATCTCGCCGAGCACGACGATCCGCCATCGCCGTACGGCTGGTTCTCGACGCTCTGGCGCCGCTCGTTCTTGACGACGTCGCGCTGGGCGTCGACGGTCTGCGGCGTCATCGTGTCGAGCAGATAGCCCATGCGATCCGACTCGAGGAACAGCGCGAGCTCGAGCGCGTTCGACGGCACGTTGATCCAGTAGTTCGTGCGGTCGTTGTCGGTCGAGCCGTTGTTGGTGCCGCCGGCGCCTTCGAGCCAGGAGTCGAACTCGCCCGGCTTGACGTGGCCCGAGCCCATGAACATCAGGTGCTCGAACAGGTGCGCGAACCCCGGTGCGCCCCGGCTGCTCGCGCGCCGAGCCGACGTGGTACCAGCACGTTCACCGTCACCACCGGCACGCTGTGATCCTCGTGCAGGATGACGTGCAGGCCGTTCGGCAGCGTGAACTGCGTGTAGGGCAGCTGCGAGCGGCGCGGCAGGCTGCGCCGACTGCCAGGCGAGCGCGAGCGCCGAGCAGCGAGCATGCAGCGATGCAAGGCGCGTCGACCGGCGAGCCTTCATCGACGGCGATTCTATGATGAAATACGCGCATGCCTGAGCCGCGTCCGCTCGTCGGCGTCATCATGGGCAGCCAGTCCGACTGGGAGACGATGCGGCAGGCCGACGAGATGCTGACGCGAGTTCGGCGTGCCGCACGAGTGCCGGATCGTCTCGGCGCACCGCACGCCGGCGCTGGATGGCCGAGTACGCCGAGCACGGCGGCCGAGCGCGGCCTCGAGGTGATCATCGCCGGCGCCGGCGGCGCCGCGCACCTGCCGGGCATGGTCGCCGCGCACACGGTGCTTGCCGGTGATCGGCGTGCCGGTGCAGAGCGCGGCGCTCAACGGGCTCGACTCGCTGCTGTCGATCGTGCAGATGCCGAAAGGGCGTGCCGGTGGCGACGGTCGCCATCGGCGCGGCGGGCGCGGCCAACGCCGGCCTGCTCGCGGTGGCGATCCTCGCGACGTCGCGCCCGGCGCTGCGCGCGAAGCTGCAGGCCTATCGCGACGAGATTGCCGGCGCCGGTCCGGCGCGACCCGCTCACGTGACCGCTCGCACCGATCCTCCCGGGCTCGACGATCGGCGTGCTCGGCGGCGGGCAGCTGGGACGCATGTTCGCCATGGCGGCGCGGCGCCTCGGCTACCGCGTCCACACGCTCGCGCCCGAGCACGACACGCCCGACCGGCCAGATCGCCGATGTCGAGATCGTCAGGCGTCGTACGACGACCTCGAGCGCGATCCGCGCGTTCGCGCGCGGCGTGGACGTGGTCACGTTCGAGTTCGAGAACGTGCCGGCCGCCGCGGCCGCCGCGGCCGCGGAGCGACGCGATCGTCCGGCCGAACGGGCGCGCGCTCGAGATCGCGCAGCACCGGATCCGCGAGAAGACGTTTCTCGCGCGGCCGCGGCCTGCCGGTCGACGCCGTTCGCGGCGGTGCGCACCGAGGACGATCTCGCCGACGGCGTTCGCGCGGATCGGCCGTCCCGCGGTGCTGAAGACCGCGGCGCTCGGCTACGACGGCAAGGGACAGGTCGCGCATCGCCGGCAGACGTCGATCCGCTGACGGCGTGGGACGCGCTGGGACGGCAGCGAAGCGGTGCTCGAAGCGTTCGTCGATCTCGAGCGCGAGATCTCGGTGATCGGCGCGCGCGGCGTCGACGGCGCGGTCGTCGCATCTTCGATCCGTTCGAGAACGTGCACCGGCACCACATCCTCGACGTCTCCGTCGCGCCGGCCGACGTGCCGCGCCGCGCTCGCGCGCGAAGCGGTCGACGGTCGACGCGCGCGGTGCTCGAGGCGCTCGACTACGTCGGCATCCTGTGCATCGAGTTCTTCGTCGACGCGCGACGGCCGGCTGCTGATCAACGAGCTGGCGCCGCGGCCGCACAACTCCGGCCACCTGACGTTCGACGCCTGCCGCACCAGCCAGTTCGAACAGCAGGTGCGCGCGATCTGCGGCTTGCCGCTCGGCTCGCCCGAGCTGCTGCAGCCGGCCGCGATGGCGAACCTGCTGGGCGATCTCTGGGACGGCGGGGAACCGGACTGGGCAGCCGCGCTCGCGCATGCCGGACGTCAAGCTGCACCTGTACGGAAAGGCGAGCGCCAGGCCGGGCCGCAAGATGGGCCACCTGACGGCGCTCGCGCCGACCCGCGAGGAGGCGCGCGAGCGAGCCCTGGCCGCCCGGCGCGCGCTCACCCGTCGCCACGGATCGCCGGGCACCTAGAACCCGTCAAAGCCCGGAGCCCAGAGCCCGAAACCAGCGTCCGAGGCTCCGAAGCCGCCGAGGTGCGATAATCCGCCCCCATGACCAATCGATGGCTGCCCGTCTCCGGCGGCATCCTGATGAACCTCGCGCTCGGGTCGCTCTACGCCTGGAGCGTCTTCGTGCTGCCGCTCGAGCAGGAGTTCGGGTGGACCCGGGCACAGACGTCCTGGGTGTACACGATCGCAGTCCTCTCGTTTGCGCTGACGTTCATCGCGGCCGGGCGGCTCCAGGATCTGAAAGGCCCGACGATCCCGGCGTTCCTCGGCGGTGCCCTGGTGAGCGCCGGGTTCTTCCTGGCCAGCTTCACGACGTCGCTCACGACTCTCTATCTGTACTTCGGGGTCATCGTCGGGATCGGCAACGGCTTCGGATACGCGACGCCGACACCGGTCGGCTCGAAGTGGTTCCCCGACAAGCGCGGGCTCGTGGTGGGGCTGATGGTCGGCGGGTACGGCGGCGGCCAGGCGATCTTCGGCACCCTCGCGAGCGGGTACTCGATTCCGACGTTCGGCTGGCGCACGACGTTCCAGATTCTCGCCGTCGTGTTCTTCGTGATGTCGATGGCAGGCGCGTCGCTGCTGAAGAATCCTCCGGCAGGCTATCGCCCTGCGGGCTGGACGCCGCCGGCCGGCGCGCGCGGCGTGCAGGCGGACTACTCCACGCGGGCGATGCTCTCCACGCCGACCTTCTTCCTGCTGTGGGCTGCGTTCTGTCTCGGGACCACCGCCGGGCAGATGACCATCAGTCAGCTCGTGCCGTTCGCCCGCGCCGCGGGTCTCGGGGCGGCCGTCGCGACCTACTCGCTGATCGTCACCTCGCTCGGCAACGCGGGCGGACGCATCCTCTCCGGCTGGATGTCCGACACGCTGGGGCGCCTGCGCACGCTGCAGATCATGGTGCTCATTTCGGCCGTGGCGATGCCCGCTCTGTTCCTGCTGCGGGAACACGCTTTCCCGTTCTTCGTGCTGATCTTCGTCGTGTACTGGTGCTACGGCACGCAGCTGTCGCTCTTCGCATCGACGACCGCCGACTTCTACGGCACGCGCAACCTGGGGTTGAACTACGGCGTGCTGTTCACGGCCTGGGGAGCGGCGGGCACGTTGGGTCCGGCGATCGCCGGCCGCGTCTACGATCGGTTCGGCGACTACCGGTACGCCTTCTTCGCGGCAGCGGCGTTCGCCGTGATTGCGCTCGGCGCGCTCATCGCTGCGAAAACGCCCGTGCGTGAGACCATTAAGACCTGACCTGACCAGGAGGATCGCCCGTGAAGCTTGTGTACGCCATAGCCGCTGCAGCCCTGATCGCCTCGTCGATGTCACTGTCCGCCCAGGCCCCGCCACGGCGCGACGGGAACTGGGAAGTGACCGTGCAGATGGAGATGGCCGGCATGCCGCAGGGCATGACCCTGCCGCCCATGAAGATGACGCAGTGCGTCACGCCTCAGGAGGCCGCCGATCCACAGAAGCTCGTGCCGCAGCAGGCGAGCAACACCGACTGCAAGGTGAGCGACTACAAGATGGAAGGTAACAAGGCGTCCTGGAAGATGGCCTGCACGACGCCGCAGGCGATGACCGGCGATGGTGAGTTCATCTACAACGACGACAGCTACACAGGCACGATGCGGATGACGACCAGTCGCAACGGCCAGCCGATGAACATGAACATGAAGTATTCGGCCAAGCGCCTGGGCGACTGCACGAAGTAAGGCCGGTTTAGAACACGCCGAGCGCCTTCGCCGTCGTGATCGCCTGGCCGGCGTGACGCGTTGCGTGCTCGGCGGCATGGAACAGCAGGCCGAGCGTCGTCGACGGCAGCCCGGCCCGTCCGACCTTCCGTTCCGTCAGCAGCGTATCCCGCGGCGTCGCGCGCACCTGGTCGAGGGCGCGGCCAATAGCCTCACGCACTTCCGCCACGACGACGTCGGCCGTCGGCGTCTCCATCGCCTCGCGTCGCGCGGCGGCCAGCTGGGCCGCAGTGAGCGCCTCGCCGCGGGCGTACGTCAGCAGCCGCTCCGTGCTGCCGGCGATGTGCCGCAGGTGAAAGCCGATCGGTGCGGCCCTCCCGGGACTCGTCCAGAGCTGCTCGTGGCTGACTTCCGCCGCGAGCGCATCGACATCCTCCTGTACCTGCTGCAGCGCATGCACGACAGGCATCAGGTACGGATCGAATCCCGGCACGGGTCCACGCTGCCACGCCTCGGTTGCCATCGCGCCCATGCTGCCACAACAGCGCGTTGACTTTGGTGGAAACCGGACGCCCCGAGTAGGGCACACTGACATCTATGACGACCACGCTTCTCGAGCCCGAGCGCGACCGCGCCAAGATCGACGACCGGTACAAGTGGAACCTTGCGGATCTCTTTCCGTCCGAGGCCGGCTGGCGCGCCGCGAAGGAGAAGATCGCCGAGGCGATTCCCCCGCTCGGCGACTACCGCGGACGCCTCGCATCGTCTGCCGCGGTGCTGGCCGATGCGCTCGACGCGATGCACAAGGTCCGCATGGAGTTCGTGCGGCTGTACGTCTATGCCTCGATGCTCGCCGACGAGGACACGCGCGACTCGTCGCACCAGGGAATGAAGCAGGAGATGACGCAGATGGGCGCGGCGCTGGGCGCCGCGACGGCGTACCTCGAGCCCGAGATCCTGCGCGCCGACCGGTCCACGATCCAGGGGTACCAGGCGTCGGAGCCGCGGCTGGCGATTTACGCCCAGACGCTCGATGACATCATGCGGCGGGCGGCGCACACGCTCAGCGACGCGGAGGAGAAGCTGCTCGCCGACGTCGGCCCGCTCGCAGGAGCGCCGGGCACCATCTACAGCATCCTCTCGAACGCCGACTTCCCGTACCCGGTGGTCACGCTGAGCGACGGCCGCGCCATCAAGGTCAACCAGGCGCGCTACACGGAGCTCCGCGCGCTGCCCGAGCGCGAGGACCGCAAAGCGGTCATGTCGTCGTTCTTCACCACGCTCGGCGAGTACCGGCGCACGTTCGGCACGATCATGAACGGTCAGGCGCAGAAGGTGCTGTTTCTCACCAAGGCGCGCAAGTACGACTCAGCCCTCCAGTTCGCGCTCGACAGCCCAAACGTGCCGACGCCGGTCTACATGCGCCTCATCGAGGGCATCAACAGGAACCTGTCCGCGTTCCACCGTTTCCTGAAGCTCAGAGCGACGATGCTCGGCGTGGAGCAGCTGCACTACTACGACCTCTATGCGCCGCTCGTCGCATCGGTCGACACGCGCTACACGCCGGAGGAGGCCGAGCAGCTGATCGTCGCGGCGCTCGCGCCGCTCGGCGCGGAGTACCAGGCGACCGTGTCACAGGCGTTTCGCGAGCGCTGGATCGACATGTATCCGAGCGACGGCAAGCGCTCGGGCGCGTACTCGAACGGTGCCGCGTACGACGTGCACCCGTTCATCCTCATGAACTACAACGCGAAGTTCGACGACGTGAGCACGCTGGCGCATGAGCTCGGACACACGATGCAGAGCTATCTGTCGAATCGCACCCAGCCGTTCGCAACCGCCGACTACCCGATCTTTGTCGCCGAGGTCGCATCCACGTTCAACGAAGCGCTTCTCGTCGAGCACTTGCTCCGCACGCTCGACGATGACGACGTGAAGCTGTCGCTGCTCGGGCGATACCTTGAAGGCATCCAGTTCACGGTGTTCCGCCAGACGCAGTTCGCGGAGTTCGAGCTGCGCATGCACGAGAAGGCCGCGAGAGGAGAGCCGATCACCGGCGACGCGCTCGCCGCGCTTTACCTCGACATCACCCGCAGGTACTACGGCCACGACGCCGGCGTCTGCATCGTGGATGACTTCATCCAGCACGAGTGGAGCTATATCCCGCACTTCTACGGCGAGTTCTACGTGTTCCAGTACGCGACGTCGTTCACGGCGTCTCAGGCGCTCGCCTCGCACGTGGGGGCGGGTGATGCGGAGGCGACGCGCCGCTACCTGGCGTTCCTCGCCGCCGGCGGGTCGAAGTATCCGATCGACCTGCTGAAGGACGCCGGCGTGGACATGACGACCGACGCGCCGCTGGAATCGACCATCAGTCGCATGGAGCGCGTGATGGACGAGATCGAAAGCCTCCTGGCGCACCGCTGATGGCATTCAGCCGCATCGCGGAGAACCGCATTCGCGAAGCGATGCGCGAAGGGCGGTTCGACTCCCTGCCGGCGCGCGGCGCGCTCGACCTGGAGGAGTACTTCAAGCTTCCGCCAGAGCTGCGCATGGCCTACTCCATCCTGAAGAGCGCCGGCCTGGTGCCCGAGGAGGTGGAGCTGCTGCGGGAGATCGATCGACTGGAAGACGCGCTGGCGAAGGCCGCTGAGCCCGCGAAGCCAGCCATCCGCGAATCGCTGGCAGCGGTCCGGCTGAAGCTGGACGTCGCCCTCGAGCGGACGCGCCGCCAGCGGGTGGTGACCGATGCGCCTTCTCCTCGATAGGTGCATCGTGCGTTCGTGGGAGGCGGCCGACGTACCGTCGCTTGTCGAACACGCCAACAACCGGCGGGTCTGGGAGAACCTGCGGGATCGGTTTCCGCATCCCTACACGCGCCGCGACGGGCAGGCGTTCGTCCGATACGCCCGCGCGTCGCAGCCGGAGACCTCGTTCGCCCTCGAGGTGGACGGCGCCGCGGTCGGCGGCATCGGCTTCGCCCTGCAGCCGGACGTCGAGCGTGTGTCGTCGGAGATCGGCTATTGGGTAGGTGAAGCGCACTGGGGGCGCGGGATCTGCACCGAGGCGCTGCGCGCGGTGACGGCCTATGCGATCGAACGGCACGGCCTGACCCGCGTGTTCGCCCTCCCGTTCGCCCACAACGCCGGGTCACGGCGTGTGCTGGAGAAAGCTGGATTCGTTGTCGAAGGGCATCTGCGCCGAAGCGCCATCAAGGACGGGCGCATCGTGGACCAGGTGCTGTACAGCTATGTTCCTGGCTACCCGACTCAGAACTTAGACGTTAGAACTGAGAACTCAGAACTCAGAGGTCTGAAGTCCGAAGCCTGAAGTCTGAGTTCCCGGGCCAGCAACGCCATTGCGTTCCTGGCATATCTCTTCGGCTCGGCCTAACTCGGAGTAAGATCCGCGCCGTGAGGCTGCCGCAGTCCGTTCGGGCGCCGGCGGTCGGGATCGGGAGGACCAGATGAGCAGGTTCATGAATCGGTCGCCTCGTGGAATCATCGCCGGCCTCATTGCCGGGATCGCCGCCGTTGCGTTCGTCATCGCACCCGAAATGTCCGCGCAGTCGGTGCCGCAGACGAAGCAGCCGCGGAAGATTGGCATCATCGGATCGGGAGCCCAGGGCGGCGGGGTCGGCCTGCTCTGGGCACAGGCCGGGCACGAGGTGCTGTTCTCGTCGCGGCACCCCGAAGAGCTCAAGGACCTCGTGGCCAAGGCCGGCCCCAAGGCGAAGGCCGGACTGCCACAGGACGCCGCCAGCTTTGGAGACGTCGTGTTGATTGCGGTGCCCTACGGCGCGCTCCCGCAGGTGGGGCGCGACTTCGCGGCGGCGATGAAGGGCAAGGTTGTCATCGAACTCGGGAATCCGCGCGAGGATCGCGACGGGCCGATGGCGAACGACGCCATGAAGAGAGGTACGGGCGTCACCTCGGCGGAGTACCTGCCGGGCGTTCGCCTGGTCCGGGCGCTGAACGCGCTGAGCGCGCAGCAGGTCCAGAAGGACGCGCACCGCGCCGGCGACAAGCTCGGTGTGCCGGTCGCCGGCGACGATGCGGCAGCCGTGGCGATCGCGGTGCAGCTGGTCCTCGACGCCGGGTTCGAGCCGGTCGTGGTCGGCGGACTCGCTCGCGCCCGCGAGTTCGACCGCAACACGGCGGTTTACGTGAAGGGCATGACCGCCCGCCAGATCCGCGAAACGCTCAAGCTCACGCAGTAAGTCGACGGGCGGGAGCCTCGCGCTCCCGCCCTGATTACACCGCACCGGATCTCACCCCCCGACCGTTTCCCCTCCGAGCGCCGGCAGCACCACGCCGGTGATGAAGCTGCTGTCCGCATCCGACGCGAAGAACATGTACGCCGGTGCGATCTCCTCGGGTTGTGCGGGCCGTTCGAGCGGCGTCTTCGACCCGAACTGCGCCACCTTTTCCGGCGTCTGCCCCTCGTCTGCGGCGTTGAGCGGCGTCCACACCGGGCCGGGCGCTACGCAGTTCACCCGGATGCCTCGCGAGACGAGGTCCTGCGCGAGCGTCTTGGTGAACGCGTGAATCGCGCCCTTGGTGGCGGAGTAGTCGAACAGCTTCTCCGCCCCCTCGATCCCTGTGATCGAGCCGGTCGCGATGATGGACGATCCAGGTCCCATGTGCGGCAGCGCCGCCTTTACGAGACGGAAGTAGGCGTACACGTTCGTCTTGAACGTGCGGTCCCACTCTTCGTCGTCGACCTCTTCGATGGAGTCCTTGCGGTTCTGGTGAGCGGCGTTGTGGACGAGCACATCGAGCTGTCCGAGCTCGTCCACCGTGCGCTCGACCGCATCGATGCAGACGTCCGGGTCGGTGAGGTCGCCTTCGAGCACGAGACAGCGCTTCCCGGTCTGCTCGATCGCGCGACGCGTCTCGTCCGAGTCGACCCGCTCCTCGGCGAGCGCCGTGATGGCCACGTCGGCGCCTTCGCGTGCGTAGAGCAGTGCCACTGCGCGCCCGATGCCCGAGTCGCCGCCCGTCACGAGCGCGACCTTTCCCTCCAGCTTTCCGGACGGCTTGTAGAGGGGAGCCTGATATCGGGGCCGCGGCCTCAGCTCGGCTTCGATGCCAGGCTTCGCGAGCTTCTGCTGAGGGAACGGCGGTTTCGGTTCGGATTGCATTTGCGTCTTCGGCATGCCCTGAGTCGAGCAAACGCGGAGCCAACGGAGCCAACCTACAATCGTGATCACGGCGCGACACACACTTTGGCCGCAAGCGCCGGATGGCGACTGGTCGGGCGCGCGCGTTACAACTGGCTCATGACGACACGAACCCTTCAGGTCGGCGTTCCAGACGAGCGATGGCGCGCGGTGCTCGCGCGCGATCGCAGCGCGGACGGCCAGTTCGTTTACGGCGTCCGCTCCACCGGCGTCTTCTGCCGCCCCTCCTGCGCGAGCCGGAGGCCGCGTCGCGACCGCGTGGTGTTCTTCGACACCACCGACGCTGCCGAACGCGGCGGATTCCGCGCGTGCCGGCGCTGCCGGCCGCTCGACGCCGCGCACGACCCGTGGCCCGAGCGGATCCGCGCCGCCTGCCGCGCGATCGCGCGATCCGATCGGCCGCCGACGTTGGCGTCGCTCGCGCGCCTGGTCGGCGGCAGCCCGTTCCACCTGCAGCGCACCTTCAAGAGGATGGTCGGTGTCAGCCCGCGCGAGTTCGCGGAGGCGCGCCGGTTCGAGTCCGTGAGGCAGGAGCTCCGGACGAGCGGCGACGTCACCACCGCGATCGTGAACGCCGGCTATGGATCGAGCAGCCGGTTCTACGAGCGTGCCGCCGCGCAGCTGGGGATGACCCCGTCGCACTTCCGGAAGGGGGGCGACGGTCAGGCGATCCGATACGCCACGGTGGCATCGGCGCTCGGGCGCGTGCTCGTGGCCGCGACGGACGCGGGGGTCTGCGCCGTCTCGCTCGGCGACTCCGATACAGAGCTCGTGCGCGCGCTGCGCGGCGAGTTTCCGCGCGCCACGCTCACTGAAGACACGCGCGCGCTCGGAGCGTGGACGCGGCAGATCGTCGATCACCTCGCGGGGCGCCTTCCCGCGCTGACCTTGCCGCTCGACGTCCGCGCCACCGCCTTCCAGCGCCAGGTCTGGGACGTGCTGCGGACGATCCCGCCGGGGGAAACGCGGACCTACGCCGAGATTGCCGGCGCACTCGGCCGGCCGGCTGCCGCACGTGCGGTCGCACGTGCCTGCGCGTCCAATCCGGTCGCGCTCGCGGTGCCGTGTCATCGCGTCGTTCCAGCTGCAGGAGGCGTCGGCGGCTATCGCTGGGGGAGCGCCCGGAAGCAGGCGCTCCTCGAACGTGAGGCCCCTCCGGGCCCGGCGCGTCGGCAGTTCCGATAGAATCCTCGGGACATGCGTCCCGTTTACGGTCGGTCGCCGTGGGTCGACCGCGTCCCGAAGTCCCGCATCCCGGCTTATCCAAAGTATCGTGGCACCCTCGACGTCGACGTCGCCATCGTCGGCGGCGGACTCACCGGGTGTGCGACCGCGTACGCCTGCGCCGCCTCCGGCCTGAGCGTCGCGCTCTTCGAGGCCGACCGTCTCGCACAGGGCGCGACAGCCTCGTCGTCAGGGTGGATTACCGACGATCCCCCGGCCCCCTTCATCGCGCTCAGCGCCGCGCTCGGTCGCCGCACGGCGCGCCATGCGTTCCAGGCCTGGCGGCGGGCTGCGCTCGACTTCGCCGCGCTCGTGCGCCGTCTCGATCTCAACTGCCGGCTCGAACGGCGGGAGTCGCTGCTCGCTGCGCGGACGCCTGAACAGGCCGACTGCCTCGAGCGCGAGCAGAAGGCGCGGCGCGACGCCGGTCTCGACACCGTGCTGCTGGCCGGAAAGGCGGCAGCGGGCGTCGTCGCCTTTCCTGTGGTGTCGGCGATGCGCGGGCGCGACAGCGCCGTGCTCGACCCGTACCGTGCCGCGCTCGGCCTCGCGGCTGCGGCTGCCGGTCGCGGCGCCCGCATCTTCGAACGCTCGCCGATCACGCGCACGGGGTTCACGGAGCACCACGCGACGCTGACGCTCGCGTCGGGTGGCGTGACGGCACGCCATGTCGTGATTGCGACGGGACAGCCGGCGCCGCTGTTCAAGCCGCTCGCCCGCCACTTCTCGACGCATACGCGGTACGCCGCGCTGACCGAACCGATTCCGGCCAGGGTGCGGCAGCTGCTCGGGTCGCGCGAGTACCTGCTGCGCGACTCCGCCGCGCCGCCGCACCGCGTGTCCTGGGTGGACGATGAACGCCTGCTGGTGAGCGGCGCTGACGGCGAGCCGGTTCCGGCCCGCCTGCGCGATCGCGCCCTCGTGCAGCGCACGGGACAGCTGATGTACGAGCTGTCGACGGTCTACCCCGATATCTCGGGTGTGCCGCCGGTGTACGGCTGGGACCTCCCCGTGACGACGACGCCGCACCGGCTGCCGGTGATCGGGCCGCATCGCAACTTCCCGCATCACCTGTTCGCCCTCGGCAACGCCGGACACGGTGTCACCGGCGCGTATCTCGCCAGCCGCATCCTGCTTGGCCACTGTCGCGAGGAGGCAGAACCGGCCGACGAGGCGTTCCGCTTCGTGCTCTAGGAAAATTCCAGGCGCCGCATGACCTCGGATTCAGTCGACCTGCTCGCGTTCGGTCCGCACCCCGACGATCTCGAGATAGGCCTCGGCGGCACCATCGCGCGCCAAACGGCGGCGGGCCTGCGCGTCGGCCTGTGCGATCTCACGGCCGGCGAGATGGGCAGCAACGGCTCCGTGACGGAGCGGCTGGCGGAAGCAGAAGCCGCTCGCGTGGTTCTCGGTGCGCGAGTGGCGCGAGAACCTGCGGATGGCCGGACCGCCGGTTCGGCGAAGGATCCGATCGCACCTCGATCACGCGGTTGTCTTCATCCGGCGTCATCGTCCGCGCGTCGTGGCGATTCCGTACTGGTCCGATCGCCATCCCGATCACGTGGCGGCGAGCGCGATCCTCACCGAGGCGGTGTTCAACGCGGGTCTCCGCCGCTATCAGGCGGCTGGCGAGCGCGTGGAAGGCGGACTGGATCTGTCTACTACTTCATCAACGACGCGGCGCCGCCGTCGTTTCTCGTCGATGTGTCGGACTACTACGAGCGGAAGCGGCGCGCGCTCGACTGCCACGCCAGCCAGTTCACGCCACCCGCGCCGACGGGCAGCGTGGCGACCCGGCTGAACACGCCGCTGTTCCGCCAGATGATCGAGAGCCGCGACGCGCAGTTCGGCGCCCTGGCCGGCGTCCGCTGGGCCGAGGGCTTCGTGGTCCGTGAACCGGTGCTCCGGAATCGGCCTGACGCAAGTCGTCCGCATGAACATCGGCATCGTCTGCTACGCCTCGATCGGCGGCAGCGGCATCATCGCCACCGAGCTAGGGAAGGCGCTGGCGTCGCGCGGCCACGGCGTCCACATCCTGAGCAGCGACATGCCCGTGCGGCTCGGCGACTACCAGCCGGGGCTTTCCTTCCACCGCGTCGAGACGCCGAGCTACCCGCTGTTCCGCGAGCCGCAGTACCTGCTGTCGCTCGCCAACAAGATCGTGCAGGTTGCGCGCGACGAGCAGCTGGACATCGTCCACGCACACTACGCGATCCCGCATGCCACGGCCGCCTATCTGGCGCGGCAGATCCTCGGCGTCGCGCCACGGCGGCGTCGTGCCACGCGTCGTGACGACGCTGCACGGCACCGACATCACGCTGCTCGGGGCCGATCCGTCGTACTCGGAGATCGTGGCGTTCGGCATCCAGCAGTCGGACGGCGTGACGGCCGTGTCCGGGAGCCTGCGAGGCCGACACCTACCGCGAGCTCGGCGTCTCGTGCGACATCAGGGTCATCCCCAACTTCATCGACTGCCAGACGTACGTGCGGCGCGACGCGTCCGACGCTGCGGGAGCGGCTCGCGCCGGCACGGCGAGAAGCTGCTCATTCACGTCTCCAACTTCAGGCCGGTGAAGCGCGTGACGGCAGTCGTCGAGGTGTTCGCGCGCGTCCGGCGCGCGTGCCGGCCCGGCTGCTGATGGTCGGCGACGGGCCCGATCGCCGGCGGCCGCGGCACGGATGGCGCCGACAGCTCGGCGTCGCGGGCGACGTGGAGTTCCTCGGCGAACAGGACCCGCTGGTACCGCTGCTGTCGCGAGTCGGACGTGTTCCTGCTACCTCGGTCGCAGGAGAGCTTCGGGCTGGCGGCGCTCGAGGCGATGGCCTGCGGCGTGCCGGTCGTGGCGTCGCGGGTCGGAGGGCTTGCCGGAGGTGGTCGAGCGATGGCATCACCGGCTTCCTGCACCACCCGGACGATCTCGACGGCATGGCGCAGTCGGTTGTGCGACTGCTGACCGACGCGGGCGCTTCAGCAGCGTGTCGCCGACGCGGCCGCGCCGCCGCCGACGACGCGTTACTGCGACGACCGCATCGTGCCGCACTACGAGTCGTTCTACGAAGAGATCCTCGCCAGGCCCGGCCGGCTCTAGGCCCCGCAAGCGGCGGAGCAAGGCCGTACTCTGCCGGGTCAGCGTGCAGATCTATACTCGCTGGGTGGTGCTGACCAAGGAGACCCCGTATGCGTATCGCCGTGCGCCCTGCTGTCTGAGCGTCGTGCTGGCCGCACCGGTGTCCGCGCAGTCCCAGGCCGCCAACGGGTCGATCGAGGGCACGGTGACCGATACGTCGGGCGGCGTGCTGCCCGGCGTGACCGTCACGATCACCAACACCGACACGGGCAACGAGCGCTCGGTCGTGACCAACGATCGACGGGCTTCTATCGCGCGCTGCTCCTGCCGCTCGGCCAGTATCGCGTCGTCGCGGAGCTGCAGGGGTTCAAGCAGGTCGGAGCAGACCGGCATCTCGCTGCAGGCCGGCCAGCACCGCCGCCATCAACGTCACGCTGTCGGTCGGCGCCGTCAGCGAGACGATCACGATTACCAGCGAGGCGCCGATCGCGCAGCCCGGAAAGATCGATCTCGGCCGCACGATCAGCGAGACCGAGATCTGCACAACCTGCCGCTGCCGTCGCGCAACCCGTACAACTTCGCCTTCCTGCAGGCCAACGTCACCGGCTACGAGAACAACGAGTTCGGTGTGCCGCGCATCAACGCGAACGGGTCGCAGATGCACACCAACTATCAGCTCGACGGCAACACCAACACCGAGAAGGATCGCGCCGGCCTGCGGCTGCTGCCGATCTCGGAAGTGCTGGTCCGCGAGGTGAAAGTCGTCACCAACGGTTTCGCGCCCGAGTTCGGACAGACGACCGGCATGGTCTACAACGCGATCACGCAGTCGGGCACCAACACCGTGCACGGTTCGGCGAGCTACCGGTTCAAGCGGAACCCGATGTCGCTCGCGCACGTTCTTCCTCGCGCCGACGGCGCGTAAGCCTGACACCGAAGCCGACGACGTCACCGCGACGCTCGGCGGCCCGCATCGTGCGCGACAAGGCGCATTTCTTCGGCGCCTACGAGTTCATCGATCGCAGCCTGGTCACCGGCAACCAGGTGATCACCGTCAGCGCCGGCGAATGCGGCCGCGCTCGGCATCACGCTGCCGGCCGAGCGGCGTCATCCCGGCGCACCAGAAGGTGAACTTCGGGTTCGGCAAGGTCGACTACCAGGTCGGCTGCCGAGCACGCTGGTCACGCGGCCGCTACCTGTTCTTCAAGAACCTTTCGCCGTCGAACATCGCCGGCAACACCCGGCGCTCACCACGCCCGACCGGGCGACCGACTTCACCGACCGCATGGATTCGGCGGCGGTGCAGGCGGTCGACGACGATCGGCAACAGCCGGCTGAACGAGTTCCGCCTGCAGTTCGCGCGGCGGCACCAGTTCCGGACGCTGGCGACGTCGGCCGTGCGACGGGCCGGCGATCACCGTGAGCGGCGTCGCGGCGTTCGGCGGCCCGCGCATCGGCGACGGCAACTCGGTCGGGTTCGACTTCACTCAGAAAATCTGGCAGGTCGATCGACAACTACACCTGGGTGCGCGGCGCGCACGCGTTCAAGACCGGTGCGGACCTCCAGTACATCGGCGACGAGCGCGTCGCGGCGGAGAACTGTTCCACTACACGTTCCCGACGATTGCCGCCTACTAGCGCGCGCGAGGGCGGGCACTGCGCCGTACGGCTACGTCGACCCTCCAGCAGAACGTTCGGCGACCTGGTGATCGACTACCAGTCGCGGTTCTACGGGTTCTTCGTGCAGGACGACTGGCAGATCGCGCCCCGGCATCAAGCTGCTGTACGGCATCCGCTACGACCTGTTCGACGTGCCCGGACGCGAGGCCGTATCGCGGCCGAACCCGTACTCGCAGCGATTTCACGATCGACAAGAACAACTGGGGTCCGCGCGCCGGCCTCTCGTGGACGCTCGACGACGACGGACGCGACGGTGGTGCGCGCCTCGATCGGCAAGATGTTCGAGCCGCCGCTCCTCGACTTCTACGACAACGCGATCCTCCTGAACGGCGACCCGACGCGCTACAACGTCACGCGTGGTCCGGCAGCCGCCGATCGGCGCGCCGGCATTTCCGACGAGCCTCGCGAGCCCGCCTGCAGCGGTTTCGTGCTGCCGCGCCAGAGCATCACGGCGGTCGATCACCGACTTCGAGACCCAGTCGGCCTGGCTCAGCAACGTGCAGGTCGAGCGCGCGCTCGGACCGAGACATCTCGCTCGCGCTCGGATACGTGAACGCGACCGGGTCGAACCTGCCCGTGCTGATGGACATCAACATGATTCCCACCGGCACGACGCTGTCCGACGGCCGGCCGATCTACTCGACCACCGTCAACGCCGACGACGCGGGTGAACCCGACGTTCGACCACATCAACGTCTTCAAGTCGATTGGCGAGTCGGAGTACAACGCGTTCACGGCGACGCTGTCGCAGCCGGATGCAGGACGGCTGGCAGGCGCAGGTCACCTATACGCTCGCGCGCGGCACCGACAACGCTCCGCTGACCGGCACCTACGTCGTCGGCAGCGGCGACGATCGCGTGTCGGACCCGTCGAACCTGGATCGCGATCAGCGGCGTCACGCCGTTCAACCAGACGCACACGCTGGCGGCGTCGACGTGATCTAGCGCCGCAGTCGACCGGGGACGGCCTGGTCGCGGCAGCTGAAGCGCAACAACCAGATCGGCGTATCTGTCAGGCCAACAGCGGCCTGCCGTTCAACATCCGCTCGAACCACGATCTGAACAGCGACGGTGTCACACAACGACCGGCCGCTGGGCATCGAGCGCAACTCTGGCCGGCTCGGCACGGTGCTCAACGTTCGACCTCCGCTACTCCCGCTTCATCCCGCTGTCGCGCTCGATGCGCGGCGAGGTGTTCTTCGAGGCAAAGAACCTGTTCAACCGGCAGAACATCTCCGGCGTGAACAGGGTGGTGTCAACCGACGTCGCCGGCAACCCGCTGGTGGACATCAGCGACACGACCGCCACGTCGGATGCGGGCTTCCCGTTCAGCGGGAATGCTGGTTACGACCAGCTGCTGACGCAGATCGGGTTCAAGCTCACGTTCTAAGGGCAGGTGGGCTGGTCGGACAGAAAGGGTCCATGAGATCGGGTTCATGAAGCGTTCTTCTGAGCGTCCTGGGGTGTCTGGCGGCGTCGACGCCGCGTGCGCAGATGCGGGTGACGCCGCTCGACGAGTCGCAGGGCCACGTCGCGCTCGGGCTCGCGCTGCGGCATCTGGGCAACACCGGCATCTTCATGATGGCCACGGCGCATCCCGACGATGAGAACAACGCCCTGCTGGTGATGCTGAACCGCGGCCAGGGCTACCGCACGGCGCTCGCGACGGCGACTCGCGGCAACGGCGGCCAGAACGAGATCGGCCCCGAGATCTTCGAGGCGCTGGGTGTGCTGCGGACGGAGGAGCTCGCCGCACTGCACCGATTCGACGGCGCGGAGCAGTACTTCACGCGCGCCGTGGACTTCGGCTTCTCCTTCAGCGTCGAGGAGACGTTCGAGAAGTGGGGCCGCGACGAGATCCTCGGCGACTTCGTGCGGTTGATCCGCATGGTCCGCCCCGACGTGATCGCGGGGCTGAGCCCGGGCGGCACGGGTGGCGGGCAGCACCACCAGGCGTCGGCCGATGCTCGCGCGGGAAGCGTTCAAGGCGGCGGCCGATCCGGCGAAGTTCCCGGAGCAGATCGCGCGAGGGGCTGCGTGCTCTGGCAGCCGAAGAAGTTCTACTTCGCCTCGCAGTTCGGCGGTCCGCGCGACCCCTCCGCAACGGAACCGTCCCGGCAGCTGACGATTCCACTGTCGGTCTACGATCCGCTGCTCGGCAAGACCTACTCCGAGATCGGCACCGAAGCCCGCAGCATGCACAAGTGCCAGGGCATGGCGCAGCTGCTGGCGCTGCCAGGGCCATCGTCGGCGTCGTACTACCTCGCCGAATCGGCAATTCCGGGACAGGCCGAGCGTGACGAGACGTCGATGTTCGACGGCTGTCGACACGTCCATCAACGGGATCGCCCGGTATCGCCGGCGCGACCCCGCCGCGCGAGCTGGCGGCAGGTCTTGCGTCGATTGCGTCCGCCGCCGAGCGTGCCGGCCGCGCGTTCGAGTCGCAGGGCGACGCCGCCGTGCTGACGCCCGTTGCCGAGGGCCTGGCCGCGGTCCGGGCGCTGCGCGCGCAGCTGCGAACGATGCCTGGCCTCGACGAGGCTGGCCGGTTCGAGATCGAGTTCCGCCTCGCGCAGAAGGAACGCGAGTTCGCAGAGGCTGTGCTCCTGGCCGGCAGCGTGCGCGTCGAAGCGCTCGCCGACGATGGCGTAGTGGTGCCCGGACAGCCGGTGCGCGTGACCGTCATGGTCGCCAACCGCGGCGCTGGCAGCGTGACCGTGAAGCAGGTGGCGTTCGACGGATTCTCCGGCACGGCCGCCTGCCGGCTGACCGCTCCGCCAGCGGGCGGCATGTTCGGCGCCGCCCGGGGGGCGGGGGCCGCGGCCGCCCAGGGGCCCGAGATGTCGGCCGTCGATCGCAACGGCGTGGCGCAGTGCGAGCCGTCGCTGACGGTCCCCTCGGATGCGCGGCCGAGCGAGCCGTACTGGCATCGCGCCGGCGACGCGGGCCGCTACACCTTCGACGCCGACGCGCCTTTCGGCTTGTCGTACCGGCCGACACCCTTCCACGTACGGCTTACCCTGGCTATGAGCGGTGGCGCGGCGCCGACTGAGATCGTGCAGGACCTGCCCGTGCTGTTCCGGTACCAGGGGAACATCTTCAGCGGCGAGAAGCGATCGGAACTGCTCGTCGTCAACCCGGCGTCGGTGCGGGTGTCACCCGAGATCGCAATCATCCCGTCGCGCGGCGCGCAGCAGACCGGAAGCGTCCAGGGAGCCGTTGGCGGACGCGAGGTGCGGGTCACCGTCGTGAACGACGCCAGTGGTGGTGCGTCGAGCGCGGTGCGGCTCAATGTGCCAACGGGATGGACCACCACGCCGCCGGAGGCGTCGGTGCGCTTCTCGCGCGAGGGAGAGTCGCAGACCGTCCGCTTCCAGGTTCAGCCGCCCGCGAGTGTGCCGGCCGGGGAGTATCACGTCCGGGCGACCGCCACGGCCGGCGCAGCCACATTCGACCGCGGCTACCAGGTGATCGAGTATCCGCACATCCGCCGGCAGCACATCTTCCACGACGCGGACGTGACGCTGAAGGTGATCGACGTGCGGACCGCGCCGAACCTGCGCATCGGCTACATCATGGGTGTGGGCGACGAGGTCCCGCCGGCGCTCGAGCAGCTCGGGGTATCGGTCGAACTGCTGGACGCCGACGACCTGGCCTGGGGCGATCTCTCGCGTTACTCGACGATCGTCACCGGCGTACGTGCGTACGAGCGGCGTGACGACCTGCGCGCCAACAACAGCCGCCTCCTCGACTACGTGCGCAACGGCGGCACCCTCATCGTCCAGTACAACAAGTTCGAGTTCAACGAGGCGCAGTACGGTCCCTACCCGGCACGCGTCAGCTCCAATCGGGTGACCGACGAGTACGCGCCCGTGACGGTGCTCGACGCGTCCAGTCCCGTGTTCACGACACCGAACAACATCGGCGACGCCGCCTGGAAGAACTGGGTGCAGGAGCGGGGCTTGTACTTCCTCGGGGAGCGCGATCCGCAGTACCGCGATCTGCTCTCGCTCGAGGAGCCGTTCCCCTACAACCGCGGCGTCAAGCGAGGTGCCCTCGTCGAAGCGCAGTACGGGAAGGGTCGATGGATCTACGTCGGCCTCGGGTTGTGGCGCGAGCTGCCCGCTGGCGTCGACGGCGCGTACCTGCTGCTCGCGAACCTTGTCAGCCTCGGCGCCAGCCGCTGAGCGCGGCGCCCTGGGATCGTCAACGTCCGAACAGCGCGGCGAGCGCGGCATCGAGCTCCGGATACCGGAACGTGAAGCCGTGCTGCTGCGCCCTGGCTGGCACCGCCCGCTGACCTGACAGCAGCAGCGCATCGGCCATCTCGCCCAGCAGCAGCCGCAGCGCTACGGCCGGCGCCGGCATCAGCGCGGGTCTCCGGAGTGCCCGCCCGAGCGCACGCGCGAACTCTGAGTTCGTCACCGGTGCAGGAGCGGTCGCGTTGATGGGGCCGGAGAGTGCCGGTGTCCGCAGGGCGAAGCGGACGAGATCGATCCAGTCCTGCCGGTGAATCCACGGCCAGTACTGCTGGCCGCTGCCGACGCGCCCGCCCACGCCGAACTGAAACGGCGGCAGCATCTTCTGCAGCGCGCCGCCATCGCGCTCGAGCACCAGCCCCGTGCGGATGCAGACCACGCGAGTGCGCGACGTCGCCGCCGATGCCGCTTCTGCCTCCCAGTGGCGGCAGACCGCGGCGAGGAAGTCGTTGCCCGACGGTGCGTCTTCCGTGACGACTTCGTCCCCGCGCGGCCCGTAAAAGCCGGCTCCCGATCCGCTGACGAAGACCGACGGGGGAGCGGTCGCGGCGCTCGTCGCCCGGGCGAGGCTTCGGGTCGCAGCAATCCGGCTCTCGTCGATGCGGCGCTTCTGCGCGGGGCTCCAGCGCCGGCCGGCGATGGGCTCGCCGGCCAGGTTGACGATGGCGTCGGCGCCGTCGATTTCGGATGTCCACGGTTCGCCTGTGGTTCCGGGGTTCCAGGCGACCGCGCGCGCGCCCGGCGCGACGCGCGGATGAGGATGGCGGGAGAGCACGACCACCCGGTGGCCGTCCGTCATGAGTGCGTCGGAGAGCGGGCGGCCGAGGAACCCCGATCCGCCGGCGATGACAATTTTCATGGCCGGGTGTATAGTGCCGGTGTCTGTATTAACTAACTGGTTAGTTTCAAATGCCGCGTCCCGCCCGCGTGTCGCCCGACCGGATCCTCGCCGCCGCCGCGGTCGAGTTCGCCGAGCGCGGGTTCGCCGGCGCGCGCGTCGACCGCATCGCCCGCCGCGCGCGGGTCAACAAGGCGATGCTGTACTACCACTTCGGCAGCAAGCAGCATCTCTACCGCGCCCTGCTCCGCGCGACCTTCGCGCAGGCCGCCGCCGGTATCGAGGCGATCGCCACGTCGTCCCGGGCGCCGGAGGACAAGCTCGACGCCGCCATTGCGGCGCTCGCCACGTTCGTTGCCACCCACTCGCACTTCCCCGGCATCATGCTCCGCGAGGTCGCCGAGGGCGGCGCGCACCTCGATGCGGAGACGCTCGCGGCGCTCGCGGCGGTGCCGCGGGCCTTCGGCAGCATTGTCGAGGCGGGCGTGACGCGAGGCACGTTCCGCCCGGTCCACCCGCTCACCGCGTACTTCACGACGATCGCGCCGATCATGATGTTCGTCGCGAGCACACCTGTGCGCAAGCGGCTTTCGTCGCGGCGGCTCGTCGCCGCTGACGCGTCGCTGCTGACGCTGGACCCCTTCGTCCGCGATCTGCAGGAATCGCTGCGGCGCGCCTTCGCGGCCTCCCCGACAGCCGGAGATCGGTCATGACACGTCAGACGTCCACCCTTGTGCCGTGCGTCCTGCTCCTCACCGGTGTGTTCGCTTCGAGCGCGTGCCGTGAGGCGCCCCCAACCGACCGAGTCCGTGTATCCGGACAGATCGAAGCCACCGACGTGCACGTGGCCGCGCAGGTGGCAGGCCGGCTGCTCGAGCGCAGGGTCGACGAAGGTGCCAGGGTCGAACGTGGCGCGATCGTCGCCGTTCTCGACACGGCCGACGCCGAGCTCGCACTGGCGCGTGTCCGCGCCGAACACGATCAGGCCGAGGCCCAGCTTCGACTCCTGCAGGCAGGCAGCCGCATCGAGGACATCCGGCAGGCCGAGGCGCAGGTGTCGTCCGCGCAGGGCGACCTGGCCGCCGCCGAGGCCGACCTCGTCGCGGCCCAGACCGACGTCGATCGCTTCGAGGCGCTCCTCGCCTCGGGATCCGGGGCGCGCAAGCAGCGCGACGATGCGGTGGCCCGTCGGAACGTGGCACGGGAACGGGCGCAGGCCGGCCGCGACCGCGTGCGTGCGAGCCAGGAAGCGGTCGCCCGGCTGCGTGCCGGCGCGCGCCCTGAGGAGATCGCTGCCGCGCGGGCCCGCGTCGCCGCCACCGCCGCGCAGGTGGCGACGACCGAGAAGGCCATCACCGACGCCACCATCGCCGCGCCGATCTCCGGCATCGTGACGAGCACGGTTGCCGACGTCGGCGAGCTCTTGCAGGCGCGCGCGCCGATCCTGGTCGTCACCGATCTCGATCGCGCGTGGGCGGACGTGTACGTCGACGAGCCGATCGTCCCGCGCCTGCGGGTCGGCGACACCGCCACGCTCTTCACCGACGCGGGCGGTCCTGGTGTAAACGGGACGATCAGCTACATCTCCGAGCGCGCGGAGTTCACGCCGCGCAACGTGCAGACGGCGGAGGATCGATCGAAGCTGGTGTATCGACTGAAGGTGTCCGTGGACAACACCAGCGGACTCTTCAAGGCCGGCATGCCGGTCGAAGCGGAGATCCCGTTTGTCCGCTGACGCCGTTGTCTTCACCGGCGTGTCGCGTCGGTACGGCGCGGTCGAGGCGGTCTCGAACCTGTCGCTGACCATCGAGACCGGCGAGATGTTCGGGTTGATCGGCCCCGACGGGGCTGGCAAGACCACCACGATCCGGATGTTGTGCGGGTTGCTCAGGCCGGACGCGGGCACGATTCGCGTGCTCGGCCTCGATCCGTCGCGACAGCACCGGACGCTCACGCAGTCGGTCGGCTACCTGTCGCAGCGCTTCAGCCTCTACGCGGACCTCAGCATCGACGAGAACATCGCCTTCTTTGCCGAGATCCACGGCGTGCCCGACTTCGGCGCACGCCGCGACCGGCTGCTCGATCTGACCCAGTTGACGCCTTTCCGCCGCCGGCTGGCCGGCCAGCTGTCCGGCGGCATGAAGCAGAAGCTGGCGCTTGCCTGCACGCTGGTCCACGAGCCGCGCCTCATCGTGCTCGACGAGCCGACGACCGGCGTCGATCCGGTCTCGCGTCGCGAGTTCTGGAAGCTGCTTTCCGAGTTCCTGTCGCACGGCATCACGATCGTGATGTCGACCCCGTATCTCGACGAGGCAGAGCGCTGCTCGCGTGTGGCAATGCTGCACAACGGCCGGCTGCTCGCGCTCGACGCCCCGGGCGGCCTGCGCGCCACCCTGCCCGGGGCGCTGTACGAAGTGATCGCACCCGATCGCCGGCGTGCCGCTGCGGCGCTGCGCGCGCTGCCGGAGGTCTCTTCGGTGCAGACGTTCGGCGAGCGGGCGCACGTGCGGCTTGAGCATGTGGACGGCGACGGCGCCGCCACGCTCGAGGCGCGGCTGAAGGCGTCGGGCGTGCCGGTCACCTCGATTCGGCAGGTTCCTCCATCGCTCGAGGACGTGTTCGTCACCCGACTGGGAGAAGACCCGTCATGACATCGCGCTCGCTCACCGTCGTTCTCCTGGCCGCCGGCACACTCGTCTGCCCCGCCGCCGCACACGCGCAGGCACCGCCCGCGGCAGCCCTTCAACTCACGCTGGACGAGGCCGTCTCGCGTGCGGTTGCTGCGAGCAACCGGATCCTCGAGGCGCGCGCCCGCGGCGAGGTGGCGACCGCCGCTGTGGACACGCGGCATGCGGCGACGCTCCCGCAGGTGACGGCGCAGGCCGGCTACATGCGCACGAACCACGTCAGGCCCTTTGGCGTGCCGTTCGCGCCCGGCACGGTGGTGGTCATCTATCCCGACATCCCCGACAACTACCGCACGCGACTCGACGTGCAGTGGCCTCTCTACACCGGCGGACGCCTCGACGCGCTCGAGTCGGCTGCGCGGCAGGAGTCGTCGGCAGCGGCGAGCGACGCCGATGCGGTCGCCGTGGACGTGCGCCTCGACACGGCCCGCGCCTTCTGGAACCTCGTCGTTGCCCGCGAGACGCTGCGAGTCGTCACCGAGTCGCTGCAGCGAATGACCGCGCACGTGCGCGACGTCGCGAACCAGCTGGAAGCCGGCATTTCGCCGCCGAACGAGCTGATGACCGCCCGCGCGCAGGAGGCAAGGCAGCGCATGCTGAGCATCCAGGCACGTTCGTCGCAGGACGTCGCGTCAGCGGACCTTGCGCGGCTCGTGGGCGTCGATCCCGGGACGCCCATCGAGCCGGTCGCGCAGCTTGCGCCGCCGTCGATCGACGCCTCGGCGGACGCGCTCACCCGGCTGGCACTCGAACGGCGGCCGGATCGCAAGGCGCTCGCGGACCGCGCCGCCGCGGCGGAACTGCGGACGCAGGCGGCAGACGCTGGCCGCAAGCCAACGGTGGCCGTGTCCGGCGGCATCGACTACGCGAACCCGAACTCGCGGATCTTCCCGCGCGCAGGGGTCTGGCAGGACTCGTGGGACGCCAGCGTCAATGTGAACTACCCGCTGTTCGACGGCGGACGGGCGAAAGCCGAAGTGGCCGAGGCGTCGGCGTCGGCCAGGGCGGCACAGGCGCGCCTGGCGGAGTTCGACTCGGGTGTGGCGCTCGAGATCCGCCAGCGCCTCTCGGAGATCGAGTCGAGCCAGGCGGCCGTGGACGCGGCGGATGTCAGCATCGAGGCAGCGACCGAGGCACGCCGGGTCGTTGGCGACCGCTTCGCGGCGGGCGTGGCCACCAGCACCGACGTCGTCGACGCGCAGGTGGCCATCCTGCAGGCGCAGCTCGATCGCACGCAGGCGATCGCCGGCGCGCGGCTCGCGGAAGCACGCCTGAACCGGGCGCTGGGCCGATGAACGCCATCACGGTTTCGGAGCTGACTCGCCGCTTCGGGTCGTTCGTGGCCGTGGACCACGTGTCGTTCGAGGTGCGGACCGGCGAAGTCTTCGGCTTCCTGGGCAGCAACGGCGCGGGCAAGTCGACGACGATCCGGATGCTGTGCGGGCTGCTCGCACCGACCAGCGGGACGGCCGTCGTCGGAGGCGTCGACGTGAGCCGCGATCCGGAAGGGGTGAAGCGCCGCATCGGCTACATGTCGCAGCGCTTCTCCCTGTACGAGCAGCTGACGGTCGATCAGAACATCCGCTTCTTCGGCGGCATCTACGGCCTGAGCGGCGAGCGCTTCGAGCGCCGCCGGAAGTTCGTGATGGACATGGCGGGGCTCGAGGGACGCGGGCAGACCCTGGCGTCCGACCTCGCGGGCGGCTGGCGGCAGCGGCTCGCGCTCGGTTGCGCGGTCCTTCACGAACCGCCCATCGTGTTCCTGGACGAGCCGACCGGCGGGGTGGACCCCGTCTCGCGGCGCCAGTTCTGGGCGCTGATCGATCAGCTCGCCGACTCGGGCACCACGGTGCTCGTCACGACGCACTACCTGGACGAAGCGGAGCACTGCCATCGCGTCGCGATCATCCACGCAGGCCGTCTCGCCGCGCTCGGGTCCACGGGCGAGCTCAAGGAGGTGTTCGCGGACCGCACTATCTTCGAGGTGCAGTCCGACGACCCCGTGCTTGCGATGCGCACACTGGACGCGCTCGACATCGTCGAGAAAACGAGCGTGTTCGGAACGGCGGTCCACGCGGTGATGCGCAGTAAGGCCGATGGCGCCGGAGATCTGCGGTCAAGGCTCGCGGATGCCGGCGTGCCCGTCCGGCACGTCGAAGCGGTCGAGCCCTCGCTCGAGGACGTATTCCTGGACGTAGTGGCGTCGGAGGCAGGGTGATGCGCAAGACCCTGAGCGTCGGCACCAAGGAGGTCCGCCAGATCCTGCGCGATCGCCGAACGCTCGTCCTGCTGCTCTTCGTCCCCGCGTTCTTCCTGCTCGTGTACGGGTACGCCCTCAGCTGGGACCTGCGCCACATCCCCCTGGCCGTCGACGATCGGGATCGATCGGCGGAGAGCCGCTCGCTCGTGTCTGCGTTCGTTCACTCCGGCTACTTCGATCTCGTCGCCGACGTCCGCAGTCCTGACGACATCACGCGGCTGATGAATCGTGGCGACGCCCGCGCGATCCTCGTGATTCCGCAGGGACTCGCCCGCGACCTTGCGGCCGGGGCCGTCGTGCCGGTCCAGGTGCTGTTGGACGGCGACAACGCCAACACCGCAACGACGGTGATGGGCTACGCGCTGACGATCATCCAGAGCGAGTCAGCCGGGTACCGCCTCGTGGCCGGCACGCCGCAGGGGGCGCCCGTCGCGCTCGAGCCCCGCATCTGGTACAACCCCGAGCTTCGCAGCACCCTCTTTCTCGTTCCCGGTCTCATCGCCTTCATCGTGATGGTGACGGCGGTCGTCTCCACCGCGCTCTCGATCGTGCGCGAGAAGGAGCGCGGGACGATGGAGCAGGTGCGGATGGCGCCGCTCGGGGCGGCGTCGTTCGTGGTCGGCAAGACGATTCCCTACTTCGTCATCTCGCTGATCTCGGCAATGGTCATCCTGCTCGTCGCGATGGCGCTGTTCGGGCTGCCCATGCGCGGCTCGTGGCCGCTTCTCCTCGGCACGCTCGCCCTCTTCATCGTCGGAGCTCTCGGCCTCGGGTTGCTCATCTCGAGCATCGCCGAGACGCAGCAGGTCGCATTCCAGGTCGCGGTGCTGGCGTCGTTCCTGCCGACGCTCATGCTCTCCGGCTTCATCTTTCCGATCGCCAGCATGCCGGTATTTCTCCAGGGGGTGACCCACCTGGTGCCGGCGCGATACTTCCTCATCGCGCTCCGGGGCATCGTCCTCAAGGGCACGGGACCGTTCGTCGTGTGGCCGGAGCTCGTGGCGCTCGCGATCTATGCGACCGTCGTGCTGACGCTGGCGTCGTTGCGGCTGCACAGGCAGTGGAGGTGACATGCGGCGCATCCGCTTCCTGATCTGGAAAGAGCTGATCGAGCTGCGGCGGGATCCGCGCCTGTTCGGCATCGTGGTGCTCGCGCCGATCGTGCAGTTGTTCCTCCTGGCCTATGCCGCCACGACCGACATTCGCAACGTGCCTATGGTGGTGGCCGACGCCGATCGGAGCTTCGCCAGCCGTGAGCTGATCAGCCGCTTCGAGGCGTCGCCCAGTTTCTCGGTCGTCGACGTGGTCAGCTCGCCGGACCAGATCGATCCGGCCCTCGAGTCGGGGGAGGCCTGGCTGGCGCTGGTCATTCCGAGCGGCTACAACGACGCGCTGGCCGCGGGGCGGCCGCAGACCGTGCAGGTCGTCGCCGACGGCAGCGACGCCAACTCCGCCGGGGTGTCCCTGGGCTACGCGAGCAACCTGCTCGGCGGCTACGCGCAGGAGATCGCACTTCGCCAGGCGCCGCCATTACCCGCAGGCGCCGCGCCGCCAGGATCGATCGCGCCCGTGGTGCGCGTGTGGTTCAACCCCACGCTGGAGAGCCGGTTCTTCATGATCCCGGGAATCGTTGCCATGCTGCTGCTGGTCGTGACGACGAACCTGTCATCGATGGGGATCGTGCGGGAGAAGGAGATCGGCACGCTCGAACAGCTGAACGTCACGCCGCTGACGCGTGCGGAGCTGATCGTGGGCAAGCTGGTGCCCTACGGCCTCGTCGGCTTGATCGATGTCGTCCTCGTGATCTCGGTCGCAGTTCTGTGGTTCGAGGTGCCGATGCGCGGCAGTTACGTGCTGCTCTTCGCGCTCACGCTGCTGTTTCTCGTGACCACGCTCGGCCTCGGGCTGTTCGTCTCCACGGTCTCCTCGACCCAGCAGCAGGCGATGATGACCTCGATGTTCTTTTTCCTGATGCCGATGATGCTGTTGTCCGGGTTCGTGTTTCCTATCGAGAACATGCCAGAAGGCATCCAGGTGGCCACCTACCTGATTCCGCTGCGCTACTTCCTGGTCATCCTGCGGGGGATTTTCCTGAAGGGCGTGGGTCTGGAGACGCTGTGGCCGCAGGTGCTGGCGCTTGCGGGATGGGGCGCGGTCATCCTGATGCTCGCCATCGTGCGGTCCACGAAGCGGGCGGCCTGAGCAGGGCGCGACGCGCGGGTCAGAAGATGGAGTACACCGCGCCGATCCGCAGCGAGAACATGTCGGCGTTGATGTGCCGCGTGTCCCTGCCCGCCGGACTGAACACGGTCAGCTCTGGACGCGCCACCATGTACGAGCTGCTGATGTTGAGGCCGATCTTGTCGTTGAGATCGATCCACACGGATACTTCCGGCCGTACGACAAACGTGTTCTTCGCGCCCACCGACACCGCGCTCACTCCCATGGTCCGGCGGTAGATGTCCGCGAACTCCGGCTTCACAGTCACCGACGTCAGCGCGTAACCCGCGAGCACGCCGCCGCCGACCAGCGTGCGGCCGAATCGGCGCTGGTAGCCGTAGCCGCCCATCACGGGACGTACGCGGAGCGAACCGAAGCTAGCCGCCTCGGGACCGATCTGCTGGTGCAGTTGCGTCGAGTACCAGTTCAGCCCCCACCGGAACCCCCAGCCCTCGCGTCCGTGACCGATGCGCCAGATCAAGCCAGGCCTGCTCAGCCCCGCGCTCGTGCTCTCGCCCGGGCTGCCTCGCGTGCCGACGCCAATGCCGATCGCCACCCGGCCGCTGGTCTGCGCAGAGGCTGCGCTCGTCCAACACATGAGAACCAGCACGACGCTGATACCAACCCGTCGGACCATACGGCCCACTACGCAATCGGGAAGCCAGCCTCGCTAACCCCGGCAGCGTACAATTTTGCGGTTGAGCCTCCCAGAACCGATGAGCGCCGAAGTCCCAACCGACCAGCATCGGACGCGCCGTAAGGGCTCGCTGTTGTTCACGCTGCGCGTCGCCATCGTGCTGGTCGCGTTGCTGCCACCGCTCTGGCTCGTGCTGCTCTGCACGACGGACGAGCGCCGGGCACATCGGCTCGTTCAAGGTTGCGCGCGGTTGGTGATCAGGCTGGCGGGGGTCCGCGTGCGGGTCAGCGGAGTGGAGCAGTTGCCGCGAGGCGGGCACGCGATGCTCGTCGCCAACCACGCGAGCCTGGCGGACGCGGCTGTCCTGCTCGCCGCGCTGCCCATCGACTTCCGCTTCATCGCGAATCACGTGTTCGCCGACTACGCGATCCTGGGCGCCGCCATCCGCCGCGCCAGCCATCACATCGTCGATCGCGGATCGTGGCGCAGCCGCGCGGAATGTGCCGCGTCGATGGTCGGCGCTCTCGCGAACGGGCGCTCGCTGCTCGTGTTTCCGGAGGGGACGACCGCCGACCGCGGCCCCATGCTGCCGTTCCGGAGCGGAGCGTTCAGGGCAGCCGCGCGCAGCGCCAGCCCGGTCGTGCCGATCGCCATCCGTGGCACACGCGACCTGTTTCCGGCGGGGCAGCGGATGTTGTCGCCGGCGCGCGTGGAGATCGAGGTGCTGCCGCAGATTCTCCCGACCGACGCGAGCCGGGCCGGGGTCACCCGGTTGCGCGACGCCGCCGCGTCCGCGATCCGGGCGCGGCTCCCGGCTGCTGAACGCCCCTCCGGCGGGAACGCCGCCGCTCAGTAGGTCTTCCGCGCGATCCACTCCCGAAGGAGCGAGTCGATGACGACGTACCGGCTGGCCTCGCGGCCGACAACGTCGTCGCGGACGAGGGCGGCGAGCGCGGTCTGCACGCTGGACGCGCCGCCCAGCCGGTGTCGCGCGCGGACATCGGCAGAGAGCAGCTCGCGCCCCTCCTCGAGGACCACGGCGCGCAGCACCGCGCGCTGTGCGAGCGTCAGCCGCTGCCACAAGGCCTCGAACATCGTCTGCTGTTCGGAGAGGAGACGGCGGAGTGCCTGGTGCAGGTCGTCGAGCGTGGCGCGGCGGCGCCTGGCCGATCGCACTTCGTCCCATGTCTCGTGTGCGAGCCGCTGCACGTCGTAGGGGAGGTTGCCGGCCAGCTCGACGACCGACAGCCCGAGGCCCTGCTCCGGCTTGATGCCTGACTCGCGTGAACCGCGCGTCGATGAACTCGGCGAATTCGTCGGCCGGGATCTTCTCGAGCCGCATCACCGGGCCCGCCTTGTAGAAGGGGCGTTTCGGCGTCAGCATCTGCTCCATCAGGCTCGGCTCCGATCCGGCGAACACGTAGCCGACCTCGCGCTGGTGTCTGCACCGCGGCGCGGAGCGCATGTTCGACCGATCCGCCGTTGAAGCCGCCGATGGCCTGGAACTCGTCGAGCGCGACGACGACCTGCTTGCGCCGTTCGGCCGCCAGGCGCGCGGGGAGCGTGAACACTTCCTGTGCGAGCCGCGACACATCGCGATCGGAGCGCACGCCGGGGAACGAAACGGAGAGGGAACCGGCGCCCGGCGTGGCCAGCGTCGGATCGGGGGCGTAGCGCACCTCCGCTTTGGCGGTCCGCACGACGTCGCGCAGCCACGTGCGCGCGCGGTCCCACCGGGTCTCGGCCGAGACCAGCGCCCGGGCGTAGCCCTCGAGAAACGCCACGTACGAGCTGAAGCTGCTGACCGTGACATCGACGGTCAGCGCACCGCGCCGCCCCATGGCCGCGAGCGCATGCCGGATGAGCGACGACTTGCCGTACCGGCGCGGCGAGATGAGGAAGATCTTCTGCGACGAGGCGAGGTCGTTGACCAGCCGGTCGAGCTCGAGCACGCGGTTGACGAAGGCCTTCGCCGGCACCACTTCGCCGTAGACGAAAGGGTTCTGCATTACGTTACCGGACGTAATGATAACGCAGGTCAACGTAACGCGCGCAGACGCCGGGCGGGCGGGTCTAGTAGTACTTCCTGGGCAGCTCCACCACGACACGCCTCCGTACCAGCTCGGCCAGCGCAGGCGGAGCCGTTCCCGTCGCCTGCAGCGTCAGCACGTCTGCCGCGGCGACATCGATCGTCTCCGGCAGGTACTCGCGGCAGGCACCGTATTCGTCCTCGTAGTCTTCGGACGGAAACGCGAGCCGCCCCTGGAGCCGGTCGCCGCTGTTCGAGATCGCGTAGAGCGGGTTGATGCGCCACTCGCCGCCAGACGCCTCCGGCGGCATCACCGGATGGCGCTCGAAGACCCCGGGCTCGTCGGACACGATCATCGTGAGTGCGGCCTCTGCCGCGAGCGCATCGTCGTCCTCGCTGCGCGTCAGATCCAGCGTCGTCCCCCGCACGACGTCCGAGAAGAGCCGCGACTCGCCGAACAGCCGTGCGCGGCGCCTCTCGAACAGCGCGCGATACCCGCGCGGCGTGAGCGGCTGCCCGTGCGACGGGCTCCACGCCAGCTGATTGTGGGTGTGATTGATCAGCACCGTGCCCGGCCGGTCGGCGTCCACCAGGCGCTGCATCTCGCCGATGAACTGACGCTTCGTCCAGATGTACATGAACGCGTCCGAGCACATCGCGTAGCCGAACGCCCCGCGCGCGAAGGGCAGCGGCGCGTTGCCGTCGCAGCAGACCGGCTCGCGCCCGGCGCCGTGAAGCGGCGAGCCAGCCAGATCTTCGGGAAGAAGAGGTCGGCGAGGACCGGCGCCGGCGCGGATCGCGGCCACAAGCGAGCGCGTCAGGTGGCCCGAGCCGCCGCAGATGTCGACCGCCCGTCCGCCGTCGTGCAGTGCCGCGGTGGCAACCGCGCGGACCAGGGCGTCGGCAACGACGTAGGTCGGGTCGGAGAAGCGGTAGAGGAAGTACCCGCCCTCGAAGCCCGGGCCGAGCGCCTCGACGATGTCCCGGTAGGTCGAGTCGCGAGACGCGGCAGCTGCATCGAACCGCTCCGCCTGCGCCGGATCGTCTGTGCCGACCATCGCACGCAGCGCGAGGCGCGGCTGTCCCGCGTCGATCTGCGCGCGCGCCGCCTTCGCGGACTCCTGCAGGTGGAGGACCGGGATGCCGTCCACGACGCGGGAAGATGCAGCAGTGGCACGCCGAGGATGCCGTTCCGGATGGTGTCGCCCGCTCTCTCGTGGAACATCGACGTGACCAGCTCGAGGCGTGCCGCCGCAGTAACGGGCAGCGCAGGATCTCGAGCAGTTCCGTGTGCATATGTCTTCGATCACGGTCGTGCCGCGCGACGGCAGGTCGAGGCGACGGAAGAACTCCTTGCCGAGCCAGCGGCGGCCTCGGGTTCGGACAGGTCGGACAGCGGATGCGCCACGCCCATCTGGCTCTCGTGCGCGCGGATCGCACTCAGCTTGCGGGGCAGCCAGGGCGCGACGTCGACTTCGAGCGTGTACGGCGTGGCGACTTGCCGAACGCATCGGGATGAAGGCTCCAGAAGCCGCCCGACGGCGCTGCCCATCCGCGTGCGGTGGCGGCGCCGACGATCTCGGTCATCGCGCCGCGCACCATGGTGACGAAGTAGAGCGGCGGTGCGTCGGGCCCGAGCGAGCGCGCCGCCGTCACGACCGCTCGTGGACGCCAATGTGATCGAGATGCCAGTAGAGGCCGTCATCGCCGAACGTGATGATCGCCTCGGGCCGCCGCTTCCGGAGGAAGAGAACGATCTCCGCCGTGAAGTCGGTGACGTGCCGCCACGGAAGGTCGCCGTCCGGGTGGTCGAGGAGCACGACTTCGGAGATGCCGAGCGCCTCTGCGGCGATCTCGGAGCTCGGAGGCGCGTTGATGCGCCAAGCGCCTGGTTGCGGTGCACGCCGTCATGGGAGCCGCGCTCGCCGCACGTGGCGCACATCACGACCACCCGCGCGCCGGCATCGGCGAGCCGCGCCAGCGTGCCGCCGCAGGCCAGTGACTCGTCGTCGGGATGGGCAAAGACCGCGAGCACGATCTGGCCGTCTAGCGACGCGGGGCTGCGGGAGCGGTCATCGGGCCCGCTGCCGCCGCGCGACGATCGCGCGAAACGCGTTGACGTACCCGTCCACCATGGCCTGCACGCCGAACTTGGCGACCGCGCGTTCGTACACGCGCCGCCGATCGAGCGCGAGCACCCCGTCGAGCCCGTTCACCATCGCGTCGAGATCGGAGAACACGCACCCCGTCACCCCGTCGTCCACGACCTCGCGGACCGCGCCGCGATCGAGCGCGGCGACCGGCGTGCCGCACGCCATCGCCTCGGCGAGCACGAGCCCGAACGGCTCCCCGGCCTGCACCGGGTAGAGCAGCGCGCGCGCGCCGCCGAACAGCCTGACCTTGGTGTCGAAGTCGGCCTCGCCGAAGTAGACGATCTGCCGTCCGTCGACGAGCGGCGCGACGGCCTCGCGATAGTAGTCCTCCTCGGCGGCGGCCAGCAGGAGCCGCATGCCACGCCTGCGCGCGACCTCGATCGCCTGGAGCACGCCCTTGCCCTCGGTGAACCGGCCGAGGAACAGCAGGTAGTCGTCCGGCTCGGCGCGGAAGGTGAAGCGATCGGTGTCGATGCCGTGCAGCACGATGCCGGCGACGTTCAGCCCGGCCAGCAGCCGCGCCTGTTCCTGCGAGATGGCGACGAACGGCGCTTCCGGGTACCGCGGCCAGAGCGCCACTTCGGCGGCGACCGGCGAGTGGTGCAGCGTCTGGACGATCGGGGTCGGCGAGAGGCGGGCGAAGGCGAGCGACATCGGGTAGTAGCCGGCCTGGTAGTGGATGATGTCGAACTCCGCGGCGCGCTCGACCGCCGCCGCGAGGTTCAGCATCTCGTACAGCTCCCACGGCCACATGTCCGCGTCGTGCCAGTAGCCGCGGGGGAAGATGCGCGTGCAGCTTCGCCGTCGTCGTCGAGTCGCCGGTCGCGAACAGCGTCACGTCGTGGCCGCGGGCGACCAGCCCCTCGGTGAGCAGCGACGTCATCGTCTGCACCGAGCCCGACTTCGGCGGCGGGATGCTGGTCGCCACCGGGGCGACGTGCGCGATTCTCAGCGGCTGCATACGTCGAGCAGACCGGGTGAGCACACGTGCCGCGTCGAAGTGTTCGGCCGCGATCTCGCGCGCGCGCCGGGCGTGCGCAGGGTAGTCGCCGTTGATGCAGTCGATGCCCGCCAGCGCCTCCTCTGGCGAGGAGAACGCGAGCAGCCCTTCGCCGGCTGGCAGGTGCGCCGTCCACCCCGTGTCCTGCACCAGCGCCGGCCGGCCCGAGGCGAGATAGCACTCCGTGCGGTCGCTGAACCAGCCCGAGCGCGTCGACACGTAGGTGTGCTTGGCGACGCCGAACTCGGCTCTCGATCGCTGAATGAACTCGCGGTAGTCCCACAGGCGTGCGCGACACGCCCATCGCGTCGACCGTGCCCCAGCCGTGCTCGCGCAGCAGCGCCTGCGGCCCGTTGATCGCCAGCTCGAAGGGCTGCGGCGTGCGCGACGGCAGGTCGATGTACTTCACGAACTCCTGATCCTTGTTGCCGCCGACGTCGGTGAAGCTCTCGATCTGCCAGGTCATCACCGTCGTGAAGCGGTCCCCGGCCGGAAGATCGTGCGCCCACTGGTCGAGCGTCACCGGCTGCCAGGTCTTGTGCCACGTGAAGTCGCCCACCGGCACCGGGCTCGCCGGCGTGCCGATGTTCGAGCCGAAGGTGAAGAGCCGGTCGAACCGCTTGAAGAACTCGACGTACCACGGTTCGGCCTTGGCGATGGCGAGCTGGGTGAACGCCGGGTCGGAGTCGATGAAGGCGCTGCGCGGGATGCGCGCGTATTCGTCGCGCCAGAACCACGAGCCGCCCGAGAGATTGATGAACAGGTCGGCGTCCGCGCAGAACCGCCGGACCTCGTCGGCGCTCCGGCCGTGGTAGGTGCCGTCGTAGTTGACGAACGACCAGCGGTCGCCGAGACCGAACGGCGCCAGCGACGCGTGGATGTAGTTCGTGCCGTAAGACGGATCGATCGACCGCGTGTTCAGCACCGGGTCGTAGACGCACTCGCCGGTGTCCTCGATGTAGAAGACCTCGTGCCCGAGCGCGCGCAGCCCGAGCAGGTACATCAGCGAGCACCAGGTCACGCCGCCGAACGGGTAGCGCGCGATGATGCCCGCGAAGAGGATCTTCACTGCCGTGCCGCCTGGATCAGCTCGTCGACCGTCTCGGGCTCGTCGAGCGACTTGCCGACCGACAGGCGCGCGCACATCCGGCGATACAGCTGGCTCGTCTTCAGCAGCTCCTCGTGCCGGCCCTGCGCGGCGATGTGCCGCCTGTCGAGCACCAGGATCGCGTCGGCGTCGCGCACGGTCGACAGCCGGTGCGCGATGACGATCGTCGTCCGCCCCGCGCGCAGCCGCCGCAGCGCGGCGAAGACGATCTCCTCGGAGATCGCGTCGAGCGACGAGGTCGGCTCGTCGAGGATCAGGATCGGCGCATTCTTCAGGATCGGCGCGGGCGACGCTCAGCCGCTGGCGCTCGCCGCCCGACAGGCCGCCGCCGGCCTCGGCCACGGGCGTGTCGTATTTCTTCGGCAGGCGCGAGACGAACTCGTGCGCGTGCGCCGCGCGCGCCGCCGCTTCGACCTCGGCGTCGGTCGCGTCGAGCCGCCGTAGCGCAGGTTGTCGGCGATCGTGCCGGAGAACAGCACCGGGTCCTGCAGCACGATCGCGATCTTCTCGCGCAGCGATCGGATCCGGTACTGCCGCACGTCGACGCCGTCGATCAGCACGCGGCCCGCGGTCGGGTTGTAGAAGCGCGGGATCAGGCTGACCAGCGTGGTCTTGCCGGCGCCGGTCAGCCCGACGAGCGCGATCATCTGGCCCGGCCTGGCCTCGAAGGTGATGTCGTGCAGGACCTGCGTGCCGTCGGGATACGAGAAGCCGCACGTGCTCGAACTGGATGTCGCCCCTGATGCCGTCCGCGTCGATCGCGTCGGGCGGGTCGACCGTTTCGGGCTCAGCGCGAGCATCGCGCGCACGCGCCGGGCGCCGGCGATGGCCGCCCTGCAGCTGCCCGGTGGTGTGCGCGATCGACGACAGCGGGCCGTACACGGCACCCAGGTAGGCGATGACCACGGTGAGGCTCGCCGATCGTCATCTGGCCGCGCATCACGTGGATGCCGCCGACGATCAGCACGAGCGCCGTGCCGAGCACGGTGATGGCGCCGACGACCAGCCGAACACCGACTGCTGCCAGGTGATCGCGATCCGCGCCATGCATCGTCTTCTCGCCCGCCTCGGCGTAGCGGGAGGTCTCGTGCGGCTCGCGCGCGAAGCTCTTGACCAGGCGGATCGCCGAGAAGATCTCGTAGAGGCGCTGAGATCAGCCTCGACTCGAGCTCCTTGACCCGCTCCTCGCGCACCGACAGCGTCGTGGCGTAGTAGCGCAGGGCGATGAACAGGAACGGGACGACGCTCAGCGACAGCAGCGCGACCGTGAGGTCCAGCCTCGCGAGGATCGCGAACATCACCACGAGCGTCATCACCGACGTCAGCAGCGGGAAGATGCCGCTCATGACCAGGTTCTCGATCGAGTAGGCGTCGACGTCGACGCGGTAGACCGCGTCGCCGGTGCTGGTCGTGATGTGGTGGTGCAGGCCGAGCGACTGCAGGTGCTGGAACAGCCGGTAGCGCAGGTCGTAGACCATGCGCTGGCCGGTGTCGACCTGCACCTGCGCGCCGAGCGCCGACGCCAGCTGGTTGATCATCTGCAGCACGACGCCGACGAGCACGAAGACGACCAGCAGGCCGACGGTGCCGCCGCCGGTGATTGCGTCCGTCCATTCGCGATAGGGCTGCGGGCAGCTCGTGCTGTCCCAGCACGTAGTCGATGACGATCTTGAGCGGCCACGGCTGCAGCGCGCCGAGCGCGATCTGCAGCAGGAGCAGGAAGATGAGCAGCGCGACCCGCGGCGGTACGGCCGCAGGAACGACGAGCGTCCAGCGAAGCAGCGAGGTGCGTTCCTCGGAGATGGCGCGGGCTGTTCACTGAACGAGCCTTCTCGGCGGCTGCTGCAGCGTCAGCCGGCACCGGCGGCACCAGATCCGGCGCGATCTGGGCGATGTTCAGGACGACGAGGCGATCGCGGCTGGAGTCGGCGACATAGAGCCAGCCGCCGCGCGGCGCGTAGGCCACGCGCGTCGGCGCGCCGAACATCTCGGTGCTGTTGTCGCTGACGTCGCGGATGATGCCGTCGGGCCCGACGGCCCGCACCCGGCCGTTGTAGTAGTCGGCGATGAAGAGCGTCACGCGGCCGCCCGCATCCGGCACCACCGCGACGCCCGCCGGACCGGCGAGCGTTGCCGCGGTGGCCGGTCCGCCGTCGCCCGGGTTGCCCCAGCGGCCGTTGCCGGCGACGGTCGTGATGATGCGCGTGCGCGCGTCGACCCGGCGCACGCGCTGGTGGTGCATGTCGGCGATGTAGATGTCGCCGTTCGGCGCGATCGCGACGTCGCTCGGCATGTTGAGCGGCGCGCCGACCGCCGGCCCGCCGTCGCCGACCGTTCGACCGATCCTCGCCCGGCTTCGCCCGTCGCCGGCGATCGTGTGGATGAACCCGGTCGCATGGTCGATCATCCGGACGCGGTAGTTCAGCGTGTCGGCGATGTAGATGTCGCCGTTCGGTGCCACCGCGACGCCGCTCGGGCTGTTCAGCGCGGCTCCCGGTCGCCGGCTTGTCGTCGCCGTCGTAGCCGGTCTTGCCCGAGCCGGCGATCGTCATGATGATCGCCGGTCTCCCTGTCGACGCGCCGGATGCGGTTGTTGTGCGAGTCGGCGACGAGCAGATCGCCGTCCGGCGCGATGGCCACGCCGTCCGGCGTGTCGAGCTGCGCCGCGGTTGCCGGTCCGAAGTCGCCCGAGAAGCCGGCGCCGAGCGCGTAGTTGCCGACGACGGTGCGTGATGTTGTTGCGCGGATCGATCCGGCGGATGACGTGGTTGTTCGAGTCGGCGAAGTAGACGTCGCCGTTCGCCGCGACGGCGATGCCGCCGGGCGTGTCGAGGCCGCGTCTGGATGGCCGGGCCGTTGTCGCCGGCGTACCCCTTCCGCGCGCCGATGACCTGGGCCGTGGCGGCCTCGCGCAGCATGAACGTGCCGGCGCCGAGCGCGACGATCATGACCAGGAAGACCGCGGCGGTGCGCAGGCCGTAGACCCGCAGCATCGACGGCGCGAGCAGCGGCACACGCGCCGGCCGCGACTTCAGCTGCACCATGCTCGGCCTCGTTCGGCGACGGCCTGGACACCGCGCAGCACGATCGCCGTCGCCTGCGCCGTCCGCCACGCGCGAACGCCGTGATGGCGAGCGCGATCGCCGCCGCGATCAGCGCCGGCGAGCGGCCATCGCAGCGCGACGCCGGCACTGGCGGCCGCGAGCAGCGCCGCCGCGAAGCGCCACCGCGGTGACGATGCCGACGCTCGTCGGCCGGAGATGCGTGCTGACGCGCAGCAGCGTCTTGCCCGACTGCGTGCTCCTCGACGAGCGCGCGCACGTCGAGCCATGCCCAGCGGCCGACGAGGACGCTGACGTCGCGATCGTCCGACCAGCCGTCGTCGATCTCGATCATCCGGACGGCGCGCGAACGCCGCAGCCAGTCGGTGAGCTGACGTCAGCACGCGATCGGTGCTGGTCCAGGTTTCGCTCCAGAACCGATCTTCGGTGACGCTGCCGCAGAGCAGCAGCAGCGCGCGCAGCGCTTCGCGCACCGACGGCCGCGGACCGCGGCTGGTCTGCCGCGCGGCCGACCGGCAGCGCCACCTCCGGCGGCGACGAGCACGCCCGCGGATCTGCCCGCGGATCCGCGCGAACGGCTGGATGAAGTGGAGGTAGGCGACCATGCGCGCGATACCAGAGCCGGCTGCCCGGCAGCGAGTCGACGTCGGACCGCAGCGCGTAGGAGACGTTCTTGGCGATGCGTGACGCCGCGATGCCGACCGAGCCCGGTCGCCGAGCAGCAGCGCCGCCGCCCAGCCGTGGTCCGCCGATGGCGGCGACCACGGCGCCGGCGAGCGTGAGGACGAACGACAGGACCTGCCACCTGACCGAGTGCGGCAGGAACGCGAACGGGTGGACGTCGGTCGCGGTAGACCGACGGGAAGGCGGCCGTGCCCCAGACGCCGGCGTTGATGCGCTCGCCCCAGAGCGAGCGCACGAACGGCAGCGGGCTGTAGATGCGGCCGCGCCACAGCATGCGGCCGTCGAGGAACTTCTCGGGATGGTGCGCCATCAGCCAGCGCTCGCCCTCGCCGTAGCCGACCTGCTGCCGCCAGTACGCCTTGATCGATCGAGCGATGGTGATGCCAGACGAGCGCCGACGACGCGAAGCCGATCTTCCAGCCGCGCGCCTGCAGCCGCCAGCACACGTCCACATCGTCGCCGGCGCGGAGGTAGATCGGGTTGAAGCCGCCGATCGCGAGCAGCGCGTCGCGGCGGAACGCCATGTTGCAGCCGGGGACGTGCTCGGCGATCCGGTCGTCGAGCAGCACGTGCGTCGGCCCGCCCGGCGCGCGCGCGATGCACTGCGCCATCGGCGGATCGTCGGCGGGCACGACGTTCGGGCCGCCCGAGCCGACGACGTCCGAGTTGAGGAACGGCTGGACGAGGAAGGTCAGCCAGTCGCGGTCGACGCGCGTGTCGGCGTCCGTGTAGGCGACGATCTCGCCGGTGGCCTGCGCCAGGCCGACGTTGCGGGCCGCGCTCAGGCCGCCGTTGGGGATGTCGATGACGCGGACGCGCGGATGCTGCGCGGCCGATCTCGCTCGTGCGATCGCGCGAGCCGTCGTTGACGAGGATGATCTCGTAGTCGGGATAGGTGAGCCGCTCGAGCGAGGTGAGGCAGTCTTCGAGCGTGTCGGCGGCGTTGTAGGCGCAGACGACGACCGACACGCGCGGCCACGCTTGCTGTTCGTCCTGTCGGGAACGGCGCGTCGGCAAACGCCGCGCGCGACGGCGCGCCGCCGCGGGCTTCGGCCGGCGCTGCGCGATCGACGAGGCCGAACGCCCAGTCCTCCACGTCGAGTCCGCCGCGCCACCACTCGTCGGTCCAGGCGAACGCGACCGCGCCGCACGCGCCCTCCTCGAACGCCGCCCGGACGTGCATCGCGGTGATCGCCGCCTGCCCCTCTTCGCCCTTCGCGGATGCTGTCGGCGCCCGCCTCGGCCAGCAGCAGCGGCTTGTGTCCGGCGATGTGCTGCAGCCGCGCGAGATACGCGCGCAGGTCGGGCTCGCGGTGCAGGTAGACGTTGAACGCGCAGACGTCGAAGAACGACAGGTCGAGGAACTCGGTCGGCGGGAAGTTGACGTAGGTGAACAGGCTCTCGGGCGCCGCCGTCTTTGGCCGCCTCGGTACAGGCGCCGCAGGAACCGCTCGACGCGCAGCCGGCCGTGCCAGCGGACGATCGCCGGCGGAATCTCGTTGCCGAGCGCGAACATCAGCACGGCCGGGTGATCGCCGAGCTCCCGGACCGTGCGCGACGAGCTCGCGCTGGATCTGCGCGTCGAGCTTCCGATCGTCGAGAAACGCGACGTGCTGCGACCAGGGCAGCCCGACCATGACGCGCAGACCATGGCGCGCGGCCTCGTCGAGCAGGTCGCGGCGCGGCGGCGTGTAGACGCGGACCGTGTTGATGCCGAGCTCCGCCATCAGGCGGAAGTCCTCGGCGACCTGCGCGATGCGGCGGGAACTGATAGCCCTCGGCGTCAGGCGCGAAGGTGCCGTAGGTGACGCCCTTGACCAGGAACCGCTCGTCGCCGGCGCGCAGGAACTTGCCGTCCGTCGCGACACGGATGTCGGCCGGAATTGCGGTGACGCCTGGAAGAATGGCCGGGTCGGCCTGGACGGTCGTGCTCACGGACCTGCAACGCTGCGCGAGGGACAGTCTGCATTCTACCGCCTGCAAGTCGTAGCGGCGGATGGCCCTATGCACATTGCGTGCTAGCTCCAAACCCGTGCTCAGTCGGAGAGGTCGCCGTCAAGCTCCCCGAGCTTCAGCTTGCCGGTGTAAACCGCCATCCCGACCACCGCGTCGACGCCGTGGGCGTGCAACGTGTCGATCTCCTGCTGGGTCGTGATGCCGCCGGCCGCGGTGACACGGCGGTCGTGGCGCGCCCGGACCGCGAGGATGGCCTCGATGTTGGTGCCGCCCATCAGCCCTTCGGCGTCGACGTGGGTGTAGAGGAACTCGCCGCAGTACGGCTCGAGCGCCCGGACGGCGTCGACCGCGCGTCAGCGGCAGAATCGTCTTCCAGCCGTGAATCACGACCTGGCCGCCGCGGCTGTCGACCGCGGCGATGACCCGCTCGGCGCCGACGGCGTCGGCCAGCTCGCCGGCGAACGTCGAGGTCGGGCCGTCCGTCCCTGAACAGCGCCGAGCCGGCGATGACCTGCTGCGCGCCGGCGGCGAGGATGTCGCGCGCGCGTTCGACGCGTCCGGATGCCGCCGCCCACGCGGCAGGACAGCGCGCCGGCGATCTGCCGGACGATCGCGAGGTTGTCGCCGACTGCCCATCGCGGCGTCGAGATCGATGACCTGCACCTTCGGGAAGCGCTCGAACCGCTTCACCCAGCGGAACACGTCGTCGTCGCGGATCGCCAGGCGCTCGCCCTGCACGAGCTGCACGACGGCGCCGTCCTTGAGATCGATGGCGGGAATCAGCATAGGCCAGCTTCACGACGGCACGATGCAGAAGACATCGAGGGCACGTGCTTGTGTCGTCGCGACCTTCGTGCATGTTGATCACAGCCGCACCGGGATGCCGTGCTGCGCGCAGGTGCTGCTTCAGCGCGTGCACGCTGGTTTCCGCGTAGTGGAAGATCGACGCGGCGAGCGCGGCGTCGGCGGCGCCGCGCGGTGAAGACGTCGACGAAGTCGTCGAGGCCGCCGGCGCCGCCCGAGGCGATGACCGGAATCGACACCGCGCTGTCGACACGGCGGCGGTCATCTCGCAGTCGAAGCCCGCCTTGGTGCCGTCGCGATCGATCGACGTCAGCAGGATCTCGCCGGCGCCGCGCGCCTCGGCCTCGCGCGCCCACTCGACCGCGTCGCGATCGGCCGCGCGTCTGGCCGCTGCGCGCGTAGACGGCGAAGCGCTGCCGCTCGCGTCGACGCGTGCTTGGCGTCGATCGCGACGATGACGGCCTGGCTGCCGTAGCGGTTGGCGAGCGTCGTGATGAGCGGCGGGTTCGACGAGCGCCGCGGTGTTCAGGCTCACCTTGTCGGCGCCGGCGTCGACGGCCGCCGCCGCGTCGTCCTCGGTGCGGATGCCGCCGCCGACCGCGAGCGGGATGAACAGCTCGCGCGCGACCGCGCGGATCGTGTCGGCCAGCGCGCGCCGGCGCTCGAGCGTGGCGGTGATGTCGAGGATGACGAGCTCGTCGATCCCTTCGACGTTGTAGCGCCGCGCCAGCTCCGCCGGATCGCCGGCGCTGCGCAGGCCCTCGAAGTTGATGCCCTTGACGACCTGGCCGTCGCGGACGTCGAGGCAGGCGATGATCCGTTTCGACAGCATCGCTTAGCCCACCATGCTGCAGGAAGTTGCGCAGAATCGCGCAGGCCGACCTCGCCCGACTTCTCCGGGTGAAACTGCACGCCGGCGATCTGCCCGCGCTGGACGATCGACGCGAACGCGTTCGCCGTGCTCGGTGGCCGCCACGCGTGTCGCCGGTGACCGGCGCGACGTAGCTGTGCGTGAAGTACACCTGCGCGCCGTCGGCGACGCCTTCGACGATCGGCGCCGGCGCCGATGCGTTCGAGGCTGTTCCAGCCGACGTGCGGGACCTTGACGCAGCCGCGCCGGTCGTCGACCGCGCAGACGTGCGGCAGCGAGCCGGCCAGCAGCGCCGAGCCCGGGCAGTTCCGGCGCCTCGTCGCTGCCCTCGAACAGCCACTGCATGCCCGAGGCAGATGCCGAGCAGCGGCCGGCCGTCGCCGACGCGCGCGCAGGATCGCGTCGATCCAGGCGCGCGTCGAGCGCGCGCGTCGCGCCGAAATGGCCGACGCCCGGCACGATGATGCCCGGCGCGCTCGGCGAGCTCGCCCGGCGTCGTCCGGCGTGAAGACGTCGGCGCCGACCGCCGCGAGCGCCTTCCGGACCGAGGTCAGGTTGCCGGCCTTGTAGTCGATGAGCGCAGATCGCAGTTCACAGCAGCCCCTTCGTGCTCGGCAGCATGCGCGCCAGCCGCTTGTCCTTCGCGCACGCGACGCGCAGCGCGCGGGCGAACGCCTTGAACACCGCTTCGATCTTGTGATGGCTCGAGCGGCCGTACATCACCTTGACGTGCACGTTGGCGCGCGCGCCGATCGCGAAGCCCTTCGAAGAAGTCGTGCACGAGCTCGGTCTGCAGATCGCCGACCCGCCGCACCGTCGACCTTCAGATCGACCACCGTGTGCGGCCGGCCGCCGAGATCGATCGCGACCACCGCCAGCGTTTCGTCCATCGGCATCACGAAATAGCCGGCGCGGTTGATGCCGCGGCGGTCGCCGAGCGCCTTCGACACGGCCTCGCCGAGCGCGATGCCGAGATCCTCGACCGTGTGGTGCTGATCGACGTCGAGATCGCCGGTCGCGGTCACCGTCAGGTCGAACCCGCCGTGGCGCGCGAACAGCTCGAGCATGTGATCGAGGAACCGGATGCCGGTGCGCACCTGGTACCGTGCCCTTGCCCTCGAGCGCGAGCGCCAGCGCGATCTGCGTCTCGGTCGTCCGCCGGTCGATTACGCGCGCGGCGCACAGGACCTCCTCCATCACGCGCGATGCACGCGGCGTGTGTGCTCGACGATGCCGGCGGTGATGCGGAGGCAGCCGGCGCAGCCCGGCTCCGTGCGAGCGGTCGCGCAGGTAGATGCCGCGTGCCGGCGGCGCCGCTGCACGAGCGCCTCGGCGCGATCGCCGGCGCGGACCAGCACGAAGTTGGCGGCGCTCTTCCAGTAGCGCAGCCCGAGCCGATCGCAGGCGGCGTAGAGCAGCGCCTTCGACTCGTTCGACCTGCGCGCAGGTAGCCGTCGCAGGTAGTCGCGATCCTGCGAGCGCCGCCTGCACGGCGACGACCGCGGCGATGTTGACGCTGTAGACCGGCACGGCCAGCCGAATCGGTTCGAGCGCGTCCGGGTGCGCCGGTGATCGCGCCGATGCGCAGGCCGGCCAGGCCGAACGCCTTCGAGAACGTGCGGCCGACGATCGACGTTCGGGAACGCGGCGAGCTCGGGGATGAAGCTGATCGCCGGAGAACTCCGCGTACGCCTCGTCGACGAACACGACGGCGCTCCGGCGGCACGCGCGCCGGCGATCGCGCGAATCGCCTCGAGCGGCATCGGCACGCCGGTCGGGTTGTTCGGGTTCGTGAGGAACACGACCCGCGTGTTCGGCGTGATCGCCGCGAGCACGCGCGTCGAGCGGGAACGAGAAGTCGGGGTTCGGTGCGACGCGCACCGGCGCGGCCGCCGACGACCTCCGTGTCGAACGCGAAGATCTCGAACGCCGGCTCCGGGATGATGGCCTCGCGCCGCCTCGCCGCCCGGCGTCGGCCGCAGATAGCCGACGGCGAGTCGCCATGATGCCTTCGTCGAGCCCGTTCACCAGCGACAGCCGGTCGGGATCGACGCCGAGGTACTCGCGCACACGCATCGGTGGTCGCCTCGTACGGCGGGTAGAAGCCGATCTGCTCCGGCGCGAAGCGACGCGCAGCGCCTCGAGCACGCTGCGGCGAACAGCCGCCGGTGTTCTCGTTCTGGTGCAGCCGCAGGCCGTCGTACAGCTCGGCCGGCTTCTGGTACTTCTGTCATCACAGCCGGACCTCGATCGACTCCGCGTGCGCCTGCAGTCCTTCGGCGCGCGCCAGCGGCACGATCGTCGGCGCCAGCCGCCGCAAGCCCGTCGCGGGTGAGCCGCTGCACGGCCATCACGCGCACGAAGTCGGCCGCGCTCAGGCCGCCGCGGAAGCGGGCCGCGCCGGCGGTCGGCAGCACGTGGTTCGAACCGGTCGCGTAGTCGCCCGCCGCCTGCGCGGTGTACGGGCCGACGAACACCGCCCCGGCGACGATCGGGCGGTCGATCAGCGCTTCGCGTTCGACGACCAGGTGCTCGGGCGCGAAACGGTTGGCGAGCGCCATCGCCTCGTCGGCGCTCCGGGTCACGACGATCGCGCCGTGCGCCGCGAGCGATCGCCTGACGATGTCGCGTCCGGCGCGCCAGGCGATCGACGCGGCGCGCCGACGCGCGCCGCGAGCGCCCGGCTCCACGTGATGAAGATCGAGCGCGCGTCGGGTCGTGTTCGGCCTGCGCGACGAGGTCGGCCGCGATCCACGCAGGATTCCCGCTGGCCGCCGACCATGACGATCTCGGTCGGTCCGGCGTAGAAGTCGATCGCGCAGTCCGCGGAGACGAGCGCCTTGGCCTGCGCGACGTACCGGTTGCCCGGCCCGACGATCTTGTCGACCCGCGGGATCGACTCGGTGCCGTAGGCGAGCGCCGCGATCGCGTGCGCGCCGCCGATGCGGAACAGTCGCGTGACGCCCGCTTCGAGCGCCGCCGCCATCACGCGCCGGCTCGGGCCGCGGACAGACAGCGATGACCTCGCGGAACGCCGGCGACGCGTGCCGGCACCGCCGTCATCAGCAGCGAGGAGGGCAGGGGGAAGCGGCCGCCCGGCACGTAGCAGCCGACGCGCGCCAGCGGCTCCACCCGCTGCTCGACCGTCGACGCCGGGCTGCACCTCGACGTCGAAGTGCTGCGGGATCTGGCGCGACCGCGACGCGGGCGATGTTCCGCGCCGCCTGCCGGATGGCGCGGCGCACGTCCGGCGGAACCGCGGCCGCGGCCTCCGTCGCATCTCCGCGCGCGTGACTTCGAGCGGCGCGCCAGGCCGTCGAACTGCCGGGCGAAGCGCACCAGCGCGCGGTCGCCGCCGGCGCGCACTCGTCCGCACGATGCCGGCGACGCGCCGCTCGAACGCGCGATCGGTCGCGTCGCTTCGTCGCGAACAGCCGCTCGATGGCCCGCGTGTTACTTGCGTCGATGATTCGCATGATGCAATCCGGCACCGCTTCTCGGCGATCGCGCCATCAGAGAACGATCTTGTTGAGCGGGTACTCGACGATCCCCTGAGCGCCCGCCGCCTTGAGCCGCGGGATCAGGTCGCGGACCGTCTTCTCCTCGATGATCGTGTTGACCGCCACCCACTCCTCGTCGCTCAGCGCCGAGATGGTCGGGCGCTGCAGCGCCGGCAGCAGCGACAGGATCGCCGTCAGATCGGCGCGGCGCACGTTCAGCATCAGCCCGACGCGCCCCTGCGCCTCGATCGCCGCCTTCAGCAGCAGCGCGATGTTCTCGAGCTTGGTCCGCTTCCAGGTGTCGGCAAGCGCCGTCTGGTTGGCGATGAGCTGCGTGTTCGACTCCATCACGGTGTCGATGATTCGCAGCCGGTTGGCGCGCAGCGACGACCCGGTCTCGGTCACCTCGACGATGGCGTCGGCGAGCATCGGCGGCTTCACCTCGGTCGCGCCCCACGAGAACTCGACCTTCACGTTCACGCCGCTGCCGCTTGAAGTACGCCCTGGTGGCGCGCACCAGCTCGGTCGCGATCGTCTTGCCCTCGAGGTCCTTCGCCGACTTGATGTCGGAGTCCTCCGGCGCGGCGAGCACCCAGCGCACCTTGCCGAAGCTCTGTTTGGCGTAGATCAGGTCGGCGATCGGCTCGACGACGCCGGTCGTCCCGTCGCCCGCCTCGTGCTCCGCGATCCAGTCCTGGCCCGGTGAGGCCGGCGTCGAGGACGCCGTCCGAGACGTAGCGCGCCATCTCCTGCGCGCGAATCAGCATGCACTCGATCTCAGGGTCGTCGATGGTCGGGAAGTACGACCGCGAGCTGACGATAGATGTTGAAGCCGGCGCGCGCGAACAGCTGGATCGTCGCGTCCTGCAGGGAGCCCTTCGGAATGCCGAGTTTGAGTTTCATCGCGTCGCTACCCTTTCACGTTCACGTCTCGTCCAGCCCGCCAGTGTCGTCAATCCAGGTTCCTGTAGAAGCACGTGCGCTCGCCGGTGTGGCACACGTTGCCGTCGCCGAGGCGCTTCACCTTCAGCAGCACCGTGTCCTCGTCGCAGTCGACGAGCATCTCGACCACCTGCAGCCGGTTGCCGGAGGTCTCCCCCTTCATCCACAGCTTGTTGCGCGTGCGGCTGAAGAAGGTGGCGAAGCCGGTCTGCTTCGTGAGCGCCAGCGCCTCCTCGTTCATGAAGCCCACCATCAGGACCTCCAGGCTCTCCGCATCCTGAATCACCGCGGGAATGAGCCCGTCCAGTTTCGTGAAGTCGATGGTCATTGCCAGTTTCCCTGCCGTCCGGACACAAAAAAACCCGCCGTGAGGCGGGTTGGATGTCGCGTGGTTCGATCGTGACGATCTAGTGCGCGCGCAACTCCACCCGCCCGGCAGCAGCCGGATGATGATGGTGCACGTGGTGGGCGCGAACGAACATGACCCGGGCAGCGTATCCCGTCCGAATCGCGGCTGTCAATGGCATCGTGCTGCAAGTCCTTACGAGCGCGCACCGGAGCTCGTGACCAGCTCGATGATGCGCGTCAGCGGCCAGAACACCAGGCTCACCGCGCGCGTGATACCGCGCATCACCGGCACGGCGACGTGCACCAGCGGCCGCACGGTCCTCCTCACCGCGCCGTCGGCGGCGTAGAGCAGCGCCACCCAGATGATGAACAGGATGCCCGCGAACTTCACGTAGGGGGGCACGTGAATCGTGACGCCGGTTGCCACGTGCGCCACCTCCTCGAGAATCAGCAGCACGCCGACGTAGCCGATCAACACGAAGGCGGTGGGCTCGAGGATCGGAAACTTCTTCAGCAGGTTCATCGCGTGCGGCGCGATCGCCTGCAGCGCAATGATGGCGATCAGCACGCCGAGATAGATCGGCCACATCACCGGGTCGCCCGCGTCGTTCTTCGGCGCCAGACCGACCGCGGCAATCACGTTGTCGATGCTGAGGCTCAGATCCATCAGGCCGATCTGCACCAGGACGGCCCCCAGCGCGGCCCCTGCCGCAGTCTGTCTCGGCGGCGCCATCAGCTCGCGTCCTCGTCAGCGATTGCGGGCGGCCGCACCGACATGGCGTCTTCGACCTCGACCTCGTGCTCCACGGCTTCAGCCACGTCGTGCGCGTGGCCCTTCGTCAGGTGCGACGACATCAGCCAGATCAGATAACCGGCGCCCAGCCAGCGCACCCACGTGTTGGTCGCGAGCCAGCTGGCGACCAGCAGCGCGAGGATGCGAAAGATGTACGCCAGCGCCAGCCCGACGCGGATGGCGACGCGCTGCTGCGAGGACGGCAGCTCACTGGCAAGGGCCGCGATGCCGAGCACATTGTCGACGGAAAGCAGGCCTTCGAGCACGACGAGGCCCGCAACCACCGAGAGGCCTGCGAGGAAGTCCTGGACAGACACGGAAGCGCTGATCGTAGCGTGAAACGGCCGGACAACCGAGGATCCCGTTCCAAGGGAATGTTTTGACACGCCGGCGGAGTGGCGCCACGATCGCTGTCATGCTCCGCGGGCTGGTCATTGCGGCACTCTGCCTGGCAGTCACGCACCAGGCGTCCGGCCAGACGCCAGGCACCCTGCACATCAAGGTGACGCTGGTCGACGCGGAGCAACGACCGATTCCGGTTGCGCGCCACGCGCTGCTGATCAGCGACAACCCTTCCACGACGACACCTCGGCGCGTCGTCACCGGGACCGACGGCACGGTGGATGTCAGGCTCCGCGGCGGCAACTACACCGTCGAATCGGACGAACCGCTGGCGTTGCTCGGCAGGCGATATCAGTGGACGGAGACCCTCGACGTGCCGGGCGGGAGCGACACGATCCTCGAACTGACGGTGGCAAACGCGGAGGTGGGGACGCTCACACCATCGACGACGCCCGTCGAGACATCGGCAGTCGCGTCACCGCCGCCGGTCGATCCGGTCCTGCAGCTGTCCCGGTGGAGGGACAGCATCGTCGGCCTCTGGACACCTGTTTCACACGCGTCGGGCTTCCTCGTCGACGCGCGAGGTTTCGTTCTCACGAACCAGCGGGCCATCGGGGACGCCGGGATGGTGGAAGTGCAGCTTTCGGCCGCCCTCAAGGTGGAAGGCCGCGTCGTCGCGTCTGACGCTGCGCGTGATATGGCGGTCGTGTGGATCGACCCTTCGGTCATGTCATCGGCGGAGCCGGTGTCGCTTGCGTGTGGGACCCCCGGGGACGCCGTCGCGGAGGGCGCCGAGATCGTCGCGCTGGGCGTGTCGCTGCGCGGTGAGCCGGACATGGTTTCGGGTGATGTCAACAGGGTCGGTGCAACGGAAATCGTCTTCGGAAGCCGGCTGCAGCCAGGCAGCGCTGGCGGACCGGCGTTCAGTGAGGACGGCCATCTCGTCGGCCTGACCTCTCCCTGGGACGAGAAGAGCGGTAGCCGCCCCCGCGAGTCGCGTGTCGTGCCGATTGCCGGTGCATGCGACGTGGTCTCACTGGCCGCGCAGAAAACCGCCGGCGCTGCGCCACCCGCCGGAAGGCATCTCCCCGTCGAGCCGACGCGCCCGTTCCCCGAGACGTTACTGAAGGAGCTGGCCGAGCGGCGCACCGGCACCGTGGCGGCCTATCAGCTGTCCGCGTCGGATTTCGAGGTCTCGTTCGTCACGCCGCTGATGGTTTACGCTGCGCGCCAGCCGGCCCGTCGCACCACGAGCAAGGACACCCGGGTTGCGCCGTCCACGCAGATGCCGCAGCGCTCGCCGACCGACTTCGGCGCCTGGTCCGAGTACTTCGCGGACTATCCGCCGGTCCTCGTTGTCCGCGTAACCCCGAAGATGGCGGAAAGCTTCTGGGCGACCGTCGCGCGCGGCGCCGCGATGACGCAGGGCATGTCCCTGCCGGCGATGAAGCGCGTGAAGACGGGGTTCTCGCGGATTCGTGCCTTCTGCGGCGATGCCGAGCTGACCGCCATCCACCCCTTCGTGGTGGAGTCGGCCTTCGGCGGGAACTCGGCGGTCGAGGGCCTCTACGTCTTCGAGCCCGACGCTATCGGGCCACACTGTGCAACGGTGAAGTTGACGCTCTACTCGGTGAAGGAACCGGATCGCGGCGACACGCGAACCGTCGATCCGGCGCTGGTCAAGCAGATCTGGCAGGACTTCGAACCGTATCGCCAGCAGTAGCGCGCCGCCGCGCGTGTCGCGGGCGCCCTCGTCGAGCCGTCACGTTCAAGGATGTTGCGGATCAGGCGCGCGGAGGGACGCGTTTCCCGGCCAGCACCGTGGCCCGCGGGAACAGCCGGCGTTTCCACGTCCGCGTGTTGCCGAAGTTGTCGGCGAACTCGAAGGTTCCTTCCCGCAGCTCCAGCACCGCGATGTCCGCGGGAGCGCCGACGTTCAAAGTACCGCGATCGCGGAACACCTCGAAGACGCGCGACGGGTTGACCGTTGCCCGCGCGATCACCTGATCGAGTGGCATGCCGAACTCCAGGAACTTCGATAGCACGTTCGGGAAGTCGAACACCTGCGTCGTCCGTCCCTCCGGCGTCCAGTCTGTCGAAATCGTGTCGGGCCAGAAGCCGGCCTGCATCACCTGATCGACGATGTCCCACCGCAGGTGACCGGTCCTGCCGTTGCCGACGTCGAACCACACGCCACGCCGCCGTGCCGCCAGCACCTCCGGCAGGATGCGGCCGCGCTCGTCGACGATGCTGTTCGGCGGCGGCGCGAACATGTGCGTGACGACGTCGCCGGGCCGCAGCAGCTCCAGCAGCTTCGGCAGCGGCGACTGTGTCTGCCCCATGTGAATCATGACCGACAGGCCGGACGGCTCAGCGACGTCGCGTGCGCGCTTCAGCACCTCGTAATCGTTCGCGCCAGCAACGTCGCGGGACAACCGCACCTTCACGCCGACGATGGTGTCGCGATGCCTGGCGATGGCCGCGCGCGCCGCCCCGACGTCGGCGAGCGCGAGGTCCATCGTGTCGCCGGCGGGGATGACGCCCGCGCGTCCGAGGTTCACGAGCACGCGTGCAGGCTGCGGCGCCGTGCGCACGACCGCGACCACGGCGTCGATGCCGTCGGCACCCTGCAATCCGGAGTCGATGAAGCCCGTCACGCCGTCGGCCAGGCAGAGAGCCGGTCCTTCAGCGATGCGTCCGGCGTGCGTGTGGATGTCGATCAGGCCCGGGACCACCAGCCTGCCGCGTGCGTCGATCGTCTCGGCGGCGTCGGCCGCAATCGCCGGCGCGATTGCCGCAATCCTGCCGCCGGACACCGCCACGTCGAGCACGGCGTCCAGATGCACCGAGGGGTCGAGCAGCCGGCCGCCCCGGACGATGAGGTCGAAGCGGGTCTGCGCGGACAGTGCCGCGTCGTGGCGCCCGAGAAACGCCGGGGTCGCCGCCAGGGCTGTCCAGAGGAATGTGCGTCGATCCATCATGGGTAGATTCCAGCGCCGACGCGGATTCTAGCCCCAGCCTGCTGCGGCCGGAGCCACGGCGCGGAAGAGTTCCCATTCGGTCCCGAGTGTTACGCTTGATTCAAACAAAAAACTTTGAATTGTAAAACTTTGCGAGTAGGCTGAAGTCCAGCGAGCCATGCCCGACGTCTCGACGCGCGCGCCTGTCTTCATGGCTCGTGGCCTGCGCAAGGTCTACGAGATGGGGGAGGTGACGGTCGAAGCGCTGCGGGGCGTCGACTTCGACCTGTACACCGGCGAGTTCGTCGTGCTCCTCGGGCCGTCGGGCTCCGGAAAGTCGACGCTGTTGAACATCCTCGGCGGGCTGGACGTGCCGACGTCGGGGTCGGTCGTGTACCAGGAAAAGAACCTCACCGCTGCCGGCGAAGCGGTCCTCACCGAGTACCGGCGCAGCCATGTCGGCTTCGTCTTTCAGTTCTACAACCTGATTCCGAGCCTGACGGCGCGCGAGAACGTCGCGCTGGTCACCGAGCTGTCGCCGGGTTCGATGACGCCGGAGCAGGCGCTGCAGCACGTCGGGCTTGGCCAGCGGCTCGATCACTTTCCGGCGCAGCTCTCCGGCGGCGAACAGCAGCGGGTGGCCATCGCGCGCGCGATCGCGAAGCGGCCCGACGTGCTGCTCTGCGACGAGCCGACCGGTGCGCTCGACATCACCACGGGCATCGTCGTGCTCGAGGCGATCGATCGCGTCAACCGGGAGCTCGGCACCTCCACAGTGGTCATCACGCACAACGCGGCGATCGCGAACATGGCCGATCGCGTCGTCAAGCTGGCGGATGGCCACGTCGCGTCGGTGGAGGTCAACTCGCACAAGGTCGGTGTCCGGGAGGTGGCGTGGTGAAGTTCCCCGCGGCGATCCCAATCCTCGACCGGAAGCTGCTCCGCGATCTCTGGGAGATGAAGGGGCAGGCGTTTGCCATAGCCGCCGTGGTCGCGGCCGGCGTGACCATGTTCGTCACCTACCTGTCGAACTTCGACTCGCTGCGCCGAACGCGCGCGGAGTACTACGACAGCGCGCGCTTCGCCGATGTGTTTGCGTCGCTGAAGCGGGCGCCCGACAGCCTTCGCGAGCAGATTGCCGCGATCCCCGGCGTCGAGCGCGCCGTCACGCGCGTGGTTGCCGACGTCACCCTCGACGTGCCCGGCATGGCGGAGCCGGCAACAGGCCGCCTGATCGCACTGCCGGAGCGTGGACGGCCGCTGTTGAACGACGTCTTCCTGCGCCGCGGCCGGTGGATCGACCCGGACCGGCCCGACGAAGTGCTGGCGAGCGAGATGTTCTGTGAGGCGAACGGGTTCGTGCCCGGCGACACGGTGGCCGCCCTGATCAACGGCCGCCGCCGCACCCTCACCATCGTCGGCATTGCGCTGTCGCCCGAGTATGTCTACGCGATCCGTCCCGGCGAGCTCTTTCCGGACCGTCGGCGATTCGGCATCTTCTGGATGAACGGGAGGGCGCTTGCGCCGGCGTTCGACATGGAAGGCGGATTCAACGAGGTCTCGCTGGCGCTCGCGCGCGGGGCGTCGACGCCGGACGTCATCGCGCGCGTCGACCGGCTCATCGAGCCGTACGGCGGGCTTGGTGCCATCCCCCAGGGCCAGCAGATCTCGGCGTGGACGCTCGAGAACGAGCTCGCCCAGCTGCAGACGTTCGGGTTCATCACGCCGCTCATCTTCCTCGGCGTCGCGGCCTTCATCCTGAACGTCGCGCTGACGCGCGCGCTCGCGCTGCAGCGATCGCAGATCGCGGCGCTGAAGGCACTCGGGTTCAGCAACGGCGAGATCGGGTGGCACTACATCAAGTGGGGGCTCGCGATCGCGCTGGTCGGCGCCGTGGTGGGGATCGTCGGGGGCAACTGGCTCGGCTCCGGCATGATCAGTCTCTACAACCAGTACTTCCGGTTTCCCATCCTCGACTACGGCATGTCCACCGACGTCGCCGTGGAGTCCATCGTCGGCGCGCTGGTGGTCGCGGCGCTTGGCGCGTGGTCCGCGGTCCGCCGCGCCGTCAGAGTTCCGCCGGCCGAGGCGATGCGGCCGGAGCCGCCGGCGGCGTATCACCGCAGCGTCTTCGAGAGCCGTCTGCGGCTGCCAATGACGACGCGGATGATCCTGCGCAACCTCGAACGCCAGCCCGTCCGCACGATGGTGTCCATTGTCGGGATCGCGTTCGCTGTGGCCGTCCTGTTCGTCGGGCTGTCGTTCATCGACATCATGAACGTGCTGATCAACCAGCAGTTCATCCTCTCGATGCGGCAGGATGCAACGGTCTCGTTCGTCGAGCCGCGTTCGGCGCGCGCGGTGCACGACGTGATGCACCTGCCCGGTGCGATGAGCCTGGAGCCGATGCGGACGGTGGCAGTCCGGCTCCGCGCCGGAGGGCGCACGCGGACGCTGGCGATCACCGGGCTGCCGGAACGGCCGACGCTGAACCGTGTCGTCGAGCGGAGCGGCAAGGTGCTGTCGCTGCCGCCCGAGGGGCTGGTGATGTCGAAGATGCTCGGGGATATCCTGCGTGTCAGGCCCGGGGATGTGATCGACGTCGCCGTGCTCGAAGGGCGTCGGCCGACGCTGCGGGTGCCGATCGCTGCGCTCGTGGACGACACCATCGGGCTCCAGGCCTACATGCACGTCGACGCGCTGCACCGGCTGCTCGGTGAGGGGCCGACGCTGTCCGGCGCGGCGGTGACGGTCGACCCGGCGGCCATCGAGCGCTTTTACACGTCGGTCAAGACCATGCCCGCGGTCGCCGGTGTGGCGCTGCGCGAGACGACGCTGCGCAACTTCCGCCAGACGATGGCCGAGACGATGAACATGCAGATCTTCTTCAACGTGATGTTCGCGGCCATCATCGCGTTCGGCGTCGTCTACAACTCGGCGCGGGTGTCGCTCTCGGAGCGGAGCCACGAGCTCGCGAGCCTGCGCGTGCTCGGTTTCACGCGCGCGGAGATCTCGCTGATCCTGCTCGGGGAGCTCGCGGTGCTGACCGTGTGCGCGCTGCCGGTGGGCGCGGCCATCGGGTATAGCCTTGGGCGCCTCATCATGCTCGGGTTCAACAACGAGCTGTACCGGCTGTCGTTCGTCGTCGAGCCGGCGACCATCGCGTGGTCGTTCCTCGTCGTCATAGCGGCCGCATTCCTGTCTGGACTGATCGTCCGCCGCCGCCTCGATCGCCTCGATCTCGTCGCGGTGCTCAAGAGGAGGGAGTAGCGCGATGTGGCGACTGCTCAAGAACCGCCGTCTCTGGATTGCCTTGATTGTCGTCGCCGGACTCGTCGCCGTGGCGATGTGGCCGGCGACCGTTCCGGTCGAAACGACCACGACCACGCGCGGCCCGCTGCTCGTCACCGTGGACGAGGAAGGGCGAACGCGGGTGCGGGATCGCTTCGTCGTCGCGGCGCCGGTCACGGGTCGGAGCCTGCGGATCGAGCTCGAGCCGGGCGACAAGGTACGCAAGGGCCAGGTCGTCGCGCGGCTGCGTCCGGAGGCTTCGGCGCTGCTCGACGCGCGGTCCAGGGCGGAGGCCGAGGCGGCGCTGCAGGTCGCGCGCGCGACCGTAGGACGCACGCAGGCCGAAGAACAGCGCGCGCGTGCGTCGCTCGTACAGGCTGAACGCGAACTGAAGCGCGCGCGCGAGCTGGCGGCCGACGGCCTCGCGACGGCGCAGCAGCTCGACGCGCGGGAAGACGACGTGCGGACCACGCAGGAGCAGGTGAACGCCGCGTCGTATGCCGCGCGCGCGGCAGCCGCCGACGTCGATCGGGCCCAGGCGCGGCTCGCGCCATCGGGAAGCGAGGCCGGTGGCCGGGTGATCAGCGTGCCGGCGCCGGCTGACGGCGTCGTCCTGCGCCGCGTGCGCGAAAGCGAAAGCGTCGTGCCGGCCGGCGAGCCGCTCATCGAGATCGGGGATCCGTCGCTGCTCGAGATCGTCGTCGATCTGCTGTCGATCGATGCCGTGCGCGTGCAGCCCGCCGCACGTGTGCTGGTGGAGCAGTGGGGTGGCGCGAAGACCCTGGATGCGCGGGTCCGCCGGGTCGAGCCCTCCGGGTTCACGAAGATCTCGGCCCTCGGCGTGGAAGAGCAGCGCGTGAACGTGATCCTGGAGTTCATCGATCCCGCCGGCGCGTGGGCAGCGCTCGGCGACGGCTACCGTGTCGAGGCGCGCATCGTCACGTGGGAGTCAGCGGACGTGCTCAAGGTGCCGACCGGCACGCTGATTCGTGCGGGCGAGGAGTGGGCGGTCTACGCGGTGCGCAACGGGGTCGCCGAGATGGTGCGCGTGACGCTCGGCCACCAGAACGGCCAGGAAGCGGAAGTGACCGCGGGGCTCGAGGCCGGCGAGACGCTCATCATGCACCCGGGGGACACGATCGCGCAGGGGGTCAGGGTGGTGGCGAGGCAAACGAGCTAGCGCCTGGGCTTCTGCGCCACGATGTCGAGCACGCACGGCGCAACGAGGAGCGACGAGCGGTCGCGCGCCGCGGCCAGCCACTCGCGCCTCAGGCGCCGCGCGCTGGCGGGCGGGAGCGCGAGCCGGCCCATCACCGACAGCGCGTAGTTCGTCACCCAGTTCCACGTCGGCGAGCCCGGATGGCCGCTCTTGGTCGTCTGCTCGATGCCGGTAACGCGCAGCCCGGCGGCCCGCATCATCCGCGGCAGGTGCACGCCGATCGTGACGTTGCCGCCCTGCGACGCGAAGAACGCCTTGTCAGCGCGGATGAAGTCGTCCCAGTCGGTCAGCTTGGGCACGACCATGAACGTGTCGCGGTGGTAATCCTGGATGGCAAGGACTCCACCCGGCTTGAGCGCGCGCGCCAGCAGCTTCACATGGGCCGCGGGATCGGGCAGGAACAGGAACACCCAGCGCGCGAATATCAGGTCGTAGGTGTCGGGCGGGAGGTCGGTGTCGATCAGATCCGAGAAGAAGATCCGCGTCGGTCCCAGCCCGTCGCGCCGTGTTGCGCGCTCGAGGCGCGTCGCGAAGCTCCACGATCGCTCGACTGCGTCCACAGGTCCGCCGACGCGCCGCCGCAGGTCCATCTGCAGCGAGCCCTGGCCCGGACCGATCTCGAGCACCTTCCAGCCGCACCGGACGCCGATCCGGTCGAACAGCGCGCGCGATACCGGGTCCCACAGCCTCGCCTGTGCGCGCAGGCGCGCTGCTTCGCGCACGGTGTCGCCCAGCACGTAGTGGAACGTGGCGCGTGACGATCGAACGGTTCGACGGCTCGACGATTTCACGTGTGGGACGACCCGGGACGGCGACATTGTAGGCACAGCGCGGCGGCCGCCGACGGTTTGACAGTAGTCGGCGGCGCGCCGTATAAGGAGGGGCAGCGGTGATTGGCAATTCACCAATTCACCAATTCGCCAATTCACCAACTGCAGGTGTCAGGAGGAGGAGTTTCATGCGCACGTTCGTAGCCGGCCTCGCTGCCGCAGCATTCGTCGTTTCCATGGGCGCGCCCGCGTTTGCGAAGACCGAGACGGTGAAGGGGCAGATCGTCGACCAGGAGTGCTTCCTGCGCGAGGGGAAGGTCGACGCCGACAAGGCCTGCGCCGAGGCGTGCGCCAAGTCCGGCAAGCCGATGGCCCTGCTCACGGCCGACGGCAAGGTGTACGAGATCACGGGCGGCCTCGCGGCCAACAAGAACGAGAAGCTCGTCGCCCACGTGCTGCACACGGTCGAGATCACCGGCGATGTCACCGACAAGGCAGGCAAGCTGTCGATTGCGGCCGACGCGCTGAAGATGGCGAAGTAGGCGGGCGGCGTCCAGAGGTCAGCAGGCCCGGGCCGGCATCCGCCAGCCCGGGCTTTTCATTTGACGCAGTTGTACTAATTAACTAGTATTAGCGTGCAATCCCGATGGCCATCGTCGACCTCGACCCCCGCGATCCGACGCCGATCTACGCGCAGCTGGATCGGGCCTTCCGCGCGGCCATCGCGTCTGGCCGGCTTCGGGCCGGGGACCAGCTCCCCACGGTGCGCCAGCTGGCCGTCGACCTCCGGGTCAACGCCAACACCGTGGCGCGCGTGTACGCCGACCTCGAACGGGCCGGCGTGCTCGAGACGCGCCGCGGCGTCGGCAGCTTCGTGCGCGCCACGGCCGCCGAGGCCCGCCCCGCCGCCGAGCACCAGCGGCGTCTGCGCGCCCTGGCGACGCGCATGGCCGCCGACGCGTCCGCCCACGGCTTCACCCTCCGCGAACTCGTTCAACAGCTCGAAGCACTCCGAAAGGAAGGCGTCTGATGTCCCTCGCGTCCCACGGCCATGCCGTTCGTGATGTCCGTTCGCCCAACGTCGTCGCGGTCGCGCTGCTGCTCGTCCCCCTGCTGGCCGGCGTGTGGCTGACGGTCGCTGCCGGAAATCCGGTGCCGGCGATCGTCGGCGGTCTCCTCGGCGTCGTGCTGATGCAGTCGCCGAAGGTGGCGCAGCAGTGGGAGCGCGCGATCGTCCTTCGCCTCGGACGGTTCACGTCGATGCGCGGGCCCGGGCTGTTCTTCATCGTCCCGTTCGTCGACGACATCAGTGCCTGGATCGACCAGCGCACGATCACCACGAGCTTCGCCGCGGAGCAGACGCTGACGTCTGACACCGTGCCGGTGAACGTGGACGCGGTCCTGTTCTGGATGGTGCACGACGCGCAGAAGGCGGCGCTCGAAGTGCAGGACTACTCGCAGGCGGTGAGCTGGGCGGCGCAGACGGGGCTGCGCGACATCATCGGGCGCACGACGCTCACCGAGCTCCTGCGTGGACGCGAGCGCATCGAGGGAGAACTGCAGCAGCTGATCGACCACCGCTCCAACCCCTGGGGCGTCACGGTGTCGTCGGTCGAGATGCGCGATGTCGTCATTCCCGGCGCGCTCCAGGACGCGATGTCACGCGAGGCACAGGCCGCGCGCGAGAAGCAGGCGCGCATCATCCTGGGCGAGGCGGAGCTGGCCATCGCGCACTCGTTCTCGGAGGCGGCCAAGGAGTACCACAACGATCCGACCGCCCTTCACCTGCGCGCGATGAACATGCTCTACGAGGGGCTGAAGGAGAAGGGCGCCCTCATGCTCATCCCGAGCAGCGCCGTCGAGAGCATGGGCATGGGCGGGCTGATGGGCGCCGCCGCGATGCGGCAGCAGAAGCTGACGGAAGGCGGCGCGGCATGACCGCGCCGCTCTCTCCGACTTGGGACTTGTGACTGACGACGTGCGACTAAAACGTCAGTCCTTGAGCACCACCAGCAGATCGCGCGCCTCGACGGCGGTGCCGGCCTCGACGTGGACCTCGCCGATCTTCGCGTCGCGCGGGCTGTAGACGGCGGTCTCCATCTTCATCGCTTCGATGGAGAGCAGGCGCTCGCCCGTCTTGACCACCTGGCCTGCCTTCACCGCCACTGACGACACCTTGCCGGGCATCGGCGACGCCACGTGCGTCGGGGTTGTCCTGGTCGGCCTGCGGGTGCCGCTTCACCGTCGCGGCGACCGAGCGGTCCACGACGCTCACCGCCCGCGGCTGTCCGTTCAGCTCGAAGAACACCGTGCGGGTCCCGTCTTCGCGCACTTCGCCGGTCGTCAGGAACTTCACGATCAGCGTCTTGCCGCGCTCGATCTCGACCGAGGCTTCCTCGCCAGGCTGCAGCCCGTAGAAGAAGTTGGCCGTCGGGATCGCCGACGTGTCGCCGAACTGCCGACCAGTGCTTCTGGAAGTCGAGATAGACCTGCGGATAGAGGAGGTACGAGAGCACGTCTTCGTCGGACGGCTCGCGCCGCGTTCGCGCCTGCACCTCTTTGGAGGCCGCCTCGAAGTCGGCCGGTGGCATGGAGGCACCGGGACGCCCGACGATCGGCTCCACGTGCGCCGACCGAAGCACGATCGTCCTGGAACTTCTTCGGCCAGCCGCCCTCCGGCTCCCCGAGGAGCCCCTGCATCATCTCGACGACGCTGCGCGGGAAGTTCAATGGAGAGGTCGAGTTCAGCACGTCGTCGGCCGTGAGCTGGTTGGTGACGAGAAACAGCGCCAGATCGCCGACGACCTTGCTCGACGGCGTGACCTTGACGATGTCGCCGACGAGCTGGTTGGCGGCGGCGTAAGCCTCGCAGACTTCGGGCCAGCGCGCCTCGAGGCCGAGGCTCTTCGCCTGCTGCCGGAGATTCGTGTACTGCCCGCCCGGCATCTCGTGCTGGTAGACGTCAGGCCCCGGCGCCTTGAGGCCCTCCTCGAACGGGTAGTACAGCTCGCGGACGGCGGCCCAGTAGCGGCTGAAGTCGTCGAGCGCCGGTCTGATCGAGGCCGGTGTCGCGCTCCGTGTTGCGCAAGGCCGCGACGATGCCGTTCAGACACGGCTGGCTGGTCATGCCGCTCATCGACGCCAGCGCCGCGTCGGCGATGTCGACGCCCGCATCGGCCGCCCGGAGGATGCTGCCCGAGTTGATGCCGCTGGTGTCGTGCGTGTGGAAGTGGATCGGCACGCCGACCTCGTCGCGCAGCGCCTTCACCAGCGCGTAGGCCGCGTACGGCTTGCACAGCCCGGCCATGTCCTTGATGCCGAGGATGTGCGTGCCCATCTCGACGAGCTCCTTGGCCAGGCGGACGTAGTACTTCAGCGAGTACTTCGTGCGGGCCGGGTCGAGGATGTCGCCGGTGTAGCAGATCGCGGCCTCGCAGATCGCCGACGTGTCGCTGCGCACCGATTCGATCGCCAGCTGCATGTTGGCGGTCGAGTTCAGCGAGTCGAAGATCCGGAAGACGTCGATCCCCTGGTCCGCGCTCTCGCTTGATGAACGCGCGCACGACGTTGTCGGGATACGTCGTGTAGCCGACGGCGTTGCTCGCGCGCAGCAGCATCTGGAACAGGATGTTCGGGATCCGCTGGCGCAGCTCCGCCAGCCGCTGCCACGGATCCTCCTGCAGGAAGCGCATCGACGTGTCGAACGTGGCGCCTCCCCACATCTCGAGGCTGAAGAGCGTTGGCGTCAGTCGCGCGATGGCGTCGGCGACCGCCAGCATGTCGTAGGTGCGGACGCGCGTCGCCAGCAGCGACTGGTGCGCGTCGCGCAGCGTCGTGTCGGTCAGCAGCAGGCGGCGCTCGTTGCGTACCCACTCCGCGAACTTCTCCGGCCCGAGCTCGTGCAGCTTCTGCCGCGTGCCGGCCGGCGGAGCATCGCCGCGCGGCACGGGCGGTGCGGCTGGCGGCGTCAGGCGTCTGCCCGGCTCGAACCGTGCCTTCACATCCGGACGGCCGTTGACGATGACGTCGCCCAGGTAGGACAGCATCTTCGTCGCACGGTCGCGGTTCTGGCGGAAGCGGAACAGCTCCGGCGTATCGTCGATGAACGTTGTCGTCGCGTTGCCCGACTTGAACGTCGGATGTTCGATGAGATTCAGCAGAAACGCGATGTTGGTCTTGACGCCGCGGATGCGGAACTCGCGCAGTGCGCGGTCGGAGCGCTGCACGGCCTCTTCGAGCGTGCTGCCCCAGGTCGTGACCTTGACGAGCAGCGAGTCGAAGTACGGCGTGATGACCGCCCCGCCGAACCCGTTGCCGCCGTCGAGGCGCACCGCGAATCCGCCTGCCGACCGATACGTGGTGATCCGTCCGTAGTCGGGCATGAAGTTGCGCTCCGGATCCTCGGTCGTGACGCGGCACTGCATCGCGACGCCGCGGTGCTCGACCTTGTCCTGCGGCGGAATGCCGAGCGGCGGCTCGTGCAGGCGGTGGCCCGACGCGACGAGGATCTGGCTGCGCACCAGGTCGATGCCCGTGACCATTTCGGTGACGGTGTGCTCGACCTGGATCCGCGGGTTCACCTCGATGAAGTAGAACTCGTCGCGATCGAGGTCGAGCAGGAACTCGACGGTGCCCGCGCTGCGATACCCGACCGAGCGGCACAGCGCGGCGGCCGACTCGCAGATCCGGCGGCGCAGCCCCTCGTCCAGCCCGATGCTCGGCGCGACCTCGACGACCTTCTGATGGCGGCGCTGCACCGAGCAGTCGCGCTCCCAGAGGTGCACGAGGTTGCCGTGCGCATCGCCGAGGATCTGGACCTCGATGTGCTTGGCTCTTGCGATGTAGCGCTCGAGGAAGACGTCGGGGCGGCCGAACGCGGCGCCAGCCTCGCGCTGCGCTTCCGCCAGCTTCGGCAGGAGCTCGTCGGCGCTGTGCACCACGCGCATGCCGCGTCCGCCGCCGCCGAAGCTCGCCTTGATCATCAGCGGGTAGCCAATGCGCGCGGCCTCCGCGGCGACTTCCGCCGGATCGGTGAGCGCGTGTTCGGTGCCGGGAATGGTCGGCACGCCCGCAGTCATGGCGAGCCGCTTCGCCGCCGTCTTGTCGCCGAACGCCTCGAGGTGATCGGGTGTCGGGCCGACGAACTGGATGCCGGCCGCCTCGCACGCGCGCGCGAACGCCGCGTTCTCGGAGAGGAAGCCGTAGCCGGGATGAATCGCATCGACCCCCTGCTCGCGTGCCGCGACGATGATCGCCTCGATGTTCAGGTACGACCTGACCGGCTCGCCGCCCTGCGGCGGACCGATCAGGAACGCTTCGTCGGCCTTGAAGCGATGCAGCGAGAAGCGATCCTCGTGGCTGTAGACGGCGACCGTGCGCAGGCCGAGTTCGGTGGCGGCGCGGAAGCAGCGGATGGCGATTTCCGATCGGTTGGCGACGAGTAGTTTCCGCATATATGCAGGGGAGGTGGCGAGACCGGAGACCGGACGATCTTAACGTAAGATGCGGACGTGGTTCGTGCGAGCGACATCCTTGTCGTCGGCGCCGGCATCGTCGGCTGCGCGGTCGCGTACGAGCTGGCGCGACGTGGCGCGCCGGTCACGGTGATTGACGAGCGCGAGGCAGGCATCGGCGCCACCCAGGCGTCGGCCGGCATGCTCGCGCCGTTCTCCGAAGCGGCCGGCGCAGACACGCTGCTCGACCTCGGGGCCCGCAGCCTCGCGCTCTTCGACCGCTTCGTCGAGTCGATCGAAGCCGACAGCGCGACGCGCGTCGGGTACGTGCGAAGCGGCACGCTTCACGTCGCCCGCCAGGAGGAGTCGCTCCACGGCTTCGGCGAGAATCCAGCGCACCCTCGCCCTGCGAGGCGTCGCCTGCGAGCGGCTCTCGGCTGCCGAGACACGTGCGCGCGAACCGCACCTCGCGGCCGACCTCTTCGGCGGGCTGCTGATCCCCGCCCAGGGGCTCGTGTCGGCCCTTGACCTGACCCGCGCGCTGGCGCGTGCCGCAGCCAGGTTCGGTGCCACGTTCGTCGAGCGTGTGCGCGTGCACCGGATCGCGCCGGCCGGGAACGCCGTTGCGGTGGAGACGGATCGCGGCCGGGTCGACGCGCGCGTGGTCGTGCTGGCGGCCGGTGCGTGGTCGGGCAGGGTGGCGGTGGAAGGTGCCGTCGATGCGCTGCCCGTGAAGCCGGTCCGGGGGCAGCTGCTGCAGCTCGGGTGGTGCGGCACACCGGTCGCACGTGTCACCTGGGACGAGCACTGTTACGTCGTTCCGCGTAATGATGGAACGCTGCTCGTCGGTGCCACCGTGGAGGACGTCGGCTTCGAGGAGCGGATCACCGTCGGCGGCGTGCGGAGCCTGCTCGAGGCCGCCTGCGAACTGCTGCCGCAGGCGTCGAATGCGAGCCTGCTCGCGACCAGGGTGGGGTTCCGTCCGGCCGGGCCTGACCCGATGCCGATCGTCGGCTGGTCCGAGGCAGTCCCGGGACTGATGTACGCGACCGGACACTTCAGGAATGGCGTGCTGCTCGCGCCGATCACGTCCGCGATCGTCGCCGACGCGATTCTCGGAGACACGCGCGACGAGGCGCTGGAACTGATGCGGCCGTCGCGATTCGGGCGGCTGTGAAAGACGATGAGTGGTGCCAGCTATCGGGTGATCGCCACCGTTCTTAACGGCCAGTGGACCGCGCACGCCGTGCGCGAGGAGACCGGCGAGCGCTTCGGCATCGATGTCACGGCGCCGACCGAGGACGAGGCGACAACTCGCCTGTCGTCGTGGCTCGAGTGGCAGCGCGAGCATACGACGGCGCTCGAGGCGCTGCAGCAGGCCGAACGGGCCTACCACCGCGCGATTGCGGGCGAGGCGTTTGCAACCCAGGCCGGCGCCGGGGCCGCCACACGAGAGTCGCTGGAACTGGTCGAGCGGGCGAGAGCCCGGCTCGACGACGTGCGGGCTCGCCGCCCGCTGTGAGGCCGTCATGCCCAGACTGAGCGCGGAGGAAATCGATCGCCGACTCGCCGCGTTGCCCGGCTGGACCCGCGCGGGCGACGTCATCACGAAGCAGTTCACCTTCGCCGACTTCCCAGCGGCCGTGGCGTTCGTGGACCGCCTCGTGCCCGGCGCTGAAAACGACGACCATCATCCCGACATCGCCATCAACTACAGGCGCGTGACGCTTTCCTACAGCACGCACAGCGAAGGCGGGCTCACGGAGAAGGACTTCGACGGGGCCGTCATGGCCGACCGCGTGGCGTGACATGCTCCTCAAGAAGACCTACAGCTCGCGGGAAGTGGCGGCGCTGACGGGTCTCACCGCCCGGCAGCTCCAGATCTGGGATGCGGGCGGGTTGATGCGGCCGGCGTTCCCGACGCATCGCACGGCCGCAGGCGGTTACACGGCGCGGCGTTACACGCCGATCGAGCTCTTCGAGCTGCTGGTGCTCGCCGACCTTCGGGCGCGCGGCTTCACGGTCCACCAGCTGCACGCGATAGTCGACGCCTTGCGCGTTCACTTCGAGTGCACGCTGTTCGAGGCGACCGGCGGCGGCGGACACGTGCAGGTGCTCACCGACGGCGCAAACGTCTTCGCACGCACGCAGGCTGGCGCGTTCTACAACCTGCTCGAGGCGCCGACGCAGCCGCTGCTGGTCGTGGGGGAGGAGCTCAGGCTCAGGGAAGTGGAGGGGAAGATCCGCCGGCGCAAGCACCGGCGCTGAAGACCGTCAGGAAATCGGGAAGATCTTCTCCAGGTCGTCTGCCGGACGCGGGATGACGTGCACGCCGACGAGCTCGCCGACGCGCCGGGCCGCTGCGGCGCCCGCGTCGGTTGCCGCTTTCACCGAGCCGACGTCGCCGCGGACGATGGCGGTGACGAGACCGGCGTCCACCTTCTGCCATCCGACGAACACGACATTGGCGGTCTTGAGCATCGCGTCGGTGGCTTCGATCATGCCCACCAGGCCGCGCGTTTCGATCATGCCGAGGGCGTCTCCGACCTCGCGCTTCTCCTTCTCAGCCACGGGGAGACTCTAACACAGGGACTTCGTCAGGCTGGAAAGAGGCCCGGGAACCGGCTCTCGCGGATCGCGTAGCCAGGGAAGATCGGGTTCGCGTCCCGGACGCCGAGGCGGCGCACGACGATCTCCCCGAAGACGTCGCGGAAGTCGGTCGTGATTGCCAGGTCGCGCCCTTCGAAGCGCTCCTCCGGGGCGAGCCCCGGCCATCGGCCGTACACCTTCCGGCCGCGGACGCCACCGCCGATGACCAGCATCGCATTGCCGTGGCCATGATCGGTTCCCCGGTTCCCGTTCTCGTGCACCGCGCGCCCGAACTCGGACATCGTGATCACCACCGTGTCGGCCATGCGCTCGCCGAGGTCGGTGACCAGTGCTGCGATCGATCGGGCGAAGTCGTCGAGCCTCGCTGCGAGCAGCCCCACCGCGCCACCCTGGTTGACGTGCGTGTCCCACCCGCCGACGTCCGCGAACGCCACCTCGAGGCCGACGTCGGCCTTCGCGAGCTGTGCGATCTGCCGCAACGCCTGCCCGAACGCGCTGCGTGGATAGTCGGCGCCGTGTTCGGCCTGGTATCGCGATGGATCCACCGATTGCAGCGTGCGCATCGCGCCGAAGGCGTCGCGCCCGGTGCCGTTCAGGACCTGGTCGGCAGCCGCGGCGTATTGCGCCTCGAAGGAGTCGGCCATCGCGCTGGCACCGATGCCGAAGCGATCGATCTGGTTGATCGCGAGCGCCGGTGCCGTCCCCTGGAGGACCCGCGGCATCTGCTGCGTCAACGCGACTGCCCGCAACGGCCCGTCGGCCTCGGCCTTCCGGACCTGCAGGTACCGATTGAGCCATCCGTCGGACGTACTCTTGACCCCCGGCGTCGCGGTCTCCATGTAGTCCTGCGCGTCGAAGTGCGAGCGCGTCGCGTCCGGAGAGCCGCAGGCGTGGACGATGGCGAGGTCGCCGCGATCCCAGACTGGCTTCAGCGGCGCGAGCCGGGGATTGAATCCGAAAAACCCGTCGAGGTCGATCGCCGCATCGGCCCGGCCAGGCGGGGCGATCGCGATGGCGGGTCGCGCGCGGTAATAGTCGGCGTCCCCGTGCGGCACGACGACGTTGAGGCCGTCGACAGCGCCACGCTGGAAGATGGCGATGAGCCGCTTGCCCCGGCCCGTGCCGGCCGCCTCGATCGTGCGCGTCAGGAACGACGGGGCGAACCCGAGGGTGACCAGCGCGAACGCGCCGTCGCGGAGGAACACTCGACGTGAGCGCATGGTGGACCTCACCGTTTCTGGAATTCCGGCGACCCGAGCACGAGCGCCAGCGCCTGATCGGGACGCTCGGCGCGCGCGACCGTCGCGCGCGTGCTGTCGGTCAGGCTGTCGCCGAGGATCGACGCGGGACCGGCGACCTCGGGCACCGTCACGCCGCGCATCGTGCCGCTCGCCAGTGCGAGCGCGACGTTCATGCGGTTCATGAGCGCACCGGTGTTCACCCAGGTCTCGGCGGTGTCCTTGTAGCCGGTCGGCGGCTGGCACTGATAGAGCGGCATGCCGAGCTGCTGGAGCGACCGAACGATGGGACGTGCGTCGCTCACCTCGGCGTTGGTCGCACGGAGCGCGCTGACGACGAACTCGAGCGGGTTTTTCACCTTCGAGCGATACGACTCAGGCGCCAGGAATTCGCGCGATGTCAGGAGCGTCGTCGTCACGGCGCGCAGATCGCCGTCGGTCCGGCTGAACGTGGCGGCCATCCGGTTCGACGAGGGATGCGGGTGGCGTGTCGCTGACGAACCGGCGCGCGAGCTTGGTGGCGACGAACGTCGCGGTCGACGGATGCGCCGCCAGGAAGTCGAGCACCGCCTCGCCGTCCTCCTGGCCTCCGTTGGCCCTGATCCGGTGTCCGAGGACCACCTTCTCCCGATCGTCGTGCAACGCGGGCGCGAAGCGGAAGGGTCCTCCCGCGCGCGGCATGGCAATCGTCCACCCTGTGAACGCACGGGCCACCTCGGTGACGTCTTTCTGCGTGTAGCCGCCGTCCACACCGAGCGTGTGCAGCTCGAGCAGCTCCCGCGCGTAGTTTTCGTTCAGGCCCATCGGCCTTCGTCCGCCCGGCGCGCTCCCGCATCGCCCCGCGCGACGCGGCCTCCGGGTCCGCGCTCATCCAGTTGTCGAGATAAAACAGCATCGCCGGGCTGTTCGCGGTGGCGCCGAGCAGATCGCGGAACCGGCCGAGCACGTGCGGCCGAATCGCCTCGCGCTCGTATTCGGTCAGCAGGAACCGCGACGGTCCCTTGCGCGCGTCGACGTTGAAGTGGTTGAACCAGAAGTCGGCCAGCACCTCCTGGAGTTGCCGCTCGCTGTACGTCGCGCGGACGATCTTCTGCCTGCGACAATTCCAGCAGCGGCAGCGCGGCCTGCTGGCGTCCACGCTCGACCCCTGCCTGCATCTGCGGATCGCTGGAAGGCGGACGATCCGCCGCGCCGTTCCGCCGTTGCTGCTGTTCGCGGCGGCCCGCAGCGCCGGCAGCTCGTACTGTTCCGCGATCTCGCGCGAGCTCAGGCCGAGCGTCTCGAAGGCCCGGAGTCGACGGGCCGCGTCCTCGTCGGCTATCCGTTCCGGATGGAGCTGCTCGTCGAGGTACCGCTCGACTCCGACCTCGCGCACCCGTGCCGCATCCGCCGGTCGCGGACCGAACGTCACGCGGCTCAGGACGTGGACAATCGTGCGTGCGTCTGGCGCCGGCTTCGCCGACTGCACGTCCGCGGCGGCCAGCGCGACCGCTGTCGCCAGGACGACGGCGCTCGTTCGCGTCATCAGCTGTCTCCTGTGTGCTTAGACCCCAATCGGCCCGGAAGGTAAAACCCCCTCGGCCCGGCGGCAGGGCGGTTCGCAATTACAATTCGGGCCATGACCGCGACCGCCCCGCCTGCGACCAGTGAGTTCGAAAAGCTCGGCGTCTTCTACCTCGGTAGGGAAGTCGATCCGTCGGCGATGGCCCCTACCGGCGGGCTCGTGCTCTACGACTCGAAGGACCTCGTGACGCACGCGCTATGCGTCGGCATGACCGGCAGCGGCAAGACCGGGCTCGGCATGGCCGTCATCGAGGAGGCCGCGCATCGACGGCGTGCCGGTCATCGTCATCGACCCGAAGGGCGACCTGACGAACCTGCTGCTGACGTTCCCGGATCTGCGCCCCGCCGACTTCGAGCCGTGGGTGAACGAGGACGACGCGCGGCGCGCCGGCAAGGACGGCGCCGCGTTCGCCGCCGAACAGGCCGAGCGGTGGAAGAAGGGGCTGGCGGAGTGGGGCCAGGACGGGGCGCGCATCGGCCGTCTGCGGCAGGCGGCCGAGTTCACCATCTACACGCCCGGCAGCACGGCTGGCGTTCCCGGTGTCGGTGCTGACCTCGTTCGCCCGGCCCGCGATCGACGATCCGGAGCTGCTGCGCGAGCGCGTCGCAGACGACCGTGTCGAGCCTGCTGGCGCTCGCCGGCGTCGACGCCGAGCCGCTGAAGAGCCGCGAGCACATCCTGCTGTCGACCATTCTGCTCGGCGCGTGGCAGGCCGGCGAGAGCCCGGACCTGGCGGCGCTGATCCAGCGCGATCCAGCAGCCGCCGATGGCGCGCATCGGCGTCATGGATGTCGACTCGTTCTTTCCGGCGAAGGATCGCTTCGCGCTCGCGATGTCGATCAACGCGCTGCTCGCGTCGCCGGGGTTCGAGGTCTGGAGCCAGGGCGAGCCGCTCGACGTCGCCGCGTTCCTGCGCACCGGATCCGGGCAAGCCGCGCGTCTCGATCTTCTCGATCGCGCACCTCGACGACAGCCAGCGGATGTTCTTCGTGTCGCTGCTGCTGAACGCGGTGGCCGGGTGGATGCGGAGCCAGACGGGCACGTCGAGCCTGCGCGCCCTGCGTCTACATGGACGAGATCTTCGGCTTCTTCCCGCCGGTGGCGAACCCGCCGTCGAAGGGGCCGCTGCTGACGCTGCTCAAGCAGGGGCGCGCCGCGGGTGTCGGCGTCGTGCTCGCGACGCAGAACCCGGTCGATCTCGACTACAAGGGGCTGTCGAACATCGGCACCTGGTGGCTCGGCCGTCTGCAGACCGAACGCGACAAGGCGCGGCGTGCTCGACGGGCTCGAAGAGCGCCAGCGACACGGCCGGCTTCGATCGTGCCGAGAGTCGATCGGCTGCTGTCGGGCCTCACCAGCCGCGTGTTCCTGATGCGCAACGTGCACGAGGACGGGCTGACGCTGTTCCAGTCGCGGTGGGCGCTGTCGTACCTGCGCGGGCCGCTCGGGCGCGACGAGATCAAGCGGTTGAGCGCGCTCGCGTCAGCGAACCGGCGTTCCGGTCCGGCGACCGGCGCATCACCGGCCGCCGCCTGCGGCCGGTGCCACGCCTGCGCCCGCGGCGCCGGCAGCGCCAGCCGCGGCCCGCCCAGTCGTGCCGCCAGACGTCCCGCAGTATCTTCTCGCCCGACGCGGCGGCGGCGGTCTCGTCGCTGATCGCCCGTCGTGTACGGCGCGGCGAACGTGCGGTTCGTCGATCCCAAGCTGAAGATCGACGTGACGCGGCTGGTGACCGTGCGACGGCCCCGGTCGGCGACGGCCCGTGCCGGTCGACTGGCAGAGCGCGCCGAGCGCGTCGACTGGGCGCCGGAGATGCTCGAGCGCGACGCGCCGGACGGGGCGCATGTTCTGCGGAGGTCCCGGCGCCGGCGCTGAAGGCCGAAGAACTACGACGCGTGGGCGAAGCAGCTGGCCGCGGTGCTCGTCACCGCGAAGCGCTCGAGCTGCTCAGCAGCCCGTCGACCGGGGAGTCTCGCGCCCCGAGGAGACCGGAGCGCGATTTTCGCGCGCGGCTGCAGCAGGCCTCGCGCGAGGCGCGCGACCGGGCCCTCGACGCGCTGCGGCGCAAGTACGCGCCGCGGCAGGCGGCGCTCGACGAGAAGCTCCGGCGCGCCCAGCAGACCGTCGAGCGCGAGTCGCGAGCAGGCGACCGGCCAGAAGCTGCAGACCGCCATTTCGGTCGGCGCGACGCTGCGTCGGCGCGCTCTTGGGACGCAAGGCGATCATCGGCGGCACCATCGGCCGGGCGACGACCGCCGCGCGCGGCGTCGGGCGATCGACGAAGGAGTCGGAGGACATCGACCGCGCGAAGGACACCGTTCGCGCCGTGGAAGAGCAGCGGCAGTCGCTCGAAGACGATCTGAAAACGGAAACAGCGACGCTCGAAGCCGCACACGATCCGGCGACCGAGACGTTCGAGCGCATCAGCGTGAAGCCGAAGCGCACCAACGTGTCGGTGAAGATCGTGGCGCTGGTCTGGCGGTGATCGGCGCTAGGGCGTCGCGATCGACCGGTTCATCCAGACGATGTTGTCCCAGCTGACCGGCTTCTCCGTGCCGTCGAACAACTTCGCGTAGCTGCCGCCGGAGCCCTTGAACGAGTAGGCCTTCACCTTGTCCGGCGGATTCGTCGTCGGGTTGCGAAGGATCTCCAGCACCTGCTCCTGCTTCGAGATTTGCACGAGCGCGGGGTTCTTCGACGAGTAGAAGCGGGTCTCCGATGCGTTGTTGCGGTTCGCGACCCCGCGTTCGAACGTGATGTGCAGCTCGAGGTGCTCACCGCTGGCGGCCTGGAACACCCAGTCCTGTGTCTCGGTGACGCCCAGCCCTTCGCCCGCGATGGTCCGCTTGACGGCAGCAGTGGTTGCGAGCAGGTAGTTGCCGAACGGACCCGGCGCGTCCGCCGCATCCGCGGTCAGCCCGCCGATGACGACCTGCGCGTTCGCCCCGGTCGGATCCTTCACCGGCGCCGCAAGATACACGAGCCTGTTCGATCCCTTGCCGACCGGCTTGCCATCGGGCCCGTTCACCGTGAGGCGATCGATGAAGATCGCGCGGAGATTGCAGTCCTTGGCCGGCCCCTGCGTCGCCACGTTCAGCGTGAAGCCGGGGGGCAGCAGCGGCACGAGCGCCGCGTCGGGCACGTGCAGATCCAGCTGGAAGCGGACCTCCGAGCTCGACTCCACAGGTGTTTGAGCGCTGACATCGGCCGGGAAGGCCGGCGCCGTGACGCTTGCGAGCACCAGGGCAATCGTCCGCAGGCCGCGCGTGCATGGCGCGTCTCTTCGCATGAGCGTTGTCCTCTCTACGCGTCGAGCGTTTCGTGAAGGAACTTCGTTACCTCGGGCCAAACCTTCTCGGCGAGACCGGTGTCCAGCGTGCCGAGCGCGTTGTGCGGACCCATGAACGCGTGCCCCGAACCTGGGTACACCGTCAGCCGCACGTCCTTGCCCATCTTCTGCAGCTTCGTTTCCAGTGCGCGTGCGGCGTCGGGGCCGAAATGGGTGTCGTGTTCGGCCATGTGGCCGCGGACGCGCGCCGACAGGTTCGACCAGTCCGGCTCCATCGCTCCCTGCGGGAAGCCGTAGAACGGCACCAGCGCGCGCACGCGATCCGGCCGGTTGGCCGCGATCAGGAACGACAGCATGCCGCCCATGCAGAAGCCGACCACACCAATCCCGCTGCCCGTGACTCCCGGGTGCTTGAACAGGTAATCGACCGCGCTGCTCATGTCACGGCTCGCGCGGTCAGGCGGCATCGACTGCATCAGGCTCGATGCCTTGTCCATCTCTGTGTGTTCCGCCAGTTCGCCGTGATACAGATCGGGCACGAGCGCCACGAAGCCCGCGGCCGCCAGCTGGTCGGCCCAGTGCTTGATGCCCCAGTCGAGGCCCCACCACTCCTGGACGACGAGCACTCCAGGGCCCGAGCCCGAGACGGGCTTCGCAAGGTACCCGGATGCGTTGTGAAGGTTGCTGCGGAATTCGACGGTTTCAGCCATGACGGTGGAGGATACCCGATCCCGCGGTCACGATTGAACGCGCCAGGCCGCTCGTGCTACTCGGCGTCCATGAAGGGATAGCGGTAGTCGCGCGGCGGATTGAAGTTCTCCTTCACCGCCCGGGCGCTGACCCAGCGCACCAGATTCAGCTTCGACCCGGCCTTGTCGTTGGTGCCCGACGCGCGGGCGCCGCCGAACGGCTGCTGGCCGACGACCGCGCCGGTCGGCTTGTCGTTGACGTAGAAGTTGCCGGCGGCGTAGCGCAGCGCCGCGGTCGCCTCGACGACGGCACGCCGATCCTGCGCGAAGACGGCGCCGGTCAGCGCGTACGGCGACGTCGAGTCCACCAGCGCCAGCGTCTCGGCCCACTTGTCGTCGTCGTAGACGTACGCGGTGACGACCGGGCCGAAGATCTCCTCGCACAGCAGACCGGTAGTCCCGGATCGTCGGTCTCGATCAGCGTCGGCTCGGATGAAGTAGCCGCGGCGTCGCGTCGGAGCTCCCGCCGGCGACGATCTTCGCGGTCTGCGCGCGCATCGTCGATGTAGCCCGATGATCTTGTCGAATGCGCGCTCGTCGATCACCGCGCCCATGAAGTTGCGGAAGTCCCGGATGTCGCCCATCTTGATGTCGTCGATCATCGCGACGATGCGGTCGCGCACGTCGTGCCAGAGCGAGCGCGGCACGTAGACGCGGCTCACCGCCGAGCACTTCTGTCCCTGGAACTCGTAGCCGCCGCGGACGATCGCCACGGCCAGCGCCGCCGGGTCCGCGGACGGCATGGGCGAGGATGAAGTCCTTGCCGCCGGTCTCGCCGACGATGCGCGGGTACGAGCGGTAGCTGGCGACTCGAGCGCCGATCGTCTTCCACATCTCGTTGAACACGTCGGTGCTGCCGGTGAAGTGGACGCCGGCGAGGTCGCGGTGCGACAGCAGCACCTCCGAGATCATCGCCGCATCGCCGGCGACGAAGTTGATCACGCCGGGAGGCAGGCCGGCCTCCTCGCAGCAGCTGCATCAGGTAGTGCGCCGAGAACATCGCGCTCGACGCCGGCTTCCAGACGACGGTGTTGCCCATCAGCGCCGGCGCGGTCGGCAGGTTGGCGGCGATCGACGTGAAGTTGAACGGCGTGACCGCGTAGACGAACCCTTCGAGCGCGCGGTAGTCCAGCTGGTTCCACATCGTGTGGTCGCTGATCGGCTGCTCGTCGAGCAGCTCCTCGCGCGAAGTGCACGTTGAAGCGCCAGAAGTCGATGATCTCGCAGGCGGAGTCGATCTCGGCCTGGAACACCGTCTTCGACTGGCCGAGCATCGTCGCGGCGTTGATCGTGTCGCGCCAGGTCGTGGTCAGCAGCTCGGCGGCCTTCAGCAGCACCGCCGCGCGATCCTCGAACGACCAGCCGGACCACTCGCGATGCGCGGCCAGCGCCGCGTCGATCGCCTGCCGACCAGATCGCGGCGTCGCCTTGTGATAGTCGCCGAGCACATGACGGTGGTCGTGCGGCATCACCGACTGGCGCGGTGCGTCGCCGGTGCGGATGTCCTTGCCGCCGATGATCGAGCGGAATCTCGACCTGCTCGGCGCCATCGCGTCGAGGCGCGCCTTCAGCGAGGTGCGCTCCGGCGATCCCGGCGCATAGCCGCGAACCGGCTCGTTGACAGGCGGCGAGACGCGCGCTCGGCCGTTGAAGGAGGACATGGCTGAAGGCTAGCACACGCAAAACATCGCGACGATTCGCCGGGCTGCCGTGACAGCCGCGTCGATGGCGCGAGGCGCGCTACGCACCAAGGAGCAGCTGCAGCTCCTCGGGATGGTGGGCGCGGGCGAGCGCGTCCTGCAGGTCGAGCGCACCCTGCCGCACGAGCGCGGCCAGCGAGTCTTCGAACGAGAACGATCCGTGCCTGCGTGTGAGCGCGATCTCCTGATGCAGGTGCTGCACGGCGTTCTTGCGGACGTGTTGCCGCGCACCGTAGCTCATCATCAATAGCTCGGCGACCGGCGCGCTGCCGCCGCCAGCCGTCGGGATGAGCGTCTGCGTCATCACGGCGGCCAGCGCCATCGCCAGCTCCTGCCGCACCGTGTTCTGGCGCTCGGGCGGAAACGAGTCACCCACGCGCGCGACCGTGGACGCCACGTCGGTCGTGTGGAGGCTCGAGAACACCAGGTGTCCGGTCTCGCCGGCGGCCAGCGCCACGCGCATCGTCTCCGGATCGCGCATCTCGCCGACGACGATGACGTCGGGCGCCTGGCGGAGCGCGGCACGCAGCGCGGTCGGGAAGTCGGGAGCATCCACGCCGATCTCGATCTGTTCGACGAGGCTGCGCGCGTGCGGGTGGTCGTACTCGATGGGGTCCTCGATCGTGATGATGTGCCGCTCGTCGCGCAGGTTGATCTCGTTCACGAGCGCGGCAAGCGTCGTGGTCTTGCCGGAGCCGGTGGCGCCGCCGACGAGAACGAGACCGCGGGAAAGCCGTGTCAACGACTCGACCGACGCCGGCAGACCCAGCGATGCGAGCCGCGGCACCACGACCGGCAGCCGTCGGATGTTCGCGGCGGCCCGCCCGCGTTCGTGGTGCAGGTTCACGCGAAACCGACTGCCGCCCGTCGCCCGGAGCGACGCGTCGGCGATGCCGGATTGCCGGAACTGCGCGCGGGCGTGGGAAGGAAGAGCAGGAAGGACGGCGTCGGCGATCTCGTCGCCATCGAGCGCTGATTGATTCAGCGGCACGACCCTGCCGCCGATGCGGAGCGACGGCGGCGCGCCCGCGACGAGCAGCAGATCGGTCGCGTCGCGCTCGACCGCCGCGCCGAGCCACGCCTCGAGCCGCGCGGCGTGCGAAGCTGCCGGCTCGCCGCCCGCTCCTTCGTTCAGTCGCGCGACGAGGAGATCGAGGTTGGACCGATCCGCCACGGATCCTCCGCGCCCCTCTCGAGGGGCGGTCGAAACGAGCCCTGATGAGTACTCCAGTCGCGGCGCGATGTAAAGCGGAGCCAGACGTCCGCCGCCCGCCGGCGGCCTGCCTGCACGAGGCCGCGCAACGATTGCAGTATCGTTGTACTGCGCGTTGTCGATGCCCGTCGTAACCCCGGTTCTTGTCGCGATAATTCTCGCTGCCGGCACCTTCGCCGGAGGACTCGGCGCGACGCTCGGCATCGGCGGCGGCGTATTCCTCGTGCCGTTTCTCACGCTGGTCATGGGCTTCCCGATCGGCGTCGCGGCAGCCATCAGCCTGACGACCGTCATCGGCACATCGAGCTCCGTGTCGGCCGGCCGCACCGGATCGCACCTGATCAACTACCGCCTGGGGATGGTCCTCGAAGTGGCGACGGCCGCCGGCAGCCTGCTTGGCGGCATTACCGCGCAGTACATGAACGCGCACGTCCTCGAGCGGATCTTCGCGATCGTCGCCGGCGGTGTGGCCGTGACGACGTTGTCGCGGCTGAACCGGCGCAACGTGATCGTCGGTGGCGACTTCGACTGCGGGCCGCTCGGGGGACGCTACGTGGAGGAGGAGAGCGGCGGCGTCGTGAGCTACCGCGTGAAGCGCATGCCACTGGCGCTCGCGGCGTCATTCGTAGCTGGGAATGTCTCATCGCTCCTCGGCATCGGCGGCGGCATCATCAAGGTCCCCGTGCTGAATACCTGGTGCGGAGTGCCGCTGCGCCCGGCCGCTGCGACCAGCGCGTTCATGATCGGCGTCACGGCGACGGCCGGCGCCATCATCTATTACGGCAACGGCCAGCTCGTGCCGGGGCTGGCGGCGGCCGCCATCCTCGGGGTGCAGGCGGGGTCGGCGGCAGGCCTTCGCCTCGGCGCGTCGGTGTCGTCGCGGTCGCTGAAGATCCTGCTGGCTGCCGTTCTCTTCGCCGTCGCCGGCCTCATGTTCTACAGGAGCGTGCAGTGAGCGCTGCGCCCGACGACAACGTGCGCGAAATGGACGACGCTGCGCTCGAGGAGCGGCTGCGCGAGGCGCGGGCTGGCGTGGACTGGCTGACGGCGATGGAGACGGGCGACTTCCTCCTCGAGGAGCGCCTCGGCACCATCCTGCGGGTCGGCGTGCGCGCCTCCACGGTGTGCCTCGCGATCGGGCTGGTGCTGGCTCTGACGACGGGCGACTCGCTGGTGAGCAAGGCGTTGATGAACGCAGGGCTGATCGCGCTGATGGCGACCCCGGTTGCCCGCGTGGCGACCGCGGTGATCGACTACGGCTTCGGGCGCGACTGGGCGTACTTCACGCTGACGTCGATCGTGCTGCTCGAGCTCTGTGCCGGCATCGTGGCGGCGCTCGTGTTCCGCACCCAGTAGCCCCCTAACGTATCCGAGTGTCCCCGTCTGTCCCCGACTGTAGGGGTCGGGTCCTAAGACCCGACCCTACAAGTCACCACCTACAAGGTCACGCAACACTGAACGCGCGACGCATGGCTTCACGCAGCTGCCGGTCCACCAGCGGAAACGTGTCGAGCACGTGGCCGAACTCGTGGACATCCAGCTGATAGAGGTGCGCCACGATCACGTTCAGCCTCACCAGCAGTGCCTCGTCGTCGACCCGTGCGAGGCGCTCAGCCGCACGCCCGAGTTCCTCGAAGGCCGGTCCGGCTTCGTCCTCGCGTGGAACCGGCAGCCGCTCGACGATCGACGTCGTGACGTGCGTGGTCACCCGCAGCCGAACGAGGTAATTCACGACGAAGCTGTTGAAGATGGCGCACAGGTACTGCTGCGCGCGGAGCGTGAGCGGCGTCCGCAGGCAGAAGAGCGTGTGGGTGGACGCCGAGCGGGGCGGAAGCATCGCCGCGATAAGCGTGACGCGGTTGGTCGCGCTCGCGACGTCGCGGTAGGCGAGCCGCGTCCTGCGTGCGCGCGGACCCAGCAGACGTTCGGCGTCCTGCGGCCCGATCCGCCAGCGGACGCGGGCGTCGGCGCTGACGCGGAACGGCTCGATCAGTTTCCCCTCGTAGACGGGCCAGCCGCGCCCCGCTCGCAGCCAGTGTCGATCCTCCGTCGCGTTCAGCTCCCGGCCGAAGCGCGCATGCCAGCCATCCGGGGAACCGAGGCATTGAAACAGGCGCGATGCCCGCTCGACGATCGCGAGGTCCTCCGGCGCGCGCAGGTCGGGGATCGACCAGTCGCCGCCCGACACCTGCTGCAGCAGCGCGGGTGTCAGCCGGTTCGTGAACCACCGCGGATCGGCGCGTCCGTCCACGTCTCCTGCGCGGTCCAGCGCGGTGGCGTCCGTTTCGCCGAACCTGCAGGCGACGGTGTCCGTCGCACGGCCGGCCGTCGCGGAGAGCAGCACAAACCGCACGCTTCGATGGATCGGGAACGTGCCGGCGCGGTTGTCGAAGCCGACGATGCGGTCAACCGCACAGCGCGTGAGGAGCAGCCGCCTCACAGCGGCGCTGCCGTGGTCAGCCACGATGCCCGACGGCAGCACCAGTCCCAGGCGGCCGCCAGGACGCGTCAGCGCGACAGCCCGATCCACGAACAGCTGGTAGCGGTTCGCGTGCCCGTCGCCGCCCGCGTCGTAGGTGCCGGAGTCGCGGGCGAACCGCAACATCGCGGACGCGTCGGCGCGCTGGCGCTCGCGATCGCCGGCGCCGTCGGCCCGCACCACGTCCCACGGCGGGTTGCCGATGACCGCGTCGAACCCGGCGTCCGGCCGCCGGTGTCCCGACTCGTCGAAGAACACCTCGGGGAACTCGAGCTCCCAGTGGAACAGGCGGCGTGACGCAGCGGCCGCCGCCGACCGTGCGAGCAGGTCGCGCACGGTATTTGCCGGCAGCGTGCACTGGCCGGTGAGAACCGCGTCGGCCAGAGTAGCGAACGTCGATGCGGCGAGCGGCGGCGACGCAAACCAGGCGGCGCACCAGAGGTCCGCGACGCGGGTCCATCTCTCCAGCGGCGATCCGGGAGCAGTGAGCGACACGAGCGCCCGCTCCTTGGCGCGCACTTGCGCGACGGTGTTGTTCGGATCGAGCGCCAGGCTGAATCGGACCGGCAGCGCGCTACGCAGGGCATCGGCAACCGGCAGGTCGGCGAACAGCGGGAGCGCGTCCGCCTGCCGCCTGCGTGACGGTGCGCTCGCGAGCATCGCGATCCAGGTGCCGGCCAGGCTGTCGCCGACGCGCAGGTGATGGTCGAGGAACGTCAGCGGGCGCTCCGCGGCCAGCGTCGTCAGCCACAGCGACAGCCGTGCGAGCTGCACGGCCGTCGGGTTGAGGTCGACGCCGAACAGGCAGCGCTCCGCAACCGTCCGACGGATGGCCGCCCGTTCCGGTGCGTCGATGTCGCCGGCATGGCAGCGCCCGGCGTCAATCAGGGCGGACTCGTAGGCGTCGGCGAGAAACCGGCAGGCGCCGACGAGGAACGCTCCGCTGCCCATCGCGGGGTCGAGCACCTTCAGCGACAGAATCGACTCGGGCGTCGCGCCGCGAACGAGCGGCGTCAGCGTCTCGCGCAACAGGTAGCCGGCGATCGGCTGCGGCGTGTAGAACGTGCCCGTCGCCTTCCGAACGCCGGACCCGGGGCGCAGTGTAACCGCCGACCGGCCACGAGCGGTCCGCTCGACGTGCGGCGTGTAGTCGAGCAGCGTTTCGTACACGGCGCCGAGCTGTTCGACCCCCAGGTCGCGGTACGAGATGCGTTCACGGCCTTCTCCATCCTCAGCGGAACGGGTCGACACCGCGACGATTGCCCGGCGGGCGGCTTCGTCGTCCAGGCCGCGCCGCTCCGCGAGCGGCGTACGCGCGGGTGCGAACAGCCGGCCGTTGAACGCGGTCACCGTCAGCGTGCCCGCGCGGCAACCCGCATGCGCGAGACGGGCGATCGCACGAAGTGCGTCCCACAGCCCGCGAGACCGTTTGGACAGAGCAACGTCGCGAAGCGTCTCGACGCTGTAGCTGTCGCGATAGACCGGATGCCACGACGGCACGAGACCGCGCGCCTCGGCGAACAGCAGGAAGAGCAGCCGGTACACGATCGTGAGCGACTGCTCGAACACCTCGGTGATCGATTGGCCCACGCGATCGGGCCGCGAGCGCGCCGAGCACCTCGCCGCTCGCCTCGAGGACGCCGCCGCGAAGCGAACGGCAGACACCTGCGGCATGCCGTTCGGCGGCGTGGAGGAGCGCGGCCAGCCCGCCCGGGTCGACATCCCCAGCGTCGAGAACAGGCGCACCCATCACCGCCCGGAGCGCTGCACCGGTCCGTTCGTCATCACAGGCGATGTCGAGATCGAACTCGACATGACGTCGGCTGAACAGCTTCGCGGCAGCGACGAGCCGGATGTGCGTGCCGTTGAAGAGCAGACACCATGCGGCGCCGTACCGACCCGCGAACACGACGGCATTGCGCCAGTGGCTGGCCAGCGGTGTTGCCCACGGTGCCACGAGCAGGACGATTGTCGCGTGCGCGCCTCGCAGCAGCGCCAGCGCGTGCGTCTCTTCGATGAGTGTGTCGGCTGGTACAACGAATCCGAGCGTCGTCGCCAGCGGGCACGCAGCGGCTTCCAGGAGCGTTCGAATCGGCGACGCAGGCCCGAGCGCCGCTGAACGCATTCGCCAGGCCACCAGCTCGCGCTGCCACACGGCCCACGCGGGGTCCCGCGCCATATGGGCCAGGTGAGCCTCGAGAAAGTCCTCCGGAACGAGATGTCCGCTGACGCCGGCGATCACAACGGACCCTGCGGCCGCCGCGGCAGCAGGAGCAGGACCAGTTCCACGGGGCCTGTGGTGAGGTCCACGGACATCTCCGCCCGCTGCAGCCAGACTGCGGCCGCCGACAGCGCCGATGTCCGCGCCAGTCGCGCGTCCGTCCAGCTCCGTTCCGCGCGGCGGTCGAAGAGGCCCGGTTGGCGGGGCGCGTCGACGATGTCGAGCGCACGTGCGATCGCGCGTGCGCGGTTGACCGCGGTGGCCGCGAACTGCTGATGCACGCGCAGCGAGGTGTCGCGCCAGGCGAGCCAGCCTGGCTGTGCCGGCACGTCGAGCTTTGTTACAGCCTGCAGCCACGCGGTGTCCTGGCCAACGACCGGAAGCACCAGCGCCGACAGATGCGACGCCACCGGGCGGCCCTCGGCGTCGGTCAGTTGCGTGCGGCAGATCGCGATCGCGTGGCCGCGAAGCGCGGCGCGCGTGCGCCGGTTCGCGGACCAGGCGATGAGCGTGGGCGACCCTTCGGGCGGTGGTGTCCGCGCAAGCCCTGGGGCGGCATTGCACGCCACCGGACGCACCGACGCCGCGCGGACCAACGCGGCACGTCTGCAGGCCTCGTCGGCCGCACCCGTGAGCCTCGTGACGGGCACGGCGGCTGTGCGCGGCGCGGGCCGCCCCACGATGGCGTCCTCGCCGTCGACGATCAGGCGCACGGCATCGTCTTCGGTCCAGGGTGGCCGATCGTCGAACGGATCGGACGCGCCGACCCTGTCGTCAGCGCGCGACACCCGCGCCGCGAGCCGATCGACGATCCGTTCTTCGCCCGAGCCGCGCAGGACGAGATGAAACGCATGCACGCGCCTGCCCTGGCCAATGCGATCCACGCGGCCGATCCGCTGCTCGAGCCGCATCGGGTTCCACGGGAGCTCGAGGTTCACCACAATCCGGCACTGGCGCTGCAGGTTCAGCCCCTCGCCGGCCGCGTCGGTGGCGAGCAGCAGCCCGGCGCGCCCGAACTCGTCGAGCGCCAGGCGTCGTTGCTCGCGGTTCATCCCGCCGTGGATGAGCGCTGCCTGCGGCGCCGCATGGCGCTGCAGGTGCACGAGCGTGTCCCGGTACTCCGTGAAGACGATCGCCGGCTCCCGGAGCGCGTGCAGCAGCCGGCGCACGCGATCGAGCTTGGAGTCGTGCGCCAGCGCGGCACCCGCCGCTTCGGCAATGGCCTGCAGCAACCGACGCTCTTCCGCGCGATCGCGCAGTGCCGGCTCGCTCCAGGCCGGCGGCGCATCGGACCCGTCGTGCTCCCCAGCGTCGAGCGGCAACAACAGCTGTTGCTCCTCCGACGAACCGTCGCCGTCGAGCAGGCGGAGACGCCGCGAGACCGACTCCGCGAGCGCGTACGGGCTGGAGAGTGCGCGCTTGTGCAGCACCGACAACATCAGCCAGCGGTGTCGATCGTGTCTGGCGCCGTCGTGCCGCATGGCGGCTGTGAGCGCGGCCAGAGCATCGTGCATGCGCCGCTCGTATGCCGAGGGCCGGACGCGAAGCGTGTGGACGTGTCGGCCGGCGTCGCGCCCCACCTCGCGCCGAGTCCGCCTGAACGTGAGGAGCGTGTCGCCGAGGGCGCCGAGGCCGCACAACGACGTGAAGCTGCCGTCGTCGCCGTTGTGTGGTGTTGCCGTGAGGAGCAGGACGTACGGGGATCGCCTGCACAGGGTGGAAACCGCCTCGTGACGATCGGACGGTCCGGCGGAGCCGTGCGCTTCGTCCACGATCACGACATCCCAGTTTGCGGCGGCAACCAGTGGAGTCACCTCCGGCCGCTTGATGTAGTCCACCGACGCGACCGCCAGCGGCTCCATCGTCCACGGATTCACGTCCACCGGCAGCGCCGCGCGCATGCGCCGCAGCGTCGCCTGGTCGAGCACCGCGAAGGGCAGCGCGAAGCGCGCCCGGCACTCGTCCGCCCACTGATCGCGCAGACCGGACGGCGCGATCACCAGGATGCGCGCGGCCGCGCCCCGGGCGCACAACTCCGCGGCAGCCAGAGCCGCCTGAACGGTCTTGCCGAGGCCGACCTCGTCGGCGATGAGAACGCGCGACGCGTGCCCGTGCAGCAGCGCGAGCGCCGGTTCGAGCTGGTAGGGCAGGAGGTCGACGTTGGCTGTCGGCGCAACTCGCAACGTTCCGGCAGGGCCGTCCGCGGCGATCAGCGCCCTGCAGACGTTCGCCCAGTGGCGCCGTCCAACCCTGTGCACCCCTCCGGCAGGCGTGTCCCTCTCGACATCGTCGAAGGGCGCGAGCACCCGGACCGCATCGCCACCATGCGGATCCGTGGACGACAGCGTGAGGAGCACGCAGTCGTCGAATGGCTCGACGCCCGCGACGGTCCAGGCCCGCTGGCGGACACGCACGCGGTCGCCGACGCGCGCGGGGGGCCGGCCCCGCGACTCGCGAGCATCACCGGTCCTGTTCGAAGGAATCTCCATCCAATCGGCCTGGCTGGATAGCGGAATCTGCTGTCGGCCGACTCACTCGAGGGCCAAAGGCCAGCGTTTCCCGGCTGGGCATGACATGCGTCACGAGTCGCGCGGCAAGCGGGGTGCCAGTGGGCGACCGGTGAGAACTCCGCGGCGCGGTGAAGTACGAGCGGGTCGGGTGAGATGCGGAAGGTCTGGAGGAGGCTCGGCCGGCGTCAGGTTCCGTGCTTCCGGCCGCGGGTGTCGTCCCAGGCTGCGAAGGTGACCGCGGACACGAGCACGATCGCGCCGATGAACGCCACGAGCGCGATGGCCGTGGACGCCGCGAAGTCCGGGACGAACGACCACGCGCCTGCGGCCAGGGCGACCGCGCCGAGGATCGCGGCGCCGATGTGCACGCGCTCGCCGATCTCGATCGGTGCCGATGCCTTGCGCTCCGCATCCAGTCGCCGCAGCAGCTGCGCCTTCCACCAGATGAAATACGGATCGGGAAGCGACCGCGTCTCCCGCGAGTCGGCAGCGAGCTCGTTCATCGCGGCGGCGACGATCGCCTCATCCCGTTCGTGCGCGGTGCTCATCTGACGCCCTCCGGGCCGTGTCCGTTCTGGCGAAGCAGGTCGGCCAGCTTCCGGCGTGCCCGGGACAGCAGCACGCGGATGCTGCCCGCGCGAAGGCCGAGAGCCGCTGCGATCTCGCGATGATCGGCCTGCTCCACGTGCGCGAGCCACACGAGCTGACGCTCGCGCGGCTTCAGCTGCCGGAACAGCCGGCCGACGTCGACGCGCAGCCCCTCGTCGCGAACGCTCGCGGCCTGTTCGGGAAGCGCGTTGCCGGCCTCACGCCGGCGGGCGCGCCAGTGGTCGACGACCAGATTGCTCGCGACGCGGAACGCATAGGCGCGCAGCTCGTCGAGATCGTGTGTCGGCAGCGGCGTGCGCAGCAGCCGCAGGAACGTCTCCTGCACGATGTCGTCGGCGTGCTCGGAGGTGCCCAACGATCGCACGACGTACGCGCGCAGCGGCACCGCCGCGCGCGCGTACAGCGCGTGAAAGGTTGCTTCGTCCAGCAGCGCCGCACGCGCGCCAGCCGTATCGGCCGCCGCGTTCATGCCTTCGAGCGCCATGGCGAGAACCCGGCGTGTCATCAGGGTCGAGACTCCGCCGTCATGCCGGGCACGTCAGGAGTGCGGTTCAGCAGTCCAAGGGTTCCCGCCAGCCGGTACGACGCTACCGCCGACAGCGCGAACCCGATCCCGAGCGACAGGGCGATGGCCCCTAGCGTGGCGAAGACGTTCTGGCCCTCCTGCGGCGCCAACGGCGACCAGAAGAAGCTCACCACGAGCAGGCCGATGCCGAGGCAGGCGAGCACCGTGCCGACCTGCGCCGCGCGCAGGATCCGCTCCCGAGGCCCGCCGACCGGCGCCGGCTCCGAGGCGAGGTCCTGCAGGAAGCGGGCGCCCGCCGTGGTCTGGAGGAACTCGCTGAAGTCCTTCACGGAACCGAGGCGATCCAGCAGCTTGGCGTTGAACTCGGTGATCATCCGCAAGCGCTGACGCCGCTGCCAGGCCGTGACGGTGACCCAGACGACGTAGCCGGTCATGAAGAAGAACGCCGGGATGATGATGATTTCGGGATGGTTCACAGCGGCTCCTCGTCGTCTTTGTGAATAAGACGGAGGAGCGGGGACAAAGGTTAACAGCGCAGGATTGGCCTACTTGCGCGGGGGCACCGACGGCGAGGTGAACAGGGCGTTGAAAAGCAGCCGGAATGTGGCGTGCGACTGCCCGCGGTGCTGCACCGGAAAGCCCAGGAGCACGACCCGTCCCGCCCCGACAGGCGCCTCGACGATCGCAGCGCGGCCCGCGATGAGATCTTCGCCCTCGAGCCATCCGCTCAACAGCAGATCGCGCTGGGCGTAGCGTCCGACGGTCCGGACGCTGGGAGGGAGGCTCGTCGCCGCACTGCCGCCCTCGGTCGGGGCCTGGGCCGGCGCGAACACCGAGCTGAACGCGAAAAAGGCCGCGGTGCTCGGCGGCATCCCGAAGGCAAGCGGCTGCGACGGAGTCCAGCTCGAGGCGCAGGATCGACCCCGGCACGAAGAGGCGTTCGTCGCGACGGGCGGTGTCGCGAAGGGGCAGCTCGAAGGCGCCGATCGCGAGCCCGCTCGACTGCCCGAGGCAGATCAGCGAGCCGCCGGCCTGGACGAAGGCGCGCAGGGCATCGATGCCCGCGGGGCCGAGGCCGCCCGCATACTCCTCAGGCACCTCGTCCTTCGACATTCCAGAGGCGAGCCGATCGCCCGGCACGTTCGGCAACAGGATGGCGTCGAACTGCGCCCGCAGGTTGCCGGACCGGATTCTGCTGATCGGTGAGGCTCGTGTAGGTGAACTCGTGGCGGTCCAGCACGAGACGCGTCCACCCTTCGTCGATGCTGGCGGACCACGGCTTGTAGACGCCGACGCGCGCGCGCCCGATCGGCTGCACGTTGTCGGGCACGCGTCCCTTCATGCCTTCGACGCGCAGGCCGAGGTCGTGTGCGATGGCGGCGACCGCTTCCTCCGCCGACCGTGACGTACGGCACGACGATCGATCCTGGCGCGTACCTGAACCCGGAACCGTCGATGCCGCCGGTCGTCCACGACGGGAACGCGCCCGCCGCCACGAGCCTGTTGACCGCCAGGGCGCCCGCGTTGCCGCGTCCGTCGATCACCCAGTAGGTCGGCTTGCGTTCACCCCAGAGCGGCGACTCCTTGATGGTGGCGGCCGTCACGCGCGTGAGCGACGGCGGCTGGAACGTCCGCTCGATGGTGATGGCCTTCACGCCCATCTGTTCCGGCAGCGTCCATCCCGGCGACGTCGTAGGGGCGCTCCGGCTGTGCCGCCCGGCAGACGCCCGGCGCGCCGGGTAGTTCTGGCGTTCGAGCAGCGTCTTCACGTAGGCGCGATACGGCTGCGTCAGGAAGATGATGTCGGTACCCTTCGGGGTACGGCTCGCCGTCGGCACGGAACGGCTCGAGCGCGCGCTGGATCTCCATGCCGCTCCGTGCGAGCAGCAGTTCTTCGAGCTTGGCTGTCGTGTGCGGGTCCTGCTGCTCGGGCGGGATGATGAACGCGAACGGCCCGCCCTGCCGGCCGCGCTCGACCGCCGCGCAGTCCCATCTCGTAGAAGTTCTGCACGAGCTGTTCGCGGTAGGCGGCTCGCCGCGAACAGCAGCCCCCGCACCGCGCTCAGGTCGTAGTCGACGATGTCGCGCAGGGTCCAGCGCCCGCCGGGCCAGGGATCGGGGAAGTTGATCTGCGGCCGGTAGTCCGGGCAGCCCCTTGAAGCCGCCGCGCAGCTCGGTGGCCGGCACGTTGATGGGCGAGGCGACGTCGACGCTGGCGACCTCGGTCAGCAGGCACACGGTGTTGTGGCCGAGCGGTGCGGAGTCCTCGAAGCCGGGCCAGTAGTAGTCGTACTTCGCGCTCGACACCACGCCGGAGCGCCGATCGCGCTGCATCTCGAGCGCCATCGCCTCGCCGAGCAGGGCCGCCGAGCGCCAGATGAGCGGGTCGTAGTTGGGATCGATCGGGTCGGTGTTCGGCGGCACGAAGAAGCGTGGCCCGTTGTGCTCCATCTGGTGCATCGTCAGGAACACCTGCGGATGCCAGTCGCTGTAGAAGAAGCGCGCGAGGTTGCGGTTCTCCGCGAGGTTCATCATGAACGCGTCGCGGTTGATGTCGTGCCCGGCGTACTTGTGATAGAGCCACGGCATCGGCCCGCCTTCGTACGGCGTGCCCTTCATGCGCTCGTACCACTCGGTGACCAGGCGCTGCCCGTCGGGATTGAGCGACGGGATGAGCACGAGCACGACGTTGTCCAGCACCGCGCGGGTGGCCGGGTCGGTGGCCGTAGCCAGCCAGTAGAGGAGCTCGCTCGTCGACTGCGCAGCGCCCGACCTCGGTGGCGTGGATGCTGGCGCCGATGGCGACGATCACCTTCTGTGTCGCCGCGAGGCGGAGCGCTTCCTCGCGCTCGAGCAGCCGCGGATCGGCCAGCCGCAGGTTCGTCGCGCGGATGCGGTCGAGATTCTGGAGGTTCTCGGGTGCGCTGATGACGGCGGCGATCGTGCGGCTCCCTTCGGTCGTGGGGCCGAGATCGATCGTCATCACGCGGTCGGACTGTGCGTCGACCTGCGCGAAGTACCGCTCGATGGCGTCGGCGGTGGCCAGACGTCGATCGGAGCCGAGGCGGAAGCCGAAATGGGCGTCGGGGGTCGGAACCTGGGCCAGCGCCGGCGACGCCAGCGACAACAGCGCGCCCAGCATCAGGGCCGGTGCCCTGAAAAATCTCACCGCCGCATGATAGCAGAGCGTTTGCTCTCGCCTTTGTCCTCCACCTCAGCTTCAAGCGCGGATTCGAGCCGCTGGAGCAGCGCCGCAAAGCCGCACTGCTCCGGATCGTAAAGGCCCCACTCGTCCTGGATCGGCTTGGGTTCCTTCTTCGGCCGCGCGCGGCGCCGGACCGATGACGCGTCGGCCGGCGCGGGCTGGGGCGCCGCGATCTTGAGCGGGGCGACCCTGGGCGCCGGCGCCGGCGGTGCCGGCTTGCGACGCATGGTCGGCCCTTCAATCGGCGCCATCACAGTGCCTGGCCCCGCGGCCAGCGGTGTCCACATCTCTGTGATGCTGTCTTTCGCGCGACGGGTCGGCTCGTCGTCGCGCATGTTTTCACTGATGGCCGCAACGGGCTTTGCCGGGACGACCGGTTCCGGCGTTACCGCGGGGAGCGGCTCGTCGTCGAAAACGATGGGGTCCGCGGCAGCCGCGACGGCGGGCTTCAGTGCTTCCGGGGCCTGCACGTCGAGCGGTGCTACTTCGCTGGCACGGGCACTTCGCGGAGCACGGGCACATCGCGGAGCGCGGACGCATCGCGAAGCGCCGAGACGTCGCGAATCCTGGACGGTACGCGCGGTCTGATCTCCTCGCGAGGCTCGGGCACGACGATCGGCTCTTCATCCCGCACGACCGGTGGTTCAACCGTGACGTACGACTGCGCGACGTGTGCCAGCGTCACGGGTGCCTCGTTCACGCAGGCGACTGCCTGCGTGTCCGGCTCTTCTGACCACTCGACGAACGACGTGGTGAAAGCGTCTGCCGGACTCTCCGGAAGCGGCGCCGGCGCGTCGGGCAGACGCGGCGGCGGCACCGTGAGCCGGACACGCGTCATCAGTTCCTGCAGCATCGGCGCAGACGCGGACACGGCCGGGCGTTCGCTCGCTGCTTTCTTTGCACGCATTTCGGCGTGCTCGTGCCGTTCCGCGGCGAGCCGCTCGAGGTACTCGTTCACCTGCGCGGCGAAGACCGCGGGGTCGCAGCCGTCCGGCTGTGCCGCGCTCGAGCGTGTGCTGCCGCCGCGCAGCCGGTTGAGCAGGCCGGATCCGCGCTCGAGGACCGACGGTGCGCTGGCCGAGGCCGCGAGCACGGGGATGACCAGCGTCTGCACCGCGCTGCCGTCGGCCGCGAGCTCGCGCAGCCGCGCAGTCAGTGCGGCGTCGTCGCGCGGCGAGAGCAGCAGCGGCGTGAGGATCAGATCCGGTACCGAAGCGGCGATGGCGGCGAGCGCCTGGTCCACCGACGCCACCACGAGGATGTCGGCGTGGATCGGGCCGCGCGCGAGCGCGGTCAGGCGGGCCGCCTGGCGGCGGTCGGGTTCGATGGCGAGAATCGCAGGCATCATCAGGTTCGCAGCATCAGGACGAAGAGAACGAGCGCGGCGAGCGCGAACAGCGTGAGCGGCGCGTGCTCGATGCTCTGATCGCGCACAGCCTGCATCGCAACGAGACCGAGCTCCTGCATCCGCACGCCGACCGAGCTGAACTCGCCGGTCGGTCCGCGGCCGCTCGCCAGCATCGCGGCCTGCTCCCGCACGCGCGGATCGATGACGACGAGACCCGCGACGATGGCGCCGATGCCCGCAGCGGACGTGACGAAGCCGCGCGTCTTTCCTCTCATGGGTGGATCTTCCTCACCACGTCATGAGGCAAGCCGCGTTCCGTACTGCGCGCGCACGGCGTACCTCCCGCGGATCCGCGCCATTGCACGCCGATTCCGCGCCGATACCGGATTCGTGATCGCGGCGACCGCTCCTGCCACGCGACGAAATTCGCGCGCGCCGTTACGAATGTGCGGGCTCGCACAGGCGCGCACGACTGGCGCGATGTGTCGTCCACGCGCCGCCGCGCGCCCCCCGTAAACCGACGCAACGACTGGGACTTGCGAGCCATGTCACCCGTCGCGATGCCGTGCGTGGCACAGCCGTTGAACTACCTGGTGTCGTCGCGGTCATCGCTGGGGATGGACGCGAATCGCCAAACGGTATGCGCGTCACGCACGCGCCGGAGGAACACACATGACGACTCTCATCAGCCGCATCCGCTCGATCGTTCGCCAGGACTCGGGCCAGGACCTCATCGAATACGCGATGCTCGTCGCACTGATCGCGCTGGGATGCGTCGTGGCCGTCACGGCCGCCGGCGGCCGCGTCACCGAGATCTTCAACAACATCGTCGCGAACATCCCCGCATAGCTGCGGGTCACGCACGGTCAAGAGCGGACAGACGGAAAGGCAACAGGCACATGAAGCCCTACATGACGGCAGCGGTCGCACGCACGGCCGCACTTCGTGCCTGGTTGCCTTCCCGTCTTCCGATCTTCGCGGCACGGGACAGGTCAGTGGGGGAGCGGCCTATGCAGCGCGTACTGGTTGCCGTGAATCGCCTGGCGCAGACCGAAGACGGCCAGGACCTTCTCGAATACTCAATGCTCGTCGTCCTGATCGCGATCGGCGCGGTCGTGGCAGTCACATCAGTGGGCAGCACGATCAACTCCGTGCTGTGGAATGTCATTGCCGCTTCCAACTACTGAGGTCGTCGTGGCAGCCGTGGCCTGCAGCGGCGCGGTGAGCGCCGCGATCGATCTGCGGACCAGGCGCGTGCCCAATGCCGCGACGTTCGGCATTGCCGGCGTCGGTGTCGCCTTCGCCGCCTGCGGCGTGAGCGGCCACTCGATTGGCGCCGCGCTCGCGGGCCTGGCAATCGGCTTCGCGCTGATGCTGCCGGGTCACCTGTTCGGTGCGACCGGCGCGGGCGACGTGAAGCTGCTCGCAGCGATGGGCACCCTGCTCGGACCCGCTGCCATCTTCAATGCGTTTCTCTACACCGCCATGACGGGCGGCCTGCTCGCGGCGGTGGTAGCCGTTCGACGGCGGCGACTCGGCGACACGCTCGACGGGGTTGCCGCGCTGGTGCGCACGCGGGGCGCAAACGCCGACGCCATCACGGCGCCGGCCCGCAACAACCGGTTCGCGTATGCCCCGGCGATTGCCGTCGGGACGCTGCTCGCCGCACTGGGAGTGTGAGCCATGACCCGCAGGACTTTTCGACACGGACGGCACGACGAGCGCGGATCGATGCTCCTCGAGATGGCGATGACGCTGCCGCTGCTGCTCCTCGTGTCGGTTGCGATCTTCGAGCTGGGGCGCGCTTACCAGACCCAGCAGATTCTCACCAACGCGGCGCGTGAGGGTGCGCGCCTCGCGGTGCTGCCCGGTTCGTCGGCCGACACCATCCGGACGCGCGTGCGCCAGTACCTGGCGCAGGGCCAGCTGACCAACGCCAGCACTGCGGAGGTCGACATCAACACGACGGCCACGATTCCGATGGGTGCGGCCAACGTCAGCGCCTCGGTGGTCACCGTGAACTATCCGTACGAGTTCATGGTGCTCGGCCCCGTCGCCAGGCTGGTTGTCGCCGACTCGACGCTTGGCGCACCGATTCTGCTGACGGCCGCGTCCGAGATGCGCAACGAGACCCAGTTCTGATTTCTGACTTGTGACTTGCGACTTGTGACTTGTGACTAGAGGGGACCTCCCATGGCTCGCATCCGCCTTCTGATGGTGCTCGTCCTTGCGCTCGGCGCCGGGACCGTTCTTGCGATCGGCACCTATAACTACTCGCAGAAAGGGCCGGTCCAGGCCGCGTCCATGCCGACCAAGCCGGTGGTCGTCGCCGCGGCCGACATGGACATCGGCGCCGAACTGCGGAGCGAGGACGTTCGCATCATCGAGTGGCCGGCCAATTCGCTGCCCTCCAACGTCATCAGCGACCCGAAGGAGGTCGTTGGACGCGGGCTGGTCCTGCCGGTCATCGAGAACGAGCCGATCCTGCCGATGAAGCTCGCGTCGAAGGAAGCCGGTGCCGGTCTGCCGCCCGTCATCCCGCCCGGCATGCGTGCCGTCTCGGTAAGGGTGAACGAGGTCATCGGCGTCTCCGGCTACGTCACGCCCGGAACGCGCGTCGACGTCGTTGCGACCGTCAGCCCCTCGCAGAACCACCAGGACATGACATCGAAGGTGATTCTGACCGATGTGGCGGTGCTCGCTGCGGGCACGAAGATCGAGCGCGACGCCGAGAAGAACGAGCCGGTGCCGGTGAACGTCGTCACGCTGCTCGTCACCCCTGACGAGTCCGAGCGCCTGACGCTGGCGGCCAACGAAGGCAAGATTCAGCTCGCGCTGCGCAACCCGCTGGACCGCGAGGCGCCGAAGACGCTGGGCATCCGTCCGGCGGCCCTGCTTGGCACCGCGGCGCCCGCGCGTCCGCTGCCTCGCGCGCCGCTCCCCGGGAGGCCGCAGACCGTAGCCGCGGTTGCACCCGCCCCCGCGCCCGCACCCACCACCACCGTCGAGATCATTCGCGGCGACAAGCGTGCGCACGAAGTCGTGCGCCAGGAGCAGTAGTGATGGCGAACCGAGTTTGGAGGCATCGCGCACGCAATCTGATTCTGCTGCTGGCACTGGCCGGCGGCACCACGGTCATCTGGGCACAGTCCGGCCCGGCACCGACCGCATCGGTGACCTCGATGGCTGCCGCGGTCTCAACCGCGTCGTCGTCGCCGGCTGCCGTGGATACGGAGATCGACAACGGGGCGGTGCGGCTCATGGTCGGCCGTTCGGCCATCGTGAACGTCGGCTCCGCCATCACGCGCGTGTCGCTGACGAGCTCCGACGTCGCCGACGCGATGGTGACCGCGCCGGGGCAGCTGCTGGTCAACGGCAAGACGCCCGGCACGATTTCGATGTTCGTCTGGGACAAGGCCGGCGCGCTGAAGCGCTACGAGGTGCAGGTGCAGCGCGACCTGTCGCGGCTGTCCCAGCAGATGCAGGAGCTCTTCCCCAAAGAGTCGATCTCCGTGCAGAGCAACGGCCGCAACATCGTGCTGTCCGGCCGAGTGGGAGCAAAGGACCTGATCGAGAAGGCGGTGAACGTGGCCGCCGGGTACGTCGACAAGAAGGAGGAAGTGGTGACGCTCCTCCAGCTCCGTGACGACGTGCCGGCCAACCAGGTGCTGCTGCGCGTCCGCTTCGCGGAAGTCAGCCGGCAGGCGATGACCGAGCTGGGCGCCTCCATCTTCACGAGCCCGACGGGCGTCGAGAACAACATCGGCCGCGTCACGACGCAGCAGTTCCCCGCGCCGCGGTTCGACGATCTGTCCTACACGAAGATCGGCCAGAACTGGCAGGACTTCGGAAGCCCGGTCACCACGGCCGACGGGAAGATCACGTTCGCCGACTTCCTGAACTTCTTCCTCTTCAACGAGAAGTACAACCTCGGCATCGTCGTCAAGGCGCTGCAGTCGCGCGGGTTGTTCCAGAGCCTGGCGGAGCCCAACCTGGTCGCCGAGAGCGGCAAGGAGGCGAGCTTCCTCGCCGGCGGCGAGTTCCCGATCCCGGTCGTCCAGGGCTCGGGCGCCAACCTCGCGATCAACGTGGTGTTCAAGGAGTTCGGCATCCGCCTGAACTTCACGCCGACCGTCAACGGCGACCGCATCCAGTTGAAGGTGCGGCCGGAAGTGAGCGCGCTCGACTTCGCCAACGCGGTCGTGCTGCAGGGATTCCGCATCCCGGCGCTGAGCACGCGCCGCACCGAGACCGAGCTCGAGCTCCGCGATCGTCAGACGTTCGCCATCGCCGGCCTGATGAACAACACCGTCCAGCAGACGCTCTCGAAGGTGCCCGGCATCGGAGACATCCCGATCCTCGGTTACCTGTTCAAGAGCAAGGCGGCGCAGAAGAACCAGACCGAGCTGGTCGTGATGATCACGCCGGAAATCATCAGCGGCAATTCGCGCGGCGTCACGCCGAACCTGCCGCGCGGCACCGAGCAGTTCCTGCCGCCGCTCGAGCCGAACAAGCTGGCTCCGCCGCAGCCTGAAGCGTTCGAGTCCGACCGCCGTGGCGCCGCCGCAGTGCCCGCACCGGCCCCTGCCGTCGCGCAGACCCAGGCGCAGCCGGCGCCTGCGCCGACGGCCGCAGGCGCGGCGGCGACGGTGTCGGCGCTCGTTCCGGGAGCGCGGACCGTCGACACCACAAAGACCGCGGCGGCCGCGTCCGGGAAGGCGAACGTTCCCGCCAAGACGCTGACGTCCGAAGAAAAGCGCGAGCTCGAACGTGCGCGCAAGGATGACGAGGTGCGCGAGCGCGAGCGTCTGAAGTCGGAAGAGAAGGCGAAGGCGGCCGAGCAGAAGCGTGCAGCGGCGCAGGCCGAGACCGATCGGCGGGCCGCCCAGGCACAGAAGGTGGAAAACGAGCGCCTCGCGCGTGAACAGGCGAAGAAAGACGCCGAGGCGCAGAAGCGTGCCGAGGAGGAAGCCCGTCGCGAGCTGGCGCAACAGCGCGAGCGGCAGAAGGCGCTCGACGCTGCCGTGGCAGAACTCAAGGCGGCGCAGGAGCGTTACGAGTCGGTGGCCGGCAGCAGCAGGCAGTAGCGAGGCAGCCATGCGCGCACGGCTTACTCACCTTCGGCGCGACGAACGCGGAGCGACCCTGATCGTGGTCGGCGCCGGATTCATGGCGCTCATGACCGCGACGACGCTGGCGATCGACGTGGGCATGTTCATGACCGCGCAGGTCGCAGGCACAGAACGCCGCAGACGCGGGCGCTCTGGCGGGCGCGGTGGCGTTGGTCTTCAACGACTTCAACAACCGCACGCCATCTGGTCCGGCGGTGCAGAGCGCGCTCGGTGCGTCGCGCGCGAACATGGTCATCCGCGAGGAGATCTCCGTGCTGCCCGCCGACGTCACGTTCCCGGTTGGCCCCACCGGGAACAACCGCGTGCAGGTAACCGTGCGGCGCACGGCCCAGCGGAACAACGCAGTGCGGACGCTCATCGGCCCGTTCTTCGGCGTCCCCACGGTCGACATCATGGCGGTCGCGACTGCGGAAGCGTCGCCGGCGAACGCGGCGACCTGCGTGATGCCGTTCACCATTCCGGACAAGTGGGAAGAGCATCAGACGGGCACCTGGGATCCGGATGACGAGTTCGACCTGTTCGCGGGCAACGGCAGCGCGCTGGGCAATCCCGACGTCTACATCCCGCCGGGACAGCCTGGCACGACCGGCTACAGTCCCACGACCGATCGGGGCGTTCGGCTCGTGTTGAAGGCCAACAACCAGAACAAGACCGCCCCGAGCTTCTACAACCCGTGGGACCTCCCCGGCAGCACGGGCGCGGACGACTACCGCGAAAACATCGCGACCTGCAACACCAACATCGTTGCCATCGGCGATCCGATGAATACGGAACCGGGCAACATGGTCGGCCCGACGGCCCAGGGCACGCAGGATCTGATTGGCCAGGACCCCAACGCGTATTGGGACACCGGCTGCAACTGCGTCCGGGGGAGCAGTTTCGGCAGGAGCCCGCGAATTGCGATGGTCCCGGTGTATGACCCCATCTACTACGAGACCGGCAAGCAAAACGGCAACAACGCCAGCCTGCGATGTCGCGAACTACATCGGGTTCTTCATCGAGGAACTCTCAGGCAATGAAGTGGTCGGGCGGATCACGCCGGTCACGGGCCTCGTGAAAGGCGGAGGCGGTCCATTGCCGACCGGCGCCTTCGCCCAGGCTATTCGACTCGTTGAGTAGGACAGCTCCTCATGGCACAACTCGTTGGACTCATCGTCAGCGAAGACGAAAGCTTCAAGAAGCCGCTCGGACGGCTTCTGCGATCGGGAACCGTGCCGGTCAGCGTCATCGACGAGGGCGCGCCCGGTAACACGGCTCAACCCGATCTGATGGTCGTGGACATCCGCGGCGACGCACCGTCCGCGCTCGCATCCATCGAGCGCCTCAGGGCTGGAGCCCCGTCGGCCAGCATCTTCGCGATTGCGCTCAACGCGGATCCCGACCTGATTCTGCAGGCGATGCGCGCGGGCGCCAACGAGTTCTTCGTGTGGCCGCCAGCGGACGAGACCTTCTACGGAGCGGTGCGCCGCACCGCTGCGCGCCGCGAGACCGCACAGGGGGCGAAGCCGGCGGCGACGACGCTGGTGTTCTTCGGCGCAAAGGGCGGCTCCGGCACGACCACCCTGGCCGTGAACTGCGGCGTCGAGGTGGCCAGCGTTGAGCCGCAGGTCGACGGTGATCGTCGATCTGAAGCCCGGACTCGGCGAGGTCGCGCTGTTCCTGGGCGTGCAGCCGCGGTACACGGTTCTCGACGCGCTCGACAACCTGCACCGGCTCGATCGCGAGTTCCTGCGGGAGCTCGTCGTGCGAGCACAAGTCCGGACTGGAGATCCTCGCCGGGTCCGAGCACTTCGACCGTCCCGGCGCGTCCGATGCCGGCGGCGATCGAGGAGCTGTTCCGGCTCCTCGCGCGCCAGTACGAATACCTCGTCGTCGACGCCGGCAACCAGATCAACGCCTGCGCCGTGTCGGCGCTCTACACCGCGGACCGCATGTTCCTGGTGGCCAATCCCGACGTGCCCGTCGGTCCGCAACGCGCAGCGGCTGCTCGAGCGCGTGCGCGAGCTCGGCGCCTGCGGCGACCGCGTGCGCCTCCTGCTCAATCGCGCCGCGGAGCCGTTCCCGATTCCGATCCGAAGCAGATCGAGGCGGCGCTCGGGCACCCGGTTGCACCACACGTTCCCGAGCGACTACAAGACCGTGTCGACCGCGCTCAACTCCGGTGTGCCGCTCGCGCTGGCCGGCGAACTCCGACCTCGCCGCGCAGTTCGACCAGTTCACGCGCCGCGTGCTGGATCCGAGCGTGGAGCTGGCGCCGGCGCCCGCGCCGAAGCGGGGCCTGCTCGGCATCGAGAATCTCGCATCTCTCTGGTAACCCACGATGAGCACCACCGCTTCCGTCGCCGCGCTCACGTCCACCCGTCCCTGCGGCGCGGCCACAGCCGCCGCGCGCCGCAGTACGTCGAGCTCAAGGCGAACGTCCATCGCAAGCTGCTCAATCGGCTGAATCTCGAGGCGCTCGCCCACGCGGATCGATCGCGCGCCGAAGGCGAAATCCGCGCGCTCGTCGGCGAAATCCTGGCCGAGGAGAACATCCCGCTCAGCCTGGGCGAGCGCGATATGCTGCTCGGCGAGTTGATCGACGAGGTCTTCGGGCTCGGTCCGCTCGAGCCGCTGCTGCGCGACCCGACGGTCAGCGACATCCTGGTCAACACGCACAAGCACGTGTTCGTCGAGCGCAACGGCATGCTCGAGCGGGTGCCGACCTCGTTCCAGGACGACAAGCACCTGCTGCGCGTCATCGACCGCATCGTGAGCGGGGTCGGCCGACGCATCGACGACAGCTCGCCGATGGTCGACGCGCGGTTGGCCGACGGCTCGCGCGTCAACGCCATCGTGCCGCCGCTGGCCGTGGACGGCCCGCTGCTGTCGATTCGGCGTTTTCCCGCCGAGCGGCTGAAGGCCGACGACCTCGTGACCCTGCGCGCGATGACCCGTCCGATGCTGGACTTCCTGTCGCACTGCGTGCGCGCGCGCCTCAACGCGCTCATCAGCGGCGGCACGGGCGCCGGCAAGACGACGCTGCTGAACGTGCTGTCCGGATTCATCGCGGAGCGCGAGCGCATTGTGACCGATCGAGGACGCGGCCGAACTGCAGCTCCACCAGGAGCACGTGGCGCGGCTCGAGACCCGGCCGCCGAACGTCGAAGGCAAGGGCGCCGTGCGCCAGCGGCAGCTCGTGATCAACGCCCTCCGCATGCGCCCCGACCGCATTGTCATCGGCGAGGTTCGCGGCGAGGAAGCGCTCGACATGCTGCAGGCGATGAACACGGGCCACGACGGCTCGCTGACGACCGTGCACGCCAACACGCCCCGCGACGCGCTGTCCCGCATCGAGACGATGATCGCGATGGGCGCGACCAACCTGCCGGAGCGGGCGATGCGGCAGCAGATCGCGTCGGCCATCCAGATCGTCGTCCAGCAGACGCGCATGAGCGACGGCTCGCGCAAGGTGACGAGCATCTCGCGAGATCACCGGCATGGAAGGCGACGTCATCACGATGCAGGAGATCTTCCTGTTCGAGAAGATCGGGCGTGACGCAGGACGGCAAGGTCATCGGCCGCTTCCGCGCGACCGGCGTGCGGCCGAAGTGCTGCGAGCGGCTCCAGCGCGTCGGGCATCCACCTGCCGGCGGACATGTTCGAAGGCGTGACGGAGGTACGGTGATGGCTGCTCGCCGGGCTGGTATTCATCCTCGGTGCGGGCGCGGTCCTCGGCGTCTACGCGCTCGTGGTCTACCTGCCGGGCATGCTGGCGCGGCGGCGGATGGACCAGCGGCTGTCGGACCTGGTCACGACGTCGTCGGCGGACCCGGGCAGTGACGAGTCGGTTGTGCGTCAGGAGGCTGAGGGTCCGCTGCCGGCGATCGATCGCATCGTCGCAGGCACGAGCTACGGCTCCTCGCTTGAGAATCTCATCGAGCAGTCCGGCGTTCGCACAACGCCGGGCGGCATCGTCGGCATGTCGATCGGCATGGCGCTGTCGGTGGCCTTTCTCACATCGGTCTTTATCAGGCAGTGGTACGTGCCGCTGGCAGTCGGCGTCCTGGCGTGCGTGCGGGCCATACGCGTTCCTGCTGAACCGGCGCGCGGCGCGCATCAAGGTGTTCGAGGAGCAGTTCCCGGAAGCGCTCGATCTGCTGTCGCGGGCGCTTGCGCGCCGGCCATGCGTTCCAGACGGCGCTTGGCATGGTGGGCGACGAGCTGCCGCGCCCCGGTCGGGTCCCGAGTTCAAGAAGACGTTCGACCAGCAGAACTTCGGTCTGCCGCTGCGCGAGGCACTGAACCAGCTGGCCGAGCGCATCACCGCTGCTCGACGTGCGCTTCTTCGTGACGGCGGTCCTCATCCAGCGCGAAACCGGCGGCAACCTGTCGGAGATTCTCGACAACCTCGCGCACGTCGTGCGCGAGCGCTTCAAGATCCTGCGCCAGGTGCGCGTGCACACGGCGCACGGCCGCTTCACCGCGTTCGTCCTGCTGTCGCTGCCGGCCGTTCTGGCAGTCGCGCTGTCGATGCTCAATCCGGACCACATGGAGCCGCTCTTCAAGCAGCGCGCGGGACAGATGGCGCTGCTGACCGCCATGGTGATGCAGGCGATCGGATTCGTCTGGATCCGCAAGGTCATCAAGATCGAGGTGTAGTGTGACGCTCCTGCTGCCGTTGCTGGCGTTCGTGTTCGCTTCCGCCCTCGTGGGCATCGCGGCGCTCAAGTTCCTGCCGCGATCGGCCGGCGTGGTCGAGCGCCGGCTGGGCGAAGTGACCGGAGCTCCGGAGCCGGCCTTCGAGTGCCGCGAACTATGAGCGCGCGATGGTCGATGCGCTGAAGCGGCTTGGCAACGTGGCCCCGCAGTCCTCCGCCTCGGAGACGGAGCAAGCTGCAGCAGCGGCTCGTGCCGCCGGCTACCGCAGCACCGAAGCCCTCGTCGTCTTCTTCGGCATCCGGGTCGGCCTGGCGCTCGCTGGCTTTCGCGCTGCTCGCGACGCCGATCGTCATGCGGCCGAACTTCGGGCTCGCCCTCGTCGCCTGCGTGCTTCGGCTACGTCCTGCCGGGCATGATGCTCGCGCGGATCGCCAAGGCGCGGCAGCATCGCATCCGCCTCGGGCTGCCCGACGCGCTCGACCTGCTCGTCGTCAGCGTCGAAGCCGGACTCGGCCTCGATCAGGCGCTGCAGCGCGTCGGCGCAGGAGCTGGACGTTCGCGCATCCCGAGCTCTGCGAGCGAGCTGCGGCTGGTCAACCTCGAACTGCGCGCCGGCAAAGCGCGCGCCGAGGCGCTTCACAACCTTGCGGAGCGCACCGGCGTGGACGATGTCGCGTCGCTCGTGGCCATGCTGGTCCAGACCGACAAGTTCGGCACGAGCGTGGCGCAGTCGCTGCGGGTCCACTCGGAGACGCTGCGGACCAAGCGCCGGCAGCGCGCCGAAGAAGCGGCGGCGAAGACCGGCGTGAAGATGGTGTTCCCGCTCGTCGTTCTGCATCTTCCCGGCGATCTGGGTCGTGACCATCGGACCGGCGGCGCATCAAGTTCATCGAGGTCCTCGGACCGATGGCGAGGAAGAAGTAGCCATGCCCACCGAGACGCTCGTCAACGCAGCACGACCTGAATCGACGCGGCCCACCCGCGCCGCGCGGCGCCCGCGACTCTCGAGGAGACGGGCCTCACATCCGACCAGCTCGGCAGCTGTTCATCAAGACGCTCTACACCGGCGAGGCGACCGGCGTCGACGCTCGCCGATCGCATGCGCCTGCCCGTTCGCGATGCTCGAGCCGCTCGTCGAGACGCATGCGCGCCGAGCGGCTCATCGAGGTGCGCGGCACGCTCGGGCTCGGGATCGGCAGCTACCGCTACGCGCTCACCGACCTCGGGCGCGACCGCGCGCGGCAGTATCTTCGACGCCAACCAGTACGTCGGGCCGGCGCCGGTGCCGCTCGACGCCTACATCCAGCACGATGAAAGCGTGGCCGCGAGCGCGCGGCTACGTCGATCGCGACGCGGCTCCGCGAGCGGCTTCGCCCACCTCATCGTCGACGACGAGGTGCTCGAGCAGCTCGGACCGGCGGTCAACGCCAACAAGGCCGTCTTCCTCTACGGCCCGCCGGGCAACGGCAAGACCGTGCTCGGCGAAGGCATGGGCCGGGCGCTCGGCGGCGACGTGTACGTGCCGCACGCGATCGACGTCGACGGGCAGACGATCACGGTCTTCGATCCGGTCCTCCACGATCACGTCGACGACGACGAGGACGAGGCCGGCAGTGTGCGTCGAGTCGCGGGCCGCGCGATCGCCGGTGGGTTCGCATCAAGCGCCCGGTCGTGATCGTCGGCGGCGAGCTGACGCTCGACATGCTCGACCTGACCTTCAACCCGATCTCGAAGTTCCACGAGGCGCCGCTGCAGATGAAGGCGAACGGCGGCGTGTTGCTGGTGGACGACTTCGGCCGCCAGCGGATGCGGCCGGAGGATCTGCTGAACCGCTGGATCGTGCCGCTCGAGAGCCGCGTCGACTACCTGACCCTGCACACCGGCAAGAAGATCCAGGTGCCGTTCGACGTGCTGATCGTCGTTTGCGACCAACCTCGATCCGCTCTCGCTCGCCGACGAGGCGTTCCTCCGGCGCATTCCCTACAAGATCGAGATCACCGATCCGTCGCTCGAGCAGTTACGCCAGGATCTTCGAGCTGAACTGCCAGCCGCCGCGGCCTGCGTTTCCACCACGTGATGGTGGCGTACCTGCAGCGGCGACACTACGCGCCGAACAACCGGCCGCTGCGCGCGTGCCATCCGCGCGACCTGCTCGACCAGGTCATCGCGCTCTGCCGCTATCGCGGACAGGCGCCGACGCTGACGCGCGAGATGCTCGATGCGGCGTGCGAGTCGTACTTCGTGGCCTCGGACTCCGCCGCGAACCCGGAGCGCGCGCCGCGCGACAGACGGCGTCTCGAGGTGAACTGACGTGCCATCAATGAAGGAGCGGGCCGGCGACGTCTTCGCCCGCTTCGCGTCGGGCGTGCTCTTCGTCCTGCTGTCGATGAATCTCGTGCAGGATTTCCTCGCGACCCGCCGCATCACCGGCCTGCTGCTGCTGGTGAGCGAGGCGCTCGTGGTGGTGTTCACCATCTTCCGGCGCCGCGCGCTCGTCGTCGACCGGTCGGCAGCGGCACGGGCGGTGACGTTCGTGTCGCTGATCGGCCCGCCGCTCCTGCGCGCCGGTGGCGAGGCGCCGCTCTTTGCCGACGCCGTGACCGCTGCGGTCTCGACGGCGGGTCTGGTGCTGGTGATTGCCGCGAAGATGGTGCTCGGTCGCAGCTTCGGCCTGGTGCCTGCGAACCGCGGCGTCGTGGACGGCGGGCCGTACGGCCTGATGCGGCACCCGATCTACGCCGGCTACGTCCTGGCGCACGTCGCCTTCCTCGCGGCGCATCCGACCGTGACGAACGTCGTGCTCGTGCTGGCCTCCGATACCGCGCTCATTGTCCGGGCGCTGATGGAGGAGCGGACGCTCAGCAGTGACGACCGCTACCGGGCCTACTGTTCACGGGTGAGCTGGCACCTGGTGCCGGGCGTCTTCTAAGTCTTGGAGCTCGGCTGTTTTTCCAACACTCGGCGTACAAGCTCAATTCACATCAGTAAGCAACCGAGCGATCGTCGCGCCCAGATGGGATGCCGGATCGTCCCAGAATTCGACGACGATCGGATGCTCATCGAGCACCGCCTGAACGATGGCGCGCTGTACGCCGCGCCCGCGTCCGTGGACCAGCCGGACGCGCTCCAGGCCTGCCGCCGCGGCCGCGCGCACGTACTCGTCAACGACGGAACGTATGTCGGATGGCGAAAATGCGTGCAGATCTATCTCGGTTTCGATCGGGATGCGCGTCGGCGTTCCGTCAGCGTCCTCCACGGGTCCTCCCCGATTGATCACCGTCCTGGTGTGTGCTGAACCCCACCGGCGACCGCTCGTCCCACTAGTTTCGGTCGCATCCGTTCGCACGCGCACTTTACGACGTTCTTAGAAACGTCCAGCCGGGTACACGAATTGCGGATGGGCAGGCATCTCAGCCGGTAAGCGGGGCAACACTTCACGTCAGGGCGGCTTCTGCGGCGCATTTGCCGCAGGGGCGCGAGCAGGTGCTTTGTGTCGACCATCAGGCCATTTCCGTCCCAGTCGTCGTGCGCTGAACCCACCTTCATCGGTGACAGCGCCGTCATGCGCACGTTGCGCGCGACCATCGATCAGGTCTCGCGCGGCGACGCCAAGGTTCTCATCACCGGCGAGAGCGGCGTCGGCAAGGACCTGGTCGCGCGCGGCGTGCACGCGCGCTCGCCGCGGAGAGCGCATCACTTCGTTGCCGTCAACTGCGCGGCGTTCAGCGAAGCGCTCCTGGAGTCGGAGCTCTTCGGCCACGTGCGCGGCAGCTTCACGGGCGCGTTCCGCGACAAGGTGGGCAAGCTGCAGCTCGCGCACCAGGGCACCGTCTTCCTCGACGAAGTCGGCGAGATGAGCCTGCGCATGCAGGCGATGCTCCTGCGCTTCCTCGAGAACGGCGAACTGCAGCCGGTCGGATCCGATCAGCAGCCGCGGGTCGTGAACGTCCGCGTCGTGGCAGCGACCAATCGCGATCTCGACGACCTGATCGCGGCCGGCCAGTTCCGCGACGACCTGCTGTATCGGCTGAAGGTGGTGCACATCCGCGTGCCGTCGCTTCGCGAGCGTCGCGAGGACATCCGTCCGCTGGTGGCGCATACCGCGGCCCGGACCGGGCGCGCGATTGCGTTCACCGAGGACTCGCTGCGCGCCCTCGAGCGGTACCGGTGGCCCGGCAACATCCGCGAGTTGCAGAACGTCGTGGAGCAGCTGGCGTGGATGACGACGTCGGCAGCCGTCGACGTGGATCAACTGCCGCCGGCGATTCGCAGCGCCGATCCGGCGCACATCACGCCGACACGGGAGCGGCGCAAGCAGGTCGCGGACGAGCTGTTCGCCGGCCTGCAGTCGGGGACGTATCAGTTCTGGGTGCACGTCCACGCGCTGTTCCTCAATCGGGACATCACGAGGCACGACCTCCGCGAACTGGTCCAACGCGGTCTGGCCGCGACCGGCGGCAACTACCGCGCGGTCCTGCGGCTGTTCGGCATGCCTGACCAGGACTACAAGCGGTTCCTCAACTTCCTCGCGGCGCACCAGTGTGCCGTCGACTTCCGGCCCTTCCGTGCGGGTGTCACGCTGGGGAGTGCGCCGTGGAATCCACTGGCCGGCATCGACAGCATGCCGCCGCAGGCGGCCCAGGGAAAGTAGCCTCCTCGGCAGAGGAACATCTGGCCGTCGCCCGACTTCACTCGCACGCGCCGTGGGCCCGAAACCCGCGGCGCGGCGTTTCCTCCAGTAATCGCTCAGAACGCCCCTGCCTCGTGCATGGGGCACCGTCGTTGCTGTGGTCGCACATGCGGACGTTTCCGCATTCAACGGGTCGACATGGGAGTCAAGCGACGGCGTCACCCACGGTTCCTCCTCGCGAACACGTGGGAAGGGGAACTGCGCATCTGCGAGGACATCACCCTCGAGGAGTGTCGCGGCGATCAGATTTGGATCAGCAGCGCTCTCGGCGCCCGCGAGGGGGAGTCGCTGACGCTGGCCGTCCTCGGCGCGCCGGGGCTGGTCACGGTGCCTGTCCGTGCCGTGGCGTCCGCGCCGGTGGCGCACGGCGGCTTCGTGACGCAGCGTATCGCGCTGGTCGCGCAGGAGTCGAACGAGCAGCTGCTGGATCGCATCCCTCGCAAGTCGGCGCCCGCCGTCCTGTGGCGTGCGACGAACGTCACGGTGCTCGAACTCAGTCGCAGTGGCTGTCTGGTGGAATCGCGGACGGCCGTCGCCGGCGGCGCGATTGCGGTGCTCCGCGTCGAAGCACCCTCCGCGCGGGTGTCGGTCGACGGCGTCAGGGTCGTCTGGTGCCGGCTGCGCGAGGGGTCGGCCACCTACCGCATCGGGACCGAGCTCCTGCCGACGATGCGGGAGGCGGCGGCGTCCGGCGAGGACTCGCTGCGCGAAATCGTGACCGGCCTCGAACTACCCTACCAGTGACGTCCTGACGCCCGCACGGCGCGGACGCGCCGCAGCGCCGGGGGTGCTACCCGCCTGCAGGCATGCGTGCGTCGTAGGTGGCCGTTACGGCCGTCTTGATGCCTCCCCGGACGGAGAAGTCGCCGACCACCGTCATGCGCCGCGGCCGGAGCGCCTGGACCAGATCGTCGAGGATCTGGTTGGTCACCTGCTCGTAGAAGATGCCGCGGTTGCGGAACTCGATCAGGTAGTACTTGAGCGACTTCAGTTCCACGCAGTGCTGATCGGGCACGTATGTGATCCGGATTTCGCCGAAGTCGGGGAGCCCCGTCATTGGACAGACCGACGTGAACTCCGGGCAGCTGATCGCGATCTCGAAATCGCGCTCGGGGCGCGGGTTGGGAAAGGTCTCTAGCGTCGAGCTTGACATGACTTCAAAAGTCTAACATTCCCTCAGGAATTCGGCCGTTTTTGCCGGATCTGCGTTTGACACTGGCGGAAATTGCGCGTTAGCATACGGCCAATTCCAAAGCAAAACCGCGATCGCCGCTGCGCGCGGGCTGATCGACGGGCAGACTGGCTGGCGCGCGATCGCACAGAAGGGGATGCACCATGGTTGACGCCCGCAGGATGGGCAAGTCCGAGCTGTTCTCGCACTTCGCCGAGCGGTTCGAAGTGAAGCGTACGCAGGCTCGCGAGTTCTTCGACGAGCTGGCGCAGCTTGCCGAGAAGGAGCTGAAGAAGCTCCGGTGAGTTCGTGCTGCCGGGGATGGTGAAGCTTGTGGTCCAGAAGCGCAAGGCGCGCATGGGCCGCAACCCGGCGACTGGCGAGGCCATCAAGATTCCCGCCAAGACCGTCGTCAAGGCCCGCATCACCAAGCAGCTCAAGGACGCGGTGCTGCCCCGCAAGTAGGGTCGCGCCGCCTTTTCACGAGACGCGCTCCCCCTCAACGGAGACGGCGACACATCAGGGTGGAGAGCAGCGCGGCGGCCGCCGGGCCGCTGCGCTCCCTCACCAGCCCGCGTCAGAGCCCCCGGATCCTCCGGGCCAGCTGACGCACATCGAGCTTGTCCATCTTGTATTTCAGCGTGCTGAGCGGCATGCCGAGGTATTCGGCGGTCGCCGTGACGTTCCACGCGCACTTTTCGAGCGCGCGGAGGATGAAGTTGCGCTCGAAGGTGTTCGTCGCGTCCTCGAAGAGGCTGTCGGTCCGGGCGCCCTGCGGTTCGAGCTGCGCGAAGTGGAACTCGAGCGGCAGATCCTCTTCGCAGATGTAGTCCTTGTCGCTCATCGCGACGAGCCGCTCGATCAGGTTCTCCAGCTCGCGGATGTTGCCCGGCCACCAGTAGCCGCTTCAGCATCTGCATCGTCGTGTCGGTGATGCCGAGGATGCCGCTTGCGGAAGCGCGTGTTGTAGCGGCGCAGGAAGAACTCGGCCAGCTGCTGGATGTCCTCGACCGTTCGCGCAGCGGCGGCAGCTTGATCGGGATGACGTTGATCCGGTAGAAGAGGTCTTCGCGGAAGCGCCCCTCCTTCACCGCCTTCTCCAGGTCGACGTTGGTCGCCGCGATGAGGCGGAACTTGGTCCTGATCGGCTTCTGCCCGCCGATCCGCTCGATTTCGCCCTCCTGGATCGCGCGCAGCAGCTTCGCCTGCAGGTCGAAGCGCAGGTCGCCGATCTCGTCGAGGAACAGCGTGCCGTCGGACGCCAGCTCGAACTTGCCGAGTCTGCTGCCGCATGCGCGCCGGTGAACGCGCCCCGCTCGTGGCCGAACAGCGATGCTCTCGACCAGCTCCTTCGGGATCGCGGCGAGGTTCACGGCGATGAACGGCGCGTCGGTGCTGCCCGCCTCGCGGTGAATGAGCCGCGCGAGCAGCTCCTTGCCGGTGCCGCTCTCGCCGAGGATCAGCACCGTCGCCGACAGCTTCGCGATCCGGTGCACCGCGTCGACGATGTCGCGCGTCATCTTGCTCGGGCCGACGATGAACTCGCGCTCCGACTGTCGGCCACCTGCGCGGACAGCGTCAGCACCTGGCGGTTCAGGTCCTGGCGCTCGCTCGCGTTGCGCACCAGCGAGCGGAGCTGGTCGTGCTCGAAGTCCTTGGTGACGTAGTGGTAGGCGCCGTGCTTCATGGCCTGGACGGCGGTTTCGATGTCCGACTCCGCCGAGATCATGATGACCTCGACCAGGCTGTAGTTCTCCTTGACGATCCGCAGCACCTCGAAGCCGCTGATGCCGGGCAGCCGCACGTCGAGCAGCACCAGGTCGACGTCTGTCCCGGTTGAGCACCGGGGAGCGCCGCTTCGCCGCTCGCGACCCGCAGCACGCGGTATTCGCGCTTGAGGATCGCGGTGAGCGTGTCCCGCATGCCCTCGTCGTCGTCGACGATCAGGACGGTTTTGGGCTTGTGGGCTCATCGACGGGGGCAGGGAGCGTCGGTATTGTGGCAGGCGGTTGACACTGTTGCAAGCCGTTCGCTAACGTACGGTTTTGTTGACCTTGCCAGTGTCGTTGCTGCCGTCGCGGTGCTCTGGTCGCCGTCCTGCGCGCCCTGCTGAGCGCGCGGCGCGCTGCGCGACGGCTCGAGCGGCTGACCGAGTCCTACTGGGAGCTGCGGTACGAGCACGGCCAGCTGAGGGCAGGCGACAGGCTCGAGACGGCGTCGGCCTCGGCGAGGCGGCGCCGGAGGACGGTGCCGAGGTCGGTACCGCAGCCCTCGCGGCCGGCGCCGACAACTTCGTTCGTCCCGCTGTCCTCCTTGAAGAAATGACACGGCAACGAATACGACGTCATCGTCATCGGCGCCGGCACCGGCGGCTACGTGGCCGCGATCCGCGCCGCCCAGCTCGGGTTGTAGGTCGCCGTCGTCGAGAAGCAGAAGGCGCTCGGCGGCACCTGCCTGCTGTGGGGCTGCATCCCGACCAAGGCGCTGCTCGAGCACGCGCACGCGCTGAAGGTCGTCCAGAACGCGAAGGAGTGGGGCGTCACGATCGGCGACGGCTCGGCGGCGCCGGTCGGCATCGACATGACGCAGGTCCAGGCGCGCAAGGACCGGGTCGTCACCGGCCTGACCAAGGGCGTCGAGTTCCTGTTCAAGAAGAACAAGATCGACTGGATCAAGGGAACCGCCCGCCTGACCGGCAACGGCGGCGTCGACGTGTTCGAGGGCGACAAGCAGACGCTGCGCGCAAGCCGGGAGATCATCGTCGCCACCGGCTCGGCGCCGCGGAGCGTCCCGGGCATCACCATCGACCGCAAGCGCATCATCACGAGCGACGAGGCGATCCACCTGAAGGCGGTGCCGCCAAGTCGATGGCGATCATGGGCAGCGGCGCGGTCGGCGTCGAGTTCGCGCTCGATCTTCCGGCGCTTCGGCAGCGAGGTGACGATCCTCGAGCTGCTGCCGCGCCTCGTGCCGGTCGAAGACGAGGCGGTGTCGGCGGAGCTGGCGAAATCGTTCCGCAAGCAGGGCATCACCGCGCACACCGGCACGAAGGTGACGAGCGCGAAGGTGACGGGCGACGGCGTCGACATCGAGGCCACGCTGCCGGACGGACCACGAAGGCGATCCGGGCCGAGTACCTGCTGGTGGCGACCGGACGCGGCCCCGTCACCGCCGGCCTCGACGCCGAGAAGCTGGGCATCGAGATGGATCGCGGCTACATCAAGGTCGACCCGATGTACCGCACGAACGTTGCGGGCATCTCCGCGATCGGCGACGTCATTACGCTGGGGACGACGCCGCACCCGCAGCTGGCGCACGTGTCGTCGGCCGAAGGCATCATCGCGGCCGAGCGGATCGCCGGGCAGGACGTGCACCCGCTCAACTACCATCACGTGCCGGGCTGCACCTACTGCGATCCGGAGATCGGCAGCGTGGGGCTTACCGAGCGCGAAGCGGTGGAGCGCGGCTACGACGTGCGCGTCGGCAGCTTCCCGTTCGGCGTGCTCGGCCGCGCGAAGATGGCCGGCGAAACCGAAGGATTCGTGAAGATCGTCGCCGAGAAGAAGTACGACGAGATGCTCGGCGTGCACATGATCGGCCCGCGGTCGACCGAGCTCGTTGCGGAGGCGACCCTCGCGCTGCGGCTCGAGTCGACGGTCGAGGAGCTCATTCGCACCATCCACGCGCATCCGACGATGGCGGAAGCCGTGGGTGAGGCGGCGCACGCGACGCACGGCGCGGCGATTCACGTCTGACCGCCCCGACAGCAGCCGCCGGGCGTGACGCCGGCGTCCCCGGGCGGCGGGCTCCCAGGCGACAGAACAGGATGACGATGGCCACCGACGTAGTGATGCCACAGATGGGCGAGTCGATCGCGGAAGGCACGATCGTCCGCTGGATCAAGAAGGTCGGCGACAGCGTCGACCGCGACGAGCCGCTGTTCGAGATCTCCACCGACAAGGTGGACGCGGAGATCCCGTCGCCGGCGGCCGGCGTCCTGTCCGAGATTCGCGCCAAGGAAGGCGAGACGGTTCCGGTCAACACAGTCGTCGCCATCATCGCGCCGCCGGGAACAAAGCCGGCTGTCGGCGGGCCAGCCGTCGCGACGCCTGCGGCCGCGGAGCCGGCCGCGCCGCCACCCGCGCCGAAGGCGCAGGCTGATGGCGCGCCGTCCACCACTGCGGCCCCGCCGGAGCAGGCGCCTCGCGAGTCGGCGGGCGAGGATCGGCTGCGCCAGCGCTCGTCTCCGCTCGTGCGCCGGATCGCGCAGGAGCATCAGGTCGACATCACGCGGCTGCACGGCACCGGTGTCGCCGGCCGCGTCACGAAGCACGACATCCTTTCCTACATCGCGTCGCCGTCGCGAACCACCGAGGCGGCTCGTGCCGCGGGCGATGCCCCGGCGGCCCACGGGCCCGCGCCGTCCGGCCAGGCGCTTGCCACGGGCGCCGGCCTGGCGGGCAAGACCGTGCCGATGTCGGTCATGCGGCGGAAGATCGCCGAGCACATGATCCTGAGCAGGCGCACGTCGGCACATGTGCATTCGGTTTTCGAGGTGAACTTCGGCCGGGTCGATCAGATCCGTAAGGCGAAGAAGGCGGAGTACGAGGCGAGCGGCGCAAGTCTCACGTATCTTTCGTTCATCGTCAAGGCGGCCGTCGATGCGCTGCGCGCCGTGCCGGTCATGAACGCGTCGGTCGATGCGAACAACGAGGTCACCTATCACAAGCAGGTGAACGTGGGGATTGCCGTGGCGCTCGACTGGGGGCTCATCGTGCCGGTCGTGAAGAACGCCGACGAAAAGAACCTCCTCGGCATCAGCCAGGCCATCGCCGACCTCGCCGAGCGGGCCCGGACGAAGCAGCTCAAGCCGGACGATGTGGCCGGCGGAACGTTCACCGTGACCAATCCCGGAGGGCTCGGTGCGCAGTTCGGCATGCCCATCATCAACCAGCCGCAGGTCGGCATCCTTGGCGTGGGGGCCATCGAGAAACGCGCCGTCGTCATCGACGACGCAATTGGCATCCGGCTGATGGGGTATCTCTCGCTGGCGTTCGACCATCGGGTGATCGACGGAGCGGTCGGCGACGAGTTCATGTCGCTGATCAAGCAGCAGCTCGAGAACTGGAACCCCGCGCACGCGTAAGCATCCGGCCCTGTGAGAGAGGCGCCTGAGGCCGAGCGGGCGCTCGCGGCCAATCGCGTTCCGTCCGATACTTCAAGGGAGCGGGTTGCGCGATGGCGCCGACCTGCGAAGCAATGAGAACCCTCGAGATTCGGCGTCTCGGCCCGATGGGCTACGCGGAGGCGCTGACGCTGCAGCGCACGCTGGTCGACGCGAGGCGGGCCGGCTCCATTGGCGACATCCTGCTGCTGGTCGAGCACCCGCCCGTCCTCACCCTGGGCGTCCGTGGTGACGGCGGGCGGTCGCACATCCTCGCGCCGCCCGACGAACTCGACGCACGCGGGATCGGTGTCTTCGAGACGGGCCGCGGCGGCGACATCACGTATCACGGCCCCGGCCAGATCGTCGGTTACCCGATCATCGACCTGAACCCCGATCGTCGCGACGTGCACAAATATGTGCGCGACATCGAAGAGGTGCTGATGCGCGTGGCGGCCGACTACGGCATCGCCACCGGGCGCATCCAGGGACTCACGGGGGTCTGGGCCGGCGACGAGAAGCTGGCCGCCATCGGGGTGCGGATCCAGCGCTGGATCACCAGCCACGGCTTCGCGCTCAATCACACGACGGACCTGGCGGCGTTCGACCTGATCGTGCCGTGCGGCATCGCCGATCGTGGCGTCACGTCGCTGGCGATGCTGGGATGCACCGCATCGCGCCGCGAGGTGGAGGATCGCATCGTGGCGCACTTCGCGGCGGTGTTCGACCGGGTCGCACAGGAGGCGCTCGTGCCTGCGGCGCACGTGGACTCATGACACGACGCGGAACGCTGCCACCCACGCCGATCACCCGCGCTGCCGCGTACCTGACCCTGCTGGTCGTCTCCGCGACCGCCATCTACCTGGCGCTCGAGTATCCGTCGCTGCCCGACCTGTTGCCCGTGCACTTCAATCGCCGTGGCGCGGCGAACGGCTGGCAGTACCGGACGCTGCCGCGGGTGCTCATCCCGGTCGGGGTGCAGGTGCTCCTGGCGCTCATCTTCGGAACGATTGCGGCGTTGCTGCTCTCGCGGCCGCACGGCGACCACGACGAGGAGGCGCCGGACGTGCGCGCGGCGGCAGCGGCGGCGGAAGCGGTGGTGCTGATTGCGCTCGTCTGGGTGACGTTTCAGGGGTACGCGGCCTTTGCCCTGGCACGCCTGTGGATATCTGAACGGTCGACGTTGCCGCTGTACAACGTGGTCGCCATGTCAGCAGTGGTCGCCACCGGCGTCGTCGGCGCGAGGGCGCAGCGGCGGCTCGGACGTCCGGAGCCACGGCCGTATGTGGCCGCGCACTGGCGGCTTGGTCAGCTCTACCGTAATGCAGACGATCCGGCGCTCTTCGTGCCGACCCGCGACGGCCGGCGGTGGACGCTCAACTTCGGCCGGCCGGTCGCCGGAGCCCTGCTCGGCTTCATCCTTGTGGTCGGCGTCCTCGGCCCGACCATACTGATCGGTCTGGCGCTTCGCTAAGAAGCTCTGCTGCATCGCTTTACGGTCATCTACCCGTGACCGGAATAATTCCTGCCCATTCGGTGTTTTCAAAGCCAGCGAGGACATATGAGGGACACAAAGGATCTAGCGCTCCTCGCCAGGCTGCAGGCCGGGGACGAGTCGGCGCTGCGTGACCTGGCCGAGGCTTACGGGTCGAAGATCTATCAGCTGGCGTTCCGCTACTTGCGCAACAAGGAAGACGCGGAAGAGGTGATGCAGGACGTTCTGTACAAGGTGCATCGCAAGGTCGGCGAGTTCCGCGGCGACGCGGCGCTTTCATCCTGGATTTATCGCATCACGTTCAACACGGCGATGTCTCGCCTGCGGACGGCGAAGTACCAGCGCTCGCAGAACGACGAGGCCCTGGTGCACGCCGTGGGCACCGACGGGGACGAGGCGGCGCCCGCACGGCGGGAGGTTGCAGACTGGTCGGACATGGCCGACGAGCGGGTATTCCGCTCGCAGCTGCGCAAGCGCGCAGTGCGCGCCATCTTGTCGCTGCCGGCGATCTATCGCGCGCCGGTGATGCTGCGCGACGTCCAGGGGATGTCGACCGAGGAGGCCAGCGCCATGCTCCGCGTGAAGGATCAGACGCTGAAGTCGCGCCTGCATCGCGGCCGGCTCATCCTCCGCAAGCAGCTCGCTGACTTCGCCGGCGGCCTGACGCTGCACCACGCCGCCGCATGAGGCGCACTTCTTGCTACGGTGAGTTGCGGATTTGATCGCTGGTCGGTCGGCAACCGATGGCCTGCGGGTCGGCATCCGATCGCGGACCCGGTTGCCCCCGACCCGATCAATCCGCATGACCAACCCGCGTAACGGCGGCCCGCCTTCCCGCCGATTCACACAGCCCACAACCGCTGCACGAAGACAGTTGCGCGTTCACGCCTGACTGCCGCCGACGACGTGCATCTGCGATGCGTGCGGCCGCCTGACCGGGCGAACCCGGTCAGAGCTGCATGGCGGTGTCGAGAGCGACTTGGGCGGTGACGCTGAGTGTCGGCTGCTCGACACTTTTGATCCCGCCAACACCGAGACGCACCGGCAGCGCCACCGCGCGGCTGCGGCGTCCCAGCGTGTCGTCGGGCGCCACGAAGCAGCTGATTAGCCGGCGCGAGGTGCCGCACAGCGCCGACACCACTTCGGCGCACGCGTGCGCCAGGGCGTGCGGCCCTGGAGGCCAGAGCGGACCAACTTGCGCGGCGATGCGCCTGCGCGTCGGCTCGTCGAGGATCCGCGCGGCGGCGAATCCGCCGATCGTGGCATCGTCCCAGGCCACGACCGCGTGCGACGGTGGCGCGCCGAGAACGGTGAGCGCCACGTCCCTGGCCGATCCGTCGGTCTGGAGGGCGACCAGCGCCCGCACCGAGGCGGCGAGCGCTTCGGGTGCGGATCCGAACAGGCGCTGGCGCGGGAACCCGAGCTCGCGAACGCCGCGCTCGACCAGCACCCGGTGATCGGGGGCCGCGCAGACAACCACCGCCCGTCCCGCCATCTGCACGATCTGCCTGAGCGTCAGCAGATCGTCTGCGCCATCCGGCTTCGCCGGATCTGCCACGACGACGATCGAGGCGCCCGCGATCCGGCTGATGTCGCTGGCGCCGGTCACCGGCGTGTTGAAGCCTTGCACAGGCCCGGCCTGCATGATGTCGAGCGCCTTGCCGGCTGCGATCTGACCCGTGGGATCGACGAGCTGCACGCGCCGCGCGTGGCCACGCTGCGCGAGGACGTGCGCGAGCGAACCGCCCAGTTCACCCGCGCCGATGATGGCGACGTCAATCATCCGTGGGCTATTGTAATGGCGATGGCGAGCGAGCTCCGTGGGCAGGTGGCGATCGTCACCGGCGGGTCGAAGGGCATCGGTCTGGCGATCGCGCAGGCGCTCGTCGCCCAGGGCGTACACGTGGCGATCACCGCGCGGGGCGAGGCGGGGCTGACCGAGGCGCGGCGGCGGATCGAGGCGGCGGGCGACGGCCGGTGGACACGTTTGCCGTCGACGTGCGCGACGCGAACGCTGTCGAGCATGCGATCGTGGCGACTGCGGCCCGCTTCGGCGGCCTCGACATCGTCGTCAACAACGCCGGCGTCGGAATGTTTGCGAACGTCGCTGACATGACGCCGGAGCAGTGGGCCGAAGTGATCGACACCAACCTGACCGGCGTGTTCAACGTGTGCCACTCGGCGCTGCCGCATCTGCGGCGCCGGGGCGGCGGCTACATCATCAACATCAGCAGCCTTGCCGGGAAGAACGCCGTTCGCCGGCGGCGCCGCGTACTGCGCGTCGAAGGCGGGCCTCAACGCGTTCAGCGAGGCGCTGATGCAGGAAGTGCGGCACGACAACATCCGCGTGAGCGTCATCGCCGCCCGGTTCGGTCGCGACCGGCTTCTCCGGCGAGGCGACGAGCGGCGCGGACTGGAAAATCGCTCCGGAGCACGTCGCCGACGTCGTGCTCGGACTGCTGCGCATGGACGCGCGGACCCTTCCGAGCCGCGTCGAGCTGCGCCCGTCCAAGCCGCCGAGGAAGTAACTTGATGTCCGTCTTCCACAAGCACCGCGACACGCTCGAGCAGCACGAGACGATGATGGGCCCCGCACGGGGGCGGCTCGCGGTGGCTCTTGACCTGCTGACCGACTCGCTGGCGCTCGTCGGCCAGCACGGCGTCTACTGCCGCAGCGAGCGGTTTCCCGGCCAGCCGAAGATGGACATCGCGCTGATCCTGGAGCAGCTGAACGACGCCAAGCAGCTGGTGCAGAGTGCGATGGCGGAGATCAGGGCGAACAAGGCGTAGTCGCAAGTCGCAAGTCCGACAAGTCACAAGTCGAGCGAGCTGACCGGCAACGTCGCGGGCTTCCAGCGCGCCTGGATGATCAGCCACAAGACGCCGGGAACGGCGAAGCCCACGCCGAGCGCCAGCGAGAGCTCCCGCGGCGACCATGCCAGCGTGTCGAGCGCGTACGCGGTGACGTAGCTGGAAATCGATGACGTCAGCGTGACCAGCGCGAGCTCCGTGGCGAAGACGCGGCCGCGAAACGAATCGGACACCTCCATCTGCAGCAGCACCGTGCTGAAGACCCACAGGACCGACCCGCCGAAGTGCGCCAGCAGCACGCACAACGCGGCGACCGGCAGCGAGCCGGCGGCTGCCAGCGCCGCATAGAAGCCGCCGACGATGAAGTACGCCGGGCCGATCGCGCGGCGCATCGTGGCTGGCGTCTGCCCGAGGATCCACCGCAGCGCGATCGGGCCAAGGCCGGCGCCGATGCCGCGCGCGCCGTAGAGGACGCCAATCCCTGCAGCCGTGCTCCCGGCGACCGGAAAGATTCGCTGCCCGAAGATGCTGAGGAGCAGCAGGACCCCGCCCGCGAGCCCCCACCCGGCCTTCACGAACATCAGCGCCGATACGTGTGAGCTGCTGCGCACGTACGCGATGCCTTCGATCAGATCCGGGAGCCCCGTCATCGCGAGCCAGCCTCGCAGCGGCTGCCTCGGCGCGGGCCTCGAGTCGTACGTCGTCCGGCTGATGAACCAGGCGGAGACCAAGAATGACAGCGCGTTGATCACGAACGCGATATTGCGTCCGGCCAGTGCCGTAACGAGGCCGCCGATTGACGCGCCGATCGCGAGCATGGCGGCCCAGGTCGCGCTCGAGAGCGCGTTCGCGGGCATCAGCTCCTCGCGGCTGGTGACGTTCGGGATCGTGGACGTGCGCGCGGGCTCGAAGAACGCCGACAGGGTGACCGTGAGCGCCATCAGGACATAGGCCAGCCACACCTCCTCGCGCGTGCGCACGAGCAGCAGTCCGAGGACGAGCAGGCCGCGCAGCACGTCGGTCGCGATCATCAGCCGCCGCCGGTCGACGCGGTCCACCACGACGCCGGCGATCGGGCCGACGAGCGCCATCGGCAGGAACTGCACGATCATCATCCACGCGACCGCAGTCGCAGAGCCCGTGAGGTCGAGCAGCAGCGCGAAGACCGCGACCGAGTTGAACCAGTCGCCGAGCTGCGACATGGTCTGTCCGATGAACAGCAGGCGGAAGTTGCGGTTGGTGCGGAGGATCGCGGTGTGAACGCTCACGAGGCCGCGCTCAGTATAATTCGCGCATCCGATGCCTTCGACGATCGCGAGATTCCAACTCCTGGAGTCCGTGGGTCGAAACGCCCTGGGCGAGCTCCACCGCGCGCGCGATCTCCAGTCCGGCAGGACGGTGGCGCTTCGGGTGATAGCGCCGCCGACTGCCGACGACCCCGAGGCCCTGTCGCGCCTGTTCGACGCCGCGCGTCGTGCGTCTGCGGCTTCGCATCCGGCGCTCGCGGCGATCTACGACTGCGGTGTGGCCGACGGCCGCGCGTACCTCGCAACGGAGTTCGTACCGGGACAGCACCTGTCCGCCGTGATCGCTGGAGCGCCGCTCAACCGGCGGCGTGCGCTGGATCTCGCCGCGCAGATCGCCGACGGCCTCGCGGTGGCCCACGCGCACGGGCTCAGCCACGGCGCGCTCGATGCCGGCGCCGTCGTCGTCACGCCGAAAGGGGCCGCCAAGCTGCTCGATGTCGGCATGATGGCCTGGACGCGTGCGGCCGCGGCCGATCCGGTGGACGACTTCGCGGCAGTCGGAGCGCTCCTGTTCGAGACGCTCGTCGGTCGGCCGCTGAAGAGTGGCTGGCCAGGGGAGCTCCGCGTGCCGCAGGTTCCGGGCGATGTGCGCCCGGTGCTTGAACGGCTCACGCTCGCGCGGCCCGGGGAGCGGTTCGACTCCATGGCGACCCTTGCGGGAACGCTGCGCGCCATTGCCGGGGAGCTCGAACCGGGCGACCCTGCGCCACGGCCGGAACAGGCGCTGGGGCACGAGCCCGCGCGGTCGCACCGCACCGCCGTGCTCGTGGTCCTGGGCGCCGCGGCCGTCGCTGCGCTGTGGTGGGTTACACGCTGACCGGAGACCGGCGCGTCAGGGTCGGCTCAGGATCTCGCCGAGCCGCGCGACGAACGCCGAGCGCGCCAGCACCTCGCCGACACCGGCCTGGCGCGCGGCGTCAATCGTCGCGGTATCGACGTGGGAGACGAAGCCGATCGTCGGAATCGGCGCCAGCGCGGCGTCCGCTCGCATCGCGACCACCGTGCCCATCGGATCGGTGCGTGCGTTGTTCAGGTCGAGGATGACCAGCGACGGTGCGGAGGCGCGCATCTGCTCGAGCGCAGAGGCCGACGACTTCGCGAACGCGACCGGCACGCCCAGCTGGCTCGCGGCGGATCGGATCTTCGACGTGAACAGCAGGTCGTCGAGGATTGCTAGAATCACCGCGTGATCATAATCGAGACGCAGGCCGTCGGCCCCGTTCTCCAAGAACGGCTTCGTGGTGGCCTGCCCGCGCACGCGCGAAGGCGTCATCATCGATCCGGGCGACGAAGTGGACGGGCTCCTGGAGTTCGTCGACGCAGGAGGACATCACCATCAGGCACATCCTGCTCACGCACGCGCATGTCGATCACGTCACGGGCGTGGGCGCCGCGAAGCGGGCGCTGGGCGTCCCCGTCCATCTGCACCGCGACGACCTGTTCCTGTACGAACGGGCGGTCGAGCAGGGCGCGCTGTTCGGGCTGCGCGTCGACCCGCGCCGCCGCCGATCGACCGCTTCTACGCGCCAGGCGAGGCAATCGCGTTCGGCGATTTCGAGGCGCGTCCCGCATCACACGCCGGGGCACTGCCCTGGCGGTGTGTGTCTGCAGGTCGCGCGCCCGGGCGAGACCGGGCTGGACCTGTTCGTCGGCGACACGCTGTTCGCCGGATCGATCGGCCGGACCGACCTGCCGGGCGGCGACTACGCCACGCTCATCGGCTCGATCCGAACGGTGCTCTTCGCGTTCGGCGACGATGCGCGTGTGTACCCGGGACACGGGCCCGACACGACGATCGGACAGGAGAAGAGGACGAACCCTTTCCTGCAGGCGATTTAGACAGTCGCAAGTGCGTCAAGTCGCAGGTCGGAGACCGAAGCTCCAAAGCCCAGAGCCGAGAGCCTGGGGATGGCACCTTCTTCAGTCGCTCCGTCCCACCTGGAGCTCCACTCGTCCCACCTGCAAGCCGGTCGCCCGGAATCAGGTGCGCTCGCGTGACCCGGGCGCCGTTCACGAACGTGCCGTTCGTGCTCTCCAGGTCGACGACTTCGAGCGTCTCGTCGTGCGCCTCCAGCCGGCAGTGGATGCGGGAAACCAGCGCCGCGTCGAGGATGAGGTCAGCGCTGGTGCTCGGCCGACCGTCTTGACACCGCCGGGAGAGACGCGGAACGTCAGCGGCTCGATCTCCGCGTCTGAACTCTGCAGGATCCACATCGCGGGCCATCTTACCGCGCGACGGTTGAACTTCAGGGCCCGCCTGTTCGTAAATGGAGGGTATGCCCGGCCACGAAATCGCGCAAACGCCTGTATTTCGCTTCTGGGCGTCGCGGCGCTCGCAGCTATTGCCGTCGCCGGCTTCGCGACCCTGCGCGGCGCGTCGGCTCGACATCGATCCGTCGAAGCTCGCGACCGTCGAGCGCGGCACGATGGTCAAGTTCGGTCGTCGCCACCGGCAAGGTCGAGCCGATCACCAAGATCGAGATCAAGTCGAAGGCGAACGGCATCATCAAGGCGCTGCGGGTCAACGTCGACAGCCTGGTCGTCGAGGGCGACGTGCTCGTCGAGCTGGACAAGGAGCAGCTGCTCGCGCAGGTGCGCGGCGCGGAGGCCAACCTCCTCGCCGCGCAGGCCGCGCTCGAAGGCGCCGAAGCGCAGCTCAAGAAGAACCGCGTCGAGGCCGAAGGGCCCGACGCCGAGTTCGCGCGCCGTGCCTACGAGCGCGCCCTGTCGCTGTTCGCGCAGAACCTGATCGCCGCAGTCCGCGCTCGACGACGCGCAGAGCGCTCTGGACGTGGCGGAAAACCGCAAGCGCGCCGCGCAGTCGCAGCTCGCGGTCAGCCAGGCCCGGGTCGCCGAGGCGCGGGCCCAGGTGGCGCAGGCCAAGGCCGCGGCCGACCGCGCCGCCGAGGACCTCGCCAACGCGACGATCCGCGCGCCGATTCGCGGCCACCGTCCTCACGCGCGACGTCGAGATCGGCAGCCCGGTCTCGTCGATCCTGAATCTCGGCGCCAACGCGACGCTGGTGATGACGCTCGGCGACATCGACCAGGTATTCGTCCGCGGCAAGGTGGACGAAGCCGACATCGGCCACGTGCGGCTCGGCCAGCACGGCCCGCATCCGCGTCGAGACGTTCAAGGACAAGGTGTTCAACGGACGCGTCACGCAGATCTCGCCGATGGGGGTCGAGAAGGACAACGTCACCAACTTCGAGGTCCGCGTCTCGATCGACAATCCCGGGCAAGGAGCTCAAGGCGAACATGACCGCCAACGCCGAGATCGTCCTCGAAGAGCACCCGGACTCGCTGATCGTCCCAGAGGCCGCGATCACCTACGACGCCCAGAAGCACGCGCGTTCGTCGACCTGGCGGACCCCGCCGCGCCGAAAGACCGGCCGCCGCGTGCCGGTGAAGCTGGGCGTCGGCAACGGCACGAAGCATCCAGGTGCTCGAAGGGCTCAAGGAAGGCGACAAGGTCGTCCTTCCCTCCTGATCGGACCTGCATGACGCGACGCCTGTTCATCCAGTCGTTCGAGAACCTGCGCGCCAACAAGCTGCGCAGCCTTCTCACGATGTTCGGCATCCTCTGGGGGATGATCTCGGTCGTCATCCTCTCGGCCACCGGCGAAGGGTTCCGGCGCGGCAACGAGAAGGTGCTGCGCGAGCTCGGCAAGAACATCGGCATCGTCTGGGGCGGCCGCACGAGCCTGCAGGCCGGCGGCGAGCGCGCCGGCCGCCAGATCTTCCTGACGCTGGACGATGCGCGTGCGATTGCCGCCGAGTCGTCGATGGTGGACGTGGTCAGCCCCGAGCTCGAACGCAGCCGGCGCGCGCGTGAAGAGCGCTACAACGCCGCCTCGGCCCGCATCACCGGCATCGAGCCGCCCTATCAGCGACATCCGCACGATCGAGCTCGAGTACGGCCGCCACTTCACGTGGAACGACGAAGAGCAGGCGTCGCGCGTCGCCATCGTCGGCTACGACATGGCCGATCAGCTGTTCGGCAAGCGCCACATCCTCGGCGAGACGCTCCAGCTCGAACGGCCTGCCGTACACGGTCGTCGGCAAGATCCGGAAGAAGGAGCAGGACAGCAACTACAACGGCCCGGACAACAACAAGATCTTCGTGCCGTTCGCGGCGATGATGCGCGACATGCCGCGCCGCGACGCCGCGCCCGGAACGCTGTCGGACATCATCGTGGCGCCGAAGGCGTTCGTGGTCGACGCGCTGCCGGCAGGTGCTCGACGCAGCGCACCGGCCGCATCGAGGACATCGACTGGCCGCTCGAGCAGAACGTCCGCGACGATCCTTGCCAGGCGGCACGGCTTCGATCCCGACGACCGGCAGGCGATCGACGATGTGGGACACGTCGCTCCAGACGCTGATGTTCGGTCGCATGATCGACCGCATGCGCGACTTCTTCACGCATCGTCGGCGTCGTGACGCTCGTCGCTCGGCGGCATCGGCGTGATGAACATCATGCTGGTCGCGGTGAAGGAGCGGACGCGCGAGATCGGCGTCCGCAAGGCGCTCGGCGCGACGTCGCGCAGCATCCAGCGGCAGTTCTTCCTCGAGGGGTTCTTCCTCACGCTGCTGAGCGGCGGCGCCGGATGCTGCGTCGCGCTGGGGCTGTGCTCGGCTGGTCAACCTGGCGCCGATGCCGGCGCGCTTCGTCGGGATGGTTGTGTCGTGGCAGGCGGGGCTGCTGTCGCTGGTGACGCTGATCGTGATCGGTGTCGTCACCTCCACCTATCCGGCGCGGCGCGCGGCCGAGCTGCCGCCGGTCGAAGCGCTGCGCTTCGAGATGTAGCCATGCCCGCTCCGACCGCGTTCCCTCGATGCGACCATGGCGATGCCGCAGCGCGCGCCGACGCGAGCCGCCGTCTGCCGGCGCGATGCTGCGGCGACGTCGTCGTCGCGAGGCGCTTCACGGGCTCTATCACCACTGGTTTCGCGCCGCGCTGTCGATGCTGGGCATCTCGTGGGGGATCGTCTCCGTCGTCGTGCTGCTCGCCTATGGCGACGGCTTCCGCGCGGCGCTCGACGCACGGCTTCCGCGGGCGCGTTCTCGCGACGGCACCGTCGTCACCTTGCTGGGCCAGACGAGCCTGCAGGCGGGCGGCGAGCGGGCGGGCAAGCGCGTCCGCATCACGACTGCCGACGTCGAAGGCGATCGGCGAGCTGCCGCTGGTGAAGGCGACGTCAGCCCGGAGTTCATGACGGACTTCCCGGTCGTGCTACGGCAACAGGCAGTCGAGCCACCTGGTGCGCGCCGTGGCCGCGAGCTACGGCGCGATGCGCAGCGAGACGCCGCAGCCTGGCGGCCGCTTCCTCGACGACGAAGATGTCCGGCTGCATCGTCGCGTGGCGTTCATCGGCAGCGAGGTGCAGCGCAAGCTGTTCGGCGCGCATTCCGCCGGTCGGGCGAAACCATCCGCATCGGCGGGCCAGCCGTTCGAGATCGTCGGCGTCATGCGAAGACAAGGTGCAGATGTCGAACTACAACCGGCCGGACAAGTACTGCATCTTCATTCCCGTGGACGACGATGAGCGGCCTGACGGACACGACGCAGGTCGGCACGTTCGTCTGGCAGGCGGTGGCGCCGGTGCTGGAGCCGAAGGCCGAGCGGCAGGTCCGCGAGTACCTGGCCAGCTCGCTACCGCTACGACCCGACCGACGAGCGCGCGGCGAACATGTTCGGCGTCGGCGCAGACGCAGGAGATCGCCGGCGGCATCGTCACGCGGCCTGAAGTTCGTGCTCACCTTCATCGGCGTGCTGACGCTGGCGATCGGCGGCGTCGGCATCATGAACATCATGTTCGTCAACGTGCAGGAGCGGACGCGCGAGATCGGCGTGCGCAAGGCGCTCGGCGCGACGCGCCGCGAGATCCTCCTGCAGTTCCTGCTCGAAGGGCTGGCCACGACTTTCGCGGGCGGGGCGATCGGCATCGCGCTGTCTGTACGGCCTCGTGTGGCTGCTCAGCCCGCGGCCGTTCCTGGCGGAACTGCTCGACGATGCGAGCCGTCGTCACCGACATCCACCTCGTGCTGTCGGCGAGCCTCGTCGGCACGTGCGCGGCGCATCCTGATGGTCGTCGGCCTCGTGAGCGGACTACTGCCGGCGCTCAAGGCATCGCGCCTCGATCCGATCGAGGCGCTCCGGTACGAATAGGCGCGCGGCTCGATCAGCCGTTCTTGCGCAGGAACTCCAGAATCAACCGGCTCACGACCTCGGACTGCTCCTGCTGCACCCAGTGTCCCGCACCGTCCACGAGGTGCGTGCCCTGGTACTTCGTCGTCGCCGTCTTCTCCAGCCGGTCGATCGCGCCGGGGTTCTGATATGTGCCCCAGTCACTCTTCCCGCTGATGAAGGTGGACGGCACGTCGATGGTGCGGCCCGCGAAGATCTGCATGTCGCTGTCGCCGGGACTGCCCCGGTACCCGTTCAAGCCGCCCTGGAACCCGGTGCGGCCGTACTCTTCGGCGTAGACGTGCAGCTCCGAGTCGGGCAGCCACTTGCACGCCGCGATCTCCGCGGCTGACGGCATCTCGGATGCGACCTGCTCGGACATCCCCTTGTCGAGATCCATCACGTAGTAACGCGGCAGCTTCGCCCATTCAGCCGCGGTGCGTGCGGCAAGCGGATGCGGCTTGTTCTCTTTCCAGTCCGCGCTTTTCATGTGGTAGTACGCGCGCAGGAAGGCCTGCACCCCCTGCTTCGGGTGCCAGATGTTCTCGTTCGCCTCCGCTGTCTGGTAGTAGCGCTGGTAATGTTTGCGCGGCGGCGTCAGCTTGGCGAGGTCGGCATAGATCGCGTTCGGATCTGGTGGAGGGCTGGCCGGACGGGAGGCGTTCGCCGTGTTGAACGGCAGCGCCGGCGGACCGCCGAACGGCGCGCTCGACATGACGACTGTGCGGAAGATATCCGGACGCGTCAGTGCACACCATCCGGCGAGCGGCGATCCCGCGTCGTGGCCGACGACGTGAACCGTTCGATAGCCGAGCGCCGAGACGAGCGCCAGCATGTCGCGCACCTTGTTCAGGCTGCCGAAGGGCCGCAGATCGTCGGTGTACTTGACCGACTCGGCGCCTGACGTGCGGCCGTAGCCGCGGACGTCCGGTGCGAACACGTGGAACCCTGCGGCGGCTACCGGCCCCATCACCTTGCGCCAGCTGTACGCAAGCTCCGGGAAGCCGTGAATCATGAGGACGGCAGAGCGGCCCGGCGTCTCGTAGCCCGCCTCGAGGATGTGCATCCGCAGCCCGTTGACGCCGTCGACGAACCGCGAGCGGATGCCCGGCGGGAGCACCGACGGATCCAGCGGACCGATGCCGCCCTGCGCTTGTGCGGCGCGGGCGCGGCCGGCGGCGGCAAGCGGGGCCAGCGCCGCGCCGATGATCCCGTGGAGGAGACTCCTGCGGGTGATCGCGAAGCCGGAGGCGGGCGTCGTATCGGCGTGGGGGTTCTGCATGCGCGCCACGATACCAGAGGCGCGGGGAGTTGGAGAGCTGGTGAGTCGCGCTTACTTGCCGGGCGCGAGCGTCTTCTGCAGCCAGGCCGCAATCGCGCCGGTCACCTCCGGGGTCACCTGGGCGCCGCCCAGCTTGCCGTATTCGTCGACCTCGCCGGTCTGTGCCGAAACAAGCAGGTGGTTGACGCCGGGCACCTTGACGACCTCGACGGTCCCTTTTTTCCTCGCCTTCGCCAGCGCCTCGAGCTTGTCGGCGTTGTCCGGCGTGACCTGCGTATCGAGCTGCCCCTGCAGCACGAGCAGCGGCTGCTCCAGATCTCTCATGACCTTTGCCGGGTCGAACGCCAGCAGGCTCTGGAAGTAGGGCGTCTCGGCCTGGCGGCGGACGGCATCCGAGACCGTGATGTTCTCCCAGCCCTTGCCGGTGAGCACGGCCTGCTGGATCTGCCGCTGCAGCTCGATCGTCGCCTGACGCTCTTCCGGCGAACGGTTCGAGCGCTCCGCCGCGTGCGTCACCTGGTACATGTTCAGTTCCGCGCCGGTGACGCCGATGGTCGCCACGAGAGCGACGGCCGCGACGCGGCCGTTTTTCGCGGCCCCCAGCATCGCCAGCGAGCCACCTTCGCTGTGCCCGACGAGCGCGATGCGCCGGCGATCGACGTCCTTCCGCTCGCTCATCATGCGAATGGCGGCGCGCAGGTCTTCCGTGTAGTCGGCCAGCGCCGCCGACTCCGGCCGCCCGCCGCTCTGCCCGATGCCCCGCTTGTCGTACCGCAGCACCGCGAATCCGGCGTTCGCCAGCGCATCGGCGATTTGGCCGAACACGGGGATCCCGAAGACGTTCTCGTCCCGGTCCGTCGGTCCTGAGCCGGCAACCAGGATCACGGCGGGCAGCGGACCTGATTGCCCTTCGGGACGCGAGATGGTCCCGGCCAGCGAGAAGCCGTTCGCCGGGATGCGCACGTCGATGTCGTTCGGGCGCGACACCGTGACGCGGCGGGTCGACACCGACGCCATGTCTTCGCGCGCGACCTCCAGTGCCTGCGACGGAAGACGCAGGCGCAGCAGCCGCCCCTTCTCGTCGCTCCAGATCTCGCCGTCGATGGGGGGCTGACTCGCCGCCTGGAACGTGACACGGGTCCGCCGTGCCGCGATCACGCGATCCACGGTCTGGATGCGCTCCGGCGCGCTCTCGCCAAGGAGCGCGGTGAACGAGCCCTGGCCGGGCTGGAACAGCGCCACCGTGGTGCCGGCAGCACCCTGCGACGCGCGTGCAGACAGCGCTTCGTACGGCGCGATGAACGGATTCGGCAGGAAGATGGCCGCCGGATCGATCGGGTCGCTCCGCTCGCCTGGCGGCACACCGGGCGCACTCGAGATCTGCGTCGTGGCCGTCGTGCCGTCGACCGACGTCTTCAGCTGCGACGCCATGCCGCGCAGCGACGCGTCCACCGTCAGCTCCACCGGCTTCCAGTCGGCGTCGTAGCGCGCCCTGAACTGCCGGATGATCAGGTCGATGGGCGCCCCGATCCGTCCGGTGCTCGAAATCGTCCACCCGCTCGCCGTCTGCTCGACGGTGACCTGCTCGGTGCCGATCGGCACGGACCGCACGTAGACCGAGAAGTTCGACGTGGAGGTCGTCTGCGCGCCCGCGCGATCGGCGCCCGGCAGCAGGACGAGCAACGCCAGCGCCACCGCGCACGCGCGGGTACAATCAGACAAGCGCATAGCTCACCATACCACCATGAGTTCGGCTTCGCTTCCCCCGACCTACGCCGCTGCACGCGATGGCGCCGCCGTCCTTCCGAGGCCCCGCGGACGCATCGTCGTCTCCGGCAAGGACCGGGCGACGTACCTCCAGGGACTGCTGACCAACGATGTCGTCGCGCTCGGGTCCGGGCAGGGCTGCTACTCGGCGTACCTGACCCCGCAGGGCCGGATGATGGCCGACCTGTGGGTGTACGAGCTCGGTGACGTCATTTTGTTGAGCATGTCGCCGGCCGTGAAGGAGGCGGTGCTCGCGAAGCTCGATCAGTTCATCTTCTCCGAGGACGTTCAGCTCGGCGACGTGTCGGACACCTTCGGTGCGGTGGCGGTCGTTGGCCCCAGGTCCGCGCAGGCAGCGGCAACGGCGCTGGGCGTCGACGCCAGCGTGCTGGCGGGCCTGCCCGAACATGGCAACGTACGCGTGGCGCACGACGGCGAGACGGCGATCGCTCTGCGGATTACCGATCTCGGGGAACCGGGGTACGAACTCCTCGTGCCGCGCGAGCGGTCCGCCTCGCTGGACGCGGCCGTGCGTGCGGCTGGCGCCGCGGCGCTCGACGAAGCGACCGCCGACGTGCTGCGCATCGAAGGGGGCGTGCCCCTGTTCGGACGCGACATGGACGAAGACACCATCCCGCTCGAGGCCGGCATCGAGAACCGGGCGATCAGCTTCACCAAGGGGTGTTACGTCGGCCAGGAGGTCATCATCCGCGTGCTGCACCGCGGGCACGGACGGGTCGCGCGCAGGCTGGTGGGGCTGACGTTCGATGACGGTCTCGCCGAGCCTGGTACGGCGCTTCAGATCGATGGCAAGGACATCGGCACCATCACGAGCAGCGCCATGTCGCCTGCGCTGGGGCGCGGGATCGGCATGGGGTACGTGAAGCGCGACTTCGTTGCGCCAGGCACACGCATCACGTCCGCGCAGGGTCTCCAGGCGGAGGTAGTTGCGCTGCCGTTCGTCCAGCGGGGAGTGACGCCGACACGCTGAAGCCGCTCGTGTCCCCGGCGGTCCCCCCGACCGCTGTGACGCGGCCGGGCGCTACGGGTGCGCGGTTGCGGCAAGCCGGCGAATCAGTTCCGCATCCGCCGGGGGAAATTCCAGCGCACGCAGCTCCGCTCGCGACACCCACTGCATCGCCTGCCCGATCTGCGGCTCCGGCTTGCCCGCGAGCTCGCACGCGAAGAAGTGCAGGTCGACCCGCCGCTCCGGATACTCGTGGCTGACTCGAAGAATCTCGTCGCCGACCGAGCAGCCGACGCCAAGCTCCTCGCCGATCTCCCGCACCAGGCACTGTTCGAGCGATTCACCCGGATCGCACTTCCCGCCGGGAAACTCCCACGTGCCCGCGAGGTGCGTCCCATCGAGCCGCTGCGTCACCAGGAACCGGCCGTCCTCGCTCGATCACGGCCGCCGCGACCACGATGGCGATCACGGACGCTCCGCCGTGAACGGAAAGCTGCGGCACGACTTCGCCATCGGGCACGCGACACATTTCGGCTGGCGCGCCACGCACACCGTCGCGCCGAAGTCCATCAGCGCCTGGTTGAAGTCGAACACGTGCCGCCTCGGCACGAGCGTATCGGAGAGTGTCCAGAGGTGTCTCTTCATCGCGTGAGCCTTCGGCATCGCCGCGGCCGACGAACACGCGGAACAGCACGCGCGCTACGTTGGTATCGAGAATGGCCGCGCGCTGACGGAATGCGAAGCTGCGGATCGCGCCGGCCGTGTACGCGCCGATCCCCTTGAACGACAGCAGCGTCTCCTGGTCGTCGGGCAGGCGGCCGTCGTAACGCTCGACCGCTTCGCGGGCGATCGCCTGCAGGCGGCGCGGCCGGATGTTGTAGCCGAGCGGCCGCCACGTCTGCGCCACCTGCGCCTCATCGGCGGCGGCGAGCGCATGGAGCGACGGATACTTGACGAGCCACTCCGCGTACTTCGGCAGCACGCGGTCGACCTGCGTCTGCTGCAGCATGATCTCGGATACGAGAATGTGGTACGGGTCGTCGGTCTTGCGCCAGGGCAGGTCGCGGCCGTGGCGGCGGTACCACGTCAGCAGCCGCTGGCGGAAGCGTCGCCGATCGGCTGACGCCGGCAGTGGAGGCGCGTCGACGCGGCTGCGCCGCGCGTGAGGTGTTTTCTTCATCTCGTATAATTCGGGCTGGCCTGTCGTGAAAATCTACACGCGCACCGGCGACACCGGCGAAACCTCGCTGTTCGACAACAGCCGCGTCAGCAAGGCCGATCCGCGCGTCGACGCGTACGGTGAGGTCGACGAGCTGTGCGCCTGGCTCGGGCTCGTCCGGGCCTCCGGCGTTGACCCCGACCTCGACGAGGCGCTGACGCACGTCCAGCGCGATCTCTTCGCCGTCGGCGCGCAGCTCGCGGACCCGTCCGATCGGCTTGCCCCGCGCGTCGATCAAGGCCGTCATCTCCGACGACGACGTCGGCGCGGCTCGAGCAGCTGATCGATCGCCTCGAGAGCGAGGTGCCGCCGCTCAGGCGCTTCATCCTCGCCGGCGGCGTGGCCGCGGGCGCCTCGCTCCACGTCGCCCGCACCGTCTGCCGCCGCGCCGAGCGCCGCATGGTCGGCCTCTCGCCGGCGCCGGATGCCGTGCTGGTGCGCTACATGAACCGGCTGTCGGATCTGCTGTTCGTGTTCGCGCGCGTGGTCAACCATCGTGCCGGCCAGCCGGAAACCGAGTGGTGAGCCCGTCCGTCGCCCGCGCGTATGCGGCGTGCGCAGCGCTCGCGGAGATCGCCACTACGAGAACTTTCCGGTCGCCTCGCGCCTGCTGCCCGCGCCGATGCGACCGCACGTCGCCGCCGTCTATGCGTTCGCCCGCACCGCCGACGACATCGCCGACGAGGGTGCCGACCCGCCGCGACGTGCGACAGGCACGGTTGCGCGACTGGCAGCGCCGGCTGCACGAGGCCGCCGAGCGGTCGCGCCACGCCGGATGCGGACCCCGGTCGCGACGATCTGATCTTCGTGGCGCTCGGCCACTCGATCCGCTCGCTCGATCTGCCGATCGCGCTGTTCGACGATCTCCTGAGCGCGTTCGCGCAGGATACCACGACGACGCGGTACGACTCGTGGACCGATCTGTTCGACTACTGCCGCCGATCGGCCAATCCGGTCGGACGCCTCGTGCTGCGCATCGCCGGCCATCGCGACGAGGCGCTGGACCGGTCGTCCGACGCGCTGTGCACCGCGCTGCAGCTCACGAACTTCTGGCAGGACTTCGGGCGCGACTGGCGCGCGGGGCGGCTGTACGTGCCGCGCGGAGGTGCACGCGCGCCGCCGGTGCGCGCGAGCGCGATCTGCAGAGCGGGCCGCTGCACCGCCGCCTGGGCCGACGCGATCGCCCGCTGCGTCGAGCGGACGCGGGCCTGTTTCGACCAGGGGCGCGCGGTGTGCGATGGCGTCCGCGGCCGGCTGCGCCTGGAGCTGCGCCTCACGTGGCTGGGCGGCGCGCGCATCCTCGACCGGATCGACAGCGGTCGGAGCGCGCTGCTGCAGGTGCGGCCGGCGCTCGGCGCCGGCGACGTGCCCGTCGTCCTCTGGCGGGCGGCGCGCTGGACAAAGGCGGCCGCCTGATGGCGCCGCAAGACCAGCTTCTACTACTCGTTCCTCGTCCTGCCCGCGCGACCAGCGGCGCGCGATCATCGCCGTCTGGGACTTCTGCCGCGCCGTGGACGATGCGGTCGACGAGGACGAGCCGGTCGCACCGGCCTCGCCCCGCGCGAGGCCGTTGCGTACTGGCGCGCGGAGCTCGCTCGCTGCTTCACCGGGCAGACGCCGCAGACGCCGCAGGGCAGCCGGCTCCAGCCGTTCATCGCCCAGTTCGATCTGCCGCGCCAGGCGTTTGACGACGTGATCGACGGCGTGGCCATGGACCTCGATCACAGCCGATACCAGACCTTCGAGGAGCTGCTCGAGTACTGCCGGCGCGTCGCGTCGGCGGTCGGGATGATCTGCATCCGCATCTTCCGCTGCCAGAGCGACGCCGCGCGCGATTACGCGCTGCACCTCGGCGTCGCGCTGCAGCTCACCAACATCCTGCGCGACGTGAAGGGCGATCTCGAACGGGGACGGCTCTACTCTGCCGCTCGAGGACCTGCGCGCGGCCGGCTGCACGGTGGAGGACCTGGCGGCCGGACAGGTGCACCGAGCCGGTGCGCCGGCTGCTGGCGTTCGAGTGCCGGCGCGCGCGCGACTTCTATCGCGCGCGCAGTCGCGGCACGCCCGCAGTCGATCGGCGGCGCCTCGTCGCCGCCGAGATCATGCGCGCGGTGTACTTCGGCGACGCTCTCGCGGATCGAGCGGCGCGGCTACGACGTGTTCTCGTCCCGCGTCCGCGTGTCCAAGCCGCTGCAGGCGCTGATCGCGCTGCGGCAGTGGCTGCTGCAGCCGTGAACCGCGTCGACGCCGTGATCGTCGGCGCCGGATTCGCCGGGCTGAGCGCGGCGGCCCGGCTCGCCGAGGCAGGCGCACGGGTGCTGGTGCTCGAGGCGCGCGGCCGGCTCGGCGGCCGCGCCACGGCATTCGTCGATCGCGAGACCGGCGAGCTCGTCGACAACGGCCAGCACGTGCTGCATCGGCTGCTATCGCGAGACCTTCGCGTTCCTCGACGAGATCGGCGCCTCCGGCACACGTGCACGTGGCAGGCGGGACTCGATGTACCGATGGTCGACCGGGACGGCCGTCCGCTCGCGGCTCGATGTCCGTCCCTGCCGGCGCCCTTTCACCTGGCGGCAGGAGTCCTCGACTGGGCGGCGCTCGGCTGGCGCGACCGCCTCGTCGCTGCTCGGGCATGGCGCGCCGCTCCTGTCGTGCGGCAGCGAGCGACTCGCGATCCGCGGCCTCGCCGGACAACCGTCGACGCGTGGCTGGTCGAGGCACGGCCAGACGCCCCGCCTGCGCGAGATGCTCTGGCATCCGCTGGCGCTCGCCGCGCTGAACCAGCCGGCCGAGACCGGCCGCCGCCGCGCCGTTTGCCCGCGTGCTCGCCGAGATGTTCGGCACAGGCCCCCGGGCGGCCGCGATCGTGCTGCCGACCAGGCCGCTGCACCAGATGTACGCGGAGCCGGCGCGCGAGTACATCGAAGCGCCGCGGCGGTACGGTCACGACCGGAGCGACCGCGCGGATTCGCGTCGGCCGACGGCGACGTCGTATCCGTGAGCGGCAGGCACCGAGACCTGGCGCGCCGCCGGTCATTGTGTGCGCCGTGCCGTGGTTTGCGCCTGGCGGACCTGTTCGAGGGCGACGTCGCATCCGCTGCAGGCGACGCTTCACGCCGCGCGCGCGACCGCGCGCGTCGCCGATCGTCACCGTCAACCTGTGGTTCGACCGGCCGGTGCTCGACGAGCCGTTCGTCGGCCTGCCCGGCCGCGTGATGCAGTGGGTGTTCGACAAGCGCATCGTCGTCGGCGACACGGCGTCGCACCTGTCCCTGGTGTCGAGCGGCGCCGCCGATGTGCTCCGGTGGACGAATGCCGAGCTCATCGCCGCTGCGCAGGCCGAACTGACCGCGGCGCTGCCGCAGGCGCGCGACGCCCGGCTGCTCCGCGGCACCGTCGATCCGCGAGCCGCGCGCCACCTTTTCGCTGGCGCCGGGCCAGCCGCCGCGGCCGGACGACGCGCACGGCGGTGCGCGGCCTCTATCTGGCGGGCGATTGGATCGACACCGGCCTGCCCGCTACGATCGAGAGCGCCGTGCGAAGCGGCCACCGCGCCGCGGAGGCGGCGCTCCTGCCGACCATGACGTTCCATCGTCGTCCACTACAAGGAGCTGGCGCTCAAGGGCAAGAACCGGCCGTGGTTCGTGCAGCTGCTCGTGCGCAATCTGCGCACGGCGCTGAAGGGGCTCGACGTGGCGCGGCGTGCGCTCGGTGATGGGACGCATCGAGATCGACCTTGGCGAGCCGCGACGCCGTGGGACGAGGCGCGCGATCGCGTCCGTCACGGTGTTCGGCATCGCCAACTTCTCGCACGCCGGCCGCGGGCCGCACGACTTTCGCGCAGCTGGCCGACGCGATCCTCGGCGACCTTGGCGCGCGGGACGCCGCATCCTTTCGGGTCAGCGTGCGCCGCGCCGACAAGCGGTTTCCGTTCACCTCGCCGCAGATCGAGCGCGAGGTCGGCGGTCTCATCAAGCAGGCGCGCGGCTGGCGCGGTGGATCTCGAGCGGCCCGGCGCTGACGATCCACGTCGAGATGCTGCCGGACCACGCGTTCTACTTCTTCGGCAAGGAGCCGGGCGCCGGCGGGCTGCCGACCGGCACCGGCGGCCGGCTGGCGTGCCTGCTGTCCGGCGGCATCGACTCGCCGGTGGCCGCCTACCGGATGATGCGGCGCGGCTGCTCGGTGCTGCTCATCCACTTCCACAGCTACCCGATCCTGTCGCGCGCCTCGCAGGAGAAGGTGCGGGAGATCGCGGCGCTGCTGACGCAGTCACCAGCAGCACTCGCGGCTGGCGCTGGTGCCGTTCGGCGAGCTGCAGCAGCAGGTGCTGCTCGGCGTCCGGCCCGAGCTGCGCGTCGTCATCTACCGGCGGCTGATGCTGCGCATTGCGGAGCGGCTCGCGCGCCAGTGGCGCGCGCGGGCGCTCGTCACCGGCGAGGTGGTCGGCCAGGTCGCGTCGCAGACCCTCGAGAACCTCACGACCATCGCCGAGGCGAGCGGCGCTCGAGATCCTGCGTCCGCTGGTCGGCATGGACAAGGACGAGATTTCGGCGCAGGCGGAGCGGATCGGCACGCTGCCGATCTCGAACATTCCCGACCAGGACTGCTGTCAGCTCTTCACGCCGCGCCACCCGGCGACGCGCGCGCGGCTGGACGACGTTCGTCAGGGCTGAGGCGGCGCTGCCGATCGACGACATGGTCGACCGCCGCGCGTGGCCGCCACGGTCGATCGAGGATTCACGTTTCCGCCGTGCTGAACATATCGGCTAGGACGGAGAGGCTGCGGAGAGGCGAGGGACATATGTACGAATCGATGAAGGAGATGACGGACGCCGTCAAGCCGGCGGCGGCGGTGTTGAGCGACCGCGTGAGCGTCACCGACGCCGGCAGCGATTCCAGCGGACGCGATCGATCGGCTCGCGTGGACGGCCGTCGTTCGGCGCCGACGCCGAGCTGCGGGGCACGGCGCGCTGGATCATCCGGTCGCTCGCGGCGGCCCGCGGGCATCCGGCCGGCGTCGATTCACGACCTGTACATGGCGATGGGCCGTGGCGAGGCCGGCGGCTTCACGGTGCCGGCGATCAACGTCCGCGCGATGGCCTACGACACGGCGCGCGCCGTCATCCGCTCCGCGAAGAAGCTGAATGCCGGCGCCTTCATCTTCGAGATCGCGCGCTCGGAGATCGGCTACACGGAGCAGCGGCCGCACGAGTACGCGGCGATCGTCCTGGCGGCGGCGCTGCGCGAGGGGCTTCGGCGGCCCGATCTTCATCCAGGGCGATCACGTCCAGACGAACGCCAAGAAATACAACAGCCCGGAGCGCGACAAGGAGCTCGACACGCTGCGCGCGCTCATCAGGGAAGAGATCGCCGCGGGGTTCTACAACATCGACATCGACACCTCGACGCTCGTCGACCTGGACAAGCCGACGCTCGACGAGCAGCAGGAGGTGAACGTCACGCTCGCGGCCGACTTCGCGGCGTTCATCCGCAGCGCGGAGCCGCCGGGTGTGACGGTGTCGGTCGGCGGCGAGATCGGCGAGGTCGGCGGCAAGAACTCCGACGTGCACGAGCTGCACGCGTACATGAAGGGCTTCAACCGGAAGCTGAAGGAGCGCGGCGCCGACTGGTCGGGCTCAGCAAGATCAGCGTGCAGACCGGCACGGCGCACGGCGGGTTCGTCAACGCCGACGGCACGGTCCGGACCGACGTGAAGATCGATCTGAAGACGCTCGAGGAGCTGTCGCGCGCTGGCGCGCGAGGACTACGGCCTCGGCGGCGCCGTCCAGCACGGCGCATCGACGCTGCCGCCGGAGGCCTTCGACGCGTTCCCACGCGTCGGCGCCTGCGAGATCCACCTGGCCACCGACTTCCAGAACATGGTCTACGAGCACCCGCAGTTCCCGGCCGACCTGAAGGCCGAGATGTACGCCTGGATTCGCGAGACACGCGCATCGAGGAGCGCAAGCCGAAGGACACCGAGGAGCAGTTCATCTACAAGGCGCGGAAGAAGGCGATCGGTCCGTTCAAGCAGCGGATGTGGAGCATCGGCGACGAGGCGCCGTCGCGCCATCGGCCAGTCGCTCGAGGAGCGGTTCACGTTCCTGATGCAGCAGCTGAAGATCGACGGCACCGCGGCCGCGGTGCAGAAGTTCGTGACGCGTCCCGCAGGTGCCGATCGACCGCGACGCCGAGATCGTCGCGGCCGGCGGAACGATCACCGCCGCCGAGAGGAAAGCCGAAGGGTCTGGCCGACTAGCCCGTGAACGAGCGAACGGGCGCTCTCGAATCTGTAGGAGCCGGGACTCAGACCCGGCTCTACATGCTGCTGCGGCAGCGGATGCAGCAGGCCCGCCAGGTAGTCGCGCAGGCCCTCGTCCGTGCTTCGAAACGCCAGCTCGTCCCAGGGGATCGCCTCCGGCTCGAACTCGGCCGACTCCAGCCACTCGTCGTCCATGCCGCAGCGCGCCGCCGATGGCGGTCGCCGCGTAGACGACGATCACCGGCGCGCGGCCGGCATACGAGTAGATATTGACGAGGCCGTCGAGCCGCACGTCGAGGCCGCATTCTTCGCGGGCCTCGCGAATCGGCGGCGACGGTCAGCGGTTCGCCGCGATCGACGTAGCCGCCGGGAAACACCCATTTGCCGTAGCCGGGCTCGATCGCGCGCCGCACGAGCACGATGCCGCTCGTCCGCCGTGCGGATGATGGTGCCGACGGCGATCTTCGGATCGATGTAGAACACGAACGCCGCACGAGCGGGCAGACCAGCCGCTCCGGTTCGGTCGGCCTTCAGCAGCCGCGCTCGAGCGCGCTGCCGCAGCGCGGACAGAAGCGATAGTGCGAGCGAGTCGTCGTGGATGTGCGGCAGTGTCACGATCGCGGCGCCTCGTGCCCGCGCGCAAGTATAATTCGCGCGGTCATGTCCATTCTGAAGGTCGCGCGCATGGGGCATCCGGTGCTGCGCGCGCAGGGCGCAGGCGCTCGACCGCGCGCGACATCAAGACGCCGGCGGTGCAGAAGCTGATCGACGACATGATCGAGACGATGGTCGAGTATCACGGCGTCGGCCTGGCGGCGCCGCAGGTGCACGAGGGCGTCCGGCTGTTCGTCGCGACGCTCGACGTCGACGATCGGGGCGACGAGCCGGCGCGAACCGGTGGCGCTCATCAACCCGGAGATCACGCCCGTCGGGACCGAGATCGTCGAGGACTGGGAAGGGCTGCCTCAGCATCCCCGACATCCGCGGCCGCGTGCCGCGCGCCAGTCGAGATCCGGCGTGCGCGCGTTCGATCGCGAACGGCGAGCGGATCGAGCTGCACGCGCAGGGTTTCCCGGCGCGGGTCATCCAGCACGAGACCGATCACCTCGACGGCATCCTCTTCTTCGATCGGATGCGCGTCGCCTCGAGACGCTGACCTTCCTGGACGAGTACTCCGCGCTACTGGGTCAAGGGCGACGACGACTGGACCTGCGTGCCGCCGCGCGTCTTGCGCTCCAGCGCGCGCTCCGACTGCAGCCGCTCCAGCTCCACGGCCGAGTGATCGGCGAACTGCATCGCCTCGGCGATGGCCGTGTGCCCGGCGACCTCGGCGATGGCGCGGTGCATCGCCTGGCAGACGCGGCGGTAGGACGGGTGGCCCTGCGGCGCCGTCCGCAGCTCGATGACGTGCATCGCTTCGCGCGCATTCATGTCCATGTAGAAGCGAACCCGGTAGGCCATGACAGACGCGCGTACGCCGCCGCTTCGCGCAGCCCGGCGCGCCCGAGCGTCGGCATGCAGCTCGGCGCTGAGCGCTCCATCACCGCGCGCCAGTCGTCGAGGGCGCCGGCCTCCTCGATGGCGGCCGGCTCGACGTACCCGTGATCGGGTGATGAGCGGCTGCCACTCGAGCGTGAGCAGCCGGTGGCGCTGCAGGTCGCGGAACGCGCCGTAGTCGGCGAGGACGTCGAACCGGTAGCGCGTGCGCTCGAACGCGCGCCCCGGCTTGTGGCGCCGGTTGGCGCGCTCGCCGATGTAGGCCCGCAGGACCGCCGCGCGATCGTCGGCGCGTCATCGCGCGCGCGATCGCGAGCAGCTGGTCGTCGGGCAGGTTCGACGACGGCTGTAGAGCGCCGCCGCCACCACCTTGATCTCGCCGTCGGGGTCGAACTCGGTGAGGGTCACCTCGCTCGCGCGGTTCGGGCGTCGACCCCGTCGAGGCGGGGACGCGCGGCCGCTTCGAGGTTGCTTGCGGGTCGCGGCGAGGTACTGGCTCCATCGCCCGCCGCGCGTCCGGCTGATCGACCCGGGCGAGGAAGGCCGGCATCACCTGCCGCAGCTCGGCGAGCATCTGGTCGGCGCGTGGCGCGGACCTCCTCGAGCGGGTGCGCGAACATCCGCAGCAGCAGCGCCTCGTAGGCCTGGCCGGTGCCGAACATGCCCGACGTTCGACGTCGTCGCCGCCGGCAGCAGGCCGCGCAGCGTGTCGAGCGCCTTCGCGCGGATGACCGACCGATACACCGCGTCGGAGTCGTCGGGCGCTCTTCGGGTACTTCGCGCGGAAGTGCGCCTCCATCGCCGGAATCCACCTGGCGTAGATCTCGAAGGCGAAGTCCAGCGTGCCGGTGTAGGCGGCGGCGAGCGGCGTGCGCGCGATCTCGGCCGGCACGTGGTACTTCCACCGGCCGTCCGGACGATCGGTGTAGGGCACGTAGCGCGTCGACTGCTCGAGATACGCCATCAGGCGGCCCCACTCGAGCACCTTGGTCAGGACGTTCGACACGCCTTCGCAGGCGATGTGCGCGCCTCCGAGCTGGGCGACCGAGTCGTCGCCGTACTCGTTGAGCACCCGGCGTAGAGTTTGCTCGGCGCGTCCGCGGCTGCCGACCTCGGAGCTGCGCGCGGCATCGGCCCTGCGCGCATGTCGCCGAGAAACTCGTCGAGGAACAGCCGCCGGAGCGACTTGGCCGATCGCGAGTAACGCGCGAAGAGCGCGCCCTTCACCGTTTCCGGCAGGTTGGTCAGCGCGAAGACCGGCCGATCGGTGTTGGTGAAGTAGGGCGCGAGGGCGCGCGTTTCCTCCGGCGTGAACAGATCGGCAGTGGACTGGGACACGGTTGCGCCATTGTAGCCGTCCCCGCGGTCGGTTCGCGACCTGCGCGGCCTGCGCTAAGCTTGCGTCCCATGTCCGAGGCCGCTGGGCCTTCAGTCATCGCCTTGCCGTCCGTTTCAGCGACTGCGATCGCATCGGCCACGTGAATCACGCGGTGTACTTCACCTACCTCGAGCAGTGCCGGTTCGAGTGGTGGCGGCGTCTGGGCGGTACGACCGGCATGCCGGGAGCGGGCGCAATCATCGTGCACGCGGCATGCGACTACCGCGCGCCCGGCGTTCGCGCCGGAGGAGCTCGACATCCGGCTTGGGGTCGGCGCCATCGGGACGATCGAGCATCACGCTCGTCTACGCGATCCTGAACGTCGCCACCGGCGTCCTCATCGCCGACGGTCGCACCGTCATCGTGACGTATCGATCTACGACGGCACGCCGCTCGATGCCGCTGCCCGACGAGACCCGGGCCAGGCTCCTGGAAACGCAGCCCTGATCGCTGCGGGCGCGATGTCGGTTCGATCCGATCCCGTCTGCGCCGCGCACAATCCCGGTCCGATGACCGGCAGCGGGAACGGCACGTATCTGCTCGCCGGGCGCGACGCGACCGCGACGCTGATCGACGCCGGCATCAGGGAATCGATACCCATCTCGCGCGATCTGCGGCCGTGCTGGATCGACATGGGGCCAGGCTGACGCGTGTGCTGGTGACACATGGTCACCCGGACCACGCGTCAGGTGCGCCGCGCGCATCGCAGCCGCACATCCGGGCGCCGCGTTTCCGAAGCAGCCGTGGCCGGGGCAGGACGACCAGTATCCGGTGGACTGGATGCCGCTGGCCGACGATCAGGCGATTCGATCGCCGGCGGGACGATCCTGCGTGTGCAGCACACGCCCGGGCACTCACCCGATCACCTGGCGTTCTGGCACGAGGCGAGCCGCACGGTCTTCGCCGGCGATCTGGTGATGCCCGGCGGCAGCGTGATGATCCATGCGCAGCCGCGGCGGCGATCTCGGGCAGTATCTGCCGTCGCTCGAGCGGCTGCTGGCGCTGAAGCCGGCGCGGCTGCTGCCGGCGCACGGTCCGGCCAGTCGACGATCCCGAGCGCCTGCTGGCCGGGACCATCGAGCACCGGCTGTCGCGCGAGCGGCAGGTCGTGGCGGCGCTCGCGGACGGGCGCGCGACGGTGCAGGCGATCGCCGGAATGCATCTATGATGGACTCGCTCCGGCGCTCATGCCGGCCGCGCGCGAGAACGTGCGCGCGCATCTGGAGAAGCTGAGACGTGAAGGGCGCGCCTTCGAAGCCGATGGCCGGTGGACGCCCTAACCTGCCGCCGTGTCCGCTGGAGTGGCCATGAACAACGTCATCGACTTCATCAACGTCAACCGCGAGCGCTACCTCGACGAGCTCAAGGCGCTGCTGGCGATTCCGAGCATCAGCGCGCTGCCCGAGCACGCGGCCGACGTCCGGCGCTGCGCCGAGTGGTGCGCCGACGAGATGCGCCGCATCGGCCTGCAGAACGTCGCGGCTGATCGAGACGCCGGGCAATCCGGTCGTCTACGGCGACTGGCTCGGCGCTGCCCGGCGTCGCCGACGATCCTGTTCTACGGCCACTACGACGTGCAGCCGGTCGATCCGCTGAACCTGTGGGAGTCGCCGCCCTTCGAGGCGACGATCCGCGACGGCGAGATCTACGCGCGCGGCTCCGCTGACGACAAGGGCCAGGTGTTCATGCACATGAAGGCGATCGAGGCGCACCTGAAGCAGAACGGCCGGCTGCCGGTGAACATCAAGTTCATCCTCGAGGGCGAGGAGGAAGTCGGCAGCGAGAACCTCGACGACTTCATCCAGGCCCACAACGCCGAGCTCGCCGCCGACGTCGTCGTCATCTCCGACTCGGCGATGTTCGCGCGCGGCGTGCCGTCCATCTGCTACGGCCTGCGCGGGCTGGTCTACTTCCAGATCGACCTGCGCGGCAGCAGGACCGACCTGCACTCGGGCTCGTTCGGCGGCGCCGTTGCGAACCCGGCGTTCGTCCTGGCGCAGATGATCGCGCAGATGAAGGACCGCGAGCGGCCACATCAAGATTCCCGGCTTCTACGACGATGTGCTGCCGCTGCAGGAGGAGGAGCGCCAGGCGTGGGCGTCGCTGCCGTTCAACGAAAGGAAGTACCGGAAGGACTTCGGCATCCCGAAGCTGCTCGGCGAGACCGGCTACACGACGCTCGAGCGGACCTGGGCGCGGCCGACGCTCGAAGTGAACGGGCTGCTCTCCGGATTCACCGGCGAGGGCGCCAAGACGGTGCTGCCGGCCGTGGCGATGGCGAAGATCAGCATGCGGCTGGTGCCCAACCAGGATCCCGGACAAGATCGCCGAGGCTGTTCGAGGCGTTCATCGCGAAGGCCGCGCCGAAGACCGTCGAGGTGAAGGTGACGCGCATGCACGGCGGCAAGCCGTGGATGACGTCGTTCGACAACCCGTTCGTCCAGGCCGCCGGCCGGGCGATCGAGAAGGGGTTCGGCCGGGCGCCGATCTTCACGCGCGAGGGCGGATCGATTCCGGTCGTCTCGACGTTTCAGGAGGAGCTGGGCCTGCCGTCGGTGCTCTTCGGCGTCGGGCTGCCGGACGAGAACGCGCACGCCCCGAACGAGAAGCTCGATCTCGGGAACTTCCACAACGGCGTCATCGCGTCGGCCGTGCTGTACGACGAGCTCGGCAAGCTTCCGGGCTAGTTGAACGACGCGACGCGCCGGCGGAGCGTCTTGACGTGCTCCCAGATCCGCTCGTGCTCGTCGCGATCCTCTTCGTCGAGATCGGTCGTCCCCGACAGCTGCAGGTAGTGCTGCAGATCGCGCAGCGCCGCGGAGAAGTCGTTCAGGTGATAGGCAAGCAGGCCGCGATCGCGCAGCTCGGTGAGGGCCGACGGATCGACCGCGAGCAGCAGCTCGGTGATGTCACGCGCCTGCGAGAACGAATACATCCGGACGTACACGCGCTTCAGGTTCAGCAGCATCCGCGCGAGAATCTGCGGCTTGGTCGCGTGGCCGAGCAGGTGCGGATCCCAGACCGCCGCGTCGCCGGAATGGCGCGCCAGCAGCTCGCGGCACATGCTCTCGCTGAGCAGCGCGCCGCCGTGGTGCGCGTCGATGATCAGGTCGCGTGAGTAGTGCCGGGCGGCGTGTGCCCCGGCACCGCACCAGGAAGTGGCCGGGGAAGTTGACCCCTTCCACGGTGACGCCGGCACGCCGCGCGACCTCCATGTAGACCAGCGCCAGCGTGATCGGGATGCCGGTGCGCCGGTCCAGCACCTCGTTCAGGAAACTGTTGCGCGGGTCCTCGTAGTGCATGTCGTTGCCGACGAAGCGCTCCTCGGTGAAGAGGTACTCGTTCAGGGCGGTGACGCGCGCGTACGCCAGCGGGTCGACGTCCGGAGGCACCTCGATCGCGCCGGGCGTCGCCGCGGCGACGCGGCGCGACGCCTCGCGGCCGAGCGCATCGAGCTGCGCGAGGTAGGGCTCGACTTCGAGGTTCGGATACGCGACGCGCGCGATCATCAGTGCGGCGACGGCGAGATCCGGGTCCGGGTCGCGCACCAGACGCGAGAAGTGCTGCAGCAGCTCGCCGGAGATCACGCGGCTAGGATAGCGCAAAAGGAACGGAGCGGACCCCGAGCGGGCCCGCCCCGTCGCATTCGTTGCGCGCACGTGCGATGCCGTGCACATCGATCGCACGCCGGTCGCGACGGGTCTTGCGACCCGTCGACCGTGTCAGAAGCGCACGCCGAAGTTGATCCGGAACATGCGCGGCGTGGTGTACGCGAACCGGTTCAGCGCGTTGCCGAAGTTCGGTCCGTAGTTCCAGTGCACGCCCTGCACCGGCGTCTGCGTGAACGGGTTGAACGGCGCATAGACCGCCGGGTGCGACACGTTGGTGCGCACCGTCTGATCGATGCGCGTCTGCGTCACGCCGCCGCCGTTGCTTCTGGTTGAAACACGGTGCCGCCGCAGCCGCACATCTGCGACTGATCGAACAGGTTCAGGACGTCGGCGCGGGTGAAGAACTCGAGCGACCGGCCCCCGGTGGCCATCCGGAAGACGTAGTTGATCGCGAGGTCGGTGCGCTTCTGGCCGTCGGTGCGGAACGCGTCGCGCTGCGCGCCGTCGGTGCAGCCGAAGCCGGCCGCGGTAACGAGGCCGGCACGTTCGAGCAGTCGACCGGGTAGAAGTACTCGGTGGTCGCGCCATCGGGCGGCGTCAGGTAGCCCGGGTTCGTGACGTACAGGCCGCGCATCAACGCCGTTCGGGTTCGCGTTGTTGATGTTGTTCGGACCGAAGGGCACGCCGGTCTCGAGTGTCTGGAGGACGCTGATGGTCAGTCCGTTCAGCCTCGGCACGCCGAGTTCACCCACAGGCGCGCGCGATGCCGCTGGTCCACCTGCAGGTCGCCCTCCGGGTAGTTCCAGCGCTCCTGGATGAACTCGGGATAGTTTTCCATTTCCGCCGGAATCGGTCCGCTCGCCACGTTCTCGCCGTTGAAGTTGCCCCACGCGCGCGACAGCGTGTAGGTGGCGCCGACGTCGGTGCGGCCCGCGAAGCGGTACGTGCCCTGGGTCGTCAGCCCCTGGTACAGCCGCTTCGCGACGTTCGTGTTCTCGATGACGGCGAGGTCGAACGTCTGGCCGATCGGATTGGTGACGGATCCCGTGGTCGTGTCGGTGCGCTGTGAGTAGAAGTCGCGGTAGTCGCGGAAGACGTAGTCGGCGCGGACCGCCCCGCGTGCACCGACCTGCCGGTTGATGCCGACGGCGTACTCGAGGATGTTCGGCGAGACCAGGTCGCCCAGGATCTGCGGCGACACGCCGGGGATCGCCGGCTGGCTCCGGTAGGGGAGCGTCGGTCCACCGTTGGCCGTGTACCAGTCGAAGATCGCGCGGATGGCCTCAGGTGTCGGCGTCAACGCGGCCGCGGCCGGATCCGCGTTGAAGTCCCGGCCCGCCGTACGTGAAGCGGAACGTCGCGGGGATTGCCGCCGTTGGACGTGGAGTCGGCGACGCCGTGTTGAGCGCCGCGACGTACTGCGCGAAGCTCGCCGGTGATCGACCACTTCTGATTCGCCGAAGGGATCGATCACGACGCCGAGCCTGGGGCTGAAGGCCGAATCTTTGGCTACGAGGTTGCCGGCCTGATCCCGGCCGTGATTCTTGTCCCATCGCAGGCCCAGGTTCGCGGTCATGCGTTCGTTCACCCGCCAGCTGTCGTTCGACGAACACCGAGAGCGTTCGGAAATTCGAGCCCTGGCTGCTCACCGGGATGGGGTTCCACTGGACGAAGGTCGATCCGTCACCCCGCACCACCGGATAGACGACGGCGGCCTCGCCAGCTGCCGCGCACCAGGGTGCCGGTGTTGTAGATGCGGTAATCGCTGCCCGACTGGTGGTTGTTCGAGAAGCATCTGGTCGTTGAAGTTGTCGCCGCCGAAGGTGAGGTTGTGCGAGCCCGCGTTGCTGGTCGACAGGAAGTAGGTCGCCTTGCCGTAGATGTCCTGGTTGTCGCGGTTCGTCGGATCGCACACGCCGCAGAATGTGGCCGACCAGAAGCGGAAGCCCGGGCGTTGTCGATCATCAGCGTGCCGTCGATGAGATCGGTCGACGTCGCCCCGTCTCCCTCGAAGGTGAAGTGCCGCCGCGAGTAGAGCGCTTCCACGAACAGCCTGTTGGTCAGCACGCCGCTATAGTTCACCACTGAGAGATCCTGCGGCGTCTTGCGATTGTACAGGCTGTTCACGTCCATGGACGCGGACGTATTGAACGTGTTGTTCAACTGCTCGTCCATGATCTTCGGTGTACGCGCCCTGGAACCGGTGGTTCGAGTCGGGCGAGTAGGTGCCTTTTCCCTCGAAGCGCTTAGTCGGGCGCTTGAAGGTGTAGGGAATGTTCGTCCCGACCAGCGTGCGCCCTTCCGACTGCGTCTGGATGCGCCCCGCGGTGAAGAACCACAGGCGATCCCGCATGATCGGTCCCGCCGAACGTGTACTCGTGCGTCGGGACGACCAGGTCGACGCGCGTGTCTTTATGCGCGGGGTCCGCCGCGATCGCGCGATCCTCGAACGGCGTCAGCGTCCGCCACCCGTCGTTGTAGATCGATTCCCGGAACGATCCCGTGTACAGCGTTGCCGCCCGACTTGGTGACGACGTTCACCACGCCGCCGCTGAAGCGCCCGAACTCGGCGGAGATGCCTCCCGTCGCCACGGTCGTCTCCTGGATGGCGTCTTCGATATACAGATCGTTGGCCTGGCCTCGCAGGTTCTCGTTGACCGTGACGCCGTTCACCAGAAACAGCGTCTCGAACGATGCCGCGCCCGCGATCGAGTAGCCGCCGTTCGGGCCGGTCGGATGGACGCCCGGCGCGAGGAGCAGGTACGCGTTGATGTCGCGGTTGGTCGGCAGCGCGGCGATGAGCGGCTGCGCGAAGTTCGTGGCGACCTGCGCGGTTTGCGTCAGCACGTCGGCGGTACGGCCGACCACGTTCACTTCCTCGGTGACCGCCGCCGGTCCGAGCTCGACGGCGAGCGGCAGGTCCTGTGTGGGCGCGAGGCCAACCGTGCGCTGAAGTCGCTGGAATCCGCTCAGCTCGAACGTAACGGTGTAGGTGCCGGGCGGCAGCACGGTGAGGATGTAGTCACCGTTCTCCGACGTCACCGCGGTCCGCACACCCTGCAGATTCGGGGACGCCACGCTCACCGTCACGCCGGGCAGCGGCAGCCCCTGCGGATCCATGACGGTGCCGCGAATGGTTCCGGTTGTCGTCTGGGCATTCGCACCACTGCCGGTGAGCAGCAGCACGGTCAACAGCAGTCCATGTCTCAAAAGTCGCATTTCGACATTCCCCCTGTGAGAAAAAGTCGTGCACTTTTGCGAGTATCGGAGGCAGCAGCCGTCACTCGTCCCAGCGCGCCGGCACTCGTCCCAGCCGTTCACCACACATCCAAAAAGCCGGAGCCGATCGCAGGGATTGATGTGGCGATGTGTGACGAACGGCTGGAAAGGCGTGACGAAGGGAAATCGCGATGACGGCGTCGCGTCGTACGACGCGCGCGGTGCGCGCTCAGCGCGCGAAGCGTGTCAGCAGATCGGGCGTGAACTCGTCGAGGTGACTGATGACGGCATCGGCCGCATCGGCGAGCTCACCTGCGGGATAGGTGTGGGTGACCGCGACCGTGTGCAGCCCCGCGGCGCGCGCCGACTGCAGGCCCCAGCGCGAGTCCTCGATCGCGGCGCACTCCGATGCGCGCAGGCCGTCGAGCTGTTCGGCGAGCAGCTTGACCGCCAGCGCGTACGGTGCCGGGTCCGGCTTGCTGGCCGGCGTGTCCTCCGCTGACACGACAATCGGGAAGATCGTCCGCAGCTCTTCGCGCTCGAGCACGCGCAGGATCTCCGCTTTCAGCGCACCAGAGGCGATCGCCACCGCGAAGTCGTCTGCCATGCGCCCGATCGCTTCACGCGCGCCCGGAAAGAGCACCGAGGAGTTCCGCTCGAGCGCTTCGAGCCGGCTCGCCTTCCTGGCGACGAGATCCGCGACGGCCTGCTCGTCCAGCGACACGCCGGCATCCGCCGCGATCGCCGTGAACGCGCCGACATCGTCGTATCCCAGGTAGCGGTCGTAGTAGGCGCGCTCGGTGAGCGCGATGCCCCGGTCGGCCAGGACGTCGCGGTAGGCGCGGAAGTGCAGCGGCTCGCTGTTGGCGATCACCCCGTCGAAGTCGAAGACGACGGCGCGGATCATTGCGAGGCGGCGGCGGGCTTCTTCATCCGCTCGCCCGCGTGAATCGGCACCTTCAGCCGGTTCTGCGCAGGCGGAAACGGGCAGTCGTACGTCGGGTTGTAGTAGCAGTACGGGTGATAGGCCTCGTTGAAGTCGAGCGAGTAGATGTCGGTGGCCGTGCGATCGAGGTCGATGTAGCGGCCGGCGGCGTAGGTCTCGGTGCCGCTCGTCATGTCGCTGAACATCAGCGTGAGGCGATTCAGGTCCGGCGCGTCGACCTCGACGAACGAGACGAGCGACATCGGCTCGCCCTTCAGCATGAACTCCATCGTGCCAACCTGGCGCATCTTACGCATCTTGCCTGTCGACGTCGGGGTCATCACGGTGATCTCTTCGGCGGCCGGCTTGAGTCCCGCCACGACGTTGTAGGCCGGGTCGACGGGGAAGTAGGCCAGCGGCAGGAACTCGGCCTTGCGATCCGCCGGTACCGGCTCCGTCTCGCTCTGGAAATCGGCGTCCTTGGCGGACCGGGCCGCGGCGACCCGCTGGGCGTAGTCCGCGGGGTCGTCGGGCGGCCGGTTGCTGCAGGCCGCCGACACGACGATCGCGGCCGCCAGGACGAGGCGGGCACCGCGACGCATGGCCAGATGAAGAAGCGCCATCGCAGCTATTGTACCCGGCACGCCCCGGCAGCCGTTCAGGCTCTCAGGAACGGGGCGCCTCGTGGTTCAACATCCAGTTGACGCCGAAGCGATCGGTGAGGCTGCCGAACCGGCCCCAGAACTGGTCGCCGAGCGGCATCCCGACGGTCGAGCCCTTGGCGAGCCGGTCCCACACGCGCGTCTGCTCGTCCTTGTCGGTGAAGTTGAGGCTGATGGACACGATACCCGGGCTCGCAGCCGCCTGGCCCGTCATGGCGTCCGACGCCATCAGCACGAGCGAAGCAGTCTTGATCGTCGCGTGCATGACCCGGTCCTTGGCCTCCGGCGGCACCGGCATCGGGCTGTCGCCCATGCGCATCACCTGCGCTTCCCCGCCGAGCGCCTCGGCCCAGAAGGCAACCGCCTCGGCACAGTTGCCGTTCAACGTGACGTACGGATTGATGGTCGTGGCCATGGACACCCTCCGCGCCCGGCTGGTACTGCCAGGCCGATACGGATGACACCGAACCCGTGCAACTTCAGTGTGACGAAGCAGCGCGACGAGAGCGCCGCGCGACGATCCTCAGAAGGGGTAAGCGCCGCGTTCGACCGCCGCGCCGGCAAGCCGTCGCCTGGGTGCCGCGGTGTCGAGCGGCATCTGGCGGAACAGGCGGCGGAGCGCGGAGATGGTGGTCCGCAGCGCGTCCCCTTCAAGAATCACCGGAAGCGCCTGACGGGCCGACGCCTCGATGCGCATCGCCGCGTCGTTGACGAAGACGCGCGCGGCGTCGACGTGCAGCGCCGCTTCCCCGCGCCGGACTCCGACGCCGCCGAGGCGCGCAGCACGGCGCTCTCGGCGGCGTAGGTGTCCATCAGCATGTCGGCGAGGTGCATCAGCACTTCCTGCTGCTCGCCGAGCTTCTCCCGGTACGTCTGCATCGCGAGGCCGAGGACCATCAGCGCCGCCTTCTTGAACGACTCGAGCGCGCGCTTCTCCTCCGCCAGCACCGATCCATCGTCGGACGGCATCGACGGCGGGCCGAGCAGTTCGTCCTGGAGCGCTTTCGCGGCCGCGATGATCGCGATGTCGCCCTTGACCGCGCGCCGCGCGAGCATGCCCGGGATCAGCAGCCGGTTGATTTCGTTGGTCCCCTCGAAGATGCGATTCACGCGCGAGTCGCGATAGTGCCGTTCGGCGGGGTAGTCGCGGACGTAGCCGTTGCCGCCGTGAATCTGGATGTTCTCGTCGAGCACGAAGTCGAGCATCTCGCTGCCGGCGACCTTGGCGATCGAGGCCTCGATCGCGTACTCCTCGAGCTGCGGCGAGCGCCACCGATGGATCGGTGGCATCGTGCGGCGTTGCGGCGATGCGGGCGTCGATCATCCCGGCGGTCCGATAGATCAGGCTCTCGACGGCGTAGGCCCGGACGATCATCTCGCCGAGCTTGTGCTTGATCGCGCCGAACGACGGCGATCGGCTGCCCGAACTGCTTCCGCTGGCCCGCGTACCGCGCCGCTTCGCCGATCGCCCCTTGCGCGCCGCCGCCGCACATCGCGCCCAGCTTGAAGCGCGCGAAGTTGAGGACGTTGAACGCGATCTTGTGCCCCTTGCCGATCTCGCCGAGCAGGTTCTCGGCCGGCACCCTGACGTCCTGCAGGATCACCGGTGTCGTCGACGAGCCGTGCAGGCCCATCTTGTGTTCTTCCTTGCCGCTCGTCACGCCGCCGAACGCCCGCTCGACGATGAACGCGGTGAAGTGCTCGCCGTCCACCTTCGCGAAGACGATGAACAGGTCGGCGAAGCCGCCGTTGGTGATCCACATTTTCTCGCCGTTGAGCACGAAGCTCCGTCAGGCTGGCGGGTCGCGCGCGTCTTCGCGCCGAGCGCGTCGGACCCGGATCCCGGCTCGCTCAGGCAGTAGCCGCCGATCAGCGCCCCTGAGAGCAGGCGCGGCAGGTACTGCTGCTTCTGCGCCTCGGTTCCGAAGAGCGACGAGCGGCAGCACCACCAGGTTCGCGTGGGCGCCGAACGTCGCGCCGAACGACGCCGACATCGACATCTGCTCGCTGACGATGACCGACGTCACCTTGTCGAGGTGCACGCCGCCGTACTCCTCGGCGACGTCGACGCCGAGCAGCCCGAGCTCAGCGCAGCGCGCCACGAGGCTGCGCGCGAGGGTCCAGTCCTTCTGCTCGAGTCGCTCGAGCACCGGCAGCACCTCGCTGCCGACGAAGTCGCCGACGGTCTGGCCGATCGAGCCGGTGCTCGTCGGTCCGCTGCTCCGGGGTGAAGACGTCGCCGGAGACCGATGAGCGCAGCAGCCATTCGCCGCCGCGCAGTGCTGAGGTCGCGGTGAGAGTCGTCATCATTCACATCCTTTCGAAGATTCCGGCCGCGCCCATGCCGCCGCCGACGCACATCGTGACCAGGCCGTAGCGGGCGTTGCGGCGCCGCAGTTCGTAGAGCAGCGTGGTCGTGAGCTTGGCGCCGGTGCACCCGAGCGGGTGCCCGAGCGCGATCGCGCCGCCGTTCACGTTCAGGCGATCGGGATCGATCGGCAGCTCGCGCAGGCACGCCAGCACCTGCGCCGCGAACGCCTCGTTCAGCTCGACGAGATCGATCTGGTCCAGCGTGAGGCCGGCCATCTTGAGGACCTTCCGGATCGCGGGAACCGGCCCGATGCCGAAGCGTTCCGGTTCGACACCGGCCGTCGCGAAGGCGACGAACCGGCCGAGCGGCATGAGCCCTCGCTCGCGCGCCACGTCCGCGCGGGTCACGACGACCGCCGCGGCGCCATCGCTCGTCTGCGAGGAGTTCCCGGCGGTGACGGTGCCGGAGACGTGGAATGCCGGGCGGAGCTTCGCCAGCGCGGCGGCCGACGTGTCGCGGCGGGGCCCTTCGTCCACGGTGAAGGCGGACTGCACCGTGCGCGCGGTCGCCGGATCGACGACGCGCGCCGTAACCGGCACGATTTCGTCGGCGAAGCGGCCGGCGTCGATGGCGGCGAGCGCCCGCTGGTGGCTGCGCAGCGCGAACGCGTCCTGCTCCTCCCGCGAGATCCCCGACTCGCGCGCGTGGTTCTCGGCCACGAGCCCGGTGCTCAGGTATACGTCAGGGTAGGAATCCACCAGCGCGGGATTCGGCGCGACCTTCGACCCGCCCATCGGGATCAGGCTCATCGACTCGGTGCCGCCGGCCACGACGGCCGACGCGCCGTTGCACATGATCCGCTCGGCGGCGAACGCGATCGCCTGCAGACCCGAGGAGCAGAAACGGTTGATGGTGACCGCCGAGGCGGTCACCGGAATGCCCGCGCGCAGGCTCGCGATGCGCGCGACGTTCATCCCCTGTTCGGCCTCCGGCATCGCGCAGCCGAGAATGACATCGTCGACTTCGGCGGGCTCGATGCCTGGCGCGCGGCGCAGCGCTTCGCCGATCACGGCGGCGGCGAGCTCGTCGGGCCGCGTGCCACGGAGCGACCCGTTCGGCGCTTTTCCGACAGCCGTTCGTACGGCCGAAACGATCACAGCTTCGGTCATGGTTTCCAGTCCCCCAGCAACTCCTCGACCGCATCCGCGACTTCGCTGACCACCCCGTCGAACAGGTGGTCCGAGCCGTCGATGACGACCAGCTCCTTCGGCTCCGCGGCGCGCGCGTAGAACGCGCGGATCTCCTTGAAGCCGCAGATCTCGTCCAGCTCGCCGTGAATGAAGAACTTCGGCTTCGTGCTCGCCGCCACGACGTCGAAGTCGTACTTGCAGACCGGCATCGCGACGCCGAGCAGGGCCGATACCCGGGGATCGCCGGCGCCGACCCTCAAGCCCACCCAGGACCCGAACGACATGCCCGCCGCCCAGAGCGGCACGCCCGGATACCGGGTCGCCATGACGTCCAGCGCCGCGCGAAAGTCGTCCTGCTCGCCGAGGCCCTCGTCCCACGCGCCGTCGCTCTTGCCGACGCCGCGGAAGTTGAACCGCAGCACCGCACACCCGATTCGCGCGAGCGCCTTCGTGGCGTGGTACGCGCCCTTGGTGTGCATCGTGCCGCCGTACTGCGGGTGCGGATGTCCGAACACGACCGCCGCCCGGACGCCGTCGGCGTGTCCGGCAGCCGCGCGCCCATCGCCTGTGACCCCGCGGGGAGCCGGAAGTTCGAGCAGTGCTTCGAGGCGGCCCGCCGGCCCCTCGATTTCACGCAGCGCTGTGACCACGGTGAGCTCTGTCCCTGTTTGCATCGTTGACGAACGCGTGCACGATCGACGCACATTCGTCGGCCCGCGTGACCGAGCCGAGGTGACCGGTCCGCTCGAGCGGCACGCACCTGGCGCCGGCGATCAGCTGCGCGTATTCGGCCGTCCCGCCGTCGCCGGTCACGTGATCGAGCTCCGGCTCGCCATGGACGATCAGCGTGGGCATCGTGACGGCTGGCAGTCGGCTACCCTGTCGTGGACGCGATGAACCGCGCGCGGGCCGCCATGCGAGCGAGCGACACCGGCGCCGTGAGCACCGTTCGGAGCTGCCGGAGCGCGAAGGCACGGCGCGCCCGGCGGTCGGTGAGCGCAGCAAGGATTTCGGCGCGCAGACGGAACGGAGACTCGGCCAGGAACACCGGGCCGAACAGCCACGGGAGCCGCGCATACAGGTCGTGACGAGGGCGCAGGTGCCAGCGCGGTCCGGGCGCCGAGACCAGCACCAGCGCCGGCGTCCGCGCGGGGCGCGTGGCGGCGAACCGCAGGGCCACGAGCCCGCCGAACGACACGCCAATCACCGGCGCCCCGTCCAGCCCCTTCCGGTCCAGCGCGCGCTCGACCTGTGCGGCAAGCACGTCGATCGGCGTCGGACCCTGACCCGTTCCGCGGGCGTTCGTCGCCGAGCGAGAACGTGATGACGCGTGGAACGGCGCCAGCGCCTCGACCGCCGCGCGCGAGTACTCCCACCGGCCCTGGATGCCCGGCACGAGCACCACGGGCGGCCCTGCGCCACGTTCGACGATCGTGAAGTCCTTGTGCGCGGCCACGTCAGTTCCTCAGCGGTTTCCCGGTCTTCAGCGTGTGCTGGATGCGCTCCAGCGTCTTGCGCTCGCCGCACAGCTTCAGGAACGCTTCGCGCTCGAGATCGAGCAGGTACGCTTCGGACACGGTCGTCGCATGCGGCAGCGAGCCGCCGGCCATGATGTGCGCCAGGGCTCGGCCGATGACCGCGTCGTGGTCGCTGACGCGGCCGGCGCGCCATGCCAGGTGCACGCCGAGCTTGAGCGCCGCCACCACGCTCTCGCCGCCGACGGCAATCGGCTCGGGCTGGGGCGGACGGTAGCCTTCGCGCACCCGCTCGAGCGCCAGCGCCTTGGCGTCGGCGATCAGGCGTTCGCGGTTCATCGTGATCGCATCGTCATCCGCGCAGGTAGCCGAGCTGCTGGCGTGCGGTCGCGCTCGTCGAGACCTTCGCGAACGCGATCGTTTCGAACGCCGCCTGCACGAACGGCAGGACGTCGGCCTTCGCCCCCGACGCCGTACGCCCGGCGCGGGCGACCATCTCCTTGGTGCCGCCGCCGGCAGGAATGAGGCCGACGCCGACCTCGACCAGGCCCGATGTAGCTTTCGGCCGCCGCCTGGACGCGGTCGGCGTGCAGCACGATCTCGCAGCCGCCGCCGAGCGCCAGCCCCGCCGGCGCCACGACGACCGGCACGGCGGCGTAACGCAGCGAGAGTGACGTCTTCTGGAACGTGCGCACCATCAGATCGATCTCGTCCCAGTTGCCCTCCTGCGCCTCGAGCAGCAGCAGCATCAGGTTGGCGCCGGCCGAAAAGTTCGCGCGCGTCGGTGCCGACGACCAGCGCGGCGAAGTTCGCGGCCGCCTCCTTGACGCCGGCCTGCAGCATCTGGATCGTGTCGCGCGCCGATCGCGTTCATCTTCGAGTGGAACTCGACGCCGAGCACGCCGTCGCCGAGGTCGACCAGGCTGGCGCCCGCGTTGCGCTGCACGACCGCCCTGCGCTCCTTCGCGCACCGCAGCAGCTGGAGCCCCGGTCGCGGCAGGCGGAACGGGGCCGTCGCGGAAGCGATCGCGGCCGCCCGCGAGCCGTTCGGCGACGAGCGCCGGCACACGCGGCGGCTTCACGACGTCGAGCAGCGTCCGGATGCCGATGGCATCCCAGATCTCGAACGGGCCGAGCTCCCAGCCGAAGCCCCACTGCATCGCGCGATCGACGTCGTCGATCGAGTGCGCGATCGCCGGCGCCACGTCGGCGGTGTAGACGAGCGTCGGCCCGAGCTGTCGCGCAGAAACGCGCCGACCTTGTCCTTCCCGGCGAAGAGCGTCCGCACCCGTTCAACGGCCGGTTCGATCGCCTTCACCGCGTCGAGCGCCGGAGCCGCGGCGACTGCTCGGGCCCGGTAGGTCATCGAGGCCGGATCGAGCGTCAGGATCTCGGACCCTTCCCGCTTGTAGAACCCCTGGCCGGCCTTTTCGCCGACCCAGCCTCGTTCGATCAGGCGCTCGACGATCGGCGGCAGCGCAAATGCCGCGCGCGCCGATTCGTCTGGCAGCCGCTCGGCGAGGTTGCGGAGCACGTGGCCCAGCACGTCGAGCCCGGCGATGTCCATCGTCCGGAACGTCGCGCTCTTCGGCCGGCCGAGCGCCGGCCCGGTGATCGCGTCGATCTCCTCGATCGTGTATTCCCCGGACTCGAGGGCCCGCAGCAGCTGCACGACGCCGTACAGGCCGATGTGGTTGGCGATGAAGTTCGGCGTGTCCTTCGCGATGACGACGCCTTTGCCGAGCACGTGATCGGCGAACGCCGCGATGCGGTCGACGACCGCCGGGTCGGTGTCGGCTGTCGGGATCACCTCGACCAGCCGCAGGTAGCGCGGCGGGTTGAAGAAGTGCGTGCCGAGCGAAGTGCCGCCGGAAGTCGTCGCTGCGCCCCTCGGCCAGCGCGGCGATCGGAATGCCGCGACGTGTTCGACGACACGATCGGCGTGCGGCGCCCGGACCGCCTCGACGCGCTCGAACAGCGACTGCTTGACGTCGAGCTGCTCGACGACCGCTTCGACGATCCAGTCGGCGTCGACAGTTGCGGCGAGGTCGTGATCGAAGCCGCCGGTGGTGACGAGCGAGGCCGCGTCGCGGCGTGAAGAACGGATCGGGCTTCAGCGCCGCGCGCCCGCTTGAGGCCGTCGCGGGCGGCCTCGGCGGTGAGGTCGAGCAGCAGCACGGGCACGCCGGCGTTGGCGAAGTGCGCGGCGATCTGCGCGCCCATGGTGCCGGCGCCGAGCACGGCGGCCGAGCGGATCGAGGGCAGGTGCGTCATCGCGACCGTGCGCCGTTCGAGGAACAGATCGACGACCGCGTCGGCGTCGCTCTCGAGCGATCTGCCGCCGCCGGCTGAGGATCCAGTTGGTGGCCATCTCGTCGAGCGCGCCGAAGAACATCTTCGCCGCCGCGGTGGCCTTGAGATCGGCGCGGAACACGCCGGCCTGCTGGCCCGTCGGCGATCGCGGCGCGGATCTGACCGAGGTAGTCGCGCAGCAGCGTCGAGGAGAAGCGCTCCATGAACTTGACCGACTGCCGGAGCTCGACCTGGAAGACGATCGCGAGATTGCGGTCGCGGCCGAGCATGCCGAGGTGCAGGCGCGCGAAGCGCCGGAGGCGCTCGGCCGGGTCGTCGACGCCGGCGACCGCGGCGCGGCCGTCGGCGAGCGTTTCGCGCATGGTCCGCTCGAAGATCGAGACCAGCAGGTCGTCCTTGCTGCGGAAGTAGAGGTACACGGTGCCGGCCGCCACGCCGGCGGCGCGGGCGACGTCGGCGACCTGCGCGTTGAAGTAGCCGCGCTCGGCGAACACGTCGATCGCGGCGCGCAGGATCGCGTCGCGCTTCGGCGGCGGGCGCGGCTCGGGGCGTCGGCGGGCGGTGGCTGGTCGAGGGCATGGTGACTGAATGAATGGTCATTCAGTGCACGCGCGCGGTCAAGCCAAACCGACATCTGCCATTCGTGAGGCGGCGAATTGGTCGAGTTGGCGGGCCGAATCGCGGGTGGACCGTTGATGAGCTACCTGGCTCACCGCAAGGCGCCACTCGCATTCAACTCACCAATTCACCAACTCACCAACTCACCAACTCACCAACTGGTGTCGATCTCATGCAGTCCAGGCGTCACCAGCAGCTGTCCACGCGTTCCGAAGAACAGCGTCGCGGGCGACACTGCACCGGCGCCGCGGAACGTGACCGCGCGCACCTTGTCGCCGTCGGCGTCGAAGACGTACGTGAAGCCCGCCGCGAACGACACCCAGAGCCGTCCCGACCCGTCGAGCGCGGCCGATCGGATCGTCGGCCGCACGAGCGGCAGCTCGCCGTCGAGCGGATTGCGCGGCCAGGTGGAGGGGAGCTTCGCCACCACATCGTCCACCTCGCGGCCCTGAATCTGGCGCTCGAAGAGCAGCGTGCCGGTGTCGTCGTACCGGCGGAACGCCGGCAGCCCCGCCTGGAAGACGAAGAAGAGCCCGCCCGAGGGCACGACGACCGGAATGCCGCTGTTCAGCGCGAGGTGCACGTCCGCGTCGGACTCGTGCCCGGTCGCCCGCAGCGCGCCGAATGCTTCGGCGCGGCTGGCCGGTCACGGTGTACTCGGAGACGAGGGCTCCGGTCTCCGGCTGCGACAGCACGATCGACTCACCCGTGTACTGCAGCGACGCGATGCCGCTCAGCACCGTGTTGTCGATGACGATCCGCGCGCGCGCCGCGTGGTCGATGGTGAAGCCGGACAAGCGGAAGCCCGCAGGCGTGAACACCTGGACGCGCGACTGCCGACCGGGCGCGTCCGCGACGACGAAGGTACCATCCGGCGCGACAGCGAACGCCGTCGGGTCGAGGATGCGCCCCGGCTCCGCACCGATCTGCACGATGTCCCACATCGCGCCGAACTGCTCGTCGATGCCGTACACCGTGTGCGCGCGGCGGTCGAAGACGAAGTACTGGCCCGAAGCGCTCTGCTGGAACCCGTGCGCCTCGCGGAACCGGCCGGCAATCTCCGGCGGTACCGAACGGACTGGCGTCAGCGTGTCGAGCGAGATCGCCGCGGCCGCTGTGGCCGCCAGCAGAACGCCGGCCGCGGTCCCGGGCAGCTTCAAAACTTCGCGGTGGCGCGGATGGCGGCGAGGATGTCCGCTGTCTGCGGCAGGATCGCTTCTTCGAGATCCGGAGCGTAGGCGACCGGCGTGTCGAGCGCCGCGACACGCCTCACCGGCGCATCGAGGTACGCGAACAGCTCGCCGGCGATCCGCGCCGCGATCTCGGCGCCGAACCCGCAGGTCAGCTGATCCTCGTGCGCGATGACGACACGGTTCGTCCGCTTCACGTGCGCTGCAATCGCGCTCCAGTCGTACGGCATGATCGTCCGCAGGTCGAGGACCGCCGCCTGGATGCCGTCGCGCTCCGCCGCCTGCTGCGCGGCGAGCAGCGAACGCTGCACGAGCGCGCCCCAGGTGACGACGACGACGTCGGACCCCTCGCGGCGCAACGTCGCCTCGCCGAACGGAATCATGAAGTCCGTGCCCGGGTACTCGCCCTTGTTGTAGGTCTGGCGGTAGAGGTGCTTGTGCTCGAGGAACAGCACCGGATCGTCGCAGCGGATCGCGGTCCGCAGCAGCCCCGCCGCGTCGACCGCGTTCGACGGGTAGGCGATGCGGATGCCCGGGCAGTGCGCGAAGATGCTCTCGCCCGACTGGCTGTGATACGGGCCGCCGCCGCGAAGGTAGCCGCCGATCGGCACGCGGACCACCATCGGGCACGACCAGTGGTTGCCCGAGCGATAGCGCAGCATCGACATCTCGTTGCGCAGCTGCATCATCGCCGGCCAGATGTAGTCGAAGAACTGGATCTCGACGACCGGCTTGAGGCCGCGCGTCGCCATGCCGACCGCGCGGCCGATGATGCTCGCCTCGGCGATCGGCGTGTTGAAGACGCGGTCGTCGCCGAAGGCGCGCTGCAGGCCGTGCGTCACCTTGAAGACGCCGCCCTTGCCCGTCACTTCCGCCAGCGCCTCCTTGCGGCTCGCGTCGGCGACGTCCTCGCCGAAGACGACGATGCGCGGGTTGTGCGCCATCTCGTCCTTCAGCGTGCGGTTGATGGCGTCGACCATCGTGTCGGGCTTGCCCTCGGGCTGTGCCGGCGTGTCGAATGCGGCCGAGGTCGGATCGACCGCCGGCGAGTAGACGAAGTCGGCGGCCGTGTGCTTCGCCGGCTTGGGCGCGGCGAGCGCCTCCTGCGCCGCGTCGTCGATCTCGCGTTCGATCGCCGCATCGATCGCCGCGAGGTCGGCGGCCGTCGCCAGGCCGTTCGCCTTGAGGAACTCGGCGAACCGGCCGATCGGATCGCGCCGCGCTTCGGCTTCGCGCTCCGCCGGCGTCTTGTACAGCTTCTCGTCGTCGGACAGCGAGTGCGAGTACGGGCGGATGACGTGCGCGTGGACGAGCGCCGGCCCCTTGCGGGCGCGGACGTAGTCGGCGGCGCCGCGCATGGCGCGCAGGCTGGCGAAGAAGTCGGTGCCGTCGACGGAGTCGACGTGCAGGCCGGGAAACGCCGCGCACGATCTTCGAGATGTCGCCGCCGGCTGTCTCGACTTCCACCGGCACCGAGATCGCGTAGCCGTTGTCCTCGACGAGGAACAGCACCGGCAGACTGCGCGTGCAGGCGACGTTCAGCGCCTCCCAGAACTCGCCTTCGCTGGTCGAGCCCTCGCCGAGCGACGTGTAGACGATTTCGTCGCCGTGGAACAGCGCCTCGCGATTCGGGATGTCGGCGACGCGGCCGTAGATCACGCCGGCTTCGGCGGCGCCGACGGCGTGCAGCACCTGGGTCGCCGTCGCGCTCGAGCCCGGGACGATGTTCAGGCGCCTGTTGCCCCAGTGCGACGGCATCTGGCGGCCGCCGTTGCTCGGATCGTCGGCGGCGCCGACGGAGGCGAGCAGCATGTCGAGCGGGGTGACGCCGAGCTGCAGGCAGAGCGCGCGATCGCGGTAGTACGGATGAAACCAGTCGTAGCCGGGCCTCAGCGTCAGGCCGGCGGCGACGAGAATCGCCTCGTGGCCGGCGCCGCTGATCTGGAAGAAGGCCTGGCTCTGGTTCTTGAGCTGAATTTCCTTGTCGTCGAGCTTCCGCGACCGGACCATGCAGCGATACACGTCGAGGAGCGCGTCGCGAGTGAGACCGTCGAACGCGGGCTCCGACGGCTGTGGCTGCCGTGCCGATCACCGTTCGCGACGGCGCCCTTCATCGACCGGGCATTATAGCATCCGGTCCCGGATGATATATCCTCGCCGTCGCATGGCTCAGACTGGCGTCCGGCTGCATCGCTGGGACGAGATCGCGCTCGAAAAAGTCACCGAGATGCTGTCGCGAAAAATCGTCACCGGCGAGCGCGAGATGCTCGTGCAGGTCTATGTCAAACGCGGCTGTCTCGTGCCGATGCACGCGCACGAGAGCGAGCAGATGACCTACGTGCTGCAGGGCGCGCTGAAGTTCCTCGTCGGCGGCGAGGAGATCACCGTGCGCGAAGGCGAAGTGCTGCACATTCCCGTCCGGCGTCGAGCATCAGGCGGAAGCGCTCGAAGATACTTTCGAGCTCGACGTCTTCAGCCCGATCCGCGGGGACTGGCTATCTGGCGGCGAAGACGACCTTCCGCGCTGAGACCCGGCGGAGGCGCGGCCTGCCGACGCGGCGGCCGGCTCGAACGCGCGCGTGTCCACGGAGAGACGATGGCGATCGACAGGCAGGGAACAGGACTCACGATCATCCGGGTTGCCCTTGGTGTGTTCTTTCTGTTCGAGGGGATCGGCAAGCTCGGATGGCTGTTCGACAGCAGCATCCTGGCGGGCCGATTGAACGGGTGGCTGGCTGACGCGGCCGCGGGATCCATCAGCCGCTGGTACCTCGAACACGTCGCGATTCCCGGCGCCGCCATCTTCGCGCGCCTCGTGCCGCTCGGCGAGCTCGCCACCGGCCTGGCGCTGATCGCCGGCTTCTGGACCTCCATCACGGCGTTCCTCGCATTCCTCATGGTGCTCAACATCCACGTCGCCAGCGGCGCACTGTTCCAGTACGCGTTCCTGACGAACGGCTACGGTCTGCCGGTGCTCGGGTCGACGCTCGGATTGGCGATCGGTGGGGTGAGGCTTCCGCTCGAGCCTGCGCCGCTGAGCGTGGTGGCTAGTGGACCCGCCGGTCCCAGTCGTTCGCCGCGGCCGCCGGAGTAGACGTCGAACTTCCGGCGCACCCGGTTGATCTTCCATTTCAGGTAGCGGTACTTCAGTTCCGCGATCGGATGGACGCGTCGCGCCCTTGAGGAACAGCATAGGCGACCAGCAGCCCGCCGAGATGCGTCGCGTTGGCGATGCCGCTGCGCTCGGAGATCGACGAGTAGAACGCCAGCGCGCCGATGATCATGACGAAGTACTTCGCCGGGATCGGGAACACGAAGTACATGTAGATCGGCCGATCGGGAAAGTACAGCGCGTAGGCGAGCAGCAGGCCGTAGATCGCGCCGGACGCGCCGATGATGATCGACTGGCCCAGTTGCTGCGCGAACCCGAAGGGCAGCAGCGAGAACAGCACCGTCAGCACGCGCGGCGCCGATCCCGGTGACGAAGTAGAACTTCAGGAAGTAGCGCGTGCCCCAGATGCGCTCGAGTTCGGTGCCGAACATCCAGAGCGCCAGCATGTTGAAGAGCATGTGGAAGACCCCGCCGTGCAGGAACATGTAGGTGGCGAGCTTGCCAGACGCGGAGCCGCCACACGACGTCGGCCGGCTGCAGCCCCAGCGTCACGTCAGTCCCAGCTGTACTGATCGGTGAAGAGCTGTCCGAGAAACAGCAGAACGTTCGCGCCGATGATCGCCTTGAGCGCCGTGGACAGCGGCCCGGGCCGAAGGAGAACGACGACGCGTATGGTGAATAGGACGCGGCGCATTGACGGCTTCGGATCGTATCACGGTGGTGACGCGACCCTTGCTCAGCGGTTGAGCAACTTCCGTACCCGCCGAACGACCTGTACCCGCAGCGTCATCGAACGGTTCGATCCGCAGCACCCTGGCGGCCAGAACCAGCGCGACGACGCCCGCAGCGATGGCGGCCACAGACGGGTCAGGGCGCGGATCCAGGCCGATCCGCCTGACGCGAATGTCGTACAGCGCACGGTTCACGGTGACGACCGCCAGCGTCATCGCCGCAGACGCGAGCGTCACCTTTCCGACGGTCGCCGCGAGCCTGCGCGTGTCGAGGCCGCCGAGCTGGCGGCGGAGCAGGAACACAGCACAGGGCGCCGTTCGCCAGCGCGGCGAGCGACGTGGCGAGCGCGAGGCCGCCGAATCCGAGCAGTGCGCACCAGGGCGAGGCTCAGCACGATGTTGACGACGATCGCAGCGCTGCTCAGCGCCACGGGCACCCGGCTCCGGCCGAGCGCGTAGAAGACCGGCGACGCGATGCGGGCCGCCGAATAGCCGACCAGGCCGACGGCGTACACGGCGCAGCGCGCCGCCGTCGCGGCCGTGTCGGCCGCCAGGAAGCGCCCGCGCTCGAACAGCAGCCGGACGATCTGGCGCGCCAGCACGATCAGCCCGACAGTGGCGGGGATGTTGACGAGCAGCATCAGCGCGAGCCCGCGCGACACCGTGTCGCGGATCGACGCCGCGGTCGTCAGTCGCGGCGTGGCGCGCCGCCGCCGGCAGCACGGCCGTGGCGATCGAGACGCCGAACAGGCCGATCGGCAGGTACATCAGCCGAAACGCGTACTGGAGCCACGACACCGCGCCGGTGCCCTGGCGCGTCGCGAGCAGCGTGCTGACGAACAGGTTCACCTGCGTCGCCGCCAGCCCCATCGTCCCGGGTCCCATCAGCAGCAGCACCCGCCGCAGCCCGGGATCCCGCAGGTCGATCAGGAAGCGGTAGCGGAACCCTTCGCGCCGGAGCGCCGGCCACTGCACCGCCACCTGCCCGATCCCGCCGACGACCGCGGCGATGGCGATCGCCATGATGGGCGGCAGCCCGAAGCGACGGCATCACCGGCGTCAGCGCGACCGCGACAGAGAATCGCCACGAGGTTGAACGTCGCCGGCGCGAGCGCCGGCACGAAGTAGTGCCGAAGCGAGTTCAGCATGCCCATCACCGCCGCGGCCACCGCGACCAGCATCAGAAACGGCAGCATGATCCGCGCGAGCTGCGATGGTCAGCTCCAGCTTGCCGGGCACGTCGGCGAAGTCGCCCGCGTACGCGAGACGAGCGGGCGCGCGAAGACGACGCCGAGCGCCACCAGGACTCCGGTGACGAGCAGCAGCGTGTTGAGCACGTTGTTGCCCAGGCGCCACGCATCGTCGCTTGCCGCGCGTGTGCCAGGTGACGCGTGAAGGTCGGGACGAACGCGGCGCTCATCGCGCCTTCGGCGAAGAGGTCGCGCACGAGATTCGGGATCCGGAACGCGACGAGATAGGCGTCCATCTCGTTGCCGGCGCCGAAGAGCGCGGCGAGCACCTGCTCGCGGGCGAGGCCGAGCAGGCGGCTGGCGAGCGTGGCCGCTCCGGCCAGGCCCGCGGAGCGTGCGATGCGGTCGGGCGGTGGTGGCTGATGGAGGGTGCGGGCGGGGAGGTGGTGCCGGCCGGATCCGCGCCATGCGGCTACAGGCGCCGGCGAGTTTCTTCCGCACGAGCTCGTTGACGACCTTGCCGTCGACGGTCTGGCCGGCGAGCCTGCGCCATCGCCGCCTTCATCACGCGGCCCATGTCTTTCGGCGATGTCGCGCCGGTCTCGGCGATCGCCTCGACGACCGCCCGATCGACCGACTGCGGGATCCGCAGCCGGCGGCAGATAGGATTCGAGCACCGCGATCTCGGCGGTTTCCTTGTCGACCAGATCCTGGCGGCCGCCCTTGAGGAACTGCTCGATCGAATCGCGACGCTGCTTCACGAGCGCCTGCACCACCTGCCGCGCCTCGGCATCGTCGAGCTCGCGTCCCTTTTCGACGCTGCGGTTCATGAAGGCGGCCTTGAGCATGCGCAGCGCGCTCAGGCGCGCCGCGTCCTGCCGGCGCATCGCGTCGGTGATGGCAGCGCTGACGTCGTTGACGAGCGGCATTGAACGTGATCGACTCCAGTACGGCGGTCAGCGGGGCTGAGCGCCAGGCTGGCCGGGCTGCTGCCCCGGCTGCTGCGGCACGGGGACCGGCATGCCCGGCGTGGCCACGCCGAACGGCGCCGTCGGAGTGGTGTAGGTGACCGGGTTGGCCGGCTGCACTTGCCTGCTGCGGCGGCGGGGCGCCCGGCTGCGGGAACGTGTTGAACGGCGGCCGCGGTGGCGCCGGCCGGCGGCGGGCGGCTGCTCGGCCGCGGGACCTCGTCGTCAGCCGCCTCGATCGTCGGCGGTGCCGCAATTCGCGGGCTGCTGGAACGCGGGCGGTGCGGCGGCGTCGCGGGACGCGGCGGTGCTGCCGCGGGCGTGCTCGTCGGCCAGCAGGAGATGCGATCGTACTGCGACGCGTTGGGCACGGCCTCGGCGCGCGGCGCGGCCAGTAGCCGCTGACCGAGCGCAGGATGATGTCGAGCGCCTGCTTCTCGGGGACGTTGCTCAGTTCCAGCGTCAGCGGCCCGCCGGTGACGCGCTCGACGTTCACGATCGTGTCTGTCCGACCCGCGCCCACTCGGCGAGGATCTGCGCGAACGGTCGCGTCCGTGGCCGACAGCGTGACCTGTCCGTTCTCCAGCTCGACGACGCACGTCGGCCGAGCTCGGCGCGGCCAGCAGCACGGCAGCGGTCAGCGCGAGGCAACGTGCAGCGGTCGCATGGCAACAGTATACGCCGGCTTCGCGCGCCGTCGGATGCCAGCGGGCACGGTGCTACTGCTCGCGGAAGTACTCGATGACGTCGCGTCAGGATGTCGTCGAGGGTGTGCCTCGGCTGGTAGCCGATCATCGCCGCGATCTTGCGTGAGATCCGGCAGGCGGCGCGGCATGTCCTCGAACCCCGATTCGTAGGCCTGGTCGTAGGGGATGATGCTGGATCGCCGAGCTCGACCCGGAGAGCGCCGCACACGCTCGGCGAGCTCGTCGATCGTCACTTCTTCCGTGTTGCCGATGTTGATCACCTCGCCGATAGCCCGCGGCTCGACGACGAGCGCGAGCAGCGCGCCGACGACGTCGGCCGACGTGCGTGAACGATCGCTGACTGTGTGCCGTCGCCGAACACCGTGATCGGCTCGCCGGCGAGCGCCTGCCGCACGAAGTTCGGGATCACCATGCCGTACTGGCCGGTCTGGCGCGGACCGACGGTGTTGAAGAACCGCACGATGATGACCGGCAGCTTGCGCTCCTTCCAGTACGCGAGCGCGAGGAACTCGTCGATCGCCTTGCTGCAGGCGTAGGCCCAGCGGTGCTTCGGCGTCGGCCCCAGCACCAGGTCGGAGTCTTCGCGGAACGGCACGTCCTCGCTCTTGCCGTACACCTCGGAGGTCGACGCGATGACGACCAGCTTCTTCTTCTTGTTCGCGTGCTTGAGCACCACCTCGGTGCCGTGCACGTTGGTCTCGATCGTGTGGACCGGCTGCTCGACGATCAGCTTCACGCCGACCGCGGCGGCGAAGTGAAAGACGACGTCGCTGCGATCGATCAGCTCGGCGAGCAGCGGCTCGTTGTCGACCGAGTCGATGAAGTACTCGAAGCCGGCGCGGCCCTTGAGGTGCGCGATGTTGTCGATCGACCCGGTGGAGAGGTTGTCGAGCACCAGCACCTGGTGGCCCGCCGTCGAGCAGCGCCTCGGACAGATGCGATCCGATGAACCCGGCACCGCCGGTGATGAGAGCCTTCATGCGCTAGTCCTCCCTGGAAGTCGCGCATCGGCCGCCGACACCGCGTCGACGTCGGCTGGTGACAGCGCCCGGATGGAGCGGCAGCGACAGCACTTCGTCGCACGCCGCGGTTCGCTTCCGGGCAGTTGGCCGGATCCTGATCGGCCAGCGCCGGCTGGCGCGGAATCGGACACCGGATAGTGCACGAGCGTCTCGATGCCCCGGGCGCTCAGGTGCTGCTGGAGCGCCGCGCGCCGTGCGGCGCCGGACGACGAAGAGGTGGTACACGTGGCCGGCGTCGAGCGCCGCGGGCACCGTCACGGGCGCACCGTCGAGCGCCGCGCGGTACCGCGCGGCCAGACTCCGCCGGCGCGCCGTCCACTCCTGGCAGGTACGGCAGCCGCGCTCGGAGCATTGCGGCCTGCAGTCTCGTCGAGCCGCGAGTTGATGCCCGCGTCGATCGTGATGGTAGCGGTCCGTCTGGCCGCCGTTGCGCAGCCGCCGCAACTCGTTGCGGCGAGCGCTGCGTCGTTGGTGACGACCGCGCCGCCGTCGCCGAGCGCGCCGAGATTCTTGGTCGGGTAGAAGCTGAAGGCGCCAGCGACGCCGATCGTGCCGACGGCACGGCCTCCAGCGGTGCACAGGTGCGCCTGACAGCAGTCCTCCACGACCGCGAGGTTGTGGCGCGAGGCGATCGCCATGATGCGCGACATGTCGGCGGCCTGCCCGTACAGATGCACCGGAAGGATCGCCCTCGTCCGCGGCGTAATCGCGCGCTCGATGGCCGCGGGATCGATCGTGAGGCTCGCGGGATCGATGTCCGCAAACACCGGCCGCGCGCCGGCCATCATGACGGCCAGCGCGGTATATGCCGCGGAGAGCGGCGTCGTGATCACTTCGTCGCCAGGGCCGATGCCGAGCGCCATCAGGATCAGCGCGATCGCGTCGGTGCCGTGTACCGACGCCGACCGCGTGCGCCGCGCCGGACGCTGCGGCGAACTCCGCCTCGAAGGCGACGACCTCCGGGCCGAGCACGAACCAGCCGCTCGTGACGACACGCTCGATCGCCGCCCGGACGTCGGGCGCATCTTCGCGCGGCGCGGGCGATCCGAATGGCACGCGCGCCGCGGTCATGCCGGCTCCTGACGCGCCGCGGCGTCGACGTAGCGGTCGTAGTGCGCGCGGTAGTAGGCGATCGTCGACGCGAGCCCGTCGCGCAGTCCGATGGCCGGCGCCCAGCCGGTGACGCGGTGGAACTTCGACGAGTCCGCGTAGAAGCTGCCGATGTCGATCACCTTCTTCTCGGCCGGCCACGCCACGTATTCGATGCGGCCCGATCCGGCGACGTCGATGAGCATCGACGTCAGATCACGATGGCTGACCGGCTGGCCGCCGCCGACGTTGAATACCTCGCCGTTGCACGTATCGTCCGCCCCGGCGCGCAGGAAGGCGTCCGCGGCGTCCTCCACGTGCACGAAGTCGCGGAGCTGCGAGCCGTCGCCGTAGATCTGTATCGTGCCCCCTTCGACCGCGAGTCGGATGAACCAGCCGATGAAACCCTGCCGGTTATGGCGAATCAGCTGGCGCGGGCCATACACGTTCGTCAGACGCAGCGAACACGCCCGGACACCGAACACGTTGTTGTAGAGCAGGTGATAGTACTCGCCGGCCGCCTTGTTGATCCCGTTGACGTCGGTCGGCCGCACGAGGTGCGACTCGTCGACCGGCAGACGATCCGGCTTGCCGTACACCTGGCGCGTCCCCGCAAAGACCACTTTCGCCGCGCTGTTGTGATGGCGGCAGGCCTCGAGCAGCGTGAGCTGGCTCCGGCAGTTGATCTCCAGGTCCGTGTACGGGTCACGCATGCTGTCGATGTGACTCACCTGCCCGGCGAGGTTGAAGATCACCTCCTGGCCGACGACGAGACGGTTCATCACGTCGCGCTCGCGCACGTCGGTCGTGCTCACGCGGACGCGGTCTTCGATCCCGTCGATGTTGAAGCGGTTGCCGCCGTAATCGGGGATGAGCGAGTCCACGAGCAGAACGTCGGCATCGAGCGCCACCAGCGCGCGCGCCAGAGTGCTGCCGATGAAACCCAGGCCGCCGGTTACCATGACGCGGCGGCCACGATAGAACTCGCGATGGGCCGGATTCACGGCTGTCGTGCCGACGGGGAGGCCTTCCGGCCCGTCTGGGGATTGGCGATCAGGCGCCAGGGCGTGATCGCCGATTCGAACAGCACCGCCCGCGACACCTTCGACTCGCCCTCGCGGCGCTCCACGAACGTGATGGGCACCTCCGCGATCCGGCAGCCGCGGCGATGCGCGACGAACAGCATCTCGACGAGGAACGAGTAGCCGTCGGAGAAGAAGCGATCGAGCGGCAGCGATGCGAGCGCCGCGCGCCGCCAGCAGCGGTAGCCCGAGGTGCAGTCGTGGGCGCTCATGCGGGTGACGGTGCGGATGTAGGTGTTGGCGAAGCGGCTCAGGAGATGGCGCTTCAGCGGCCAGTTGACGATCTGCCCGCCAGGCACGTACCGCGAGCCGATCACCAGGTCGGCGCGTTCCGCCGCGGCCAGGATGTCGGGCAGCTGCGCCGGATCGTGTGACAGATCGGCGTCCATCTGGCAGATCAGATCCACCGGTTCCTCGAGCGCGCGGCGCATCCCGTCGATGTACGACCGGCCGAACCCGCGGTTCGTCGTCCGGTGCAGGATGTCAATCCGCCCGGGATGTTCCCGCGCGAGCGACTCGGCGACGTCCCCGGTCCCGTCGGGCGACTGATCGTCGACGACGAGGACGCGCACCTGCGCGTGCTGCATCAGTCCCTGCAGGAGCACGGGGAGATTCACCCGCTCGTTGTAGGTCGGGATGATGACCAGCGCTGTCGTCATCCCCTGCGGCCCTCGGAGCGCAGGGATGAAATCTGCTCGGAGACGAGCCCGATCAGCAGGATGACCACGCTGAGCAGGACCAGCAGCACGGACGAATTCGTGATGTGCGACTGCGTGGCGATCGTCCACGCCGCATAGCCGGCGCCGACCGCGAACATCGCGGCGCTGATCGGCACGAACAGGCGAAGCGGACTGAAAATGGTGATGACCTTCAGAAGAATCAGCAGGAAGCGCGCTCCGTCCGAGCCGAGCCGGATCTTCGAGGACCCGATCCGCTGCGCCGCGACGATCGGCTCGAACCGGATGCTGTACCCCGCGCGGATGAATGCCATGGTAGACGTGGTCGGCGTCGAAAATCCATTCGGCAGCAGGTGCAGGAACTCGAGGAGACACTCGCGGCGCGCCGCGCGAAAGCCCGACGTCAGGTCGGGAATCGGCTGACCCGTCAGGTAGCTGGCGATGCGGTTCAACGTGGCGTTTCCGACCCGGCGCGACCATGATGCCTGGGAGTCCGACGAGCGCGCCCCGACGACCAGCTCGTACTCGTCGAGGTGCGAGACCAGTCGTACGCTGTCCTGTGGCTGGTGCTGCCCGTCGGCATCCACGATCAGGACGTAGGTGCCGACCGCAGTGCGCAACCCGGTCTTGACCGCCGCGCCGTTCCCCTTGTTGTAGGGGTGACGGACCACCCGCGCCCCGGCGCGCGTCGCCTCATCGCCCGTGCCATCGGTCGACCCGTCGTCGACGACCAGGATCTCCTGCCAGTCCGCCTGCTCCTTCAGCGCCCTGACCAGCTTGCCGACAGCCCCCACTTCGTTGAACGCCGGGACGAGGACTGTGGTCTGGTGGGCGAGATCGGCCATCACGGCAATCCTGCATCGTACCCCAACTCACCCGCTGGGCGTGCCAGTCGCGGCAGGTCTGCGCCTTTCTGTTCACTGCCCAAACTCTCGTCGGCTGATTCCGCTTCTTGGGTGTACGACCGTGGGGCGATGGAAAGGCGAAGTTTTGGCGTAACTTGCTGAAAGAGTGCCTTTTGCGGTTGACACGCCACAAGAGCGTCTCCTACTATCGTGTGGAAAATTGTGGCCAGAAGTGGAGTAGTGTCGCGTGTTTAGAGGCAACGCGCCCGCTCGAATTGACGAGAAAGGCAGACTGAAGGTGCCCAACGCCTTCAAGTCCTTGCTGGAGAGCAAGTACGGGCGCGAGCTGTTCCTGACGAGCCTGACGGGCGAGTACGTCCGCATCTATCCGATGCCCGTATGGCTCGAGCTCGAGCAGAAGCTCAGCGAGGTTCCCTCCACCAATCCGTCCAAAGCGCGCTTCCTCGATCGCGTCAGCTACTACGGCCAGGTCGGCGAGCTGGACACGCAGGGACGCGTGCTGGTCCCCCTGCGCCTCCGCGACGCCGCCACCATGATCGGCGACGTCGACGTTCTCGGTCAGTTCAGCTTTCTCGACGTCTGGAACCACGATCGCTTCCTGTCCAAGCTCCAGCGCGAACCGTTCACCGACGACGACGCGCGCGCCCTGTCGGAGTTCGGCATTTGAGCGCCCACGTACCCGTGCTCACGACCGAGGTGCTGCAGTACCCTGCAGCCGCAGCGCGGCGGGCTGTTCGTCGACTGTACCGTCGGACTCGGCGGGCACACGAGTGCGCTGCTCGCAGCAGGCGCGTCGCGAGTCATCGGCTTCGATCGCGATGCCGACGCGCTCGCCGTGGCGGAGCGCACGCTGGCGCCGTGGAGCGATCGCGTCGAGCTCGTACACGCGGATTATCGCAGCGTGACCGAGGCGCTCGATCGCCGCGGGATCGACGCGGTCGATGGCGCGCTTGCCGACTTGGGCGTCTCCTCGATGCAGCTCGACACCGATGGCCGCGGCTTCAGCTTCCAGCGTGACGAGCCGCTCGACATGCGCATGGATCGCTCACGTGGAGAGACGGCCGCGGACCTGCTCGCGCGCGTCGACGAGCGGGAGCTCGCCGACGTCATCTACGAGTTCGGCGAAGAGCGCTTCTCGAGGCGCGTCGCGCGTTCGATTGTCGAGGCGCGCGAGGTCGAGCCGATCGTGACGACCGGGAGGCTCGCCACAATCGTGCGGCGCGCCGTACCGTCGCGCGGGTACACGCGCATCGATCCCGCGACCCGCACGTTCCAGGCGCTGCGGATCTGGGTGAACCGCGAGCTCGAAGGCCTGGACCTGTTCATCGGCGCACTCGTCAGCCGGCTTCGCGCCGGAGCGCGCCTCGTGATCATCAGCTTCCACTCGCTCGAGGACCGCATCGCGAAGCACGTGCTTCGTGGCCTCGCGCGCGATCGCGTCGTCGACGTGCTGACGAAGAAGCCGGTGACCGCCGGCGAAGACGAACTGCAGCGGAATCCGCGTGCGCGGAGCGCCAAGCTCCGGGCCGCCGAGCGGGTGGCGTAATGGCTGAAGCCTTCGAGTACGCGGTCCGCAAGGACGTCCGCAACAACCCGATCGTCCGCGAGGTGGATGCCGAGCGGCAGCGCGAGATGTGGACGACGCTCGGGATGGCGGCGCTGGTCGTGATCACGATGCTGTTCTGGGCCTGGCAGCACTTCGAGCTGCTGCGTCACGGGTACCGGCTCGAGGAGCTGCAGCGTCAGAGCACGGCCGAAGAGGACACGGCGCGTCATCTGCGTCTCGAGATCGAGACGCTCAGCTCGCCGAAGCGGATTGAGGCGCTCGCCATGGGCCGCCTGCACCTCGTCGCGCCCACGCGCGAAGAGGCCATTGTCATCGAACGCGTCATCCCGGCAGAACCGCCGGCGAGAACAGTGGTCGCACGACGGTGATCGAGCGGCTTCGCGGCCTCTGGCCGCGCACCAGGAACAGGAGACACGCCGCGGCCGGCGAGGCGGCGCCAGACTGGCGTGTGATGATGCGCCGCCGCGTGTCGGTCGCCGCGGTGATCCTCGCTGTGTGGGCGGTGGCGATCGAGGGACGGCTCGTTGTGCTGCAGGTCGTCGAGCACGACTCACTGGTCGATCGCGCCGAGCGGCAGCAGCTCCAGACCCGTCCGCTCGCCGCCAAGCGCGGCGACATCCTCGACCGCAACGGTCACGTCCTGGCGACCAGCGTGGACGCCGACACCATCTATGCCGTCCCGTCCGCGGTTGAAAACGAGGCGGAGACGGCCCGCAAGCTGTGCGCGGCCTTCGGCGACTGCACAGCGCGCGAACGGACCGAGCTCATCGACCGGCTGAAGCAGCAGCGCAGCTTTACCTATGTGCGCCGACAGCAGTCGCGTGAGATCGCCGCCAAGGTGGCCGCACTCGAGCTGCCCGGCATCGGGTTCATGAAAGAGAGCCACCGCGAGTATCCCGACGCGGAGCTCGCGGCGCACGTGCTCGGATTCGTCGGCATCGACAACAAGGGCCTGAACGGCATCGAATCGGCTTACGACTCGCACATCCGCGGGAAGGACGGCCAGGTGCTCGTGCAGACCGACGCGCGGCGTCACGCCTTCAATCGATTCGAGCGGCCGCCGACGGCGGGGTCGAGCCTCGAGCTCACCATCGACGAGTACCTGCAGTACGTCGCCGAGCGGGAGCTCCGCGCCGGCGTCCTCGAGAACCGGGCGACCGGTGGCACGGCGATCGTGATGGATCCGCGTACGGGCGAGATCCTGGCGCTCGCGAACTACCCGACGTTCAACCCGAACGAGTACCGCGACTCCGTCGAACAGGCGCGGCGCAACCGCGCCGTGCAGGATCTGTACGAGCCCGGCTCCACGTTCAAGGTGGTGACCGCGTCGGCGGCGATCCAGGAGAAGCTGATGCCGCTCGACACGCCGGTCGACGTCAGCGGCGGCCAGATCCGGATCGGCTCGCGCATCGTGCACGACACGCACGACTACGGCGTGCTCTCGTTTACCGACGTGATGGTGAAGTCGAGCAACGTCGGAGCGATTCGCATCGGCTTCAAGCTCGGCAGCGATCGTCTAAGCGATTACGTGCAGCGCTTCGGCTTCGGCCGGCCGGTGTCGCCCGACTTCCCGTCCGAAAGCCCCGGCATCGTCTGGGAGCGCACGAAGTGGACCGAGAGTGCGCTCGCCTCGGTGTCCATGGGCTACCAGGTCGGCGTGACACCGCTGCAGATGGCCGCCGCGGTCAGCTCGGTCGCCAACGGCGGCAACTACATCGAGCCGCGGGTCGTGCGCGCCGTCTATCGCGACGACCGGCGCATTGCGGTGCGCCCGAAGGTGCTGCGCCAGACGGTGAGCCGCGACACCGCTGCCTCGATGACCTCCATCATGGAGCAGGTCGTCGAGCGCGGGACTGCGACGCTGGCGAAGATCCCCGGCTACACGATCGCCGGAAAGACCGGGACGGCCAACAAGCTGATGAACGGCCGCTACACGAACGATACCTACGCGTCGTTCGTCGGCTTCCTCCCGTCCAACGATCCACAGTTCACGATTCTCGTGGTGCTCGACGCGCCGCGCGGCAACAACGGCCACTTCGGCGGACCGGTGTCGGCGCCGATCTTCAAGCGCATCGCCGAGACCGCACTCCGCTACGCGAAGATCGGCCCGAACGTGAACCCCGACGCGCCGGTGCTGCTCGTCGCGGACGTGCGCCCCGAGATTGAACCGACCGCGATGCCGCTCGTCGAGGCTCCGCTGCCTGTCGTGGCGGCCGACGAGCCTGGCACGGTGCCGAACGTGGTCGGCATGAGCGCGCGCGAGGCCACACGCAAGCTGGCGCAGTTCGGCATCGCGCCCCGCATGACCGGCGACGGCTTCGTCGCGCGCCAGGACCCGCCGGCTGGCACGCCCGCGACGGCGGCGACCGTCTGTCAGCTCACACTCGAACGTGCACCGATCCGCCTGACGGCATTTGCGGGACAGCCATGATCTGGGCTGACGTGCAGGACGCGCTCGGGGTCGAGCGCACTGGCCCGGCGGCGACGGCAGACGACGTCGCAGGGCTGCCGGCGACCACGCCGGTGTCCGGCATCGCGTACGACTCGCGGCGGGTGCAGGCCGGCCAGGTCTTCGTCGCCGTCCGCGGCCAGCACGCTGATGGCACCGCGTTCGTACGCCAGGCGATCGATCTCGGGGCGCTCGCTGTCGTGTCGCAGGATCCACCACCCGACGTGCGCCCTGTGCCGTGGCTGACCGTCGCGGACTCTCGGCTCGCGCTCGCGCAGCTGGCGGCGAGCTTCCATGGCCATCCGAGCCGGCAGATGCAGGTCGTCGGCATCACCGGCACGAACGGCAAGACGACCACGTTGTACCTCGTCGCGTCCATCATGGAATCGGCCGGCATTCGCTGCGGGCTCCTGGGCACGGTGCTGTACCGCATCGGCGACGAGACGCGCGAGGCCACGCGTACGACGCCCGAGGCCCCCGAGGTGCAGGCCCTGCTGCGCGAGATGGTCGATCGAGGGTGCGGGGCGTGCGTCATGGAAGTGTCGTCGCACGCGCTGGCGCTGAGGCGCGTCGACGGCGTCGCCTTTGCCACGGCGGTCTTCACCAACCTCACGCGCGACCACCTGGACTTCCACGCCGACATGGAGGACTACTTCCAGGCGAAGCGCCGGCTGTTCGAGATGCTGGCGCGCGATCGCCCGGCAGTGGTCAACGCGGACGATCCGCGCGCCGCGGCGGTTCTGCAGACCACCGCAGGCGCCGCCATCACCTACGGCATCAACCGGCCGGCAGACATCACGCCTGGTCCGCTGTCCTTCTCGCTGGCGGGGCTCGCGTTCGACGTCCGCACGCCGCGGGGTACGCTGGCGGTTCGTTCGTCGCTCGTCGGGCGCCCGAACGTGTACAACATCCTCGCGGCCGTTGCCACGGGCGTTGCCCTCGACATCCTGCCTGGTGCGATCGAGAGCGGGATCTCCAGCCTCGAACGCGTGCCCGGGCGCTTCCAGGTGGTGTCCGGTCCGCTCGACGACGTCACGGTGGTCGTCGACTACGCCCACACCGACGACGCCCTGCGTAACCTTCTCGAGACGGCGCGCCCGCTCGCCACCGGCAGTCTCATCACCGTCTTCGGCTGCGGAGGCGATCGCGACAGGACGAAGCGGCCGCTCATGGGTGCCGTGGCTGGCCGCCTCAGCGACGTGATCCTGATCACGTCGGACAACCCGCGCAGCGAGGACCCGCTGCGGATCATCGAAGAGATTCAGCGCGGCATCACGGCCGACACCCGCCGCGACAGTGCACAGCGCATCGTCGTGATGCCGGATCGGCGCGACGCCATCACACGCGCCGTCGAGATCGCACGCCCCGGCGATCTCGTGCTGGTTGTCGGCAAGGGACACGAGAAGTACCAGGTGGTCGCCGGCCAGACGCTGCCGTTCGATGACGTGGCCGTGGCCCAGGACGCGCTTGGCCGCCGCCGCGCCGGCCAGGGGGTGAGCTGATGCTCTTTCATCTCCTGTATCCGTTTCACGATCAGTTCTCCGTGCTGAACGTGACGCGCTACATCACGTTCCGGACGGCGGCCGCGAGCCTGTCCGCGCTGGCCATCAGCCTGGTGCTCGGGCCCTGGATGGTGCAGCGTCTGCGCGACTTCCAGATCGGCCAGGTGATCCGGCAGGAAGGTCCCACCAGCCATCGTGCGAAGGCCGGCACGCCGACGATGGGCGGTCTGCTGATCCTGACCGCGGCACTCGTGCCGACGCTTCTCTGGGCAGACCTGACCAACGTCTACATCTGGATCGCGATCCTCACGACCGCGGCGTTTGGCGGCATCGGTTTCGCGGACGACTATCTCAAGATCGTCCGCCGCGATCACCACGGGCTGCGCCCGCGCTACAAGATGGGCTGGCAGATTGCCGTCGCGCTCATCGTCGGCGTCGTGCTGCTCGTCCTGCAGGAGCAGGGTGCTGTACAACACGCGCCTGATCTTTCCGTTCTTCAAGCGGCTCATTCCGGATCTCGGCTACGGATATCTGCCGTTCGTCGTCTTCGTACTCGTCGCCTGGTCGAACGCCGTCAACCTGACCGACGGTCTCGACGGCCTCGCGATCAGCACCTTTGCGATCGCGGCCGCGACGTTCACCGCGCTCGCCTACGTCACAGGCCACCGGGTGCTGGCCGACTATCTCCTGCTCGTTCGCTTTCCGCAGTCGGCGGAGCTGACGGTGTTCTGCGGAGCGCTCGTCGGCGCGGCGCTCGGGTTCCTCTGGTACAACGCCTACCCCGCGGAAATCTTCATGGGCGACGTCGGATCGCTGGCGCTCGGCGCCGCGATCGGCACGGTCGCCACGCTCATCAAGCAGGAGCTGCTGCTCGTCATCGTCGGCGGTGTGTTCGTGCTGGAAGCGATGTCGGTGGTCGTGCAGGTGTCGTCGTTCAAGCTGACCGGCCGCCGCGTGTTCAGGATGGCGCCGCTGCACCATCACTTCGAGTTGATTGGCTGGAGCGAGCCAAAGGTGATCGCCCGCTTCGTCATCGTCGGGATCATCTTCGCGCTCTTCAGCCTGACGACGCTGAAACTGCGGTGACCAGGGACGCGGCGTTTACTGTGGAGGGGCAGCGGGTGACGGTGGCCGGGGCGGCGCGCAGCGGCATCGCGGCAGCGGAACTGCTCGCCCGTCGCGGCGCGCGCGTGACGTTGTCAGACGCCAAGTCAGCGGTCGACGAGACGGATCGGGACCGGCTGCAGCGCGCGGGTGTCACGCTCGAACTTGGCGGACACCTTGCGAACACGTTCGCTACTGCGGCGCTCGTGGTGATGAGTCCCGGCGTGCCGCCGGAGATTCCTGCCGTCATGGCGGCGCGTGCGGCGGGTGTGCCGGTGATCGGCGAAGTGGAACTGGCGTTTCGGTGGCTCGCGGGCCGGGTTATTGCGATTACCGGAACGAAAGGCAAGTCGACGACGACGACGCTGACGGGGCGGATGCTGCAGCAGGCGGGAATCAGGACGACGGTGGGAGGAAACATCGGCGCGCCGTTGAGCGCGCAGGTGGACGGCTCCACCACCGACACGCTGCACGTCGTCGAAGTGAGCAGCTTTCAGCTCGATCAGATCGATCGGTTTCGTCCGTGGATTGCCGTGATGTTGAACTTCTCGCCCGATCACCTGGACCGCCACCACACCGTGGAGGCGTACGCGCAGGCGAAGTCGCGGGTGTTCGAGAACCAGCAGCCGTCGGACTGGGCGATCGTGAACGCCGACGACTCGGGCGCCGTGCAGCTGGCGGCGAGTGCGCGGGCCGCCAGGCGGCTGTTTTCGAAGCGGGGAGCGATCGCCACCGGCACTGTCGTCGAAGACGGGTGGATTGTGAGCCGGACGCCGGAGCAGACGGAACGCCTCGTGCCGCTCGCGAGCATCCGCCTGCTCGGATCGCACCTGATCGACGACGTGATGGCCGCGGCCACGGCGGCGCGGCTGGCCGGCGCGGGCGTCGACGCGGTCGCCGCGGCCGTGGAGTCGTTCATGGGCCTCGAGCACGCGATGGAGCTGGTCGCCGACGTCGGCGGCGTGCGGTTCGTCAACGACTCGAAGGCGACCAACGTCGAGTCGGCGGTGCGATCGATCGAGAGCTTCGAGAGCGATGTGGTCGCCATCGTGGGCGGCCGGTTCAAGGGTGGCGACCTGGGACTGCTGCGCGGGCCGATTGCCGCCCGTGCGAAAGCGATCGTGGCTATCGGCGAAGCGCAGGGGCTCGTGCGGGACGCGTTCGCTGATCTCGTCCCGGTCCACGCAGCGTCGTCGATGGAGGACGCAGTGGCGGCGGCGTACGAGCTGGCGCGGCCGTCGGGCGTCGTGGTGCTGGCGCCCGCGTGCGCGAGCTTCGACATGTTTCGCGACTACGCCGAGCGGGGACGGAGCTTCAAGAGCGCTGTCGTGGCGATCGCGAAGCGCACGGGATAGAGCCCGCGCCGGCACGTGCCGGGCGGCGGCGTGCGAGTGCGGGCGAACGAGTGTCCGCCCGGATCTGTGAGCGGTGAGCTGTCGTCAGTCGGTCGCCGCGATGAAGGACTGGCTGCTGGGAACGCGGGCCTGCCCCGGCCCGCGAAGCTGGTGCCTCCATCCGTGGCCGGCTGATGACTGCTGACCGCTCAGAGAATGTCGGTTCGGACCCTGGTGGGCTGTAGGGATTAGGGATGGCGAGAAAACTCAAGTCGGACTGGGTGCTGTTCATGGCGACGCTCGGGCTCGTGTGCCTGAGCATCGTCATGGTGTGGAGCGCCTCGGCCGTCGTCGCCATGGAGCGCTATCAGCAACCGTACCTGTTCCTGACGAAGCAGCTGTTGTGGGCGACGCTCGGGCTCGCCGTCCTGTGGGGTGCGATGGGCGTCGACTACCGGCGCTACCGGGAGCCGGCGTTCATCTGGACCTGTCTGGGCCTGGTGACAGTATGCCTGGTGCTGGTTCTCTTCAGTCCGCCGGTGAACAACGCGCGGCGCTGGTTCAGCATCGGTGGGCTCGGGATCCAGCCCTCGGAGCTGGCCAAGCTCGTTGCCATCGTCTTCATCGCGGCGTTGCTGGAGAAGCGCATTCACCGCATCAACGAGGTCGGGTACTCCCTGCTGCCGATCGGGCTGGTCGTCGGGACCTTGATGGTGCTGATCCTGCTGGAGCCCGACTTCGGCACGTCGATGTCACTGGCGCTGATTGCCGGCGTCATGGTGTTCGCGGCGGGCCTCAGCTACATGTACGTGATTGGCGCGGGGCTGATGCTCCTGCCGCTGGCGGCGTTCATCATGCTGGGCGCCGAGTACCGGAGACGCCGGCTGTTCGCGTTCCTCCACCCATGGGACGACCCGCTCGGAGACGGCTTTCAGCTCATTCAGTCGCTGATTGCCGTCGGGACCGGCGGTGTGAGCGGGCGTGGGCTCATGCAGGGGGTGCAGAAGCTGTTCTATCTGCCCGAGCCCCACTCCGACTTCATCTATGCCGTCATCTCCGAGGAGCTCGGGTTGATCGGAGCGACCGCCGTGCTGATCTGCTTCTGCGTGATCACGTGGCGCGGCCTGCGCGTGTCGATGCGCGCGCCCGATACCTTCGGCTCATTCCTCGCCCTCGGCCTCACGACGATGATCGCCGTGCAGGCGCTGGTGAACATCAGCGTCGTCCTCGGCATGCTGCCGACGAAGGGGATTCCGCTGCCATTCGTGAGCGCGGGCGGATCGTCGTTGCTCATCAACCTGCTCGGCATGGGAGTACTGCTGAACGTGTCGAGGCATGTCTCGTCGGAAGCATGAGCGCCGATGGGGAGCGGGCTGCGGGTGGTGATCGCGGGCGGAGGCACCGGGGGACACCTCTTTCCGGGGGTTGCGGTCGCCCGCGAGCTGCAGGCCCGCCGTGCTGACGTGCGCGTGACGTTTGCGGGTACCGCCCGCGGCATCGAGTTTCGTGTCGTGCCCAGGGAAGGATTCGAGCTGGACGTGATCCGCAGCGGAGGACTCAAGGGCAAGTCGGTCGTGGACCGCCTGCGCGGCGCCGCGCTGATTCCGCTCGGCATGGCGGACGCCTGGCGAATCGTGTCGAACCGGCGGCCCGATCTGGTGATCGGCGTCGGCGGCTACAGCTCAGGGCCGGTGGTGCTGACGGCGGCGATGCGCGGCGTGCCGACGATGCTGCTGGAGCAGAACGCGGTGCCGGGACTGACCAACCGGATTCTCTCGAAGGTGGTGCGCGCGGCGGCAGTGACGTACGAATCGACAGCGGCGTTCTTCGGCGGCAAGGCATTCGTGAGCGGCAATCCGGTGCGGGCCGAGTTCGTCGACCTGGCGAACCCGGCCGGGAGCGGGAGTGCACATGGACAGTCTTCCGGTGTCGGAGTCCTGATCTTTGGCGGCTCTCAGGGCGCGCACGCGATCAATGTGGCCATGGTGGAGGCAGCGCCGCGGCTGGCGGCCCTCGGCGTACCACTGCGCATCACCCACCAGACGGGCGACCGCGATCTCGACATGGTCCGGCGCGGCTACGCAGCCGCCGGACTGGCGGCGGACGTCGAGCCGTTCCTCTACGACATGGGGCGGCGGATCCGCGACGCAGACCTCGTCGTCTGCCGCGCGGGCGCGACGACACTTGCGGAGCTGACCGCCGCCGGGAAGCCGTCGATCCTGATTCCGCTGCCGACCGCCACCGACGACCACCAGAGGAAGAACGCGGAGGCACTGGCGGTCGCGGGCGCCGCGGAAGTGCTGGTGCAGGCGGACGCCAACGGGGAAGCGGTGGCCCGGCGGATCGAGTCGCTGGCCCGGGACGTCGGCAGGCGGGACCAGATGGCGGCGGCGGCACGCCGCATGGCGAAACCCGACGCCGCGCGGGTCATCGTCGACCGCGCGCTGGCGCTTGCGGGCGGCGGCTGATGCCGGTGCGAGGGGAGGCGATCGCGTGCTAGGACGGACGCGGCGCATTCATTTCATCGGGGTCGGCGGGAGCGGGATGTGCGGCATCGCCGAGCTCCTCGCGAACCTCGATTACGTCGTGACGGGGTCGGACGAGAAGCGATCGGCGACGACCGATCGGCTCGCCTCGCACGGCGTGAAAGTCGAAATCGGGCACGCCGCCCCGCATGTCGGCGGTGCCGACGTCGTCGTGGTGTCGTCGGCCGTGCGGCGCTCGAACCCGGAGGTTGTCGAGGCCGAGCGCCGGGGGATTCCGGTGATCCCCCGGGCGGAAATGCTCGCTGAGCTGATGCGACTGCGCTATGCGATCGCGGTGGCCGGCGCGCACGGCAAGACGACGACGACTTCGATGATCGCCCTGTCGCTCGAGCGGGCCGGACTCGATCCGACCGCGGTGATCGGCGGGAGACTGAGCGCCTTCGGCAGCAACGCGCGGCTCGGCCGCGGCGAGCTGATGGTGGCCGAAGCCGACGAGAGCGACCGTTCGTTTCTCAAGCTGTTTCCGACGGTGGCGGTGATCACGAACATCGACTACGAGCACCTCGAGAATTACGGCACCTTCGACGAGCTTATGCAGGCATTCGTCGACTTCGCGAACAAGGTGCCGTTCTACGGCGCCGTGGTCTGCTGCGCCGACGACGAACACCTGTCGGCGCTGGTCGGGCGGATGACCAGGCGGGTGATCACCTACGGGCTGTCGGACAACGCGGACGTGACGGCGACCGATGTCGTGCAGGATGAGATGTCGATCAGCGCCACCGTGAAGCGGCGCGCACGGCGTTCCGACGATGAGGCCAAGGCGCTGGCGACGCTTGGCGTGCTCGAACTCGCCGTTCCCGGCCGGCACAACCTGCTGAACGCGCTGGCTGCGGTGGCCGTGGGCCTGGAGGTCGGCGTGCCCTTCGAGCGGATCGCGCCCGGGCTGCGCGAGTTCCATGGCGCTGAACGGCGGTTCGAAGTGCGAGGGGAGCCGCGAGGCATCCTGGTCGTCGACGACTACGGGCATCACCCGACCGAGATCGCCGCCGTGCTGGCGGCCGCGGCACCGATGAACCGGCGCATCGTGGTCGCCTTTCAGCCGCATCGCTACTCGCGGACAGCGGCGCTGCTCGATGCGTTCGGGGCGTCGCTGGCGGGTGCGGGCCACGTGGTGCTGACCGACATCTACGGCGCGGGCGAAGACCCGGTGCCGGGTGTCACGCTGGAGCGGCTGGCCGCGTCCGTCCGCGGGCAGATTGGCGCGCCGGTGGACGTCGTGCCGAACCTCGGCGACGTCGCCGCGGCGCTGGTGCGCGTCGCGGTCCCGGGCGACATCGTCATCACGCTCGGCGCAGGCTCGATCGCGTCGGTCCCCGAGCAACTCGTCGCGCTGCTCGAACGGCGCGGCGGCCGCAAGGGAGACGCGTGATGAGTCCGGTCGCCGTATCGGCCGATCGCCGGTTTCACCGCGCTCACGTGAAGCCGTCGCGCCGGAAGGGCGTCTGGCGCACGCTGCTGGTCTCGGCGATCAAGTACGCCGCCGTCATCGGAACGTGCGTGTACGGCGGTTCGAGAATCGCGAACTTCGCGCTGGAGTCGCCGATGCTGGAGGTCGCACACATCACGGCCGCCGGCAACCAGCGGGTGTCCGCCGACGAGATCCGCGAACGGCTCGACGGAATGCGCGGCGAGAACATCCTGCTGGTGGATCTGGCGCAGTGGCGGACGCAGCTGCTGGCGACGCCGTGGCTGCAGGACGCGTCGCTGCGCCGCTCGCTGCCGTCGACCATCGAAGTGGTCGTGCGGGAGCGGCAGCCGATCGCGCTCGGACGGATGGGAGGCGAGCTGTATCTGGTGGACGAGCGCGGCGCCGTCATCGACCAGTTCCGGCCGCAGCACGCAGGCCTGGACCTGCCGATCGTGGACGGGTTCACGGCCCGCGACGCGGATGTCGCCGGAAACGAGGCGAAGGGCGCGCTGGCGGCGCGGCTGATCGTCGCGCTGAAGCAGAAGCCCGACGTCGCCCAGCGGTTGTCGCAGATCGACGTGAGTGATGTGCACAACGCGAGCGTGCTGCTGAACGACGATCCGGCGGAGCTCCGGCTCGGCGAGGACCACTTCCTCGCGCGCGTGGAGTCGTACCTGTCGCTGTCGCCCACGCTCAGGGAGCGGGTGCCGGAGATCGACTACGTCGACCTCCGCTTCGACGGGCGGATCTACGTGCGCCCGGTCGGCAGGAAAGGCGCCGGGCGTGCGACCGGTGCGGGCACCCCGAAAGTCAGTCAGATGATCGAGATCGATCGACGGTAGTCAACGACCCCGGAGGCAGAGTGGCGCGCAAAGAACGGTATCTGGTCGGTCTGGACGTCGGCACCTCGAAGGTGACCGCGGTCGTCGGAGAGGTCATCGACGGCCGGGGCATCGACGTGGTCGGGCTCGGCGTGGCCGAGTCGCGCGGCATCAGACGGGGGGTCGTCGTCAATCTCGAGGCGGCCGTCGATTCGATCAAGAAGGCCATCGAGGACGCCGAGCTGATGGCCGGCGTCGAGATCGACTCGGTGCACCTGGCGCTCTCGGGGCCGCACATCAAGGGCTTCAACAGCCGCGGCGTGATTGCCGTCGCCGGCAAGAACCGCGAGATCACGCGCGAGGACGTGCGGCGCGCGATCGACGCGGCGAAGGCGGTGTCGCTGCCGACCGGTCGCGAGATCCTGCACGTGCTGCCGCAGGATTTCGTCGTCGACGAACAGGACGGCATCGGGGCCCCGGTCGGCATGACCGGCGCGCGCCTCGAGGTGAACGTCCACATCATCACCGGCAGCCAGAGCTCGACGCAGAACATCCTCGCCTGTGTGAACCGCGCCGGCGTGAATGTCGCGGAGACCGTCGTCGAGCAGCTGGCGGCGAGCGACTCGGTGCTCACCGACGACGAGAAGGAGCTCGGCGTGGCGCTCGTGGACATAGGCGGCGGGACCACCGACATCGCCATCTACGAGCGCGGCAGCCTGTGGCACACCGCCGTGATCGGCGTCGGCGGCGATCACTTCACGAACGACATCGCGGTGGGCCTGCGGACGCCGGTGCCAGACGCGGAGAAGATCAAGCGGAAGTGCGGCTGCGCGCTGTCCGGCATGGTGGATGAGGACGAAACGATGGAGGTCGCGAGCGTCGGCGGGCGCAAGCCGCGCGTCATGGCGCGCCGCATCCTGTCCGAGATCCTCCAGCCGCGCGCCGAGGAGATCTTCCACCTGGTGTGGGACGAGATCCGGCGCGCCGGGTACGAGAAGAGCCTCAACTCCGGCATCGTGCTGACCGGCGGCGGCGCCATCCTCGACGGCATGCCTGAAATCGCCGAACAGATCTTCGATCTGCCGATCCGGCGCGGCTGTCCGACCGGCGTCGGCGGCCTCTCGGATCACGTGAACAGCCCGACGTTCGCCACCGGCGTCGGGCTGACGATCTACGGGTATCGCAACTCGGTGGGCGAGACCTCGCGCGCGCCGGTCGGCGCCGGAGCCCTGGTGCGCCTGGGCGGCCGGCTGCGCGGCCTGTTCAGGGAATTCTTCTAAACGACTGGAGAGAAACGAATGGCCGAGTTCCAGAACATGCCGGGAAGCCACGGCGACCACGACACCGACGAGGGGCGCCTGCGCCTCCGCCTCGACGATCACGCCTTTTCCGGTGCGCGCATCAAGGTGATCGGCGTCGGCGGCGGCGGTGGGAATGCCGTCAACCGAATGGTCCGCGTCGGGCTCGACGGCGTCGAGTTCATGGTGGCCAACACCGACCTGCAGGCGCTGAAGGGCAACGCCGCGCCGATCAAGCTGCAGATCGGGTCGAAGCTGACGAAGGGGCTTGGCGCTGGCGCGGATCCGAACGTCGGACGCTCGGCGGCGCTCGAGGACACCGACAAGATCCTCCAGGCGCTCGACGGCTCCGACATGATCTTCGTCACGACCGGCCTGGGCGGCGGCACGGGGACTGGCGCCGCTCCGGTGATCGCCAGCCTCGCGAGCGAGCTGGGCGCCTTGACCGTGGCGGTCGTGACCAAGCCGTTCAAGTTCGAGGGCAAGAAGCGCCAGCTCCAGGCGGAGCGCGGCCTCGAGGCGCTGCGCGACTGCGTCGACACGATCATCACGATCCCGAACGAGCGGCTGCTGGCCATCATCGATCGCTCGACCCCGCTCACCGACGCGTTCTGCACGGCCGACGACGTGCTGCGGCAGGCGATTCAGGGGATTTCGGACCTGATTCTCGTCCCAGGCCTGATCAATCTGGACTTCGCGGACGTGAAGACGATCATGTCGGGCATGGGCCTGGCCATGATGGGTACCGGCATCGCCGAGGGCGACGGGCGCGCGATCGAGGCCGCGAAGCGCGCCATCTCGAGCCCGCTGCTCGAGGGCGCGTCGGTGAACGGCGCACGCGGCGTCATCATCAACATCACGGGCGGACCCGACTTGTCGCTGTGCGAGGTGAGCGACGCGTCGACCATCGTCCAGGAAGCGGCCGACGACGACGCCAACATCATCTTCGGCGCGGTGGTCGACCCGGCGCTGACCGGCAAGGTCCGCATCTCCGTGATTGCCACCGGCTTCGGCCCCTCGGGGTTCGTCCGGCCGCTCACGACGGGGGCGCAGACGCCGATCGACATGTCGCAGTACACGGACGTCGCGCGCGTGCGCGTCGATGCGAACGCGGCGGCCGCGTCAACCGACCGGTTCGGTGCGTCGAAGCTCGCCATCGGCGGGCGCCGGAGCGTGGTCGACCTGACGCCGCTGAACAGCGGCGGGGCGGCTGCGCCCGATGCCGGCACGGATGCCGAGCTCGACATGAGCGCCACGTTCGACGTGCCCGCCTTCCTCCGCCGGCAGGAGGGCTGAACGACGGCGGCCGGCGCGCCGGGACACCCGCGACCTGCGGTGGTAGAGTAGATAAATCCACGGCACGCGGGAGCGCCGGCGCGTCAGCGCCAGCGTCCGTGCACCCCCGACGCCTGGCGCGTCGTGCGATGCGCCGGCCGAGGGGTCCCCCAGCTCGACCGGCACGCATGAAGTCCTGGCAGCAGCGCGAGCGCGCACTCGAAACCCTTTCAAAAGAGACCGGCTACGTCCGCAAGCCGCACGGCGGACGTCTGCGTATCGCCCTGGCCTTCCCGAACACCTACTGGGTGGGCATGTCGAACCTCGGGTTCCAGACGGTCTATCGCCTGTTCAACGCGCAGCCCGACATCGTGTGCGAGCGCGTGTTCCTGCCGCCCAAGCAGGAACTGGCCGCCCTGGTGGAGTCCAACGCCCCGCTCCTGACGCTCGAGTCGCAGACGCCCGTGGGCGAGTTCGACGTCTTCGCGTTCTCGGTGTCGTTCGAGTGGGACTACGTGAACGTCCTCACGCTGCTGCGGCTCGCGGGACTGAAGCGCTACGCCGCCGAACGCACCTCGCACGACCCGCTCGTCGTCGTCGGCGGTGCCGTGACGTTCGTGAACCCTGAGCCGCTGGCGCTGTTCGCCGACGTGATCGCCGCCGGGGAGGCCGAGGTGCTCGTCCCGTCGCTGGAACGGGCGATGCGCGAGGCGGACGATCGACCCAGCCTGTTGAAAGCGCTGGCCGGTGAGCGTGGCTTCTACGTGCCGTCGTTCTACGAGCCGCGGTACGCAGCAGACGGCACGCTGGCCGAGTATGTGCCGCAGGCCGGCACCGACGCGCCGGTACCAGTTCGGAAGGCCGCGCTGCGGACGACCGAAGCGCTCGATCCGCCGGCAACCGGCATCTTCACGCCTGACACGGAGTTCGGGTCCCGGTTCCTCGTCGAGGTTGTGCGCGGCTGCGCGAACCTGTGTCGCTTCTGCTGGGCGGGGTACAACTACCTGCCGGTCCGCGCGTTTCCCGCCGATCGGATCCTCCAGCTCGCGCGCGAGGCGCGTCAGCACGCGTCGCGCGCCGGCCTGGTCTCGATCGCGCTGTGCGATCACCCGGAGATCGAGCGCATCCTCAGCGGGCTGCTCGAGATGGGTTACATGATCAGCCCGGCGTCGCTCCGGTTGGACGACCTGACCGAGCCGATCGTCCGCATGCTCAAGGAGAGCGGAGAGCGCAGCATCACCATCGCCCCCGAGACCGGGTCCGACCGCATGCGGCGCGTCATCAACAAGACGGTGACGAACGACGAGATCCTCGACCGGGCCGACCTGATCTTCCGGAACGGCATCGAGAACCTGAAGCTCTATTACATGATCGGCCTGCCCACGGAAACCGACGACGATCTCGTGGCCATTCGCGACCTCACGCTGCAACTGCGCGAGATCATGCTCACGCACGCGCGGTCGCGCGGGCACGTCGGCCGGATCGTCGGCAGCGTGAACCCGCTCATTCCGAAGCCGGGCACCGCGTACCAATGGCTGCCGATGGAGGATCCGGCGGTGACCGATCGCAAGATCAAGCGCCTCCGGAGCCTGATGGCCGGCATCGACAACGTGTACTTCAACATCAAGTCGGAACGGCATTCGTACTACCAGGCGCTGCTGTCGCTTGGAGACCGGCGCGTGGCACCGGCGATTGAAGAAGCGGAACGCAACGGCCAGAACTGGCGCGCGGCGGTCGCTGACACCGGTGTCGACGCCGACTTCTTCATCTTCCGCGACCGTAGCGGCGACGCGGTGCTCCCGTGGGACATCATCGACGGCGGCCTGAAGGCGGCGTTCTACCGGAGCGAGTACGAGAAGTCGACCCGCGCCGAGTGGACGCTGCCGCCCAAGCGTCAGCAGGAGAACGCGCGGCTCCTGCCGATGCTCTGACGCGGGCCGCCGGGCACCGCCTTACGAGGCGATCGCCGCCCGCTCCTCGTACTCCTGATACGCCTCGAGCACCATGTCGCGGATGCGGTTCTGCGCCGTCGCATCGACGATCGGCCGCAGGAGCGCAAAACTGCGGCGCTCGCCGTTGACGCTGTACTGCCGCGCGGGAAACGTGACGTTCCGGCCGCCGGCGCCGCCCCGGCGCTCCCAGATCCCAAAGCCGATGAGTTTGAGTCCCTCGAGCGGTCCCTCGGTGAAATGCAGTTCGGCGTCAGCGAGCTTGCCCGGGGGATTGCCCTTGTCGTTGGGTACGATCTTGATCGTCACGGTGACACGCTCCTTGAGAGTGACCCGGCACATTCAGGCCGGGGCACGTTGCCGTGCGAGCATCAAGGGGGGTGCCGCGGCAGCGTGTGCGGGAGCGTCACTCCAAGTAGCGGTGAGACGGGGAGTTCCGGGAAGGGCACGCGGTCGGCGGCGCGTGGCGCGCTGAAGGGCCCCGCAACGCGTCAACTGCGGTTGTCAGCGTGCGAGCAGCAGGACCTGCGCCAGCGCCAGCGCCTCCGAGTGCGTGATGGTGAGCAGCGACCCGCCGGCTCCCATGGCGTCGAACCGGCGGAGCGCGCCGCCGTGAAACGCGAGACGCGGCGGGCCGCCGCGGCGCACGACCTCGACACTCCGCCAGAGCACTTCCTGGGTGTGTCCGGTGCCGAGCGCCTTCATCGCCGCTTCCTTCGCGGCGAAGCGTCCCGCAAAATGGATTGCCGGCTCGCGCCGGCGCATGCAGTACGCAATCTCGCCCTCGGTGAACACGCGCTGCAGGAAACGGTCGCCGTAGCGCGCAATGGTTGCCACGATGCGCGGGATATCGGTCGCATCCATGCCGATGCCGATGATGTTGGACACCCGGTCATGATACTGCCACGCCTGACGCCCTCGTTCGCGTGGCGCGAGACCCCGTCGGGCCCCGCACTCGTCTGCATGCCGCTCGACGCGCTCGCGCCGCACCTCTTCACGACGCGCGCGTGGACGCTTGGGCGCTCGCGCGACAGCGGTCCATCCGCGTGGACCGAGATCGCGGAGGCCTTCGGACGGCCCGTGCCGCCGCTCGTGCGGATGCGGCAGGTCCACGGCTGCGGTGTGGTGCCCGCCGACGATGCTGCGGTGTCAGCGGCCGCGACAGGTTCGCCTCTCGACGGGGACATCGCCGTCGCCGGGCCAGGGTCCGATCGGATCGTCGCCGTGCAGGCTGCGGACTGCGTGCCGATCCTGCTCGCCGATCGGCGCAGCGGCGGTGTCGCCGCGGCACACGCGGGCTGGAAGGGTCTCGCCCTCCGGGTTCCCGCGCTGGCCGTGCAGTCGCTGGTCCAGGCGTTTGACGCGCGCCCTGAGGATATCGTCGCCGCCTGCGGCCCGTCGATTGGCGCGTGCTGTTACCAGGTCGGCGCCGACGTGCGCGACGCGTTTCAGCAGGCCGGCTTCAGCGCGTCCCGATTGAGCCGATGGTTTCTCGAGGCGCCGCCAGCCACGGCGGACCACGTCGCGCTGCCAGGTCGCGAACCGTACGCCGATCGCTGGTATTTCGACGGATGGCGTTCGGCCCACGAGCAGCTCGTCGAGGCGGGCATTCCGGCGGAGCAGGTGTTCGGGACGGACCTGTGCACGGCAGGGCACGCCGATGTGCTCTGTTCATACCGGCGCGATGGCCATGCTGCGGGACGGATGGCTGGCGCGATCCGGCTGTCGCGCGGCTGCGGCTAGGAGGACGCGGTTCCAGGCTCGACGGCGGACGGCGGCGGGCGGGTTGAAGTAGAGCACGCGGTTGCAGTGGTCGCACTGCAGGATCGCTTCGTTGCGCCGCACGGTGTTGAACACCTGCGGGCGCAGCCGGACGTGGCAGATCGTGCAGATGCCGTCGCGCGCTTCCGCGACGGCGATGCCGTTGCGGCGGCGCGAAACCAGGTCGAACAAGGCGAGCGTCTCGGCGCTGATCGCGGCGACCACCGTGGCACGCTCCGCCTTCAGCGAGTCGACGCTGGCGCGCAGCGCGTCGTGTTCGGCCGCGATCGCGCGCTTCTCGGCGTCCACTTCCTTCTGCGCGGCCACGAGCGCCGCTTCCGACGCCTTCTGCCCGGCCGTGAGGTCGTCGGCCTCCATCATGCGTTCCAGCAGCCGATCCTCGTGCGTCTTGATCTCGTTCTGCGCGAAGGCAATCTCGTGCTGGATGGCGTGGTACTCCTGGTTGGTCTTCACCGCCATTGCCTGCTCGCGGAACTTCGAGAGGCGCCCCTGGTGCAGCGCCACGTCCTTGTCAATTTCGCGGCGGGCCACCTGGTTCGCGGCGAGCCGCTCCTTGGCGGTTGCGACCTGCTGCCGCGCCGCCTCGATCCGCGCGTCGAGCGCCTGCAGGCGGGCCGGTTCGTCCGCAAGGCGACGATCGGCATCGTGAATCGAGGTGTCGAGCCGTTGGAGGGCGATCAGCCGTTCGAGGTCAGCATGCATGAGGGGTGTCCGCGGGCGCCTGCAGGCGGCGGACTTCCGCTGCGCAGACACAAAAAAAGCCCCGGCGCTTGCGCACCGGGGCTTGCCGGACAGCCTCTCGGCTCCCAGCAGTGGATGACAGTGTCGACGGAGCGGCGGGTGCGGTCCCGGAAGCGATCATCGTCAAATCTTGGCGTTCCCCGCGTGTTCGTACTGCCGACTCCGCGTTGCCGCGGTCGATCGGCGCACCGACAGTGGTGGGCCCACCAGGATTCGAACCTGGAACGGGCCGGTTATGAGCCGGCGGCTCTAACCGTTGAGCTATGGGCCCCAAAAGTCTACGACGTTCGTCCTTCCAGAAACGCGCGCAGCTTGCGGCTGCGCGACGGGTGGCGCAGCTTGCGCAGCGCCTTGGCCTCGATCTGCCGGATGCGCTCGCGCGTGACCGCGAAGCTCTGTCCGACCTCCTCGAGGGTGTGCTCGCTGCCGTCGCCGACGCCGAACCGCATCTTGATCACCTTCTCCTCGCGCGGCGTGAGGGTCTTGAGGACCGACTCGGTCTGCTCCTTCAGGTTCAGGTTGATCACCGCTTCGGCCGGCGAGACCACCTGGCGATCCTCGATGAAGTCGCCGAGATGCGAATCTTCCTCCTCGCCGATCGGGGTCTCGAGCGAGATCGGCTCCTGCGCGATCTTGAGGACCTTCCGCACCTTGCTGACGGGAATGTCCATGCGCTTGGCGATCTCCTCCGAGGTCGGCTCGCGTCCGAGCTCCTGCACGAGTGCGCGCGAGGTGCGAATCAGCTTGTTGATCGTCTCGATCATGTGGACCGGGATGCGGATCGTGCGCGCCTGGTCCGCGATGGCCCGCGTGATCGCCTGGCGGATCCACCACGTCGCATACGTCGAGAACTTGTAGCCGCGGCGGTACTCGAACTTGTCCACCGCCTTCATGAGGCCGATGTTGCCTTCCTGGATCAGATCGAGGAACTGCAGGCCGCGGTTCGTGTACTTCTTCGCGATCGAGACGACGAGGCGGAGGTTCGCTTCGACGAGTTCCTTCTTGGCCTGTTCGGCCTGGTACTCACCGCGGAGGATGGTCTCGAGGGTCGACTTCAGCTCCGCCGGCTCCTGCTCGAGGGCGTCGGTCGTCGCCTTGAGCTTGACCTTCTGGTCCTTGATCTGGCGCCCGAGGTTCTTCCGGTCGTCTTCCTTCAGCTTGTGCTTCTTGTTCTTCGGGTTCAGGAGCCGGTCGATCCCTTCGATCTCGCGCTGGATCGCCTTGACCCCTTCGACCGTGTCCTTCATCTCGTCGATGAGCCGACGCTTCACGGCCTCGGTGAACTCGATGTCGCGAATCCGCTGCGACACCTCGATGCGGGCGCGCATCGCGGCAAACCGCGCGCGGCGGTACTTCCGCTTGTCGCGCGTGGTCGTGCCCTTCGGCGTCTCGCCCAGCTTCTCGAACAGCTTTTCCGCGGCGAGGTTCGCCTTGCGCACGTTCTCGATCTGCTTCTGCACCTGGCGCGAGCGCTCCGCGATGCGCTCGTCGGTGATCTCCTCGTCGTTGAAGATCACCAGCTCGCGGATCGTCCGGTCGCCGGTGTGCAGCGCGTCGCCGAGCTGAATGACCTTCTTGGCCACCAGCGGCGTGCGCGAGATCGACTTGATGACGGCCAGCTTGCCGCGCTCGATCCGCCGGGCGATCTCCACCTCGCCCTCGCGGGTGAGCAGCGGCACGGTGCCCATCTCGCGCAGGTACATCCGGACGGGATCGTTGGTCTTGTCCAGAGCACCGGGCGTGAGATCGAGTTCGAGCTCCTCCGCGCCTTCTCCCGTGCGGTCGATCGGCTTGTCGTCCCGCATGTACTTCTGGTCGGAGTCGATCACCTCGATCCCGGCGCTGCCGAATGTATTGAAGAGGTCGTCGAGCTCATCGGATGAGGTGATTTCGGACGGGAGGAGTTCGTTGACCTCGTCGTACAGCAGGTACCCCTTTTCCTTGCCAATATTGATGAGCTGCCGTACTTCGTCGTACTTTTCTTCGATCGACATCTAATAGCCCTCGTCCTACGTCAGTTGCTCGATGCGGTGCAGAAGGTCCTTCTTCTTCCGCCAGAGCGCGTCAATCTCGCCATCGTGCTGTCCGGCGCCCAGTTCCTGCAGCCGGTCGATTTCGCGCTGGATCGCCGCCCGCTCCCGTTCCCATCGCAGCCGCTTGATTGCGCGAGCGCATTCGAGCGGCGGTGCCGGCGATGTCGCGGACGCGGCAATGCCCGCCACCACCTGGGCGTTCACCGTACTTAGACGCTGCAGAAGGGCCGCCGGTATCGCGTCAACCGAAAGGGACCCCTGCAGCGATTGCGCCAGCTCGAAAATCTCCCGCGCCGCGAGGTGACTCAAGTCGTCGCTGTCGAGCTCTGCCAACGCAGCGCAACCCAACTGACTATTATGCACGATCGCCCAGATCAGTCCTTTTTCGGCGTGTTTCAGCTGGCCGAAGGCGGGCAGCTCGCGCGGGGTCAGTTCCGTGCGGCGCTGTACGGCCGCCTTGCGGATCTCCGCCCGGACCACATCTTCGGTGACCTTCGCCTTGTGTGCGATCCGATCGGCGAACTGGTCGCGCGCCGCCGCGTCGGGAATCCGGGCAGCAACGGCCAGCATGCGTCCGAGGAATTGTCGCCGCGTGTCATCGTGCGCCAAATCGACGCCCGCAGCCGCCTGGTCCAGCAGGTACTCGAGGTACGGCCGCGAGGTCCGGAGCCGCTCCCGGTAGCCGGCCCCGCCATTGCGCCGGATGAACGTGTCCGGATCCTCCCCCTTGTCGAGAACCAGGACGTTCACGTCGAACCCCTCGGCGACCAGCAGGTCGCAGGAGCGGGTGGCCGCCCCCTGGCCAGCTGCATCCGGATCGAAGCTGAGCACCACCCGGTTCGTGAAGCGCCGCAGCAGCTGCGCCTGCGCGGGGGTCAGCGCCGTCCCGCACGAGGCCACCGCCGGCGCTGCGTTCGACTGGAACACCTGCGCGAAGTCGAAGTAGCCCTCCACCATCACGGCGTACCCGACCTTCCGGATGGCCTGCTTGGTCAGGTTCAGGCCGTACAGCGTGCGGCTCTTCGAATAGATGGGCGTCTCAGGGGAGTTGAGATACTTCGGGACCTGGTCGGCGTCCATCGCGCGGCCGCCGAAGGCGATGACCGAACCGGTGTCGCGGCAGATCGGGATCATCAGGCGGTTGCGAAAGCGGTCGATGATCTCCCCGCAGTCCCGCTGGAGGATCAGCCCGCTCTGCAGCAGCAGGCCCTGTGCGAAGCCCTGTTTCTGGAGACGCGCCTTGAGGCCTTCCCGTGAGGCTGGCGCGTAGCCGATGCCCAGCTGCTCGATGGTCTGCGGCGTCACGCCCCGCTCGCGCAGTTGCTGCTGCGCACGCGCGGCTGCGGGCGATTCCAGCTGCTCCCGGAAGTACGCCGCCGCCATTTCGTGAATCTTCAGCAGGGCCTCGCGCAGCCCCGCATCCTGCCGTGCGGCGTCACCTTCGACCGGCTCGGGGACCGTCAGGCCGAACTTCTGCGCGAGCATGCGCACCGCGTCCTGGAACCCGACCCGCTCGTGCAGTTCGAGGAACTTGAACACGTCGCCGCCGGCGTTGCAGCCGAAGCAGTGAAAGAACCCCTTGTCCGGATCGACGTGGAACGACGGCGTCTTCTCGGAGTGAAACGGGCAGAGTCCCTTGTAGGTGCGCCCCGACCGCTTCAGCGGAACGTACTCCTGCACGACCTGCACGATGTTCGCCTGCAGCCGGAGGTCGTCGATGAACGATTGCGGAAAGAGCGGCATCGGCTCGAAGGGGCCGCTAGTCCTTCAGCTCCGCCACCGTCACGCCGCCGCCGCCCTGGTTCGGCGGCGCCTGCGACACGTGCGCGACGAGCGGATGCTGCTGCAGGAATCCGGTGATCGCCCGCTTCAACTGACCGGTGCCGTAGCCGTGCACGATGCGCAGGACGCGCTGATCGCCGAGCAGCGATTCGTCGAGAAACCGCTCCGCCCTCGAAAGCGCTTCGTCAACCGTGCAGCCGATCACGTTCAGCTCGGTCGCCATCGTCTCGCGCGGCTGCAACTCCACGTGCACGTTCACCTTGGCCGGCGCCGGACGCCCCTCGCTGCCGCCACCGACGACCTTCAGGTCGCGGCTGCTCGTCCGCATCCGCTTGCCGCGCACATCGACATCCGCCATGCCGTCGTGCAGGGCCGTGACGATTCCCTCGAGGCCGAGGCCGCCGACGACCACGCGCGCGCCGACACGCGGAGGTTCGGACACCGTTTCCGTTCCGGCTGTCTCCTCGGCGACCGGTGTCAGCGTCCGCTGGACGATGGCATCGATCGCCGCGCGCGCGTCGGTCCTGGCGGCGCCGGTCGCGCCCGTATTCAACGCGCTCCTCCGCGCCGCATCGTCGGCGATGGTCTGCGTGCGTTCCTTGAGGGACGCGATGACCTGGTCGATCTCGCGGCGGGCCTGGCGCACCTGCGCCTCGAGCTCTTCGGTCAGGCGGCGGCGGAACGTGTCTTCGCGTTGCCTGAGTGCCTCTTCCCGGTGGCGCATGCGGGCGTCCTCGGCTTCGAGCGTTTCGCGCTCCCGGGCGGCCAGTCGATGTTCGTGCTCGAGTGCCCGCATGTCCTGGTCGATCCGCGCGAGATGCTCGGCGAGCTGGGCCTCGCGTGCGCCGACGTTGGCGCGGGCCGCGGCGATGACCGACGGACTGAGGCCCAGGCGGGCCGCGATCTCGAGCGCCAGGCTGCGTCCGGGGGCGCCGTAAATCAGCTCGTAGGTCGGCGCAAACGTCGACGGGTTGAAGCCGAATGCGCCCGACGCGACGCCAGGGGTCGTCGAGGCGTAGGACTTCAGCGCGTCGTAGTGGCTCGTCGCGACGATGGTCGCGCGACGCGAGCGGAAGTGATCGATGACGGCCACGCCGAGCGCGCCCCCTTCGATCGGGTCCGTCCCGGAGCCGACCTCGTCGAGCAGTACCAGTGCGGGCATGGCGAGCAACCGGTCCATGGACACGATGTTCGCCACGTGCCCGGAGAACGTGCTCAGGTTCGCCTCGATTGACTGGTCGTCGCCGATGTCGGCGAAGACCGAGCGGAACACGGGGACGCGCGAGCCGTCGGCGGCGGGGATGCGAATGCCGGACTGGGCCATCAAGGCGAGCAGGCCCGCAGTCTTCAGCGCCACCGTCTTGCCGCCGGTGTTCGGTCCCGTGATGAGGAGCACGGTCGCAGGCGGAACGATCTTGATCGTCACCGGAACCGGGGCCTTGAGCAGTGGATGGCGTGCGGCCTGGAGCTCGAAGGCGCCGTCGGTGGACAGCCGCGGCTCGATACCGTCGATCGACTCGGAAAAGCGCGCGCGTGCCTGGATCACGTCCAGCGCCGTTGCTGCATCCACCGTGTGTGCGACGTCGAGCGGGCGTCCCCGGAAGGCGTCGGTCAGGGCGAGCAGGATTCGCCGGACCTCCTCCGCCTCCTGCTCCTCCAGCGCGACGATGTCGTTGTTGATTTCGACCGTGCTCAACGGCTCGAGGTAGACGCTCGCCCCGCTCGTCGACGCGCCGTGCACGATTCCGGGGATGCTCGTTCGATGCTCGGCCTTCACGACGATGACGTACCGGCCGTTTCGCTCGGTGACGACCTGATCCTGCAGGTACTTCGACGTGTCCCTGCCGCGGAGGTACGACTCCAACGTCCCCCGGAGCCGCGTCCGCTGGCGTCGCAGGCGATCCCTGATGCCGCGCAGTTGCGGGCTCGCATCGTCCACCACCTCGCCGGCAGGGTCGATGGCGGCGCGCGTCTGGGCGATCTCCCCCTTGAACGTGGCGGCGTCGGCGCAGGCGCCGTCCAGGAGGGGGAAGCTGGCCGCCACGCGGCGAATCGCGGTGCGCGTATCCTCGACGGAATCCAGGAAGGTCGCGAGCGCGAGCAGCCGCAGCGCCTCGAGGGCGCGGCCCTCGACGGCGAGCGCGTCGAGAATCACCGGCAGCTCGGCGGTCGCCCGCAGCGGAAAGGTCCCGTGGCGTGCGACGTACTGCGCCGCCTGGGTCGCCTCCGCGAGGAGGTGCGCGACCTGCTGGGGGTCGATCGACGGAGTCAGGCGCGAGAGCCGCTCATCCCCCATCGGGGTAAGCGCGAACCCGCGCACGGATTCGACGATCCGATCGAATTCAAGCGCCCGGAGCGCTGCTGGTTGCATCGACGTCGGGAAGCGTGGCGCGAGGCGGAGGGAAACTCCAATTCTAGCGTACGCGCGCCGGCCGACCGGCGTGTTCAGGGGGCTTCCCGGAGGGGTGGAAGTCGGACGACGAGCACTGGCGACGTGCAGGGGGGAGCCGAGGCTCCCTCCCTGCCGCCATCGCTCAGTTGAAGCGGAAGCCGACCAGGACGGAGAAGGAGTTCGACTTGACGTCCGACTCGCGGTCGAGGAGCGCGGCATCCAGGACGTTGCGGAGTCCCCAGCTGTAACGTCCCTCGAGGATGATGCGGGCGATCTCGATGCCGCCGCCGCCGACCAGGCCAACGTCGAAGCTCTCGTAGTTGTCCTTGATGTCCAGGTCGTTCTGCTCGGCCTTCAGATTGAGGTCGAACGACGGTCCGCCGATCGCATAGGCGAGGAAGCTGTTCCGGTTGCTCGATCCGATGTTCAGGCGCAGGAGCAGCGGGAACTGGAGGAAGTAGGCGTCGGTCGTCAATCCAAGCTGCTCGGTCTCGGTGCTCCTCTTGGCGTACAAGACCTCGAGCTGGCCGCCGAACACGCCGTCGCGGTTCCCGCCGATGAAGATGCCGCCCTGGAATCCGGTGCGGCTCTCGAAATCGACGACATCACTGCTGAATTTCGTGTAGATCGGGCCGGCCTTCACACCGAATCCGACCCCCTGGGCCTGGGCCGACGGGGCAATGGCGAATGTCGCCAGAACGCCCAGGACCACCGTGCAGAACGCGAAACGTGTACGCATTGTGAGCAACTCCTCCGAGTATTCGGGCTACCGCGGCCATCTGTACCCCGGCAGTTCCGAACCCTCTCACCAGAGAAGCTCTACAGGTGGTTGATCAGGCTGGCGATGTTGGCCGCGCCGAAGCCGTTGTCGATGTTGACGACCGACACGCCCGACGCGCAGCTATTGAGCATGCCCAGAAGGGCCGCGAGGCCCGAGAAGCTGGCGCCATAGCCAATCGAGGTCGGCACGGCGATCACCGGCACCGCCACGAGTCCCGACACCACGCTTGGGAGCGCCCCCTCCATCCCGGCGACGACGATGATCACGCGGGCGGCGGCCAGGCGCTGACGCTCTCCGAGCAGCCGGTGCAGCCCGGCCACACCGACGTCGTACAGGCGCTGCACGTCATTGCCCATCAATTCGGCGGTGCATGCGGCTTCCTCGGCAACAGGAAGGTCGGAGGTGCCGGCCGCCACGACGAGGACCTGCCCGGTGCCCTTCGCGACATCGCCCTGACGCAGGACGATCAGCCGTGCGTCGGCCAGATACGACGCGGCGGGAACGAGGGCCTTGACTGCGTCGAACGCGTCGAGGGAAGCCCGGGTGACCAGCAGCGTCGACCCGCGGCTGACGATCTCGGCGGCAATCGCTGCCACTTGGGCAGGTGTTTTGCCTAAGCCGAGAACAACTTCGGGGAAACCCTGTCGGACCGACCGATGATGGTCGATCCGGGCGAACCCGAGGTCTTCGTATGGGCGAGCCCGCAACGCATCGAGCAACTGCCGCTCGGCATCGTGCGCATCGACGCGCCCGGCGGCCACCCCTTCGATGAGCGTTTTCAGCTGAGATGCATTCATTCAGAAGGGGTGCTAACCCGTGGGTTTCGTTGACCTTTCCGAAACCGGTCAGTAATATAAAACATTCTGCTAAATGACGCTCGCTGAAACTCTTACGCTCGCTTCTTACTTCTTCGTCCTCATCATCCTGGCGTTCTACGGATGGCATCGGTACTACCTCGTGTACATGTACATGAGGAATCGCGACAAGCAGCCCAAGCCGGGTCCGCAGCTGTCGCCGCTGCCGGTGGTCACGGTCCAGCTCCCGCTTTACAACGAGATGTACGTAGCGGATCGGCTGGTTCAGTCGGTGTGTGGCCTCGATTACCCGACGGAGCTGCTCGAAATCCAGGTGCTCGACGACTCGACCGACGAAACCCGCGGCATTGCTGAGGCGGCTGTGCGCCGTTTCGCCAGCCAGGGGGTCGACATCAAGTACTACCACCGCACCGACCGCACCGGGTACAAGGCCGGCGCACTTGAAGCGGGCCTGCAGGTCGCGCGCGGCGAGTTCGTCGCCATCTTCGACGCCGACTTCCTCCCGTCGCCCGACTTCCTCCAGCGCATGATGCCGCACTTCGCCGACCCGAAGGTCGGGATGGTCCAGGCGCGCTGGGGACACATCAACCAGGACTATTCACTCCTCACGAAGATCCAGTCGATCCTCCTCGACGGGCACTTCGTTCTCGAACACGGGGCGCGCCACCGCGGCGGCTGCTTCTTCAACTTCAACGGGACGGCTGGCGTCTGGCGGCGCGAGGTGATCGCGGACGCCGGCGGCTGGCAGCACGACACGCTCACCGAGGACCTCGATCTGAGCTACCGCGCGCAGCTGCGCGGGTGGCGCTTCGTTTTCGTGCCCGACGTGATCGCGCCGGCGGAAGTGCCGGTGGAGATGAACGCGTTCAAGTCGCAGCAGCATCGCTGGGCGAAGGGTTCCATCCAGACCTGCCGCAAGCTGCTGCCGCAGATTCTGGCCGCGGACGTGCCGTTCGGGGTCAAGGCCGAGGCGTTCTTCCACCTGACGGCGAACTTCAACTACCCGCTGATGGTCGTCCTGTCGATCCTCATGTTCCCGTCCATGGTGATCCGCTACAACATGGGCTGGTACGAGATGATGCTGATCGACGTCCCGCTGTTCTTCGCGGCGACCTTCTCGGTCTGCAACTTCTACATGGTCTGCCAGCGCGAAATTCACAGCGACTGGCGCGCCCGCATCAAGTACCTCCCGTTCCTGATGTCGATCGGCATCGGCCTGTGCGTGAACAACACGCGCGCCGTGTTCGAAGCGCTCCTGAACAAGCAGTCGGAGTTCGCCCGGACGCCGAAGTACAACATCGAAGGGGACGGCGACGAGTGGGTCGGCAAGAAGTACCGGCAGTCGGTGGCGGTGCAGCCGCTCATCGAGCTGGCGCTCGGGCTGTACTTCACGGCGACGGTTTTCTACGCGCTGGCGAACGAGATCTACGGCACGGTGCCGTTCCTGATCCTGTTCCAGATCGGGTTCCTCTACACGGGCCTGCTGTCGATCGTCCAGCAGTACGCCGGCGACCCGGTCGTGCTCAACACCCAGGTGGCGAGCGGCAAATGACGTCGAAAGTTGCGGTTCTCCGCGTCACGCCCGACACGATCCTGTCGGACATCGATCGGCTGATCGAGCTGGCGGGGGTGAGCCGCGCGCTCGCGCCCGGCAAGACGACGATCCTCAAGGACAACATTTCCTGGCACTTCCCGTTCCCCGGCGCGAACACCACGCCGTGGCAGCTGGAAGGGACGATCCAGGCGCTGAACCGCCAGGGCTTCACCGACCAGGTCTGCGTCCAGAACAAGACGGTCGTCACCAACGCCTTCAAGGGCGAAGACCTCAACCACTACGTCCCGATCTTCAAGCGCTATCGGATTCCCGTCCTCTACAACTTCAAGGACGGGGACATGACGTGGGTGCGTTTCGAGCCGAAGGCGCGGATGCGCGTGCTGAAGAACATCTTCCCGGAAGGCATCCACATTCCGGACTACTTCTTCGGCAAGAACATCGTCCACCTGCCGACGACGAAGTGCCACATCTACACGACGACGACCGGCGCGATGAAGAACGCGTTCGGCGGGCTGCTGAACACGCGCCGCCACTACACGCACTCGTGGATCCACGAGACGCTGGTGGACCTGCTGGCCATCCAGAAGGAGATTCACAGCGGGCTGTTCGCGATCATGGACGGCACGACCGCGGGCAACGGCCCGGGACCGCGCACCATGTATCCGGTCGTCAAGAACGTGATGCTCGCGTCAGACGATCAGGTGGCGATCGATGCGGTGTCGGCGAAGATGATGGGGTTCGATCCGATGTCGCTCGACTACATCCGCCTCGCGCACGAGGATCGGCTCGGCGTCGGTGATCCGCGGGAGATCGAGATCGTCGGCGACACGTCAGCGGCCAGCGAGAACTGGAAGTTCCACGTCGGCAAGAACCTCGTTCGCATCGGCGGCGGCGATCTGATCTGGTTCGGTCCGCTGAAGCGGTTCCAGAAGCTGTTCTTCCACACGCCGCTCGTGAACGGGTTCATCCTCGCCAGCGATGTCTACCACGACTTCTACCGCTGGCCGCTGGTCGACCGGAAGGTCTTCGAGCGCTGGTGCGAAACGACCGAGTGGGGACAGATGTTCCTGCGCTACGCCCAGCACGGTCCGCAGGGTCACCCGCCGATCGATCAGGCCGTCCCGCCGCTGCAGGTAGGCACCATTCACTAGTCGGCGCTCTGCAGTCGCCGATCTGATCGGCAATCGGCGATTCCCGCTATCATCACGGCATGAGCACCGAAGCGAAGCCGAAAGCGGGGCTTGAAGACACCGTCGCCACGACCTCGGCCATCTGTTACCTGGATGGGGACCGCGGCGTGCTCGCCTACTGTGGATACGATATCCACGAGCTCGCTCGCCACTCGACCTTCGAAGAGGTCTGCTTCCTGCTGTGGCACCGGCGGCTGCCGACGCGCGCCGAGCTCGGCGACCTGCAGTCGCAGCTGGTTGCCGCCCGTCCGCTCCCCGAAGCGGTGATCCGCGCGATGCGCATGCTGCCGCGCGGCGACGGCATGGACGCGCTCCGCACGCTGACATCCGTCCTCGCGCACCACGATCCCGACGCCGCCGACAACTCGGCTCAGGCGAACTACCGGAAGGCGGTCCGACTGACCGCGCAACTGAGCTCGCTGGTCGCGACGATGGGACGCGTCAACGGCGGGGGCGGCCCGATCGCGCCCGACCCGGTCCTGGGACACGCCGCCAACTTCCTCTACATGCTGACCGGCGAGCGGCCGAGCGGCCTGGCGACGCGCGCGTTCGACGTTGCGCTCATCCTGCATGCGGATCACGAGCTGAACGCGTCCACCTTCGCGGCGCGCGTGATCGCCGCCACCCTCTCCGACATCCACTCCGCCATCGTCGGCGGCATCGGCGCGCTGAAGGGGCCGCTGCACGGCGGCGCGAACGCGGAAGTGATGAAGCTGCTGCTCGACATCGGCAAGGACGCCCCGGTCGAGAAGGCCGAGGAAGTGGTGCGCGCGAAGCTGGCGCGGAAGGAGAAGATTCCGGGGTTCGGGCACCGCGTGTATCACACCGAGGATCCGCGGGCGACGCATCTCCGGCAGATGTCCAGGGATCTCGGGCAGCGCTCCGGGCAGACGATCTGGTTCGAGATGTCGCAGCGGATCGAAGCGCTCGTCAAGGCGGAGAAGAAGCTGAACCCGAACGTGGACTTCTATTCGGCGTCCACCTATCACGCGCTCGGCATCGCCACTGACCTGTTCACGCCGATCTTCGCCGTGAGCCGGATCTCGGGCTGGACGGCCCACGTCCTGGAGCAGTACGCGAACAACCGGCTGATCCGGCCGCGCGCGGACTACATCGGCCCGGAGTATCCGCAGCGCTACGTACCGGTCGAGAGCCGCTGAGCGCCGGTTACTTCACCGCGACGAACATCATCTCGACGAGCGTGTCGCCGCCGACCGGCGGCAATCCGATCGTCGCGCGCGCGGGGAAGTCTTTCGAGAACGTCTGGCGATAGACCGTGTTCATGTCGCCGAACTGCGCCATGTTCGCCATGAACACGGTCGTGTCGACGACGTCGGACCAGGCGAAGCCGGCGGCCTGCAGGGTCCTGCCCGTTCGCGCGAGCACCTCGGTCGCCTGCGCCTTGACGTCGCCGCGTGTCTCCGGCGTGTTGCCGACGATGCCCGAGACGTACAGGGTGTTGCCAACGCGGATCGCCGAGCTCAGGTTCGGACCCGGACGCCCCGCACTGCCATCAGCATTGGGCGTCGTGAAGGCGACGCGTGTCGCGTCCTTCACGGCGACCATGGCGATCTCCACCAGGTAGTCGGGGCTCGTCAGGCCGCTCCGCACGGTCAGGCGCGCAGGCGGGATGTCGCCGAAGAAGGGCCGGTAGACGGCGTTCATCGCCTGGAACGCCGTGTCGTCCGTCAGGTACACGCGGTTGGCGACGACATCGGCGAAGGTCATGCCCGCGGCTTCGAGGATCGCGCGTCCGTTCTCCAGCACCGTTTTGGTCTGCGCGGCGACGTCGCCGGGCACGTTCGCGTTGTCCTTGCCATTGCGGCTCACCAGGCCGGCCATGAACAGCGCGTTGCCGCTCTTGATCCCATAGCTGTACGGCGCCGGCGATTTGACCCAGCCGGCAGGATGGATCACCGTGCGCTCACTGCCGTCGGGAATCGCGATCATCGAGATCTCGACGAGACCGTCGGGATTGGCGAGCGGCTGCGTGACGACGACGGTCGTTCGCGCAGGCGGGTTGCTCCGGAAGTAAGTGGCATACACCTCGTTCATCGCCGCGAAGTCGGAGGCGTTGCGCAGGTACACGGTGACGCTGGCCGCATTCGCGAGGCTCGACCCGGCGGCCTTCAGTGTCTTCGCCATGCCGTCAAGCGTCTGGCGTGTCTGCGCGCGGACGTCGCTTTTCGCAAGCGGCGTCGCCCCGTCGCCGATCGCCCCTGCGACGTAGATGAAGCCGCCGGCTTTCACCGCCGGGCTGAACGGCAGGGTCGGGTTGCCCCCCTCGGTGATGATCTGCCTCGGCGAGGATTGCGCCGTGGCGAGCGCCGGGACGGACAGCAGCAGGAGCGCGAGCGCGGCCACACCGGCTCGTCCCGGCGACTCGCTCGCGGCGTTGCCGCGCATGCCGTACAGGACGAGGCCGAAAGACGCGAGGGTCGTGGGCACGACGATCGCGAGCATCGAGAAGAACACGATCGCGGGGACTCCCGAGGGCTGCACGCCAGGATCGCTGGCGGGACCCGGCAGATCGACGACCGCCACAAAGATGTTGGCGACGAGGCCGACGTACCCCGCAACGAGGCCGCAGCGATACGCGGCGGTTCGTTGCGTGCCGCTGAGCGTCAGATCGCGCCAGGAAAGTCCGATCGCCACGAACACGACGGCTGTGAGCAGTGCGCCCACGTGCGCGGCCATCCACTTCGGCGCGTGCGGCAGCACCGCGGTGGCGAGTCCGAGCAGAACGCCGCCGAAGAGAAACACGAACCCATGACGCATCAGGCGTCGACGCTGCTGCTCGAGGACCATAACTCCCTTTCGCGGCACCCCGCCGGTGGTGCGAGCGTGCCTGAGATCGCCCGAAGTAAGTGCCAGCCCGGATTATAGGGTGCGCCCGGGCGGCGTCGCGTCCGCCCCAGCAGCTATAATGAAAGTTTCCGCCTGTCATGGAAACACGCTTCATCCGGAACTTCTCGGTCATCGCGCACATCGACCACGGCAAGTCGACGCTCGCGGATCGCTTTCTCGAGACCACCGGCGCCCTGCAGGCGCGCGAGATGGAGTCGCAGGTGCTCGACGCCATGGACCTCGAGCGCGAGCGCGGCATCACCATCAAGGCGCATCCGGTCCGCCTGCACTACACGGCGGAGTCCGGCGACAAGTACGTCCTGAACCTGATCGACACCCCGGGCCACGTCGACTTCTCGTACGAGGTCACGCGGTCGCTGGCGGCGTGCGAGGGCGCCCTCCTGCTGGTGGACGCCTCGCAGGGGGTGGAAGCGCAGACGCTGGCGAACGCGTATCTCGCGGTGGAAAACAACCTCGAGATCATCCCGGTCATCAACAAGATCGACCTGCCGAGCGCGCAGCCCGACGAAGCGCGACGCCAGCTGACGGAGATCGTCGGCCTGCCAGGCGACGCCGCGATCCTGGCCAGCGCGAAGATGGGCACCGGCGTTCACGAGATTCTCGAGGCGATCGTTCATCGGCTGCCACAGCCGACGGGAGATCCTGAGGCACCGCTCAAGGCGCTCATCTTCGACTCGTGGTACGACCCCTATCGCGGCGTCGTCATCGTCATCCGCGTCATCGACGGTGTGATCCGTCGGGGGATGAAGATCACCTTCATGGCCGAAGGGCAGGACTACGAAGCCGAGCAACTGGGCTTCTTCACGCCCAAGGCCGTGCCCGCGGAAGAACTCAGCGTCGGCGAGGTCGGTTTCCTTGTCGCGAACGTGAAGAAGATCAGCGACGCGAAGATCGGCGACACCATCACCGAGACGAACCGCCGTACGGTCGAGCCGTTTCCCGGCTTCAAGGAACTGAAGCCGATGGTGTTTGCCGGCTTCTACCCGGTGGAGGGGCACGAGTATCCGGAGCTGCGCGACGCGCTCGAGAAGCTGCGCCTGAACGACGCGTCGTTCTTCTACGAGCCGGAGACATCGATTGCGCTGGGCTTCGGCTTCCGCTGCGGATTCCTCGGCCTGCTGCACATGGAGATCGTGCAGGAGCGGCTCGAGCGCGAGTTCGACATCGACCTGGTCACCACCGCACCGGGCGTGTTGTACCGCGTCACGACGACGGACGGCGACGTCGTGGAGATCGACAGCCCTGCGAAGCTGCCCGACGCGGGGCGCATCGCGACGATCGAGGAGCCGATCATCACGGCGATGATCCTGACGCCGGTGGACTACGTCGGCGGCATCCTGCAGTTGTGCCAGGACAAGCGCGGCGTGCAGAAATCGCTCGAGTACCTCGCGTCTGATCGCGTGCTGATCACCTACGAGCTGCCGTTCAACGAGGTCGTCCTCGACTTCTACGACAAGCTGAAGACGATCTCCCGCGGCTACGCGTCGCTCGACTATCATGTGACCGGATACTGGCCGTCGCCGCTGGTCAAGCTCGACATCCTCGTCAACGGCGATCCGGTGGACGCACTGTCGATCATCGTGCATCGCGACATGGCGTACGACCGCGGCCGTGCGCTCGCCTCGAAGATGCGCGAGCTGATTCCGCGCCAGATGTTCGAGGTGGCGATTCAGGCGGCGATCGGCGGTCGCATCATCGCGCGCGAGTCGGTCAAGGCGATGCGCAAGAACGTGCTGGCGAAGTGCTACGGCGGCGACATCTCGCGCAAGCGCAAGCTGCTCGAGAAGCAGAAGGAAGGCAAGAAGCGCATGAAGCGGGTCGGCAAGGTGGAGATCCCGCAGGAAGCGTTCCTCGCCGTCCTCAAGATGGGCACGGAGGGCGAATGAGCCTGGAGATTCCGCAAGTCGACGCTCCGCGAATACTTCGAGTCGATCGTCATTGCGGTCATTCTCGCGCTGTTCATCCGCACCTTCGTCGTGCAGGCGTTCAAGATCCCGACCGGATCGATGGAGAACAACCTGCTCATCGGCGATCACCTGCTCGTGAACAAGTTCGTCTTCGGCCCGAGCGCGTCGGCGGTGGAGCGCGGCTGCTGCCGATCGGGCACGATCAGCCGCGGCGACGTGGTCGTCTTCAAGTATCCCGAGGAGCCGGAGCGCGACTTCATCAAGCGGGTCATCGGCCTGCCCGGGGAAAGCGTGGAGCTGCGCCAGAAGAAGGTCTACATCAACGGCGCACCGCTCGAAGAGCCGTACGTCCATTTCCTCGAGCCGCCGGGCGGCGCGACCTCGATCCACGAGGTCACGTCGTTCGACGTACGCGAGCGCTTCGGCCCGGTGACGGTCCCGCCCGGAACACTACTTCGTGATGGGCGACAACCGCGACAACTCGCAGGACAGCCGGTACTGGGGCTTCCTGCCGCGCGATTACGTCAAGGGGAAGGCGCTCATCATCTACTGGTCGTACGAGGCCGAGCGCGAGGACTACGAAACGGCCGGGGCTGCGGACACCGTGCAGCGGGCTGGGGTCGGTGTTTGCACACTTCTTCACGCGTACGCGCTGGGACCGCATGCTGCACCAGATCCGCTGACCGCCCCGAACCGTCCGGTGGCGCCAGCCGCCCGCCTTCCGGCCCCCGGGCGCTGTGGCCCTGGCCTGCTGACGCCGATAGAAGAACAACGGGAAAGACGTGATCAAGCTGCTGGTCAGACTCGCCATCGTCGCCCTTCTTGCGAACGCGGCCGTTCACATCGGATCCGAGTACCTCACGCACATCAAGTTTCGCGACGCCATCCGCGACGCGGCCATGTTCAAGGCGAAGAACGACACGGAGCTGATGGCCCGCATCATGGCGCTGGCCGAGCAGTACGAGGTGCCGCTCGACGAGGAGAACCTCACGATCGAGCGGGAGGACCGCCGATCCGGATCGACGGGTGGTACGAGCCAGCCGATCGAGGTGCTGCCCAAATACCAGTACCCGTGGCACTTCGGGCTGTCGATGAGCGTGCTCACGCCCACCAGCCTGCCGCCGCTAGGTCCCTCAGGATCTGCGCGGCCTCCTCGGCGGAGACGCCGTCCACCGCCACCCGCTTGCTGCGGCTGCGGTCCCCGGACACGACACGAATATCGCGCTTCGGGCGGCCGAACAACGTGGAGAAGAGATCGAGGAGGGCGGCGTTGGCCGCGCCCTCGACGGGCGCGGCGGAGAGCCGGACGAGAAGGCGGCCGTCGCGGATGCCCGCGAGGCCGGTCCGCCCGGCGCGCGGAATGACCCGGACGTCGATGTCGACGCCGCCGGGCCGCTGGTGAATCAACCGATCTTGGCTTCGGCCTCGAGCAGGCGGGGCCGGTGGAAGATCACTTTCTCTTCGCGGTCGCGGAAGTCCTGCTCGCGCACGAATTCGAGCGTGCTGCGGAGCGTCAGGATGGTCGTTTCGAGCGACGTCTCGACGTCGCGCCGCTTCAACTTGAGGCCGTCGATGTCGCGCTGGATGTCCTCCACGCGTGCCTGCGCCTTCTCCAGGAGCATCACGGAGCGCCCCTCGGCCTCCTTGACGATGCGGGCCGCCGTCTCTTCGGCGCCGGCCTTGATGTCGTCGGCCAGCCTCTGCGCTGTCATGAGGGTGTTCTGCAGGCTCTTTTCCTGCTCCACGTGCCCGCGCACGACCATTTCGAGCCGCGCCACTTCCTGGCGAAGCCGGTCGTTCTCGCGCAGCGCCTGCTCGTAGTCGTCGGCAGCCGCGAGCAGGAACGACGACACCTCGACGGGATCGACGCCGCGAAACGCCGAACGGAACTTCTGCTGTCGGAGATCCAGGGGACTGACGTTCATGGAGTGATCCTCACTGTGCTCTCCGTGCTATCGGACGCTCGAGCCGGCCGGAACAGGCCTGATCAGGGATCAGGGATCGGGGATCGGGGATCGGGTCAAGACCGATCGCCGAAGATGGCCGACCCGACGCGCACGAGTGTGGCTCCCTCCTCGATCGCGACCTCGAAGTCGTGGCTCATGCCCATGGACAGCTCGCGGAGCATTCCCGGCGCGACGCCGGCGGCCAGGAAACCGTCGCGCAGCCGTCGCAGCTCCGCGAAGAACGGGCGTGCGCCTTCGGGCTCCTCGGTCGCCGGCGGCAGGACCATCAGGCCCGCGAGCCGGGCGGCCTGACACCCCAGTGCTGCGTCGATGATGCTGCGCACGTCGCCGGCGGATGCGCCGTGCTTGGTCGGTTCCTGCGCGAGGTCCACCTGAATCAGCACGTCGATCGTCCGCCTGCGCTCGGCTGCCGCCTCGTCCACCTTGCGGAGCAGGTCTGCGGAGTCGATGGTGTGAATCGCATCGAAGAGGGCCGCGGCCTTCCTCGCCTTGTTCGACTGGAGGTGCCCGATCAGGTGCCAGCGCACGGGCAGCGCGCCGGCTTCGAGCACCTTGGCCTGCGCTTCCTGGACCTTGTTCTCGCCGAAGTCCATCTGCCCGGCGGATGCCGCCGCACGAATCGTGTCGATGGGGAATGTCTTGGAGACGGCGACGAGGCGGACCGAGTCGGGGGGGCGGCCGGACCGGCGGGCGGCGTCCGCGATGCGCTCGCGGACGCCGTTCAGCCGTTGTTGAATCTCAGACGGGTTCAATCACGCAGCTACTTGATCTGCTTTTCGAGCTCCGTGACGATCGACTTGGCGATCGCCGCGTTCGGAGACGTCGGCGCCAGCTTGAGGAACTCGTCGAACTCCGCCTTGGCCTTCGCCGGGTTCTCGGCGACCAGCGTCATCCCGTAGATGTAGTGCGCGTCCGGATTGGACGGGTCGATGGAAACCGCCTTCTCGACGAGCGGCTTGGCTTCGGCGGCCTTGCCCGTGTTGAAGTAGATGCCCGCCAGCCCCACGTACGCGGCCGCATCGTCCGGCTTCACTTCAATGGACTTCTTGTAGGCCGTCTCCGCGTTCGCGAAGTCCTTCTTGGAAGAGTAGCTGAACGCGATGTTGTTGTAGCAGTTGTAGCAGGTCGGGATGATCGCGATCGCCTCGTTGAACTTGGCGATGGCCTGGTCGTGGTCGCCCGCGTTGCTGAGGGCCACACCTTCATCGAACACCTTGGTGATCGCGGCGTTCTTCGCCTGCGCTTCCTTCGTCGCCGCCGCGCTGGCGACGGCGAGGGTCAGGTTCGCGTTCTGCGTCGTGTTGGCGCGCACAGAGACGTTCACCGGCGGCGAACCGAGCTTGTCCTTCTCGGCCACGACCTTGTACCGGTCCCGACGGCAGACCGATCTGGATGTACTCGCCCTTGTTATTGCTCTTCGTCTCGAATTTGCGGCCCGTGCCGCCAGTCATCTCAATCGTGACCTTCGCCCCGTCTATCGGCTGGCCCTTTTCGTCGGTCACGACGCCCTTGACCATCCCGGTCGACTGCGCGAATGCAGGCACCGAGAAGCCGAGCGAAGCCACGAGCGCGAGAACGAACAGCCAGGACGGCCGGCCGCTGATTCGGCGGACCATACTTTCCTCCTGAAGAAGTGACGCTAGAACACTAACTACTAAGTCCGTAAACATCTTACACGATCGAAAAGAACGCTTCGACCGCCTGCAGGTTCTGCACGACCGGCGCCGGCGGAAGCGAGGCGAGGAACCGCCGGCCGTATCCTTTTGTCCGCAGTCGCGGATCCAGGACAGCCAGGACGCCGCGATCGCGGCGATGTCGGATGAGCCGGCCGAGCCCCTGCTGGAGCGCCAGGATGGCCAGCGGCACCTGGTACTCCCCGAACGGCTCACCTCCGGCTGCGCGGATCGCGTCGATCCTGGCGCTCGTCACCGGATCGCCGGGCGACGCGAACGGCAGCTTGTCGACGATCACGCAGCTGAGCGCCTCGCCGACGACGTCCACGCCCTGCCAGAAGCTCGACGTCGCAAACAGCACGCTGTGCGGCGTTTCCCGGAACTGCTTGAGCAGCTGGGAGCGGGGCGCCGTTCCCTGCACCAGCATCGGGTAGTCGAGCGCCATCTCGGCGATCGCCTGGACGGCGCGGAGCGTGGCGTAGCTCGTGAACAGGACGAACGCCCGCCCCTGGCTGCGCCGCAGCATTTCGACCACCTCGCGGCCGGCGGCGGCCGCGAACTCAGGCGACCGCGGATCGGGCATCCGCGGCGGGAGATAGAGCAGCGCCTGCCGGCTGAAGTCGAACTCGGACGGCAGCCGGAGCTCCGCGGCATTCGCAATCCCCAGCCTCGCTCGGACGTAGTCGAACCTGCCGTCCACGGTCAGCGTCGCGGACGTGAGCACCGTCGATCGCATCCGGTCGAGCAGCAGCTCTGGATGATCTCCGAGACGTCGATCGGCGATGCGCGGAGGAACACGCCCTTGCCGCGGAACTCGACGAAGTACACGTACGCGGGGTCGGCTGCCCGCAGCAGGAACCGCAGCTCGTCGCGGATCTCCGCGGCCCGGCGCGCGAGCGCGGCCCCGTCGAACGGTGTCTCGGATTCGACGGCGTCGCCCGGCGCCTTGAGGAGCGCCAGCGCGGCTTCGAGGAGGTCGAGCGAGCCGGCGAGGTACGCGGCCGCTTCCCGCGTGTGCCCGAGCGAGGCGTCGGTGGCGCGGACCCGCTCCTCTCCCCGGACCCGCTCCGTGGTGCGGTGCGCGAACGCCAGCTCGGTGAAGAACGCCCGCGCGTGATCGCGCAGGCGATCGACGCCTTTCTGGATTGCGTCCTCGTCCTCGCGCCGCGACACCGCGCCGGACCGGAGAAGCGTTCCACGTCGCGCGCGTAGTCTTCGATCCGGTAGTTGCTCACCGAGACGCCGAAGTACTGCGTGGCGATGTCTTCGAGCTGGTGCGCCTCGTCGACGATCGCGTGGCTGCACGCCGGGATCACCTCGCCGTACGCGTTCTGCCGAACGGCGGCGTCCGCGCACAGCAGGTGGTGATTGACGATGACGATGTCGGAGGCCGCGGCGCGCTGGCGCATGCGCGTCACGAAGCAGTCGTCGTAGCGCGGGCACTCGGTGCCGAGGCATGTTTCAGCGGTCGCGGACACTTCGCTCCAGAACGGCAGGTCTTCGGGCAGGTCCTCGAGCTCGGCGCGATCGCCGGTCTCGGTACGCCCCGCCCACTCGCGGATGATCGGCAGGAACACGTCGTGCGAGAGCGCGCTGTGCCCCTCGTTCAGCTGATCGAGCCGGTGCAGGCACAGATAGTTCGCGCGCCCCTTCATGTATGTCGCGGTGAACGGGACATCCAGCGCGCGCCGCAGCGCCGGGATGTCCTTGAAGTAGATCTGTTCCTGGAGGTTCTTCGTGCCGGTCGACACGAGCACGCGCTGTCGGCTGAGGATCGCGGGCACCAGATACGCGAGCGTCTTGCCGGTGCCCGTTCCGGCCTCGGCCAGCAGGACGCCGCCACGGTCGAAGACGGCGGCGACCGCGCCGCCATCTCGACCTGCCCCGCGCGCGGCTCGAAGTCCGGCAGCGCCGCCGAGAGGGCGCCGCCGTCACGAAACACGGACGCCGTCAGGCCAATCAGTCCGGGTACAGCGGGAACTTCCGGCACAGCCGCTCGACTTCCTCCCGCACCATCGCGAGCGCCGCCTCATCGTCCGGCGTCTTGAGCGCCCGGGCGATCAGCTCGCCGACGATGTCCATTTCCGCTTCGCGCATCCCGCGGGTGGTGACCGCCGGCGTGCCGATGCGGATGCCGCTCGCGACCATCGGCGGATTCTGGTCGAAGGGAATCGCGTTCTTGTTGACCGTGATGCCCGCCTTGCCGAGCGCCGCTTCGGCCACCTTGCCGGTGATGCCCTGCGAGAACACGTCGACCAGCATCAGGTGATTGTCGGTGCCGCCGCTCACGAGCCGGAAGCCGGCGTCGGTGAGGACGGCCGCCAGCCGCTTCGCGTTGGCGACGATCTGGCGCTGGTAGTCGGCGAACGCCGGCTCGGCCGCTTCCTTGAAGCAGACCGCCTTGGCCGCGATGATGTGCATCAGCGGGCCGCCCTGGACGCCCGGGAACACGCTGCGATCCAGATCCTTCGCGTACTGCTCGCGGCACAGCACCATGCCGCCCCGCGGCCCGCGCAGCGTCTTGTGCGTGGTCGTCGAGACGAAATCGGAGTGCGGCACCGGGCTCGGGTGGACGCCGCCAGCCACGAGGCCGGCGATGTGCGCCATGTCGGTGAACACGATGGCGCCGATGCGGTCGGCGGCCACGCGGATGCGGGCGAAGTCGATGACGCGCGGATACGCGCTCGCGCCGACGATGATCATCTTCGGCTTCCGCTCGTCGGCCAGTCGATCGAGCTCGTCGTAGTCGATCCGCTCGTCCTCCTTGCGCACGCCGTAGGGCACGATCGTGTAGAGCTGGCCGGAGAAATTGAGCGGATGGCCGTGGGTCAGGTGTCCGCCGTGCGCCAGGTTCATGCCGAGGACGGTGTCGCCCGGCTTGAGCAGCGTCAGGTACACCGCCATGTTCGCCTGCGCGCCCGAGTGCGGCTGCACGTTGACGTGGTCGGCGCCGAACAGCGCCTTCGCGCGCGCAATCGCCGCGCGCTCGACGACGTCGACGAACTCGCAGCCGCCGTAGTAGCGTCGGCCGGGATAGCCTTCGGCGTACTTGTTGGTCAGCACCGAGCCGGCGGCCTCGAGCACGGCGCGGCTGACGAAGTTTTCCGACGCGATCAGCTCGAGGCCGTTGTTCTGGCGCTCGACCTCGTGGCGGATGGCGTCGGCGATCTCGGGGTCGGTCTCCGCGAGCGAGCGCCACATCGGGAGCCTGGTGGTATCTGTCGGCATGATGTCGGTTCCTGTGAGCCGCTCTTACGAGTGCCGGGCGACGGCACCGCGCTCGGCCTCGGCGATCTGATCGATCCGGCGCTGGTGGCGTCCGCCCGCGAACGGCGTGTTCAGCCAGAGCGCGAGAATTTCGTCGGCGAGCGCGAAGGCGACGATGCGTCCGCCCATCGAGAGGACGTTGGCGTCGTTGTGCTCGCGCGACAGCCGCGCCGTGAAGAGGTCGTTGCAGAGCGCGGCGCGGACGCCAGGCACCTTGTTGGCGGCGATCTGCTCGCCCTGGCCGCTGCCGCCGAGCACGATGCCGCGATCGGCGCGCCCGTCGACGACCGCGCGGCCGACGGCCAGGCAGATCGGCGGGTAGTCGACCGAGGTCTCGCTGTCCGTGCCGAAGTCGTCGACGGCGTGCCCGAGGCGCTGGAGCGTCTGCTTGAGATGCTCTTTCAGAAGAAAGCCGGCGTGATCGGCGCCGATCGCCACGCGCATCCGACGATTCTACTATGCGCGGCCACGCCGTCCCAGTGCCGCGGCTCCAGGCTTCAGGCTTCCGCGCACCACGGGCTGCAACGCTCTGGGCTAGAGTGTTCCGGCGGTACTCTGGTCCTCCAGAGCCCGACGCCCAAGCCTGGAGCCCAAATGCCTGGAGCCCAACGCCTGAAGACATAGTCACAGCCCATATCCCAAAGATGCTTCCTACCGTCATCATCTCCGCGCGCGGCGAACAGCGGCTCCGCGAGCGGCCATCCCTGGATCTATCGCGCCGACGTCGGCGACGTCCGAGCCGGCGCCGGCGACATCGTCGTCGTGCGAACGGCCGCGGCCGGACGCTCGGGCAGGCGCTGTACAGCGATCGCTCGCAGATCGCGCTGCGCATGCTGACCTACGGCGAGCAGCGCGGCCGACGAGGCGCTGATTGCGGCGCGTCATCGATGCGCGCCATCGGCGTTCCGCCAGGCGCTCGCGCATCGATGCGACCGCCTACCGGCTCGTGCATGGCGAAGCCGACCTGCTGCCGTCGCTCGATCGTCGATCGCTACGGCGACTACCTGGTCGTGCAGGCGCTCTCGCAGGGCATGGACCGCCTGCTGCCGCTGGTCGTCGAGGAGCTGACCGACGCTGCTGCGGCCGCGCGGCATTCTGGCGCGCAACGATCCGCGGACGCGCGCTGCTCGAGGGGCTCGAACAGCGGGTCGAGGTGCTCGCGGGAGACGTGCCCGATTCGGTGGCGGTCGCGCGAAGCGGGCGTCGAATACGACGTCGATCTGCGGCGCGGCCAGAAGACCGGGCTGTTCCTCGATCAGCGGGAGAACCGCGAGGCGGCGGCGCTGCTACGCGCGCGGCCGGCTGCTCGACTGCTTCAGCTACAACGGCGGGTTCGCGCTGACGGCTCGCGCCGCAGGCGACGGAGACGATCGCCTTCGACATCTCCGAGGACGCGGTCGCGCGTGTCGCGGCGAACGCCGCGCGCAACGGCATCGCGGTCGACGCCCGCGTCGGCAACGTCTTCGACGAGCTGCGCGGCCTCGAGCGGCTGCGGGAGCGCTTCGACACGATCGTGCTCGATCCGCCGGCGTTCGCGAAGACGCAAGAGCGCCGTGGCCAAGGCCGACGACCGGCTACAAGGAGATCAACCTCCGCGCGCTGAAGCTGCTGAACCCGGGCGGCATGCTGGTGACCTGCAGCTGCTCCTACAACATCAGCGAAGCGGCGTTCGCGGAGATCGTCTACAGCGCCGCGGTCGACGCCCAGGCCCACGTCACGGTGGTCGAGAAGCGCATGCAGGGCCGCGATCACCCGGTGCTGCTCGGCGTGCCGGAGACGTACTACCTGAAGTGCTTCATCCTGCGAAAGCTGGCGTGAGGACGCCGGCGCGCGACGGCCGGCGCTGGCCACGGCGCGGCAGCTGAGAGCGCTGCCGCCCGGCGCCCGGTGTGGCGGCCTCGGCGCAAGCGCGCGCGCTATCTTCGCGCGCCGTCCGGCCGGATCTTCGATTCTACCGCTACTGTCAGGACGACCGGCACCTCGGTCCCCGACGTGCGGACGCCGGCGTAGGCATTCGACCGCAGATCGCGCGCGAGCACCTGGACCGTCGTCGATCGACGACCTGATCGCGTTCGCCGAACGCCTCATTCGCCGACCGCGCATCTCGAAGTGAAGGTCGTCGGGCATCGAGGTGCTGGCGTGCTATCGGCGCGCGTTCGCGCCGCGGCTGCTGCCGATATGGAAGCGCTGGCTCGCCGGCAACCACGCCTGCGAACTGGGCGACCACCGACGCGATCTGCGGTGTCGCTCATCGGGCCGCTGCTGCTCGCGCATCCCGCCCTCGTGCCTGGCGTGCCGGCCTGGGCGCGCCATCGCAACCTGTGGGTCCGCCGTGCCGCGGCGGTCGGCCTCGATCCGCTCGCGTCGACGGGGTCGCGCGCTCGACGTCGTCTACCGGGTCGCCCGCTTGCTGCACGTCGACGGCGAGGATCTCATTCAGAAAGCCGTCGGCTGGATGCTTCGCGAAGCCGGCAAGGCCGATCCGCCCGGCTCGAGCGTACCTCGCGCCAACGGACCGCGATGCCTCGCACCACAGTGCGCTACGCCATCGAGCGGTTCCCCGAAGCCCGGCGACAACGACTCCTGCTGGAACCAGCGCAGCCTCGAGCAGGCTTCGCGCCGCCGCGAGATCCGCAATCCGCAGCCCTGCAATTCGGTTATAGTCAATCAGCCGCCAGGGGTATCCCGTTCGGGATTGAGATAAACCCTTGGAACCTGACCCGCCTCGCGCCTGCGCCATGGCGGGTCCGCCGAAGCTTCGCGGAGGCGGAACCGGTTGATACCGGCGGAGGGAGCGCGGAATGTCGGAGTTCGCCACCGCCTTTCCCAATTCACGCAAGGTCTACGTCGACGGCCGCGCAGGGCGTGCAGGTGCCGATGCGCGAGATCGCGCTGTCGGGCGGTGAGCCGCCGCTGCGCGTCTACGACACCAGCGGCCCGCAGGACATCGACGTCGACGAGCGGCCTGCCGAAGCTGCGCGAGCCGTGGGTCGCGCGCCGACGGCGCGCGCGCGCCGCGGCTGGCGAGGCCGGTGACGCAGCTCCACTACGCGCGCCAGGGCGAGATCACGCCGGAGATGGAGTTCATCGCCGTGCGCGAGGGGCTGCCGGCCGACTTCGTCCGCGACGAAGTGGCGCGCGGCCGCGCCATCATCCCGTCGAACATCAATCACCTCGAGCTCGAGCCGATGATCATCGGCCGCAACTTCCTGGTGAAGATCAACGCCAACATCGGCAACTCCGCCGTGTCGTCGTCGATCGAGGAAGAAGTCGAGAAGCTGCGCTGGGCGACGCTGTGGGGCGCCGACACGGTGATGGATCTGTCGACCGGCAAGAACATCCACGAGACGCGCGAGTGGATCATCCGCAACTCGGCGGTGCCGATCGGCACGGTGCCGATCTATCAGGCGCTCGAGAAGGTCGGCGGCCGTCCGGAGGATCTGACGTGGGAGATCTACCGCGACACGCTCATCGAGCAGTGCGAGCAGGGCGTCGACTACTTCACCGTCCACGCCGGCGTGCTGCTCCGCTACATCCCGATGACCGCGCGGCGCGTCACCGGCATCGTCTCGCGCGGCGGGTCGATCATGGCGAAGTGGTGCCTGGCGCATCACCAGGAGAACTTCACCTACACGCACTTCCGCGAGATCTGCGAGATCATGCGCGCCTACGACGTGTCGTTCTCGCTCGGCGACGGCCTGCGGCCGGGCTCGATCGCCGACGCGAACGACGAGGCGCAGTTCGCCGAGCTGAAGACGCAGGGCGAGCTGACGAAGATCGCCTGGGAGTACGACGTCCAGGTGATGAACGAAGGCCCGGGCCACGTCCCGATGCATCTCATCAAGGAGAACATGGAGAAGCAGCTCGAATGGTGCGCACGAGGCGCCGTTCTACACGCTCGGCCCGCTGACGACCGACATCGCGCCCGGCTACGACCACATCACGTCGGCGATCGGCGCGGCGATGATCGGCTGGTACGGCACGGCGATGCTCTGCTACGTGACGCCGAAGGAGCACCTCGGGCTGCCGAACCGCGACGACGTGAAGGCCGGCGTGATCGCCTACAAGATCGCGGCGCACGCGGCGGACCTGGCGAAGGGCCATCCTCGCGCGCGCGAGTGGGACGACGCGCTGTCGAAGGCGCGCTTCGAGTTCCGCTGGGAGGATCAGTTCAACCTGGCGCTCGATCCGGTGACCGCGCGCGCCTATCACGACGAGACGCTGCCGGCGGACGGCGCGAAGGTCGCGCACTTCTGCTCGATGTGCGGCCCGAAGTTCTGCAGCATGGAGCTGACGCAGCAGGTGCGCGACTACGCGAGCGAGAAGGGCGTCGACGAGCAGCGGCGGTGGAGCCGGGATGGAAGAGAAGTCGCTGGAGTTCCGGCAGCGGGCGAGATCTACGTGCCGCTCAAACAGGGGTCGGCGATCCGCCAGGTTACCGTCCCTAGCTCGACCACCGGCACGATCTGGATGACGGTCGGGAAGCGTGCCGGCTGGCCGCCAGGCCTCGGGTTCGGGTATCCCTGCGAGACCTCGCGACTGGAAGTCCTTGATCGTCACGCCCGGCGGAAACGCCATGGTCTCTTCGCGGAAGCGGCCGACGTCGAACTGGTGCGTCGCCGGCGCGTCGAAGACCAGCTCGCCGCGCTGCTTCAGCGCCGTCCGGTAGTAGGTCACGAGGTCGACGAACGACGCCGGTCGATGCCGAACAGGTAGTAGCGCTGGCCGCGGCCGGCGTCGTACGAGGCGAGGAACTGCGCGCCCGGGTAGAGCGGGCACGCCAAGCGTCGGCTCTCGGTGGGCGCCGCTGTCGTCCGGCAGCGGCGCGGCGGCAGGGCGTTGGCGGCGGCGGCGGCGCCGGTTGAGGCGGCGGCTCGGGTGCCGGAGCCGCCGGCCGGGCCGGCGGCGTGCCGGCCGCGCGGAAATGGCTGCGGCGGTGGCGGTTGCTGGATGCAGGGCCAACGCAGCCAGCAACAGGAGCATAACTACCAGCCATCATGCACGGATTATACCGACGCCGAGAACCGCAACGCGCGCGCGACCGCGCGTCTTGAATACAATAGAACGCTATGCCGAATGGCTCTGAAGACCGCGCTGCTCCTCGGCGCGATGAGCGCCCTGCTTGCTGTTCCTCGGCGAGTCGCTCGGTGGCGCGCAGGGGCTGATGCTCGGCTTCGTGTTCGCCGTCGTGACGAACTTCGCCTCGTACTGGTTCTCGGACAAGATCGTGCTGCGCGATGTATCGGCGCCAAGCAGGTCGGCCCCGAGACACCGGCTGTACCAGATCGTCGCGCGGCTGGCGCAGCGCGCCAGCCTGCCGATGCCCAAGGTCTACGTCATCCCGGAGGCCTCGCCGAACGCGTTCGCGACCGGCCGCAACCCGGAGCACGCCGCGGTGGCGGCGACCGAAGGCATCCTGCGGATCCTGAACGAAGACGAGCTCGAAGGCGTCATCGCCCACGAGCTGGCGCACGTCAAGCACCGCGACATCCTGATCAGCTCGGTCGCGGCGACGCTGGCCGCGGCGATCATGATGGTCGCGCGGTTCGCCATGTTCTTCGGCGGCGGCCGGAGCGACGACCGCGAGGGGCAGCAACCCGATGGCGCTGCTCGCGATGATCATCCTGGCGCCGATCGCGGCGATGCTGATTCAGGCGGCCATTTCGCGCTCGCGCGAGTTCGCGCCGACGCGGGCGGCGCGGCCATCGCCGGCAGCCCGCATGGGCTGGTGAGCGCGCTGCGCAAGATCGAAGGCGCGTCGCGGGCGGTGCCGCTCGACGCCAACCCGGCGACGGCGCACATGTTCATCATCAAGCCGTTCTCGGTCGGCGGCCTGTTGTCGCTCTTCAGCACCCACCCGCCGACCGAGCAGCGCGTGCACGCGCTGATGCAGCTGACCGCGGCGCGTAAGCGTCGGTCACGGCAGAGGCGCCCGCTCGGCCGCCAAGCCCGCTGCGCCTGCCGCCGACGGCTTCGGATGCTCGGCGCTGGCGTGCGGTCTTGCTGGTCTCGCAGCATCGATCTGGAGGAGCAGCCGTGCACGTAGACGATCTCGACATCTCGCCGAGCAAGATCGCCGAAACCGCGCAGCGGATCGTCGACCGCGCACTCGAGGAAGCGCGCCGGCGCGAGCATGCCCTGCTGACGAACGAACATGTCTTTCTCGCCTTCGCGCAGGTCGAATGGGACATGTTCGCCGAGGTGATGCGCGACATCGAGCTGAATCCGCATACCATCCTCCAGGCGATCGAAGAGCACCTGCACATGATGCCGTCCTTCGCCGGCCGCGACCTGCGCGTCTCGCCGGCGACCAAGCTGGTCTTCAAGCTCGCGCTGCATCACGCCAGCCGCGCGCGGCCGCCAGACGATCGAGGCGGCCGACCTGTTTTCGGCGGTGTTCGAGGAAACGCAGGGCGTTCCGGTGTCGATCCTGCGGCGGCACGGCGTCGAGCCCGAGGTGCTCGTCTCCCGCCTCGACGCGCGGATGCGCGACATGGAGCTGCGCGAGGAGCGGCTCAAGAAGCGGTTCGAGCTGCCGCCGTTCCTGAAGCACTTCGCCACCAACCTGAACCTGCTGGCGCGGCAGGACAAGTTGCCGCCGGTGTTCGGCCGCGACAAGGAGATTCAGCAGGTGCTCGAGATCCTCTGCCATCGCGAGCGCGCCAACTCGGTGATGCTCATCGGCGAGCCGGGCGTCGGCAAGACCGCGATCGTCGAGGGGCTCGCCCGCCGGATCGAGTTCGAGCCGGACACCGTTCCGGTGCGGCTGCGCGACTGCCAGGTCGTGAACCTGCAGATGAACACGATGGTCGCGGGGACGATGCTGCGCGGCATGTTCGAGGATCGCATCCAGAACGTCATTCGCGAGCTGAAGGAGCGGCCGAACCTGATTCTGTTCGTCGACGAGGCGCACACGATGGTGGGCGCCGGCTCGGCGCTCGGCGCGCCGTCCGACGCCGCCAACGTCTTCAAGTCGGTCCTCGCCCGCGGCGAGATCCGCATGGTCGCCGCGACGACGCTCAGCGAGTACAAGGAATACATCCAGGAGGACGAGGCGCTGGCGCGGCGGTTCCGCTGCGTCAACGTGTCCGAGCCGTCCATCGAGGAAACGCGCCGCATCCTCTACAACCTGCGGCCGCGCCTCGAGCGCAACTACTCGGTCCGCCTGCTCGACGAAGCGCATCGAAACCGCGCTCGAGATGTCGCCGCGCTACATGCGGCACCTGCACCTGCCGGACAAGGTCATCGGCTGGCTCGACACGGCCGCCGTTCGCGCGGAGATCGATCGCCGCTGGGAAGTACGGAAGGAAGACGTCGTCTCGGTCATCTCGCACGCCGCGCAGATTCCAGAGGACATGGTCTTCCGCGACGTCACCGACCGCTTCAAGGACATCGAGGAGCGCCTGCAGGCAGCGCGTCGTCGGTCAGCAGAATGCCATCAGCGCGGTCGCGCAGCGGCTGGTGCTGAACAAGGGACCGCTGAAGGACGGCTTCGATCGCCCGGACGGCGTCCTGCTGTTCCTCGGACCGACCGGCGTCGGCAAGACGGAGCTGGCCAAGGCGGTCGCCGAGTTCCTGTTCGGCGACGACAAGAAGATGGTCCGCGTCGACATGTCCGAGTACCAGGACGGCGGCGTCGGCATCGACAAGCTGATTGGCATGCCGCGCGGCATCGTCGGCAGCGAGCGCGGCGGCATCCTGACGAATCAGCTGAAGGACAATCCCTACACCGTGGTTCTGCTCGACGAGGTCGAGAAGGCGAGCCCGAACCTGCTGAACCTGTTCCTGCAGGCCTTCGACGAAGGGTGGCTGACCGACGGTCGCGGCAAGCGCGTTTATCTGAGCGACGCTGTCGTCATCATGACGTCCAACATCGGCTCCGAGAACTTCCGCAAGCTCACCAGCCCGCTCGGGTTCCTGTCGCGGCACGTCGGTGTCGAGCAGGTGCAGGCGGAGGTGATGCGCGAGCTGGAGCGCCGTTTCCCGCCGGAGTTCAGGAACCGGATCGACGAGGTCGTCCTGTTCGCCCCGCTCACGCACGACGAGGTGCGCGAGATCGCTCGGCACTATCTCGCGCAGGTCGATGGAGACGCTGGCCAAGGCCGGCAAGACGCCTTCAGCATCTCCGACGAGGCGCTCGAACGGCTCGTCGCAGACGGGCTACAGCATGGCGTTCGGTGCGCGATTCCTGAAGCGCGTCATCGACGAGACAGATCAAGCTGCCGATCAGCGCACGCTGGAAGGAGGGATCGCACTTCGAGGTGTCAGCTGAAGGACGGGCGGGCTCAGTGGTGGAATCGGCGCCCGGCCAGGATCTCTGTCAGCCGATCAGGAGCGCTCGCCTTCGGCGACGTCGCGTAGCTTCCCTATCCAACGAAACTGGGCCTGCTCGGCGGTCGCGACGATCACCAGCGAAGCGGCGTCCTGCGCGCTCGGCCTCTCCGTCGGCGATCGTCCAGCGGTTCGCGCGCCAGGCCATATCGCTCCTGCAGCACGCGCACCATGCGCCGAGATCTCGTTCCGGTACGCCGTCGGGCGGATACTTCTTCGCGTACAGCCTCTCGAATCGCGGCCAGCATCGACGGAAACTCGCGCTCGATGAACCCCATGAAATGCGTGCGCGTGCCGTCCTGCAGGTACATCACGTTGCAGCCGACGAAGCGCGCGCCGTGGTCGGCGATGGCCTTGATCGTCCGTTCGAGCTTCGAGCGCGACGACGAAAAGCCGGGGACAATGGGCGCCATCAGCACGCCGGCGTGGACGCCGGCGTCTGACGAGCGCACGCACCGCGCGCAGCCGCTGCAGCGGATGCGCTGTCCCGGGCTCGAGCGTGCGCCAGGCATCTTCGTCTACGGTCGGCACGCTCATGTAGACCGTGCACGATTCGGCCGCGCGCGCGTGTTCGAGCAGGACGTCGATGTCGCGCACGACCATCGGCCCCTTTGTGACGAGGCCCATCGGCGTCCGTGCGCGCGCCAGTGCCTCGATGGTGCGGCGTGTCAGCCGGTAGTGTCCTTCGATCGGCTGATATGGGTCGGTCGCCGTGCCGAGCGCGACCTGCTCGCGCGTCCACGACGGCCGATCGAGCTCGCGCTGCAGCACGTCGACGAAGTTCCGCTTGACGAGAATGACCGACGCGAACTCGTCGTCGGCGTTCATCTCGAACTGGGCGTGATAGCGGCGGGCGAAGCAGTAGTGGCAGGCGTGCGTGCAGCCGCGGTACGGGTTGAGCGTCCAGTTGAACGGCATCCCCTTGACCGCGTTCAGGGCCGATCGACAGTCCACTTCCTGGTAGGTCGCTTCATCGGCCCGTCGCTCGGCCTCGGTCAGCGCGGCGGTCCCGCCCTGCCTGACGAGCTCAGCGACCCGGCGTGTGGTGGGACGGGGCGAGGCACCGTGAAACAGGAGGGGTTCGTCCAAGATTCGCTCTTTGTTCGCCAGTCATCATCGTCCCCGAGGCTGTGCGAGTCAAGCCCGACCGGGTCGCGTGGTGGCGCAGCGAGAGCAGGACGGTCGACGAGCTTCATGGCTTCAGCTCGAATATGTCCGCAAGGCCGACCGGATCCCTGTAGACCCCCCACAGCTTCAGGTCGGGTGTGTTGGCGATCGCGAGCGCGAGTGAGGTGTACTCGCTACGGCCGAGGTACCGCGCGGTGCACGACCACGTACTTCACATTTCGCTCCCGCAGGAGGGTCAGCGACGCGGTGTCGGGGAACAAGCGCAGCACCGGCAGCGCACGCAGGTAGTGCTCCGGGTAATAACCGCTGTAGCCGTTCAGGAGCGGACGCCAGTGCCACAGGGACCACGCCTCGTACTCAGGGTCTGCGCCCGGCAACGCGTCCGGATCCGGCAGCGGAAGTTCGACGATCGGCCCGGCCTCTCCGTGACTCAGCGCGCGGTACAGATCGGGGGGTGCGGCGGTCAGGCCGTACGCGAGGGACAGCGGGCGGTTCGAGTACTCCACCGCCATCACCACGAGGACGAGCGGGACGAATGCGCGTCGCCACCGGGGAGAGAACGGCACCCGTGCCAGCAGCGCCTGCGTGCCGAGCGCCGCGAGGATGGCAATCGTGCAGCCGGCGAGCACACCGAAGCGCGCGAGCGCCCGAAATCCCTGCAGCGCAGACACCTGGCCGAGCAGCAGCCTGTAGACGGTTCCGTTGAGGCCGAACGAGAGCTGGACGACGACCAGCGTCGTCACCGCGTAGAGGGCGACGAGTCGCAGGCGGGGATGCCGCACGGCGGCCAGGGCGAGCAGGATTGCCAGCACTCCGGGGAAGAGCCGCAGTTCGGATGCGCCCCAGCGATCGGCGGTCCATCCCCAGAGGAGGTTCGACTCGGGCGACGCCAGGTAGCTCACCGCCCGCGCGCTGTATCGCGTGATCTCGGCCAGCGGCCTCGCGCCGACGGTCTCCGACGCCTCGAGGTACGTCCAGGCGTACGGCAGCGTGAGCAGCGCCGCGCCCCCAACGCCGACGACCAGGGGCGCAGCGAAGGAGCGGAACGGGACGTGCCCTTTGAAGGTGAGGAGCAGCGGCGTGAAGACGATGAGCGCCAGGGACAGGAAGACGCCGTAGTAGACGCAGCTGAGAAACTGCAGCCACAGGAACAGCCCGACGAGCAGTCCGTGCCGCCATCGCCCCGACTCGATCGTCCGGTGGAGCGCCCAGAACGCCAGCGGGATCCACATCGCCCACTGCAGCTCGAGGTGCATGAAGTGCTCGATGCGATAGGGCAGTGCGGTGAAAACCGCCGCCGCGACCAGCGATGGACCTGTTGCGCCGGTCAGGTGCCGGGCCAGCACGAACATGCCGGCGCCGGAGCCGACGAAGCCCGCAAAGAGCAGCAGGTTGTAGATCAGCATCGGCGAGAGCCCTGCCCAGAAGAGCGGGGCCGCGATCAGTCCCTGCAGCAGCGTGGCGTCGGAGAAGGCGAGCGTCCTTTCGGCGGGGTAGAAGATGTTGCCGTCGAACAGGTCACGCGGCCATCGCGTGAGCGCGTGCGCGATCCAGGCGAGCCGCCACATGCTGAAGTACGGATCGAAGTGATTGGCGACGAGCGTGGGGTGCAGCGCCTGCGGCCAGGTGACCAGTATGCGATGGCAGCCGAGAAGGCGCTCGCGCCGAGCACTGCGAGGAGCCATCGGCGCGTACCGAGCGTGCCCATCTGGTCAGGCCTCGCCGACGCGTGTCGCCAGTAGTCGAGCAGATCGTCGATGGTCTGGTCGAGCGGGATCCGCGGTTCCCAGCCAAGCTCGGTCGAGATGCGGGCGCGGCTGCCGAGCACGAGCGGCGTGTCGTTCGGCCGATAGCCGCTGCGGATCCGTGACGATCTGGACCTGCACCCGTGCGCGCCGGAGGAGCACGTCGAGCAGATCGCGCACGGTCACCGCGTGCCCGCTGCAGACGTTGTACGGACGATTGGGCCGCCCCCGTTCCACGATCAGTCCGGTACGCGCGCACCGTGTCGCGGACGTCGGTGAGGTCGCGGCGTGCCTCGAGGTTGCCGACCTGAATCTCCGGCGGCTTCCGGCCATGCTCGATTTCCGCGATCTGTCTGGCGAAAGCGGCCGACGCGAACGCCGGGATCCTGCCTCGGACCGAAGTGATTGAACGGCCGCGCGAGATAGACAGGCGGGCCGTCGAACCGTCCCGCCGCGAGCTCCTGCGCGAGCTTGCTGAGGCCGTACGGGTTGTCCGGCACCGTTGGATGCCGCTTCGTCGATGGCGTTCGGCTCGGCGCGTACACGAGCGCCGAGCTCGTCACGAGCAGCCGCGCCTGCGGCGCCTCGTCGCGCAAGGCCTCCGCAAGTGGTGCGTGCCGCGGACGTTGGCCGAGAGCGTTCGGTGATCGTGCGCCACGACTGGCCCGACATGTGCCGCGCCGGCGCAGTGGTAGACGACTGCCGGCCGCGCGGAGCGGACTGCCGACCTGACCGCTTGCCGATCCAGCAGGTCGACAGCCTGCCAGCAGACGCCTGGCGCAGCCGTCGGCGGATGTCCGCCCGGGCGGTGCCAGGCGACGATCTCGATGGCGTCGTCTGCAAGCGGAGTCGAGCAGGTGGCTCCCGGCGAATCCGGCGGCGCCGGTGACGAGGGTCGGCCCGGTCATGCCATCAGCGGGGCACGCCGCTCATCCGCCGCTGAACGGCGAGAAGTTACCGAGCCCGGCGAGCGTGAACGAGAGGAAGAAGCGGTGGTCGGCGGGCACCAGTACGACGGTACGCCTGCGAAGTTGTAGCGCTGATATTCGAACGCGATGCCGCAGCACTGCGCGTTGTAGAAGCCCGAGATGCGCTGCTGCAGCATCGTCCCGCGCAGGATGTCGTAGTTGAACGAGTAGATCGCGCCGTACCGGTTGTCGCGCGTCTGCACGTTGGACTGACACGTTCAGGTAGTGATCGAGGTTGCGCGGGTCGTCGAACCCGCTGAGCCCTTCGATGAAGAACCGGTGGCTCCAGCCGACGGTCGCCTGCAGCTGCTGGCGCCAGTTCGTCGTCCCGCTCGTCGACACCGTGCGCAGCTGCGCGATACCGGCTGTCGATCTCCGCCCGCATGTTGGCGTTGAAGCTCGCGCGTCGGCGTGGCGCGCAGGCTGAGCGCGATCGGCGAGAAATTGTTCGGCGCGCGCCGGTGTTGCTCGTCGCATACCGCGGAGTCGTACTGCGCCGCACGCGCGTCGGTGTAGTAGGACTGGTTGATCTCGACGCCGACGATCTCCTGCGCCTGCCGTCCGGCCCGCGACGATGCGCCGCTTGGCGTAGAAGCGGTTGTTGAGGCCGTACGCGTAGCTCGTGGTGCCGCCGACGACCGAGTCGATGCCGTCGATCTGCACGATCCGGTCGAACGTCGTCGATGGGCGAGGTCCGCTGGATGTTGAAGAACGGCTCGATCGTGTGCTTGAACCGCTCCGCGTAGCCGTTGTCCGGCGTGTTCCACACGCGCGTGAAGACCGGACCGACGGCCTGCGCCTGGACCGTGAAATACTGCCTGGTTCGATGTCGTCGGCAGACGACGGCCTCGGTCAACGGGTCGAGGCTGCGCGTGTAGAACGTGTCGCGCCAGGCGAGCGTCGTGTTGACCGTGAAGAACTGCCATCGCTTGAACGGGTAGCGGAGCTGGGGGGAGAAGTCGACGCGCCCGAGTCCGCTGGTCGTCGATGACGACGTCGTTGAACCTGCGTCTGGCGGACCAGCTGGTGTAGTCCCCGGTCACGCCGAAGTAGACCGGCGAGCCGCGCAAGAGCGGCCGCTCGTTCCGTGCTGACGAGCAGTCCGCGGCGAGCTTCCGACAACGCCGGAGGTCGTGGTCGTGTTGAACCACTCGCTGCCGATCGAACGTGCCGTTCAGCGATGAGCCTCGCGCCAGGCGCCGACGACGTTGCCGCCGTAGCTCCGCTGGTTCTGCGAGGCGTCGGTGACGTTGGTGTTGAAGGTCTGGTTCGTGTAGATGCTCGAGAAGTAGTTCACCTGCGCGCTGCGCCCGGAAGCGATTCGGCAGCAGCTGGTTGGCGTCCCCTCGAGCATGTAGGACCTCGACGCCGGCGTGGTCACCGTCGAGCCGTCGTCCTGCACGTAAGGCGTCGGCTTCTGGTCGAGGATGTAGGCGTTCAGCGTACCCGTCCGAGCCGCCGCCGAGGTTGTAGCGGTACTCGGCGCCGGCGCCCGTGGCCGGTCTTCGAGTACCAGTCGTGCAGCACGGTCGCATCCTGGCTGCGATTGATGGCCCAGAAGAACGCGTTGTGAATCGTCTGGCCGCGAATCGTCGAGGCGCCGTAGGTCGGGATCAGGAAGCCGGTCGCGCGGTCGTCTTCTTTCGTCGGGTAATAGAAGAACGGCAGGTAGAGCATCGGCACGCCCTTGACGTTCAGGATCGCCTGGCGCAGCAGCGTGTAGTGATCGATGTTCAGGACGATCGTGCCGGCCGTCAGATCCCAGCGCGGCGTCGGCTGGACGCAGGTGCTGAAGCCGCCGTTGGTGATCCGATACTTCTTCGAGCCCGATCTTCTCGACCGTCTCGCCGAAGAAGTAGACGTCGGTCTCCTGCCTGGTCGAGCGGCGGCACCGACGATGCCGCCGGCCGGCGCCGCCTGGCGCGGCGGCTGGACGCTGGCGATGCCCGCTGGCGTTGTAGAAGGTGCCGAGCCTGGTCTTGGTGTTGAACTCGGCGCGGTCGGCGGCGATGCGGTTGTTGCCCTGGGTGAGCGACGACGTTGCCGCGCGCGATCGCGCGATCCTCGTCCTCGAAGAACTCGATCTCGTCGGCGTAGAGCTTGGTGTCGCCCTGCTCGAGCTCCACGGCGCCGAGCAGCTGCCAGTGGTTCTCGCCGAGCTGCTCCTGCGTGTACGGCCGTGCACGTTGTAGCCGGCGATGTGACCTGCGCTGCACGCGTGGCGCGGCCACAGCGACGCAGCGCAGCGAGCAGACGACGAAGCGGACGCGATCGCATGCGAAAGTGCGGCAAGACAATCGAGGGTATCACGACCGGCCGAGCTGCTTCAGCGACGTCGCCGAGCAGGAAGATCGAGCCGGCGACGACGATGCGCGGGCCGATGCTGCCACGCGCAGCGCAGCGCCGCGTCGCGTCGACGCGCGATCGCGACCGGCACGCGTCGGCGCGATCGATCCGGCGCGCGAGCTCGGCGAGCGCGTCGCGGATCGGCCGAACGCGGATTCGACGCGCGCGTCAGCACGAGCGTCGCCGACCGCGGGCAGCGAGCGCTCGCAGCATCGCCGTCGGCGTCCTTGTCGCGCATCGCGGCGAACACCAGCGGGCGCCGGTGGCCGCGGCTCGTCAGGATAGCGCGGCGAGCGCCAGCGGCGCCGTCCGGTTGTGCGCGGCGTCGAGCAGCACGCTCGCGCCCGTCGCCGAGCGCGACGCGTCGAGCCGCCCGGGCCAGCGCACCGTCCGCCAGGCCGCTGACGATGCGCGGTCGCGCGGAACGGGGATGCCGAGCGCCGTCGAGCGCTCCAGGATGCGCACCGCGACGACGGCGTTGTCGACCTGATGTCGCCGGCAGCGCCGAGCGACAGCTCGCCGTAGTCGCGTCGCGGCGTCGACAGGCGGAACCGCTGGCCGTCGCGCCCGCTGGCCCGGACCTGGTCACGACGGACTCCGTCGTGCGCCCAGACGATCGGCGCCTCCACGGCCAGTGCGCCGCTCCGCGATGCGCCTGACGCCGCGGCCGGGTCCATCGATCCGACGACGACGGGCACGCCCGGCTTGATGATGCCGGCCTTCTCGAGCGGCGATCTCGCTGAGCGTGTCGCCCGAGGTACTGCTGGTGGTCGAAGCCGATCGAGGTGATGGCGGTCACCATCGGGTGGTCAGCACGTTGGTGGCGTCGAGCCGGCCGCCGAGGCCGACCTCGCAGACCGCGACCTCGACCCGCGCCCGTCGGAACAGCTCGAACGCCGCCGCGGTCGTCACTTCGAAGAATGTCGGCTGGACGTCGAGCGTCCGCTGCGCTGCAGATCGATCGACGACGTCGCGCACGTCGTGCGACGGCGGCCTGCAGCGTCGCGCGATCGCACCGGCCCGCCGTCGATCGACGAACCGCTCGGTGAGATCGACCAGGTGCGGCGAGGTGTAGCGCGCCGTCCGATGGCCGGCGGCGCGGAGCGCCGCGTCCACCATCGCGGTGACCGAGCCCTTGCCGTTGGTGCCGGCGACGTGGATCGAGTGCGAAGCTGCGCTCCGGATGGCCGAGTGCGCCGACGATGAGCGCGCGATGTTGTCGAGGCCGAACTTGATGCCGAACTGCTCGAGGCCGAAGAGCTAGTCGAGCGGAGCCGTCCGACCACTGAGCGCCTGCGCGGCCGGCTCGGCGGTCGCCGGCGGTCGGCTGCGAGCCGGCGGCGACCGTCGCGGGCGGCGTCGCCGGCACGTCGCGCCCATGAAGCGCAGCGCGTTGGCGATGGCTGGCCTTCATCTCGCGCCGATCGACGACGAGATCGAGCATGCCCTTCTCGAGCAGGAACTCGGAGCGCTGGAACCCCTCGGGCAGCTTCTGGCGGATCGTCTGCTCGATGACGCGCGGGCCGGCGAAGCCGATCAGCGCCTTCGGCTCGGCGATGTTCAGATCGCCCAGCATGGCGAAGCTCGCGGTGACGCCGCCGGTCGTCGGATCGGTCAGCACCGCGATGTACGGGCAGCCGCGCGCGATCGAGCCGCGCGAGCGCGCCGCAGATCTTCGCCATCTGCATCAGCGACAGCGCGCCTTCCATCATCCGCGCGCCGCCCGAGCAGCAGACGATGACCACCGGGCAGCGCTCGTCGATGGCGCGCTCGATGGCGCGCGTGATCTTCTCGCCGACGACGACGCCCATGCTGCCGCCGATGAAGCCGTACTCCATGCGCCGCGATCGACCGTCTGGATGCCGTCGATGCGTGCCCGGAGCCGACGATGACCGCGTCCTTGAGCGCCGGTCGCTGCGCAGCCGGCCTTGAGGCGCGCCTTGTAGGGCTTGGTGTCGGTGAACTTCAGCGGGTCGGTCGAGACGAGGTCGCGATCGTGCTCGGTCCAGTCCGCCGTCGAACAGCATCCGCAGCCGCTCGGCGGCGTCGAGCCGGAAGTGGTGCGCGCACTTCGGGCAGACGTTGCAGGTTGGCCGCGAGATCCTTGTTGTAGATCGACCTGCGCGCAGCCGGGACACTTGACCCACAGCCCTTCGGGCACCCGGCTCGGCTTCTCCTTCGGCGGCGGCGCGATCGGCTTGCGGGTCTTCTTGAACCACGCCATGAACGATCAGCTTACCACTCAGCCTTCGTGCCGTCGGCACGTAGTAGCGCGTGCCCGGCGCCCATCTGCCGCGATCTGCTTCACCAGATCGTCGAGCGCCTCGTCGCTCGCCTCCGAATCGAACTGCGAGGTCTCGACGACGAGCAGCGGCGTGGCGTCGTAGTGGAAGAAGAAGTGGTGGTACGCCTCGTTCAGCTCCTTCAGATAGTCGGGGTCGGGCTCGAACGCCGTCGGCTTCCGGATCGCTGCGGCGCGGCTGCGCAGGCGCCGCAGCAGCACATCGGTCGGCGCCTGCAGATAGATGACGAGATCGGGCGGCGGCACATCGCGCGGCGAGCAGATCGTAGAGCCGCTGATAGATGAACAGCTCGTTGTCGTCGAGATTCAGATACGCGAAGATCTTGTCCTTGTCGAACAGGTAGTCGGAGATCGTGATCTGGCTGAAGAGATCGGCCTGCCGCAGCGCGGTCTGCTGGCGGTGGCGATTGAGCAGATAGAAGAGCTGCGCCTGCAGCGCCGCGCCCGGACGATCGGCGTAGAAGTCGGCGAGAAACGGATTCTCGTTCTCCTCGAGGACGAGCGTGGCGTCGAGCCGCGTGCCGAGCCGCTCGGCCAGCGCGGTCTTGCCGGCGCCGATCGGACCTTCGACCGCGATGTAGCGGAACTGCAAGGCGGCCCGATGATATCATCGCGCCGTGACGCGTATCGACGATCGCGCTGCTGCTCGCGCTCGGCGCGTCGCGCGTGCGCCAGCGCTCCGCCGGTCGCACCGCCGCAGCGCCACCGCGACCCGACCTTCGAAGCAGAAGATGTCGTGGATCCTCGGCTCGAAGATCAGCGCATCGCTGCGCGATCCGGCGCCTGCCGCCGTGCCCGCGCCGCCGCCGCCGGCTGCCGCGACGCGAGCGGCGCGTCGCCGCGCCGCCGCCTCCGCCACCGCCGCCGCCCGATCTGGTGCGGCTGCTCGCCGATCGGCGAAGCGCGCGTCCGCCGCCGCGCCGCGCTGGCGGTCGGCCGCGTCGGTCTTGCCGAAGGCGTGGCGCCGCTCGTGCGCGCTGCTCGACGACGCCGATCCCGAAGTGCGGCAGATGGCGGCGTTCGCGCTCGGGCTCATCGGCGATCGCGAGCGCCCGCGATCCGCTCGTCGCGGCACTCGCCGATCCGTCGCCGCTCGTCAAGGGCAGCGCCGCCGAAGCGCTCGGGCTGATCGGCGACGCGTCGCAGCCGCAGCCATCGGCGCGCGATGGCGACGCAGCTGTCGGGTCCGGCGCGCTCGCGCAGGCTGCCGGCCGACGATGCCGACGTGCGCACGCGACTCGCCGGCGGCGCGCGTTCCGGCTCGCCGTGTACGCGCTGGTGCGCCTGAAGGCGTACGACGCGCTCGCGGCGCGCCGTGCTCGACGGGTCCGGACAGCCGCGCGTGCGCTGGTGGCCGGTCGCCTACGCGCTTGCAGCGCCTCGAAGATCCGCGCGCGCTGCCGGCGCTGCTGACGCTGCTGCGCGAGCCGCACCCTTACACGCGCGCGTTTGCGGCGAAGGGACTCGGCGCGATGAAGGACCGCGCGGCCGTCGGCGGCGCTGATCCCGCTGGTCGCGGGCGCCGGACCGACGGTCGCGGTCGAAGCGTCCGGTCGCTCGGCCGCCTCGGCGATCCGGCGGCGGCAGCCGCCGCTGATCAAGATCGTGCAGTCGCCGAAGGCGCCGACCGCACCTGCGGCTCGAAGCGGTGACCGCGCTCGGCGCGATCCGGCGGCGACGGCGTCGTACGACGCGCTGCTCGACCTGCTCGGCTGATCCGAGCCCCTGGATTCGCGCCGCCGCGTCCGTGCGCTCGCGCAGCTCGATCCCGAGGGCTTCATGACCGTCCTGTCGGGGCTCGATCCCGATCCGCACTGGAGCGTGCGGGCGGCGCTGGCGTCGGCGCTCGGCACGCTCGCCGCCCGAGGCGGGTCTGCCCCGGCTGCGCGCGATGCTCGACGACAGGAGCCGAAGGTCATCCCTCGGTGCTGGCGGCGCTCGCCAGGCTGCAGTCCGCCGGACGCGGGTGGCATCCTCGATCGAGCAGCTGAAGTCACCGGACCCCGTCGTCCGGACGGCGGCCGCGAACGGCCTGGCCGAGCTGAAGCCGGCGCAGGGCACGGCCGGCGCTGACCGAGGCGTACCAGCGCGGGCTGGCACGACACGACCTATATCGCGCGCGCCGCGGCGCTTGCCGCGCTGACAGCCTACGGGGCCGAGGCGGCCACGCCGGTGCTGACCGACGCGCTCGCCGACAAGGACTGGGCGGTGCGGGTGCGGGCCGCCGCGCTGCTCGCGGAGCTCGATCCGGCGACGCGATGCCGAGGACGCGCATCCGCCCCGCGCCCTCCGCCGGAACCCGGACGTTCTACGCGCGCCGCGACGCTCACCGACCCGCCGGTCTCGACGCAGGCGTACATCGACACCGATCGCGGCACGATCCAGATCGAGCTGGCGGTGCTCGACGCGCCGCTGACGGTCGACAACTTCGTGACGCTGGCGCGCCAGGGTTCTTCGACGGGCTGCCGTTCCACCGCGTGGTGCCGAACTTCGTGGTCCAGGCCGGCGATCCGCGCGGCGACGGCGAAGGCGGGCCGGGCTACACGATCCGCGACGAGCTCAACCAGCGGCCGTATCTGCGCGGCACCGTCGGCATGGCGCTCGACTGGGCGGACACCGGCGGCAGCCAGTTCTTCATCACGCACTCGCCGCAGCCGCACCTCGACGCGACGTACACGGTGTTCGGCCGCGTCATCTCGGGCATGGACGTCGTCGATCAGATCGAGCAGTGGGATGTGATCCGGCGTGTGCGGTCTGGGACGGCTCGACGACGCACTGATTGCGGCTGCGGCGGTCACGAGGACGCGAAAATTGAAAAGGGGGCGACGGCCGCCCCCCTTTTTTCTTGACGGGTGAGGTCAGCTTACCGCTTCTTGCCGGCCTTCTTCTTCCCGCCCTTGGCTTTCTTCGCCATTGTCTTTATCCCCCCCTTCATGTCGGGTTTGTCTGTGCGCGAACGCATCCGACACCGATCAGTGGCTGCCGCCTGGCACGCTCACCCGACGCTCGACGCCCGTCGCTTCTTGGCACCTTCCGCGCCATCCCTGAAGGCTCCAGGTGCGGAAGGGCGAGGTCTGAATTGTCAACCTCACTAGGGGTGGCCTGTGTTCACCACCCTCATACCAGATGTAGATTATGGTGGGAGAAACTGGATGTCAAGCACAAAAGCAGACTAAATTGTCAAAAATTTCTATCGACATCATCGCCTGGATCGCGACCGTCGCGCGTCGCGCGCGCGCGCGAAACGATCGCTCGCGGATCGTCGGACGGTGCGCGTGCGATCGCGCGCTCGTAGGCCTCGAGCGCGCGATCGCGTCGCCCGATGTGCGCGTGCGCGTCGCCGAGATGAGCCATGCGCGAGCGGCGCCGTACGGCGCCGACGGCTGCGCGTCGATCACCGGCTGCAGCAGATCGATCGCGCGCTGCGGCTCACCCGAGTCGACGAGCTCCGCCGCGAGTCCCGAGCGCGCCCGCATCTCGTTCATCCGCGGCGCGCGATGGTCCGCCGACGCGGCGCGATCGAGCAGCAGTCGCCAGCGTCGCAGCGCTCGCCGCGTGATCGCTGAAGTACTCGTGCTGCACTTCGGCGATGCGCTGCAGGAAGAGCGGTTCGACGGATAGCGCGCGTCGAGCCGCGCAGCAGCGCGAGGGCCGCGATCCGGTGCTCCTCGTACCAGAGATACAGCCAGTGCAGCTGGTAGTCGGCTTCGCCGCGCAGCAGCTCGCCGCGCGTCGCGCGCGCTGCAGCATCTCGCGCAGTCCCTGCGCGCGGTCGCCGCCCGGCAGCAGCAGCAGCCAGCGCAGGACCTTCAGCGCCGCCGGCGCGACGTCGGCGTAGTAGTGGTACAGCCCGATGCCGAAATAGGCATCGTGCAGTGTCGGGGTCGAGCGCCAGCGCGCGCTCGAGCGCGTCCTTGATCGTCTTGCCGTCGCGCGCGGCCGCCAGGCGCTCGTCGCGCAGCACGCGCCACTGCACCAGCGGCGCGTGCGCCGCCGGCGAGATAGAACCACGCTTCGGCGCGGTCGCGGCTCGCGCTCGCGTCCACGCGCTCGGCGGCGGCGATCGCGCGTGGCCGCGTCGCGCTCGAGCGCGCGCGTCGAGCCGGCGGCTCGTCGGGATCGAGCTGGATCTCCCACCACATCGCCACGACCGCGAGCGCCTGGCACGCTTCGACGCGGCGCCGGCGGACAGGCCTGCTGCGCAGCTGCGCCCGCGCCTGCGTCGAACCGGGCCGCGAGAATCGAGTCGTAGACCGCGCGCGAGGCGCGCGCCTCGGTCAGTGCGCGCGGCGGCTGCGGCCGACGTGCGACGAGGCCGTCGCAGCGCCGATGCACGAGGCGGCGCACGACAGCAGCCGACCGTGCAGCGGCCTTCACGCATCGTGGCGCGATTGTAAACTGTACGCCCTCCGATGTCAGACGGCCGGTTTCGGATTTCAGCGTCACTCACACCGAGGGCGCGGCGCGCCGCGGCGTCATGACGACGCCGCACGGCAGCGTCGAGACGCCGGCGTTCATGCCGGTCGGCACGCAGGGCGCGGTGAAAGGGCTGACGCACCGCGATCTCGAGAGCGCTCGGCGCCGAGATCCTGCTGAGCAACACCTATCACCTGTATCTGCGTCCCGGCGACGATCTGATCGCGCGCCGCGGCGGACTGCACCGCTTCATCGGCTGGACGCAAGCCGATCCTCACCGACAGCGGCGGCTATCAGGTGTTCAGCCTGGCCGCGCGCCGCACGATCGACGAGGAGGGCGCGCGCTTCAAGTCGCACCTCGACGGCTCGGCGCACCTGCTCACGCCGGAGAAGGCGACGGACATCCAGGCGCAGCTCGGATCCGACATCGCGATGGTGCTCGACGAGTGCCTGGCGCTATCCGGCCACCGAGGACGCCGCGCGCGACGTCGATGGAGCGAACGCTGCGCTGGGCGCAGCGCGCGCGCGCAGCGGCTTGCTCGACGCTGCGGAGCGGACCGGTCGCCGGGGTCATCGTCACCAACCCCGGGCAGGCGCAGTTCGGGATCGTGCAGGGCGGCGTGTTCCCGGATCTGCGGCGAGGAGAGCGCGCCGGCGACGGTCGCGATCGGCTTCGAGGCGCTACGCGATCGGCGGGCTGAGCGTCGGCGAGCCGACCGACGTCATGTACGAGATCGTCGTCGAGACGCACGACGCCAGTCCTGCCGGCGGATCGGCCGCGCTATCTGATGGGCGCCGGCACGCCGGAGGACCTGGTCGAGTCGGTCGCGCGCGGCATCGACCTGTTCGACTGCGTGCTGCCGACCCGGAACGCCCGCAACGGTCAGCTGTTCACGAGCGAGGGGCGCATCAACATCAAGAACGCGCGCTACGCCGAGGACGATCGGCCGCCCGATCCGGAGTGCGGCTGCTACACGTGCCGCACCTGTTCACGCGCCTATCTGCGGCATCTTTATCATGGCGGGCGAGATGAACGCGGCGACCCTTAACACGTTGCATAATCTACACTTTTACCTTGACACCCTGAGTCGGATTAGGGACGCTATAGCGTTTGGGCGGTTCGAAAGTTTCAGGCTCGCAGTTCCATCAGCGCTTGTCCCGCCGAGTCGGGGAGGTGAGTCCGGAATGAGCCCGCATCATGACGATGTCTGCAGGTCCGTCTTCGCCATGGGCTGCGCCCCCGGACGGCGGCAGCCCCTGGCTGCAGTTCGTCCCGTTCGTGCTGGTCCTGGCGATTTTCTACTTCATCATCCTGCTGCCGATGAAGCGGAAGCAGCAGAAGGTGCAGGAGTTCCTCGGCAGCCTCAAGGTCGGCGACCGGGTCATCACGACCGGCGGCATCTACGGCCAGATCACGCGGCTCGGCGAGGAGAGCGTGCAGCTGCAGATTGCCGACAAGATCCGGATCGAAGTCGCGAAGGCGGCCATCGGCGGCTATCAGGGCCAGCCGCCGGTCGTCGAACCCGCCAATCCAGTAACGGTTCACGTCATGGCCTAATCTGCGCTGGAAAGCTCATCACCATCCTCGCCGTGCTCGTCATCTTCGCGCGCGGTCGGCGTCTACCCGATCGTCGCGGCGCGCTACGGCATCACGCACGCCGAGCTGGCTGATCGACCAGGGCCTGAAGCTCGGCCTCGACCTGAAGGGCGGCGTGCACCTCGTGCTGCGCGTGCAGACCGACGATGCGCTGCGCATCGAGACCGAGACGGAGATGGAGCGGCTGCGCGAGCGCTCGGCACCGCGGCGATCGCCGTGTCGCAACATCGCGCTCAGTCAGCCCGACCGCAGTTCAAGGTCGAAGGGGTCGCCCCGGAGCAGGACGCGGCCTTCCGGACAGCCGCCGACGAAGTCGAGACGCAACTTCGATCGCGACGCCGGCGTCGAACGGCACCTACACGTTCACGATGAAGCCGAACGTGCAGCTGACGCTGCGCGAGGAGGCGGTCGTCCAGGCGCGCGCAGACGATCGAGCGCCGCGTCAACGAGCTCGGCGTCACCGAGCCGAGCATCGCGCAGCAGGGCGCCAACGGCGATCAGATCCTGGTGCAGCTGCCCGGCGTCACCGACGTCAACCGCGCGAAGGAGATCATCCGGTCGACCGGCCTGCTCGAGCTGAAGATCGTCGAGCAGGGGCCCTCGGCGTCGCGTGAGGCGCTGCTCGTCAACGGGCAGGTGCCGCCGGGCATGGACATCGTGCCCGGCGCCGAGCAGCGCGCCGGCGGCCCGGCACGACGGTCTACTACCTGGTGCGGCAGTGCCGCAGCGGTCACCGGCCGCGACCTGCGCAGCGCCCGGCCGTCGCTCGACGAGAACAACCGGCCGGCCGTCGCTTCACGCTGAACACCGAAGGCGCCCGCGAAGTTCGGCACGCGTCACCGGCGAGAACATCGGCCGCCCGCTCGCCATCATCCTCGACGGCCGCGTCCAGTCGGCGCCGACGATCGAGGCGCGCATCACGAGCGAAGGCCGCATCTCCGGCAGCTTCACGCAGGAAGAGGTGCAGAACCTGTCGCTGATCCTGCGCTCCGGCTCGCTGCCGGCCACGCTGACCTATCTCGAAGAGCGGACCATCGGCCCGAGCCTCGGCGCCGACTCGATCCGCTCCGGCGTGCATCGCCTCGCTCGTCGGCCTGCTGCTGATCATCGTGTTCATGCTCGTCTACTACAAGCTCTCGGGCGTGAACGCGATCGTCGCGCTGGTCTTCAACCTGATCATCCTGCTCGGCCTGATGGCCTACATCGGCGCGGTGATGACGCTGCCCGGCATCGCCGGCTTCGTGCTGACGATGGGCATCGGCGTCGACTCGAACGTGCTGATCTTCGAGCGCATCAAGGAGGAGCTCGAGGCGCAACGCGGCGTGCGCGCCTCGATCAACGCCGGCTTCAGCCGCGTCTTCCTGACGCTGCTCGACACGCACGTCGCGGCGCTGATCTCGGCGGCGTTCCTGTTCCAGTTCGGCACCGGCCCGATTCGCGGGTTCGCGGTCACGCTGTTCGTCGGTCTGCTCTCGAACCTGTTCACCTCGACCTTCGTCTCGAAGACGCTGTTCGAGCTGGCGCTCGTCGCGCCGGCACCAGGTCGCGACGCTTTCCATCTAGCAGCAGTGCCATGCATATCTTCAAGAAGACCAACTTCGACTTCCTGCGCTGGCGCTGGCACGCCATCGCGCTGTCCTGGGTCGTGATCCTCGCCGGCGCTCGCCGTGGTGTTCACCAAGGGCATCCCGCGCGGCATCGAGTTCGCCGGCGGCACCGCGGTGATCGCGCAGTTCGACCAGGCGCCGTCGGATCGAGCAGGTCCGCGCCGCGCTGGACCAGCACCTCCGGCGGCGCAGAACGTCGATCGTCCAGACCTACGGCGATGCGGTCGCAGCGCCAGATGCTGATGCGGGTGCCGCAGGTCGGCGAGGAATCGGGCGACGTCGCTCAGCAGCCACGGCGGCGCAGTCGAAGCACGCGCTCCAGACAGGCCAACCTCGGCAACTTCGACGATCGTCGGCACCGAAATCGTCGGCCCGGCGGTCGGCCGCGAGCTGACCGAGCAAGGGCACTCTGGGCGACGGTGCTGTCGCTGGCCGGCATCCTGGCCTACATCGCGTTCCGCTACCAGTTCAGTTTCGCCGTCGGCGCCGTCGTCGCCACGATCCACGACCTGCTGGTCACGCTGGCGTTCCTGGCGTTCTTCCAGTACGACATGACGCTGAACGTCATCGCCGCGATCCTGACGGTCACCGGCTACTCGACCAACGACACGATCGTCATCTTCGACCGCGTGCGCGAGAACCTGCGCGGGATGCGGCGCGATTCGCTGATGCACAGTCATCAACGTCGCGCTCAACCAGACCCTCGGCCGGACGATCATCACCGCCGGCACGGCGCTGCTGTGCGCTGTCGCGCTGTTCCTGTTCGGCGGCGAAGTGCTGCGCGGCTTCGCGTTCACGATGATCGTCGGCATCGTCACCGGCACCTATTCGAGCATCTTCATCGCCGCCGCGATCGTCACGCTTCTGGCGCGGCAAGGGACCGACGAGGGCCGCGGCGCACGCCCCGCGCCGGCCGGCGCCGTCGCGCCGCCGCGCCGCAGCAGCCGACCCGCAAGGCGAAGCCGCAGCGCAAAGCGCGCGCCTCGTAGCTCGCTCGGCCGCTGGCCGAGCCTGGCACCGATGCCGAGGCCGGCCGCTCCTCGGCATCGTCCAGGGGCTCACCGAGTTCCTGCCGGTCTCGTCCACGGCCCATCTGCTGATCGGCGAGCGGCTGCTCGGCTTCGACGATCCGGGCAGCGTGTTCACCGTGATGATTCAGCTCGGGTCGATCCTGGCGGTGATCGTGGCTGTATCGCGCGCAAGATCGTCCGAGGTGGTCGACCGGGCTGCCCACGCGCCCGGAGGCGCGCCGGTTCGCGCTCGCTGCTGATCGTCGGCGTTCGTGCCGGCGCTCGTCGCCGGCGCGCTCGCTCGCCGACTACGTCGAAGCGGTGCTGCACGAGAGCCTGCCGGTGATCGCCGTGGCGTTCATCGCTCGGCGGCATCGTGATGCTGATCGTCGAGCGATTCGGCGCGAGCCGCGCACGCACTCCGGTGACCGATGCGACCGCTGCGGCAGGCGCTCGGCATCGGGTTGTGCCAGACGCTGGCGCTGGTTCCCGGGGTGTCGCGGTCGGGCGCCACGATCGTCGGCGGCATGCTGATGGGGCTCGACCGGCGCAGCGGCCGCCGAGTTCTCGTTCTTCCTCGCCATGCCGACGATGGCGGCGGCCTTCGTGCACAGATCTGCTCGAGGTGCGGGACCAGCTCTGCGGCGGACCGCGGCGCTCGAGATCGCGATCGGCTTCGTGATGGCGTTCGTCGCGCTCGGCGGTCGTCGTCAAGCCGTTCCTGACTTCGTGAGGCGCGTCGGGTTTCGCGCCGTTCGCCTGGTATCGCATCGTCGCCGGCGTCGGCGTTGCTGGCGCGATGCTGGCGCTGGCTGAGTGCTCTGCACGACATGCAGTGGCTGCGCCGCAGCTTCATCGCCGGGTTCTTCGTCACGGTGCCGCTGTTCATCACGGTGTGCGCGCGTTCGTCTGGATCTTCCGCGTCGTCGATGGCCTGACGACGCCGCTCTATCAGCGGCTGCTCGGACGCGAGCATGTCCCGGGCTGGGCATCGTGACGACGGCGGTCGGCGTGCTGCTGGTCGGCGCGATCGCGACCAACGTGATCGGCAAGCGGCTCCTGCAGCGCGGCGAGAGGCTACCTGCTGCGGGTGCCGGTGTTCCGGACGATCTACGCGCCGGTCAAGCAGCTGGTCGTGGCGTTTTCGCCCGACAACGAGTTCGGGTTCAAGCGGGTGGTGCTGCTCGAGGACAGGCAGCGGCTACGCGCTCGGGTTCCTGACCAAGGAGTTCACCGTCGATCGCGGCACGGGCCCGAGCCGCTGGTGGCGGTGTACGTGCCGACCAATCACCTGTATCTGGGCGATATCGTCATCTGCGAGCGGGACACGGCGACGTTTCCCGGACATCACGGTCGAGGAAGGGATCCGGATCTTCCTGACCGGCGGGATGGCGCTGCCGTCGCAGCTGCGTGAGGCTGCGCAGGCGACGACCGCGTCAAGGACTTCCGGGTATAATCCGTCGTTTTCTATTGACAGCTTGGGCCGGCCCGGAGCGGGAGCCGGACGTGGTTGCTATAGCGTCCGGCGCGTGCGCTGGACCGTGTGTGAGGTGAGATGAACGCGACCGTGCAGAAGACTTGTCGGCCGTCTGATGGCTCGCTGATGATCGTCGTTGCGGCGCTGGCTCTGCGCTCCGCGCGGCGCTGCTGGCGCAGCCGGAGCCCGGCGGCGCAGGCGGCTCGTGCGCACGCGGGCGGCGAAGCGAGCCTGGTCGTGCCGGACCTGTCGACCGTCGACTTCAGCGGCATCGACGGGCGCACGCTGCTCATGGGCGGCCTCGTGGTCTGCGCCCTCGGCCTGCTGTTCGGCCTGATGACGTTCACGCAGCTCAAGAACCTGCCGGTGCACGCGTCGATGCTCGAGGTGTCCGAGCTGATCTACGAGACCTGCAAGACCTACCTCGTCACGCAGGGCAAGTTCATCCTGCTCCTGTGGATGTTCATCGCGGTGATCATCGCCGCCTACTTCGGCTGGCTGACGCCGATTCCGGGCAAGCCGATCGCGGTGACGCTGCCGATCATCCTGCTCTTCTCGCTGATCGGCATCGCGGGCAGCTACGGCGTCGCCTGGTTCGGCATCCGCGTGAACACCTTCGCCAACTCGCGCGCGGCGTTCGCCAGCCTGCGCGGCAAGCCGTTCCCGATCTACGCGATTCCGCTCCAGGCCGGCATGAGCATCGGCATGCTGCTCATCAGCGTCGAGCTGCTGCTGATGCTGTGCATTCTGCTCTTCATTCCCGGCGACTACGCCGGCGCCTGCTTCATCGGCTTCGCCATCGGCGAGTCGCTCGGCGCCGCGGCGCTGCGCATCGCCGGCGGCATCTTCACCAAGATCGCCGACATCGGCTCGGACCTGATGAAGATCGTCTTCAACATCAAGGAAGACGATGCGCGCAACCCGGGCGTGATTGCCGACTGCACGGGCGACAACGCGGGCGACTCGGTCGGTCCGAGCGCCGACGGCTTCGAGACCTACGGCGTCACCGGCGTGGCGCTGATCTCGTTCATCCTGCTCGCGGTGCAGCGATCGCGCACGGTGCAGGTGCAGCTGCTGGTCTGGATCTTCGTGATGCGCATCATGATGATCGTCGCGAGCGGGCTGTCGTACTTCGTCAACGAGGCGATGGCCAAGAGCAAGTACGCCGACGTCGACAAGATGAACTTCGAGGCGCCGCTGACCTCGCTGGTCTGGCTGACCTCGATCGTCTCGGTCGTGCTCACCTACATCGTCTCGTACCTGCTGATTCCGGACTCGGCGACGGCTCGCTGTGGTGGAAGCTGTCGACCGTCATCACCTGCGGCACGCTGGCCGGCGCGATCATCCCGGAGTTCGTCAAGGTGTTCACCTCGACCGAGTCGGCGCACGTGCGCGAAGTCGTCACCTCGTCGAGCGAAGGCGGCGCGTCGCTGAACATCCTGTCCGGCTTCGTCGCCGGCAACTTCAGCGCCTACTGGCTGGGCCTCAGCATCGTCGACGCTGATGGGCATCGCCTACTGGTCAGCATCGTCGGGCTTCGATGTCGGACCTGATGCTCGCGCCGGCGGTGTTCGCGTTCGGCCTGGTGGCGTTCGGGTTCCTCGGCATGGGCCCGGTCACGATCGCGGTCGACTCCTACGGTCCGGTGACCGACAACGCGCAGTCGGTGTTCGAGCTGTCGGTGATCGAGCAGATCCCGGGCATCAAGGAGTAGATCAAGCAGCGACTACGGCTTCGACGTGCACTTCGAGCGCGCGAAGGATCTGCTCGAGGAGAACGACGGCGCGGGCAACACGTTCAAGGCGACGGCGAAGCCGGTGCTGATCGGCACGGCGGTGGTCGGCGCGACGACGATGATCTTCTCGATCATCGTCGCGCTGACCGACGGCCTCACGCGAGAACCTCGAGAAGCTGTCGCTGCTGCACCCGCCGTTCCTGCTCGGGCTGATCACCGGCGGCGCGGTGATTTACTGGTTCACCGGCGCGTCGGCGCAGGCGGTGACGACCGGCGCCTACCGCGCGGTCGAGTTCATCAAGGCGAACATCAAGCTCGATGGCGTCGGAGAAGGCGTCGGTCGCCGACAGCAAGAAGGTCGTCGAGATCTGCACGCAGTACGCGCAGAAGGGGATGTTCAACATCTTCCTGACGGTGTTCTTCTCGACGCTGGCGTTTGCCTTCCTCGAGCCGTTCTTCTTCATCGGCTACCTGATCTCGATCGCGCTGTTCGGCCTGTACCAGGCGATCTTCATGGCCAACGCGGGCGGCGCGTGGGACAACGCCAAGAAGATCGTCGAAGTCGAGCTGAAGGCGAAGGGCACGCCGCTGCACGCGGCGACGGTGGTCGGCGACACGGTCGGCGATCCGTTCAAGGACACCTCGTCGGTGGCGATGAACCCGGTCATCAAGTTCACGACGCTGTTCGGCCTGCTGGCGGTCGAGCTGGCGGTGAGGCTGTCTGCCGACGCGGGCCAGTGGCTCAGCCATGGGCTTGTCGGCGGTCTTCTTCGTGATTTCGATGGTCTTCGTCTGGCGCTCGTTCTACGGGATGCGGATCGGGTCCGGGACGGACCACGTCTGAGCCGTGGGCCGATTTCGCAGAATTCCGGTGTCTAACCTCTCTGATAGCTTCGTTGACTCTCTGATTTTCGACTGACTATAATCGCCGCCTTTGACTGGCGGCTGCCCGCGGCAGGCGGGACCGCCGATCAGGGCCGTTCGGCCGGAACTCGCGAGACCGCGAGGAGGAGACAATCCGTGCCACGTGACATGTTCGGCGACATCGTCGAGCCCGTCGATCAAGGTGGGCAGCAAGAGCCTGGTATACCGTTCCGCTTTCGATCCTCGTGCACACGGTGATTCATCGGCGGCGGTGGTCATCATCCCGCTGATGGCGGCCGACGTGCTGCCGACGCCGCCCTCGATGATGGCGTTCGTCGCCGCCCCGCCGCCGCCGCCGCCTCCACCGCCGCCCCCCGCCGCCTCCGCAGGCCGCAGCAGGCGCCGAAGCCGGTCGTGGACGTGAACCCGGCGGCGGCGCCGGTCGAGGCGCCGACGGAGATCAAGCCTGAGACAGGCATCGAGCAGGGCGATCGGCGATGCCGTGAGCGGCGTCGAAGGCGGCGTCGTCGGTGGCGTCACCGGCGGCATCGTCGGCGGTCTCGAAGCGGCGCCCGCCGCCCCCGCCGCCGCCTCCGCCGCCGCCGGCGCCGGTCCGCGTCGGCGGCAACATCAAGCCGCCGACCAAGACCAAGGACGTGCAGGCCGACCTATCCGGCGATCGCGCAGTCGGCGCGCGTGCAGGGCGTCGTCATCATCGAGGCGACGATCGGGCCGAACGGGAGCGTGCAGGAGGCCAAGGTGCTCCGGTCGATCCCGCTGCTCGACGCGGCGGCGCTCGACGCGGTGCAAGCAGTGGCAGTTCACGCCGACGCTGCTGAACGGCGTGCCGGTGCCGGTCATCATGACGGTGACGGTGAACTTCACGCTGCAGTAAAGCGATTCCGGACGCAGTACGATCAGCACCTCAGAGCTCAATCAACTTCGTCTCGATGGAGGATTGACCGTGGATTTGATGGAAATGTGGGAGCAGATGGGTTCGTCGCCGAAGGCGGTGGCGTTCGTTCTCTTCATCATGTCGATGTGGTCGCTCGGCGTCGGCATCGAGCGCTTCTTCACCTACACGCAGGCGCGGAACCAGTCGAAGCTCTACGCGCCGCAGGTGGCCAAGCACCTGAAGGAAGGCCGTCTGAAGGACGCCGATCGCGCTGTCCTCCTCCAAGAACTACCGCTACAGCCACCTGGCGAAGGTCGTGCTCGCCGGTCTGCAGGAGTATCAGTTCCAGCAGGAAGCGGGCAGGGGCATGAGCCGTGAAGACATGATGGACACCGTGCGCCGCTCCATTCAGCGCGCGTCGGCGCTGACCGCCTCCGACCTCAAGAAGGGCGTGTCGGCGCTCGCGACCATCGGCTCGACGGCGCCGTTCGTCGGACTGCTCGGCACGGTCGTCGGCGTCATCAACGCGTTCCAGGGCATCGGCGCCAGCGGCTCGGCCGGTATCGGCGCCGTCTCGGTCGGTATCTCGGAAGCGCTCGTCGAGACCGCGCTCGGTCTGGTCGTCGCCATTCCGGCGGTCTGGTTCTACAACTACCTGACCGGGCGCATCGAGTACTTCAACGTGGAGATGGACAACTCCTCGTCGGAGCTCGTCGACTACTTCATCAAGAAGACGGCGTAAGCAGGTTGCAGTCGTGTGGCTCCAGATCGGCTCGCGGATCTCGCGCAGCGTCACGAGTGCTGCAGCCCAAGGCCTGAAGCCTAGAGCCTGTTCACAGCGTCTAGGAGAGATTACCCATGTCAATGGATCGTTGGCGGCGCCAAAGGCGGAGTCAAGGCCGATATCAACGTGACGCCGCTCGTCGACGTCATGCTGGTGCTGCTCATCATCATGATGCTCATCGCCCCGATGCTGCAGCAGGGCGTCAGCGTCAAGCTGCCGACAGCGGACAACACCACCGACAAGCCGGAGTCGGCGGACCAGACCGTCATCGCGATCGCCGCCAACAAGCTCGATCTACCTCAACGCCAAGCCGGTTCAGGAAGCCGAGCTCGCCGACGCGGGTCAACGAGACTCCTCGAGACCAAGACCGAGAAGATCGTCCTCATCAAGGCCGACGAAGAAGTCGAATACGGCGCCGTCATGGCGGCGATGGACCAGCTCCGTCAGGCCGGCGTCGAAGACATCGGCCTGATCACCGAGAAGCGCAAGGGCAGCGGCGGCGCGAGCGGGAGGGCAAGTAATGGCACACGCGCATCAGCACTACGGCGCCGACAAGGTCGTCAAGGGCGAGGACGCCACACGCCAGTTCGGACATGAACGTCACGCCGCTCATCGACGTGCTGCTCGTGCTCCTCGTCATCTTCATGGCCGCCCTGCCGCTCACGCAGCAAGGGCGTCGACATCAACCTGCCCGCCGAAACCAAGACCGCGCAGCAGCAGCAGGAGGTCGACGTCAGCCAGATCGTCGTCGAGTACACCGCCGACAAGCGGATCTCGGTCAACAAGCAGGACGTCACGATCGCCGAGCTCGAGAACAAGCTGCGCGACATCTACGAAGAGCGCAAGGACAAGACGATGTTCATCGCGGGCGCCGAGACGCTCCGCTACGGCGACATCATCGACGTCATCGACGCGGCGCAAGGGCGCCGGCGTCGAGAAGGTCGGCATCGTCACCGCCGGCATGCGCCGCGCCGCGGGCGTCGCCAGCAACTAGCTTTCGTTCGAACGTCCTCACGGAAACAACAACGGCCGCCTTCGGGCGGCCGTTGCTGTGTTCAGGCCGGAAATCCCGGCGCCTTCCGCACCTCGCGTGCCTGCCAGATATGCCGCCTGGCGTGCGCCAGCAGGATCCCGAACGTCCCGTTCAGACTCCACCGGATCGGCCCGAACTGCGACCGGACCCTGATCGCCTGCAGATCCAGGCCGTCCGCGCTGGCGATGCAGTCGCGCAGCGTGTCGTGCAGGCCGTAGAAGCGTTCCAGCGTCCGCTCCGGGTCGAGCGACGGCGGCGCCACGAACGCCGCGGGCGTCTTCGTGCGGAACCGGCGAACCGGGGGCTCCATGGCCTGCATGAACCAGCGTTCGAACAGCCCGAGCGCGAACGGCCCCGACTTCAGCTGCCCCTTCGACCGCGCCGCGCTCATCGCATCGCGAAGCACAGGTATGTAACGCTCGGCCGTGATGTTGAGATGCTCGACGCACTGGCCGATCGACCAGCGGTCGGGCCCCGGCGGCCAGTTGAACCGCCGATCGTCGAGGCCGCCGACCACCCCGGGGAGATCCTGCCGAATCGACAACAGCTGCGCCAGATAGCCTTCGAGTCCTGAGTCCATAGCCCTACATTTTAGTCGTGCGGTGAGACTGTCCGATCGGCGGAAGCGCCCGGCAGCCGCGGGAGCCGATCCAAGGGGCCGGACCGGGCCCGCGCGCGTCTGCACGAACGGCTCGACTTCGGCCCCTTCAGCGCCGTGGCGGGAGCTTAAGATAAAAGCCACATGCACCAAGTTCACGGCGGCTGCGCAGGGCGGGCAGCCGGGCGCTGGAATTACGAAGTCGTTACGCAGGTGGCGTAGCCTCAGGACCGCGCGAAGCCGCGATCCGACGTTCAGGACAGCGCGCTACAGCATGGAGACCACATGAGTCGAATCTCTCGGACACTTCTCTTTTTCTCACTATGTACTGTGGGCACGCTCGTGCTGACACCGACGCAATCGTACAGCCAGGGCGTGACCACATCCGCCGTGACCGGCGTCGTGAGCGACAGCCAGGGCGCTGTCGTGCCCGGCGTCACGATTACGGCAGTTCACGAGCCGTCGGGTACCGACCTACACCGGCGTGACCCAGGGTGACGGCCGCTTCCTGATTCAGGGGATGCGCGTCGGCGGTCCGTATACCGTGACGGCCGAACTGAGCGGCTTCCAGAACAGCGTCCGCACCAACGTATCGCTGACGCTCGGCGTGACGCAGGACTTCGAGTTCACCCTCTCGCTCGCCACCGTGAGCGAGTCGGTGGAAGTCGTCGCAACCGCGGATCCGGTGTTCAGCTCGAGCCGCACGGGCGCGGCGACGTCTGTGTCGCGCGAGGAGCTCGCGGTGCTGCCGACGCTGAACGGCCGCATCAGCGATATCACCCGGCTCACGCCGCAGGCGAGCGGCAGCGGCAGCTTCGGCGGCAACGACAACCGCATGAACAACATCACCATCGACGGCTCGTCGTTCAACAACTCGTTCGGGCTCGGCGGCCAGCCGGGCGACCGCACGGGCGTTGCGCCGATCTCGCTCGAGGCGATGGACCAGATCCAGGTGAACGTGGCGCCGTTCGACGTGCGCCAGGGCAGCTTCATCGGCGCGGGCGTGAACGCCGTCACCCGCAGCGGAACCAACAGGCTGGTGGGCTCGTTCTATCACCGCTTCCGCAACCAGGACTGGGTGGGTACCGAGGCGCAGGGACAGCCTGTGGATCCCGGGACGTTCACGTTCCGGAACACGGGAGGTTTTGCCGGTGGTCCGATCATCCGGAACAAGCTCTTTGCGTTCGGCAACTTCGAAGATCAGCTCGACAAGCGTCCGCTGACGACATTCCGATCGAGCGCCAACGGCGTAGCGAGCGGCGCGAGCACACGCGTCCTCACGTCCGACATGACGCAACTGAGCTCGTTCCTGAACGACAGGTTCGGGTATGAGACAGGTCCGTTCAACGACATTCCCGACGAGACGCCGGCGAAGCGCTTCCTGCTGCGCAGCGACTACAACGTCAACAACACCAACAAGGTGAGCTTCCGCTACAACTACCTGGACTCGTCGACCGACACGTACCATGTCCGGTTCGACATCTGCCCTCCAGGGCCGCTCGGTGAACAGCACGTCGTTCCTCAACTTCCAGAACTCGAACTACCAGATCAAGGAGAACATCTACTCGGGAATCGGCGAGTGGAACTCCGTGCTGGGCGCCACGAACGCGAACACGCTGCAGATCGGGTACACGTTCCAGGATGAAGGGCGTGCTGTCCGCAACAGCGAGGATGTTCCCGTTCGTGGACATCTTCGAGGGAGGCACGTCGTACACGACGTTCGGCTACGAGCCGTTCACCGTCAACAACGAGCTGAGCTACAAGACGTTCCAGATCCAGGACAACTTCACGAAGTTCATCAGCGAGCGGCACACGCTGACGCTGGGCGCGTACGCCGAGAAGTATCACTCGGACAACGTGTTCTACGGCTGCTGTCCGCACGGGGCATGGGCGTACAACTCGCTGGCCGACTTCTATGCGGATGCGAACGACTCCCTGGCGAACCCGAACCGCACCACGTCTCCGATCGCGGCGCGGGCGTTCCAGGTGCGCTGGGGGAACATCCCGGGGCAGGAAAAGCCGGAGCAACCGCTGGATGTCTGGTACTACGCGGGCTATGCGCAGGACGAGTGGCGTCCGCGCCGCAACCTGTCACGGTGACAGCCGGCGTGCGGTTCGACGTCTCGACCTTCAAGAACACGGCCTACACCAACGCCGCCGCCGACGCGCTGACCTTCCGGGACAACGAAGGGGCGCCGATCCAGTTCGACACCGGATCGATGCCGGACACGAAGATCCTCTGGTCGCCGCGTGTCGGGGCGAACTGGGATGTCGCCGGCGACCAGATCACGCAGATCCGCGGCGGCACGGGGCTGTTCAGCGGCCGTCCGGCCTACGTGTGGATCTCGAACCAGATCGGCAACACGGGCGTGCTGCTCGGCGAGCGGATCGTCCTGTCCCCAGGCAACGCCTTCCCGTTCACGACCGATCCGTCGCGCTACTACGGCGTGGCCACCGGCGCGAGCGCGTCCAGCTATCAGCTGAACGTCACCGATCCCGACTTCCAGCTTCCCGCAGGTGTGGCGCACGAACGGCGCGCTCGATCGGAAGCTGCCGGGCGGCATTGTGAGCACGACCGAGCTCATTTACACGAAGGACGTGAACGGCATCTACTACTACAACGCCAACCTGCCGGCTGCCCAGAGCACGTTCGCCGGCGTCGACAACCGGCCGCGCTGGACCGGTCCGGCGTGCGCGGCCGACGGCCAGGTCGGCCCCTGCATCAACCGCATCAACAACGCGACCGGGCAACCAGGTGACGGCCAACTACGTGCTGAAAAACGGCGAGCGAGGGCAGCGCCTGGAGCTTCGCTGAGTCGCTGAGCAAGACGACGTCCTTCGGCCTGTCGGTGCGCGGCGCCTACAGCTACGGCGTGTCACGGACCATCTCGGATCCGGAATCGACCGCGGCCACGAGCTTCGCCCGCAACAGCACGCCGGACGACCCGAACAACTCGGGCGCGCAGTCTCGCTGTGGTCGCCTGGACATCGCGTCTTCGCGATGGTGAACTACACGAAGCAGTATTTCGAGCTTCGGCACGACGACGTTCTCGGCGTTCTGGGAGGCGAAGCCACAGTCTGTCATCGATCAATTCGAGCCGCGTCAGCTACGTCTTCGTCGGGCGACATGAACCTCGACGGCGTGGCGAACAACGATCTGATCTACATCCCGCGGGACACGTCGGAGATGAACTTCCAGTCGTTCACCGCCGGCGGCCGGACCTACACCGCCGCAGAGCAGGCGCAGCGTTCGAGGCGTTCATCCAGCAGGACGACTACCTGCGCAAGCACCGCGGCGAGTACGCCAAGCGCAACGGCGGCGTCATGCCGATGTTCGGCAGGATGGACTTGTCGGTCATGCAGGATCTGTTCAAGAACCTCGGGCGCGCGAAGCACTCGACTGCAGGTCCGTTTCGACATTCAGAACTTCACGAACCTGCTGAACGACAAGTGGGGCGTGATGTGGCGGCCGGTGGCGTCGGTCAACACCAACCAGCAGATGCAGGTTCTCACGGACCCGAGCGTCGACGCGCAGGGTCGCTCGACGTACCGGCTGGCGAGGGTCGGCACGGACCTGATCAGGAACACGTACCAGACGTCGGCGACGACCGACGATGTCTACCAGTTCATGGTGACGCTGCGGTACGGGTTCAATTAAGCAGGGATCGGGGATCGGGGATCAGGGATCAGGGCCCGGGCGAACATTTCGCCCGGGCCCTTGTCTTTTCTGGGCTACGCCAAGGGGCTGGCACATCGCTACCTTGAGATCCCGGACGGCGTTGGCGGTGACGAGTCGTCCCGCCGCTCGACTCCACGTCAGAGCGCTTTTCCGCTAGCGGGTAGTGTCGGGGCTCGAGCAGCGCGTGCGAACCGACGCGCGAACGCGGCCACGCGAACGTGGCCAGGCGAACAACGCGGCGGAACGGGGTGACCGATGAGTGGGTGTCCGGGACTCACGCCGAGCACGCCAGGACGAGTGCCGGGAAGCGGCGTTTCTCCGCGGGGGCGAGCAGTGATGCGCAGCCGCGGCGCTACGCCACACTCGTAAAGCGACAGGTTGACGTCAGCGGGACCCGCCGAGTCCCGATCACCTGATCCCCGACCCCTGATCCCCGATCCCTTCCAGAAACAGAAAGGGCCGCCAGACCTGACAGTCTGGCGGCCCTTTGTGATGACGCCGAACGACGGCTAGTTGCTGGTGCCGGCGGTCTTCTGCTTGCGGAGCTCGTTCGCCTTGTCGCCGAGTTCCGTCGCTTCCTTCAGGAGTGCCTGCTGCTTGGCGGGATCCTTCTCGATGTTGGCCTGCAGGCGGAGCAGCAGGCCGCGGAAGGTGATCGCCTCGACGTAGTCGGACTTCAACGCGATGGCCTTGTCGACGGCCTCGAGTCCCTTGGTGATGTAGTCACGCTTCTGGACGTCGGTGAGCGACGCGTCGCCGCGCGTCTCGTCCCAGTAGTAGGCGGCGATGGTCTGGAACGCCTCGGGGTTGTTCGGCTCGATCGCGGCGCGCTGTTCGAGCGCCTCGATCGTCTTGTCGAACTGTCCCTGGCGGTTGTAGTAGCCGGCGAGCTGGCATGTAGACCGCCGGGTCGTTCGGCTTGGCCGTACTTCGCCTTGAGCAGCACCTTTTCGGCCTCGGCGTAGGCGCCGGCATCCTCGTAGATCTTCGCGAGCACGAAGTAGTTGGACGGTTCGGTCGGCTCGAGCTTGAATCATCTCTGTCAGCACCGGTTCGGCCTTGGCGGGGTCGTTGAGCTTGTCGGCCCCGTAGGCCGCGACCAGGTATTCGAGCGACCAGCTTCCCGAGCTTCTTGTCTTCCTCCACGGGGAGGCCATCAGGCTGCTCGGCCGCCGTCTGGTAGTTCTGCGACCGCCTTCTCCAGCAGCGCGTCGTTCTCCGGCTCGCCCTTCCGGCTCGGCCGCCACTGGTTGTCGTAGCTGTTCGCCAGGTAAGAAGTAGGCCTGGCCGAGGTTCGGGTCCTCGGTCGAGTGTCTCCTCGTACAGGCCAGAGCCTTCCGATAATCCTGCGCCTGGTACGCCACGTTGGCGGACTTGAAGCTTCTCTTCGCCTGCACCTGGCCGACCTGTGGCAGCCCACCGAAACCGATACGGTCAGCATCGCTGCAACACCGAGCGACGCACCCGAAAAAGCACGCATTGAGCCCCCTTTATTGGCCGTGAATCGAAAATGTGGACGCATTTCCGCTGGGCGAGGAGAATTGCCGTGGCCGAAACCGCGCCAGTATAGTGAAGCGACTTTTCCCGCGTCAATATGATGATTAGACACCGCTTTCCATGATTCGCTTCGAGGATCTGCTCGAAAAAGTCAGGGCCTACAGCCCGGACGCCGACGTCGAGCTGCTCCGCCGGGCCTACGTGTTCTCGGCCTTCGAGCACAGGGGACAGGTCCGCCATTCGGGCGAGCCCTACCTGATCCATCCGCTCGCCGTTGCCGACTTCCTGGCCGACATGAAGCTCGACGCCGTGGCCATCGCCGCCGGCCTCCTCCACGACGTCGTCGAGGACACCCTGACCACCATCGAGCGGATCCGGGAGCTGTTCGGCCCCGAGGTCGCCCACGTCGTCGAGGGCGTCACCAAGATCAGCGCCATCCGGTTCTCGTCGAGCGAGGAGCGCCAGGCGGAGAACTTCCGCAAGATGCTCCTGGCGATGGTGGATGACATCCGCGTCATCCTCGTCAAGCTCGCCGATCGCCTGCACAACATGCGGACGCTCAGCCACCTGCCGGACGAGAGGCGGATCGCCATCGCCCAGGAGACGCGCGACATCTACGCGCCGATCGCCAACCGGCTCGGCATGAGCAAGGTGAAGAACGAGCTCGAGGAGCTGTCGTTCCGCTACCTCGAGCCGCAGCCCTACGAGTCGCTCCGCGCCAGGGTCGATGCCAAGCGCCGCGCCACCGAGGGGCTGATCGGGCAGCTGAAGACCACCATCGCAGACCAAGCTCCGCGAGGCGTCCGTCCCGGTCGATCGAGATCGACGGCCGCATCAAGCGGCTCTGGAGCATCAGCCAGAAACTGAAGAAACAGCGGATCGAGCTCGAGCAGGTCTACGACTTCATCGCGCTGCGCATCATCACGCACGAGCGTGAAGGACTGCTACGCCGCGCTCGGCATCATCCACCAGACGTGGTCGCCGGTGCCGGGACGCATCAAGGACTTCATCGCGATGCCGCGCCCGAACGGCTACCAGTCGCTGCACACCTCGGTGATCAGCGAGCACGGCATGCCGTTCGAGGTGCAGATCCGGACGATCGAGATGCACCGGATGGCGGAGGAAGGCATCGCCGCGCACTGGAAGTACAAGGAAGGGCGCGTCGGCGACCACAAGGACGAGCGCTACTTCCAGTGGATGCGCCAGCTGCTCGAGTATCCAGCAGGAGGTGCGCGACCCGCAGGAGTTCATCCAGAACCTGAAGGTCGAGCTCTACCCCGAGGAGGTCTACACCTTCACGCCCAAGGGGCAGGTCAAGGCGTTCCCGCGCGGCGCCACGCCGATCGACTTCGCCTACTCGATTCACACCGACGTCGGCCACCAGTGCGTCGGCGCGCGCGTCAACGGCAAGATGGTGCCGCTGCGCGCGCGTCTGAAGAACGGCGACATCGTCGAGATCATCACGCAGGCCGGTCACAAGCCGAGCCGCGACTGGCTGAACTTCGTCGTCGACCTCGCACGCCCGCTACAAGATCAAGCACCTGATCCGGCTCGAAGAGCGCACGCGGGCCATCGAGCTGGGGCGGAAGGTGTTCGAGAAGGAGCTGCGGCGCTACGACGTGCCGCAGAAGGGCATCTTCGAAGGGCGAGCCGTTCGCGAAGGCGCTGGCCGACGTCGGGTGTCAAGACGGCCGAGGATCTCTTGCGCGCTCATCGGCTACGGCACGCTCTCGGCGAAGCAGCTGCTCGGCAAGCTCGTGCCGGCCGAGCGGCTGCGCGAGAAGGCGCCCGACGGCGTCGTGACGTCGGCCGTCAAGCGCGCCTTCGGCGGCGGCGAGGAGAAGATCAAGGTCCGCGGCTCGGACGATGTGCTGGTGTTCCGGGCGCGGTGCTGCAACCCGATTCGCGGCGAGAAGATCGTCGGCTACATCACGCGCGGCAAGGGCGTGTCGGTGCACTCGGCGACCTGCCCGAACGTCGTCAACCTCCTGTACGACCCCGAGCGCCGAATCGACGTCGAGTGGGACAAGAGCCCCGTCGGGCGAGCGGCCGACCAACTACACCGTGAAGCTGACGATGGAGGTCGAGGACCGCAAGGGCGTGCTGGCCGCGGTCAGCGCGAAGATCGCCGACATCAACACCAACATCAAGAACATGGAAGCGCGGACCGGCGGCGACGATCAGCGCGCGCGGATCGACGTGACCGTCGAGATCAGCGACCTGAAGCACCTGCGAGAAGGTGATCAAGTCGCTGAAGCGGTGAATGGCGTGCTGGATGTCGAGCAGGGCCGGCGCGGTGCCGCCTGACGTGCGTCAGGCGCGGGCGCAGGCGATCACGTCGATTTCGATGCGGGCGTCGCGCGGCAGCCGCGCGGCCTGCACGGTGGAGCGGGCCGGGTACGGCTCGGTGAAGAACGTCCGATACGCCTCGTTCATCGCGGCGAAGTCGTTCATGTCGGCGAGAAACACGGTCGTGCGCACGACGTCCGCGTAGGAGAGGCCGGCCGCGTCGAGCAGCGCGCCGATGTTCTGCAGCACGCGCCGCGTCTGCGCGGCGATGTCGCCGTCGACCAGCGTGCCGGTTGCCGGATCGATGGGCACCTGGCCCGAGATGAACAGCAGTCGCCGGCACGGAGCGCCGCCGAGTAAGGCCCGATGGCCTTCGGCGCGTCCAGGAGCGAAGATCGCCTGTCTGGACATGGGTCGGGGAGCGGTCACGCCGCCTTGACGACCTTTTGGACCGCAGGCAGCGCGTGCAGACGCGAATGCGCTTGACGCCGCCGTTGATCATCGCCCGGACCCTCTGCAGGTTCGGTTCGAACCGCCGCGCGCTCACGTTGTGCGCGTGGCTCACCTGCCGGCCGACCACCGGCGTCTTTCCGCAAATCTCACAACGCTTCGCCATGATTCCTTCGATTCCTTCCGCGGCAAAACAGTAAGTATAGCTGGCAAGCTGAGTTGCAGCAAGCCGCACGGGCGTTCCCCACAACTCCGTCGGGCATCAGGCCCATTCCCGACATTCGTGTCCGTCGGTAGTCTCCGGGGGCGCCTGAGCCGCCAGCGCGGACGCTTCCACACGCCGTTGCTCGCCATCGCGAAGGTCCGTGCGCTGAAAGTGCGACTTCTGGAGGCTCGGCGATTACGAATCTGAAATTCACGCGCCGGTTGGTTGACGGCTGTTCCTCGAAAGGAGGCAGCCAGCCCAAGCATTTGTCACATGTTTGTCGTCACCGCGAGCGGACACCACAATTGTGTGCGCGACCGAACTCTCCGGCGGTTTCGCGCGTCTAATGGAGCAACTGACGTCGAGACCACCGACAATCCCAGACCGACCACTCCCAGTAAGTCGTTGAAACATAATCACTTCATAGCTGTGGTTGGCCGAGGAAAAGCGGCGTTGGTGCCGCGCACGGCTGGCGGCGGCGGTGAGCCCAGAACTGAGGCTTGCCACACGACTGCCCAGCCCTATAATTGGCAACTTATTTGCACAAGCGGGCGGCAATCTTAACGGGCGGTGCCCCGATCAGGGGAGCGAAGGAGCGGCGTCATGAAGGCAACGGCAAAGGTAGCGACTGAGGCGAATCCGAAGTCCCGTTATGCGGAACTGAAGCGGATGCTCGAAGATCGCCGGCGCGAAATCCAGGCCGAGGTGCAGGGCAAGATGCGCGACGTCCGCGCCGAGGGCACCTGGGGCGGCAAGCAGAACGAAGTGTTCGACGCCGTCGAGAGCTCCGAGGCCGACATCCAGGACGATATCGAGTTCGCGCTGATCCAGATGAAGTCGGAGACGCTGAACAAGATCAACGACGCGCTGCTCCGGCTCGAGCAGGGCGACTACGGCAACTGCTTCGACTGCGGCGAGGAAATCGCCGAGAAGCGCCTGCGGGCGCTGCCGTTCGCGGTCCGCTGCAAGGACTGCGAGGAAGCGCGCGAGATCGCGGAGCAGCGCGAGCGTCAGACGTCGCCCGCCGCGGCGCCTCGTCGCTCTTCTTCGACATGTAAGATCCGGCGTCCGACACGGGGCTCCGCCGGTGGCGGAGCCCATTCTCCCCACCGGCGCCTCCCCTCGGCGCGACATCCAGACCCCGTACCGACGTCCTAGATACCGTACGGCCCACTTGTATCAGCGATTGGTCGTGCTGTCCGGACGTCGTGTCTCGCTGAGGAGTTCGCCATGAGCGATCAAATCGAGGACCTCAAAGCCGAGGACGTCTCGGTCGGCGGATCGGCCGCCTGCGATTCCACCCGGAGCTGCCGATCCTGCCGCTGCGCGACACCGTGCTCTTCCCGAATTCGTTCATGCCGCTCGCGGTGGCGCGCGAGAGCTCCGTCCGGCTGATCGACGATGCGATCGCGAACGGCAAGCTGATCGCCGTCTTCACGCAGCGCGACGCCGCGGTCGAAGAGCCGGTGCAGGAGGATCTCTACCCAGTCGGCACCGCGACGCACATCCACAAGATGTTCAAGCTGCCCGACGGCAGCCTGCGCCTGATCGTGCAGGGGCTGGCGCGCCTGCGGCTCGACGAGGTCGTCGAGCCGCAGCCGTACCTGCGCGCGCGCGTCACGCGCCGCCGCCGAGGACACCGCCGACGCCGACCGGCTCGAGATCGACGCGCTCGCGCGCAACATCAAGACCAACTTCCAGCAGGTGGTCTCGCTCTCGCCGCTGCTCTCGGACGACCTGCAGACGCTCGCGACGAACATCACCGAGCCGGGCCGGCTGGCCGACTTCATCGCGTCGAGCCTCACGACCATCAGCACGGCCGTGAAGCAGGAGGTGCTGGAGACGCTCGACATCCGCGCGCGGATGGACACCCTGAACCGGATCCTCATCAAGGAGCTCGAGGTCCTCGAGCTCGGATTCGAAGATCCAGTCGCAGGTGCAGTCCGAGGTCGGCAAGAACCAGCGCGAGTACTTCCTGCGCGAGCAGATGAAGGCGATCCAGAAGGAGCTCGGCGAAGGCGACGACCAGACGAAGGAAATCGAGGAGCTCGCCGAGAAGATCGAAGCGGCCGGCATGCCCGAGCCGGTGAAGAAGGAAGCGCTCCGCGAGCTCGATCGCCTCTCGAAGATGCCGGCGGCCGCGGCCGAGTACACCGTGTCGCGCACGTATCTCGACTGGCTCGTCGCGCTGCCGTGGGCGAAGCGGACCGACGAGGTCATCGACCTGCCGAAGACCAAGGGTGTGCTCGACAAGCCGACCACTCGGGCCTCGAGAAGGCGAAGGATCGCATCCTCGAGTACCTCGCCGTCCGCAAGCTGAACCCCGAGGTGAAGGGCCCGATCCTCTGCTTCGTCGGGCCCTCCCGGCGTCGGCAAGACGTCGCTGGCGCGTTCCATCGCCGAATCGCTCGGCCGCAAGTTCGTCCGCGTGTCGCTCGGCGGCATGCGCGACGAAGCCGAGATCCGCGGGCACCGGCGCACCTACATCGGCGCCCTGCCCGGCCAGGTCATCCAGGGGCTGCGCCGCGCCGAGTCCAAGAACCCGGTCTTCATCCTCGACGAGATCGACAAGCTCGGTTCCGACTTCCGCGGCGATCCATCGTCGGCGCTGCTCGAAGTGCTCGACCCCGAGCAGAACAACACGTTCCGCGATCACTACCTCGACGTGCCGTTCGATCTCGTCGGAGGTGCTGTTCATCACGACGGCGAACGTGCTCGATCCGATTCCGCCGGCGCTGCGCGACCGGATGGAGGTGCTCGAGATCGCCGGCTACACGGAGGAGGAGAAGCTGCAGATCGCGACCGATCACCTGGTCGACAAGCAGGTGAAGAACCACGGCCTGACGCCGGAGTACATCCAGTTCACCGCCGACGCGTTGCGGCAGGTGATCCGCGGCTACACGCGCGAGGCCGGCGTCCGCAACCTCGAACGGGAAATCGGTGCGCTCTGCCGCAAGGCGGCGCGCCGGCGCGCGGAAGGCGACGAGTCGTCGATCGTGGTCACGCCGGACGCGGTCGTGGCAGCTGCTCGGCGCGCCCAGGTTCCTCGACGAGGAGATGGAGGAGCGCACCAAGGAGCCTGGCGTGGCCATCGGCTTGGCGTGGACGCCGGTCGGCGGCGAAGTCCTCTTCATCGAGGCGTCGCGGATGGCGGGCACCGGCTCGCTCACGCTCACCGGTCAGCTCGGCGACGTCATGAAGGAGTCGGCGCGCGCCGCGCTGTCGTGGCTGCGGACCCACGCGCGCGAGTACGGCATCGATCCCGACTTCTTCAAGACCGCCGAGATGCACGTGCACGTGCCGTCGGGCGCCATCCCGAAGGACGGGCCGTCGGCCGGCGTGACGATGGCGGCGGCGATGGCGTCGGAGCTGACCGGGCGGCCGGTCCGCGGCGACATGGCGATGACGGGCGAAATCACGCTGTCGGGCCGCGTGCTGCCGGTCGGCGGCATCAAGGAGAAGGTGCTCGCGGCGCGCCGCGTCGGCATCCGCGAGGTGATCCTGCCGCAAGCAGAACGCCAAGAACGTCAACGAAGACCTGACGCCCGAGCTGCGGAAGGACCTCGTCGTGCACCTCGTGTCGACGATCGACGAAGTGCTCGCCCTGGCGCTCCAGCCGGTCTCGAGCGACGTCGTCCGCCCGTCGCGGAAGATCTCGCGTTCGAGCGGTCAGGTGCCGCCGCCGGCTTGATGCGTACTTGATGCGTAGCGGGCGGGTCTTGAGACCCGCCCTCTACATTGCGCCCTCAACACGTACGCATGTACGGCCGGCAGGGCGGGGTCAGGCCGTCAGGGGTCAGATCAGCGTCAGCCCATAGGCCGTCTTCAGATCGATGATGTCGCCCCGCGCGACCATCGCCCTCGCTTCGGCGACCGTCAACGGCTGCGGACGGATGTCTTCGTCCTCGTCCGGCTGGCGCGTCGAGTCGGGCGGCGGGCGCCCGCAGGTCTGAGACGCGGAAGAAGATCAGCTCCTCGTCGCAGAATCCAGGCGTCGGGAACAGGCCGCGAAGTCTCTCCACGTGCCGCGGCACCAGCCCGATCTCCTCTTCGCACTCGCGGGCGGCCGCATCCTCCGGCGTCTCGCCCGGGTCCAGACTGCCCGGCCGGCAGCTCCCACATGCACGGTCGACGCTCGCGCGGTACTGCCGGATCAGGATCACCCGCCCGTCGTCCTGCATCGGGATCAGCACGACCGACGGCGGGTGGCGGACGATGGCGACCTCGTGCTCGCGGCCGTTCGGAAACGCGCGTCGCTCCGACTTCGACAGAGAACACGCGGCCCTTGTAGACGATCGGCATAGACACCTCCTGGCGCATGGCGCGCCCGGCCACGTCAGTCGCGTCTCGGGCGGCTGCGTGCGCGCGATGAGCAGGTCGAGCACGCTCCTGCAGGTCCGCGCGGAAGCGGGCTGCTCGAACTCCATCCGCCGGCCGTCGCGCCGGGTGCTGTGAACACCAGCTGCGCGGCGTGCAGGAACGGCCGCTCGAGCCGCGTCACGGCGCGAATGTCGCCGGCGCCACGCGCCTGTGGACGCCGCCATAGAGCGCGTCGCCGACGATCGGGATGGCCGATCGCGCTCAGGTGCACGCGGATCTGGTGGGTCCGGCCGGTATGGATCGCGATCTGCGCCAGCGTCAGCGCGGGGTTGAGGTGCTCGGCGCGGACGATTCGCGTCACCGCCTCACGGCTTCGCCGCGCCTTCGCCGACATCTTCTTCCGGTTGACCGGGATCGCGTCCGATCGGCGCATCGATCCGACGCCCGGCCTGGACGACGCCCCAGACGAGCGCCACGTACTCCTTCTCGACCTCGCGATCGTGGAACTGGCGCGACGAGCTCCTCGTGCGCGCGTCGTTCTTCGCGACGACCATCAGGCCCGACGTGCCCCGATCGAGGCGGTGGACGATGCCGGGCCGCTTCTCGCCGCCGATGCCACTCAGATCGTCGACGTGGTGCAGCAGCGCGTTGACCAGCGTCCCGCACTCGTGTCCCGCCGCAGGGTGCACGACCATCCCGGCCGGCTTGTCCACGACGATGAGGTCGGCGTCCTGGTAGAGGATCGGCAGGTCGAGCGCTTCCGCGGCTGGCGCGGCCTCGACCGGCTCGGGAACGTCCACGCTCGATTCGACCTGCCCGGCTTTGACCGACTGGTTGGCCTTCGCCGGCTGGCCCGCCGACGGTGCACGCGCCCGTCCTTGATCAGGCGCTGGAGCTGCGATCGCGACTGGCCGGCGAGCAGCGAGACCAGGAAGCGATCGAGCCGCAGCCGTCGCTCGTCGGCGACGGTCGGAAACCGTGAGCGTGAAACGTGAATGTCAGGCAGCCTTTCGTGCGGCCCGTCGGTGCCGGCTCGAGCTGCGCCGGCCGAGCTACACGAGCATGACGACCGCGAGCGGCGCGAGCAGCAGCGAGATGAATTGCGACGTCGAGAACATCAACACGCTGCCGCGCGGGTCGCCGCGGAAGATCTCGATGACGTAGCGCGAGATGGCGTAGAGCAGCATGTACAGCCAGAAGGTCCGCCCGGGGAAGCGCCGCCCGCGGTTCTCGGTCGCGAGGAGCAGCCCGAGAATCAGCGCTTCAGCACCGGCCTCGTACAGCTGTGTCGGGTGGAGCGGCACGTTGAGCGGCGTGCCGACGTTGGCGGCCGCGTAGGGATTCGGTGAAGGTGATCGCCCACGGGACATCGGTCGGCTTTCCGTAGCAGCATCCCGCGAAGAAGCAGCCGAACCGGCCGACCACGTGGCCGAGCGCGATGCCGGGCGCGAACACGTCGCAGGTGGTCCACAGCGGCAGGCCGATCCGGCGGATGTACCAGAGCGCGACGATGACGGCGAGGATGAGGCCGCCGTAGAAGACGCCGCCCGATCGCGCCAGCGTCAGCAGTTCCGCGGGATTCGACGTGTAGGTCCGGAAGTCGGTGATGACCAGCAGCAGCTTCGCTCCGACGAGCGCGCTGATGATGATGTAGATCCCCAGGTCGAGGACGCGCGTCTGGTCGAGGCCGCGCGCCTTCGCGCGCACCATCGCGAGCTTCAGACCCAGGAGGTACGCTGCCGCCAGCAGGACGCCGTAGGTGTAGATGGTCGCCGGACCGAGCTCAAGCAGTATTGGATGCATGCGTCCCTGTCCCGATCATGTCGAGGATCATCACGGCGACACCGACCGTGATCGCCGAGTCGGCGACGTTGAAGGCCCAGAAGTGGATAGGCGCCCCAGTACGCGTCGACGAAATCGACCACGGAGCCGAGCACCACCCGGTCGATCAGGTTGCCGGCGGCACCGCCGATGATCAGCGCGAGGCCGAAGCGGGCCAGCAGGCTGCTCGCCGCGCAGATCGGCCCCAGTACAGCCCCACGCCGACGAGCGCGCAGATGGCGACCAGGGCAATCACGATCGTCTTGCACGGAAAGTCGACCGCGTTGAGAAACCCGAATGCCGCGCCGGTGTTCCGGACGTGCGTGAAGTCGAGGAACCCGGGGATGACCGTCCACGCTGCCGTGCATGCGGCACCCGTGCGCGGACGAGCCACTTCGTCAGCTGGTCGAGCGCAACGATGAAGATCGGGACGAGCAACTCCAGTCGCCGCCCGCGCCAGCCGGTCTGTCGGGGCTCAGCCATGAATCGGCTCGACGAGTGCTCCCTGGCAACGATCGCACAGCCCGGCCCATTCCGGCTCGACCGAGACCCGCGGCACGTAGCGCCAGCAGCGCTCGCACTTCACGCCGCCTGCGCGTTCGATGGTGATCTTCGGCGCAGCCTCGGCATGCGCCTCGACGTCGGTCGGTGCGGGACGCAGCTCGACCTCGGACACGATGAACAGCATCGGCAGCTGTGCGGCATGCTGCTCGAGAAACGCCAGCTCCTTTTCGGTCGCCGAGAGCACCACGCTGCGCCTGGAGCGAGCTGCCGATCTGCTTGTCCTTGCGCAGCGGCTCGATCTCCGCGAGCACGCGCTCGCGCAGGGTCGACGAGCCGATCCCACCGCTGCAGCAGGTCTGGATCGGCCAGCGCGTCGAGCTCCGTGTCCTGGGGGAACACGGCGATGTGCACCGACTCGACACCGCCGCGACCCGGCAGGTGCCGCCACAGCTCGTCGCCGGTGAACGAGAGGATTGGCGCGAGCAGTCGCGTGAGGCCGTCGGCCATGATGTACATCGCCGTCTGCGCGGAGCGCCGCGCCCGTGCGCGCGCCGCGAACGTGTACAGACAGATCCTTCGACACATCGGCGTAGAACGCGCTCAGGTCGACCGTGGCGAACGCATTCACGCTCTGGAAGATCGTGCCGTAGTCGTACCTCGGTGTACGCCTTCTTGACCTTCAGCGCGACTGCCGCGTAGCGGGCCAGGATGTAGCGATCGACTTCCTCGAGTTGCGCGACATCGAGGCGATCCAGCGCCGGGTCGAAGTCGTACAGGTTGGCCAGCAGATACCGCAGCGTGTTGCGGATCTTCCGGTACGCTTCGCTCGCCCGCGCGAGGACCTCCTTGCCCAGGCGGATCTCCTGGGTGTAGTCGCTCATCGACACCCAGAGCCGGAGGATGTCCGCGCCGCTCTGCTTGATGACGTCCTGCGGCTCGATCGAGTTGCCGATCGACTTGGACATCTTCCGGCCGTCCTCCGCCACGATGAACCCGTGCGTGAGCACCTCGTGGAACGGCGCCCGTCCGCGCGTGCCGAGCCCCACGAGCAGCGAGCTCTGAAACCACCCGCGGTGCTGGTCGCTGCCCTCGAGGTAGATGTCGGCGGGCCACGTCAGCTCGGGACGGACCGAGAGCACCGCCTCGTGGCTCGAATCCGGAGTCGAACCACACGTCGAGGATGTTCATCTCCCGCTCGAAGCGGCTTCCGCCGCAGCCCGGGCAGACGAGTCCGGCCGGCACGAACTCCTCGGTCGGACGCTCGTACCATGCGTCGGCGCCGTACTGCTCGAACACCGCGGCCGCCTTCTCGACGAGCGCGGGCGACACAAGCGCTTCACCGCAGCTGGCGCAATCGAGCGCCGGAATCGGCACACCCCAGGCGCGCTGACGCGAGATGCACCAGTCCGGGCGGTTCGCAACCATGTTGTAGATCCGGTCGTGTCCCCACGACGGAATCCAGTTGACCTGGCGGTCGATCTGGCTCGAGCGCGGCGCCGCGCAGTGTCCGGCGCCGCGACGCTCCGGCCGTGACGCAGCGCCGCGTTCCGGCCGAGACGCCGCGCGTCGTCCATCGCGATGAACCACTGCGACGTCGCCAGGAAGATCACCGGGTTGTGGCAGCGCCAGCAGTGCGGGTACTGGTGCGAGAACGACTTGCGATGCCAGAGCCGGCCGCGCTCCTTCAGCGCTTCCTCGACCTTGGGGTTGGCGTCGAACACGCGCATGCCGCCGAACAGGCTCGACGCTCTCGAGGAAGTGGCCCGCCGGGCCGATCGGTGCGTAGATGTCGAGCCCGTAGCTGATGCCCGTCCGAAGTCGTCGGCGCCGTGTCCGGGCGCCGTGTGCACCGCGCCGGTGCCCGCGTCGAGCGTGACGTAATCGGCGAGGACGCCGAGCGAGTCGCGTTCGTACAGCGGATGCCGGAAGCGGATGCCGCTCGAGCACTTCACCCTTCATCGTCGCAACCGGGTTGTCGAGCGGCCGCCCGACCGCGTTCGCGACCTTCGCCGCCAGCGCCTCGGCGACGATGACCGCGCGGCCGTCCACGTCGTACGCGCGCGTAATCGAGCTCCGGATGGAACGCGATGGCCAGGTTCGACGGGATCGTCCACGGCGTCGTCGTCCAGATCAGGACCGACACCTCGCGTCCCGCACAGGGCGGGCACGCGCGCCCCGAGCTCCTCAGCGCTCTCGGGCGCCAGCGGGAACTCGACGTAGATCGAGGGCGACGAGTGGTCTTCGTACTCGACTTCGGCCTCGGCGAGCGCCGTGCGGCAGTGGATGCACCAGTGCACCGGCTTCTTGCCCTTGTAGACGAGCCCCTGCTCGACGAACCGGCCGAAGGCGCGCGCGATCGCCGCCTGGTACCGGAAGTCCATCGTCAGGTATGGCTCGTCCCAGGTGCCGAGCACGCCGAGCCGCTGGAACTGCTCCGTCATGGTGCCGATGAAGCGCTCCGCGTAGGCACGGCACGCGCGGCAGAAATCGGCCGTCGACATCTCGCGCTTCTTCGGTCCGAGCTCGCGATCGACCTGAAGCTCGATCGGCAGGCCATGGCAGTCGTAGCCCGACGACGTACGGCGCGTCGAAGCCGGCCATCGACCGCGACTTCACGACGAAGTCCTTGAGGATCTTGTTCAGCGCCGTGCCCCATGTGAATGTTGCCGTTGGCGTAGGGCGGACCGTCGTGCAGCACGAACTTGGGTGCGCCGCGGCGCGCCCCGCGAATCTTCCCGTAGAGATCCATGGCGGACCACCGGCCGAGCGTCTCGGGCTCGCTCGTCGGCAGGTTCGCCTTCATCGGGAAGTCGGTGCGCGGCAGGTTGACGGTGTCTTTCCACTCAGGCATGGGTATCTGTCGATTTTATAATGAACAGATGGCCATACCGGCGGAAGCTCGTCAAACCGCGGGACTGCGCACGGAAGTCCTCGACAACGGCCTGAAGGTGCTGGTCCTGGAGGAGCACACCGCGCCGCTGGCGTCGGTCTGGTGCTGGTACAAGGTCGGTTCGCAAGGATGAACGTCCTGGGCTGACGGGTGTCTCGCACTGGGTCGAGCACATGAACTTCAAGGGGACGGCGAACATCCCCCGCGACCAGGTGAAGGGGATCATCGAGCAGTTCGGCGGGAGCTGGAACGGCTACACGTGGATCGATCAGACCACGTACCTCGAGACGGCCACCCGCCACGCGCTCGACCGCATGCTGTTCATCGAGGCCGAGCGGATGGGCCGCTGCCTCTACGATCCCGACGACTGCGAGTCCGAGCGGACCGTCATCATCTCGGAGCTGCAGGGCGGCGAGAACGATCCCGACCAGCTTCCTCGATCAGGAAGTGACCGCGACCGCCTTCAAGGCGCATCCCTACCGGCATCCCACCATCGGCTGGCTGTCGGACCTCCAGACGATGACGCGCGACGATCTCTACGGCTACTACCGGCGCTACTACGTCCCCAACAACGCGACGCTCGTCGTCGTCGGCGATGTCGACGCGGACGACGCGCTGCAGCGCGCGCGGCACCACTTCGGCAACATTCGAACCGGGCGCCGGCCTCCTGCGCATCCAGACGCGTCGAGCCGGAACAGACCGGTGAGCGGCGGCTCGTGATCCGGCGAAGGAAGGCACCGCCGCGTATCTGAAGGCCGCATTCCACGCGCCGGCGGTGACCGACCAGGGTTCGTCCCGGCGCTGGTCCTCGATGCGGTGCTGACCGGCGCCAAGGGCGTGAACCTGTGGAGCAGCTTCCAGGTGCCGCCGCCGCAGCGCAGCGCCCGGCTGTATCGCGCGCTGGTCGAACGTGGCCTCGCGTCGGCGTCTCGGGCGCGCTGCTGCCGACGGCGGAGCCGTTCCTCTACACGCTTTCGGCGACGGCTACCGACGGCACGCCGCTGCAGGCGGCGGAAGAGGCGCTCGCTCGATGCCGTCGGACACGTGCGCGCGTGACGGCATCACCGGGCAGGAGCTGATACGGGCGAAGGCGCAGCTCCACGCGCGGCTGGTCTTCGACGACGACAGCGTCACGAACATCGCCCACCAGCTCGGGTACTTCGCGACCATCGGCTCGCGTCGATACCTTCGGGCAGCTGCCGACGCGCATCGCCGCCGTCACCGCGGACGAGGTCCATGCAGTCGCGGCCGCGATGTTCCGGCAGGCCAACCGGACGATCGGCTGGTTCGATCCGCTTCCGATCGAGGCGTCCGCCGCCGACGTCGACCGAGACCCGCGATGAGCACCGCCGCCGTGGCGCTCCACCCTCTGCGCACGGTCCTGCCAACGGCGCGACCGTCGTCGTCAGGCAGACGCGCAAGACGCCGGCGGTCGCGATCAATCTGGCCGTGCGAGGCGGGTCTGTCTGCGACCCGCATCGCCGCTGCCGGGCGCGATGCACCTGCTGTCACGCGTCATCGATCGCGGCACGGCCACGCGCTCGGCTGCCGACATTGCGGACGCGCTCGACAACCGCGGCGTCACGCTGAGCATCGGCGTGACCCGTCACCTGTTGTCGATCGTCTGCATGTGCCTCGCCGACGACTTCGACAGCGTGCTCGACCTGCTCGGCGACGTCGTCATGACGCCGACGGTCCCCGAGTCGGAGCTCGTCACCCGCAAGGGCGAGGTGATCACGGCGCTGCGCCAGGACGACGACAACCCGGCGGTGCGTGCCGTCGAGGGGCTGATGGCGCTCCTGTACGGCGAGCAGCACCCGTACGGGCGCCGCGTGAAGGGATCGATCGAGTCGGTGGAGGCGGCCTCGCGGGCGCAGCTGCTCGCGCTGCATGCGCGACCGGTTCAGCCCGTCTGCGCTGCCGTGCCGTCGATCGTCGGCGACGTGGACGCCGGCGCACGCTCGAGGCGAGCGCGGCGTCGGCGTTTGGCGGCTGGCGCGGCGCAGGCGCCGCCGGCGCTGCCGTCGCGCGCCCCGAGCCAGCCGTGTCGCGGCGCCGCGAGGTCATCCCGATGATGAACAAGTCGCAGGCCGACATCGCCTACGGCTTCACGACGATCGCGCGAGCGGATCCGCGGCTACTACGCGTTCTGGCTGATGAACGACGCGCTGGGGCAGTACGCGCTCGGCGGCCGGCTGGGCGACAGCATCCGCGAGCGTCAGGGCATGGCCTACTACGTGTCGAGCGCGTTCGATGCCAACGTCATCGAGGGGCCGCTGGTGGTGCGGGCCGGCGTGTCAGCGCGGCGAACGTCGAGCGCGCGATTGCATCGATCGACGACGAGCTCGACGGCCATGCGGCGCGACGGGGTGACCGCTAAGGAGCTCGACCGACTCGCGGCAGTACCTGATCGGGTCGATGCCGCGGGCGCTCGAAACCAACGCGGGCATCGCGCAGTTCCTGCAGACCGCGGAGTTCTTCGGTCTCGGCCTGGACTACGACCTGCGCCTGCCGGCGCTCCTGAGCGCCGTCACGCTCGACGAGGCGCATGCGGCCGCCATCGATGCTCGACCCGGCACGCGCGACGGTCGTCGTCGCCGGTCCGTACGAGCCGGCGATGACCACGGGCCGTTTTCTTCGACGTCGATTTCACGCTGATCTATCCCGGGCCCGACGTTCCAGGCGAGCGGCTACCAGGCGTTCTGCCGGCGCTACGGCATGGCGGTCGATCCCGAGCAGTTCGCCAGCGCCGTGGCCAGCGCCGCGCCGCTCCTCGATGGGCCGGACGACAGTCGCGTACGACGACGAGATCTTCGTCGGCTTACACGCGGCACATCATCGAGCAGATGGGCGGGCGCGGCGAAGCGGTCGACGCCTGCGCACGCGAGATCTACGCGGAGTGGGCCGCCTGTCATCACTTCGAGCTGTACGACGACGTGCCGGCGTGCTGCGCTCGCTGGCGGCATGCGGGCGTGCGCATCGGGCTGATTTCGAACTCGCACCGCTGCCTGGCGTCCTTTCAGTCGCACTTCGAGCTGCAGGGACTGATTGCCGCGGCGGTCTCCTCGTCCGAGCACGGGCTTATGAAGCCGCACCCGAGCATTTTCCAGCGCGGCGCTGCAGATCTGTCGGACGTGCCGCGCCCGCGAACGCGGTGATGGTCGGCGACAGCGTGCTCGCACGACATCGAGGGCGCGTTGCGCGCCGGCATGCAGGCCGTGCTGCTGCATCAGGGCGACGACGCCCCATCCGCGCGAGGGAGAGCTGCTCCAGCGAGGCGTGCGCACGCTCAGATCGATTGCGCTCACTTGTTTAGGGTTCCTACGCTGTAGTCGCAAGTCCTCAGTCACAAGTCGCAAGTCGTCGATGGACTTGCGACTTCGACTTGTGATCTGCGATCTGGCGACTCTGCGACTAGCCAGGCGGCCAGCCGAGGCTGCGGCCGCCGAGCAGGTGCAGGTGGATGTGGAAGACCGTCTGGCCGGCGTCGCGGTTGGTGTTGAAGACCGTCCGGTACCCGCCGTGGCGATGCCCCGTTCCGCCGCGATCGCGGCCGCCCGCCGCACCAGCTCGCCGACGAGCCCATCGTCGCCGGCTGCAGGTCGTTCAGCGTCGCGATGTGCCGCTTGGGCACGATCAGGACGTGCGTCGGCGCCTGCGGGTTGATGTCGTTGAACGCGAGCACCTGCTCGTCCTCGTAGACGATCGACGCCGGAATCTCGCGGTTGATGATGCGACAGAACAGGCACATGGGGACGCTACCTATGCTCATCTGCGCCACGGCGACTCGCGGGATGCCCTGCAGGTCGTGTCTCAGCTCGATCAGCGTGAAGTCGGGCGACCTTTCGATCAGGCCGGCCACCGCCTCCGCCTGGCCCGCGCCGAACTCGAACATCAGCAAGCCTCCCCTGGCGAGCACGCCGCCGGCCTCCGCCACGAGGCGCGTCACGATCTGCAGGCCGTCGGGCCCCGCGAACAGCGCGACCGCCGGCTCGTAGTCGCGCACCTCCGGCTGGAGGTGCGGCGATCGCCCGACGGCACGTAGGGCGGGTTGGCGACGATGAGGTCGAACGCCGATCGACATGCCGGCCAGCAGGTCAGCGTGGCAGCAGCCGGACCCGCGACGTCAGGCCGTGGCGCGCCGCGTTGCGCCGCGCGATCTCGAGCGCGTCGGCCGAGATGTCGGTGGCGACGACGCCGAGCGTTCGGGACGCTCGCGCGCGATCGCCACCGCCACGCAGCCGCTGCCGGTGCAGACGTCGGCGATGCGCAGTGGCGCGCCGCTCGGCAGTGCGTCGAGCGCCGCCTCGACGAGCAGCTCGGTTTCGGGTCGCGGGATCAGGACGGCGCGGCGTGACCTCGAATGGCGAGGCCCCAGAACTCCCGCATGCCGGTGATGTAGGCCAGCGGCTCGCGGGCGACCGGCGCGCGACGAGCGGCTCGTAGAGCTGCGTGCGAACTGTCGACGGCGCGTGCTCGTCGCCGTGGGTGAGCAGACGCGCGGCGTCCCAGCCGAGGACGTGCTGCGCCAGCAGCCGCGCGTCGAGCGCCGCTTCGTCGGGGTGGATCCCGCAGCCCTGAAGCGCCGCCGCGCAGCCGCGACCAGCGCGTTGATCGCAGTGGGCATCGTCCCGGACCGTCGGATGCGCCCGGCGGCTCAGGAGACCGCGGTGGCGTCCTTCAGCTTCTCCGACTGGTAGTGCGTGATGACGTTGTCGAGCAGCTCCGCGAGGTCGCCGTTCAGCACGTCCACGAGCCGGTGGGTCGTGAAGTTGATGCGGTGATCGGTGATGCGGCTCTGCGGGAAGTTGTAGGTGCGGATCTTCTCCGAGCGCTCGCCGGTGCCGACCTGGCTGCGCCGGTCCTTGGCGATCGCGTCCTGCTGCTTGCGCAGCTCCATCTCGTACAGCCGCGCGCGCAGCACCTTCATCGCCTTCGCGCGGTTCTTGATCTGCGACTTCTCGTCCTGCTGCGAGACGACGACGCCGGTCGGAATGTGGGTGATGCGCACCGCCGAGTAGGTCGTGTTGACGCTCTGGCCGCCGGGGCCGCTCGAGCAGAACGTGTCGATGCGCAGGTCCTTGTCGTTGATCTGGATGTCGACTTCCTCGGCTTCCGGCAGCACGGCGACCGTCGCCGTCGACGTGTGGATGCGGCCGCTCGCCTCGGTCGCCGGCACGCGCTGCACGCGGTGCACGCCGCTCTCGTACTTCAGCTTGCTGTAGACGCCGCGCCCTTCGATCGTCGCGATGACTTCCTTCAGGCCGCCGACGCCGGTGTCGCTGCTCGACATCACCTCGATGCTGCCAGCCCTGGCGCTCGGCGTACTTCGAGTACATCCGGAACAGCTCGGCGGCGAACAGCGCCGCTTCGTCGCCGCCGGTGCCGGCGCGGATCTCGAGCACGACGTTCTTCTCGTCGTTCGGATCCTTCGGGACCAGCAGGACCTTCAGCTCGGCGAGTGAGCGCGTCGCGGCGGGCGACGAGCGCCTTCAGCTCCTCGTGCGCGAGCTCGCGCATGTCGGCGTCGCCGCCGGCGACGAGCTCCTCGGTCTGGGCGATGCTCGCGCACCACCGTCTTGTACTCGCGGAAGCGCTCGACGATCGGCTCGATCTCGGCGAGCGCCTTCGACTGCTTGCGGTACTCGGCCGGATCGCTCTGCAGCCTCGGCCGAGCCGAGCCGCTGCGATCAGCTCTTCGTACTGCTGTTCCGTCGCTGCCAGTTTGTCGAACATGAATCCCTGCGGACCTCAGCGTCCGGCTTCACGTCGCTCCAGCCGCCCGACACCGGCGGCAGGAACGCGACCTCGTCGCCGTCGTGCACGACGTCTGGTCCATCCGCGCGTAGTCGGCGTTCACCGCGCTCGAGATCGACCGCTCGTAGCGCGGCGAGCTCCGGGAACTCGCGCGACCAGCTGCCGCCAGACCGTGCCGATCGTCGCGTCCGCGGCCGACCTCGCGCGCCAGCTCGGCCGCGCCGGCGATGTCGCGCAGCCGGGCGAACAGCCGCACCGTCACGCGCATGCCACCCGCTCCGCCTGCGGCCCGCGCCGCCGCATCGTCGGGGTCGGCCGTCGCGCCCTCGATCCAGACGTCGCCGCCCTCGAAGAACTCGCGCTTCCAGATCGGCGCGATCTGCTTGACCCGCTCGATCGCGTAGCGGCAGGCGGCAGAACGCGTCGCGCGCGGTGCGGCGACGCCGCCGCGATCGCGACGCTGGCCTCGCCGATCTCGAGCCGGCCGATCCGGTGGTGCAGCGCCAGCCGCACGCCCGGCCAGCGCGCCGCGCCTCGGCGGCGATCCGCTCGAAGGCCCGGAGCGCCAGCGGCTCGTAGGCCTCGTACTCGAGGTACTGGACGCTGCCGGCCGACGTTGTGGTTGCGCACCAGCCCGAGAAACGTCGCGACCGCGCCGTCCGACCCGGTCGCGCTCGCCACGGTCGCGCACGGCGGCGATCAGCGGCTCGAGCGCCAGCGGATCGGGCCCGATCGCCAGCAGCGGAACAGTCCACACGATCAGTATACAGCGGCTCATGCGTTTGACGCTGAGGCGCCGACGCCGTCGAGCGCATGGCCGGTCGCCAGAAGTGATCGAGCGGCCCGTGCCCGTGGCCGATCGGCAGCGCCGTGCCGAATCGCGCCGGCGACATAGGCCTGCGCCAGCGCCGACCGCCTCGACGAGCGGCTGGCCGAGCGCGAGGTGCGCGGCGATGGCCGACGCGAACGTGCAGCCGGTGCCGTGCGTGTTGCGCGTGTCGATGCGCGGCGTGCGGAACTCGGTGAACGTGCCGCCGTCGAACAGCAGGTCGACGATCGTCGTCGCCGGTGCCGTGCCCGCCCTTGACGATGACGGCGCCGGGCCCATGCGCATGGATGCGTCCGCGCCGCCTCGCGCGCATCGTCGAGCGACCGGATCGGCATGTCCGCTCAGCACCTCGGCCTCGGGGATGTTCGGCGTCACGACGCGCGCGCGCGGCAGCAGCTCCGCGCGCATCGCCGTGCACCGCGTCCTCGTCGAGCAGCCGGTCGCCGCTCTTCGCCACCATCACCGGATCGACGACGACCAGCGGCAGCTCGAGCTCCGCGATCGCGGCGGCCACGGCTTCGACGATGCGCCGCGGTGGCGAGCATGCCGGTCTTGGTGGCGTGCAGCTCGATGTCGCCGGCGACCGCTTCGATCTGCGCGGTCACGAGCGTCGGCGGCGAGCGCGTTCACGCGCGGTCACGCCGATCGTGTTCTGCGCCGTGATCGCGGTGATGGCGCTGCGTGCCGTAGACGCCGAGCGCCGCGAACGTCTTGAGGTCGGCCTGGATGCCGGCGCCGCCGCCGGAGTCGCTGCCGGCGATGGTCAGCGCGGTCGGAACCGGTGCGGCCATGGTCACGACGGCGCGACGTCGGCGGCGGTGGCGACGGTCTTGCCGAACACGAGCAGGAACTGGAACGGCGGCACGCGTCTCGCGCGACTGCAGCTGTCAGCCCGGCCGCCTCGGCCGCGCGCGATCACCGTCTCCGGGTCGACGCGCTCGTCGGGCGCGGGCCCGGGACCGCCGCCGCCGGGCAGGAAGTCGACGACGCCGAGGCGGCCCTGCGGCTTGAGCGCGCGCGCGACGTTCCGCAGCAGCGTCAGGATCACGTCGGGCGGCCGGATTCGTCCATCTCGTGATACGCGTCGACGATCAGCACGGCGTCGAGGCTTCGGCGGCAGCTTCGGATCGGTCGGCGTGCCGAGCACCGTCCGGACGTTCGTCAAGCCCTTCGCGCTGCACCCGCCGGTCGATCGCTTCGATCATCTGCGGCTGGATGTCCTGGGCGTAGACCAGTGCCGTTCGGCCCGACGCGCCGCGCCAGCCGGACGGTGAACCAGCCGCCGCCGGCGCCGAGGTCGGCGACGCCGCGCCGTCGGCGATGCCGAGCGCGTCCATGATCAGATCGGGCTTCTGCCACTCGTCGCGATCGGGCGCCTCGAGCAGGCCCAGATCCTGCGGCGGAAACAGCCGCGCGCTGTCCTGAGCGGCGCCTGCGCCGGCTGCGCGCGGCCGCGGGCGGTCGGGCAGCGGCAGGGCCAGCGGCCGGCCGGCAGCTGCGGCGAGCGCGGGTCCCGATGCGCGCCGCAGCACGCACGCCGCACGATCGACGCGCCGCCACGAGCGATCGACCGCGCGCCCTCCGGCCATCGCGGCCTGCCTCACTTCCGCCGCTCGCGCCGACGATGCCGCCGCGCGTCATCGCGTCGACCGACAGGATCTCGTCGAGCTGTCGCGCGTCGAGCAGCCCGCGCTCGAGCACGAGCTCGCGGATCGGCCGGCCGGTTGCGACCGCCTCCTTGGCGATCTCCGCGGTCGCCGCGTAGCCGATGTACGGACTGAGCGCCGTCGCCGTCGCGGTGCTGCGATCGAGCAGCTCGCGCGCGCGCGCCGCGTCGGCCGTGAGCCCGTCGACGCAGCGCGTGCGGAAGCACGTCGCATCGACGTTCGGAGGATCGTCGACGCGTGCAGCGCGTTCCAGGCGATCACCGGCATCATCACGTTCAGCTCGAGCTGCCCCGCCTCGCACGCGAGCGCCACCGTCGTGTCGCAGCCCATCACCTGGAAGCACACCTGGTTCACCATCTCCGGAACCGACGGATTCACCTTGCCCGGCATGATCGACGAGCCGGGCTGCACGGCCGGCAGCGCGATCTCCGAGAGCCCGGCGCGCGGTCCCATGCTCAGCAGCCGCAGGTCGCTGGCGACCTTGCCGAGCTCCACCGCCAGCCGGCGCATCGCGCCGGAGTAGGCGAGCACGTCGCCCATGCTCTGCGTGACGCGAAACAGGTTCGCGGCCGGGCGCAGCGGCAGCCCGGTCGTAGCGCACGAGGCTGTCGACGACCCGCGCGGCGATAGTCGTCGCCGGCGTTCAGGCCCGTGCCGACCGCCGTCGCGCCGATGTTCAGCTCCTGCAGCTGCTCGCGCCGCGCGCTCGACATCGTCGGCGCCGCGGCGCATGCACGCGGCGTAGCCGCCGAACTCCTGCCCGAGCGTCATCGGCACCGCGTCCTGCAGGTGCGTGCGGCCGGTCTTCAGCACGTCGCGGAACTCGGCGGCCTTGCGCGGCGAAGCTCTCGGCCAGCTCGCGCGCGGCGCCGCGAGCAGCGGTCCGTGCCCGAGCAGCAGCGCCAGCCGCGTCGCCGTCGGGAACACGTCGTTGGTCGACTGGCCCATGTTGACGTGATCGTTCGGGTGCACGCGGCGCGTACGATGCCGCGCGGCTCGCCGAGGATTTCGCCGGCGCGGTTGGCGAGCACCTCGTTGGCGTTCATGTTGTGCGAGGTGCCGGCGCCGGCCTGGTAGACGTCGACGACGAACTGATCGCGCAGCTGCCCGGCGAGGATTTCGTCGGCGGCGGCGACGATGGCGTCCGCGATGGCGGGGTCGAGGCGGCCGAGGTCGCGGTTGGCCTCGGCGGCGGCCTTCTTGATCGAGGATGGTCGCGGTGACGAGGTCGGCCGGCGCGCGCAGGCCGCTGATCGGGAAAGTTCTCGACGCGCGCGGGCCGTCTGCACGCCGTAGTAGGCGTCGGCGGGAACCTTCAGCTCGCCCAGCGGGTCGCGCTCGGTGCGGAACGTCATCGGTCAATTATACTGAGCGCGTCGCATTCACAGCATGCATCGGCATGCTTCCATCATTCTTCGACAGCGTCCTCCAGCTGATCGTCCGCACCTCGACCGACCTGCCGCCCGACGTGCGCGCCGCGATGAAGCATCGCGCGCAGCGCCGAGCCGGACGGCACGCGCGCGTCGCAGGCGCTGACGATCATCGCGCAGAACATCGATCTCGCCGTCGATCACGAAGGCGCGATCTGCCAGGACACCGGCATGCCGACCTTCGAGGTGCAAGTGCCGGTCGGCGCCAACCAGATCTGGATGCGCGCAGCAGATCCGCGAGGCGATCGCCGAAGCGACGCGGCGCGGCAAGCTGCGGCCGAACTCGGTCGATTCGATCACCGGCGAGAACTCGGGCGACAACCTCGGGCCCGGCACGCCGATCATCCACTTCGATCAGTGGGAGCGCGACGACATCGAGGTCAAGCTGATCCTGAAGGGCGGCGGCTGCGAGAACACCAACGCGCAGTACGCGCTGCCGGTCGAGCTGCCGCATCTCGGCCGCGCCGATCGCACGCTCGACGGCGTGAGGAAGTGCATCCTGCACGCGGTCTGGAACGCGCAGGGCAAGGGCTGCAGCCCCGGCGCCGTCGGCGTCTGCGTCGGCGGCGATCGCACGTCCGGCTACACTGCACGCCAAGGAGCAGCTGTTCCGGACGCTGGACGACGTGAATCCGGATCCGCGGCTGGCGGAGCTCGAGGCGTCGATCATGGCGACGGTCAACACCTCGACATCGGCCCGATGGGATTCGGCGGCAAGGTCACGCTGATCGGCTGCAAGATCGGCGCGCTCAACCGCCTGCCGGCGAGCTTCTTCGTCTCGGTCGCCTACGACTGCTGGGCGTTCCGCCGGCTCGGCGTGGTGCTCGACGCGTCGACCGGCGCGATCACGCAGCTGGCTCTATCGCGATCCCGTCGCACCCGATCATCCCGATGCTCGATCAGGCCGGGTTCGCGCGGACCGGGCGCGAGAGTCGTGCTCGACGCGCCGCTCACGGAGGACGCGGTGCGCGCGCTCAAGGTCGGCGACGTCGTGCTGGTGTCAGGGCGCATGTTCACCGGCCGCGACGCCGTGCACTCGCACCTGATGAAGCACGAGCCGCCGGTCGATCTGCGCGGCTCGGTCCTCTATCACTGCGGCCCGGTCGTCGTGAAGGAAGGCGACGGCTGGCGCGTCACCGCCGCGGGCCCGACGACGAGCATCCGCGAGGAGCCGTATCAGGGCGAGATCATCAAGCGCTACGGCGTGCGCGCGGTGATCGGCAAGGGCGGCATGGGCGCGAAGACGCTGGCCGCGCTCAAGGAGCACGGCGCCGTGTACCTGAACGCGATCGGCGGCGCGGCGCAGTTCTACGCGCGGTCGATCAAGGGGTGGACGGCGTGTCGCTGCTCGAGTTCGGCACGCCCGAAGCGATGTGGCACCTGCAGCGTCGAGGACTTCCCGGCCATCGTCACGATGGACGCGCACGGCAACAGCCTGCACAAGGACATCGAGCAGGAGTCCGGGCGAGCACCTGGGGCAATTGGCGAGTTCGTGAAGTGGCGAATCGGTGAGTCTAGCTGTAGTCAGTGAATTAGTGAGTTGGTGCGCGCTACCGCGTGCCGAACGTCCTTGATCGGCGGCCGCGCGTAAGCCGCGTTCCATCGCGGTCAGATCGAGATCCATCGTCTCGAGATCGGCGAGCGCGAGGAGCGGAAACGGCGAGCGCGCTGACGTCGACGGTCTTCAGGTAGCCGCGACACGCCTCGCAGGCTCTCGAGGCGCATCGCCCGGTCTCGGCCTGGGACGCCAGCGCACGAACCGTCATCGCGTCGCCGCAATACGCACACGCGGCGGTTGCCGGCTCCCATGCCAGCGGCGCAGAACGACAGCGCAGGAGACGCCGCCGCCTCGAAAACTTCGGCCAGCGCGGGCCAGGAGCCGCAGAGCGGGCAGTAGCCGTGGCGCCACGCGTCCAGCGCTGCCCGCAGCGGTGCGTCAGCGGGCGCCGCGTCGAACAGGGTGCCGCTGAAGCGCGTGCGCGAAGGGCCCGACCGCCAGTTCGGCGACGAGCCACAGCAGGTCGGGGCCGAGGCCGGCCTTGGTCGCGACCGGTGCGGATGGCGGCCTGCTCGCGACGCGAGCGCAGCGTCAGCAACGAACCGGCGTCCAGCGCGTCTGCCTTCGATGGTCTCCTGCAGGACGGTGACCCGCCGGCGCCGCCGTGGCTGGCCAGGACTCGGCAGAGTTCGACAAGTGTCGGCGCGAGCCTGACCGAGGGAATCGGGATCGGCTCGCCGACCAGCGCCGGGATCCCCGCGCTGAGCTTGGCCGCCAGATAACGAGGAGGCAGCGACAGCCGGTGGCGCGCATCGCCTCGAAAGCGGCGGTCAGGCGCAGCACGACGCCGATGAGCTGACGCTGCAGCTGCACGGCTGGCGCGAGATCCGGCCTCATCGCGACCATTGCCGTCCAGCGTGCCTCGGCCAGCGCTTCCCGGACGCCCTCCGGGGCAGGGGGCTGAACGGCGTAAGGCATGAACCGTGAATGGTATAATGGGCCTTTCCTGAGGAGAAATCGCAGATGATCAACGTCTCGGAAACGGCAGCAGTCAAGATCAACGAGCTTCTGGCTGAAGAGAACAAGGCAGGCAGCGGGCTGCGCGTGTTCGTGCAGGGCGGCGGCTGCTCCGGCTTCCAGTACGGGCTGATGATCGAGGAAAACGGCCAGGGCGCCGGCGACCAGGTGTACGAGTCGCACGGCATCAAGCTGTTCGTGGACCCGATCAGCGTGCGGTACCTTGGCGGCGCCGAAGTCGACTTCGTCGATACCGTCACCGGCGGCGGCTTCACCATCAAGAATCCGAACGCCACATCGACCTGCGGCTGCGGCCAGTCGTTCTCGGTCGAATAAGCCATACCTTGGACCTCACGGGCTTTCGCCCGGCCGGCGGGAAGCGCTCCAGCAAGCGCGACCGCATCCTGAACATCTTCCTCCGCCAGAAGAGCCATCTGAGCGCGGACGATCTCTGCGACCTCGTCCGCCGCGAGGATCCCGGCATCGGCCGGGCCACCGTCTATCGAACCCTCCAGTGGATGGTGACCGCCGGAATCGCCCGCAAGGTCGATTTCGGCGAGGGGCGCTCGCGATTCGAGCCGTCGCTCCGGCACCCGCGCCACTTTCACCTCATCTGCAATGAGTGCCATCGGTCCTCGGAGTTCCTCAGCTCCGATGTCGAGGCGATTCTCGAGGAGGTGGCAGTCGCCCGGGATTTCGTGCCGAGCCAGACGGTCATCCAGGTCTTCGGCATGTGCGAGGAGTGCCGCACGGGAACGAAGACGCCGACCCTGGACGGCGCCGAAACCGAGATGGTGTTCGCGCGCGATGCGCTGCGGATCGCCGTGGCGACCGAGCGCAGCGGTCTCGAGTTCTACACGCGCGCCGCGGCCCTCGCGACCGATCCGCGCGGCCGCACCGTCTTCCAGCGGCTCGCCGAGGAGGAGAAACATCACCTCAGCACGCTCGAGCGACGCTACGCGGAGCTGATCGCCAAGGATCCGCCGCTCGAGTCGCGGCCGACGTTCCTCTTCTTCAAGAGCGCGGCGCAGGGCATTTTCGCCGAAGGCGCCGAGAAGCTGCGCGCCGGCGTCGACGATCTGCAGGCGCTCCTCATCGGCATCCGCTGCGAGCGCGACTCCCACAAGTTCTTCAAGAAGTACGGCGAACGGTTCGAGGACTCCGAAGGGAAGCAGATCTTCCTGGAGTTCGCCGACGAGGAACGCGAGCACCGGGACCTGCTGATCCGCGAGTACCGCGCGCTGCGCGAACGCCTCGGGCTCCGCCGCGCGACCGGCCGTACCGACACGCCCGCGTCCGCCCGTTGATCGATCTCCACACCCACACGACGGCGTCCGACGGTACCTGCTCGCCAGAGGATCTGGCCGCGCGTGCGGCAACTGCCGGCGTGACGGTGCTCGCGGTGACCGATCACGACACCGTCGCCGGGTGCGCGGCCGCGGCGGCTGCATGTGCCGCACGCGGCGTCGAGTTCGTCCCCGGGATCGAGATCACGGCCGTCGCCGACGGCAGCGACGTGCACGTCCTCGGCTACTTGTTCGACGGCGAGTCGGCGGCGATGCAGACGTTCCTCGCGACGCAGCGCCAGCGCCGGCTCGAACGCGTGCGCGAGATGCTCGATCGGCTGGCGAGCCACGGCATCCGCCTCGATGCCGAGGCGATTCTCGCGCCTGGCGTGACCGACACCGGCCGCGCGGCGGGCCGGCCGTGGATTGCGCGCGCCCTCGTCGCCGGCGGCTACGTGGCCGACAAGAACGAAGCGTTCGATCGCTGGCTGTCGCGCGGACGGCCGGCGTTCGTGCCGCGCGTGGGCGCGCCCCCCGATGAAGTGTTCGCGCGCGTGCACGATGCGGGCGGCATCACGTCGCTCGCGCATCCCGTTCTCGTCCAGCGGGACGACTGGATTCCAGGGTTCGCAGGAGCGGGGCTCGATGCGCTCGAAGCATTCCACCCCGATCACACGGCCGCGGACACCGGGCGTTACCTCGCGATGGCCGGAGACCTCGGGCTGCTCGTGAGCGGCGGCTCCGACTACCACGGCGACGCGACTCACGGCGGGCTGCTTCCTGGGCGGGTGTCGCTGCCACGCGAGCACTTCGAACGGCTGCTCGCCAGGACCAGCCAGTATCGCTAGCGGCCGCGCCTGCGCGCGGCGATTCGAGCGACCGCCTCCGGGTACTGTCACTTCCTCGTCGAACAGCACGTCCATTCCATGCACGCTCATCCGGAGCTCGCCCGGGCGCAGCAGGTGATTGCGGGAGCGCGGGCCGCGGTCGTATCGCAGCTGGTTGTCGGTGAACGTCTCGTAGAGGAGCACGCCACCCGGCACGAGTGCCTCGCACAGCGCACCAAAGAGGTCGCGCTGCAGGTAGCGCGTGACGACAATCAGCTCGAAGTGCGCGCGCGGCAGCGGGAACATAGTCAGATCCGCGCAGATGGCGTCGAGCGGGACTCCCTCCGCGCGTGCGGTCCGCACCGTGTCGCGAACGGCGTCGATCTGGATGTCGATGCCGGTGACGTGAAAACCCGCGCGCGCGAGCGCCGGCAGGTGGCGCCCGCGCCCCATGGCGACGTCGAGCGCGCGCCGCTGCTCCTGAAACGCCGTGCCGAGGCGCGCCGCCCAGCGTCGCACGAACGGTGAGGATGGATCGGGTCCGCTGGGCTCGGTCATACTGGCAGGACGTCGAGGCGATCATGCCTCATCTCGTGTGATCCCTGAACGCGATGACCGCACCCATCCTCGAGATCGCCGCCGTCACCAAGCAGTACGGCGCTCTTCGGCCGCTGCGCGTCGAGCTGCTGTCGCTGTCGGAAGGCGATCACGTGGCGCTGCTCGGCCTCGACCAGCCTGCGGCCGAAGTCCTCATCAACCTGATGACGGGCGCCACGCTGCCCGACACCGGTCACGTCCGCGTGTTCGGGCGTGCCACGGCGGACATCGCGGACAGCACCGACTGGCTCGCCACGCTCGACCGCTTCGGCATCGTGAGCGAGCGGGCCGCGCTGCTCGAGCCGATGACGGTGATTCAGAACCTCGCGATGCCGTTCTCGCTGCAGATCGAGCCCCCGCCGCCCGAGATCGCGCGGCAGGCCGCGGCGCTCGCGAGCGAGGCGGGCGTCGAGGAGGCCGTGTGGGAACGTCGCGTCGGCGACCTCGATGCCGCCACGCGCCTGCGCGTGCGTCTGGCCCGCGCGCTCGCCCTCGACCCCGCGGTGCTGCTCCTCGAACATCCCTCGGCCGCTCTCTCTCGCCACGACGCGACCCTGTTCGCGCGCGATGTCCGGACGATCGCCACGCGGCGGGGCGCGGCCGCACTGACGATCACCGCCGACGCCGGGTTCGCCGCCTCGGTGTCGGCACGAACGCTTGTGCTCGAACCAGCGACAGGTCGGCTCAAGCGGCGATAGCTGGCGCGTCGACCTGCAGAGTTGAGGTCAGGAATAGATATTGATTGCTCTCCGGCGGGGCACTGTGCCCCAAGGAGACGTCGGCATGCCAGGCGGGACGATCAAGAGACTCGTGCGAGACAGAGGATTCGGCTTCATCAGGGACGACGGCGGTCAGGAGTGGTTCTTCCATCGGAGCGCGGTGGAGGGCAGCTTCGACGAGTTGAACGAAGGACAGCGCGTCAGCTTCGAGGAGGAACCCTCCGCGAAGGGACCACGCGCTGCGAACGTTCGCGGCGAGGGCTGAGCACCACGCGGCGGCACACGCCGGGAGCCGGGTACAATCAGGCTTCCGGCTGTGGCGAGGCTGATTCTCTTCGACATCGACGGTACGCTCGTGCTGACCGGCGGGGCGGGTTTGCGCGCGATGAACCGCACGTGTGCCGATCTGTTCGGCGTACCCGAGGGGCTCGGCGCGATTCCCATGGCGGGACGCACCGATGCCTGGATCTTCGCGCAGTTCGTGCAGGCGCACGGCATCCCGTGCGATGACGCGACCCTCCGCCGGTTCCACGATGCGTACATCGATCATCTCGCGCGGGAGGTCGAAGAGCCCGGTCCGCGAAAGGGAATCCTGCCAGGTGTGCGTCCACTGCTCGACACTCTGGCGTCGCGTGACGCTGCGTACGCGGCGCTGCTGACCGGGAACTTCGAGCGCGGCGCGCAGATAAAGCTCCAGCATTTCGACCTCTGGCAGTACTTCGGCACGGGTGCGTTCGGCGACGGGACTCATGATCGCAATGGCCTGCTCTGGACCGCCCTCGAGCGGGTGAGGGCCGCCGGTGGCCCCGACGTTCCTCCGGCGGATGTGGTGATCGTCGGCGATACGCCGCTCGACATCGCGGTTGCGATCGCCGGCGGGGCACGATCGGTCGGCGTCGCGACCGGCAGCTACGGCGAGGACGAACTGCGCGCGGCTGGCGCCGACGCGGTGCTCGGGGACTTGAGTGATCTGGACGCGGCGCTCGAAGCGCTGAGTGTAGAGGTGTGACGGAGCGGGCAGAACTGTGAACCGAGACGGCGAAGCGGCCGGCCCGGACGCGATGTCCAGGCCGGTTTCTGGTCAGCCTTCGATCAACCGCACGTCACCGGCGCGGGGACCCTTGCCGGAGTCTTCGGGGGTGAACTCGACGCGCTGGCCTTCCCGCAGCAACTCGAATACGGCACCACGTACCGAACTGCGGTGGAAGAAGTGTTCGATGCCGCTCTCATCGCGGATAAACCCGAATCCCTTGTCGATGAGCAGCCTGGCGATAGTCCCGGTCGGCATACCCGAAGCCCTCCGTTCGACCCCCAGGGAAATCCCAGGGAGCGCTCAGCCGGCAACGGATTCCGAATACCCACGGAATTTGAAGAGCCGTAACCGACTGCATCCAAGCTCAGTTGAGCTTGAAATCGCGCCAGTCTAGGCCTGAATTCCTGATTAAGTCAAGATAACCGTTGAGGGCCACTATTTTGACGGCAGATCGGGCGAAATTGGGGTTTCGCGGGGCGGTCCGGGATAGGTCGTCCAGAAATGGCGACCACATTTCGGGCAGACCCAGAACTGATCAGGCGTCCACGCCATGCCCGGTCCGGGATCGCGCATGTCCATGTCGGTGCCACATCGCTGACACCTGATGCGTCGATCGTTCGCGGGCATGGTGAACAGTCTACATTTAGCGTGATGATCTCTGCCGTCGTACTTGCCGCTGGGCTCTCGACTCGTATGGGAGGCCGCAGCAAGGCGCTCCTGCCGCTCGACGATCGCGACACCTTCATCACGCGCATCGTGCGCACGTTTCACGACGCCGCAGTCGCCGACATCGTCGTCGTCGTCGGACACGAGGCCGATGCGGTCGAGCGCGCGGTTGCCGCGAGTGGGTTGCCCGCGCGCGTTATCAGGAATGCGGCGTACGAGCAGGGACAGTACTCGTCGGTTATCGCTGGGCTCGACGCCATCGATCGCGCGGAGGTCGACGGCATGCTGCTCGCCCTGGTCGATGCACCGCTCTTCAGTACCGACACGGTGAGGGCGATCGTCGCGCGGTTCGCGGAGACGGGTGCCTCTGTCGTACGGGCCGTGCGCGGCAGCGAGCACGGACACCCGGTGCTCATCGCGCGCGCGTTGTTCGAGCCGATGAGGCGTTCAGACCCCTCGCGCGGCGCAAAACCGATCGTCCGGGCGCATGCATCCGAGCGCGGCGACGTGACCGTGGACGATCCGGGTGCGTTTGTCGACGTCGATACGCCCGAGGACTACGCGCGCCTGCGCATCACCACCAGCGACGGGCGCGCGAGCGGGACACAGCAGTAACCGCGTCAGGGCGCGATCTGATCGAGCGGCGCCTTCGCGGCCTCACGGACGAAGTAGGACAGGAAGCGCGCCATGCGTTCGAGGCCAGGCGTGGAGATCACGTCCTGCACCTCGCCGGTCGTGTGATAGAGCGGGGGCGCCTGCATGACGGTCACGAGCGAGGCCTTCAGGCTGCTGAACCCGCCGGTTTCGCCGCTCTGCATGTTGGAGCGCTGCGAGATGAAGTTCACGCCGTAGTCCACCACGCCACGCTCGAACAGCCCGTCGAGGAACGCCGCCCGATTCACCACCCCCGCGTAGATCGGTGCTTCTCCCGAGTCGGCGACCGCGTGGCGGTAGCCGTCTGCCGCTGTCGTTCGCGCCGCGGAGAAATTGCGCTGCGCGACGTGCTCGACGTTCAGGACGAGCACGGCCTTCTCCGCGAGCTCGGGATTGATGGCGATGAAGGCACGCGGGCCGTTGAGGCCGGGCGTGTGGTGGCCGGCGCTCGCGATGAACACGAGCGTGCGGGCCGGACGGTTCTGCGGCTTCGCGAAGTACCGCGCCATGGCCAGCATGACGGCGTATCCATCCGCGTTGTCGCCCGCGCCGTCGAACCACGCGTCCACGTGCGCGTCGATGACGATCACCTCGTCGCTGTCGCCGGGCACGACGGCCACGGCGTTCTCGGCCTTCAGGTTCGAGAAGGTCTGCGTCTGCAGCGTGACACGCGCGCGGAGCCGGTCGGCGACCTTCGCCTCCACGGCGCGATCGAACACGTTCTCGAGGAAGAAGCCGTCGCGCCCCCCGATGTTCACGCACGGGCCGCCGCAGTTGCTGAAGTCGCGTCCGAGCTCGTTGCCGGGCAGGCGAATGAGGTTGAACACGGCGACCGCGCCGCGCTTCATCAGCGCCTGAGCGCGAGAGGTCACCGCCCCGCGCTCGAAGACCATGTGTCCCTGCGGAACCGTGAGCTGCACGGCAATCTTGCCCTTCACGTCGATGTGCTCGAGCACGGCGTTCGTCGCCGTCCCTACGTAGACCAGGGGCGCCGTCAGCGTGCCGCCGGGAATGTCGGAGGGCGGCACCGGGATCGCCGAGTGCAGGACGACGTCGGCACTGCCGGGGCCGAAGACCGGGTCGGCGAGCAGTCGGACCTCCCACGACAGCGGCAGCCAGAACGACGCCTTCGGATCCTGCGCGAACGGCTGCACGCGCACGTCCCCGATGCCGGCGCTGCGGAACTGGTCCGCCGCCCAGTAGATCGAGTTCGATCCGGACGTGAACCCCGACACGCGGCCCCACTGCTGGCCGGATCCGATTTCGTGCTTGGCTCGGCTCTCCTTGGAGAAGCGCACGAGGCCGTCGATGGTCAATCGGATCGACTCGCCGCGGAACTCGGCGCCGTCCGGTGCGTCGTCGGGGACGTGCACCGGCCGCGGAGCCCGATCGCCGACGATGACCGCGGCCTCGGCGCCCGGCCTGGGCGGCAGCAGGAGGCCGAACCAGGGGCCCTTGCGGTTCTGCGTGCGCGGTGTGCCGCCAGGTTCGTCCTGCGCCGCAGCAGCGGCCGGCGTCACCACGGCGATTGCGACGAGTGCCGCAACCAGTGCCGATGTCGAGAGGTAATGGCGTACGCCCATGACTGGTGTCCTCTTCAGCGCCCGCGCCGGTACTGGCGCGGCGACACGCCGAACTCCGTGCGGAACGCGCGGTTGAACGCCGAGACGTCGCCGAATCCGCTGTCGAGCGCTACGTCCAGGATGCGCGAACGGTCGGTCGCCAGCCGCGTCGCGGCAAGCCGCAACCGTGTCCGGCGCACGTACTGGTGCGGCGTGAGCCCGGTCACGCTTCCGAACGTGCGCAGGAAGTGAAACGGGCTCAGGTCGACGCGGGCGGCCAGCCGCTCGAGCGACAGCGCGTCCGCATCCTCCATCGACTGATCGATGAAGCGGACGATCGAGCTGACGCGGTCCAGCGTCGACGCCGAGGCTCGCGCAGGGGCGCTGCGCGGACGGGCGGCGACTGTCAGCACGCGCGCCGCCACCTGCAGGGCACATTCGCTCCAGTCGATGTCTGGCTGCAGGAGCCCGGCTCCGGAACGGGCGATCACACCCGCGGTCTCCCGGAGTGCGGGCAGCGCCGGACCGCGAAAGGGAGAACCCTTCACTCGCAGGCGCATGTCCGCGGCGACACGATCGACGTACGCGGGTGCGTACCAGAACGACACGCACCGATCGCCGGCGCCGTGATCGTGGCGGCACTGGTACGCGTGGCCCGGGCTGCCGAGCATGATCGAGCCGGGCGTCATCACAGCGTATCCATCAGGCGAGCGGTACTGGAAGGTCCCCGCAAGCACGGCGGCAACCACGAACACGTCGTGCTGCTCGTCGGCGACCGGATCGTGACGCCCGCACGTGCAGATGACGTCGGCTACTCTCCAGCCGTCGCCCTCGGCGACGACGCGTGGCGTCGTCGTGCCGGGCTGGCCGGACCGCTGGCGCTCGGCCAGGGCACGGTTCATCGCTGCAGCAATTTCTGCCAAGAATGGCACCCCGTGTGCGTCCTACAGTGTGCCATCAGGAGGTGATGAATGGCATCTATTCGAAAGGAGCTGAACCTTGCGGCGCCGGCGGCATTCGTGTGGGAGGCATTCCGCGACGTCGGGGCGATCCACTCCCGGCTGGCGCGCGGGTTCGTGGTGAACACGGTCCTGGACGGCGACACACGTGCGGTGACGTTTGCGAACGGGATGACCGTCCGCGAGCGGATCGTGACGATCGACGAAGGTGCGCGGGTGCTCGTGTACTCGGCCGAAGGCGGCCAGCTGACTCACCACAACGCGTCGTTCGAAGTGCGCGATGCCGGGGCAGGGCGATCGACCATCGTCTGGACGGCGCACCTGCTGCCCGACGCCGCTGCGCCGACGATCGACGGCATGATGACGGCCGGGGTCGAGTCGATGCGGCAGACCCTCGAGGCGGACGCGACGGTCTCCGGCCGCGCCTGAGGACATGGCCCGGCGGCGAAATGGAAGAGCGCGAGGGCTCGTGGTAAACTGAACGTTCGTTTCCACACGAGTGGGCCTGTAGCGCAGTTGGGAGCGCGCATGAATGGCATTCATGAGGTCACCGGTTCGATCCCGGTCAGGTCCACCATCCTTCGCTCGCCCTTCGGGCGAGCTTCGGCTCGGTAAACCCAGCGAGCTGTTTGAGACGCGAAGGATGCCGCGCCGTAGCGTCGCAGCGCAACGCGGAGGCAGGCCCCTTTCTGTCGATACGCTCACGCGAGCCAACGTCGAAGCGTGAGCGACCGCTCGGCGAGCCCAGCCGGGCGAACTCCGGCGGATCCTGACAGCATCCCGACCGGTCGGCGTCGCAGAAACAGCACTCGTCACCGCGCTCGTCGCGCATTTCCTCGAGCATTGAGACTCGAACGCTGGGCATCTGCGTTGCCTTCCATCTCGCATGCCGGAAGACAAGAGATTCGTCTACGTTCTCAAGAGTGCTGATGCCGAGTTGCACTTCTATATCGGCCTGACCTCTGACGTCCCCACCCGCCTCGCTGCCCACAACGCCGGCCGTTGTCCCCACACCGCGCGTCGTCGTCCGTGGCAGATCCACGTCGTCATCGAATGCCCAGACGAGCGACGAGCCATCGACTTCGAGCGCTATCTGAAGTCCGGCTCCGGCCGCGCGTTTGCGAAGCGGCACTTCGCGTGACGGCCGCTGCGCCCTGCCAGCTACCGGTGTCCTCGATCTTCTCGAGCCTTCACGGCAGCATCGGTGTTTAACGATCATTGCCGTCGTCGTGGGTGAGTAACGTCGGTCCGGAGTGCTCCTGGTCGGTGCGGCGGTCGATCGACTGGAGCGTCTGCTGCTTCGCTGGAAGCCGGAGCGTGCCACTCTGGCCTGTGAGAATTAGCCTAGGAGCACCGATTGAGGACTGGACCTGCGCCGTGGCCCCGAGGCCGTTCCATAGGCTGAGCCAATCGCCGATCAGCGACCCGGTCAGGGCGAACGCGCGCTTCTTCTTGGGCGACTTCTTCTCGAGGATGTGGCTCGAGAAGGCGTGACGGGCGCGGATCTTGCCGCCGGCCGTCTTCTTGAAGCGCTTCTTCGCGCCGGAGTGGGTCTTCATCTTCGGCATGCCGGGCGGCCAGTATAGGAGGTCGGCTCAGGCCGGCGTACGGGCCAGCACGATGAGCCAGCGGTCCTGCATGCCGAGTTCACCCGGTCCCGGCGAGTGCGCGGCCAGCATGTCGGCGAAGCGGTCGTAGCCCTTGCGGGAGAGCCCGAACGGCTCCGCGACCGCCTCCCACGCCGCCTCCACGGACTCGAACCCGAGCCGGACGACCTCTGGCCTCAGCTCGACGTGCGCGCCGGGCAAGCGGACGGCGAGCGCCTCCTCGTCGCCCCAGCGCAGCGGCGAAGGGCCGCCCAGGCCGGCCATCTTCAGCGTGCGGGCGACGAGCGTGCTCGGCGTCGGGACGGCGAGGGCGATCAGGCCACCCGGCCGCACGACGCGCAACAGCTCGCGCCCGGCCCGGCGCGGGCGCGGCGTCAGCGCCACGCCGAGCACCGAGGTCACCGCCTCCAGCGAGGCGTCCTCGTGGGGCAGGGCGTCGAGCGCGGTGTGCGCGCCGACCGGGATGTCCGCGGCCGTCTCCCCCGCCGCCTCGCGCAGGACCGCCGCGAGCGGTTCGAGCGCGCGCACGAGCGCCGGCGCGCCGTCCGGCGCCGGGAACGGGCGCGGCGGCGCAGGTGGCTCCTCCCGCACGGGGAGCCGCAGGGACAGCAGTGCGCGGCGGGAGAGGTCCACGAGCCGATCGTAGGCGGTAACAGCGAGGTCACATCAAGAGGCCGTGAACACCGCACGCTGTGCAACCGACTGGCGAACGAACGAACTACGGGGGAATCTTCATGCAGCTGACGCGCAAGCGCTTCGTGCAGGGCTCGGTGGCGGCCGGAGGGGGCCTGCTCATGGGCGGCCCGCTCGCCGCGCTCGCCAACGGCGCCCCGCGCCGCGTGACGGGCTACGGGCCGCTGTTCCCGACGCCCGACGAGGACACCGGGACGGTCTACCTGCGCCTGCCGCGCGGCTTCAAGTACCGCGTGATCTCCAAGCAGGGCGACCCGATGAGCGACGGCAACCCGACGCCGGGCATCTTCGACGGCATGGGCGCCTACCCGGGCCCCGACGGCACGACGATCCTCATCCGCAACCACGAGAACCGCAGCCGTCCCGGCGAGATTCCCGTGGTGGTGCCCGCCGACAAGCGCTACGACCCGGATCCCAACACGCGCGGCGGCAACACGAAGCTCGTGGTCGACGCGAAGCGCGAGGTGGTCGACTCGTTCGCCGTGCTGGGCGGCACGCACACCAACTGCGCCGGCGGCGCGATGCCCTGGGGCTCGTGGATCACCTGCGAGGAGATCTTCAACTACGGCTCCGTCGAGGGCAACACGACGACGCCGACGGGCGTGCCGCACGGCTACGCGTTCGAGATCCCCGCGGACGCGGACGGACCGGTGGAGCCCGAGCCGATCAAGGCGGCGGGCCGCTTCGCCCGCGAGGCGGTCGCGTGGCTCGACGGCGCCCTGTACCAGACGGAGGACCGCGGCCCGGCGGCGTTCTACCGCTACCGGCCCAGCACCCAGCCGCGGCGGGCCGGCGACCTCGCCGCCTCCAGTGGCGTGGTCGAGGCGCTCGCCGTCGTGGGGAAGCCGAACTTCGACGCGAACGCCGCCGTGCCCGGCCAGCGCGAGCAGGTGACCTGGGTCACGGTCGACCAGCCGGACCCGCCGACCGACACGATGCGCACCCAGGCGTTCGCCAAGGGCGCCGCCCGCTTCGCCCGGACGGAGGGCATCTGGACCGCCGACGACAGCGTGTACTTCGACTGCACGTCGGGCGGCGAGGCCGGGCAGGGCCAGCTGTGGCACTTCGAGCCCGACGGCCAGGGCGGCGGCTGGCTGACGCTGATCTACGAGTCCACGAGCGAGGCCGACCTCGACAACCCGGACAACCTCGTGATCGTGCCCAAGACGGGCCACATCTTCCTCCAGGAGGACGGCGACGACATTCAGTACGTGCGCGGCGTCACCCCGGACGGCGCGATCTACGACTTCGCCGAGGCCGTGCTCCAGTCCGGCTCGGAGTTCTGCGGCGGATGCTTCTCGCCCGACGGCAAGACGTTCTTCGTCAACCAGCAGGGCGACCGCCAGCCCGCCCCGGAGGACCCGACGAACCCGCCGGCCGACGAGGCCGGGTACACCTATGCGATCTGGGGCCCGTTCGGCGGCGTGCGCGGCGGGCGCTGACGCAATACCGCACGGCTCGCGGGACGCGCCTCGGGCGCGGCCCGCGGCGCGTGAACGCTAGATCTGGTTCGGGTCGATCGCGGGTGCCTCGGCGGAGCCGGCCGGCTTATGCTGCGGCTTGGCGCGTTCCTCGGGCTTCTGGTCGTCGGCGGCCTGGGCCGCGTCGTCCGCGGCGATGCGCGCTGGCGCGAGCATCATCGTCATGTTGCGGCCGTCCTGCTGGGGCCGCTGCTCGATCGTGGCCAGCTCGCCGAGGTCCTCCGCGAGGCGGTTGAGAATCATCTCCCCGCGCTCGGGGTGGGCCATCTCGCGGCCGCGGAACATGATCGTCACCTTGACCTTGTCGCGCGCCTTGAGGAAGCGCTCGACGTGGCCCTTCTTGGTGTCGTAGTCGTGCTGCGCGATCTTCGGGCGGAACTTGATCTCCCGCACGTTGATCTGCGTCTGGTGCTTGCGCGCGGCCTTCTGCTTCTGGTTCTGCTCGTACTTGTACTTCGAGTAGTCCAGGATGCGGCAGACCGGGGGCTTGGCCTCCGGGGCGACCTCGACGAGGTCGAGATCGCGCTCCTGCGCGATACGCAGGGCCTCCTGCGTCTTCATGATGCCGACCTGCTGACCCGTCTCGTCGATGAGCCGGATCTCGGGCACGCGAATGCGCTCGTTGATCCGGGTGGGGTCGCGCTCCGGCGGCTGCCGATCGAACCGTCTGGGGACCGGCACTAGAGGTGTATGCGGCGCGTCAAGAAGTGCGCGGCGCGGTGTTGGAACGCGTAATCAAGGTCTCGGAGTATAGCGGCGCAGGCGGTCTGTCAAGGCGCTAGCCCGTCTCACCGGTGGAGGCGTACCGGTGGTGAGATGGGTGGCGATCCTGGCCCTCGCGCTCGCGGGCTGCGGCGGGTGGTGAGGGTGCCGCCCGCGGCGCGAATCCGGCGGGTGGAGCGGTTTTTCCGGCTATAGGGCCGAAAAACCGCTCCACTTGGAGCGAAACGGCCGATCCACCACCCTCCCTACCCAGTCGCAGTTGACGTTCGCCCGCGCTCGCAGGACCGCCGGGAGTCGCGCGCGTCCGTCCGCGCCCGGTCGCGCCCCGCGCCGCAGCGCACGTCGTCGCGCCCGCCGCCCCGCGCGAGCACGCGATCCGGCCCGGCGCCGCCGAGCATGCGGTCCGGGGCCGCGCCGCCCTCGAGCACGTCGGCGCCCGGGCCGCCCAGGTACGTGTTCCGGCCGCCGGTGTCAGACAGCAGGTCATCGCCCGCGCCGCCGTCGAGCCGGTCCGGGAGCAGGCGGATGATCGGCGTGTAGTAGTCGTCGCCCTGGGCCGGGTCGCCGAACAAGCGGTCGCCGCCGGCGTTGCCGGCCAGGCGATCGGCGCCGGTGCCGCCGAACAGCTCGTCGTCGCCGCCGCGGCCGGCCAGCACGTCGCCTCCGGTGCCGCCGTCGAGCACCTCGTCGCCGGCCGCGCCGCGCAGGACGTCCGCGCCGCGGCCGCCGGCGAGCACCTCGAAGCCGCCGACGCCGTCGGTCTCCCCCGCCTCGCCGCCGGTCTCGCGCGCGAGATCGACGGTCACGGGCGCGGTGCGGGTCGCGTAGGAGAGCTCGTCGTGGCCGCCGCGGCCGAGCAGCCGGTCGTCGCCGGGACCGCCGTCGATCGCGTCGTTGCCGTCGCTGCCCTCGATCACGTCCTTGCCGTCGCCGCCGGAGAGCTCCGTCTCCACGCGCATGTCGCCGGCGATCGCGAGCGTGTCGTCGCCGTCGCCGAGCAGCGCGCCGAAGCCGTGGAGCCCCTGGAAACCCTCGGTGACGGGGCAGCGCGCGCTGTGCTCGTCGACCGCGGCGCACGGCGCCTCGGGCGTGAGCACCGCGCCGTCGTCGCGCACCACGAAGTCGCCGCCGGCGCGGCTCACGCTCACCCGGTTGGCCTCGCCCGCCGCGCCCTGGAACGTCGTGATCGGGACGGGCGGCGCGCCGCCGTACTTCGAGCAGGCCACGTCGCCCTGGCAGCCGTCGGCGAGCACGACCGAGACCTTCGACGCCGATGCCGTGGGCGGCAGGAGCAGCAGGAGCAGGAGAGCCAGGGCGAGACGCATCGCGCGACGCTACCCGGCCGGCTCGCCGCGGCGCAACCGCCGCAGCCGCGCGCCGCGCTCGACCTCGCGCCGCACCAGCAGATCCGCCAGCGCCCGCAGCTCGGCGGGGTCGGCGCCGTGACCCATCACCAGGTCGACCGCCGCCGGCCCCTCGACCCGGTAGTCGTGGGCGAACGCCCGCGGCGCGTTGCCAGGCCAGCGCGTGGCGGCCATCAGGTCGAAGAGCGTCTGCACGAAGGTCACGCCCGGCGTCCACTGGCCGGGCCCGAGCCACTCGGGGCGGCGCCAGAGCAGCTCCAGACCGGGGAACAGCGTCACCGGGTCGGTGCCGCGCGAGAGGAACACGAAGCGCAGCCCGCGGCGCGTCTCCGCGCCCGCCACGAGGTCCTTGACCTTCACGAAGCCGACCCGCTCGTCGCTCGGCAGCTTCCCCTTCTGGAGCCGGCGGGCGAGCAGCGAGAAGAGCGGCGTGCCGATCCACAGCGCGCGCGCCACCCCGGCCGCGTCGAGCGAGCGCACGCCGCCGCCGCGGAAGACGTTCTGGCTCGCCCAGGCGCCCAGGCTCTCGCCGTAGACCACCACCTCCGGCGGGTCCTCGACGCCGGCCAGGCGCTCCCGCAATGCGCGCAGCAGCTCGCGGTGCGTCCGCGCGGCGACGGGCACCTTGGCCGGCATCAGCCAGGTGCGGCGGTCGAAGTACTGCGCGGCGACCGAGGCGACGTCGCCGGCCGACAGGTGCTCCTCGGCCTCGACCGGCACCGGCGAGACGTAGCCGCGCAGCGTCGGCGAGCACACGAGGATCCGCGAGCGCCGGAACGCGCCGAGCCGCTCGAGCTCGTCGACGGCGAGCCGGCAGCGCTCCTGGATCGTCTCCGCCGACCGCACCCCCGCGAACACGCGGATCGGGTCGGCCGGCAGCCCGGCGGGCGCCGTGCCGAGGAAGCGGGTGCCCTCGAAGTCCAGCCGCTCGCGCGGGAGCGCGCTCCCCTCTCCCCCGCTGACGCTGTCGAGCCAGCGCTCGGCCGGGTAGTGCTCGAGCCGGACGCGCGGCGGCCCGGCCCGCTTGGCGAGCCGGCGCCAACCGGCAAACCCGGCCGCCCCGAGCGCCAGCGCGGCCGCCGCGGTGCGCGGGTCCTCGAGCGGCGCGGCGCGGTCGCGCACCGGGGCGACGGCGCCGACGAGCGCGCAGATCCCGCCCACGCGGGCGACGGTGCCCGCCAGCGCGACGCCGGAGACCGGGCTCGCCGACAGCTCCGCGAGCATCGCCAGCGCGCCCGTGCCCACCAGCACCGCGCGGGCCGCGGGCTCGCCGCCCTCGATCCGGTTCGCGAGCCGCATCACGGCCACCTCGGTGCCCGCGCCCGCGACGGCGCCGAGCCCCGCCGAGGCGGCCGAGACCGCGAGCTGCTCGCGCCGGCTGCGGCGCAGCAGCGACGGCGCGAACGAGATCGCGAGCGCGAGCGCGCCGGTCAGCCGCGCGGTGTCGCGCCGCACCAAGGGTCAGGTGCCGCGCTCGGCGGCTTCGGCGGTCAGCCGCTCGACGGCCTCGCCGAGCGGGATCGTCCCCTGGTCGCCTTCTCGGTGGCGGCGCAGGGCGACGGCGCGCTGCTCGGCCTCGCGGTCGCCGACGACGAGCATGTAGGGGATCTTGCGCAGCTCCGCCTCGCGGATCTTACGCCCGACCGACTCCGTGCGGTCGTCGAGCTCCGCGCGCAGGCCGGCCGCGCCGAGCGCCTCGGCGACCTCGCGCGCGTAGTCCGCATGGCGGTCGGCGAGCGGCAGCACGCGCGCCTGGACGGGCGCCAGCCAGAGCGGGAACTCACCCGCGTAGTGCTCGATCAGGATGCCGATGAAACGCTCGAAGGAGCCCATCAGCGCGCGGTGGATCATCACCGGGCGGTGGGGCTCGTTGTCGGCGCCGGTGTAGGCGAGCTCGAAGCGCTCCGGCATCACGTAGTCGAGCTGGACCGTGCCGAGCTGCCACGAGCGGCCGATCGTGTCGGTCATGTGCAGGTCGATCTTCGGGCCGTAGAAGGCGCCGTCGCCCTCATTGAGGTCGTACTCGACGTCGCGCATGTCCAGCGAGTCCTTCAGCGCCTTCTCCGCGCGGTCCCACATCTCCTCGGTACCGATCCGCTTCTCCGGGCGGGTGGAGAGCTCCAGCCGCGGCTCGAACCCGAACGTGTCGTAGATCGCGTAGCCGAAGTCCAGGCAGCGGTTGACCTCTTCGGGGATCTGCTCCTCCGTGCAGAAGATGTGCGCGTCGTCCTGGGTGATGTGGCGGACGCGCAGCAACCCGTGCAGGGTGCCGCTCGGCTCGTGGCGGTGCACGAGCCCGGCCTCGGAGTAGCGGATCGGGAGGTCGCGGTAGGAGCGGCGCTCGTCGTTGAAGAGCTGGATGTGCGCCGGGCAGTTCATCGGCTTCAGGCCCATCGTGCGGCCCTCCACCTCGGTGAAGTACATGTTCTCCCGGTACACGTCCCAGTGGCCGGACGCCTTGAAGAGGTCGACGTCGTAGAGGATCGGCGTCTTGACCTCGCGGTAGCCGCGGGCGCCGTTCTCGCGCCGCCAGAGCGCGGTCAGCTCGTTCCAGATCACCATGCCGTTGGGCTGCCAGAACGGCGAGCCCGGGCTGAGCTCGGAGAACAGGAACAGGTCCAGCTCCTTGCCGAGCTTGCGGTGGTCGCGGGCGCGCGCCTCCTCGAGCCGGTGCAGGTAGTCCTCGAGGTCCTCCTTCGAGTGGAAGGCGGTCCCGTAGATGCGGGTGAGCATCGTGCGGTTCGAGTCGCCGCGCCAGTAGGCGCCGGCGACGCTCAGCAGCTTGAACGCCTTGATGCGCTTGGTCGAGGGCGCGTGCGGGCCGCGGCAGAGGTCGGTGAACGGGCCGTTGGTGTAGAGCGAGACGGTCTCGACGCCGTTGTCGCGCACGAGGTCCTCGATCAGCTCGACCTTGTAGTCCTGCTGCTCGCCCTTGAAGCGCTCGAGCGCGGCGTCCGCGGAGAGGTCCTCGCGGGTGAACTGCTCATCCGCCTTGACGTGCTCGCGCATCTTGGCCTCGATGCGCTCGAAGTCGCGGTCGGAGACCGTGACGCCCTCGGGGAACTCGAAGTCGTAGTAGAAGCCGTCGTCGATCGGCGGGCCGATCGAGATCTTCGTGCCGGGATAGAGGTCGAGGATCGCCGCCGCCAGCACGTGCGCGGTGTCGTGGCGGATGAGCTCGAGCGACTCGGGGTCGCGGCTGGTGATGATCGAGACCCGCGCGCCGTCGGGCAGGGGGCGTGTGAGGTCCCTCACTTCGCCGTCGACCTTCACGGCGAGCGCCGCGCGAGCGAGCCCGGCACCGATCGATGCCGCCAGATCCGCGCCCGTGGCGCCGTCGGGCAGCTCCTTGCCAGAGCCGTCGGGGAGCTCGAGGTTCATGCGGCGTGATGCTAGTCCGCCGCCCGTTTCCGGGTGTTTACGAACGGGCGTTCGGCGGGCATTGCTACGGTTCGAACCCATGACGGTAGCGTCAGCAACTGTCCCTGAACCGAAAGCGAAACGGCGCGCCTCCTCTCATCGCGCGCCGCCAAGGACGTGATCATGAGACCGACGACCACGACCGCGCTGGCGCTTGCCGGCACGGCCCTGGCTCTGCCGGCCGGAGCTGCACTGGCGGAGTCCAACGACGACCCGCCCAGTCCCCCCGAGACCGCGCTCGCCGCGCCGTTCGGCGGCCACCTGACGATGACCGCCCAGATGCGCGCGGAGCGCCGCGAGGTGCTCGTCAAGCGCCTGACGCCGCGGATCATCCGCACGGAGCGCAAGACCGCGCGCGTGAAGGGCGCCGGCTTCTCGCGCCGCACCCAGGAGCGCCGCCTCCGCGGCGACTCCCCGAAGGAGCTGCGGGGCGAGCTGAAGCGGAGCCGCCGGGAGCTGCGCCGCGCCGAGCGCGCCGCCGCCTCTGCCGAGGCCGGACAGGCCGGCGCCGCCGGGAGCGGCCGCACCGGGCCACCTGCAGGCGATCGCGGCCTGCGAGTCGGGCGGCAACTACTCGACGAACACCGGAAACGGGTTCTACGGCGCCTACCAGTTCACGCAGTCGACTTGG
>CAVVIG010000004.1:0-398860 GCA_963748265.1 uncultured Acidobacteriota bacterium | reverse complement strand
GCGCTGCAGGCGCTGGAGGTCCGCGCGCGCCTCGCTGGCGTGCTGATACCGAAGCTCTCGATCCTTTTCCAGGCACTTGCCAACGATGCGCTCCAACTCCTGCGGCAGCCCGGGATTCAGTCGTCCCACCGGCGCGGGCGCGCGATTCAGGATGCCGTCGAAGATCAGCCCCACGCTGTCGCCGTGAAACGGTGGCACGCCAGACGCCATTTGTACAACACGATGCCGAACGAGAACAGGTCGGTGCGGGCATCAAGGTCCTGCGCTCGCACTTGCTCGGGCGACATGTACGCGATCGTTCCAAGCGGGCTCCCCGGACTCGTCAGGCCGTCGACCGCCGTCACGGTCGGCGGGGCGTCATCACCGCCGCCCGCTGCTCGGACCTTGGCCAGCCCGAAATCGAGAATCTTCGCGTGTCCGCGCGCGGCGACGAAGAGATTTGCCGGTTTGATGTCGCGGTGGACGATGCCGGCCGTGTGCGCTGCTTCGAGCGCGTCGGCGATCTCGATCGCCAACGCCAGCAGTCGATCGATCTCGAACGGACGCCCGTCGATCTGATGCTTCAGCGTCGTCCCGTCGAGAAACTCCATGACGAGAAACGTGCGCCCGTCCTGCTCGCCGACATCGTAGACCGTGCAGATGTTGGCGTGGTTCAGCGCCGATGCCGCGCGCGCCTCGCGGCGGAATCGTGCCAGCGCGTCAGGATCCCCCGCCAGGTCTGGCGACAGGAACTTCAGCGCGACGAACCGATGCAGCCGCGCGTCCTCCGCCTTGTAGACGACGCCCATGCCGCCGCCACCCAGCTTCTCGATGATGCGATAGTGGGAGAATGTCTGCCCGACGGGGCCGCTGTCGCTGGCCGCCAGTTGATTGGGCTGGTGGCGGGCTGCAGCCCTGGCGGCGACCTCAATCGCCGGCCCAGACAAAAACCCGCCCGCCTCCCCCGCTGACCGCAGCAATGCGCGGACGTCCTGCTCCAGCGCGACGTCGCCGGCGCAGCGCCGCTTCAAGAACGCGTCATGCTCGTCACGCGGAAGATCCAGCGCCGATTGGAAGAGGCGCTCAACGTCTTTCCAGCGTTCTGCGTCCATGACTGTCGGTCAGCGGGTCAGTTCCTGATACAGCCATGCTTTGGCGGCACGCCAATCGCGTTTGACCGTGCCCGGCGACACCTTCAGCACCCCGCCGATTTCTTCCACGGTCAGCCCGCCAAAGAAGCGCAGCTCGACGATCTGGGCCTTTCGCGGATCGATGCGCGTCAGGCCGATCAGCGCCTCGTCGAGCGCCACGAGATCCGTTTCGGCGTCCTCGCCAGGGGCGACGACCGCCACGTCCTCGAGCGATACATGCTGGACGCCGCGGCCGCGCTTGAGGTTGTGACGCCGCGCGTGGTCGACGAGGATGCGACGCATCGCCTGCGCCGAGACCGCAAAGAAGTGGGCGCGATCCTGCCACTGCATGCGCGTGTAGTCCGCCAGGCGCATATAGGCTTCGTTCACCAGGGCGGTGGCTTGCAGGCTGTGCCCTGACCGCTCGCGACGCATGTAGTGGCGGGCCAAGCGGTGCAGTTCCTCGTACACGATGGGCGTGAGCGCCTGAAGCGCGTCCTGATCACCGTCACTCCAGGCGCGAAGCATTGCACTGACGTCGGTGTCCGCCGAAGACGCCTTGAGTCGTAACGGCTTTTCCATGCGCCCCAAGCTCGGCTGATCCCTTCCGGGCGGATCTTACGCCTTTATAGAGCAGGAGGGCGAATTCCCCGCCCACTCGGAGTGCCAGGGCTTCGGAGGCGGGTGCCATCCATGACATGCCCTGAGACTCTGCACGTTCTGATCACGCAAAGGAGATTCGTCATGACGAGAAACACGAAAACGGCACTGGCGTTGTGTGTGGTGATGCTCGGCACGGCCATCGAGGCACGGGCGGATTGTAAGTACATCCGGGGCGGCATCGCGGAAACCGCGATTCCTTCGAACGATGCGCTTGGCAGGCTGCTGGGCACCGTGACTGGCGTGCTCAATGGTGCGAGCACCGTGTTCCTCACCACCCCACCGCCCAACGTGACGTCATACGACGTCTTTCTGACGACCGCGGGCGACGTGTTGATCGCCACGGGCGTTTCCGCCCCCCGCACGCCGGTGCCCGGCGAGCCGGGTGATTTCATTTCGCACGTGGACCTGACAATCGTCGGGGGGTTTGGCAAGTACGCCGAGGCGACCGGGACGATGACATTCGACGGTGTGTCTCACACTGGCACTGTCCCGCGGACCGCCGATCTCATTTACAAGGGAACCGTCTGCGGTCCGAATGTCAAAGGGGACCCGAACTAACCGGTCGCGTCGCTCGATCTTCCGTTCTATGGGCGGTTCCGACGTAATCCTCTTCGGCGACCGGTGTGCGCGACCATCCTACTGTAGCCAACGCCAACCACGTTTCCCAACAAAAACGGGCCTGAAATCATCGATTTCAGGCCCGTTCTGTGAGAGTACCCCCGTCGGCGAGCTCGAATTTTCCTTGTCGACGTTGCAGGGCTCCCGTAAATGTGCCTCGCTCGTGACCGAACAATTCAGAGGCGATGAGCGAGGCCGGAACCGCCGCGCAATTCACGGCCACAAACGGGCGGCCCGAGCGCGCTGAACGCTTGTGAATCGCGCGGGCGACGAGCTCCTTGCCCGATACCCGTGTCGCCCGTGATGAGCGCCGTGGAATCTGTAGGGGCCACTCGGGCGACCTGTTGCAGCACCGTCCTGATCGGCGCCGATGACCCGACAATTTCTTCGAACATGGAAGCGCTGCTAATCTCATCGCGCAGCGCCGCGTTTTCGTTCTTGGCCTGCTCTTTGGCGCGCTTGAGGTCGTCGATGTCGCTGCCCGTCGCGTACCACCGCGTCACGTTCCCGTCATCATCCAGAAGGGGTTTGTATCGAGTGAGAAACCAGCGGTAGGTGCCGTCCGCAGCACGCCGAATTCTTACTTCGCTCTCGAATGGTGCGCTGTGCGCAAGCCCCGCTCGCCTCGCATCGGCGAACGCTTCGATGTCATCGGGGTGGTAGACCCGTTCACGCCAGCCGTCGCGTTGGAAGTCCTCCAACGACAAACCGCCATACGTGAGTCAGAATGCTGCTCCTCACGATCCCGAACCAGTTGGGTGTGGACTACAACGCCCACGTGCTCGACAGCATCCTCGAGTACGTCGCTCCATTTTCCAAGCGTGCTCCTTCAACCACTCGGACATCTCTCCGTGTCTTTAGAATCTCGCACTTACGGGAGCCTGTTTCGAGCCCAAGGGTGAGTTGTGCCCTGGATTGTGCCCTACCCCCTCGGCGGCTCACGATCTACAAATGCCCTCAGCTCTGCCGGGGGGATTCCTTTACTCGGAACGACCCTCACCTGCGAGTGCGAAATAGTCACGAAGCTGTCGCGGTCGTGTCGCCTCTCAGTTGGGCCACGACCTTCAGCAGCGCAGCCACTGGGAGACCCAGGAACCAGACTACCCAGAGCAGCCATCGCGGCCATTCGTCCGGGATTGGATATCGACTGGTCGGGCGACGCCTGCGTCGCTCCGCAACGCCTCGGCCGCGAGCAGGCCGGCGCTCGTGGCGCCTTCCATCGATACGAGATCGATATGCGTACGGCAGTAGTCGCCAGCCAGATACAGGTTGGGCAGTTCGGTCTTCGCCGCGGGCCGGAAGTGCCAGGCCCCCACTTCGTTCATGAAGAGCGGTTCGTGCCGATGCGACTGGAAGTCGGTCTTCTCGATGTCCTCACCACGCAGCGTCGGGATGAACTCGAGCAGCTCGTTGAGCAACTCGCGCACGGCGACGGCGTCCGAGACTCCTTGTAGCGCCTCGAAGTTCGATGAAATGGCGTTGAGGACGGTCCGGCGCCCCGCGTACTCCGGCCACCACTGTCCGACATCGATGAACGACAGTCCGTACTTGCCGCCGAGGAGATTGACGTGCTCCCTTGGAATGCCATCGATGCGGCCGCGGAAGTATACGTTCAACGCCGCCATCGGGGCGCTGTTCAGGCCGTTGATCTTGAACAACCCCGGCGCCGCCTCGAACAGATCATCGTCGAGCACCGCCGTGAGCCGCTCCCATGGGATGGCCACGATGAGTCGCTCGACCTCGTAGCGCTGAATGTCCGGTGCGCCGAGGTCGACGGCGGTGACCCGTCCTTGCGCGACGTGGACCTTCTCGAGGCGGACGCCTAGATGGATGCGAACTCCCAGAGCGGCGAGCTTCGTCGCGATCGGCTCGATGAACAACTGCTGCAGGTTTCCCTTCAACACGCGGTGCATCGGCTCGGGATGGCGAAACCAGAACTTCAGCACGTTTCGCATGGTCATGGCGCTGACCGCGTAGCTCGGGACGCTGATGCCTTTCAGCAGCAGGTCTTGATGCTGGAGCGCGACGCGTTCGGTCCGGTAGAAGCGGTCGCGCACGAACCCGTTGACGCTCGTCTGATCGAGAAACGAGGCGTACGAGAACTGATGGCTCATCAGATCGAGCGTCGAGTAGAAGAAGAGTCCCATTTCCTCGAACGGCAGGACCCCGCTGAACAAGTTGCGCCAGACGTAGGAAATGGAGCCGAGATTCGTGAGTTTCTTGTAGTGGGGAAATTGCCCGCGCGACATCTGCAGGAAGTCCTCGACATCGGCGAAGTGATGCGCGATGCCAAGCTCGTCGACGAGTCGCCAGATGTTGCGGTACCACATCGGAAAGATGTGATAGCCGTGTTCGTCGAAGTCGTCGCCGTGACGAGTGGCGCCGGCCTTTCCGCCGAGGCGGTCGGTCGCCTTGTACAAGTCGATCGAGAACCCGCGTTCGGCCAGCCGCAATGCGGCGACCATTCCGGCGAGCCCGCCCCCGATCACCGTAACTCGCATGCCGAGAGTGTAAGCGATCGCAATTAAGTGCGGGCGTGTACATCACCGACTTCGGTATCGCGGAGAGGGCCGTGATCGATGTACCACCGGAGCACGCTTTAGGAAACTGATCTCATAACGACGTCGGCCTGACGCCCCGCGTAGACTGTGCGGTGTCCACCTCACTGCGCTCGGGTCGAAGGAGGCCGAGAAGCGGAGAACCGTCATCGCACGACAGATCCAAAGAAGCCTCCTGGATGGCGACGTCAGCTGTCACAAAACATCCGAAATCTCGGGCAATGGCGCAAAGGCCTGAATAGCGCGACCGCAGATCATCGAACAGGCCGTCCACCGCCGTCTTGCGCCGTTCTCCTTCAGCGATCTCCGCTCCGCCTGATCACCCATTCCCGGCAGTGCTCGGCGCTGGGCCGGCACACTCGCTCCCCGTGAACCACGATCGCAACCGCGATATCAGCGAGCCGAGTCTCTAGCGGATGTCCGCCAACGTGGGTCCACGATTCGATCGGTTGGTCTCCGCCGCACAGCGCCATCTGTTCCAGCGACTACGCCTTGCCAAAGCGATCGGGCGATGCTAACGTACAACCATATGGTTGTACGTAAAAAACAGAGCGAAGAGGCGCTCAACCAGCTTTTCCGTGCCCTGGCCGATGGCACGCGACGGGACATCCTGGCGCGGTCGCTCACGGACACGCCGTCGGTGTCCGATCTTGCTGCGCGGTACGAGATGAGCTTCGCCGCCGTGCAAAAGCACGTCGCCGTGCTCGAGCGCGCGGGTCTCATTCAGAAGCGTGCACACGGCCGCGAGCAACTGGTCTCCACCAACCACGCGCGGCTCCAGCGCGCTGGCGAGCTCCTCGATCACTTCGAATCCATTTGGCGCCAGCGCATGGCACAGCTCGACGATGTTCTTCTACCGAAAGGAAAATGACGATGCCGCTGACCTCCGTCACCAAAGACGCCGCAAAGCTCACCCTCACCGTCGTGGGCGACTATCCCGTTGCGCAGAAACGCCTGTGGGACGCCTTTGCCGACCCGCGCCAACTCGAGCGCTTTTGGGGACCACCCACCTGGCCCGCCACCTTCACGCGTCATGACATGAAAGTTGGCGGTCGCGCCGAGTACTTCCTGACCGGGCCGAACGGAGAAAAGTGGAGCGGCGCCTGGACGTTCACCGCGGTGAATCCAATCAGCTCGTTCGAGGCGCGCGACGGCGCAGACAACGCCGAGGACGAGAACATGCCGGCGTCGATGACGTTCACCTTCGAATCCACGCCGACAGGATCGCGCGTGATCGGCGTCACGCAGTTTTCAAGCGTTGAAGCAATGGAGCAAACGGCCATCGGCATGGAGGAAGGCCTGCGCGCAGCAATGCCCCAACTCGACGCAGTGCTTGCTGAACCGAGCGTGCCCGCTGCGCACGCCTAGGCGCGCGCGAGGCAGGTGCGGTCTTGGGCGCGCGCAACCCAGCTCCACTCCCGTCAAGGAGTCCGCCGCTTACGGCAGTCGTGCGTATTCCGCCCGTGCTTCCGTGAGAACCGGAACGTTCGGGTCGGCGTTCTTCCAGAGCTTCAGGAGATCGCTGTAGGCGCTCTTCGCCCTCACCGTGTCGCCCGAGAGCGCGAGCGCTCTCGCTAACTGCAGGCGCGCCATCGCATCCATCGGATCGACGAGCACGATACTTCGATGATCGAGAATCCGCTGGAACTCGGCGGCGGCCTCTGCCGGCTGATGCGCCGCGAGGAATGCCTCGCCGCGCACGTACGTCGGATAGAGTCCCCCGTAGAACGCAGTGAAGCCGATGACGCCCAGCGCGAGGTCGAAGGGAGAGGACGGCTGCAGCGATTGAATCGCTGCTGACGCCTGATGATCGTTCAATGCGAACAGGGCTCGAAGCGTCGGCAGGTACATGGACTGCACGGACGTATCCTCGGGGAAGTCCTTCGCGAGGTCATCCGCGAGAGCCCGGGATCGAGCCACATCGCCCGAGAGGGCCAGCGCGAACGCGGCCGCATAGTTCACGTCGCGGCCAGTGGCGAGCCCGAGGGCCTCGGTGGCCTTCTGTCTCGCGGCCGCCTGATTCCCGTAGAACGCTTCCCACACCGCAGTTGCTGCGGTGAACACCGCCGCCCGTTCGCGCTGGCCCCGCTGCGTCGCGATTCCGACCGCGACCGCGGACGCCCGTCTGGCGTCCTGCAATCGGCCGCGGCGAGCCAGTTCGAGCGCCTCCAGGTGCGACATCATGTCTTGCGTGGAGGGCTTTGCCCTGGCCAGTTCCGCCTTCCGTTTGATCTCCTCGGCATCCCCGTTCAAGAACGCGATGAAGTAAGGCACCACGAAGAAGTCAGGAATGTCGAGTTTGCGTTCGATCGCTCGGCGGACGCTGGCTTCGGCATCGGACAGGCGATTCAAGTGAAGCTCGCCGACGGCCTTGTTGCCATGAGCGGGCGCTTCGTCCGGATTGAGAGCGATGGCCTCGGTGGCGGAGTCGATCGCCAACTGGTAATTGCCAGTGCTCCTGGAGGCGAGGCCGCCCAGCATTCCGCGCGGACGCCAGTCGCGGGGGTAGGTCTGCGCCCAGGCCGCCAGGGTCCGCTGCTCCCGTTCCATGTTGCCGGTGACCTGCCGGTCGTACAGCGTTTCAATCCAGAACCGCTCGATATCGCTGGCCCGATCGCGCAGTTCGTACGCTGTGAGGGTGCTCTGGCGCGCCCGCGTCCACTCTGCGACAGCGGTGTAGGCGAACCCGAGATAGGCATGGGCGATCGCAAACTGCGGGTCGATTGCGATGGCACGCTCGAACAGCGGCTGCGCCCGGGGAAAGCCGACCGAGAGGACCGTTTGCATCCCGGTGCTGTAGGCCTTCAATGCTTCGAGGGACGACGTCGTCGCTTCCTCCAGCGGCGTCGAGTGTTGCTCGATCGTGGCGAGCGATTCCCCCACGCGGGTCCGGAACCGTCTGGCAATCTGACTCAGCGCGTCGAGGACCTCTTCCTTCCGCGCGGCCTGCGCCTGCTCGTTGGCGAGAGTCTCGCCGGTGTTGCAGTTCGTCGCGCGCAATCCGAGGACGTACCGGCTGCCGAACGTCGCGAGGGAACCTTCGAGTACGGCGGCGCTCCCGGTCCGAACGCACACGCCCTGAGCGACCTCGAACGTCAGTCGCGCATTCGCCGACTGGTTCATCAGGGGCAGCGTTGTCCGGATGCGCTCGTCGGACACGAGGCTGAGAAATGGTGACTGTTCGAGCTGCACCGCCAGTCCTTGTCGCAGCGTCTCGTCGAACACCGGATCGCCGGTCCTGTTTGTGAAATCGGCGAGGACGATCGTGTCCTTGTCCGTGAGCGGCGGCGGCCGGCGAACATACATGTAACCAGCAACCGAGAGTGCCAGCGCGGCAGCGGCAGCAGGAACCACGATCCAACGTGTGCTCCGCCTCACCGCCGGTGGATCCGAATCGCTGGTGGCAACATGTCGCGAGTCGATGTCCCTTCCCAGCTGTTGCAGGTCGGCGCGCAGCTCCGACGCGTGCTGATACCGGCGACCCCGGTCCTGCTCGAGACACTTCGAGATGATGCGCTCCAACTCCTGCGACCTGTCGACGTGCAGGCGGACGGCAGCCATCGGTCGGACTCCAGTTGCCATTTCATAGAGCACGAGACCGAGCGCCCAGATGTCTGCGCGATGATCGGCGTCCCCCAGCGCTTGCTCGGGCGACATGTACGCCGCCGTGCCGAGGACCGCGCCCCGTTGGGTCGCGCCAGACGGCACTGCACTCGCCGTCGCGTCCTGCGCCGTTCCGCTTCCCATCTTGGCCAGCCCGAAGTCCACAATCTTGGCGTGGCCGCGCGGTGTGACGAAGATGTTGGCCGGCTTGATATCGCGGTGGACAATCCCGACGGTGTGCGCGGCATCCAGGGCGTCGGCGATTTCGATGCCGAGCGTCAACAGCGTCTCCAGGTCGAGACCGCGACGACCGGCAAGGCGCTCCTTCAGCGTGGAGCCCTCCAGATGCTCCATGGCGATGAAGGAGCGGCCATCCTGTTCTCCGACGTCATGAATCGTGCAGATGCCGGGATGATTCAACGCAGACGCGGTCTGCGCCTCGCTCTGAAAGCGGTCCAACGCCTCGGTGTCCCGAGCCAGGTCGTCGGCCACGAACTTGAGGGCGACGAAGCGATGGAGCCGCGTGTCTTCCGCTTTGTACACGACCCCCATGCCGCCGCCGCCAAGCTTCTCGACGATGTGGTAGTGGGAGATCGTCTGGCCGAGGATGTCGTCGTCGTTGCCTGCCAGACGTTCGGGGCCGTGGCGGGCCATCGCTCTCGCGGCGACTTCAATCGCCGGCCCCGACAGAAACCCATCGGCCTGGCGCGCAGATCGCAGCAGCGCACGGACCTCTCGCTCCAGCGCGTCGTCGCCGGCACAGTTCCGCTTCAGGAACGCTTCATGCTCCCCCGCCGGAAGGTCCCAGGCGGCCTGAAGCAGGCGCTCAACCTGATTCCAGCGTTCCGCGTCCATCGTCCGGCTCGTGGCTCAATTCACGGTACAGCCAGGCTTTCGCCGCCCGCCAGTCGCGTTTGATCGTGGCTGTCGACACACGCAACACGTCGCCGATCTCTTCGACAGTCAGCCCGCCAAAGAACTTCATCTCGACGATCTGCGCCTTCCGCGGATCGATGCGCGTCAGTGCGATGAGCGCCTCGTCGAGCGCCACGAGATCTGTTTCTGCGTCATCGCCGGGGGCGACGACGGCCACGTCGTCAAGCGACACGTGCGGGACGCCCCGGCCTCGCTTGACGTTGTGGCGCCGCGCGTGGTCCACGAGGATGCGACGCATGACCTGTGCTGACACGGCAAAAAAGTGTGCGCGATCCTGCCAGTGCATGCGCGTATAGCCGGCCAGGCGCATGTAGGCTTCGTTCACCAGCGCGGTGGCTTGCAGGCTGTGCCCCGAGCGCTCGCGACGCATGTAGTGGCGGGCGAGACGATGCAGCTCGTCGTACACGATGGGCGTCAGCGCCTGAATCGCGCTTTGGTCGCCGCCGCTCCAGGCGCGGAGCAGTGCGCTGACGTCACCGTCCGCTGAAGGCGCCCCCGGTGGTGATGGCTTTTCCATGCGGCCCAAGCTCGACTGATCCCTTCCGGCCGGATTCTACGCCTTTACAGGACAGGAGAGCGAAAAACGCCGCTCCTCCCGATGGAACGTCGTCTTGGATCAGCCGTGCCATCTCGCTAATGCCGTATGTCGCCCGCTTGATCTCTTCAAGAAGGGCAGGAGGAACGTATGAAACACGTAGCGACCATGGCGCTGATGGTCACCCTCGGTGTCGCAGGCGTCTTCGCAGAAGAGCGGCCTGTCAAGATGCGGTTTTCGGGAAGTTTCATCCCCACTTCGATCGTCATGCAGCCCGACAGCATCACAGACGAAGAGCTCCTGGCCGGTCACGGTTCGCTGGGATCGTTCACGTTTCGAAAACTACGCACTGACCTGCTGACTCCGCAACCTTCAGAAGCGTGCTCCGGCCCGAGTCAGGTGAGTATTCCAGTTGTGGCCGGCGGGGGCGTCTTTCGCTTCGAGGACGGAAGTCTCTTGACGGCTGTGATCAGCGAGGAAGGAGCGCTTTGCATCGATTTCGATGCGGCGGTCGCCAACCTGACCGAGAGTTATCAGATCACAGGTGGAACCGGGCGTTTCAAAGGTGCGTCCGGCACCCTGGCGTTGAGGGCGACGGTGCGCCCGGTGTTGTTCACCGCCTCCGGTCAAGCCGTGCTTCTCACGAGCACAGGGGAGATCGAGGGAACAGTTGCCGCAGCTGGAGTGCGCGACGAATAATCTCCCCTTTCACGGCTGTCTCGAACGTGGGTCGGCGGCGGCTTCCGTTGGAAACGGCGTTTCCGGAACGCTGCTCGTGTTCTGGAATGCCGCAATCCGCCACACGCGATCGCGTTTCTGCAGCACCTGAATCTGAATCCCCTGTCGGGGCTCCGGAATCCCGGGCGGTGTCTTCGAACCCTCCATCGACCAGCGGACGTGGGCGACTGCAACATCACGAGCAAGAAACCTGACCTGCACATCGTCGATTTTCAGTGAGCTGTCGCGGAAAACCACGGCGTAGGCAGCGGTGAGGTTCCGCTCGATCTCGTCTCGACCCTTCCACCACCAGCCCACGACATTCACAACGTCGCCATCGTCTGTGAACAACGCGGCGTAGGCGTTCGCATCATGACGATTCCAGGCCTCCTGTTGCCGTGCCTGCAGGTCCCGGATCTCGGCTTCGTCACGAACGCTCTGAGCGGCGAGGGCCGCTATGCCGAAACCTGTCATCAACACGAGAAGAGTGCCGATTCGCGTCTGACTTGTCATTCTTGACACCACTCCACGATGAACTGTCCGTTGTTGAACTGCCGACTCGATACCGACTCGAACGCTATTCGAACCGCTGCCCGACAGCGGTCGCACAGCCTTCCCGGTACTTGTCACCGCCGACGTCGAAGAACTCGCTGACGGCGTCGCTGGTGAAGTGGTCGGGATCGGTTACTTCGATGGCCTGGCTGAGCCGGTGGGAGCCGGCCTGGAACCCCGGAGTGGCGGGAAAGTTCGGCGCCGTCCCGAACAACAGCAGTGCCACGCTCGAGGCTCTGTACGTGTGAGCCGCGCGGCTCCGAAGCCACACGCCATGATCGGGGCTGCGCTGTCCGATCGCGAACGCGGGGTTGGTCGTTGCCCCCGTCATCGTTCCCCCGTTCGCGAACGTGAGCAGAGCCGTGAACGACATGAGGGGCACGTGGGACACGCAGTCGGTAAGAGCCGTGACCTGGACCCACCAGGTGCCTTCGAGCGTTCTCGCCTCGGCGTTTTGCGGATTCGCCTTGGCACTGGCGTTCTCCGCCAGACCCACGGCGAGCACACCAGCGATGACGACACTGGTGACACCAGCTACGCCACTTCGCTTCAAGATTGCGAGTCTCATCAGCTCCTCCTTCGGTCGACAGCCCGCCATCACGGCGGCACCTGCGATGTGTGTGGACCATAATGGCGGCCGACGGCCCTGCGGGCCATGGAGTGCGGCTGAAGCAATGCTGAAGTTCTTCTGAAGATGGGAGCCCTGCCTCGTGATGCAGCCGCCTGACGTGCCCCAGACCTTCCGGTTCGGCGACTTCGAGCTCGACGTCGCCGGGTACTCGCTGCGTCGTGGCGATCAACCGGTTCGACTCGAGCGTCGCCCGATGGACCTGTTGATCCTGCTCGTTCAACGTCGACGCGAGCTCGTTTCCCGAAGCGATATCGTCGAACGGCTATGGGGCACCGACGTGTTCGTCGACGTGGACATGGGCGTCAACACCGCTATCCGGAAGATCCGGCAGGTTCTCGGTGACGCTCCGGACACACCGGCGTTCGTCGAAACTGTGTCAGGAAGGGGGTATCGCTTCATCGCAGAAGTCGAAGCGGTCCAACCGGCGGCCGCTCCTGATGCGTCGCGTGCCGTAACGCTGGCCGTACTGCCGTTCGAAAATCTTGGCGGAACGCCAGAGCACGACTACCTCGCCGACGGCTTCACCGAAGAGGCGACGACGGCCCTGGGACAGATCGATCCTGAGCACCTCAGCGTGATCGGCCGCACGTCGGTGATGGGCTACAAGCGCACGAGGAAGTCGATTGCGGACATCGGTCGCGAGCTCGGCGCCACGTATGTGATTGAGGGCTCAATCCGCGCCGAAGAAAAGCGATGGCGCGTCACGGCGAAGTTGATCCGTGTACGCGACCAGGTGCAGATCTGGTCTGCGTCCTTCGACAGCGAACCGAGGAGCATGCTTGAATTCCAGCGCGAACTGAGCGAGGCGATCGCGGAACCGATTCGGCTGCGGTTGTCACCGGAACGCCTGACCGCGCTCGGCCACCGCCAATCACGAAGCCCCGAGGCGTACGATCTGTACCTCCGAGGACGTCACCTCTGGAATCAATTGACGCCTCCCACGAATCGTCGCGCCATGGAACACTTCGCACGTGCGACCGAGCTCGACCCGGAGTATCGCTCGCGTGGTCCGGCCTGGCAGACGCCTTTTCGGCGAGCCCGATCAACGCGGACGCACGGCCGCTCGACGTCTGGCCGAGAGCTCGGGATGCCGCCGCACATGCGGTCGGCAGCGGTCCTGACATCGCCGAGTCTCGAACGTCGCAGGGAATGGTGCACTACTGGCTCGACTGGAACTGGCCCGGGTCGGAAGCAGCCTACAGAAAGGCACTCGCTCTGGATCCAAACAACGCACACGCGTACTGCATGCTGGGCGTTCTGCTCGGCACCGCCGGTCGCCATACTGAGGCGCGCGCAGCGATGCGACGTGCCCGAGAGCTCGATCCGCTCCAACCAATAAATCACGCGCTCTCAGCGCATATCGCGCTATTGGCCCGGGACTACTCGGCGGGCCTCGAGTTTGCGCGACACGCGACGGTCGTGGGACCGGCGTTCTGGATTGGCTACTTCCAGCTCGCCTGGGCTCATGAGCGCCTGGGCAACATGGAACTGGCGCTCGAAGCGTTGAAGGACGCGGAAACGTTCGCGAGCGGCAACAGCAAGATGATCTCTCTGCGCGGGTACATCCTGGCGATGTCGGGCCGCCGCAATGAGGCAGCAGAGGTACTGAGCACCTTGGAGACAGTGGCTCATGATCGCTATGTTCCGCCCTACGCGTTCGCTCTCATATGCGCCGGCCTTGAACACCGCGAACGAGCGTTGGAGTGGCTCGAACACGCGTACACCGTGCGGGACGTCCATCTGATCTGGCTGCCTATGGATGCGCGGTGGGACTCGTTCCGAACGGAGTCGGGATTCGTCGGACTCATCGAACGCTGCGGGTTCACAACGGGCACACCGACGCCATAGGACGGGAAGACTCTGACCCGATGGCAGGTGTCCCTTCAGCCCTCCGCCGGTGGCACGCTACGCTGCGCGCGCAGGAAATCCCGGAGCGACGCCTGAAGGTCGGCGGGCAGCGCGGTCGCGGTTGCCTCACGCAGGATGCGCGGGGTTTCACGGTAGGCCGCAATGAATGCAACGCACCGCGGACAGCCGGCCACGTGTGCGTCGAGGGCCGAGCGTAGGTCCGGCGACAGCACCCCCTCCAGATAGTCCATCAGCAGCTCGACGCCAGACGCGCAGGCGATCTCCTTCATGGCTTCACCCCGACGAGGTCGCTCAAGACCCGCAGCATCAAGCGCGCGCGGTGGACCCGCTGCCGTACCGTGGCGGGTTCCACACCCAGCGCGCGCGACACATCGGATGTGGACATTTCTTCCAAATCGCGAAGCACGAACGCGTCCCGATACGAGATCGGGCAACCGCGCGATGACCCCTCGCGCCTTTTCGGCGAGAATTTGCCGGTCCAGGAGTTCGTCGGCGCGGGACGCGACTTGCAGTTCGGCTGGCGTGGCCAGGTGGGCGCCCTGGGCGTTGAAGCGCGGCAGGAACGCCTCGAGGGATTCTGTGGGCCGCCGTGTGCGGGCGCGACGAAGCATCAGCGCCGCGTTGGTCGCGATGCGGTACAGCCACGTTCCGAACTGTGACTCCCCTCGAAATGAGGGCAGGTGACGGTACACCTGCAGAAAGGTCTCCTGGAGCACGTCGGGCGCGTCGGTGTCGCTCGTGAGACGGCAGGCCAGGCGATAGATGCGCCCCTGGTACCGCTCGACGATCGCCTCGAAGGCACGGTCGTCCCCGGCCGCGGCGCGCGCGGCGAGCGTCTCGTCGCTCGGCTCCACCGTGGGGACGACCATGCTCACCGAGTTTACTGACTCTTGATCGCGGCCCTGACCTTCGCGGCCAGTTCCGGCGTGACCTCCGTGACACCGTGGTCATGCGCCGCGTGCGCGACCACCTTCTCTAGAAGTTCTTCCTCGGTCGGTGCACTGGCGGTGAAGGTGCAGCCAGGCACGACGTCACCGCAGGCGATGCGTTTCGATGTCGGGGTCTTTTCTTCAGGCATCCTACGCTCCTCTCCCCGGAGCCGTCCGGGTCTGGCCTTGAGATGCCGGCCCGTCCGCTTTGTGACAACGGGCCAGCTACCGTGTCCCTCGTCACAGCAGGACGCTCCCCGGCATCACATCTACAGGCGCGCCAGGGATGGTGCCGCGATCACACACCCCACGGCTTCACTGACGAGGAATCATGACCCCGATTCGTCTGGCACTTACTCGCGAGCGCGCTCTGGTGAAGGGCCAGGTCGGCGAGGGCGCTTGCAATAGTCGAGATCCGGAACCCCTGTCCCTGGCCTGCGCCGACGACTCCGAGTGGAGGACAGCCGAGGTCGAGTTGTGACACTCCATGTCGCGGGCCTGTGGCGCTATGCGGTGAAGTCGCTGGCTGGGGAGCGCTTATCGACCGCAGTGATCGGACCTGACGGCATTCGCGGTGACCGTCTCGTGCGGGTGCGCGGCCCCGAGGGCGTGCGCACGGCGCGGCGACACTATCGGCTCCTGGGGTTGCGGGGGACCCTGGGTCCCGATGATCGCCCGCGCATCAATGGCCATCGGTGGGACAGCGCCGACGCCCTTGCGCTGGTGAAGGCCGCCGGCGGCGACGATGCGTGGCTCGAGGAGGCTGATGGCACCGAGCGCTTCGACGTGTTGCCGCTGCTGGTGGCGACGGACGGAGCCGTCGCCGCCTTCGGACGCGATGTCCGGCGCCTGCGTCCGAATATCCTCATTGGCGGCGTGAGGGGTCTCGACGAAGTGGACTGGCCAGGCGCCGAGCTGCACATCGGCGACGTCATCGTGCGACTCGACTCCCTCCGCGGACGCTGTCCGATGACGACCGTGGATCCGGACACACTGGATCGAGACCCCGAGGTCCTGCGCGATATCGGCCGCCGATTCGGCGGTCGCCTGGCGCTCAACGCGGATGTGGCACGCGGCGGGACGATTCGCGTCGGCGATGCCGTGAGACTCGTCACTGCGAACCCTGGCAGTCGAATTGGAGCGGAGCTGAAGAGGCAGCGGTGACGTAACCGGTCATCGCCGCCGCGGAACGCCGAAAATTCGGCGCACATTCGGAAGTCTTCCCATCGGCTCCGCCGGGAGTTCGGCGCCACACCGCACCTCGAGGCCACTCGGGCTCGGCAAGGTTCGTGCGTCTGAGGGTTAGGCCGCGGGAGGTGCGCTCATGAAACCATTGCGCTTGGCGGGACTCGCTGCGGGAGTGGCGATCCCCGCATTAGGCCTCTCCCTCCGTTACCAACGGGATCTGAACGCTGCGCGCGCACGCCTGGCCGCAATGGACCGCCACGTCATCCCGACCAGGTGGGGTGCGATCGAGTACGCCGAGCGAGGCCACGGCGACCCCGTGCTCGTCGTGCATGGCATCTACCACAACTCGGTCGGCGGACTCCTGTCCGTCCGCGACCTGTTCCCCGACCGTCGAGTCATCGCTCCGTCTCGATTCGGCTATCTCGGTTCGAGCATGCCCCCGAACGCGACACCAGCCGCCCAGGCCGACGCGTTCACCGCGCTGCTCGACGCGCTCGACATTGGCCAGATTGATGTCATCGGTCTCTCAGCCGGTGCCACGTCGGCGCTGCAACTGGCCCTGCGTCATCCCGGGAGAGTGAAGCATCTCGCTATCCTGGTGGGCAACCTGCCGGGAAGCCCCACCGCCATCGTCCAACCGTCCGCTGCGAAGCTCGATCGGCAATTCATCATGTGGGCCCTGAGGACCTTCGCCCCGTCAACGACGGCCCGCCTGGTGGCCGCGGTCCCGAAAGGGTTCGCCATGACCACTGAGGACTCCCGGTTCGTCGCCGAGTTCATCGACAGTCTGTTCCCCGTGAGCGCCGAGGGTTTCACCTTCGACGCCTTCGTCTCCAACGCAGATGTCAACGGCTACAACCTGGAGGCCATCCGCGTGCCGACGCTGATCGTCCACACCAAAGACGACCAGCTCGCCTCGCACGAGGCCAGTCAGCGCGCGGCCGAGCGCATCCCCGGCGCTCGGTTTGTCAGCCTCGAGTCGGGTGGGCACCTCATGCTCGGTCAAACGAAGATCATCCGCGACGAACTCGCCGATTTCTTTGCCGAGGGGAAGGATCGCCGCGCGGAGCGGGTGGCGTCTTGAAGGAGCGTGCGGACGGTCAAGCGTTCAGCAGAACGCTGCGAGCGGCGTGGGCTGGAGTCGCTTTCGAACCCGGGCGAGCGTTTTCAGATTTCGCGGGACGGTGGCCACGCGCCGCTGTGGTCACCTGATGGCAGCAAGCTGTTCTACGTGTCAGGGGAAAGGAACAGCCTGATGGCAGTCGACGTACAAACAACGCCCACGGTCGCTTTTGGCGAGCCAGCCGTTCTCTTGCCCGAGATATCTCATGGCCTGGCTCTGTCCGACCGGTGGTATGAAATCACCCCGGACGGGAAACAGCTGCTGGTCCAGGTGCCGGAACGGACGGACCCTCGGTCGCGAGAGATAACCGTCGTATTGAACTGGTTCGAGGAGTTGAAGCAGCTCGTGCCGAGGCAATGACCCGTCTCGCGACAGACGTCACCGGCTGGCCGCGGTCTGCGTGGCCACGTCGCCGCTCAGAATCCGCACCGTCAGCCGCACCGAGCCCACGCGTATCTCATCCAGGTCGGCGAGGTGTACGGCGCTCGTGATTCGGACGTTCTGCAGAAGTGTTCCGTTCTTGCTCCCGAGATCTTCAACGACGGCGTCCTCCGGCGACACGACGATGCGCGCGTGACGCCGCGAGACGCTGGGCAAGTCGAGACGCACTGTGGCAGCTGGATCGCGCCCGATGATGTTGTCGCCATCGTGCAACGCGATCTCGCGGCCGCTCCACACGACCCAACAGGTCCGCGCCGGCGGCGTGACATCGGCCACGCTGGAGATCTGCCCGCAGAACGCGTACCCGAATCCACGCACGGTGCGGACGAACCTGGGCGCAGCAGGCCGATCGTGGAGCGCGCGCCGCAACTCGGTCACGAGCACCGCGAGGTTGGCGTCCGTCACGTAGGTGTCCTTCCACAGCCTATCGTGCAGCTCCGCCTTTGAGACGGCCCGCGTCCGATTGTCGATGAGCACGTGCAGCAAGTCGAACGCCTTCGGCGAGAGACGCACGTCGGTCCCGCCGTGCAACAGTTGGCGAGTCCCCAGATCGAGACAATAGCCCCCAAAGGTCACCTGCATCAGACTTCCTTGCGAACAACTTGACCACGCACGGTTCACTGCGACCTTTCGATAGGCGTTCCGGGCGCGCGCGTCACACTGCTGTTCCGGATCGTCGGGCGAGATTGCGTAGCGTCACAAGGCCATCATGCTAATCGCGTCGCGCCGGTGACGGCCGCGGCGCGGACGCTGACACGGCCGGCCAATCGTCCCGCCAGGCGTCGCTGGTCGTAGCCTCCTTGTACTCGATCCTCACGGGCATCGTACTCAATCGGTCGAAGAGCTGAGCCTCCGCTCGAATCGGCCACCAGTCGTACAAGAACACCTCCAGCGGGCGCCACATCGCCACCCAGCCACCAATCAGCAGCCCCTCGCGAATCACATCGACAAAGCGAGTATCGCGAAGGGCACTCGCCACGGCGTCGCCAACCGCAATCGATGCGCCCAGGAACGCGAGTGCGATCACCAGGCTGATGCGGCCTCGCCGAAACAGCTCGCGAAGCCGCCGTCGTGAGCTCACCGCGCGTTGCTTGAAGTACTGGTGAATGGACTCGCCAAGCATCGGTGCCTCATCGACCTGCCCGGCGCTCCGTTCCAAGTGGACCAACAACGCCAACCGTGCGTCTCGAGGGAGATCGCGGGCCCATTCGACAATGAACTCCTCGGCACGCGGGTCGAGGTCGCGATCATTGAACGGGGAGGGATCGATGGCGTTGAAGAGCTGTCGCAGCTCGGCGACGCGGACTTCGATAACCCGGCATGCCGTCGGAATCGTGTCCCCCGCAGACGAACGTGCACTCGACATCGACCCTCCTCGCGACACCAACGCGATACGTCACAATAGCTCGGAAGGATCGGGCCTGGACCAGGCTGTTCGCCTCTATCGCACGGGGTCTGAGGAGTAGCTGTCCCGCGCGGACCGCGCCTCGGATGGCGGGCCAATCAGCAGGTCACGATGTGAACCGCTTGACGAACTCGAGCGCCTTCTCGGCGACCTCCCGCCAGCCAGCGTCGATCGTCAGCGTGTGCCCGCGGCCCGGCATCTTGACGATGTCCGTCACGCCTTTGTTGCGCTTCTGCTTCTTGTAGGCCGCGTTCGCGATCGCCCACGGGACCGTATGGTCCGAGTCGGCCGAGACGATCAGCATCGGACCCCGCTCCGGGTTCATCGAGTTGACCTTCGCCTCTGACCATGGATTGAAGTTTGCGGACGCCGCCTGGAAGAGCGGCTCGCCAGCGCCCGGAACGGAGTAGCCGAGGTACAGCTCCTTCGCCTCATCCTCGCCGACCACGTTCGCGAAGCTGTAGCGGAACTGCTCGTAGCTGAGCGGGACCGCTCGGCTCCAGTTCGCGGGGTTGCGCAGGGCAACGCTGGCTGTTCGCAGTGCCGCGAGCGGCAGCGGCAGCACGCCGCGGAACGGCGCAGGGCTGATTGCCACCGAAGCGGTGGCGAGCCCGCGCCCCGCGAGAATCATGGTCAGTAGCCCCCCGAAGGAATGGCCGATGATCACGGGCTTCCGATCCAGGCGGCGGATGATCGCTTCCTCGTAGTCGGCGATCTCGGCGATCCCCTTGCCCGCGAACACCTCAGGGTGCTCTCTGGCCTGGGTGACCGTCTCGGGATCGTCCGGCCAGCCGGGTGTGATTCCGGCATAGCCGGCCTCCTCGAATAGCGTCACCCAGCGGTCCCAGCTCGAGGGCAGCAGCCAGAGCCCGTGAACGAACACAACGGGTATGGCTCTCGAGGCGTTCGCGCGCTCGACCTGCGCTGCCTCATGCTCAGTGATGGTCGGCTCGGTGGTCCCGATAGTCATCTCCTCCTCCTCGTCGATGGCATAGGACCGAGCGTTGTCCTGCTGTGACAAGCTGCTGTGCCACGCGACACATTTCACATGCGTGGTTTCCTTCGTGTCTCTCTGGCGCGAGCACAGGGCCCGAGGGTGCGCCGTTACAGTCTGACCATTGGCAACGGCGTCAGCGGATGGCTTCGAAGCCGATCGAGAGTCAACGTCACGAGACGCCAATGGAACCCGGCACTCGGCCATGTTGCGAACAGGCGTGCAAGGAACGGACGCGAAATGCCGAACCTTCTAAGTCCACGTGTCACGTCGATCCAGTCGGCTCGCCGGAATGCCTCGATAAGCGAATCTGGGTCAGCCCTCGACCGCGTGATCTTGTGGTGGTCCGCGATCATCTCTTCGATCTCGGCTGCCCAGTCTTCACGCGCGCGGGCGACCAGGTAATCGTGTGCGAGCGCTATAGACGGCGCGATGTAGTCGAAAGTGCCGCTCGTCCAGATCCCGAGGTCGTGGAAGACCGCAGCGACAGCTATCTTCTCGAGCTCGCTCGGTCCCACGATCGCGACGCACAGATTCACGATCCGATACACGTGGTTCCGATAACCTGAGAAATCGTCGCGTAACGCCGTCGCGTGCTCGTTCAGAACGTCGTCGATGGTCGGGATGCGGGTGAGCAGAGCGCCGTATCGAGACGCCTGGCTCTCAGGCGCCTGTTGACGGACCAGCCGTTCGGCCATCTTCTGAGCGACATCGGCTTCGGTAGGTATGGCCATGTGCTTTGTCCCTTTTTAACATCGGTGTGTCTCAGCTACGAGCAGTGCGAACCACGGCCGCGAGCAGAACATGTGGTTTCCCGACCAGCCTGGCTGGACCGGCCATGGCCACGACGATCGCGTGCTTCAAGGCAATACGTTGGTGTCGTCGATACCTTCGTCTGATAGATCCCACTCGGCGCGTCTGGTGTCATGCGTTCAAGGAGGACGGCATGAAGCGTCCCGAACGACTGACGCACTGCGTTGTGACCAGCCCTGACGACGGCCTCTCTACGTTCCTTAGCGTGCGTCGTCGTCTTTTCGGCATTGCCTATCGCATGCTGCGCAGCGCAGCTGACGCCGAGGACATTGTGCAGGACGTCTGGGTACGTTGGCAGACAACTGATCGCAGCGTGGTTCGCGACGCCGCCGCGTTCCTCGTGACGATGACGACACGGCTTGCAATCAACGTCATGCAGTCAGCACGTTCGCGCCGGGAAACGTACATCGGGCCCTGGCTGCCGGAGCCAGTCGACACGAGCGCCGACCCTGGGTTGGGAGCGGAACGAGGCGAGGCGCTGGAGTTGGGAGTTCTGATATTGCTGGAGAAGCTATCGTCCGTGGAGCGAGCCGCGTACATCCTTCGAGAGGCGTTCGACTACGCATACCGCGACATCGCGGACACTCTTCGACTCCAGGAAGCCAACGCGCGGCAACTCGTGACCCGCGCCCGACAGCATGTGGCCAATGGTCGGAGAAGGCCCGCCGATGCGACCGAGCGGAGACGTCTTCTCGCTGCGTTCATTGTCGCAGCCAGGAGTGGCGACGTCGCCGGCTTCGAAGGTCTTGTTGCGTCTCGTTGAAGCGTCTCCGCGTGCCCGCCCACGCCGAGTGCTAGAGCTGGCCGGCGGGTCGGGCCGCAATCGGCCCCAACCCATACCAAAGTCTCATGGACTTCGGTTGCACGCGGGGCGCATTCTCTCCCATCGACTCGCGTCAAGGGCGGATCGCCCGGACTGAGCGCTTGACGAACCCACCGAGCAGCCGCGAGGTATGAAGCGTGGCCGAATCTGCTGAAACTACAAGTGATGTTCTGCTCGAGAGTTCACTTCCGGCTGGCGCGGCCCCCCTGGAGTCGATCCTCTGCACCGAGGAGCTGCATCGCCGCCCCTCGCGTCCGCCTGATTATGAAAAGGAGAACCGCGCGCTCGTGAAGCTGGTGAGCGCGTTGGCCGATTCGCCGACCACCGTATTTCAGACCCTCGCTGACACGATCCTGGATATTACGCAGTGTGACTCTGCTGGCCTGAGCCTGCTGACCAGGGATGGCAAAACGCCGGACGTGTGCGGCCAGAGGTTTTATTGGCCGGCTATTGCCGGCATGTGGAATCCGCACGTGGGCGGTGGCACGCCGCGCAATTTCGGCCCCTGCGGAGACGTGCTCGATCAAAATCGAACGCTGTTGTTCACACACTTCGAACGGCGCTACCCCTACCTGATGCCAGTCGTTCCGGCAGCCGAAGAATGCCTGCTGGTCCCGTTTTATGTCGCCGGCGAGGCGGTGGGGACCATCTGGGCGATCACGCACAGCGACGGTCGCAAGTTCGACGCCGAAGACGACCGGATCATGGCCTCTCTCGGCAAATTTGCCTCTTCAGCGTACCAGGCACTGAAGCACATAGAGGACCTCAAAATCCAGGTGGCCGAGCGCGAAAAGGCTGAAGCAGAAGTCCGTGAATTGGCAAAAGGGCTGGAGGCGAAGGTCCGACGGCTGGTCGAGGCCAATGTTGTCGGAATTGTCATGTGGAATCTCGAAGGTACCGTTACCGGCGCCAACGATGCATTTCTCCGCATGGTGCAGTACGACCGTGATGATCTCGCCTCCGGTCGCGTCCGCTGGACGGACCTGACGCCAGCCGAATGGCGTGGCCATGACGAACAGGCGGTAGCTGATTTAAGGGCGACCGGTGTCTTTCAACCCCTCGAGAAGGAGTACTTCCGGAAAGACGGTAGCCGAGTGCCCGTACTTCTGGGCGGCGCGCTATTCGAGGGAAGTGGGAACGAAGGCGTCGCGTTCGTGCTCGATTTGAGCGACCAAAAGCGAGCCGAGAGAGCTTTGCGCCGCAGCGAGGCATTCCTCGCGGAAGGCCAACGTCTCAGTCAAATGGGCAGCTTTTCCTGGCGCGTGGCGACAGATGAAGTCACGTGGTCGGAGCAGCTCTATCGCATCTACGAGTTTGAGATCGGCATTCCGATAACGGTCGAGGTGCTCCGTACTAGAGTGCATCCGGAAGACGTCAGTTTGCTCGAGACAATGAAAATGGTCCACCAGGCGCAAGACGGCGGCGACGACTTTGAGTGGCAGTACCGTTTGATGATGCCTGACCACTCGATCAAGTACCTGCATGCCGTCGCTCATGCGACGCGGGACGAGGATGGTCAACTGGAGTACATCGCGGCGGTTCAGGATGTCACGGCGCGACGGCTGGCGGAAGACGCATTTGACAAAGCACGAGCGCAGCTCACTCATGTGTCCAGGGTGATGAGCCTCGGGGTGCTGACGGCGTCAATCGCGCACGAACTCAACCAGCCGCTGTCCGGCATCATCACCAACGCGAATACGTGTCTGCGGATGCTGGGCGCCGATCCTCCCGACGTCGACGGTGCGCGGGAGACGGCTCGGCGGACGATTCGCGACGGCAATCGTGCGTCAGAGGTGATCGTGCGATTGCGTGCCCTGTTCACCAAGAAAGAATCGACCACCGAGCTGGTGGACCTGAACGAGGCGACGCGAGAGGTGATTGCGCTGTCGTCGAGTAACCTGCAAAGAAATCGGGTGGTTCTGCGCCAGGAATTGGCCGACGATCTGCCCGCTGTCGTCGGCGATCGCGTCCAGCTGCAGCAGGTCATTCTCAACCTGTTGCTGAACGCGTGCGACGCAATGAGCGACATCGATGATCGCTCGCGGCAATTGACGATCAGCACGGCAGGAAGTGACAGCGACCAGGTGCGTGTGGTCGTGCGGGATGCGGGTGTAGGTCTCTACCCAGGGACTGTGGACAAGCTGTTCGAAGCGTTCTACACGACAAAACAAAGCGGGATGGGGATCGGGCTCTCCGTCAGCCGCTCCATCATCGAAAGGCATCAAGGTCGCATTTGGGCCGCCCAGAACGATGGGCCAGGTGCCACCTTCTCATTTTCCATTCCCCGCGTTCCAGAGAACCTGGAGCCGGCACAGGTGTGAGGGAGTCGTGATGGCCAAGGGTTCGCTGGTATCGGTCGTTGACGACGACGAGTCCGTTCGCGAGTCGCTGCCAGACTTGCTGCGGCAGCTCGGGTTCACCGCCCAGGCATTCTCGTCAGCCGAGGCGTTCCTCGCATCGGACTTCGTCGATCAGACCCGCTGTCTGATCCTCGACATCGCAATGCCAGGCATGTCGGGACCTGACCTTCAGCGGGAACTGACACGTCGGCGGCAGAAGATTCCGGTTGTGTTCATCACCGGCAACGCTGACAGGACCGTCCGTCCGCGCCTGCTCGCACAGGGCGCGGTGGAGTGCCTGTTCAAGCCGTTCAGCGACACAGCCCTGCTCGACGCGCTCAATGCCGCTGCTGGGATGAGGTAGGCATGGTAACGATGAGCCCGAGAAACGTTACACGCGCGCAATATACTGTCACCTCGGCGATCACCTCCCGCTCGATCGAGGTCCTCACCATGCCGGACGTCACGTCCGTGGTCTTCGTCGTTGACGACGACGTCTCGGTGCGCGAATCGCTGGAGCTGCTCGTCAGCACAGCCGGGTGGCGGCCGGAAACCTTTGCCTCGGCGGCGGAATTCCTGTCTCGCCCTCGCGCCACAGTTCCGTGCTGTTTAGTGCTCGACGTCGCCATGCCAGGGCTCAATGGCCTCGAGTTGCAGCAGCAGCTCGCCGAGCGGACGGACATGCCGATCATTTTCATCACTGGCCATAGTGACGTGCCCATGAGCGTGCAAGCGATGAAGGCGGGAGCCGTCGAGTTCCTGACGAAGCCGTTCAAGGACGATGTGCTGTTGGACGCCATTCGCGGTGCCATCGAGCGGAGTCGCGCCGCCCTCCGTCTCGACTCGGAACTGCAAGCATTGAGGAACTGCTATGAGTCATTGACGTCCCGCGAACGGGAGGTGATGGCATTGGTCGTTTCCGGGCTGTTGAACAAACAGGTCGGTGGCGAACTCGGCATCAGCGAGATCACCGTGAAGGCGCACAGAGGTCAGGTGATGCGGAAGATGAAGGCCGACTCGCTCCCAGACCTTGTGACGATGGCCGCGCGCCTCGGCCTGCGGTCCGCCGAACACTGACAGGTGCGCTGACGATTCGCTTCACGGAGGTCATCGATTTCGCGGCGAGCTCTGCCACGGGCTCAGGAACGATCGAAGGTCTTCTCAACCTGGATCGGTAGGCGCTCCGGAGGAGATCCCGCAAGACTTGGGCGTTGCCATTGCTGTCAACGCTGGGGCCGCGCTCGTCTTCTCCGCGCGGGCAATGGATGCCGTGATGGCGGGGGCTGAGAGTAGCCGTCCCGCGCGGACACGCAGGCCGCGCCCGGGTTGTTCAGATCACTTCGCGGGCGTCACTGCCCACGCGGCTCCACAGTGACGATGACCCTGGCATCGACGGCGAGGCCGAAGCTGTCTATCGCTGCGCGGGTGGTGATCTCGTGCACCCCCACACTGAGCGGGGGAAGCATCAAGTAGTACCCGGCCGCCACCGCGTCGGACGTCGTTCCCTCAGGCGCGCCCAGGGCATTGTCCGCGGGCAGCGGGCCCCAACGAAAGAGTGGCGACTCCGCCCGGTACGCGTCCAGATTGTTCAGCGGCCTGCCGTCGATCTCTGAGGACAAGTCTGACACGAGGTCGAGAAGGTCGTTCGCGCACGCGCGGAGCGAGGGCTCGTCGTCACCGTGGAACGGCGGGCCTTCGAACACGGAACATTCGACGGTCACGAGCGGCAAAAACAGCGGTGTCCCAGGCGTTATCGTCACCTCGAGCTCAGTGATGGGAGATCCCGCCGGGAGCACCGGGCTCGCCAGGAAGACGATGCCATCCTCTCCCTCGACGGCCCCGCCCGTGAACAACGGGTGGACCCCGCCCTCTACGGGAGCGGCAAAAGCCGCCTGCCACCACTCCGCCGCCCATTCGCCGTAGGTCAGCCCTCTGTAAGCGGCGTCAGGTGGAATGACCATCGGGTTCTGGTTCGCGCCCAGAGCCGCGGCGAGTAGAGGGATGGCAGCGAGGAGCACCAATATCGTTCGAACGCTCTTGGTAGACATGCCACTCCTGTCTGTGTCAGACACTCTGATCAGCGCTTCAACCGTGGATGCGTGCGTAGTTGAATCCTCGGGCTCTGGAGTGTCAAGCGATTTCGGCCGAGCATTCACGTCTATCCTTCACTTTCATAGTGAGGCAGAACGGCACGCGGTCCCGGACGGTATACTCCCTTCAACCGTGTGGCCCTGACCCCGGGTACCCGCCTCGGCCCGTACGAGATCCGTTCGCCCCTTGGGGCTGGCGGAATGGGCGAGGTATATCGCGCGCACGACGGGACGCTCAACCGCGACGTCGCGCTGAAGATCCTGCCCGCCGCCTTCGCCGACGAACCCGAACGGCTCGCGCGCTTCACCCGCGAGGCCCAGACGCTCGCGGCGTTGAACCACCCGAACATCGCACACATCCACGGGCTGGAGGCATCCGGCGGTGTGCGTGCCCTGGTCATGGAACTGGTCGAGGGCGACGAGCTGAGCGCGCGCATCGCCCGCGGACCCCTGCCGCTCGACGAGGCGCTGCCCATCGCAAGACAGATCGCGGAGGCCCTCCAGGCTGCCCATGACCAGGGAATCATCCACCGCGACCTGAAGCCCGCGAACATCAAGGTGCGCCCGGACGGCGTGGTGAAGGTGCTGGACTTCGGCCTGGCCAAGCTCGTTCAGCCGGAGTCAGCCGCGGGCCCCGCAGACGTCACGGCGTCGCCGACGATTACGTCGCCGGCGCGGATGACCGGCATCGGTGTGATCCTCGGCACGGCGGCCTACATGAGTCCCGAGCAGGCGAAGGGGCGCGAGGCGGACCGGCGCAGCGACATCTGGGCGTTCGGCTGCGTGGTGTACGAGATGCTGACGGGCCGCCGCGCCTTCGATGGCGAGGACATGGCGGACGTGCTCGGTGCGGTGGTGCGCCTCGAACCGAACTGGGAGGCCCTCCCACAGGACGTGCCGCCGCTGGTCCGCGCGCTCCTGCAAGGCTGTCTGACGAAGGATCGCGGCCGTCGCGTGGCCGATATTTCCACGGCGCTGTTCGTCCTGGACAAGGTCGCAAGCCTCGCAGAGCCAGCCGCGGCTGGCGCCGGCGCAGCTCCTCCCCGTCGTCCGGTGTGGCGCCGCATCGTCACACCGGTGATCGCCGCCATTGCCGCTTCCGCGGTTGTCGGTACCGGGGTCTGGTTCGCGACGCGCGCAGCTGAACCGCCGCCCCCGCGGGTCTCGCGGCTGCTCATTGCACCGTCAGGGACCGCCGCATCGGCCGGTTTCGGCCAACCGTCGCTCGCGATCTCGCCCGATGGCTCTCGCGTCGTCTACGTGGGCAACAACGGCACCCAACTCTTCGTCCGTGCGCTCGATGCTCTCGAGCCCACGGTGGTGTACACCTCCGCTGAACTGAACCAGCCGTTCATCTCCCCCGACGGGCAGTGGATCGGGTTCGTGGAGTTTGGTGCGTTGAAAAAGGTGGCGGTCACCGGCGGACCGGCGTTCTCGCTGGCGACTCTCGATGGCGCGCGCGCGAGGCGCGACCTGGGGAGCGGATGACGCGATCATCGCGGCCACCAGTACCGCGACCGGACTGCTGCGCATCACGGCCGCGGGTGGACCGCCGAGCGTGCTCACACAGCCCGACCCGGCGCAAGGCGAAGCCGATCACGTATGGCCGGAGCGGCTGCCGGGCGGCCGCGCGGTGCTCTTCACGATCGTGCCGCTCGGGGGCGGACTCGATACCGCGCAAGTGGCGGTTCTGGATCTGCAGACGGGAACCCACACGGTCCTCGTGCGCGGTGGCAGCCAGGCGCGCTACGTGCCCAGCGGGCATCTGGTCTACGCGGCGGCCGGCGAACTGCGGGCGGTGCCGTTCGACCTGGCACGCCTGGAAACGCGCGGCACGCCGGTGACAGTGGTCCGCAACGTGACGACGAGCGCGCTCGGCGTCGCGCAAGCCGTGGTGGCCGGCGACGGCACGCTGGCGTACATGTCGGGGTCAACCGCGGCACTTTCGGCGCGCACGCTCGTCTGGGTGGACCGTCAGGGTCGCGAGACACCGATTCCCGCGCCGCCGCGCCGCTATGTGTATCCGCGCCTGTCACCCGACGGCAAGCGCGTCGCGGTCGTGGCCGTCGAACAGGACGCGGACGTGTGGGTCTGGGACCTGGACAGTGCCACGCTTACCCGCGCGACGTTCGATGCCGGAATCGACCACTCGCCCGTCTGGGCGCCGGACGGCCTCCGGCTGATCTTCAGCTCCGAACGCGCCGGCATCCGAAATCTCTACCGGCAGGCCAGCACCCCCGGGGCGGTCGAGCGACTCACCGAAAGTGCGAGATGGCAGCATTCGTCCGGGGTGTCTCCCGACGGCCGCCACGTCATCTTCACCGAGCGGTCATCGGCCACGGCCGAAGACATCATGCAGCTCGAGTTGGACGGCAATCATCGAGGTGACGCCGGTGCTGCAGTCCCCATTTTCCGAGCGAAACGGCGTCGTCTCGCCCGACGGCCGCTGGCTCGCGTACGAGTCGAATGACTCTGGCCGATTCGAGGTCTCCGTGCGGCCCTTTCCAGACGTGAACAGCGGGCATGGCCAGGTGTCCACCACGGGAGGCACGCGGCCGCTCTGGACGCGGAACGGCGAGGAATTGATCTATGTCTCGCCGACCGGGGGGCTCATGAGCATGCGCGTGACGGGTGGCCTGTCGTGGGCGGCCTCGCCGCCCGTGCAAGTGGTCAAGGAGGGCTACAACACGACGCCGGGTGTGGACCTTGGCCGCAGCTACGACATCGACGCCGACGGCCGCTTTCTCATGGTCAAGGGGGGTGATGGCCCGGCGCCCGCCGGCATTACCGTCGTGCAGCACTGGGGTGAAGAACTGAAGCGACTGGTGCCCACCCGCTAGCGATCTGGACACCACATCATGAAGAGCGTTCAGCGAGGCGCGCCGTCAGGAGCCGCGTTGCGGGCGCCCTTCCAGTTCAGGATGAGGGTAATCGGGGACGTCGGCAACTCTTCCACCGAGGAAATCAAGAACCGCTCTCCGTCAGGCGCCACGACGTACTGTTGCCGCGAGATCGACCGGATTGGAGCGAGGCGCGTCGTGAAGAGCGGCTCCGGCGTCAAGATGCCAGGCGCGCCAGCCGCGAGGTCGATGCCCACTGCCATCAGGCGTTGGTCAGGCGCGATGTAAAAGACCTCCTTGCCGCTGCTGCGCCAGCGGACCTGGGTCCCGCCACTTATGGAAACCCGCGCTTTGCGACCCGGTCCCGGAAATGGCTGGATGTAGATTTCCGGTCGTCCCGATTCATCCGACTGGTACGCCACCCACTTGGCGTCGGGCGAGAATTGTCCGTCCCGCTCGTCAAACTGTGTGTGAACGACCTGGAACGGCGTTCCTCCTCCCGACATCGGCAAGGCCCACAGGTCCGACGCCCCAGTAGCTTGATCGAGCTGCTTGTACAGAATGAACCGTCCGTCGGCCGACCAATCGCACGCGATGTTCACGTCCGTGGCCGAGAGTGAGAGGGTCTCGTTCGCGGTCGTCCCGTCAATCCGCATGATCATCAAAAGTGAGTTTGCGCCATCTCCTGCGCCGCTGAAGACGACCCGTTCTCCATCCGGCGACCACACCGGCATGGCGTCGACCCGTGGGTCGTCCGTCACTCGGTTGAAGACGTTGCGCTGCAGGTTGAGCACCCAGAGATCGATGTTCGCCTGCAACGTTCTCTGGACGACCACGTAGCGGCCGTCGTGCGAGAGCGACGGATTTGAGACAAGCCCTCCCTGCTCGCCCGCGGTCCCCAATGCCTTGCCCGATCGATCGAACCACACGAGTTGACGGTCCGATTGCCCTCGGCCCTCACGATACGCGACGGCGCCTGCAACCGATGTCGAGAACGAAGCGGCGAACAGGCCCCCGCCGACGTTGTTCGCGACTCGAATCACGGGACCACTCAGGGCTTGCGTCGACGGATCGAACCGCTGCGCAGACAGGGCGCCTTCACGTACGAACCACAGGTGGTCCGACCCGAACTGGGCGGGGCCGTCGGCGCTGAGGATTCGTCGCACCGCATCACTGCCGAGTTCGCCGATGTACACGCCCACAGGCTCGCCGCCCTGGGCGACATAGAAGAGGAAGTGTCGGCCGTCAGGGAGGAAGTGCGGAGCTCGAGTAGCCAGTTCAGGAGACCGTTGCGGGGTCACCGCGCTCGGGTCGCCTCCCGTCGCCTGGACGCGGTAGACGCCGCTGTTGTCGCGAGGCACATACAAGATCGTGCCGTCACGGTTCCAGGTCCCGCCCGTCGGCGTCAAGACGTTGGCGAGCGATTGCGGATCGCCTCCGTCGATCTCGACCCGCTTCAATTTGTTGTTCCCGAAAAAGCCAATCGATCGACCGTCGGGAGACCAGAACGGGTATTCCCCTCCTTCTGTCCCCTGCAGCGGCCGGGCCGCCGTCACGTCGAGCGACCGGATCCACAGCTGCGGTCCGCGTGGACCGTCGGCGGTGAACGCGAGCTGCGTGGCGTCGGGCGAAATCGCAAACGATCTCGAGCTCGAGCTACCCGCGGTATTGATCTCCACCCGCATCTCCGGCGGTTCTGCTGTGTCACCCGCCCGCCATCCCGCTGCCGCGATTGCAGCGGTGAGAAACACCACCGATGCCCAGACGAGCCGCTCTCGCCATGAGTTCCGGACGGGACCGGCGGCATCAGCCAACGGCGCGCGTTGCGCGTCGTCGATCTCGACCCGCGCATCGCCCATGTGTTGTAACCGCTGATGCCGATCCTTCTGGAGACATCGGCGCAGGAGGCGTTGGATGGCCCCAGGCGTGTCACGCGGCAGCGCCTGCCATGCGGGCTCGCTCTTGAGGATGCTGGCGAGGGTATCTGCGATCTCGTGGCCCTCGAACGGTCGGCGTCCGGCGAGCATTTCGAACAGGACGACGCCGAAGGCCCAGATGTCGGCGCGCTTGTCCACCGTCTTCCCGCGCGCCTGCTCGGGCGCCATGTAGGCCGCCGTGCCGAGCAGCATGCCGACGCCGGTGACCAGCGCCGGTGAGGTCAGCGTGGGCGACACCGATCCCTGATCCCTGATCCCTGATCCCCGAGCTCAATCGCCTTCGCCAGGCCGAAGTCCAGCACCTTCACCGTGCCGTCGGCTCGGACCTTGATGTTCGCGGGTTTCAGATCGCGGTGAATGATCCCGTGCTCGTGCGCCGCTTCCAGCGCCTCCGCGATTTGCCGGGCGATGGGCAGCGCGTCGTCGAGGGGGATCGCGCCCTGCGCGATGCGGTCCGCGAGTGTTGGCCCTTCGACGAGCTCCATCACGAGCGCGCTCACGCCGTCGGCTTCTTCGAGGCCGTGGATGGCCGCGATGTTCGGATGGTTCAGCGACGCGAGCACTTCCGCTTCGCGCTGGAATCGGGCGAGCCGCTCGGCGTCGCCAGCCACCGATGCTGGCAGGACTTTGATGGCGACCTGGCGTTTCAGCTTCGTGTCGGTCGCGCGGTAGACCTCGCCCATCCCGCCTTCGCCAAGCTTGGCGATGACTTCATACGGACCGAGGCGCGTGCCGAGAGGGAGGGCCAACGGTGACGTGAGTATACGGGGCAAAATCGGGCGGCGGACGGGTTCCTTCTCCTTCGCGGCATCGTCTCGACCGAGGCCCAGTCCCGGGCGATCCGAGACCTCCCGCCACCCATTTTTGGCCGCCGCGCACCGCGACACGCCACGCCAGCGCGCAGTGTTATTTCCCTGTTGGCAATTTGGCCTTCAACTCCTCGGCCCAGTTCAGGACGACAACGACACTCGGCGGCGCGGAGGCCTGGTCGCCGCTCGCGTTGTCCTTGATCATCAGAAACCGCTGGCCGTCTGGCGTGACATCGTAGGTGCGACTGAGCAGGCCGGTGAAGTACGGCCCCTCGAACAGCTTCATCGGCATGCCAGCGCTGAACCTCGGCGCGGTTTGCACCGGCACTGAGATCACGGCCCCGGCCCGGTCGAGATAGAACAGTTCCAGGTCCTTTCCGTTCCGCGCCCAGACCGGTCTGGTTCCGCCGTTGGCGGAGATCGGCCAGTGCCCGGCATCCACGTTCGGGAATGGCCGCACGTAGATTTGGGGCTGACCGGTTTCGTTGGACTCATAGGCCAGCCAGTGTCCGTCCGGGGAGATCTCGCCACTGTCGGCCTCCTGCAACAACGCTTCGGTCTGCGCTTGCCCCCCAACCGCCGTCGTCGAGCCATCCATTCGCAAGCTGCGCAGAGCGGTGCCGGTGGGCATGAACTCCTGGACAATCAGGCGCAGGCCATCAGGCGAGATCGACTCTGGGAACTGCCGGTTTGGACTGGTCGTCAACCGACCGACGGTCCCCGTTGTCTTCACCAAGAACAGGTTCTGGGTGCCTGCGCGATCCGACCCGAAGATGAGGCTCTGGCTGTCCGGCATCCAGACTGGGTGCTGATCTGCGCCGGGAGAGTTCGTCAGACGGTCCAGCGTCTGGCGCGCGAGATCCCAGATCCAGATGTCGTTCTCTCGATCGCGAATGTCGAACGCCACGCGGGTTTCGTCTGGCGAGATGCGCGGATAGACGTAGGCGCGCGGCGGGGCCGCCGTGATCGGTTCCTCCCGTCCGCGCCGATCGACCCACACAGGCGACCGACTGGTCGGGGCACCGCCAGGCACATACACGAGCGTGCCCTGCCGCGACAGGCTGAACTCGGCCGCCCCCGTGCTGTACGTCATCACCTGATCGAGCACGGACACTGGGTCGCTCAAGACCTCGAGCTGCACGGGGTCGAAACGCACGGCGCGCAGCGTACCCTCGACCCGTACACCAGGTGCCCCGTATCGACATACTCGGCCTGACCCCCGCCACGAATCAGGGTCTTGCGCTGACCGGTCTTCAGGTCCAGCACTGCCACCTGGGCGTTGGCTGCTCCACCTGCCGCCACGATCGTGTACAGCACCGCCCCACCACCCGGCAGGACCGACGGGAAGAAATGATCCATTTCACCGTGCGCGGAGTCTGGTGTCGTGAGCACCGTTGGCTCTCCGCCGGCGGCGGGTACGCTTCAGCAGACCACTGCTCGTGTCGTCGGTCGAGAAAACAATCGTGTCGTCCGGGCCCCAGCTCGCCCCTCGGGCCTGCCCCTGGTAGCGGGCCAACGGGATCGGCGGCCCGCCAGTGACCGACACCTTCTTCAGCTCGCCGTTCGTCACATCCGAGAAGAAACCGATCCACCGGCCGTCGGGCGAGATAAAGGGACTGCGACTGTCTGTGATACCGCTGAGCGGTACGGCGTCGAGCTGGTCAATCGCGCGCACCATCAACACCGGCGGCCTCACTCCGCCGGCGTAGACGAGGCGCGTACCGTCGGAGGAGAGAGCGATGTTTCGATTCACGGCAATCAGACGCGGTTGCGCGGCTGGCGGGACGAGCGTGAAGCGCATCGGTTGCAGTTTCACCAGCGCCGGACCTGTCAGCGACCATGTCGCGAATGCGGCGATCGCTGCGGCGACGACCAGCGCGGCCCCCGCGATTGCCACGATCCGTCGCCAGGGCATCGCGGGTGGCAGCATGGCGACGTCCGGGGCAGGATCCTCCGTCGCGCCACCGAGCAGTTCCTCAATTTGAAGGCGCGCGTCGCCGATGTCACGCATCCGTGCCTTCGGATCCTTTTTCAGGCAGCGGGTCAGCAGCCGTCGAAGACCGACGGGCGTCTGCGCGGGGAGGGCGCTCCACTCAGGCTCTTTCATCATCACGGACGCCAGCGTGATGGAGACGTCGTCGCCCGCGAACGCTCGACTTCCCGTCAGCATCTCGAAGACGACGACGCCGAAGGCCCAGATGTCGGCGCGCTTGTCCACCGTCTTCCCGCGCGCCTGCTCGGGCGCCATGTAGGCGGCGGTGCCGAGCAGCATGCCGACGCCGGTGACCAGCGCCGGTGAGGTCAGCGTGGGCGACACCGACCCCTGATCCCTGATCCCCGATCCCTGCTCGATCGCTTTGGCCAGGCCGAAGTCCAGCACCTTCACCGTGCCGTCGGCTCGGACTTTGACGTTCGCGGGTTTCAGATCGCGGTGAATGATCCCGTGCTCGTGCGCCGCTTCCAGCGCCTCCGCGATTTGCCTGGCGATGGGCAGCGCGTCGTCGAGTGGGATCGCGCCCTGCGCGATGCGGTCCGCGAGTGTTGGCCCTTCGACGAGCTCCATCACGAGCGCGCTCACGCCGTCGGCTTCTTCGAGGCCGTGGATGGCCGCGATGTTCGGATGGTTCAGCGACGCGAGCACTTCTGCTTCGCGCTGGAATCGTGCGAGACGCTCGGCGTCACCCGCCACCGATGCTGGCAGGGCCTTGATGGCGACCTGGCGTTTCAGCTTCGTGTCGGTCGCGCGGTAGACCTCGCCCATCCCGCCTTCGCCGATCTTCGCAATTATCTCGAAGGCGCCTATTCGCGTACCGATCATCGCCGCATCAGTCAATCGGCGCCAACCGCTTCAGCTCTTCTGTCCAGTTGAGGACTACCTCGATCTGCGGAGCGATCGTGAAGTTGGACTCTGTTTGTCCCGCCGGTACCAGCCCCACGAACTTGCCGCCAGGTGTGATGTCGTAGGCGCGCCGCGACCATGCCGGGGCCAGCTCGAATTGTTTCGGCACTGCCACGGCATTGCCGAACGTAAACGTTGGTTCCGTCGTCACGCTGACTGACTCAAATCCACGGGGCCGCGGATTGTAGAACAGCGCCTTTCCATCTGGTGACCAGACGACTTCATGCGGGTTGTCGCCCTTCGCCACGAGTTGAGATTTTCTCCCAGTGGCTGGGAACGGCTGGACGTAGATAGTCGACATGCCACGTTCGGTGCTCGTATAGGCAACCCATTGTCCATCGGGCGAGAACACGGCGCCGATAGGATTCGACGAGTGCACGTCGCCGAACGGCGTCGCCTGGCCTTCCTGCGGCGAGAACTCCCACAACGACACATCGAGCCCCTTCGTGACGCTAAACAGAAGGCGGTCGGCCGTTGGAGACCAGGTCTCCGGAACGTGAGATGAGCCGGGCTCGGGCTGAGTGAGGCGTTTCGCGGTTTCCTTGCCGTCGGCAGGCTGCGAGAAGATGGCGAGATCTCCCTCGCGATCGGACTGAAACGCAATGTGTCTACTGTCCGAAGACCAGACCGGGAAGCGGTTCTTCCCTCCGAACGTGAGTCGCTGCACCGCATCCGTTCCCGAGAGGGCATACGTGTAGATGATTGCCTCGTTGCCGTCGTCGGTTCCAAAGGCGATGCGCGTTCCGTCGGGAGACACTCGAGGCATCAAGTACGGACCAGGCGGAATCTTCAGGGGTTCTATCTCTCCGGTGCGATCGGCCAGGACCAGGTGCATGAGACCTGAGGATGCGGAGACCGGGCCTGGAACGTAAATGAGCGAACCATTGCTGGAGACGCTGAACTGGCCTGCGCCAGTAGTCCCGCCCGCAGATCGCCTGACGCCTTCTACCATCGGCGCAGGGTCGCCCTTCACCTCCAACCGCTCCACATCGAATGCAACCGCGAGCACACTACCGCCGAGGGTGTACACGAGGTGCCCTGTCGGGAGATACCGGGCGTCCATTCCCCCGACGATGAGCGTCTTTCGCTCTGCCGACTTCAACGACTGTACGACGATGTGCGCCTTGTCCCATCTGTCTGGGCCTGTTCCGGTCGCGAGGGTGAACAGCACGTGCTGGCCGTCCGGTAACATCTGCGGGCCGTACGCGATTTCGCCGTCCTTCACGCTCACCAGTACGTCCGGTTTGCCTCCATCCGGGGAGACCCGCATGATGCCCTTGCTGCCCTGGCCGAAGATGATGGCGTCAGACTCCCAACTGATGCCGAACGGGGTGTCGGCCGCACAAATCGTCACGGGGGCCCCACCCGCGACAGCAGTCTTCTTGAGCGTCTGATCTGCGAAGACGAAGAAGGCGACCCATCGGCCATCCGGTGAAAAAACCGGGTCTGACAGACCCGCGTAGGCCTCAGTGCCTTGAACCGCTTTGACGTCCAGTTGTGACATCGACCGTATGTACAGTTGTGAGGGCGCGGCCACATACGCCATCTGGGCGCCATCCGGCGACAGAGCGATCAAATGACGGACGGCGGCTAACGTTGAGAACGCCTGTCCATCCGGCAGGCTGAACGAGAAACGAGTGACCGCCAGCGGTGTCGAGGGCCCGAGGCTGAGGTACCAGGCGGCTCCAACGAGCACCCCGGCCACGAGCGCCGCCAGCGCCATGGGTATCGCGCGTCGCCAGAGAGGCTGCGGCGAGAGGACGGGCACGCGTCTCGCGTCTCCGGGTGCAGGCGTAGCCGGATCGTCCAGCAGGATCCACGCTTCGCCGATGTCGCGCAGCCGCCGCCTCACGTCCCGGTCGAGACACCGCGACAGCAGACGCCGAACCGACGCAGGCGCCGACGCAGGAAGCGTCGTCCAGTCGATCTCCTCGCGCAAGACCGCCGCGACCGTGTCGGAGATATTGTCGCCCTTGAACGCGCGCTGGCCCGACAGCATTTCATAGAGCACAGCGCCGAAGGCCCAGATGTCGGCGCGCTTGTCCACTGTCTTCCCGCGTGCCTGCTCGGGCGCCATGTAGGCCGCTGTGCCGAGCATCATGCCGGCGCCGGTGACCAGCGCCGGTGAGGTCAGCGTGGGCGACACCGACCCCTGATCCCTGATCCCCGATCCCTGCTCGATCGCTTTGGCCAGGCCGAAGTCCAGCACCTTCACCGTGCCGTCGGCTCGGACTTTGACGTTCGCGGGTTTCAGATCGCGGTGAATGATCCCGTGCTCGTGCGCCGCTTCCAGCGCCTCCGCGATTTGCCGGGCGATGGGCAGCGCGTCGTCGAGGGGGATCGCGCCCTGCGCGATGCGGTCCGCGAGTGTTGGACCTTCGACGAGCTCCATCACGAGCGCGCTCACGCCGTCGGATTCTTCGAGGCCGTGGATGGCCGCGATGTTCGGATGGTTGAGCGACGCGAGCACTTCTGCTTCGCGCTGGAATCGTGCGAGACGCTCGGCGTCACCCGCCACCGATGCTGGCAGGACTTTGATGGCGACCTGGCGTTTCAGCTTCGTGTCGGTGGCGCGGTAGACCTCGCCCATTCCGCCTTCGCCAAGTTTGGCGATGACTTGATAGGGACCGATAGCGGTGCCTATCTTCATCGCACTCTCCTGGCTACGGCGAGATCTCGCCCTAGCTCGCGTGATCGGCGGGCGAGCGGAGGCGGACCGCCTTCGCCGATCTGGGCGGTGACCTCATACGGACCGAGGCGCGTGCCGGGGCTGAGGGCCAACGGTGACGTGAGTATAACGGGGCAAAACCCGGATTGCGGGCGGGATTACTACTGGAGAACCCCGATTTACAGGCTGGTATCGATGGTCGGCTTGGGATCAGCCGAACGTGAAGGCGAACGTCTCCACACCCTCATCAAGGAACTCGATCTCGAACCGTCGATCGACGATCGGCTTCGGCTGTCGAATCAGCTGATACAACCGCTGCTCGACAACCGTGCCGTTGCCGCCATCGTCCACGTCGCCCCCGTGAGCAGAACCCGGCGGCTGCCCGTCAATCGTCACGCGGAATCGTACGGAGACGCCTTGCCGCGGCGGTCCCATGACGAGATGAAGGTCGCGCGCGTGAAAGCGACAAGCGATTCGGCCCGTGGGGCTGTTCAGGACCGCTGCTTGCTGCCCCATCGTCCAGTCCCCAGCCAGCGCCCATTGATTCAACGCCAGGCTGGCAGGGGCGACATAAAGGCGACGTCGGTCGCGCTCGATCCCCCCAGGCGATGCAAAGTGTTCCGTTCGCTGGTACCCGAGGTAATTTTCCGGAGACCGTAAGTTCGCCCAGTCCGCCTGCGCTTCCACGCCAGCAGCTTCGACCGAGACGACCTCACCATGGCGAACGCCGGTGCCTCCCGCTTCGGCGAGCAACCGCTGAATGACCTTCTCTGACTCTGCGTACTCGCCCTCGCCAAAGTGATGCTGGCGAACCCGTCCGCGCGCGTCGACGAAGTACAGCGCCGGCCAGTAGTGGTTGTCGAAGGCACGCCAGATCGCGTAGTCGCTGTCGATCGCGACCGGGTATTCGATCTTCAGCTGTCGCACCGCGCGACGGACGTTGTCGACGTCTCGTTCGAACGCGAACTCGGGTGTGTGGACGCCGATGGTGACGAGGTCCTGCGGGTACTTCTCCGTCCAGGCACGGACATACGGGAGCGTGCGCAGCCAGTTGATGCAGGTATACGTCCAGAACTGCACGACCACGACTTTCCCCGCAAGACTTGACGGCGACAGGCGCGGCGAATTCAGCCACTCCCGCGCCGCACCGATGGCCGCCAACTCACGTGGCGCACGCTGATTCGCTTCCGCACAACCACCCAACATGCCGGCGCTCAGCGTCATCGCTGCGGTGCCGAGAAAACGACGGCGGTCATGGTTGATTCGCTGCGTCACGGCAGTGCCTACATATCCCACGGCTGCCCGGTCGACGTGACCACGCTGCTCCAGAGTGCGTCCTCGGGGTCGATCTTCTTGCGTGCGGAGACGGCGAGGGAGATTGGCACGTGGGTGAAGTGATGGTTCCAGAAGCTGACGACCATGTTCGTGCGTCCGCAGAGACCGGCATGGACCGCACTCTGTCCGAGGAGCAGACAGAAAGCCGAGTCGTGCGGCGTCGCAGGCACGCTCCTGATCGTGTAGCTGGGATCGATGTACTTGAGGGTGACGTCGGTGCCGATCCGCTTGAAGTGGTTCGTGATCGCATCGCGCAGAAATATGCCGATGTCGCCGTACTTGATGTTCCCCGAGGCGTCGCGCTCCTGAGCCTTCGCCATCAGGTCCTGGCCGGCGCCTTCCGCCGCCACGATGACCGCGTGGTGCCGGCGCTCCAGTCGCTGCTCGAGAGCCGACAGGAACCCCTCAAGGGTGAAAGGCACTTCGGGGACCAGGCAGAAGTTCACGTGGTTGTTCACCAGAGCCGAATACGCTGCGATGAACCCTGAGTCGCGGCCCATGAGCTTCACGAGTCCGACGCCGTTTCGCGCCGACTCCGCCTCGGCGTTGGCTGCATACGTCGCGCGTCTCGCCTCCGTGACTGCCGACTCGAATCCAAACGTCCTCTGCACGAACGAGATGTCGTTATCGATCGTCTTCGGGACACCGATGACGCCGACCTTCAATCCGCGCCGCTCCGCTTCCTCGGCGATCCGCTGTGCCCCGCGCAGCGTACCGTCGCCGCCTATGGCGAAGAGGATTCCGACCCCCAGCTCCCTCAGGTACTCCACCATCTCTGCAGGGTCCTGGGGCCCTCGCGAGGATCCGAGGATCGATCCGCCGCTCTCATGGATCCGATTCACCGACTCCGGAGTCAACTCGAGTGGTTCGTGCCCAAGCCGGCGTACAAGGCCCTCATAGCCGAAGCGGAAGCCGTACACCTTGTTCACGCCGTAGTTGTGGCGCAGGCTCAGGACGACCGCGCGGATCACGTCGTTCAACCCGGGGCAGACACCGCCGCATGTCACGATTCCGCACGCAAGCTTCGACGGATCGAAAAACAGCGTGCGCCGCGGTCCGGCGGCTTCCATCGCGGGAGGCGCCGCAGCGTTGCCCAGGCAGGCGGTGATCCCTTCGAGCGTGGAGTGATACAGCACGCGCTCCTCGTCGCGCGTGAACCGCACACCGGACATGGGCGACGGGATACGGCACTCGCCGAGCCTCGCTATCGTGAAATCGAGATCGTTGTCGCGCATGCGCTCCTCATCGTCCCATCGTCGTGCCGGCAGACCGGAGATCCATCGTCGCCTGCACCACGCGAGCGGCCATCGCATGCTCAGCGCTGGTCATGTAGGGGCGCGGATCGTAGACGTTCTTGTTGCCGACGCCTCCGTCCACCCTGAGCACGCCGTCATAATTCTTGAAACAGTGGTCCGCGATAGCGCGCGTGAACGCGTACTGCATGTCGGTGTCGATGTTCATCTTGACCACGCCGTAGTCCAGGGCCTCGTGGATGTCGCGCAACTCCGATCCCGATCCGCCGTGGAACACGAGGTGGAACCGCGCCGATTCACCGAAGGTGGCGCAGACGGCGTCCTGGCAGTCCTTCAGGATGGACGGTTTCAGCTTTACGTGACCTGGCTTGTACACGCCGTGCACGTTGCCGAACGTCGCCGCGAGCAGGTAGGGCGCCTGTGACACCGCCCGCAGCCGGCGGGCGACCTCCAGGGTGTCCTCGGGCGTCGTGTAGAGCTTCGCAGCGGCGCTGGCTCTAACACCATCCTCCTCGCCTCCCACGACTCCGACTTCGATCTCGAGGATCAGGTCGCTTTTCTGGAACCGTTCGAACAGCTTCACGGCGAGGTCGAGGTTCTTTGTAAGCGGCAGCGCGCTGCCGTCGAACATGTGGCCATTGAACAGATTCGGTTTGCCGGCGGCTCGCCGCCGCTCGGTCTCCTCCACGAGCGGCGTCACGAATGCGTCCAGCTTGTCCGCCTGGCAGTGATCGGTGTGGAGCGCCACATGTATGGGATACCGTGCGGCCACGCGGTGAACATGTTCAGCTATCGAGATGGCACCGAGCGCCATGTCCTTCACTGCGGCGCCCGAGGCGAACGCGCCGCCTCCCGTCGATACCTGGATGATCCCGTCGCTGTTGCTGTCGGCCAGTCCTTTCAGCACCGCGTTTGCCGTGGTGAGCGACGTCACGTTGATGGCCGGGTAGGCGAATCTCCCCTTCCGGGCACGCTCGAACATCTCGCAGGTACTGGCGATAGTCGACGACGGGCATCAGTGATCTCCTTCAGTGCTTTCGCGATGACTGTGATGGGACACTCTTGCGGCGGCCGTCTTTCTCCCATAGAAGAAATCCGCCGCGGAACGCGTGTGCGTTATCTCCGGCCCGGCAGCCCGGCGGCAGCTTCTCCAGCTTGGTCACGTTGCCTCCCCCAATGACCACATCATCCAGTTCGAGAGCGGAAATGAACTTGATGACGACCTGCTGGACGTATTCGCGCCACTTCGTGATGCCGAGGCGCTTCAGTCCCTTGAGTCCGAGATAGGTCTCATAGGTCCCGTCTTTGTACGGAAGGCGGCCCAGCTCCATAGGCATGACCTTGCCGTCGACGATCAGTGCCGACCCAAGTCCGGTTCCGAGTCCGAGGAACAGCATCTTCCCGCCCTGATAGCTTCCAAGCGCCTGCATCGCGGCGTCGTTGATGATCTTCACGGGATGACGGAACGCCTTCGCGAAATCGAAGTCGACCCATCCGGGGCCGAGATTGACCGGTTCGGATACCACACGGTTGTCACGGACGCGACCCGGGTACCCGATCGACACCACGTCGTAGTGCCAGTCCTCGGTCAGCTTCAGGACCGCCGAGACCATCTGCCGAGGCGTCATCGTCGGTCCGGAGGGAAACTTCCGCGGTTCCGTTTCCCTGGTGACGCCCGAGACCAGGGCCTTGATGCTGTTCCCGCCGATGTCGATAGCCAAGACTTTCATAAACACCATCACGCGGCCCAGCGCGTCGCCAACTCCTGCCCCTTCGTCCGGTAACGCTTCAGTTTATGCGCGGCCTTCTTTTCGTTGAACTGCCGATCCGCCGCACGTTCGACCGTCTAGCAACAGGGTGGCATACACCTATCTTCTGTCTTTCACTGCGGCAGCGCGGTTCAAGACCACCGCAGCGAGCGCGGCAGGCCTGGCATCGGCCGTACTCGGCGGTTCGACAGGCCGTTCACTCCGCCTGTAAAATCGCAAGTCTGCATCCCGACTATCGTGGATCCGACGAGCTTCCGCTGACACTCCGATGACCATTGGCAAGCGCCTCCTGCTCCTGCTTGCAGTGCCGCTCATTGCGCTGCTCGGATTCGGCGTCTTTGCCCGGATCCAGCTGTCAACAATCGAGGAGCGCAGCCGATTCGTCTCGGAGTCGCAGCTCGCCGGAGTTGCGGTACTCGGCAACATTTCCCGAAGCTTTGCCGAAATCCGGGTGAACGTCCGCAGTTTCCTGCTCGCCACCGATCAAGCGCAGCGAGCCGAGGCGCGCGCGGCGTTCGACGAGGACGACCGGGTCCTCACCGAACTGCTTCAGCAGTACGGGGACTCTCTGATCAGCGATGATCGCGACCGCAGGCTTTTTGGCGACTTCAGGGAGTCGAGCCAGCAGTACATCGCCGAAGCCCGGCACGTGATGACACTGGCCGAGGAGGGGCGGAAGGACGATGCCCTCGCCTCGTTCAGGACCAACATTGCTGCATCAGGTGTCACGCTCAGCACGATATCCAGCGAGTGGATCGAACACAACAGGGGCCTTGGAAACAGCGCGGCTCGAGCCGCAATCGCAGCGATTGAGGAAACCCGCTGGGACATTCTGGCAGCCGACGCGGCAGCGCTCCTGCTGACCGGCCTGCTCGGTTTCCTCACGCTTCGCCGCATCGTCCACCCGATTCAGGCGCTCGAACGCTCGGTCACAACGGTCGCGGCCGGCGATTACACGCAGTCCGTTCCGTTTACCGACGCCACTGACGAAACGGGCAGCCTTGCCAGATCCATCGAGGTCCTCAAGCAGGGTGCCGCGGCAATCGACGAGCAGCGCTGGGTCAAGTCCAGCGCCTCCGCTGTCATCGGAGAGCTCCAGGGAGCGGACACGCTGCCCGAGTTCGGTCAGCGCTTTCTTTCGGGCCTCGTGCCCCTACTCGGTGGAGGTATTGCGGCGTTTTACGTCCTCGATGAAGAAACGGGCCGGCTGCAGAGAACGGCCACCTGCGGCCTGGATGCAGGCGCCGAGGCTGCCGCCACCTCCTTCGCCGTCGGTGAGGGGCTGGCGGGCCAATGTGCCCAGGCCCGCAAACCAGTCAGGCTGACCAATCTCCCGACGGACTACTTCCGGATCGTGTCCGCAGTTGGAGCAGGCACGCCGGTGCAGGTGGTGGCGTCACCACTGCTGTCCAAGAGCACATTGCTGGGTGTCGTGGAGGTGGCGACCTTTCATCAGTTCAATTCGCGCGAAACGGCCCTCCTCGACGATCTGCTGCCGTTGGCGGCGATGAGCCTCGAAGTGCTGCAGCGCAACCTGCGCCTGCTTGCCCAGCAGACCGAGTTGACCGCGCAGCGCGAGCGCCTTCATGAGACCGAGCAATTCTTCCGCAGCGTCCTCGAACTCGCGCCGGACGGCTTGATGGTGGTCGACCCGAATGGCGTGATTCGATTAGCCAGCGCGCGGTGCGAACCGTTGTTCGGCTATACGCGCGACGAGATCATCGGCCAGCCCGTGGAAATGCTCGTTCCCCAGGAGGTGAGTCCGACGCATGCCGCGCTGCGGGAACAGTTTCATCGATCGCCAACTGCCCGTGAAATGGGCGCCGGCCGGGAGCTTCGCGGACGTCGTAAAGATGGCTCGGAGTTTCCGGTCGAGATCGGCCTGAGTCCTCTGCCCGCGCGCGGGTCCGAAGGCTCGCAAGTCGCCGTGTCGATCCGCGACGTCACCGAACGCAAGGAACAGGAAAAGGCGCTGAAGCTCGCCAAGGTCAAGGCGGAGGAGGCGACGGAGACCAAGTCGATGTTCCTCGCCAACATGAGCCACGAGATCCGCACGCCGATGAATGCGATTCTCAACATGACCGGCCTTGCGCTCGAAGCCGACCTGCCCCCCAAGCCGCAGCAGTTCATCACGGTCGCCCACTCGTCGGCCAGGAACCTGCTGGGCATCCTCAACGACATCCTGGACTTCTCGAAGATCGAAGCCGACAAGCTCGAACTCGAGAACGCACCGTTCAGCCTGCGGGAAGTCCTCGAGGAGGTCACCGAAACATTCCGCTCCGTCGTCGTTCAGAAGCACGTCGAGCTCATCACCCATGCCGTGCCCACGGTCCCGGACCGGCTGCGCGGCGATGCGCTCCGCGTCCGCCAGGTGCTGACTAACCTTGTCAGCAACGCGTTCAAGTTCACTGACAAAGGGGAAGTACTCCTCAGAGCCGAAGCCGTCGATCGAACCGGCGACGCGCCTGGGCCAGGTGAGGTACTCCTGCGCATCAGCGTACGAGACACAGGCATCGGCATTTCCGCGGAGCAGCAGGCGAGACTCTTCCAATCGTTCACGCAGGCGGACAGTTCAACGACGCGGAAGTACGGAGGCACCGGACTCGGCCTCGTGATCAGCCGGCGTCTGGCACGTCTCATGGGCGGCGAGCTGACAGTCGACAGTACGCCGGGCAAGGGCACCACCTTCGTCTTCACCGCGCGCCTCGGCGTCGAGGCCCAATCCGGGACGCCGGCTCGCGGCGTTCCCGCTGAATTCGCCGAGCGGCCGGTGCTCATCGTCGAAGACACCGAGACGAGCCGCGAGCTCCTGGAGACGCTGTTGCGCGGTTGGTCTATTCCGACAACGTCGGTTGCCACGGCCGAAGAGGGACTCACTCTGCTGGAGCTCCGCAACCGGAAGGGAGGGAGGATCCGTTCGGCCTCGTCGTCCTCGACTGGATGCTGCCCGGCATGAACGGGCTCGACGCGGCCGAGCGCATTCGCGCGCGCGGCGAGACGCACAGGCTGCCGATCGTGCTGATCAGCGCTTACGCGGGCAAGGAGGAAGAAGCACGCTGCGCCGCGCTCGGTGTAAACGTCTTCCTCCCCAAGCCCATCACGGCGTCGACGCTGCTGGACGCGGTCGTCGAGGCGCAAGGCGCACGGGTGCATGCGGTGCGCCGCGCACTCGACGCGCCGCTCGCGCGGGAGTTCGAGGCTCGCGTGCTGCTGGCCGAAGACAACGAGGCCAACCAGATGGTTGCGCGTGAGCTCCTGTCGCGGCTCGGGATCGAGCTCGAGATCGCCAATAACGGCCGCGAGGCGCTCGACATGGTCGCGGCGGCACCCGATCGATATGCCGCCGTTCTGATGGACGTGCAGATGCCGGAGATGGACGGCCTCGCCGCGACCCGTGCCATACGCGACATCCCGATGGGACGGAGATTACCGATTCTGGCGATGACCGCCAATGCGATGAAGGCGGACCTCGACGCCTGCCTTGCCGCCGGCATGGACGATCACGTCACGAAACCGATCGAGCGAAAGTCGCTCCTGGAGACGCTGCGACGCTGGTTGCCCGCGCGATCGGCACCTTCGGAGGATGTCGCGCCCGGTCCGCGTCCGGGCACCGGTGGCAACATGCCAGCACTCGAGGGCATCGACGTCGCCGGGTCGCTCGAGAGGCTCGGTCTCGAGTTCGAGAGTTTCCAGCGGATGCTCGTCAGATTCGCGGACGGCAGGAGTGCCGCGTTCGATCCGCTGCGTGCCGCGCTGGCGGCGGGCGACCCCGAAGCCGTCGCAAGACACGCCCACGCCATCGCCGGTGCAGCCGGTAATCTTGGTGCCAGTGCGGTTCATGCCGCCGCCAAAGCACTCGAACGGGCAGGTCGCAACGGCGAGAGAGACCTCGCCTCGCTCGCCAGTGATCTGGACGCGCGCGCAACCGTGGTGTTCCGTTCGATTGATACCCTGCGGAGCGCAACCCCGCCTGCCGTAACCGAGCCCGGGCAACTGTCGGTTCCAGCCGAAGCCTGGACCGCGTTGACGCGCCTGCAGGCAGCACTCGGGGACTTCGATCTCTCGGCAGCCACAAGCGCACTCGCCGAGCTCGACGGCATCGCCATGCCGGGCGCCGCCCACGTCATGGCTCAACTTCGGCGTCACATCGATAACTACGAGTACGACGAGGCGAGGGTGATTGCGACGCAGTTGCTGGGGCAGATTGGCAGTCAGGTTCCGTGACCAGACCAAGGCCCGAAGCGGTCGCGCCGCTGACCGCCACCGCACTGATCGCACAACAGATCGGAGGGAACGCGATCCGCGACGGATTGCTCCTGTCCCACTTCCCGGTTCAAAGCCTTCCCTACTTCATGGCCGGCGCAGCCGCCCTCGCGATCTTCGCGACACAGTTTTCCGGACGCCTCCTTTCGCGGCTTGGACCCGCGCGGGTTGCTCCGGCGCTGTTCGCGTCGAACGCCGCACTCTTTCTGGTTGAGTGGGCGCTCCTCGGCTGGCGGCCTTCGGCCGCGGCTGTGCTCCTCTTCTTTCATTCCACCGTGCTCGGAGCCATCGCGATTTCTCGTTCTGGTCGCTCCTCAACGAACGCTTCGATGCCCATTCGGCGAAGCTGTTGATGCCGCGCGTGGCGGGAGCGGCGACCTTCGGCGGATTGATCGGGGGCGTCGGTGCCGAGCGGGTGGCTGCCCTCTTTCCACACGGCACCCTGCTTCCGGTCCTTGGTTTCGTGGGCCTGATCCCTGTCGCGGGAGCGTTGGCGCTAGGGAGAGGTGCTCTCGCACGCCGCACCCGCGCCGAGGACGAGCCAGACCTCGGGGAGGATGGTCCCAGATTCGTAACCAGCCGTTGTTGCGGAACCTGGCCGTCGTCATCGCTCTCGCGGCGACGCTCTCTGCACTCGTTGATTACCTTCTCAAGGCGGAGGCCGTCGCCTACTTCGGAAGCGGTCCGCACCTGGTGCGCTTTTTCGGAATGTTCTACGCGGGCACTGCGGTGTCGGCGGTTCTGATCCAGGCCTCTTTAGGCCGCTTCGCGCTCGGGCGTCTCGGCATCGGAGGCTCTGTCGCGAGCCACTCGGCCGTGGTGGCAGCAGCCACCGTGCTCGGGTTCGCACTGCCGATTCCACTGGGGGGCATCTTCTCCCGCGGGCTCGACGTGGTGATGCGCAGCTCGATCTTTCGAGCCGGCTACGAAATGCTCTACACGCCACTCGCAGAGGCGACGAAACGGTCGGCCAAGTCCGCGATCGATGTCGCGGTCGACTCCTCTGGAAGAGGCGCGGGAGCGATACTGATCCTTCTCCTGGTAAGCCTCACGCCATTGCATCCCTTCGCGATCGTGAATGCCGCCGCCGCGGCTGTCGCCATCGGCGAGTTCCTCGTCGCGCGCCGGCTGCAGGCGGAGTACATCAGCGCGCTGGAGGAAGGGCTCCGGCGTCAAGGCGCGGACCTCGAGCAGGCGGTCGACTACTCGATGACCGACTTTACGGTCGTAGGAACGATGGCCGGACTCGACCGGGCGGCCGTTCTTCATGCCCTCAAATCGTCCGGACCGGTCCAGGTGTCCGCCCAGCCCGAAGACCCGGTGGTCGCCGCCATCATCGAGTTCCGCTCCGGCGACCTCGAGCGGATCCGGGCCGCACTGCGCGACCCGCCGCGCGATCCGCTCATCATCAGTTCCCTCGTGCCGCTCCTGGCGAGAGATGGCCTGCTGCGCCCGGTCGTGTCTGCCCTCGCGGGGTTCGGCACGCGAGCGGCGGGTGAAATGATCTCGGCGCTGCACGATCCCGGCACGCGTGACGTGGTACGGCGCCGGTTGCCGCTCGCGCTCAAGTCGTGTCCTTCGGCGATCGCGCGCGACGGCCTCCTGGCCGCTCTCGATATCAGCGATTTCGAGATCCGCCTGCGCTGCGGCCGGGCCCTGCTCGCACTCACCGACGAACACCCTGAACTTCTGGCGCCCTTCCCAAGTGTTCTGGCGCTCGTCGAGCGAGAATTGAAAAGCGGCGGCGAGGCGGACCGCGTCCGGGAGCACGTCTTCAACCTTCTCGCGCTCGCCCTGGACCGGGAGCCGGTGCGGATTGCGGCCCGGGCGTTCACGACTGACGACGCGTACGTGCGAGGCACCGCGCTCGAGTACCTCGAGACGGTGCTGGCGGCTCACCTGTTCTCCGCTCTGCGGCCGCTCATCGCCACGGCACAATCGCCGCCCGCCCATCGACGGCCTGCCGGAGACGTGAAAGCAGACCTCATTCGCGCGGGCATGACGATGACCGTGAGTCTTGACGACATCAGACGTCAGCTCGAAGCGACGGTGCAGGAAGAAACGTGACTTTCGAGGACGCATGACCCAGGGCCCTCTCGCTGAAGATGCCGACCGCATCCTGCTGGTCGACGACGACGCCACGAACCTCGACGTCCTGCGCCACACGCTCGACGGCCGCGGCTACCGGCTGTTCGTGACGCGGAGCGGAGAGAACGCCATCGAGGTGGCACGCCGGGTTCACCCCGTGCTCATCCTGCTCGATGTCGTCATGCCGGGGATCGACGGGTACGAGACGTGCCGGCGGCTGAAGGCGGATCCTGAAACACGCGAAGCTGCCGTGATCTTCCTTTCGTCGCTCGACGACACCAAAGCCAAGGTGCGTGGGCTCGAAGTCGGCGCGGTCGATTTCGTGTCAAAACCATTTCAGAGCGACGAGGTCCTCGCGCGCGTCAACACGCATCTCACGCTGCAGCGCCTGCGCCGGCAGCTCGAGGCGAGGAACGCGGAGCTCGCGCGAGAGCTGGGTGTGGCGCAAGAGCTCCTCACGGACGCGCGGCGGCGCGTTGAAGGAGCGCTGCTTGGCGACAGCCCCGCGGTTCGGGCGCTGCGGGAGTCGATCGAACGCTACGCCGCGGACGCCGACCTGGTGCTGCTGAGCGGCCTCCAGGGTCGCGGCCATGAGGCAGTGGCTCGCGCCATCCATCATGCCTCGCCGCGCAACCGCCAGGCCTTCATCCACGTCAACTGCGCGTTGCTCCCAAGCGGACAGGATCCCGGCCTCTTCAGCCCGCCCTGCGCCAACGGCGGATGCGGCAACCGGCCTCGCCTGAGCATGCTGGAGCTGGCCACGCGAGGCACGTTGTACCTCGAAGAGGTCCAGCGACTCGCCGCCGGCCTTCAGGGACAGCTCGCCGACGTCCTCGAGAAAGCCGACGCCTCGCGAGAGCGCGGCGGGTCCATAGTGCCCGACGTTCGCTTCATTGCCTTCAGCTCGGCGCCGCTCGCCGCCCGAGCGGATTCCATCCGAAGCTGCTGGCTCTCCTCGAAGGGCGACGGTTGCGCGTGCCGTCGCTCTCGGAGCGCCCCGAGGACGTTCCGGAGATGGCCCTCTTCTTCCTCCGCCAGCACGCGCAGCGGATTGGCGCCGTCGTCGAGACGATTTCAGAAACATCGATGAAACGGCTGTGCAAGTACCGGTGGCCCGGAGATGTGACCGAGCTGCAGAACCTGATCGAGCGCGCCGTCACGTCCGCACGGGAGCCCGTGCTCGAAATCGATGCGGCTCTTCTCGACGATGGGCTGCCGCTCGGCCACTACCGGCTGATGGAGAAGATTGGCGAAGGAGGCATGGGGGAGGTGTGGCGCGCCCGGCACCAGCTGCTCGCGCGTCCATGCGCGATCAAGCTGATTCGACCGGAACTCCTCGATCAGAGCCGCCGCGAGGCCGCGACCGAGCGTTTCAGTCTCGAAGCGCGGAGTATTGCGAGTTTGAGCTCGACGAACACGGTTCGGCTCTACGATTTCGGTGTCAGCGAAACCGGCAGCTTCTACTTTGTGATGGAGCTGCTCCGCGGGATCGACCTCGCGTCGCTGGTGCAGCGTTTCGGGCCGCTGCCACCAGAGCGGGCCGTCCACCTGCTGCGCCAGGCCTGTCGATCGCTCGGTGAGGCCCACGCTGCCGGGCTTCTCCACCGCGATATCAACCTCACAACCTTTATCTCATGCCGGCTCGGTCTCGATCTCGATGTCGTGAAGGTGCTCGACTTCGGACTCGTCAAGTCCCTCAGCGAAGGCTCCACCCAACTCACGGCGGAAGGGGCTCTCACCGGGACGCCTGCGTACATGCCGCCCGAACGTGTACTCGGCGGGGCCGCTGACGAGCGCTCCGACATCTACGCACTTGGCTGCGTCGCCTATTGGATGCTGACGGGCCGGCCCGTGTTCAACGGAGAGCCGATGGCCGTCATGATCCATCATGCCCAGACCCCTGCTCCTCCTCTTTCAAATGCCACCGCCCATCCCCTTCCGGAGGGTCTCGAGCAGATCGTCCTCGCCTGTCTCGAGAAGGCGCCGGAGCGCCGCCCCTCGTCTGCGATGGAGCTGTGGCGGCAGCTCGGAGAACTGACGCTGGCAGCCCCCTGGACTCCCGAACGTGCCGAAAGCTGGTGGCGCGAGCATCTTCCAGAACTCGCCCAGCCGTCACCCGCCGACGATTCCAGCAGCGATGTGAAGATCGCGCGGGTGGATTGATTCGGGAGCCTCGGACGATGTCTCCTGGTGGAGAAGTTTACGAAGTGCGTCCAGTGGGTCGGGTCCGTTCGAGCCTGGTCCGATGCGCCGAGGCCCCCAAACAAGGCGATGAGGGGGCGCCGGACGCGCGGGTGGACGTGTTCGAGGAATTTGCGGCAGCGCTGGAGGGTCTCTCCGCTGGCCAGGACATCATCCTCCTCACGTGGCTGCACGAATCGCAGCGCACGTCGCTCAGGGTGCATCCACGCGACGATCGGAGCCGGCCGCTCGTGGGCGTGTTCGCCACGCGATCGGCCGACCGACCCAATCCGATCGGGCTTCATCAGGTACGTCTGCTGGCGATCGACGGACGCACGCTGACGGTCGCAGGCCTGGAGGCGATCGACAGCACGCCGGTGCTCGACATCAAGCCGGTGCTTGGTGCACCCGGCTCGCGAGGCATGCGCTGAGGCAGTCAGGTCATTTTCTAGCGCAGCCCTGCGAGCCACAACTCGTGCGGGCCTTCGCGATGCATCACGTAGACAATTTCATCGCGCGGCGACACGTCCATGGAAATGACGTAGTCACGTTCGAACGGGCCGACCAGTCCGTGCAGCGTCTCTGCGCCGCCATGGACGCCCACCGACGTCAGTTCCGCCCACTCTCGCGGCGTCGTGTGTCGCAGAAAGAAGACGCGCGTTGCGTCGCTGGACCAGGCCAGCGCCGTCACACTGCGGTCGGACTTGGGCGTGAGCGCCTGGCAGCGCCAGGTGCGTTCGCAGACGACGACCTCGTGATCGCGCGATTCCCCCGCAATCAATCGGCCATCGCGAGAGAAGCGTTGCTCGTACAGCGCGAAGGGAAGCGGCGTTTCAGCGTCGGTCTCGAGATCGCGCGCCCGCGACTGCTGCAACTGCCCGTCCTCCACCGACGAGTAGACAACCATGCGATCGCCGGGATCCACCGCGGCCTGATATTGCCGCCCGAAGGACCAGGACGCGATTGCCCGCGAGGCACCGCTCGAGACCGACAGCCTCCGGAATGTCTGGGTTGGGCGCACCTGATAGAAGTACAACGTCTCACCGTCAGCACTCCACTGCGGCATGATGTTGAGGTCTCCCGCGCCATCGGTCACGGCAGTGACGTTCGCACCATCCGTACCCATGACGAACAGCTGCATTTCGCCGCGTGAATTCCCGCTCTGCAGCGCGATGCGGCGTCCATCCGGCGAGTAGCGAGGAAAGACGAGAGGCGTGCGCCGCTCGATCACTGTCCGTCGTGTGCCGCTGCGCACGTCCTGGACCACGACCGACCAGGTGCTCTTCACGTTCGCAAAAAGGAGCGTACGCCCATCAGGGGACACGACGGGATCGAAGTCCTCACCGGCCCCTGTAGTCAGGGGTTCAGGCGTGCCGCCCGCGACAGACACCCGCCACAGATTCGGACTGCCCGCGCGTGCGGAGCGAACGATGAGCGACCTGCCATCGGGAGTCCACGCGGGTGCGCCGCCCTCCTTGAAGTCCGATGTGACTCGTCGAGGCGGACCGCCGTCCGAAGGGAGAAGCCAATAGTCGCCGTACCGGCCCTCCTCGCCGAGGAAGACCGCGATCGACCTTCCGTCCGGTGAGAAGGTCGGCCAGGCGTCCCCATAGCGGGCACTCACCCGCTGCGGGAGGCGCGGCAACTCGTGTGCGCCGGATCCATCGGCTCCGGCAATGAAGATCTGTCCGCCTCTCTCGAAGACGAGCCGTTCGCCATCGGGCGACAGATCGGCATTCCAACCGTTCTCAATGATCTGGCGAGCCTCGCCGCCGATCGACGGCACGGACCAGATGCCACTGCCGGCGCGCGAGTAGACGATGCGCTCACCTTGCGCTGACCATCGCGGGCGCGCCGCGGGGATGCCACCGAACGTAATTTGGACCGGCTCTCCCTGTCCAAGCTGCGTGGTCCAGACCTGCGGAGTACCGCCAGCGTCGCTGACGAACGCAATCGTCCGACCATCCGGCGAGAGAGTCGGCCACCGATGCGATCCCGAAAACGTTGAGATCAGCTCCAGGCTGCCTACCAGCGGGTTCGGCCCCGACCTCGCCGGAGCCGCGCGGCGTGTCGCCAGATACGAAACCGAACCGATGACCACGGCCGCAACTGCAAGGATGACGGCGGGCGTCATACGGCCACGCAGTCGCGAGGCTCGCTCCGGGATCTGGCCATGGAACTCCGCACGGACGCTGCGGGCCCGGGCCCAGGCATCCAGTTCGCTCTTGTGAGCGAATACGGAGCCGAGGTCCTTGTGCAGCTGCCGATGGATTGGCAGCCCCTCTTCCTTTTCCCACCGATGAAGCGTTCGGACGCTGCGGTTTAGGTAGGTGGCAATCTCCTTCCAGGACTCGAGCCGTTCCCTGGCGGATACCGCATCGTCTTCAGACGGGGTGTGGGAGGAAGCCGCGTCCATAAGGGCTCACATCAGACGCGCATTGTAGCCCTCCTCGCCGCTGCCCGAACGGACACGTTCGCTGGCGCTGGGGCGCGACAAAGTGTGCCAGCGGCGCCGTGGCAGTCTTCGTCACTTGCCCGGTCGGCAGTCCCCTCCTACGCTGCAGCCCGATCCCTCGTTTGTTGCGTTTAGTTGACGGCTCGGCCCTGAGGAGGTGCACGATGCGCAAACTCTGTGTCGCATTAACGGCTGCGTTCGCAGCATCTGTGATGATGCCTGCTCTCACTCGGCCCACCGCGGCGCTCACATCGGCTGAAGCTGTCGATCAGGCCAACGCCTATCCAAACGTCGGGTCGATCATGGTCTGGCGGGACCCGAACAACCCGATCGGCCTGCCCGGGGGGCTCGCCGGCAATGTGACCGTCGCCCTCATCCACTCCCAGACCCTCCTCACAGCGGGACACTTTGCTGCTCGCGCCGAGAGTTTTGGAACGCTTCCGCCCTGGCTTCGAATCGTCGTCAGCTTCGCTCCAAATGCCCTGGATCAGGGCACGTGGATCGACCTCAGTCGCAGTGCCACGTGCATCGCTCATCCTTCCTTCCCGAGGCCCTGCACCCCGCAGAGTTGCCCGTTCGACGACACCGACGGGCTGCACGAGCCGGGAATCAGCGACGTCGGCCTCTGTTTTCTCGACGAACCCGTGCTCGGCATTCGACCAGCCAAACTGGCCAACCGCAGCCTCGACCATGAGCGTGTCCCGGGCACGAGCATGACCATCGTCGGTTACGGAACAACGGCGCCAGCTCCTGGCGGTCCGGCTGACAACTCGCTCTACGACGGCATCCGCCGGTGGGGCACCTCCACGGTCGACCAGGTCATCGATCAGAATTGGGTGACGTTCAACCGCGACCCGGTTGGCGTCTGCTACGGTGACTCAGGCGCACCGACCTTCTTCAAAGGCCGAGTGGTCGCGGTCGCATCCGATGGCGCCCTCGATTGTGTGTCTGCCGACAATCGCGCCCGGGTGGACAGCAAGGACGTGAGGAACTGGATCAAGTGGCAGATCGATGAGCGCTTTCCGTTTTGATCTCACCGAAAGTTGTCGAGCAGCATGAGATCAGAGTCGAATCGGACCATCTCTGTTGCCAATGCCCAGCGCCCCTCGCGGGACACCGTCATGTGCGTGAAGGTCCCCGGTATCCGAAATCCGAGGCGGCCCAGGCGTGCAACCCGCTGATCGCTGAACCGGTACACATCGATGGCATCGAAGTTCGGCTCGCGGGTAACGAACACGATCCCAGTTCTCCGTGACCGACCACAGAAACGGCCGAACGCGCTCGAGCACCAGTTCCTCCTGTCCGCCGGCGAGAGGCATGCGCATCAGCCTGGCAGTACCGCCGATCGCCAGGCCCCCGGGATGACGATCGAGATAGAAGAGGTACCGGCCGTCCGGAGATTCCCGCGGCTCGAAGCCGCCGTTCGGTGTCAGTCGGATGGCATCGCCTCCCTCGGGAGAGACCCGCCAAATGTCCGGAATCACTCCTGCGCGTGTCGACGCGAAGTAAATCCAGCGCCCATCCCCCGACCACGACGGCACTCCGTCCGTGGAGGGTTCGGAGGTCAGCCGACGCAGGTGCCCTCCATCTGATCCGACGACATAGACGTCACTATTGCCGGCGACCGCAGCGTCGAACGCGATCCTTGCGTCGTCCGGCGACCAGCCACCAACGATAAGTTGAGCAGCGCCCAGTGACGTGATCCGCTGAAGTCGGCTCCCATCGCGGCCAGCGACCCAAATCTCCGAGTCCCCTGAACGGGACGACACGAACGCAATCCGACTGCCGTCTGACGAGAATCGCGCCGACACTCTCGATGCGAGTCGACTTCGAAAAGAGCTTCGACTCGATGGTGTCATTCACCAGGCGGTCCTCGAGGTCCATCATGTGAATGTCGACGTCGCGCGTGATCGTTTGAAACGCAAGGCGTGCCGGTTGGCCGGGCATCGGCCTCGAGATCGACGGATCCACAGCGGCCGCGGGGATGTCCGCCATGGGCGATCCTCGACCGGGTTGGGCGCTGTTCGCGTGGATTCGCCACAGGCGACCAGCTGCCGGCTCCTGGACCGAGTAGACAATCTCTCGACCATCGGGGGTCCACGACAACCCGGTAAGGGCTTGCGTTCCAGTTCGAGAGCCGCCGCGGTGTGCCTCCTTGCATGGGGACGACATACAGGTCTGCGATCCCCTGGCGTTCATAGCGTATGAACGCCAGCGTCTTGCCATCGGGTGAGACCTCGAACCTCCAGTCTCCCTGGCCGATGGGGGCCTGCGTCAGCCGACGACGCTCGAGCGTGTCGAGGAATACCTGGTGGATGCCAAAGGGACCGGTATTCCCTTCCCGGTCACGAATGAGAACCGACTTCGAGTCACCAGCCCAGGCGACGTGAGTGCCGGAGGCTGATACCTGGCGTTCGGCTCCGCCGAGCTGCGACATGGTGAATACCCCTTGGCCGTCCCGGACGAAGGCAATGCTGTGCCCGTCGGGGGACCAGGCCGGGCTGGTTTCCGCGCCCGGAGTCTCCGTCAATCGCCGGAGCGCTTCACTCCCCACAGCCTTCACGTAGATGTCCGTCGGGCCAGGCTTGTCGGAGCCCGACCAGGCGAAGGCGACCAGGTTGCCGTCCGCGGACAACGCAGGCGGCCCCTCATTGCCTGGGTACGAGGCCAACGGAAGTAACTGGACTGGAGCGTTCGCCGGGCTGCGAAGTGCGCGCCATGCGATCACGGCTGTCACCAGCACCGTCACGAGTGCGAGAGCGCCGACCCACACTCTCGCGCGCCTGAGATGAGTGACCGGACGCTTCTCCTGGAACTCAGTGCAGGGCAACAGGGCGGGTGGTATGGGTAGTGGGTGAGGCCGAATCCCCTTCGAAGACGGGGACGTAGCTGCCTTTCGGCAGCGAGATGATGACGGGATCGGATCTGCCTTCGTAGAACTCGCGCAGTTTGTCACGCAGCCGCCTGGCGTCTACGCGAACAACCGGATCGGTGCCGCCGTCGAAGTCGGTTCCTTTCCCGTACAGCTCGTGGGCAAGGACCGATTCTTTGAGCGAATGTCCCTGCCCGGCCAGGCTCTGTTCGACGATGTACGAGAGGAAGCGCCGCAGGTGCTCGGGATCGGGAGAAGACCTCGCTGCCGAGGATTCTCTCGAGCTGAGCGCGGATAGCGGCATCCGGCAGGTCGCTTCGCGCCTGGGCGCTTGCACCGGTTTCGGAGGGCATCGGGCGCTCCGTGCGAACGAACGGGAGTGTACAACAGTGGCGTGCGGGACACTCTACGAGCCCACTTTCAGAGGTAAAACACCGTAGAGATCTGGCGCCTCCCGACGACGCGCCTCAGTGTTCGTGTCAAGGAGGAACCTCCATGGCTCGAACCGCATGGCAGATTGTCGCGTTCGGCATCACGATGGCTGTCGCGATAAGTGGTGGCAACAACCTCTACAACGTCTCTTTCGCACAGGAGCCTGGCCAGGACGAGCTTCGGATCGAGCACGGTGGCAAGCAGCTCTTCGAAAAGGAGACGTTCGGCGGCAATGGGCGAACGTGTCAAACGTGCCACAGCAAGCGGCACGGGCACTCTCACCCTGGACGACGTGCAGCGAATCATCGATAAGGGGGACCCCGACGAATTTCCTGATCCACGACGCGCTCGACGATGACGGGGTCGGCACGACGCGGGTCCAGACGCACGCAACCATCCGCTACACCATCCCGCTGCCGCCGTGGATCTCCATGGCGGATGACCCGGGTGCTACGCACGTCACCGTATTTCGCGGTATTCCATCGACTCGAAACACCCCAGCTCTCGACCCGATTCTGCTCCACGACGGACGCGCACCCACGCTGCAGGAGCAGGCACTTGGAGCGATCCACGACCACGTCCAGAACACCGTCGAACCGACGACCGCGCAGCTCGACGCCATCGCAGAATTCCAGCGAACCGACGCCCACTTCTTCTCCTCGCGTGCGCTCAGGAGGTTCGCCGCTACTGGATCGCCACCTGAGCTGCCCCCTGGCATCACGCCGGCCGAGCGGCGAGGACGTACGTTCCTCGTCGACGCGCCCTTCAACCCTCCTTCGAAGAGAGGCATCTGCGCCCTCTGTCATGGCGGTCCGATGCTGAACATGGTCAATCAGGCGCATTCGGATTTCGTCGGCGGCCGTCCGCGCCCGGGGGTTCGCTTCTTCGGCACAGGTGTGAACATCGTCAATGCGCCCAACAATCCAATTCGAACCTGGATCATCAACGACGGTGTGAACCCGGTGGTGACGATTCAGTCGCCCGATGTCGGGCTCCTCTTACACCCCACGCTCGTCCTGCCCCCGAGCCATCCTCCGGTCCCCCCGCTATCCGCGGTGCCGCGCGCCTTCTTTGCGAACCAGTTCAAGATCCCGACGCTCTGGGGCGTCAAGGACACCGCGCCCTACTTCCACGACAACGGCGCCAGGACGCTCCGCGACGCCGTCGCTCACTATCAGCGGTTCTTCAACTTCACGGAGGCGGAGGACCCGGTTGGTTCGGAAACCCTGGGCGGTTTCATCGTGCTGACCGACGACGACGTTGACGACATCGTCGCGTACCTGAAGCTTTTGGGGCCGAACCGATAGATACGAAAAGCCGCGTTCGAGCCGCGAGCGTTACCGTTCACTCACTCGCAGCTCGAACCCGGCCCTTACGGAGCGTTCATCGCCGTCCGTCCGGCGTGACGCACACGCTCACCTCGCCGCGTGCAACTTCTCGACGCTACCGGCCACATAGTCGCCAGGTACCGTGCGCGCGGCGATGTTGAGCCGGTTCCAGCCGTTGATCGCAACGATCGCCAGGCTCAGGTGCACCAACTCGTCCTCCGAGAACTGCTCCCGCACGCGCTCGTACACGTCGTCCGGAACATGAGTCTCGGCGACGAGCGTGAGCGCTTCGGTCCACTCGAGCGCGGCGCGCTCGCGCTCCGAGTAGTACGGCGTCTCGCGCCACGCGCTGAGCCCGTAGAGCCGCTGTTCGGTCTCGCCGTTCGCGCGGGCGTCCTTGCTGTGCATGTCAAGACAATAGGCACAGCCGTTGATTTGCGACGCGCGCATCCGGACGAGGTCCAGCAGTTTGCTGTCGAAGCCAGCCTGACGAACCTGCCGTTCGAGGCCGAGCATGGCCTGGATGATGCCTGGAGAGACGTGCCTGGGATCGATTCGAGCCTTCATGATGTTTTCACCTCCACGAATGAAGACGAATCAGACAACAACCTGGTGACACCGGTGGCCCGGGCACGTCGCTGTCACAGACGACGTCCGTCATTCGTCTAAAGATCAAGAGGACTCCAAAGGGCGTGAGCCATGGCAGCGACTGACTGGGACGAAGCCGCCTTCGAGGCGCATCGACCCCTGCTGTTCTCAATCGCGTACAGAATGCTCGGCAGCGCCAGCGACGCCGAGGACATCGTGCAGGACGCGTGGCTCCGGGCGCGCCAGGATGAGCACGCCGACGTCCGCTCCCCCCGCGCCTATCTCACGACCATCGTCACGCGGCTGTGCATCGACCATCTACGCAGCGCCGAGCGGACTCGCATGGAATATCCAGGTCCATGGCTGCCCGAGCCGCTGGCAGAACCGAATCAGGAATCCGTCGAGCTATCGTCGTCCCTGACGACGGCGTTCCTCGTACTGCTGGAGCAGCTGACCCCGACCGAACGCGCGGTCTTCCTGCTGCGCGAGGTATTCGAACTCGACTTCGACGAGATCGCGAGCAGCGTCGGCAAGAGCGAAGCGAACGCCCGGCAGATCCTCACGCGCGCGCGCGGGCGGCTGCGCGACTCGCGCCCACGATTCACCGTGTCGCGCCATGAATCCGAGGAGATCGTGCGGCGGTTCCGGCACGCCTGCGTGACCGGCGACGTCGAGGCTCTGATGGAGGTGCTGCACACCGACGCCACGCTCGTCTCCGATGGCGGCGGCAAGGCCGCCGCAGCGACACGTCCGGTGCTCGGCGCGGATCGCATCGCAAAGTTCATGCTCGGCTATGCCCGCAAGGTGCACTGGTCGGAGTCGGACTTCCAGCTTGTCACGATCAACGGCGCGCCGGGCCTGCTCATGCGCCATGAGCTCTCCGGCGACGGCACCTACTCGTTCGACATTGCCGACGGCCGCATTCGCGCGATCTACGTCGTGCGCAACCCCGACAAGCTGCGTGGGTTCCTCGAACGCACGCATTGAGTGCGTCCAGCTACTCGCGCCGAACCTCGCGGGCCGGTTTGTCGTCGCGCAGCGCGATGAACTTCGTGTGCCGCAGGTGATGTTCGCCCGTCCATTCCAGGAACTCGATCTGCGCGACCAGCACCGGCTTCAGCCACCGGCAGTCCTTCATCTTCGCAGCCGTCAGGCCCGCACCCCATCGACCGCTTTTCGCCTCCGGGAGATTCACGAAGGGGCACTCCTTGCTCTCCAGCCCGCGGAACTTCCTGAACAGTTGCTCCCGGATGACCGGCGTGAACCCGTTTCGCGTGCGTGCGGCGTAGATCAGCCGGTCGCCCTCGTAATATCCGAAGACGAGCGCGTCGAACGTCTTCGACCCGACCGTGTAGCCGCCGATCACGAACTCCTGCCCGCGGTTGACGCGCATCTTCTGCCAGGCGCCCGATCGAAGGCCTGCCTCGTACCGGCTGTCCAGCCGCTTGGCCACCAGACCTTCAAGCCCCTGCGCTTTCACCGACTCGATGAGCACAGGCAGACTCGCGTCCAGCGGAGCGGCGTATCGGACCGGTTCACGGAGCTTCGGCAGAATCCTTCGTCTCCAACAGCGCCCGACGCGCCACGAAGAGGCTCGCGCGTCACATCACGACCAGCCAGGACCATCACATCGAACACGAAGTACAGCACCGGCGCCTTCGATGCCCCGTAGTTCTGCAGGATGTTGAACGACGGCCGCCCATCTTCATCGAGCGCGATCACCTCGCCATCGATGACCGTCTCGTCGGGTAGCTTCGCCAGCCCCTTCACGACGTCCGGGTAACGGATGCTGAAGTCGTTGTCGTTGCGCGAGCGCAGATGGATCGTGCCGCCGGTCCTGAAGGCGATGGCCCTGTAGCCGTCAAATTTCAGCTGGTATTCCCAGCGGCTGGTGTCCGTGGGGAGGGCGTCCGTCCGCAGGAGCAGCATCGGATCGATGAAGCGGCCCGTCGCTTTGACAGCCATCAGGCGAGTCTAGCGGATGGGTTCCTCCTCAGGCGGGCGCACATGACGAAATGCCCGGTACAACAGCAGGTCGTAACCGATCTTGAGTACCCCTCCGATGACCAGCGGTCCGGCGAGGGCGACGTTCTGCATGACGACGCCGGCGAGCGAAGGCCCGACGGCCCATGCGACGTTTCGAGTGACGTTGGTCACGCCGCTCGCAAACGTACGTTCGGCTGGTTTGACGACAGCCATGACGTAGGACTGGCGCGTGGGCACGTCCATCTCGACGAGCGCCTCGCGGGCCAGGAACAGGGTTGCGGCAATCGCCGCACTGGGCGATGCGGGTGCTGCGATGAGGAAGAGACTCGATGGGAGGTGCGTCCAGACCATCGTGTTCAGCAGTCCGATCCGCCGCGCCAGCCACGCGGCGGCGAGGTGCGACAGGGCGTTGAGGACCCGCGCCGCAAAGAACAGCAGGGCGAGCGTGGCCTCGGACGTCCCGTACTGGCGAAAGAACCAGTACCGAAATCAGAGCTGAATTCAAGAAGCCGCCGCCAATGCTGTCGAGACCGAAGAGGAGCGCCAGGCGCGTGATCACACGCTTGCTTCGGGGATCGAGAGGTGTGCTGGCCTGGACCGACGCGGGCGCGGTGACGACTTCAATGTCGGGCGTCAGGGCGAGGTACGGCACGACGCAGCCCACCATCGCGACCGCACACATCAGGAATGTGACCTGGTGCGCGACGTCCGCGCCCACGGCCAGCACACGCGTGAGAAGGGTCGGGAGCGTTGCCGCCAGAGCGCCCAGCGCATGGCCCGCGTCCAGCACGAGGTTGTACCAGGCGAGCGCCCACGTCCTCCGGTCGTCGCTGACCGTTGCCGGCAGGATCGCCTGCTCGAGCGCCGATGCGGCGCCGCGGTCGCGACCCATGCCATTCAGCATCCCGACGAACGCGAGCGGCACGAGTGCGGTGGCATCGGTGAACGCCGCGAGCGCCAGGTAGCCGATCGCGCTCAGTACCGCGAGGGCGACGAGCACTCGTCTTCGTCCCCAGACATCGCCGCGAAGACTGACAATGAGGGTCGCGATCGACGATCCGGCGAGGCCAATGCCAATGAGGAGACCAATCTGCGTCGCGGAGAATCCCAGATGCGCCAGATGGATCGCGACCGTCACGCCAACGAGGCTGACCGTCGCCGACCGAATGAGCCCGGCCGTGTAGATGAGCCGTGCGTCACGTTCCCCGGGAGGTCGTGTCCTGGCAGTCACTACCACCTGACATTCTGACGCCAGGCCCCAGGAACGCAGGCTGACGCGTGCACCTGAGCCGCGGCACCGGATACGATCAACGAAGGTTTGCAGGACAATTCATCTCGGAGGATGGCTATGCGGAAAAGCGTGGTGTTCGCGGGTCTGGTGGTCGCCTGCAGTCGCCCTTGCCGTGGCCGGGCTCACGGTCGCCGCACAGCAGCAAGCGAATCCTCGTCAACAGCCCGGCGCCATGGTCACGATGTATGCGCCGGAACAGCACGACCTCTATGACGGCCATTACGTGCTCTCGGCAAATCGCATCCACATGGTCGGCGGACTGAACGATCCCGCCGGCTGGGACCACATGGACAACGACGCCAAGGCGGTCAAGCCCGTGTCGGGCACCGCGGAAATAGACGTGAACGACCTGACGAACAGCGGCAAGTTCGAGGCGCGCCTGAAGATTTCCGAGGGCGATCTCGTGCTGGCGATCGACAAGTTCAACGAGTTCAATCCGTGCCAGAACGGCGGGATCGTCGGGTTCCTGCACGAACACGGGACCGATTCCGGCTGCGGCGACAACAACTGGCCGAAAACCTTCGTCTACCTGGCGGGGTGGGGATTCGGGCACGCGACGCTGAACGGAAAGCCGCTCTACGACAACTACGAGATGCACTTCATGGTCACACAGGGCATCCGCGACCGGAAGACCCTTCGCGTGAACTACCCGATGGCGAACAAGAAGCAGCCGGCCGGTGAGGTGAATCCCGCGACGCAGCAGATCGACTTCTACATCCGCAGCACCCAGCAGAACCCGCAGAACAAACCAAACCGTGACGTGTTCATGCACTTCTTCGGGATGGAGGTCACGTGGAAGTAGCGTGTCGGGTTCACGGAGTCCGCTATCAGACCCGGGACGTGAACCGCGCGATTGCGTTTTACACGCAACAACTCGGCTTCGAGTTGAAGCACCAGCAGGGGACTGCGTTCGCAAGCGTGTCGTGCGGTGGTGTCGACGTGCTTCTCAGTGGCCCGGGGAGTTCCGGGGCACGTCCGCTGCCAGACGGCCAGGAGCAACATCCAGGCGGGTGGAATCGACTGGTGCTGGCGGTGGCGGACCTGTCGGCTGTGGTTGCGGCCATGAAAGATCGCGGCCTGCAGTTTCGAAACGATATCGTCGTGGGTCCTGGCGGCAGGCAGATCCAGCTGCTCGATCCGGACGGGAACCCAATCGAGCTGTTCGAGCCCGCCTCGCGTTCGTGATCGGCACGTTATGCCACGTCAGGGTCCGGATGCAGGCCTGACCGCGGTATGCGCTTTGCTCCTGTAAGCCGCGGCCTGCGTCCCAAGGCCACTTTTCCCAAGGATTCGTGCGGATCGCCGTGATGCCGCTCGTAGCGAGCGACGACGCTGGTACACCGCGGCCACGTCAATCAGTCCCCGAGCACGAGTTGAACCGGATCCCGCGCGCGAGAGAGACGAACCGTGACATGGCGAAGAGCGACAAGCCCGACATCCTGGTGATCTTCGGCGACGACATTGGCTGGTGGAACGCGAGCATCTACAACCACGGCATGATGGGCTACCGCACACCGAACATCGACCGCATCGGCAAGGAAGGGGCGATGTTCACCGACTGGTACGGGCAGCAGAGCTGCACTGCCGGGCGCGCCGCGTTCATCACCGGGCAGTCGCCGATCCGCACGGGTCTCACCAAGGTCGGTCTCCCCGGCGCCGATCTCGGCATCAGCGCCGAGGACCCTACGATCGCGGAACTGCTGAAGCCCCTCGGCTACGCGTGCGGGCAGTTCGGCAAGAACCACGTCGGCGACCAGAACCGCTTCCTCCCGACGGTACATGGGTTCGACGAGTTCTTCGGCAATCTCTATCACCTGAACGCCGAGGAGGAGCCGGAGGACCCGAATATCCGAAAGACCCGCGGTTCCGCGAAACGTTCGGCCCGCGCGGCGTCCTGAAAGCCTGGGCCCAGACAAGGACGACGAGACCGACGAGAAGCGCTGGGGCAAGGTCGGCAAGCAGAAAGTCGAAGACACCGGCCCACTGACCAAGAAGCGCATGGAGACGGTCGATGAGGAGTTTCTCGGGGGCGCGCTCGACTTCATCGAGCGGCAGACGAAAGCTGGAAAGCCGTTCTTCTGTTGGATGAACACCACGCGCATGCACGTCTTCACCCACCTGAAGCCAGCATCGCAGGGCGTGACGGGCAAGGGCCTCTACCCGGACGGGATGGTCGAGCTCGATGGCTACGTCGGCCAGATGCTCGACAAGCTCGACGAACTCGGCATTGCCGACAACACCATCGTGATCTTCACCACCGACAACGGCGCCGAGTGCTTCACCTATCCCGATGGCGGGCAGACGCCGTTCCGCGGGGAGAAGGACACCAACTGGGAGGGCGGCTGGCGTGTGCCGATGGTGATGCGGTGGCCCGGCGTCATCAAGCCGGGGACCGTCAGCCACGAGATCTGCTCGCACGAGGATCTGCTGCCGACATTCCTCGCCGCGGCAGGCGAACCCGACATCGTCGCGAAATGCCTCCAGGGTCACCAGGCCGGCGACAAGACCTACAAAGTGCATCTCGACGGCTACAACCTGATGCCCGGGTTCACGGGTGAGACGAAGGAGTGGCCGCGCAAGGAGTTCGTCTACTGGACCGACGATGGCGCACTGTGCGCCTTGCGCTTGATGGACATGAAGATGCACTTCCTGGAGCAGGAGCACAAGGGCTTCGATATCTGGACGCGTGAATTCACCAACTTCCGGATCCCGCAGGTCTTCAACCTCCGGAGCGATCCCTTCGAGCGCGCCGACGAGGCGATCAACCCGCTCGACACGTATCAGCAGCTCTATTTCATCGTCCCGGGCCAGGCTGCGGTGGCGAGGTGGCTGCAGACGCTCAAGGAGTTCCCGCCGCGCCAGAGGCCGGCGAGCTTCAACGTCGACGCGGTGGTCGAGAAGATCATGAATGCGGGAGCGCGGTAGCAGCGACCGCAGGCGAGGAACCCCTTGGCCGCGATGACATCCGAGCAGATTCGAGAAGAGCACGCCTATGCCGTTGGCGTCCAGGCGGCGCTGTGGGGCCGTCCGTTTCCTGAGTACCTGCACAGCATCGACGGAGCGATCAAAGCCGGCGCGGCGAATGTCAACTACCTGCACAGGTTCTCCGCACTGAAGACCGCCGCAGACCGGTACGTCAACACGCCGAACAACGTATCGATCGATGCCTACGGGAACGCAGATCTGGGCACGGAACCGGTCGTGATCAGCGTGGCCTCGCTCAGGGAACCGCGGTGGTACATCGTCCAGATCGGCGACATGTTCGACGAAATCGTCTACAACATCGGCGGCTCGAGAGGCGCGGAGCCGGGCCTGTTCTGTCTCACCGGGCCCGACTACCACGGACCGATTCCCGCCAACATGATGGAGATCAAGGTCCGCACCAAGCTGGCGGTCGTCGCCAATCGTGTGTTCGTGAACAGCGAAGCGGACATTCCCGCGGCACGCGTCGTTCAGGCCGGTATCCACATGCTGCCGTTGTCGGTCTTCCAGCGGCAGGGACTGAAGTACGAGATACCCAGGAGTGATCCGGCACTGCCTGGCGTTCGTGGCAGCCGCGCCCGAACCGCTTCGACTCTTCGAACAGATCGGCTTCGGGATGATGCGCTTTCTCTCCGCGAGCGACGACTACGCCGATCCGATGGTGGCGTCATTTCATTGGATCGGCCTGAGCATCGCGAAGGGGTTCGCGTGGCAGTCTCTGGACGAGGCCACGAAGCGTGGACTCGCGCGCGCCGCCGTCACGGCGGAGCAGATCAGCGAGGACGCCTACGCGAACTCAGCCGAGATCGTCAACGGATGGCGCTACTCGATGGGCGGCGGTCGTGCCGGCTACGATCTCGGCCTTGCGGGCCGCCTTCGCCACGCATCTGCTCGGCGCCAATGTCCCCGAGCAGCTGTTCTATCCCAACACCAGAGTGGACGATCAGAATCACCTGCTGTCAGGTGCGAACACAGTACGTGCTGCGTTTCGAGAAAGACAAGCTCCCGCCGGTGTCGGTCTTCTGGAACCTGAGCATGTACGACGACAAGGAGTTCTTCGTCGAGAACGACTTCAAGCGGTACAGCATCGGCAGCACGACCGACCGACTGAAGACCGACGCCGATGGCTCGATCTCGATCTACATCCAGCACGAGAATCCCGGCGCCGACAAACAGTCGAATTGGCTGCCGGCGCCGGCGGGGGGCTTCAACCTGACCATGCGGCTGTATGGCGCGGAGAGCCCGATTCTCGACGGGTCGTATCGACTGCCCGCGGTGACGCGGCTGGAGTGAGCCCGTTGCACCGCCGTCAGACATGTGTCTACATCACGCCGGCCATCACGAGAGCTGTGATGGAGCGCCTGTCGAACCCCTGCGAGGCGCGACGGGCAGCCCATACCGGGTCGTCGGTCGTATACGCTCGCGAGTGGAGGGCCTTCATGTTGCAGAGAGCGATCCTCACATCCATCGTCGCGTGTCTTTCCCTCGGTGGCCTGGCCCTTGCCCAGGTGGTGTTCACGAAAGTCCAGGTCGCCGACCGTATCAAGAAGGTCGAAGACGGTGTCGACGAATTCCGAAAGTGGGCGGACGACAGAGCCGAGCAGGGACAGGACCGGGCGCAAGCGGGAAAAGCCGCCGGGCGACTCGGGGACGCACGGCGACCGACGGGCAAAAGGAGGCGGCCCGGGACAAGGCCGACGAGTTGGACGATGCCCTCGGAGACTTGAACGGCTCGACGAACCGGCTCCGTCGTCGATTCGACCCCACCGACAAATGGATGGAGACGCGGCCCCAGGTGGAGCACGTGCTGGACGATGCGCGCAAGATCAACCAGGTGATGGTGCGCGGCAAGTACCGGCACGCAGGCCGAGCGGTACTGGGGCGTGCTTCGCACGGCCATCAACGATCTGGCCCGCTGCTACAACCTGACGCCACTGGGCGTGTGAACAGATTTGCAGCGTCGACACCCTCATGCCCCCTGGCCGATGTTCGCGTGAAGATCACCGAGGAGTACGCGAAGCTTGTGGCGCGCGACGCCTTCTTCTGGGCGTGGCCGCTGGTCAACGTCTACAACAAGCGCCTGGCGCGCGAAGCAATCGACAGAGCTCGCCTACGCCGGCCCGGTGCCGGCGGCGCCGCTCAATCGGATGGTCATGCTCACCGACTACGTGGCCCCCGACGAGCGCATCGTCGCCTGCCCGAACCAGGACGTCGTGTACGGCGGCGGATCGCTTGGCGCTCGAGCGGTCGCCGGTCGTCATCCAGGTGCCCGACTTCGGCGATCGCTTCTGGGTGTATCAGGCCGTCGACCTGCGGACCGACAGCTTCGTCCGACTCGGAAAGATGTACGGCGACGACGCCGGGCTTCTACCTGCTCGTCGGGCCGGACTGGCAGGGCGACGTGCCGGCAGGCATCACGCGGGTGTTTCGCTCACCCACCAACACCGGCTTCGTCGCGCCGCGCATCTTCATGGACGACACCGACGGAGGATCGGCAGGCCATCCAGCGTGTGCTCCAGTAGATCATGATGTATCCGCTGGCCGAGTACGACGGCACGATGAAGACGCATCGACTGGAGCACGATCCGCAGGTTGCCGAACCCCGCCACCGGCGAGCGAGGAGGTGAAATGGGTTGCCGCCCGAGACGTTCTTCGACGACGCTGGCCGCGGTCCTCGCCGACGCGCCGCCGCTGCCCGGCGAAGAGGCCCGCTACGCGCAGGTGCTGGCGGTGCTCGAGGCGGCGAGGCGACCAGGCGCTCAAGGCGGCGATGATCGAAGGCGCGAAGGAAGCCGACGCACAGCTCGTCAAGCCGCTGCTGCAGTTCCGCAACTACGGCCAGCAGCTGCCGCACCACTGGAGCACGATCTCCAACGAGGCCGCTTCGGCACCGACTACTTCACTCGCACCGCGGTGGCCAAGTCGAACATCTTCGTCAACGCGCCGAATGAGACGAAGTACTTCTACCAGGACCTCGACGCATCGGGCGCGCGACTCAACGGCGCCAATCGCTACAACGTGACCTTCGCCAAGGAGCAGACGCCGCCGGTGCACGGATTCTGGTCGCTGACGCTCTACAACGAGCACCACTTCTTCGCACCCAACGCCATCAACCGGTACTCGCTCGGCACGAAGAACAAGGACCTGCAGCCGACCGACGATGGCTCGCTGACAATCTACGTTCAGGCCGACGAGCCGCCCCGGATCAACGCGCCAACTGGCTGCCGGCACCGGCCGGCAAGGACTTCTCGCTCTACCTGCGGGCGTACTGGCCGCAGGTGGCAATCACCGATGGCTCGTGGACTCCGCCGGCCGTGCAGCTGGCGACGTCAAGGACCCGGGACCTGAGGAGGCATCCATGACAACTGAGACGCCACAGGCCGAACCGACATTCACATCAGCCGAATTGAGCGAACGTGCTGATCTATCGACGCGCGGTCGAAGCCGCTATCTGGGGCATGCCGGCGGTCAACTACCATCTCATGTACCAGGAGATGGTGACAAGGTCAAGGCGGGTTCAACCAGGTCGTCTACTGGTCACGGCTGCTCGACTGGAAGAACCAGACGCTCACGCCGAATCCCGACGTGATCTACCTCATGCCTTTTTCAATACGCAGGACGTCGGGCCGGTGGTGCTGGAGATTCCGCCAGCCGACGATGGCGTCTTCAACGGCAGCATCATGAATTGCTGGCAGGCGGCCATTGAGGATGTGGGGCCCGGCGGTGTGGACAAGGGCAAGGGTGGCAAATATGCTTCCTGCCGCCTGGCTACGACGGACGTATTGCCTGACGTCTACATCCCCGATGCCGTCGGACACCTATCAGGGCTACGCCCTGCTGCGCTCGGTTCTCAAGAGCGGCAGCGATGACGCTCGCGAAGGCCGTCACCTATTCCAGGCGCATCAAGCTCTATCCACTCTCGCAGGCCGCCGATCCTCCGGCAACGACGTTCCTCGATGCAAGTGATGTCTTGTTCGACTCGACGATCCGTTACGACTTGACCTTCTTCGAGTCGCTCGACAAGATGGTGCAGGTCGAGCCGTGGCTGGAACGCGACAAGGCGATGATCGACCCGCTCAAGACCATCGGCATCGAGCGCGGCAAACCCTTCACGCCGAGCGCGAAAACGAAGAAGATTCTCTCTGACGCGATTCGAGAGGCACGGGCCTGGTTCGAAGCGAGGTACGACATCATCCCGCCCTTCTACGACGGCAGGCGCTGGTTCTTCCCGTCCACAGAGGAGATGTTCCAGAACGTCATGAAGGACTGGCACGTGCCGGATTCGTATCCGATCGACGCCCGCGGAACCGTCTACTCACTCGCGTTCTTCAGCGCGAAGCATTTGGGCGAGTCTCAGTACGATTTGCTCACAGGCAGAGACGAGGGCGGGAATGCAGCTGCATGGCGGCTCGAGCTATCGCCTCAACGTGCCGGCGCACGTCCCGGTCACGCAGTATTGGTCGATGACCGTCTACGACCGCGAGACGCACGCCTTCATCCGGAATGCCGCGCGGGTTGGACGTTCGTCGCAGTCTCCGGGCTTGCAGACGAACGCTGACGGCTCTGCGGACATCTACTTCGGTCCGAAAGCTCCGGCGGCCGACGAGTCGAACTGGGTGCCGACCGATCCCCATGGCCGCTTCGAGGTCCTCGCCCGCTTCTACGGACCCCAGAAGGCGCTGTTCGAGAAGACCTGGGCGCTTGCCGACATCGAGAAGATCGACGCGAGGAGGAGGCCGTGGGCGCCGAGGTACGTGTGCTAACCTCATCCTCTTAGTCGGTCGCCTCGAAAGCCTGACGTCTTGCTGGCGCGACACCTGGACGATCGACACCCACCATGACCTTGAGTCCGCCCTCGCTCCGGCGCTTCGTCCGGCGAGCGCTTGTGGACGCGACCGGCGCGGCTTCGCCCGATCGCGCGCAACTGGCGTCGGCGTTCGACTTTCTCTGCGAGCGTTTGCGCGGACAGCTCCTGCCGCTGTTCGGCACCACAGCCGTGAGCGCGCTGTTCGTGCGGGCAGTCCATGCCGCCACCGGGGAGTTTCCCTGGCTGCGTGAGCTCATCCGAAAGGACGAGCGTCCAGGTGCGGGCGAGCGGATTGCGTCCGCCGCGCAGGTCGACAACGACACACTGGAGCAGGGCCTGGCAGCTGTCCTCGCACACAATATCGGGCTGTTGAACACCTTCGTCGGAGAGGATCTGGTCCTGCCTATCGTGCAACAGGCGTGGGGCGTCATCGAAGCGCCGAGGACCGAGGGCGAGCCATGAACGATTCGCGTAGCGTCATCATCAACCGGCTTCCGTCCGGAGTGTCCAAGCTGGACGACATCCTGGGCGGCGGATGGCCTGAGTACTCGTTCAACCTGATTGTCGGGGAACCGGGCAGTGGCAAGACGACGCTGGCGCATCAATTCATGTTCGCCAATGCGACGCCTGAGCGCCCGGCGCTGTACTTCACGGTCCTTGGCGAGCCGACGCTGAAGATGCTGCGCTACCAGCAGCAGTTCGCCTTCTTCGACATGTCGAAGGTGAACAACGTCGTCCAGTTCGCAAATCTGACCGATGAGGCGCTGTCGAATGACCTCGGGAAGGTCCTCCAGGCCATCATTGCGAAGATCGAGGAGTCGTCACCACGCATCGTCATTGTCGATTCGTTCCGCACCTTGCTGCCGCGAGCCTCTACAGATGGCACGATGGAGCTGCACGAGTTCGTTCAGCGCCTGGCGATGCACCTCACGTCCTGGCAGGCGACGACCTTTCTGCTCGGCGAGTATCCGGAGGCGCAGATTCGCGAGAATCCGGTGTTCACCATGGCGGACGGGTTGCTCACGATGAACCAACGCGTCAGCCGCAATTCGATGGTGCGTCAGATTCAAGTCCTCAAGATGCGCGGCAATGCGCCGCAGCCAGGATTTCACACGATTCGCATTTCCGATCGCGGCGTGCAGGCGTTTCCGCGCATGCTCAAGCCGATTGAAGAAGCACAAACGGAGATTACGCCGGAGCTCATCTCGACCGGCATCGCAGGGCTCGACGAGATGCTCGGCGGAGGCACGCTTCGCGGAAACGGGATCCTCGTGGCCGGTCCGGTGGGATCGGGCAAGAGCACGATGGCCGTGCAGTTCATCGCCGAAGGCGTGGCCCACGGCGAGCCTGGCGTCGTCGCGATCTTCGAGGAGACGGCGCCGAAGTACCTCGATCAGGCCAAGGCGCTCGGCTTCGACCTGCAGGACATGGCTCGACGGGGATTGCTCGAAGTGGTCTACGTCAGGCCTCTCGATCTGTCGATGGACGAGACGCTGTACGCAATTCAGACGGCTGTAGACAAGGTCGGCGCCAGGCGCGTGATCCTCGACTCGATTTCAGGCCTCGAGGCAGCACTCGCGCCGGCGTTCAAAGAAGACTTCCTCGAATCGTTGTATCGGCTGCTGGGAGCGCTCACTGGCGTCGGGGTCACCATCCTGCTGACAGTGGAGGTGACCGAGCCGTATGACGATATGCGGTTTACTCCGCATCCGATCTCGTTCCTCACGCACGACATCGTCCTCCAGCGCTATTTCGAGTTCGAGGGCGAGCTTCGCAAGTTCCTCACGGTGATCAAGACGCGCGCACGCGGCCATAGCCGCGAGATGCGCGCTTACGAGATCACCGCGCAATGGCTCGTGGTTGGCGATCGCCTGAACGCATCTCACGGGGCTGATCACCGCTGTACCACGAGACTCGAAGCGTCACGACAGATAAGACGTAGGCTCCGGACCGGCTTACCGGTTGGCGCCGGCCGCACGTGGCAGAGATCCGGCGGCTATGTCCTTGCGCCGTGATCGGGAGATCGATCGTGCACGTGGTGCCCAGACCCACTCCGGGGCTGGCGATGTGAATCGTCCCGCCGTGCAGTTCGACCAGAACGCGCGCAATCGTCAAGCCCAGTCCGAGCCCCTGACTTCAACGCCGTCGCATCCGCACCCTGGCGAAATCGTTCGAACACGTGCGGAAGTTCGTCGGCGGCGATGCCACTGCCAGAGTCGCGAATCGACACCCGGGCCGACTCGTCGATCACGCTGACACACACCTCGATGCCGCCACCTGCTTCGGTGAACTTGAGTCCATTCGAAAGAACGTTCAGAAAGACCTGCCGCAGCCGATCGGGATCGCCCATCATCCGTGGAAGCGCTTCCGGAATCGGTCGTTCGAAGCTCCACACCCTTGAGATCCGCAGCGGGCTTCACGGCGTCGACGGCGCCGCAGACCACCTCTCTGAGATTGATCGCCGACGGCTGAATGGAGAGCGTCTCGGCTGACAGGCGAGCCGCATCAAGCAGCTCCTCCACCAGCTTCAGCAGTGCCTCGGCATTTCGCCGAATGACTTTCAGGCCGCGCTCGGACGCGGATCCGGCCGCTCTGACAGAATCGCGGACCAGCCGAGGATCGCATTGAGCGGTGTGCGCAATTCGTGAGAGACCGTGGCGAGAAACTCGTCTTTCGCCCGATTCGCGGCTTCGGCTTCGTCGCGCGCTTCCTGCACGCGAATGGTGGCGAGCAGCAGCCGGCCCGAGATCTCGCGCATCGTTTCGAGCGCCGCCGCGGACTCGCTGTCGCGACTCGCAGAGCGTTCAATCGACCTGCGGCAACGTTCCAAGAGCTTCGATCGGCGGCGGAGCAATCGGTCGAACTCACGACGCAACACGCCATAGCATTCGCACGCGATGTCGCTCGAGCCCCGGCCGATCGGCCACCGTGATCGAACGGCCTCGGTAGGCAACGACGCCGGCGTCTCGCATGCGGTGCAGAGTCAGGGACACCGTCGGACGGTGAACGCCCAGCATCTGTGCCATGAATTCTTGCGAGAGGCGTGAAAATGTCGGCATCGATCCGGTCGGCGACCGCCAGGAGCCATCGCGCAAGCCGGCTCTCGACGGAATGAAGGCGATTGCAGGCCGCCGTTTGCGCGACCTGGATCAGGCGGGCTTCGGTGTAGAGATCGAGACGGCACGAACCGACGGCGATCGCAGGCGTTCGGCCCGCAACAGCCCCATCGGGACCCTGAGAGCGGTGCCAGCGATTTGCACGACAGCGACCGTGCCGCTCTCCACTGTCCCGAGCACACCGGCCAGGCCGATCATGCCTTCCCGTCCGACAACCCCGACCTCGGACGACGCCCCGTCCTCCATCGTGGAGACCAGCGAGACCACGGCATCTACTGGAAAGTACGCGTACAGCGCCGGAGTGCCCGGCTCGTAAAGCACGTCTCGCGAGCGCAGTTGCACCGCGACTGGCGACAGCGCTCTGCGGGCGTCGGCATCCAGAAGTTCCAGGAGGTGATTCGCGGGCGGCCCGCCGGACACAGCACCGCCATTATCCGAGGAAGTGGCAGCGAGTCCAACCTCAACGGTGCTTTTCGGGCTCTTTCGACGATCCTCGGCAACATCGATCCGGCTGCGCCTGGTGCACGGGCGCACGCCCGGCGTGACGGGCCGCTCAGTGACGTGCCTCAGATGATGAGAGGGGGACGCCCGTTGGCCTGCGCGCTCGCGGTGAGAGAACTTGCACCATGGCGATCGGTTGGCCGCGCGTACGTGCCGTTCGCGCCGACAGACAGAAATCCGGCGCGCACGAGATCGTCGAGCACGAGCCTGCACACCGCGGTGCTGACGCCGGACAGCCGCTCGACCTGTTCGGGTGTGAGCCTCAGGCCAGGCATTTCCACGAACTCCGCGCGAATTCGGTTGAACGCCTGTTCGTAAGGTGACATGCGTCGACCCCCCTTTTGTCGGCTTGCGGCGAATGCGAGTGCTCTTCCTCCTCCCTGGCCTTCAGTTTCGTGTGCGTCCGACCGGCGTCGTTTCGTCGTCCGTCATGCCTCTTTGAGGAGCTCTCGAAAATCACACCGGCCGCTGTGGCAGACCCACGCTCGCTCGTATCGGATGCGATTGCCGCGTTCTGCCCCTTCGCGTTCGAGCCTGATGCCGACCGTGAGAATCGGATGACGACTGGTGAAGACGAGGGTGCCGCCACATCGCGGGCAGGGCTTTGTTTCGCCCTCATTGACAGCAGTGCCGACCGCCGTGTTCACGTCGCGTCCTGTCGCTGGTTCAACACGTCGCGTATTTCCAGTGCGAGCACCTCCGGGAGACATGGCTTCACGAGAAAGCGATCGCAGCCGGCTGCCTGAGCCTTCTCCTTCATCCCGCCGAGCGCATGACCAGTCAGGACGATGATTCGGGCACCACGGGTCCGCGCGTCGCCACGGAGTCGACGCGTGAGGTCGAGCCCGGACGCACGCGCGAGGGTCACGTCGGCGACGACGACGTCAGGCTGGACACGGCATGCGCGCTCGAAGCCATCTTCGGCGGTCGCCGCGGTAACGGGGTGAAAGCCCATCGCCAGCAGGCTGATCGCGTACATCGCCGCGGAGTCCTCGTGATCGTCGACGAGGAGCACCACCGGGCACTCGCGACGAAACCCTGTTTCCGCGGCCACAACGGACAACCGTATGCGCGTCCGCAGCCGATGACCGTCAGGTAGATGACATCTGGCCTGGATCCGTTGGAGAGAGTCGGCTGGCGGCCACCCGTGGTCCACAGCATCGTCTGTTCCGGGTCGTCCGCGCTCGACCCGGGCTGAGCGTGACGCATCCAGCTAGCTGGGCAGCGTTTTCAGCGCGCCGTGCGAAGTCCTGAACCGCCAGGCTCGACCACACGTCCGGATTACCTCCATCCGCGCACTTCTGGCTGGAGTCCTTCCGGAATTGACGACGTGAGTTTCGACGAACGGACGGTAGCGTTACAACGGTCCGCACGCCCGCGGCGTCTGACGAACTTATGACCGACCACGACTTCGATACGTCTATCGTTCGGCACACGAATCATCGACCGTGGGCGATGCCTGACGCGCCCTGGATCATGACGCAAACGTGGCACGATCTGCTCTTTGCGCACTGGCCCGTCGATCCAGCGTCGATCCGAACGAGATTGCCGCAGGCGTTCGAGCTGGACTTGTTCGACGGGCAGGCGTGGGTCGGCATCGTGCCGTTCCGCATGACCAACGTCGCCCCTCGCGGTGTGCCATCGATGCCGTGGCTCTCGGCATTTCCCGAGCTGAATGTCCGAACGTACGTGCGAGTCGGTGGTCGCCCAGGGGTCTACTTCTTTAGCCTCGACGCCGGAAGTCGGTTCGCCGTGCGGGCGGCTCGCGCGCTGCTGAACCTGCCGTACTGGTCGGCCCGCATGAACGTTGCAGCGAACGGCGGAGTCGTTGAGTACCACAGCCAGCGGAGCTCAGAACCGTCGATCGAGTTCACCGCGACGTACGCGCCTGTCGGGAGCCCATTCAGCGCGGCTGCCGGAACGCTCGAGTATTTCCTAACAGAACGGTATTGCCTGTACCACCATGACCGTGCAGGCGCTCCATACCGGTTGGAGATTCATCATCCGCCATGGTCGCTGCAGATGGCCGAAGCCAGTTTGAGGCAGAACACTCTTGCGGAGGCCAATGGTCTCGATGTCAGAAGAGCACCGGCGGTGCTTCACTTCGCCCGACGCCAAGACGTGGTCGTATGGATGCCGACACCGCTCGCCTGACAAGGACGCGGGCTGGCCGCATCTCGATCGCAACGCCAGCTGTTTCGGTGCTCGGTATCAACTCGCCCTGCCATCGCCCCCAAGTGTCCTCTACGTGCGCGAAATGGGCACGTCGACACACAGTCCGCGGATGTAATCGCGGTCTTCGAGCTCGAGGTGTACGCGCCCTGCGGCAGCGCTCGAGGACTGCAACAGCCTCGATACCATAGCGGGCCGCGGGGTTCCCGGCGTCAGTGATGTTTTGCTCACAGCGCACGAGGAGTGGCGGTGCGCGGCATGGCACCGTTCGTGAAACCTGCACTGCGTGATATGGCTCCTGCCTCCGTGCTCCAGCATCACGGCTGTTGACACCTCGCCGTGCCTCATCAACGTCAATCATCGCGACGCGGTCGCGTAAAGGATCCTGTTCTTGGCCAAATCGACACGCCGGGCGAAGCCCGCACAGCAAAGGACTGTACGGAACAGCCGTACGACCGTCAGTGGACCTGCGGCACCAGATGGCTCTGGCGTGGGCGATGTGCTCGCGGCGAAAGTGGCGGGCACGCAGGATCTCGCGTCCACCTTCACGTTCAATGCGATCAAGAGCGCCGAGTTCGATCCCGCTGCTGCGCTGAAGCCGCCCAGGGGGCCGTCGGCCCAGCCGGTAGATCCGATCGTTGGAGCAAGCACCGTGACCGAGTCGAATGGCTCGGACAAGACGGGCAGCGGCGATCCCAGCATCGGGCACAACCCGACGGTCGGTCCCCTGGATCGCGTCCGGGTCGACTCCACCGATCACGCAATGACGACCAATCAGGGCGTGCCGGTCGCGGACAATCAGAGCTCCCTCAAGGCTGGCCTCCGCGGACCAACCCTGCTCGAAGATTTCATCCTCCGCGAAAAGATCACTCACTTCGACCATGAGCGCATCCCGGAGCGGATCGTCCACGCACGCGGGTCCGCGGCGCATGGCTACTTCGAATGCTCGAAGGCGTTGCCGGAGTACACGCGTGCCTCGCTGTTTGCCGAGGTCGGCAAGCAGACGCCGGTCTTCGTGCGCTTTTCAACGGTGTTGGGGGAACGCGGCTCGACCGACACCGCGAGAGATGTGCGCGGATTCGCCGTGAAGTTCTACACCGATGAAGGCAATTGGGACCTCGTCGGCAACAACATCCCGGTGTTCTTCATCCAGGATGCGATGAAGTTCCCTGACCTCGTCCATGCCGCCAAGCCCGAACCGCACTTCGCGATGCCGCAGGCGGCCTCGGCGCACGACACCTTCTGGGACTTCGCCTCGCTGATGCCGGAGATTACCCACATGCTGATGTGGGCGATGTCCGACCGGGCCATTCCCCGCAGCTACCGGACGATGCAGGGGTTCGGCGTGCACACCTATCGTCTCGTGAATGCCAGGGGTGAGTCGCAGTTCGTCAAGTTCCACTGGACGCCGCGCGCGGGCACGCACTCGCTGGTCTGGGACGAGGCGGTCAAGATTTCCGGGGCCGACTCGGACTTCCACCGTCGCGATCTCTGGGAAGCCATCGAAGCGGGCGCCTATCCGGAATACGAGCTGGGGCTGCAGATCTTCACGGAGGAACAGGCCGAGGCGTTCACCTTCGACGTGCTCGACGCCACGAAGATCGTGCCCGAGGAGCTGGTGCCGATCGTTCCGGTTGGAAAGCTGGTCCTGAACCGCAATCCCGACAACTTCTTTGCCGAGACCGAACAGGTCGCCTTCTGCGTCGCGCACGTCGTGCCGGGCATCGACTTCTCGAACGATCCCCTCCTGGCCGGGCGGATTCATTCCTATGTTGATACGCAGATTTCGCGACTCGGCGGGCCGAACTTCCACGAGATCCCGATCAATGCGCCGATCGCGCAGGTGCACAACAACCAGCGTGATGGCATGCACCGCCAGGCTATCCACCGTGGGCGCGTGTCCTACGAGCCGAACTCGCTCGGAGGTGGCTGCCCCTTCCAGGCCGGCGCAGCAGGGTTCGTCTCCTTCCCGGAACCTCGCGAGACGGACGATCACAAGGTTCGGGGAAGGCTGCGCGATTCGCCGATCACTACACGCAGGCCACGTTGTTCTGGAACAGCCAGACGGACGTCGAGAAGCAACACATCATCAACGCGTTCCGATTCGAGTTGTCCCGCGTTCAGACGCCTGCCGTCCGTGAACGGATGGTCGCCGGCCTGATGAACGTGGACGCCGACCTGGCCAAGGCCGTTGCGACGGGGCTGGGCATCCGGCAGATGCCCGCACCGCTGCCGAAGGTGATGACGCGCGAGGTCACACCGGAAGTTGCCGTGTCACCGGGGTTGTCGCTCTTCGCCAGACCCGGCGACGGCAGCATCCGCGCCCGGCGGGTCGCGCTCCTGGTTGCAGATGGGTGCGACGGGGCGCCGCTCGTCGCCATCGCCAGTCGCCTCACCGGTGAAGGGGCTGTCCCCCGTTTCGTGTCCACGACGCTCGGCATCGTGCGAACGGCCTCCGGCGATGCGATCGACGTGGACGTCAGTCTCGAAGCGGCGCCGTCGGTGCTCTATGACGCGATGGTGCTCCCGCACGGCGCCGACGCCGTGCGCCGGCTCGAGGAGGACGGGCGGACGCTGGAGTTCATCAAGGACCAGTACCGCCATTGCAAGCCGCTGCTGGCGTTTGGCGATGGCGCGGAACTGCTCACCGCATGCGGAATCGAGACCGACGAGCCAGACACGGGACTCATCGTGGCCGCGGCCGAGGCCACGGACGTCGCCGATGCGTTCGTGGCGGCGATAGCAAAGCATCGGCACTTCACTCGAGAGACCGATCCCCCGCGCGTGTGACTCACGCGCATACGTTCACGACAGAACTGAGGAGATTTGATCGATGGCTGAAACAGGAACGCTGCATGACGCATTCATCGACGAACTGCGGGACACGTACGACGCCGAACGGCAGCTCACCAAGGCGCTCGCGAAGCTCGCGAAGGCTGCCACAGCGCCACCGTTGCGCGAGGCGTTCGAATCACATCTCGACGAGACGCAGGGGCAGATCGAGCGCCTCGAAAAGGTCTTCGAGAGCCTGGACGAAAAGGCTCGCGGGAAGCATTGCGACGGCATCGCGGGCATCATCGAAGAGGGCAAGTCCATCATGGAAGAGGACTTCGACGAGACGACCATGGACGCCTGCCTGATTGCCGCCGGGCAGCGAGCGGAGCACTACGAGATGGCGGCGTACGGAACGCTGGTCGCATGGGCGACTGCCATGGGGCATACCGATGCCGCCGCTCTGCTCCAGGAGACGCTCGACGAGGAGAAGGCGGCGGACCAGAAGCTGTCGGCGCTCGCCGAGGGCGGCATCAACCAAGGTGCCGCGGAAACGGCTCATCCTGAACAGGAGGACGGGCCCGCAGGCGTCGGCGCAGGCGCGAAGAGGACGCCAGCGCCGAAAGCCAAGTCCGGCGCCCGGCACTAGCGCAGGCAGAGGCGAACGCGATGACTCGATCGGCATCTTCGACCCCGGAGGGCCGATCGAGCCGTCGCACGCGCGCACTGTCGATACCGGTTGCCGGCACGGCGCTGCTCCTCATCGTCAAAGAGATCCTGCCCAACTTCACGAAGGCACGAAGCAGGGTTGGATTTGCGCCTTCGTGTCTTCGGGTCTTCGTGAGTGTTGAACGGTTTTGGTCATCGGTCCGTGCACTTCGCGCTCGCCTGAGCCAGCGACACCGCGTCCGGACCCGCGGGAAACCGAAGCTGTCCTGAGGCGTCGTTCGCGGCACGGTACACCGCCTCGGCCACATCGGACGCCGTCGTCACCGTCGTCACCTGCGCGAACGACGCGAGGATCGGCTTCGCAAACGCCTCGTAGGCCTCGGGAAACAGCCCCTCCATGCGCGATCCCCCATTGCTCGTAAATCGCGTGCCCGGCCCGTAGCCCGGCTCAACCAGCTTCACCCGCACGTTGAACGCTTCGAGCTCGTGCGCGAGCGATCCAGTGAATCCTTCGATGGCCATCTTGCTCGCGGTGTACGCGGCCGCCAGCGGCATCGGCGCCAGCGTCACGCTGGACGTCACGTTCACGACCACGCCCGACCGCCGCGCGCGAAGCTGTGGCAGCACCGCCTGCGTCATCGCCATCACGCCGAAGGTGTTGGTCTCGAACACCTCGCGCACCGTTGCCATCGGCGTCGCCTCGAAGACGCCGACGACGCCAATACCTGCGTTGTTGACGAGCACGTCGATTGGCCCACACGTTTCGACCGCGGCGGCGATGCTCTCGGGCCTGGTCACGTCGAGCGCCAGGACGCGCAGGCGTTCCGAGCTGGGCAGAAGGCCTTCGCGCGGCGTTCGCATGGTGGCGATGACGTTCCAGCCGTGCGCGAGAAAGTGGCGCGCGGTCTCGAGGCCATACCCGGACGAGCATCCAGTGATGAGCACGGTATTCATGGCGACTCCCTTTCTGAGGTCCACCTTTCCGTGGACCTCACTCCTCTCGCCGATTACTATGCGGGTTGAGACACGGACTTTCTACAACGTGGCGTCCATGTTTCATTAGCGATCGTCCAGACATGAACGACCCGCTCTCCGACGTGATCACGCTGCTTCAGCCGCGTGCCGTGTTCTCGAGGCGCATCAGCGGAGCCGGCCGTTGGGGTGTCCGCTACTCCGCCTTCGGGCAACCGAGCTTCTGCGCGGTGCTGGAAGGCCACTGTCGTCTGTCCGTCGATGGCCACCAACCCCTGGCCCTCGAGGCGGGCGACTTCGTGCTCCTGCCAGCGACGCCAGGTTTCTCCATGTCGGGCTTCCAGCCGGTGAGGCTCGAGCAGCTCGACCCCGCCGTGATGTCAAAGGTGACGGGTGAAGTCCGCCACGGCACGCGCGGCGGGCGCCCTGACGTGCGGTTGCTCGGCGGCTGGTTCGGCTTCGACTCGCCCGACACCGCGCTGCTGGTGTCGCTGCTTCCGTCCCTCGTGCACCTGCGCGGCGTCGAACGCCTCACGATCCTGGTGCGCCTCGTCGGCGAGGAAGCGGGCGAACGGAGGTCGGGCCGCGACCTCGTGCTCACCCGCCTTGTGGAGGTGCTGCTCATCGAAGCGCTGAGGGCGACGCCAGGAGAGGACGCGCCTCCCGGGCTTCTGCGCGGAATTGCCGATGTGCACCTCGCGCCAGCGATACGGCAGATGCACGGCCAGCTGGCGCGCTCGTGGACGGTCGCCCAGCTTGCGAAGGCGGCTGCGCTGTCGCGCTCGGCGTTCTTCGAACGCTTCACGCGCACGGTGGGCCAGCCGCCGATGGAATACCTGCTCGCCTGGCGGATGGCGGTCGCGAAGGATCTGCTCCGGCGGCACGACCTTCGGCTCGCCGAGGTCGCCGAACGTGTCGGTTACGGCTCGGCGAGTACCTTCAGCATCGCGTTCAGCCGGCACGTGGGCCGGCCGCCGGGCCGCTACGCGCGCGAGAGTGTTCAGCGCGACGCGACCTCACCGTGACCCACAGCACCCGTGTCCAGGCTGTTGCGCTGGCCACGCCAGTGACGCACCAGTCCGTAGAGACGGCCGACTCCGACAACGGCGGGCACCAGCTGCGCAACGCCGGTGAGCTCGAAGAATATGCTGTTCGGCATCTCGTACGCCGGCGCCGGAAACAGCATCCGCATCACGTCCTGAGACGCCCCGCCGAAGTAGAGGACGTCCTTGAGGACATGGTTGTAGCCGCCCTCGAAGAGTCCAATCATCCCGAACGGAAAGGCGAGCGTAACGGCGCACAGGATCCAGAACGCGATCGTTCCAGCGATTCCGGCCTGGTGTCTGCGAACCACGCCGGCGGCAACGCCGATTGCGGCTGCGGCGGCGAGTGACAACGCGACGACATGCAGGCGCCAGGGTGTCGCGTAGATGTAGGCGCCGAACGCATGGTGCACGCTCGTGAGCACCAGGATCCCGTATGCGTATCGCGTGACCTCCGATAGACGCTGTTGCGACGAGAGAGAAGTCGCTTCAGGCATGGCTCTACTCCTGTGGCCGATGACCGTCGTTCCTCGACTGCCGCACGCACCGTGATGACGCGTACGCGCGGCTGGTCGCCTTCAAAACGAGGATCGCTGGCACGGGGAAGCCCCGCAATTACCTGGGAGGTAATGGCCGCTGCGCACGCGGCGGACGTAGCATGGCCATATGCATGCGAGCACACCCACCGCTCAGTTCTCTCAGCCGGGCACGGTTGGGCGTCTGCTGCGCGACTGGCGGACGACCCGCGGGATGAGCCAGCTCGATCTGGCCCTCAACGCTGGCTTTTCAGCCCGTCACGTCAGCTTCATCGAGACCGGTCGTACACAACCGAGCCGTCATGCGCTGCTCGCGCTCGCTGAGTCCCTGGACATCCCCCTTCGCGAGCGCAATCGACTGCTGGAGGCAGCGGGCTACGCGCACCTGTATCGTCAGACACCGCTCGCAGCCGAGGAAATGACGCACGTTCGTGGCGTGCTGGAGTTCATCCTCGAACGGCACAAGCCGTACGGTGCCGTGGTGCACGACCGCTACTCGAACTGCATCATGGGGAATGGCGCCGCCGCCCAGCTGCTCGCCATCATCGTGGATCCGTCGTTGCTCACCGGGAGCGTGAACTACCTTCGCGTGGCATTCCATCCGCTTGGAGCGCGGCGGTGGATCGTCAACTGGGAGGACGTGTCGCGTCAGCTCCTCGCCCGGGCCGAGCGCGAGCTGGGGTCGATCAAGGACGATGCGATCGCGTCAGACCTGCTCGAGGAACTGCGTGGCTACGCGGGCCAGGCGCATCAGCGAATCGGGGCGCGCGCTCATGCCGCCGACCTTCTGCTCCCGGTTCACATCAGGAAGGACGATCTCGAGCTCCGTCTCTTCAGCACGCTGATGACACTCGGCACGCCGCAGGACGTCACGCTGCAGGAACTGCGAATCGAGACGTTCTTTCCGGCGGACGAAGCGTCCGAGCAGATGTGGAGAAGACTGACTGTCGCTGACGTCTAATGCCTGAGGTCGAAGCGCCTGCGACCATATACTGGTACGCGTGCGTCGTCATCCGCTGCACCGTCTGGTCGTGCTCGCCGTTCTGATCGCGACGCTGGTGCTCGTGGCCGCTCGAACCCAGGTCGGCCCGCGCGCGCTGGAACGCACCCGTGGACATGCGAGCGTCACAGCAGGCCTGATTCCGCAGGGGCACACCCTGATCACACGCGGCCATGGAAGTCACCAGCCGCTCGACGTGAGTAAGTCGCCGGCCGCCAGAAGTTTCGCCCTCCACCTGCCGACGCCGCAACAGTCCTCGGTTGCAGACTGCGATCGCTTGCGGGCGATTGCTTCCGGCACCGACCGTCCGTTCGGCTGCCGGGCGCCACCTCAGCTCTAAGCCGCTTCGTCTGCAGTTCACCGCCGGCCGATGCGCTGCGACGCGCGTCTGCACGAGTTCACGGGAGAGGTCCGCTCAACAAATGCGCCCAGGTCCGTCGCCACCGATATGATCGCGCTCCTCATCCTCTCGCCTTTCGTGATGGCGTTGCCTGCCGCATGGCTCGTCCACCGGTATCCGGCGGGAACGAAGTGGCTGGCGGCGTGGCCTGCCATGCTCGCCCTCGTCTTCGGAGTCGAGCTTCGTGGCGCGATCACCACCGCACCCCGCCTGATCGAGCTGGCGTGGGCGCCGTCGCTTGGCTTGTCGCTCTCGTTCAACCTCGATGCCCTGGGCCTGCTGTTCGCGCTGCTCATTACCGCGATCGGTGCACTCGTCGTGCTGTACTCAAGTGAGTATCTCGACGGTCATCCGCAGGCGACGCGCTTCTATGCCTTCCTCTTCGCGTTCATGGGCGCGATGCTCGGCGTGACGCTCAGCGACAATATCCTCACGCTGTTCGTGTTCTGGGAACTGACCGGCTTCACGTCATTTCTGCTCATCGGATTCGAACACGAACGCGACGATGCACGGGCCGCCGGCATACAGGCCCTGATTGTCACCGGCGCTGGCGGCCTCGCGTTGCTGGCGGCTGGCGTTCTGCTCCTCGACGTGTCTGGCACACCAAGCCTGTCGGCCATGGCGTCCAGCCGCGCGGCAATTCTCGGCAGCCCGCTCTATGCCGCGATCGCGAGCCTGGCGCTGCTGGCGGCGTTCACCAAGTCCGCCCAGGTGCCGTTCCACTTCTGGCTGCCAAACGCGATGGCGGCGCCGACGCCCGTGAGCGCGTACCTGCACTCGGCGACGATGGTGAAGGCCGGCATCTACTTGATTGCGAGGATGACGCCCATCCTCGGCGCAACGCCCCTGTGGACGACCGCCGTAATCATGGCGGGCGTCGCGACCATGCTCGTGGGGGCGTATCGCGGCGTGCAGGAGACCGACCTGAAGCGGATCCTCGCGTATTCAACGCTGAGCGCGCTCGGCGTTCTGACCATGCTCCTCGGTGTCGGCACGCGGGACGCCATCGTCGCGGCGCTGGTGTACCTGGTGGCGCATGCCGGCTACAAGGGCGCTTTGTTCCTGGTCGCCGGGGCCATCGACCATGAGACCGGCACTCGCGACATCACCGCCCTGGCGGGACTCCGGCGCGCCATGCCGCTCACGGCGCTTGCCGGGGGCGTTGCGGCGGTGTCGATGGCGGGGGTGCCGCTGACCCTCGGGTTCATCGGCAAGGACGCCGCGTACGAGTCGCTGCTGCACGGCAACGGGTGGGGCATCTGGCTATTGAGCCTCACCGTCCTGGCGAGCATCTTTCTCGGGCTGGCGGGACTGCTCGCTGGCATCTGGCCATTCCGCGGGGACGCACGGCAGCCGGATGCACACGAACCCCGTTGGCCGCTGTGGATGCCGCCGCTCATCCTGGCCGCGAGCGGCGTGCTGGCCGGCCTGGCTCCGTCGATCCTCAATGCTCCGTTCTCGGCGGCAGCGAGCACGATCGCCGGATCGCCGATCGACGTGTCTCTGAGCCTCTGGCATGGGCTCACGCCGGCGTTGATGCTCAGCGTGCTCACGCTGGGAGGCGTCGCGACCGCCTACGTCTGGCACGGGAGCCTCCGAAGCCGGACGTGGAAGCCGATGCACAGCACCGAAGACCTCTATACCGGCGCGATCTCGGCATTGACGGCCATCAGCCGTCGCATCGCGCCAGCACTCCACAGCGCGTCACTGAGGTCGTATGTGATGGTGATCGTGATCACGACCGTGCTGGTCGGCGACACGGCGCTGTTCACGGGTTCGGGCCTGGGCTCGTTCGTGCCACGGAACACCATCGCAGCGCACGAAGTCCTCATCGTCGTCGTCATCATTGCCGGCGCCATTTCGGCGGCGGTCGCGAGCACGACCATGGCGGCGGTCCTGTCGCTCGGAGCGGTCGGCTACGGGGTCGCGACGATGTTCCTGAGCTACGGCGCACCGGACCTTGCAATGACGCAGTTCTCGGTCGAGACGCTCACCGCGCTCATCTACGTGCTCGTCTTCCGACGCTTCCGCCGGCTCGGTGCGCTTTCGCGGGGCTTCGTTCGCTACCGGGATGCGCTGGTTGCCGTAGCCATCGGCACGCTCATCACCGGGCTGGTGCTGTCGGTGGCCAACACTGACACGGCGCCACGTCTGCGGGAGTACTTCGCGGAATACGGCCCGACGCTGGGACACGGCCGCAACATCGTCAACGTGATCCTGGTCGATTTCCGGGCGTTCGACACGCTCGGTGAGATAACGGTGCTGGCGACCGCGGCGATTGGCGTGCGCGCCTTGCTGCGACTGGCGACGCGCGACGAGCCGGCCGTCAGCCTGCGCCGCCCCGCGACCTCGTCGATCTTCCGAACGGCGGCCCGGCTGCTGATGCCGCTGCTCCTGCTGTTTTCGGTGTTCGTGGCCCTGCGCGGCCACAACCAGCCGGGTGGCGGTTTCGTCGGGGGCCTCGTGGCAGCCGCGGCATTCGCGCTGTACGCGATCGCTTTCGGCGTAGAGCGTGCGAGGCGGGCGCTGCTGGTGAAGCCGATGACGCTGCTCGGCGCGGGCCTGCTGATCGCGCTGGTCAGCGGTCTGCCGGCCGCCTTTCTGGGGCAGCCGTTCCTCACCGCTCAATGGATGCCCGGGCCAGCGTCCGTCGGGACGCCGGCGGTCTTCGACATCGGCGTCTTTCTCGTCGTCACAGGCGTAGTGCTGATGATGCTCTTCACGCTCGCGGAGGAGTCCTAGTGGAATTCCTGCTGGCGCTGACGTCGGGCGTCCTCTACGCCGCCGGCATCTATCTGATGCTGCGGCGGCGGCTGGCGCAGCTCATCATCGGCCTCGGCCTGCTGTCCAACGGCACGAACGTGTTGATCTTCACGGCGGGCGGACTCACTCGCGCACGGCCGCCCGTGGTGCCTGACGGTTTGACAACCCTCGCGGAGCCGTACGCCGATCCGGTTCCACAGGCACTCGTGCTGACGGCGATCGTGATCGGATTCGGCCTGCTGGCGTTCACGCTGGTCCTGGCGCATCGAGTGCACGCCACCTCCGGCACCGACGATGTCGATGCAGTGGGGCGTGAACGATGAGGACGCTGGTGCTTCCGATCCTGGTGCCGCTCAGCACCGCCGCCGTGCTGATGCTGGCGCCGCAACGTGCGCTCCTGCAGCGCTGGATCGCGCTGGCGGGTTCGATCCTTCTGCTGGCCAGCGCGCTCCTGGTGTTTCAGCGCGTGAACGCCGGCGGCATCCAGGTCCTGCAGATCAGCAACTGGACGGCTCCATTCGGGATCACGCTGGTTGCCGATCTGCTCTCGGCGATGCTGGTCGTCGCGACCGGCGTGGTCGGCGTCGCCATCACGGGGGTTGCCTTCGCCGGTGTCGATCCGAGGCGCGAGGCGTTCGGCTACCACCCGCTCATCCAGATCCTGCTCATGGGAGTGGCCGGAGCGTTCCTGACCGGGGATCTGTTCAACCTCTACGTCTGGTTCGAAGTGATGCTGGTAGCGTCCTTCGTGCTGATGGCGCTGCACCGCACCAGCGCGCAGGTGGAGGCGGCCTTCAAGTACGTCACGCTCAACCTGATCGCATCGTCCATCTTCCTGACGGCGCTCGGGCTGCTGTACGGTGTGGCCGGAACACTCAACATGGCCGATCTCGCGCGCGTGTGGCCGACGCTCACGCACTCCCGGTGTCGACACGGTCCTTGCCGTGCTGTTCCTGGTCGCGTTCAGCATCAAGGCGGGGCTGTTCCCGCTGTTCTTCTGGCTGCCTGCGTCGTATCACACGCCTCCCGCCGCCATCGGCGCAGCGTTCGCGGGACTGCTGACCAAAGTCGGCGTCTATTCGTTGATGCGGGTTTTCACGCTGCTGTTCCAGGGCGCGCCTCCCGCACTGTTCACCCTGCTCATGGTGATGTCGGCAGCGACGATGGTGATTGGGCTGGTGGCGGCGCTGAACGAGCGCGACTTCCGCCGGGTTCTCTCGTTCAATCTCGTGGGGCACATCGGGTACACCACCGCGAGCCTGAGCCTCCTGACACCGGCGGCACTCGCGGGCGCCATCTTCTATCTGCTCCACCACATCCTGGTCATCACGAACCTGTTCCTCGTGAGCGGTGCGCTGCTGCGGCTCCGCCGCACCGTGGACATGGCCGGACTGGGCGGTCTGTACCGGGATCGGCCCGTGTTTACGGCGCTCGCCATGGTGCCGATCTTCTCGCTGGCCGGTGTGCCGCCGCTGTCGGGCTTCATCGGCAAGCTCGCGATCCTCGAAGGCACCTTCGACGCCGGCGCGTACTGGGTCGGAGGACTCGTGCTGGTCGTCGGACTGCTCACCCTCCTGTCGATGACCCGCTCGTGGGCTGATGCCTTCTGGCGACCGGCCGGCGACGCGCGCGACATGGCGGCGCCAGGGACCTCGTTTCTCGTCGCGATTGCGGCCCTGAGCGTCCTGACGATCTGCCATGAGCATCGGCGCACAGCCCCTGTTCGAGCTCACGGCCAGGAGCGCACAGCAGTTGTTGCAGCGTGACGAGTACGTGCGAGCCGTGCTGGGAGGCAGGCCGTAGATGCTGCTTGGTAGCCTTCTTCTCGCCCTCGCGTGGGCCGCACTGCGGGGAGAGATCTCGCTCCTGAACCTGATGACCGGCTGGTTGATCGGCTACATCATCCTGGCGCTGCTGGCGAAGGGTGGCGTGATGCCATCGACGCTCGCCACCAGGACGGTTCGCGCCATCGGGCTCGCCGCCTTTTTCGTCCGCGAACTGCTGCTCGCAAACCTGCGGGTCGCGCTCGATGTCCTTCGGCCGGGCCACCGGATCGAGCCCGCAGTCGTGGCGATTCCTCTCGATGTCACCAGCGATGGCGAGATTCTCCTGCTGTCCATGCTCATCAACATCACGCCCGGCAGCGTGACGATCGACTTGTCGGACGACCGTCGCACCCTCTACGTGCACGTCATGCACATGAAGAGCGCTGATCAGAGCCGGCGTGAAATCAAGGACGGATTCGAGCGCCGCGTGAAGTTGTTGTTCGATTAGGGACGAGGCAATCCGATGGGAACCATGCTCGATGTCGTTTCACAGATCACGCTCGTCACGCTTGGCCTTGCGCTCCTGATCGCGGTGCTGCGGCTGGTGCTCGGGCCAACGCTCCCGGATCGCATCGTCGCGATGGACCTGGTCGGGGTTCTCGTCGTGGGCCTCATCGTCGTGCTCGCCGCGTGGACCGACGTGCGGGCAACGCTCGATGCCGCGATCGTGATTGCGCTCGTCGGCTTCCTCGGCACCATCGCATATGCGACGTACCTGGAACGGGAGCACCAGGAATGAGGGACATCCTGACAGCCATCCTGTGGCTCGCCGGATCGGCCTTTGCGCTGCTGGCGGCAATAGGCGTCCTTCGGATGCCTGATGTCTTTACCCGGATGCAGGCCTCCACGAAGGCGTCCACGCTCGGCCTGGGATTCCTGCTGATCGGCGCAGCCCTCCAGATGCGCGACTTCGCCGCGTTCACGCGATCGCCAGCATCGGGGCATTCGTGCTGCTGACGACGCCCGTCGGGGCCCACGTCATCGCTCGAGCGTCGTACCTGTGCGGGCGTTCCGCTCTGGAAGGGCACCGTGCTCGACGAGCGGCGGCGCGACGCGGATCGCGTCGCCCAGGACGAGGCGACTGGGCCCTGAGCGGAGTGCCTTCGCCGCTGCAGTAACATCGCCGCCGAGTGGCGTTCCGCTCACAAGGAGCAGACCAGGTGCCTACCGCCGCGAGCGACACGCCAGAGCCGGGCATTGCGTACCGGCAGCACACCAGCGAGTTGGTCGCCGGCCTCCGGACCGACGGCCGGCGCGGACTGAGCGACGAAGAAGCGAAGGCCCGGCTTTCCCAGTACGGCCCGAACGAGCTTACGGCCGAGACACCTGTCCCGGCATGGCGGCGGTTCCTTTCGCAGTTCGAGGACGTCCTCGTCATCCTGCTGCTCGTGGCCACAGCGATTTCCGCAGCGCTCTGGGCAGTGGAGCGGGACGCCGCGCTGCCCTACGAAGCGTTGGCCATCCTTGCCGTCGTGCTCCTGAACGCGACGATGGGATACGTGCAGGAGTCGCGCGCGGAGGCTGCCGTCGCGGCGCTTCGAGCGATGTCGGCGGCTGACGCCTCGGTCATCCGCGACGGGACGCGACGAAGCGTCCCCGCGTCGCAGATCGTTCCGGGCGACATCATCATCGTCGAAGAAGGCGACACCATCCCGGCCGACGGCCGGGTGATTGAGTCGGCCGCCCTGCAGACGGCTGAGGCCGCCCTCACCGGGGAGAGCCTGCCCGTCGCGAAGGAAGTGGCCGTGATCGCGGAGGAGGTGCCGCTCGGGGATCGCGACAACATGGTGTTCAGCGGCACGGCCGCGACATACGGACATGGCAAGGCCATCGTCACGGCCACTGGCATGCAGACCGAAATGGGTCGCATCGCCGGCCTGCTCGAGGCGACAGCGGAAGAGGCGACGCCGCTCCAGCGCGAGCTCGATCGCACCGGCAAGATGCTCGGCATCATCGTCGTGGCGATCGCCGTTGTCATGATCGTCACCATCGTCGTGGTCGAAGAGGTGCGGACCGTCGGCACCCTGTTCGACGTGCTCATCCTGGGCGTCGCGCTGGCCGTGGCGGCGGTTCCCGAGGGGCTTCCCGCGGTCGTGACCGCCGTGCTGTCGATCGGCGTCCAGCGCATGGCGAGGCGCAATGCGATCGTCAGGCACCTGGCGGCGGTCGAGACCCTCGGCTCCGCCACGGTGATCGCCTCCGACAAGACCGGCACGCTCACGAAGAACGAGATGACGGTGCGCGTCGTCGTGACCGCGAGCGGGCGGGTGAACTTCGAGGGTTCCGGCTATGCACCGCAGGGCGCTGTGAAGGCCGATGGAGGGCGGCCGATAGACGGACTACTGCGCGTCGAAATGGAATGCGCGCTCGCGGCCGCCGACCGCGCGAACAACGCGTCGATTCAGGAGACGGCCGGCCGCTGGACGGTGCAGGGCGATCCTACGGAGGGGGCGTTGCTGGTCGCGGCGCGAAAAGCCGGTCTCAGCTCGGACGCGCTCGACGAGCAGCTCCCACGGGTCGGTGAGGTGCCGTTTTCATCCGAGCGCAAGCTGATGAGCACGATGCACCGCGATGCCGGCCAGGACCGCGGCGTGGTTTTCGCGAAAGGCGCGCCTGACGTCCTGCTCACGCGGTGTACCCGTGAGTTGGTTGGCGACGAGCGGCGGCCGCTCACCGCAGAACGGCGCAACGCGATTCTCACCGTCAACGAGGAGCTCGCCGGCCAGGCCCTCCGGACCCTCGGCGTGGCGGCCCGGTGGCTGACGAACGAGGAGTTGTCGGAGCATTCAGAGCGGCCCGGCGAACACGTGGAACAGGATCTCGTCTTCGCCGGACTGCTCGGCATCATCGATCCCCCCGGGGCGAGGCGAGAGACGCGGTCGCGCGCGCACGGCGGGCCGGCATCCGTCCCATCATGATCACCGGCGATCATCCGCGCACCGCCAGCGTCATCGCCCACGAGCTCGGGATCAGCCGGGACGGCCGCGCGACGACGGGCGCAGAGCTCGAGCAGATGTCAGACGATGCGCTCGCGCGCACCGCTGCCGACGTGTCGGTGTACGCCCGCGTCAATCCCGAGCACAAACTCCGCATCGTCGATGCGCTGAAGCGTGCCGGGGCGGTGGTGGCGATGACGGGCGACGGCGTGAACGACGCGCCAGCGCTGAAGAGAGCCGACATCGGCGTCGCCATGGGCATCACCGGCACGGACGTCTCGAAGGAGGCGGCCGACATGGTGCTCTCGGACGACAACTTCGCGTCGATCGTCGCGGCGGTAGAGGAAGGCCGCGGCATCTTCGCGAACATCCGCAAGTTCCTGCGGTATCTCCTCTCGTCGAACATCGGCGAGGTCATGACGATGTTCTTCGGCGTCCTGCTGGCGAGGCGAATCGGTCTGCAGGTCGGTGGCGACGAAGTCGTCCTGCCTCTGCTCGCCACGCAGATTCTCTGGATCAACCTGGTCACCGACGGTCCGCCCGCACTTGCGCTCGGCCTGGACCCGGCCGACGCCGGGCTCATGGAGCGTCCGCCGCGCCCCGTCGGCGAGCCGGTCGTGACGGGCACGATGTGGTGGGGCATCGTGTTCGTAGGCACCGTGATGGCGACCGGCACGCTGTACGCCCTCGATGCGTCGCTCCCGGGAGGATTTGTCGAGGGCAGCGGCGACCTCCCGTACGCACAGACCATGGCGTTCACGACGTTGATGCTGTTTCAGATGTTCAACGTCTTCAACGCGCGATCGGACGACCGGAGTGCCTTCGCGCAGCTGTTTACCAACGTCTGGCTGTGGGCATCGATTGCCGGGTCGGTCATTCTGCAGGTCGCAGTCACTTACACGCCGTTTCTGCAGAAGGCCTTCGGCACGACGTCACTGAGCGCGTCGGACTGGCTGTTCTGCGTGGCCGTCGCCAGTTCGGTGCTGTGGCTTCGAGAGGCGAGCAAGACCATCGCGTCGTTTCTTCAATCACGGCCAGCTCGCTCCTGACGCTGCTCAGCGACGAAGGGCTTGATGCACGAAGGTGATCGCGATTGAGCCCTCGCCCACCGCAGATGCGACGCGTTTGACGTTGCCGCCGCGCACGTCGCCCACCGCGAAGATGTACGGACGGCTCGTTTCAAGCAAGTGGGGCGCCCGTGCGAGCGGCCACTGCGCGCCCGCGAGTTCGTCGGCCGACAGGTCCGGACCGGTCTTCAGGAAGCCCTTCTCGTCGACGACGAGACAACCATCCAGCCAGCGGGTGTTCGGAACGGCGCCCGCCATGATGAACACGTGCCCGATATCGTGCGTTTCCGTGCCGCCGGTGCGATCGTCGCGCCATCGAATCCGCGAAAGCTTGTCGGTTCCCTCGAGCGCGACGATCTCCGTTCTGCGTATGCAGAACGATTGCCGGATTCTCCTCGATGCGGCGAATCAGGTAGCGTGACATCGTCTCGGCCAGGCCGGATCCGCGCACCAGGATGTGGACCCGCCGTTCCGGCGACGCGAGAAAGATGGCCGCCTGCCCCGCCGAATTGCCGCCGCCGACGACCACCACGTCCTCGCCGACGCACAGCTGCGCCTCCATCGGCGTCGCGCCGAAGTAGACGCCCGCCCCCTCGAACGCCGACAGGTTCTCGATCGAGGGTTTGCGGTACTCGGCACCCGTGGCGACGATCACCGCGCGCGCCTGAATCCGCGGCCCGCCGTCCACTTCCACGACGTAGCGCTGGCCGCCGCAGGCCAGTCGTACGGCACCTTTCGCGACGAGCACACGCGCGCCGAACTTCAGCGCCTGCGCGTACGCGCGGCCTGTCAGGTCCAGCCCGGAGATGCCCGTCGGAAAACCCAGGTAGTTCTCGATCCGCGAGCTGGACCCGGCCTGCCCGCCGGGCACGTTCGCTTCGAGCACGAGGACGTCCAGGCCTTCGGACGCGCCGTACACCGCCGCCGCGAGTCCCGCGGGGCCGGCGCCCACGATCACGAGATCGGTCACGCGGGTCTGATCGATCTCCTCATTGAAGCCGAGACAGTCCGCAATGCGCGAGTTCGACGGATTCCTGAGCACGGCATCGCCGCGACAAATCAACACGGGGATGTCGGCCACGCTGATCTGAAACCGATCGAGCAGCTCCTGCGCCTCGTGGTCGCGATCGAGGTCGATGTACTGAAAGGGATGGCCGTTTCGCGTGAGAAACTCCTTCACCCGCAGCGTCCCCGCGCTGTGCCCTGATCCGATGACGACGACATCGCCGAGATGGTTCGCAATCAGCTCCCGGCGGCGCAGGATGAAGGCGCGCATGAGGATTTCGCTCAGCTCGGCGTCGGTCTGAATCAGTGCGAGCAGCTGCTCGCGATCGAGCTGAATCACTTCGCCAGTTTCGCTGACGCGCAGGCGCCCAAGGGAGCGGCGGCCGCTGATCATGTTGGCTTCGCCGGAGAACTGTCCGGCGTGATACCTCACGATCACCGTCTCGGCCCCGTCGCCCGGTCGAACCACCTGGAGCTCGCCGCTGACGACGATGAAGACCGGGACGGGCCTGTCGCCGACTTCGACGAGGATGTCGCCGCGGACCGTCGAGCGACGCCGTCCGTGGGCGGCCATCCTCGATACCTGCTCCGGCGTGAGCGTCGGGAACACGCGCTCGGGGCGAGAGGCGGTGACCGGGAGGGGCGTCAGCGAGGAATCCCGTGTGTCCTGCGACTCAACGGCCATGGTCGATTCTCTCCCATCCGTTCGTGCGAGAAACGTTGCCCGCAGCTAATGGCATCGCCGTCAGTCCAGGTCCAGTCCGAAGGTGTCGCGGTCCGACTGGTACACCGCGTGCACTCGCGAGGGCCGCTCCGCGCTCTGCCTCAACGTTCTCCAGGGCCCTCTGCAAGTCGAGCGCGCGCGGGATTTCGAGCGTTCCGGCCTTTCGTGGCTCGAGGCGAGTCGCCGGCCGAGCGCTCACGGTCGTTCTCCGAGCAACAAGGGCGACGCGAAACACGACATCACGGCCGGCTGTTGAGTTCACAGCAGTGGGCTCACGCTCGGCGCGTTTTTCGACCAACGGAAACGCGCACCGAAGCGTGAGAGTGATGAAGACGTACCAACCGATCACAGCAGGAGCGGACGATGGCCAGGAACGCGAAGCCGAACATCCTTTTCATCATGGCGGACGACATCGGTTGGTTCAATCTGAGTTGCTACAACCACGGCACCATGGGCTATCGCACGCCGAACCTTGATCGCATCGCGAAGGAAGGCGCGATGTTCACGGATTTCTACGGGCAGCAGAGCTGTACCGCCGGACGCGCGGCATTTATCACCGGCCAGGCCCCGATCCGCACCGGACTGACCAAGGTCGGCATGCCGGGTGCCACCCTGGGCCTTTCCGCTGAAGACCCGTCGGTCGGCAATGTCCTGAAGCACTTCGGATACGCAACCGGTCAGTTCGGCAAGAACCACCTCGGCGATCGGAACGAGCACCTGCCGACCGTCCACGGCTTCGACGAGTTCTTCGGAAATCTTTATCACCTCAATGCCGAAGAGGAGCCGGAGTATCCGAACTATCCGAAGGACCCGGACTTCCGCAAACGGTTCGGCCCACGTGGGGTGCTCAAGTGCAAAGCCACCGACAAGGACGACACGACGGTCGATCCGCAGTTCGGCAAGGTCGGCAAGCAGACCATCGAGAACACCGGACCGCTGACCAGGAAGCGGATGGAAACGGTGGACGAGGAGTTTCTGGCCTCGGCGCTCGACTTCATCGAACGGAAAGACAGCGAAGGCACGCCGTGGTTCTGCTACTTCAACCCGACGCGCATGCACGTCTTCACGCACTTGAAACCCTCGTCCGCCGGCAAGACCGGGCTCGGCCTGTATCCGGACGGCATGGTGGAGCTCGATGGTTACGTCGGCCAGTTGCTCGACAAGATCGATAGCTTGAAAATCTCGGACAACACGATCGTCGTGTTCACCACCGACAACGGCGCCGAAGTGCTGTCGTGGCCCGACGGCGGCGCGACACCCTTCCGCGGTGAGAAGGACACCAACTGGGAAGGCGGCTGGCGCGTGCCGTGTGTCGTGCGCTGGCCGAACGTGATCCAGCCTGGACGCGTGGTCAACGACATCTGCTCGCTGCAGGACTTCATTCCGACGTTCGCCGCTGCCAACGGCGAGGCCGATCTGGTCGAGAAGGTCAAGAAGGGGTACGAGATGGGCGGCAAGACCTACAAGGTCCATCTCGATGGGTACAACCTGATGCCGTTCCTCGCTGGCAAGGAGGAGAAGTCGCCGCGTGAGGGCTTCATCTACTGGAGCGACGATGGCGAATGCATGGCGATGCGGATGGGCCGCTTCAAGATCGTGTTCGCCGAGCAGCGGGCCGTGGGACTCGACGTCTGGCGCGAGCCGCTGGCACCGATGCGCATACCCAGGTTTTTCGATCTGCGCGCCGACCCGTTCGAGCGCGGCGAGGAAAGCTTCAAGTTCAACGACTGGTTCATCGAACAGAACTTCCTGCTGTACGCCGGCCCGCCGCTGCTGGCGCAGTGGCTCGAGAGCTTCAAGGAGTTCCCGCCGCGCGCCAAGGCCGCGAGCTTCAGCATCGACCAGGTCGTTGAAAAGATGATGCCGAAGAGCTGAAGAACTCCGGCTCGAACTACCGCGTGCACCTGTACCGCCCGCGCGCGGAGCTCCTGAACGGCACCTGGCACTCCCCTCTTCACGCGCGGCTTCTACGTCCGGTCGCGCTCACGGAACCGCGGCGAGGCACGGCGACGCCACGCGCGGATCACGCGGCGACGCAACGCCGCGTCGTCATTCGACACCGCCTGGGTCACATGGACGAACGGAGCGAAGGAGAATCCGCGATGGCAACGACAACCAAACCGAACATTCTGGTGATTTGGGGAGACGACATCGGCCAGTCAAATCTCAGCTGCTACACGCACGGGTTGATGGGCTATCGCACGCCCAACATCGATCGCATCGCAAAGGAAGGCATGCTGTTCACCGATTCGTACGGCGAGCAGTCGTGCACGGCCGGCCGCTCGTCGTTCATCACCGGACAGAGCGTCTATCGCACCGGGCTGTCGAAGGTCGGCATTCCTGCGGCGCCGATCGGCATGAACGACAAGCTCGTCACGATCGCGGCGCTGCTCAAGGAGCAGGGCTACGCGACCGGACAATTCGGCAAGAACCACCTGGGCGACATGAACCACATGCTTCCGACCGCCCACGGCTTCGACGAGTTCTTCGGCAACCTCTATCACCTGAACGCCGAGGAAGAGCCGGAGATGGACAACTACCCGTCGAAGCAGGACTTCCCGAAGTTCCACGAGATGTTCGGGCCACGCGGCGTGATACACAGCTGGGCCACCGACAAGGACGATCCGACCGAGCAGCCGCGCTGGGGCAAGGTCGGAAAGCAGCGCATCGAGGACACGGGTCCGCTCACCAAAAAGCGGATGGAGACGTGCGACGACGAGTTCGTCGCGGCTGCGACCGACTACATCAAGCGTCAGACGAAGGCGGGCGCGCCGTTCTTCGTGTGGCTCAACACCACCCACATGCACCTGTTCACGCACACGAAGGCATCGAGCCGGGGGCAGGCCGGGCGCTGGCAGTCACCGTACCACGACACGATGATCGACCACGACAAGCACGTCGGCCAGATGCTCGACCTGCTCGACGAGCTCGGGATCGCGGACAACACCTTCGTGATGTACTCGACCGACAACGGCCCGCACCGCAACACGTGGCCCGATGGCGGCATGACGCCGTTTCGCAGCGAGAAGAACACGAACTGGGAGGGGGCGTTCCGCGTGCCCATGCTCGTTCGGTGGCCGGGAAAGGTGGCCGCGGGTTCGACCGCCAATGGCATCGTGCAGCATCACGACTGGCTGCCGACGTTCCTCGCGATGGCCGGCGACACGGATGTCGTCGAGAAGCTCAAGAAGGGTTACAAGGCGTGCGGCCGCACATACAAGAACCACATCGATGGATTCAATCTGCTGCCGTATCTGACGGGTGAGACGAAGCAGAGTCCGCGCAATTTCTATTTCTACTTCAGCGACGACGGCGACGTGCTGGGGATGCGCTTCGACAACTGGAAGATCGTCTTCATGGAGCAGCGCTGCCACGGCACGCTGCAGGTCTGGGCAGAGCCGTTTACGCGGCTGCGCCTCCCGAAGATCTTCAACCTGCGAACCGATCCGTACGAGTTCGCCGACATCACGTCGAACACGTACTACGACTGGATCCTGAACAACGCCTATTTCATCTATGTCGCGCAGGCAGCGGCGGCCAAGTTCGCCGATACGTTCAAGGATTTCCCAGCTGTCCAGCGTCCGAACTCGTTCACGGTCGACGACGCAATGGCGAAGATGAGCGAAGCCGCCAGCGGCGCGGGGCACTGACCATGGGCCAGCCCGTGGTGGAGCCTGACGGTTCACCGCGGGCTGGCGCGCGTAAGCGAGAGCGATCCTGGAGCCTGTACACCCTATAATCCGGACGTGCGGAGGCTCACCGCCGTCCTCGTGCTGGCACTGCTCGCGTCGCTGAGCGCGATCGACGGCATCTGCTGCGCCGACGGCTGCACACGCGAACAGCAGACGGCGTCGACACCGCACGACCCCGACGCACCGGACGGCATCTGCGTCCTCTGCGCGGGTGGACTCGCCAGCCCGATGCCCGAAGCGCTGTCGCCAGGCGCTCCGGTCGTCTCGGCAGTCGCACGAGCGCCGATGCGCAACCCAGGCGACGTCCCGCCCGATCCTCCCGAACACCCGCCGCGGTCCTGACGCGTCCTCTCACAGCCAGTCCGAAAAGCGCCAGCAGGGTGCGTGCGTGCGCACCGTCGCGGAGAGGTGTATGCGTCAGTGGTTGCTGGGCATCAGTGCCCTGGTGTGTCTACACGCGATCACGCTCGCCGGCCAGGGCCAGTTCGCAACGTTGCGCGTGATCGTTCGCGCCCAGGGTGCGCCGGTCGAACAGGCCGAGGTCGTCGTCGCTGGCGCCACCCATCCAACCGACGCCTCGGGTGCCGTGCAGATCGCCACGCTGCCTGGCAGCGTGGAGGTGACGGTCGCGAAGCCAGGCTACTTCCCCGTCACGCTCACAGTGCAGGTGCCGGCGGGCGCACTGCAGGATGTCGTCGTCGACCTCGATCCTGAGCCGGCACTCGAGGAGAGCGTCACCGTGGTGGCCACCACGCGCACGAACAAGCGCCTCGAAGATCAGCCGATGCGTGTCGAGGTGCTGGCACGTGAAGAGATCGAAGAGAAGATGCTGATGACGCCCGGCGACATCGTGATGATGCTCAACGAGATGGGCGGCATGCGTGTGCAGGCCACGTCGCCGTCGCTCGGGGCCGCGACGGTGCGCATTCAGGGAATGCGCGGCCGCTACACCCGCGTGTTCTCCGACGGTCTGCCGCTGTTCGGACAGGTCGGCGGCCTGGGGCTGCTGCAGATCCCGCCGATGGACCTGGGGCAGGTCGAGGTGGTCAAGGGGGTCGCATCCGCCCTCTACGGTGCCGGCGCCATGGGCGGCGTCATCAACCTGCTGTCACGCCGGCCGGCCGCCGAGCCCCAGCGTGAGTTTCTGCTCAACCGCTCGACGCGCGGCGCGACCGACGCGGTCGCGTTCCTGTCGGCACCGCTCTCGCGCGGCTGGAGCGCTTCGATGCTCGGCGGCGGACACTGGCAGGACATCAACGACGTCAATGGCGACGCGTGGGCAGACCTGCCTCGATACTCGCGGGCGGTCGCCCGGCCGCGAGCATTCTGGGATGGCGGCAACGGCCGCTCCCTCTTCGCGACCGCGGGGTTCACGTACGAAGATCGGAACGGCGGCACGCCCCCTGGCTCTGTGCTGCCCGCGACCGGTGCGCCGTATGTCGAGGCCCTCGAGACGTACCGGTACGACGCCGGACTGCTTGGACAGTTCGTGCTGCAGGATCGATACGTCGTCACCGCGCGCGCAGCGGTAGCCCGACAGAGTCACGATCACCAGTTCGGTGACGCGCTCGAGCGCGATCACCACGACACGGCATTCGGCGAGATTGCCATGCGTGGCAGCGCCGGCCGGCACACCTGGGTCGCTGGCGGCGCCATTGAACGCAACGCCTACGAGCCTCGGGACGTACCGCGGTTTCAGTACGACTTCCTCGTGCCGGGCGCGTTCGCGCAGTACGACGTCGCGCTCGGGCCTGCCATGTCACTCTCCGCAAGTGGCCGCCTGGACGTGCACGATGAGTACGGCACCTTCTTCAGCCCACGCGTGTCGGCGCTGGCCCGCTCCGGACCCTGGACGAGCCGCCTCTCGGTCGGCTCGGGGTTCTACGCCTCGACGCCGTTGACCGAAGAGACCGAGGCGGCCGGATTGACCCGGCTGCAGATTGCGAAGCCGCTCGTGGCCGAGCGGGGCCTGAGCGCGTCGTTCGACCTGACGCGGAGCGATGGACCGCTCTCCTACACGGTCACGGTGTTCGGATCGCGCATCGCGGATCCGCTTCACGTCGATCGCTCGTCGGCGTACGTTCTGCGCAACCTCTCGAACCCGACATCCAACGTCGGCGTCGAGCTGCTCGGCACTCTCCGCAGAGAACCGTTCGCGCTGACTGGCACGTACACCTACGTCCACGCGCGCGAGACCGTCGACGGCGTCGCCGGCGACGTGCCGATGACACCGCGTCACAGCGCGGGCGTCGTCGGCATGTGGGAGAAGGACGACGTCGGGCGGGTGGGACTCGAGTGGTACTACACGGGACAGCAGGCCCTCGAGCAGAACCCGTATCGTGCGGTCAGCAAGCCGTACATGATCGTCGGCGTGCTGGCGGAGAAACAGTTCGGTGCGGTTCGGCTGTTCGTCAACGGCGAGAACCTGACGAACGTCCGGCAGACGCGCTGGGATCCGATACTGCTGCCTGCGCGGGCGGTCGACGGCCGCTGGACCGTCGATGCGTGGACGCCGCTCGAAGGCATCAACGTCAACGGAGGCGTCCGACTGCAGTTCTGATGCGTCCCGGCTTGGGGCTTCCACACGACCACGCTCTGCAGCCCGACGAGGCGCTGGCAACCGGACACGGCTTCGACTACTTTTACGAGCACACCATGGAACCGAGACAACTCGTCATCCTCGCCATCCAGGCGAGCATCTTCTGCATCGTCTTCGGGTTCGGGCTCAAGGCCTCGGTGGCCGACCTGCTCTACCTGGCTCGGCAGCCGCGCCTGCTCGTGCGATCGCTCCTGGCGGTCTTCGTGATCGTCCCGGTGTTGGCCGTCGGACTGGTCCTCACATTCGACTTGCGCCCGACGCTGAAAGTCGCGCTGATCGCGGTCTCGATTTCGCCGGTGCCGCCGCTGCTTCCCAGAAAAGGGACGAACGCTGGCGGCGATCGCGCGTACGGGATCAGTCTGATGGCCACGCTGGCGCTGCTGGCCATCGTGACGGTGCCCCTGTTGGCTGCAGTCATGGGACGGATCTTCGACCAACCGCTCGGGGCGTCGCCCGGCGCGATCGCACCGGCGGTCGTGATGGCCGCGCTGCTCCCGCTGCTCGCCGGCACGGCCGTCCGCTCGCTGCTGCCCGCGATCGCGAAGCGGATTGAAAGGCCCATCAGCCGGTTCGGACTGCTGCTGGCGGTGCTCGCCCTCGTGGTGCTGCTCGCCGCAACGTGGCAGGCGGTATGGGCGGCCGTGGGAGACGGCACGATCCTCGTGCTGGTCGTGTTCGTGGTGGCCTCACTCCTCGTGGGTCACCTGCTCGGTGGTCCGAACTCGGATGAATCTGTTGTACTGGCGCTGTCGAGCGCGTGCCGGCATCCCGCGATCGCCCTGACGATCGCGGCGGCGAGCTTTCCCGGCGAAGAGTTCGTCGGCACGATCCTGCTCTATCTCATCGTGAGCGCCATCGTCTGCGCGCCCTACCTCGCGTGGCAGCGCGAGCGGTAGGTGCGGCTGGTGCCCGCCACGGCGATCGGGCTAAGCTCGCAGGTCTGGTATCCGCGGCACCTGGTCGAGGTCGACAATGGCGACAGAGCAGACGCAATGCGCTCACATCGAGGCGATTCAGTCGGTCAAGCAGCCGACCGCACGCGAGTGCGAAGACTGCGTGAAGAGCGGCTCGCGTTGGTTCCACCTTCGAACGTGCCAGACGTGCGGCGTCACGCGGTGCTGCGACTCGTCGCCCAACCGGCACGCCAGCAAGCACGCGCGCAGCAGCGGCCATCCGGTCATCGCGTCAGCGGAGCCAGGCGAGCGCTGGCTCTATTGCTTTCCTGACGATGCCTTCGCCGAATACTGACGCTGGAACACAGGACGCCTGGCCCGCCCTTCCGTACGAGGCCTGGAAGGACACGTATGCGACGCTGCACATGTGGACGCAGGTCGTCGGCAAGATCGCGGTGGTGCAGGCGCCTCCGCTCAACCACAGCTGGGCCACTGCCTTCCACCTGACGCCGCGCGGCTTCACGACCGCGATTCTCCCGCACGGACGTCGTTCGTTCACGATCGCCTTCGACTTCGTGGATCATCAGCTCGCGATCGAGACGTCCGACGCGGTCCGCCGCACCCTGCCGCTGACGCCGCGATCCGTAGCCGACTTCTACCGCGACGTCATGGCGACGCTGGAGGCCATGGGACTTCCGGTTCGGATCTGGTCCACACCGGTAGAAATTCCCGACCCCATCCCCTTCGAACGCGACACCATCCACCACGCGTACGACCCGGAGTACGCGCAGCGTTGCTGGAGAATCATGGTGCGGGTGCACAGGGTGTTCACCGAGTCCCGGTGCAGGTTCGTCGGCAAGTGCAGCCCGGTTCACTTCTTCTGGGGCGCGTTCGATCTGGCCGTCACCCGCTTCTCAGGCCGGCCCGCGCCGCCTCGCGAAGGTCCCGCCTTCATGCGCGAGGCGTACTCGCATGAAGTGATCAGCCACGGCTTCTGGCCGGGCAGCGGGCCGGTGCTCGAGCCGGCGTTCTATGCGTACGCTGTTCCGGAGCCAGATGGCCTGAAGACCGCGCGCGTGCAACCGGAGGGCGCGTTCTACCACCCCGAGCTCAACGAGTTCATCCTGCCCTACGAAGCCGTGCGCAACGCGCCATCGCCTGACGAAGCGATTGCCGCGTTCGTCAACAGCACGTACGAGCGGGCCGCGACGCTGGGGGGTTGGAATCGATCGGCGCTGGAAGGTGCCGGACTCAGCGCGCGCTGACCCACAACGGTTCACGGGCACTCAATGGAACTCATCGGCATCCACCACCTCACGGCGATTTCAGCCGCCATCAAAGAGAACCACCGGTTCTACACGCAGACGCTCGGCATGCGGCTGGTCAAACGCTCCGTCAACCAGGACGACGTCAGCGCGTACCACCTGTTTTATGCCGATGCCAAGGGCAGCCCGGGTACCGACCTGACGTTCTTCGACTGGCCAGTCCCCCGCGAGCGCCGCGGCACACGCAGCATCGTCCGCACCTGCCTTCGCGTGAACGGCGAAGCCGCGCTGAAGTGGTGGGTGCAGCGATTCGATGAATCCAGCGTCCCCCACGGCGAGATCTTCGTTCACGACGACCGTCTCACGCTGCGCTTCGAGGATCCAGAGGGGCAGCGGCTCGCGCTCGTGGACGACGGCGGCGCAGGCGATCCGCCGGCGACGTGGGACCGGAGCGCTGTGCCGTCGGAGTTCCAGATTCGCGGCCTGGGCCCGATTGTCATCAGCATCCCGACGCTGAGCCCCTACCGACACGCTCCTGACGCGTGTCTTCAACATGCAACAGGTGCGCGAGTGCCCGCACCCTGACAATCCGGCCACGCGTGTCCATGTGTTCCAGATGCGCGGCAACGGACCGCATGCCGAATTGCACGTCTCGGTGCAGCCCGATCTGCCCGTGGCGCGGCAGGGGGCGGGCGGCGTCCACCACGTGGCATTCCGGACCCCGGATGCTGACTACGACGCGTGGGCCGAGCGGCTGAACGAGTCCGGCGTCCCCAACAGCGGCAAGGTCGATCGCTACTGGTTCCGCAGCCTGTACGTGCGGGAGCCGAACGGGGTGCTCTTCGAGATCGCGACGGAAGGCCCGGGATTCGCGGTGGACGAGGAGCCGGCGACGCTGGGCGAGAAGGTCGTGCTCCCGCCGTTCCTGGAGCCGCACCGGAAAGACATCGTCGCCAACCTGAAGCCGATCGATTGATCGGGCGAGAGCGCATGGCAGCTACGAGCCATCCCCACGCAGGCCAGCCCGTTTTGAGGGCCGGACCGTCGCCGAATGACGCCAGGCTGGTGGCCATCATGCTGCACGGTCGCGGTGCGTCGGCCGACGACATCCTCGGACTGGCGGACCAGTTCACCGCAAGCGACGTGGCCTACATCGCGCCGCAGGCCGCTGGCTCGACGTGGTATCCCTATTCGTTCCTTGCACCGTTGCAGCAGAACGAGCCGTGGCTCGGTTCGGCGCTGCGGATCGTTGCGGACCTCGTCGAAAGCCTGCGGCAGCAGGGTATCCCCTCGAATCGCCTGGCCGTGATGGGCTTCTCCCAGGGCGCCTGCCTCACGCTGGAGTTCGCGGCGCGGCATGCAGAACGGTACGCAGCGATCGTCGCGTTCAGCGGCGGCCTGATCGGACCACCCGGCACGCCGCGGAACTACGCGGGCCACTTCGAGGGCACGCCGATGTTCCTCGGCTGCAGCGACATCGACCCCCACATCCCGCTCGAGCGCGTGCGCGAGTCCGGCGTCCTGTTGCGCCAGATGGGCGCCAGCGTGGACGAGCGCATCTACCCGCGAATGGGACACACCATCAACTCCGACGAGCTCGAAGCCGTGGACGCGCTGCTGGCCGCCCGGCTGTGAGTGGCACGTCGCGTCAGGGCTCGTCCGCCTGGATTTGCCGGGGCCTCTCCCTCATGTCGATCCGGGCGGTCCCCGTTCGTCAAGTGTATGAACCCGGGCGAGCGCCTCAGGCGCCCCCAAGCGAAAGGACAACCCGATGCGAGTCATGGTGATTGTGAAGGCGACGAAGAACAGCGAGGCGGGCGCCATGCCGAGCGAGGAATTGCTCGCGGCCATGGGCCGGTACAACGAGGAGCTGGTCAAGGCGGGCATCATGGTGGCTGGCGAGGGCCTGCACCCGAGCGTCAAGGGCAAGCGCATCAAGATCTCGGGCAGCAAGCGGGCCGTCGTGGACGGGCCGTTCGCCGAAACCAAGGAGCTCATCGCGGGGTTCTGGATGTGGCAGGTGAAATCGATGGACGAGGCCGTTCAATGGGCGCGCCGCTGCCCCGACCCGATGCCCGGTGAGGACGGGGAGCTCGAGATTCGCCCCGTTTTCGAGTCCGCGGACTTCGGCGAGGAACTCACGCCGGAGCTGCGCGCACAAGAGGCTCGGCTGCGCGAGGAGATCGGGCGGCAGCAGAAGCAGAAGCAGCAGTAGCGGCTGGACACCGATGCGTCCGCAGTCGGGGACCCGCGACCGCCGGCCGTCGCGGGTGCGACTCGAAAGCGGACGCGTCAGGCCTCGACCGTATCCGCACGTGGCGCGAGGAGAAGATGGCATCGACATCACCGCTCGGATGGTTCGGCACGGAGACCGTGAAGACGCGCATGGGCGCCTTCGCATTCAAGGACAGCTACCCCACGCCCCTCGCGGCCCGGCAACTGCGCGACGCCCTCACGTTCAACCGCGCCGTCGAGGCGTTTCTGGCGCAGATGCACGCGGTCTCCTGGTATCACGTCTGGAAGGGCATCGCGGAGGCCGAGGGCGGCGCTCCGAATCAGATCGTGTTGTGGCAGGACCTGATGGACGGCGCGACGCTCCTGCTGACCGGCAACTGCGAGACGGTCTACGGGCTGTGCGCGCTCGACCTGAAGCGCGATGGTCCCGTCGTCATCGAGGCGCCGGCGATGCTGCTCGGCGGGATCTCCGATCTATGGCAGCGCGAAATCATGGGCATCGGCCCGACCGGCCGCGACAAAGGCAAGGGCGGCAAGTTTCTCCTGGTGCCGCCGGATCACACGGGGCCTGTGCCGGACGGCTACACGGCCGCGAAGTCCGGCACCTACGCCGTCGTGTTCGGCGTCCGCGGCTTCCAGACGAGCGAAGGACCCGCGGACGCCGCAGCGCTGATCAAGACCACGAAGGTGTATCCGCTGTCCCGAGCGGCGACGCCGCCGGCGACGACCTTCGTCAACGGATCTCGTCGAGAGGTCGTGACGCTCTTTCCAGACACCGGCCAGTACTTCGCCGATCTGGCCTCGATCATCGAACGCGAGCCGCAGGACGCGATTCAGTCCCACGAGCGCTTCCAGCTCGCGGCCATCGGCATCGAGAAGGGTCGGCCATTCAATCCGGACTCGAACCGGCAGGCGCTGTTCGACGACGCGGCGCGCTTTGCCGCCGGAATCGCGCGGACCAACAGCTTCGCCTCCGACGATCCGCAGCGGCTGGCCTATCCCGATCGCATGTGGGAGTGGGCCTTCATCGGCGGGTCGGCGTCCTGGGATTCCCAGGGCTACGTCAACACCGATCGACGCGCGGGCTTTGCCTACATCGCGATCGGCATGTCGCCGGCCATGGTGGAGAAGCACGTCGGCACCGGCTCGCAGTACCTGTGGACGCCTCGGGACGCGAAGGGAAACTTTCTGGATGGCGGCAAGCGATATCGCCTCCACGTCCCTCCAAATATCCCGGCGAAGAACTTCTGGTCGGTGGTCGCGTACGACGCCGACAGCCGGTCGATTCTCCGTAACGGCCAGCCGTTTCCGTCGGTGAGCACGTACACGAAGCCCACGGCGAACGCCGACGGCTCGATCGACATCGAGTTCGGCCCGGACGCCCCCGCGGGCGCCGGCCGGAGCTGGATCCAGACAACCGCGGGCAAGGGATGGTTCGCGCTATTCCGCTTCTACGGACCGCTCGAGCCGTTCTTCGACAAGAGCTGGACGCCGGGCGACATCACCGAGCTGACATGAGCGGGACCGGTCCGCCGATCGTCACTGTCCAGAACGATGGAGGTCGGTCTTAAGACCCGACCCTACAAATCTCCACCGATGGTCACTGCCTTGCCTGCCATGCGCGGTGCAGGTCGCGGAGAAGGTCGAGCGCTTCGTCCGCGGTGTCGAGGCATCGCGGGATCCGCAGGTCGTCGGGGTTGGCAAGTTGCAGCCGCGGATCCAGCATGCTCGCACTGGCCCACTCGACGAGGCCCTTCCACATCCGGCCCACGAGCACGAGCGGAACGTCGTTCACGTGCCGCACCTGCAGCAGCTGCCAGATCATCAGCGTCTCGAGCACGGTCCCGATGCCGCCCGGCACGACGATGAACGCGTCGGACGCGAGCACGAAGTGATGGAGACGCGTGAAGAACGTCTCGTGCTCGAACGCCTGCGCGACAAACGGGTTCACGTCCTGCTCGAAGGGCAGGTCGACCCGGATACCGAGTGAGCCCGAAGCGCCGACGCTCGCCGCGCCCTCGTTCGCCGCCTGCATCAGCCCCGGGCCGCCGCCCGTGACGATGTCGCAACCCATCGCCGCCGCGGCAGCCGCCACGCGCTTCACCTCCTCGTACACGAACGTGCCGGGCTGGGCGCGGGCGGAGCCGAAAATCGCCACGCGGTAGCGTTCCCGCCGCGAGGGCCGGAGCCGCGTGAGGTTATTGACGACCTTCCAGAGATCCAGGACGGTCGCCCGGAGAATCTCGCTGACCGCCTGTTCGTCCGCGAGGCTGACCGTGCGGTTGTCCGCCGGTTCCTTCGGTGCACTCGACATCGCGCGCTCCGGATCAGAGGGTTGGACCGCAAAACGTGCCCGACACGGCGCCGAGCTTAGCAGTTTTCGATGCGCGGGAGGCTCGACACGGTTCTACACTGCAGCAGCGCGTCTGCGTTTCATGGAGGAACCCCCCGATGCCCCCCTTCAGCCTTGAACAGCATCAACTGACCGTCGGCGAGGTTCATCACAACCTCGCGCCGAGCTCGCTGTACGAACACTCGATTCGTTACGAAAAGGACGCGAGCATCGCGGAGAACGGCGCGCTGGTCGCGTACTCGGGTGCCAAGACCGGTCGGTCCCCGAAGGACAAGCGCGTCGTGAAACACCCGGACTCCGAGCAGGACATCTGGTGGGGGCCCGTCAACATTCCCTGCGACGCGCGCACGTTCGCCATCAATCGCCAGCGCGCGCTCGACTACCTCAATACCCGGGAACGCCTCTACTGCTTCGACGGCTTCGCGGGATGGGATCCGAAATATCGCATCAAGGTGCGTGTCATCTGCTCGCGGCCGTATCACGCGCTGTTCATGCACACGATGCTCATTCGGCCCACGCGCGCGGAGCTGGCGAGCTTCGGCGAGCCCGACTTCACCATCTACAACGCGGGCGCGTTTCCGGCCAACCGCCTCACCCACGGCATGGGTTCCACGACGAGCATCGATCTGAGCCTCGAAGATCGCGAGCTCGTCATTCTCGGCACCGAGTACGCCGGCGAAATGAAGAAGGGCGTCTTCACGGTCGCGAACTACCTCGGCCCGAAGCGCGGCATCCTCTCGATGCACTGCTCGGCGACCGCGGACCGGGAGACCAGGAACTCGTCGCTGCTCTTCGGGCTGAGCGGCACCGGCAAGACGACGCTCTCCGCCGATCCCAAACGCTACCTGATTGGCGACGACGAACACTGCTGGAGCGACGACGGGATCTTCAACCTGGAAGGCGGCTGTTACGCGAAGGCCATCAACCTCACGCCGGAGAGCGAGCCCGACATCTTCCAGGCGATCCGCTTCGGCGCGGTGCTCGAGAACGTCGTGCTCGAGGAGGATCGCAGCGTCGACTTCACCGACACGAGCATCACCCAGAACACGCGCGGCGCCTATCCGATCGAATTCATTCACAGCGCGAAGATCCCCTGCGCGGCCGGTCATCCGACCGACGTCATTTTCCTCACGTGTGATGCGTTCGGCGTCCTGCCCCCGGTGAGCGCGCTGTCGCCCGCGCAGGCAATGTATCACTTCATCAGCGGCTACACGGCGAAGGTTGCCGGGACGGAGATGGGCGTGACCGAGCCGCAGGCGACCTTCTCGCCCTGCTTCGGCGGGCCGTTCCTCGTGTGGCATCCGAACAAGTACGCCGAGCTCCTCGCGGCGAAGATGACGCAGCACAACGCACGCGTGTGGCTCGTCAACACCGGCTGGTGCGGCGGCGCGTACGGGACCGGCAAGCGAATCAGTCTCAAGCACACCCGTGCTATCGTCGATGCCATCCACAGCGGTGCACTCGCCGGCGGATCGACGGAACGCGATCCGATCTTCGGCTTCAACGTGCACACAGAGTGTCCAGGGGTACCCGCAGATATCCTCGTGCCGAGCAGGGCATGGGCGGACCCGGCCGCATACGAAGCCGCGGCCAGATCGCTCGCCGCGCTGTTCAGCGAGAACTTCGAACGATACGCGTCCGGCGTGAGCGACGACATCAGGGCCGGAGGACCCGCGTTGACCACGGCAGGCTGACGACCGCCTGTACGACGTCACGAGTCAGAGGACGCAGCTGTGACGGAGCCTATGACGATCGACGCGATAGCGGGTCACACGCCAGGTGCGGCGCCCGTTGCTGGCGGGACGAGGACCGACGCTGCGTACCGGTTCCTGACGGTATGTGCCCGGCTCCTGCTCGAATACAACGTCAGGACGGAGCTGATCAAGCGCAACCTCGATCGCGTCGCGCGGCATCTGGGCGTCGACATGAGCGCCAGGATCGCCTACCGCGAGGTGATCCTCGTCGCCGGCAGCGGGCGCAGCTTTCATGCGCCGGTGCCGGAACTCCGCATCAACGCCGCGGTGGCCGTCGCGGTCCTGCGCGTGATCGACGAACTCTGCACGGGACGTCTGACGCTCGACACCGCGATCGAGCGGATGGAGAGCGTCGAGCGCACGGCCCCGCGGTACAGCCGCTGGCTGCTCGTCACGATGTTCGGCATTGCAGCGGCTGCGCTCGCGCGCCTGCTGGGTGCCGATCGCGAGGCGATGGCGGTTGGCGGGGTCGCGTCCGCACTGGGCATGATCGCGCGCCAGGAGCTCGCCAGGCGACACGTCGTCCTGCCCACGCTGCCGTTCACCGCCGCCTTGATCGGTGCGGCCCTCGGCGGCCTGGCAATCCGCCTGGGCTGGACCGGCACCCCTGCGCACTGCGTGATCGTTCCGGCACTGATGCTGGTGCCGGGCCCGCACCTGATCACCAGCGTGGACGACATGGTCGAGAACCACATGGCGATGGGCGTCTCGCGCCTGACCCTCGCGGTGAACCTGGTGGGGGCAGCCGCACTCGGATCCGGCGCCGGCTACTGGCTCGTCCTCGGCACCGAAGCCGTCCCCGCCTCGGCGTCAGGCGGCGCCCCGATCTCGCTGCTGCTCGACGTCGCGGTGGCCGGCCTGGCCGCGTGCGGCTTCGGCGTCATCTACAACGTCCCGTGGCGAGTGCTGTGGGTCTCCATCCTGTGCGGCATGCTCGGTCACGGCGTCCGCTACGTCAGCCTCGACTCGGGGCTGGGCGTCGCCGTCGCCACGCTGGCCGGGACCATTCCGATTGGTGTCGTCGGCAGCATCGCAGCAGCCCGTCTCCGGCTGCCCTTTTCGGCGGTTGCGTTTGCGGGCGCCGTGACCATGATGCCCGGCGTTTTCATCTACCAGTCCATCGCGGGCGCCGTCCGCCTGGCGGCCGCCGGCAGTGCAGCGGACCCCGCGCTCGCCGCCACGACGCTGGCGCTGTCGTTCAAGGCCGTGTTCGTGGTCGGCGCCCTCGCAGTCGGCCTCCTGGTCGGTACGGCCGCTGGACGGGCGATCGTCGGAATGGTCGCGTCCGTCCGCGCACGCGGATCGGCAAGCGTCGTGCAAACGAACTGACGCGAAGAGGGACGTCAACGGCAGCTTCGGACGGGCTCGGACTTTCGGACGACGGCATGAACCAGACGATATCGACAGCCACGCGAGTCGCCGGATGGTTCCGCGATCGTTCGCTGACGCTCGTGATGCTCGCGCTGTTCGTGCTGTTTCTCGTCGGGCAGATCGTGACCGGCTGGTACGAGTTCAACGAGACGCGTCTGCAGCACGGAGCATCAGCGATTCTCCTGTCGGCATACCTGGCCGTCGGTCATCCGTGGGAGGCGCTGTTCGAGAACTGGGAGAGCGAGTTCCTCCAGATGTCGGCGTTCGTCGTCCTGACGACGTTCCTTTATCAGCGAGGATCTCCGGAATCGCGGCAGCCAGGCGCCATCGAGCTGGTGGACACCGATCCGCGGGCGTTTGCGGACCGCGAAGATGTCCCCTGGCCGGTGAAGCGCGGGGGATGGGTGCTGGCCATTTACGAGCACTCGCTCGGGCTCACGCTGTTTCTCTTGTTCGTCGTGTCGTGGGTGGGACATGTTGTCGGCGGCTGGGCGGATACCGCAGCGACCAGGCGCTGCACGGGATCGCTGTCGGCGGGCCGATCGACTATCTGACGTCGGCGCGTTTCTGGTTCGAGTCGTTCCAGAACTGGCAGAGTGAGTTCCTCTCGGTTGCCGCGGTCGTGTGGCTGTCCGTCTACCTGCGGCAACGATGGTCGCCGGAGTCGAAGCCGGTGCACGCGGCACACGCTGACACAGGGCGCTAGTTCGCCGCGCCGATACAGTCCAGCTCTTATCGGGTGATGCCACAGCAGGCATCGCTATTGCTGACTCGTGACTCGTTCTGACGACTCTGAGGTCGTCCGGCGTTCCAGATGAGCATCGCTGTCGATCGAGTCGAAGCCGCCACTGCTGACAACGCGACCGCTGTCGAGCTCCTCGGTGTCGAGCTACTCGAAGAGCACGCGCGACGTCTGGCCGCCCGCTTTACGATCTCGCGGCAGCCACGCGGGCGTGGACGCACGCACCTGCGGCGGCTGAACGATACCCGACGCGCGCTCCGCGATGCGTATCAACTCCTCGCAGCCGACTGCGCACGCGGTGAAACGCCGGCGCCGGCCACCGAGTGGCTGCTCGACAACTTCCACATCATCGCCGCCACCGACCGCGACATCGTCCGGGACCTGCCGACCTCGTTCTTCCGGCGGCTGCCGACGATCGCCGCGGAAGAGTTCGCAGATACGCCGCGGATCTATGCCCTGGCGCTCGAGCTGATCCGCTCGAGCGCCGGTCACATCGATGCGCAGCGGCTGTCGCGTTACATCACGTCCTTCCAGTCGATCACGCCGCTGACGATTGGGGAACTCTGGGCCTGGCCCGGTGTGCTCAAGCTGGCGCTCCTGGAGCACGTTCGCATCAGGACGGACGCGCTGCTCAACGCCCGTGCGCATCAGGAGCGGGCGGACCGCGTGGCGAAAACGCTCGAGTCACTGGACGAAGGCGTATCGCCGCAGTGGCCCGACCTGGTGCATCCGGCCTTCGTCACCCGCCTGCTGCAACGGTTCCGCGAGTACGGCGATACGGCCGCCGTGCTCCAGCGCCAGCTGACGACGCTCCTGGCGAACCGCGGGCAGACGATCGAAGACGCCATCCGCGCCGAGAGTCGCCACCAGGCCGCGGCGCAGGCGTCGATGGCCAACCTCATTGGCAGCCTGCGCCTCGTATCGTCGTTCGACTGGAGCGAGTTCTTCGAAAGCGTGAGCCTCGTCGAGCACGTGCTGCACCGCGATCCGGCCGGCGTCTACGGCCGGATGGACTTCCGCAGCCGCGATCGCTACCGGCACGCGGTCGAGGAGCTCGCGGAGCCGACCGGCGAAGCGCAGGTCCGCGTGGCGCTCAAGAGCGTCGAGCAGGCACGCAGCGCCGCCGAGCGCGCACCGGACAGCCGCAGCGCCCACGTCGGCTACTACCTGATTGGCGGTGGGCGCCGGGAATTCGAGCGTGGTGTCGACTGGCGGCCGTCGGGCGCACAACGGCTCCGGCGGCTCTTCTTCCAATTCGCGACACCGGGCTACCTGGGGACGATCGGCGCCCTCACGCTCATCCTGGTCGGTGCGGCGCTCGAGTACGCCCGGGTCCACGGCTGGAACGGCTGGCTGCTCGCGATCGTCGCCCTGCTGACCGTGATTCCTGCCAGCGAGCTCGCCGTGCAGGTCATCCAGCGCACGGTCAGCTACCTCATTCCGCCGCGCCGGCTGCCCCGCTTCGAGTTCTCGCAGGTTCCCAGCGACGCGCGCACGATGGTCATCATCCCGACCCTGCTCGACACGGTCGAGCGTGTGCAGGAACTCCTCTCACATCTCGAAGTCCAGGCGATCGGCAACCTGGATCCGCACATCCATTTCGCGCTGCTGACCGACTTTCGCGACGCGCGAAGCGAGTCGATGCCGACCGACGCGGACATCCTCGGCGTCGCCATCGAGGGCATCCGGCGCCTGAACACCGTGCACGCCGACGACAAGTCCGATCGCTTCTTCCTGTTCCATCGCCAGCGCCAGTGGAATCCGGGCGAGCAGGTCTGGATGGGATGGGAGCGCAAGCGCGGCAAGATCGAGGAGTTCAACCGCCTGCTGCGCGGGGCCACCGACACCAGCTTCGCGGTCACCGAGGGCGACCTGGGAGTCCTTCCCGAGGTTCGCTACTGCATCACGCTCGACAGCGATACGCGCCTTCCACGCGATGTTGCGCGTGAACTGATCGGCGTCATCACACATCCGCTCAACCGACCCGGCTTCGATCCGCAGGTCGGCCGTGTCACCGAGGGCTACGGCATCCTTCAGCCGCGCGTCAGCGTCACGTATGCGAGCGCCGCCGGCTCCCTTTTCGCCCGTCTCTACGCCGGGCACACGGGCGTGGACCCGTACACCACGGCCGTCTCGGACACCTATCAGGATCTCTTCAGCGAGGGCATCTTCACCGGCAAGGGGCTCTACGACGTCGACGCCTTCAATGCGGCATTGGCCGACCAGGTCCCCGAGAACGCCTTGCTCTCGCACGACCTCTTCGAAGGGCTCCACGCGCGTGTCGCGCTCGTCTCCGATATCGAATTGGTGGATGAGTACCCGACGAGCGTGCTCACGCATGCGCGGCGGCAGCACCGCTGGATCAGAGGCGACTGGCAGATCCTCTTCTGGCTGTTTCCGTACGCGCCATCGCCGAGTGGCCTGGTCCGCAACACGCTCCCGCTCATCAGCCGCTGGAAGATCCTCGACAACCTGCGGCGCAGCCTCGTCTCGCCAGCGCTGCTCGCGCTGCTCATCGCGGGATGGATCCTGCTGCCGGGGTCGCCAGGCTGGTGGACCGCCGCGGCGGCCCTGGTCCTCGGCTCGCAGCTGCTCCCGATCGCGGCCGCGGCCGTGACGGGTCCGGGACGCGCGCAGTCCCTGCCTGTGTTCTTTCGCAACCTCCTGCGGGATGCCATCACTGCCCTCGTGCAGGCGCTCCTCAGCCTGACGTTTCTCGCCTTCCACGCGCTCGACTCGCTGCACGCGGTCGTCCTCACCCTCGTCCGCCTCGTCGTCACGCGGAGCCGCCTGCTCGAATGGGAAACGGCCGCCGCCGCGAGTCTCGCTGCCGTGGCACAAGGAAAGGGACTGCGCCGCTTCGTGGTGGAGATGCTCGCGAGCCCCATCGTGGCGGTCGCCACCGCGCTCGTCCTGGCCGCGGCCGCGCCCGATCGGCTCCTGCTCGCGTCACCATTCCTCGTTCTCTGGCTGCTCGCCCCGGCGATCGCCCACCGCCTGAGCGCGCCTGCTGGCGCGCGTGCCCGCCCGCTCGATGACGCCGAGCGAGCGCTGATGCGGCGCACCGCGCGCAAGACCTGGCGGTACTTCGAAACGTTCGTCGCCGAGCCGGACGCATGGCTCGCGCCCGACAACTACCAGGAGGACGAAGTCGCCCGCCTGGCGCGCCGCACATCGCCCACCAATGTCGGCATGAGCCTGCTCGCGACGCTGGCGGCGCACGATCTCGGCTACGTGACGACAGCGGATCTGCTCGTGCGCCTCGATCGTACGTTGACGACGCTCGAAGGGCTCGAGCGGTATCGGGGCCACTTCCTCAACTGGTACGACACGATGACGCTGGCGCCGCTGCACCCGCGATACGTGTCGACCGTGGACAGCGGGAACCTCGCCGGCGCGTTGATGGTGGTCGCCCAGGCGCTCGACGAGCTGCTGACGCAGCCGCAGACGCGCGAGCAGCGGCTCGCCGGCCTCGAAGACACCGTGCGCCTGCTGGCCGAGGCATCCGCCTCGCACACGGGCGAGACTGCACGCGATGCGCTGACGGCGACGAACCGGCTGGCCAGGGCCATCGTCGCCGAGTGCGAGACGCCCGGACAGGTGACACGCCTCCGGACGCTCGCCGCGGAGATGGCCGCCATCCCGATTCCCGATCCGGACGATGCCCTGACGACCTCCGGGGATCTCGCGTTCTGGAAACGCGCCGTCATCGAGGCGGTGAACGCGACACTCGATGAACCAACGGCGTCCGAGGCGCAGTGCGCCGCCCTCCGCCATCGCGCGGCGCGCATGGCCGACGAAATGGACTTCGGCTTCCTCTACGACCGCCGGAAACGCATCTTCTCGATTGGCTATCACCTGGCCGACGCCGAAGGGCCAGCCAAGCCGGACGGCTCGTTCTACGATCTGCTCGCCTCGGAAGCCCGGCTCGCCAGCTTCATCGCGATCTCGAAGGGCGAAGTGCCGCAGCACCACTGGTTCCACCTCGGACGCCCTGTCACCAACGTCGACGGCCGGGCGACGCTCGTGTCGTGGGGCGGCACGATGTTCGAGTACCTGATGCCGCTGCTGTTGATGCGGACGTTCCCGGGCACGTTGCTGGATCAGAGCTGCCGCGCGATCGTGCTCCGGCAGCGGGAGTACGGACGTCACCGCGGCGTGCCGTGGGGAATCTCCGAGTCGGCCTATGCCTTCGTCGATCGCGCGGGCAACTACCAGTACCGGGCGTTCGGCGTTCCGGGCCTGGGCTTGAAGCGCGGCCTGTCGAACGATCTCGTGGTCGCGCCGTACGCCACGGCGCTGGCTGCGCTCATCGATCCGGCCGCTGCGGCCGAGAACCTCACCGCGCTGGCGAGCGCCGGTCTCGACGGACGCTTCGGCTTCTACGAGTCGATCGACTACCGCCCGCGGAGCCAGCAGCCCGACGCCGCTCCCGGCAACACATCACCTCCCAAGCCGGTGCGCGCGTTCTTCGCGCATCACCAGGGGATGTCGCTCGTGGCGCTCGCCAACGTGATCGGCGGCGACCGTTTCGTCCAGCGCTTTCATCGCGACCCGCGCGTCGAAGCCAGCGAGCTGCTGCTGCAGGAGCGCGTGCCCCGCGAAGCCATCCTCGCCGAGCCGCGTCCGGCCGAAACGACGACCGGCGACGCCGTGTCGTCGGTGTTCGCGTCCCGTCATTTCCGCTCGCCGCACACGCGCGCGCCGCACACGCAGTTCCTCTCGAACGGACGCTATACGGTCGCCGTCACACACGCGGGCGGCGGCTATAGCCAGTGCCAGGGCATCGCCGTGACGCGTCAGCGGGAAGACCGCACGTCGGACTCCGGCGGCCAGTACATCCTGATGCGCGATCCGTGGTCGGGCACCGTGTGGTCCCCGACGTATCAACCGGTCTGCGCGGAGCCGGACCACTACGAAGCGGACTTCGATCTGGACAAGGTCACCTTCCGTTCGCGTCATGGAGACTTCGAGACCCAGCTGCAGATCTCGGTGGCCGTCGAGGACGACGTCGAGGTGCGGCGCCTCTCGATCGTCAACCGCGGTTCACGGCCGCGCGAGATCGAGGTGACGAGCTACGCCGAGATGGTGCTGGGCCGGCCCGAGGACGACTTCGCGCATCCGGCGTTCGGCAAGCTGTTCGTGGAGACCGAGTTCGACTCGCAGAGCTCGGGCCTGCTCTTCAGCCGGCGGCCGCGTGGCTCCGACGAGGCGCAGCGATGGGCCTTCCACGTGCTCGGCTTCGAAGGGCGCACTGGCGGCGCCGTGGAGTGGGAGACCGATCGGGCCAGGTTCCTCGGCCGCGGACGCGCCCTCCGCAACGCGGCGGCGCTGGACGGGCGGGCGCTGACGGCGACGACCGGCGCCGTGCTCGATCCGATCGCGGCGCTGCGTGACCGCGTCCGCCTCGCGCCAGGGGCCGTCGTCCGCATTGCGTTTGCCACCGGCGTCGCCGGCAGCCGCGATGCCGCGCTGGGTCTCGCGCGAAAGTACCGCGACCTGGCGACCGCATCGCGGGCCATTTCGATGGCCTTTACTCACGTGCACATCACGCTGCAGCACCTCGGCGTGACCGACGATCAGGCCATCCTGTTCGATCGCCTCGCGTCCCGTGTGTTCGGTTCGGACCGCTCTTGCCTCAGCCCGGCGGATCTCGCGAGCAACACCCTCGGTCAGCCGTCGCTGTGGGCCTACGGGATCTCCGGCGATCTCCCCATCGCGCTCATCCGCGTCACCGATTCCGATGCGCTGCCCCTCGTGCGTCAGCTGCTGCTCGCCCAGGATTACTGGCGACTGAAAGGCCTTCCCGCCGACATCGTCATCCTCAACGAACATCCGGTGGATTACCTGGACGAGACGCAGGGCTATCTCGCCGGGCTGACGCAGGAGCCCCGCTGGGCCGGCTGGAACAACCGCCCAGGCGGCATCTTCCTGCTCCGCGCCGATGGCATGCCGCAGCCGGATCGCGTGCTGCTTGCGGCTGTTGCGCGCGTCGTGCTGCAGGGCGATCGCGGCGATCTCACGACTCAACTGAGCCTGCCGGCGCCGTGGCTCGGTCCCGACGAGAAACCGGTGGCCCAGAAGCCACTCGCGGAGCCCGATCCCGCGACCACGCCGGTTCCGGTTCCGCCGCTGGTGATGCACAACGGCGTTGGCGGCTTCACGGACGATGGACGGGAGTACGTGATCGTCCTCGAAGGGAATCGCGAAACGCCGCTGCCCTGGTCCAACGTCATCGCGAACGCCGGCTTCGGCACGCTGGTGACGGCATCGGGCTCCGCGTTCAGCTGGGCGGAGAACAGCCGTGAGAACCGGCTCACCTCGTTCGCCAACGATCCGATCTGCGATCCCACCGGAGAAGCGTTCTTCGTGCGCGACGACGAGTCGGGCGCGGTGTGGGGAGCAACGCCGGGCCCGCTGCCGCGCCGGGCCGACAGCGGACGGTGGGTCGTCCGTCACCGCGCCGGCGCAACGGCGTACGAACATGCCGTCGACGGGCTGCGGCAGGAGTTCCTGGTTTCGGTCGCAACAGCCGACCCGGTCAAGCTCGCCGTGCTGTCGCTGACGAACACCTCGTCGGTCACAAGGCGTCTGAGCGTGTTCGGCTACGCCGAGTGGTGCCTCGGACCACCACGGGCCGGCGAGCGCCGGTTCGTGACGACCGCAGTCGATCCGGACACCGGCGCGCTGCTCGCATACAACACGTACAACAGCGAGTTCCGCGACCGCGTCGGCTTCTTCCACGCCACTACGGCGGCGCGCTCGTTCACCTGCGATCGGAACGAGTTCATCGGCCGCAACCGGACCCTCGGCGAGCCGATGGCGCTCGCCGTACGCACGCTCGACGGGCGGTTCGGCGCCGGCTACGACCCCTGTGCGGCGCTCCAGCTCGAGATCACGCTCGGTCCCCACGAGTCGAAGCGGGTTGCCTTCATCCTCGGGGAGGGCGCCAATGCGAGCGCCGCGCGGGAACTGGCCGCGCGCTACGGCTCGCTGCAGACGGTGGAAGCCGCGCTCCGCGAATCGGACCGAACCTGGGACGATCTCCTCAGCACGATCGAGGTGCGGACGCCGGACGACTCCTTCGATCTGCTGGTGAATCGCTGGCTCGCGTACCAGACGCTCAGTTGCCGGATCTGGGCCCGAAGCGGCCCCTATCAGCCGGGCGGAGCGTTCGGCTTCCGCGATCAGCTGCAGGACATGCTCGCCCTGCTTTACTCGCGGCCCGACCTCTGCCGCGAACAACTGCTGCGCGCAGCCTCACGCCAGTTCGTCGAAGGCGACGTGCAGCACTGGTGGCACCCGCCAAGCGGCCGGGGCACGCGCACCCGGTGTTCCGACGATCTCCTGTGGCTGCCGTATACCGTAGCCGCCTACGTCAACTTCACCGGCGACGCCGGGGTGCTCGACGAGATCGTGCCCTTCCTGGAGGCGCCGGTGCTGACTCCCGAGCAGCACGAGGTCTACAACCTGCCGCACGTGTCGCCGGAATCCGCTTCGCTCTTCGACCACTGCGTCCGGGCGATCGCACAGGCCTCGAAGTTCGGCGAGCACGGGCTGCCGCTCATGGGGTCTGGCGACTGGAACGATGGGATGAACCGCGTCGGGCACCAGGGCCGGGGTGAGAGCGTGTGGCTTGGCTGGTTCCTGGTCACCGTCCTGGGCGACTTCGCGGCGATCTGCGATCAGCGCCAGCACGGTGACCTCGCCACCAGGTACCGCAGCGAGGCGACCTGGCTGAGCGGCATCCTGGAGCTGTCGTGGGACGGTGCCTGGTACCGGCGTGCGTACTTCGACGACGGAACGCCGCTGGGATCGGTGCAGAACGACGAGTGCCGCATCGATTCGCTGACGCAATCGTGGGCGGTGTTGTCCGGCGCCGCGCAGCCGGCCCGCGCCCGCCAGGCCATGGAAGCCGTCCGCTCGCACCTGGTCCGCCGCGACGCCAGGACCGTACTGCTGCTGACGCCCCCGTTCGATCGCACGCAGCACGACCCCGGTTACATCAAGGGCTACCTGCCTGGCGTTCGCGAGAACGGAGGACAGTACACGCACGCGGCGTTGTGGGCGGCCCTTGCGCTCGCGCGGCTCGGGCAGGGTGACGAGGCGATGGAACTGTTCCACATGATCAATCCCATCAACCACACGCGCACGCCGGAGATCCTCGAACGCTACCAGGGAGAGCCCTACGTCGTTGCCGCCGACGTGTACGCGCACCCCCAGCACGTCGGGCGTGTGGGCTGGACGTGGTACACCGGATCGGCCGGGTGGATGTACCGCACGGCCATCGAGGGGATCCTCGGCCTGAAACGCCACGGGACGACGTTCTCCGTCGAACCGGCGATCCCGACCATGTGGCCGGGGTTTTCGATGACCTGGCGGTTCGGCCGCACCCGCTACGAGATCCACGTGTCGAGCGAACACCGCCGCGGCGCCGGGGTGGCGGAGGCGACGCTCGATGGCCTGCCGGTGGACGCACGCGCCATTCCGCTCGTGGACGACGGTGCAGCTCACGAGGTCACGATCGCGCTGGGCGAAGCCCGCGAGAGCGGAGCGGCCGGCAGCCACTACGCCGAAAGCCGGGGCAGCCGCTGAGAGCCGTCGACCCTGCCGGTCACGTGCGTCCCTCAAAGCCGGCGTCGGATCTCCCCCTCAGCTGTATACAATGTCGTTACATTCATGCCGACGACCACCGCTCACCACGTCGCCACGTGCTCGGCCCTCACCCGCGCCATCGGCGCGAGCCACACGATCGACGAGGTCTACCGTGCTGCGCTTGATGCCCTGAACACCGGCCTGTACGTGGAGCGTGCCTCGATCCTCCTGTTCGACGAGGACGGCGTGATGCGCTTCAAGGCCTGGCGTGGCCTGTCCGACGCCTATCGGCATGCCGTGGAGGGGCACAGTCCGTGGCGGCCAGACAGCCAGGATCCGCAGCCTTTCTGGGTAGTCGATGTGCTGGGCGATCCCTCCCTCGCACCGTTCGCCTTGGCCCTCCGGGCCGAGAACATCCGCGCGGTGGGATTCGTTCCGCTGGTGAGCCGCGACCGCGTCATCGGCAAGTTCATGCTGTACTACGCTCATCCCACGCAGGCGGACCCGGACGATCTGCACCTGGCGAGCGTGGTCGCGTCGCAGGTCGCGCTTGGGGTTGAACGGGCGCGCCTCGAGGCGCAGGCCCGCAGGAGCGAGGAGAACCTGCGTTTCGCGCTCGACACGGCGTCGATGGGCACCTGGGACTGGGACCTGGCCACGAACGCGATCCGCTGGTCCGACAACCTGGATCGCATCCACGGCCTGCCGCCCGGGTCGTTCGACGGCACCTTCGCCAGCTACGAGCGCGAAATCCATCCGGACGATCGCGAGCGCGTGTTTGCCTCCATCCGCCGAGCGATCAGCGACGGTGTGCCTCACGACGTCGAGTACCGGGTCGTGGCGCCTGACGGCACCGTCCGGTGGTGCGAGGGCAAAGGACGCGTCGAATACGATGCGGACGGCAGGCCGGTGCGGATGACCGGCGTGTGCGTCATAGTGACGCGGCGGAAGGAGGCGGAGCTCGCCAGGCTCGCAGCCGCCGAAGAATCCAGCAGGCTGAAGGACGAGTTCCTGGCCACGTTGTCGCACGAGCTGCGAACGCCGCTCAACGCGATTCTCGGCTGGGTGCAGATGATGGAGGCCGGCACGCTGACGCCGGTACGCAGCCGCCAGGCGATCGACGTGATTGGCCGGAACGCCCGCCTCCAGACGCAGCTGATCGAAGACATCCTGGACGTCTCGCGCATCATCACGGGAAAGCTGGAGGTCGAGCGCGTTCCGCTATCCGTCGAAAAGTTGCTCGAGACCGTCCTCGCCGGCATCGCCCCCGCCGCGGAAACCAGGGGCGTCGCGCTCGCATCAGACATCGCACCGATGCTCCCGCCGATCGAGGGCGATCCGAAGCGGCTGCAGCAGGTGCTGAACAACGTGCTCACGAATGCGATGAAGTTCACGCCGCGGGGAGGCACGATCGTGCTGGACTGCCGGGTGGACGGCGAGAGCCTGATCATCCAGATCCGCGACTCGGGCATCGGCATTGCGCCAGAGTTCCTGCCGTACGCCTTCGATCGCTTTCGCCAGGGTGACAGCCGCTCGACCAGGTCCCACGGCGGACTCGGCCTGGGGCTGGCGATTGCGCGGCACCTGGTCGAGCAGCACGACGGTCTGATTCGCGCCGACAGCGGCGGCCCCGGCACGGGTACGACCATCTCGATCGTCCTGCCAATCACCCGGGTGGGACCGGCGGACTGCCTGAATGAGGCGCGGACCAGCGCGCTCGCCGACGTGCGGCTCGACGCCATTCGCGTGCTGGTCGTTGACGATCAGCTGGATTCGCGGGAGATGCTGGCGGCCGTGCTCGAGCGGCAGGGGGCGACGGTGACGCAGGCCGAATCGGCACAGTCGGCCCTTGCGTTCCTCGAGGCCGAATCCGTCGACCTCATCGTCGCCGACATCGCCATGCCTGTCGTGGACGGCTACGAGCTGATGCGGCGTCTGCGGTCCGTGCGCAACCGAACGCCGGCAATCGCGGTCACGGCCTTCGCCCGTCCGGACGATCGCCGGCTGGCGCTCGAGTGCGGCTACAACGGATACCTCGCCAAGCCGATCAATGCGTCAACCGTCGCGCGGGCGGTACTCGACCTCCTCGCCGGCGGCACGCCGGTCTGAGGCACACGCCCACGCGTCCGTCTGGCGAGCCGCCGGACGAACCACCGGCCTGCCGCGGCGTCTAGGCGGGCGCCGCTCGCCTGCGCTTCCTCGTCTGCGCAGCCTTGTGCGCAGCCTGACGACGAGCCCTCGGGCCTTTTGTGCGTGCTGCCCGTTTGGCCGCGGCGCGACGATCCGCTCGAGGCCGGCGCCGTGCTGCCGTACGCGCCTGCCGCGCCAGCGCACGCGACGACGCAGCGCTGTGTCCTTCGCGTCGAAGGGCCTGCTTCGCCGCACGCGACCGCTTCGCCGACTTCGAGCGTCGCCGACCCGCCGCGCGGGTCGAGGCCCTGGCGTTTTCCTTGGTGCTCGCCCTGGCGCTCGCGGGAGGCGGCGGCAACGTCACGCCCGCACGCCGCGCCTTCGAGAGCCCGATCGCAATCGCCTGCTTTGCCGATCGCGCGCCGTGCTTCCCCTCGCGGACGTGGTGAATTTCTTCACGCACGAACTCGCCCGCCTGCGTGCTCGGGGACTTCCCCGCTCGCTTGTCCCGTCGAGCTCGCTCGATCGTCCGTTTCTCTGGCATCTCCTTCTCCGGCGACGGCGGTCACCGTACAGCCATGGCCGCACGAGGGTCGCGTCGCATGACTACGTGCTGCAAAATCCGGGGACAGCTGGATCTGAGCCGAAGGGAAAGCGCGGACGCTGCCGAATCTCCATAGCCCGTCCCATGTGCTGTCAGTAGCGTTGACACCGAGAGAGGCACCGCCCTCCACCCGCTGCACCCGAGCGACACGGACGCCCGATCTTCGAGGTACTTCCCCCATGAGAACGACGCGTTGGCTGCTGGCTGGTCTGATGCTCGCCGCAGCGCCTGCTTTCGGACAGACACCACAGCAGGAGCCGGTTCACGACGCCACCGATCTCGCGAAGCAGACGCAGAATCCGGTCGCAAACCTCACGGCAGTCCCGCTTCAGTTCAACTTCAACACCGGCGGCGATCTCGAGGACACGACCCTTCTGAATCTCAACTTCCAGCCGGTGGTTCCGTTCAAGGTGACGGAGAACTGGAACCTCATCGCGCGCACGATCATTCCGATCAACAGCTTCCCCGGCCCGGAGGGCACGCGGTTCAGCGGCGTGGGCGACATCCAGGAGCAGCTCTTTTTCACGCCCGCCGGATCGGGAGGAACGACATGGGGCGTCGGGCCGGCACTCTCGCTCCCGACGGCAACGGCGGCTCCCGCCGAGACAGGGACATGGGCCGCCGGCCCCACCGCGGTGATCGTGCACATGACCGGGCCGTGGGTGCTCGGGGGTGTGGTGTCGCAGTTGTGGCCGCTCAGCGATGCCGCAGGCGATCCGGAAACGGACCTGTTCACGCTCCAGCCGTTCATCAACTACAACTTCGGCGTCGGCTGGGCGCTGGCGTTCGCGCCGATCATCACGGCCAACTGGAACGCCTCCGACGGCAACCAGTGGACCGTGCCGCTGGGTCTGGGGATCTCCCGGACCACCATCTTCAACCGGCGTCCCATCAGCCTCGCCGCGCAGTACTACTACAACGTCGAGCGGCCGGACGGTGCGCCCGGACAGCAACTCCGGCTGTTCATCTCGTTCCTCTATCCGCGGTAATCGAGACACCGCGGGCAGCGGCGATTCACCACGCGAACCGAAGGCAGGCAGCGCCATGACGAACCGGGGACTCGAGGAGCTCAGCCCCTTTCAGCTGAAGGACGAGCTGATCAAATACGCAAAGGCCCAGAGCGCCGGCACGTCAGCGACGCACACCTTCCTGAACGCGGGCCGCGGCAATCCGAACTGGGTGGCGACCACGCCGCGCGAAGCTTCTTCAACCGCTCGGACATCGTCTCGACCTGGCGCGGCGCAACGGAACGGTGGCCGCCTGGGCGGCTCCGGCCGCCGACGGCCTCGCCGGTCGGTTCCGCGCGTTGTCGTCAGCGAAGGCGCGCGGATCTCCTCGATGCCGGCCTGGTACGCCACGTCGGCCCTCGGCTTCGTGCGATTCTCAAGGCCATCGCGCGGCAAGCCGTCCACGAGCTGGCGGAGCGGGCAGCGACACACATCATGACGGCATTCTTCGAGTTTCTCGCCGCCGCCAGCCCTTCTTCGTCATCTTCGGCGTCGTCGCCGTCGGCATGTGGCTCGGGCGAAAGAAGGTGGGCGCCATCGCGTTCGGATCGGTCGTCTGCATCATCCTCGCGGGGCTGATCCTGAGCGTGCTGGCCTACAGCATGGCCGGGGTGTCGCTGGCGCTCCCCGACGTGCTCAAGACCGTGTTCTTCAACCTGTTCATCTTCGCCATCGGAGTGAAGATCGGCCCGCAGTTCTTCGCCGGCCTCGAGCGCGACGGCTGGCACCTGGTGGTCATCGGCGGCGTCGTGGCGATCCTGGCGCCGCTGACGGCCTACGCATTCGGCTGGTTCTTCGAGTGGCCGCAGGGAACGGTCGCCGGGGTGCTCGCCGGCTCGAACAATTCGTCGGCGACGCTGGGCGCCGCGACGGCGGCGATCGAGTCGGACGCGTTCGTGCCTGTGGCCGGAGGATCGCGTGAGCTGGCGACGGCGTCGCTGTCGGCGGCTTTCGCGCTGTGCTACACCATCAGCCAGGTGCAGTTCGTCCTGCTGATGAAGCTGATGCCCCGGCTGGCAGGCTTCGACGCGCCAGCGGCTGCGCGCGCCTTCGAAGCGTCCATGGGCGCCGGACCCTCGGCACCGTTGCCGGGGACCGCGCAGGCCGCCGACGTCGCGGATACCTCCGTCACGGTGCGCACCTACTCGGTCGCGGAACATCCCATCGGCGGCCGGACCGTCGCGGAGATTCGCACGAAGGCGCCGCGCGCGTCGATCGAGCTCGTCAAGCGCGGCACGGAGTGGCTCACACCAGACGATGCCTTCCGCCTCCTGCCCGGCGACGACGTCGTGGTCAGCGCGCCGCTGCAGACCCAGGTGCTCGTGCGCGAGGCGCTGGGGCGCGAAGTGCCGGATACCGAGGCACGCGCGCGCATCCCCATCCACACGGTGGACGTCGTGATCGGCCGGTCAGAGGCCGCCGGCACGCCGCTGCGAGAGCTGATATCCAGCGTGGACCCGGGTCTCTATCCGAATGCCGTGTTCCGCGCGGGCGAGCAGCTGCCGGCGACGGCTACGACGACGCTCAAGGCCGGGGATGTGATTCGCGTCACGGGGACCGAACGGCAGATCGAAAAGCTCGGGAAGACGGTCGGTCAGGTGATTCGAGCGACGCACAGCTCAGACGTGCTGACCCTCTCGATCGGGCTGCTCGTCGGCGCACTGCTCGGCGCGGTGCCGGTACCGATGTTCGGCTTCCGCATCGCGTTCGGATCCACCGCGGTCCTCGTGACCGGCATCGTGTTCGGCTGGCTCAAGACGCGGCATCCCGAGCTTGGCGGACCCATTTCGGAGGGGGGCCGTCAACTGATGGAGGAGCTGGGGCTGAACGTCTTCACGGCGGTGCTGGCGGTCGACTCAGGAAGAGCGGTCTACGGAGTGCTCACCGAAGGTTCCGGCTGGTCGCTGATTGGCGCGTGCCTCGTCGTGAGTGCCCTTCCGCCGCTCGTGGCGTGGTGGATCGGGCGTCATATCCTGCACAGCAACGAAGCGCTGCTCATGGGCGCCGTCGCCGGCGCGCGGCAGAACACGTCGTCCATGCAGGCGGCGCAGGAGGATACGCGTTCAGCGATCCCCGGGATTGGCTACCCGGTGCCGCTGGCGATCGCCACCGTGGCGCTTTCGGTCATGGCGTACTTCCTCGCTCTCTTCGCGTGAGCGCACGACCGGTGGCGTCAGATCGTTTTCGGTGGCTCGTCGTTCCCCTCGACGTGGTGCTGCTCCATGATGGCCTCGCGCCCGCGCTTCGTGAAGTACAGCTCCCAGGCGAGGAATCCAATCAGCAGCACGGCGGCGAGCAGCAGGACTGGAATGATCAGCGGATCCATATCTACTGGTGGTAGCAATCACCGGGCCGTGCGCACCCGCTAGTGCGGCCTGAGCTCCACCGTGTCCGGCGCACGCGAAGGCCCATCAATGAGCCGCGCGAGCTGCTCCGGCTGCACCGGCTTCACGAGGTGCGCGTCGAAGCCCGCTTCGCGCGCACGCGCCGAGTCCTCCGGACGCCCGTAGCCGGTAATCGCCACCAGCATCGTGTCGCGCCCCTCTGACGACGCCCTGAGGCTTTCGGCCACCTGGTATCCGTCGAGGCCGGGCAGGCCGATATCCACGAGCGCCACGTCGGGACGCAGTGTCCGCGCCAGATCGAGCCCCTCGATGCCATCGCGCGCCGTGTAGACGCGATGCCCGAGCTCCTCGAGCCACGCGTGCAGCATCTCGCGCGCGTCCGGGTTGTCCTCGACGACGAGCACGACGAGCGGACGGCTTTCGGAGGCGCGCCGCCTGACATTGAACTGTGGACGGGGCTCCGCCAGCGGCGGGGCCTCCTCGATCGGCAGATCGACGCTGAACTCGGCACCGCGCCCCGGACCTTCGCTGAACGCGGTGATGGTGCCGCCGTGCAGTTGCACGAGGCTGCGGGCGATCGTCAGGCCGAGCCCGATGCCGCCGAGAGAACGCGCGAGCGACTGATCGACCTGGACGAACGGATCGAAGATCGCGTCCAGCTGCTCTTCCGGGATGCCGACTCCGGCATCGCGGACACGGACCAGCGCCCGTGAACGGCCATCGCGCTCTTCACTCCTGCAGTCCACCGTGATGACCGTGCCGGCCCCGGAGTACTTGCTCGCGTTCTGCAGGAGGTTGACGAAGACCTGCTCGAGCCTGAGCGGGTCGGCGCTCAGGCACAACCGCCCGTCGGGGAGCGAGACCTCGAGATGCTGGTCGCGCGCGTCGAGCACCGGCCGCGTGTTCTCGATGGCGGCGCGCAGGATGACGAGCAGGTCCGCCGGTTCCTTCTGCAGCCGCATCTTGCCGCGCGTGACGCGCGACACTTCGAGCAGATCCTCGACCAGGCGCGCGAGATTGCCGGTCTGACGCCGCACGGTGCTCCGCAGCCGCACGTTGCGCTGGTCCTGTGCGCCGACCCGATCCATCAGGCTGGTGGCGGCGGCGATGGCGTTGAGCGGGTTGCGCAGTTCGTGCGCGAGCATCCCGAGGAACTCGTCCTTCCGCCGATCGAGCTCCGCGAGCTCCACCGCACGACGGTGATGATCCTCTTCGAGGTGCCTTTGCTCCGTGATGTCGCTCACGATCATCACGATGCGATCCACCAGGCCGTCGGCGTCCACGATCGGATCCGCGACGAGCCGGAACAGGCGCTCGCCGACGACCAGCTCCGACATCGTGCGCTGGCGGCGCTCGATGGCGCCGGCTGCCACGTCGGCGGCCGCTGTGCCGCCCTCCGGTACGAGCGCCGAGGCGTCGCCGCCGCGCAGATCGGACGCCTCGCGGCCGGCGATCTGCGACATCGCGCGATTGCAGCGCAGGACGCGCCCCTCGCGATCGACCACCGCCACGCCGTCGGCGATCGCGTCGAACGTGCGCCGCCAGTCCTCTCCCGCGACCGCCAGCTCGCGCTCGGCCCGCTGCGTGCGCAGGAGCGCCCGCACCGTCGCCACGAGTTCGGCCGCGTCGATCGGCTGCGCGAGGTACGCGTCGGCGCCGCTGTCCAGCCCTTCAACCCGGTGTTCGACGCTGACGAAGCTGGCCGACGTCTGAACCACGGGGATGGCGCGCGTGCTGGGATCCGCTTTGAGCCGCCTGCACACCTCGAGGCCGCTGATGTCGGGGAGCCTGACGTCGAGCACCACGAGCATCGGGCTACGACGCTGCGCGACGGTCAACGCCTCATGGCCATTGACGGCTTCGACGACCGCGTACCCCGCGCGCTGCAGGATGCGCGTCACCATGAAGCGGTGGGCCTCGTCGTCGTTCACGTTCAGGACGAACGGGGTCGTCGTGTCGATCGTGCGCGGATCAGATGCTGCAGTCAAAACAGTTCAGACACACTCCGCCTCATTGGGCCTCCATCTCGTTGCAAGTGCGCTGCCGCGCGCCTGACCGCGAGCAATGGGCGTTGACGATGCCGATCAGGACAGACGCGCTGGACGACGATGGGAGCCGCGACAGCTCAACGTTGGAGGATGGGTGGGAGGATGTAGAGGTGAGGTCTTAAGACCCGACCCTACGTCTCAACGAAAACGTGCGCAGCGATGCGAACGCGGTCCGCATGTCGAGGTAGCTGTAATTCGCGTTCCGTCCGCTCGGGTTCGGCAGCACGAACACTGCGGCTCCCTCGAGCGATTCGCGCTGAGGGCCCAGCACAACGGCCGTGCGAGGCGCGTTGAAGATCACCCGGTAGAGAGTCACGCCAACCAGAGCGACGACGCCCGGGCGCCAGCGCCGCAGCTTGCGCCGGAGAATCACGAGGCCCTCACTGTATTCGGCGGGCCGGAGCGCGTCGATGCCGGGTGTGGGACGCGCAACGAGATTTGTGATGCCAAGGCCCCATTCCGGCAGCCGATGGTCGTCCTGATAGCCGATCGGCTCGGGGACCAGCTGCGAGTCGTATAGCAGCTTCCAGAAGCGGTTCGAGTACCCGGCGAAGTGATGGTTCGTCACCGCCGATCGCACGCCCGGGTTGATGCCGACGAACAGCACCTGCACACCCGGACGCACGCGATCGGTGAGACGCAGCGAGGAGACGGGGCTACTTCGTTTCTTTGAACCCGGCAGGAATTGCGACCTCTTCGGGTGTCACGGTCGTCGCCACTTTCAGCACTTCGGACGTCGTCGTCATGACGTTGGCGCGCGTCTGGGGTCCGGCGGCGGCGGCCTGGTCGGCGTTCCTCCGGCCGATCCGGCGGCCGAGGCCGCCGATGACGCCGCTGACGGTGGTCGGCGGCGTCGAGCTGCCTGAGCTTGCTGAGCCGCTGTTCGACTGCTGCTGCTTCTGCTCGGCGGCGACCTGCTCGGCGGATTTCACGGCATCAAAAGTGGTAACCGTGAGTACTGGCGTGCCCTTCAACTTGCCCGCCTCGGCCGCCATCTTCTCGATTGCCGGCTTGATGAGCGGATACACCGCCATCGCGGTCGCCATGTCCTGCGGCGACGCGCCGGCAATCATCGGCCCGTAGAGCTTCTGCGCGTACTTGATGTCGAAGTCGACGACTTCCTGCATCGCCGGGATGGACGGGGTGAGCCAGATGTCGCTGGTCAGCACGAGGCCGCCGCTCTGCTCGAGCGTCTTGCCCTTTTCACGCACCGTGATGGTCATGATCGACTGCTCGGTGTCGAAGCCGTTGATCGGCTTCTTCAGGCCGGTGTTCTTCACCTCGAAGTCGACTTCGAGCTCTTTGGCGTTCGGGTCGCGCTCGGCGGGGGGAACCGGTTCGGCCTTCGCCTCGGCCTCCGCCTTGCGGGCCTCCTCTTCGGCCCTCTTCTGCGCTTCCTCCATCTGGCGGCGGAGGTCGGCGAAGGTCGTCACCTTGTAGGTCTTGCGCCGCAGATCGAGGTCGTAGATCTTCTCCTCTGCGAGGTCGATGATCTGGCCGGTCTGGTCGGTCGTCGTGACCTTGCGATCGCCCTTGACCGCCACCGTGGAGGTGACGCCTTCGCGAGCCGCCTTGCCGCCGAAGAAGTTCACCATCTTGCCCAGCATGCCGGCGAGCTGGAACTTCGTCTTCTGCTCGGAGCGGACATCGGCGTGAAGGGCCTGCGCAGACAGAAGCGCGAGACAGGCTGCGAGCGCCATGGCGATGCGCGAACGGGTCATGACTTACCTCCGGGCCCGTATTTTAGCATCGCGTTCCGAGCGGCAGCGGGGCGCCCGGCACGCGCGAGCAACGCTGTGAACAGCAGCAGCACCACGGACCACCAGAGCGCGAGCCGCGCGAAGCCCGCCTGCTCGTAGACCGCGCCGCCCAGCGCCGGACCGGCCAGCAGTCCGATCGCCCACGCGAAGTTGTAGATGCCGTAGGCGACGCCGAACGATCGCACGCCCGCAATCGACACGGCGTCGGCCATGTAGGCGAGCGACGGCGTGATCATCGCGGCGACGGCGATGGTGAAAATCCCATTCAGCACGATGGCGCTCTCGAAGCTCCAGATGCGCGGCAGCAGCGGGAGCAGCAGCCCGAGGCCGACCAGCCCCGTCAGCATCAGCCGGCGACCGCCGGTACGATCGGCCAGCCGTCCGCAGATCGGGTGCAGCGACGCCGACACGAGGGCGGCCGCACCGAACACGATGCCGACCCGCGAAGGACCGAGTCCGATCTGCTCCGCCAGGAAGAGCGAGAGCACCGGCTCGAGCATCGCGAGCGTGCCGCCGCCGAGGACGACCGCCGCCGAGCAGACGGCCACCGCCGGCACGCGCATCACCCGACCAAGCGGCACGCTGTCGACCTCGCGTCGATCGTGGCTCGTGCGCAGCCAGAGGAACCCGAGGGCCGCGACGATCGACAGTGCAGCGACGAGCAGATACGGCACCGCCGGTCCGCCCGCTCGTACAGCCAGCCGCCGATCGTCGGCCCGATCATGAAGCCGAAGGTGGTCGCCGACATCACCCAGCCCATGACGCGTCCGCGTTCGTCGCTCGAGTAGAGGTCCGCCACGAGCGCAAAGCCGACGACCCATGTCACCGCATCCGCGGCCCCCTGCACCAGCCGGGCGGCGAACAGCATCGGCAGGCTGTCCGCCAACGCGAAAAGGATCGTGGAAGCGGCGAGGAGGACAGCGCCCCCGACGAGCGGCCAGCGGCGGCCGACCCGATCGGACACGGCGCCCATCGGGATCGACGTCGCCAGCAAGGTGACGCCGAACGATGCGAACAGCAGCCCGATCATCGTCGGCGACGCGCCGAAGCGCCGGCTCAAGTCGGGCAGGACCGGGACGGCGATCGAATACGCGAGGATGTCGGTGAAGGTCGCGAGCGTCACCAGTGCCACGGCCATCGCACGCGAGGAACGCAGCGGCACGATCCGGCTCGCGCGTCAGCGGACCTTCAGGAGGAGACAGCCGAGCGGCGGCACGACGAGCCGCAGCGACTGCTCGAAGCCGTGGGCGCCGATCGGCTCGCTCGCCACGCCGCCGCCGTTGCCGACGTTGCTGCCGCCGAACAGCGCGCTGTCGCTGTTCAGCAGCTCGGCGTAGAAGCCGGCGGTCGGCACGCCGATCGCGGTAGTCCTGGCGCGGCACCGGCGTGAAGTTGAAGACCATGACCACGAACTCGCGCGGGTCGCGGCGCGTCGCGCATCAGGCGAGACGACGCTGTTCTCGTTGTCGTTGCAGTCGATCCACCGGAAGCCCGCCGGGTCGAAGTCGCACTCGTGCAGCGCCGGCTCGTCGCGCAGGAGGGCGTTGAGCGCCTGCACGTAGCGCTGCATGCGCGGCGTGCGGCGGGTCGTCCAGCAGGTGCCAGTCGAGGCTGCGATCGTGGTTCCACTCGCGCCACTGGCCGAACTCGCTCGCCCATGAACAGCAGCTTCTTCCCCGGGTGGCCGTACATGAAGCCGTAGAGCGTGCGCAGCGTCGCGGACTTCTGCCACGCGTCGCCGGGCATCTTGTCGAGCATCGCGCCCTTGCCGTGCACGACCTCGTCGTGCGAGAACGGCAGGATGAAGTTCTCGGTGTAGGTGTAGAGCATCGAGAAGGTCAGGAGGGTGTGCGCCCAGCGCCGGTGGACCGGATCGTCGTGCGAGTACTGGAGGATGTCGTGCATCCAGCCCATGTTCCACTTGTAGGTGAAGCCGAGCCCGCCGAGGTGCACCGGCCGGCTCACGCCCGGGAACGACGTCGACTCCTCCGCCGCGGTGATCGTGCCCGGGTGCTCGCCGTGCGTGAGCATGTTCAGCCGCCGCAGGAACTCGATCGCATCGAGGTTCTCGCGGCCGCCGAAGCGGTTCGGCATCCACTCGCCCTCGCGCCGCGAGTAGTCGAGGTAGAGCATCGACGCGACCGCGTCCACGCGCAGGCCGTCGACGTGGTATTCCTCGAGCCAGAAGAGCGCGTTCGACAGCAGGAAGTTCCGGACCTCGTTGCGCCCGTAGTTGAAGATCAGCGTGCCCCAGTCCTGGTGCTCGCCCTGCCGCGGATCGGCGTGTTCGTACAGCGCGGTGCCGTCGAAGCGCGCGAGGCCGTGCTCGTCCTTCGGAAAGTGGCCCGGCACCCAGTCGAGGATGACGCCGATGCCCGCCTGGTGGCAGATGTCGACGAAGTACTTGAAGTCTTCGGGCGAGCCGAAGCCGGCTGGTCGGCGCGAAGAAGCCGAGCACCTGGTAGCCCCACGAGCCGGAGAACGGATGCTCCATCACCGGCAGCAGCTCGATGTGCGTGAACCCCAGCTCCTTCACGTAGGGCACCAGCCGGTCCGCCAGCTCGCGATAGGTCAGGAAGCGGTTGCCATCCTCGGGCACGCGCGCCCACGACCCGAGATGCACTTCGTAGATCGACATCGGCCGGTGCAGCCAGGCGCCGCGATCGCGCCGCGTCGCCATCCAGTCGTCGTCGCGCCACTCGTAGCCGGAGATGTCGCGCACGACCGACGCCGTCTGCGGCGGCGGTTCGAAGGCGAACGCCGAACGGATCGCTCTTCTTCGAGCAGCTCGCCGGCCTGCGTGCGGATCTCGAACTTGTAGCTTTCACCGTCGGGCAGGTCGGGGACGAACAGCTCCCAGACGCCCGACGGCAGCGAGCAGCCGCATCGGATGGACGCGCCCGTCCCACCCGTTGAAGTCGCCGATGACGCTCACCCGCTGGGCGTTCGGCGCCCACACGGCGAAGTGCACGCCCACGGTCGACCCCGACGCGCATGCGATGCGCGCCGAGCTTCTCGAACGCGCGGTTGTGCGTCCCTTCGCCGAGCAGGTGCAGATCGAAGTCGGTGAGCACGCGGCCGTAGCGGTACGGGTCGTCGATCTCCAGCACGTGACCGCCCGCGAACGTGATCGCGCAGGCGGTAGTCGGGGACGTCGGGTCCGGGCAGCGTCAGCTCGAACAGGCCGCCCGGCGTCAACCGCCGCATCATCGCGACAGCTCGCCGGTCGACGACGAGCCGGACGGCGACGGCGGCGCGCATCCGGGCTGCAGCGCGCGGACCTTCACTATGCCGCTGCCGGTCGCGGTGCGGACCGAGCACGAGAAAACGGATCGCGATGGCGGCCGGCCGCGAGCGCCGTCAGCGCGGGATCGATCGACGACATCGGACATGCGGGTCATCAGGGTGCCCGAAACAGAAAAGGGACAGAGCAGGAAGCATACCCGCCCTGTCCCCCCGCCTCGGGGATTCCGAGGAAACAGCTACTGCGCGATCGTCGCCGCCTTGATGAAGTCGAGCTTCGGGAATTCCTTGTTCAGATACGCGTTCCCCTCGGCCTGGAGGCGGCCCTGGTCCGGGCCCTTGCCGCGCGGGGCACCCTCGCCGTAGCCGCCGTTGATCTTGTCGACGACGTCCATGCCCGTCACGACCCGCCCGAACGGCGCGAATCCCTGATTTGTCGAGCTGAGTCGTTGTCGCCGAAGTTGATGAAGAGCTGCGTGGTGCGCGTGTTCGGACCCGCGGTGGCGAACGTCACGAAGCCGCGCTTGTTGCTCTGCTTGACCGGCATCGTCCTTGATCTGCGCCGCACGCCACGCGGCCTGGATCGCCGGGTTGCCGTGGATGCCGAACTGCACCATGAAGCCCGGGATGACACGGAAGAACCGCACGTCATCGTAGAAGCCGTTCTTCACGAGGTTGTAGAAGCGATCGGCCCCGAGCGGCGCCCAGTCGCGATGCACCTCGATCACGAAAGTCCCCTTGCTCGTGTCGAAGTTCGCCTTGAAGACCGCGGGCGCCTGCTCGTTCAACGCTGCCGGACTCCGCAGCTTGGCTACCTTGTTCAGGTCCGCCTGTCCCGCGAACGCCACGACGGACGCGATCATCACGCCCACCGCGCTGTACATCATCGTCTTCAGCTGCATATGCCTCCTCATGACCCGCAGGCCACTATCGTATCCGCGTTGGCGCGCAGGCCGTCGCGTGCAGACGCGGACGTGGGGAACCGGTATGATCGCGCATTCGCGTCTACGAACTGGAGAGCATATCAATGTTGCATGCGCATTTCACGACGAGCGAGGGCAGCTTCACGGATCCGGCTGTTCGACGCCGAGGTTCCGAATACCGTCGCAAACTTCGTCGGGCTCGCCGAAGGCACCAAGGAATTCGCCGATCCGAAGACCGGCCAGAAGGTGACCCGCCCGTTCTACGACGGCCTCGATCTTCCATCGCGTGATCGACGCATTCATGATCCAGGGAGGCGACCCGCTGGGCACCGGCACGGGCGGCCCCGGGTACAAGTTCGCGGACGAGTTCCACCCGAAACTGCGGCACGACCAAGGCCGGGCATCCTGTCGATGGCGAACTCGGGACCGAACACCAACGGCAGCCAGTTCTTCATCACACTCGCTCCGACACCGTGGCTCGACAACCGGCACAGCGTCTTCGGCGAGGTCGTCGACGGCATGGACGTCGTGCAGAAGATCGGCGCGACCAAAACGACGAAGCCGAACGATCGTCCGGCGACGCCGATCGTCCTCCAGTCGGTGAAGCTCGAGCGGAGCTGAGACTGAACGCGGACGCCCACGCCAGGGCCCTTCCCGAAAGACGACCACGGATTTTACGGCTGAGTTTGCTAGTGGCCCGCGGGTGATCTGCGAGGCCGGCGCAGACACTGCCGAACAGACCCGGAGCGCATAGCCGCGGAAGCGGGCGCTGCTCAGGCCCCGTGCGCGCGTCAGCTCGCGAGGCCGTACAACTCGCCGTACTTGCGGCGCAAGTACGCGACGTACGGCTCCACGTCGACACCGTCGGCGCCGATCGACCGCTCGAGCGTCTCCTTCGGCGTGAACTTGCGCCCCAGGCCGTGGAGGTGCTGACGCAGCCACTCCCGCAGCGGCAGGAACTCGCCGCGCTGGAGTTGCCCGGTCAGATCGGGCAGCGCGGCGCTCACGCGCTCCCAGATCTGCGCCGACACGATGCTGCCGATCGCATACGTCGGGAAGTAGCCGATGTAGCCCAGCGACCAGTGCACGTCCTGCAGCACGCCGTTGGCCGCGTCCGGCACGTCCACGCCGAGATAACGCTTCATCCGGGCGTTCCACGCCTCCGGCACCTCCTCGAGAGGAATCGTGCCGTTCATCATCTCCTGCTCCAGTTCGAACCTGACGATGATGTGCAGGCTGTAGGTGAGCTCGTCGGCCTCGACGCGAATGAGCGTCGGCTGCACCTTGTTGATCGCGCGGTAGACCGTCTCCACGTCGACGGCGTCAAAGGGGCCCGGAATCGCCGCCTGCAGCCGTGGCAGGAAGTAGTGCCACGCGTGACGGCTGCGTCCGACGAGATTCTCCCAGAGGCGGCTCTGCGACTCGTGAATGCCGAGCGACACGCCGCGGCAGAGCGGCGTCCGCTCGAGCGATTCGCTGATGCCGTTTTCGTACAGCCCGTGACCGCACTCGTGCATCGTCCCGAAGATCGCCGGGCTGATGTAATCAGGGTAGTACCGCGTCGTCAGCCGGATGTCGAAGGTGGAGGTGTTGCTGGCAAACGGGTGCACGGTCGGATCGAGGCGCCACTGCCCGTCACGGAACCCGAAGTCGCGCGCCACCATGTGGCAGAACTCCCGCTGGCGATCGACCGGAAAGTCGCCGTGCAGGCAGCCGTCCGAGACGGCATCCGACCGTGCCGCTACCGCTTCGATCAGCGGGACGATGGCCCGCTTGAGCGCGTCGAAGGTCTGACGCACTTCCGCCGTCGTCGTGCCGCGCTCGAATTCGTCGAGGAGGATGTCGTACGGCTCGGCCTCCGGCTCGAAGCAGTCGATGTAGCGGCGTTTGAGATCGATGGTCTTCCGCAGGTGCGGCAGGAAAGCGGCATAGTCGGACGCCGCGCGCGCCTGCGCCCACGCGTCGCGCGCGTGCGACGACACCCTCGACATCTCGGCGCGCAGCTCTCCCGGCACGCGGCGCGCCTTCTCGTAGTCGTCCCGCGTGATGCGGATCAGGCTCGCGTCGTCCGAGTCGTAGGGCAGGCTGTCCTCGTACGACCCGAGGTCGTCCAGCAGCCGACCGACCTCCGGCGCGATGAACAGTTCGTGCCCCAGGCGTCCCAGTGTCGCGAGCTGCTCGGCGCGGGCCGCGGCGCCGCCGCGCGGCATCATCACCTGCTGATCCCAGCCGAGGAGCGACACCGCCTTGTTGATGTCGTGGATCGCGGCCAGGCGGGACTTGAGATCGAGGAAGCGTTCGTGGTCGGTCACGGCCGACCATTACATCACGGAGCGTCACCCGGCGGTACCTGGCCGTTCGGCGCCACGGTCGGGGTACAATTGCAAAACCCCGTCAGACCCTGATGTCCCGCGTTTCCATCGTCACAGCCACGTACAACCGAAGCAACGTCGTGCGCCACGCCATCGAGACAGTGCGATGGCAGACCGAAACCGACTGGGAGCTGCTCGTCGTCGGCGACGGGTGCACTGACGATACGGCCGCGGCCGTGGCCTCGTTCGGCGACCGGAGGATTCGGTTCACGAACCTCGCGCGGAACCACGGCGAGCAGTCGGTGCCGAACAATGCCGGCGTCGCCCAGGCGACCGGCGACTACCTCGCCTTTCTGAACCACGACGATCTCTGGTTCCCGGATCACCTCCGAACGCTGCAGCGTGAGATCGAAAAGACCGGTGCGGATCTCGTGTACTCGCTCAGCGCACGCATCGATGCGAGCGGGCGCGCACACATCTGGGGCAATTCGCCCGGGCAGCGCTACGCGTTCTGGCATCCGGTCCCCGCATCGGTGTGGCTGATGCGGCGGGAGCTGGCTGCGCGGGTCGGGCCGTGGACCCCGGCGTCGGCGCTCTACGACGCGCCCTCACAGGACTGGCTGCGCCGCGCGTTGACGTGCGGCGCCGCGCTGCGTCCGGTGTCGAAGCTGACCGCCGTGCAGATCACCTCCGGGGGACGCCGCGACTTGTACCGCCTGCGGCACGAAGACGAGCACATCGCGGTGCTGTCGGGCATGCGCGACGATCCTGCGTTCCGGGAGCAGCTGCTCACGGCGATCGCCGAAGCATCCTCGCCGATGTCGACCTACGTGAACCCGCTGCGGCTGGGGAGTCAGGCTGCGAAGGCGACCATTGCGCGCACCTGTGTCGCCGCCGGCATTCCGCCGGTCGCGTTCTTCTCGTTCCTGCGGTACGGGCGCCGCGGCGGCTTCATCCGGTCGCTGCGTCGCACGCGCGGGCTCGCACCAGCGTTTGGAGATCGGGGATGACGGGAGAGTGGCTGCTGCCGGGCGCGACCCGCGACAGGCAGACGATTACGGCGGAGTGGAATCCGGCCAACCTGACGCTCATCGACGGCGTCCGGCTGCGCGAGGTGCGCAACGTGCCGAAGGCCAACGGACACCTGACGGAGATCTACCGGCGCGACTGGGCGCTGGATGATGCTCCCGTCGATCAGATCTTCCAGGTGGTGCTCGTGCCGGGCGGCATCAGCGCGTGGCACGCCCACGGCGAGACGATCGACCGGCTGTTCGTGATCGAAGGCACGGCACGCGTGGTCCTGTACGACGCACGCGAGGGCTCGCCAACGAGGGGGCTGGTGAACGAGTTCAAGCTGAGCGCGCTGCGTCCGGCGCTCGTCGTGATCCCGCCGCGCGTGTGGCACGGGGTGCAGAACATCGGCCACGAGTATGCGCGGATGCTGAACGTCGTGGACCGCGCCTACGACTACAGCGAGCCGGATCACTGGCGCGTACCCGAAGACTGCCCGGGCATTCCGTACGCGTTCGCCCGGGCCTGACCGGTTCGCCGCGGACGATCAGCGGCTGACGGTCGTGCCGACCAGCGTGCGGATGTGCGGCTCGAGCTCCGCGCGCGTCATCGGTCCCGGGTGGAACAATTTGACGAGCCCCGCGCGGTCGAGCAACACGATCGTCGGCGTCGCATCCATGCCGTAGTCCAGGGCGTCCTCGTCGCTCACCGGAACCGCCATCGTCGCCAGCATGCCGTAGTACTGCTTTCGCACCTGCTCGATGTACGCGAGCTCCTGCGCGGGCGGCGCAGCCGCGCCTCCAGCGACATAGCCATAGTGCCGCGTCGGTCCGACGACGAGCAGCCCGCGATCGCGGTAGTCGCGTTCGAGTTCCGCGAGGATCGGCGCCTGCGCCTTACAGTCCGGGCACCAGTGCGCCCAGAAAAAGAGGACCACGGGATGCCCCTTCATGTCGGGCATCGGCGCGCCGAGGAACTCCTTCGCGGTGAGCTTGGGGGCCGGCTGTCCCTCGAGGCTGATCAGGTTCAGGTTCTTCTGCAGCCTCGCGTGGATCGGCGAGTTGCGGTACTTCGCGATCTGGTCCTTGAGGTAGACGACGGCACTGGCGCGCTGGCCGGTCTCGGCGAGCACCTTGGCCTGCACTTCCAGCGCGGCGCCGAGCGCCGTCACGAAGTTCGGGTCCGACGCCAGCGGCTGCGCCTTGATCCGTTCGAGGGTGAGCTTCTCCGTGTCGCGCGCGTAGGCCTCGGCCTTCGTGTAGTCGCGTGCGGTGAGCGCACCGCGCCCGAGCCACGACATCGCGGCGAGCGCCTCCGGGGTCGTTCCGGAGGCCGCGCGATACTTCGTCACGAGCGCGTCGGCTGCGGCGAGGTCGTTGGTTGCGAGGGCTGCGCGCACGTCGCGCACCAGCGTCTGGGCTGGCGCGATCGCCGGCAGCAGCAGCATCACGGCGGCAAACAACAGCGGCGAAAGATGACGCCTCACAGGCACCTCCGTGACCGCAGCGGAAGAGTCCGCCCGCGGCGCCGGCTATCGTAGCACCGCGGCGCCGGGGTCCGTAGGGTCGGGTCTTAAGACCCGACCCTACATCGCCCCACCCTTCATCGTCCATCAGCGGCCCGCCCGCAGACGGTTGACGATCTGCCGTGCTTCGTCGCGCGACAACCGGAACATCGACGGCACCGATCGACGGAGCTCCTCGTCGGACCAGGTCGATCGCATGAGGCCGGCGGCCGGGTGCGGCGTCTGCCCGAGCAGCAGGTGTCCGATCTCGTGCGCGACCGTTCCACCCAGCAGCAGCTCGGCACGCACGCCCGTGCGCCGCGCGGCATCGGCGACGCGGTCGGCGAGCGCGGTGGCGACGATGCCCGGCACATAGGAGAACCCCATCACGTCGCCCTGCACACCATGCGATGCACGGGCGATGCGCAGAATCAGCTCGCCGGCTTCCGGCGGGTTGGAGCACGCCGCAGCCTTCGGGGCGTCCGATCGGCCCGGCCGCACGTCCCGAGCCGCCCCAGCCGTGCACGGACGCCAGACAATGCGAAGCCCTGCCGTCCGCAGGATGCCGGACGCGTGATCGAGCGCGCGGCGCCGATCGATGTCGACAGGCTCCGCCGCATCATAGACGCGCACGACGACGGGTGCCTCCGTGACGTCGGGCGTCGGCCTGCGGCCGAGCACTCCGGTTACGCGATCGAGCAGCCGGGAGACACGCGATCGGCCGTCGCGTGCAACGGCATCGCCGCCCGACACACGCGGCCGCGGGCAGGCGGCCGTCGGAAGCCGATGGAGGGGTCGGGTCGTAAGACCCGACCCTACAGACAGGATCCCGCAGGGGCGCGGGAGGAGTGGCGCGTGCGCCGGTAGGGACCCTCGGGCCGGCGAGAGCCCCGGCCAGGCGAGCGCGAGCGCGATGACGACCGTGTGATCCACCATGCGGCCATGCTAGGCACCGCTGATGTATGAATGAATCTCTATGTTTTCATACTTATGATGAACATCATATAATGACATCCATGCACGTAGAAATGCGGCACCTGCAGCTGGTCCGCGCGATCGCGGAGTGCGGAACGCTCACGCAGGCGGGCCTCGCGCTGCACCTCACGCAGTCGGCGCTCAGCCACCAGCTGCGCGACATCGAGTCGCGGCTCGGCGTACGGCTCTTCGATCGCGCCGGCCGCCGCCTTGCGCTGACGCCCGCCGGCCGCACACTGCTCGCCGCCGCGGCTGACGTGATCGCGATCGTCGAACGGACCGAAGACGCCATCCGCCAGGAGGGTGGCGACGGCCGCCTCCTCCGCCTGACGACGGAGTGCTACACCTGCTATCACTGGCTGCCCGGCCTCCTGCGAGACTACGAGCGCGCGCATCCCGACGTCGAGGTCCGGATCGACGTGTCGGCGACCGATCGGCCGGTGCCGGCGCTCGTCGAGGGGCAGATCGACCTGGCGCTCGTGAGCGATCGGGCGCGCGACCGCCGGATCCAGCTGCAGCCGCTCTTCCAGGACGAGTACACGGTCGTCATGCACCCGGCGCACAAGCTCGCACGCCGGCCGTTCGTGACCGCTTCGGACTTCGCGACCGAGACGTTCCTGAGCTACTCGCCGCGCGAGCAAAGCACCGTGTACCAGCGGCTCCTCAAGCCCGCGCGCATCGCCCCGGCGCGTGTGCTGCAGGTGCGGCTGACCGAGGCGATCATCGAAATGGCGAAAGCCGGCCTGGGCATCGGCGTGCTCTCCCGGTGGGCCGTGCAGCCGCACGTGTCGGCCGGCACGCTGTCCGCGGTCCCGCTCACGCGCAGCCGGTTCGGCCGGACCTGGAGCGCCGCAACGCTGAAGCAGACGGCGGGGCTGCCGCACATCCGCGACTTCATCGCCCTGCTCGCCGTGGCACGCCCGTTCGACATGCCGACGCCGTCGCGTGCGCTGCGGACCGGGCCGTCACGCCGTGTGCACGCAGCGCCGCGCCGCGCGCAGGTGCGCAAGCCCAATCGCATGTAGGGGCGGGTCTTCAGACTTCGACGCAGACATGGGGGTCGGGTCTTAAGACCCGACCCTACATCTCTCGCGACGACCGCGCACTGCGCGGTATCATTGTGGGTTGTTCAATCGCGTCCTGACCCGTCCTGACACATCATGCTGAGAGCCGGAATCGTCGGGCTGCCCAACGTGGGCAAGTCCACGCTGTTCAACGCCGTCACGCGCACCCGCAAGGCCGAAGCGGCCAACTATCCGTTCTGCACCATCGATCCGAACGTCGGCATGGTCACCGTGCCCGACGCGCGCCTGGCAGGTCCTGCAGAAGATCGCGAAGACCACCGTCGTCATCCCCGCGGCGATCGAGTTCGTCGACATCGCCGGCCTCGTGCAAGGGCGCGAGCCAGGGCGAGGGGCTCGGCAACAAGTTCCTCACGCACATCCGCGAAGTCGACGCGATCGTCCAGGTGGTGCGCTGCTTCGAGGACGCCGACGTGCACCACGTCTCCGGGCGCGTCGATCCGGTCCGCGACATCGAGGTGATCAACACCGAGCTGATGCTCGCCGACCTCGACTCGGTCAAGAAGCGCCGCGAGCGGGTCGCGAAGGACGTCAAGCGCGGCGACAAGGCGGCGCTGGCCGAGGACGCCGTGCTCGCGCGAGGATCGAGGACGTGCTCGACGCCGGCAAGCCGGCGCTGACCGTGCCGCTCGCGCCCGAGGAGCAGGCGCATCATCGCAGCCGCTGTTCCTCCTCAGCGACAAGCCGACCATCTTCGCCTGCAACGTCAAGGAATCCGACCTGGCCACCGCCGACGCACAACCCCTACGTGCAGAAGGTGCGGCGAGTACGTCAGCACGCATCTGGCCTGCGAGGCGGTCGTCATCAGCGCGCAGATCGAGAGCGACCTCGTCGACCTCTCGACCCGGCGGAGGCCGAGGCGTTCCTCAAGGAGCTGGGCGTCAGGAGAGCGGCATCGGCGCGCTCGATCCGCGCCACCTACCACCTGCTCGGCCTGCGGACCTACTTCACCGCCGGCGAGAAGGAAGTGCGCGCCTGGACCATCCATGCCGGCGACACCGCGCCGAAGGCAGCCGGCGTCATCCACTCCGACTTCGAGCGCGGCTTCATCAAGGCGGAGACGGTCGCCTACGACGACCTCGTCGCGCTGCGGCTCCGTCGCCGCGGCCCGCGAGAAGGGACTCTACCGGATGGAAGGCAAGGAATACGTCGTCGCCGACGGCGACGTGATGCTCTTCAAGTTCAACGTGTAGCCTCGGTTCCGTCGACAGATGTAGCGTCGGGTCTTCAGACCCGACGACGTGAACACGTGCACGTCGCAGCGTCGCGACAAATACGTCTCCTCCCGCACCTCCCTCCTACCGATAAGTCTCCGGAGGAGAACGCGTTACGGTGCAAGGTCATGCAGGATCGCGAAGCGGTGCCGGGCCGCCGCTGCGCGCGTGGGTCATCGGGGCGTGCGCCCTGGTCGCTCTCGCCGCGCCGTCGATGCACGGGCAGGAGCGCGCAGGGACGATCGCCGGCCATGTGACGCTCACGTCGCGCATGCGCGGCGTGCCGATCAGCACGAACGCGTACGCGCCACGCGGCGTGAATCGCCAGCAGCCGCCGGCCTCCCCGGAGATGCGCAACGTCGTCGTCTACCTGAAAGGCGTCGCTCCGGGCGGCGCCCTTCCGGTGACCCACGTGCAGATCCGGCAGGAGCACGAGTCGTTCTCGCCGCGCGTGGTAGCCGTGACGCGCGGATCGACGGTCGACTTCCCGAATTTCGATCCCTACTTCCACAACGTCTTCTCGCTCTCCGGGGCCGGGACCTTCGACCTGGGGCGCTATCCCGAGGGCCAGACGCGAACACGGCAGTTCACGAAGCCGGGGATCGTGAAGGTCTACTGCCACATCCACTCGCACATGAGCGCGACGATCGTCGTGCTCGATCATCCGGACTTCGCGACCCCCGACGACCGGGGCACCTTCGCGCTGAACGGCGTCCCTGCCGGGGGAGTACACACTCGTCGGCTGGCACGAGCGGGTCGGTGAGCAGTCCTCGCGTATCACGATCCACGCCGGTCAGACCGTCTCCGCGGACATCTCGCTGCCGGTCGAGACCGATCGATGAAGAGACGCCTCGGGCCGCCACGCCTGGTCGTCAAGACACTCGCCGTCACGTTCGGCACGGTCGCCGTGCTGCTGCTGCTCGTCTTCCTCTTCGTACGCATGAGCGTGCAGGACCAGGTGCGCCAGAACGTGACGCTGAACCTGGATATGAGCCAGCAGATGCTGGCCGCCATCGAGGAGCGCCGCGCGCGCGAACTGCGTGCCGAAGCGGAGACGCTCGCCGAGAACCCGACGCTGAAGGCCGCCGTTGACACGTACTTCGCCGAGCTGTCGAATGCCGACCGTGCCGCGCGGACGCAGCTGCTCGCGACGATCCAGCGCGAACTGAACAAGCTCGCGGCGCGCGTCGAGCCGGATGCCGTCGCCCTTTCCGGCGCCGACGGCGTCACGCTTGCCGTAGCCGGGCGCCTCGGCGACGTGTGGCGGACGCGCAACCCACCGCTGTCGCCGGCGGCGGATGCAGGCGAGGACACGCTGGTCGTGGCCGCGGATCAACTGTTCCGCACGATCACCGTGCCGCTCACGCTCGACGACGGCGCAACGATCGGAAGGCTGGAGCTCGGCGGCGCGCTCGACCATGAACACGCGCAGATGCTGGATCGCATATCGGGCGCGCGCGCCGCGATCGTGCACGGCGACACGGTCGTCGCCACCACGCTTCCCGGAGCATCGGCGAACGGCCTGCTGACGGCGATGACGGGCCTGGCGCGGGGCTCCGGCTCGCTGACGCTCGACGGCAGCGCTTACGCCTACCGCGAGATCGCACACGTCGGCGCCGCGCGCATCTACGCGCTCGGCTCCATCGACGACGCGTCGCGGAGCGCGCTGACGCGCCTGAACTCGGCGCTCTTTGGTGCGGCAATCGGTGCGCTGGCGCTCGGCCTGCTCGGCAGCTTCTGGCTCGCCAGCCTCCTCACCCGCCCGATCGAGCGGCTGTCGGCGGCGCTGGCGCGCATGACCGCGGCCCGCGACCTCTCGCGCCCCGTGCAGGCCGATGGATCGAGCCGGGAGCTCGATCTGCTCACGAGCACCTTCAACGGGCTGATGGCCTCCGTCGTCGATGCCGAGTTGCGCACCGAAGCGGCCTATGCCGGCGCCATCCGCGCCCTCGCCGCGGCGCTCGACGCGCGCGACCCGTACACCGCGGGCCACTCCGAGCGTGTCAGCGTACTGTCGGTCGCCATCGGCCGCGTGCTGCGGATCCCTGACGACCAGATCGAAGTGCTCCGCCTCGGCGCGCTGCTGCACGACATCGGGAAGATCGGCATCTCCGACGACGTGCTTCGGAAGCTGGGCCCACTCACGGACGCCGACTTCGAGGCCATCCAGACGCACCCCGTCGTCGGCGCGCGCATCCTGCGGACCATTCCGTTTCTCCTGCCGCACGTCGACATCGTCGAACTGCACCACGAGCGGCCCGACGGCCTCGGCTATCCGAAGGGACTGCGCGGCGACGACATCCCGCTGCTCGCGCGCATCGTGCACGTGGCCGACGCATACGACGCCATCACCAGCGCGCGCGCGTACCGGCAGGCGCGCTCGGGCCGCGAGGCATTGCGCGAGCTGTGGCGCTGTGCCGGCACGGAGTACCACGCCGACATCGTCGGCGCGCTCGAACAGGCGCTGCCCGGCGTCGCGACCTGCGACGACGAGCGTCCGATGGAGGCGCTCAGTGCGTAGGCCCGCGAGCGGCCGGCGCGGACGCGTGCTGCTCGTCGCGGCGATCATGGTCATCGCCGCCGGGAGCCGCGCGTGGGCGCAGCCGCCCGGGCTGTCGCGCGTGAGCCTCGACAGCGTCGGGATGATCGACCTGTTCGCCGGCGACGCGACCAACGGCCGGCCCGACGCGAGCCTGGACATCAGCAGCGTCGTCCGTCTCAGCGACCGGTGGGCGGTCCACATTCGTCCGTGGTTCTTCAAGTCGGCGTCGGCCGACGCGTGGAACCAGGAGATCTACCAGGCCGCGGTCCGCTACGAACAGGGTGGCAGGATCGGTCTGCGCGTGGACGCAGGCTACATCCCGTCTCCCATCGGGCTGGGCATGCTCGACATGCGGGCGGACGTCAATCCGACCATCCAGCCCCACCTGAGTTACTTCATTCCGCTGATGCCGTTCGACCGCGGAGCACCGATGATGCGCTCGATCGCGTCGTCGTATCCGCTTGGCGCGCTCGCCACGATGTCGACCGACCGCTGGGACGCGCGGGCGGCCGTGGTCACGTCGGCGCCGACACGCCGCTTCGTCCTCGGGGCCGCTCAGAACCCACGTGCGACGCCGGTGGCGATCGTCGGGGGTGGCGTCACGCCGATCCCGGGGCTGCGGCTCGGCGCGTCAACGGCGCACGGGCAGTACGCGACCGCCGACGAGCTGGGCGCAGCCGCCGCCGGCGATCGCATGCTGACCATGTGGACCGTCGAAGGCGAGTACGCCTTCGGCTACACGAAGATCGCCGGCGAGGTCACGCGCGAGCGCTTCGACCGCGGCAGCGCGCAGGATCGCGCCGGGAGCTGGTACGTGCAGGGCACGCACACCCTCTCGCCCCGCTGGTACATGTCGGGACGCTACGAAGCGATCGACGCCCCGGCGCCGTTCTACACACCGCCTGGCAGCCCACGCCTGTCGTTCAGGACGGCCGAAGCGACGGCCGCCTTCCGCCTGACGCGCGAGCTCACGCTCCGTACGAGTGTGACGGCCGGCCGCGGCTACGCAGCGTCGGAGACGGATCAGCGTGTTGGAGCGCAGATGGTCTGGTCCCGCCGCTGGTGGTAGCTCAGCGCCCGAAGACGATCGCTTCGCGGCGAAGCAGCCGCGCGGCGAGCACGACCAGCACTCCCGCCGCTGCCAGGACTGCCGCACCCGCCACCACGTAGTAGATCGCTCGCGGAGGATTGCCGCCGAGGACGTCCGCGGCAAGAGCGTACTGCCCGAGCACCGGCACGGGCGCCAGCCAGGGGCGGCCCGCAAGCGGGTACAGCGCCGAAACGAGCCCTGGCAGCATAGGGACCAGCATCAGCATCCCGAGATAGGTCTGCGCTTCCTTGAAGGAGCGTGCGAAGGTGGAGACGAACATCACCACCGCGCTCAGGAGCAGCGCAAGCGGCAGGATGAGCGCCAGCAGGCTCATGAGCTCCGCGTCGCTGACGCGGAAGCGGATCCCGAGGTCGTGCCATGGAACCCGCCGCATGACGCTCACCGTCAGCACCATCGAAAACAGCACCGCGCCGCAGCCGAACAGCGATGCCGCCAGCCACTTCCCCGTCGCCAGCACGCCACGCGACACGGGGTTGAGCAACAGCGGTTCGAGGGATCCCCGCTCGCGTTCGCCAGCGGTCGAATCGATCGCGACCTGCATCCCACCGGTCAGCGCCGCGATCACCAGCAACAGCGGCAGGATGCTCAGCTGGATCGCGAGCCGCTGCTGCGAGCTCGACACCTCGACTTCCTCGACTCGCACCGCCGTCGCGACGGATGGCGCCACCCCGCGCGCTACGAGCCGCAGCGCACTCGTCTGGCTCGAGTAGGTATTCACGAGGCCGCGGGCGCGCGCCACCTTCGGCCTCGCGCTGTCGCGCGTCGCGTCGCTCACCAGCTTGACCGGCGCCGGGACCGCACGCGCCATGTTCTTCGAGAAGTCCTTCTCGATGATCAGCACGACATCTTCGCTGCGGTTGCGCACCGCGGCCTCGGCGTCAGCCGGCGGCGGAACGACCGCGACGCCGGTCTGCTGCCGCAGCCAGTCGACGAACGCCGGCGCGAACTCGGCTCCCTGCACCGGCAGCCTGATCTCGTCTGCGCTGCGCCGCCGCTCGGCGGCGACCGTGAACATCACACCGAACAGGAGCGGCGCGATCATCGCCGCAAAGATCAGCGATCCGATCGACCGGCGGTCGCGTGCGGCGTCGAGCACTTCCTTGCGGAACACGGTCCACACGCCACGCATGCGCGTCTTCATTCGAAGGCCTCCGCTTCGAGGCCCGCCAGCGCGACGAAGGCGTCCTCGAGGTCCGCCTTGCCGGTGAGCCGCCTGAGGTCGTCAGGCGTGCCATCGGCCACCACGGTCCCCTGCGCGATGACGACGATCCGATCGCAGAGCGCCGACACCTCCTGCATGATGTGGCTCGAGAACACTACGCAGCAGCCGTCCTGCCGCAGGCCGCGAATCAGCTCGCGCATCGCACGAGTGCTCATCACGTCGAGCCCGTTGGTCGGCTCGTCGAGAATCACGTTGCGCGGCCGGTGGACGAGGGCGCGTGCCAGCGCCACCTTGGTTCGCTCACCCTGCGAAAAGCCGGCGACGCGGCGGTCGGCGACGGATGCCAGGCCGAGGCGCGCCAGGAGGTCGGCCGTGCGCTGCCGCAATTCGGCGGTATCGAGCCCGTGGAGCTCGCCGAAGTACCGGATGTGCTCACGCGGCGTCAGCCGCGGATACAAGCCGCGCGAATCGGGGAGCAGCCCCATGTGGCGCTGTGCGCCAACCGGATCGGCGACCACGTCCACGCCATCGACTTCGATCCTGCCGCTGTCGGGACGCATCAGCCCGGACAGCATCCGCAGCGTCGTCGTCTTTCCCGCGCCGTTGGGTCCGAGCAGGCCGGTGACGGTGCCGTGGGCGGCCGTGAACGTGACGTCGCGCACTGCCTCGACGTGTCCGAAGTGCTTGCGCACGCCGCGAATGGCGATCACCGGGTCTGCTCCGGCCCCGTGTAGCTCGTGAAGAACGGCGGACGCGCGAGGTTGCCCAGGCACGCCGGGTCGATCCCCGCCACGCTGGCGTCGTCGAGGAACGTCGATACCAGCCGCGGGACGCACCCGCGCATCAAGGTGATGTGCCCGGCGCCGGGCACGACGACGTGACGAGCGTTCTGCAGCGTCTGCTTGACGTGCTCGCCCCAGGACGGCGGCGTGACCGGGTCGTCCTCGCCCGAGAAGATGAGCACCGGCTTCGACGACACGACAGGCTCGTAGTAGTCGTCGGCCACGGCTCCGCGCGGCCAGAACTCGCACGGCTTCATCCGCGTGTCGAACATCGTGCTGCCGATGAATCGCCCGCTGGTCTCGCGGGCGATGTCCCCCGGCGCGATGCGCGGCATGTCCTCGGCGCAGACGACGGACAGGAACATCCCCTCGCTCATGGCGCCCTTGGGCAGGTCGGCGGAGTACGCGAGCGCGAACAGCCCCTGGTAGTTGCCGTTCGCGGCGTCGGCGAGCAGTTGCGGCAGCAGCGCCGTGATCTCCGGCGTGTACAGCGACTGGAACACGATCGTGGCGATGAGCCGCTGCGACGCGGTCACTTTCACTGGCTTGCCCGTGCGCGGGTGCGCGAACGCGACGGTCGGACGGGCGGCCAGCTGCGTCCACAACCGGTCAACCGTGGCGCGGAGCGACGGAAACGCGGCGCGACAGGCGGCGTCCCGGTCGCACGCCTCGATCAGGCGATCGAAGGCACGCTGCCCGTCGCGCGCCATGTACAGCGGAAGCCGCATGTCGGGCGGCGCCACGCCGTCGAGAACGACGCTGCGGACCGAGCCCTCATGCTGTTTCAGGTAGACCAGCGCGGCGCGCGTCCCGTAGGAGCCGCCCCACAAGTTGATCGACTCGTATCCGAGATAGCGGCGGACGTCGTCGATGTCGTCCATCGCGATCGACGTCGTGTAGAGCCGCGCGTCCGCCTGGAGCTTCTCGAGGCACGCCCGGAAGCGCTCGACCGGATAGCTGTCGATGCTGCCCAGGTCGTCGGCGTCGGGATCGTCGGCGCTGCAATCCAGCGGGTTCGACGCGCCGGTTCCGCGCTGGTCGACCAGGACGATGTCGCGATCGGTCTGGTAGCGGCGGAACATCGGAATCCGGTACGACGCAAGCGTCGCAGCGCCCCCGCCGGGCCCGCCTTCGAAGATGAACAGCGGGTCGGGTCTGGGGTCGCGCCTCAGGGCGGGCGCAACGACGATCTTGAGGTCGATCGTACCGGCCGGACGCCGCGGCGCGATCCTCGAACACGCGGTAGGTGCCGCAGTAAGCGTCGGGCGGCCCCTCCTCGATTGCGCACGGATGCAACCGATCCAGCGCCCCTTGTCCCGTCCGCTGGCAGGCCGCCGCCAGTACCGAGGACGGCAAACACGAGGACCGCACGCATGAGCGTTCATTACATCACACAACGAACGAGCGCCGCCGGTGAGGCTCGTGCGGCCACGGCCGATTCGATAGAATTCGCGCACACCCGACACATACCGCGATCCCTCGCCGAAAGGTTTCGATGCGCGCAGACCCGATCTCGTACCCCCCTGCCCTGGAAGCGGACGAGGCGCGGCTCGTTGCCGCGCGCCGTCTGGCCGCGGGGCGAGCGCCCGCTCCGGGCGACGTGGAGCAGCCGGCGCCGTCGACGCTGCCGGACGACACCATCGGCCTTGCGCTGTCAGGCGGCGGCGTTCGAAGCGCCACGTTCTGCCTCGGTGTGTTTCAGGCACTTGCAGCCGCCCGCAGCGTCGGCGCGATCGACTACCTCTCGACCGTCTCGGGCGGCAGTTACTTCGCCGCGTTCCTCGGGCGCCTGTTCACGCGCGGCTGGATCCGCAACGTCGATGACGTAGAGCGCGTGCTCCAGGGCGAGGACCCCGCCGACACGCCGCCGGAGCGAAAGGGCTGGGGCCCGCAGGTGTTCCGGTGGCTGCGCGACAACGGCCGCTACCTGGCGCCGCGCGGCTCGGGCGACCTCCTGGTCCTTGGCGCGATCCTGCTGCGCAACTGGGTCGCCGTGCACATCGTGCTGGCGACGACGGTACTGACGGTGTTCGTGGGCCTTCAGACCGTCCGTTTGGGGATCGACCATGCAGCCGCCGCGGTCGCATCGCGTTCGGACCTGCGGTCGATGCTCGCCGAGGCGTTGCCGTTCGGCAACACGCTCTGGTGGAGCCCTGCGGCGGTCGTGTCGCTGTTGCTCCTGGCGTTGTGGGCGGCGCCGGCCGGGTGGGCGTACTGGCTCATCGCGCGCCAGCGATCGCAGACGCTCACACCGATAGCGGGCGCGGCGCTCGCTCTCCTCCTCGCGCTGGCTGGAACGCTGTACTACGCCCTGGTACCGCACGAGGGGGCCATCCTCGCCGTCAGGCTCGCCCTCTGCGCCACGGTTGCCTCCGTGCTGATCGTCACGTTCGTCATGCGGTACCGGGCGGCGAGAAGGGCCGCCGCGCCCGGTACCGGCGGAACGCTGAGCGAGGGCGAGGCCGACGACTGGGCGCGCATGCGCCTGTCCCGCACGCTCATGCACGGCCTGGTCGTATCAGGCGTGATCGGTGCCTTCGCGGCCGTGGATACGCTCGGCGCCACCCTCTACGCGGCCGCCGCAGACGGTCAGCTGCTGCGCTGGGGCTCCGCCGCCCTCGGGACCTTCGCCGGCATTGGCGCGTTCGCGCGCCCGATCTGGACGCTGCTTGCGCCGATGCGCGATGCGCGGCGTCCGCGGGTGCCGATGTCGGTGTTGTCCTGGGTGGTCGCCGTCCCGCTCCTGGCCATCTGGCTCCTGGTCATCGACGTCGCGTCGCACGCGGTCCGCTGGCGCTTCCGAACGGCGTCGGTGGTTCCGCAGTCGGACGGGCAATGGGGCTACCTGATCGCCGTCTTTGCGATCCTCGTGCTGTTCACCGCGATCTTCGGGCACACGCGCGTCTTCGCGAACATGTCCTCCATCCAGGGGTTCTACGCCGCGCGGCTGGTTCGCACGTTCCTGGGCGCATCCAACGAGGCTCGCCTCTCGACCTCCACGCCGGTCTGGGAGACGACCGCCGGCGACGATCTGCCGGGCAACGCGTACTGGTACTGGCCGTCGCGCAATGGCGGCCACCCGCCGGCGGCGCAGCCGGTTCGCCCATGGGAGCGTGGTGCGCCGCTCCACATCATCAACGTGACGGTGAACGAAACGGTCGACGCGCGCACCGGCATCCAGAACCAGGATCGGAAAGGCACGGGGCTCGCGCTCGGCCCCTGCGGCTTCAGCCTCGGCATTCGGCACCACCTCGTGTCGCTGACCTGCCGCCCGAACGTGCCCGAGCCGCGATTCCCGGCGGAGGGCCATTGCGTGTTCGGGGAGCGTGACGCCGATCCGGAGACGCTCTCGCTCGGACGATGGGCCAGCCTCTCCGGGGCGGCAGCGTCAGCGGCCGCTGGCTCGCACACCACCATCCCGATTGCCATCCTCTGCGGCATGTTCAACATCAGGCTCGGGTACTGGTGGGAGTCCGGCGTGACGCCCAAGCGTTCGTGGCTGCTCGACACGCTGCTCCCGGTGCAGTCCGCGCTGTTCCAGGAGATGTTCGCCAGCACACACGGCACCGCCGGGCGGCTGTGGAACGTCTCCGACGGCGGACACTTCGAGAACATGGGCGCTTACGAGCTCGTTCGACGCCGCCTTCCGGTCATCGTCATCGTCGACGCGGAGTCCGACCCGGATTTCGAGTTCCGGGGTCTGTCGGACTTCGTCCGGAAGGCGCGGCTCGACTTCGGCGCGGAGGTCGCGTTCCTGACCGCACAGCAGCTCGATGGCCTGGAGCCCGTCAAATCGCCGTCGAACCCGCCGTTGCCTTCGACGGTGCGCGAGTACTTCGGCGATCTCGACGCGCTGCGGCGCGGCCGATCGGTCGAGGAGCGGTTCAGGAACGTGCACGGCGAAGCCGCGGTCCGGCACACGATCGAGCCGGATCGTGCGCGCGAGTCGAAGGCGCACGCCGCCCTCGCGCGTATCAGGTATCGGGATGCCGGCGAAGGCGCGACGCCCTCATGGCTCGTGTACGTGAAGGCAACGTTGACCGGCGACGAGCCCGAGGACGTCTGCCACTATCACCGCGCGAACCCCAACTTTCCCCACGAGACGACGATCGATCAGTTCTTCGACGAGGCGCAGTGGGAGAGTTATCGCCGCCTCGGCCAGCACATTGGCAGTCGCGTGCTCACACCGGAGCTGTTCAACCATCTGACGGGCGCGTAGAGAGGCGCGGGCTCACCTCCAGTTGCCGGGGACGTCCACGAGCGACCGATCGAGATCGCAGACGCCGCCGGTACCGAGCAGCGTGAGCGTGCGTGTCAGGTCGGACCGCAGGATCTCGATGGCGCGCGCTGCGCCGGCACCGCCGGCAGCCGCGACGCCGTATGCGTAGGCACGGCCGATCAGCACGGCCTTCGCGCCGAGGCACATCGCCTTCGCGATGTCCGAACCCCGGCGGATGCCGCCGTCCATCAGCACATCGACGCGCCCGTTGGCGGCAGCGACCACTTCGGGCAGGGCCCTGAGTGTCGCCTGCACGCCATCCAGCTGGCGTCCACCGTGGTTGGAGACGATGACGCCCTGCACTCCTTCATCGGCCGCCCGCCTGGCGTCGTCGGCGATGAGGACCCCCTTCACGACGATCGGGCCACCCCACGCCTCGCGGATCCAGCGAAGGTCGGCCCACGTGACGACGGACCGCGCCAGCGCCGGCCCCACGCTCTGTACGGCATCGGGCCGACGCCAGGCAGCACCACGTTGGGAAAGCGCATCAGCCCGCCATCGCGCAGGAAGCCGGCGAGCCATCGGGGACGTGTGAGCATCTGGCCAACATGCGGCGCCATCGCGAGCGGGTTGCCGCTGAGCAGCGCGGCGGTCCCGTTGCGGATGTCGCGCTCGCGCTGGCCGGCAACAGGGGTGTCGATGGTGACGACGAGCGCGGCGTAGCCGGCGGTCCGCGCACGGGCAATCGCGCTCTCCGCGACGTCGCGCCCACCGACGAGATACACCTGGTACCACGCCGGTCCCGGCGTGGCGGCTTTCACATCCTCGAGGGCGCACCCCGACAGGGTCGACAGGATGTAGCCAGTGCCCGCTGCGCCGGCAGCCGCGGCGGCACGGACTTCGGCGCGTGGATAGAACATGCGGCTGCTGCCGATCGGCGCGAGGAGGAACGGCAGCGCGAAACGCTGACCGAGCACGCTCGTCCGCAGGTCGATCGATTCGTGCGCGATGGCGCCACGCGGCCGGAACGTCACATCGTCGAACACGCGGCAGTTCTCGCGCAGCGTGACCTCCGCGTCAGCGCCGCCGTCGATGTAGTCGAAGACCACGCGCGGCACGCGACGCTTTGCGAGCCGGCGCAGGTCGTCGATTGTCACGATGTCGGATGCGTGGAGGCGGTCGGGCATCCTGCCCCGTTACTGGGCGATACAGGCCGACGCCGAGGCGTCGCCGAACTCGATGCGTCGATCCTCGGGGCGGAGGAACCGCGAGGCGCGGAGTGCGTGGCCGCGCTCCCGAATCCAGTCCTCCACGACTTCGCGAAGGACTGGCGCCTCGAGCGGCACGCGGATCGTGCCCGGCGGGATGACGGGCGCGAACAGCTGTCCGCCGAGCATCGAGTCCATGCCGGCAACGACGACCCGTTCGGCGCTGCCAATCGGCTGCCCGGAGGGCCGGAACAGCTGGACGCTGACACCCTCGGCAGTGCAGTTGACGCGCACGCGCGCGCCCGAGATGCCGAACGCGCCGCGCCGGCCGCGGCGCAGGACATTTTCAATCCCGCGTTCGAGCTCGTCGCCCGACATGTTCACCCGCACCATGCGGTTGTCGAAGGGAAACGCATCGTACAGCCGGCCGAACGTGAGCGGGCCGTCCGGCAGGTCCGCACGAAGCCCGCCGATCGAGTTGTTGTTCAGGGCCACGTCAGCGCCCGACTCCTCGCGCAGCGCGTCGGCGAAGAGGTTGCCCAGCGGCGACTCGGGCTCTCCCGTCCGCGGCAGCGCGGTCTCGAGCACGGCGCCGCCGAGCGGCATCGCCTGGAGCTGCCGCACGCGATCGAGGGCCGGCTCCATCGCCGCAAGCACGCGGGCATCGATCGCTACCGGCCGCCCTTCGTACACCGGAGCCGGCAGCGCCGCCTGCTCCCGGGCGTTCGCCGCACAGCGCAGGGTGAGCGGGTCCTCGGCGTCGCAGATCTCGCGCGGCGCGAACGGCCGCGCCTGCGTCACGCGCTTCGATGCGCGATCGACCGCCAGGTCGATCCGCCCGAACGCGCGTCCCGTCGAGTACGCCTGCACGATCGGGATGCCGTTGACGATGTGCGCAAGACCGTCGTGGGTGTGGCCGGCCACGATCGCATCCACGAGCCCGGCCGGGAGCGCCCGCGCGACGTCGAAGATCTCGGCCGCCCCATCGCAGCTCGAAAGGTCGGAGGGATTGTCGAACCGGAAGCAGCTGCCTCCTGCGTGAGCGCCGAGAATCACGATCTGCGCTCCGGCCGCACGCAGGCGCCCGGCTTCGAGCGTGACCGTCTCGACGAGCGGCGCCATCGCCAGGCCGCCGATGTTCAGCGGCAGCGTCGCGCGCAGCGCGCCGTACGTCATCACGCCGACGATCCCGACCCTGACGCCCGCGGCGTCGATCAGCGTGGACGCGCGGACGTTGGCCCAGCCGACCGGGCGTCCGGTCGATTCGTCGAGCAGGTTGGCCGCAAGGAAGGGGAAGCGTGCCCGCGCCGCCATCGCCTTGAGCGCGCCGCGCGGGTCGCCGTGCGCGTCCTGCCGCGCGCCCGGGCGATCGGCCGACCCGAAGTCGAACTCGTGGTTGCCGACGGCGAGCGCCGCGTACCCGAGCGCGTTGTACGCGTCCACGACCACGGCCCCTTCGCTCAGGTCCGATTCGACCCCGCCCTGGAACGTGTCGCCCGCGTCGATCAGCAGCACCGCGCCGCCATCGCTCTCCCGCGCGGCGCGCAGGTTCTTCATGTAACCGGCAAAGAGGCCGATGCCGCCGCGGCCCGCCCGCGGCAGGAAGTAGCCGTGCAGGTCGCTCGTGCCGACGATCGAGAGCGTCAGCGCGTCGCCGCGCGTTTTCGTGTGCGTGGTGGGTGAAGAGGCCAGGACGTACATCAGCACGGCGCACACGACGGCCGCCACGTGAGCCCGGCCGGGTCGCCGGGCGAACGCTTCGCGTAGACGGGTGTTGCTGGCCATGTGGCGATCCGAGCGGGCGCTACATCGCGCCGGTGAGCCCCCGCGCCATGTCGCTATACAGGCTGGCGATCGCGTTGCTCACGTTTCGCGCGATCGTCTCGACGCTCGACAACGCATCGATCCGATCCCTGCGGGCCGCCATCTGCTCCGGCGTCAGCACCGCGCCGAGGAGGCCGCAGGCGCTGGCCAGGCTGACGAGCATGATGTCGCGCGTCGGTGGAACCGCGTTGCCGAGAATCGCATCGCACAGGCGGTCCCGCACGAGCTGGTAGGGCCGCCCGTCCACCATCGGGAACCGTTGTATCTCGATGACCCACAGCCGCCGGCTGGTCTCCATCCGCACCAGCCCCCGGTCCACGAGCTGCTTGAGCGCGCGATCTTCGAGATCCTTGTGCAGCAGGAACGTCTGCTCCACCCACCGCCGCACGTCGAGCGGTCCGCCCTGCTTGACCAGTTCGGCGAGCAACTCGTCCTGCAGGCGTTGGCCGGTCTCGCCCGTGCCGACGACGGTAATCGCTTCGGTGTCGGTGTCGATGCGGCCCGCCAGCGCCAGGTCGAACAACACGGCGCCGGCCAGCGCGTACGGGATGGAATAGAGCTGATCGCCGCGCAGCCCACCGGTCCGCGGATCGATCGTCAGGAGGGCCACCTCCTCGAGGAGCGTCAGCACGGCAGCGCCTCCTGAATCGGCAGCACGAGGTGCATCCGGCTGATGTCGAACACCTGCTTGACGCGCGCGCTCGGCGAGCACACGACGAAGGTGCGCTTCGACGCCTGCGCGGCGCGTGCCCCCTCGAGCAGCGAGCGCAGTCCCGCGCTCGAGATGTATCTCAATCGCCGAACAGTCGACGGCGATGCGCGGATGCGCGTTCGCCGCGGCAGTCAGCGCCTTCTCCAGTGTGTCGGCGGTCACCCCGTCGACACGTCCCTTCACGCTCACGATGTGCCAGCCATCGCGCTGGCTTTCGGCAATCTCGATGTTCTGCATGCGAAACGGATGCTAGCAGGGTTGGAGGCTACGGTGCGAGACGTTCGCGCGTCCAGGTGTCCTGATTCTCGCGGCGGTAACGGATCCGGTCATGGAGCCGGTTCGGCCGCCCCTGCCAGAACTCGAACGACACCGGGATCACCCGATAACCGCCCCACTCGGGAGGCCGCTGGAGCGGCCGGTCGCCCGTTCGGGCGTCCAGGTCGGCAAGCGCCTGCTCGAGACCGTCTCGCCCATCGATGACGGTGCTCTGCTCGGAGACGATGGCCCCCAGCTGACTCCCGCGTGGGCGGCTCTGGAAGTATTCGTCCGACTCGTCGTCGCTGGTCCACTCGACACGGCCGTGGACCCGGACCTGGCGCTCGAGGGCGTCCCAGTAGAAGGTCAACGCCGCCTGCGGGTTGGCCGCCATCTGGCGCCCTTTCGGGCTGGTCCGGTTCGTGTAGAACACGAGGCCCCGGTCGTCGAGCCCTTTCAGCAGCACCATGCGCGCGTCGGGCTTCCCGTCCGGGTCCACCGTGCTCAGCGTCATCGCGTTCGGCTGCTTGATGCCGGCCGCGTGGGCCTCCCCGAGCCACACCCTGAACTGCTCGAACGGGTCGGGCAGCGCGTCGGCGTCGGCAAGCGACATGTGTGCCTGCTCGCGGCGCAGCGCGGCCAGCCATTCGGTCATGCGTCTATTGTGGCTCCAGTCGCGGGCGCTCAGCGACCCGCGGACGTCGGGGGCGCCGGCGGACGCAGCAGCAGTTTCTGCACGCGCCAGTTCGACGTCTCGGCCACGTACAGCTCGTTCTCGGACGGACAGGCGATGGCATGGACGCCCGAAAACTGCTTCAGATTCCGGCCCGACTTGCCGATGACGCCCAGCACCTTCCCGTCGAGGGCAACCTTGAAGACGCGTCCGGGCCAGGTGCTCTCGCCCAGGAACAGCACCTGCTGCGGGCCTGGTGTCATGCACAGCGAGTTCGGCGCGCCGACGCCGGTCATGTCACCCGCCTTCGGGGTGGGTCCGTTCACGGCGCGCGTGGTGTAGTCCGGCGGGACCGACACCTTGAACTCCCGCAGGTACTGCCCGTCGGTGGTGAATACCTGCACCCGGGAGTTGCCGCGATCGCCGACGTACACGTTGTCCTGGCGATCGATCGCGATGGCGTGGGGCGTCCGGAACTGCCCCGGCCCGGTCCCCGGCTCGCCCCACGACTTCACCCAGTCGCCGTTGCGGTCGTACTTCGCCACGCGCGAGTTCACGTAGCCATCGCTGATGTAGGTGTTGCCCTGCGAGTCCCAGGCGACGTCGGTCGGCTGGCGGAACCGGCCGTCCTGCGGGGCGAGCGGCGGGGTCACGTGCTCCCACGGCTCGGCGCCGTCCGCGGACTCCTGCCGGCGGCCGAACACCCAGGTGACGCGCCCCGACGGGTCCATGCGGATCACCATGTCGGCCCCCTTGTCGATCGCCCAGATGTTGTCGCTGCGATCGATGCGCACCGAGTGCGCGAACGACCATCCGTACAGGTCCTTGCCGATTTCCCTGATGAACTCGCCCTTCGGGCCGAAGAGCAGCAGCTGCGCCGCGGTGGGACCGAAGGCCGGCCCCGAGGCGCTGCCCGAGCGCGAGAACACGTAGACGCGCCCGCGCGAGTCGACCGCAACGCCGGGCACCTCGCCGAAGTTGAACCCCTCCGGCAGCTTCAGGAAGTCGGCAACCGAGTCGAACGGGATCTCGGGCACCGACGCCGTTGCAGTCTGCCCGTTTGCGACCGCCGCCGACACCAGCAACAACAGCAGCGCACCAGCGAGCCGTCCGGTCGTGCCACGCATGGGGACCTCCTGATCGGTCGTGGCGGCCTTACTCGTGGCGGCCCATCGCCGTCGCATGTTTCGTATCGCGCATGGAGGCATACACGACCAGCGACGCGGCGATGACGGCCGAGAGATAGAACCCGAACCACGACTCGTGTCCGATGGACTTGAACCAGAGCGCAATCGACTCGGCGGTGCCGCCGAAGATCGACACCGTCACTGCGTAGGGCAGCCCGACGCCTGTGGCCCGCACCTTCGTCGGGAAGAGCTCCGCTTTCACGACCGCATTGATCGACGTGTAGCCGGCCACGATCAGCCACGCGCCGGCGATGAGCAGGAACGCGACCGACGCGCTGCGCGTCGCCTGCAGGCCGTTCAGGAGCGGGATGGTGAAGATCGTCCCCATCACGCCGAACCAGACCAGCAGCGGCTTGCGCCCGATCTTGTCCGAGATGGCGCCGTACAGCGGCTGCAGGAAGAGCGCGAAGACCAGCGATCCGGCCGTCACCATCGTCGTCTGGTTGTCGGTGAGGCCGACCGACAGCTTCAGGAACTTCTGCATGTAGGTCGTGTAGGTGTAGAACGCCGTCGTCCCTCCCATCGTCAGGCCGACGACGACCATCACCTCGCGCGGGTACTTGAGGAGCGCCTTGACCGAGTTCTCGCGGCGGGCGACCGACTTCGACGCGACGAAATCCTCGGTCTCGTGCAGGTCGCGCCGCATCAGCAGCGCCACGACCGCAAGGAGGGCGCCGACGACGAAGGGGATGCGCCAGCCCCAGGCACGCAGCTGCTCTGCCGTGAGGAACACCTGCTGCAGGAGCAGCAGCACGAGAATCGCGCACAACTGGCCGCCGATGAGCGTCACGTACTGGAAGCTCGAATAGAAGCCGCGATGCTTCGGATCCGCGACTTCCGAGAGGTAGGTCGCGCTCGTCCCGTACTCGCCGCCGAGGCTCAGACCCTGGACCATGCGAGCGAGGCCGAGAAGCACAGGCGCGGCGATGCCGATGGACGCGTAGGTCGGCGTCACCGCGATCATCAGCGAGCCGAAGCACATGAGGAGCACCGACAGCATCAGCGCCGTGCGACGCCCGTAGTGGTCGGCCAGGTGGCCGAAGAGCAGGCCACCAACCGGGCGGATCAGGAAACCGAGCGCGAAGAGGATCGCCGCGTTCAACTGCTGGACGACCGGATCGCTTCCAGGAAAGAAGGCACTGGCGAAGTACAGCGCAAACGCGGAGTAGGCGTAGAAGTCGTACCACTCCACCAGGTTGCCGATCGAGCCGATGAAGATCGCCTTCACCCGCCGCCGCACGTCATCGAAGTGGAGCCGATCGTCGACGACGATCGACGGCGATGTCGCGGTTGCGCTGCGTGCCACCCGAACCTCCCGGTTGCAGGACCGCGTGAGGCGTCACGGATCTGCCGGCACAGATACTACATGACACGGTGGCGGCCGCAGCCGTCGTGCGGTCTGCTTAAGGGGCGCCCATGAGGCGGCTGTTCCGTAACTCTGTGCTGAGACGCGATGGCCTTTTCGCGCGCCTGCACCGTGCGCGTGACGCGCGCTGGTCTACGGAAAGCGCTGGAAGTACGGAACGGTGAGCTTGGAGGCGGCTGCCGCGGCGAAGCAGAGCGCCGCGATCGCGGCAAAGACCGGGAACCGCGGCCGCTGCGTGCTGTACTCCGTCAACTGGATGGTGCCGGCGGACACCTTGTCGATCGCGTCGATGGCCGCGAGCAGGCTCGCCTCGTCGCTCGCGGCGAAGAAGCGCCCGCCGGTCCGCCGTACCGCGTCGCTCCAGAGCCGGTCGGGCACCGCCGGGTCGCCCTCGCGCTTGTCGTAGTTGGTCCGGACCATGTACACGGGCACACCCGCGTCGACGGCACCCTGGATGATCTCCTCGAGCGGCCGCCCGTGGATGGCCGCGTTCGTGTCCTCGCCGTCCGAGAAGATCAGGAGCAGGTTCCCCGAGGCGTCGAGGTAGTTGAACGCCTTGAACAGCTCGACGCTCGCCTCGATCCCGCGGCCGATCAGCGTCTGCTGATCCGGGAACGCGGCGAACTCGTGCGGCTCACCGATCAGCGACAGGCTCGTGAGGATGTTGTCGTAGTCGTTCGTGAACGGCGTGACCACGTACGCTTCGCTGCCGAACTCGACGAGCGCGAGCAGGTCGCGGTACGGCCCGCTCATGCGCATCTGCACGAAGCGCTGCGCCGCGGCGACGGTGGTGACGAACGCGTTCGACGCCGGATCCGAGGCGAGCGTGTTCGTCCGGAACGGGCTGCTCATGCTGTTCGACGCGTCGATCATCAGGCAGATCCGCCGTCCCGGATACGACGCTTCCCTGCGCACGAGCGCGGTATAGGGATCGGCGATCGCGAGGACGAGGAACGGCAGTCCAGCCAGCGCGATGAGCAGCGGCAGCGACGTGAGCCGGGCCCAGGCGGGCCGTCGAATGGAGGCCAGCACCGCCGGCACGACGATGGAGTGGCGCACCAGCCGCCGCGGCAGCGCGAGCCGCACGGCCAGCACCAGCGCGGCGAGCACGAACAGCGCGAGGATGATCAGGCGCGCATCGCTGGCGTGCCCGAAGCGCAGGTCGTCGAGGCGGAAGGCACGCCAGTCGGCGGCCAGACCGCCGGCAATGCGCCGCAGCGCGTCAGCCACGCTCAGCCACAGGCGTTCAGCCTCTTCACGTTCGACGTGTCACGTCCGCGCCGTGCCGCGGCCTACGGGGTGGCGGGGCGCACCACGAACGCCGAGAGACCGGACGCCGCGATCTCCTCGCCCTGCTGCACAGCCGAAATCGTCCAGAAGTAGGTGCCCGGCTCGAGGCGCAGGCTGTCGGGCGTCTCGAGCGAGTTGGTCGGGATGCCGTCGAGCCGCCACACGAGCATGTCGATCTCGTTCCAGATGCCGACGCTGTAGGTCTCGGCACCAGGCACCGCCGTCCACTCGAAACGCCGCGGCAGGCTGCCCATCGAATCACGGCTCGGAATCAGGTGGTCGAGGCGCGGCCGGCTTGACTGCCCTTCCACCTGCGACGCGACCGCACCCGCGCCCCGGGCCGGCTCGTCGGCGCGTCCCGCTGCGCCGTGCGCGCATGCCGCCGCCATTGCGATCGCGGCCGACACCACGGCCAGCCGCCACACCTCTCGCCGCTGTTCGCTCTGCACCTGGACTGATCCTCCCTGCCGAATGGTCCCGCCCTTCATTGTAGAGCGGACGACAGGCTCGGCGCCGAGGGCGGCGCAAAGACTCGCGTCGAGCGCCGACTCGCCGCCCGGCGACTCGAGACGATCTGAGATCGATGGCATCGGGTACGGAAGCCGGCCGGGATTCCCCGGCCGGGCCAGCAGCATACAATCGCAGCCGGGCTCAGGCCAATCCCCATGACTGCGATTCGCGACACCCTCCACGGCGCACTGGTCCTCGCGCCCATGACCAAGGGCTCCAACCTCCCGTACCGCCAGCTCTGTCAGGAGCTGGGCGCCCGCATCACCATGAGCGAGATGGCGGTGGCGCGGCGCCTCAAACAGAAGCGCCGCAGGGAGTTCGCGCTGATCCGGCGAGCCCCGGAGGAGCGCTGTTTCGGGGTGCAGCTCGCCGGGAACAATCCGGAGGACATGGCCTGGGCCGCGGCGCTGGTCGAATCGCGGGGCGCCGATCTCGTGGACGTGAACCTCGGGTGCCCGATTGACTACTTCACGAGCAAGGGGCTCGGCGCAGCGCTCGCGCGCGAACCGAAGCGCGTGCGGCGGATCGTGGAGGCGATGAAGCGCGCGGTCCAGCGGGTGCCCGTGACGGTGAAGATCCGTCTTGGCTGGAACGACGAGCGGCGCAACTACCTGGAGGTCGCGCGCGCGGCCGTGGACGGCGGCGCCGACGCCATCACGGTGCATGGCCGGACCCGCGCGGCCCGCTACAAGACGTCGGCCGACTGGGACGCGATCGCCGAAGTGGCGGGCGCGCTGCCGGTGCCGGTCGTCGGCAACGGCGACCTGCTCTTCGGCCACCAGTTCACGCCGGCGCTCGCGCGCTCAGGGTGCGCGGCCGCGATGACCGCGCGTGGCGCGCTGATCAAGCCGTGGATCTTTCGCGAGACGGCCGGCGACACCGATCCGTCCGCGGAGGAGCGCCTGGTGCTGTATCGCCGGTACGTGACGCTCGCCAGGGCGCATTGGGGCGGCGACGACCACGGCCTGGCACGCGTGCGGGAGTTTCTGCTCTGGCACCTGGGGTTCTGGTGCCGCTACGCGCCGCCGCGCGCCGACGGCACCTTCCCCGTGATGCAGCAGCGCGAGAGCTGGACGCCCCGGTCGCCGCTCGAAGCGCTCCTGGCGCGCTCCGATGCGGCGGCTCACGGCTTTCTCGCTGATGCCCTGCTCTTCGACCGGGACGTCGCTCCGGCGGACGCGCCCGCCGCGTCGGCGTCACCGACGATCGACGACGATGCAGCCGAGGCCGGCTAGGACTTGTCGTAGCCCTCGGTCAGCTCGATATACACCCCGGTTGCGTCGGTGATGTAGGCGATCTTCAGCCCGATTGCCGGCACGTCACGGAACGGGACGTCGAACTTCACGCCCTTCGCCTCGAGCTGCTTGCAGAACGCTTCCAGGTTGTCCACCTCGAAGCCGATGTGATCGATGACGCGCCCCTTCGTGGCGACCACGGGGTTCGGCGAGGTCTGGAACGACAGGTTCACGGTGCCCGCATCGGCCGTCGTCTGGATCGTCCCGCGCGCGCGCTTCGTCAGCGAAAACGTGGAGACGTACCAGTCCAGCAACGTCGTGAACTCCGGCGTCAGGAAGTGGACATGGTTCGGGAGCGCTTTGGATGAGAGCGTCTTGTCCTCCTGCATCTCGAGCCGCAGACCGTCGGGCCCGAGCACGTACGCGTTCGGAAAGCCCTCGGCGCCGGTGAATTCGCTCTGTACCTGGTAGCCAGCGGCGCGAACCGCCTGGAGCATCTCGGGCATGCTGCGCACCTTGAACCCGAAGTGATCCATGACCGTGCCCTGCGACGGTCCGGTGGGTGCGCGCTGGGTCAGCGCGACGAGCATGTTCGGGAACTTCACCACGGCGAGCGGCCCCTTCTGCACGAACACGCCGCCGAAGATCTCGGTGAACAGCTTCTTGTGCACCTCCATGTCAGGGACGTTCAGGTGCACGTGCCCGTAAGTGATGCCGGCTGCGTTGGCCGGCGACAATTGCGCCCGTGCGGGACCGGCGGCCACCAGCACAAGCGCGAGGGTCAGGATCAGTCTCTTCATCGCTCCTCCGGCCCGATACGATACCCGTTTTCTCCAGGCCGGGGCGCACGTTTTGCCCGGGCGCCTGGAGGGTGGCCTTTTCCGTTTGCACTTTCCGGGCACAGGTTCTAAGGTCTGAGGTCCGAGGCTGACATGCTGTCCAGACGCGATCTGCTCCTGACCCCCGCGGCGCTCGCCGCCCTCGGCGCAACGCAGGCCTCCGGGCAGGCCCGCCGCATGTCGCTCGCGATGCACCAGAACACCTCGTCGCGCGCCGGCTTCCGCGCGTCGCTGGAGGGATGGGCGAAAGCGGGCGTCACCCAGGCGGAGCTCACCAACGGCCTGCTGGACGAGTACCTGCGCACCGAGACTGTGGCGTCAGCCAAGCGGCTCCTGGGCGATCTGGGCATCAAGCCGGTGAGCGGCGCGTGTGGCGTCTCGGGGCTCGTCGAGCCGAACCCAGAGCGCGCGGCGGCGCTGGATACCTTCAGGAAGCGCTGCGAAACGTGGGCCGAGCTCGGCATCCCGATCATCTACACGACCACGGCGACCGCCATCAAGCCGACGCCGGATGACTACAAGGCCGCACCGGCCAACGTGCGCGAGGCGGCCGAGATTGCGAGGCAGTTCCAGCTCACCGTGCTCTTCGAGTTCGTGCGCACGTCGACGTTCGCGTCCACGCTGCGGACCCTGCTCTCGATCACCCGGGAATCGGGGCAGCCGAACGTGGGGCCGCTGTTCGACTGCTATCACTTCTGGTCGGGCTACAACAAGCTCGAGGATCTCGACCTGCTTCGCCCGGGAGACATTCGCCACGTCCACTTCCAGGACGTGCAGGACATTCCGCGCGAACTGCTCGACACGACGACGCGCGTGCCCCCGGGCGATGGCGTGACGCCACTTGTGACCATCCTGCGCGCGCTGGCCGACAAGGGCTATGCCGGTCCGCTGTCGATCGAACTGCTCGCCGCCAAGTACAGCGGAGGCGACCCGTTCGAGGTCGCCCGCGAGGTGAAGGCGAAGGGCGAGGCGGTGATGAAAAAGGCGGGCGTGCTCTAGGCGCAGGCCCTGGTGCGCCCTCGTGAGAGGCCAGGTCTTAAGACCCGGCCCTACGCTTCGACCAGCCCTCGCTCCCTGAGAAGCGCCGCAACCTCGGGGTCGCGTCCCCTGAACCGCCGGTAGGCTTCGGCGCGGTCCAGCGTGTTCCCGTCCGACAGGATGTGCGTCCGGAACCGGCTCGCCATGTCCCGGTTCCACGGGCTGCCGGTCTCGAGGAACGCCTGCCACCCGTCCGCAGACATGACATCGGCCCACAGGTAGCTGTAATAGAGCCCCGAGTACGCAGTCGCTGCCGAACAGGTGGTCGAAGTGGGTCAGCCTGTGGCGCAGCGCGATCTCCCGCGGCATGCCGATCCGCTCGAGCATCTCGCGCTCGAACGCTCTCGGCTCGAACACACCGTCGGCTCGCGTGTGCAGTTCCATGTCGACGATCGCCGCCGCGAGCGCCTCGACGGTCTTGTATCCCTGGTTGAACGTCTCGGAGGCGCGCACCTTGTCGAGCAGCGGCGCCGGCAGCGCCTCGCCGGTCTCATGGTGGCGAGCGAACCGATCGAGCAGCTCGCGCGTGAAGACCCACTGTTCGTTGATCTGCGACGGCAGCTCGACGAAGTCCCGCGGTGTGTTGTCGAGCCCGGAGTAGGTGACGTCCTGCAGCAGCGAGTGCAACGCGTGGCCGAACTCGTGGAACAGCGTCCGCGCATCGTCCATCGAAATCAGCACAGGCGTACCCGGGGCGCCCTTCAGGAAGTTGTTGTTGTTCGAGGCGATTGGCGTCGAGCCGCCGTCCATGCGGTGCTGCGTCCGGTACTCCGACGCCCAGGCGCCCGACCGCTTCCCCGGGCGCGCGAAGGTGTCGAAGTAGAAGAGACCCCGATGCGGCCCCCCGGGACCGTCGGTGACGTTCCACACGCGCACGTCGGGATGAAACGCAGGAATCGTCCCCGTGATTTCGGTGAACGCGATCCCGTAGAGCTCACCGGCCGCCCACATCGCGGCCTGCAGCATGCCCTCGAGCGAGAAGTAACCGCGGAGTGCCGAGAAGTCGAGGTCGTAGCGCACCTGACGCACGCGCTCACCGTAGTACAGGTAGTCCCACGGCTCGATCCGCAGCGATCGATCGTCCTGCGATGCCATCGCCTGCATTGCGGCGACTTCCTGCCGCACACGAGCCACGGCCGCCGGCCAGACGGCGGACATGAGCGCCTGCGCGTTTTCCGGCGTGCGCGCCATCGAGTCGGCCATCTGCCAGTGCGCGTGCGACGCGTAGCCGACGAGCGCCGCCCGCTCCGCCCTCAGGCGGACGATGGCGGTGATGATCGCGTTGGTGTCGTTCTCATCGCCGTCGTCGCCGCGCGACTTGAAGCGGCGCCACACCTGCTCGCGCAGGTCGCGGCGCGACGAAAACGTCAGGAACGGATCGACACTGGAGCGCGTGTTCAGGATCGCCCACCCACCGGCCAGGCCGCGCTCGCGGGCCGCTTCGGCGGCGGCGTCGACGAGCGACGCGGGGAGGCCCGCCAGGTCCTCCTTGCGCTCGAGCAGCGTCCACGTGTCCTCCGACGCCATCACCCTGGAGCGAAAGTCCGAGTACAAGGTGGCCAGTTCCTGGTTGAGGGACGACAGGCGCTCGCGTTCGGCCGCCCCCAGCCTGGCACCCGATCGCACGAACCAATCCCACAGAAGGGTCGTGAGGCGGGCCTGGTCCTCGCGCAGTCCGGCCTGCGGCAGCGATCGATTCACCGCGTCGATCCGCTCGAACAACCCCGGATGGAACTTGATCTCGTCGTCGGCCGCAGCGAACTTCGGCTGCCATTCGCGGTCGAGGGCCCGGTACTCCGGCGTGCTCAAGTTCTCGCGCATGACGTCGAACAGCCGAAGCACCCGATCCTTGTCGCGGCCGGCGCGCTGAAGCGCGGCGATCGTGTTCTCGAAGGTCGGGGGCTCGCCGCTCGAGGCGATGCGCGCGACCGCCGCGCGCTCCTCGGCGAGAGCCGACTCGAAGGCCGCGGGAAAGTCGGCGGGCACGATGCGGTCCCACGGGGGCACGCCGCCGAATGGACCTGACCAGGCAGTAAGAGACATGGGATATGCGATGACCGTTGACTGACGATTTAACGATCCGGCGCCACGAGATTCAAGCCGGGACGGAGACTTCGCGCGCGCCGGCGCGGCGCCAGCGCCGGCCGAGCCAGACCGCGTTGACCACAGACACGACCGCGAGCGCGGCGCCCACGGCCGAGATGCCGGCCGATACCGAAGCCGAACGCCGCCATCGGCGCGTAGGCCCAGGCGCCGATCTGGTCGCCGGCACGGTACACCACGGTGTCGATGAACGCCTTCGTCTTGTAGCGATCCTCCGGCGTGACCGCGGTGAACAGCACCTCGCGGGCCGGACGGGCCACCGCGAAGTTGCCGGCGCGGCGCAGCACCTGGAACGCCATCAGCACGGCAATCGTCGGCACGAGGCCGAGTGCCGCGAACCCGGCGACGCTCAGCAGCGGCAGGAACGCCAGCGCCGAGGTCACGCCGAACGCGTCAGATGCACCAGCCGGTGGCGCAGCGTCTGCGTCGCCAGCGTGAGCACGTTCACCAGCAGATCGATGTTCGCGAAGAACTGCGTCCGCTCGGCGCGGTCCATGATCGCGCCGTCGACCAGCGTCGCCTGCTGAAAGTAGAGGAACGTCGTCAGCACCGTGAACAGAAGCATGTGGACGGTGATGTTCAGGAAGTACGGGGTCGTGACCGTGCGCGCGCATGCCCTTCCCAGATCGAGCCGCCGATGCCGCTCGCCTGCTCGCGCGCCGGCACGCGCGGCGCCCCTGCGTCTTGACGGGCGGCGAAGCGGAACAGCCGTCGGGCAGAGAGCGCCGCCACCTCCAGCAGCACCGCCGACACGAGCATCAGGTTCGCCGCGCCGAGGCTCGGCACCAGCATCGAGGTGATCGCCGACGCCGGTGATGCCGCCGATCGTGCCGCCGGCGCCGACGAACCCGAACAGCCGCTTGCCCCTGCTCGGTCGAGAACACGTCGGCCATCACCGACCAGAAGATCGAGACGACGAACATGTTGAAGACCGACGTCCAGACGAAGAACAGGCGGCCGACCCAGAGTTGGTGTTCCTGGGAGCACGAGGTGCAGCGCGAGCGAAGAAGCCGACCAGGTTCAGCGCGAAGAAGCGGTAGGCGAGACGAGACGAACCGTGCACGCGGCAGCCGGGCGGCGATGCAACGCGAACGGCGGGTTCGCGAGCAGCATGCCGATCAGCGAGCCGGTGAAGAGCCACGGGCAGGTTCTCGACACCACCCGCCACGCCCATCTCGTCGCGAATCGGTCGGATGACGTAGTAGGCGGAGAGGACGGCAAAGAAGAACAGCCACGACCAGCCGACCGCCGCCGCCTCCTCAGGGCGGACTCCAACCCTACGCAGTAGGGAGCGCATCGATGAACGCGGCCATCCGCTTCCGCATCGCCTCGTCGGGCAGGCGGCCGATGCCGCCGCCGATGTTGTCGAGCATGTTCTTCGGCCTGGCTCGTCGCCGGCGTCACCGCGGTGATCGCCGGATGGCCGACGACGCACTTCAGGAAGAACTGCGCCCACGTCTGCGCGTCGAACTCCTTGGCCCAGTCGGGCAACGGCCGGTCGCCGACGCGCTTGAACAGACGGGTGCGGCCGAACGGCGCGTAGGCGAACACGCCATCTTGCGCTCCTGCGCCAGCGGCAGGATGGTCGCCTCGACGTCGCGGTTGTCGATGGCGTAGTCGACGCCGATGAAGTCCAGCGTCTCGTCTGCGATCGATCGCTGATCAGCTCGTCGTACTGGTTGTCGAACGTCGTGGTGATGCCGACGTACGGATGCGCCCCTGCTGCTTGAACTCGCTGCAGGATCGGCAGCTGCACCTTCGGATCGCCGAGGTTGTGCACCTGGATGAGGTCGATCTTCGCCTTGCCGACGCGCTGGAACGACGTCTCGACCTGCGCCCGCGCGGCCGCGGGATCGGCGGAGCCGCCGCGCGCCGGCGACATTCAGCTTGGTCGCCCAGAACAGCCGGTCGGCCCAGCGCCGGTCTCGTCGACGATCTTCCCCGCGACTTCCTCCGACGCGCCGTAGCCGGGCGCCGTGTCGAAGACCGTCGCGCCGTTGTCGAGCAGCGCCTTGAGCACGTCGCGCAACGCCGTCACGTCTTCGCTGCGCGCCACCTGCGAGAAGGTCGCGGAGCTGCCGAGCCCGATGACCGGAATCTGCTCGCCGCGTCGACGGGATGGCGCGCGTCACCAGCGGCTGCTGCGCAAACAGCCTCCGTGCGTCGAACGCCAGGCCGCGCCGGCGCCGACGGTCATGCGTCGAGCCAGTCACGACGTGTGTAGCTGGACACGCAATCCTCCTCGAACTCGATCCGGCGCCCGATCATGACGCCGTGGCGGGCGCGACCGCCTTGGTGCCGCCCCGCGCCGCGGCGGCTTCGTGCCACCCGCGGAAATCTGCTCCTGGCGGCGCCCCAGCCAGCCAGCGTTGGCCACCCACGCGAGGCCGAGCGGAACCGCGGCCCACGCGATGGCGCCGGGGCCGAAGCCGCCCATCGAGATCAGGCTCGACGCCCAGGCGCCCACCTGGTCGCCCAGGCGGTACACGACGGTGTCGATGAAGTTCTTGGCCTTGTACTTGTCCTCGCGGCTCACCACCGTGAACAGCACCTCGCGCGTCGGCCGCGCGAAGGCGAAGTTGCCGGCGCGGCGCAGCACGGTGAAGCCGACGACGATCGCCACGGTCGGCATGATGCCGAGCAGCAGGAACCCGACCGCCGTGATCGCAGGAACGAACATCAGCGTCAGGCGCGACGCCGGCGCATCTTCATCACACGGCCGGTCAGGAAGAACTGACAGACCAGCGTGAGCGTGTTCACCAGCAGGTCGACCTGCGCGAAGAACGCGGTCCGCGCTCCTCGGTCGGCGAAGGTGCGGTCGACGATCTCGGCCTGCTGGAAGTAGAGGAACGTCGAGAGCACGCGTGTAGAGCAGCATGTAGATGGCGATGTTGAGCAGGTAGGGCGACGACAGGGAGTTCGTCAGGCCCGCGAACACGTTGCCGCCAATCGGATTCTGCGACCCCTTCCCCGCGCCGGGCTCGGGCGCCGCGTCCTCGCGGCCGGCCGGCCTGTTGAACGCGGCGTTCAGCGCACCGAGTCGCCGCGACGCCTGAACGCCGACCTCGAGGAGCACGGCCGATACGAGCAGCAGCACGGGCACGCCGACGGACTGGACCGTGCTGGCGGTGATGCTGGCGCCGACAATGCCGCCAATCGTGGCGGCCGCGGCGATGAACCCGAACAGCCGCTTGCCCTGCTCGGTGGTGAAGACGTCCACCATGAACGCCCAGAACACCGACACGACGAACAGGTTGAACACCGACGTCCAGATGAAGAACGCGCGGCCGACCCACACGTTGGCTGTCGCCGCTCGCGAACTGGAAGAGCAGCAGGAAGATCAACAGGTTGGCGATGAAGAACCGGTACGTGATCGCGATGAACCGCGACCGCGGCAGGCGCTCGACCAGCGCCGCGAACGGCGCATTCACGGCCATCATCGCGATCAGCGTGCCGGTGAACAGCCACGAAAGGTTGTCCACGCCGCCGGCCACGCCGGCTTCGTCGCGGATCGGCCGGATGACGTAGTAGGCCGTGAACACCGCGAACAGGTACAGAAACGACCAGCCGACAACGCGGCTTTCCCCCGGCTGGATGGAAACAAGGCGGCTCAGGAGGCCTTTACCGGAAGGGTTCTCGGGCACACCGAATCATACGCCCGGCGCCTCGGCACCGTTTACGCTCGGCTGAGGCGAGCTGACGTGGTCGGCACGAGCTTCCGGGTGATGACGATGTGGCCCGCGACGGCGATGGTCACCAGGACAGCCGGCAGCCAGACATACGGGAAGTACAGCACCCACGTGTTGACATGCCCGGGGGCGTCGCCGAACAGCCGGACCATCGGCGACGTGGCCAGCGCGATGAACGCAATCGCGCCCAGGCACCAGATGCCATACAGGTTCCAGCCCCAGACGACCCACGTCGGCACCCCGACGCCCGCCCGCAGCACCACCCACAGCACCAGCGCGCCGGTGCCGGTGACGATGTCGAAGTTGTATCCCGAGTAGGAGAGCTCCACCGGCATGATGCCGAGCGTCGCGGCCCGGTGCATGACGAGTTCGAGCGGCAGGCGGAATGCCTGCAGACCGATCAACGTGGTGAACGGCACGTCCGCGGCGACCGCCCCGCCGATCGGCGACAGGCCGACGATGAACCCGAGCCCGAAGACGACCACGATCATGATGGCCATCGGCGGAGGCACGGTATCGAACCGCTGCAGCACGCCCGACGTCGCCGCGAACGCGCTCCCCGCCATCACGATCGCGGCTCCCGCCAGCAGCGTGATCCGCAGCGTGGCGCGCCCCTGGGACCAGGTCAGCGCCCACGCCGTCGCCACGGCCACGGCGAGCAGGGCGATACCGGCGGAGGCAATGGTGTCGGGGGGCGGCGGTGCGATCGGTGGCATCGTCCTGTGATGACCGTTGACGGCCGGGTCGCGCGAGCCGAGTCTACGACAAGTCCGACACTCCGGCCGGCCCGCGGGTTGCGTCCGCCCGCCGACCAGTTACAGTTGACACGAGCAAACCGTGACTGCCCGCGCGTCCATCCGGACGAAATTCCAGCTGACGGTGGTGCTGCTCGCCTTCGCCGCAATCGGCGTGACCGGCTGGATTGCGTCGTCGGGGGCGAGCGATGCGCTGCGGCAGGCCACCTACGACCGCCTGACGGCGATCCGGGAGACGCGCCGTCACGGCCTCGAGCGGTACTTCCAGGACCTGGGCCGGCAGGTTGTCGCCCTGTCAACGAGCGAGGCGACCATCGAGGCACTGCGCGATCTGCGCGATGCCTGGCCGCGCATCGAGCCGACGCCGGACGGCGCCCCGGCGCAGGACGCGCTGGCCGCGTTCTATCGCGACGCGCTCGGTCCGCGCGTCGCGTCGACGCTGACGCCGGACGATCTGCTGGCCCGCTGGCTCCCACACGATCCGCGGACGCGCACGCTGCAGTACCAGGCGATCGCGAAAAACCCGCATCCGGCTGGCACCAAAGATCTCCTGATGGACATCGGCGGCGGGGCCGGTGCCTATGGCGCGGCGCACGCACAGCACCATCCCACGTTCCACCAGTACCAGGAGGCGCTGGGCTCCTACGACATCTTCGTCATTGCGGCGCCGGAAGGGCGCGTCCTGTACACGGTGATGAAAGAGGTGGACCTCGGCGGCGACCTCACGCGGGAACCGTACGCGTCCACGCGGCTCGGCCAGGTCTATCAGCGCGCACTGGCGCTTGGCGCGCGCGAGGGCGCGCCGGGCGTTGTCATCGAGGACTACGCGCCGTACATCGCGTCGGCGTTTGCGCCGGCGTCGTTCATCGCGGCGCCGGTGCGCGTCGCGGGCGCGACCGTCGGAGTCCTCGCGATCCAGCTGTCGATTCGCGAGGTCGATCTGGTGATGACGCAGGGCCGCAACTGGCGGGAAGCCGGCTTCGGCGACACGGGCCAGGCCTACATCGTCGGCAGCGACAACACGCTGCGGAGCGACCTGCGCGAGCAGATTGAAAATCCGGACGGCTTCATCGCGACCCTCGAATCCGCCGGGGTCTCCGCCGACACGGTCGCGCGGATCCGGCGTGACCAGACCGCCGTCCTCAACCTGCCGGTGGACATGCGGGTCGTGCAGCAGATCGAGACGGCATCGGGCGAAACGGAGTTCGGCGTCAACCTGCAGGGGCAACGGGTGCTGCGATCGCACGCGGCGCTGGCGATCCCGGATCTGCAGTGGACGCTCGTCGCCGAGATCAGCGCCGACGAGGCGCTGGCGCCAGTACGGGCCCTCCAGGCGCGCGTGCTCACAGCAGGCCTCGTCCTCGCGGGAGCGTTCTTCGTCGTCGCCGGATGGCTCGGCGCGTCGGTGACGCGGCCGGTGCTGGAACTCGCGCGAACGGTGGCGCAGATCGGCGCGGGACAGCGGGGCGCGACGGTGACCGTGCGGTCGAGCGACGAAGTCGGCGAGCTCGCGGCCGCGTTCAACCGCATGAGCGCAGACCTCCAGCGGACGACCGTGTCGAAGGCCGAGCTCGAAGCGCTCGCGGGCCGTCTCCTGACAGCGCAGGAAGACGAACGCCGGCGCGTGGGACGCGAACTGCATGACGACCTCGTGCAGCGGGTGGCTGCGACGGCCATCGAGGTCGGACGGTTGCAGCGCCTGCAGTCGACCACTCCGGAGCAGCGCACCGAGCTCGAACACCTGAAGCGGACGCTGGCCACTCTCGCTGACGACGTGCACGACCTGTCGCGGCGAATCCACCCGGCCATGCTGGACGAACACGGCCTTGCCGCCGCCATCGAAGCCGAGTGCCGCGCGTTCATGGAGCGCGGCGGCGTGCCGGTGGACTTCCGCACGTCCGGCCAAATCGACGGCCTGCCCAAGGACATCCGCCTCGGGGTGTACCGGATCGTCCAGGAGGCGCTGCGCAACGTCTGGCAGCATGCGGCCGCCACGGAGGTGACGATCGCGCTCGAACGGAGAGAGGCGGTCGTGCGCCTGACGATCGTGGACGATGGCGCCGGGTTCAATCGCAATGCACCGGGGTGGCAGGCGGGGCTCGGCCTGGCCAGCATGGAGGAACGGGCGCGCCTGCTGGGCGGCGCGCTCACCGTCGCATCGAGTCCAGGCGCGGGCACCCGCCTCGAGGTGGCACTGCCCGCTGGAGCAACCGATGGCCAAACCGAAAGTGCTGCTGGCTGACGATCACGCGATCGTCGTCGAGGGGCTGCAGCGGCTGTTGACGGCGGAGTTCGAGCTGGTGGGCGTCGCGCGCAACGGCGTCGAGATGGTCGACACGTGCGCGTCGAAGAAACCGGACGTCGTGGTCGCCGACGTGTCGATGCCGCTGCTGAACGGCATCGACGCGCTCCGCAAGATGCGCCGGCAGGGCGACAACACGCGTGTCGTGTTCCTGACGATGCACCCGGACGTGACGTCGGCGACGCGCGCGCTCGAAGCGGGCGCGTCGGGCTACGTGCTGAAGCACGCGGCGTCGGACGAACTGGTGACCGCAATCCGCGACGCGCTCGCCGGCCGCAGGTTCGTGTCGCCGGCGCTGCGGAGTCCGGCCGTCGAGGAACGGCTGCTTCGCGGGCAGGGCAAGACGACCGGCATCGAGCTGACGCCGCGGCAGCAGGAGGTGCTGCAGCTCCTGGCGGAGGGCAAATCGGCCAAGGCAATCGGCGCGATTCTTGGGATTTCGCCCCGTACGGCCGAGACGCACAAATACAAGATGATGGACGACCTCGGCCTGGCGACGACCGCTGAGCTCGTGCACTACGCCGTCCGCCACGGCCTGGTGGCCATCGAAAGAGCTCCGTAATTTTACTGTCCGTAGTTTTGCGGATACCGGCCCGCTGGCCGGTCTTGGTTGAATGTCTCTCGGAGGTTATGGAGATGACATTCAACGTGATTCGCGTCTCGGTTGCTGCACTGGCACTTATGACTTTCGGCAGCCTCGCCGTCGCCCAGGAAAACCCCGCCCGGCTCGCCGCGCTCGCCCGCGAGGCGCGCACGGCCGGCGATCACGCCGACGTGGCCAAGCGCTACCGCGTGCAGGCCGAGGCGCTCGAGAAGAAGGCCGCCGAGCACGAAGCCAAGGCGGAGCAGTTTGCGAAGAACGCCCCGGCCATCGCTCACAAGTGGCCCTCCATGGCGCCGCAGACCGTGAAGATCGCGAAGCAGGAAGCCGTGGAGGCCCGCCGCGCCGCCCGTGAGAGCCGCGAGCTCGCCAGCTATCACCAGTCGATGGCCGTCGAGGCGCTCGCCTCCGCTCAGTAGTCCGTTCCCTGAGCCAGACCACCTCCGCGGGTCAGAACCCGCGTGTGACCGGGCGGCCATAGCCGCCCGGTCGCACGTACGACGCGTTTCGGTATGATCACGCAACGGAGGTGTGTGTGCGCAGCATCAGGTTCCAGGGCCGTCAGGTCCTTCTCTCCATCGCGCGTGTCGCGGCTGGCATCCTGGTCGCGGGGGCGATCGGGGCAGGTGGCGCGCAGGCGCAGACCCCGGGCGGCGCCGCGCAGCCGCCCGCACGGACGGGTGGGGCCATGCCGAACGCCGTGCCCCAGCTGGACAAGCTGACGCTGCCGACGGGGTTCTCCGCCGCGGTCTATGCCAGCGGCGTGCAGGGTGCCCGGTCGATGGCGATGGCGCCCGACGGCACGCTCTTCATCGGCACGCGCGCCAACAAGGTCTATGCGGTCGTCGACAAGGACCGCGACACCGTCGCCGAAACAATCATCGAGCTGTCCACAGGACTGCGCACACCGAACGGCCTCGCGTTCAGGGACGGCGCGCTCTACGTCGGCGAACTGAACCGGATCGTGCGGTTCGACAACGTCCTCGACGCCGTGAAGGCCGGCAGCGGCAGCGGCCTGACGCCCAAGGTCGTGCTCGAGGGGCTTCCCTCCGAGTTCATGCACGGCTGGAAGTACATCGCCTTCGGCCCGGACGGCTACATCTATTACCAGATCGGTGCGCCGTGCAACGTCTGCGACCGCGGCGACCCGTTTGCGACGATCTGGCGCGTGAAGCCGGACGGGACCGGCAACGAAGTGTTCGCGCGCGGCGTGCGCAACTCGGTCGGCCTGGCGTGGCACCCGGACACGAAGGAGCTGTGGTTCACCGAAAACGGGCGCGACATGCTCGGCGACGAGCAGCCGAACGACGAGCTGAATCGCGCGCCGAAGGCGGGGCTGCACTTCGGCTATCCGTACTGCCACGAAGGGACGATCGCCGATCCCGAGTTCGGCTCGGGGCATCCGTGCACCGGCTACGAAGCGCCCGCGCAGAAGCTCGGCCCGCACGTCGCCTCGCTCGGCCTGAAGTTCTACGGCGGCAGCATGTTCCCGCCGGAGTACCGCAACCGGCTGTTCATCGCGCAGCACGGCTCGTGGAACCGCACGCCGCAGGCGGGCCCCATCGGCTACCGCATCATGACCGCGACCATCGAGAACGGCCGCGTCACGAAGTACGAACCGTTCGCTGAGGGATTCCTGCAGGGGCGGCTGGCCTGGGGACGTCCGGTCGATCTGCTCGAGATGCCGGATGGGTCGCTGCTCGTGTCGGACGACACGGCCGGCGCGATTTACCGCATCACGTACCGCAAGTAGCGCTGACGGCTGGATGTTGCTCTAGACGGGCGGATCGTCAGGACGCGGGCGCCAGAGCACCAGAACCTTCCCGACGCTTTGCACGGCCGTCGAATCGGTCCGCGCGCACAGCGCGTCGATCGTCGTCGCGCGCGCGTCGCGGTCGGCACCGCCGATCCGGACCTTGATCAGGCCATGCGCAATGAGTGCCCGATCGGTCTCGGCCACGACAGCATCGGTCAGGCCGGCGTTGCCGACCTGCACGATCGGATCGAGCGGGTGGGCGCGCGCCTTGAGGGTCGCACGCTGGCGCGGTGTCAACGGCACGGGCACGTCCCATTGTAACTGCGCCGCCCCGCCTACTTGCCTGGCGCTGCGACTTCCCTGGCCCGGTCGCGCGCCTGCTCGCGGTCCAGCACGAGGCGATACGCGATGTAGTACTTGTAGATGTTGCTGACGTAGGTGACGGTCTCGCGGCCGATCCGCTCCGACACAATGCGCTCGACGTTGCCGAACCAGACGTTGGGATTCAGCCCCCGCTGCTCCGTCTCGCGACGGATCTGCCGGATGCGCCCTGGTCCCGCGTTGTACGACGCAAGTGTCATCAGCCCCTTGTTGATGGGGTCCATGGGCTCGTCCTTGTAGAACTGGTCCATCATGAACCTGAAGTACTTCACGCCGGCGTGGATGTTCGGCTCCACCTGGTTGATGTCGCCAACGGCGAGGTCCTTGCCCGTCGCCGGCATGACCTGCATCACGCCGACCGCGCCAACCTGGCTCTTCGCCCCCTGGTCGAGCCGCGACTCCTGGTAGCCCTGGGCGGCCATCAGCAGGTAATCCACTTCGTACTGGTTGCCGTACTTCTCGAACATCGAGACCATCGCGCGCAGCTTCGCACGTTCTGCTTCCGCGGCTGCACTCTTCACGTACGCTGCATTGCCGAGGTATCGGCGCTCGATCGTGTTGCCGAAGGCTGTACGCGGGCCGTATTCCTTGATCCACGTGTTCGCCGCCTGCAGCAGCCGGGGGCTGTTCTTGCGAACGCCCACCGCAATCTCGCCGCCCGTCCGGACGGCGGCGCTCGGGTGCACCTGCAGGTCCGGGAACACCTGCTGCCAGAACTCGACGACGAAGTCGTCGATGATCGTGGCGTCGGCCAGGCCGGCGTTCACCATCTCGAGGATGTCATCGTCTTCCAGCGCCTCGGGTGCCTCGTGGATCTGGACCGGCGGCTTTCCGTCCTTCGCCAGCGTGGCGTTGAGCGCGCGCAGGCTTTCGTAGTAGCTGCTGCTGCGCCGCACGAACACTTCGCGGCCCGAGAGGTCGGCTGGCGCAGCGATCGGCGGCGCCCCTTTCGCGGTGACGACGACCTCCGACACGCCGCTGCGAGTCGGCATGCTGAAGTCGACGATGGCACGCCGCTCGGGGGTGATGGTGAGCGCGGCGGCCACGAGGTCCACTTTCCCCTCCTGCAGCGCCGGGAACAACTGATCGCGCCCCAGCGGCACGATCGCCACGTGGACCTTGAGCGGGCCGGTCTTCAGCCGCTTGTTCAGCTCCTCTTCGAACAGGCGGAGCGACTCGTAGCTGATGCCGCGCTGGACGCCCTTGTCGATGAAATACTGCGTCCGGTTGTAGACGACGCCGGCGCGGATCAGGCGTCGCTTGACCATCTCAGGAAGGTCGCCCGTGAATGGCTGTTCGAGCAGGCCGCGCGCGTCTTCAGGGAGCGCATCGTACGGTGAGGTGACCGGCGGGAGCGGATCGTCCGCGTTCCTCGAGGTCACCGCCGGAGTGGTCGCCGCGGCACCTGCGTCCCCGCCCGAAGTCGTGGAGGGCGACGACGAGCAGCCGCTGGCGGCCAGCGCGAGCATTGCGAGCAGCACGTGAGCATGGACCCTGGTGTTCAACATCGCCCTCTGGTTCTTCGCAACATGCTTCGCCAGCACCCGCCCATCTGCGCGGGGGATTTGCCGGGGCTGTTGCGGTGCGCTCATTCTACGTGACCAGGGAGTAGGATGCATCTCGAAGCCGGCGCGGCAGGGAGGGGTACGTCAAGTCGGCAAGGGGGATCATGCGGTCCAACGTGGCGCTGGGCGTGATGGCGACTGCGGCGCTCGCAATTGGAGCGCCGGGCCTCGTCCGGGGTCAGTCAGCTGACGTCCCGTTCAGGGCGACTGCGTTCGCGGTGGACATCGGCAACAGCGGTCCCGCGGCGGCCGAGCGGATCGAGTTCAACGTCGATCGCTGGTCCACCGATGCGGAGCGCGATCAGTTGCTCGCCGCCTACACCGGTAAGGGAGCTGCCGGCATGCTCACGGCACTGCAGAAGACCCGGCGCGTGGGGACCATGCGCGTGCGCGCCTCGCTCGGGTACGAGCTCCACTACGCGCGCAGGACCCCGGACCAGGACGGCCGCGAACGGATCGTTCTCGCGACCGACCGTCCGATCGATTACTGGGAAACCAGGCAGTGGCGACCGACCCGCGACTTCCCGTTCACGGTGATCGAGATCCACGTGAACGCGAGCGGCGAGGGCGAGGGACGGATGTCGGTGGCGACGAAGGTCACGTACAGCGAGGCCACGGGATCGCTGGAGATGGAGAACTACGCGAACCAGCCGGTCCAGTTGCAGAGCGTCCGCCTCGAAGCACGGTAACGCGCGGGTCCGCGCGTCAGCCGCCCTGCTCCATCCGCTGCTTCGTCGCGCGCAGCCCGTTGAGCGCGCCGGTCAGCACCTCGGTTTGCACGCGCCCGCGCACCACACGGCCGGTGAATCCGCTCAGGCCGTCCGAGCGGCTGCGGTTCAGCGTGACGAACCAGAATCCGTCAGTCCGCGAGGGAGCGGCCAGCAGCAGGCGCAGCTCGAGGCCGGTCCAGAAGTAGTGCGTCGCGTAGAGCATCTTGGACACCACGATCGCATCGGTCGCGCGCTGGCTGATCGTCAGGTGGTTGATACGGATCGTCGGCTTCAGTCCGAAGACCGCCTGCTGCCAGTACAGGAACGACTCCGCGCCCTGGAGCGTCGCCGCCGGGTACTCCAGCAGGTATCGGCGCACATCGGGGATGGACGCGGCCAGCTCCGGCATCCCGTCGATCATTCCGCGCAGCTCCTCCGCCACGAACGTGGGGCGTGAGCTGTCGCGATAGACCGCCAGTCGCGCGTTGCCGCCTTCCAGATACCCGGTGACGTACTGAAGGGCGAGCCGCCGCATCAGTGCACTCGCCTGCGCCACCGTGTCGCTCCTCTTCCAGTCCACTTCGCTGCGGAAGCGCTGGAGCGCCTGTTCGCCGAGCTTCACCTCGCACGAGCCGACCTTGCACGATTGCAGGTCGGCCACGTCGTCCTCAGGAAGCTGGAGCCGGTCGAAGTCGCTCGCCACGGGCGGCGTGCTGATCTTCTTCGTGACCTGGAAGCCGCCTCCGCTCTCCAACGTCTCGATGTTGCGCACGGCGTCGATGTAGCGCCGGATCGGCGCGCTGATCCAGACGGCGCCGAAGACCGCGACTTCCTTGGTCTCGTCGGCAACGAGCAGCTTGGCGAACGGCTCTCCGGCGATCAGCGACTGCCGCTCGGCGGGCGTCGGCTTGACGACCTTCGTGACGTACGCGTCGAGGCCTGGCGGCAGCGCCGGCCCGGCCGCCTGCCATGCCGCGTGCCTGGGCGCGCCGACGAGGACGATCAGCACCATCGAGGCGCACAGAGCTCGAGTCACGGCCCGTCCTTTCGAGCGAAGGCTGACGACCGGGCCGCAGGCGGACCGCACGACAGCGTGCTCTCAGGTAAGTATCAACGGCGGCCGCCGCTGACGCGAGCTCGTCAGCTCTGTCCGTTCGGCGTTACAATTTCCGCCGTCGCACGTTTCCGCGGCAGAGCCGCGCGAGGTTTCGCAATGACGCTCAGTTCCCGCACGACAGGCCGTCTGCTGTTGCCGTTCGTCTTCCTGGTCCTTCTGATCGGCGCCTCCAGGTACGGTGCCGACGCGCAGGCACAGGCGCCGCAGGCAGCCGCCGCGCCGCCCGGTGCCGGCGCCTGTCCCGGGCAGCCGATGACTGTCCAGGCCACAGGCGTGTACCAGCCCAAGCCGGTGCCCGAGATCGTGGTCAACGGACAGCCGGGGCCCGGCGCGATCTGGCAGCCGGGCATGCGGTCGTACTGGCATTGCCACGCGGGCGGCCAGATCATGATGCTGTTCGACGGCGTCGGGCGCGTGCAGAAGCGCGGCGAGCGGATCCGCGCGCTGCACAAGGGCGACACCGAATACGCAGGCCCCGGCGTCGAGCACTGGCACGGCGCGGCGCCCGACGTACAGGCGCACTTCTTCCAGACGTCGATCGGCGTCACCACCACGCTGTGGATGGAAGAAGTCGGCCGGGACGACTACCTCGGGAACGACAACGGCGTCGCCTCGCGGCAGGAGTTCCTGCGCACGGGCGTGCGCAAGAAGCCGGACCAGCCGGCGCAGCCGCCCGCCGCGCCCGCCACGCCCGGACGCTGACGCGTTCGCCGCTCCGCGCCAGGGCGCCGCGGCATACGCCTTGCTGAGTTGGGCTGAGCATCCGCGATTTCGTCCACTGCGACGGACGCTCGGACCGCAGGCGAGGGCGCCGGTGCCCTCGCCGCAGCACACCTCAGGAGAACGTATGACGACTGTCACGAAGGCGGCGCTCGCCGCGCTCATCGCCCTCACCCTCTTTGCGCCCGGAGCGTACGCGCAGGAACCCCGGTTCCGGGTGTCGTTCGCGCCGGCAGTGGCCACCGTGTCAGACGACGCGGAACTGGCGCTCGGCGGATCGTTCGGCTACCGCTTCTCAGAGCATTTCTGGTTCGAGGGCGAGCTCACCTGGATCGATGCGGCCGCCGGCGGCTTCGGCGAGCGCTACTTCGACGTCGATCCGCGTACCGCGAGCGTCAGCGTGATCACCGACGCGCTCCGCCGCTCGCCCGTATTCGGCAGGAACACGCGGCCGATACCGGGACTTCCGATTCTCCCGATACTCCCGATCTTCCCCCCAGGCGGGCGCGACCGGCTCATCGCGGCGGGTGACGGGTCGACGCTGATCGGGACCCTCGGCGTCCGGTACGAGCTGCCGGTGGACACCGCGCGTTTCCGTCCGTACATTGCCGGCGGGCTCGGCATCAATAACACCGATCAGGAGCTGGATATCGATCCCAGGATCCTTGCGGCGTTCTCCATGTTCGCCGACCAGTCGTTTTCTCACACGGGATACGCGTTCACCGCAGGCGCGGGGGCGAGCGTGCGGCTGGTCAGCCAGCTGTGGGCCGACATGGATGCGCGGTACGTCCGGCTGTCGCGCGACCGCGACATCATGCGGCTCGGCGGAGGGGTGAGCTTCCGGTTCTGACACGCGCACGTCAGTCGCGCGGGCTGGCCCGTTCCTCCCGATAGACGATGCGGCCGCCGCGCAGCGTGAGCTGCACGCGCGCAAGCGCGCGCGCGTCGCTCGATGGGTCGCCCTGCACGGCAACGAGGTCGGCCTCGAAGCCGGGTCGAACCTGTCCGGTACGCGTGCCCGCAGCGAACCGCTCCGCCGGAGCGCTGGTGAGGGCGGTAAGGATCTCCCGGAACCCGAGCCCCGCCGACTCCATCAGCCGGTACTCCTCGGACGGATCGTATTCGCTCATGTAGCCGACATCCGTCCCGAACAGCACCGCGCCGCCCGCCTGGTGCCAGGCGCGCAGCTGGCCGACCGCCGTGCTCACGAACCGGTCGTTCACGGAGAACGGCTCGTGCCTGGTCTCGTACTGCCAGAGTTTCAACGTCGGAATCAGCGCGACCCGCGCGGCCGCCATTGCGGCGATCGTGTCGGCGTCCCAGGGACCGGATTGAGGCGTCGTGTGCGTGACGATGTCCACGCCGCTGCGGACCGCCGCGAGCAGCCCGATCGCGCTGCTCGGGTGCGCGAATGCCAGCTTCCGGCGCCGGTGCGCCTCCGAGACGGCTGCGCGCATCGCCTCTTCGCTGAGCACGGCTGGCTGCCGCCCCGGTGTGGCGGCGTACAGCTTCACGCCGTCGGTGCCTGCGTCCAGCAGGCGCCGGGCAGCCGCTTCGGCGCTCTCGACGTCGATTACTCTCGCCGTCCCGAGGGACTTGAGATCGATGAACCCCAGAGCCGCCCACGCCGCATCGGGGGCTTCCAGGCCGGGACCGAAGAGCGCACCGCCGGTGGACAGGATCCTGGGTCCCGGCACTTCGCCGGAGGCGATGCGATCCCGGATCGCACGCGTGTTCTCCCAGCCCGACCAGGTGTCGAACACGGTCGTGAATCCCCAGCGCGTGAGCATCGCCTGCAGTTGCTGATCGAGGTCGGGCGCCGGAATGGCGGCTGCGTTCGCCCACTTCCGCTGCAGGAAGTGCACGTGGCTGTTCCAGAAGCCGGCGGTGACGGTCATCCCCGCGGTGTCGACGATCCGGGCGTCCGGAGGGATCGTGACCGTCTGCCTCGTGCCGACGGCGGCGATGGTGTTCCCGCGAACGAGGATCACGGCATCGCGCAGCGGCGCACTGCGCGGATCCGGCCACACAGTCCCCCCGACGAGCGCCACAACCAGATCTTGAGCCCGAGGTTGGGCGACGCTCCCCAGTGGTGCAACGGCAACCGTCAGGGCGATGCCAAGCAGGAGAAACCGCGATGTGGCAGCGCCGGTCATCCTCCAATGAGACGCGCCGGGGTGGGCCGGAGTTCGATTCGGGCAGGAGCAATCGGAGTTCGATCGGGCCGAAGTCGAGGTCAGAAGTTACGGACGACCTTCACCGACACCGTCCGCGGCTGCACGAGCCGCGTGCCGACGAACACCGACTGGAAGTTGTAGAGCGCCGTCCGGTTCGTGAGGTTGGTGACCTGCACCTGCGCCGCCCACGTGCGGCGGCCCCGCCCGTCGACGAAGTCGAATCCGCCGGCGGCATCGATGATGGTGCGCGGGCGGACTCGAGGCGTGGCGGCGTCGAGGTTCACGTACGGCAGCAGGTCGCTGAAGTCCGGATCGGCCGCGACCTTCGCCGGATCCGACGGGTTCGACACCAGGCCCGAGTCGTAGCGCACCGAGCCGCCGGCCCACAGCGGACCGGCCGGGTCGAACGTCATCAGCCCCTGCATCCCCAATCGCTGATCGTGGTCGATGTAGAACGGCCCCGACGAGAGCAGGTCCACCGCGTCCTGCCCGAGGAACAGGCCGCCGGTGAACGGCGGCGATGAGATCGCCCGCGACGTCGTCACGCTCAGCGACCCTGACCAGCCGCCGCGAGGCAGCATGCTGATCCGCCCCTCGAGGCCCCGCACGTCAATCGCACGCAGCGTCGTCGGGAAGATGATGCCGGTGTCGAAGAAGTTGTTGTTGTCCTGCTGATCCTGCGAGCGCTTGTAGTAGAGCGAACCGTCGAGCGTGAAGCGCCCACCCAGCGCGGTCTGCGCGCCCGCTTCGTACACGTCCTGCCGCTCCGGCCGAATCGGGCGGTACGCACCGCCGAGCGCGTCGCGCACACTCGGAGGCGCGAGCTCGCTGGCGGCCTCCGAATTCGACAGCAGCAGGTTCTCGTTCGGCGGCGTCTGGTAGTTGCGGTTGTACGACGCGCGGACGACCGTCTCCGTCCCCGGCAGCTTGTAGGCCAGGCCGACGCGCGGTTGCAGCTGGCGCCCGTTCACCAGGAAGCGGTACTCGTCGTAGCGCAGGCCGATGTTCAACGTCAGGTTGCCCTGCGTGAGGGTCGACTGAACGAACGCCGCGACCTGCGTGCCGGCGCGCTCGTCGGCGAAGACAAACGGCGAGCCGCCGCGGGTCAGGTCGTACGGCAGCAGCGCCGGGTTGTAGTTCGCCGCTCCTGGCGCGTTGAAGGTCGGCGAGGTGAGCGCCATCGAGAAGCTCTCGCGCACCGGGAAGCGGTTCACGTCCGCTCCCACGCGAAGGAGGTTGGTGCCAAACACGCGCGTGAAGCGGCCGCTCGCGGTGACCGTGGACAGTCGGCGATCCTGCATCGCCGTCACAGGGGTATCGCCCGCGCTCGGCAGCAGCGCCGAGGTCGTCGTGCGATAGCCGGCCGTCGCTTCGACGACCGACCTGTTGTCGAGCGTGCGTGACAGCGCGCCCCACGCAGACAGGTCGTTGAGTTCCTGGCGCTGATCCTGACCGGCTGCCTGCTGCGACCGGAGATTCGCGAGCTCGAAGCGCGATGCGCCGCCCATCACGTGCGTCCGGAGCTGCGTGCCGTCGGCGAGCGCGTAGTCGAACCGGCCGAAGCCGCGCGTCGAGGCGCCGTCGTTGTGGAGGTTGTCCAGCGACACCTGATCAAGGAAGCGATCGGTCCGCATCGTCGTCACCGAACCAAAGTAGCCGAGGCGCCCACGCTGGCCACCGAGCTGCATCGATCCGGCCGCGGTCTGGAACGCACCGTATGCGAGTGAGACCGCACCCGTGGTCGGACGGTCGGTGCCGAGGCCGCTACGGCTGTTCAGCACGGCGACGCCCGACACCTTGCTGCCGAACTCCGCCGGGATGTTGCCCGTCATCAGTTCCGCGGTCTGCACGACGCTCACGTCGAGCGAGTTGGCGAACGCACCGGTGAGCTGATCGCTGATTGGGAGTCCGTCGACGACGAACGTCATCTGGTTGTGCGCACCGCGCGGGTGGATCGCGCCGTTGGCGTTCTGCGCGAAGCCCGGGAACGAGACCAGCACCGCTTCGAGTCCGCGGCTCGTGGCGGCCACCGGCATCCGCTCGATGCGGGTGACGCTCACCGCGTGGCGCGTTCCGGCCGACGTCGAGTCGACCGCCGCGGCGGGCGGCATGACGGTGATCGTGTCGGTGAGCCCCGCCAGCTTCATCACCGGCTCGAGCTCGATGGGCGCGCTGGTGGATGCCTGCACCCGCCGGTGCTCGTCGGCGAAGCCGGAGAGCGAGAACGTGACGTCCATGGTCCCGACCGGCAGGTTCGCGATCTCGAAGTGGCCGGCTTCGTCGGTCGAGGTATGGCGCTCGAGGCCGCTGGCAACCTGGCGCAGCCCGACCGTGACGCCGGGCACTGCGGCTCCCAGCTCATCCAGCACGACGCCTCGGACGACGGTCGTGGTCTGGGCCAAGGCGGGCCACGGGCTGCCGAGCGCGAACAAGGCCAGAACGGCGCAAACCGCGATAATTTTCGTCAGGCAAGTTTTCCTGAGGCCATGACAAAAACATCCGTTTTGAAGACTCAAAATCACGAAGCAGAGAATACCCGGTACTCGTCTGCGAGTCAAGCGGAGTGCAGATGTGTGCGGGATTCCCCGCCGGCGGATCAGTGCGCCGGCGGAGGTGGAGCAAAGGTGCCGTTCACGGTGTACGCCATGACCGGGGCCGGATAGCCTGCCTCGCCGAACGTCTCCCGGATCATCCGGTTCGTGTCGAAGTAGACCTGCCAGTAATGCTGGTTGCCGCAGTACGGACGCACGCAGAGCTGTGGACCGGTCGGCGTGAATTGCAGCACGTCGACCGTCGGCTCAGGGTTCGTCAGCACGTTCGGGATGGCGGCGAGCCTGGTCTTGAGGAGCTCGATTGCATCGCGATGGTCGACGGCATGGCTGATCATCGCGGTCAGGTCGACGCGCCGGTACGGGTTGGCCGAGAAGTTCTGAATCGTCTCGGAGAAGATCTTGCTGTTCCCGAGGATGGTCTGCACGTTGTCGGGCGTGTTGATCACGGTGCCGAACATACCGATCGATTCCACCGTGCCCGCGATGCCGGCTACGCTGACGAAGTCGCCGACCTTGAACGGGCGGAGGAACACGAGGAACGCGCCGGCGGCGAAGTTGGACAGCAGCCCTCCCCACGCCACGCCGATCGCGACGCCGCCTGCCGCGAGCAGTGCCGCGAATGTCGTGGTCTCCACGCCGAAGAACCCGAGCAGCGCGACGATGAGCGTGACGTTCAGGATGATCCTGAGCCCGGTCTGCAAGTAGCGCGCGAGCGTGACGTCGAACTGCTGCCTCGCGAACGCACGCGAGACCAGATTCAGCGCAAAACTAATCAGCCACCGGCCGACGAGCCACAACGCAGCAGCTCCGGCGACCTTCCAGGCGGCCGCCATCAGCGCGACGGTCGCGCTCTGAATCAGCGTGTTCAGTTCCATGATCTCCTCCGTGTGATGTCGACGATCGCAGGGTCGATTACTTCAGCACGCCGGCCAGCAGGCTCCCGACGTTCGCGCCGCCCGACTTCGACACGAACGAGGTCAGCACCGGCACCGCCTTCGCGACCAGCTCCGGCTTCAGACCGAGCTTCGTGAAAGCGTTCGCGGCACCAGCCATGCCGCCAACGGTCCCGGCCGCCTGCGACAGCGCACCGGCCACCCCGGCGCCGCCGCCGGTCGCCCCGCCGACTGCCGGCGCGGCACTGAGCAGCGAGTCCATGCCGGGCACGGCTGCGGCCACCTGCGAGAACTCCTCGGGCTTCAGGCGTGACCTCGCTACGTTGAACAGCGCGCCCGCGGCACCTGCGGACTGCTCGGGGGTCCCGCCGATTTCTTTCGAGAGCGCGCCGGCGAGGTCGGGGCTGGCTTTTGCCGCTGCTGCCAGATCGGCAGCCTGTGCCAGCAGCACGCTGGGCGCCGAAGCCGCAATGCTGAAGACGAACGACGCCACGATAACAAGGCGAATGAGTCCGAAACGACGCTGCCGCAACATGGTGCTCCCTCCTCAGCTAGCAGGATTGATGCGGACCGGCAGGGATTGATGTAGAGGTCGTCGATGTAGATGTCGATGTCGATGTAGCGGTCGGGTCTTAAGACCCGACCCTACATCAAGAGCGGACATCGATTGACGAACGGAACGTCTAACGGTTCGCCGCCGGAAGTCCTAGCGCCTCTCGGTACTCGCGAGCCGTCAGCGACTTCAGGAACAACGAGGAGCTCGAATCGAACCCCTTCCCTTTCGCGAGCGGACCAGCAACCACCGGCTCGAACCCCGCGTCGGTCACCAGCCGCGACGCCACCGCCATCGCTTCCGCATCATCGCTGGCAAGCGGCACCGCAACCTTGTCGCCAGCCCGGTGCGCTTCGCTGAGGAACACCTTGAAGTTCATCGCGTTGAACGCACGGACGATTCGAGCCTTCGGCAGATATTCGGCGGTGGCAACCCCGGTGCCCTTCGCCAGCGCCGCTTCGGCCATCGCGCCGTCACGCCGCACGCTCGGGTTGCCGGCGTCGAGCACGATCTTGCCGGCGAGCGCACTGGCGTAGTCCTGGCTGATCTGGGGCATCGCCGAGTACGGCACACCGAGGAAGATGACGTCGCCGAACGCGATCGCATCCTTGACGGTGCCCGCGCGCGCCCGGGGTCCGACCTTCGCGACGAGATCCTTCAGTTCCTCGGGGCGCCGCGATGAGAACAGCACGTCGTGCCCCGCCTTGGCGAGCAGCTCGCCGATGGCGCCGCCGATGTTGCCCGATCCGATGAAGCCGATCTTCGTCGGGCGCGAGGTCTGCGGCGTCGTGCCCTGTGCCGTCGTCATGGCCGCGAACAGCCCGGCGACGAGCGCCAGCACGAGACCCAACCGACCGGCGCGTCCCGGTATCGAACGTGTAACCTGGTTCTGCATGTGCGCTCCGTGCAAGCCGCGTTGAACGTGCGGAAACGGGAGTGTACGTCAGGCCGGCGTCAACGCGATCCCCTTGAGATCGTCATCCCACCGCCAGAGGTTGCCACCGCTCTGCAGGTGGACGCCGCCGTACCATCGACTGATGCCGCACAGCGCCACCCTGTCCGCTTCGCCTCGCAGCACGGCCCGGCCGGCGTCGGCAAGTTCGAACACGGCCTGAAGCAGACCTGTCCCTGCGCCATCACCGCGCGCGTGCAGAAGCGGCGGCGTCGTTCGCGAGAGCCCGCTCGCGAGCTGCGCCAGGGAGAGATCGGTCACGTAGTAAGCGTCTTCCCCGTCGTGCATGAGGGGAAATGCCGCGGCCAGATCGATCTGGCCGCGTCCAGCGACCTGCATCAACCGGCGTTCCGTGCGCGAGAGGCCATCGGTGGTCCAGGGATACTCCTGCAGGAATCGCGTGAGGGCGGCGGCCACGAATGGCAGCGCCGATGTGTCCTCGCCGCGAAGACGATCCAGCGCCACTGGCGTCGGCTCCGTGAACGCCCGCCACACGCGCCCTGCGAGACGGACCTGCGCATCCTCGACAGCCGTGCGCGTGTCGAACAGGGACGCGATCTCCGGCGCGGTGAGCTCGCCGAGTCCCTTGAATGCCGGACGCCCTGGAAAGGATCCGATGCACACGAGGCTCACGCGCACGCGGCCAGGCACGTGCTCCGCGAGCCACGCGAGCAACTGGACCAGGTTCAACTGGTCGAACAGATCGTGCTCGAACCAGAGAACCAGTTCGTCGCAGGCGTCACGTTCGGCGATGACCGCCCGCCAGCGTTTGAGGTCGTTCGCTGCTTCGACCGCCGCGTCGGGGCTGGCGCCGGCGAGGTATCGCGCCCGCACGTCCAGCAGCTGCCCGTCTGAGAGACCGCCGGGCACGGGGCCCTCGTAGAGCGGGTCGGCCCAGATCGAGCGCGCGCCACCGATGCCAGCAGCCTCGATCAACCGTGTCGTGCACGTGCCGTTCGCGACGTGCAGGAAGCGCGACACGTCTGTGATCACCCGTTCCGGTTCGCACTGGCCGCTGGCCGGACGATGCAGCGGAAGCCGACGTGGCAGGTGGAGGTGTCCACCGGCTCGGGATATCGCGCTGCGGGCCTGTAGCGGCGGCAGTAGTTCGGCGCACACAGATGCGAGCCGCCCTTGATCACCTTCCGCGGGATCTTGATTTCCGGCTGCGTGGGATCGTAGCTCTCGTGTTCCTGCGCCCCGCGCGGGTTGTGCGGCGTGCAGCAGGCCTTCAGGACTTCGTGCGGATGCTTCGGCACGTACCAGTCCGTCGTCCACTCCCATACATTGCCGATCATGTCGTGCAGGCCGAAGCCGTTCGAAGGAAACGTACCCACCGGCGACGTGCCGACATAGCCGTCGGTCCCGTGGTTCTGCCACGGAAACTCGCCCTGCCACGTGTTCGCCATGTGGCGTCCGTCCGGCAGGAACTCGCCGCCCCAGGCATACGGTGCGCGCGCGAGCCCGCCGCGCGCCGCCAGTTCCCACTCGGCCTCCGTCGGCAGCGACTTCCCTTCCCACGCGGCGAACACCTCGGCGTCGGCAAACGCCACGTGGACGACGGGATGGCGCTCGCGCCCCTCGAGCGACGTCTCTGGCCCCTGCGGATGCCGCCAGTCGGCGCCGCGCATGAACGTCCACCAGTTCTGCATCGCGCGCAGATCGACCGGGCCTTCAGGCTGCACGAAGACCAGCGACCCGGCGTACAGCATGTGCTCGAGGGCGCCCGGGTATTGGGCGGGATCGGGCGGGATCTCGGCGAAGGTCACGTGGCCCGTCGCTTCGACGAACGTCCTGAACCGATCGTTGGTGACGGGGTATTTGTCGATCCAGAAGCCGTCCACGCTGACGCGATGGATGGGACGCTCCTCGGGGTAGTGACGATCCGATCCCATCTCGTATTCGGCGGACGGGATCCACACCATGTCCGGAAACGGCGGGACTGGTGTGTCGATCCGCACGTCCTGTTCACTGCCGGCCTTCGAGGGAGACGTCATATCGGGCGACATCCAATCAGCTTATGTGATCTACCGGAAGCGGCCTGCGTACGACAACCTGAACCGACCGAAAGGGTCGTTTCCTCTCTTCCGGATGGCCGATGCCGAGCGGAATCGATCACGCCCAAGCACGCCTGAGCTGGCATGTTTAGTTCGGAATTGCGCACCTGGCCGTTCCACTCACGTCGAATACGCTGACGACTACGGAGGAGCACGATGGCACTTCGGCTCGACGATCGGGAGTTTCCGAACCAGCAAGTGTTCGCCGCCGAAGGCCGCCGCTGCGGCACGCCGGTGTTGAACAGCTTTCAGAAGGCGCGCATCCGCAGTCACCGTGCCGCGCTCGCGTTGACGAACGCGGACCCGAGCACCGCGGGACCGATTACCATCCCCGTGCTCTTTCACGTGATCCATGAAGGCGCACGAGGGCAGCTCACCGATGCGGAGATCCAGGCACAGCTGGACGTGATGAACCAGTCGTTCAACGTCCACAACGTCACCTTCACGATGGCCGGCGCCGACCGCACCGACAACCCCACGTGGTACCGCATGACGATGAACAGCGGCGCCGAACGCGCGGCCAAGACGGCACTGGGCCGACAGCACGACACCCATCTCAATTTCTACACGGCGGGCATCGGCGGAAGCCTGCTCGGCTGGGCGACCTTCCCCTCCGACCTCGCGGGCGACCCTGTGCGCGACGGCGTGGTGATCCTCGCGACCAGCCTGCCCGGCGGTACCTCGACGCCCTACGATCAGGGCAAGACGGCAGTGCACGAGATCGGGCACTGGCTCGGGCTCTATCACACGTTCGAAGGGGGCTGCACGCCGCCGGGCGACGAAGTGGACGACACACCGTTCGAAGGCACCGAGAACATCGGCCCGGCCGATCCGAACCGGGACACGTGTCCGCAGCCGGGCAAGGACCCGACGACCAACTACATGGACTACACCGACGACGCCGGCATGACGGAGTTCACGCCGGGACAGGTGGCGCGGATCAGGGAGCAGGTGATGCTCTATCGGCCGCTCCTCCTCGGCGCGGGCGTCGTGACCGCGATGACGGGCGGCCCGCTCGGGATCGACTTGTTCACGGGCGAATTCTGATTCTGGTCCGCCCGATTACCGAAGCCACATGGCGTTCCGGCGCGGAACACGGCGTCTCGTCGATCCGCTAGCCGGCCCGCTCGAGATTGCGGGCGACGGGTTCGCCGCGGCCGGCGAGCCCGTCACGCTCGTCGTGACGCCGCAGGTCCATCGCTTTCTCGAGATGACGCCCGCGGAGATCGCGGCGGCGAAGCAGGCCGTCGACGGGTATCGGACGGCGCTGTCGGCGCTGCATGCAGACGCGAGCCAGGCCGGTCCCGATTCGCGTGCGACAGGCGATGTCGTTCGGCAGGCGGCTCGTTCGCTGCAGGCGCTGCTCGGCGGCGACCGATTCGCCCGCCTCCGCGCGCTGTCGTGGCGCGTCCTCGACGGCGACGCACTCCTCGACGACGACGTCGCGGCGCTCCTCCACCTGTCGCCCGCACAACGGACGGACCTCTCCTCGCGGGCACGAGCGAACGAGCAGGAGACGCTCGAGGCGTTCAAGGAGTACAGCCGCGCACGGCTCGCCAGCGTCGACGAGGTGCACGAGCGGATCGCGTCCGACGATGCCGCGCGAAGCCGTCGGCTGCTCGACCTGTTGTCAGCAGCGCAGCGTCGCCGCTTCGAACAACTCCAGTCGGAAGCACCAGCGGCCGGCCCGGATGCCGATGTCGGTGAAAACCAGAGGTGACGCATGCCTGATTTCCAGCTCGTCAAAGAGCTCGATCCGAAACTTCGCCGGCTGGTGCGGTCCCGGAGCGATCCGGCGCGCCTGATCATGGACCGCAACGCCGCGTTCGTCACCGCGGAGGTCGGCGCACACGAGACCACGCCGGAGCTGTACTACAAGCGGGTCCTCGTGCAGCTGGACTCGGCAGGTCCTCCGGTCGGCATCGGCGCACGGTGGCACCGGATCGCCGACGGTATCTACACCGTCGATGTGCGCCTCACCGAGCTGGAAGTCCTGTCCGAGCGTCCGGAGGTCAAGTTCATCGAGGCGGGCCGGCGCATGCGCCCCGGACTGGACTCCTCGGTTCCCGAGACGCGCGCGAACGTCGTGCACCAGGGTGTCGGGACGATCCCCGGCCTCACCGGTGCCGGCGTTGTCGTCGGCATCATCGACATCGGCTTCGACTTCACGCTGGCCGACTTCGGCGGCGCGGCCGGCACGCGCGTCGCGTTTCTGTGGGACCAGTCGCTGCTCCCGCAGGCAGGCGAGAACCCCCCGGGGGGATTTGCGTACGGCGTGGAGTACACCGCCGCGCAAATCGACTCCGCGCTCACCAGCCCCAGCCCGTTCACGACCGTACGGCACAAGCCGCCGGCCGGGGCTCACGGTACGCACGTGGCAGGAATAGCGGCGGGCAACGGCAACAGCGGCGACGCGGCGTTTCCGGCCGGCAAGTTCGCCGGGGTCGCTACGGAGGCTACGATCGTCCTGGTGCAGCCTGGCGTCGAGGCGGAAGTCGATACCTTCGCCGACTCGGCGCGTGTGGCCGATGCGGTGGACTACATCTTCAGCCGCGCGCAGCAGCTCGGCCTGCCGTGCGTGATCAACATGAGCCTCGGCCAGAACGGCGGGAGCCACGACGGCGAAAGCGTGGTCGAGCGGGCGATCGACCGGCTCCTCGAGCTGCCGGGGCGAGCCTTCGTCGTCGCCGCGGGGAACGAGCACGTGTTCCGCACGCACTCGTCCGGCACGCTCACGCAGGGCGGAACGCTGTACGCTGCGCTGGCGGGTGGGCCAGCCTGCCGACGGACTTCCTGCCGCGCCCGCGGGCGCGTTCGACCGCACTGCCAACGAAATGGAAATCTGGTTCTCGTCGCGCGACGTCATCGGCGTGCGCGTGCTCGATCCGGCCGGGAACGCCACCAACGTCGTCGCTCCCGGCTCCAACCAGATGTTCAGCCTTGGCGGCAACGACGTGTACATCGACTCCGAACGCTTCACGCGATTGAACGGCGACGCGCGCATCTACATCGAGCTGAGCCCGGCGCAGACGCGCCTGCAGACCGGCACATGGCGCGTGGAGCTGACCGGCGACGACATCCGGGGCGGCCGCTTCGATGCGTGGATCGAGCGCGACGCCCGCGATGCGCAGAACGGGTTCGCCGATCAGTCGTCGTTCGAAGGTACGGACTTCGACCCGGCGATGACGCTCGGCACCCCGGCGACGGGACGGCGCGCCATTGCGGTCGCCAACTACGACCACCGCAACACGGTGCCGAGCTCGTCCAGCGGCCGCGGCCGCACCCGGGACGGCCGCAACAAGCCCGAATGCGCCGCGCCCGGCACAGACATCGTTTCGAGCTGCTCGCTCGGCGGACGGCCGGCGTCCAACGGCACACCCGTCCCGATGCGGGTCAGGATGTCGGGCACGAGCATGGCCGCGCCGCACGTGACCGGCATCGTGGCGTTGCTCTTCGAGCGCGCGCAGACGATGCCGCATCCGTCGCTGCTGACCGCCGAGCAGACGCGCAAGGTGATCGTGGCCACCACCTCGGTGCCGCCGGGCGTGCAGGGGTTCGATGAAGCGTGGGGGTTCGGTCGGATCGATGCGGAAGCCGCCGTGAAGCTGCTGGAGTGATCGCGGCGCCGGCGACGGTCAGTAGCGGTACTGCTCGTCAGCCTCGACGTACATGATCCCGGCGAGCCCGTTGAGCTCGGGCAGACGGCTGACCGGGATGTCAATCGTCATCGTGTGCGCCTGCTCGGAGCGCGTGCGAATCTCCGCGCCGAGCGAGGTGAGCGCTCGGATCAGCGCCTCGACGTCCGTGCCAGGCACGAGCTCGACGAGGCTGTGGACGATGGTCTCGCCCGACGACTTCACGAGCGCCTTGCGCAGCTTGGGACTCAGCTTCGACCCGAAACTCATACCGCATTCTAGAGCGGTTGGCGGACGTACGCCGCGTCCGCCTACTTGAAGTTGAAGCTCGCGCCCAGGAAGAAGCCGCCGGCCGCTTCGAGCCGATATGGGTCGTCGGCATCGACCGGGGCCGAGCCGATGGTCTGGCCGTCGGCGGCACCGTTGACGCCGAGCACGACAACGCCGGCATTGATCGCCACACCCCTGACGACGAGTGCAGAGACGCCGCCGGTGACGCCGAACGACGGCGTGATGGCTGCGCCGGCGAACCAGCGCAGCCGCTCGCGCCTGGACACCGAAAAGGCCGCGGGTTGTACGCACGGAAGCTGCCGTTCACGACGGCCATCGTGACCAGCCGGCCCAGCGGATCGGCGACCAGCACGCCTTCGTCCACCGTGACGCGCGGCGCGGACGAGAACGTGCCCATGAGCAACCCCTCGACGACGCCGAAACTGAATCGTTCGAGCGGAGTGTCCTTCAGATCCCTCTTCGCCGGCAGCTTGCGATCGGTCCCTTCGAAAAGCAGCGACCGAAACTCGCGGTCCGCAAGCTGCAGGTCGCGGCGATCCGCGGCGGTCGTACCGCACAACTTCGTCTGCGCCTGATAGGCGCTGTCGAACTGCGCGTCGAGCGCGGCCAGCTCGAGACAGTCCGGTGATTGCGTGGACGCGCACTGAGCGCTCGCGGTCCTGATCGTGTCGAACAGCGTGTCGGCGAGCGTTTGCGCACAGTCGGAGTAGCGCACGTCAAGCAACTGCAGCTCCTGGCGGAGGTCCGATGCGGCGTCTGTTACCACCTGTGGCGTGGGCGGCACCGTCGCGTTCAGATGAAGCTCGATCGACGCGCGTTCGAAGGGAAGCGGGACGTCGGCAATCGTGAGCCATCCCCGCGACGTCGTCCTGGCGGCCCTGGCGCTGCTTGCGGCGCGTGCGGTGGCCGTGGCGCCGTGTGTGACGCTGGCCAGCGCGAGCAACGGATCGACCATGGCCGCCGCGACGGCCGGTATCTGGTCGGTGAGCGGGTTACGCTGCCGCGTGGAGACGTAGACCGCGGCCAGCGCTTCGGACGGAGCGTTGGCGACGAACACCTGCACCAGGCGGCGGCCGCTGTCGCCGCCGACACCCGGGAGCACGAGCTGGAACGGATCCAGGATGCCGTCATAGGCTAACGGCGGCACCAGGACGACGAAGAGCGTGCGATCGCCGACCGCGGGCTTCCCTTGCCAGACGACGAGCGCGAAGTCGTCGCTCCCGGGCGCGGCGGTCGGACAACTTTCGCGCGCCTCGGTGAACAGCGTCCGGGCGAGCTCCCGGAGCTGCTGCCACTGGCCACGCTGATGGAGGTCGGTCAGCTGCGTCGCGGGAGCGTTGGCAGCGATGCCGCACGGCTCCGCGGAGCGCGGCACCGGCGTGGTCGGCGTCTGCGCGGCAGCCGGCGGCACCAGGCCCAGGAGAATCCACAACAGCCACAGGGGCCACGGCCGCATCACGAGGCGCTGCCGAATCGTCATGACGTCCACTCCTCTGCGAGGTGAACGCCGATGAGGTCGGTTTCGAACAGGCTGGCGATCGGCGGCCGCCGCCTCGCGACAACGTTGAACGGCGTCACCGCACGGGTCAACACACATCGGGCACGGGCACGAGCGGCGAGATCCGCAGGATGCGGCCGTGACCGAGCCGCTCGCCGAGCGGATCCTCTTCGATCGGGTCGGCGAACACTTCCGCCGCGAGCACCGTGAGCGGCGCGTCGGGCGGGAGGCCGAGCCGCCGCAGCTGCTCGACCACCGAGGCGATGTCGTACAGCCCTTCGCCGTACACCACGCGCGCATCGACGCCCGCCAGGTCGTGCCGTTCCACCGGCGGAACGAGGCGGGCGCGCGCGATCAGGACGTTGCGCCACTCCGCCGCGTCGATTTGCCGGACGCGTGCGTACAGGAGCGACCAGAGATGCGTCGCCGGCACACGCGGCCGAACGCTGCGTCCCTCGAACACCGGCGTCGCAAACGGCGCGCGCACGAGGATCTCGACCTTGCCGCGCGCGGCCTGGCAGGCGAGCGGCGGCGCCGGATGCTGCACGCCGGCGACCCGCAGCGCCGGTCCGTACCGTCCCTGCGCCGTGCACCAGCGATCGTCGGCGTGCCCGGCACGCACCTCATAGACGAAGAACCCGAACAGTTCCGGCGACGACTCGGAGATCCCCTCCGGCAGCTTGACGAGGTAGTGCCTCGGCGCGGACGGACTCACGGGCAGCGGTTGCATCGCCATCCAACCGCTGCGATCGGCCGGCTGTCCCGGCGAGATCTCCCGCATCCACTCCGGATCGATGGCCAGCGGCGGCTCCGGCGACTCTGGCAGCGTGGCGAACCGGTCCAGCAGCAGCGGGTCCGGGCTCGACGCGAGGATGCGGACGAAGTAGCTCGTCGCCAGGGTCCCTCGGTGCCGCCGTGAACTCGAACCACAGCGTGCGATCGCGCTGGCCCGTGTATGAGTAGTCTCGCGCCCCGCTGATACGGCGAGAGCGCGAGGCCGGCGGACACGACCTCCGGCAGCTGCGCCGGCGGTGTCGTCACGGGCAGACGAATCGATTCCTCAGTCGGCGCCGGCAGAGGCGCACCGCGATACGACGGCCGCAGCACGTAGTCCACGGTCAGCTCGGTCGGGAACGTGCCGTCCGGCGGCTTCGGATCGAACGCATCGAAGAAGACGATGTCGGCGAACTGGCGTTCCGCAGCGCGGACGTTCGCGTCCAGTCCGTCGATCGCCGGCGATGCCACGGCGTGAGGCAGGCGGATCGTACCGGCCAGCTCCTCCTGATCCGGTTGACCGGGACGATGAATGACGCGCGTGACGTCGATGCCCCGCTCTTCGAGGCCGTCCCACGTCCAGTCGCGCGCAAGCGTGAACTGGACGGCGACCACCCATCGCTGCACGAGATCGGCGGCCGATGCGAACGTAATCGACGAGCGCTCTGGCGACAAGGTGTGTCGAAGCCCGGCCGAACAGGACAACACGGTCCGCCGCCGCGCGCGCCCGGACAGGGTCAGCCCGCGCGAGTCGAGGGCGAGCTCCGCGGCGAGGCGCTCCGCCGGCGGCGCAACGCCGGTCTCTGGAGCCGGCTGGAAGAAGAACGCGCGCACCGGCGTGACGTCGCCCGGTTCGACCAGCAGCGGATCTTCGGCGGCGGCATTGGCGCGGACGTCCAGGACGGTCGGCGCACCGTGCCGCGCGTCGTCGTCGGCGAAGTATCCCGGCTGGCTGCGTCCGACGGCGACGAACGTCAGCCTGAGCTCCCGCGCCGTCGGCAGTGCCAGCGGACCGGTCGTTGGCTGCGCCGCTGCCAACCCTGACAGCGTGGCGTCATCGCGGAAATCGACTGCGATGTCCATCTCGTCGGTGTTGAAGTCGCGCCAGGTCTCGTACAGCTGGAGATGGCGCGCCACGTCGCCGTCGAGCGTCCTGACCTCGACGCGGATGGACACACGCACGACGTCGGGATCCGGCACGCCTGCCTGGCGGGTCTGCTCGGGGTCCGCGGCAATGACATCCAGATCGGCCTCGATGTCGGCGAATGTGCCGCCGGCGGTGAACAGCAGCTCGGGATAGCCCAGGCGCGGCTTCGCAACAGTCACGCGCCGATCCGCGGACGTGGGCCGGCTGACGATCTCGACCGGCCCGGGGCGCCTGTGACGTGCGAACGCGACCTTCAGGATCGAGGTGTCCGGAGCCGACGGATCCAGCGTCTCGTTCCAGTCGGGGCCGCCTCGCGAGAGATCGACCAGGCTGTACGCGGAACTCGTAGGTATCGCCGTAGCGCAGGGGCACGGCCCGCTCGTCCACCGGGCTGAAGACCTTCTCCCGATTCAGGTGATACGGCGGCACGTCCGGCCCCTGCAGTTCGGGACGGGCATGTACCTTCACCAGGTCCGTGTCGGTGAGCGCGAGCGAGCCGCCGCGCCAGCTCGTGAAGTACGACGGGAACCAGAACTGGCCGCCCTGCTGCGGCGAGAGCTGCGCCGGCACGACTTCGATGAGGCTCTCGCCGTCGAACGTCCCGAGCGCGTGCGCGCCGAGTGCCAGCGGCGCAGTGCTCTTGACGCGCACGAGCGAGTGCCACTGGCCTCCGCCCTCCGGCCGTACGTCAATGCGGTAGCCCGCGACACCAGTCGGCGTGTCGGATCGCAGTTCGCCAGCCGCCGTGCGCTGCACCTGACGATTCAGCCACTCGGCAAGCTGGGCGTCGTCCCATGCGATCCGGATCGCGTCGCCACCGTCGGCCGCCTGTGCGCCGTGCACCTCGCGCGCGAACCCGCGATCGTAGATCTCCGTCTCGCGAAACACATCGTCGGCGACGATCGCCGCGGGGCTGTCCACCGGGAACAGCACCGGCGCGAAGAGCGGGCGCGGCGAGTCGAGCGGCGGGATCCGGGCCGCGTAGCGCGCGACGAAGTCGACAATCCCCGCGTAATCGCTCGTCGCATGCAGGTCGAGGAACAGCCAGCCGCCCTTCTTGAAGATCGCCGCGTCCGCGGGCGTGACCGTTGTCTGCCCGATCAGGCCGAGGCCCGTGGCCAGCCGCGGCTGGCGCATCGCGTATGCGATCACCTTGCCCCACGTCACCGCGTCAGACAGGACTTCCGGCGCCGGCGCCTGGTCCGAGGCGCCCTGATGGAGGGCGCACTCGAACTCCTCGCGCTCGCTCAGGTATCGCGATCGCGGCGCATCGCCAATCATGGCGCGATAGTCCGGCGTGATGACCTTGCGGAACACCGGCTCCGGGCGCCCGCCGATCGGCGGCGGCGCAGGCGGCACGATGTTGAAGTGATTGCGCAGCTCGGCGAACAGTGCTGCCTTGCTTGCCGGCGGATCCTGCAGGGCAAGCGGACCGACCGGCACCGCGTCCACGGTCAGCGGCAGCGTCGTCGAGCCCTCCAACGAGCCTGGCCTCCAGCACCAGGTTCGCGGCCGCGAACGCCGGCAGCCCGGCGCGGAGCGGCTGCTCGGGATCGCCTTTCGGCAGGCAGACGAAGCGGACGGTCAACGCCGTTCCGCTCCACGATTGCGGGAAGGTCAGGAGACTCAGCCGGGCCGGAGCGATCGCCATGGTGAGCTACGCCTCCGACACCGCGTGCGACAGGCCCGCGAGGATCTGCCCGCCCGGCACGAGTGCGGCCAGCGCCAGCGGGATGTCCTGCTCGAACTGCGTCTCGAAGTCGACGTCCTCCTCGATGAAGATCGCGATCTGCACCGTCGCCGCGACGCGGATCTTCGCCCAGACGGTCACCTTCGACGTGGTCACGCGCTTGATCCGCGCCATCGCTTCGACCGAGAAGCCGAAGCCAATCAACCCGGCGAGCAGCTTGGCCCTCGCTTCGAGCCCGAGCAGCACACCCGGTTCGAGCGTCTCGGGGATCAGCGTGTAGGCGTACTTGACGGTCACTTCGACTTCGAGCAGCCCCTTGATCAGATCGCCGCCGATCGACGCCACGACGCCGAGCACGAGCTGAATTTCAGGACGCCCGCTCTCGCGCAGCTCGATGCTGAACCGGAACATGCCGCCGGCGTACAGCAACGGCGGGAGGATGCCCTGCTGCACGTCGCCCTGGAACTCGAGGAGCAGCACGGCGTGCTCGACGCCGCTCGGCACCGCCTCGAGCGCGCCCTGCACGAGGAACTGTCCGTAGAACTTGCCGACGCCGATGTCGATGCGGTCGCGCCCCTCGCCGATGCGGAAGAGCAGCTTCATGCGGACGAGGAACGACGGACTCGCTCCCCCGCCGGCCGTCACGCTGACGCCGAACTCGAACGGCAGGCCGGACAGGTGCGACAGCGTGTCGAGCACCTTCTTCAGTTCCTCGAGCGCGCCCGAGAACAGCAGCTCCGGCTTCGCCAGTTTGGGCAGGCCGGCGCTCTGCGCGACGTACTTCGTGCGGATCTTGAAAATCTTCTGCAGCGGCCCCGGGAACATCGGCAGGTCGAGATCGAGATCCGACTCCGGGACGGCGATGTCCCACGGGACCGGCGCGGCCGCATCGAGGTTCAGGAGGATCGACGCCGCGGTGTTGTAGGCGCGATCCATCTTCCACTCGCCGCCCTGCAACAGGTTCGCGGCAGGGTTCGTGAACGTGAACGTCGGATTGTCGATCCGCCAGTTGTTGTCGTTCCCCACCGCGAACGCCGCGGCTTCGTTGAGCCGCAATGCGTAGGTGGCCCTCGGAAATGCGCTCGTGCCCTGCACCAGCGAATAGGGATCGGCGAGCAGCGGCGGCTGGCAGTCGATCCTCCCGGGCTGCGACAGCTTGATCTCGGGCTGCGGGAACAGCGCGCGGCTGCTCTGGGTCGTCATCAGCAGCCCGTACGGCGTGCGCGGCGCCGTGCGGCGCGCGTCGGCCGGCTCGCGGAAGACGTAGGGATTCGACCCGTTCTGGACGATCGGCACACCGCGGCGGGCGTCTATCGGCGCCGCCTCGAACGACGTCGGGTCGAATCGCACCGCGGTCCATTGCCCTGCACGCGGCAGCGCCGGGCTGCCGACGAGCGCCACCGCGAATCCTGTTCCGTCGAGGTCGTCGGGCGCGAGGTCCGACGTGATGCTCGAAGCCTGCAGGTCGAGCGTCGCGCCGACGCGCACGGAGCAGTCGACCGTGCCGCTGATCGATCCGACTCGCTCGAACATCTCCCGGAGATCGGCGGCGGTCAGCAGCGACGGCGCCTGCGGCGGCAGCGGCACCGGCGCCGACGACTTCACCTGCACGTAGCCGGGGCGGTCGTAGATCGGCACCACCTTCGTGAAGCCCCCCGACGGGTGTCCCTCGATCTCCGCGTCCGCATCGAAGATCACGGGCTGGACCGCGGCCCCGCCAGGCAGCGGGATGCTGCCGCCCGTGATGCGGATCCGCCGGATGTTGTGGAACGCCTTGACGCACCCCTTCGCGAATGCCACCGGCTTGTTGAACAGGCCGGGAGCCACCGCCACCCAGCCGCTGTCGGTCCGCACGACACGCCCGGAGTTGCGGCGCTCGACGATGACGGTGCGCACCACCGGCGCACCGCACTCGTAGAGCCCGGAACGGAACTGCAGCACTTCGTACGCCGTGCGGCCGTTCAGCACCTGGAACTGCACCTTCGTGAACCCGAAGTCCCCGTCGAGCCGCCAGTCGCTGAAGGTGCTCAGGCCGTACCCGGACAGGTCTGCCTGGTGCAGCGGGACGTACTGCGAGAACTGACCGAACGCCGACAGCAGCTCGTTCGGCGTGACGCTGCCCAGCCCGGACTGGTTGTTCACGAAGTTCGAGAGCTGCCGCAGCATCCCCGGCATGTAGCGGGAGGCGTTGGCTTCCGGCGTCTGCGCGATGTCCCGCGCGGTGAGCCGCACCTGGCGGGCCGACGTCGTGCCGTCGAAGTCCGGTTCGTGCAGCGTGGTCTCGACGCCGGGCAGCGCGACGCCCGCATCCTGCCGCTCGTTCGGGCTGAGGCGCGCCATTGCGCGCAGGCCGAACGGCAGCGAGAAGAGGGCGGCGGCGCGACGGTTCTCGCGGATGGCCGCGACGATGCCGTCCGACACCGCGCCTGGCAGCGTCGGCAGCAGCGTCACCGATCGCGCGCCCACGAGCGTCGGACCGCCGTTGCTCGACGACGCGACGATTTCGTCGACCAGCGTGGGCACGTTGACGTTCGGCTTGATGTGCACCGGCTCCCAGTGCACCTGCGGCTGCATCAGCAGCCGCACGCGTTGCAGCGGCACGGCCAGGCGGTTGTCGACGATGTCCGCACGGCGATCGGAGAACGGCTCGAGCGCGATGCCGAACAGGTGGTCGCGACTCGAAAGGTCCAGGAGATAGAGCGGCTCGGGCTGCGACTCGAGGTGGTTGCGGAAGCCTTGATAGACGCCAGCCTCGCCTTCGTCGCGCGGCGGGACCACCGGCGCCTCCGCGAACACCACCGGCGTCTCGAGGCGAGCTCCCACGGCCGGCGTGTTGCGATCGTGCCACTCCAGCGTGATGCTCAGCGCCTGGTCGTTCGACTGCCGCCGATCGCTGACGCCGAAGTTCGCGGCGTACGGATCCGGCAGCGTCGGCAGCGCGTATACCCCGTCGAACGACAGCACGGACACGCCATGGTCGCAGCGGCGCGGCGGATTGTACGCGGCGACGATCGCGAAGCGGCGGGCGGGACGGACGACGACGTACAGGTTCTCGAGCGCGAGGCCCAGCGCCCCATCCGGGGGAACGCGGCTGGCAGCGCACGTGAGGAGGAGTCCGTTGCTGGTGGTGACGAACCCGAAGACGTCGATCGACCCTTCGAAGGCGGCGGGGCGGCCGTCGGCGTGGCGGGGCAAGTCCCAGCGATTGCGGCAGTCGCCGCCGGCGACAGCCACCTCGTCGCCGCCGCCGCGGCGCCCGCTGCGGAACAGCAGGCGCGAGATCGGCCGCTGCGCGAAATGAAACGACGACGTCGCGTCGTCCCACAGATCGACCTCGTCGTAGCGCCCACCCGGGGACACCTGCTGGCCGTCGAGCTCGATGCACAGGTCGTTGAACGTGAGGATGGCATCGTGCCAGCGGAACGCGGGTCCCGTCTGCCCCGCCAGCGTGCCGCTCACGCCATCGGTCACGCGCATCGTGAGCGAGCCGCCGTGCGGGGCGTCGTGTGACGGCACCGGCGCGGCCTGCACGAGCGGCAGCGCCCAGCACGGATTCATGACCCGCGCATCACCGGCGAGTGCGGCGACCGGCGAGCGGTTGCCTGTAATCGTCCAGCGCTCAGCCGCTGCGGTGAGCGGGAAACAGACCTGGCTGCCGTCGAAGATCGGTGCGGCGTCCGTGGGCGTCAATTCCAGTTCCGAGCCGAACCCGGACACCGACGCCCTGCCGCTGACGGCCGGGGGCGCGTTGGATTGAATCACCAGGCGGCGCGGAACGGTGATCGCTGTCGCGCCTCCGTCGGATTCCGCCGGCGTCGGCGGCCGCGGGCCGCTCCGGTTCGACATCGAGCGTCCACTGCGCGCCGCGGTTCAGCACGATCGCGTCGGCAACACGCTCCACCGCACCGGCGATGCGCAGCGTGCCGGAGGCGATGCGGAGGCCGGTGAAGTCGGGCGCGTTGGACACGACGAAGCGCGAGCGGACCCACACCGTGCCGGCCGGCAGCGTCCAGTTCCGGTTCGACTCATCGTCAGCCGTCGCGTCCTCGGGTACGAGGAGCCACACTTCAGAGGCGAACGGCGGCGCTCCGGAAGGGCGGAAGACAACCGGCAGGAGGGCGGACGACTCGGTACGCGCGGAAACGCAGCGCGATGCCGCGTTGATCCACGAACGGGCCGAAGGTCGCGGCCGGACGCTCGCTTTGACGCGACGCCGGCGTGGCCAGCGGCAGCACCTCGGAGACGACGCGCAGGCGCTTGCGTGCGGTCGTCAAATCGGTGGCGAGCCTGGCGCCGGCGTCGATCGCCTCGACGACCTCGCGCGGCCAGTCGCCCGGCGGAATCTGCGCCTGCGTGGCGTCCTCTTGAATGACGCTCGCCGCGATCATGCGAAGCAGCCGATGGAGATCGTTGGGACGGGTGCGAGCGGTGGGCCGCAGCTCGTTGAGCAGCGCAACGAGTCGCTCGATGAGCGGGATCACGGTGGCGCTTTGACGGTCGTGGGCTACGACATCACGATTCGGTTGAGCTGTGTGCGCGCGCCGTCGCGCGCCGACGGCAGCAACCTTCTCGCAGATGAACGAGAGGCTGTCAATGACTGAACTGCGCTCGGCCCCAGAAATCGCGAGAGCTCAACTACACGGACCGCGTCACAGACGCGCGTCGATCCAGCCCTTGATGTCGGCGATCACCTGCTCCTTGCCGACATCGTTGAGCAGGTCGTGATAGTGCCCCTGATACAGCTTCAACGTCTTGTCGGTGGAACCGGCCGTCTCATGGAAGAACTCGCTGCCGTGACAGACAGTGGCCTTGTCCTCGGTGCCGTGCATGATGAGGACGGGCAGCGTGATGCGCGGGAACTCGTCGCGGAGGCGCTCGTCAGCCCGGACCAGCGCCGCGACGGTGATCGCCGGCTGTACCTCGTGCGCGGTGAGCGGGTCGCTGTTCAACGCCTCCACCGCCTTCGGATCGCGCGAGAAGTCTTCGTTCTTGAGCGTGAGCACGGGCAGCCGCGGCGCGATGTGACTGAGCCCCTTGATTGCGGCGAGCGCGAAGCCTGGCGCCGGCACCTGGAAGGCGAAGCTCTCGCAGATGAAGCCGGCGACTTCCGACTGGTGCTCCAGCACATAAGTCGAGGAGACCACCCCGCCGGCGCTGTGCCCGAGGAGAAACACCTTCACGCCGGGATGGCGGGACTTCGCAAGGGCGATCGTGCCTGCCACGTCGCTGACGTAATCCGCCACGTCCTCGACATAGAAGCGTTCGCCTTCGGATCGTCCGCGTCCGCGCAGGTCGAGCGCGTAGACGGCGTGACCCGCGGCGGCGAACTGCTCGCCGACCCAGATGTACTGCCCGCTGTGGGAATTGACACCGTGGCAGATGACGACCACGGCGCGCGGCGCCGTCGGCGGCCGCCACGAGCGGACGAAAATCTTCACGTTCTTCGCGCTCGGGAATGTCTCTTCGAACACGCTCGCCGTCGTCATGTCAGTTTCCCCGCCTAGGGCATTTCAACCCTGTATGAAGTAATCCGCCAGGCGCCTGCGTCCTTGCGCCAGAGGAGCCCCAGGGTGGGCGCCTCGCCCCCCTCCGTCTTGAACCGGAACGTCATCCCGAAGCCGCTGCCGTACTCTGCCGGAATCGGATCGGGCATGCGGGCGTCTCGCGTGCGCGCCTCGCACTCGAGGGCATCGGCGATGCCGCTGGGGATGCTGGTCAGCGTGAAGACGCGCGAATAGGACTGGTTCAGGAGGCGAACCGCCGGGTGCGGTGCCTCGGTGGACCCAATCGTGGCCTCGAGGCGGCGACCCGTGCCGAGGGCCGCTCCCACGGCCCCGAGGGCGGCGCGCAGCCTCCGGCCTGCGTCCTCTGCTGATGCCGCCGCCGTGGCGTCCGGGCCGCGTTCGATGTTGTAGCAGCCATACGCGAGCGGCGACAGGTAGGCGAAAGCGGCGTCGTAGTTGCGGCGGACCAGCCATTGATCCACGAAGTCGTGGGCCGACTTCACCAGGGTGGGATCGGCGGCAATCCGCTGGACGTTCCCGCCGGCAGCCGGCTCGCTGCCCGACGCCTCTCCGTTGTCGAGGCCGACGCGCCACGACACGATCTTCCAATAGCCCTGGTCGCGTGCCCACAACAGCGACAGCGGCGTGTGCTGGCGCCCCGTGTCGACGTAAAACGTGGAGCCGAAGTAGTTGCCGTAGACCCGCTTCGTCTTCGGCTCGCCGAGCGTCAACCGGCTCTCGCAATCAAGGGCTGCCGCCACATCGTCAGGCACGGCATAGACGACGAACTGCGCGTGGTGCGGCTGGCGCACGACGCGCAGCGCGGGGTTCACGATCCGTGTACCGACGACCAGCCCCTCGAGCGCCGTGCGCGGTCCGATCTCGTCGTGCGCCGCCTTCAGGTTCACCATCAGCTGGAACGGGGCAAGGCCGCGATCGAAGCGTGCGGGGTCGTCGCTCTCGGCAGCCATGCAGGCGTACGCACGCTCCGAGACGTAGCCGATCGCCGTGCGGATGTCGCCCTCGATCAGCCACGCCTTGAGGAAGTCGGCCGTCATCAGATCGACATCCGTCTTCCCGGCGCGCGGCACGGTGGGCAAGGCGCCGGCGCTGGGCGTGTCAGGCTGGTCGGGCGTGCGCTGCTGACGCACGCCGAAGAAGCCGCGCCACCAGTTCTCGAACCCGCTCCATCGACCCACGTGGCGGTCGAAGTTGCCGCCCGCGCGTACGTCGGAGTTCGACGAGGTCAGGTGCCCGTTGAACAGGCCCAGGGGGAAGGCGGAGGCGCGATAGTCGACGTCGATGTCCGCGCGCGTGCGATCGAGCGCGACCGAGAACTGGATCGACGGCACCCCCCCCTGCGCCCGGTAGTTGATGGGAAATCCCTTGTGATAGACGTAATTGTCGGCGCGGCGCTTGAACTGCTGCGAGCGCTCGAGCCGATCGAGTGCGTCAGCGGCCAGGCGGACGTAAATCCGGAACTGCTGGTCGCCGGACGTTTCCGGCACTTCGCCGCGGACGCCGTCCAGGCGATCGACGAGCGCAAGCGCGTCGCCAAGAGCCGCGCCCGACGCGTCGGTCAGAACCGTCGTCATCAGCGCGTGCGTCACGGCGTCGAAGGTGGTCTTCGTCGACACGGAGAGCAGGCCGTCGTAGAGATCCTGCGGCCCCACCTGCTGCCCGGTGGTCTTCCCGAACCGGGCGACCCAGTCGTCGATCAGGTGCTGACGCCGGCCGTCGAGGCTGGCGTACGACCCGCCGAACCGCTCCGGTGGCTGCTGCGCGAGCGGTACGGGCGCGGCGATGGCAACCAGGAGCGCAATACAGAAGCACAAACTCGCTGATCGGCTGGGCCTCATCGTGGGTTCACATGGAATCTGCGTCAAAGTGGGGACGCGGTGCGTCGCGATTGGATCTACCACGACGGGAGCTCTCTGCGAAACGTAGGTTTTATGTCGAGGTAGACTTTTTTTCGTCTTAACAGACGTGGACGTCACAGGAAGGCGCGCGACTGCGCGCAGGGGCGGCTCAACTCACGTGGATGATGCCGCGCTGGAGGGCGATGTTGACGGCCGCCATGCGATCGCTCACACCGAACTTGGCCAGGATGTTCTTCACGTGGACCTTGGCCGTCTCGTGGGTGATGCCCAGCTCCCAGGCGATCTCCTTGTTGCGCAGCCCTCGTGCCAGCAGGTTCAACACCTGCACCTGGCGCTCGGTCAGGAGCTCCTGCTCTCCGCGGGCGGCCAGCAGCGATGCCACGTTGGGCGGAAAGGGCTGCCCGCCGTCGTGCACCTCGCGAATCATGCGCATCAGGTCGTCGGCCCGCACGTCCTTCAGCACGTAGGTGGTGGCCCCGGCCCGTAGCGCGCGATAGATGTCCTCTTCACCCTGGAACATCGTCAACACGATGATGCGGGAGTCGGGGAACTCGCCGTGGATGGCCCTGGTCGCATCGAGGCCGCTCATCTCGGGCAGCTGAAGGTCCATGAGCGTGACATCCGGCCGATGCGCCTGGAACAGGTCGACAGCCTGCCGGCCGGTGGTCGCAACCGCAACCACCTCCATGTCGGGTTGCTTGGAGATCATCGCGACAATCCCCTCGACCACCATCGGATGATCGTCGACGCAAAGCACCCGGATACGGGAAGCGGGTGTCATGCCTTCTGGCCCCGCGCGAACGGCGCGATGATCTCGATCTCGGTTCCCCGCCCCGGCGCACTGGCCAGGGTCAGCCGCCCTCCGAGCTGTTCGGCCCGCTCCCTCATCGTCGCGAGGCCCCAGTGATCGGCGACCTTTGGCGACGCCGACTCGAACCCCCTGCCGTTGTCGGTCACGCGCAGCGTCACGCCGTCGCGATCGTAGGAGAGGTGCACGTGCACATCAGTCGCACTGGCATGCCTGACGGCGTTGCTGATTGCTTCGCGCGCGATTCGCAGCAGCGCTTCGTCGAGGCGCGGCGTGTCTCGCTTCTGCGTACCGCTCACTTCCAGGCCGAATCGAACGGAGCGGCCAGCGATCGACTCTCCCACCTCCTTCAACGCAGCCGGCAGCTCTCGATGCTCGAGTGTTGGTGAACGCAGGTCCCAGATCGACTGGCGCGCCTCCCTGATGGCGGCCTCGATCTGAGTCCTGAGGCGTGCGAGCCTCGCTTTGGCCGACGACGGGGACTCGTCGAATTCGGTCGACGCGGCGTCGAACTGGAACGCCACGCCGACCAGACTCTGCAGCAGCGTGTCGTGAATTTCCCTCGCGACGCGAGCTCGCTCGCCTATGACGAGCGCAAACTGCCTCTGGACCTGGCGGACCCGGATCCGCCACGCCCCGATCAGCAGCAAGGCGCCGGCGACTGCGATCCCCGCGTAGAAGGTCCACGCCTGGTAGAACGTCGGCCGAATCGTCAGGTCGACGGCAGCACCGGCTTCGTTCCACACTCCGTCGTTGTCCGCGATCACCCTGAACCGGTAGCTGCGCGGCGGAAGGTTGGTGTAGAACGCCTGGCGGCGCAAGCCAGCGTCGACCCAGTTGGCGTCGAAGCCCTCCAGCTTGAACTTGAAGTGGACCTTGCTGGGCGCCGTCAGACTGAGCCCCGTGTAGTCGAACTGGATGCGCGACGTCCCTGGCGGCAGGTCCAACGGTCCGTCGAGGCGAACCGGTCGCTCGTCAGCGAAGACCCCTTCGATTCGCACCGGCGGAGGCAGCCTGCTGCGGTTCGTTTGCGCCGGATCGACGACAGCGACGCCGCCGCTGGTCAGGAACCACAGTCGACCGTCGCCAGCTTTCGTGGCGGTGGGATATCCACCGACCGACATGGGCACGCCCCGCAGACCATCGAACATGTCGAACCGCGTGCCGCGCCCGTCCTTGCCGTCGATGCGGACGAGGCCGTCGCTGGTGCCAATCCACAGCGTGTGGCTGGAGTCCTCCGCGATGGCCCTGACGTTGGTGTGAGCGATTCCCGACTCTGAACCGACGAGAGTGAACCGCGCACCGTCGAACGACACCAGGCCTTTTGCTGTGCCGATCCAGATGCGGCCGTCGCCGTCCTCGTGGAGCACACTCACGGCCCCGCCGGTCAGCCCGTCCCGGTCGGAGTAGATCCGGAACGTCCCGTCCTGGCGGACCGCAACCGTCCCATCCGAGAAACCGAGCCAGACCCGTCCGGCTCGATCGGTCAGCGTTGCGGCGCATACCCTGTGGCTGGCGATCTCCGGAGTGCCGGCGAACGAAGCAAGCGCGCCGTCCTGCCACCGGAACACCCCGTTGTCGACGTCGCACATCCACAACGCGCCATCGGCATCGCTGGTCATGGCCCAGACTCGTCGCAGCGCCGAATGCTGCGGGCCTGTGACCGGGACGAATCGGCCCTTCTCGAACTTCGCAATGCCGCCCTGCTCGGCGGCGACCCAGATGGTGCCGTTGCGATCGCTGTAGAGTGAGCCGATGACGAGCGTCGGCAGGCCGTCGCTCCGGCCGAAGTGCGCCCGGCGCCCGGCGTGGAACCGGTACACGCCCGTGTCTGTGCCGATCCACACACTGCCGTCCGCTCCCGCCGTGATCGCGCGCACTGGAGGGCTCACCTCGGACGGCGTCGACAACATGGTGATCGTGCGTTCGGAGAATCGATTGAGACCGTGCTGGGTGCCAATCCAGAGGTTGCCTTCGCGATCCTCGAACAGCGATCGGACAACGTCGTGGCTCAGGCCAGTCTCGCTGCCGAATCGCTCGACTTTCGGGCTTCCTCCCGACGCAACGTTGGAGACGCGCAGCACGCCGCGACCGAGCGTCGCGACCCACAAGTTATCTCCGCGATCGCGCAACACGCGCCATCCGGCCACGTCGGCCCATGCGCGGAGCGCCCCATTGCTGGCCGGGTCGACAGGTGTGCCAATCGCCTGCAGTGGACCGGTGGCCCACAGCGTCCCCTGCCGATCGTCGACCAGTGCTCTCACATGGAACGCCGCCGGCACCGGCTCGAAGCGCAGTTCGCCGGCGGCACGACGGTACAGCCTGTTGACCGTCGCAATCCACACGCTCTGCTGCCGATCCTCGAAGATCCCGGAGACGCTTTCGTTCGTCAGCCCCTCCTCCGCGCCCAGCCGCTGCCAGCGACCGTTCACCAACCGGGACACACCGCCGCGGCCGGCCGCCCAGAGAACGCCGGCCGAGTCCTCGAGCAACCTGCCCACACTGAACGGCAAGCCGTCAGCGACGGTGTAGTAGGTAAAGCGGCCTCCCTGGTAGCGACTGAGGACGACGCCGCCGTTCAGGCCGATCCAGAGGCTCCCGTCAGAGGTCGTCAGGAGCGCGCCGATCCGGGCGTTTCTCAGCTGAGGCTCGTCGATTTGGACGAAGCGCACGCCGTCAAACCGGATCAGACCTGCGTCGGTGCCAAGCCACAGGTACCCGTCGCGGTCCTGGCCGATGGCCCAGATGAGACCGGAGGAGAGACCTTCCTTCTCGGTCCAGACCGTGCGCACGTACTCCGAGAGCGGTGTCGCGGGATTCAGGGCCCACGCCGGAGCCGCCACACACCAGAGCGCGAGAGCCAGCCGCAGAGTGCCTGTTCTCATCGTGCCGCGCGGATTGTAGTGTCGCACCGAGGCCGCGGCAATCGGCGTCGGGGCCGGGGAGGCACCGTCGCCCTCAGCCGTCCGCCGCGACCTCAGGGCAACTCAGTTGGCGAGAGTGAACGCGACGAGTGCGTTCTGCGCGCCGGAGCCGGTTGCGACGACGACGAACTGCTCGCCGGACTTCGTCCGGTACGTCATCGGCGTCGCGCTGTTGGCGTACGGCAACTGACCGCGCCATACTTCGCGGCCTGTCGTCTTGTCGAACGCGTAGAGGTAGCTGTCGCCCCCTCCTCCGATAACAAGACCGCCGGCCGTCACGATCGACGCCGCCCTTGTTGTCGGAACCCAGACGTTCGGGCAGCGTCTTGTCGCGCAGCATCGGGTGATTGCGGAGGGCAGGGCTGCCTTCGCCAAACGGTATCTGCCAGGCGAACTCGCCCTTGTTGAGATCGATCGCTGTCAGGTTCGCGTAAGGGGGCTTGATCAGCGGAATACCGCCCATGCGGTTGCCCGCCCCCCGTCCCTCACCGGAACTGGTTGGAGTACTCGACATCCACCAACTTGTCCGACCCGTCGTTCTTGCCAACCGCGATTCATCGAGATGCCGTTCTGCGCCCGCACGAACAGTACCCGGTCGCCGCATCGAACGCGGCTCCGCCCCAGTTCGCGCCGCCCGTGGACGTCGGCCGCTTCAGCGTCCCGCCCAGCGACGGCGGCGTGAAGAGCGGCCCGATCCGGTACTTCTTCATCTCCTCGATCGCCATCGCCTTGATCTCCGGCGTCAGGTCATTGGCGTCGTCCAGCGACACGCCCTGCGGCGTGAACGCCGGCGGCCTGGTCGGGAACGGCTGCGTCGGGTAGACCTGCTCGCCCGGAACGTCGGTGTCGGTCGGCACGGGCCGCTCCTCGATCGGCCAGACCGGCGTCCCAGTGACGCGATCGAAGACGTACGCGAATCCCTGCTTCGTGATCTGCACCACGGCATCGATTCGCCTGCCGTTCACGTGTGATCGTGACGAGATTCGGCGCAGACGGATTGTCGTAGTCCCAGAGCCCGTGGTGCACCATCTGGAAGTACCACTTCCGCTTCCCGGTCGCGGCATCGACACAGACGAGCGATTCGGCGAACAGGTTCGCGCCCGGCCTCTGCCGCCGTACGAGTCGCTGCTCGGCGTGCTGGTCGGGAGGTAGAGCAGCCCGCGCTCGCTCGTCCACCGTCATCGGCGCCCAGACATTCGCGTGTCCGGTGAACCTCCACGACTCGTTGCCCCACGTATCGGCGCCCGATCGTCGTCGGGTGCCTGGGGAATGATGTTGAACACCCACACGAGCTTGCCGGTCCGGGCATTGAAGGCCTGCACGATTCCGGGAGGGTCGCGCATCAGTTGGTAGCGATCCGGCACAGCGTGCGCGACGATGACCAGGTCCTTGTAGATGACCGGGGACGAGCCCTGCGTCACCTGCTCTTCGGCCACCTTGCCGTACGGAAATCCCTGCGTCAGCGAGACCCAGCCGCCGTTCCCGAAGGACGGAATCGGCTTGCCCGTCTTCGCGTCGAGGGCAAAGAGCTTGGTGCGGCTGTTCAGCAGGATCCTCACCCTGGAGCCGTCGCGCCACGCAGCCGCGCCACGATGCTTGAAGCCGGTACCCGGAATCTGCCCGAGCTTGTACGCCTCGCCGTCGAACTTCCACAGTTCCTTGCCCGTCGCCGCGTCGATGGCCGCGATGTTGTTGTACGGCGTCGTCACGTAGAGCACGCCGTCGATCATCAATGGCGTGGTCTCGAAGTTTCCGGGGACAGTCTTGTAGTCGTCGCGCGGCGCCTCACCGTGGTTCCATTGCCACGCCACCTTCAGCCGCTGGACGTTCTCGGCATTGATGTCTGCCAGCGACGAGGACTTGGCGTTGCCGGAATCGCCTCCGACGGACGTCCACTCCACCTGGCGCGGGGCCGTGCTCTGGGCCGCAACGACGGCACCGGACAACAGGACCAGGACGCTCCACAGCCTGACTCTCATCGTGCCCCCTTCTCAAACGTCACGGCGACCGGCCGACCCGAGCCCGCAGCCGTCACACGAACCCTGCGCGGCCGCCGGGCCGGATATCACTCGGGCAGGGCAAAGACGAACAACGCGTTGCCGCCTCCGGGCGGACGACGGATGTCGGGCCGGAGATCCGGCGCAATCTGCGTGGACCAGCTCGCCCCGCCGGCCCCCGCTGGAACCGCGATGTACCTGACGCCCGTTGACGGCGTAGGCGATGGGATAGCCCTGCGCGCTGGTCGTCAGGCGCGTCTGCCACAGAACCTCTCCGCTCTTCGCGTCGTACGCGTAGAAGTAGCGATCCCAGTCACCGGCGAACACGACGCCGCCGGCCGTCGTCAACGCGGCCGTGTTCATGGGCGAGGGCGTCCGCACCGTCCACATCGTCGATCCCGTGCGGACGTTCATGGCGCGGAACTCACCCAGGTGGCCGCCGGACTCGGGATGCGTCAGGTTCGTCCGACGCACCGAGTTCGACGCGGGCCGTCCGAGCGCCCGCTCGCCCGACGGTCCGAAGATGGCGTGCTCGCAATTGAGGTTCAGGGGGATGTACACCGCACCGGTCTGCGGGCTGTACGCCATCGAACGCCAGCTCTTGAAACCCGATGTGCTCGGGCACATGTCCATCGGCACGTTGAGTTTCGGAATCCTGTCCGGACGGTACGTGACCGCTCCGTTGCGCGGATCGACGTCGAGGATGTTCTGGTAGCCGATGTCGCGCGCGCTGATGAACGCACCGGTCGCGCGATCGAGCTGCCACAGCAGACCGAGCTTGCCCATCGTGAACATCGACTTGCGTCCGTCGACGTCGACGAGAATGCGCTCGAACACTTCGTCCATGTCCTGCGTCTCGCCGGGCAGGTGCTGGTAGAACCACTGCATCTTGCCGGTGTCCGGATCGAGCGCGAGAGTGGAGCTGGTGTAGAGGGCAGCTTCGTCCGTGCCGCGAGCCGCGCGCGCCCAGGGCTTGGCCTGCGCGGTGCCCCAGTACACGAGGTTCGTCTCGGGGTCGTAGCTCCCGGCAATCCACATGTCGCCGCCGGCGCGGAACTCCAGCGACAGTCCGCCCCAGGTGTCGCCGCCCGGCTCGCCGGGCCGCGCGATGCTGGACGTGCGCCAGATCTCGCGCCCCGTCTCCGCATCGTGCCCGGTAATGAAGCACACATCGTTCTTGTAGCGGGTGCATCCGGTGATGCCGGTGATGACCTTGCCGCGCACCACGATCGGCCCCGCGGTGTACTGGTATCCGAGCTGGCGGTCCGCAACCGCGACGTCCCACACGACCTTGCCCGTGCGGGCGTCGAGCGCCACGAGGTGCGCGTCACCGGTGGCGCTGAACACCTTGTCGCCGAAGATCGCGATGTTCCGCTGGGCGCCGCCGCCATCACCCGCCGCCGGCGGCGCATTCGCGGGCCGCTCGGGACGGTGTTCCCATATGAGCTCGCCAGTCGCCGCGTTCAAGGCCTGCACGACGCCGCCGGGATTCGGCAGGTACATGGTGCCGTTCGACACGAGCGGCGTGGCTTCGTTCGCGCCGCCGCTCATCGCCCACGACCAGGCGAGCGTCAGCCCCTTGACGTTGTTCGGGCTGATGTTGGTGAGCGGGCTGTATCCCCAGGCACTGTCGGTACGTCGCCAGTTCAGCCAGTCGCCGGGCGGCGGATTCCGCAGTTGCTCCTCGGTGACGGCCTGGAACCCGCCGACTTCTGCGCTCCGCGGGTCGGGACGTTGCGCGGTGACGAGCGAAGCCGCCATGGAAATTGCGCCGATGACCGACACGATCGATCGCATGCTCATTGTGGACCCCCGACTCGGAGAGGCCGCCGTCAGACTCTAGTGGCGGTGTGAGGACGTGAGAATACCTATGGAGAGTTACGTTCGCCAGCGGCCTCTTGTACCCCAATCTAGGTAGTGCGTCGCGTACGTCCGCGTGCCTATATTGCCGCCCACTCTCGGTTCCTCAACGCCGCAACACCGGAGGCAATGCAGATGATCAGAGCCGGACGCCGTTTGCTCGTCGCGACCTTCCTCTTCGCGCTGTGTACCACGGGGGCGTCTGCCCAGACCATCGCAGGGACGGTCCGCGATGCCACCGGCGCCATCCTTCCGGGCGTGACGGTCGAAGCGTCGAGCCCCGCACTGATCGAGAAGGTCCGAACCGTCGTGTCCGACGGCGCCGGGCAGTATCAGATCATCAGTCTCACCACTGGGGTGTACACCGTCACCTTCTCACTGCCGGGCTTCAACACGGTTCGCCGCGAGGGGGTGGAGCTGGGCGAAAACTTCACGGCGAACGTGAGTGTCGAGATGCGGGTCGGCGCCGTCGAAGAGACGATCACCGTCTCGGGATCGTCGCCTCTCGTGGACGTGCAGAACGTCGGGTCGCAGCGGCGCGTGATGACGCGCGAGGTGCTCGACACCATTCCGATAGCGCGCAACATCGCCGCCGCCGGCGTGCTGATCCCTGGCGCCACGGTCAGCGGCGCGTCCAACGGCGGACGCGATGTCGGCGGCAACGCCGCAATGCAGCAGGCCACGATCACCTACCACGGCTCCGCCGACCAGATCATCGCGTGGGAGGGCGTGCGCCTGAACAACATGGACGGCAACGGCAACGGGCAGAGCGTCGTCGCCAACGACGGCAGCCTTCAGGAAATCTCCTACACCACGGGCATCGATACGATCGAGCTGCCCGAGGGCGGCATCCGCGTCAACCAGATCCCCCGTGACGGCGGCAACCGCTTCAACGGAAGCGCGTACACTCGACTTCACGCACACCCCGTGGCAGTGGAGCAACCTCCGCGAGAACCTGACGAGCCGCGGCATCACGAACGTCACGGAAGTGACGCTGCTGCGCGACATCAACGTCAGCGGCGGCGGACCGATCAAGAAGGACCGCCTCTGGTTCTTCGTGTCAGGCCGCTACAACAAGTTCGACACCACCTACGTGGACAGCTACTTCAACCTCAATCCGACACCGTACAAGTACGAGCCCGATCTGAACCGGCCCGGACACGACGATGGCATCGTGCCCAACTGGACGGCGCGGCTCACCTCGCAGGTCAGTCAGAAGGACAAGGTCACCTTCTGGTTCAGCGACCAGCGCAAGTCGCGTGAGCACTACAACATCAGTGCGACCGTCACCCCCGAGGCCACCGCCGTGCAGCGCACGCCGTACTCGGCGGTCTACATCGGCAAGTGGCTCCGCACGCAAACCAACCGGCTCCTCTTCGACGTGTCCATCGGCATCCTCGACTCCCACTACGATCTGGACTTCCAGCCGGGCACGACGCCGACGACGCTGGCGTACATCGATCAGGCGAACGGCAGGACTACCGGCGCCTACAACGCAGGTGAGTCGCATCTCTGGTCGAGCATGGAGACCGTTCCTTTCTCGGCGTCCTACGTCACCGGGTCGCACGCCCTCAAGTTCGGCGGCTCGGTGGGCGCCGGCCAGCACCGGAACATCCGCACCTACAACGGCGACGTCACGATGACGCTGAACGGCGGCGTCGCGCAGTCGGCGACGCTGCGCGCCTCGCAGGATGCGCGGGAGTCGTTCTTCCCCGACCTGCAGCTCTTCGTGCAGGACAAGTGGACCTTCCGGCGCGCCACCATGAACCTCGGCGTCCGGTACGACCGGGTGGTGGGGTACGCGCCGCCCAACGACCTGCCGGCGAACCGGTGGATGCCAGGTGCGCACTTCGAGAAGACCGACGTGCACGACTGGAAGGACATCGATCCGCGCCTCGGCGTAGCGGTGGACCTGTTCGGCAACGGCAAGACCGCGCTCAAGTTCGGGCTCGGCCGGTTCGTCGCGAAGGTCGGCTCGACCACCGTCGCGCAGAATGCGCCGCAGTCCACGATCGGACAGACCGACCTCAGGAACTGGCGCGATCTGAACGGCGACTACACCATCTTCAATCCGGACGGTTCGGTGCAGTCGCTGGAGCTCGGACCCACCAGCAACGCCAACTTCGGCCAGGTGATCCCGAGCACGACCGTGACCGACCCGGCAACGCTGAACGGCTGGAACGCGCGCGGCAAGAGCTGGGAGTACAACACGAGCGTGCAGCACGAAGTGGCCCAGGGAGTGGTGCTGTACGGCGGCTTCTATCTCCGTTCGGTCGGGAACCAGCTCGCCACCGACAACACGCTGAACACCAGCGCAGACTTCTCGGGGCCGTTCTGCATCAAGGCGCCTCTGAGCGCCGACCTCCCCGGCGGCGGCGGCTACGACGTCTGCGGCCTGTACGACATCACGCCCGCCGGGCGGCCGCGGGTGCAGAACTTCGTGACGCTCGCTCGCAACTTCGGCGGCCTCACGGATACCTACGCGGGCTACGATATCGGCTCGAACGCACGGTTCCGGAACGGGATGTTCGTGAACGCCGGCCTCAACATGCAGAACCGCCATCTGGACAGCTGCAACGCACCGATGCTCTCCGGCACCACGGTCTACCAGGTTGACAGCCCGGAGGCGCGGTTCTGCGATCAGCGCTATCCGTTCCGCCCCGATATCAAGGTGCTCGGTTCCACCCCGCTCCCGTGGGGCATGCAGGCCAGCGCCACGTTCCAGGTGGCGTCCGGCCCGGCCATCACGGCCGTCTGGCAGGCGCCGAACTCGCTCATCGCGCCCGCGCTCAACCGGAATCTGTCCCAGGGCGCCACCGCAACGAAAAGCGTCCAGTTGGTCGAGCCGGGAACCCAGTACGGCGACACGCTGTACCAGACAGACGTTCGCCTCTCGAAGCGGATCCAAATCGGACAGTTCCGGATCAGGGGCGACCTGAATCTCTACAACCTGTTCAACAGCAACTTCGCCAGCACGCTGAACTCCAACTTCTCCACGACCGCCAGCAACCAGTACCTGCGGCCGACGAACGTGCTTCAGGGCAGACTGTTCAAGGTGAACGCACAGATCGACTTCTAGTCACGACCCCTGGCGGTCCTGGGCGCAGAACGCGCCCGGGCATCGCCGCGTGGACCAACCGGAGGGCATATGCGGATTCGCACGCTGCTGCTGTTGTTGACGGGGATGGTCGCGGTCGCCACCGCGCCGGCCGCTATCCGGGCGCAGGAGGCGGGCTACCCGGTGACGGTCATACCGCCCGGAAAGGGGCCGTTCACCTTCCCGCCCGGCTACCAGACGCCCTGGGACAAGATCGACATCAAGGTCGTCGAGAAGATGTCCGCGAACCTGTTCGTGCTGCACGGTTCACAAGGGCTCGACACCGCGCATCCCGACGCGTCGGGCGGCAGGGCAATGGCGCTGTTCGGACCCGACGGCGTGCTGATGGTCGACACGCAGAACAGGCAGGTCGCGGAGAAAACGCTCAAGGCGCTCCGCACCTTCACTGACGGGCCGATCAGGATCCTCGTCGACACCCACGTCCACAGCGACCACACGGGCGCCAATGCCTTCTTCGCCAAGCAGGGCGCGCTCATCTACTCGCAGGAGAACCTGCGGAACGAGATGCTGCGTCCGCCGCGGCGCGCCAACGGCACGGCGCCGAACATCGACATGGCCGGCATTCCGGCCGCCACCTACAGCTACAACCCCTCGACGCCGGGCGAGCCCGCCGTCACGCTTCTACATGAACGGCGAGACGGTGGACTTCATCCCGATGCCGCCGTCCCACACGGCCGGCGACACGATCGTCCGCTTCCGGAAAGCCGACGTCATCTACATCGAGGACTTCTACCGCAACTTCGGGTACCCGTTCGCCGATCAGTCGAACGGCGGATCCCTGAAGGGCATGCTCGAAGCCTCGGACCTGATCACCAAGCTCGCCGGGCCCAACACCACGCTCATTCCCGGCCACGGAACGCTGATCAAGAAGCAGGACCTGGCCCCCTACCGGGCGATGGTTGCCGACATCATGGCCAAGGTGAAGACGCTGCGCGACCAGGGCAAGTCGCTGCAGGAGGTGCTCGCCGCGAATCTGACGGCGCCGTACGACGCGGCCACCCTCGGCGACACCGAGCAGAGCAAGAACCGCTTCATCACTGAAGCGTACGACGAGGCGAAGGACTTCCCGCCGGTCGTGGACGGCAAGCGCACGATGCCCGTCCATTAGAGTTCGAGCGCTCACCCCGGCGGTGTGGGCTGGTGTATCCTTCCAGCTCACACCGCAGGAGTCACACACCGGTGAGCGACGAACAGGACGGGGTTGACCGGCGACGATTTCTGAGCGGCGCAGCCCTGGGCGCGGCCGGATTCGTCGTAGGAAACGGCGCCAACGCCCAGCCGCCTGTGCACTCGCACGACGACGAGCACCAGGCGGTGCCATCCGACATCGCCCTGCGCGTCAAGGCGCTCGAGTCGCTCCTGCTCGAAAAGGGCATGGTCCAGCCTGCCGCACTGGACGAGATCGTTCAGACCTACGAACAGCGCATCGGCCCGCGAAACGGCGCGCGCGTCGTCGCCCGCGCCTGGACCGACCCTGATTACAAACGCCGCCTGCTCGCCGACGCCACCGCCGCTATCGCGGACATGGGATACACCGGCGCGCAGGGCGAGCACATGGTCGTCGTCGAGAACACGCCGAAGGTGCACAACCTGGTGGTCTGCACGCTGTGCTCCTGCTACCCGTGGCCCACGCTCGGGCTCCCGCCTGCCTGGTACAAATCGTCCGGCTACCGATCGCGCGCGGTCATCGATCCGCGCGGCGTGCTTCGCGAGTTCGGCATGGAACTGCCCGACGATGTCGAGGTTCGCGTGTGGGACAGCACGGCGGAGCTTCGCTACCTGGTGCTGCCGGAGCGGCCCGCCGACACGGACGGCATGTCCGCGGAGGATCTCGCCGCGCTCGTCACGCGCGACTCGATGATTGGGGTCTCGAAACTCGGGGCGCCGGGAGGACGGCCATGAACGGCGTCCACGACATGGGTGGCATGCACGGGATGGGACCGATCGGTCACGATCCGAACCAGCCCGTGTTCCGCGAGGAGTGGGAACGGCGCGTCTGGGCGCTGTACCGCGCGACGGGCGCCTACGGGCGCGGCGTCTGGCGGAACTTCCGCTTCGAGCTCGAACAGATTCCGCCCTCCGAGTACCTGCGGATGCCGTACTACGAGCGCTGGTTCACGGTGCTCGTCAACCGGCTGCTGCGCAGCGGCTACGTGACGCAGGCGGAGCTCGCGAGCGGCACGGCGGACCCGTCGGCGCCGAAGCCCACGCTGCCGCCGGCGCCGCCACCCGTGCCCGGCGCCATTCCCGGCGCGTCCCGGCTCGACCTCCCCGTGCGCGCCCGCTATCGCGCGGGGCAGCAGGTGCGCGCGCGCAACATCAACCCGGCAGGCCACACGCGCCTCCCACGCTACGTGCGCGGCAAGCAGGGCCTCGTCACACGCGATCACGGCGTGTGGCAGTCGCAGGACACGGACGCAGCCGGCGAACGCGTCGGCGGACCGCAGCACGTGTACACCGTGCGGTTCGCGGCGCGCGAGCTTTGGGGCCCGGCTGCCTCGCCGCGCGACTACGTGTTCGTGGACGTCTGGGAAGACTACATCGAGCGCACCTGAGCCCTCCTGAAAGCGTCGACGCCGGGATCGGGCGCCGACGGATACGCTGCTGCGGATGTCGAGCGCATCCTTGCCTGTGACGCCGCCCGTCGAGCCGATGCTCGCAAAGCTCGCCACGACGCTCCCCTCGGGCGACCTGCTCTACGAACCAAAATGGGACGGCTTCCGCGCCATCGTGTTCCGCAGCGCGGACGGTCTGTACATTCAAAGCCGCGATCTCAAGCCGCTCGATCGGTATTTTCCGGAGCTGCATGACGCGCTGCTGGCGGGCCTTCCGGAGCCATGCGTCCTCGACGGCGAAATCGTCATCGCCACGCCGCGCGGGCTCGACTTCGATGCGCTGCAGATGCGGCTGCACCCGGCCGCGTCGAGGGTCGCGAAGCTTGCCGCGGCGACTCCATCGTCGTTCGTCGCGTTCGATGTGCTCGCGATCGGGGACGAGAACCTGTGCACCACGCCACAACAGGAACGCCGCCAGCGGCTGGAGCATCTCCTGGCGAACGCAACGTCACCCATTCACCTGACGCCGATGACGCGCGACCCGCAGGTCGCCGCCGACTGGCTGCAGCAGTTCGAGGGCGCGGGACTGGACGGTGTGATCGCGAAGCCGGCCGACGCGACGTACCAGCCCGGCAAGCGCGCGATGATCAAGATCAAGCACGCGCGCACGGCAGACTGCGTCGTCGCCGGATTCCGCTGGCACAAGAACGGGAAAGGCAGCCTCGTCGGATCGCTGCTCCTCGGCCTCTACGATCGGGATAACCGGCTGCACCACGTCGGCGTCACATCGTCGTTCACGATGGCAGCGCGGAAGGAGCTCGCCGCCGAACTCGCTCCGCTGCGCGCGAACGCGCTCGACGGGCATCCCTGGCGCGACTGGGCCGAGGTCGATGCGGAGGCCATGACGCGGATGCCTGGCGGACAGAGCCGCTGGAGCGCCGGCAAGGACATGTCGTGGGAGCCGCTCCGGATCGAGCGCGTCTGCGAGGTGAAGTACGACCACATGCAGGGCGATCGCTTCCGGCACGCGGCGGTGTTCCAGCGGTGGCGGCCGGACAAGCCTCCGCGCGACTGCGGGTACGATCAGCTCGAGGTCACGACTCCTTACGAGCTCGAGCAGGTCTTTGGCGCGACCGGGCGCCCTCGCTGACACTCCAGTCGTTCACATCGCCGTCAGGATCGAGCGGCTCCTGCGGCGGCCTCAGCTCCACGGGCACGTGCTGGAGGTTCACGCGGATGCGGGTCCACGTGCGGAAGCGGCCGCGCATGGCATCCACCATGACATCCGCGGGCTCGAGGTGACGAGCGGCGTCAGGATGACGCGCCTTCCATCGCTCGAGCCCGGCGACGGCGTCTTCCTTCTGCCGCGCGCGTGCGATCTCGACGAGCGGATGCTTCGATTGTCGGCGGCCAGGGCGTTGCGCCGTCACAGCCGAGGATGGATCCTCCCTGCCGATTCCCGCGACGAGGGTGCGGGCTTGCGGCGGCGCGACGGCGCCACGCGCGCCGGCTCGCCGGCCTGCTTGCGATAGTGCGGCGGCCAGGGCGCGTCCCCCAGCCCCTCGGCTTCGTGTCTCGCGACCAGTTCCAACAGCGGTTCGAGCGAACCGACATGCCGATCGATCGCGTCGTGGCGGTCGCCGAGGGCGCCAAACCGCGCGGGCATCGTGCGCAACGTGAAGTCGGCGGGATCGGCGTCGGCGATCTCGTCCCACGCCAGCGGCGCCGACACACGCGCGTCGGGCCGCGGCCGGACTGAATACGCCCCGGCAATCGTGCGGTCCTTCGCGTTCTGGTTGTAGTCCAGGAACACGCCGTGCCGTTCCTCCTTCCACCACTTGCTCGTCGCGAGCGTGGGGGCGCGCCGCTCCACCTCGCGGGCAAGGGCGAGCGCGGCGCGACGGACCTCGTCGAACGTCCACCGCTGCGCGATGCGAACGTAGATGTGCATGCCGCGCGAGCCCGAGGTCTTCGGCCAGCCGACGAGGCCGAGATCGTCGAGTGTCGCGCGCACGATCGCGGCGACCTCGCGGATCTGCGGCCACTCCACGCCCGGCACCGGGTCGAGGTCCACGCGCAGTTCGTCGGGATGGGCCAGATCGTCGGCGCGCACGGGATGCGGGTGCAGTTCAAGGCACGCGAGGTTGGCCATCCACACGAGCGCCGCCGCATCGCGGGGCACGACCTCCGTTGCGCTCCGCCCGGACGGGAACCTCAGCTCCGCCACCTCGATCCAGGGCGGACGCGACTCCGGCGCACGCTTCTGGAAGAAGAACTCGCCGCCGATGCCATTCGGATACCGCACCAGCACGTTCGGACGTCCGCCCGAGCCGCGAAGTGCGCCGTCAGCGACAGCGAGGTAATAGCGCGCGAGATCCAGCTTGGTGTAACCCGCTTCCGAAAAGAGCACCTTGTGCGGATTCGAGATCGGAATCTCCCGCCCGTCGACCGTCAGGATCTCGTGTTCAGGAGCAGCCACCCAAGCACTATAGGCGGAGTCCCACGGCCGGCCAGACTCGGCCCATTGGAGCCGGCGCCTGACCTGAGCGGTGTGGGCTGGTGTATCCTTCCGGCTCACAGCGCAGGAGCCGGGGATCCTTGAGGAACGAACAAGAAGCGCGAATCGCCGCGCTCCCTTCGCTGCCCCGCAGCGAGGGCGAGCCGGTGTTCGCCGAGCCGTGGGAAGCGCAGGCCTTTGCACTCGCCGTCCGGCTCTCGGCCGACGGCCACTTCACCTGGAAGGAATGGGCGGCGGCGCTGTCCGACGAGCTCGCGTCCGCCGAGCGGCGCGGCGAACCTGACGATGGATCGCGCTATTACCATCATTGGGTGGCGGCGCTCGAGCGCCTGGTCACGGAGCGCGGTCTTGCCGGCACGGACGCACTCAGCGCGCGGAAGGACGCGTGGGCCGAGGCCTACCGGAACACACCACACGGCCAGCCGGTCGAACTCAGACGGACGGACTTCCAGCCGTCATTCCGCCAGTCGGTCGTTCGTGCCGATGGCACTGTCGTGCAGATCGCGCAGCGGCGCGCGCACCTGTCCTACTGCTTCGGAAGCTGCTGCTGCGGCGATGTCGAACGAGGCTACGCACCCGTTCCGGTGGAGACGTTCAAGCAGGAATGGCTGCGCCGGCGGCTGCGGAAGGCCGTGCACCTCACGAAGGGCGGGTGCCTCGGTCCGTGCACCCTGGCGAACGTCGCGAGCCTGACCTTCGACGGGCGCGCCGTCTGGTTTCACTCGGTGAACACACCCGGGCAGGTCGTGCTGATCTTCGACTACATCGAGTCGATGATCCAGGCGGATCGGTTCCTCGATCCACCGCGCGACCTTGTACCGTACGTGTTCAACTTCTACGACTGGGATCGGCGCGGCGAAAGCCGGCCGCTGTAGCGTCGGGCCGTTACGCGGCGACCTTGCTGCGCCGCAGGATTCTCTGCCGCTCCCCGGGAGGCAGCCGGCGCACGAAGCAGACGACCAGGTGGCGCAGCATCAGCCACGTCGGTATTCCGCGCCGCGCCGACAACGCTTTGAGGATGGCGCGCGTGTCCGGCGGAATGCGCACCGTCAACGCGGGATAGTCGCGCAGCCGTTCCCCTCGACGCACACCGCCGGGAGGCCGTCCCCGCTTTCGCACGACCGCTGTGTCGTTCCGCTTCATACGTCTCATTCCTCAGCAAACAAACTGCCAGGCTGGACGTCCGGAAATTGTGACAGCACAAAATTGACCAGTTTGCGCGCGCGTCGTAGCGTAGAGCTCCACTACGACATCCTTGTAGGGAGAGACTACGTTGCCCGAGCGCCAGTTCCTGGCGAAGCTGCCTTTTACCGCGGCGCGACTGCTCCGCGTGGCGCATGAGCTCACGTTCGCGCGCGATCTCGAGACCGTCCTGTCCACCGCGCGAACAGCGGCGAGGGAGCTGACCGGAGCCGACGGCGTGACGTTCGTGCTCCGCAGCGGCGACGAATGCCATTACGCGGACGAAGAAGCGATTGCGCCGCTCTGGAAAGGCCGCCGGTTTCCGAGTTCCGCGTGCATCTCCGGCTGGGTGATGACGCACGATGCCGCCGTCGTCATCCCCGACGTCTACGCGGACCCTCGGATCCCTCACGAGGCGTACAGGCCGACGTTCATCAGGAGCATGGCGATGGTGCCGGTCCGGGCACCCGAACCCATCGCCGCCATCGGCGCGTACTGGGCGCACGAGCACGCCGCGACCGACGACGAGATCGGCGCGATGACACTGCTGGCCGACAACATCGCGCTGGCTCTGAAGAACGTGCAGTTGTATGAGAACCTCTCCGCCGCTCTGACGCGGGAGAAGGACGCGCGGCTCGCCGCCGAGGCCGCAACCGCCGCGAAGGACGAGTTCCTCGCGCAGGTGGCGCACGAACTGCGGCAACCGCTCCACGCCACCCTGGCGGCGCTGCGCATGATGGAAGCACGGGTCAGCCGCGAGTCGGGCGCGCACGCACGCGAGGTGATCGAGCGGCAGGCGACCCAGATGACCCGGCTCGTGGAGGATCTGGTGGATGCCGCTCGCATCGTACGGGGGCACGTGCATTTGAACGTCGGCCACACGGATCTGGGCGCCACCGTCGCCCGCGCCGCGGACTCCTTGCGTCACGTCATGGCGGAGCGGAAGCACGACTTCAGCGTCGTGCTTCCCGACCAGCCCGTGACGTTGCGGGCTGATGCCGCGCGCCTGGAGCAGGTGGTCACCAACCTTCTCTCGAACGCGGCGAAGTACACGGACCCCGGAGGCCGCGTGGCGATCAACATGACCGCCAACGATGAGCGCGCCACCATCACGGTGGCGGACTCGGGCCGCGGCATCGACCCGGCCGCGATCAAGACGATCTTCACGCTCTTCGCACGCGGCGCGTCGGACGTGCGCGGCTTCGGTGTCGGGCTGGCCGTCGCGAGGCGCCTGGTCGAACTGCATGGCGGCGCGATCCTCGTGCGCAGTGCGGGGATCGGGTGCGGCGCGGAGTTCGAGGTTTCCCTTCCGCTGCTCCTCGGCTCCTGACCTCGCAGCGTTTGTAGGGTCGGGTCTCAAGACCCGACCCTACAGATGACGACCCGACCCTGCAGATGGTCCGGGATCCCAGCGGCTACAATCGCGCGATGCGCCACGTCATCCTCGGGCTGCACCACGTGACCGCCACCGTTGGCGACGCCCAGCCGGACCTCGACTTCTGCATCGACCTGCTCGGCCTTCGCCTCGTGAAGAAGACGGTGAACTTCGACGACCACCACGTCTATCACTTCTATTACGGCGACGAGCGCGGCACTCCCGGCACGATCTGGACCACCTTTCCTTACAGGGGCCGCGGCGTTCACGTCGGCGCGAAGGGCGCAGGGCAACTGGTCGCGACCTCGTTCTCCGTGCCGGAATCGTCGCTCGACTGGTGGCACGACCGCCTGAGCGCGCGCGGTGCTGTTCGAGACACACGAGGGACCCGCTTCGGTGACGAGTTCCTGTCACTGACCGACCCCTCTGGCCTGCACTTCGAGGTGATCGCAAGCGGCCAGGACCCGCGCACGCCGTGGACCGGCCGCGGTTTCACGGCCGCTACGGCGATACGCGGACTGCACAGCGTCACGATGCTGGTGCGCGACGCTGCGCCGTCGCTCGATCTCCTGACCGGCGTCCTCGGCTTTCAGGTCGCCGCGCAGGATGGTCCGCGCACGCGCGTGGCCGTTGCCGGCCACGCGCCGGGCGATTTCATCGACGTCGTCGAAGATCCACACGCGCCGGACGCCGTGAACGGGCTCGGCACGGTCCATCACGTCGCCATGGCGATCGCCACGCCGGTGGAGCAGCTGGAAGTTCGCGAGGACCTGCTCACCCGGGGCCTGCATGTCACCGAAGTCCGCGATCGCTGCTACTTCCAGTCGATCTACTTCCGCGAGCCCGGGGGCGTGCTCTTCGAGGTCGCGACCATCCGGCCAGGCTTCACGGTGGACGAAGATCTGGCCAGCCTCGGTCGCGGCTTGAAGCTGCCGCCGTGGGAGGAGCCTTTCCGCCACGAGATCGAGGAGGGACTCACGATGGTGAAGTTGCCGCAGGGGAATCTGGCGCAGGCGGGTCCGCACGCGGACCAGCCGGTCGTGGAGTCCGGGGCGCCGCTCGGCACCGGACTGGCGGTGGTGATACTGGTGCACGGCCGGAACGCCGCACCCGCGAACATCCTCGACCTCGCACGCCGGTGGAATCGGCCAGCGCTCACGCATCTCGCACCGGCGGCGGCAGGTCGCACCTGGTATCCGCACAGCTTCATGGCCGACATCGCGAGCAACGAGCCAGGCATCTCCTCGGGCATCGCACGACTCGCGTCGCTGGTCGAGAGGGTCGAGTCGGCCGGCGTCGCGCGATCTCAGATCGTGCTCTGCGGCTTTTCGCAGGGAGCGTGCCTCGCCTCCGAGTTCGCGATCCGGCACGCAGGACGATTTGGTGGCCTGCTGATTTTCAGCGGCGGGGCGATTGGTCCGCCCGGCACCACCTGGCCCTACGAGGGGCGCTTCGAGGGGACGCCGGTGTTCATCGGGTGCAGCGATCGCGACGATCACATTCCCGAGACGCGCGTTCGCGAAACGTCGGACATCTTCACACGCATGGGGGCCGACGTGACGCTGCGCATCTATCCGGGCATGGGGCACCTGGTGAACGACGACGAGATCGCATTTGCGCAGGGACTGCTGGACACCGTCGCCGGGACGGCGCATGCCTGACGCCCTGCAGATCGACTCGTTCACGACGGAGTACCCGCGGGTTCGCGTGATCTTCGGCGAGGGCTGCGTTGCGCGCACCGGGGAGGAACTCGACACTCTCGGGCTTCGGCGCATCCTGCTCGTCACCACGCCCGGGCGATCCGCGGCCGCGGGTGCCGTTCGCGAAGCCCTCGGCCCGCGGCTGGCCGGCGACTGCGGCCGCGCCGCGCTCCACGTGCCCGCCGATCGTGTGCGCGAGGCGGTGCAACTGGTAGACGCCCTCACGCCGGACGCCCTGCTGGCCGTGGGAGGCGGGTCGCCCGTCGGACTCGCCAAGGCGGTGGCACGCGAGCGATCAATTCCCATCGTCGCGGTGCCCACCACATACGCCGGCTCGGAGATGACGAGCATCTGGGGCATCACCGACGGCGAGCAGAAGCGCACGGGCCGCGCTCCCGCGGTTGCGCCGCGGCTCGTGATCTACGACCCGCTCCTCACGCTCTCGCTTCCGCCCGACGTCAGCGCCGCGAGCGGCATGAACGCCGTCGCGCATGCAGTCGAGGCAATGTATGCCGCCGGGGTAGGACCGGTCGCCGCCGCCGCCGCGGAGGACGCGATCCGTTCGCTGCGTGTGGCCCTGCCGGCCATCGTGGCGGAGCCCACGGACCTGCGGGCGCGCACGCTCGCCCTCCGCGGTGCGCACGAGGCCGGCGTGGCGCTGGAGCTCGCGGCCATGGGGCTGCACCACAAGATCTGTCATGTGCTCGGCGGCACGTTCGGCCTGCCGCACGCGCCCACCCATGCGGCGGTGTTGCCGCACGTCGTCGCGTTCAATGCGGCGTCCGCGCCGGTTGCGATGGCGCGGATTGCCGATGCGCTCGGGGCCCCCGATGCGGCCGCAGGGCTGTTGGCCCTGAATCAGACGCTCGGCCTCACGGCATCGCTGTGTACGCTCGGGCTGCGGGACGCTGATGTGGAGCGTGCGGCCGAGCTGGTTACAACTTCGTCCTATGCGAACCCGCGCGTGGCGTCCCGCGATGACGTGCGTGAGTTGCTTCGGCGGGCGCTCTAGAAGGGTGTCGGGGAGGGTCGGTGTAGGGGGCGTAGATATCGCGACAGATTCCGCCGATTGCGGGGTTCTCGCACGATTGACGCGTTCCAGATCGGACGCATTCCTGGAGGACCCATGAAGGCCCGATCTCTCTTCCTCGTGTCGACCCTGGTTGCCATCATCTCGGCCAGCGCGCTCGCCTCGGTCCAGGCCGCCGCGGCGCCGCCGGCCGACTTGGGCGATCCCACGCTCGCAGAGGTCCGGAACGCCACCGAACGTTTCAGGGATGTCGACGTCGCGTTGGCAGAGGGCTACATCCGCGATCCTTTCGATCTGTGCGACTCCGCCGAGATGATGGGCAAGCCCGCCCAGCTCGGCGCCATGGGCATCCACTACTTCCGCCCCGACCTGCTCGGCATCACGGCTCCACCCGCACCGCGCGTGGACGGCAACGGGACCCACACCGACTTTCTGAAGCCATCCATCCTGATCTACGAGCCTCAGGAGGACGGCACGCTGCAGCTCGTCGCCGTCGAGAATCTGGTCTTCGCGGCTGCATGGCGCGCGGAAGGACATCGCGAGCCGCCGACCTTTCACGGCGTGCCGTACGACACGATGATCGACGATCCGAATACTGCGCTCGACGAGGCGCACATGTTCCAGCCGCACTTCGATCGGCACGTGTGGCTCTACCGTGACAACCCGAACGGCGTGTTCGCCCAGTTCAATCCCGCGGTGAGCTGCAAGGACCATCAGGGCACTCAGGGGCACGGGGCGCACGCGGGCCGCTGACGCGCGACGTAGCGGCGCGTCTTCGGTCGGCCACGATAGGATGTGAGCATGTTCATCAACGCCACCGCCCTGCTGGATCACTGGCAGGGTCACCGGCGCCTGACGCGCCGGGTCATCGACGCGTTCCCCGACGACAAGCTTCTGAGCTTCTCGCTGGCGTCCATGCGCCCGTTCGGCACCCTCGCGATGGAGATGATCGGCATCGCCGAACCGATGGTCCGCGGGATCGTGACGAAGGACTGGACCCGGCTCGAGGAGCCGCCGGCTACATCGAAGGGCGACATCCTGCGCCGCTGGGACGAAAGCACCGCCGCGCTCGATCGGCTCTGGGCGCAGATTCCGCCGGAGCGCTTCCAGGAGACCATGACCGCCTTCGGCCAGTACCCGGGGAAGGTCTACGACCTCGTGCTCTACGCGATCGACAACGAAGTCCATCATCGCGGCCAGGGCTACGTGTACTTGCGCGCACTCGGCATCGACCCGCCGCCGTTCTTCGAGCGTCAGTGAGCCGGATCGTCAGCGCGCGGCTGCGCAACCAGCGCCTCCGCGGTGCCCGCTTCGCCACGCCCGTAGACGCCGTGAGCTGGCTGGGCGCCGTGCAGGCGCAGGAGTACGACAACGCCAAGTGGGCACTGGCGCTGCGCACGCAGCGCACCAGCGACGCGGCCATCGAGCATGCGCTCACCGAGGGGACGATCCTCCGGACGCACGTGCTGCGGCCGACATGGCACTTCGTGGCGGCAGCCGACATCAGGTGGATGCTGGCGCTCACGGGGCCGCGGATCAGCGCCGCGATGGCATCCTATAACCGCCAGCTCGAGCTCGACGCCGGCGTGCTCCGCCGCAGCCAGCAGACGATGGTGCGAGCCCTGCGCGGCGGCGTACACCTCACGCGCCAGGAGCTGAAAGCCGTCCTGCAGCGTGACGGCATCAATGCGGACGGCGTGCAACGCCTGGCACACATCGTCATGCAGGCGGAGTTGGATGGCGTGATCTGCAGTGGCGTGCGCCGCGGCAGGCAGATCACCTATGCTCTGCTCGACGAGCGGGTTGCGGCCTCACCGACGCTCTCTCGCGACGATGCGCTCGCGGAGCTCGCGCGCCGCTACTTCACCAGCCACGGCCCGGCGCAGCTGCACGATTTCGCCTGGTGGTCTGGACTCACCGTTCCGGATGCGCGAACGGGTATCGGGATGGTGGAGCGCGAGTTCGAGAAGGAGATCGTCGACGGCAAGACCTACTGGCTCCGGCCGTCGCGTGAAGGCACCGCCCGCTCGCGAACCGTGTACCTGCTGCCGCTCTACGACGAATACCTGATCGCCTACAAGGATCGCAGCGCAGCGCTCGACATCTCGCGATGGACGCGTGGCGTCGGGCGCGACCCGTTCAGCGCGCCGATCGTCGTCGATGGCCGCGTGGTCGGCGGGTGGAAGCGCATCCCGAAAGGCAACCGGGTCGTGCTCACGCTGACGCCGTTCGAGCCGCTGGACAGGAATTGCACCTCGGCGATCGAAGCGGTCGCCCGCACCTACGCCCGGTTCATCGGTCTCGAGCTCGAGCTCTCCTGGGCGTAGCGCTACACGACCTCTGCGGCCGGCTGCGCCTGCCGGTTGTGCCTGCGCAGCGGGATGTCCACCAGCAGCAGCGCGAAGACGAGCCCCGCGAGCGCGATGAACGTGCTGGTCAGGAAGACGTCGTGCAGCGACGAGCTGAGCGCGCCCTTCACTGCCCGCATCAAGGGCTGCATGCGCGCGAGCAGGGCCGGATCGGCGGCGCGCATCTGCGCCGCCACCTGCGGGTTCATCATCGCCTGCGGGTTCATCAGGGTCGCCATCATCCCGGGCGGCAGGCCAGCCGTGACGTCGGACGTCAGCCTCTCGCCGAGGCCACTCGCGAAGCGCGACGTCATCACCGCGCCGAACACGGCGGCGCCAATCGACCCGCCTATCGAGCGCAGGAACTGCATCGACGACGTGGCGACGCCAACCTGGCTCATGTCCACCGCGTTCTGGACCGCCAGGTTGAACACCGGCATCGTGAAGCCCAGGCCGAAGCCAACGACCATCATGTTCGTCACGACCGTGGAGTACGCGGTGGTCAGGTCCATGCGCGACAGCAGGAACATGCCGAGCGCCGTCACGCTGACGCCGGCCACGCCGACCACCTTGTAGCGCCCGGTCCGCGTCATCACCTGGCCTGCGACGATGCTGGAGGCGATGAGCGCGAACATCATCGGCGTCATGACGGCCCCGCTTTCGGACGCCGAACGGCCGACGACACCCTGGATGAACAGCGGAATGAACAGGATCGAGCCGAACATCCCGAGCGACATCAACATGGCCGCCGCCGAGGCCGACCACACAACGCGGTTGCGGAACAGCGAGGGCGGCAGGATGGCGTGGGGCGTCCGTGTCTGGACCAGCAGGAACACCGCCGTCATCACCAGGCCGCCAGTGAGGAGCGACAGGACCTCGAACGATTGCCACGGGTAGTCGCGTCCGCCCCACGAGAGCGCGAGCAGCAGCGGCACCACGCCGAGCACCAGCGTGGCGGCGCCGAGCCAGTCGACGCGGCGCTCGCTGTTCGGATTCGGCACGATGTGCGGGAAGGCGAAGAACAGCAGCGCAAACGCTGCGGCGCCGATCGGCAGGTTGACGTAAAAACACCACCGCCATCCGGGACCATCGGTGAGGAACCCGCCAACCGCTGGGCCAATCACGCTGGCGAGGCCGAAGACGGCGCCGAGCATCCCAGTTGCGCGGCCGCGCCTGGCCGGGGGGTAGAGGTCGGCAATGGTCGTGAACGCCATCCCCTGCGCGATGCCGGCGCCGAATCCCTGGATGCCGCGGAAGACGATCAGCTGCGTCATGCTCGTCGCGGCGCCGCACAGCGCGCTGCCGATCACGAACACCGCAACGCCGAGCAGCAGGAATGGCTTGCGTCCATACATGTCGGACAGCTTGCCGACGATCGGCACGACCACCGTGGCCGCGAGCATGTAGGTGGTCGTCACCGCGGCGTAGTGCTCGAAGCCCTGCAGGTCGGCGATCACCCGCGGCATCGCGGTGCCGACGATGGTGCCGTCGAGCGCGGCCAGGAGCATCACGGCGATCACGCCGATCGTGCTCATCAGCACGACTCGGGGCGACAGTTCTTCTGAAGTCGTCATTTCGCGATCGTCTCCTCATGCATGCGCGCGTGAGCGCGCACGGCGCTGGTCCGCAGGACCGACAGCGCGCGCGCCACACCCTCGCGCTCGGATTCCGGTACGCCCTGGAGCACGTGAACGAGAATCGTCCGTCCCGTCTGCAGCAGGCGTTCCTGCAGCGCCAGCGCTTTCGCCGTCGGCCGCACGTACACCACGCGCCGATCGGCAGGGTCTGCCTCGCGGCGCGCCAGCTTCAACTTGACCAGGCGATCGACGAGAGGCGTCACCGCGGAGGGGCCAATCCCCAGCCGCTCGGCGATGACGCGGCTGGGCATCCCGCCCGACTCCGTGACCAGCAGCGCCACCTTCAGCTGCGCCATCGTCATGTCGAGGGCGAGCCACTGGCCGCGGCCGGTGGCCACCTGGATGGCACGGAGGGCCTGCTGGAGAGCCAGCCAGCTCTCCACCGTCGATTGATTCACGTTGCTCAAAATGTTCAGTGATACTGAACTATGTTGGCCGCCCGAGTCAAGCAGGGATCGGGACCGCTTCCTGCAGGGAGCGTATGACCTCGACGGAGACCCCCATGACCGAGCGAATACTCTGGCGGCGGATCGACCTTCCGGGACACGAGATCGCAACGCTCGAGGCCGCCGGCGACCAGTGGCGGCTGTCCGGAACGGCCGTGTTCGCAGACGAGCAGCGCCGCCCCTGCCGGTTCGATTACATGGTGAGCTGTGACGACGCCTGGCGGACGACCGCAGCAGTCGTCGCAGGCGTCATCGGTGAGCGGACGATCGACATTCGCGTGTCGGTGGACGCCGGACGCCGATGGCGTGCGAACGGCGAGGAATGCCCGGCGGTCGCGGGGTGCCTCGACATCGACCTGGCCTTCAGCCCGTCGACGAACCTGCTGCCGATTCGCCGCCTCGGGCTCGCGGTGGGGGAACAGGCAGCCGTCCGGGCGGCGTGGCTGCCGTTCCCTTCATTCGTGTTCGAGCCGCTCGCGCAGGTCTACCGGCGCGAGACAGACCGTGCGTACCGGGACGAGTCGAACGGCGGTGAATTCGTGCGCACGCTGGAGGTGAACGCCGCAGGCTTCGTGGCCACCTACCCCGGTCTGTGGCAGGCCGAGTCCCTCACGCCGTGAAGCCGTAGCGCCTATCCAGCTTCGTCAGCTGGCTCGTGAAGCCCAGCGTCTGCATTCTGGTGAACTCGTCGTCGTGCATCGGATCGAGCGTCACGACCATCCGGACGCTGTCGCCTGCGGAGACGAAATCGACCCCGATGGTGCTGTCGTAGGGCTGCACTCCAGGCAGGAAGTCGATGCGATGGGTGAGCGCCAGCCGCGTGTACGGCTCGAACTCGGAGAATCGTCCGCGCGTCCCGTGCGAAATCGGCCGTCCGAGCTGCGTCATCGCCGCTATCGCTTCGGGCGAGTCGGCGATCATGTCGTAGTGGAGCGTCCCGCCCTGGCGCGCGTCCAGCGTGTGCACCTCGACGCGGAAGTTCTCGGGCCCCCACCACGACTCGAACCCGTCCTTCGTGGTCCACAGTTCCCACAGTTCCTCGATGCCAGCGCGGTAGGTGCGCTCGATGACCACCTTCGGTCTGTTCATCGCCGTTGCCGAAGCCGTCCTCTCACTCATGTCATCGCTCCTTCGCGGCCCCGCGGGCCTGACGCCGGCGGAGCGCTTCACCAAACTTGTCGAGACGTCCTTCCCACAACCGTCGATAGCCCGTCACCCAACCGTCCAGTTCCCTGAAAGGCTCGGGGCGAAGCGAATACATCCGCCGTGGCCCGTCGGGGCGCACTTCCACGAAGCCCGACTCGTGAAGGATGCGCAGGTGCCGCGACACGCCCGACTGGTCGATGGTTACCGCGTCGACGATGTCGTTGACGGCGCGCTCGCCGGTGCGGAGCACCTCCACGATGCGACGGCGTGTGGGGTCGGCCAGGGCCTGGAACACGTCAAGATGCATGCAAGAACATATGTATATCTATGCATATCATCCCGTCAAGGTGAGCCGGTCGTGCGCTGCCCTCTTGACACGTGACGGCCGGTCGTTGTATTACACCTACAGGTTAATTAACCGTATGGTTCAACACGCACCGTCCGATTCGCTCAGCACGACGTTCGCGGCGCTCGCCGATCCGACGCGGCGCGCCATCCTCGCCCGCCTCTCGCGTGGCGACTGCCCCGTCACCGAGCTGGCGGCGCCCTTCGACATGAGCCTGCCCGCCGTCTCCAAACACCTGCGCGTGCTCGAGCGCGCGGGGCTCATCAGCCGCGGACGGGATGCGCAGTGGCGTCCCTGCCGCATCGAGGCGGGACCGCTCAAGGACGTGGCCGACTGGACCGAGCGCTACCGGACCCTGTGGGAACAACGATTCGATCGACTGGACACATACCTGCAACAGATGAAACTGAAGGAGGAGAAACGTCATGGTCGTAGGAAGCGCAGCAAATAGCAGTACGTTCACGGTGACAACGCCGTCCGATCTGGAAGTCCGCATGACCCGGCTGTTCGATGCGCCGCGGTCGCTCGTCTTCGAGGCGTTGACCAGGCCACAGCACGTCAAGCGGTGGTGGGGACAGCTCGGCGAGGGCTACTCGGTCCCGGTCTGCGAGATCGACCTGCGCGTGGGCGGCCGGTGGCGCTTCGTCAACCGGCACCCCAAGGGCGAAGCGGCCTTTCACGGCGAGTACCGCGAGATCGCGCCGCCTGGCCGGCTCGTGTTCACCGAGATCTTCGAGGAGTTCCCCGACACGGTCTCAGAGGTCACGACGGATCTCGCCGACGAGGGCGGAAAGACGCGAATGACGGCAACCGTCCGCTACCCGTCGAAGGAGGTGCGCGATATGGTGATCGCGTCGGGCATGTCGCGGGGTGCTGGCATCAGCTACGACCGCCTCGAGGACCTCGTGGTGGAACTGCAGCGGAAGTAACACGCTCCTGGCCGGCCCCGTCCGTTTGGCGGGGCCGGTCCAGCGACGGGGGGACACATGGGTCGAACGATCGCGGTACTGGACCACGACGGGGATCGCAGCGCTGGCGCTGCTGGGGTCGCTCAGCTACCTCACCGGCAATGAACAGGTGGTGTCCGGCTTCGCCAAGGCCGGGTACCCGCAGCACCTTCGCATCGTGCTCGGCCTGGCCAAGCCTGCGGCGGCCATGGTCCTGCTCGCGCCGGGTGTCGCTCTCCTGAAAGAATGGGCGTACGCGGGGGTCACCTTCGCGTGGATCATGGCGCTCATCTCGGCGTACGCGTCAGGCGAGCCCGTGCAGGTCTGGATCATGCCACCGGTGCTGCTGGCGCTCCTGGCCGTCTCGTACGTCATGAGGCCGGCGAGCCGCCGGGTGGGCTGGGCGGGTCCAGCGGCATAGAAAGCCCTGCACTGTGCTGACGCCCGGCGCGCGTTGACCGAAAGGAGGTTCGAATGGCACCGAACGAGCTCGAACGTTTTCTGGCTGCCTGGGATCATGAGGCTGAGAACACAGTGAGAGTCCTGAAGGCGCTGCCGCCCGCGCAGTACCGACTTCCGCCCGGACGCGGGCGGCCGGTCGCTGGGTGAACTGGCGTGGCACCTGGCCGAGGGCGACGCATACATGTCAACCGGCATCGAGCGCGGCGAGTTCACCATGGACATGAAGCCGCCGAACATCGAGCGGCCGAAGACGGTGGACGCGCTGGCGCCCGGCTTCGAGCGCGTGCATCGCGAAGCGATCGCACGCATCCGCAAGCTGTCTCCGGCAGACCTCGATCGCACCATCACGTTCTTCATGGGGCCCAGGACAATCCGCGAGATCCTCTGGGAGGCGGTCATGGCGCATGGCATCCACCATCGCGGCCAACTCGTCCTGATGTGCCGCCTGGCTGGCGGTCAACCTCCAGGCCTGTACGGCCCGACCCGTGAAGAGATGGCGGCGATGCGGGCCAACACCGCCCGTTGATCCGGCACCATCCGTGATGCCGGAGGCGATGCAGTACCACCACCGCGTCCCGCGGCCGCCGCTCGATGCCTTTGTCGCATCGATATGGGTGTTCCGCGACACCCCTCGCCCGCCCGCGCTCGAGCGGATTCTGCCGACCGGCGCCGCGCAGCTGATCGTCAACCTGAAAGAGGACCGCACGCGCCTCTACGATCCCGCGCGGCCACACCGCTGCATCACCACGGTGGGGACAGTACTGTCCGGCGTGCAATCCGGCTATCAGATCATCGACACGTCCGAACAGGAGTACGTCGCCGGCGTCGCATTCAGGCCGGGCGGGACCGTCGCCTTCATGCGCGCACCGGCTGACGAGACGCGCGACGCCGACACTCCGCTGGAGTCGCTCTGGGGACGACAGCGGATTGCCGACCTCCGCGAGCAGCTCCTCGAACGCAGCGATCCGGATGCGCAGCTCGATGCCGTCGAGAGTGCACTCCTGGACACGCTGCAGCCGCCTGGACTCCATGCGGCGGTCGCCTTCGCGCTGAGGGCCTTCACCCGGGCACCGCTCACGACGAACATCGGCGCCGTCTCCGACGCCGTCGGCATGAGCGCGAAGCGTTTCATCGAGCGGTTCAAGGCGCAGGTCGGCGTGTCACCGAAGCGCTACTGCCGAATCCGGCGCTTCCAGCGGGCGCTCGCGCAGGCGCACCGGGGGCACGCCGTCGACTGGCCGCAGGTTGCGCTGGAGTGCGGATACTACGACCAGGCGCACTTCATCCACGAGTTCCGTGCCTTCTCGGGACTCACGCCCACCGGCTATCACGCGTCGCGGACCGCCTTCCAGAACCACGTCAAATTCCTACAATCCTGAGGCGGCCGCCGCTTGAGAGGATGGCGGCATGGCTGACAACAAAGATAGTTACCGCACCGTCACTCCCTACCTCGTCGTGCCCGACGCTGACGCCGAGCTGTCCTTCCTGAAGGCAGCCTTCGACGGCGCGGAGCGCAGCTGCGACCGGAACAAGGACCAGACCGTGATGCACGCCGAGATCGCGATCGGCGACTCGCTGGTCATGCTCGGACAATCCAACGGCCAGTGCCCGCCGCACCCGTCGGCGCTGTATCTCTGGGTCCGAGATGTCGATGCCACCTACGCGAAGGCGCTTGCTTCGGGCGCGACATCCGAGAGCGCGCCCGAAGACAAGCCGTACGGCCACCGGAATGCGGGTGTCGTCGACCGGAACGGCGTGACGTGGTGGATCGGCGCGCCGGTCCGGTAGATCCGCCTACGCGCTGTGCAGACGCTTGATCAGTTGAACCTGACCAGCGTGATAGATCGCATGACAGGTGATGCCGAGCAGGAGGCCGAACCGTTCCCCGGCCGCGATCGGCGACGTGGCGGCGCCCGATTCGATGCGGGCGATCAGCTCGCGCAGGCCCTCCTGCTCGGTATCCATCGTCTTGCCGATGTCGGACCACGAGATGGTCCGCTCATCGCCAAGCTCGAACCAGTCCTCGCCGGCGATCACGAACGGCCTGGCGGGGCGTCCCGACACCTGCATCCGCACGGCGCGTGTGCAGTACGCGTGGTGCAGGGCTATCTCCGCGATGTTGTGGCGCCCGGCGCCCGGGCGCCAGAACGCGAGCGCCGGGGTTACATCGGCGAGGGCCGCCTTCAGGTCCGGGCCGTGCCAGGCTCCCGGTCCGTATCCTTCGAGCAGCACGCGCGATTCATGTCCCGATTCGACGACCAAATCGTGTCCCGTGTCCGTATCCATCGTGTCCTCCATGTCCTTTTCAGGACTTATAGGACGGAGACGGGAACGCGATCTTGGCGAAAATTGCGGTGGGGTGAGGTGGTGACGAGCGGGCCACACCGCCCGCTCGTCACGAGGGACCGAGACTAGTTCGCCGGTGTGTAGGCGATCAGCTCGCCAGGGAACCCTGCACCGCTGATCGCCACAACGAGGTACTGCTTGCCGTCGAGCAGGTAGGACATCGGCGAGCCGGTCTGCGGCGCCGGCATCACCAGGTCGGCGACGTCTTCGCCCGTGGCCTTGTCATACGCGCGAAGGACGCCGCCACGCTGGCCGTTCGGCAGTGCTGTGAAGCCGCTCTCACCGGAGATCACGAGCGTCTTGGTCGTGAGCGTCCCGATCGGACCGATGCGGCCCGTGCGGGGAATCGTCACGCCTTTGAGCATCGGGTGATTCTTGACGCTGTCGAGCGTCTCCCCGTGTGCCACCTGCCACACCATCTCGCCCTTGTTCAGATCGATGGCGGTGATTCGCCCCCATGGTGGTTTCACCAGCGGCAAGCCCTGCACGGTGAGACCTCCGCCGGTATCACCGCCGCCCGCACCATTGACGTAATCCATGTCGGAGCGCTTGGGATCGTTCACGAGCGAGATGGCGCGCGTGAGCGTGTTCGAGAAGAGATACAGGATGTTCGTTTCGGGATCCAGCGACCCGCCGGGCCAGTTGGCGCCGTTGGGCACGTAGATCATCGCCTGCTTGCCTCCCTCACCGCGGACGATCGGCGGCGTGTAGAGCGGGCCCATCTTGTACTGGGACGCCACCTTCAGCGCCTCCGCCTTGAGCTCCGGCGTGAAGTCGATCAGGTCCTTCTCCTGGATCCCCTGGAGTTCGAACGCCGGCGGCTTGGTGGGGAACGGCTGCGTGGCGCTCGTCTTCTCGCCAGGCACCGTGCTTTGTTCGACAGGCCGCTCCTCGATCGGCCACACCGGCTTGCCCGAGACACGGTCGAAGACGTAGACGAATCCCTGCTTGCTCGGCTGGGCGATAGCCTTGATCGTCTGGCCGTTCACCGTGATGTCAGCCAGGATCGGCGCACACGGGATGTCGTAGTCCCACACGCCGTGGTGCGCCAGCTGGAAGTGCCAGAGCCGTTTGCCGGTATTCAGATCCGCCGCCACGAGCGACTCGGCGAACAGGTTGGCGCCCAGCCGATGCCCCCCGAAGTAATCGCCAGTGGCCAGCTCGATCGGCAGGTAGACGATGCCGAGCTCCTCGTCCACGGTGAACGGCGCCCACATGCCGGTGTTTCCGGAGTAGGACCACGAGTCGCGTTCCCAGGTCTCGTTGCCGAACTCGCCGGGCATGGGGATCGTGTGGAAGATCCAGGCACGCTTGCCGGTGCGCACGTCGAACCCGCGGACGAACCCCTTCGCATTGGCCTTGCTCCGCGGTGCGTTGCCGGCCCGGTGCGCCGCCCCGATCATCACCATGTCGCGCGCCACCACCGGGGCCGAGTTGAGCCCGATCTCGCCGGTCTCGAGGTCGATCGCCTGATCGTTGTTCTCCTTCAGGTCGACGATCCCGTTGCGCCCGAATCCGGGTACCGGCTGTCCGTTCTTCGCATTCAATGCGACGAGCTGATAGCCGACGGTGACGAAGAAGATCCGCTCGTCGCCGCGTCCGTCGGTCCAGTACGCCACACCACGCCCGGAGAGGGGACGTGGCGACGCGGTCGCGCGCTTGCCCTCGTCCATCCGGTACATCCAGAGCAGCTCACCGGTCCGCCCGTCAATCGCCACCGCGTCACGCCGTGCGCCTGCGGTCGCATACAACACGCCGTTGATCATGAGCGGCGTCGTCTGCAGGTTGAAGTCCTGGCGCGCGCCGAGGATCTCGGTCTTGAAGCGCCACGCCACCTGCAGCTTGGCGAAGTTGCTGCGATCGATCTGCGCCAGCGGCGAGTACCGGGTGCTCCCCAGGTCGCCGCCGTACGTCCGCCACTCGCCGCCCGCTGGTGCGCCGCGCTGTGCATGGCCGACACTCGTCATCGCGGCCGCCGCGCACGTGGCCAGCACCGCCGTCAGCACTCTCGCTCTGTGATTCATGAGGCCCTCACTGCGCCGTCGGCGCACCGGGGGCGCCGATTGCCATGGCCACGAGGGCGTTGTCCGCGCCGGTTCCCGTGGCCATGACGATGAACTGTTTGCCGGATCTGGTGCGATAGGTCATGGGGTTCGCGTTGTTCGGATAGGGTACCTTGCCGCGCCACACCTCTTTGCCGGTTTTCGTGTCGAATGCATAGAGGTAGCTGTCGCCGCCGCCGATGAACACCAGGCCACTGCCAGTGACCATCGCCCCGCCGCGGCTGTTGGGCGACCCGAGTCGATCCGGGAGCGCGACTCCCTTCAGCAGCGGGTGGCTGCGCAGCGACCGGCTGCCCTCGCCGAGCGGCACCTTCCACGCGATGGTGCCGTTGTTCAGATCGATGGCGGTGAGCACGGCGTACGGCGGCTTGATGACAGGCAGCCCGCGAAGCGAGAGGTCCTCGCCGCCGCCCGAGAACCTGTTCGAGTAGTCGACCTCGACGAACTTGTCGCTGCCGTCGTTCTTCCCGACCTTGTTGCGGCCGATCGAATGTGCAGCCCGGACGAACAGGTACCGCGTCGTGGGATCGAATGCCGCGCCGCCCCAGCTCGCTCCACCGGCCTGACCCGGCGTCTGCAGCGTGCCGGCCAGCGACGGAGGCGTGTAGAGCGGGCCGATGCGGTACTTCTTCATCTCGGCCTGCGCGAGCTCCTTGATCTCCGGCGTCAGATCGTTCGCATCCTCCAGCGTGACGCCCTGCTCCACGAACGCCGGCGGCCTGGTCGGGAACGGCTGCGTCGGATATGGCTTCTCGCCGGGGACGTCGGAGTCCGAGGGCACCGGGCGCTCGACGATTGGCCAGACCGGTTTGCCGGTGACCCGGTCGAACACGTACGAAAAGCCCTGCTTGGTGACCTGCACCACGGCATCGACGGATCGGCCGTCCACGTTCAGCGTCATCAACACCGGCGGTGCGGGATTGTCGTAGTCCCAGAGGCCGTGGTGCACCTCCTGGAAATACCACTTCATCTTTCCGGTGTTCGCGTCGACGCAGACCAGCGATTCGGCGAAGAGATTGGCGCCTGGACGGTTCCCTCCGTAGTAGTCGCTGCTCGGCGTGGTCGTCGGCAGGTAGAGCAGGCCGCGTGCTTCATCGAGCACCATCGGCGCCCACACGTTGCCGTGGCCGTTCTTCTGCCACGACTCGTTCTCCCACGTCTCGGCCCCGGCGTCGCTGGCGCTCTGCGGGATGATCGAGAACACCCACTCGCGCTTGCCCGTTCGCGCGTTGAAGGCCTGCACCTGTCCCACCGGATCCGCCGACTGCACGCGGTCGGGCACCTGGCTGCCCATGATGACGAGGTCCTTGTAGACGACCGGCGGCGAGCTCTGGGTGGCGTGCGTGGGCTCGGCGACGCGGTCCAGGCCATCTGTCAACGACACCCACCCGTCCTTGCCGAACGTCGTGACCGGCTTGCCGGTCGCCGCATCGAGCTGAAACAGCCGATGTCGGCTGTTGAGGAAAATTCGCAGCTTGCCGTTGTCGCGCCAGAACGCCGTGCCGCGCAGTTTCCAGCCGCTGCCCGAGAGCACCTGTCCGAGCTTGTAGGCTTCCCCGTCGAACCGCCAGAGCTCGCGGCCCGTTTCCGCATCCAGCGCCGCGATGCTGTTGTACGGCGTCGTCACGTACAGCACACCGTCGATCATCAGCGGCGTCGCCTCGAAGAATCCCGGGATGGTCTTGTACTCCTCGAGCGGCGTTTCCCAGTGCTTCCACTCCCACTGGACCTGCAACTGCGACACATTCGACGGGTTGATGTCGGTCAGCGGCGAGTATTTCGAACCTCCCTGGTCGGCTCCGTAGTAGAGCCACTCCACCTGCCTGCTGCCGCCGTCCTGGCCCTGGCCGCGCACGATCCCGCGAGCGCCTGCGGACAGCGCGACCGCGCCTGCCGCGGCGATGACCAGCAGCCTCGTCAGCATGAACGTCCGTGTCGAACCTCGAATCATGAAACCTTCCGCTATGAAAAACAGCGTTGAGCACCCGGCAGCACGGCCATCCGTTTACGGCAGTCGTGACGATGCCGCAAGCGCGGTGGGACGGGACGACAGCCGGGGGGATGGGGCGCCGCAGGCGGGGATGATCGCGACCGCATCCGTGGGGCGTCGGGAGCTCGCGATTGGGCGCGATTCCAGGCTCAGCGCACGTGCGTCCGGAGTGGTAATACGATAGGCGCGCCGGTCATGCGGGTCCTGATTGTCGCCGCAATCGCTTCCCTGCTCGGCTGCGCAGCCGCCGCTGCGCAGCCGCACGCGTCCCACGCGACGCCTGCGCTGACGATGGACGTGCTGCAGCGGCCGATTGCCCTGCGTGCCGGCATCGGCGCCGCACACGATGCCGTCGCGTCACTTCCGCCGCAGGCGCAGGCGTACTACGACCAGGGCCTCGCGCTGCTGCACAACTACATCTGGATCGATGCCGCACGATCGTTCGCAGAAGTCCTTCGACTCGCACCCGGGACTGTCATGGGCGCAATCGGCCTGAGCTACGCGTACGAGGGTCTGAACATGCGGACCGTCGCGCGCCAGACGATGGCGCAGGTCCGAGGCGTCAGTGATGACCCGCACGCGGCGGCACACCTGCGCGTTCGCGAACGCGATCTCGCGGCGCAGGAGCCTGGCGCGCCGCGCGCAACGTTCGACGCCTACCAGGCCGCGCTCGACGAGGCGATCGCGCAGTTTCCCGACGACATCGAGTTCCTGCTGATGCGTGGTGTCGCCGCATCAGGCGTTCCAGGCGACCGCGGCCAAGGAGGCAAGGCCGAGTCGACGAAGTACTACGAGGAGGCGCTGCGGAAGTCGTCGACGGCGTTTGCCGCCCATCACTACCTCACCCACGCGTACGAAAATGCCGGCAACGCCACGCAGGCGCTGGAAGCGGCACAGCGGTACGAACGGCTGGCTGACGCCGTGCCGCACGCCCATCACATGCTCGGCCACGACCTTCGTCGCGTCGGCCGGATCAAGGACGCGATTGCACAGTTCGAAGTGGCGGACCGCCTCGAGCGGCAGTACTTCGAGACGGAGAAGATCGTCCCGGAGACCGACTGGCACTACGAGCACAACCTCGATCTGCTCGGCACGTCGTACCTGTATGCCGGCCAGGTGCGGAAGGCGTCGGCGCTGATGCAGGCGGCCTTCGATCTACCGACCGCGAACCTCGTCCAGGCAGTGAACAAGCGGCAGTGGCCGCTCATGCTCCGCCTGCTCGGCCGAAGCGACGAAGCGCTGAAGGCCGCTGCCGGTACTGGCTGCCTATCCGCATCCGGTGGTGAAGGCCGTCGGCCACATCGAGACCGCACACGTGTGGATGGCGCGGCGGGATCTCGCGAAGGCTGCGGCGGCGGCCAACGCGGCGACGGCGGCGCTGCGTACCGCGACAGCGGGCGCCGGGCTCGCGGACGTGCCGATGCGCATCCTCCAGGGGGAGTTCCTGCTGCGCCAGGGACAGCGAGACAAGGGACGGCAGATCCTCGACGACGCCATCCGCAGCGCGCGGGCGCAGCGCGGGCCTGACGAATGGACCCAGGCGTTGTTCGAGATGGAAGCTGTCGCCGGTGCGGCGCGCGACGCGGGGGCGTGGGACGTGGCCGCGAGCACCGCGACGGCCATGCTCGCGCACGATCCCGCGTACGGAGGCACGCACCTGGCGCTGGCGCTGGTCGCGCAGAACGCCGGCGATCGCGCAACGGCGATGCGCGAGGGCGCGGAGGCGCGGCGGCTGTGGGGAGACGCGGATGCCGATTTCCCGCCGCTGCAGGCAATCGCGACGATCCTCGGCGCGACGCGCTGACGAGCGCTGTCAACGGCTCCGCTGCATCACCTCGATCCGGACACCGCCCGGACCTTCCACGAACGACACGCGGTTGCCCCCCGGTGAGATCCCCGGCTCGCGCAGCACCGTGACGCCGCCGGCTCGCAGCGTGGCCGTCGCTTCCTCCACGTTCTCGACCCGCCAGCTTATGTGATCGATGGCCGCAGGAGCGGCCGCTGATTCACCTTGCTCCACGAGCAGGAAGACACCGCCATACTGCAGCGCATCGGTCTGGCCGATTCGCGTACGGACGCCGCCAAAGAGCCGCTGGTAGCCGCTCAGGGCGTCAGCGGGACTCGGCGCGATCAGGTGCACATGGTGGAGGCCGCGTTGAGGGCCCTCGACGATCTCGATTGGCACGCCCCAGGGATCCTCGAGGAGCGGGGCCGTGAACAGTCCGGGGATGTCCGCGCTCTTCGCGACGACACGCGCGCCTTCCAGCATCAGCGTCGTCATGGCGCCGGCCGCGTCCGGTGTGACGAACGCGACATGCCCGACGGCGCCATGAGCGCCGGACCGTCGCTCCGCGGTCTTCTGGAAGATGAGAAGCACATCGCCGAACCAGACGCGATCCGGCGTCGCGGCGGCGCGCGCCCCGAGGAGCCGCACGTACCAGTCGGCCGCGCGTTCAGGATCGGTCACGGCCACGTGCACGTGGTCGAACGGCAGCGTGGGCTGCTCCGACTGAGCCCTCAACGACGGCCGCAGTTCAGACAGGGTTACGACGAAGCACGCGACGAGCGCGAGCGTGCGGAGCGGACGCATGCTGGGACGGCCTCCGGCCGCTGTCGGCCTGCACCGGGGTGGAACAAATGTCCCACCCCTGGCAGGCGAGCGACGGGTGCTACCACTTCACCTGCAGCCCGATGCGCGTGATGCGAGGCTGCAGCAGCGTGGAGGGCTGCATGTACGACGTCGTGAGGTAGTTCTGGGAGCGGACGCCGTAGACAGCAAGGTTGTTGAACGCGTTGAAGATGGCGAGCTCGGGCTGGATCTTCACGTTGTGGAACGTGAACCAGCGGCCGATGTTGATGTCGAACATCCCGACGCGGTCCGACAGTTCGGTGCCCGGCTTCACGAGCGGCACGTTCAGGGTGGCCACCGTCATGCCTGGGTTGACGAGCGCACCCGGCGTGCACGGCCCGATGCAATTCGCGGCGTATCGGGTCGTCGGCGTGATCTGCCACTGCGTGCCGATGGGCGGGTTGGCGGTGCTCAGCAACCGCTTGTAGGTCTGGTAGCCGACGCCAACCTGGATGTTGTACTTCAACTGCATCGTCCCAGACAGCTTGATCTGCGTGAGCCATGGCACGATGTTCGAATCGACGAAGTCGTCGCAGTACAGCAGGCGCGTGGGATCGTCGGTCGCGTCGCACATCCGCTGCAGCGTGTGTTCGGTCGCCAGGCCGCCGAAGAGCGTGATGCCTCTCGGGAGTCGCGCGCTGAAGCTGGTCTCGAACGCCTTGTTCGACCGGGTGCCGTTCGGAGCGGTGTGTTCGAGATTCTGCAGGCGCGTGCGCGCGGTGGAACTGACGTTGTACATCGTGATGACGCTGCCATCGAGCGGGCTCACGATGCCCACGGGCGTGTAGTCCGAGAAGCGCTGGAGCACGTTGTCGGTGCGAGCCAGGTCGTAGAACACCGAGTAGAACCAGTACGCGTTCACCGAGACCCGCGGGAACAGCTCGTGCTGCACGCCGACGTTGTACTGGATGCTGTAGCCGCGCTTGATGTCCGGATCGATCTGCCCCGTGCCGCAGGGAATGGAACCGGACGTTGCGACGACCGAGCATCCGGTCGGAACCACGCCGAAGCTCGTCGCCAGCTGCGCCAGGTTGATCTCGCAGCCGGGCGTCAGGTACGTGCAGCCCAGGCCGCCGTCGGCGATGTCGTCGCCATCGAGATCGCGCCAGGTGACGCTGGCGGTCTGGGGCCGAACCGGGTTGTACCGGTTCGTCAGGTCGTCCACGAGCTGACGGTTGAACTTGTTGACGCCGAACTTCAGCGCGGTCTTGCCGTTGCCAAAGGTGTCGTACACGGCGCCGAATCGCGGCGTGAAGCCGCCGAGGCCGCCCCAGGTCGGCAGCGTTTCTCCAGGGAACGAGCGCGCGCCGATCCAGCGTCCCGGCGTGCTCGACTCCTCGTTGATGAACGAATTGAAGTACTCCCAGCGAACGCCGTAGTTCAGCGTCAGCCGCTTCATCGTCCACGTGTCCTGCCCGTAGAAGCCCAGGTCTGCGCGGACGGAGTTGGCGTACCGCACTGGTGTGTTGAACAGCGTCACCGACACCGGCGCGCCGTTCTGGTACACCTGCACGAGGTCGGCATTCAGCGGTTCGGTCGCGAGCTTCCGGAGGCCCTGGCTGAACTGCGCCCCGAACTTCATGTTGTGCGAGCCGGTCACGTAGGAGAGCGCACCCACGAGGAAGCGGCGCGTCGGCGCCTGCAGCGTCTCGCCGTCCATCGGCGCGTCCGTGAGCGTTCCGAGCGCCGTGTCCTGGTGCGATGCGCCCGCGAACCACGCCGCCGAACCGTATTCCTGTTTCACGCCCGGCTGGTACGTGCGGACGCGATGCGCCTGGTAGTGATTGAAGCCGATGTCCAGGAGCAGCCGGCTCGTGAGGGTGTTCGTCAGTTTCACCTGCCACTGCGCATAGTTGGGAGAGGGAACCGAGATGTGCACGGCCGTCACCGGATCGCGCCCGGCCTGAAGGCCGTCGTGGTCCAGAAACTTCCAGACGCGATCGTAGAACCCCGTGAGCTGCATCTTTCGCGACAGCTGGTAGGTGAGTCGCATCGACGAGTTGCGCGTGTACTCGTTCGTGTCTCCCTGTGAGCCGTCCGGGTAGAACGTGTCGGCCACGAGCGAGTTGAACGTCTGGCTGCGCGCCGCGCCAAACCACCACAGTTTGTCCTGCACCACCTTGCCCCCCATGCCGAACTCGTAGGTGGACAGGTCCTTGATCTTGTTGCCTTCACGGAGGCCGCGCGCCTGCAGCTCCGGCGTCATGGAGCTGGGCTGCCAATCGCCGTCGGCGTAGACCGCGCTGCCGGAGCCGCTGAAGGTGTTGCCGCCGCGCCTGGACACCAGCTGCTGGCGCACGCCGCCGGCCGCGACGTCGGCGCCGGCGCCGCTCGTCTGGACCGTGATTTCCTCGTAGTTCTGCACGTTCGAATACGACTGGGTCGATCCGTCGCCGCACATGCCCTGCAGCTGGATGCCGTCCAGCAGCACGGTGGTCTGCGAGCCGACGTACCCGTGAGCAGTCGTGTTGTTCTGGTTCACGGCCTGGGCGCCGGCCACGTCGGGCACCGCCATGAAGACGCCCGGGACGAGCGCGGCCGCGAGCTGCGCAGTCTTGCCCGTGGGCAGCTGGTCGAGCATGTCACGGCTGATCACCTGCGCACGCGCGATGCTCGTGGTGTCGACAACCGGCGACGCGCCGCTGACGACGACCGTCTCCTCGAGTGCGCCAACGCGCAGTTCAGCGTTCACCGTCGCCGTGAAGTTGCTCGGAAGCTCGAGCCCTTCGCGTTTCACCGTGGTGAAACCTGGCAGCGTGAACGTGACCGCGTAGACGCCGGGAAACAGGTTTTCGATGCGGTAGACACCGGCCGCGTCGGTGATGGCGGAACGGACCTTCTCGATGAGGGCCGGACTCGACGCCTCCACCGTTACCCCCGGCATCACGGCGCCTGTCGTGTCTCTGACGGTCCCGCCGATTCCACTCTGCGCACGCGCGAGTGACGGCGTCAGCGCGATCAGCGCGAAGACCATCATCAGACTCCGAAGTGTCGGCTTGGTCATACATCGCTCTCCAGCTTCTCTGTGAACACAGTGGTCGATTCCGTTGCGCGACGTGATTGTCGGGACCGCGCACGGTCGCGTCAATAATCAGGAAAAGGTAGATCTGTCGTTTCGACCCGATCCGGGCGACGGCGCTTCGGCGTTTTGAATCGGGCACTGTCCCCGCGCCGGCTCACGGCGCGCGCGAACAGCACAGCGACGCACCATCCAGCTCCGTCGACCCGAGCGATACCTGATTTCGTGTAGACCCGTAGCGGCCGGATCGCCGATCAGCGATCCGTGCGCTGCTGATGCCTGAGCAGCGTGTGACTGATCCGATTCCTACTGCGTGGCCGTCCCGTCGAGCGCGAAGGCCACCAGCGCGTTCTCGGCACCCGTGCCGGTCGACAGCACGATGTATTGCCGTCCGGCCCGGGTCCGATAGGTCATCGGGTTGGCGCCCTGCGGAAACGGCAGCTTGCCTCGCCAGACCTCCTTGCCGGTCTTCTTGTCGAACGCGTACAGGTAACTATCGCCAGCAGCAGCGAGCACGAGGCCGCTCTTCGTCACCAGGGTGCCGCCGTGATTGTTCGCGTTGCCCAGCCGATCGGGCAGCGTGATCCCCTTGAGCAGCGCGTTGTTGCGGATGCTGGCGGGCCCCTCGCCGAGCGGCGCCTTCCAGGCGATCTCGCCCTTGTTCAGGTCGATCGCCACGACAAACGCATACGGCGGGGCGATCACCGGCAGCCCGCGCAGGCCGCCTGCGGCGCCGCCGCCGCGTCCCGCCCGGCCGAACGTATACGAGTAGTCGACGTCGACGAGCGGGTCGGTCCCGTCGTTCTTGCCGACGCGGTTGATGCTCGTCCCGTTGTTCGCGCGCACGTAGAGGAAGCCGGTCTCCGGATCGAAGGACGCGCCGCCCCAGTTCGCTCCGCCGCTCGTCGTCGGCCGCTGCCACGTGCCGTTCAGCGACGGCGGCGTGAAGATCGGACCGAAGCGGAAGCGCTTGATCTCCTCCTCGGCCAGCTGCTTCACCTCGGGCGTGAGGCTGTTTGCGTCCTCGAGCGTGACCCCCTGGGGCACGAACGCCGGCGGCTTCGTGGGGAACGGCTGCGTCGCATACGCCTTCTCGCCGGGCACGTCGCTCGTGACGTCAACCGGGCGCTCGACGATCGGCCAGACAGGCTTGCCCGTCACGCGATCGAAGACGAAGGTGTCGCCGCGTTTGGTGACCTGTGCCACCGCGTCGATGCGCTTCCCGTCGACGGTGATCGTGATGAGGTTCGGCTGTGCGGGAATGTCCCAGTCCCACAAGCCGTGATGCACCGTCTGGAAGTACCACTTCATCTTGCCGGTGTTCACGTCGAGGCACACGATCGACTCGGCGAAGAGGTTCGCGCCCGGGCGCTTGCCGCCGTAGTAGTCGCTTCCGGGCGTCGTCGTCGGGAGGTACAGCAGGCCGCGGGCTTCGTCGAGCGCCATGGGCGCCCACACGTTGCCGTGCCCGGTGCCCTGCCACGACTCGTTCTCCCACGTCTCGGCGCCGGCGTCCTTCGACGAGAGCGGGACGACGGAGAAGGTCCATTCCCGCTTGCCGGTCCTCGCGTTGATCGCCTGCACCATGCCGACCGGGTTCGCAATCTGGACGCGGTCAGGAATCTGGCTGCCCATGATCACCAGGTCCTTGTAGACGACCGGCGGCGAGCTCTGCGTGTAGTGCGTCGGGTCGCCCATGCGCGGCAGACCGTCGGTCAGCGACACCGACCCGTTGCTGCCGAAGTTGGCAACCGGCTTCCCCGTCCGCGCATCGAGCTTGAACAAGCGGTGGCGGCTGTTGAGGAAGATGCGCACCTGGTTGCCATCGCGCCAGAATGCGGTCCCCCGCAGCTTCCACCCGCTTGCGGACAGCAGCTGACCGAGCTTGTAGCCTTCGCCATCGAAGCGCCACAGCTCCTTGCCCGATTCGGCGTCGAGCGCGGCGATATTGTTGTACGGCGTGGTCACGTACAGGACGCCGTCGAGCATCAGCGGCACTGCCTCGAACTGCCCCGGCGTCGTGCCGTACTGCTCGAGCGGCACATCGAAGTGCTTCCACTCCCAGGCCACCTTCAGCCGGGCGATGTTCTCGGGGCCGATATCGGCCAGCGGCGAGTACTTGATGCCGCCCTGATCCGCTCCGTAGTACGGCCACTCCACTTGCCGGCTCGTGTCCTGTCGCTGTGCTGCCGCGGGCGACAGCCCGACCGCAATGGCTGCGGCAACGATCCACGCACGTCTCGTCATGGTGATCCTCAGCCTCTACCGCGGTGCCGGCTGATCGGCGAGCGCGAATGCCACGAGCGCGTTCTCATCGCTCGCGCCAGTGGCCATCACGATGAACTGTTTGCCCGCGCTGGTGCGGTACGTCATCGGCACCGCCGTTTCTTCAAACGGAACTGGCGCGCGCCACACTTCCTTGCCGGTCGTTCGATCGAACGCGTAGAAGTACTTGTCCCCGCCGCCGATGAAGACCAGTCCGCCGCGGGTGGCGAGCGCGCCGCCCCGATCGGTCGGGCCGCCGAGCCGCTCCGGCAGCGTCACACCCTTGAGCAAGGGGTGATTCCGGATCCGCTCGCTGCCTTCGCCAACCGGCGCCTGCCAGGCGATCTCGCCCTTGTTCATGTCGTAGGCAGTGAGCACGTTGTACGGCGGTGAGATGAGCGGCAGCCCCCCGGGGAGCGACGCCGGCGTCCCTCCGCCTCCGCGCGCGAACATGTTGGAATAATCCACCTTCACGAGCGCGTCGGAGCCGTTGTTTTTTGCGACGCGGTTCACGCCCAGGGAGTGAGACGCGCGCACGAACAGGTACGCGATCTCCGGATCGAACGACGCGCCGCCCCAGCTCGCACCGCCGCCCCCGGAGGGGCGCTGCAGGGTGCCGACCAGCGACGGCGGCGTGAAGATCGGGCCAATCTTGAACTTCTTCATCTGTTCCTGCGCGAGCCGCTGGATCTCGGGCGTCAGGTTGTTGGCGTCTTCGAGCGTCATGCCCTGCCCGATGAATGGCGGCGGCTTGGTCGGGAACGGCTGCGTCGGGAACGGCTTCTCCCCGGGCACGTCGGTCTCGGTCGGCACGGGGCGCTCGACGATCGGCCACACCGGCTTGCCGGTGACGCGATCGAACACGTAGGTGAATCCCTGCTTGCTCACCTGTGCGACCGCATCGATCCGCTGGCCGTCCACCGTGATCGTGATGAGCGTCGGCATCGCCGGGAAATCCCAGTCCCACAGCCCGTGATGGATGGCCTGGAAGTACCACTTCATCTTCCCGGTGTTCGCATCGAGGCAGACCAGCGACTCCGCGAACAGGTTCGCGCCCGGGCGGTTGCCGCCGTAGTAGTCGCTGCTCGGCGTGGTGGTCGGAAGGTAAATCAGGCCACGCGCCTCATCGAGCGCCATCGGGGCCCAGACGTTCCCGTGCCCGTGCGTGCGCCACGACTCCCCTTCCCAGGTCTCCGCGCCCGCGTCGCTGGACGACTGCGGAATGACCGAGAATACCCACACGCGCTTGCCGGTCTTCGCGTCGATCGCCTGGACCTGGCCGACGGGATCGGCCGTCTGCACGCGATCGGGAATCTGGCTGCCCATGATCACGAGGTCCTTGTAGATCACCGGCGGCGAGCTCTGCGTGTAGTGCTTCGCTTCGGCGACGCGCGCGAGACCGTCGGTCAGCGAGACTTCGCCGTTACGCCCGAACGACGGCACCGGCTTGCCGGTCTTCGCATCGAGCATGAACAGCCGCTGGCGGCTGTTCAGGAACAGGCGCAGGTTGCTGCCATCGCGCCAGAACGCTGTGCCCCGCAGCTTGTAGCCGCTGCCCGAGAGGACCTGCCCGAGCTTGTAGGCTTCGCCGTCGAAGCGCCACAACTCCTTGCCGGTCGCGGCATCGAGCGCGGCGATGCTGTTGTACGGCGTCGTGACGTACAGCACGCCGTCGATCATCAGCGGCGTCGCTTCGAAGAAGCCGGGAATGGTCCCGTACTCCTCCAGCGGCGTCTCCCAGTGCTTCCACTCCCACACCTTCTGGAGACGCTGCACGTTGGTGGCGTTGACGTCGGTGAGCGGCGAGTATTTCATCCCGCCGGGGTCGCCGCCGTAGTGCAACCATTCGACCTGCCGGGACGGCTCTCCGCGCTGCGCAACCAGCACGCCGAGCGACACGACGAGGACGAGGGCGAGGGACAACAGGCGTCGCGCCATCATGTGCCTTCTCGTATTGACGTCGAAGACCGCGAGCACGCCGGCCGCATCGCTGCGGCCGCCGGCCGGGCTCAGTGCGCGCTGCCGGCTGCCGGCTTCAGCGATCGGAGGTACTCAGCAATCTGCTTCACCTCGTCGTCGCTCAGCCGGCGTTCGGAGATCGGCGGCATCTCCCCGCCGCCTTCGCGCACCTTGGCGAGTAGCTGTTCATCATCCAGCTCGAACGGCACCAGTGCAGGCCCGGCGTTGCCCTGCCCGTCGGAACCGTGACACACCTTGCAGGTCTTGTCGTACAGTGCCTGGCCGGGGTGCGGCTCCTCAGCAGGACGGGCAAAGACCGGAACGAACGTGAGAGCGGCCAGGCAGAGGCCGGCCGAGATTGAGAGGACGGTTGTCGATGTGAATTGCTTCACAACGCGCCGATGCTAGCGATGCCACCTGATGGGTGTCAATAATTGGAATCCGGTAGCGCCGGCGCGCGCTACCTGATTTCAATAGGCTGACAAGGGACCCGCCGGGGAGTACGCTGGGCGTCGTTCAGCGCACGCCGACGCGCGGTCCCGCGCCCAACGGGCCTACCTGCCGGCTGATCGGCGCGAACTGGAGGAGCACGTGCGCGTTGTTGCAAAGCTGATCGCCGGAGTCGTGTGTCTTGGCGCTACCGTGGTGTGGGTGTCTGCGCAGCAGACCGGCCAGGCCACGATCTTCGAAGGCGCGCGGCTCATCGTCGGGGATGGGAGCGCACCAATCGAGAACTCGGCGTTCATCGTCCAGGGTGACTCCATCACGTGGGTGGGCAAGCGAGGAGAGCGCCAGGCCCCCGCAGGCGCGCGGCGCGTCGACCTCACGGGCAAGACGGTGATGCCAAGCCTCATCGACGGGCACAACCATATGGGGCTCGTCAACGAGCACGATGGCTCGAATACCAAGGCGAACTACACCCGCGAGAACATGATCGACCAGCTGCAGCGCTACGCGTACTACGGCGTCGCGGCAACGCTCAGCATGGGGCTCGAGGCGGACCAGGAACTGGCCTACAAGCTGCGCGACGAGGTGATCCCGAACGCGGCCCGCTTCTACACCGTCGGCAAGGGTATCGCCGCCACCCGCATGGGTGGCCCTCCCGGAGAAGCACGGCTCGGTATCCCCTACGGCGCCGCCACCGCGGAGGAGGGACGCCAGCACGTTCGCGAGCTGCACGGGCGCAGCGTGAAGTTCGTCAAGATCTGGGTGGACGATCGCGAAGGCCAGGCGCCCAAGCTGAAGCCCGACGTCTATCGCGCCATCATCGACGAGGCGCACAAGAACAACATGCAGGTGCTGGCGCACCTGAGTCGCACCTCCGCGCTGGCCGATGCGAAGGACCTGTTCGCGGCGGGAATCGACGGCTTCGTGCACACGGTCCGCGACAGGGACGTGGACGCCGAGTACATCGCGGCGGTCAAGGCACATCCGAAGGTCTGGACTGGTCCGAACATCCCCGGCCCGGGCCAGACGAAGGAAGAGATCGACGCACTCGCCGAAACGCTGCCCGCCGCGCAGATCGATCGCATGCGCAAGTCGCTCGCCCAGCGTGAGGCCAGCGGCCAGAAAACGAACGAGCTCTTCGAGCTCCACTGCCGCAACGTGAAGCAGATCCACGACGCCGGGATGGTGATCGGCATGGGCACCGACGGCACGGGCGACGGCTTCGGAGCCCACGAACAGATCGCCTCGTACGCCCGGTGCGGCTTCACGCCGGCGGAGGCGCTCGCGGCCGCGACCTCGATCAACGCCCGCATCCTCGGCCTGGATCGCCTCGGCACGATGGCTGCCGGCAAGGAGGCGAGCTTCAACGTCCTCGACGCGAACCCGCTCGACAGCATTCTGAACACGCGAAAGATCTCGAACGTGTACCTGCGGGGAGCGGAAGTGGACCGCCAGGCGCTTCGCGCGAAGCTGGCGGTGCCGGCGGGATCGTCTCGCTGACCCTGGGCTGCTGACGCGTCGCAACGTTCAAGGGCCGGTGCATGCCGGCCCTTTTTCTTTTCAGCTCCCGATGTGAACGATCCCGCGGCGCAGGGCGACGTTGACCGCCGCCGTCCGGTGGCGGACCTGCAGCTTCGCGAGGATGTTCTTCACGTGCACCTGCGCGGTCGCTTCGCTGATGCCGAGCGAGACGGCGATCTCCTTGTTCTGCAGCCCCTGCGCGATCAGGTTCAGGATTTCGATCTCGCGCGGTGTGAGGTTGGGCTTTTCGGATCGCTCGTCCAGGCGCGCCTGCACCTCCGCACTGACCGCGGTCTCCTTGCCGAGATGCACGTCCCGGATCACCTGGATCAGTTCGTCGGCGAGCGCGTCCTTCAGCAGGTAGGTCGTGGCGCCGGCCTGCAGGGCGCGGAAGATGTCCTCGTCCCCCTGATACATCGTGAGCACGACGATGCGCGCGACCGGGTCGATGCGGCGGATGGCGCGAATCGCATCGACGCCGCTCATCTCGCGGAGCCGCAGATCCATCAGCGTCACGTGGGGGCGGAATGTCTTGAACATCTCCACCGCTTCCTCGCCGTTCGCGGCCATGCCGACGACCTCGAGGTCCGGCTGGCGCCCGATGATGAGCGCGATACCCTCCCGCACGATGCGGTGATCCTCGACGCACAGAATCCGGATCAACCCTTCAGGCATTGGCATACACCCCCGCGGGTGCGTGGTCGACGGTAACGACCGCTTCGACGGTGGTGCCCGCGCCCACGCGGCTCACGATGCGGAACCGGCCACCCGAGGTCTCCGCCCGTTCACGCATGCTGAGCAGCCCGTAGTGACGGCCGCCCTCGAGCGCAACCTCGTCGTACATGAACCCGCGGCCGTCGTCGATGACACGCAGGGCGATCGTGTCTTCGGCGTACTCGATGTGCATCGTGATAAGGGTCGCGTGCGCATGCCGTACCGCGTTCAGGATCGCCTCCTGTCCGATGCGCAGCAACTGTTCCCGCACATCGTCGGTGCACGCCTTCGGATCGCCAGAGACGCGCAGGTCGAACGTGGTGCGCGTGCCGGCAATGGCCTGGTCGCCCACGCGCTGGAGAGCGGCGACGAGATCGTCCTGGTCCTTCAGCGGCGACCGGAGGTTCCAGATCACCTGTCGCGCATCGCGGATGTGCTCCTCGACCTCGCGGCGGAGGCGGCGGAACTGCACGCGCGCCGGCCCTTCCTTCTCGATGTCGTCGGCGAGAGCGTCGCACTGGAGCGCGACACCGACCAGGCTCTGGAGCAGCGTGTCGTGGATCTCGCGGCTCAGACGCAGCCGCTCGCCCAGCACGGACGAGAACTGGCGCCGCACGCGAATCAGGTGCAGACGCCACGTGGTCGCGACGATCCCGACCACGGCGAGCAGGGCCACGGCGAAGAACCATGAGGTCCGGTAGAACGCCGGCTTGACGACGAGCATCACCTCCGCGGCCGGGACACCCCAGTCGCCCTGGCTGTTGCCCGCCATGACCTGGAATCGATACTCGCCGGGAGGCACTCCGGTGTAGAACGCCTGCCGCCTCGTGCCGGCGAGCACCCAGTCGGTGTCGAACCCCTGGAGCCGATAGCGGAAGCGTGTCTTGGCGGGCGAGGTGAGCGTCGGCACGCTGTAGTCGAACTCGAGGCGCTCGGTGCGGGCGGGGAGCGTCAACGCAGTGCCCGGCTCCTGCGATTCGCCGTTGGCGATGACGGCCTCGACCTGCACCGGCGCACTGGGCACGCGCTCGGGGAGTTCGAGCGGATCGAGAATCGAGACGCCTCGACTCGTGAGGAACCAGAGACGTCCGTCGGGGCCCCGCACGGCGCTCTGCTTGCCGAACCAGCGCGGTGTGCCGATGATGCCGTCCGACGAATCGTAGTACCCATGCCGCAGCGGCGCCGTCGGATCGGCGGCCGCCACCTCGAAGTCGGCGGGGGCCACGCGCATCACGCCCGACTGGGTGCCGAGCCACAGCGTTCCGCTCTGGTCTTCGACGATGTTCAGGATGGATTCCGCGGGAAGGGACTCGGTCCCTCGCCATGTGGCGAAGCTGGTGCCGTCGAAGCGCGTGAGGCCCTCCGAGCCGCCGAGCCACATGAAGCCCTTCGAGTCCTGGAACATCGGCCGGTACACGCCGGCCCCCCGCGGCAGCGAATGGACCTGGAGGTAGTCCGAGCGATCGATGGTCGCGAGCCGGCCGTCGGAAAACGAGATCCACGTCCGGAGGCTGCGATCCACGTATAGCGCCTCGATCCGCATGGTGGCGAGTTCGGCCGGCAGCGGCACGGGTTCGACCCGCCCGGCGCGCCAGCGCATCAGCCCGCGATCGAGATCGTTCAGCCAAACGCCGCCCTGTCGATCCGCCACGATCGTGTTGATCGACTGCAGCGCCCCGACACCAACCAGCGGAATTACCTCCACGCGTCCGCTCGTGACGCGAAACAACTGGCTCCTGGTGGACGTCCACACCGTGCCGCCGTCGATGTCGAGCGTCCGGTACAGCGCGCGGGTGTGGCTGCGCAGCTCGTCGTGCGTGCGCACGTTGCCGCCGCTGAACTGAATCAGGTCGTTGCCGGTGCCGAGCCACACGCTGCCGTCCGGCGTCGCGCCGATGCCGCCCACGAGGCCCACATCGGCGATCGACTCGACCTTGCTGGGCGACAGGCGATACAGGCCGTCGAGCGTGCCGGCCCAGATGTTCCCCTCGCGATCCTCACGCAGGGAGCGAACCTGGTCGCCGGCGATGTCGTTGAGGCCCTTCACGCGGCTCACGGAGAGCCGGCCGCCTGCGGGGTCGCGTGTCACGCGCCACAGTCCCTGCGCCCACGTACCAACCCACAGGTTGCCGCGCGAGTCGCTGAGCAGCGTCGCCCCGCGCCCCTTGTCATTGGACCGCTGCCACGGCTCGATCCCGCGGAAGCCCTCGATCGGATCGGTGATCCACACGGCGCCGGCCTGGTCCTCGAGCACGGCGCGCACGATGTCGCCGCCGAACAGCCGCGAAAAGTCGGCAACCGATACCTCGCTGCCGAGAATCCCGACCGGCTCGAAGTCTTCCTCGCCAACGCGCTTGCGGAACACGCCGTTGGACAGGCCGACGAGAAGGCCGCCGGTGCGATCGACCGCCACCGTGTAGACCGGTCCGGCCGGCAGCCCGCGATCGGGCTGCCACTGTTCCCAGCGTGTGCCGTTGTAGCTGAAGAGACCGGCGCTGCCGCCGGCCCAGATCCGCGCCGACGCGTCCTCGACAATCGCCGTGACGTCGGTCGCCGGCAGGCCATCCTGCTGCGCGAAGTTGCGGACCTGCCCGCGCTGCACGCGGCTGGCGCCCTGCAGCGAGCCGAACCCCACCCACATGCTGCCGTCGCTGGCGAAGCAGAGGGTCCTGATCGACACGCGAGGCAGCTGCGTCTGGCCGAAGGCCGTCCAGTTCGAGAAGCGCACGCCGTCGAATCGGACGAGCCCCATGTCGGTACCGAGCCACAGGAACCCGGAGGGGTCCTGTGCGATCGCCCAGATGGTTCCGGAGGACAGCCCTTCGGTCGATCCCCAGGCGGTCAGGCGGTGCGTGCTCGAGATGTCGCGGACCGGGCTGGCCGGCGCTGGCGTGGACACCAGCACGATCGCCGCGCCAAGGAGGATCGCCAACCGGCGGAGGGTCTTCATCGATGCCACCCTGGACACCAGGCCGTCAGACGTAACGTGAATCGCTACGGCTCGGCAAACTCGATCATACGAGTCAGCGATCGGCTCCCCCGCAGCGGAGCGCGATCCGATGTGACCCGCCAGCTACTTCTTGCTACTTCTTGCGACGGACGGCGATCTCGACGGTAAATTCACCGGAGCCGTTGTTGCGAAACTCCCAGGAGTCGTACCCGCTCCGGTCGCACATGATGCCCTGGTGGTTGATGCCGACGAAGAGATGACCCTCCTGGGCGGTGCTGCCCGCGATCGGCAGCGTGACACTGCGTGACGCGCCGACCTGAAACCCGCGGCCATCGAACGACACGGCGGGAGCGACGTTCGCAATCACCGCATCCGAGGGAACCGCGGCATCGACGACTGCAAAGCGGCAGCCGCCGCCGGTTCCGCTGCCGGACGGTGCGACGGATTGCGCCGCGTCGCCCCTTCCGTACGTCACGCGCCCCCAGGCCCGCATGTCCAGGCGATCGCCGACGCGAACGACGAGGCCGGTGTCGGTCCATGGTGCTGTGGCGGGGATGCTCACGATGACGCTTTCGTCGGGCCGTGGCGGCGACGCTGGCCGCGCGCCTGGCTGATTCGACTGTTCGACGGTGCCGGCGCCGATCAGCAGCGATGTCGAGAACGCGACGGCTGCGCCGATCAGGGATGGCATGGGCACACTCACCGGCCGAGCCCGTTGCGCCCCACATGAGACGCCACCAGGGCGCCAGAGAACTGCACCACCCGGCGCCGCCGAACGGGTCGAGAACCGATGCTATGGCCCGCTCCGGGGGAGATCAATCCCCAAAATCGATTAGGAAAGTCGCGGCTAACCACAATTGGTGATTTCGCCGTCCGATGATTTCGTGAATCATTCCTCATTGCGGAGGCTGGACCTCGATGCGTATCTTCGTCTTGAGTGTGGTGTCGGCGATCGCTTTGATGTCTGCCGCCGTGGCGACGCAGCAGAACGATCCGCCTGGACGAGCGCCCTATCGCCGCGTGTGCGCCAGCTGTCACGGCGAAAATGCGGAGGGCAGCCAGGGTCCTCGCCTCGCGGGCATCACCATCGACTACGACGAGTTCGTCGCCAAGGTGCGCCATAGCGACGGCGAGATGCCCTCGATTCCGGCGAAGGAACTGAGCGACGAGGAGCTCAAGCAGGTCTACGCGTACCTGCAGGGACTCTAGCTCCTCGTCCTGCCCGCCCTACTGCTTCACCGCAAACACCCACACGCCGGAGCCGGCCTGCGGCCAGTGCACCGCCGGGTTGAGTTCCCGGGCGACGGTGGAAATCCAGTTGTGTGCATCGACGCCCGTGACGAACGCCACGTACTGCCGGCCGCCCGCGGTGTAAGTGACCGGGCTGCCCGACAGCTTGGTGAGCATGCGCGGCGACCGCCAGAGGACCTTGCCGTTCGTCGCGTCGAACGCATACATGTAGCGATCGGTGTCGCCGACGAATACCAGGCCGCCCGCGGTGGTCATCGCCGGACTGGCGAGCTGCGCGGTCTGGCGGTGCGTCCAGAGCGTCTTGCCGAAGACGTCGAGCGCCAGCACCTGCGCCGCCTGCGACTTGTCCTTGGACTCGGGGTGGAACAGGTTCACGCGGCAGCACTCGCCACCGAGCTGGCCGTCTTCAGCCGGCAGGTAGACCCGCGTGCTGCAGTTGAGCGACATCGGGATGTAGAACGCCTTGGTCTGCGGGTTGTAGGCCATCTGGCGCGCGTTCTTGTGCCCTGACGTGCTCGGGCAGGTGTAGAGCGGCTTGCCCATCTCCGCGTTGATCACCTCGGGCTTGTAGTCCACGAAGCCCTTCTCCGGGTCGATGATCATCATGTTCTGCAGGCCGGTGTCGATCGCGCGAATCAACTGGCCGGTTTCGCGATTGACGTGCCACAGGACGCCCGCCTTGCCCATCTCGAATCCCGACTTGCGGACGAACCCGGGGATGTCGACGTTGATGAACTCGTAGTGCTCGTCGATGTCGAAGCTCTCCCCGGGGATGAACTGGTTGTACCACTTCAACTTGCCTGTGGCCGTGTCGATCGCGAGCATCGAATCGGTGTAGAGCAGCGACTGCTTGTCCTTCTCGCCCCGGCTCTTGCGATGCCACGGCTTGGCCTGCGACGCGCCCCAGAACGTCAGGTGCAGGTTCGGGTCGAACGTGCCGGTGATCCAGGGATTGCCGCTCCCGCCGCCCCGCTTCTCCGGCGGCAGCCCTTCCCAGGTGTCGCCCCCGGGCTCGCCGGGGTTCGCGGTGGTGTAGAAGCGCCACGCGCGCGCACCGGTCTTGGCGTCGATGGCGCCGACGAAGCAGCGGGCGCCCGTCTCACAATCGACTCCGGCGATGATCTTCCCGTCCGCCGCAAGGCCGGTGCCCGACGAGGGGCTGTTGCCTTCGTCCGCATCGAAGAGCGTGGCCTCGAAAGCCTTCGTGCCGTCCTTCACGTTGATGGCGTCGATCTTCCCGTCCGCCGGGAAGATGAAGGCCTTGTCGTCGTAGAGCACGACGCCGCCGCGCAGGCCGCCGGTGGCGCCGGCAGAAAAGCCCTTGGTCATCTGGTGGCGGTACTGCCACAGGAAGTCGCCCGTCGCGGCATCGAGCGCGTGGACCACGCCGCCGGGCATGGCCACGTACATCACGCCGTCGTGCACGATGGGCGCGGTCCAGTCGTCGACGTTGGGCGATGTGCCCTTCTCGATGCCCCACGACCAGACCAGCTCCAGATCCTTCACGTTGCCGCGATTGATCTTGTCGAGGGGGCTGAAGCTCTGGCCGTCGTACGAGCGCCGGTACATCAGCCAGTCGCCCGGATCCGGCTCGCGCAGCATCGCGTCCGTGACGGGCCGTGTCGTCAGGTCCTTGTTGACAGGCGAACGTACGGGCGGGACGTAGTCACGTTCGGCGGCCGTTCGAGCGGCGCCGCCGCCGCGTCCGCGCCCCTGTCCGGCGCCGGCCGGCTGCTGGGCAACCGGCACACCCTGGCTCGAGAGCGCGAGAAGGAAAGTCACCGCGAGCCACAGCCACGCTGTTCGAAGTTGCATCTGGAGAGCCTCCAACGAGAACCTGCGGCAACTTATGCCACCAAGCGGAAGCGGCCGCAATACTCACAAACCGGTAGCGCCGATCAGCTGCGGATAGGACTGCGAAAGGGGTGGAAGGGCCGGCACCGACACCGCACAGCGAGGCGGGGGGAAGCGGATGGCTCCGCTTCCCCCTGCCGGGCTGACACGTCACCACTTCACTTGGACCTCGAGTCTCATGAGACGCGGCTGCAGCACCGTCGATGGCTGCAGATACGAGGTCGTGAGGTAGTTCATCGAGCGCACGCCGAACACGGCGCGGTTGTTCAACGCATTGAACACCGACACCTGCGGCTGAATCCGGAACCGCTGGACCTGGAACCAGCGCCCAGCCGTGATGTCCAGCTGCTTGATGCGGTCGGTCATTTCCGTATTCGGCGCGATCGAGCGGCACGTTCATCGTCGCCACCGTCATGCCGGGGTTGACCAGCGCACCGGGCGTGCACGGGCCCTTGCAGTCGGCGGCATACCGCGTGGTGCGGGTGATGTTCCAGACGGTGCCGAGCGTTCGAGGTCCCAGGCCCCACGCCGTTGCCGGCCGCTGACGTGTACAGGCTGCCGGCCGCATACATGTACCGATACGACTGGAACGATGCGCCGAGCTGGATGCCCCATGCCACGGTGACCGAGCCGGCCATCTTGAGCGTCCCGAGCCAGGGGATGCCGTTCTGCGACTGGTCGCAGTAGACCTGGGTGTTGGGGTCGTTGGTCGAGTCGCAGGTATTGGTGACCGTCCTCTGCGCAGCGTACCCGCCGAAGAAGCTCGCCCGGCTCACCCGCGCGTTGAAGCCGAACTCCAGCGAGTTGTCGGTCGTGGAGTTATTCGGCGCCGTCGTGTTGATGTTCTGGACCGCGCTGACCTTCGCCTGGCTCGACGTTGTACATCGTGACCACGCTGCCATCGAGCGGGCTGGCGATGTTCACGGGCGTGTAATCCGCATCCGTCCGCAGCGTGTTCACCTTCAGATACGAGTTGTAGAACCGCGTCCGGAAGTAGTTCGCCGTCACCGACACGCGAGGCATCGAGCTCGTGCTGCACGCCCGCGTTGAACTGCACCGTATACGGCCGGTTCGACATCCGGATCCACCTGGTCGGTGCCGCACGGAATCGACCCTGGGGCAAAGACCACCTGGCAGCCCGGCGTGATCACGCCGAAGTTCGCCGGCAGCTGCGCGAAGTTCAACTCGCACCCCGGTGTCAGGTAGACGCATCCACGTGCGCCTTGCGCGATATCGTCGCCGTTCAAATCGCGCCAGTCGACGTTCTGCGTCTGCAGGCGCATCGGGTTGTAGTCGGCGGCAACGCCGTCGGTCGCCGACAACATGTATTTGTTGGCGCTGAACTTCAGCGCGGTCTTCGCATTTCCGAACAGGTCGTAGGTGAGCCCGAACCGCGGCGCCCAGCCCTTCCAGATCGGCATCGTCTCGGGACCGAACGTGCGCTCGCCGACGAAGCGGCCCATCCCCGCGGTCTCCTCGTCAATCGACGACTTGAAGTATTCCCACCGCAGGCCGTAGTTGACGGTCAGGCGGTTGAGGGTCCACGAATCCTGGGCGAAGATGCCCCACTGCGCGTTCATGCGATAGCGGTCGCTCTCGGGTGTGTTCTTCAGGGCCGCCTGCGACGGCACCCCGTTGATGTAGATCTGGAACAGATCGGCGTTGAGCCGCGTGCCCTGCTCGAGGAATCCCCATGTGTCCTGCACGCCGAACTTCATGTTGTGCGAACCGGTCACGTAGGAGAGCGAGGACTGGATGAACCGGCGCGTCGGCATCAAGTAGTAGTTGCCGCCGGGCGCCGCTTCCCACGTCGTGCCGAGCGCGGTGTCCTGGTGCGTCGCCGTCGCCAGCCAGGCGGGCGAGAAGTACTCCTGCTCGATACCCGGCTGATACGTGGTGTGGCGGTATGCCTGGTACTGCGAGTAACCGGTCTCGAGAAGCAGCCGGTTCGAGATCGTGGACGTCCATTTGGCTTGCGCCTGCATGTAGAGCTTCGACGGCTCCCAGATGCGCGACGCCGTCACCGGGTCGTAGCCCGCGACCATGTCGTGGCCGATGAACTTGCTCACACGGTCCACGTAGGCCGTGAACTTGTTCTTGCTGCTCGCCTGCCAGGTCAGACGGGTGGAGAGGTTCCACACGTGCTGGTCGCTCACGCCCTGCGACCCGTCGGGGTAGAACGTGTCCGCGACAGCGTTGTCTGCGCTGATCTTGCGGCCGGCGCCGAAGAACCACAGCCGGTCGCTGCATGATCGGCCCGCCGAATCCGCCTTCGACGTCGTAGAGGCCGTCGAGGCTGTCGCCCTTCGTCAGGCCGCGGGCGATGAGCTCTGGCGTGATGTTCGACGCCTGCCAGTTGCTCTTGCTGCCGTACGCGCGAACGACCCGCTGTAGGTGTTGCCGCCCGCCCGCGGGACCATGTTCTGGCGCATCCCGCCAGCCGAGAAGTCGGCCCCGGCGCCGCTGGTCTGAAAGACCATCTCCTCGTACGCCTGCGCGTTTGAGTAGGCCTGGGTGGAGCCGTCGCCGCACATGCCGTTCAGCTGGATACCGTCGAGCGTGACGACGGACTCCTTGCCGCCCATGCCACGGACCTGCGCGCCCGCCTGCGACATGGAACGCGAGCCGCCCACGTCGGGGGCCGCCATCGTGATGCCGGTAATGAGCTGGCCGTAGGACTGCGCGGTGCGGCCCGTGGGAATCGAGTCGAGCAGCTCCCGCGTCAGGACCTGGGCCTTGGCGGGCTGTTCACATCGACGACCGGCGAGGCGCCGGACACCGTGATCGTTTCCTCGAGCGCGCCGACACGCATCTCCGCGTCGACCGTCGCCGTGAATTCGCTGGGGAGCTCGATGGCTTCCCTTCTGAAACTGCTGAATCCGGCCAGCGTGAAGGTGACCGAATAAGTGCCCGGCGGCAGATCGACGACCAGATAGGCGCCGCGTTCGTCCGTCACCACCGATCGGGTCTTCTCGATCAGTGCGGGACTCGCCACTTCCACGGTCACGCCTGGCAGCATCGCGCCAGTGTTGTCCCTGACGGCGCCGGCGATACCGCTCGCGAGCACGACGCCGGGCATGACGGTCAGGATTACGAACGCAGCCAGCAGCGACGTAACACTCCTTCGACTGATCATCGAGTCCTCCTGAACCCTTCCGAGCTCACTAAAAAGTCGTAAACGCAGCGGTAATGAAGCAGCACACCCTTTACAACCGCAAGGCTGACGGGACGACCGGAGCGCGACCGGGATGCGCCGCAATACGGCGGGACGCGCTGGGGGACTCCCGGGTCGCTACAGCTGCGGCGGAACGGCGATCGGCCGTTTGCGGATAAATGTCAGGAGCCCACGCGCGACGGGCGAAAAACACCGATACCGCCGTGCGCCGTCGGCGACGTCCCTGCGGTTCGAGCGGCGCGGTCCTGCTACGGCAGCAACTGGTCGCGGTACGCCCGGCTCAATCTGAGGACCTGGCCGTTCTGCAGGTGCACCTGGAAGTCGCCGTGCGGGGATGGCTTGATCTCGGTCACGCGATCGAGGTTGACGATCGTCGACCGATGAATCCGCACGAAGCTGGTTCCCTTGAGCTGCGCCTGCAGCTCGTTCATGGTGATACGGACCAGAAACGACCGCCGGTTCACGTGCAGCTCGACGTAGTTGGCGGCCGACTCGAACCAGTCCACGTCGCTGGTGCGCACGACGACAAAGCGGTCGCGATCCTTGACGACGATGATGCGGCGGAAGTCGGAGGGCCCGGAGGCTCTCTGCTCGAGCGTCTCCGGCTCGGTTCGCGAGGCGATCTGCGCCTTGACGCGGCGCAGCGCGCTCGCGAGCCGTTCGCTGTTGACTGGCTTCAACAGGTAGTCGAGCGCGTTCGCCTCGAAGGCCCTCACGGCGTACTGGTCGTACGCGGTGAGGAAGATGACGCGCGCATGGGAACCCGCGCCGATGTGATCGACCACCGTGAAGCCGTCGTAGCCGGGCATCCGCACGTCCAGGAAGATGACGTCGGGCGACAGCCTGGCAATTGCCTCGGACGCACTGGGGCCATCGGCGGCTTCACCCACGACTTCGATATCGGGCTCGCGCTGGAGCATGAGCCGAATGCCCTCACGCGCGAGATCTTCATCGTCGACGATCAGGGCTTTGAGCATCGTTCCCTCAGGAGTCCGAGACACGGGCTGACCGCGGAATGATCAACTCGACCGTCGCGCCCCCCGACGGCGAGTCGCTGCAGCGGATCGCATGATCGCGCCCGTACAGCTGTTGCAGCCGCTGCGTGGTGTTGGCGAGGCCGACGCCGTGCCCGCGAGGCTGGCGCCGCACTGGCGTAGTGAAGCCGGGACCGCAGTCCTGCACCTGGATGCGGAGCCAATCGTCGTCGACCGACGCCCCGACGGTGATCACGATCGTGCCGGCCTGTCCGGAGATGCCGTGTTCGACAGCGTTTTCGGCGATGGGCTGCAGGATCATCGACGGCACCAGCGCGGACATGGCGTCGGGCGACACATCCACCACCACCTCCAGCCGTTCGCCGAATCGAACCTGCTGGATCCAGAGGTACCCGCCGAGAAAGTCGAGCTCGTCGCGAAGCGGGACCAGCTGCGGCCGATCTTCGTCGATCGCAACCCGGAGCAGATCGCTCAGCCGCGTGATGGTGTTCACGACCGCTTCCTTGTCGCCTCGCAGCGCGAGCACCGACACGGTGTTCAGGGTATTGAAGAGGAAGTGTGGACTGAGTTGCCGCCGCAGCGACTCGAGCCGGGCCTCTGCGAGCCTGGTCTCCAGTTTAGCCGCCACGATCTGGCGTTCACCCAGCGCCGAGTAGGACCTGCGACGCGTGCTCGAATGCGATGACGAGCCAATACGCGAGCAGATCGATGGGTACTCGCGGAAGTGCTGCGCGCCGATGCCAAGAATCAGCTTGGGGCCGAACACCTGGCCCGGATACATCACCGGCCAGACGATGTGCGCGAGCGTCCATCGGAGCACCAGGTAGTGCCCGTACTGCATGAACAGGCCAAGCAGCGTGTGGAGGACGGTGTTCCGCATCCACATCTTGCTGTCGAGGCGCAACCGGCGTGTGAGCTGGAGGGCGACGGTGATGAAGAGCGGATACCAGGCCAGTCCGATGATGAGGTGCCACCAGATCACCGGGGGACGAACCGGCGGCACACGCAACGCGATGTGCAACCCGTCCATCAGGCTGAGGGCGATCGCGAACACGCCGAGCGCAACGTGCGAATGCCAGTGACCCAGCGAAATGGGCCCCGCCTTGGCCCTGGGGATCTCCCAGTGCTGCGTGCCTGCGAGCGGGGGGCGCGTGAGGGTCGAAGTCGCCGTCGACATCGCGCGCATCTTATTGCTCGGGACAGCGTGGATCAACGACGAAAATCGCTCACAAATCGTCCCTTTCCACGGCGTTACGTCCCTTGCGATTGCGGCTCGTCAAGCTCCGGTTGCGTCCATGGGGCCGATGTGCCGCGGCGCGGTCGTGAGTCACGGGTGCCCCCCCGGCGCGGCGCGCGCAGTCGTACGTCCCGCCCTATTTCGTCCTGTCCCCGGCGTCCCCGTCGCATCCCTTCGTCCTTGCCTCCACCGCCGGCGCTCGGAAAATAGCGCCGCGGTCGATCGAACGCCGGAGCGTTGCCGCGGTGTAGCTGCGGAGGCGGGGCGGGACGGCGATCGCAGATTGGAGTACGCCGTTCATGCTCGGGCACGCACCTGTGGCGCTCTCGTTCTCCGAACCGGCACCGCAATTTGGTGAACCCTGGCAAAAACGGAGACGTGTTCTCGGCCTCCTGGACGACTTCGACCGGCGCCTGTCCGCTGCGACCACCCAGTCGGCCGTGTCGGCGCTCGTCGGCGCCGTGCAGGAGCGCCTCTTTCGCGAACAGGCCAGCCCTCACGACAGGATGTATCTCCAGCGCAGCATCACGCGCCTTGCGACAGCCGTACGGCGTGCCGGCTGGCCCGGCATCGCCGCCGACACGCTGGAGGGCGCCATCGCCCGTGGCCTCGGCGACGGAGTACATCTACGCCGAGGCGGTCCTCAACCGGCTGACACTGAGCCAGTGGGCGACCGCGGAACGCCTGATGGGCGAGGCGCGGGCCTGCGGTCTCTCCAGCCGCACGGCCTACAGTTCGCTGCTCGCCGCCTACGCGCGGCATGGGTGGGTCGACAAGTGCCGCGAGTTCTTCGCATACGCCGATCGCGAGCACATGGTGACCGACGAATGTTGTGCCGCGCTGATCAAGGTGTACGGCAAGGGAGGCCTGGTCGAACTGGCGGAGTCCGTGTTCGACTACGCGCGCCATCTCGGCGTGGACGATGCCGAGTGCCATGTGGCACTCGTCAACACGTACGCGCACGCCTCCAGGAGCGGGGACGCGCGCGTGATTTTCGACGCGGCCGGCGCACGCACCATTGCGGACCCGCGCCTGGTCACCGGACTTGTGCTCGCGTACTGCAAGTGCGGGTTCTCTGGCGAAGCCGAGCGTGTGCGGTACGCGGCGCTCGAACAGGGGCAGATGAGCGACGTGGCGGTCGCGGTGCTGGTGGACTGGTATGCGCAGCGCGGGCACTTCAGGCGCGCCGAGAAGCTGCTGACGCGCGCGGAAGCGGGATCGGTTCCCGGCGACGCCGGCTATCTGGCACTGGCGGCCGCGTATCAGAGGCGAGGCCATTTCTCGGCGGCGCGCCGGGTTCGCGGGAGAGCGCGGAAACGGGGGCCAGCCATGTCGTCAGCGCGCTGCGCGGCCGGTGCATCGCAGTCATGGAGTCCGGCAGTTCGTAACCATACCGCGCCGGAACCGGCGCGGGTGAACGTGGAGCGCCGTTCCCGCACTTTGGGCCACTGACGGCACCGGGCGGCAACGTGCCCGCCCGGACCGTCGTGTGGTGCGTGGGGCGATGCGCGACCGCCTGGGAGCGGGGCGTCCCCAGTGTCAGCTCGAGTTGTCGTTTGTGGCACGATGTCTCGAGCACGCCTGTCCTCTCCTGCCGGCGGCACCCTGGGCGCTCTTCGCGCCTCTGCCCGTTCACCGACGGCCGCCCTTCCTGAACGTCGTGCTTGTGTCCTCTGCCGCCCGTGACAATCTCCGCCCAGGTCCCCATGCCGCGGGGACCACCCAAACGGTTGAGCGTTGACAGTGGCTGCGTGCCCCGGAACGGCTTCTGCGGGTTCCGGTTGCGGTGGGACCCCCTTCTCCGGTCTACTAACACACCGACGACCGGCCACCGGCCGGTCTCTTCCCGAGGAGGCTCATGTCCACGTCACGAATCGCACGCGCTCTGGTCGGGGTCTGCGCCACGCTGCTCATGGCAGCGTGCAGCGCCGGCGGATCCGGCGAGGAGGCGCAGTCATCCGCCGCGGCGCCGGCCGCAACAGCCGCATCCGCAGGCAACCCGATCACCGGCGAGGGATTGCCGAACCCGGCACCGAACGTCACACGCAACTGGGGCCAGCTGCCCGCGGGCCGGTCCTGGGGCACGACCGCCGGCCTCGACATCGACCCGAAGGACGGCAACGTCTGGGGGTACGAGCGCTGTGGTGCGGGTGCTGGCGGCGGGGCGGGCGGCGGCGCGGTCGACTGCGAAACCAACCCGGTCGATCCGGTGTTCAAGTTCGATCGGAAGACCGGCGCGGTGCTGGCGAACTTCGGCAAGAACCTCATGATCACGCCGCACGGCATCTCGGTCGACAAGGACGGCAACGTGTGGATCGCCGACTTCTCCGGCAACAAGGCCGGCACGAAGGGGCACCAGGTCCACAAGTTCAGCCCCAAGGGCGAGAAACTCCTCAGCCTCGGGATTGCCGGCAAGCCGGGGAACGCCGACGGCCAGTTCAATCAGCCCAACGACGTCGTCGTCGGGCCGGACGGCAGCATCTACGTGTCCGATGGGCACGATGCGCAGGGCATGACGACGAACGCCGCCCTGGCCGAGGGGCTGAAGAGGGGCGCGACGAGCCGCATCAGCAAGTTCTCGGCTGACGGCAAGTTCATCAAGTCGTGGGGGCAGATTGGCGTCAAGCACGGCGAGTTCCGGACGCCGCACGCGCTGATGTTCGACGCGAGAGGTCGCCTGTGGGTGGCCGACCGCGGCAACCACCGTCTCGAGATCTTCGACCAGGAAGGGAACTACCTCGAGTCGCGGTACTCGTTCAGCCGCGTGAGCGGCTTCTTCATCAAGGGCAACACGCTCTATGCGATCGACTCGGAGTCGGGCCCGCTGAATCATCCGAACTGGCGCGACGGGGTTCGCATCGGTCCGGTCGATCAGGATCGCGTCACGGGGTTCATTCCCCCCTTCGAGCGCGAGGATCGCGTGTACCAGGGCGTGGCGGGCGAAGGTATCGCGGTCGATGCCGACGACACCGTGTTCGCCGCTGAGGGACCGAACTCGTTCAACCAGGCTGGCGGAGCGTTCACGAAGTACTCGAAGTAACACTGTGAGATCGGGACGCCGCGAGCCGCTGTGGCTCGCGGCACCCGGCACTCCCACCTCTCCGCCGGCGCTTGTCGTCGCCCGCCGGCTCAGCCGTTAAGGTTCACAACTTCGGGGCTCCCGCTGCGGACAAGATTCTCGCGCTTCAGTACGCTCATCAAGTTGCTGGTTGCGGACGCGAGAGTAGCTATCGGCATGAACTGACCGAACTGCCGCTGATGAAGTCGAACGCTACCTGAGAGTGGCATGGCAGTTCCTACGCGACATGCCCCGATGCCTTCTTTTTCGGTGCTGGCAAGTCGAGTCATCGCCTGCGAGGACGCCGAGTTCTGACGGCCAGGGGGTGGCGGCGATGGCCGACATTAGGAGAATCTTCCGATGAATGCATCTCTGACCGGAGCCGAATTCAAGAAGCAGCTGCGTGCCGGTGAAACGAAACTGGGACTGTTTCTGAACTCTCACAGTCCGACCGTCGCCGAGCAACTCGCGCACAGCGGGTACGACTGGCTGCTGGTGGACACGCAGCACGGGCCGATGGGCAACGAGAGCCTTTCGGGCATGCTCGCCGGCATCGCCAATGGCGGGGCGACGTCGATGGTACGGGTCGGCGGCTACTCCGATCGCCCGTGCATCCAGCAGTCGCTCGACATGGGCGCCGATGGCGTGCTTGTTCCCTACATCAACACGGCGGAAGAAGCGCGCGCGGCTGTCAGCTGCTGCCGCTACCCGACTGCGGGGACGCGGTCGGTGTACTTTCCGCAGCGCAGCATGAACAAAGGTGGATTGCTGGGCTATGCCGGTACGGCAAACGACAACGTAATCGTCGCTCTCCAGGTCGAAACCGCCGACTGCATCAAGAACATCGACGAGATCGCAGCGGTCAAAGGCGTTGACCTGCTGTTCCTCGGCCAGAACGACCTCTGCATGTCGATGGGACTCTACGAGAAGTACAAGTTCCCGGATATGTACACATCGCCGGAGCTGGGCGAAGCGACGAACAAACTCATCGCCGCGGCGAAGAAGCGCGACATCATCCTCGGCGTCTTTCTTTTCGGGACGTCACGCGTCGCAGAGTTTATCGACAAGGGATTCGGCTTCATCAGCGTCGGTAACGACCTGCATCACATCCTCACGCAGGCGGGCGCCTACGTGAAGGATGTCGAAGGGATCACCGGCAAAGGCGGCGCGTGGGCACGGCGGCCATCAGCGTTGCTGTAGTCCCACGAGCTCAAGCTGTCGGCGGACCCTTTCTTTGTTGACGTTCCCGCTAGCTCAGAGTCTCAGGGTGGCGAAAGCGTCTCGCCCACGCATGCGCCGAAACGCGGCCATCGTGCCACCATAGGCCCTGGTTGTGCGGCCTCACTTCGAACCGACCCGGTGAGCTGCGCGCCGCAGTGATGGCAGAAGCGCGCCTCCGCGGAGACGACCGTTCCACACGACGCGCACTGCCGCGACCGGTCCAGCGCCGAGGGCCTGCGCGTCGTCATCTCCGCCGTCACGATGCCCGTCGGCACCTCGAGGAGCCCCGCCTTAGAAGCATCACGATGCTCGACACCGCGCGGCCAAGATTCGTCTGAGGTGCGATGTCGCCGAAGGCAACCGTCGTCATCGTCGTGATCGCCCAGTCGATCGCGACCGGAATGCTCGTGAAGCCGTTCTGCGGCCACTCGAGCACGTACATGATCGTGCCGAGCACCACGACCAGCATCGCGACTACCGACACGAACACCGTGATCTTCCTCCGGCTCGCGTAGAGGGACGACCATGGCCGATACATCGGCAGCACCGATGTCAGGTCGACGAGTCCGAAGAAGCTGGTCGGGTAGCGGAGCGGCCGCTTCACGCACAGCAGACGCGCGATGTACTCCACCGTGAAGAACAGCGTGAAGCTCCACTCGAGTGCCGGGACGAGCGTCGCGTTCCGGCTCGCGAGCGGCTCCACCGACTCCTGCATCACCACGACGACGCTTGCGACGATGACCGCCGGCAGCGCCAGATCGAAGCGCCGGCCCGACGGAGTGTCGGACTCGAAGATGACGGCAAACCAGCGGCGTCGCCAGCCGGCGTCGGGGCGGCCGAAGACGATCGCTTCGTACGATGACGGAGGCGCGACTGCCACGCGCGTAGCTCACGGCTGCATCCGCGGGCGAGCGTCGTACATCCAGCCTGACCTTGACGGTCACCGGCCGGCGATCTAGGCTTCCCCATTGTGTTCGCGGTCCTGACCCGCGCGTGTTGTTGTTCCGGAGCCTCCGCCTCCAGCCGTCGCGCCGCGCTTACGGGAGCCGTGCCAGCCTGAAGTCCTAATCGGACACGCACCGTTTCGCACCGACGAGAGCCCGGAGAGCTGCCGCCTTTCCGGGCTTTATTGCGTGTGCGGACCGTGGCCCCGCGCGCGCCCGAGGGTTTCGATGAATACACGCACAGGGCGATGGTGGGCGACCGACGACTGGCTGTCCATCTGGATTGGCGCGCTCGTTCTCGCAGCGGCCGCCGTCGGAGTGCTGCCGGCGCTGCCCGCGCTCGCATGGGGAGGCGACACGAGCGTCGCCGGGAGGCTGGCTGCATCAACCACCGGGCCATGGTTGATCGCGGGGGCCGCCGCAGCAGTGCTGTCGACCGTTGGCCTGGCAGCGCAGGGGATCGAGTGGCCGCGGTTCGCCGCCGGCTTCGCCGTGGTCTTCGCGCTTGCCTGGGTGTCGCTGCTCCTGGCAGCCCAGCGCACGATGACCGGCCTCGGCCTCGAATTCGCCATCGTCGGCCTCCTCCTCGGTCTGCTCGCAGGACGCCTGCTCCCGGGCAGCGCCTGGCTGCGCGACGCCGCTCGCACCGAGTTCTTCATCAAGACCGGTCTGGTGGTTATGGGCGCGACCATCCTGTTCGACGACCTGGTGCAGGCCGGCGCGCGCGGAATGCTGCAGGCGGTTGGAGTCGTGATCGTCGTGTGGTATTTCGCGTTCTGGCTGGCGCGGCGGCTGCGCGTCGACGACGAGCTCGGCGTGATGCTGGCGAGCGCCGTCTCGATCTGCGGCGTGTCGGCGGCAATTGCCGTGTGCGGGGCGATCGAGGGCGACCGCCGCAAGCTCGGTTACGTGACCTCGCTGGTTCTTCTCGTCTCCGTCCCGATGATCGTCGTGCTGCCGTGGGTGGCCCGCGCAGCGGGCCTGTCCGAAGCGGTGGCTGGCGCGTGGATGGGCGGCACGCTGGACACAACAGGGTCGGTGGTGGCCGCCGGGGCGCTTGCCGGCGAGGGTGCAATGAAGGTCGCGACCATCGTCAAGTTCTCGCAGAACGTGCTCATCGGCGTCGCCGCGGTCGCCATTTCCAGCTGGTGGGCGATGCGGCGCGGAGAGCGGCGAGAAGGCACCGGTCTCCGCGTCGTGTGGGACCGCTTCCCGAAATTCGTGCTCGGATTCGCCGCGGCCTCACTCGCGTTCTCGTTCCTAGTGACGCCGGAGGCAGTGGCCGCGAGCAGGTCGGCCATCGCGTCGGCGCGATCGCTGTGGTTCGCGCTTGCGTTCGTGTCGATCGGGATCGAGACGCCACTGAGCGGCCTCGCGCGTCAGCACGATGGCAGCCCACTGGCTGCGTTCGTCGTCGCGCAGGCATTCAACGTCGTGTGGACGCTCGTGCTCGCCTCGTTGATCTTCGGAGGGGCCTGATCGACGTTCACGCCGCAAGCGTTCACTCACTGCCAGGCGAGCGCGCTGCGTTGCGCCCAGTAGTCCGCTGGCGCCTCTGCGATCTCGGGCCACTGCATCGGCTGACCGGCGAGCGCCACCGCGTTGAGATTGCTTGCGAGCTGTCCGGTGGTCACCGCACCCGACAGCACGACGTCCACCCACGGTTGAGAGAGCGCCGCGGCAAGCGCGATCGCATCGACTGTCGCGCCGTGTTCGGCGGCGAGTCTCCGGAGTTCGGTCATGTGCTCGCCGCCGGCCCCGCCGGTCAGGCGGCCGTTCGCGACCGCTTCCTTCACAATCACACCCCACCCGCGCGCCTTCGCCTCAGCCAGCGCGACGCCCGGTGATCGCTCGAGCAGGTTCCAGGTGGCCTGCACCACGTCGAATGGATTGACGCCATCGATGCTCACGTCCAGAGCGCGCCGGATGACGTCCGCCTGGTGCGGCCCGGTGACGGTCAAACCGATAGCGAGTCCCGTCGCGCGCAGCCGCACGAGCAGACGCAGGACTTCGGCGTCCTCGAGCACGTGGCTCTCGAGTGTTGCCGAGTGAATCTCGTAGAGCCCGAGGTGATCGCCGAGCAGCGCCCGGCTCTGATGAAGCTGGCGCCGCAGCATCGGGGCAGAGAGGTCCTTCACCTCGTGCACGTCCGCATCGAGCCGCCAGGCGCCGACATATGTGTAACCCCACTTGGAGCCGACGGCGATGGCGTCGGCCGGCAGGTTCCGCGCGTGCAGCCACGAGCTCAGGAACGTTTCAGCCAGGCCGTACAATCGCGCGGCATCGACGTATCGAATGCCCGCCGCGTACGCCGCGTCGAGCATCTCGTGACAGCGGCGCTCGAGGTCTGCAATGCTGCGGTCGGGCCCGAGGTCGCGCTCTCGTCCAGGCGTGATGTAGGCCGGTCGGCCAAGAGCCGCAAGGCCCAGTCCAATCCGGCTCACGAGGAGGGGCGTTGAACCGAGCCGCAGCGTCGGCATCGGAGTCGCTGGGGCGGCCACGGCCGGCAGTGTACGACGTGACGCCGCCGCAGGGGAACGACGCCAGGTGCGGGTTCGCGTGCCACACCCGAGCGAAGGCAAGGCACTACGTGTTCACAGAGTACGGCAGCGCGGACCAATGCGTCACAATCGAGTGTGTGAGCGACCATCGCAAGGGGACGCGGTTCGTAAATCCTACGGGAGCTGCCGGGCCGTCACTCTCCAACGTTCAACGGATGCTGCGCGAGCCGCGGAAGCCGTGGCCGAAGTACGTCGAGGTCCTTCCGCAGCGGCCGCCTTCACTCCACGGTGCGGCTGCAGTGGTCACATTCATCGGACATGCGACATTTCTGATTCAGACAGCCGCCGGCAACATCCTGACGGATCCGATGTACTCCGAGCGCGCGAGCCCGCTGACATGGGCCGGGCCGAGGCGAGTCCGACAGCCCGGCGTGCGATTCGACGACCTGCCGCCGATCTCTGTGGTGTTGCTGAGTCACAACCACTACGACCACTGCGATCTGCCCACGCTCCGACTGCTCGCGAAGCGGTTCGATCCAGTGGTCGTGACACCTCTCGGCAATGGACGCCTCGCGCGGTCGGCCGGCATTCGACACGTCGAGGAACTCGATTGGTGGCAGGAAGCGAGGGTCGGCGCACTCCCGATTTCGTTGACTCCGGCGCATCACTTCTCCGCTCGGACACCATTCGACAGGAACCGTGCTTTGTGGGGTGGTTTCGCACTGAAAGCGGATCACGCGAGCATCCTGTTCGCCGGTGACACTGCCTACGCGGGCTTTTTCGCCGAGATTCGACGGCGACTGGCGCCGACCGATCTCGCATTGCTGCCAATTGGTGCCTACGAGCCACGCTGGTTCATGCAAGCGGTTCACATGAATCCAGCCGAGGCCGTGCAGGCACATCTGGACCTTGAAGCAGCGCAAAGCATCGCGATGCACTTCGGGACGTTCCAACTGACGACGGAGGGGATTGACGATCCTGCGCGCGCGCTCCAGGAGGCATGTCGCGCCCGGAACGTTCCGCCGTCGCGATTCCGGCTTCCTGGCTTCGGCGAATCCGTTCGACTCGAGTAGGTTCAGAACGGCTGGCTAACGCCACTCGAGCCTGCCACCAAGACCCACGGTCCCTTGACCGGCAGTCAGGCGGAGCCGCACGCGATCGTCCGTGCGAGCAGAAGGTGCCGCCGGCTTCGGGTGGCGAAGAAAATCGACTACCAGGCCGATGGCGGCACCGACCGCGATCGACACGTATAGAGAGTCATGACACTCCTCGCAATCGTCGTAGTGATCGGGAATCAGTCCGACAAGCGCGCCTGCGCCGGCCCCGATCAGTACGCCCGCTCAACACCGAGGCCCGTGGCGTCTGCACTGGTGAAGGCGTTTGCCGAGGAGCTGCAGCGTCGACTTACGACTCGCTCAGCGGGTGAGAGCCGATCGCACATCCGACGACAGCCCGCTCACCTTCGTCACGCTCGACGAGAGCTTCAGGCTGCACGTGGACGATGAAACCGGCCCGGACTGGTTGGGCGCGGACGAACTCGACCTGGCGGTCGGCTTCGACGACGACAGCGTGTACGACGGTTCCTGGGACGATGCCGATGCCGGGGAGGACTGGCCGGATCTGGTGCAGAGCATCCGCACGAGCGTGCTCGGCCGGCAGCCGCATGCGAAGTGGGTGGCGTTCGTCGGTTCGATCGGCTTCGACACCATCAAGACCGACGGGCTCTTTGCGCACGGCAGCTCGGGTGGCTTCATCTACCCGCTCTCGCCGGCCGACCGCGACAAGGAAGTGCGCACGGCGTCGATTACCATCTCGGATGCGGTCAGCGACGGGCATCTGACGGCGCACGCGACGCTCAGCAAGTTCCCGCCGGTCTGAAGGGCCGGTCGACGCCGGCGTTAGTGTCGCGTATCCGTGTCTTCGCGATCAGCATGCGTGTTGATGCGACGACGAGCCCGCGCCCGCACGTTCAGCGCGAGCGCGGCTCGATGTCACAGCAAGCGGCCTAGTAAGTGAGGCGGCGCCTGAGGGCCAGTGCCAGTCCGACCGCGAGCGACGCGATGCCCGCAAACCCGAGGACCGGCCATGAACTCGCGGTCGCCGGCAACGTCCTCGCCGCGCTGGAGGGTGCTGCCGCCGGCGGCGCGCTGGTGTCCGCGCGAGCGGTGGCTGCAGGAGCCGGGGCGGCAGGAGCCGCCGCGGCCGACCGGGCCGGTGCTGCCGCCGCAGGAGCCGCGGCTCCGCCCGCAGCCTTGGCAGTCGCCAGGGTGGCGTTCACTTCCTGCTCCGTCATCGTTCTCGGCGGCAGCGACGTCACGAACAGTGCGCTGAGCCTGTCGCCCTCACGGAGCTGTGACAACTGCACGGGCACGCCGTCCCGGATGATCTTCACGCCGCGCTTGTCCACTTCGCCTTGCGTGAAGCTCTTGACGCCCTCGTCGGTCCGAACGATGACCGACCCGCTGGAACGCACGACGACGGTGCCGTTCTTCACCTCGGTTACCGTCACCGGCGTGACCGTCGTGCGCGTCGTGATAGTCGCGGTGCCCTTCATGCCCGGCTTCAACTGGCGCACGGACAGCGGCTGCCCGTTGACCATGAAGCGAAAGTCGTCGGCGACCGTCATTTCCCTCGTGCCTTCCGGCAGCCTCACGATCAGCTGGTTGCCCTCCACTCCGAGAACCTCGAAGTTTTTCGTCTCCGAGGACGATGTCGTCGTCTGTGCCGGCGCCCAGGCGGGCGTCAAGCACAGGACTGCTGCAGACAGGACCACGCTACGGATTGAACAAGACATGCGCACTCTCCATTTCTGACGCTCTACGCCACCCTGGACCAGACGTGCGAAGACCAGAGCACAGTTACAGGTCGGCAGGTCTTCGCACGGGCACCGCCGACGCGCTTCAGTTCGTCGAGCCCTCCGTTGTGTCGCCGCTCAGCACCGCACGCACGATGAACCGCTGGGGAGCGGAGCCGACGTAGTAGAACGGGTAGCAGGTGACCAACGTCAGGGCGCGTGTGGAGGTCGGGTCCAGCACCCAGACGTCCTCCGGGTTGACTATCCAGGTTCGCTCGACGCGATATACCTGGCTGCCCTGAAGGCTATCGAGCTCGATCGTGTCGCCAGGAACGATGTCCTTCAGTCCGCGGAAGAAGCCGTCACGGTGTCCGGCGATGCCAGCGTTGCCGTCGGTTCCGGGTTGCGCCGTACCCTCGATGTGACCGAGGCCGCGATCGAGCGTGCGGTCGTCGCTGCCAGGCAGTATTGCCGCTTCGAGTCGTATCTTCGGAGCGCGGAGCACCGCGAGCGGAACGGGCGCCGGGTCGCTCATCGTGTTGCGCCACGCGATGACCCGATTCGGCGACCAGAGGGACTGATCCGGCGCGCCAACCTGGGGTATCTCAGCCCTGAGCGCTTCGAATCGTGCCAGATCGTGACGGGTGCCAGTGGCCACCCGAATCTGGAACGCTCCCCATGCCGTCAGGCTGATGAGGCCGATGGCGACGCACGTGCGCTCAAAGATGAGCAGGAACCGGCGATTGGTTGTCATGATTCGGCGCCGTAAGCACCAGCTGGTGCTTACGGCGCCTGAACTCGGAAGCAACGTAGGTGCAGACTGTGTACCGTTGAGGACGGTGGCAGAACCACCGGGTTTCTCGTGGATTTCGCCGCGCGACGCACGGCTTGCGCGAGCGCCGCACCGGGACTCCTCCAGCCGGTCGGAGTCCGGCCCCAAATGCCGTAGATGGCGGGGGTCAACTGGGCCTCGCGACATCCGCTCGAGCTGACGTGCGGCTCGGCTATCCTGTCGCGAGATCGAACTGATCCGTTAACAAGATGCCCGCGAGACGAACTCGACCAAATCCTGGTCCGCACCTCCGAAAAGCGGAACGCAGAGCTACTGGCTCGTCACCGCGGTTCGCGCCGCCGCTCGCCGCTCCCGTTCGTCGACGACCAGCCGATACGCGATGTAGTACTTGTAGATGTTCGCGACGTAGGTCACCGTCTCGCGGCCAATGCGCTCGGACACCACCTGTTCGACGTTGCCGAACCACACGTTCGGGTTCAACCCGCGCTTCGCGGCCACGCCCCGCAATTGCCGGATTCGACCTGGTCCCGCGTTGTAGGACGCAAACGCAAACAACACCTTGTTCAGCGCGTCCATCGGCTCGTCCTTGAGGTACGTGTCGATGGTGAAGCGCATGTACTTGACCCCGGCATGGATGTTCGGCTCCAGCTGTGTGATGTCGCCGACCTTCAGCTCCTGTCCTGTCGCCGGCATGACCTGCATGATGCCGATCGCGCCGACTGGACTTCTCGCGTTGTGATCGAGCTGAGACTCCTGGTAAGCCTGTGCCGCCATCAGCAGGAAGTCCATGTCGTACCGGGCGCCGTACTTCCGGAACAGTTCCACGAGCGCCGCGAACTTGCGGCGGCCCTCCTCTGACACGGCATTCTTCGCGTACCTGGTGTTGACCAGGTACTTCCGCTCGGTCTGGCTCGCGAAGGCGGTGCCCAGCCCGTAGTTCCCCATGAACGTGTTCAGGGCCTGCGTCAGCTGCGGGCTGTTCTTGCGAATGGCGACGGCGAGCGTACCGTCGGTGTGCACGGCCACGTTGTCGTGAACCACGATCTTCGGGAAGACCTTCACCCAGAACTTCGCGAGGTAGTCGTCGACGATGATTGCCGGGATCAGGCCCGCGTTCACCATCTCGAGCAGGTCGTCGTCCTCGAGATTCGGAGGCGCGGACCGAATCTCCACGGGGGTCTTGCCCTCGGCCTTGAACCTCTCGTTCAGCGCGACCAGGCTGTCGTGATAGGCGCTGCCGTCGCGAACGAAGACCGCCTTGCCGGACAGGTCGTCCACCGACGCAACGGCCGGTGCATCGGGGCCCGTGACAAGGACCTGGTTCACGTTCACGCGTGTGGGACTCGTGAAGTCCACCAGCTTCTGGAGCTCGGGCCTGACCATGACCTGCGCAGCGACCAGATCGACCCTGCCGTCGATGAGCGCTGAAGCCAGCGTCTCGCGAGGCAGCGGCAGGAACGTCACGTGAATCTTGTTCCCGATACCTGTCTTGAGACGCGCGTTGAGGCGATCCTCGATCAGCTGTCCGTAGTCGTACGCCACCCCGCGCTGCACGCCTCTGTCGACGAAGTAAAACGTGCGGTTGTACGTCACGCCCACCCGCACGACGCGGCGCTTGACCATCTCGTCGAGGTCCCCCGTGAACGGCTTCAGGATCGCGTCGCGCACCTCCGGCGGAAGATTCGTCTCGACCTCGGCGGGGACTGGGAGTTCATCCTGCGCGGGCACCGGGTCGGACGCGGCGGCGGGCGCGCTTCCGGCCGACTGGCCCTCCGTGTCGTTCCCGGCGCAGCCGGTCGTTGCGACCGTGAGGGCCGCCAGAAGAACGGCTGCCGGCTTCATCCATGCGATCATTCGGTCTCGCTCCTTCACCTTCATCTGGTCGGGCGCCGTGGTCCGTCGACAACGGTCCACCGGAGGCGCGTGCAAGCTGGTCAAGCGCAGTAACAACGGCGGAGGCCGCGTTGAGAGCCCTGACAGCCCCGCTCAGGCCTCATCTGGATGAGGTATCCGACCTTTCAACTCAAGGGCTCTGACCGAAGTGTATGCATCAGGCTTGCCGATATCGCCCGGCTGTCCTCAGCGCGGGCTCACTACCTGCCGATCCTGCATAGCGGCCCGGAAACGCGGCTTCCTAAACTGCTCCACACACTGGGCGAGCGTCGCCTGCACCGCGCGCTCCGTCTCACACAGCCGAGGGACACGAACATGATCCGGAAGATGTGCGCCGCTGTTGTTTGCCTGGTCCTGATGAGTAGCCCGGCCTTTGCGCAAGCGCCTCCAGACGTCGTGGTGACGAAAGCAGGCGACCGGCTCGTTGGCGAGATCATCGAGCTCGAAAAGGATGTGTTGACGTTCTCGACGAGCTATTCCGACGCCGACTTCAAGATTGAATGGGAGGACGTCGGGTCGCTCCAAAGCGTACGGCAGTTCCTGGCCGAAACCTTCGACGGCCGGCGCCTGACGGGCACGCTGCAGGCTGACCCGGCCAATGCCGCGGCAGCGCAGATCGGGGGCGCGAGCGTGCTGCTGGCCGACATCTCGACGGTCCAGCCTATCGAACAGGCCTTCTTCTCGCGCTTCGAAGGCGGCTTCGACTTCGGCTACAGCCTGACGCGGGCCAACTCCGCCAAGCAGCTGACCGTAGGGGGCCGGCTCGGATACCGCGACGAGAGAAACATCGACTCGGTCCTCTTCAATGCGTTCTCAAACACGCAGGAGAACGCCACCGACACGCAGCGCTGGGACCTGGGCAACGACTATCGACGGCTGTTTGGTGCGAGGTGGTACGCCAACACGTCGCAGGACTTCCTCAGCAGCGACGAACAGGCCCTGGATCTGCGGACCACCATCGGGGGCGGCGCAGGACGCTTCCTGTTACGCTCCGCGTCGCAATACCTGGCGCTTGGCGCGGGCCTGGCGTGGACGAACGAGAACTACACCGACCCGGCGATTGAAGTCCAGAACTCGGCCGAAGCCTACATCGGCACCGAGTTCATGACCGAGAAGCTGAAGTTTGCCGACCTGCTCACGCGCTTCTCGTACTACCCGAGCCTGACGATCGACGACCGGTACCGCATGAACTTCAAGTTCGACCTGGACTTCAACCTGCCAGGCGACTGGTATCTGCGCACCGGGTTGTACGAAAACTACGATAGCAACCCGCCCGCGGCGAACCTGTCGAAGAACGACTATGGCTGGTCGAACTCGTTCGGCGTGACGTTCTGAACTCAGAAGCCGGCTCTAGGAAGCCTGCACCACCGGGGGCGGTGTCCACGCGCCCTGCGTGATCGCCGGCTCGGGCCAATAGGCACGGATGTACAGCGAAAACGGCTCGCCCGCTGGAGCCGGCAGCCAATTCGCCCGCTGCGCGGGATTGGTTGGCGGATCCCCTTGCACGTAGATCGTCAGCGAGCCGTCGGCATTCCGCTTCAGGTCTTTGTTCTTGGTGCCGACCGAGTAACGCGCGATCGCATTCGGCACAAAGAAGTGTTGCTGGTTATACAGCGTCAGCGACCAGAAGCCCTTCACCGGTGGCAGCAGGCCCTTGGCGAAGGTCACCGTGTAGCGGTTCTTGCCGTCGAGGCGCGTGCCCTTTTGATCGAGGTCCTGGTAGAAGTACTTCGTCTCAGTTGGCTTGTTGACGAAGATGTTCGACTTGGCCACGGCCGTGCGCGTGAAGTAGTCGGTACCAAACGCGGCGCCGTTGTCCTGCGTCGTCCAGTGATGCGGCAGCGGCAGGCCGTAATTGCGGAACTGGAAGAGCGGCGTCACGAGATCCTGCTCGGCCTTCGTGGCCTCGTCGACCATCGCCGTCTTCAGCGCCGGGTCGTTCTGAGCGGCAGCAATCACCGCCAGTACCTCCGCGTAGCGGGCCTCCTCGCCCGGCAGCGGCGCGGCATCCTCGAGGACCAGCGACAGGGTCTCGATGAACTTCGCCGGAACGACCCACGGCGTTTCCGCGCCACTGCCCGAATCTTGTGCGGGGAATCTGGTCTGCTTCGCCCACTCTCGATGCTTCTGTCTGCCGTCGAACATCGATAGCGGATACATGTCGATCTGGTTGACCAGCGGCTGGACTGCGGCCCGATCCGCGTCGGTGTCGTCCATGAAGACGCGCGGAATGACAAAGCCGGTATATGCGTTGGCGCGAAAGACACCGGTGATGCCCGGGGGCACGTCGGTGCTTCCAATCCGGACCGGCGAGCAGATAGAAGCCCGGCTTCGTGCCGTACATCTTTCCGAGGTCGGCAAAGCTGTCGGTGCGGACGTCGACGACCTGGTAGACCCAGAAGCGGTCACCGAAATCGGGCACCTGGATCACGACAGCATCCACGTCGAGGCCGATGCTGCCAGCCCCGTAGACCACATCCTGATTGGGACAGGCGACCATTCGCTCTTGCGGCTCGATGTAGCTACTCAGCATGCTCAGCCTGTTGAGCGGGGCCACCGGCACGATGCCGCCCATCAGGCCTGGTTCGGGCACGTCCTTGAAGGTTAGCGGCGTTGTAGACGTTCATCATCGGCCAGGCCCAGAAATAGGCCGCGCGCGCGACCATCCGTGCATATTGCTCGGTGATCCGCGTGCCTGGAACGGGACCCCGACGGGTTGCCATCGCACCCGGCGTAGTCATGGGACTCTCCCCACTTCAGAAGTTGACCAGGAAGCTGCTGAAGAAGATGCCACCGTTGGCGCCGACCGGCAGCGACAGCGCTGAATGCCCTAGGGACAGCGCTCTAAGCCCTCGCGGTCAGCCTGATGACGCGGACTCCATGGCGAGAACGAACCGGATCCGCTTCTCCAGGCGCGCACGCGTGCCGGCAATGAACGCCGTCTGGCCGAGCAGCCGCGCCAGCCGGCCACTCGCCCGCACGGGTTGCCCGTGCCTGAAGAACAGGAACGCAGGAGTCATCTGCACCGGCCCGAGGAAGGTCTCACGAAACCCCGTTTGTTTCGAGATGTTGATCTTCACGAACGACATTTCGTGGCGATACTGATCGGCCAACTGGTAGACGATCGGCAGGATGTGCTGACAGGGGCGGCAATAGTCCGAATAGACATCAACCATCACCGGGCGGTGATGGCTGGGCACGAGAACCTTTTCGTTTAGGTCGTCGTCGCTCGCCTCCGTGACATAGTCGTTCTTGGTCAGCGCAATCATCCGGTTCGAGAAGAGATCCTCCAGGACCGCTTCGTCATCGACTCGCAGCTTCGACCGCCGGAGTGCCTCCAGCGCTCGAGGAGGCAACCGCCCGGAGTATCTCGCGAACTCCCCTGAGGCGATCAGTTCCTCCACGGCTGCATCGGCCAATTCCTCGAGGTCCGAGCGTCGTCCGGATGAATCCGTCCCCACTTAGCCTTCGCGTCGGCTTAGCACCGTCGGAGACCACACTGGACAAAGGACGTGGACAACCATCGCGCGGCGGCACCACATGGTGCCACCGCACGGTGGCGCGTAGCCGGCGGTGCCCGGAGGGCTCTCCCCCCGGGTCCGCTCAGCAGCGCGAAAGGCCGCAGCTGACAAACGGTGGGGTCCAGACCGACTTGCAGCACGCCTTCCAGGTGCCGAGCGACGGTACGTTCAGGCACTTCCGCCCGACGATGGGCAGGTTGACGCACCAGCGTCCCCCGCCGACCCGGACGCAGGGGGTGCAAACCCTAAACTGAGGATTGACACCACTCGCAGCCCGTTCGTCGAACGATCCCGCATGAACGGGCCGCGCGATGGCTGGTCGCTGTAAGGGCAAAAGCATCGAACACCTCCATCTCACCAAGAGACTGTGGTCAGCTCATTACGCTCTGGAACATGGTCTCTCATCATTCCGAATCCACAGCACCATCTTCCTCACTACCCTCTTCGATACCAGACTCGTCGCCCCCCTGCTCTTCCTCCTCTCCCCCTGAACTGTCGTCTTCGCCGTCGTCCTGAGCTGGACGCACGCCGCCTCCCCCACGGCCAGCAAATCGGCGGACGGGACGCGACCGTTGATTCCGCGCCACCGCGGGCGCTTGCACTGGAACTCGCATTGGAACCTCCCCTTGCCCTGCACGCTGTTTGAAGTTTCTCGGCTGTTAACCGTCCAGCACCGAATCTCGGCGCAAGATCGATACCTGCTACCGGACGGACCATTCGCGAATGTCCCCGATGAAGACCGGAACGACGTCACTGACGTCGACGGTGAATCGGTAGGCCCGCCGAGCTTCGCCGAGCACGTTGGCCGGGTTGAAGAAATACAGCACGACGTCCCAGCAGTCGCTGTCGAGTCGGCAGACCGGGCTGCGCTCCACGTCGATCTGATCGAGTTGCAGCCCAGCCGAGGCGGCCGACGCGATGACTTGCTCGAGCTGGAACGCATTGGTCGCCGCGGCATTCAGCGCACGGTCGCGCGGCTCGAGGCCGAGGTTGCGGATCTCGAAGTACACCCGCTGCAGGAAGTTTGTGATGCCCTCCTCCTTCCGGCGGAACGTGTCCCGGTCGCCCTTATCGGCGCCCTTCTCCGGACGTTTGCCCACGGCGCGCTGGACGAGCGCTCCGATGGTCCAGTTGAACATCCCACGAATCACCGGCACGACGACGCCTACCTTCTGACCGGTGAGAAGCGTTTGCGTGCCAATCAGGTGTCCCGGAATAGACACGCGTTCAGCGCGGACGTTCGCATCCACCTGGTCGTTCAGGAACCTTCGCAGCAGCGCGTATGCGTCCGACGCAAACGCGCCGTCCGGCCGGATGGAGTAGATCGGGGTGGAGTCGAGATTCAGCGTCCACGTGATCGACTCCGCCACGTGCGGGTTGGCGTCGAGGTGAGCGAGCAGAGTCGCCGTGTCGATTGACGCGGGGATCGGACCGACTGCTCCTGCCGGGGCTCCCTCGGACAGAGCGATCTGGGACGCGATGGAATCAAAGTGCGCCTGGGTACCGAAGTCGTAGGAGAGGGTTCCCAACGCATACACGAGCGGCGGTCGTTCGGGTTCGGTCGGTCCGCCGCCGCCGGCGCACGAACACTTCCCTTCGCCTCCTCCGCCACCGCCGCCGCAATTGCAGGAAGGATTGACCTGCGGTCGGCCAGCGACTGTCTGGCGCGGTCTTCCCCCTGAACTGGGCAAGGGCCCGGCGGACCGCTGGCTGACACTGCGGCTCGCGCCCTGCGGCGCACCGCGTCCGTGTTCGACGATGGGTCCGCTCTCGCTGTCCGGTCCGTTTTCCCCGAGATCGCCCCCGTCCGCCGAGGTGTCCGGGGACTCATCGAAAGGCGTCTGACCTTGTGAATTGGGATTTGTCATGAGTGGCTCACCTCGCCTCAGAAGCGTTACCGCACGTTCTACGTCGAGCGTGCCCACCAGGTAGCGGCGGCACGCTATGGGATCGTTGGCTGCGCACCCACGCGCGCTCTCGAGGAGGACATCACGCACACTGCTTGGCTTCAGACGGTCGCGACTCTCGTTGCTTTGGTTTTGGGCGCTCAGTAGCAATGCGGCGACGCCAGACACCAGCGGCGTGGCGAAGGACGTGCCCGACTGGACTTCGAATCCGCCTCCGGAACTCGCCACCCTCAGGTTCTCGCCGGGAGCGAGCACGCCGCGCGAACGATAGAGCCTGCCGTAATTGCTGAACTCCGCTGGCTTCCCTGAGCGGTCGAGCGCGCCTACCACCAGCACCTCAGGCAATGCCGCGGGCACGTGGAGCGCCTCGCCGCCGTCGTTCCCCGCGGCAGCGACAATCAGTACGCCGCTCTCGCCAGCTCGTCGAACCGCGGCTTCGAGTTGGGGCTCGGCACGCCCGCCGATCGAGGTCTGTCCCGAACTGATGTTGATGATGTGTGCGCCGTGGTCCCGCGCGAGATCGATCGCCCGCGCGAGATCCGTCTGCGACGAGGGCAATACCGCGCCGGCTACGTGAGGGTGGTCCCGAAAAACCGGGATGATCAACCCGCGACACTGTGGAGCGATGCCCATCACCGGCCCGCACCCATGCTTCGCGAAAAGCAGGCTGGCGATCTGGGTGCCGTGATTGCAGCTCCCTTGCGACTTGCTCCGGCACACCATCCGAGCCTGGCCCTTCAAGTGAAGCGTCTGCAGGGAGACGCCGGAGAAGCACGGGTGCGACAGGTCAACCGGGCCGTCGATGACGGCGATGGTGACGCGCGGATCGCCTTTGGTGATGTTCCATAACGCGGTCAGACCGGGAATCGGCGGGGCGGAAGACGACGACGCGCGTCCTCGCGGGTTCCCGGGCACCGTGCGCTGCGCCCAAGGCCGTCGCAACACCTCGGCGATTCGGCCCGTGTGCGTCAGGTGTGACTCCGGGAGGCTACGCGCGTTCATCGGTGGGAGCTGCGGACCGCATTCTGTGAGGCGGCCGCCTGATTGTGAATAGACCGGAGGATTCGATTCGGGTCTATGCGTGGATCTAGACCCTCGGGCCTGCGCCTGTCAGTGGAGTGTGGACGCGAGCAGTCGGGCGACGTCCGTGCGCCGACGCACGTGCAGCTTGTCGAGCAGGTTGTGGACGTGGTTCTTGACGGTGGCAACCTCGATGCCCAGAGCCGCGGCGATCTCCTTGTTGGAAAGGCCTTCGCCCATCAACGTCGCGACTTCGCGCTCGCGGTGCGTCAGCAGCGCGATGGAGCCGCCGCGATGGCGTTCGGCGGCGAGTTCTGCGACACGGCGTATGAGGATTCCGGCTGTGCGGCGCGAACAGATCAACTCGCCCTGCGCCGCTCCCTCCAGTGCGGCCACCAGATCTTCCGCGGAGCTCTCCCTCGTCACGTAGCCCGTGATTCCCAGTTCCGCGCTGGCAAGCACGTCAACCTCGGACTCGCTCACGCCGACCGCAACCAGCGGAACACGCGGCGATCGGCGCGACAGCTCCGCGGCCACTACTCCGAGATCCGGTAGCGCCATATCGATGAGCACCACGTCTGGCGTCGTCTCGTCGAGCCGCTTCGCGGCGTCGTGTCCCGTTGATTCGGCGCCGACCACGACGAACGAGCCGCGGCCGGCCAGCATCTGAGCGAGTCCCTCTCGGTAGAGTCTGACATTGACGACGATGAGGACGCGGGTCATACGAACCCCCAACAGCGGTGTCCCTGATCAACCCGAGCCGAACACCGGGTTCCGAGGCAGGTTGCGGCCCTGGAGCGCTGCCTAATCTAGATCCTCGTGTAGTTCACAAATGCATCTCCTGGTTCATTGCCATCCGGGCACAACCGCGCGCAGGATTGGGTAACAGACTTGCCGGAAGGCCGCAGTGAGCCGCATTCGAATCCTGCTTCACGGCATGCCGCGGATGTTGCGCGACATCCTGGCGGGCGCAATTGGCCGCCAGCCGGACATGGAACTCGTCGCGTCGGGCGAGCCCGCCGAACTGACGACGACCATTGCAGGCCAGCAGCCCGACGCCGTCATCCTCGCCGAAGAAGGTCCTGGTCTGAATGTCGTGAAGCTGGCGTCTGCCGTCCGTCGGTTGCGCATCCTGGTGGTGAGCGGCGCCGGTCGCGAAGCGCGCTGGGTGGAGCTACAACAGATCGCCGTGAGTAACGTCTCGCCGCAAGGGTTGGTAGAGACGATCAGGAGCCATTGTTCGCCACACGACGACGACCGACAGGCGCACGGCGAGCGATAGTAGCACGCCCGTTCTCGGCCCCTGCTCAGCCCTTCCCTTGCGAGCACGCGACTAATCAAACGTCCGGATGCTGAAAGCCGAACGACTTCAGAAGTTGACCAGGAAACTGCTGAAGAAGATGCCACCGTTGGCGCCGACCGGCATCGGCAGCGACAGGGCGCCGACCGGCGATCGGCTGATGTACAGGTACTCCGCGTTCCACCGGACCAGCTCGTTCCGGAACGGGTAGTAGTTGACGCCGGCCTTGAAGTCCCAGGGGTCGCCATACTCGCCGGAGATCCTCGATCCCGAAACATACGCCTGCAGCAGTTTCGGCAGCGCCATCGCCGAGCTCTCCACCTTGAAGCCGCTGTCGTGCATCTCGCGAAACGGCAGCGCCTCGGTTCCGGTGCCTCGCAGGTTCGACACCGTGCGCCAGTAGAACTCGCTCTCGACCGAAAGCCCGCGGTACTTGGCGCCGGCATCGGCCGCGAACATCTGGTACTTCGCGTCGGCGATGTTGATGCCGTCGCCGAACAGCCCGAGCGAGAAGATGACGTTGCCATCCGACGTGCGGATCTGCGTGTTCTCGATGCCCTCGGTGTCGGGCTGACTCTGGCGGTTCTCGTCGCTCCTCGTGAAGTGCGCGCCCAACCGTGTCGCCAGCTTCTCGTGCTGGGCGTAGTCTCCAAATCCCCGGCCGAACTCTCCCGTTGTCGGCATCCAGGCGAGCTGCAAGGCCAGAGCGTCGAGGCCGCTGTCAAGCTGACCGGCATCCACGCCGAGCTGACTCAGGTTGTTGCCAATCATCGCCGAGTAATCGAGCCCGTCGGCGATAGTGCCCTGGGCGAGAATGCCCATCGTGTAGGACGGCCGGAAGAACTCCTCGGCGATCCAGCGGTTGTCGAGCGGAAGCCAGAACGGGAAATTGCCCTCAAGCGTGCGCGAGCCTGGCAGCGCGTAGATCCCGCCGCCGACCCTCAAATGCCGGTTGAACTGGTACGACAGGTTGCCGCCGACGACGACCTGCGCGCCCAGCCCCTGGCTGGTGTTCGCCGTCCACACGTACGCGAGGTACCGCAGCCTGGGGTTGCCAATCCAGCCGAGAAACTGCAGGTTCACTTTCTGGAACTGCACATCGTGCCGTGGATCGACGGTCTTCACGTTGCCGAACGAATCCGTGTAGGACTCGTCGATGCCCTGCTGGTTCAGGTACCTGACGTATGCCATCAACTTCAGGTTCACGTCGCCGGCGTCGGTATCAGCGAGCTTGAAGCCGGCCGGGCCGAACGAGCCCCTCGACGCCTTCGGCGGCGCCGCGGCGAAGACCGCGGAGCAGCCCTCGGACACCCAGATGCCGGCGGCGTCGTAGTCCCAGGTCTTGCCCCGCTCGCAGACCGCCGCGCCCAGCACCGTCACGAGCGTGACGCCGGCGCTGGTGTCGGCCGCGCAGATCTGTCGCTCACCAGGTCGGGAAGCGCAGACCAGCTGCGATGTGGCCGTGGAAGCGGGCGCGGGTTGGGCCGCGGCGGCCGCGGCCGTGACGGTCACCATCACCGCGGCCAGCAGCGCACACCGGCGTTCGAAACCGTCGCTCTGCCCTGGTGGTTTGTGCCTGGTGTGGCCGAACTGCGAGTGGGTTGCCGCCAGGGGCGTTGGAGATGTCAGCGATATCATCCGGGCACGCACGCGGTTTGCCGGCTTCATCGAGCAGCGGCGAGTCACCGCGGTGCCGAACGCCTGGCGAGACCGCAATGATACTTCCCGCCTAGACGATGCCTCGCCCGATTGCACGCACAGCTGAGCAAGAATTTCCGGTGACGGCCCGATCACTGATATGGGACTGTTGGGCCTTGCACCTTGGCACATGGAGGGGCGCGTGAGAAAGCTGTCAGTCCTTCTGTTCTCAGCGGTTCTGATCGGCGCTGTTGCACCGGTGCTGGACAGCTTTGTGCAGCCGGCTCCTGCGCGCGTCAGGACGGGTACGCGTCTGATCACGCTCGGGACCGCCTCCGGCCCGTTCCCCAGAGCGGGTCGGGCGCAATCGTCCAATCTCCTCACCGTAAACGGGACGCACTATGTCATCGACGCCGGCGACGGTGTCGCCCGACGAATCGCAAAAGCTGGTATCAACGCTCGAGACATCGGAGTGATCTTCATCACTCATCACCATGACGATCACACCGCTGGTCTGGGTGGGCTGATGTCGGTCGCATGGGACAGCCAGCGCACACAGCCGATCAACGTGTACGGCCCTCCGCAGACCGAGGCCCTGATCAAGGCAGCGGTGCAGTACTACGGCATCAGCGCCGAGATCAGGATTGCCGATGGCGGGCGCTCCGTCCCCATCGCTCAGGTCTTCCTGGGTCATGACGTCGGAACTGGCGTGATTTACCAGGACGCCAACGTCAAGGTCATAGCCGCCGAGAATACGCATTTCGATTTCCACAAAGGGGCCGCGTCGGGCCAACACAAGTCGTACTCCTACCGCTTTGAAACGCCGGACCGTGTGATTGTCTTCACGGGCGATACCGGCGCCAGCGATGCAGTCATCGAGCTCGCAAAGAGTGCCGATCTCCTCGTCACGGAAACATCATCGTTCCAGGATCGGATGCAACGACTGATCGACTCCGGTCAATGGCAAGCGATGACTCCCGCCGAACGGGACGGGATCGCGCGGCAGGCCACAGAGGGTCATATGACGTTGGAGATCATCGGGAAGATGGCGGCACGCGCCAACGTCAAAACCGTGGTGCTGTCTCACCTCAGCTCACGCGCTGATGGCACCGACGACTACGCACCCTGGGTTACTGAGGTAAAGAGGCACTTCGGCGGCCAGGTTGTCGTGGCCAGGGACCTCATGGAGTTTTGATTCAACACTCCACACTACTCAAAGGTCCATCATCCAGACATCACCCCGATAGTCGCCCAGCACGAAAATGATCTGATCGGGCGCAGCGATGGGCGCGACGGCGCTGATCATCGCGGGCACGATCATCTCGTTCAGGGTCAACACGTCGAAGGCGTCGCCGTCGACGCGACCGGTAGACGGATCGAACCGCCGGGCGGCAACCCGATTTCGAATGTCCGCGCTCGGCATCGTCGGCAGGTAGTAGAGCAGGCGGCCGTCGCGCGACCAGAACGGGTGGCTGGCCGAGGCCTGAATGGCTATCCACTCTGCCTCGTTCGCGGTGGTGTTGTCTTCAAGACGCGCGACTGCGACCACCGGCGATCCGCCGGGGTGCGCCGCATCGAACGCGAGCCAGCGGCCGTCTGGTGAGACGCGTGGATTGGAGACCCTGCGAGTGATCGATGAGAGCAGCGGATGCTGCGTTCCGTCACGGGTATCGAGGACGATGAAGGAATTGAGTCCCGCGCCGAACGTTTCCACGAGCAGCGTCTGTTCATCGAGCCATTGTCGCGGGCGGCCACCACAGTCGGCGCGCACCGTTCGCGTTTCCCCGTCAGCGAGGTTCGTGAGAAACACCGGGCGCTGCACGGGCGGTCCCGGCACGACCGCCCCGTAAGCGACCTGCTGCCCGTTCGCGGAGATCACCGGAAAATACCCTCGATTGCCGCCGACTCCATCAGCCTTCGTGTCGGCGCCGCTCTCCAGCTCTCTGACATGCAGCTCGCCACCAGTCGGCGTCCGCGCCGCAAATACGCGAGCGTGCGCCCGTCCAGCGACAGCGTGAGACAGCTGACGATGCCCGGGCCCCGCGTGAGACGCCGAAGCGGTCCGTAGGCTGTGCCGCTGGCGGCGTCGGTGGCGACCGACCAGATATTGACGTCGGCGTGCGTGCCGAGGAAGCTCAATTTCGTGCGCGCCGCCGCCGGAAAAAACGAATGGTCCGCGCCTGGTGTCATGAGCTCCGGCTCGCCGATCGCCTCGAAGGTCGCTGGTGAGATCCGCTGCCGCCAGATGTGCAGGCCTTGCCGCCCGGCCGCGGAGTAGAACATCGAACCGCCGGTCCATGCGGGCAGCCCCGCCGAGATAATGATGAAGCCCTGCTGCCGCCCTCGTCGCAGAACACCTGTGTCGACCGGTGCCCCGCCCTCCACTGGGACGATCCAGTAATCGAGCTCTACTGAAGGATTCGGATGCGCGTGCACGAGCAGGTGACGGCTGTCGTCGGACCACGTGACGGACGCGATGTCGACGAGGCCTGACGCCAGCGTGCGCTCCTCGCCGCCGGTGGTCGGCGCCAGTCGAATGGTGTCGCGTGGCTCGAGCGCGATGTAGGACAGCCACCTGCCATCCGGCGAGAACCTGGGGTTCCGTGCTCCTCGCTCCACCAGACGCGGCGGACCGCCCAATGTCGGAATTTCGTAGACGTTTCGGCCCGATTCGCTGGCGGCGCTGAAGATCACCCGCGTGTCGTCCGCGGAGAATGCCGGCTCCCCGCAATCCCGCAGCCCGGTTGTCAGCTGCACCGCTGCACCACCAACCTGCTGCAGCCACACCTGCGGCGAGGCGCCATCCCGTCCCGCATCCGAGACGTACACAACCATGCGCGCGTCCGACGATAGCGCGGGCCAGAACGTCGCCGCCATCGTGCTCGTGACGCGCTGGAGACGCGGCGCACCGCCAGTGTCGGGTCTCGCCTCCGGCTTTGCGTCAGGCTTGATCTGACGGCTCTCCCACCACGCGGACAGCTCCTTCGGGTCGGCGTACACGCTGCCGCGCTGTGCGTGCGTCAGGCGGTGCACGGGTAAGCCCTCCTCGCGTTCCCACCGCTGGACTGTGCGAATCCCGCGCCGCAGAAACGAGGCGATCTCCTTCCACGAGTCGAGCCGGCGCTCCGCAGCCGCCGAGCCTTGCGGGGTGTCCTCCGGAGTCCTGCCCATCGCCGGAAGGATATCGCGGCGGTGCGCCATTACGCGCCATCACCGATTCGGCGTCTCGTTGCGCTTGAGGCTCGAAACACGCCGTTCAACACTGCGGGCGCGCACAACGCGCAAGGAGGATTCGATGATGACGCACTCGAGACTCTTGATGTCGGGCTCGGTTCTTTTCCTGGTGTTCACAGCCGGCATCACCGTGACGCCCGCCCAGGAGCAGAAGACAATCCTTGATGGGGTCTGGCAAACCGTCGAGGTCGTGGTGTCCGGCGCGCACAGCCAGACGTTCAAGCCCCTTTCAGCGCTCGCCATCTTCCACGGCCGCCACTACAGCCGGGTCGAGGTGCATGCCGAGCAGCCGCTTACGCCGCTGGCGGACCCATCGAGCGCTTCCGCGGAACAGCTTCGCGCCGCCTGGGGACCCTTCGTCGGCGAAGCCGGAACCTTTCAGGTGAACGGCAACGAGATCACGATGCAGGCATCGGTCTCGAAGAATCCGTCCGCGATGACCAAAGGCGCGGTCAGCGTCTACACCTTCCGGCGCGACGGCAACACTCTGACGCTGACCCAGGTTCGCACGCACGCGGGGCTGAGCTCGAACCCGATCACCATCAAGGCGACGCGCGTCGAGTGATGCGGCGCGCCGGATTGGAGACACGATCATGACTTCACCACGCCGCGCGTCGTTGCTCGTCGTGCTGGCGCACCCCGACGATGAGATCTTTCACGGCGGCATCCTGGCGCATCTCAGTGCGCGAGGGGTTCGCGTCACGCTCGTATGTGCCACCAACGGCGAGGCCGGCAGACCGCATCCCTCGATCGGATCGGTGGACGATCTGGGGGCGTTGCGCGTCGAGGAACTGCGTCTGTCCTGCGCCAGGCTCGGCATCGAAGAACCCGTGCTGCTCGGCTTCCACGATTCCGCCCGCAAGGACCGGCAACGGCATGACGACCCGCGGGCATTGGCCAACGTCGACATGCTCGAAGTGGAAGCCGCCATCCGGGCCCTCATTCAGGAGCGGAAACCGCACGTGATCGTGACGTTCGATCCGCATGGTACCTACTACCATCCTGATCACCTGGCGATTCAGCGCGCCACGGCCGCGGCGTTCTTTTCGAGTGGTGTGATGGGAGCGGCGGCGCCGGAGCGGCTGTTCTACGGCACCATCGAGCGCGATGTGTTCCGGGTGTTCGCCGAGCAGAGCCGAGGCCGCGGCATCCTCGACGATCTCGACCCCGACGTCTTTGGCACCGCCGCCAGCATGCTCGCCGTGTCGTTCGATGCCACGCGTCTGCTGCCCCGCAAGCTCTCGGCGCTTGCGGCCCACCGCTCGGCCTTCGGCGTCACCGAGGAGATGTTGAGCAGTCCTCCGCCGGGCGTGGGGCAGATGCTGGACGCCTTCCGTCCCGTTCTCCGGCGAGAGGCGTTCATTCTCGGCGGCACCCGTGTGGCCGCGACCCGTTGGCCGTTGAGAGACTTCTTCGATGGAATGTCGTCAGCAGAGCTGACGCCGCCAGAGTGAGGCCAGCGTGAAGCTGAACCTCGGCCGATAGCAAGGCGTTGATGTTCTCGTGGCTCTTTCCCGCTTGCAAAGTAGAGGGGAGAATGCCGAAGCACACGTCGGCCGCCGCAGCGGCAAGCGAGAGCGGGTGTCATCGAAGGCCACCGAAGACAAGAGAACTCAACGCCAGGAACGGAGTACGGCATGTCGCTTCAAGCAGGTTCGCAGGGGAGGGCGGTCGCGAACGTCCAACAGGCACTCAGGCGTCACGGTTTCGTTTCCGTCGACCAGGCTGGCGTTTTCAGCGGCAGTACCGCCGATGCTGTCCGCGCGTTTCAGGCCGGACGTGGGTTGCCGGCTACGGGCGTCGTCGACCAGGCGACCTGGCGTGCGCTCGGCCTTCGAGGGTCCGTGCCGCGTCCGGGACCGATCGACTGACCTGTGCCGTCGTTCAGGTGCTGCGTGCGCGGCAGCGCACGGGCAATATGACGCGTGATCCTTTCTTCAGTCGTTTAGAAGTGGCAGAGCGGGTGGGATTCGTCGGCCTTCGCCAACGCTCCAGCGGTATCTCATCGTGTCGACGAACCATCCGAGCTATGTCCACGGACATCTTGGACTTTCTTGCGGGAGCTGTCGTCACCGCTACGGACGCCTCGCATCGTCCTTGAAGAGTTGAGCGGCGTGAGCGAACCGCGGACGCGGGTGTGGAGAACGTGAACATCCGCGCAGCCGCTTGCTCCATCGACGGGCGTCTAGTCCGTTCTGCACTCGACCACCTACAAGACGGTCGCCGCCTATGGATGGGGCGCCAACAGCGACGTCAGGCAGGATGACGATGTCAGTCGAAGAGATGCGAACAGCCGAATCGACACGTGGGAATGACCCGCACGGTCCGTGCTGGCGCCCGGAGCGGTTCAAAGGTGTGATCTTCGATGTCGGCATGCACGACGGCGCGGACACCGCATTGTACCTGTCGCGGGGCTATGCGGTCCTCGCGATCGAGGCCGATCCCTCCCTCGCGTCCGCAGGCGTCGAGCGATTCGACGATGCCATCGGCCGGGGCCAGCTCCGTATCCTCAACCTCGGAATCGGCGAACAGGAGGATGCATCAACGTTCTGGATTTGCGATGACAACTCCGCGTGGAATTCGTTCGACGTGCGCATCGCCAGTCGCAACGGCTGCCGGCATCATCCCATTCGCATCGCGGCCCGGCCGTTCCATCAGGTCCTCGACGAGTTTGGAGTTCCCGAGTACCTGAAGGTCGACATCGAAGGCGCTGACTGGTTGTGCGTTCGCGACCTCGATCGGCTTCACCTTCCCCGGTTCATTTCAGTCGAGAGCGAATGTGCCGGCGACGGCGAGATCTTGAACGAACACGAGTCGCTGCGGATGCTGGATATGCTGCGAGAGGCTGGATACTCGCGATTCAAGCTCGTCTCTCAAGACGATTTCACGACGGCCGTGCACCCAGACTATTGGCGAATGGCACGAAGGGTCATCGACTCTGCCGCCTACGGCAGGCTCGAGAAGCTGCATCTCGGGCCGCTGCTCCGTCGATTCTCGACGAAAGGCCGGCTCGAGCGCCTGAATGACGGGATGCCGCTGACCTGCGGCAGCACGGGTCCGTGGGGAAACGGCCTGCTCGGTCGCTGGCGCACGTACCGACCAGGCACGGCAGATCTACCTGCGGCTTCGAGATCGGTTCTTCGCGGACCCCGCGGTGAAAACCTACGCGTTCTGGTACGACTGGCACGCGACGTACTGACGCACGATCGTTCCCTCTAGACAACGCTCTCCCTCACTGACGTTCGGATGCCGAGCTGAAGCTCGCGCTTCGGCGTGTGGTCGCGTGAGCGAAGGCTGGCGCAGAGGGTGTGATTCGCACCACTGCCGCTTGTTGAGAAAAAGGAACGTAGCGAATTCTCGCTTCTTCACGATCCGCTCGATACGCTCAAAGCCTGGGTCGACGCACGGATTGCGCACGCGGCCGAGGGCGTCGCCTGGTTGGCTTCTGAGCTGGGCCATTCAGCCAGAGCCAGGGACGAGGCTGCAGCCCAAATCGGCGGCTCTTCGTTGTCAGCCAGAGTGTAAACAGGTGAGTCGGTGAGGATCTCGTCGGCCAGAGCATCCAGCTTCCATGTGGCCACGCCAAGCGCCCTCGCCCGACTCCGCGCCGTCGGCGTACGGCCGCTCCAATCGGCACCGATCCTCGCCTCTCATGCAGTCTCGGCTCACTGAGCTGGCCTGGAGACGACCTCGCCGTCATTGACGATCATGCGGATGTCCTTCAACGCATCCAGGTTGACAAGCGGGTTGCCGCCGAGCACCAACAGGTCCGCTTCCCGCCCCGGCAGAATCGAACCGGTGCGGTCCTGAATCCCCAGACATGTGGCAGACCCCAGCGTCAGGATCTGCAGGACTCTGTGCATCGGGATGCCCGCTTTGTGCAGCGACATCGCTTCATCCGCCATCGATAACCCGGCCGTGGTGTACCGCAGGTCCGTGCCCGCGGCGAGCGGCAGCCCCTCCGCTTCGGCCTTCGCCACGAGGGCGATCCGGAGCGGGATCCCGACGCGCCGGCGCTCGGCAAGTATCGGGTTCTCACGATCCTGCGGTCTGGCCGGCACCTGACTGCCGCCGGTGAAGGTCGGAACGAGGCAGGTGCCGCGGGCGACCATCAACGCGAACGTGGCGTCGCTGATCCAGGTGCCGTGCTCGAGGGAGCGCGCGCCAGCCGCAACTGCCGCCCGCGCGCCCTCATCGCCGTGCGCGTGAGCGCTGGCCGGAAGACCCTGACGGCGCGCCTCGTCCACAATCGCCGTGACCTCCTCGTCCGAGAACGTCCGCAGGCGAGGATCGGTCTCCGGAGTTCCCGCCCGCTCCGTGGCGAGGAACTTGATATGGTCGACGCCCTTGGACGCCATTGCCCGAACGACGCGGCGGAGGTTGTCCGCCCCGGCGACTCGCGCCTTCATGTCCGCCAGTTCCGGGAAGTCTTCGAAGAAGGCCGCAAACATATCGGGCCGGACCTGATAGCCGGCGGCGACCACGTCCGGTAATCGTTCGTCACCGCCGCGATGGGCGTCGCGGATCTGCACGTCCAGGAAGTGTTCGACGTGCATGGTCCGGACGGTGGTGGCGCCCGTCAGCAGTGCGGTCTGGGCGGCGGCCACATCGCCGAAGTGCACGTGTGCGTCGACGAAGCCCGGCATCACCCACGCTCCGGCGACATCGACGACGGTGGCGCCGGGCGGATTGGCCGCGGAAGCCGGGTCGATGGCGGTGATCTTGCCGGACTCGATCAGCACGGACACGTTCCGCTGCGCCACGTCCGACGCCCCACCAATTACGTTGGCGCGTTGGAGGACCAGCGTGCCGCCACGTGCCTGACGCTGCGGAACAGCTCCGAGTCCGAGAACGCAGACCGACGCGAGAATCGCGAGGACAACGTTCTCCGCCGGCGGAGTCCCCCCATCACATCTCGACACGAAGCACCTCGCCGGCGCCGATCGCGGTGCCGTGGTTGGTGACGTACAAGGCACCATCAGGCCCCACCAGCATCGACGTCGGGGCGGTCAGGCCGGTAACGACAATGCTGCGCGTGCCGTCTGGGGCCACACGCACGATTTCGCCCGGACCGCTGAAGAAGACAGGACCGGTCGCGTGCTGCAGCACATACAGGCTGCCATCCGGGCCGAAGTCGAGATCGATGGCCGTCTTGAATCCACGAAGGTAGTGCCTCAGGCGCCTGCCCGGGCACCACCCGATAGATGACCGCGGCGCCCGCCGCAAAGGGCACGCCGGTCAACTCGCTCACGTAGTACGCACCGTCGGGGCCCTTTGCCACGGCCGTAGGCACGGCGTCGGTGGGGCGCGCCGGACGCGATGGGAACACCACGGCGGTCGTCACGGTGCCGTTAGGGTGCAGCTCGAGCAGCGCGTTTGCGCCTGCATCGCTCACCAGCCTGGCGCCGGCTTCCACGAGCAGCCCGTAGGGATTCGAGTCCACGCGGTCTCCCGCGGGATTGAAGACACCCTCGTGCGCCGCGATGTCCGCGACCGGCCGCCAGTGGCCGCTCGCGGGCACGTGCACGAGCGTGCCGAACAATGCGCCGTCAGGCCCGAAGACGCTCCGCTGCGCGGGGTCGCCACCGAATCCGATCGTCACGTACGCTCCGCCGACGCCGAGCAGCGACACGTCGTGTGCGCCCGTGACCTCGCCGCTGGGACTGATGTAGGACGGGAAGCCGACGGCAACCCGTTGCTGGGCCCCATCACGCAACCGGGTGAGCGCCCCGGTGGCGCCGTAGCACATCCGCTGGTTGCGGTGCATGGGACACGGGCCGCTACCGCCACGGCCGGCCTCCACCACATACAACGACCCCTCGGGCCCCCATTGCAGCCCCCGCGGGTTGTCCAGGCCGCTCATCACGGTCGTGATCGTGGCTTGCGCCTCGGGACTGATTTCATAGCCGCTCCAACCGGTTGCTGACGCGCACAGCGCAACAACGGCGACGGCCCCGCAGCATCGACGGACAACGTTCATGGCAACTACTCCTTGGCTGAAGATAGAATCGGGACTTCGCTCCTCGGGTCCCCGCATGCAGTTCTACGCGCCCGCGCCTGCCGTCGTCCCGACGGGACCACGACGAAACGGCGAGTTTTCGCCGACATGATGACGAACGCGCCCGAACCGGCGAATCCCCCGCCCGTGGGGCTGGCGTTCCTGGACATCAAGCTGGACCTCCGGCGCGAGGTCGTCCTGAATGGCGGCGAAGAAGTGCGGCTGCGTCCGCGCAGCTTCGGCGTGCTGACTTATCTCCTGACGCACGCCGGCAGGGTGGTTCCAAAGCAGGAAGTGCTGGACGCCATCTGGGCGGACACGGCCGTGACCGAGGACTCCCTGGTGCAGTGCCTGATAGAGATCCGCCGTGCGCTGGGGCCGGCCCAGCACGTCATCAAGACAGTGCGCGGGCGCGGATACCTGGTGGACTGCGAGGTGCGCCCGGTCCCTGCGTCGCCATGCGACACAGCCGCGGATAGATCGCTGCCCGAGCCCAATCCGGCCGACTCTGCCCATCGCTCCCCCGTCCGCCCCTGCTGTCCGGGCCGAAACGCGGGCGGAGAGGTCCCCGGCCATCCTGGCCGGCCTCGGTCTTGGATTACTCGCGCTGGCTGCGGCGGTCGCTGTCCTGGCGTGGATAGCGTTTGGCGCACCGCAATGGGACGATGCCCCAGACGCACGCGCCGATCCGATTCACCGTGGAGGCGCCACCCGGGCACCTGTTCGGCAATGGCCTTGGCCAAGCGAACGAAGCGCCAAACGTCGAAACGACGACGCTCGCCGTGTCCCCCGACGGCACGGCGGTGGCGATTGTGGCGGCTGGCGCATCCGGCCGCACGCGCATCTGGCTTCGTCCACTCGGCGCTATCGATCCCTATCCGGTGCCGTCTACCGAGGGAGCCCTCTCGGTGTTCTGGTCGCCGGATGGGCGCTCAATCGGCTTCCCGGCCGATGGCAAGCTGAAGCGTCTGGACCTCGCGACGGGGGCGGCGGTAGCACTCTGCGACCTCCCCGCGCACCCGGGAGGCGTCTACGGCACTTGGGGCGCCGACACCATCTTATTCAGCGCCGGAACGCGCATTCTCCGCGTGTCCATCGAGGGTGGCCTTCCCGAGGAGGCGGTGCAATTGGCCGACGACGAAGACGGCGCGAAGTGGCCATGGTTCCTTCCGGACGGCCGCAGGTTCCTGTACATGGCGCGACTACGCACGCGCGAAGGGCGGGTAAAGCTGGCGACTCCTGGAAAGCCGGCCGTCACCGTGCTCGCGGCATCGTCGAACGTGCAATGGGTGGACCCGGGCTACCTGGTATTCGCGAAGGACGGCGCTCTCGTCGCGCAGCGCTTCGATCCGGACGCCGTCCAGACGACGGGTGCGCTGCTGCCGATCGCCGGACCGGTGATTTACTCACGCTCGACGACCAGGGCGGCCTTCGGGGTGTCGCGCACAGGCGTGCTCGTTTACTCCTCGGAGGGCGACTCGTCGCACATGGCGTGGATCGATCGCACCGGTACCAGTGCGGGTGCCGTGTTGACGGGCGATCTTTCGGGCGTGCGCCTCTCTCCCGATGGCCGGCGGGCGCTCTTCGCGCGGGCCACGCCGGCGATTGGGACGTACGACCTCTGGTTCATCGATCTCGCGAAAGGCGCCGAGTGGCGCCTCACCTCGGAGCCGACGAGTGAGATCGGCGGGCGATGGCTGCCCGATGGCGGCGGAATCGTTTTTTCCGCGGAGCGCGACGGGCCACCGCATTTGTTCTCCCGGCGCCTCGACGAAGACAAGGATCGCGAGCTGCGGCCGTCGGGCACTTTCACAATGGCGCACGACATTGCTCCGGACGGGCTCATCGCGTTTCGGGTCGTCACCGAGACGAAGCCGCGGGTGGTGTGGGGGCTGGCGGCCGGCCGCCCAGAGCCGGTACCGCTGATGAGGCCGCAGTCCGATGTCGAGGACCTGCGATTCTCGCCTGACGGCAGACTCGTCTCGTTCGTGTCATCAGAATCAGAGCGCCCTGAGGTCTACGTGGCGCAACGAGACGCACCGCTCGGGCGCGTCCGGGTGTCGAGCGCGGGCGGGCGGTCGCCGCGGTGGGGGCAACGTGGCGAGCTGCTTTTCGTGTCGCAACAGGGGGCGATGATGTCAGCCACCGTGCGCGGGCCGGTGCTCTCGGCCTCTCCACCGCGCCCGTTGTTTACGATCCCGTCGTCGCACCAATGGCTCGACTACGACGTGGCGCCGGACGGCAGATTTCTGGCCATTGTTCCCGAGGTCATGGCCAATACGCGTCCGCTCACCGTCTTGATCAACGTGCTGCCCGCGCAATAGCGGTTCCCCTGCCACCCGGCAACTCCTTGCACTTTGAACGGGGCGAGGTGAAGACGAGCAACATGTAGAAGCCGAACGGCCAGACGAGAAGTCCCCTTCACGGGACGTTGCTGGAGTAACTCAGCTCATGCAGCTCGACGCCTTTGTTGCGTTGCGCGGGACCGCCGAACGGATGTGGGTCGGCCAGGCCGCATTTGCAATGGGAGGGCACATTTCGAGGCGATAGTCAGTCTCGCCGTCCCAATTCCTTCAGCAGCACCTCGGCGTCCCGAATGTCGGCCGTGTCAAATCCTTCAGTGAACCAGTGGTAGATCGGCGCCAGCAGTTCGTAAGCCTCGGCGCGCTTGCCCTGGCGCTTCCACAACCTCGCGAGGCTCATGGCAGCCCGCAACTCCAGAGATTTGGCGTGCTGACGACGAGCGATCGCAATCGCCTGATGAAACCATCGCTCCACTTGTGGATCGATGGTCTGGCCGCCGCTCGGTTGTGAGCGGCTGGCGCGTGGATCGTGGCCCCCAATCAGAGAGCTCGCCCTGCAGGCGATACAGTTCCGCCTCGTGCCAACACTCGCCATGATGGTGCGCCGCCGCCAGTCCTTCCACCAGCATCTTTACGGCTGCTCCAACCTCACCTGTTTGCGCCGCACGCCTCGGCCAGCAACGCCAGATAGTACGGTTGTCGGAGCCGAGCCCCGGTCGCGTCGATCGCGCCCAATCCGCGTCGCATTTCAGCCTGACCTTCTTCGCCGTGCTCTTGCGCAGTGAGCGCCCAGCCTCTCATGATCGTCACCCACGCGAGGTAGTACGCGAATCCCTGTTCCTGACAGAGACCGATCGCCGTCTCCGCTGCCGTTCGCGCCAGATGCGTTTCGCGACGAAACTGATACAGCATGCGCGGCGTACGCCAAGGCGAGGGCGCGGCTATACGGGTGGGCCAACTCCTGGGCGAGCGTGAGCGCCTGTTGGATGTGCTGCAGCGCCTGGTCCGGATAGCCGAGATGCCAGCGGGTATGGGCCGCAAAGCAATGGCAGAACACGCCGAGGTCGCCGGGAAATCCAGCGCGCAGACCCAGACCGTGATGCTCATGTCGGTCGTAAAGTCCGATGCCCTGTTCCAGATGCTCACGCGCCGGCGCGAACTCCCCCTGGAAGAGCAGGGTTTGCCCGAACGCCCAGTGCGCGACCAGACGCAACGTGCTGTCGTGTTCGCGCTCGGCCAGGGAGGCAGAGCTGATCGGCGACGTCGCACGCCGCGCTGAGCTCCGACCGCACGACATGAAACGAGAACAGCCCACCCAACACCCGAAAGAGCTGGGGCGAGTCCGCCACCTGGTGACAAAGCGCGCGCGCACGCGCCAGTGAGCGCTGCACGTCCAAGTGCGCCTGGCCCTTGGTCGCCACGAACGCCAGGCCGAGCTTCGTGAGAAAGCGCAGTTCATGCTGAGCACGTTCAGCGGCATCTGGAAATGACGTGACCAACGTCCAGCCCCTGCGTGAGATGAGTGATCGCCTCCTGATAGGCACTTCGCTGCAGGGCATTGTCGGCGGCCTCGTGGAGATAGTGCACGGCTCGTCTGGCATCGCCGCCCACGCGCAAAATGCACCGCCAGCTCCGCGGCAATCTGCTGCGTCTGCGCGGCATAACCCGCGTTCCTTGCGGAGCGCCGATCTGCTGATGCAGCTGCACTCCTGCGGCCGGCAGAAACGCGCGCGTACACCACCTCCTGATAGAGACCGTGCTTGAACTGGTAGCACGGCGTCGTCGTGCCGTCGGGCCACGTCTCGATGCCGTTGGCCCGAATAAACCGCCCCTGGCGGGCAAGCGCGGTATAGCGCGCTTCGATCCGGTCGGTTGCAGGCGCGGTCGGCCGCCGCGACCGCAGCAACGGTGAACGTGCTCCCCGCAACACTCGCCGCATCAAGCAGCGCCTGATCCTCCGAGGCAGGCGTTCAAGGTGCTGCTCGATGTACTCGCGCAAGTTGGCGGGGACGATGTCGCTGAGCGCTGCACAGATGCTCCCGGACTGCTCCAGCATCGCGGACGTTCTCGAAAAGCCTGTCGTGCACCAGCTCGTCGACCATTGAGACCAGGAACAACGGGTGTCCACCGGTGCGATGGTGGATGAGCTGAGGCACACGTGCCGGAAGGCTGCCGCCGCATCGGTTGCTCAGATACGCGGCGACCGCGGGTGCAGACAACGCTTCCAGCACCAACTCCGCACTTTGTGCGTGCGGCCGCAGATCGGCCAGCAGAGCGCGCAGTGGATGTGCGCGCCCAAGCACTTCGTGCGGTCGGTAGGTGCCGAGAATCAGGATGCGAGCCGAATCACGCTTGCGCGCCATGTATGCCAACCACGCCAGCGTCGCCCGGTCGCTCCAGTGCAAGTCTTCGAGGACGAGGACGAGCGGGCGTATCACGGTGAACGCCTCCAGCGCGTCAGTCAGCTCCCGCAGCATCTGCGCTGGGGTGATGCCGTCGAGTCGTGCGTCACGAGCGCGGCTCTGTCGGCCGGATCGAGCACCGAAGGCAAGTGCGCGAGCCAGCTCGGCGCATACTCGCGCAGAGCGACCACGAAACGATCGCCCTCCGCGCTCTCGGCACAGGCGCCCCAGCGCCTCCAGCAAAGGGCGATAAGCTTCGCCCATCCCATAGTCATCGACGCATTGACCGCAGCCCACTGAGACGTCCTCGGCAGCCGCGACCTGTGCGACGAACGCATCGACCAGCGCCGTTTTGCCAATCCCAGGTTCCCCGACGATGAACCCGACCTGTCGCATGCCCTGTTGCGCGGTGCTCCACCACTGAGCCAACTGGGCGAGTTCGGCGTCGCGCCCGACGAAGTGCGGCGGGCGGCTGAAAAGCGCTGGTCGCGGGCGCGCAACTCTAGTCCAGGTGCCAGCGTCTCCCGAGACGCCAACGCCTGCGGAGGCACAGGCACCGTCGGCGTGGCGGGAGCTGGCGATGAGCGATCACCTCGACCTCTTGGTCTGCCGCCAACGTCGTCGGTGAGAACGTGTCGATACTGCATGCGTCGGTGTGGACCGCCACCTCGGCGGCAAAGCGATAGCCGCGACCATGGACCGTCTTGATGCATTGCTGCGCCTGTCCACTGTCGCCAATCGCCTTGCGAATCGTCATCATCCGCTGCGCGAGAATCCCTTCGCCGACAAAGCGGCCAGGCCACAACTGCTCGAGAAGTTCGCGCTTCGTGACGACGCGGTCGCGATGCTGAAGGAAATACGTGAGGATGTCGACGGCGTGCGGCTCCAGCGGACACACCGTCCCGGCGCGACGGAGTTCATACCGGTCGGTATCGAGCGTATACGCCCCGAACGCGTAGATCATCGGGAGGCTCCCTGAATCACATCAACCGCCGAGACCGTCGAGATCGCACGGGAACACATGATGAATTCCCGGTGACTTCGCGCCGGCGTGATGATAACCGGGCTCTTGATGAAACCTTGAGGAGATCTTCATGACTGTGCGCCTGCGCACCGTATACCCTCCTGACGGCGTCGACGTGAGCGCGCGACGGCGCCGGCAACCAGGCTCGTCACGACATGGCAGGTCTGGCGGCGTTTTCGAAGGTGTCCAATGAATGGGTTGATGAACTATCGATGGGTGTTGTTCATCGGGGTGGCTTCCATGCTGTTCGCGTTGCAGGCGTGCCGACCGCAGCCTCGACAGACACCGATCGTCGCGATCGGTCAACAGGAGGGTACCGTGCGCTGGGCCGACCCGGTCAGCGACAAAGAATTGGGGTCAGGGGCGCTCCTCAACATCAAGGTCGATCGCTTTTCCGTTCCGTATACGAACCTGATGGTCATGACCCAGAAGCTGGCGGCGTCGGGCATTCCGGTGCACAGCCACCGGTGGGAAGACGAGGTGATTTATGTGATCAAGGGCCGAGGGTTTGCCGTCGTCAACGAGGCACAGACGGCAGTGCCGATTGAGACCGGCAGCGTGCTCTACATTCCGATCGGGACCTGGCATGGCTTGCGCAATGCCGACCCGAAAGATCCGATGGATGCCCTGCTGGTCACCACGCCGGTGAAGCCTGACGGCCTCGGGGACTACTTCCGCTTCGCCATCAGTGGAACCGGGACATCCACCACTCAACTTGCCGGAAGAGGAGTTCCTCAAGTTGGTCAAGAAATACGGCATGGACGTGCCGACGCAGAAATGAGTCGACAGCGACGCACCAGCGTCATGTCAACTGCGCTCACCATGATTGGCGATCCTTGCTGCTTGCCGGAAATCGACGGCAACCGCGCGCGCGAGCCGCATCAAACCGGAAGACGAGCCGCTCAACGACAAGCGAGCGGGAGCGAGTGAGTGGCGGAGAGGGTGGGATTTGTCCGCCTTCGCCAAGGCTACGGCGGGATCTCATCGTGTCGGCGAGCCATCCTTCGCGTGGTTTGCTCTGGCGCTCCGGACAAGCCAAATCCTGAAGGGGGACGCCGCGGGCATGCCGGCCGCAGCGGGCCCCCGGGTGCAGGCGCTGATCGAGGGGAGCTACTGCAAGGGCTGGGAGCTTCCGGTCTAGCGGCGCCGACTCTACCGGCCGAACGGGATCGTGCGTCTCGTTTGTCGATCCGGGTGGTCGCGCTCGTGGCCAGCGCATCGTCCTACAATCCAGCCATGCGAAGCCCGCTGTCAGCAGCCTTGATGTGGACGGTGTTGGCCGTTCTCGGCCACGCCCAGAACGCCGGTTCGCTGCAGGAACTCGAGGTGACGCTGACCTTCGAGTCGGCGCACAGCGGAACCCTTCCTGCCGGCTGGAGCGGCGGCCCTCCGGGAACTGTCTCCGTCGACGGCGCCATCGTGCATGGCGGGCGATGGTCGGCCAGGCTCGAGCGCACGGCTACAAGCCCGGAGGCTTTCTCCACACTCACCAAGGCCATCCCTGCGGACTTCACCGGCAAGACAATCGAGTGGCGCGGCTTTCTGCGGAGCGAGGCCGTCAGCGAGTTCATGGGGCTATGGATGCGCCAGGACGGCGACGCGCCCAACCTAGGGTTCGCCAGCATGCAGCCGCGCCGGATCCGAGGCACGAACGACTGGACGGAGTACCGATCACGCTGCCCGCTCCACCCCGACGCGAAGCAGCTCATCTTCGGCGTTCTGATCAGCGGCGCCGGCAAGGTGTGGGTGGATGACCTGCGGCTGTTGGTGGATGGCAAGCCCGTATGGGAGGCACCGAAGGTGGTGCGCCCAAAGACGCCGCTCGATCTCGATCACGAGTTCGATACCGGCTCCGGTGTTGTCATCAGCAAGCTGACCCCCGTGCAGATCGAGAACCTGGCGATGCTGGGCAAGGTCTGGGGATTCCTCAAGTATCACCACCCTGCCGTCACGACCGGCACACGTCATTGGGACTACGACCTCTTCCGGGTCTGCCGGCGGTCCTCGCGGCGCGCGATCGCGAAGCAGGCTCATCGTGTTGCGCGATTGGATCGGTCGCCTGGGGCCGTTGCCTTCCTGCGATCCGTGCCTCACGCTGCCCGACGAGAACCTGCACCTCCGCCCCGACCTCGCCTGGATCGAGTCGGACACGGCAGCGGGGCGAGAGTTGGCTGCGCTGCTGCGCACGGTTCATCGAGCCGTTCGCCAGGCAAGCAGTTCTTCGTGGCGCAGGCGCCGGGCATCGGCGATCCTCGATTCGATAACGAGCCGATATATGCGGCGATGAGATCGCCCGACCCCGGGTACCAGCTGCTGGCGCTCTACCGGTTCTGGAACATCATCGAGTACTGGTTTCCTTACCGCATCAACTGGACGGAGACTGGGACCGCGTACTGGCCGAGTTCGTGCCACGGGTCGCACTGGCGCCGGACAAGGACGCCTACCAGCTCGAGATGATTCAGTTGATCGCAGAGTCACCGACACGCACGCGAACCTCTGGAGCGCGCCGCCACGACTGCGTCCGCCTGCTGGTGACTGCCAGCTCCCCGTGACGATCCGCTTCGTCGAGAACCAGGCGGTGGTGACCGGCTATTCAGACGCTGCCGCTGGGCCGGCGACAGGCCTTCGGATCGGTGACGTCGTGGATAGCCTCGACGGCGTGCCGGTGGAGCAGATCTGGTCGGGCGCTGGGAACCGTTCTATCCTGCCTCGGGCCAACGCGGCTGCGCGACATCGCGCGGGCGATGATGCGGGGAGCGTGCGCGGCAGCCGGCGTTGGCGTTCGCCGTGCCGGCGGCAGCGTGCGGCTCACGGCGCAGCGTCTACCGCTGGCAAACCCGGACCCGCGCAGCCCGTCCTACCCACGATCTTCCGGGCGAGGCGTTCCAGATGCTCTCGAGCGAGGTCGCGTATCTGAAATTGTCGTCGGTGCAGGCTGCGCAGGCCGCCAGCTACGTCGACCACGCGAAGGCGACGCGAGGGCTGGTCATCGATATTCGCAACTACCCATCGGAGTTCGTGGTGTTCGCGCTCGGCTCGCGGCTGGTGGATCGGCCGACGCCGTTCGCGCGGTTCACGACTGGCGATCTCGAGCAGCCCGGCGCCTTCCGCTGGGGCGATCCGCGTCAGTTCAGCTCGCAGCCGCCACACTACGCGGGCAAGGTCGTGATTCTCGTCGACGAGAGCTCGCAGAGTCAGGCTGAGTACACGGCGATGGCATTCCGGGCGAGTCCGCGGGCGATAGTCGTGGGCAGCACGACAGCCGGCGCTGACGGCAACGTGTCGCAGGTGCCGCTCCCCGGCGGGCTGAGCTCGATGATCAGCGGTATCGGCGTCTTCTATCCTGATAAGGCTCCCACCCAACGGGTCGGCATCGTCGCCGACGTGGAAGTGCGCCCGACGATCGCCGGTATCCGCGCCGGCCGGGATGAGGTGCTGGAAGAGGCTCTCCGCCAGATTCTGGGACGAGAGGCCCCCGCAGAACAGATCGAGAGCATGGCCAGGCCGCGTCCTTGATCTGGGATTCGTCCGCCTTCGCCAGGGCTACGGCGGGATCTCATCGTGTCGGCGAGCCATCCTTCGCGTGGATTGCCGAGCCGAAGCTCACGCTTCGCGTGAGACACGTGAGCGAAGGCTGGCGGAGAGGGTGGGATTCGTCCGCCTTCGCCAGGGCTACGGCGGGATCTCATCGTGTCGGCGAGCCATCCTTCGCGTGGATTGCCGAGCCGAAGCTCACGCTTCGCGTGAGACGCGTGAGCGAAGGCTGGCGGAGAGGGTGGGATTTGGTGCCGATGCGGCGCGAGCCGCATCAAACCGGAAGACGAGCCGCTTCGCGACGAGCGAGCGGGAGCGAGTGAGTGGCGGGCTGTCTGGGACGATTTTCGCAACTGGCTCATCAGCTCCGCGTGAAGAATTCCGAGGAATTCGACCGATCGCTTTCAATCGGGCGCAGGTGACGGCCGCGTGCCATGCAGCTTCGTGGCGCGGCGGTTATTTCTGTTCGGCGAACACGGCAGCCACTTTCAGCGCAAGGGCGGCTGTGTTGGCGTGCGCGAGGTTCGACGCCACGGCAACGACGATCCCGTTGTCGCGGCGCGACATCAGCGACATCACGCTTCGGCCTGCGAGCTCGCCGTTGACGCTGTCCGCCTTCGTCGCTCTTCTGGCCGACGTGGGGCGAGCCAGGGCATTGCCGTGGCGCGCATCGCTCGAGTTTCGAGGTTTACTGGGGCGTGGAGCGGTGATCCGCTTCACGCGCCGACAGGGTCTGCCGCGCGATCGGCCGGCCGTGCAGGAACACCGTCTCGATGGTGTCGTATGCGCTGACGCTTTGCAGCGGATCAGCGCCGAGCAGGAGCAGGTTGGCCCTCTTCCCAGGCTCGATCGTGCCGATTTCACGGTCCCGCCTGATAGCGCGGGCGTTGTCAATCGTGACAGCACGAAACATCTTCTCCAACGACACGCCGCCGGCGATCCAGTTGTTCATTTCCAGACGCCCGTTGAGGCCCGGCGGGTTGGCGTCGATGGCGTCGCTCGGGGTGTCGGTCCCGAACAAGAGATGGGCATCCGCGGCGGCCAGGACGCCGGTCACCGCAATTCCCCGCTCGATGGTCCCCCGAATCGACGTCTCGAGGGCGACCCTCCTGCTTCTCAGCTGCTGGGCGTACTCGCCGCCACTCTCCCGTGCGTACCACTCGATGAGCGCGGCGGGATAGGCGTCGGCCAGCTGGGGCCGCGCGAGATAATCGTCCTGAATCATGTCCAGCAGGCCGGCGATCACCTGGGTCGTCGGCTGATAGCCAATCTTGCTGCGCGCAACTGCCGCCAGAATCTCTCGCGCCTCCTGATCCAGGGCCACGTCCTCGCCGGGGTTGCGCCACATGCCGTGGACGATCACGTCGACGCCCGCCTCGACGGCGAAGGCTTGGGCCCGCTTCCGATTGACGTGGATGAACACCGGCAGCTGGCGGTCGTGTGCCGCCGCGACCAGCGCACGAGCCATAGCGAGGGACGGCGGGGGAAACCCGGGGGCATTCTCCTCATAGAAGGTCTTGACGCAGACGGCTTTGTCGGCCGCGATACCGGCCGCTGCCTGTTCGGGCGTAAGCGCCGCGGGGTCGATGCGGCTGGCCTGCGGGTACGAGAAGATGGGCGCGAGCACGCGCACAATGTGATCGGCGACAACTGCCACGCCCCCGCAGAAGTAGGCATCCGGACGCAGTTCGACCGCGTTCCAGCGCGCCGTTCGTTCGGCGGTCCCGATCAGGTCGACGACGGTCGTGAAGCCGAAGAAGAGATAGCTTCTGGGATCCTGCGCAAGCCCGGCGGCGACGACGTCGGGGCCTGCAGCTGCTTGCTGCTCGGTCATTGCCGACGGGAAGCCTTCGGGAGCCACCGCAAGATGGACGTGGGTATCGATGAGGCCGGGAATCAGGTAGCGGCCGGCGCCCTCGATCTCCGTCACGCCGCGCAGCGGCCGGTCGCTCACGGCCACAATCCGTTCGCCGTCGAGGCGTACATACGCGTGCCTCAGTGGCGTGGCTCGCTCCGGCGAGATTACCGTCACGTCGGAGACGACGAGACCGGAAGGCGATTCCTCGGGTGCGCAGCCGACGCCAAGGAGACACGAACCTGCGGTGGCAATGACCGCGATCCATCGCTTCATGGCTGCGGGGTTCCCTTCCGCGGGGAAACGAACGTTACGCCAATCGATTTCGCTCCGGTAGTCGAAGCTCAGACAGCAGCGACGATCGCCGCCCTGGCATTACGCCGGCTCTGGTTGCAAGGACTAGACGTCTTCCCTGACGGTCTGGTTCCAACGGCTCTGAACCCGATGACACACCACATTTACGTGCTCACGGCGATCCGTCCTCGCGTCGTCCGGCGCAGCCAAAGGACGTGCAGCAGGTTTACGCAGTGCGGGATTGGAGATTGGCGGAGAGGGTGGGATTCGGTGCCGAGGCGGCGCGAGCCGCATCAAACCGGAAGACGAGCCGCTCCGCGACGAGCGAGCGGGAGCGAGTGAGTGGCGGAGAGGGTGGGATTCGAACCCACGTGCCGGTTACCCGACAAGACGCTTTCGAGGCGCCCCCGTTACGACCACTTCGGTACCTCTCCGTTGCGCGGGACGCGCTGGTGCAGACCTTCGATTGTAGCAGCTTCGCCCCCAGCCCGGCCACACCTCGCCGCCGGCACGCTCCCGCGCGCCCCCTGGCAAACGCACCCGCCCCGCCCGCGACGCTGCGGATGTCTGCGCCGTTCTAAACTTCCGCTGGTCGCTGTCGAGCGAAGCAGGACTCTCGCTCCGAAGTTCTGAGTTCCAACTTCTAAGTTCTCACTTCTAAGTTCTAACTTTGTGGCCATGTCTTCCCGTCTCGCCCTTGCCAACCTGCCCTTCCCTGCGACGCCCGAGGAATCGGTCGCGCTCGCCGTTGACGCGATCCGCCTGGCAGGCGCCGCACGCGCGGATCTCGTCTGCTTCCCGGAGTGTTACGTCCCCGGCTACCGCGCCTTCGGCCGCACGTTGGCGCGCGCGGATCGCGCGTCCCTCGAGCGCGCCTGGGCCAGCGCGGCACGCGCCGCCGCCGAGTCACACGTCGGCGTGCTTCTCGGCACCGAGCGCTTCGTCGACGATCGCCTCGTGATCTCGACGCTCGTCATCAACAGCGACGGCACGACGGCCGGCTTCCAGGACAAGGTGCAGCTCGACCCTTCAGAGGAGACGACCTACGCGCCCGGCTCAGGACGCCGGGTGTTTCATGCCGGGCCGCTCACCTTCGGCATCGCGATCTGCCACGAAGCATGGCGCTATCCCGAGACGGTCCGCTATGCCGCGCGCCGTGGCGCGCAGGTCGTGTTCGTGCCGCACTTCCACGAGGCGGAGCCCGGGTCGTATCGTCCTGACACCTTCGCCGACCCCGCCAACACGTTTCACGAGAAGGCGATCCTCTGCCGCGCGGCCGAGAACACCTGCTACGTCGCAGCGGTGAACTACGCCAGCGAGGGTTCGCCGACCACGTCGGCGGTGGCGCGGCCAGACGGAACGCTGCTCGCCTTCCAGCCGTACGGCGTCAGCGGCCTGCTCGTCGTGGATCTGGACCTCACGGCGGCCACCGGCCTGCTGGCGTCGAGGTACCGAAACGTGGATGTGGCGTGACGACGCGCGAAAGCGCAGCCGACCTCATCCAGGCGGTTCGCCAGTTCTCACCGCGGCTCCGGATCTATAGACTGGGTTCGTGCCTATGGAGCCCCGTTCATGAACCCCGCGCCGCTTCCGCCCTGTCCGGTGTGTCATCAAACGGATCGCGTCGAAGAGGAAGACCAGGGTGGAAGCTCTTCCCGCTGGTTCGTGTGCGAGCGCTGCGGTCGGCGCTTCGCCATGCCGCCCGGCGGTTCCGCCGGCTCGCGTTCGACGCCGCGCGGACGCACCATCTTCGACCGTTGACGTCCGGCCAGCAGCCCGAGCGCCTGTCCGGATGCTCGCGGCGCCACCGTCAGCCTTTTGACGATTTTGGGATTGCCGAGCGCGGCCGTCTCTGCCAGACTCACGGCCGTCGGGAGTGTTTCGCGTCGACTTTCGGCAGAATAGGACCCTCGATGTTCCGATCGGGACGTTTGTCACTGCTCGTGGCATTACCTGCGCTGTTACTGTTCGGCGCCGGCCCTTCCCTCCTTCAAGCACAGCAGCGGCCGAGCACCAGCGCCGCCCCAGCACCGGCCGACCCGGTCGAACGCGGCCGTTACATCGTTGAAAACGTCGCGATGTGCTGGCGGTGCCACTCCCCGGTTGATCAGAACGGCGAGCGCGATCGCACCCACTGGCTCCGCGGCGGCCAGGTCGCGATGAAGCCGACCGTGCCGGGCGTGGACTGGGCGATCATCGCACCGCGCATCGCGGGAGCGCCCCCCGGCACCGACGCGCAGTTCATCGCGCTGATGACGACCGGGATCTCGCGCACCGGCTATCCGCCCAAGGAGCCGATGCCGCAGTTCCACCTGACCCAAACCGACGCCGAGGCGGTACTCGCGTACCTGAAGTCGATCGGCGGGCAGACGAAGACGGCCGCACCCGCACCGCCGCCTGCGCCGACGCTCACGCGAAAGTGACGTCGTAAGTCGTAAGGAGGTGGTTGCAGCCCCGGTGCTGCTGTGGCAAGATGCGCGGCACCCTGGCCCCGCCGTCGGGGCACGATTTTCGCTGTCGGACTGTGGCCGCTCGCCGTGCCGGCTCAGGCACGGGCGATCGTGCATGCACAGTTCAGGCACTATTACCTGTCTAGGAGAGCCGGATCATGCACCGCGTTTCCTCAGCACTCGTGTTCGGGTTGGGATTGACCCTGGCGGCCATCACCACGATCAGCGCACAGAACCCCGGGGGCAGCCCCGAGGGCAAGGCCATGAAGAACCCGGTCGCCGCTTCCCCGGCGTCCGTCTCGGCCGGCTCGGCGCTTTATGCGAAGAACTGCCGCTTCTGCCACGGCACCACGGCCAAGGGGGACGGCACGATGGCGCCGAAAGACACGCACCCGTCCGACCTGACCGACGAGAAGTGGGACCGCGGCGGCACCGACGGCGAGATCTTCCTCGTCATCCGCGACGGCGCCGGCCCCGACATGAAGATGAAGGGCCTCAAGGGCCGCCTGAACGACACCGACATCTGGAACGTCGTCAACTACCTGCGCAGCCTCAGCCCGAAGAAGTAGCCGGCTGGCCGCGTCATCGCACGGCTCCGAGATGCGCTACTACACGGTCTTCGTCTGTTTCGTCGCAAGCGTTCTGGGCGCCGGGTGCAGCTGGCTCGACGACCGTCCCGCGCCCGTCGAGGGCGCTGCCTACAGCGCCTCGGCCCAGGCGGCGGTTCCGCGGCTGTCCACCTCCCATGAAACGCTGGGCTCGGCGGTCAACGACTTCTTCTGGGTGAAGTCCACGCCGGTGCAGCCGATCGAGTTCCCGCACGTCACGCACATCGAGCAGGGACTCACGTGCACGGATTACTGCCACGAGTCCGTCACGAAGGGGCCGCAGGCCGGCCTCCCCAGCGTGAACACGTGCCTCATCTGCCACTCGTCGATCGCAACCGACCGCCCCCGCATCCAGCAGATCACTCAGATGCAGGAGAAGGGTCTGGACCTCGCGTGGCAGCGGGTTTACAGCTACCCGCAGACCGCTCACGTCCGGTTCAATCACGCGCCGCACATCGCCGCCAAGGTCGAGTGCGCGACATGCCACGGCGATATCGCCCACCAGACGGTCGCGCAGCGCAACGTCGACCTGCACATGGGTTTCTGCGTCAACTGTCACCGGGAAAACAACGCCCCGAATGACTGCCTGACCTGCCACTTCTGATATGGACCGCCGCACATTCATCAAGCTCACCGCGATCTCCGGCACGTCGGCCACGCTCGCGAGCTGCGGCGTTCCCGAGCACCAGCTGATTCGCTTCGTCCCGGACGAGGAGCTCGTCCCGGGCATCGCCGAGTCGAAGCCAAGCGTCTGCCCGCTGTGCAACAGCGGCTGCGGCCTCAACGTCCGCACGATGCAGGACGATGTCGAGATCACGAAGGACGGACAGAAGGGTGTCGTCCGCCAGAGCGTCGTGAAGAAGCTCGAGGGGCATGAGGCGCATCCCGTCAGCCGGGGCGGGCTCTGCCCGCGCGGCCAGGCGGCGATTCAGGTGACCTATCACCCGGATCGCATCGCGCTCCCGATCCGCCGGACCGGAAGCCGCGGCGCCGGGACGTTCGAGCCGATCACCTGGGACCAGGCGATCGCCGACCTCGTCGCCAGGCTCGACGGGCTCGCGACGTCGGGCGGCCAGAAGGCGCTCGCCATCCTCACCGGCGGCCGCCGCAGCCATCGGCAACTGCTGTTCGAGCAGTTTGCCAGCAAGTTCGGCGCGCCGGCGCCCATCGTCTACGAGCTCTTCTCGGACGACATCCTGCGCCGCGCGAACGACATGAGCTTCGGCTTCGCACAGCTCCCGACCTTCGACCTGGGCAAGGCGAACTACGTCCTCGGCTTCGGCGCCGACTTCCTCGGCACATGGAATTCGCCGGTGGCGCACACCGCGGCATACGGCGACATGCGGCGCGGCCGCCCGGGCATGCGCGGCGCCTTCGTCCAGGTGGAGTCGCGGATGTCGCCCACCGGCGCCAGCGCCGACGAGTGGCTGCCGGCGAACCAGGGCACCGAAGGTGTCCTCGCGCTCGGCCTGGCGCACGTCATCCTGCGCGAGAAGCTGCGTCCGGGCGGAGCGTCGCGGGCGACGGCTCACATCGACGGATGGGCAGCCGGCCTGCCCGCTTACGCGCCCGAGCAGGTGTCGACCGTCACCGGTGTGCCGGTCGCACGCATCGAGCGGCTGGCGCGCGAGTTCGCCGAACGCGGCCCGGCGGTCGCCATCGTCGGCGGCGTTCCGCTGGCGCACACCAACGGCCTGTTCACGGCGCTTGCCGTCAACGCGCTCAACCAGCTGGCTGGCGCCGTCGGCCAGCCGGGCGGCGTGCTCTTCACGCCGCAGATCGCCCGGCCCGCGGCGGGCGCGCGGACCACGCTCGCACAGTTCGCGTCGGGTCAGGCGCCGCAGCTCCTCCTGCTGGACGATGTGAACCCCGTCTTCACGGCGCCGGCAGCCATGAAGGTGCGCGAGGCGATCGGGAACGTGCCGTTCGTCGTGTCGTTCGCCAGCTTCGTGGACGAAACGAGCGTGCTGGCCGACCTGATCCTGCCGGACCACTCGTTCCTCGAATCGTGGACCGATGCGTTGCCCGAGTCGGGCTCCGCGCAGGCGGTGGTGAGCGTCGCCGGCCCTGCGATGAAGCCGCTGTTCGACACGCGCGCCACCGGCGACGTGCTGCTCGACGTGGCGCGGCGGCTCCAGACACCGGTCGACCTGCCGTGGCAGGGATACAGCGAGGCGATACAGGCGGCGCTGGCGCCGCTCGGCGAAGAGGCCTGGACCACCGCGCAGACGCAGAGCGGATGGTGGGGTGACCTTCCCAGGAACGTCGCCGCGCAGCCGACGGCCGCGAATCCGAAGCCGGAGGCCCTGCGATACACACCGCCCACGTTCTCGGGCGACGCGAACGAGTACCCGTTCCACTTCCAGCCGTACGCGTCGGCGTCGTTCCTGGACGGTTCGCTCGCGCACCTGCCGTGGATGCAGGAGCTGCCCGATCCGATGACGTCGGCGATGTGGAGCAGCTGGATCGAACTGAACCCGCGGACCGCCGAGAGCCTCGGGGTCTCGCTCCACGACGTCGTCGAAGTGGCCTCAAGCGTCGGAACGGTGCGGGCGCCCGCGTTCATCAACCCGGCGCTGGCGCCGGACGTCGTCGCCATGCCGGTGGGCCAGGGACACACCACGTTCACGCGCTACGCGTCGGGACGCGGGAGCAGCGCGGTGTCGATTCTCGCGCCGGTGGTCCACGCCGAAACCGGCTCGATCGCCTGGGCCGCGACGCGGGTCAAGGTGACACGCGTCGGCGATCCGGACGGCAAGCTGATCCTGTTTTCGGCACGCGGCGAGCTGCGGGAGAACCCGCACGAAGGGGAGACTCGGTAATGGCGCATCGATGGGGAATGGCGGTCGACCTGGACCGCTGCACCGGCTGCGGCGCGTGCGTCACGGCCTGCCACGCCGAAAACAACATCCCGACCGTCGGCGACCTCCAGGCGTCGCGCGGACGGGCGATTCACTGGATGCGCGTGGAGCGGTACTTCGAGGGCGAGTTCCCCGAGGTGCGCGTCAAGTACCGACCGGTGATGTGCCAGCAGTGCGACGCCGCGCCGTGCGAGCCGGTCTGCCCGACCTACGCGAGCCACCACAACGAAGACGGCTTGAACGCGCAGGTGTACAACCGCTGCATTGGCACGCGCTACTGCGCCAACGCGTGCCCCTACAACGTCCGTTTCTTCGACTTCTTCAACCCGGTGTGGGAGAAGCCGCTGCACCTGCAGCTCAATCCCGACGTCTCGCTGCGCGAAGTCGGCGTCATGGAGAAGTGCACCTTCTGCGTGCAGCGCATCACGGTGGCAAAGAACACGGCGAAGACCGAAGAGCGCGAGATCCACGACGGGGAGATCAAGCCGGCGTGCGTCCAGAGCTGTCCGGCGAAGGCGCTGGTCTTCGGCGACCTCAACGATCCGGAGAGTGAGGTCTCGCGGCTGGCGGAATCGCGCCGCGGCAGCAAGCTGCTCGAGGACCTGGGCACCCACCCGAAGGTGACCTACCTGGCGGGAGGCGAGATCGCATGAGCGCTTCGGAAGACCGCCTCACCGCCGACCTGCTGCGGCCTCTCGAACGCACCGGCCTGCTCTGGTACGCGTTCGTCGCATTCCTCGGCACGATCGTCGCCGCCGGGCTGTTCGCCTGGTTCATGCAGATGTGGTTCGGCTTCGGGCTGACCGGCCTTGGATGGCCGGTCTACTGGGGCTTCCTCATCACCGACTTCGTTTTCTGGATCGGCATCAGCCACGCCGGCACGCTGATCTCCGCGATTCTGCGCCTGGTCAACGCGGGCTGGCGCCGCCCGGTCACGCGATGCGCCGAGGTGATTACGGCATTCGCGCTGATGATCGGCGGCCTCTTTCCGATCATCCACCTCGGGAAGCCGTGGCTCTTCTTCTGGCTGGTGCCGTATCCGAATCAGCGCCTGATCTGGCCGAACTTCCGCTCGCCGCTCGTGTGGGACTTCTTCGCCATCTCCGGGTACCTGACCGGCAGCCTGTTGTTCCTCTTCCTGCCCTTGATTCCGGACTTCGCGATCATCCGCGATCGGTCAACGGGTCTGCGGCGGACGATCTACGGCGCGCTCGCGCTCGGATGGCGCGGCACGACGACGCAGTGGCACCGCCTCGAGACGGCGATGCAGATCATGGCGATCGCGATCATTCCCGTCGCCGTGTCGGTCCACACGATCGTGTCCTTCGACTTCTCGATGGCGCCCGTGCCGATGTGGCACTCGACGATCTTCGGACCGTACTTCGTCGCGGGAGCGATCTTCAGCGGCATCGCCGGGCTCATCATCGCGATGGCCGCCCTTCGAAAGGTCCTGCACCTGCAGGCGTATCTCGAGCCGATCCACTTCGACAACCTGGGCAAGCTCCTCCTGATGATGAGCCTGCTCTGGGGCTACTTCACGTTCAACGAGCGGCTCACGGCCTGGTACGGTAACCACACGTCGGAGATGAACACGTTTCAGGTGACGCAGGACGGTACGTTTGCGCCCCTCTTCTGGACGATGGTGTTCGTGAACTTCGTCCTGCCGGTGCTGATCCTGAGCATCCGGCGCTTCCGCACGATCACCGGCTGCGTCATCGCCTCCATGGGCGTGGTCGTCGGCATGTGGCTCGAGCGATACCTGATCATCGTGCCCTCGCTGGCGCACAAGTTCATGCCGTACGCGTGGGGCGCGTACCGCCCGCGACCGTCGGAGATCATCATCACGGTCTCGACGTTTGCCGCGATGGCGCTGCTCTACACGCTCTTCGCGAAGTTCGTCCCGATCATCTCCATCTGGGAGATGAAGGCCGGTGAACATCAGCCGCCGAAGCCGTCGGCTGTCCACGCCGAACAGCGCCTCGGAGAAACGCACGCATGAAAGCGGTCTACGCGCTCTACGCCACAGGCGACGCCGCGCAGCGCGCCGTGAACAGCCTGCGAACGGCCGGCTACGGCGACAAGGACATCACTGTCATCACCGGCGCTCCGATGGAGGAGTACGAGTTCAGCCACATCGGCCGACAGGGTTACCAGTGGCACATCGCGGCCGCAGGCGGCCTGGCGGGGATGCTCTTCGGGATCTGGCTCACCTCGTTCGCCGAACAGGCCTGGCCGATCGTCGTCGGGAACATGCCGATCGTGGCCTGGTATCCGAACCTGATCATCATCTTCGAGCTGACGATGCTCTTCGCGATCGTCTCGACGGTCGTGACGCTGATCGTCACGGCCGGTCTCGGACGGCGGACGCCGGCTCTGTACGACCCGGAAGTGTCCAACGGCAAGATCCTGGTCGGCATCGCCGAACCACGCCAGGAGTCTGGCGCCGATGTGCAACAGGCGCTGTCGTCAGTACCTGGCGCCCAGGTGAAGACGGCCTGATGCGCCGCGCGGGCGCTCTTACACTCCCGCGGGCGCCAGGTCGGAAGCCTCCACGACGACCTCGCGCTCGCCGTGTCTCACGGTGAGCACCGGGCAGGGTGCCGTGCGCACCACCTTCTCGGCAACACTCCCCATCAGCAGGTGTGCGACGCCCGATCGCCCGTGCGTGCCGATGACGATCAGGTCCACACCTTCGTCCCGGGCGTACTTCACGATCTCCTCAGCAGGAACGTCTGATTTCCGCAGCACCGACACGGCCCTGAGCGTCGCCCGCTCCTCGTCAGTCAGCCTGTCTGCGAGGCGGCTGCCGATTCCCGCTTCGACGTCGCGAGGGTCGTTGGCCATCGGACGCAGAAACCGGTTTTCCATGACGTGCATCAAGTGCAACCGCGCACCGAAGTTCCCGGCGAAGCTCCGCGCGTAAGCCAGTGCAGCCTCCGAGGTCTCGTCGAAGTCCACTGCGACGAGGATGTTCTTCAGAACGATCATGCGCTCCCTCCAACACACCGTGAACGGGCACAGCTCATGCCGTCCGCGGCGCGCTGATTCTAGTGCGAAAAAGTGTCGACGGGTGCGCGCAGCTGCCGGATTCCCGGCAGCCGGACGCCCCAACCGGTCGACAAACCGGCGTCTGCCGCTAGTGACACGCGGCCCCGAAAGCGGCACTATCGGACGCACATGAAGGTCCAGATTGTCGTATTCACCGACGGTGCGTCGAAGGGCAACCCCGGGCCAGGCGGCTGGGGCGTCGTCGTCGTGACGCCTGACGGCCACGTCACGGAGCTCGGGGGCGGGTCGGAGCTCACGACCAACAACAAGATGGAGCTGACCGGCGCTATCAGCGCACTCAACCACCTGCAGGGAACGCAGGGGCCGGTCGCGATCTATACCGACTCGACGTACGTCATCCAGGGCATCCGGGAGTGGGTGCCCAACTGGCGGCGCCGCGGCTGGAAAACCGCGGCCGGGGGCGACGTGATGAATCGCGAGCTGTGGGAGGAGCTGTCGCTCCTGACCGCGGAGCGCGGACCGCGCGCCATCGCCTGGCACTACGTCCGCGGGCACGCAGGAACCCCCGGCAACGAGCGGGTGGACGAAATTGCCGACGGCTTCGCCCAGCGGCAGGAGGTGACGCTGTACTCCGGGCTGCTCATCGGCTATCCGGTGCCGGTTCTCGACCTGCCTGAAGACACCAGCCTTCCCGCGCGGAGCTCGTCGGCCAACGGGTCGCGGTCGAAGGCGGCTGCCTACTCGTACCTCAGCGTCGTCGACGGCGTGGCGATGCGGCACCGCACGTGGGCGGAGTGCGCGCTGCGCGTGAAGGGGCGGTCGGGCGCGCGGTTCAAGAAGGCTACCAGCGCCGACAACGAAGCGGAGATCCTCCGCGCCTGGAACGTCAGGCTCTGACGGAGTGTCGGCTATGGGCTGTGGGCTCTCGGCTTTGGGCTCAATTCGCCAAATCACCAACACACTAACTCTCCAATTTCTCTAACGCGTATAATCCCGGCCTCGGCAGCACTTTTTGAGAGGACCTGAAATGCGTGCACAGACGCGAATTCTGACGACCGCCGCGGGCGTGATGACCGCCACGGCCCTCGTCATGGGCCAGGGCTACAAGCTGACGGTCAGCGAGGATCGCCTGATCAACGCGGCCAACGAGCCGCAGAACTGGCTCCTCATGAACGGCGACTACGGAGCGACGCGCTATTCCAAGCTGTCGCAAATCAATCGCGACAACGTGAAGAACCTGCACATGGTCTGGGCGCTGGCGCTCGGCGGGATGCAGGATGTCGGGCAGAACGGTCCCGAAAGCGAGGTCAACCCGCTCATCGACAACGGGGCGATGTACACCACGGACGGGTGGGGCACGGTCTACAAGATCGATGCGAGCCATCCGGACTACGGGTCGTTTCTGTGGACCGCTGACTCCGGCGTCCGGCACCAGGGCAACCAGCCGCGTAGCCGCGGCATCGCGCTCTGGGAAGACCGCGTCCTGGCGAACCTGCCGGACGGGCGCGTGATCGCGATCAACCGCGACAACGGCGAGATTGTGTGGGACAAGCGCGTCGCCGCCCGCAACGAGTTCGGCGGGCAGGAAGAGTTCTACACCGCTCCGCTCGTCGCCGACGGCAAGGTGATCGTCCAGAACGGCGCGGGTGATGGCGGCACGCGCGGGTGGGTCGCGGCGCTCGACGTCAAGACGGGCGATGAACTGTGGCGGTTCTACACCATCCCGAAGCCGGGCGACCCCGGGAGCGAGACGTGGAAGGACGATCACAACGCGTGGAAAACCGGAGGCGGCGGCATCTGGCAGACCGGTGCCTACGATCCCGAAACCCATCTCTACATCGTCGGAACCGGTAATCCCTATCCGATCTATGACCCGCAGTTCAGGCCGGGCGACAACCTCTACACGAACTCGGTCATCGCACTGGACGTGCGCACGGGCAAGCTCGCCTGGCACTTCCAGTACACGCCGAACGACTCGTGGGACTTCGACGAGGTCGGGGTCCACATGCTCTACAGCATCAAGATCGACGGAGTCATGCGCAAGGTGGTCGGCCACTACGCGCGCAACGGCTTCTACTACACGCTCGATCGCGCGAACGGGAAGTTCATCAAGTCCGAGAAGTACGTCAACGACCTGAACTGGACGAAGGGGATCGATCAGAAGACGGGCAAGCCGTTCGAATACAACCCGAAGCTCGATGTGCAGCTGTACAACCCGGCGGCGCGCGCGCTGCGCGGCGACGGCCAGAAGCGCACCTGCCCGACGTGGCACGGCGGCATCGCGCACCAGCCGCTGGCCTTCAACCCGATCAAGAACATCGCGTACGGGGTCGGCACGGAAGGGTGCTTCTCGCAGAACGGCGCGGCGGTCGCGTCACTCGGGCCGGATGGCGGCGTGAACCCCAAGCTGAGCGAGCCGCGCAAGTACAGCAGCGACCTGTACTACGGCGCGGTCACCGCGTTCGACGCGGCAAATCACAAGGTCGTGGCGAAGGTGGCGACCGACATCGAGATCCGCTCGGGTGTGACCGCCACGGCCGGCGGCCTGATCTTCAGCGCGCTGCAGGACGGCTGGATCGTGGCCTACAACGACGACACGCTGGAAGAACTGTGGCGGTTCAACATGGGGACGCCGCTGAAGGGCTCGCCGGTCACGTACGCGATCGGCCCGAAGCAGTTCCTCGCGGTGCAGACCAGCGGACGGCACCTGCACCCGGTGAAGTTCGACAAGCTCGAGAACTCGAGCTACCTGTTCGTGTTCGCGTTGAATTAAAGGCGAACACGAACGGCGTCGGGCGATGGGCTCTTGGCTTCAGGCTCTGCCCGGTACCGCTGTTCTGGGCTCTGGGTATGGACGCGCGTCCCGCGGTCATGCCCGGAGCCTGACGCCCCAAGGCGATAAGCCTGCGCCCCGTCGACTTGCGCCCTCCGACTTGTGACCTGTGACTTGCGACCTGTGATTACTTGAATTCGTTGCAGGCTTCCTTGTCCTCGTCCCCCACGTACTCGACGCACTTCGCGTAGTCGAGCGGCCCCTTCCCGATCACCTTCGCAAACAGGAAGTCCGCGACCATCTCGATCTCGCGCGGCTGCAGCGTGGAGGCGGGATCGGTCAGCTCCTGGTTGTTCTTCTCCAGATCGGCCTTAGTGGTCCCGTTGCACCGCGCCGCCTCCGTGTAGGCAAGCCTGTCGAACGCCGGCATGCCGCGACCGGGGCGGCCGCACTTGATGGCGTAGATGATGCCTGCGCGGCCGAGACGCGACGTCCGCAGGTTTGGCGCGTCGGGCATCTGCGTGTCCATCTTGCGACCGTCCGCGGCCCATCCGTGGCATGTCTGGCAGTCGGCCTTGGTGCGGTAGATCGTCATGCCCTCTTCAACGTCGAGCGGATCGGGCGCCGGTGCCGGTGCCTGCGCGCCCGGCGTCGCACTCCAGATGAACACGCCCATGCCGAGCACGACCGCTGCCGCCACTGACGACACGCGCCACGCCGCTACCCGTTTCCAGTCCACACTCATCTGCCCCCCTGCGCCGGTCCGACCTCCGCGCGCTCGATGCCGGGCGCGGGGTCGACGTTCGGAATCTGGATCTCCACGTACTCAATCGTACCGTCAACGGCGCTCAGCCAGTGCGGCGTGCCCGGCAGGTTCACCAGGACGTCGCCTGGCCCGATCCGCCGCGCGAGGCCGCCGTTCACCCCGACCTGGCTCCTGATGGTCGCGTTCGGGTCGGGGTTCGGATACGGGTCGCTGTCGATCGTCGGCGGAATCAGGGTGCCGCCGGTCACCAGCGTGCCGCTGCCCTTGAGCACGATGATGTACTCGCGCGAGCGCGTGTGGGTGATTGCATACTGCGGTCCGCTCACCCGGCGCCGGACGACGCCCGGCGCCTTCCCCTCCGCAATCTGCACGGCTCCCCCGGTCCGCGACCTGACCAGGTTCGGATCGAGCGCATCGAGCCCCTTCTGGATGTCTGCCGCGCTCAGGTACGGAGAGGGCTCGCGATACGGCGGCACGCGATCGTGCCCGGGCTTGAGCGCCGTCTGGGCGACCAGCGTGATGCCAGCCCCCGCGAACCCGGCCAGCAGCACGGTGACAACGGAGTGGCGGTGCATGGCATCTCCTACTTGCTCAAGGCAGTCACATGTTCAGGGTCGACGCGAATCGTCATGTAGACGATGCCGCCCTCGTCGATCTGCGTCCAGACGTGCCCGGTTCCCGGCGGGATGATCTGCATTTCACCCGGACCGAGCTTCGTCGTGCGGCCGTTCTTGATCGCGACCTTGCTGCTCCAGCCCGGGCCGATGGTCGTCGAGCCCGTAGCCTTCGTCCCGTCGGTCAGCGAGCCGGTCACCTGAGTTCCGCTCCCGGAAACGACGTAATAAATCTCCGTGATCTTGTCGTGGCTGAGCACGGTGCCCGACATCTCCTTCGTCGCGGGGCGCGTCACGTACGCCACCGTCACGTTGTAGCCGCCGGTGTCGGAGATCGCGATGTTGCGGTCGCTGACGCTGACGCCAGGCTTGAGCGCGGCGGCGCCGAGTTTCGCCGCGGCGTCGAGCATCACCTTGGTCACGTCCACCGCAGGTTTCGCAGGTTCCGCCGGACCCGATTGCGCACGTGCCGCGGCAGGCACGAGCGCGAACACGGCGAGGACACAGGCCAGTCTGAAACGCATCGGCGGCTCCTTCACTTGGTGGTGGTGGTCTCGAACCGGATGTTCAAGTACGTGATGCCAGACGACTGCTTGATACCGTGCGGGACGCCCGGCGGGATGTAGCACGAGATCGCCCGTGGAGATGGTCCGCTCGGCACCGCCGCGGATCGCGCTGCCGGTGAAATCGCCGGCCGCCGCGCCCGGCTTCGCGTCGACGAGGCTGCCGCCGGTGGCGACGATGCCGCTGCCCTCGCGCACGACCCAGACCTCCGCGATCCGCCCGTGCTGCAGCGCGGTCTCGGAGCCGGCGATGTGGCGGACGTTCACGCTGAAGTACCCCTTCGAGCACGCGCTGCGTGATCTGCCCCTTCGCCGCGATCTCACGCGCCACGGACTCGAGCATCTGGCGCGGCAGGTCCATCGCCTTGTCCTTCGGCGCAGGCGGACCCGTCGTCGTGGACTGCGCGCCGGCCACCGGCGCAAGAACTCCCAGGACGAGGACTGCAGTGGTCAACAGGCGCATCGAACCCCTCCTGTCAGGAGCCACGAACGCACGACGTCACCCGCTCTTCCAGGTGCCTCGTGGCTTCGTGCCGTCGTGGTTACGAACCGCCGGTCACTGTCGCGGCGGCAACGCGAAGCTCAGAATGAGATCGCCGCCCCGGCGTCCCCGCTCTCCGCCTCCGGACGCCACGGCCACGAACTGCTCGCCGTTCACCATGTACATCGACGGCGACGAGAACACGCCGGATCCCGTGTTGAACTTCCACAACACTTCGCCGGTCTTCGCGTCGAGCGCGAAGAAGTAGCCGGCAATGTTGCTGCCGGTGCCAACGAACACGAGATCGCTCGCGGTCACCACCGGACCCCGCCTGCCCGAAGCCCTCGAATATCTGCCGCCACTTCAACTCGCCGGTCGCCGGATCGTAGGCCGAGAAGTACATCTTCGGCCCGCGCGCGCCGTTGAACGGCTGATCGATCGCGTTGACGTAGAGGAGTCCCGTCCGCGGGCTGTACCAGAGCGGGCTGTAGTTCGTGCCGCCGCCCGTGCCAGGGGCGATGATCTGGTTCGGGCGCATCGGGCTGAAAATCGGCACCGGCCTGGCCTTCTCGAGCTGCGCCGCGGAAATTTCGAGCGGCTCAATCGGACTCACCGGCTCCATCAGCTTTCCGCTGGCCGTGAACGGAATCGGCTGCGTCGGCCAGGGCGCCTGGCCCGGGCCCGCGTTATCGGTTGGCACCGGCATCTCCTTGATCGGATGCACCGGCTTTCCGGTTTCGCGATCGAGGATGTAGAGATACCCGTTCTTGCTGGCTTCGGCCACCGCCCTCACGCGGCGGCCGTTCACCTGCATGTCGAACAGGATCGGCGGCGCGCCCGAGTCGTAGTCCCACACGTCGTGATGCGTCTGCTGGAAGTGCCACTTGAGCGTCCCCGTATCCAGCGTCAGGGCAATGATCGAGTCGGTGAACAAGTTGGTGCCGGCGCGCTTCGTGCTGTCGCCAAACGGATTCCCGACGGCCATGTAGAGCATGCCGAGCTCAGGGTCGATCGCCGCCGTCTCCCAGATGCCGCCGCCGTTGCGTTCACCGCCGACCCACGTCGGACCCGCGATCTCCCAGCCCTGGTCCTTCTCGTCCTGCGGAATCGTGTTGAAGTGCCACAGCACCTTGCCGGTTTTCGCGTCGATGGCGAGGACGTGGCCGCCGGGGATGTGGCTCTCGCTGCGTGTGCTGCCGATGTACAACACGCCGTTGTAGTACTGCGGCGCCGTCGTGAACCAGTAGCCCATGCTGATGGCCGTCGACACGTCGGTGTAGCGCTGCTTGAGCACGTCGAGGATCACGCTCGCCTGCCCATCGACGCCGAAGCCAGGCAGCGGCTTTCCGGTCTTCGCATCAAGTGCGAAGACGAACGACCCGCCGGCCGTGTACACCACGCCGTTGGCGTAGGAGACGCCGCGGTTGCGGAACACGTATCCCTCGCGCGCGCCGCCGCCCAGCTTGGCGGTGACGTCGTACGACCACAGCAGATGACCGTCCGCAGCGTCGACCGCATACACGCTGCCGCGCGAGTCGGTCACATACAACGTCCCGTCGACGATGATCGGCGTTGTCTGGTTGCTGACGCCGTCGATGACGCCGTGCTGGAACAGCCAGCGCGGCACCAGGCTCTTCACGTTCGACCGGTTGATCTGATCCAGCGGCGTGAAACGCGTGCCGGCCAGATCCAGGTTGTGGAGCGGCCAGTTGACCGTGGAGCTCGCGGCCGGCCGCTGCTGTGCCGTCAGCGTGAGCCCGGGCGGATGGCCGAGCGTCCCCGACAGCAACACCGCCGCGCCTGCGACCGCCGAACATCGGATGAACATCGTGGACACCATCATCGCCCTCGTCACTGCACCGGCCGCCGCACCAGCGCCAGCCCCCATGGACCGTCACCAACCGGGATCTTCTTCGTGACCTGCCGCGTGGCCAGGTCGATGACCGACACGTCATTCGACGGTCCGTTCGCCGTGTACAGCGTCCGGCCATCCTCTGAGACCGCGATGCCCCACGGCCGCGGTCCCGCGTCGACCGAGCCGACCACCTGGTCGGTCGCGGTGTCCACGATCAGGACCATGCGGCTGCGCCCCGTTGTCACGTACAGCTGCTTCCCGTCGGGTGACATCGCGGTCCCCATCGGCCGCATCCCTTCGCCGAGGTCGATGGTCTTGACGTGGGTCAGCGTCTTCGCGTCGATGACGGCGACCGATGCGCCGTTCTCCGCCGGGATGTAGCCACGCGATCCATCCGGCAGGAACGCGATCGATCGCGGCCGTGGGCCGACTTCGACCGACGTCACCACTTCGTTCTTCTCGAGATCGATCACGTAAACCGCGCCGGCATCTTCGGATGTCACCCACACCTGGCGGCCGTCCGGGGTCACCGCGATGCCCTCCGGCTCCTCGCCAACTGTGAACGTGCGCGCGATCTGCCCATCGCCGACCTGGACGATGCTGACCTGCGCGGTGTCTTCGTTCGCGATGAACGCGCGCGCGCCGTCCTGGCTGAGCGCCAGCGATTCAGGATCGGAGCCGGCCCGCAGGATGCGCAGCACCGAGTTGTCGCGCGTGTCGACTTCGCCGATACCATCCGCGCCCTTGTCGGCCGGCGGCAGCGTCGATTCGTCGACGCCGGGCCCGGCGATCGGCGACCCGCTCAGCGCCACGTACACGCGCGTGCGATCGCTGGTGGCCACGATGCCCCGCGGCCGCTTGCCGAGCGGGACCGTGGAGACGGCTTCGCCCTTCACGACGTCGATGACCGTCATGGTGCCGGCGCGCTCGTTGGTGACATAGAGCACTGTCTCCGGCAGCGACGCCGGCGCCCCGCCCCCGCACCCCACCGAGACCGCCAAAAGGGACACGAGACACCACGACCTCAGGTTCATGCTCCGACTCCGCGCGACATCTTATCCTGCGACCTGCGGTCCGCCACCGGCATGTGCGCGCGTCAACATACTCCACCTCGGCGGCGATCTCCTCGATCGCGCTCGCGCGACCAGGGGCTTGGCGTCCGCCCGCCCCCGCGGCTACGCTGCGGGCATGACTGAAATGCCCATGCCACAGGTGGACGCAGGACCCGCCCCGGGGTTCGCGGACCGGATGGTCCAGACACTCAACGACGGCGCCCTGTGCCTGATGCTCTCGATCGGGCACCGGACGGGACTGCTGGACACGCTCGCGCGCCTGGAGTCGGCCACCGCCGACCAGCTCGCCATCGAAACCGGCCTGAACCTGCGCTACGTCCGTGAGTGGCTCGGCGCCATGGTAACCGGCAGAGTCGTGGAATTCGACGCGGCGACCGGACGCTTCCGCCTGCCCGCCGAACACGCGGCGGCCCTCACCAGGGCAGCCGGTCCTGACAACCTCGCGGTGTTCGCGCAGTACATCGGCATCCTCGGCGGCGTCGAGGACGACATCGTCGCCTGCTTCAAGGCCGGGGGCGGCGTGCCGTACGAGAAGTTCCCGCGGTTCCACGAGGTGATGGCCGAGGACAGCGGCGTGTCGGTGCTCTCACGCCTAGAGTCACACATCCTGCCGATCGTTCCGGGGCTCATCGACCGCCTGCGCGAGGGCATCAGGGTGCTCGACGTGGGCTGCGGCCGCGGCAAGGCGCTCCACCTGCTGGCGGAGCTCTATCCGAGGAGCCGTTTCACCGGGATGGATCTCTCCGCCGAGGCGATCGCGTACGCGCGCGAACAGGCGGCCGGCCTCGACAACCTGGAATACGTCGTCCGCGACCTGACCGACTTCGACGACACGGCACCTCGCGGCGCGTTCGATCTCATCACGACATTCGACGCCGTTCACGACCAGGCGCAGCCGCTGCGGGTCCTCAAGGGCATCCATCGCGCGCTGGCGGACCGCGGCGTGTACCTGATGCAGGACATCAGCGGCACCGGCCATCTGGACGGCGACATGCAGCATCCGATCGGCACGCTGCTCTACACGGTGTCCTGCATGCACTGCATGACCGTGTCGCTCGCGCAGGGCGGCGAAGGTGTCGGCGCGATGTGGGGCGAAACGATGACGCGCGAATATCTCGAGCGGGCCGGCTTCAGTTCGGTGCAGGTGAACCGACTGTCGCACGACATCCAGAACAATTGGTACGTGGTAACAAAGTGACAAATTGGGGATTTGGTGAGTTGGAGAGTTGGAGAGTTGGAGAGTTCGTGCCCACCACTCACCAACTCAACTCACCAACTCGCCAACTCACCAACTCACCAATTCTCCAACTCGCCAAGTTCCTGTCAGTTCTGGAGGGCGACTCCTGCCAGGGCGCACTCCTCCGCCACGGTCATGTACTGGATTACGCCTTCCTTGCCGATGACGTACGGGTGCTTCTGGCCGGGCTGACGCTTCGCCAGCGCGGGCAGCTTCGTCTTGGTCCCGTCGAACTCCGTGTGGTTCGCGATGACGATGTCAGCGCCTGCGGCCGCGGCGATGTCGCGGAAGCGCTTCGCCGACTTGCTGTAGATGTCGAACCAGTACTTCGCCGGGCGGTCGGGCGTGATGTAGTTCGCCGGCCCGGTCGTCCAGTTGAATGCGGTGCCGCCCCAGTCCGCCGCAAGGTGCGTCTGCCCGCCGTCCTTCACCGGGATCAGCGTCGAGATCGTCCCGAGCGTGTGGCCCGGCGTGATGTAGAGAGTGAGCGTCGTGTCGCCGAGCGTGAGTTTCATCCCGTCGGTCGCGACGACGTCGCGCTTCGGGACCGGCTGTGCGTTCGGCCTCGTCGCGGTGCGTTCGAGCAGGTCCCAGTCCTCAGCGGTGAGGACGATACGCGCGCCGAACCTGTCCTGAAGGAACTTGGCGCCGCCGGAGTGATCGCCGTGTCCGTGGCTGACGATCGCGTACTTGATCTGCGTCGGATCGAGGCCAAGCTTCTTCAGCCCGTTCACGACCTCCTCCTCGACGGAGTAGTCGTAGATCGTATCGATGATGATGATGCCGGCCGAGGTCGTGACGGCCCACGCCGAGTATTCGCTCTGCCCGACGAAGTAGAGGTTGTCGAACACCTTCGCCGGTTCCGTGTACCACGACGCTCGTGGAGGTGGGCCGGGCTGACTCGGTGCGGCTGATGCCGTTCGCGGCGGCGGCGTCAGCTGGCCGCACGTCCGGGAGAACAGATACGTGTAGTCGGTACCGGCGGTCTTCTTCGCAGCCTCGATGTGCACCTGTGCGGCCGCGCTCGTGGTGCCCTGCGCCAGACCGTGCGTCGAGCCGGCTGCGCTCGCGAGCGTCAGCGACATGAGCGAACCAAGTGCCAACCTCTGCATGTCCTGTCTCCTTTTCATGTGCGCGCGGCGAATAGGGTAGCCGAAGTCAGTAGCCGTCGACCCCTTCACGTTTGACGCGGGCCGGCCAGCCCGCAACGAGCGTACGCGGCGGCACCGGCTTGACGACAACGGCGCCGGCTGCGACGAGGGCGCCCTCGCCGATCGTCAGGTGGTCCCGCACGACGACGCCGACGCCGAGCCACGCACGCGCGCCGACGGTTACGGCGCCCGCGATCACCACACCGGGTCCGATCGTGGTGAACGCGCCGAGGTGGACGTCATGCGCGACGTTGGCACCCCGGTTCAGGATCGTGTGCGGGCCGATCGTGGTATTAGCCGCCACGATGGCGCCCGCGCCGATCATCACGCCCGCGCCGACGGTCGCGCGCGGCGACACGATCGCCGACGGATGTCGCACGGTACCGAAGCGGAAGCCGCGCGCCGCCATCGCCTCGACGAGACCGCTGCGCTTCGTCGAGACGATGCCGCCGACGACCTCCACGTCGTCAAAGTCGCACGGCACGTCGTCGACGGTAAAGACCGGCAGCGCTTCCTTGAGCGCCGACGGACGGAGTGCGGCATCCGAGACGACGAAGCCGCGCACCGTGCGGCCCGCGAGCTCCGCGGCTTCGAGCACTTCGACCGCAAAGGTGCCGGCTCCCAGAATGAGTAGCGCGCGCTGCGACACGGAAAGACGCGATCATACCCTTCCCCAACTCCCCAACTCCCCAATCTCGCCAACTCGCCAACTCGCCAATTCCCCAACTCACCAATTCACCAACTGTGCTAGCGTGTGCCCCTCTCGAAAGGAGGAGACGTGACGCGCAGTTTCCGCCTGTTCTCCGCGTTCGCCGTGCTCGCTTCGCTCGCGTACCTCTCGCAGGGCCTTCTCGGACAGGACCGCACGGGCGGCTCGCGTCTGCCCTCGACCGCGGCGGGCGACTGGCCGCACTACACCGCGGACGTCAAGGGCACCAAGTACTCCCCGCTGGCGCAGATCGACGCGACCAACTTCGGCAAGCTGGAGGTCGCGTGGCGCTTCAAGACCGACATGCTCGGGCCGCGCCCCGAGTACAAGCTCGAAGGCACGCCGCTCGCGATTAACGGCGTGCTGTACACCACGGGCGGCACGCGCCGGTCCGTCGTCGCGCTCGACGGGAAGTCCGGTGAGCTGATGTGGTCGCACAGCCTCCGCGAGGGGCGCCGCGCCGGCGTGGCGCCGCGGCAGCTGTCGGGACGCGGCGTCTCGTACTGGACCGACGGCCGCGGCGACGATCGCGTGGTCTACGTGACGACCGGGTACCGGCTCGTGGAGCTCGACGCGAAGAGCGGGTCGATGGTCCGCTCGTTCGGGACCGACGGCGTCGTCGATCTGAAGGTCGGCGCGGTCTTCGGCAACCGGCAGCCCATCGATCTCGAGACCGGCGAGATCGGCGTCCACTCGACGCCCATGATCGTGAAGGACACGATCATCATCGGCTCGTCGTTCCGTGAAGGCGCGACGGTCAGCACCCACAACAACACGAAGGGGCTCGTGCGCGCCTTCGACGCGCGGACGGGGAAGCTGCTCTGGACCTTCAACACGATCCCGCGCCCGGGCGAGTTCGGCAACGAAACCTGGGAGAACGACTCGTGGGCGGTGAACGGCAACGTCGGCGTGTGGACGCAGATCACCGTCGACGAGGAGCTCGGGCTCGTGTACCTCCCGGTCGAGACGCCGACTTCGGACTTCTACGGCGGACATCGTCCCGGCAACAACCTGTTCGCCGAGACGCTGGTGTGCGTCGACCTGCGCACCGGTCAGCGGAAGTGGCACTTCCAGTTCGTGCATCACCCGCTGTGGAACTACGACATGTCGTCGGCAGCCATGCTGGCGGACATCACGGTGAATGGGCGCGCCGTCAAGGCCGTCGCCGTGCCGAGCAAGCAGGGATTCCTCTGGATGTTCGATCGCGTCACCGGGCAGCCGATCTGGCCGATCGAGGAACGCCCGGTGGCAGCGTCCGATGTCCCTGGCGAGAAGGCGAGCCCGACGCAGCCCTTCCCCACCAGGCCTCCGGCCTACACGCGCAACGTGCTGAAGGTGCCAGACGACCTGATCGACTACACGCCGGAACTGCGTGCACAGGCGCTGAAGCAGATCGCGCGCTACAAGGTCGGTCCCACGATGTACAACCCCGCAATCCTCGGCGACGTGAACGGCCTGCTGGGCGCCGTCAACATGGGGAACGCGGTCGGCGGCACGAACTGGCCGGGCGGAGCGCTCGACCCGGAGACGCACATCGCCTACACGCCGGGGAACAACGTCGGCATCACGGCGACGACGCTCGTCGCGCCGCCGGCCGGCTTCTCCGACATCCGCTACGTGTCCGGCGTCTCGGGACGACCCTTCCAGGAAGTGTTCGGCCCCGGCGACTGCTGCGCAGCCGATTCACCTCGTGCCACGGGGAACGAGAACCGCGATCCGCTCACGGGATCGCCGCGTCCGGCGGCGCCTGCGGCGCCTCCGCCGGCACCCGCGCCGGCCGCCAACCCGGGCGGGCTCACGGTGGAGGGCCTGTCGATCCTCAAGCCGCCGTATGGGCACATCTCCGCGATTAGCCTGGACCGTGGCGAGATCCTCTGGCAGACGCCGCACGGCGACACGCCGGACAACGTCCGCAACCATCCCGCGCTGCGCGGCGTGAACATCCCGAAGACCGGTCAAGCGGGCACGTCGGGCATCGGGCTGATGGTCACCAAGACGCTCGTCGTCATGGGCGATCCCGCGCTGACGACGACACCCGAACACCCGCGCGGCGCGATGTTCCGCGCGTACGACAAGGCGAGCGGCAAGGAAGTCGGCAGCGTGCTGATGCCCGCCCCGCAGAGCGCGTCACCGATGACGTATCTCGCCGACGGCAAGCAGTACATCGTCATCGCGATCAGCGGCGGCAGCTATTCCGGCGAGTACCTCGCGTTCACGGTGCCCGGCAAGTAGCTACAAAGTCGGGAGAGGCAGGAGGGGACGACCCTTCCTGCCTTTTCCCAACAGTCGACCTCCCAACCCGCCGACCCGCCCGTCCCGTCCGCCGCCAGGGGTCTTGCACTTCGACTTGATTTGTTCTATAAACGCGAACAAATGGGCCGCGAGTTCCTGGGCAACTTCGAACTGATGGTGCTGCTGGCGCTGATTCGCCAGGGCGACGATGCCTACGGCGTGCCGATCGCGGCAGCGATCGAGGCAATCCACCGGCCGCCGCGTGTCGCTGGGCAGTGTGTACGCCACGCTGGACCGCCTCGAGGACAAAGGTCTCGTCACATCGTTTGTCGGCGAGCCGACCCCCGAACGCGGAGGCCGCGCCAAGCGCCACTTCGAGATCACGTCCCAGGGACTGGAGGAGGTGCGCGCGGCACGGCGCGCGTTCACGAAACTGTGGGGCGGCATGCCCGCTCTCGGAAAGGACTCCGCATGAGCATCCGAACACCGCTCCGACTCGCCGTCTGGGTGATGGAACGCTGCGGCGTCGACCCCGCCGTCGTCGGCGATGTCGCCGAGCTCGATCTCGTGCACCCGTCGAACGTGCAGCTCGCGCGCGAGATGTCTGTCGCGGTGACACGCCGCGTGGCCGCCGGCATCCGCCGGAACCGGCTCCTCGCCGTTAGGCGCGCCGTGACCGCCGCGGGAGTCCTCTGGGTGTTGAGCTACACGGCCGCTGGCCACGCGCCCGTTAACCTCGCGGCCACCCTGCACGTTGATCATGTGTCGAGCGGGTGGCTCGATGGCAGCGCGGCTCCCGGCCGGACACGCGTCGTGCCTGCAGTGACCTTCGACATCAAGAACGTCAGTGATGCACCTCTGGGGCCGGTGCAGCTGAACGTGGTGTTTCGACGGACGTCCGATGCGCACGACTGGTCCGACGTGTTCCGACGCGCCGCGACCCGTCGTCAACCCCTCGCGCCGGGTGCGGGCACCGCGACGATGTCGATCGAGTCGGCTGCTGGATATACAGGCGACGAGTCAGGCGATCGCCTGCTCCAGCACGCGCAATTCGTCGACGCAACCGCCACCATCTACGCGCGGCAGGGTTCCGAGGAGTGGACGTCGCTCGGCAGTTATCCGGTGCAGCGCGTGCTCATCGCTCACACGCAGCCTCAGCGCTGAGCCGGGAACATTTGAACCCGGGCGCGCGTCACTGGTGAACATCGAACGCGCGGCAGAATAGCCGGCAGCACACAGCAGGTAACGGGCTCCCCAGGACGCGTCGCGGGCGTCGTTCACAGGAGGGCTGGATGAGCGTCTGGCAGGATGTCCGGTTCGCTGTGCGCCTGCTGCTGAAGGAGCGCTGGTTCACGGTGGTGGCCGCGCTCGCACTCGCGCTGGGTATCGGCGTGAACACCACGGTGTTCACGATCGTCAACGCCATCCTCCTGCGCGGTCTGCCTTTCGAGCGGCCCGATCGGATCGTCTCCCTCGGCACCGTAGACGAGCGCGGCCGGCCGCGAGGCGTGTCGAGGCTCGACTTCCTGGACTGGCAGGCGGCGGCGCACGGTTACGAAGGACTCGCGATCTTTCTCCCCGCTCCGATGAATCTCACGGAGGACGGGCCCGCACCGGAGCAGTACACCGGCACGTACATCGCCGCCAGCCTGTTCGCACTCGTAGGCCAGCCTGCCGCCATGGGTCGCACGTTCCTGCCCGAGGACGACACGCCCGGTGCGCCCGCGGTCGTCGTTCTCGGTCACACGGAAGAGCGGCGAGTCGGTCATGGAACTGCTCAACGAGCTGCACCAGACCGGCGCAACGATCTGCATGGTGACGCACGACGCTCGCTATGCGCGCCACGCCGACCGGCATGTCCACCTCTTTGACGGCAAGGTCGTGACGCGAACAGAAGTCGAAACTGCCCAAGCCGGCTGACTTCGGCCTGCCTGGTCCGACGGCGGCGGACCGGCGCGTTGGAAGGCCGGACCGTCTCACCGCTTTGGCACGGCGCTGCCGGCTGCGGCGGGCAGCCCAGGCGGGTCGGGCGGGATCCGTTGGTCGAGCCGTCGGGCTGTTGCCTCCAGCCTGTCCGGCCGAGCGTTCCGGCCGACCTGCCTGGGGTGCCCGCCCGCGGTTATCCCTCTGAGCCGCCTGGACCTGTGCCACCCTCAGAAGGTGCCAGCCGATACCACAAGACCCCTTGACACCAGAGCCCGACGGACCGACGATCTTGTCCATTAGGCGCGATCCGGCCAGCCGACTGCATGCTGGATCGTTGCGCACGATCGTCGGACGGCGCGCGTGCACCCAGGAGGATTCAATGAGGTTCGAACGTCTGCCGCTCATAGTCGGGGGAATCGGCGTCGTGCTGGCGACGGTCGCCGGCGCGGCTCCTGCGCTTGCGCAGGGACAGGCCGGACAGGCACAGGTCACCTTCACGAAGGACATCGCGCCGATCCTGCAGCGGAGCTGCCAGCAGTGCCACAACCCTGAGGGCGGCGCGCCGATGTCGCTGACGACCTACGAGGAAGCGCGCCCGTATGCCCGCGCGATGAAGTCGCGCACGGCGATGGGGCCGCGCGCCGGCGTGATGCCGCCGTGGTTCGTCGAGAAGAACATCGGCATTCAGCGCTACAAGGGCGACATCTCGCTGAGCGACGACGAGATCGAGAAGATCGCGACGTGGGCCGACAGCGGCGCAGCGCGCGGTAATTCGGCCGACATGCCGGCGGCGACGGTCGCCGCGAGCGGTGAGGACGGCTGGCTGCTTGGCAAGCCGGATCTGATCGTCAACTCGCCCGAGGTCTTCGTGCCCGGCGCCGCGCCCGACAGGTGGGGATCGATCGGCACCGCGCCTACCGGGCTCGCCGAGGACCGCTGGGTGAAGTCGGTTGAAGTGCGCGAGGTGAACGACATCCCGAAGGCCGAAGGGACGAAGACGGTCGGCGGCCGGTACGTCTTCCACCACATGACGTATCAGAGCTCGGTCCAAGGACAGACCGGAGGTACGAGCTGGCCGATTCACGAGATCGGCCGCAACCCCGATCAGTTCCCCGACGCGGCGGGACGCCTGCTCGCGGCCAACTCGAACCTCGATCTGAACGCGTCGCACATCCACGCGAACGGTCACGACACGAAGGCACATCTCGAGTTCGGCTTCCGGTTCTTCCCGAAGGGCTATCAGCCGCTCTACAAGCCGGCGCCCGTGCGCCTCGGCAACGGCAACGATCTCGACGTCAAGCCGAACACGGCGAACCAGGAAATCCACGCCTACTACACGCTCACGGAGCACACGAAGATCATCGCCTTCGAGCCGCACCTGCACGCGCCGGGCACCCGCATGTGCCTCGAGGCCGTGTGGGGCATGAACATCCAGCAGCTCACCTGCGCGGGTTACGACCACAACTGGGTCAAGCAGTACATCTACGAAGACGATGCGGCGCCGCTGCTGCCGAAGGGGACCATCCTTCACCTGATCGGCTTCCTGGACACGACGCCCGCGAACAAGAACCCCGCGGATCCGCGCAACTGGGCGGGCGGCGGCCGCCGTTCGGTGTCGAACATGTTCATCGACCTCGGGTACTCGGTGAACCTGACCGAAGAACAGTTCCAGGCGGAGATGGCGAAGCGCCGCGCCGCGATGAAGAACCGCAACGACTACGACATCGGCTGCCCGCTCTGCTGGGCTCCTCCCGTGGAGCAGCCCGCGCGAACCACGCAACAGCAGGGAGGCAACCAGCAGTGATCCGTCGTCGTTCACGTGTGTTTTCGATCGGGGCGCGACTGGTGGTCGCGCCCCTCGTCGTTCTTGCACTCGGCGTCGGCGCGGCAGGCGCTCAGACGCGCTTCTCCTACTCCTCGGGACACCCGCTGGAGCCGGCCTACGAGGGGTACTGGCAGAACCCGGACGGCTCGGTACACGCTGTTCTTCGGGTACATGAACACGAACTGGCAGCAGGAATTCGACATACCGGTCGGGCCAGACAATCACTTCGAACCGGGTACACCCGACTTGGGGCAGCCGACGCACTTTTATCCGCGACGCAATCCATTCCTCTTCACCATCCAGGTTCCACAGGACTTCGGAACCAAGGAGATCGTCTGGACGCTCACCGCCAACGGGCAGACGCGCAAAGCCTATGCGTCGCTGAAGAACGACTACCTGATCGACCCGCAGGTGATCTCCACCGAGGTGGGCGGCGACAACGGTAATCTGGCCAATGACCTCCGCACGAACATCCCGCCCGACCTGAAGGTCGAGGGCGAGAAGACGCGCACAGTCAAGGTGGGCCAGCCCGTATCGTTGGTGGCTATTGCCGGCGACCCGGACAACCTTCCGCCGCGACGCGATGGCAAGCCGCAACCGGGAGTGAAGAAATCCGTGAGGCCCGAAGGCACCGGCCGTGCCGGCGCCCCCCCAACAGCCCCGCCGTGGTCTATCGTCCGCCGGTATCGGTGACCGCATCGGCCGGACCGGGTCTGCACCTGTCCTGGATCGTGTATCGCGGCAAGTCGGCAACGGTGAAGTTCTCACCCGATCAGATGAAGACGTGGAACGACACGCGCGCCTACGGCAACTCGATGTGGTCGCCGCCGTACGACATCCCGGTCCCGCCGGCCGACGGCAAATGGACAGCCGATGCGGTGTTCAGCGAGCCAGGCACCTACGTGCTGCGGGCGGTTGCGAGCGACGGATCGCTGTTCACCTACGATAACGTGACCGTCACTGTGACACCTTGATCATCGCGAATCGCTAATCGCAGATCGCAAGTTGCGGAGTGCTCACATCGAGCGTGCCGATTCGCGATTTGCGATTCGCGATTTGCCTTTCTCATGAGCACCTGGGCCTCAGGCCGGAGCGCAGGCGGTCTCACTGAATTCTTTCCTCACGGATTACACGTGATCAAACGCCTGTCTGCGGTGCTTCGTGTCGCGGCGGTCGCTGCAGCCGCGTCGGTCCTGACCTGCGTGCCGCTCGCCGCGCAGGCACCCAGCGGCGCCGAGGTCTTCAAACGCGAGTGCGCCACCTGCCACACCGGCGCGCCCGACACGCGCGCGCCCGCACCCGAGGTGCTCGCCAAGCGGTCGCCTGAAGCAATCCTGACCGCGCTCACCGCGGGCGGCATGCGGCCGCAGGGCGGCCGCCTGACCGGCGCCGAGCGGCGTGCCGTCGCGGAGTACCTCACAGGGCGCGTCCTCGGCGGCGATGTCAGCGGCGCGGCGTTCGGGCGCTGCAACAGCACGCCGCCGATCTCCGTACCGCCTGATGCGCCGACATGGAGCGGTTGGTCGCCCGGCGTCACCAACATGCGCTTCCAGCCGGTCGATCACGCCGGCCTGACCGAACAGACGGTGCCGAAGCTCCGTCTGAAGTGGGCGTTCGGGTTCCCCGATGCGACGTCCGCCTGGTCGCAGCCCACGGTGGCCGGCGGCCGGCTCTTCGTCGGCAGCCAGAACGGCATGGTCTACGCGCTCGACGCGAAGAGCGGCTGCATCGCCTGGACGTTCGCCGCGAAGAGCGGCGTGCGCAACGCGCCGGTGTTCGGCCCCGACGCCGGCGGTGCCGGTTTCACCGTCTACTTCGGCGACACCGGTGCGAACGTCTACGCGGTCGACGCCTCGACGGGCGCGCTGCGCTGGTCGGTCAAGATGGACGAGCACCCCTTCGCGCGCGTAACCGGCTCGCCGACGCTCGACGGCAATCGCCTCTTCGTGCCGGTGTCCTCGCTGGAAGAAACCGCAGCGAACCAGCCGGGATACCAGTGCTGCACGTTCCGCGGCAACGTCGCGGCCCTCGACACCGCGACTGGCGCCGTCGTCTGGCGGACATACCTGGTGCCGGAAGCGAAGCCGGTCGGCACCAACGCGGCCGGAACCACGCTGATGGCACCCTCCGGCGTAGGCGTGTGGTCGGCTCCAACCGTCGATCGCAAGCGTGGTGTCGTTTACGTCGCGACCGGCAACACGTACTCGGGGACCAGCGCTGAGCCGACGAGCGATGCGCTGATTGCCCTCGACCCGACGAGCGGCGCCATCAAGTGGATCAAGCAGTTCACCACGGGCGACGTGTTCGGGTGCCGCGCCGGCGGCGCCAATTGCCTCGAGAAGGCCGGGCCCGACCACGACTTCGGGACGCCGGCCATGCTCGTGACGCGGAAGGACGGCACGGACATCATCCTGCTCGGGCAGAAGTCCGGGATGGTGTACGGCGTCGACCCGGACAAGCAGGGCGAGCTGCTCTGGGAGTATCGCGCGGGCGTGGGATCGATCTGGGGCGGCGTCCAGTGGGGGATGGCAACCGACGGCGAGCAGCTGTTCGTGCCCGTATCCGACATCCGCACCCCGCAGCCCGGAGGGCTGCACGCGGTGAACATCACGACCGGCGAGCGCGCCTGGTATCAGCCGCCGCCGGCGCTCAAGTGCACGCCCGGGACGCCGACGTGCAACGCGGCGCTCATCTCGGCGCCGACGGTCATCCCCGGCGTGCTCTTCTCCGGATCGAACGACGGCGGCCTGCGTGCGCACGCGACCAGCGATGGTTCCGTCATATGGGAGTTCGATACCAATCAGGACTTCACGACGCTGAACCGCGTGCGCGCAAGCGGCGGCGCCATCCAGGGCCCAGGCCCGACGGTCGCGGGCGGCATGCTGTACCTGAACGCCGGCTACGGCGATCACCTCGGACGCCCGGGCAACGTGCTGCTGGCGTTCGAGGCGCAATGAGTGCGCACGGTGTTCCACGGGTGTAGGCTGTCGTGCATGGCATCGCGCCTCCGCACCGCGCCTTACGGGCTCCTTCTCTGCGGCCTGCTCACCCTCCTGGTCGTCCACGCCGGCGCGCAGGCGCCGCAACGGACGCCGGACAGACACCCCGATCTGCAGGGGCTCTGGCTGAACGACACCGCAACGCCGCTCGAACGGCCGCTGGACGTGAAGGGGCGCACGTCGTTCACCGAAGCCGAGGCTGCTGAGTACGAGCAGCGGTACCAGGTGGATCGCACGCTGGCGCTGAGCCGCAACAAGGCGTTCGAGCTCGACGCCGCGGCGTCCGACCTCGACACCTACGAACCCGGGCACCTGCTGCCGGGGCGCCGCACCTCGATGATTACGGACCCGGCCGACGGCCGCGTCCCGGCATTGAAGCCAGCCGCGCAGGAGGCATTCACCAGCCGGAACCAGCACCTCGAGGCGCACTACGCGGAGAACCCCGAGGACCTGCGCCCGGCCGAACGCTGCCTCATCGTCGGCAACGCGCACGTCCCGCCGCTGCTGCCGGCGTTCTACAACAACACGCTCCAGATCGTGCAGACGCCGGACTCCGTGGTGATCCTCAGCGAGCAGGTCCACGATGCGCGGGTGATCTCGTTGACGCGGCGGACGCACCTGCCGGCGTCAGTTCAGCGCTGGGCAGGCGATTCGATCGGGCGGTGGGAGGGCGACACGCTGGTCGTGGACACGACCAATTTCTCGCCGAGGACGACGGTGCGCGGGTCGGGGACCGGCCTGCATCTCATCGAGCGCTTCTCGCTGACGGATGGAAACACGCTGCGGTACCAGTTCACGATCGACGATCCTGCGTCGTTCACGCAGCAGTGGTCCGCCGACAGCGTGATGACGCGTACGCCAGGCCCGCTCTTCGAGTACGCCTGTCACGAGGCGAACTACTCGATGTCGAACATCCTCAGCGGGGCAAGGTACCAGGAGCGTCTGAAGCGCTGACGCGGACCGCCCTTACTCCTCTTTTCCGATGGTGAACGGCACCGTGGCCATGATGTCGTCCCAGCGGAAAGCAATCGTCCCGCCGTTGGCCGACATGTCGAGGAACTCCCACGTCAACTGCTCGGTTACGTACGGCAGCTTCGTCAGCTTCATGGGCGCCCGCACAACGTCCTTGTCGCGTGTGTAGCCGTACGCGCCCCAGAGCTTTTCCTTGTCGCCCGGGTTGTAGCGCTGCTGCGGCTGCCAGCCGGAGACGATGAAGGTCCAGCTGTTCTCCTTCAGATCGATGAAGAGCGTGTGGCCTCCCGCGGGGACCGTCTTGCCGTTGATGACGAGCGGCAGGTCGCTCATCAAGTAGGTCGAGTTGTCGGAGCCCGCTCGCCAGACCGGCGCGCCACGATTCATGTACTTGCCGTAGGCGCTGCCCGTTCCCCAGAGATCCCGGCCGCGTTTGAGCGGGCGGCCGTAGCTGATCTCGATCCACTTGCCGCCGACGTAGATCGGTTCCTCCGCGCCTTCGTAGTGGCCGCGGATTTCGGTGGCGGCGTGCCCATCCGGGCTCGTGACCCGCCGCTGCGCCATCACCGAGGAAGACGCCAGCAGCGCGACGACCATCGCCAGCAGCGCAAGACGTTTCATGTGAAGCATCCTACCCGACGGCATTTCCGCCGGTGAAGTTCGTCCCACGATGAGCGTCCCCTGCCTGACGCGAAATCAGCCGAACATCTTCCAGAACATCCTCGAGCCGTACTCGTCGTACACGTGCCCCGAGAAACATGCCTGCTTCAGGAGCGGATCGACAACGTCGGCCCACCAGGACGTCACAGGAAAATCTGCGACCAGGTCGCCAGCCGCCACGTCCTGCAGGAAGCGACGCGCGTCCGCCGCATCGAGGCCGCTCAGAGGCACGCCCGTCCGGGCCGCGCAGGCACGCTCGGCCGCGGCAACGCCGGCAGCGAATAGCTCGCGCCGCCCCTGGACGCCGTCGCCGCCGCTTGCGAGGTGCGCATCGATCGCGCCAGCAAGGCCGCTGGTCACGCCGTCCGGCGTCAGGTGGTCGGCCGGACACAGCGCGTTCACCATCGCCTCGGTGAACGCGGCTTCCGCGTCGCTCAGGGTGAGGTAACGCGAGCGCACCGGCGCGATCGCAACGGACGCGACCGCCCCTGCAATCGGTTCGGCCGCCACGAACGGCACGGTACCCGCCAGCGCCAGCGTGCTGCCCAGGAAACCGCGGCGAGTCAGACTGGGTCTCTTGTGGCGCATCACGCTCTCCCTGCGTCCACCGGCTGCCCGGTCTCGTCGCGCGCGACGAGGACCAGCCCCTTGTTGGCCTTGAACAGCGCGTACAGGGCGTCGTACGCGACGTAGCTGGCGTCGAGCCGCTCCTGGTCGTTGGTCTTGTGCAGCACCATGCCGTCCGAGAAGGCCAGGAAGCCGACACCGATCTGACCATCACGGTCGGTGATGGGCGGCCGGGTACTTTTCGAGCACGAACTTGACGCCCTTCTCCACAACTTCGGCCATGTGAACGAGCGCGGGATCACCCGTCAGCTTGTACTCCTTCAGGAGTTTGGTGAAGGTGGTCCCGTTCTCGTCGTGAGGCCCGAGCTTGGTGCCTGGAATAGCGATCGGAATCGCGTCGGCCGGCCGCTTGTCCACCTGGTCACGAGCAACGAAGATGAACTCGGCCTTCGGATCGATGAACCGCTTGATCAGCCACGGTGAAGCAACGCGATCGAAGTGCACGTTGGCGGTCGTCACCCATTTCATCGGGAGTCCTCCCTCGGCAAAGCTGGCGTCACCCTCGCGCATGCACTTTCGCCAGGAAGCATGCCGCGCGGGGCGAGTATAACGGGCCTCCGACCCCGGCCACCGCACCTGATGCCATTCGCAATCTTGTTGCGCGCAGACCGGTCGCGGGGCCGGCGACCGAAGGCTTCCCGAGGCTAGCCCGGCCCTTATTGGCCGTTCAGCGTCGCATCCGCCTTGCTCACCCGTTTGGCCCTGAAGAACTGCTGCATCAGCTCGCGGCACTCCTCTTCGCGCACACCGGACACGACCTCGAACCGGTGATTGTGGCCGGGCAGCTCGCCGGCGCGGACCGTAGACACGACAGCACCGGTGCGCGGCTCGGCCGCACCGTACACCACGGTGCCGATCCGCGCGTGAACGAGCGCGCCGACGCACATCAGGCACGGCTCGATCGTGACGTAGAGCACGCCGGCCGTCAGCCGGTAGTTGCCGATGCGCCGCGCGGCGTCGCGGATCGCCACGATCTCGGCGTGGGCCGTCGGATCGCCGGAACTGATCGGCTGGTTGAAGCCGCGGCCGACGATCGTGCCGCCGACGACGACGACGGCGCCGATCGGCACTTCGCCGGCGGCGGCCGCGCGCTGCGCCTCCTCGAGCGCCTCGCCCATGAACGCCTCGTGCATCACGGCCCTCAGCGCGCACCAAGAAGATGAGCTGGATACATTTTCGGCGATCGATCTGTTTTACTCATGGATTGGATTCGATGATTGTATTTTACTTCTGTGTCCGTACTCGGCGATAACACTACCTCGCCGGCGCTGTCCGCCGGCGTTCACGGCACCGGAAGCGTAGTCCCATGCAGTCAGCAAGGCCTTTACGATCCCCGGCACGAGCACGACGCCTGCGGCGTCGGCTTCGTCGTCGACATCAAGGGCCGCAAGTCGCACGCCGATCGTGCAGCAGGCGCTCCAGGTCCTGAAGAACCTCGCGCACCGCGGCGCGTGCGGCTGCGAGGTCAACACCGGCGACGGCGCCGGCATCCTGATCCAGATGCCGGACGAGTTCCTGCGCAAGGTCGCGCCCGCGCCGCTGCCGCCGGCCGGGGACTACGGCGTCGGGCTCGTCTTCCTGCCGCACGACGCCGCCGCGCGCGCCACGATCGAGGACCTGTTCGCCCGCATCGTCGCCGAAGAAGGCCAGACGCTCCTCGGCTGGCGCGACGTGCCGACCGACGACAGCCCGGTCGGCCCGAGCGCGGTCGCCGTCGAGCCGGTCTTCGCGCAGGTCTTCATCGGCCGCGAGCGCCGACGCTGACAGGCGCCGATGCGACCGCGAGCGCGTTCGAGCGGAAGCTCTACGTCATCCGCAAGCGGATCGAGCACGCGGTCGACGCGCTGCCGGACGTGGCCGACGGTCCGAAGAAGCTGTTCTACGTCGTCAGCCTGTCGTGCAACACGCTGATCTACAAGGGCATGCTGACCGCCGGCGCAGCTCGAGCCGATGTTTCCCGATCTGGCGGATCCGGATCTCGAGTCGGCGCTGGCGCTCGTGCACCAGCGCTTCAGCACCAACACGTTCCCGGCGTGGCCGCTCGCGCACCCGTACCGCTTCGTCGCGCACAACGGCGAGATCAACACGCTCACCGGCAACATCAACTGGATGCGCGCGCGCGAGGGGCTGCTCCAGTCGAGCGTGTTCGGCGACGACCTGAAGAAGATCCTGCCGGTCATCCGCGAGGGCGGCAGCGACACGGCGACCTTCGACAACGTGCTCGAGTTCCTCGTCATGACCGGCCGCTCGCTGCCGCACGCGATCCTGATGATGATCCCCGAGCCGTGGCAGAACCACGAGACGATGTCGCGCGGAGCTGAAGGCGTTCTACGAGTACCACTCGTCGCTGATGGAGCCGTGGGACGGCCCGGCGTCGATCGCGTTCACCGACGGCACGGTGATCGGCGCGGTGCTCGATCGCAACGGGCTGCGGCCGTCGCGCTACTACGTCACGAAGGACGACCTCGTCATCATGGCGTCCGAGGTCGGCGTGCTCGACATTCCCGCCCGAGGACATCGTGCTGAAGGAGCGGCTGCACCCGGGCCGCATCTTCCTGGTCGACACCGCGCGCGGCCGCATCGTCTCCGACGAGGAGGTGAAGCGCGAGCTGGCGGCGGCGCATCCGTACAAGGAGTGGCTCGGCCACCTGATCGACATCGACGATCTCGACCCGGCGCCGTACCTGCCCGCCGCCGAGCCACGAGACCGTCGACGCAGCGGCAGCAGCTGTTCGGCTACACGCACGAGGATCTGCGGCTGCTGCTCGGCGCCGATGGCGACCAACGGCGAAGAGGCGCATCGGCTCGATGGGCACCGACACGTCGCTGGCGGCGCTGTCGGACCGGCCGCGCCTGCTCTACGACTACTTCAAGCAGGTGTTCGCGCAGGTCACCAACCCGCCGCTCGACGCGATCCGCGAGGAGCTGGTGACGTCGATGGAGTCGACGATCGGCCCCGAGGGCAACCTGCTCGATCCGCGGCCCGAGTCGTGCCGGCAGATCGGCATCAAGTATCCGGTCATCGACAACGACCAGCTCGCGCAAGCTGCGGCACGTCTACGACCCGGGCTTCCGCGCCATCCGCCTGCCGATGCTGTTCGACGCGCCGCAGGACGGCCCCGGCCTCGAGCGGGCGCTCGAGGATCTGAAGCGGCGCGCCAGCGACGCGGTCGAAGCCGGCTACACGATCCTGATCCTGTCGGACCGCGACGCCGACCGGGTGCGCGCGCCGATCCCGAGCCTGCTCGCCACCGCCGGCGTGCACCATCACCTGGTGCGCCAGGGCACGCGCACGCGCTGCGCGCTCGTCGTCGAGTCCGGCGACGCGCGCGAGGTGCACCACTGCGCGCTGCTCCTCGGCTACGGCGCCGGCGCGGTGAACCCGTACCTCGCGTTCGAGACGCTCGACGACATGATCCGCCAGCGGATCCTCGTCGGCATCACGCACGAGAAGGCGGTCAAGAACTACATCAAGGCGCTCAACAAGGGCATCCTCAAGGTGATGTCCAAGATGGGCATCTCGACGCTCCAGAGCTACTGCGGCGCGCAGGTGTTCGAGGCGGTCGGCCTCGACAAGGCGTTCGTCGACAAGTACTTCACGCGCACCGCGTCGCGCATCGGCGGCGTCGGCATCGACGTCGTCGCCGAAGAAGTGCGGCGCCGCCACATGCACGCGTTCCCCGCGCGGCCGATCGCCGAGCACGATCTCGACTGGGGCGGCGAGTACCAGTGGCGCCGGGACGGCGAGTACCACCTCTTCAACCCCGACACGGTGTTCAAGCTGCAGCACTCGACGCGGAGCGGCCAGTACACGATCTTCAAGGAGTACACGCGGCTCGTCGACGACCAGAGCCAGCAGTCTCGCGACGCTGCGCGGCCTGCTCGAGCTGAAGAACGCGGCGACGCCGATGCCGATCGACGAGGTCGAGTCGGTCGAGTCGATCGTCAAGCGCTTCGCGACCGGCGCGATGTCGTACGGCTCGATCAGCCAGGAAGCGCACGAGACGCTCGCGATCGCGATGAACCGGCTCGGCGGCAAGTCGAACACCGGCGAAGGCGGCGAGGATCCGGCGCGCTACATCCGCCGACGCGAACGGCGACTCGCGCCGCAGCGCCGTCAAGCAGGTGGCCTCGGCGCGGTTCGGCGTCACGAGCGAGTACCTCGTCAACGCCGACGATCTGCAGATCAAGATGGCGCAGGGCGCCAAGCCCGGCGAAGGCGGACAGCTGCCCGGCCACAAGGTCTATCCGTGGATCGCGAAGGTGCGCTACGCGACGCCGGGCGTCGGGCTGATCTCGCCGCCGCCGCACCACGACATCTACTCGATCGAGGACCTGGCGCAGCTGATTTACGACCTGAAGAACTCGAACCCGCGAGGCGCGGATTCACGTGAAGCTCGTCGCGCTCGCCGGCGTCGGCACGGTCGCGGCCGGCGTCGCGAAGGCGCACGCCGACGTCGTGCTCATCTCCGGCCACGACGGCGGCACCGGCGCGTCGCCGCTCACCTCGATCAAGCACGGCGGCGTGCCGTGGGAGCTCGGGCTCGCCGAAACGCAGCAGGTGCTGATGATGAACGGGCTGCGCGACCGCATCATCGTGCAGGTCGACGGCCAGCTGAAGACCGGCCGCGACGTCGTCATCGCCGCGCTGATGGGCGCCGAAGAGTTCGGCTTCGCGACGGCGCCGCTCGTCGTCGCGGGCTGCATCATGATGCGCGTCTGCCACCTGAACACCTGCCCGGTCGGCGTCGCGACGCAGGATCCGGAGCTGCGCAAGAACTTCACCGGCAAGGCCGAGCACGTCGTCAACTTCTTCCGGTTCATCGCCGAGGAAGTGCGCGAGCTACATGGCGGCGCTCGGCTTCCGCACGATGGACGAGATGATCGGCCGCGTGGATCGGCTGAACTTCCGGAAGGCGGTCGATCACTGGAAGGCGCGCGGGCTCGACTACTCGGCGATCCTCTACCAGCCGGAGCTGCCGGCAGGCACCGCCGTGCCGGAGGGTCCGCGAGCAGGATCACGGCCTGGCCGCGATCCTCGACAACGAGCTGATCGCGCGCTGCAGCCGAGCGCTCGAGCACGGCACGCCCGTGTCGCTCGCATACCCGATCCGCAACGTCAACCGCACGGTCGGCACGATGCTCGGGTACCAGGTGACGAAGCGGTACGGCGGCGACGGCCTGCCGGACGACACGATCACGCTGGCAGTTCTCCGGCTCGGCCGGCCAGAGCTTCGGCGCGTTCGTGCCGCGCGGGATCACGATGACGCTCGAAGGCGACGCCAACGACTACATCGGCAAGGGGCTCTCGGGCGGCAAGATCGATCGTCTACCCGCCGAAGACGGCCCGCTTCGTCGCCGAGGAGAACATCCTCATCGGCAACGTCGCGCTGTACGGCGCGACGAGCGGCGAGGCGTACTTCCGCGGCGTCGCCGGCGAGCGCTTCGCGCGTCCGCAACAGCGGCGCGCTGGCGGTCGTCGAAGGGGTCGGCGATCACGGCTGCGAGTACATGACCGGCGGGCGCGTGATCGTCCTCGGCAAGACCGGCCGGAACTTCGCGGCCGGCATGAGCGGCGGCATCGCGTACGTGCTCGACGCAGCCGGCACCTTCCAGCGCCGCTGCAACACGGAGATGGTCGATCTCGAGCCGCTCGACGACCCGGCCGACATCGAGCTCGTCCGCAGCGTCGTCGAGCGGCACGTCAAGTACACGGGCAGCGCGCTCGGCCGCGCGTGCTCCGCGACTGGGACGCGCTGCGATCGGTGTTCGTCAAGGTGATGCCGCGCGACTACAAGCGCGTGCTGCACGCGCAGGCGCGGGCGGCGGCGGCGGGACGCGAAGCGACGTTCCACGAGCTGACAGGGGCGAGCGTCAATGGGTAAGGTCACCGGGTTCATCGAGATCCAGCGCAAGAAGCAGCCGACGCGGCCGGTCGCGGAGCGGCTGCACGACTGGAACGAGGTCTACCTGCCGTACCCGGACGCGGCGCTGAGGGATCAGGCGGCGCGCTGCATGGACTGCGGCATCCCGTTCTGCCACAACGGGCTGCCCGCTCGGCAACCTGATCCCCGACTGGAACGATCTCGTCTACCGCGACCGCTGGAAGGCGGCGATCGATCGGCTGCACGCGACCAACAACTTCCCGGAGTTCACCGGACGGCTGTGCCCGGCGCCGTGCGAAGGCGCGTGCGTGCTCGGCATCAACAACGACCCGGTCACGATCAAGGCGGTCGAGGTCTCGATCATCGACCGCGCGTTCGAAGAAGGATGGGTCACGGCGCTGCCGCCCGAGACGCGCACCGGCCGCAGCGTCGCCGTCGTCGGGTCAGGGCCGGCCGGGCTCGCGGCCGCGGCGCAGCTGAATCGCGCCGGCCACACGGTCACGGTGTTCGAGCGCGCCGATCGCATCGGCGGCCTGCTGCGCTACGGCATCCCCGAGTTCAAGATGGAGAAGCGGGTCCTCGACCGGCGCCTGGGCCTGCTGATCGCAGGAGGGCGTCAACGTTCCGGACCAACGCGAACATCGGCGTGAACGTCCCGGTCGAGGAGCTGCGGGCGCAGTTCGACGCGATCGTGCTGGCCGGCGGCGCGACGAAGCCCCGCGACCTGCCGGTGCCCGGCCGCGAGCTGAAGGGCGTCCACTTCGCGATGGAATACCTCACGCTGCAGAACCGTCGCAACGAAGGGGAGAGGTTCCCGACGACGGGTTCATCACGGCGAAGGACAAGCACGTGATCATCATCGGCGGCGGCGACACCGGCGCCGACTGCCTCGGCACCGCGCACCGCCAGGGCGCCGCCAGCGTGCACCAGCTCGAGCTGCTGCCGCGTCCGCCGGACGACCGCGCCGCCAGCAACCCGTGGCCGCTCTGGCCGAACATCTTCCGCGTGTCCTCCGCCCACGAGGAAGGGGGCGAACGGCTGTACTCGATCGCGACGCAGAAGTTCGCCGGCGACGCCGAGGGGCGTGTCACGGCGCTCCACGCGTCGCAGGTGGAGATGGTCAGCAACGACGGCCGCATGGAGTTCAAGCCCGTGCCGGGCACCGAGTTCGAGATGAAGGCCGACCTCGTGCTTCTCGCCATGGGCTTCGTCGGCCCGGAGACGAACGGCATGCTCACGCGCCTCGGCGTCAAGATGACCGATCGCGGCAACGTCTGGCGCGACGAGCGCTGGATGACCAGCGTGCCCGGCGTGTTCACCGCCGGCGACATGCAGCGCGGCCAGTCGCTGATCGTCTGGGCGATCGCCGAGGGACGCTCGTGCGCGCGCGGCGTGGACGAGTACCTGATGGGACGCACCAGTCTGCCGGCCCCCCTGACGTAGCGTTCCCCCCGACGACAACGCCTGAGGTGTCGGACGCCGACACACCAGCACCCAGGCAGCTACCGGCCACGTTGTGAGCCGGGGGGCGCGATGCCGCGCTCCGATCCGCACTAAGGTATGCGGAGAGGAGCTGCCGATGCGTCTTCGCGCGATTGCCGCCGTCGCCCTCACGCTCGCCGCCTGGCAGGTGTTTCCGCAGACACAGGCGCCCCGCTTCGATCTCGTCATCCGCGGCGGACGCGTGGTCGATGGAACCGGCAGCCCGTGGTTCGTCGCCGACGTCGGTGTCAGGGGCGATACCATCGCGGCGGTGGACAGGGGCCTGGACGCCACCGGCGCACGCGTCGTGGACGCAGCCGGCCTCGTCGTCTCGCCCGGCTTCATCGACATCCACTCCCATTCCGAGGCCAGGACTGACGGGCAGGACGCGATCGGCAACCCTGCCGCCGAGAACAACGTCCGCCAGGGCGTCACCACCGTCATCGCCGCCCCGGACGGCGGGGGCTCAATCCAGGTGGCCGACTATCTCGCGAAGGTGGCGGCCGCGAAGCCGGCGATCAACGTCGGCACCTTCATCGGGCACGGGGCGATCCGCGGGTCGATCGTCGGGCTGGTCGATCGGCCGGCGACCCCGGACGAGCTGCAGCGCATGCGCGAAGTGGTACGCACCGGCATGCGAGCGGGTGCGTTCGGCCTGAGCACGGGCCTCTTCTACGTGCCGGGCAGCTATGCGCCGCTCGCCGAGGTGATCGACCTGGCGGGCGTCGCCGGCGAGTTCGGAGGCATCCACCAATCGCACATGCGCGACGAGACCGGTCGTGTCCTCGACAGCGTGCGCGACACGATCGCCATTGGCGAGCAGGGGCATCTGCCGACCCAGATTACGCATCACAAGATCATCGGGAAGGCGAACTGGGGCCGGAGCGTCGACACGCTCCGGCTGATCGACGAGGCGCGCGCCCGTGGCGTCGACGTCACCGTGGATCAATACCCGTATACAGCCTCGAGCACGTCGATCCAGGGCGGCCTGCTGCCGACCTGGGTCCAGGAAGGCGGCCGCGAGAAGATGCTCGAACGGCTGCGCGATGAGCCGTCGCTCAGGCGCACCCTCAACGCGGTCACGAGCGCGATCGAGAACGATCGCGGCGGCGGCGACCCGGCCAACATCGCGCTCGCGGCCTGCCCGTTCGATCCGGCGCTGGCGGGCAAGAACCTCGCGGGCATCCTGCGCGAGCGTGGAAGGCCGGTTACCGCCGATCAAGCCGCGGACCTCGTCGTGGAGATCGTCCAGAAAGGCGGATGCAGCGCGATCTACCACGCCATCAGCGAGGAAGACCTGGTTCGCATCATGAAGCATCCAGCCACGATGATCGCGTCGGACGCATCACCGGGCCTGCCGGCCTTCGGTCGCGACGTCCCGCACCCGCGCGCCTACGGCACGTTCGCGCGCGTGCTGGGCCTCTACGTGCGCGAAAAGAACGTGCTGACCCTCGAAGACGCCGTCCGCAAGATGACGTCGTTCCCGGCACGGCGGCTTGGACTCTCCGACCGCGGCGTGCTTCGACCGGGCCTCAAAGCCGACCTCGTCGTCTTCGACCCATCGACCATCGCCGACAAGGCCACCTTCGAGAAGCCGCATCAATACGCCGAAGGCGTCGCGGTGGTGCTCGTGAACGGCGAGGTGACACTGCGTGACGGCGCGATGACAGGCGTCCGGAGCGGGCGCGCGCTCACCCGGCACTAGAACACGATCAGACGCGCACTCCAGCGGACGACTTCCTATGAAACTGAACACCTTCCTGAATTTCGGCGGCAACTGCGAAGAGGCCTTCCGCTTCTACGAACGGCATCTGGGCGGACAGATCACCATGCTGATGCGCCGCGCCGAGGGAGGCAACCAGGGCGTGACCTGGCCAGGCTGGGAGCAGTCGATCCAGTACGCCATCATGGACCTCGGCGAGACACAGCTCATGGCCTCGGACGTGCCGCCGGATCGCTTTCAGCCGATGCGAAGCGTGTATCTGTCGCTCACGGTGGCCAGCGCGGACGAGGCCGAGCGGGTGTGGGCGCTGCTGTCCGACGGCGGGCAGATCTTCATGCAGATGGAGGAAACATTCTTCGCAACGCGGTTCGGGCAGCTCCGCGACCGGTTCGGGACGTCATGGATGATCCTGGCCCCGAAGCCCCAGACCCCGTGACGAAGAGCACTTTCGTGCCCTTCGTCCGTCGTGAAAATCGCTTCGGAGCCTGGGTACGTCCGCAGCTCAGTCCAAGACGCCGTCGGTCGTGAGGCTCGCGTTATCGATCACGACATAGCCGGGCAGCGCGGGCGAGTACATCCACACACGGATGACCTCGCCGGCGTTGGCGCTGAACGCCAGCGAGTAGAGCCTGTATCCGCCGAATGGGCCCGGCAGCACCTCGGCGGACGCCGCCGCGGCTCCGTTCACGTTTGCGCCCACGAAGCCGCCGCTCCGGTCGGCCGCTGCGTAGATCTGCAGCGTGTACTGCCCCGCCGCCGGCGCGATCACGTCCTGGTAGATGCCGCAGTCCAGGAAGCCCGGCGTCCAGCACGCCCCGTTCTGCGCGCCCGATCGCGGCTGATGCGTCTCGGACTTCGCAGGCGTCTGTCGCAGGAGATCGTCGGATACCCACCCTGGCGGTCCGAGGAGCGGCGGCGCGTAGGCCTCGAAGTCGCCGCGCACGAGCAGATCGCCGCCTGTCGTCGGGGAAGAGGTCACCGTGGCTTGCTCGACGAGTGCCGCGCTCAGCAGCGCGGCGTTGTGGCTGGTCACGGCGACACCCGCCAGAATGGCGTCGCCTGTTGGAATGGCGAGCATCACCGACCCGATCAGCGTCCACGACGAGCCGTCACTCGACGCGTGTGCGGTGACGGTGCCGTCCCCCGACCGCGCGAGCTTGAGCCACACGCTGTCCGACGCTGCGCTTCCGCCGCCGAGGTAGTGCATCGACTCGCCCGGTGCGTAGCGCGCCATGAACTCGAGATTCCCGTCGGGCGTCCGGTCGAGAATCACCGCTGCCGCGTCGGGTGCAGACGAAGCGCGCAGCATCACGCCGGCTTTCGCGGACGGGTGTGTCCTCTCCTGCCGACCAAGGCGGGCGGTGATCTCGCCGGCACCCGAAAGTGCCTGGTGCACGAAGTGGAAGCTGTCCGACGTGCCCCAGATGTCGGAGCCCGCGCCGGCGACGGCCATCGCATCGGTCGACGCGAGGTACGAGGCGCGGCCCGGCCGACCCGTTGCGCCGATGTCCTCCGACACCCACGGCGCCGGTACCGGCGCGCCGAGCCGATACGTCGCGCGCGTGAGCCTCCAGCGGCCAGGAATCACGGCGTCGCGCACGAGCGCAAGCGTCACGACGCCGGTGCCGACCAGCGGCTCGACGCCGCCGGGATAGTAGAACCCGCCGAGGAAACGGAACGGGGCCACGAGCGTCGCGGCATCGGCCAGCGGCGGCAGCACGACCGAGCCTTCGAACTCGGCGACGAGGCTCGAGTTGCCGGAACCGACCGGCGAGTACGTGACGCCGTCGAGCGTCGCGGTTCCTGGCGCGTCGAGCCCGCTCCAGTACCGACCGCAGGCTGAGCGTGTCGCCAGGCCCGCATGGGCCGCCGTACTGACGGCACACGAGCCCGGGCATGAACACGCCGCCGGCTGAACTGACTTGTCCCGTGAACGTGAAGCCGTGATCTCCCGTGAGCACCAGCGGCCCCGTATCCGGGTTCATGTCCAGGGCTATGCCGGCGATCGATACTTCCGCGACCGCGTCCGGCGCCATGACTGCGGTAACGGCTCCAAGCACCGCGAGCGCGGCGCACACCAGTCGAACGGACCTCAGGCTTCGTCTCATCATGTGAAAAGCTCCTCGTCGCCTGCGGTCAGTTCGCCGGCGTCGCGCCCGGCGGCACCAGGCTGGCGTCGTCGACGACGACGTAACCTGGCTGCGCGGGTGAATACATCCAGACCCGAATGACATCGCCTGCAGCGGCGGTGAAGGTCATCTCGTACGGCGCGTACATGCCGAACCCGAGGGGCGCGACCGCTGTCGACGCTGCCGCGAAGCCGTTCACGTTCGCTCCGACGAGTCCGCCCGCCCGATCCGCCGCCGCGTAAATCCTGAACGTGTACGTTCCTGCCGACGGTGCGGCCACCTCCTGGTAGAGGCCGCAATCGAGCGACTGAGGCGTCCAGCAGGCACCGTTCTTCGCACCGCTCCGAGGCTGATGCGTCTCCGACTTCGCCGGGATCTGTCGCAGCGCGTCGTCGGACAGCCAGCCAGGCGGCCCGAGCGCCGGCGGCGCGTAGCCCTCGAAGTCGCCTTCCGAGAGCAGATTGGCCGTCGACGGCGAACCGATCACGGCGACCTGCTCGAAGAGCGCCGTGTTCAGCGCCGACACGTCGTGGCTCGTCACGGCGAGGCCCGCCAGCACGTCGGTCGACTTGAATGGCACCGTCGCGCTCGCGATGTGCGTCCAGGTCGTGCCGTCCCCGGATTGAGAGGCCGACACTTCATTCGACGCCTTCCGCTCGAGCCGGAGGAAGGCGCCGGAAGGAGGCGCCGGCGCGCCCGCCGCGATGAACATCGTCGGTTCCCCTGCCGCGTAGCGCACCATGAACTCGATGCCGCCGTCCGGCTTCACGTCGAGAATCACGCTGGGCGACGCGGGGTCCAGCGATTCGCGCAGCATCACGCCGGCCTTCGCGAACGGGTGGACGTGGTGCTGCGCGACGACGTGCGCAGAGATCGCCCCTGCGCCGGGCAGTGAGTCATAGTGGAAGTGGAACGAGTCCGCCGGCCCCCAGATGTCCCCGCCGGCGCCGTTCACCACGAGAGCGCCGTCAGGACGCGAGGCGCTGCCGGCAATTCCGACCGCGCCGATGTCAGCACCGAGCCAGTGCGCGCGATTGGCAAACTCGTAGTGCACGTCGGTGACACGCCAGCGGCCCGGGGTGCCCGCGGCTGGCTGGAGCGCGATGGTCGCGATGCCGCTGCCCACCAGGGCCTGAGGACCACCCGAGTAGTAGAACGTGCCCCTGAACGCGAACGGCGCGACGACCTGCGCGCTCGAGGCGAGCGGCGGCAGGACGAAGGAGCCGATGAACTCGACCTCCATGGACTCGGTCGAGCCCGCACTTCCCACGCCCGGGTATGTGACACCTCCGAGCGTCGCCGTTCCAGTGATGTCATTCCCGACCCAGTAGCCGCGAAGGCTGACGACGTCGCCGGGGCTGCACGGCCCTTCGAAGAGGTTGCAGGTCGTGTACGGAACGAAGACGCCGCCGGTCGAGGACACGCTGGACGAAAACGTGAAGCCGCGATCGCCCTGGAGCACGAGCGGTCCTGCGCTCGGCGTCATTCGCAGCGACCCTGTGGTGATGGTGATGTCCACCGCGAACGCCAGCGCCGCAAACACAAGGAAAGCAGCCGCCAGCGGAAACAGCAGAGCTGTCGACCGGTGACGACGGGCGAACCCGACGCAGCGCGTACGCATCTGAGTAACCGCCCCTTGAAGGGCGCGGAAAGTCAATTGCGCTTCCATATGGTCCGGGCTCATGCATGCAGCGGACCGCCCAGCCGAGCGGTCAGCTCTGCTGGAGTGGGACCCCTCTGCACCGCAACAAATTCGCGATGCGGCGATCGGCGACTCGTTCGGTTGCGGACAGTGGTTTGGTGAGGAGGCCTGAAAACTAGCCGATCTAGCGCCCGGTGCGCCCTGCGCGTTCGTCGGCGCGCGCACCGCGAAGGAACAGTTCGATCGCCTTGTTCCCTTCGTGGCACGCGTACTCGGTAGATCAGATACTCGGAGTCGCGCCGGAACGGCACAACCACGGTGAACGGACGCGTGTAGATTCCCGGATCGTCGATCGTCAGCTCGTAGAGGAGCGTGTCTGCGTCCTTCATCGTGAGGCGTTCGGTGAGATGAAGCGCCGCCGAATGCGGCACCCCGCGGAGGCGGCCGCTGCCGGCGTGCGTCGACACCCATCCGCGATCGCGGAAGTTGGTCGTGTCGATCACCAGCGTGTCGCCGTCCCAGCGACCACGAGAGTCGCCGGCCCACCCGCGCAGCGGCGCGCCGGCATGCGGCCGCCCGTCGGTCGGGACGATCCGCGCCTCGTGGATCATCTCGGACAGCAGCACGACATTCTGCGGCGTCTGCACGATCTGGTAGCCGTTGTTGTACCCGGCCGGCAGCAGGCTCGTCGGGCCGCGTGTGATGCAGCGATCCCATGGGCTCATCGTCTCGGGATCGGCCATGCTCGTGACGTTGAACTGCCGCTTCGCCTCCGTCTCCGGCCTGAACGGAATCCTGCCGTCGGGCGGATCCATCACCAGCGACGCCTGGCGCGTGGACGTCACCTTGTAGCCGCTGTCCACGAACGCTTCGTTGTCGCCCCCCACGTCGTCCGGCCGGGGAGGCTGCGGGTTGGCCGCGCGCTCCGCCGCGCGACGCTCCACCTCCGCCGCTTCCGCCTCGGTGAGGTACGGCTTGTTCTCGAAGCCGGCGGGCCGCTCGAAGGGCGTCAGCGTCCCGTTCGTCCAGGTACCCTGCATGTCGGGCCGTCCGTCCGGTGTGCGTGGAAGGCTTTTCGCCGCGGCAGGCCGCTTCGGCGCCTGAGCCAGCCCCTGTGCCACCAGGCATGACGCAGCCAGGACGACGGATAGAACGACGGGACGCCTCATTGCTTCCATCCCACCCTCAACGCCGGTCCGGCAGCTCGAACACGTAGACAGCGTGCCCCGAGTTCGGGTGATGCACTTCCGGCGCGATCGCGCGCGGCACCTGCCGCGGGCTCCCGCCGCCCAGGCCGGTCGTAACCGCGACGTACTGCTTACCTCCGGCCGTGAACGACACGGGGAACCCCTGCACCGACGTGCCGAGGCGGGTCTGCCACAGCACCTGCCCCGTCTTCACGTCGAAGGCACGGAAGCGGCGATCGAGATCGCCGACGAACGCGATGTTACCAGCCGTCGACAGCACTGCCGTGAGGAACGGCACGCGCTGCTGGACGCTCCAGAGCTCCTTCATCGACGCCGCGTCGTACGCGGCCAGCTTGCCGATGTTTCCCTCGCTGCCGGGCATCTCGTAGAAGCGTCGGTCCGCGTTGACGCCGCCCGCGCCTTCGCGCAGCTCGGTCCGGCGGCCCGACATCTCCATGCACGACTGCTGCAACGGGATGATGAGCGCGTTGGTCGGCTGGTGATAGCTCATGGCCTGCCAGTTGTGGCCGCCCTCCGTGCTCGGGCACGCCTGCAGCCACTGCTCCACCTTCTGCTCGATCACGTCGTTCCGGTAGGTGACCAGGCCCGTCTGCTGGTCGATGCGGTCGTAGACGTTCTGGAAGACCGTCTCCTTCGCGCCGAGGAACTTGCCCGTCCGCCGATCCAGCTTCCACAGGATGCCGGACTTGCCGATCGAGAAAACGTACTTCTCCGGTCCGTTGTCGACGAGCACGCGCTCGAACACCTCGTCCAGATCGAATGACTCTCCCGGGACGTGCTGGTAGTGCCACGCCAGCTTCCCGTCGTCCGCGTTGAGCGCGACGGTCGACGCCGAGTAGAGCGCCTGGTCGAACACGCTGGTTCCGCGGCTGGCAGGCATCCACGGCTTCGCCTGCGCGATCCCCCAGTACGTGAGGTTCAGTTCCGGATCGTAACTGCCGACGATCCAGGTCTCGCCACCCTGCCTGAAGTCGTCGCCCAGCTTGCCCCACGTCTCGCCGCCCGGTTCGCCGGCGTGAGCGATCGTGTTGAACTTCCAGACCTGCTGGCCGGTGTTCACGTCGTAGGCGCTGATGAAGCAGCGATCCGGGCCGTACCGCGCGCAGCCCTGGAGCCCCTGGATCACCTTGCCGCGCGCGACGATCGGACCGCTGGTGTTCGAGTACCCCTTCGAACGGTCGGCAATCGTCGTCTCCCAGAGCTTCTTGCCGTTGCGCGCGTCGATGGCCACCAGGCGCGCGTCGGTGGTCGCGGCGATGATCTTGTCCTGGTAGATCGCGATGTTGCGCATCGACCCGAAGCCGATGTGCTGGAGCGGACCGATCTCGTTCTCCCAGATCAGCTCACCGGTCCGGGCGTCGAGTGCCTGGAGGATGTTGCCGGTGTTCCACAAGTACATGATGCCGTTGTGGACCAGCGGCATCGTCTGGTTGGCTCCGCCCTCGTTCATGTTCCAGACCCACGCGAGGCGCAGGTCCTTCACGTTCGCCGCCGTAATCTCGTTGAGCGGGCTGTAGCTCCAGCCCTGGTACGTGCGGCGCGCCATCAGCCAGTCGCCAGCCGGCGGATTGCGCAGCACTTCCTCGGTGACCGGCACATAATTCGCCACCTCGCCCGCGACGGTGACGCCGCGCGGTGCGGCCGCCTGTGCACCACCGCGGCCACCTGCGCCCGCTCCTCCTGGACCTGCTCCTCGGCCGCCTGCACCACGGCCGACCGCCGCGTCGGCTGCTGCAGCGGTCTGCGCGGCCGGGGGCCGCTGCCCCGTCGCGATCGTGCCGATGGCGACGGCAGTTGCCGGCGTGAGCGCCGCCGCGCCGGCTGCCGCGCTGTTCTGCTGCAGGATGTACGCGACGATGCCCGCGTACTGGTCCGGCGAGAGCGACGGTCCGCCCGGAGGCATCGTCGCCGACATGTAGTCGAAGAGATCCTTGGTGGTCCGGTTGCGCCAGGTGTTCATGAAGTCGCCGCCGGCGAGCTGCGGCGCTTCGTTGCGTCCGCCGAGATCCGCGACGTGGCAGCTGGCGCAGCTGGCCTGGTAGGCGGCGCGTCCGGCCGCGGCCTGCTCGGCGGAGTAGACCGGCGGCGCCGCCGGCTGCTGCCCTGCGGCCAGCGCGATCGCGGAGCCGGCCAGGGCCGCAGCGATTGCGGTGATGTGACGTGAAGCGCGGGTCATCGGCGGTTCTCCTGCGGCTGCAGCCACCCCCACAGGTTGCCGTCCGCTGCTTTTTCGCTGTAGAGCTGAATGTAGTACCGACCCTGGGCAAGCTCCTGAAGTTGGGCGGCCGACAGATCGATCTTTCCTGAAATCGTGCCGGTCGTGCCACCACTGACCTGCAGGTCGAACAGCGCCTCGCCACGGATGCCCGGCTTGGGACTCTTGAAGATCTTCGCCTGCGTCGCGGGGCTCGCGAGCCCCGCGTACGTGCCTGCCACGTTCAGGGTGCTGCCCGCGACAGTGCCGGTCGCTCCACCGGTGCCGACGATGTTGGTGTTGAACGCGGCCACGGGAACGGGAGAGAGGCGCGTCCGGTAGGTCTTCGAGCCCTGCGCCGCCAGCGGCGCGAGCGCCAGGCCCGCGATCAGCAGGCCGGCAATCCATCGTGTCATGGGATCAACCTCGGGTCCGGTCGAGTCTGACGTTCAGCTCACAACAGCGGGAACCGATTCTACCGCTGGAGGTAAGGGGCCTGCTACGATGGACGGGTGCACACCCCCACTGCCCTGACCGCGCTGCGCATGCTGGCCCTGGTGGCGATGCTCGCACCCGTGGCCTGCTCGAACGACACCCCGTCGGACGCCGGGTCGACGGAGACCGGCACGCCCGCGGTCGTGCAGCTGTTGCAGGAGCCGTTCGACGTCGAGGCGTTTACCCTCACAGACCTCGAGGGCAAGACCATCACATCGACCGACCTTCGCGGGAAGGTTGTGCTGGTGAACTTCTGGGCGACGTGGTGTCCCCCGTGCCGCGCTGAAATCCCCGACCTCATCAAGCTTCAGGACAAGTATCGCGACAAGCTCGTCGTGCTCGGCATCTCAGAAGACGAGGCGCCGGTTGAAGAGGTGAAGAAGTTCGTCGACGAACAGAAGATGAACTACCCGGTCGCGATGGTTACTCCGGACGTGCAACGCATCTTCAAGGGGGTCTCCGCGCTTCCGACGACGTTCGTGATCGATCCGGAGGGGAAAGTCCAGCAGCGGCACGTCGGGCTGCTCAACGCGCAGAACACCGAACTCGAGACACAGGTGCTTGCCGGCCTGCGGACCGACGTCACGATCGAGCGGGTCGAGGACTCGACGAAGGCCCTGCTCGCGAACGCCGCGCAGGCCAAGGAGATTCCCGGCGTCGACCTGACGAAGATGACGCCGGAGCAGCGGACCACCGCGATCAAGGCGCTGAACGCCGAGGACTGCACGTGCGGCTGCGGCCTGACGCTCGCGGCCTGCCGCATCAACGACCCGGAATGCAGCGTCAGCCTGCCGATCGCGCAGAAGATTGCCGCGCAGATCGCGTCGGGCGAGGCGCGGTCATCCACGCACTGACGCTCCCGGACTGACGCGGCCGGAGTCGCCCGTCAGCGCGTCGGCGCCGACTTCCAGCCGGCCGCGATCTTCTCGCGATCCAGCTTCGCCCCGGCCAGGTACACGCTCTCGAGTGACCGCGTGTTGCGGATGTCCTGCAGCGGATCGCGCTGCAGCACGATGAAGTCGGCGCGCTTGCCGGCAGCCATCGTCCCGGTGTCGGTGAGCCGGAGCACCTCCGCCGCTCGCGATGTCGCAGCCACGAGGATGTCGGCGGCCGGCGTGCCGAAGCGCGCGTACATCCCCATCTCGTGGTGCTCGGACCATCCGAAGGAGTAACCGGGAAGAACCCCGGCGTCGGTCGCGAGCACGAGCCGCGCTCCTCCCTGCAGCATGCGCGGGAAGTTGTACGACAGGTTCGCTTCACGCCTCGCGACAGATGCGGCGATCGCGTCGCACCCGGGCAGGTTGAACGCGTTGCGACCCGCGCGGATGTCCGCGATGGTCGACGCCGGCAGCGATTGCTCGACGAACGTGTTGTTCGGCTCGCAGACCTCGGGTGTGTCGACGAGACCCATCACGGGCGCCCAGTACGGCTTGTGCGTGCCGAGCAGCGCGATGTACTCGTCGTCGATCCGTTCGTTCGACACGGTGTGCACGAGGACATCGATCCCCGCCCTGACGACCGCCTTCTGGTTCGCAAGCGTCGTCGCGTGTGCGTGAACGAGAACCTTGCGCGCGTGGGCCTCCTCCACGATCGCCTGCACGACGTCGATCGGCATCTTTTGCTTGCTGCCGCGCTGCGCGTCGCGATCGTCCACCCAGATCTTGATCTGGTCGATGTTCAGCCCGGCGATCTGACGCACGGCCGTGCGCGCCTCGTCCGGCGTGGAAATCTCGTAGACGGCCTTGAGCGGCGTCGTGCCCTTGATCAGCAGCGAGTCCGGTCCGCCTCCAGGAGGCGCCATGCCGGCGGCGAACTGGAAGCGGGCCGCCGGCTCGAGCTTGCCGGCACGCTGGTTCCGCTGGAAGGTCAGCGCGAACTCGGACGGCTGATCGCCCATCGTCATCACGGTCCCGACACCGTAGAACGCCTCGCGACGGAGGTGATCGAGGACGTTTTCGGAACTGTGGTTCTCGGCCCTCCAGCTGGTGAAACCTTCGTAGCCGATGTGGAGGTGCACGTTGTTCAGCGCCGGCATCACGGTCCTGCCCGTGAGGTCCACGCGTGCGGCGTTGGCCGGCACCGTCAGCTGACCGCGGCGGCCAACCGCCGTGATGCGCCCGTCCTGGACGACGAAGGCGGAGCCGTCGATCGGCGCCGACCCGTCTCCCGGAATCAGCTTCGCCCCTTCGAACACGGTGGGCGTGGACTGGGAGAACAGCGGAACGCCGCCAGAGAGGACGGCAGCGAGCACGAACATCGACGCGGTGATCGTGGCGGAAATCCTGCAGCGCACCTGCTCACCTCCACCGTAAAACTAGTCCACTCCGAGCGCGACGAACTCGGCGGGCACACCCTGGGCGCCGACCGCCACGACAATCAGCTGGCGGCCGTTCACCATGTACGTCATCGGTATCCCGCTCTGGTTCGCCGGCAGCGTGAACTCCGAGATGATGTCCCCTGTCTGCTTGTCGTGCGCTCGGAACATCGGGCCGCCGGACCCGGGCGGCACGGCAAAGAGACCCGAACCCTCACCGGCAAACAGCAGCGTCCTGGTGACGAGCAGCCCGACGTGCTCATACCGGCCGGTACGCGGCAGCGTCACGCCCTTCAGCGCCGGATGATTCTTCACCCAGTCCGGCGCCTCGCCGTTCGCGATCGTCCACTTGAGATCGCCCGCGTTGAGGTCGATGGCGGTGATGCGTCCCCATGGCGGTTTCACCATCGGCAGCCCCTGAGGACCGAATACGCGCGGACCCGTCGGCGCGCCTGGCGGACGGGCCGCCTCGCCGGTCGTGTTCACGTAGTCCTGTTCCGACCGCGCCGGATCGTGCACGAGCGCGAGCGGGTTGATCTGCGTGCCGGAGCTCACATACAACATGCCGGTCTCGGGATCGGCGGCGCCGCCCTGCCAGTTCGCACCGCCCGTGGCCGACGGCAGCATCAGCAGCCCTTTCAGTCCGTTCGTACCAGCGACGACCTGGGGCGTGTAGAGCGGCCCGATCCGGTACTCCGACGCCATCCGGACCGCCTCGGCTTTCAGCTCCGGCGTGAGATCGTTGAGGTCGTCGAGCGTGACGCCCTGCCGATCGAACGCGGGCGGTTTCGTGGGAAACGGCTGCGTGGGCGACAGCTGCTCGCCCGGGACGTCCGACTGCGCAACGGGCCGTTCCTCGATCGGCCAGACCGGCTGGCCTGTCGCACGATCGAAGACGTAGGTGAACGCCTGCTTCGTCACCTGCGCGACCGCCTTGATCGGTCGGCCGTTCACCGTGAGGTCCATGAGGATCGGCGCAGTGACAGTGTCGTAGTCCCAGACGCCGTGGTGTACCAGCTGGTAGTGCCACACACGCTTCCCGGTGGCCGCGTCGAGACAGACCAGGCTTTCCGCGAACAGGTTGTTCCCGGGACGATGGCCGCCATAGTAGTCGTTGGTTGGCGTCTCCACCGGCAGGTACACGTAGCCGAGTTCCTCATCCGCCGACATCGGCGCCCAGACGGCGGTGTTGCCCTGGATCGCCCACGAATCCTTTTCCCAGGTCTCGTTGCCGAACTCGCCGGGCGTGGGGATCGTGTGGAAGATCCACTTGCGCGCGCCGGTCCTGACGTCGAACCCGCGCACGTGCCCCGCGATGTTCCCGACCTTTCGGGGGAACGCCAGCAGTGCGGCACCGACCACGACCGTGTCGCGCACGACGATCGGCGGTGAGCTGGCGCCGATGAGGCCATCCTCCGGCGCGGGCCGGTCCAGCCCTTCGTACAAATCGACGACTCCGTTGCGGCCGAAAGACGAGACCGGCCGCCCGGTCTTCGCTTCGAGCGCAATCAGCCGGTACCCGGCGTCAGATACAGGATGCGTTCGTCGCCGCGTCCGTCCGACCAGTACGCCACCCCACGATGGTTCTGGCGCGGCGCCTTCAGGCCGCGCGGCCCCTCGTCGTATCGCCACATCCAGAGTGTTTCGCCGGTGGCCGCATCGATCGCCACGACGTGCCGTCGCGAGCCGGCCGTGGTGTAGAGCACACCGCCGACCATGAGCGGCGTCGCCTGCAGGTTGTACTCGGGAACGGCACCGGCGTTCTGCGCCTTCCAGCGCCAGACAATCCGCAGGTCCTTCACGTTGTCGCGGTTGATCTGGTCGAGCGGCGCATACTTCGTGCTCCCGGCATCACCGCCGTAGAAGCGCCACTCGCCTCCCTTCGCTCCTGTCTGCGCGGTGACATGACTGGTGCGCTGTCCGACCCCGAGTGCCACGCCGGCAACCGCAATACCGGCCGCCAGCATCGATGTGTATCGCATCTGCCTGAATCCTCCTGAGCTCAACGTGTCAGTTCGGCGAGAGTCGCCCGCGCCTGCGCGTAGTCCGGGCGCAGCGCTATCGCTCGCTCCGCGTGCGCCACGGCTTCCCCGGTGCGTCCGGTCGCTGCGAGGGCGAGCGCCATGTTGTGGTGCGCTTCCGGATAGGTCTCGCGTAACGCGAGCGCCTGCCCGAGGTGTGCGAGCGCCGACTGGTAGTCGCCGGCGCCACCGTCCAGCACCGCCAGGTTATTGTGCGCCTCCGCATTGCGCGGGTCGATCTGCAGCGCGCGCTCGAACGACCGGCGCGCGTCGGCGGTCCGCCCGGTGTCGCGCAGCGCGTTGCCGAGTGTGAAGAACACCCGCGCCTCGCCGGGGCGTCCGGCTGCCGCTGCCTCCAGGTGCCGAAGCGCCTCGCGCGGCCGCCCGTCCGCCAGGAGCGCAGTGCCGAGATTATTGCTCGCCTCCACGGATGCCGGGGCGAGCGCGAGCGCCTTCGAGAAGCTCTGGATCGCGTCGGCGAGCCGGCCCGCTGCGAAGTATCTCGTGCCGAGCACGTTCAGCGCGGAGGGGTCGCGCGGCGATTCACGGACGGTCCGCTCGGCCGCGCGGATGCGCGACGCACGCTGACGCTCCACGAAGTCGGTGGCGAGCTGACGCAGATCGCCGATCCTGCGAGGGATCACCTGAAGCCACACGTCCGCCATCTCGTCCGACGATCGGGGCCCGTAGATCACGCGCGCCGGCGCGTGGCCCGAGTGCAGCTGGTGGGCCGCGGAATTGTCATAGGTGATCCGCATCGCGACCGTCGTGCCACGTGGCAGGCCGACAGGCGCGGCATACCGGTAGAACTCCTGCCAGTGGAAGTTCCAGTCCCTGATCAGCAGGAGCGGCTTCGACGTGCCGTCGGGCAGCGTCGCGGTCGCGCGAATCTCCCGCGCCAGATAGTGCGCATGCGGATACACGCTGACGACGTCCACGTCCACAGGCAGCGTGTAGGCATCCTCGACGGCGTAGCCGGTGGCCCCCGGCGGGATGTCGATCTCGGTGGACGTCAGCTTCACCATGAACGGCAACGTCGTGGGCGGCGCTTCCGCGAGATGCAGTCCGACCTCCGCCTTCAGCGGAACCGGGGCATCTGACGGCAGCATGTGCATCTGCACGACCAGGTCGGTGCCTGGCTCGAGCCGCCAGGACATGCCGTCAGGCTCGAAGGCAGCCGTGCGCCCGGGCGTCCAGCCGACGAAGTGCCCGTCGGGACTGTGAAATTCGTCCGACAGCATGCCTTCGTATCCCGGATCCGGATCGGCCGCGTCGAGCCGGCGCGATTCACCACTGGCATCGACGCCGACGACCGCGTGGTGGACCGCCTTCGGATTCCCCGGGTGAAACTCCACGCCGCGCACGAACACCGTCCGCTCGAGCGACACGGGAACGACGAAGTTCCGGAAGACGTCGGTATCTCCCGCCTTCACCGTGTACTCAGGAAGGGTGACGACGATGTCCGGTTTGCCGAGATGCCAGCCTTGCTCGGGCGGAGCTGCCGGCGGCGCCGCGTCCTCCGGGCGCCCGCGTGGAGCACCGTTCGTCAGCCAATTGCGAACGGTCGCAATCTCCTGGTCGCTCATGCGACGGGCACCGGCGAACTGACCGTGGTCGGGATCGGGCAGCCACGGCGGCATCGCGCGTGTCTCGATCGCGCGGACGATCTGCGGACCCCTCGCCTGCACGTCTTCGTAGGCGACGAGGCTGAAGGGCGCGATCTGACCCGGCCGATGACATCCCGTGCAGTGGGCGCTCACGATCGGCGCCACGTCTCGCGTGAACGTCGGGACGGCGTCCGAAGCGGGCGCACCGCATGCCGAAGCGAGGGCGATGAGGGGGATGACCGCACGCCTGACGTGCGCAGACATGGCTACCGGGCGGTGGCGGCCTCGCGCGCGATGCGGATCCCTTCGACGGTGCCGGCCGCCAGCCCCTCGCCGCCGAGCGTCAGGATCCGGAACCCCTGGCGTACGCGGCTGGCCGCGTCGCGGGTCGAAGCGGTGATGGCCACAGGAATGTTCTTCGCCTTCGCAGCGGCGAGCACACGCTGGACAGCGGTCTCGAGGTCCGGCGCTCCAGGCGTCGACGCGAGGGAGAGCCCGAGGTCGGACGGCCCGATGAAGAGCGCGCTCACTCCTGGCACCGAGAGAATCTCGTCGATCTTCTCGACGCCTTCGATCGTCTCGATCTGGATGAAGCTGAGGAGCTCGCCGGCGGGATCGCGGGACCACAGGTCGGCACGTTTCTGGTAGTCCGACACGCCCCACAGCCAGGTCGCGGCGGTCGGCGCGAACCCGCGTTTGCCCATCGGCTCGCCGGGACCGCGGGGCGGGCGCGGGTAGCGCATGGCCGAGACCGCCTGCACAGCCTGTTCGCGATTGCTGATCGCCGGAAACATGATCCCCATCACGCCCAGATCGAGCGCCTGCTTCACTGTGTACATCGTCGGCTCGTAGCCGGTCCTGCGGCAGCCGGATGATCGGCGTGACGTTGGGCTGCAGGTTGCCCTTGCGCGCGATCTCCGCGCGGTTGGTCATCCCCAGCAGGAACACCTGCAGGCGCTCGAGATCGAACGTCCCGTGCTCCATGTCGATGATCACGAAATCGATGTCGGACGCGGCAATGGCGCGCGCGTTCTCGAGCGAGCGATCCGAGGAGATGAGGCCGAAGATCGGCTGCCCCTGGCCGAGTGTCTCGGCCGCCCTGTTCAGGCGAACCGATGGGAGCGGAGTCTGCGCGGAGATCGCGCCACTGAGAGCAAGGAACGCAACGCTGGCGGCGGCAAGTACGGCAGCTGTGCTGCGACGCATCGTTGACAACCCGTGAGTACACGTAGGGTCGGGTCTCAAGACCCGACCCTACAAGGTGAGACGAGTGGAGCCGTTCGTCAGAACAGGTACTTCAACTGGAACCGCACGAGTCGGCCGGGAAGAATCGTGTTCGGGCGTCCGAGACTCGACCCGTACACCGTTGCCAGCGTGAGCACGGCGTTGCTGTTCAGCGTGTTGAAGATGTCCACCTGCGGCGTCAGGCGGACTCGACCGATACTCACCATCTTCGAGAACGCGAGGTCGAGTTGCGTGACGCGAGGCATGACGGTCGTGCCGGGCTCGTCCAGGAACACAGAGACGTTGGCCTGCGTCAGCGTCGGGACGACCGCGCGCGTGACCTGGTAGGTGTCCAGCCGCAGGTGGTTGTCGGGGTTCTGATTCCCGAGCAGCGGCGCAGGTGGAGTCCCCGTGGCGAAGCCATCGGCCGTCTGGAACACACCGCTGAAGCGGATGTCGTACGGCAGCGGATACGCCCACGTGAACTTGACGGTCTTCCTGAGCGGGATGCTGTACTGCGACTGATTGCAGTACAGCAACTGGTTCGGATCCGCGACGTCACAGAGGTTGGAGATGCTCCGGCCGAGCGAGACGCCGCCCGCAACGCTCAGGCCGTTGTCGCCGCGGGCGTTCATCGTGAAGTCGATGCCGTTGTAGTGACGCCAGTTGTTCGCCGAGGTCGTGTCGAGCTCGTTCACCAGGCCGAGGTATGCCGGCTGCAGGTTGTAGATCGGCAGTGTCTGCCCGTTGCCGCGCGGGTCGGGAATGTTGACGAGCGTGTAGGCGCTCAACGGGACCGCGAGGTTCACCGTGTTCATCATGTCCTTGTAATCACGGCGGAAGTAGTTGGCCGAAACCGACAGGCGCGACGCCAGCTGGTGTGTCACGCCGAGGTTGTAGAGCAGCTGGTACGGCCGCTTCATGTCCGGGTCGGGGTTGCGGTTGCGGCGGACGCCGAGGTTGGCGTTATTGGCCTGGCCCAGCTCGTTGTCTTCGGCGATGTCGTTTCCGTTCCGGTCCGACCACGTCACGATGTCCGACCCTTCGGCCAGCGGGTTGTACCTCGCGGCGAAGCCGGTCGCCTCCTGCTGCATGTACTTGCCCACACTGCCCTTGATGGCCGTCCGCCCGTCGCCGAACAGGTCGTAGGCCACCCCGAGCCGGGGCGCCCAGTTCTTCCAGTTCGGCAGATCATCGATGGCCTCGAAGCTGCGCGCCGGCACGAAGCGGCCCGCCGGCGCCGTCTGTGCCGGCACCGACCCCTGGATCACCTCGAACCGGATCCCGGGGTTCAGCGTCAGGCGCTTCAGCGTCCACGAGTCCTGCAGGAAGATGCCCATCAGCAGGTCGAGGTCCGACTGCGACGGGTTGATGGGAAAGTTCCAGCGCTGCACCTGGAACGGCGCCCCGTTGTTGTAGCGCTGCACCATGTCGCCGTTTGCGGCGCGGAAGCTCTTGATCCAGCCGCGGCCCCACTGCACGCCGAAGCGGAACGAGTGCGAGCCGGTGATGTAGCTCGATGCGCCGTACAGGTTGTAGAACGGGAAGATGTCGCGAAAGTCGCGCATGGCCGCGACCGTGCGGCGCCCGGTGATCGTGTCGAAGTGCGAGATGTCTCCGTAGGGCGGTCTTTCGTCCGGACCCCTCACTTCCGGGCGGTACTCGAGCGTGTAGTCGTAGTATTGCTCCGAGAACCCCGCCTCCAGGAGAAGCTTGCTCGTCGCCGTCGACGTCCACTTTGCCTGCGCGTTGAAAGACTTGGGTGTGTCCTGCACGACAGTGGCCTCAGGAGCCACCGTGCCGAGCTCGATGTCGCGGTGACCGCGATACTTCGGCAGATGGTCGTACATCGCCGTCACCTTGTTCTTCGAGTTCAGCTGTGCGGTCGCGCGGTTCGTCCAGGCGCGCACGTCGTTGTCGTCGACGATCTGGTTGCCGCTGGCGTCGAGCGCGTTCGGCGCGAAGTTGTTGTAGCCCCAGAAGCGCGCCGACGTGAACCACCACAGCCGGTCCTTCACGATCGGAAAGCCGCCGCTGAAGTTGTAGTCCCACGTCTTGTCCAGTTTCGCTGGAGTGCTGAGCCCCTGGGCACGCTGCTCGTCGCTCACGTTCTGCGTCTGGAAGTTGCCGCTCGAATAGATGGCAACACCATCCAGCCTCAGGGCGTTGCCGCCCTCTTTCGGAATCATGTTGATGGTGACGCCGCCGCTCGAGAACTCCGCGTTCGCACCGCTCACCTGGTAGACGTACTCCTGGTACGCACCGTCGTTGTGATAGGTGGCCGGCACCGACCCGGAGTTCAGGCTCGACGATATGTTCATGCCATCGACCAGCATTGCCATGTCGCCGCCCACCGAACCAGCGCTGAGGACAGTGCCCTGCTGCATCGCCGTCGACCCGCCGACGTCGAAGCGACCCTGGTTCACGCCCGGCAACGTGCCGCCGATGGTCTGGTAGTTACGCCCGGTCGGGAGCGCATCGAGCACCGCGCGCGTCAGCACCTCACGTTGCTGCGTCGTCTGGACGTCGACGACGGGCGCTGCCCCCGAGACGGTGATGCTCTCTTCGAGGCCACCAACCCTCATGTCCGCGTTGATCGACGCGGTGAAGTTGGCTTCCAGTTCGATCCCCTCGCGCCTGACGGTCGTGAATCCCTCGAGGGAGAACGTGACCGTGTACACGCCAGGACGGACGTCCACGATCCGGTACTGCCCGGACGCATCGGTGACCACGGTGCGCGTCTTCTCAATCAACGCGGGGCTGGCGGCCTCGACGCTGACACCCGGGAGGACGGCTCCGGACGAGTCCCTCACTACTCCAGCGATCGCGCTCTGGGCGTGGGCGGCCGATGGCAGCACCAGCCAGCAGAGCACGCTCGCGACCACGACGAGCATGAACCTGCGGATCATCGCGTCTACTCCTCTCAACCAGGTGGACCGCTAAATCTTGCGGCGGCAAGTATATGTCGCGTGAATCGGCCACGGCATTGCGTTCCTGCACCTTCCCGCCGCCGTTCTGGCAACGTTCGGATTTGTGGATCGGTCGAGCGATCGGATTGTCGCCAAGCCGGCGGTACGGCGACGACCGCTGCAGAAATGATGAACTCCTTATCTTTTCGCGCGGCGAGTCGGATGTGATTCTTGCCTGGCGAACAGGTCCGCTGTGCCGAGGCAGAGAGAACTGGCTCAGCGACGATCGGCATAGAACGGTTTGCCCTGGCGGTAGAGCGCCAGGCGGCGCTCCATGGAGGCCCTTTGCCGCGGGTCGCTGCCGTCCGGCAGGAGCCGTAGAGCATCGGACGCGGCGGTGACAGCTTCCTCGTAGAGGCCGTTGGCCGCCAGTGCAGCGGCCAGTACTTCTGAGACCCTCGCGTCTGGCCGACCGGCAGACCGGGTCGCCAGTCGCGCCAGTTCGAGTGCTTCCTTCGGGCGGCGCACGTCGCCGTCCGCAACCGCGAGCGTCCAGGCCAGTTCGGTGAGGGCCGGCGACCACCCGGGGCGCGCCGCGAGCGCCTGCCTGAAGAACTCCGCCGCGTCACGAGCGTTACTTCGCCCGAGGTGTATGACCCCGGCAGCGTATGCCGCGTCCCCGTGCGCCGGAGTGAGGCGCAACACCCCTACGTACGCCGCCAGCGCGTCGTCCTCGCGTCCCTGCGCCTGCCGCAGCACACCGAGGTTGTAGAGCGCATCGGGGGAGGCGGGCATCAGGCGGACGGCGCGCTCGAGTGCAGACACTCCATCATCAAGCGCACCGGTTGCCGCCAGTGCCAGGCCGAGTCCCTGGTGAGCGAGCCCGTAGGCGGGATCGAGACGAAGGGCGTCACGAAAGTAATGCGCAGCTTCCTCCGCACGGCGAGCGAGGAGCAGTGCGTTGCCCACGTTGTAGTGGGACGTGGCTGCTGCGGGCCGAAGCCGGAGCGACTGCTGGAACTCCGCGATCGCCAGCGGAAGGTCCCCCGCCTCGATACCGAGGAGCGCCAGATCGTCGTGCAGCGACACGTTGGCGGGGTCGGCGGCGATCATGCTGCGGTAGCCATCGATGTTCTGTGGCAGCAGTTTCCGCCTCAGTCCGGTCACGAGGCGCTCGCGGTCTGCGGACACCGCCGGGACGACCTGCATCCACATGTCCGCCATCTCGTCGTCGGAGCGCTGACCGAAGGTGACACGCCGCGGTGGATAACTGGGATTCGCGCGGTTCTCGGCCGAGTTGTCGAACGCGATGTCCATCGTGACCTGCGTCCCCGCCGGCAGCCGAACGGGCTGCTCGAACCGGTAGACATCCTGCCAGTGGAAATCCCATTTCCTGATGTGCAGGAGGGTCTTCACCGTGCCGTCCGCCATCTGCGCGGTCCCGCGAATCTCGCGGGCCAGGTAGTGCGCATGTGGCTGGATGGCGTGCAGGTCGACGTCGACCGGCAGCGTGTAGCGATCGATCGCGTGATAGTCGCTGGCCCCGGCCGGAATCGCGATGTCCTGGCGGTTCATCCGCATCATGACCGGCACGGTGGTCGGCGCGCGATCGCTGAAGTACAGCGCGACGCTGATGTCGACCGATTCCCAGGCGCCGGTCGGACGCAGGTGCAGCATCGCGACAAGGTCGCTTCCGGGCTCCAGGCGCCAGGCGATGTCCGTACCGGCGTCGTACGGCGTCTGCCCCGGCGTCCACCCGAGGAAGTAGCCGTCGGGACTCTGCGCGGAGAGCGGGATCAGCCCCTCGTATCCGGGAGCGGGGTCGTCCGCATCAAGGCGGCGGGCCGCCCCTCCAGAATCGACGACGAGCGTGGCGTGATGAACTGCCGGACTCGTGACGCGGAGCTCCCACGCGCGCACGAAGCGCGCGGCGGTCACCGGCACCGGCAACACGACGTTGCGAAGGCGATCGCCTCCGTCCGGCGCAAGCCTGTAAGGCGACTCGAGGCGCAGCACCAGATCGGGCGAACCGAGCGTCCACCCCTCGTGCCAGACCGGCACCGGCGGCAGGTCCGCGGCGTCGCCCTGCAGGGCGCCACGCTGCAGCCACTCCTGGAAAACGGCGACATCCGCGTCCGACAGCCGGCGATCGCCTGCGAACGTACCGGCCTCGGTCGTCGCGAGCCACGGCGGCATCGACCTCGCGGTCACCGCCGTGACGATCTGGCGCGCGCGGGCGCGCACGTCTTCGTAAGTGAGGAGTGCGAACGGCGCGGATCCACCCGGCCGGTGACACGTCGAGCAGCGGCTGAAGACGATCGGGGCGAGGTCGCGATTGAAGGTCGGCGCGCCAGCGTCCGAGCGAATCTGCGCGGCTGCGGGCGAACCCAGCGTGAGCACCGCGATCAATGCCGCGGCACAGCGCGAAAAGCGTAACAGCACCGGCATTGTGCGACCGCCGGTGTACGATACACCCGAAAATCCCGACACGAAACTCGGCGGATTGTAGGAGCCGGGTCTTAAGACCCGGCCCTACACGAGACTCGGGCCCGGGCCCTACACGCGCGTCACCGCGCGGACGGCCGTGCACCCTGGCGAACCACCAGCTTCTGCACGCGCCAGTTGAGCAGCTCTCCCACCCAGATCTCGTTCTCGGACGGGCAGGCGATCGCGTGGCCCCAGCCGAACTCGCCGAGGTTCTTCCCCGACTTGCCGTAGACGCCCAGCAACTTGCCGTCGAGAGCGATCTTGTAAACGCGTCCGGGGAACAGGTCGACGATGAACAGCACCGGATTCGGCCCGGGCGTCATACAGAGCGCATCGGGTGCGCCGGAACCCATCGCCCCGGCGTTGGGGTTGTTCGGCTTCGCGCCAATCGCCGCCTTCGCGTCAGCAGGCACGGGCACGTCGACGCTGAACTGACGCAGGAAGGTGCCCTGCGGGTCGAACACCTGGATGCGCCGGTTGCCGCGATCGGCGACGAACACCTCGCCGTTCGGTGCCACGGCGATGCCGTGCGGCGTGTCGAACTGACCAGGCCCGTTCCCGAGCGATCCCCACGACGCGAGCCACTCTCCCCGCGCGCTCACCTTGGCGACGCGCGAGTTGATGTAGCCGTCCGAGAAATACGCGTTCCCCTGCGCGTCCCACGCGACGTCGGTCGGCTGGTTGAAGTAGCCGTCCTGGTGAACGGGCGGCGGGTTGCGAGGGTTCACAGGCGTCGTCGTGGTGACGGGCACGCCGGCGCGGCGCAGGAGGCCGGAGAGGGTCGCGGCGGTGTCGGGCGGAACCTGGTAGTGCGACGCTTCGCCCTTCCGGCCGAACACGTACTCGACGCGCCCCTGCTGGTTCATCTTCAGGATCATGTCCGAGCCCTTGTCGACGACCCAGATGTTGTCCTGCTTGTCGATCCGCACCGCGTGGGCGTACGACCACGCGTACAGGTTCTTGCCGATCTCGCGAAGGAACTTGCCGTTCGCGTCGAACTCGAGCAGTTGCGCCGCGGTGGCCATGTAGGACGGGCCGGTGGAGTTTCCGCGTGAGAAGACGAACACGTGCCCCTTCGAGTTCGTGGCGACGCCGGCGATCTCGCCGAAGTGGATGTCGGGGGGCAGTGAGAGCGGGTTGGCCACCGACTCGAACGGGATCGTGGGGACCGACGCCTCCTGCGCGCCGGCCGGCTGCGACAGCGCGGCGAGGAGGGTGGACAGGACGAAGAGCACTCGTTTCACGTCATCCTCCAGTCAGATGCACGCTCACTGGTTCCCGGAAGCGGGGACCAGCATATCGACAAAGCGAAAGGAACCACGGCTACAGCAGGAGCAGCCATGGGTCCTCGATGAACTGCCGGAACGCCGCGATGAACTCGGCCCCGATCGCGCCGTCGAGCGCGCGGTGATCGGCTGACAGGGTGCACGTCATCATCCGGCCGACCGCCAGTTCGTGGTTGCGCACCACCGGCCGCTCTTCGACGGCGCCCAGCCCGAGGATGCACGCCTGCGGCGGGTTGACGATCGGATACAGGCTGGTGACGCCGAACATGCCCAGGTTGGAGATGGTGCAGGTGCCACCCGAGTAGTCCTCGGGCTTCAGCTTGCCGTTCCGTGCGCGCTCGGCGAGCTCGCGCAGCTCGCGGTTCAGCACCGCGACCGACTTCGTGTCGGCCGCACGGACCACGGGCGCGATCAGGCCGGACGGCGTGTTCACCGCGACGGCGATGTCCACCTGGACAGCACGCCGCACTGTCCCGTCCACCCACATCACGTTGGCGGCCGGCACCTTCCTGAGCGCGAGCGCCGCCGCCCGCAGGGCGAACCCGGTGAAGGAGATCTTGTCGGACGTGCGGGCGTTCAGTTCCTCGCGCATGTGCGACACGGCATCGACCACGCACTCGACGCGCAGGTAGAAGTGCGGCACTTCCTGCTTCGCCTGGGTCAGACGTTCGGCCGTGACGCGCCGCATCGCCGACAGCGGCTCCAGTTCGTAGTCGCCTGCCTGGCCTTCGGGAGGAACCGGGGCGGGCTGTCGAGCGGCGGGCTGCGCGGCGCGCGGCCGTTCGCTCGAGGTCTGTCCGAGCCTGGCGACGACATCGCTCTTCATCACCTTTCCGCCAGGACCGGTGCCGCGAATGCTCGCGAGCGGCACGCCGGCCACGAGGGCCATCTGGCGCGCCAGCGGTGACGCCGCGACCGAGCCGTTGTCGGAGGGTTCCGCGGGCGTTGGCGCGGCGTGACTCGCAGGCATCGCCGCGGCCGCCGTCTCGGGTCGAGGCTGTGGCGCCTCCGGCTTCGGAACGAGTTGCGGCCCGTCGTGCCTGGCAGGCGGCTCGGGACTCCGCGTGTCGCCCCTTCCGGTGGCATCGATGACCGCGAGCAGATTGCCGATGGCGACGTTCTCGTGCCCGGCCGCGACGACGATCCGTTCGAGCACACCGTCGCCGGGGGCCTCGATCTCGACGCTGGTCTTGTCGGTCTCGACTTCGGCAACCGGCTCGCCGCGCTTGACCGCGTCGCCGACGTTCTTCAGCCAGACACTCAGTTTCGCGTTCGAGACCGACCCACCCAGCTCCGGAAGCCGGACCTCAATTGACATCGACGCCCTTTGTCGAGACGTGGCCCATCACGCAGACCCGCGCCGCTGCGTCGACGATGGCATCGGCGTCGATGCCGTGAATGCGATACAGGTCCGGAATGTCGCCAGACTGACCGAAGCGGTCCACCCCCAGGCTGACGATCCGGTGGCCGCGCACCGCGCCGAGCCACGCGAGCGTGGAGGGATGCGCATCGAGCACGGTCACCAGTCCCGCGTCGGGGCCGAGCGGCCGAAGCAGGGCCGCGGCGTGTGAGTCCACCGCACCGACCGTCCCGCGCCGCAGGCTCTGCGACCAGCCCCGCTCGAGCCGTGCCGGCGACGTGACGACGAGCAGGCCCGCGGCGGGATCGTCTTCGAGGATGCGCTGGTGCGCGTCACGCGCTTCCGGCAGCACCGGGCCGCAGCAGACAATGGCGACCTCCGCACCGTCGCCCGGCGGCACGAGCCAGTACCCGCCAGCGATGACGTCGCGCCGAAGCTCGCTGGTATACGTCCGCGCCACCTGCGGGATCGGACGCGTGGACAGGCGCAGATACACGGCGCTGCCGTCGTCCTCCTGGATGTGCTCGAGGCTCCATCGGAAGATCTCGGCGAGATCGTCCACGAAGGCCGGCTCGAACGACGTGAGGTTTGGTTGCCCCATCCCGATGAGGGGCGTGTAGATCGACTGGTGCGCGCCGCCTTCGGGGGCGAGCGTGATCCCGGACGGCGTGCCCGCGAGGATGAACCGGGCGTCCTGGTAACACGCGTAGTTGAGCGCGTCGAGACCGCGCGCGATGAACGGGTCGTACACCGTCCCGATCGGCAGCAGCCGCGTGCCGAACAGGCTGTGCGACAGCCCGAGCGCGGCGAGCAGGATGAAGAGATTGTTCTCCGCGATCCCGAGCTCGATGTGCTGTCCCGCCGGCGACATCGTCCACTGCTGCGGCGATGCGACCCGCGTGACCGCCGGATTCACCTCCGACGGCTGGCGCGCGAAGATGCCGCGCCGATTGACCCACGGACCCAGGTTCGTCGAGGTCGTCACGTCGGGCGCAGTGGTGACGATGTGGTCGGCAAGCGCCTGATGCTGCCGCGCGAGGCCCGCCAGGATGCGTCCGAACCCTTCCTGCGTGGAGATCTGCTCGCCGCGAGGCACCTCGAACTCCGCGGGCACGGCAACGCGCGGCGCGTCGTGGCGCCGTTCCGCTGGCTGGGCGAACGGCACGTTCCGCAGGTAGGCCTCGAGCTCCGCCGCTCGCGCTTCGAGACCCGCGAACCGCTCCCATTCCTCGCCGGCCGGGATGTTCATGCGCTGTTTCAGCAGGCCGATCTGGTCGGCGGTCATGATGCCTGCGTGGTTGTCCTTGTGCCCCGCGAACGGCAGCCCGAAGCCCTTGATGGTGTAGGCGATGAAGCAGGTCGGGATGTCGTCGGTCACCTGCCTGAAGGCCTGCACCAGCGTTTCGAGATCGTGGCCGCCCAGGTTCGTCATCAGCGCGTGCAGCGCGTCGTCGTCGTACGACGCCAGCAGTTCCTCGACGCCGGGACGGTCACCGATGTCGGTGAGCAGCTGCGCGCGCCACGCCTCGCCGCCCTGGAACGACAGCGCCGAGTAGAGAACGTTCGACGACTCGTCGATCCACGTCTTCAGCGCGTCGCCGCCGCGTCGCGCGAACGCTTCCTCCATGCGCCGCCCGTACTTCAGCGTGACGACCCGCCAGCCCATGTCGCAAAACACGGTGTCGAGCCGCGTGAAGAGGCGATCCGACACGATCGCGTCGAGGCTCTGCCGGTTGTAGTCGATCACCCACCAGACGTTCCGGATGTCGTGCTTCCATCCTTCGAGCAGCGCTTCGAAGACATTGCCCTCATCGAGCTCGGCATCCCCGACGATCGCCACCATCCGCCCGCTCTGTGCCGCGGGCGCCATGTTCTTCATCGTGAGGTAGTCGCTCACGAGCGCAGCGAAGCTCGTCATCGCGACCCCGAGCCCTACCGATCCGGTCGAGAAGTCGACGTCGTCTGCGTCCTTCGTGCGGGACGGATACGACTGCGCGCCGCCCAGCGCACGGAATCCCTTCAGCTTGTCGAGCGTCTGTCGGCCGAACAGATACTGGATAGCGTGGAAGACCGGGCTGGCGTGCGGCTTCACGGCCACGCGATCCGCAGGCGTGAGCACCTCCATGTACAACGCGGTCATCACCGTCGTCACAGAAGCCGACGACGCCTGGTGGCCACCCACCTTCAGTTGATCACGCCGGGGGCGGATGTGGTTGGCGTGGTGGATCATCCAGACGGCGAGCCAGAGAATCTTGCTTTCGAGCGCGTGAAGACACGCCAGCCGCTCGGGCGGCAGGCCCTCTTCACTGGCTGGTGGTGCGATGGCCATGGTGGCCGACGCGTTCTGCGCTCGCTTCGAGGTCAAGACAGCGATGACTCCTTCGAACGGGGATGGTACCAAAGCGATCTAAACGGCCGATTGCGATTCCCTGAATCGCGTGATGGCGATCCGCAACAGGATTGCGGGCGCATGTAACGGATCGCCCGGCGCCGGACGGGAGCCTGGAAGAAAGCAACAAATGGTCGCAGACCGGCATGGCAGGGCCATCCATTGCCGAGATCGAGCCTACTACGGCCATTTTCGCAACGCTGCGTGAGAATGCCTCTGCTATCCTCCGGCGCAGTCAGGAAGAGAACCCATGGCTCAGCACACCGACGTGAAACTTGACGAGATCGACTACTCGCTCCTGCGTCACCTGCAGGAGCATGCACGCATTCCGAACGTCGAGCTGGCCGATCGCATCGGACTCTCGCCGGCGCCGTGCCTGCGGCGGGTCCAGGCGCTCGAACGGGCGGGCGTGATCCGGAAGTACGTCGCGCTGCTGAATCCCAATGCGGTCGCGCGCGATGTCACCGTGTTCGTCCAGATCTCGCTGGACCTGCAGGTCGCGGGGCGTCTCGACACCTTCGAGCAGCAGATCACGCAGCGGCAGGAAGTGCTCGAGTGCTACCTGATGACGGGCGACTCGGACTACCTCCTCCGCGTTGTCGTGCCGGACGTCGCTGCGTACGAGCGGTTCCTCAAGGAAGCGCTGACCCGCATTGAGGGTGTGGTCGGGATCAAATCGAGCTTCGCGCTGCGGCAGGTGAAGTACTCGACCGCTCTGCCGCTGCCCGAGAAGAACCCGCCGCAGTCGCGGCAGGAGCCCGACGACATGCGGAAGCGCCTGGCGAGCGGCGACGTGGCCGCGAGCCGCGTCGCCGGCAAGCGCGACGTACGGCGGCTCGCCCGCTCCTAGCTCGCGCGCCTGGCGCACGGACGGCTTCGCCTTCCGCAACGGCATTGCGGATCCGGCCTTCGAGCGGAGGCGAATCGCAAGGTGCGTCGCTCGACGGTCTGTTAGGCTCTCGCGTGATCGACAACAGCCGCTGCCCTGTCCAGGTGCATCATGACTGTGCGAACCTGCGTCGCCGCCGCGGCGTTTCTCGCGCTTGCCGCGAGCGCATCGGCTCAACCCACTGACAATCCGCAAAGCACGCCGGCCCAACCCCCGCGGGCGTCCAAGTCGCCGCCGCAGCCCCAGCAGACGCAGGGGCTCGACTACTTCATTGGCACCTGGGAGTTCAGCTGGGTCGGCCGCGAGAGCCCGGTCACGGCCGGGCCTCGCAGCGGCACGGCCACGTTCACGCGCATTCCGGGCGCCGACTTTCTCGACATTCAGATCCAGGGGAAATCTGAAACGGGCGCCGCCTTCAAGGAGGCGGCAGTGCTCGGATGGAACGCTGCCCAACACAGCGTCGCCATCCGCGAGCGACTGCCGAACGGCGCCGAGATCCTGAGCATCGGCGAGTGGGCGACGCCGCTGGCCATTCACGTGGACGTTCAGCCCGTGCGCATCGGCAACGCCACGTACCGCATCCGGCGCACGTACAACATCGGCGCCGCGCATGCCTTCGACGTCGTCGAGGAGCTCGCCGTGGACGCGGGACCGTTCCAGCGTCTCGGCAAGGCGGAATTCACGAGATCCGCAGCCAGGCAGCGGCCGTGACTGCCGCCGAACGTTGCGGATACCTCCTCGATCGTTGCTCCGCGACCGGGAAGATCCTGGCCAAAACGCAATCGGAACTCCGGCGTCTTTTGTTAGCGTTCCACTGCTAGGAGGGCTGAGATGACCATCCGTTCGGGCCTGATCGCCGGCGCCGTAACCCTGGTGAGCATCTGGGGACCTGCCGCCGCTCTTGCGCAGAGCCGCGCGACTGCCACAGCGCCGCAATCAGCCGCAGCCACCAATGCCCCCACCTTCACGCGTGACGTCGCGCCGATCCTGTACGAACGTTGCGTGACATGCCATCGGCCCGGCGAGGTCGCGCCGATGTCGCTGATCACGTACGCGGACGTGCGCCCGTGGGCACGCGCGATCGGACAGAAGGTCTCGACCGGCGCCATGCCACCCTGGTTTGCTGACGCTCCGCGCGGGCGGTTCAGCAACGACCGCCGGCTCACCGAGAAGGAAACCGACACGGTGATGCGCTGGATTGCGGCTGGTGCGCCGCAGGGACGCCCCGCCGACCTCCCCGAGGTGCCTGTGTTCGCACAGGGATGGCAGATGGGCAAGCCGGATTACATCTTCGAGATGCCGGTCGAGTTCGAGATTCCGACAACCGGCACGGTCGACTATCAGACGTTCGAGACGCCCGTGCCGTTCACGGAGACCGTGTGGGTGCAGGCCGTCGAAGCGCGCGCGGGCGACTCCGAGCACGTGCATCACCTCACCGCGCAGGTCCTCGAGCCCGATGACGCACCGCGCAGAACGAACGTCGTGCAGACCGAAAGGACGGCCACGGCCGAACAGCGGGCGGCATCGACTGCGGCGCTCAAGCGCCAGGGCGTGCCGTTCGTGACGCAGGCGCGCGGAGAAGGACCGCACCTTTTCGCGCTCGGGACCGCGAAGCGTATCCTGCCCGGATCGACGATCCGCTGGAGCCTGCACTACACGACGAACGGGCGGCCCGGCAAGGACCGCTCGCACATCGGCATCATCTTCGCGAAGCAGCCCCCCGCGCGTGAGATGCTGCATGCCTTCATCTCGAACACCACGTTCGTGATTCCGCCCGGCGAGTCGAGCCACCGTGTGGAGGCCACCGCCACCTTCACTGACGACGTGATGCTGTACCTCGATGCACCCACACATGCACTTCAGGGGCAAGAGCCAGCGCGCGACGCTCACCTATCCCGACGGGCGTTCCGAGATCATCCTGAACGTTCCCAAGTACGACTCGGGCTGGCAGGTGGAGTACGAGCTGCAGGAGCCGCTTCGCATCCCGAAGGGGTCGAGGCTGGATGTCACGTCGTACTTCGACAACTCCACCGGGAACCGGGTGAATCCCGATCCGTCGGCAGAGGTCCGGTGGGGCGATCAGACGTGGGAGGAGATGATGATTCTCGACGCGCACTACACGCTCGAGAAGCCGCCCACGAGCACGTCGACATCAGGCGACCAGCAGTAGGACCGGCGCCATCCGCATCCGCACCGGCGTCGTCGTCGCCATTGCGGCGCTGGTGTGGCTGCTGCCGCACTCGCCTGCCATCGAGCCGCGGGCCTGGCGGCTCCTGACGATCTTCGTCGCGACCATCGCCGGTATCGTCGCGCGCCCGCTGCCCATGAGCGCCATCGCGCTCGTGGGGCTGGCGGCCATCCTCTTCACGCGTACCCTGACCATCGCCGAGGCGCTGAGCGGCTTCGCGAACCCGACGTCGTGGCTCGTCGTCTTCACCTTCTTTCTCGCGGCCGGTTTTACGAAGACGGGCCTGGGATCGCGGATCGCCTATGGGCTGGTCGCCGTATCCGGACGCACAACGCTTGGCCTCGCCTACGGACTGATGGCGACGGACCTCGCGCTGGCACCGGCCATCGCCAGCAACACCGCGCGTGCCGGCGGTGTCGTGTACCCGATCCTGCGGTCGATCGTGGACCGTGTCCTCGCCCCTGACGGCGGTCGCGCGCCGCGCGCGAGCGCGTTCCTGACGCTCACGGCGTATCAGGCGACCGTTGTCACAGGCTCGATGTTCCTGACCGCGATGGTCGCGAACCCGCTCGTCGTACAACTGGCTGCGGCCCAGGGCATTGTCGTCACCTGGACGCAGTGGCTGACCGCCGCCGTGGTGCCTGGCGTCGTCAGCATGGCGATCACGCCGCTGATCGTGTACCGCGTGGTCCGTCCCGAGCGGCTCACGGCGGATGCCCGGAAGCTGGCGCGTGCTGCGCTCGGAGCAATGGGCCCCATGAGCCGCGCCGAGACGACCATGGCGATCACTTCGCTCGGACTCATCGCCGCCTGGATCGCCGGGCCGCGCATTGCCCTCGACCCGAGCGCGGCGGCGCTCATCGCCGTGGCGGGCCTCCTGATTTCCGGCGTGCTGTCGTGGGACGATCTGCTGCGCGTCAGCGAAGCCTGGAACACGTTCGTCTGGTTCGGGGTCCTCCTCACGATGGCCACGTTTCTCGGAGAGACCGGACTGATTCGCGCGTTCAGCACCGGAATGGCGGCGCAGTTCGAAGGAGTGGGGTGGGTGCGCGGCTTCCTCGGGCTCAGCCTCGTGTACTTCTACTCGCACTACTTCTTCGCCAGCAACACGGCACACTCGGGCGCGATGTTCGCGCCGTTCCTGGCCGTGGCGCTGGCGCTCGGCACGCCACCGATGCTCGCCACGCTGGTGCTGGCCTTCTTCAGCAACCTGTGCGCCTGCACGACCCACTACGGAACGCCGGCGGGCCCCGTCCTGTTCGGGAGTGGCTACGTGCCGCTCGGCACGTGGTGGAAAGCTGGCGCCATCCTCAGTGCCGTCCACATCGTCACGTGGCTCGGCATCGGCGGACTCTGGTGGAGGCTACTCGGTCTCTGGTAGCGTCGGCGTGCCGCCGCCGGGGTTCTGCGACGCGAGACCACGCCAGGCGTCGCGCGCGGTGTCGTGATAGTTCCGTCCGGTCGTGTCGATGATGGTGACGGTCGGAAAACTTTCCACACGGAGCCTGAACATCGCCTCTGGGCCGAGCTCCGGGAAGGCGACGACCTCCGACTCCACGACCCGCTTGCCGAGGAGCGCACCAAGGCCGCCGATCGCCGCGAAGTAGACCACTCCGGCCTTCGTGAACGCGTCGACGATGGGACCATGCAGCTCGCCCTTGCCGATGACGCCCCTCACGCCGGCATCGAAGAGAAAGGGCAGGTACTTCGTGAACCGCTCGATGGTCGTGGGTCCTGCCGACCCGATGACCTGTCCCGGCTTCGCCGGTGACGGCCCCACCGCGTAGAGCAGCCGGCCCGAGAAATCCACGGGGAGCGGCCGGCCCTCGTTCGCGCCCTCGAACAGCCGCCGCGCAGTCGCATCCCTCACCGTCAGGAGTTCGCCGGAGATCTCGACCGCGTCGCCGGCACGCAAGGCCTGCAGTTCGGGGATCGACGGAAACGGGCGGCAATCCAGGAGCGAGGCTGCCATCAGAGCTCCGTCGTGACGCGCCGGTTCGAGTGGCACGCGAGGTTCACGGCAACGGGCAATGCCGCAATGTGCGTCGGGTAGGCCTCGATGTTCACGGCGAGCGCTGTGACGACACCGCCGAGCCCTTGTGGACCGATGCCGAGATCGTTCACTCGCCGGAGGAGGTCCTCTTCGTGTCGGGCCACGTGCGGCGACGGATTGCGCTGGTCGATCGGGCGAAGGGCGGCCTTCTTCGCGAGCAGCGCAGCGACCTCGATGGTTCCCCCGATACCGACGCCGACGATCACGGGCGGGCACGCGTTGGCGCCGGCCAGATCGACGGTTTCGACGACGAACGCCTTGACCCCATCTATGCCGTCGGCCGGCGTCAGCATCCGCAGGCGGCTCATGTTCTCGGCGCCGAAGCCCTTCGAGGCGACCGTCAGCTTCACGCGATCGCCGTCGACGAGCTCCATGTGAATGACGCCGGCAGGGTCCGTCGGCATCGTGCGTCGGGCAATCGGATCGCCAACCACCGACCACCGGAGGTAGCCGTTCGATACGCCCGCGCGGATGCCTGCGAACACTGCGTCGCGAAGGCTGCCTCCCACCCAGTGGACGTCCTGGCCGATCTCGAGCATCACGACCGTGACGCCGCTGTCCTGGCACACGGGGAGTTGCTCGGCCGCTGCCACTTCGTAGTTCTGAATGAGTTGAGCGAGCGTCCGTTTACCGGCCGCGGACAGCTCGCGGTCGTGTGCGAAGCGAAGACCATCGAGGATGTCCGGCGGTATCCGGCAGTTCGAATCGATGAGGAGACGCTCGACCGCCGTGCGGACCACCCCTACGTCGATGTCGCGGACAGCCGCCATCAGGCGCGCGATCTTATGTGATCGACGACAACGGTTTGTTGCGAATTTCGCCGGCCCGCCCGATCGCAGTGGATCGAGCCTGACGCCCGTGGGACGATAGCCGCGCCCGATGAGACCTCTCGACGAAATCACGGTCGTCGCTCTCGAGCAGGCGGTCGCCGGGCCGCTCGCCTCCCGGCATCTGGCCGACCTCGGCGCTCGCGTCATCAAGATCGAACGCCCTGGCAGCGGCGATTTCGCGCGCCACTACGACAATCGCGTGAACGGACTGTCCAGTCATTTCGCGTGGCTGAACCGCACGAAGGAGTCGCTCTCGCTCGACGTCAAGCGCGACGAAGGCAAGCAGGTGCTCGAACGACTGCTCGCCGGCGCGGACGTGTTCATCCACAACCTCGCGCCTGGCGCGGTCGATCGGCTCGGTTTCGGACGTGCGATCCTCGAGAGCCGGCACCCGCGCCTCATCTCCTGCGGGATCTCGGGGTACGGCGCCGACGGTCCACTGCGCGATCGGCGCGCGTACGACCTGCTCGTGCAGAGCGAGGCAGGATTCCTGGCGGTGACGGGAACCGAACACGAGCCCGCGAAGGCGGGCATCGCGGTCGCTGACATCGCCGGCGGGATGTACGCGTTCAGCGGAATACTCGCGGCCATCATCGCGCGCGCGCGAACGGGTCGCGGCGCCTTTCTCGAGATCTCCCTGTTCGACGCCCTCGTGGAGTGGATGGGATATCCGCTGTACTACGCCAGCGGCGGCAGCGGAGCACCGCCGCGCACGGGCGCGCATCACGCAACCATCGCTCCATACGGTCCGTACGCCGTCGCCGGTGGGGAGACGGTCTATCTCGCCGTGCAGAACGACCGCGAGTGGCAGCGCTTCTGCGCGAACGTGCTCGACGATCCGGACGTGGCGTCGGACCCGCGGTTCGCGACGAACACGAGCCGCGTCCAGAGCCGCGCAAGCCTCGACCAGCTGATCGAGCGCCGGTTCGCGTCGCTCACAGCCGACGAGGCCGTGCGGCTGGCCGACGAGGCGCAAATCGCCTGCGCTCGCATGAACACCGTCGAGGAGACGCTGCGCCATCCGCAGCTGGTGGAACGCCATCGCTGGCAGCAGGTTGGTTCTCCCAATGGACCCGTTCCCGCCCTGGTCCCGCCCGTACTGATGCAGGGCCTGACACCGGCGATGGGTCCCATCCCGGGCGTGGGCCAGCACACGGACGCGATTCTCGAGGAACTCGGCTATGCGCGGTCAGCCATCGACGGATGGCGAAGCACCGGCGTGATCTAGGAGTCAGCCATGAACGACCGATCGTTCTACGCTCGCACACTCGAACGGCCAGGCACGTGCGTGACGCTTTTTGCCTTGCTCGCGGCTGTCGCCGCGGCGGGCGCGTGGCACGTATCTGCGGCGTTCCAGGGCGGCTCGGACGGCCCTGTCGTGCAGGTCCTCTCCACCGCGCCGAACCGGGTCACCGGCGGCGATGCGCTCGTCCGGGTCGGCGCCCCTCGAAGCGGCGACCGTGACGTGCGCATCACGCTGAACGGGTCGGACGTCTCGAGCGTATTCCGGCGTGACGGCGAGCAGCCTGTTCTCGTCGGCCTCGTCTCGGGGCTGCAGCCGGGCGCCAACTCGGTTTCCGCGACTGCCAGCGGCCGCTCGACAACGCTGACACTCGTCAACCATCCGATTACCGGCCCGGTGTTCGCCGGTCCCAAGGAGCAGCCGTTCGTCTGCGAGACCAACTCCTTCAAGCTCCAGGGAGGCGGGACGCTGGGACCACCGCTCGACGACAACTGCTCGGCCGCAACCCGGGTGGACTTCGTCTACCGTCCGCGCGATGGCGGCGCCCTTCGCGCGCTGCCGTCACCGTCCGCTGTCCCGGCCGACGCGGACACGATTACCACGAGCGGCGGCGCCACGGTTCCCTACATCGTTCGCATCGAAACGGGGACGATCAACCGCGCGATCTACGAAATCGCGGTCGTGCACAACCCGGCGTCGGAGCCGGCTCCCGACTTCGGGCGCCGTCCGGTCGGCTGGAACCAAAGGCTGATCTTCACGTTTGGCGGCGGATGCATGAACGGCTGGTATCACCAGGCGATCACAACCGGTGGCGTCACCGACGATGCGATGCTCCGCCGCGGCTACGCCGTCGCCTCGTCGACCTTGAACGTCGCCGGAAACAACTGCGACACCGTGCTGTCGGCCGAGACGATGATGATGGTGAAGGAGCGGTTCATCGAGGGCTACGGCGCGCCGCTGTTCACCATCGGCTGGGGCTGCTCCGGCGGCTCTTACCAGGTGCACGAGATCGCTGATGTGTTTCCCGGGCTGCTCGACGGCATCATTCCCGGCTGCAGCTTCCCGGATGTGACGCAGGCGCTGACCACGACGACAACCGACGGCCGGCTGCTGGGAACCTACTTCGGCCGAACCGACGTCGCGTACACCGAGGCGCAGAAGCGGGCCATCGGCGGATACGTGAGCGTGGCCAACATCATGGACGGCTTCAAGGTGCGCGCCGCCCGCGTGAACGCCACGGAGACCTGTCCGAGCGTGCTGCCGCTCGCGCTCCGGTACGACCGCGCCGCGAACCGGAAAGGGGCCCGCTGCGACATCTACGATCACGCGGTCAACATCTTCGGCCGCGATCCGGCGACCGGATTCGCGCGACGCCCCCTGGACAACGTCGGCGTGCAATACGGCCTCGGGGCGTTGAACGCCGGCACGATCACCCTTGCGCAGTTCCTCGACCTGAACGAGAAAATCGGCGGATACGACGAGGATGGCGTGGCGGTGCCCCGCGTCCGCACGGTGGCGGATCCCGAAGCCATCCGCATTGCGTACGCAAGCGGGCGTGTCACAAATGGGGGTGGCGGCCTCGCGCAGATTCCGATCGTCGACTACCGGTCGTACGCCGACGATGCGCCTCGAGGCGACCCGCACCTGCGGTATCACTCGTTCTCGATGCGTGCCCGCCTGCTGGCCGCCAACGGCACCGCCGACAACCACGTCATGCTGACCGAGCGCGCGGAAGCGCTGTACGAAACGGACAGCGCCGTGCTGCGCGAGGCGCTCGATCTGCTGGACACGTGGCTCACCAACCTGTCGAACGATGCGAAGGAGGGGTCCGCAATGGACCGGATGCGGCGCGCGAAGCCGGCCGATCTCGTGGATGCCTGCTGGACGCGCGAGAAGCCCGCGCGCAAGATCGTCGAGCCGCAGCAATACGACAGCGGTGAGTGCGCTGCCATTTATCCTCCGGCGTCGTTCCCCCGCGGCGTCGCGGGCGCACCGGTAAGGGCCGACATCGTCAAGTGCCAGCTGAAACCGATCGACCCCGCCGACTACCGCACACCGCCCGGCCCGGCGGAGCGAGCGCGCCTGGATGCCATCTTCCCGGGTGGCGTGTGCGACTGGAGCAAGCCTGGCGTCGGACAGCAGCCGCTGGCCGGCACATGGCCGTCGTTCTGATGCCATGACGTACCTCTTCGCGCCAGGCAACGAACCGTTGAAGGGGGCGAAGGCGATCGCGTCTGCCGCGCACGCCGTGATCCTCGACCTCGAAGCCTCGGTGCCCGCGGCCAGCAAGGAGCAGGCGCGATCGGATGTGCGTGAGCTGATTCGAGCTCACCAGGATGCCCGCGCCAGGCTGTGGGTGCGCGTGAATCCCGTCGGACCGGAGTTCGATCGCGACGTGCGAGGGATCGACTGGTCCGCCGTCGCCGGCGCGATGCTGGCGCAGGCGGAGGATCCGTCGGCACTCCAGATGCTCGCGGACGCCGGCGCGAGTCGCCTCATCCCGCTCGTGGAATCGGCAAGGGCATTCGAGCGGCTCCCCGCTCTGGCAGCGGTCCCGGGTGTCGAGCGCTTCGCAATCGGCACCTGGGATCTGCTGCTCGACCTCGGCATCCTCTCGGTCTCCGATCCGGACGAATCGGAGCTGATCTGGCAGTTGCGAGGTCAGCTCGTGCTCGCAAGCCGGCAAGCGGGCCTGCAGCCACCCATCGACGGCGTCTGCGCGACGCTGGACGACGACGAATTGTTCGTGCGCGCATGCCGGCGAGCGCAGCAGCTCGGATTCGGCGGCAAGCTCCTCATCCACCCGCGCCAGATCCAGATGGCCGACGATGTGTTCAGGCCCGACGCAGAACGGCTGCAGCTGGCCGGGGAGATGATCGACGCTTACGAGCGAGCGTTGAAGGACGGACTCGGCGTCGTGCGGGTCCGGGGGCGAATGGTGGACAAGCCGATGATCGAGCAGGCGCGGGCGCTGCTCGCCCGATGGCCGGCCGCGGGCGGCTCCTGAAATGCACGACGACCAGGTCCAGATTCGAGTGGCTCTCCCTTCGGAACGACGCGCGCTCGAGGCTTTGCAGACGCGTGCGTCACTCCAGAACCCCGGGGATCGCGACGCGCTGCTGGCCAACCCGAATGCCATCGATCTCCCGCTCGAGCAGATTGCCGCCGGCCACGTCTTTGTGGTCGAAGCCGCGGGCTCCATCACCGGCTTCGCGGCGCTCCTTCCCCGTGACGACGGGAATGCGGAACTGGATGCGCTGTTCGTCGAGCCGGATGCCTGGCGCCAGGGATTTGGCCGCGCGCTCGTCGACTACTGCGCGACGACCGCGCGGGGGCGCGGGGCCGCCGCTCTCCACGTCATTGGCAACCCGCACGCAGAGGCTTTCTACAGGGCGTGCGGCTTCGAATCCATTGGCACCGCGACAACTCGCTTCGGGGTCGGTCTCCTCATGCGCCGAGTACTCTGACCCGCGCCCATTCAACTCCACAAATCGTTAGGTGTAAGCTACCGCACCCAGAGTGGAGGCGTGTCCATGGCGAGCACAGAGTCCTGCGTAACCATCCACATGGCGGCGAGCCTCGACGGGTTCATCGCCCGAAAGGACGGTCGCGTCGACTGGCTCGAAACGTCAGACGAGTTCGAGGACGGGGACACCCTGGCACCGGAGTTCGTCCAGGAGTTCCTGAAGACGATCGACTGCTACGTGATGGGCTCGCGCACCTACGAGACCGCATTGGACTTCGAGGCCAGGGGATTCGGCTGGTCCTATGGCGACAAGCCGACGTTCGTCCTGACGCGTCGCGAGTTGCCGAGGAACAGGGAGACGGTCGAGTTCTACTCTGGTGATCTCGCGCACCTGGTGAATGAGCGGCTGAAACCGACCTACCGCAGCATCTGGTTCGTCGGTGGTGGTGCCGTCTCGGGTGAATGCCTTCGGCTCGGACTGGCTGACGAAGTTCGCTATTCGATCGTGCCCGTCCTGATCGGCGAAGGGATCCCATTCTTCGACCGGCTCGACAAGGATGTCGCCCTGCACCTCGTGGAGGTGAAGGCATACAAGAGCGGGATGGTCGCGCTTCGCCACGAGGTGCAGAAGCAGCGACATGCGATTTAGCCACGGACCCGTTGGGTTGGTACGATTGCAGGACACGTCATGGCCAAGTCGAAGACCAAGCCGATCAGGCACGAGTACTTCCACAAGGACGGCACGCTGTACGGCCGGGGCGAGATCACCGGCAAGGTGATGACCGGTTACTGGGAATGGTTCCGCAAGGACGGCAGCAAGATGCGCTCGGGCTCATTCGAGAACGGCGTCCAGGTGGGCGACTGGACGACGTACGACCGCAAGGGTCGCGCCGTGAAAGTGACCAAGATGAAAGCGAAGGCGTGACTGCCACGCACTAAGGGCGGGGCGTCAAGCCGCGAAGGTACCCGACGATCGCTTCCACTTCTGCGTCTGACACGTCCCTCGGAGAGAAGGCCATCATCTGCGCGCCGCCGTTGCGCACGATCCCCATCACGTCGTTGGCCGTTCGAGTGAAGGGCACGAGGGCCGGTGCCGATGCGCCTCCCGCATCACGTCCGTGACAGTTCATGCAGGCACGCTCGAAAGCAGCCTGGCCGTCGACCGCGGTCTGCGGTGTCTCGGTCGCCTGCCGCGCGGTCTGCGAGACGTTGCTGCCCGACAGTGAAAACGCGACCAGCGACTGGTCGGTGCCGCTTCCCGTGGCAATCACGACGTACTGCCGACCCGAGCGCGTCTGATAGGTGATCGGCGTCGCGCCGGCGCGCCTCGGGAGGTCGTAGTGCCAGATCTCCTGCCCCGTCGCCTTGTCGAACGCGTACAACGCATCGTCGGCCCCGCCAATGAAGACGAGTCCCCCCTTGGTCACAATCGCGCCGGGTGCTCCCGGCGTGCCGAGGCGTGCCGGGAGAGTCACGCCGGCCAGCGCGGGATGCTTCCGAATGGCGTCGCTTCCCTTTCCAAACGGCACACGCCAGGCGAGGTCGCCTTTGCTCAGGTCGATCGCTGTCAGATGCGCGTACGGCGGCTTGCTCACGGGAAGACCATTGGCGAAGGTGCTTCCGCCCGACGGCGCCGTCACATAGTCCGCGTCCGACCAGGATGCAAATGGGTTGCGGCTCGCCGCCTTGTCGAACTTCTCGATCTTGAGCACGTTCACGTTGTCGGACGACTTCACGTAGAGCAGCGAGGTCTCCGGATCGAACGCCGCGCCGCCCCAGTTCCCGCCGCCGCCTCCGGTGGGCCTGACGAGCGTGCCATTCAGCGACGGAGGCGTGTAGATGGGGCCGAGCCGGAAGTTCCGCATCTGCGCCTGGGCCGCCGCCTTGAGCTCCGGGGTCAGATCGAATGCATCGTCGAGCGAGACGCCCTGACTGGCAAACGGGGGCGGCCTGGTCGGAAATGGCTGCGTGGGGTACGGCTGCTCGCCGGGCACGTCGCTGTCGACCGGGACCGGGCGCTCTTCGATCGGCCACACCGGCGCACCGGTCGCGCGATCGAAGACGAAGGTGAAGCCCGTCTTCGTGATCTGCGCAACGGCGTCTATCTGGCGGCCGTTCACGGTGATGGTGACGAGGTTCGGTGTCGCCGGCAGGTCGTAGTCCCACAGACCGTGATGCACCGTCTGGAAGTGCCAGACGCGCTTGCCCGTCATCGCGTCGAGACACACGAGCGATTCGGCAAACAGGTTGGCGCCTGGCCGCTTGCCGCCGTAGTAGTCGTTGCTCGGCGTGCTGGTCGGCAGGTACACGAGGCCGCGCTCGGTATCGACCGACATGTTGGCCCAGACGTTCGCGTGTCCGGTGAAGCGCCAGGACTGTCCGCCCCACGTGTCCGTGCCGAACTCGCCGGCGGCCGGCACGACGTTGAACGTCCAGAGCTCCTTGCCGGTGCGCGCGTGGTACGCGCGTACCGCTCCGGGCGGATCGTTGGTGTACATGAGCCGATCGCCGATGCCCCAGCCGACGATGACAACGTCCTTGTAGACGACCGGCGCGGACTGGTTGCTCATGTGCTCGGGATTGAACTCCCAGCGGAGGTTCGCGCTGAGATCGACCGCGCCCTTCTGGCCGAAGGTGGGAACCGGCTGGCCGGTCTTCGCATCGAGGTTGATCAGTCGATGTTTGGTCGCGAGGAAGATCCTGAGGTCGGGACCATCCCACCATGCGGTGAGCCCGCGATGCGTCCACCCGGTCGCCTGCGGCTGGATTTCCTCAACGGCACGCGGGTCGTAGCGCCACAACTCCTTCCCGGTGTCGGCATCGAGCGCCGCAACGGTGTTGTACGACGTGCTCACGTAGACCACGCCGTCGATCATCAGCGGTGTGGCTGCGAAGTTCCCCGGCAGCGCGTTGTGCTTGTCCGGAAGCGCCTTCTCGGCGGGCTGCCACTCCCAGGCGATTCCCAGGTTGGCGACGTTCGCGCGGGTGATCTGCTCGGCGGCGGAGTACTTCGATCCGCCGGCGTCGGCGCCGTAGGATCGCCATTCGATCATGCGCGCCTGACCGAAGAGTCCCGGCAGCAACGCGCACGACGCGACGAACGTCAGCACGTACACCAGCCGGCGGGCGGTCTGTGCCGAAGCGCGGGGACTTGTCATGACTGTCCTTGCGGCTTCTCGAGATCGGGTCGGGTTGCCGATCGCTCGATGACGGATCAGGGACCGGGGTCACGACGACCCCGGTCGCTGGATTTGCGCACCGGACGAGCGGGAGGATCAGAAAGTCGCGAGCGCGTTGAACGGCCCTGCCGTACCGCCCTTGATCTGGAAGATGTGCAGCGTGAACATGAACCCCCAGCGCTTGAGGCGCGCAGCTTCAGCCGCTGCGTCCTCCAGGTACGCGTTGTCCACGATCGGCAGACCCATGTTCACCTGCGTCAGCTGGTGCACCGGGCGGTTGACGCCGGCGACGCCAGACGGCTGGACGTCGTTCACCGCGTCGCTCGCCAGCAATGAGACGTCACGCGCCTTCAGCCACGGGAGCACCGAGGCGTGGAGACCTGCGCCGGCCTGACCGTACGGCCACGGTCCCTCCGCCGCGCGCTTCGCCCACCGGCCGCCGCGCACAAGCAGCGCGTCGCCGGGGCCGATCTTGATGTTGGCGTACTTCTCCCAGGCCTCGAGGTCCTCGACGTAGATCGGCGTGCTCGGCTCGAGCCACTTCACGCCCTTCATGAGCGGCATGTCCACGAGGACCCCGCGCGTGATGTAGCCGGGACCCATGCGGTCCTGCGCCGACTTGGTGCACCCGATCGCCGTCAGCGAGAAGGGGTGCCCGTTGTAGCTGACGGCCGGTTCGCCCTGCTTGCGCCCAAGCGGCCCCTGGTAGTGGCAGAGCGAGTCCAGGTGCGAGTTGAGGCCGTCATGGAGCGACAGCTGGATCACATCGATGGCGCCGCGCGCGGCGCCGGTGTCCGGGTCGAGCTGCCACATCCGGTGCACGTTCTCGCCGAACGCTCCCGTGTCGCTGCCTTGCTTCTTGATCGGGTTGATCTGCAGCGTGACGGTCTTTGCTTCCGTCACGGTCGCCATGGCGGCCTTCGTCTTCTCCGGCGTGATCAGGTTCAGCAGCCCCCGCTCATCGTCCTTGCCCCAGCGGCCCCAGTTCGAGAGCTCCTTCTCCCATTGTTTCAGCTTCTCGATGGTAATGAGCCGCGCAGGCTCCTGCGTGGACGGATTCGCCTTGAACTGTGGGGCTGCCGGCTGTCCTCCCCGTCCCTGTCCCTGGGCCGACAGCACGGACGCGCCGATCGCGGCTCCGAGCACCAGCGCCAACGTGATTCCTGACTTCATCGATCCCTCCTCAGCGTTTGACATACCGATGCGCAAGGCGCGCATCTTACCTGAGTAACCAAGCTGCCCAATTGCGTTCCCGTGGCCGTCCGGGCTCGCATGCACAACATCGTTGCGTCCCGCGCAACGCCTCCCTGATTCCCGTGACGCGACGCCGCCATGAGCACACCGCGTGTCACGGCGCCGGCCTGCCGCCCGCCCTGATCTGGCGCAACATGTCCAGGTTCCTGCGGGCGTCGGCGTAGTCCGGCCGTATGGCCAATGCCTCGAGGAAGTGCGGTTCTGCATCAGCCAGTCGATTGAGCGACGCGAGCAGCGCGCCCAGGTTGTTGTGGGCTTCGGGCGAATCGGGGTTCAGCTCGAGAGCCCGCTCGTACTGGGTCAGCGCCTCTCGCGTCTGGCCGAGATCGTCCAGCGCCGTCGCAAAGCTCAGTCGAATGTCGCGGTCGTGCGGTGCAAGCCGGACCGCCTCGCGAACATGTTCGAGCGCTTCGTTCACGAATCCCTGGGACTGGAGCGCCGTGGCCAGGTTGTTGTGGGCCCTGGCCTGGCGCGGATCCAGCCTGACGGCTTCTCGCAGCTGGGCGACCGCATCGGCGAGCCGTCCAGCCTCGACGTAACGGGCACCGAGTTCGTTGCGGGCACGCGCATCCGACGGATCTGCCTTGACCGTCAGCTCGGTCATCGCGATGCGCTTCCGAAGCTCGTTCTTCTCATAGGACGCCGCGAGCACTTCGGCATCCGCGAAGTTTCTCGGAACGAACCGCAGCCAGAGGTCGCCCATCTCGTCGGCGGATTGCGGGCCATACACCACGCGGCGCGGCGGATGGCTCGGGTTTCTCGGGTTTGCGTCCGAGTTGTCGTATGTGTACCGCATCGTCAGCACCGTTCCCGCCGGCAGGAACATCGGCCTGGTGTAGCGGTACTGGTCCTGCCACTTGAAGTTCCAGTGCTTGATCCAGATCAGCGGAGTGCTCGTGCCGTCGGGAAACGTCGCCGAGGCGCGCAAGTCGCTGGCGAGGTAGTGCGCGTGCGGGTAGATCGTCAGCAGGTCGACGTCCACCGGCACCGTGTAGGTGTCCTCGATGACGTAAGCCGCCTCGCCGGGTGGAATGTCGATCGTCTTCGAACCGAGCTTGAAGTCGATGGCGAGCCGTGTCGGCGGCTGCGGCGAAAAGTAGAACCCGACACTCGGGCGAGTGGTTTCGGGCTTGCCCGTCGGCGTCATGTGCAGCTGAATCACCAGGTCGCTGCCGCGGACGAGGCGCCAGGCCATGTCGGGCGGATCGAGCGCCGGCGTCATGCCCGGCGTCCAGCCGAGCGCGCGGCTCTCGGGATTGGTCGCACTCTCCGCGAACATGCCTTCGTAGCCAGGACCCGGGCTCGCCTCGTCCAGCTCGCGCGAGGCTCGCGTGCGATCGATCACGAGCGACGCGTGGTGCACGACGGCCCGGTTGCCCGGTCGCATTTCCAGGCCTCGAACGTAGCGAGTGGCGGGAATGTCGATCGGCAGCACGAAGTTCCTGAAGACATCGGAGCCGCCGGCCGCAAGCTCGTATGGCTCGCTCAGCTCCACGACCAGGTCCGGCGTGCCAAGCTGCCAGCCTTCCCGATCGGGCGGAGGAGGTCGCGTGTCGGTCGCCTCGCCTTCCTGCGCTCCCTGCTCCACCCACTGTTCGAGGAGCGCGACCTCGTCGGGCAACATGCGCCGCTCGCCCGCGAAGTCGCCATGCCCCTGCTCCGGCAGCCAGGGGGGCATGTAGCCGATCTTCACGGCGTCCACCATCTGGTTCGCGTGCTGGCGCGCCTCGCGAAACTCGATCAGGCTGAACGGCCCGACCTCGCCCTCGCGGTGGCAGCGCCCGCAGCGTTCCCACACGATCGGGGCGATGTCCCTGTTGAACGTGACCGGCCCGCGGGCCTGCTCCGGCGGTTTGGGCGCGGCACAGCCGGCGAGCGCACACATCAGGAGCGCGGCGGCCACCGGCGCCCGCCCCGTTGTCCGTCCGGCGGCGCCGCCGGCGGAACTACTTCGACGATGCAGGCAGTGCAAACACAAAGACGCCGTTCCCCGCCGAGGGGTTGATCACATCCTTGAGGAGGCTGCGCGGCACGATAGTCGCCCAGCTCGACCCGCCGATCGACGCACCCGCCACCATGGCCACGTACTGCCGGCCGCGAGCCGTGTAGGTGATGGGAAACCCGTTGGCTGTCGTGGGCAACCGCGCCTCCCACAGCTGCTTTCCAGTCTTCGCGCTGTACGCGAGCGCATAGCGGTCCCAGGTGCCGATGAAGATGACCCCGCCTGCCGTAGTGAGCGCGGCGGTGTTGTATGGCGCGCGGCGACGCTGCGTCCAGAGCGGCTTGCCGCTGCGCAGGTCGAGCGCCACGAACTCGCCGAGGTTGTCGTTCGACTTCGGGTGGAAGAAGTCCTCGCGCGTCACCGCACCGGAGCTCATGCCGAACGTCGCCTTCTCGCACGTGAGCATCAACGGGATGTAGACGGCCTGCGTCGCCGGGTGGTACGCCATGGCGCGCAGCGTCTTCAGACCGCCCGTGCCGGGGCAGAAATAGATCGGCTCGCCGGTCTTCTGCACCATCCGCGGGCGGTAGCTTGCGCGGCCGGTGGCGGCGTCGACGTTCACCTGGTCCTGATAGCCCATGTCCAGGGCGCGAAGGAACTTGCCGGTCCTGCGATCCAGTTCCCACAGGATCCCGAGCTTGCCCATCGTGAGGACGGAGCTGCGGCCGTCGTAGTCGACGAGCACGCGCTCGAAGACTTCGTCCATGTCGTAGGACTCGCCCGGCACGTGCTGGAAGAACCACTTCATCGCGCCGGTGTGCGGATCGATCGCGAGCGTCGAGCTCGAATAGAGCGCGTCGCCTTCGGTGCCGCGTGCGTCGCGTGTCCACGGCTTGGCCTGCGCCGTGCCCCAGTAGACGAGCCCGGTACGCGGATCGTAGCTCCCGGGCATCCACGCTTCGGCGCCGGAGCGCTTCTCCGGCGGCAGATCGCCCCACGTGTCGCCGCCGGGTGTCCCCGGCATCGCGACCGTCGGCGTGCGCCACAGCAGACGGCCGGTCTGCGCGTTCAGGCCGACGATCGCGCACGTGTCCGGCCCTTTCGTCTGACAGCCGGCGAGGCCCGCGACCACCACGCCGTCGGCCACGATCGGCGCACTGTTGAAGGACGGCAGGCTTCCACCCGGGCCCTGCACCGGCGTGTCCCACCTGACGGACCCGTTCGTCGCATCGAGCGCGAGGATGTGACCGTCCACGGTGCCGAGAATCACCGTGTCGGCGTACAGCGACAGCGTGCGCATCTGCGCACCCTGCCTGCGCCGCTCGTCCATCACGGGGCGGTACTGCCACAGCAGGTCGCCCGTGGCGCCGTCCAGCGCCTGGACGATGTTGCCGGGACTTGCGACGTACATGACGCCGTCGTGCACGACGGGCGCGAGCTGGAACGGACCGGCGCTGACGGCCCACGACCATTCGAGCCGCAGGTTGCCGACGTTCTCTTCCGTCACGTCGGTCAGCGGACTGTAGCCCCACCCGTTGACCGAGCGCCGCCAGGCGAGCCAGTCGCCCGGATCGGGGGCGTCGAGCATCGCGTCGGTCACGCGCCGCCACGCGGCGGGCAGACGCTTCGCAACAACCGTCACCGGTTCCGCTGCCGCCGCAGGCGAGCCTCCCTGAGCAGGTGCCGGTCGGGCAGGTGACGGCGGCGCGTTCGCGCTCAAACTCCGCAGGTAGTCTTCGATGCCGCGAATCTGCGTGTCGCTCAGTTCGGACGCAGGAATCGCCGGCATGCGCGAGCCGACGCCTTCGCGTACGCGCGTCGTGAGCTCGCCAGGGGTGAATCTGAACGGCACGAGCGACGGCCCCGCGGCGCCACGGCCGTCCGCGCCGTGGCAGGTCGCGCAGCTGGCGGTGAAGTCCGTGGTCCCCTGAGCCGCTGGCGCCTGCAGCAGCCCCACGGCGGCGCGCGCGAGCGGCGTCGCCGCCAGCACCGCTGCGATGACCGCGGCGATGACACCAGCATTCGTGCGCCAGCCCGGTTGCGCAGCACTCATGGCTTCACACGGCACTCCTCACGGCGCCTCCGTGGGCGAGGATGCGCACGCCCGTGGAGAGTCTACCGTGGCACGATTCGTTTCAAGACCGCCGGATATGTAGGGGCGAGTCTTCAGACTCGCCCCCGACGTCGGGTCTGAAGACCCGACGCTACGCGGTTGTGCAGCTACCCTCAAAAATCGAGCTGGCCGCCGAATTTGAACGTGCGTCCCAGCAGCGTGGCGGTCGGACGCAGGAACTGATTCGCTGCGGTCGTCGAAAAATTCGTGTTCAGCGCCGGCACGAAGTCGTCGTTGAACACGTTGTAGACATTCATGTCGCCGCGCAGCGTGAACCGGCCGAGCCGGACGCGCTTCGAGAGCCGCAGATCGAGCTGGTTCAGGCGTTCACCGAACACCGTGCCCGGCTCGATCAGCTGGATGCTCTTGGTTGCGTTGAGGCCCGCCGCCAGGTTGCGGTTGAGCACGGGTGCAATCACCGAGTTCGGCGCGAGCCACGTCGCGGTGACCTGGGTGCCCGGCGAGTTCTGATAGGTGCCCGCCAGCTGCAGGTCCCACGGCAGCGAGGTCGACGCCTGGAACTTGAAGTCGGGGCGGAACGGGGTCACCACTTTGCAGTAGCGCGCCTCCGGGCTGTCTACACGGTTGGTGGTCGTGCCCGAGGGCTGCGGTGCGTTGCAGTTGTCCTGCAGCCGCTGCTGGAGGTCGAAGCCGCCACGCACGAACGTATCCGAGCTCAGTCGGGTGGTGACCATCAGATCGACGCCGGTGAAGCGGTCGGTGATACCGCCGAAGTTGCTCGCGAACGTGCGGTTCTCCTGCGTCTGACCCTGCTTGGTAGTCTTCAGGTCGTACAAACCGCAGATTTGTTCGCCGCCGCCGTTCGGCAGATCCGGGCTGCTCGGCCCGGGGATGCAGAACGGTCCGTCGAAGTCACCGGGGCCGACCAGCGTATTGTCGGTGATCTGCTGATTGCTGTTGGTCCGGACGTAGAAGCTGCTGGACGCCGACATCCTCGACGTGACCTCGTGCGCGATCTGCGTCTGGAACTCGACGGTGGCGGGCCGGGCGTGCCAGCCGAACAACGTCGCCTGGTCGGTGGTCGTATTCGACGGGACGACCTTGCCGAAGTTGCTGTTGGTGGTCGGACCCAGTTCGTCGGTCTGCACGCTGCCGTCGCCGTTGAAGATGCCGAAGTCGTTGTTGCGGTCCACCCACGTACGCGTGTCGGTGTTGCCGATGGTGAGCTGCTGGTTCTGCGCCGTCGCAATGGTCACGCCCAGCGGAGCCAGGTAGCGGCCGTAACTTGCCTTGATGGCAGTCCGCCCGTCGCCTCGCAGGTCGTAGGCGATGCCGATGCGCGGCGAGAAGTCCTTGTACCGCGATGCCACGAATCCGTCGAAGCTGGTCTCCGGCGCCCAACGGCTGGCCGGCAGCGTTCCATCGAATACTTTGCTGACGTAGTAGTCGAACCGCAGACCGCCGGTGACAGTCGCGTTCTTGTACCGCCACTGGTCCTGCGCGAAGACGCCGAGATCGGGGTAGTAGCCGTTGACCGGGTTGCGCGGCAGCAGGAGCGTGACCTGGTTTGGCACACCGCTGTTGAATCGATACTGGACGTCGCCGGTGTTGCGCGTCGGATTCGGCGCCTTTCCCCAGCCGACGGTCGTGCCGGCCTTGATGGCATGGGTGCCGGTCACGTACAGCGCGCTGAAGTTGCCCTGGCCCATGTTGCCGCCGTGCTCGCTGTACCCGCTCGGGTAGGCGTTGAACCACCGGGCGTTCGCGTTGTCCTGAATGGCGATGACCGTGGAGGTGCAGGCCGACATGTCGCAGACGGGCTGGACGTTCGCCTTGTAGTTCTCGATGTAGAGCACGTGCGCGTGGCCGTAGCCGCCTTCGAGAAGCAGCCGGCTCGTCTGCGTGCGCGACCACTTCGTCGTGAACGCATCGCCGTGCGGGGTGTTCTGGAACGCCAGCGCGTCCGGCGTCAGGCCGAGGATCAGCGCGAAGTTGTCGCGCTGCTTGTTCTGCAGCGTTCCCCATCCGGTGATCTTGTCCTTGCTGCTCGCCTGCCATGCGACACGGAACGACTTGTTCGGGATCTTGCCGTTGTCGTGCGCGGGACGGGTGCGATCGGGTTCGTAGATGTCCGGGGACGGGTTGGCGTCGTAGTAGTTGTCCACGACCGTGAGATCCAGCGCCTCGTAACGGTAGGCGAGGAAGAACCACAGCTTGTCGCGCTTGATCGGGCCGCCGAACGAGAAGTTGACGTCGGAGTTGTGGTACTGCCGCGCCACGTCGGTGATGCCGCGCGCACGCAGATTGTCGGACAGATTGTCGGCGTTCATACGATTGCGTGCTGATGTCCCCGTACGCCGCACCATGGAACGCGTTGCCGCCATCTCTCGGGATGTTGTTCACCACCAATCCGTTGAAAGGTGACGCGATGTTGTCGGCAGCGGTCGCGAGGCTCACTTCCTCCATCGCGAGGTTGTTCGTGTAGAAACTGATGGCGCCGCCGGTGCCGGAGCCCTGGAGATTGTGCAGCCAGTAGCCATCGAACATCTGGGACGAGTTGGCGCCGCGATAGGTTGGCGAGGGCTGCTGCAGCTTCGTATTGCCGCCAACGTCGCGGCCGCCGCCCACCGAGCCCGACGATGTCACGCCGGGCATCAGCACCATCTGCGCCTGGATGTTGCGCGCCGTCGGCAGGGCGTCCATGATTTCGCGTGTCAGCACCGTCGATCGGCCGACCGCAGCGAGGTCCACGATCGGCGAGGCGCCGGACACGGTGATCGTCTCTTCCAGCGACCCGACCTTCAGCGACCCATCGACCGTCGCCGTGAACCCGGTGTTCAGGACGATGCCCTCGCGAAGGACGGTGCTGAAGCCTGGCAGGCTGAACGTGACGGTGTAGGTGCCGGGGCTCAGGCTCTGGATCGAGTACCTGGCCCGCGCCGTCGGTGATGACGGTTCGTACCTTCTCCAGGAGCGCCGGGCTCGCGGCCTCCACCGTGACACCAGGCATCACCGCGCCGGAATCATCTCTCACCGTTCCGACGATGTTCTGGGCATGCGCGACGCCTGCGGCCGCGCCGATGAAGCACGCAAGCAGCAATACCAGACGAACCAGTTTCCTCATGACTCCTCCGGAGTGCAATGCGCGAACGCGAACGCGCCGAGATGCTAGCAAAGACATCGACGGACACCGTTGCGTAATGCAGCGCGCCGCGCCCGCTTCGCGCAATAACTGTGCGCGGCGGAACGCGACGGGATGTCGCCGTGGCGATTCGCGCGCGCGAGACGCGAACGACGTCGATTCGGATCCGACGGGAGCAGTGGGGAGCGGGGGGCGCGTTCGTGTGCGCGGAGCTCCGACTCGCCGCTGCCGAACGGTGCGATCCGCAGGAGCCCAGCGCACGCCTCACATCAGCGTGCGCTGGCGTCAGCTGCTACGAGGTGCCGTGTCCGGACGCGTGTCCGGTGTTACCGGCGCGGCGCAGTGCCAGGCCGCGAGTTGTCCGGCAGTTCGAAGACGTACAGCGCGTTGCCGCTGTTCGGATGGACGATCTCCGGCGTGATCGTGCGCGGCACGATCGCTGCGGGCTGCCGCCGCCGAGCCCGGTGGTCACCGCGACGTACTGCTTGCCGCCGGCTGTGAACGAGACCGGGAATCCCTGCACCGAGGTGCCGAGCCGCGTCTGCCAGAGCGTCTCGCCGGTCGTCGCACGTCGAACGCGCGGAACGTGCGGTCGAGATCGCCGACGAAGCCGACGCCGCCGGCGGTCGACAGCGACCGCCGGTCAGGAACGCGGCGCGCTGCTGATAGCTCCAGACTTCGCTGCATCGTGACGCGGCGTCGTAGGCCGCGAGCTTGCCGACGTTGCCGTCCGAGCCCGGCATCTCGAAGAAGCGGCGGTCCGCGTGCGGTCCCGCCCGATCCTTCCTTGAGCTCGACCTGCCGGCCCGACATCTCCATGCAGGACTGGCTGAGCGGAATGATCAGCAGCGTTCGTCGGCGGGTTGTAGCTCATCGCCTGCCAGTTGTGGCCGCCCTCGGTGCTCGGGCACGACGGGCACCCACTCGTTCGACCTTCTGCTCGATGATGTCGGCGCGGTACGTCAGGCTTGCCGGTCTTCGAGATCGATCCGGTCGAAGACGTTCTGGAACACCGTCTCCTTGTGCGCCGACGAACTCGCCCGTGCGGCGATCGAGCTTCCAGAGGATGCCGGCCTTGCCGATGGTGAACACGGTCTTCCGTCCGTCCGGCGTCGACCAGCACGCGCTCGAACACTTCGTCGAGGTCGAGCGATTCGCCGGGAATGTGCTGGAAGTGCCACGCCAGCTTCCCATCGTCGGGCATTGCAGCGCGACCGTCGAGCCGGAGTAGAGCGCGGCGTCGAAGACCGAGTTGCCGCGGCTCGCCGGCATCCACGGCTTCGCCTGCGCGACGCCCCAGTAGGTGAGGTTCAGCTCGGGATCGTAGCTGCCGGCGATCCAGGTTTCGCCGCCCGCGCGGAACGTGTCCGGGAGCTTGCCCCACGTGTCGCCGCCAGGCTCGCCGCCTGCGCGCAATCGTGTGGAACTTCCAGAGCAGCTTGCCGGTGTCGCGTCGTAGCCGCTGATGAAGCAGCGCCTCCGAGTCCGTAGCGCTCGCAGCCGCCGCAGCCCCTGCATCACCTTGCCGTTGATCACGATCGGACCGCTCGTGTCGCAGTAGCCCTTGCGCGTCATCGGCGATGACCGTGTCCCACGACCATCTTGCCGGTGCGCGCGTCGAGCGCGACCAGGCGCGCGTCGGTCGTCGCGACGATAGATCTTGTCGTGCGTAGATCGCGATGTTGCGCATCGACGCCGATGCCGACCGCTGCTTCGGGACCGACGTGGTTCTCCCAGATCAGCTCGCCGGTGCGGCCGTCGAGCGCCTGGACGATGTTCATCGGTGTTCGTGCAGGTAGATGATGCCGTTGTGCACGAGCGGCATCGGCTGGTTGGCGCCGCCCTCGTTCATCGACCACACCCACGCGAGCCGCAGATCCTTCACGTTCGCGCGCGTGATCTGCGTGAGCGGGCTGTAGCTCCAGCCCTGATAGTTGCGGCGGGCCATCAGCCAGTCGCCGGGATCCGGGTTCCGCAGCATCGCGTCGGTCACCGGCACGTAGTCCTTCACCTCGTTGCTGACGGTCAGGCCGCGCGGTGGGGCGCCGCGTCCGCCCGGGCCTGCGCCGCGGCCGCCGGGTGCTCCGGGTGCCGCGCCTCGTCCGGCTGGCGCTCCTTGCGCCTGCGCAGCGTTCGCCGCGGCGGGCGCTTCGGGCCGGCGTCCGGTCGCAATCGATCCGATGGCCACGGCCGTCGCCGCGCCGAGCGCCTGTGCGCCTGGCACAGCGCCGTTGGTCTGCAGCACGTAGGCGGTGATCGCCGAGTAGGTATCAGCCGGCAGGTTCGACTGGCCCGGCGGCATGGTGGCCGCCATGTAGTCGCGAAGATCCTTCGTCGATCGCGAGCCCCACGTCGACATGAAGTTCGCACCGGCCAGCGGCGGCGCCTCGTTGCGGCCTGCGAGATCCGCCATGTGGCACGAGGCGCAGCTCTGTTCGTACGCCGTCCGTCCCGCCGCGGCCTGCGCGGCCGAGTAGACGCCGGCGGTCGTCTGCTGTCCCGACACGATGACGAACCCGGCGACCGCGGAGACCGACACCGCGATGAACAGGTTCTGCACGCTGCTTCGATTCATCACTGCTTCCCCTGCAGAAACAGCCAACCCCAGAGGTTTCCGTCGGGCGCCTTCTCGCTCTGCAGCTGCACGTAGAGCATGGTGCGCTCGAGATCCTGCAGCAGCTGCGGCGTCACGGGCACGCTGCCCGAGATCTCCCCGCTGGTGCCGGTGGTCGTTTCAAGTGATGCGACAACCGGACCTCGTGTGCCGCGGACCGCGCGCCGGAGGACCACGGTGGTCGCGGGCGATCGCAGCCCGCTGAAGGTACCCGAGAACGTCACACGCTGACCGCTCACGGTTGCCGTGACCGAGCCGGCGCCAGCGACCGTGCTGAACATGGTGGTGTCGAGCGGCACTGGTGAGAGCCGCCCCTTGGTACACGCGATCCTGCGCGGAGGACGCGTTGGCGAGCACCATCACCGCGACGACGAGAGCGGCAAGCCGAGCGACTGGTACTCGATTCACGACGGCGGATAGTAGCAGAGCGGGCTATGTAATAGGTTGCGTTCCCCGACCCGTCACCCACGGATCGCGCAATATCCTTGCGGCCCGCGAGCCGGCTGCGCAGCGATCTACGGCTCAGCGCTCCGAAGCGGGACGGGTGTGCGGCGTGGAGTGCTGCACCTCAACGGGCGGGAGCAGCGGGACCGAGCCGCTGAGCATCGGAACCGGGCGTCGCGCGCCAACGGCGCAGCTGCGGCCCCATCCTGACGACGAGCGTCCGGCGCGTGACGCCGAGGTCGCGGCCATCCGCCCGTGCGCGTTTCAGGACGATGGCCGCTTCACGGATCCGCCGCGCCCCGACGCAGGCGGCGAGGAACTCGAAGTACATGTGGTCGTCCGCGCAGCCGTTCGCCGTCGCTTCCTCGAGGACCCTGCGGGCATGCCAGAAGCTGCCGGCCGCCGCGTAGGCGCGCATCAGGGAAGTGTAAGCGCGCGCGTGCGCCATTCCGTGCGTCTGCGCCTGATCGAACACACGCTGCGCCTCGCGCGGTCGGCCGGTCCGCCCGAACGCCGTGATGAGTGCGGTGAAGCTCATCTCGCTCGTCGCCCCGCGGCAGCGTGCGGCGTCGAGCGTGACCTGCGCGGCTCCCATCCGTCCGCTGCGCGCGTACGCGACGATCATCGCGGTGAACACGAACTCGCTGTGGACGCCGGTCTTCAGGGCCGTCGAGTAGAGCCGCTCCGCCCGCTGCCAGTCGCCCGCACGCCCGTATGCGGTGAGGAGTGATGTGTAGATCGCCGCGGTGTCGACCCGGGTGGTGCACGCTGCGTCGAGCGTGCGCTCCGCCGCGGCCGGATCGCCGAGCGCGAGCTGACACTCGGTGAGCTCGGTCAGCACGTAGGCATCGAGCGTGCCGCCCTGCCGTGCAGCCTCGATGAGCGGAATCGCAAGGGCTGCCCAGCCGCTGATGCGCAGGGCATGCACGAAGCGGCAGAGGGTCTTCAGGAGATGCGGCCGATTGTCGGGGCCGCCCTGCAGGCGTTCGATCCGCCCCCACATGTCGCGCACGAATGCGCGCGCGTCGTCGGTCTGCCTGACGGTCGGCAGCACCTCCTCGCACACACGGAGCAGTTGGAGAGCGGAATCGCGCTTCGTGCGCCAGGAGTCGTTCGCGTGCGCGTCTGGTGGCAGCATCTCCACGATCGCGCGAATGCTAGCAACGTGAGACGCGTCAGGGTTGCTATTGGACAGGGAGTTGCCTTGCCGTGTACGCAACGCGCTTCGATACGGGTACGTGGGCCGGGTTTAAGACCCGGCCGCTACGATTTAACCTACTTACGCTCGGACCCGCCCGTCGCCTCGCCCAGCGCCGTCGCCAGCTGCCGCGCGCTCAGCGTCTGCGCCTTCACCTTGCGGATCGTCACATCCGCTTCCTTGATCAGGTTTTCGAACAGGTCCGGCAGCTTCTCGACCGCTTCGATCCGCAGCGCACGCGGCGCGTCGTTGAATCAGCCACTCCTCGACGGCGGCGTCTTCCGGCGTGTTGTTGTTGCCGGTGACCATGCGGAGCGCGATGCCCCACCGGTTGTTCACCTTCGCATACCCGAGATAGCGGCTCGAATAGTTGCCGAACGCATCCTCCCTACTGGTCGAGACGCGACCACGTGGCGATGCCAAGGTTGAGCTTCTTGAGTGCGGCGTCCAGCACTCCGATCGACTTGCCGAGTTCGTCGGAAACGAGGTTGAGTGAGAAGCGGCCAGCGAGAGCTGGCGATATGAGGAAGAGACGCGCTCAGAAAACGAAGCGTCTTCGTTCTGCGACATATAACCTCCTTGGCCATACAGGCCAGGACCTCCCCTTTCAGAGCGACGACCGGTCGCCAGATCGGAGCGACGGGACCTTCCGGCCTCCCGCCGGGCTGGTGTCGCCACCAGCAGGTCAGGCTCAGCCTATCACAGCCCTGCTGTATCTATCGACCGGCAACAGCCGCACAGCAGGTCCGAGCAACGGTTCCCCAGGTCTGTCGCCAGGTGCGCCCCTTTACATTGCCGGTCGGACGCCGCCACCTGAGGAATGCGCGCTAGAACAGCCTGAACGCCAGCGCGCTGATGAGGGTGGGAAGAGCTGCGCCGGCAGCGAGTGCCGGGTAGACAGCGCCGGCAAAGAAGTGCCCGAGGATCCCTGCCCCGCCGGGTTCGGTGCATTGGCGATGACAGTCATTCCTCCGCCGACGACCGCTCCCTCGACGACCGCCGCCCTGAGTGGCTCGCTCATGTCGGGCACGAGCGTGGCGAGGTAGGTGATGAGGGCTTTCGTTGAAGGAAGTCAGGATGGTGGCGCCGACGAACAGCGGCGTGTCGGGGAGCCTTCAGAATCGGCGCAATCCACCAGCCTTGCAGTCCTCCGTGGATGACCAGCCCGGCGAGGAAGAAGCCGACGAGCAGCGGCGTCCGCAACTCCATCCGGCTCGGTACGCGGCCGTCGCGCGCGCGAAGCCGAGGAAGAACAGGAACCCGAACCAAAAAGGACCGGATGATGCGAATTGAACACGGTCCACGCGATGAAGAGCACGTGGCCGATTGTCACCCAGGCAGGAACAGGCAGCAGCGCTGCGACACCTGTCGCAACCGCCTCGTCCGGCCGCTCGATGTCCGGCACCGGCGCACGCGA
>CAVVIG010000003.1:0-613165 GCA_963748265.1 uncultured Acidobacteriota bacterium | reverse complement strand
TGCAGACCCAGTATTTCGTTGCCTTCTTGACCGGTAACGAGAACGAACTCAGACGGACGGCGCAGCGGCCCGGAAGAGTCCCGCCACGGAAGACAGCATCTCTCATATACAGGCGCTGGCCTGCTCGCTCGGGTCAGTTGCAGGACGCGAGACGGATGGCCGAAGCGCCGTCCGAGATCGCGCAGAAGTCTGGTCGACGCGAACGGGCCGGCTTGTTCGAAGCGGGCACCGCCGTGTGGGAAGCGTTTTATGGGAATGCGGCCGCCGCGAGGCAGAGCGCCATCAGGGCGCTCGAGCTCGGAAGAGGCGGTCGCGAAGTGGACTATGCCGCGGCGTTCGCACTCGCCCTCGCCGGTGATTTGCCACAATCGCGAGCCCTCGCCCAGGATCTCGCGCGCGAGTTCCCGGAGGATACGTCGGTGCAATTCATGTATCTGCCGACGCTTCGGGCCCCGTTCTCATTGAACAGTCCGACTCCTGACGCGGCAGCGGCGCTTCAGGCGCTGCAGACCGCCTCGCGCTACGATCTCGCGCTTGGGCGTGTCGGCTTCATCGGCCGTTTCGGCCTCGCTGTATCCCATCTATGTTCGCGGACTGGCGTACCTCGCCGCACGTCAACCGGCCGAAGCCGCTGCCGAGTTCCAGCGGATTCTCGATCATCGCAGCATCGTCCTCGTTCGTCCCATGGACGCGATGGCGCGCCTGCAACTGGCACGAGCGCTCGTCTCCCGGGCGACATCGTGAAGGCGAAGAATGCCTACGGCGATCTCTTAACACTCTGGAAGAACGCCGACGCGGATATTCCGGTTCTCAAGGCGGCTCGGGCGGAATACGCACGCCTACCGTAAGCGACCCATTCCTTTAACAGAAAAAGCCTCGTGTCGGTTAAACCGGCGCACGCGCGGGACCGCAACAGGCACCTGCCTCGCGCTTTCAGCGTCCGTAAGTGATCTCAAGAGATTTCGAGGTCTGACACAGTTTCGGCGCACGGTTGCTGTGCGCCGTCCGTAAGCCGTTGGATTCAAGGGTGATGTCGAAGAGGCATGCATTCACCGACGGCGTGTGCGATAATCTGCTGCCGGACCGCTCGCAAATCGTTGATTCTAAAGCGGAGAGATGTCCGAGTGGTTGAAGGAGCACGCTTGGAAAACGACTCCGGCGAGCCTCACCGAGCGACATCGAAACACTTCATCGCACAATCGATTCAACAACTTGCCGCTTTGAAATGCTCCTCGCTGTGAACCCGTAAACGTCGGTGTTTGTCGCTGTTTTTGACCTCACCTTACACAGTTTCTACACAGTTTCTGATTCGGTTTATCCGTCTCCGATCAGTGTGTTTGTCAGGACCAGTCAGTCTCAAGGCGGGCCTGTCTAGTCGCTCAGATCGAGGCGGCGTCCCTCACCTTGCCGTGTCGCGGCCTGCGTACCATCGGCCTTATCAGAACCGGCCACGCCTTTCCGCCCGCGCGGCTAGGTCGACCTACATTGCGACTCGCGCACTCCCATGAAGCCGGTCCCGCGCAAACGCTCGTGACAAAGCAAGACGACGAGGGCCGGACGCATCCAACCCTCGCAACGCGATCGATTGCCGCACTAACGCACAGCCGCTTTGGCTGGTTCCCTCGGGGTTCTCTTCCGCGTAGTGAAGAGCCGAACGGCCGACCGCGAGATCGACGACTTCATGGCCGTCCCACGCTCGCGCCCAGGGTGACGAGAAGCTCGTCCAGTTGCGCGAACGTCTCGCCCATCGCATCCGCCGCCCCGGTGCCGGCAGCGTCGAGAGCTTCCTTCGAGGGATAGAGCTCGTGCATGACCAGCAGCGTCTTGCCACGCTTTTCCTCGAATGTCACCGTGGTGACAGGCCCACCCTCACCACCTTCCTCGTTGGTCCACACGAGGCGCGAGTGCGGTGTCACTTCGAGGTACGTGCCGAAGAACGCCATAGCATCGGGTTCGAACTCGAGACGGTACTTGCCCCCGACACGAACATCCATCTCACAGGAACGCAGGGACATGCCCATCGACTTCGGCGCCCACCACCGCCTGAACAGCTCGGGCTTGGTCCACGCCTCGAACACGATGCGGGCCGGGCCGTTGAAGGTTCGGGTAACGACTAGCTCACGCTCGGACTTCCGCTCCACCGTCGTGCGGTTCTTCATGGGCGTGGGCTCACTCTCTCTTCTTGCGTCCATCAACCTTCTCCTTCCGTTTCAGTTCCTCGACAACCTTGTCCAGCTCGTCGAACCGTGCATCCCAGAGCTGGCGGTACCTCTCGATCCATGCCGCCTCTTCATCCAGTCTGCGCAGGCCGAGCCTGCAGGTCCGCACGCGCCCGACCTTCTCCGTGGTGACGAGCCCCGCCTGCTCCAAGACGCCGACGTGCTTCTTCATCCCCGTGAGCGTCATGTGGAACTTCTCGGCAAGGTCCGTGATCGAAGCGTCTGCACGTCCGAGCCGCTCCAGAACGCCGCGTCGGGTGGCGTCCGAGAGCGCGGCGAACGAGGCATCGAAGCCGGTCCGCGATATACTGAACCATGTGGTTCAGTATATAACACACGCACTAGCGGCATGCAAGGGGAGGCTGAGCGCGGGCGGCGTTGCCAGCCGCCTTCACTCCCAAATCGACCTCATTTCGATGCACATTCGATCGACTCGGCGATCCCCAGGCCCTAAGCGGTCTCGCTCGGTTCGCGCTCTCACTTCCTCGTCTTGATCGACGAAGTCTTCGCGTGCTCGTCTAGCCGATCGAAGAGGCAAATAAGGGCGCCTGCGGGCGAGGCATTCTCGGCGCCTCTTTGGGCATCCCGAGTCCGTTGTGACCCGGAATCTGCGCCGTTGCCCGGCAGGCCATGCTGCTGACGCGGCTATACTGAGACAGGTGCTCGAGCGTGCCGGCTGGCCGATTGTGGTGGCCGTAAGCGATCGCGGCACATTAGGAGGTCTTACACAATTCGCTACACAATTCGGTGTTTGCCGGCTCAGCCACTAGCCTGTAAACTGTTGATTCTAAAGATACGGAGAGATGTCCGAGTGGTTGAAGGAGCACGCTTGGAAAGCGTGTGTAGGGGAAACCCTACCGTGGGTTCGAATCCCACTCTCTCCGCCAGCCTTCGCTCACGCGAGCTCTCGCCGAGGCGTGAGCTTCGGCCCGGCACGCCACGCGACGGATGGTTCGCCGACACGATGAGATCCCGTTTGTAGCCTTGGCGAAGGCGGACGAATCCCACTCTCGCCGGCCCTTCGTCCCACCAAGAACGCGCGAGATTACAGTTCGGTCAACTTCAGCGAAGCGACCAACCTCGACGGAATCGGCAATCTCCATTTGATGCCCTTCACGCCAGCGCCATCGATAAACCAGGGGGTACCCCTTTCCGGCCGTCGTTCTGCCTGGCTTTCGACGTGGTCGCCGTGATCGTGCTGGCGTTCCTCTGTTCTCGCGACACGGCCTGCCACATCTCACTCGAATCTCAGGCCCCGCTCATGATTCGGTGAGGACTTCGCCGCCGGCTTTCGGTCACAGTGGCGGATATGCCATCCACTGTGACGAACCTCGTGAAGGCATTCGCCCTCATCGCCCTCGGCCTGGCCATTGCCGCGATGGGTATTTACGTCGCCAACGCCGACGACGCGCCCGGCGCGGCGGCCATCGGATTCCTGCTGATGCTTGCCGCGGTCCTGTTCGGCGTGAGGACCGCACGGAACCGGCTGCCGATCTGGGCCGGGCGCACCGCTCTGGCGGTCGGCGTTCTCATTGCCGCGTTCGCGGCATTTCTCACCCATGCGGTCACCGTAGCCGCGCCTCTCTTCGCGCAACCGCCGGACGTGCCGTCGGTCAGCGAGTTCGGCGCCCTCGCCGCAATAGGCGGCAGCCGTCGATCGCGCGCGGCCGATGGTGCGCGCGGCCATCGTGGAGCAGAACCTGCCAGGGGTCTCGATCGCGGTCGGCATGGCGACGGGGCCATCGTCTGGGCCGAAGGGTTCGGATGGAGGGACGTCGTCACGCGGACGCCCGTCACTCCGGATACTCGATTCAACATCGGCACCGCGGCACCTGTGGTCACCGCCGCCGCGGTCGCGTCTCTCGGCATGGCCAACACCGGCACTGATTCGGCGGCCGAGTGGAGTCCGGAAGCCATCGGCGAGCCGGGAGAGGACTTCCCGCTCTTCACGCTCATCCGGCACGTCATCCTCCAGCCGATCGGCCTGGCCCCAGCCGAGTACCCATTGCCGGGCGATCGCGCGACGTTCTACGTCCCGAGATCCGATGACAACAATCCCCGCCGTGGACGACGACTGATGTACATGCGCGACCTGGCGTGCTGCGCGGGCGGGATGGCGTTCTATTCCACGCCGTCCGATCTCGTCCGCTTCGCTCTGGCGACGAGAGCAGACAGCGTCAACGGCGAGCTCGCAGGCGGAAGCGTGATGTCGCTGATGACGCGCCGCGACACGGGGATCGTCGTTGCCGTGACGTCGAACGTCGCGCACGCCAACACGACCGCTCTCGCGCTGAAAGTGGCTGACGTGTTCGCCGAACAGAAATAAACCGCCGCGCCGCGAAACTGCATGTGTGCGTCGACGACCGAGTCGGTGACCTAATATCCTCTTGTTGTCATGTTCAATTCACCGTGACCGCCACGTCAGCGCGCTCCCCGGCGTCGCTCTCCTGACGGAACTCGGGTTTTCAACGGACCAGCTCCGTGTCGGCGTGCCACATGTCCATCGCTATCGCGAAAGCCGGCCGGCTGTAGGCGCCGTTGACGAACGCGCAGATTCGGACGACATGCCGGCCCATGCGGTCCCCGAACAACGAGAACTGAGCGCTGTGGGCGCGGTCGCTTGCGGTGTTCAGAAACTCGAGCCAGGCGACGCGCGAATTCCCGATCGCCGCACCGATACCAACATTGCAGTGCAGCCTGACGCCCTGCGGGAAACTGCGAAGCTCCCGTATCCTCGAGCTGAAGCTTGCTCAGTCGGCTCGCATCGGCCCTCCGCGCATCAACAGCCAGTGCATTCGGCAAGATGCTCCGCCTCGACCGTCGACGTTCACTGCCGCCCTTGCGCTCCGCGCGCATCCGTGCTGTTATCGCACGCCCGATTCGCGCGTTCGCCCGGAGGCCCTCATGAAGTGCGCAGTGAGCGTCAGCGTCAACGGCCGGCAGTACAACCAGGAGATCGAGCCGCGGCTCCTTCTCGTGCACTTCCTGCGTGACGCAGGATTGACCGGCACCAAGATCGGGTGCGACACCAGCCAATGCGGCGCCTGCACGGTGCTGCTGGACGGCGTCGCCGTGAAGTCCTGTACCACGCTCGCCGTGCAGGCAGACGGCACGAGCGTCACCACCATCGAGGGGCTCGCACAGAACGGCGAGCTCACGCCGCTGCAGGACGCGTTCTGGGCGAAGCACGGGCTCCAGTGCGGCTTCTGCACGCCCGGCATGATCTTCGCCGCCCACGAGATCCTCCGCACCGGCACCGGCACGACGCCCGAAGGCATCCGCCACGGCCTGGAAGGCAACATGTGCCGCTGCACGGGCTATCAGAACATCGTCCGCGCCGTGCAGGCGGCGGTCGCCGATCCGCGCGCCGCGGGGATCGGAGAACGCCGATGAGCACCGGCAAACCGGCTCGCGTCTTTGGTTCGGGGATCCGGAGACGTGAGGATCCACGCCTTCTCACTGGCACCGCGCGGTACACGGCGGACTTCGCCCTGCCCGGCATGGTGCACGCCGCGATCCTGCGAAGCCCGTACGGCCACGCTCGCATTCTCGGCATCGAGACCGCCCGAGCCAGGAGCGCGCCGGGCGTGGTCGCGGTGTTCACCGGCGCGGATTCGGACGCTGCGCTCAAGAACATTCCGTGCGCGTGGCTCCTGCCCAATGCCGGCCTCCACGTCGCCCCCTATCGCGTCATGGCCACCGACGTCGTCCGCTACATGGGCGATGCTGTGGCCGTGGTCGTCGCCGAGTCCGACTATCAGGCCTGCGACGCGCTGGATCTGATCGACGTCGACTACGACCCGCTCCCCGCCGTCGTCGATCCGGAGAAGGGCGCCGCGCCGGGCGCTCCGCAGCTGCACCAGGAAGCCCCAGGCAACCTGGCCTTCCATTGGACGGTGGAGGGAGGCGACGTGAACGCCGCCTTCGCGTCCGCGCCGGTCGTGGTACGCGATCGGATCATCCAGCAGCGGCTGATCCCCACGGCGATGGAGCCTCGCGGCGCCGTCGCGCAGTTCACGCCGGCGACCGGCGAGCTGACGCTGTGGAACACGACGCAGAATCCGCACATCGCCCGCTTCATCCTGTCGATCGTGACGGGCGTGCCCGAGGATCGCCTGCGCGTCGTCGCTCCGGAGGTGGGCGGCGGGTTCGGCAGCAAGATCTCGCAGATCCAGGGCGACTTCATTACCGCGCTCTGCTCGATGAAGCTCGGACGGCCGGTCAAGTGGATCGAAACGCGCACCGAGAACTACAAGTCGACGACGCACGGGCGCGATCATGTGCAGGATGTGGAGCTCGCCGCGACCGAGGACGGCCGCATCCTGGGGCTGCGGTGCAGCGTGTGGGCAGGCATGGGCGCGTACCTCTCGACCGCTGCGCCGGGCATTCCGACCATTCTCCATGGCTTGATGCTGTCGGGACCGTATCAGGTGCCGGCCGTGAAGGAGGACGTATACGGCGTCTACACGAACACCACGCCGGTCGAGGCGTACCGCGGTGCCGGACGTCCGGAAGCGACCTTCATGCTCGAGCGGATGCTCGATGTCCTCGCGCACAAGATCGGGGTAGACCCCGTCGAGGTCAGGCGCCGCAACCTGATTCCGCCCTTCGACAACGGCCATGACGTCGTCACCGGTCTGAAGTACGACAGCGGCAACTACCAGGGCGCGCTCGAGAAGGTGCTGGCGCACGTCGGCTACGACGACCTCCGGCGCGAGCAGGCGGAGGCCCGCGCAAAGGGTCGCTATATCGGGATCGGCCTCGTGACCTATGTCGAGATCTGTGGTCTCGGACCGTCACAGGTCGCCGGTGCAATCGGCTTCCAGGGTGGTCTCTGGGAGAGCGCTATCGTTCGCGTCCACCCGAGCGGAAAGGTGAATGTTTTCATCGGCGCGTCGCCGCACGGCCAGGGGGAGGAGACGACATTCGCGCAGATCGTCGCCGACGAGATCGGCGTCGCGGTCACCGACGTGAAGATCGTCCACGGCGATACGGACAACACGCCGATGGGATGGGGGACGTACGGAAGCCGCACGACCGCCGTCGGCGGCGCGGCGCTGGTGTCGCCACCCGGAAGATCAAGGAGAAGGCGAAGCTGCTGGCCAGCCATCTTCTCGAGGCCGCCGTCGAGGACATGGACTACGCGGACGGCAGGTTCTTCGTGAAGGGATCGGCCGATCGGTTCAAGACGATCCAGGACATGGCGCTGATGGCGAACGTGGCCTGGAACCTGCCGGAGGGCATGGAAGCCGGGCTCGAGGCATCGAGCTTCTACGACCCGCCGAACTTCACCTATCCGTTCGGCGCGCACGTAGCCGTCGTCGAAGTGGAACCGGCGACCGGTAAGGTGCAGCTCAAACGCTACGTGGCGGTCGACGACTGCGGCCCGCAGATCAACCCGGTGATCGTCGAGGGGCAGGTACAAGGTGGGGTCGTGCAGGGCATCGGTCAGGCGTTGTGGGAGGAAGCGGTGTACGACGAGAGCGGGCAACTCCTGACCGGTTCGATGGCCGATTACGCCATTCCCCGTGCCGACCTGCTGCCCGACATCGAGGTGCTGTCGACGGTGACGCCGTCCCCGCACCATCCACTCGGCGTGAAGGGCATTGGCGAGGCCGGGACAATCGCGTCGACGGCAGCCGTGTACAACGCGGTGATCGATGCCGTGCGGCCGTTCGGCGTCGAGTCGATCCGGATGCCGATGACACCCGAGCGCGTCTGGCGGGCGATGGGCGGCGCGAAAGCCAGGAAAGGCGCATAACCATGTATGCACCGAGCTTCGACTACTACCGCGCGCGCTCGATGGCCGACGCGCATCAGCTCCTCGCTGCGCATCCCGGCTCCAAGCTCCTGGCAGGCGGCCACAGCCTCCTGCCTTTGTTGAAGCTGCGTCTCGCGGCGCCGCCTGCGCTGATTGACATCGGCCGGATTCCCGAGTTGCGCGGCATCTCCCGGCAGGGAGCAGTGATCCGCATCGGCGCGCTCACGACACACGCCGAACTGGCCGCGTTCGGAGGAACTGCGCGGAGCCGCGCCGGCGCTCGCCGAGGCAGCGGCAATGATCGGCGACCCCGCGGTCAGGAATCGCGGGACGATTGGCGGGAATGTTGCGCACGCGGATCCGGCGTCCGACCTGCCTACCGTGCTCATGGCGCTCGACGCGCGCGTGGTGGCCGCGGGACCCTCCGGCGAGCGGACGATTCCGGCACTCGAGTTCGTCACGGGGTTCATGACCACGGCCCTGGCCGACGACGAGGTCCTGATCGCGATTGAGGTCCCGGCATCGAGCCGCGGCCAGGGATCGGCGTACGAGAAGTTCTCGCATCCGGCCTCGCGCTACGCCGTCCTCGGCGTCGCGGCATGGATCGCCGTCTCCAAGGGCACGTGCACGTCGGCGCGCGTGGCCATCGGCGGGCTGCTGCCGTTCTCGCGCCGCGCGAACGGGGTCGAGCGCGCCCTGACGGGCAAGGCCATCACCGACGATGCGATCGCGGCGGCAGCGGAGCAGATCGCCGCGGATCTCGGCAGCGATGCGACCGGGGACATCTACGCGTCGGCGGAGTACCGCTCTGCCATGGCGCCCGTGTTCGCGAAGCGGGCGATCGCCCTCGCCGCGGCGCGCGCAACACAGGCCTGACGCAGACACGATCTGAGCGGCAGACGTCGTGAACCTCCCACGCGCTGGCACACTTGCGATTCCCGGATCAGCTGACGCCCTGCAGCAGGCGATGGCTGATCGGCAGTACATCGCCGCGCGGGGGCTTGCCGTGTCGACCTACCTCGCGCTGCGCCTTCAGCGGCCGCTGTTCCTCGAAGGGGAGCCGGGAGTCGGCAAGACCGAGGTGGCGAAGGTGCTCGCGTCGACGCTCGACACGGAGCTCATTCGCCTGCAGTGTTACGAGGGGCTCGACATCAACCACGCCGTCTACGAGTGGAACTACCCGCGGCAGATTCTCGAGATTCGGTTGCTCGAAGGTGCGCACGCGCTGGACCCGCGGACAGCGGAGCGTGAGCTGTTCACGGACACCTTCCTGATCAAACGGCCGCTGCTGCGCGCGATCGAGCAGACGCGCGCGCGGCCGCCGGTCCTCCTCATCGACGAGATCGACCGTGCCGACGAGGAGTTCGAGGGGTACCTGCTGGAGCTGCTGTCCGACTTCCAGATCACCATTCCCGAACTCGGCACGATCCGCGCGGCCGAGCCGCCAGTGGTCGTCATCACGTCGAACCGGACGCGTGAGGTCCACGACGCGCTGAAGCGCCGGTGTGTGTACTGCTGGATCGACTATCCGAGCGCGGAGACCGAGCAGCGCATCCTTACAGCCAGGCTGCCCGGCGTTCCGGCGCGTCTCGCGGAACAGGTGACCGCGTTCGTGCAGGAGCTGCGGACGGCGGAGCTGTACAAGACGGCTGGCGTGTCGGAGACGCTGGACTGGGCAGCGGCGCTCGTGGCGCTCAATCGCGACGAGCTCGACGCCGACACCATCGACGAAACGCTCGGCATCCTGCTCAAGAACCAGGAAGACATCCAGGCCGTTCGCGGCGAGCGCGTCCAGGCAATGCTCAATCGCGCACTGGCCCGCGGCGCGCGATCGTGAGCCTCGCCAGCAATGTCCTCCTGTTCGGGCGTCTGCTGCGCGACGCGGGGCTCGACGTGCATCACGGGCGACTGCTGGACGCGGTTCGTGCGCTCGCCATAGTGGACATCGGCAACCGCACGGATGTCGCCGCCGCGCTGCGGGGCCTGCTCGTGCACGACCGCGATCAGATCGCCCTGTTCGATCGCGCGTTCGACTTGTTCTTCCGCGTCCACACGCCGCCGGCACCGGGCCTGCCGCTCTTTCCGCTCGGGGAACGGCCGCGCGTCGTCGTCCGGCCCGCGGCCGGTGTGCCCGTCCACGCGGAACTGGAGGGGATCGGCGCGGGATCGGCCGGCGCCACGCGTGCGGTTGGCGCATGGAGTGCCGCGAGCGTCTCGCGCACGAAAGACTTCGGCGAGTTCACCGAACGTGAGCTCGAAGCCGCCCGGACGCTCCTGGAACGGCTTCCCTGGAGCCTGGGCCGGCGCCGCACCCGCCGATGGCGGCGTGGATCCAGCGGCGTGCCGACCTCCGGCGCCTCCTGCGCCGGGCCGCGACGCTCGGGGACGTCATCGACCTTCCGCGCCGCACTCGACGTGACATGCCGCGGCCGATCGTGCTGCTCGGCGACGTCAGCGGATCCATGGAGCGGTACAGCCGCGTGCTCGTACACTTCGTCTACGGTCTTGCCCACGCCGCGGCGCACGTCGAGGTCTTCCTGTTCGCCACGCGGTTGACCAGGGTTACACCGCACCTGCCTGCGCGGCGGGGAGTGTCGCCTTGAAGCGCCTTGCACGCGAAGTCCGCGATTGGGGCGGCGGCACGCGCATTGGCGAGGCGCTTCGCGCCTTCAACGTGCAGTGGGCCCGCCGCGTTATGCGGAACGGTCCGGTCGTGATCGTCGTTTCGGACGGGTGGGACCGTGGGGATCCGGCGATGCTCGGTCGGGAGCTGGCGCGCCTCCGGCGCAGCTGCAAGCGGTTGATCTGGCTCAACCCGCTGCTCGGCAGCGCGCAGTACGAACCGCTGACACGGGGTATGCAGGCTGCGCTGGGCCACGTGGACGACTTCCTTCCGGCGCACAACCTCGTGAGCCTCGAACAGCTGGCCGATCACCTGCGTGCACTGCCGTCCAGGACGCGGCCGGTCGCTCTCCGCGCACGCCGCCTGCCCGCGTAACGACGGACGCTCAGGAGAGCGAGGGGAGCGCCGCCACGCTCAGCACCTCCTGCGACGTGCCGCGGCCGAGCAGACGCTCCATCAACGTATCGATCTCCCCGGGCGAATTGCGTTCGATCGTGACCAGCGCCAACGGTTCCGGCTGACCGCCCTTCGCAGCCGCCTCGGCACGGGTCCACGCGGTGTCCAGCAGGCTGGCGAGCGCCGCCAGATCCGTAGTCCTGTCGCACACGAGCACGATGGCCTCAGACGGCAGGTGCGTCGCGAGCTGTTCCAGCTCGTACCACGCACCCTGAGTTCTCCCTGGTGAACCCCCGCAGGTCCATCACGACGACGTCGCTGACGCTCAGCAGCCTGTGCAGCGCATCCTGCCAGATCTGGTTCGCACAAATGAGATCGTTGACCCTGAATCGCCCGTCCGGATCGCGGCCCATGTCCAGCCGCTGGAAGCGGGCGGTGAGGTCGTCCGCCGTCGTCACGTGCACGTCGGGAAGGCGTCCGCCGACGAAGGCGAGCATGTCGCCAGGATCCGCGGTTCGCATGGCGAGGTCCACGCCCGCGAAGAGCTGCACCGGACCAAGGAAACGCCAGCGCTGCGCGATGCGATCGAAGAGCCACTCCGTGCGGGACTGATGGCCGAACACCCGCAGCAGCAGGAGCCGTCTCGCGCCAACGCTCGAGTCGTTGCGTGTGAGCCGCAGCGTCGCGGACACCCCCATCCGGTATGCGGCGAACGCCGCGAGACCGATGCCCATCCCTGCGAGTCCGAACGGCGCGACGAGCGACGTCGCGATCGTCTCGGCGGCCACAATCGCCCACCAGCAATCGACGACGAGCTGAATGTCGCTGAAGCGCTTTCGCTCGAACGCGGACGCAAGCGCCTTGAGGAGTCGCCATGCGACCCACCCGGCCGGGAGCGCCAGAATCATGTAGAGCGAGTAGTAGGCCACCTGCGTCGACGTGGCGGCCGCGACCCGGAGGAGGAAGTCGCGTACGACCGGTGTGTTGAATGCCAGCGTGACCACACGTCTGAAGAGCAGCAGACCAAAGCCGAATGACAGCGTCGACGCAAGGGCAAGCGGCATCACCGCCCGGATGCGGTGCCAGCTGCTGATGAGCACGAGCAGCAGGGCAGGACCGGCGGTCACCACCACCGCGAGGTTCAGGAAGAAGACGTTCGTGATGGGCGCGGAATTGAAGGACCAGCGAAATACCTGACCAAGGACCGTCACGAGGGCGAGCAGGGCCGAACCGCACAGGAGATACGCGGCAACGACGCGGATCGAGGACCGGCGGTCCAGCAGCAGGAGCATGATCAGCGTCGGGACGATCGCCCAGGCGTTGATCCACCACAGGCCAAATACCTGCGCGAGCCGTGGCGATTCGAGTTGAAGGGTCGCTGCCGCGGTAATGGCGGCCGAAAAGAGCGCGGCGCCGACGCAGTATGCCAGCGCGACGCGCTTCCACCGATCCGGCCACTGGCGCCCGCTCGAGGACGCGCGTGCCGCCGCGTCGGTGCGGAACACCGCGACGCGCAGGGAGTGGTTGCCCGCTCCGAACTCGTCCTGTGGAGCCGTTGCGTTGCGCTGATCCGGCTGCGGGGTCGCGGCCTTCGTTCGGCGCCGATTGCCCATCCGTCGCTCGACGGCGCGTCGATACCATCGCAGCACCACCCAGGACAGGATCGCCGCGTCGACCAGCGCGATGAGGAAGATATAGACGAGTTCGCCGCTCAATGTGCTCGTCATACGACGGTTTGTGACTCGAGTGGGCGGGCAGTATAGTGCAGCCGCAGCGCAGGTCTTGCCGGCAATGACATCCCCGTCACCAACTGCCTTCACCAGGCTCAAACGAGTCGCAGCATTCGTTGCCATCGTCTGGGTGCTGGCGGCCAGCTTCGTCGTGTTCGATCTCGCAGCGCTCGCGGGCTTCGACCTGGCGCTCGGGACGGGCGCCGGACGCGCGCTCGGCCTCTCCGGGGACGTTCGCAACTCGACGGCGTGCACCGTGCCAGCGGGCGCTCACCCCGACCCGGCCCGCGTGAACGGCGCAGCAGCCACGGCCTGGGTGCTTGGTCTCATGTCCGGGACGCATGCGTTCGTCTCCCGATGGGACGACGACGGCAATGGCGGCGGTGAGCCTTCAACGCCGCAGTGGCGCACCATCGCCCGTGAGCGCTCTGCGCAGGCGGCGCGCAACGTCGAGCAGCTCGCGGCGGAATTACAGGTAACGAAGCCGGGCCCCTTCGAGGCGCGGAACCGCGTGGACGCCAACATCGCGTATGTCACGGCTGTGGAGAAGAACGACAACGAAACGGCCCGCACGATTGCGGCGCAGGTACGGCGAGTCGATCTGTCACGCGTACAAGCTCGGCGCCTACTGGGGGTACGCAGCGGAGCTTCGCGTGGCCCTGCCGGGTCAGCGGTCGGTATTCGCCATCGAGATCGAATACCACGCGCGGAAAGCAGGCGTGCCCGAACCTCTCTGGACCCCCGTCCTCGTTGCGACGCCGTCGAACGCCACGACAGAACAGCTCGTGAAGGAGACGGGGGAGCTCGGCGTCGCGATCACCAACTACCTGGCGCACACGCCGTAAGCGAAGCGCGGGGCGCCGGCTGGCCCTATCGGCCGCCGCTCACATCGATGAACCCGCCCGTCGTGAACGACGCCTCCGGCGACAGCAGCCAGATAATTGCCTGCGCCACTTCCTCGACGGTACCGCCGCGTTTCATCGGCACGAACGCCTTGACGCGGTCCACGCGATTCGGCTCGCCGCCGCTGGCGTGCATCTCGGTGTAGATGAACCCGGGTCTCACCGCGTTGACGCGGATGCCCTCGCCTGCAACCTCCTGCGCGAGCCCGATCGTGAACGTTTCGAGCGCCCCCTTGGACGCCGCGTAGTCGACGTATTCGCCCGGCGATCCCCACCGTGCGGCGCCCGACGAGACGTTCACGATCGCGCCTCCTTTGCCTCCGCGCGCGGTCGACATGCGGCGCGCCGCCTCACGCGCGCAGATGAACGCGCCGACGACGTTGGTGGCGAGGATGCGGTGGATACGCGCGGCGTCCATCTCCGTGACGCGCATCTGCCGCTCGAGGATGCCGGCGTTGTTCACGAGCCCGGTCAGCGGCGGCAGCTTCTCGTCACACGTCTTGAACAGGCGCTCGACGTCTGCTTCGACGCTGACATCCGCCTGCACGGCGATGGCCTGTCCGCCTGCGGCGCTGATGACGCTTACCACGCGCTGCGCGTCGGCGTCCGCCGTGCGGTAGTTCACGCAGACCGCATACCCGCGCCGCGCGGCCAGCAGCGCGGTGGCGGCGCCAATGCCACGGCTCGCGCCCGTGATGATCAGTGATCCGGCATCCATGCGTCACCGACTTCTCGAAGGCACGAAGAGTGGAAGGGTGTGGATTCGCGCTTTCGTGTCTTCGTGAGGGTTGGGCGCCTCGCCGCAACTCGAGGCTAGTCGCGCGTCGGTGGCTCTAATGCCGATCCGGACCCTGTGCGCCACGAACCGTCGCGCGGCTGGCTGGGACGCTGTGACTCGCATAACGTGCCACGCCTCGGCCTTCGAGGTCGCTCGCGACCGCATCGGGGACGAGGGCGTCCGGGTTCTGTGCCGCGTAGTCGCGGAGCACCCGCTCATCGATGCTGCGGCGCAGATCGGCGAGGAGTTCCCCCATCGAGAGGTGCCGGCGCGACATGCTGGCCCCTGCCCATCGAAGCAGTTGCCACATGGTCGCCAGGCCCATGCCGCTGCTGCTGACCGCCAGGGTCGACCCGCAGGGACAGTTGGCGTAGGAAATCGCGCCGATCAGTTTGGCCGGCTGGATGATTTTGAATGGATCGTCACCGCTCACCGGGTTGCCGCATGTGCCTGGTGCCGAGCAGATAGGCCGCGAGCGAGTCGTATCGCCGACGACAACGCGCGCATTCCTTGGGGAATTTGGATTCGAGATGTCCTCTGACAATCCCGATGACGTCCTGGTCTGACAACATGCGGAACGAAACGAAGGCGGCATTGTTCCATCGACCGGCCGGCGGGGTCAAACACGGCCGTTACGGGACGCTCCTTCGCACGAATTCGACCGGCTGCGAGGCTTGCCCTCACAGCGCGTTCGGCAACGAGCGAGGGAGCCAGCTCCGAGGCTGGCTCCCTCCATCTGTCGCGCGATACTCGGTATGCGTTACGAGTTACTTGGCCGCAGGTGCCGCCGGGCACGAACCAGGCACCTCGCGCATGCTCGTCACCTCGAACTCCGGCAGGTTGATCCGATCGCGCCCGATCGCCTTGTCGGTCGGACTCGTCGGCTGCGCCGGCGCCCGGCCCGTCGCATCGTTTGCCGCCGCATCGACACGGCCCGTCACTTCGACGTGCTTGCCGACCATCGCACTCAGTTTGTCGTCCTCGACGAATTCAAGCTTGTACATCGGAGGCGTGCTGGCAGCCGCGGTCCCTGCGGTGCCGGTCGCGCCCGGTGTGGCGGTGCCGCTGGTCGGCGCGCTCTGCGCGAGGATGTAGTCCTCGAGGATGCCGACGCGCTCTGCGACGTTCGGCGCGCGTCCTGGAACATCCTTCTCCTTGTAGACGCAACCGGTGATCGTGGTGGTCGGCGACTGTGCGGCCGCCGCTGACTGAGACGTCGTCGCAGGCGTGCCCTGCGCGGCCATGCCGATGCTCGAGCAGAGCACTGCGGCGGCTGTGGCGACGAAATATTTCTTCATGCGAGCTCCTCCTTGAGCGAGATATCGAGTCCACTCACCTCAGTGCAAGGTGTTCGCCATAGTGGACCCCAACGGTAAGGAGCTCATGGGAAAGTGGGACGATCGAGCTGTTCGAAAGTGTGACGATCGCGAGGTGTGTGGATCAGTGTGCCTGATAAGAGCGCGCGCGAAGAGATGGTGGTTTTATGACTGCAGCGGCTCGACGTCGCGCGCAGGCAGAAGGTCGCGCAGCCCCGCCTCGTTGAACCACTTGCCGCACCGCTGACACGCGCCGATCTTGGCCGGCACGACTCTTCCGTCAGGCAGAGCCTTGCCAATCGTGATGATGTCGACGACTCCCGCGCAGACGTCGCACGACCTCGGCTCTTCCATCATGCGGCTTAGGCTAACGGATCTGCAGGCGGAACGGCCAAGGTTCGAGTCAGCAATACGGAGCGACGATTGTGTTGGGGTTGGATGGTCAGTACGCGTTGCCGATGAACGGCAGCATGCGCCCGAAGTAGAGCACCCCGAGCCACGCCACGATCGAGATCGCGCCGATGACCTTCGCGGCCGGCGGCGTATCTTCACCGGCGCCGACCAGCACCGCGCGACGTCCCACGGCAGCCTCGAAGAGTGCGGCGTTGAGGCCGGCGAGCGCGAGGCTTCCGACCTTCCACCACCACGCAACGTTGTGCGCGTACTGCTCCGGGTGCCCGATCAAGAAGACCATGCCGGTCGTGACGTTGACCGCGAAGCCCGCGAGCGCGAACGGCATCAGCTCGCGGACAGCGCTGACCGGGAGCTGCCGGAAGAACCCGATCAAGCGGAGATCGAAGAAGCCGACCGTGCCCATGACAAGCGCGAGGCCCATGAAGTGCAGCGTCTCGCACGCGGGCCAGATCCACGTATTGAAAACGATCGCCTGTGACAGGGCCGTGCCTTGCAGCCACGTGACGAACGTGTCGAGCATCACATCCTCAGAGGTAGGCCATGAGGCGGCCCGCGGCGATGGCCGCAGCCCAGAACAACAGCGACAGCGACGCGGCGCGCACGGCCGCCGCCGGCACAGGCTGCGAGGTTGGCAGATCGGCCAGGAGGCCTCGCCGCGCCATCAGCGTCGACCACAACGCCAACGCAATGAACGTGAGCTTGACGTAGAAGATCGGCTGCTGCGATTTTGTCGTCGCGTCGGCGATGAACAGCATCACGCCAGTGGCGGCATTCAGCGCGAAGCCGTACCACATTACCGGGAAGAGCGGCGCGAGATGACTGACGCGGATGCGCCGTGCGTAACCGAGCAACCGCAGGTCGGCCACGACGCTCGCGCCAACGACGATGGCGAGGCCGACGGTGTGCAGGGTGAGGACGGTGGGGTAGGCCCAGATGGAGGGCGACTCGCGGACCCACGCGGCCAGCGCGGTCCCCTCCATCCAGGCGGCGATGCTTCCCACGGGACGCGGAAAAAATAGGCCGGGCGATCGGCCTACCGGGGCGGCTGCTGCTCCTCCGTCACGCGGCCGCCAGCGACGATCGGGCTGCCGTCTGGCTTGGTGATGCGGGCGCAGCACATGCCGTACGAGCCCTCGGCGCGCGACGGCTGTCCCGACACCTTGATCATCGTGCCCGCCGGGAGCGTCTGGGGAGTCCATCCGGTGCGCGTCAGCGACGCGGCGGGACCGAGCTCCACCTGCCACTCGACTTTCTGCCCCTTGTCGCCGGTCCCCTCGAAGTACAGGAACGAGTGCGGGTTCTTGAACAGGAACTTCGTCACCGGTCCCTGCGCTTCGACGCGCTTCGTCGCGTCGTAGAACGGTGCCGAAGAGTGGTGCGCGATGGCGGGCACCGAGTGCAGGGCTGCGGCCCCGAACACTGCCAGCGCCGACGCCACGATCCATCGTCGATTGCTCATGGTCGCTTTCCTCGAGAAGCTGCGAATCACGCTAGTCCTTGTACCTTCTTCGGCATCATCCGGACCGGCGCCCTCGAGGTTTCGGGGTCGCAGTCCCAGGCGGACAGCTTGTAGCCGGGGCGGGCCGGCAGCCACCGCGTCGTATACGACGCCGGCTTGCTTCAGGAACATCGGGTCCTCGACCGTGACCGTCACCCGCAGTTCCGTCGCCCTCGCGCCAGTAGCGTTCTGCAGCCGTTTCTGCTGCGACGACGGGATGCCGTTGTAGTCGTCGAAGCCGGTGATGTCGAAGACGAAGTGGTCGGTCTCGACCAGGAGCGCGTTGCCCTCGTAGCGGCCCGACGGAGAAGCCCTGGATGCCCAGTCGTTGCACGGTCGGCTTCCGGCCGTCGAGCCAGACCGTGCGCAGTCTGGTCGTCCTTCTCGTACCGGAACACCACGCGGTCCGGCCACTGCATCACCTGCATCGTGTACGGGTCGTACTGAATGGCCGGCGACGACGACGGCTGGCAGTCGTACTTCGGCGACAGCGCCTCGTCGAACACCTTCTGATACGCAAGCGCCCGTTCGTTGAGGACCGGGAAGTTGGCCTTCGTCCACGGGAAGTTCTCGCTGTTCACCGGGCGGGCGCGCGTGCTTCCGTCCCAGGTCCCGGACAGGTTCGGGATCTTCGTCGGGTCGTACGGGTCCTGCGCGCGGATCACGGTGCCGCCGAGCGCCAGCGTCGCGGCGAGGGCCGCGGCGGGGGCGAGCCGCATCCATCGCCGACGCCGCCGCGCAGACGAGCGGGTGTCTTCCATCCTGGTGTCCTTCCTCGAACCGCCGCGTCAACCCGCATGCGGTGGCGGACATGCTAACACCGAACGGCCAGTGGATGAGCTGGGTGAAGATCGCTGTCGGATCGGCCGATAAGCCGCCCGGTGGCAATCATCGGAGACCCCCGCGACCGCCCCGCCTCCGCCCTTCGACCCGGCCACGACCGCGACGCGCACATCCTCGTCGTCGACGACCTCGAGGCGAATGTCAGCGTGCTGCAGGAGCTCCTGGTGCAGGAAGGCTACCGCGTGACGGTCGCCGGCAACGGCGCCGACGCCCTCGCCGCGATGGCCGCGGAGCTCCCGGATCCTCGTCCTGCTCGACGTCCTCATGCCTGAAATCGACGGCTACGAAGTGTGCCGTCGGCTGAAGAGCGATCCGGCGACGCGTCTCATTCCGGTGGTGCTCGTCACGGGGCTTACCGACACCGAGAGCCGCATCCGCGGGCTGGAAGTCGGCGCGGACGACTTCATGGCGAAGCCGTTCATCGTCCCCGAGATGCGCGCGCGTGTGGCGTCACTGCTCCGAATCAAGCGGTACACCGACGCACTGGACTCGGCGGAGTCGGTCATCCTCAGCCTCGCGATGACAATCGAGGCGCGAGACCGCGCGACCGAGGGGCACTGCCAGCGGCTGGCGCAGTACGCCGTCGCGCTCGGGGAGCGGCTCGGGCTGGCGTCAGAGGATCTCGATGCGCTGCGGGTCGGCGGGTACCTGCACGACATCGGCAAGGTCGGCATTCCCGATCGCGTGCTCCTCAAGGACGGCCAGCTCACCGCGGACGAATACGAGGTGATGAAAGGCCACACGGTCATCGGCGATCGCCTGTGCGCGGAGCTGCGGCTGCTGAAACGGATTCGGCCGATCGTGCGCCATCACCACGAACACCTCGATGGCTCCGGCTATCCCGATGGACTTGCGGGCGACACCGTGCCGCTGCTGGCGCAGATCATCGGCATTGTCGACGTGTTCGACGCGCTGACCACGCCGCGGCCGTACAAGGCGGCGGTGTCGGTGGCCCAGGCGTGCGCGGTGCTCCGCCACGAGGTGTCGCTCGGCTGGAGGAGCGCCGATCTCGTGGAGCTGTTCATCAATCTGCTCGAGGCGCGCGGTCTCAACTCGCCGCGTGTCGAGCTGACCTCCGCGTAGCGCGGACGCGCCGCACGTCCAGCGACATCCTGCGACAATTTCATCGCTTCTGGCCCTGGCGCCGGGAACGGTCACGGCGGCGACGGCGCTGCGCAAGAATCCTTCCTCGCCACGCTAACCTTAGGCATAATTACCGGGATTTCACCTGCGGAGGATTCGAATGCGTGTGCACCGGATGCGCCGTGTCGCGGCAGCCTGCCTGTTGTTGACTGGCGTCGCGACGCCGCTCGTCGCTCAGACCATCACTGAACAAGACCTGATGCAGGGCCTCAGCGATCCGACGCGCTGGCTCGTGGTGTCGGGCGACTACACGGGCAGCGTCATCAGCCCGCTGACGCAGATCACGCCGGCCAACGCAGGTCAGCTTGCACCGCAGTGGACGTTCCAGACAGGCGTCGCGGCGAACCAGTTCGAGGCCACGCCGATCGTCGCTCGACGGCGTGCTCTACGTCACCGGCCCGCATGAACAACGCGTGGGCCATCGACGCGAAGACCGGGCAGCAGATCTGGCGCTACCAGCGCTCGCTGCCGGCGGGCCTGAACGTCTGCTGCGGCCGGTCAACCGCGGGTTCGCGCGTCTACGGCGATCGCCTGTTCATGACGACGCTCGATGCGCACCTCATCGCGCTCGAGATGAAGACCGGCAAGGTGATCTGGGACATCGAGATCGCAGACTATCAAGCAGGGCTACGCGGCACGGTTGCGCCGCTCGATCGTGAAGGACAAGCTGATTGTCGGCATCGCCGGCGGCGAATACGCGATCCGCGGCTTCCTGGATGCGTACGAGCCTCAATACCGGCAAGCGCGCGTGGCGCTTCTGGACGGTTCCGGCGCCCGGCGAACCCGGCGGCGAGACCTGGCCGGTCGACGTCCTGCGAGCGCGGCGGCGCGCCGACGTGGCTGACCGGGCACGTACGACCCCGAGCTGAACACGCTGTATCTGGGGCACAGGCAACCCGAACCCGGATTTCTACGGCGACGAGCCGCCCGGGCGACAACCTGTACGCCGCGTCGCTCGTCGCGCTCGACCCCGACACCGGCAAGCTGAAATGGCACTTCCAGTTCACGCCGCACGACACGCATGACTGGGACGCGAACCAGATGCCGGTCCTCGCCGACCTGACGATCGGCGGCCAGGCGCGCAAAGTCGGTGATGATGGCGAACCGCAACGGCTTCTTCTACATGCTCGATCGCACCAACGGCAAGTTCATCGCCGCGAAGCCGTACGTCAACCAGAACTGGGCATCGGGTTCGACAGCGAGGGCCGGCCGATCGAGATCGCCGGTCATGCGCCGACAGTCGAAGGGACGCTGACCTGCCCCGATCTGTTCGGCGGCACCAACTTCATGGCACCGTCGTTCGACGCGGCGACCGGCCTCTTCTTCGTGACCGCGCGCATACCTGCGCGAACTTCATCAAGAAGGACACGCCAGACGCCAACGTCGGCGATCGCACCATGGGCGGCACCGTCGCTCCGGTCGGCGAGCGCACTGGCGCGCTGCGCGCCATCGATCCGCTGACGGGGAAGATGAAGTGGGAAGTGAAGTACGACGGTCCGGGCTGGGCCGGCGTGACCGCTCACCGCGGGCGGCGTCGTGTTCAGCTCCGATCACCAGGGCATGTTCATGGCGGTCGACTCGGAGTCGGGCAAGGTGCTCTACTCCTACCAGACCGGCGGGCAGATCTTCGGTCCGCCCACGACGTTCATGCTCGACGGACGGCAGTGGGTCGTCCTGCCATCAGCGATGACGATCACCGCGTTCGCACTGCCGTCGACGTCGCCAACCCGCTAGTTCAACCGCGCTCGCACGCTTTCGTGTGGAGGGTCGGGTCTGAAGACCCGCCCTCACAGTCCGATCCCGCCGGTCAGCGACGGAACACCAGGTACGGATCGAGCGGCGTCCCTTCCCACCAGTGTTTCTCAGGAGTCAACGCAACAATCGCGAAGTGCAGATGCGGTGTGTCGGGCGGGGCGTTTCCGCTCGTACCGACATAGCCGATCACTTCGCCCTGGGCCACGTGCTGTCCCTCGCGGAGTCCCGCAGCGTAGCGTTCGAGGTGCGCGTAGTAGTAGCAGTAGCGCCCCGACGGATCGAACTGGTAGATCGTGATGCCGCCCTGCCTGCTGAGGAAAAGACGGGCGATGGTGCCGTTCTCGACCGCGCGCACAGGCGTGTTGCGCGGAGCGAGGATGTCCACGGCCTCGTGCCCGCGCGTTCCGCCCCCGCGGCGCTGGGCGAAATGCCCCTTCAGCGCATCGACGTCGGCATCGTCGATGGGCAGGGGGAGGGCCTTTGCGAGCAGGTCGCGCGGAACGTCGGCGCTGATCGTGCCGCTGCCAATGGCCGGCCCGGGCGCGCTGATGGTTCCCGCGTCGCTGACGTCACGGCCGATCGGAGCGCTGATCGTCGCGACCGGCGAGGTAGCTGCGGCCGTGCCGTCCGCGTCCCGGCCCGCGTAGGCGTCGTGCAGTTTCCAGCCACTGGCAGCGCCGGCAACGAAGGTGAGGCCGATCGCCCACGCCGTCCAACGCCGCTGCCAATTCCGCCTGGTCATGGCTCGAAGACGACCGGCGTGCCCGGGCGGACGAGCGAGGCCAGGCGCGCGGCGTCCCAGTTGGTCAGACGCACGCAGCCGTGCGACTGCGCGTGGCCGACCAGATTCGGTGTTGGCGTCCCGTGCAGGCCGTAGTGCGGGACGTTGATGTCCACCCATACGACGCCAGCCGGATTGTTCGGGCCGGCCTTGATCGCGGCTTTCGAGTGGCCAGGCTCCGCGTCCCAGAACAGCTCGGGGCTGTAGTGGAATACCGGCAGCCACGACACGCCGGTGACCTTCCAGCTGCCGATCGGCAGCGGATCGTGCGTGCTCCCGCTCGACACCGGCGCCACGAACGCGATGCTGCCGTCGCTCCGTTCGGCGCGCAGGATCGAACGGCCCCGCGAGACGCGGATGGTGATCGACGCCCCCTCGGGATCGGCCTGCGGCCGCCGGCTGTCGTCGAACGGCGTCACGGCGGGCACCTTCAGCCTGGCGCCCGCCGCCAGCTTCCGCGCTCCGTTCAACCGCGCCAGCAGGTGCGGGGATGTGTGGAAGCGCTCCGACAGCGATTCGATCAGCGACTGGTAGGACAGCCGCTCGAGTGGGGCCTGTTCCGGCAGTTCGTCGGGCAGCGGGCGTTCGAGGAATGGGCCGTCGGCGTCGGCCTGTGTGACTGTGTACTCCGCCAGGATCTCTCCGGCGTCCTCGCTCGAGAGGGCGTTCCAGGTGGCACAATTCTGCCGGCCTGTCGGCTCGACGCCGTGCGCGCGCTGGTACTCGGCGAGGGCCCGCGCCAGGTTCGGGCCACTCACGCCGTCGATGACTCCCGACGAGAATCCCCGGCGGTCGAGCAGAACCTGGTAGGCGAGCGGATCGCGGCAGCCGGCGCGCGTGTCTATGCCGGATCGATGCCGTCCGGACGCTCGATGCCGTCCGGACGCGCCCTCGTCTGCGTGCTGGGCGATTGTCAGGCCGAGAAGCAGCGCGAGCAGCACGCGATCGCGTAAAGCAGGACGCGTGCCTCGTCGCATGGCCGAGCCGCGCGCCGACCGCAGATGATAAAGTACACGTGACAGCAGTACGGGTCAGGAGGAATCGTGGCAAATCGGACAAGACCGACGCTCGAGAAGCGGGCCAAAGAGCGTGCGCGCCAGGAAAAGCGGAAGCAGAAGGAGGAGCGCCGGGCATCCGCCAAGGCCGTGCGTGTGAACAATCCACGCAAGCCGGGCGAGGAAGATCCGGACATCGCGGGCATCACGCCCGGGCCTCAGCCGAATCCCTGGGGCGACGAGGAAGAGGTCGAGCCCTGACGCTCAACCAGATTCAGACGGACGGTCTATTGCGCGCGCAGCAGCAGCACAGGCACCTTCACGAGGTGGCGAACTTTGTCCACCGTGGTGCCGAAGAGCAGATCGGCAACGAAGCGATGCCCGTGCGTGGACATCGCGATCAGGTCCACCTTCCCTTCCTCGGCGACCCTGATCAGTTCTGTGGCAGGGTCCCCGTTGGCGAGCCGCACCGACACGGTAAACCCCTCTGACGCCAGGCTGCCTCGCACCCGTTCGAGGTAGGCGCGATCTTCCTTCATCTCCTCGGATTCCCTGAGATTCAGCTGCTCGTAGTTGCGCGCGGCCCAGCCATCCGCAACATGTACGAGCAGCAGCTCGCCGCCCGTCAGGCGTGCGAGATCGCGCGCGTGTCTCAGGATCGTGTCGTCGGCGGCGGAGTTCTCCAGCGCCACGAGGATTCGACGGTACATCAGACGGATTCTACATGCCGAAGAACGTCTGATACAGCAGCCAGACGTTCAGCGCGGCGATGATGACCGCGACGGTCCATGCGAGCAGCTTCACCCAGAGCGGGTTGACGAACGCGCCCATCTTGGCCGGGTCGCTCGTGAAGGCGACGAGCGGAAACACGGCGAAGGGCAGCTGCAGGCTCAGGATGACCTGGCTCAGGATCAGGAGCGGACCGGTCCCGCGCTCGCCGTACAGCACCGTCACGATCACCGCCGGGATGATCGCGATGAGGCGCGTGATGAGCCGACGGAGCCACGGGCGCAGCCGCAGGTTGATGAATCCTTCCATCACGATCTGACCAGCGAGCGTGCCGGTCAGTGTCGCGTTCTGGCCGGCACACAGCAGCGCCACGGCAAAGAGCACGCTGGCCAGCGTGGTGCCGAGCAGCGGCGACAGCAGCTGGTGGGCGTCCGCGATGTCGGCGACATCCTGGTGTCCCGTCCCGTGAAACGTGGCGGCTGCCATCACCAGCATCGCGGCGTTGATGAACAGCGCCGACATCAGCGCCACCGCCGAATCGATCGATGCGAAGCGGATTGCCTCGCGCTTGCTCTCCTGCGTGTCGAGGTACTTGCGCGTCTGCACGATCGACGAGTGCAGGTACAGGTTGTGCGGCATCACCGTGGCGCCGAGGATGCCGATCGCGATGTAGAGCATCTCGGAGTTCCGGAGCACCTCGGTCCTGGGGATGAAGCCGGCCGCCACCGCGCCGAGATCCGGCCGCGCAAGCCACAACTCGATCGCGAACGATCCGGCAATGGCGAGGATCAGGCCGACGACGAGCGCCTCGACGTAGCGGAAGCCCCTGTTCTGCAGGTAGAGGACGATGAGCACGTCGAGCGCGGTCAGGCAGACGCCCCAGACCAGCGGGAGCCCGAAGAGCAGGTTGAGTGCGATCGCCGCACCGAGCACCTCAGCCAGGTCGCACGCGGCGATGGCGATCTCGCACAGGACCCAGAGGACGAGGGTCGTGCGGCGAGAGTAGCTGTCGCGGCACGCCTGGGCGAGGTCGCGTCCGCTGGCGATGCCCAGTCGCGCCGCGAGCGCCTGCAGCAGGATCGCCATCAGGTTGGAGATCATGATGACGCTGAGCAGCGTGTAGCCGAACCGCGCACCGCCCGCGATGTCGGTGGCCCAGTTGCCGGGATCCATGTAGCCGACGGCGACCAGGTAGCCGGGCCCGGCGAACGCGAGCAGCTTTCGCCAGAATCCTGCGCCGTGCGGAATGGGCACCGAGCCGTGAACCTCGGGCAGGCTCCGCTCGAGGCCGGTTCGACGCCAGAGGGGGTTGTCGGTCGTGGCGACGTTCAGCTCATCAACAGTTGGCGGCGACGACATTTTTGATTAATCAAAATGTAAAATGGGCTGGCCTGAAAGTCAAGCTGACTTTCGAGGCGTGGACAGGTGCAGTGCCGCCGCGTGCAACTGGAGGGCAGGTTACAGCTTCCCTCACGCGAGTAGGCGCTACCCCAACGGACAGCCCGTTCCCAGAAAGTGCCGCCGTGCTTGCGGAGAGACCTCAGGATTTGGGCCGTTTTTCGGAAGTGTTGAGGTGGCACTCGAGCTGCGAATGCCGAGTGCATGGGATCACAGCGGACGCGCAGAAGCTTTCTGATTGGGGACGCGGCGGAAATCCTCGGGGTGTCGCGGCGGACGGTCTACTACCGCATCAGGCAAGGGCGGCTGGAGACGGTGCGGACACTGGGCGGGTCGCAGCGAGTGTTGCTCTCGTCGATCGAGCGGCTCCTGCGAGAGGAGCACGGTCTGCCGCCGCTCGAACCAGCCGATGACAGCGACGAGTCAGAGGCCCAAGCGGCGTCGCTTGAGATACAGCCCCTTCCGTGAGATGCCGAGCGCCTTTGCGGCGGCCTCCACGCGGCCGTGGCTGGCTTGGAGTGCGACTTTGATCATCTCCCGTTCGAGTCGTGCGACGGTGGTGTCGAGCCCCTGATTGAGCGGCACCGAGATCTCGAGACCGTCGGCGCGGCGGAGAAGTCGATCGGTTTCCTCGCGCAGGTTCCGCGGCAGGTTGTCGGGTGTGAGCGTCGCGTCGGGTTCGGCCATGGCGATCATGCGTCGCAGCTCGTTGTTCAGCTGGCGGATGTTGCCGGGCCACGGGTAGACGAGCAGGTGCGCCATGAGGTCGTCGCCGACGCTGACGCGACCCTTGCCGAACTCGGTGGCTGCCTTGGCCGCCAGGTGATGGGCGAGCGCCTGGATCTCGTCACGCCGCTCGCGAAGCGGGGGCAGCGGGAGCGGGATGACGTTCAGGCGGTAGTACAGATCCTCGCGGAAGCGTCCCTCGGCGACCAGCTTTTCGAGGTTGGCATTGGTGGCGGCGACGATCCGGACGTTCACGTGCAGCGGTCCGGTTTCGCCGAGCGGGCTCACCTCGCCCGACTCGAGGAATCGCAGCAGCTTCGGCTGCAGGTCGAGTCCGAGCTCGCCGATTTCGTCGAGGAAGAGCGTGCCGTCGCGGGCAGCGCGGATCAACCCGGGGTTGTCGCGGTCGGCGCCGGTGAACGCGCCGCGTTTGTATCCGAACAGCTGACTCTCGAGCAGTTCGCGCGGCACCGCGGTGCAGTTGAACGGCACGAACGGTTTCTTCGAGCGAGGCGAGTAGCGGTGGATGGCGCGCGCGAGCACTTCCTTGCCCGTGCCGCTCTCGCCGGTGATGAGGACCCCGACGGTCGACTGCGCGACCTTGCGCGCCAGCAGCATCAGGTCGCGCATCTTGCCAGTGACAACCGAGTCATCGTCTTCAGCGGGGAGCTCGTCGACGGGCCACAGGGTGAGGCGCTCGTCGCGTTCGATCCGCGCGCGATCCAGCTCCTGGACGCTGGAGAGCAGGAAGGCGACGCTGTTGAGGGTGGCCTGCGATTCGAGGTCGGGGAGCGCGGCCACCGTGACCTCGATGGCGCGATTGCGCGAGGTGCCGAGCGTGAAGGTGCGGGTCGTGCCGTTGCCGTCGAGGGTCCCGAAGGCCCCGAGGATCTCTTCGTCCTGGGCGGCGCGGGCGAGTGCGCGGGCGCCGGTGATGCAATCGAGCTGCTCGAGAAGCGCGAGGAGTTCGGCCGCGACGAGTTCGGGGCGGCCGGCGTGCATGAGGAGGCTCGAGGCAGACTGCAAGCCCGTATCCGTCGCCCTCGGTGAACGCGTGCTCGTCGGTGCGTCGTCCCCCTTGACCCGACCGAAGGTGCCGAGAAACGCTGATCTGTTGAGCCGATCCCCAACCGCATCGTAGATGCGGATAGCTCGGCCCCGGTGTGTCTCTGCATGTGCGAGATCGCCCGCCACTAACAACCGGGAAGCGAGCACCCTCTCGTACAGCGCGACTGAGTTCGGTGTAGTCCTGGCAGGTTCGGGCAAGCTGAAGTCAGGCGAGGTCGCAACGTTGCTCGATTCCCGCGAGCAAGTTACTTCCTCCATTAAGTGACGGACGGAGTCCCGGAGGATTATGTCGCCGCAGGCTTCTGCGAGCGCAGCAGCCTCTTTGAAGTAGCGCACACTCTCTTGGGTTCTTCCCAGTCGCGCGAATACTTCAGCCTTTGTGGCGAGCGAATGCCGATAGACGTAGCTACTTGTCGGTTGTGCATCGCTGTCACGGACCCACACGCCGCTTAGCAACCTCTCGCTCTCGGCGGCGTCTCCAAGTGCTAAGTGCACCCGAGCGAGTGAGTCAATGAGGCCAGCATATTGCTCACCACTCCTGACGGAAGCCTCAGCCGCTCGATGGAGATACTCGATGGACAGGTCGAAATTGCCTAGGGTGAAATGGAGCTGGCCGAGGTTGCCGAGGACAATCCTGAGAATGCGTGCGGCGCCGCTTTTGTCGGCAAGATTTAGGGCTTGTCGCCCGTGTTCCAGCCCGCGGTTGTAATCGCACTGAAGGATGGAGAGCGCTAGCAGCGTGCCTTCGGACCACGCCTGCAGCCAAACATTCGGATACTTTCGAAGCAGGCTTTGAGCAAGGCGAACATGTCTCAGGGCCTTTGCGAGTAGGCCCTGCTTCCCGTCAATGTCGGCGACGATTAGGTGCAATGCTGCAGTTAAGGCGCCGTCTCCAACGCAGCTCACGGCATGTCGAGCGCTCTGGACCAGGGCTCGGCATGAGTCAGGGCCCGAGTGATCGGCCAATAGAGCGACAAGGCGTAGCTGGCACCAGGCGACTCGCGAGGTGTCTCCAGCACGTTCCGCGAGAGCTATCCCTCTATGAAGGTGGTCACGTTCGGACGCTACATCGCCTCGGGCCGCAGCGACTCGGGAGAGAACGAACTCCCCGTGCGCTCGATCTCTGCCAGACAGGCCCTTGCTGCGCAGAACTCTTTGGACTAGTGCGCAGGATTCGTCTGGACTGCCCGTCACTTCCAAGATGTGCGCGTAGAGGAGAGCCGCCGAGGCGTCTAGGCGCGCCTGTGGTAGCGGTGCGAGACACTTTAAAGCGTCCCCGTACCGTCCCTCCGCCGCCAACGTGTTCGCGAGCGACACCGGCTCCATCGTGGACTCCCCGAATGGGCGGACCTTACCAGAAAGATTTAGGTATTGGAGGGAGAAGTGGGCCCATTTTGTGGCTGGTCCCAAATATCTGTGCAAAAGGCCATCTGGTACTAGGCTCGCGCAATAGCAAGAGGTTGGGGCCGACGTTTGTCGACAGCATCCACGATTTCTTGAATCATGGTCACGCACAGTCTCTCGTGTTCAGGCGAGAAAGGCTGTGACGAGTAGAGCGACAGAACGCCTACAAGGGATCGCGAACTCACCACGGGAAGCGCCATGCAATGAGTCAGCGGGGGCTGGAAGTCGGACGCCACACTTCCCAGGTCAAGCGCGGCGTCAGAGTTCGTGATGACCTGCCGATTCGCAGCGACCCAACCACTCAGGCGATCGCCGAGCGCTAGTCGCGTTCCAGACAACGATGCGTCACCGCCTGCAAGTTGATGAGCGACCAAGTCGTCGCTCTTAGAGTCATATCGATAGAAAACAAGCACTTGTATGGGCACGAGCGGCCGTACCCGGAGCATCAGCGCCTCGCACTCCAACGCAACTTCGTCATCCGTCGGCAAAGAGGTATCGAGGCTCTTGCGACTCTCTCCCCGTGCCTGAGGACGTGCGGAAGCCTCTCCTTCCGGGGTCTCCCGATATGGAGGAAGACCTTCCGCGGCCGTTTCGACGATTACGTTAGATCGGTCCCCCGTATCGAGCTGACCGTGCACCCGCTCGAACGTCTCAACGACCCACGGATCGTACATGGAGCCTTTCCGCTCGTTGAGGATCGCAAGCGCCTCCGCATTCGATAGGCGCCTGCGATAGGGACGATCCGAAGTCAACGCGTCGAAGCAGTCCACGACGGAGAGAATTCGTGCGCCGATCGGAATTTCAGTTCCGCGCAGTCCGTCCGGATACCCCGACCCGTTCCAAGACTCGTGATGATGCCGGACAATCGGCACGACGGGGTAGGGAAAGTCAATCGCGGAGAGCATGTCAGCCCCGACGCTGGCATGGAGCTTCATCTTTTCAAACTCGGCCTCCGTTAGTCGGCCTGGCTTATTCAGAATGTGCTCCGGGACGGCGAGTTTCCCCATGTCGTGCAGCAGCGCCGCGGCTTCGATGGCCTTGATCAGCGCTTCATCACGGACACCTAGCTCTCGTGCCAAGCCAACGGCGAACCGTTGCACGCGTCTGATGTGGCCGTGAGTTACCTGGTCCTTCGCATCGATAGCCATGGCGAGCGTTTCGATGGTTGAGAGATACAGCTGGTTCACTTTGTCGACGTGCCTGTTGGCGTCTTCGACCCTGTCCATCGAAATCTTGAAAGTGAAGTACAGCACCAACAAGAGCGGCACGATGACGCCGACAAATCGAAGGTCGATCTGGCGCGTATAGACAACGAGAAGGACGGCCACTGAGGCGCCGCAGAAGTAGTTCAGAGACAGCCAGATGAAGTTGTTTCGCCATACCTCAAAAGGCGATACGCCCTTCTCGAGCGAGATCGCAAACGCGATCAGCCAGCTGTTCAGTCCGAAGTACGCGAGAGCGAAGACTACGAGGGCCGGAAGAATCGTATCGAGGGGTGCCGGAGCTTTGACGAGCGGCTCGATTCCCGAGAGCCAGAAGAACAACTGTGCGGCACACCAAGCCGACAGCGCTGGCGCGGACATGTTGAAGAGCGCTCGGTAGAGCTCCTGCCGACGCTTGGCGATCCAGTACGAAATCACCAGACCGTCAAGCGCGACCGTGAGAGTCCCAGCGGCGGACCCGTAGAGCAGGACCGCCGCGACAACAAACGTTTCTGAGATGGAGATCGAAGCCGGAACCGAGGGCAAACTTCACAGTCGCCGAGCCACTGACCAGGGTCAGTGCTGCAAGCAGGAACCACTGAACACCAACCGGGTGCTCAATCAGCTCGTGCGCAGAAGCGCCGATGACTGTGAAGCCCAGCGCAATGACGGCCGTAATGTAGGCCCGACCGTGTGTGCTCAAATGCGGGGAATGACACCATTCCCGCTCCAGCTTATCGGTTCGATCAATCCCAAACGATAATGGCGCGCATGTCTTTTCCTCTAGAGAATCGCGTATCGATTTAGAACAGTGGCTTCTGCGTCAGTTGCCCCAAACGATGGAGTGGGCGTTACCCCAGACGATGGAATCCGCGGCATTGCCCCACACGATGGAATCCGCAGCGTTGCCCCACACGATGGAGTCCGCTGCGTTGCCCCACACGATGGAGTTGCCCCACACAATCGATTCCACGGCATTGCCCCAGACGATCGAGTCGGCGCGGCATTGCCCCAGACGATGGAGTTCGCGTTGCCCCAGACGATCGAGTCCGCGCGGCGTTACCCCAGACGATCGAGTGGACAGCGTTGCCCCAGACGATCGAGTTACCCCAGACGATGGAGTCAGCGGCGTTGCCCCAGACGATGGAGTTGCGCGTTGCCCCAGACGATCGAGTCGGCATTGCCCCAGACAATTGAGTCAGCGGCGTTGCCCCAGACGATCGCGGAGTTCCACACCACCGGAAGTCCAGCGACGTTTCCCCACACGATCGAGTCCGCCGTCCCGCGGAGAAGCGCGCGACCCCACCAGGCTTCTTCTCTGCCACCCCGAAGAGTTGTGCGGCTCCAAGGGCGTCAGTCGTCAGTCCAGCGATCGACGCAGGTTCCTCGGCGATCTGAAGACCCGCACCGTCAGTCATAAGGACCTGAGGCCGACGCGTCAGCGCGACCGCACCAAGGGCATCAAGCTGCCCGGACCCGCCAACCAGCAGCCCCTCGTTGGCGATGGGCGCACTGGTAAGCTGCAGGACGGCCTTCGCTTCGTGCGGCGTCAGCTGCGGCGTCGCATCCAGCAGCAACGCCACCGCCCCGCTCGCCACCCCCGCCGCCATGCTCGTCCCCGACAGCTGCATGTAGGCATTCGCACCCGAACCCGCGTAGTGCCGCTCCGGGAAGCTCTGCGACAGATACGACCCCTCCGCCTCAGCCGACACCAGCCGGCTGCCCGGCGCCACAAGGTCCGGCTTGATCAGCAGGTCGTACCGCGTCGGCCCCTTCGCGCTATACGGCGCTACCGTGTCGTCCGACCGCTGCGCAGTCCCGTGCATGTCGACCGCGCCAATCGTCAGCGCGCTCGGCGCGTTCCCCGGCGAGTTGACGCTGCCGTAGATCGCGCGCCGTCGGCCGACGCCCCCTGGTTGCCCGCCGCCGCGACGACGACAATCCCCGCCGCCACCGCGCGCTCGACCGCCTCGCACAACGGATCGTCCTTGTAGGACTGCACCACCGGGGCGCCCAGCGACAGGTTGATGACGCGGATGTTGAACGCCGACTTGTTCTCAATCGCCCAGTCGATGGCCTCGATCACGTCGCTGGCCCGCCCGGCGCCCGTGCCGTCCAGCACGCGCAGGTTGATGATCCGCGCCGCCGGTGCAACGCCAGTCAGGTCCGCCGTGTCTGCCGTCGAGCCGCCGACGCCCGCGATGAGCGCGCCGACGTGGGTCCCGTGACCGAACGGATCCGACCCGTCGCCGCCAATGAAGTCCTTGGTGAACACCACGCGCTGCGCGAGGGCGACGTGCCGCGCGTCGATGCCCGAGTCGATGAGCGCGACGCCGACGCCCTTGCCGCTGAGCGGCGGCAGCGTGCCGGCGCCGGCCCAGACCTGGTCGGCCCCGATGGTCTCCGTGGTCAGGTTCGTCGCGCGGACAGAGGCGTCAGCAGCCAGGTGGTCGATGGCCTCGTCCTGCGACAGCGCATCGAGCTGTCCGGCGTTCAGCCCGAGCACGGCGCCCGAGCGGAGGTACTTCTTCACCGTCAGGCCGTACTTGCGCGCGAGCGCATCCACCTGCCCCCGACCGCCGCTGACGATCACCTCGATCGTCTGCGACCCCGTCGCGAGCTTCTGTTCGAGGTCGGCGCCGAGCCGGGCTCGCTTGGCCGCGCGAGCAGGCGTGGGCGTCAGCCAGAGGAACACAAGGGCCAGGGCGAGCGTCGAACGTGTGACAGAGCGAAGCGAGGCCATCGGAGACTCCAAAACGTTGTTGCTGTGTGAACTGCCGATTCGCTTCGCTGTCGCTGTGCCCTGGAGAACCTCGGCCCGATACAACTCGACGGGCGAGAACCAGAGGGCGGCAGGGCGAATCGATGACCTTTGATATGGCACGGCTGGTACCAGCAGAGCCGATGGTCCACAGGCTGGTCAGTAAGCTGTTGATAGCTGGAGAGTTAGTTAATGTAGAGGTATCTAATCCCAGGGACGAATGTCAGCCGTTCCTGGACAATCGCTTGGCCGGGCAATCGGCGCGCTCCACCGAGCCGCGATTTTCGGCCCAAATTCGACAGTCGGTCCCGTCGCAGAGTGGCCAATCCATTGACCGGCCGGCCCGAATCCGCACCGCTCCTCGCACGCACGCTGTATCACGCCTAGCCATCGGGCCGCCGCCAGGGCCGGTAACGGGCCCGCAGATCCGCCGCCGTACAATGTGGTCATGAAGCTCGCCGGTGTCTTCGCCCCGCTGCCCACGCCCTTCGACGGCGACGGGCGGCTGGACGAACGGCGCCTGCGCGCCGCGCTCCCGCGCTGGGTGGCCAGCCCCCTCACCGGCTTCGTCATGCTCGGCACCAACGGCGAGGCCGGCCTTCTCGACGATGAAGAGGCGGCGCGCGTCGTAGGGGAGGCGCGCCAGCTCGTGCCGCGCGACCGTCCGCTCATCGTCGGCACCGGCGCGCGAGTCGACGCAGGCACACCATTGCGCGCCGCCCGCCGCGCCGCCGAACTCGGCGCCGACGCGGTGCTCGTGCGCACGCCCGGCTTCTTCAAGGCGACAGATGACGAGTCGACGTGTTCGTGCGCCACTACACGGCCGTCGCCGACGCCTCGCCGGTGCCGGTGCTCCTGTACAACTTCACGGCCGTGACCGGCGTCAACCTGACGCCGGCTGTCGCGGGCCGGCTCGCGACGCATCCGAACATCATCGGGATCAAGGAATCGGGCGGCGACATCGCGCAGATCGCCGACCTGGTGGCCGCTGTGCCGCCGACAGCCTCGCGTGCTCGCCGGGTCCGCAGCGACCTTCTACGCCGCGCTCTGCGCCGGCGCCGCCGGCGGCATCCTCGCGCTGGCGGCGTGCTGCCCGATGCCTGCGCGCGGCTGTTCGAGCTCGCACGATCGCAACGCCGTTCGACGAGGCGCGCGCGCTGCAGCGGCAGCTGCTGCCGCTTGCGCGCCTGATTTCCAGTGGGTGACGGCGTGGCCGGACTGAAAGCGGCGCTGACACTCACCGGCATCGATGCCGGGTTTCCGCGCCCGCCGCTCGTTCCCGCTGCCGGAGGCCGCCGTCACGGCGCTCCGTGGCGCCTTGAGCCAATTCGAGGAGACCCGCATGAGCCTTCTGCCAGACACCGACCGCATTCTGCTCGGCCCCGGGCCGAGCCTGACCGCGCCGCGCGTGATGCGCGCGATGGCGTCGCCGACCGTCAGCCACCTCGATCCGATCATGCTCGCGCTGCTCGACGATGTGCGCGCACGGTTGGCGCGTGTGTTCCGCGCGCCCGAAGGCTCGTTCGCGTTCGCGGTGTCGGGCACCGGCACGTCCGGCATGGAAACAGCCGTCGCCAACCTCGTCGAACGCCGGCACGCGCGTGCTCGTCATCGTCACCGGCTACTTCGGCGATCGGCTCGCGCAGATGTGCGAGCGCTACGGCGCGACGGTCGCCGCGGCTCGACGTGGAGTGGGGACGCGCCTGCGATCCAGACGCGTTGCGCGCGGCCCTCGCAGAAGACCCCTGCCGACATCGTCGCGATGGTCCACGCGGAGACATCGACCGGCGTGCTGCAACCCGGTCGACCGCTGGCGCCAATCGCGCGCGAGCACGGCGCGCTGGTGATCGTCGATGCCGTCACGTCGCTCGGCGGCCACCCGCTCGACGTCGGCGGGCTGGGGCATCGACGCCTGCTACAGCTGCACGCAGAAGTGCCTCGGCGCGCCGCCGGGTCTGGCGCCGGTCGTCTTCGGACCGCGCGCGCTCGCACGGCGCGTGAAGTGCCGCAGCTTCTACTTCGATCTGCAGCTGCTCGAGGACTACTGGCTGCGCCGGAAGTATCACCACACGATGTCGTCCGCGCTCGTCTACGCGCTCGCCGAGGCGCTCGCGATCGTCGAGGAGGAGGGGCTCGAGGCGCGCTGGGCGCGGCACGAGCGGAACCACATGGCGCTCCTCGCGTCGCTCGCATCGCTCGGTCTCGGCGTGCTGCCGCCCGAAGGCGAACGGCTGTGGACGCTGAACGCGGTGCGCGTGCCCGAGGGCGTCGACGAGGCCGCGGTGCGCAGCGCATCTGCTCGACGAGTTCAACATCGAGATCGGCGCCGGCCTCGGCCCGCTCGCCGGCAGGATCTGGCGCGTCGGGCTGATGGGCGCGAGCTCCTCGCCACGCCTCATCGTCCTGCTGCACGGGTGCGCTCGAGAGCGCGCTCGCGAAGCAGGCGGCAGTCACCGGTGCCTGCCTGAGATGAATCGCACGGATCCGTTCACGACGAGGCTGCTGGCGTTCGCGGCACGCAGGTGCCGGCTTCGCCGTGGCGTCTGCGTACGCCTACCTCACGCTGCCCGACGTCCGGCCGCTCGCGAAGACGAACCCTTCGACGACGGCGTTCATGGAGTTCGCGCGCGCGAAGCGCGAGCGAGGCGGGACGCCAGCCGCGGCACGTGCAGCGGTGGATCAGCTATCGACCGCATCTCGCCGAACCTGACGCGCGCGGTGCTCGTCGCCGAGGACGCGGCGTTCTGGGAGCACGACGGCGTCGACTACGACGAGCTGCAGAAGTCGATCGAACTCGACTGGGCGCGCGGCCAGCTGGTGCGGGGCGCGAGCACGATCACGCAGCAGCTCGCCAAGAACCTCTACCTGTCGCCCTCGAAGAATCCGCTGCGGAAGTTTCGCGAGCTGATCATCGCGCGGCGGCTCGAGGCGGAGCTGAACAAGACGCGGATCCTCGAGCTGTATCTGAATGTCATCGAGTGGGGTGACGGCATCTACGGCATCGAGGCGGCAGCGCAGGCCTACTTCGGCACTCGGCCGCCGTGCTCGCACCGACGAGGCGGCGCTGCTGGCCGGAGCGATCGTCAATCCGCGCCTGCTGAATCCCGCCAGGCCGACGCCTCGGCTGCTGCGCCGGCAGCAGATCATTCTGCGCCGCATGAACGGAACGCCTGCAATTTCGCGCGCCTCGGATCGTCAGCGCTGAACATCAGCCCTCCAAGCACGAAATTTCTCACTGTTTATTTGACGGTTTTTGACTCTGCTGAGCTTGACGGTGCGAGTTCACGGTCGCTAACGTTACACGCATCACTGTAAGCAGCGATCGCGCGCGTCCCGCGTCCGGGAGGGCCGGATGTGTGCGAATGCGATCAAGAGCCGTCGTAGTGTCGGGCGCGAGCGCATGATCAACTACACCGAACGTCTCACGCTGCTGATGCAGGACATCGTCTCGCGCGTGCCGGTCCTGTCGTTCATCGACGTCGCCGACTGCTCGTCTTCGCGCGATCCGGCCGATCCAACGCCGAAGGCGCCTTCGCGACCTGCCACTGCCTGAGCCTGCCGCCGAGCGAACCGGGCTACTACTTCTGGCGCGACCGCGAACTCGGGCACGATCACGCGCCGTTCGGAGTGGTTCGTCACCAAGTCGCCGGTCGTGACGATCGGCGCGCGCCAGATCAAGTACCTGATCTCGTTTACGCTGCCGCGGTTCTGCGATCAGTCGCTCGCGCGCTCGCGCAAGGAGCGCTTCTACCGGCGCGCCAGCGATGCGTGGATTGCGAAGCTCGACACGGTGGTTCACGAGCTCTATCACATCGATCCGGATCAGACGGGCATCCGCCGCATCGAGAAGAGCGACGGCACCTACTCGGCGAACTGCCACGGGCCGCAGTTCTTCGCCCAGGTCGCGCAGATGGTGTCGGACTACCTGGACACCAAGCCCGACCCCGCCGCCTACGATTTCCTCAAGTCGGACTTCGACGCGCTGACGCGCCAGTACGGCGGCATCGTCGGCACCAGCTTCCGTCCGTTTCCGTCCTATCCGCAGCGGTTCATCGAGCGCCTGACGCCACAGCCGCCGTGCGAAGGCGAGCTCGCTGGCATCGATGTCGAGCCGTGGCGATCGACCGCTCGACAGCCACAGGTACGGCGAAGCCGACCTGCACGTCCGCCAGTTCATGCGCGACGCCTCGCGCCGCTATCTCCGCAAGAGCGAGTTCCGGGCCGCCTAGTCGGCGACGACGCGGCGGACGCCGACGAAGCGACGGCGCCAGTAGGGCAAGCTGAAACGCTCGACGCGTACCACACCGGTCGAGCTGGGCGCGTGAACGAACGTGTCCCCGCCAAGCGCAATGCCGACGTGCGATGCGCCCGGCGCAGTCGTCGTGAAGAACATCAGGTCGCCGGGCCGAAGGGAGGTCGCATCGACCGTCCGTCCCTCGCTGAACTGATCGCGCACTTCCCGCGGAAGCCCGAGCCCGTGCTGCGCGAAGACCCACTGCGTGAACCCGCTGCAGTCGAAGCCCTGTGGCGTCGACCCTCCATTGCGATACGGCGCCCCACGGAGCAGGAGGGCCGTGTCGATGATGCGCGTCGCCGCCGGGGTGGAACCGGCTCGCACGTCATCGTCGCTGAGCTGGTGATCCGGCGGGACAACAGGGGGCCGCGTTCGGTCGCCGGCCGATTCCGGCATGGGGAAAGGCTTCGGTGTCGCGCCGCTCGACGCGCAACCCCCGGCTGCGAGGGAAAGGGCAACTGCCCCAACGACTCCCAGGATCCGCCGGCCCACGTTCACCACGCGCGACATTGTACCGGTGATCGGAGCCGCTAACCGCATCATACCCATGTGTTTACAGCGTCAGCTGCTTGACACCTCGGCAGCGGTCGGGCAAACTTTCACCAGCGAAGCGACTCGCGCCGGGCGCAAGGAACACGAAGCGGAGGTATGGAACAGACGCTTCTTCTCAACGCGTCGTACGAGCCCCTCAAGATCGTCCACTGGCAGAAGGCGGTGACGCTGTGGTGCCAGGGGAAGGTTGAGGTTATCTCTGTCTACGACCGCGAGATCCGCGCTGTTTCGTTAAGCTTCAAGCTTCCGTCCGTCATCCGGCTGCTCCGGTACATCAAGATCAAACGTCGCTTCGACTACGTCCCCTTCTCCCGGGCGAACATCTACGCGCGGGACGATCATCGGTGCCAGTACTGCGGGGACGTCTTCCCCACGAGCGAGCTCACCTTCGACCACGTCGTGCCGGTCGCGCACGGCGGCCGCAAGGACTGGGAGAACATCGTCACCTGCTGCGTCCAGTGCAACCGCGCCAAGGGCGGCCGCACGCCCGGCGAGGCGCACATGCATCTGCTGCGGCCGCCGAAACGTCCCGAGTCGGCGCCCGCGATTCGGATTACGATCGGCCTGCGCAACGCACCCGAAAGCTGGCGGGACTATCTCTATTGGAACGCTGAGCTCGACGACACGTAGCCGGCCGGCTTTGCGGGGTGTGCGCCTTCGTCCCATGTCCACCCCGCGCCTGAGCTCCGTCGCCCCGACCCACACGATCCCGGGTGGCCGTATCACCGTCCACGGCGACCATCTTCCGGTTGGAGTGGAGGCGCCTCCGGAGGTTCGCATCAACGGCGGCCGCGCGCGCATCGCGTTCGCATCGCCCTCGGAAATCGGTGTCGTCGTCTTGTCGGAGGAGGGTGGGCGCCTTCCTGTGGACGTCGAGGGTGTCGAAGGACAGGTGCTGGTCGATGTCGGCATCGCCATCGCCACAGGGCTTCATCAGGTCGACAACCCGGTCTTCGACGCGTCCGGCAACCTGTACCTCACCTACAGCGGCAGCCGCGGCCAGCAGGTACCCGTGTCCATCTTCCGGGTAGCGGCGGGAGGCGCACGCGAGAGCTTCTCGTCCAGCGTCACGAACCCGACCTCGATGGCCGTGTCACCGGACGGCGAACTGTTCGTGTCGAGCCGCTTCGAGGGCGCGGTCTACCGGCTGCGCGAGGACGGCACGGCGGAGACCTTTGCAGGCGACCTCGGGATTGCGTGCGGTCTCGCGTTCACGCCGGACGGCACCCTGTATGTCGGCGACCGGTCCGGTACCATCTTCGCCGTGGACAAGGCGGGCCGGACGTCGTCGTTCGCGTCGCTGCCGTCGAGCGTGGCGGCCTTTCACCTGGCCATGGGGCGCGATGCGCTTTACGTCACCGCGCCGACGTTGTCCGCGCGTGACGGCATCTACCGCATCGACTTCGAGGGCCATGTCTCGCTGCACGCCGACGGATTCGGCCGCCCGCAGGGCCTCGGGTTCGCGCCGGACGGCTCGCTGTGGGTGGTCGAGGCGCTGGCCGGCCGATGCGGGGTCTATCGGGTCTCGACTTCCGGGCCGCACGAACTGATGCTTTCGGGTCCGCGCCTGATCGGGTTCGCCTTCGATGCGCGCGACGGCCTCGTGGTGTGCACCGCAGATACCGCCTATCGCCTGCCCTGGCGCGGCTGAAACGTTCGAACAGGTAGGATCCGCTCCCTATGTCGCAGTTGCTTCGGCGCAAGCCGATTGCAGCCCTGGTTCCCGACGCGCACGACGGGAGCGGGCTGAAACGCGTGATGGGCGCCGGCGATCTGATCATGCTGGCGATTGGCGCGGTCATCGGCGCTGGCATCTTCTCGTCGATCGGCACGGCTGCGGCCGGCGAGACCCTCCCATCGGGCGAAATCGTCCGTTACGGCGCTGGACCGGCGCTGGTGGTGTCGTTCGTGCTCCTCGGCCTGGTGTGTGGGCTCGCGGCGCTCTGCTATGCGGAGCTGGCGGCGATGATCCCGCAGGCCGGGAGCGCCTACGCGTACTCGTATGCGACGCTCGGCGAACTGGTCGCGTGGATCATCGGCTGGGACCTGATTCTCGAGTACGCGGTCGGCAACATCGCCGTGGCCATCGCCTGGAGCGGCTACTTCAGTTCGCTGCTCACGGGGTTCGGCGTGCACCTGCCCGACCATCTGACGCACGGCTACCGGACCGCGCTTCTCAGCTCCGATCCAGCCGTGCACGCGCTGCTCCAGACTGCTCCGCGCGTAGCCGGCGTTCCGGTGCTCCTCAACCTTCCCGCGTTCGCCATCGTGATGGGGATCACCGGGCTGCTGTACGTCGGCGTGCAGGAGAGCGTGCGCGTCAACAACGTCATGGTCGTCGTGAAGCTGCTGGTGCTCGGCCTGTTCGTCGGTGTCGGCGTCATGCACATCGACACGGCCAACTTCGTCCCGTTTGCGCCGAACGGGTGGCGCGGCATTCACCAGGGTGCTGCCATCGTGTTCTTTGCCTATATCGGTTTCGACGCGATCTCGACGGCGGCGGAAGAGACACATGATCCGCAGCGGAACATGCCCATCGGCATCCTTGGCGGCCTTGCCATCTGCACGCTGATCTACGTCGTCGTGGGGCTGGTGGCGACCGGCCTTGTTCCGTATCAGCAACTCCGCGCGGCCGATCCGCTGTCGGAGGCGCTTCAGCGGGCCGGTCTCGGCACGGCGGGGTGGTTCGTCTCGCTCGGTGCGGTGGTTTCGCTCACCGCGGTGCTGCTGGTGTTCCAATACGGCCAGCCGCGGATCTTTTTCGCGATGGCGCGGGACGGCCTCCTCCCGGCGTGGGCGTCGCGCGTGCACCCGCGCTTCCGCACGCCGCACATCACCACGGTGGTGACGGGCATCGCGGTCGCCGCAGGATCCCTCGTGCTCGACGAGAACGAAATCTACGACCTCACGAACATCGGCACGCTGTCGGCGTTCGTCATCGTGTGCATCGGCGTACTGGTCCTTCGCCGCACCGAGCCGCTCCGCCCGCGGCCGTTTCGCGTCGCCGCGCTGCCGCTCGTGTCGGTCACCGGCGCGCTTGCCTGCCTCTACGTGATGCTCGGCCTGCCGACCCACGCCTGGGAGCGATTCGGCATCTGGCTGGCCGTCGGGCTCGTTCTCTACTTCGGGTACGGGTACCGGCACAGCCGTTTGCGCCCCCGGAGTCGCGCCTGACCCGAGTCCTCCCCCGCAGCGGTTCAGCCCTCTGGCGGGGCGGGTGCTACAATTAAGGTTTCGACAGTCGACAGAACCCGCCACAGAGGGAGCATGGCCCACGAGTGGATCGCGGTACGCGGCGCACGCGTGCACAACCTGAAGAACGTCGACGTCGATATCCCGCGGCACCGGCTGGTGGTCATCACCGGGCTGTCCGGCTCGGGCAAGTCGTCGCTCGCCTTCGACACGATCTACGCCGAGGGACAGCGGCGGTATGTCGAGTCGCTGTCGGCCTACGCGCGCCAGTTCCTGGAGCAGATGGAGAAGCCTGACGTCGACCTGATCGACGGGCTGTCGCCGGCTATCTCGATCGAGCAGAAGACGACCGGCTCGAATCCGCGCTCCACGGTCGGCACGGTCACCGAGATCTACGACTACCTCCGCCTGCTGTTCGCGAGCATCGGCGTTCCGCACTGCCCGACGTGCGGCAAGGAGATCTCCAGCCAGTCGCTCGAGCGCATCGTCGACATGGTGATGCTGTACCCGCAGGACGCGCGCATCAACGTCCTCGCGCCGATCGTGCGCGGCCGCAAGGGGGAGTTCAAGAAGGAGCTTGCGAACCTCAGGGCGCGTGGCTACACCAAGGCGAGGATCGACGGCCAGTTCCGCTCGCTCGACGAGGAGATCAAGCTCGATCGCCGGCGCAACCATTCGATTGACGTCGTCGTGGACCGCGTCATCATCCGCGGAGGCGTGGAGCGCAGGCTGACCGAGTCGGTCGAGACCGCTCTGAAGCTCGCCGACGATGTCGTGGTGATCAACGCGTTCGATCAGGGCGACCGGCTCTTCTCGCGGCGGCTCGCGTGCGTCGACTGCGGCATCAGCGTGCCGGAGATGACCCCCCGCGCGTTCTCGTTCAACTCGCCGCACGGGGCGTGCCAGGGATGCCAGGGGCTCGGCGCCCTGGTGGACTTCGATCCGCAGCGGGTGGTGCCCGACGAGTCGAAGTCGCTCGCGGACGGCGCCATCCTGCCGTGGGCGCGCGGCGACCGGAAGCTGGTGCGCGAGGCGCTCCAGGCACTGCACCGTGACTTCGGCATCGCTCTCGACCTGCCGTTCGGAAAGCTGCCGCGCAAACAGCGCGATCTGCTGCTGTTCGGTGCGCCGAAAGGCGGGGCGCAGACCTTCGAGGGCATCGTCCCGAACCTGCGCCGGCGGTACGACGAGGGGACGTGGACGGAGCAGGCGGATCTCGAGCCGTACCGATCGCTGCGCGCGTGCGCGACGTGCCACGGCCGCCGCCTGAAGCCCGAGAGCCTGTCGGTGAGGGTGAAGGGGCGCACGATCGCCGATTACGTGGACCTGCCGATCGCCGAAGCGCTCGCCCTCTTCGACTCCCTGCAGCTGACCGATCGCGAGGCGATCATCGCGGAGCGGATTCTTCGGGAGATCCAGGATCGCGTGCGCTTTCTTCACGACGTCGGCGTCGGTTACCTCACGCTGGGGCGCAGCGCCGCCACGCTGTCCGGCGGCGAGGGGCAGCGCATCCGCCTCGCGACGCAGATCGGGGCGAACCTCACGGGCGTGCTGTACGTGCTGGACGAGCCGTCAATCGGGCTCCACCAGCGGGACAACCGCAAGCTGCTGAACACGCTTGCACGCCTCCGCGATCTCGGGAACACGGTCATCGTGGTCGAACACGACGAGGAGACCATCCGCACGGCCGACTGGATCATCGACCTGGGGCCCGGAGCAGGGGAGCACGGCGGGCAGTTGATCTTCCAGGGGACGCCTCGCGATCTGATCGAGGACACGACCTCAATCACCGGCGCGTACCTGACGGGCCGCAAGGCGATCCCGACGCCGGCTGCACGGCGACCCGCGCTGAAGGGCGAGCTCCTCATCCGCGGTGCGCGCGAGAACAACCTGAAGAACATCGACGTGCGCGTGCCGCTCGGCGTCTTCACGGCCGTGACCGGCGTGAGCGGATCGGGGAAGTCGACGCTGGTGAACGACATCCTCTACCGGTCGCTCGCGAAGACGATCTTCAACGCCGCCGACGAACCCGGGGCGCACGACGGGATTGACGGCATCGGCTTGATCGACAAGGTCATCGAGATCGATCAGTCGCCCATCGGGCGGACGCCGCGATCGAATCCCGCGACCTACACCGGGCTGTTCACGTTCATCCGCGATCTCTTCGCGATGATGCCCGAAGCAAAGCAGCGAGGCTTCCGCCCCGGTCGCTTCTCGTTCAACGTGAAGGGCGGCCGCTGCGAGGCGTGCCAGGGCGACGGCGTCATCGCCATCGAGATGCATTTCCTGCCGAACGTGTACGTCACGTGCGAGCAGTGCAAGGGCCGCCGCTACAACCGGGAGACGCTCGAGATCGCGTATCGCGGGAAGTCGATCGCCGACGTCCTCGAGCTCACGGTGGATCAGGCGCTGCCGCTGCTCGAGAACTTCCCGGCCATCGCGACCAAGCTGCGGACGCTGCAGGACGTGGGGCTCGGCTACATCACGCTGGGGCAGTCGGCGACCACGCTGTCGGGAGGCGAGGCGCAGCGGGTCAAGCTGGCGCGGGAACTGTCGCGCCGCGGCACGGGGCGGACGCTGTACATCCTCGATGAGCCGACGACAGGTCTGCACTTCGAAGACACGCGCAAGCTGCTCGACGTCCTGAACAAGCTGGTCGAGCAGGGCAACTCGGTGGTCGTGATCGAGCACAACCTGGATGTCGTCAAGACGGCCGATCACGTGATCGACCTGGGCCCCGAGGGCGGAGTGGGCGGCGGCCGGATTGTCGCGGCAGGCACGCCCGAGGAGGTGGCCCGGCACGACAGTTCGGCGACCGGACGCTACCTCGCGGAGCTGTTCACCGCGGAGCGCGGGCGGCCGCTCAGGTCAGCTGCGGTCTAGCTGATGTGGTAATATTGACACACTTCTGAAGTTCGGCGCTGTGGCCGCAGTACCACAGTGGCGATTGTGGTGGTAGTGCAAGATTGAGCGAGAGTGTGAAGTTTGCCAGTGTTTTCGTACGATGAGAGGCGCCGCTCGGCGCTCCGGCAGTGGGCATCACGTTTGCTCAGCTCGGCTGTGATCGTCCCTACTCGCTGAGAGGCTAATGGACGCACAGCGTACTCTTCGTCGCGCGATCTCCTGTGTCGGAATCGGACTTCATTCCGGCAACAAGGTTCAGCTTTCACTGAAGCCGGCCCCGACCGATTTCGGCATCCGCTTCCGGCGGACCGATCTCGGCGACCATGAGGTGCCGGCCAACGTGCAGCACCTGGCCGGCATCCAGCTGGCGACGGCCCTCTCGCGCAACGAGGTGTCGGTCGAGACCGTCGAGCACCTGCTCGCGGCGCTGGTGAGCATGAGCGTCGACAACGTGCTCATCGAGCTCAACTCGCCCGAGGTGCCGATCATGGACGGCAGCGCGGCGCCGTTCATCTATCTCATTCAGGAAGCGGGCGTGAAGCGGCAGGGGGCGGCGCGCAGGTTCCTGAAGATCGTCCGGCCGATCGCGCTGTCGCGCGGCGACAAGCGAATCGCGCTCTACCCGTCGGACCACTTCAAGGTCACCTACAGCATCAGCTACGACCACCCGCTGCTGCGGCACCAGTCGCGGACGCTGCGCATCACGGAAGAGAGCTTCATCGAGGAGATCGCCCCGGCGCGCACCTTCACGTTCCTCAAGGACGTCGAGATGCTCCGGCAGAACGGCCTCGCGCTGGGCGGCTCGCTCGAAAATGCGATCGTGCTGGGGGAGACCGGCGTCCTGAACAACGCCCTCCGCTTCGAGGACGAGTTCGTCCGCCACAAGATCCTGGACGCCGTCGGCGACCTCGCGCTCGTCGGACACCCGGTGATCGGCCACCTGGTCGCGCATCGCGCCGGCCACGCGCTGCACACGGAGTTCGCCGGGAAGATTCTCGAGGAGACCGACTGCTGGCGGCTGGTGGAAGGGCCGCTCGACGTAGCGACTGCCGTTGAAGCGCCCGTGGCGGCCGCCGTGTCCCGTCTCGCAAACTGACCGTTCTGCGGCTCCCGCTCCGAGCCTGAACGCCCCGTCCGCACCGCGCGGACGACCCGCCGCGCCTACTTGCGCGACAGCTTCTTCATGTACGCTTCGAGCTTGTCGTTCTCATACCGGACCGTGTTCAGGAAGAGGCTCTCGACGAAGTAGGTCCGCCGCTCGTCTTCGCTCATCTGATCGATGAGGTGATGGATTTCCTTCACCATGTCGTCGAAGGTCCGCTCGAGCGCGCGGTTCGCGGTGACCTCCCGGTACAGCAGCTCCATCATCGCCAGCAGGTCGCCGTCCAGCGAGAGATCCGAGCCCGTGGTCGTCTTGATGGTACGCATGTCAGGCCCCGAAGCTTTTCAGGGCGCCCGCTTCGTCGGCGTGGATGCCGATGAAGTTCTGGGCGCCTGTCATGGTCAGCATCGTCTCGACCCGCTTCTGGACCCCCGACAGGCGCAGCTGGCCGCCCGCGCCCGAGACGGTGCGATACAGGTCCATGAAGCAGCCGATCGTGGCGCTGTCGACGTAGGTGACCGGCCGCAGGTCGATCAGGATGCTGCGGGCTCCTCCGGCCACGAGCGCGGAGACGGTGGAGGAGAAGTCGGCGAGCATCGGATACATCATCCGCGACTCACCGACGCGGACGATCGAGACCTGGCCGGATTGTTCCGTTGTGACGTTCATCGATAGGCTCCCGTGCGTGTGCGGCCGTCGGGGGACGATCCGCCCGGACTGTAGTCGTCGCCGCGCAGGCGCCGGATCTGGCGGGCGAGCTCGGTGCGGCCGCGGTTGATCCGCGACTTGACCGTGCCCTCCGGCAGGTGCAGCCGATCGGCGATCTCCTGGTACGACAGCTCCTGGATGTCGCGCATCACCACCGCGGTGCGGAGCGTGTCTGGCAGCGCGGCGAGCGCGTCGCGCAGCAGCGTCACGCGATCGCGCTGCTCGAGGACGGCGATCGGACCCGGATCGACTGACGCCGGCGTCAGTTCGTTGGCGTCGACGTCGCGATCGATCGTTTCGCGCTCCTTGCGGACGCTGCGGTAGTGATCGATGCACAGATTGCGGCTGACGCTGATCAGCCAGGTCTGGAAGTTCGCACGGCGATCGAAGGTGTCGAGCGACTTGAAGATCTTCAGGAAGATGTCCTGCGTGAGGTCCTCGGCCTCGTCGTGCTTGCCGACGAACTTGTACGCGACGTTGAACACCTTCCGCCAGTGCTGGCGCACGATGCGCTCCCACGCGGCCTGGTCGCCGCGGAGACACCGCTGGATGAGCGCTTCGAGAGCGTCCGGCGTTGCTGCGTGATCGGCTGCCATGGTCGCTGACGCGGAATCGCGCGATGATAGCAGGTGGTATAGTCGTTAGTCGATCCGTGTGACTGGACTCTTCTACGCAGGCCGCGATCTCGTGTGCGACGGCGTTGCGCTCTCAGCCATGGCTTCCGCCGAGGGCACGCCGCTGTACGTCTACAGCGCGCCGGAAATCCGCCGCCGCTTCCGCGCCCTGGATGACGCGTTTCGCGGCTATCCGCACGCCCTGCACTACGCGCTGAAGGCGAACTCGAACCTGGCGATCGGCCGCCTGCTGCGCGATCTCGGGAGCGCCGCCGACGCGAACTCCATCTGGGAGATCGATGTCGCCCGTCGCATGGGGTTCGAGCCGCACCACATCGTCTTCACCGGCGTCGGCAAGTCGCCAGCGGAGCTCGAAGCAGCCGTGCCGCTCGGGTTGAAGGCGATCAACGTGGAGTCGGCTGGCGAGCTGGCGCGGGTCGAGGCCATCGCCGCACGTCTCGGCCGCCCCGCCCGCGTCGCCGTCCGCATCAACCCCGACATCGACGCCAGGAGCCATCCGCACATTTCGACCGGGCTCAAGATCAACAAGTTCGGCGTGCCGCTCGACGCCGCGCGCGAGCTGTTCACGACGCTCGACGGCCGGCCGTTTCTGAAGCTGGTGGCCGTGCACGTGCACATCGGGTCGCAGATGACGAGCGTCGAACCGCTGCGGGGCGCCGCCGCCTTTGTCGGCGTCGATGGCCACCGATCTGCAGCGCGCCGGCCTGCCGCTCGAGTACGTCGACGTCGGCGGCGGCCTGGGCATCTCGTACGACGGCGCTCCCGTGGTGGCGCCGGCGCGACTACGTCGAAGCGGTGCTCGACGCGGTCCGCCCGACCGGGCTTCCGATCGTCATCGAGCCCGGGCGATCGATCGATCGGACCGGCGGCCTGCTGCTCGCGCGCGTCATCGATCTCAAGCCGCGCAACGCCGTCAGCGAGTTCGCCGTCATCGACGCCGGCATGACCGAGCTGATGCGCCCGGCGCTGTACGACGCGTTCCACCGCATCGAGCCGGTGCTGGCGCGCGACGCCGAGCCGACGCAGTACTACGAGATCGTCGGTCCCGTCTGCGAGAGCAGCGACGTCGTCGGACGCGACCGCATGCTGCCGCCGCTCGAGGTCGGCGATCTGCTGGCGATTCGCGATGCCGGTGCGTACGGCTCGGCGATGGCGTCGAACTACAATCGCCGCCCGCTGCCCGCCGAAGTGCTGGTCGACGACGGGGCGACTGGCGCGTGATCCGCCGCCGCCAGACGGTGGACGACATGCTGGCGCTCGAGTCGCCGGCGCCCGTCCCCACCGGCACCTGATTCATGCAGGGACACCTGATCGCGTTCGAGGGGCTCGACCAGAGCGGCAAGCAGACCCAGGCGGAGCTGCTGCGCGATCGCCTGAAGCAGGAGGACGCAAGTGTCCGGCTGGTGTCGTTCCCCGACTACGGCACCTCGATCGGCGAGGAGATTGCGCGTGCGCTGGCCGGCGAGCGCGACTACGGCCGCCGACGTCATGCAGCTGCTGTACGTCGCCAACCGCTACGAGCGCAGCAGGACGATCTGCAGCGCTGGCTGCGTGACGGGTGGATCCTCGTCTGCGACCGCTATCTCGCGTCGAGCGTCGCCTACGGCGAGGCGTTCGGGCTCGACCCGCACTGGCTGATCGACATGCAGCGGTTCCTGCCGCCGCCGGCGCTCACGATCATGCTCGACATCGCGCCGGAAACCGCGGTCGCAGCGCAAAGCGGCCGATCGCGACCGCTACGAGCGCGATCTCGCGCTGCAGGCCCGCGTGCGCGACAGCTACCATCGCCAGGCGGCGACGCGAGGACTGGTCCTCCTGGACGGCGAGCGCGCCAGGGACGTGATCGCCGCCGACGTGTTCAGCGCGAGCGGCGTCACGACTCGCGCTGCCGTAAGCGCCCGCACCTCGCGCGACGCCCGCCTCCTTCAGGGCGCGGCGCACGCGTCGAGCGTCGCGCCGGTCGTGCTCACATCGTCCACCAGCACGACGACCGTGGCCCGCGAAGCGCGCGGCGCGGCGTGTCGCGGCGAAGGCCCCTTCGACGTTGCGCAGGCGTTCTGCCGCCGGCGAGGTCGGCCTGGACGGCGGTCGCGTCGCACGCGCGGAGCGCCAGCGACGACAGGCAGGCCGAGTGCCGGCGAGATCGTCGGCCTGGTTGAAGCCGCGCTCGCGCCGCCGCGAGCGGTGGAGCGGCACCGGCACGCCACGTCGGCACCGGCCAGCAGATCCGGCCGCGGCGTCGTGCATCAGGCGCGCGAGCGGCCGGCCAGCGACCGCCGTGCCGTCGTACTTCAGGGCGTGCACGATCGCGCGCAGCGCGCCGTCATACGTCCGATCGCACGCGCGCGATCGATCGATCGCGGACGGCACCGCGCGCGAGCGCGGACGCAGTCGCGGCGGCGCCGGAGTCGCCATGGCGACAGGGGTCGCCGCAGCGTTCGCAGATGCGGTGGGTCGAGCAGGCAGGATCGCCGCGCCAGCACTCCTGGCACACGCAGCCGCGCGTCGGCTGGCGAGCGGGCGATCGACGCGGCGCAGAGCGGCGCAGCGCAGGTCGCGAGCAGCGGTCGGCCACTCGCGCACGGGTCACCGGTCGCATGCGAGCGGCATCCAGGACCGGGCCGCACGGTCAGGCCATGTCAGGTCGGACGCTCGGCGCGTCGACCTGCTCCGCGTTGCCCCACAGCCGCTCGAGGCCGTAGAACATCCGCGTCTCCGGCGCGAAGATGTGGACGATGAAATCGAAGTAGTCGAGCAGAATCCATTCGGAGCGGTCGTAGCCTTCGACGTGCGCCGGCTTGGCGCCGTCCGCCGCCAGCGTCTCCATGATGGCGTCGGCGATCGCGCGGATCTGCCGCGCGTTGGTGCCGGAGCAGATGACGAAGTAATCGGTGAAGCCGGCAGCCTTGCGCAGATCGAGCACGACGAGTCGTTCGCCTTCTTGTCTTCCGCCGCCTCAATCGCCGCGATGATCTGCTTCGGCAAGCGCGTGCGCCTTGCGCCGTTTCTCAGCCTTGGCCATGCAACCTGCCTGCCGCCGGATCCGCAGACGCGCGTCGCGTCTCGCCGGTCCGGCGTCGATGAGCTGTAAAGTCCGTGCTGTTCAATGTGTTGCTGCACGCGCGGGTCGACCATGCCCGCGATCGACTCGCCGCGCGCAGCGTCGCTGCCGGATCGCAGTCGATGACACGTCGGCGGTCGGCGCTCGATCAGAATGATCGACGGTCGATCCGCGGGCGCCTCCTGCGCACGCGCGACCGGCACCATCGCGATCGGCGAGCGCGGGCAGGCGCGCCGGCAGCTCGCGACGGCGAAGCCGGGACGCGAGACGACCGCGAAATGCGCGCAGTCGAGGATGCCCGGATAGTCCTTCCAGGTGGCGATCTCCGCGAACGCGTCGGCGCCGATGACGAAGAACAGCTCGGACGGCTGCGTAGCCGCGCGTCATGAAAGCGCCGGAGCGTCGTCGACGGTGTACGACGGCCGTCTCGTGCCGAGCTCGAGATCGGACGCCTGCCAGCCGGGACGGCCGGCCACCGCCGAGCGCGACCATCGCGAAGCGGTGGAAGGCCGAGGCGAACGGCAGCGGGCGATGCGGCGGGACGTTGGCCGGGATCACGAGGAGCTCGGTGAGGCCCAGCGCGGCGTGCGCCGCTGCGGCGAGATCGAGGTGCCCGCTGTGAATCGGGATCGAACGTGCCGCCGAGGATGCCGATGCGGCGCGCGCTCATTCGAGGGTCGTGGATGCGGCGGCGAGGCGCGGCGGCAATGTCGACGGCCGCCCGCTCTGCCTCACGCGCCTCCGCCAGCGAGCCGCCAGGCCGCTTCGAGCAGCGCCGGGCACGCCCGCGCCCGTGACGCCGGAGATCCGGAAGAACGGCAGATCCGAGCTCGCGCGCCCGCGCCTCGAGCGCCAGCGGCGCGCGTCCTCGTCGTCGAGCGCGTCGATCTTGTTGGCGGCGACGAGCTGCGGCTTGGCCGCGAGCTCCGGCTGGAACAGCTCGAGCTCTTGTCGGACCGTGTCGAGATCGTCCACCGGATCGCGCCCGGTTGCGCCCGACACGTCCACGAGGTGCACGAGCACCTTGGTGCGTTCGAGGTGACGCAGGAACTGGTGGCCGAGCCCGAGCCCGCGGTGCGCGCCCTCGATCAGCCCCGGCACGTCGGCGACGACGAAGCTCCGATCGTCGCTGAGGCGGACGACGCCAAGGTTCGGCGTCAGCGTCGTGAACGGATAGTCGGCGATCTTCGGCCGGGCGGCGGAAATGCGCGAGATGAGCGTCGATTTGCCGGCGTTCGGAAAGCCGACCAGGCCGACGTCGGCGAGCAGCTTCAGCTCGAGGCGCAGGTCCTTCTCCTCGCCCGGCTCGCCTGGCTGCACCTTCCGCGGCGCGCGGTTGGTGGACGTCGCGAACTGCGCGTTGCCCAGGCCGCCACGGCCGCCCTTCGCCACCAGCACGCGATCGCCTTCGTGTGCCAGGTCGGCGAGCAGACGGCGCGGCGCGATCCGGGCGCGCCGGTCTGCTCGTAACACGAGCGTGCCGATCGGGACCGCGAGCTCGAGGTCCTTCGCCGTTGTGCCCGGTGCGGTTGGAGCCCTCCCCGTGCTCGCCGCGTTCGGCGTCGAACTCGGGATGAAAGCGGAAGTTGATGAGGGTGTTGGTGTGCGGGCTGGCGACGACGTAGACCGAGCCGCCGTGGCCGCCGTCGCCGCCGCTGGGACCGCCGCGCGGCACGCGACTTCTCGCGACGGAACGCCAGACAGCCGCGTCCGCCGTGGCCAGCCGCGACGTGGATGTCGACTTCGTCGACGAACATCAGGTGATCATCTGGTCATCGACCTGTACTCCGGAATCGAATGACCAGGTGACCGGTGACGGCCTGAGGGCGACCTCAGGCCTGCTCGAGCGGAAGGATGCTGATGACGCGGCCGTGGGCGCCGTGGTCTTCGAACCGGACGCGCCCGGCGATCTTGGCAAAGATCGTGTCGTCCTTGCCGAGGCCGGCGTTGAGCCCGGGACGGAAACGGCGGCCGCGCTGGCGGACGATGATCGTGCCGCCGGTGACGAGGTTGCCGTCGTGCGCCTTGACGCCCAGCCGCTGCGAGTTGGAATCGCGGCCGTTGCGGGAGCTGCCTTGACCTTTTTTATGAGCCATGACTGAAACCTAGAGAACGATGTCCTTGATGCGCACGCGCGTGTAGGTCGCGCGATGCCCCTTGGTCCGGCGCATGCCCTTGCGGCGCTTCTTCTTGAACACGCGGATCTTCGGCCCGCGCGCCTCGCCTTCGACGACCGCCAGGACGCGGGCGTTGGCGACGAACGGCGCGCCGGCGACCACTTCGCCGCCGTCCTTTTCGACGAGCAGCACCTGGTCCGAGCGTCAGTTCCGCGCCCGGCTCGCCCGCCGTGCCGTCGACGATGGCGACGGCCCGGGAGTCACCTTGACCTGACGGCCGCCGGCCTGAACGATTGCGTACATATTCGGCACCTGTGCAAAGGGGAAGTTGTACACCCGAACCGGCCCGAATGCAAAGGTTTAGGTGGGTCGTGGCACTCCTCGCCGCTACCACCGGTAGGCCTGACTCACGCTCATTTCGCGCTGCCGCTCTGGGAAGGCGATGATGCCGGGACACGCCGTGAGGCCGGCGGCCAGGACGACGCCGATCGCTCCGGCGAGGTGTGCGCCTCGCTGCGGGCGACGGGCCGTACCGTGGCGGCCGCTCATCAGTGGAGCGGAAGTGTACCGAAACCGTGGATCGAAGGACAGACCACCGCCCGCGACGGCGCGGGCGGTGCGCGTAACTACTTGAGGAGAACGCGAGTGCCGCGGATCTTCTGGCTGCTGAGCGCGCTCAGGAAGTTCGGCACCAGCCGGTCCATCAGCTCGAAGTACGACGACAGCGCCGGCGTGTTCTGCTGCGCGTTGTACAGGACTTCCTCGCGGTAGCTCTCGGAGTACATCGTCGCGCCGGTGCGGCCGTCGATGAAGATGAACTTCGGCCGCAGGATGAAGCCCTTGCGCTCCATGTAGGTGCGCACCGGGACGACGCGCCGGCGGCCGAACGAGTCGTACTGCTCGACGTCGCGCGACACGAATCCCGATCGCGAGTGCGGCGTGAACAGCACCGTGCCGGTGACGATCAGCGGGTTCTGGTACTCCTCGCCGATGCGCTTCCAGTACGCGGTGTTGGCGAAGAGCCGCTCGTACGGCTCGAGGTCCTTCTCTTCGCTGATCCGGTCGGGCAGCGGCGAGCGGCTGGCCGGCGGCCGATCGCCGCGGCCGTGCAGCGGACGCGCCGCCTTCGCGTGCGCCGACCTGATCGGCGGCGCCGTTGTCCGCCGCTGCGGCTCTGTTCCTGCGCGATCTCGAGCAGCGGCATCGACGTCGGCGTCGATCACGCGCAGCGACGACTTCGATCGCAGCTGGCTGCGCAGCAGACGCACCGTTTCCTGGTTGGCGTCGACGTCCTCGGTGCCGCCGGCGACGAAGCCGGCGATCAGCACGCGCTGAAACGCCGAGACGTCGAGCTTCGGCTGGATCGGCGTCTCGATCGGGATCTCGAAGTAGGCTCGGCCCGCACGCGAGCGTCGTGCCGGCGCAGAGCCGCGACGACAGCGCGAGCAGCGAGACTACGGCTTTTCCTTGCGGCGCTGGTCCGGTCATTGATTTCCTTGAACAGCTCGTAGTTCTGGCGAATCTGGGTGTTGTCGGGTTCGATCTCGAGCGCCTTCTCGTATGCATCGCGCGCTTTGTCGAGCTGGCCTTCGTGTTCGTAGGCGACGGCGAGATCGTTGAACGCCGCCGCGTAGGTCGGGTCGATCTCGATCGCCTTTCCCAGCGGTAGATCGCCTCGCGCCAGAGTCCGCGCTGCGCGACGTCGATGCCGAACTCGACCTGCGCCTTGGCATCGCTGCGCGCGTCGGCGAACACCGGGCCACCGCCGATCAGCACGGCGAGGAGCGATGCGCACGGCCAGTGGACGCATGGTCATGAGACCCCAGGTTTCGACCACTATAGCGACTCGGATTCGGCGGGAGCAAGGCATTTGGACGCGTGGTGGCGACGGCGATGGAGCAAGCGATGTGCCACGCGACGGCTCGTTAAACGCCGTGATTTGCACGGATATCGACGCCGGCGGCGTTACGAGGCTTTCGAAGACTGTCCTCCGTGGTCGTTCCTGTGAACGGTATACTGGACGCGGTCGGGCTCCGCGATGCGTGCGCGGCACCATCTCGCGGGTGCAGGCCGCGCGGAGATGACCGATGTCCGCCATCGTCGATCTCGTCGCCCTCTCCCTGCTTCCGATCGTGGCGCTGGCGCCGCGTGGCCGAGCGCCTGCGCGCGGCGATGACGCAGCCGCGGTTCTCGACGCGGAATGCGCGGACCGTCGGGCACGCACGCGCACGCGATCGGGAGCGAACCGATCCGCGGCGCCTGAGCGAGCCGCCGATGACGCACTGAGCGCGCGCCGCGCGCATCGGCCTCGACGCCGTCGCCTGGACCGATCCGGCGTATCCCGGCGCGCTGCTGACGATCGTCGATCCGCCGCCCGTGCTGTGGATGCGCGGGACGACGCGACGGTCCTGAACGCGCCGGCGTCGCCATCGTCGGATCGCGCGCGGGTTCGCCGTATGCGCTGGCGTGTCGCCGAGCCGTCTGGCCGCAGATCTCGCGGCGCGCGGCCTGACGATCGTCAGCGGCCTGGCGCGCGGCGTCGACTCGGCCGCGCATCGCGGCGCGCTGTCGGCGCCGGGCAGCGACCATCGCCGTGCTCGGATGCGGGCGCGGACGTCGTCTATCCCGAGGAGCACGCCGCGCTGGCCAGCGAGATCGCGACGCAGCGGCGCGGTGGTCAGCGAGCTGCTGCCCGGCACGCCGCCGCAGCCGCATGTTCTTTCCGCGGCGCAACCGGATCATCAGCGGGCTGTCGCGCGCGGTCGTCGTCGTCGAGGCGGGCGAGAAGAGCGGATCGCTCATCACGGCGCGGTGCGCGCTCGAGCAGGGGCGCGACGTGCTCGCGGTGCCCGGCAACGTGTTGAGCGGCCGCAATCGCGGCGGCCACGCGCTGCTGCGGGACGGCGCGACGATCGTCGAGATCTGCGGACGATATCCTGGAGGAGCTTGGCATGAGCTCGCGCGGCGGTAGACGGCCGCGCCATGCGAACGGTCGCGACGCACGACCGAGCGACCCGGTCTCGCGGCGCTTGTCGCCGGGAGAGCCGTGCGATCTGGACGAGATTTCGGCCCGCGTCGGGCCTGCGGCGCGCCGCGTCTGCTGCCACGGCTGTTCGAGCTCGAACTGCAGGGTCTGGTGCGGCGGGTCGGCAGGGCGGCCGGTTCGTGCGGATTGGACAGATCGTGCTAGGGTGAACGGCAGGATCGATGGCAAAGACACTGGTGATCGTCGAATCGCCGGCGAAAGCGCGGACGATCGAGCGGATTCCTGGACGAGCCAGGACTACGAAGTCGCAGGCGAGCTACGGGCACGTCCGCGATCTGCCCGAGTCGGCCGACGAGATCCCCGACGAGATCCGCAAGAAGAAGTGGGGCCGGCTCGGCGTCGATACCGACGGCGACTTCAAGCCGTACTACGTCGTCCCCGACGACAAGCGTAAGCACGTGCAGGCGCTCAAGGCGGCGCTGAAGGGCGCCATCGCGGTGTATCCTGGCCACCGACCCCGACCGCGAAGGCGAGTCGATCAGCTGGCACCTGAAGGAGGTGCTGAAGCCGAAGGTGCCGGTCAAGCGGATCGTCTTCCACGAGATCACCGAGAAGGCGATCAACGCAGGCGGTCGCGGACGCGCACGACGTCGACGAGAACCTGGTCCGCGCCCAGGAAAGCCGGCGCATCCTCGATCGGCTTTACGGCTACACGCTGTCGCCGGTGCTGTGGAAGAAGGTGCAGACCGGTCTGAGCGCGGGCCGCGTGCAGAGCGTCGCCGTCCGGCTCATCGTCGATCGCGAGGAAGAGCGGCTCGCGTTCCGGACGGCCGCGCTACTGGGATCTCGAGGCGCGGCTGTCGGGCGAAGGCCGCGAGTTCAGCGCGCACGCTGGCGCGCATCGGCGACGACGCGCGTCGCCACCGGCAAGGACTTCGACGCGAACGGCGTGCTCGTCGGGCGAAACGCGCGGGTCGCTGTCGGAGGCCGACGCCGACGCGCTGGTCGATGCGCTCACGCGCCAACCTGCCGTGGACCGTCACCGCGGTCGACGAGAAACCAGGCGTCGAGCGCCCGGCGCCGCCGTTCACCACGTCGACGCTGACGCAGGAAGCGAGCCGCAAGCTGGGGTTCTCGACCGAGCGCACGATGCAGGCGGCGCAGCGGCTGTTCCAGGACGGCCACATCTCCTATCACCGCACCGATTCGACGACGCTCAGCGAGAAGGCGCTGGCGGAGTCGGCGCGGCCATCCGCGAGCTGTTCGGCGACGCGTACTACTGCGGCCCGCGCCGGTACGCGACGCAAGGTGAAGAACGCGCAGGAAGCGCACGAAGCGATCCGCCCGTCCAACTTCGCCGCGCACGCCGGCGTCGCTCGAAGCGCTCGTCGACGGCGACGACCTGCGCCTCTACGAGTTGATCTGGAAGCGCACGATGGCGTCGCAGATGGTCGACGCGCGCGTGCTGCGCACGACGATCGAGATCACCGGCGCCGGCCGACCAACGGCGAGCCGGCCGTGTTCACGGCCTCGGGCAAGGCGATCGAGTTCGCCGGCTTCCGCCGCGCGTACGTCGAGGGCAGCGACGATCCGGCGGCGGAGCTCGAGGAGCAGGAGACGGTGCTGCCCGAAGCTCGACGGTCGGCGAGCGCATCGCCGGCGACGCCGAGCCGCGCGGCTGCGCCTGCGTCGCGCTCGAGCCGAAGCGGCACGAGACGACGCCGCCGGCGCGATACACCGAGGCGTCGCTGATCAAGGAGCTCGAGCGGCTCGGCATCGGCCGCCCCTCCACCTACGCGGCGACCATCGGCACGATCGAGCGGCGCGGCTACGTGTTCCGGCAGGGCAAGGCGCTGGTGCCGAGCTTCACCGCGTTCGCGGTCACGCGGCTGCTGCGCGAGCACTTCGGCGATCTCGATCGACGTCGAGTTCACCGCGGAGATGGAGGAAGACCTCGATCAGATCTCGCGCGGCGAGCGCGAATGGCTCGACTTCATCCGCCAGTTCTACCGCGGCGACGCGCACCATCGCGGGCTCGAAGACGCGGTCAAGCAGGCCGAGGAGCGCGCCGACTACCCGCTCATCGACGTCGGCGTCGATCCGCGACTCGGACGAGCCGATCCGCGTGCGCATCGGACGCTTCGGTCCGTTCCTGCAGCTCGGCGAGGGCGGACCGGGAAAGACCGCGTCGCTGCCGCCGACGCTCGCGCCGGCCGACCTGACGGTCGAGAAGGCGATGGCGCTGGTCCGCGCCAAGGCCGAGGGGCCGCGATGCTCGGCATCGATCCGGCGACCGGCCAGAACGTCTACGCGATCCACGGCCGCTTCGGCGCCTACGTCCAGCTCGGTGAGACGCCGGAGAAGGGCGTCGAAGGAAAAGCCGAAGCGGTCGTCGCTGACCGGCGGCATGACCGAATCGACGGTCACGCTGGAGGAGGCGCTGAAGCTGCTGCAGCTGCCGCGCGAGCTCGGGGCGCATCCCGGAATCGGCGCAGCCGGTCGTGGCTGGTCTCGGCCGCTTCGGCCCGTACGTCAAGCACGGCGACGACTACCGCTCGCTCGAAGCGACCGACGATCTCTTCACGGTCGATCTCGAGCGCGCGATGCGCGCTGTTCGCGGGCCGAAGCGGTCGCGGCGGCGTCAGGCGCGCCAAGCAGGTCATCGCGCAGATCGAGGTGCCAGACGGCGGTCACGCGCTGCAGGTGCTCGAAGGCCGGTACGGTCCCTACGTCACCGACGGCGAGACCAACGCGTCGGTGCCGAAGGGGACCGACCCCGTCGACGCTCTCGCTCGAGGACGGCCAGCGCGCTGCTCGAAGCGAGGCGCGTGCCGGCCGCGGCCGCGTCGCGAACGCGTGGCCGCGCGCAGGCGCGCCAGCGGCACGCGGAAGCAAGCGCGAAGAGCGGCGGCCGCGGCCGATCACGGCCGGCGGCCGCGCGAAGCCGAAGGCGCGCCCGCGAAGGCGCGCCGCAACGCCGTCATGATCCGCATCGTCGGCGGCGGGCTCGCCGGATGCGAGGCCGCCTGGCAGGCCGCGTCAGCGCGGCGTGCCGGTCACGCTGTACGAAATGCGGCCGGTCCGCCCGACCGCGGTCCACAAGACCGATCGCCTCGCCGAGCTGGTCTGCAGCAACTCCTTCCGCGGCGACAAGCTCGATAACGCCGTCGGTCTGCTCAAGGAGGAGATGCGGCGGCTTGGCTCGCTCGTCATGCGCGCCGCCGAGGCGAGCCGCGTGCCCGCCGGCGCGGCGCTGGCCGTCGACCGCGAGCGGTTCGCGCAGGCCGTCACCGACGCGGTCGGCCGTCCATCCGCTCATCACGATCGTTCGCGACGAAGTGACCGCGATCCCGCCGCTACGCGAGGCCGACGCCGGTCATCGTCGCGACCGGACCGCTCACCTCCGACGCCCTGTCGGCGGACATCGCGCGGCTGGTCGGCGGCGAGCACCTGTACTTCTACGACGCGATCAGCCCGATCGTGCTCGCCGAATCGATCGATCGCACGAAGGTCTTCCGACAGTCGCGATGGGACCGCAGCCTGCGCCGTGCGAGCAGCGGGCGCATCCGGTCCGCGCGATCGCCGGGTCGCACCGCGTGCGGCGTCGACGATGGCCAAGGGCGACTATCTGAACTGTCCGCTGACCCGCGACGAGTACGAGCGGTTCTACGACGCGCTCGTCCACGCCGAGTCGGCGACGGTCCACGACTTCGACAAGGAGCGGTTCTTCGAGGGCTGCCTGCCGATCGAGGTGATGGCGCACCGCGGCGTCGACACGCTGCGGTTCGGCCCGATGAAGCCGGTCGGTCTCACCGACCCGCGCACCGGGCGCCAGCCGTACGCCGCCGTGCAGCTGCGGCAGGACAACCTGGCCGCCGATCACTTCAGCCTCGTCGGATTCCAGACCCAGATCAAATGGGGTGAGCAGGCGCGCGTGCTGCGGCTGATTCCGGGGCTCGAGCAGGCGGAGTTCGTCCGCTTCGGCATGGTGCACCGCAACACCTACGTCAACGGGCCGACGGTGCTCGACCGAGACCTGGCAGGTGCGGAGCCGCCCGGCGCTGTTCTTCGCCGGCCAGATGTCGGGAGTCGAGGGCTACGTCGAGTCGGCGGCGTCGGGTCTGCTGGCCGGCCTGAACGCCGCGGCGCTTGCGTCCGGCCAGCCGACGTCCGCACCGCCGCGGACGACGGCCATCGGCGCGCTCGCCTACTACGCGTCGCACGCCGACCCGGCGCACTACGAGCCGTCGAACATCACCTTCGGCATCATGGAGCCGCTGGAGCAGGCACCCCGCGGCAAGATGGACCGCAAGCTCGCGATGGCCGAATCGCGCGCTCGACGCGCTCGCCGAGTGGATGCGGGCATGCGCGAGGCGCGCGTGATCGACCACCTCAAGGCGTTCCTCGCAGTTTCTCGCGCCTGAACCGCAACGTGTCGCCGCACACGGTGCGCGCCTACGAGAGCGACCTGTCGCAGTTCCTCGGACACGTCGCCGCACAGGCAGGCGTCAAACAGCGCGAGCTCGAGCCGTCCGCGCTCGACCGCGCCGCGATCCGACGGTTTCCTGGCGCGGGTGCACGCCGCAGGGTCAGTCGCGCGCGACGGCGGCGCGCAAGCTCGCCGCGGTCCGCACGTTCCTCCGCTACCTGCGGCGCGAAGAGGTGATCGACGACGATCCGGGCGCGCTGGTCGGCCACGCCGAAGCGCGAGGTGCGCATGCCGGCGCACCTCTCAGAGCACGAGATGGCGCAGCTGCTCGAAGCGCCCGACGATGACGGAGCCGCTCGGCCGCCGCGACCGCGCGTTCTCGAGCTGTTCTACGCGTCCGGGTTGCGCGCTCAGCGAGCTCGCCGGCCTGGACCTCGACGATGTGAACCTGAGCGCGACGATGGTGCGGGTGCTCGGCAAGGGCGGAAAGCAGCGGCTGGTGCCGTTCAACGCCACTGCCGCGACGGCGATTCGCGCCTATCTGCAGGATCGCGAGGCTGATCGCCCGCGAGGGGCGCCGCGTCGGCCTGGTGCGTCCGCCGCGAGCTCGCGCCGGACGGGCCGCCGCGCCGCGGGACCGACGCGAGCCGCTGTTCGTGAACTATCGCGGCGGGCGCCTGACGCGTCCGCAGCATCGACCGCGCTGGTGCGGCGCTACGTCGGCGGTGACCGAACGCGGCACGGCATCAGCCCGCACGCGCTGCGGCACTCGTTCGCGACGCACCTGCTGCAGCGCGGCGCCGACCTGCGCGCGATCCAGGAGCTGCTCGGCCACGCGCGCCTGAGCACCACGCAGCGCTACACGCACGTGAACGCCGCGCAGTTGCTCGACGTCTACCGCAAGGCCCACCCGCGTGCAGGAGTGGCCGACCCCGCGGGAAACCACGACGACGCGAAAGACACGAAGGAACGGGGCTCGGGTAACCGACCCAAACGCAAAGAGCACGAAGGCCAGTAGGCTCCGTGCTCTTCGTGACGTCGTGGCTCCGACTGGGCTGAATCAGGAGGCTGCGGCGACCGGCGAGTCCATCGAGTTCAGCGGCGCCGCACGGCGGCCGCGCGGGAACTCGATGCCGAGCGTCTTGATCTTGTAGTTCATGACGCGCGGGCTGATCGACAGCAGTTCCGCCGCATCCTTCTGCACCCAGTTCGACATCTTCAGCGCTTCGATCAGCGCGATGGCGCTCGATGTCCTCGAGCGGGATGCCGGTCGGCGGAATCTTGCACCACCGGCGCGTGATCGCGGCCGCCGCCGGGCGTCGGCGTCTCGCCGAGGCGCAGATCGTCGGAGGCGATCGCGCGCCCCTCGGCCAGCAGCATCGCCCGCTCGATCGTGTTCTCCAGCTCGCGGATGTTGCCCGGCCAGTTGTAGCGCATCAGCAGCTTCTGGGCGTCTGGCTCGAGCCCGTCGATCTTCTTCTTCAGCTCGCCGGCGAACCGCCGGATGAACGAGTTGGCGAGCGGGACGATGTCGTCCTTGCGCTCGCGCAGCGGCGGCATCTCGATCGAGACGACGTTGAGGCGGTAGTAGAGGTCCTCGCGGAACTGTCCTGCCTGCACCATGGCCGGCAGGTCGCGGTTGGTCGCGGCGATCAGCCGGACGTCGACCCGCAGGGTGCGCGTCCCGCCGAGGCGCTCGAACTCGTGCTCCTGCAGGACGCGGAGGATCTTCGCCTGCGTGTTCGGGCTCATGTCGCCGATTTCGTCGAGGAACAGCGTGCCGCCGTCGGCCTGCTCGAACCGGCCGATGCGCTGCTTGTCGGCGCCGGTGAACGCGCCCTTCTCGTGGCCGAACAGCTCGGACTCGAGCAGGTTCTCCTGCAGCGCGGCGCAGTTCACCTTCACGAAGTTGCGGGCGTTGCGCAGCGAGTTGTGATGGGTCGCGCCGGCGATGAGCTCCTTGCCGGTGCCGGTCTCGCCGCGGATCAGCACCGTGGTGTTGCTCTTGGCGACCTTCTTCACGATGTCGAGCACGCTGCTGCAGCGCCGCGCTCGAGCCGACGATCCGATCGAAGTCGTAGATGTCCTGCTGCGCGCCGCGGAGGTAATCGAGCTCGTGCTTCAGGCGCTTCATTTCGAGCGCCTTCTCGATCTTGACCTCCATCTCCTCGATTTCGAACGGCTTCTGCACGTAGTCGAACGCGCCGATCTTCATCGCCTCGACGGCGGTGTTCACCGAGCCGAACGCCGTCATCAGGATCACCGCCGTCGTCGGATGCAGCGCCCGCGTCGTGCGCAGCACGTCCATGCCGTCGCTGCCGCCCATCTTGAGATCGCTCAGCACGACGTCGAAGTAGCTGTCGTGCAGCCGCTCGATGGCGGCATTGCCGTTCGAAGCCTCCTCGACCTCGTGGCCCGCCTCGGTCAGCCCGCGCGCCAGCCCGCGGCGCAGCGCGTCGTGATCGTCCGCGATCAGAATTCGGCCCATGTCGTTGCCTCTCTACTTGAACCAGCTCGATGTTCGACGAGACCGGCAGCGTGATGCGGAAACGTGTGCCGCGGCCCGGCTCGCTGCTCAAGTCGATGCGGCCATCGTGCGCGTCGACGATCTTCCGCACGATCGGCAGCCCGAGGCCCGAGCCGGTCACCTTGGTCGTGAAAAACGGGTTGAAGATCCGGTCGCTCAGCTCCTGCGGCACGCCCGGGCCGTCGTCGACGACGTCGATCACGACGGCCGGCGTCGGGGTCGGCGCGTCGCCGGCAAATGCCGGATCCTGCTCGATGGCCTCCAGCGACGCGCGCAGACGTGATGTGGCCGCGCCCGTCGAGCGCCTCGAACGCGTTGGTCAGCAGGTTGGTGAACACCTGACACAGCTGGCTGGCGTCGCCGTCGATCACCGGCAGCCCGTCCGGCACCTCGATCGCCACCTCGGTCTCGCCGCGCGGCACCTTGCTCTCCGCGAGCATCAGCGCCTGCTGCAGGACGTCGGCGAGATTGGTCCGCTCGACCTGCAGCCGAATCGGCCGCACGAACTCCAGCATCTCGACGACGATGGCGTTGGCCAGCTTGGCTTCGCTGATGATGTCGGCGAGCAGCGACTGCGCAGCCGGCGAGTCGGGCACCTGGCGGCGCAGCAGGCCGGCCATCACCTCGATGCCGGCGAGCGGGTTCTTCAGTTCGTGCGCGATGCCGGCCGCCATCTCGCCGAGCGAGGCGAGACGGTCGCGGAGCCGCTCGCGCTCTTCCAGCTGCTCGACCTGCGTCAGGTCCTTGAAGAACAGCACCGCGCCGACGGCATCGACTGTGTCGTTCCGGACCTGCGACAGGGTGTAGCCGATGACGCGGTCGAGATCCTTCAGCCGCAGCTCGGCGCGGTTCGGCAGCGTCGTCATCTCGAAGGCGCCGGAGAGCACGCGCAGGAGCTCGGGCCGATCGCGGAAGACTTCGGCCAGCGGGCGTCCCACGTCAGTCGCCCCGCGTGTCAGCGAGAAGATGCGATACGCCTCGTCGTTCATCAGGGCCAGCGTGCCGTCGCGGTGTATGGCGATGACGCCGTTGCGCATGCTGCTGACCAGGTGGCGGAAGAAACGGTCGTCGGGCAGCCCGTTGGGTGCCCCGGCGGTCGTCGGCTCCGGCGCACCGTCTGGACGACGCTGGCGCACACGTGGAGTGGACAAGGAACGTGTGGACATACCCTTCAGCTTGAGGTGGACGGCGCAAGGGACGTACCTGAGCCGCGCACGCGGAAATGGCCGATTACCGAGGAATTACGGGTCGAGCGCGAACCGGAATGGAGCAGATTATAACAGAATTGTAATCGGCCGACGATTCTGTGGTTCAGTCGGCGGTGGTGGCGAGGTCCGTCGCAGACTGGAGATCTTCCCACCGCTGCATCAGCTCGCCGACCTTCCACATCAGCGCCTGGTGCGCGTCGACCGCCTGCTGCGAGGCGGAGCGGTCGTCGTAGAACCCGGGCGCGGCCATGCGGGCTTCGAGTTCGCGGATCTCCGCCTCGGTTTCGGCGATGCGGGCCTCGACGGCTTCCACCTCTGCCCGGCGGGCCTGAACGGCGCGGGACTTCCGCCTCGCTTCCGCGTCGAGCCGCTTCCGCTCCTCCCGGCTCGGGGCCTGTCGGCGGCGTTGCCTGGCGTTCCGCCTGCGGCGGCTTCGCCTGTTTCGCCGGCTGGGTGGGTCGGGCGGCCTGCGGCTTCGGGGCGCTGGCGCGCGGGGTCGTGTGCGGACCGGACGCCGCCGCCCGGACCACGTCGGGATGTTCCTTGTGCCAGAGGAACTCCTTGTAGGTGCCCGGGTAGACGAGCGCGGTGCCGTTGCCGACCTCGATGATCTTCGTGGCGAGCCGCTCGACGAAATACCGATCGTGCGACACGAACATCAGCGTGCCGCCGTAGTCGACCAGCGCGTCGAGCAGGACTTCCTTCGAATCGAGATCCAGGTGGTTGGTCGGCTCGTCGAGCAGCAGCGTATTCGATGGCCGCAGCAGCATGCGCGCCACCGCCAGGCGGGTGCGCTCGCCTCCCGACAGGACGCGCACCTTCTTGTAGATGTCGTCGCCCGAGAACAGGAAGCCGCCGAGGATGTTGCGGATCATCGGCACCATGTGGTGCGGCGACCCCGACGAGAGCGTTTCGTAGACGTTCGGCGCCGGGTCCATCCGCGTCGCCTCGTCCTGCGCGAAGTACTGCATCACGACGTTGTGCCCTTCGACCCGCTCGCCGCGGTCAGGCGCCTCCTCGCCCGACAGCATCCGCATCAGCGTCGACTTGCCGGCGCCGTTCGGGCCGACCAGCGCGATGCGATCGCCTCGCTCGATGTGGACGTTCAGGTCGCCGAAGACGACGAGGTCGCCGTACGCCTTGCGCACGTGCTTCAGCTCGAGCACCGTGCGGCCGCTCTTCGCGCAGACGGGGAAGTCGAAGTGGATCTTCCTGCGCTCGGGCGGTACCTCGATCGGCACGACCTTCTCGAGCATCTTGATCCGGCTCTGCACCTGTGACGCCTTGGTCGCCTGGTAGCGGAACCGGTCGATGAACATCTTGACGCGCGCGACCTCCTCGTCCTGTTCGCGCTTGGCCTTGCGCATCTGGTCGATGCGCGCCTCGTGCGCGACGAGGTAGTCGCTGTAGTTGCCGACGTAGTCGGTCAGCGTCCGCAGCGTCGAGATCCGCAATGCGCGTGACGACTGTGTCGAGGAAGAAGCGGTCGTGCGAGACGAGAATCACCGCGTAGGGGTAGGCGGTGAGATACTCCTCGAGCCAGTTTCTCGCCTCGAGGTCGAGGTGGTTGGTCGGCTCGTCGAGCAGCAGCAGGTTCGGCTGGCGCAGCAGCAGCTTGCCGAGTGCCAGTCGCATCTGCCAGCCGCCCGAGAATGTTTCGGTCGGCCGCTCGAAGTCGGCCTGCCGGAAGCCGAGACCCTGCAGCACCGTCGCGGTCCTCAGCTCGATGCTGTATCCGTCGCCGAGGCGGAAACGGTCCTGCAGATCGCTGTAGCGCGCGAGCATCGCGTCGTGCTCGGACTCCGGGATGGACGGGTCGCCAAGCCGGTCTTCCAGCGTGTGCATCTCGCCTTTGATCCGGAGCAGTTCCTCGAACGCGCTGCTGGCCTCGTCGAACACGGTGCGGCCGGCGTGCATCAGGCCGTCCTGCGGGAGGTACCCGACCGTCATGGCCGTGGGCTTCAGGATCGCGCCCGAATCGGGCTCGTCGAGCCCGGCCATCATCTTCAGCAGCGTGGTCTTGCCGGCGCCGTTCGGGCCGCAGAGGCCGACGCGTTCGCGCGCCGTGATCTGCCACGTGACATGGTCGAGCAGTACGCGGTCGCCGAACGTCTTGGTGATTTCCGAGAGCTGAATCATGCGTGGGACGTGCCCTTCTAGTGTCGCATGACTCGGGATGAGCCCGGAGTCCGGGCGGGCATGTCAGTCGTTCCGCGCGGTCCGCCTGACGGTCTGCAGCAGCTGCAGCGTTTCGAGCGCGCTCGAGAGCTGGCGGCCGAGTTCGTCGGCACGCATCAGGAGCGTGATGTCATCACCCGGCTCGATGCGGACCCCTTCGAACACCAGCGTGCCGAGCGCGCGACGGCAGCCGCGCAGCGGCACGGTCAGCAGGCTCGTCGCCGAATCGGCATCGCGCCCCAGCCCTGCGCGTGCGCTGCGCAGTGCCGCTGCCGCCGGCGAGATCGGGTCGTCGGCACGCACGGCGGGCGGCCCGGAGATGGGACCGTAGTTCGACGAGGCGTGGAGCACGAGCTGACGCGCGTCGCGGTCGTGCAGCCAGATGTTCATGCGGTCCGCGCCGAACAGTCGTGACACTTCTTCGCAGAGCGGTTCGATCGCCAGCGCGAAGTCGAGTGTGGCGGCGAGACGGTCCGCGAATCCGTCGAGGAGCGTCCGGATCTCGTGTTCGAGCTCCTCGCGCTGCCGCAGGCGCGCGAGTTCGAGCGCCAGGAGGAACCCGCGGCCAACATCGGACGATTCCAGCGCGGTCAGGTCCGGTTGCACGCCCGACGGCACGCCGATCGCCACCAGCCCCATGCGCTCGACACGCGTAGCGAGCGGCACGACGACGCCCGTCCCGGTGCCCAGGCGCTCCGCGAGCGACGGTGCGACCTCGTCGAGCCGCTCAAACGCCACGGGCCGGCCCCCGGCAAAGCAGCCGGCGAGCGCAGCCGCCTCGGACGGGGACGGATCCCAGGGAGTCGTCGGCAGGGCATCGAGGCCGTGGCCGGAAGTGGCGTGCAGCGACGCGCTTCCCGGATGCGACTCGAAGAGCAGCGAACACGACCCGCCCGCGCGCTGGACCACCAGGTGGTGCAGGAGCGAGAGCGCCTCGGTGCGGCTGCCGTTGGCCAGGACGGAAAGAAGTCCCGATTCGGGGAGGGAGATGCTGCCGGTGGAGTCCATTGGGGCCGACCTGCGGCAGCCAGGGATCCGTGTCCGGCTCGCGGTCGCCCGCGATTCTACCCGAGTCGCGCCGGCGGCCGCCGCCGCACGGGCCCCCGGCCGACAGTCCGCAGCCGGTCTCGGCATCGACGGGTAAGATCGGGAGGAACCGTCGGAACGGCCGAACGGACCCGCATGCCGTCTAACCCTCTGAAGAGCCCTTTCGCCCCTCGCATGACGTGGACCGACGAAGAACTGGTGGCCCGCTCGATCAGCGGCGACGACGACAGCTTCAATCAGCTCATCCTGCGATGGGAGCGGCCGATCTACGCCCTGGCGTACCGGACCATCGGCCGCGAGGAAGATGCCCGGGACGTGTGCCAGGAGACCTTCCTCCGGGCATTCCGCGCCCTCCCGCGGTTCCGCGGACAGGCGAAGTTCTCGTCGTGGCTCTACCGGATCGCGCTCAACCTGTGCCGCGACTGGATGCGGCGCGAGCGCCGCGCGCCCATGGTTCAGCCGCCGGAGGATGTGGACCTGATGGAACTGGCGGCCGCGGCCGAGCCCTCGGAGTCGATCGAGGACGCTGGTCGCGCGCAAGGATCTGACGCGACTCGTCGAGCGGGCGATGGCCCGCCTCCTGAGGAGCAGCGGACCGCGATCGTCCTGAAGGAATATCACGGGCTGACGTTCCAGGAGATTGCCGACCTGGTGGGATGTCCGCTGAGCACGGTGAAGACACGGTTGTATCAGGGGCTCACGGTGCTGCGCCGCGAGCTGGCCGGCGCCGCAGGACGGGTTGCCTAAGATGCTGAACGAATCTCTGCGGATACGCTCGGCGATCGGCGACGAGGCAGCTGCTGGTCGCCTATCTCTACGACGATGGCTGAGCCTCGTGACCGCGACGCGTTCGACGCGCACCTCGCGGCCTGCCCGGTCTGTCGGCCGAAGTCGACACGCTGCGCAGCGTTGCGCGCCGACCTCGCGCACCTGGGCGCCGCCCGAACAGAGCGCGTTGGTGTCGGCGGCGAGGCACCGCGAAGCGGACCGAGGCTGGCTGCGCCGCGGGCCAATCGGCGGCACTCGGCGCCCGCCGCTGTCCGTTCGCTGCCGGCATGGGCGCAGGTCGCAGCCGCCGTGGTCCTGTTCTGCGGCTGGCCGGCTCGGCGACCGCGAACCTCGACGTGTCGCTATTCGAACGGCAGCGTCTCGGTTCGCACCGGCTGGCTGCACGAGCGGGCCGCAGGCGGCGCCGGCCGCGCAGTGCGGCCGACGGCGCCCGGACGCGCCGTGGCGCAGCGAGCTCGCGGCGCTCGAGCAGCAGCTGCGCGCCGAGATGACGCGTACCGCGAGCACCGGCCGCGCGGACACCGACGCCGACGCGATCCGTCAGTCGCGCGCGTGCGCTCGTCGGCTGAGAGCGAGAAACGTCAGCAGCGCGAGCTGGCGCTGCGCGTGGCGGAGGTCGCACGCGAGGCGCAGCTCCAGCGCCAGGCCGACCTGGTGCGAATCGACCGCAGTCTCGGCCTCATTCAGAGCCGGACCGGCATCGAGGTGATGCGGACGCAGCAGCAGTCTGAACAGCCTCGCGCAGCGGGTGTCGCAGCGACAGTAAGCCGGCCACAGTCAGGAAGGGCATGACTCAGATGCGGACAGCAATAGCGACAGTGGTCACGATCGCACTCGGTGCGGGCGCGGCCGATGCGCAGACTCCGGACGCCACACGCGCCGGAAACGCCGGCGGAGCCGAAGCCCGCCAGGCGACGCTGCGGCTCAGGGAAGCGCGCTACCAGATCGGCCAGATGGAACGGCTGCTCGAAGGCGCAGTGGAGCATGGCGCGACTGTCTTGCGCGACAGGCTGCAGGCCATGATGCCGGCCGACATGCTGCTGACCGAAAACGCGAGGGCGCGCGGCTTCCGGCTCGACGGCTACGGCGTCTTCTTCGACGTGGAGGTGCCGTCGCTCCAAGGCACGCTGCCGTGGAGCTTCCGGACGCTCGATCAGAACGACCTCGGGCTCGACAACGCGCTGCGCACGCTGCGCGCTTACGTTCAGGCCGCCGGGAACGACGCGACCTCCAGCAGGCGCTGCAGCGCATCGAACTGCAGGTCGCGCCGATGACAACTGGCCTGGCGGCGACCCCGGTGGCGGCCTCCGCGGTCCCGCGCGGCGGGACCGCGACGTCTGCGCCGGCGGCAACCCCGCTCGCGCCGGCCGATCCGGTGCTGGACAATCCCGACGAGGCCTACCGCGTCGAGATCCGCGAGGCGCTCATCGACGCGATGCTCGAGCACAGCCGCGGTCTCAGCATCGCGGCCAACGAGCGGCTCACGGTGGCCGCGCGCCGCATCAACGATCGTCCGCGGCTCGGCGCCGACACCGAGGCGCGGCACCGTGGTCATCACCATCCGCGGAGCCGACCTGAGCGCGTTCCTGGCTGGTCAACTGTCTCGCGAGGAGGCGCGGAGCCGCGTCGAAGTCCGGGTGTTCTAGAATGTCCGCATGCGCGTGACGTTCTGCCTGGGGCTGCTCCTGGCGCTGGGCACGCTCGGCTGCGGATCGCACGATCGACCTCAAGACCGCCCTTCAGGTCGAGAACGTCTCGACCGGCTGGTTCGACCTCGGGATGATCAGCGGCCAGAACAAGCTGGTGCCGTCGGTCACCTTCACCTTCAAGAACGTCTCGGACCAGACGCTGCCGACGCTGCAGGGCGAACATCATCTTCCGCCGCATGGGCGAAAACGAGGAGTGGGGCAGCGGCTTCCTGCGCGTCGCGGGTTCCGAAGGGCTTGCGCCCGGGCGCCTCGAGCGCGCCGCTCACGGTCAAGTCGCAGCTCGGATATACCGGCACTGAGCCGCGCCAGCAGATGCTCGCCAACTGGCTGTTCGTCGACGCGCGCGGTGCAGATCTTCGCCAAGTACGCGCTCCACCCAGTGGACGCTCATCTCCGAGCATCCCGTCGAGCGGCAGCTGCTCGCCAAATGACCGTCGCGTCCACGACGTGGCCGCTAAACCACTCGCCTCGCTCGATCGCCGGCTCGGTCCGATCGACGCGGCCGCCATCGTCGTGTCGAACGTGATCGGCGGCGGCATCTTCTTCACTGCCGATCATCGTCGCGCAGCTCGTGCCGAGCGCTCCTGGCTATTCATGCTCGGTCTGGCTCGCTCGGTGGCCTGCTCGCCTTCGCCGGCGCGATGGCCTATGCCGAACTGGCGGCGCTCCGCCCGCGCGCGGGCGGCGAGTACGTCTACCTGCGCGACGCGTTCGGCCGACTCGTCGGCGTTCCTGACCGGGTGGACGTCGTTCGTCGCCGGCTTCTCGGGCGCGATCGCCGCCAGCGCCGTGGCGCTGGCGGAGTACATCGGACGCTTCGTACCGATCGCGGCGCGACGCCACGCCGCTCCTCACCATTCCGCTGCCGTTCGTCCCGTTGGTCGTTTCACCGCAGGCCTCGTCGCGCTCGCGGCGATCGTGCTGATCGCGATGGATGCACCAGCGGGGCCTCGGACCCGGTCGGATCGTCGCAAAATGTCCTTGCGGGCGCTAAGGTCTCGGCTGCATCCTGCTGTTCCTGGCGCTCGGGTTCGGCGATCGGCGACGGGTCGGCTGGCGAATCTGCAGCGACCGCTGGCACCGTGACGCTGGGCGGCGTGGCTGCTCGCGCTCGTGCCGGTGATGTTCAGCTATTCGGGGTGGAACGCCGCTGCGTATGTCGCCGAGGAAGTCCGGACGCCGGGACGCAACGTGCCGCTGGCGCTCGGCCTCGGCACGCTTGCCGTGGTGTTGATCTACCTGGTGCTGAACGCCCTTTATCTGTATGCCGTTCCCGCGACGGCGCTTGGAGCGGTGCAGGGCACGCTCGTGGACACGGTGGCCGAGCGGCTGTTCGGCTTCGCGGTCGGGAGGCGTGATGGGCGTTGTTCACGATCATCAGCATCGCGGCCAGCGTGAGCGCGATGGTGTTGGCGGGACCGCGCGTCTACTTCGCGATGGCGCGCGATGGTCTGTTCTTCGGCTCGACGCGGCGCGCGTCCACCCGCGCTTTCACGCGCCGGTCAGCGCGATCATCGCGCAGGCGGTGTGGAGCGGCGTCCTCGTGCTCTCGGGATCGCTGTCGCAGCTGGTCAACTACACCGGCTTCGCCGTCATGCTGTTCTCAGGTGTCGCCGTGGCGGCCGTCTTCGTGCTGAGGCATCGCGAGCCTGACGCCGGCCGACCGTTCAGGGCGTGGGGCTACCCGTTTGCGCCCGCGGTGTTCGTGCTCGCCAGCGCAGTGATCGTCGTCAACGAGATCGTGAGGAATCCGAGGCCCTCGCTCGCCGGGCTGGCGATCATCGCGCTCGGGGTGCCGGTCTACTGGTGGATGCGCCGGTCTCGAAGCGTCGCGCCGGAGTCCGTCTGAAGACGGACCCCTCTGAGCTTCAGTTCCCGCCGCCGGTCTTTCGCATCGCGCTCTTGTAGGTGATCGTCTTGTCCGGCTGGACGCGCACCTCGAACAGGAGCGGCTCGTAGCCATCCATCCGGATCTCGATGCGATGCGGTCCGGGATCGAGGCGCAGACGCTGGAACGTGCCGTCGTAGTCGTCCACCGCACCGGCGAAGTAGCCATCGACGAACACTTCCGCCTGTCGCGGCTTCACCTTCAGCTTCACGGCGCCTTCAGTGCCGTAGACGTAGCCGCCCGCCGGATACCCGCCGCCGTACCCGCCGTAGCCACCACGGATCGTAGAAGCCGTAGTAGCCGGCGAAGCCGAGCCCTCCCCAGCCCCACGGGTAATAGCCGCCGCCACCGCCCCAGTAGCCAGGTGGAATGACGATCGGACCGCCTCCGCCCGCGGGCCGCTCCACCGCCTGACCGTTGCGCGGCTGTCCGTCGCGTGGCCGCGAGTACCGACAGGTCGCCGGAGTCGCCGCTCCGTCGCTGCGCGCCGGCCGTTGCGGTGCCGCCGCTGGACGAGCCGCCACCGGAACGCGCGGTCGCCGTACCGCCGCTCGACGTGCCGCTGGAGCCGCCGCTGGACCCGCCGCTCGTCGTGCTGCCGCCGCCGCTGCTCCCTCCTCGCGGTGCCGCCTGCCCGGAACTCGTGCCGCCGCCGCGCGAACGCTGCTCGACGATCGGGTTCATCCGGGCGCGCAAAGCGTTGTCCAGGTGTTCGGGCACCTCATCGAGCCGCGGCTGGGCGCCCGTGACCTGAACGGGACGCGTGACGCCGGACGCCAGCGCCGGGATGCCGGCCATCAGCCATGTTGCCGCCAGGGCGGTCGGCCATACGTGACAACGAACGGCTGCTGTTTTGCGGTCCATGGGAGTGCTCCACCTGTCGACAGAGCAACGGTGCTGCCAACCTCAGCCCCTCGATTCGGCCCGTCCTGGCGGGCACGTGCGCGGCCACGTCGCCAAACCTGTCACTCCCCGAGTCCACCACCGGCGTCCCGAATTCTTGACACCCCGTTCGCCGGGTCGATACAGTCGGAATTTCCGATGATCCACAGCACAACCATCCTCGCGGTGCGTCATCGTGGGCACTCCGTGATGGCGGGTGACGGTCAGGTGACCCTGGGACAGACCATCGTCAAGCAGAGCGCCCGCAAGATCCGACGCCTCTACAACGATCGCATCCTGGCCGGCTTTGCCGGCTCCGCGGCAGATTCCTTCGCGCTGTTCGCGCGCTTCGAGTCGAAACTGGAGCAGTATCGGGGGAACCTCGGACGTTCGGCGGTGGAGCTCGCCAAGGACTGGCGGGCGGATCGCATCCTGCGCCGACTGGAAGCGATGTTGATCGTGCTCGATCGCGACGCGACGTTCCTCCTCTCCGGCACCGGCGACCTGATCGAACCCGACGATGGCATCGTGGCGATCGGATCGGGGGGACCCTACGCTCTTGCCGCCGCCCGCGCGCTGGCGAACCACACGGAGTTGCCGGCGCGCACGATCGCCGAGCAGGCGATGCGGATTGCCGGCGACATCTGTATCTACACCAACACGACGATCGTGATCGAAGAGCTGTAGGCCCGTGCCCATCTTCCTCCCCGCCCGCACGCAAAGCTCCACCGACACGCTGACGCCGCGTCAGATCGTCGCGGAGCTCGACAAGTACGTCGTTGGACAGGCTGCGGCCAAACGCGCCGTCGCCATCGCGCTGCGCAACCGGCAGCGACGGCAGAAGCTGGCGCCCGAAATGGCCGAGGAGGTCGCCCCGAAGAACATCCTGATGATCGGCCCCACCGGCGTCGGCAAGACGGAGATCGCGCGGCGGCTCGCCCGCCTGGCGCAGTCGCCGTTCATCAAGGTGGAGGCGTCGAAATTCACGGAAGTCGGTTACGTCGGCCGCGACGTGGAGTCGATGGTGCGCGATCTCGTAGAGCTCGCCGTCGATATGGTGCGCGCCGAGCGGATCGAAGAGGTGCGCGAGAAAGCCGCGCAAAACGCGGAGGAGCGCCTGCTCGATCTGCTGCTCCCGCCGACGCGGCCTCTCGCGCCGGACGAGGAGAGTCAGGCGAAGGGCGACCAGCAGACCCAGACGCGCGACCGGTTCCGCGAGCAGCTGCGCGCCGGCCGGTTCGACGCGCGCGTCCGTCGAAGTCGACGTGCGGGAGAAATCGTTCCCCTCGCTCGAGATCATCGCGGGCTCCTCGATCGAGGAAGTCGACATCAACCTCAAGGACATGATGCCCGGCCTGTTTCAGGGCCGTACGCGCAAGCGGCGCGTCAAGGTGCCCGAGGCGCTGGAGTACCTGACGCAGGAAGAGCAGCAGAAGCTGATCGACATGGAGAGCGTGTCGCGCGGCGCGGTGCAGCGCGTCGAGCAGTCCGGCATCATCTTCGTCGACGAGATCGACAAGATCGCCGGCCGCGAGGGATCGCAGGGACCCGATGTGAGCCGCGAAGGGGTGCAGCGCGACATCCTGCCGATCGTCGAGGGCACGACCGTCAACACGAAATACGGGATGGTGCGAACCGATCACATCCTCTTCATCGCCGCGGGCGCCTTTCATGTGTCCAAGCCGTCGGACCTGATTCCGGAGCTCCAGGGCCGATTCCCGATCCGCGTGGAGCTCGAGGCGCTGGGTCGCGACGAGTTCGTGCGCATCCTCACCGAACCGCGGAGCGCGCTCATCAAGCAGTACATGGCGCTCATGGCCACCGAAGGCATCACGCTGACGTTCACCGAGCGAGGCCGTGCACGCCATCGCCGACTTCGCGACGCTCGTGAACGAGCGGACCGAGAACATCGGCGCGCGGCGGCTGCACACCGTGATGGAGAAACTGCTCGACGAGATCTCGTTCGAAGGACCCGACCTCGTCGAGAAGACCGTGGTCATCGACGATGCGTACGTGTCGCGGATGCTGGCCGATATCGTGAAGAACGAAGACCTCTCCCGGTACATCCTGTGACCGTCGCTCGTCGTCGATGGAGGCCCGGCCTCTTCGTGGTCACCGCGGCCGCGCTCATCGCCGCCGGCGTGCGGCAAGAAAGGGCCGCCGCTGCCGCCGCTGAACCTGCTGCCGGCGGCCCCTGTTGACTTCGCGGCGACGCGGCGCGGCGAGCGCGTGGACCTGAGCTTCAAGGTGCCGGCGTCGAACACCGACAAGACGACCCCGGCCGACGTGGACCGCGTGGACGTGTACGCGTGGACCGTGCCGGCCCCGGTCACCGCCGACGAGGTCGTGCGCCGCGGCACGCGCGTCGGAACGGTGGTGGTGAACGAACCGGTGGACGAGGACGTGCCGGAGGACGAACGCCCGCAGCCCAGGCCGGGCGGCGTCGACCAGGATGCGGTCGCTGGCGTCAGCGACACGCTCGCGGACGATGACGGAGACGGGTACCGGGCGTACGTGGCGGTCGGCTACAACAGCCGGGGCCGCCCGGGCGCGCTGTCTCCCCGCGTGGCCGTGCCGCTGGTGGCCCCGCCAGCGGCGCCTGGCCAGCCGCGCGTGACCTACGACGAGCAGACGATCACGGTGGCGTGGACGCCGGTGGCGCCGGCCGAGCCTGACCGTCCTTACAGCTACATGGTCTACCGCGAGGACGACACCGCGATCACCACGGCGCCGGTGACTGAGATCCGCGTCGAGGACAAGACGATCGAGTGGGACCAGGAGCGCTGCTATCTGGTGCGGACCGTCTCGATCGTCGAGGCGGCACGCATCGAAAGCGCGGCCTCGCCGGAGCGCTGCGTCACGCTGCGCGACACGTTCGCGCCGAAGCGGCCCGAGGGGCTCGTGAGCGTCGCATCCGAGGCCGCGATCAGCCTGATCTGGACGGCGAACAGCGAGGAGGATCTGCGCGGGTACCTGGTGCTCCGCGCGATCGCGCCGTCAGAGGAACTGGCGCCGGTGACGCCGGCGCCGATTCCCGACACGAACTTCAGGGACACCGTGCCGCCCGACTCGCGTGTCACCTACGCGATACAGGCGGTGGACTCGGCCGGCAACCGCAGCACGCCGTCCGAGCGCGTCACCGAAACAGCCCGGTAGATTACAATCCGCAGGCCGCCATGGAACGACTGTATCGGGTGTCACGCAACGGGGACGTGTTCTACGCGTCGGAGCGCGACGGCGCGCTGACGCGGGCCGTTCCGACCGGCCGCAGCATCTTCGAGGGTTACGTCCCGGGCCCTGTCGTCGAGGGCGGTCTGGCGGACCTCACGATCCTCGCACCGATACGGCCGTCGAAGATGGTGTGCGTCGGCCTGAACTACCGCGACCACGCGGAGGAGATGAAGAAGAAGCTGCCGCCGGAGCCCATGCTGTTCCTCAAGCCGTCGACCGCGGTGCTCGACCCCGGCGCGCCCATCCTGCTTCCCCCCGGCGTCGGCCGGGTGCGACTCACGAGGCGGAGCTTGCGGTCGTCATCGGCCGCCGGGCGCACCGCGTGACGCGCGATCGCGCCTGGGACTACGTTTTCGGTCTCACGTGCCTGAACGACGTCACCGCGCGCGACATCCAGAACAGGGAAGTGCAGTACACGCGGGCCAAGGGGTTCGACACCTTCGCGCCGTTCGGGCCGTGCATCGCAGCTCGGCGGCACGCGTGGTCCCCGCACGATCGAGGGCTACGTCAATGGGACGCGGCGTCAGCACTCGACCACCAGCAACCTGATCTTCCCGATCGAATACCTGGTGGAGTACATCACGTTCGTGATGACGCTGGAGCCGGGCGACATCATCTCGACCGGCACCCCGTCCGGTGTGGGCGCGATCGTCGACGGCGACGTTGTCACGGTGAGGGTCGAGGGAATCGGCGACCTGACAAACCCCGTGCGAGCGGAGACGCCGTAGCCGGCGGCTGCGCGAGCCGGCCGGCCAATTCGCTCGACATCGAATCGCCAACCCCGCAATCTGGAAGGATAGAGGAACTCGTATGAAGCTCTTCGTCGACACCGGCAACATCAAGGAGATCGAGACGCTCGCCGCCATCGGCATCATCGACGGCGTGACGACGAACCCGTCGCTGCTGGCGAAGGAGCCGGGGGACTACCGCGAGAACCTGAAGAAGATCTGCGGCATCGTGAAGGGCCCGGTGAGCGGCGAAGTGGTGTCGAAGGACTTCGGCGGCATGATCCGCGAGGGTCACGACATCGCGGCGATCGACGAGCACATGGTCGTGAAGGTGCCGCTCACGCGCGACGGCATCCGCGCGTGCAAGGCGCTGTCGGGGGAGGGCCTCAGGTGAACGTCACCCTGGTCTTCTCGGCCGCGCAGGCGCTGCTGGCCGCCAAGGCCGGCGCGACCTTCGTGAGCCCGTTCGTCGGTCGGCTGGACGACGTGGGCACCAACGGCATGGATCTCATCAGCGACATCGTGTCCATCTTCGAGAACTACGAGTTCGCCACCGAAGTGCTCGTCGCGAGCTGCCGCCACCCGATTCACATCGTCGATGCCGCGCGCATGGGCGCCGACATCTGCACGTGCCCTCCGGCCGTGATCGATCAGCTGTTCAACCATCCGCTGACCAACATCGGCCTCGAGAGCTTCCTGAAGGACTGGGAGAAGGCGTACGGTGCGAAGGCCTGAACCCGTTGCCCGCAAATCGTTGAGCCGATGATGGACCCAAGAGCGATTCTCGCCGACCTGGAACGCCGCGCCGAGTCGGGCGGCGGCGACGAGCGCCGCCGCCGCCAGCACGAGGCCGGCAAGCTGACCGCCCGCGAGCGGATCGAGCTGCTGTTCGATCCGGGCACGTTCGAGGAGGTCGACAAGCTCGTCACGCATCGCTGCCGCGACTTCGGGATGGACGAGCAGATCATTCCCGGCGACGGCGTGGTCGCCGGGCACGGCCTGGTCGACGGCCGGCAGGTGTTCGCCTTCGCCCAGGACTTCACCGTGTTCGGCGGATCGCTCTCGGAGACCAACGCCGCGAAGATCGTCAAGATCATGGACCTGGCGATGAAGCTCGGCGCGCCGATCGTCGGGCTGAACGACTCCGGCGGCGCGCGCATCCAGGAAGGCGTGATGTCGCTCGCCGGCTACGCCGACATCTTCCTGCGCAACACGCTCGCGTCGGGCGTGGTGCCGCAGATCTCCGCCATCATGGGGCCCTGTGCGGGCGGCGCCGTGTATTCGCCGGCCATCACCGACTTCAACGTCATGGTGAAGAACACGAGCTACATGTTCGTGACCGGGCCCGACGTCATCAGGACCGTGACGCACGAGGAGGTGACGAAGGAGGAGCTCGGCGGCGCGATGACCCACAACGCGACGAGCGGCGTGGCGCACTTCGCGGTCGACGACGACCGCGAGTGCCTGGCGCTGATGCGCGACCTGCTCTCGTTCCTGCCGTCGAACAACGTCGACGACCCGCCGCGCCTCGCGCCGGCGTCGGACGCCGGACCGCGAGATCGAGTCGCTCGACACGCCTGGTGCCGCAGGCGCCGAACCAGCCGTACGACATGCTGGACCTGATTCACGCGATCGCTGACGAGGGCTACTTCCTCGAGGTCCACCAGCACTACGCGCGCAACATCGTCGTCGGGTTCGCGCGGCTCGACGGGCGGCCGGTCGGCATCGTCGCGAACCAGCCGGCGGTGCTCGCCGGGACGCTCGACATCGACGCGTCGGTGAAGGGCGCGCGGTTCGTGCGGTTCTGCGACGCGTTCAACATCCCGCTCGTCACGTTCGAGGACGTGCCGGGCTTCCTGCCGGGCACCGTGCAGGAGTACGGCGGCATCATCAGGCACGGCGCGAAGCTGCTGTACGCGTTCGCCGAAGCGACGGTGCCCGAAGGTCACCGTGATCACGCGGAAGGCGTACGGCGGCGCCTACTGCGTCATGTCGAGCAAGCACATCCGGACCGACTTCAACTACGCCTGGCCGACGGCCGAGCTGGCCGTGATGGGCCCGGAAGGGGCCGTGAACATCCTGTACAAGCGCGAGCTCGAGGCGGCCGCCGATGCGATTGCGGCGCGCGCCGAGAAGGTGGCCGGAGTTCCGCGAGAAGTTCGCGAACCCGTACATCGCCGCCGTCCGCGGCTTCATCGACGAAGTCATCCGGCCGCGCGACACCCGCCGCAAGCTTATCGCGGCGCTGCGGAACCTCGAGAACAAGCGCGACCGGAACCCGCCGAAGAAGCACGGCAACATCCCGCTCTGAACCCCGCAGCGGGTCTAAGTCGGCCCGCCAGTACAATAGTTAGCCGTCGAACGTCTCCGAAGTACGCGTGAAAAAAGATTCTCATCGCCAATCGCGGCGAGATCGCCGTGCGGATCATCCGCGCGTGCCGCGAGATGCAGATCTGTCGCCGGTCGCGGTCTATTCCGAGTGCGACCGCGCGGCGCTGCACGTGCGGTACGCCGACGAGGCGTACGCCGATCGGGCCGAGCGCGCCGCGCGAGAGCTACCTGCGCATCGACGCGCTGATCCTCGACGCCGCGAAGCGTGTCGGGCGCCGACGCCGTCCACCCCGGCTACGGCTTCCTGGCCGAGAACGAGGACTTCGCCGCCGCGGTGCGCGATGCCGGGCTGACCTTCATCGGGCCGACGCCCGAGGCGATCGCGCTGATGGGCAGCAAGACCGCCGCGCGGGACGCCGCGATCCGGGCCGGCGTCCCGGTCGTGCCGGGCACCGCCGATCGCCGCTCGCGGCCGACGTGTCCGACGAGGAGATCGCGCGCATCGCCGCAGGACATCGGCTATCCGCTGCTGGTCAAGGCGGTCGCCGGCGGCGGCGGCAAGGGCATGCGGACCGTGACCGACCGCGGCGGACCTGGCGGCCGCGGTCCGCGCCGCGCGGTCCGAGGCCGGCGCGGCGTTCGGCGACGCGGCGGTGTACCTCGAACGCCGGCTGACGCGGCCGCGCCACATCGAGGTGCAGCTGCTCGCCGACCACCACGGCACGGTGCTGCCGTTCGTCGAACGCGAGTGCTCGATCCAGCGGCGCCATCAGAAGGTGGTCGAGGAGACGCCGTCGCTGGCCGTCTCGCCCGCCGCTGCGCGCGGCGATGACGCAGCGCGGCCGCCGCCGTCGCGCGGTCGGTCGGCTACACCAACGCCGGCACGATCGAGTTCCTGCTCGACGAGGACGGCGCGCTTCTACTTCCTCGAGATGAACACGCGGCTCCAGGTCGAGCATCCGATCACCGAGATGGTGACCGGCGTCGATCTGGTGCGCTGGCAGATCCGGATCGCGCGCGGCGAGCGGCTCGATCTCGATCCGGCGCGCCTGCTGACGCCGTACGGGCACGCGATCGAGTGCCGCATCTACGCCGAGGATCCGGACAACGGGTTCCTGCCGTCGCCGGGCCGCATCCTGCAGCTCCGCGTCGCCGTCGGGTCCCGGCATCCGGGACGACAGCGGCGCGACGGCCGGACTCGACGTGCCGATCTTCTACGACCCGATGATCTCCAAGCTGGTCGCGTGGGCCGAGGATCGGCCGGTCGGCGATCGCCCGGATGCGCCGGGCGCTCGGCGAGTACGTCGTCAGCGGCATCAGGACCACCGTGCCGTTCTTCACGTGGCTGCTGGCGCAGCCCGACTTCGAGGCGGGGCGGTTTCACACGACCTATCTGGACGAGATCTTGAAGGCGCGGAACGGGCGGCCGTTCGTCGAGCCGCGACCTGAGGCCGAGGACGTGGCGGCGATCGCCGCCGCGCTGCAGGCGGCGCTTGTCGACCGTCGGCCGCGGCCCTGGTGCGGAGTCGCGCCCGGCGCCGGCGTCTGCCGGCGGCGGCTGGAAAGCGCAGCGCGCGCAGCGAAGGGCTGCGCTGACGTGCAGTACGAAGTCGAGGTCAACGGGCGGATCCGGCAGGTGACCGTGCAGCGGCGGGAAGGCGGCTTCGTCGTGACCGTTGGCGACCGCGAGTGGGTGGTCGATGCGGCGCGCGTGGAGCGCACACGCCTGTCGCTGCTGGTCGATCAGTCGCCTGTTGTCCTCGAGCCGCGGAAGTGACGATCGCGACCGATCCGGTGGACGGGTCAGCTCGTGGTCACGCGTCGGTCCGGTCCCGGTGAAGGTTGGCGCTGAACGGCCGCCGCCGGTGGGGACGCAAGGACGAGGACGCTCGAAATCGGAACGGCGGCCACAGCGGATCGTGGCGCCCATGCCGGGGAAGATCGTGCGCATCCTCGCCACGCCGGGCAGCACGGTGCAGGCACGGCAGCCGCTCGTCGTCGTCGAAGCCATGAAGATGGAGAACGAGCTGCGGGCCACCGCTGACGGCGTCGTGAGCGACGTGCACGTGCGGGAAGGCCAGTCGGTCGACGCCGGCACACTGCTGGCGTCGTCACCCCGGCCTAGACACGTGACTGTGATCGCGAGGATCCTCAGGCTCGAAGGTCGTCCGGTACGCCGGCATCGGCGCTGGCGTCCACCATCGCGATCCTGCTGTCATCGCGGTCGTCGTCGACTCTCACGATCGACCTCGGCCCGTCGCTGCGCGCGCTCGCCGAGCGCCAGGGCGACGGCGCAGCTCAAGCGGCCGGTTCACATCGGGTCGCTCACGCTCCGCATCGCTCCGCGGCCGCGTCGAGATCGACGACCTCGCGATCGAGGGGCTGCAGCCGACCGACCGGCCGTTCTTCACCGCCAGCGTCTGTCGATCTCGCTCGACTGGGCGTAAGGCGCTCGCGCGGCGCCCGGAGTTCATCATCACCTCGGTCGAGATGACCGACTGGCAGATGCTGGTCGAGAAGTTCCCCGGAGGGCGACAACTTCCTCAGGTTGCCGCGGCGCAACCCGAACGAGCCGTCCGGGCCCCGGCCGTTTCACGACGACGCTGCGGTACCTGCGCGCGTGGCGCGGTCAGTTCGCCTACGAGGATCACGAGACGCCGTGGAGCATCGTCGCGCCGAACATCGACATCAACATCACCAACCGCCGAACTACCACGGCGACGCCGCCTTCACACGGCGGCACTGGTCGTCGATCCAGAACTACGTGCCGATGTGGGCGAACTTCAAGGCGCGCTTCGCGATCGACGGCCCGAAGCTCCACTTCGATCAGCATCGACATCGAGACCGACGGCGCGGTGTCGAGCGCGTCGGGCGACCGTGGACTTCGACCAGCTGGCCCGAGCATGACGCTATCAGGTGAAGTCGCGCGTGCAGTTCCAGCGCATGCGCGAGCTGTTCTTCAAGAACGAAAAGTGGGCGCTGAGCGGCGACGGGCGACTTCACGGGCACGTTCCACCTGTTCAAGGGCGGGCACGATCTGGCGGGCGACTTCGCCGAGCGAGGCTGCCGGTCTGTACGACTACCGGTTCCCGGCGCTGTACGGATCGCTGCACTGGAACCGCGCCGGATTCGAGGTGACCGACGCCGGCGCGAAGTTCCTCGGCGGCGACGCGCAGTTCACGTTCGCGATCGCGCCGCTCGGATCGCCAGACGCAGCCGAGCGGCCGGTTCGACGCGACGTACACGAACGTCGACCTCGCGCAATTGTCGCGACTTCTACGATCTGCCTGGCCTCCGCTTCGCCGGCCGCGCGACCGGCAGCGAACCTGCTCGAGTGGCCGATGGGCCGTTTCAGCGAGCATCGCGGCGACGGCGAGGTGACCATCGCGCCGTCCCCGGCATCGCGCCGATGACCGGCGTCGCTCGATGCGGCGCACGGCCGCCGATCGCGATCACGCGCTTCACGAGTGGGGCCCGTTCGCGCCGCTGCCGCTCGCCTCGCATGTGCCGGTCACCGGCCGACTGTCGTATCGATACGGCCCGGACGCGGTCGACGTCGAGCGGCGGTCAGTTCGCCACCGAGCGGACGCACGTCTCGTTCGACGGCACGACCGCATGGGGCGAGCGAGTCGCGAATTCCGCTTCCACGTGACGAGCGGCGACTGGCAGGAGAGCGATCAGGTGCTCGCCGGCCTCCTCACCGACTTCGGTGCGCACGACCGGCCCGGTGGCCTTCGGCGGACGCGGCGAGTTCGACGGCGGCATGACCGGTACCGTTCAGGCGGCCGCGCGTCGAAGGGCCGTTTCAGCGGCGAAGACATGCGCGCCTGGGACACCCTCTGGGGCGACGGCTCGGCGCACATCGTCATCGAGAACGGCTACGTGACGGTGCGCGACGGCTGCATCCGCCGCGGCGACTCGGAGATCCGCGCGGAAGGACTGTTCTCGCTCGGATACCCGCGGCGCGACGGCGGCGAGGAGATCAACGCGCGCTTCCGCGTGAACCGTCGCGATCTCGACAGCCTTCGGCACGCCTTTCGAGCTCGACGACTGGCCGGTGTCGGGGCGGCTGAGCGGGGAGTTCCACCTGGCCGGCGCCGTACGAAGCGCCGATCGGGTTCGGCGCCATGACGATCGACGATGGCGTGGCGTACGGCGAGCCGTTCCAGCGCGGCACCGCGTCGCTGCGGTTCGACGGCAAGGGGGTGCGGCTCGACAGCCTGAACGCTCACGAAGGCGACCGGTGCCGATCACCGGCGCGGCGTTCGTCGGGTGGGACGGCACCTACTCGTTCAACGTCGACGGGCGGCGTCTGCCGGTCGAGCGCATCGCCGCGTTCGCATACCCGGAGACGCAGCCGTCCGGCCTCATCGACTTCACCGCCGCCGGCAGCAGCACGTTCGAAGACCCGCGTTACGACGTGCGGTTCCGCATCGACGACCTGCACGTCGCGGAGGAGCCGGTCGGGCAGGTCACCGGCACGCTCGCGCTTCGCGGCGAGCGAGGTCAACGGCGAGCTCGAGGCGTCGTCCGAGCGGCTCGCCCTCACCGGCACCGGACGCATCTCGCTCCACGAGCGGGTCGGATGCCGACCTGACCTTCCGGTTCCACGACAGCTCGCTCGATCCCTACGTCCGGCTGTTCGTGCCGCAGCTGTCGCCGTACACGACGGCCGTCGCAAGCGGCTCGATCCGCGATTTCCGGCGAGCTCGCGGACCTCAACCGGCTGCTGGTCGATGCGACGGTCGATCGCCTGGAGATGCCCCTGTTCGACTACGCCATCCGGAACGCGCGCCGATCCGGCTCGACGCTGGACCAGCAGGTCGTACGCGTGGAGAACTTCCAGCTCGTCGGCGACGAGACCCAGCTGATCGTCGGCGGATCGGTCGTCGCTGCACGACGAGCGGATCGCGCTGCGGGCTGACGGCGACGCCAACCTCGGCATCCTCCAGGGGTTCTTCCGCGACGTCCGCGGCTCCGGACGCGCCGCGCTCGCCGCGGCGATCGACGGTCCGCTGTACAAGCCGGTGTTCTCCGGCAGCGCCATCGATCACCGACGGCCGCATCCGCCACTTCTCGCTGCCGAACTCGCTCGATGCCATCAACGGCGCGATCCGCTTCGACTCGCGCGGCGTGCGCCTCGACGATGTGGCGGCGACGATGGGCGGCGGCCGGGTGCAGTTCGGCGGCCGGATCGGCCTCGATGGCTACCTGCCTGGCGATCTCAACGTGACGCTGCGCGGCGAGGACATGCACCTGCGGTATCCGGAGGGCATCCGGTCGACGGTCGACGCCGACCTGTCGCTGCGCGGCAACGTCAAGGCGCCGACGCTCGGCGGCACGGTGACGGTGAAGGAACGCGACCTGGACGCGGCGGATCGATCCGAGCGCCGGCATCCTCGACTTCTCGTCGGGCCGTACCGGTGGTCGCGGAGGTCGCGCCGACGCCGGCGGCGGCGGCGGTGCCGCTGCGGTTCGACATCGAGGTGCGTGGTTCCCTCGACGCTGCGGGTCGAGAACAACCTGGCGCGCCTGGTCGCGAGCGCCGATCTGCAGCTGCGGGGCACCTACGACCGGCCGCTGCTGTTCGGCCGGGCCGAGGTCGATCGCGGCGAGGTGACGTTCGAGGGGAGGCGCTACCTGGTGACGCGCGGCAACATCGACTTCACCAACCCGACGCGGATCGAGCCGTTCTTCGACGTCGAAGCGCGAACGCGCGTGCGCGTGCCGGGCCAGACCTACCAGGTGATCGTGCGCGCCGTCGGCACGATGGACCGCCTGCAGCCGGAGCTCAGTTCGGATCCGCCGCTGCCATCGGCCGACGTGCTCGCGCTGCTCTTCAGCGATGTCCGGCGTCAGCAGGGTCCGGGTGACGCGGAGCTCCGCGCGCTGCAGAACCCCAACGAGCGTCAGCAGGACATCCTCACGACGCGCGCGACGCAGATGCTCGCGAACCCGGTCTCGGCCGAGGTCGGGCGCGTCGTCGAGCAGACGTTCGGCGTCGACACGTTCCAGGTGACGCCGTCGCTGATCGATCCCTACAACCAGTCGACCGGGCGCCTGAACCCGTCGGCGCGGGTCACCATCGGCAAGCGCATCTCCGACCGCGTCTACCTGACGTTCTCGCGCAGCCTGAGCAGCTCGCTGAACGACCAGATCCTGCTGCTCGAGTACGACGAAAGCGATCGGCTGTCGTGGATCCTGTCGCGGAACGAGGACTCGACCTACGCGATCGAGGTGCGCGTGAGGCACACCTTCTGATGCGGGTGCGCCGCGCCCTTGCGCTCCTCACAATCCTGATCGTCGCTCTACCATCGGCGTCGCGCGCCGACGTGATGGACTACCTGGGAAAGCCGGTGGTGTCGGTCGCGATACTGTCGGAGGGACGGCCGGTCACGGACGCGCGCCTTCTCGCGCTCATCGACACGGCGGCCGGCCGGCCGCTCAGCGCGAACGAGGTTCGCGAGTCGATCACGCACCTTTTCAGCTTCGGCGTGTACGACGACGTCAGGGCGCGCGCGAGCCTGGTCGAAGGCGGGGTGGCGCTCGTGTACGAGCTCGTGCCGCAGCGGCCCGTGGAAGACATCGTGTTCAACGGCGCGCAGGGGCCCGGCCTCGACGCGGGCCGGCTGCGGGAGATGCTCGAGGAGCGGTTCGGCCGTTCCCCACGCGTGTCGCGGGTCGCCGACATGACGGCCGATGTCGAGCAGGCCCTCCGCGATGTGGGGTACCTGCGCCCGCGCGTCACGACCCGTGTCGATGCTCGCCCCGATGAAGGAGGCAGCGCACTCGTATTCACGCTCGAGCCCGGCCTGCGATCGCACATCAGCGCGGTCCTGGTCGAAGGGAACCCGGGCATTCCGGTGCCCGCCTTCGAACAGCAGCTGGGCATTGCCGCCGGCGATCCGTTCGTGCGCGAGACGATCAACGCGCGCATGGAACGCTACCTCGCCGACCAGCGGAGGAAGGGGTACTACGAAGCGAGGCTGACGGTTTCGCCCCGCCTCGACGAGGGCGAGCAGACCGTGACGCTGGTTTTCACGGTGCAGCAGGGTCCGCTCGTGCGGGTGCTCTTCGAGGGCGACCCGGTTCCCGCCGATCGCCGCGACGAGCTGGTGCCCATCACCACCGAAGGGTCGGCCGACGAAGATCTGCTGGAGGACTCGACCAACCGCATCGTCGAATTCTTCCGGGCTCAGGGCTACCGCGATGCGGCGGCGCCGTTCTCGCGCGAGACGAGAGACAGCGAGCTTCTGATCACGTTCACGGTGAGCCGGGGCCCCCTGTATCGCGTCGGGTCGATCGATCTGACCGGCAACGCCTCGATTCCGGCGGACCAGCTTGCCCCCCGCCTGCGGGTGCGTCCGGGACAGCCGTTTTCCGGTGCCGCGCTCGACGCCGACCTGACGCAGATCGAGGAGACTTACCGGCAGCTCGGGTTCGCCTCGGCTCGCACCGAGGCGTTCACGGAGATGTTGGCGCCGGCGGCCGACCTGCACGTGCCCGTCGCCATCCGGATCGAGGTGGCGGAGAACGCACGCACGACCGTGAACTCGGTCCAGGTCGAGGGCAACACGTCCGTGCCTATCGAGACGCTCACTGCGGGCCTCTCGCTCGGTCCCGGCGAACCGTTCTCGGCGGCCAGGTTGGCGCTCGACCGCGACACGCTCGAACTGCACTACGCGAACCTGGGCTTTCAGAGCGCGTCGGTCGAGGGGCGCGTCAGTCTCAGTGCCGACTCGCAGGTCGCCGAGGTGCTGTTCGCAGTGCGCGAGGGTCCTCGCATCTTCGTCGACCACGTGCTCATCGTCGGCAACGATCGGACGCGGACCGAGACCATCGAGCGTGAGCTGCAGTTCAAGACCGGCGATCCGCTGGGACTCGAGGCAATCAGCGAGAGCCAGCGGCGCCTGGCCGCGCTCGGCCTGTTCCGCCGCGCCCGGATCACGCAGCTCGGGAGGGCCGACCAGACGCGCCGCGACGTGCTCGTATCTGTCGACGAGGCGCCGCTGACGACCATCGGGTACGGCGGCGGTCTGGAAGTGCGGCGCCGCATCGTGCGGGCGGAGGACGATCCGCGCTTCGCATCGGAGCGCATCGAGTTCGCGCCGCGCGCCACGTTCGAGATCGGACGGCGCAACCTGTTCGGCAAGAACCGATCGGTGAACCTGTTCACCAGCGGCAGCCTGAACAACCGCAATTCCGTCGTGTTCGCCAACCAGCCCGGGCCGCCGGAGGCGTCCACCGACTGGGGGTTCCCGCAATACCGGGTGGTCGGGCAGTTCCGCCAGCCCCGCATCCGCGGATCGAGCGCGGACTTCCGCGTCACCGGCGTCCTCGAGCAGCAGATCCGATCGAGCTTCAACTTCACGCGGCGGAGCGCGAACGCGGAGCTCGCCATGCGCCTCTCGCCGCGCGTGAGCGTCAGCGGCGGCTACCAGATTCAGCGCAACCGCGTGTTCAACCTGGCGACCCAGTCGCCGCAGAGTGCCATCGACCGGCTCTTTCCGACCGTGCGCCTGTCATCGTTCCTCGGGTCGATCATCCGCGACACCCGCGACGACCCGGTGGACCCGACCTTCGGGCAGTACGTCAGCGCGAACGGCCAGATCGCCGCGAAGGTGATCGGCTCTGAGGTCAGCTACGTCAAGACGTTTGTGACGGCGCAGTCGTTCCGCACGCTGCCCGGCGGACGCGGCATCGTCTTCGCGACCAGTGCGAGAGTCGGTGCCGCAGTGGGCTTCCGGAATGCGGCCGGAGTGCGCGACCTGCCATCGAGCGAACGTTTCTTCGCGGGCGGCGACACCACCGTCCGCGGGTTCACGCTCGATCGCCTCGGCGTGCGGCACGTCCCGCCGGAATCGTCCGACACGGTGGATCTGGGCGGCTTCCCGCTGGGCGGCAACGGGCTGGTGATCTTCAACGGGGAGCTCCGCGTTCCGATCCGGGCTGGCGTCCGCATCGTCGGCTTCGCCGATGTCGGCCAGGTTTACAAGACGGTCTCCGACGTGCGTGTCAGGGAGCTTCGACCCGCGCTCGGCTTCGGCTTCCGGTACAAGTCGCCGGTCGGCCCGCTCCGGTTCGATCTCGGTATCAAGGTGCCGAGGCGATACGAAGAGGCGCGGACCGCCTGGTTCATCACCTTCGGCGAGGCGTTCTAGGCCGATGCGGTTGCAGACGCGCTCGCGACTCTTCCGGCTGGGTGCGGCCGCGTGCGCGCTGCTGATCGCGTGCGCGCAGCCGGCTCGCGCGCAGGAGGTGATCGACCGCGTCCTGGCCGTCGCCGCCGGCGAAGTGATCACGCTGAGCGACGTACGGACGGCTCGCGAACTGGGGCGGGTCGACGTCGAGTACTCCCCGGATCCGATCCGCGAAGCTTTGTCGCGCCTGATCGATCGAGCGCTCATCCTCGAAGAAGTGGACCGCTTCGCACCGCCGGAGCCGCAGCCGGCGGCGGTCGACGCCTCGTTCGCGGCTGTTGCCGAGCGGTTCGGTGCGCGCGCCGATTTCGACACCCTGCTCCGGCGGCTCGGCGTCGACGAGCCGTCGGTGCGCGAACTGCTGCGTGCGGATCTGCGGATTCGCGCGTATCTCGATCAGCGCTTCGCGGCCGCGTCGCCTGAGGAGCAGGTGAAGATGGTGGACGACTGGGTGGCCAGCCTGCGGCGGCGTGCTGAGGTCGTCGACCTGTACAACCCGCTCAACGGCTCAACGTCAGGAACTGGAACACCTGCACGAGATTGAACCCGGCGTGGCTGACGACGGGCGCCGCGATCGACCGTCGTCGCAAGTAGACCGCCGCCCAGAACGCGCCGAGCACCGCGGTTGCCAGCGCCGCGTCGGCGCCCTGCACGTAGTGACCGGCGCCGAACAGGAGGCTCGTCGCGACGAGGCCGACCCGGGGCCCGCCCAGCCATCGCTCGAAGCGCCGCATCAGGAACGCGCGCTGCACTTCCTCCCGGATGCCGCCGGCAACGATCAGGACGACCGCGAAGATCGCGGCGTCGCCCGGCGAGCGCACGAGATCCTGCAGCGGATTGTGTGGCACCGTATGCAGCCAGGGTGCGATCGCCCTGGCGCCGAGCAGGACGACGAGCGCGATGCCGAACGCGAGCGGGATGAGCGGCACGCCTGCCCACGCCTCCGACCTGATGCTGTTGCTCCCGAAGAACACTTCGCGCGGGCGCTCGCCACGGACGCGGAGGAAGAAGATGATGAGGACCGTGAGGAACACGGCGTCGGCCAGCGAGATCGCGGCGACGTAGGCGAGGCTCAGCCCGGCGTCGGTCTGCGGCTGGAAGCCGAAGAGGGCAAACGTCGCGGCCAGCGCAACCTGCGTCGGGTAGTCGGAGCAGAGCAGCACTTCGAGCAGGGCGACGGCGCGCTCCGACAGCGTCGGGGTGGCCGAGACGACTTGTGGTGTGGCGTTGAGTTCGTCCGCCCCGGGCGGGGTGCCGTCCATCCCTCTCAGCGTACCGCACTGCGCGTGGCTTCGCGAGAGGTCCGGGCGGCGACGCCCCGCCGGGTATCGGGAGCCGGTCAGCCTTGCGGAACGCGGACCGTGAGCGCCTCCGTGAGCTGCACCTTCAGCGCCATACCCTTCGCGAGCCGGACTTCTTCGCCGCGCGTGGACAGCACAACGGCCGTTCCGGCGCCGCCGCCGACGGCCGACCCGATCGCGGCGCCCTTGCCGCCGCCGATGATGCCGCCCACGATCGCGCCGCCGGCGGCCGGCACACCGATCTTGGCCACGTCCTTGGACTTGGTCGACTGCGCGGTGCGCGCGACGTCCGACGTTTCGATGCGGTACCGCTCCGTCTCGCCTTCGCGCGTCACCCCGGTGAAGCGGACCGCCACCTTCGCGAGCCCCTTCACCTTGCCGGCGCGCTCGGCGGTGTCGACGACACCGATGACCGCGCTGCCGCCAGGCAGGGCCGCGACGCCGTCCACGACGACCGGGCGTGCCAGGTGTGCGCGAACCGCGTCCTCCACCTGGCTCGTGTCCGACGCGACCGGTGTGTCGAGTACCAGCGACAGCGTGGTGCCTGCAGGAATCGTCACCTCGCGGAACGCGGGAGCGGCGGGTGGTGCTGGCGCCGCGGCGACCAGCGGAGCGTCTGCGGCCGCGCGCGGCGCCGCAACCGCTGGCGTCGTGCCCGACGCGTTCGAGGACTCGGGGGTGTCAGCGCCCGGAACGGGCCGCTCACCCTGTTGGCACCCGCCAGAACCGAGAGCCACGACCAGCACAACGATTGCAGAGACTCGCATGGGAACCCTCCGGCTGTCGGACTGAGCAATAAATCCGCCAGCTTCATGAGGTTGATGCGTAACTAGTTATAAGGATGAGGTTGTGGGCTTGCGTCGGCGCCCCGCCCGGCCCACAATGTAAAAATGACATTGCTCGGCGAGACCGCAATTGCACCATCCGCCGTCGCCGAACGCGTGCTCATCGTCGAAGACGACGTCGCGGCGCGCGTCGGCCTCGAGCAGCTCGTTCAGCAGCTGGGGCTTCCTCGCGGAATCCGCCAGCGACGGCGAAGAGGCGCTCGAGAAGGTCACCTCTTTCAGACCCGCCATCGTGATCACCGACCTGGTGATGCCTCGCCTCGACGGGCTTGGCCTGCTGCGCGCGCTGCAGTCGCAGGGCGCCGACGTGACGACGCTGCTGCTGACCGCGCAGGGGACCGTCGAGACCGCCGTCGAGGCGATGAAGGAAGGCGCCTACGACTATCTGACCAAGCCGGTCGACATCCAGCGCCTGAAGATCCTCCTCGACAAGATCGTCGAGCGCCAGGAGACGCTGCGCGAAGTGAAGGCGCTGCGCCGGCAGCTGCGCGAGCACGGCACCTTCGGCACGATGATCGGCAACAGCCCCGAGATGCGGAAGATCTACTCAGTGATCGAGCAGGCGGCGCCGACCAGCGCCTCGGTGCTCATCACCGGCGAGTCGGGCACCGGCAAGGAGCTGGTCGCGCAGACGATCCACCAGCTCAGTCCGCGCGCCGGGTTTCCGTTCGTCGCGATCAACTGCGCCGCCATCCCCGAGACGCTGCTCGAGAGCGAGATCTTCGGCCACGAGAAGGGTGCGTTCACCGGCGCGGCGGATCGGCGGCAGGGCTGCTTCGAGCTCGCCGATCGCGGCACGCTGTTCCTCGACGAGATCGGCGAGATGACGCCGGCCACGCAGGTGAAGCTGCTGCGCGTGCTGCAGGAGCGGAGGTTCCGCCGGCTGGGCGGCCGCAACGAGCAGTCGGTGGACGTGCGCGTGATCGCCGCGACCAACATCGATCCGCTCGAAGCGGTGCAGAAGGGCAAGCTGCGCGAGGATCTGTTCTACCGGCTGAATGTCTTCGCGCTGACGCTGCCGCCGCTCCGCGAGCGGAAGGAGGACCTGCCGCTGCTGGTGCAGGCGTTCATCAACGAGTTCAACGCCCGCAACCAGAAGGCGATTGCCGGCGTCGACCAGCCAGGTCATGCGCATGCTCGAGCAGTACAGCTGGCCGGGCAACGTGCGCGAGCTGCGGAACGTCATCGAGCGCGCGACGATTCTCGCGCCGGGGCCGTTCATCGAGCCGCGGCACCTGCCGCCGTCGCTGTTCAACGAGCCGGCGCCGCAGCACCAGCCGCAGGTGGCGCTCGCGCCGGGCACGACGGTCGAGGAGGCCGAGCGGCGGCTGATCATGATGACGCTCGAGCACACGCGCGACAACAAGACGCGCGCGGCGGAGATCCTCGGCATCAGCCTGAAGACGCTCCACAACAAGTTGAACAAGCTGCGGCTGCGCCCGAAACGGTGGAGGACTGATCCGACCGGCGGTTGACACGATCGGATAGTCCCTTGAAGCCAGAGCCTGAAGCCGGAGCCTGAGAAGAATCACCATGCGCCTCGGCATCAAAGGCAAGCAGGTTCTCGGCGTCACGATCATCGTCGGCGCCGTCGTCGTGGTGCTGAGCCTGATGCACCTGGCGCGGCTCGCGCAGGTCAGCCTCGACGAGAGCAGTGCGCGCGCCGAGCTGCTCGCCAACGCCATCTTCACCGCGCGCGCGAGGTCGTCGTCGACGGCGCCGATCCGTACGCGGCGCTGCACGACGACCCGGGCCTGCGGTCGATTCTCGAGTCGAGCCTCTATTCGACAACAACGTCACGTTTGCTGCGATCGTCGACGCGCAGGGCGTGGCGCGTCGCCCACGCCGACCCGGCGCAGGAGGGACAGCCGGTCCACGTCGCTGCGGACCTGGGCGAGCTGCTGACGCCGTTCGTCGTTCTACCAGCTGCGCGACGATCTACCGCGACGAGGGGCGCAACCTCGAGTTACACGCAGCCGCTGCTGCTCGGCGATCAGCGAGTTCGGGTCGATTCGCATCGGCGTGTCGACGCTGCTGATTCGGCGCGATCTGAATCGATCGCTCGGACCGGCCGCGCTCACCGCGCTGGTCGCGCTGACGGTGGCGGTCTTCGGGGCGACGCTCCTCGCGCAGCTGCTGCTGCGGCCCATTCATGTCATCCGCAGCGGCCTGACGCGGCTGGGACAGGGCGAGTTGGGCGTCCAGCTCGATCTCGGCCAGGACGAGTTCGGCGAGCTCGGCACGTTCTTCAACGCCGTGAGCGCGCAGATCTCGGCGGACCGGTCGCAGATGGCCGGCCAGGTGGCGAACCTCGAGTCGGCGGTCGAGCACCTCGAGGACGCGGTCGCGATCGTCAGGCCGGACGGAAGCTGCTGTTCGCGAATCCGGCGATGCGCACGCTGGTGCCGGGTGCCAATGCCGGCGCAGCGCTCGACGTGCTGCTTCCGCCGAGCATCCGCTCCGCAGGCTCGCCGAGGATACGCTCGCGAGCCGGCAGTCGCGAGGGCCGCTGTCGGCCACCTTCCCGTCGAACGCCGGCGAGTCGGGCGAGCGCCTGCTGCTGACGCACCCGGTGAACGACGCAAAGGGCGAGCTTGTCGGCATCATGCTCATCGCGCGCAACCTCGAGTACCTCAGTCAGGTGGAGTCGACGATCCGGTACTCGCGCAAGCTCGCGGCGCTCGGGCGGCTGTCGGCCGGCGTCGCACACGAGGTGAAGAACCCGCTGAACTCGATGATGATTCACCTCGAGTTGCTGCGGCAGCACGTCTCGCCATCGGTGGCCGCCGTGGGACGGGGACGTGCGGGAGGACGCGGAACGCTCGGGCTCACCGCGGACGTGCCTGCGGGCCCGCCGCCGGAAGCGCTGCAGCACGTGGACGTGATCGCGCGGGAGATCCGGCGCCTCGACGAGGTGGTCCAGGGATTCCTGAAGTTCACGCGGCCGGAAGATCTGAAGCTGCAGCCGGTGAACCTGTCCGAGCTCGTGCGCGAAGTGGTGCCCATCGTCGCGCCGGAAGCCGAGCGCCGCCAGGTGCACATTGCCGTGGACGCGTCGGCGGCGCCCGAAGTGAACGGCGATCCGGCGATGCTGCGTCAGGCGTTACTGAACCTGGCGCTCAATGCCTGTCAGGCGATGCCCGACGGCGGCACGCTTCGCATCAGCTGCGAGGGGGTGCGCGATCGTCGTGTCAAGATCGTGGTCGCGGACACGGGCGTGGGAATCAAGCCGGATCATCTGCAGCGGATCTTCGACCTGTACTTCACGACCAAGGCGGATGGGAGCGGAATCGGCCTTTCGATGGTTTACCGCACGGTTCAGATGCACGACGGCGAGATTGAAGTACAGTCGACGCCAGGAAAGGGAACGACGTTCACCATCCTCCTGCCACGGGCGTAAGGAAGGAAATCGCGGACATGCAGGAAGGCAAAAAGGCAGTCAGCCAGACCGCTGCCGGTTTTGGCCGCCCGGAACTCGACGCGCGTTCCCGTGCCCTGGTGCGGTGGTGTCTCGTGCTCCTGGTGAGCGGCAGCGCCGCCTGCGCCTCGGGACAGGCGAAGACGCTCGTGGAACTGCCGCCGCTCGACATGCCGGCGCCACCGCCGCGCGTGGTCGAAGCGTCGGAGCCACAGCAGTCGCCGGTCGTCGCACTCCCTGAACAGCCGCGCACCACGCTCCGCCAGCCGGACACGCCTGCGCAGCGCACTGACGCGCCGCGCCCGGCTGAGCCGCCGAGGACCGAGCCGGTCGCTTCCGATGCGGCGCGGCCGCCCGACGAGCCTGCGAGGCCAGCCGCGGCTACCACGCTGCAGACCACTCCCACGCAGCGGGAAGGCGAAGTGGAGCGCCACGTGCGCATCCTGATCGCGCAGGCGTACAACGATCTGAACCGTGTCGACTATCAGGCGCTGAACTCGAACGCGCGCAATCAGTACGACACAGCCAAGCGGTTCGCGATACAGGCGGAAGAGTCGCTGCAGGCGCGAAACCTCGTCTTCGCGAGTAATCTCGCCGACAAGGCGGCGGCGCTGGCCGCTCAACTCCTCGGCCGTTAAGCCCGCTCAGCCGCCCGGATCGAGTCTGCCCGGGGACAGGTCGAATCTGCCCGATGTAGGAACTTCGATTCCCATTGTGCAGCGCTACTGTTCAAGCCCTTCACACGTACTACCGCGTATTTCTGCGCCCTCATCTCGAAAACGCGAGCAAAGTGGCGAGTAGGGTCGTGGCACCTCGCTTGCTCAATAGGAAAGCAACCTCGTTCCTCCTGCGTTCTGCGGGAGGGCACACAACCTTCCCTCAACCCTGCCTGTGCACCACGGGAGGCCGTCGATTCGACAGCCTCCCACCTGCCGTGTACGTGCGAATCTGCGGCGCGTCGGGGACGGGCGGAACCGTGTCGCACGGGGGTCCGAGGCGCTCTTTTTTGGCGATTTTCGCCTGAACTCGACCGTTTTGCCAGTTTTCCACAGGCATCCACATCTTGCGACTGACCTAAAAGAAAAGCACAATATGTGGTAGCTGGTCGCTTGACATTCGCGTAACGCGGGCGCATATTGAAACCCCTGACGCACAAAAGGGCGAGCGTGGCCGGGGCATCCCAGGCAGCGGCACGTACGCCCCGCAGAGGGTCAAAAACGCAGACTCGGTCTACCGTGAACGCATTACATTTTCAGCCAGGCCAATCGACCCCCGGGGTAGGGTGCTCGAACGGTCGCCCGGGGGAGTGCTGCCCCGGACTAACGGAGTGGGAACTATGAAGGAAGGCGCCGCCTACCAGGCCGCGAGTGCCGCTCAGACAGTGGAAAGCAGTGGGTCGGCGGCTGTCCCCAGCTTCGCCGACGTGGATAAGCCGCGCGCGAAGAAGGCGACGGCGAGCGCTCCGGGCCTGACCTTCCCGCGGTTCTTCACCGAGGTGGGCGTCGACCCGTTCGACGAGGTCGAGTGGGAGCTTCGCTCGGCCGTCATCGGCAACGAACGGGGCGACGTGGTCTTCGAACAGCGCGACGTCGAGATCCCGAAGGCGTGGTCGCAGCAGGCGACCAACATCGTGGTGTCGAAGTACTTCCGCGGCCAGATCGGCACGCCCGACCGCGAGCGCAGCGTGAGCCAGCTGATCGGTCGAGTCGTCACGACGATCACCGACTGGGCGCGCGGCCACAAGTACTTCGCGAGCGAAGAGGACCTGCTGGCGTTCAGCGACGACCTCAAGCACATCCTCGTCTACCAGAAAGCCGCCTTCAACAGCCCCGTGTGGTTCAACTGCGGCTTCGAGAAGGCGCCGCAGTGCTCCGCCTGCTTCATCAACTCGGTGCAGGACACGATGGACTCGATCCTGACCCTGGCGCGCACCGAGGGGATGCTCTTCAAGTTCGGCTCGGGCACCGGCACGAACCTCTCGCCGATCCGCTCGTCGAAGGAGCTGCTTGCGGGCGGCGGCACGGCGTCCGGTCCCGTCTCCTTCATGAAGGGCTACGACGCGTTCGCCGGCGTCATCAAGTCGGGCGGCAAGACGCGCCGCGCCGCCAAGATGGTCATCCTCAACGCCGAGCACCCCGACATCGTCGAGTTCATCAACTGCAAGGTCGAGGAGGAGAAGAAGGCCTGGGCCCTCATCGACGCCGGGTACGACGGCTCGTTCACCGGGCCGGCCTACGCGTCGGTGTTCTTCCAGAACTCGAACAACAGCGTGCGCGTCACCGACGAGTTCATGCGCGCGGTCCTCGATGATTCGACGTGGGAAACGCGCGCGGTCAGGAACGGCGACGTCGTCGACACATACAAGGCGCGCGAGCTGATGCACCTCATCGCTGAGGGGACCCACGTCTGCGGCGACCCGGGCATGCAGTTCGACACCACGATCAACGAGTGGCACACCTGCCCGGAGACCGACCGGATTCACGCGAGCAACCCGTGCTCCGAGTACATGTTCCTGAACGACTCGGCGTGCAACCTCGCGTCGATCAACCTGATGAAGTTCGTGAAGGAAGACGGGGAGTTCGATCCCGTCGCCTACAAGGCCGCGGTCCGCACCCTCATCACGGCGCAGGAGATCATCGTCGACAACGCGAGCTACCCGTCGCCGGCCATCGAGAAGAACAGCCACGCCTACCGGCCGCTCGGGCTCGGCTACGCGAACCTCGGCGCGCTGCTGATGTCGCGGGGCCTGCCGTACGACAGCGACGCCGGCCGTGACTACGCGGCGGCGCTGACGGCGCTGATGACCGGCGAGGCCTACGCGCAGTCCGCGAGGATCGCGCGCGACCACGGCGGTCCGTTCTCGGGCTACGAGAAAAACCGCGAGCCGTTCCTCCGCGTCATGCGTAAGCATCGCGACGCGATGCGCGATGTGAACGGACGGAACGTGGCGGTCGATCTCTACACCGCGGCGAAGGGCTCGTGGGACGATGCCGTCGAGCTCGGCGAGCAGCATGGCTACCGCAACGCGCAGGCGACCGTGCTCGCGCCGACGGGCACCATCGGCTTCATGATGGACTGCGACACGACCGGCGTGGAGCCGGACATCGCGCTCGTCAAGTACAAGAAGCTGGTCGGCGGCGGGATGATGAAGATCGTCAACCAGACCGTGCCGATGGCGCTGAAGAAGCTCGGTTACAGCGCGGCGCAGATCGAGGCGATCACCGAGTACATCGACCAGCACGAGACGATCGAAGGGGCGCCCGGCCTGAAGGATGCGCACCTGGCCGTCTTCGACTGCGCATTCAAGGCGGCAAAGGGGCAGCGTTCGATCCACTACATGGGCCACATCAAGATGATGGGCGCGACGCAGCCGTTCATTTCCGGGGCGATCAGCAAGACCGTGAACGTTCCGAAGGACGCCACCGTCGACGACGTCATGCAGGCCTACATGCAGTCGTGGAAGATCGGCGCGAAGGCGATCTCGATCTACCGCGACGGCAGCAAGCGGACGCAGCCGCTCAACACGTCGAAGGACAAGTCGGCGAGCGACGCCGTGTCGCAGGCGGCCGCGTCGCTAGTCACGCAGCCGATTCGCCGGAAGCTACCCGACGAACGCCAGGCCATCACCCACAAATTCGACATCCAGGGGCACGAAGGCTACATCACCGTCGGACTGTTCGAGAACGGCCAGCCCGGTGAGATCTTCCTCGTGATGGCGAAGGAAGGGTCGACGATCTCGGGCTTTGCCGACGCGTTCGCCCAGGCCATTTCCTACGCGCTGCAGTACGGCGTGCCGCTGCAGGCGCTCGTGGACAAGTTCAGCCACGTGCGCTTCGAGCCGAGCGGCATGACGCGGAATCCGGAGATCCGCTTCGCCAAGTCGATCGTCGACTACATCTTCCGGTGGCTGGCGTCGAAGTTCCTGTCGGCTGAGGCTCAGTACTACGCAGGGGTGAACGGGCGCGACATCGAGGAGCAGAAGAGCGCGGCGCCGGCTCCGGCGGTTGCCGCCCAGACTCCGTCTCCGGCCGTCAGTGCTGCCCCGGCGAATCCGTTCTCGACGATTCAGAACCAGGAGGATGCGCCACCCTGTTCGACGTGCGGCTCGATCATGATCCGCAGCGGCGCCTGCTACAAGTGCGTGAACTGCGGCAACACGAGCGGGTGCGCTTAAAGCAGGGATCAGGGATCGGCGATCGGGATCAGGGATCGGTTGGGGCGGACTCGTGAGGGTCCGCCCCTTTCGTTGTTGGCTGGTGCGATGAGCCACACTACCGAACTGATCGACACCGGCGACGACAGCATCCGCGCGGCGATCGCCCGGCCGCTGATCGCCTACAACGTGCGGCAGACCGGCATCGCCGACTATCGTCCCCTCGCCGTGGTGATTCGCGATGAAGAGGGCGAGGTCGTCGGCGGTCTGTGGGGACGCACGGTCTACGGCTGGCTGTACGTCGAACTCCTCGTGGTGCCGGAGTCGTTGCGCGGCCAGCGGCTCGGCACGGCGCTCATGGACCAGGCCGAAGCCGAGGCCGTGAACCGGGGCTGCCGGGCGGCCTGGCTCGATACCTTTTCGTTCCAGGCGCGCGGGTTCTACGAGAAGCGCGGTTACCGTTGTTTCGGGGAGCTCGGCGATTATCCTCCCGGGTTCGCGCGCTATTTTCTGACGAAGAACCTGTAGCCGCCATCACGCGGCCGGCACGTCGTCCACTCGATCCGCGGCCGCGCCGACCGGCTCGCCCAGGAACTCCACCCACGCACGCTTGATGCACGCGTAGTGCGTCGCCGCCTCGGCGAGCGACAGGAAGGCCTCCAGGGTCTTGTCGAACCGCGCGCGCAGCGCCGGATCGCTGAGGTCGTCGCCGGCGAGCGCCTGGTGCGCCATCGACAACGAGAACATGTCGGGAAAGATCCGCGCGCCAAGGTGTTCGAGCGGGATGCGCAGCGACCAGAGCCCACGGTTTCCACCGACCGCTGACGGCGAGGCCGACATGAGCAGGCCGTGACGGCCGTCGAACGGCTGCGGCCGGAAGCGCGAGGTCCAGTCGATCAAGTTCTTCAGGGCCCCTGGCATCGAGGCGTTGTATTCCGGCGACACGATCAGGAACGCATCACTTGCCGTGAGGCGATCGCGAAGCGCTGCCGCGCCCGGAGGGATCCCCTGCGACGCCTCGAGGTCGCCGTCGTAGAACGGCACCTCGAAGTCGTGAAGCGAGGCGAGGTCCACTATCGCGCCCTGCGCGGTGGCCACGCGCGCCGCCAGGGCGGCCAACCTCCTGTTGAGCGACTGCGCGCGAAGCGACGCGGCGAACACGAGCAGCTTGAGCGGTCTGCCTGACTGGGTCGTCATGAATCCTCCTGCGGCGGCCTGGCCCCACGGCCACACGGGTCACCTCTAATCAACCCGATCGCGCGCCGCGATTCAATCGATTCCAGCCTGATGTATCGTGGATGCATGAACCCTGACTCACCCCTGACGGCGCTTCGCGCCGGTCTCGCCACTGACCGTGACGCACTCTTCGCGGCGGTCGACAGTGTGCCCGCCGCCCTGCGCGATCGGAAGCCGGCGCCTGACCGCTGGTCCGTGGCGGAAGTGCTCGAACATCTGGGCATCGTGGAGACGCGGATCGTCGCGGCCCTGGCTCCGCTCATCAGCGAAGCCCCACCTGTCGGCGGCGCGTGCGCCGCAACGCCGCTCGACCGCACGCTGCTGCGCGACCGCACGCAGCGCGTGACGGCACCGGAGATGATCCAGCCGACCGGCACGGTCACAGCCGCGGCCGCGTGTACTGCACTCGAGCGCTCGCGCGAAAGCCTGCTCGCCGTGCTGGACACCGCCGAAGGGCGCGACCTCACGGCCGTCGGGCGGAACCACCCGCGCCTGGGACAGATCGATGGCTACCAGTGGATCGCTTCTGTCGGAGGGCATGAAGAGCGCCACACGCTGCAGATTCGCGAGATCGCCGACCAGTTCGCCGCCCAGCAGCACACGTAACACGGAGCTCAGGCCCGGGCCAGAAGCCTGACGCCTGCTAAGATCAGCTCGATGGTTCGACTGGCCCGCTACGTCTGGGGCGTGCTCCTCTACAACCTTGGCGTGATCGCCTGGGGCGCATACGTGCGCGCCACAGGCTCGGGTGCGGGCTGCGGCGCCCACTGGCCGCTGTGCAACGGCGAGGTCGTGCCGCGCGCCGCCGCGGTGCAGACGCTCATCGAGTTCTCGCACCGCCTCACGAGCGGTCTCGCGCTGGTCTCGGTCGTGGTGCTGTTCGTCTGGGCCCGCCGCGCAACGCGTCCCGGCCATCCCCTGCGACTCGGTGCCGCCCTGTCGCTGGCGTTGATGCTCTCCGAAGCCCTGCTCGGTGCGGGGCTCGTGCTGTTCCAGCTCGTGGCCGATGATGCGAGCGCCGCCAGGGCCGTGGCGGTGGCCGCGCATCTGCTGAACACGTTCCTGCTCCTGGCGGCGCTGACGCTCAGCGTGTACTGGGCGTCCGGTGGACGAGCGTTCGAGGCGGGCGAACGACGCGGACTCCCGCGGCTGGCGATCGGCGCCGTCGCCCTGCTGCTGGTGAGCGTGATGGGCGCCATCACGGCGCTCGGCGACACCCTGTTTCCGAGTGCGTCACTGGGCGAGGGGCTGAGCGCCGACCTGTCGTCGGCTTCACACATGCTGGTCCGGCTCCGGACGATTCATCCGGTGCTCGCCGTGCTCGTCGCCCTCCACCTGATGACGAGCGTCTGGCGCATAGCGGATGGCCGCCCCTCCGGCGTTTCCATGGCGCGCGTGCTCACGGCGCTGCTGGTCGCGCAGCTCGTCGCGGGCGTCGTGAACGTCGTGCTGCTCGCGCCGGTCTGGCTGCAGATGGTGCACCTGCTGATGGCCGACGCGATATGGATCGCCTACGTGTTCCTCGCCGCCGACGCGTTGACGGCGCCTGCCCGCGCGACAGTCGTCGCCGAGTCGTACGCACGTCCCGCCTAAAACCCGCCCCACGAACCGTACGGGGCGCGATCGCCTTCGCGGGCGCGATCAGAGGATCTGGAAAATCCGGTACGAGACCCGCTGCGGAACCTGGAAGCTCATGCCCACGAACACCGCCTGCGTGAGCCACTCGTACTTCTTCGAGTCGGTCTCGAAGCTTGGCGTTGTCCGCCAATAGCGCTCCCCCTGACCGGCCGGTGGCGTGTAGATGACGCCTCGATACGTCATGTAGATCCGCTGCTCATCGTCGGTGACGAGAAGCGTGCGGACGTCGAGAATACGCAGGTTCGGGTTGACCGCCAGCGGCCAGTCCGCGCCAGGCGAGACGACTTTGCCGCGCAGCTTCGGTCCCTCGAACGTGCCGCCAGTGACCGCAACGACCGTTCGCGCACCGAGCGAAACGGACGGCTGCGTCTCGAGGATGATGTCCATCAGGAACTCGGACCTGAGTGTGTCGGGCCGGGCGGCACCGGCCGCGTTCTGAGCCCCCTGTTGCGCGACCGCCGAAAGCGGCAGCCCGGTTGCGGCTCCCGCCGCCATGGTCCCCGCCAGCCCAAGTCGAGTGAACTCTCGCCGCGACATTCCCGGTGCGCTCATCGCTGTTGCCTCCGGCGCGCAGCTTACAACAGCCACGAGCTCCAAGCCTGAAGCCCGCATCCTGAAGCCTGTCGCCCGCGAGGGCTACTCCGAATACGGGCAGGCGACGAAGCGGCCGTTCCTGAACTCGAGCGGCGGCATGGCCTGCGCGCAGGCCTCACGCGCGATGGGGCAGCGCGTGCGGAACGCGCAGCCCGAGGGCTTGTTCATCGGCGACGGCATGTCGCCGGCCAGGCGTGCCTCGCGTACGCGGCGGGCGCGTCGGGTCGGGCCGCGGCGCCGACGCGAGCAGCGCGCGCGAGTACGGGATGCAGCGGCGGCTGTAGATCGTCTCCGCATCGCCCATCTCGACGATGTGCCCGAGGTACATCACCGCGATCCGGTCTCGAGATGTGGCGGACGACGGACAGGTCGTGCGCGATGAACAGGTAGGAGAGGCCGAACTCGTCCTGCAGGTCCTGCATCAGGTTGATCACCTGCGCCTGCATCGACACGTCGAGCGCGCTGACCGGTTCGTCGGCGATGACGATTTTCGGGTTGGTCGCCAGCGCGCGCGCGATGCCGATGCGCTGGCGCTGGCCGCCCGAGAACTCGTGCGGGTAGCGGTTCGCCTGCTCCGGCGACAGGCCGACCTTGGCCAGCAGCCACGCGACGCGCTCGGCTCGCTCCCTGGCGGACGCGCGGCCGCCTCCTGCGTTCACGACGCCCGCGCTCCGCCCGCGGTGTCCGGCTTCAGTCGCACCGATCCTTGTGAATGGCGAGCGGCTCCTCGACGATCTGCGCCACCGTCTTGCGCGGGTTGAGCGACGAGTACGGATCCTGGAACACCATCTGGATGTCCGCCCGATACGGGCGCATCGCGCGCCGGCTCAAGCGAGGCGAGATCGACGGTGCCTGCGCCGTGGTGGTAGACGATCTGCCCCGATACCTCGACGCCGTAGCTCATCGCGCGCAGGATGTTGACGATGGCGCGGCCGACTGTCGTCTTGCCGCAGCCCGACTCGCCGACCAGGCCGAGCGTCTCGCCGCGCGCGAGCGCGAACGAGACGTCCGTCCACCGCGCGCACCTCGCCGACCCGGCGCAGGAACACGCCGCCGGTGACGGGAAAGCGGACCGTCAGCCGGTCGACGCTCGAGGATCGGCGGCGTCCTGGGCGTGCATCAGGCGGGGATAGCAGGTGGCAGCGGCACCCAATGGTCCGGCGTCGACCTCGATGAGCGGCGGCTCGATGTCAGGGCACGGCTCGAACCGCGCGGGCACCGCGTCACGAACTTGCAGCCGGCCGGCAGGTCGTGAATGCTCGGCACGGTGCCGGGAATCACGGTCAGCCGCGTCGGCGTTCGCGCCGTCGACGCGCGGGATCGAGCCGAGCAGCCCCTGCGTGTACGGATGCAGCGGGTTGTCGAACAGTTCGCTGCACCGGCGCGACTTCCTGGATCTTGCCGCCGTACATCACGGCGACGCGATCGCACGTCTCGGCGACGACCGCGAGGTTGTGCGTGATGAGCAGGATCGCGGCGCCTGGCCGCCGCGCCTTCAGCTCGCAGCATCAGGTCGAGAATCTGCGCCTGGATCGTGACGTCGAGCGCCGTCGTCGGCTCGTCGGCGATGAGCAGCGCGGGTTCAGCACCAGCGCCATGGCGATCATCACGCGCTGCCGCATGCCGCCCGAGAGCTGATGCGGATACTGCGTCATGCCGCGTGGCGGCGTCGGGGATGCCGACCTCCGTCAGCATGTCCACGGCGCGCCGCTCGGCTTCGTCGCGCGAGCAGCTGCTCGTGCTGCGAGGATGACCTCCATCACCTGCATGCCGATCGTGAAGACCGGATTCAGCGACGTCATCGGCTCCTGGAAGATCATGCTGATCTCGCTGCCGCGGACGTCGCGGATCTCGTCCCACGGCAGCGTCAGCAGGTCGCGGCCCTTGAAGAGGATCTCGCCCGCCGACGATCCGGCCCGGCGGATCGGGATGAGCCGCAGGACGCTCAGCGCGGTCACGCTCTTGCCCGACCCGGACTCGCCGACCAGGCCGAGCACTTCGCCGGCACGATGTCGAGGTCGACGCCGTCGACGGCCTTGGCCACGCCCGGCTTCGGTGTCGAAGTAGGTCCGCAGGCCGCGAATCGAGAGCAGTGATGTCGAGGCGGTCGTCGTCATCGCAGCCGCGAGTATTCCTTGGGATCGAACGCCTCGCGCACGGCTTCGCCGATGAAGACGACCAGCAGCAGCGTCAGGAACAGCGACACCGAGCGGAAAGAACACGAGCCACCACTTCGTCAGGTTGCTCATGCCCTGGCCGATCAGCTCGCCCCAGCTTGGCGTCGGCGCCGGCAGGCCGAAGCCGAGGAAGTCGAGCGCGACCAGCGAGCCGATGTTCGCGACGATGGTGAACGGCGCGAACGAGACGACCGGCGTCAGCGCGTTCGGCAGGATGTGCCTGAACATGATGCCGGTGTCCGAGACGCCGGCCGTCGATCGCGGCGCCGACGTAGTCCTTCGCCTTCTCGCGGTAGAACTCGCCGCGGACGTAGTAGGTGATCCCCATCCACTCGAACGCCGCGAGAATGACGACCAGCAGCCAGAACGACGGCTGCAGCAGCTGGTTGTGGCCCGGGCAGGTACACCGGGACGACGATCGAGCTGATGATGATGATCGTGTAGAGGAACGGCAGCGACGACCAGATCTCGATGCCGCGCTGCCCGAGGATGTCGAGCTTCCCGCCGAAGTAGCCGAGCAGCGCGCCGATCGCGATGCCGACGCCCTCGCCGACCAGCGTGACGAGGATCGCGAACGTCATCGAGATGTTGAAGCCGTAGGCGAGCCGCACGAGCACGTCGCGGCCGCGATCGTCGGTGCCGAGCGGATGCGCCCGCGACGGCGGATGCGGCGGCGAGCCCGGAATCGTCGAGCAGCGCCTCGTTCGGGCCGTACGGATACGGCGGCATCAGCACCCAGTTGCCCGCGTCGCTCCTCGAAGGTCGTCGAGCTCGCGGTAGTCGGGCTCGCCGATCGCGTCCACGCCGAACTCTGTCGCGGCGTGGTAGGTGCCGACGCGGGAAGAAGTAGCTCGCCGTCGTACCTGACGACGAGCGCCTTGTTGTTCGCGAGCATCGGCAGGAAGAACGACAGCAGGTAGGCGACGCCTACGATCAGGAACGAGTAGTAGCCCCGCTTCAGGCGCTGCGGAACTTGCGCAGGCGCTTGCGGAAGATCGACTCGGACCGGCTCATTGGAAGCGGATGCGCGGATCGACGAACGCGTAGATGATGTCGGACAGGATGTTGCCGACCAGCATCAGCAGGCTGCCGATCACGAGGATGCCGAGCGCCACCGGGTAGTCGCGCTGCAGGATCGCCGTGTAGCCGAGGTAGCCCATGCCGTCGATGTTGAAGACGCGCTCGATCAGGAACGAGCCGGCCAGCATCAGGCTGAACACGTGGCCCAGGCCGGTGACGAGCGGGATCAGCGAGTTGCGCAGCGCGTGGACGAAGATGACGCGCCGCTCGGTCAGCCCCTTGCGAACGCCGTGCGCACGTAGTCCTGCCAGGTTCTCCATCAGCGAGTTCTTCGTGAGGATGGTCAGCGTCGCGAACGAGCCGACCATGTAGCAGAGCACCGGCAGGGCCATGTGCTCGCAGCTGCCCGGTGATCTTGCCCCAGAAGCTCAGGTACTCCCAGTTGTCGGGCCGGAAGCCGCCGAGCGGGAAGACACTCCAGAAGCTGCCGCCGCCGAAGAGCACGAGCAGCGCCGTGCCGAGCGCCCAGCCCGGCACCGAGTAGCCGAGGAACACGAGCGACGCTGCTGACGAAATCGAAGCGCGAGCCGTGGCGCACCGCCTTGAACACGCCGAGCGGCACGCAGACCAGGTAGCTCAGGAGGAACCCGGTGAGCCCGAGGAAGATCGAGACCGGGAACCGCGACTTGATGACGTCCCAGACCGGATCCTGGTAGATGTACGAGTTGCCGAGGTCGAGGTGCAGCACGTTCCAGAGCCACATGCCGTAGCGGACGTGCACCGGCTTGTCGAAGCCGTAGTAGCGCCGGATCTCCTCGATCGGCTCCTCGGGCAGCGCATTGCTCGCCGCGGCCGCTCATGACGCCCGGCGCCGGCGCCGCCCTTCGGTCATCGCGGCCATCTGGTAGCGCATGATCTGCCGTTCGACCGGGCCGCCCGGCACGAACTGCATGACGACGAACACGGCGAGCGTGATCCCGATGAAGGTCGGGATGATCAGCAGGAACCGCCGGACGAAATACGCCGGTCATTTGGCCGGCGGCGGCGGCTTTCTCCCGTTCAGCCGTACTCGGGCCAGTAGCGCACCTCGGTCTGCGCCGACCGGCAGCGTTCACGCGAGTTGTCGCCCATCGCGCGCCGCAGCTCCGCGTCCTTCTGCGGATCGATCCACCAGAGCGATCGGCGATGTCGCGGTAGTCGCCGATGCGCGTCAGGTAGCCCTCGGGGTGGCCGAACTTGTTCCAGTAGGCGATGCGCTCGAACGGCGCGTCCCACCCGAGGATGTACTGATACGAGTTGGCGAGGATGCCGTCGATCTCCTGGATGATCGCGGCGCGCTTCTGCTGGATCGAACTCCCGTCGTAGGCGTCGAGCAGCTCGTCGACGCGCTTGTCCTTGAAGCCGGTGATGTTGTTGTTGTTCGGCACGTCGGCGAGCGTCGACGCGAACGACGTCTCCGGGTTCGGGAACAGCAGCCCGCCCCAGCCCATCGATCGACCATGTCGAACTTGCGCTCCATCACCAGCTTGAACAGCGTCTCGGGCGTGACGAGCCGCAGGTTCAGGCCGATGCCGACCTTGCGCAGCTCTTCCTGGTAGATCGTCATCCACGGCTCCGATGCCCTTGTCGCCGTAGAGCAGCTCGAGCGCGAGCGGCTGGCCGTTCTTCACGAGCCGGCCCTGCGCGTCGCGATCCTTCCAGCCGGCCTCGGCGAGCAGCTGCAAGCGCCGCTTGCGGGTCGTACTGCGTTCTTCGGGTTGTTCGGGTTCTCGTAGATGCCGCCGGCGTAGTACGAGTTCAGCGGGACGTACTCGTTGAAGAACAGCCTCTCGATCAGCAGCGTCGCGGTTCAGCAGCATGCGCGAGCGCCTTGCGCACGCGGATGTCGTCGAACGGCTGCCTTCCGCGTGTTGAAGCGCGAAGCCGCGAGATGCCGCTCGGGGTCGTCGTTGAAGACCTTGCGTTTCTGGATCAGCCCGCGCTGCACGCGGTCGAAGTCGAGCTCCTCGACCCACTCGCGCGAGATGTTCACGTAGTAGTCGTCGAGGTCGCCCTTCTTGAACATCTCGAACGCGAGCTTCTGGTCGCGGACGACGATCTCGCGGATCTCGTCGAAGTTGTTGAGGCCGACGTTGCGCCGGTGCTTCTCGGCCCAGTAGTCGTTGCGGCGCCGGCGAATCGACACGCTCTTGCCCTTGACGACGTCCGCTTCGTCGACGACGTACGGCCCCGTGCCGGGCAGCAGCTTGAAGTTGTATTCCTTGAGGTAGCGTCGCGCCGTCGACGTTCTTCAGGACATGGGCCGGGAAGATCGGACATCCGCCGAGAAGTAGAGGAAGTTGCGCCAGTTGAGCACCTTGGCTCTTGACGCGCACGATGTACTTGCTCTCGGCCACCGGCTTCTCGAACTTCCCGAACACCAGCTGCGAGCTCGGGCGACTGCAGCCCCTTGTCCATCATGAACGTCCAGGTCGCCACCACGTCGTCGGCGACGACCGGCTGGCCGTCCGACCAGCGCGCGTTCGGGTTGATGCGAAAGCGGTAGGTCAGCGCGTCGGGCGAGACCTGCCAATGCGTCGCCAGCACCGGCATGTAGTCGAGCGTCGTCGGGTGGATCGAGAGCAGCGACTCGTAGACCATCGGCTGCGATCATGTAGTTGAGCCCCGTGTTCGACTCCGGTCCGTCGATCCGCAGCGTGCCGGGGAAGTCCAGTCATCGCACTCGCGGAGCACGCCGCCCTTGACGGCGCGCGGATCGCCGATCAGGTCGAAGTCGGTGTTGGTCTCCCACCCCTCGCCCGTGAACCCCTTGCCGCCCTGCTCGGCGGGAACCGCCGGATCGGCGCCTGCGTCCGCGTCGGGAAAGACGGGATAGGCATTCTTGTCGGCCGACACCTGTGCGGCCGGCTGGCTTTGCGCACCCGGGGTCGTCTGTTCAGCGGGCGGCGTGCCGCCGCCGCACGCCGTCGCGCCCGCCAGGAGCATGGCCGTCAGGGAGATGAGTGCGTTGCGCACTGCGCATTCCTTTCGAGATAGGTGAGGATACCGATCCGTTGCCTCGATCTTACATCTCGACGGGAGCTGCGGAGGCCCGGTGCGCATCGGGCTCGTCGAGGCATCCCGGGAGGCGGTCAGCAGGCGGGCAGGGGGAGACGGGCGGACGGACACCCACTGGCAGGCCGCAGGCAGGGCGCACCGGCCCCGCCTGTCCTGGTCCCTTCGTTCCCTGCCGCCGAACCGGCGCCTTCCGGGAAACGTTCGATCGGCGGCTCAGTTCGTGGCCGTCGCGCCGCTCTCGGGCACAACCGAGTGCTTCTGCGCGCCGATGCCCTCGATGGTGCAGACGGCGGTGTCGCCCGCGCGCATCCAGCGCGGCTCGGCCCGCTCGATGTTCGTGCCCGCCGGGCTCCCGCCCGAGATGATGTCGCCCGGGTTCAGCGTCAGGATGTTCGACGCGTAGTGCAGGAGCTCGTAGATGTTGTGATCCATGCGGCTCGTGTTCGAGTCCTGCATCACCTGGTCGTTCAGCGTGAAGGTGTGGCGGGTGTTCATCGGGTCCTTCATGAACTCCTTCGGCACAATCACCGGACCGAGCGGTCCGAAGCTGTCGTGATTCTTTCCGATGAGCCAATCGGATCCGCCCATCTTGCGATCGCCGCGGCCGCCGCGGTCCGAGACGTCGATCTGGATGGTGTAGCCGAAGATGTGATCCGTCGCCGCATCGACCGGCACGTACTTCGCCTTCTTGCCGATGACGACGGCAAACTCGCACTCGAAGTCGATGTTGGTGCGCCCGCGCGGCATCATGATCGGGTCGAACGCGCCGGCCACGACGGTCGGTGACTTGATGAACAGGTACGGGTTCTCGGGCCGCGGGTCGTCGGCCTTGCGCTCCCAGATGCCCGGCGCCGTGACGCCCTTCGTCGTCGGGGCGGGCCGCGCACCGGCTCGCGCCTGCTGCGCCGCAATTCCCTGCGAGTGCTCGGAGTAGTTGCCACCGGCGTTCAGGATGATCGCCGGCCGCACGGGCGGCAGCGCCTTGACCGCGTCCATCGTGGCCACGTAGGGCAGCGCGCCGTCAGCGGGAATCGCCTGCGCGAGGGCCGCCAGCCGTTCCTTCCATCCGGTATCGAAGGCGGCGATGAGTCCCTTCATATCGGTCGGCGCCGTGAGCTTCGCGGCCGCCGTGTTGCCGGCCTCGAACGCGACGTTGGCCTGGCCGATGTCCACCACCTGGGCGTCACGCAGGACGAGGGCGACAATCTCCTGTCCTCCGCGCTCGAAGGTGCCCAGCTTGTACGGCACCGCCGGTCCGCTGCCGGCGGCGAGCGGCGCGACGCCAGCCTGGGTGCTGGCAGCCTGGTTACACGCGCTCACGCTGATCGCCAGCGCCAGTGCGACGACTCCGCCCCCGATCGTCCTTCGATGCATGCTGCCCCCTATCGGTGATTGGCCGCCAGGTCCACCCCGGCCCTGGCGCGGGGCCATTTTACGGAAAACTGATGCCGCCGACCACGGTCGGACGATTTGGCCGGCGACCTCGGCCGCATGCCGCCTACAATCCCGAAATGCGGCACCCGGGACAGATCCCATGAGCGGTTTCTGGCTTGGCGTGTCGATCGCGGTCCCGTTCGGCGTCGGTTTGCTGGCCGCGTGGCCGATCTGGCTCACCGGCCAGCCGATCCTCGGCAACGTCGCCGGCGCGATCGTCATCTTCGGCGCTGCGGTGGCCCTGATCCTTCGCGAACACGCCGAGCTCGATCGGCTGGTCCAGGCGTGCCTCGACCTTGGCACCACCTGCTGGCCGACACCGGCGCCGTTCACGCGCTTCGCGATTTACGCCTTCGTTGCCCTAGCCCAGGTGATTGCGCTGTTCCTCATCAGCCTGTCCGTCGAGACCCGCCTGCGCCGGAAGGGCTACGCGGCGCAGTGGCGGTAGGCGCCCGGCGCAAACGATGAACGGCCTGGCGATGTCCCTCTTCGATGCGCTCCAGGCGTCGGCGCTCGCGCACGCGATCGCAGAGTCGCGCTGGGCGACCGCGATCCTGAGCGCTGTGCACCTGATCGGCTTCACGGTCGTCATGGGAAGCGCCCTGGTGACCAACCTCCGGCTCGTAGGTGCGCTGTTCCCGGAGCGTCCGGCCACCGATATCATGCGGCCGGCCACGCGCGCGCTCGCGGTCGGTCTGGCGATCAGCGCGGCCACGGGCGCGCTGCTCTTCACACCGCGAGCCGCCCACGCGGCCGTCAACTCCATCTTCCAGGTGAAGATGCTGCTTCTTGCGAGCGCGGTGACGTGGCACGCCATGGTGCAGCCACGCGTTGCCGCGCGGATGCCCGAACCTGTCGCGGCCGTGCGCGTCCTCGGCGCCACCGGCCTGGCTTTGTGGGTGAGCCTGGCCCTGGCCGGCTGCGCCTTCATTCTGTTCGAGTAGGACGTGGGCGCGCCTGTCTTCTGTCAGTGGCTCGAAGCGACGGCGGTCGGCGTCGTCGTGCGGGAATCGCTCTACGGTTTCCAGATTCTCGTCGGGACGCACATCATGGGGCTCGTGCTGTCGGTCGGTGTCCTCATCTGGTTCGACCTGCGCCTCGTCGGGTTCGCGCTGCAGCCGGTCGAGGCGACTCGCGTCTACCGTCGCCTCATGCCGTGGGCAGCCGCCGGGTTCGCCGTAATGTTCGCGAGCGGCCTTCTGCTGTTCGTCGGCTACGCCTCGGCGGTGTACACGAACGCCTTCTTCCGCATCAAGCTCCTCGCCATGCTCATGGCGGGCGTGAATGCGTTCGTGTATCACCGCTTCACAGAGCGTGGTGCGCCGACATGGGATTCGGCCGGCCGCCCGCCCGGTGCCGCGCGGCTGGCAGGCGTCGCGTCTCTCGTCCTCTGGGCGATCGTCATCGTCAGCGGACGGATGATGGCATACACGATGTACTGACGCGGCGATCAGCGCGCGGTGAACAGCAGCAGGTCGGACGCCAGTGTGACATCGAGCCGATCGAGCGTCATGGCCCGCGCAGGCTGCCCGGTGCGAGCGCCACGGTACGTGCCGTCGAGCAGAAGACGCAGCAACGGACCGTCGAGCGACACCGTCTCGCGCACTGTCGTGCGGCGCGCAACGGCGAACTGCCCGGCATGTTCTGCGATGACGCCGTCGGCGCGGTCGCGTGGAATTCCGGCACCTTGTACGGCCGCACGCAACTCGATCAAGTCGTCCGGGGCAGGCACGGCGATCAGCAGATAGCCTCGCGGGTCGAGCACCCTCCGGCACTCGAGGGGGTTGCGGCGTGCATGCACCGAGAGCACGAGCCCGACGCTGCTGCTGGTAACCGGGAGCCGCCGGTCGGCATTGGCCACGACCCACGTCAACGAAGGGAATCGCCGCGCGGAGAGTTCCGCGGCGTCAGTCGACAGGTCGATGCCGATGCCTGCAACGCTGAGGCTTTGGGCAACGTGGGCGAGCAAGTCGCCGGATCCGGAGCCGAGGTCGACAATGAGCGGGGGCGTGCCCTGGAGGGAGAGAGCGCGTAGTTCCTGGACCACGGCATTTGTGAGGCTCTGGCCCACGCCAGCCTTGAACAGCCCGGCGCGCGCTTCGATTGCTCGCCGTGCGTCCCCGGGGCGCCTGGAGCGGCGATCCTGCGGCTGCAGGAGGTTGATGTAGCCGCTGCGCGCGACGTCGAACGAGTGACCGCGGGGACAGACCAGGCTGCGGTCGCACCGCTGCAGGGGCTCGTCGCACCCGCGCACGGTGCACAGCAGCGGAGCGTCCATCACGCGCGCATGCTACCGCCGTTCGTAGATGGCCGTCTTGCCGGCCTTGTCGATGCTGACGATCGCGTACGCCTGCTTCTGCCCGCCAGGCACTTCCATCCCGGGTGAACCGACCGGCATCCCGGGGACGGCGATGCCCTTGATGTCCGGCTTGTCCTTGAGCATCTTGAGCACGGCATCCGCCGGCACGTGCCCCTCGACGATGTAGCCGTTGACGATGCCCGTGTGGCATGACGCGGCGGGCGCGGGCACACCCCGTTCGCGCTTGACGGCATCGATGTCGTCCACGTCGAACGATTTCACCTCGAAGCCGTTGCTCTTCATGTGCTCGATCCAGAGCGAGCAGCATCCGCAGGTCGGCGACTTGTAGACCGTGAGCTGCGGCCTCGCACCCGCGGAGGTCTGCGCCTCGAGCCACACGCTGCCGGACCAGGCCAGCCCCGCCACGAGCAGGAACGCGAGGAAGACGAGATGTCCGCGCCGGTTCGCAATCGGAGGAGTCATATGGTCCCCAGTTTACCGCACGCGTCAGAGCAGGGTGGCGACGAGCCGCTGCCACTCGCTCTCGAGAGAGTCCTGCGCTTCGGGCCGGGCGGCTCGGCGGTACCAGTAGCGGGCGTTGTCGATGTCGCCTTCCTTCCGGTGCAGGTAGGCATGAACCCACGCACCGTCGGGCGTCTCGACATCCTGAGCGATGCCGTGCGCCGCGTCCCACTCGCCGCGCGCGTCGTGCCACAGCGCACGGAGGAGCGGCGCGACGGCTGGGGGTGCCGAGCCTGACAGTGATGCGCGGAAGTCGTCCGGAGTCATCGTGGCGAGGTCCTTCCCGACCGGTTCAGGAGCGCACGCCAGTGCCACCTTCTCCGGCCACGGCGCTGCCCACCAGAAAGAACGCCAGGAGCGCGCGTCCGACCTGCGGGATGAGGCCCGACTCCAGGTGTGCCGCCGTGTGGACGGCGAGCGCCTGCAGGGCCAGCATCGCGCCGATGGCCACCGCGAGCCCGCCAGGCATGCGGACGCGCACCAACGCTGCCGCGAACGCGAGCAGGAGGCCGAATGCCGCCATGCCGAGGTCGGCCCAGAGCTCGATGCGCGCTCCGCGCACCAGGTCCGCGAGCGCCCAGGCGAGCGAGTAGGCGCCGTAAGCAAACATTCCCAGCGTCGCGAGCGTCAGCACCCCTTATATTTTCACACGCAGTGCGGCGCCGCCGCGGTGAGACCAAACGCATGACGTCGAGCGAACGCTTGAGATACATCGAGGCCCATCCACGATCGACAGCCGGCTGGCCATCCGATCGCGAGCCGTCGGGTGTGCTGGTTCTGCTGCACGCGTTTCCGCTCGGTGCGCGGATGTGGGAGCCGCAGCTCGCGCTCGCCGAAGAGGGCTGGCACGTCGTGGCGCCCGACCTGCGGGGTTTCAACGGCGGGCGGCTGCAGGGGGCGGCCGCCATGACCATGGAGGACTACGCGAGCGACGTGGCGGACCTGCTGCAGACGCTGGGCGTCAGGCACGCGGTCATCGGCGGGCTCTCCATGGGCGGCTACGTCACGCTGGCGCTTTATCGCAGGGCGCCGGAGCTGTTCCGCGGCCTGGTCCTCGCCGACACGCGCGCCGAGGCCGACACGCCGGAGGGACGCCTCGGCCGGGAGCGGATGATCGCGCTCGCCAGGACGGCCGGTGCGGCGGGCATTGCCGACGATATGTTGCCGCGGCTGCTCGGTGCGACGACCCACGCGACACGGCCGGCCACGGGGCCGCTGGTGCGGGGGCTCATCCAGTCGAACGCGCCCGACGTGATCGCCGCGGCGCTGCATGCGATGATGACGCGCAGCGACTCGACGCACCTGCTGCCTTCAGTGACGGCACCGACGCTCGTGCTCGTCGGCGAAGAAGACGTGCTCACGCCGCCGCCGCTGAGTGCGAGCATGGCGACGGCCATTTCAGATGCGGAACTCGTCGTTCTGCCGCAGGCGGGCCACCTGGCCAGCCTCGAACAGCCGCAACTGTTCAACGCGGCGGTCGCGCGGTTCCTTCATCGTCTATAGTCAGCAGACATGGCATTGCAGGCATCACACGGATTGAAGTACGTCGGGTGGGCGGTCGTGGTTCTGGCGGCGCTGGTGGCGGGGGAAACCCCTCGCGCCCAGGACGCGTCGATCGAGGCGCGGCGCGCTGTCCTCGATCAGGTGCTCGACATGAACGTGCGCGACGGTTACGTGTACTACCGCGCGCTCAAGTCGGAACGGGCGCGGCTCGATGGTTTCGTCGCGTCGCTCGGATCGGCCTCGCTCGAGAGCGCGTCGCCGCAGGAGCAGATCGCCTTCTGGCTGAACGCGTACAACGCCATCGTCCTCCGCACGGTCGTGGACAACTACCCGATCGCGCAGCGGAGCCGCGAGTACCCTCCGGGCAGCGTCCGCCAGATTCCCGGCGCCTTCGAGCGCGCCACCCATCGCGTCGCGGGCCGCGCCCTGACGCTCGATCAGATCGAGCAGACGGTGCTGCCGGCCTTCCACGATCCACGGCTGTTCTTTGCGCTCGGACGTGGCGCCGTCGGCAGCGGTCGGCTGCGAAGCGAAGCCTACACGCCGGATCGGTTGGACCAGCAGCTTGCGGAACTGGCGTCTGAATGCGCCAACCGCGCGCAGTGCATGCAGATCGATCAGACGGAGAACGTCATGCGCGTCAGCTCGATCTTCTCCTGGCGCCGGAACGAGTTCGCCGAGGCGTACGCGGACAAGGCGACCGTCGGCTTCGCGGAGCGCAGCCCGATCGAGCGCGCCGTGCTCGCCTTCGTCGACCCGAAGATGCTGAATGCCGAACGCGACTTCCTGAAGAAGAACACCTTCAAGGTGGAGTACCTGCCGTTCGACTGGAGCCTCAACGATCTGACCGGGCGAGGCGGACGCTAGCGCGTCCCGCATGGACCTTCAACTCACCGACAAGGTCGCCATCGTCACGGGTGGCAGCCGGGGGCTCGGGTTCGCCACCGCGCTGGCACTGGCAGCCGAGGGATGCCGCGTCGCTGTTTGCGCCAGGGGCGAAGCGAAGCTGACGGAGGCCGCAGGGCTGCTGCGTGAGGCAGCGGGGGGATTCGCGGACCGGGTCCTTGCGGTCGTCGCCGACGTGTCGACTCCCGCGGGCGCCGAGGACGTCGCGCGCCGGACCATCGACACCTTCGGACGGCTCGATATCCTCGTGAACAACGTGGGCCTGGCCCGCGGTGCCACCATCACCGACACAGCGGATGCCGAATGGCAGGAGGCGTTCGACCACACGCTGTTCCCGGCCATCCGACTGTCGCGGCTCGCCGTGCCGCACATGCGCAGGCAGGGCGGCGGAAGCATCGTGATGATCGCGTCGATCTGGGGACGCGAGTCAGGCGGCCGGATGACGTACAACGCGGTGAAAGCCGCGGAAATCAGCCTCGCCAAGGCGATGGCGCAGCAGCTGGCGCGCGACAACATCCGCGTGAACAGCGTGGCACCCGGCTCGATTCTCTTCCCCGGCGGATCCTGGCACCGCCGTCAGCAGGAGGACCCTGCCGGCATCGCCGAGTTCGTCATGCGGGAACTCCCGTTCGGCCGCTTCGGTCGTCCCGAGGAGGTCGGCGCGGTTGTCGCGTTCCTCGTGTCGCCCCGGGCGAGCTGGATCAGCGGCGCGAGTCTGCCCGTTGACGGGTGCCAGTCCCGTTCCCTGATCTGACCGGCGGCGCCTCGTCGGTCGGCCGCTTCGAGAGACGAAATCCGGGATGGACGCAGGCTTCAGCTGCGGCCGCGACGCACGAACGCGGCTTCGTACACGGGCAGACCCGCGAGGATGACCAGGAACGTCAGAGCAGTCGCCAGCGTGTCGTTCGCGAGCGCGCTGACGAGGAAGCCACCCGCCGCGATCAGGAACAGCGCAGGCACGACCGGATATCCCGGCACGCGATAGGGGCGCGCCAGATCGGGCCGCTGCCGCCGGAGCCTGAAGAGCCCTGCCACGCACAGCGCGTAGAAGGGCCAGATGGCAATCACGAATGTCCCGGTCAGCGCTTCGAAGCTGCGGCTGAACACGAGGAGGACCGACAGCACGGCCGTGAGCAGGATGGCCACGTGCGGGGTGCGAAACCGGGGATGCACGCGCGCGAGCGATCGGAAAAACAGCCCATCCTCTGCCATGGCGAAGAACACGCGCGGCGAACCGAGGAAGTCGGCGTTGAGCGCGCCGAAGGTCGACAGCGCGATTAGCATCGACACCAGCGCCGCCCCAGGGGAACCGAGCAGGGCGGTCATGGTATCGGCGGCCACGAGAGGCGATCGGGCAACGCCGTCGAGCGAGAGCACGTAGAGATAGCCAGCGTTGACGAGGGTGTAGGCCACGATCACCGCAACCGTTCCGCCGACGATCGCGAGTGGCAGCGTCCGCTGGGGATTGGCCACTTCACCGCCGGCGAACGAGACGTCGCCGAAGCCGTCGTAGGCCCAGAGCACGCTCACCATGGCGAGCCCGAGGCTGCCGCCTGCGGTCGTGGCCGGTTCCGAGAAATGCGCGGTGGAGCCGCCGTGTGCGCCCCCGGCGACGAGCGCCGCGCCGGCGAGCACCAGCAGCGCCGCGAATTTCGTGCTGCTCGATGCGTTGACGATCGCGGCGCCGATCCGTGCGCCGAGCACGTTGGCCGTTGCCGCCACCGCGATCGCGCCGGCAGCCACCAGCCTTGCGGCGGTGGAGTGGAGCGCCGGGTCGACGTCGACCGTCCGCAGCGTGTACTCGCCGCACGCCAGCGCGATGCCGCCGATCGCGGATGCCCTGAGCACGACCAGCTGCGTCCAGCCGAAGAGAAAGGCGGTGCGGCGTCCCCAGCTCTCGCGAAGGTAGGCGTAGTAGCCGCCCGACTCTGGAAACGCCGCCGCCAGTTCCGCCAGCGACAGCGCTCCCGCGAGCGCCAGCAGGCCGCCGCCAATCCACAAGCCCATGAAGGTGAACGGGTCGCTCACCTTCTGCGCGACGCCCGCGGGCGATCTGAAAATCCCGGAACCGACGGTGATCCCGATGACGAGGGCAGTGGCGCTGCCGAGCCCCAGCGTGCGCGGCAGGCGATCGGACGACATGCCGGCAGTATAGAGGCCTGAGCCGGCCTCACGGCTGGCGGCGCGCCCTGCTACACGACCGGCAGCTCGTTGTTCTCGCTCGCCGCGCGCTCCGTCAGCCGTGTCAGGCGCGAGGGCGCCCCCTCCGACTGGCTTTGCCAGCCGCTGCGCGCCCTGTTGCCGGCCGATGGATCGGCCTGCGGCAGGACCATCGCGTCGGCCGTCGCCATCAGACTCGCGACGAGCTCCGGCGCCACCGCGTTGGCGATGATCGCCAGCTTGGCAGGCAGCGTGAGCACGAGCTCAGGGTCGCCATAGCGGGCGGCCTCGATCACCAGTGCTGCCGCACGCCGGCCGTCGATCGACGCGACGGGAATCGAGTTCGCGATAGCGAACCACCTGAATTCATCCCGGTGGCGTCCCTTGAACCACGCATTGAAAGGCGAGCCGGTGCGCATCATCCCCGGGCAGACGGTCGTCACGTGGATCCGATCCTTGGCGAGCTCGCCGCGCATGGAATCGGACAGACCGGTCAGCGCGAACTTGCTCGCACAATACGGCGCGAGGTGAGGGACGCCTATCCGGCCGCCGATGGACGAGATGTTCACGATGCGGCCGCCGCCCTGCTGACGCATCAGCGGGACCGCCGCGAGCGTCGTGTGCAGCGGACCCCAGAAGTGCACGGCCATGGCCTCTTCGAAGTCGGCGTGCTCCATGTGGTCGATCGGGCCCACCTTGATGACGCCGGCGTTGTTGATCAGCACGTCCAGCCGCCCGTGGCGTTCCGCGGCTGCGCGCACCAGCTGCTCGGCCTGACCACGCACGCCGACGTCGCAGGGGACGATGTGGACACGCGCGCCGCGCACGGCGAGATCGTCCTGCGCGCGATCGAGCTCGGCTTCGTTGCGCGCCGCGAGCGTCACGAGCGCGCCTTCCTCTGCCAGCTGGCGAGCCAGGAGCAGGCCGAGGCCGCGCGAGCCGCCCGTGATCACCACCGAACGGCCATTGAAGTCCATGCGCCTGAGCGCCCGCCGGCGCTGAAAGAGGATCGTGCCGCTGACGATCAGCGCGCTGGCGGCGGTCAGGGCTGTCTGCTGTGTCTTGGTCATGCGCGCACGCGGAGCAATCGCTATTCCGGCGGCCGGCGCTGCTGCGGCATGCGGCAATTTCTGCGTTTCGCCTCTTGATCGCCCCTGCAAGCGGAGGGTAGGATCGGGGCCGCGCATGAACGAGTTGACGACCACCGACACGCGCGTGCGGCGCCAGGGGCGGGACGGCGCGCTGGATGCCGCGCTCGAGCGGCTGGCTCCCGGGCGGCTGCCGGAGAGACCGGACAACCCCGATGGCCACGTGACGGCCGTGCGTCATCTGGAAGCGGTGGCAGGCGAGTACGCACCCTTTCCGGAGCCGCTCGATGGCCGCCTGAGGCAGGCGCTCGAGTCGCGGGGTATCCGTCAGCTCTACACGCATCAGGCCCGGGCCATCGAGCACGCGCTGGCGGGGCGCAACGCGGTGGTCATCACGCCGACCGCCTCGGGCAAGACGCTGTGTTACAACGCGCCGGTTCTTCACTCGATCCTGCAGGACCCTTCCAGCCGAGCGCTGTATCTCTTTCCAACGAAGGCGCTCGCGCAGGACCAGCTCGCCGAGCTGCAGGGGCTCTGCGAGACCATCGCACGGACGACCGAATCGGAGATTGGCGTCTACACCTACGACGGCGACACGCCGCAGGACGCCCGGCGGGCGATCCGCGGGCGAGCCCACGTGGTGCTCAGCAACCCGGACATGCTGCACTCGGGCATCCTGCCGCATCACCCTCGGTGGGCGAAGCTGTTCGAGAACCTGCGCTACGTCGTCATCGATGAACTGCACGCGTATCGCGGGGTGTTCGGCAGTCACCTCTGCAACGTGCTGCGACGGCTGCGGCGCATCTGCCGCCACTACGGGTCGGATCCCGTCTTCCTGTGCTCCTCGGCAACCATCGCCAACCCCCAGGAGCTCGCCGAACGGCTGACCGAGCGGCCGTTCGAGATCGTCGAACGCAGTGGCGCGCCGCGTGGCGAGAAGTTCTTCGTCTTCGTGAACCCGCCGGTCGTCAACCAGCAGCTCGGGATCCGGCGGTCGTATCTGAGCGAAACGCGCCGGGTCGCCGCTGAGTTCCTCAAGCGGCACCTGCAGGTCATCGTGTTCGCGCAGAGCCGCCTCGCGACCGAAATTCTCACCACCTACCTGAAGGACGACTTCGAGGCGCTGCCCGGCGAGCCAGAGCGGATTCGCGGATATCGCGGCGGCTACCTTCCGCTGCGTCGGCGTGAAATCGAGAAGGGGCTGCGCGAGGGCGCTGTGCGCGCGGTGGTCTCGACCAACGCCCTCGAGCTCGGCATCGACATCGGCGCGCTCGACGTCTGCGTGATGGCCGGCTATCCGGGGACCATTGCCGCCACCTGGCAGCGCGCGGGCCGCGCAGGTCGGCGGGCGAGCCGATCCGCGGCGGTGATGGTGGCCAGCAGCGCCCCGCTCGATCAGTTCATCGTGCGCAACCCGTCGTACTTCTTCGACGCGTCGCCGGAGCGTGCGCTCATCGATCCCGACAACCTGCACATCCTCGTCGATCACGTGAAGTGCGCCGCGTTCGAGCTGCCGTTCACCGCAACCGAGCAGTTCGGACGGCACGACCTCCAGGAGGTGCTGGCCATCCTTGCCGAGCAGGGGCTCGTGCACCGCACGGGCGCGAGCGACGATCCCGATGCACCGTCAGACGAGGCGCGTGGACCTGGACGAGCGAGTCGTATCCGGCCGATGCGGTCAGCCTGCGCTCGATTTCCTCCGACAACTTCGTCATCGTCGACACCACGCGCGAGCCGCGGGTGATTGGCGAAACCGACTTCACGAGCGGGCCGTCGACGCTGCACGAGAAGGCGATCTACATTGTCGAGGGAGCGCTGTACCAGGTGGAGAAGCTCGATTTCGAGGGGCGCAAGGCGTTCGTCCGCGAGATCGACTGCGACTACTACACCGATGCGATCACCTACGATCGGGTGACGATTCTCGATACCTTCTCGCCGGAGCCTGCGATTCCGGCGCACGGGGAAGTGCACGTCGTGTGGCGGGTCGTCGGCTTCAAGAAGATCAAGTTCTATACGAACGAGAACGTCGGGTCGGGCGACCTCGATCTGCCCGAGCAGCAGATGCACACGACGTCCTACTGGCTGACGGTGCCCGCCTCGCTGATGGCAGTCCTGCCATTCACTGTCGACGACCGGCGTGACGGCGTCGTCGGCCTGGCGTTCGCGATGAAGCAGGTGGCGCAGCTGCTGCTGATGTGCGACGCGCACGATGTCGGCATCTCGATCGACACCGAGGAGCAGAGCCCGCGCATCTTCGTCTACGACAACTATCCCGGCGGGATCGGCTTCAGCGCGCCGCTGCACCGCATGCACGACGAGCTGCTCGAGGCAACCAGAACGCTTATTGCAGATTGCCCGTGCGAAAGCGGCTGCCCCGGCTGCGTCGGGCCGATTGGTGACACGGGACCCATGGCCAAGACCGCGGCGCTTCGCATTCTCGATCTGCTGCTGGCGGACCGGATCGCGGCATGACCATGAATCCAGCCACGCTGCGCGATCGCCTGCGGGGCATCGTCGCGCCGAACCGACACGGGGCGCCCGACCGGGACGCTGCCCCTGCGTCCTCGGAGGCAGCGCCGCCATCCGCGCGCCATGAACCAGGCGCGCTGGCGCAGGCGCTCGGCGGCGACTGGCGCACCCACGACGAGGCGCGGTCCTTCGTCGTGACGAGGCGGATCGCGGCCGACGCCCGACACGGCCACACGCTCGTCGGCGATCTTGCAGCTGCGCTCACCGCGGCGCAGCACGGCGCAACCCTGCTGAGCGCAGGCACGGCGCAGGCGCCGTTCGTGTTCTTCGACCTCGAAACGACCGGGCTGAGCGGCGGAGCAGGCACGCACGCGTTCCTGGTCGGCTGCGGGTGGTTCGACGAGGCTGGGGCGTTCGTGACCGAGCAGCACCTGCTCACGGACTTCACGCGGGAGCGCGGCATGCTCGCGATGGTGGCGCGCGACCTGGCGCGGGCGGGGGCGCTCGTGTCGTTCAACGGCAAGTCATTCGATGCGCCGGTCATCGAAACGCGCTATCTCTTCCATCGCCTTGCATCGCCGTGCGCGGCGATCCCGCACGTCGACGTCCTCCACCCCGCCCGTCGGTTCTGGGGTGGAAGTGCGGGGTGCTCGCTCGTGGCGCTCGAGGAACAGTTGCTGGGAACGCGTCGCGCGGGGGATGTGCCTGGCTTCGAGATTCCCGGCCGCTACTTTCAGTTCATCCGCACCGGCGATCCGCAGCCGCTGGCAGGGGTGCTCGAGCACAACAGGCTGGACCTGCTGTCGCTTGCCGCGGTCACCGCGCGGCTGCTGACGCTCGTCTCCACGGGGCCGAGGGGCACCGCCGATCCCCGCGAAGCGCTCGCGCTCGGTCGCGTCTACGAGCGGGCGGACCTGGACGAGCGTGCGGAAGAGGCGTACGAGCGGGTGCTCTCACTGGTACCGGCGGCAGGCGTACGCACGTCGACGCCCCGCGGGGCGTCGCCCGATCTGGCGTGGACGCCAGAAGGTCTGCGCATCGACGCGCTGCGGTCGCTGGCCCGATCGGCGCGGCGCGACCGGCGGTTCGATGCTGCGGCCAGCCGGTGGCGAGAGCTGCTGGACGCGCCCCGATGTCCGCCGCACGTCGCCCGCGAAGCCACCGAGGCGCTCGCGATACACCACGAGCATCGCGTGCGCGACCTGGCCGCAGCAAAGATGTTTGCGTTGAGGAGTCTGGAGACGAGCCCGGAGGCGACGTGGGGCGATGCCGTGCGGCATCGCCTCGCGCGCATTGAACGGAAGATGGTCAGCGAGAGGCGACCGTTGTTTCCTTCTTTGCCTTTGCTGCCTTCTTGCGGCTCTCCGACGTCTGAGCGCCGAACTTCTTCGTGAAGCGCTCGACGCGCCCCTCGGTGTCGATGAGCTTCTGCCGACCGGTGAAGAACGGGTGGCAGTTCGAGCAGATTTCGAGGTGCAGCTCCTGCTTGGTCGACCGGGTGTGCCAGGTCGCGCCGCAGGCGCAGCGGGCCTCGACGTCGTGATACTTCGGGTGGATGCCTTCCTTCACAGCGAGCTCCTTGGGCGTTCCGGGAAACTCCAAGTATAGCACCGACCGGCCCCTTGGGGCCTAGGTCTCCAGCTTCCTGTCCCACCGATGGTCCCGCAGGGCGTCCCGAAGCCGCGGCGGCAGCGGCTGGGCGTCGCTGGCCGCCAGGTTCCGGGCGACGTGCGCCGGGCGGCGCATCCCGGGAATCGTGGTGGACACGGCCGGGTGTTCGAGGATGAACCGCAGCGCCAGTTCCGGCAGGTCCATGCCTTCGGGCACCAGGGGCTCCAGACGCTCCACCCGCGGCAGCGTGTCGCGGAGCTTGTCGGGGGAGAAGTAAGTGTTTCGCCAGTCGCCGGCTGGCCAGGTCGATCCGGGGGTGAGTGTGCCGGTCAGGCTCCCTTCGTCGAACGGTACGCGCGCGATGACGGCAATGCCGTTGGCCTGACAGTACGGGAAGAGCTCGTCCTCCGGGGCCTGGTCGAAGATGTTGTAGACGACCTGCACGCTGTCAATCAGGCCCGTCCGCAGCGCACGCAGCACGTTGGTCGGCTGCCACCGGTTGACGCTGATGCCGAACGCACCGATAAGCCCCTCGTCCTTCAACGCGCGGACCGCCCTCTGCCACTCGGGCTCGTCGGCCCACTCGTCGGTCCACACGTGGAACTGCTGCAGGTCGATCCGATCGACGCCGAGATTGCGGAGGCTCGTCTCCGTGTACTCGCGGATGTGATCGGCGGGGTAGGCGTCCGTCAGCCGGTGCTCGCGCCGCGCTGGCCACTGCTGGTTCTTCGGCGGGATCTTCGTGGCGAGCCGTATCGGCGCATGCGGATACCGTCGTCGCGCCTCGCCGAGCAGCCGTTCGCTGTGCCCGGAACCGTACACCCAGGCGGTGTCGAAGAACGTGCAGCCGAGCACGATGGCCCGGCCGAGCGCCTCCAGCGACTCGTCGTCCACCGACCCGCTCCATCCGCCCATGCCCCACATGCCGTAGCCGATCTCGGAGACCTGCCACGATGTGCGCCCGAACGTGCGGTATCGCATCCGGCGATTCTACAGGTGGCCGACGGAGGACGAGATGATCGGCGGCGAGATTGGCGTGCGATCCTTGGCCGGCTTCACTGGCAGCGATAACGGAGGGCAATCGCGACGAGGCCGCGGACGTCGATCTCGGCGCGCCCGTCTTCAGCGTAGCAGGTGCCGTCGGTCCACGGCTCGAGCCCGGGCGACTGCTCGCGGCTGCGGATCACGGTCACGCTCGGTGCGGTCTGTTCCCCGAGGCGCCGCACGATCGCGTTGCCGGTCGCCGAATCGGACGCGTAGAAGACGGTGCGTCCGTCCAGCCCCGCCGCCGCGAGCTGGTCGAGCCACCAGACGTCCGTGACGACCTGGTGACCCGGCGCCGTCTCCGCCGTCACGAAGTCGACGATGCGTCCGTAGGTGGCCTTGGTTCCGCGGAGCTGCCTGTACCCGGCGCGCTGTACCCACACACCGGCGGCGAACAGCAGCACGAGCGCCGCAACCGCCGCGCGCCGCCTGGGGACGGCGTTTGCGCCTGCGTGGGCGGCGACGCCCGGTCGTTCACCCAGAAGCGATTGCACGACGTCCGCTGCGAGGATGGACAGCGGTACGCACGCGAAGAGCAGGTATCGCGGACCCCACTGGCCGCCGCCGTCGTTGGGCGCCGACAACAGCACCGCCGCGACATCGAGGAGCGCGAGCAGCCACAGGAAGGTTCGACCGTCGTAGCGCGGCGCCCGGAGAAGCGATCCGGCACAGAGGATGGCGGCAGGTGCAGCGCTCCACAGGCTCGCCGGGCGCACCGGTCCGCCGGAGGTCCACCACGATGGCAGCAGCCAGGCGGCCGCGAGCTCGAACCGCGCCGGCAGCCAGCCGACTGAGGCGGTTGCCGCGTTTGCGCTCAAATGATCGGGCACCAGCGAGCCGAGGTGGAGCAGCGAATACAGGATCAGCGGCGCGAGCGTCAGCGCCGCGCCGCCCGCGGCAACCGCAGCCGATCGCCACGCGACGGCCCGTGGCAGCGTGCGCGAGGCGATCACGACCGCGACCGCAAACCACGCGGCTTCCGGGCGCAGCAACGTTGCCACGCCGAAGAGGACGCCGGCGCCGAACGTCATCGCGACCGGCTGCGACCGCAGATCGCTGCTCCGCCTTGCCGCATGCAGCAGGAGGGCAGCACCTGCTGCGCCAGCGGCCACCGCCGGTGCATGTTCCCAGAACTCGAGGCCGTAGAAGAGCAGCGGTGTGCCGAGAGCCGCGACGATCGCTGGAAGCGCGGCGCTGCGTCGCGGGTCGAGCGTCCGTGCAAGCCACGCGCAGGCGGCGAGCGCCCCCAGGAACCCGAGCGCGGGCCAGACGTAGAGGCCGCGTGCGCCGAAGGCAGCGAACAGCGGCGCCGACACGAGGGGGAAGAACTCCGCGGTGATCGCGTGCGCGTGGTCGCCGTGGACCGAGAAGAAGGGATCGACGTGCGGCGTGCGATCGGTACCGATAATTGGAAGGGGAATCTCGAGCGGCTGCGCCGGGTGCCGGGCCGCGTGGCGGGCGACAATCAGCTTGACGCCGGGATCGCCGACGAAGAACGCGTCGGGCCGGAGACCCGACGCGAGCGCGATGACACCGATGGTGCAGGCGGCGAGGACGAGCGCGAGCCGGCGCCGGGGCGTCATCACGCGAATTTCACGTCGGGGACTGCCGCTCGGGCATCGGCCGGGTCCGCGGGCCCACGGGGCGACGCGCTGGCGCGCCGCCCGTGACCCGTGCGTTCCCGTGGGTGTCGGTCGACTAGCTCTTGCCGCTGGACATCGCGGAGAGGAAGTCCTGGTTGGTTTTGGTCTTGCCCATCTTGGAGAGCAGCAGCTCCATCGCCTCGACCGGCGACAGCGGAGTGAGCACCTTGCGGAGCACCCACACGCGGTTCAGGTCGTCCTTCGGCAGGAGCAGTTCTTCCTTGCGGGTGCCGCTCTTCTGGATGTCGATGGATGGGAACACGCGGCGGTCGGTCAGCTTCCGATCGAGGTGGATCTCGAGGTTGCCGGTGCCCTTGAACTCCTCGAAGATCACTTCGTCCATGCGCGAGCCGGTGTCGACGAGCGCCGTCGAGATGATCGTCAGCGATCCGCCTTCCTCGATGTTGCGCGCGGCGCCGAAGAAGCGCTTTGGACGCTGCAGCGCGTTGCTGTCGACACCGCCCGAGAGGACCTTGCCCGACGGCGGCACGATCGTGTTGTAGGCGCGCGCGAGGCGCGTGATCGAGTCGAGCAGGATCACCACGTCCTTCTTGTGTTCGACGAGGCGCTTCGCCTTCTCGATCACCATCTCCGCGACCTGCACGTGACGCTGCGCCGGCTCGTCGAAGGTGGACGAGATCACCTCGCCGCGCACCGACCGCTGCATGTCGGTGACCTCCTCGGGCCGCTCGTCGATGAGCAGCACGATCAGGTACACCTCCGGGTGGTTCGTCGTGATGCTGTTCGCGATGTTCTGCAGCAGCATCGTCTTGCCCGTGCGCGGCGGCGCGACGATGAGGCCGCGCTGACCCTTGCCGATGGGAACCATCAGGTCGAGCACGCGGGCCGAGAGGTTGTCGCCTTCGGTTTCGAGCTGGATCCGGTTCTGCGGGTAGAGCGGCGTCAGGTTCTCGAAGAACACCTTCTCGCGCGCGCGCTCCGGCGGTTCGAAGTTCACCGCTTCCACCTTGATCAGCGCGAAGTAGCGCTCACCGTCTTTGGGCGGGCGGATCTGGCCCGACACGGTATCGCCCGTGTGCAGGTCGAACTTCCGGATCTGCGACGGCGAGACGTAGATGTCGTCGGGCCCTGGCAGGTAGTTGTAGTCGGGTGCACGGAGGAACCCGAATCCGTCGGGCAGCGTCTCGAGCACACCCTCGGAGAAGATGAGGCCGCTCTTCTCGGCGCGGGCCTTCAGGATTTCGAAGATCAGCTCCTGCTTGCGCATGCCGGTCGCGCCGGGCACGTCGAGCTGTTTGGCGATCTTCGTGAGCGCGCCGACGCTCATGTCCTTCAGCGTGGCGAGGTCGATGCGCTCGATCTTCTCGGCGGGACCCGTCCCGTTGCCGCGGTTCTGTTGCTGCGGCTGTTGCGGTTGGGGTTGGGTCGCGGTTACGGTGTTCGGCTGTTCGCCAGCCTGTCGATCAGTTTCCACAGTTCGTCCAGTCCTTCACCCGTGGCTGCCGAAACCGGCATCACGGTTGTTTCAAACACGGATTCGAAAGCCTTCAGCGCGCGGATCCGTTCACCACGTGCCAGTTTGTCAATCTTCGTGCCGACGATCGCCGCCACCGACGCGACCCGCAGCAACCACTGCCACGCTGCCCGATCGCTCTCCAGACCTGGGTGTCGGGCGTCGACCAGGAGCAGTCCGCCGACGCTTCGGACAGGAGGACCTGCCTCACCCGACTGACCTGCCCCGAAGTAGGTCCGCGTCAGCTGCTCGAAGTCCTGAGCCGCCGGCGCACCTCCCCGCGCGTAGCCGTATCCCGGGAGATCCACGAGGTAGAACGGAGCGGACGCGCCCCGTGCCACACGATAGATGTTCGCCAGTCTCGTCTTGCCGGGTGCCGCGCTCGTGCGGGCGACCTTCTGACGGACCAGCGCGTTGATCAGGCTCGACTTGCCTACGTTCGAGCGGCCGACCATCGCGACTTCCGGCAGCGCATCCCGCGGGAAGTCGCGAGCCCCCGCGGCGCTGACGATGAATTCGGCGGAAATTTTCACGGTCGGGAAGGTCAGGCAGGTCGGGAAGGCCAGTTGGGGTGCGGCGGGCGCCCCCTACCTGACCCTCCCGACCTGCCTGACCCTCCTTCAGGTCAATGCGTGATGGTGTCGTCGATCTCGGCGTCCACCGGTTCGGCCTCCGTCTCGGCCGGAAGCCGCCCGGCGAGCGGTTCCGCCAGCGCGATCTTCAACACCTCGTCCATCGTCTGGACCATGTAGACATTGAGCGTGTCGAGCACGTTCTTCGGGATGTCCGCCAGGTCCTTCTCGTTGTCCTTCGGCAGCACGATGTTCTTGATGCCGGCCCGGTGGGCGGCGAGCACCTTCTCCTTCACGCCGCCGATCGGCAGCACCTTGCCGCGCAGCGTGATCTCGCCGGTCATCGCCACGTCCTTACGGACCGGCACGCGCGTGAGCGCCGAGACGAGCGCCGTCGCGAGCGTGATGCCCGCCGACGGTCCGTCCTTCGGAATCGCGCCCTCCGGCACGTGCACGTGGATGTCGCTCTTGCGATTGAACTCCTTGGGCAGGCCGTACTCCTCGGCCTTCGTCCGCACGAAGCTCATGGCCGCCTGCGCCGACTCCTGCATCACGTCACCGAGCTTGCCGGTGAGCGTCAGCTTGCCGCGGCCGGGCATGAGCGTCGCTTCCGTCACGAGAATCTCGCCGCCGACTTCGGTCCACGCCAGGCCCGTGGCGATGCCAATCTCGTTGGACTCCTCGGCCATCGTGCTGCGGTAGCGCGGGACGCCGAGGTACTGCGTCACCTTCTCGGAGGTGATCTGCTCGGTGAACGACATCCCCTCGACGACGACCTTGCGCGCCACCTTGCGGCAGATCGACGAGATCTCCCGTTCGAGGTTCCGGACGCCGGCCTCGCGCGTGTAACGGTTGATCACCGTCTGGAGCGCCTCGTCGGTGAAGGAGATGTTCTCCTTCGTCAGGCCGGTTCCCTCGATCGCCTTCGGCGAGAGGAACTTCTTCGCGATCTCGATCTTCTCGAGTTCCGTGTACCCGGCCAGCTGTAGCACTTCCATGCGGTCGCGCAGCGCCTGCGGGATCGTGTGCAGCACGTTCGCCGTGCAGATGAACATCACGTGCGAGAGGTCGTACTCGACGTCGAGATAGTGGTCGAGGAACGTCCCGTTCTGCTCCGGATCGAGCACCTCCAGCAGGGCGGCCGACGGGTCGCCACGGAAGTCCATCGACATCTTGTCGACCTCGTCGAGCAGGAACACCGGGTTCATCGTTCCGGCCTTCTTCATCATCTGGATGATCTGGCCGGGGAACGCGCCGATGTAGGTGCGGCGATGCCCGCGGATCTCCGCTTCGTCGCGCACGCCGCCCAGCGACAGGCGGACGAACTTGCGGTTCATCGCGCGTGCGATCGACTTCGCGAGCGACGTCTTGCCGACGCCGGGAGGCCCGGAGAAGGTGAGGATCGTCGCCTTCGGCTTCTTGACCAGCGCGCGCACCGCCAGGAACTCCAGGATGCGCTCCTTGATCTTGTCCAGCCCGTAGTGATCCTCGTTGAGGATCTCCTCGGCGCGCTTCAGGTCGCGGCTCTCGCGCGTCTTCTTGTGCCACGGCACCGCGATGAGCCAATCGAGGTAGTTGCGCGAGACCGTCGCTTCGGCGGACATCGGCGGCATCGCCTCCAGGCGCTTCAGCTCCTGGATGGCTTTCTCCTCGACGTCCTTCGGCATCTTGGCCTGTTCGATCTTCTTCTTCAGCTCGTCGACCTCGTTGCCTTTCTCGTCCTTACGACCCAGCTCCTTCTGAATCGCCTTCATCTTCTCGTTGAGGTAGTACTCCTTCTGCGCCTTCTCCATCTGCTTCTTCACGCGAGACTGGATGCGGCGATCGACCTGGAGCTTGTCCACCTCGATCTCGAGGATGCCGGCGATGCGGTTCAGGCGTTCGATCGGCGAGATGATCTCGAGCAGGTTCTGCTTCTCGTCGACGCCGACGAGCAGGTGCGCCGAGATCGTGTCGGCCAGCTTGCCCGGATCGTCCACGCGTACGGCGGCGACCATGGCGTCGTAGTTCAGGTTGTTCGAGAGCTTCACGTACTGCTCGAACAGCGAGACCACGCGGCTCATCGTCCCTTCCACATCGCCGCTCGTGTCGCGCTGCTTCGGCAACACCTTCACGACGACGCGGTAGAAGCCCTTGTCCTCTTTCCACTCGATCGCCCGGGCGCGCTCGACGCCTTCGACCAGCACCTTGATGTTGCCGTCGGGCAGCTTCAGGCTCTGGACGACGTTGGCGACGCAACCCATGGTGTAGATGTCCTCGGGCTGCGGGTCGTCCACCGACGCGTCGTGCTGCGCGGCCAGGAAGATCCGCTTGTCCTTCAGCAAAGCGTGCTCGAGCGCGCGGGTCGAGCTTGGCCGTCCAATGACGAACGGCATCATCATGTGCGGGAAGACGACCACGTCCCGCAGCGGGACGATGGGGAGGGTCTCGTAGACTTCGAGATTTTCCATAGGTAATTGGGAAGCTGGCGAGCTGGTGATCGGTGACTTAAGGACGACGGTCGGCGAGGGCGTCAGTGTGCATGCGCGGCCACCAACTCACCGGCTCGCCAACCCACCAACCGCCTATCCTGCTTTCTCGATCAACGTGATGGGTTTGTCCTTCGCCATCACGACTTCGCGGGTAATCGTCACCTCGCGGACCTTCTTCTGGTTCGGGACCTGGTACATCAGGTCGAGCATCAGGTCCTCGATGATCATCCGCAGGCCGCGCGCCCCGATTTTCCGTTCCAGGGCGGACTCGGCAATCGCATCGAGCGCATCGTCCGAGAACCGCAGCTTGACGTTTTCGGTACTCGAACAACTTCATGTACTGACGCGTAATCGCGTTGCGTGGTTGCGTGAGGATCTGCACCAGCGCGGCCTTATCGAGCTCGTGCAGCGTGCCGATGACCGGCAGCCGGCCGACGAATTCGGGGATCAGGCCGTACTTGATGAGGTCCTGCGGCTCGAGCTGCTCGAGCGTGGCGCCGATGTCGCGCCCGGACAGCGACTTCACATCGGCCTTGAAGCCGAGTGTCTTCTTGCCGACACGCCGGTCGATCTGCTTGTCCATCCCGACGAAGGCGCCGCCGCAGATGAACAGGATGTTGGTGGTATCGACCTGGAAGAACTCCTGGTGCGGGTGCTTGCGTCCGCCCTGGGGCGGCACGTTGGCGACGGTGCCCTCGAGGATCTTGAGGAGCGCCTGCTGGACACCCTCACCCGACACGTCGCGCGTGATCGACGGGTTCTCGTCCTTACGGCAGATCTTGTCGACCTCGTCGATGTAGATGATCCCCTGCTGCGCCTTCTCGATGTCGCCGCCGGCGGCCTGCAGCAGTTTCAGGATGATGTTCTCGACATCCTCACCGACGTAGCCCGCCTCGGTCAGCGTCGTCGCGTCGACGATGGTGAAGGGGACCGAGAGGAGCTTGGCCAGCGTCTGCGCCAGCAGTGTCTTGCCGGTGCCGGTCGGGCCGATGAGCAGGATGTTCGACTTCGTCAGCTCGATGTCGTTCCGGCTGCGCGGCTGCTTCTGGATTTCGATCCGCTTGTAGTGGTTGTAGACCGCGACGGCGAGCTTCTTCTTGGTCCGCTCCTGGCCGATGACGTACTCGTCGAGGAACTTCTTGATTTCCTGGGGCGTGGGAAGGGACGAGCGGGTACCGCGGTTCTCGAACCGGTTGTCGTCCGCGATGATGTCGTTGCAGACCTCAACGCACTCGTCGCAGATGAAGACCGTCGGGCCCGCGATGAGCTTGCGGACGTCGTTCTGGTCCTTGTTGCAGAACGAGCATCGGAGAACTTCCGTCTCGCCGCTCTTCTTCACCATTGGGGGCTCCTACGCCCTTTTGCGGATGACATCATCAATAATACCGTATTCCCGGCCCTGGTCGGCCGTCATGATGTAGTCGCGCTCGGTGTCCTCCTGGATCCGCTTCTCGATCTGACCGGTGTGGTGGACCAGGATGCCGTTGAGGCGCTCGCGCATTCGCAGGATTTCCCGCGCTGCAATATCAATATCGGTCGCCTGGCCCGCAAGACCAGACATCAGCGGCTGGTGGATGACAATTCTGGAATTCGGCAGCGAAAATCGCTTGCCCTTCGCGCCAGCCGCCAGGAGGACGGCCGCCATCGAGGCCGCCTGGCCGATGCACATCGTCTGCACGTCCGGCTTGATGAACTGCATCGTGTCGTAAATGGCGAGCCCGGCCGTGATCGACCCGCCGGGGCTGTTGATGTACAGCCAGATGTCCTTGTCGGGGTCCTCGGCCTCGAGGAAGAGCATCTGCGCAATCACCAGGTTCGCGATGTTGTCGTCGATTGGCGTGCCGACGAAGATGATGCTGTCCTTGAGCAGGCGCGAGAAGATGTCGTAGGCGCGTTCGCCACGGTTGGTCTGTTCGACAACCATCGGGACCAGCTGCATACGCGGGTCGGGAAGCTGTGGGCGCATAGGCTCGGATGCCGGTTCGGCTCGGAAAAACGTCTATTGTTCTGGGGGAGAACGTCGCGCGGAAGGTTACTTACTCTACCGCGATTGTAGCACGCGCCATGACGAAGTCAATTGACTTCTCCCTGCGCAAACCCGCGTAAATACGGGACAAACCGCTCTCCTTCTCGAGCGCGGCGCGCACCGCGGCGCTCGTGCGGCCGGTGCGTTCCGCATAGCGCGAAATCTCCTGCTCGACTTCGGCCTCCGATACGGCGAGTTGCTCCTTCCGCGCCAGTTCGTCGAGGAACAGCGCGCCGCCGACCGCCTCGCGGGCGGCCTCGCGCTGGCTTTCGCGGAACGCGTTCCAGTCGATGCCCGCCTGCCGGGGGTCGATGTTCTGCTGCATCAGCCGGCTGGCGAAGTCTTCCAGCCGGCGGTCGATCTCGCGATCGACGAGGGAAACGGGCAGGTCGAAGGGGATCTTCGACGCCAGCTGCTTCATGAGGTCGCCGCGCATGTCGCGCTCGACCGTATGCTGCGCCTCGTGCTCGAGGTCGCCCCGCACCCGGGCACGGAGTGCGTCGATGTTCTCGAACTCGCCCATGTCCTTGGCAAACTCGTCGTCGAGCTCGGGGAGCGCCCGCCGCTTGAGGTCCTTGACGGTGACCGTGTAGGCGACTTCGGTGCCGGCGAGCTCGGCCGCGGCGTAGTCCTGCGGGAACGTGATCGCAAAGCTCTTGGTCGTGCCCGGCTCCACGCCGAGCAACTGCGCGTCAAATCCGGGCGGGTTGGCCGCCGCACCCAACTCGATGGCCACATCGTTGTGCGTGTCGGTGGTGCCGGTGGCGTCCTTGCGTTCGATGTCCAGCGTCACGATGTCGCCGTCGATGACGCCGCGCCCTTCGACCGGGTCGTACCGCGCCGCGCGCTGCCTCAGCCGCTCCAGCGCCTGGGTGACTGCATCGTCATCGACGCCCGCCGAGCCCTTCTTGAGCGCGACCGTACTCAGGTCGCCCAGCTCGAACGGCGGAAGAGTATCGAACGAGGCGGTAAAGGTAAGCGCCCGCCCCTCCTCGACCACCACTTCCCGGATATCGGGCGTGCTCACCGGCTCGAGCCCTTGCTCCCGCAGGGCTTCGTCGACGAAGCGCGGGACGAGGTCGTGGGCCACGTCGTGGAGGATCTGATCCCGGTAGCGCTGCTTGATGACGCGCGACGGCACCTTGCCCGGGCGGAATCCCGGCACGCGGGCGCGCTTCGAGTAGTCGCGCGCGACGCGCTCGATTTCCGCGTCGACGACCTCAGGCGGGACTTCGACCGACAGGTTCTTACGGGTTTCGTTGACGGCGACGAGTTCGGCTTTCATGAGTGCTCTGAGAATCGAGAGTTCGGCGAATCGGATTGAATTGTCAGGATGGCCGTGCCGTCCATGCGCGGCGTGCCAGTCAGCGACCGCCCGGCGGACCCCACCGACCGACAACTGGTGCGAAAGGGGGGAGTCGAACCCCCATAGCCTTCCGGCTACCGGATCCTAAGTCCGGCGCGTCTGCCAGTTCCGCCACTTTCGCGAATCGGGCCTTGGGGCGCGCGACGGGGTGCCGCGCCCTGGCCGGGCCGCCGGCAACGCGCAACTCGCCCAGAGTAACATGCGGCTGTCGAGCATGCGACCCCTATATATTGCGGCACCCTAGCTCGTGTAGTACCATCCGTTGCCCTGATGGACAACACACTCTTCAATGGTCTGCTCCAGGCGGCGACGACCGTCGACGGGCAGCCCCGCATCACGCCCGCTGCCTCGCGTCCGGCCATGATTCCGTGTCCGACGACCGGCCACCCGCTGCGGGTCGCCACCATCGACGCCCACACGTCGGCCATTTGTCCCGGCTGCTCGAAGTTCGGGCGCGGCGCATTCGTGTCGTTCGTGAGCGACATGCGGATGGCGTACGCCTGTCCGGCGTGCCGCCAGTTCGTCTGGCTGGCAGCCGTTTAACGGAACTTTCGAACGTAGAACTGAGAAGTCAGAAGTCGGGGGCGGAGCTGCGCGGGCCGCTCGACGTTTCGGACACAGCGACCGCGCGTCATCGATTGCGCCCTCAGTCTTGGCTTCGAACTTCTAAGTTCTCAGTTCTAAGTTCGTGATCACGTATTCCTCCACCGGTCCCCGCCTCGACGCGTTGCTGTTGACGGCGCGCCGTGCGGGAACGCGCAGCGCGCGCAGGCCCGCGGCGGTCGCCTCGGGGTTGTTGTCGTACAACGCGGTGATCGCCGGCGCCGTGGAATTGCTCACGAGCACGTGGCATCCGCGCCGTACCAGGGCGATCACCATCTGCTGCAGCTGGCCCTGCTCCTTCTCGCCGAACCGCGGGGCGGTGTAGGCCGTGAAGCTTGCCGTCTCGCTGATCGGCGCGTACGGCGGATCGATGTAGAGAAAGTCGCCGGCCGCGGCGGTGCCGAGCGCGTCGGTGAACGTACCCCACTTCAGGACCACACCGGGCGCCGAGAGCGCCCCGGACACGTCGTGCAGGCGGGCACGGTCCGCGATGCGCGGCCGCTCGTACCGGCCCGCCGGAACGTTGAAGGCGCCGCGCGCGTTCACGCGGAACAGGCCGTTGAAGCCGGTTCGATTCAGGTAGATCAGCATCGCCGCCAGTGCCGGGGTGTACGCGATCCGGCCGTCGGCCGAGCGCCCCCTCGCGCGCAGCGGATTGAACCGCGTATCACGCACCGCGTAGTAGTAGGTGCGCCCCCCGCGCGCATGCCCGCGGGCCAGCCGATCGAGTTCGTCGCCGACCGCGTCCGGCCGGTCGCGCACCGCTTCGTAGCACCCAATCAAATCCGGATTGGAATCGATCAGGATGACGCGGCGGTCGTCAAGGCGCTGGTGATGCCGGAGATCGAAGAAGACGGCGCCGCTCCCGAAGAATGGCTCGATGTAGGCCCCGAACTGCGCAGGGTAGTAGCGCCGCAGCACCGGCAGCAGTTGACGCTTGCCGCCGACCCATTTGAGCAGGGGCCTCACGATACGACCATAGCGAACGGCGACGCACCGATCGCGCTGTCACCGGCCGATCGCGCGGCGCAATCACCGCTACGGTCCGGGTCCCTCTCCATGCCGTGCAGATTCTGAGGCACTTCGCTGCGGGTTTCAGTCTAACCTTCTTCGGACTCAGGCTTCTGGAGGCTGGATGTTAGGACTGAACGGGTCGGTTGCGCACGCCGATCCCGCTGCGACTCCGGGCGCGCGCGCGCAATCCTGTAGACGGGGACTCACGGCGTGATCCTGCGGCTCTCGATCGTCCTGCTCGCTGGTGCCGCCCTCCTGTTGCCGATACCGACCTCGATCATCGAGCGGTACTACTCGTCGGGAGTATTCCCGCCGCTGCAGCGCGTGATCACGTCGTTGTCGAACCGCGTCGGGTTCGCGCTCTTCGACGTCTTCGTCGGATGTGCTGTCGTGGCGCTCCTGGTGCTGATCGGTCGCGACCTGGCCGCCCGCGCGTCGTGGCCGCGACGGCTGTTCCGGGTCGCCACCCACCTTGTGGTGGCCGGCGCCGTGGCGTACCTGGCGTTTCTCCTGGCCTGGGGACTGAACTATCGCCGCGAGCCGCTGCGCGGGAAGCTGCCGTACTCCGCGGAACGTGTGTCATCGCAGAACGCCGCGCTGCTGGCGCGCGAGGCGGTCGCGGCGCTGAACGCGCTGCACGCGTCCGCGCACGCGGCCGGCTGGGCGGACCGAGGAGAGGTGGACGCGCGGCTCGTCGCTGCGTTCCACGACGCGGCCGGCACGGTGGGCGGGAGCCGCCAGACGATCCCGGGGCGGCCGAAGCGCACGCTCCTCGACCTGTATTTCCGCCGCGCCGGCGTTGCCGGCATGACCGATCCGTACTTCCTCGAGACGCTCGTGACGAGCACGCTGCTGCCGTTCGAGCGACCGTCGGTCGTCGCGCACGAGTGGGCGCACCTGGCTGGCTTCAGCGACGAAGGGGAGGCCAACTTCATCGGATGGCTCGCGTGCCTCCGCGGTGACGCGCCGCATCAATACAGCGGCTGGCTGTTTCTCTACACGGAGGTCGTCACGGCACTGCCACGCGATCTGGGGCGCGAGATCGGCGGTACGCTCGACGCCGGTCCGCGCGCCGACCTGGAGGCGATCCGCACGCGGCTGCTGGCCGACATCAGCCCACGGGTCTCCGCGGCAGGATGGCAGGTGTACGACCAGTACCTGAAGGCGAACAACGTTGGCGCCGGCACGGCGAGTTATGCGGAGGTCGTGCAGCTGGTGCTGGGGACGGGAATCAGATAATCGCTAATCGCTAATCGCTAATCGCTAATCGCCGTAATCGCTAATCGCTAATCGTCGCCGTAGCCGATCGCCCATCGCCCATCGCCTATCGGAGTGGCGTCGCCGACTCGAGCGGCGCGTCGCGGGCGTCATTCTTGTAGAACACACGCTCGAGGAAAAGCCCCGATGCCGGTGCGGTGAGCCTGGCGGGCAGGTCCGAGCGTTCGCCGAGCAGCGCCGTTGCGCGTTCGACGTCGAGATCGCCGCGGCCGACGGCCACCAGCACGCCGACCAGGCGCCGGACCATCCGCCACAGGAAGTGCGATCCCTCCACGCCGACCAGCAGCAGCGATCCATGCGCACGGACGTCGATCTTCTCGAGCAGCACGCGCGTGGACGTCTCGGCATCGTCACGGTCTGCGGCGGCGAACGACCCGAAGTCGTGCAGGCCGACGAACGAGGCGGCGGCCTGCTGCATGCGATCGGCGCGCAGCGGCTCCTTCACCCACCAGACGAACGGCTTGGCGAACGCCGTCCGCCGCGTGGCGATCTGATAGAGGTAGCGGCGCGCCACGGCATCGTGTCGCGCGTGAAAGCGATGCGGCACGACGGTCGCGGAGAGGATGTTGATGTCGGAGGGCAGTTCGTCGTTCAGGCGGCGCGCGATCGTGTCAGGCGGCAGCGTCGTGCTGACATCGAGATGCGCGACCTGCGCCAGCGCGTGCACGCCGGCGTCGGTCCGGCCGGAGCCGTACAGCTCGAAGTCCTTGCGTCCCGTGACTGTCCGGACCGCCGTGTCGATCTCGCCCTGGACGGTCCGGGCGTTCTTCTGAATCTGCCATCCGCTGTACCGGGTGCCCGCGTATTCGATGGTCAGCTTGAATCTCGGCACAGGTGTCCTGGAGGGCGGCGCGGAGTATATCAACCCCTGCAGGTTGACTTCGAAGGGCCGATGTGGTTGATATTACACAGCCATGTTGATCGCAATCGACCTCACGCGCGCCGCCGCCGGGTTCTCCGGCCGGGCCGTGGTGTCGACTGCGGCGCCGCGTCCAACTCTCGTCCTGAGCCTTACGATCGGCAGCCTGCCGCTGCCGGCCACAGAGTTCATCGGGCGGGTGATGTAACCAGCGACGCAGCGAAACGCGATTCCTGAGGGCCATCACCCAGACCGGGTGGTGGCCCTTTTTGTTTTCAGGAACCCTCGCGCATCAGCAGGATGGAGGCCGTCATGAGCACGACCAGTTCCGGCGACGTCGAGCAGATCCGAACGCCAGCCCCCGACGCCGATCAGGACCAGGACGACCCGCGCGAGCCTCGTCCGCCCACACCAGAGGGCGACGAGCGCGGCGGTCCCGAGGAAGCGGGCTACGGCTACGGCGTCTGAGCGTGGTACGCTTCCACGGCTGACGTCTCGATAGGCAATCGATCCGCGCCAGCCGGCTGGTTGCACGACAGGTGCGACTGGCGACTGGCGACTGGCGACTGGACGTCGGCAGAACGTCGACTGAGGGTCGCTGACGACAAACGGAGTTCAGTGTGGCGCTAAACGGAAAGGCTCCCGGTACCCCGGCCCGCGTGGCCCTCCTGGGATTCGGCACGGTCGGCCAGTCGGTCGCGCGCATTCTGTGCAGCGGCGAGATGCCGCGGATCCAGCTCACCCACATCTTCAATCGCGATGTCGCTCGCAAGCAGCGTGGACTGGGTGCCCTCGTCGGTCCAGTGGACCGATTCGCCCGATGCGGTCGTCGCTTCCGACGCGTCGACATCGTCATCGAGCTCGTCGGCGGCATCCGCCCGGCGTACGACTGGGTGAAGGCGGCGCTGCTCTCGGGCAAGTCGGTGGTGACCGCGAACAAGCAGCTGATGGCGCATCACGGTACCGAGCTGCTCGACCTCGCCCGATCGCGGGGACTCGAGGTCCGGTTCGAGGCGTCGGTCGCCGGTGGCATCCCGGTGCTGCGGGCGCTGCAGGAAGGGCTCGCCGGCGATCGGCTCGTCGAGGTCCGCGGCATCCTGAACGGCACGTGCGCCTACATCCTGAGCCGGATGCAGTCGGAGCCGATCTCGTTCGCCGACGCGCTTGCTGAAGCGCAGAAGGCCGGCTACGCCGAGGCCGATCCGAGCGAAGACCTCGACGGCGCGGACGCGGCCGCGAAGCTTGCGATCATCGCCGCCGTCGGCCTTCGCCGGCCGGTGCGCGTGAGCGACATCGTGACCAGGTCGATCCGTCCGATCGAGTCGGTGGACTTCATGTACGCACGCGAGCTGGGTTGCACGATCCGGCAGATCGCCCGGGCCTCGGCCGAGGACAACGGCGAGGTCTTCGCGGCGGTGCGCCCGGCGCTGGTGCCGCTGCCATCCGGTTTCGGGCGGGTCGAGGGCAGCCAGAATCTCGTGACGGTCCGCGGCGTATTCGGCGGCGAAACGTCGTTCTTCGGTTCCGGTGCCGGCGGCTCCCCCACGGCGGTTGCCGTCGTGTCGGACGTGCTGTCGGTCGCCGCGCGCGGAGAGCGGCCTCCGGCGGCGGCCGAACCGGCGGTCTATCACCATGTGAGCGGCGACTTCGTCGCGCCGCACTACGTCCGCTTCACCGTGAACGACAAGCCCGGCATCCTCGCGGAGATCACCAACGCCTACGCGAAGTACGGCATCAACATCGAGGGCGTGCTGCAGCTGCCGAAGTTCCGGAAGGATCGCCTGCCGTTCGTGACGACGCTCGAGGAGTGCCCCGAATCGGTGCTCGACCGCGCGCTCGCCGAGGTGGCGAAGAGCGACTACCACGTGCAGCCGCCGCTGTCGCTGCCGATCTTCGCCTGACCATGAACACACCGGCGTCCTTCAGCGAGGTGGTCGAAGCCGAAGGCCACCTGATCGACTCGCAGATCCTCAACGTCGTCTTCGACACGGTGGTGAAGCACAACGCGTCGTTCGATGTGCTGAAGTTCGACATCGGCCGGAGCAACGACGAGCCGTCGTCGATCGCGATGCGGATCTCGGCTGAGACCGAGGCGGGCCTCGAGGACGTGCTCGAGGAGCTCGTCGCGCTCGGCTGCCGTCTGGCCGACTCGCAGGACGCGATCACGCGTGTCGCCGAACGCGACGGCTGCGTGCCCGACGACTTCTACTCGACGACGAACCATCGCACGCTGGTGCGCATCGACGGTCAGTGGATCGAGGTCGAGCAGCAGCGCATGGACGCCGTGATCGTCATCGAGCAGGGCGCGGCGATCTGCCGCAAGCTGCGCGACGTCCGCACCGGCGATGCGGTCATCTGCGGCGTCAACGGCATCCGCGTGATCCCGGAGTTCCAGGAGCGCGACCGTCACGGGTTCGCGTTCATGACGAACGAGATCTCCTCGGAGCGGCGCGTCGAAGTCGGCGTCGCGCGCATCGCGTCGATGATGCAGGAGATGAAGGCCGCAGGCGGCCGCATTGCCGTCGTCGCCGGCCCGGTCGTCGTGCACACCGGAGGCGGCGCGTACTTCCAGGAGCTGATTCGCTCGGGGTTCGTCGACGTCCTCCTGGCCGGGCAACGCGCTCGCGGTTCACGACGTCGAGCAGGCGCTCTTCGGCACGTCGCTCGGCGTCGACCTGAACACCGGGCAAGTGCCATCGAGGGCGGCCATCGGCACCACATGCGGGCGATCAACACGATCTGCCGCGCCGGCGGTCTGCGGCAGGCGGTCGAGCAGGGCGTGCTGACCTCCGGCGTCATGTACGAGTGCATCCGCCACGACGTCGACTTCGTCCTTGCCGGCAGCATCCGCGACGATGGGCCGCTGCCCGACACGATCATGGACCTGCGCGTCGCGCAGGACCGCTACGCGACGGCGCTCGAGAACGTGCGGCTGGTGCTCGCGCTCTCGACGATGCTGCACGGGATCGGCGTCGGCAACATGCTGCCGTCGTGGGTGCAGGATGGTCTGCGTGGACATCAATCCGGCGGTGGTGACCAAGCTCGCCGATCGCGGCTCGTCGCAGACCATCGGCATCGTCACCGATGTCGGCTGTTTCTGCACCGCCTCGCCCAGCGGCTCAAGTCCTGAAAAACGAAACGGCGCGCCCCCTGAGTCCAGGGAGCGCGCCGTTTGCGTTTCTTCTAAGTTCTGACTTCTAAGTTTTAAGTTCGAAGTTGCGTGCGCCTCAGTTCCCCGCCGGCTTCTGCGCGAGGAACTTGATCGCCTTCAGCTCGTCGGTCGAGGTCGAGAGCTCCTTCTGGCCGACCGGCGTGTTCTGCCTCTGCAGCATGAACGCCAGGATGTCGGAGTTCTGCTGCCGGGAGAGGCTGCCAGGGGCGTTCTGCGGCATCGAGATGCGGATGCGCTCGTAGAGATCGCCGATCGACAGGTCGTTCCAGTTCGCCGTGAACTCGCCACCGGTCAGACCGGGAGCCATTTCGCCGCCCGCCAGGTCAGGTCCATGGCAGCTCGCACGGTCCTGCGCGTAGAGCGGCTCGCCACGCTTTGCCTGGTCCTCGGTATAGATGCCGTCCCACTGTGACGCGGCTCCCTGCGCGGCAACAGAGCCGAGCGCGCCGAAGGCCGTAATGCCTGCAAGTGCCAGAATCGCGACTGTGAACTTCATGTGACCTCACCCGTTCAGGGTCGTAGTTTCAGACAGGTTGATTTCCATTCTAGCAGGTCAGTCTTGCAAAATGCGTGCGGAGGGCAGGCTGGGCTGGCCCGACGCGCGTGTCGCAGTCTGTCGCAGTAAGGAAACAAAAGGGCCCGCCGGACGTGATGTCCAGCGGGCCCGATGTGTGAGTTGAGCTCAGAGCCAGAGCCGAAGGCCCTGAGTCCGAAGCCTGCGTGCTTCCGCTCTAGTTCCCGGTCTTCGGCAGCTCGCTCTGCGGCAGCGCGAACGCGATGTACTCGCCTGTGTAGTTGCCGCCGCTGACCCCCACGATGATGTACTGACGGCCATCGACCATGTAGGTCATCGGCGAACCGGTGATCGCCGCCGGCATCAACACCTCGCCCAACTGCGTGCCGTTCCGCTTGTCGTACGCGCGCAGCATGGCGCCGCGGCCGCGTCCGGGCGGCGCGGTGATCTGCGGGTCGCCGGCGACGGCCATCGTCTTCGTCACCATGATGCCGACGCTGCCGCCCTGCCCGGTCTTCGGGATGTTCATGCCGCGCAGCAGCGGGTGGTTCCGCACGTTGTCAGGCGTGTCGCCGTGCGGCACCTGGAAGAGCAGCTTGCCGCCCGCGTTGAGATCGATCGCGGCAATCACGCCGTACGGCGGCTTGACGATCGTCAGACCATCGAGCCCTTCGACCAGCGCCTGACGACCCGAAAGCCCGGGATTCGGCTCCGCCGGGGGACGCTGCGCTCCTGGGGACGGCGGTGCGGCACCCGGCTGGTTCGTGCCGAAGCGCCCGTAGTTGGGATCCGCCTCCCAGCGCGGTTTGCCGATGTACTTGCCGTTCTGCATCTGCTTGTCGGCGCGCACTTCCTCGAACTCTTCCTCGTAGTACTTGGCGATCGACACGTTGGTGTTGTTCGCCTGCGTGTAGAACGTCGCCGTTTCGGGGTCGAAGCCCGAGCCCGGCCAGTTCACGCCGCCACCGGTGTTGCCGATGTTGATCGCGCCGAGGCGCGGATCGTTCGGGCCGAGCGGCGGCACGAACGGTATCTGCTCCCACCGGAACTTCTTCAGGTTCTCGAGCGCCCGCGCTCGCAGCTGCGGCGTGAAGTCGATCAGATCGTTCTCGCTGACGAACGTGCGCGAGTACGGCGGAGGGTTGCTCGGGATCGGCTGCGTGGGAGCCGTCTTCTCCGTCGGCATGTTGGTCTGCGGAACCGGCGTCTCGGGGATCGGCCAGATCGGCTGACCCGTGATGCGATCGAACACGTAGAGCCAGCCCTGCTTGCTCGGCTGCGCGAGCAGCTTGCGCGGCTTGCCGTCGATGTTCGCGTCAATCAGCAGCGAGGCCGACGAGTTGTCGTGATCCCACAGCCCGTGATGCACCATCTGGAAGTGCCACTTGCGCTGGCCGGTCTTCAGATCCACGGCGACGATGCTCTCGGCAAACAGGTTGTTGCCGTGGCGGTTGCCGCCGTATTCATCGATCGTCGGCGTTTCGACCGGCAGGTAGGCGAGGCCCGCTTCCGGATCGACCGAGATCTGCGTCCACACGCCGGTGTTGCCGGTCCACTCCCACGATCCGTTTTCCCAGGTCTCGTTGCCGAACTCACCGGGGCCGGGGATTGTGTTGAAGCGCCAGAGCTGCTTGCCTGTCTTGATGTCGAACGCGCGCACCAGCCCCTTCGCGTTGGTGCTGTAGCGATAGCCGAGCCCCTCGAACATCGACGAGCCGACGATCACCACGTCGCCAACCACAGTGGGCGTCGAATGCAGGCCGATCTCGCCCTTCTCGAGATCGAGCTGTCGGTCCTTGCCGATCACGACGCCGACCTTGAGGTCGACGACGCCGTTGGTGCCGAAAGCGGCGATCGGTTGTCCCGTCTTGGCGTTCAACTCGACGAGCCGATAGCCGGTCGTCACATAGAGGATGCGCTCGTCACCGCGCCCGTCGGTCCAGTACCGAGAGTCCGCGGCCCGAGAGCTGACGCGGCGCCCAGCGGGTGGCGCGCTCGCCCTCGTCCATCGCGTACATCCACTTCATCTCGCCCGTCCGGCCGTTGAGAGCGACGACCGCGCGCCGCGTGCCGGCGGTCGCATAGACGGTGTTCCCGACCATCACGGGCGTGCCTTCGAGCTTGTTCTCGGGGCGCGGACCGAGGCTGTCGGTCTTGAACCGCCAGGCGACCTCGAGCTTGCTGAAGTTCGTGCCGTTAATCTGATCGAGCGGCGAGTACCTTGCTCCCGCGCAAATCGGCGGTGTACATCGGCCACTCGCCCTTGCTGGTGCTCGGCTGCCCGTTGCCTTGCCCGGAAAGACGCGGCGTGAGTGCCGCGACGCCGAGCGCGAGCAGCACGACTGCCGGTGCCACGCGTACCGCAATGCGTTTCATGGGTGTTGAACTCCTGCCAGAGGGTGTCAAGGAACAGAAAATGGGCTGATTATACTCAGTTGCCCCCTCCCAGCAGCCGCCGGAATTCTTCATACATACCACCCGATTATCCGAGGGGGTTATGGACGGGGAGGATGCGCTGTGTTTCCACCGGTGGCCCGCGGAAGAGGTCGAGCTGTCTGGGTGGGTGGACCTCCTCAGCGCCGCTGTGTGCCTGTCGGACCGGCCATCCCGAAGAGGAACGGCGGGGGCACGAAGGGCGGGGCGGTCAGTGCGTCAGCGCGTAGAGCACCACGTTGACACCGATGGCATAGCCCCGCGGGGAGAACGTGTCGAAATAGTCGCGCGGCTCCTCGCCTTCGCGTTCCCAGGTGTCGGAGATGTCGGTGTTGTGGGTCATCACCACCATCAGGCGCCCGCGGTCGTCCTCGATGCCCTTGAAGTAGACGACCGCGCTGTCTGCACCGCGCTCCGACGTGCGGCCACCCGTTCCGGCCCAGAAGTTGATCGCCGGGACCTGGGGAATCTCCGGGACGTCGTACAACGTGTGAGCGATGGGATGGTTCATCGGGATATCGCGAATCGGATACTTCCCCGACGGCAGGACGCGCGCGATCTGCTCAGTCCACTGCTCCCACGCTGACGACCCCCACGCATCGTCCGCCCAGAGCATGCCGCCCTTCTGCAGATACGCGCGGAGTTGTTCGACTTCGCCCGGCGAAAAGTACGCCGCGCCGTGATTCACGACAAAAATCATCGGGCAGCGGAAGAGCAGCGGATCGTCCAGCCTCACGACGACGTGATGCGGCTGGCGATCGGGGTCGAACTTCACGTCGACCTTGGTCAACTCGGCGAGCCGGACCGAGAAGTTGTTGTCCGCGCCCGGATAGTCCGTAGCCCAGCCGCCGCCGCGCCCGCGGCCGCGGAAGAACGCGCGGCAGTACATGAAGCGTCCGTCGAAGTCTTCCAGCGTGGGCCAGCGGGGCTGCATGAACGAACCGCCTCCGCCACCGACCCAGATCTGCTGTGCGGCGCTCAGAGCTGCAGCAGTGACGAGGATTGCGCTGCCGAGAAGCCGGCCGATGCGTCGCACGGCCGTGGACGCCATGGGCGGATTGTAGTGGAAGGATGACGGGCCACAATCTCGTCCAAAAGAAAAAGGCCCGCCGGACGTGATGTCCGGCGGGCCCGGCGTGTGAGCCCTGGCTTCGGGCCGCGAGCCCAGAGCCGGAGCCCTGAGCCCAAAGCCTCTCTTGGCTAGTTGCCCGTTTTCGGCAGCTCGCTCTGCGGCAGCGCGAACGCGATGTACTCGCCCGTGTAGTTGCCGCCGCTGACCGCCACGATGATGTACTGACGTCCATCAATCTGGTAGGTCATCGGCGAGCCGCTGATCGCCGCCGGCATGAGCACGGCGCCGATTTCGTGGCCGTCGGTCTTGTCGTAGGCGCGCAGCATCGCACCGCGCGCGCGTCCGGGCGGCGTGGTGATCTGCGAATCGCCGGCCACGGCCATCGTCTTGGTGACCATGATGCCGACGCTCGCACCCTGACCCGTCTTCGGAATGTTCATGCCCTTCAGCAGCGGGTGGTTGCGGACGTTGTCCGGCGTCTCGCCGTGCGGGACGGAGAACTTCAGCTTTCCGCCGTTGTTCAGATCGATCGCCGCGATGACGCCGTACGGCGGCTTGGTGATCGGCAGACCGTCAAGCCCCTGGACCAGGGCCTGGCGGCCGGTCGCACCGGGGAAGGCCGGGGCGGCTGCGCCCGGCCGAGGGGCCGGCGGCGCCGCGCCCGGCTGGCTCGTGCCGAAACGGCCGTAGTCCGGGTCGGCTTCCCAGCGCGGCTTGCGCGGGTTCTGCGCGCTGAACCGGTCGGCGCGGACGGACTCGAACTCTTCCTCGTCGTACTTGGCTGCCGTGATGTTGGTGTTGCTCGCCATCGTGTAGAACGTTGCCGTTTCCGGATCGAAGCCGGAGCCTGGCCAGTTCACGCCGCCGGCGGTGTTGCCGATGTTGATCGAGCCGAGGCGCGGATCGTTCGGGCCGAGTGGCGGAACGTACGGCGACTGCTCCCACCGGAACTTCTTCAGGTTCTCGAGCGCCTGCGCGCGGAGCTGCGGCGTGAAGTCGATCAGGTCGTCCGGCCGCACGAAGGTGTGCGAGTACGGCGGAGGGTTGGTCGGGATCGGCTGCGTCGCCGCGGTCTTCTCCGTCGGCATGTTGGTCTGCGGCACGGCCACTTCCGGGATCGGCCAGATCGGTTGACCGGTGATGCGGTCGAACACGTAGAGCCAGCCCTGCTTGCTCGGCTGCGCGAGCAGCTTGCGCGGCTTGCCGTCGATGTTCGCGTCAATCAGCAGCGAGGCCGACGAGTTGTCGTGGTCCCACAGGCCATGGTGCACCTGCTGGAAGTGCCACTTGCGCTGACCGGTCTTCAGGTCCACCGCGACGATGCTCTCGGCGAACAGGTTGTTGCCGGGACGGTTGCCGCCGTATTCGTCGATCGTCGGCGTTTCGACCGGCAGGTAGACGAGGCCGGCTTCCGGATCAACGGAGATCTGGGTCCAGACGCCCGTGTTGCCGCTCCACTCCCAGGAGCCGTTCTCCCAGGTGTCGTTGCCGAACTCGCCGGGGCCGGGGATCGTGTTGAAGCGCCAGAGCTGCTTGCCCGACTTGACGTCGAAGGCGCGTACGAGCCCCTTCGCGTTGGTGGCATAGCGGTAACCGAGCCCCTCGAACATCGACGAGCCGATGATGATCGTGTCGCCGACGACGGTGGGGGTCGAGTGCAGGCCGATTTCGCCCTTCTCGAGATCCAGCTGCCGGTCCTTGCCGATGACGACGCCGACCTTCAGGTCGAGCACGCCGTTGGTGCCGAAATTCTGGATCGGCGCGCCGGTCTTCGCGTTGAGCGACACCAGGCGATAGCCGGTCGTCACGTAGAAGATGCGCTCGTCACCGCGCCCGTCGGTCCAGTAGGAGAGTCCGCGGCCCGAGAGCTGACGCGGCGCCCAGCGGGTGGCGCGCTCGCCCTCGTCCATCGCGTACATCCACTTCATCTCGCCCGTGCGGCCGTTGAGGGCGACGACCGCGCGCCGCGTGCCGGCGGTGGCGTAAACCGTCCCCTTCACCATGATCGGCGTGCCTTCGAGCTTGTTCTCGGGGCGCGGCCCGAGGCTGTCGGTCTTGAAGCGCCAGGCCACTTCCATCTTGCTGAAGTTGGTGGCGCCAATCTGGTCGAGCGGCGAATACTTGCTGCCGCTGAGATCGGCGGTGTACATCGGCCACTCGCCGTTCTTCGTGCTCGGCTGTCCCGTGTTCTGGCCCGAGAGGCGCGGCACGAAGGTGGCCACGCCAATGGCGAACAGGGCAACTGCCGGCACCACGCGGATCGCGGTGCGCTTCATCATTCGGACTCCCTCACTCCCTGACAACGTACGAACGTAATTGGGCGGGAGATTATAGCGCGGTATCGGGAAGAACTGGACCAGGAAGGTCGCAAGGCGCAGGAACCGGAGCGATCGGGGCACCCCGGGGGCTGGCGGCCTCACGGGGCCGGGCCCGCCCCTCGGACGAGGAGCAGGCCCGGTCGTGACTAGAAGCGCAGCTGCGCCGACAGTCGCAGGGTCCGGGGCTGGATGATGTCCAGCGGCTGACCCAGCGAGGAGCCGTAGGTGATGTTCTGGTTCTTCACGTACGACGAGTTCACGATGTTGAAGATGGTGGCCTCGGTCGACATCTGGTATCTGCCGATCCGCCACAGCTTGCGGAAGCCCATGTCGAGCTGGTTCTGCCGCTCGTAGAACTGCTGCCCGATCGGCACGAGGTCCAAGATGTACTGCGCGAGGGTCAGGTTCGGAACGACCAGCTCGCCCGGCCGGCAAGGGCCGATGCAGTTGGCGGCGTAGCGTGTCGTCGGCCCGATGTTCCAGCGCGTGAAGAGCGGCAGACCGTTGTAGCTCTGGAACGCCAGGTTGGTCTGGATCCCCCACCACGGAAGGGTGTAGGACCCGGCGAGCTTGATCTCATGCAGGAACGGCATGTCCAGCTGGCTCTGGTCGCACCAGTGGAAGTCGGGCTGCGGCGCGTTGTTGGCCGCAATCGCGGCCGTGCCGGCGTACCGCCCGGCGTTGCTCTCGATCGCGTCGCACCGGGTATCGATGAGGCGATCGATCGTCCAGCCGCCGAAGAACTGCGCGCCGGCCAGGCGCGCGTTGAACCCGAGCTGCACGCCGTTGTAGGTGCGGCTGCGCAGGTTGCCGTCGGTGGAGTTGAAGTCGATCCGGTCGACGTTGGCCCGCTGCGCCGGGTTCAGGTTGTAGACCGGCAGGATCTGGCCGTCGAGCGGGCTCACCACGTTGACGATCGTGTAGTCGGACGGCGCCCACCCGTTGTTCTGCGTGAGACGCTGATTGTAGCGTGCCGCGGCGGTAGAAGCCGCCGTTGACCGACAGCCCCGGACGACTTCGTGCTGGATCGACGTCGTGAACTCGAGGTCGTACTCACGCTTGATGTCGGGATCGGGCCGGATCGTGGTCACCGGCATGACCGAAGGCCGCGTTGTTGCTCGGCGCCGATCTCGTTGTCCTGCGCGATGTTGTCGCCGTTGGTCGGGAGGACGCGGCCCGACGGGGTAATCGTCCCGGGAATGAAATCGACGTCACGCCAGGTGCGGGTGTCGCTCTGGAGCTGCAGCGGGTTGTAGCGCGCCGGGAAGCTGGTCGTCTGGCCCGCCATGTACCGGCCGAATGTCGCCTTCAGCGCCGTCCGGGCGTTGCCGAAGAGGTCGTACGACACGCCGAGGCGCGGCGCGACGTCGAACCAGCTCGGCAGGCCGGTCACCTCGGATGAACGTGCGCTCCGGCGCAAAGCGGCCCGCCCCGACCTCCTGATCCTTGATCCTGGCCGACGAAGCGCTCGAAGCGCACGCCCATGTTCAGCGTCATGCGGTTCAGCGTCCAGGCATCCTGCACGAACATCCCGAGGTTGGCATTCAGGTACTCGTTCGCGCGGACCGGCGTGTTGTAGACGCGCACCGAGTCGGGCACGCCGTTGCGATAGAGCTGCACCAGGTCGCCGTTGATGTCGTACTCGAGCACGTAGTCGCCGAACGTCCAGTTGAATGCCCGCCTTGAACGCGTGGCTGCCGGTGACGTACGACAGCATCCCGGTGATGGTGTTCGCCTTGGGGTCGATGCCGTTGGCCGGCGTGATGCGGCCGTCGTTGGCCTGCAGCGTGACGATGTCGCTCTTGCCGATATTGCTGAACCACTCCGGGCGTGTTGCGCTCCTTCTGCACGCCGGGCTGGTAGCCGATGTAGAGGTACTCGACGTTGGTCGAGTAGCCGGCCTCGAGGAGCAGCCGGTTGCGTGAGCGTCGACGTCCACTTCGCCTGGCCCGTGTAGTAGAGGGCGTGCCCCGGATCGCGGCGGCCCGCCGCCGTGTCCCACTCGGCAATCGACCCGACGATCACCTCGTGCCCTTTGAACTTCGGATAGCGGTCGTGGTAGACGCTGAACTTGTTCTTCTGGTTGACCTGCCACGTGAGGCGGACCATCTGGTTCTGATCCACTGGTCCTCGACGCCCGTGCCGACTTCGCCGGTGCTCTTGAAGTAGCTGGCTGGAATCACCGAGTCGGTGGCGATGCGGCGCCAGCTCGCGAAGAACCACAGCTTGTCTCTGCATGATCGGCCCGCCGACGCCGAAGTTGAAGTCGCTGATCTTGGCGACGCGCGACCCGCCGCGCAGCCCGCGCGCGCGCAGTTCGTCGGTGACGTTGTCGGCCTGCCAGTCGCCGTTGGTGCCGCCGACGAACGAACTGGCCGGAATAGGTGTTGCCGCCGTCCTTCGGGATCATGTTGATGCGGACGCCGCCGGCGGACACGTCGGCGGTGATGCCGCTCGTCTGATAGGTGATTTCCGCCATGCGCGGCGTCGCTGAAGTAGGCCTGCACCTGGCCGTCGTTCATCAGGCTGTTCAGGTTCATGCCGTCCACCTGCACGCGTCGTGTCGGTCTGACGCGAGCCGTTGACGGTCATGTAGATCTGTTCCATCTGCTGGTTGCCGCCGACGTCCGTGTTGCTCATGCGGACGCCGGGCATCAGCGAGGCCATGCCGCGAGTAGTTCCGCGCGGTCGGCACGGCGTCCATCAGCTCGCGGTTCAGGACGACGCTGCGCTGCGTGTTCTGGACGTCCACGAGCGGCGCCGCCCCGGTGACCGTGACCGATTCCTCGAGCGCGCCCGACGCGCATCTCGGCGTTGATCGTGGCGGTGAAGTTGGCGGGCAGCTCGAGCCCTTCCTGCCTGTAGGTATTGAACCCGGACAGCGTGAACGTCACGGTGTAGACGCCGGGACGCAGGTCGATGATGGTGTAGCGACCCTGCTCGTCGGTGACCGCCGTACGAACCTTTTCGATGAGCACCGGACTGGCCGCTTCCACCGTGACGCCGGGCATCACCGCGCCGCTGGTGTCGCGAACGACGCCGCTGATCGCGCTCTGCGCGACGGCGCTGCTCGTAAGTGCCAGGAAAACCCCGACGACCAGGCAAGACAGGCGAACGAACGATCGACCCATGTGCCTCCCCCTTGTTTTTCCGTCGATAGACGGCCCGCCGACCTGAGCTGGCAGCCGGCGCGGACGGTAACACACCTACCTGAAACTAGGGAATCGAAAAGGCGGGTCAGAACGGCAGGAATCGACGCCGATCCTGATTTCCGGATGCGCAACAAACGAAGCGCGCGATGGAAGGGGAGACGGGCTCCGGCCCGCCCCTGGAAATGGGGCGGGCCGGCGGTAGTCAGAAGCGGAGCTGCGCAGCCAGACGCAGCGTGCGCGGCTGGAGGATGTCGAGCGGCTGACCGAGCGACGAGCCGTACGTGATGTTCTGGTTCTTGACGTACGGACGAGTTCACGATGTTGAAGATGTCGGCCTCGGCCGACATCTGGTACCGGCCGAAACCGGAACAACTTTCGGAACCCCATATCGAACTGGTTCTGGCGCTCGTAGTACTGCTGGCCGGGCTGCACCAGGTCCAGCACGTACTGCGCGAGCGTCAGGTTCGGGACGACCAGCTCGCCCGGGCGGCAGGGTCCCGTGCAATTGGCGGCGTAGCGCGTCGTCGGCCCGATGTTCCAGCGGGTAAACAGCGGCAGGCCGTTGTAGCTCTGGTACGCCATGTTGGTCTGGATGCCCCACCACGGAAGCGTGTGTACCGCGACGCCAGGCATCACCGCCCCGCTGGTGTCACGAACGGCGCCGCTGATCGCGCTTTGTGCGAAGACGTTGCTCGTGAGTGAAAGGAACACCCCGACGACCAGGCAAGACAGGCGAACGAACGATCGACCCATGTGCCTCCCCCTTCTCCGCCGAAGATGGCCGCCGGACCTGATTCCGCGGGCCGCCGCGGACGGGGTTACACACGTCCCTGAAACCAGTGAGAGAAGATCCGTGGGATTCGGGACGGACGACTTGACGGCACGTCGGAAGGGCGCGAGAGTGTGCGTCGAACCGGCGGGGCAGGGGTCACCATGAAACACCGACTGCGCGTGCCGATCGCTCTTGTCGTAATGCTCGGCGGTACTGCGGGCATCCTGGCCCAGGACGGGCGCCGCGCGTGGACGGCGCCGAAGACCGCCTGGGGCGAGCCCGACCTCCAGGGCACCTGGACCAATGAGACCATCACGCCGTTCGAGCGGCCGGCGGCGATGGCGAACAAGCCGTTCCTGACGAAAGACGAGGCAGCCGCCCTCGAGGCGCGCGCCGCACGGCAGCGCGAGGATGCCGATACGAGCGCGCCGCCGGGCGACGTGGGGAGCTACAACCAGGCGTGGTTCGACTCCGGCACGAAGGTCGTCTCGACGCTGCAGTCGTCGCTGATCGTGGATCCGCCCGACGGCCGCGTGCCGCTGCGCCCGGAGGCGTGGGCGCTGCGCCAGGAGTACGACGCCAAGGGCGGCGACGCCCCGGAGTACATGAGCCCGTGGGACCGCTGCATCACGCGCGGCATTCCCGGCGGCTTCTTCCCGGCCGGCTACAACAACGGCTACCAGATCCTCCAGTTCCCCGGCTTCGTCGTCATTCACTACGAGATGATTCACGCGGCGCGCATCATCCCGACCGACGGACGCGCGCACATGCCGGCGCACCTGCGCACGTGGGACGGCGACTCGGTCGGGCGCTGGGAAGGCAACACGCTGGTGGTGGACGTGACGAACTACAACGGCAAGGGATGGATTGCGACCAACGCCGCTGCCGGGCGGATACGTGGCGTGCTCCAGAGCGACGCGCTTCACGCGATCGAGCGCTTCACACGCGTGGGCCCCAACACCATCCACTACGAAGTGACGATCGAGGATCCGAAGATGTACACGCGGCCCTGGAAGGTCGCGATTCCGCTCGAGCGCGACGAGACGTACCAGCTGTTCGAATACGCGTGCCACGAAGGCAATCACGCCGTAGAGAACGTGCTGCGCGGTGCCCGCGCCCTCGAACGAGAAAGGTAGTCCGCAGATGCGCGTCCGATCGATCGGTGCCGTTGCGATGCTGCTGGCGGCGTGCGCCGCGTGGCCGGCCGCGCAGGCGCGCCGGCAGACACTCGATATCTACGTCATGGACGTGGAAGGCGGCAACGCGACGCTCTTCGTGCCGCCGTCGGGCGAGTCGGTGCTGATCGATTCGGGGAACGGGGGTGCGGCGGCCTCGCGCGACGCGGATCGCATCATGGCAGCCGCTGCCGACGCCGGCATCAGCCGGATCGATCACCTGATCACGACGCACTGGCACGGCGATCACTTCGGCGGCATGGCGGAGCTCGCGAACCGGATCCCGATTCGCCACTACGTCGATCACGGTGCGAACGTCCAGCCGGCTGCCGCAGCCGACGAGTTCCTTCAGAAGGTTTATCCGACGCTGACGGCCAAGGGCACGCACACCGTCGCGCGGCCGGGCGACACCATCTCCGTGTCGGGTCTCGACTGGCGCATCGTCGCCTCGGGCGGCAAGCCGCTGACCGCCGCGCTGCAGGGCGGCGGGCGACCCAACACGTACTGCGCCGATTACAAGCCGCAGGATCCGGACCTGACCGAAAACGCACAGTCGGTGGGGAGCATCATCACGTTCGGCCGTTTCCGTGTGGCCCACATGGGGGATCTCACGTGGAACAAGGAGTTCGAGCTGATGTGCCCGACCAATCAGATCGGGACCGTGGATCTCCTGGTCGTGTCGCACCACGGGCAGGCGATCTCGAACGCGCCGGTGCTCGTGCACGCGCTGGCGCCGCGCGTCGCGCTGCTGAACAACGGCACGCGGAAGGGCGGGCAGCCCGACGCGATGAAGGTCCTCTACTCGTCGCCGGGGCTCGAGGACCTCTGGCAGATTCACTTCTCGCTCCTGAGCGGCCAGGAGTACACGGTGCCCGGGTTGTTCATCGCCAACGGCGTCGACGATCAGCCGGCGAACATGCCCGTGCAGGCGATCCCGGCTCCCACGCCCGGGCCTGGCACGCCGGCGCCGCCGGCGCACAACGGCCCCGCGTATTGGCTCAAGGTGTCGGCCCAGGCGGACGGAGTCTTCACGGTGACCAACGGGCGCAACGGGTTCAGCAAGACCTATCGACCCCGGTGAAGGTTGGCCCGGAATCGGCTAGACTCTCGCCGATCGGCCCGCCCGGGCGCCTCGACCTGGGACGGAAAGGAGCGACAGATGCCGCCTGATCGCCGCGTTCGCCTTCTCTCCGCGTTCGTGCTCGCGCTCTCGCCGCTGCTGGTCGTCTCGGCCGGCGCCCAGTCCAGCCCCGCCGCGTCGGCGGAGAAGACCCCGCCTGCGGCCTCGGCCCCGGTGAAGCGTCCGCCCGCGCCGTCGATGCGGCGGACCCCGGACGGCCGTCCCGACCTCCAGGGCACGTGGGACTTCGCGCAATTGACGCCGTTCGAGCGGCCGGGCGAGTTCGGCGAGAAGTCGGTGCTCTCCGACGTTGAGGCCGAGGAGTTCGGCCAGAACCGGATCGACCGCGACAACAAGGATCGCCGTGACGGCTCGGCCGACGACGACGTGGCGCGCGCCTACAACGACTTCTGGTGGGACTTCGGCACGCGCGTCGCCAAGCAGACGTCGCTCATCGTGGACCCGCCCAGCGGGCGGCTGCCCGCGCTGACGCCGGAAGCGCAGAAGAAGGCCGCTGAGACCCGGACTCCGAGATACGACAACGTGGAAGAGCGGCCGCTCGCCGAGCGGTGCATTCTCGGCTTCAATTCAGGTCCGCCGATGATGCCGAGCGCCTACAACAACAACATGCAACTGGTGCAGACGCCGCAGCATGTGCTCATCCTCAACGAGATGGTCCACAGCGCGCGGGTCATCGACATGTCGGGCCGCCCGCACCGGCCCGCGTCGATGCGCTTCCTGACCGGCGATTCGATCGGCAAGTGGGAGGGGAACACGCTCGTCGTGGACACGACGAACTTCTCGACCGAAGGGAACTTCCGCTTCTCGACGCGCGACATGCACCTGGTCGAGCGCTTCACGCTCGAAGACGGGAACACGCTGCGCTACGAGTACACGATGGACGACCCGACCGTGTGGAGCTCGAAGTGGAAGGCGTCGATTCCGATGAACCGGACCGACGACCTGATCTTCGAGTACGCGTGCCACGAAGCCAACTACGGGCTCGAGGGCGTGCTGAAGGGCGCGCGGTTCGGGGACAAGAACAAGAAGTAGGAACGTAGAACTGAGAAAGTCAGAACTTAAGAGTCGAAAGACGAAGTGGCAACTCAGAAGGGCTCGCCGGGATTCCCGGCGAGCCCTTCTTCGTTTTTGCCCAGCGCCTGAAGCCTGAAGCCTGACCTTCCAGGAAGTGACACGCCTCCCGAGGCCGGCTACTCGCCTGGTTTCAGCCCCGGGCGCTCGACGATTTCGATCCGCGCGCCGGCGGGACCGGCGACGTACGAGAAGTTGATTGTTGGTCCGTTCGGCAGCGGCAGCGGCCGTGGCTCGCTCGTCACCTGCACGGCCTTGCCCCGCAGGCCGTTGATCGTGTCCGCCAGCGGACCGGTGGACCGCCAGCCGATGTGATCGATCGCGCGCCCCAGACTCGGCGTGGCGTCGCCGCTCTGCACGAGAATCCACATGTCGCTGAATCCTGGCGCGCTGTACTTGATCGCGTCGAGCCGCCCTTTCAGCTGCGTGCGCTGGCCGCCGAACTTCTCGAGGAGCCAGGTGAAGACCTGCTCGGTGTCGGGTCCGCGCATGTGAATGTGGTGCAGCCCCAGCAGCTCGGGATCCTGCACGACTTCGATCCGCGTGCCCCAGGGGTCCTCGACGAAGGCGAGCTTGAACAGGCCGGGTACTTCGCGCAGCGGTGTCGCGACCTTCACGCCGGCGGATTCGAGCTCTTTCATCTTGGCGTCGAGGTCGGCGACAGAGAAGCCGACGTGGTCGACGGCGCTGCCGGCGCTCGGCAGGGCATCGGCCTTCCGCAGGAACATGAAGCGGGTGCTGCCGAACATCAGCCGGTCGGGCGCTTCGGTGATGCGCCTGCCGCCGAAGTGCTTCTCGTACCAGTTCGCGGCTTCCGCCGGGTTCGGCACGTTGAGGTGGATGTGGTCGTACGGCAACGTGGGGGTCTGCGCCTGCGCGGACATCGCCGCGACCAGCACGCCAGCCGAAACGCAGATTGCCTGGAACACGAACCGTCGCATCACGCTGCCTCCTTCACTGCGAACACCGCCCGACAGCCTCGCACACATCGCGCGGCGGCGTAAAGCCGTTCGGCGGCAGAATCGGCGCCGCTTCGGCCGGACAGAGTTCCGCAACCGGAAATAGGACAGCAGGTCCGTCCGTGCCGGCGCTCAGTGCACGCCGGGCACGCCGTCTGGCGCGAGGTAGTACCCGTCGCCGTGCACGGTGTGGATGTAGCGCGGTTTGTGCGGCGTCTCCTCGATCTTCTTGCGGAGCCGTGCGATCGCATGATCCACAGCGCGCGTCGCTGCCGTGTCGGGATAGCCCCACACCTCGCGCAGGAGCTCGTCGCGCGACACGATCGTGTGCGGCCGGTTCGCCAGGTACTGCAGAATCTCGAAGTCCCGGTGAGTGAGGTCCAGGTCCGTCTCGCCGCGCGTCGCCTTCAGCGCGCCGAAGTCGATCGTCACGGTGCCGAGGAGGATGCGTCCGGCTGCCGGGCGCGTCCGTCGCAGCACGGCATGGATGCGCGCGAGCAGTTCCTCGAGGTCGAACGGCTTGGTGACGTAGTCGTCGGCGCCGAGCTGCAGGCCGCGGATCTTGTCGGCCTTCTGGCCCATGGCCGTCAGCAGGATGATCGGCACCTGTGACCGCTGCCGCCACGACTGACACAACTCGAACCCTGACCGGCCAGGCAGGTTCACGTCGAGCAGCACCAGATCGGGCACGAAGTCGCGGGCAACCGTCTGCGCCTGCGTGCCGTCGGCCACCGACTTCACTTCGAACCCCTCGAACGTCAGGTTGTCGCGCAGGACGCGCGTCAACACCGGATCGTCTTCGACGACGAGCACCCGCTTTTTCATGATCGGACGGCAGGGATCGTAACCGATACGGTGGTGCCCTGTCCCTCGACGCTGCGGATGGCGAGGCTTCCCCCGTGATCCGCGACGATGCGGTCGACGATCGCGAGGCCAAGGCCGCTGCCGCCCGCGACCGACGTGCGGCCTCTGAAGAACTTGCGCGTCACCCGTCCGAGCTCGTCGGATGGAATGCCGACGCCGCGGTCCGTCAGATCGATCGTCACGGTCTCCTTGTCGTGGCGTGCGCTGATCGCGAGCGACCGCGCGTCGCCCGAGTAGCGGATCGCGTTGTCGACCAGGTTGTTCAGTAGCAGCCCCATCGCGTTCGGATCCGCGCGCATCGGCGGCACGTCCTCGGGAATGTCCACCTGCACGTCGAAGCCGCGATGCGAGAGGCTCGACGCGAACTCCTGGAGGCTGCGCTGGACGGCGATGCTCACCGGCACGCTTTCGAACGAGTAGACGTCAGCGACGTCGGTCACCCGCGAGTAGGCGAGCAGGTTGTCGACGAGCCGTGCGAGGCGGTTTGCCTCGCCAATCCCCATCTGGCGCGTACTCGCGTGTCATCTCGGCGGATGCGCGGCCCGAGGCCAGCGTGTCGCTGATCGCGCGCATGTTGGCGATTGGCGACTTCAGCTCGTGGGTGACCGCCGAGACGAACTCCGCGCGCATCGACGCCAGGTTCGCTCCCGCACGGGCCGCCTGGAGGGCAACGATGAGCGCGACGGCCAGCGTGAGGGTCATCACGGCCGCAATCGCTTGCGTGCGGCGCGCGCCACGCGCGGCAGCCGCCAGCGTGGGGTCGTCGGCGGCGGTCGCGACCGCGGTCCACGACACGAGCTTCAGATCCTCGGGCGGGTCGACCGCGACCGCGGCCGGATCGAAGAACGCGATCGGAAACGTCCGCGTGCCGGCCGGCGCACCCTCGCGTTCTCCCGCGCTGCCGACGACCGGCGTACCTTCCTCGTCGGTGATCCGGTAGCGCACGCTGTGGTCGGACCCTTCGATCTGCGCGACCTGCGCGGTCAACTCGGCGTAGTAATGCTTGCGCGCCCATTCGAGGTTGACGAGGCATCCCACGATGGATGCGGGCTGCCCTCGCGTGCTGTCGGCGTAGGAGATCACGGCCACGACCTGATAGGTCGCACCACCGATCCTGGTCGTGAACACCGAGAACCGGCGGCCCTGCCTGGTGTCGACGCTGATGCGGTCGAAGATGTCACGGCCGATGCCCGGCTCGGCGCTGGTCGCGACAGGGTAAAGCGCCTTGCGTGCGGGGGGCGCGAGCCACGACGGCCGTCGCTCCGCGCGGCTGTGGAAGACCAGAGGCTCGCCGCCAGACGGCGCGTGCCACGAGAAGAACGCCTCGGCGTAGGGATAGCGTGCGAACGCTCCGGCGATCGGGTGGAGCAGATCCGCGCTCGTCGCAATCGTTCCGTCGTCGCGCTCAACAGCGGCGAGCACCGAGGTGTGCACGCCGCGCATGTCCCGGGAGAGCGCCGATACGAGCAGTTCGACCGCCGACTCCGCGCGGCGCGACGCGACGAGCGACGCCGCGTGCTGCCACTCGCCAACCGCGCGGTACCCAACCCACAGGAGCGCCGCGGCTGACAGGGCGATCGCCGAGCCGAGTGACCGCGCGCAGCCGTCGGCTCGAGAGTCGTGTCGCCCAGCTCACCGCGACAGCTCCCGCTCGCGGAAGTAGCGGGCCGCCCCTGGATGAAGCGGAATCGGCGTGGCCGGCGCCTCCTCGATGTTCAGGAACCGCAGCGTCGCCTCGCTGCGTGATATCCGGGGGAACACGTTGAACAGCTGCTGCGTGAGCTGATACACGAGCGCCTCGTCGAGGTCGGCGCTGCAGACGATGACCAGGTCGATGCCGACGGTGGCGACGATGCGGTCCTGCCCCGGGTAGATGCCGCGAGGGATGAGGATGGTGCGGACGAACGGCGCGTCGCGCCGCAGATCGTCGATGGGCGGCCCTTCGATCGGGAGCAGGTACGCGCCGTCCCTGATGACCGCGAGCGTCATCTGATCGGGGTCTACAAGGCCAGGAAGCACCATCGCGTCGACCGAGCCGTCCTTCATTTCCGCAGCGGCGTCTTCCCGGCGGCTGAACTCGCGGACGGTCACGTGATCGACCTTGAATGCCTTCAGCACGAGAGTGCCGAGCGTCCAGCTGGACGTGTCGCGGGGGCCTACGGCGACGACGCGTCCCTTCAGCTCGCTGACGTTCCGGATGCCGGATCCGCCGCGAACGACCAGGTACATGGGCAGCGGCTGGAGCAGCGAGATCCCGCGCACCTTGCTGTGGGACGGCGCATCACCCGGGCCACTGCCCCAGTACGTCCGGTAGGCGTCGTCGGCGAGGGCGATTCCGACGTCGATATTGCCTGCTTCGACCTGCGGCAGCATGTCGACGGACGAGGCGACCCGAATCTCCTGGATCTCGAGGGCGGGGAGGGTCCGCCGATACTCTTCCATCAGGCGGGTGCTGATGGGAGCGAACACCGTGCTGACCCGGAGTGGCCCGCTCTGGGTCCGCGGCGGTTCCTGGGGTGGCTGACGGCAGGCCAGCGTGCCGCTCAGCCCGAGGGCGGCCAGCATCACGCCGACGGCCGGCGTGAGAGCCGGCCAGAGCCCGGCTGGCGCACCGTATGTAGCCATGGGAAGTGTCGGGCTCCTTGCCCGACAGGTGCTTTTAGCAGAACGATTCCGGCCGATCAAGAAAGCGCGGCCGTGGGAAAGGGGTTTTGTACCCCTGCGCGACAAGTTGCGACACTTTTCAGGCCTGAAAAGTGCTAAAAAGTGGCGGTTCAGTGTCGGCACTTGTGCGCCGAAAAGGAGCGACTGGATGAAGGTCAGACCGAGCATCGGGTGGCAGATCACCCTGGGCGCGGCAGTTGTGGGGTCTCTGGCTGCGGGCGCTCTGTCACCGTTCGCGCTGCGTGCAGCGCCGGCGGTAACCGAGGAAGTCACCTACTCCAAGGACATCGCGCCGATTCTCCAACGGAGCTGTGAGAACTGCCACCGCTCGAACGGTGCCGGCCCGATGGCCCTCTCGTCATACGAAGAGGTTCGTCCCTGGGCACGCGCGATCAAGACGCGCACGAGCGTCGGTCCGCGCGCGGGCTTGATGCCGCCGTGGTACATGGAAAAGAACATCGGCATCCAGCATTACAAGGACGATCCGTCCTTGAGCGCGCTGGAGATCGCCAAGATCGCCAAGTGGGCGGACAGCGGCGCACCGCGCGGGAACCCCGCCGACATGCCGCCGGCCAGGCAGTGGTCCGACGACTCGGCGTGGCGCATCGGCACCCCCGATCTCGTCGTCAAGACCAAGGACATCGTCGTGAAGGCCGGTGCTCCCGACTGGTGGGGTGAGATCGAGCCGGTGGAAGTTCCGATTGACGACGATCGCTACGTGGCGGCAGTCGAGATCCGCGAGGTCAACGACGTCGACCTGAAATCCAACGGGCGCACGACAGTGGGCGGCCGCTACGTGTGGCATCACCTGATCTACCGCACGCAGGTCGGCCTCGGCGAAGTGGACACCAACGAACAGGACGCGAGCACCAGCGAGAACGTTACCGGCTGGCCGGTGCATGAAGTGGGTCGCAATCCTGATTACTTCGATCCGAAGGCAGCGCGCCTCCTGAAGAAGGGGTCCTACATCGTCTCGGACTCGGCGCACATCCACTCCAACGGCAAGGACACGAAGTCGCACCTGGAGTTCGGCTACAAGTTCATGCCGAAGGGGTACAAGCCCGCCTACAAGCGCGCGAACTACTCGCTCGGTAACGGCGTCGACATCGACATGAAGGCGATGGGGCAGGAAATGCAGCTCCACGCGTATGCCGTGCTGCCGGAGCCGACCAAGCTGATTTCGTTCGAGCCGCACCTGCACGCGCCGGGCTACCGCATGTGCCTCGAGGCGATCTGGGGCTACAACATCCAGACGCTCTCGTGCGTCGGCTACGACCACAACTGGGTGCGCGGCTACTCGTTCGCCGAGGACTCGGCGCCGCTGCTGCCGAAGGGCACGATCCTTCACATCATCGGCTACATGGATAACTCGACGCGGAACAGGAACGTCGCGGATCCGCGCAATTGGTCGGGATCGGGCAACCGTTCGATCGCGAACATGTTCATCGACCTCGGGAACCGCGTGTTCATGACCGACGAACAGTTCCAGGAGGAGATGCGCGCGCGCGTCGAAGGCAGCCCGGGCAAGGACGTCTTCCTCGGTTGCCCGTTGTGCGGCGTGGTCGCCAAGCAGGGACCGCGCGCTACGCAGAACCAACAGCAGCAGTAACAACCCGTCCCGGGGGAGCCCCTGGCTCCCCCGGCCCTTTCTTCTTTCGGATACATGTTCATGATCAGCAAGGTTCGAGCGCTCATCGGCGTGCTCGCGCTGGCCGCGGTGCCGGCTGCCGCCGGCGCCCAGTCATTGAGCTACACCAGCGGACAGAACGTCGCTCCCGCCTACGAAGGGTGGGAAGAGGACGCGGACGGCACGAAGTACTTCCTCTTCGGATATATGAACCGGAACTGGGAGGAGGAGATCGACGTACCGGTAGGTGCGGAGAACTCGTTCAGCCCCGGGACCGCCGACCAGGGACAGCCCACGCGCTTTTATCCGCGCCGCAACCGGTTCGTATTCCGGGTGAAGGTGCCGGCCGGTTTCACGGAGAAGGACGAACTCACCTGGACGCTGACGACTAACGGTGAGACCGAAAAGGCGTTCGCGTCGCTCCGGCTCGACTACAAGGTGGACGATGTCGTGAAGGCCTCCGAAACCGGCGCGCTCGGTGCCGGATCGAGCAGTCCGGAGATTCGCGCGAACAAGCCGCCGGTCGTGAAGGTGGACGGCGCGAAGACGGTGACGACAAGGTGGGTCAGGCCATCACGGTCACCGCCCTCGTGACCGACGACGGCATCCCGAAGCGGCGCGGAGCCGGTCTGGCAGGTTCCGCCGTGGCGAACCGCGGGTCGCGCAGCGATAACGCGATTCCGGCCAACTCGGAGGCGGCGCCTCGAGCCAACCGCGCGATGCAGCCGCCGGCGCGCGCCACGGTCGGTAAGAACGTCGGGCTGCACCTGTCGTGGATCGTCTATCGCGGCCCCGGTGGCCAGACGACGTTCGATCCCATTCAGATCAAGGCCTGGGAAGACACCCGGGCCGGTGCGAACTCGCCGTGGGCCCCCATCTGGGTGGCGCCCGACTTCCCGGCCGACGGGAAGGCAACGGCCAAGGTGACCTTCGACAAGCCCGGCACTTATGTCCTCCGCGGGGTTGCGGACGACGGAGCCCTGCTGGGCAGCGACGACCTGACGGTAACGGTCACCCCCTGACCGGCTGGAACCGCGACGCCTGAGGACTCGTCCAAAACGGCACGCGTGGCCGGTCGGGGTTCCGTCTATCCAGATTATGGGGGGCGTCTGCGACGGTTTGCGACAGACGAGCGACCCAAAAAGTGTTACAAATTCAGGTACGCATGGCTGCGACCGGGATTCGGCCCGCCGCCATCTGACCTTCGCAGTGGATCTGTTGCGCCTGGGCGCGGTCCGGCTGCTGGTTCAGAAGGAGTTGATCTCATGAGAGTGTCACGGAACACGGGGTGGGGGTTGGCCCTCGGCTCGGCAGTGGTAGGAGCACTGGCCGTCGGCTCCTCAACGTCGTTCGTCCTCCGCGCCGCGCCGGTGGAAGTGCCGGGTGAGGTGACCTACACGAAGGACATCGCGCCGATCCTGCAGCGCAGCTGCGAGAACTGCCACCGGCCGGACGGTGCCGGCCCGATGTCGCTCACCACGTACGAAGAGGTCCGCCCGTGGGCGCGCGCGATCAAGACGCGCACCGGCGTCGGTCCGCACGCCGGCGTCATGCCGCCGTGGTACGTGGAGAAGAACATCGGTATCCAGAAGTTCAAGGACGATCCGTCCTTGAGCGCGCTGGAACTCGCCAAGGTCGCCAAGTGGGCCGACAGCGGCGCGGCGCGTGGCAACCCCGCCGACATGCCGCCCGCCCGTGTCTGGGCTGACGACACCGCGTGGCGCATTGGCACGCCGGACCTGATCGTCAAGGGCAAGAACGTCATGGTCAAGGGCAACGCTCCCGACTGGTGGGGCGAGGTCGAGTCCGTTCCGATTCCGATGGACGAGGACCGCTACGTGCTGGCGGTCGAAGTCAAGGAAGTCAACGACGTCGATCCGAAGAACAAGGAACGGCAGACGGTCGGCGGCCGGTACGTGTTTCATCACCTGATTTACCGCACGCAGGTCGGTCTCGAGGCGCCGACGGATCAGGATCTGCTCGGGGGCAGCGAGAACGTCGTGAACTGGCCGGTCCACGAAGTGGGACGCAACCCGACTACTTCGACCCGAAGGGCGCCGTGCTGCTGAAGAAGCGGCTCCTACATCGTGTCCGACTCGGTGCACCTGCACTCGAACGGCCGCGACACGAACTCGCATCTGGAGTTCGGCTACAAGTTCGCGCCGAAGGGCTACAAGCCTGAATACAAGCGCGCGCTCGTCGGCCTCGGCAACGGCGTGGACATCGACATCCGAGCCGATGGACACCAGCCAGCAGCTCCATGCTTATGCCGTGCTGCAGGAGCACGACGAAGATCACTCTCGTTCGAGCCGCACCTGCACGCGCCGGGCACGCGCATGTGCCTCGAAGCGATCTGGGGCTACAACATCCAGACGCTGAACTGCGTGGGCTACGACCACAACTGGGTCCGCGGGTACAGCTACGCCGACGACGTGGCGCCGCTCCTCCCGAAGGGGACGATCCTGCACATCGTCGGCTTCATGGACAACTCGCCGACGAACAAGAACATTCCCGACCCGCGCAACTGGCAGGGCTCGGGCAACCGCTCGATCGCGAACATGTTCATCGATCTCGGCAACCGCGTGCAGCTCACCGAGGAGCAGTTCCAGGCCGAGATGAAGGCCCGCGTCGAGGCGAACCCCGGCAAGGACGTCATCCCCGGATGCCCGCTCTGCGGTGTGGTGGCCAGGCAGGCGCCGCGCGCGACGCAGAACCAGAACCAGCAGCAGTAGTTCGTTTTCCCCGGGGGAGCAACCGCTCCCCCGGGTTCTTTTCCTGGACAGCAGATCATGAAGAGACAGTTGTGCGCGCTCCTCAGCGTGCTTGCCCTTGGCGTGCCTGCGATGACGCAGGCGCAGTCACTCTCCTACACCAGCGGGCAGAACGTCGCCCCTGGCTACGAAGGCTGGGAGGAAGATGCCGACGGCACCAAGTACTTCCTCTTCGGCTACATGAACCGCAACTGGGAAGAGGAGCCGGACGTTCCGGTTGGTCCGGAGAACGGCTTCAGCCCGGGTCCCGCCGATCAGGGACAGCCGACGCACTTCCTGCCGCGCCGCAACCGCTTCGTCTTCCGCGTGAAGGTGCCCGCCACCTTCTCCGTGAAGGACGAACTCGTGTGGACCCTCACCACGAACGGCAAGACCGAAAAGGCCTACGCCTCGCTGCGCGAGGACTACAAGGTCGACGACGTGGTGAAGGCGTCGGAGACGGGCGCGCTCGGGGCCGGTGCGAGCAGCCCTGAGATCCGCGCGAACAAGCCGCCGGTCGTCAAGGTGGATGGCAGCAAGACGTTGACGGCGAAGGTGGGCCAGCCTCTGTCGATTGCCACCATCGTCCAGGACGATGGAATACCGGCGAAGCGCGGGAGCGGTCTGTCCGGCGCGGCGGTTTCGAACCGCGGATCGCAGGCGGCCGAACGTGCGAACACCACCGGCGCCGAGTCAGCCGTCCGTCGCAACCGCGACACCGCACCGCCCGTTCGCGTTACGGTGGGCAAGAACGTGGGCTTGCACCTGTCCTGGTTTGTCTACCGTGGCGCCGGTGCGGTGACGTTCGACCCCGTGCAGATCAAGGCGTGGGAAGATACGCGCGCCGGCGCGAACTCGCCCTGGGCGCCCATCTGGGATTCGCCGCCCATGCCGGCGGACGGCAAGATCACCGTTCGCGCGACCTTCTCCGAGCCGGGCACCTACGTCCTGCGCGGCCTCGCGGACGATGGAGCGCTGACCGGCTCGGACGACGTCACGGTCACCGTCACGAAGTAGCGAGCCCGCCCCACAGAATCACTCGCGATCCTTAGCTCGAGGTTTATCCCCTGTTTTCAGGGAGAACCTCGAGCATCCCTTCCGTCCCGCCTTTTGACCCTCCCCGCCGATATCTCAACGCCGATTCGGCTCCATCCGGTTCAGTGGATCCCCCACGTAACCCAAGACGGAAAAGTTCCGCGCTGAGACAACTTGCGACAATTGGGTCTAATACAAACGTGTTAGAAATCTGCCGCGCTTGAGACACATCCTCGGGACACGACTGTCCCGAAGCCGCATCTCAGGCGGTTCACGGCTCGAGCGCGCCGCCCGCGACGACGGCAGCGTTTCCCTGGAGGGGTCAGTGATTCAATCGAATCGGCGATGGTCGAGAGTCGTGGCTTTCGGTCTCGCAGTCCTGGGACTGATGGCCGCGAGTGCCACCGACGCACGCGCCCAGCAGGCCAGCGGTATCGCTGGCGTGGTGAGAGACAGCGCCGGGCTGGCAATGCCCGGAGTGACCGTCGAAGCGTCGAGTCCCGCGCTTATTGAGAAGGTGCGTTCGGTGGTTACCGACGGAGAGGGCCGATTCAACATCGTCGATCTCCGGCCGGGCCTCTACACCATCACGTTCGCGCTGCCCGGGTTCGCTACCGTGAGGCGCGAGGGCGTCGAACTGGGTGCGGGGTTTACGGCAACCGTCAACATCACGATGCAGGTCGGTGGACTCGAAGAAACGATCACGGTGAGCGGTGCGGCGCCAGTTGTGGACACGACGACGATGCGGCGTCAGGAGACGCTGGACCAGCGGGAACTCGAGGCGCTGCCGAGCGGCAACATCGGCCTGCAGACGCTGGCCTACATGACGCCCGGGTTCCAGACGACGCAGGCGGACGTCGGCGGCGGCCGCGACACGTGGTCCGCGCAGGGCGCGTATCAGTTCTATCACGGCAAGGACGGCACCCGCGCGTCGTTCGACAACTTCCGCAACCAGTACTTCATCGGCGCCGCGAGCGGCGTCGGCTACATCTCGGACCAGGGCGTCATCGGTGAAATGCAGCTCGAAACGAGCGGCATGGGCGCGGAGTCGGGCTCGGGCAGCATCTCGCTGAACATCATCCCGAAGAGCGGCAGCAACCTGTTCAACGCGACGATCGACGGGTTCTTCTCGAATGGCGCCATGCAGGGAAGCAACCTGGGGCCGGGGCTGAACGAGTGGGCGCAGGGCAACCAGGCGCTGATCAACGCGGCCGGCATTAACACCGCGGCGAAGGTCGAGAACATCTACCGCGTGGGCGGGCAACTCGGCGGACCCATCATGCAGGACAAGCTGTGGTTCTTCGCGGCCGTGGCCCGCTGGGGCTCGCGCGTGAACCAGCCCAACGCGTATTTCAACACACTGCAGGGCACGGCCGGCGTGCCCGGCATGGTGTCGCCCAACGGGTACATCCTCGGGCCGACGCCAACGCTGTTCTACCCCGGGCAGCCGGGCAGTCCCTTCCAGAACCTCGCGCCAAGTGCGAACGGCGCCCAGGAAGCGGCGAGCTTCGACTGGTATCGTAACCACTCCATCCGCACCACCTACAACCTGAACGCCAAGAACCGGTTCAACTTCTTCGCGGATCTTCAGAAGTCCTGCCGCTGCACCACGGGCCCCTTCACGGGTGCCCAGTCGATCGAGTCGGAACGTGGCTGGGACTGGTATCCATCGGGCGTGGTGAACGGCACGTGGACTGCGCCGATCACCAGCAAGCTGCTCCTCGAAGCCGGCGGGTCGTGGCAGGTGGCCAACTGGATCAACTTCGCAGAGTCGGGGGTGACGCGCGACGACCGCTCGATCCTCGAACAGTCCACCGGGTATCGCTACGGCGCGACGACGCTGCTGACGGCGCCGATCGCCCGCACGGGCCGCAGCGCCCAGCGCTTCACCCTGTCTGTACGTCACCGGGACGCACAACATGAAGGGCGGCATGACGCTCGAGCAGGCGTTCAACGACGAGTCGGCCGACCGCAACAACAGCGCCTGCTCGGTGGCGACCGGGTCGCAGTTGTGCGACGGCTTGAACTACGACTTCCTGAACGGCCGACCCTCCCAGATTCAGTACTACGCCCTGCCCTCGTTCCAGCAGGAGCGCATGAACGCTGAGCTGGGCTTGTTCGTCCAGGACCAGTGGAAGATCAAGCGGCTCACGCTGAACCTCGGCATCCGGTACGACTGGGTCACGATGGGCTTCCCCGATGCGACGCTCCCGGCCGGGCCGTGGGTGCCCGAGCGCCAGGTCGAAGGGCGCAGCGGCATTCCGGATTGGAAGGACGTCAACCCGCGCCTCGGATTTGCCTACGATGTGTTCGGCAATGGCCGCACGGCGGTGAAGGCGTCGATCGGCCGGTACCTCGAGCTGAGCCGCAGCGACATGACGCGCCGCTTCCACCCGTTCACGTCGTCGGTCCGCACGGCGTCGCGCGGGTGGAACGACGTCAACGGGAATTACATTCCAGACTGCAATCTGAAGAACTTCTCGGCGCAGGACCTGAGCGGCGACTGGCGGCGACATCTGCGGCGCAGATCTCGAGCGCGTTCTTCGGGCAGTTCCTCCCGGCGGCGACCCAGTATCGGACGCGGTGCTCTACGACAACCGGAACTTCCTCTGGGACATCAACACCGAGTTGGTCCACGAGATCACGACCGGGCTGTCGATGAGCTTTGTCTACAACCGCAACTGGGACGGCAACTTCACCGTCATGGACAACCAGCTGTGGACGCCCGACAGTTTCGATGAATACTGCGTCAACGTGCCCGAACGACGCGCGGCTGCCAAACGGCGGCACGCAGCAGTGTGGCTTCTACGACATCAAGCCGACGCTCCTCGGCCAGGGCGTCAACCGTGTCATCAACAGCAAGGAACTGCCCAACGGCGCCAAGCCGCAGCGGTACTGGGACGGCATCACGCTGACGTTCAACGGCCGCCTGCCGAAGAACATCACCCTCGGCGGCGGTCTCGACGCGGGGCAGCAGGTCCGCGACAACTGCTTCACCGTCGACGCGCCGAACATCCCGCGCGACATCACCGGACTGTGGAACGGTGGCGTGGCCGGACAGCCGGGTGGCTCACCCTTCTGCCGTCAGGTGACCAGCTTCATGGACAACATGGACATCCGCGTCCGTGGCAGCGTGCCACTGAAGTGGGACATCAACCTCAGCGCGGTGTTCCGCAACACGGCCGGCGCGGCGCAGAACGCGACCTGGGCGGTGAGCAACGCCGACATCGCGGCTGGACGGGTGGCGTTCAAGAACGGCCGGACCTCGTTCGCCGGGAACCTCGCCCAGACCATTGGGCTGCACCCGGCGCTGGAGTATTACGGCGACCGGTTCAACCAGCTGGACGTGGCGGTCAACAAGAGCTTCAACACCGGCGTCGGTCGTCTGCGCGTGGCGCTGGACATCTACAACTTTCTCAACGCCAACTCGATTCAGAGCGTCACGACCACGTATACGAACAACCCGGCCACGAATCGCTGGCTGCGTCCGAGCGGGTTCATGGATCCGCGGCTGATGCGGGTCACGGCGAGCCTGAACTTCTAGGAGTCGGTCCGGAGGGCGGCTTTCAGCCGCTCTCCGAACGCCGGCTTAACCGGGCGGTCGTCACTGGCGCCCCCGTTACGAGATGGTCTGGAGGATGTGAATGAAGAGGTTGCTGGTGTTCGCCCTGCTGGTGTCGGTGGGCAACGCGTCCCTCGTTTTCGCTGAAGAATCGCTGCTCAAGTCGGGAGTCCGGCACGTGCAGCAGTTGTCGCGTTCTGAAACTGCGTCGACGACTGCGGTGAAGACGCCCGTCATTGCCTCTCCCATCGTGGCGATCGGAAATGCACCAGTCGCACCGGCTCTTCAACAGGACGGCCCAAAGACACTGCAGACGAGCAGCATGGGCAAGGGCATGAAGTGGATGATCGCAATCGGCGCAGCCGCCGCGTTGCTGGGCACCTGGTATGCCATCGACCATGGCGTCGAGGACGTCACGCCTTCGACGCTCGGCACGCGCCGCGACACCTGTCCAGGGGCTCCCCACTGTTCTTAGCCGGCCGCGCCGGACCGCTTCGGCTCGGCCTCCGCGACTGAGCCGCACGATCGAATACCGTCGTCCCACCAGGGCCGCCTCGCACGTCAAGTGCAGGCGGCCATTTTTCTGCCAGCCGGGGTGGGGCAGGTCCAGGGTCATCCGGCCGGGTGGATCCTTACGGAAATGCCACCTCGAAAGTTTCCGGTTGCGACAACTTGAGACAACCGCGACTAATACAAACATGTTAGAAATCTTGCCGCGCTTGAGATAGAGGCAGGGACACCTCCGTCACTTCCCCAGGTTCTGAAGCGTTTTACCCCGCGGTCGCGTGCGTCGCTCGGGGCGGCGTGCGCCTCGGTGTGGAGGGATCAGTGATTCAATCGAGTTGGCGCTGGTCGAAAGTCGTGGCTTTCGGCTTTGCGGTTGTGGGCTTCTTGGCGGCGGGCGCTCCGGCGGCGCTGGCGCAGCAGGCGGCCGGCATCTCTGGCGTGGTCCGTGATGAATCCGGGCTGGCGATGCCTGGCGTCACCGTTGAAGCGGCGAGCCCGGCCTTGATCGAGAAGACTCGAGCGGCCGTTACCGATGGCGAAGGCCGCTACAGCATCGTCGACCTCCGGCCCGGCACGTATTCGGTGACGTTCAGCCTCGAGGGGTTCTCGACGGTCAAGCGTGAAGGCATCGAGCTGCCGACCGGGTTCACCGCGACGGTGAACGTGGCCATGCAGGTCGGCTCGCTGCAGGAGACCATCACGGTCAGCGGCGCCGCGCCAATCGTCGACACGACCAGCATGCGCAAGCAGGACACGCTGAACACCAACGAGCTCGAGACGCTGCCGAGCGGCAACATCGGTCTCCAGACGCTGGCGTACGTGACCCCCGGCTTCGCGCCCACGCAGGCGGACGTCGGCGGCACGCGCGACACGTGGTCCGCGCAGGGGAACTACACGTTCTTCCACGGCAAGACCGGCACGCGCGCCAACTTCGACGGGTTCCGCAACCAGTACTTCGTGAACGAGGCGTCGGGCGTCGGCTACATCACCGACCAGGGCAACATCCAGGAGCTGCAGATCGAGACCAGCGGCATGGGCGCCGAGTCCGGGTCGGGCAGCGTGAACCTGAACGCCATTCCGAAGAGCGGCAGCAACATCTTCAGCGGCGGCGTGGACGGCTTCTTCTCGAACGCCGCCATGCAGGGGCAGAATGCCAACGACAAGCTGAATGAGTGGGCGCTTGGCAACCAGACGCTGCTCACGGCGGCTGGGATCAATTCGGCCGCGGAAGTGAGCCGCATCTACCGGATGGGCGGCCAGTTCGGCGGGCCGATCATGCAGGACAAGGTCTGGTTCTTCGGCGCAATCGCGCGCTGGGGATCGACCGTCAACCAGCCGAGCGCTTTTTTCAACCCGCTGCAGGGGCAGGCGCAGGCGGCCAACCCGAATTTTGGCCAGGCGAACTCGGCCAACTTCGTGGGCGCTACGCCGACGCTGTTCTACCCCGGGCAGCCGGGATCTCCGTACGCGAACGTCAGCTACAACGATCCGCGCTTTGGCGAGGCCAGGCCGGCAGCGAGCTTCGACTGGTACCGCACCCACGCGGGCCGTATCACCGCACAGGTGACGCCGAGGAACCGTCTGAACTTCTATGCGGACCTCCAGAAGTCGTGCCGGTGCACCACAGGTCCGTTCACGGGCTCGAACTCCATCGAGTCTGAGCGCGGTTGGGACTGGTATCCGTCGGGCGTGGTGCAGGGCACGTGGACGGCGCCGATCACCAGCCGCCTGCTGCTCGAAGCCGGCGTCTCCTGGCAGACGGCCAACTGGGTGAACTTCGCCGAGGAAGGCGTCACGCAGAACGATCGCTCGATCCTCGAGCTGGGCACCAACTACCGGTATGGCGCCACGACGCTGTTGACGGCGCCGAAGGCGCGCACGGGTCGCGGTGCCCAGCGCTTCGCGCTGTCGTACGTGACCGGCACGCACAACGTCAAGGTCGGCTTCACCAACGAACAGGGCTTCAACGACGAGTCGCGGAGCCGCAACAACGTCGTCGATGGCCTGAACTACGACTTCCAGAACGGCCGTCCGGCCCGTCTCCAGTACTACGCGCTGCCGTTCCAGGTGAACGTGCGGCAGAACATGGAGCTTGGCGTCTTCGCGCAGGATGCCTGGAAGATCGGCCGCGTCACGCTGAACCTCGGCATCCGGTACGACCGCGTCAGCATGGGCTACGAGGAGTCGGTCGCCGAAGCGGGCCCGTACGTGCCTCGACGCGAGGCGCCGGCACTCTCGGGTGTGCCGATCTACAACGACTTCAACCCGCGCCTCGGCGCGGTGTGGGACGTGGCCGGAAACGGGCGGACCGCGCTGCGGTTCTCGACCGGTCGCTACGTGCAGCTGAGCCGCGGCGACTACACGAGCCGCTTCCACCCGTTCAACTCGTCGATCAACAGCGCGTTCCGCACGTGGAACGACGTGAACGGCAACTTCACGCCGGATTGCAACGTCCGGAACCTGAGCCCGCAGGACAACTCCGCCAGCGGAGGCGACATCTGCGGGCCGATGTCCAACGCGAACTTCGGCAAGTTCAATCCGTCGGCCGTCATCTTCGACGACTCGGCGACCTACGACAACCGCGACTTCCTGTGGGACATCAACGTCGACGTGCAGCACGAGCTCACGCGCGGTCTGTCGCTGAACGCGGGCTACAACCACAACTGGGACGGCAGCTTCACGGTCACCGAGAACACACTGCTGACGCCGGCCAGCTACGACGAGGTACTGCATCAACGTGCCGAACGATTCGCGCCTGTCGACGGCGGGTCAGGTACGCTGCGGCTTCTACGACGTCCGGCCGGAACTCTTCGGTCTGGGCACTATCCGGGTCACCAACGCCAAGGAGTTCGTCGGCCAGAATGGCAACACCCGTCTGCCGCAGCGCTACTGGGACGGTTTCTGGGTGGGGCTCGACGGCCGGCTGCCGAGGGGGATCCGCATGGGCGGTGGCATCGACGCCGGCCGCCAGGTGAGCGACGCCTGCTTCACGGTGGACGTGCCGAACACGCCGTACGACATCACGGGCACGGCTGCAAACTTGAACTTCTACAGTGAAAACCGCAGCGGTGAGGGCTCGTGCAAGGTCGTTACCGCGCTGAGCGACGCCATCGACTTCCGGTTGAACGGCAGCCTGCCGATCAAGGGCGGCTTCAATGCCAGCTTCATCTACCGGAACACCCGCGGTGCCGCGCAGAACGCCACCCTCGCCGTCGCCACGAACAACGTGACGTTCAAGCCGCGCGCAGACGGGACCGTGCGTCCATCCAGCTCGCTGCAGAACGTGGGCGCCGTCGTCAACCTCGTCACGCCGAACTCGCAGTTCGGTGACCGGTTCAGCCAGCTCGACCTCGCGGTGAGCAAGAACCTGAACATCGGGTGGGGCAACCTGCGCCTGGCGTTCGACCTCTACAACGCGCTGAACTCGAACTCGATTCAGAACGTGACGACCGCCTACGGCGCGCGCTGGCTGCGGCCCGCGACGTTCCTCGATCCGCGCCTGGCGCGCGTGACCGCGGCACTCCAGTTCTAAGGAGCGAATCCCGGGAAGGCGAACGCTTTCCCGGGGTTTCCCTTCGAGCAGAGACGAACCCCCGGTCGGTGTGACGCCGGCCGTTTACAGCAAGACCTCAGGAGAAACTGAATGAACCGGTTGCTTGTATTCGCACTGGTTGCCTCCATCGGAAACACGTCGGTCGCGTTCGCCGGGGAAACCATCCTCAAGTCGGGCGCGCGGCACGTGCAGCAGATCGCGGTGACGGAGTCGGTCAATTCGGCCGCACCCGCCGCGACTCTCCCCTCCGGGGCAGCCGTGACCATCGCTGGCAAGAAGGTCGCCCCGTCGCTGCAGGAGCAGTCGGGCAACCTGACGCGGAGCGGCATGCGGAAGCGGACCAAGGCGATGATCCTCATCGGCATCGCAGTGGGCGTCGCGGCCAGCATGTATGCGATCGACCAGAACGTGGTCGACGTCACCCCGTCGAGCCTCGGCACGCGCCAGGACTAGGCCGCGCCGATCGCCGGCAATTGCGCCCCACCAGGCAGCCTCTGGCGCCTGGTGGGGTTTTTTTTTAAGCTGGATCGTTACCCGTCCCATCAATGCCCTCAGCTGGTCTCAGGCCGTACGTCAATCCGGGGCCGTCCCGGCTCGCCCGCCTTGGTGCGGCGCTGCTGCTGGCGATTGCCGTCGCTATAGCCTGCGGCTGCGCGCCCGGCGAACCGGAACCGGCCGGTGTCACGCGTGAGGTGCGTGAGCGCGCCTACCGTGCGAACAACGTCGGTGTGGCGCTGCTCGAGCAGCTGAACTACGCGGACGCTGCCGCGGCGTTCCGCGGTGCGCTGGCGACAGACGCGACGCTCGCCATCGCCCGCCTGAACCTCGCGCTCGCCCTGATGTACGACCAGGATCTCGATGGTGCCGCCCGCGAGGCGACCGAGGCGGCCCGCCAGATGCCCGACGCGCCACAGCCGCAGTACGTCCTCGGCCTCGTCGCGCGCGCGCAGAGCCGCAACGACGAGGCCCGCACGTTCTTCGAGCGCGTCCGCCAGATAGATCCCGACGACGTCGGGGCGAACGTGAACCTGGCGCAGATTCACCTGGAGGCGCAGCGCTACACCGACGCGAGCGCGCTGCTGCTGCCGATGGTCGCGCGCGAGCCGTATCACGTGACGGCCGCCTACGTCCTGGGGCTCGCGCTGTCGCGCGGGGGCTCGCCGGAGGCAGGGCAGCGGCTGCTGGAGCGCGCGCAGACGCTTCGCCGCGCCAGCTACGCCGTCACGTTCGGCACCGGCTATCTCGAACAGGGTCGGTATGCGGAAGCGGTCGCGTCCAGCGGCGCCGAACCCGACCTCGTCGACAGCGCGGTGCCCGCGGCCGCGTTCACACCTGCTTCGATATCGCCCGCGTCTCAGACGCCGGCGCCGGCGGCGCCCTCGCCAGTCGTCGGGCGGCGCTTCCAGCCGTCCGAACTCACGGAGGCTGGCGCCCGCGAACTGGCGGCTGCACTCGGAGGCGGGTCCACACCCATCGACGCGGACGGCGACGGCGATCTCGACATGGTCATCGTCTCGCGCGGCGCGCAGCGGCTGCTGCGCCAGGACGACGGCGGTGCCTGGGTCGACGCCACCGCGGGATCGGGACTCGAATCAGTTCCCGCAGGATCGGTTGGGACCGGAGTGGTCAGCGCGGACTACGACAACGACGGGGCCGCCGACCTCTTCGTGCTGCGCCACGGCGCCAGCAGCCTGTATCACAACGACGGCAGGGGGCGCTTCGCGGACGTCACCCGGAGCGCAGGGCTCCCGCCGTACCGTGCGCTGCCTTCGTCGGCCGCCTTCGTGGACGTCGATCACGATGGCGACGTCGACATCGTGATCGCGGGGATCGCCGACATCGACGCGACGAGGCGGCAGGGCGCGCGCGAGCGGACCTTCCCGGCGGAGTTCGCGCCCGCGCCGCTGCAGCTGCTGCGGAACAACCAGAACGGGACGTTCACGAACATCACGCGCGAGGCACGACTGGAGCGGAGCGGTCACGCGGTGGCCATCGTGCCGACCGACTTCGACAACCATCGCGACCTGGACCTGCTCGTGGTGTACAGCGACGCGCCGCCTGCGCTCTTCGCGAATCAGCGGGACGGCACGTTCCGCGATGTTGCTGCCGATGCCGGTCTCGGGTCGATTGGCGTCGGTGACGCCGTGGAGGTTCGTGCGGTCGCCGTCGGCGACGTCGACAAGGACGATGCCCCCGACTTCTTCTTCGCTGATGCGTCGGGCGGAACCCTCGCGCTGAGCGACGGCCGCGATTGCTTTGCGACGACGCGGCTGGCCGCGACGGAGTCGCCCGTGACTGCCGCCCAGTTCATCGACTACGACATGGATGGCCTGCTGGACCTTCTCATGTGGTCCGCTGACGGACCCCGGGTCCAGCGGAATCTTGGCAGCACCTGGTCCGACGTGTCGTCGCGCGCAGTGCAGGGCGCGGCGTCCGCGCCGGCGGCATCCGGCCTTCGCGGCTTCGTTGCCGCGGACATGGACCGCGATGGGGACACCGACGTCGTGGCTGCAGCTGGCGACGGCGCGGTCTCGCTGTGGCGCAACAGCGGCGATGCGCGCAACCGATCGCTGCGGATCGAGCTGCGCGGACGCGTGACCAATCGCGCGGCGGTCGGCTCGAAGGTGCAGGTGCGCGCCGGCAGTCTGAGCGCGAGGCTCGAAACCTCCGCGGCGAGCCCTGCGGTCGCTCCCGCGGACGTCGTCGTCGGGCTGGGTCCGCGGCCGGGCGCCGAGGCGGCACGCGTGCTCTGGCCGTCCGGCATCCTTCAGGCCGAGACCACCGCGCCCGCCGCCGACGGCCAGGCGCCTGCAGTGCTTCCGTCGCCGTTCCGGATGGAGGAGCTCGATCGCAAGCCGTCGTCGTGTCCGTTCCTGTTCGTGTGGAACGGCGAGCGATTCGAGTTCGTCACCGACTTCCTGGGCGGCGGCGAGATGGGGTACTGGGAGGCGCCGGGCGTCTACAACCATCCCGATCCGGTGGAGTACGTGCGCATCGCGCCGTCGCAGCTTCGTCCGCGCGGCGATCGGCTCGACCTGCGCGTGACCAACGAACTCGAGGAAGTGCTCTACCTCGATCGGATGCAGCTCCTCGCGGTCGACCACCCTGCGGATGTCCAGGTCTTTCCCAACGAGGGGATGACGACGCCGCCGAAGGAGGATCGGATGCACGCCGTCGCGGGCCTGCGCACGCCTGCCCGCGCGACCGACGAACATGGCCACGACGTGACCGGACGAATCGCCACCATCGATCGCCGGTATCCGGACGACTTCCCGCGCGCGCCGATCCGCGGCTACGCGGGCACGCACGCGCTGACGCTCGATCTCGGAAGCGACGCGGAAGGTGACTACGCGCTGCTGCTGACCGGATGGACCGACTACGCGTTCTCGAGCGACAACGTCGCCGCCTACCAGGCGGGGATGGCTCTCGTCGAACCACTTCTGGAAGTGCGGTCTCGCAGCGGCCAGTGGCGCCGGACGTCGATCCGGATCGGCGTTCCGGTCGGCCGCCCGCAGACCATCCCGATCGATCTGACCGGCACGCTGCGCCCGGGCGAACACGAAGTGCGCCTGACGACGAACATGCGGATCTACTGGGATCAGATCCAGGTCGGTACGCCGGTCGCCTCCGACGGTGTCCGGTCCGTTGCGATGGACCCCGTGGTCGGCACGCTGCGGGAGCGCGGGTTCTCCGCGGAGGTACGGCCCGACGGCGAAGATCCGCCGGTCTACGACTTCGCGCGCACCACGCCAGCGTCGCCCTGGAAGACGTTCGCGGGGCGGTACACGCGGGTGGGCGACGTGCTGTCGCTGCTGACGCGGACCGACGATCTGTTCGTCATCGCGAAGCCCGGCGACGAGGTCGTGCTCGAGTTCCCCGCGGAGGCGGCAGGTGCCGTGCCCCAGGGCTGGGCCCGGACGTACTTCCTGCGCGGTGACGGATACAGCAAGGAGATGGACGTGAACTCGGCGAGTCCCGACGCTGTCGAGCCGCTGCCGTTCCACGCGATGTCGGCGTATCCCTACGGGCCCTCGGAGCGTTATCCGGATTCGCCGGAACACAACCGGTATCGCGAGGAGTTCAACACGCGGTACGTGGGGCGGAACGTCCCCGCGCTCCGTACCTCGGACTGAGGCGCCGATTCACCGGCGTGCCGACATCACGAAACCGATGACTCACATCCGTTACGCCGCTGCCGCCTGCCAGACCGATCTGCCGAACCCGGCGGATCGGCGCGGTATGAAGGCCAGCACCGACCGCATCGTCTCGATGATCGATGCGGCGGTCGGCGGCAGCACGCCGTTCCTGCCGGTTCGACTCGTCGTGTTCCCCGAGTTCGCGCACGCGGCGCCGGTGTACGCCACCGTGCCGGAACTGTTCGCACACCTCACGGTGCCGATCCCCAACGAGCACACCGAGAGGCTCTGCGCGAAAGCGCGCGAACACGACATCTACATCCAGAGCGGGACGATGCTGGAAGAGGATGCGAAGTGGCCCGGAGTGGTCTTCAACACCACGTGCCTGATCGGGCCCGGCGGCATCCTCTACAAGTACCGGAAGGTGAATCCCTGGATTCCGTTCGAAGTGCACAGCAGCCCGCACGATCTGCCAGGCTATGACGAGCCGCTCTTCCCGGTGGCCGACACGCCAATCGGCCGGATTGGCTGCGCGATCTGCTACGACTGGCTGTTTCCGGAAGTGCTGCGGCAGCTGACGGCGAACGGCGCTGAACTGCTGGTGCGCGTGTCCGCGTACATGGACCCGTGGGGTGCGACCGAGCCGATGAACTGGTGGACGCTCGTCAACCGCACCCGGGCGATCGAGAACGTGGCGTATGTGGTGGCGGCGAATCAGGGCGCGAGCCTGAAGCACTATCCGCCGTACTCGTGGCCCGGCGGATCGCAGGTCGTCGACTTCGACGGGCGGCTGCTCGCCGAGGCCTCACCGGGTCCTGGCGAGCGCATCGTCGTCGCGCCGATCGACGTGTCCGCCCTCAGGCACGAGCGGACGTCGCGTGTGGGACACCACATGCCGTCGCACTTGAGGACGGACGCGTACGATGTGTACAAGTCGACGGCGTACCCCCCTCGGCTCGACGGGACCGCTCCGCTGTCGTACGACGAGAACGTGAAGCGGATCGAGGCGGCGAAACAGACGTTCGAGGCACGGATCGGCAAGTGACGACACGGCAAGCGCACAGACCATCGTGCTGGCGACGGATTCTGAAGGGCGGCGCCGCCCTCGTCCTGGCTGCGACCGCGGCGTGCAGTGGCGGTCCGGCTGGCGGAGACACCCCGAACGCAGACGGGAAGGCAGCGGTCTCGCCGGCTCCCGCGGCTGCAGACGAGTGGTTCACCGACCAGGCCGAAGCGTCCGGCATTTCGTTCGTCCACTTCAACGGCGCGACGGGGAAGTTCTACTACCCGGAGATCCTGCCGCCGGGCGTTGCGCTGTTCGACTACGACAACGACGGCGACCTCGACGTGTACCTGGTGCAGGGAAAGTCGCTGGCCGGCGACGCCGGCGCGGAGCCTCCGCCCAACGCGCTGCCGCTGCGCGGCCGCCTGTACCGCAACGACCTCGAGGTCCGTCCGGACGGCGGGCGGAGTCTGCGGTTCACCGACGTCACCGAGCAGAGCCAGCTGCGCGCGGACGCGTTCGGCTTTGGCGTCGCCGCCGGCGACATCGACAACGACGGGTTCGTCGATCTGTACCTGACCAGCTTCGGCGAGTGCCGGATGTGGCGGAACAACGGCGACGGAACCTTCGCCAACGTGACCGCCCAGAGCGGCACCGCCAACCAGCCAGGCTTCGGCGTTTCGGCTGCGTTTCTCGACTTCGATCGCGACGGGTGGCTCGATCTCTACGTCGGCAACAACGTGAACTACCGCGGGCTGGACAAGGAAACCGTCTGCCCGAACCCCGCGGGTGCGCGCGACTACTGCCCGCCACAGATCTACGGCGGCTTGCCTGATCGGCTGTATCGCAACACAGGACGCGGCCGCTTCGTCGACGTCACTGCCCGGTCCCTGATCGGCGGCAAGTTCGGTCCTGCGCTCGGCGTCTCGACGGCGGACTTCGATGGGGACGGCTGGATCGACATCTACGTGGCGAACGACGGCGAGGAAAACCTGCTCTGGATCAACCAGAAGAACGGCACGTTCAGGGAATCGGGGGTCGTAGCGGGTGCCGCGCTGACGGCCGAAGGCAAGGCTGAAGCGAGCATGGGCGTGGACGCGGGCGACTTCGACAACGACGGCGACGAGGATGTCGTCATCACCGAGCTCACGACGCAGGGGTTCAACCTGTTCGTGAACGACGGATCGGCCCGCTTCCGCGATCAGAGTGCGCTGACGGGCCTCGGTCCCGCGAGCACCGCGTACACGGGTTGGGGCACGACGCTGTTCGACTACGACAACGACGGCTGGCTCGACACATTCGCCGCCAACGGAACGATCATCGCGCTCGAGGGGCACCAGGCGAGCCCGTTCCCGTACGATCAGCGGCGCGTGCTGTTCCGCAACACCGGGGCCGGCCGGTTCGAGGATGTCTCGTCGAAGGCCGGGGCGGCATTCACCATCTCCGAATCCGGCCGCGGCGCCGCCTTCGGCGACGTGGACAACGACGGCGACATCGACATCCTCGTCGGGAACGACGCCGGCCCGGCGCGCCTCCTCGTCAACAACATCGGCAACCGGCAGCATTGGATCGGGCTTCGCCTGGTCGGCGCGGATGCGCCGCGCGACATGCTGGGCGCGCGCGTTGGCATCACACGCGCGAACGGCCAGACGCTCTGGCGCCGCGTCCGCTCGGATGGCAGCTACGCATCCGCCAACGACCCACGCGTGCTCGTCGGGCTGGGCGCGTCGACCGATCGTCCGCGCGTCGAGGTCCGCTGGCCGGACGGCCGAAGCGAGACGTGGACCGACGTGGCGATCGATCGCTGGACGACACTGAAGCAGGGTGAGGCACGGTGAGTTCCAGGACCTGCGCGGTGTCCGGCGCGCTGTGTCTCTTCGTGCTGCTGGCGGCCTCCTGCACGTCGCCCGAGCGCGGCTCGGCGCCGGCGATCTCCGAAACCGTCCAGACGCCGCCCGCGCTGCCCGACCTGTCGAAGCTGGCGCCGTCGGTGCAGACGCAGATCTCCGCGCAGCACGACGCGCTGACTCGCACGCTGGCCAACGCGTCGACGACGCCAATCGAACGCGCGAACGCGCTACGGCGAGCTGGCCAGGCTGTTCATGGCCGCGCAGCTCCCCGAAGCGACGGAGGCGAGCTTCCTGAGCGCGCAGCAGCTCAATCCGTCGGACTACCGGTGGCCCTACTATCTGGCGCACCTCGCACGCTCGCAGGGCGACCTCGCGAAGGCCTCCACGCTGTTCGAGCGCGTGCTGCAGCTGAAACCGGACGATATGGACACCCTCGTCTGGCTGGGCGACGTGAACCTGGCGTCCGGCCGCCCGGAGGCCGCCGAACCGCTCTTCGCACGGGCGCTCCAGGTCGATCCCAGGTCGGTGTCCGCGCGCTTCGGGATGGGGCGTGCTGTGCTCGCGAGGGGCGACAACGGGAAGGCGGTTGAGTATCTCGAGGAGGTCCTCCGGTTGAACCCGAAAGCGACGGCGGCCCACTACCCGCTGTCGACGGCCTACAGCGCGCTCGGTAACGCGGCGAAGGCGGAGGAGCACCTGAAGCAGCGCCGCGACGGCCGCATTGCACCGACCGACACGCTGATGGTGGAGCTCGATTCGCTGCTGCAAAGTCCGCAGACCTTCGAGAGCCAGGGCATCCGCGCGCTCGATCAGGAGGACTGGCAGGGCGCAGCGGAGCAGTTCCGCAAGGGGCTCGCGCTCGCTCCTGACAGCGCTGCGCTCCACCACCGGCTCGGCACGGCGTTGAGCATGATGGGCGACGAGAAGGGCGCGCAGGCGGAGTTCGAGATCGCGGTGCAGAAGTCACCGGACTACTTTCCGGCTCAGTTCAGCCTCGGCGTGATGCTGCAGTCGAAAGGGCTGCACAAGCAGGCAATCGAGCCGTTCGCCGCGGCGTTGAAGGTGCGCCCGACCTACGTCGAGGCGCGCCTGCGGATGGCGTCGAGCCTGCGTCGCACGGGACGCCTGAACGAGGCGCTGGCGGAATATTCAGAGGCGTTCGCCGGCGCGCGCGACAACCCGGAAGCCAGGATGGGTTACGCGATGACGCTGACCAGGCTGCATCGCGACCGCGAAGCGCGCGACCTGCTTGCCGAGGCGGCGGGTGGCAGCGACATCGTGTTCACGCACGCGCTCGCCAGGTTGCTGGCCACTTCGCCCGATGCCAACGTCCGCGATGGCAAGCGGGCGATGGAGCTGGTGCAGCAGCTGCTCCAGCGGGGGCGGACGCTCGAACTGGGAGAAACCTACGCGATGACCCTCGCGGAGCTGGGGCAGTATCGGGAAGCGCAGGCCGTGCAGCGGGATCTCATCACCGCGGCCGAGCGGTCGGGGCTGTCCCAGATGACGCCACGCCTGCGCGAACGGCAGCAGCTGTACGACAGGGCCGATCCCTGCCGGACGCCGTGGACCGATCAGGAGATGCCATGAGGTCCGCGGCCTGCCGGTCCGCTCTCGCCGCCATGCTGCTCTTCGTCCTCTGCGGAGCAGCGATCGTCCGCGCACAGGCGCCCGCCCCCCCGCTCGTCATCGAGAGCGCGGCGCCTGACGCGGGCAGCGGGACGCTCACGATTGCGGGCAGCGGGTTCGGCGCGCGTCCCTTCGTGACGCTGGATCTCGTTCCGCTCAACGTCCAGCTCGCGCTCGACCAGCGGATCGTCGCCGTCGTTCCGGTGGGCATGATTCCGCCCGGATCGTACCTGCTCACGGTGACGCGGGGGCCGCAGGCGGGCGATTCAGCCTCCTTCGACGTCGTCATCGGCGGCCCGTCGGCGCCAGACAGTGCGCCGGGCAACGCGCCGGTGTCCGCGCCTGCAGCACCGGCCGCCGCGTCCCCAGCCGCGCCAGGCGGCGGTCAGGCGCCGCTGCCCGCGCCGACCGACGCCGCTGCTCGCGTCGGCGATCGGACGTTCAGCCTCGCCGACGTCGATCGCGAGTGGCAGCGCACCGATCCCGCCGGCTACCTGGCCGCGAGCCGCCTGCTCTATGAGGCGCGGCATCGCGCCGCCACGGACCTGATGAACAACGAACTGCTGTCGCGCGAAGCGGCGTCCCGCGGCCTCACGGTCGACGCGCTCCTGAAGGAGGAGCTGCCGAAGCGGACGATTGCGCTGCCCGACACTTCGATCTCGACGCTGTATCAGAGTCTCGGCGACCGCACCCGCGGCGTGAGCCTCGAGCAGCTCAGGCCGGCGCTTCGCGAGTGGCTGGCGCGGAAGGTGGAGCCCGATCTCGCGAAGATGAGCTACATCGAGGAGCTCACCAAGGTCTCGACGTCGGCCGAGAACCTCCTCGTGCCGCCTCGCGTCGATGTGGAGCACCGCCCCGACGACCCGTCGCTCGGGCCGGAAACCGCGGCCGTCGAAGTGGTGCTGTTCGGCGATTTCCAGAGCCCCGCCTACGCGCGGTACGCGCTCACCGTTCCTCGAGTGCGCGACATGTTCGGCGGCCGGGTCCGGTTCGTCTTCAAGCCCTTCCCGGCCAACGATCCCGCGTCGATTGCGGCGGCGATGGCTGCGGCGTGCGCGAACGCGCAGGGGAAGTTCTGGCCGTTCCACGACGGGCTGCTCGGCCAGGCCGGTGCGCTGGACGCCGCACGGTTCAAGCGGGTCGCGGGCGACGCCGGCATCGAGCGCACCGCGTTCGATCAGTGCGTGGACCGGGAGGAAACCCGCGACAGGATAGGCGCCGCACTCGAGGAGACGCGCCGGTACGACCTTCCCGGCACACCGAGCGTGCTCGTGAACGGACGGCTCGCGCCAAACCCACCGTCGTTTCTGCCGACGCTCGAGTTCTTCAAGCGCCTCGTCGAGGAGGAACTGCAGCGACAGGCGAAGGAAGCGTCCGCGCCTCGGTGACGTCGCCCGCCAGCGCGAGGCGTCAGCGCTCCTCGTTGATGGTCAGCACCTGGTTGGCTGCGACGTCGCTCATGCTCTGGACCTTCCCGGACGGCCACGCCACCTCGACGCGCGTCGCCCTGGTGTCGCTGCCGAGCCCGAAGGTGAGCGTGAGCTCGCTTTGCGACGCGTAGCTCGATCCGCTGCGCACCATCTGCCACTGCGAGCCTGACGCGCTCGTGACGCGCACAACCGCACCGATACCACTCCGGTTGGACGCCGTGCCCATCGTCCGCACGCGCAGCCAGCGGCGCTGACCCGTTCCCTCGTTCACGAACAGCTGCGCCGGGCCGTCGAGCGTGGTCATGACGATGTCGAGGTCGCCGTCGCCGTCGAAGTCGGCATAGGCGGCGCCCCGGCCCATGACCGGACGGTTGAACGCCGCGCCGAGCGACCGCGTGATGTTTTCGAAGGCTCCGTTCCCGCGATTCCGGAGGAGCAGCGGAGACTGGCTGAGGCGCGCCCGCGCGTCGCGACCCTGTGACTCGTCGGTGCCGCCATTCGCCGCGAAGATGTCGAGGAAGCCGTCGAGGTCCACGTCGAGGAAAAAGGTGGCCCACGTCACCGACAGGAGGCTCGCGCGTCCGACCTCAGACCTCGGCGCCACGTCGCGGAACGTGGTGCCGTTCTCGTTGCGGTACAGCCCGAGCATCTCGTTGAGGAAGTTGCCCACGATGATGTGGGGGCGTCCGGAGCGGTCGTAGTCGGCCGCATCCACGCCCATGTTGGCGCGGGCGACGCCGTTTTCGCTGAGGGCGACGCCGGCGCGCACGCCTTCGTCGACGAAGCGGCCATGCGTGTCGTTGCGATAGAGGCGGGCGGGCACCCGATCGCTCCCGACGAAGAGGTCGGGCCAGCCGTCGCTGTTGTAGTCGAGGACCGCGACGCCCATGACCTTGTCGCTCGGGTCGTCGAGGCCCGCGCGCGCCGTGGCGTCCTCGAACCGTCCGCCGCCCGCGTTGCGATAGAGCTTCGGAGCGACCGGCTTGTACGCGTCCGGCCCGCAGTAGCCGCGCACGCCGTCCTGCGTGCAGCGGACCTGGGCCTCCGCTGCCGGCGACCACACGACGTAGTTGCCGACGAACAGGTCCAGGAGGCCGTCGCGGTCGTAGTCGAGCCACGCGGCACTGACCGAGAAGGTGGCATTGCGGATGCCCGCGCGCTCCGTGACGTCGACGAACCGGTTCTTCCCGGCGTTCCGCAGCAGGCGTCCGCCCTCCACGGCCGTCATGAACAGGTCGTCGAGCCCGTCGTTGTCGAAGTCGCCGACCGTCGCGCCGAGGCCGTAGAAGGTGAGCGACTCCAGGCCGCTGCCAGACGTGATGTCGGTGAAGGTGCCGTTGCGGTTGTTGCGATAGAGGGCGTGCCGCGCGCGAGTCTGCGCGGGCGCCCATGGCCGGCCGTTGACGAACAGCAGATCGGGCCAGCGATCGGCGTCCACGTCGAGCACCACCACGCCCCCGCCGAACAGCTCCGGGTACCACTTCGCGCCGGCCGCACCGTTCTCGTGAACGAACCCGATGCCCGCGCGTTCGGTGCCGTCGGCGAACGTCACGGCCGCCGGCGGGGTGGCCTGGCCCGCCGCACCGACTCCGGCGATCCACGCTGCCGCCGCCGCCGCTGCGACGAGAGCATGGCGGGCCGAAGCGCGCCACGATGCAGTTGAGTGAAATTGTGCCACTCGATCTTCGGACCGCAGACCGCGGCCTTCGCGATCATAGCCCGTGCGACTCGCGACTCCCGTAGAATCGAAACGTGCGGCTCGCGGTGCTCATTCCGGTCTTCAATGCCGGAGCAGATCTGCAGCGCTCGCTTGCGTCCCTCGCTTCCGATCCACATCCCTTCGACATTGTCGTCGTCGATGACGGGAGCCTGCCGCAGATGGTGCTGCCGAACTCCATCGGCTCACATGCGGTCGTCCTGCTGCGGCACGACCGGAACCGCGGTGTGGCGCAGGCGCTGAACACCGGCCTGTCGTGGATCGAGGCCAACGGGTACGATCTCGTCGCGCGGCTGGACGCCGGCGACATGAACGAGCCGCATCGCTTCGACGTGCAGGTGGACTGCCTCCAACGGCATCCGGAGATCGCGATCGTTGGCGCGTGGACGCGGCACCTCGACGAGACGCTCGAGCCGCTGTACACGACGCGCTATCCGGCATCCTGGGAGCGGATCCGGCGCTGCTTCCACTACCGCGCGGCGTTCAGCCACCCGGCATGTATCATCCGGACCCGTGTGCTTCGCGAAACAGGCGTGTACGACGAGCGGTTCGTGCTCAGCGAGGACTACGAGCTGTTCTGGCGCATCGCACAGCGGTTCCCGTGTGCGAACGTGCCGGAGGTGCTGGTGACGCGCGTCGAGGACCTCGGCTCGCTCACACACGTCCACCGCCTCGCGGCGGCGCGCATGCGCCTGCGGCTTCAGTGGCAGCACTTCGCCTGGGCTCGAATCGACTGCTGGCTCGGACTGGCGCGGTCCGTCAGCCTTCTTCTCATCCCGGGGCGTGTCGCGCTGTCGCTGAAGCGCGCCCTCGGGACGATCGGCTGACGTGAGCGCGCGCGTACTCTTCATCGGACTCGATGCGGCGGAGCCGTCGCTCCTCAGTGCCGGCGCCGAAAGCGGCACGCTGCCGGCCCTTGCAGCGCTCTCGCGTCGCGCGGCAACCGGCGCGCTCGACAACTGCATGCTGACGCTGCCGGGGGCGGTCTGGCCCGAGATTGCGTCGGGCGTGAGCTCCGGCACATTGCCGCGCTTCTTCCATCCGCGGCAGGTAATCACCGGGCAGGCGGCGCCGCGTGCGCTGACGGCCGAGGATGTCGCCGACGACCCGACGTTCTGGCAGGTCGCCAGCGACGCCGGCCGGCGCGTCGCCGTGGTGGACATTCCGCATACCGTCCTGGCCCGGGCGCTGAACGGCGCGCAGGTCGTGGAATACGGGCTGCACGACTGCCACTTTGGCGCTGGTTCGCATCCGCCCGGCCTGCTCGACGCTCTGCGCGGCGAACACGGCGCGTACCCGGTGGCGTCGTGCGATCACACCGGCGGATCGCGGCGCTCGAACCTGCAGCTCCTCGAGGACCTGCTCGACGCCGTGGAGCGGAAGACCAATCTGCTCGCCGACCTGCTCGGGCGCGAGAAGTGGGATCTGTTCGCCTGTGCGTTCAGCGAATCGCACTGCGTCGGACACTGGTTCTGGCACTACCACGATCCGTCGCACTGGGCCTTCGACGCGGACGCGCCCCCCGCACTGCGCGAGGCGGTTAGGCGCGTCTACGCACGGCTGGACGCTGCAGTCGGACGTCTCGTCGCCGCGGCAGGCGCGGAGACCACGATCGTGCTCGCCAGCCACGGCATGGCGCCGTACGTGGCGGGCTATCAGCTCCTGCCCGAAGTGCTGGCGCGGCTGGGACTCAGCTCGGGGACGCAGGGCCGCGGAAGCTGGCTGCGCGAACTGCAGCACACGGTCAAGCACTGGGTGCCGCGCCGGCACTGGGAGCGCCTGGGGCGGATGACGATCGAGCAGCCGATTGTCCGCGCCCTGGTGCGTCCGCTGCAGCGTGGCGGCGGCGCGATGTTCTTTCCGCTCGAATCGCCGGACACGCGTGCGGTCTATGTCCCGAACAACACGATCGGGGCGATCCGGTTGAACCTGCGCGGACGCGAGCCGTTCGGCTCGGTGTCGCCGGGGGCGGAGGCGGAAGCGCTCATGTCCGAGATCCGGCGCGAGCTGCTCGCGCTCCGGCAGCCGTCGAGCGGACAGCCGATCGTCTCAGGCGTGGCGACGGCGGAGGAGACGTTCGGGCTGGAACACCACGCCGACGTGCCCGATCTGATCGTGAGGTTCCGCCAGGACCTGGGCCTGCTCGACGAGTGCATGTCGCCCCGCGTCGGCCGTGTGCGCGTGCCCGTGGGCAGTCGCTGGGGACGCCGGAGTGGTGACCATTCGCCGCGATCGGCGGTGTGGCTGGCCCGCGCCGGGGACACCGGAGGAGCGCAGCTGCACGGCTCCCTGCTCGACATCGCGCCCACGGTGCTCGCCGCACTCGACTGCCCGCTGCCGGCGTGGCTCGATGGCGCACCGCTTTCGGCCGCGCGCGTCAGCTGACGGGATTTGGCCGGGCGAAGCGCGCCAGCGGGGGCGCTGGAAGCGGTGCCCCCTTGTAGCCGTGAACCGGTCCGAATCGCAGGCCCGCTTCCCAGTCGGCGCGTGCTGCCGCGATCTCGTCGGGGGACCGTGCCACGAAGTTCCACCACATGAGGATCGTCTCCTCGAACGGCGGACCGCCGATCAGCAGAAGCCGGGCGCCCTCGCGGCTGCTGAAATGGAGCTCCGAGCGCCCGCGGCCGAAGTAGTACAGCACGTGCGGCGCGAGCGGCGTCCCTTCCGACACGGCGTCTCCGTCGAGGAGCAGGGCCGCATGCTCGAAAGCGGTGTCCGCATCGAACGCGAGCCGGCGGCCGCGGTGCACGACGAGCTCTGCGCCGACCAGCGGTGAGTGGTGCACCGCCGGTGACGACGCGCCGCCGAGCGAGCCCGCGAAGGGCCGAAGGCTGCCATCGGCGTGTTCGGCCATCGGCACGCGTTCGACGTGCTGGAACGCCGCCGCGCCGTGGCGTGTGGCGTCAGGCTGTGCCACCCACAGCTGCACGCCGTTGAGCAGCCCTGAGTTCTCGCGCGGGGTCTGCTCGGCATGGGCGATGCCGGCACCCGCAGTCATCACGTTCACGCCGCCCGGCCGGCCCACCGCCTCGAACCCGAGGCTGTCATCGTGCAGGACCTCGCCGTCGAGCAGCCAGGTCACGGTCTGCAGGCCGATGTGCGGGTGCGGCGCCACGTCCATCGGCTTGTTGCCGGCGAACGAGAGCGGTCCGAACCGGTCGAGGAAGCACCACGGACCGACCAGCCGGCGGTCGCGCACCGGCAGGACGCGCGTTATCGACAGGGCACCGAGCTTTACCTCGCGCCCCGGGTACGCTTCGACGTCTCCTCCCGCGCCGCCCAGCGCCACGCATGGTTCGGCAGCGACATCGTCGGCCACGACTGTCCTCCCTTTGCCGCCTCCGTTTGCCGGCCCGTCCAGCCTACGGGCGCGCCAGGGCACCACGGCCCCCTTCTGTATGATTCTCGCTGAATGCCAGCCGATCTCCTCGCCTTCGGCCACTTCGAGCTGGATGCCCAGGCCAGGCGGCTCACGCGACAGGGCGAGCCGGTGGGGATTGCCGCGCGTCAGTTCGACGTGCTCCACGCGCTGGTGGTGCGCGCCGGCCAGGTGCTGTCGAAGGATCAGCTGATCGACGCTGCCTGGAACGGAGTCGCCGTCACCGACAACAGCGTCGAGCAGGTCGTGTCGGGACTGAGGAGGCTGTTGTCCGGCGAAGGGGGAGAGCCGTGCATCGAGACGCTGGCCCGCCGCGGGTATCGCTTCACCGCCGCGGTGCGGCGCGTCGAGCGGCGGGAGCCGGACGCGGCGCTCGATGCGTTGCTCGCGCCGCACAAGGCGTGGATCGAAGGACGGGCGGCGCTCGAGACGCTCGAGCGCGATCACATTCTCCACGCCCGCGAGGTGTTCGAGCGGGTCCTTACCGACGTGCCGGACCAGGCCGCGGCGCACGTGGGGCTGGCCAACGCCTGCGCCCTGCAGTTCGAGATGACGCGTTCGCTGCCAGAACGTGACGATGCCGCGCTGCATCATGCGCTGGACCACGCGCGCGAGGCGTGCCGCCTGGACCTGCGGTACGGCGAAGCGTGGGCGACGCTCGGCTTCGTGCTGGACCGGACCGGGCAGCACGCCGACGCGCTCGCCGCCTCGCGCCGTGCGGTGGCGCTCGAGCCCGATAACTGGCGGCATCGCATGCGGCTCGCGTACGTGAGCTGGGGCGAAGAGCGGCTGCGCGAGGCGGGGCGAACGCTGGCGCTCCTGCCCGGGTTTCCGTTGGCGCACTGGCTGGCGGCCACCGTTCACGTCGCACGGCAGGCGCTCGGCGAGGCGGAGCGGCAGCTGGTGGCCGGCATCGCGGCGGAGCACGCGTCGCTGCCGGGGACCGCGCGCTTCGAGGGGGTCGCGCTCCACTGGCTGCTCGGCCTTCTGCTCATGGCGCGCGGCGACGATGCAGGCGCTGAGGCGGAGTTCGAGCGGGAACTGCAGCGCGAGTCGAACGGGCAGCTGTACGCCCGCGAGTGCTGCGCCAACACGTGGTACGCGCTGGGTGCTCTGAGGCTGCGCCTCGGTCAGCGCGACGCGGCCGTCGCGGCGCTGCGCAACGCGCTCGCTCGTGTGCCCATTCACCTTCCGGCGAAGGCGATGCTTGCGCACCTCGGAGCGCTCGACGCCACGGCGTTCGCGGGAGGCGAACAGGATCCGCGGATCGCCGCGGCTGCGAACGGCCCCGAGACGATGCTCGCGAGAGCTGTGCAGCTCACGCTGAAAGGCGACACCGCTGCTGCGGCGCGAACACTCGACGAGACGCTCGCACGCACTCCCGACGGCAGCGCGCTATGGCTCCTGCCCATCGAGCCGGGGCTACACGTGACTGCGGACCCTGGACCATGGGGCCCCGTGCTGGCCCGCCTCCGCAGCCGCGCGGCCTGACGCGGATTCAGGACTTTTCAGGGCGCGCCACAGGACTTCCGCGACACGCGGTTCTACGTTACCCGCAGGAGGTACGTATGAAGCCGCATGCCCTGACCCTCGCCCTCGTTCTCGCCGCCGCACCGGTGCTGGCGCAGCCGTCGGCTGGCCCGCAGTCACCCACCTCGATTCCGCCGATCGCACGGGAGCTCGACCTGTCCGGTCCGCGCTTCGGCATGACGATGCTGAGCGACGGAAACGTGCAGGCGCTGAAGGATCGCAACATCGTGGTCTCGCATGCGATCTCGCAGTTCGGCTGGCAGTTCGAGAAGCAGTTCTACAGTAAGCAGGGCGGACCGACGGTCCTGAACGAGTGGGTCGTGCTCGCCGGAGGCCTCGATCAGGGAGTGGTCCTGCCGAGCATCAACTGGCTGGTCGGTCTGCGCACGCGCGACGGAGCCGAGTTCGGCATCGGGCCGAACGTCACGCCTGCCGGCGTCGCGCTGGCCCTTGCCGCCGGAGTGACTATCCGCACGGGGATGCTGAACGTGCCGGTGAACATCGCCGTCGTCCCGGCGAAGACCGGCACGCGCGTCAGCGTCCTCGGAGGGTTCACGCTGCGCAGGTGAGCCGCGCTCAGCGGTAGTACTGCTGGTACATGCCGCGGCGGAACAGCAGCCCGCCGAGTGGTCCGAGCCACCGCAGCACGTTGTGCATGAACCCGAGGTCGATCATCTCGATCGAGTTGCCGTCCATGTCCCTGGCGAAAAAGAACGAGTGGCCGCGCGGCGAGCGTTCCGGTTTCGTGACGCACTCGACGCCCTTGCTCACCAGGTAGTCGTACCACTTCTGCGTGTTGCGCACGTTGAACGAGAAGTGGGTCAGCCCGATGCGATTCCAGGGGATCGTGTCGGGCGGCAGCTTCGGGTCGAACGCGAAGATCTCGAGGATGCCTCCACCCGGCACGCGAACCCAGCCGATCTTGCAGCTGGGCGCCGGAGTGTCGATCCCGAAGAAGGTGCGCACGCGCTCCGGTGGTGTGTCGGCAACGCCGACCAGCGGGCAGCCGAACACCTCCCAGTAGAACTTCACGGCCTTGTTGAAGTCGGACACGGTGATGCCGACGTGGCTGAACGATCGTGCTCTCACGGGATGTTCACTCCAGGTGTTCCGACCGTATGTGATCCGCCACGCGCAGCGCCTGCGCCGCAATCGTCAGCCCGGGATTCACGGCAGCCGACGAGGGGAAGAAGGATGCGTCCACGACGAAGAGATTGTCGACGTCGTGCGACCGGCAGAACGGGTCGAGCACCGACGAGCGTGGGTCGTTCCCGAACACGACGGTGCCGCACTGATGCGTGGTGTTTCGCGTCTTGTGCGAGTAGGTCATGACCTTCCAGAACCCGAGCTGCTTGAGGATGCGCTCGAATCGCCGCACGAGCTCCTCGTGCGCGCGCAGGTTGTTGGGGCGGTACTGCAGGCGGATGCGGCCGTCCCGCTCAATCAGGACACGGTTCTCCGGATTGGGGAGGTCCTCGGACATCGCGAGCCAGTCAACGCCGCGCGCGACCCAGGCGTCGTAGGCCCACAGCGGAATCCACGGCACGACGATCTGCGCCATCACGCCGTGGGTTCGCCCCTGCGACTGAATCTGCCCGAGCGGATAGGGCGTGTCCGGGCCGGCGAGGTAGAAGTCGTTGATCGCGACCGTCTTCTGGAAGACGTCGGAGTTCAGCCGCAGCGGATGGAAGCCCTGCATCATGGTCGCGAGGTGCGCCATGTACCGGCGCCCGACGAGCCCCGACGAATTGGCAAGCCCGTCGGGGTGAGCATCGCTCGACGATCGCAGCAGAAGCGCTGCCGAGTTGACCGCGCCGCACGAGACCACGATCAGCGTTCCGCGGACGGTGACGACGCTGCCGCCCTGCTCGACCTCGACCCCGTCCACGCGGCGTCCCGACGCGTCGGTCAGCAGCCGGCGTGCGAACGCGCCGGTCCACAACTCGACGCCGTCGCTGGCGGCGGTCGCCGGCAGGACGGCGCAGACCTCCGCGTCGCTCTTCACGCGCAGCTGACAGGGAAACGAGTTGCAGGTGTTGCACAACCGGCAGCCGCCGGGCTCCCCTGGCCGAATGAGGCCGAGCGGAAGCGGCGACGGGTGGAGCCCGAGCGTCCGCAGCGTCTCGACGATGGATGACATGCCGGTGGCGTGCGGAATCGGCGCGAAGGGATACGGCTGCCGCGGGGGCTCGGTGGGGTCGTCGCCGACAGCGCCGTGGACCTGATACATCCGCTCAGCCCGCTCGTAGTACGGCTCGAGCGTGTCGTACGCGATCGGCCAGGCAGGCGAGATGCCGTCCGCGTGGACCAGCTCCTGGAAGTCCTCCCGACGCAGCCGGTACAGCACGCTGCCCCAGAACTTGGTGTTCCCGCCGACGCAGTAGTGCGTGTAGGGCTGGAATGGTTCGCCGTTGGCGTCGATCCACCGATCGGTCGTGCGGTAGCGCAGGTGCTTCCAGACGGCCTCGGGGTCCCAGTTCTCGGGCTCGGCCGGCACGAAGTCGCCGCGTTCGATGAGCAGGATGCGCGCGCCGCTGCCCGACAGCGCGTGCGCCAGCGTGCCGCCTCCGGCGCCGCTACCGATCACGATGACGTCGTAGTGGTCTGACCGCGGCGAGCCGGACCTATCCGACGCTGGCATAGATCCGATCCATGAGCCGCTGGTCCTCGATCGCACGGTCGAGGGTCATCTCGGGCGCCGCGCCCGTGCGGATGGCGCGCACGAAGTCGCGGTACATGGCCTGGTAGCCGCGGATGTCGCGGAAGCCGGGGAAGTAGATCCGCGGAAGGCTCCCGCCGCGCACGACGATGAACAGGCCGTTGGACTCGAACGTGATCACACCGCGGCGCCCCATCAGCTTCGAGAGGCGGAGCCCCCGGAAGAGCGACGGGATCTCGCGCGAGTAGTAGAGCGTGCCGACGGCCTCGTTGTCGTACCGGAACGCCACCATCATGCTCTTGGCGCGCCGGTCCGGGCCTGTGCGCGACACCGATGGGCGAAATCCCTGGATGGACGTAATGGCGGGACCGAGGCTGCCCGCGATGTGCAGCCAGTGGATCCCCTCTTCGAAGAACGCATCGCCGCCTGCCATCGACTCGTCGTTCCGCCAGTCGTCAGCCGACTTCAGGCGGCGCGCGATGGTCGTGAACTGCGCGAACACCATCTCGCCGATCGCATCGTCGGCGATGAGCTGACGCAGCTTGACGGCGAGCGGCTTGTAGTGGTCGTTCTCTCCGACCAGCACGACGCGCGATGCGCGCGCCTGCGCGTTGCGAACCGTTTCGTAGTCGGCCATCGTCAGGAACGCCGGCTTCTCGACGAGCACGTGTTTGCCCGCCGCGAGGGCCGCCAGGGTGATGTCGAGGTGGAACTTCGGCGGCACCGCGACGACCACGGCATCGATGGTTGGATCCTCGATAGCCGATCGGTAGTCGGGGTAACTCGCGACACCGCGGAACTGCCGGCAGTAATCCTCCGCCCGGCCGCGATCGCGGCTGGCGTAGCTCGGCACGATCGCCCCATCGAGTGCGCGCAGGTGCCCGCTGTGGACGCGCGTAATGAAGCCGCACCCGAGGAAGGCCAGGCGTAGTGGCGGTGAACTGGAGCGCATTGTCGGGCCGAGAAGCCCATTGAACCACATCCGCAGAACAGGCGCGATGCGCCGCGGGATACCCTGAGAGGCACAATGGCCGGCCCCGTGCATGGCGCTTTCCCGGTGATCAACCGTACAACCTCCGCGTCGAACCTGCTGCGGCGATACGCCAGGCTGCCCTTTCCCCTGCTTCAGGCCGCCGCCGGCGACATCGTGCGCCTGGGACGGCTTCGCCTGCGCATCCCCGGCGGCTTCCGCATCCGCGCGTCGGTGCTGGCCGGGACCGAGCGTGTGCGGTCGATTCTGGATCGCGCGATCGGCCCGGGCGACACCGTGGTGGACGTGGGCGCGAACATCGGCTACGTGACGTGCCTGGCGGCGGATCGCGTCGGCCCCGCGGGCCGCGTGATTGCGATCGAGCCGGCCGACGACAACCTCGCGGTCCTGCGCGAGAACCTGCGCGCGAACCGGTTCAGGGACGCGGAAGTCATCGCGGCGGCGGCCGGCGCGCGCCAGGAGGCGCGCGATCTGTTCGTGCGCGGTGACGTGAGCGCAGTGAACAGCCTGTATCCCGAGAGCTGCTACTCGAAGGTCACCCGGGTCGTCCCGGTGCCCGTGGTCCGCCTGGACGACGTCGTGGACGCCGCGGACCTGGTGAAGGTCGACGTGGAAGGCGGGGAACTCGACGTGCTCGATGGCATGCCGCGGCTCCTCGCCAGTCCACTGTTGCAGTTGGTCATGGAGTGGCATCCGACGCTGCAGCGCGCAGCCGGCCGTGGCGCCATCGAGCTCCCGCTCTTTCTGCTCGATTCGGGATTCGAGGTGGAGATGATCGGCAGCTTTGGATCCCGTCCCGCAACACGCCGCGATCTGACGGACACGGCAGCAAAGCTGATGAAACAGGGCCGCCCGGTCGAACTGTTCGCGAGACGCGGAGGCAGATAGCGGCACTGAGCCGTTGACACCTGCCGGGCTGGCAGCGCAAGATTCGAACTGATGCGTTTGACCAGATTCGGTGACCTCGCGAGGTAAGCCGGCACGCATGCACGCGTCCGAGCTGACCGTCACGCTGCGCAACCACCGCAGCGAAATCGCACGCCTCACCGCGCTCCTCGAGACCTTCTGCGGGAACCACGGCGTCGGTGAGGATGACACCCTCAACATCAACCTCGTGCTCGACGAGGCGGTCATCAACGTGATCGCCCACGGCTACGAGGATGCTGCGGAACACGAGATCGACGTCCGCCTGCTGCTCGAGGGGCGCCGTCTCACGATTCAGGTCGCCGATGACGGCATCGCCTACAACCCGCTGGACGCTCCCGCGCCGCGGTTCGATCTGCCGATCGAGCAGCGGCGCATCGGAGGGCTCGGCGTGCACATCATGAAAGCGCTTGCGGAGACGCTGGACTATCGCCGCGAGGATGGCCGCAACCACTTCACCATCACGATGGCGGTCGGCCGCGATGCGTCGGCAGTCCAGCCCGCCTGATCGCAGCGGGTCGTCCGGGCGTTTGACGCCTGAAGCAGCCGGCGCGTAGCATCACAATCGCTCCCGGAGGGTCTCGCGTGCTGAAACAAGTGCTGATGGCGGCTGCAGTCGTGGCGCTCGGCCCGGCGTTTCCAGTCGCCGCGCAGAACCCCGCGCCGGCACCTGCGCAGGCGGCGCCGATGCCCAACGACTACGCGAAGGACGCCTCCTGGCTGTGCAGGCCCGGCCGCAACGACGCCTGCGACATCGACCTGACGACGACCGTGGTGGCGGCCGACGGCACGCAGCGCCGTGAAGCGTTCCAGCCAGCGGCGGCACCCGCGATCGACTGCTTCTACGTCTACCCGACGGTCTCGACGGATCCCGGTGTCTACAGCGACATGAACCCGGACCCTGTCGAACTGAGCGTCGTCGCGCAGCAGTTCGCGCGCTTCAGGCAGGTGTGCCGTCCCTTCGCGCCGATGTATCGCCAGGTGAGCCTGGTCGGACTGCGCCGGCTGCTCGCGGACGGCGATCTCACCCCGCTTGGCAGCGGCCCGCAGCTCGAAGACGTGCGCGATGCGTGGCGGTACTACCTCGAACACGAGAACCAGGGTCGGGGCGTCGTGCTGATCGGCCACTCGCAGGGGGCGTTCATCCTCACGTCGCTCATCGCGAGCGAAATCGACGGCAAGCCGGTCCAGGGTCGGCTGGTGTCTGCGATCCTGATGGGCGCGTCGGTCGCGGTGTCGAAGGGGACGACCTCCGGCGGGGCGTTTCGCGGCGTGCCGCTGTGCCACGGGCCAACAGACACGGGGTGCGTCATCACCTTTTCGTCGTTCCGATCGACTGCGCCAGCGCCTGCCAACACGCTCTTCGGCGCGGTGCGGAATCCGGCCATGGCCGCGGCGTGCACGAACCCCGCAGCGCTAGCTGGCGGAAGCGGCACCCTTCACGCGTACCTCGATACCAAGGGACGGACCATCGCGACACCGACGGCGCCCCGGCCATGGGTGTCCACCGGACCGGCCATCGACACGCCCTGGGTCAGTGTTCCCGGCCTGCTGACGGCGGCGTGCGTCACGAATGAACACGCCACTTTTCTCGCGGTGACCGTACACGGCAACCCAGCCGACCCGCGCGTCGACGACATCATCGGCGACCTTGGCGCGGGGTCTCAGGTGCTCGCGAACTGGGGGCTGCATCTCGTCGACGTGAACCTCGCGATGGGCAACCTCCTCGAGATCGTGGGACAGCAGGCAGGGGCGTTCGCCGCGAAGAAGTAGACTGGGCCGATGAAATTCGGCCGGCACCTCCGCTCCGAGTGGCTGCTCGATCCGGCGGTCACGTATCTGAATCACCCCACGGTCGGCGCGACGCCGCGACGCATCCTTACCGCACAGCGCGCCATCCAGGACGACATCGAGCGTCAGCCGAGCCGGTTCCAGCTGCGTGAGCTGACGGCGGTCGGCGTCGGGCGGATGCGCCCGGAACGACCGCGCATGCGCGTGGCGGCCGACGCGGTGGCGGCGTTCGTCGGCGGGCGCGGCGACGATGTGGTGTTCGTGGACAATGCCACGACGGGCACCAACGCGGTGCTGCGCTCGTTCCCGTTCCAGGCCGGCGACGAGCTCCTCGTCAGCGATCTCGGGTACGGAGGCATCGCGCAGGCGGCAGTGTTCGCCGCGCGCGATCGCGGCGCGGTCCTGCGCACCTTGACGGTTCCGATGCCGTTCCGCGCCGAGACGATTGCCGACGCCTTCGAGGATGCCGTCGGGCCCCGGACCCGCCTGGCCATCGTCGACCACGTCGCCGCGGAGAGCGCCATCATCATGCCGCTCGCTGACATCGCCGCGCGGCTGCGGCGCCGGGGCGTCGCCGTCCTGGCCGACGGGGCTCACGCGCCGGGCGCAATTGCGCTCGACGTGCCCGCGCTCGGCGTCGACTGGTACGTCGGGAACCTGCACAAGTCGGCGTACGTGCCGCGCAGCAGCGGGTTCCTGTGGGCGCATCCCGATCGTCAGCCGGCGCTGCATCCCACGGTTATTTCGTGGGGGCTCGACCAGGGGTTCACGGCGGAGTTCGATCTCGTCGGCACGCGCGATCCGTCGACACATCTCGCCGCGCCGGCCGCCCTCGCGCTGATCGCCGAATGGGGCGCCGAGGCGATCCGGTGCTACAACCACGCACTCGTGTGGCAGGCGGCACAGCGACTCGCCGAGCGGTGGGAGACGTCGTTCGACTTACCGGAGGCCATGGTCGGCACCATGGCCACAGTGCCGCTGCCGTCCACGTGCGGAACGACGCGCGACGATGCCATGCGGCTGCGCGACGCGCTCCTCTTCGACGAGGGCATCGAGGTGCAGGTGCACGCCTTCCGCGACCGTTTGTGGGCGCGGGTTGCGGCGCAGGTGTACAACGAGATGGCGGACTTCGAACAGCTGGCCGACGCGGTCGTCCGCCAGATGCGAACGCAAAGTCATGCGTGGAACGCGGGATGACAGGAAGCAGGGAAGCGGCTATGCACACACGCAGAGATGCAACGGGCGAACTGGGGACGAGGCGGGCGGACGACGTGGGCCTGCGCAGGCTGACGGCAGCGGCCCTGCTGGTGTTGCTCGCTGGAACGGCGCGCCCCGCGTTGGCGCAGAACGTCACCGAGTGGAGCACGGAGTCGCGGATCGCCCTCAACTTCAAGGCCTCGGCCGACGCGGTGCAGCGCCTGCTGCCCACGGGTTGGACAGTGGCGCCGTCGGAGAGTCCCGCGACGGCGGGGGCGAACCTGAACGTGACGCTGATGGAACGTCAGATGGTGCTCGACCCGCAGGGCAAGCCGATTCGCACGGGCACCACGCGCTACATCGTCCTCACCGTGCCCGCGCGCAACACCCAGACCGGGCAGGCCGCAACGATGGCGGTGCGCGGTATCTCGCCGGACGCCCCTGGCGCCTACGGCGTGTACCTGAAGGCGACCACGAGCCGGGTCGAGCGCACGATGTCGGGCGAGGCCGAGACGTCGGGACGCGTGCAGGAGCAGTGGGACTTCGCGGCGGCGAGCGGCGAGCAGGTGCGGCTGCGCGCAACCTACCGGCGTGCGGCTGCCGGCAAGACCCACGTCGAGACGGTCGTGCGCTCGGCGGCGCACCCGGAGTTCCAGCGCACCTATCGAATCGACCAGATCTCGGACGTGCTGCGGAACGCCACCACGCCCGGGGACAGGCTCGAGCAGATCGAGTTCCGCGCGTCGGGACCGGCCTTCGCTTCGCTGTTCGACGGCTCCGAAACGCTCGTCGCCGTCACGGCTGTTCCGTACTACGTGCGTGAAATTTCAGTCCCTTGAGGCACAATCGGGGGGAGGGTCCGTGCCTGGAACTTTCGGCCGCCCTCGCCCGTCGAACCCAAGGACGAGCCTGCCTCGGGCGGGCCTGCTGACCGTCCGCCCATGCCCACCCTCAAAGACGAACTCGCTGCACTGAAGATCGATCGCCCGAAGGAGCCGCAGCCCAAGCCGTGGCTCAAGTGGCTGGTTCTGCTCGTCGTCCTCGGCCTGGCTGCGGGCGGCGCGTGGCTCTACGCGTCGCGCCCCCGGCCCATCGAGGTGGAAACGGCCGCGGTGACGCAGCGGGCCGCCGGGGTCCAGGCGGCAGTGCTGAACGCGTCGGGCTACGTCACGGCGCGCCGCCGCGCGACCGTCTCCTCCAAGATCACCGGAAAGGTCGTCGAGGTGAACGTCGAGGAGGGGATGGCGATCCGGGAAGGGCAGGTCCTCGCGCGACTGGACGACTCGCAGTTCCGGGCCTCGCTCGCGCTCGCCGAAGCGCAGGCCGAGGCGGCCCGGCGGAGCGTGCGCGAGAGCGAAGTACGGCTGGCCGAGGCGCGCGTGTCGCTGCAGCGGACGCAGGCGCTGACTGCCGACAAAATCGCGCCGGCCTCGGATCTCGACGCCGCGCAGGCGCTCGTCGACTCACTGGGCGCGCGCATCGATCTCGGGCGCGAGCAGGTGCGCGTCGCCGAGCGGCAGATCGACGTGGAGCGCTCGAACCTGGACAACACGGTGGTGCGCGCGCCGTTCAGCGGCGTCGCGGTGTCGAAGGATGCGCAGCCGGGTGAGATGGTGTCGCCGAATTCAGCCGGCGGCGGCTTCACGCGCACGGGCATCTGCACGCTCGTCGACATGCGGTCGCTCGAGATCGAGGTGGACGTCAACGAGAGCTACATCAATCGCGTGGCCGACCGCCAGCCCGTGACCGCCGTCCTGAACGCGTACCCGGACTGGCAGATTCCGGCGCGCGTGATCACCACGGTGCCGAAGGCCGACCGTCAGAAGGCGACCGTGCTGGTGCGCATCGGCTTCGCGCAGCTCGATCCGCGGATCCTGCCCGACATGGGGGTCAAGGTCACGTTCATGAAGGAGGCGGACGCCCCTGCGGACGCGGCGGCGGCACGGCCCGTCATGCTCGTGCCCAAGGCGGCGATCCGCGAGGACGGCGGCCAGTCGTACGTGTACGTGGTGCTCAACGGCGTGGTCGACCGGCGCGCCGTGAAGACCGGTGGCGTGGATGGCGATCGCACCGAGGTGCTCGCGGGACTGGCCAGCGGCGACCGGGTGATTCTGTCGCCGCCGCCCACGCTCATCGCAGGCGCCGCGGTTGTGACGAAGTAGCGGGGGATCAGACATGAGCGAGGCGGCTCTCGTCCGCATCCGGGACGTTCACAAGTACTTCACGCGCGGCAACGAGCGGATCGACGTGCTGAAGGGCGTCACCCTGGAGATTCCGCAGGGCGACTTCCTGGCGCTCATGGGGCCGTCCGGCTCCGGCAAGACGACGCTGCTCAACCTGCTCGGCGGCATCGACTCACCGACGCAGGGTCTCGTGGAGGTCGGCGGCGTGTCGATCGGCTCACTGAGCGGCGGCGCGCTCTCGCGCTGGCGCGCCACGCATATCGGATTCGTGTTCCAGCTGTACAACCTGCTGCCGGCGCTGACCGCCGAGAGGAACGTCGAACTGCCGCTCCTCCTCACGAAGCTCGGACGGGCGGAGCGTCGCAGCCGTGCGAATCTCGCACTCAAGGTGGTGGGCCTTGCGGACCGCGCAGGGCACTACCCGCGTCAGCTGTCGGGCGGACAGGAACAGCGTGTCGGCATCGCGCGCGCGATCGTCACCGACCCGACCCTCCTGCTCTGCGACGAGCCCACCGGCGACCTCGATCGCAAGTCGGGCGACGAGATCCTCGAGCTGCTGCAGACGCTGAACAAGGACTACGGCAAGACGATCGTGATGGTGACGCACGACCCCCGCGCGGCGGAGCGCGCGCAGCGGACGTTGCATCTCGACAAGGGCGTGCTCGTCGAAGGGGTCACGGCATGAAGTTCCTGCCGCTCATCTGGAAGAACGTGTGGCGGCGGAAGTTCCGCACCACGTTCACGCTGCTGTCGCTCTTCGTGGCGTTCCTGCTGTTCGGCATCCTGATGACGGTTCGCAACTCGTTCACCTTCGGCGTGGAGATCGCCGGGCTCGATCGGCTGGTGCTGATCAACAAGATCAGCCTCATCATGCCGCTGCCGATCTCTTACGGGGAGCGGCTGAAGGCGGTGCCTGGCGTCACACTCGTCACGCACAACAGCTGGTTCGGCGGCATTTACCAGGATCCGGCGAACTTCTTCGCCAACATCGCCGTCGAACCGGAGTCGTTCTTCAAGGTCTACTCCGAGTTCACCGTCCCGCCCGAGCAGGTGAAGGCCTGGCTGGACGATCGCCAGGGAGCGATCGTCGGCAAGGACCTCGCGGAGCGTTTCGACTGGAAGGTGGGCGACCGTGTGCCGCTCCAGGGCACGATCTTTCCCCCGAAGAGCGGCGACGTCTGGGAGTTCAACATCGACGGCATCTACGACGCCCCCGACGGCGCCGACAAGACGCAGTTCTTCTTCCGCTACGACTATCTGGACGAGAACCGGACGTTCGGCCAGGGCGACGTCGGCTGGTACATCGTGAAGATCGACGACGGCTCGCGCGCGGTCCAGATGAGCCGCACGTTCGACACCTTGTTCGAGAACTCGCCGGCGGAGACGAAGACGACGACGGAGAAAGGGTTCGTCGAAAGCTTCGCGTCGCAGGTTGGCGACATCGGCACGATGATGGTGGCGGTGTCGACCGTCGTCCTGCTCATGTTCGGCCTCGTGGCCGCGAGCACGATGGCGCAGTCGGTCCGCGAGCGCACCAGCGAGCTGGCCGTGCTGAAGACGCTCGGCTTCTCAGGCGGCGCAATCCTGGGCATGGTTCTCGCCGAATCGCTGTTCATCGCGTGCCTGGGCGGCGGCATCGGGCTCGCGCTTGCCTGGCTGATCGTCCAGCAGGGCGACCCGACCGGCGGCATGCTGGCGATCTTCGTGCTGCGCCCGCGCGACATCGGAATCGGCGTCGGCCTGATGATCGCGATGGGGATGCTCGCGGGGATGATGCCTGCGTTCGCGGCCATGCGGCTCCGGATTACGGACGCCCTTCGGAGGAGTTGATCGTGTTCTGGCTTCGGCAGACGCTGGCGGTGATGCTCCTGAACCTGCGCACGCTCCCGCAGCGTTCTGGCGCCTCGGCGGTCGCGATCATCGGCATCGCGGGCGTCGTCGTCGTGTTCGTCTCGGTGCTGTCGATTGCCGCGGGCTTCACGGCCGCCATGGAGGGGTCGGGTGCCCCGGATCGCGCGCTGGTGATGCGCAGCGGCGCCGACAGCGAGATGACGAGCGGCCTGTCAGGCGCTGAGGCGGACATCATCCGCCAGGCACCAGGCCTTGCGCGGGAAGGGCAGAACGCCATCGCCTCGGCGGAGCTGTACGTCATCCTCGACCTCCCGAAGAAATCGGCGCCGGCGTCGGCGGCGAACGTCCCGCTGCGTGGCATCGAGCCGGTTGGCGTGTCGCTGCGGCCCGAGGTCTCCATTGCCGATGGACGCATGTTCCGGTTCGGCACCAATGAGGTCATCGTCGGCCGCGGCGCAAACGGGCAGTTCATGAACCTCGAGATCGGCGACACGGTGGTGTCGGGCCAGAACCGCTGGGAGGTCGTTGGCATCTTCGAGGCCGACGGCGCCGTCTCGGAGACCGAGGTCTGGTGCGACGCGCGGACGCTGCAGGGCGCCTACAGGCGGGGCAACACCTACCAGTCGATGCTCGCGAAGCTCGAGACACCGGAGTCGTTCGACACGTTCCGTGACTGGCTGACGTCGAACCCGCAGCTGAACGTCTCGATCCGGCGCGAGAACGATACTACGCGCGGCAGTCGCAGGGGCTGACCCGCCTCATTCAGACCATCGGCTTCGGCATCGCGGGGCTGATGGGCATCGGCGCCATCTTCGGCGCGATCCTGACGATGTACACCGCCGTGGCGACCAGGGCGCGGGAGATCGCGACGCTGCGGGCGCTCGGCTTCAACGCCAGTTCGGTCGTGATCTCGGTCATCGTCGAGTCGATGGTGCTGGGCGTGGTTGGCGGCGCCATCGGCGGAGCGGCCGCGTACTTCGGCTTCAACGGATTCCAGACCTCCACCATCAACTTCCAGACGTTCAGCCAGGTTGCGTTTGCGTTCCGCGTCACGCCGCAGCTCCTCGGGATGGGGCTCACCTACGCGCTGGTGATGGGCCTGCTCGGCGGCCTGCTGCCTGCGCTGCGGGCCGCGAGGCTGCCGATCCCGTCGGCGCTCCGAGAGCTCTGACCGTCGCGCCGGCGTCAGCCGGCGCCGGAGGTGTGCGGCATGAGCGGCCACTTCGTCCACCGCATCGATCCGATCATCGGCTCGATCGGCGGTGTGCACCTGTGGTGGTACGGCCTCAGCTACACCACCGGGTTCTTCGCGATCCATCGCGCGCTGATGCGCGGCCGCCCGCGCACCGGCCTCTCGACGCGCGAGGTCTACGCGCTCACGTTATGCATCGCGGTGGGCGTGCTCGCCGGCGGACGCCTCATCGAGGTTGCCTTCGACGAGTGGCCGTTCTACCGGATGCACCCGGCGCTGGTTCCAGCGGTGTGGCTGGGCGGGATGGCGACGCACGGCCTGCTCCTGGGCGCTGCCGCGGGCGCCACGCTGTTCGCGTACCTGTATCGACGGCCGCTCCTGGAGATCGCCGATGAGCTCGCGATTCCTGGTGCGTTTCTCATGGGTGTCGGCCGCCTCGGCAACTTCATCGATGGGCAGATCGTCGGGCGCGCGACAGACGTCTGGTGGGGCGTGCAGTTCCCCGACGCCGACGGCGTTCGCCATCCGGTGGTGCTCTATGACGGCCTGAAGAACCTGCTCCTCATCCCGTACCTGCTGCACGTGCGCCGCACCAACCCCACGCCCGGTGCGGTCGCCGCGCGGTTCATCTTCTGGTATCCCGCGCTCCGGATCGCCATCGATCTGTTCCGCGACTACCCGACGCATCGCCTCGCGCTCGGCACGGGACAGACGCTGAACCTCGTGATGACGCTGATCGGGGCCGCGCTCCTCTGGCGGTCGCGCCAGCGGCGGCTTGGTCGGCTGCGCGCGCGGAGCGTCGAGGGGACCGCGGCCACGCGAGTGGCGGATCAGCCGCCGACGCGCCTGCAGCGCGCGGCGCTTGCGGCCCTGCTGCTTTTCTGCCTGACGATCCCGAGCAACTGGACGCAGGACATCCCGGGGCGGTACGCGAAGCGGCACGCCGGGCTGGAGCATACGTGGCTGTACCCGCCCCTGGATACGGCAGCGGCCCCGCCGCGGTAAGCTTGGAACAGCAGTTCATGCCCACGATGCGCGCGCTCTGCGCAGCCTTGGCCCTTTCCGCCTCCTTGGCCTGCCAGCCGGCGGCGCAGTCGCAGTCCGCGGGGAGCCCTCCGATCGTGCAGCCGGGCAGGCCCGGTGAACCGAGCCGGACCATTTCGGCGGACGCGGCGTCGGATCTGTCGCAGGTCGGCGTCACGCCGGCCGACATGGCTTTCATGAAGGACATGCTCGCGCACCATGCCCAGGCGCTCGAGATGACGGCGCTGCTGCGCACGCGCACGGAGCGGGACGACCTGCGCCGGCTCGCCGAGCGGATCGACCTGTCGCAGTCCGACGAGATCGGAATGATGCGCGACTGGCTGGCCGCTCATGGCGAGGCGGCCGAAACCGAGCATGCCCACCATGGCCAGCCGGGCGCGCTCATGCCGGGCATGCTTACGCCCGCGCAGATGCAGCAACTGGCGGCCGCACGCGGCGCTGCCTTCGATCGGCTCTTTCTCGAGGGAATGATCGCGCACCACCAGGGTGCGCTGGCGATGGTCGCCACCCTGTTGGCGACGCCGGGCGCCGGCCAGGAGTCGAGCGTGTTCGAGTTCGCGTCGGATGTGGAGTCGGATCAGCGTATGGAGATCGCACGGATGGGTACTTTGCTGGAAGCGTTGCCGCAATGAGCGCGCGCGTCATTCACTCAGCGCTCGTCATCGCCGTGGCCGTGTTGTGCAGCATGGTCGCGCCCACGGCGCAGGATCGCGCCAACTCCGCGTCACAGGCCGACCCTCGTATCGGCCTGAAGGACGGAGTGCGCGACGCCGGGCAGGCCATCCGGAACATGGAGCTCGTCGCGTCGCTGCCGAAGCCCGCGGGGTTCTTCGATCCACAGATGCCGCTCGGCCGCCCCACGCCGGCGGAGCGGCAGCCCGCGCAGACAGGCGGCAACCCGTCGCCGGGCGCGAACAACGGGGGAACGTCCAGCGGCGCCTCCGGGCAGACGGCCGCGGCCGGCGGCACGACGCCGCAGCGGCCGGCCTTCAACCCACGGGTTGCGAACAGGCCTGACTACAGCAACAGCGACCTCGCGTTCAGCGGCCACCATCTGTTCCTCGGCAACTTCCACGGCTTCAACGTCTACGACGTCGAGGATGCCAGCGACCCGCGGCTGGTCGCCTCGGTCGTCTGCCCTGGAGGCCAGGGCGACGTGTCGGTATACGGCAACCTGCTCTTCATGTCGGTGGAGCAGGTGCGCGGCCGCCTGGATTGCGGCACGCAGGGGCTGCAGGAAGCCGTGAGCGGCGAACGATTCCGCGGCGTGCGGATCTTCGACATCACCGACGTGGCGCGCCCGCGACAGGTGGCCGCCGTGCAGACGTGCCGCGGATCGCATACGCACACGCTGGTGCCGGATCCACGCGATCCGCAGCACGTGTACGTCTATGGCTCCGGCACGTCGACGGTCCGCTCCGCCGAGGAACTGGCCGGCTGCTCGGGACGCGATCCGAAGGAGGATCCGGAGACCTCGCTCTACAGCATCGACGTGATCGACGTGCCGCTGGCCGCGCCCTCGCAGGCGCGGATCGTCAACCGCCCGCGGATCTTCACGGACGCCTCGTCGGGTTCGATCGCGGGCCTGTGGGCGGGCGGGACGCACGGCGACGGCACGCAGCGCACGAGCGCCACGAACCAGTGCCACGACATCACGGTGTTCCCGTCGCTCGGCCTCGCGGCCGGCGCCTGCTCCGGCAATGGGCTCCTGCTCGACATCTCGGATCCGGTGCACCCGGTGCGTCTCGACCAGGTCCTCGACAAGAACTTCGCCTACTGGCACTCGGCGACGTTCAACAACGACGGCACCAAGGTGATCTTCACCGACGAATGGGGCGGCGGCACGCGCCCGCGCTGCCGGGCCTCGGACCCGCCCACGTGGGGCGCCAATGCGATCTTCGAGATCGTCGACCGCAAGCTCCGGTTCGCCAGCTACTACAAGCTGCCCGCGGTGCAGACCGACCAGGAAAACTGCGTCGCGCACAACGGATCGATCGTCCCCGTCCCCGGACGCGACATCATGGTCCAGGGCTGGTACCAGGGCGGCGTGTCGGTGTTCGACTTCACCGATGCCGCCCATCCGGTCGAAATCGCGTTCTTCGATCGCGGTCCGCTCGATGCGAAGCAGCTGTATCTGGGCGGCTACTGGTCGGCGTACTGGTTCGACGGCCGGATCTTCGCGAGCGAGATCGCGCGCGGCCTGGACGTCTTCCGGCTCACGCCGAGCGAGCACCTGTCGCAGAACGAGATCACGGCGGCCGTCCTGGCGCGCACCGAGACGTTCAATGCGCAGGAGCAACTGCCGGTCTCGTGGCCGGCGAGCGCGGTGGTCGGGCGGGCCTATGTCGATCAGCTCACGCGCTCTCGTGCGATGGCGCCCGCCCGCGCGACGGCAGTCCGGTCCGCCCTCGAGCGGGCCGACGCCGTTGCGGCGCGTGCCGCCGGAAGTGCCGACGCCTCGCGCCAGCTCGATACCGTCGCCGGGGAAGTGGAGCGCGACGCCGCGGCCGCCCAGAGCCCTGTTGACGCGCGCCGCTTTCGAGATCTTGCCGCCCTGCTGAAGTCGCGCGCCGGCGCCCTCCGTTAGCCCGTTGACGGCCGGCCCGTAATTTCGGGCCGGCCAGCGCCCTCCTCGCTCCCTAAGCCCAAGTAAAGTAGAGGTATAGCCGAATCCTTACGTTTTCTTTTGACGGCGCGATGAGCTTGTCGTATCATCCTCAGGTCTTTACGAAAGATATATGCGCCGTAAATTTTTCAACCCTACCGGCCTGGTCGCCATCGGCATCGCGCTCGCGACGCTGCTGACGCTCGCCTTCGCGGCGGGCGGGCGCGAGAACGTCGTGCGGCGCGGTCGCGCCGCGGCGCAGCGGCTCGAAGCCGGCGACGTCGTCTCTCACGACTACGACGTGCCCGATCCGGTCGTGGCGACCATCGGCGCCCTCGTCGACGACCTGACGCGGTTCTCCAGCGGGCATGAGAAAGGCGTGGCGCTTGCCACGGTCGCAGACCGGGTGGCGCCAACGCAGGTGGAAGCGCCGGCGCCAGGCGAGCGTGCCAGCCGCCCGCAATCACGGTCCCCCCGTCACACCTCCGACCGCGCCCCGCCCGTCCTCTGACAAAGCACCATCCGTCCGCCAGTCGCGCCACCAGGTGCGATGCCGTTCGCAACACGCGTCATCGACCGAAGCAGGTGTGACAACTTTCGCGGGATCGTCCGTTCCGCGGCGAGGTTTCTGGAGCCATGCATCACTACCCGTCGATGTTCAGCCATCCGAAGGAAGACGCCATTGCCGGCACCGTTGTCTTCCTCGTTGCGTTGCCGCTCTGCCTCGGAATTGCGGTCGCCTGCGGCGTGCCGCCCGTATCCGGACTGGTTGCCGGCGTCGTCGGCGGGTTGGTGGTGCCGTGGATCAGCCGCTCATCGCTGTCGGTCACCGGACCGGCCGCAGGGCTCACCTCGATCGTGCTCGTGGAGGTGACGCACCTTGGCGGGCTCTCGCAATTCCTTGCGGCGGTGATGCTTGCCGGCCTCCTGCAGATGACGTTCGGCGTGCTGCGCTTCGGCCGGTTCGCGTCGCTCGTCCCGTCCGCCGTCATCAAGGGGATGCTCGCGGCGATCGGCATCACGATCGTGTTCACGCAGCTGCCCGTGGCGCTCGGCGTCCAGGGCGGGCTGCGGAACATCGGCAACGGCGTGCAGGGCGGGTCGATCATGCTCACGGCGCTCTCGTTCGTCATCCTCTACTCGTGGAAGTCGACACCGCTCGCCCGGTTCAAGTTCGCCTCGCCGGCGCTCGTGGTCGTCGTCCTCGCGAGTGCGGTCGCGGCCTGGTTCCGGAGCATGCCGGAGCTGGCGCTCCGCGCCGACCAGTACGTGTCGGTGCCGCTCGGCGGACCTGCCGCGCTCATAAGCGCGCTGCCTCGGCCCGAGTTCAGCGCGCTGACCAATCCTGCCGTGTGGATGACCGCCGTCACGGTGGCGATCGTGGCGAGCATCGAGACGCTGCTGTCGCTGCAGGCGGTCGACCGGCTCGATCCGCTCAAGCGGCACAGCCCGCCGGATCGTGAGCTGCTGGCGCAGGGAGCCGCGAACACGGTGTCAGGGTTCCTCGGCGGCCTCCCGGTGACCGCCGTCATCGTCCGGAGCGGCGCGAACGTCGCGGCCGGCGCGAAGGAGCGCATGTCGGCGCTGGTGCACGGTGTGCTGCTGCTGGTGGCCGTCGTGGCGGCCGGCTCGCTGATCAACGCGATCCCGCTGGCGGCGCTGGCGGCTGTCCTCATTCAGGTCGGCCTGAATCTCTGCAAGCCGGCGCTGTTCGCGACCCAGGTGAAGCTCGGCGTCCCGCAGCTGCTGCCGTTTGCGATCACCATCGGGGCCGTGCTCACGTTCAACCTGCTCGAAGGTGTCCTCATCGGCATCGCCGTCGGGATCCTGTTCGTGCTCTACGAGAACTCGCGCCGCGCCGTCGTCGCCGAACGCGATGGCGAAGGCATTCTGCGCATGCGGTTCCGCCGCGACGGCACCTTCGTCTCGAAGCCGAGCATCGTCTCGGCGCTCGACGAAGTGGACGATGGCGAGACGGTCGTCATCGACGGAACCGGGGAATACATCGATCACGACGTCAAGGAAGTGCTCGCCACCTTCGTCGAGGATGCACACCACCGCAACATCAGGGTGACGGTGGTCGGCATCGACCTCGCGATGGCACAGGCGGGCGGCGGCCACTGACGGCCTTCATTCAGTCGTTCGACAGGACCCAGGCGCCGCACGCCGGCGACGCGGTTCGTTGCAGTGAGGAGTGGATGATGCGTACGCACACGAAGGATACCCAGGCCACGACGACTCCAGAGCGGGCCCTGTACCTATCTCAAGGACGGCAACGACCGCTTTATCCGGAACCTGAAGGCCAACCGCAATCTTCTCGAGCAGGTGAACGAGACACGTGAAGGGCAGTGGCCGTTCGCGACGATCCTGAGCTGCATCGATTCGCGCACCTCGAGCGAGCTGATCTTCGATCAGGGGCTGGGCGACGTCTTCAGCGTACGCGTGGCCGGCAACGTATTGTGCGAGCCGGTGCTCGGCAGCCTGGAGTTCGCGTGCAAGGTGGCCGGCTCCAAGCTCGTGGTCGCCCTGGGGCACACCAACTGCGGCGCGATCAAGGGCGCGTGCGACAACGTGCAGCTGGGCAACCTCTCTCACCTGATCAACCTGATTCAGCCGGCTGTCTACTTCGAGCGGACGGTGACCGAGAACCGCACCGCGAAGAACCAGGAGTTCGTCAACCTGGTCGCGCGGATTCAGGTGTACCGCTGTGTCGAGGGGATCATCGAGCGCAGCCCCGTCCTCCGGGGGATGATCGAGACTGGCGAGGTCGGACTCGTCGGGGCGATGTACCGATGTGTGCACCGGGGGCGTCCAGTTCTACGAGGACACCTGGATGTGCGGGTCGGTTCGCCACTTCTACATCGACTCGAACTCGCTGGGTCCCGTCACCGCGCCCCAGACGGAGGCGCGATCGCGCCGCTTGAAGGCCGTTGCGACGGGCAAGGAGATGGCGGTCGCGGAAGCAGCCGACGCCGTCGTTCGCTGACCGACGGCAGCCGCGACCGGCCCGCCGTTGATGGAGGGCCGGTTGCTACTGTCACGCGCGCTCACGATCGCGGCGTCGCTCGCCGCGTTCATCCTCGTTTCGCCTGCCGAACTGCTCGCCCAGGACCTGTCGGAAGGGCAGTTCTGGCTCCAGTTCCTCGCCATCGGCCAGCTCTCCGACGACTGGCGATCCCACATCGAAATACAGCCCCGGTGGACCGATGATGCGTCCGAACTGGGGCTGACCATCTTCCGCGGCGCGATCGGCCGTACGGTGTCGCGGCGCGCCTCGCTCTGGGGCGGCTACGTGGGGGTGCCCCGCACCGCCGGCGACGGCGTGCGGTACGAACAGCGCATCTGGGAACAGTTTCTGATCAGCGGACCGGTCGTCGATCGGTGGGCAACGACGCTGCGGTTGCGCCTCGAACAGCGGTGGCTCGATGGCTGGGCCAATAACTCGCACCGCTTCCGCGCGCTGGTGCGCGCTCAGCGGCCGCTCGGCGCGATGCGCTGGAGCGTTGCCATGTACGACGAGTCGATGTTCACGATCGACGAGACGGACTCAGGGCCGCCGCAGGGGTTCGATCGCAATCGCCTGTACGGCGGGGTCGTCCGGCATTTCACGCCGATCTTCTCGGTGGAGGGGGGCTATATCTGGGAGAACTCGACGATCGCCAATTCGTCCAGTCACCGCAACGATCACATCGGGATTGCGGTGGTGAACGTGGCGTTACCGACGAACCGATAGGCCACGTCGAACTTGGAACTTAGAACTTAGAACTCAGAACTCAAGAGTTCGACGTTCCAAGTTCCAAGTTCTAAGTTCTCACTTCTCGAAGTTACCTGCTTGTCGTCGCGCGCTTGGTCACCAGTTTCTGCACGCGCCAGTTGATCAGCTCGCCCACCCAGACCTCGTTCTCCGACGGGCACGCGATCGCGTGGATCCAGCCGAACTCACCGAGGTTGCGACCGGGCTGGCCGTAGACGCCGAGCACCTTCCCTTCGAGCGACACCTTGTAGATGCGGCTCGGATAGAGGTCGCCGACGAACAGCACGGGATTCGGGCCGGGCGTCATGCACATCGCGTCGGGCGCGCCGGGCGCCTGCGATCCGGTCTTCGCATCGGGCGTGGGCACCCCGAAGGCCACCTTGCCGCGCTTCACGTCCACCGGCACGTCGATCACGAACTGGCGGATGAACTTGCCGTCCGGGTCGAACACCTGGATGCGCCGGTTACCGCGATCCGCGACGTAGACCTCGTCCTTCGGCGACACGGCGATGCCGTGCGGCGTGTCGAACTGTCCCTGGCCATTGCCGAGCGAGCCCCAGCTCGCCACCCATTCGCCGCGGGCGTTCGCCTTGCCGACGCGCGAGTTGACGTAGCCGTCCGAGAAGTACGAGTTGCCCTTCGAGTCCCACGCGACGTCGGTCGGCTGGTTGAACGCGTTGTCGCGGTGCACCGGCACCGGGTTGCGCGGGTTGTTGTTCGCCGGAATCTCCATCGGCACGCCGGAACGCTTCAGCAGACCGGCCAGCGTCGCTGCATAGTCGGGAGGCACCATGAAGTGCGACGCCTCGCCCTTGCGTCCGAACACCCAGACGACGCGCCCCTGGGGGTTCATCTTCAGGATCATGTCCGATCCCTTGTCGACCACCCAGATGTTGTCGTCCTTGTCGATGCGCACCGCGTGCGCGTACGACCACGCGTAGAGGTTCTTGCCGATCTCGCGCACGAACCTGCCGTTGGCGTCGAATTCGAGCAACTGCGACGCGGTCGCCATGTAGGACGGACCGGTCGAGTTGCCGCGTGAGAACACGAAGACGTGCCCCTTCGAGTTCACCGCCACCCCGGCGATCTCACCGAAATGGACGTCGTCGGGCAGCGTGAGCGGATCGGGAATCGACTCGAACGGGAGTTCAGGAACGGTCTGCGCGAACGTCGGCGCGACCGTGAGACCTACGAGCAGACAGGAAAAGAGCAGCAGACGTTTCACCTTGGCCTCCTATCAAGCCGCCGCGCGGCACAACCCGATTGAGCTGGGCTGACCCGCCGGCGGGTCCAGCGTGCGGGAAGGTTAGCGCAGAGGCTGCCAGTGTGCAACGCGCCGATCAGTGGCACGCGAGCGCCGACCGGATGCCGTTCGCCTCGGCGATCATCCAGTCGGTGTCGAACTCAGCGAGCGTCGTGTCGGCACTCTTCGACACCTGATGCACGAAGTCGGTGAGGTTCGCGCAGGCGGGCCGCAGGCGTCCCGCGTCGATGGCGTCCAGCGCGGCGTCCAGTTTGGCAACGGCGCGGGCCATGACCTTCAAATCGGTCGCGATTGGGTCGAGGAACGCGGTCAGACGGGTGAGACGGCCAGCCGGCGACGTGTCCGGCATAATCGCGATTGCTGTCGGGTAGCACCCCACAGGGATGCTGGTGAGAACGGTGTTGGTCGCCACATCGATCACCGTGACGTCGTTCCCTGTCTGCGAGATGCTGAACACGCCAGGGACGAGGGCCAGGGCGCCGTCGGGCGTGATGGCGATGTCGCGCGGATGGCTCGTCAGCGGGATCGTCGTGATGAACGCGTACGTCTCGGCGTCGAACACGAGCACGGCAGGTGCGAAGAACTCCGTCGCGTAGACGCGCGATCCGTCAGGTGTGATCGCCACGCCGAAGATATCGCCGCCGGCCGAGTTGAGCGTGTCGATCAGCACGCTGGTTTCCGTGTCCAGCGCCTTCAGGTACCAGTTCTGGGTTGCGACGAACACCGTGTCGCCTGACGGCGTAACCACCAGGTCGGTCGGGCCGAGCTTCGAGAAGCCGAGGTCGATCGTCGCGGCTCTCTCGCGCGCCGACAGGTCGACCACGTCGACCGACTGGTCCCCCACACCGACGTACGCGAAGGCACCCGTCGGATCGATCACGAGCCCCTCCGGAAAGCCAGTAAGAGGGATGACGGCCGCCACCGTCATGCTGGTAAGGTCGATCACGGCAAGCGTCTGCGTGTTCGCACGCGGCACGTACGCAAACGCCCCGTCCGGAGATACCGCAATAGCCTGAAGGTTGCCCGTTCCCGCGTCGTCTCCGAGTACGAGCGTCGAGACAACTTCCTGGCTCGATGTGTCGATGGCCCACAGCCGTGTGGCCCCCGCGTCAACGATGTAGACGAAGGCACCGTCGGGGGAGAAGCCAACTCCCTTCGGACTTCCGTCGAGCGGCACCGTTGCGGTGACCGCCCTCGCCCCAATGTCAATCACCGAGACATCGTTCGAGCAGCTGTTCGCTGTATACGCGAGCGACTGGGCGTGGGCAGACGCCACGGGGCAGGAGAGAGCGGCCAGGATGAGGATTGTGCGCAGCGAACCTGACATGGTGGGCCTCCAGAGTTCCGTAACCTCAGCGGTGACCGCAGCGGCTGAACGACGACGTCATCAGCACGATCGAGCCCAAGTCGGCGTTTGCGGGCGCCCGGCTGAATTGGCTGGATTCCGCGGTCGCCTGGCCGGCGTGCGTGAACGTGTCAGCCGCGCGACGTCGTCGTCCAGAACACGCGTCGTGCGGCGCAGAGCCGTTTCATACAGAACGTGTTGGGGACTCACTGCGAACAGGCAGCGGCGCCAGTCAACGACGGGCACAGCCGGCAGGCGCGCCTTCTCCAAGCAACCGTATCGGCGTCCGCTGCAGCGCGATTCCGTGCGGAACGACGGGGTCCGCGCCCTTGACTTTGCCGCGGGGGCATGACCAGAATGCGGCCGCTTTATACCTCCTTCCTTTCGCGTCGCGGCGTTCTGGCCCTGGTCGCGCGTTCCGTCCGATCGTTTTTGTACCGTCCGCACGGCTTCATTCGGCGTGTCGATCCTGGTACCCGTGGTCGTGACCCTGCGAGTCCGTTGACGGCTTGACGATCGTCCGGCGTCCCCTCAAGGAGGTTTCCATGTCGGTGAGAGCGCGCGTTGCCCTCTTGGGCCTGTGTGCGGTAATTGTCCTGCTGCCCGGGCGCCTCTTCGCTCAAAGTGCCTTTACCGGTACGGTCACTGACGCATCCGGCGCCGTCATGCCGGGTGTCACCGTCGAAGTGGCGAGCCCCGTGCTGATTGAAAAGGTCCGCTCGGCGGTGACGGACGGCACCGGCCAGTACCGGATCATCGACCTGCGCCCAGGCCTTTATTCCGTGACGTTCACGCTGCCGGGCTTCGCGACGGTCAGACGCGAGGGCGTCGATCTGCCCACGACATTCACCGCGACGATCGACGCTGAACTGCGCGTCGGATCGCTCGAGGAAACCATCACGGTCTCTGGGCAGACGCCGCTCGTCGACCTGCAGAGCGCCACCCAGCAGGTCGTGCTGAACAAGGAACTGCTCGAAGCGGTGCCGACCGGCCGCAACCTCTGGGGCGTCGGCGCCACGCTGACCGGCGTGACGCTCAGCGCTCCCGATGTGGGCGGCACCGCTGGCATGCAGCAGACCTACATGGCCGTGCACGGCTCCGACCGCCGCGACAACTCGATCCAGGTGGACGGCATGATCGTCAACGGCATCGAGGGTGACGGCGCCATCCAGAACTACTTCAACCAGGGCATGTTCGAGGAGATGAGCTATCAGACGAGCGCGCTCGGCGCCGAGGTCCAGGCCTCCGGCGTGCGCCTGAACATGATCCCGCGCGACGGCAGCAACAGCTTCAAGGGATCGCTGTTCATGTCGTACACGCCGGGAGGTACGCAGTCCGACAACTTCACGGACGAACTGAAGGCCACCGGCCTGCGCGCGCCGAACCGGGTCGAGCGAATCTTCGACTACAACCCGGGCGTGGGCGGCCCGGTCGTGAAGGACAGGATGTGGTTCTACGCCACGGCGCGGCGGTGGGGCGTCGATCAGACGGTCACCGAGTCCTTTTACAACAATGACACGACGTTCCGGGCCAATCGGCCGGACATCAGCCGCCCCGTCGTGGACGATAACGTGATGTACAGCGGCGCAGCCCGGACGACGTTCATCCTCGCCGGCAAGCACAAGTTCGCCGCCTACATCGACCGCATCGAGAAGTGGCGCGGCCACGAGTGCCCGGCGCTCTCGTCCGAAGAGTCGTGCGGTATCCGCAGCCCGAAGCGCTACTTCACGGCGCAGGCCAAGTACACGGCGACGCTCACCTCGAAGATGCTGCTCGAGGTCGGCTGGTCGGAGAACGACGAGACCTATTCGACCAACGAATCACAGCCGGCGCCGACGGAACTGGGGTCGGTCTCGAAGAGCAACCGCACCACTGGTGAGCGCTGGGGCAACGTGCAGGGGCCGTACTACTTCCGCGTGCCCGACCGCCACACCATCCTGACCCAGGCGTCGTACGTGACCGGCAGCCATGCGGTGAGGACCGGCATGACGTGGGGGTTTGGCGGCAACCGCCATCAGAGGCAGTTCCCCAATGGCACGGACCTGTTCCAGGAATACACTTCGAATGCTGCGGGCGTGCTCACGCCAGTGTCCGTGGTCGTGCATTCGACGCCGCAGGAGGCGAGAGAGCGTATCAACTACGACCTGAGCATCTACGCCCAGGACACCTGGTCCCGCCAGCGGCTGACCATCACGCCCGGCATCCGCTTCGAGTTGTTCAACACACACGTGCCCGATCAGGCGTCTCCCGCAGGACGCTTCGTGCCGTTCCGGCAGTTCGACAAGATCGAGAACCTGCCGAACTGGCGTGACGTGGCGCCACGGCTGCAGGCCGTCTACGATCTCTTCGGCAACGGACGTACGGCCATCAAGGGAAACGTCGGCAAGTACATGGTGTCGTTCTCGACCGTCGGTTTCGCCGCCGTCTACAACCCGATGGTTATCGCGACCGACCGTCGAAACTGGTCCGACCTGAACAACGACGACATCGCGCAGAACAGCGAAATCGGCGCCCCGGTCGTGCCCTTCAACGTCAGCGGCGTCGAGCAACCGCACCCCGGCCGACGGCATCCGTCGTCCGTACCAGATCCAGTCGAGCATCGGCGTGCAGCACCAGATCACAGACGGGCTCTCGGTGAGCGCCACGTGGGTGCACCGCGACTATCGGCGGCTGTTCTGGACCGACAACGAGATGCTCAATCCCAGCGACTGGACCCGGTACGAGATTCCGAATCCCGCATATGGGACGTATGACGCGGCAAGCGGGCCGACGATTCCGCTCTACAACCTCGATCCGGCGAAGCGAGGCCTGGTCCGCAATGTGGACAAGAACTCTGAAAACAACCGGCGGCTCTATAACGGATACGACATCGGGTTCACCATGCGCATTGGCGGCGGGCAGGTCTATGGTGGCACGACCCTCGGCCGGCAGCAGACGGTGACCTGCGACGTCGAGAATCCGAACAGCCAACGGTTCTGCGACCAGCGCGAGCTGGACATCCCGTATCAGCAGCAGTTCAAGGTGGCGGGGTCCTATCCGCTGCCGTGGAAGCTGCAACTGAGCGGGAGCTGGCAGGGCTATCCCGGCGCCGTGAACTCCACGGCGCGCCAGGACGCGGTGTACGACCCGGCGGTCAACCGCGTGGTCGACTGGTCGATCAACGGCAACTACAACGTCACGAGTGCGATTTTCCGCAATTCGACCGGCCTGGCGCTGACCAACGTGGCGGAGACCGTACCCGTGATGACGCCCGGACAGATGTTCCTGAACCGGTGGAACCAGGTGGACCTCCGCTTCGCGCGGAAGTTCCAGGTGCAGCGCGTCAGCTTCCAGGCGCAGTTCGACATCTTCAACGCGTTGAACGGCAGCAACATCCTGGCGGTCAACGAGACTTTCGGTACCGCCTTCAATCGGCCGACGGCGATCCTACAGGGCCGTCTGCTGGCCTTCGGTATGCAGTTGAACTTCTAAGCAGTCGCAGTTCACTCACTTCCACGATGGCACGAAGAATCGACGAGTTCGGATCCCTTCGTGTCTTCGTGTCTTCGTCGAGTGTTGACTTCACGAAGGCACCGCGGAATCGAAAAGCCCGGGTGCCTGCGGGCTTGGTCACTCGTGCAAAGGATTGTTACGCGAACGCCACGTAGCAGAACGCCGCCCCCACCACCGTCATAGCCAGACCCCACGCCAGCAGCTTGTTGAACAGCGCCCGGCTCTCCTCCTGGGACGCGCCCGCGACGCACAGCGCGCCGATGGTGGAAAGCGGTGACACGTCGACGAGGTGTCCGCCGACGTTCATCGCAGCGGCGATGGCAATCGGGTTCGCGCCGCCCAGCTGTGCCGCCAGGCCAGGCACCATCGGAAGGAACGCCGGCAGCACGACGCCGGACGTGCTGCTGTAGACCGAGACGATGCCGGTCAGGAACGCGACCACCGCGGTCACGGTGCCGGCCGTCGAGAACCGCGCGACGAGCGAGACGAGCAGGTCGATGCCCTGTGCCTTCTCGAGGATCGAGATCAGCACCGTCACGCCGCAGACCATCAGGATGACCCGCCACGGCATCTTCTTGATCGCCTCGCCATCGTCCGCGCAGCCGGTGAGCACGAGAAAGACCGACGCGACGAATGCGGCCATGCCGATGCTGCCCGTGGCGCGGAGGTCGCGCACGAGGATGACGCTCGTCAGCAGGACCGCGATGGTGGCGAGCGTAATCCAGTGCTTCGTCTCGAAGCGGTAGGACTTCGTCTGGTCGCTCTCGAGCGTGAAGGTGCCGGTGTTCCCTGCCGCAAACAGCTTGAGGCCACCGAAGAGGAAATACCCGCCGAACGCCACGAAGGCGTGAGCCCCCGCGTTGTACAGATAGGTGGCTGCCTCGTGCCCTGGCAGCTCGATGCGCGTCATCAGCCCGTTGACGATGATGCCGGTCGGGGCGAAGGGGGAGAGCGACCCGGCGTTGGCGCCGTTGCCGACCATGATCGCCATCAGGAACAGCGGGATGCCGACGCGCGATGCCGTCGCCATCGCCATCGGCGCGATCAGCGCGGCGGTGGCGATGTTGCCCGGGCCCATCGAGGCGAGCAGGAACGCGAGCAGGAAGAAGATGATCGGGATCATGCCGCGGTTGCCGCGACAGCTTCTGACGGCATGGTGCGCGAGGCGGTCGAGCGTGCCGTTCACCTGCGCCAGCGAGAAGAGCAGCGTCATGCCGGCCAGCGTGAGGAACAGCGGCGTGGGGAAGCCGGCCAGCACGGTGTTGAGCGGCATGCCGCCCACCCAGACGCCGAGCACCCAGGCCATCGCCATCGCGAGGACCCCGACGTTGAGGCTCGTCACGCAGCTGACGAAGATCGCGATGCCCAGAGCGGCGACGGAAAGGACGGCGAGGTTCATACAGCTCCCTCAAGCAGCGACTTGAGGAGCTCTGCGGCATGCAGCGCCCGTGTCGCGGCGAAGTCTTCCACCTGGTGGCGGCACGAGACGCCGCTCGCCACGAGCACCGAATCGTGGTCGAGCGCGCGGGCGGCCGGCAACAGCCGGCGCTCGCCGATCGCGCGCGACACCTCGTAGTGATCGCGCGCGTAGCCGAACGATCCCGCCATGCCGCAGCAGCCCGCGTCGAGATCGACGACCGAGGCCCCCGGCACGCGGGAGAGCAGGGCCCGGGCCGGCGCCACGAGCCCGAGCGCCTTCTGGTGACAGTGGCCGTGCAGCAGGATGCGGCTCGGACCCGGCCGGAGCCGCAGCTGTGCACGCCCATCCTGGCACTGCTGCTCCAGATATTCCTCGAAGAGCACGCAGGCCTGCGCGACGCGCCTGCCGCGGCGCTGCGCGTCGCCCCGCAGAAGGTCCGGCACGTCTTCGCGCAGGGCGGAGAGGCAGCTCGGCTCGAAGAACACGAACTGCACGCCGCGTTCGGCCAGGGGAAAGAGCCGCTCGACGTTGTAGGCCGCCCGTTCCCGTGCCTGGTCGAGCAGACCCTGCGAGATGAGCGGACGCCCGCAGCAGCCGTTCGGCGCCAGACCCACCTCGATGCCGGCAGCGCGCAGCACCTCGACACCGTCGAGACCCACCGACGGGTTGTAGTAATCGGTGAACGTGTCACGGAAGATCAGCGTGGCCGGGCGGGACGCGCCCGGCGCCCGTGTGCGGCCGAGCAGCCTGCCGCGTGAACGTGCGCGCCGCCCACGCGCGGAGGCAGGCGGCGGCGGTCCAGGCCGAGCATCTTCTCGTTCAGCCATCGGACCGGCGCGCTGCGGGCGAAGAAATTGGCGACCGGCGCGATCGGGCTGACCCACTCGGAGAGCGTGCGGATGTTGCCCAGCGCGCGCGCGCGGGCCGGCGTGCCGTGCCGCTGCCAGTAGCCGGCGAGGAACTCGCTCTTGAACCGGGCGACGTCGACACCGACCGGGCATTCCGCCTTGCAGGCGCGGCACTCGAGGCACAGATCGAGCACTTCGCGGACGCCTTCGTCGCCGAGCCCCGCGTCGCGCATCCTGCCGTTCATCGCGAGCCGGAGCGTGTTGGCGCGTCCGCGCGTCGAGTGCGCTTCCTCACGCGTCGCCATGTACGACGGGCACATCGTCCCGTCGAGCTTCTTGCGGCACGCGCCGAGGCCGCTGCACATGTCCACGGCGCCGCCGAGCCCGCCGAACTCCGTGTAGTCGAAGGACGTCGGCGGATCCGGCGTCACGTATCCGCCTCCGTACCGGAGGTTGGCCGTGAGCTCCGGAGCGTCGACGATCTTCCCCGGGTTGAGAATGCCGTGCGGATCGAAGGTGCGCTTGATGTCGCGGAACGCCTCGTACAGCACCGGGCCGAACATCTGGCGCATGAAGGGGCTGCGCACCAGGCCGTCGCCATGTTCGCCCGACAGCGCGCCGCCGAACTCGAGGACCAGGTCCGCGACGTCCTGCGCAAGCGCCGCGAACGTTCGCACTCCCTGCGTCGGTCTTGAGGTTCACCACGGGCCTGACGTGCAGGCAGCCGACCGATGCGTGCGCGTAGATGCCCGCGGTGGTGCCGTGCCGTCTCACCAGCGCGAGGAACCGATCGATGAACTCCGCGAGCCGCTCCGGCGCGACCGCCGTGTCCTCGACGAACGAGATCGACTTGGCCTCCTCGCGCATCGCCATCGACAGGCCGAGCGCGGCCTCCCGCAGACTCCAGATGCGCGCCTGGGCCGCCAGATCGAGCGCGTGTGTGTAGCGGTATCCGAAACGCTTCGCCCGCAGGTCCGCTTCGAGCGCCTGGAGTCGCGGCGGCAGGTCCTCGTCGCGGTCGGCGTAGAACTCGACGCACAGCAGGGCGCCCGGATCGCCTTCGATGAACGTGCGCCGCATCCGATCGAGCGCCGCGCTCTGCTTCGTGTTCTCGAGGATGAAGCCGTCCATCACCTCGACCGCCGAGGGACCGTGCTCCAGGATCGCCGGCGTCGCCCGCAGCGCCTCGAGCAGATCCGCGAACTGGATCGCAAGGACCGCCTTGGCCTTCGGCAGCGGCACCAGCCGGATCTTCGCGTCGAGGACGACCGCCAGGGTGCCCTCGGAGCCGACCATCAGCCGTGTCATGTCGAACGGCGCCGACGGGTCGGCAAACGCGTCGAGGTTGTAGCCGCCGACGCGCCGCAGGATCTTCGGGTAGCGGCGTTCGATCTCTCGCGCGACAGCTCGTGGCGAGGCGTCGCACCTCCCGGCAGGCGGCGCCCTCGAGCGTCTCGGCACCGCAGACCGCCTCGAACTCCCCGGGATCGAGAGGCCGGAAGTGGGCGCAGGCTCCCGTCCGCGAGCACGACGTGCTGCTCGATCACGTGGTCGATGGTCTTGCCGTACAGCACCGAGCGCGCGCCGCTCGAGTTGTTGGCCATCATGCCGCCGATGGTTGCGCGGCTCGCGGTGGAGATGTCCGGCGCGAAGCGCAGGCCGTGCGGCTTCAAGGCCGCGTTGAGCTCGTCGAGCACGATGCCCGGTTCGACGATGGCCCAGCGTTCGTCGACGTTCAGTTCGAGGATGGCGTTGCAGTATTTCGACGTGTCGATCTGCAGGCCCGCCCCGATCGCCTGGCCGGCCTGCGATGTGCCGCCGCCGCGCATCGTGATCGGGCATCGGTGGTGCGCGCAGATGCGGACGGTGCGGACGATGTCCTCGCGTGTCCGCGGCACGACCACGCCGAGCGGCACGATCTGGTAGACGCTCGCGTCGGTGGAGTAGAGCGCGCGCGACACCGCGTCGAACCGCACCTCGCCCGCAACCGACTGCTCGAGCTCGGCGCGCAGCGCTGCGGCGTCGACCGCTGCCGCGAGCGCCTGGGGGACTGGTCGGCCGGTTTCGACGGGGACGGCTCGCATCCTGAGGCAGCCGATTATAGGGCGACCCCGGCCGGCGGGTTCGACCGAGTGCTACCATCTCGGTCCATGAACCGCAGCGGCCGTCACTTCCTTCAGATTCCCGGTCCCACGAACGTCCCGGATCGCGTGCTGCGCGCCATCGCCCAGCCGACGATCGATCATCGCAGCGCCGAGTTCGCCGAGCTGGGACACGCGGTGCTCGCCGGGCTGCGTCGGGTGTTTCAGACCACCGGGCCGGTCGTGGTGTTCCCGGCGTCCGGAACGGGTGCGTGGGAAGCGGCGCTCGTGAACACGCTGTCGCCCGGCGACCGCGTGCTCGCGTTCGAGACCGGCGAGTTCGCGCGCCTGTGGACCGAACTGGCCGGCCGGCTCGGGCTGCAGGTCGACGTGGTGGACACCGACTGGTCGCATGGAGTCGATCCCGCGCAGCTCGAAGCGCGTCTGCGCGAAGACCGCGGCCACACGATACGGGCGGTCCTCGCGGTCCACAACGAAACGTCTACCGGCGTCACGACGAGGCTGCCGGCCGTCCGGCGCGCCATCGATGCCGCCGGCCATCCGGCGCTGCTGCTCGTCGATGCGGTGTCGTCGCTCGGCTCCGTCGATCTCCGGCACGACGAGTGGGGGATCGACGTCACGCTGACCGGTTCGCAGAAGGGGCTCATGCTGCCGCCGGGACTCAGCTTCAACGCCATCAGCGAGAAGGCGCTGCGCGCCTCGGCGACCGCGACGCTGCCGAAGTCCTACTGGGCGTGGGGCCCGATGCTGGCGACCAATGCCGTCGGCTTCTTCCCGTACACGCCCGCGACGAACCTGTTGTACGGGCTGCGGGAGGCGCTGCAGATGCTGCTCGACGAGGAAGGCCTCGAGCAGGTGTTCGCCCGCCACCAGCGGCTCGCGCGCGCCACCCGTGCGGCGGTGCGCGCCTGGGGCCTCCCCATCGTCTGCCGGCGCGAGGACGAGATGAGCCCGGTGCTGACGGCGGTGATGATGCCGGACGGCCACGATGCGGACGCGGTCCGCGCCGTCGCCAGCGAGCGGTTCAACATGTCGCTCGGCGCCGGGCTCGGACGGTTGAAGGGGCGGGCGTTCCGGATCGGTCACCTCGGCGACTTCAACGAGCTCATGCTCGGAGGGACCCTGTGCGGCGTCGAGATGGCCCTCGCGCTCGCGGGGGTGCCGTTCACCCGCGGCGGCGTGGACCGTGCGCTCGACGACCTGCTGGCGGCTGCGGCCGAGCGCGTCGGGTCGTGAGGCCCGCGCCCTAGTGACCCCGGAACTGTGGCGCCCGGCGTGCGAGGAACGCGGCGACCCCTTCCCTGAAGTCTGCGCTCGTGTAGCAGAGCGTAATCAGGTCGTCGGTCAGCGACGGGTCGATCCGCCGATGGGCCTGGATGCGCCGCACCGCCTCCTTCGTGGCGCGAATCGTCAGCGGCGCGTGTACCGCGATGTCGGCCGCGAACCTGCGCACCACGGCGTCCAGGTCGCTGCTGTCGGCCATTCGCGTCACGAGCCCCAGCGACTCGGCCTCGGCGGCGTCGATCAGGCGGCCGGTGATCAGCAGCTCTTTTGTGCGCGCCGGCCCGATCAGATCGACCAGCCGCGCGTAGTTCGCCGCCGACAGACAGTTGCCGAGCGTCCGTGCGATCGGCACGCCGAAGCGCGCATCCGGCGTGCAGACCCGCATGTCGGCCGCCAGCGCAATCATGCACCCGCCGCCGGCGGCAACCCCCTGCACCTGCGCGATGGTCGGCACGCCCACCCGGTCGACGCGGTCGATGACCGAGTCCAGCCGGCGTTCGTAGCCGAGCGCCGTCTCCGGCGTGTCGAAGTCGGTGAACTGGCTGATGTCCGTGCCGGAGATGAACGCACGATCGCCGGCCGCGCGGATCACGAACACGCGAACGTCGTCGCGCGCGTCGACCTCGTCGCACGCACGCACGAGCGCGTCGTACATGTCCCAGGTCATCGCGTTGCGTGCTTCGGGCCGGTTGATGGTGAAGAAGGCGAGTGGACCGTCGATGGCGAACTGAGTCTGGGGCGTGGACACGTGAGGGCTCCTCGATGAGGCAGCTGGGAAGATGAGCGATCGGGACAACGGACGCGGCGCGCTCGCGGGCATCAGGGTGCTCGACGTCACCCAGGTGATGGCAGGCCCGTTCTGCGCGATGCAACTATGCGACATGGGCGCCGACGTGATCAAGGTCGAGCCGCCCGGCGGCGACTCGGCACGCCGCATGGCCGGTGCGATCGGCAGCGACAGCCCGAGCTTCAATGCGGTGAATCGCGGCAAGCGCGGCGTCGTGCTGGATCTGAAGACGGCCGCAGGTCAGGCCGCGTTCCGCCGGCTGCTCGCCAGGGCCGACATCCTGATCGAGAACTACCGTCCCGGGGTGATGCGGCAGTTCGGTCTCGATTACGGATCGCTGGCGCCCCAGTATCCATCGCTGATCTACGCCTCGATCTCCGGTTACGGCGCGACGGGGCCCGACGCGTCCAGGGGTGGGTTCGACCTCGTCGCGCAGGGCGTGTCGGGCATCATGTCGGTGACCGGCGAGCCAGGCGGGCCGCCGATGAAGGCGGGGCTGCCCCTGACCGATCTCGGTGCCGGGCTCTTCGCCTTGTCGGCCATCCTCGCGGCGCTCCACTATCGCAACCGGACTGGTGCGGGCCAGCATGTCGAGACGTCGCTGCTGGAAGCCGGCGTCGCCCTGTCCGTGTGGGAGGCGACGGAGTACTTCGCGTCGGGTCGCGTGCCGCAGCCCATGGGCTCCGCCCACCGCATGAGCGCACCGTACCAGGCGATCCGCTGCGCCGATGGTTACATCACGGTTGCCGCTGCCAACGATCGGCTGTTCGCGCGCCTCTGTTCGCTCCTTGGCCACCCGGAGTGGGCGACACTGCCCGAGTATCGCGACGACACGCATCGCGTGAAGAACCGGCAGGCGCTCGCGGCGTTGATTGAATCGGTGACGCAGACAGCGCCGCGTGCGCACTGGCTGGCCCGCTTCGAGGAGGGCGACCTGCCGTGCGGTCCGATCAACGACTACGCGCAGGTGTTTGGCGACCCGCAGGTCCAGGCGCGCGCGATGGTGCTGGAGACCGATCATCCGACGCTCGGTCGCGTGCGCACGCTCGGCGCGCCGGTGAAGATGTCGGCGACCCCTCCGCGGGCGGGACGACGGGCCCCGCTGCTGGGGGAGCATACCGAGGAGGTGCTGCGGGAGGCGGGGTGCGAGCGGGCGGTGATCGAGCAGATACTGGGAAGTCGCAAGTCGTAAGTCGCAAGTCGCAAGTCTCAGGACGCAGGTGAGGGGAATGGACAACACACGGATCTCGCGCCAGGTGATTCGGTGGGCGGCGATGCTGATGGTGGTCATGGCGGCGTTCGCCTCCCGGTCGGCGTCGGCGCAGACGCGCGATCGGATCATCGTCTCCGGCGCCTCGGGCCAGCTTGGCGGGCTCGTGGTGGAGAACCTGTTGAAGCGGGGCGTCGACCCGCGCGCCCTGATTCTCGTCAGCCGCACGCCCGCCGAACAGGAGAAGTACGCGCGCATGGGCGCGAGCACCCGCTTCGGCGACTTCACCCGGCCGGAGTCGCTGGCCGCCGCCTACGAGGGGGGCACGCGCATGCTCCTCATCAGCATCAACCCGCTGCCGAACCGGCCGCAGCTGCACAAGAACGCGATTGATGCCGCCGTCCGCGCCGGTGTGAAGCACATTGCCTACGCCTCGTCGGTCGACGCGGACAACGCCGGCGACTCGCAGTCGGCCGCCGAACATCGGCTCACCGAACAGTACGTCCGCGCGAGCGGCGCCGCCTGGACGATGATGCGGCATCATCTGTACATGAACGGCCTCGTGGGTCAGGCGCAGCGCATGCTGGCCGACGGCAAGGTGGTCATCCAGCCCGACGAAGTGCCCGCCGCCTACGTCACCCGCGAGGATTGCGCGGCAGCGGATGCAGCCGTACTCAGCTCGCCCGGGCACGAGAACAAGATCTACGAAATCACCGGACCGGAGCTGGTGCTGAGGAAGGACATCGCGCGGATCGCCAGCGAGCTGACGGGCAAGACGATCGAACAGGTTGCGGGGAGTGGAGGCGTCTCCCAGGTCGCCCCGGTGATGGCCGGCTTCGCGGCATTTCGCGTGCAGACGCAGAGCGTCCAGGAACTCACGGGACGTCCGGCGACCAGCGTCCGCCAGCTGTTCGAGGCGACGCTCGCCGGGCGGTGAGCTGACCAGTCGCAACCTCTCCAGGTCGCCAGTGCGCCAGCATCGCCCGCCTTGGCACTAACGCTTTCTTGGGTTTTTGTTTATGATTCCCATCGCTGACCCTTATGTCTTCTTCAGCGGTCGGGGTTTCGGAGCACGGTCACCCGCCCTCCACTGAGACGGCCCCCCGCGCCCGGGTCGCCGCGGCTATTGCGCACCTCGACCACGTGCTGCCCGGGCAGGCGCCCATCCTTAACTTCGTCCACCACAACACGTTGCACGGGTACCAGCACCTGCCGTTCGACGAGGCGCTGGCGGCCGCGCGCCGCAACACGGGCATCTTCGGCTACATGAAGGAGTCCGAGTTCCGTGCCCTGTACCAGGCGGGCCGGATCAGCGACACCGACCTCGAGGTGGCCTCCGGGGATTGGCCGGAACTCGGGGCCGACGAGCAGCTGCTCGACGTGGATGGGCGCGTGGTCCGGCGCGGCGATCTGCTCCGAATCGCCATGCTGCACGGCATCGAGCCGGTGACGCCAAGCCAGCTCACATGGCTGATTGACGTGGAAGGCGCGACGACGCGCTTCCAGGACGATGTGCCGGACGCGGCACGGCGCCGGATTCTGGAGGCTGCGGAGCGGGAAGGCGCGGCCTTCGGGAAGGCTGCGCCGCGAGCCAACGCCGCGGCGGTGCTGGACCTCTGGAAGGCGTGCCTCGATGCCTTCCACCTGGCCGATTTCGATCTGCACCCCGAGGATCTCGTCGAGCTCCCCGTGCGCCTGGCGGAGTCGCTGCTCGCAGACTTTCGAGCCCGCGAGGTTGGGGAGGTCACCGGCGACCTGCCGCCGGCGCCCTTCGTACGCAGCCGCACGCGCGCCGCCGCCGCCCGCCTCGTGTCCGAGCTCGTCGAGCAGCTGGGACGCGAGATGAGCCTGGGGGCACTGGTGCGTGCGTTGACAGGTCACGACATCCTGGACCACGTGCGGCCGATGCTCATCCGGCTGGCCGGCGCGCACATGGACGAAGGGATCGCCGCGTGGAACATGCCGGCGCGCCGCGACGGGTTGTACGCCGCATGGCGACGGCTCGCGCCGGCGGATGTCGCCCCGTTGGTTCACGAGCTCCCGGAGTGGGACACGCGCCTCCGGGCGTTGCCCGACGATCCGCTTGACGCCGTCGTCCAGGAGCTCGAACGTCTGGGCGTGCCGGCGGATCGGCAGGCCGGCTACCTGCAGCGGATCGCGCTGGAGATTCCCGGGTGGTCGGGCCTGGTGAACTGGCGTCACCAGCGGCCCGGCTACCGGGCCAACAAGGACGGCCCGACGAACCTGACCGACTACCTGGCGATCCGCCTGTTCCTCGACGGGCTGTGGCTCGATCGTTTCGCGCGGGAAACGTGGGCCGTGCCGGGCCGCTGGCCGGCGTTGCAGGAATACCTGGAGTCGAACGTCTCCGAGGTGCTCGTCCGCCATCATCTCTTCGCCGCGCGGCTGCCCGAGTACCTCGCGAGCTGGGCGCGCGATCTCTGCGTCCACGCGACACCGGGGGAGCACTCCCGATCGAGCTGGGACGAACTCGCCGACATGGTGTGGACCTGGCGCCTGAGCCCGGTTGCGGAGCGCACCGAAGCGCACACGGTGTACCGCAGCTCGTGGCGGCTGTTCCGGCTCGCGCAGCACCTCGGGCTGTCGGGCGGCCAGATCCGGCGTCTTGCGGACGCGGACATCGCGCGGCTGTTCGACGCGGTCGATGGCTTCGCCGACGATCAGCGGAGCCGCGTGTGGCAGGCCGCCTACGAACATCACTACCGCGACAACCTGATCAACGCGCTCGCCGCCAATCACGGGCGCGGACGCTGGCAGACCCGCGAGCATCGTCCCCAGGCGCAGGTGGTGTTCTGCATCGACGAGCGCGAGGAGAGCATCCGGCGGCATCTCGAGGAACTGAATCCGGAGATCGAGACGCTTGGCGCCGCGGGCTTCTTCGGCGTGGTGATCAACTGGCGGGCGCTCGACGATCACGACGTGACAGCGCTTTGTCCCATCGTGGCGACTCCCGTCCACGAAGTGCGCGAGGTGCCGCGCGGATCCGAGGAGCGGTCGTTCGCCCATCACCTCGAGGGGCTGCACCGCTGGCACCGCCTGACGGCCGCGTATCAGGAGACGCGCCGCAACCTGCTGACGTCGGCGATCGGGATGATCGCTGCGATACCGGTCATGCTCGCCGCCGCCGTGGGCATGGTGCTGCGTCCGACACGCTACTGGAGGCTGCTCGGCAACCTGCAGTCACGGCTCGTGCCGGGCGTGGCGACCGAGGTCGCCGTGACCACGACCGACGGCGAAATGACGCCGACGCCCGAGCACAATCGTCTCGGGTTCACCGACGCCGAGCAGGCCGACCGCGTGGCCGCGTTGATGCGCAACATAGGCCTGGTGAGCGGCTTCGCGCCGCTGGTCGTGCTGATGGCGCACGGCTCGACGAGCCAGAACAACCCCCACGAGCACGCGCACGACTGCGGCGCCTGCAGCGGACGCCACGGCGGTCCCAACGCGCGCAGCTATGCCGCGATGGCGAACCGCCCGGTCGTGCGGCAACTGCTCGCGGCCCGCGGCATCACCGTGCCCGAGGACACCTGGTTCCTCGGGGCGCAGCACAACACCGCGGACGAGAGCATCACGTTCTTCGACACGGATCTCATCCCTGCGATGCTGGCCGATGACTTCACGCGGATGCGCGCCGATCTCGAGAGGTCGGCGTTGTGGTCGGCACACGAGCGCTGCCGGCGCTTCGCGTCGGCGCCGAAGGACGGCACGCTCGAACGATCGCTCGCGCATGTGGCCGAGCGTGCGTACGACTTCAGCCAGGTGCGCCCCGAGTGGGGCCACGCAACCAACGCCGCGGCGATCGTCGGCCGGCGCTCCGTCAGCCAGGGAGTGTTCCTCGATCGCCGGAGCTTCCTCGTCTCCTACGATCCAACCATCGATCCCGACGGACGGATTCTCGAGGGGGTCCTCCTCGCCGTCGGACCGGTCGGCGCAGGGATCAATCTCGAGTACTACTTCTCGACGGTCGACCGCGAGCGGTTCGGCTGCGGAACAAAGGTCCCGCACAACGTGACGGGCATGTTTGCGGTGATGGAAGGCACAGGCAGCGACCTGCGGACCGGCCTGCCGAAACAGATGACGGAGATCCACGAGCCGGTGCGGCTGCAGATCGTCGTCGAGGCCAGCACCGCGATTCTCGGCGCCATCTACGGGCGGCAGGAGTCGCTGCGTGAGTTGATCGGCAACGAGTGGGTCCACGTCATCGCCAAGGATCCCGACACCGGCGTCTTCTCGGTGTTCAGGCCGGGCCGCGGGTTCGTGGAGTGGACAGGGGCACGACGGCCGCTGCCACAGGTCGCCCGGTCGGTCGACTACTACCGCGGGGAGACCGACCCGCTTGCGCCGGCGCTGGTGGGCTGAGCGTGGTGACCTCGCTTCTCGTCCTGGTATGGGCGCTGCCGCTCGCCGCGGCAGCGGCGATCGCGGCGCTGACCTTCACCGGGCTTGCCGCGTCCGAGCGCGACGAGCGGATCACCAGCCGCCTCACCCTCGCCGCCATCTCCGGCAGCGTCGCCTGCGCAGTGGTGCTGCTTGCGATGCAGCTGCGCGGGATGTTGACGCCCGGCAGCGCGCGCCTGCTCTGGTTCGCAAGCGGCGATCTGGCGGTTGCGCTGACGTTCCAGACCGACGTGCTGAGCCTGGCCCTCGCGGTACTCTTCGCCTGCTCCTGCTGGGCGACGGCCCGCTTCGCGGTCAACTACATGCACCGCGAGCGGGGCTTCCACCGGTTTTTCCTGATCCTCAGCCTGTTCACGTCAGCGATCCTCCTCCTCGTCACGGGCGGAAACGCGCTGCTGACGTTCGCCGGCTGGGAAGTGAGCGGCCTCTGCTCGTATTTGCTCGTCGCGTATTTCTACGATCGGCACGCAGCCGCGGGCAACGCCACGCGCGTATTCGTCACCAACCGGATCGGCGACGCAGCGTTTGTCCTGGGCACGCTGCTGGCGTTTCTCTGGATCGGCAGCGTCGAGTGGTCGGCGATTGCCGGCGCGCGTGTCGACGTGGTGCGGGCCAGCGCGATTGCCGCGTGCTTCGCGGTCGCGGCGATCTGCAAGGCGGCCCAGGTGCCGTTCTCGCCCTGGTTGATGAGGTCCATGGAAGGGCCTACGCCGTCGAGTGCGCTCTTCTACGGCGCCGTGATGGTGCACGGCGGCGTCTACCTCCTCCTCCGGATCGCGCCGCTGCTGGAACAGACGCCGTTGGTCGCCGCGCTGCTGGTGGCGGTCGGTGTCGCCACGGCGGCATACGGCTTCGTCTGCGGGCTGGTGCAGATCGACATGAAGAGCGCGCTGGCGTTCTCGAGCGTCGGCCAGCTGGGATTGATGGTCGCCGAAGCCGGCCTCGGGTGGTCGACGCTGGCCGCACTGCACCTGGGCGCTCATGGCGTCTGGCGCGGGTACCAGTTCCTGACGGCGCCGTCGATCCTCGCGCAGTTACACGGCGAACGGACGCGCCCGGTGCGGGGCTGGCTGGCGGAGCAGCGCTGGCTCTATAACGCGGCGCTCAACCGCGGGTGGCTCGAGGAGATCGCGACGAGAGCGGTAGTGGTGCCGACCGTGCGCGTCGCGTCGGACCTCGCACGCTTCGACACCGTCGTCATCGATCGGGCCACCGGTCTCCCGGCTCCGGCCGTGCGCGCGCTGTCGTCGCTTGCGGGCTGGGAAGAGCGGCGCATCGGCCCAACCCGCATCCTGGACGCCACTCCTGCACAGTTCGCTGCGGCACGCGGCGTCGTCGGCAGCCTCACGGCGTGGGCGGCCGGCGCATCCGACTGGTTCGAGGATCGGCTGATCGTCAAGACGATCAGCGACGGCGCGACGGGCGGCGCGCATCGGCTCGGCGGCAGCCTGCAGTGGCTCGAGGTCCAGCTCGAACGGCCGTTCGTCGTCGCCGCGGCGGTGGTGGTCAGCCTCTTCGCGCTCCTGAGCGGGGTCCCTCGCTGATGCTCCCCGAACTCCATTGGCTGGATCAGGTCGGCGTGCCGGTGATCGGGTTGATGTTGACGGTCCCGCTCATCGGGCTGCTGATGCTGACGCGCGTGCGCACCCGCGTGGGGCTCGGTGCCCTGGCGGTGGGTGTCACGGCGATCGAGCTGGGCCTGGCCGTCTGGCTCGCGACCGAGTTCGAGATCGGGCTGCACCACGTGCAGTTCGTCGAACGCCATGCGTTCGGCGGCCTGTCGCTCTTCCTCGGCGTCGATGGCACGAGCGTGCTCTTCGTGCCGCTGACGACGCTGCTGGCGCTCGTCGCCGCTGCGCAGGTGCTCTCCCTTCCTGCCGATCGGGCGAAGAAAGCTGTCGCGAGCATTCTTCTGCTCGAGTGGTGCCTGCTCGGCGCCTTCACGTCGCTGAACCTGGTGCAGTTCTGGCTGTTCAGCGTGATCGAGCTCGTGCCGCTCGCCTTCGTGATCCGCGACAACGGCGACGCCGCGGACGCGTCGGGAGAGAACCGCCGAATGGCGCTCTACCGGTTCCTCACCTTCCGTCTCCTGGGCGAGGGCCTGGTGCTGCTGGCGATCGTGCTGCTCGGATTGCAGCTGTCGGCCGTCTCGCCCGGCGCGTGGTCCTTCGACCTGCAGCAACTGGTTGCCGGCGCGCGCGATCACGCGTGGGATTCACGTCTGGCGATCATCCTGTTCTACGGCCTTGCCCTGCGCCTCGCCCTCTTTCCGTTTCACGCCTGGCTGCCGACCGTGTCGTCGGCGGTGTGGCTGCCGATCAACATGCTCGTCATGGTGAGCATCAAGGTCGGCGCGTACGCGCTGCTCCGGTTCGCGATTCCGGTGCTGCCGCTGGCGGTCGATGCCTGGGCCGACTGGGTGGTCGCGCTCGGACTCGCAGGAATGCTGTACGGAGCGCTGATGGCGCTGCTGCAGGTCGACCTGCGGCGCCTCATCGCGTTCGCGGCCATCAGCGAGAACGGTTCGCTGCTGGTCGGCATGTTCGCGCTGAACCATGCCGGCCTGCAGGGCGGCCTGCTGCTTGCGCTCAACCTGTGCCTTGCCACCGCGGGCCTCTACTTCGCTACGCACCTGCTCAACGAGCGGACCGGAACGACTCGGCTCGACCAGCTCGGCGGCCTGTTCGAACGCGTGCCGCTCATCGGCCTCACGTTCCTCGCCGCTGCGCTTGGCACGCTCGCGATGCCTGGAACGCCTGGCTTCGAGGCGGCGCACCTCGCGCTCGAGGGAATGCTCGAGTCGTTCCACTGGATCTCGGCCTACGCTGCGGCGGCGGGCAACGTGCTGGTCGCCAGCGTGCTGCTGTGGGTGTACCAGCGGGTCTTCTTCACGCACGAGAGCCGCGAGGCGGGAGCCGCGCTCATCGACCTTCGCGGCTTCGAGCGATGGGTCGCCGGCGCGCTCTGCGCCGTGATTTTCGGGGCGGGTCTCTACGCCCATCCATGGATCGAGACGGTGTCGGCATCGCTCGAGCACCTCGCGTCCACGTGGTCAATCATCGGCGGGGCCAACTGATGCCGCCGGTCCTCGGCCTGCTCATCACGTTCCCGCTCCTCGCCGCAGCAGCGCTCGCGCTCGTGCGCGACGAACGCTGGGTGCGCCGCTGTGCGCTGGCGGCGGCGGGCGTGGAGTTGCTGCTTGCCCTGTGGACCGTCGCGCTGTTCGACGCGGGCCAGGGCGGCATGCAGCTCGTCGAACGCGCCACGTGGATCCCGAGCCTCCGGGTGCAGTATCTCGTCGGTGTCGACGGCCTCTCGGTGCTCTTCCTGCCGCTGACGGCGTTGCTCTTCGGCGGCGTCATGCTCTCGTCGTGGACGACGTCCGGATCGATGACGCGCCTCTACTTCGGGCTGCTCCTGGCGCTCGAGGGGTTCACCATCGGCGTGTACACCTCGCTGGATCTGATCCTGTTCTTTCTCTTCTGGGAGCTGACGCTCGTCCCCGTGTTCTTCCTCATCACGCTGTGGGGCGTCGGTGCCGAGCGCCGATACGCCGGCGCGAAGTACACGCTGATCATGCTCGCCGGCGGTGTGCCGCTGCTGTTCGGCATCCTGATCCTCGGGATCGGCACGCGACCGCCGCGGGCCTGGCGCCACCGGCAGGGCTCTCCTTCGACTACCTGGAACTCCTTGCGAGGCCCGCTGACGCCGCCACGCAGACAGCGGTCTTCGTCCTGCTGCTCCTCGGCTTCGCTGTGAAGACGCCGGTGCTGCCGCTGCACACGTGGCTGCCGACGGTCGCGATGGAAGGGCCTACGGGTCTCACGGCGCTGCTCGTGGGACTCAAGCTTGGCGCCTACGGAATCCTGCGCTTTGCCATCCCGCTGGCGCCTGGCGCCGCAGCGGATGTACGCGTGGGTGCTGGGGCTGCTCGGGGCGCTCGGCGTGATCTACGGCGCGCTGGTGGCGCTGCAGCAGTTCAACCTCCGGAGGATGCTGGCGTTTGCGAGCATCAGCCACGTCGGCCTCGTGCTCGTGGGGCTGTCTGCGATGAACGTCCAGGGGATCCAGGGCGCGGTGATGCAGACGCTGAACTTCTCGCTGATCGCCGGCGGGCTGATGATCCTGGCCGGCTCACTGCATCGGCGGCTCGGATCGACCGACCTGACGAGCCTCGGCGGCCTGGCGGCCGTCTTCCCGAAGCTCGCGGCGCTGTTCCTCGTGCTCGGTGCCGCGTCGATTGGCCTGCCGGGCACGAGCGGCTTCGTCGGTGAGGACCCGATCCTGGTTGGCGCGATCCGGACGCATCCCGGGCTCGCGGTGATGGCCCTGTCAGGCGCGGTGCTCGGCGCCGCGTACCTCCTCGGCTTCTACCGTCACGCCTTCATGGGGCCGCTGCGCGATCCGGGCGCGCAGGCGGGTCGCGATCTCCAGCCGCGCGAGATTGCCATTGTCGTGACGATGGCGGTGCTGGTCATTGCAGGAGGCCTGTTTCCGGGGGTGATGCTGAACGCGTCGGCGCGTGCGGCGCAGGTGTGGGCGGATCGGGTCGGAAGTCGATAGGGTCGGGTCTACAACACATTCAGAACGCGGCAGCCAGTGCCGTAATCGTCGCCTCGAGCAGCCGCGTCATCAACGCGGGCTGCAGGCCCAGCACCACCAGCCCCAGCGCCAGCGGCAGCGCCGCGGCGATCTCGTGCCCCTGCAGGTCGCGCAGCCCCGTCAGCTCGGCGCGGGCGGGACCCGTGAAGAGGTGCCCGACCGTCCGGACCGCATACGCCGCGCCGACCAGGACCCCCGCGCTCACCAGCCCGATCGGCCACCCCCACCGCTCGAACCCTCCGACGAGCGTGTGCAGTTCGGCGACGAAGCCGGCCGAGCCCGGCATGCCGATCGACGCGAGCAGCGCAATCGTCATGAAGATGGTGAACCCCGGCATCACCCTCACGAGCGCGGCGTACGTCGTGACCTCGCGCGAGTGGGTCCGCTCGTACAGCAGGCCGACCATCAGGAACAGCGCGCCGGCGCTCAGGCCGTGCGCCACCATCTGCGTCGTGGCGCCGAGCAGGCCGGAGACGTTCAGCGTCGCAATGCCCAGCACGACGACGCCCATGTGGCTGATCGAGGAATAGGCCACCATCGCCTTCAAGTCGCTCTGGCGCCACGCGAGCAGGCCGCCGTACAGCACGTTCACCATCCCGAGCACTGCCAGCCACGGCTGCCAGACGACGATCGCTTCGGGGAACATGCCGGTCACGCGGATGAGGCCGTACGCGCCCATCTTCAGCATCACGCCCGACAGGAGGATGCTGGCCGGGCTCGGCGCCTCCACGTGCGCCAGCGGCAGCCAGCCATGCAGCGGGAAGATCGGAATCTTCACGCCGAAGCCGACGATGAACGCGGCGAGCAACGCGATCTGCTGGGTGCGCGAGAGAGCCGCGGCGCCCTCCAGCATCGCGGTCATGTCGAAGGAGTGGGCCGGCGTCACGCGGTAGATGATGATGAGGCCGACGAGGATGAAGATCGATCCCCCCATCGTATACAGCACGAAGTTCAGGCTCGCGGGATGCCGCTTCGGTCCGCCCCACAGGTCCAGCAGGAAGAACAGCGGGATCAGCGTGAGCTCCCAGAACATGAAGAAAAGGCTCCAGTCGCGCGCGAGGAAGACCCCGAGGATCGCGAACTCGAGCACCAGCATCCACGCGTAGTAGCCCTTCAGGCTATGAGTGACGCTCGACGACGCCAACAGTGCAACGAGCGTGAGGAGCGTGGTGAGGAGCACCATTGGCAGCGACAGGCCGTCGACGCCGAGCGCATAGGAGAGGCCCGTCCGCGGACTCCAGGGCAGGCTCTCGGCCAGCTGCACGGTCGCCAGCGAGGCGTCGAAGCTAGTCAGCAGGCGCACCGACAGCAGCAGCGCGAGCCCGCCCGCGATGAGCGCGATCCGCCGGACGAGGGCCGTCTGCTCGGAGGGGAGCAGGCAGATCACCATGGCCCCGAAGAACGGGACCCAGAGCAGGAGGCTGAGCGGCTGCATGGTCGAGCAATCCTACGCTAACCTGCTCGGAACTTAGAACTTAGAACTCAGAGCTTAAGAAGTCAGAACTCAAGAGCCCCGAGCTTCGTGCTTTCGTGCCTTCGTGAAGCTGGCCCGCGGCAACTTGGGGGTCCGTGAGTCTTGAGTTCTAAGTTTTAAGTTTTCACTTTGTGTCCGTCAGGCCCTTGCCTTCGACGCAGTCGTACGCGCGTCCGGAGCTGACGTTGGTGAACTCCTCGGTCCGCCCGTTCGGCCAGGTGACGACCACCCGATTGACCCGGTCGCGGCGTCCGACGCCGAAAGTGAGCGGAAGCTCGGACTGCGAGAGGTAGCTGGATCCGCTCTTCACCGTGCGCGTCTGCGTCGTGCCGCCATGGAAGATGCGCACCGACGCGCCGATGGCATCGCGGTTCGACGTGACGCCAACGAGGCGGAACCGCAGGCTGCGGTTGCCGCCGGTCTGATCGTTGCGGAACAGCACCGCCGGACCGTTGTTGGTCGTGAGGAGGAGGTCGACGTCGCCGTCGCGGTCGAAATCGCCGCAAGCCAGGCCGCGGCCGACGCGTGGCGCGTCGAATCCGCCGCCGACCCCGGTTGCCACGTCGCGGAAGCTGCCGGTACCGTCGTTCAGGAACAGGTGCGACGCCTGAGCGTAGCCCGCGTTCCCCGGGATGTTGCGGACCGTGTCGTCGATGTGACCGTTGGCGACGACGAGATCGAGATCGCCGTCGAGATCGAAGTCGGCGAAGAGGCACCCGAAACCGAGCCGGTTGCGCGACGCCTGGCCGAGGCCGGCCGCCTGCGCGACGTCGCGGAACAGCCCCGGCTGCTGCGGCCGATACAGGCCGATCATCTCCCCTTCGAAGTTGGTGATCGCGAGGCCGGGCCGGCCCGAGTTCGTGTAGTCGGCCGCGTCCACACCCATGCCCGCGCGCGCCTTGCCATAGTCGGTCAGCGCGACGCCGACGTCGAGCGCGACGTCCTTGAAGCGGCCGTTGCGCTGGTTCCGATACAGCTTGTTCGGCTCGGTGTCATTGGCGACGAAGATGTCGGGCCAGCCGTCCTGGTCGTCGTCGATCAGCGCGACGCCGAGCGACTTCGAGCTCGAGTCGAAGATGCCGCAGGTGGCCGTCACGTCCTCGAAGGTGCCGTTGCCGCGGTTGCGGAACAGCCAGCAGGTCTCGCCCCGGTACGCTTCGGGCGTGCAGTACGACTTCTGCTTGCCGTCCAGGCTGCAGAATACGTCGCGTTCGGGCGACCACCGGACGTAGTTGCAGACGAAGAGATCGAGATGCCCGTCGCGATCGACGTCCACCCACATCGCCGACGTGCTGAACGCCTCGCGCCCGCCCAGGCCGCTGGCGCGCGTGACGTCCACGAACGCGCCTTTGCCAGTGTTCCGGAACAGACGGCTCTGGCCGACGCAGGTGATGAACAAGTCGGAGAAGCCGTCGTTGTCGAAGTCGCCGACTGCCACGCCCATGCCGTACAGCTCGAGGTCGAGGCCCGCGGCCCGCGTGACGTCGGTGAACGTGCCGTTCCGGTTGTTGTGATAGAGCCGCAGCGTCGATCGCTGGCTCTTGTGGCCGGGCCAGTCCATGCCGTTGACCAGCAGGATGTCGGGCCAGCCGTCGGCGTCGTAGTCGATGAAGGCGCACCCGGATCCGAGCGTCTCGGGGAGCAGTTTGCCGCCGTAGGCGCCGCTGTTGTGCCGGAAGTCGATGCCCGCCGTGCGCGTGACGTCGGTGAAGTGGAATGGAAGGGCGGCGCCGGCCGCCGGCTGCGCGGCGCCGACGTCGAGCGGGCGCGCGAGCGCGGCGAATCCTGCGCCGCAGTGCGCGAGGAACTGCCGGCGCTTCACAGGGGGTGTACCAGCCCCTGCTGCATGGCGTACACCACGAGCTCCGCCGTCTTGTGCACGCCGAGGGCATTCATGATGTTGGCGCGGTGCACGGCCACCGTGTTGACGCTCAGGCCAAGTTTTGCGGCGATCGCACGGGTCGAGAGGCCGTCGCAAATCAGCTTGAGCACCTCGAGCTCGCGGGGCGTGAGCCGATCGCGTTCGCCGGAGAGGCCGTCGGCCGGCACGACACCAGGCGCCATCACGATCTCGCCCGCGGCAACCCGCTTGACGGCAGCCGCGAGGTCCAGATCGAGCGCGCTCTTCAGGATGTAGCCGCGGGCGCCCGCGTCCATGGCCTGCCCGACCAGCGTGGCTTCGGAGTGCATGCTGAGCATCAGGATGGCGGCATCTGGCTGGTTCGCCAGGATGGTACGCGTGGCCGCGAGTCCGCTCGTGCCCGGCATGGCCGCGTCCATCACGATGACGCGCGGACGGAGCGACTGCGCCAGGGCGATGGCCTCGTCGCCGCTGCTCGCTTCGCCCACGACCGTGATGGCCGGGTCGTCCTCGAGCAGGCGGCGGAATCCCCGGCGCACCAGCGCGTGATCGTCGACGAGCAGGACGGTGATCGCTTCGCTCATGCGGTTGCAGCCGGTGCTGCCAGCGGTACGACGAGTCGCACGAGGGTGCCTCCCTGGGCCGGCCTCAGCATGTCGAGCGAACCGCCAACCAGCTCGGCCCGCTCGCGCATGGCGACGAGACCGAGGCCTCGCTTCGCCATCGCCGGATCCAGACCCTTTCCGTGGTCCTCCACCTCGAGCCGCAGGCTGCCACCCTCATTATGCAGGCGGACCCACGCCTGCTTGGTTCCGGCGTGCCGGGCGATGTTGCTCAGGGCCTCCTGCAGCACGCGATACACGTGAATGACCGTCGCGTTGTCGAGCGGCGCTCCGGCGGCGCCGGTACGTTCGTAGGAGACCTGCAGCCCGAGCTGCCGCTCGACGGTCGACATGTACCAATCGACGGTGCTCTCGAGACCGAGCTCCTCCAGGATCGACGGATGCAGGGCCTGCGAAAGCCGGCGGACGCCGTCGAGCGCGCTCTGCGCGACCTCGCCGATCTCGCGCAAGTCCGTCCTGAGCTCGGAGCCGTCAGGGGCACGCCGCCCGGCCCGCCCGAGCATCGATCCGATCGCGGTGAGCGTCTGCCCGAACTCGTCGTGCAGCTCGCGCGAGAGCTCGCGCAGCGTCGACTCGCGCATCACCATCAGCCGCTGCGTCAGCTCGCGCCGCTGGTCGGACAGCGAGGCCAGCTCGGAGAAGAGGCGCCGGTTCGAGCGGATGACGTACAGGCCGGTTGCGGCGATGGCGCCGAGCGTGGCGAGCAGGAATACGTAGACCTGCCGCTGTACGTTCGCGTAGATGTTCTGGACCTGCTGCGCCGTTTCCGCTTCGCTCTCGTTGTTCTGGACGAGCAGCCGCGCGACCGTTGTGCTCAGCGCCGCCTGCCGCGCCTGCAGCGAGTTGCGCACCTGCTCGCGCGCGTCCTCCTCGCGGCCTGACCGCGCCAGCTCGAAGGTCCGCTCCGCCGCGTCCCAGAACTGGTCGACCGCGCTGACCAGGTACTGCGCCTGCTCGGGAGTCCGCCGCGCGGTGGTCACCTCCTCCTGGCTCTTCAGCGCAGCGTCGAGGTCCAGGCGCACGCGGTCGAACTGCGACGACCAGGCGAACAGCGGATAGCGCTCGCCCGGATCGAGCATGTCGCGCATGGCGAGTGCGAGCTGGTTCAGATCGTTCTGGATGCGGAGCAGCTGCAGCGAGTCGCGTCGGTTGCGATCCGTCAGGTCGACCTGCAGGCGGCGGAGGCCCGAGATCTGGACGGAGATGTACCACGAGTAAGCGAGGACGGTGGCGAGCGCGAAGACGAACCCCAGGAGCAGGGGCAGCGTCGGCGACCCGCTGGCGGCTCGCGTCGGTGGCATTTACGCCATTGTACTGACGCGCCGCGCTGCTTACGGCAGCGCGAACGCGATCAGCTCGGCGTTGATGCCGCTGCCGACGGCGAGGACGACGAACTGCCGGCCGCCGGCCAGGTAGGTCATCGGCGCGGCCGCCGGTCCGAGCGGCAGCTCCTTCTCCCACACCAGCTCGCCGGTAAGCTTGTCGAACGCCCGGAACTTCGGTGGCTCCTGCGGCAGATCCGACAGCTCGAGACCATTGATCTTGGATGGGGGTTGCCCGCCCGAGGCCGCCTGAGAACTGGCTCACGAACAGGAGCGAGCGCGTCACCAGCGGGCTTGCGCGCGTCCCGTTGCCGAGGGGGCCCAGGTTCCGATCCTTCAGCAGCGGATGGTTGCGCGGACCGTCGCCGATCGGCACCTGCCAGGCGATGGCGCCGGTGTTCAGGTTGAACGCCGTCACGCGGCTGTACGGCGGCTTGTAGAGCGGGATGCCGTCGAGCGTCGGCAGGTTGCCGGCGTCGCCGCGCGACGGTATCGCATGTTGCCGGGCGTGGTGTCGCCCTTCTCGAGCTTCACGACGATGGGGCTGGTAAGCGACGGCACGTAGAGGAAACCCGTTTCGGGATCGACGCCCGCGCCGCCCCAGTCCGCGCCGCCGACGTTGCCCGGCATCTGGACGGCGCCTCGCTCGGTCGGCGGCGTGAAGAGCGGTCCGCGGTCCCACTGCTTCAGCACCTCCAGCGCCTGCGCGCGCAGCTCCGGCGTGAAGTCGACGACGTCCGACATCGAGCAGCCCCTGCCGCTCGAACGGCGGCGGCATGGTTGGCAACGGCTGCGTGAGCGACGATCCGCTCACCCGGCACCTGTCGACGCCGGCACCGGCCGCTCCTCGATCGGCCACACTGGCTCTCCCGTCCGCCGGTCGAAGACGTACACGAACCCCTGCTTGCTGACCTGCGCCACCGCGGGGATCCGCCGGCCGTTGACGGTGATGTCCACGAGGTTGGGCGCCGCCGGGAAGTCGTAGTCCCAGACGCCGTGATGGATCGCCTGAAAGTGCCACACGCGTTTGCCCGTCGTGGCGTCGAGGCACACGAGACTCTCGGCGAACAGGTTGTTACCGGGCCGATGGCCGCCGTAGTAGTCGTTGGTCGGCGTGCCGAACGGCAGGTACACGTAGCCGAGCTCCTCGTCCACGCGTCATCAGCGACCACACGTTGGTGTTGCCGGTGTACTCCGCCGATCCGTTCTCCCACGTGTCGTAGCCGAACTCGCCCTTCTGCGGCACCGAGTGGAACGTCCAGAGCTTGCGGCCGCGTGCGCACGTCGAAGCCGAAGATGTCGCCGCGCGGCTGTTCCTTGACCTGCGGCCGATCGACGATGTTCGGCGCCGGCGATGATGACGTCGTTCACGACGACCGGCGTGGAGTTGATCGCGTAGTTGCGGATCCGTTCGGCGTAGGGCAGGCCGGCGATGACGTCCGCCCTGCCGTTGACGCCGAAGGCGGGATCGGGCTTTCCGGTCTCCGCGTCGATCGAGACCAGATGCGCATCGTGGCTGCCGCTGATGATCCGCGGCGCGTGCCGTCGCTCCAGTACGCCGCGCCTCGATGCGTGAAGCCGAGGTTCGGCGGGCGGCCCGAGCTCGCCACACTTCCGGGTCGTAGCTGCCAGAGCGTGCGGCCGGTTGCCGGGTCGATCGCGGCGTACACGCCGAGCGACGTCGTCGTGTAGAGCACGCCGTTCACCATGATGCGGCGTGTCCTGATAGGCGCCGGGCCTCGCGGCGGTTCGTCTTGACGATCTCGTTGTCGAGCGAGCTCCAGCGCCACGCGATCTCGAGCCGGTTCACGTTCGCGCGGGTGATCTGGTCGAGCGGCGAGTACTTCGTGCTCGCAGCGTCGCCGGCGTAGTGCCGCCATTCGCCGGCGGCCGCGGACGTTGGCGCCGGGCGCTGCGCGACGACGATCGCCGACGCGAGAGCCGCGGCCGTCAGGGCGGGAAGCAGTCGACGCATGCGATCCTCCGACTCATAGTGTCACCCGAACAGCTGCACGGCGCTCTGCAGGGTGCGGTAGGCGCCCCACGCGATCGGCAGGCCGACGGCGAGCCAGGCGAGTACCAGGGCCGCGGGTGAGGTCCCCCCGGACGCCACGGCGCCGGCGGCCGCCGGCGTCGACCGTTCGTGTGCGAGACGGCGCTCGTTGGCCAGTTCGACGTCGGTCATCACCCATCGTGCGGCAACCGGACGGACCAGCAGGTTGCACGCCAGCCCGATCGCCAGCATGCCGGCCAGCAGGTACATCGTCTGGTTGTAGACCTGCGCGGGCGGCAAGCCGAGACGCAGCTGGTAGTCGCGCATGTAGTTGACGACGACCGGGCCGAGGATGCCGGCGGTGGCCCAGGCCGTGAGGAGCCGGCCGTGAATCGCCCCGACCATCTGCGTGCCGAACAGGTCCGCCAGATAGGCGGGCACCGTCGCGAAGCCGCCGCCGTACATGCTGACGATGACGCAGAAGGCGGCCACGAAGAACAGCACGCTGCCTGCGCGTGCGCTGGCGGGCGCACTCAGGTAGAGCAGGCCGCCGAGCACGAAGAAGATCGAGTAGGTGGCCTTGCGCCCGAGCCGATCCGAGAGGCTCGCCCAGAAGAAACGGCCTCCGATGTTGAAGAGGCTCAGGAGCGCCGTGAATCCCGCAGCGATGGACGCGATGGCACTCAGCTGCCCGGCATCGAGCTCGGTGAAGGGACGCGCCACGCCCGAGGAGCGATCCGCCAAACACTTCCTGCAGCATCGGCGAGGCCATGCCGATGACGCCAATCCCCGCAGACACGTTCATGCAGAGGACGCATCCACACCAGCCAGAACTGCGGGATGCTGAACGCGCGCGTCACGTGCACGTGGCGCCGCGCCGCGTCGGCGGTGTCGCGGGCCGCCATCTGATACCCCGCGGGCGTCCACCCGACTGGCGGCACGCGGTAGCCGAACGCACCACCGATCATGAACACCAAGTAGCCGAGCGCCATCACGACGAAGGTCTGTTCACACGCCAACATTCGACGGCGAGGCGAAGCGTGCCATCAGGTCGGCGGCGAGCGGGGAGCCGATCATCGCGCCGCCGCCGAAGCCCATGATCGCCATGCCGGTGGCCATGCCCCGACGATCGGGGAACCACTTGATCAGCGTGGATACGGGCGAGATGTAGCCGAGACCGAGCCCGATGCCGCCGATGACGCCGGAGCCGAGCAACATCAGCCACAGCTGGTGGACGTGGATCCCGAACGCGGAGATCAGCATGCCTCCGCTCCAGCAGACTGCCGGACACGCGCCCGCCTTGCGTGGACCAGCGCGTTCGAGCCAGCGTCCCCAGATCGCCGCCGACGATCCGAGGAAGACGAAGAAGAGCGTGTACATCCACCCGAGCGTGGAGATGCGCCAGTCGCAGCCGGTGACGAACAACTCGCCGAAGAACCCGATGTCGGGGCCGCACGGTACGGGCTGGGTAATGCCAATGGCGCGCGAGAGCGGGAGCCAGAACACGGAGAAGCCGTACGCCATCCCGATGCACAGATGGATCGCGAGCGCCGCCGGCGGGACCAGCCACCGGTTGAAGCCAGGCGCCGCTATCGTCCGCTCCTTCTCCAGGATCGACACCGCCATATCGGGCTGCCTCGTGAGTCGCGCTGGCGATTACCCTTGCGCGCACGCGCAGAGTCTGGCACAGACTCGGCTGTTTGCCCACGCGCGTGCTCACTCTGTTCAACGATTTGTCACAGTCTTGTCGCCGTGTGCGGTGTCTGCCGACACCTATTCTGAATACGTGCTTCGCCTGGCGGCGAGCCGGAGAGAAGAGCTTTCATGAGAACCCGTATTCATACATCTCGCACCGACAGCAGCCGCGAACCGCGCGTCGCAACACGCTCGAAGCTGACACGGCGACAGGCCATGGGCGGCATTTTCGCAGCCGCGGGCGCTGCGCTGAGCGCTGCCTGCGGCGGAGACACTCCAACGAGCCCGACGTCCGCGGCGAGCACGACGACGACAACCACGACCGGCGGATCGACGAACAACGCCGCGTGTGCCGTGTCGCCGACCGAGACCGTCGGACCGTACCCGTCGCTGGGCGACTTCCTCCGCAGCGACATCCGCGAGGATCGGCCGGGCCTGCCGCTTACGCTGACCATCACTGTCGTGAACGCGAACAGCGGCTGCGCGCCGGTGCAAAACGCAGCGGTCGAGATCTGGCAATGCGATGTCGACGGCAGCTATTCGCAGTACGGCGGCTCGAGCGCGCGGACCTTCCTGCGCGGCATCCAGACGACCGATGCGTCGGGCGCGGTCACCTTCACGACGATTTACCCGGGTTGGTACCAGGGGCGCGCGACGCACATCCACGTCGAGGTGTCGTTGAACGGACGTTCGGTGAAGGTGACGCAGATCGCCTTTCCCGAGGATGTCAGCGCAGAGGTTATCCGCTCAGGCGTCTATGCAACCAAGGGGCAGAACCCCACGACCAACGCGCGCGACAACGTGTTCAGCGATGGCGTGTCCGAAGAGTTGATCGCGCTGACCGGCAACACCTCGAGCGGATACTCGGCCACGTTCCGCGTCGGCGTCGCGGTCTGACGACGCCCTGCGCATCTCAGGGCGCGCGTCCGTCAGACAGTGACCTGCGGCCTTTCGGCAAAGGCGAGCCGGAACGTGGCTCCGGTCTCGCCCCGTTCGGCCCAGATCTTCCCCCTGTGCGCTTCGACGATCGTCCGGCTGATCGATAGGCCCATCCCGAGCCCCTCCTTCTTCGTCGTGAAGAACGGATGAAACAGGTGCGGGAGCTGGGCCGGATCGACGCCGGGGCCGGAATCGTGAACCGCAAGGCGGCCGCCGTCCTGGTCGGTGCTGGTTTCGATCACGATGCGTCGTGCGCCGTCGTTTCGCTCCGCCGACGCATCGATCGCGTTGAGCAGCAGGTTGACGATCACCTGCTGCAGCTGCACGCCGTCGCCGACGACGAGCACGGGATCGGCACACAGGGCGGACTCAATCGTGAGGCGCTGCCGCGCCGCCCGCGGCGACACCAGGCGAATCGCGTCACGGCTCAGCACATTCAGATCGACGATCTCGCGGGCGACGTCGCCCTTCTTCAGCAGACGGCGCATGCGGTGGATGATGTCGCCCGCGCGCCGATCGTCGTCGACGATGTCCGCCAGCGCATCGCGCAGCTCGCTCATCGGCTCAGCGTCCTTGTTCAGCATCACCTGCGCGGCCTGCGCGTTGGCGAGAATCGCCGTCAGCGGCTGGTTCAGCTCGTGCGCGAGCGACGTCGTCAAGGCAACGAGCGACGCAACGCGATCGAGGTGTGCCATCTCCTGGATATGCGTCTGCTGTTCGAACTCCAGCCGCTTCCTGGCTGTGACGTCGTGGACCGTGACAGCGGCGCCCTTCTCCGGCCGCTGCAGCGGCCGCACCTGGATCTCGAACCAGACCTGATCCTGCCCGGTGCGGTGCACGCACTCGAGGGTGATCTCGCCGCGCGCATCGCGAAGTACCTGCACGATCGAGTCGTGGAGCCGGCGCGCGTCCACGTTGTCGGCGCCCTTCACGTCGAGGGCGGCGACGATGTTCTCGCCGCTCGTGTTGGGCAGCCAGAAGGGCAGCTCCACATTGGCGTCATTGCCCAGCCACTGGACGATGCCGGTGGCGTCCACGACCGCGGCCTGGCTCACCAGGGACGTCAGGAGCGCCTCGTTCAGCGCGGACGCGGACTCCACCTGCGAATGCGCCCACTCCCGCTGCACCCACGCGGCGAACGGCTGGCCGATGGTGCGCAGCCGCTCGACGTCGTCGTCGGTCCAGGCGCGATTCTGCCGAGCGTGCGATGCCCAGCGCAGCGGTGCGCGTCCCCGCTGACTCGAGCGGCACCTGCAGGACGGCCCAGCGAGGCGAGTCGTCTCCGCCGCCAGTGGCCGCGAACGCGCCCGGCCCCGCGGACGCGACGGAGTTCAGTCGGCTGGTCACCCCCGTGCGTGCGGCGTCGTGAGCGGGCGCGCTCGCAAAGATCCCCGCGCCGTTGTCGGAGACACCGCCCCGGTTCCACACCGTCATCAGCGGCGCTCGGCGTGCGTCGTCATACCACTGCACGAGAGCCGCGCACTCGCCATCGAAGGGCTCGGCCATCCGCTCCAGCAGGCGGACGAGCACCGGCGGTTGAGTGCGGCTCGTGCGGGACAACGTCGTGGCCACGTCGGAAATGAGCTGCTCGAATCGCAGCGTCCTGTCGAGGCGCGCCTGTACGCGGACGCGGCGGCGGCGCTGCTCCAGCAGCACGCCGATGATGGCGGTCTGCGCCACGAAGAGCGCAAGGGCAGCCACGACGAGACCTCGGAAGCGCCCCCAGGTCGACTCCTCGGCGAACAGGATCGTCGCGCCGGGCGGCAGCGCGGACTGCGCGATGCCGAACCGCCGGAGCTGCCGGGCATCGAACATGGGACGCGACTCGGAGTAGGCGACCGGAATCGATTCGGCCGGCTCGCCAGCCAGCACACGCGCGAGAAGCTGACCGGTCAGCAGGCCCATCGCGCGAAAGTCGATCATCACGCCGCCGACGACGCCGGCGCCCATGTAGGTGCCGGACGACCCGAAGATCGGCCGGGACGACGCCGCCGCGAGCGCCTGCACCGTTTCTAACGGCGTCATCGACGGAATCGCGCGGTCGCCATTGACGACGAGGACCATTGCTGCGGAGTCCGCAGGCGCATCGCGCAGGCGGTCCTTCATCTGGTCGACCGTCAGGTCGTTCCACTCCTCGAATGCCAACCCGGTTCGGGCCTCCACGCCCTCCATGCCCGCGCGGATCGTGGCGCGGTACACGAGGTCGAGCGGCGAGGTCCCGAAGGGCGAAACGATCCGGCGCACGTCCGGAAGCAGCCGGTGAATGAGATCCGCCGTCTCCCGAACGTAGAACCCGTGGGTGACCCCGGTCGTGTGCGGAGGCAGCTCGAGGCCGACGAGCTGATCCTCGGAGATCGCCGTGAAAACGATCGGCACATCCGGCCAGAGCGCCGTGCCGGCGGGCCGCAGCGCCTGCAGCGCGACACGATTCACGGCCACGATGACATCGGGCCGATCGTCCTTGTACTTGTGCGTCCACCAGCGCGCCTGCTCGGCGTCGCCTGCGAGCCGCGGGAAGCGCCGCGTGTCGAGGTATTCCTCGTAGACACGTGGTTCGATCGGCAAGCGCTCGCGCAGCGCCTGGCGAAGCCCCTCGTCCAGCTGGGTCACGGCCGGGAGTTCGGTTGTTTCGGAATAGACGATCAGCACGCGAGGCTGTTCGGCCGCCTCTGCGGTGTTCGGCGCAGGGAGCGCGATCTGCGCAAGCAGGACGAGTGTCGCGAGACCGCTCCGGCGGGGCAGCAGTCTCAGAGGCGTCGGCATGTCTGGCCGATTTTATCCAAGCGCGCCGGGCGGCCGCCGTAAACCGGCGCGTGGACGAGCCAGCTCTTCCGTGCTCGCTGTTCAGATCAGTGATCGCGCCGCGGGCCGTGTCCGGCGTGTGCCGGCGCCGGGGCAGTCAGCCGGCCGATGGCGTTCATCAGGTCGCTCGCTTCGAACGGCTTGCGAAGCCAGATGTGCGTCTCGTCCGAGGCCATGTTGGCCACGTAGTCCTCGTGCGACGTGATGAAAACGATCGGCGCGCTGCGGTCGGATTGCGCAAGCTGTCGGTCAAGTTCGAGCCCGCCTTGTCCCGTCAGCTGGATGTCCACGACGAGACACTGAAACGTTCCGTCGCCGCTCAGGAACGCCTCGGCAGACTCGAAGGTCGCGACGCCGAAGCCGGCGGTGCGAAGCAGTCGCGCCACGCTGCGTCGAACCCCGGGGTCGTCGTCGATCACGGCAATTGACCGATGCATCTTCAGCACGACTATGCGCGAAGGCCGGAAGAGTGGCAATGAGACCTTAGTCCGGTCTGCCCGCAGCGCAAGTAGCCTCTTGGTTCGATTGTGCCGATCTTCACCCCTCTTCAGACTGCCGGACTGAATCTGCACCTGTTGCGGACAGATGAGACGGGTGCTTCTAACCGGGAGAAACCCCTATGAAGAGCCTGGTACGCCTACTCCTTGCTGCAGCCATCCTGGGCATCGCATCCACGTCGCAGGCGCAGTCAGCCGGACCGTGGAACGTCGAATTCGCGATCGGTTGGGACAACAGCATCAGCGGCAACATCAACTCGAGCGCAGTCGGCACGATCAACAACCAGACCGTGGTGATCCTCAAGAATCAGTACGAAGCGGTGTACGGCACCGGCTTGAACATGCGGTTCGGCGGCGGCTACCGGCTGAACCCGGCGACCGAGGCGAGGGTCACGTTCACATTCCAGTCGCTGGACGCCGATCTCACGCCGATGGGCGACTACGGCGCCAGCCGGTTGTACGGTCAGTACTCCGACTACCAGAGCCTGTCGCTCGATTTCGGCCTGCGCCGCTACGGCCGCGTGGAGACAGACGTGCGCCCGTACGCCGAGGCGTCGATCGGGCTGGGGTTCGTGGACAAGGTCGACGTGCAGTTGGTGGCGCCGCAGGCGAACCTGATCGTCAACGACAACGACTTCTACGATCAGACGTCCGCCTTCACCTTCAGCATCAACACCGGGATCCTGTGGGACCTGAACGAGCGCGTCGGTGTTTTCGGCCAGCTCGGGTTCCGGTACGTCACCGGCATGTCCGAGGTGGACGACTTCGTCGGCACCGGGCTCGAGTCCATCAACGACAAGAGCGCGCGCTGGACGCTGCCGTTCCTCGCGGGCGTCCGCTTCGGCTTCTAGCCTCGGGCATCTCAGAGGCCTACCAGAGACTTGAGGCCTCCGATGATCAGCTCGTCGAGTGGGAACGCCAGCGTCATGAGCGGCAGCATCGGGAGCACCGCGGCCGACGCCAGGCCGAGGACCTGCATCGATCCAATCGGCACGAAACGCATCTGGCCGACGACGCTGAAGCTGTTGCCGAGATCGGCGAGCGACTGCAGGTCGGCGCTGCCGAGCAGCGGTTCGTCTTTCGGCGCTCCCCCGCGCAGCCACTTCTCGTCGAACGCGCGCACGTAGGTGGACGCCAGCGTCGTGTTCATCGAGCAGGCCGCGCTGCTTCGCGTCGAGCAGCTGCTTGCTGAAGAAGAACAGCGGTGCGACCGCAAGCGCCGTCAGGCCGGTGACGACCGTAACGAACGGCTCGGCGAACTCGGAGAGCGCTGCGCCGCCGAAGAGGATCCGCTCGGCAAAGGTGGCCGCGATCATCGCGGAGCAGGCGAAGAGCAGCGGCGACAGGTCGGCGTGGGCGACGCCGAGTCCGCCGAGGCCGCCCGCTCGATCGGGGTGGAATCGGGACGAGACGCAACCGCAACCTGGAGATGCGCCACAGCAGCCACCCCCAGGCGAGGAGCCGCCAGCCCCAGCGCCACAGCAGGAACTGGAACAACGGCAGGGCCACGAGCGAGTACCACCAGCCGGCAAGCGTCAGGCTTCCATCGACCTGCGTCCGCCACGCGGAGACACCGGCGGGGAGGTCGGTGCGAAAGCCGACGTAGATCGCAGTCAGGGTCAGCGCAACGAGCGCGGCCTCCATGGCCCCATGGTCCCAGTGAGACAGCGCGCGCTTCCAGGCGCGCACGTAGTGCGCGCGATCCTCGCCGGCAACGACCTCGGTGCGGAGGAGCCGGCCGAGCGCGTCGCCGGCCCGGTCCCCGAAGAGCGACTCCGCCAGGAAGAACAGCGGGATGGCAACCAGGAAACGGGCGTGGACGCTCAGGCTGCCGGCCATCGGGATGGTCGCCCCTCCCAGCAATCTGCCGTCGATGGCCGAGAGGAGAACGAGCGGAATCCAGGCGACGGCAGCAATGGCGATACCGATTCGGACCGCTCCGCCTGGCCCCGGCCAGATGCGGAGCCTGCGCGCAATCCGATAGACCGGGCCGCGTTCGCTCCGGAGCAGCTCCGGCACGATCGCCGACTCAGGGTCGTCTGTCCGGGCCGGTGTGACAGGCGCGCCCGTGTCCCGTCCTTCTCCCGGCCCGTTGCTCGCGTGTGCCATGCGTATGGATCCTTGGGGCTATAGATTCCCCCTGCTGCCGCGCTTACCGTAGGCCCGCGCACGAGGGGACCATGAGCAAACCACCGTTCAAGGGCGTCATCAAGCCCGATGTTCGTGACTCCAGGGCCGACTGGCGGCCGTACCGAACAGGCCCGCGCCCGAGAGGGCGCTCCCAACGTTCTGATCGTCCTGTTCGACGACACCGGACTCGCGTCCTGGTCCCCGTTCGGCGGCCGGGTCAACATGGCGACGCTGCAGAAGCTCGCCGATCAGGGGCTTATCTACAGCCAGTGGCACACCACGGCGCTCTGCTCGCCGACGCGGTCGACGTTCCTCACCGGCCGGAACCATCACCTGAACGGATGCGCTGGCACCACCGACGAATCGAGCGGCTTCCCTGGTGCAACGGGCCGGCTGCCGGCCGAGTGCGCGACGATCGGCCAGGTGCTGCAGGACAACGGTTGGAGCACCTTCTGGCTCGGGAAGAATCACAACGTGCCGGAGGAGGACATCGCCTCGGGCGCCAGCCGATCCGAGTGGCCGCTCCAGAAGGGGTTCGACCGCTTCTACGGGTTCCTCGGGGACGAGACCAACAACTGGTATCCCGATCTCGTCGAAGACGACCACTTCATCGACCAGCCGTACCCGCCCGAGGAGGGCTACCACCTTTCGAAGGACCTCGCCGACCAGGCGATCGCGACGCTCAGGGATCAGAAGGCGTCGGACCCCTCGAAGCCGTGGTTCATGTGGTTCTGCCCCGGCGCGAACCACGCGCCGCACCACAGCCCGAAAGAGTACGCCGACAAGTACAAGGGCAAGTTCGACGACGGGTACGAGGCCTATCGCGAGTGGGTGCTGCCACGGATGATCGAGAAGGGCATCCTGCCGGAAGGCACCACGCTCACGCCAATCAACCCGATGCCGGACAACTCCATCCCGGGTCCGGACATGGTGCGGCCGTGGGACACGCTCAGCGCCGGCGAGAAGAAGCTGTTCTCGCGGATGGCCGAGGCGTTTGCGGGCTTCTCCGAGTACACCGACGCGCAGGTCGGGCGGATCATCGAGTACCTCGAACACACGGGGCAGTTCGAGAACACGCTGATCTTCTACGGCGCGGACAACGGCGCGTCCGGCGAGCACAGCCCGAACGGCTCGGTGAACGAGCACAAGGTTCTCGACGGCTATCCCGACGAACTGTCCGAGAACCTGAAGTCCCTCGAGACGCTTGGCGGTCCGGACACCTACAACTACTATCCGACCGGGTGGGCCGTGGCGTTCTCGACGCCGTTCCGGATGTTCAAGCGCTATTCGCAGTACTCCGGCGGCACGTGCAACCCGCTGGTGATCAGCTGGCCGAAGGGCATCAAGGCGAAAGGCGAGGTCCGGCACCAGTATCACCATTCGACCGACATCGTGCCGACGATTCTCGATGCCTGCGGGCTCGAGATGCCGAAAGCGTACCGCGGCGTCGAGCAGTGGCCGCTCAGCGGCGTGTCGATGCGCTACTCGTTCGACGATGCCACGGCGCCGACGGCGAAGAAGCGGCAGTACTACGCGATGCTCGGCACGCGCGGCATCTGGGAGAACGGCTGGAAGGCGTCGGCGATCCACGCACCGCTGTCGGGCAAGGGGCCTTTCGACGAGGATCAGTGGGAGCTGTACCACGTCGACGAGGATCGGGCCGAAGCCAGGGACCTGGCGAAGGAGCACCCTGACCGGCTCGACGCGCTCGTCAAGGTCTGGTTCGAGGAAGCAGAAAGAAACGCCGCGCTGCCGCTCGATGCCCGTTTGAATAGTGTGTAGGGGCGGGTCTTCGCCCGCCCTCTGCATACCGTCAGCACGTCTAGTCGCGAACCCTGCCGATCGGCTCGACGCCCAGATCCGCCGCCATCCGCACCAGGTCCGCCACCGAGTCGGCCCCCATCTTCTCGAGCACCTGACGCCGGTGAATCTTCGTCGTCCGCTCGGAGATGCCAAGGTCGAAGCCAACCTGCTTGTTCAACTGTCCGCTTATGAGATGCGCGAAGACCTGGCGCTCGCGCGGCGTCATCCGCTCGTAGCGGTCGCGCATGTCGCGCTGCCGCGTGCGCTGGAGCCGATTCTCGGCGTCGCGGGCGAGTGCGCGGCTCACGGCCTCGAGGAGCACCGGCGCTTCCACCGGCTTGGTCAGGAAGTCGATGGCGCCGGCCTTCATGGCGCGGACGGTCTGCGGCACGTCCGCATGCCCGGTCAGGAAGACGATCGGGAGCGCCTTGTCGCTTCCGGCCAGCCGCTCCTGAAGGTCGAGCCCGCTCGGCCCCGGCAACTGCAGGTCCAGCACGAGGCAGCCGGGGTCGACGGCCATCTGGAGGAATTCGTCGGCCGTGGCGTACAGGCGGACGTCATGGCCCGCACTTCGGAGCAGACGGCCGAGCGCCGTGCGGCTCGATTCGTCGTCTTCGACGAGATGAACGGCTGTCGGCACCGGTGTTCGCAATATCGCTGATGCACGACCGCTTGCCAAGCAGAGCCGTAATGCATGGCCGAGGGCTCCGCGGCCGGTTAACCAGGGCAGGGGTAGTCGTCCTGCACCGGCGGACAGCGCTTGTCGCCGTACGAGCAGAACACACAGCAGTCCCCCGTGCGAGGCGACAGCAGCACGTGGCAGCCCGCGCACTGGTAGAAGCGGACGCAACGATCGGTGGGCATCGTTTCGCGTGAGGTGTGGCCGCAGCGGGGGCAGGTAAGGAGGACGTCGAGGTCCGCCATGGGCGGATTCTACGCCAACGACGCGACGACGCCCGGTCCGTCAGCCGTCCCGATCCAGCTATACTGTGAACACGGCTGTCCCGGCGCCACATCATCACAAAGGCTCGTCCCCAATGCGCACGGCCAGGCTCACCAGCGGCGTGTTTCGAGTGTTGACCTGTGTCGCGCTGCTCTGTCCGGGCACGCCGGCGCTGGCCCAGACCCTTCCGGCCGTTCCGCTGTTTCCTGCCGCCGAACGTCAGGCGTCCCCGTCGAAGCCGCCCGTTGTCTCCGACAACCTCGGTTCGATGCTTCGCGGCACGTTCGATGGCTTTGGACAGCTGGCCTCCGCCGACACGTTGAAGTGGCTCGGCATCGGTGCGGCGCTGGCCGCCGCGGCAGCGCCAGCCGATCGACCGGCGAGCAACGCGCTTTCGAGCGATCCAGCGCTCGAGCGCACATTTGACGCGGGTCAGGTCCTCGGTGGAGCGACGTTCCAGATCGCTGGCTCGCTGGCGGCCTTCGGGTATGGCCGGATCAGCGGCTCGCCGCGGATTGCCGCCTTCGGCTCCGACCTCATGCAGGCGCAGATCGTGTCGCAGGTGCTCACCCAGGGCATCAAGACGGCGGTCGGCCGCACGCGCCCGGACGGCACCCGGTTCTCATTCCCGTCGGGGCACACATCGATTTCCTTCGCATCCGCGACGGTCGTGCAGCGGTACTTCGGCTGGAAGGCCGGCGCTGCCGCCTACGGTGTTGCCACCTACGTGGCCGCATCCCGCATCCAGGAGAAGCGGCACTTCCTGAGCGATGTCGCCTTCGGCGCCGCGATCGGTATCCTCGCGGGACGAGCTGTCACGGTTGGCATTGGCGAACAGCGGTTTGCAGTCGCCCCGATGGCTACGCCCGGCGGCGGCGGCGTGTCGTTCACCTGGCAGGGCCGCCACTGAGGCGGGCCGACCCGTCAGGCCGCCCGCCTGCAGTTCACTCGAGACTAGTCGTGTCCAGCACCGTCGTCCGCAGCCGGCCACGATCCGGCGTTCTCCGCTCCGCGCCGGGCCGGGCGCATCAGGCCAGCGCCGAACGCGCCCGCGGCCCCATCGCCGTCATCGACATCGGCTCCAACTCCGGCCGCGTCATGGTGTACGAGCGCGACAGCGCCGGACACCTGCGGATGCTGGCCGTATCGCGCGCCTCGCTGCGGCTGGTCCGCGACGTCGACGAGCGCGGCGCCTTCAGCGAAACCACGATGGCTGGAGCCATGGTGGCGCTCTCGGACTTCAAGGAAATCGCGATGCGTGCCGGGGCGGTGCGGATCCGCGCCGTCGCAACGGCCGCGACGCGCGACGCCCGCAATGGGGAGGTCTTCACCGAGCGTGTCCGTCGCGAGCTGGGCATCACCATCGACGTGATCGACGGGCTCGACGAGGCGCGCTACGGCTTCGCCGGGGCGGTCCGCGGCCTGTGCGTCAGCGATGGCATCCTGTTCGACCTGGGCGGCGGCAGCGTGCAGATCACACGCTTCCAGCGGCGGCGCATCGTCGCGGCGCAGAGCCTGCCGCTTGGCGCGCTGCGCCTGAGCGAGCGGTTCCTCGAGTCCGACCCGCCGACGCGAAAGCAGCTGCGGCGCCTGCACGACCACATCACCGGAGTCCTGGCGGAGGCATCCATCGGCCCGCTGCGCCGGAACGAAGTGCTCGTCGGCACCGGCGGAACGATCCGTAATCTCGCGAGGATGGATCTGTTCGAACGGCCCGGCGCACTCGATCGCGTTCACGGATACGTGCTCGCGCTGAATCGGCTTCGCCGGCACGTCGAGCATCTGACCGCGACCCGGGAGAGCAAGCGTGACGAGATCCCCGGCCTGAGCGACGAGCGTGCAGATTCTGTGGTCGGCGGTGCGATTGCCATCGAGCGGCTCGCCGCCGCCGTGAAGGCTCTGGGCATCGTCGTCTCGGGGCAGGGCCTGCGCGAGGGGATCGCGATCGAGCTCCTCGGGATCCCGATGGGAACCCCCCAGTCAGTGCGGGAAGCGTCGCTCGATTCGCTGGTCTCGCGCTTCGACGGGTGGAGCGCCGAAGCGTCGACGCGGCGCCGCCACGTCACGGCGACGCTCCTCGCTGCGCTCCAGCGGAAGGCCAACCCCGCGCTGGCCACGGCGCTCGACGATGCGGCGCGCGTGCTGGACATCGGCCGCAGCGTCGACGTCCTGCATCGCCACGAGCACGTCGCGAGCATCCTCGAAGCGACGGACCTGGTCGGCTTCACGCCCGCGGAGCTCGCGATCCTCATTGCCATCATCCGCCGGTCCGGCGACCGCCACGCGCACATCCAGCCCGTGGAATTCGCATCGGGACGCGTCGACGAGAACGATCTCGATGGTGCGGCGGTCATGCTGGCGCTCGCCGACGAGCTCGAAGCCCGTGCCCCACGCGGGCCGATCGTCCTCACGTGTGACGTGGGCCGGCACGTGACCATCACGGTACCGTCGCTGCGCTCGTGGCGCGTGAAGGACCTCGACCGCCGCTTCGAGCGCTGCTTCGGCCGGCGGCTGGTCGTGAAAACCGGACGATCGTGAGCAGCGCTCCCATCCGCCTGGCGATGGTCACGGCGGCGGTGATGCTCGCCCATCAAGTCGCGGGGAAGGCGTTCCGTGACGCGACCTTCCTCTCTGCCTGGCCTGCGACCGCGCTGCCGGCAATGATCGTCGCGACGTCGCTCGTCGTTGTCCTGCTGGTTCCGGTCTTCTCCAGACTGCTCGACCGGTTCGCCGGTGTCGGCGTCCTGGCCGCCGGTTTTGCGTTGAGCGCGGCGGGACACCTTGCAGAGCACGCCTACATCGACAGCACCCGCTGGGTCGTGGTGGTGATCTATCTCCACCTGGCTGGCGCGACGGCGCTCCTGCTCTCCGGATTCTGGTCGCTCGTGGACGAGCGCTTCGACCCGGCGAGCGCGCGGGCGAGTTTCGGGCGGATCGCGGCTGCCGGCACCGTCGGCGGCGTCCTCGGGAGCCTGGCCGCGGAGCGGACCGCATCGATGCTCGGGTCTTCGGCCGTCCTGCTGCTGCTCGCGGGCCTGCACCTGGTCTGCGCCGCCGGTTCGTTCCGAATCGGCCGCATCCCGCCGCTGTTCGGCCACGAGACCGACGACCCACGTGCGCCGTCGGGCATGCACCGGGTGCTTGCCACGCCTTACCTGCGCGTGATTGCCGCGCTCGTCGTGCTCACGACCGCCGCGTCTGCACTGCTCGATTACCTGCTCAAGTGGCAGGCGAGCGAGGTGCTGGGCACCGGCCCGGAGCTCCTGCGCTTCTTCGCCGCGTTTTATGGCGGCGTGCACGTGCTCTCGTTCGTGGCGCAGTCCGCCACGGGGCGGGTGCTCCGCAGCCTTGGTCTCGGCCGGGCGATCAGCACGCTGCCGGCGGCGGTGTCTGCTGCTGGCGCGGCAGCGGTCGTCGCGGGCGCATGGCCGGCCATCGTGGCCGTGCGCGGGCTCGACTCCGTGCTGCGCGGGTCGGTGTTCCGCAGCGGCTACGAGCTGCTGTTCGTGCCGATGGACAGCCGCGAGCGGCGTCGCGTCAAGACGGTGGTCGACGTGACGTGCGACCGCGCCGGGGAAGCGGCCGGAGCCGGCGTCGTGCAGCTGCTGCTTGGCGTCACCGCGGTCGTCAGCGGGTGGATCCTCGGCGTCGTCGTCGCGCTCGGGGCGGTGTCGTACTGGCTTGCCCGCCGCCTCGATCCGCTGTACCTCGCGGTTGTCGAGCGGGAACTCCTCAAGCGCACCGATACCGCGCCGCCGGTGACGCTCATGTCCGAGGCGGGCTGGACCATCCTGCCGCTCCGGATAAATCCGCCGGACGACGCTCCGCGCGAGCGCCCTCCGGTCGCCGCTGCTGCGAACCGGCACGCTCCGCCGCTCGATCTCATCGCCCAGCTCAAGTCGGGTTCGCGCTCGACCGTGGAACAGGCGCTCGCGCGGACAGACGAACTGCAGCGCGTGCACGTCGCGCAGGCCATCGACCTTCTCGCATGGGACGACGTCGTGCCGCAGGCGCGGGTGGCGCTCGAAGCGATCGCATCGCTTCACGTCGGCATGCTGACCGATGCCCTGCTGAATCCGGAGACCGACTTCGCGATCCGTCGCCGCTTACCCAGGATCCTGGGGACGACGGCGACCGGGAGGAGCCTCGAAGGTCTCGTCAGGGGCCTGGACGATGCGCGCTTCGAGGTCCGCTATCACTGCAGCCGCGCCATCGTCCGGCTGCTCGCCCGGAACTCCAGGCTCTCGGTCGATCGCGAGCACATGATGGCCGTCGTCGATCGTGAGCTGTCGGTGTCCGTGCAGGTCTGGCAGGGCTATCGTCTGCTGGACCGGCCCGACCCTGAGGGCGCGGAGGCGAAGGGCGCGGATTCGAGCGAGGCCGGGGCGAGTCGAGCTCGAGATCGACCGGAACGTCGAGCATGTCTTCGCGCTGCTGTCCACCGTCGTGCCGCGTGAGCCGCTCGATGCCGCGATGCAGGGGGTCGAGTCGGCGAATGCCGGCGTGCGTGGTCTTGCGGTCGAATATCTCGAGCAGGTGCTGCCGTCGCCGATTCTGACGAAGCTGAAGCTGTTGATTGAGGTCCGCAGTACGTCAGAGGCCGGGTCTTGCGTAGGTCGGGTCTTAAGACCCGACCCTACATCTGGATCGTCAGACCGTCTTCTTCCGATGCTCGCGGGCAATCTGCCCGGCCACCCAGAGCCACACGACCGTCAGGATCACGTTGAGGCCGGCGAACGCGCCGGTCGTGACGCCTACAACCTGCCCGAGGCCGACGAATCCTGCCGACGCCACATCGCCCGCGCGCGTGAAGAACGTGTCGATGGCCGCCTTCGCCTTGTACTTGGCCTCGCGCGACGTCGGCAGGAACAACGCCTGCCGAAGCGTGTTCTGGATCGAGTAGTCGGTGCTGTTCTCGAGGATCTTGCCGATGCGCACCACCGCGAGGATCGGCGCGACGGCAATGATGGAGTAGTTGACGAGCGCGAGCACCGGCAGGATGAACAGCGCACCGCGCACGCCCATGAACCGCATCACGCGCGAGGTGACGAACAACTGCAGCAGGAAGCCGACGAGATTGACCGTCGCGATGATGGATCCCGAGTAGGCGGTTACGAACTGACGGCTCGCGGCCACCGATGACGGGTCCGCGCCGAACCGCGAGGCGGCCTCGGCCACGATCAGCCTGTTGAGCACGTAGCCCCCGGTCGTGTTCACGATGTTCAGCAGGACGATGAGCACCGCGATCCAGAGCAGGTAGCGGTCCTTCCGGATCAGCTCGAATCCACCCTGAGGGCCCAGGGTCGCCGTCGCGGAGGCCACATCGTGGGTATCGGCCGCTGCGCCGGTCGTTTCACGCATGTTGACGATGAGCGTCGTGACCAGCGCGATCATCAGCACGCCGGCGCCGAGGAGCATGAGGGTGTACGGCGTGTAGCCCAACCCCTGGACCAGCGGCGCCACGGTGGCGGCGCCCGCCCACGCGCCAAGCGATTGTCCGACGCCGATCATGGGAAAGAGCCGCCGCCCCTGTCCTTCGGTGTAGATGTCGTTGGCGAACGACCAGAACTGCGACACGATGAAGACGTTGATGAGGCCGATCCACACGTAGAACGCGAAGCCTTCCCGCAGACCCGCCATGCCACCGAGGTAGAAGCCGACCAGCGTGACCGCGAAGAAGGTCATCATGATCGAGATGAGCCGGATGCGATTGACGCGCGTGCCGAGCCAGCCGTAGAACGGGACGACGGCCATCAGTAGCACGGCTTGCGCGGCGGCGGAGTACGACGCCATCTCCGCGCCCCCCTCGGTGAGGATCAGGCCGTCCCGCGCTGGCTTCATCAGCGAGTAGCCGCCGAGGAGCAGGAAGATGTTCAGCGCGAGCAGGAGCGTGCTGAGGCCTTCGCCCGCGCGGACGTCGGCAAACAGCGACAGCAGTCGTTCGAGCGCGCTCTTGGGTGCCTCGCCGAGGACGCGGAACGTCGGCAGCGACTTGTGCGAGTGCAGCTCAGGATGGGTGACGAGGGTGCGAGGCTCTGATGAATTCATCGCGTTTCAAGCATTCTGCGGCTGTGCGACGGTATGGGGAAAGGCTGCTGGCTCGTGCCCGTCCCACCACGCCGCCGCGTCGTCGTCGGTCCACGATCCGGCGTCGCAGGCCGCGAGCATCTGTTCGAGCGCGCGTGCCGACGAGGGACGGGCCGGAGGGTGCTTCTTCAGGCACTGCATCACGATCGCTTCGAGCGCCGGAGGAATGGTGCGGCCCGTGCGGGTCGATGGTGGCGCCGGCTGATCGCGCACGTGCCGCAGCGCCAGCTTCAGCGGGTTTTCGTCCTCGAACACCAGGCTGCCCGTGAGGAGCACGTAGGCGAGGCACCCCACGGCGTAGATGTCGGTCCGCGCGTCCACCTGTGCGTTGCCGAGCGCGACTTCAGGCGCCATGTACTCCGGCGTGCCGATCACGATACCCTCGGCCGTGAGCTGCGTGCCGGTATCGACCGCGACGGCCCTGGCCAGGCCGAAGTCGAGCACCTTCACGAAATCGTGGCGCCCGGCGATCCGGCACAACATGACATTGGACGGCTTCAGGTCGCGATGCACGAAGGCACGCTGGTGCGCCTCCTCGATCGACTGACACACCTGTCGCAGGATGGCGACGACGCGCTGCGGCGGCTGTGGTCCGTGCTTCGTGATGAGCGCCTGCAGGCTGATGCCCTCGAGCAGTTCCATCACGTAGTAGAGACGCCCGTCGGTCGTGGTGCCGAAGTCGTACAGGTAGACCGTGTGCGGCGACTGGAGCGAGGCGATGATGTTCGCCTCGCGACGGAACCTCGCGGCGCCGACGTCGTTGCCGATACCGGGCTTGATGATCTTGACGGCGGCGGGACGCGCAAGCATCTGGTGGCGGGCGCGCCAGACTTCGCCCATGCCACCTTCGCCGATCAACTCGACGAGCTCGTAGCTGCCGAGTTCGCGCGCGCCTTCGTCCGTGTCTGCGTGGGTCACTTTCGCGATCGCATACGTAAACAGTGCGGCGCCGTAGTTCGGCACCGACCACGCCGCCGCGTGTACGGGGTCGAAGGGCACTCCGAGGCGCACCGCGTTGGCAGCGTATCCCAGCAGCCACGCCGTCGCGGCTCCGCAACCCGTCGCCAGGACGACGGCAGGGCGCGCCGGCAGCACGACTCCGGTTCCGCCGATGATGAGGGCTGCCGCGGGCACACCGGCGAGCGACACCCCGGGAGTTGAGTGGGTTGCGTCGGCAATCGTGACCAGGAACGACGCCGCGATCTCGAAGAACATCCCGCCCGCGATCACCGATTGTGACTGAAGCACGCGAAAGTAGCTCGACGCGTACAACGCGCAGGCGATGAGCACGCAGACGAGAAGCGCGAGGCGTCCGACCGGGTCCTCCGGGGAGGACGCCGGCCCCAGCAGCCACTCGGCCACTTCTGCGGTTGCGAGGAGCGCCGCGAGTCCGACGCAGGCGAGTGCGAGGCGATGCGACGCGTCGCCAGTACGCTGCGACGACGAGTCGCGACGCATGGACGCGGCTGTACTCGACTGCGCAGGCGCAGCGCTGTTCGGGCCGGCCACGACGCGATGATACCTTTGAAAGATCGACCGCAGTGTAGAATCCAATTGGATGGTCCGCGGTTGCTTGACGATCGCCGTCGGGGTCCTCCTCGCGTTCTGCGCACCTGCCTCCGGCCAGCCACAGAGCACAGAGGAGAGCCCGCCCACCACACGCGCCGAAGTGCTGCGGCGCGCGCGCGAAGCACGCGCGCTCGCGGACCACAAGCCGAACCCGGCCGAGCGGGCGTTTTCGCTGGCGGAGGGACACCTGATGCCGCTGCTGCTGCGCGACGGCATCCACTGGAAACTGGGCAGCCTGACGACCGGCAGCGGCTTCGCATACGGCGCGGGGTACCGCAATCGCCGCCTGTTCGATCGCGAAGGCGCCTTCACTGTCTGGGCCGCCGGTTCGCTCAAGCAGTACAGGGCCGTCGAAGCCCGCCTGGAGTTTCCCAATCTTGCGGGCGGCAAGCTGTCCGCTGGCGGTTACGGTCGCTATCACAGCTATCCTCAGGAAGCCTTCTTCGGTATCGGGCCTGACTCCAGCGCGGCAGACTGGAGCACGTTCCGCATGACCAATACGTTCTTCGGCGCGTACGGCGGCGTGCGTCCATGGCGCTCGACGCTCTTTGGTGCCGCCGTGGATGTTCTGGCCCCCCGGATCGGCCCGGGCACCACCGACAACGTGCCGCCGATCGACTCCCTGTTCAACGAGAACACGGCGCCCGGCCTCGAGGGGGAGCACAACTTCACCCGCACGGCCGGCTTCGTGGACGTGGACTACCGCTATCCGAAATATCCGCGGCGCGGTGGACGCTACCGGTTCGACGTCAGCCACTACTGGGACCGGACCGGCACGTTCGACTTCGTGCGCGTAGACGCAGATCTCCGCCAATTCATCAGCGCATTTGCCGAGCGGCGGGTCGTCGCCTTGCGTCTGTTCGCATCAACGTCTGAACCGATATCGGGCGGACAAATCCCGTTCTACCTGATGCCGTGGCTGGGCGGTCAGGACACGCTGCGCGGCCACCTCGACTACCGGTTCAGGGGCGCGCACGCGATGCTCGCGCAGGCCGAGTACCGCTGGGAGATATGGTCGGGGCTCGACGCCGCGCTCTTCTACGACACCGGCAAGGTGGCCGATCGCCGCGCGGACCTGAACTTCCGCGATCTGAACAACGTCTACGGATTTGGCTTCCGCTTCAACACCGACAACGGTGTCATCGCACGGGTCGATGTTGGTTTCGGCAGCGGGGAAGGCACCCGCGTCTTCATCGTCTTTGGTGATGTCTTCTAACGGACGCGCCGGCTCGCTCGTGGCTGCTTTCCTGGCGCTGATTGTCGCCGGAGCGGTGCTCTCTGGCCAGCAGCCGCAGTTCTACAGCGACGACCCGATCGCTCGCGACGACGACATGGCGCTCGATGCGTCGAAGGTCACCGCCGTGGAGGACTCGAACGGGTACGACTTCGTCGTGAACACGTTCGGGAGCCCTGGCATCCGGCACGACGTCCGCGCCGGCAACGTCAACACCGTCGACCAGGTCCCGGACTCGAGCTGGTTCACGAACCGCATGGGCACGCGCCGGCTGACGACCGCGAGATCGTCCGCGGTCCCGATCGCGTCGCCGTCTATTTCGCTCCAGGGCTGGAAGGTGAGCGGCGGGCAAGTCGGCCGGGGTCCAGCCCGGGTTCCGCATGACGGACCCGTCGGGGCAGACCTACCAGATCGAGTTCGATCCGCCGACGAACCCCGAGATGGCCACCGGCGCAGAGATTGTCGGCACGGCGTTTTACAACGCCTTCGGCTACCACACGGTCGATGTCTACCTCGCCGAGCTCGACCCGGCCGCGATCGAGATCGCGCCGACCGCACGCATCACCGATCCGCTCATCGGCGAGCGACGGACGATGACCCGCCGCGACGTCGACGACGTGCTGAGCCGCGGCGCACCGATGGCGAACGGCCGCTACCGCGTCCTGGCCAGCCGGTTCGCGGAGGGCAAGCCGCTGGGCAACTTCCGGTACTACGGCACGAGGGTCGACGATCCGAACGATCTGGTGCCGCACGAGGATCGGCGCGAGCTGCGAGCGGCGCCGCGTGTTCGGGGCCTGGCTGAACCACGACGACTCACGCGGCGTGAACAGCCTGGACATGCTGCAGACCGAAGGCGACCGGCGGTACGTCAAACACTACATGTTCGACTTCGGATCGATCATGGGCAGCGGCACGGTCTACTCGCAGCGCCATCGCGCCGGCAACGAATACATCGCCGAGGCGAAGCCGGGGTGGCTGACGCTCGCCACGCTCGGCATCTACACGCGGCCGTGGATGCACATCAAGTATCCGGAGGTCCCGCCGGCGGTCGGCCGCCTCGAGTCGTCGGCCTTCGACCCCGAGCTGTGGCGCCCGGAGTACCCGAACACCGCGTTCGACAACATGCGTCCGGACGACGCGTTCTGGGCCGCCCGGATCGTGTCCCGGTTCAGCGACGGCGACGTCCGCGCGATCGTCGAGAAGGCGAAGTACTCGATCCGAACGCGACCGACTACATCACGCAGACGCTCATCGAGCGGCGCAACAAGGTCGTGAAGCACTGGCTGACGGGCGCGAACCCGCTCGTCGACTTCGCGCTACGCGCGGACGGGATGCTGACGTTCGAGAACGCGGCGGTCGCCGCCGGCGTCGCGTCGGCACCCGCCGGCTACCGGGCCCGATGGTCGCGATTCGACAACACGACCGGCCCGGTCGGCGACGCCGTCGAAACCACGATGCAGACCACCAGCGGTGCTGCGCCACCGGCAGTGACCGGCAGCGAGTTCGTCCAGGTGGAGCTCAGCGCGGAACATCCGGAATTCGCGTCGTGGAGTGTGCCCGTGCGCGTGCACTTCAGGCGTGCAGGGGAGGGCTGGCGCCTCGTCGGCGTGCAGCGGTTGCCATGAGCAAGGTACGGATTCAGACGCCGCCGACGAACGACCAGGCCGAGACCTCGACGCTGCCGCCGGAGATGCGCGTCGAGGCAGTATGGCGCCTCGGCTGGCTCGGACTGATCTATGCCAGCGCCTACACGTGGGCGCACTTCGGTCAACGCTACATGTTCGTGCTGAGCGGCGTCCCGCAGACGAACATGACGATCCACGACGTGATCGCCGTGCTGTCGATCGCCATGGGCATCGCCGTGTTCGTCGTGTCGAGGCGGTCGTGGTTGGCTCCGAAGCAGTTGCTGGAACTCGGCCTCGTCTTCCAGGTGGCGGGCGCCCTCGGCATCGCGGCCAACGAGTTCCTGCCAGGGTTCCCGACAGTGGCCAACCTGTCGTTCAAGGGGCTTCCGGCCGAGTGCGTGTGGATTGTGGTGTACCCGCTCGTGGTGCCGAACACGCCGGACAAGGTGCTGTTCGCGTCGATGCTGGCCGCCTCGACGGGACCCGCGGCCGTCGCGGTGGCGGCGCTGGCCCTCGGCGCGCCGGTGGCGGACTCCCCGATGGTCGTGGCCGTCTACTTCCTGTCCAGCAACTACATGTGCGCGGCGCTCGCCTACGTCATCGCGCGCATCGTCCATCACTACAACCAGCGACTGCGGCACGCGCGGGAGATTGGCAGCTACGAGCTCATCGAACGGCTCGGCGAGGGCGGCATGGGCGAGGTCTGGCGCGCGCGGCACCGTCTGCTCGCACGGCCCGCGGCCATCAAGCTGATACGCGGGGAGATCCTCGGCACCGACGATCGGGTGCGCGACGCCGCGATGCGGCGCTTCGAACGCGAGGCACAGGCGACCGCGACGCTGGGCTCCACGCATACGGTGAACGTCTACGACTTCGGCGTCACGCAGGACGGCGACTTCTACTACGTGATGGAACTGTTGAATGGCATGAGCCTCGAGCGGTTCGTCCAGCAGCACGGCCCGATGGAGCCGTTGCGTGCCGTGTACGTGCTGCAGCAGGTCTGTCACTCGCTGGGGGAGGCGCACGCGCGCGGCATGATCCACCGCGACATCAAGCCGGCGAACATCTTCCTGTGCCGCCTCGGGCCCGACGACGACTTCGTCAAGGTGCTGGATTTCGGCCTGGTGAAGCAGGTGGACGGCCCGGCCCCCGGCTCGATGCTGACGGTCGAAACGGCGACGCCGGGAACGCCGGCGTACATGGCGCCCGAGATCGCGCTCGGTCGCCAGGCGATCGATGGTCGGGCGGACCTGTATTCGCTCGGCTGCGTCGCCTACTTCCTGCTCACCGGCCGGCCCGTGTTTTCGGGGGATACGGCGATGGCGACGGCGCTAGCACATGTAAAAGACGTGCCGGTGCCGCCGAGCTCGCGCTCGGAGTTCAGCATCACACCTGCTCTCGACGCGGTGGTGATGGCGTGCCTCGCGAAGGAGCCGGAGGACAGGCCGGCGTCGGCGAACGCTCTGGCGACGCGGCTTTCGCAGAGCATGCCAGGGATGGTCTGGAGCGCCAGCTCCGCGCACGCCTGGTGGAACCTGCACCGCGGCGCGTCCGAGCGCCTCGAAGGGCCGGGCGATCCGGTGCTCGCGCCTGACGCGCCCCGCGAGGTGTGTCAGATGCGGTGCTGGCCGAAGTTCGATCGCACGCCGGTGCGAGACAGGGTTCCCTCCGACGTGGGGGTCGGGTCTTAAGACCCGGCCCTACAGGTCGAGAGATCGAAACCCCTATACCACCGCACTGAACTCCTCGCGGTACCGCGCCAGCCCGCTCACGCCCTTCATCCGCGCCTCGTCGAGCACCAGCACCATGAAGACCTCGTCCGGCACCTTCCACTCGCACTCGATGCCGCAGGTGCTCGCTGGCCTGAACCCGAAACGCGGGTAGTACTCCGCGTGTCCCACGACGATGATGCAGGGACACCTCGCGTCCTCGAGCGTCCGCGTGCCCGCTTCGATCAGGCAGCTGCCGATTCCGCGGCGCTGGTGCTCGGGCAGCACGCCCATCGGGCCAAGGGCCGCACCGATCACGGAGCCGCTGCCGATCGAGATCGGGCTGTACAGGATGTGGCCCACCACCTGGCCGTCCAGCGTCGCCACCAGCGACAGCGTCACCGCGCCGTTCGCCCGCAGCGCATCGACCAGGTCGGCTTCCTTCGGCCCGAGCGCACGGCCGACCACGTCGCGTACGGCAGTCACATCGTCCGCACGCTCTTCCCTGATCTCGATGGGCATGTGGTCGAGGAGTATACGGGCGCGCGCAGCGCGCGGAAGCCGACAACTTTGTTCGCTCGCAGTGGACAGCTCTGCGTCGCCTTTTCCTCCCGGCCGCGAAACGCTTTTGTGACAGACTCCGATCCGTTCCGTCCGCCCTCCGGAGGAGTCCCGTGCAGCTCGAGACGATGTACTCCGCCATCGATGGCCCGGTTGCCACGGTGATGCTGAACCGGCCGCACGTGCTGAACTGCGCGAACGAGCAGTGGGCACGCGACCTGGGCACACTCCTCGACGACATCGCCAGCCAGCCTGACGTCCGCGTGGTGGTCCTCCGCGGTGCCGGCCGCGCCTTCTGCAGTGGCATCGACGTCACCGCGCTGTCGCAGGGTGACATCAGCATGACCTTCTTCCGCAACTGGGAGATCTCGCTTCGGAAGCTGGAGATGCTGGATGCGATCGCCATCGCGGTCATCCAATCCCACTGCATCGGCGGCGGCCTTCAGGTTGCCCTGGCGTGCGACCTGCGCATCGCGCGCGACGATGCACGATTCGGCATCACGGCCGTGAAGGAAGGGATCATCCCCGGCATCGGGATGTGGCGGGTGGCGCGGCATGCGGGCCTGGGCCGAGCGAAACAGCTCGCGCTGACCGCCGACATCGTCGACGCAGCCGTCGCGAAGGAATGGGGACTCGTCGACTGGGTTGTGGACGGCGAGTCGCTCGAGACCAGGGTCGCCGACGTCACCAGCCGGCTGCTGTCGATGGCCTGGACGTCGACGCGGCTCACCAAGAAGCTCACGAACCTGGCGCTCGAGACGCCGTTCGACGAGTTTGTCGAGACCTACCTCGAATATCAGCGCCTGTCGACGTCGTCACAGGAGCACCTGCTCGCGATGGCCGAGCATCGTGCGTCCCGCGCCGCGCGAGAAAGGTGATCGTCCATGCCGAAGAGGCAGCCTGAGGCCGGGACCCTCGAGCCGATCGAGCGGGCGAGCCGCGACGAGATTCAGAGCCTGCAGCTGGAACGGCTCAAGTGGTCGGTCCGCCACACCTACGACAACGTCCCCCTCTACGCGCGGAGGTGCGTCGCCGCCGGGGTGCATCCCGACGACATCCACGCGCTCGACGACATCGCCCGTTTTCCGTTCACGACGAAACAGGATCTGCGCGACGGGTATCCCTTCGGCCTGTTCGCGGTGCCGCGCACGGATGTCGCGCGCGTGCACGCGTCGAGCGGGACGACAGGGCGGCAGACCGTCGTGGGCTACACAGCGCGCGACATCGAGACGTGGTCGACGTTGATGGCCCGGTCGATCCGCGCGGCCGGTGGACGCCCGGGCGACATCGTGCACATCGCCTACGGCTACGGGCTGTTCACGGGAGGGCTGGGGGCGCACTACGGCGCGGAGAAGCTGGGCTGCACGGTCATCCCGATGTCCGGTGGCCAGACAGAGAAGCAGGTTCAGCTGATCAACGACTTCATGCCCGATGTGATCATGGTGACCCCGTCCTACATGCTGAACATCTGCGAGGAGTTCCACCGCCAGAGGCTCGACCCGCGCAAGTCGTCGCTGAAGCTGGGCATCTTCGGCGCCGAGCCCTGGACCGAGGCGATGCGGATCGAGATCGAGCAGCGGCTGGACATCGATGCGCTCGACCTCTACGGGTTGTCAGAGGTGATCGGGCCCGGGGTGGCATGCGAATGCATCGAAGCGAAGGATGGCGCGGTTATCTGGGAGGATCACTTCCTGCCGGAAGTCGTCGATCCTGACACCGGACAGGTGCTGCCCGATGGCGAAGTCGGCGAGCTGGTGCTCACGTCGCTGACGAAAGAGGCGCTGCCGGTCATCCGCTACCGCACGCGCGATCGCACGAAGCTGCTGCCTCCGACGGCGCGCTCGATGCGGCGGATGGCCAGGGTGATGGGGCGGACCGACGACATGCTGATCATCCGCGGCGTGAACGTCTTTCCATCGCAGATCGAAGAGCTCATCGTCGGCCAGGAGAACCTGACCCCGCACTACGCCCTCGTCGTGCGCCGCGAGGGCGCGCTCGATCACCTCGAGGTGCTCGTCGAGCTCGACCCGCGCGTGCCCAATGTCGAACCGGTTCGCGAGAAGGCCGAACGCAATCTCGAGCGCCGGATCAAGGCCTATGTCGGCGTAACCGCGGCGGTGTCGATCCGGAACCCGGGCGACATCGAGCGGTCGATTGGCAAGGCGAAGCGGGTGATCGACATGCGCGAGAAGGGGGTCCCGCCGGTCGGCGCCGTCTGAGCGGCGGCGTCGAGGGACGCATCAAGAGGGTTCGGCGACGCGCGCCAGGATGGCGTGCAGCTGCTGCACCCCCTCGGTGAGCGAGGCCGGTCCCGGCTGCAGGATGAACGCCGACTTCACCTCGTACACATGGCCGTTCCTGATGGCCGCAACCTGCTCCCATCCTGGCCGCGACAGGATCTTCTCTCGCCGGACCGGCTTGCCACACCACGACGCGACGATCACCTCGGGGTCGCGCCTGACGACCTCGTCGCCCGCCACGATGCGGTCCTTGCCAAGCTTGGCGTCGCGGAGCTCCGGGAAGATCGGCTCGCCGCCGGCGATTTCCACGAGTTCATCGACCCAGCGAATCCCTGAGATCAGCGGATCGTTCCACTCTTCGAAGAACACACGTGGACGTCGTGGAAGCCCCGCGGCCGCGTCACGGACGGCGTCGAGCCCCGCCTCGAGACGGGTGGCCAATGCGTCGGCCCTGTCGGCCGCACCGACCAGTGCGCCGACCATCCGGATCATCTGAAGGATTTCTGCGACGCTGCGCTGATTGAAGACCACGACGGGGAGCCCGCGCCGAACGAGTTCGGCGGCGATGTCCGCCTGCAGATCCGAAAAGGCGAGGACGAGATCCGGCCTGAGCGCTTCGATCTTCTCGAAGCGTGCCGAGATGTACGCCGACACCCGCGGCTTCCGGCGCGCCTCCGGCGGGCGGACCGTGTAGCCCGAGACGCCGACGACGCGGTCGCCCTCGCCGAGCAGGTAGAGCGTCTCGGTCGTTTCCTCGGTCAGGCAGACGATGCGGGAGGGGTACATGGGAGAAAGTCGCACCAGACGAACGACTCGCGCGAGACCAGCTCGCCCGAATCGAGCAGCAGCGGCCGCGTGAACATCGGTCCGTCGTACACGCAGGTGTGGAACTCGCCGTTTTCGCCGCAGGGGTCCGTGCCCGCCGGCAGATCGCTCAGCAGGGCCGCGTCGAACTCGCGCCCGACGAACGAGGCGTCGAGGACGCGGGTGTCGACGCATGCCACCCGCGCGCGCAATCCGCCGGCGATCATCTCCCTGGCCAGCTCCGGCGTCCTGCCGCCCCACACCGGAAACAGCGGCTCGAGACCGCTGCCGGCGAGGCGTTCCTCACGATAGCGCCGGATATCCTGCAGATGCAGGTCGCCAAACGCCACGTGCGTGAAGCCGTCGGCGACGGCCTGCGCCGTTGCCGCGGCCATCTGCGACTCGTACACGTCGTTGGGGCACGGGGAAGGGATCGAGACGATGCGGAGCGGCAGCCGCGCGGCCTCCGCCTGCGCCTCGAGCACTTCCCGGCGCACACCATGCATCGCGACGCGATCCACCGCCTGATTGACCGTCGTCAGCAGGGCGGCCACGGCGCCAGGGTGGGTCTGGTTCAACACGTGGAGCGCCCACGCGCTATCCTTTCCCGAGCTCCACGACAGCAGGATCTTCATGTCCGTTCGCGCATGCACACGACATTGTACCAGCTGGCCCGGCAGTCAGCGCCGGCGGGCGGAAACACGCTGATGGACCCCAGCGGTGGCTTCCAGCCTGGTCTGTGTGGCACCTGCGTGCATGCGCGACGCATCGAGTCGGCACGCGGGTCGGTGTTCCTCCTGTGCGGGCTGTCCTCCACCGATCCACGTTTTGCCCGGTATCCGAGGCTGCCTGTGGTCGAGTGTGCGGGGTACACGCGCGTCAGCGACGCCGGAGCAGCAGGAGACGAAGGCGAGTCGTAACGCACAGCCTACGCGGTCGCCACCTTCATCAGGATCACTCCGGCGGCGATGAGCACGGCTGCGGGGCCCTATCCGAACCTGGATATCGCCAGACGCTGGCGTCCGCCGCTACAAGATCGGGCCGTGCTGCGATGGATTCCCGCGCTGATCCTGGTGTCGCTGCTGCACGGGCCGGGGTGCCGCACAGCGGACACGACGGTCGACTTCTACTTCGCTGAGGGGTACCGGTTCACACCAGCCGAGCGCTCCCGCATCGAGCGCGTGTTCGCCGATACCGCGGACGAAGTTCGGGCGCTCCTGCCATCGCTCCCTCGCGGCCTTCGCCTGCTCGTTCGTGCCGGAACGGACGTCATCCCGGAAACGGGTGAGACCGGCGCGGCCATCCTTCCTGCGACCGTGCTCTGGACGGTGGATCCTCACCGCGACGGCGGTGTCACGCACGTCGTCGACACGGAACTGCGCGCGTCGCTCTTTCACGAGTTCCATCACCTGGTGCGGGACGCGTCCGTGAAGCCGACATCGCTGTTCGACGAGGCGATCGCTGAAGGGATGGCGTCGGTGTTCGAAGACTTCGCAGGTCCGCGGCGGCCATGGGCGGCGTACGGGTCCGAGGTGGTCGACTGGGTCGGCGAGATGCGTGCATTGCCGCCGGGCACGAAGCGGCAGGCATGGTTCGGCCAGCACCCGGATGGACGCCGCTGGATCGGACACCACGTCGGCGCGTACATCGTCGACCGGGCCGTGGCGAACGCTGGCGGGTCGGCGGCGACATTGGCGCCAATCCCCGTGGCGGACATCGTGCGGCTCGCGTACGTGGAGCCCTGACGAGGTCTTCAACGGGGACCGGCCCTAAAGCGACGCAGCGATCAAGTGCAGCAGTTGCTGTGGATCGACCGGCTTGACGATGTGGTGCTGAAAGCCGGCCGCAAGCACACGCTCGCGGTCGGCCGCGCGTGCGTAGGCGGTGAGCGCGAGCGCGGGAATCTCCGGGAACATCCTACGGATCCGAACCAGCAGGGAATAGCCGTCTTCCCCGGGCAGCCCCAGATCCGTGACGAGCACGTCGGGCCGCGTCTCGGTGGCGCGAGCCATGCCGTCGCTCGCATTCGCAGCCGACAGGACACGGGCGCCGGCACTCTCGAGCACGCCGACAATCAGCTCGCGTGCATCGTCATGGTCTTCGACGATCAGCACGGTGCGATTGCGGAGGATCGACGACGCCGGAAGGGCCGCAGCCATGCGTTCGGCCGCCACCTGCGCGCTCGCCACCCGTCTGTCGGACGGAAGGTGAATCGTGAACGTCGCGCCAAGTCCCTCGCCCGCGCTTGCCGCCCGCACGCTGCCGCCGTGAAGTTCCACGATGTGCTTGACGATGGCAAGTCCCAGCCCGAGGCCGCCGTAGGTGCGCGTGGTCGACGAATCGGCCTGTCGAAAGCGGTCGAAGACGAAGGGGAGCACGTCACCACGAATGCCCACGCCGGTGTCGGCGATCTCGAATTCGATGGACTCACCCTGGTCGTGCAGTGTCATCGCCACCGCGCCGTCACTGCGCGTGAACTTCAGCGCATTCGACAGGAGGTTCCAGAACACCTGCTGGAGACGATGCGTGTCGCCGAGGACCGGGGGGACGTCGTCGATTCGCGCGTCCAGCCGGATTCGCTTCGCGTGCATCGTCGGCCGCACCGTGTCGATCGTGGCCCTGACGATCGCCGCCACGTCGACCGGCTCGATTGCGAGAGTCATCTTGCCTCTGATGATCTTGGAGACGTCGAGCACCTCCTCGATCAGCCGCACCTGTGCCTCGGCGTTCCTTTCGATCACCTCGACGGCATGTGCGGTCTTCGTGTCGAGCGGTTTCGCCCGCAGAATCCGGGCCCACCCGAAAATGGCACTGAGCGGCGTCCGCAACTCGTGAGACAGCATCCCCAGGAACTCGTCTTTGAGCCGGTTGGCCTCCTGGGCCTCGCGATAGAGCTGGATGCGCTCGAGGGCGAGCCCGATGCGTCGCGTCACTTCCTCGACGACGAGGGACTCGGACGACGAGAATCGGCCGCCGGCGGCCGACATCAGGGACAGCACCGCCATCACTCTTCCGTCGATTGCCAGCGGAAGCATCGCGCCGGCACGGGCGACGAGCCCTTCGGGCAGGGTGAAGTGGCCGTCGGACGGGTCAACAATCGCCAGCCGCCCTGTCGCCACAATCTGCCCAAGGTGAGACAGCGGGTCGAGTGCCAACGCGGGTGCACTAACGTTCGCCAGCACGGCCTGTTGCGACGCATCCACATGGGCCCCGGGAACCAGGCGGACCGTCCCATCGGCATTGAGCACGTGGACCATGGTCCAGTCCGCGAGGAAAGGGACGGGGATCTGCCGTACGACGTCGATCAGATCGTCGAAGGTGAGGATCGGAGAGAGCCGATCCGAGAAATGCGCGAGAAACGCCAGGGTGTCCCGCTGTTCGATCAACACGAGCGCACGCGAGCGTTCCGCCTTCTTGCGCTCCTCGATTTCGACCCGCAGCCTTTCGTTGGCCTCTTCGAGTGCCGCTGTTCGTTCCTTCACGCGCGCTTCGAGCTCACTGTGCGCAAGCCGCAGCTCGTGCTCGCTCTGCCGCAGTGTCCGCTCTGCCGCAACGCGCTCGGTGATGTCGATCGCGTGCCCGAGGACGTATGAGTCTTCGGCGCCGTTCGAGATCACGTTGCGATACATCCAGACTCGCTCCGCTCCTTTCCGTGTCACGACCCGCATCAGGCCAGCATCGGAGCCATGCTCCTGAATGCGGCGCAGGTAGCCGTCGAACAGGGGCCGCGCGTCTGCTGAGAGGAACTCGCGCAGGTTGCGTCCGATTCCATCCTCGGGTTGATAGCCAAGGGACTCGGCGGCGGCCGGATTGATGGAGAGGATGTTCCCCGTCAGATCGTGGATACAGAGCAGGCCGAGGCTGGACTCGGCCAGCTCGCGGTAGCGCCGCTCGCTGTTGCGAAGCGCATCGCTGGCTTCCTGCCACGCGGCGGTGATCGCTTCGAGCGTCGTGGGCTGCCACGCCGCGTCCCTCGCGTTGGAGTGCTCACCGCGATGCGATTCGTTCATGAGCCGATGGAACTCGGCGATTATACGGTGCGCACACCTCCACCGCGGCCGAACACCTCAGCTGAGCAGAACACCTGAACGTTATCGCTCGAGGGCGCGAGCGTTGGCACAGCCATCGTCCATAGGCCCCCGACCCAGTCCCGCCCGCGATGACACGGCTGCTTTGCTCGTGCATCATCCCTGTTGGCCGTGTTGACAGGCGAGACGGCATACGTTACGGTCGCGCCCGGTAAAGCTGTGCGCCGATTCCTCGGTGTGTCGCCGGCGACGGTCGTCGCGACGGGCTGGTGTCTTGCCTTGGCGATCTGGGCCGGCCATTCAAGCACCGCTGCCGCCGTGCCGGGTGCCTCCACGGCAACACCGCGTGCCTATCAAGGTCAGACCCCCCCGGCCTCTGGCGCGGCAGCCACGACCCCCCAGGCCGTCATCAACACCTACTGCGTTTCCTGCCACAGCGAACGGCTCAAGACCGCTGGCCTGACGCTCGAGCGGGTCGACGTCGACCACGTCGGCGACGCCGCGGAAACGTGGGAGAAGGTGGTCCATAAGCTTCGCGCACGCGAGATGCCGCCGGCCGGCGCCCCGCGTCCGGACCAGGCGACATACCGGGCTGTGATCGCTTCGCTCGAGTCATCGCTCGACGAAGCGGCCGCCCGCAGACCCAATCCTGGCCGCGTGGCCGTTCATCGCCTGAGCCGGAGCGAGTACGCGAATGCCGTGCGCGACCTGATTGCGCTCGAGATCGATGCGCCGTCGATGCTTTCAGCCGACGAGCCCGATCAGGAAGGGTTCGAGAACGTCGCGAGCGTACTGTCGATGTCGCCAGCGCTGCTGGACAGCTACGTCGGCGCGGCGCGGAAGATCAGCCGGCTGGCGCTGGGCGTCGGAGTCGATCCGGCGATCGAGAACATCGAAATCTCCAGACTGCTCGTCCAGGACGAGCGCATGAGTGACGACTTGCCGTTCGGATCGCAGGGTGGTGCGTCGATCCGCTATCAGTTCCCGCTCGACGGTGACTATCACGTCAAGGTGCGGCTGAAACGACAGCTGTACGGCTACATCCTCGGGATGGGGGAGCCTCACCAGTTGGACGTCAGGCTCGATGGCGTCCTCGTCAGGCGATTCACAGTGGGCGGGGAGGCGCCGGGCAGGCCGATGCCGGAGAGCTGGGTGGGCGACACGCAGGGCGATCCTGAATTCGAAGAGTACATGCACACGGCCGACGCGGGGCTCGAGCTCCTCGTGCCCGTCAAGGCCGGTCCGCACGACATCGGCGTCTCGTTCGTGCGCCGGTTCCGTGAGCCCGAGGGCGTGATGCAGCCGGCGATTCGGACGTCCGGGCGATCGCTCAACGAGTTCTATCACGACTATCCGGGCGTGGAGTTGGTGACGGTAAAGGGGCCGCTCGCGTCGAGAGGCGCAGGTAACGACTCGCCGAGCCGCCGTCAGATCTTCGTCTGCCGTCCGACGAGCGAAGCCAGCGAGGAGCCGTGCGCGAGGCGCATTCTGTCCGGGCTCGCGCGCCGTGCCTTCCGCAGGCCTGTCTCCGAGCGTGATGTCGAGACGTTGATGACCTTTTATCGTGAAGGTCGAGCCACGGGCAGCTTCGACGCCGGCATCGAACGGGGCCTCGAGCGCATATTGGTGGCGCCGAGCTTTCTCTTCCGCGTCGAACGTGCGCCAGACGGGGCGGTGCCCGGTTCGGCCTTCCGCCTGGGCGATCTCGACCTCGCCTCACGCCTGTCGTTCTTCCTGTGGAGCAGCATCCCCGATGACCAGCTGCTGAACGCGGCGATTGCGGGCAGGTTGTCGCAGCCCGCGGAGCTCGAACGGCAGGTGCGGCGCATGCTCGCCGATCCGCGCGCGAGAACGATTGTCGACAACTTCGCCGCGCAGTGGCTGCAGCTCGGGAAGCTCGCGAGTGCAGCGCCCGACGCCGAGGTGTATCCGGAGTTCGAGGAGAATCTGCGCAATGCCATGCGCGACGAGACGAAGGCGTTCGTTGCGGATCAACTGCGGAACGACCGCAGCATCGTCGAGATGATCACGGCGAACTACTCGTTCGTGAACGAGCGGCTTGCGCTGCACTACGGGATTCCGGACGTGTACGGCAACCATCTGCGCAAGGTGACGTTCACCGACGGCAGGCGCGGCGGTCTGCTCGGGCAGGGAAGCCTGCTGACGGTGACGTCCTATCCCAATCGGACGTCCGTGGTCCTGCGCGGGAAGTGGGTGCTCGCGACACTCCTGGGTGCGCCGCCCCCGGCCCCGCCGCCCGGGGTCACGCCACTGAAGGAGACTGGCGAAAACGGACAGCTGCTGTCACTGCGCACGCGCATGCAGGAGCATCGGGCCAATCCGGTCTGTTCGTCGTGCCACCAGCGCATGGATCCGCTCGGCTTCTCCATGGAGCATTTCGATGCGCTGGGCAAGTGGCGCACAATCGCCGATGGAGAGCCGGTCGACGCCTCGGCGTCGCTTCCGGACGGGACTGAATTCGATGGCGTTGCGGGCCTTCGACGCGTGCTCCTGAGCCAGCAGGACGACTACGTGCGCACGTTCTCAGCGAAGCTTCTGGCCTTTGCGATCGGACGCGGTATCGAGTACCTCCGATCAACCTGCGATCCGCCGGATCGCGCGCGAGGGCGAGGCGGCCGGCTCGACCTGGTCGTCCTTGATCCTCGCCGTCGTCAAGAGTGCGCCGTTCAGGATGGGGAGGGCAGCCTGATGATCATCACGAAACGGGCGATTCCACGGCGCGCGGTTCTGCGCGGACTCGGCGCGACGCTCGCGCTGCCGCTGCTCGACGCGATGGTGCCGGCCCTGTCCGCTCAGGCGAAGACGGCCGCCAGAGCCATTCACCGTTTCGGCGTCGTGTACGTGCCGAACGGCGTGATTCAGAGTGCATGGCTGCCGGAGGCCGAGGGGACGGCCTACGAACTGTCGCCGACCCTTGCGCCGCTCTCGCCGTTCCGCGATCAGATGGTCGTCGTCAGCGGCCTGAGCTGCGTCTCGCCGCCCGGGCGGCCCGGAGGATTTCACGCCAAGGCGGCGACCCGCTTCCTGACGGATGTGACGCCGCCGACCAGCGAGACATGGCTCGATGCCGGGATCTCGATGGATCAGGTGCTCGCCCGCGAATTCGGAACGAAGACGCAGCTTGCGTCGCTCGAGCTCGCGGTCGAATCGAACGAAACCGCCGGGGCCTGCGACATCGGGTTTGCGTGCGCCTACTCGAACACGATTTCCTGGAAAAGCGCGAACACGCCGCTGCCGACCCAGAACAATCCTCGCGCGGTGTTCGAGCGGCTGTTCGGCGACAGCCGCAGTACCGACCCCCGGGCGCGGCTCGCGCGAATCGGGCAGGACCGCAGCATTCTCGATTCCATCACGGAGGAAGCTGCGCGCCTTCGAGGTGCGCTCGGTGCGTCCGATCGGGCGAAACTCGGTGAGTACCTCGAATCGATCCGGGATGTCGAGCGGCGTCTGCGCCTGGCAGAGGAGCAGAGCGATCGCGAGCTGCCGTCGATGGATCGTCCGCTCGGCGTTCCCGCGGACTACGACGCGCACGTGGACCTCATGTTCGACCTGATGCTGCTGTCGTATCAGACCGACCTCACTCGCGTGATCACATTCATGCTCGGCCGAGAGTTCAGCGGGATGACATATCCGCAGATCGGCGTGCCCGATGCCCACCACCCCGTCTCGCACCACGCCGGCGATGCCGACAAGATCGACAAGATGCTCAAGGTGAACCGGTATCACGCGTCGCTGTTCGCGAAGCTGCTCGAACGGATGCGAACTACGCCGGACGGCGACGGTTCCCTGCTCGATCACGTGACGATGATGTACGGGTACGGGATGGCGGAGAGCAACACGCACTCCCAGGCCGACATTCCGCTGGTGCTGGCGGGCGGAGGCAACGGGACGATCAGGGGCGGACGTCACATCCGGTTCCAGGACACGCCGCTCGCCAATCTGCACATCACGCTGATGGACAACATGGGCGTGCACGTCGACAGGCACGGCGACAGCACGGGCACGGTGAATCTCGGCTGATGAACGGTGTTCAGGTGTTATCCGTCAGGCACCAGGTCGCGCCGTGTGTCGCCGCGCTGCTGCTGTCGGCGGTCGTCACGGCGGCCGCCGATACCAGACTCATTGAGGCGATCCGCCGCCATGACAGGGACGCCGTTGCTTCCCTGATCAGGGCGCACGCCGACGTGAACGCCCCGCAGCCCGATGGCGCGACGCCGCTTTTCTGGGCCGTCCACCAGAACGATTCTGCGAGCGTCGATCTGCTGATTCGAGCACGCGCCAGGGTTGATGCCGCTGACGACACGGGCGTCACTCCGCTGCACATCGCCTGCACCAACCAGAACGCGCCGGTCGTGCAGAAGCTGCTGGCCGCTGGTGCGAACCCCAATGCAGCGCTCATGAATGGGGAGACGCCGCTCATGAACTGCGCCCGGACGGGCAATGCCACAGCCGTCAAGGCACTGATTGCGGCGGGCGCCAGCCTGGACGCGAAAGAAAGCGCCCGCGATCAGACTGCATTGATGTGGGCCGCGGCCGAGTCGCATCCTGATGTCGTTCAGGTCCTGCTCGCAGCGGGCGCCGATGTTCGCGCGCGCACTCGTGTCTACACGCAAGCCGTCGCAGCCGATGCGTCGCAGCGGTTGAGCCGTTCGTACACGGTCGAGCGCGGCGGCAGCACCCCGCTGCTTTTTGCCGCCCGCGTCGGAGACGTGGCATCCATCCGGCTGTTGATTGGTGCGGGGGCTGGTCCCAACGAGGCACTCGCGGACGGCATGTCGGCTCTGACGCTCGCCTCGTACAACGGCCAGGCCAGTGCGGCGATTGTGCTGCTCGAGAACGGCGCGGATCCCAATGACGCGACGATCGGATTCACCGCTCTCCACGCGGCGATTCTCCGGGCGGATTCGAACAAGTCGCTGTCACCGGGTCTGATCACGTCGATCGAGCAGGCCTACAGGGGCGACGCCACGCCGCTGGATCTCGTCAAGGCACTGCTCGCACACGGCGCGGATCCCAACGCCCGAATGACGAAGGGCACGCCGCTCCGTCGGCAGACGGCCGACTACAACCTGCTGGCGCCGCGCATTGGCGTGACGCCGTACCTCCTGGCCGCCGAACTGCTCGAAGTGGACATCATGCGCGCGCTCGCCGCTTCAGGCGCTGACGTCAGCATGACGATGCTCGATGGAGCAACGGCGCTGATGCTGGCGGCTGGCACGAACGCGGGGGACAACCGCAACCGTCGAGGCGTGGCGGCGGGCGACGGGGGCAGGATTGAAGCCGAGAGTACGGCCATGGCAGCCGTTAACGCGGCGCTGGAGCACAACCCGGCGATTGATGCGGCCAACGGAGACGGCGAGACGGCTCTCTGCGGTGCGGCCGTCATGGGTTACAACCAGGTGATTCAGCTGCTGTTGAGCAAGGGCGCGGACATCAACGTCAGGACGACGAGCGGCAGAACGCCGCTCGCGCTTGCGCGCGCGGCGGGGCAGCGGCGAGGCACTACATCCTACGACCCCGGGGATCGTCGCAGCACGGAGGCCTTGCTCCGGCGCCTGGGCGCCACCGAATAGACTCCCACCTGGCTCGACTCTGTCTCCCTGGCGTGCAGGGAGTCTCGATCTCTGCTGTTTTTATCAACTCGTGCGCTACACAAGGCCAAAGTAACGTACCCTATTAGGGTCTCGAGCGGCACGCGCGTTGCGACGCGGAATTCCAGCACTTCGCTGGATCGCGGCTCTGTCGCGCGACGGGCTGCCCGGGCCGGAGGTAAATGACAGGCAAGATTCGCACGATTCGCATCGACAAGGGGTTCGGGTTCATCAAGGACGACGGCGGCAAGGAGTACTTCTTTCACCAGAGCGCGATCTACGGTGAAGGGCTTGCCGATCTGCGCGAAGGCGACAGCGTCGAGTTCGAAGTCGGAGAAGGCCCGAAGGGGCCCCGCGCCGAATCGGTCCGTCGCACGTCCACGTAAACTCAGCTCTGGCAGGATGAGCCGCGCATCACGGCGGTTCTGACGCAAGCTCTTTTCAGGTTCCGACGGGCAGTCACCGGCCCGCCGGAATCTCCCACCCTATCCAGGACACGGAGATCGATGCGAGCGGAAGTGCGCCTGCGGGTTCCGAACATGAAAGACCGCGTGAAGAACGCGGCGGGGTATCCCATCGACCATAGCGAGATGCGCTTCCGCAAGATCATCGAGATCCCGGGCATCCCGCATCAGGGCGATCGACTCCAGCTCACGACCCGCAGCGGTCGCATGCTGCACGCGTCCGTGGTCCGCGCCGACCTGGACGAGCCGCGCCAGCTCTTCGTACTGGCCTGCCAGTACGCGGAACGCACGATCACCAGGGACGATTACGACGCCCTGGCGAACGACCCAGACTGGACTCTGGCTCACCTGCTCGAGCCCTGACGAGCCGAAGAGTCCCGTCCGGGAATCTGCGATAGTCCGAACTCCGTGATCGACGTTACGGCGTCACGGAGACCCTGACCCTCGCGTTCGTCCAGCAGCACACCTCGCCCCGGCCTCCCACGCCCGAGTAGTCGCTGACGGTCGCGTGCAGGATGTACTCACCGGGCTGACGGAACGTGGCCGTTGTCTCGCCGCGGCCGGCAAACGGCTCTCCGACCTTGCCTCCCTTGAGCACCTCCACCGGCGGCTCCGTTCGTGCGAACGTGACCTCGCCGGCGCCACGGTACTTCGCCCAGTGGATGGCGACTGGCGGTGGGGGATTGCGCATCGGCGCATTCGTCCCGCTCGAGAACCGCGCATCGTCTTCGGCCCAGATCGTGAGCGGAAGCGGCGACCCGACCGACGTCGTGCGCGTGAGCGCGAGCGTCGCCGTGGGACCAGCAACGGCGCGTCCGGCCTGCTCGAACCGGATCGCCGGTGGCGTGTTGCCCACAGTGGCGTCCTCGCCGAAGGGGCTGATGATGTAGTCGAGTTTCGTGTGCAGCGGGATCCGTGTCGTTTGGCCGTTCGCCACGATGGTCCAGGTCAGTTTCTGCTGCGGTGTGAATTCCCGCGGGACCGTCACGACGAAGACGCCGACATTGCGTCCCGGCAGGAAGTGCGTCGGCTGGCCCATGTCGGGACCGCCCGGCTCTATGCGGTTGTCCGGACCGATGGGAATGTCGAGTGCTTCAACGGTGTTGCGGTTGTAGTAGCCGACCAGGAATGAGTGCGTGCCGTCCGCGTTGTCGAACCAGCCGTCGTAGGCGCCCGTGACACTGCCGCCAAATGGCCGCTGCGGCTGGCTCGGCAGTTGGCTTCCTTCCTGAGCAGAGAGCAGGACTCCACCGGCCAGGACAACGGTGCAGAGTACGGAGGCGCGACGATGATGCATGGAATGCTCTCCCGGGAATGAGTTGGAGCGGTGTGATGCCCCATCGTCGCGTCCCGAACCGGCGTGCGACAAGCGAATGATCTTGCGGTGTGTCCACACTTTCCCTGTGGGAACGCGATGTCCACGCGCCGATCGGATAGCATCGGGACGGGGCGGTCGTTCCTCTCTCTTACCGAATGGACATCGATCAGGCGCGGACTTTTCTGGCGGTCGCCGCTCACGGCAGCTTCGTCGCGGCCAGCGAGCACCTGCACATCACGCAGACGGCAGTGAGCGCGCGAATTCGCGCGCTCGAGGGGCACCTCGACACGCGGCTGTTCGTACGCGATAAATCCGGCGCCCGCCTGACGGCCGCCGGCGAACGTTTTGTGCGGTATGCGACGGCGCTCGTTGCTGTCTGGCAGGACGCGCGGCAGCAGGTGGTGCTGCCGCCCGGCCGTGCGCAGCACGTGAGCATCGGCGGGGAGCCGAGCCTGTGGAACCCGCTGCTCGCCGAATGGCTGGTGTGGATGAAGGAGAACTGCCGCGACGCCGCTGTGCGGGTCGAGGTGGATGTCGCATCGCGGCTGATCGACAAGGTGCAGGAGGGGACGCTGGACCTGGCCATCGCTTACGGGACGCCTCAACGCCCCAATCTCGTCGTGGAACTGCTGGTCGAAGAAACGCTCGTGATGGTGACCACCGACCGATCGGGCACGTGGGATCCTGAGACATACGTCCACGTCGAGTGGGGCACGGCATTCACAGCCAGCAGCCGGGCCGCGTTCCCGGAAGTCGGCAGCCCCGCCGTCTCCACGTCGTTCGGTCCGCTGGCGCTGCAATACCTGGAGGCTGCAGGCGGTTCCGGGTACTTCCGATCGACCGCGGTCCAGCAGGCGCTGGATGAAGAGCGTCTGTTCAGGGTGTCTGACGCGCCCGAGTTCTCGCACTCGATCTATGCGGTGTACCCGCCGCGCGGCAGCGAGGAGACGATCGCACGGATCCGCGCGGGTCTGACCGCCTGCCTGCGCCCGCACCGTAAAGACGTCGTATAGCCGCTCGAGGGAGAGGAGACCACACATGGTGAGCGAGATCGCATCGGTGGCGGACCAGTTTGCTGCAGGACGGTTAACGCGCCGCGAATTGGTGCTCTCGTTGACCGCGATTGTCACGGCCGCGGCAGCCGGCGTGCCGAAGGTTGCACAGGCGCAGGCGAGTCCGAGTACTTTCCGCGCGCTTGGCCTCAATCACCTCGCGTTGCGCGTCACCGATCTCGACCGGTCTCAGGCGTTCTACGAGCGACATCTGGGCATGTCGCTGATTCCGAGCCGGGCCGACTCTCCTCGCCTGATGGCGTGCGGGCCGCACGTGCTGAACTTGTTCCAGGCGGCGGAGCCGCGAATGGATCACGTCTGCTTTACGGTGCCTCAATACGACGCGCTGGACGCCGCCGATCGGCTGCGCGCGCAAGGCATCGCGCCAGATGTTGAAGTGGATCGCGTTCACTTCCTTGATCCAGATGGATACAGGCTGCAGGTGGGTGGGCCGACGGCTGGAGGCCAGCGGCCGTAGACGACACGTCGGTCACACGTAACTGCGCTTCAGCATGTCGGCGACCGACGCGTCGAGCTGCTCACGCCGTCGGACCGATTCAAAACGGCCAAGAAGATCCTCCGGGCGGGCGCGAGCCCGCTCGTTGCCCTGGAGGTCGTGCAGGATCTGCCCCTTGTGCATCATCACGATCCGATCGCCGAGGTTCACGGCCTGCTGCATCGAGTGCGTCACCATCAACGTCGTGAGCCTGTCGCGTTCGATGATGTCGTGCGTGAGCCGGATCACCTGGTCGGCGCTCTTGGGATCGAGCGCGGCCGTGTGTTCGTCGAGCAGGAGCAGCTCCGGCTTCAGCCACGAGGCCATCAGCAGCGTGAGCGCCTGACGCTGCCCGCCCGACAGGCTGCCGATCGCGTTGTCGAGACGGTCCTCGAGTCCCATGTTCAGCGCGCGGATCCGGTCGCGGAGCTCGCTTGCCGTGCGCCGGTTCACCGCCCAGCCGATGCCGCGCCGCTTGCCGCGCCGCGAGGCGAGCGCCAGGTTTTCGGCAATCGACATCGTGGGCGCGGTGCCGCTGAACGGGTTCTGGAAGACGCGGCCGATGTACCGGGCGCGCTTGTGCTCGGGCCACTTCGTGATCGTCTGACCCGCCAGCGTGATCGAGCCGCGGTCGGGCATGAACGAGCCCGCCACCGCATTCAGCAGCGTCGATTTTCCGGACCCGTTCGTGCCGATGATGATGAGGAAGGAGCCCTCGGCGAGATCGAGCGACACGTCCGACAGGGCCTGGACTTCGTTCACGGTGCCCGGGTTGAACGTTTTCGACAAGCGGTCGATCTGCAGCATCAGATCACGCCGCCTTCGGCCGCATCGGAGCGCGCACGCGAACACGGCGCGCCAGGTCGGGCATGACGAGCGCGGCGAACACGAAGATCGCGGTGATCAGCTTGAGGTCGTTGGGATTGAGCCCCCACCTGAGCGCGATGGCGACCAGCAGGCGGAAGAGCACGGATCCCATGACCGTGCCCGTAATCAGCAGGCCCACGGCCCTCGTGCCGACGAGCGCCTCGCCGATGATGACGCTGGCCAGCCCCAGGACCACGATGCCGACTCCCATCTGCACGTCGGCGAAGCCCTGATACTGGGCCAGCAGCGCGCCGCTGAGTGCCACGAAACCGTTCGACAGGGCGAGGCCGAAGATCGTGAGGGTGTCCACGCTGACGCCGAGCGCACAGATCATCTGCGGGTTGTCACCGGTCGCCCGCATCGCCGTCCCGAGGTGCGTGTGGAAGAAGGCATAGAGCACCGCGCCCGCTGCGATGACGAACAGCAGGACCAACATCAGCATGGAGGCATCGCGGACACCGACGAGCCAGCCGGCGATCTCGAGGTCGCCCTCGCCTCCGAACATGACGGCGCCGAGTTGATCGGCGCGCGTGGCGAGCGTCGTCTGATCGAGGAGCGGCACGTTGCTCCGGCCCATCACGTGCAGGTTGATGGAGTAGAGCGCGGTCATCATCAGGATGCCGCTCAGGAGCCTGTTGATGCGGAACTTGGTGGCGAGGAGTCCCGTCATGGCGCCCGCCGCCACTCCTGCGAGCGCACCGGCGGCGGTCGCCAGGGCCGCGCCGTACCCGGCGACTATCAGCGCGGCGGCGACGGCCGCGCCGAGCGTGACCGAGCCCTCGGCGGTGATATCGGGGATGTTGAAGATCCGGAAGCTCACGTACACGCCGAAGGCGAGCAGCGACAGGATGAGGCCGATCGTGAGCGCGCCAATCAGCAGCGTCATGCGGTGCGCCTCATGCGCGTGAAATCGTCGGCAGCGCGCCGAACCAGCAGGCGCCCCGCACGAGATCGGTTTCGCCGACGCCCTCGAACGGGCGGGTGTCGGCCATCAGATGCATCACGGTGCCCGGAGGCGATCCGGCAATGAGCTCCGCGATGCTCTTTCCGAACGGCAACTCGCCGCGCGGCACCGGCCGGTAGGGGAACAGCGCGGCATGCACGTGCGCGTGCAGCGTCGAGTCGTTCCCCATGGGCCGGAGGAACGGAGCGGCCGCAGGCGGCGGATTGCGCGCGGCGACGCCAACGATCAGCGCGAGGCTGCGGTCGCTGCTGCGTTCGGTCGTGAACGACACCCAGTCGCGCACCGCCGGCAGATCCAACGAGACCGGATTAGCCGCCGGCGAGCGGCGCAGCGTCGCGCCGACCAGCCCGGCCGCTTCCGCGACGGCCACGACCGCGACCATATCCGCGTCGGCCAGTGCGAACGCCGCGTCCAGCAGCTCCGACAGCCCGATTTTGCCGGATGCGGCGGCGTCGAACCTGACCATCCACGGAAACTCCCCGGCGCCGGCCAGCCCGTACAGCGTTTCGATGCGAGGGACCAGCCCGCCCTGTTCGATCACGAAATCAGGCAGCGCATGAAGGTCGTTGGTCGGCAGTGTGATGGCGCAGCCGCCTGCCGCGAGAAACTCGCCAAATCGATCGCGGCAGTCGTCGAACCCTTCGCCGAAGGCCCCCAGCCCGAGACCGAACGTCCCGCTGCCGAAGGTGAGCACGCGGGTGTCCGCCTTGGCAAATCCCGCCGCTGTGAGCCTGCCCGGGTCGCCGACTGCCACGCAGGTCAGCGGCGTGGCGACCGGTTGCGGGTACGCCTGGTAGGTCGCCGAGCCACGGGTCACTTCGCGCGCGGCTGTGGCGACGGCTGGTGCCGCATCGGGCTCGCGGACCAGGAAGCCTGCGAGCCTTGCCGACGTGAGGACCTTCAGCATCGAGGCGCTCGGATGCCAGACCGTCAGGCTGCCGTTCACGGCCTGCAGCCGCTGGTAGTGCTTCATCAGGACCGCGATGCCGAGCGAGCTGATGTAGCTCACGCCCGCGAAGTTCAACACGATCCGGTGAGAGCCATTGCGGATGACGGCTTCGATGGCGTCGCTGACGTGGTCGGCCCACGTGGCGTCGAGCCGCCCGACGAGCCGCAGCTCCAGGAAGTCGACGCCGGGATGCTCGCTGATGTTCATGCGGAAGCGCCGCTCCTCAGCGAGTGACCCGCCCGGCCCCTGCCGAAGCACCCGACCCCGTGGCGCTCTTCAAGTGCCTGCCCGCGCTGTCGAACACGACGTCGGCTCGTCTCAGGATCTCGCCGGACACCTTCCAGCGGCTGAAACCGTCGATCGACAGCCGATTCACCTGCAGACCTACAGGCACGAGGTTCTCGACCGGGATCGTGGCCGGGTCCTGGCCCTCGAGCACGTCGGCGGCGAGCTCGCCTTGCGCGCGGCCGATGCCGACATAGTCGGCGCCGAGGTCGAAGATCGCACCCTTCTCCGCATAGCCGGGCAGCGACGTGAAGACCGGCACGCCTGCCCGCTTCGCTGCCGCGAGGAGCACGTCGATGGCGGTCCCGACCGTGACATCGGGGCTGACCCACAACGCGTCGACGCCGCGGGACAGGACGGAGGCCGCAGCTTCCCCTGCCACGGTGGCGTTCTCGGCATTCGCTTCGACAAGGGTGATCCCGAGATCGCCGCTGACCTTTCGCCCGAGCGTCGTGGCCGCGACCGAGTTCGCCTCGGTGGGGTTCCACACCAGCCCGACGCGCTTCAGATCGGGGTTGAGCTCCCTGGCCAGGCGAAACGTTTCCTCGACGGGCGGGAGACTTCCGAGTCCGGTCATGTACGGCGGGTGTTCGGCGTGGTTCTCGCGATTGATGCCGATACCTGCACCGTACGGATCCGAAGTCGTGCCGAAGACGTGCCGGCGCGGCGGTGTCGCGAACCGGTTGGCGTTGGCAATGGTCTGCAGCGACGCCGTGGACACCGAGAGGATGAGATCGTAGTCTCCGCCGGTCACGTCCCTGGCGATGGCGTTCGCCGTGGCCATGTCACCCTGGGCGTTGTACTGCCGGAGTTGCAGGCGTCCGCCTTCGGCGAACCCGCGCGACCGGAGTGCGTCCAGGATCCCGGTTACGGCGTCATCGAGGGCTGGCAGCGACGCGTGCTGCACGAGCGCGACGCGGAATGTCCGGTTGGTGGTTTCGGCGCGTGCAGCGGTCCGGCGGCGGGCACCGAGGTCCGAGTACAGCAGCACTCCTGCAGCAGCCGCGATGAGCAGGAGTCCCAGGCCGAGGCTTTTCAGTGTGCGGACGAAAGCACGCGTAGTCACTTGGCGCGACGAGATGGAGCACGATATCTGGGATGAGTTTGAGGTGCAACGGGGAAGGGCGCGCGCGTATGATTTTGCCTCCAGCCCGCGTGTCGGTTTCCAGGGAGCCGCGTCGTGGATATCGGTGTGTCTGAAGCAGGCGCCGCATGAAGCCGGGGCGCGAAACGTGCACGTTTCACGTTCGGAACGCGATCGACGCTATCGGTCCCGCGACCGAGCAGGCAGAGGCGTGGATGGCCGACCAGCAGGTGTCCGCCGACGCCAGTTACCTCGTGAGCCTCGCCATCGAGGAACTCGTCACCAACTGCATCAAGTACGGCTACGACGACACCGCCGAACACATCGTCGACATCCTCCTCTCAGTCGAGGACGGCTCCCTGACCATGGAAGTCGTCGACGACGGGCACGCGTTCAATCCTCTCGAGGCGCCGCCGCCGGACCTGTCGCTTTCGCTGGAGGACCGCCCGCTCGGCGGCCTCGGTATTCATCTGCTGCGGGAATTGGCCGACGGGATGACCTACGAGCGGCGCGACGGGACCAACCGGCTGGTGCTTACGAAGCGAATGCGCTGAGGCTGGGTTCAGTCACCGGTCCTGCCGTGATCCTCAAATTCTTCACTGACTCTTGGAGCGTCTGGCAGGTCCCGGTCGAGCGACTCCCGATACCGCACGCACCCACGCAGAAACTGAGGCCAGGCGGGGACAGCGGGCAGGGGGTCGCTCTTCTCGGGAAGAAGGCCCCACAGTTGTGGATGGTGCCAACACAGTTCCTGTCCAGCGCTGTCACGGTGCGCTCGAATGCCCGCGCGCAATCGCTTGACTTCAGCGATGAGCACCTCTCGGCTGAGGCTCGCAAGATCCTCATCCATCCTTGTCCTCGCCCATCGCCTCAGTCGGTCTCGTCCTGCAGCTCGTCTGAAACGTCGCGCGCCTGATCGATCTTCTGCTTTAACACGTCCAGCCGTTCGGCTGAGGCTCCCTGCGGCGGGTTCTCTTCGATCTCTTCCACGACGGTCTTCAACTCGTCCAATCCGTCTGCCACTTCATCCAGCGGTGTGATCTTGTAACGGTCCACGTTGCCCCCCAGTGACTGCCGCGGTAGTTGCGAACGCCGTGCCGGGTTGCCGTCGCTTTCGCGCAGCACCTCAGGCCAGCACTGGGTCGGTGAGCGTCCTGCGTGGAGGCTGGGCGACCAGCCGCTCGTAGTTGCGGAGCATGAGCGGCGACGACAGCAGGAAGTCCGCCGTCGCCCGATTGCAGGCGATTGGTGCGTTGTGCACGACCGCCACGCGCAGCAGCGCCTTCACATCCACGTCGTGCGGCTGCGGCTCGAGCGGGTCCCAGAAAAAGATGATGAAGTCGACGCGCCCCTCGACGATGCCGGCGCCGACCTGCTGGTCGCCGCCGAGTGGTCCGCTCAGGAAGCGCGTGATGTCGAGGCCCAGTTCCTCGCCGAGAATCAGGCCAGTCGTGCCGGTCGTGTACAACTCGTGGTCCGCGAGCGTGTCGCGGTTATAGCGCGCCCACTCGAGCAGGTCCGACTTGCAGTTGTCGTGCGCGATCAGAGCGATCCGCTTGCGCGCCGACATGTGAATGATCCGGTGCGGTAGTGATGACACCATCTCAGCTTACCTGCCGGGCATGTCGTCAATGTAACGGCCCGGCGGGTATCCTCATAGCAATGCGAGTGTGGCTCGCGTCTGTCGCAACGATTGCCTGGGCAGCGGCGTTCGTCCTCGCGCAGTCCGGCGGTGTCGATCCATCGCCGCCCAATGCGCCGTGGCAGTCCCCGGCGTTCGCCGGCCAGACGCGCGCGCCAGCCCGCGCCGCCGGCGTCTCGTTCGACGTCGTCACGCTCGTCAACGGACTCGAACATCCGTGGGGGCTCGCATTTCTTCCGACGGGATCAGGTGGCCAGGCCGGGCGGATGCTCGTCACCGAACGCCAGGGACGGATGCGGATCGTCAGTGCCGACGGCCGGCTCTCGGATCCGCTTGGCGGGTTGCCACCTGTCGACGCGCGCGATCAGGGCGGACTGCTCGGGCTCGCGATCGACGCCAACCCATCGGACGGGCCGCGCGCGGTGCCGCGCACACCAGGCCTCTCCTTTCCCGCCGTGCCGGGAACGGCTCGAACCGGGCCCGGCAGCGGCGGCGTCGTCGTCTACTGGGTCTACGCCGAGCCTCACAGCGACGGCACGACCAATACCGCGGTGGCGCGTGGCACGCTCGTCGAGGGATTCACGCCGCGCATCGACAACGTGCAGGTGATCTACCGGCAGGCGCCGCAGCTGCGTTCGACCGCGCACTATGGCGGCCGCGTCGTCTTTGCGCGTGATGGGACGCTCTACATCACCCAGGGCGAACGATCGATTGTCGAAGGGCGGCTGCAGGCGGCACGGCTCGACGGCCTGCTCGGAAAGATCGTGCGCATCAACAAGGATGGTTCGATCCCCGGGGACAATCCGTTCGTCGGCCGTGCGGACGCGCGCGGCGAAATCTGGTCGATCGGCCACCGCAACGTGCAGGCAGCGACCATCAATCCGCTGACCGGCGAACTGTGGGAGGTCGAACACGGCACGGCAGGGGGCGACGAGATCAACATCGCGCGCAAGGGGAAGGACTACGGCTGGCCGACCATCGCCTACGGCGTCGAGTACAACGGATCGCGTATCACCGGCGGTATCACGCAAAGGGAGGGTCTGGAACAACCGCTCTACTACTGGGATCCGGTGATTGCGCCGAGCGGGATGGCGTTCTACACGGGCGATCTGTTCCCGGGCTGGAAGTCATCGGCCGCATCGGCAACGTTGTTCATCGGCGGCCTCGCGAGCACGAGCCTGGTTCGGCTGACGGTCAGCGGAGAGCGCGTGGTCGACGAGGAGCGGCTGCTGACCGACCTGCAGCCGCGGCGTGAACGGATCCGCGACGTCGTCCAGGGGCCGGAGGGAGCGCTGTATGTCCTGACCGACGAGGACCGTGGGCGGCTGTTGAAGATCGTGCCGCGCCGATAGCGTGTCGCGTCACTTCATTCCGCCCACCGCTTTGTACAAGTCGATGACGGACGTGAAGACATCGGCCTCGGCCCGTGCCGCGGCGTCCTCCGCCAGAAGGGCCGTTCGCTCGGCGTCGAGGAGCGACAGGAAGTCGCTCACCCCTTCGCGATACCGCACGCGTGCGATGCTCGCGGCGCGTGTGCTCTCACGAACCTCGTCGGTCAGCTTCACCAGCCGTTCCTGCTCCGACCGGTATGCGACCAGCGCGTTCTCCGCTTCCTCGAAGGCCAGCTGCATGGTTTTCTCGTACTCCGCCAGCACCTCCTGCGTGTAGCCGCGGGCACCGCGCAGGCGTGCCCTGGCGCTGCCCAGGTCGAACGCGCTCCAGCGGAGCGCCGGTGTCACCGCCCAAAGTCGTGAGTCGGCCGTGCCGAACATGTTTCCGCGTCCTGCGAGCAGCCCAAGAACGCCGGTGACGGTGACCCGCGGATAGAGGTCGGCGGCGGCGACCCCTTCGCTCGCCGCGGCCGAAGCCAGGCGACGCTCTGCCGCCCGAACGTCGGGCCGGCGGCTCAGGAACTCGTCGGGTGGACCGAGCGTAATGGTCCTGGCCAGGACCGGATAGGCGCGGGGCGACAAATCCACCGACAGCCGCCCCGGTGTCGTGCCGGTCAGGACAGCGAGGCGATGCTCGCGGACAGCGAGCGCTGTCCGCAGTGGCGGCATGGCGGCTTCGATCGAGGCGACGCGAGCCGAAGCGCTGGCGACGTCCTGCTCCTCGCCGAATCCGGCGTCGCGTCGAACCGTCGTCAATCGCAATGTCTCCTGCTGGTTGCTGAGGCTCCGCTCCAGCACCGACTGACGCTGCTGGATGCCGCGGACCTCGTAGTAGTTGCGCGCCACATCCGCGGCCACACTGACACGCACGTTCGACAGAGCGGCTTCGAAGCTCTGCGCGTTCGACGAGGCCGCAGCGATCGCCGCACGCACGCGTCCGAAGAGATCGACCTCCCACGAGGCGTCGAGTGCGGCGCGGAACGCGTTGATCCGGATCGGCTCGTTGAAGAACCCCGGCTGCGCCTGCTCGCGCACGTCGACGGACGCCCCGGCGGTGACGACGGGATAACGCAGTCGCTCGCGCTCGTCGAACACCGCACGCGCCTGGTCGAAGCGCGCCAGCGCCGAACGGATGTCGCGGTTCGCTTCGAGCGCTTGCATCTCGAGGTCGTCGAGCACTGGATCGTCGAACTGCCGCCACCAGAGGGGGTCGTAGGCGTCGGCTGAGAACGATTCCGCGTCCCATCGCGTCAACGCGGCCTGTTCGATTGACGGAGCGGCCGGGGGCGGAGTCACCCGGGCGGCGCAGGCAGCGCCGAGCGCGGCTGTGACGATCAGTCCCGCAAGGAGTGTCGTGCGCATGTTCAGTGTCCCTCCGCGACAGCAGCCACACCTGCCACGCCAGCCGGTTGATGCCGTGTCAGTCGCGCGGCGAGGCCCTCGACAACGACATAGAAGACGGGCGTCAGGAACAGCCCGAAGAGCGTGACTCCGAGCATGCCAGCGAACACCGCGATCCCCATCGCCTGCCGGATTTCGGCGCCGGGACCTTCGGCGAGCACCAGCGGGACGACGCCCATGATGAACGCTACGGATGTCATGAGCACCGGACGCAGCCGGACACGGCAGGCGTCGAGAATAGCCAGACGCCTCGGCGCACCCTCGTGCTCGCGCTGCCGCGCGAACTCGACAATCAGAATGGCGTTCTTGCACGCGAGTCCCGCCAGCACGAGGAAGCTGACTTGCGTGAAGACGTTGTTGTCGCCGCCGGTCAGCCAGATGCCGGTGAGCGCCGACAGGATGGTCATCGGCACGATCAGGATGACGGTCAGCGGCAGTGACCAGCTCTCGTACTGCGCGGCCAGCACGCCGTAGACGAGCAGGACGCAGAGCGGAAAGATCAGGAACATCGTGTTGCCGGAGATGGCGTCCTGGTACGCCAGCTCCGTCCATTCGAACGTCATGCCGTTTGGCAGCTGCGCTGCGAGCAGATCCGCAATCGCATCCTGGGCCTGTCCAGAGCTGTAGCCGGGAGCCGGAGCGCCGTTGATCTCGGCCGCCGGGTAGCCGTTGTAGTGCATCACCTGGTCTGGTCCATAGCCCCGATTCACCTTCAGCACCGAAGCCAGCGGCACCATCTCGCCCCGCGCGTTCCGCGTCTTCAGCCGTCCGATCTGTTCGGGTTGCATGCGGAACGACTGTTCCGCCTGCACGTTCACTTGATAGGTGCGCCCGAACCGGTTGAAGTCGTTCGCGTAGAGCGACCCGAGATACACCTGCAGCGTGTCGAAGACGTCGGTCAGCGGAATGCCGTAGGTTTTCACCCGCTCACGATCGACGTCCACATCCAGCTGCGGCACGTTCACCTGGAAGCTGGAGAACACTCCGGCGAGCGATGGGACACGCTGGGCGGCGGCCGTGGTTCCCTGGACCTGCCCGTAGAGCTCCTCGAACCCGAAGCCGCCCCGATCCTCCACGTACAACTTGAACCCCCCAACTTGCCCGAGTCCCTGCACCGGCGGTGGAGGAAAGATCGCCACGTACGCGTCCTGGATCGCCGCGAAGCGGCCGTTCAGCTCCGCGACGATGCTGTTCGCGTCATTGCCTGGCGTAGCGGCACGTTCGTGCGACGGTTTGAGCCCGACGAACGCGATGCCAACGTTGGGTGCGTTGACGAAGCCGTTGATCGACAGGCCGGGAAACGCGATCGAGTGCGCCACGCCCGGGTGCGCGAGCATCACCGACGACATGTCGCGGATTACCTTCTCGGTGCGGTCCAGGGTGGCGCCGTCGGGCAGCTGGGCGAAGGCGACCAGGTAGTCCTTGTCCTGCGGCGGAATGAACCCTTCTGGAACCTTGCTGAACCCAACCGCGGTCAGCCCGACCAGTCCGGCGTACAGGACGACCGCAACGGCCGAGAATCGGAGCAGCCTGGCTACACCACCTGCATAAGCCGACGATCCCCGGCTGAAGGCGCGGTTGAACGCACGAAAGAACCAGCCGAATGCGGCGTCGATGAGGCGCTGGGCCCGGTCTCGAGGCGCACCGTGGGCGCGAAGCAGCCGCGACGCGAGGGCCGGACTGAGGGTGAGCGAGTTGAAGGCAGAAATGAACGTCGAAATCGCGATAGTCAGGGCGAACTGGCGATAGAACTGTCCCGTCAGGCCGCTGACGAATGCCGTCGGGATGAATACTGCGCCGAGCACCAGCGCGATGGCGATGATCGGCCCCGACACTTCCTCCATCGCTTTCCGCGTCGCCTCCATCGGCGTTTCGCCGAGCTCGATGTGTCTCTCGACGTTCTCCACGACCACGATCGCGTCGTCCACGACGATGCCGATCGCCAGTACGAGCCCGAAGAGCGAGAGCGTGTTCAGCGAGAAGCCCAGGCCGAGCATGATCGCGAACGTGCCGACCAGTGAGACCGGCACCGCGACGAGCGGGATGATCGAGGCGCGCCACGTCTGCAGGAATACCACCACGACGATGACGACGAGGAGAATGGCTTCGATGAGCGTGTGGACGACCGACTCGATCGAGTCGCGTACGAACACGGTCGGGTCGTAGACGATGCGGTAGTCCACTCCGGGCGGAAAGTTCTGTTTCAGGCGTTCCATGGTGGCGCGCACCTCGTCGGACGCCTGCAGCGCGTTCGTGCCTGGACGCTGAAAGATGCCCATGGCGACTGCGGGTGTGTTGTCCAGGAGGCTGCGCAGCGAATACCGGCTGGCGCCCAGCTCGAGTCGGGCGACGTCCGAAAGGCGGGTGAGCTGGCCGTCCTCCGTGGCGCGCACGATGATGTCGCCGAACTCCTGCTCCGATGTCAGGCGGCCCCGGGTGTTGATCGACAGCTGGAACGTGGCGTCCGACGGTGCGGGCGGCGCGCCGAGGACACCGGCCGCGACCTGGATGTTCTGCTCGCGGATGGCACGTACCACGTCGCTCGTCGTGAGCTGCCGCGATGCCAGCTTGTCAGGGTCGAGCCACACGCGCATCGAGTACTCGCCGGCTCCGAATATCTGGACGGACCCCACGCCGCCGATGCGCGTCAGCTCGTCTTTCACCTGGAGCTGCGCGAAATTGGACAGATAGAGCATGTTGTACCGCTCGTCCGGCGACACGAGGTGCACGACCATGATGAAGTCGGGCGAGGCCTTCTCCGTCGTCACGCCGATGCGCTGCACGTCCTGTGGCAGGCGCGGCAGCGCCTGCGCGACCCGGTTCTGCACCTGCACCTGCGCGTTGTCGAGATCGGTACCGATGGCGAAGGTGATGGTCAGCGTCATGGCGCCGTCGGACGTCGCCTGCGAGAACATGTAGAGCATGCCGTCCACGCCGTTCATCTGCTGCTCGAGTGGCGAGGAGACGGTCTCGGCAATGACCTTCGGATTGGCGCCCGGAAAGGCCGCACGCACGACGACCGTCGGCGGAACGACACCTGGATATTCGCTGATGGGCAGCCTGGTGAGCGCGAGCAGCCCCCCGACCACGATCAGCGCCGACAGGACGATGGCGAAGATCGGGCGCGTGATGAAGAACGATGAGAACTTCACTGTGCACCTCCCATCTCCACCACCCGAGCGTCAGCCCGCGCGCCAGGACGCACGCGCTGAAGCCCGTTGACGACGACCAGTTCGCCGGCGTCCAGCCCGCTGCGTACCACGCGCAGCCCGTCCACCATCGGACCCAGCGTCACCGGTCGCGATTCGATCGTCTTGTCGCCTGCGATGACGAGCACGAAGCGACGGTCCAGATCGGTCCCAACGGCGCGGTCCTCGACCATCACACCGGGATAGGTTGCCGTGCCGGGAAGACGCAGGCGCACGAACAGTCCGGGCGTCAGCCGACGACTCGGATTGCGGAAGAGCGCCCGACCGTTGATCGTGCCGGTGGACGGATCGAGCTGGTTGTCGAGGAACTGCAGCGTGCCCTCGTGAGGGAAGTCCTGCTCGTCGGCCAGTGCCATCTGAATCGGCAGCCTGCTCGCCGTGCCGGCGCCCTGCCGGCGGACACGTTCGCCGTACCGAAGGAACGTCTGCTCGTCGGCGTCGAACGACGCGTAGATCGGGTCCACCGATACGACGGTCGTCAGCAGGGTCGCCTCGCCCTGCCCTCCGGATACGAGATTGCCCCGGGTCACGAGCGCGCGACTCACGCGTCCGCTGATTGGCGAGACGACTCTGGTGAACTCGAGATCGAGTTCGGCGGCATCGAGCGCCGCAGCCACGGCGTCAACATGTGCGGCCGCTTCGGCTGCGATGCCGGCGCGGCGTTCGCGCTCTTCGAGCGAGATCGCGTTCTCCGCCGAGAGCCGATCGGCGCGCTGCAACTCCGAACGGGTGCGGTCACGCGCGGCCGTCGCCTGCGCGAGCTCGGCCCGCAGCCGGGTCACCTGCGCCTGGAACGGCCGGTCGTCGAGCTCGAACAGCACCTGTCCCTGCTGGACGAGGCTGCCCTCCGAGAAGGAGACGCCGGCGATGAGGCCGGATACCCGCGGCCGGACGCCGACCGACTGCACGGCTTCGAGGCGGCCTGTGAACTCGTCCCACTCGGTGACCTCGCGGCCAACTGCGGCGGCGGCGGTAACCTGGGGGAGCTGCGGTGGACCTTCCTGCGTCTGGACGTTGCTGCAGGCCGCCAGGCCGGCGACGACCAGCGCCAGCACCAGCGTGCGAAGAACCCTCGAATGAAGGGCGCGAAGAATCCGGGAATCGGGCGTGTGCATGCTCTCAAGAGTGCGCGCCGCGCGAGCCCTTCACAATCCGGCAGATAGCCGAGAACGCTGTCGCACGGTCGTACCACAAGACGCTCGTCCATCCGGGCCCCGGGGGACATCGTCCAAAAGGACGAGGCGCACATGGTCCACACGTCGGACTGGTCCCCGGCTGGCGGCTCCCGCATAATCGGGGCATGTCGCGCCCAGCAGAATCGGCGGAGCCGGTCACGTTCGACGACGAGCAGGCCGCGCAGGTGGAACTTGCGCGTCTCCGATCGGAGCTGCAGCAGCGCACCGACGACCTTCAGCGGGCGCAGTGCACAGCGACGATTCAGAGCGACGCAGTTCAGCTGGCACTCGATCTCCTGGTCACACACCCCGACCTGCGCGGCTTCTTCAGCGCGTTCATCAAGCAGCTGGTGCTCGACTCCGAGGCCCACTCGTGCGGTGTCTGGCTGCGTGACGAGTCGACGGGCGCTGTGGACATGCGGATGGCGAATGTCGGTGGTGAGTCGTTGACCGCCGAGAGCGCGGGCTGGGCGCAGCTGCAGCTGCCGAGCGAAAGCATGAGCCGGTACCTCGAGCAGGTGGACGGCGCCCGGGCCGAGATCCTGGAGTTCGTGGGCGACGACGAGCGACTGCCGGAACCGGTCCGATCGTTCAATCGCGGCAACGGCGTCGACCTGCTGCTCGTGGCGCCGCTCCGAATTGGACAGAAGACGCTCGGCTGGATCGCGCTGTCGAGCCCGCGCGAATCCGAGTGCGAGCGGCAGTGGCGGCGGGCCCTGCTCGACGCTACGACGCGGCAGGCCACCCTTGCGCTCTACTACAAGCGCATCGTCGAACAGAGCCTGCTCGAGGCGCGGCGCCAGGCGGTGCTCGAAGAGCGCAACCGGATCGCGCGCGACATCCACGACACGCTGGCGCAGGGCTTCGGCGCCATCCTCATGCAGCTCCAGGCGGCGCGGCGTGCGGGCGATGCCCACTTCCCGCCATCGGTCGCGCGCAGCCTCGACATGGCTGTCGATCTCGCGCGAACGCATTTGATCGAGGCGCGGCGATCGGTCGCGGCACTGCGACCGCAGTCGGACGAGCGCGAGGACATCGCCGACGCGCTCAACCGCATGGTGGATCTCGCGCGACGCACCTCAGACGTCCCGGTTGAACTCACCATCGACGCGCTGCCGCCGTTCGATGCCGGCGTGGAACGCGAGATCATCGGCATCGCCCAGGAGGCGCTGACCAACGCCACCCGGCACGCACGCGCACGTCGCATCGCCATCGCCGCCAGCGGTGTGCGCGGGGTCGGCTTCCGCCTGTCGGTGGCAGACGATGGCCGCGGCATGGCCGGCGACAGCGGCACCGCCGGATTCGGGCTGACCAGCATGCGCGAGCGCGCCGAGCGGATCGGCGCGTCGCTGACATTCGTCACCGCGCCGCGCGCCGGCACCGAGGTGGTGCTGGCGTGGCAGCCGGCGTCATTCTCGATTCCGAGGGCTGCCGATGCCCAGCGCTGACTCTTCAGCGGTTGCGACGCCGGCGACGACGCTGCGCTTCAGAGTGCTGGTGGCCGACGACCACTCGCTCCTGCGCACCGGTGTGGCGAACATCATCAACCAGGAAAGTGATCTCGAAGTCGTGGCCCAGGCCGTGGACGGGCTCGACGCGATTGCTGCCTTCACAAGTCATCGTCCGGACGTCGTGCTGATGGATCTGCGGATGCCGCACATGGAAGGCGTGGAGGCGATCCTGCGCATCCGCGAGATCGACCCGCACGCGCGCGTCGTCGTGCTGACGACTTACGACGCCGACGAAGACATCGCGCGTGCGCTGCAGGCGGGTGCGAAGGCTTACATCCTGAAGGACATCGCCGCCGACGGGCTCATCGCCTGCATCCGCGACGTGCTGGCCGGCAAGTCGTATCTCGCGCCAGCCGCGGCGGCCAAACTCGCCGAGCGCGTGACGCAGGTGCAGTTGACGCCGCGGGAACTGGCCGCGCTCAAGCTGCTGGCCAGCGGCCAAAGCAACAAGGAGATTGCGTCATCGCTCGAGATCTCGGAGCGGACGGTGAAGAGCCACCTTGCGCACCTCTTCGAGAAGCTTGGCGTTACGAGCCGCACCGAAGCCGTGCGCGTGGCCACGCGGCGGGGGCTGGTCCGGTTCGATTGACTCAATCGCGGAAACACTCCGCACCCTCCGGATGTGGACGCGCAGGCCGGCCGACCGGCACCGCGAGTTCGTGAAGGCCCGGCTGGCCGACAACCTCAACGAGCTCAGACTCCCAGTGCTTTCCCGACGACTCTTCGATGTGAAGACGCAGCTGGTAGTGAACTCCTTCCACGACCCAGATTGGAACGGGGTCACCCGGTTCCGGCTGGCGGTACATGCCGACCGACACGACGCATGCGGAGAGGGCGCCGCTGGCAGGTTCGGCCGGTCTCACAAAGAGGCGGCCGGTGGCCAGGGCAGGCGGCATGACGAAGTCCACGTTCTCGTGCACGGTGCCTTCGCCGACGTGCACCGGCGTCGCCTCCGCCGGATTCGTCGTTCCCGGAAAGTACGTCGGCGGATACGGCGGCCCCGATTGAGGTCGCTTCAGGTTGACGCCAAGCAGGTAATCGCCGGGCGGCAGACCATTGAATTCGAACTCGCCGTTCGCGTTGGAAAACTTCACCTGTCCTTCGCGCGGAAACACCTCAGTCCGTGGGTCCGTGGGCAGCAGATGCACCGGGCCGTGCATCGGCCGCTGGTCGGCCCGCATGACACGGCCGCGAATGATGCCGTTCAACCGGGCGACCACGCCTGTCGGGACACAGCCACCCGCGCGCACCTCACCGCCCCCGGTCGATGCCGTGGTGAGTTCCGGCGGCAAGTCAGCCTCGATTTCTGAAGTAGCCCTCGGGTAAACCGCCGACATCGAACCGGCCTTGCGCGTCGCTCACCGTTTCGGTCAGGAAGTCTCCGACGCGCACGCGGAGCCTTATGCCGGGCAGGCTGTGCCGATTGGCCTGTCCGAACAAGCTGCCTTGCTGGACCACTCCGTAGATTCGTCCGGTCGTGGCTGAGAGCGACTCTGGACTGGCCAGGAACGCGAGGTCGGCGTCGGCGGTATCAATCGGTGTGAGCCGGGATGGCGTGACCACCTCACGGGCATCGCCGAAGTTGAAGTCTCCATAAACAAGGTACTGGTGACCGGCCTCCAGGCGCTCGGGGATGCCGATCGCGTGCAGATACACCGTGCTGCCGACATCGACACCCCGGAACGCCTGCTCGACGACTGCGGGATAGACGGGAATGGTCCGGGCCGGTATGTCCGGCGCTGGCTTGACGCGGTGGTGTGCAGGAGTTCCGACCCGGCCTACGAATGTGGCAGCACTCATTCCGAATTGTTCGCAGGGGTTGCTGACCTCCTGCGCGGCAGACATGGCCGCCAATCCCAGAACTACGAGACAGATGCCGGTGATTCGCCGCACTCGATGAGACGAGAGGTCGCGCAATCGCGTGAACATGACAGTCGGGTTCCGCAGCGGCCAGTTGCAACCCTTCCGCCTCTCACAATCAGCGTCGAACCTCGGTCGCCGGCATCGTACGTGTAGTCGATCGTGGACGCGTCGTCGAATGTCACTCGTGTCAGGCGATCGAGTGCGTCGTACTCGTAGGCGGTCTCCTGCTCTTTCCGGTCGCTGAACGTGCTGAGATTGCCGTCTTCGTCATAGGTGCGGCTGTTACTGTGCGTGTCGACCCGATCCATGTGGGTCTATTGCCGAAATACGAGAATAGATTCGGACTCGCTACCTAGAGCTTCCAGTCATCGATCGGCGGTTCCTGCGCCGGCCGAAGCACGTCGCCAGGCTCTCACGGCAAAAAGGCGCCTTCGCTCGCCGGCTCCACCGGCGAGCGCACCGGCGACACTCTTAGCGGCCGCAGCACGGCAGGTCAAGCGCGATCAGGTCGGGGACAGGCAGTTCTGAAGTTTCGCTCAGATTCAGCGGCACGGCTACAATCCACTCGGCGCTGGACAACACGCAGGAGTCGCGGGCCGAATCTCGGGCAATGCCTTTCTCACGTGAGGCGAAGTCATGTTGAGTAGTAAGAAGCTCGTTCTTGGATGTGCGGTGCTCGGAGGGCTGGCGATCGCGAGCACGAGTTCGGTTCGCGGCCAGACCGGATCGCCGAACCGGGACCAGGGCTGGGCCGTCCGCCAGAGTCTCAAGAATCCCGGTGGCAAGCTGTACAACAATCTGAAGCAGAAGCTCCTCGACGGAAAGCAGGTAGCGACCTTCACGATCAGCAGGCTCGACACCAAGCTGTATTGTGAAGCGGCCCAGCACTACGACTACATCTGGTTCGAGATGCAACACAGCACGATGTCGTTCAGGGACGTCGAGGAGATGATCGCGGCGTGCCCACGTCCGGTTGCCACGCCGATCATCCGCGTTCCCGATGAAAGCGAAAGCAACATCCAGAAGGCCACCGACATCGGTGCGCTCGGCGTCGTGATTCCCACGGTCGACACGCCGGAGAAGGCGATGGCGGCGGCCAGGTGGCTCAGATTCCCTCCCGAGGGCAGGCGGAGCTCCGGGGCGGGGCAGGCGCCGTCGATCTGGGGCGTCAACGGCGTGAACTATCGGGAGACGATCAACGACAACATGCTGCTGATCGCTCAGGTCGAAACACCCATCGGCGCCTGGAACAGCTACGCCATCGCCAGTCAGCCGGGCGTAGACGTCCTGCTCGCGTCGAACGGTGACATGACCAACTTCTCCGGATATGACGGCAGCGATCCGCAATACCAGTTGCTGTTCACGCAGATCCACGACGGCACGTTGAGAGCCGGCAAGTTCCTGGGAGCGGTGACGTACTCCTACGGTCGTCCCGGTCCTCCGGGCACAGGGCGGCCCGACTTTGCCGACTGGCGGCTGTTCTACAACGGCCCTGCATTCGACGGTTGGCAGCCCCCGCGAGTAGCGGCTCGATAGGTCACTTGCGGGCAAGCAGTGAGCTGATCGTCATTGTTGTCGAGCACGAGTACGAGCGGTGGGACGAAGACCGCCTTCGCGAGTCTTTCGTTCGCAGCGAAATCGCCAAGTTGTTTAGGGAAGTGGCGCGCCCGGCCTCCTTCGCCTGCGGCTTCGGCGGGCTCGGTGGCCTGCCAACCGTAGCCCGCCAGAATAGTCGCGAGCGGAGGTTGGCGCGCCCGGGGGGATTCGCGAAAGGGTGGACAACGAAATTTACTGGAATTGCCGCGTAAATCACACCCGTATCGCCGAGGTTCTAGATTGGCCACGCGGTCGCCTGCTGCAAGCGAACTGGCCGCAGCAACTCAGGCTTGAAGAACCGGCTTGCAAGGGCCGCCAAGATGATCGGCGTGAAACCGACGACGGCACCGTAGACCACCAGGCCCGCATTGCCGATCACCCCCGCCTTGAAAAGCCCGTAGCCGACGAATAGGACGGCATGAGTGACGGCCCCGGCGACGATTGCCGCGCCCACGACTTTGCCGCTGTACGGTCCACGAATCGCGCAGGCGTAAATGACCCAGAGTGACAACGGAATAAACAAGACGGCGGCGGTCCATAGCCCGGTGTTATAGGCACCTGCCGTAATGCCACCAAAGCTATGGACAAATCCGTTCGCCATGATCAATCCCCACGAGCTGAGGCCGATGAGGACGTTGCGCCTGCAGATGTAGGCTGCGAGTGGTGCTCCAAACCACATCAGTGAGATGTTTACCACTGGGTAGAACGACATGGGGATAGGGCAAGCTGGATACGGAGGAAAATCGAATTGCCCGCAAACCATGTCGGGGAGTGAGTAGGGCAGGCCCATCACCGGCAGGCTGTATTCCTCAAGTTGATGCACCCAGTAGAGCGGCGCGGCGAGCCACGCCAGCCACACTGCATCACGCCAGCGCGATACCGTGGGATTGCTACGGAATGTGTCGGTCGTCAGCAGGATGGCGACCATCACGATTGCCCCGCCCAAGCCGATGAACGCCCAAACGTCATAGAACCAGTGCTGTTGCATCGTTGACCTCTGTGCTGGATACGCGAAACGTTAAAGCGTCCTTTTCAGTAGCGCGGGAAGTTCTGTTCGACGGCGTTTCATGAAGTCGCGAAGCCCCTTGGGCGTGAGACCCAGTGCCTCCGCGATCATCGGCTGCGCCACGAACGGCCACAGGCAACTGCCGACGAGGGTCACGAGGAACTGATCAGCCGGGACAGGCGCGACCTTATTCCGCTTGGCGCGTTCGTTGATCTGCTGTTGCACACGCTCAAGCGACCGTCGTGCGGCCTTCCGTCGCTCCGCCGAGTAGAAGTCATCGACGAAATCAGGATGTCGCGCCGCTTCGCCAATGACATAGCCGAGCAGATAGGGGTGCTTGGCGAGCCGGGTGTGATAGGCATCGACGAATCGCTCGATCTTCTCGTCGAGCGAAATATCCGACCCGATCATCTGGAAGATCCCAGGAACGAATGACGAGGCGATGCGAAGCCAGACGGCGCGAGCGAGGTCGGCTTTGGATCGGAAATAGTAATGAAGCAGCGCCTTGTTGACGCCTGCCTGATCGGCGATGTCTTGCATCCTCGCACCGTCGATGCCGCGCCGGACAAACACGGCGTCGGCGGCGTCGAGGATACGGGTCTTGGTGTCTCTTGCGGTTTTCCCAGACGGTTTAACCATCTGGTTAAGATAATACAAATATCGGTGCCCTATGGGCTACGGTCATAGGCTACTGAACGCCGCCCAGCTACGAACCGTTAGGTTTGCGGCGAACAGCTCGACGGCGCTGGCATTTCTCGTGAGTCGTGGAGCCCTTGATTTGGCGCAACCTCGCTGAGGTTGTCCCAATCTCGAGGAAGACAGGTTCAGCGGAATCGTGACCCGCCTCCACGTCAGGACGGCTTGCGGAACACGGTCAGAAACAGCGACGCGGGCTGACTCTTCGTCGACCAGTCCAGAACCGTGCGGACGTGCTGCAAACCGGCGGCTGCCGCCTCGCGCTCGACCACTGACGGCGGTACACCGTGGCCAAGACGGTCGGCCGGGACACCGTCTGGTACCGCCGTGTTCGGCCGTGGGGGGAAGTCGACGACGGCGAGGCGTCCGCCGGGCTTGAGCGACGCGACGACGCTGCGCAGCACGTCGGCCGGCGTCGTGAAGTGGTGATACGCATCGCGAATGAGAATGGCATCACAACAGCCGGCCGGCAGGTTAGTGGCGTTTGCCATGCCTTCGACCACGGTGACGTTTGTCAGGCCGTTCTTCGTCACGCCGTCGCGCAGCGCCTGGAGTTGCGGGGCGCCGATGTCGTTTGAGAACACGCGCCCGCGAGGCCCCACCGCACGCGAGAACTCCGTCGTCCAGGCGCCAAACCCTGCTCCCACATCGCCGACCGCCATGCCCGGCTTCAACTCGAGTACCTCCATCAGAACCGGGACCTCAGCTCTGGCCGATGCGATCTGCTCGTCTGTGAGGCGAGTCTGTTGTCCGGACGCTGGCAGCGCGCCGGTGAAGATCACGAGACAGGCGAAAACAGCCAGGGTAGTTGCACGAGTCATGCGGGCCTCCGGTGGAAGCCTAGCGCGAATTCCGCCGGCCTGAGGCATCGACCTGAAAGCGGGTGTCGACAATCACTCGCGACGGTCTCCGGGTCACGACATGGTGTCAGTTGGGCCCGTCGACACGCTCGCAATGATGGCCGGCCGTGCCGTGTGAGCGCGCGCGCTGCAGGAGGTCGCGTCCGCGCTCGGGGCGCTCCCGCAATGATCAGTCCTCGCGGCCGAGTGATCGAGTTGTGCCACGTAAAACTCGCTGCGGGTGTGTATGCTACGGCAAGTGTTCAGCGTAGTTGTCAGTGATGAATTCGCAACGCGGCGGTATCTGCCATATCGGTTGATGTGAGACGGGAAGGCGACCATGCTCCGAAGAATCGGTGTGACCGTTGGGTTGGCATTCGTCACGGTTGCGGCGGCAAGCAGTGCGGCGGAGCCTGTCACACACGCCATTGACTACGACAACGTTCACATCCGAGTGCTGGATCCCGATAGGGCCGCAAATTGGTACGTCAGCGCGCTCGGGGCGAGATTGTCGACGCCGCCTGCGCCGGGCACCGCGCAGGTGACCTTTGGCACCACTGTGATCACGATTACAAAGGGAAGCTCGGTTCAGACGAGCGCCGGCACCCTCATCGATCACATCGGCTTATCCTTCAGCGACATCGACGCGGCGGTGAAGACCGCTGAAGCGGCCGGCGCGAGAGTGACGGGTCCGGTCAGGGAGAGTCCGGGGATCTTCCGGTACGCGTACATCGAGGATCCATGGGGCGTCCGCATCGAGATGGTCGAGGACGCCGAGCGTCTCGGGTTCCATCACGTGCACTTGCGCGTGAAGGATCCAGAGGCAACCCTCGCCTGGTATCAACAGCAATTTGGCGGGCAACGGGCCAAGCTTCGCGACAAAGTCGATGGCGTGCGTTTCAACGGCGTCTGGGTGTTCGCCATGAGCAGCGGTGCCGACACGCCGGCTCCGCCGACGGCCATCCTGCTCGTCGCACTTCGTGTGAACGACGTAGACGCCGCGCTCAAGGAACTCAACGCCGCCGGCATCAAAACCGCGGCCGAACCCAGGGGCCTCCCGGCGCTCCGCTACGCGTTCGTCCAGGATCCGAACGGCATCAGAGTCGAACTCGTGAAGCGCAACCTCACTCCTTAGGCCAGCGTTCAACCGTCCTCAGAATTCTCGCAGTGGCGGACGCTCAGCGACGTGCTCATGCTGATGCAGCCACAAACAGACGGCGTTCATCGCTGCGAGGGAGATCCGGAATGGACCCGGAGGGGAGTGGCTCGCGGCACTGGACGAGTTCCACCACTGGTTCATACAACGGCGGGACGGTGGCCGCACATTGGCCATGTAGGCCAATGCTCGCGCTCCTTAAATGTGGGGCGACGAGATCGATTCAGGCTAGCGGCCAAGCGCCTGTCATATTGCGGGCAGAGCGAGGCACGGCGGCGAGTAGCCCGATGTCCGCTCACATCCTGAGTGGCGACGACGATGACATCTCCTTGGCGTTCGTTGATGCCTGGCGGCATGTAGGCAACGAACTATTTGGAACAATCAAGTTGTGCGTACTTCGACTTGAAGTGCGTGTTCGTGGTGTCTCGCGGGATGTCTGGGACCAGTTCTTGAAAATTGCTCAGAGCGTGTAACAAAACCGCCGAAACCAAATCCTCGTCGGCGACGTAGCCTGGAAGGGTATGGCTGCGGCGCTGCTTCCCGATCCGTTGTGGGATCTAGTCGAACCGTTCTTGCCAGCTCCACCACGTCGGCCGAAAGGTGGACGGCCGCGCGTCTCCGATCGCGCGTGTCTCACCGGCATTCTGTTTGTCCTCCGCAGCGGCATCCCTTGTCAGATGCTCCCGCAGGAACTCGCGTGCGGATCGGGGATGACGTGTTAGTCCGAACCCTACCGATCGGGCCAAGCGCGGGAGCAAGCGTCATCTGATTTGCGATGGGCGAGGCGTGCCGCTCGCCGTACGTCTCACCGGCGCGAATCGGAACGACTCGCAAGAAGCCCTGGCGCTGGTCGATGCGATTCCCCCGCTGCACGGCGAACGGGGGCGACCGGGACGGCGGCCAGACTGTGTGCTCGGGGATCGCGGCTACGACGCAGCCGCCATTCGGCGTGAGCTGCGGGCGCAGCATATCGCGAGCCTTGGTCGCTATGCGCCGCACCAAGCACGGGAGCGGGCTGGGCCGGTGGCGCTGGGTCGTCGAGCGGACCTTTGCTTGGCTGAATCAATTCCGTCGCCTCCGCGTCCGCTATGACAAGCGGCCGGACATTCACGAGGCGTTCCTCTCACTCGGGTGCGCGCTGATTTGCTGGCAATCGCTGCGCAAAACGTGGAGCGCGCCTGAAGCCGATGCCATCCTTCCCGGCGCTGGTTCGCCAAATACGCCGTTCTTCTCTGGAAATCCCGTCCATGCGGCTGCTTGGAAGTCTCCCGGAGGGGCAAGCCTTGGACATCGGTCCACACTACGTCGTTTGCGAGGACTAACCTGTCCCTACGGCCGGCTAGGCAGCCGGTCGGGCTTCGACGATGCTCGCGCTGGTAGTCGTCGGAATCACGCGCGTCATCGTCAGTCCTGCTCGTGCGAGCAACGATTCGAACTCCCCGGCGGTTCGCTCCGCGCCTCCTGTTAACGTCATCATCATCATGTCTGCGCTGCCAAAGCCGGGGGCATTGCCCTCTCGCAGCACCAGCTCGATGATGAGCAGTCGGCTCGTCGCGGTCATCGCGGCGCGGCAGTTGCGCAGGATGGTGAGGCAATGGTCTTCGTTCCAGTCGTGGATGACGTGCGAGAGGAGATAGGCGTCCGCCCCTGGCGGCACGGCCTCGAACGCGCTGCCTGCCTGAATCGTCACGCGGTCCTCGACACCAAAGGCCCGTAGCCGCGCCGGTGCATCCGCCAAGGCTTGGGGAAGGTCGAAGAGCACGCCTTTGGGTCGAGGATGTTTCGCCAGCACGTGTGCAAGCAGGTTTCCGCTCGCACCACCCACATCCACGATCACGCCGCACGATGAGAAGTCGTACGCGGCGGCAACGGCCGGAGGCTCTGGGCCGTGAACGGTCACCATGGTTTCACTGAAACGCTGGGCTTCGTCCGGGTGCTGCGCGAGCCAGTCGAAGACCGGCATCTCGAACACCATGTCGAACGCCGGCTTGCCAGTCTTCGCGCGGGCGACCATTTACAAACTGGAGAGCGGAACACTCGCGAAGGCCCCGCGCGCAGAGGCATATTCGCCGTGGAGCAGAGTCGGTGATAATGGCGGCGCGGTCGAACTACGGGCGATCAAACACAACAACCATGAAGCGGAAGCCCGCCGGGAATCCTGATTTCGCAAGGAGGATGAGCCATGCGATTGACAACACCTTCCGTGACAGCGATCCTGGCCCTCGGGTTTGCCTTCAGCATTTGGAAGCCCTACAGGGCCGAGGCGCAGGTCTATCGGCTCGCCGAACTTAACACCGGGCAGATCCGCGCGCTCGACCGTGACAAGACGGTGATTCTCCTTCCCGGCGGGATTTTGGAAGAACACGGTCCGTATCTTCCGTCGTACACGGACGGCTATACCAACGAGCGCATGACTGCCGACCTCGCCGCCGCCATCGCGCGCCGCCCGGGATGGGCCGCGGTTGTGGCTCCCGCGATCCCCTTGGGTGCTGGTGGAGCAAACACGTTCGCGGCGAAGTTCCCGTTCCCCGGCACGTACGCGGTGCGCGCTGAGACGCTGCGGGCCATCTTCATGGACGTAGGGACGGAGTTCGGGGAACAGGGATTCCGGTGGGTCCTTATCATTCACGCTCACGGCAGCCCGAGCCACAACCGCGCGCTCGACGAGGCGGGCAACTTTTTCCGGGATACCTATGGCGGCCGCATGATCCACCTGTACGGTCTGGAGCGAGACCTGAGTCCGCTCGACTCCATCGTGGCATCAGGAGTTTCGAAGGAGGCTCTCGCCGCGAACGGTTTGGAGGTACATGCGGGACTGGTGGAGCACAGTTGGATCATGACGCTTCATCCTGAGCTCGTGCCACCGAGTGTTGCGCAGGCGCCATCACTGACCGGGAACGACCTTGCTGAGATGAGGCGCATCGCGTCCCGTCCGGACTGGCCGGGCTACTTCGGGGCTCCGCGTTACGCGACGCCGGAGCTTGGGCGCCGCCTGGTGGAGGCCGAAACGGCTCTGAACGTGGCCCTCGTGATGCGCCTCCTCGATGGTCTCGTCGATGAGCGGCAGATTCCCCGCAGGGCCGACCGGGGCAACCGTCCAGCGGCCGTACCGATCGTGGAGGCGGAGGTCAAACGCGACGCCGCAGTCCTGCAGCAGCAACGTGAATGGCTCGCGAAGCAGGCCAAGCGCTAAGCGACGGCGGCTCGTGGATTCGACGCCGATATTCTGAGGCATATCCAGAGCCACGGCGACGTGACGACCTGAATCAGCCGGTTCGACTGGATTATCGACCATAGACCCCGCAGTGTAGACCGATCCTTGGCCCTTTCCACACAGCCACCGGCGCTGACGATTGCTGGAGTGACCCTGGGTTGACGCTCCCCGCTGATACGCCTCGAAGATGGGCGTACTGGGCAGCCTCCTGTCAGTCCCAAGGCGAACCCGCATGAGCTGCTCCAAGCGCCTCCCGCGGGCGTCCCCGGTCGGTGGTGCTCCAGCACCACGAACACGACCATCCTGAGGCGAACCAGCGTCGTCCACGCGAGGCGGGCTCGGTGACCTCCCCCCACCACCCCCGCGCGAGGGCCCCCACTGGAGTGGGTGACGCAAAACCCGGGATATTTCCGGCCCTCCAAGCGGTAATTCAATTGGTGACGACGGTGACGACCCTAATCCTTCCCTGCTCTGGAAAATGATTAATGCAGGTTGGTATTTACATTTGTTGGGAGAACAAGAGGTAGAGGGCCTCACCATCATCACCAGGACGCCCGTCCTGCGCTCGGTGACGATCGCCCGAGCGGCGCCTTCTCGGACCACGGCCGCGCGGTCTTCGTGGGCAGGTTGACTGCTTCCCGCTCCCGCCCCACCACCGCCGGAACGGCCCCGGGGGCCACGGCCAGTGCGTAAGGCAGTAGGTTCGCGCGGTGGGAAGGTATAGCTCGAAGGTTGGCGAAACCGATGGCGCTGCCAGCCTGCCCTGGTAGGTCTGGAACTACTTCGTAGCCCCATCCCATACATCTCGCCCATCGGCTTCCAGTCGCGGATTTCAGTGGCCTTCAGCGGGTGATCGCCAGCGATAGCATCCGCAAGCGCCTTGGCCTGCAGCTCCGGGGCGAGATTGGCGAAGAACGCCTGCTGATGCAGTTCCGCCCAATACGGACGGAGCCATGCGTCGGGTCGGAGGAGAGGAAGGGGTCGACCATGCGCCGATTCTATGGGCGCGAGTGACAGCCAAGGTCACACGCCACGATTCTTTGTGCAACGCGAGACGTCGGTCTCATCGAGTCGGCAGTCTGGGCGGAAGCGGATGCTTCAGTGTCACCCTGCGGGTCTTCACAAGTCGTCGGCTACGGCTTGGGTCGTGAAACATCCAGATGTTGAACTTCCGCTCGTGCGGGTCAGTGTCAGAACGGAGATCCGCCCAGCCAAGGTGTTGCGCGATGAACTCGCGCAGCTGCTGCTTGGCCCCGGTGGCGGGTTCTCGGGCCCACTGAGACATGACGGCTCCAAGGAGCAGATCGCAGAGCTGAATCGTCGGGGTATGCTTCGAGTCCTTCTCGAAGACTCCCTCCATCACGACGTTCGGATGCTCCCGCCTCACAACCGCTTTGGTGATCTTCTCAACGACGTCGACCGCCTTGTCGTAAGACGTATGAAGCGGGTCCACATAGACTCTAACGGTCTGATTGCGCTGCCGATGGACACGCAGGCATCCTGTGACCTTCTTGTGTAGCAGCAGGCCGAAGTGCTTCTGGCGTGCGCCGTCCCATCCGTCGTGCAGTTCGATCCTCACGAGTGACCTTCGCACGATGAAGCAGTGGAATCCGAGCCACGGTGCTCGAAAGAACAGTTCAACCAGTTCGCGGTAAAACGGAAGCGACGAGGCCTTGACGCTCGTCCACTTGATCTCGTCAGCGTATCGATGCTGTCGGCGTAGTGTGCGAATCAGTTCTGCAAGGTCGCCACGCCGCTGCCAGCGCATGACGAGCGTGCCGAAGCCATAACAGGGAGAACCGTGAACCCCCGATTCGTCACACGAGACGAGCCAACGGAGCACGCCCGGTGGCGGGTCGTCCTCATCATCGCGCCTCAACGGTCACCCTGCTGGCTGGTGCGACCTTTCTTCCCAACTTCAATCTGGAAGGACATCGCGAAGCCCCTTCTCACAACAAGCCTCGCAAGTGCGAATAGCGCGGCAGTTACGGCCACCGAGGGGCCATAGGTGGCGACGAGCGGTAGGTCCATCTACTGTTCCTTTGAGCGCTCACGGAGGCACGACGTGAGTGAGATCAGAGTAGCAGGATGGGCTGTTTCTTGAAAAGTATGGTCTGTCGCTTAGTCCTTACAGCGCAACAACTTACACTGTGGAAAAATCGTGGATGGATCCGTGAGTGTAGGAACGGTGTCTTGAAACCGTCCCGAGGCTTTCCAAACCTCGGCAAGCTCCCGCCAAAGCTGGGAAGGGACACCACGCTGCGCGTCAGCGCTGACTCGTAGACGCGAGCGCCTTCGCCAGCAAAACACTCCGGTAGTTCACTCCGGCCCACCGGACATGCTCCACGAACTGATAACGTGACTGCCAGACCTCATTCCAAATGGCCTGCCGCTTCTGCGTCGGCGGCTTGACGCACCACTCAAGTGACGGCACGATCCCCCCCGACCCTCGCCTGCGCGGCAACGCGACATTGCCATTAGACGCGGTCCGGCGGGAAGCGATCCTTGGACCTGGTGACCGACCCTTCGACTCTCATCAGTCACCCCGATTCAGATCGAGAATTCCTTCGGCAATTCGTCAATCGGGAATCGCCAGAATGTGGCGCACATCCGCAAGACCGGTCACTTTCTTCGACAAAGCTTCGCCCAGCGAATATTTTCTTCGCAGCGAAATCGCGGAATTGTTTAGGAAAGTGGCGCGCCCGGCCCTCCTTCGCCTGCGGCTTCGGCGGGCTCGGTGGCCTGTCAACCTAGCTCGCCAGAATAGTCGCGAGCGGAGGTTGGCGCGCCCGGCAGGATTCGAACCTGCGGCCTTTGGCTCCGGAGGCCAACGCTCTATCCAGCTGAGCTACGGGCGCGTGACCTCTAACTTTAGCATGGCGCCAGGCCCCACCGCCCCCTCCGGTGGCCGCGCGACCGACCGTGCACCCGGGCCAGCGGCGTACCGGCGGCGAATTGTGGAGCGGCGTCGCGATCGTCCATTTGCCGTGTCGCCCGATGGTCGCCGCATCGCATATCGAGGCCGTACCGGCGACGCCTCGCAGCTGTTCGTGCGCGACGTCGATGCGCTCGAACCACGGGCGTTGGCCGATACGCGCGAGCCTCGCCAGCCGTTCTTCTCTCCCGATGGCGAGTGGATCGCGTACCTCTCGAACGCGGAGCTCAGAAAAGTGCGCGTCGCCGGGGGCGTGCCCGTCACGATCTGCAGGACGCCCGCAGGGGCGCTGCCCCAGGGTGCGAGCTGGGGCGACGATGGAACGATCGTGTTCGGGTTGGCGCTCACCGAGCGGACTGCCGGCGGCGCCGGGCTCTTCTCCGTCGCAGCCTCTGGAGGTGACTCGACGCCTCTCACCACTTTGGACGGCGATCGCGGCGAGGTCGGTCACATTTACCCGTCAGTCCTGCCGGGGAGCCGAGGTGTGCTGTTCCGGGTGCTGGCCGGTCCCGGGGGCGGACGAATCTCGCTGCTCGATTGGAGCACCGGAGAGCACCGCGAGATCGCAGCGGTGCGCGGCACCGCCGAGTACGCGCGGCAGCACGTCGTCTTCAGCGACGAAACCGGGCGTCTGTTCGCGCTGCCGTTCGATCTTGCACGCCTCCAGCCGGTCGCGGCGCCATCACCGTTGCCGGAGCAGACCTATGTCCCTCCCGTCGGGCAGGCGCAGTTCTCGGTCGCGTTGTCTGGTGCGCTCGTTTACGTGAATGCGGCGGACGGCGTTCCGCAACTTGCTCGATCGCTGGTCTGGGTGGATCAAGAGGGGAAGGAGGAGCCGCTCGGGCTGCCGCCACGAGCCTACGCCGTCCCACGCCTGTCGCCGGACGGCACGCTCGTCGCCCTCGATATCCGCGATCAGCAGAACGACATCTGGATCTGGTCCCTCACGCGTCAATCCTTCGCGCGCTTCACAACAGGCCCCTTCCTGGACATGGCGCCCGTCTGGAGCAGCGACGGCCGGAGGATCATCTGGACCTCGACGCGGAACAGCGCGAACCCGGCGCTGTTCTGGCAGGCCGCGGACGGCACGGGCGAGTCCCGAGCGGCTGGCGACCTCGGCGCGCGCGCAATTCCCGTCAGCGGCCCTTCCGGACGGACGCGGTCTTCTATTCTCGGAGGGGAGTCCTGATGGCCGCGGCGCCCTTCTCCATCGCCTGGCGCTTCAGGGCGAGCACGCGGTCGACGTGCTGCTGTCCGGGCAGGCGCGATTCAACAACGCGGAAGTCTCGCCAGATGGCCGGTGGATCGCCTATGAATCGGACGAGTCCGGTCAGTTCGAAATCTATGTTCGTGTATATCCCGAGACTGGGAATGGCCGTTGGCAGATCTCGTCGCAGGGTGGTACGCTCGTCCCGTCTGGAGTCGCAACGGACGGGAGCTCTTCTTCCTCGACGGTGCCGATCGTCTGAACGTGGCCACGATCGAGACGACGGCTGGCGGCGGGTTCGCGGCCGGGAGCTCGCGTCGGCTGCTCGACGCCGCCTACTTCCCGGGCTTCAGCTCGCGCGGTACCCGCTTCGCGGGTACGACGTCAGCCCTGACGGGCGACGGTTCCTGATGATCAAAGGACCCAGCGGCTCGGACGTGCTGCCTCTCGTGACGGTCGCCCTCAACTGGAGGCCTGCACGGGGGGAGTGACGACCGGGCGGTTTGCTGCGAATGCAGTGAACCTTTCGTGGGCCGACAATCTCAGTCGGCTATTTTGCAGGGGCGGCGGAGCAGGGCAGGCACATCGCTCATGTCCGAGCGAGATCTATCCCGCCGGATGATTCGTGTGCCGTGCCCACCCAGCTCACTGGTTACGCGGGTTGGCGCAGCTCCTGAATCTTCTGCTGGACTCGCTGTTTCAGCGTTTCATCCTGATTCAGCGAACGCGCGATGAGGTTGAAGCGCTCGACCTTCATGCCCTTGCCTTGAACGGCGTCGGCCATTTTCTGATTCGCTTCCTGCTTCACCCGCGCGACAGCGGCGGCGTCCTGAACGCTCTCGAGTTGTTTCTCGGTGTCTTTCTGAATCTGAGAGACGTCTTCGTAACCCTTCGCGAACTGCTCCACTTCCTGATCGGTGACGTCGGCTGACGTAACCGTCTGCGTTGCAGCCGCGGCCGGTGTTGCCTCCTGCTGCGCTGCCGGTTGCTGGCTCGACGGCGCCTGCGTTGCCTGAGCCTGTGCGATCTGCGCGAGTCCGACTGTCAAAGTAGCGACACACACGAGCACGCGGGTGTACGTGTTAGGCATTCTCTACCTCCTCGAGAACGTTGTCTGCGAGCGGCGTGCCGAAACCGCGTGATCGCGACGCGCCCCGCTCGTGTCAGGCCTGAGGAAATCGCTCAGCGTCTATCGCCGAGGTGTGTATCTGTCCTTCGACTGTGAAGCGTTCACGCTCGCCAACCCCATGTTTGGGCCTCCACTGTCGAGCGCTGGTTGGACAATATGCGTCCCGCTTGCAGTTTGGCGGAGCTATCGGAATTGCCCGGATCCCGACGTGCAGTCGTGGCGTCTCATCAGAGACATGCCACTTCGTCCAGACACTTACGTCGCACGCCTTGTTTAGGATGACAACCTTTGAGTCAGCACCGAGACAGGAGCGCCCCCATCTTTGCGGAACTCGCATGCGCACAACATTGCGCGCGGTTCGCGGTCGCCGGTTTCTTTCGCAGCGAGAGTTCGTCATCGGAAGGAATGTGCATCTGGAGTCGCGTTGGCCTGACCGATGTTGAGGAACGCTGATGCCGGACACAGCCGGAAGTCAGGAACTCGCACCGGGCGCAATTCATCTACCCGCGTTCCTGGACGCCGAAGCGCAGAAGCGGCTGGTCGCGCGCTGTCGGTCGCTGATTGACGGCGAGACGCCCGCCTACGTGCCGACTGCCCGCGGCGGCGGTCAAATGCACGTGCGCATGCTCAGTCTCGGTCGACATTGGAATCCACAACTGTATCGGTCCGAGTCCGCACGAAGTGATTCCGACGGCCGGCCAGCGCCGCCGCTCCCGGACGAACTGCGTGTGCTGGCGCAGCGCGCGGCTACGGCCGCAGGCATGCCGCTCGACCCGGACGTTTGCATCTTGAACTACTACGCGGCGGACGGCCGAATGGGACTGCACCAGGACAAGGACGAAAGTCCGGCATCGATCGCGTCGGGCGCTCCCGTGGTCTCCCTTTCGGTTGGCGATACTGCGCGGTTTCTGTTCGGCGGTCTGAAGCGACGAGAACCGGTGCAGGTCGTGTGGCTGGCGTCCGGCGATGCGTTCGTGTTCGGCGGGCCGGCGCGCCTGCGATACCACGGCGTCACGCGGATCCTGCCCAACACGGGCCCTCCGGAACTAGGGCTGACGGGCCGGTTCAACCTGACGTTCCGACGGTATTGAGCCGAACAGAGGAGGGCGTAGTCGGGCGACCCGAGAAGAGCGCGAGCAGCGCAGAGCGCACATCCACTCCGCCCTCCAGTCCTGAGTGGTCTGGTGAGTGGTCAGCGGAGTCGGCGTCTGTTTGGTGCGCCCGGGGGATCTGCTAAAGGTTGGACGGTCAAATTCCGAGGCATTGCCGCGCGATCGCGCGCGAGCGGAGCGATAGTGGGCTCCTTTCAATTAGAGCCCGCTGATCTGCTGTTTCAGGAGCAGGAAGATCGCCAGAGCAGTTTGCAACGCGAGGCCGATAATCCATACGCCAGTTGTTGCCGTCGCCAGATATTGCGCCGCGAGTGCCAATAAAAACCAGGCAATGAGAAACCAAAACACCCGTCCCGAGAGTTCGTCCTGAGCCCTGAGAAGAGCCAAGAGCAGAGCGGACGCGATGGCTGGCGCCCAGAACAGTTGGAAGTAGTCACGTAACGCCATCCTTTTGGGCTCCGCTATGACGCTTTCTTGGACTGCCGAACGTCCTGTCGGTTCAGCCAGTCATCCCAGAGGTGCTCGCCCCGTCCAGTCGTCCGCTTGCTCGAACAGAACGCGCAGCGCTTCACTCTTCATCGCCTCCGCACGTCACGGGATGGCGCGCCTTGCTGACCGACGACGCGCCCGGCCGCGTGCAGGAGCGCCAGCTGCTGCGCGAAGTCCTCGCCGGGCCGCTGCGCTTCACGCCAGACAACGGCCGGTGTCGCTTCGAACGTGACGCCGCACTGGGGCGCGTGCTCGCGGGGATTGCGGGCCTTGCAACGTTTGTGGTGCGCCCGGGAGGGCCGAAACCCTTACCCGTTAATCCGCGGTCGCGTCGCAGCCTAGCGATACGCGGGTTAGCGGACCGATGAGTCAACGGTCAACTCTGGAGTGCCGCCGGTGCGTCCTTGTAGATCATTGACCCTGCGTATATCGCAATGAGCATGTTCCCTATCGTAAGCGTCGCCTCGACACAGATGTGCCACCAAGTGAAGATGCCAATCACTGCGACGAGCCCCCAGTTAAGAGTCTCGACCGCCCCCGTAGCGAGCGCAGCGCTGGCTACAGCTGCGAGGCGTGAGTCGAAGCGCGGACGCATGGCCGCGTAGATGTACATATGAAAAACGCCGAGGAGCAGCGTGATCACGATGAATCCGATCATTCCTGGCGCACTGGCGACATTTGCCATCCAGGCGGGATTGACTGGCTCGATCGCCGCTCTGAAAAGGGAATCCAGATACAAGGCACTCTCGATGATCTTAAGAACGATCTCGATGGGACCAGCGATCAGGCCGCTCAACACCACGCGTCTGATATCAATGGACACAATGCCCTCCTGAACGGAAGCAAGTGTATCGCTGGAAGGGGCTTGCGCCCGGTTGCTCGGCCGCGACATCCAAGCCACCTTCGACGCCGAGCAAGGCGACGTCACCAAGCGCATCGCGCGGCTCGTCTCCGCCATCGACGACGGATTACGTTCACGCCTCGGGCGGATGGCGATGGCTACGATTTCACCGCCGACACGCGATTCAACAAATTGTTCGAGGGCATCGTCCTCCCTCGCCCAGACCCAGAGCACGGACAACGCCGAGGCTTGGAGCACCTCGGCCCAGAGGACACGTTCGATGGAGACTATGGGCGGCTTCTGGATGCCGCGATCACGCGGAAAGGTTGGTGCGCCCGGAGGGACTTGAACCCCCGGCCTACAGGTTCGAAGCCTGCCGCTCTATCCAGCTGAGCTACGGGCGCCCTGGGTGAGTGGAGGCGAGTGTACCACCCGGCGCCGCCGGGCGCACTCCACGTCTGCGCAGGTCACGCACAGCCGGCGAACTCGAATAGTCGTGTGGCGCGAGCGCGCTCAGCGCCCGTGTCGGCCGTCGGGAACAGACGCGGTGAGCACGAGGTATTCGACAGGATTCATGAGCGGAGCCCGTTGCCTTCCATTGCGAGTTCGAAATTCTCGAGCGAGAAGCCGGCACGCAGCAGGCCGGCCTCGTGTGCGCAGTGCCAGTCGAGCGCTTCGGCGGCGTGTGAGAACGACTCGATCCGCACCGTGACCGCGCCCTCCGCGTCCCACGAGCGGAACTCGTAGACCTTCTGCGCCGGGTCGAACGACAGCTCGCAGTGGTGATGCGCCTCGCCGCGCAGGTAGGACCATCGCAGTTCGCGGCGTTCGTTCGGTGTGCGGCTGGCGGGTAGAACGGCCTTGCGCATGCCGATGGACATCGCAATCGGCGAACCGCGCCGCAGGTATACAGCGACCTGCGTGGAGCGATGCGACAGGTGCGATCGAAGCGGATCTCACCTGTGCCGTATTCGGTGGCCAGAATCCTGACCGCACGGCCAACCAGCGGCCTCCCGGCGCTTTGCGATTTCGGGACGGGGCCGTTACCATCCGGCCGTCGCGCGCCAACAGGGCGTGCGCGCGGCAGATGAGGATGCGATGCGCGGACGGATCGGCGTGGCAATCGTGTGTGCGGCGCTCGCCGCGGGGCGTCCGGCGGCTCAGGCGCAGCTGCTGGTGCTCGAAGGGGGCACATTGATCGACGGCACCGGCCGAAATCCTGTCCCCGACGCCGTGGTCGTCGTCGAGGGCGACCGGATCAGGGCCGTCGGGGCACGCGGGCAGGTCGCGTATCCGTCGAATGCGCGGGTGATTCGGCTGGAGGGACGCACCATCCTGCCGGGCCTGATCGACGGGCACGTGCACCTGCGCGACTACCAGGTGCCGATGTTCCTGCCGTGGGGCATCACGACGATCGCCGACATCCACAACGACACCGCGTGGAGCATCGCGCAGCGCGAAGCGCTGAGGAGCGGCCGGATCAAGGGGCCGCGGATGTTCGTGTCGGGTGCGCGGGTGACCGGGTCGCTCGGCGCGCCCACCGCCGATGGGAGCTTCGTGCGCACGCCGGAGGAAGCCCGCGCCTACGTGCGGACGCTCAAGGCCGCCGGCGTGGACCACGTGAAAGTGGACCTTACGCTCACCGACGACCAGCTGCGCGCGGTGATCGAGGAGTCGAAGGCGGCCGGCCTGCGGGTGCTCGGGCACACGCAGGACATCCGGAAGGCGGTGGACATGGGCTTTCGGCACATGGAGCACACCGACACGATGGCGCGCTCGCTGATGGCGTCGAGCGGGCAGACGGCGCCGCGCGGGACCAGCCCCGAGGCGGCGGTCGATCCGAAGCTGTTTCCGCCGCTCATCGACTACCTGGTGAAGCAGGGGGTCTACGTCAACCCGACGCTCGTCCTGGTGTGGTCGCCGGCGACGCCGCGGGGACGCGAGTTCGCGGCGCAGGCCGTGCCGGTGGCGAAGGATCCGGGGCTCGCGTTCGTCCCGGCGCGCGTCAAGGAGGCGTGGACCGGCGAGCCCGGGCGCGCCCGCGAGGGCTACGCGAACGTCGTCGAGTTCCTGCGGAAGTACCTCCGAGGCGGGCGGGAAGGTGCTGGCGGCGAGCGACACCGGGTGCTGCGAGCAGCTCGTGCCGGGGCTGAGCCTGCACCAGGAGATGCTGATGCTGGCCGACCTGGGGATTCCGCCGATGAAGGCGATCCAGGGGGCGACGTTGTGGTCGGCGGAGGTGATCGGGCGGGATCGGGATCTGGGCAGCGTCGAGCCCGGGAAGCTCGCGGATTTCACGATCGTCGAGGGGAACCCGCTGGCGGACATCACGGCGACGCGGAACGTGCGGATGGTGATCAAGGGCGGGGAAGTGATGGAGACCGCCTACGATCCGGCCTGGACGAACCCGATCCCGAGGGTGGTGGGCGGCGCGCGATGATTCCTGGCGGAGCAGCGGGCTCTGGCCGCGGGCGGCGCGGCCGTGCTAGAATTCGGTGTTTGCGTCGGCGGCCTGGTCGCCGGCCTTGCACCAGCCTCCACGCGAGTGGGCCAGTAGCTCAATTGGCAGAGCAGCAGACTCTTAATCTGCGGGTTGAAGGTTCGATTCCTTCCTGGCTCACCAGATTTCCTTACAGATTCAGCGATCCAGCGAAGTTCGTGGCCGGTTGCCTCCGGTGGTTGTGCAACCGATGTGCAACGCCGGGAAGTGAGTCGGGGCAAGTGTCGGCACTTTTCGCCGTCGGGGGCGCGCGCCCACAATCAATTGCCGCGAAGAGAATCGCATGTCTCTATTCCCGGTCCAGCCAGTACCGTCGCCCGAACCGCCGCTTGATGCGTACAGGCCGGGCGCTCATGTCGTACACCGGGGTCGGTATGGTCGTCAGTTCCGAAGGCCGATCATCGAGTGCTTTGGACTTCAACGCGGCGCAGTTTTCCCGATGGTCGAATCGTGGTTGTCGGCCGGTTTGGGCCCGACAACGCGCCCTCTCGGGTCGGGCGACGTTGACGATGCGGAGCCAGCCAGCTTCACAGGCGTAACGGCCGAAGGCTCGACCCTCCGCAGCGACGGACACGTTCATTCGACAAACTACCTTCCGAGAATGGAGCGAGCCGGAAGCTACGGCGCGTTCCAGTTGAGCCAGCTCGAATGCTCCCGCGCGGCGACCGGGCCCGTTACCCAGCACCGCTTCGGGCTCGTGAACTTCGCTTTGGAGGGAACGGTCCGCGTCCCCATTGACCGGTCTGGTGGAACGCATTCCATCCGTGGCCTGCCCGTCGCCCTGCCCGTGGGAGACCGAATAGTCAACGGATTTCTCGTCGCTGCTGAAGAAGCAACTCACCGGTATCGCCGCGTGATCACGCACAAGTCGGCTGAGGTGTTGGCCGAACTTGTCGTTCCGAAGACGGACGGCATCGAAGGCGCGGATCTCGTCGGTGCTGTCAGCGATCTCAGCGTCGTGCTGTCAGTGATGCGCGGCACAAGAGTGGTGTGGATCTACCGGAACGATTACAGCGAGAAGCAGATCGTTCACACGACGCATCGATCGAACATCGTCAAGGCGTATTCGCCGTGGGCTCCCATTCGTGGCAGCTATGAGCACCGTGAGGCCAGCGCAGCATTCATCCGAACGGGGCTCGAGGCGTTGTCTACGTCGCCTGTACTGATTGCCGACCGCTGTGTTGTTGACGCGTACCCTCGACGCGAAGGTCGAGCACGATTATCTCCAAACCCGAGCCGCAAAACTGGCGCTGGCCATCGAAAAGCTCAAGCACACCTTCCTACGCTCTGGGGCGACCGAGCTTGGTGAATACGTGGTTCCCAAAGCCACGTTTCGACCACTCGCAGCCGACATCGTGAACGCGATACGCCCAATCCTTGTGAACGAAGGAATCCCGGAGGAGAAAGCGACGTCGATCGCATCAGAAGGAAAGATACAAGGCCTGAACCGGACGTCGTTTCGCACGACTCTCAAGGCGCTGTGTCGGCACGCCTCACTGGTTGTGCCCCCCAGCGAGATCGAGCTGTTCATCATGTGCAGGGACTACCTGGTGCACAGGGGTCAGTTCTACTGCGAGGGTGCTGAGACGGATGACCGTGCCAGGGTCGCGCCACTGGCAACGCCGTTCGAAGAGTTCTGCTTTCTGATTAGCTTCCTGGACCGCGTGTTCCTGAGGCTGTTTGGGTATCCGGCGAGTACTCGACTGGCGCGATTACCCCGATTATCACAAGCTCCGCACCCTGCCGTAGCCGCGCTGACCGTCTCCCGGAGGCACGACCGATGACTGCAGTGGCACACAAGAAAGCCATCGAGCAGACCTATCTCGATGAAGCGCGACGGGCCAGCGCGCTATTTCCGGGCGGGCGCTACGAGGCACACGAACGACCCGACTTCCTGGTAGGTACCGAGCGTGGCGTGCTCGGCATCGAAATTACGGCGCTTTGCAACGAGGAGCCGCGCGCAACAGCCGGTCGGCTCGGCAACGTCGTTCACGTAGGCGAGCGTCAGGTACCGATCATCAAAGCAGGCGATGCCTGTTGACGTCGTCGTGGCCTTCTCACCACGCGCGGAAGAGATTCACAGTCGGGATCTCACGCGCACCTTGCTCGATGTCGTGGAGGTCCGCCAGCGGACTGATGTCGTCGCGCCCGAAGTGGCGAACGGTGCGGGGCAGCTGTTTGAGCGGGGATTTCTCCACGTCGGTGTCCACGAGCTACGCTACTCGACGGCGGGCGCTGGAGATGTGTACAGAGCGTCTCACACGACGCTCGCTCCCGAAGGACTGCTTCGCTCGTGCATCGAAGGCAAGGAGACGCGAGATCACCGACTACCGTCGTGCGGCCGACGAGGTCTGGTTGCTGATCGTCAACGACTTGTTCCTGGGGCCAGGCGAGGTCTACGCACGCCCCGAGGATATTCGCGCGATGGACGTTCCCGTTCTCGTTCAACAGAGTCCTTGTGTTCGCGCGACAGCCAGGCGGTTCGGGGAACGTCTTTGAGCTTCAGAGAGCTTGATCGAGTCCGGGCAGATGACGTTGGAGGCGTTTTGGGCGTCCTCAGTAGTCTCCGGGGTTGCTCTTGTCCCCTCTGATTGACCGAAATCTGTGAACACCGCTACGGTCGTGCCATGCCACGCATCCAAGCGACCGACGTGCTCACCGCACCGGAAATCGCCGAAATCCTCGCATCGCTCGACGGCGTACCGGTCGCTGACTGGCAGGTGCGCCGACTCCTCGCCGACTGCTTACCGAGTCACAAGTGTCCTCGCACACACGGGGAGACTCGGCTCTACTCGGCAACTGACCCGCTCCTTGCGCGTGTGGCCCTCCGCCTCAAAGCTGCAGGCGTGTCCGCGACTGTCGCGCGCGCGATCATCTCGAACCATGCAATCGCGATCATCCGTGGTGCGCGATCGAAGCACGAGCATGCGCTGGTTGTGACGGGAAGTCGTGGCGAGGTCGTACGGGTGCAGTCGTCGTTCGCCAATTGTCCAGGCGCAATGGTCCTGCCACTTCGTCCTGCGTGGGCTGGATTGGTCGCGTCGATTCGTGCGGTGAGGCGCGAGCAACCGACGATCCCGCTGTGGAATCGCGAGCTGCAGATCGCGGACGCGTTGCTACGCCTTACTCCGATCGATCATACGGGCTAAATGTCCAGAAGTCGGGCTCGCGTCGGGCGTTCGACGCACGGGTGTGTCAGCCTGGGTGACATGCGGCGTGATCTCGAACTGCGCGAATGCGATCGTCCGGGGTGCGCGGTTCAAGCATCCGCACGTCCTCGCTGTTGAACATGAATGGGAACGGTAGATGATCGCTGGCAGCGGGTACGCTCAGCATGTCCAAGTGAGTTGGCCTCGCAACACTCAACCTTACGCCCGCCCCTGAGAAGCGATCGGACGCTCCGAAATCCCGTGCCTTCCCTACGGCCGGCCGTAGCGTGACGGCAGAGAATTGATGAAAATCTAAGAAAAACAAGAGACGGCAGCGGCTCCTCGCTTGCATCATCGTTGACCAGATGGTTAAACCGTCTGGCCAAACCGCAGCCGACACCAAGACACGCATCCTCGACGCCGCCGACGCGGTGTTTGTGCGGCGCGGAATCGACGGCGCGAGGATGCAGGACATCGCCGATCAGGCAGGCGTAAACAAGGCGCTGCTTCATTACCATTTCCGATCCAAAGCCGACCTCGCTCGCGCCGTCTGGCTTCGCATCGCCTCGTCATTCGTTCCTGGGATCTTCCAGATGCTCGGGTCGGACATCTCGCTCGACGAGAAGATCGACCGATTTGTCGATGCTTATCACACCCGGCTCACAAAGCACCCGTATCTGCTCGCCTATGTCATCGGTGAAGCGGCGCGACATCCTGATTTCGTTGGTGACTTCTACTCGGCGGAGCGACGCAAGGCAGCACGGCGGTCTGTTGAGTGTGTGCGCGAGCAGATCAATGAACGCGCCAGGCGGAAACAGATCCCGCCTGTCCCGGCTGATCAGTTCTTAGTTACCCTCGTCGGCAGTTGCCTGTTCCCGTTCGTCGCGCAGCCGATGATCGCGGAGGCACTGGGTCTTGGGCCTAAAGAGCTTCGAGATTTCATGAAACGCCGTCGAGCCGAACTTCCCGCGTTACTGAAGAGGACGCTTTAACGTTTTGTCGTTCGTCCTATCCAGCACAGAGGTCAACGATGCAACAGCACTGGTTCTATGACGTTTGGCCGTTCGTAGGCGGGGGAGCCGCGATCGTGATGGTCGCTATTCTGCTGACGACCGACACATTCCGTGGCATCACCACGGTATCGCGCTGGCGTAATTCCGTGTGGCTGGCGTGGCTCGCCGCGCCGCTCTACTGGGTGCATCAACTTTGAGGAATACAGCCTGCCGGTGATCGGCCTGCCCCCTACTCACTCCCCGACATGGTTTGCGGGCAATTCGACCTTCCGCCGTATCCCGATTGCCCCATCCCCATGTCGTTCTACCCGGTGGTGAACATCTCACTCATGTGGTTTGGGCGCCACTCGCAGCGTACTCTGTAGGCGCAACGTCCTCATCGGCCTCAGCTCCTGGGACTGATCATGGCGAACGGATTTGTGCACAGCGCGGGCGGCATCGCGGGAGGGCGCGTTTAACACCGGACTATGGACCGCCGCCTGCTTGTTCATTCCGTTGTCACTCTGGGTCATTTACGCCTGCACGATCCGTGGACCGTACAGCGGCAAAGTCGTGGGCGCGGCATTCGCCGCCGGGGCCGTCACTCATGCCGTCTCTTTTCATCGGCTACGGGCTTTTTCAAGGCCGGGGTGATCGGCAATGCGGGCCTTCTGGTCTATGCCGCCGTCGTCGGTTTCACGCCGATTATCTTGGCGGCGATTGCGAGCCGGTTCTTCAAGCCTCAGTTGCTGTCGCCAGTGCCGGTCCAGTCGCCGACCGCGTAGTAGTTGCCCCTGAGCGTTGCCTCAATGAACAAAAGTTGGACTGACGTCGCTATTGTCCTCTTCCCGTGGATCGGAGGGGGAGCCGCGATTGTGTTTCTATTCTTGCTGTTCGGCACTCGTGTCTTGCAGAGCCAACCGGGTTCGTCGAGATGGCGTGACCGTGTTTGGTTATCGTGGCTGGCGGTGGCGATTTACTTGCTACACAACGTCGAGGAATACGGCATCGACGTGTTCGGTCGTATGACGCAATTCCCCGCTGAGATCTGCTCCGTTTTGAACTTGCCCGGCCCCCCGGACTGCCGATCCCTGCAGCGTATTTCTTGTCAGTCAACATTCCGTTGATCTGGGTTGTCGCGCCGATAGCCGCGCTTTAGCCGCCGACACCCGCTTGTTGGCCTCGCGTTTTACGGCGTGATTTTCGTTAACCTTTTCTTCCACATCATGCCGCTCTTGGCAGGAGCTGGCTTTGGCCCCGGTACGCTTACCGCGCTCGTTCTGTTCGTACCGGTATCGGCTTGGATCATCCACGCCTGCTTCGGCGCCGATCGGTTGAGCTACAAGGCTCTAGCGCTCATCTTTTTCAATGGCGTGCTCTTCCACATCATCCTGACGGGCCCCTTGATGTTATTCATCAACGGCAAGATCGGTAGCGCGGCGCTGGTAGCGACCCAATTGGCGAATGCTGTCCTGTTCCTTCTGATCCCTTGGCTCGGTGAGAAGTGGAGGGGCGGTGTGCTCGTCAGACCGGCCACATGACCTTTTGCTGGAGCAGCGGAGAGAGCCATTGCCCTCTGCATGCCTCTGACGCGCAAACGGAAGCCTGACGAACAGCTCCCCGCCGGCACGCGAGAGGAGACTCAGCATGTCGCCTCCACCCGGTTTGTTCATCGCAACAACTGGTTCGTCCTGGCGCAGACGGACGGCCAGGACGTTGCCCAGGCGACGTTACCCTCTTGGGACCGGACGCACGCCCTCAACTTCCTGAGCATCGTCGAAGAGCCGTTCGCGATGACCGACGGCAACTGTCAGGGCTACGCCCGCGGCCGTTCTATTGCCATCTCGCCGCTAGCTCACCTCCCCCACAAGACCCGCTTCCACGAGGTAGCACACGTTGTTGTCGGTCACACGGCGGAGGCCGCGGCTGGCCTGACCGACTCGGATATCACCCCCCGCGGTCTACGCGAGGTCGAAGCCGAAGCCGTTGCCCTGGTCTGTCTGGAGGCCCTCGGCTTGCCGGGAGCAGAACACTGCCGCGGCTACATCCAGCACTGGAACACGTCGCGCTCGAACGAACCCATTCCTGAGCGCAGCGCGCAGCGCGTGTTCAAGGCCGCCGACGCGATCCTCGAAGCCGGCGAGGTTGCGACTCCAGGCCTGGAGGGAGGAACTTCCCATGCGTGACGAACCGCCAGATAAGGAAGACCGCGCAGCGGCGAGGGCAGCCAGAAGGCCGCCGCGCTCGCTGCGAAGGCAGCGTATGCGGCGCTGCCTGAGGACGTGCGACTGGCGCAACAGGTGCGCTTGGCGAAGCTGCTTGGGGGCGCGGCCTGGGTCTTTGCGAAGACGATGTCCCAGAACCCTCACTTCTACACACTGCGGAAAACGTGGACGCAGGACGAGGACTTCGTCTGGGCCGTCGAGCAGATCCGGTTGCGGGGGTATCGACACAAGTTCAAGGGCAACTACTACACACAGCTGGATGTCGGCCACTACGTCTACTGGACGATGGGCTGGCCCGTCGGCTCACTCGATTGGGGATGGGAGCGCCTGAACAAATCGGGAACGATCCTGATCAATCGGAAGTTCCGACCGACCCTCGACGAAGATGCGGGTGCACCATGAGTGGCAACAGCTACAACGGCTTCGCGTGGGCCGAGCGACAACGAGGTCTACACGTGGTTGAAGCGTGAGTGAGGCGGTCGGCCGGTCGCCGGGTGCTTGCCACTTGCTGCGACGTGTGTGCCCAGACCACCGGGTACTTCATGGTGCACTCAGAGGACTACTCGGCGCCGTCCCGGCGACCACTTCGGGCAGTGGACCCTCGGCTGCTCCTGGCAGGGCGGTTTGCTCCGCCTCGGGAAGCACATGGGCGCTTTGCCGGAGCCATTCAGGCCGCTGTTTGAGCAGGGAGCTGTTGCCGTCGCGCGCCGAACGCGGCCGTCACCTTCGCCCACTTCCGGGTCCCCTCTTTTCGTCACGTTGGGCGCCGCCAGTCCGAAGCCATGCAACGCGGTCGCGGGGCGTGGGTACCGTCTGTCGGTTCACCGCGCCGCGCTGCGGATTACGTCGAGGACTTCGGCGCCGGAATCGGTCTTGCGGAAGAACGCCGCGCAACCCGCCGCCTTGGCTTCCGCCCGTGCCGCAGGCTCGTCGCGAGCCGTGAGAAAGATGAACGGGGTCTGCCTTCCTTCGGCGACGAGCCGTCGGCCGAGTTCGATGCCGGAGATGCCGCCGAGATGGACATCGAGCACCAGGCAGTCAAACCGGGGCTGCTTGCTGTCCTCCAGGAACGCCTCCGCTGAGACATTCGTGATCGCTTGCATGCCCGCGGCACGCAGCAATCTGCCGAGCGATCGACAGAAACTCTCATCGTCATCGACGACGGCTACGTAGAGCCGTTCGGAGTTGCTCATCGTCGGCTCTTCATCGGTTAGGTGGCGTGGGCTCGGTTGTGCAGCATGGGAGCCCAAGCAGAACTATAGGCGTCGGCGGACGCGCCGACTACAGCCCTTAGGGGAAGGTTGGCTTGGAGGAGGTGAAGAGGCCGGCCTCGTCGGTCAGTCGTGTAAGTTCGGCGACCGATTGCACACCGAGTTTCGTGGTAATGGCCGTGCGGTGGAGCTTCACCGTAAGTTCATGGATGCCAAGGTCGCCGGCAATCTGCTTGTTGAGCCGTCCCTGCACGACGTGACCGAGCACTTCGAGCTCGCGCCTGGTCAGCGCTTCGAAGCGTGCGCGGACCTCGCGCAGCCGGGCACGCGCCTGGCGCTCCTGCGCGTCGCGGACAAGGGCGCGCCTGACGGCGTCGAGAAGGTGTTCCTTCGAGGCGCGCTTTTCCAGGAAGTCCTCGGCGCCTGCGCGCATCGCACGGACGCTCGAAGGGACATTGCCGTAACCGGTGAGAAAGAGGATCGGCAGCGGATTGGGAGACCGCCCGAGAGCCGCTTGCAGCTCGAAGCCGTTCATGCCCGGCATCTGCACATCCGCCAGCACGCAGCCAGGCGCATGCTCATCCCTCGACGCCAGGAAGTCGCTGGCGGAGCCGAACGTCCTGACGGCGAACCCGCTCGCCCGCAGCAGCCGTGAAGTGGCGGCAAGAAAAGGCGCATCGTCATCGACGATGTGAACGATGGGCTCTGTGGCGCTCATTCGGCCGCCGGTTCTGTGGTCGGGAGCGTGAAGCGAAATGCCGCACCGCCGCCGTCCTGGTTCTCGGCCCAGAGGTGCCCGCGGTGTGCCTCGATGATTGTGCGGGAGATGGCCAGACCCATGCCCATCCCGTTTGGCTTCGTCGTAAAAAACGGTTCGAAGATCTGCGCGAGCCGCGCGGGTGGAATGCCGGGTCCGCCGTCACCGACGGCGACTTCGGTCATGCAAGCACTGTCGAGACGGGCGGTCACTCTGACATACCGATTCTCGGCGCGGGCTCCGTTGAGCGCGTCCATGCCGTTGAGAATGAGGTTGAGGAGAACCTGCTGAAGCTGGACGCGGTCACCCAGTACAGGGGGCAGGTCATCCTCCACGTGGACGTCCAGCTTCACGTGTCTCGTCGCGGCATCGACCCGTACGAGCGCCGCAACATCACGCACGAGCGAGCCGACATCGAGCCGCTGCGTCGCGAGGGTCCGCCGCGTCAGAAGGTTTCGCATCCGGTCGATGACGTGGCCCGCGCGCTCGTCGTCGAGGCGAATGTCGGTAAGGATGGCTCGGACCTCATCGAGATCGGGCGATGAGTGCTGCAGGAACAGCTCCGCGGCCTCGGCATTGCGCAGGATCGCCGCGAGCGGCTGATTGATCTCGTGCGCCAGACCCGACGCGAGCTGGCCCATCATCGACACGCGTCCGGCGTGCGCGATCTCCTGCCGGAGTCGCTGCGTTTCCTGTTCATCGCGCTTGTGCTCGGTGACGTCGCGAGCGGCTCCACGTACCAGGACTGGATGACCCGCGGCGTCGACCTCGACGCTGCCGAGGGACGCGATCCAGCGAATCGCCCCATCGGGCAGGATTATCCGGTAGTCGGTCTGATACGTGCCTCGGTTCTTGCCCCCTGCCGCCTCTGCAATCGCCAGCGCATCAGCCTGCTCGAGAGCGTTCCGATCGTCGGGATGCAGCCGTTCGAGGATGTCTGTGAACTGCAAGGGCGCCGAGGGCCCGAAGCCAAACAACTGCCGCCACTTTTCGCTCGTCCAGATCTCGTTTTCCCCGAGGTCCCGCGTCCAGATGCCAAGGTCGGCGGCATCGACGGCCAGGCTCATGCGCGCGTCGCTCTCGCGCAGTCCTGTTTCGCTGATCTGCAGCTCACGCACGAGTTCAGACGCGCGGAGCACGTCGCGGCTCAATTCGTAGCCCATGACCGCGACCAGGCCAAGGTAGCAGTGGCTCACGACAAGCGGCGCCTGGATATTTCCCCAGAGCACGATCGAGGACGTCGCGAGTCCGGCCAGGACGAAGAACGCGACGCCGCCACCGACCATCCACGCCTTGCGGCGGTCACCGCGGCGCCACGCGGTGACGCTGGCGTCCCAGACGAATACGAGCATCAGCGGCACGACGAGCTGGCCGAACGCCAGAAGGGGACTTGAAACCGCCCCGAAAACCGTGACGGATTCCCCGAGAAACTGGATGTGTCCCAGACTCGACGCCGTGACGTCGTCGACATTCATGCCGGCCAGGAAGATGAGCATCACGTAGATGGCGCGATGCCCCGTGATTGTCCAAGCCAGCCACCGCCGTCCGGCACCGAGGTAGAACCAGACGAACCACGTGAGCGACACGAACAGGAAGGAGATCCCCAACCGTCCCCATCGCATCGCCTCGGCAAGCTCTGCAGGCGTCCGCGCCCGCATGATCCACAGTTCACAAATGGCGTAGGCCGTCGTCGAGGCCGCGGTCGCGGAAAAGAGGAGATGGGCCCACGCAGTGCGGTTCCTGCGCCAGACCAGGAAGTACACCGCGCCCAGCGTGAGACACGCCGCCGCGATCGTGGACCAGATGACGGTGACCCAGCTGAGAGCGCTTACCAGTCCCATCGTGCGTCGATCCAACTATGAGACATCAAGGATGCTGCATCTTAGCGCGGTCTCCCCGTGACCACGATCGCGTCGGGCGATGAAGCGGCGAGTGAGAGCGACCAGCCCCTAAGGGCTGTAGAGGGGAGCGCGACTGCCCCCTATAGTGCACCATCGACTCGCACTCATCGGCCGCCCTTCTGTTGCCCATGGTGCCGCTGATGCTGACGATGATTTCGCTGGAGGAACTTCTGGATCGGCCGCTCCAAGTTGTCATCTGAGCGGACCTTCCCCCATGGGCAGTAGTCAGCGCCTGCCGCCAGCCCTATAGTCCTCGCGAGTCGGAGAATGAGATGACAAGCCTGGTGACCCACTTCGAAATCTATGCCGACGCTCCTTCGAAGCTCGCGGAGTTCTACCGGACGCTGCTCGGTTGGCAGATCGACAAAGCGCCCGGCATCGACTACTGGCGCATCGACACCGGCGACGGAGAGTCCAAGGGCATCGGCGGAGGGCTGATGTTCCGGCCATCCCGGGCCCGCGCAGCTGGGTGCACTACGTTCACGTCGAGTCGATCGATCAGACACTCGAGCGAATCCTGGAGCTTGGCGGTTCGGTGGTGCGAGAGAAAACTGCCGTGCCCAAGGCGGCCTGGTATGCCGTCGTGGCCGACCCCCAGGCGAACATCTTCGCGATCTGGCAATCCGACCCGTTGGCGATGCCGCTGCCCGAACCAGAAGTCTGAGCCGGAAATTGAGACCGGAAGCCGAGACGAGGAGAAACGTTCATGCGTTACACCGACGACGCGCTGTATCCCGAGAACATGAAACCTCTGATCATCACCGCGGCGCCGTATGGGCCGACGTGGCTGCCGGGCGACGCGCCTGACATCCCCGTGACCTGGGACGAGCAGGTCAAGTCGGCGGTGGATTGCTACAACGCCGGCGCCAGGCTCTTGCACCTCCACGTGCGCAACCCCGCAACCGGGCACCTCTCCGCGGACATCGAGCATTACAACTTCATGATGGCGCGCCTCAAGGAAGCCGTGCCCGAGATGATCATCCAGGTCGGTGGCTCTATCGCTTTCTCGCCCAAGAGTGATGGCGCTAAGGCCAAGTGGCTGGACTACGACACGCGTCACATGCTTGCGGAAATCATGCCAAAACCGGAAACCGTCACCGTCGCCATCGGCACCTCCATGTTCGACATCACGCAGATGTGGACGGCGGATGATGTGAAAGGGACGCATCTGGAGGATCCGAAAGTGATCGCTGCCTACGCCGGCATGTATACCGACGCCGGTCCGGCCTTCTACCTGGAGCACCTGAAGCGCCTGCGACGAAAAAGATCCAGCCCTACTTCACGCTGGCGCATGTGCACCAGCTTGAGATCGTGGAGCGGCTGATCCGCCACGGTGCGTACATGGGCCCTCTGAATACCAACATCACGATGTATGGCGGAGGTGGGTGCGGCCATAATCCTTTCGACTGGATGCATTGGCTCCAACGCGAACCACAGGGTGCGATCGTCACCTTCTGGGCGGGCATGCGTATCAATGCGGTCGCCCAGCCGATGGCCATCATCATGGGGCAACACGTACGGGTTGGCATCGAGGACAATCTCTGGAATAGCAAGCGTGAGCGAATGACATCAGTAGACCAGATCAAGGCAGCCGTGGACCTTTCCGAGCGATTCGGGCGCAAGATGGCCACGGCGGATGAAGCCCGTGAGATCATGAAGATCGGGGTGTGGTACGACAGCGTGGACGAGACGCTGAAGCACCTCGGCATGTCGCCGAATCGCGGCGACGACGATCGCGGCTTCATGGTCTGGGATACCGACGGCAAGAAGAGCGTTCAGCATCAGATATCCGACTCGCATCCGATGGCGTATTGCATGACGCCCCCACCGGCGCTGACGAAGTGAGATCACATCAGGGGTCGATCCTCTAATTCGAGGACGGGGCCCCGCCGCTCCTGCATTGTTTAGCCGCGCAACGACGTCGAGCTGATCACCATCGCGGTGATGTCTCTTCTCGTCTGTCGATCCGCGTGCAACCAGGGCGCCCATCCGGTTGGAGGAAGCGAACGCGGCCGGGGTGACGAACCGTTCATAGAGTTGTCATGACACAGCAAACCAAACGCATCGCTGTCAACTTCGGCGGCGGATACGTCCCCGGGCTCAACGCGGTCATCGCGGGCACGGTGCGCGCCTCGAGTGAACTGGGCTGGGAGGTCTTCGGCATCCAGGACGGATACGACGGACTGCTCTTTCCCGACCGGTATCCTGGCGGCGGGCTGGTGCGGCTCAACCAGGAGACATGCAGGAGCTGGTCGGTAGCGACGGGTGCATCCTCGGTACAGCCCCCCGCAGCGATCCCTTTCGCGTTCGCACGATCGTCGACTCCCAGGTCGAGGAGCTCGATCGGTCCGATGAAGTCCTTGCACGGCTCGCACAGGAGGGGATCGACGGAGTCGTCTCCGTCGTCGGCGCTCGGTCGATGAGCACCCTCTTCAGGCTCCACCGCAAGGGTCTCAAGACGGTCTGTGTGCCGAAGTCGGTCGAGAACGACGTGGCGGCCACGATGCTGTCGTTCGGCTTCAACAGCGCGCTCAGCTTTGTCACCGACATGTTGCAGCGGTGCCGCGAGGCGGCGCGCTCGGCGCACCGGATCGCCGTGGTCGAAGTGACGGGTGAGCAGACGGGATGGCTGGCGCTTCAATCCGCCATCGCCGTGTGCGCCGATGCCGTGCTCATCCCGGAGATTCGCTACGACCTCGACGCCGTCGCCGCGAAACTGTGCGTCAAAGCCAGGGCCGGGGACACCTCAGGGCTGGTGGTGGTGGCTGAAGGCGCCCGGCCGGTGGCCGGCCAGGAAGCGTCTGTGGCGCCGTCGGATCCAAAGCTGAAAGCCATGCTTTCCCCCGGAGCGACGGGCGCGGAAGGCTTCCATGTGATTTACCGATCGGGTCAGGCCAGCGAACAGGTCGCCCTCGAGCTCCAGCGCCGGACCGACCAGGAGATGTACCCGCTCGTGCTCGGGCAGCTGGCGAGAGCCGGAACCCCGACCGCGGTCGATCGGCAACTGGGTCTGGGATACGGCGCTGGCGCCGTGCGCGCCCTGCAGCGGGAACAGAGCGGAGTCATGGTCGTGTTCCAACCGCCGGATCTCAAGTTCGTCCCGCTTGCTGAAGCCATCAACAAAGTCAGGACGGTGCCCGCCGAGAGCGAGTTGCTCCTGATCGCGCGGTCCCTCGGCATCTCCCTGGGGGAATGACACATGGATACTGAGCCAACCAATCCCAACGCCCTGACCGGGCGCGTGCTGAACATTCAGCATTTCTGTACCCACGACGGCCCGGGCATCCGCACGACCGTGTTCCTGAAGGGATGCTCTCTGCGCTGCAAGTGGTGCTCGAACCCCGAGAGCATCCTCAAGCTGGCCGAGCTCGCATACAACCCGGGCAAGTGCATCGGCGAAAAAGAGTGCGGTCTCTGCCTGCCGGTGTGTCCGGAAGTGGCGATCTACGTCGTCGGTACCGGCGAGCGGTCCGACGACAAGGTGCGGATCAACTGGGACCTGTGCACGAACTGCGGCAAGTGCGTGCCCGTCTGCCCGACCAAGGCGCTCTACCTCTTCGGTGAGGAAATGACCGTGGACCAGGTGCTGGCGGAGGTGGAGCAGGACGGCACGTTCTACCGGGAATCCGGCGGTGGGCTGACCGTGAGCGGCGGGGAGTGCCTGCTGCAGGCCGATTTCCTCGAGGCGCTCTTCATCGAGGCACACCGGCGCGGCATCAACACGGCGATTGAAACCGCGGGGAACGTGCCATGGCCGTACATGGAGAAGGTGCTGCCGCACGTCGATCTCGTGCAGCACGACATCAAGCTGACCGATCCCGAACGGCACAAGAAGTGGACCGGCGCGAGTAACGAGAGAATCCGGGAGAACTTCAAGAAGGCGTACGAAACGTTTCCGGACACGAAGTTCATCGTACGCACGCCGCTCATCCCGGGCGTCAATGACGACGAGGAACATATCCGGGCGACGCTGGCGTTCATCCGCCCCCACAAGAACGTCGTCGACTACGAGCTGCTCCCGTACCACCGGTTCGGAGAGAGCAAGTACCGAGTTCCTGGGGCAGGTGTACCAGTTGAGTGACTTCAAGTCGCCGACGCCCGAGTCGCTCGCCCGCCTGAGGGCGATCATCGACGAGGCATTCGGACCGCATCGCGAGCGCGTAACCGCATCGTGAGCGCGTATCCGCAAAGTGACCGACGAACGAGTGGCGAAGGTAAAGAGGCGCAGGCCATTTCAGGAGATTCAGTATGAGCAGCACAGCAGCGGTATTGTCGGCGCAGGAACAGGCCATAGCGAGCGGCGCAACGCTCCTGCACGGAACGGCCACCGACCGGGTCGTGAGGATGTACGACGCCGTCCGCGCGTACGGCACGGTGCGGGTCACCTTGGATCGCGCGGTCCTGTTCACCGACTCGTTCAAAGCGACCGAGAGCCAGCCGCTGGTGCTGCGCTGGGCCAAGGCGCTGAAACACTTTGTCGAGAACGTGCCCGTGACGATCTTCCCCGACGAGCTCCTCGTCGGGCGGCCCAACACCTGGTTCGGAAAGTGGGGCATCGTCTATCCCGAGCTCGACGGCAGCGTCATGCCCGCCGGGGTGGAGATGTTCAAGAAGAACAAAGGCAAGCCCGGCGATGTCACCGTCACAGAGGAGGATGACACAGATCATCAGCGACGTCCTCACGCCTTACTGGACGGGCAGGGACTTCTCCACCAATTTCATCAAGTCATTGCCGGAGGACACGCGGTTCGTGTTGTACGGCCCGGACCCGAACAACCTGCTCATGCAGACGGTCGTCATCTTCGCGTCCTGTTCCATGCGCCACTCGCAGAACTGGACGCCCGATTTCACGAAGATCCTGACGCGCGGCGTCAAGGGGATCCGCGAGGAGGCCCAGGCGAAGCTGGCTGCGCTCTCCGAGCCGCGTGACATCGTCTACAAGAAGCCGTTCCTCGATGCCGTCGTCATGACCTGCGACGCCATGACGACCTGGTCCAGGCGTTACGCGCAACTCGCGAGAGAACTGGCCGCCAAGGAAGCCGATCCGCAGCGGAAGGGCGAATTGCTGGAGATCGCCGACGTGTGCGAGCGGGTTCCGGAGAACCCGGCACGCACGTTCCGGGACGCGCTCCAGGCGCAGTGGTGGGGCCAGCTGTTCAACCGCATCGAGCAGACCTCCTGCGCCATGGGACAGGGCCGCATGGATCAATACCTATGGCCGTTCTACCAGAAGGACATCGCCGAGGGCCGGATCACGAAAGAGTCCGCGATGGAGTTGCTGCACTGCATGTGGCTGAACATGGCGCAGTGCATCGAGGTCAAGATGAACCCCGTGACGGCGGCCGGCGCTGAAGGGTTTGCCAAGTTCGAGGACGTCGGTCTCGGCGGCCAGACGCCGGACGGCAAGGACGCGACCAACGACCTGACCCACCTCATCCTCGAATCGACCCGTGCGCTGTCGCTCACGACTCCCGAACCGTGCATCCGGATCCACGCCAATACGCCCGACAGCCTTTTGCATCACGTCGCGGAAACCGTCAAGGACGGCAAGGGATTCCCAAAGCTGCTGAACGACGAGATGATCATCCCCTACTATCTCGCCAACGGCGCATCGCTCAAGGAGGCTCTGGACTGGTGCGTTTCCGGTTGTTGTGAAAGCCGCCTGCCCAACCGGGAGACGAACGTCACCGGCAATGGCGGCCTCAACTACGGTTCGGCCGTCGAAATGACCTTCCGTAACGGGAAACTCAAGGTTTTCAACGACGTTCAGTTCGGAGTGCAGACTGGCGATCCGCGGACCTGGACGAGCTATGACCAGGTCTGGAAGGCGTTCTGCGCGCAGGTTCGCCATCTGGCCTGGCATGCGTTGGTTCAGCAGCATGTCGCGATGCAGATCAAGCCGCAGTACTTCGCCGCGCCCGCGACGTCCATGCTGCATCGATCTGGCGATGGCCGATTGCCGCGACCTGCACACGCACGGCGACTACATGCCCGGCGCGATTGACTTTTCCTCTTGTTCGGCCTTTGGCAAAGCCACCGTGATTGACAGCCTGGCCGCCGTCAAGCACCTCATCTTCGACACCAAGGCAGCTCACCTGGGACAAACTCCTGACGGCGATCGAGGCCAACTGGGAGGGCCACGAAGCCGTTCGCCAGCTCTGTCTGAACGCGCCCAAGTATGGCAACGGCATCGAGTGGGTGGATGCCATCGGGTTCGAGATGGAAACCTTCCTGCTGGAGTTCCTGCACCAGCACCCCAAGCCCCACGACCAGGCGTTCCAGATGCGCCAGATCCCCATCACTTTCCATGTCCCGATGGGGAAGGTGACCTGGGCCACACCCAATGGAAGACCGGCCCATGAATACCTTTCCGAGGGCATCTCGGCCTCCCATGGCAGGGACGTCAAGGGCCCCACGGTGGCGCTCAACTTCGATGGCCAGGGCCCGGAACCTGAGCTACCGGGAGAAGGAGGGCGACCTGATCAACCTGAAGTTCAGCCCGGCCTCCGTCGCGGGTGAAGAGGGCACTCGTCGCCTGATGCAGATCATCCGCACCTGGTGTGACCTGAAGCATTGGCACGTGCAGTTCAACATCCTGAACCGGGAGACGCTGCTGGCGGCACAGCAGGACCCGGAGAAGTACCGGAGCCTGATCGTGCGCATTGCCGGCTACTCCGCCTACTTCGTGGATCTGTCCCCCGCGCAGCAGCTGGAGATCATCAATCGGACGGAAGAGCACATGTAGCGAACGCGCTCACGATGTGGACGTCCTGAACGCTCTGCGTGGCCCACGTCGACGCGCAGTCCGCTTGCCGCCAGCATTCTGAAGAAGAGAGAGACGAACATGCAGCTCAAAGACAAAGTCGCCATCGTCACCGGATCAGGACGTGGAATCGGGGCGGGCATCGCCGATGCGCTGGCCAAAGAGGGAGCGATCCTCATCGTCATGGACCGGAACATGGCGGATGCCCAGTCCGAGGCCAGGAAGATTGAATCCGCGGGGGGCCGGGCGATGGCTGTCGAAGGGGACGTCACCAAGAAGGCGACCCTGGACGCCATGGTCGCGGCAGTCCTTCAGAAATACGGAAAGATCGACATCCTCGTCAACAACGCCGGCATCGAGTCGGTGCCCATGCTGCTCAAGGACATCCCCGACGCGCAATGGGACCGGACCCTGAACGTCAACCTCAAGGGCGTCTTTCTCTGCTGCCAGGCGGTCATCCCGCAGATGACGAAGCAGAACAACGGACGAATCATCAACATCGGATCCCTGGCCGGACGCCGCATGAGTTTCTTCGGCAGCGCCGACTATACGGTCTCCAAGTGGGGAGTGTCGGGTCTCAGCGCGCACCTGGCCTGGGAGCTGGCTGACAGCCACATCACGGTGAACACCATCTGTCCCGGCCCGATTTTGACGCCCCTGGCCGAGGAAGGCACGACCCCCGACTACCGGGCCATGGTTGAGAAGCGCTTGATTCCCCTGGGGCGCTGGGGCACTCCGGCGGACATCGCCGGCGCCGTGACCTATTTCGCCAGCGACGCCGCCGAGTGGGTGACGGGCCAATTGATTGACATCGACGGCGGCGCCATGACGGGCTACGGCGAGGACCTGCGCCCAGTCGTCCGCGAGCGCATGGCCGAACTTCAAGCGAAACATGCCGCCAAGAAATGAAAGTGCTGTGTCGAGCCGGCTACCAGTTTGGGAGCAACAGCGAGGACGCCATGAAAACGACTGAACACACCAGGCTTGATGAGGCTCGTGAGCGCAAGGTCGACTGGAAGAAATGGGGCCCCTACCTCAGCGAGCGCCAATGGGGAACGGTCCGCGAGGACTACAGCGAGAACGGCGATGCCTGGAGCTTCTTCACCCACGATCAGGCCCGCTCGCGCGCCTACCGCTGGGGCGAAGACGGGCTGGCCGGCATCTCCGACGACAAGCAGCGCCTCTGCTTCGCGCTCGCCCTGTGGAACGGCAAAGACCCGATCCTCAAGGAGCGGCTCTTCGGATTGACCAACAGCGAGGGGAACCACGGCGAGGATGTGAAGGAGTACTACTTCTACGTCGACAGCACGCCGACCCACTCGTACATGAAGTACCTCTACAAGTACCCGCAGGCGGCGTTTCCCTACGGCGATCTGGTGGAGACCAACCACCGGCGTTCCCGAAAAGAGTTCGAGTACGAATTGCTCGACACCGGCGTCTTCAAGGACGACCGATACTTCGACGTCTTCGTGGAGTACGCCAAGGGCGGCGCGGAGGACATCCTCGTCACGATCACGGCGGCCAACCGGGGACCGGAAGCCGCCGAACTGCACCTCCTGCCGACGCTGTGGTTCCGGAACGACTGGTCGGCGTGGATCGCCGCATCCAACCGGGCCGCGCAGAAGCCCACTCTCCGGCAGGTCGAGGCGCCGGCAGGCGCGAGTGCGGTGGCGGCAGCGCATCCCGCGCTCGGTGAGTTCGTCTTTGCCTGCGAAGGCAACGTTCCGCTGCTGTTCACCGAGAACGAAACCAACCACGAGCGACTCTTTCCGGGGCAGAAGAACGAGAGCGCGTACGTGAAGGACGGCATCAACGACTGCGTCGTGCACGGCAGCCAGGATGCCGTGAACCCCGGCAAGCAGGGCACGAAGGTCGCGGCACACTACAAGGTCACCGTCGGCGCCGGTCAGATCCGAGGTGATTCGCGTGCGCCTCTCGCAGCGCGTCTCCGAAGCAGAAGAGCCGACCCTTCGGAAAGTCGTTCGACGACGTCTTCGCCGCCAGGCGTCGTGAAGCCGACGAGTTCTACAAGTCGGTCACCCCGCCATCCGTGAGTGAGGATGCGGCCAACGTCATGCGCCAGGCCATCGCCGGCATGCTGTGGAGCAAACAGTTCTTCTTCTTCGATGGCGACAACTGGCTCGACGAGCACAACTCCAACCCACTCCATCACGGCTATCGCGACGCCCGGAACTCGGAGTGGTTCCACATGCTGAACCAGGACATCATCTCCATGCCCGACAAGTGGGAATACCCCTGGTATGCGGCCTGGGACCTGGCCTTCCACACGCTGCCGCTGTCGATCGTGGACCCCGATTTCGCCAAGCAGCAGATGGAGCTGATGCTTCGCAGTTCCTACCAGCACCCCAACGGGCAGATGCCCGCCTACGAGTGGAACTTCAGCGACGTGAACCCCCCGGTCCACGCATTTGCGAGCCTGTTCCTGTATCGCACGCGAGCAGGCCCGGCGTGGTGAGGGAGACGTCGACTTCCTGAAGTTGATCTTCAACAAGCTCGTGCTGAACTTCACCTGGTGGGTCAACCGCAAGGACCGCTTCGGCAAGAACGTGTTCGAGGGCGGCTTCCTCGGCCTGGACAACATCGGCGTCTTCGATCGCAGCGCCCCGCTGCCCACCGGCGGCCACCTCGAGCAGGCGGACGGCACGGCGTGGATGGCCCTCTTCAGCCAGAACATGCTGGAGTTTGCGGTCGAACTCGCCGTCCACGACCGCACCTACGAGAGCATGGTGTTCAAGTTCGTCGAGCACTTCTCCTACATCGCCGCCGCCATGAACCGCTCGGGCGAGGGCGGGATGTGGGACGAGGAGGACGGCTTCTACTACGACGTCCTGCGGCTCCCCGACGGCAGCGCCACGCGGCTCAAGGTGCGTTCCCTGGTGGGGCTCCTCCCGCTGTGCGCCACCACGGTGATCGAAAAGGAGCAGCGGGAGCGCGTGCCGACTGCGATGGGTTACATCCAGGAGCGCTTGCGCCGGAGCCCCGAACTGTTGGCGACGATTCACCCGACCGGTCCGGGTCATCTCGGCGTGGCCGAGCGGGGGCTGTTGGCGCTGGTCAACCCGGAGCGGCTCCGCCGGATTCTCACGAAGATGCTCGACGAGAACGAGTTCCTGGGGCCCCACGGCATCCGCTCGATCTCGAAGTTCCACGAGCAGCACCCGTATGTCTTCTTTGTCAACGGCCAGCAGCACCGCGTGGACTACCTGCCGGCCGAGTCCGACACCGGCATGTTCGGCGGCAACTCCAACTGGCGAGGCCCGGTCTGGATGCCGGTGAACGCGCTGATCATCCGGGCGCTGCAGAACTTCTACCTGTACTACGGCGACAACTTCAAAATCGAATGCCCCACCGGCTCCGGCAGGATGATGAACCTCTTCGAGGTGAGCAAGGAAATCTCCGACCGGCTCATCGGGACCTTTACCCGCGACGAACACGGCCGGCGCCCGGTCTACGGCGGCATCGAGAAGTTCCAGACCGATCCCCACTGGCGCGACTACATCCTCTTCCACGAGTACTTCCACGGTGACAACGGCGCCGGGTTGGGCGCCAGTCACCAGACCGGCTGGACGGGGCTCGTCGCCACGCTCATCGAGCTCTACGGATCCCTGGATTCCAAGCATGCACTGGACGTGGGCAAGCAGGCCGTGTTCGCTCAGGCCGCCCGAAACAGCGCAAAGCGGCGCGCGGTGCCGACGCCGCGACGTCGATGAAATGAGAGCCTGGCCCGGCATCCTCTCATCGACGTCGTTGACGAACATCCCGGCGGACCACGTCGGGATCGGCGCCGACCCTATTGCCTGGTCAGGAGAAATCGACGATGAAGGCCATTACCGTTGAACCGCACAAACCGGAAACTGCACGTCTGGAAGACATCCCCGAGCCGGATACGCGCGCCGGGTCGGTGCTCGTGGAAGCCATCGCCGTCGGCGTGTGCGGGACCGACGTCGAGATCGTGGAGGGCAAGTACGGCTGGGCGCCTCGAGGGGAGACGCGTCTCGTGCTCGGGCACGAATCGCTGGGCCGGGTGGTGGACCCCGGCACGAGCGGCGCGTTTCAGAAGGGCGACCTCGTGGTCGGCATCGTCCGGCGTCCGGACCCCGTGCCTTGTCCCAACTGCGCGGTCGGTGAGTGGGACATGTGCCGGAACGGCCAGTACACCGAGCGCGGCATCAAGGAGATCGACGGCTTCATGTCCGAGCGCTGGCGGATCGAACCCGAGTACGCCATCAAGATCGACCCCTCACTCGGCCTCCTGGGCGTGCTGCTCGAGCCCACGACCGTTGTCACGAAGGCGTGGGAGCAGGTCCTCGCCGTCGGCCAGCGTGCTTCTGGGTGCCGCAGAACGTGCTCGTGACCGGCGCCGGACCGATCGGTCTTCTTGCAGCCCTCCTCGGACGGCTTCAAGGGCTCGAGGTCCACGTCCTGGACCGGGTCGAATCGGGAACCAAGCCGGATCTCGTTCGGGCGTTGGGCGCGACCTACCACACCGGCAACGTCGCGGGCGTGGGATTCGAGCCGGACGTGATCGTCGAATGCACCGGGGTCGGGCAGGTCATCAACGACGCGGTCCGGGGGATCGCGGCGGGAGGTGTCGTGTGCCTCACCGGTGTCGGTGCCGGCGGATCCACGGTCGGCCCCGCCGCGGCTGACATCGCGGCAGCGGCAGTGCTCAAAAACAACGTCGTCGTCGGCAGCGTCAACGCCAACAAGCGTCACTGGTACAGGGCGGGACAGGCACTGGCCCACGCGGATCGCTCGTGGCTGGCGCGTCTCATCACGCGGCGCGAGCCACCGGAGGCGTTCATGCGCGCCCTCCAGCGGCAGCCGGAGGACATCAAGGTCGTCATTCAGTTTGCGCAGGCATGACCGCGATGGGTCGAACTTCGTCGCGCTCGTAGGCGCGGTCGCCAGGGCATGACTTCTCTGAGGTTCATCATGAGAACGATCGAAGATGCACTCAACCGTCTCCGCGCGGAGTTTCTGGAAATGCCGGGGATGCATCTCAAACCAGAACAGGTGCAACGTCTGTGCGGCGTGGAGCGGGGCCTGTGCCAGACGGTGCTCGATTCGCTGGTGGACGCCAGGTTTCTGTGCGTGAGTGCGGATGGACGGTACGCTCGCGTCACAGATGGCGAGATGTCCAGTCATCGTTCGGCGAGCGACTAGACAGCACGGAATCGACCCGCATGAACGCCAGAATGTCTGGTGGCATGGAAGCGTCGGTGATGGTCGCGGGGCTAGACCGGTGAACAGCGAAGAAATGAAAACCTGGCCCAGGCATCCTGTCATCTACGAAGTGAACACGTGGGTATGGCTGAATGATCTGAGCCGCAAGCACCAGAGGCGCTTGGATCTCGCCACGGTCCCGGAGCAGGAGTGGGATGCCATCGCCGATCAGGGCTTCGACGCCGTCTGGTTCATGGGTGTTTGGGAACGGAGCCCTGCGGGGATTGGCATCTCCATGCGAAACGAGGGGCTCCTCCAGGATTTCAGGAGGGCCCTCCCCGACTTTGCGCCGGAGGACAATGTCGGCTCTCCCTACTGCGTGCGCCGCTACGTCGTCGACGAACACTTCGGCGGGCCGAAGGGACTCGCCACCGCGCGGCGCCTGCTCGCTCAACGCGGACTGCGCCTGATCCTCGACTTCGTTCCCAACCACGTGGCGCCGGACAATCCCTGGGTCAGCGATCATCCCGAGTACTTCGTTCAGGGGAGCGCTGACGATGCTGCGCAGCGACCGGCGGTCCTTCATCGAGCTGGCGGGCAAGGTGTTCGCCTGCGGCCGGGACCCGTACTTCCCGGCGTGGCCGGATGTGCTCCAGCTCAACGCCTTTCACCCAGGGCTCCGGCAGGCAGTGATCGAGACGATCTCGGAGATTGCCGAACAGTGCGACGGCATCCGGTGCGACATGGCCATGCTCGTGCTGAACGCCATCTTCGAGCGCACGTGGGGTGGGCGCGCAGGATCCAAACCCGACAACGACTACTGGACGACGGTGATCCCGGCGATCAAGGGCAGGCATCCGGAGTTCAGGTTCATCGCCGAGGCGTATTGGGATCTGGAGTGGGAGCTGCAACAGCAAGGTTTCGACTTCTGCTACGACAAGAAACTCTACGACCGGATGGAGCACGGGCCCGCCGAGAGCGTGCGGCAGCATCTCCTGGCGGACCTTTCGTACCAGGAGGGCATGGTGCGGTTCATCGAGAACCATGATGAGCCCAGAGCGGCGGCGACGTTTCCCGATGGAAGAGATCGCGCGGCGGCAGTGGCGATTCTCACGCTCCCCGGGGCCCGGCTGCTGCACGAGGGCCAGTTCGAGGGATGGCGCGTGAGGCTGCCGGTCTTCCTGGGCCGGCGCCCGGCAGAGGCCGTCGATCACGATCTCGCAGACTTCTACGGACGCGTTCTGAAAGCCACCAATCGCGATCTCTTCCGGAACGGCGAATGGCGCCTCTGCGAGCGGAGCGGGTGGCCCGACAACCAGAGCTGCCAGAACATCCTCGCCTGGTGCTGGGTCAAGGACGATGAGCGCGCGCTCGTCGTCGTGAATTATGGGCAGGCACCCGCCCAGGCTCGTGTGCATGTGCCCTGGGACGAGCTGCGATCCGGGCAGTGGCGCCTCGACGATGGGCTGTCGGGTGACGTCTACGAACGGGACGGGAACGAGATGCGGGACAGCGGTCTGTATGTCGATCTGGCGCCATGGCAATGCCACGTCTTCCAGGTGCGTGCACTGTGACGACGCGACGCGTGACGGCGACCGTGCTGGGGCTGGGACTCATCATCGCCCCCGTGCTCTGCGGCGCCCAGGAACGGTCGTCGCGTCAGGCGCGAAGGTGGAGAAACTGGCTGGTAACTTCGAGTTCACCGAGGGGCCGACGTGCGATGCGCAGGGCAACCTCTTCTTCACCGACCAGCCCAACGACCGCATCATGAAGTGGAGTGTGGACGGAAAGCTGTCCACCTTCCTGCAACCAGCCGGCCGCGCCAACGGCATGTACTTCGACCCCCGGGGCCAGTTGATCGCTGCCGCTGATGAGAAAACCGCACTGTGGTCCATTGCGCCGGACGGCAAGGTCACCGTGATTCTCGAGTCTTATGGTGGGAAACCCCTGAACGGCCCAAACGATGTCTGGGTGCGGCCGGATGGCGCGATCTACTTCACCGATCCGTTCTACAAGCGGCCCTGGTGGACCCACGACACGATGCCGCAGGACGGGCAGCACGTCTACTTTCTCTCCGCAGATCGCCGGCAACTCGTGCGCGTGACTGCCGACCTGGAGAAGCCCAACGGGATTATCGGTACGCCGGACGGGAAGACGTTGTACGTGGCGGACATCGGCGCCGGGAAGACCTTCCGGTTCGACATGCGACGGACGGACGCCTCACGCGCAAGACGCTCGTCGCCGAACAGGGATCCGACGGCATGACGCTCGACAACGAAGGCAACCTGTATCTCACAGGCAAAGGTGTCGCTGGTGTTCGACAAGACGGGTCGGCAGATCGAGGAGATCCAGATCCCCGACGAGGAGTGGACAGCGAACGTCAGTTTCTGCGGTCAGGACAGGCGGACGCTCTTCATTACGGCAAGTAAGGGGTTGTACCGGATCAGGACGCGCGTCAGGGGCGCCAACGCGGCGAAGTGACCATCGAAGCCGGGCCCGACACCATTTGCGCCTTTGTCAGGAGAAATCGACGATGGAAACCAAGCGAGCGCGCGCACGGCAGCCGGATGACATCAAGGTCGTCGTCCAGATCGCGGAAGCCTGACCGTGGCGAGCGGCTCGAGATCCGCTGACATTCCCTGGCTGGTCCTTCGTGCCGAACTGGTCGGGACGGCGGCGCTGGTGCTGGTCGGCCTTTCGCTCGTGATTCTGATGTTCGGGGAAGGCAGTCCCATTCCGGATATCCTGCCGAGCGAAGGATGGCGCCGGCTGATCACCGGCTTCCTGTTCGGCACCACCGGCGCCTTGATCGCACTCTCCCCGGTCGGGGAACGGAGCGGCGCGCACATCAACCCCATCGTGACGCTGGCGTTTCCGCTTGATGGGCAAGTTCGATCTGCGGACGTCCGTCGGTTATGTCGTGGCGCAGCTTGCTGGGGCCATACTCGGGAGCGTGCCGCTTCTGGCCTGGGGCGCGATCGGGCGAAGCGTGGCGTTCGGCGCCACCCTCCCGGGCGAAGGCTACAGCGTCGGGGCCGTCCTGCTCGGCGAAGTGATCACGACGTTCGCGATGGTCACGCTGCTGTTGGTGTTCCTCGGGTTCCGCCGGATTCGTCCGTTCACCCCCGCGATCTTCCCAATCCTGTACGCCGTGATGGTGTACGCGGAGTCGCCGATCTCTGGCACGAGCACCAACCCGGCGCGCAGCCTCGGACCGGCGCTCGTTGCAGGACGATGGGAGGGTTGGTGGATCTATTGGGTCGGGCCGGTGATCGGAAGCATCGCGGCCTGCGTCGCCTGCAGCGCACTCGCGAAACGGATCACCGTGGCGAAGCTGTATCACTTCGACAGCGACCGCGACAGGCTGTTTCGCAAGGCGAGCCGCCCAAGCGCCTGACACGCTCTTACCGCTCACTCTCTTCTTCGACTTCAACGGCGGCGTCATCTTCAGCTTTTTGAGGGCTCAGACCCTGTCACCCCAATTCAGCCGCAGCCAGGCCCTGATCCTGGCTGCCACCAGTCGGGTCCAGTTTGGGGACACGACGGAAACCACCGCTCTGCGTTTGTGCAGGCGTGGCATCTCGATATCCCAACCTTGCCGAGGAGATCGTCAAATGGAAGTAGCTGACAAAGCAGAAGCAATCGGTCCCTGGGACAACCTGGCGCTCGCTCAGTTTCGCGAATGGGAACCGGCGTGGGTCGATCAATGTCTCAAGATGTCCAATGACCCATGGACCAGCGGCGTCCTGCCGCGCAAAGACGTCGAGCTGATCAGCCTAGCGGTGAATGCGGCGTGTACGAACTTGAGCGCCGAGGGAACCCGCCGCCATATTCGCAGCGCGCTCGACGCCGGCGCGACCCGCGACGAGATCCTGATGATCCTGAAGATCGCGTCGCTGCTGTCGATCCATACGTGCAGCCTTGGCGCACCCATCCTGTTGGAAGAAGCGAAGGCCGCCGGGGTGGAGCCAACGCCGAGCGATGCGGCGACGCCCGTCTGCGACAAGATGAAGGCCGCGGGCCAATGGAATCGGGCGTGGGACGCGTTCTTGGAAATTGCCCCGGCCTGGACGGAAGCGATCATCGCCGCGAGCCTTCCGATTTACAGCAGCGGTGTGCTCTCGCCCAAGCTGGCGGAGTTCCTGAGCATCGCGGTCGATGCGTCGATTACCCACATGTACGCGCCCGGAACACGCCGACACATCCAGACGGCCCTGAAACTCGGCGCGACAGTGGAGGAGATCATGGAGGTGCTCAAGATCTGCGTCGCCCAGGGTATCCAGGCGAGCAATCTCGGCGTCCCCATCCTGGCCCGGGAACTTCAACGCGCTCAGCTGATGGAAGCAAAAAGGAAATAGTCGAGACGCGCGGCCGATCTCGATTCTGCTTCGGCGCCAGGGTTGCCGAGATCGTTGCCGGATGTTCGGACACCTTCGAGCATCCCAAGCCGCCCGTCGAAGTGCGACGCAGCAAGTACCTGGCCCGCGCGCCAAACATCGAGTGAGTTCGGGGGGAGCCTACTTATCGACCCAGACGTCACCGAGCGCGGCCGAATAGTGACAGTCGGGAGACCACGCAATCCCTGCCACGCGGCGGCATGCTGCGCTCGCATCGTGAACATCGTCGCTTGAAGCTGTACTTCACCCGCGTGCCGAACGCACCCAGCGGCGGGGCAGCATTTTGAATCAGCCTCGATTATCGGGTCGGCGATGCCGCGTGGGGCTTTCCCGCCGGCGGGAACTGGAGTGAACGCCGCCGAGTGCTGCCATCGGAGCTCCCGCGCAGAACCAGGATTTCGTTTTGGCCCTGAGACCCGCGCCAGAGGTGGCTAGCCGGCGGGATGCGGGGCTGTGCTGGGCATGCGACTACCACGTAAAGCTCAGTGGCTCCTCTGAGAGTCGTCGGTACGGGTTGCGTCTGGGTTGCGTCGCGACGCCTCGCGGTGCCGTGTTCTGCAGACCGGGTTGGAGAATTCGCTAGATTTTGTGGGGTTTTCGCGAACAGGAAGCGACTCTTAATCTGCGGGTTGAAGGTTCGATTCCTTCCTGGCTCACCACTTCAGTCTCACAACACCATCAAGCACTTGCGGGCGGTCGGGACTGCCATCGCAGATAGGAATCGAATCTCAGGCCGCTGACGCTCACGCGCGACAGGTATCCTCGACGGTCGCCGCCATCATCCCGATGGGCCACGCAGGACTCAAGTCCGCTGGCTGTTATCGCAGCTGAACGACACGACATCGCCGTCCCACCGGTTGCCATGATGACCCAGCCGGCGCAGTACCTCCCGGGTTGCACGCAGATGAAACGCGCGAATCTTGCCCAGCGCCGGGTGGCTCTGGGGTGGAATCCTCGAAAGGTAGTCTTCGCCCCGAGTATCCACCGTCCAGTCGTTCCCCGGAAAGGCGGCGCCGCCCAGAAACAGCGACGGCACGCCGCCGACGACCGGCGTGTACTCCACGTTGAACTCGAGGGCAGCCTGGACGTAGCCGGCGATGAACCGCTCGTCCGACACAGCCGACTGCAATGACAGATACGCCCGGCCAAATTGCGTGTACCCGCTGGTGTCGGTGCTGAACAGGTCGGGGTCGATCCGCCCGACGGTTCGGAACAGCGCCGCCGATCGGGCAATCGACGGCGGCGTGCGGAAGTTCAGAACGACGTATTGCGCCGGAAAGTCGTAGTTCCCCGGATCGTCAGCATCGAGCAGGAAGCCACTCGCCTGCGACATCACGTATCCGAGACTGTCGGTCAGAATCCTGATGTCTCCCGCGCTCGCGGCGTTCGGGCCGTCATCGATCACCGTGTAGACGAACGACGGATTGGTGCGCCCCGCAAACCCTCCCGCCCCCACGGCGAACTGGGTGTTCAAGTTGTTGATCGTCGTGATGGCACCGGTCTCCGATAGTGCATCGACCACTTGACCGACGATTCCGCACTGGAAGAGGCGCGTGGCAAACGCTTCTCGAACCCTGAGCGGTTGTTCGCTGAGCGGCGTCGTGTCGATCACCGCAGGATTCGCGAGCGGTTCCACCGACCCGTACGTGTTGGCGCGAAGGGCGCCGCCCGGCGACAGGAACAGGACGGCCGCGAGAACGTATGCAGTGAACTTCATTGGCTCTGAACCTCCCGTCGGAATCGATTGGAGAGCGGAGTGTATTCGAATTGCGAGCGCGGTGTTCACAACCCGGTAGAGGTGTGAGACGACGCCGCGAATTCGGAACCCCCGGGGCTACTGGGCCGCAAGCGAAATACATCAGGAGCTCGACAGGACCCGCGCGCCGTGCTTCTGTCGAACGGGGCATGCTGCGGCTGTACACCATCCACAAGTCCGTCCTCGATGTCGCTGACGATCAGTACGCCAACGTGGAGCAGCCCTTCGCCACGGCGATCGCGCGGGATTGAACGCCGGCTCCGGTAGCGGGACGTTGATCACGAGTCGTGGGGAGGACGGCGATCGCGACCGGACTCAGGCGCATGTAACGTTGCGTCGTCGCGAGATCGCGATGCCCGGCGAGTTGCTGAATCGCGGTCACGGGCGCGCCCCGCTCGCCAGATGCGAGCAGAACGTATGCCTGAGAACGTGCGCCCCACGCTGGCCTCTACCTGTCCTCGCCCAGATGACCGACTTCTTTGTGCCTGCTCTGCACTTCCAACGCGCGCAGGTGCACGCCGACTCTTTCCCCCTGCCTGTATCCAGGTCGGCGGGGTAACGGAGAGAACTCCGTCCGGCCCGTTGCGGATCAAGCGCACAGGGTGGGCCTGCCGAGCCCCGCTCCATCCAGCCGACTGGATAGATACGCCAACCTCGGATCCGCGAGTTCCCTTGCGCCGCTCCTGAACCCGACGATCGGCTTCGGGCGTGCGCATAATGTGGGCAGCATGACGGCCAAACGGTCCAGAAAGCGCGTCGCATCGGTGCGTGAGTACGTCGCGTCGAAGCCGAAAGAGTCTCGAGCCAGCCTCGAAGCGGTGCGCCGGGCGATTCTCAAGGCGCTCCCGAATGCGCAAGAAGGGCTGGCCTATCAGATGCCGGCCTACACGCTGAACGGCGTCGGCGTGCTGTATTTCGCCGGGTGGAAGTCACACTACTCGCTCTATCCCGCAAGCGATGCGTTGGTCGAGGCGTTCGCCAAGGAGCTGGCGCCATACGAACGCAGCAAGGGGACGCTCAAGTTCCCATTGTCCGAGCCTGTGCCCGTCCGCCTGATTGAGCGGATCGCGAAGTTCCGTGCCCGGCAACTCATGACGCGCGACGCGGCTACGGGCCGGCGCAAAAGCGGACGGGAGGGACAGGTCGATCGGATCCGCCGCATCTGCGCCGCGCTTCCCAGCGCGTTCGAGAAGACGTCGCACGGCACGCCCTGCTTCTTCGTCGAGCAGGGCAAGGGCTGCTTCGCGATGTTTTCCGAGCACCACCGTGACGATGGCCGGCTGTCGCTTTGGGTGCCGGTGGCGGACGGAATGCAGCCGCTGATGATCGAAGAATCGCCCGACATCTATTTTTACCCGCGGTATGTCGGCGCCGGCGGGTGGGTCGGCATCCTGCTCGATCAGATTCCGGATGACGCGCTCGAGAGCCACCTGCGCGAGGCGCGGCGGATCATCGCGTCCAAGCGGAAGCCCGCGCGCAAGCCGCGCGGCATGTAGGGTCCGCACGGCGGACCGAGCCCACGAGCCTCGACGTGCAAGAACGTCGGGAACTTCGACGAAGTGGCAGAGAGAGCTCGTTGTTCAGGACGCCCGTGCCGCGTTCGGGTTGCCGTGGATGGTGCTTGGAGACTCCAGGCGCGCGGCGTTCATCCCTGCCTCGCCTGCCCACCGAAATGTCCTCTCCCGGGCATCACCCTCGAAGTCGCGGCAGGAGTCCCACGGTGTTGTCACGCTCGATGGCCCGCAAGTCGGCGGCGTTGAAGAGGCCAAGTCCCGCCAGCGTCTCGAGCATCTCCGCGTTACTGCCGCCGGGCGGGAAATCGGTGCCGAAGAGGATCTGAGACGAGGGCACGAGCTGAAGGAGCGATGCCATCGCACCTTTGTTGGTGGCGCCGGCCGTGTCGTAGAAGAAGCGTTTCAGCTCTGACATGAAGCCGTTCGGCAGACGGTCCCTGGCGCCGTTCGACGCGCTGTCGATGCGGCCGGCAAGAAACGGGACCGTCCCCCCGCCGTGCGACCAGATGAAACGGATATTCGGAAAACGCGTGGCATCGCCGCTGAAGGCCACGCCCATGATGGCGCGCGTCGTATCGGTTCCGTATTCCAGGCTGCCTGGTCCGACGCCCTGCGCGTAGTCGAGATTTCTGCAGCAGTTCGCCGCGGTGGGATGTACGTGGACAACGGCGCGCCGGCGCTCGAGCTCCTCCATCACGGGGCGGAAGGTCGGATTGCCGAGCCACACGTCGCCGTAACTGGTCAGGAGGCCGACGCCGTCGACCTTCAGCACGTCGTAGGCGTACGCGATCTCTGCCAGCGTCGCATCGACGTCGGGGAGCGGCATCGCCGCGAACAGTCCGAACCGTGTCGGGTGATCCTGAACCAGCCGCGCACCATAGTCGTTGCACGCGCGTGCGAGCCTGCGCGTCGCTGCGACATCGCCAAACCAGATACCCGGGTTGGTAATCGAGACGACAGCTGCCGCAGCGCCCGCGCGATTCAGATCGTCGATCGACTTCTCGGGTGTCCACGTCGTGTTTGCCGGCTGCAGGAGCGGCTTCCCACGCACTGCCGTCACCCATGCCGGTGGCGCGAAATGGTGATGGACGTCAATCGCGCGAATCGACGGCGCCGCCGATTGCGCCACACCGCGAACGGACTCGCACACGCTCGCGACTCCCAGTGAGGCGAGTGCCGCGGTGATGAAGTGGCGCCGGTCGACGTCAGCCATGTCGCAGTCTTCCCGCGAGGGTGACGCTCAACGGCCAGTCGGCGGTGTCGCCGGCGTCTCGATTGGCTCGAGTTTCACGATCGAGGCCGCATGATTGCTGCCGACCCAGAACGTGACCGGATTCGTCGAGTTGTCCACCCAGACCCGGCGGACGTTCGTGTGACCAGGCATGAGGTATTCGACCGTGCGTCCCGTCTTCGCATTCACGCGAACGATGCGGTCGTTGTACTCGCCGCCAGTCCAGATGTCGCCATTGCGATCGACGGTGACATCGTACGGCCAGTTGCCTGGAGTCGCCGGCGACCACTCCTGAAACGTCTTCGACCGTGTGTCGAACATTCCGATCTTGTCGGCCCGGTTCTCGCCGAACCAGAGGCGATCCTCGCTGTCCATCATGCCGCGGCGCGGTCCTGACCCTTTGGTCGGCGTCTTGAAGATCTCGATCGCGCCGGTCTTCGCGTCGATCCGCCCGACGTCTTCGGCCCCCATGACGAGGAAGAAGCCGTTGTTCTGCGAATCGGGGATGACGTCGTACACGTTCGGGCGCGGAATCTTGTACGGCTCGAACTTCTCGAACATCCCGGTCGCGATGTCGAGACGCATCACGGTGTATGTGCCTGCATCCTGCAGCCAGACCTTGCCGTCGATGTGCGCGCGCCCGGGGCTGACCTGATTGACCTGCACGTGCTTGCCGTTCAGCTCCGGCGGCAGGCTCCACGTCTGAAAGGTCTCCGTCTTCCGGTCGAACTTCGCGATGCCGCCCTGAAACTGCATGGCGAGCCACGGATTCTCGACGTGATCGAAGCGCATGCCGAGAATGCCCGTCGGTGCCTCCGGCTTCAGGATCGGAATCTCGTACTCGGTCACTTTGCCTGTGCGTGGATCGAGCTTGCCGAGAATCTGCTCGCCGAAGCTCGCATACCACACCATGCCGGTCGAATCGACGATCACATCGTGAGGCTGGCGCGTGCGTGCCGGCAGATCGTATTCCGTGTAGATGACCCGGGTGGCATCGGCCGAAGGTCGCGGCAACCGCTTCAGCGAATATCCAAGCTGCGGACCCGCGCTCAGATTGAGCGTGGCCAGATACTCAGCCTGTCGCGTCCACGTCTGAAGCTGTCGCTCCCTGGATACATCGCCACCGCCGATCCGCGGCGCCGGCGTGCGCTGCGGCATCAGCGGAAAGGACAACGGGGGATAGCCGGCCATGCGCTCGAGGATCGGCACGAACGCCTGCGCGTCGTGGCGCGAGCGGGTGACCAGGTTCAGCATGTGACAGTGCGCGCAGCCGCGGATCTCGGCTTTCTGCGCGTCAGTACCCGGGCATGCTCGCGAGCCATTCGGCGTTCGAGAGTTGTGACGCGAGATCGCGCGTCTTCCGCAACCTGAGGTCGGCCGTGGCCGCGCCGCTCTCGCCGACCGTCGCGGTTACCGGCGCTTCAAGGTCGTAGCCGATCGCCCGAATCTTGATCGCGTAGGTTCCCGTCTGCAGCCGCGCCCGCGGGAACGCGTAGTGGCCGCTTGCGTCCGTGACGACGGTCGTCGTGAGCGTCGAGCCGTTCAGCTTCACGCTGACAAGCACGCCGCTCATCGCGCCTTCGTCGGCAGATAAGACCGTGCCGCCGAGCGCAACCAGCGCCGCGCTCTGAGCCGCAAGAGGACCAGATGTGGAGTGAAGGACGACTGCCAGAAGGGCCGTCGACGCCGCGAGGAATCCGACACGAGCGTCCATGGTCGCTCCTCACTGGCCGACGGCAAGAGAGTCGCCGCGTCAGCCGGCAGCGTAAGCTAGCACTCTGGCCGACCGAGCGTCAACGACAGTCATCCAACCACGCAGTGCTGTCACCGCTGTGTAACTAGGACCGTTCCAAGGCGGGCGCTCCTTGCGGCGTGGCTGGGCGAGTCATCACAACGGCTCAGAGCTGCTGCGCAGTCACGGGCGCGCCCTTACGACAGCGCATTGGCCGTCAGCGGCCGCCCGTCCGCTTCGAACAGCACGCGCGCCTCTTTCAGGTGGCGACCCTGCTTTAGCCGTTGTGCTACGCGGGCCGATGCGCCCTCAGGAACGAACGAATCTGCCGCACCGCCAACGGAATCCGCTCCTTGGGCTGTTTCCAGGGGAAGATACTCACTTCGGCCCTGGGCGCGAGCATCGCGCACTCCATGGCTGGCTCGAGCGGGTGGGCAGGGACGTCGTCGGGCAGCACGAGGATCGGGTTTTGGCAGCTCCGCATGAAATCGCGCGTCACAGTGAACAGGAAGTCGGGATCCGTTTCGAACATCTTCACCACGAATTGTTCCGTCGTCTGCAGGGAGATCTCGGGCCGCTTGGCCACCAGCGTCGCGCCCCAGTTCCTCCAAAACACGCCCGGATACTGCGGGTCGCGCATCTCCGGACGCCAGCCCACGGGCTGCGCCAGCACGGCCGCCGCAATGCGCTGGGGAGCGCGCTTCAGGAGACTCCCGATGAAGGGCCCCCCAATGCAGAAGCCCATCACCATGAACTTGTCGATGCCCAGATGATCCATCAGGCCAAGATGGTCGTCGGCATAGGACTCCCAAGGGCGGTCGGCCTCGACCGGTCCGGTCGACTGGCCGGTCGGTGCGTTGCGCAAGTCCGCCGTGATGCAGCGGTACTCTCCTTTGAACTCGTCGATGGCGGGAAAGGGATTGCCACCCTTCAAGCTGGCGACGGTCGAATTCAGCCCGCCGCCCGGAAGCATCATGAGTGGGAAACCCGAGCCGGCTTCCTCGTAGTAGATGCGGACAGGGCCGCGCTGATAGAACTTGCCTGTGCCCGCCGGCGAAGTGGCCGACGGAGCGCTCGATTGCTGACCGAACACTTTCGTCGCCGCCAGCGCGGCTCCCGCGGCCAGAATCGGTACGTCTGGTGTAACCCATGTCGATGTCCCCCTGAAGAGTCGAGTGTCCTGGTGCCGGATCTGACCGCAGCCGACTATTTCGGCAGCGCTGCTTCGGCGCGTTGCACGAGCGTGGCGGCGTCTTCCTTCAGCACCAACTGTTGTTTGACGAGATCGTCGACGATCCGCCGCACGTCGCGCGAATAGGCGGCGCGATCGGGATACAGTGACGCAAGCGTCGCCGCGTCGAACGGCGCACGTGTGCCGACGAATACGCACACGCCGTTGACCGGGTCGGGACTTGCAGGTTGATTGTCGCCCGCCACCAGCGCGGTCGGCATGGCGACGGCGGGCAGGCGAATTCCGCCGCGTGCGATACCCCGCTCGTCGCGAACGATCGTGTGCAGGGTCTGGTTTGGCGCGCCGGTGGTTTCAATCGGCGCCGTCGTCGCCGGTGATGTTCCTGTCGTGACCCATCGATCGAGTGCCGCCATCGCCGCCGACATCACCATCCAGTTCTCGACCGGCGACGGCCACGGCTTTGCGCACTGCGCCGGTGGAAATCCGAGCCCGAGATCGCGTAAAGCGATGGCGGTGCCGCGAAAGTCGCTTTTGTCGGATGATTGCCAGATGCTCGGCATGTGGGGCGCTCCGGCAATCTCCCACGTGTGCGTCGTTGCCGAATTCGCCACACGAATCGGCGCCTGCCTCGCCACATCGCTCTCCGTGTAGAGCTTGAAGATCTTGGTGCGCTGGTTCAGCCTCGGCGCTTCGCCGCCCATCGTAGCCATGAAGCCGTCGAAGGCGTTCGTCTGCGGCTGGATGTAGTTGTAATAACGAACCAGGAAGCGCGCGGACTGCGATCCTCCGCTCGCGTACACGCGTTGTACGCGCATGCCGTCGAACGGATCGACGTTCCCGGGATGTTTGAGCAGCTGCGCGATCTGTGTGTAGATGTCATACGCCTGCGAATCATCGGTGACGGCGCCGTTGTTGGTGACGTCGAGCGGCCCGTAACGTACCGGGCTCCATGGCTTCAGGCCCTGGCCGGCGACCGGATGGGGCGGCGGGAAGCCGTGCACGTTGACCATTTGCACCGACGCGCCGACCCACGCCCAGCCGTCGCGCACGAACAACTCACCGGAGGTCGCCCATCCGCCATCGCCATCGTGGCCGGCCGAAGCGTTTTGCCATTCGACGACGACCACGCCCTTGAATTTCGCAGCGCTGGCCGGGCGCCGAACGACGATGCGTGTTCGATACGGCATCGTGCCCGGTGACGTCATGTCGCCGGGCCCACTGGGGATTTGGTACCGAGTCGCTGTGCCGCCGACGAAATATTCCTGCTCGACGTAGCCGACGGACTTCAGGTCCATCGGCGTCGAAAAGAAAATGTAGTTGTGGCCAGGATCGCCAGGGCTTGCCGCCGCGGCTATAGGGCCAGTGACGGTTGGCGCCGTCGGAGCTTGTCCGATTGCCGCAGATTGTGTCGTGATCAGCGCCGCGATGAACGCCGCTACGTGCCAGCCGCGCAAGGGCACTCGAGTCATGCGGCGCAGTCTACTCGATCACGTTTCCCTCTCGCCTCAATCAGTCGCTGCTGCCCTTGAACTGGTCGTCTTCCTCAGCGAATAGCACATTGAAACTGGTCAATGAACCATAGCAGCCGCTAACGTAGCTCTGGAGCTTGACCTTCACGGTGTCAGGCAGCTCGGAGGCATTGACCTGCTGCTCGAGCGTTCGCAGACGATTCCTGACCATGACGATCTTGTGGAAGAACGTCTCGATCGGCATCGTCTTTTCTTGCAGACCTGGACTCCCGGGCCGAAGCGCCAGGGTTCCGCCGCGCCACTTCTCAGCCGGGACCACCGGCGTAATCCCGGTTTCTTCCCGAATAACGCGGCGAATCAACAGTTCGAGATCGTCGGATCCGGAAACGGGCATCGGTGGCCCTGTCCTTTCGCGATCGCTGACTATCGGAAATGGTGGACGCTGGGGCGCAGTGCGTTGGGCGGAGAGCGTTGACGTCGACGCTGTCGGCGAGCCGGGCTGGACCCTCGGTCCGCCCCGGTAGTTGTGGTCGCTGCGGCAGAATCCGCACGACACCCGCAGCGGCTGGCCCGCCGGGTCCGCGGCGATGACGATATGCAGCCTGTCGGTCTTGCAGACACGGCAGAAGTCTTCGAGGGAATCCCCGGCCCGAGATGGCATGTGCCGGACAGGATACCAACATCGGCGGTTGGGCGCCGACGCGTCCAGAAGGTTCATCCGCGTGGCACTGACGTCGACCCGAGTCAACTAAAGGCATAGCGGATGAAAGCGTCGAGAGACATCTATCGTGCGGAAAGGACCGCCGCGTTATGTCACCGTCCCACGATAATCAGCCCATGCCGCCGGTGCTCGAAACCGCTCGTCTCATCCTCCGCCCGCTCGGCGTCGACGACGCCGGACAGATTCAGGCCGTCTTTCCCCAGTGGGCGATCGTTCGTTTTCTCTCGCTCGTCGTACCATGGCCGTATCCGGCTGACGGAGCCCTCACGTACTGTCGCGATGTGGCCCTTCCGGCTATGGCCCGCGGCGACGAATGGATCTGGAGTCTGAGACCGAAAGCCGAACCGGCGCGACTGATCGGCGTGATCGCTCTGATGAAGCGCGATGACGACAATCGCGGCTTCTGGCTCGACCCGGCATGGCAGGGCCGCGGTTTGATGACGGAGGCTGCCGACGCGGTGACGGACTACTGGTTCGACACGCTCGGATGTCCGGTGCTGCGCGTTCCCAAAGCGGTTGCCAACATCGCGTCCCGGCGTGTCTCTGAAAGACAGGGCATGCGGCTGGTCGGCACCGAGGAGCGCGACTATGTCTCCGGCCGTCAGCTCGCCGAGCGCTGGGAGATCACGGCCGACGAGTGGCGCGCCCGACGAGCGTCGCGACACAGCGACGTGTAACCTTCCGACCGCTGCAACATTCTTCCCGCACCGGGAGTTGGGCTTCTGCATACTGGCGATCAGCCCCTCACCATCGAGAGCGACTCTGTCGAGGGGCTTACGAGCGGCTGAGAACGGAGGTTGTGCTAACTGCGAGACGGCCCTATTTGTTTCCTATCGGCTGGGTAGGCGTCCTGATTTCAAGGGAGCACGCGATGCACGTGGACTTTCAGGTTCGAAGCGGGCGATCGATCGGGGCAAGAGCCTTCCATTGCCAGGAACCCGTCGCCGGGTCGCTGTCCACCCGCGGGCCCTGACCAAGCTCGAGGCTCGCCGAGCGCTGGTCCTCACTGAATCACTTCACGCTGACGGTGAAGCACCCCGTTCGCAAATCATTTGTTGGAGTCGTCAGGTCGTCCACGAGCCGAAACATCACATCGAACTGAGTTCCGTCCAGAATCGTGGGTGCTTCAAAATTGATGTGGACTGATCCTGCCCCTCCCTCGGAGGTCTGCAGCGTGACGAGTGGCCCGGTTGCGGGCAAGGGAAACGTCACGAAATTTGGCGCTGGCGGACCCCATGGAGCGGCACCGGCCGCACGTTGGCAGACGCCATCGGCACCGTTTGGCCGTCCGATTTCGGGCGCACGCTGAACAAAGAACGTGGTGTTGGGAGGTGCACCGTGCACGTTCACGTTGATCTGCGCGCTGAAACTGCCGTCGGCCGCCGCTGTGGGCGTCACGTTGACGATGCCCGATCCGACGCCAACGACCGCGGTCAGTTCCTGGCCATGGGTAGTCCCCGCCGAGCGAACCGAGGCATTCGACCCTGATCCCTGTGATCCGAGTGGCGACGCCAGTGAGCGGCGGTCGGCGCCGTCGGGCTGTCGGAGGTGCTGCTGCAGGCCACCGCGCTCGCAGACAGGACGACACCGAGTGCTAACGCAAAGAAGCGAGACATGTGACACCTCCAATGGGCTCCGGGAGCCTCCGGGAAATCGGAGTTACCGACGCCGTTTGTATCGGGATTTTCGCTTTCGGACTGACCTGGCGCTATCGACACGATCTGGAGCGTTCTCTGAAGATTTCGTGGAGCGACCTGAGCGCTATAATTCGTGACGACGCTATGACTGGCTGCCTCAGATTCGCCGAATTCGAGCTGGATGTGGGGGCATATGTCTTTGCGGCGCCCGGACGGGCCTCTCAGGTTGGAGAAGTTGCCGATGGAGATCCTGATCCTCCTGGTGCAACGGGCGGGCACGCTCGTGCAGCGGAGCGAAATCCAGGCGATGCTCTGGGGCACCGACTTTACGTCGAGCACGATTCGGCAATCAACACTGCCATCCGCAAGATTCGGCGAACGCTTGGCGATGATGCCGAGAAGCCTCGATTCGTCGAGACGGTCGTCGGCAAAGGCTATCGATTCATCGCCCCGGTCGGGAGCGACGCCGAGTCCTCCGGCGCTATCGAGTGCCAACCACGGCCAATCGTCGGCCCGATGGCAGCGCGTCTTTCCAAGCTACTCGCGTCACACGAGGCAATCAGGAGTTCATCTTGGAAGCGGGCGAAACGGTGTTCGGGCGAGACCCGGCCGCAGGCGTCTACGTTGACCATCCGTCGGTATCGCGCCGCCATGCGTGCATGGCGATCGGCTCCCAGGGAGCTGTCCTTGAGGATCTCAAGAGCCGAAACGGTACATTCGTCAACGGCCGCAGGATCGACCAACCGACAAGTATCGACCATGGTGCGATCATCGGTCTTGGTCCGATCACGTTGACGTTCTCGTGCATGGCAGCGCCGGCTTCTACTCAGTCGATCGGCCCATTTCACGACGCGGACTGACCCATGCATGGTCCTCTCTCCAGGGACGCGTCTCGGAGCGTATGACATTCTGGCGCCGCTCGGCGCCGGCGGAATGGGCGAGGTCTATCGCGGCAAGGACAGTACGGCTGGGCCGAGAGGTTGCCGTCAAGGTTGTTTCCGAACGTCTGACGAGCGACTCGAATGCGCTTGCCCGACTCCAGCGCGAGGCTCGTGCGGTCGCGTCGCTTTCCCATCCCAACATCGTCGCCCTCTACGATATCGGGTCGGAAAACGGCATGGCGTTTATCGTCATGGAGCTTCTCGAGGGAGAGTCGTTGGACCAGTGCATCCCGCCCGGTGGCTTCCCTTGGAGGCGAGCTCTCGAAATCGCCGCATCCATCGCCGATGCGCTTGCCTCTGCTCACGGCAAGGGGGTCGTGCATCGTGACCTGAAGCCCGCCAATATCTTCGTTACGTGTGAAGGACACACGAAAGTTCTGGACTTTGGTCTTGCCAAGCACGACCCGTTTCGACCCGACGCAATAGCCGCCGAACCTCACTCCTCCAGGAGAGACAGAGCCCGGGATCGTCCTTGGTACAGTTGCGTACATCTCGCCCGAGCAGGCGAAGGGAGAACCGGCGGATCACCGTTCCGACATCTTCTCGCTCGGCTGTGTGCTGTACGAAATGTTGTCCGGGCGCCGTGCGTTTGACGGGGAGACAGCCCCTGAAACCCTGGCCGCGATTCTCCGAGACGAGCCAGCGGGCCTGGCAGGGGCCGGCGACAGATTCCCGTCGAGCACAGGCGTCGGTCGTGCGGCGCTGCCTCGAAAAGAAGCCAGAACAGCGATTCCAATCGGCTCGGCGATCTCGCCTTCGCGCTCCGCGAGATTCTGGCCGGTTCCGAAGTCTTGTCGCCACGCGCAGGGGTCGCACCGGTCAGAGCGGCGGTTCGTCGCAGCTTGGTCGGGGCCGCTGCGATCGTTGTGCTCGCGCTCGGCACGACCGCGTGGAGACTGTTGCCATCTGGCCAGCCCGGACGCGGGACCACAGATTCGTTCGCTCGCGGTCCTCCCGCTCAGGTCGCTTACGGAGAGTAACGCGGAGAACTACATCGGCCTCGGTGTGGCGGACAGCATCATCATCGGCATCAGTCGAGCGCGGGCGTTGGCTGTTCGGCCGACGAGCGCCGTACGCCGCTACGCGACCGGGAGCCTGGACGCGCTCACGGCCGCCAGGGAACTCGGTGTCGATGCGGTGCTCGATGGCACGTGGTACCGCGACGGTGAACGACTGCGTGTGGCCGTGAACCTGCTGCGGGTATCCGACGGTGTATCGCTGTGGACCGACTCGGTGGATATGCGCTCGGGCGACATGTTCGCAATCCAGGATCAGCTGGCCAGTCAGATTGCATCGCGCCTCCGTGTGGAACTGGCTCATGTGCAGACCGGGCCCGCACGACGCGGTACGGAGAGTGCGGAGGCGTACGACCTTTACGCGAAGGGCCGCTTCTATTTCGGCCAGCGCGGATACAGGGCGCAGGAGCGAGCGAAATCCGACACCGCGACCACTCTATTTGAGCAAGCGGTTCGCATCGACCCGGCCTTCGCCGAGGCGCACGCGATGCTCGGGTTCGCATACGCATGGACGGCCGTCTTCATCGAGGAGAACCCATCGCTCATCGACCGCGCCGAGGCGGAGACCACCCAGGCTGAGCAGCTGAATGCGGGTCTGGGCCAGACTCATCTGACACGTGGATTCATCCTGTTCACGTGGTATCGGAGTTGGCGACTCATGGAGGCGATTCGCGAGAATCGACGCGCCGTCGAACTCGATCCTGGACTTTCCGTGAGGAGCTAGGATCGCTCTTCAATCACGTCGGCCTTTACGACGAATTTGAGGAAGTCGATCAACGCGCGATCGACCTCGACCCAACGAACGAGCAGCTAAAACGCACGTTCGTGAACGGGTTCTACCTCGTCAACCGTCCGGAGGATGGGCTGGCGACGCAGCGGCGCCTGTTCGGGAGGGATCAAGCCCCCGACGTGCGCTACTTCCTGGCCACCCGGCGTCTAAGAGAGGCTGAACCGCTCATAGAAGACGCAATGGCGCGCGAGCCCAACGCGTTGGCGCTGGAACGGTTAGCGCTCCTTCGGGCCCTGCAGGCGCGGCATGCCGAAGCCCAGGCGCTGGTACCTCGCATCCTCTCCATCGTTCAGCGCAATCGAAGCTATCACCACGTCACCTACTCGATTGCCCGCATCTACGCACTCGGCGGTAAGGTCGAGGACGCAGCGCGTTGGATGAAAGAGACCATCGACGGCGGCTTTCCGAACTATCCGCTCATGGCCTCGGATACCTTCTTGGATCCTGGTTCCGAAATGCGCCAGAGATTCAGGCGTTGTTGGTCCGTCTACGCGCGCAGTCAGAGGCCTTTCGTGCGGCGGAGGCTACCCCTCCCGGTATCCACTGACTCAGAGGAGGATGGTGTCTGCGGTAACGCTCGACGTTGAACGCGGCGCTCCGCTCGGGGTAGTGTCCCGTCAAGTGGTGGAAATTCAGGCGGCACCGGTCCTGAGTTCGCTGGTTACGCAATCGCCGCGAGAATCTTCTGGGTCGTCGTCGACAGGGTTGGCGTCGTCGTCAGCTTCATCGACTCGGCACTGAAGTAGCGCCGCTCCGCGACCGCCCACTCATCGTCCTGTTCGAGCAGCAGCGCCCCGACCAAGCGAATCACCGCCGCCGGGTTCGGAAAGATCCCCACCACGTTCGACCGGCGCTTGTTCCTCCCGAGGGGTCAAAATTAGTGTCGCGAGGGGTCAATACCACGGTCGCTCTACAGAAGCCGTCGTGAGGCCGGTCACAGTTGGATGCGACTGAAGAGAGCCGAGACGACGAGTGTTTGTTCGACCGGCCACGAGATCTGGGCCATGATGTTGACCTCGCCTCGTCAGCGACGAGAGGCTGCCCAGTCTTCCCACTTCAGTCTCTGCACACGTTCGTATCAAGCAGCGCGATCGCAGGTGGGCCGGCCACGGTGTCTTCACGGACGAGATGCTTTGACCGATTTCGTCGCCGAACCGCAGATCCGGCGTGGCTGCGGCGTTGAGGCGATCCTCGTTGCCTGGCAGCAGCCGACGAGCGCGGACCGTCTCGGCTGCCCCATAGAGACGGACCACATTGACACCAGGGCGCTTGAATGGCGTGTCGCCACGACATCGAGTTTGCCAATCCAGGGAGCGCCGCGGCATTCGAGCAGTATCTGAAGACGGGTTCGGGGCGACCGTTCTCGAAGCGCCACTTCGCATAGGCCTGAAGTCCGCCCACTTGACGGCTTGACACCGATGCGGGTGGCGACATAATTGGCGCGTTCCCCGGGGGACAGCACCAATTGAGCGCTGGTCCGCGCCATTCCCTTCTCACACCCAGACCCTCGGAGGCCCATGATGACGAAGATGACGGTGGTTCCCTTCTTGGCGCTCCTGCTGCCTTTTTCCCTGGCTCTTGCCCCCGGCAACACCAGGGGCGAGGTCTGGTCGATTGATCAGTCCGATTCGGCCGGCAAGAACTACGGCGGCACGATTTACATCTGGGACGCGAAGGACCTGGAAAAGGTCAACAAGGACGCGGTGGCGGAGAAGGTGGACCTGGGAGGGGCTGCCGCGGCGCTGTGCATGGCGCAGACTGGGGCCAACCCGGTGCGGCCGCACATGTTGACGATGAACCAGGCCAGCACGCACGCCATCGTTTCGTTCGTGGCCAGTGGCCACGTGCTGTTCATGGATGCCCGTACGCGCCAGCCGATCACGTGTATTCGCACGTCGGTCGGCTCCACGGGCGTCCGTCAAGTGCATCAGTCCTTCCCCTCTCCGGATGAAACCTACGTTGCCGTCGCAAACCAGAACGGCAAGCTCTATGAGCGAATCAACACCGACTACGCGACCAATACCTTCGTCCTGGATCACGCCGCCAGAATCGACTTGGCTACCTGCACGACTCCCAACGGCTTCCCCTGCCAGCAGGCCGACCTCCGTCCGGACAATGCGCCGATATGCCCGATTATCGAGTCCACCGGTGTGTTGAATTTCGTGACCCTTCGCGGCGGAGGATTGTTCGTCATCGACGCGAAGGCGACCCCCATGCGCATCGTTGCTGAGTACGACAGGAGCACGATTCATCCCAACGGCTGCCTCGGGGCTCAGGTCGGAAACAAGATGTACGTCGATTCGGGCGGCGGGACCGCTGCCAATCTCTATGAGGCGGATTTGTACGCATTCCCGCTGGGACCGGGCCTGTACTCGCAACTCAACGGCGTCAACACTCCGTTGCCGAAAGTGGTGTTCAGTGACGATGTCGAAGGAGCGGACTCTCACGGGGCGGCGTTGACCAAGCACAGTTCGTACTTGTGGGTGGCGGATCGTGGACGCAACCTTATCTGGGTCGTGGACACCGCGACAGACGTGGTCGTCAACGTGATCAACCTGGCGCCGTGGCTGAATGTGTCAGGTCGGAAGCCGGTTGTTCCCACGGCGGAGATGCTGCAGCAAGCAGGGCATTGCGGGCATTTTTCTCCGGACCCGACTCCCGATCTCCTTGTCCTGTCGCCTGAGGGGACGCACATGTTCCTGTCGTTTCGCGGGCCGAGCCCGTTGTCAGGCGACCCGCATGTCAGCACGGGGGCCACACCCGGCGTTGGCGTGCTCAAGATCACCGAGGGCGGCCGCAATGGAATCTTCGAGGCCATTGCTCCGATGAGCAACCAGGGCGCAGACGGCGTGGAACGGGCAGATGCTCACGCCCTCTGGGTGCGGAACGTGAGATAGATTTCGAACCATCAGATCCGCACGCTCGATGGCCGCGAGGCTCCCCGCAGGCAGGACGTGTAGGTGGTCGGTTCACATCAGGAAAGACGCCGGGGCTTGCCAATCGCATCCTGCGTGAGGCGGTGTCTAATGACAACGCTCTCTTGCGGCTGGCGGCAGAGCGGGCGCCCACCGGCGCGGGCTCGTGCGACGTGCACGAACACACCGCGACATTCTTCTTGACCCTCACATGCGACTGCTCTACGCTCACCACCTCCTCACAGGACTCTGGAGACGGCGCTCCAAGTTCGCTGGTCCTTTACGGACGGCCGGTCGCGCCGAGCGTCTCGAGAAAATTTAGGGAAGCGTGGAGCTTGACGTCCAACGAGCTCAACGCCCTCTGGAGTCCCTGGCAGCCGAGGTCGCGGGCGCGCTAGCGGAGATGCCCCGCCCTGCCCAGCCCCAGATCGTCATCCTTGGACATCTGGAGGCCCTATGACCATTCGGACTGCAACTGTGTCAGTCGCCTTGATCTTCACCGTCTGCGGCTGCGGCTCCTCGTCGCCGACGTCACCCTCAACGCCCACGGCGACTTCGCCCACGCCTCCAGGTTCCTCTGCCACAACCGTGCGCCCGCAGGCTCCAGCCGCTGCCGTGGAGGTTAGCCTCGTGAGTGTCGTCCCGGGAACTCCCTCCGGAGATGGCAACTGGTGTATCGGCGAAGAGCGGGTCACGCTCACTGGGCATGTCGTCGACACATCTCAAAACGAGGTGACGGAAGGCACGATTGTGTGGCAGACATGCCACGGTCCACACGGGGGCTTGCCGAAGGAGGCTTGCGAGGGGCAGGGTGGCGCGCGCTGGAACGGCGTCGTACTCGAGCGATCTTTCTGTCGACTCCACGCCATCCATCGGCACCAGTCCGAGGGTGCCCGTCCTGGGTTTTCGCTTGCTGTTCAATCCCGCGGAGGGCAGCGGCTTCAAAAGGGCAACAAGCGAGCCGTTCAATCTCGATACGACCTGTTCGCTGTGACCGGCGAATCCAATTCGATGGCATCGAGTGCGACCGCCAACGCAGCGCACAATCCGCCGAAGCGTCTTGAGAGAAACTAGGGAAACGTGGATTCTCGGCCGATGAGTTGCGCAGAGGCCGCATGGGATACGGGAAGCAGGACACGACACCGCGCGTATTCCCGAAGCTGTCACAGGAGACGCTCGCGGAAATGGTGGGCACAACGCGATTCCGGGTGAACTTCTTCACGAACAAGTTCCGCAAGCTCGGGTTGATCGAATACAACGGCGGGCTCAAGGTGAACAGCTCGCTGCTGAGTATCGTCCTTCACGACTGAACGATCGCACAAGTTCCACGCTGTCGCGGGTTAGACGTCCAGGAGGTCCCTGCTGCCCACCGACGCATCTGGGCAGGTCAGGGGCATGCCTTGGAGTCCGTTGGCACGGCGCCGGCACCGTGCAATTCGGAACACCGGGCCCCGTTGCCGGTGGCTACACTCGTCTCATGGACTCCGAAAATTCCAAGACACTGCTGTTCATTGCCTGGTCGATTGCAGTCCTCCTTGCGGCGATCGCCGTCGGAATCACGTCCGTTTCGAATTGGGTTGTTGTGGCCTGCGTTGCCGTCGTGCCGCCCTTGGTGGTGCGAAGCCTCTGGCGCGCGCCGGAGCAGACAATCTCCGAAAGCATCAACGAGGCTCGCCGGTAAAGAGATTGGCAATCACGATGACGAGCATTGACGAATCGCGATTCGCAGGCGCAACAGCTGCAGCGGATGAAGAGTGACTTCCTGGTTGCGCAGCAACGGCGTCGCGAGAGAGTCGCCGCTGCGCGTCGCGGCGACGCTGGTGACGGTGACGGGCCACGGCTGACGGAGCCAGTCGCCGACGATGATCAGACGGAGGCGGACATCGCCGCCGTGCGACCCTGACGATATGCCGCACATGAACCTGCGATCGCCTGTAGGGCGCGTCATAGCGACGGTGGCGGCTCGGCTCCGGGCGCGCTGGCATCGAGACGAGGTGCCAGTAACAGTCCGGATCGCGCCACCGGACAAAGCGGGGCCGCCCGTCCCAGCCGCGTACTTGCCTTTGTTCACCTACCTCGATCGCCGCTACGCCGCGACCGTGGTCCTGACGTTCGACCAGATCGAGGCGTTGCTCGGATTCGCGCCGCCGTCACCAGCGTTCGCAGATGCGGAGTGGTGGACGGGCCCCTGTGGGGCGAACGACCGCCACGCGGCTGCATGGACCGCCGCGCGTCGCAGTGCGTCCCCGCACCTGAGTGCACGAATCGTGACGTTTGAGCGCCTTTCGTAGGCGCGGGACGTGGCAGGCTCCTTGACGGACGGCTCTATTTGTTCGTCTCGTACCAGTCGTCGTGGCGGGACGCCTGCCCGCACGCGAGGCACGACGTCCACTCCCACTGATGGCCGCACCCCGGGCACTGGCCGTGCGTTGAGAACGTGTGCCACACCGTGCCGCACGACGCGAATGGAGGCTCTGGCGTGTTCAGGTGATCGCAGCACCACCGGCTTCCGGCGCCAGGAGTCCACTCGCACTTCGGACAGCGGATGCGATCGAACGCTCCGCCGAGTCCGGGATCGTCGTCAGTGATGATCACCGGCAGCAGTGCCGGGTGCGGTCTCTTCAACAGCTGCAGCATGACGACGGGCTGCTACTGAAACCATATCTGGTCCACGGTCCCTAGAACGTCACCCTGAGCGCGAGCTGCACCTGGCGCGGATCGCCGACGCCCTGGCGCAGGAAGCCGTCGAAGTTGAACAGCGCCGGCGTCGACAGCGGGTTGATGTTGTTGTCGTTGTTGAACGTGTTGAACATCTCGATGCTCGGGATGATCTCGCGCCTCGCCGAACGTGAACGGCCGCTGCAGGCGCCAGTCGAACGAGAAGTACTCGTTGTCCTTGCGCTCCCAGTTGCGGCCGCGGTCGTCGCCGTTCAGCACGCGCGGCGTCGTGGTGATCGGCTGCGCCGTTCGCGCCTGGACGCGGGCGTTCACGAGAACGCGCCCGGGCAGGATCGACGTAGGTGAAGAAGTTGAACTTGTGGCGGATGTCGCGATCGGAGGGCCCGTAGTCGAGCTCGAGATCGTAGAAGTTGAAGGAGCGATCGGTGAACGGATCGCGCTCGTTCGAGTCGTCGTCTTCGTCCTTGGCGAGGACGTAGTTGGCTTCGAACTGGTAGTTGTCGGAGAAGCGCTTGCGCACGCCGAGCGTCCCGCCCTTGTAAAGCGCTTGCCCCGAGCTTTCGTGACGACATCACGTCGCCCAGCTGGGGTTCGAAGGGTTGGCGCCGTGTAGGTCGTGGTGTCGACGCGTAGGCGGCTGCACGGCGGCCGCAGCGCGTGCCGTGCACGTTGTAGTTCAGGAAACGCGTCAGGTGGACGCCCTTCGCGATCGTGAAGTCGACGTAGACGGCCAGGCTCGGGGCGAGCTCGCGCTCGATAGCCGACGTTGGTCGTGTAGATGCGCGGGTTCTTGTAGTCGCGGTCGAAGACGCGGACGCCGCTGAAGAGCGGGAACGTGCCCGGCGGCACCGCGCTCGGCGGCAGCAGGTTCGGCCATACCGGCATGTCGGCGAACGCGGTAACGGTCGAGTCGGAAAGTCGCTCTTCTGCTGCACGCCGTTGGTCGTGACCGAGCCGACCTGGCTCAGCATGTTCTGCCGCGCGTAGTAGATCCCGGCGCTGCCGCGCACGACCGTCTTGCCGTTCTCGCCGACGTCCCAGGCCAAGCCGACGCGCGGCTGGAACTGCTTCGTCTGGTTCGGGAATCGTGCCGTCCGACGGGAAGCGCGGGTCGTTCAGGAACGGCGCGTAGGCGGTCGTCGTCGGATCGACGGTCTCCGGCATGATCTGCGCGTCCCAGCGCAGGCCGTAGTCGAGGGTCAGGCCGCGGCCCACCTGCCACTTGTCCTGGACGAACAGCGCGAACTCCTCGTTGCTGATGTCCGATGCGCCGGCCGCGTCGCGCGCGACGCCGTCGGGGCTGCTGCTCTGCAGGTAGAACAGCAGCGGACCGCCGGTCGTCGTCGTCCCGCCGGGCAGGTCGCCGGCGCGGTCACGTACGTGCCGTTCGAGCAGCCGACCGTGTACGGGCCGAAGCCGCCCGGCGCCGCCGGCGACGCGTAGCGCAGGAAGCCGGTGACGCTGTCGAAGATGTAGCGGCCCTTGAAGAAGCCGCGGAACACCTGGTCGTTGTTGGTGTGCAGCCACTCGCCGCCGGCCTTGATGGTGTGGCCGCCGCGCGACGATCGAGACGTTGTCCTTGATCTGGAACCGCCTCACCAGCTCGTCGACGTTCGGCGCCAGGAAGAACGGGTTGCCGAAGCGGAACGTCGTGCCGAAGCCGATCGCCGGTGTCGGCCGGGATGTTCGACGGCGTCGCCGAGTCGCGGACGCGATCTCGCGCGAAGTACGTGAAGTGGACCTCGTTCAGCACGGGTCGGCGAGAGCGTCGTGAAGAGGTTGACGTTGACGACGTTGATCTTCGAGGCGCCCTCGGTGCCGTTCGCCGAGTTGCCGTAGGTCGGCACGTCGAAGGTCTGGTTATCGTTCTTCGAGTAGTTGAAGTTGTACGAGACCGACAGGTTGTTGGCCGTGGGCTGAGCGTCCAGTCCATCTTGCCGAGCAGAGCGTTGTTGTTGACCGTGTGCGTCGACGGGCAGGCCCTCTTCCTGGCCGCGCGTCGTCCGGAAGAAGTTGAGCAGCGCCAGACGCTGGCAGTCGGGGCTGCGAGTTGATCAGCGCTTCGTTGGCGCTGATGCGTCGGGCGCCGCGACCGGGCAGGGCGTGCCGATCGGCACCGACAGGTTCGGCACGCTGCAGGTTCTCGCGGATGCCTTCGAACGCGCCGAAGAAGAACAGGCTGTCCTTCACGAGCGGACCGCCGAGCGTCCCGCCGAACTGCTCGCGGTGAAGTCCTTCGAGCGGTTTGCCGTCGGACGTGTTCGAGGTCAGCGCCTCGAGCCGCTGGTAGTGGAACACGCTGCCCTCGCAGCTCGTTGGTCCCCGACTTGGTGATGACGTTGACGACGCCGCCGGCGGTTCGGCCGAACTCGGCGGGCGCACCGGTCGCGATGACCTGGAACTCCTTGACGGCGTCGAGCGTGATGTCGATCGCCGCCCGCTGGCCGCCGACCTGTTCGCCGAAGAACCCGTTGTTGTAGTCGCCGCCGTCGAGGCTGATGTTGTTGAAGACGCCGCGCTGGCCGGCAAAGTTGATCTCGTCGCCGTCGGGCCCCTGCGTGACGCTGACGCCGGGCGTGAGCGTGAGCAGGTCCTCGAACTTGCGGCCGAGAATCGGCGTCGTCCCGATGGTGGTTTCGTCGAGCGTGGTGCTCGCCGCGGTTCTCGTCAGGTCGACGATTGGCGTCTGCGTCGTCACCGTGATCGTTTCAGCGACGCCGGACGGGCGCATTTCGGTGTTGAGGCGAGCCGACTGGCCGACGGTGACGACGACGTTCTCCTGAACGATGGTCGCGAACCCGGACAGGCTGAATGTCGCCGTGTAACGACCGGGCGGGAGCTGCAGCGCGACGAACCGCCCCTCGGCGTCCGTGGTCAGCGATCGGGTGAAGTTGGTCTCGACGTTCCTGACTTCGACCTCGACACCCGGGAGTACCCCACCGCTCGAGTCGACGACGACGCCTTCGATGACCGCGGTGGCGATCTGGGACTGGGCCGCGGCCGGCGCGGCAAGCGCCAGCATGATTCCGAATGCGCTGAGCCATCGGCATACTCGCATCATTCGATCCTCCTGCGTCCGGCTCTTGTCTCAGCGTGCGCCGAAACGTCCGGTGTGCCGAGCATCATTTACCCGATCTCCGACTGATGACAAGATCCGAACTCGTAGCTTTTGCGCGTCGGCGCCTACGAAAATGTGTCTCGATAGCGTTTAGTCACCACGCCTGGACGCGCGGCGAGTCGTCCCCTTCGACCACGGCGCGCGCGTTGGTACCACGATGTGACGCGGAGAACCCCAGGACCATCATGGTGTCGCCTGGGGCGGATGGATTGGCGCCAGGAACTTGGGGCGTTGCAGGGCGAGGCGCACCCGCCGGGCCTGCCGTGAGGCTGTCGCGGACGGCGTTCTGCCGTGGACACTAGCCAGGACGGCGCACTGTCTCGAACACTCACGCCCCGCAGTCGGCCAGGCGTCAAGCGTGCATACGCGCGCACTTGTTGGACGCTAGTGCTTCCCGTTCAGCTGAAACCTGACATCACCGAGCTGGACGCCGTTTCCGTCCGGATCCTTCAGGTTCACGCTTCGCCATTGGATTGGTTCCTGCGCGCCGGCCGGAGTCGACGTCGCTCGCGCCTGTGCGCCCGGAAACTCCTGCTTGATGGTCGCCTCGGCGCGATCGGTGTCGAAGTTCGGGATGCCGACGCACAGATGATCGATCCGCGGCGGCGTCGCACGTCCGCCAACGATCGAGATGAAACTCGTGCCGCCGCTCAGTTTCATGTCGTACGTCGACTGACCCGTCCTGGTCCCGTCGTACATCACCGTGGCGCCCACGAGCCGCTCGTAGAACGCCCTCGACCGCTCGAGGTCGCTCACCATCATCGTCACGTGATTCAGCACCTGGCCGTCGAAGAGCGCCGGCGCCGCAGCGGCGGGAGCCGTCGGCGCCGCGGCAGCGGCCATCAAGGCCCCAATCAACTGTCTGCGACTGAGTCGCTTCTGTTCGAACAGGTCCACCAGTCTCTCGATTTGATCAACCATTTCGTCCTCCTGTCGACAGGGGCATCGACTGGGCGTGGCGGGAAACGCCGCCCGGGGAGCGGTCAGCCGCGCCGACCGCTCGTGGCCAGATGGTCAGATGCACGCGCGCGCCAGTATACGATTGTATTTCTGCAACCGCTGTCAAAGCCGGGACAGCCCAATTAGTGACGCGACGGAGGCTGCCATGAGCGAAACGAAGAAGCAGGCGACCCTCGACTTGTCCAAAGGAGTCGCCGCCTCGGCACTGACTGACGGGGGGATGATTCTCGGGCGCGTCGGCGACCAGGACGTGGTGCTGGCGCGGTCGGGCACCGAGTTGTTTGCCATCCGCGCGCACTGTTCGCACTACCGCGGGCCGCTCGCTGAAGGGCTCGATCGTCGGCGACACCGTCCGCTGTCCGCTGGCACCACGCGTGTTTCAGCCTCCGCACCGGCGAAGCGCTGCGCGCGCCGGCGCTCGATCCGATTGCCTGCTGGCGCGTCGACCGGGAGGGCGACCTGATATTCGTTCGGGAGAAGTTGCCGGCCGCGCAGCCGGCGTCCCGCCGGCTCCTCACGCCGAGCTTCCCTCATCGATTGTCATCGTCGGAGGCGGGGCGGCGGGCGTGGCCGCCGCGGAGATGGTGAGGCGCCGGGCTACGACGGCCCGCTCACCTTGATCAGCGCCGATCAGGATCCGCCGGTCGATCGGCCCAACCTGTCGAAGGACTTCCTCGCCGGTGAGGCGCAGGACGACTGGATCCCGCTCTGGCCGAATGATTTCTACGTGGAGCAGCGCATCGACCTGCTCCTCGGCCGCCGCGTGACGTCAATCGATCCGGCGAAGCGCGTCGTGCGCCTCGACGATGGGTCGGAGCGGACGTACGGCGCGCTGCTCCTCGCGACTGGCGCCGATCCCGTGCGCCTGCCGATTCCTGGCGCTGACGGGGACACGGTTCGGTACCTGCGCTCGTTCGCGGACAGCCGCGCCATCGTCGCAGCGCGCCGCAACGGCCCGGCACGTCGTCGTCGCTGGTGCCAGCTTCATCGGCCTGGAAGTCGCGGCGTCGCTGCGGGCCGCGGGATCGCCGTCGATGTCGTCGCGCCGGAGAGCACGCCGCTCGAGCGGATCATGGGCGTCGAGGTGGGCCGGCTCGTCAAGTCGCTGCACGAGAAGCACGGCGTCACGTTCCACCTTGGTCAGACGGTGACGCGGATCGATGGACGGGCGGTGACGCTCAGCGGCGGCGCCACCCTCGACAGCGACTTCGTCGTCATGGGCGTCGGCGTCAAGCCGGCAGTGGCGATCGCTGAACAGGCCGGACTGACCATGGACCGCGGCATCGCGGTCAACGAGTACCTGGAAACGAGCGCGCCCGGGATCTTCGCCGCCGGCGACGCCGCCCGGTGGCCCGACCCTCACACCGGCGAACGCATCCGCGTCGAACACTGGGTGGTCGCCGAGCGCCAGGGGCAGGTGGCCGCGCGCAACATGCTTGGCGCGCGCGAGCGCTTCGACGCGGTGCCGTTCTTCTGGAGCCAGCACTACGACGTCGCGATCAACTACGTCGGCCATGCCGAGCGCTGGGACGAGGTGGCGATCGACGGATCGCTCGATGCGCTCGACTGTTCGGTCGACTACCGCAGTGGCGGGCGGACCCTCGCGACCGCGACCATCGGGCGCGATCGGGCGAGCCTGGAGGCCGAGGCTCGGATGGAACGCGAGGCGGCTTCGCGCTGAGCGACGCATCTCACCACGATCGGACCGACGGGGGACTGCATCGCATCGCCGAGCGTCCGCTGCTGTTTGATCCCGGGACCCGGTACCGCTATTCGCAGAAGTTCGCGCGCTGATGGCTCACGACATCCTCATCGTCATCGTGGCTGTCATCGCCGGAGCGGTGTCTGCGGTGACCGGGTTCGGCATCGGGAGCCTGCTGACGCCCGTGCTCGCCATGAGCGTCGACACGCGGACGGCCGTGGCCGCCGTCTCGATCCCTCACGTCATCGGCACAATCGTCCGGTTCTGGCTGTTGAAAGGCGGTATCGACACGCGCGTGCTCTGGAGCTTCGGACTCACCAGCGCCGCCGGAGGGCTGGCAGGCGCCGCTCTCTTCAGCGTCGCGAGCAATCGCTGGCTGACCGCCGTGTTCGGCGTGCTGCTCGTGTTCGCCGCTCTCAGCGAAGTGACCGGGCTGGCGCGCCGGATGCGATTCCGCGGCTGGATCGCATGGGTCGCCGGAGCAGCCTCGGGTCTCCTGGGCGGCCTGGTGGGAAATCAAGGCGGGATCCGCTCGGCTGCGTTGCTCGGTTTCGATCTCCCGAAAGAGCAGTTCGTCGGGACGGCGACGGCAATTGCCCTGTTCGTCGATGGCGCGCGCGTGCCCGTATACCTGGTCAATCAAGGCGAGGACATGTCGAGGCTCCTGCCGTGGATCGTGCTGGCCACACTCGGCGTCGTCGCGGGGACCGTGATTGGGAGCCGCGTGCTGGGGCGAGTCCCGGAGTCGTGGTTTCGACGCGTTCTCGCCGTCATCCTGGCGGTGCTGGGCGTCGCGATGCTGGCGCGAGCGTTCCAGGGTCAGGCCTGATATCCCTTCGCGAGGACTGAGAATGCCGCGACTTCGGCGGCTTGCCGCGACGCGTCCCAGCCAAGTTCTCCCGCCATCAGCCGGGCGACTTCGGGCGCCATGGCTTCGGCCGCACGCGCATTCAGGAACAGCGCCCGCGTTCGGCGCGCGAGCACGTCTTCGACCGTCCGCGCCATTTCGTGACGCGTCGCCCAGACGACTTCGGCACCGGTATATGGCAACTGGGGATGGAGTGATGCCGTCAATGAGGGGACCGCACGCATCAGGTCCTGAATGTCAACGGCGTCGGATCCGTAGACCTTCAGGGCGCCAAACCGATCGGCGTTGGAATGAAAGCCGTGCACGTGGAGTGTGCGCGTCACACAAGGTCGCTCGTCCAGCCGCGCGAAGTCGGCCGCCTGGTCGACCGTGTGTTCGGCCATGTTCCGGTACGTCGTCCACTTGCCGCCGGTCGTCGTCAACAGACCCGAGGCGTCGAAGTGAATCGTGTGATCGCGCGACAGCGCCGCGGTCAGTTTTCCGTCGCCACTTTTGACGAGCGGACGGATTCCCACGAACACGCTCAGGATGTCGTCGCGAGTGGGCGCCTTCCGGAGATACTGGCCGGCCGTCTCGAGGACGAAGTCGATCTCATCGTCCAGCGGCCGCGGTTCGAGTGTCGGGGTCGCAATCGGCGTGTCGGTTGTGCCGACGAGCGTGTGACCGTGCCACGGGATCGCGAACATCACGCGCCCGTCCGAGGTATGCGGCACCATGATTGCCGAATCGGCCGACAGAAACGACTCGTGGAACACGAGGTGGATGCCCTGGCTCGGCGCCATCAGCGGCGCGACCTCGGGCTCGGCCATCCGGCGCACAGAGTCGGTGAATGCGCCCGTCGCGTTGACGACGAGGCGCGCCGCGATCGACCACTCCCGCCCGGTCTCCTGGTCGGCGGCCACGACGCCATCGACGAAGCCGTCCGACCCCTTCGTGAGTGCGAGCACGCCTGCATAGTTGACCAGCGTGGCACCCTGGTCGGCGGCAGTTGCCACCAGATTGATCAGCAACCGGCTGTCGTCGAACTGACCGTCGAAGTACACGACCCCGCCGCGCAGCCCGTCGGTTTTGATCGTCGGCAGCCGCGCCAGCGTTTCTTCACGACTGAGGATCTCCGACGCGCCAAACCCGTACTTGCCGGCGAGCGCGTTGTAGATCTTGAGGCCCAGCCCGTAGAAGGGTGCTTCCCACCAGTCGTAGTTGGGGACGACGAAGGCCAGGTTGCTTACGAGGTGGGGCGCGTTCTGCCGCAGCAGGCCGCGCTCCTTGAGGGCCTCCATCACCAGCGCGATGTTGCCCTGTTCGAGATAGCGCACGCCGCCGTGCACGAGTTTCGTGCTCCGGCTCGACGTTCCTTTGCCGAAGTCGTGTTGCTCCAGGAGCAGGACGTCGTAGCCGCGGCTCGCGGCGTCGACGGCGATGCCGACGCCCGTGGCGCCACCGCCGATGACGACGATGTCCCACGGCTCGCGCCGCTGGTCGATCCGCGCGATCATGTCGGAGCGGACCATGGCTACCGGCCCTCCGCGATCCAGCCCTTCGAGCGGCTGAGCGCCTCGTGCCACTCCGCCCGCCTCGCCGCTGCATGCGATGCAGGCATCGACGGCTCGAAGCGGCGGTCCATCTGCCAGTGACGCGCGAGCGTGTCTGTCGAGTCCCAGAAGCCGACGGCGAGACCCGCGAGGTACGCGGCGCCGAGTGCGGTGGTTTCGGTTATGCGTGGCCGAACGACCGTGACGCCGAGCAGGTCGGCCTGGAACTGCAGCAGGCCATCGTTGGCGGCGGCGCCGCCGTCCACCCTCAGCTCCGTGAGCTCGATGCTGGCGTCGTCTTTCACCGCGGACAGCAGGTCTGCGACCTGGAACGCGATGCTCTCCACGGCTGCTCTCGCGATGTGTCCCGCCGTGGTGCCTCGCGTGATCCCCACGATCGTGCCGCGCGCATACGGATCCCAGTGCGGCGCGCCCAGACCCGCAAACGCAGGAACGAGGTAGACACCGCCGTTGTCGGGGACCGAGCTCGCCAGCTGCACGACATCAGACGACTTCGCGATGAGGCCAAGGCCGTCGCGGAGCCACTGGACCACTGCGCCACCGATGAAGACGCCGCCCTCGAGCGCGTACATCGTCTTGCCGTTCACCTGCCACGCCACCGTCGCGAGCAGCCGATTGCGGGATACGGCCGGCCGCTCACCGGTGTTCTGCAGCAGGAAGCATCCGGTGCCGTATGTGTTCTTCGTCATGCCCGGCGACAGGCACATCTGTCCGAAGAGCGCGGCCTGCTGGTCGCCGGCGATGCCTGCGATCGGGACGTTCTCCGCGCCGAGCGTCGTGGACACCTGGGCGTACACCGCGCTCGACGGGCGGACTTCCGGCAGCATGCTCGCCGGTACGCCAAGGAGCTTCAACAGGTCCTCGTCCCACTGCAGCGTGTTGATGTTGAACAGCATCGTCCGCGATGCATTGGTCACGTCGGTGATGTGAGTCGTGTGACTTGTCAGCTTCCACACCAGCCAGGTGTCGATCGTGCCGAACGCGAGCTTTCCGGCCTCGGCCCTGGCCCGCGCTCCGGGCACGTTGTCGAGAATCCAGACCACCTTGCTGCCCGAGAAGTAGGCGTCGATGACCAGGCCGGTGCGTTCGCGGATGAACTCCTCGTGCCCCTCGCGCTTCAACCGGTCGCAGTAGTCGGCCGTACGACGGTCCTGCCACACGATGGCGTTGTAGATGGGCACCCCGGTCTCCCGGTCCCATACGACCGTCGTCTCGCGCTGGTTCGTGATGCCGATCGCCGCGATGTCGCGCGGGCGCACGTGCGCGCGCCCGAGCGCCTCGGTCGCGACGCCGATCTGCGTAGCCCAGATGTCGGCGGGATCGTGCTCGACCCAGCCGGGACGGGGGAAGATCTGCTGGAACTCGCGCTGGCCGATGGCGACGATGTTCGCGTCGTGATCGAAGACGATGGCGCGCGAGCTCGTCGTACCCTGATCGAGGGCAAGGATGTAGGGCATGGCAGCTCCGAGACCGGCAATGACAGTGACGTGGAAAGCGTGCGTATTCTACTGAAAGCCCCGGAATCTTCGCTTGCTCATGACCAGCACGCCCTCGATTCGGTGGCGGGCGAGCCTGTCTCGCGAACGGCTATGACGACCTCCGTGCCCTGGTAAAGGCTTTTCGCAAAGCTCGCGTCCGCTCGGTGGAGTTCGAGTGGGTGCTTAACGGACGGGATCTCCCAAGCCTCCGACGCGCCTGACGGTCGTGGCCCTGGTCGTCTTAGAACGAGGCGAACCGCCACGCGAGCCCTGCGGAGATTTCAGCGGTCGTGCCGACAAAGCGCCACTCGTGACCTCGCAGCCGGAACTCGCCGGTCACCGCGAGTTGATCGCTCAGGTGCACGCCGGAGCCGGCCGAAAACGACATCGTCGGGTCCCAGTCGGTGTGGAAGTCTGAGCTGACCCGGGCAGCCCCGAGGCCCGCACCGGCATACGGGAAGAAGCGCCCGAAATTCCACCGATAGCGCAACTGCGCTTCGGGCATGAACAGTGAGGACGGACCAAATTGCTGGGTGGGCGTGGCGTAGACGCCGCCGAACTCGACGCTCACGTTCGACGACAGATTCTTCGTCGAACGGATCGCGAGACCCGGCGTGCTGCCGGTGCCCGAAAGGTCGTAGTCGATTAGCACTGCCGATACGCTGAGGTCGCCCCACGAGGGACTCTGCGCTTGCGCCGAAGAAACGCTCGCGATCACGAGCGCTAAGACAAAGAAGTGCACGACCAAATGTTGGATTCGCATCGTCCCAGGCCCTCTCGGACTCTTATGTCAATGAGAAGGAGCGTCGCGCTGGATGGCCGGCTCCGAGCTCTTCACGCACTGCGCGATACACAAATCCAAGATTTGTTCCGGGTCGTGCGAATAACCAGATTTAGCGGTGATTCGGGCTGAAATCCTTCGAGTGCTGACGAAGGACCACGCTGAATTCGGCGAGTCCGTTCGTCCGCCGGAGAAGACGACGGCTGTCCACCTGCGATGACGCGCCACCTGTGGCATGCGGCGATGCGCCGGTACACGGCGGAGTGCTGGTGACGAGATCCAGTGCGCTGGCTTCAGCTAAGCGCGTGCGACCTCCTCGACGCTGAATCCAGGCGGAGCTCTTATGGAGACTCGCCGCCGCGCGCCGAGGCTGACGTTGGTCGGGTGGGACACGCCGACTCAGATCGGGGTGTCCGTTGACGTGCCGTTCGCAGGCGATGCCGTAAAAAATTAGGGGAGTGACAGGTAGATCGCGGGGAGTGACAGATGGAAGGCGAAGGGAACTGGACGTGAAGCATGGACTTTGTCTGCGACGTGCTCGCCGAAGGCCGCCCCGTCTGGGTGCTCGCCCTGGCGATCGTCGAGTCGCCAGAGTCCGTTAGTGGATGTGGCCGCGAGGCATGTCGGGCGGGACCATCGGACATGCCCTTGATGGCGTGCTCACCGAGACGCTGAAGGCGCAGCAGTCACCGTCGACTACACGAGCGGCACACCGCACCGATGGCAGAACCGCGCATCCGCCGCAAGGACATCCGCTCCGCACGACGCGCACTGCCGCGACCGGTCCAGCCCCGCAATCCTGCGCGTCGTCATCTCGGCGGTCACGATGCCCGTGGGCACCGCGAGGATCCCCCAGCCGAGCAGCATGACGATGCTCGACACAAACCTCCCGAGATTCGTGCGCGGCGCGATGTCGCCGAAACCAACCGTCGTCATGGTGGTGATCGCCCAGTAGATCGCCACCGGAATGCTCGTGAAGCCGTGCTCCGGACCTTCGAGCACGTACATCACCGTCCCCAGCACCACGACGAGCATGCCCACGACCGACAGGAACACCGTGATCTTCCTGCGGCTCGCATACAGCGCATCGCCCAGGCCCGAATACTCGCGCACGTGCTCGGTGAGCTTCAGGATCCGGAACGCGCGCAGCATCCTGAGAATCCTGATGTCGATGAGGACATGAAGCCCCGGCACCACGGTGGCCACATACATCGGCAGCACCGATGCCAGGTCGACCAGGCCGAAGAAACTGGTGGCGTAGCGAAGCGGCCGCTCCACGCACACGAGGCGCGCGATGTACTCCACGGTGAAGAGCAGCGTGAACGCCCACTCCAGTGCCAGGAAGAGCGTTGCGTATTGCGTCGACAGCGGCTGCATCGACTCGAGCAGGACCACAACGACGCTCGCGATGACGACCGCCAGCAGGACGATGTCGAAGCGCCGGCCAGGCGGAGTATCCGACTCGAAGATGACGGTGAACCAGCGCCGCCGCCACCCGTGCTCGGGGCGGCCGAAGGCGAGTGCTTCCGGCGATGAGGGCGAGGAGGCTGTCACGCACTCATCTTACGGCTCTCGAAGCCCTTCGGCGGCGTCGGCCTCGGCCTCACGATCCTGGACTCGCAGCGTGCCGACTGGACGGGCGGTGCTCGATACGCGGGAAGGACGAGCAGGGACCCGAACCTCCGGGTCCCTGCCCGCGACGTGGATGCGCGCGTACCGCGCCGACTGATCGACGTCAGATGGTCACGACGGCACTTGGGTCGAACGCCGCCGGTCCGTCAGGCCGTCCCCGCGACGGAAGGTCGAACCAATCGAGGTTCATCACCTTGTTCCATGCCGCCACGAAGTCGCGCACGAACTTCGCCTTCGCATCGTCGCACGCATAGACCTCCGCGAGCGCACGCAGCTCGGAGTTCGAGCCGAACAGGAGATCGACGCGGCTGGCGGTCCACTTGCTGTCGCCCTTCGTGCGGCACCGGCCTTCGAACGCGTCAGCGGCGTCGGATGTCGGCTTCCATTCCGTGGTCATGTCGATGAGGTTCACGAAGAAGTCGTTGGTCAGCGTTCCTGGCCGCTTGGTGAACACGCCGTGATTGGTCTGGCCGGCGGTCACGTTCAGGCCGCGCAATCCGCCCACCAGTACGGTCATTTCTGGCGCGCTCAGCGTGAGCCGGAACGCGCGCTCCACCAGCAGATGCTCCGCAGGCACGTCGTGACCTGGTCCGATGTAGTTGCGGAATCCGTCTGCATCGGGCTCCAGCACCTTGAACGATTCGACATCGGTCTGCGCCTGCGTCGCGTCGGTGCGTCCAGGCGTGAAGGGCACCTCCACGTCGAAGCCGGCGTCCTTCGCTGCCTTTTCAACGGCGGTGCATCCACCGAGCACAATCAGGTCGGCCAGCGAGACCTTCTTCTTTCCGCCTTTCTGCGCCGCGTCGAACTCTTTCTGGATCTTCTCCAGGGTTTGCAGCGCCTTCGCGAGCGCCGGCGGATTGTTGACGTCCCAATCCTTCTGCGGCGCGAGGCGGATGCGGGCGCCGTTGGCGCCGCCACGCTTGTCCGTGCCACGGAACGTCGACGCCGACGCCCACGCCGTCTCGACCAGCTGCGCAACCGACAGTCCCGAGGCGAGGAGCTTCTTCTTGAGGGCGGCAATGTCCTTCGCGTCGATCAGTTCGTGATCGACTGCCGGCACCGGGTCCTGCCACAACTGCGGCTCCTTCGGAACCTCCGGGCCCAGGTAGCGCGCGATCGGACCCATGTCGCGGTGCGTCAGCTTGAACCACGCCCTGGCGAACGCGTCCGCGAACTCCTGCGGGTTCTCGTAGAAGCGTCGTGAGATCTTCCCGTACGCCGGGTCGAACCGCAGCGACAAGTCGGTCGTCAGCATTCCAGGAGCGATCTTCTTCGACGGGTCGTGGGCGTGCGGGACCGTCCCTTCACCGGCATGGTTCTTTGGCTTCCACTGCTTCGCGCCAGCCGGACTCTCGGTCAGCTCCCACTCGTACTCGTACAAGTGTTTGAAGAAGTCGTTGCTCCACTGGGTCGGCGTCGTCGTCCAGGTGACCTCGAGACCGCTCGTGATCGCGTGGGCGCCTTTGCCGGAGCTGTAGCTGCTCTTCCAGCCGAAGCCCTGCTCCTCGAGATTCCCGCCCTCCGGCTCGCGCCCGACGTGCGTCGCGGCCCCGGCGCCGTGGGTCTTGCCGAACGTGTGCCCGCCGGCAATGAGCGCCACCGTTTCTTCGTCGTTCATCGCCATGCGGCGGAACGTCTCGCGGATGTCGCGCGCGGCGGCCACTGGGTCCGGGTTGCCGTTGGGCCCTTCGGGGTTCACGTAAATGAGACCCATCTGCACGGCGCCGAACGGATTCGCCAGCTGCCGGTCGCCGCTGTAGCGCTCGTCGCCGAGCCACGTGGCCTCGGAGCCCCAGTTGACCTCCTCCGGCTCCCATACATCCGCGCGCCCGCCGGCGAAGCCAAACGTCTTGAAGCCCATCGACTCCAGGGCGACGTTGCCAGTGAGGACCATCAGGTCGGCCCACGAGAGCTTCCGGCCGTACTTCTGCTTGACCGACCACAGCAGCCGTCGCGCCTTGTCGAGATTCGCGTTATCCGGCCAGCTGCCGAGTGGCGCAAACCGCAACATGCCTGAGCCCGCACCGCCGCGACCGTCGTGAATGCGGTACGTGCCCGCGCTATGCCAGGCCATCCGGATGAAGAGGCCGCCATAGTGACCGAAGTCCGCCGGCCACCAGTCCTGTGACGTTGTCATCACTTCCGCGATGTCCTTCTTCACCGCAGCGAGATCGAGCGTCTTGAATTCTTCGGCGTAGTCGAAATCCTCGCCCATCGGATTGCCCGCGGGATGGCGCTGGTGGAGGACCTTCAGGCTCAACTGATTCGGCCACCAATCCGGGTTCGCTCTGCCGCTGTGTGATTTCGCCGAGAACGGGCACTTCTGTTCGTTGTCCATGTTGACGTGACCTCTGCTTGTTGGGAGTGCTTCCCGGTTGTCAGTCCCGGGACCTCTTTCTGCGGGCCTGCTTTCGGATCGTCGTGCTCTCCGTGCGTGCGGCCCGACGTTGACCTGTGGGTGTTGGCGGTTTGGAACGGGCTGTCGTCCGGGCCTTTGCCAGGCAGGCCGGGCAGCGACCCCAGTAGGCGACTTCTGCCTCGTCGATCTCGTAGCCCCGGTCGTCCATCGCCGTGAGGCAGGGCGCAGACCCCACCGCGCAGTCGATATCGACGACGCGCCCGCAGACTCGACAAATCAGGTGATGGTGGTTGTCGCCGACGCGATCCTCGAAGCGGGCCGGTGAGCCTGCGGGCTGGATCCGCCGGATCAGGCCTTCGGTCGCCAGGAGACTCAGCGCGTCGTACACCGACTGCAGCGAGATGGCGCCGATCTCGGTCCTGACGGCGTCGGCGACGGCGTCGGCCGTGATGTGCGGCTCGCCTGCGACGGCGCGCAGGACCGCCAGTCGCTGCGCCGTAACCTGGATGCCGCGCTGGCGAAGGAGGTCGGCCGCGTCGGTGGGCACGCCCAGAGCATAGCCGAGAGTTTGGAGTGATTCAAAGATTAGAGTAAATACAGCTCAGCTCTCGGCGTCAGCTGGGCCGAACGACGGTCACACGCTCAGATGCGCATGCACCACGTCGTCGGTCAGCGCGTCGATCGTCCCGCTCGCCACGCACCGGCCCTTCTCCAGGATCCGGAACTCGCTCGCCACGCGCCGCGCGAACGGGAGCTTCTGCTCGACGAGCAGCACCGTGATACCGGCGTCGCGGTTCAAGCGCAGGATGATGTCGCCGATCTCGTGGACGATGTTCGGCTGGATCCCTTCGGTCGGTTCGTCGAGGATCAGCAGCGACGGCTCGAGCACCAGCGCACGGCCGATCGCCAGCTGCTGCTGCTGACCGCCGGAGAGGTCGCCCCCCTTGCGCCGGAGCATCTGCTTCAGCACCGGGAAGAGCTCGAACACCAGTGGTGGAATCGACGTCGGACCGCCCTTGCGCACGCCGAGGCCGGTGCGCAGGTTCTCCTCGACTGTCAGGTGCGAGAAGATGTCGCGCCCCTGCGGCACGTACCCGATTCCGAGCTTCGCGCGATGTTCGGGCGGCAGCTTGCAGAGGTTCACGCCCTCGAACAGGATCTCGCCCGACGCCACCGGCTGCACACCCATCACGCACCGCAGCAGCGTCGTCTTGCCCATGCCGTTGCGTCCCATCAGGCATGTGCGCGAGCCCGCTGGCACGACGAGATCGACGTCCCACAGGATGTGGCTGCCGCCGTAATACTGGTTGAGCCCCTTGATCGTCAGCGTGCTCATGCGCCGAGGTAGACCTCTTTGACCCGCGCGTCGTTCTGCACGGCTTCCATCGTCCCCTCCGCGAGCACGCGTCCTTCGTGGAGCACGGTCACCTGCTTGGCGATCGACCGGACGAACTCCATGTCGTGCTCGACGACGACCACCGAGTGCGTCCCTTCGAGCGACAGGAGCAATTCCGCCGTCCGTTCGGTTTCCTGCGGCGTCATCCCGGCGACCGGCTCGTCGACCAGGAGCAGCTTCGGATCCTGCATCAGCAGCATGCCGATCTCGAGCCACTGCTTCTGCCCGTGCGACAGCGCGCGCGCTGTCAGCCGGCGCTGATCGGTGAGCCCGATCGTCTCGAGCACCTCATCGATGCGCGTGCGCTGCTCCCGCGACAACGTCGCCATCAGCGTCGTCCAGAACGACTTTTTACCTGCGAGCGCCAGCTCGAGGTTCTCGAAGACGGTCAGGTACTCGAAGACCGTCGGCTTCTGGAACTTGCGCCCGATGCCGGCTTCCGCGATCTGCGGCTCGGACAACCGGAGGAGATCGACCGTCCGTCCGAACCACGCCGTGCCTTCGTCGGGCGCGTCTTCCCCGTGATGACGTCCATCATCGTGGTCTTCCCGGCGCCGTTCGGCCCGATGATGCAGCGAAGTTCGCCGGGATCGACGTACAGCGTGAGGTCGTTCAGCGCCTTGAAGCCGTCGAAGCTGACAGTCAGGTGCTCGAGGTACAGGATCTTCCCGGCTCCGAGCGTCGGTTCGATGATCTCGCTCATTCGCTCCGGGCTCCAGCGGGGATCAGTCCGGTGACGCCCTTCGGCAGGAACAGCGTCACCAGCACGAACATCGCGCCGAGCGCGTATAGCCACACCTCGGGGAACGCGCCCGTGAGATACGTCTTGGCGTAGTTGACCAGGATGGCTCCGACCATCGCCCCGTACAGCGTGCCGCGGCCGCCGACCGCCACCCAGATGACAACCTCGATCGAGTTGATCGGCGCGAACTCGCCCGGGTTGATGATCCCGACCTGCGGAACGTAGAGCGCTCCTGCGACGCCCGCGATGACCGCCGAGAAGACCCACAGCCACAGCTTGTAGGATTCGACCGTGTAGCCGAGGAACCGCGTGCGGCTCTCGGCATCGCGAATCGCGCGCACGACACGCCCCGCGCGCGACTTCACGATGAAGACGCACGACAGGTAGCTGACGATCAGCGTCACCGCCGTCAGCACGACCAGGACGACGCGTGTGCCGCTGCCCTGCAGGTCGAAGCCGAGGATGTCCTTGAAGTCGGTGAAGCCGTTGTTGCCGCCGAAGCCCATGTCGTTGCGGAAGAACGCCAGCATCAGCGCGTAGCTGAGTGCCTGCGTGATGATCGACAGATACACACCGGTGACCCGCGAGCGGAACGCCAGCCATCCGAACACGAGCGCGAGGATGCCCGGCACGGCGACGACCATCGCCAGCGCGAACCACCAGCGGTCGAATCCGTACCAGAACCACGGAAGCTCCGGCCAGTTCAGGAACACCATGAAGTCCGGCAGGATCGGGTCGCCGTACACGCCGCGCGGCCCGATCTGACGCATCAGATACATGCCCATGGCGTAGCCGCCGAGCGCGAAAAACGCCGCGTGCCCGAGGCTGAGGATGCCGCAGTAACCCCAGATCAGGTCTACGGCGAGCGCCAGCATCGCGTAGCACAGGTACTTGCCGATCAGCGTCACCGCGTAGTTCGACAGGTGCAGCGGCGACGACGCCGGGACCGCCAGATTCAGAATCGGCACGAGAACAGCGGTGGCGGCGACGAGACCCACCAGGGTTGCACCGCCGCGATCGTCAGGGAGCCAGTGTCGCATTGGAAGCGGGCACGCCTCAGGCGCCGTCGGCGGCGCGGCCGGTTTGCGGGAACAACCCGCGCGGACGCCGCTGGATGAAGAGGATGAGGGCAACGAGCACGACGATCTTCGAGAGCACGGCGCCGGCGTAGGGTTCGAGGAGCTTGTTCACGACGCCCATCGACATGCCGCCGATGAAGGTGCCCCAGAGATTGCCGACGCCGCCGAACACGACGACGACGAACGAGTCGATGATGTAGGACTGTCCGAGGTTCGGGCCGACGTTGGTCAGCTGGCTGAGCGCGACGCCGGCCACGCCGGCAATCCCGGATCCCAGCCCGAAGGTCATCGCGTCGATCCACTCGCTCGGAATGCCCATCGCCCGCGCCATGGTCCGGTTCATCGAGACGGCCCGGATGTCGAGTCCAAGGCGCGTCTGCTTGAGGACGGCGAGCAGGATGCCGAACACGATCACCGTGAAGAGGACGATGTACAGGCGGTTGTAGGTGAGCGCGAGCGCGTCGTTGACCTGCCAGGTCCCGCTCATCCACGCAGGCGTTTCAACGGCACGGTTGTTCGCCGAGAACACGGAGCGCACCAGCTGCTGCAGCACCAGGCTGACGCCGAAGGTGGCGAGCAGTGTCTCGAGCGGGCGGCCGTAGAGGAACCGGATGACCGTGCGTTCGAGGACCACCCCGGCGAATCCGGCGACGAGGAATGCCGCTGGAATGGCCACCAGGATCGAAGCGCCGATGTAGTTCGGCATCAGCATCTGGACGACGTACACCGTGTAGGCGCCGAGCATCATGAGCTCGCCGTGGGCCATGTTGATGACGCCCATGACGCCGAACGTGATCGCCAGGCCGGTGGCCACGAGCACGAGCACCGATCCGAGGCTGAGCCCGAAGAACAGCGTCTCGATGCCCGAATAGAAGGATCGCGTCCGATCGATCGCCGCCACCGCCTCGGTGGCAGCCTCGCGCACGCCAGCGTCGGCTTCGGCATAGGTGCCGTCGTCGCCCTTTTCGAGCATGGCGGCCAGCCGGTTGCGGATGTCGGAGGACGATCGCCCGGCCAGCTGCTTCACCGCGTTCAGGCGAACAGCCGGATCGGGGTCGTCGAGGGCAACAGTCGCAAGCCCCATCTCGATCGCGGCGCGCACGCCGGGGTCGGTTTCCTCAGGCGCGCGCTGCTTGAGAATGTCGATGGTTATTTCGTCCAGCGAGCGGGTCATCTCGCGGACCGCGTCGAGTCGAACTGCCGGATCGGGATTCGCCAGCGCGAAGCGCGCCACGGTGATCCGCAGCATCCGGCGCAGGCGATTATTCGTGCCGATTCGCGTGAGCTGGTCCTGGGAAGCGGTGCCGGCATCCTGGCCAGTGTCGGGATCGACCAGGTCCCAGCTCGCGAGCGATTCGTCTCCGGACTTGAGGACGAAGACCTTCTGATCGTCGTTGCGGTAGTACAGCCGGTCCTCGAGCAAGGCGGCCAGCACGGCCGACGCGCTCGGGTGGCCCGAGGCCAGGATCTTCTCGGCAAGCGTCTCCTTGTCGGCGAAGCTGGCTTCTCGGAGGGCGCTGATCGACGCGGAGAACCCTTCTGGCAACTGCGGAGTTGCGGGCGGGGCTGCCGCCTGGCTGGCGCTGAGGGCTGGCGGCGCAGCGGCGGATCCCGGCGGTGCCGCATCCTGTGCGGCGAGCGGAGCGGCGGCGAGAACGAAGGCGAGGAGCAGCCCTATCGTCTGCTCCCCGCCCCACGACGTGGTCTCTCGAACGGACCGGCGGGTGAGGCCGATCCGATCGAGGAGGCTACGACGTGTCACTCGTACTTCTGACCCGAGCAAACCTTCGTTTTGGTGTTGTAATTGCCGCACTTCAGCTTCACCCAGTCGGCGTCGATGTCCATGCTGCCCGGCAGGAAGTTGGACCACGCATCGCCCTCCACCGTGCCGGGCGTCTTCCACACCACGTCGAACTGACCATCGGCGCGGACCTCACCAATGTAGACCGGCTTGGTGATGTGGTGGTTGGCCAGCATCGTCGCCTGTCCGCCGGTCAGGTTCGGCACGCTCAGGCCGGGCAGCGCCGCGAGCACCTTGTCGACGTCGGTCGAGCCCGCCTTCTCGACGGCCTTCACCCACAGGTTGAACCCGATATAGTGCGCTTCCATCGGATCGTTGGTCACGCGCTTGGGGTTCTTGATGTAGGTCCGCCACTTGTCGATGAACGTCTTGTTCGCGGGGTTCTGGACGCTCTCGAAGTAGTTCCACGCGGCCAGGTGGCCGACGAGCGGCTTGGCGTCGAGACCGGAGAGCTCCTCCTCGCCGACCGAGAAGGCGACGACGGGGATGTCCTCGGCCGAGACCTTCTGGTTGCCGAGCTCCTTGTAGAACGGCACGTTGGCGTCGCCGTTGATCGTCGACACCACCGCCGTCTTCTTGCCCGCCGCTCCGAAGCGCTTGATCGCCGCGACGCGCGTCTGCCAGTCGGAGTGGCCGAACGGCGTGTAGTTGATCGAGATGTCCGCAGCCGGCACGCCCTTCGACAGGAGGTACGCCTCCAGGATCTTGTTGGTCGTGCGCGGGTAGACGTAGTCGGTGCCCTCGAGCACCCACCGCTTCACGCCGATGTCCTTCATCAGGTAGTCGACCGCCGGGATCGCCTGCTGGTTCGGGGCGGCGCCGGTGTAGATGACGTTCTTCGACGACTCTTCACCCTCGTACTGCACCGGGTAGAACAGCAGGCCGTTGTCCTTTTCGAAGACCGGGAGCACCGACTTGCGGGACACCGACGTCCAGCAGCCGAAGACCACCGCGACCTTGTCCTTCTCGAGCAGCTGCGTCGCCTTCTCGGCGAAGAGCGGCCAGTTCGAGGCGGGATCGACGACGACCGCTTCGAGCTTGCGCCCGAGCAGACCGCCCTTCTTGTTCTGCTCGTCGATGAGCATGAGCACAGTGTCCTTCAGCGTCGTCTCGCTGATGGCCATCGTCCCCGACAGCGAGTGGAGGACGCCGATCTTGATCGGCGCCTGCTGCGCCGACGCGGAGACCATCCACGCGGCGACGGCAGCGAGCGTCGCGCACGCGGTCGTCCATGCATACAGTTTCTTCATTGCAACCCCCCGTAAAGTGCTTGAGTGATGAGAAGCGGTCTGTTCCTGTCTGCGTAGCTGTGAGCTGGTGCGCCGCGCGACTACATCTGCAGCTGCACACCGATCCCGAACGTCTTGAAGTCCGTCCTCACGGCGCTGAAGCCGGTGTCCTTGAAGAAGAACATCACGCGCGCGTTGAACTGCTTGATGATGTAGTTCAGGTTCACTTCGGTCGTGGTCTGGTCGTACTCGACGTCGCCGACCGTGAGCCCGTTCTCGAAGTTCGCCTGTCCGAACTTGCCCAGCAGCTGGAAGGTGCCCATTCCGGTTGGCTTCGGAAAGAGGTAGGCACCGAGGATGTAGCCGCCGTTGCTTTCCGCGTAATTGGGGTTGTAGCCGCCAAGCTTCGAGTAGTCGGCGTATTCGCTCTCGACGGTGACCGTGCCGCCGTCGTCACCGAGCTTGCGCTCGAGGAGGAAGTCCGCGGTCCAGGCCGACTTGTCTTCGCCCTGCACCTGGCCGGCGAGGCCGACGGCCAGGAGGTTCTTGTCACCGTAGTAGCTGCCATTCAGGTAGTAGCCGTCCTCGGCGTCCCAGAAGTCGTACTGGACGCGACCGGCCGTCAGGACGGTGCTGGTGCCGGTGGCCGTCTGGCCGTCGAAGATGCCGCCCGAGACCTTCAGCTTGTCGAACTGGCCCCAGGTACATCATCCCGTTGTCGCGGCCCTGGAAGATGAACGGGTAGCCGTCCTGGACGCCGTCGGTGAAGACGCCCCAGTGGCTGGCGAAGAACGGCCCGTACAGATTCGCGCGGTCGCTGGGCGGGATGAACCGGCCGGCCCAGATGTTGAACTTGGGGGAGAAGGCGAACTGCGCGGCCGCATCGAGCACTTCGACGTCGTTGCCGACGCTGTTGTACTCGGTGTTGAACATGATCTTGATGTTGTCGGTCGCCGATCCACTGACGTAGAGACGAACGGCGTCGAGCGGGAACTGATCGGTCGCATCTCCCTCGTCGGGGTCCGTGTGTACGTAGGAGGCACGCACGCCGCCGCCAACCGCGATGCTGGGCGTCTGCGCATAGAGAGGTGCTGCCATCAGAAGCAGGCCCGGCAGCAGGGCAGCCGGGGCAAAGCGTCGCGCGGTCGATAGAGGACGACCGCACACGAGTCGAACGAACATTGGGGCTCCCTTGTGTGATGCGCGTGGGGGCGCGAGTTGTCGAATCCGCCCGCGGACGCTGACCGGCGTAACGGCGCGGCGGATGTAAAGCGTGCGCTGTGCAGTTCTGCAAATGGGGGTCCATCGCTGAGTCGAGGCAAGATCGCGAAAATCGCGTGCGAACGGGCGACACGCCTCGGCGAGGGGCGACAAGTGTGTCGGGCGGACCTGGTGACGACTACAACTTTGTTGGATTCAGCCAGCCGGCACTGAGAGTTCGCTGCCCAGGCGGAGTTGGCCGAGCCGAGCAATAGACAGTTTTGTCTGTTGCAGAGTTGGGGGATACGTTTTAGTTCGGTGGGCGTGAATCGCGACGCGATTGAACCCGCGACTGCGTGACCGATCGGCTGCGAGCCGGGGCGGCTCGCGAATCGCCGGTCAGGCGAAGTTTCGCAGGCGGGGACCGCGTTCTCACGGTCCCCGCCCGTATGTCAGGACTGCGGCTTCGCCGGGACCGCCGGGCATCCGCCCGAAATCTCGCGAATCGACGCGACCTCCAGCTTCGGTCGCGGCGAGCCGCTGGCAACGTTGCCGACGACGCCGACACGCTTCCCGTAGTTGGAGCGCATCTCCGCCTGATCGACCTTGTCCAGCGTGTAGATGGTCTTCGCCACTTCCTCCTCGGACACCTTTCCGGCGATGTGCTTTGCGTCGGTGAGCACGTACGTCTGCGTGCCTGACGGCGCCATAAGAACTGGCGGGCTGGCCGTCAGCGCGGACTCCGTGAACACGCACCCCTCGAAGTGCACCATCGCCCCGGACGTCGGCGGCGCGGATGACGCGGGCTGTTGACCGAAAGCTCGAAGCTGGACGCCGAACCCCGCAGCGAGAACCACGACGCCGGCGTATGAGACAAGAGACCTCTTCAGCACGTTGTCTCCTCCTGAAGGTGTGCGCGCTCCGTCACGCAGGACGTCTTCGCGCACGACTGGTCTGCTCTGATTAGACGATCGGTCGGCCTGCTCAGTCGACGTCACGATCGAGCCAGCCGAGCCGTTCCCGCGGCACCCAAGGCATCACGATACGCCCTCGCGGCGCAGCGCGACTTACGCACGACGCGATCGAATGGTGGCCGTGCGCTCGTGCATCACCGCCACGGCAATCTTCGTCTCCCGCATCAGGAGCGCCGAGCCGTGGACCAGCGCGCCGACGGCGAAGAACCCTGCGCCCACAGACACGACTTCCAGGGTCGCGACGAGAAGCCCGTTCGTGCCGCTCGACACGACCGCTCCCACGAGCGAGGAGAGCGTGGCACAGGCGAACCCGCCGATCGCCGAGTAGAAGCCGCGCAACGCGCGGATGAGCAGCACGCTGCGATCGTCGGTTGCCACCAGCTCGCGCAGCCGTCGATCGTCCGGGGCCACGCCCGCCGACGACTCCGACGCCTCGATTTGCCGCGCGAGGTCACGCGCACGGTCCACGGCGCGACCGAGCCGGTTGCTGGTGCTCATCGTGAGGAGTGACGCCGCGTTCGTCAGCACCGCCGGCGCTGCAATCAGCGACAGGGCCGCAAACGGGTTCGCTCCGTCCGCCAGCGTGTCGACCATGTCGAGCAGTCTGACAGACTCGATTGGCCGCGTCGACGCGCGTGCCCGCGCCCCCCGCGCCGTTCGCGCAGCCTCGCGGTTCGCGCGCGGACAGCACGTGTGTTTGAATATCCGCCGAGGTCAGCCCGGCGGATGCCTGCACTCGACGGCTTGAAAGTCATCGATCTCACACGCGTGCTCGCGGGCCCTTTCTGCACGATGCTCCTCGGCGACATGGGCGCCGACGTCGTCAAGATCGAGGAGCCGGGCACGGGCGACGACTCGCGCGGATGGGCGCCGTATGTCGGCGAGGGGTGGAGCAGCTACTTCCTCGGCGTGAACCGCAACAAGCGGAGCCTCGCGCTGAACCTGAAGTCGCCCGACGGGCCCGAGGTGATCCGGCGCCTCGCGGCAAATGCCGACGTGCTGGTGGAGAACTTCCGTCCCGGCACGCTGGGTCGGCTCGGGCTTGGGTACTGGGCTCTGTCGGCGATCAACCCGCGGCTGATCTTCGCGTCGGTGTCCGGCTACGGGCAGACCGGTCCGCGGCGCGACCTGGCAGGCTACGACCCGGTGCTGCAGGCCGAAGCGGGCCTCATGGACATCACGGGACCGGCCGACGGCCCGCCGTCGCGCGTCGGCGTCGCGATGACCGACTACGTCGCCGGGCAGTTTCTCTTCTCGAGCATCCTGCTGGCGCTGCGGGAGCGCGATCGCACGGGCCGCGGGCAGACGGTCGACATCGCGCTCTTCGATTCGATTCTCGCCACGATGACGCTGCCGGCCGGCATCTATTTCGCGACCGGCAGCAGGCCGCCGCGCCTCGGAAACCAGCATCCGTCAATCGCGCCGTACGAGACGTTCCGCGCGAGCGATGGGCTCGTCATGGTCTGCGCCGGCAACCCGCGCCTGTGGGTTCAGTTCTGTCACGCGATCGACCGGCCCGAGCTGCCGGACGATGCGCGATTCTCGACGAACACGGGCCGCCTGCGGAACCGTGCGGAGCTGGTCGCGATCATCGAGGCCCAGACGGCGCCGTGGACGGTGGACGAGTTGCTGGCGCGGCTCGAGTCGCGAGGCGTGCCGTGCGGCCGCGTGCGTTCCGTCGACCAGGCGCTTGCCGATCCGCAGGTCGCGGCCCGGCAGATGCTGGTGACGATGGCGCACGAGCAGCTGGGACCGTTTCCGCTGATTGCAAACCCGATGGCGCTGTCGGATGCGCCGCCGACGTATCGGCTGCCGCCGCCGGCGCTGGGGGAGCATTCGACGGAGATCCTGCGCGAGCTGGGATATGGCGCGGACGAGATCGCCCGCATCATGACACCACGCGATACGTAGGGGTCGGGTCTTAAGACCCGACCCTACAACCACAACACCACCGACCCTACATAGGAGGTCAGGGGCGCGGGCCGTAGATCGGCAGCGGCCGCCCCAGTTCGAGCGCACCCAGATCCGGCGCGCTCCCCGCGAAGCCGTCGGTCACGTTCGGCAGCGCCGTCCCCTTGTCGACCGGCGCGGCACCCTGTTTCAGACGGAAGTCCAGGTCCTTCGCGTCGGAGAGGCGCTGCACGGTCGCCACGTCCTTCGCGTCGAGGCGCGGGACGCGCTCGAACGCGTCGTAGTCGACGGCGATGCTGTGCTGATCCTGCTTCGTCTCGCGCGTGTAGTCCGCGAGCGTTGGGAAGCTGCGGTTCTCCAGCGGCGAGCGCTCACCACCGCCCCCGCCGGCAGGAGCCGGAGCCGGCGGCGGCACGGGCGACCCGTTCGGCAAGGGAATGTTGCCGTAGTCCGCGGCCACCTGCCACGGCGGCGAGTTCCACCGGAAGGCAGCGGCCGCTCCCGGGTTCGGCCTGAATCCGTTGAAGTCTGACGAGCTGTAGTTCGTGTTCGTCGTCACCGCGAAAATCGACGGCGACGAGTTCTCCCCGAGAACCAGGTTGTTCCGGAAGTGGACGTTCGCCGACGATCCCGCCGCGGTCTCCGAGAAGATGGTGTTGTTGTAGTAGAGCACGCCGGCCGTGCCGCTGGTCATCCGCGTCGATCCCCCCGGCGCGTGATACGCGATGTTGCGGATCCAGTAGACGGGACCGCCGACTGCCGGCTGGTTGCAGAGCGGGTGCGAGGCGGAGTTGAGCATCATGTTCCGCATCACGCGCACGTTGTGCAGCCCGCCGTCGATCTCGATCGCGTTGTCGTGAAAGTTCGTCATGTAGTTGTTGTAGAAGTCGATCGAGTTCGGCCGCCGATCCCAGAGCTCGCGCGGCGGATAGGCCGGCCCCTCGATCGCGTGCGACCCGTCAGGGTTGCCGTAGGTCTCGACGTCGATCCCGTCGTGGAAGTCCTGGATGTGGTTGTACGCGACGACATGACCGGGGCCGTAGAGGCGAACGGCCGTGTAGGACGCCATGATCGGCGGAAACGTCTGACCCTCGACGCCGTTGAACTGCCGCCAGAAGTCGCCGTTCCAGCCAATCATGTGCTTCGAGTCGTCGCGGCCGATGAACGTGCTGTCGGCGATGTAGAAGTCGCTCGACCCCGAGTAGTTCGTGAACACGCCCATGCCCACATCCTCGAACCGGCAGCGCTTGACGGCGAGCCCCTTCGAGCCCGCGATGAACTGCGTCCCCGCCCAGATCGCGATGCCGGTGTTCCGGAACGTGATCCCTTCGAAGTAGTTGTAGTTCGCGGCCTTGACGTTAATCAGGTTGAAGTTGCCGCGACCGTCGATGACGACCTCGCCATCACCCGCGGCCTTGATCGCGATCGGTTTCTCCGCCGTGCCGTTTCCGAACAGGTAGTAGGTGCCTTCGTACGGCGTCGTGGCATTCACCGAGACCTGGTTCGCGTAGAGGTCGTAGCGATAGCTGTAGACGCCGGCGTGCATGAGAATCACGTCGCCCGGCTTCACGCGCGGACGCCCTGCCGGCGCAGTGTCGCCGGCGCCGCACCGGTAGTTGTAGGCGCACATCAGCCCTTCGAACGCCGGCTCCTGCCGCGGTCCCTTGTGTCCCACCGGGTACACGTGGAACACGCGGCCGCCCTCGGCGGCCTTCGGCTCCGGACGCGTGCGCACGACGACGGTCCTGGTCGCGTTGGCGGCGCGTCCGTTGATGCCGTCGGCATCGGTCATCGCGAAGCGCGCCTCGTACGCTGTGTCAGGTTCAAGGTCGAGGATGCTGCCGGCGAACATGTTCGGCGACACGACGTTCCAGACGTTCGCCTGGTAGATGCGCTCGCCCTGCAGCCGCAGGAGGGGGAGGCCCTGCTTCCACGCGGTCTCGCCCTGCTTGCGGTAGGAGACGGCAACCGACGCGTTACGATTCGCGTCGCCGTCGATCACCCACTCGAACCCGAGGTTGATGAGCGTCGGGTGATCGACGACCAGCTCGCCCGGAGTCACCTTGACGTCCGTGGCGGCGGCCGAAAGCGGCGTCCGTCCGCCCGACAGTGAAAGAAGGGTGACGACGATTGCTGCAGCGTAGCGTCTGAGAATCACGACTCACTCCTTGGCCACGATGGCGCGAGGGGCACGAAGCCGGCCGCTAGTTCGGTCCGTCGCGGCGCATGCGGGTCTCGATGTCGCGCAGCCGGACGTAGTTCGCGCGCCCGAGACGCCCGACGGGACGGCTCTCCAGGCGCGCCAGAAGATCAACGCGATGCCGTGCGCCGCCGGCCGCTCCGACGTAGACCGACGGCTCGATGTGGACGTGCACGACGGTGCCCATGATCCAGTGATTCGCGCCCAGCTCGATGATGTCGTGCAGCCGGCACTCGTACGCGACCGGCGTACCGGCGACCCGCGGCGGCCGCACGATCGTCGACGGCACTTCCACGAGACCGGTGTGCGCGAACTCGCTCTGGCCGTGCGGCAGGCTGTCGGCGGTCCGGACCATCGCATCCATGAACTCTTCCGACGCGATATTGACCACGAACTCGCGCAGGGCGCGGATATTGCGCTCGGTGTCCTTCTCGACGCGGTTCGTGTCGTTATGGTTGTCGCCACGCGGCCCGCAGGAGAAGCCCAGCACCGGGGGAGACGGGCAGCAGATGGTGAAGAAGCTGAAGGGGGCGATGTTCGTCGCGCCGGCTTCGCTGACGGTCGACACCCACGCGATCGGGCGCGGCATCACCGAATCGCGCAGCAGCAGGTACATCTCGCCGGGCGTGAATTCGCTGGCCGGCAGCGACACGGTGTGCAGGGACGTCTCGCTCAAGGGCATCACGATACCACCCGGGCCGGTATTATTCCCCCATGTCCGATCTCGTCTCGTACGAGCAGCGGGACGGGATCGCGGTCCTGACCATCGACAATCCGCCCGTCAACGCGCTGGCGCAGGGCGTGCGCGAAGCCATTGTGGCCGGCGTGGAGAAGGCGGCCCGCGACCGGCAAATCGCAGGCATCGTCCTGACCGGGCGAGGGGCCATGTTCGCGGCGGGCGCCGACATCAAGGCGTTCGATGCCATCACGACGCGCGACGCCTCGCTCGAACGTTCGGAGGGCGCGCACAGGCTGCTCGTGGCGCTCGAGGACTCCACCAAGCCGATCGTGGCCGCGATTCGCGGCCTGGCGCTCGGTGGCGGACTCGAATTCGCCATGGCGTGTCACGGCCGGATCGCGTCGCCTGACGCGAAGCTCGGACAGCCTGAGGTGACGCTGGGGCTGATTCCCGGCGCGGGCGGGACGCAGCGGCTACCGCGGCTGGTGCCGCCGGAGACAGCGATCGCCATGTGCGTTGACGGAAAGCCGTTGTCGGCCGGTGACGCACAGGCGGCCGGGCTGATCGACCGCGTCGAACAGGGCGACCTGATTGCCGCAGCAGCGCACGCGGCGCAAGACCTGGCGAAGGCAGGGAGCTGGCGTGTCACGCGACGTGTTGCGCTGGACCCGGGTGCCGCTGCGGTGGCGCAGGCGACGATCGCGTCCTGGCGCGTGAAGCTGCAGGCGCGGAAAGACGCGGCTGCCCCTCTGCGAGCGCTCGATGCGCTCGAAGCCGCCTACGCGCTGTCGTTCGAAGAGGGATCGCGTCGCGAGCGGGAGCTGTTTGCCGACCGCGTGCTGTCGACCGAGTCGCGTGCGCTCCGGCACCTGTTCTTCGCCGAGCGGGAAGCCGCGCGCCCGACGGACCTTGCCGCCGACGTGCGCCCTCTCGACATCCGCTCTGCTGCCGTCGTCGGCGCCGGGACGATGGGGGCGGGAATTGCGATGTGTTACGCGAGTGCCGGCATTCCCGTCCTGCTGAACGATGTCAGCGACGAGGCGCTGCGGAGCGCGGTTGCCACCATTCGCAGGAACTACGAGAGCTCCGTGGCAAAGGGGCGCATTACCGCTGCGCAATGCGAGCGGGCGCTGAGCCTGATCTCGACGACCGCCACCTTCGACGGCTTCGATTGGGTGGACATCGTCGTCGAAGCCGCGTTCGAAGACATGGAGCTGAAGCGCCGGATTTCGGGATGCTCGGTTCCGTGACGCATGCCGATTGTCTCCTCGCGTCGAACACCTCGACGCTGGACATCGACGCGCTCGCGGAGGCGAGCGGCCGTCCGAGCCACGTGGTGGGGCACCACTTCTTCAGCCCGGCGAACGTGATGAGGCTGCTCGAGATCGTCCGCGGCGAGGCGACCAGCGACACGGTGCTCGCCACGTCGCTCGCGGTCGGCAAGCGCATCGGCAAGGTCTGCGCTGTCGTGGGCAACTGCTTCGGGTTCGTCGCCAACCGGATGCTGGCCTACTACATGCGCGAGGCGTACCTGCTGCTCGAAGAGGGGGCGGCGGTCGAGCAGATCGACCGGGTGCTCGCGGACTTCGGCATGCCGGTGGGGCCGTTTGCGATGCAGGACATCGCGGGCATCGATGTCGGCGCGCGCATCCGGCGGCACCTGGCGAAGATGGGGAAGACGCGCGCGGATGGTCCGCAGTCCGAGGTGCCCGACCGGCTGTTCGACCTCGGACGCTACGGACAGAAGACGTCGGCCGGGTGGTATCGATACGAGAAGGGAAGCCGGACGCCCATCCCCGATCCCTTCGTCAACGAGATCGCGGCGGCCGCGGCGGCGAAGCGGGGGGTGGTGCGACGGGCGGTCATCCCTGACGAGGAGATCGTGGAGCGGATTACCACGGCGCTGGCGAACGAGGGCGCGCGGGTCCTCGATGAAGGCTTCGCCAGCCGTCCGGGCGACATCGACGTGATCTACTGTTACGGATTCGGGTTTCCGCGCTATCGCGGGGGGCCGATGTTCTACGCGGAGACGATCGGTCTTGGCACCGTCTTGACGCGCGTCCACGAATACCGCGACCGGTTCGGCGACTACTGGCGTCCGGCGCCGCTGCTCGAGCGGCTGGTGGGCGCGGGAAAGACCACCTGGATTTAGCCCTGTTGCAGGGCCCGGATCTATCCATGTTGTAGGGCGGGGTCTTAAGGCCCTGCCCCCACGTACAGCGTACCGCGTATCGAGGATTCGCATGCGTCAGGCCGTGATCGTCGCCACCGCTCGCACCGCGCTCGCCAAGTCCCATCGTGGCTCCTTCAACCTGACGCGGCCGGACGATCTCGCCGCCCATGCGATCGGCGCGGTCATCGACAAGGTGCCCGGCGTCGAGCGCACCGACGTCGAAGAGGTCATCCTCGGCTGCGGCCAGCCGCACGGACCGGCGGGGCACAACGTCGCGCGGGTCGCGGCGCTCCGCGCCGGCCTGCCGACCTCCGTCGCAGGCCTGACCGTCAACCGCTACTGCAACTCGGGACTGCAGGCGATCGTGCAGGCCGTCCACATGATCGAACACGAAAGCGCCGACATCGTCATCGGCGGCGGCGTGGAGTCGATCACGATGATGAATCGCGACAACGCGCCGAACCCGTGGCTGGAAGAGCGCGTGCCCGCGCTGTATATGCCGATGGGCGAGACAGCGGAAGTCGTCGCGAAGCGGTACGGCATTACCCGCGAGGCACAGGATGAATACGCGCTGGTCAGCCAGCAGCGCACGGCCAGGGCACAGGCCGACGGCTTCTTCGCCGGAGAAATCGTGCCGATGCCGGTCCGGCGTGCGCGGCTGGACCCGAAAACCGGTGCCACGATCGCCGAGGAAGCGCACGTCGCCGATCGCGACGAGTGCAACAGGCCAGACACGACGCTCGCGGGCCTGGCGAAGCTGCCGCCCGTGTTCGACACCGCCAGCGGCCTCGGCAGCGTGACCGCGGGCAACGCCTCGCAGTTGTCCGATGGCGCGTCGGCCACCCTGGTGATGTCGGCGGAACGTGCGGACGCGCTTGGCGTTCGGCCTGTGCTCGTCCTCCGCGGCTACGCGGTCGTCGGCTGTGAGCCCGACGAGATGGGCATCGGTCCCGTGTTCGCCGTGCCGAAGTTGCTGCGCCGTGTCGGCATGCGCATGGAAGACGTGGACGTCTGGGAGCTCAACGAGGCGTTTGCGTCGCAGGTGGTGTATTGTCGCGACCGTCTCGGGCTGCCGATGGATCGCCTGAACCCGAATGGCGGGTCGATCTCCATCGGCCACCCCTTCGGCATGACTGGATCCCGACTCGTCGGGACGCTGATGAACGAACTGCGCCGGCGCGGCGGCCGTTACGGCGTCGTCACGATGTGCGTCGGCGGGGGACAGGGAGCGGCAGCGCTGTTCGAGCGGGTCTGAGCGACGCGGCGCGTGCACGTCGTGCATCGCGCGCCCGGACCGCTTGGCAACGACCAGATCATCCGGTCAAGGAGCAGAGATGGCGGCTGACGCGGAAGAGACACTCTCGCCGGCGGGCCGATGGATCGCGGCGGCGATCTTCGTCGCCATGGTCGTCGACGGGATGGATCTGCAGGTGCTGTCCCTCTCGCTCTCGAGCATCGCGAAGGAACTGGATCTGTCGTCGGTGAGCGCCGGCGCGCTCGGCACCTACACGCTCGCCGGCATGGGGGTCGGCGGGGTGGCGGCCGGCCGGTTGTCCGATCGTATCGGCCGCATGCGCGTGATTCGCTGGGCTGTGCTCACGTTCACGATCTGCACGGGAGTCATCGGGTTCGTCGGCGCGTACTGGCAGATCGCGGTGATGCGCTTCATCTCGGGATTTGGCATTGCGGCGCTCTACAGCGTCGGCAGCCTCGTGGTCGCGGAGTACGTGCCGACCAGAATCCGCACGACCGTGCTTGGCACCGTGCAGGCGGGCTGGTCCGCCGGCTACGTCGCGGCGGCACTGCTGTCGTCCTGGGTGCTGCCGGCGTACGGCTGGCGGCCGCTGTTCTGGTGTGCCATCGTGCCCGGGTTGCTGACGCTCGTCATGCTGCGCGGGCTGACCGATCCTCCCAGCTGGACGTCCACCGTCCGCGGCGGCGCACGCACGGAGGGCGGCTTCACGGAGCTGTGGAGCAACCCCGTCACACGCCGCAACGCGATGCTGTGGACGCTCACGTCGATCGCGCTGCAGTTCGGGTACTACGGCGCGAACACGTGGCTCCCGAGTTATCTGGTGAGGGACCTCGGCGTGAACCTTCAGAGCATGGGGTGGTACGTGGCCGGCACCTACACGATGATGTGCATCGGCAAGGTGATCACCGGCTACGCGGCCGACATCTTCGGCCGGAAGGCGATGTGGGTCGTGTCAGGCCTCCTCACCGCGGTGTATCTGCCGCTCCTCGTGTTCTATGGCAACGCCTCGACGATCGCCTACCTGCTGCTCGTATTCGGGTTCCTCTACGGCGCGCCGTATGCCGTCAACAGCACCTACATGAGCGAGAGCTTCCCGGCGTCGGTGCGCGGCACGGCCGTCGGCGCGGCGTATAACCTCGGTCGTATCGGCGCCACCCTGTCCCCGCTCCTCATCGGCTATGCGGCCTCGCAGTATTCGATCGGGCTGGGCCTGGCGCTGCTCGCGGTCTCGTACCTCGCATGTGCGCTGGTGCCGGGGCTGTTCATCGCGGAGCGCCAGTTCGATCCGAGCGCGGTCAAGCAGGCAGCGCCGGCGCTGCGATCCGCCTGAGCAGCTCGAGTTGCTGACCGCTCGATCGGCCCGGAAGCGGCACCGGGCCGTCCTTCAGGACCTCGCCCCACACTCGGCGCCCGATCTTGTCCGCCTCGGCGATGATGCGCGGCTCGTCCACTGTCAGTATTTTCCGGTCGCGCATGACGAACTCGCCGTCCACCATCATCGACTCGATGTCTGCCGGCTGGCCGTTGTGAACCCACGCCGAGAGGATGCGACCCGCGGGCACGAGATGAATCCGCTGCGTGTCGAGGACGATCAGATCCGCCTTCTTGCCGACCTCCAGCGCGCCGACGCGCGGCTGGCGCACCGCCCGCGCCCCACCCAGCGTCGCGTCCTCCAGCATGTCCTCCGGCTGCGGCCGCATCCCGGGACGCTCGTCGTCGCGGCGCACGCGTTCCGTGATGAGCGCGACCCGCATCACCTCCAGCAGGTCGTTGGTGTTGTTGTCCGTGCCGTTGGCGATCGGGCAGCCCGCGTCGCGGAGCGCCGGGATCGGCGGGATGACACCGCGGTTGCCGGCCATCGCCGCTTGATGCGACACGATCGTCTTCGACCGGCCAAGTGCCGCGATCTCCGCGTCGTCCACGTAGCGGCAGTGCGCCGCGAAGAGCCGCGGGCCCAGGAAGTCGTGCTTCGCGAGGAAGCTCGCCGGCCGCAGGCCGTGATACTTCACCATGAAGTCGGCTTCGGGGCGGCTCTGCGTCAGGTGAATCGTGTAGCCGAGATCGTGCTTCTCCGCGAACGCCCGGACCGCCTGCAGCAGTTCGGGCGAGGCGTCCTCGGCGAGCGTGGCGGCGGGGAAGACCGTGATACGCCCGCCCTTCGCACCGTGCCAGGCCGAGAAGAGATCCTCGATCCGCTGCATCCCCTCGTCACGCAGCTTCGGCGAGAAGCGCGGAGCCTGGCTGCTGGCCAGCAGTTCCGGCGACATCGGCCCCGATCCGTTCTCGCGGTCGCGAATGCCCTCGGCGAACACGCAGCGGAGGCCGGTCTGCGCAAGCGCCGTCGCGGAGTTCGCGATGTTCGACGCGCTCTCCACGACAGTCGTCGTGCCCGAGCGGATGCACTCGAGCGCGCCGACGGTGACCATCAGCGTCGCTTCCTCTTTCGACAGGAGGCTCGTCGGCTGCACGCGCAGGCGCGCACTGTTCGGGAACCCGAAGTCCTCGTTGAACCCGCGAGCGATGGTCGCACCGAGATGCGCGTGGCAGTTGATCAGCCCCGGGAGCAGCGCCTTTCCTCGTCCGTCGTACACCTCAGCCCCGGGATACCGCGCGAGGATCTCGTCCGTGTTACCGATCGCCGCGATCGTGTCGCCCTCGACCGCGAGAGCGACGTCGGTCTGCGATCCGTTCACGGTGACGACGGTCGTGTGGGTGAAGACCGTCACCCTGCCGCGTGGCGCCTGCGCGCCGAGCGGCATGCGGCCGAACGCGAGGACCGTGAGACCAGCCCCTCCGGCCAGCAGCTGTCGCCGGCTGATGGGCGAAGCGGCCCGGGGGATGGTAGACGCACGTGGGAGAGCGGCAAGCGCCTTGGGCATGTCGCCCTCGGAGCAACAGCCGCGCCAGCGAGGCGCCGCGGAACGCGGCGCTGTTTCCCCTGAAATACGGGCCGGTTGAAACCGCGCGGATCACGGGAGATCGACACTCCTGTCGGACAGGATGGCGCTGGGGCGACGAGATGGTCGGTGCGGCCCGTTTCGGGCGTCCTCGTCCGTGGTAAGGTGCGCTCGTAACGGCGGTCGCCCGGTACGCGGTACTGGGCCTGGGCGCGATCAGAGGAATGCCAGCGGGAGGAACGGCCGATGGCCATGGTGTCGCTTGACGTGAACGGGCGGGTGCAGCGGGCGGACATCGAGCCCGATTCGCCGCTCCTCTACGCCCTTCGTGACAACCTGGGGCTCGACAACCCGAGGTTCGGCTGCGGGCTCGGCCAGTGCGGGGCGTGCACGGTGCTGGTCAACGACGCCGCCGTGCGCTCGTGCACCCTCCCGGTCTCGTCGGCCGTGGGCAAGAAGATCGTGACGCTCGACGGGCTCGGCACGCCGGAGCGTCCGCATCCGATCCAGCAGGCGTTCATCGAGGAACAGGCCTTCCAGTGCGGCTACTGCGTCAACGGCTGGGTGCTCGCGTCGAAGGCGCTCCTCGACCGAACACCGGCGCCGACCGATGAGCAGATCCGCCGCGGTCTCGACGGGCTGATCTGCCGCTGCGGCAGCCACGCGGCGATCTTCAGCGCCGTCCGCCGTGCCGCCGATGCCGCGAAGAAGGGAGCACGCGCATGACTCCCGGCACGCCCGTCTCGAGACGCGATTTCGTCCGGTCCGCCGGCGGCCTGCTGATCGGGTTCAGCATGGCCGGCCCGCTCATCGAAACCCTGGGTGCCCAGGCCGCTGCGCCGCAGGCACCTGCTGCGGGTCCCGTGCCTGTGGGACCGCCGCTGGCGAAGATCGACTCGTGGCTGCGGATCGCGCCGTCGGGCGCTGTCACCGTCTGCACGGGCAAGGTCGAAGTCGGGATGGGCGTGAACGTCGCGCTCACGCAGATCGTGGCCGAGGAGCTCGGCGTCCCCTTCGATCGCGTCACCATGGTCATGGGCGACACCTTCGGCACCCCCGATCAGGGCGGCGTCGGCGCCAGCAACTCCGTCGCCTCGGGCGGCGCGGCGCTCCGCAACGTCGCGGCGACGGCTCGCGGGCTCCTGGTGCAGGCGGCGTCGCGTCGACTGAACACGCCCGTCGAGCAGCTCGCCATCCAGAACGGCATCGTCAGCTCGAAGACCGATCCGTCGAAGTCCGTCGCGCTCGGCGATCTCGTCGGCGACGCGAACCTGCAGGAGGAGCTGAAGATCACGGGCAGCGGCTTCAGCCTGAACGTCCAGGGGTCCGGCAAGCCGAAGAGTCCGAAGGAGTACTCGATCGTCGGCACGTCCGTTCGGCGCAGCGATGTCGCCGACAAGGTGTTCGGCCGGTTCAAGTACGTGGGCGACGTCCGCGTGCCGAACATGCTGCACGGCCGCGTCATGCGCCCGCCTGCGGTCGGCGCACAGGTCGTCAGCGTCGACGACAGCGCGGCGAAGCGACTCCCCGGATTCGTGCAGACCGTCGTCAAGGGGAACTTCGTCGGCGTGGTGGCGGCGACGGAATGGGGCGCGATCAAGGCATCCAGGACGGTGAAGATCACCTGGAGCGACCCCGGGGATCTGTTTCCCGAGCAGGGCGGACTCTACGCGCAGATGCGCACGGCACGGCCGAAGTCCTCGCGCGAAACCGTCAAGCGCGGCGATGCACCGTCAGCGATCGCCAAGGCGGCACGGCGCGTCGAAGCGACCTACGCCTATCCGTTCCACTCGCACGCGACGATGGGGCCAGGGTGCGCGGTGGCGGACGTGCAGGCCGACGGGGTTACCACCGTGTGGTGCGGCGCGCAGAAGCCGCACCAGGCGCAGCGGGGCTACGCCGAGTTGATGGGAGTCCCGCCGGACAAGATGCGCGTCGTCTGGATGCAGGACTCCGGCTCCTACGGGAGGCCGGGGTTCGACGATGTGGGCGCCGACGCGCTGGTCCTGTCGCAGGCGGTCGGGAAGCCGGTGCGCGTGCAGTGGATGCGCGGCGATCTCACGGGCTGGGGGCCCAAGGGTCCGGCGGCAGTGTTCGAGCTGAGTGCAGGGCTCGATGCTGACGGGAACGTGAGCGGCGTGCAGTTCACATCGAAGGCGTTCTCGGGCGGCGAGATCAACTTCATCCCGAGTGCGAAGGGGAACTTCCTCGCGGCGCAGTTGATGGGGCTGCCGAACACGTCCGGCTTCGACGAGTACGCGGAGTGGGGGAGCGGCGGAGGCGGCGCAGCACCCTACCCGTTCGCTGACTTCCTCAGCACCGCGCATGTCATCCCGTCGCTGACCCCGACGCCGTCGCCGCTCGCGGGTACGCACCTGCGCGATCCCAATGGGCCGTCGACGTCGTTCGCCGTGGAGTCGTTCCTCGACGAGGTCGCGGCCGCAGCCGGCGTCGATCCGATTCAGTTCCGCTCGAAGTACCTGACCGACGAACGCGCGAAGGCGGTGCTCGCAGCAGCTGCCGAGAAGTTCGGGTGGGACGCCAGGCCGTCGCCCAGGCGTGCGGCCGGGAGCGGTGCGGCACGGGGCCGCGGCGTGGCGCTCGGCATCCGCGGCGGCACCTACGTCGGCAACATCGCGGAAGTGGAGGTGGACCGTCGCAGCGGCGTGGTCCGCGTGGTCAGGTACGTGATGGCGCACGACTGCGGGCTGATCATCAACCCGCTTGGCCTGACGCAGACGCTGCAGTCCAACGTGATCCAGACGCTGAGCCGCACGATGAAAGAGGAAGTGCACTTCGATCGTCGCGCGGTGACGAGCGTCGACTGGCGGACGTACCCGATCGGCGGCATGTCGGACGTGCCGCCGCAGATCGACATCGTGCTGGTCAACCGGCCCGAGGTCCCGGCCACCGGCGCCGGGGAGGCCGGCACGCGTGCGCTGGCCGCCGCGGTCGCGAACGCCATCTTCGACGCGACGGGCGTGCGGCTGCGGCAGGTGCCGTTTACCGTCGCGACCGTGAAGGCTGCGCTGGCCTGAACCAGGCGAGGCCACCCCACGCAGGCGCTAGTCCGTTCGTGCCTTCGGACCTTCGTGAAGAAGGCAAGAAAGCGGACTGCTACGTTCGCGGCTTTCCGCTGACGCCGAGCGCGTCCGACAGCTGCCTGAGCGCGGTCTCTTCGTCCCGGCTGACCTCAGCCCCGCCGAAGCCGAGGAACCCGCCTTCCTTCGACGCGTGCGACACGGCCGTCGCCACCGACACCAGCCACGCCTTGTAGTCATCCGACTCGGACGACGACTTCGACGCGACAGCGGCGACCGCTGTCTTGATGCCGCCGATCAGCGCCTGCTGCGTCGCGGCGGGATCGCCTGTCGGCAGGTCAGGCAGCTCGGGACGGCCTCCGGAGCTCTTGACGCTCTCCGAAAGCGCCTTCACGACTTCAGGCGCGTCCCCTGATCCCGAGTCGGCGATCGCCTTCACGACCGCGATCGCTTCCTTCGCGATACCGGCGGGCCCTCCCTTATCGGACATCGACACGTAGAGACCGGCCATCACCGGCGCGGATGCAATCGCCTTCCACTCCTCTGCGGTGTAATCGACCTTCTTCGACATGTGACCTCCGGCTCGCTGCGACTGCGATGTTCCATCTTCGATGGTGGTCGCGGCGAGTGGCAAGTGGACTCGAGTCAGGAACAGCTCTCAAACGAGCCCAGCAGGAAGCCGCGGCGCCCACGTGTCGCAGGTCGAGCTCAGGGGAATCGCGCGCACGCGTTCGCCGCGCGCGTTCGCGTCGTTACATTGACATGCGGATCTCTCCGCACAACTACCCGTTCCTCAGAGAGTCCTGCTATCATCCGAGCTCGGCAGTTGTCCCGGACGCGTCTGGCACGCCGTCACCCGGTCGCTTCGCTCATCCGTCAGCTGTCATTTCGTGTGCCCGGATGGCAACTGTCCTGACCCGCGTCTCCCGAGCTCGTTGACCTCCGCAACAGGAGAACGACCATGCTTGCTCGAACCGCCGGACTGATCGTCGCGCTGGCGAGTGTTACCGTGCTCGCGGCGCAGCAACCCGCCCCTGAGCCGGCGGACGCCATGTACGCCGCGATACGCAGCGGCGACACGTCGAAGGTCGCTGCGCTGCTCCAGGGAGGCGCGGACGCGAACGGCAGGGATCGGCGTGGTGGCGCGACCCCGCTGATGCACGCCGCCGCGGTCGGCTCGCTCGACACCATGCGTCTCCTGCTGGACAAGGGCGCGGACGTGAACGGCAAGAGCGCAGGAAGCGCGACCGCGCTGATGTGGGCGGTGGCCGACATCGCGAAGGTGCGGCTTCTCCTCGAGCGCGGAGCGGACGTGAACGTCGTGACCGAGACGGGGCGCACGGCGCTGCTGCTCGCGGCGATGAGCGACGAGTCGGCGGAGACGGTGCGGCTTCTGCTCGCTAAGGGTGCCAATCCCAAAGCCGTGGACGCGGTGAACGTGACGGCTCTCTGGAGCGCAACCTTCGGCGACGATACCGCGACCGTGCGTCAGTTGATCGACGCCGGCATCGAGGTGAACGCTGCCGACAAATTCATCGGATCCAACCCTCTTCTGAACGCCGCCCAGAACGGCAACCTTGAAGTCGTCCGGTTGCTGCTCTCGAAGGGCGCGAATCCCAACGCCACGACTGGTCCGCCGTCACAGCCGGTCAAGAACGGTCTCATCAACCTTGGACTGACTTCCGCCCTGTCCTTTGCCGCGACCGGCCCTGCGGACGTCGTCAAGGCACTCCTCGACGCGGGAGGCAATCCGCGTCACGCAGAGGCACGAGGGATGACGCCGCTGATGCTCGCGACGGCAACCGATCATGGCGATCTCGAAGCCATCAGGCTCCTGATTCCCCTCAGCGATCTCGGAGCGAAGGACGCCATGGGCGAGACGGCGCTCGACTGGGCCGAGAAGTCCGGGCCGACGAAGGCCGTTGCACTTCTGAAGGCAGCGAGTGCTCCCGCGGCTCACGTTGCGGCACGGCCTGCCGATGGTCCGTCCGCGTCGCCGGCGCCTGTCGCGCACCGGGTCGCGGTCGATCGGAGCGTCGCGCTGCTGGAGCGCGCAACGGGCAACTTCTTCGTGAACGGCGCCTGCGGCGCGTGTCATGCGCAGAACGTCACGGACTTCGCGACGATGGCCGCACGGAAGCGAGGGGTGCACATCTCGGACGAAGGCGCGGCCCAGCGCGCGGCCGGCGCGGCAGCGGCGTTCGGGGCGACCGCCACGCGACTGCTCGAGCGGCAGGATCCGCCGGCGGTGGACATCCTCCTCTACACGCTCGGCGGCCTCGCGGCGTTCGGCTATCCGCCCGATCGCGCGACCGACGCCATGATGTTCAACACCGTGGCGCAGCAGCGCCAGGGCGGCAACTGGCACATTGGCGGCATCGCCCGTCCGCCTATCGAGGACGGCGATTTCACGCGCACCGCACTCGGCGTCAGGGCGCTGAAGGTCTACGCGCCGCCGGGGCGCGGCGAGGAGATGCGCGGGCGCACGGCGCGGGCGATGGCGTGGCTCACCGCTGCGACGCCGCTGACGACCGAAGATCGAGCCTTCCGCCTCCTGGGTCTCGCGTGGGGCGGCGCCGATCGGACGACGATTGGCCGTGCTGCGAGCGAACTGGTGTCCTCTCAGCGTCGCGACGGCGGGTGGGCGCAGCGCGAGGAGATGGAAAGCGATGCGTATGGGACCGGCCTGGCCCTGACTGCGCTGCTGGAATCGGGCGCAGCGCCAGCCGGAGACGGCGCCGTGCAGCGCGGTGCCGCGTACCTGCTCTCGACGCAGCGGGCCGACGGTTCGTGGTTCGTCCGCAGCCGGGCGCCGAAGTTCCAGCCGTACTTCGAAGGCGGCTTCCCGTACGGTCACAACCAGTGGATATCGTCGATGGCGACCGGTTGGGCGACGTCGGCGCTCTCGCTCAGTCTCGACGCGCCGGCGGCGAACGTCGCGGCCGCCGGGTCAGCGCCGCGTTGAACGCAGTCACGCCTCGATGCGACCGTCGGCCCGGGGCCGCATCGAGGCGCTTTCCTGGCGCCGGGACCCAGGGCCGGCTGTTACCTTACCGCTGACCTGCCGAGCGGAACCTGCTACGCTATTCGTCGCACCAGCCGTTCGCGTCCTGGAGAAGCACGACATGTTCAAGGTCCTGTCAGTCGGTCTGTCCGCCGCGTTCATCGTCGCCCTCTCGACTTCGCCGCAGGTCGGCGCGCAGCAGCCAACCGCCGACGGCCCGTCACTGCAGGCCGACAACCAGCTGGCGTTTCCAACCGACTATCGCGAGTGGATCTTCCTGAGCGCCGGGCTCGGCATGAACTATGGGCCCAACGCGCCGGCCGCCGGCCAGCCGCAGTCGTTCACGAACGTGTACGTGAACCCCACGTCGTATCGCGCGTTCATGAAGAGCGGCACGTGGCCGGACCGCACGATGTTCGTGCTCGAGATCCGCGGGTCGGCCAGCGAGGGTTCGATCAACAGGACGGGACATTTCCAGACCGACGTGCGCGCGATCGAGGCCAACGTGAAGGACGCCCGCCTGCCGGGCGGCTGGGGCTTCTACAACTTCGCCCGCGCGACCAACGCGGTTCCGCCGCTGCCGCAGACGGCCAGCTGCTACGCGTGCCATCGCGACAACACCGCCGTAGAGCAGACCTTCGTGCAGTTCTACCCGGCGCTGATGGACGTCGCGCGAAAGTTCGGGACCGTGAAGTCGACCTACAAGGACACGATCGGGGCGACGCGGTAGCTCGACGACCGCACCTGGCGCAGGTCTCGCTCCGGGACGGGCGGCTGATGAACTGTGCTATAGTGCCGCACTTCTTGGCTGCTCTGCAGGCTCGTTGCTCATTCCAGTATTTGTTTCTCCGTTGAACGTCGCCGGCGAACAGCGGCCGCCCTCGTGGGTCTTCGGCCGCGGTGCTGTCACGATTGCGATATGGCGGGTGCCGCCCCTCCTGCTGCGGATCGTTTCGAGCGAAGCGCACCTCCGGGAATTCTCCTTCTCCGATATCGACGAGCTGACGGCGTTCCAGTGCGGCTTCGAATCGCACCTGCTCGAAACGGGGTGGTCGCTCGTCGACTTCGCCTCGGCGCGGCGACCCGTGGCGCGGACCCAACCCTTTAAGGACTGACGGCCGGCTCAGCGTGGTATCGGGCTTGCTGCGGTCCCCACGACGTACAGGAGGCAGCATGGCCGAGATGGACCGCAATCCCGACGACGAACTGATCTCCGACCCGCCCGAAGAGCGCGAAAAGGGCATCGGCGACGATGGGCTCGACGCCGATGCCGACGTCGAGTCCGATGAGGATGTCGACGATCTCGATCTGGACGAGGACGACGAGTGATCGCTCGGCGTCCGTCAGGATCGCCGGACGTCGATGACAGTCGAACGGCGGCGGAAGTCTGCAGCGGGGGAGGCTCGTTCGGCGAAGGACGTCTCTCGTCGTAGCCCGGAGCCGCCATGTATCGAGCCGTGCTCTTCGACATCGACGGCACGCTGGTGGACAGCAACGACGCGCACGCCTCGGCGTGGGTCGATGCGCTCGCCGAGCGCGCGCGGCCCGTCGCGCACCGGGATGTCCGTCCGCTCATCGGCATGGGCGGCGAGAAGCTGCTGCCGGCTCTGGCCGGCATCGATCCGGAGTCGGACGAGGGGCAGGCGATTGCCGATCGGAGACGTCAGATCTTCAGGGAGCGGTACCTCGCACGGCTGTACGCCACGCGTGGAGCTGGCGACCTGATCCGTTTCCTGAGCGACATGGGCCTGACGCTCGGCGTCGCCACGTCGGCGCAGCAGGACGAGGTGCGCGACCTGCTGTCCATCGCCGGCGTCGACGGCCTCTTCGACGGCGCGGGGTCCGCTGACGACGTGCAGCGATCCAAGCCGGATCCGGACGTCGTCAAGGCGACGCTGGCGCGAATCGGGTGTGCTCCCGACCAGGCCGTCATGGTGGGCGACACGCCCTACGACATCGAAGCGGCGCGGGCGGCCGGCGTGCCGTGCATCGTCCTGCGCTGCGGCGGCTGGTGGGGCGATCCCGACTTCACTGGCGCGTTCGAGATCCTCGACGACCCGAGGGCGCTGCACGAGCGGCTCCGGAAGGGGTATCCGGCCCTCGTGCCGAGATGACGCCGGCATTGAGGGCGCAATGAGCGCGTCCTCGGCGCCTGTGGTCAGCGGCGCCGCGACTTCGCGCCCGATGCGATCGATTGCAGGTCGGCGCCGCGCGCGGTCCTGACGCCCTTCCACAGATCGCCGAGCTCGCGGATCCGCCCAGGCACCGTGCGGAGCGTGAACTCCTCGCGGTCCACTCCACGATCGACTTCGTCCCAGGTGAGCGGCGTCGACACGCCGGCGTACTCGCTGGCGCGCGCGCTGTAGGCCGACGCGAGCGTCTTCCCTTCGATGTTCTGCAGGTAGTCCACGTACACACGAGTGCCACGCGCTTTCACCGCACGCTCGACGGTCGCCGCCTTCGGGTGCTTCTCGGCGACGAGCGTGGCAACGAGCTGAGCGAACACCAGCCCCGTCTCATACGTCGTCCCGGGCGCAAGCGGCACGTAGATATGCAGTCCGCTCGACCCTGACGTCTTCGGCAGCCCGGCGATGCCGAGCGCGCCGAGCTCGTCGCGGACCCATCGCGCGACCTCGAGGACCCGCGTGAAAGGCACGTCGTCGGGCGGATCGAGGTCGAGCGCGATGTGGTCGACGATCGACGGCGACGCGACCCGCGAGAACCACGGGTCCTGCGAGATCGCGGCGAGCTGACAGGTGTACATCAGCGTCTTCAGGTCGCCTCCGATCAGCTGTGGCCGGCGCTCCGCTCCGTCCACCGGTTCGACGCGCACGCCCGGCGGCACGGCCTGTGCGCGGTGCTGGTAGAACGGCTTCGCGTCGACACCGTTCGGAAAGCGCTTCATGACGAGCGGGCGGTCGGCAATCACAGGCAGGATGCAGGGCGCCACCTGCGCGTAGTAGCGGAACAGGTCGCCCTTCGTGAGCCGGAGGCGCGGCCAGAACACCTTGTGCAGATTGGTGACCGCCAGCTGCTCACCGCCGGGAAGGTCGATCGTTCCGTCGCGCCGCGCGTCCTCCAGTGTGCGCAGCTGCTCGACGAGTGCATCGGTCTTCGGCGAGCTCACGCCGGAGCCTGCTACCGCTTTCGAATCGGACTTCTTCGCGTCCGCTTTCCGGGTGGTGCGTTTGGGACGCTGAGCCCTGGCTTCCGCACGTTCGGGAGGCGCTCCGCCGCCGAGGCGCGCAGACGCTGCGCCGTGCAGCCGCCGCTGGCCCTCGCGGACGACATCACGCGCGGGCTTGTCGTCGCGCAGGCCCAGGTACACCGGGTGTCTCAGCTTGTCGTCGTCGGTCCACTCGGTGAACTTCACCTGCACCACCAGCTCCGGCCGGACCCAGTGTGGACGTTCGTTCGACTTCGGGCGGACGGCGAACGGCGACTCCGGGATCTCGAGCGGCGTGAGCCGCTTCATGACGCGTGCGAGCTCCTTCTCGTCGAAGCCGGTGCCGGTGTGCCCCGCGTAGACGAGCGAGGACCCGTCGTACACGCCGAGGAGCAACGCGCCGAAGTGCGTGCGCGTCTGCCGCGGCTCGGTCCACCCGCCGACGACGAATTCCTGCTCGCAGAGGATCTTCAGCTTGCGCCAGTCCGGCGTGCGCTTGCCCGGCCGGTACCTCGATGCGGCCTGCTTCGCGATCAACCCTTCCCATCCGCTCTCGAGCGCGCGCTGGTAGAGGGCCCGCCCGTCGCCGCGCACCTGCTCGCTGATCCGGAAGAGAGGCGATCGTTTCCCTCGCAGCAGATGCTCGAGCGCCTTCCGGCGTTCGGTCAGCGGCTGCTCGCACAGGCTGGCGGAGCCCACCTGCAGCAGGTCGAACGCGATGAACGCGACGCGACCGGCCAGCGACGCCGGAGCAGCGGCCTTTGCTCGACCGCCTTCCGCCGAGTCCTTGATATGTATTCGTCCCTGCAGGCGCTGGAATCCGGCCGGCTCGCCGCTGGTGTCGAGCGCGACGAGCTCGCCGTCGAGCACGACAGGCTCGCGTCGCCGGCGGGCCCACGCGGCGAGCATCTCGGCGACTTCAGGGAACTGCGACGTCTTGTCGTTGCCGAGCCGCGACCAGAGGCGCACGGAGCGGCCGCCGGCGCCGACTTCTGCAATCGCGCGGATGCCGTCGTACTTGGGCTCATAGACGAGTGAGGGATCGGCGAGCGGCGCCTCGTCGAGCGAGGCAAGCATGGGGGCGATCATCAGGGACAGGAATCTACTGCAATCCGGGGCAATGTAGGGCCGGGTCTTTAGACCCGGCCGCGCCGTCGGGTACAGATGCAGGGCCTCCGGTCAGGCCGCTTTGCGCTTCGCCTTTCGCGCGCGCGCGGGCCTGGCGGCGGCTGTCTTTCGACTGCCGGCGGCCCGTTTTGCGCCACCCCTCTGATCGAGGCTGCGCCGCAGGCGCTCCATCAGGTCGATCACCTCCGCCTGGCGCGGCTCCTCCTGCGCTTCGAGCTTGACCTGCTTGCCTTTCATCTTCGCCTTGATGACGCGCATCAGGTTCTCGCGGTACTCGTCCGTGTATTTGGACGGGTCCCAGGCCGCAGCGAGGTTGTTCACCAGCGCTTTCGCCATGTCGAGCTCCGCCTTGCGGATACCGCTGGCCGATGGAAACGACAGCTGTTTCCGATCGACGAGTTCTTCCGCGAAGCGCATGACCGACAGGACGATGGCGTTCTCGATCACCTCGACGGCGGCGAGGTGCTGGACATCGCGCAGGATGAACTTCGCGATGCCGACGCGGGCCGGTTCCTTCAGGGCCTCGCGCAGCAGGGCATAGGCGCGCTCGCCGCCCTTCGACGGCAGCACGTAATACGGCGTCTCGAAGAAGCGATCGTCGATCTCATCGGCCTCGACGAAGTCGATGATGTCGATCGTGCGCGTCTTCTCCACCGCCGCCGCCTTGAAGTCGTCCTTTGTGAGGACGACGAAGCGCCCCTTCGCGTACTCGTAGCCCTTGACGAGGTCTCCCCATGCGACGGGATGCCCGTCACGGATGCAGACGCGCTCGAAGCGGACCGGCGACTTGTCTTTCGCGTGCAGCATCCGGAAATGCGGCCGCGAATCGCGGACGGCGAGGTGCAGTTCGATCGGGATGTTGACGAGTCCGAAGGAGATCGATCCTTTCCACAGCGCCCGAGCCACAGTTACCCCCTCGGAGCTGCTGTGTTGACGCTACTTCTGGCGCAGCTCCTTCTCTGCCTGGACCCAGTCGTCAAAGTCCATGCCGTGGCCGGCGCCTCGTTCGAGGTATCGCTGGTAGGCCCTCAGCCGGATCTCGTCGACGCTGGGAACGCCGTTGGTGGCGCTGTCGACCCCGAACGACACAAGTGTCGATTCGAAGCCCTCGGAGGCGACATTCGTGTCGTTCGCGGTGCCCGCCGCCGCAGTCGAGCGCTTCGTCGTTTTCGCACGCGCGCGCGGTTTCGGCGCGGCGGCTTCGATGTCGGAACCCGGTTCGGCCTTATCGCGAGCGGTCGTCTTCTTAGCCATCACTTCCTCGTTCAACTTCACGAACGCGGTGCATTCGCATCGCGTCCCGCTGCAATTATAAGATCGGTGTGTGACGCTCGTTGCAAGGGCAACGCCAGAGTTGCGAGCGCCTGCAGCGGTATGCGTGCCCACTCGGGACGGCTGTTCAGCTCGTAGACGAGTTCATAGAGCGCCTTGTCTACCGTGAGCGCCTGCAGCAGCGTGTCGAACGACGTGCCGCCCGGCAACGTCGGCGAGCCTTCCATCGTTCGGCGGTACGCATCGAGAAACGCCTGCGACACCCAGTGGCGCCACGCGTCGGCCCACGGCGCCAGCGGCTCGGACGCGCCGGGTGCGGTCTGCGCGAAGGCGACCAGCGCTGCCTGTGCTGCGTAGTCGAACGATCGCAGCATGCCAGCGACGTCTTTCAACGGCGAGTAGAGCGCGCGGCGTTCTGCGAGGCTTCGACCAGGCTCGCCTTCGAAGTCGAGGATGACGAAGTCCTCCTCGGTGCGCAGCACCTGACCGAGGTGGTAGTCGCCATGCACGCGAATCCGCTCGCCGGCGTCACGGAGGCTCCGCGCGGCCTCGAGGCGATCGAAGAGCGCGTCACGCGAGTCGAGCACCATGCTCGCCGTCGCGCGGACGCTCTCCGGCAGTTCGTCCTGCTTCTTCAGCAGCAGATCGAGCGCGCGCGTCGCCTGCGACACCGCATCGTGGACCCACGCGTCCAGCGCCGCGGCGTCGAGCGGCCGCGGGATGAAGTCGGGCCACGGCACGCGCGCGAGCGTCAGGTGCATTTCGGCAGTGCGCCGGCCGAGCACCGACGAGGCGACGAGATACCATCCCTGCAGGGCCGCGAAGAACGGCGGCGGCTCGAGGTCGCCCGCCGCAACCGCCTCCCGCGCTTCCACGCTGATTCGCGGCTCACCGTCGGTGCCGCTGATGCGCGCCGACACCCGCTCGTAGTACCGCCGCAGCTCGTCGACCGTGAAGGTCCAGCCCGAACCCTGGTTGGTGATGGAGGCCTGCACGATTGCAACTGTGCCCCTCTCCACGCCGGGCCTGTCGTACAGCAGCGCGCCCGAGAGCGCGGCGATCCGCGGGAAACCCTCCACGGTGAGCGCCTCGCCGACCTCGAACTCCGGGTTCGGTCCCGGTTCCACCTTTCGGAACACCTTCAGGGCGTAGCGTTCGTTGACGAACGCGATCGTGTTGCTCTGATCGATGCCGCCACGCACCCACTTGCGGTCCGGCGCCAGGTCGAGCGCGCCACGCCGGAGTCCCCTCAGGCTGCCCCGGACGCCGCGCAAGTCCTCCTCGTCGCGCACCAGGTCCGTCAGCCTGTTGCACACGTCGTCGTCGAGCATGCCGTCGACGATGGCGCCCTTGCGCGCGCCGGTGATGCGCGCGAGGACCAGGCCGGGTGTCTCGGCGAGGATCTTCCTGGCTTGGTCCTCAGCGACCAGCGCGAACGGCGTCACGTAGCTTTCGGTCCAGCCGTCGACATAGACCGCGGTGACGATGCCGACGAACGCCGGGTTGTTCCCGCCGCGTAGCCGCACCCAGTCCACGAACCGGGCGTCGCGCAACACGCGCGCCTTGGAGGCGAACCACCGCTGCCGCGCCAGGTAGGGCGCCAGCGCCTGCCGTTCGAGCACCTGGCGCGCGGCCGAATCGAACACGGTCTCCCAGTTGGTGCCCACGAGCAGTGCCGGCAGCGCGTCCGCGAGTGAGGCGGGTGTCGCGTCCGTCGACTTGGAGGCCTGCGTCAGCTGCATCGGCTGCGGCACGAGCGAGAACCAGTAAGTCGCATACGAGCCGAGCGTCATGAAATACGGCCGGTCCTCGACAATGCGCGGGAACGGCGTGAGGCCGAGAATCTCGACCGGCGTCAGCCCGGCGCACCCGTTCAAGTCGAGCTCCACCGGTTGCAGCGATCGCGACAGGTTCGCCACAACGAGCACCGTCTCGTGCTCGTCGCGCCGGAGGTAGGCGAGCACCTTGCGGTTCGCGCAGTAGATGAACTCCAGCGATCCGCGGCCGAAGACCTGGTGCTGCTTACGCAGGGCGATCAGCCGCTTCATCCAGTTCAGGAGCGAGAACGGATATCGCTCCTGCGCTTCGACATTGATCGACTGGTAGCCGTACACGGGATCGACGATCGGCGGCGCATACAAGCGGGCGGTGTCGGCCCGTGAGAAGCCGCCGTTGCGGTCGCCGTTCCACTGCATCGGCGTCCGGACGCCATTGCGATCGCCGAGGTAGATGTTGTCGCCCATTCCGAGCTCGTCGCCGTAGTAGACGATGGGCGTGCCCGGCATGGAGAAGAGCAGCATGTTCAGCAGCTCCACGCGCCGGCGGCTGTTCTCCATGAGCGGCGCGAGACGCCGCCGGATGCCGACGTTCAGGCGCGCCTGCGGGTCGGCCGCGTAGGTCTGGTACATGTAGTCGCGCTCCTCGTCGGTCACCATTTCGAGCGTGAGCTCGTCGTGGTTCCGCAGGAAGAGCGCCCACTGGCACGTCGCCGGGATGTCCGGCGTCTGGTTCATGATCTCGGTGACGGCGTGCCGGTCCTCCTGCCGGAGCGCCATGAACATCCGCGGCATCAGCGGGAAGTGGAACGCCATGTGGCACTCGTCGCCTTCGCCGAAGTAGTCGCGCACGTCGGCCGGCCACTGGTTCGCCTCCGCCAGCAGCATGCGGTTGCTGTAGGCGGCATCGAGCTCGCGGCGGATTCGCTTCAGCACGTCATGCGTCTCGGGCAGGTTCTCGTTGTTCGTCCCTTCGCGCACGCACAGGTACGGGACCGCATCCAGCCGCAACGCGTCCACCCCGAGATCCAGCCAGAACTTCATCACGTCGATCACGGCGTCGACGACGGCGGGGTTGTTGTGATTCAGGTCGGGCTGGTGGGAGAAGAAGCGGTGCCAGTAGTACCTGCTTCGCGACCGGGTCGTACGTCCAGTTGGACTTCTCCGTGTCGGTGAAGATGATGCGCGTCTCCGGGAACTTCTGGTCGGTGTCGCTCCAGACGTAGAACTCGCGCTCGGGCGATCCGGGTGGCGCGTGCCGCGCGCGCTGGAACCACGGGTGCTGGTCGGACGTATGGTTCACCACGAGCTCGATCAACACCCGGATGCCGCGCTGGTGCGACGCATCGACGAGCGCCCTGACGTCCTCGATCGTGCCGTAGCTGGGGTGAACGGCGCAGTAGTCGGAGATGTCGTACCCATCGTCCTTGAGCGGCGACGGGAAGAAGGGCAGCAGCCAGATGCAGGTGACGCCGAGATTGTGCAGGTAATCCAGCTTCTGTGTCAGGCCCTGGAAGTCGCCCACGCCGTCGCCGTTGGCGTCGTAGAACGCCTTGACGTGCGCCTGGTAGATGATGGCGTCCTTGTACCAGAGCGGATCAGAGGGGAGATCAGGTGTAGTCACAAGTCACAAGTCTCAAGTCGCAAGTCACCACTCACAAACTCGCCGAATCGCTAGCTGATAGGGTCAGAACATGCGCCTGCCGCACGCCAGGGTCGAGGCGGACGTAGTTCCATTCGCCGCTCCAGGCGTACGGCGTGTCGGTCAGCAGGTCGTGGGCCCGGTAGGGACGGTTCGGGTCGAGCCCGAAAGTGTTGACGGGGACCCGCACGTGGCCGTGCTGCATGTAGTGCGGATCGACGTTGACCACGACGAGCAGCGCGTCCGATTCGTCCGGCGACGTCCTGGTGAAGGCGACAATCTGCGGATTGTCGGTTTCGCAGAATCGCAGCCCGCCATTCCACTGCAGCGACGGGTGCTGGCGACGGACGGCGTTGATGGTCCGCACGAGGTGCGTGATGTTACCCGGACGTTCCCAGTTCCAGTGCCGGATCTGATACTTCTCCGAGTCGAGATACTCCTCCGAGCCGGGGCGCACCGCCTTGTTGTCACACAGCTCGAAGCCGCTGTAGATGCCGTAGCTGGCGGACAGCGTCGCCGCGAGCACGAGCCGCGCCTCGAACGCCGGACGTCCGCCTTCCTGCAGGTACGCGTGAAGAATGTCCGGCGTGTTTGCGAACAGGTTCGGCCGCAGGTACTCGGACACCTCCGTTGACGTCAGCTCGGTGAGGTACTCCTCGATCTCGTGCTTCGTGTTCCGCCACGTGAAGTACGTGTAGGACTGCGTGAAGCCAGCCTTCGCGAGATACCGCATCAACTTCGGCCGCGTGAAGGCCTCGGACAGGAAGATCACGTCGGGGTCGTCGCGCTGGACCGTCGCGATCAGCCACTCCCAGAAGCCGAACGTCTTGGTGTGCGGGTTGTCCACGCGGAAGATGCGGACGCCGCGCGCGATCCAGAACCGCGTCACGTCGAGGAGCGCGTGCCAGAGCGACGGCCAGTCGCTGTTCGCGAAGTCGAGCGGGTAGATGTCCTGGTACTTCTTCGGCGGGTTCTCGGCGTACTTGATCGTCCCGTCGGGCCGATGGCGGAACCATTCGGGATGCTCGCGGACCCACGGATGGTCGGGCGAGCACTGCCACGCGAGGTCGAGCGCGACCTCCAGGCCCAGGCGCTCGGCTTCCCGGCGAAACGCGTCGAAATCGTCGAAGCGTGCCGAGGCCCGGCTCGATCGCCGTATGCCCGCCCGCCTCCGAGCCGATCGCCCAGGGGCTTCCGGGATCGTTCGGTCCCGCGTCGAGCGCGTTGTTCGGCCCTTCCGGAAGCGCGCGGCCGATCGGATGGATCGGCGGCAGGTAGCAGCGACGTCGAACCCGAGATCGGCAATGGGGGCGAGGCGGCCGGCCGCTTCGCGGAAGGTCGCGCTGCGAGACGGATCCGGACCGGCGGATCGCGGGAACATCTCGTACCACGTGCTGAAGCGCGCGCGCTCGCGATCCACCCAGATGCGAAGCGGCGCGTGTTCGGTCGCGTGCCGCCGGTCGGCATACGTCAGCATCGCATCGCCGAGCTCTACGCCAAGGGCCACCGCGACGCGCTCGGCTGCCGGAGTACGCGCGCAGAGCAGGTCGGCGTGACCGTCCAGCCATGTCGCCTCGCCGCGGGCTGCCCCGAGCTGTCCGGCGCGTGCGGCCGCCTCGCGCAGCAGCAGGGCGCCCTCCGCCAGTTCGAGCGCGACGTCCTGTCCGGCCTCGACTTGATGGCAGATCGCCGCCGCCACGAGGCGAACGGATCCACCCAGGCCACGATCGTGAACTCCATCCAGCCGGGCGTGTCCGCGCGAAGCGTCGCGGACCACTCGTCGAGGCCCGGGCCGACGGATGTCATCCGCGTTTCGCGCCAGCGGACGCGGCGCCGTCGCGCAGGATCGGCCGGTCGCGCAGGATGACGACGAGCAAATCGTGGCCGTCGGCGAAGACGTTCGCGCGGACCTCAACGGTGTCACCGAGCACGCGCTTGACCGGGAACCGTCCGCCGTCGACCTGCGGCCGCACACCCTCGACGACGACGCGCCGGGCGAACGCGGGATCGGGGACGTCAGCGCGCCGCTCGGACGCGCCCTCGACTGGTGCCAGGTTCTTGCGGGCACGCACCCTGCGTGCGGACTCGTCACGCGGCGCCATCAACCCTCCGACATCGCCAGTGCCGGCTCCGGCGTCTCAACCAATGCCGGTGTCCGCGACAGCGCCGCGACGGACTCGGCTGCGTTGCCGAACCCGTGCCGTCGCTCGAAGACTGGCGGCGTCAGCTTGAAGACCGCGACCGAGCGTCCCTGCAGCGGATAGCGGGCGCCGCGCGCGTGAAGGTGCGCTTGAGCGCCAGCGGATCGACGGTGTCGAAAAGGCGCTGCCACTGGTGGTCCGGGTCGAGCGTGGGCAGGCTGAAAGGCACGCGATCGTTGTGCGCGTTGAGCAGCACCAGCAGCGTGTCGCCGATGATCGGCTCGCCGCGCTCGTCCACCTCGTCGATCGCGGTGCCCGACAGCATCATCCCGAGGCTGCGCACGAAATCCGGCGTTCCAGGCGTCGTCGGTCATCTCGCGGCCGTCGGGCGCGAGCCAGGCCAGGTCCTTCGCGCCGCGGATGCTGCGTCCCTGGAAGTACTTGCGCCGCCGGAGGACCGGCTGCGCCAGGCGGAGGTGGACCAGCTGCCGCGTGAACTCGCAGCAGCGCCTTCTGCTCGTCGGTGAGGTTCCAGTCGATCCAGGTGAGCTCGTTGTCCTGACAGTAGGCGTTGTTGTTGCCCTGCTGGGTGCGCCCGAGCTCGTCGCCGTGGCTGATCATCGGCACGCCCTGCGAGAGCAGCAGCGTCGCCAGGAAATTGCGCATCTGCCGCAGCGCGCAGCTCATCGACCTCCGGATCGTTGGTGGGCCCTTCGACGCCGCAGTTCCAGCTCAGATTGTTGTTCTCGCCGTCGCGGTTGCTCTTCGCCGTTCGCCTCGTTGTGCTTCTCGTTGTAGCTGACGAGATCGGCCAGCGTGAAGCCGTCGTGCGCCGTGACGAAGTTGATGCTGGCGTACGGCTGGCGGCCGCTCTGCGCGTAGAGATCGTTGCTGCCGGCCAGGCGCGTCGCGAGCTCCGACACGGTGCCGCCGTCGCCGCGCCAGAATCGGCGCACCGTGTCGCGGTACCTGCCGTTCCACTCGGTCCACAGCACCGGAAAGTTGCCGACCTGATAGCCGCCCTGCGCCGAGATCCCACGGCTCCGCAATCAGCTTGACCTGCGAGAGCACCGGGTCCTGGTGAATGATGTCGAAGAACGCGGCGAGCCGGTCGACGTCGTACAGCTCGCGCGCCAGCGCGCTGGCGAGGTCGAAGCGGAACCCGTCGACGTGCATCTCGATGCACCCAGTAGCGCAGGCTGTCCATGATCAGCTGCAGCACCTGCGGGCTCCGCATGTTCAGCGTGTTGCCGCAGCCGGTGAAGTCCATGTAGTAGCGCGGATCGTCCGTCGACGAGCCGGTAGTAGGACGCGTTGTCGATCCCCTTGAGCGACAGCGTCGGCCCGAGCTGATTGCCCTCGGCGGTGTGGTTGTAGACGACGTCGAGGATCACTTCGAGGCCGGCGGCATGCAGCGCGCGCACCATCCGCTTGAACTCGCGGACGGCGCCGGCCGGCGACCGCGAGCGCGGCGAAGCGCCGCTCCGGCGCGAAGTAGCCGAAGCTGTTGTAGCCCCAGTAATTCGTCAGCCCGCGCTCCTCGAGGTGCCGGTCGCGCGCATGGTGGTGCACCGGCATCAGTTCGACGGCCGTCACGCCGAGCTTCTTCAGGTGATCGATGGCGGCCTCGGTCGTCAGCGCTTCGTAGGTGCCGCGCAGCGGCTCCGGGATACCGGGATGGCGCTTCGAGAAGCCGCGCACGTGCATCTCGTAGATGACGGTGTTGTGCCACGGCGTGCGCGGCGGCCGATCGTCGCCCCAGGTGAACGCCGGATCGACGACGGCCGCGAGCGGCGCGAACGCGGCGTTGTCGCGATCGTCGAACGACAGGTCGGCCGTCGGGATCGCCGACGCGGTAGCCGAACATCTCGTCCGCCCAGCGAATCGTACGCGCCACGGACTTGGCGTATGGATCCATGACGATCTTGTTCGGATTGAAGCGATGTCCCGCGGCGGGTTCGTACGGACCGTAGACGCGATAACCGTAGAGCTGGTTCGGGCGGGCGTCCGGCAGGAAGCCGTGCCACACCATGTCGGTCTGCTCGGGCAGCGGGATTCGCGTGAATTCCTGCGGTGAATCAGCCGAGTCGAACAGGCACAGCTCGACTTTGGTCGCGTGCGCCGAGAAGAGCGCGAAGTTGACGCCGACGCCGGTCCAGGTCGCGCCGAGCGGATAGGGATCGCCGGGCCAGACTCTCACGCACTGTCGAGGTTCAAGGTGCGTGCCACGCGTCGTGCTGGCTCGCTCGCCGAACCCGTTCCTCGCCGGCCGCAGTCCCTACGCCGTGGAGTACCGATCGTTGAACCACGGCTCCGCGGAGTTCGAGTAGCCGCGCACCTCCCAGAACCCGCGCTGGTCGTGCGCGAGGAATTCGATCTTCCGGATCCACTTCGTGCCCTTCCACGCGTAAAGCTTCGGCGTGATCATCCGGCACGGGCCGCCGTGCTCGCGCGGCAGCGGCTGGCCCTCCCACGTGTGCACCAGCAGCACGTCGTCCTCGATCGCGCGCGCGAGCGGGAGGTTGGTCGTGTAGGGGATGTAGCTGCCTGGCATGAAGTCGTAGCCGGTGCACAGGACGAACGCGGCGTCGTCTTTCGGCACCGCCAGCTCGGCGATCGTCCTGAAACGGACGCCGCGCCAGTGATTGTCGAAGCGGCTCCACGTCGTCACGCAGTGAAAGTCGCTGACATCGTCCACCTGCGGCAGCGCCAGAAAGCCGTCCCACGTCAGCGTGAGCGGGTTGCTCGACGAGGCCGCCGACCTCGAGCCGCCACGCCCCCGGGTCGACCTCGGGGGAGGTCGCCGAGGTCGAGCACCGGCCAGTTCTTCACCGCGTGCTGTCCGACGGGCAGCTTCGGCATGCCGTGACGGTTGATCGGCCCGCTGCCACGCGGCGCCTGGCCCCTGAACCTGACGTTCACCGCGTCAGTGTTCAGCAGCATCTGCCGCTGGATGTAGCGGCGGCGCCGTTCGACGAGGTCGGGCGTGTCGCTCACCGCGCGGCACCCACGACGACGCTGGCGGGACGCAGCAGTTCGTCGCCCACGGCGTAGCCTTCCTTCACCACGCCGACGACGATGCCGTGTTGAGAGGCGTCGGCGACGGGAGCCATGGACACCGCCTCGTGCCGCTGCGGATCGAACGCGCTGCCGAGCGCCGGCACGCGCGTCACGCCGAACGCTTCGAGCTTCGCGAGGAACTGTCCGCGCACGAGCTCGACGCCGCGCAGCAGCGTGTCGGACTCCTCAGTGGCTCCGGCGCGCGCCGCCGCGATCGCCCGATCGAGGTTGTCGAGCACATCGAGCAGTTCGACGAGAACGGCGCGGCGGCCGCGCTCGACCTCCCGCGCCGCATCTCGGCGCAGCCGCATCTTCACCTGCTCGAACTCCTCGGCCGCGCGGCGATGTTCGGTCAGGACGGCCTGGAGCTGGTCGGCACTGTCGGCCAGCCGCAGCTCCAGATCTTCGAGAACCGTCGGCTTTCGCGCGACGTGTTCGTCGGCCTGCGCATCGGCCGACTCGCCGCGCGCCCACCACCGTCGATCGACTACCTTCACACCGGGGTCCTTCGTCTGATCAGCCACCTCACCATTCTATTTGGAGACAACGCGTCAGAACGTGAGTCGTGCGCCAATCTCCACGCGCCGGGGGGCGGCGGCGCTGATCGGCGTGCCGAAGAACGCCGAGGTCATCACACCGCTGAACGTAACCGGGTTGAGCCTGGGGGCTCGGTACAAGTTCGCGGGTTCAAACTCTGGAGCGTGGCGGAGCCCGAAGCCCATAGCCCATAGCCTGAAGCCCATAGCCTTTCTCATTTCTTCGAGAACGGCCCCGCCTCCGGCACCGGCTGCGTATTCGCCAGCGGCCCGAGCTCCGCGGCGACCCCGCGCGCGATCGCGGCGACCTCGCTGCCGGCCTGGAAGCAGCTGAAATCCGGGCGGTCGCGCCATGCGAAGGGACCACACAGCTTCACGCCCGCCTTGATGGCCGCGTCGTGCACGATGTTGATCGCGCGCTCGTAGTCGGGCGTGCCCTGCCGGTACCCCGTGAAGTTCCCGAGGTCGCCACTCGCCGCGAAAAGCGCGCTCACGCCCGGCACCTTGGCGATCGCCTCGGCGTTCTTCAGCCCATCGAGCGTCTCGATCATCAGGACGAGAACGATGTTGTCGTTGATGGTCTGCGCGGTACCCACCGGGCACGCCGCCCCACATCGCCGGATCGAACGCCTGTCCGCCGCCGTTGCTGCGGCGGCCGAGCGGCGGGAAGTACGTCCAGTTGCGCGCCTCGATCGCCTCTTCGACCGTGTCGACCGTCGGCACGACGATGACCAGGGCACCGGCGTCGAGCGCATGCTGGATCTCGCGCTCGTCCGTGTAGGCGATGCGCACGCCGGGCACCGCCTTGGCGTGCGGGCAGGTCGCCCACATGCGGCCGACGCTTTCCCACGAGCGCATGTGGTGCTGCATCTCGGTCCAGACGAAGTCGTAGCCGGCGTTGGCCATCGCGCAGTAGGTGGCCGGATCGGTGGCGCTGAAGACCGTGCCGCCGGTCACCTTGCCCCCCTGCTGCATCTTCAGCTTCACGGGGTTCCAGATCTTCGACCCGGCCGGCGCATCGAATGCCGGACCGTACTTCCATCGCGTCGGGTCGAACGCCCCCGTGTTCACGGCCCCGTTCGGCGCGCGCGTGGTCGCGCCGCTGTCGGCGCCGGCGGGTGCGGCGAGCGGGAAGTTGGTGGCGCCGGCGTTCGGGTTGTTCAAGTACGGGTCGGCGCTCTGTGGCTGCTGTCCCCCCTGCGCGCCCCTTGCGTCGGTCGCGGCGCCTTGGGCTGCGCTGGCGGGCTCTGCGGCGCCTGTGCGGCAACGATGGCCACGCCTCCCGCGAGGGCGGGGATCGCGGCACGCGACATGAGGTGTTTCACGGGTCCCTCCACGGGGCACGGCGGCCCCTGGGGAACACTCTAATCGCGATCGGGCGCGGTGCAGCAGCGCAATCGTTCAGTTGGGTTTGTGACTGCTGGGTGTCCGGAAAGCGAGGGGAGGTGGCGGGAGTGCTTGAAAGTGGGGTGGATAACGGGACTCGAACCCGCAGCCTCCGGAGCCACAGTCCGGCGCTCTAACCATTGAGCTATATCCACCGTGCGGGTGACCCATCAGTCTAGCACGGTGGACTTATCGGCTTCTATCGGTGCCCTCCGGCCGGCGCGACGGGATTTCGGAGCTTTCTTCGCCCTCTGTGCCCTCGTCGGTGATGTCCACGAGCTCGCCCTGCGACACCTGTGCGCGCAGCAGGTAGATGTGGCTGGCGCGTTCGCCCTTGGCTTCGTACATCAGCTTGTCAGCGCGCTGAATCATCGAGCCGCAAGGCGGCGCGCGATGAAACGGCGTTCCGCCACACGTCCAAGCCGCAGGCAGACGACGCCGACGTCGACGAGCACCGGCTGCGACGGAGAGCCGCGCGTCCTCGATTGGTCCAGTCGAACCGCTCGACCGCTTCGCGGAAGCGCTCGGCCACCGCGTACGCCTGGTGGTACTCGGCGAGGTCGGGAATGAGGAAGCAGAACTCGTCGCCGCCGAACCGGGCGTGGAGCTCGCGCGACTCGTAGCCGGGGCGCTCCTGGGCGAGGAGGTCCTCCGAGCGGACCTGCTCGCGCAGCAGGTTGGCCACGCGCTCGATGATGCGGTCGCCGACGTCGTGGCCGAGCGCGTCGTTGTACCACTTGAACCCGGTGATATCGACGAGGCCGACGGCGCACCAGCGGCCGCGCTGCTCGAGGGCGAGGAACGACTCGAGCTGCTCGGTGAACCGTCGGAAGTTCATGAGCTTGGTTTTCGGGTCCCGGTTCGACTTGTCTGTCAAATCCGCGACGAGTTGCTCGAAGTAGCGAGAAATGCTGCTGACGGTCGCATCCTTCGCTTGCAGCTCATGCGTGACTCTCGCCATCTTGTCGGCAAAGCCCGCGGAGAGTGCCTGGATCGCCTCGTGTTTGGATTCCTGCCACAGGCGTTCGTGCCGCGTAAACACAGCGTCGATCGCGCCGAGCAGGGTAGCTTCGAGCTCGACGGGAAGACGCAGGTGCGAGCGCACCCATCCCTGTAACTCGTTGCGAGTCTGGGGTAGAGGACCGGGTTCCGGAGCCTTCACGGGCCGCATGGCGTATCGCGACCTCTACAAAGGGCGTGCCCGTCGGCGGGCGCGTCAATCCGCGTTGATCGCGATGAGGAGTGGCAAGATTCCACTCTCCGGAAACGAGATGCGACGGCGGATCGAACACCCGCCGCCGCACCAGAGCCGCTTGATGACTACGAACAGCTGTTCGCGATCATGCGGACCGACTGGACATCGACGTTCGATGCACCAGCCGCACTCGAGCCGCCGGCGGCCGTGCCGGTCGAGCCCGTGTTGCTGGACGATCCGGTCGTCCCGGCCGTCCCCGCTGTCCCCGCGTCCCCGAGGCCGTGCCAGTTGAGGCCCCGGACGTGCCGGTCGCAGGTGCCGTGTCCGGCGTCGCCGCACTCGAACGCCCCGTCGCGGTGGCCGCGGCCGTCGCGCGGCCGGTGACCTGGACCTGGTGGCCGACGTGCGGCGCCAGGTCGCTGCTGCTGCGCAGCGTCCACGTGCTGGTGGCGCTACCCTGGCTCACCGAGCCTGCGGTTGACGGGGGTGTGGTAGTCGACGCCACACCCCCGGGCGTCGTCGTGCTGTTGCCGTCCCGATCGCTGCTGGTGGTCGACGCCGAGCCTTGCGGCGCAGACCCCGTTGGCGCACCAAGGGCCGCGACGCGCGCACGGTTCAGGACATACGTACCGTTCGGCGAGCGGTCCAGACAACCGGTCAATGTGATTGCGTCGGAGCCGCCGGCGCGGCTCGCGGCGGTCTGCTCGGTATCGGCGGTCGTCGTCGTGCCGTCGTTGCGCGCAGGCGCGCTCGGGCTCGTTTGCTGTGCGCCCACGCTCGCGGCCAGCGCGATCGCCGACGCCAGGCAAAGACCCGTGGCAGTACGTGACATGTCCCCTCCGTTATTTTTTCAGCTGCTCGCCAAGGTCCTCGATCGTCTCACCGACCTTGCGACGCCCCTTGCCGATCGTCTCCTGCACTGACCCTTCAACCTGGTCCGCCACGCCTTCATCGCGGAGCTGTTGGTCGTCGGTGAGGTCGCCGGCCGCTTCCTTGACCTTGCCCTTCAACTGGTCCGCCTTGCCCTTGATCTCGTCTTCGTTCCGCATGCTTCACTCCTCCTGATAAGGTCGCAGACCCCATCTGGCGGGGTCATCGTTACCTGTGCATCGCGCATGCCCTTCTCCGAAGATCAAAGGATGAGAAATCGGGGAGCAAGAGAGTGGGGATCAGGTGGCTCGCACCTGAACATTTCATGCGAGAATGGGCGGCCGTTCGCGCGGTGTCGCGAGTCAGGTCAGGAGGGTGCTCGTGCGAAACATCGTTTACGGTGCCGCCGTTCTCGGGTTGCTCGTCGCAGCGCCACTGAGTGCTGCCGCCGCCGACGGACCGCCCACGTTCGCGAAAGACGTCGCACCGATCTTCTACAAGAGCTGTATCGAGTGTCATCGGCCGACGATGTTCGCGCCGATGTCGCTGACGACGTATGAGTCGGCGCGTCCGTACGTGCAGGCGATCAAGCGCCGCGTCGTCGCGCGCCAGATGCCGCCGTGGAACGCCGACCCGGCGATCGGACACTTCCGCAACGACCCGCGCCTCACCGACGGGGAGATCGACACGATCACGCGGTGGGCCGACGCGGGCGCGCCGCGCGGCAACGATCGCGACATGCCGACGCTGCCCGTCTTCGCCGACGGCTGGACGATCGGCACGCCCGACGTCGTCTTCGAGGCGCAGGCCTACACGGTGCCGGCCGCCGGCACGATCCCGTACCAGTACTTCCGGATCCCCACGGAGTTCGTCGACGACAAGTGGCTGCAGGCGATCGAGATCAGCCCGAGCGCCCGTTCCGTCGTGCACCACGTCATCGCGTTCGCGCAGCCGGCCGGCGGCGATCCGGCCAACGAGCGCGCGCTCGGCCGCATGCAGATCGGCGGCACGACGCCGAACAAGCCGGGCATCGTGTTCGACAAGGGCATCGCGCGGCTGCTGCCGAAGAATCACGACCTGGTGCTGCAAATGCACTACACGGCCAACGGCACCGAGACGACGGATCGCACGAAGGTGGCGCTCATCTTCGCGAAGGAGCCGCCCGTCAGGCAGGCCGCCGGCGGCCATGGTGCTGAACCTGGGCTTCGCGATCCCGCCGGGCGCCGGCAGCCACGAGGTCCGCGCGTCGCAGACCATGCGGCGCGACACGACGCTGACGTCGATGACTCCGCACATGCACATGCGCGGGAAGGACATGACCTACATCGCGCACTATCCCGACGGGCGCTCCGAGACGCTGCTGTCGGTGCCGAACTACGACTTCAACTGGCAGCACACCTACCTGCTGGCCGAACCGAAGCTGCTGCCGGCCGGGACGAAGGTCGAGGTGATCGCGCACTTCGACAACTCCACGGCGAACCGATTCAACCCGGATCCGACGGCGACCGTGCGATGGGGCGATCAGACGTGGGAGGAGATGATGATCGGCTTCATCGGAACGGTGCAGGACCGGGCGACGACCCCGACTCCGTCGACAGGCGCTCAGTAATTTCGAACCTTCTTCATTGAGGAGTTTTCGATGACGCGCAACACCTGGCGCTGGGCCGCATCCGTCAGTGCTCTTGCTCCGATCGTGCTCTGGGCCGCCATGCCTGCCGTGGGCCTCGGGCAGTCGCCCGGGGGGCAGTCGTCCGGCCCGCACGTCTACGGTACGCAGAACGGCGAGTGGCGGACCTACGGCGGCGATCTCGCCAGCACGCGCTATTCGCCGCTCGACCAGATCAACGCGGACAACTTCAACAAGCTCGAAGTGGCGTGGCGGTTCAAGACCGACGATCTCGGGCCGCGGCCGGAGTTCAACTTCCAGTCCACGCCGCTGATGGTCAAGGCGGCTGCTGTACTCGACCGCCGGCACCCGCCGCGCCGTCGTGGCGCTCGACGCGGCCACCGGCGAGATGCTGTGGATGCACAGCCTGAACGAAGGCAAGCGCGGCGAGGCGGCGCCGCGCCAGCTCTCCGGCCGCGGCCTGGCGTACTGGACCGACGGCAAGGAGGAGCGGATCCTCTACGTCACGCCGGGCTACCAGCTGATCGCGCTCGACGCGAAGACCGGCGACCCGATTCCAGGCTTCGGCACGAACGGCATCGTCGATCTGAAGCTGGACAACGATCAGGAGATGGATCTCGTCACCGGCGAGATCGGGCTGCACGCGGCGCCGGTCATCGTCAAGCGACGTCGTCATCGTCGGCGCCGCGCACCTGCCGGGCGGAGCGCCCAAGAGTCAAGACGAACGAGAAGGGCTACGTCCGCGGCTTCGACGTGCGGACCGGCAAGCGGCTGTGGATCTTCCACACGATTCCGCGGCCCGGCGAGTTCGGCAACGACACGTGGGAGAACGACTCGTGGTCGTACACCGGGCAACGCCGGCGTCTGGGCGCAGATGAGCGTCGACGAGGAGCTGGGCCTGGTCTACCTGCCGGTCGAGCTGCCGACCGGCGACTACTACGGCGGCCATCGGCCCGGGCAACGGACTTTCGGCGAGAGCCTTGTCGCCGTCGATGCTGAAGACCGGCAAGCGAAGTGGCACTACCAGTTCGTGCACCACGGCATCTGGGACTACGACATCCCGTGCGCGCCGATCCTCGTCGACCTCATGGTGAACGGCCGCGCCGATCAAGGCGATCGGCGCAGCCGACCAAACAGGGCTGGGTGTACGTGTTCGACCGCGCCACCGGCCAGCCGGTCTGGCCGATCGAGGAGCGGCCGGTCGCAAAGGGTCAACGTGCCTGGCGAGTGGTACGCCCCGACGCAGCCGTTTGTCACGAAGCCGCCGGCCTTCGATCGCCAGGGCTGTCGCGATCGACGATCTGATCGACTTCACGCCGGAGCTGCGCGCCGAGGCGGTGAAGATCGTGTCGCGCTACAAGCTCGGCCCGATCTTCACGCCGCCTGTCGTCAGCAAGTGGGACGGGCCGCTCGGCACGCTGATGCTGCCGTCTGCGACCGGCGGCGCGAACTGGCAGGGCGGCTCGCTCGATCCCGAGACGAACTTCCTCTACATCTTTCGTCGAACACCGATCGTCCGTCGCTCGGTCTGGTCCCGTCGGATGCCGACAGCGGTCCGACATGCGCTACGTGCGCGGGACGGCGTCGCGATCCCGACCGCGCCGCCACCAGCTGTGCCGGCCGCCGGCGGCGGTGGCGGCGAGGGCGGCGGCGGCCTGACGGTGCAGGGGCTGCCGCTGGTGAAGCCGCCGTACGCGACGATCACGGCGCTCGATCTGAACAAGGGCGAGATGGTCTGGCAGATCGCGCACGGCGAGACGCCGGACAACATCCGCAATCACCCGGCGCTCAAGGGGCTGACATTCCGCGCACCGGACGCGCCGGGCCGCATCGGCATGCTGGCGACCAAGACGCTCGTCATTGCGGGGGAGGGCGGCTTCTTCACGACGCCGAACGGGCAGCGCGGCGCGATGCTGCGCGCCTACGACAAGGCGACCGGCAGGAAGTCGGCGCGGTGTACATGCCCGCGCCGCAGACCGGCTCGCCGATGACCTACATGCTGAACGGCAGGCAGCATCATCGCCGTGTCGATCAGCGGCGGCACCTATAGTGGAGAACTGCTGGCGTTCAAGCTGCCGCAGGTAGCCGCGGCGCCGGCATCGGCGCGATTAGAATGTGGCGGCTTCGAGCGCAGGCCCGGTACCGATCTGCGGAGGAATAGTAGGTGACACGAAATGCGTGCCGCTGGGCCGTCTGGATCGGTCCTGTCGGCGCGCGCTGGATGGAGCGACAGATGCAACGGCGTGACACGTCGCATGGTCCGCGGTGGCCAGGCCCTGACGGGCGCACGTGCCCCTGCCGTCATCGGCCTGTCCGCCCAGCGTCCGCGGCCGACGGGCACGCAGCACGGCGAGTGGCCCACCTACGGCGGCGATCTGGCCAGCACGCGGTACTCGCCGCTCGACCAGATCGACGCCGAAATAACTTCAACAAGCTCGAAGTCGCGTGGCGCTTCAAGACCGACAGCCTCGGGCCGCGGCCGGAGTTCAACCTCCAGTCGACGCCGCTGATGGTCGGCGGCGCGGCTGTTCTTCGACCGCCGGCACGCGGCGCGCGGTCGTCGCGCTCGACGCGGCCACCGGCGAGATGCTGTGGATGCACAGCCTGAACGAAGGCGAAGCGCGGCGAATCGGCGCCGCGCCAGCTCTCGGGCCGCGGCCTCTGCGTACTGGACCGACGGCAAGGAGGAGCGCATCATCTACGTCACGCCGGGCTACCAGATGGTCGCGCTCGACGCGAAGACCGGCGACCGGGTCGCGAGCTTCGGCAAGAACGGCATCGTCGATCTCAAGCAGGAGATCGATCAGCCGATCGATCTCGTCACCGGCGAGGTCGGCCTGCACGCGGCGCCGATCATCGCGAACGACGTCATCATCATCGGCGCGGCGCACCTCGGCCGGCGGCGTCCCCAAGAGCAAGACGAACGTCAGAAGGGCTACGTCCGCGGCTTCGACGTCGCGCACCGGCAAGCGCCTGTGGATCTTCCACACGATTCCGCGGCCGGGCGAGTTCGGCAACGACACGTGGCTGAACGACTCGTGGTCTACACCGGCAACGCCGGCGTGTGGGCGCAGATGAGCGTCGACGAAGAGCTCGGCCTCGTGTACCTGCCGGTCGAACTGCCGACCGGCGACTACTACGGCGGCCATCGGCCGGGCAACAACCTGTTCGGCGAGAGCATCGTCGCGCGTCGACCTGAAGACCGGCCAGCGCAAGTGGCACTACCAGCTCGTGCACCACGGCATCTGGGACATGGACATCCCGTGCGCGCCGATCCTCGTGGACATCACCGTCAACGGCCGGCCGATCAAGGCGCGTCGCGCAGCCGACCAAGCAGGGTTGGGTCTACGTGTTCGATCGCGCGACCGGGCAGCCGGTGTGGCCGATCGAAGAGCGGCCGGTGCCGAAGGGCGACGTGCCCGGCGAGTGGTACTCGCCGACGCAGCCGTTCGTGACCAAGCCGCCGGCGTTCGAGCGGCAGGGCGTCACGATCGACGACCTGATCGACTTCACGCCGGAGCTGCGGGCCGAGGCGGTCAAGCTCGTCTCGCGACTACAAGCTCGGGCCGATCTTCACGCCGCCGGTCGTCAGCAACTGGGAGGGGCCGCTGGCGACGCTGATGCTGCCGGCGCACCGGCGGCGCGAACTGGCAGGGCGGGTCGCTCGATCCGGAGACGAACATGTTCTACATCTTCTCGAACACGGGCGTGCAGTCGCTCGGGCTCGTGAGCCGGCAATCCGGGCGCGGTCCGACATGGACTACGTCAGGGGCACCGCGCGCGATCCGAACGCGGCGCCGCCCGGCTGGCCGCGGCGGCGGTCCGGGCGGCGGCGGTGGCGGCGGCGAAGGCGGCGGCGGCCTGACGGTGCAGGGGCTGCCGCTCGTCAAGCCGCCGTACGGCCGCATCACGGCGCTCGACCTGAACAAGGGCGACGCTGGTCTGGCAGATCGCGCACGGCGAGACGCCGGACAACATCAAGAACCACCCGGCGCTGAAGGGCCTGACCATTCCGCGCACGGGCCGGCAGGGGCGCATCGGCGTGCTGGTGACCAAGACGCTCGTCATCGCGGGCGAGGGCGGCTTCTTCACGACGCCGAACGGACAGCGCGGCGCGATGCTGCGCGCGTACGACAAGGCCACCGGGAAGGAAGTCGGCGCGGTCTACATGCCGGCGCCGCAGACCGGATCGCCGATGACCTACATGCTGAACGGCAAGCAGTACATCGACGGTGTCGATCGCCGGACCCGGCTACAGCGGCGAGCTGATCGTCTTCAGGCTCGGCGCGTAACACCTCGATAGATCACGCACGACCGGGGCGGCGTCTGTTTCAGGCGCCGCCCCTTTTGTTTTGAGCCGCGAAACGCGCGCTTCTTCTCTTGGTCACGAAGGCACGAAGGACACGAAGTTGATCTTGGGAATCGTGCTCCTCGTGACATCGCGGCTTCGTCCCGCAGTTGTAGAGCTCCTTCCAGCCGGGCGTAGCGTCGCCGCTCCGCATCGCCGCTCGACGCCGCGACCCGAAAAACGCCTCTCCACGGCACTCGTCCTGGCGTGCTCGGCGTGGGTCCTGGACACCCACGCCTCGGTCGCCCGTTTCGCAGCGTTTTTCGCGTGGCGTGATCGCGGGGCTCGCACGCGCTGCTTGCGCGGCGTCACCACGCACAGGCGGAAAGTGCTCTATGCCGCGGGACGAAGCCACGGCGTTCCGAAGACGACGAAGCCGCAAAGGCCTGGAAGCCAAGGTCTTCGTGGTTCTTCGTGCCTTCGTGACCAAAGGCAGAGTGACGAGCGAAGTCACTAAACAGAAACGCAGCGTCAGCTGTCGGAGCGTCTGAACGTGACGACGAGGACGTCGCGGTGCGCGGGCTGTGCCGGATCGAGCGCCTGCACGGGCGTGACCCCATGCGCCACTTTCCGATCGTCGACGAGGCCGCATCGAAGGGCGCGGTCAGCGTGAACTGCCCGAGCATTGTCGCCGCCGGCGCCGTGGATGGTCGTGACGCCGCTCGCGATGTTCTCGCGGTCGATCAGGAGCACGAGCACGTAGTCGACGCCGTCGCGGTGGAGCCCCTCGGGAGTCGGGCGTCCGGCTTCGTCGGGCCGTGCTTCGATTCGGAACTGGTGGACCTCGATGTGCCACGCCGTCGCGGACCGGCGCGAGCGGGCCGAACGAGCGCGCGGCAGAACGCCAGGATCGTCGTCATGCTGCCGCCCGAGGCGACGACGTCTTCGATCGGCTCGAACCAGCGCGCGATCCCGCCGTTCAGCGGGTTGTAGTCGAGGCTCTGGTAGTGCGGCTGGTGCGGCTTGCGCGCGATCGGTCCCGACGCAGCGCTGCCGAAGGCCGCGTGCCGGCGGCGGCGGTAGCGGCCGCCGTCGGCCATGTAGGTGTCGAGCTCGAGTCGATCCCAGCTGGTCGGCGAATGTTGTTCCAGTCGCTGAGAGAGCCGAACGGCAGCAGCATCTGCCGCATCGCCGCGCCCTGCACGAACGCGAACCCGCTCAGTGCCAACCGCACCGACGAGCGCGTCGGGCCGTCGATCGCGTGACCGGCGACCATTGAGGGATCGTCTCACAGCAGCAGCGCTTCCACCCGGTGTGCGTGCACGATCGTCTCGCAGGCCGACCACGCGAAGATCGTGAACCGTCCGTCCTGCGACGCCACGAGCGCCACCGCGTCGCGCTGATCGTGCACGAACTGGGCGGCCGACAGATGACGTGTCCCGCCCAGCCTCGATGGGTGCACGACGTACGCCTCGCCGCCTTCGATTGGCTCGGTCACCGACGACCTGCTCGACGAGCGGGAATCCGTCGCGCCGCGCGATCTTGGCGCCGAAGGCGAGCAGGTCGAAGCGATCGGTGAGCAGCGTCGCGCCGTCGACCGCCGTCAGCCCCGCGATCGCGTCGCACCGTGTCCTGCATGTCGTCCTGCCACTCGCGCTCGTTGTGCTCGGCATCGGCGCGCGCCGACGAGGTCGGCGAGCGCCGTGAACGAGGGGCTGACGTTGTAGCACGATCGGCTCGACGATCGACTCGCGCCACGTCGTCGGAGCTCGACGGCATCATCAGGAGCATCCCGCCGCGCCCGTGCGCGCGCATCGAGACGGCCAGTTCCACCAGTACGTTCGGATGTGCGTTCCAGCCGCCTGGCGTGTCGAATCCGAGCAGCGACGTGACGAGCTGGGGCAGTCGGGCAGCGCCGTCGCGCGGTCGTCGATCACCTTGATTCGATCGCCCTCGAGCACCGCGACGTTGACGTACTTGCCGCCGTCGCCGCGGTGATGCTTGACCACCAGCAGCCCTGGCCCTGCAACCTCGAGCACCATGCAGTCTGTCGGCGCCAGCCGGGTCGTGCCCCAGACGCGCAGCTGATCGCCGGCGTCGCGCCAGACGCCCAGATGAATGCCGGGCCGCTCCACGGCCGGCGCGACACGCACCAGCACGTCGGGGCCGAGCGACAGCGGCCGCTCGAACTAGATCGGCCGGCTGGCCCGATCCGGCGGGACGAGCGCGAGCGAGATCCGCGGCACGTACCCTTCTTCGCGGCGGAGGCTGGCCCAGAACGCCGCATCGACCAGTGCCTCGACATCGCGCTCGCCAGGTGCGATGTGCATCGTCGTCTCGGCCGGCGCCGCGAGAGCGAGGTACCGCACGAAGTGCTGATGGACCTTCGGCGCGACCTCGTGCGCCGATGGATACCGCGGAGCCGACTGCATCCCCGCAGTATCCCACACGACTGCCGGCCCTCCGGCAGGCCGCCGGACGCCTCGGCCGCGCGGTCCGCAACTGCTTATGCCGCAGCCAGTTCTGCGGTGCGCCTCTCGGGCGGGCGTCTTGCAGCGCGCATGGGTGAACACTCCGGGAGAGGACCATGACAGCACACGACTTGATGAAGACCGACATCGGTGCCTGTGCGCCTGGCGATGAGCTCGTCACGGTGCTGCTGCTGATGCGCGAGCGTCAGGTCGGCTGGACCCCGGTCGTCGACAGCCGGGGCCTGGTCGTCGGCGTCATCACGGACCGCGACGCGGCGATGTCGCTCCTGAATCATCCGACGCGCGGCGCGGCCCGCGTGCACGCGCGCGACGCGATGACGCGCGAGGTCGTCGGCTGCGGCCCGTCCGACACGGTGGAAACGGTGCTGGCGACGATGGCGACGCATCACGTCCGGCGGCTGCCGGTGCGCGACGGCAACGGCCACCTGCTTGGAGTCATTTCCGTCGACGACATGGTCCGGGCGTCGCACATGCCCGGCATGCCACGGCCCGAGGCCATCCTGGACGCGTTGCGGGCAATCGTCTCGCGGCCGACCGTGGCCGACCTGGGTGAGGGGACGCCGCTCACGCCGCCGTGATCGCTGTCATTCCGTAGACGCGAGCACGCCGTCCAGCGCGGAGACGCGCCTTTGCACGACCGAGCCGCCTCACGGACGGTTCCACACTTCGCCAGAATCAGCTGAACAATTTCCTCGATTTGGTTGACCTTGTGTCTCCGGCTGCGCTAGCCGGATAGGCGGATCTGCGCCGTCTTCCACACCATTTCGCCTGCAATTCGGTGCACCCCTCACCTCTTCAGTATCGGCGCGGCGCTTGCTGACTGCGGGTCTCGCACGCGTGTAAGCGCCGACCGCCTGTCGACAGCGACTGGCGGGACTGCACACCAGTTCTCGAGTGCGGCGCGGCAGTGCGTGTTCTGACTTCTGAAAAGGACAGCCATGAAGCGCCTGCTTGCGTTCTCGACCAGTCTCGCTGCGCTCGTCGCCGCGTACGGTCTCCTCGTCACCGCCTCGATTCCGGCGGTCCCGTCAAACGCGTGGGCGCCCACTGGCGACATGTCGTCCGTACGCGCCGGTGCCACAGCGACAATGCTCGCGGATGGCCGGGTGCTTGTGGCCGGCGGCGTCGACGAGGCCGGTGCCTCAGCGACCGCCGAACGCTTCTCGCCCGACAGCGGCGGCTTCCTGGCGGCAAGCCCGATGCAGGCGGCGCGTGCGAACCACACGGCAACGCTCCTCGACGACGGCAAGGTGCTGGTCGTCGGCGGTACGGGAAGCGACGGCCAGGCGCTCGCAGTCACGGAACTCTACGACGCGGCAAACAACACGTGGCTGCCGGCGGGATCGCTGAACGTCGTGCGCCGCGGGCACACGGCAACACGCCTGAAGGACGGGCGCGTGCTGATCGCCGGCGGCGACTCCGGCGGCGCAGCGATCAACGCGCTGGAAATTTACGACCCCGCCACGCAGCAGTTCGCACTGGCGGGCGAGCTGTCGTCAGCGCGCACGCAGCATGGCGCCGCGGCGCTGCTCGATGGCCGCGTGCTGATCGCGGGCGGCAACGACGGCGCGAGCGCGCTCTCGACCACCGACATCTTCGATGGCGCGACCGGCTCCGTCGTGGCTGGCCCGGTGATGTCGGCCGCGCGATCGGGTCTGAGCGCGACGACGCTGCTGGACGGCAAGGTGCTGATCGCGGGCGGTTCGAACGAGAGCGGCGAACTCGCGTCGGCGGAAGTGTTCGATCCGAAGGCGGGCGCGGTCGCCGCAACGGACAACGGCCTCGCGGCCGCGCGGCAGAACCATCTCGCGCTGCTCCTGCCGCACAACAACCAGGTGTTGATCGTCGGCGGCCTTGCAGATGGCGCACCGGCGGGCGGCGCCGAGATCTTCACGCCGTGGGAAGGCACGAACGGCACCTTCTGCGCGGCGGCGGTGTGCGCGAGCGGATATCAGGGCCCGGGGCTTGCGGCTCCGCGGGCGTGGGGCGCGGCGGCGGCGCTGAGCGTGCCGGCCGACGAAGTGACGCGGTCGGGGCCGGCGGACGGCCTGGCGATTGTCGCGGGGGGCGAGGGCGACAAGTCGGCCGCGCTTTACGGGTTCGCGACGATCAAGACCGACCTCGAGGACTACGCGCCCGGCACGACGGTGACGATCACCGGCAGCGGCTGGCAGCCGGAAGAGTGGGTCGCGATCGTGCTGCGGGAAGATCCGCCGCTCGACGTGCACGAGCTCGAGCTGGTGCAGGCGGATGCGAACGGCAACATCGAGAGCACGGAGTTCAAGCCGGACGAACACGACATCGACGTCCGCTTCTACGCCACGGCGTACGGGCAGTACTCGCAGGCGCAGACGACGTTCAGGGACAGCGTCAGGATACGAATCCGCGCGGGGTTCGGCGCGGCGCCAACGTGGCGGCGTCCTTCGCGGTCGACTCGATCAAGCTTCTTCAGCGCCTCGAACTGCGCGGGAAGCCCTTCGCGCTACGACCTACCCGGGCTGCGCTCACCACGAAGACCATTGCGGCAACGGCTACACGTCCCTGTCAGCGCCTCTTAGACTCTGGCATGTCTCGAACAGCACTTCCTTCTCGGTCACGGCGCCCGCCTCGGCAATCGGGCGGCGCGACAGTCTTCGCCAGCTTCGCTACCGACGAACTCGAGCAATGCGACGCTGGTGTCGACGGACGGAACGACTGGCTGCTTCAATGCCCCGCCGCGGGCAGCGGCCAAGTCAGCCTGACCGCCGTCTACGCGAACAACGCCGCTCCGGTCGTCACGGCGCCCGACCAGTCGTTCGCGGAGGGCGCGTCCGTTTTCTACACTGCGAGCTGGACCGACACGAACTCCAACCAGACGCACACCTGCACGATCAACTTCGGTGACGGTACCGGCGTCCAGACCGGAACGATCTCCGAGGTGTCGCCCAACACGTCGGGAACGTGTTCGCTGGCGCACACCTACGCGGACGGCCCCGCGACGCACACCATCACGGTTTCCGTCAATGACGGGACGACGAGCGGCACCGACACGGCCAGCGCGTCAGTGACCAACGTGGCGCCGACGGCAACCTTCAACGCGCCTTCGTCGGTCGACGAGGGAAGCGCGATATCGCTTTCACTGACGAATCCGTTCGATCCATCGGCGCCGGATATGGTCGGCCTCCAGTACGCGTTCAGCTGCGGCGGGGCGTACCCGGCGTACAACTCCATTAGCACTACCACCTGCCCGGCGACGACCGACGACGGCGTCGTCACGGTGAAGGGCAAGATCAGGGACAAGGACAACGGGGAAACCGAGTACACCGCGTCTGTCACCATCACCAACGTCGCGCCCGTTGTGACCGCCCCGGCGAACCAGACGGCGAACGAGGGGCAGAACAAGAGCTTCTCGCTTGGCTCGTTCACAGACCCCGGTGCAGACAGCCCGTGGTCGGTGGTCGTCAACTGGGGCGACGGGTCGAGCAACACCACGTTCTCGGCTGCCACGGCTGGTGCGCTGGCGGCTGCGAGTCACACGTTCGCGGACGACGGTATCTACACCGTGACCGTTACGGTGACCGAGGACAACGGCGCTGGTGCCTCCGGATCCGCGACGTTCGACGTAAACGTCAGCAACATCGCACCGGTGGTGACCGCTGCGGCAAGCCAGACGTCGGACGAGGGCGAGGACAAGTCTTTCAGCCTGGGCTCGTTCACTGACCCGGGCGACGATGATCCGTGGTCCGTGGTCGTGAACTGGGGCGACAGCTCGAGCAACACAACGTTCACGGCCAGCGCCGTGGGTACGATCGCGGCGGCGAACCACATCTACGCCGACAACGGCACCTTCACGGTCTCCGTCACGGTCACGGAAGACAATGGCACCGGTGCATCCGATTCGGAGACGTTCCAGGTGACGGTGGCCAACGTCGCGCCTGACGTCACCGCGCCGTCGAACCAGACGGCCAACGAAGGCAGCAGCGCATCAATCAGTCTCGGGTCGTTCGCCGATCCGGGTGACGACGACCCATGGAGCGTCACCGTCGAGTGGGGTGACGGCTCGACGAACACCACATTCAACACGAACGCAACTGGCTCGCTCGGCGCCCATGCTCACACCTACGACGACGACGGGCCTTACACCGTCACGGTGACGGTCTCCGAGGCGGGCAACGTCGCGTCAGACTCGGCAACCTTCCAGGTGACGGTTGCGAACGTCGCGCCGACGGCAATCTTCAACGCGCCGGCGTCGGTCAACGAGGGGAGCGACATCAATCTCTCGCTGACGAATCCGTCCGACCCGTCGTCAGCCGACACAACGGCCGGATTCAGCTACGCGTTCGACTGCGGCAGCGGCTACGGGGCCTACAGCGCCACGAACACCGCCAGCTGCTCGACGACCGACAGCGGCAGCCGGACGGTGAAGGGCAAGATCAAGGATAAGGACGACGACGAGACGGAGTACACCGAGACGGTCGCGATCGACAACGTCGCGCCCACCGCCACCTTCACTGCATCGTCGCCGGTGAACGAGGGGAGTGCGATCGGCCTCTCGCTGACTAGTCCGTTCGACCCGTCGTCGGCCGATACCGCGGCAGGGTTCCAGTACGCGTTCGACTGCGGCAGCGGCTACGGCGCCTTCAGCACGACGAGCACAGACAGCTGCCCGACCAACGACAACGGTGTCCGGACCGTCAAGGGCAAGATCAAGGACAAGGACAGCGGGGAGACGAGGTACACGGCGTCGGTCACGATCGACAACGTGGCGCCGGCTCCTGACGGGCACTCTACGTTCACGTTCAACCCCTACACCGGCGCCGCGGCCGGTAGCGTCAGCTTCTCGGATCCGGGTTGGGGTGACATCGTGTCGTCGAGCTTCGCGTGGTCGGGTACCGCCCTGGGCGGGACGCCCGGGTTCATCGGACCGGCCGCGTCAGGACCCGGGCCGCTGACCGGCACGTTCAACGGCAGCTACACGCTGCCCGGCACGACCTGTAACGCTCAGCCGATCGCCGTGACGGTGTCCGACGATGAGGGCGGGTCGTTCACGCACACGTTCGCCGCGGCCGGGACGATCGGTCAGTACACGCCGGCATTCATGGCGCCCCTGAAAGACGGCTCACGGAACGTCGTAAAGCACGGCAACGTGATCCCGGTGAAGCTTTCGATAAAGGATTGCGCGGGAAGCCTGGTGTCGAACCGGACGCTGACCCTGTTCCTCTTCGCGGGCGTAGCCAGTCCTGACGAGATCGTCGCCGGCACTACGCTGATTGATGCGACGTCAGTTTCGTCGGCAGACAGTGGCAATGCGATGCGTCTGGCGGATGGCCACTATCACTACAACCTGGCGACAAAACCGCTGACGCTCGGCTTCGCTTACACCATCGTGATCAAGGACGGCGGCATGGTGGTGGCCACGGCGGTCATCGACACCAAGAAATAAGGGATCGCGCGCACTCCGAGTCGCCCGAAAAACACAAAAGGGGGAACAGCCCACAGGCTGTTCCCCCTTTTGTCGTTTCGACGTTGTCTTGTCGCAGGTCGGGTCTGAAGACCCGACCCTACATCACCGTTCCGGATCCCTGTTCGCCGATAGCCGGTCCCTGTTCGCGGACGTTCGCGACCGACGCAAAAATGTCAGTCTGAGTACACCGGAGCACCAGCTTGATGCGCTCCGGCGCGCCGGCCACTTCGAGCAGGAATGTGATGCTGTCGCCCTCGCGCCGCACGTCGGGTGCCGCGCCGGGCTGCCGATCGAGCATCTTGCGCGCCGCCATGATGCCCGGGTCACTGCAAGTGCGCGGCCATGTAACGACCGGCGGTTTTATTCGGAAAACTTGCGGCACCCGCAGCCGAAGCGCACGATTCCACGTCTATCGTGTTCGGAGATGGAGACGCGGACGAGCTGCCGGTGTCGTCCACGCCCGCCCCCGTCGAAAGTATTTGTGATTCGTTGGAAAGACTCATGCACACTGTGCGCACGGCTCCTCCGTGACATCGCGGCGGCAATCGCCGCCGCCCACCCCGGAGACCGCGGAGAGCACGTGGCTGCCTGGACACGGTTCGCACCGACCGTCATGCTTGCGGCGGCAACACTGGATCCGTTTTCGTTCTTCCAGCCCACCGTCCTCCTCCAGCCGCGCGACCGCGAGCTGCTTGCCGGCGGCCGCCCCTTCGCCCGCATCATCCAGGCCCCAGCCGGGCGCGTCAGCGTCTTCGCTGCCGTGCCCTCCACGATCGACGGCAGCCGGCTCGTCAGCTGGACGCAGGACATCGTCGAGTTGAAGAAGAGCAAGATCGTGCGCGAGATCGGCCGCTTCTCCGCGACCCCGCGCCTCGAGGATCTCGCCGGCCTGACGCTCGACAAAGACGACGCGGACACGATTGCCGGCTGCCGGGGCGGCAAGTGCGGCATCAAGATGACGCCGAACGAAGTTGCGGCAATCCGCCTCGCCGTGCAGCGCGAACGTTTGGGGCCGGCCGCTCAGCAGGCGTTCCGGGAGGTCGTCCTCGGCCGGGCGCGCGCATATCTCGAGAACGGCCGGGACACCGCGGCTCCGCCCGCGTTCCTCCTGACCAACTGGCCCGCGGTTGGACGCGACCTTCCCGAGTACCCGCGCCGGATCGTGCCGGGCTCGGAGTCGTTCCTGTACTGGGCCAAGGATTACTTCGGCGGGAAGCCCATCGTGAGCATCACGCACGTGACGATCGTGCGAGGCGAGGACGCGACCGATCCGGACGCGCTCGTCGCGGGGCGCCAGGTGTTCGCGACGCACTACATGGACGGAGGCTGGAGCCTCACCGCGCTGATGCGTGGCGAGGAGTCGAACTACCTCACCTACACCAACCAGTCGGGAATCGACCTGCTCGAGGGCTGGTACGGCGGGCTCGTGCGCCGCATCATGGAGCCCCGGCTGCGCGAGGAGGCCGCCGAAGCGCTCGACGGCGTGCGGCGGAGGCTCGAGAGTGGCCTTCCGCCGATGAGCACCGGCACGACTCACGAGTGATACGCGTCAGATCGAGCTCCACAGCGGCCCGGCGAAGCGCCCGTCGTCCGTGCGGACAATGGCGTGCGCGTCGACCAGCTCTCTGAGGACGCGCTCGCACGTGGCGAGATCGAGGTTCCAGAGCCGCGCTGCCTGCTGCACCGTGAGGCACAGCCCCGGCATCTCGGCGAACTCGGCCCGTATGCGGCGCCGCAGCCTGTTGTCCCGGTTCGCATTGGCGCCCGGGGGCGCCGTCGCTCTTTCCAAGATCCTCATCGGACACCTGCTTTCCGTTCATCGTCGGCGGCATTGCAAGGGCGCCCAATGGAGGGCGCGCGATGTAGGGTCGGGTCTTCAGGACCGTGCCGATGTAGGGTCGGGTCTTTAGACCCGGCCTCAGAGCGCGCAATGGCAATGCCACGCACAGGACGCCGTGAACGTTGATGAAAACGAAGAGCGGTGACGGGGAAACGGCGGCGCGCCGTGCCAACTACCGGGAAGGCAGCGCCAGCACCGGCGCGATGCCGTGGATGAGCACGTGGTAAGCAATCGATCCGATGGGCGCGCCGAGCACCCCAGCGCCGCGACGCAGGGTCATCACGACCAGGCCGGCACGGAGCTCCGCGGTGACCGCGGCGATCTCGTCCGGCGGATGACCGGTTGTGACGACCATCGTCGATCGCACGCCGCCGAGCTGTGACCGGATGGCGTCGAGCGCGCCTTCGGCCTTCGCCCTCCGGATCCGCATCTGCGTCGAGACGTCGCCGCCGAACCAGGAGGGCAGCGACGGCTCCGGCACCACATGCACGAGCACGATCGCAGCGCCGAACCACCGCGCAATGGCGGCCGCCCTGCGGGCATCCTCCTGCGCGCTGCTGCCAAGCGCGATCGGCGCGACGATGCGGCTCCCCGGCCACGACGGAGGCACGCGCGCCGCCGGCATTGCCTCAGCGAGCGGCACTGCAAGTACCGGCACCCTGGTGCGGCGCAGTAGTTCGGACGTGGTGGACCCGACGAACAGGCGCCGGGCGCCGCCGAGCCCCTTCGTGCCGACCACAACGGCGTCGTGGCTCCCTTCATCCACCGCTCGCGCGATCTCGCGCGCCGGTTTCCCGAGTGCGGTACGGCACCTCAGGGACGTCGCCTGGATGACCGCCGGGCGCAGGGCGCCGCGGACGAAGCGCAGCACCTCCGCCTGAGATGCTTCGCCGAGCGTGGCCTGGTTGTAGGCCGCAGCGGCTGCCGAAACCAGCAACGGGTCGTTCACGAACAGCACGGTGAGCCGACCGCCGGCGCGTCGCGCCAGCGACGCCGCGTAGAGCAGTGCAACACGTGAGTGATCGGAGAAGTCGATCGGGCAGAGGACCGATTTGAACGACGCTGTGGCGGCGCGAGGCGGCATGTCGAACTTCCGCGACTCTATCACTTCGATCCGAGCCGTTCCATGAGGGCCTCTGCGAAGTAACGCTGAGTTCTCATTTCGGGCATTTGGCGAACCTCGCTGACCAGGCGTGCTTCCTCGTCGTGTGAGGCCACCGTCGCGGGTCAACAGCCGGCGAACAAAACAGGCGCGTTTCCTTCAGGTCACGCACGGTGCCAAACCGCTGAGCGATCGCTCTATTGCGGCGTCCGCTGTCGCTCGCCACGGCAGCGCGGTTGCACACGGTGTCGTACCGTCAGACATGTTGGGCTCGGCTTTTCTCACTGATTTCTCCTGTCTCCTTTCAGCGGAGCTCTCGTCTCATCGCCTGTCGTCTCGGGGCCGCAGCCCTGACGGCCCTGGCGATCGCGGCCTGCACTTCCAGCGACCTCAAGGTGACGGCGCCCTCCTCGTCGAAATGCGAGGTGTCGATCCGCAACTCGCTCGAGATGGCACCCGCCACGGGCGCCACAGGCACGCTCACGGTGACGACGACGCGCGACTGCGCGTGGGATGCGGCAAGCAGCTCTCCCTGGATCGTGATTACGGCCGGCTCGAGCGGACAGGGCGAAGGGAATATCAGCTATCGCGTGACCGCGAACGAGGACCCCGCTCCCCGACGCGGGACCGTAAGCGTCAACGAGACGCAGCTCTCGGTCGCGCAGGAGCCGGCGCCGTGCCGGTTCGCGGTGTCGCCCCTGTCGGGAACGGTGGTGAACGAAGGCGGGAGCGTGTCGGTTCGCGTCGAGACCGCAGCCGTCTGCGAGTGGACGGTGTTATCCGACGCGTCGTGGATCACGAGCGACGTCCGCGGCTCGAAGACCGGAACGGCCACGTTCAACCTGCTCGTGGCGGAAAATCCAGGTCAGGCGCGCTCGGGCTCGGCCCGCGTTGGAGGGCGGACGTGACGCTTCAGCAGGAAGCCGCGCCCCTGGTGGCCCCGGCACCTGCGCCGGCGCCGCCCCCCGCGCCTGCTCCCGATCCGTCACCCGCGCCGGCACCTGCGCCAACCCCGGCGCCATCGCCCGTGCCTCCGACGCCAGCACCGCCCGCTCCGGCTCCAACGCCGACACCGCCGACGCCGACACCGCCGACGCCACCGCCGGCCACCGGCGCCGACACCCACGCCCGCGCCGTGCGCCTACGGCGTGTCGCCTGCGCAGGCGTCCGTCGCGGCAACGGGCGGAGGCGGAAGCATTGCCGTCACCTCCGCCAGCGGGTGTGCCTGGACCGCCGTGTCGAGTGCGGGCTGGCTGACGGTCTCGGCGGGCGGATCAGGCAGCGCCAACGGAACCGTGAGCTACGCGGCGAGCGCCAACACCGTGCAGTCGCCTCGCACAGCGACGCTGACCGTCGCAGGCCAGGCGATCGCGATCACGCAGGCCGCTGCGGCCGCCTGCAGTTACTCGATCTCGCCGACGTCGACGACCGTCGATTCCGAGGAGACGACAATTACGGTCACTGTCACCACGCAGCCCGGGTGTGCATGGACCACCGTCCAGGTCGACTCGTGGCTCGACGTCCAGTCGGGCGCCTCCGGCACCGGCAGCGGACCGGTCCGTATCGACGTAGAGAGGTACAGGGGCGGGGCCAATCAGCCGCCGCGGGTGGGCAAGATGACGATCGCGGGGCAGACGCTCACGGTTACACAGACACGAAGGGACTGATCCCTGATCCCTGGTCCCTGAAGGGATCAGGGATCAGGCCGATCTTGAGTTCTGAGTTCTACCTTCTAAGTTCTAAGTTTCACTCGTAGTCTGCCCCCGTCACCCTTCCTCTCCAGTAGGTGAGCTCTCCCTCCGGCAGAACCCACGCGACCTCGGCGGGCGACATGACGCGGATGCCGTGGAACTGCTCGTAGCCGAGCGCGCGCACACGCCACGGAGTCGGCACGTAGCGCCCCTCCACCTCGCGGAAGCGATCGGGCGCGTAGATCTCCGCGATGTCGCCGTCGGCGGTGAAGGTGAAGTCCAGCGACACGCGGATGCCGCGATCGCTGAGCGTGGCGCGGGCCGAGTGTGCGTCGATCGCGCTCCATTGCACCTGACGATTGGGTAGCAGGGTCGTCGGGAACCAGGCGGCCTCGCCCAGGTATCGCATCAGGGCGCCGGCGTTGAGTTCGGGCGTGTTCCGCTGGTTCACCACCGGGTACACGGCAAACATTCGTCCTTCCATGCTGCCGACGCCGTTCACGTACCGAGTCGCGGACGTACACCGGCGCGAGCGGGAGCATCCAGATCCGCGCGTCCCACATGAACCCTGCCGGTTCGCCCGAGAAGACCTGCGTCGCGGTGAAGGGACGCCACGTGCCATTCGCCAGGAAGTCGCCTCGCTGCTCGAGGCGCGCGCGGCGGATGTAGCGCTGTCCTTCCGGCAGCGCACGCCGGAAGTAGCGCACCACCGGATCGGGCAGCGTCGACACGCGGTCCCGCGCGAACGCGTCGAGCGCCGGTTTCATGCCTGCTTCGATCGAGCGGGTCATGTCGCTCGAGGCCCGCGTCCACCTGAGATGACCTGCGAGCGGCACGGCTGCCGCAAAGCCGGCTGCCAGTGCGAGCGCACGTTTCATGGACGTCAGTGTACTGCTGCGTCCAGCGCCGGCGTGACGGAGGCTGGACGCCGGGCGTGCCCGGCGACCCGTATGCGCGCGTCCACGATACGGCAGCCGTTGCCGGGCGGGAGCGCGATCACCGGGTTGAGATCGAGCTCGGCGATCTCGGGCACCGTTTCCGCGAGCCGCGCGACGCGCAGCAGCAGCTCGCGCAGCGCGTCGATGTCGGCCGGCGGATGCCCGCGGTATCCCTCGAGCAGCCTGTATCCGCGAATGCCGCGCAGGAGTTCGTCGGCGTCCCGATCCGTGAGCGGCGCCACCCTGAACCGCACGTCGCCGAGTACTTCGACGTGGACCCCGCCGAGGCCAAACGCGACCAGCGGTCCGAACAGCGGATCGTCGGTGATGCCCATCATCGTCTCCACGCCGCCGCTGACCATCGGCTGGATGACGATCCCTTCGCCCTCTCCGGGATCGAGCGGTCCGCGCGCGGCAGCCAGCGCCGCCAGGTCGCGGAACGCCGCGCGCACGGCACGGTCGGACGACAGGCCGACCTGCACGGCGCCCGCGTCGCTCTTGTGGAGCAGCGTGCGGGCCTGCAGCTTCGCCACGACCGGATAGCCGAAGAGGGCAGCGAGCGCGGCGGCCTCGTCGGCGCTCCTGGCGACCACCGTCGGCAGCAGCGGCAGGCCGAAAGCGTTCAGCACCCGGCGGGTCTCCTCGGCGGTCAGCCAGTCGCTCCCACGCCCCTCGAGCACGGCGCGGCACAACTGCCGTGCCTCGTCGGGATGGATGTCGTCGAAGGTCCAGAACAGCGCCGGCGGTTGCGCGCGCCACGCGGCGTACGCGGCCACCTTCCCGAGCGCCCGCGCGGCATCTTCCGGGAACGGATAGGTGGGTACCGTCTCGGTGATCGTGGCGGTCGCGTCACCCGGCGCGGAGTGCTGCACGACGAGGGGCGCGGGCGTGCCTCGCTCCGCCATCACGCAGGCGAGCACCGGCTTGCCCGTGCCGCCGGCCTGCCGTCCCGCGGCTATGCCGGCCCGGATGGCGTCGAGCGTCTCACCCTCGGTGCGCCGATCGACCGGCGTGAAGACCACGAGCAGCGCATCGACCTCCGGCGCGCCGAGCACCACTTCGATCGTGCGCCGGTATTCGGCAGCCCCTGCGGACGCGATCATGTCGACCGGGTTGGCGACGTTCGCTTCAGCCGGCAGGAACGCGTGCAGGCGCGAGCGGGTGTCGTCGCCAAACGCCGGAATCGTCAGGCCAGCCGCGACGCACGCATCCACGGCAAGAATGCCGGGTCCGCCCGCGTTGGTCACGATCGCGACATTCGTGCCCGATGGCAGCGGCTGTGCGTCGAGGCACGCCGCGATGTCGAACATCTCGTGAATCGTGTCGGCGCGGATGACGCCGGACTGCCGGAAGAGCGCCTCGACGGCGACGTCGCTGGCGGCGAGTGCCGCGGTGTGGCTGCCGGCAGCGCGTGAGCCGGCGCTCGTGCGTCCGGCCTTCACCGCGACGATTGGCTTGGAACGCCCGATCCGGCGGGCAATGCGCGCGAAGCGGCGCGGGTTGCCGAACGATTCGAGGTACAGCAGCATCACCGCCGTGTCGGGGTCCCGTTCCCAGGTACCTGCAGGAGATCGTTTCCGGACACGTCCGCCTTGTTGCCGACGCTGACGAACGTGGACAGCCCGACGCCGCGCCCGGTGGCCAGCTCGATGATCGCGATGCCCAGCGCGCCGCTCTGGGAGAGGAGCGCCACACGGCCAGGAAGCGGCATGATCGGCGAGAACGAGGCGTTGAGCCGCACGGCGGCTGCGGCATTCACGACGCCCATGCAGTTGGGTCCGACCATCCGCATGCCGTGATTCCGCACGCGCTCGACGAGCGCGTGCTGCAACACCCGCCCGTGCTCTCCCGCCTCGGCAAAGCCGGCGCTGATCACGACGAGCGACTTCACACCTGCGGCGGCGCAGTCGTCGGCGACCGGCAGCACCGAGTCGGCCGGCACCGCGATGACCGCGAGGTCGGTGCCCGCCGGCAGCTGGCGCGCCGACGCGATGCACGGGACGCCGTCGATGTCGGCCGCCCTGGGATTGACCGGGTACACCGCCATGGGTCCACCGCCCGCGCGCAGCGCATCGAACACCCGCCGGCCGAGGCTCGCTGGATCCCGCGACGCGCCGATCACCGCCACCGCTCGCGGCCGCAGCATCGGCGCAAGCGACGCTGCCGTGGCCGAGCGGTCGCGTTCCTCGGCCCAGCGCAGCGCGTCGGACGACACGGCGAGCGACAACTGCAGGTCGACGACGCCGGCACTGGTCTTCGACCGGATTTCGAAGCCGGAGTCGCGAAAGACCTCGAGCATCGCGGTGTTGTCGGCAAAGGTGCTGGCCCGGAACCGCTCGAAGCCGTGCCGCGAGGCATGCGCGGCGAGTCGCTCGAGGAGAGAGGATCCCAGCCCGCGTCCCTGGAATCCTTCGTCGACGGCGAACGCCACCTCCGCGGCGTTCGGCGTGACCGCGATGTACAGACGCGACCGCAATGGGCCGCAGGTCGGCCGACTTCATGCGGTGGACGAGCAGAGTGAGAGCCTGCGCGGGGTCGGCCGCGTCAGTCATTCGTTCGATGAGGCTGTCGGGCGGCTCCGACGCGGTGAAGAAGCGCTTGCGGCGCGACTCCGGCGAGAGGTTGCGGAAGAACTGCCGCACGTCGTTGCGATCGTCGCGGGTCGCCTGCCGGATGGAGGCGACCGTGCCGTCGCGCAGGACCAGCCGCGGGCTATCGAGCTGATCGTCGGCCGGCAGCGGCGGGCTCGCCTCGCGCATGTCACACCTTGGCGACGGTTGCCAGCGCGTCGGGCAGCACGAAATCGTGTTCCGGGTGCCGCACGGTCAGCACCGGACATGGCGCCGTGCGCACGACGCGCTCCGCCACGCTCCCCATCAGCAGATGCGCCATCGCGCCGCGCCCGTGCGTGCCGACGACGATCAGGTCGATCGAGAGATCGCGCGCGTACTGCACGATGGCGCCGGCGGTCGAACTGGACGTGATGACCGCTTTCCTCACGGGGATCGGTTCGGGATCGTTGTCGATGAGGAGTCCGTCGAGCGTCGTGCGCGAGGCCTCCTCGACATCCTTCTGCAGCTGCGGGAGGACCGCCATGTACGCGTCTCCCCCCAGCCTGACGAACACATCGTCGGCCACGTGGAGGACGTGCAGCGTGGCCTTGAAGGTGCGCGCGAGCTCGCGTCCGTAGAGCAGCGCGGCGGCGGAAGCTTCACCGAAATCGGTGGCGACCAGGATGCTCTTGAGTGCGATCATGATGAACCTCGGTGCACTTACCCAGAAAGCACGCGATGTGCCATGCGGCACCCGGCCCATTTTGCAGCCGAACCGCGAACGCCGGCTACGGAACTGCCGGATTTCCGGTGACGGCGGCGTTCAGCCGGCGGCCAGCGCGTCGAGCGCCTCGACGTCGAGCACGGTGAATCCATCCTTTTCGGTCCGGACGATCGCGTCCTTGCCCCAGCGGCTCATGATGCGGATGCACGTCTCGATGGTCGTGCCGGTCATGTCCGCCAGTTCCTGGCGGGAGAGCGGAAGGGCGATGAAGCGCCCGCCGCGGTCGGGCGTGCTTGCGTCCCCGGCGAGCTTCAAGAACAGCCGCGATGTGTCGAGAGATTGTGCGGTCGAGGTGAGGGAGAGAGACGAGGTCAGGCCGGCGGCCTGACCTCCAGAGCAGGTGCTGCGGGCGTGCTACTTCGCGATGACGCCGCAGGCGATGCGGTCGCCGGCCGCGCCCGCCGGATCCGTGACGTTGTCGTCGGCGCTTGCGTGAACGACGAGCGCGGTGCCGCCGCTGGCGAACACCGAGTTCGCCTCAGAGCCCATCGTGATGCCGTGCGCCATCACCATCCCCTTCGCCGTCCCGTCGGCTGCCACGGTGAAGTTCTCCATGTCGCCGGCGTGCGGTCCGTCGGGACTCTTCAGCCCGTGCTTCTTGGCGGCCGGATTGAAGTGACCGCCGGCCGACGCGAACGCGGGGCCTTCGCATTTCGGCGTCATGTGCACGTGGAGCGCGTGCTGACCCGGCTTCAGGCCCTTGAGATCGAGCTGGATGTGCACCATCCCCATCGACGCGCTCAACGATGCGAATCCGATCGACTGGCCCTGCGCATCCTTCATCTCGACCTTGACCACTCCCTGAGCCGCCAGGGTGGCCGTCAGCATCACGGCGCCAAGTCCCGCGCCTGTCAACAGACCGCGAATCACCTGCTTCATGTCACTCCTCCGTTGGACGTCCAGACCACCAGAAGCATAGCGTATGCGGCCTCCGGCGAGAATCAAGGCTGGCGTGGGCCGTCACCTCGCGGCGGGCAAGGTGATGAACACGACGGTACCGCCGCCGGCCGGCGTCTGCAGGGAGATGGTGCCCCCATGCGCCTCGACGATACGGCGCGCGATCGCGAGGCCGAGCCCCGTGCCTCGATGTTTCGTGGTGAAGAAGGGCTCGAAGACGCGCTCGAGGACATCGGGCGGCATGCCCGGACCGCGGTCCGCAATCGATACGGTCCACCCCTGCTCCTGCGCCAGCTCGATCGCGATGTGTCCCTCGCCTCCCATCGCCTGCGCCGCGTTCATCAGGACATTGGTGAAGACAATCTGCAGCTGCTCGGCGTCACCCTGCACGATCGCCTCCCGCTCCGGGTGCGCGACATCGAGGTGTGCGAACGCCGGATCGCGGTGGAGCAGGTCCAGCGTATTCCGGATCAGGCGCGAGAGCTCGACTGGCTCGGATCGCAGCTGCCTGGGACGCGCGAATACGAGCATGTCGTGCACGATGCCGTTCAGTGAGTCGAGCCGGGCGATGATGTCGCCGACGACCGGCCTGTCGCGCGACTCCGCCGGCATGCGCGACGCGATCACCTGCAGCGCGCCCCGGATGCCGGCAATCGGGTTCTTCACCTCGTGCGCCACCACCGCGGCCATCTGGCCGAGGCGCGCGAGCGCCTCCTGCTCGCGCAGCCGCTCCTCGGAGCGCTTTCGCGCGGTGATCTCGTAGCGGAGCGCCATGTACTGGTACGGCTTCCCACGGTCGTCCAGGAACGGCACGATCGTCGTATCCACCCAATACAGGGAGCCGTCCTTCGCGCGGTTGCGGATCTCGCCGCGCCAGATCCGTCCGTTGGCGATGGTCACCCAGAGCTCGCGGATGAACTCCTTCGGGTGATACGCCGAGTTCAGGATCCGGTGGTCCTGGCCCAGGAGCTCGTCACGCGAGTACTTCGAGATCTCGCAGAACTTCTCGTTCACGTACGTGATGCGCCCCCGCGGGTCGGTGGTCGCCACGATGGCGGACTGGTCGATGGCGAAGTTGACGTCGGCCAGGTCTTTCGTGCGCGCGCGCAGGTCGAGCCAGGTCAGGCGGAACCGGCCGAGGACGAGGGCCGTGGACCAGATCAGCACCAGGGCGATGGTGCGGTTGGCGATGACGTAGCTGCCGCCGACGCCCAGCGGCGCCAGCAGGGCGCCGGCGACGGTCAGGACCGACGCCACCGACGCGGCCACGAACTGGAACCGCGGCGGTCCTCCGAACGTGCCGACCAGCAGGGGGACCGCATACAGCGAGCCGACGCCATGTTCGAGCGGCGTCAGGAGATCGACGACAAAGATGCCCGAAGCGAGCACGGCGGCCGACACCGTTGCCGCGTTGAGGAGCGGAGTGCGACTCGAGGGCGGTGTCGCGGTCACGCGTGCGTCTTCCGGAGCACGGTCTGAAATGGTCAGGTAAGTCGTATGCTAGCCGACAACTCAGTCACAAGTCTCAAGTCGCAAGTCTCAAGTCCTGCGATTTGGGACTTGCGATGCGACTCGGGACTTGCGACTACATCGCTCGTTATACTTGTCCCCGGCATGCCCGCACCCACGATCCTGGTCGTCGACGACGAACAACTGATTCGCTGGTCGCTGAAGGACCGGCTCTCCGACGAGGGCTACCGCATCGTCGAAGCCGACACCGCTGCGTCCGCTATCGCCCGCAGCGACGAGGGGGTGGATCTCGTCCTGCTCGACTACAAGCTGCCCGACGGCGACGGCCTGACGGTCCTGAAGCGGATCAAGGAGCGGGACCCGGACACGCTGGTCATTCTGCTGACCGCGTTCTCGAGCATCGAAACCGCGGTCGAGGCGATGAAGCACGGCGCCTATCACTTCGCCAACAAGCCGTTCAACGTCGACGAGATCGCGCTGCTCGTCGAGAAGGCGCTCGAGACGACGCGCCTCCGCCGCGAGGTGCGCACGCTACGCGCGACGCAGGCGCAGCCGTACGGCTTCGACCGGATCATCGGTGCCAGCCCGTCGCTCGTTGCGATCAAGGCACTGATGCGGAAGGTCGCGTCGAGCCCCGCGTCCACCGTGCTGCTGAACGGGGAGAGCGGCACCGGCAAGGACCTGGCGGCGAAGGTGATTCACTACAACAGCGACCGGGCGTCCAGGCCGTTCATGAACATCACCTGTTCGGCGCTGACCGAGTCGCTGCTGGAGAGCGAGCTGTTCGGCCACGAGCGAGGCGCGTTTACAGGCGCGGACCGGCAGAAGCGTGGCCTGCTCGAGACCGCCGACGGCGGCACGGTCTTCCTCGATGAAATCGGCGAGATGCTTCCGGGGATGCAGGCGAAGTTGCTGCGATTTCTCGAGGAGAAGGCGTTCAAGCGCGTCGGAGGTGCGGCGGACATCCACGTCGACGTCCGCGTCATTGCCGCAACGAACCGGAAGCTGGACGAAGAGGTGCGGTCCGGCCGGTTCCGCGAGGACCTGTTCTATCGCCTCAATGTCCTGCCGATTACGCAGCCGCCGCTGCGGGAGCGGGCGGAGGACATCCCGCTGCTGGTCGAGTTCTACGTCGACAACTACAACGCCGAGTTCAAGAAACGGGTGCGTGGCGTCGCGGCGGACGCGATGAAGCGCCTGCAGGCCCACGGCTGGCCCGGGAACATCCGCGAGCTCCGGAACACGGTGGAGCGAGCGATGCTGCTGGCCGAGGGCGATGTGTTGCAGTCCGACGACTTCACGATCGGTGGGCCGTCGGCCGTAAGGCTCGGCGACCGCGTGGAGTTGCCGGCCAACGGGATCGATCTCGAACAGCTCGAACGCTCGCTGGTCGTCCAGGCCCTCGATCGCACGCAGTGGAACCAGACGCGGGCGGCGGCGCTGCTCGGCCTGAATCGCGATCAGATTCGGTACCGCATCGAGAAGTTCCATCTCGAGAAGGCACACCCGAACACCGAGCTCAAGACGTAGAGCTCGGGACCCTTCGGTTCTTCGTGGCTACAGCGCTCTGTGTGCTCGGCGTGGGTCCCGGACACCCACGCCTCGGTCACCCCGTTGCGCAGCGTTTTTCGCGTGGCGTGATCGCGGGGCTCGCACGCGCTGCTCGCGCGGCGTCACTACGCCCAGGTGGAAAGCGCTCTGAGGCTGCGGGACTCGTGTCCTTCGGGCCTTCGTGAAGCTGTGCAGGTTCTTCAGTTCTGAGTTCTAAGTTCTAAGTTCTAAGTTTAGTTTTCAGGCCTTCCCCGAACTTCCCGCATCCAGGGGGAATATTCCCCGGTCTCATCCGCGTCCAGGGGCCGATCGCGCCGAAATTTCGCAAATTCTCCGGGAAACCGGCAGCGTCGCGCTGGCACGTGCGTTGCCCCCTGGATGGTCGTCCTCCCCGGTGGAGGGGCCATCTTCAAGGAGTTTCCCGTGGTGTCCAGAGAACGCGTTCAGGGTGTGCTCGATCGGGTTCGGCCGTTCCTGCAGGCGGACGGCGGCGACATCGAGCTCCTGGCCGTCGCCGGCAATTCGGCCGACGTGCGGCTGACCGGCATGTGCGCCGGCTGTCCCAGCGCGCTCATGACGCTGCACGTCGGCGTCGAGACGGCGCTCCGGGAGGAGATTCCGGAGTTCGACAGCCTGCGTCTCGTGTAGGGGGACCGGCATGACTTCCCAGCAGACGTCCCTGGACTCGGTCGTGGTCGGCCGCAGCACGCGCATGCGCGCGGTATTCGATACCTCCGCGTGATCGACACGAGCGACAGCACGGTGCTCGTGACCGGTGAGACCGGCACCGGCAAGGAAGTGATCGCGACGCTCATTCACCGGAACAGCCGGCGCCGGCAGCACCCCTTCGTCCCGGTGAGCTGCGGCCTCTTCTCGGAGACGCTGATCGAGTCAGAGCTGTTCGGGCACGAGCGCGGCGCGTTCACGGGCGCCATCAAGGATCGGCCCGGGCGCTTCGAGATGGCTGACGGCGGGACGATCTTTCTCGACGACATCGACGACGTCCCGCTGCCGATGCAGGTGAAGCTGCTGCGCGTGCTGCAGAACCGCACCGTGGAACGCCTGGGCGGGACCCGCACGGTGCCGGTCAACGTGCGCGTCATCGCCGGAAGCAAGCGCGAGCTGAAGCAGCTCGTGGCCGAGGGGAAGTTCCGCGAAGACCTGTACTACCGGCTGAACGTGCTTCCGCTCACGCTGCCGCCACTGCGCGATCGCCGCGAGGACGTGCCCATGCTGATGGACCACTTCCTCGGGCGCTATTTCAGGCAGCGCCACGAAGACGTGCCGCCAGTCTCCGACGCCGTGAAGCAGGCGTTCATGCGCTACTCGTGGCCGGGCAACGTGCGGGAGCTGGAGAACGCGTGCGAACGGATCGCGCAGACCTGCACGTGCGGCACGGTGCGCGTCGGGTGCATGTCGGCCGGCATCCTGTTCCGTGCGGGCGCCCAGCCCGCTGACGTTGCGCCACTGCTGGCCCCGTCGCCTGACACGACCGCGCCCATTTCACTTGACGAACGCATGCGCGACGTCGAGGCCAGCCTGATCGGCTGGGCCCTGAAGGTGAGCGGCGGCAACAAGTCGCGCGCCGCTGAACTGCTGCAGATCAAGCGATCGACACTCGGCGATCGCATCAACCGGTGCGGCCTCGGACCGGCAGGGCAGGCCGGGGCGGAGACCGCGCCCGCGGTGCAGACGGTATGAGCCCGCTGGCCAATCACGGTATGCGCGCGGCGCACGCGCCGCGTGTGCTCGTCGTCGACGACGAGTTGCTGATCCGCTGGTCGCTGCGCGAGACCCTGAGCGACCGCGGCTACGCCGTCGCCGAAGCGGAGGATGGCAGGACGGCGGTCCGCGTGCTGACGGCGGGTGCCGAGCTGCCCGACGTCGTGCTGCTCGATTACCGGCTGCCCGACTCTGACGATCTTGCGCTGCTGTCGCGGATCGTGAGCCTGGTGCCCGACGGCCGCGTGATTCTGATGACGGCCTACGGCACGCCGGAGGTCGCGCAGGCCGCGCTGGAACGGGGCGCCTTCAGGGTGCTGCTCAAGCCGTTCGAGATGCAGGACCTCACGGCGCTCGTCGGGCGGGTCGTCGACGCGAGGCCCTGCTGACGGGCGTTTCGCGTGCGGTCGCGTGTTTGAGGGCGGAGGGAATCATGTTCGACACCATCACCAGTGAGCGCCGCGGGCGCCGGTTTTCGGCACCAGTGCTCATCTCCACGGCGGTTCACGCCATCGCGCTCGGCGTCCTCGTCATCCTGCCGATCCTGTATGCGACCGACGTGATGCCGAAAGTTCCGACGATGATGGCGTTCGTGGCGTCGATGCCGGCCACAGCTCCGCCGCCCCCGCCGCCTCCGCCCCCTCCAGCGAGCCCCAGTCCGGCGCGGCCCGAGACGCAGCCGAAAGCGGTGCGCCCCGACGCCTTCGCCGCCCCCGTCGAAGCGCCGGCGACGATTACCCCGGAACCTCCGGGGCTGACTGCTGCCGCGGCAGAAGGGGGAGTCGAAGGGGGCGTCGAGGGCGGCCTGGCCGGCGGAATCGTCGGCGGCCTGGTGGCTGCGCCGCCTCCTCCTCCGCCCCCGCCACCGCCCCCGCCATCGGTACCGAAGGGACCGGTGCGCATCGGGGGCAACGTCCAGGCGCCGTCACTGGTGAAGCGGGTCGAGCCCGCCTACCCGGAGATCGCGCTGGTCGCGAAGGTGACGGGCCTCGTGATTCTCGAGGCGACGGTGGGTGTGGACGGGTCGGTGGAGTCGGTGCGCGTGCTCCGATCGATCAAGTTCCTCGACCAGGCGGCGATCGACGCGGTGAAGCAGTGGCGCTATTCGCCGCTGGTGCTCAACGGCATCCCGACACCATTCATTCTGGCGGTGACGCTGAACTTCAGCGTGAAGCAGGGCTGACGCGAACCGGCTTCAGCTGTGGACTTCCTGTTTCCACCGCTTTGAGCGGAACCCGGCCGCGGCGTGACGCAACGAGGAGACGTCGACGTAGCGCTGACGGGTGGCTCGGGGGGCCTCTGTCCGTTCGCCACTCGCCGCGTCGCGCGGCGCGAACAGGCAGACGCCTGGGCTGTTTCCGAGGAGCAGCACCCCGCCCACGTAATAGCACAGCGCCGTCACGGCGAACGGCACCCAGAACGCACCAATCACGACGAACACCGTCACGGCAATCGCGATCAGCGATCCGAGATCCCAGGCGGCCGCCGACCAGCGCTGACGCGCGTCGGCCAGCAGACGCCCGCCTGTGAACGGGAGTCCGCCCTCGACCAGCGTCAGTCTGAGCCCGGACGCGGACCCTGAGGCACTGGTCGGAGCGAGGGTGAGCGGAGCCGATACGTCATCTGACAGGGAGATCGTGGCCGCATCGGCGACGTCAAGGGCGGCGCCATTCAGCTTCGGTGGTGCGGTCGCTGCGTCGGAAGCGTCCGGGAACCGCTGCATGAACTCACGGACCGCTTCGTCGGGGTCGACCCCGATTGCCTGGGCATAGGCGCGCATGAAGGATCGCCGGAAGATGCCCGATGGCCAGTGCGACGCGTCGTCCCGTTCGAGCTCCTCGAACAGCGAGGCCTTGATCTTGGTCTGTGCCGCGATCTCGGCGAGTGGAATCTGCCGCCGTTCGCGCTCGCGGCGCAGCCTGGTGCCAAATGAGTCCATCATGAGCGATCGTCGGCCTGGTGCTGCATCAGCCATTGCCGGCTGACGCTTACGTTGTCGAGATAACTGACGACGCGCTTCCGCCCGCGCAGGAAGTACGCCACCGCGATGATCGAAACGCAGACCATCGAGATCACCGCAATGATGCTGACCATGCAACGTCCTCGACGTGCCGCGCACGTGTGATGATGGCGAGGCAGTTAGAGTAGCGGCTCGGATCGCCGCTTTCAAGGTCAGCAGGAATGTTTTTTCGACGTGCGCGTGTGTCTGCGATTCGAGTCGCGTGCGTTGGCGGTGGGTAGACGTGCGTTGGCTGTGGGTAGAGGAGAAGAAAAACGCGCGTGATGTGATGTGAAGGGCGATCGCACGATGCGATCGTCCTTCACCTGAGCGAGTCGCGAAGCGGCGACTACTGACTCGGGCAGGTCGACGAGATCATTTTCACCGACGCGACCTGAATGCGCTGACCCGAAGACGCCGCACTAGACGACGATGCAGCCGGCGCGCTGCTCGTGGATCCAGCCGCTGGCGCGCCAGGGCTCGCGGTCGCTCCGCCGGCGGCCGTACTGCCAGGGGCCGTGCCCGACGTCGCGCCACTCGATGGGGCCGCACTCGCGATGGTCCCGGTCACTTCGACCTGGTGGCCGTTGTGCGGTGTGAGATCGGCGTCACGCCCTTCGAGTATGTAGGTCGCTGCGCTCATCGGCACGCTGCTCGAACCGCTGGTACCGGCCGTCGCGCCCGTCGACGGTGTGCTGCTGGTCGCGCCGCCTGCCGTCGATCCAGCGCCGCCTGCCGTCGATCCAGCGCCGGCTCCGGCGGTCGCGCCGCTGGTGGAACCCGTGGCGCCCGCCGCACTCGATCCACTCGGCGAGGCCGCCCGCGCGTTGGTCAGCATGAACTGCCCGCCTGCGGCGCGCGCAGTCGGAGCGCCTGCCGCCGCGGTACTGCCGCTCGTGCCCGTCGCGCCAGAGGTGCTGCCGCTGCCGCTCTGCAGACAGCCTGTCACCGTCACGGTGCGGGCCTGACTCGGCGCTGTCTGGCTCGACCCCGGCTGCTGACCAGTCGTCGATCCGGCCTGTGCTGAAAGGCTCGCCGCACAGCCGAGCGCGATCGCGAATGTTGCGCCTGTCCACATTCTCTTCATTAGATTTCCTCCCATCACTCAACGGACGATACGGACTGCAATGCGGACGCCAGTACGTCGGCCGCCAAATGGCCCACGAAGGTCTGCTCGAGGCATACGTGAGGGGCACGCACGTGCACGCTGCCCGAGTAACGCTTTGCAACTGGGCTGACGATGTCCCGCAGGTGTGCTGTTTTCCGCCCGGCGAGCTAGACGATTACACTTGGGCATTCATGGCCTTCCCGCACGACCCCGTCCACGATTCGCTGAGGCTGGCTGCGATTATCGAAGGGTCGGACGACGCGATCATCAGCAAGGACGTGAACGGCATCATCACGTCGTGGAACGCGGCTGCCGAGCGGATGTTCGGGTACACCCCTGCTGAAGCGGTCGGGCAGTCCATCCGCATCATCATCCCGCTCGAGCGTCAGTCGGAGGAGGACGACGTCCTCGCCCGCATCCGGCGGGGCGACCGGGTCGAGCACTTCGAGACGGAGCGTCGCCGCCGGACCGGCGAACTGCTCCACGTGTCGATTACTGTCTCGCCGATTCGTACGGCTGACGGCCGCATCATTGGTGCCTCGAAGATTGCGCGTGACATCACGGAGCGCAAGCGAACCGAAGAGGCGCTCGCGACCGCGCTGTCCGAGCAGGCCGACCTCGAACGCCGGCTCACGACAATCATCGGGGCCTCTTCCGCGCTTCTGATGTCGCCCCGCCTCGAGGACGTATCGCCCGCAATCGTCAACGTCGCGCGCGACATTGTCCCGGCCGATGCGTGCGCCCTCTGGTGGATGGACGGGGACTGCTGGCGGGTCACGGCGTCACGCGGGCTCTCCGAGCGCTTCACCGCGGTGTCGCACCCAGCCGGGTCGGACATCGATCTGACCGGCACCGATCTCCGCATCGTCGAGGATACGGACGATCCGCAGTTGGCCAGTCGGCAGACCGCGTACCAGGCCGAGGGACTCAGGGCAGCGCTGGTCGTCCCGCTGACGGTGGGCTCGGACGTCGTGGCGGCGATCGCGTTCTATTACCGGCGGCCGCGCACCTTCAGCAGCGTGGAGCAGGAAGGTGCCCGGGGCCTCGGGAAGCTGGCGTCGGCGGTGATCGCCACAGCACAGCTCTACGACGAGCAGCGTCGCCGGCGCCAGGAATCGACGTTCATCGCGGAGGCGGGCTCGCTGCTCGCGAGCTCGCTGGATTACCACGACACGCTGACGCGGCTCTCCGCGCGCCTGGTGCCCGGCATGTCGGACTGGTGTGCGTTCTATCTCGCCGTCGAAGATGAGCAGATCGCGCGAGTCGCGGCGAGCGCGGCGCCGGGGATCGACCTGACGCTCATCGAGTCGTTCGAACGCGGCGGCGACGACGATCAGGAAGCTTCCTTCAGCGTCGAGCGTGTGATCCGGAGCGGTGCCGCGGCGATCGTCGCCGACTGGCGGCACGACGGCGTCGCGCTCGGTGACCGCCGCCGGGCGGCCGGCGAGGCGGTGCGCGTGGTGTCGGCCCTGGGCGTGCCGCTGGTGGCGCACAGCCGCGTATTCGGGGCACTCACGATGGGAACGATCGACGACCGTCGGCGATTCGCGTCGGCGGACCTCCGGTTCGCCCAGGACCTGGCCTACCGGGCGGCGCTGTCGATCGACAACATCATTTCCTACGAGGAGGCGCGCGCCGCCAACCGCCTCAAGGACGAGTTCCTCGCGACGCTGTCGCACGAGCTCCGCACGCCGCTGAACGCGATCGCCGGCTACTCGCGCATGCTCCGCACCAACCGGATGTCCGAGGACCGGAAGACGCGCGCGTACGAAGTGCTGGACAACAACGCGTCCGCACTCACCCAGATGGTCGACGACGTCCTCGACGTCTCGCGCATCGTCACGGGCAAGATCCGGCTGCGGATGGCGCCGGTGGAGCTCGCCGCCGTCGTGGCACAGAGCGTCGACACGGTGCGTCCGACGGTGGACGCGAAGGGCATCCGGCTCGACGTCGCCGCAGCCGATGCTGGTGCGAACGTCACGGGCGATGCCGATCGGCTCCAGCAGATCTTCTGGAACCTGCTGTCGAACGCGGTGAAGTTCACGCCCTCGGACGGCCGCATCACCGTGCGCGTGGCCGTGGACGGGGACATGTGCGAGGTCGCCGTCGCCGACACCGGGAGCGGCATCGACACGCACTTCCTGCCGCACATGTTCGAGCGCTTCCGGCAGGGCGACAGCCGTTTTGCGCGCGAGCATGGCGGGCTCGGGCTCGGCCTCGCCATCGCGCGGCAGATCGTCGAGATGCACGGCGGCACGATCGCCGCGGAGAGCGAAGGTCCCGGCCGCGGTGCGACCTTCCGCGTGCGGCTGCCGAGACTCGGCGCCCGGAGCTGAAGAGATGTTAAGTTGAGGGAATGGATGCGTTCCTGACTTTCGACGGCCTGCTGGCGCTGGTCACGCTGACCTTCCTCGAGATCGTCCTCGGCGTCGACAACGTCATCTTCATCTCGATCCTTTCGGGCAAGCTCCCCGCGTCCCAGCAGTTGCGGGCGCGCCGCACCGGGCTGCTCGCCGCGATGCTCATGCGGATCGGGCTGCTGATGTCGATTGCGTGGATCGTGCGCCTCACGGCGCCGCTGTTCACCGTGCTCGGGCACGACATCTCGGGCCGGGATCTCATCCTGCTCGGCGGCGGGCTGTTCCTGCTCGGCAAGGCGACGATCGAAATCCATGAGCGGCTCGAAGGCGAGGAGGGGCACGGTGTCCGCGCGCGTCGTACCCTCGTTCGGCGCCGTGATCGCGCAGATCATGCTGCTCGACATCGTCTTCTCGCTCGACTCGGTCATCACGGCGGTCGGCATGGCCGACGACATCTCGATCATGGTGACGGCCGTCGTGCTTTCCGTCGCGATCATGATGGTCGCGGCCGAGCCGATCAGCGCATTCGTCAGCCAGCACCCGACCGTGAAGGTGCTGGCGCTGTCGTTCCTGCTGCTGATCGGCATGTCGCTCATTGGCGACGGCCTCGGGATGCACATCCCCAAGGGCTACATCTACTTCGCGATGGGCTTCTCGGTGTTCGTCGAGATGGTCAACCTGCGGGTCCGCGGGAAGGTCGCGCCGGTGAAGCTGCACCGGCCCTATATCGAGGCGGGGGAATAGCCGGCGCGCTGCAGCAGGCGTTCGAGATACGGCCAGACCTGGTCGGCGATCACCCGAGCCCCTTCCGCATTCGGGTGAATCCGATCGGACTGCATCAGATCGGGGTTGCCGAGCACGCCGACCATCATGAACGGCACGAGGGGAACGTCGTAAATGGCCGCGAGCTCGGCATAGGCCTGATGGAACGCCACGGTGTAGTTCCACCCGTGAATCGGCAGCGCCTCCATTCCGCAGAGCAGCACGGCCAGCCCGCGCCCCCTGGCTTCCTCCAGGATCGCGGTCAGATTCTGCTTCAGTTCGCTGACTGGCACTCCCCGCAGGCCGTCGTTGGCACCGAGCGCGACGACCAGCACCCGGACATCTCCCTCGAGCGCCTCACCGAGGCGGCGCCTCGCGCGCTGTGACGTGTCTCCTGAGACGCCGGCGTTGACGACCTCGAAGCGATAGCCGCCGTCGTCGAGACGCCGCTGGAGCACGGCTGGAAACGCTCGGTTCTGTCCGATGCCACGGCCCGACGTCAGGCTGTCGCCGAGGACGACGATGCGCGGCCGATCGGCCGCGTACGACGGGACGCTCGTGACGAGGACTGCTGCCAGGAGCGCCGTGATCAGGCGAAAAGGGCGATTCATCCAGCTGCATTGGAGTGTACGCGGCACAGCCGCGCGCCGCGAGCTGAACGGCCGGCGGATCCCTGCTTGCACACTCACCGCACAGGAGGTGGCACCGTGCGACAGGCAGTCATCGGCGTAATGCTGACGCTTTTCACGACCGCGACCGTTATGGCCACGCAGGGCGGCACCCCTGCCGCGGCACAGGACGCGGCAGCGCGAATCACGGCAACCGGGTGCGTCGAGCGCGCCGATCAGCTGATGGGACCCGGCGCGAACCCGCTCGGCACGACAGTCGACAGCCTCGACTTCGCGTTGATCCGCGCGACAATCGCCGGCGCGGACCAGCGGGCCGTCGGGACGTCGGGTGATGCGTCGCCGACTCCGCAAACGGGTGCGGCGGCGTCCGCGCAGGCTGGCGGATTCGGCGCCGCTCGGCCAGGTTTTCCGTCTGGACGCAACCCCCGAGATGCTGACATCACACGTCGGACATCGGGTCGAGCTCGTGGCGACGCGCCGGGCGGGCGCGCCTGCTGGCGGAACCTCTGACGGGACGACGCCGGTGCTGGCGAATGCGCCGGTCCTTCACGTGGAGTCGGTGAAGATGGTGAGTGAGACGTGCGGTAGATAAGTCGCAAGTCGCAAGTCGCAGTCGCCAGTCGCCAGTCACAAGTCGCGCACTACCATGGCCGGATGCGACTGGACGACCGCGATGTGACGATTCGGGAGATTGTCGAAGACGACCGGGCGGAGTGGGTGCGCTTGCGGGACGCCTTGTGGCCGGGCTCGTTGACGGATCACGAGGCGGAGACCCGAAGGCACTTCGAGACCGGGGCCGAGATGCCCATCGTTCTCGTGGCCGAAGCTGCCGCGAGACTGGTCGGATTCCTGGAACTGGACCATCGGAAGTATGCACCGGGGTGTCGCTCCTCACCCGTGCCGTTCATCGAAGGCTGGTATGTCGAGCCTGGGCTGCAGCGTCGTGGAGTCGGGCGCGCGGTGTACTTCCGCCGTTCGCTATGACTTGCGACCCGCGACTTGTGACTTGTGACTTGTGACTTGTGACTTGCGACTTACTGCTCTCGTGCCGCAGTCCCCGTGTGGCCGAAGCCCCCGTCGGCGCGGGCTGTGGTGGGGAGCGTTTCGGTTTCGACCAGCGAGACCTGCTCCACGGAGGCGATGACCATCTGCGCGATGCGCATGCCTCCGCTCACCACGAACGGCTCGCTGCCGTGGTTGATCAGGATCACTTTCACTTCCCCCCGATAGTCGCAGTCGATTGTGCCCGGCGTGTTGAGGACCGTCACGCCGTGCCTGGCGGCCAGCCCCGAGCGCGGGCGCACCTGCGCTTCGAAGCCGTACGGCAGCGCGATCGCGAACCCGCAGGGAACCAGCGCGAACGCCCCGGGCGCGAGCACCATCGGCTCCGGCAGTGCTGCCGAGAGGTCCATGCCGGCGGCCCCCTCGGTGGCATAGGCAGGCGCGACGGCAGCTGGCGACAGCAACTTGATCGAGACGAGCATTGGGGGATGGTACTTCAGGGATCGGGGATCAGGGATCGGGGATCAGGGATCAGGATCGGGATCGCGAATCTGGAATCAGAGCAAAGAAAGGGCGGGCCGGAGTGACCTCCAGCCCGCCCCGACTTGCGACTTGCGACTTGCGACTAACTTACCACTTCACATCCACGCCGAGCCGGATGATCCGCCCCTGCAGGATCACCGACGGACGCTGATACGCCGCCGCGCCGTACTGCATCGTGCTGACCGCGGTGTAGTCGTCCGAGTTGAACATGTTGAACACATCCAGCTTGGGCGTCACGCGGAACAGGCCGGCCGTGAAGTTCTTGCTCACGGCGAAGTCGATCTGGTTCAGCCGTGGCGCGTACTCGGTTGCCGGCGGCGTGAGCAGCAGCTGCAGCTGCGCCTGCGTGAGGTTCGGGACGATGCGCTGCCCGATGGTGCACTTCGTCGTGTCCCTGCACGTCGCCGCCGTCCAGTTCGTCGTCGGCGTGACCTGCAGGTAGGTGCTGCGGCCGTTCGGGATGTCGAAGCCTTCGCCAGCCGTGAACGGGCCGTACGGAAGCGGCGGGTCACCGAGCATGTTCCCGGCGAGCCCCTGATAGGACGCGCTCACCGTGAAGCCGTACCACGGCAGCGGGAAAGTGCCGGCCAGCTTCAGGGTGGTGAGGAACGGGACGTTGTTCTTCGACTGATCGCAGTAGGTGGACAGGTTCGGGTCGTTCCTCGACGCGCTGCAGCTGTTCGTGATCGTGCGCTCGGTGGACGTGCCGCCGAAGAGGCGCGCGCCGCGCGGCAGCCGCGCGTTGAAGTTGATCTCGAGGCTGTTGTACGTGCGCTCGAAGTCGGGGTCGTTGGTGTCCAGCAGATCGACGGCGTTCGCCTTGTTCGCCGCCAGGTTGTAGGCGGTGACCGTTCCGCCCGTCGCCGGGTTGTACACCGGGACCGCCGTGTAGTCGCTTGCCGAGAGGGCGACGTTGTTGCGGACGATCACGTCGCCGAAGGTGCTGCGGAACCACTCTGCGGTGACAGCGAACCCGGCGAAGAGCTCGTGCGAGACGCCCAGGTTGAACGCCATCTGGTAGGGCCGCTGCAGGTCCTCGTCGAACCGCGCCAGCGACCGCACGCCGAAGTTCGAGGGGAGCGTCGAGAAGTCGATCTCGCATCCCGCACTGCGGAACGCGCAGCCGCGTTCGCCCTGCGCGATGTCGTCGCTGTTGAGATCCACCCACGGCAGGTTGCGTGTGGTCGATGCGGTGGGGCTGTAGAGACGCGCGTACCCGGTGGTCGCCGCGGTCATGAACTTGTTGTAGCCCGCACGAATCGCCGTCTTGCCGTTGCCGAAGATGTCGTATACCGCCGACAGCCTGGGCGAGAAGTCACTCCAGACGGGCAGGACCGTGTCGCCGTACGCTGGCGCCGACGCGAAGCGTCCGATCTGCGCGTCCTGCCCGACGATCCGCTGCTTGACGTAGTCGTAGCGGAGGCCGTAGTTCACCGTGAGCTTGTTCAGGCGCCAGGAGTCCTGCGCGTAGATGCCGAGGTTCGCGTCGAGATACTCCTTCACCTGGAGCGGCGTGTTCAGCACGGTGACCTGCGTCGGCTGCAGGTTGGTGTAGATCTGGTACAGGTCGGCGTTCGCGTTGTTGTAGCGGCGGTAGGGCCCCCACGAGTCGTACATGCCGACCTTGACGCTGTGCGAACCGGTCACGTACGACGTCGCGAGCGAGATGTTGTAGCGGTCCGGGTAGTTGCCCAGCTGCTGAGACGATGCGCTCCAGAGATAGCCGAGGCTGTTGTCGCTCTTCCGGACGTTCTGATACCACTCCGGCGTGTTGCGCTCGGCGAGAATACCGTCCTGATACAGGTTGTCGTACCGCTCGCGATTCAGCGAGAAGCCGGTCTCGACCAGGAGGCGCGGCGTCACGGTCGACGTCCATTTCACCGAGGCGGTCGCGAAGGTCGGCGTATTCCACAGCACGGACGCCGTCCGCGGGTCGGTGAGGGCCGTCATCGCGTGACCGCGCAGCCGCATGGCGCGATCGTTGTACGCCGCGAGCTTGTTGCGCGGCGAGACCTGCCACGTGAGCCGCAGGATCGGGTTGTCCATCTTCTCGTCGGAGATCCCCTGCTCGCACGACCCGCTCGCCGTGCACGCCGCGAAGCCGGCCGGGAACGGCACGTTCTCGGGCGTCACCCAGGTGTTCGCGATCGGCTTGTCGTAGCGCGCCTTGCGGAACGCGCCGTAGAACCACAGCTTGTCCCGCATGATGGGACCGCCCTGCTCGACGTTCCACTCGTAGAAGTTGGAAATGCGGTCCACGCCTGTCACGCCCTGGTCCTTGAGCGAGTCCGTGAGGTTGTCGCCCTGCCACGACTCGGGCGACTTCGCCGCCTTGAAGGAGCCGGCGAACCGGTTGCCGCCGTCCTTCGGCACCAGGTTCATGTTCAGGCCGCCGGTGATCGTCTCGGCGGATCCGCCCGCGGTCTGGTAGACCGCTTCCTGAATCATCGACTCGTTGTGGTAGGCCTGCACCGCGCCGTCACCCATGAGCCCGTTGGTCACCAGCCCGTCGACCATGACCATCGTGCCCGAGGCCCCGACGCCGTGAACCGCGAAGTAGGTCTGCTGCATCGCGCGGCTGCCGCCGACGTCCGGCGAACTGAGGGCGACGCCGACGACCAGCTGCCCCAGGCTCTGAATCGTGCGCGCCGTCGGCACGGCGTCGAGCACCTCGCGGGCGAGCACCTGCGACTTCACGTTGGTATTCACGTCGACGACCGGTGAGGCGCCCGAGACGGTGATGCTCTCCTCGAGCGAGCCGACGCGCAGTTCGAGGTTCACCTGTGCAGTGAAGTTGGCTGGCAGTTCCAGTCCCTCGCGGCGCGCGGTGTTGAAGCCCTCGAGCTGGGCCGTGATGGCGTACACGCCCGGCCTCAGGTCCACGATGCGGTAAGCGCCTTCGCCGTCGGTGACGACCGACCGCGCCTTCTCGATCAGCACGTCGCTGGTGGCTTCGACGGTTACGCCAGGGAGCACGGCTCCGGACGAGTCCCTGACCACGCCGGCAATCGCGCTTTGCGCATGTGCCGCTGCCGGCAGTCCCAGCAGCCACACCAGCGCCGCAAGTCCACACCACGCCAGTCTTCGAGTCATCAATCAGCCTCCTCCTGACCCCTCGGCCGGCCAGTGGGACGGAGAGTACACAGGTGGGCGCATCACTGAAAGCAGGGGTTCATAAAAAATCGACACGTGCAGAGCTGAAAGCTCCGAAAGTTTGGATAATCTTCTTATTTTTATTGTTTTTAAATGTGCGGCGGATTGACGCAGCAGGCGGATGCCCGTAGCCTCATGCCCGCACGTTCGACCCGTATTCGGTAATCGCGATCTCGCCGGTGTCCTGTTCCGGATCCGTCGTTCGTGATCGACCCAGGTGAACCTAAGGAGGCGTGGATGTTTTCGAGCAAGTGGAGAATCGGCTTGGCCCTGCTGGTGTGCCTCATGGCATGGCCCAGCATGGCTCGTGCGCAGAGCGCAATTTCCGGGCTTGTCCGCGATACGTCAGGGGCGGTGATGCCCGGCGTGACCGTTGAAGTGTCGAGTCCCGCACTTATTGAAAAAACCCGCTCGGTCGTCACCGACGGCGAGGGCCGGTACCAGATCGTCGACCTGCGGCCTGGCGTGTACACCATCACCGCTCAGCTCGCCCGGCTTCAACATCTCGCGCCGCGAGGGGCTCGAGCTGCCGGCGAACTTCACCGCGCAGGTCAACGCTCGACATGCGAGTCGGTTCACTCGAAGAGAGCATCACCGTCTCTGGCGCCGCCCCCGTCGTCGACGTCGCAGAACGCGGTGCAGCAGATGGTGCTGAGCCGCGCCAGCTGCTCGACGCCGTGCCCACCGGCCGCAGCGTTCCCGACGCTCGGCGCGCTGATGCCGGGCGCCCGTCTGGCGATGCCCGACGTCGGCGGCACTTCGGGCATGCAGAACCGCGACCTGACGGTTCACGGCTCCGACGGCCGCGACACCACCTTCCAGGTCGACGGCATGACCCTGAACGGCCTCGAAGGCGACGGCAGCGTCCAGAGCTACTTCAACGAGGCGATGTTCGAGGAAGTCAGCTACCAGACCAGCGCCATCAACGCCGAAGTCTCAGCCGGCGGCGTGCGCGCCAACATGATTCCGAAGGACGGCGGCAACCAGTTCAAGGGCACGCTGTTCTTCTCCGGCGCCAACGAGAACCTCCAGAGCGACAACAGCGACGACGCCGACGCGCCAAGGGGCTGACCGCGCCCGACGCGCTCAACAAGGTGTGGGACTTCAACGTCTCCGAGGGCGGCCCGATCAAGCGTGACCGCTCTGGTTCTTCGCCTCCTACCGGGACTGGGGCGTCTATCAGTACATCGCGAACAGCTTCTTCGGGTGGGGTCCCAAGGGCCCGAACTTCCCCGGCACGACGCCGACCGGCGACCAGACGATCGACGACGCGAGCATTCGCAGCGGCGTCGTGCGGCTGACCACGCAGTGTCGGAAGAACAAGGTCGCGGCGTATCTCGATCGCATCCGCAAGTTCCGCGGCCACGAGAACTCGGCCGGCGCCGGCTCGTCATCGCGGGTGAGGCCACCGACATCCGCGCCCCGAAGCAGGACCACACGACCGAGGCGAAGTGGACGAGCACGATCAGCAGCAAGCTGCTGCTCGAAGCCGGCTTCGCGATCAACAACGAGAGCTACGACCTCGACGCCGCAGCCGGAGGTGCTCGACGTCGATCCCGCGGCGCGACATCACTCTGAATACGCTGTACGGCGCCTACGACGGCGGCGTCTACTACCGCGAGCCGATTCGCCGCTTCTCGATGGCGTCGGCTGTCCTACGTCACCGGTTCGCACGCCTTCAAGGCCGGCGTGCAGTTCCAGAACGGCTACTTCTGGCGGCAGCGCCGCGAAACCGCCGACCTGGTGCAGCGGTATCGCAACGGCGTGCCAGACTCCGGTGTTCATCCACAACACGCCGCAGGACTCGCAGGCGGACATGAACGTCGGACCTGGCGATTCTACGTCCAGGACTCCTGGACGCTGGGCCGCCTGACGATCAACCCTGGCGTGCGGTTCGAGCACTTCAATGCTCGATCGCGGCACGCGAGGTCGGCGCCCGGCCGGTTCGTGCCGTTCCGCACGTTCGACCGGAGACGCCAGACCTGCCGAACTGGAACGACATGTCGCCGCGCTTCGGCCTGGCGTGGGACGTTCAGGGCGACGGCAAGACGGCGGTGAAGTTCGGCAGCGGCAAATACGTGCGGGCGATGACAGCACCGGTTTCACCGAGACCTACGACCCGAACTTCTACGACACCGACACGCGCACGTGGAGACGATCTGGACGGCGACGACTTCGCCGACAGGGGACCCGGCTGCGTGGCCGGTCAGGCGATGACCGTGGGCTGCGAGATCGGCGCGCCCCAGAACCAGAACTTCGGCGTCAAGACCAGCCGCAGCCCGGCCGCCGGCCTGCCGCGCCAATATCAGGTCGAGTCGAACGGTCAGGTCCAGCGCGAGCTCATGCCGGGAACATCGGTCACCTTCAGCTACTTCCGGCGCGACTACAAGAACCTATCTGGACGGACAACCTGCTGTCGTCCGAAGCGCGACTACACGCCGTACGACGTCCCCGATCCGCGCAACAACGGGCAGACGGTCCCGATCTACAACCTCAACCGCAGCAAACTCGGCCTTGTCGATCAGCCTCGACCAGCACTCTCGGACAACAATCGCGTGTTCACCGGCTACGACATGACGTTCAACAGCCGGTTCCGGGGAGTCACGGTCTTCGGCGGTGTCACTCTTGGCAAGCAGATCGTGAACACCTGCCAGGTGCAGGACCCCAATCAACTGCGCTTCTGCAACATGGAGGATCCTACGACATCCCGTTCCAGACGCAGATCAAGCTGAATGGCAGCTACAACCTGCCGTGGCGGGTGCAGGTCAGCGGATCGTTCCAGAGCTACCCGGGCGACGCCCGCAACAGCCAGCTACGGACACGGCACGATCGCTCGCGGTCGATCCGTCGCTGCGTGAGAACTGGATTGTGAACAACGCGATCTTCAGCGCGCTCACCGGACAGACTCTGACGCAGAGCCAGATCACCATTCCGCTCAACGAGCCGGGCCAGAAGTTCCTGGGGCGCCAGAACCAGCTGGACATCCGATTCAAGCGCGCCTTCACGGTGCGCGGCGTGACGCTCGAAGGCCAGGCCGACGCCTACAACGCGCTGAACACGGGCGTGGTGCTCACCGAGAACCAGAACTTCGGCACCGCGCTCGGCCGCCCGACGTCGATCCTGCAGGGCCGCCTGTGGCGGCTCGGCCTGCAGGCGCGCTGGTAACGCTGGCAGGTAGACGCTAGCGTCCGTACACACTGAAGGCCCGGACTCGATCGTGCTGGGAGCAGCATCTCAGCACTCGAGCTCCGGGCCCTCGTGTTTTCTGGGCCGTCGGAGCGCGGTCCCCTGACCGCCGCCCCTGCGCCCCTTGCCCGACGCGGTTATCCTCCGACCTCGACTGCCTGCGGGTGCGCGTGCGCCGCGATGGCGGCCAGCTCGCGGCCGAACGGTGTCGACGACTTCGCGGCGATGGCCGCCGCGATCACTTCTTCGAGCAGCGACGGGAGTGCGGGTCCTTCGAGCGCCATGCGCTGCTGGTAGATCTGGCGGGCGCACCGCAGGTTCTCGGTGAGCCGTTCGACACGCTCGCCGTCCGGTTTCCGCGCGCTGACATCTGCGCGGTACACGTACTCGACCTCGTCGAGCAGCATGCGCGCGTATGCGCGGAGCTCGCCGATCGTCTTCAGCTCCAGCGTCAGGCGATCGAGCCGGAGCGACGTGTGCCGCCTGACGATGTCGGCGAGCCTGAGGGCCGTCGCTTCGGTGGCGCGCGGCTGGCCATCGTTGTCGGCGTAGACCAGCGCCACCAGCTCTCCACGAACAGAGATCGGCGCCGTCACCGCCAGCGAGGGTGAGCCCCCGAACGGGAGTGCCGCCAGCCGGTCGCCGGCAAGGACGCCGAGGTCATCAGACCTCGCCGCGCCCGCCAGCATCGACCCGTCGCCGAGCGCCACGATGGCCTGTTCGACGCCGCTCGCCGGGTCGAACCCGCGCTGGTACCGCGGCTCCAGGCGCCCGTCGTTGACGGCGAGCACCGCGACGCGCGCGAAGTCCTCGGACAGGCTGTTCGCGGCCGCGCCAAGCACCTCTTCCACCGATGCGCCGCGTGCGATGTCGTCGAAGACCGCCGATAGCCTGTCCGCCAACTCCTCGCGGACCGCGGCTCGGCCCGAACCGGCCTGCCGGCGCAGCGCGATGGTTTCCTGTTCGAGTGTCGCCCGGACCACGGCCTCGCGCTCGAGCGCGGCCTCCGCCTCCTGCAGGGCAGCGGCGGATTCGGCAGCACGTTCGCGCAGAGGCACGAGCTCCCGTTCGAGCTCGAGCCGAGCCGTCTGTTCCCGTTCGAACGCTTCCGACGCGTCCTGGGCAGCGGTGCGGGCCGACGCGAGGGACGCCGACTGGGTGTCTGTCAGCGCGGTCGCCCGTGCCAGGACGTCGGCGTTGCTGCTTCGTTCCTGCTCGAGCGCGCTGGACAGCTCCATCCGCGCGCGCTCGAATGCGCGGGTCATGTCGGACCGCTCCCGTTCGAGCGACTTCGCGGCGTCAGTCCGCTCCCGCTCGATCGCCTGCGCGGCGCCGGACCGTTCCTGGTCGAGCGCTTTCGCGGCTTCGGCCCGCTCGCGCTCCAGCGTCGTGGTGAGGGTAACCCGCTCCCGCTCGAGTGCCTCGGCCAGTTCGTTCCGTTCGCGCTCGACAATGGTCCGGCGTTCCCGTTCGTCCCGGAGCGCAACGGCCGTCGTCTCGGCCGCCTCGCGGTCCCCGACCCGGTCCGCGAGCTCGAGTGCGAGGGTGCGGTTGGCCGCGGCCAGTTCGTCAGCCTTGGCCCGCACGCGTTCACCTGCGGCCTCGAGATCGGTGATCTGCTTCTTCAGCGTTGCAGCGGCGGCCGTCAGCTCGCCAATTCTGGCGTTGAGGCTCGCGGTCTCGGCGGCGTGAGCCGCTGCGGCGGCTGCTGACGCCTCCTCGACATCGCGGGCGGCGGCCGCAGTCAGGCGGTCGGAGAGCAGCGCGAGCTCGCGCGCGAGGCTGGAGGAGAAGTCCATGGCGGCGCTATCGCCGGTGCAACTCCGGGACCGGTCCGTACGGCACGCCGCTGCGCACGCTGGCGATTTGCCGCTGACGATTCACGAGGGTCGGTCACGCTTTCGTCGCGGGCGGCGCGCGTGCGGAGGGACGCGCCGGCGGCTGACGATTCTGGTCAGCCGCGCCGGCGCTTACAGCGGCTTGCCGAGGCGCGCCTGCATCGCGTCGCGGTAGCCGCGGCTCAGGGTCAGCCTGGTGCCGTTGCGCAGCAGCACCACGTACTCGCCGTTGAACGACGACTGCATCTCCTGGATCCGATCGACGTTGACGATCGTCGATCGGTGGATGCGCATGAAGTGGATCGGATCGAGCTGCGATTCGAGGTGGCTCATCGTGTCGCGCACCAGGAACTCCTGCTGCGCGACGTGCATCCGGACGTAGTTCCCCGCGGCCTCGCACCAGTCGATGTCGGTAGTGCGAACGAAGTGAATGCGTCCACCCGACTTGATCATCAGGCGGTTGCGGCGCGCCGTCGGCTGCAGCTCGCGCCCCTCGGCGCCGGGCTGGCCGTTGCCACCGGCCGCGCTCCCCCGGCGCTTGGCCAGGTGCTCGCGCGCGTGTCCCAGCGCGGCGCGGAAGCGCTCGGCGCTGAACGGCTTGAGCAGGTAGTCCAGCGCGTGCACCTCGAAGGCGCGCAGCGCGTACTCGTCGTACGCGGTGACGAACACCACGGCCGGCTCACCGTTGGTCTGGATGGTGCGGGCCAGGTCGATGCCGGTCACCTCCGGCATCTGGATGTCGAGGAACAGGAGGTCCAGGTGGTCGTGTTCGATGGCGGCGCGCGCCTCCTCGCCGGTCGCGCACTCGCCGCACCACTTCGATGTCTTCTTCGCCCCGGAGCAGCGCCACGACCCGCGCGCGGGCGATCGGCTCGTCGTCGACTACGAGTGTGCGGATCTTGTGCGTCATGCGGCGCCGGCCCTCACCGGCTCGCTGGCGGCCGTCCGCTCCACGGCGGCCGTTCTGTCGAGGACGAAGGGGATGCGGACCGTGACGCAGAATCCACCGTCGTTCGAGAAGACGAACGCATGCCGCGCGGGGTAGAGGTGCTCGAGCCGCGCGCGCGTGTTCGCGAGCCCGACGCCCTGGTTCAGGAGCGTGAGGTAGTGCGAGGCGACGCCGTCGCCGCTGTCGCGGATCCGGATCACCAGACGGTCGCCGTCGCGCGCCGCGTCGATCGCGATCCGTCCCTGGCGCGGATGTGGAGCGATGCCATGCCGCACGGCATTTTCGACGAGCGGCTGCAGCAGGAAGTTCGGAACCATGGCGCCCAGCGTCTCGGGGTCGATGTGCATGGACACCGCGAGGCGGTTGCCGAAGCGCACCAGCTCGATGTCCAGATATTTCTGGAGCAGATCGAGCTCCTCCTTCAGCGGCACTTCCTGCACGTTCCCCGACTGCAGCGTCATGCGCAGGAGGTCGCCGAGACGATCCATCATCCGGTCGGCGGCCTCGACGTCGACGCGCATCAGCCCCGAGATCGCGTTGAGCGTGTTGAAGAGGAAGTGCGGATGCAGCTGACGCTGCAGCGACTGCAGCTGCGCCTCGACGAGCCGCATCTCGAGGTGTGCCTGATCGAGCGCGCGGCGCTCGGACTCGCGCCGGTAGCTCGAGCGCGTGCGCGAGGCCCACCAGGAACAGGTAGGTCATGAGCGTCCAGTCCAGCTGTGTCAGGTACTCGACCCGCGCCGCAAACCACCATCCACGCGCGGGACGCTGCTGCTGCATCAGCAGCATCCGCGTGCCGAGCATCGCGGCCGAGTGCACCAGCGAATAGGTGAGCGCGCCTGCGGTGTGGACGGCCACGGGCGTCAGCCAGCGACCCCGGCCGAACTGGTACCGCGTGGAGAGCGACATGATCACCGGGGCCAGGAGCGCGGGAACGTACCAGTAAACCAGGTTGAGGATGAGCACGTGCAGCGCCATGCCGCTGACACCCTCACCGGCGACCCTGGCGAGCAGGTATGACTGAATGCTCGAAGAGATGCCGAAGGCCGTCGCGATGCCGGCAAGCAGCGGCGGCGAAATCCGGCGTCGCAGACCCATGACAGCACTATCTGCGGCCGCGCTTCGGGGGTCAAGCCGTCCAGCCGAGCAAGGGCGACCTCACTGACATTCGTCCCAGTCCAGCCGCCGTTCGTCACAGCGAACCGCACGATCCACGCTCCGGCCGCCGCCGGCGCCCTTTCCCCACGGCATTCCGGCCACTCGCGTCAGCGCCGGACCCATTCGTCCCGCTCCCGTTGTGCCTGCCGCTGAGCGCGTCGAAAGATGCACGCACGGAGGACACGCGCCGATGCTGCTGCTCGCCGGTTTGCTCCTGTTGTCGTCTGCCGCCGCTCCTGCCCTGGTCGATCCTGGTGTGCCGCGGCTGCGGGTGATTGCCGAGTTCGAGTCAGGCGTGGACCTCGCCGCGGAGGACGTCCTGAACATCGCGGCGGGCGTCCGGCGCATCTGGCGCAACCACGTCGATGTGGTCGTGACGTCGCGCGACGACCTGCGGGCCGGTGCCGGCGGCGACGAGTTGACCCTCGTCATCACCAACCGCATCCTCCGCGACACCGACAGCTCCGGGCTCGGGTGGATCGAGTTCGTGAACGGGACGCCGCAGTCCACCATCACGATCTCGATGGCGGCCGTGAAAGGGCTGATGCGCTACGGCACCTGGCGAGGCAAGCCGTTCGAGCAACTGCCGCCGATCGCCGCGCGCTACTTCGTGCGGCGGGCCATCATGCGGGCCACCGCGCACGAAGTAGGGCACTACCTGCTGCGCTCCCGGACGCACGCGCCATCGGGGCTCATGCGCGCGACCTTCACGATCGACGAGATCATGGACGGCCGCCCGCAACTCGAGCGGATTCACCCGGACGATGTCGCGCGGCTGCGGCGCGGCGCGGCGTGGGCCTTGTCAGGGATCGGGGATCGGGGATCAGGGATCAGGGACGAGGGAGCAAGCGTGGGGGCGTCGGCCGATCGCCCGTAGTGTCGTCGTGCGTCGGCGGCCGCCTGATCCCTCGATCCCCGATCCCCGATCCCTGATCCTGCTCAGTCCTTGTCAGTGCCCGGCAACTGCGGGAGTGCCGACTCGCCGCTGCGCAGCAAGCCGGTCTTCATGTAAGTCAGCAGCTTCTCGCGCGTGTCGGCTGATGTCCAGGTTCCGCATCGTCAACTGACCGATGCGGTCCTGCGGCGAGAACGCCGACTCGCCCTTCTCCATCGTCAGCCGTTCCGGCTTGTAGGTGAGGTTCGGGCTGGTGGTGTCGAGGATCGAGTAGTCGTTGCCGCGGCGCAGCTCGACGGTCACCTCGCCGGAGACGGCGCGCGCCACCCAGCGCTGCGCCGTCTCGCGCAGCATCATCGCCTGCGGATCGAACCAGCGCCCCTGATACAGCAGCCGGCCGAGTCGACGGCCCATGTCGCGGTACTGCTCGATGGTGTCCTCGTTGTGGATGCCGGTGACCAGGCGCTCGTAGGCGATGTACAGCAGCGCCATGCCAGGCGCCTCGTAGATGCCGCGGCTCTTCGCTTCGATGATCCGGTTCTCGATCTGGTCGCTCATGCCGAGGCCGTGCCGGCCGCCGATCGTGTTGGCCGTCGAGCATCAGCGCGACCGGGTCGTCGAACGACGAACCGTTCAGCGCGACCGGCTGGCCTTCGTCGAACCGGACCGTCACCGTCTCGGCCTTCACGGCGACGTCCTCGCGCCAGAACGCAACCCCCATGATCGGCGCGACGATCTTCATTCCGTTGTCGAGATGCTCGAGATCCTTGGCCTCGTGGGTCGCGCCCAGCATGTTGGAGTCGGTGGAGTAGGCCTTCTCGACGCTCATCTTGTAGGCGAGGCCGGCGCGCTCCATGTACTCCGACATCTCGCTTGCGTCCGCCGAGTTCGTCGATGAACTGCTGATCGAGCCACGGCTTGTAGATGCGGAGCGCGGGATTGGCGAGCAGCCCGTAGCGATAGAACCGTTCGATGTCGTTGCCCTTGAACGTGCTGCCGTCGCCCCAGATGTTCACATCGTCTTCCCTCATCGCGATGACCAGCATGGTGCCGGTTACGGCACGTCCGATGGGCGTGGTGTTGAAGTAGGTGATGCCGGCCGTGGAGATGTGGAAGGCGCCGCACTGGAGCGCGGCAATGCCTTCGTGCACCATCTGGCGGCGGCAGTCGATCAGGCGCGCCTTTTCGGCGCCGTACTGCAGGGCGCGGCGCGGGATGTCGTCGTAGTCGGGTTCGTCGGGCTGACCGAGGTTGGCGGTGTAGGCGAACGGTATCGCGCCCTTTCCCCGCATCCAGTGCAAGGCGGCGCTGGTGTCCAGCCCGCCGGAAAAGGCAATGCCGACACGTTCACCCTGGGGAACCGCCTGAAGAATGATGGCCATCGATCCTGAGTATACTTTCGGCCCTCATTTCGAATGGCTCGTCGTGAAATCGGATGTCGTGATCGGATGTAGGGGTCGGGCCTTAACACCCGACCCTACGTCCGGGGTTCGGCGGCCGTCCGGGGTTCGGCGTCGCGCATCGTTCCCTGTGACATCACCCTCGCCTTCGCCGTCGGTGTACGCGGCCCACGCCGCTTCGCCAGCGTCAGGTGCGGAACCGGCGTGCATGCGCCCGCCCGCCGCCCACGTGTAGGCCAGGGCGAATCCGCGGAACTGGTGAACGAACGCCAGCGTCGGCTGCGGCTGCTCCATCAGCGCGTCGCGCTGGAGGGCCCAGACGGTCTCGACATAGTCGCGCTCCTGTCCGAGATACCGCGCGACGGCATCGGTGATCGCCGGACCGAGCCTGGCGACGAGGCGGCCCACGCGCACCTGTGCCGCCGCCTCGCTGCTGGAAATGCCGGCGAGCGGAGCGAGCACGTCGCGCACGAAGGTGGTGCGGTCGGTCTCCGGAAACACCAGCGACGCGGCGCTGGTCGCGCGCACCTCGGCGTCGAACGACTCGGGGCTGAAGAGCGGCACCGCAGCCAGTTCCTCCCACCCGCGCGCCGAGCGGCGCTGGTCGCGCAGGACGTTCAGCACGTGGTGGCCGGGATATCCTTCGTGACACGCGAGATCCACGACGCGGTCGAGCGTCAGCGCGAAGCTCGTATTCACCTCGACGACGCTCTGCCCATCACCGAGGTACCGGCTGAATCCGCTCCAGGGCCGGCCGGTGACGTAGCGGACGCTCACCTGTTCCCGGACGGGAAGGGCGACGCGCCCGCGCGTGCGGACGCGGCACTCCCGCATGGCGCGCTCGAACACGATTGGAAGTCGATCGGACGGTACCGCGAGCCGCGCGTCGGATGCGCGCAGCCGGGACGCCAGCGATCCGGTCCCCGGCAGCAGTCGCTGGAGCTCTTCGCGGGTCGCGGCGAGGTCGTCTGCCTCCGCGGGAGACCATCGGATCCCGTACAGGCGGTGCAGCTCCTCCTCGAACGGCATCCGTCCGCCCGCAAGCAGCGAGGCGCGCGCCGCAACACCGTCGAGTTGCGCGACGAGCCAGTCGATGCGCGCAGGGTCGCCGTCGATCGGCAGCGACTGGAGCGACTGCGCGAGTGCACGCGCGCGCTCGCTAACCGCCTGCAGCGAGGGCGCTGTAGAGCGAGTGGGGGCACCGGCGACCGGCATTGCCGTGTCGCCGCTCGCGGAGTCGGGGTCGTGTGCGATCAACGCGCTGACGAGCGCGACGTACTCGCTGGCCGCAGCATCCACGTCCGCGTGGGGTCTGCGCTGCGGCCCGCTGCTGTGGAACGCCACGAGCAGGCCGGCCCCTGCGAGGACGGCGAGGACCCTCGCCGATCGCCGCCGGCGTGTCACGCGGCAGGTCATGGGGCCGCTGTCGTGAACGGCACGTCGATCCAGTAGTCCTCGCCCTTCGCGGAGAACGCCACGCGCACGCTGGTGTCCCGGGCGGCGACCGCCGCACCGTCGAGCAGCCAGCTTTCTCCTTGTTCGTCAATCCTGCCCGTGAGCTTCTCCGGCGGCTGACCGGGACGTTCGACGCTGAACGTCACCGAGGTCGCCACCGCAGCCGGCAAATCCTCGCGCGTCGCGTCGCTGAAGTACACGCGGTGGTGCCCGGCCGGATCGAGCACGACCTCGTAGTGGAGCTCGCTGTACATGTAGACGATGCCGCCGTGATGCGGATTGTGATCGCCGTGTGGCGCGTCAGACGTTGCCGGCGCGTCCACCGAGGCGGCCGCCGCTCCAGCCGGAGCCGCAGCGGCGATGTCACCGGAAGCAGCGCCGCCGCACGACGCGACCGCACACGCGCACACGATCAGCCAGCAGAGTCTCACTCGAAGCATGGAATGGTCCCGTTCACGTGCAGCGACGATGCGATGCACGTGGTACGTGCGTGCCGGAGCAAACGGGCTGCCACGACCCACGTTCCCCGAGGCCCGCGCAATTGCGCCGGATTCACGTGCGTCGCGCGCGCACCGCGAGCCCTGCCACGCGCGCGAGCACGATGATGTCGACAGAGTTGTCCGTCGATTCCTGCGGGATCTCGCCGATGCGACACGTGTGTCGCTCCCATCCACGGCAAGCGCGCAACCTTGTTGCTTTTTGATTTCGACGGCACGCGCGCGACGCGCGATCTTCGTGAAAGTGCCAGCAAATTCCGCTGGTTTCGACACCGTGGCGTAACCGTTGCACTAGGGTCCTGCATCCGCACGTTCTGCTGCGTGCGTGCTCCGGACATCATCACCAGGGGAGACTCGATGGGACGCCACCTGCTACGCGCACTGCTGTTGTTCCTCTTCGCGGCGTCAGTGGTATCGGCGCAGACGACCAGCGCCACCACTGCCGCCGTCAATGGCATCGTTACCGACTCCTCGAGCGGGACGCTGCCTGGCGTAACCGTGAACCTCTCGAGCCCGTCGATGATGGGCGTGCAGTCCGCTGTCACCGCCGAGGACGGGGCGTATCGATTCATCGCCATTCCTCCCGGCGAATACCAGCTCACGTTCGAGCTGCCAGGCTTCGCCACCGTGACGCGCGAAAACGTGCGGCTCACGGCCAACTTCACGGCGACGATCAACGTCGCGATGGGCGTCGCGACGCTCGAGGAGAACGTCACGGTCACCGGCGCGTCGCCTGTGGTCGACACCCAGTCGACGACGATCACGACAACCTTCGACAAGGAGACGCTCGCGAATCTCCCGAGCGCACGCGACTACTGGGCAATCCTCTCGGAGGCGCCCGGCGTGAAACTGCAGCGCATCGACGTCGGCGGGAGCGCCGCGGGCACGCAGACCACCTACTTCGTCTTCGGCACCACGGGGCAGAACCGGCCGATGGTGGAGGGGATCAACTCCACCGAGGGCACGGGCGCCTTCGGCAACTACGTGGACTACGGGTCGTTCGAGGAAGTGGCGATTGGCAGCGGCGCGTCGAGCGCCGAGAGCCCGGTGCCGGGCGTGTTCACGCAGTTGATCAGCAAGTCGGGCGGCAACGTCTACCACGGGTCGTTCTACGGCGACTACGAGGACGCCGACTGGCAGGCCTACAACATCGACTCCACCCAGGTCGCGGCCGGTGTGTCGGGCGGCGGCGGCCTCCAGCCCCGCGACGTGAACCGTCTGAACAGCTATCGCGACATCAACGGCGACGTCGGCGGCTACCTGAAGAAGGACACGCTCTGGTGGTACGCGTCGGCGCGCGCACTCGACTCCTCGGTGCGCTACGTCAACTTCCCGGTGAAGCCGCACGCGACGGAGCTGCGCAACTTCACGGCGAAAGCCACCTACATGCTGTCGCAGAACAACAAGATCGTCGGCTACTACCAGCCCAGCTCGAAGGTGCAGAACAACCGCCTCGATCGGCAGCTTCTCAGCGCGACCGCGGCCATCCACAACACCGACACCGCGAGCTTCCGGCAGGACTACCACCCGCTGCTCTGGAAAGCCGAGTTCAACCGCGTGATGTCGCCGAGCGTGTTCTTCGAGGTGCGCACGGGGCAGTTCGGATACGAGTGGCCCGACACGCCGAACGGCACCGGCCCGAGCTACGAGGACCTGGGCAACAGCACGGTGTCCGGCACGGCCCGCCGCCGTCAGCTGAACATCCAGCGCACGCAGCTCCTCGGCTCGCTCAGCTACTACAAGAACGGGTGGGGTGGCTCGCACAACTTCAAGGCCGGCTGGGAGTGGTTCCGCGAGACCAGCACGCCGCAGGAGTTCCCGGGCACCTACAACGACACGCTCCACGTGCTGCGGAATGGCGCACCGATCGAAGTGCTCCTGTTCCAGACGCCGACCAAATCGGAGAACGGCCTCTACACGATGGGCCTGTATCTCACGGACACATGGAAGCTGACCGATCGCCTGTCGATGAACCTCGGCGTGCGGTTCGACCACTACCGCAACTTCCTGCCTGAGCAGGAACTGCCCGCGGGCCAGTTCACGCCGGTCCCGATTCCGTTCGCGGCCGTGGACGACGTGAATACGTGGAATCTGGGCGCGCCGCGCGTGGGTCTGAGCTACTCCCTGACGAAGGACAACCGCACGGTGCTCAAGGCGAACATGGGCCGCTACTGGTGGAATCCGGGGGCGGCGCTTTCGGCCGACGTGAATCCGAACCAGGGCGTGTGGTTCCGCCGCTACGTCTGGAACGACTCGAACGGCGACCTGCTGTGGCAGCCCGGTGAAGAGGGGCGTCTGAACTCCGCCCAGGGCGGCATCGCCAACCAGCGGCTGGCCGACGACCTGAAGAACACCTACACCGACGAGCTCGCGATGTGGCTCGAGCGCGAGGTGACGTCCGGCTTCGGCCTGCGCACCGGCATCGTCTGGCGCGGCGAGCGGCAGCTCTCGACGCGCTTCAACCAGAACCAGCCATTCGACGCGTTCAACGTGCCGGTGCCGGTGGTTGACCCGGGTCCCGACGGCGTGCGCGGCAATGGTGACGACGGCGGGACGTTCACGCTCTACAACCTGGATCCCGCGTATCTCGTCGCTGCCGGTCGTGAACGTCTACGACAACGTGGACGACGCCACGAACGACTTCTACACGTGGGAGCTCACCGGCACGAAGCGGATGTCGAAGCGGTGGTCGATGCTGGCCTCGTTCACCAAGACGTGGAGCGCCGCGCAGAACGGGTGCGGCAGCAGCGGGTGCGGCACGTCGGGCGCGTTGTTCTTCGGCACGCCGTTCCGGCAGAACGCGCTGCCGGTGACGCCCAACGACCTGGTCAACACCGATGCCGACGGGAAGATGCACTTCACCGACTGGAACCTGAAGCTGCACGGCACGATCGAAGCGCCGTTCGGCGTGAAGGTGTCGCCGATGCTGCGCTACCAGGCCGGCCAGAACTTCGGCCGCACCTTCCTGGCGACGCTGAACTACGGCAGCGTGCGTATTGCGGCCGAACCGCTCGACACTCGCCGGCAGCGCGACATCACCGTTTTCGACACGCGCATCGAGAAGATCATCTCGCTCTCCTCGAGGCTGAAGATCGGTCCGTTCATGGACGTCTACAACATCTTCAACACCAACCCGGAACAGAACATCACCTGGAGCTCGGGGACGTCGTTCCTGCGGCCGACGGCCATCGTGCCGCCCCGGGTGTTGCGGATTGGCGCAAAGGTGAACTGGTAGGAGTGCATCGCATGACCCACGGGACGAGCACGCGGCTAATCGCATCGGTGGTCGCGTCGGGCGCGCTGTGCCTGGCAATGGCGGGTTGTGAACAGGGGGCGGCGGGCGAGGCCGCCGCCCAGGGCGCCGCGGCAGCAACGGCAGCGGCAGCCCCCAGCCTCGGCATCCGCCCTAACGGCGACACCGAGTCGTCGATCGACATGAGCAAGGTGCGCAACGACGACCTGAAGAAGGTGTTCGACTACATCGACAGCCACGTCGATGAGCACACGGTCAATCTCCAGAAATGGATCCAGCAGCCCAGCGTGTCCAACTCCGGCGAGGGCATTCCCGAATCGGCCGAGATGGTGAAGGGCTACTTCGAGCAGCTCGGGTGCCAGGACTCGCGCGTCTACGACGTCGGCACCACCGAGTGGGGCTCGCAGGGCAACCCGGTCGTCTACGCGCGATGCGACGAAGGCGCGGAGAAGACGCTGGTCATCTACTGGATGTACGACACGATGCCGGTTACGCAGCCGGACGCCTGGATCGCGCCGCCGTTCGAAGGGCGGTTGATTGAGCAGCCTCCGTTCAAGAAGGTGCTCATCGGACGCGGCGCGACCAACTCGAAGGGGCCGCAGATGGTCCAGTGGAACGCCTTGATGGCCATCAAGGCGGTCACGGGCAAGCTGCCGGTGAACCTGATCATGGTCGCGGAAGGCGACGAAGAGCGCATGTCGATCGGCTACCGGCAGTTCGTCCGGCAGCATCCGGAGCTGTTCCAGGGGGCCGACGCGATGTATCGCTTCGGCAGCCAGGGCTTCAGCGGCGGCGGCGAGCTCTCGGGCGGATCGGAAGGCTGCGTCTACGTCGAGCTGACGACGAGCGGCGCGAAGTGGGGCCGCGGGCCGACGGTGTCGGACATTCACGGCGGGAACAAACGCAGCGTCGACAGTCCCGCGTGGCGGCACATCCAGATGCTGAAGACGCTGGTGTCGCCGGACGGCAACAAGGTCCTCATCGACGGCTTCTACGAGAACATCGAGCCGCTCACCGCCGAGGAGCAGTCGAAGCTCCAGGCAGCGGCGAAGGGCGTCGACATGAAGATCGCGGCCGAGAACCTCGGCGTCGCGCGCTTCATCAGCGACGATCCGCTCACGTATCTCAAGATGGCCCGCTACGGCACGTCGATGAATCTCGACGGCATCTGGGGCGGGAACATGTATGCAGGCGGCGCCGGCGCGATCCTGCCCAACAAGATCACCTCGAAGCACAATTTCCGCTACCTGCCGAAGATGGACGGCATGGACATCACGCGGAAGCTGCGCGCGCACCTGGACAAGCACGGGTACGCCGACGTCGAGATGAAGGTAATCGGCGACGTGCCGTGGGCGAAGATGCGCTACGACACCGACGTGGCGAAGGCGTTGATGACGACCTACGACACCTTCGGCATCCCATACGGCGCGCCGCCCGCCGTCGAATCGATTCTCGGCGGCTACTGGCCGGCGTACCTCTTCACCGGCGACGTCCTGAACATCCCGATCGTCGGCGGGGCCGCGGGGCACGGCGGCAACGCCCACGCGGCCAACGAGTACTTCGTCATCGAAGGTGCGGGCAAGGTCTACGGGATTGCGGGGGCCGAGAAGTCGGTCGCCACTGTCCTCTACAACTACGCAGGCAAAAACGGGCCGGCCTCGCCGGTTGCGACCAACTGAGGACCGGAATGGCGCCGCTCATCTCACTGCAGCTCCTCACGAAGATCTACACGGTCGGAGAAGTATCCGTGCACGCCCTTCGGGGCGTGTCGCTGGACATCAACGCCGGCGAGTTCGTCAGCATCGTCGGTCCGTCCGGCTCCGGCAAGTCGACGTTCATGCACATCGTCGGGTGCCTGGACCGCCCGACGTCGGGCCGGTTCATGCTCGAAGGGCGCAACGTCTCGCAGCTGACGCGCGACGAGCTGGCGCGGGTGCGCAACGCGAAGATCGGCTTCGTGTTCCAGAGCTTCAACCTGCTGCCGCGCACGTCGGCGCTCGAGAACGTCGAGCTCCCGCTGCTGTATGCGGCGTCCAAGGTGCCGCCGGCGGAACGGCGACGGCGGGCGGAGGCCGCTCTGTCCGCTGTAGGGCTGCAGAACCGGATGGACCACTTTTCAAACCAGCTCTCGGGCGGACAGCAGCAACGCGTGGCCATCGCACGGGCACTGATGACGGAGCCGCCGATCCTGCTCGCCGACGAGCCGACCGGGAACCTCGACTCGCGCACCAGCGTGGAAGTGATGGAGATCTTCCAGCAGCTGCGCGAAGAGCGCGGCATCACCATCATCCTCATCACGCACGACCAGGACATCGCGGCGTACGGCTCGCGCGTGGTCCACTTCAAGGACGGCCAGATCGTGTCGGACTCCTCTAACGACAGCTGGCGTGTGGCGAGTGTCGAGCTCGCCGACATGGCCAGGGTCCCGGCCTGACATGGAACTCGCTGCCTGCTTCGATCTCGCGTGGCGGACCCTGCGGCGCAATGGTCTGCGCTCGTGCCTCACGCTGCTCGGCGTCACGATCGGCGTCGGCGCCGTGCTGACGATGGTCGCCGTCGGCAATGGAGCCCGGGCGTCGATCGAGGACCAGGTCGCGGCGGCAGGCATGAACGTCATCACCGTCACGGCCGGCAACTACAAGGTGAAGGGTGAGGATGTCGGCGGCGGCGTCGCCGATCATCAGGCGCGCTGGGAAGAACAGGACCCGGAGCGGGGCCGTCAGCGCAATGCCGCGCTCGACGCGCGCGCGTTGGACTCGATGCGTCTGGCGCCCGCTGTCTGGCGTCCACGGCGCGACGAAGTCGTGTTCCGGATGATCGGCCACCCGGAAGACGACCCGATGGAGAAGCACAACCACCCGACCGCGCGGGATCGCCTGGGCGATTCCGCGGCCGGGCTCGGAGCGGCAGCCACGCTGACGGTCGCCGACGCGGCGGCCGTCCGCGACGAGGTGCGCGGGGTGCAGTTCGTCGCTGCCGGTGTCCACGAGTCCGCTCGCGTGGTCGTCGACGGGAGGCGCTGGTTCAGCCGCCTGCACGGAACGGAGGCCGATATGCCGCGGATCCGGCGCTCGTGGAGCTACACCTACGGCCGCTTCTTCACGGGGCGCGAGTCCGACCGCGGCGATCAGGTCGTCGTCCTCGGGAGCATCGTCTACGAGAAGCTGTTCCAGCCTGGAACGGATCCGACTGGCACGACCGTCAACATCTGGAACCAGCCGTTCAAGGTGGTCGGCGTGCTGGCCAGCACGACGTGGACGGCGTCGGGCGCCGTCGGGGACGACCAGTTCGACGCGGTCTACGTGCCGGTGGCGACCGTACACCGGCTCCTGAACCTGTCAAAGCTCAACACGATCACCGTGACGGCCCGCTCCGCGGCGGAGACGACGCGGGTCTCGAAGGACGTGACGACGCTGCTGCGCGCGCGCCACAAGATCGGCGAGGAGATGCCTGACGACTTCGTCGTGAAGACACAGGCGAGCTCCGCGCTCGGAAAGGGCATCAACCCGCAGCTCGCCAGGGTCATCAGCGGCAACGTGCCCGGGCTCGAAGCGGTGACGCTCGAGCAGCTCTCGCAGACGCTCGAGCGATCGAGCCGCACGATGACCGCGCTGCTCGCGAGCGTCGCCAGCGTCTCGCTGCTGGTTGGCGGCATCGGGATCATGAACGTGATGCTGCTGTCGGTGACGGAGCGGACGCGCGAAATCGGCATCCGCATGGCGCTCGGCGCCAGGTCGCGCGACGTGATGCTGCAGTTCCTCGCGGAGGCCGTCACGCTCAGCCTCACCGGCGGCCTCATCGGCGTCATCGTCGGGCTGCTCGCGGCGGTCGGCGTCCGGCAGGCGCTGCAGTGGGCCACGATCATCTCGCCTGGGGCGATCCTGGAGGCGGTCGGCGTGGCCGCCGCGGTTGGCGTGTTCTTCGGCCTCTATCCCGCGCGGCAGGCGTCGCGCCTCGATCCGATCGACGCCCTGCGGTTCGAGTAGCGATGTCCACGGCCACCTGCATTCAGCTCGCGATTCGCGCCATCGGCCGCCACCGCCTGCGGTCGGCACTCACGCTGCTCGGCATCACCATCGGCGTGGCGGTCGTCATCGTGATGGTCGCCGTCGGCACCGGTGCGCAGCGTTCCATCGAGCAGCACGTACGGGCGGCCGGCGCCAACCTCGTCACCGTGTCCGCCGGCAATTACTCGCCGGGCGACCAGGATCCGACGTCGGGCGATGTCGCCGATCCGGGCAATCTCGCTGGCGGCGCGTCGGTGAGCGCGGCCCCGGTCGCACGTCGCGCCAGCAACACCGGCGGGTGGGCCGGCATGGCGGTCTCGCCGCGTGTGCCCGGCCGCGGGGCGTCGACCAGGCTCACGGTAGACGACAGCGCTGCCATTCTGCAGAAGGTCGCGGGTGTGCGTTTCGTCGCCCCGGGCGCCAGCGACAGCGCGGTGATGTGGGCGGGCCGGACGTCCGTGTTCGCGCGATTGCAGGGGACCGACGTGATGCTGCCCGAGATGCGGGCCCTCACGATGGTCAGCGGGAAGTTCTTCACCGACGCGGACGTCGAGACGCACGCCGCGGCCATCGTGCTGACCGGACCGCTCGCGAACAGGCTGTTTGGAAAAGGGGTCGATCCGGTCGGTCAGGCGCTGCGCATCCGCCAGCAGGAGTTCGCGGTTGTCGGAGTGGTGGGAAAAAACGCCGGGCTCGGCGGCGCAACCGGTGCCGCGCTCGACGACGCATACGCGCCGTACACGACCGTCCAGGACGTGCTGAAGATCGGGCACCTGCACTCGATTGCGGTGTCGATCGGCCAGGCGGGCGAGGCCACGCGCACGTCGTCGGACGTGACACGACTCCTGCGGGAGCGCCACGAACTCGGGCCGATCGACCCCGACGACTTCGTCGTGCGGACGCAGGCCCGGGAGGCGATTGCCGGCAAGGGCGTGAATCCGCTCGTCGCACGCGCGGTCGCCGGCAGCGTCGTGAATCTCGACGACGTCACCCTCGCGGAGATCGCCTCGTCGCTCGAGCGATCGAGCCGCACGATGACGGCGCTGCTCGCGAGCGTCGCCAGCGTGTCGCTGCTGGTCGGCGGCATCGGGATCATGAACATCATGCTCGTCTCGGTGACGGAACGCACGCGCGAGATCGGCGTCCGCATGGCGCTCGGTGCGCGCGGCCGCGACGTGCTCGTCCAGTTCCTCGTGGAGGCGATCACGCTCAGTGTCATCGGCGGCCTGGTCGGCGTCGTCATCGGGTTTCTGGGGGCGCACGGGGTTGGGCGGATGCTGCGGTGGGCCACCGTGGTTTCACCGGCCAGCGTGGCGGCATCCGTGGGCGTCGCGGCGCTCGTCGGCATCTTCTTCGGGTTCTACCCGGCGAGGCAGGCGGCGCGGCTCGATCCAATCGATGCGTTGCGGTTCGAGTGACGGACGTGGCTGCAATGCGACATAGGCAGGTGACATGGAAGGTCTCGCGACAGTTCGAGTGGCGGTGCGGGCTCTCGGGCGGCACAAGCTGCGCACGTTCCTGACGATGCTCGGGATGATCATCGGCGTCGCCGCGGTGATGACGATGGTCGCGCTCGGCAACGGCGCCCGCGCGTCGGTCGAGGACGAGATGAAGTCCGCCGGGACGAACCTCGTGTACATCAGCTCGGGCAATTACGTGCGCGGCGGCGACGAGATGAAGGTCGCCGCGGGTCTTGGTGCGGCCAAGACGCTCGTCACGGCCGATGCCGACGCGCTCAAGGCGCAGGTGCCGGGCATCAAGTTCATCTCTCCAGGCGTCAGCGACAGGGCCCCGATGGCGGCGGGAGAGCGCCGTTACTTCGGCCGGGTGTTCGGCGTCGCACCCGAGTTCCAGGCGATGCACTCCTGGACGGTGCGCCGCGGCGGCGCGATGTTCACCCGCACGGACCTGGAACAGGGTGCCCGGGTCGTCGTGCTCGGTTCGGCCGCAGCGACCGCGCTCTTCGGCGACGCAATTGCCGTCGGCCAGCCGGTCGCCATTCGCGGCAGCGAGTTCAAGGTCGTCGGGATCTCCGAGTCCAAGGTGGAGGACCAGGCGGAGTCGGTCTTCGTGCCCTACACGACGCTGCAGCAGACGCGCGGTATCACGCACCTGGACACGATTACCGTCGCGGCCGAACAGGCGGGCGAGGCGTCCCGTATCGCAACCGACGCCAGCGCGCTCCTTCGCAGCCGTCACAAGCTGGCGGGCGGCGTGCCCGACGATTTCAGCATCAGGACCGAAGCCGCGAAGGCGCTGACCAAGGGGCTCTACACCTCCGCGGCGGTGTTCGTGCTCGCGAACCTGCCGCAGCTGGATCAGATCACGCTCGAGGAGATGACTGGCACGCTGCAGCAGACCAGCCGAACGCTGACGATGCTGCTGGCGAGCATTGCGGCCATCTCGCTCATCGTCGGCGGCATCGGGATCATGAACATCATGCTCGTCTCGGTCACCGAGCGGACGCGCGAAATCGGGCTCCGCATGGCGGTCGGTGCGCGCGGACGGGACGTGCTGTTCCAGTTCCTGGTCGAAGCGCTCACGCTCAGCGTGGCCGGCGGCACGCTGGGCATCGCGCTCGGGTTCCTCGCGTCGAACAGCGTGACGCGAATGCTCGAGTGGCAGACGGTCGTCTCCCCGGGCGCGGTGGCACTGTCGTTCGCCACAGCGCTCGTCACCGGCGTCTTCTTCGGGTTCTACCCGGCGCGCCGGGCGTCGCAGCTGGATCCGATTGACGCGTTACGGTTCGAGTAGGCACAGCGAACTCTTTCCCAGAGGCGGGTTGATATGAAGAGAACAGCAATTCTCCTTCTTGGTTCCCTGGTGACCGCGGCGGCGTGTGCCGGACCGCAGGCGGAGCAGGCAGCGGCGACCACTGGAGCGGCACCGGAAAAGACGCTCGGCGTCCGGCCCAATGGCGATACCGAGATCGCGCCGGATCTCTCGCTGGTGAAGAGCGAGGAACTGAAACAGGTCTACAACTACATCGACGGGCACATCGACGAACACGTCACGAACCTGCAGAAGTGGATTCAGCAGCCGAGCATCTCGAACTCCGGCGAAGGCATCCCCGAGTCGGCCGAGATGGTGAAGGGGTTCTTCGAGCAGCTCGGATGTCAGGAATCGCGCGTCTACGACGTCGGCACCACGGAATGGGGTGCGCAGGGGAACCCCGTGGTCTACGCCCGGTGCGACGAGGGGGCGGAGAAGACGCTCGTCGTCTACTGGATGTACGACACGATGCCGGTCACGCAGCCTGACGTCTGGATCTCGCCGCCCTTCGAGGGCCGCCTCGTCGAGCAGGCGCCTTTCAAGAAAGTGCTCATCGGCCGCGGCGCCACCAACTCCAAGGGGCCGCAGATGTCGCAGCTGAACGCGCTCATGTCGATCAAGGCCGTGACCGGCAAGCTGCCGGTGAACGTGATCTTCGTCGCCGAGGGCGATGAGGAGCGGATGGACATCGGCCTCCGGAAGTTCATGATGGAGCACGCCGATCTCTTCAAGGGCGCCGACGCGATGTGGGGCGACGGTGGCCAGAGTCCCTCCGGCCGCGGCGGCGTCAGCGAGGGCAACTCGGAAGGGTGCGTGTATGTCGAGATCACCACGAGCGGCATCCGCTGGGGCCGTGGTCCGACGGTGTCCGACATCCACGGTGGCAACAAGCGCAGCGTCGACAGCCCTGCGTGGCGGCACATCCAGGCGATTTCGTCGCTCATCTCCGCGGACGGCAACACCGCGAAGATCGCCGGGTTCTACGACGATGCGATGAAGCCGACGGCCGCACAGCTGAAGGCGTACGCCGAGCAGGCGGAGTCGTTCGACGTCGACGAAGCCGCGCGCAACCTGGGGGTGGCGAGGTTCATCTCCGACAAGCCGGCAGACATCCTGCGCGACCGCAACTGGATCTCGTTCAACCTGGACGGCATCTGGGGCGGGAACATGTATGCCGGGGGCGCCGGCGCCATCCTGCCGAACAAGATCACCTCGAAGCACAACATCCGCTACGTGCCGAACATGCGCGGGCCGGATCTCGTGGAGAAGATGAAGAAGCAGCTGGTGAAGAACGGCTACCCGGACGTCGAGGTGAAGATCATCGGCGACGTGCCGTGGCGCGTCGGCAAGCTGGCCGGTGAGCTGCCGGACGCGCAGTACCGCGCCCTCGAGATCATGCAGATCCCGCACAACCGGCCGAAGGAAAACGAAGTGCTGACGGGCGGCTACTGGCCGGCGTATCTGTTCGGCGCCGAGTACGCCATCAACATCCCGATCTCGAACGCCGGAGCGGGCTACGGCGGCAACGCGCACGCGGCGAACGAGTTCTACGTCATCGAAGGCGCGGGCCAGGTGTACGGGATGGCTGGCGCCGAGAAGACGCTCGCCACCGTGCTCTACAACTACGCGGGCAAGAACTGACACCACCCTCGACACGCGCCGGCGCCACGAAGCAGGCGATCTTCCTCGCGGCCTACGGACTCTCCGGGGCCGCGGGGTTGATCTACGAGGTCACGTGGACCCGGCTGCTCACCCTCCGCCTCGGACACACGACTGCAGCAGCGTCCACCGTCGTCGCCGCCTTCATGGGGGGACTGGCGCTCGGTGCGGCGCTGGCCGGCTGGTTTGCGCCGCGCCTCACGGTCCGGCGCGCACTGCAGCTCTACGCAGGCGTCGAACTCGTCGTCGTCATCGCCGCGCTGACGCTCCCGTCGCAACTCGAGGCTGCGACGCCGCTGCTGCGGGCGGCGTATGGCGGTGGGTCGCCCGGCGCCGGATTCGCGGTCGTGCGCGGCGCGATCGCGTTCGGGCTGCTGCTGGTGCCGTCGATCGCACTCGGGGCCTCGTTCCCGCTGGCGGTTCGAGCCACGGCTCCGGCTGGAACCGCGGCGGGCGCGCTGTACGCGATGAACACCATTGGCGCGGCTGCGGGCGCCACGGCCGCGGGGTTCCTCCTGCTCCCCTCGCTGGGGCTCTGGCGCACGACGCTCGCGGGAACCGGGATGACGGCCGTCTCGATGGGCGTGGCCATCTGGCTCGCATGGCGATCGCCTGTCGCGGAGGTGACCAGCGTCGTCCTCTGTACCGGCCGGACCTCTGTAGGGCCGGGTCTTAAGACCCGGCCGCTACATCCTTACAAGGGCGGCCGGAAGGGACGCGGCGCCTCACCAGCGCCAGTACCCCATGTTCCCGTGTGGCTGCCATTGCCCCTGGCCGGTCTGACTGGCTTCGCCGGCTTCGTGCTCGAAATCGGCTGGACGCGGGTCTTCGCGTTGATCGCGGGCCCCTCCGCGTACGCGTTCGCGGCCACGCTGGCCTCTTTCATCACAGGGCTCGCGCTGGGATCTGCGATCGGCGAGCGGATCCTGAACCGGACCCGCCGTCCCGACCTGCTGCTGCGCGCCGGCCTCGCAGGCGCAGCGCTGTCATGTGCCGTGGCAACGACGCTGGCCGGGACGTGGCTCCCGCTCCGCATCGCGGGCGATCTGGCCGCGTCAACTGACGCCTACATGACGCTGCTGACGAGGCACGCGATGTGGACAGGTGCGCTCGTCCTTCCCGCGGCAGCGTTCCTGGGCTTCACCTTCCCGCAACTGCTGGCGCTCAACCCGTCCCGCGAGCCGCAGCCGTCACGTGTTGCGGCGATTTACGCCGTGAACACGGTTGCCGGCGTCGCCGGATCGCTGGCGGCCGGTTTCCTGCTGCTCCCGACCCTCGGCCTGCACGCGACGCTGCTCTGCGCGGCCGCGCTGCTTCTGGTGGCCGCGATCGCCGCACATCTTGCCACCGCGCAGACGCGCGTGGCGCGGTTCAGCGCGCTGGCAATCCCGATCGCCGTCATTGCCATCATCGTCGCCGGAGGCGACTGGAGTCGCCTGCTGCTGGCGAGCGGCGCGTACAAATACGCACGCTACCTTCCGCGGGACGGCGACGTCGAGGCGATGCTCACCGCCGGCACCCTCCTTTATTACCGCGATGGCGCGAGCGCCACGGTTGCGGTCCGCGAGCTGGCCGGCATCCGGACGCTGGCGATCGACGGCAAGGTGGACGCCTCGTCGGGTGGAGACATGACGACGCAGAAGGTACTCGCGCATCTGCCGCTGCTGCTTCACCCCGATCCGAAGCGTGTGCTGATCGTTGGCCTTGGCAGCGGCGTGACCGCCGGTGCCGCGCTGACGCACGCCGTGGACACCGTTGATGTCGTGGAGATCTCGCCCGAAGTCGTCGACGCGTCCACGCATTTCGAGCGCGAGAACCGCGGGGCGCTCGACGACCCGCGCACGAGCCTGATCGTCGGCGACGGCCGGTCGCACCTGCTGCTTTCAGGCGCGAGCTACGACGTGATCGTGTCCGAGCCGTCGAACCCCTGGATGGCTGGCGTCGCGGCGCTGTTCACACAGGAGTTCTTCGCGGCGGCGCGGGCGCACCTGGCGCCCGGCGGCGTCCTCTGTCAATGGGCGCACACCTACGACATCAGCACCGACGATCTTCGATCCATCGCCGCCACGTTCGCGTCGGTCTTTCCCGAAGGCACCATGTGGCTGGTGGGCGAGGGTGATCTGCTGCTCGTCGGATCGGACGCGCCGCTGGAGCCGCGCATCGGGCAGCTGGCCGAGCACTGGCGCAGGCCGGGTGTCGCCGCCGACCTCGCGCAGGCACGCGTGCTGGGCCCGTTCGGCCTCATTTCGACCTACGCGGGCGGGCCCTCACAGCTCGCCGCGTTTGCCGCCGGCGCGGCGATCCAGCGGGACGACGCGATGGCGCTGGAGTACACGGGGCCGCGCGCGCTGAACGGATCGTCGCGCGAAGCAAATGCGCGACTGCTCGCGGCGCTGCAGGACGCGACGCGGCGCACGGGTGGAATTACGGCGCTGGTGCACGCCGCCGGTGCGGAACAGTGGAGACAGCGTGGCGAGATGATGCTCGGAGCGGATGCCTTCGAGACGGCGTATGCCGACTTCGAGCGCGCGCTCACCCTCGATTCCTCGGATATCGCTGCAGCTGAGGGGCTCGTGCGCGCCGCCGGAGCCGTCGGCCGGCAGGATGCGGCGAAGACGAGGCTCGCGGACCTCGCGCGCGCGGAGCCTGGCGCCAGTGCGCCGCTCATTGCGCTGTCGAAGCTGCACGCGGGGCTCGGTCAGTATGAGGAGGCGGTGCGGGCTGCGGTTGCCGCGTGCCGCACGCCAGGGGCGCCGAGCCGGGCGTTCGAGCAGCTGGCGTCGGTTTATGCCGATGCCGGCGATGCGGAAGGGCTCGCGATGGTGGTCGAGGCGATGCGGGCTCTGTTTCCGCTGGCGCGCGCCACCGTCTACTACGACGCCGCGCTCCGGTTCATGCAGGGCGACCTGCCGGCCGCGCAGCAGCTGGCGGAGCGGGCGGCTGCCGCCGATGCAGCGTATGCGCCGGCGCACAACCTGCGCGGCGCCATCTATGCGAGCATCGGCGACGTCCCGCGTGCGCGGGAGGCCTTCCGCGAGGCGCTCGCGCTCGACCCGCGCGATTCGTCGGTGTACACGAACCTTGGACGCCTGGAGGCGGGAGCTGGTGGCGATGCTGGTGTCGCGGCCAGGTTGTTCGCCGAGGCGCTGACGCTGGATCCGGGGCTGGAGCCGGCCAGGGAAGGGTTGGCCGAGATCAAACGGAAGGCCGGGAAGTAGGGTCGGGTCTTAAGACCCGACCCTACACCATGCTTATCGCCCCTGCGACGTCGCCGCCGCCCTCGCCGTCGCGCCGCTGCGGATCGCCTTGCCCGGGCGCGCCGCGGTCACCTCGCCGCCGTCCACGACCACCGTCCCGTTCACGACGACGTACCGCACGCCGGCCGCATACGACTTGGTCTTCTCGAACGAGTTGGTCTCTGCCACCGTGGCAGGGTCGAAGATGGCGACGTCCGCCGCGAGCCCCTCGCGCAGCAGGCCGCGGTCACGCAGGCCGAGAATCTGCGCAGGCAGGCCCGACATCTTGCGGACTGCGTCCTCCAGCGTGAGCACATGCTGGTCGCGGACGTAGTAGCCGAGCACCCGCACCGCAGTGCTGTAGTTGCGCGGGTGCGGCACACCCGGCGCTTCGAGGTTGATCGCCGAGCCATCGCTCGCGATCGCCACCCACGGCTGCTTCATCACCAGGCGCACGTCGTCTTCGGACATCGTGTGGAACATCCCCGAGATGCGGCCGCCGTCCTCGGCCATCAGGTTCAGGCACGTGTCGGCCGGATCCGCGTCACCGCGCAGCTTCGCGATCTCGGAGATGCGCATGCCCTCGTACTTCTTGTTCGCGGGGGTTGCCGCGCGTCCCATCACGATCCCTTCCCACCAGCCGTGCTCCTTGGCCCACGCGATGAAGTCCTTGTCGGTCTTGATCCGTGCGCGCACGGCCGGATCCTTGAGGCGCTCGGCGAACTTCGCCGGGCCGCCCTCGCGCGCCCAGACCGGGAAGAACGCGCTCCAGCCGTGGTTCATCGCGGTGTACGGATACTCGTTGGCGGTGATGTCGAGCCCACGCGTCCGCGCCGCCTCGATCATCTCCAGGGTACCTGCCGACCGTCCCCCAGTTCTCGCGCGCGCGAATCTTGAGGTGGAAGATGTGGACCGGCAGCTGCGCCTCTTCCGCGACCCGGATAGCGAACCGCAGCTCCTTCTCCTGCTCGAACCCCTCGCTGCCGATGTGTGACGTGTAATTGCCGCCGTAGGCGGCGGCGACCTTCGCGAGGGCGATGATCTCCTCGGGGTGTTCGGGGCCGCCGCTCTCGAAGCGCGTCACCAGGCCCCACGCGCCTTCCTGCATGGACCGCACGACCAGCGCCTTCATGCGCTCGAGTTCGGCGGGTGTCGCGGGGCGCGCGTCGTAGCCCATCACCACGCGGCGCACCTGCTCCGACGACACGTGGGCGATCGCGTTGATCGCGATCCCCTGCCGCTCGAGCCGCGCGAAGTACTCGGTGAACGTGGACCAGTCCTGCGTGACGCCGTCGGCGGTTTCGGCCTGGAGTCCGTCGCGCGGTGCGGCCGACGAGCTCTCGCCCATGACGTCGAGCGTCACGCCCTGCCGGACCTTGCTCTGCGCCGAGCCGTCCTGCAGGAGCGGAATCTCCGAGTGGGTATGGAGATCGATGAAGCCGGGCGCCACCACCAGCCCGCGGGCATCGATCGTCCGCGCGGCGGTTGCCCCTGCGAGGAGCCCCACCGCGGCGATCCGTCCGTTGGCGACCGCCACGTCGCCGGCGAACCATGGGTTGCCGGTGCCGTCGACGATCCGTCCGTTACGGATGAGGAGATCGTATCGAGGGCCTTGCGCGGCTGGGTGACCCGCGGCCAGGAGAACGAGAGTAGCAGCGGCCGCACAGGCGAGCATGCGACGGGCAGGAACAGACATCACAAACCTCCGGAGATACCGAGGCCGGAGCAAGGATAACGCCACTCGGCAGCTGACGCTCGCGGGAAAGGGCCTGCGATTTGCGGGCAGAAACGCGCCGGGCGCGCCTCGCCGCTGCGCTGCCCCACGACAGGAATGTGCGCCGTGCGGTTCAGGCCGCACAATCGCGTCGCTCCGGACGGCCGTCACCGGACCTCCGCAGGACGCTAAGATCCGATGGGCTCGAAGGAGGCCGAATGTCGACGATGATCAGTCAGTCGCTGCTGCAGGAGTTCGATCACGAAATGGCGAGCACGCGCAGGATTCTCGAGCGCGTGCCCGAATCGAATCCAGACTTTGCGCCGCACCCGAAGTCGATGACCCTCGCGCGCCTCGCCGGCCACGTGTCCGAGATGCCGTCGTGGGGTCTGGTGACGCTCGGCCAGGACGAGTTCGACGTGGGCGCCGCGGCCGCCCAGGGTGGTCAGGGATCGACGTTCTCCACCAGAGCCAACGCCCTCAAGTTCTTCGACGAGAACCTGGCGAAGGCGCGCGGGCTGCTGATGTCGGCGACCGACGAGCGGATGATGGAGACCTGGACACTGAAGGACAAGGGCAAGTCGATCCTGGCACTGCCTCGTGTGGCCGTGCTGCGCAGCTTCGTCATGAACCACATGATCCATCACCGGGCGCAACTCGGCGTGTACCTGCGCATGAACAACGTGGCGCTGCCCGGCATGTACGGGCCAACCGCCGACGAGCAGTAGCGGCCTCTCGGTGGGTGCGGTTCCGTGCCGCGTCAGGCAGCCTGGGACCGCCGCAGCTTCGCCAGCGCGCGCGTCTCGAGCTGGCGCACCCGCTCGCGGGACAGCCCGAGTCGGCGACCCACCTCTGCAAGCGTGTACTCGCGGTCGACCGCCAGGCCGAATCGAAGGCGGAGCACTTCCTGTTCGCGCTCCGACAGGGGGGCCAGCGCCTCCTCGATCCGGGACGCCATCTCGCGGCCGATCGCTTCGTCTTCAGGCGACGGCACCGTCCGATCGCGGATGAAGTCGCCCATCGCCTGCTCCTCGCTTTCACCAGTGGGCGCGTCGAGCGAGTAGGGCTGGCGAGCAGCTTCGAGGAGCAGGCGGACCTTGTCGGTCGCCATGCCGAGCCTCGCGCCAAGTTCGGCCTCCGACGGCTCGCGTCCCGCCTGTTCCCGTAGCGCCCGCCGCTCGCGTTCCAGCTTGCCGATCGCCTCGACGGCATGGACCGGCAGGCGAATCGTGCGGCCGTAGTCGGCCACGCCCCGTGACACCGACTGACGGATCCACCACGTGGCGTAGGTGGAGAAGCGCAGGCCGCGCGAGGGCTGGAACCGATCGACCGCTTTCATCAGCCCGATGTTCCCCTCCTGGATCAGATCGAGGAGCGAGAGGCCGCGGTTGGAGTACCGCTTGGCGATGGAGACCACCAGCCGGAGGTTGGCTTCGATCAGCTGCTGCTTCGCGTCCTTGAGCGCGGACTCCGCCGCGATCACGGCGTTCATGCGGTCGCGGAACAGCTCGGGTGGCAGCCCGGTGCGTCGCGCGAACTCCCGCCGCGCGGTGCGGTCATCGCCGGCCGGCACCTCCACGCGAGCGAGGCGCGCCACGATCTCGTCGACGACGGAGGGGCGGATCGGCTGCCGGGCCAGGGCACGAGAGATCAGCTGCTGCGCGCGCTGGGCACGGACGCCGGCGCGATCCTTCCTGCGGCCGGACACGATCGACAGGCACGACCATGCGCGGAGCCGGTCTGCCCGCCCGATGGCGCGGAGCACCGGTTCCACGCGCGCGGCCTCGAGTTCTCCGCCGTCGGGAAGCAGCACGAGCTCGGCAGCCGGCGCCTGACCAGTGCGAACGAGGTTCGCGAGCTCCGTCAGGGTGTGGATCGCACAGGGAAACCCCGAGAGTGCGCCGACGAGCTCGCCCCGTGACCGGTCGATGCGCGCGCCGATTGCGGCTTCCTGCACGGCTGTCAGGAGCGGATGTTTGCCGACCTCCCGCAGGTACTTCCGCACGAGGTCGCCATCCTCGCGCGTCGAGCGCGCAGCAGCGGTCGTCGCGGCGGCCTCGTCGTCAGCCGCCTCATCGTCATCGGTCTCATCGGCGTCATCCTCGGGCTCGACCGCCTGCCGGTACGACGCTTCAGGCTCTTCGTCGGCAATCAGCCGCTCGGGCGGCGCATCAGGGCCGTCGTCGGCGGCGTCGGCCTCCCCAGTGCTGCCTGGTGCGAGGCCGTAATCCTTCGCCCGGCGCCGCCAGTCGAGCACGCGGACCTGGGACGGCGAGTCTTCCCAGTCGACGAGGGGAGTCGTGTTCGTGGCGGTGCGTCGGGGCATGAAGCGACCGCGTGCAAGCTCGTCTCCAGCGCGCCTGCCCATTGATTCCGACGGCCACCTGCAGGAACATGTCGTCCGCCACTTCACGGGATGGGCAAAGGAGCGACAGCATGAGCGATGGACACAAGACACCGCTGACCGGCGTGGAGACCCGCATGACGCGACGGAGCCTGCTCCTGTCGCTGCCCGCCGCCGCGATGGCCCGGTCGCTCCTGCAGGCTCAGGGGACGCCCGGCACCCTCAAGCTCCGCGCCCTGAACCACATGACGGTCAGCGTCAGGGATCCCAAGCGCTCGATCGAGTTCTACCAGGGGCTCTTCGGGATGCCGATTCAAGGCCGCCAGGGCAACTCGACGACGCAGCTGAGGGTGGGGCCGGGTCCGCAGTACATGTCAATCGGCGGGGTCGGCGCCAACGGGACGCCGGGCATCAGCCATTACTGCGTCACGGTGGACGACTTCAGCGTCGACCGCGTCCTCCGCGTGCTGGCTGAGCACGGGGTCCAGCGGATGGAAGGGACTGGCGGCGGGGGGCTGAGCGGCGGAGCGATGAAGGTCCGCGTGCGGATGCGCGGCCCCGAGGTTGGCGGCGCGCCCGGCGGCACGCCCGAGATTTACGTCGGCGATCCGGACGGCATCATCGTGCAGATCCAGGATCCGAAGTATTGCGGCGGGGGCGGCGTGCTGGGCGATGTCTGTGACCCGAATCCGCCGGCGGTCAAGGGGCTGATCGCCCTGAAGGAATACAGCCACTTCACGATCACCTCGAGCGACGGCGCGAAGACGACTGCGTGGTTCAGGTCGATCTTCGGTGCTCCGATCCGCTCCTTCCAGGGTCCGACGGCTCCGACTGTCGCAATCGGCCCCGGCGTCGCTTTCATGATGTTCACCGGCGGCGGCGGAGCCGGTCGCGCCGGTGCACCACCGGCGCCCCCGCGTCAGCCGAGCATCAACCACGTCTGCTTCAGCCTGGAGAATTTCAACCCGGACCAGGTGATCAAGACGCTCGAGGGCGTCGGCATCAAGCCGCGCGAGAGCCAGACCGGTCCCGTGCAGCCGATGCGTCACTACATCAGCATGCGCATGGAGAACCGGGGCGGCGCACCGGGCGGAACGCCGGAGCTGTACTTCACCGACCCGGACGGCATCCTCGTGCAGTTGCAGGACGTCAAGTACTGCGGCGGGGGCGGCTTCCTCGGCGACACCTGCCCGCCGATCGCATAGATTCTTATTGTCGTGAAGGGCGCGGCTCGCCCGCGCCCTTCACCGCTCCGGTTTCCTCCCGTCGATGCCCTCCGAGCCGCTCCTGCAGCTGACCAACGCCACTGTCGTCAAGGGCGGCGTTCGCATCCTGGACGGCCTGACGCTGACCATTCGCGAGCACGAGCACACCGCGATTCTCGGACCGAACGGCTCGGGAAAGACGACGCTGCTCAACCTGCTCACACATGACGACCGTCCGCTGGCGGCGATCGACGAGCCGCCGGCGGTTCGCGTGCTCGGCCGCGATCGCTGGCACGTGTTCGATCTGCGGAAGCAGCTGGGCATCGTCTCCGCCGGGCTGCACCAGCGGTTCGTCGCGGGGCACAGCGCCGGGTTCATCACAGGCGAGGATGCGGTCGTGTCGGGCTTCTTCGCGACGCAGGGGTTCCTCCTGAACTGCGAGGTGACGGACGCGCAGCGCGATCGGGCGCGGTCCGCGCTCGCCCGCGTCGAGGCGCTTCATCTCGGCAGCAAGACCGTGAACGAGATGTCCACCGGCGAGGCGCGCCGCATCCTCATTGCCCGCGCGCTGGTGACCGGTCCGAAAGCGCTCGTTCTCGACGAGCCGACGACCGGCCTCGATGTGGTGGCGCGGCACAAGTTCCTGGAGACCGTGCGCGGCGTCGCGCGCGAAGGGACGACGGTGGTGCTGATCACGCACCACGTCGAGGAGATCATCCCGGAGGTGCGGCAGGTGATCCTGCTCGATCGCGGCAAGGTCCACGCGTCGGGGTCCGCCGCCGAGATGCTGACCGCAGACCGTCTGAGCGCGCTGTTCGGGGCGCCGCTACGCGTGGAGCAGGTGGACGGCTTCTTCCAGGTGAGTGTCTGACGGCTCGCTATTGCGACACGTTCACGACGCTGGGCCCGTCAGGAGCGCTGAACACGTCCATCATCGTCTTCGCGAGCTCGTGCATCTGCCCCAGGCGCGGGCGTGACGGTGCGAGACCCGGCCGGAACCCCCGCGCGGTCAGCGCGTCGAGCAGGCCGCGGCGGTTCGTGATGACGTGCACTGGCACGTCCCACGGCGCGCGCTCGCCGCTCACGACCGCCGGCGGCTGGTGGTCGCCGATGAGGATCATCACGTAGTCGCTGCTGGCGCGCTGGCGCACGTAGCCGGCGAACGTTTCGTACGCGTACCCCACGGCCGCCACGTAGTCCGGACCGAGATTCATCCAGTCCGGCTCTTCGGTGTATGCGCGCTCCAGGTCGGTCTGCTCGTAAGGTGCGTCGGTCAGCATGCGCGGCCAGTCAGGCTGGTACGGCGCGCGCGGACCGAACGGCGCATGCGTGCTCACCGTCGGGTAGAACACGAAGAGCGGCTGCCGTTCGCTCCTGGCCGCCTCCTGCTCGTCGAGCCTGGCCAGCACGAACTGGTCGGGCATGTCCCACCAGCCGAAGGTCGGCCCGTGGTAGTCGATGCGCCATCCGTCGTAGATGTCCTGGAAGCCGTAGAACGCGCCTTCCGGCCACGGGTACCACAGTCCGGGCATCATCGCGACGGTCCGGTAGCCGCGCCTCGCAAAGGTCGTGACGAGCGTCTGGCGCTGTTCGGTCATGAGCAGCGCGTTGAGATCCGGATCCGCGACGCGAAGCCCCGACAGGAACGAGATGTGGGCGAACCACGACGAGCCGCCGAACGTGGGCGATTCGACGAACGTGGAAACCATTTCGCGCCCGGTGTCGCGCACGGCGGCTTCGAGGCTGGCGCGCGGCTGCGCGAGCCGGCGGCTGAAGTCGGGCTGATCGAAGGTGACCGATCCGTACGACTCGATGAAGAACAGGAACACGTCCGCGCCACGGATCGCGTCGAGGCTCGCGTCGAGGTCCGGGCTTGGCGGCAGAGCGGCACGCGACGTCAGCGCCCGGACGACCAGGCGCGCCTGCCGGCCGTACACCTGCGTCACCGGCTTAGGAAACAGGCGCCACTCCTCACCGTACAGATCGCGGCCGTACGCACCGGTCAGCTGCACGAGGAACAGCACGACCAGCGCGCTGCCGACGGCCGACAGCGTCACGCGTCCGCGCAGCGAGCCAACAGCCGCGAGGAGCTGCGTGAAGGCCCATCGAATCGCGAGATAGAGCGCGGCGATCGTGAGTGCGCATGGCTGCCGACGCCCCGATGCCGAGGAGCCAGGCACGCCGCGAAGCCCCGACGAGCATCGCGACCACGTCGGGCAGGAAGCGGAGGTCCCAGAAGAAGTTCAGCTCGCGGCCCCACAGAGCGGGTGCCGTCACGTCGATGTACCGGCCGGCGACCAGCACCAGCCACGCGGCGCTGAGCCATCGAAGCAACCGCGGCGAGCGGAGACTGAGACGGCCGGACCAGGCGGCCAGCGCAAGCACCAGCAGCAGGATCGCGAGCTCCAGCGACGGATCGCCGTTCCACCAGACAGCCGGCGTCGGCCACCAGTTCCGGAAAGTCACCGACGCGTTGAGGAACAGGAGCGCGCCGACGCGCGTGATGAGCGTCAGCACCTCAGGCGCCATTCCGTCGGAGCCAGAGCACGTCCACGAAGAACGAATAGGAGAGGGTCACGAGGGTGACGCCGGCGAGCGCGATGCTCGCCGGTCCCGACACGGCCGGCGACACGACAATCGCCAGGCCGACGATCTGCACGACGCATACGAGCTTCCGCCTCACGCTCGGCGGCAGCGGCGTCTCCATCCACTGCCACGCGTAGCCGGCCGCCACGAACAGGTAGCGCATCAGGCCAGCGAGCAGAATCCACGCGCCTGCCTTCTCCATCTGCCAGGCAAGGACGGCCAGCACCAGGATGAGCAGCGCGTCCACTTCCATGTCGTAGCGGGCGCCGAACGCGCTCGCCATGCCGGATCGGCGTGCGAGCCAGCCGTCGACGCCGTCGAGCGCGGTCGACAGGGCGCCGCCCACCGCTGCCATCGCAGCCGCCCCGCCAGTCGACGCCTCGCCGATGCACGCGGCGATCAGTGCGACGATGGCGGCACGCGCGGTCGTGACGTGGTTGGCGAGGCCGAATCGATCGAACGGATGATGCCCGCGCATCTGTCCGACGACGATCGCCGCGACGCCGGCAAACACGAGTACCGCCTTGGCGGGGTACGCGCTCGTGAGCGTCAGCGCGCGGGTGACCACCGTTGCGACGGCGAGCGTCGAGGCCAGGCCGAGCGCCACGGCGCCGAGCACGCGGCTTCGCAAGGGTCGGGCTGGAAGCTGCCAGGTCATGGGCATCATCGAGAGCGGCAGACCTTTGATTGTAACGCGCGTGGAAATGGCCTGAAAATAAGCTGTGTCATCTCAGCAGGCGCGCGCGTTCTGGATCACGGCTCCCGGCGTCGGCGAACTGCGCGACGAGGCGCTCCCCGCGCGGGGTCCCGCGGACGTGCTCGTGCGAACGCTGTTCTCTGGAATCAGCCGCGGCACGGAGTCGCTGGTCTTCGACGGCCGGGTGCCGGAAGGGGAGCGGGAGCGGATGCGCGCGCCCTTCCAGGCCGGCGACTTTCCGGCTCCCGTGAAGTACGGGTACTGTAACGTCGGACTGGTCGAGGCCGGGCCCGCAGAGTTGGCCGGGCAGCACGTCTTCTCGTTATTCCCGCACCAGACGCGCTTTGTGATTCCGGCTGGCGCCGTCCATCGGCTCCCGCCGGGGCTCACGCCCGGACGTGCCGTGCTGGCGGCGAATGCGGAAACGGCGTTGAACGGCGTGTGGGATGCCGGCATCCTGCCGGGCGATCGCGTCACGGTCGTCGGCGGCGGAACCGTCGGCTGTCTCGTCACCTGGCTGGCGGCGCGCATCCCGGGATGCGATGTCTGCCTCGTCGACGTCCGGCCGGACCGCCGCCGCGTCGCCGACGCACTCGGGGCAACGTTTGCACTGCCCGATGACGCGCCCTCGGACCGCGACGTCGTCGTCCACGCGAGCGGTTCTCCCGAGGGGCTCGCGACCGCGCTCGCGTGTGCGGCGTTCGAGTCGACCGTGGTCGAGATGAGCTGGTACGGGACGACGTTGGTTGCGCTGCCGCTGGGCGGACCGTTTCACGCGAGGCGCCTGACGATTCGCGCGTCGCAGGTCGGGCACGTGGCGACGGCGCAGCGCGCCCGCTGGACGCACCAGCGGCGGATGGCGCTCGCGTTGTCGCTGCTGGCCGACCCCGCGCTCGACGCGCTCATCACGGGAGAGAGCGCGTTCGAGGATCTGCCGCAGACGATGCGCGAGGTGGCCGCGGGAGCGAGCGATGTCATTTGTCACCGCGTGCGCTACGCACAGCCGTAGTTGCACGTCGTAGGGTCGGGTCTTAAGACCCGACCCTACACGATTTGTCAGGAGTAACCCGCATGTACAGCGTGTCGGTGCGTGATCACTTCATGATCGCGCACAGCTTCACGGGCCAGGTCTTCGGTCCGGCTCAGCGCCTTCACGGCGCCACATACGTCGTCGATGTGGAATTCCGCAGGCCCGCACTCGATCCAGACGGCATCGTCGTCGACATCGGACGCGCGCTCGAGACCGTGCACGCCACGCTGGGTGCGCTGAACTTCACGAACCTCGACGAGGAGCCCGCGTTCGAGGGGCGCAACACCACCACGGAGTTCCTCGCGCGCGTCGTGTTCGACCGCGTCCAGGCGGCCATTCACCGGGGCGACCTCGGCGAGCACGCCCGCGGGATCGAGCACGTGAAGGTGACGCTGCACGAGTCGCACGTCGCCTGGGCTGCGTTCGAAGGGCCCGTCGGCGCCCGGGCCTGATGCAGCCCCGTGCGCTGTTCGTCGTCGTTCCCGGCGATCTCGAGACGCGAACGGGCGGATACGGCTACGACCGGCAGATGGTTGCGGGCCTGAAGCAGCGAGGCTGGTTGGTGGATGTCGTGAGCCTTCCCGGCGACTATCCGTCTCCATCCTCAGACGACCGGACCGCCGCCGCACGCGCACTCGCGCAGATCCCCGACGATGCGGTGGTGCTGGGGGATGGGCTGGCGTTCGGTGCGCTGCCCGACGAGGTCGGACGCGAACACCTGCGACTGCGACTCGTCGCGCTCGTACATCATCCGCTGGCGCTGGAGACCGGGCTCGACGCGAAGTCCGCCTCGTCGCTCCATGCCAGCGAGGCGCGCGCGCTCGCGTGTGCGCGCGGCATCGTGGTCACGTCAGCGGGGACAGTGCAGGCCGTCGAGCAGCTCGCGTCGAACGCGCCGATCATCGTCGTCGAACCTGGCACCGACGCCGCTCCGCTGTCAGCGGGGTCCGGGGGAGGAGCGCTGCACCTCGTGTGCGTCGCGTCCATCGTGCCGCGCAAGGGGCACGACACGCTCATCGCGGCGCTGTCGCGTCTGAGGAGTGCCGACTGGCGGCTGGTCTGCGTCGGAAGTCCGCACCGCGACACCGCCTTTGCGTCAGCGGTCGCCGAGGCGTGCGTCGCTGGCGGCATCGCCGACCGGGTCGAGTTTCCCGGCGAGCTGGAGGGCGATCGCCTCGAAGCGTCGTACCACGCCGCGGATCTGTTCGTCCTGCCGACGCGCCATGAAGGCTACGGGATGGCCGTGGCCGAGGCGATCGCGCGCGGCATTCCCGTGGTCAGCACCGCAACCGGCGCGATTCCCGACCTGATCGCGCCGGACGCCGGCGTGCTGGTGCCGCCTGACTCACCTGAGGCTCTGGCGAACGTGCTCGGCGGGATGGTCGCTGACCGGGCCCGCGTCGATCGCCTCCGCGATGGTGCACGGCGGAAGCGGCAGGCGCTGCCGACGTGGGAGTCGGCCTCGGCGCAAATGGAGGCGGCGCTCATGCGCCTGTCGGGTCGATGAGCGGGTTCAGCGCGTCCTGGCTCGCCCTTCGGGAACCTGCGGACGCGGAGGCACGCTCGCGCGAGACCGCCGGCTTCGTCGCCAGAGTGCTGGAAGCGGGCTCGCCAGGTCGCGCCGACTCGAGCGGGCGCATCCTCGACCTCGGCGCCGGAACAGGCTCCAACCCGCGATACCTGTCTCCGCTTCTGCCCTCTGGCGTGCGCTGGCGCCTGATGGACGACGATGCCCGGCTGCTGCGCATCGCGCAGGAGCGCCTGGGTGGCGATGTGGAAACGGTGACCGCGGATCTCCGCACCGTGGACTCCGGAGCGTTTTCGGGCTGCGTGATGGTGACCGCCTCGGCGCTGCTCGACCTCGTGTCGGAGACGTGGCTGCTCTCGCTCGTCGAACGCTGCCGCGCGGCCCAGGTGCCAGTGCTATTCGCGCTCAACTACGACGGGCGCATCGAGTGCGAGCCACATGACGCGGACGACGAGTTCGTGGTGGCGCTCGTCAACGCGCATCAGCGGACCGATAAGGGGTTCGGGCCGGCGCTCGGTCCACTGGCCGGCAGGTGCGCGGAGTCGATGCTGCGCGCCTCGGGGTACGACGTCGTGCGCCGCCCGAGCGACTGGATGCTCGGCACCGGGCACAGCGCGCTGCAGTCCGAGCTCGTACGCGGCTGGGCGCACGCGGCGCGCGAGATGGCGGCGATCGACGGCGCACGCATAGACGGATGGATGGACCGGCGGCTCGCGCACATCGAGGCGTCGTCGTCGAGCCTGAGGGTCGGGCACGACGACGTGGCCGGTGTGTGGCGCCCTAGATGATCCGGCTGACGAGCGGCAGCGCGTCTCCGCCGTCCTCCGGCCCCTCGCCGAGATCGCGAAGGTCGCAGTCGAAGAACACGTCGCCGCCCATGCGGAACACCCGATAGCGGGGCCGCCGGCACTCGCTCAGGGCGTCGCGCGCGGGCAGACGGATGGCGGGACGCCCGTTTCCGATGATGAGCGGGGCAATCGCCATCTGCAGGCGGTCGAGCAGGTTTGCCTGCAGGAACATCGACACAGTGACGCCGCCGCCTTCCACGAAGATCCGGTAGCATCCCCGCGCCCGAAGCAGCTGCAGCACCGCGCGCAGGTCCATGCCGTCGGGCTCGTCGCTGACCGTCGCGATGGGCGCGCGGCGCAGGTGCGTTTCGCCCGGCCCGATGACACCGTGCGCACAGACATAGAGCGTCTCGGCGGAGTCGTCGGAGAACACCTTGAACTCGTCGGTGAGGCGCCGCGACGGGTCGAGCACGACGCGAAGCGGGTTGGGTCCAGTCACCCGGCGGGTGGTGAGTTGCGGATCGTCCGCGGCCACGGTTCCGGCACCCACGACGACCGCGTCGCAGAGTGCGCGCATGCGGTGCAGGTGGAGGATGTTCTCCTCGCCTGTGACGAACTGCGACTCGCCCGAGTGCGTCGCGATGAATCCGTCGAGGCTCTGGCCGAGATGTCCCACCGTCAGCGGACGTGCTGGCGTGGCGCTCGCAATCGGCAGGTAGAGTTCGAGCAGCGCGTGGCGCGGGTCGGTCGCCGGCATCAGCGGCTCCCATCCAACGCCTGGTGTCCAGGCGACGACGCCGTCCTGCGTGGGTTCGTCGGCCGCGACGAGGTCGCCGTGCGCCGCGAGGGAGAAGGTGCGGGAGCGACTCTCGGCTTCGGCCTGTCCAGCCGCACGCGACGCGGCCAGGACGATCGACCACGCGGCGTCGATGTCTGAGTCCTGGCTGATCCGGGCGACCGAGAGCGGGCTGTTCATCCGGCTCCGATTATAGACTTGAGTCCCGATGAGCACGGGCGAAGTGGACGCGTACTATCGGCGCCTCGACGCGTGGAACCGCGTGGCGGCCGCGGTGGGGTACGGCGGCGGCCGAGCGGCGCTGACGGTCCATCGTGCGCTCGCGGATCCGCGCGCCGGCGGCCGCCCGACGTTCACCCGCCTTCACGACGTCCTTGTCGATCACCTGCCCCGGATGCACGCACCCGCCGTCCTCGACGCCGGGTGCGGCCTCGGCGGCACGATGCTGCATCTCGCCCGGACGCTGAATGCGACCTGCCTCGGGCTGACGCTGAGCGTCGCGCAGTGCGAGCGGGCGAACGCGGAAGCCGGCAGGCGTGGCATCGGCGACCGCGTGAAGGCGGTGGTGCGCAGCTACGACGATCCGCCTGGCGGACCATACGACGCGATCGTCGCGATCGAGTCGCTCGCGCACAGCGCCGACCCCGCGCGGACCATCGCGGTGCTCGCCCGGTTGCTGGCTCCCGGCGGGGCGCTCGCCATCGTCGACGACATGCCGGAGCCGGAGGCGGACGCCGACACCGACCTCGCGCAGTTCAAGGAAGGGTGGCGCCTTCCGGTGCTGTGGTCCGCGCGCCACTACCGGATGGAGTTCGCGAGGCATGGGCTCGACGTCTCGACCGACGTCGATCTCACGGCGGAGTGCCGGACGCGCAGCCTTGCGCACGTCCGGTCGCTGATGGCGCTCAACCGGCTGGTGAGCGCGTGCGTGCCTTCGCCTGCCCTCCGCGACGTGATGCGATCGCATCGGGGCGGGCTCGCGCTGGAGCGGCTGATTCGCCGCGGTCTCCTGCGATATCGCCTGCTCATCGCGTCCCGGCCCACGCTTCAGGTATCCTGAGAGGCGCGCCGGGCCCTCCCCGCTCGGCGATCCCGGATGACCGACACACTGGACCAACTCCTGACGCTGTACGGCGACCTCGCCGTGCGCATCGCGCTGAACCTGCAGCCCGGGCAGCGGCTGCTGATCATCGGACCGCTCGCCCACGGCGGGGCCTCGCTCGAGGCGGCGCCGCTCGTGCGGCACGTCGCCGAAAGCGCCTACAAGGCGGGAGCGCCGCTCGTCGAGGTGCTCTGGGGCGACGAGGCGCTGCAGCTGGCGCGTTTCCGTCATGCCGCGCCCGACACCTTCGACCAGTTCTCGACGTGGATGCCGAACGCGCTGGTCGAGCACGCGCGTGCCGGCCACGCCGTGCTGTCCGTGTATGCCAACGATCCGGACCTGTTGAAGGATCAACCGCCCGCCCGGCTCGGCGCGGTGCAGAAGGCGGTGTCGAACGCGGTCCGTCCGTTCCGCGAGCACATCTCGCGGAACGGGACGAACTGGAGTGTCATCGCCGCCGCGTCGGTCGGATGGGCGGCGCGGGTCTTTCCGGATCTTCCGGCCGACCAGCAGGTCGACGCGCTCTGGCGCGCGATCGCGCGGCTCGTGCGGCTCGATCGTCCGGACCCGATCGCCGCCTGGGAGGAGCACCTCGCGGCGCTGGCCGCCCGGCGCGACTTCCTGAATGCGCGGCAGTACACCGAGCTGCGCTACCGTGGACCGGGCACCGACGTGACGATCGGTCTTCCGGCGGGACATCAGTGGGTGAGCGGCCGATCGACGAGCGAACAAGGCATCGTGTTCGCTCCCAACCTTCCGACCGAAGAAGTGTTCACGATGCCGCACCGGGATCGCGTGAACGGCACCGTGCGCGCGACCAAGCCCCTGAGTTATGGCGGCACGTTGATCGAGAACTTCTCGATGACCTTCGAGCAGGGACGGGTCGTCAAGGCGAGTGCTGAGCGCGGCGAGGCCGTGCTGAAGCAGTTGCTGGATAACGACCCCGGGTCGTCGCGGCTCGGCGAGATCGCCCTCGTCCCGCACAATTCGCCAGTCGCCCAGTCCGGGGTGCTGTTCTACAACACGCTCTTCGACGAGAACGCCGCGAGCCACGTGGCGCTCGGGTCCGCGTACAAGTTCACCATGACGGACGGCGAAGGGATGAGCGACGAACGGTTCGAGGCGGCAGGCGGCAACCGCAGCATCACGCACGTCGACTTCATGATCGGGTCCGCGGCGCTCGACATCGACGCCGTGCGCGCCGATGGCAGCGTCGAGGCGCTGATGCACCAGGGCGAATGGTCAGCTGACGCCTGACTTCTAAGTTCTAAGTTCTAACTTTCGTTCGGAGTCCCATGCACCCCTGGCACGATTGTTATCTCGACGAGCGCTCGGTCGAACGTTCGTTTCCGGTCATCGTCGAAGTCCCGAAGGGTTCCAAGAACAAGTACGAGCTGGACAAGGAGACCGGACTGCTGCGGCTCGATCGCGTGCTGTTCAGCGCCGTCTACTACCCGGCGAACTACGGGTTCATCCCGCGCACGTTCTGCGACGATGGGGATCCGCTCGACGCGCTGGTGCTCGGACAGGAGCCGCTGCATCCGTTGTCGCTCGTGGAAGCGCGCGCCATTGGCGTCATGCGCATGCGCGACGAGAAGGGGCTGGACGACAAGATCATCGCGGTCAGCGTGCGCGACCCCGCCTTTTCCGACTACACCGACCGCCAGCAGCTGCCGCAGCACCTGCTGCGCGAAATGAGCCGGTTCTTCGAGGACTACAAGGTCCTCGAGCACAAGCAGGTCGTGATCGAGGACATCCTCGGCCCGGCCGAGGCCCTCAAGTTCATCCGCGAAGCAATAGATCTGTACCAGCAGCTGCGGCGGGGCGAGCTGAAGTCGAAGTAGGCGGCCTGTTGCGCCCTTACCGAATGAGGGTGAACTTGGCCTGTCCGGTGATGGCGTTGGCGAGGCCGATGAGCGAGCCGCCGCGCGGACGCGCCTGGGCACTGATGCGCACGTAGTAGTCGCGCCCCGGATCGAGCCGCGACGTGCGCACGATGGGCAGGCGCGTCAGCGTCGTCAGCCACTGACGCGCGGTCGCATCGTCTTCGGTGACGTTGGTTTCGTCGATGCGGCCGTCGATGGTCCGCGACAGGTTGTGGCGGCGCGTGAGGTTGTCGTACTGGTCGCTGAGACCGACCGTCGATGTGGCAATCGTGCGATCCACCCAGCCCGGGACGAGCATGCGCAGCTCGATGGTGTAGGTGAACGTCGTGCGGAGCCCGCTTGCGATCGCCTGCTTGACCTCGTCGGTATACCCGTCGGACAACTCCACCGACACCACCACCGATTCGTCGCTGTGGATGGGTACGATCCGCAGCCCCTCGGCGGCGTGCCCGACAGCGCCGATGACCAGCACCGCCAGCACGAGTAGTCCGATTCGTCGCATCATTCCCTGCACTCTCTCCGCGGGGCGCCATCCGATCACGGACGTCGCGCACATACTAGTACGAACAACCTACGGACGGATCGTCAATCCCATTGTCGCCCGCCAGAACGACACCTGCTCAGGTCCGACGCTCAGGCCCGTCACCTCAGGTGGAGGCCAGATCGTCCGGAAGTAGCGGAGCTCAAAGTTGAGCCCGACCGTCTCGTTCAGGAACCCGGTGGCTCCACCCCCCACGTCGAACGCCGTCAGGTTTCTCGCCACCGACAGCGCCTCGAAATAGTCGTCGAGATCCACGTGCATGAAGCCCAGGCCCGCCACGAGATAGGGCCGGAGCGTGTACTGCGTCATGCGCCGCGGCATCGCGATCACGACGTTGCCCGTGAGCGACGTCGCGTAGCTGCTTAGAATCAGCCCCTGATCGTTCTCGAAGAACCCCGGCGTGTGCGCGAAGTCCGCTTCGAGACCGAGCACCTCACCGAGCAGCAGCAGGTCGCCCCCGAGCGTCAGGTCCGGCGACGCCCCGTTGTTCGCGAGGGCGAACGTCGTGCCGCCGCCGAAGGTGATGCCACCGAACGGCTTGATCTGCCACTCCGCGCTCGCGGCCGCAGGCACGCACCCGAGCCACGCGGTCAGACATGCGATGCGAACCCAGCCCGACACGCGCTACTTGGTGAAGAGCGTCAGGAACGCACGCCCGAACGGCGACGTGGTCACGTCGCCGCTTGCGAGAGGGAACGACTTCACCAATCCCGTGCTGTTCGCCAGCAGAATCAGGGTGATGCCACGCGCCGGCAGCGTGATGACGAGCGACGAGGCTCCGCCCTGGTCGCCGCCGCTGCCGAACTGCCACACCACCAGTTCACCGTTGAAGATGCGCACGAACCATCCGAGGCCGTGCGGGAGCGCGCGTCCCGCGCCGTCGACGCGAGGCTGCCACGCCGCCGCGAGCGACTCGGGCAGCAGCAGCACGCCGGACTTGAGCGCGAGATCGAACTGCGCGTAGTCGCGCACCGAGGAGACGAGCCCCTGCGACGCCGTGAGCCGCGTCGACGGGTACTGCGACGGCGTGGCGCGCCGCTGCGCGTCCACCACGTACGGCGTGGCAAGCCGTCCGAGCACGCCGGCGAACCGCTGGCGCTCCGCGTCGGTCGGTGCGCCGTCCTGCGGCGCCGTGAAGCCGAGAACGTCGACGCCGGGCACCGAGTTGATCATCGAGAGGCGTTCGAGCAGGTGCGCGGCCGTCTGCCGGTAGAACTCCTGGGTGCACTCCTGCACCGGCTCGGCGAGGACGTCGAGCCGCTCGGGCCGGTAGTTGAAGGTGACGCCGCCGTCGCTCGTGTGCGACAGCAGATCGCGAATCGTGGCCCCCGGCTCCGGGGTGTTCGCCACGAATGCGCCAATCGGCTGGTCGATCGAGAGCCGCCCTTCCTCGGCGCACCGGAGCAGCGTCGCGGCCGTGAAGACCTGCGTCAGGCCATCGAGGTGCACCGGCGTGTCGGACCGCATCGGGAGCGCGTGTTCGAGATCCTGGAAGCCGAAACCACCTTCCCACAGGATGTCCGTGGGACCGACGATGGCGGCGGCGAGCCCCGGAATGCCGGCCTGCACACGCAGCGACTCGAGGTAATCCGCGAAGCGGACGTAGAGCAAGTCGTTGGCCTGCAGTGGCAGGCGCGCGAGCAGGAGAAGCGCTGTGACGATCGCAAAACGAGAACGGCGCATGGAGTGGCCCGGGGGCAAAACTGCACAAATCATACTGTGGCCGCAGCGGCTTTTCACGGTTTGTTTATGCGATGTACGCCGGGGTCGCGCAATATTGCGCGCAGTCCCGCGCAGAACGGGCCGCTGTCCGCCAGGTGCTGTCGTATGCTGGTCGCTCCCACATTCCCGGAGGCAACGTGCGTCCACTGTTCATCGGGGCCCCTCTGGCCCTCGTCGCCGGACTGCTGCTCGCGGCTGCCCCGCAGGCGCAATCCGATCGGGCCCTCGAAGTCAGCCAGCGTCATTTCGACAGCAATCGCGGCGCGTACGGCATCGGCGACCCGGCCAGCGAGCTCAAGGTCCGTGGCAAGCACACCGACGAGAAGGGCGTGTCGCACGTGCGATACGACCAGTTCTATCGCGGGCTCCAGGTGTTCGAGGGCGAGGCGATCGCACACGTCGATGCGGACGACACCGTCACGGTCACCAACGCGCTGCGGGCCGGCCTCTCGGTCGACGTGCAGGGGCGTATCTCGCGGGCGGAGGCGGAGGAGATCGCGCTCCGCTACATCGCGCCGCTCGGCGCCTACGAGGTGCGCGACGTGTCGCGGTGGGTGATACCGCGCGGCGAGCGCAGCATCATCGATCGCGCCGCCTGGCGCGTCATCGTTGCCGTGGACAACGAGTTCGAGGACCCGGCCGAATGGCACTACTTCATCGACGCAGACACCGGCGCCGTGGTGCTGGCGTTTGACGGACTGCAGACGGCGAAGGGCGGCAAGCCGGGTGGCGGCGGCGGGGGCGGCGGTGGCACGACCGGCGACGTCGCAGGCGTCGCGAAGACGATGTATTCGGGCGACCAGGCGATTCGCGTCGACCAGACCGCCGCGACGACGTTCTACCTGCGCGACCTGACACGCGGCGATAGCGGCGGCAACGTCACCTGCGACATGCGCAACACGCAGGCCAACTGCTACTACATCGTCGGCAGCACGCCCACCTTCGGCACCGGCGCCATTTCGCTCTCAGGGCCGACGGCCGGCGCGGACGCGCACTTCGGCCTGCAGGCCACCTGGGACTATTACAAGGACATGTTCGGGCGCAACGGCATCGACAACGACAACGGCCGAACCTACTCGCGCGTCCATTACGGCCGCAACTACGAGAACGCGTTCTGGAGCGATGCCTGCTTCTGCATGACGTACGGGGACGGCGCCTCCACGTTCTATCCGCTGGTGTCGATCGACGTCGCCGCGCACGAGATGTCGCACGGCGTGATGTCCAGGGAAGCGAACCTCACGTATTCCGGTGAGTCGGGCGGCCTGAACGAGTCGAACTCCGACATCTTCGGCACGCTGGTGGAAGCCGCGGTCAACAGCGCGAAGGACCAGCCGGACTACTGGATCGGCGAGCAAATCTACAAGTCGAACTACTCGGGCGGGACCTTCAACCAGACGAAGGCGCTGCGCTACATGGACGATCCAGCGCTGGACGGGCGCAGCCCGGCGTGCTGGTCGAGCAGCCTCGGAAGCCTCAACGTGCACTACTCGTCCGGCCCCAACAACCACATGTTCTACCTGCTGGCAAATGGCGGGACGAGCAAGTGCAACGGCAGCACGGTCGCCGGCATCGGCGAGGACCTCGCCGCGCGGATCTGGTACAAGGCGATCACCGACTACATGACCGCGTCCACCAACTACGCGCAGGCGCGCGCCGCGGCGCTCAACGCCGCCGCGGCCCTTTACGGCGCCAATTCATCGCAGGCGGCAGCAGTAGCCGCCGCGTACGCCGCGATCAACGTCAACTGACCCGGGAGGACGGAGCGCGGCCAGCGCGCTCCGTCCACGCTATCATCGCGGCATGCGGACCGCGGTGCTGACCGTCGCATACCTGCTGCTGATCGCCGCCTGCGCCCCGGGCCCGGACGCAACCGCCGGCGCCAACCAGACCCAGCCTCTCGATCAACCGTTCACGCTCGCGCCAGGCGCCTCGGCGACCATCGGCGCCGACCAGGTCTCCGTCCGTTTCGACCGCGTGCTGTCGGACTCACGCTGCCCGCGTGATGCGCAATGCATTGCGGCCGGGGAGGCCGTCCTGCGTGTGTCGGTGGCGGCGCGCCCGCAGGCAGCCGAGACGATCGAGCTCCGCACCACGCCTGAGGGGAGCAGCGGAACCGCCGGCGGCTACCGAATCAGCGTGACGGGGTTGGTGCCGGAGCCGGAGACGTCGAAGCCCACCGCGGCGGAGGCCTATCGTGCGACGTTCGTCCTGTCGCGTGTGGATGCGAGGTAGGGCGGGTCCAGGTTGCGTGGGGTCCATGCAGGGTCGGGTCTTAAGACCCGACCCTACACCAGTCGGTGCAGGGCTAGTAGCGTCGGGCCTCAGACCCGACGGCGAGGTCTGTCGGTCTGGGGTTCCTCACGTCTGCGTCTCCCGCCAGGAGCTTGCCCGCAGCCCACGCGCTCGAGTCGCCTGGCGCCGCACAATGATCCCGATCGAGACCGGACGCAGCCGGGGATGTCGCGGCGGCCGGAGCCGTCGCCACACTCAATCCCTGCTCGGCGGGGCGGGCATCGAGACGATGCTGCCGTTGGTCGGATCCCGACGATCCGACGCTGCTCCCGGCCCGACACAGGGGGACGTCCAGGTCTTACCGCACGGTCGACAGCACGCGCGCGTTGTTCGCCGCGACGACGCCCATGATCACGTTCGAGGCGACCATGAGGCCGATGGCGCCCATACGGTGGTGCCCCTTCCACAGCCGCTCGGCGGCCATGATCGACGCGGCCGTGACGCTCGCCTTCATTGCGACGAACGCGGCCGGGCTCTTCACCACGCTCTTCATGAGCGGATTCGCCTCGACGGCCCCATGGTTCAGCGCGGTCAGCGTCGAGTAGGCGTCATACCCCTGCAGCGCAGCCGACGCCACGTAGAGCGCGGGCAGCGCCGACGGGCGGTCGAAGCGATAGGTGGAGCGTGCAGAGAAGTCGACGGCGGCCGGCGTGTCCGCGGACCGGGCGGTCGTCGACGCGATCGTCTCCGCGGAGATCGTCAGCGCCGGCACCTGGGTGTCGTCGGCGGCGAGCGCGGGCGATGCGGTCAGCAGAACGGCTCCGAGCAGCGAGGCGGCAAGGTTACGACGCACTTTGTAACTCCCTGAGAAGTCGGTGCGTGACTGCACCGTGCTGTCCCTGGGAATAGCGAGCGGCGTACCGCGCACCGCGATGCGCGCCAAGCGACGTCCGATGAAGCACTTGCCGGATTCGGTGGCTGGTGCGCGGGTGTGCGGGTGGGTCAGGGGCGCACACTTCGCGGGCGCAGGCGCACACGGCGTGCGCGAGGGGGTGCGCACGCACACTGTCAGAACTGAAATCGAGCGCCTGCTTCCGTCATTCGGCGGCCACGCGGTTGCGAATTCGTAATCGCGTGCCGGCGTCCGTCCCGACCGATGGCGTGTCCGCGCGAAAGGATGTCGCCGTCGGAGCGATTCCGACATCGCGGTAGGCTTTGAAGGGGGCGGCAACAAAAGTGTTGCCAGATTGACTCCGGTCGATCCGGTGAGTTCGCGACGATTTCTTCGGAATTCAGTGCCGGTGCACAGCGGGCGGCCAGCTGCGCGGCGGCACATCCGTTGCTGAGCCGAAGCGGGCAGCCTCAGGCGCAGTCACGCGCCAGGCTGCCACGAGAGGCCGATGGAAAAGCACGCGCTGCAGTCCGCGATCGAAGACCTGCACGCCCGCTACGCGTCACTGGACGAAGGGCGGGTGGCGACCTACATCCCCGAGCTCGCGAAGGCGGATCCCCACGACTTCGGCATCGCCCTGGTCACGGCTGACGGTCGCCTGTTCGCGACCGGCGACTACGAGAAGCCATTCACCATCCAGTCGATCTCCAAGCCGTTCACCTTCGGCATGGCCGTCGAAGCCTACGGCCACTCGCGGGTGTCCGAGCACGTCGGCGTCGAGCCGAGCGGCGACGCGTTCAACGCAATCGAGCTCCAGAACGGGACCAACCGGCCGTTCAACCCGATGATCAACTCCGGGGCAATCACGGTGACCGCGCTCCTGCACGCTAAAGAAGGGGATCGGACGTTCGACGCGATCCTGGATCGCATGAGCGCCGCGGCCGGCCGTCGCCTGGCGATCGATCAAGCGGTCTACGACTCGGAGCGGCGGACCGGGCATCGCAACCGGGCCATCGCCCACCTGCTGCTCAACTTCGGCATGGTGCACGAAGAGGCCGACGCTGCCCTGGACGTGTACTTCAAGCAGTGCTCCATCAACGTGACGTGCCGCGACCTGGCCACCATGTCCGCGACGCTCGCCAACATGGGCACCAACCCGATCACCGACGAGCCGGTCTTCGAACTGCAGGCCGTCCGCAGCATGCTCGCGATCATGTTCACGTGCGGGATGTACGACTACTCCGGTGAGTGGGCCTACCGCGTCGGCGTCCCCGCCAAGAGCGGCGTCGCCGGCGGCGTCATGGCCGTCGTCAACCGGCAGCTCGGCATCGCGACCTACTCGCCGCCCCTGGATGAGCGCGGCAACAGCCGACGCGGCATCGAAGTGTGTGTCGAGCTCGCGTCCCGTTTCGGTCTGCACGCGTTCGACTGCCTGAACGTCGGGTCGAGCTTCCTCACCATGGTCCTCTGACGGCCGAGCGTGCGCGGGTGGACCCGGCGTTGCACTGAAGGGGCGCATGAGAAGCAGCGCCCACGTCGACGGCCACCCGATCCACCCGATGCTCATCCCGTTCCCCTTCGCGTACCTCTTGGGCTCTGCGTGCGTCGATACGGCGGCGCACATTGCCGGCCGGCCGCAGTGGTTCTCCACGGCGCGGCACATGCGGACCCTGGGAATCGCCTCAGCGCTCGTCGCCGCGGTGCCGGGCATCGTCGACTACTTCCGTGCCGTGCCGCCGAGGAGTTCGGCCGCGCGCAGGGCCACCCTCCACGGGCTGGCCAACCTCTCGGCACTCGGGCTGTTCGCCGCCGTCGGGGTCCGACGTCGATCTGATCAGCGGCCGCGCGAGTGGGAGCTGGCAGCGGAAGCCTGCGCCGCGGGCCTGATGTCGCTTGCCGGCTGGCTGGGCGGGACGCTCGTGTTCCGTAACCAGATTGGCGTGGACCATCGATACGCCGACGCGGGCCAGTGGCAGCGTCGCGCTCTGCCGGAGCCAGCCGCGGTGCCAACCGCCATTGACGTCGGCGACGCCGGCGATTTGGCCGTGGACCAGATGGCGCTGCTGCACGTCGGCAGCCGGCGAATCGTGCTCGCGCGGACCGAAAGCGGGCACGTCGCGTTCGACGATCACTGCCCGCACCGCGGCGGACCGCTATCGGACGGCACGCTGGCGTGCGGCACGGTGCAGTGCCCGTGGCACGGGTCGCAGTTCAACGTGCACAGCGGGGCCGTCGAGCACGGGCCGTCGGAGGAATCGATCCGCACCTATCCGGTGGGCGAGCGCGACGGGCGGCTCTTCCTCGAACTGGATCGCTGACGCTGTACCGCGTGATACTCTCCAGTCCCGCCGACGCGCCGTGACCGGCGTGGCGGCCCCGACTTGAGGGGATCGAGCATGCGTCTGGTGGTCCGGTCTGTCCTGTGTGCCGCGCTCCTGGCGGCGCCGGTCTGCGCCGTCGCGCAGCCGAGCGCGCCAACCAGGGTTCCTCCTGCCATGACCGCCGATCAGGAGCGGGTCATCCGCGAGGGCGTGGATCTGCACGACAAAGGGCAGTTCGACGACGCGATCGCGAAATACCAGAGCGTGCTGACCGAACAGCCCGACAACGTTGTCGCGCTGTTCGAGCTTGCGTACTCCTACCTGGCCAAAGGTGACTTCGACCGGACGATCGCGACCGCGCAGAAGGGCACCGAGTTCAGGTCCGACCTCCTGCCGCTGTTCTACGACGTCATCGCGTCGGCGCTCGACTCGAAGGGCCAGCCCCAGCAGGCGATCGACGCGTACAAAAAGGGCCTTGCGCTGGCGCCCGACACGGCGGTGCTCTACTTCAACATGGCGGTCACGTATCGCGAGAGCCTGAACGATGCCGACCAGGCGCGTGCGGCGCTGAAGACCGCCGCATCGCTCGCCCCGCTGAACGCGGACGTGCACCTGCTGCTCGGCCAGGTGTACCAATCGGCCGGCTACACGACGCCGGCCATCCTCGCGTTGTCGACCTATCTGGTGATCGAGCCGTCCGGGGCGCAGGCGCTCAAGGGCTACGGGCTCTGGCGCGCGCTGCTGAAGGGGAGCGTCGATCCCCTGCCAGACGATGCGGCAGCAACAACCGACGCCGCGCCCCGAACAACAATGCCTCGGGCTGCGCCGAAGACCGACGAGGGCGACTTCGCCGCGACCGACCGCCAGATCGTCCCGTCGTATAAGACGATGATGGCGAAGATGGACGAGGGCGCGTCGGAGCTTGCGGCGCTCGTGTCGCAGATGGACGCCCTGCTCGCAACGCTGCCGGCACCGTCCGCGGGAGGGCCGCCGTCGTTCGTCCGCACGCACTACGTGCCGTTCTTCGTCGCGCTGCGGCAGAACAACTACGTCGAGCCGTTTGTCTACTGGGCCAGCCAGCGCGCGCCGGTGCCCGGCGTGCGCGAGTGGATTGGCGCAAACGAGGCCCGCGTACGCCAGTTCCTCGACTGGGCCTCGAAGTACGCCTGGCCGCAACCCTGACGCACACGCGTCCGCACACTATGTCAACGCCGCTCACCGCCTCACTCGAGATCAGGAATCCGCTGCTCACGACCTATTCGGACGTGCTGACCGATCGCGTCCGCGACGCGCTCGAAGCGCTGGCACCGTTCGACGAGGACCGGCGCGGGCTGATGGCTGCGCGCATCATGCGCCGCACGGTCCGTGCGCGCGACCACCAGCCGATTGCGTTCCTCGATCCCCGCGCGACGATCGGGCGCACGTCGCTGACGGCACAGGACGCGCGGGACGGCCGCTTCACGGGGTCCGAGATCCCGCACGACCTGACGCGGCAGTGGATCCAGGGGACCGGACCGGCGGCGAAGCGCGACGCGCGGATCGACCGGAGCATCCGCAACGTCGCGTACGCGCTGCTCTCGGGCGCCGACGGCTGGATGTTCGACGGCGAAGATGCGCTCGGACAACTGTCCACGATGTCGCTGGACAACCAGCGGAACCTGAAGCTCGCCGTCCACCGCAGCGACATGTTCCTCCGGACGGCGGGTGAGGTTGCGGACGAGATGAATCGGTGGGCCGAGTCGTTCCTCGGCCGCTCCATCATCCCCGACTGGCGCGCGCAGCTCGACACCACGACCATGATTTTCAGGGCGCGCGGGCTTCACCTCGACGATCGCCACATCCGGCGCCGCGACGGACGCGGCTTCTCCGCCTCCATCGTCGACGCGACCATCTTCCTGGTGAACAACGCGCCCAGGCTCCGATCGCAGGGACGATCGCTTGTCCTGTATCTGCCGAAGATCCAGACGGCGGAGGAGGCGGCGCTCTGGTCCGACATGCTCACGGCGCTCGAACGCCACCTGGACCTGCCCGCCGGCACCATCAAGACCTACGTGCTCGTGGAACAGCTCGAAGCCTGCTTCCAGTTGATGGAAATCCGCGCCGCGCTTGGCCTCCACTTCGTCGGGTTCAACACTGGCCGCTGGGACTACATCAACAGCGTTGCCGACGCGCTGTCGTGGGAGCCGGCATTCGTGAACCCGAACATCGACGCGGTGACGATGACCTACGGCTACATGCGGGCCTATGAGGACCGCGTCCGCCGCGCCGTGAACACCCCCGACGCCGCCGGCCGGTGCGCGCTCTGGCAGGGCGGCATGGAGCCGAACATCCCCGTGGGGTCGGCGTCCGGCGTCGAGAGCAGCATGCGCCGCGCGGTCGCGGGCGCCGAGCGCGAGCAGCGGGAGGGCGCGAGCGGCAAGTGGGTGGCCCACTGGAAGATGGTCCACATCGTGCGCCCGGTGTGGGAGCGCGTGGGCGAGGCCAATCAGTGCGGTCGTGCGTTTCCGCCGCTCACCCACACGGACGCCGACGCAGACTCGCTCAGCAAGCTGGAGCCGGCACCGCGCACCGTGCGGGGCGCGCGCGATCTCCTCAGCGTCGCGCTGCAGTACGGCAACGCGTTCGAGCAGGGGATGCAGGCCGCCGCGCTCAAGCCCGCGGACTTCTTCGGCAACGACGACGTGCTCTATCTGATGGAAGACATGGCAACCGGCGAGATCCGGTTGAGCATCCTCTGGGAGTGGCTCCACAAAGGTGCCTCGATGAGCGAGGACGACGCGGCGACCGGTATCAAGGCCGGCAACCCGTTCACGGCCGACGACTTCCGGCGGCTACTCGCCGAGGAATACGAGAAACTGCGCCGCGCCGACAATCGCGACGTGCACGACGACTCCAAGGACACGACGCTGCCGGTCGCGCGCGAGATCGTGGAGACCTACGTGCTCGACCCGGTGAAGCTGCCCTGGTACATCGACCTGCTGAACATCACACTCGGGGTCCGCGACCTCGGTGAAGCCCGCCGGCGCATCGCCCTGCTGCGCGAAGCGTTCGAGACGCGTGGCGAGCGCCTGACCGCGAACCTCGATTTCGAGCAGCCGGCCGAGGGAGGGCTCTAGCAGGCTTTAGGCCTTGGGCCTTCGGCTGCGGGCTACGGGCTTCAGGCCACGGACCTGAGGCTGCGCTTGCGTCGGGGAGCCGCCACAGTCAGGGCCCACAGCCTATCGCCTATCGCCTATAGCCCAGAGCCCAGCGTCAGGCTTCCTTGATGAACGTTCCCGAGCGCAGCTCGGAGAACGCGCGCCGCAGCTCTTCTTCGGTATTCATGACGATCGGGCCGTACCAGGCCACCGGCTCCTCGAGGGGCCGGCCGGAGACGAGCAGGAACCGGATCCCGTCGTCGCCTGCCTGCACGATGATCTCGTCGCCGCGGTCGAAGAGCACGAGCGAGTGGTTCGTGGCGTCGTAGACGATCGACTCGTCGCCGGGGACACCGGACTCGGTGCGGACCGCGCGCGGTTCGGATGCATCGCGGAACGTCCCGGACCCCGCGAACACGTACGCGAACGCGTGACGGGTCACCTCCACGGCCAGCCGCCTGCGCGCGCCGGGCGGCACGGAGATGTCGAGGTACCGCGGGTCGGCCGCGACGCCCTCGACCGGACCCTCTGTCCCCAGAACTCCCCGCAGATGATCCGCACGCTCGTGCCGTCATCGTCGGTGACCGTCGGGATGTCAGGCGCGGTGATGTCCTGGTAGCGCGGGCGCGTCATCTTGAGCGACGCCGGGAGGTTGGCCCAGAGCTGGAAGCCGTGCATGCGCCCCTGCGTGTCGCCGCGCGGCATCTCCTGGTGCATGATGCCGCTGCCCGCCGTCATCCACTGCACATCGCCGGCGCCGAGGCTGCCCCGGTTGCCCAGGCTGTCGCCGTGTTCGACGCTTCCGGCGAGGACGTAGGTGATGGTCTCGATGCCGCGATGCGGATGCCAGGGGAATCCGGCGAGGTAGTCGTCGGGCGGTCGTTGCGGAAGTCGTCGAACAACAGGAACGGATCGAAGTCGGTCGTGTTGCCGAAGCCGAATCCGCGTTTCAGCTTCACGCCCGCACCCTCGATGGTGGGCCGCGCCTGAATGATCTCCTTGACCGGACGTATCGACATGCCGCTCCTCCCGCTGCCCAGTGTAGCGAACAGCGGGAAGAGGCGGCACCGCCTGCCTAGCGCGCCGGAGGCAACGGCGGCTGGGGTGGGACCGGGGGCGCCTGCGTGGGCGCTGGCGGAGCCGGTGGTGTCGGTGGCACCGCCTGCGCGGGCGGCGGTGGCGGCGGCGGCGGCGGGGGCGGCGCCGCGGCCGGGTCGAACGAGGTCGTCACGTTCATCTGCACCTCGACCGGCACGCAGTTGAGCAGCGTCTGCGTGAATCGCCACTGCCGTACAGCTTCGCGGGCCGCCTGATCGAACTCGGCGTTGGTCGTCTCGATCGTCTGCATGTCGCGGATCGTGCCGTCGGTGCCGATGAGCGCGTTCATCACCACGCGACCCGACACGCCCGCGCTGCGCATCGCGGCCGGGTACTCGGGCCGGTGATCGACGACCTTGCGCGGCGGGCGGATGCTGCCGCTGTTGGGCTCGGCCGAACACGACGCCGGAGGCGGTGACGCTGCAGCGGATCGCGGGCGAGCCGGCGCCGGAGGCCCGCTGCGCACGGTAATGGTCTCCTGCAGCGTGCCGACAGGGAGCGTGATCGTGCGCGCGAGCGTCTGTCCGGCGGCGAGTTGCAGGGTGTCCTCGACCCCCCTGAAGCCCACCCTCGTGAGCCCGAACGTGTAGTTGCCGGCGACCAGGCCGACCATCTCGAACGCGCCGCGCTCGTTCGTGCGGATTTCGTGCTTCGCGCCGGTCGCGCTGTGTACCAGGGTGACGGTGACGTTCGGGAGGGTACCCCCGAGCTGATCGCGCACCGTCCCCGTGACGGTGCCAAACGACGACTGCGCGGCGAGCGTGGCCACGAGCAGGGTCAGGCCGCCGAACGCAGTGGCGACGGCGGTGCGAAGGTAACGCGTGAGGGGCCGGCGGCTGGTGCTGACATCGAGCATGGCGTTGACTCTCCTTTCGAGCGTCGAGATCCTGGCCATTCCGAGCCCGGGTGCTGGCAGCCACGCGGGCCGGTGGGCGAGCGTGCGCGCGATGTCGACGAGGCACGCGGCGTAATCCGGCGGCTCCACTCCCGTCGCCAGCACGGCATCGTCGCAGGCGCGCTCGCTTTCGAGCCTGAGGCCGGCTGCCACGGCCCATGCGAGCGGGTTGAACCAGAGGAACGAACGGAGCAGGTCGGACGCGCACTGCACCGGCCAGTCGCGCCGCTCGATATGTGCGAACTCGTGCGCGAGCACGCTCCGGATGCGTGCGGGACTCCACTGCGCCGCGCCGGCGGGCAGCAGGATCGCGGGCCGCACGCCCCACGTCGCGAGGATGGACGGATGCGACCCCTGCAGCAAGGTCGCCCGCGCGGCTCGCGGGTTGGCAGATGCGTGGGCACGCGCGCACTCCGCCCACGGGCCGTCCGTCACCTTCGTGGCGCGGCTCGCGAGCCAGTGCAGGCGAGCGAGGCCGATGCCGAGCCACGCCACCGCGACGAGCGCCCCGGCCAGCCACGCCGGCAGCAGGAGCGCGCGGACGAGGGCCGGCAGATCGGCACGCGGCTCCGCACGTACGGGTTCCGCCGCGGGCAACGCGAAGCTGACAGACACGGCCGGTTCCGGTGCGCCAGTCGACGGAACGGCCGCGAGCTGAGGCGCCGGGACAGGCTGTTCGCCAGGAAGCGCGATGTGCCACGCCGGCAACCCGATCGCGACGACCGGGAGCGCCAGCGCGCTGCACACGGCAACCGCCAGCACCCAGTGGCGCAGCGCCGCCGGGCCGCGCGCCAGCAGCCGTGCGCCGCCGAGCCCCGCGGCGAGGATCGCTGATGTCTTGAGCAGAATCGAGGCGAGCAGGGCGACGGTCATCGCGCTCCGTCCTTTCGTGCCTTGACGATCGCGGCGGCTATCCGATCGAGCTCCGTGTCCGACAGCCGTGCGCCGTCGCCGCCGAGCAGCGCGGTCACGGCCTTCTCGGCCGACCCGTCGAAGAACGTGTCCACGAGATGACGGAGCGCCGAGCGCCTCGCGGTGTGCCGCGGAACCTCGGCAGAGTAGATGTACCGCAGTCCCGCTTCTTCGTGCCGCACGTGCCCCTTGGTTTCGAGCACGCGCAGCTGGGTGCGGACGGTGGAGTAGCTCGGCTCGCCGGGCAGATCGTCCATGACCTCCGCCGCCGTCGCACGCCCGCGCCGGTAGAGGATGTCCATGATCTGCCGTTCGCGCCGCGTGAGGGAGAGGTGTCTGGAGGCCATGTTATTTTTATAACACTTCTGCGACGCAGTTAACACCTCGCGGCGGCACGGTGTCAACAGGAAAGTGCGGGGCCTACCGCTGTGCCCGGCCGGGCTCGGCGGCGCGGGCGGCCGGCGGCTCCGTGAAGGCCCCGGCGAGCAGGCGATCGATCAGCTCGATCACGCCGTCGCCGCGCGCCCCGGCCGTGATGACCTGCGCCTCCGCCTTGAGGGCCGGCAGCGCGTTGCTGACGGCGACCTTGAGGCCGCACATCGCAAGGAACGCATGGTCGTTCTCCGCGTCGCCCACCGCGATCGTCGCGGCTGGATCGATCGACAGCTCCGCGAGCGCCGGCCCGAGCCCCGAGGCCTTCGTGATGCCGGAGGGGAGCGCCATCACCGCCCCCTTGTTGAAGATAACGTGCCACTCCAGGCCGAGATCGCGGATGGCTGCAAGCACGCGGTGCTCGTACGGTTCGACCGTGGCGACGATGGAGGCGCCGATCGAGATCGGCACGCGTTCACGGACCAGCCGTTCGACGAAGGCACGCGGCGGCGAGGGGGCAATCTGCCGGAGCGCACCGGTCGCCGGCGTGTAGAGGAGCGCCCCGTTCTCGGCGACGACCCGGTCGAAGAGCGGGACGTGCGAGAACGTGTCGAAGAGACTCGGGAGCTCGCGGCCGGTCACCAGGAGCAGGCACAGGCCGGCGGCGCGGGCGCGCTCGAGCGCCGTGCACACTTCGGGGGGCACGACGCCGTCGTGTGCGATCGTGCCGTCGAAATCGGTGGCGAGGGCGCGGTATCGCATCACCACACCACCCGCCAGATCGACGACGGGGGCGTGTCGTGGTGTTCGAGGTCCTCTTCCCACAACCGGAACCCCCCGGTGAACGCGTCGTCATTGCCGCCCCGCCGCGTACACGCCGGCAACGGGTCCACGAGCTCTGCGTTCCCGCCGCCGATCACGACGTGGTCGGCGACGAACACGGGCCGGAGCTGTTCGACGGCGTCGTGAACGGCCCGGATCCACTCGTCGACGCCAAGCCGCGCGAGGCCGGAGCCGCCCAGCCGATCCGCGAGCGTATTCCCGGAATGGTGCGGCAGGCTCCCGAGCTCCAGCGGAAGGATCACCCGTTCGCCGATCAGCGCCGAGCCAAGGCCGGTCCCGAGACCCAGAAAGAGCATCCGGCCACCGCTGTAGCTGCCCAGGGCCTGCATGGCCGCATCGTTGACGATGCGGACCGGGCGGCCGAACGCCTCCTGGAAGTCGAAGCCGACCCAGCCCTCCCCGAGGTTGCCAGCCTCGCTGGTGGGTCCGTGCGGTCCGGTGCTACCCGGGTAGCCGATCGAGACAGCGTCGTACTCCCAGGTCTGGGTTTCGGCCCGGACCCGGTCGATGAGCTCGGGCGGCTTGAGGTGGGGCCCCGATTTGAAGGCCCGCGGCTGATCCGCGTGTGTCGCAAACACCTTGACCCAGGAACCTCCGACATCGATCACCAGCACGTCCAGACGCCACCTCCTGACGGGGTGTCAGCTCCGCAGGCCAAACTCATGCCGTGTTGTCCGGACCCCGGCCTAAACCATTCAGCCGGCTGGGTATCCATATTTCGGTAGCGAGTTGGCCACCCCGGAAAGACGCCAGTCGGTTACCATCAACGAGTGCCTGACGCCAGGGGGCGTCGCAATGATAGCTAACACCGTCCGAACACGGTGTGCCTAGGAGGGACTCATGGTTGGTTCGAACTGGCGTCTCAGAGGGGTGCTTGCAGCCGGCGCTGTGCTGGCAATCGCCGCACCTGCTCTCGCTCAGCAGGCGCCGTCCAAGCAGGTGACGTTCAACAAGGACGTCGCGCCGATTTTCCAGGCCAAGTGCCAGAGCTGCCATGAACCTGGTTCCATCGGACCGATGTCACTGGTCTCGTACCAGGATTCGCGTCCGTGGGCGCGGTCGATCAAGAACCGCGTCGCCGCCCGGCAGATGCCGCCGTGGCACATCGACCGCAGCGTCGGCGTGCAGCATTTCAAGAACGACATGGCGCTGACCGACGAGCAGGTCGCGACCGTCGTGGCGTGGGTCGATGGCGGCGCCCTCGAGGGTAACGCAGCCGACTTCAAGGCCAAGCCGGTGGCGGAGGGGCTCTTCTGGCAGGGTGAGCGCGACGGTTTCGGCGCGCCGGACCTGGTCATCAAGTCCGCGCTGCAGACGATGCCGGCCGTCCACCAGGACGTGTGGTGGCGTCCGATGAGCGACATTCCGATCACCGAGCCGCGCTGGATCAAGATGGTCGAAATTCGTCCGGCCAACATCCAGGGCCGCAAGGTCCTGCACCACTCGATCGCCTATCACGTCCTGAGCCCGGAGAACACGGGAGCCGTGAACCAGGGCATCGGCGGCGGGCGCGGTCCCTCGGTCTCGGGCTCGGCGGCGCCGTCGGCGGCCGACCTCGTCAACCGTCGTCCGCAGATCATGGAGTGGGCGATCGGCAAGGGCTACGACCGGTACATGGAAGGCACCGGCAAGCTGATCATGCCGGGCGAGAAGATTTCGTGGGACCAGCACGTCCACGCGGTTGGTGAAGAGATCACCAGCGGTTCGGAGCTCGGCCTGTGGTTCTACCCGAAGGGTCAGGAGCCGGCGAAGCGCAGCTACCTCGTGGCGTTCAGCGGCCTGAAGAACGGCGCGGAAGGGCTCGACATTCCGCCCAACTCGGTGACGCACACCGAGGGCTTCACGGTCCTGAAGGAAAACACGATCATCACGAACTTCCAGCCGCACTTCCACCTGCGCGGCAAGGCGATGCAGGTCGAAGCGATCTTCCCGGATGGTCGCACGCAGGTCATCAGCTACGTGAGGGACTTCAACTTCAACTGGATGACCAACTACATCTACACGGATGAGGCCGCCCCGGTCTTCCCGAAGGGCACGATCGTCCATGTGACCGCCTTCTACGACAACACGAAGGGCAACAAGGACAACCCGGACCCGGATCAGTGGGTGGGCTACGGCGACCGCACGGTCGACGAGATGGCTCATGCGTGGATGAACGTGGTCTACCTCTCGGACGCCGAGTACCAGCAGCGGATCGAGAAGTACGGCGTGGGCGTCACCAACGGCGTCAAGCCGCAGACGACGACCCAGCAGCAGCAGTAAGCTCGCGCGGTTAACCGCGCGAGGAGCACGACCAGAACGGGGACCGCGGCCACACGCGGTCCCCGTTTTGCTTTGTACGCCCTCGGTTCTTGCAGTGCGTGTCATCTGCGGCGGGCATCGCCGCCCGGCCGCAACGGGCAAGATCATGGGAACTAGAGGATTCGTTTTTCACGTTGCCGCCGCCGCTGCCCTCACCGCGGGCGTCGCCGTCGCGACGGCACAGGGGCCGCTGCTCCCCAGCTCACCGAAGCTCGATTTCGGCGCCAGCGTCACACCTGCCTACGACGGCTGGTTTCCAAACCCCGACGGCTCCTTCACGTATCTGATCGGCTACTACAACCGCAACTGGAAGGAGCGGGTCGAGGTTCCGATCGGGCCCAACAATCACTTCGAGCCGGGCGATCCGGATCGAGGACAGCCGACCTACTTTCTGCCGAACCGCAATTTCGGCATGTTCTCGATCACGATGCCGAAGGATTTCCCTGCCACCGAGCGCATGTGGTGGGTGCTGTCGGTGAACGGCATCACCTCGCGCATCCCGTTCCATCGCAGTCCCGACTACGTGATGAGCCCGCTGCAGGCATCCGAAGAAAGTCCCGGGGGGCATTACAACGCACCGGCGAAACTCAAGTTCGGTGTCAGCGACCCGTGGATTCAGGGTCCGGTTGCGTCGATCTCGAAAGCCATCGCGCGCACCGCGACTGTGAAGACGCCGATGACGCTCGACATGTGGGTCGCCGACGATGCGCTCTTTTCGAGCGGCACCAACGCAAGTCCCGCTCGAACGCCTCCGATCGTCGAACTGGTCGTCAACAAATACCGCGGTCCAGGGCCGGTTACCGTTGGCAAGGAGCACGAGAAGATCGAAACGCTCAAAGGCGGCAAGCTGGCAGAGGAATTCGAGGGAAAGACCTCCACGACCGTCACGTTCGATCAGCCTGGCGACTACGTGGTGCACGTGACGGCGAACGACCTGTCAGGGCCCGGGGGCGGTGCGACCGGCTGCTGCTGGACCACTGCGATGATCCGCGTGACAGTGAAGTAGTGTCTCTCCGACGTCGTTTCCTTCCTATGTAGCGTCGGGTCTTCAGACCCGACCTTCGCCCTCTCGATCTCATTGGTACGTAGGGCGTGTGCGTGAGTAGCGCGCGTTCACACCGTGAATGATCAGCACTCTCGCGCGCGAGCACATCGAGTGCGCGTGTACAGACGTGTCGGGAGGCAACAAAGGCCTCCCGTCGTGGTGAAGGGGAGCTTCTCAAAGCTCGTGTCGGTCGACCAGAGCGGCGACCGAGCGCGGTTGCCTGTTGTAGGAGCAAGCGTGGTGCCACCGGCGCCTCTGCTCAGGCGCTGCACGTTGAGCGAGCGCATCGGTGGATCGTGCGTCAGCCGATCACACGGGTGGTCGCTCGCTTGCACTCGCGCACGCGATCCAGGCATATCCGCGTCGCTGCCTGTGCTCAGGAAGGAGTCTCATGCATCAATCCGAGTTCCCGATCGACCGCGAGCGACTCGCCATCGGCCTCGGCTGGTTCAGCATCGCGCTGGGCGTCGCCGAGCTCGCGGCGCCATCGCGCATGGCGCGTCTCATCGGCGCACCAGATTCGGAAGGCACGCGCCACGCACTGCGTGCGTTCGGTGCGCGCGAACTTGTCAGCGGTATCGCGATTCTCGCGCAACCCAACCGTCAGCAGTGGTTGTGGTCGCGTGTCGGCGGCGATGCGATCGACCTGGCATGGCTCGGCAACACGATGTCCGAGCAGGGCAGCCGGCGCGATCGGCTCGGTGTCGCCACGGCCGCCATTGCGGGCGTGACCGCGCTGGATCTGCTGGCAGCAGGGCGCGTGAACGGGCACGACGAACCTGTCGCGCGCGACCGCAGCGTGCGGATCGATCACGTCGTCACCATCAACCGCACGATCGACGAGGTGTACGCCTTCTGGCGAAACTTCGCGAACTTCCCGCGCTTCATGCGTCACCTGCGCGAAGTGGAGCTGCTGGACGATCGGCGTTCACGCTGGCGTGCGGCTGCTCCCGCGGGGCTGTCGGCCGAGTGGGAGGCCGAAATGGTGCAGGACCGGCCGAACGAATGGATCGCGTGGCGGTCACTCCCTGGATCGCAGATCGTGAACAGCGGATCGGTGCGGTTCGCGCCGGCGCCCGGCGCGCGCGGCACCGAGGTGCGTGTGCAGCTGGAATATGCGCCGCCGGCGGGACGCGTCGGGCGGGCCATCGCATGGCTCTTCGGCGAAGAGCCGGAGCAGCAGATCCGCGAGGACCTGCGGCGTTTCAAGCAACTGATGGAAACCGGCGAGATCGCGGTTTCCGACGCCCCGGGCCTCCGGCAGCCGGCGCAGCCGCATTCGAAGGTTCGCGACACCAGGAACCATGCGGAGGTGAGCGAATGAGAGCGACCTGCTGGATGGGAGCAAGACACGTCGAGGTCGACGAGGTCCCCGACCCGACGATCCTGAATGGCAGCGACGCGATCGTGCGCATCACGAGCACGGCCATCTGCGGCTCGGACCTGCACCTGTTCAACGGCTTCATCCCGACGATGAGGCGCGGTGACGTGCTCGGGCACGAGTTCATGGGGGAGGTCGTGGAGGTCGGCAAGGGCGTCCAGACGCTCCGGCCAGGCGATCGCGTCGTCGTCCCGTTCCCGATCGCGTGCGGACACTGCTCGCAGTGCGAGCGCGAGATGTACTCGCTCTGCGAGAACTCCAACCCGAACGCCTGGATGGCCGAGAAGCTGTGGGGCTACTCGCCGTGCGGCATCTTCGGCTACTCGCACATGCTGGGCGGGTACGCGGGCGGACAGGCGGAGTACGCGCGTGTGCCGTTCGCCGACGTCAACCCGCTGAAGGTGCCGGCGGGGTTGAGCGACGATCAGGTGCTGTTCCTCTCGGATATCTTCCCGACCGGCTACATGGCTGCGGAGGCGTGCGGCATCCAGCCGGGCGACACGATCGCCGTCTGGGGGTGCGGTCCGGTGGGGCAGTTCGCCATCAAGAGCGCCTATATGCTCGGTGCGGAGCGCGTGATCGCGATCGATCGCTTCCCGTATCGCCTGCGGATGGCGCACGACCGGGGCGGGGCGGACACGATCAACTACGCGGAGGTCGACGTCTTCGAGGCGCTCGAAGAGATGACCGGCGGACGCGGGCCCGATCACTGCATCGACGCGGTCGGCCTCGAGGGGCACGCGCCGGGCATCACGGGTGCCTACGACAAGATGAAGACGGTCATGATGCTCGAGACCGATCGGCCCGTGGCGCTGCGCCAGGCGATTCTCGCGTGCCGCAGCGGCGGCACGGTGTCGGTGGCCGGCGTGTACGGCGGCTTCATCGACAAGTTCCCCATGGGCGCGGTCGTGAACCGCTCGCTGACCATCAAGTCGGGGCAGACTCACGTGCAGCGCTACATGCGGCCGCTGCTGAAACGCATCCAGGCGGGCGAAATCGATCCGAGTTTCGTGATCACCCATCGGATGCGGCTGGCGGATGCCGCCCAGGGTTACCAGATGTTTGCCGAGAAGGAAGACGACTGCATGAAGGTCGTCCTGAGGCCGTAAGGAAACGACCCCGACATGCCGGCGGGTGACGAACTCATCCAACGCCCGCCGGCGCCCGTGTCCCTCGCCGCGCGAGCCGCCTGCTGTATTCTAGTAGGCCTTCCGGGAGGGGGAATTCAGTCGTGCGGCACAGGGATACTCCGGCGGCGCGGGCGATCGCGGCGATCGCATGCGTCGCCTTCTGCGTCGTTCATTCGGTCTTACCAATATCGGCCCAGTCGTCGACCGGCAGCCTGCGCGGCACCGTCAAGGATGCACAGGGTGTCATTCCCGGGGCGACGGTGGCCGCGGTCAACGAGGCGAACGGCACGTCCCGCGAGACCGTGACGAACGAATCCGGCGAGTACTCGTTCCCGGCGCTGGAGCCGGCCAGCTACAGCGTCCGCGTGGCGGTGCCCGGCTTCCGGTCCTTCGAGCGCCAGGGGATGCGCATCAGCACCCAGGGCGCGGTCGCACTCGACATCGTCCTCGAAGTCGGCGCGCTGGAGGAGACGATCACCGTCACGGCCGATGCGCCCCTGATTGAGACGAGCAACGCGTCGACCGGCGGCGTCATCGACACGAGGACGCTCGAGTCGATCCCGACGCCCGGCCGCAGCGTGTACCTGATGGCGAACCTCGAGCCGACGGTGCAGGCCAGCGGAAACGCACACTGGAACCGCATGCAGGACCAGACCGGCAACTCGTCGATCTCGATGGGTGGCGGCGCCGTGCGTGCGAACAACTTCCTCATCGACGGGTTCCCGGTCACCGACCTCCAGAACCGCGCCTCCACGAACCCGAGCATGGAGGCCGTGCAGGAGATGAAGGTCCAGGTGCACACCTACGACGCGGAGATGGGACGCACGGGCGGCGGGGTCATGAACATGTCCGCCCGGTCGGGCGCGAACCAGTGGCACGGCTCCGCCTACACGGTCGTGCGCCCGAAGGCGATGGTTGGCCAGCTGCTCATCCCGAAGCTCCGGGGCGAGGAGAACCGGCCCGAGGAGTGGACCAACGGCGGCGGTGCCGGCGGCGGCCCGATCCTGCGGAACCGGATGTTCTTCTGGGCCGCGGCCGAGGCCTACGTGGATCGGCAGCCGCAGGCCAACAGGTACCTCGTGCCGACGGCGGCCGAACTGAGTGGCGACTTCTCGGGCGTGACGCGCAACGGCGTGCCCGTGACGATCCGCGATCCGCTCACGGGCCAGACGTTCTCGAACAACCAGATCCCGCTGTCGCGGATGGATCCGGTCGGAGCGGCGCTCGCCGGCTACTACCCGCCGGCCGACACGCAGGTGGACAACGGCACGACGAACTTCTCGATGACCGACCTGGTGCCGAGCAGCGCGCACCAGTTCTCCACCAAGCTGGATCATCATTTCAACAACGCGGTGTCGCTGAGCGGCTTCCTGCTGCGGCAGGTGAGCCACGAGGCGAATGCGAACTACAACCCGGTGAACAAATTCGTTGGCGGCAGCTATCAGCTCGATCGGGTCATCCAGACCCTCGTGCTGAACAACACCTACGTCGTGAGCCCGTCGACGGTGCTGACGCTGCGCGGCGGCTACAACAACTTCGACGACGATTACAGCCTCCCGGAGGCGTTCGACGCGGCTGCGCTCTTCAACAACCCGGCGCTCACGAACCAGATGTCAGACCTGAACCGGTACCCGACCCTGTCCGTCACCGGCTACAAAAGCGCGGGCTGGAGCAACCGGCAGACGAACGCGTACTACCAGTGGGGCGCCAACGGAGCGCTCACGACGCTGCGGGGCACGCACAGTTACAAGGTCGGCGGCGACTACCGGCGCATTGGCGCGAAGGCCCTGAACTACGGCCCGTCCACCGGCACCTACACGTTCACAGGCAACTACACGGGTAACGCGCTGGCGGATCTGCTCCTCGGCTATCCGCAAAGCGGCAACGTGCCGCTCAACGTCGAACTGAACGGCTATGTGGACTACTACGCCGGGTTCTTTCAGGACGACTGGCGCATCGGCGATCGGCTCACCCTGAACTACGGCCTGCGGCTCGAGCGCGAAACCGGAATGCGCGAGGTGGACAACCAGCAGACCGTCGACTTCGACAAGACGACGGTGAGCCCGCTGGACGTGCGCGTGAACCTCCTGGATCCCCTGACCGGGCAGCGTCGCACGATCGTTGGCGGGCTCGTCTTCGCCGATCAGGGGGGAACACCGATCGAGCAGGGCAATCAGCCGGCGGTCAAGGTGGCACCGCGTGTCGGAGCGGTTTACAGCTTCAACGACAAGACGGTGCTGCGGGGCGGCTGGGGGCTGTACTACTCGCCCTGGAACTATCCGTCGGCCGGAACCACGAGCTGGGGGCAGATCGGGTACTCCGCAACCACGGAGATTCAACAGTCGCAGGGGATACCCACCCTCACGATGAGCAACCCGTTCCCGGCCGGCCTCGTGCAGCCGAGCGGCAACGGCTACGGCCTGCTGACCGGCACCGGCGGCGATGTGGTACTTCGTCGACCCGAACAAGGGCGCGCCGCGTGCCCACCAGTACCTCGGCCGACCTGCAGCGGGAGCTGCCGACGGGGGTGAGCCTGAGCCTCGGGTACACCGGCCTCACCGGGCAAGAGCTCGGGTGGGGCGGCACGACGAACACGCTGATCAACATCAACCAGCTCGATCCGAAGTATCAGAACCTGGCGATTGGCGAAACGCTGGCACTCGTGTCCAACCCGTTCTTCGGCGTCCCGGAGGCCGGTCAGTTCGCCAGCCGGACGATGATCGAGCGCGGTCAGCTGCTGCGGCCCTTCCCGCAGTTCCGCAACGTGTACATGCAGCAGTCCACAGGCGCGCGGTCGCAATATCACGCGGCGATCGTGCAGGTGCGGAAGCGGCCGACCGGCGTCTGGGGCGGCAACTTCAGCTACACCTTCAGCCGGTTGAACGACAACCAGTTCGGGCAGAGCAACTACTATTCGGAAGCGCCGGGGCTGCAGAACAACTACACGGTCGTTCCCGGGTCGCCGTACTACAACCCGGATGCGGAGTACGGCCGAAGCCTGCTCGACTCGCCGCACAAGATCGTGATCGCGCCGACGCTGAACGTGCCGCTGGGCCGTGGCCACCGCTGGGCGCAGTCGACGCTCGCCGACGGCCTGTTCGGCGGCTGGTCGGCGACGGCGGTGATTACGTTCCAGAGCGGCTTCCCGATCGGCGTCAGCCAGAACGAGCCAACCGCCTCGTTCCTGTTCGGCGGCACGCTGCGGCCGAACGTCGTCGAAGGGCAGGACTTCCTGGTGCCCGGCGACATCACCGATCGCATCCGCGACAACGTGAACGACAACCGCTACCTGAATCAGTCCGCGTTCTCGCTGACGCCGCTGAACCGCTTCGGCAACGCGCCGCGGACCCTGCCGGGCGTGCTCTCGCCGCGGCGCAACAACGTCGACCTGTCGGTCAGCAAGACCGTGCGCACCGGCGGCGGGACGTCGGCGCTCGTTCGCATCGAAGTGCTGAACCTGTTCAACCAGGTGCACTGGGCGGCGCCAGCCAGCGTGGCCGCCGGCAACTCCGCGTTCGGGCAGGTCACGAATCAGGCGAACAACATGCGGATGGCGCAGTTCACGTTCCGGTTCACGTTCTGACGTGGCCGAACGGGTAACGATGGTCGGGCCGGTGTCTTTCCTCCGTATCCTCCGGGATAGAGCACTTCCAGCCGCGGTCGCGTGCATCGTCTTCTGCGCAGGTGTCGGCGCGATTTCCGTCCCGACCCGTTCGAAGTCCGGCCTCGTCGTCACCCAGAACGAAACCGCATCGAGAATCGGCGCGGACGTGCTGCGGGACGGCGGCACCGCGATCGATGCGACGGTGGCCACCGCATTCGCCCTCGCCGTCACACATCCAACTGCAGGGAACATCGGAGGCGGCGGGTTCATCGTGTATCGTCCGGCCGCGGGCGCGGCGGTTGCCTACGACTTTCGCGAAATGGCGCCGGCCGCCGCAACGCCGGCGATGTTCCAGCCGGGTGGCACCTACGATTCCGGCGTGCACCACGAGAGCTATCTGGCGGTCGGCGTGCCCGGCACCGTGGCGGGCCTGCACCTTGCCTGGCGCGAGCAGGGGAAGCTGCCGTGGCGCCGCCTGGTGGAGCCGGCAATCACGCTCGCGCGCGACGGCTTCCGCGTGACCGACGGCCTCGCCCGGTCGCTCCGCGGAGTGCTGCCCGACATGGCGCCCTATCCGGCGTCGGTCGCGCAGTTCACGCGCAATGGCGTCCCGTACGAAGCGGGTGACACTCTCCGGCAGCCGGATTCTCGCACGCACGCTCGAACGGATTGCCGCCAACGGACCAGCGGGGTTCTACGACGGCGAGACCGCTGCGCTCATCGACCGCGAGATGCGCGCTCACGGCGGCCTCATCACGCGCGACGACCTTCGACGCTACCGGGCCGTCCGGCGCGAGCCTGTGCGCGGCACGTACCGCGGGCACGGCATCATCGCGATGCCGCCGCCTTCGTCCGGCGGCGTCACGCTGATCGAGGCGCTGAACATCATCGAGGGCTACGACCTGCGCTCCCTCGGTGTCAACTCGGCCGCCGCCGTCCACCTGATGGCCGAGTCGATGAAACGTGCCTACGCGGACCGCGCCCGCTACCTGGGCGATCCGGACTTCAACCCGGACCTGCCCGTTGCACGCCTGGTCTCAAAGGCGCACGCCGCAGAACTGCGCAAGACCATCAGCACCGAGCGCGCCACTCCCTCGACTCCCTCATCCTTCGAGTGGCCGACCGAGAGCGCCGAGACGACGCACGTCTCAATCGTGGACGGCAACCGGAATGCGGTGGCGATGACCTACACGCTCGAGCAGACCTACGGCGTGAAGATCGTCGTGCCTGGCGCGGGATTCCTCCTCAACAACGAGATGGGCGACTTCAACGCTGGTGCCGGGCTCACGGACGACACGGGCCTCATCGGCACGCCGCCGAACATGGCGGCAGCGGGGAAGCGCATGCTGTCGAGCATGGCGCCGACGATCCTCGAACGGGACGGCGCCCTGTTCATGGTGACCGGCAGCCCCGGCGGCCGCACGATCATCAACACCGTGCTCGAGACGATCGTCAACGTCATCGACGCGGGGCTGAACGCGCAGGAAGCGGTCGACGCGCCGCGTTTTCACCACCAGTGGCTGCCCGACCGGATCACGTACGAGCGCTTCGGCTTCCCTGCGGACACTCTTCGAGAGCTGGAGCGGCGAGGCCACACCCTGCGTGAGAGTGCCGCGCAGGGAGCGGCGCAGGTCATCACCTACGTCGCCGAGGGCGATCTCTTCGAAGCCGGGACCGATCGTCGCGTCGCGGATGGGGCCGCCGTCGCGCCGGCACCGCGCCGCTGACGGGCGCCCACGTCAGCCGGCGACCGGCTGCACGGCGACGGCAGGCGCGCGCCGCACCATCCGCAGCGCCATGTACATCAGCCATCCCGCGGGACCGAACATGAAGGTCGCCGCGAGGCACGGCACGACCAGCAGGTGTGAAAGCCCCCGCTGCCGCGCGTCGCGCACTTCCCAGCTCCCGACGATCAGATCGAACGCCAGGTAGTGGAGCCATCCGGCGAGCAGCAGCCACGGATCACTGAACAGCGCGTCCACGGCCGCGAGCGACGAGAAGCCTCCGCTGCTGTTGCCCCACCGCGCCGCGATGATGACCACGTAGGCGCCCGCGAACAGTGCCGCGGCCGCCGACGTCGCGACCCTGTTCACCCACGTGAATCGCGGCAGCGCGAGCAGCAGCACCCACATCGCAAGTGCGGTCGTGTTCGCGACCGAGAAGACGGTTTCAGCACTCATGGCGATCATCCCTCCACGACTGCGGATCGACGGCCTGCCGGGACGCCGAACTCCCCGGTCAGCCGCACGGCAACAGCCGTGATCGCGAGCCACGCGGCGAGCAGGACCAATGTCTCGGCGCCTGGATTGACGAGCGATTCACCCCGGAGAGCCTGCACGAGGAGGATGCCGAACAGCCCCGCGTAGCTGCCCGCAGCGACCCTCATCGTGGCGGGAGCCGCCGACCGGCGACGCCGTGCCGCGACGACCGCGACGATCGGCAGGATCTGCAGCGCGTGGAGTCCGACGAAGTGCGGCACGCGCACGTCGCCGTGCTCCAGGCTCCAGCCGGTGCCGGGCAGGCCCGGGCCGCCGTCGGGCGCCCCGACGGTATGCGCGCCGGCCGTGGCGATCCGGCCGGTTGCCCGCGCCTCGGCGAGCTGCGCCGCCGTCGGTCGCGTCATGAGGCCGCCGGTGGCCGCGCCCAGGATCGTGATGATGATGCCGGCGCGGAGCGCGATGCCAAGCGCACGGTCCGTGAACGGCTGGCGCCAGAGCGCCACGGCAACCGCGATGCTCGCGAGTGTCTGCAGGGTGATGAGGCTGCCCATGATGCCGAAGAGCATCGCATCGACCGGCGTCGAGATGTTGAAGTGGCTGGTCGTCCCGCGCCAGGCCTGCACCGCGATGACGGCGACCTCGACGACGAAGACGATGGCGGTCGTCCATCCGACCCACGCCCGCGTCCGACGCCACGCGGGGAGATACGAGAACAGCCATGCGAGCGTCGCGCTGTAGATAGCAGTGGACGCGGCGAACTTGGCCGGCTTGAGCCATGCCGGCGCGCCGGTGATGATGCGCTGGTCCACGATCAGCCCCACGGCCGAGGCCGCCAGGGCCATTGCCATCAGCGCGGCCACGAAGGTCAGCGGCGGGCTCGACCGCCAGAGGCGGGTCGCCAGGGTGTCGGTGGGTTCGGAGAGGTGGGTAGTCAACTGCGGCCTCCTTCACGGCGAAATGTGAACGGTGTCAACATCCAGCCGCCACTCTACCCCTCACGTGTTGACGATGTCAACATCTGCCGTTAGGATGGAGAGGATGACACTGCCTGGCACCCGAGCTGTTCGCAAACCGCCGAGCCGCTACCACCATGGCGACCTCCGCCGCGCCCTCATCGACGAGGCCGTGCGCACCATCGGACGCAGCGGCGCCTCTGCCCTGACCTTGCGAGAAGCCGGCCGTCGCCTCGGCGTTTCGCGGTCGGCGCTCTACCGCCACTTCTCCGACAAGGCGGCCCTTCTCGCGGCCGTCGCCGGCGACGGGTTCCTGCGCTTCACGCGCGACCTGCAGCAGGCGTGGGACGAGGGTGGCCCGAACCTCGAGGGATTCAACCGGATGGGTGTCGCCTACGTGGACTTCGCGCTGGAGCATCCGTCGCACTACCGCGTGATGTTCGGCGAGTTCCGCGAGATGTGCGCGAAGGACCCCGAACTCGAGGGGGTGGCGAAGGCATCGTTCGACGTGCTCCTGAACGCGATCGTCGTCCTGCAGCGCGACGGATCGCTCCGGACGGACGACCCGACCATGATGGGCTACTACATCTGGGCGACCGACCACGGGATTGCGACCCTGGCGATCAACGGTCTCCTCGGCACGTCTCGCGAGGCGATCGACCCGCTCGTGCGTTATGCGATCGCGCGGATGAACGACGCGCTGCGCCCCGGTGGGCAACCTCACCAGTTCACGGCCTAACCAACTTCAAGTAGCACCAAATTGTTTTGACTTCTCCGGCGCCCGGTCGTACAAACGCCCGACGTCGTCCCGGGCGGGTGCGGCGCGACGCCGCGATCCCGCCGCCCGGGAGATTCGGTGAAAGGACAGACTGGTATGGGCGCTCAGGAGCGGTCACGGCGCGAGTTCCTGTTCGAAACGCTTGCCGGCGTCAGCGGCGCGTGGCTCGCCGCCAACGCGCTCGGCATCGATGACGCGTCGGCCTTCGTGCAGCAGGCCGCCCGATCCGGCCAGCCGCGGGCGTTCGCGTTCTTCACGCCGGCCCAGGCAGCCGACGTGGAAGCAATGGCCGCGCAGATCATCCCCACCGACGCGACACCCGGCGCGCGCGAGGCGCGCGTGATCGACTTCATCGACCGGGTCCTCGTCACCTTCGAGAAGACCCGGCAGTCCGAGTACCACGCAGGGGCTCACGGAGCTCGCCACCCAGTCGAAGCAATCGTTCCCGTCCGCTCCATCGTTTTCGGCGCTCGACGCGGCGCAGCAGGTCCAGGTGCTGACCGCAATGGAGAAGTCGCCGTTCTTCAACCTGGTGCGGACCCACACGATCGCGGGCTTCTTCTCGAGCCCGGTCCATGGCGGCAACGCCAACAAGGTCGGGTGGAAGCTCGTGAACTACGATGATTCGCTGAACCATCGGCCTCCGTTCGGCTACTACGACGCGCTTCCCGGAACCAGCCGCTGAAACCGCTCAACCGGAGATCCGACAATGGCCCAGTTCTCTCCATCGACCGAGGTCGATTTTGTCGTCATCGGATCGGGTGCCGCCGGCGGCATCATGGCGAAGCAGCTGTCCACGGCCGGCTTCAGCGTCGTCGTCCTCGAGCAGGGCGGCTGGGGGAAGTACGGCCGCGAGCAGGAGTACACGAAGGACGAATACCTGAATGAGTACGGCGGCATCGACTACCAGTTGATGAGCGATCCGGCCAAGCAGCCGAACACGTTCCGGCGCACCGACAAGGACAAGGCCGCGCCCGGTTCTCACAGCTACGGCTGCGTGGTCGGCGGCGGAACGGTCACCTACGGCGGCAGCAGCTGGCGTCACCTGCCCTGGGAGTTCAACGAGGCGTCCTCGGTCGGCAGCGTGGCCGGAACCGGTCTCATCGACTGGCCGCTGACCTATCAGGAACTGGAGCCGTACTACACGCAGGCCGAGTGGGAGATGGGCATCTCGGGCCAGCGGATCGACTCGCCGCTCGTGGCACCGATGTCGAAGGACTATCCGGTTCCTCCGGTGCCGCTCAAGGCGTCCGGCGCGCTGATGAAGGTCGGGGCGTCGAAGATGGGCCTCACCGTCGTCCGCGGGCCGCTGGCGATCATCACAGAGGCTTACCAGGGGCGATCGGCCTGCGTGAACTGCGGCATGTGTTCCGACTTCGGTTGCCACGTGAAGGCGCGATCGAGCTCGGCGGTCACGGTGCTGCCGCTCGCCGAGAAGACCGGCCGCTGCGAGATCCGCGCACGGTCCTACGTCCGTGAAATTGCGGTGAACGACAGCGGCACCGTGACGGGCGTCGTGTACTTCGACGACCAGCGGCGGGAGATCCGCCAGCGCGCGAAGGCGGTGATCCTGTCGGCCAACGGCAGCGAGAGCCCACGCCTGCTGCTCATGTCGAAGTCCGCGAAGTTCCCCGACGGCCTCGCGAACTCGAACGGCGTCGTCGGCCGGTACCTGATGCTCGGGAACACCGTCAGTGCGAGCGGATTGTTCGAGCATCCGCTCAACGAGTACAAGGGCGTCGTCACCGGCGCCGCGATCGTGGACTTCGTGCCGACCGATCCGAAGCGCGGATTCTACGGCGGCGGCCGCATGACGGCGCGCGGCTTCGACACGCCCATCAACTACGCGCTGCGCGGGCTGCAGCCCGGGTCGCCGCGCTGGGGCGCCGGGTTCAAGCAGGCGCTGCGGGCCGAAGCCAACCACAAGATGACGGTTACGTCGTTCGTCACGCAGTTGCCGCTCGCCACGAACCGCGTGGACCTCGATCCGGATCTGAAGGACGCGTGGGGACTGCCGGCGATGCGCATCACGTCGACGAGCCATCCCGACGACTACAAGAGCATGGAGTTCTTCCGGCAGAAGGGGCTCGAGGTGCTCCAGGCCGCCGGTGCGACCAAGGTGTGGGCCGGCCCGGTGAACGACTCGCGCGGCAGCGCGCACAATCGCGGCACCTGCCGCATGGGCACCGACCCGAAGGTGTCCGTGGTGAACCGCTTCCATCGCGCCCACGACGTGCCCAACCTGTTCATCGTCGATGGCAGCAATCTCGTGACCGGCGGACGCAACCATCCGACGATGACGATTCAGGCGCTGGCGTTCCGCGCGGCGGAACACATCGCCCGGGCTGCGAAGGCCGGCACGCTGACGAAGCTCTGACACCCGTGCGACGCTACGACTTCGTGCGCGTCACCGCTCGCGCCGCGCTGCTGGCGTGCGTACTGGCTGCTCCGGCAGACCTGCGCCCGCTCCACGCGCAGCAGCCCGCGGCTCCTGCGCCCACACCGGCACCGCCCGCGCCGGCGCAACCGGCGGCTCCGCAACCTGCCCCTCCACAGCCACAGCCTTCCGCTCCCAGCCCGCATGCACCCGCGCAGCCGCCGGCCGCACCCGCAGCGTCCACGTCGAACGAAGCGCTGACGCAGATTGGGGAGTGGCCGATTCCGGACGCCGGACAGGGGGTGGCGGTCGATCGGGCACACTTCTACGCGATCGACGACCGCGTGATTGCCAAGTACGACAAGAAGACCGGGGAACTGGTGAAGCGGTGGGAGGGCGAGCGCGACGGCCCGATCGTGCACCTCGATGGCGCGGTGGTCAGGGGCGGACGGTTGTACGCCGCGCACTCCAACTACCCGGGCTGGCCGATGACCAGCTCGCTCGAAGTCTGGGACACGGCGACGCTGGAGCACGTCGGGTCGCACAGCTTCGGCATCAACTGGGGCTCGCTGACGTGGGCCGACTTCCAGGCGGGGCACTGGTGGATGGTCTTCGCCAACTACGACCAGTTGCTCGGACCCAACCGGACTCCGTACGGCCACAAGGTCGCAACGCAGTTGATCAAGTTCACCGAAGACTTCCGGATGGTCGAATCCTGGGTGTTGCCGAAGACCGTGCTCGATCGTTTCGGACAGATGAGCAACTCTGGCGGCTCGTGGGGACCTGACGGCTTCCTCTATCTCACCGGGCACGACGTCGGCGAGCTGTACAAGATGCGGCTGCCGAAGTCCGGATCGGTCCTCGAGCTGATGGACACGATGCCCATTGGCGTGCGCGGACAGGGCGTTGCCTGGGACCGGTCGGACGCTGGCGTTATCTACGGGGTCGTGCGCGCGACGCCGCAGGAGCGTGCGGCGGGCGGCAGCGACAAGGTCGTGGCGTTCCGCATCCAGCCCTAGCAGTCACTAATAGTAGGTGGTCGGGTCTTAAGACCCGACCCTACAGCCGCTCAGCGGCTCACCATCGTCGCCGGCACTAAGCCTGGCAGCAGGCGCAGCCGACGCTTCGAGTAGAAAACAGGTTGCGCACAGCGCGATCGGGTTGAGTGCTGCTGTCGGGCGTACAGTTCGGCGACTGCCAATCCCGCGGCGCCGTCTGCAATCCGCTGGTCTTCCCGCTGGCGCAGCTGCTCATCAGCTCTCTGCCCTGTTCCCCTGTAACCCGTCACGATCCGGAACCGGCGCGCGTCGATCGTGGTGTCGATGCGAATGGTGTTCGGCCCGGTCACCTCGAAACGCGTGAACGGCTGATCGTCGGCCGTGATGCGCACGGCGCTCGCGTTCGGAAGGTTCGTCACCCGGAAGCTGGTCGTGGCGCCACGTTTGTCCTGCGCCGCCGCGTACGTGCCGACGTTCAGCGTCCCGCTCGCGGCGTCGTTCCATGCCTGGTAGAGACCGATGGCGGGGAAGTCGACGCCTTCGACGGTTGGTGCCGTGAACTTGTCCATGAACGGCGCCTGCATCGCACGCAGCCAGTCACCGGGCCGTCCGATCTCCGACACCATCAGCGTCGCGCTCCCCTGGCCTCGCGGATACCCTTCGGTCGGGAAGTTCGTCCACCACCCGAACATCTCGTTCTGCTTGCCGAAGAAACGCGGGTCGCTCTCGCGATCGGCTGCGGCCTTCAACTTGTCGGCGACGACGGTGTCACCGAGCTCTCGCGCCATCAGGAGCATGCCGGTGTTCGCGCGCACCTGGGCGTTCGCGTTCCTGTAGCCGGACGCGTTGACGGCCGCTTCGTACATGAACGACGCAAACTCGCGGTTCTGCGGCGCGAGGAGGAACGCCGTCGACAGCCCGCCGCCGGCAGGGCCGTTGAGCTTGAAGTTGACGATCGGGTCGAAGTAGCTGGTGACCCATTCGAGCTTGCCGTCCGCCGACACGCCAACGTAGTTCTTGCGCGCGTACTCGAGGAAGTTCTCGGCCGCGCGGTGCGTCTCACGGCCGTAGACCTTGTCGTACAGGTGCATGCCGAGCGCCGCGGCCATGTTGCAGTAGAACCAGATCTTCGTGTTCTCGCACTGCGGACCCTCGGGCCGTTTCCGGTACTGCTCCTCGAGCCGGGTGGCGAGGCGGTGGTGATCCCACTCGAACTCCTCGTCGCCGTAGCCGGTGACCTTGAAGGGACGCGCCCACTTGTCGTCGCCCGAGACGTACTTGTAGGTGCCGAGCAGCAGGTGGAACCAGCCGCGGTAGAACAGGTAGCCGTCCGCGCCGATCGGGTCCTTCTGGAGTCCCCACGGCTCGGTGCCGTTTGCGGTCCACCCGAAACGGTTGTAGTTGCCACGCAGGTTCGGCGGCAGCGTTCCCATGATCTGTGCCGGATACTTGGCGCGCTTCGGGTCGTCGCCAATCTGCGTGAGCCAGTCGACCGCGCCCCAGTAGGTCGGATACCGTTTCGCGAACTCGTCGGTGATGCGCGTGTATGCCTCGCGCCAGGCGGGCGTCTGATCCGCCATCATCAGGACGCCGTAGGACGAGAAGGAGAGGTCGAATCGCCCGTAGCTCAGGACGACCGGGCTGGTGTACCGATCCCACCACGGATGCGGGATGCCGTTGCTGCTCCAGTCGTCCTGCGTCGTCGCTTTTTCCCAGAGGAGCCGGAGCCACCCGAGCGTCCGCCGGTTCATCGCGGGGAACGGCGAAGCCGCAGGCTCTGGCAGTGGAGAGGGGGCTGCGGCGGCAGCGGCCTGCGATATCGCCTGCGCGGCGGTTGCCTCCCGCGTCAGGACTGGCAGGCCCACGGCTCCGGCCACCGTGCCCGCCTGTTTGACGAAGTCGCGTCGTGACCACTGACTCGAGCCCATCAGTCCCTCCGTTGAGCTGATTGTCGCACTGATCGGTTGGCGAAGGCCCCGAAACCTGTCGCGGCCGCCTCCGGCGAATCTGGACAGCCACTGGCGCTTCGGATAGCGTTGCAATTCGACTCACTGAACCTGCGCACCCCGCGCACATGCGACGACCGGCACCCCCACTTCCATCAGACATCGAAGAGCACCGCGATCGCTTCTGGCGCCGCGAGGACGCCCGCGCGGTCCAGACCCCCGTGGAGGCAGAGCGGTTCATCGACCAGGTGGGGTTCGCGGCCTGCCTCACCGACGTGCGGCGTCCGGGGCCGTCGCTGTATGTCGCCGTGTGCGGGCGCCGCGACGCTGTGCTGCCGCGCAACGTGCAGAAGGACGAAGAGGCCTCGCTCACCTGGCGGCTGAAGGACGAGATCCTGCGGCACGGGCAGGTCTACTACGCCAAGCTGGCGCGCGGGAAGGCGACCTTCATCGCCAGGCGGATGATTCCGCACTTCCAGGCCATCTGGGGGATGCGGCGCGCCGACGAGGCGCGGCGACTGAGCCAGCCGGCGCGGGCGATCCTGCGTGTGCTGCGTCACGAGTGGGAGATGGCCACGTCCGATCTGCGCGGCGAAGTGCGCGTGAAGGATCGGGCGGCGTTCACGCGAGCGATGGACGAACTCCAGGCCGCCATGCTGGTCATGCCGAGCGACGTCGTCTACGCGCCGAAGTTCACCTATATCTGGACACTCGGGGTCGGGCGCTTTCCCGACGAACTCCGCCGCCGCGTGAAGCGCGACATGGCCGTGCGCGAGATCGCCCGTTGCTTTCTGACCGGCGCTGGCATGACGATACCGGGCGAACTGGCGCGGGTGACCGGGCTGTCGAGGCCGGAGGCGGGGCTGGGGAACCGTGCGCTGGTGGCTGAGCACTACGCGATTAGCCCGTCGCGTGGGGTGTACCGGCTGGCCGACGACGTCGGAAGCAATGGACGGAGGGGTCGGGTTTTAAGACCCGACCCTGCAACTGATCTGGGAGCGGAGGAGTCGTGAAACGCGTCGCGATCGGGATCCTGCTGTTCGCGGCCGCAACCACAGTGGCTGCGCAGCCGTCGCTTCCACCGCCGTTCCCCCGCACGAACGCGACGCAGCTGTTCGAGAACGACACCGTCCGCATCTGGGACATCGTCTGGCCGAAAGGGCAGCCAACGGCGCTCCACCGGCATATCTACGACCAGGTCGGCACGTACTACGAGCCCGGCGGACGCACCATCAGGACACCCGATGGCGCGGCACGGACCTCGGAGACGGCGATCGGCGCGCTCTCCACGACCCGCAAGGGGACGACGCACATCGAAGAAGGGAACAGCGTGCCGCCGCTGCGGGCCGTGTTCGTCGAGCTGAAGAAGGACGCGGCATCGGGTCTGCCCGGCGGTACCGCAGGCACGGCGGGACTTCCGCGTGACGGCGCGAAGCCGTTGCTCGACGACGATCGGGTTGCGGTGTGGGACTACGTGTGGACTGCCGGTCCGCAGGGGCTCGAGTACCGTCCCGACCGTGAAGTAGTCATCGTCTGGCTCGGCACCGGCACGCTGCGCGTAACGCGATCGGGTCGTGAGACGTCGACGATGGAAGTGAAGCCGGGCACGGTGCGACACCTCGATCGCGGTTCCGGCGAGGTACTGCAGATGACCGGCGGCGCTCCGCGCGCGATGTTCTTCGAGATCAAGTAGGCCGGTCCGGCTGGATTCCCGGGCGGGATTCGGGAGGCGCGTGATGACGAAGCGCTCGATGGGGGCGATGGTCGCGGCTGCCGCGTGGATGTTCGTGTCTCCGCCCGGCGCCGCGCAGCAGGGTGTGACGCAGCCGGGCGCGGCCCCGCAGAGCGCGGCACCTGCGGCGCCCGCGGCCGACTGGCCCTCGTATCGTCGCGACCCGGCGGGGACCGGCTACTCGCCGCTGACGCAGATCGACGCGTCCAACGTGTCCAGGCTCGCGCGCGCATGGACGTTCACCCTCGCTGGCGACGCAACACCGACTGCGGGCCGCACCGGCGGAGCGGAACCCGAACTCGCAGGCGACGCCGATCGTCGTAGCGGGCGTCATGTATCTGCCGGCCGCCGACAGCGTGGTCGCGCTCGACCTTCCGAGCGGCAAGGAACTCTGGCGGCACCGCTTCACGTCGGGGCGGCCGTCGCGCCGCGGCGTGACGTACTGGCCGGGCGATCGGGAGCGGCCGCCGCGCATCATCTTCGTGACCGCGGGCACGCCGCCTGATCGCGCTCGGCGGCGAGACCGGAGAACTGCGACCGGCTTCGGCACGAGCGGCGAGGTCGACATCGGCGTGCCGTACAACTCGGTCCCGCTCGTGTACCGGAACGTCGTCGTCGTCGGCGCGAACACGCCGCCGGGCACCATCGGCGGCATCGGCAACGCTCGCGCGTTCGACGCGCGCACCGGCGCGAAGCTCTGGGAGTTCAGCTCGGTCGCGCAGCCCGGCGATGCGGGGCACGACACATGGGAGGGCGACAGCTGGAAGGAATCGCCTCGGCGCCAACGCCTGGCCGTTCTACTTCACGCTGGACGAGGCCGCGGGCTGCTGTACATGCCGCTCGCATCGCCGATTCCCGGCGCCTATGGCGGCGATCGCAAGGGCGCGAACCTGTTCGGCAATTCCGTCGTCGCGGTCGATATCCAGCACCGGCAGCACAACTGGCACTTCCAGACGATCCACCACGACCTGTGGGACGCCGATCCGCCGGCGCCGCCCAGCCTCTTCGACATCGTGCGCGACGGCCGCACCATCCCCGCACTCGGGCTGACGACGAAGTCCGGCTATCTCTACATCCTGAATCGCGAGACCGGCCAGCCGATCTTCGGCGTCGAAGAGCGCAAGGTGCCGCAGAGCGACGTCCCGGGCGAAGCCACTTTCCGACGCAGCCGATTCCCGTCAAGCCGCCGCCGCTCGCCCGCGTCACCTACAAGCCCGAGGATCTGGTCACCGCATCCGACACGACAGCGGAGCACGCGAAGGCGTGCGCAGCGCTCGTTCGAGAAGATCGGCGGCGTCACCAACGCCGGCCCGTTCACGCCGTGGCTGCTACCGCGCCGAGGAGCGCCGCCGCACAGCACGCTGGTGTTTCCCGGCGGGCTCGGCGGCGCGAACTGGGGCGGCACGGCATTCGATCCCAGCCTCGCGACTGCTGTTCGTCGCCACCCAGGACGTCGGCGCGCTCGGCTGGATGGAGCCGGCGCCCGGACGGCCGGTCCTACGACAAGCGGTCGCGCGGTCGACCGCACGTTCGACGTGCCGATCGGCGGGCAGCCGCTGGCCGTGCCAGAAGCCGCCGTGGGGCCGGCTCACGGCGATCAACATCGTCGACCGGCGACGTGGCCTGGCAGGTGCCGCTCGGCATCACCGAGCAGCTCCCGGCGGAAAAGCAGAACACGGGCCGGCCCGCTCCTCGCGGGGCCGATCGTCACGGCCGGCGGGCTTGCTGTTCATCGCGTCGACCGACGACAACCGCTTCCGCGCGCTCGACGTCGAAGTCGGGGGCCGAGCTGTGGGTGACGCGGCTCGAGCGGCGGGGCAACGCGAATCCGATCACCTATCAGGGATCGAACGGGAAACAGTACGTCGCCATCGCGGCGACCGAGACGCTGGTCGTGTTCTCGCTGCCTTGACCGCGGCGAACGTTCAACTGGCCGCCTTGATCGACTGGACGACGATCCGCTTCGCCTGCGCGTCGAACGTGCCGGTCACCACGACCTTCTTGCCGGCGAAGGGCGCCGTCGACTTCTGATCGCTCAGCGTGTACGCGGTCTTGCCGTCGTACAGGACGTACGACGCGCCGTGCGCGTATACGCAGGCGGCCGCGCAGTCGGCGTCGGTCGGGCCCATACCCATCGCGGCGTGGTTCGCGGTCGCGCACTCGCTGTCCGTGATGGTGCCCGTGAACGTCTGCGTGCCCTGCGCCGCGGCGGAGAGGGACATCAGCACGAAGGGGACGAGGAACAGTCGCTTCATTGGAGTCGGCCCAGATTACGCCAGGTGCGGGCGCCGGTGTATAAGGACCTCCACAGGGTCAGACATCTGGACTTTTATCTGGAGGTTCGCATGAGAAAGGGATTGTTCGCCGGTCTCGCCGCGCTGGGAGCCGTCGTCGTGTGGGGAGTCGCCACTGGCGCGCAGGAAGGGCCAAAGCTTCAGGCCGGAGACGCCCCGAACTACGCGTTCGACATCACGAAGGCCGAGATCGACTACGTCCTGAAGAACGCGCCGCCCAGCCCGCCCGATCGGCAGCTGCGCGTGGTCGACATGGGCAAGTACAACCTCGGGGTCGGCATCATTCGACGTGGCCCGACCAACGAAAAGCCTGGCGACCCGATTCCCGTGCTGTGGCACGACTACACGCCGGAGATCTACTACATCACGTCAGGATCGGGCGTGTTGACGACTGGTGGCGTCATCGAGGGCCGGCGTCCGGATCAGGGAGTTCCGAACGTGATGAACGGTCCGGGCGGGAACGGCACGGCAGGTCGAGGCTCTTACAGCCGTCGCGTGAGCGCCGGCGACATCATCATCGTCCCCAACAAGGTCGCGCACGGCTGGAGCCAGGTGACGGACCACGTCGAGTATCTGAGCTTCCGCCCCGACCCGGATCGCGCGCTGCCGGCTGGCTGGGTGTATCCGCTTCTGTTGAGGAACACGCCGACCGCGGTGCAGACGGCGACGCCGGCGGGACGGGGAGCGGCGCCTGCTCCGGGCGGCGCGGCCCCTGCGACGCCGCGGGACTGAAGAGCGCCGGCTGGAGATGTAGGTCTTGAGATGTCTCGAGATGTAGGGTCGGGTCTTAAGACCCGACCCTACATCAGAGGCTTGCTAGAGAGGCTTACTCGCCGGGGACCATGAGGTGCGCGGTCGACGTGCCGGCATTCATGATCCAGGCGCCGCCCTGGCGCGGGTTGTCGGGCAGGCCGGTCGACGCGGTGGTCGCGCCCGGCAGTGCGACGGTCATGTGCGAGCGCGTATGGTCCTTGTCCGGCCCGTTCAGGTGGAACCAGACCGACCCGTACTCCGGCTTGACCCGCGTGCCGTTCTTCTCGGCTTCGTCCACCAGCGCCTGCGTCTTGGCGCGATCGCCGGAGGCTTCGAACTTCAGGTTCTGCGCCACGCGATCGATGTTCGCGACGCTGGTGCACTCGACCGAGTACGGCTGGTTGGCGGGATAGCCTGACAGGTCGTAGCAGACCGTGCGGTTCGTGCCCTTCTGCAGCGTGTCGTAGCTGTAGTCCGGCTTCCACTTGATGACGGTCGCCTCAGCCCGCTGGTTGGGCGGAGCCGCGGCGACGATGTTCGCGTAGGGACCGTCGGCAGCCGGCTGGGCCGGCGCCGGTGCCTGGGCGAAAGCCGCAGGGACGAGGGTCGCGCAGGCGAGCGCGAACAGGACGATGCGTTTCATCAGAAACCTCCAGGAGTGTGCGCGCTCAGGACCCCGCCGCGCGCAGCGCCAAGTGTAGTCGAAGTATGGCCCCGGTCCATCGCCGATGGTCCTACTGCGGTCCGCGGACGTTAATCCCTTTGTCGCCCTCTGCCGGCATCGGCGGCGGATACTGCACGCCGAGCTGCTCCAGGTAGCTCTTGTACTTCGCCGGGTCGTGGTACAGCTTCTTCAGCTGAGGACGGAACTCGTCCATCGTGTCCTTGTTCAGGAAAATCGCGGGCTTGTCTTCCGGACGGAGCAGCGGCTTGTACCGCTCCGGCGCCTTCTGGACGTCGTTGAAGTAGGTCTTCGCCGCCGCCAGCAGATCCGGCCGCGTGAGCAGGTCGACGATCGTCATCGCATAGGCCTTGGCTCCCTGCGTGGCGCCCTTGTGGGCGACCGGCGTCGCCATCGCGACGGCGCTCGTCCAGTGGTGCCCGATCGCGCCCGGGACGTTCGACGGGAATCGCATCGTGATCGTCGGGACCGTCCACATCACGTCGCCGATGTCGTCGGAGCCGCCGCCGGTCAGCTGCTCGCCCGCAACGGACTCGCGCCCGCGCAGCGGCGTCACGCTCGTGGCCAGGCCGCGTTCGTCGGCGCCCATCGCGCGCTGGAACGCCTTCGCGAACTGCTGGTCTGCGTCGGTCCACTCGGGAAGCCCCACATCCGTGATGTTGGCGTGCATCGCTTCGGCGAGCGGACGGTTGCCGTGCTGCGGCCACGCCGACCCGAGGACCCGCGACGTCACACTCGTCCCGGTCATCATCGTGGCGGCCTTGGCGAACGTGTCGCCGAGCTCCCACAGCTCCTTGATGTGGTCGTAGTCGGCTTCGCGGAAGTAGTACCAGACCGACGCGCGCGGCGGGACGACGTTCGGCTGATGCCCGCCGTAGGTGATGACGTAGTGCGAGCGCTGCGCCAGCCGCAGGTGTTCGCGCTTGTAGTTCCACGCGATGTTCATCAGCTCCACCGCGTCGAGGGCGCTCTTGCCCATCCACGGCGAGCCGGCTGCGTGCGAACTCGATCCGGTGAACGTGTACTCCACCGAGATCATGCCGCTGCCGCCGGTGCCTTCGCCCCACCCGGTGTTCAGGTCGCTGCCCACGTGCACGAACAACGTGGCGTCGACGTCCTTGAACACACCGTCACGGACGTAGAACGCCTTGGTGCCAAGCAGTTCCTCCGCCACGCCGGGCCAGATGATCAGCGTGCCGGGCAGCTTGTCGCGGTCCATGATCTTCTTCACCGCGAGCGCGGCGGTGATCACGAGCGCCTGCCCGGCGTTGTGTCCCTCACCATGCCCGGGACCGCCTTCGACGAGCTGCTTGCGTGTGACCACGCCCGGTGTCTGACTCGTCGTCGGCAGGCCGTCGACGTCGGTGCCGAGCGCGATGACCGGCTTTCCGGAGCCGTACCGCGCGAGCCAGGCGGTCGGCACGCCGGCCACCGAGCGCTGCACGTCGAATCCCTCACGGATCAACGTGTCGGTGAGCTGGCGCTGCGTCTCGGTTTCCTGGAACCCGAGCTCGCTGTAACTGAACAGGCTGTCCACCAGTTGCTGCGTGAACACCCGCCGCGACTCGATGTCGGCGACGACCTCTTTCTTCAGCGCTTCGGCACGTGGGCTCGGCGCCAGCTGGATCGAGGGCGTGGCCGGTGCCTCGTCGCCGCCGCGCCGTTGCGCGGACACGGACGTCGCGGCCAGCGCCGTGATGGTGGTGGCAATCGTCAGGATTCGAAGTGCATGCATCGTGTGTAGCCCCTCGCGCCCCAGTCTACTGCGTCCCCTGGCGATCCATTTTCAAATGATGAGCTCGCCTGGAGAGCGGCCGCCCTACAATGAGTGCCCCCCAAAACGTAACGTGCGAATCCTGTCCTCTGCGCGGCTGCCAACTGTCATCGGCCGCGGCCTGTTCGGCCTCGTGACGGTCGCGCTGGCGACGCTCGTCCGCGCGTCGATCGAACCGGTGCTCCAAACGGGATCGCCCTTCGCGTTTCATGTCGCGGCGGTCGTCGTGTCGGCCTGGCTGGCGGGCATCGAGGGCGCTGTCGTCTCGACGATCGGCAGCGCGCTCGCCGTCAACTACTTCATCATGGAGCCGCGCTTCGCGTTCTCGCTGTCGGTCTCTGACCAGGCCGCGACGCTGATCTTCGCAGCGGTCTGCGGGGCCATCGGCTGGCAGACGGCGCGGTGGCGCGCCGCCGAGCGGGCGTTGATCGCCGGACGCGCAGCGCTGCAGCGTCGCGCCCAGCGCCTCGAGTTCCAGGTGAAGGAGCGCGAACGGGCGGAGCAGGCGGCCCGCGCCAGCCAGCAGCTGCTGCGCACGACGCTCGACAACTTCCCGACGGTGATTGCGTTCAAGGATCGCGAGGGACGCTTCATCGACGTCAACCCCGCCGTCGAGCGTGCGCTCGGGGTCCCGAAGGCGGAGATCGTCGGGCGCACGGTGGACGAGTTCGTGGCGAAGGTGGGCGCCGACATGATCCGCCAGCACGACCTCGAGGTGATGGAGTCCCGGCGCGCGGGCGAGTACGAAGAAATGATCCCCCTGCCCGGCCGCACCGCGCACTTCCTCGACACGCACTTCCCGCTGATCGATCCCGACGGCGAGGTCTACGGGACCGGCCATATCGCGCACGAGATCACGGGCATCAAGGAGGCGCAGGAAGCGCTGCGCGTAAACGAACGGAAGCTGACCGCACTGATGGACGCGACGACGGATTCGATCTGGCTGCTCGATCGCAAGACGGTCCTGGCCGCCAATGCGATGGCGGCGCGGAGGGTCGGCCTGACGCCGGAAGCCGTACGCGGCATCCCATGGAGATCGCTCGGGCCCGAGAGTGTAGCGGCCCTCCGCACCGGCAGGCTCGACGAGGTGTACGCCACCGGCGCCCCGGTACGTTTCGAGGACGAGCGCTCCGGCTTGCGCTTCGACCACACGTTCTACCCGGTCTTCGACGACGACGGCTCCGTCTTCGCCGTTGCGGCGTACAGCCGTGACGTGACGGAACAGCGCAAGGCGGAGGAGGGGCTGCGCGAGATGTCGCAGCGTCTCGACGACCACGTCAAGCATTCACCGCTCGCGGTGATCGAGTTCGGACCCGACATGCGCCTGACCCGCTGGACGGGCGGTGCGGAGCGGTTGTTCGGATGGACCGCCGAGGAGGTGCTCGGCAAGCGGATGAGCGAGTTACGCTGGGTCTACGAAGACGACGCGACGGACGTCCATCGCGTGTCGCGGTCGCTCCACAACGGCGCCGAGACGGGCCGCTTCTCCGCGAACCGGAACTACCGCAAGGACGGCACGGTCGTCTTCTGCGAGTGGTACAACTCGTCGCTCCTCGACGCGTCGGGCAAGCTGCGATCGCTGCTGTCGCTGGTGCTCGACGTCACGGACCGAAAGCGGCTGGAGCAGGAATTGCGCGCGCAGGCGCAGCAGCTCACCAACGCCAATCGACTCAAGGACGACTTCCTCGCGACGCTCTCGCACGAACTCCGGACGCCGATCAACGCGATCCTCGGCTGGGCGCAGATTCTCCAGATGGGCGGCCTCACGCCCGATCGGGTACACCGCGGCCTCGAGACGATCGTGCGCAACTCCCGCCTGCAGGCGCAGCTGGTGGAGGACCTGCTCGACGTGAGCCGCATCGTGACCGGCGGTGTGCGCCTCGACATCCAGCAGGTCGACGTCCGCCAGGTGGTCGATCACGCGCTCGACGCTGTCCGGCCGGGCGCCGAGGCCAAGCAGCTGGCGGTGTCGGCCGTCGTGGATCCCGGGCTGACGACGTCGGCCGACCCCGTGCGGCTGCAGCAGGTGCTCTGGAACCTGCTCTCGAACGGCGTCAAGTTCACGCCGCGTGGAGGATCGGTTCGCGTGCTGGCCCACAGAGCCGGCGCCGAAATGGAGATCTCCGTGACTGACAGCGGCGTTGGGATCCAATCCGATTTCCTGCCGCACGTCTTCGAACGATTCCGGCAGGCCGACAGCTCGCCGACGCGTGAGCGCGGCGGGCTCGGGCTGGGCCTGGCGATCGTGCGGCACATCGTCGAACTGCACGGAGGGACCGTGTCAGCGGCAAGCGAGGGCAGGGGACACGGCACCACCTTCACGGTTCGACTGCCCGTCGGTGCGACACAGTCCAGCCTCGGTTCCAGGGCGGACGGCCATGCGCCCGGGGTCCACTCGCACGGAAACCTGAGCGGCCTGCGCGTCCTCGCCGTCGACGACGACGAGGACGCCCGTGACGTCGTCGCCTCCATGCTGGCGGCCGCGGGAGCGGACGTGCAGTGCGTAGCCTCAGCGGGGGAAGCGCTGGAACTGCTGCCGCAGTTCGATCCGCACGTGCTGGTCAGCGACATCGCGATGCCCGGGATCGACGGGTATGCGTTCATCCGCCGGTTACGTACGGCGGCCACGCCGCAGGCGCAGATCCCCGCGATTGCCGTCACCGCGTACGGCAGCGCGACCGATCGGAATGCCGCCCTGTCGGCCGGATACGATCGCCACATCGCGAAACCGATCACCGCCGAGCAACTGGTGACGACGATCGCGTCGCTCGTGCCGCACGCGCCGGTGTAAGGCCCATTCGCCCGGGGCACTCGCGGAAATTCGCGTAGAATCGCGGCGCTCCCCGGAGGGTGCCATGCCTTTCGTCGTCGACCCCGAGCATTCGGATACCGGTGGTGCCGCTGGCGCGCGGCGACTGAGTCGCAGGACGCTGCTCGAGGCCGCGGCTTTCACGTGCGCGGGCATTGCCGGTGCACGCGGATCGATGCAGGCGCAGACGCCGGCCACGCGGGCGCCGCTGCTGGTCGATACGCCGGTGCTCCGGATCGGGTACTTCGCATACGGCCCGGCTGGCGGATTCCCGATCGTCCTGCTGCACGGCTTCCCGGACGACGCGTGGGCGTTCGACGCGGTGGCGCCGCCGCTCGAGCGCGCCGGCTATCGTGTGCTCGTGCCGTTCCTGCGGGGGTACGGGCCAACCCGTTTCCTCGATGCAGCCGCGCCGCGGATGGCGGAGCAGGCGGCGATCGGCCAGGACGTGATCGATTTCGCCGACGCGCTGAAGCTTCAGCGGTTCGCGGTGGCTGGCTACGACTGGGGCGGTCGCGCGGCGGCCATCGCCGCGGCCCTGCATCCGGACCGGGTGCGCGCGACCGTCCTCATCGGCGGGTACACGATCCAGAACACGACGGTGGTCTCGCCTCCAGGTTCGCCCGAGGGTGAGCACCGCGCCTGGTACCAGTGGTACTTCAACACTGAACGGGGGCGGGCCGGCCTCGCGGCGAACCGCAGCGGACTGTGCCGGTTGCTCTGGCGCCTGTGGTCGCCAAACTGGCGCTTCACCGACGACGAGTTCAATCGGACCGCAACCTCATTCGACAATCCCGACTTCGTCGACGTTGTCATCCACTCGTACCGGCACCGGAACAGCAACGCGCCTGGCGAGGCGCGGTTCCAGGAGATCGAGGTGCAACTCGCGCGGCGTCCCCCGATTCGCGCCCCCTCCATCACGCTCTATGGGGCGGAGGATGGCGTGGCGCCGCCTGCAGCGGAAGCGTCGGCCGGCGAGCGGAGTGCGTTCGCGTCGCTGCTGGCGCGGCGCGTGATCCCCGGCGTCGGCCATTTCATGCCGCGCGAACGTCCCGAGGCGGTGTCGTCGGCATTGATCGAAGTGCTCGAGGCGTCGCGGTAGAATGCCGCCACTCCGGCGGCGGCCCCTGCCGCGCGCCGCAGCGTGCCCGACTTCAGCGAGGGGTCCCATGAAGACGACGATCGCGTGTGTGCTGGTTGCCGTGCTCGGATCGTGCTCCGCCGCGCTCGCGCAGACGCCGCAGGAGCTCGTCGACGACGGGAAGAACACGGACAACGTGGTCACGCAGAGCATGGGCCTCGATCGCAAGAATTACAGCCCGCTCGCGCAGATCAACCGGTCGAACGTGAAGCGGCTCGTGCCCGTGTGGAGCACGAGCCTCATGAACGACGCCGGCGAGCTCGGCGCGCCCGCCATCTACAACGGCGTGATGTACGTCGTGAACGGCAAGTGGAGCTTCGCAATCGACGTCGCCACGGGCCGGCAGATCTGGCGCACGCCGGTGGACGCCGATCCCGGCGTGCAGCGCGTGGCAATCTTCGGCGCGATCAACCGCGGCGCCGCGACGATCTACAACGGCAAGCTGTTTCGCGTGACGATCGACAACCACCTCGTCGCCCTCGACATGACGACCGGCAAGCAGGTGTGGAACCAGACCTTTGCCGACTTCCGCGAAGGCTACACGGCCACGGGCGCTCCCATCGTGGCCAACGGCGTGGTCATCTCCGGCATGGCCGGTGGCGAGTTCACCACGCGTGGGTTCCTGGACGGCTGGGATCCCGAGACCGGCGCCAAGCTGTGGCGCCGCTACACGATTCCCGCACCGGGCGAGCCGGGGTCTGAAACGTGGCCGAAGGACAGCGACGCGTGGAAGGTCGGAGGCGGCGCGACGTGGCGTTCGGGCTCCTACGATCCGCAGCTCGATCTCGTCTACTGGGGCACCGGCAACGCGGAGCCGTACGATCCGCGTCCGCGCGGTGCGCTCGACAGCCTCTACACGTCGAGCGTGATCGCCATCAGGCCGAAGACCGGCGAGCTCGTGTGCCACTTCCAATACACCCCGAACGACGTGTACGACGTGGACGGGATCGACGAGATGGTGCTGGCGGACATGACCATCAACGGCCAGCCGCGCAAGGTCATGATCCAGGCGAACAAGAACGGATTCCTCTATGTGCTGGATCGGACCAACTGCAAGCTGATCGCGGCGCACCCCTACACGACGGTCAACTGGGCGACGCACGTCGACCTCGCGACCGGGAGACCGGTGCTGACCGATCTGTACCAGCGCTTCCTCGCCGGCGAGGAGGTGCAGATCTACCCGCAGCGCGGGACCAACGCGGTGCCGATCGCCTTCAACCCGAACACCGGGCTCGTCTACATCAGCAGCTGGGATATGCCTCGCATCCAGAAGATCGCGCCGCCGAAGGCGCAGGTGATGGGTGCGAACTCCACGGGCGTCACCGGCCGCGCCCCGGTGTTCAAGCCGGGCGACGTCGTCGGGCATTTCATCGCCATCGATCCCCTGACGGGGCAGAAGAAGTGGGACGTGCCGTTGAAGGACATGCCGAGCTCGGCCGGGACTCTTGTCACCGGAGGCGGGCTGGTCTTCACGGGCAGGCTCACCGGCGAGTTCGTTGCGCTCGATGAGGCGACCGGTCAGACCCTCTGGGAGTTCAAGACCGGCTCGAGCGTCAACGCGACGGCGATCACCTACACCCACAACGGCCGCCAGTATGTGACTGTGGCGTCGGGGCTTGGCGGCGGCCTGGCCAGGCGGTTCGCGGCCGCCAGCGTCCCGACCGGCGGCTCAATCTGGACCTTTGCGGTGATGCCGGATTAGCCGCGTGCGCAGCCTCCTCGTCGGGCGGACCCCGTTGGCCGCGTGCCTTTGGGCTGACGGACTGACCGCAAGAAGTTCACGCCGTTCGTCCCGTTCGCCTGTACACTTCCGGCGTTTCAGCCGACGCTGGACTCCGTCTCGTTCCGCGGCAGACCTCGTGAGCCGTTTCGCCGGCACGTCGCTCAGCGACGGCCGGTGCCATAGGAAGGAGTGACCGATGTCCCGAACGATCAGGTGGACCATCGCCTGCGTTGCTGTCGCGGCCGCACTGATCGGCATCAGCGCGGGCGTCTCAGGCCAGATCGCGCTCGGAGGAGCGCCGCCAGCTGGCAAGTACGGCAACCCGCCCACGACGACCTCCGGCGAGTGGCCGCATTACGGCGGCGACGTCCGGGGCACCCGCTATTCACCCCTCGACCAGATCAACACCTCGAATTTCGGCAAGCTCGAAGTCGCGTGGCGGTTCAAGACCGACAGCCTCGGCCCGCGCCCCGAGTACAAGCTCGAAGGCACGCCGATCATGGTGAAGGGGATGCTCTACTCGACCGCGGGCGTCCGGCGCTCGGTCGTCGCCCTCGACGCGAAGACCGGTGAGGTGCACTGGGTGCACAGCGTGCGCGAAGGACAGCGCGCGGTGGTGTCGCCCCGCCAGCTCTCGGGTCGCGGCGTGTCGTACTGGACCGACGGCAAGGGTGACGATCGGATCTACTACGTGACGACCGGCTACCGGCTGATCGCGCTGAATGCGAAGACCGGTTCCATCATCACGTCGTTCGGCACCAACGGCGTGGTCGACCTCAAGCAGGGCGTGGTCTTCGGCAACCGGCAGCCGATCGACCTGGAGACCGGCGAGATCGGCCTGCATGCGACGCCGGCGATCGCGCGTGACGTGATCGTCATCGGCTCGTCGTTCCGCGAAGGGATGACCGTCCCGACGCACAACAACACCAAGGGCGTGGTGCGCGCCTTCGATGTGAAAACCGGCAAGCCCCTGTGGACCTTCAACACCATCCCGAGGCCGGGCGAGTTCGGCAACGAGACGTGGGAGAACGACTCCTGGGCGGTGAACGGCAACACGGGTGTCTGGACGCAGATCTCGATCGACGAGGAACTCGGCATGGCCTACCTGCCGATCGAGACCCCGTCGTCGGACTACTACGGCGGGCATCGCCCCGGCGACAACCTGTTCGGCGAGTCGATCGTGGCCGTGGACCTCAGGACCGGACAACGGAAGTGGCACTTCCAGTTGGTCCACCATCCGATCTGGAACTTCGACAACTCCTCCGCCCCGATCCTGATGGACATCAACGTCGACGGCCGCGCGATCAAGGCGCTCGCGCAGCCGAGCAAGGTGGCGTATCTCTACGTGCTCGATCGCGTCACCGGCAAGCCGGTGTGGCCGATCGAGGAGAAGCCGGTGCCGCAGTCCGACGTGCCCGGCGAGAAGACGTCGCCGACGCAGCCCATTCCGACCAAGCCGCCGCAGTACGGGCGCAACGTGCTCCGCGTGCCGGACGATGTGATCGACTTCACGCCGGAACTTCGCACGCAGGCGCTCGACGTGCTGAAGCGGTACCGGGTGGGCAATTCGCCGTTCACGCCGCCGATGCTCGGCAACCTCACGGGGCTGCTCGGTGCCGTCGGGTCGGGCACGGCGACCAACTGGCCGGGATCGGCGGGCGATCCCGAACTGCACGTCGTCTACGCGCAGGCAGGACACGCGCCGTCGGCACGGTCGCTGGTCGCGCCGCCGCAGGGCTTCTCCGACATCCGTTACGTGTCGGGCATTGCCGGGCGTCCGTTCCGCGAGGTGCTGGGCCCTGGCGACTGCTGCGCGGCCGATGGCGCGGGCAAGCCGTTTGCGCCGACCAACTTCAAGGGCGAGGCATCGGGGCCGGCGGATCCTGCTGCGGAAGCGATCGCGACGGCGGGCCTGACGATTCAGGGGCTGCCGATCTACAAGCCGCCGGACGGGACGTTGTCGGCCATCAGCCTCGATAAGGGTGATCTCCTGTGGCAGGTGCCGGCTGGCGATACGCCCGACAACATCCGCAACCATCCGCTGCTGAAGGGCGTGAACATCCCCAAGACCGGACAGCCGAACGTGTCGGGTGTCGGGTTGATGGTGACGAAGTCGGTCGTCGTGATGGGCGATCCGCAGGTGACGACGACGCCGGAACACCCGCGCGGCGCGATGCTGCGTGCGTACGACAAGACGAATGGCAGGGAAGTGGGTGCGCTGTTGATGCCCGCGCCGCAGAGCGGGTCGCCGATGACCTATATGGTCGACGGCAAGCAGTTCATCGTCGTCGCCGTGAGCGGCGGGGTCTACTCGGGAGAGTTCCTCGCGTTCGCGCTGCCGAACTGACGTCCGGCGGAGGGTCTGACGTCCGACGGAGGGTCGGGTCTTAAGACCCGACCCTACACACCTGATGATGTTGTAGAGGGCGGGTCTCCAGACCCGCCCCTACATGTCCGCCTCGATCAATCCGGGTTGGGCGGCGCCACGAAGTAGCTGCGCCAGTCCGACATCGAGTGGACCTGCCACGACGCGCCGTTCTCGTTGCCGCCGCCAATCAGGATGTCCACCGACGTGCCGTTGCTGAACAGGACGATGTCCTGCGAGAACAGCTGGCACTGCCGCCCGTAGGTCTTGCTCTCCAGGCCCGCGCCGCGATCCCGGAACGCCCACGCGACGCGCCTCGTGATCTCGAACGCGCCGCAGTCGCCCGACATCGAGATGCCGCGCCGCCGCAGGTCTGCCTTCACCGCCTCGATCATCGCAACGCCCTCACGATCGCTCGGGGCCGGTCCGGAGCCGCCGTACGGAATGCCGGACGCGCCGCCGGATGGACCCGGAGCAGGCGCCGGCGAGGGTGCCGGCGACGGTACGGACGTAGACCGAATCACGAAGAAGAAGACGGCGGACCAGTCGCTCGTCGTCGTGGCTTCGGTCGCACGGGCGCGCCAGAAGTAGGTCCGGCCGCCATCCAGCGGGCTGGCGACGAAGGACGTGACGTCCGCCTGCTCCTCGACGTAGCTGGCCGAGGCGAGCGATTCGAAGCCGAGGGACGAGGACACCTGGAACTCGTAGTGCAACCCGTCCGGTTCGCCGGTGCGCGCGACGTTCGTCAACTGCAGCGTCGGCTGGATGCCGACGACCTGCCCGTTACCAGGCCCGATGAGCTGAGGCGCACCGAGCGTCACTTTCTCGACGACATGGAAGGTGCTGATCTCAGACCAGGGACCGTTGTTCGCGCCGTCCACCGCACGCACGCGCCAGTAGTAGGTCGTGCCGTTGGTCCACTTGTCCGGCGGCGTGACGCTGGTCTTGCCGTCGGCGCCCGGCGCCGTGGTGCCGGAGTAGGACGTCGACTGGAACGAGACGTCGGCCGACACCTCGTAGGCGTAGGAGATTGGCCGTGGGCCGGAGCTCGTCGTGTTCTGAATAGTCAGCGCAACAGGCGGCGAGCTCACCACTTTCGAGCCGGACTTCGGTTCGAGCGGCCTCGGCGCGCCGATCTCGACCCCAGGAAGCGGGCCCGCAACGGACGGGCTGAGCGGATTTTCGGATTTCGTCGATTCACAACCAGCGAGTACAAGCGCAAACAGGCACACGACGGGGGCAGAAAACTTCACAGGCACATTCCTGCAGTTAGCGGGTTACTGAAGCGGGCGGAAAACGGTGTCTGGCGGAGCCGGGCGAACCGGCATAAAGAAAGTATCGGTTGGAGCGGAGGAAAAGTACAGCGAAAAGTGCGGGTGCGGGAAAATTTCTGCGGATGCGAGCATCGGTGACCGCGGATGCGTCTGCATCCGCGGTCACGCGCGTATCACTACTTCACGTCAACCCAGGCGTACATGCCCGTTTCGAAATGCGGCACGAAGGCGCAAATCACCAGGTACCTGCCGGGTGACGTGAACGTGTAGGACCGCTCCGCAGGTGCGAAGCACGGGACCGGAATGGCCGCGACGCGATTGGTCGGGTCGTTGATCACCAGCGGCGCGTTCACGACGGCCGGTCCCGCGCATCCGGCGAACGCTGAGAGTGTGGTCCGGATGCCCAGATTGATGTCCTCCGGCTCGGTGCCGGGCGCGTAGATGCTGATCTGATGCACACCGGCCGGCACTGTGAAGTTGACCGTCCCGCCAGCGTCGATGACGACGGTGCGCGGCACGACATCGTCTTTCGCATGTCCCGACTGATCGTGACCGGAGTCGGGCGCGGCGTCCGTCCCGACATCGGCCTTGCCGAACTGCATGACCGCGGAACCGCCCGTGCCGCCCTGGCCGCTTGCGCCGGATGCCTGCGTCGCACCTGGCGCCACTGACGGCGACGTCAGACCGCTGCCTCCAGTGCCGGACGAGGACGAACATCCGACTGCCATGCCACAGACGAGGACCGCGCCGACCGCTGCTCGCATCATAAATTGGCTCCTTCTGCTGTCCCGGGGGACTGCGTGAAACGGCTGAAGTATAGGTGCAGCGACCCGAGGATCCAACTCAGCCCGGCTCCAGTCCCCGTGCCTGTCCGCTGGCCTCCACCTGCTCGGCGAAATGGCAGGCGCTCCAGTGGCCGGGCGCGATTTCGCGCAGGAGCGGCTCCTCCTGACTGCAGACCGGTTGCGCCATGAAGCAGCGTGGATGGAAGCGGCAGCCCGACGGTGGGTTGGCCGGGCTCGGCACGTCGCCCTTCAGCACGATGCGCTTGCGCGCGGCGATCGGGATCGGGGACCGGAATCGCCGACAGCAGCGACACCGTGTACGGATGCCGCGGCTGCGCGATAGAGCGCCGCGCTGCTCGCGAGCTCGACGATCTTCCCGAGATACATCACGGCGACGCGATCGCTGATGTGTTCCACCACCGACAGATCGTGCGCGACGAAGATGTAGGTGAGGTGCATGCGCCGCTGCAGGTCGCGCAGCAGGTTGACGATCTGCGCCTGAATCGACACGTCGAGCGCCGACACCGGCTCGTCGGCCACGATCAGCCGAGGGTCCACGGCGAGCGCACGCGCGATGCCGATGCGCTGCCGCTGGCCGCCCGAGAACTCGTGCGGGTACCGCGGTCGCATGCGCTCGGCGACAGCCCGACGAGCGTCAGCAGCTCGGCGACGCGATCGCGTGCGGCGCGTCCGCGCGCGAGCCCGTGCGTCGTGAGCGCTTCCGTCAGGATGCTCCCGATCGTCAGTCGGGGGTTCAGGCTCGAATACGGATCCTGGAAGATGATCTGCATGCGGCGCCTGAGCGGCCGCAGCTCGGCGGCGCGGCAGTCCGACGAGCTCCTGTCCTTCGAACTTCACGCTGCCGCTCGTCGGCTCGATCAGCCGCAGCATGCAGCGCCCAGCCGTCGTCTTTCCGCAGCCGCTCTCGCCGACGAGGCCGAGCACCTCGCCTGCGTGCGACGTAGAACGAGACCCGTCGACCGCGCGCACGTGGCCGACCGTGCGCGAGAACATCCCCTTCTTGATCGGGAAGTACTTCTTCAGGTCGCGCACCTCGAGAATCGGCGTCGCCGAATCCGGCCGGCTGTCGCGCTCGGATTCATGCTTCGCTGCGGTACGGGATTCAGCTTGCCGCGCGGCGATCTCGCCGGCGCGCAAGCAGCGCGACAGGTGTCCGTCCTCGAAGGCGACGAGCTCGGGCTCCTCGAGGCAGCGATTCTGCGCAACCGGGACAACGCGGGTGAAACCGGCATCCGACGGGGAAGTTCGCCGGGTTCGGCACGCTGCCGGGAATCACCCGGAGCCGGTCCTGCGTTGCCCCGAGCTTCGGCAGCGAGGCCTGCAGGCCCGCCGTGTACGGGTGGAGCGGGCGCCGGAACGCCGCGCGCACGTCGCAGTACTCGACGACCTGCCCCGCATACATCACGGCGACGCGGTCGGCCGTTTCGGCCACCACGCCGAGGTCGTGCGTGATCAGGATGACCGCCATGCCGAGCTCTGCTTGCAGCCGCTTCAGGAGCTCGAGTATCTGCGCCTGGATGGTGACGTCGAGCGCGGTCGTCGGCTCGTCGGCGATCAGCACAGACGGGTCGGCACGCGAGCGCCATGGCGATCATGACGCGCTGGCGCATGCCGCCGGACATCTGGTGCGGGTACTCGTCGACCCGCTGTTCTGGCGCCGGAATGCCGACGCAGCTCCAGCATCTCGATCGCGCGCTGCCGGGCCGCGGCGCGCGCGATCCGCTCGTGGAGCACGAGCGTCTCGATGATCTGCTCCCCGCACGTGAAGACCGGGTTGAGCGACGTCATCGGCTCCTGGAAGATCATCGAGATCTCCTTGCCGCGTATCGCCCGCATCTCGCGCGGGCTCGCCGAGCAGGAGTTCGCGCCCGCGGAACCGCACGGAGCCGCCGACGATCCGTCCGGGCGGCTGCGGCACGAGCCGGAGGATCGACAGCGCCGTGACGCTCTTGCCGCTGCCCGACTCGCCGACGACCGCGAGCGTCTCGCCCGCGTGCACCTCGAACGACACGCCGTCCACGGCGCGCACGATCGCCTCGTCGCGTGAAGAAGTGCGTCTGCAGGTTCTCGACGCGCAGCAGCGGTTCGGTGCTCATGCGGACGCGCTCACGTCCGCCCGCCGGTGACGCGTCTGGGATCGAGCGCGTCGCGCAGGCCGTCGCCGAGGAAGTTGAACGCCATGACGGTGAGGAAGATCGCCGTCGCCGGCACGTACAGAAGCCACGGGAACGAGGTGAGCGCGCGGATGCTGCGTGCCTGGTTCAGCATGTTGCCCCACGACGCAGGCGGGCTCCTGGACGCCGACGCCGAGAAACGACAGGACGACCTCGCCGAGGATGTAGCCCGGGACGGAAATCGTCGCCGCCACGATCACGAACGACCACGTGTTGGGAAGGATGTGGCGGGTGATGATGCGGAACCGGCTCGACGCCGAGCGCTTCGGCCGCCGTGACGAACTCGTTCCGCCGGATCGACAGCACGAGGCCGCGAATGACGCGGGCGAGCCCGGCCCACCCGATGAAGGCCAGGATGGCGACGATCCCCAGGTAGACCTGCTGGCTGGGCAGATCGATCGGGAACACGGCGCGGAGCGCGATGATCAGGTACAGCGACGGAATGCTGAGCAGCAGTTCCGTGGTCCGCATGATCGATCGTGTCGGTCAGCCCGCCGAAATACCCCGAGATGCCGCCGAGCAGGAGCCCGAGCGTAAACGAGATGAGGATGCCGACGAGGCCGACCGTCAGCGAGATCTGGCCGCCGAAGAGCAGGCGGGAGAACTCATCCCGCCCGAACGAATCGGTCCCCAGCAGGTAGATGCGGCCGGATCTTCGACGCCGAACAGGTGATGGTGCTCGGGATGATGCCCAGAGCAGTCGTGTACGGCGCGCCGCGCACGAAGAATCGGATCGGCCGCTCCTGTCCCTCGACCTCCTCGTAGGTGAACGCCGACGGATCGGCGAGGCGCGTCTGCCGGATGAACGGCCGGAGGTGGAACGCCCCTGCGCGTCCACCCAGTGCACCGTGTGCGGGGGATGGAAGTAGCGCTGCGCGGTCCATCTCCTCTTCCGAGTACGGCGCGACGAACGGCGCGAAGATCGCGAGCAGGTAGAAGACCGCCAGGATGACGCCGCCGGCGATGGCGAGCGGACTCTTGCGCAGCTGGCGCCAGAAGATCCGCGCCGGCGACTGCGGCGGTGCGCCGCTGTCGGCGCGCGACGAATCGCGGTCGAAGACAAGCGGGGCATACGGATCGAGGTGACCCTGAGCCATTCGCTCAGTCATAACTGATCCTCGGATCCGCGATCGCCAGCAGCAGGTCGGCAATCAGGTTGCCGACGATCAGCACGACCGACGCCATCAGCACCGAGCCCATCACGAGGTACTGGTCCTGCGTGAGGATCGCGTCGAGCGTGAGCCGGCCCAGGCCGGGCCACGAGAAGATGATCTCGGCGATGAACGATCCCGACACCAGCGCGCCCAGCGTGTAGCCGAACAGGGTGATCATCGGGTTCAGCGCGTTGCGCAGCGCGTGCTTGAAGATGACCACGCCGCTCGTCCAGTCCCTTCGACCGCGCGGTCGTCACGAAGTCGAGGCGCAGAACGTCGAGCAGGTTGCCGCGCATCTGCCGCATGCGGCTCGCAAGCGGGACGAGGCCGACGACGAGCGCCGGCAGTGCGAGGTGCCAGGCGAGGTCGCCGATCTTGCCGAGGGCGCTCATCTCGTCGTAGTCGATCGATCGCATGCCGCCGACCGGGAACCAGCCGGTCCGCGCGGCGAGCATCAGCAGCAGCAGCCCCGACAGGATCTCGGGGACCGACAGCCAGATGAACGCGATCAGCGACAGCGTGCTGGTCCACCCACGAGTACTGGCGCACCGCCGCCCAGACGCCGAGCGGGATGCGCCAGCCCCCACGTCACGACCGCAGCGGCGCCCGCGAGCAGCAGCGTGTTCCCAGGCCCTCGCGGATGACGGCGAACACGGGCTGATGGCGCGAGAACGACTCCCCGAAGTCGAACCGGAGCACGACGTTCTGGAGGTACAGCCCGTACTGCACGTACCACGGCTGGTCGAGGCCGAAGCGGCGGCGCATCGCTTCGATCGTCGCGGCGGAGATGGCGGGGTTCTCCGCCATCTGGTTCAGGAAGTCGCCCGGCGCCAGCTGCAGCAGCAGGAACGTCAGCGCCGAGATCCCGAAGAGCAGCGGAATGATCTGCAGGAACCGCCGGATGACGTAGGTGCGCATCCGCGTCAGCCGTCAGGCTCGCGGCACGCTTTGACGTACACGCGGTCGATGTTCCAGAGCAGGCGGTGCGGAATGACCGACGGCTTCGCGTTGCCGAACCGGTTGCGCATCGGCACCTTGGCGTTGAGCGTCGGCAGCCAGATGATCCAGGACTGCTCGTTGACGATGTCCTGCGATCTTCCTTCCAGGCCTCCTTGCGCTTCTCGAGATCGCGTGCTGCCGACGATGACGTCCATCAGGGCGTCGATGCGCGCTTCTTCGGGCGTCTCCGGCTTCGGCTGGCTCGATGTTCCAGTAGTGCGTGCGGCCGCTCGAGCGCCACACGTTCTGACCCATCGCCGGATCGGGCGGCACGCCGGACTGCAGGCCGAGCAGCATCGCGTCGTACTGGAAGTCTTCGCGGATGTTGGTGATGAGGGTGTTGAAGTCGACCGGCGCGAGCGTGACCTTGACGCCGATCTTCGCGAGGTCGTCGCGGATGAAGTTGGCCATCGCCGACGCGCATCTTGTTGTCGCTGTTCGTCTTCAGCGTGAAGCTCGACCGGTGTGGCCCGCCGCGTCCTCGACGAAGCCGTCGCCGTTCGTGTCCGACCATCCGAGCGACGGCGATGAGCTTCTTCGCCTCTTCCAGGTTGTAGTCGTACTTGACGATGTCGGGCGTGTACCAGACCTTGTCGCCGGCGTCGACGTCGACCAGTTCTTCACCGCGTCGCCGAAGAAGATGCTCGGGATCATCGCGTCGCGATCGACGGCCATCGACACGGCGCGCCGGAACACGGGGTTGTTGAACCAGCTGTACTTGACCGGGTCGACGTACGGGTCGCCGACCTTCTTGCCGGTGCTCGGCCTTGCTGCACCTTGTTCAGGTTGAACCAGAAGAAGTTGGTGTTGAGCGCCGGGCCGAGTTCGTACAGCGTGTAGTTGCCGCTGCTGCTGGTTGTCCTCGTACCAGCTGGTAGTTCTCGGGCTTCACGTTGTCGAGCGCCGTCCATCTCGCCCGGCCCGGAACTTCAGGTCGGCCGCATCCTGATCCGGCACCATCGAGGTAGACGAGCTCGTCGAGGTAGGGCAGGCGCTGGTTCTCCGCGTCCACGCCGAACCAGTACGGGTTCGGCTCGAGCACCGTCTTCTCGCCGGGCACGTACTGCTTCACGCGCCACGGTCCGCTCGTCGACGATCTCATCAGGCGGCGTGCTGACGTTGTACGCCGACGCGAAGGTCGCCGCTCTTGTAAGCCGGCTCGAGGACGTGCTTCGGCATGATCCGCACCGAGCCTGCCAGCGCGACGACCATCGCGTTCGGCGACGGCGTCTTGATGACGACGTGTAGTCGTCCGGCGCGCTGACGTCCCACTTCTTGCCGTTCATGACGAGCAGATCCTGCACCGACGGATGCAGCGTGTCGTCGTAGGCGATCTCGAAGCTGAAGAGGACGTCGGCTGACGTGATCGGATGTCCGTCGGAGAAGGCGGCGCCTTTGCGCAGGTGGAAGGTCCAGGTGAGGCCGTCGGCGCTACCTCCCAGCTCTTGGCGAGCGCTGGCGTCGTCCTCCTGCGTCTCGTTGTCGAAGTCGCCGAGGCCGACGAACATGTTGTCCGTGATGTCGGTCGACGAGGTCTCGTTCGCCATCATGGCGTTGAACGTCTTCGGCCCGGAGGTCTCGCCGAGCACGAAGCGTCCGCCGTAGGTGCCCACCGAGTCCATGCGCGCGACGAGCGGCTCCTCGGGCAGCGGCTTCTGCTCGCGGACCGTCGCTGCCGGTGCCGCGCCTTCGTCTTCACCTCCGCCGCATGCGACGAGCCCGAGAATCGCCGTTGCGCCCACGACCAGGCTCAATGCGCGTGAGAGTGAGAAGGGTGCCATCCTGCCTCCAGTTCCTGCCGCGTGCCGCAGCGCGTGGGCACGCCCTCTTTCGTCCATAAGTGTCTCACGCACCGCCGAGACGCGCGCGCCGCTCGCGAGCGGCTGCCGACGCCAGTGCCCCGCATCATCTTGCCACTGTTCAGCTGAGGGCGGCCCATCAGCTAGAATTTGTGCCACCACCTGGGCATGACTGAGCACACCCCACACACGAAGTTCTTCTGGGCCGGTTGGATTGCTGCAGGCGTCCTGCTCGTGATCGCGGCGGGCGTCGGCGTCTACGCGGCGAACCTGAATCGGCAGATCGAGGACGTAGAACTGCGGCTGGTCGACGCGGTCACGCGGATGCAGTTCGCGCAGCAGCAGGCCGCCGACACCTCGCGCGAGCTGACGTCGATGCGCGAGAACCTCGCGCTGCTGACCGCGTCGGACGGCGTCGAGATGACGCTCACCGGTCGGCCGCCCGCTCCCGAGGCGACGGCGCGCGCCTTCGTGAGCCGAGCCTCGGGCCTGCTGTTCACGGCGTCACGGCTCCCGCCGGTCGCCGACGATGGGGTCCTGCAGCTCTGGTTCCTGACGAGCGGCGGCCCCGTGAGCGCCGGCGTCGTCCAGCCGGGGGAGGCAGGAGCGATTGTCGCGGCCTTCGACGTGCCGAAGGATTTGCCGACCCTGACCGGCTTCGCCGCGTCCGCCGAGCGGGCCGGCGGCTCGGCGAAACCGACCGGCCCGTTCCTGTTGACGACGCGGTAGCCGCTACGGCCTGAAGGCCATCGCCGAGAGCCGGCCGGTGCTGGTGTTGATCTGCACCTGCCCCGTGCCCGTGAGGACGCGCGCCTGCACCTGGAACTCGTGGTGGCCGGGCGCGAGCGCCCGCATCGTATGGAGATGCCACGAGCTCGGCATGTTGCCCGCCAGGTAGTTCACGAGCGAGTGCCGGATCGTCTGCACGACGACGCTGTCCAGCAGCAGGTTGATCTCCACGATCCCGTAAGTCCCCGAGCCGGCGTTCAGCGTCAGCGTGCCGTGCGCCTCGGCCCACGCGGTCGTTGTCGTCGCGTCGGCCGGTATGTCGAGGGCCGCGACACCAGGCAGGACGACGGCTGTCGTCGTCAGCGTCCCGATTGGCAGCGATGTCGTCGCCGACGCGACGGTGCCCGACGCCCCCGCAGGCCCTTGCGGTCCCTGGGGGCCGGGTGGGCCGATCGGACCGACACTCCCGGAAGGTCCCTGGGCCCCCTGGGGTCCGGGCGGCCCCGGCGGTCCCGCAGGTCCTGCAGGTCCAGGCGGACCGAACTCGCCCTGAAGGCCGCTGACGCCCGGGTCGCCGGCCTCGCCCTTCGGACCCTGCGCACCGATGGTGACGTCAATGAAGTCGGTGCTGTAGGTTCCCTTGCCGTTCGCCTTGGTACTCACCCCAAGGCGGTAGGCCCCCACGCCGAGTCCCGGCGGAAGCAACGCGACGACCTCGTGGTCGGTCCACGTCACGGCAATGAGGTCGGCGTACACGGCGCCGCGCGATCCGGTCAACGTCACGCGCCCCGCGGAACTGCCGAAGCCGCTGCCGAAGGCGCTCACGCGACCACCATCGAAGTCGATTTCTGCTCGAACGATCTCTACGAACTTCTCGGGCTCGGCGCCGGCATTCGGCGCGGCGGCCAACATCAGAACTGTCGCCACGGCGGCAAGTCGCATCTGTGGTCCTCCGCACGTCGACAGGGCAACGGGAATGCCGAACCGGTGAACCTCGGGAAGTGGCTGATGTGTGGAGTGTTGCGCGAACGGGCGTTCAACGCGCGTATCGCGCGGGTGCCCAAGGTGGAACACGCGCATTTCGGTTCTGCACTTACGAAGTTGTGCGCGGCCGCAGCGTCAGCGCGTGAAGTGACCGTCCTGTAAGTCGCACTACTGTGCGGCGGCGGACAACTTTCGAATCGAGACCCAGCCCCAGTAGCACTGCGAGTCGGCGCCCCACGCGAAGACGAGCATGTCGGCGCCGTCGCGTCCGGCGAAGCTGCCGTACTTGAGCGGCGCCGCACTCGCCGGGAGCGCCAGCGTGAAGTCGTCGAGCGACATCTCGTGCGTGAAGGTGAGGGTCCGCGTATCGCCGTTTTCGCCCTCCGTCACCAGTGCCCATCCGCGATTCGTTTGCGCGGGGTCGGCGTTCGTCGGCAGCTCGACGGCCGCGGTGCCCACTGTGCCGTGCAGCACGAGCCGGGAGCCGTCGATGGACACGCGCTGAACCGCGTCCAGCACCACCGGCTGGAACTCCCCGGACACGGTCAACGTTCCCGACTGGCCGGTAATCGGTCCGCCCGTGGCCGACACATTCGAGCAGGCCGAGGCCGCCAGCGCCACGATCGTGATGAGGACGACGAGTGAACGGGAGACCATCCCCGTCATGATACGGTCGGCGCCCCGGCCCGCGCTACACTCTGCCGTGCCGAAAACGGCCAGTGAAAGGATTGGACCCATGACGAAGCGTTCATCGGCGATGTTCGCGTGTGGATGTGCCGCGCTCGCGTGGCTGGTCGCATCCCCGCGTCTCACCGCCCTTGGGGAAGACGGATCGGCCATTCTGACGATCGACCACTACGTGCGGACGGTCTCGAAGGTGCCGGCGATTGCGGGGCAGACGAGCAACGTCTACGTGCGCGAGAAGGTGCGCGCCGGCAACGCGCTGCGCGGCGCCACTGCGCCCGATCGGGTCGTGCTGTTCATCCACGGCGCCGGGACGCCGGCCGAAGTCGCCTTCGACGTGCCGCACGAGGACTACAGCTGGATGCAGTTCCTCGCTGAGGCCGGCTTCGACGTCTTCGCGATGGATGTGACCGGCATCGGGCGGTCGACGCGCCCCGGTCCGATGAACGATCCGTGCAACCTGTCGCAGGACCAGCAGAAGGCCTTGGTTCCCGCGCTCATCCCCGCTCCGTGCGCGCCGACCTTCGGCAAGACGCTGACGACCATCGCCAACGACTGGGACGACATCAACGCCGTGGTCGACTACGTGCGCGCGCTGCGGCGCGTCGAGAAGATCAGCACCATTGCATGGTCGCTCGGCGGCCCGCGTTCGGGCGGATACGCGTCGCAGCACCCCGAGAAGATCCTCAGGCAGGTAATGCTGGCGCCAGCCTACAACCCGACCGGACCCGACGGACCTCCCACGGCGCCGGGGCCGAATGCGGTGCCGTTCAACACGCAGTCGCTCGCCGACTTCAACACGCTGTGGGGACGCCAGACCGGGTGCTCGGATCAGTGGACCGCCGCCACGCACGACGTCGTCTGGCGCGAGATGCTCGCCTCCGATCCGGTGGGCGCCACCTGGGGCACCGGCGTGCGCCGCGCACCGTCGACGCCGTCGTGGGGATTCAACCAGGCGGTCGTCTCGAAGATGCAGACCCCGACGCTCATGATCGCCGGCGTGCATGACGTGCAGGTGCAGCCAGCGCGCGTCAGGCAGTTCTACGTGGACCACGGGGCGAAGGAGAAGGTGTTCATCGATCTCGCGTGCTCGTCGCACAACGCGATGTGGGAGAAGAACCACCTGCTCATGTTCCGCGCGTCGCTGGAGTGGCTGACCGCGGGGACGGTGAACGGTCAGAAGACCGGCGAATTGAAGATGGGGTATTAGACAGGGATCAGGGATCAGGGATCAGGGATCAGGGGCGGCGGGGCGAGCCCGTCGCCGCCCTCGATCCGAATCCCGACCGCCACCTGATCCCTGACCCCGATCCCTGTTCCCCGATCCCTGGTGTCCCTGCTCCCTGACCCTGATTTAGCCCTGATCCCTCCCGATCCCTGATCCCCGATCCCCGATCCCTGATAATTGTGAATATGCCCAAACTGACCGTTGAAGGATTTGGCACCGTCGAGGTGCTTGAAGGAAAACGTCTCGTGCTCGCCATCGAGCAGGATGCGAAGGTGGATCAGCTTCACGCGTGCGGCGGCAACGCCCGCTGCACGACGTGCCGCGTCGAGTTCATCGAGGGAGAGCCGGCCGCGTTCACGGCGGCGGAACGTGAGCGCCTCGCCGCGCGGGGGTTGACCGGTGTGCGGCTCTCGTGTCAGATCCTGTGCGACCACGACATGACCGTGCGTGCCATCAGCCGTCTCGAAGGCAGCGGCCGTCCCGATCCGGGTCCCACCCCCGCAGAGTCGATTACCCCACCGCCACAGTGGGTCTGAAGGCGGATGTTCCGCCCACGGACGCTCATCGTCGCAACAGCCTGTGCCGCGATCGCGCTGGCGGCCTCGGTCGTGTGGTCCGACACGGCGGGCGACATGCCCGAGGTGCTGGTCTCGCGGCAGCTGATGGAGTCGCAGCAACTCTCGATTGGCGGCCTCGTCGCGCTGTCGGCTGACGCCACGGGCGAGAACCCGCGCCAGTTCAAAGTCGTCGGCGTGTACGAGCCGACGCCGGACCCGATGCGGCTCGGCGCGATCCGCCACGAGGTGCGCCTGCACCTGCCGGACCTCGTCGACCTCGCCGCCGATCCGTCCAATCCGCTCGACCGAGAGTCGGTGGATGCGGTCAACGTTGCGCTCGCCTCCGGGGACGACGCACGCACGACGGCGCGGCGAATTGCCACGGCCGTTCCGGGCGTGTCGGCGCAGCGGATCGGCAGCAACGACAGCCGTGCGGCTCCGTTCGTCGTGCTCGACCGGTTTCACCTGGCGATCGCCATCGTGACGGTGATCGCCAGCAGCATCTTCCTGCTTGCGCTGATGCTGATGCTCGTCGAGGAGCGCCGATCCACGGTCGGCATCCTGCGCCTCATGGGCTTCAGGCGGCGCCGGATCCTCCAGCACGTGCTGGCCGAAGGCGTGGCGATCGCGCTCGCGGGCGCGGCGTTTGGCATCGTGCTCTCGATCGTGATGGAGGACGGCATCAACCGGTTCTTCCAGTGGCGGTACGACACGGCGCTGGTGTTCGTCCACATCACGCCGTCCGTCGCCCTGCGTTCGATTGCCGTGGCCGTGCCGCTCGGCATCGCTGCGATCGTCGCGTCGTCCTGGTCGCTGCTGAGGAGCGAAGTGTTCTCGCTGACACGCCGATGAGGGCCTTCCGGTTCGCTGTGCGAAGCCTGCTGCGACAGCCCGGGCGTGCATCGCTCGGCATCCTCGGCATCGCCGCGGTCGGGGCGCTGCTCTTCGACATGCTGCTGCTGTCCCGTGGCCTGGTCGTGTCGTTCCGCGACCTGCTCGACAGCGTCGGCTTCGACGTGCGCGTCTCGGCCACGCAGTCGCCGCTGCCCGGCGGAGTCCGCCTGTCCGATGCGACCGCCACCGCCGATGCCATCGGCGCGCTGCCGCAGGTCGCCGAAGTAGTGCCGCTGCGGACCGCCGATGCCGAGACCTACTTAGCCGGACGCTGGTTCGGATTTTCGGTGATGGGCGTCGACCCGGGCACCCGCCGGCCGTGGACGGTCATCGTCGGCGACGACCTCGACACGCGGCCCGACGACGGCATGCTCGTGAACGAGGCACTGCACGCCGCGCTGGCGATGCCTGTTGGCGCCCGGCTGCAGGTACGTGTGCTCTGCGACGGGTCGAAGGTGGCGCTCGTGCCCAGGGAGTTTCAGATCGTTGGGACGGCGCAGTTTCCGTTCGACAGCGAGGGCGCGCTGACCGCCGTGCTGTCGCGCCGCGCCGTGCGGCAGGCGTGCGACGACGAACGCGACCAGGCCGACATGCTGATGGTCGCGTCGCGTGAGGGTGCTGGCGCCGCAGCGGCGGTTGCTGCAATTCGGGCAGCCCGGCCCGACCTCTTCCCCGTGACCAACGAGGACATCGTCGCGCGCATGCAGGCGCAGAACTTCACGTATTTCCGCCAGATTTCGAGCGTGCTCTCCACGATCACGCTGCTGTTCGGCTTTCTCCTGATCACCGTGCTCCTGACCGTGTCGGTGAACCAGCGCCTCGCCGAGATCGCGGCCCTGCGCGCGCTCGGCTTTTCGCGAAAGCGGGCGGCCGCGGACGTGCTGTGGCAGGGTGGAATGCTGGTCGGCATCGGCGGCGTCCTCGCGCTTCCGCTCGGTCTGGCGCTCTCCGTCTGGCTGGACGGCATCCTCAAGACGATGCCCGGCATTCCAGCAGCCATGCACTTCTTCGAGTTCGAGCCGCGCGCGCTGGCGATGCACATCGTGCTGCTCGTGTCGACGGCGCTGCTCGCCTCGGCCTACCCGATGTGGCTCGTTGCGACGCTGCCGATCGCGACAACGTTGAGGAACGAGGTGGTGTCGTGACGCCGCTCGTCGAAGCGCGCACGCTCGCCAAGGTCTTTCCGATGGGCGGCGGCCCGGTGCATGCGCTGCGCGACGTCTCGCTGCAGATCGACGCAGGGGAGTACCTGGCGATCCGTGGCCCCTCGGGCTGCGGCAAGTCGACGCTGCTGCACATCCTCGGCTGTGTCGACACGCCGAGCTCGGGATCGCTGCTGTTCGACGGCCGCGAAGTCGGCGCGCTGCCGGACGCCTCGCGCAGCGACCTGAGGCTCCGCAGCATCGGCTTCGTCTTCCAGCGCTTTTTCCTCCTGCCGATGCTGACCGCAGCCGAGAACGTCGATGTTCCGCAGGCTGAGGCCGGGATCTCCAGGGCCGACCGGCGTCGGCGGACGTCCGAGCTGCTCGAGTATGTCGGCCTCGGCCACCGCGCCGACCATCGCCCGTCGCAGCTCTCAGGAGGGGAGGCGCAGCGCGTCGCCATCGCCCGCGCGCTCGCCAACCGCCCGCGCCTGCTGCTCGCGGACGAACCGACCGGCGAGCTCGATCGTGCCAATGGCGAGCACATCGCGGAGCTGCTCGATCGCGTCCAGGCCGATGGCACGACCGTCGTCGTGGTGACTCATGACGCAACGCTCGCCGAGCGCGCCGCACGCCGGCTGCTGATGCGCGACGGCCGCATCGAGTGCGAGGAGGCCCGCCCGTGATCGTCGCGATGGCGTGGAAGTCGCTCGTGGCGCACCCGGTGCGGACCGCCGTGCTCGGCGTCGGGTTCGGCCTGGGCGTCTCGGTAATGGCCACGCTGCTCGGCGTCGGCGAGGTGGTCCTCGAGCAGGCACGCTCGCCTGCGCTCGTCGGCGGCGGCGACGTCATCGTCACGGGCCTCAGCGGTTCGGTCACCTCCGCGCGCTTCGTGATGCAGCGGTTGCAGTCCGATCGTGGCGTCGCGGCAGCGTCGCCACGGCGGCGGGCGGAGCTGTATCTCGTCGCGCCGGGCGGCGGTGTCGTTCCTGTTCTGGCCCGCGGCGGCATCCCGAGCCTGGAACGTGCGCTCGAGGATCCCGAGACCTCCGGGATCGCGCGATGGGTGGACGGCCCGCGGGACGCGGCGTGGGCCAGCCCCGACGCTGGTTCGGTCCTGCGCGCGATGGACCGGTTCCGTCCCGTTCCCGACGTGCCCGCCCGCGCGGGTTCGTGGGCGGAGTGGCTGTACTTCAAGGGACGATCGGGCGACGTGCAGTTCTACATGACGTTCCTCGCCGGGCCGCGGCAGGCGGACGGGCGCAGGACGTCGGGCGTGCGGCTGCAGCTCGATCGCGGCGGACAGACGACCAGCTATGCTGCGTCGGAAGCGGTTGACGAAGGCGCGCTCGTGGAGTCGGCGCCTGATGTGACCATCGCCGGCAACCGGGTCCGGCTGGATGGCACGCGCTATCGCATCACGTTCGACCTGCCGCGTCTGGGGTCCCCATCGAAGGGCAGGGCGACCGGAGAAGTAATCGTCGACGCCGTGCCCGGTCGTTCGCTCACGCCGATCGAACTGCAGGGCGCCGGCGGCTGGGTGTCCGGCTACACGGTGCCGGTGATGTCCGGTCCGCTGAGCGGGACGATCGTTGCCGACGGAGAGCTGATCGAGCTCGCCGGCACCGGCTATCACGATCACAACTGGGGATTCTGGGAAGGTGTGTCGTGGCGCTGGGGCCAGGTGCAGCACGAGGGGCTGTCGTACGTCTACGGCCGCGTGATCCCGCCGGTCGACGCCGCCGATCCCGACCGGCTGCCCGGCTTCCTCGTCGCGCTCGGGCCAGATGGCCCGGTGGGCTACACGACACGCGTGTCGATCGAGGAGACCGACGATCCTGCCACCGGGCGGCCGACGCGCATCGTCGTGACCGGCCGCGGACGTGAGGTGGACCTGACGATGGACATCACGGTGGAGAGCGCCATCGTGACGCCGGGAGGCGCGCTTGCGGCGGGGCCCGATTTCCTCCAGATGCGCGCGCAGTACCACGTCACTGGACGGGCAGGTGGTGAGACGGTCGACTTCCGCGCGCCGGGCGCGGCGGAAACCTTCCGCGAACGTTAGCGTCACGGCCACGCGATGCCGCATGTCCGCATCAGCGCGAGCATGTCGGCGGGTAGCGGCGCTTCAACCACTACGGCTTCTTGCGTGATCGGATGCGCGAACGCGAGCCGCCACGCGTGCAGCGCCTGCCGCGGGAAGTTTCGCAGCGCCGCGGCCGCATTCGCGTCTGCGACCTCCTCCCATCCCTGCCCGCCGTACTTGGGATCGCCCACAATCGGCCAGCCGCGCGCCGCAAGGTGCACGCGGATCTGGTGCATCCGACCCGTCGCGAGGCGGCAGCAGACGAGCGACAGCGTTGTGCCGCCCGCATCGATCGCCGCCAGCCGCTCGAAGTACGTCGTGCTCGGGAGCCCGTCGTCTTCGGTAGCGATGACGCGGCGCCGATCGTCGGGATGGCGCCGCAGACGAAGCGCGATCTCGCCTCGATCGTCCACCATCCCATACGACAGAGCCAGGTAGGCCTTCTCGCTGCGCGCCGACGCCAGGGTCCGCTGCAGCAGCGCATGCGCGTTCGTCGTTTTCGCGACGAGGATTGCGCCCGACGTGAGCTTGTCGAGCCGGCCGACGAGCGAGGGGCGCTGCGTGTCGGGCCAGCGGCGCGCGTAGCCGAGCAGCGCGTTCATCAGGGTGCCGGCCGCATGGCGGAACGTCGGGTGCGACACGACGCCAGCCGGCTTGTTCACCACGAGCAGCTGCTCGTCTTCGAACAGCACGTCGACGGCTGTGTCCTCCGGCAGGACCGGTGCGCGTGGCCGCTCATCCGGCAGCAGGACGGTAATGGTGTCGCCGAGTGCCGGACGAGCGGAAACGCGTTTCACAATCCGGCCATTGATCGAGACGCGGCCGTTCTCGATCCAGGCCTGCACCCGTGAGCGGGTGACGGCGTTGAGGTCGATCAGGTGACGACAGAGCACGAGGTCCACGCGACGGCCGGCATCTCCGCGGTCGGCCGTAATGATTCTGGGCGGCAACGACACCGCGCTCATCGGTACAGCGGCCGATGTTGGGTAACTGGCGGTTGGCAGAGGAGTTGCTCCCCGGCACGTCGGGAGTTCCTGTGACAGTTAAGATGAGCTGGAGGTTGTTTGCGCGCTGGACGTGTGCCTTGGCATCCATGGTCGCGCTGGTGAGCGTTGATCGAGCCGAGGCTGGCGCGCGCACCCGCGGCGAAGAGATGGCCCGAGGGCATCGTGCCGCAGCGGGCGAGGTGCTCGTACGTGTCCGGGCCGGCGGTGGACGATCGGCGTCGCCGGTCGCGCTTCAGGACGATCCGCTCGCCGACATCGAGCGCGAGGAGTCAATTGGCCGTGGTCGCTGGCGTCTCGTGCGCTCGCGGTCGCGCTCCGCCGAACGGCTCGCGCAGATTCTGCGCGCGCGCTCGGACGTGGAGTTCAGCGAGCCGAACTTCGCGGTGACGCTCGCCGGTACTCCGGACGACTTCTCTGCGCCGCTCTGGGCTCTCGACAACATCGGGCAGCAACTCGAGAACGGCGACACCGCGCTCGCCGGCGCGGACCTCGACGCTCCGGACGCCTGGGACATCACGCAGGGATCGCGGCGCATCGTCATCGCCACGCTCGACACGGGCGTGATGGCGACGCATCCGGACCTGGCGGCCAACCTGTGGTCGGCGCCGCGCGCCTTCACGGTGAGCGTCGGCGGTCTGCAGATTTCGTGTCCAGCGGGCAGCCATGGCTTCAACGCGGTGGCCCGCACGTGCGATCCGTCCGACGATCACGGACACGGGACGCACGTGGCCGGCAGCATCGGCGCCGTCGGCAACAACAGCAGCGGCGTCGTGGGCATCAACTGGGCGACGAGCATCATGGCGCTCAAGTTCATGGACGCCGCAGGCAACGGGTACGTGTCGGACGTGATCAACGCGATCGAGTTCGCGATGCAGGTGAAGCAGGAATTCGCCGCCACCGGCGACGCCGACATCCGCGTGCTGAACAACAGCTGGAGCGGTGGCGGCTTCTCGGTGGCGCTGAGCGACGCGGTGCAGCGGGCCGGAGCGGCCGGCATGCTGTTCGTCGCGGCGGCCGGCAACACCGGCGCCGACCACGATCAGACCCCGGTGTTTCCTGCGGACATGGCCGGCGCCAACGTGTTGACCGTGGCGTCGACCGACTATCGCGATCTGCTCGGTGCTTTCTCGGACTTCGGCGCCACGCGTGTGCATGTGGCCGCTCCGGGCGTGCTCATTCGTTCGACCGCGTGGTCGGCAGACGCGCCGGGTGGCACCTACGGCACGCGCAGCGGGACGTCGATGGCCACTGCGTACACATCCGGCGTCGCCGGGCTCGTGCTGTCGCACTGCAACTATACGGTTGGGGCCTTGCGCGACGCGCTCGTGCGCACGGTGGTCCCGGTACCAGCGCTCGATGGGCGCGTGCAGTCCGGCGGCCGGATCAATGCCGCAGCCGCGGTCCGCTCCTGCGATGCCGGTAGCGTCCCAGGCACGGACATCGTCGTGTATGCGGTGGATGTCGCCGGAACCGACCGGCACGGCGACTGGTCGTTCATCTCCGACGGTACGGCCGCCGATGGCGTCGCGCTGGCGACGTCCGATCGAGGCTGGTCGACCACCGACGTCGCGCTCGCACATCCACGCGACTACTTCGAGGTGCGGTTCGCTGCGCGAGCGGGGATTCCCTATCGCGTGTGGCTGCGTATGAGGGCCTCCGCCGATTCGAAGTGGAACGACTCGGTCTGGGTCCAGTTCTCGGATGCGTCGAGCAACGGCGGCCCTGCCGGACCGATCAACACGGACCAGGGGCTCGTCTTCAACCTCGCGACCTGCAATTCGTGTGGCGTCGCCGGGTGGGGATGGCCGGACGGCGCGCACTGGCTGTCGCGCACGCCGGTCGTGTTCGGCACGTCAGGCACCCAGACCCTGCGCGTGCAGACGCGCGAGGACGGTGTCGCGATCGATCAGATCGTGGTGAGCGCCTCCTCGTGGAACTCGATGGCGCCGGGCGAAGTGTCCGGCGACGCGACGATCCTTCCGCGCAGCGGCGGCACCGGAGGCCCGCCGTCCGGATCGAGCATGCCGCTCGGCGGCATGCCGTGGGGCGTGCCCGGCACCGTGCAGGCCGAGGACTACGACGAGGGCGGCGAAGGTGTGGGGTACCACGACGCCGACGCCATCAACAGCGGCGGCGCCTATCGTCCGACCGGCGTGGACGTCGAGGAAAGCGCCGGCGGAGGATTCAACGTCGGATGGGTCAACGCAGGCGAGTGGCTCGCCTACACGATCGACATCGCTTCGAGCGGGCCGTACAACGTCCGGTTCCGTACCGCCGCGTACGGCGCGGGGGGCACCTTCCACCTGGAAGTCGACGGGGCCGACGTCACCGGTTCGATCACTGTTCCAGACTCGGGATGGTGGCAGACATGGACGACGGTGTCGCGTGCCGTCGTCCTGCCCGGCGGCCGGCACGTCGCACGCCTGGTCATGGACGCCCCCGGTGCGGTCGCCGTCGGCAACTTCGACTGGTTTGCGTTCGACGCTGCCACACCGGCCGGGGCGCCGGTCCGGGTGGCGGCCGTCGACTTCGATGAGGGCGGGCCGGGCGTGTCGCTTTACGACGACTCGCCCGGCAACGTCGGCGGCGCGTTTCGCGCCACCGACGTGGACATCGAAGGGTGCGCCGAGGGCGGGTTCAACGTCGGTTGGATTGGCGCGGGGGAGTGGCTCAACTACACGGTGACGATTCCGTCAGCCGGTTCCTACGACGTGCAGTTCCGCGTGGCATCGCCAGGAAGCGGGGGCTTCCTGCATCTCGAGGCGGGCGGATCGAACGTGACCGGCGCCGTCGCCGTGCCGAGCACCGGGGCATGGCAGGCGTGGGCGGACGTCGCGGCGCCAGCGATCTTCGCAGCCGGCCAGCAGGTGATCCGTGTGGCGTTCGACACCGCAGGCTTCAACCTGCGGCACATCACCCTCATGCCCCGGTAGCTGTCGCAGGGCGCCTCTCACCTCACGGCAGCTATCGCACGGCGCACTTCTCGGCGACGACCTTGAACGATTCGACGCGCAGTCTCCTGGCCCCCGCTGCCGTCGCCGCTCCGCCGGTGCCGCGTCCCGACGTCGCCGGCGCGATGACGGTGCCGGTGACCTCGACACGTGCGCCCGTGTAACGTTCGAGTTCCGCTTCGCGCCCCTGCAGCCCGAACGATGTCGGCGTGCGTCCCGAGGTGCCCGTCGCGCCCGCACTGGCCCCGCCCGTCGCGCTGCCCTTGCCGATTGGCGAGGCGTCCGCCAGCAGGAACGCATCGACCATCTCGCTGCTGTTCGCTTCGCGGTCGGCCACGTTCGGCGGAGCCGTGGTGCCGACGACCGTGCCTCCGGCGGAATCCGTCGCGCTGCGCCCGCTGAAGGCAGCCTGATACGGTCATGTGTTCGCCGTCCTGAGGGGCCTGAGCCGCAGCCGGGGCGACCATTGCGGTCGTCATCACGAGCGCGGCAATGTATCCGATGAGCTTCATCACATCCTCCGCAGATGACAGTGCAACCGGTCCGCCACCGTGACCGCTGTTGACGAATGACGTGCGGACGCGACGAATTCTTGTAGGATTCCCGGGTCGAGAACCGCTCGAGCCTGTCGAAACCGGGAACACCAGAGGGTCACCCGCGGTATTCGATTTGCCGTTCACTTTCGCATCGGAGGGAATCGATGGAGATCCGATCACTCGTGATGCTTGCCGTCGCGTCGCTGGCTGCCTGGGGCGGCTGGAGTGCATGGCGGTCCTACCGGGTCGGGCGAGGATGGCTCGACAGCACCCCCAACAGCTCCGCGGGGGACGACCTGGCGCAGCCGCTCGACACGGCCGGAGGACACCAGCCACACGCAGGGCGCGAGCGAGTGTCAGCGGCGGAGACCGAGGCCTCGATACTGGTGAGGTCGTGGGCGAGGGGCCGGCACTGCGCCGCCTGCGGCGGGCCGCTCGAGACATCGGAGAGCGCTGGTCATCACATCGCCCTGCGCGACGCCAATGGCATGACGCGCGAGTGGATCGACATCGCCACCGAACGGCTTCCCGTGGTCCTCGCGGCCAGCCAGCCCATGTGCTGGAACTGCCACATCGCGGAAACGTTCCGCCGCCAGCATCCGGAGCTGGTCACCGACCGCGATGACGAGACAGTCAGGATCAAGCATTGAGCGAACCCAGCGCGCAGCAGCGCACGAGGCTGTCCCCGTGCGCTGCGCCGGCTGCGTGTCAGTTCTTTTCTTCTGACTTCTAAGTTCTGACTTCCTACTTCGAAGTACGCAGTCCCCTGAAAAACTCGCGCACGTCTGCGAGCAGCAATTCCGGCTGCTCGAGCGCCGCGAAGTGCCCGCCGCGCGGCATCGGCGTCCAGCGTACGAGGTTGTAGCGGTTCTCCACCCACGTGCGCGGCGGCGTCGTGATCTCCTTCGGGAAGAGGGCACACGCGGTCGGCACTTCGACGCGTCCCTGGACCGGCTTGGCATTGCGGCTCTCGTAGTAGATGCGCGTGGACGAGGCCGCGGTCTGCGTCGCCCAGTAGATGGTGATGTTGGTCAGCAGTTCGTCCTTCGTGAAGCGGCTCTCGATGTTGTCGCCGCAGTCGCACCAGGCGTGGAACTTCTCGACGATCCACGCCGCGAGTCCGGCCGGCGAGTCGGTGAGCCCATATCCCAGCGTCTGGGGCTTCGTGCCCTGGATCTGCTGATACGCCCGCTCGTTTTCCATCCGCGCGTTCGTTTCCTGCATCATCTTCAACTCCGCCTCCGGCACGCCGGCGTTCGGGTTCGCCGGATCGGCCGGGGCGGCGGACGTGCAGAAATTGAGGTGGAGGCCCGCGACGTGTGGCCCGTCCTTCAGCGCGACGATGCGGCTGATGATGCCGCCCCAGTCGCCACCCTGCAGGCCATAGCGCGTGTACCCGAGCCGCGCCATCAGCTTGGCGATGATGTCGGCCATCTTCTCCGGGCTGTAGCCACGATCCTGCGGGCGCTCGGTGAAACCGAAGCCCGGGAGCGAGATCGCCACGACGTTGAACGCGTCCTCCGCCCGCCCGCCGTACTTCACCGGGTCGGTGAGCGGTCCGATGATCTTGTGGAACTCCACGATCGACCCGGGCCAGCCGTGCGTCAGCGCGAGCGGCATCGCGCCCGGCACCGGCGATTTCTGGTGGATGAAATGAATCCGCAGGCCGTCGATCGTCGTCGTGAACTGGTCGAACTCGTTGAGGCGCCGTTCCTGCGCGCGCCAGTCGAAGCGGTCGCGCCAGTACTCGACGAGCGGCTTCAGGTAGGCGATGTCGGTGCCATAGTCCCAGCCGACGTTCTCCAGTTGATCCGGAAGCCGGGTGCGCGCGAGCCGATCCTTCAGGTCGCGCAGGACGGGGTCGGGAATGTTGATGCGGTAGGGGACGATGGCATCAGGCGATGGGGACTGGCCAGCGGCGGGCAGGGCGCCCGCCAGGGCCAGGACGAACACGACGGAGGACAGAATCTGCTGGCTGCGCATGGCGCGCAGTCTACCGCAACCAAGGTCACTTGCACTCGGGGTGGCGGCACTCGCATCGCAGCTCGATCGTCTGTCCCTTCTCCTTGCAGTGCTCGCTGCAGTACTTGCCGTGTGGAGCGTCCTTGGGAACCATGCAGTTGCACGCGGGGTGCGCGCACTTGGTCTCGCTCATGGCGACCTCCTGGCTTGGAGTATACGCCCCGGTTCACCTGCTCAGATGCGTGGCGATCCCTCGAGCACGACGGTACGAGCGAAGGTGCGAACCGCCGCGTTGAAGAGCTCGGGCGACGGCAGGTTGCATGCGTGGCCGGCACCGGCAATCGTCTCCACGCGCGCGTGACGCGCCGCCGCGGCGAACGCTGCCTCACCCCTTCGCGTCGGGCGATCGTGCTGGCCGTTGATAAACAGCACCGGCCCATCGAATCGCGCCACCGCCGCGAGGAAGTTGGTGCGCGCCATCGTCGCGAACGCCGGAGCAAGCGCCGCAGGATACAGACCGTCCTGGATCTGCAGGTCGGCGACGTCGGCGAGCGACGGCGGGAACAGCGCGCGCGTGCGCGTTTCGAGTCGTGGCGGTGACGGCACCATCCACCCGCGGCCGAGGATCCACGCCACCGCTTTGAGGTACACGCCGAGCGCGCCCGTGAAGGTGGCGCTTGCGCCGCAGACGACGAGGCCCGAGACGAGCTCGGGACGCTGCGCCGCGAGCAGCATGGCGACGTAACCGCCCAGCGACAGGCCGACGACGATCGCGCGGGTCGCTTCTGTGGCGATCAGGTCCGCGCTTTCGGCGATCGCCGACTCGAAGGTGAACGGCCTCGCCGCGCGCTGTCCGTGTCCGGGAAGGTCAGGAGCGATGACGCGGAAGTCGTCGCCCAGGTCGGACAGCTGCGGCCGCCAGATGGTTCGCGTCACCACCGAGCCGTGCAGGAACACGATGGCCGGCGCCGCGTCGGGCCCGGCGACGTCGTAGCGATCCGTCCGGAGGACGACCGCCATGTCAGTGAGTCAGCGCGTGGATGATGACGTTGATGCCGAATGCGTAGCCCGGGACGGAGAACTTCTGGAAGTAGAGCGGGTTGGCCGTCTCGCGCTCGTACGAGTCGCCGAAGTCGGTGTCGAACGTCATCAGCACCATGATCCGGCCGTTCTCGTCGTTGATCGCGCGGTAGTAGGCGGTCGACTCGCGCGGGCTGCGCTCCCAGGTCCGGTCGGCGCCGTCCCAATAGCCGATGCCCGGAATCTGCGGCACCTCGCGTGCGTTCAGCATCTGCTGGAAGATCAGGTGGTCGCGCGGCACGTCGACGATCGGATAGCTGGCCGACGGCAGTGCACGCCGGAGCATGCTCTCCCAGTAGTCCCAGGCGTATTCGCCCCAGAAGTCGTCGGCCCAGAGGAAGCCGCCCTTGAGAAGGTACTCGCGCAGGCTCTTCGCCTCGGCTTCGTCGATGTAGGCCCCGCCCGGTTCGGTCATCATGATGAACGGGCAATGGAACATCTCGGGGCTGTTCAACCGGACGAGCAGCGTCTTCGGTTCGTCAGGCCCTTCCATGCTGACGGGCACGCGCGAGAGCTCGGACAGGCGGATCGACAGGTTCATGTCGGCGCGGGGCCAGTCGACGCCCCAGCCCGCACCGTCGCCGTTGCCCTGCCTGAACACGAGGCGGCAGAACTGAAAGCCGCCGTCGAAGTCCTCCATCGTGGCGTAGCGGGCGGGCCGGCCGCCGTACGGACTGAACATGCGTCCCCGCTGCGCCAGGGCCGCCGAGGCAGCCAGGACCAGGGTGAGGGCGACCAGCGCGGCGGCCGCGCGCGGTTTCATGGCCACAGTCTAGAGCAGATTCCCCGGGCTGAAGTACTCTCGTGTCGGAGGCGGCGCAGGATGATTGACCTGTACAACAGCCAGACCAACCAGCTCCTGGGATCGGTGACCGACGCGGAGCTCCAGTTGCTGAAGGATGCACTCGAAGAGGAGTCGTCGGAGGACCAGGACTACTACGTCGACGCGGCGACGATCGAATATCTTGGTGACGGCCGCGCCACCGATCACTTGCTGCACATGCTGCGTGCGGCGGTAGGGACCTCGGAAGGCATCGAGATCCGCTGGAAGCGTCGCTGATGAAGACCATCATCGTCGAGCAGCCCGGCGGTCCCGACCAGCTGACCCTCGTCGACGTGCCCGTCCCGCAAGCGGGACCCGACGACGTCGTCGTAAAGGTGACCGCCAGCGGGGTCAACTTCATTGACGTGTACTTCCGCAGCGGGCTCTACAAGGCGCCGCCGCCCGTCGCCATCGGCAGCGAAGCCGCCGGCGTCGTCGAGGCGGTCGGTACCAACGTCAGCACCATCGTGCCAGGTGACCGCGTCGCGTATGCGATGGTGCGCGGGTCGTACGCGGAGTACGCCAGGGTTCCTGCGGCGCAGGTCGTGAAGGTCCCGACCGGCGTCAGCTCCGAACATGCCGCCGCGGTGCTGCTTCAGGGGATGACTGCGCACTACCTCACGCGGTCGGTGTTCCCGCTGAAGACCGGCGACACGTGCCTGGTGCACGCCGCCGCAGGCGGCACCGGCGCGCTCGTCGTGCAGATGGCCAAGACATTCGGCGCACGTGTCCTCGCCACCGTGTCGACACAAGAAAAGGCGGCGGTCGCGCGCGCGGCCGGCGCAGACGATGTGATCCTGTACAGCGAGCAGGACTTCGCGGCTGAAGCGAGGCGCCTGACCGGCGGCCGCGGCGTGGACGTCGTCTACGACGGCGTCGGCAAGACGACATTCGACCGGAGCCTCGACAGCCTGCGTCCGCGCGGCATGATGGTGCTGTTCGGTGCGTCGAGCGGTCCGGTGCCGGCGTTCGACCCACTCATCTTGAATGCCAAGGGTTCGCTGTTCCTGACGCGGCCGACCCTGGCGAACTACATGGCGACCCCGGAGGAACTGCAGTGGCGGGCGAAGGACGTGTTCGCGATGGTCGCGACCGGTGCCTTGACAGTGCGCATCGGGCAGACCTTTCCGCTGGCACGCGCAGCCGACGCGCACCGCGCGCTGGAAGGGCGGGCGAGCACGGGCAAGCTGCTGCTGATCCCGTGAGACCTGCCTCTGTGAAGAGCACGGCGGAGCACGCGCCTCACGGATCCGTGCGCGCGCGTGTGCGTGCGCTGCTGTTCGTCGTCTGCGTCGCCGCCGGCCCGCTCGCGGCAGCGCAGGCGCCGCCGGATTCCGGCGCCGCGCTGCGGCGTCATGCCGCAATGCTGGCGCTCGACCGCTACCTCGAGACGTGGAACTCGCGAAACGGCGCGCTGTGGGCCACGTCGCTTCACTATCCGCACGTTCGCCCTGGCGCCGGCGCCTTCGAGGTCAGCGAAACCGCGGAGCAGTACGCGGCTGGCGTCGACTTCGCTCAGACGATACGCACCGGCTGGGATCACACCGAATGGGTGTCGCGCGAGGTGCTCCAGGTCGGCATCGACAAGGTGCACGTCGCGGGCACCTGGCACCGCTATACCGCGGAAGGGCGGCCGCAGGCGACCAGCGCCATCACCTACATCGTCACCGAGGCGAACGGCCACTGGGGGGTGCAGGCCCGCTTCGCCGCCGGCGCTGGTGCGCTCGACTCCCAGGCAGCCGCGCGGAGTGCCGAGGCAGGACGCGGGGCGGTTGCGGCCTTCTTCGACGCGTGGAACGCGCACGACCAGGCGGCGCTCGCGCGGGCGATTCACTATCCGCATGTACGCATCGGCGATAGACGCGTCGAGGTGTGGCCGTCCCCCGAGCGCTTCCTCGACGGCCCCGAGCCGGGCCGGCAGCGGACGTGGTATCAGACGCGCGTCGACGAGGTGAAGGCCGTGCAGACGACCGCCAATGGGGTGAACCTCTCGGTTCGCATAACGCGTCTGGGACGGGACGGCGGTGTGCTCTCGACCGACGAGGGGGTCTTCCTCGCTGTGCTGCGCGAGGGCCTGTGGAAGATCCAGGCGCGCTCGATGATGGGCACCTAGGTCGTGCCGGACGGCCACGCTCCAGCAGGTGTCATCGACACCGAGGTGGCGGTCATCGGCGGCGGACCGTCCGGGGCCGTCGCTGCGACGCTGCTCGCGTCCTGGGGGCGCCGCGTGCGCCTGCTCACGCAGCCCCCCGGTGCGAGCCGCGGCCTCGCGAACTCGCTCCCGCCGAGCACCCGCAAGCTGCTCGAGCAGGCGAACATTCTCGATCTCGTGGACGCCGTCGGCTATCGCACCACCGGCAATACGGTCTGGTGGGGCGATCGCGCAGGCCGCGTCGAACCGTTCGATCCGGACGGGGCGTCGTGGGGCTACCAGGTGGAACGCGCTCGGCTGGACCCGCTGCTGCTCGATCGTGCAGCTGAACGCGGTGCCGTCGTGTCGCGTGACGTCCGCGTGCGCGCGGCCCGATTCGACGGCGACGGCGCGAGCGTCGGGTTCGAGGAGGACGGACACACGCGGGCGCTGCGTGCACGCATGCTGCTGGACTGCTCAGGCCGCGCAGGAGTCCTCGCACGGCAGCTGCGGCTCCGTCGTCATGTCCCGGGCGGTCGTATGCAGGCGCTGATCGGCGTATGGCGGCGTCCAGAGGGCTGGGCGCTCGAGCACCCGTCTCACACGTTCATCGAGACCTGCGACGACGGGTGGGCATGGTCGATTCCGGTATCGGACGCCGTCCGTCACGTCGGGCTGATGATCGACGGCGTCACGAGCCGCGTCCCCCGTGGACCGTCGGTGGTCTCCACCTATCGCAATCAGCTGTCACGAACACCACGGCTGGCGGCGCAGGTGGACGGTGCGGCGCTGGAGCACGCGTTCGCGTGCGACGCGTCGGTCTACGGCTCCGTCGAGGCGGCCGGCTCGCACTTCATGCTGGTCGGCGACGCCGGGTCGACGCTGAACCCGCTGTCGTCCTTCGGCGTGAAGAAGGCGCTCGCGTCGGCGTGGCTGGCAGCCGTCGTGGCGCACACGGCTCTGGCGTATCCCGATCGCACCAGGGCTTCGCTGAACTTTTTCTCGAACTGGGAGCGGCAGGTCTGGCGGACGAACCTCCTCCTCTCGCGCGACTTCGCGCGCGAGGCTCTGGCGCGCCATCCGGGGCCGTTCTGGGAGACGCAGGCGTCACTGGCGGTCGAGGCTGCGCCGGAGCCAGCCGATGACGGCGCGCGCGCGCAGCTCCCGGAGGTGCGTGCCGCGCTCGAGCTCCTGCGCAGCAGCCGCACGTCGCAGCTCACCCGCGCGGCGCGGCCGTTTGCCGAGGCGGCTGTGGTGCGCGGCAACACGATCGCGATCGAGCCCGCCGTGTCGTGCGTCGGCGATGCCGCGCCGCTCCGTTACTTCCGCGGGGTGGATCTCGTGTCGCTCGCGACGCTTGCAGACGGGACGAGTGATGTGCCCGCGCTCTTCGACCGGTATCGCGCCAGGCATGCCGCCGTGGCGCTCCCCGACTTTCTCGCCGCGCTCTCCCTGCTCGTGGCGAGCGACGTGATCGCGACGCGCGTCGGCTGAGCGCAATGCGACAACGCGAGGCTTCGCCCTTGTCGGTTCATCTAGTCGCTTCGACAGAATTGTCGTCACCACCGCTTTCGCGCGCAGTCAGCGCATTTTCCCCAGTAATTCACATCAGCGCCGCCTGAGATCCAGGAGCGTCCGACAGAAGTGTCGGCGTCATCGCTCGCTGGAGCGACAACGCTGTTCGCATTTGCGCGCGCAGGACGTGTGCCGCACGTGGCGAGTGCGGCCGTGCGTGCAGGACGCGCGGCGAGCGATCGCACGAATTCACACCGGAAATCCGCGATTCGTCACTGATCCGAACCGGTCGTTGCGCGCGTGTTGGCGTGCCGTGGCACACCCGTTGCTCAAGTGACGTCAAGCGGCGAAGGCACGCCGCAACGCACTGTCATCGCATCGACTCGTGCAGGTCCCCAGGAGGGCTCATGGTACGCGTGTGGTCGTTTGTCGCTGCGCTGACGCTGGCCGGCTGGTTGTCGCCGGCGTACGCGCAGCGCACGACAGGAGAAATCACCGGCAAGGTCGTCGACGAATCAGGTGGTACGTTGCCCGGCGTCAGCGTGACGCTGCAGGGCGCTGGCGTCCCGGGTGCGCCGTCGGTCACGACGACCGACTCCGGCATCTATCGCTTCCCGGTGCTGCCCGCAGGCCTGTACCAGCTCGAATTCGCGCTCGAGGGATTTGGCACCGCGAAATACGAAGAGATCCGCGTGGCGGTCGGCCAGACCCTCGACCTCAACGTGACCATGAAGGTCAGCACGCTCAACGAGACGCTCACCGTCACCGGGGCCGCGCCGGTCGTCAACGTGACGACCTCCGAAGTGAGCACCAACTACAACCGTGAATGGGTGCAGTCTGCTCCGGTCCGGCGATTCTCCTACTTCGATCTGATCAACTCGGCGCCGGGCGTGAGCCAGACGTCGAACGTCGGACAGAGCACGTCGGCGCAGGTGCTCGGCAACAGCACGAACGAGAACCAGTACCAGATCGACGGCACCGACATCAGCTCGACGCCCTGGCTCAACACCGATGCCGTCGAGGAAGTGCAGGTGCTCTCGCTGGGCGCGTCGGCGCAGTACGGCAACGTACAAGGGGCCGTGTTCAACGTCGTCACCCGTCAGGGCAGCAATGCCTTCCACGGCGATGCGAACGCCTACTTTCAGTCCGGCGCCACGACCGGCCGTAATACCACCGAGGCCGTCGATCGCGGGTATCCGTACTACCGCGACCAGTTCCAGGACTACACGATTCAGGCTTCCGGCCCGTTCGTCCCGGACAAGTTCTGGTTCTTCGGATCGCTGCAGTATCAGCGCGACTGGGATGCGCAGCCTGGCGTGGACCCCGAGCGCGCACTGAACAAGAACGACGCGCGCCGGATGTTCTACAAGTTCAACTACGCCATCACGCCGAAGCACCGGGTGATGCACGGGTACCACAACGACTACTACTACATCCCCGAGATCGCGACCGAGTTCACCGCGCCGACGGCCGTGAGCGAGAGCCACGGCGACAACCCGACGCCAAACCTGGTCTACACAGGCGTCCTCAGCGACAAGACGTTCATCGAAGGACGCTGGTCGGGGTTCTTTCTGCACAGCTCCACCGACCCCGTGCAGGACGGCGTATCAAGCGTGATGACGCGCATCGAGGACCAGGATACCGGCCGCATCCTCGGCGGCATCACCAACTGGAACGAGAACCGCAGCTGGAAGTGGGGCACGCAGGTGAAGGTGTCGCACGTCGTCGATTCGTTCCTCGGGGGCAGCCATGACCTGAACACCGGCTACCAGCACGGCGTCACCGGTGGCGACAACCTGAACGGCCCCAACGATCTGCTCACCACGTTCAGCCTGACCGGCCGGCCGGCGGTCGGCCAGACGCAGCTGCCGTATCACCAGGGTGCGGAGGCGTTCTGGGACGGCCTGTATGTCGACGACACGTTCCGACTCAACCGAGCAGTCTTCAATTTCGGTGTGCGGTACGACCATAGCCGTGCGACGTTCCCGTCGTTCCCGATGCTCGATGCCAGCGGGCTGCCGACAGGGCAGGTTTCCGCGGAGAACGACAACGTCTATACCTGGAACACGTTCTCGCCTCGCGTTGGCGTCAACTACCAGGTCACCGACTCGGGCAGCACGGTCGTCAAGGCGCACTACGGCCGCTACTACAAGTCGCTCGAGCCGACCGAGTATCGCGGCGCGGTGCCGTCCATCTCGCCGGCCTACAACTTCGGCTTCGACGCGGACGGCAATCGCACCAACTTCGTCCAGGTGTCGAGCAACGCGAACCTGCGGATCGACTCGAACTTCAAGTCGGCCTACAACGACCAGGTGATCGTGCAGCTCGAGCAGGAGATTGCGAACAACCTGGGCGTGCAGGTGAACTACGTGCACAAGGAAGGCGAGGACTACGGCGCCTGGCAGGACATCGCCGGTCAGTACGTGCAGGTGCCGTATGTGGACAACGTCGGCGTGGACGCGAGCGGCGAGACGTTCATGCTCTATCGGCTGGTGAGCAACCAGGCCGATCGCATCTTCCTGCAGACGAACCCCGGTGGCATGTATATGCGCTACAACGGCGTGACCATGTCGCTCACCAAGCGCATGTCGAGCAACTGGCAGGCGGTCTTTTCGATGGTGTTGTCGAAGGCGGAGGGACGCATCGGATCGAGTGCGCGCGCAAACCCTACGACGACTCAGAGCAGCCAGGCGCTCACATTCGGGCGCGAAGTTGCAGGTCCGAACGACTTCGTCAACACGGATGGCCGTCTCGTCGGTGACCGGCCGGTGGTCGGCAAAGTTCAGCTGAGCTACAAGTTCCCCTGGGACATCCTCGTCGCGACGAACATGCAGTACCAGAGTGGCCGTCTGCTGGCGCGCCAGGTGCGCGTGTCCGGTCTGGGCTTCCCCACGCCGCCCACCATCAACATGGACTCGAACTCCGGCGACACCCGCGTCGATCCGGTGACGATGATCGATCTCCGCGCCCAGAAGGAGATCGGCCTCGGAGGCGCGCAGAGTGTGGGCCTCTTCTTCGACCTGTTGAACCTGACCAACAGCGCGCAGGCCGAAGGCGTCGGCTCGACGCTCGGGACCGCGACCACCTATGGCACGCCGACCCGCTTCGTTCCGCCGCGCCGCGCGATGTTCGGCGCGAAGTTCCGCTGGTAAGCAGCACCAACGCCTGAACGGGCGGCGGCGGAGAGGGTCGATCAGCGAATCGCCCCTCCCGCCGCTGCGATGGAGAGTGAAATGAAGATGTTTCGAACCGCACTGGTGTTCGTCCTGGCGCTGTCGATGACCGGCGCGCCTGCCTTTGCCGGCGAGTTGCAGGACAGCATTGCCGCGGCTGCCGCCAGCGCCGCGGCCGCACCGCAGGAGACCCCGCGGATCATGACCGCCAGCAAGACGATGGTGGTGGCGGGGTCGGCGCTGTTCGTGTCCGGCATGACATACGGGCTCTATCAGTTCATCAACAACGAGAACGGGAGTTACGCCGAGTTCGGCGAGGCGGACGCCACGAACATCAAAGGAGGCGTGGCGGGACTCAGCGTCGCCTTTGCCGGCGGACTGATGATGCTGATGGGCAAGCGCGCCAAACAGATGCCCTCGCTGACCTTCAGCCCGAAGAGCGTCGGCATGGCCAAGAAAGTCTCCTGGTAGCGCGATGCAGACAGCGAGAGCAATGAGGCCAACGGCCTCCGGCGCCGCAGTGTTCCGTGCGTTGGCGCTGGCGGCGGGGATCAGCGGTGTGCTGATTCCCGCGCCGGCGTTTGCGCAGGATGCCGGACAGGGCATTCCGGTCGAGAGCGAACTGGTACGAAGCAAGTGCGGCGGGTGTCACCGGCCCGACGCGCAGAACCGCATGTCGCGTATCTCCTACCGACGCGCGAGCCCGGAGAACTGGGAGCGAACGATCGAGCGGATGATCAGCATCAACAAGGCGGCCGTCAGCACCGCCGACGCACGCGCGATCGTCAAGTACCTCTCGGATCGCCATGGCCTCGCGCCCGAGGAGGCGAGGCCGGCGGCCTTCGACTACGAGCGTCGCCTGATCGACTACAGCTACACGGCCGACGCCGATGCAGCGGGGCTGTGCCAGTCGTGCCACTCGATCGGCCGCGTGATCAGCGAACGCCGCACCGAAGAGGAGTGGGGCCTGCTCGTGGCCATGCACCGCGGCTACTTCCCGCTGGTCGACAACCAGCCGATGCAGGATGGCCAGGGCTTCAGGCGCTCACGTGCACTGCCGAGTGAACCAGGCCCGGACGGGCGTCCGCCGGACGCACGACAGCCGATGGAGAAGGCGATTCTTCATCTCGCGAAGACCTTCCCGTTCGTCACGCCCGAGTGGACCGCGTGGTCTGCGGCGGCCGTCGTGCCTGCGCTCGGCGGCCGGTGGGCGGTGACGGCCAGTGTGCCCGGCAAGGGGCCCGCTTTTGGCGAGATGACGATCACGGCCGACCCCGCAAGCCCCGACATCTTCACGACGCAGACGACGCTCACGATCGCGAAGACCGGCGAAGCGGTCGCCCGCACCGGAAAGGGGCTGCTCTATACCGGGTTCCAATGGCGCGGACGCGGCGCCGAAGCCGCGAAGCCCGACGAACCGTGGCGGGAGGTGATGTTCGTCGAACGCAACCGGTCCGAGATGTGGGGTCGCTGGTTCACGGGCGCGTACGACGAAACCGGGATCGATGTGAAGCTCACGAAGCTCTCGGATGCACCGGTCGTCCTCGGAACCGGTCAGCTGGGGTTGAAGGCCGGCGCGACCGCGGCAACGCTGCAGGTGTTCGGTGCGAATCTGCCGCCCACCATCGCTGCGGCGGACATCAGCCTCGGCCAGGGCCTCAAGGTGACGCAGGTATCCGGCGTCACGCCGCGCATGCTGACCCTGCAGGTGCAGGTCGCCGCCGACGCCACGCCAGGACCGCGCGACGTCGCGGTCGGGGGCGCCGTCCGCCCATCCGCGTTCGTCGTCTACGAGAAAGTCGACGGGGTCAAGGTCCTCCCGCGCGCCGGCATGGCGCGTGTCGGTGGCGTCGTCTACCCCAAAGGGTTCCAGCAGTTCGAGGCAATGGCATTCGCCAACGGGCCGGACGGGAAGCCGGATACGGCCGACGACTGGCCGCTCGGCGTCGTCGACGCGCGCTGGACGCTCGAGGAGTTCACGGCGACGTTCACCGACGACGACCTGAAGTTCGTCGGGGCGATCGATCAGCAGGGGCTGTTCTCGCCGAGCGCCGACGGCCCGAATCCTGAGCGCAGCGGCAACCGGAACAACATCGGCGACGTATGGGTCGTCGCCGACTACGCGCCGGAGGGCGCGAAGGAGCCGATTCGCGCGCGGGCGCACCTGCTCGTGGCGCCGCCGGTCTTCATGCGTTGGATGTCGTCGGAGGTGGGGAAATGAGCCAGTTGGCCGTTCGCGAACACCACCGGTTCGAAGCTGCAGGAAAGCCGTACCTCTACCTGGTCCCCAGTGCCGCGATCGTCGGGCTCGACCCGGCGGCCGACATGGTGATGCAGGTGCTCGGCCTCGGCAGGAAGTCGCGCGCCGACCTCGTGGCGCTCTCCGACGGGTTCTTCACCACTGAGGAGATCGACGGCGCGATCGCTGAGCTCGCGGCGATGCGCGCGATCGGCCAGGTCGACACGCCGACGCCGACGCCGACACCGAAGATCCTTCCGCTCACGCCGGTACCGCTCGCCACGATGGTGCTGAACGTCACGAACCAGTGCAACCTCGCCTGCACCTATTGCTACGAGTACGGCGAAGACAAGATCGTCGACACGACAAACGGGAAGCAGCCGAAGTTCATGTCGCTGGAAACGGCGAAGCAGAGCGTCGAGTTCATGTTGAAGGAAGCCGGTGCGAGCCCGACGGCGCACCTCACGTTCTTCGGCGGTGAGACGCTGCTGAACTTCCCGGTGCTGAAGGAGACGATCACCTACGCGCGGCAGCGCGCCGCCGAACTCGGCAAGGACGTCGACTTCAGCCTCACCACCAACGCGACGTTGCTGAAGCCGGACGTCATCAAGTACCTCGTTGAGAACCACGTCGGCGTCACGATCTCGTTCGACGGACCGCCGGAGGTCCAGAACAAGTTCCGCGTCTTCCACAACGGCACGGGCAGCTACGACATCGTCGCGCCGAAGATCAAGGAGCTGCTGGCCAGGCACCGGACTCGGCCCGTGGGCGCGCGCGTTACGCTCACGTCCGGCAACCTCGATGTGCGGAAGATCTACCAGCACCTGACCGAGGAGTTCGGTTTCCGCGAGGTCGGCTTCGCCCCGGTGACGACCTCCGCAAACCGGGAGTACGCACTCGACGAGCAGGGCTATCACCACATGCTGGCGCAGTTCACCGCGCTCGCCGAGGAGTTCAAGGAAGCGGCCATTGCCGGACGGCACCACGGCTTCTCGAACGTCAAGGAGACGATTCAGGAAATCCACCAGGGCATGAGCAAGGCGTATCCCTGTGGCGCCGGCCTCGGGCTGATGGGCGTATCGACGTCAGGGGACGTCGCGCTGTGTCACCGGTTTGCCGGGTCGGACGACCACAAGCTGGGAACGGTGGCCGACGGCGTGGACCGTGCGGCGCAGGCGGCGTTCCTGGATCGCCATCACCTGGCGAACAAGACCGACTGCAGCAGCTGCTGGGCGCGTCCCGTCTGCTCGGGCGGCTGTTATCACGAGGCGCACACGCGCTACGGCGACACGACGAAGGCCAACCTGCACTACTGCGACTGGATTCGCGCGTGGACCGATGTCTGCCTGAAGGTCTATGCCGAGATTGCCGAGAGAAACCCGGCCTGGCTGGCGCAGTTCGATCGCGCTGACATGGCGGAGCGCGTCAGCTAGGCGCCGAGGAGACACATGAGACATCTGAAGACGCTCAATCAGAAGGCCGCGCGCATCGAGCGGCTCGTGCAGGCGCAGGAGGCCGCGGCGGCGGCGCCTGCGGCCGGCGGCGAGGACGTCGTCGCGCTGCAGCGGACGGGGCTGCCGCAACAGCCGCACATCCCGATCGGCTGCTCGACCGTGTTCTCGCCGGGCTGGGAGGCCGACCGCAACGGCGGCACCGCCGGGCTCTGCCAGCCGGTCGAGCGCGATCTGTTCGACTGCCACATCGGCTGCTACTGGCCTGCGCAGGTGCCAGACCAGCTGCACCACGCGCCCGACTGGACGGCCAAGTGCGCGGCGGCGCAGAAGGACTGGCGAAAGATCGACCTGGTGTTCCCATGAGCGAACGGAGCGGAGCAGCCATGTACGTTTCCCGCAGGTTCCAGGCACTGGCGGTCGGTGCGGCCCTCGTCGCGCTGTGTCTTCCCATCGGCGCGCAGAGCAAGCCGAAGCCGGTGTCGGCTGGCACCGGGACGCTCTACATCGGTGTCTTCCCGGACCACTTCAAGGTGATCGACGAAGCGACCGGGAACATCACTGGAAAGGTCCCCTTCAAGTCCGGCATGCCGCGGCGGACTGCCATGACCCGCGATCGGAAGCGCTTCTACACCGTAGAAGCCGGCATGGAGAAGATCGAGATCATCGACATCGCCTCTCGCGCGACGGTCGACCAGTTCACGCTGTCGGAAGGGAACCGGCACGTGCGAATCAAGACGCTCGAGCCCGATCCCCAGCACCGGTTCGTGATGCTGGTGATCCGGCCCTTCATCAAGCACGTCGACCGCTTCGAGATCGAGCCGTCGAAGCTGGTTCAATACGACCTGTCCACGCACGCCATCGTCAACACCATCGCCTGGCCAAACGGCGAGGAGCGGGAGAACGCATCGATGCAGTTCTCGCCGGACGCGAAGTCGCTGTACCTGTTCAGCGAGCAGGACGTCCTCGTCTTCGACACGGCGACGATGAAGCAGGTGGACAAGTGGGAGCTGTCCAAGCCGGTGGAGGATGGGTTCGGCGCCTTCGAGTTCGGGCAGATTGACGCCGCGAACGACGAGCCCGGCTTCTACACTGCGCTCTTCCAGGTCCAGGATCCGGTGCAGAAGCGCCGCATGATGGGCATCGGCAGGGTGAACCTCTCCGCGCGCAAGGTGGACTTCTACCTGCTCGGGCCCGCCACGCAGGTCGGCTTCACGATGGCGCCGGGCCGCAAAAGGGGTTACGGCCTGTTCAACGAGATCGGGAACTACGAGTTCTGGACCTTCGATCTCGAGGGCAAGAGAGTGGCCGCGCGGACGCCGTTCGCCGGCCGGCCGCGCATGTCGCTCAAGGCCAGCTCGAACGGCAAGGTCCTCTACATCTACAACGCCGGCGACACGATCGATCTCTATGAAGCCGACACGTTCAAGTTCATGAAGACGATCAACCTCGGTGGCGACGTCACCTCGGATCTGTTCATCATTCCGGGCGGCGCCGCGGGCACCAGGCCCACGCAGTAGCGGCAGGACGTCATGAGTCAGCACCTGCGCCGGGCGCTCCAGTTCGTCACGCCGTACTGGCGGCGTCTGACGCTGGTGCTGGTCCTCAGCCTCGTCAGCACCGGACTGTCACTCCTCCTCCCGCTGATCTCGCGGGACTTCTTCGACGTCGCGCTGATCGGCCGCGACTTCCGCGCCCTGGTGCGCACGTCCGCGCTCATGGCGGCCGTGACGATCCTCGGGTTCGCCATCAACGTGGTGAGCGGCCTTCGCTATACGCGCGTCTCCGCCGACATCCTGTTCGACATGCGGCTGCACGTCTACAGGCACCTGCTGCGCCTCTCGCCTCGGTTCTACGCGAGAACGCGCATCGGAGACATCCTCTCGCGCATCAACAACGACATCGGCGAGATTCAGCGGATCGCGGCCGAAGTGGCGCTGGCGTGGGTGGGGAACGTGCTGTACCTCGCCGGCACGATCGTGATGCTCGCATGGCTCGACATCCGGCTGTTCGCCGCGACCGTTGCCGTCGCGCCGTTCGGCATCTGGGCGCTCACGCATTACCGGGGGCGTCTCGAGCACGAGGTGGGGCGCGTCCGCCAGCGCAGCGCCGATCTCGGCTCGTTCCTCATCGAGACGCTCCAGGCCGTGAAGCTGGTGGTCACCTCGAACGCGCAGGAACGTGAGGTGCAGCGCTTCAGGGCGCGCAATAACGCGTTCATCGAGGCCCTCATGTCCATGCAGCTCCTCACCTACGTGTCCGGCGGCCTTCCCGGGATGATCCTGTCCGCAGGCACCGGCATGGTGTTCGTCTACGGCGGATACCGTGTCGTGAGCGGCGAGATGACGATCGGAACCTTCGTCGCCTTCATCGCCTATCAGACCCGGTTTCTTGCACCACTGCAGGCGCTGATGGGGCTCTACGCAAGCCTGGCCACGGCGCAGGTCTCGCTCGAACGGGTGGCGGAGATCCTCGATGCCCCCGTGGACGTCAGCGATTCGGACGATGCCATCGCGCTGCCGCAGGTGGCGGGGGAGGTCGAGTTCTCACGCGTGACGCTGTCCTACGATCGCGGGCGTCCGGCGCTCGAACAGGTGTCGTTCCGTGTCCGGCCGGGTGAGGTTGTGGCCATCGTCGGGCCCAGCGGCAGCGGGAAGTCGACCATTGCCGACCTGCTCCTGCGGTTCCTCGACCCGGATGAGGGAGTTGTGCGGCTCGACGGCCACGACGTGCGGAGGCTGCGGCAAACCGACCTGCGGCGGCACATCGGGCTGGTGGACCAGGAACCGTGCATCCTCCACGCGTCGATCGCCGAGAACATCCGCTACGGCCGCCCGTCGGCCAGTGACGCGGACGTACGGCGCGCCGCGGGCCAGGCGGCGCTGGAGCCGTTCGTTGCGACGCTGCCGGACGGCTACGACACGATCGTCGGCGAACGAGGATCGGCGCTGTCGGCGGGCGAGCGGCAACGCATCGCGACTGCCCGGGCGTTCCTTGCGAACCCGTCCGTGCTCGTCCTGGATGAGCCGACCGCGTCGCTCGATCCGCTGTCCGAGCGCGCAGTGATCGACGGCTACGAATCGGTCATGCGGAACCGCACGACGATCGTGATCACCCATCGTCATGACCTCGCGAGCCGCGCGGATCGCGTGCTGGTCCTCGAGGGATCGCGGCTGGTGGAGCAAGGCGCACCCGGCGACCTGGCCGGGCGCCGCGGTCGCTACGCGGATCTGTTCCAGGTGCAGCATGTTCACTGAGGCGACAGCGATCCGATCCGTGCCCGGACGCCGTATCCGCGTGGCCGTGGTCGACAGCGGCATCCATGCGCGCCACCCCCACGTTCAGCGGATTGCAGGCGGCGTGGCGATCGAGCCGGCAGGAGGCGTGTCCGGCGACTGCGCCGACCGGATCGGGCACGGGACAGCCGTCGCGGCCGCCATCCGCGAGAAAGCGCCCGACGCGGAGCTCTACGCGGTGCGCATCTTCGCGCAGCGGCTGGCGACGCGCATCGAAACGCTGATCGCCGGCATCGACTGGGCCGTCGCGTCAGGCATGCACCTGATCAACCTGAGTCTGGGCACGGCGAACGTGAACCATCGGCAGGACATGGAGCGCGCGATCTGCCGCGCGACGGAAGCGGGCGCGATCGTCGTGTCGGCCAGGGACGACGAAGGCGTGCAGTGGCTGCCGGGATGCCTGCCTGGAGTGGTGCCGGTGCAGGTGGACTGGACGTGTCCGCGCGAGACGTTTCGCGTCGGCACGGTTGACGGGGCGCCTGTGCTCCTGGCCTCCGGGTTCGCGCGTCCGGTCCCGGGTGTTCATCCGACGCGCAATCTGAACGGAGTCAGCTTCGCCGTCGCGAACGTGACCGGTTTCCTCGCGCGCGTGCTGAGCGAGGCGCCTGCCGGGTCGGCAGGCGAAGCGATACAGGCGCTGCTCAGGGAACCGAGAGCTGAAGAGTTAGAACTTAGAAGTTAGAACTCAGAACGGAGTGTAGGGTCGGGTCTTAAGACCCGACCCTACGATTCGGAAGACCACGATTCGGAAGACCCCCACGGTTCCGAAGTGTTCGAGCGTCAGTTCTGTCCGGTCGTCCTCGGCGCGGTCTGGCCCGTCACGTTCACCTTCACCATTGCAGTCGTCCAGCAGCACCCGGTCGCGCCGCCGCCCTTGTCCGAGAAGTCGTTGATCGTGACGTGCACGACGTAGTCACCTGGGGTGTCGAACGTGACCGTCCCGGTGGACTTGCCGGAAAACGGCTCCATCGGCTTGCCCCCCTTGGTTGCCTCGAAGTGGTGCAGGTCTTTCACGACGACCTGACCCGGGCCACGGTACTTCGCGATCGTCGCCTCGACGACCGGCGGCGTCCGGCCGAGCATCGGTGCGTTCGACCCGCTCGCGTAGAGCGCGTCGTCCTCGACGAAGAGCTCCAGCGGCATCGGCGTGTTCACCGCGACCGTCCTGGTGAGCGCCGGCTGTGACAGAGGCCGCCCAGGATTCTGGATTGCCTCTCCGCCCTGGGAGAAACGCAGTACCGGCGGGACGTTGTACTTGCCGTTGGGCGCCTCTTCGGACGCCTGTTGCGGCGTGATGTTGTAGTCGGGGCTCATGATCATCCCGACGCGCGACGTGACGCCGTTGACCGTGACCGTCCACCAGAGCCGGTCGGTTGCGGCCATCGCCTTCGGCACCACGATAGAGAACATGCCGAAGTTGCGGTTCGGGAGGAAGTGGGTCGGCTGGCCGCGGTCCGGTTCGCCAGGCTCGAACTTGTTGTTCGGGCCGATCGGGACGTCGATCGCCGACTCCCAATTGCGGTTGTAGTAACCGATCAACAGCGTCCTGCTGCCGTCCTTGTTGTTGTACCAGCCGTCGTAGGCCGGCGTGACGCTGCCGCCGAAGGCGAGCTTGGGATAGCTCGGGAGCAACTGGCCCTGGGCCGAGACGATCGCGCCGCCTGCGGCAATCGCGAACGCGGTCGCAAGGCGGAACCCGGTGCGTGATGTCATTGCAAGACTCTCTTTGAGAGGCCGAGGGTAGGCCCCCGACCTGGGGAATCAATCAGTCGGGTTTGCTCGTCGGGGAGGCGGCCGCGAGCCGCCTCCCTGCGAGGATGTGTTTGTCCGCGCTTACTGCTGCTGCGTGCCGCTCTGCGGCTTGACGCCGTTGGTCACGCCGACGCCGTGCTTCGCGACGCGCTCCTGATACTCCGCGTCGGTCAGGTAGACCACGTTCATCCACGCGTGGGCCATCTCGTCCACCGTGCGGTCGCCGTAGCCCACCCACTGGTCGGGGTCAGGGTTGCTCTTGTTTGCCTTCGTGTTGTCGTAGTAGGCGCTCACCTTGACGATCGTGCCCTTCGGGAATACCGGGGATGCGTCATCGGTGTAGATGTAGTTGGTCATCCAGTTGAAGTTGAAGTCCTTCACGTAGCTGATGGTCTGCGTGCGGCCATCCGGGAAGATCGCCTCGACCAGCATCGCCTTGCCGCGCAGGTGGAAGTGCGGCTGGAAGTTCGTGATGATCGTGTTTTCCTTCAGGACGTTGAAGCCTTCGGTGTAGGCCACCGAGTTCGGCGGAATGTCCAGCGCCTCTGCGCCGTTCTTCAGACCGGTGAAGCCGACGAGATACGAGCGCTTCTTCGGCTCCTCGCCCTTCGGGTAGAACCAGAGACCGAGTTGCGACGCGCTGGTCACTTCCTCGCCCGCCGCATGAATGTGCTGGTCCCACGAGATCTTCTCGCCGGGGAGCACGAGCTTGCCGGTGCCATCCATGTAGCGGTCGTAGCCCTTGCCGATTGCCCACTCCATGATCTGCGGGCGGCGGAGCGCCAGTTCCTGCTGGCTCGGCGCCGCAGAGCCTGAGAAGGAGGCGCCGCCACGGGCAACGCCCACACCCTGGTTCACCGCGGCGGTGTTATCCGGGTTCAGCACGTGGTAGGCGATCGAGTGGTGGAGGATCTTGCGGCCTTCGATGTTGGCCGGGCGGATCTCGACCATCTTGATCCAGCGCGGCTCGGTGATCGGAATGTCGTTCATCGGGCGCCACCAGACGTCCTGGTGGACGGCGGGCATCGTCTGCATCGGGGCGCTGATGACCAGGTCGGGCGGGCCGTAGCCGTCGCGCTCACCCTGCCAGTAGAGGCCCTGGGTGACTGGCTTCGCTTTGAAGTCGGCCGGGTTGCCCTCGAGGGCGCCGCCGTCAACCCACGCCACGACGGTCGCGACCTGCTCGTCGGTCAGCGCCATGTCGTTCTTGAACTTCTGCACGCCGACGCTGCGGTCGATGTGCCACGGCGGCATCTGCCGCGTCTCGACGCGGTTCTTGATCGACCGCGCCCACGGCCGCGCGTCCTTGTAGGTCGCGAGGGACATCGGCCCGATCGAGCCCGGCTCGTGGCACGACTGGCACTTGGCTTGGAAGATCGGCGACACGTCCCTGTTGAACGTCACCTGGCGGTTGGACTGCGCCGACGCAGCACCGGGGAGCGCGAGGACTGCGCCGACAACGAGGGCGCCTCCCAGATGGAGCTTCGAACCAGGCATCATGGGCTCCTTTCGGAATGTGACCGGGGACTGATGATCGAGCACCTGACGCGGTGCGTCGGTGCGACCGTTGTGCAGGAGCTGTACCGCGTGATTCCGAAGAAGTTCGGCCAGTTTCGGCCGATTTCGCGAAGGAGGCTGGGGACAATTCCCGGCGCCGCTGATTTTTCCCGCGGGCCGATCGGGGAGCGATGGATGGGGGGCGAGAGAGGGGCGAGAGTGGGGGAGCGAGAGAGGTTCCGGGTCGCGGTGCGGCCGCGACCCGGACCTGCGTGCAGACGAACTACTTGACGGCGACCTTGATCATCGCGGTGGTCCAGCAGCAGCCGGTTGCGCCGCCGCCGGGGCCGGACAGGTCGAGCGCGGTCACGTGCACGACGTAATCGCCAGCCTGATCGAAGGTGACGGTGGTCGACGTCTTGCCCTCGAACGCCTCCTGGACCTTGCCACCCTTGGTCGCTTCGACCTTCTCGTGACCCTTGTCGACGGTGACCTTGCCGGGGCCACGGGTACTTGTTCACGACGATCTCGACGATCGGCGGCTGACGGCCGACGATCGGGGCGTTGGTGCCGCTCGAGAAGAGCGCGTCGTCAGCAACCCACATGTCGATTGGCATCGGCGTGTTGACCGTCGCTGTGCGGGTGAAGGCCTTCGAGAGCGTCGCGAACGGTCCCTGCATCCACGGGTCGCTGGGACCGAACTTCAACTGCGCGGGCTTGTTGTATTGGCCGCCGGGGCTTTCCTCGGACGCCGTCAACGGTGAGAAGTTGTAGTCCGGGCTGCGATGGAACGGCACGCGCGAGGTGACGCCGTTGACCGTAAGCACCCACCATATACGCTCGGTGGGCGGGAAGTCCTTTGGCATCGTGATCGAGAACATCCCGGTGTTGCGATTGGGCATGAAGTGGGTCGGCTGTCCCCGATCAGGATCGCCCGGTTCAAAGTGGTTATTGGGACCGATGGGGATATCGATTTCCTGGGTCCAGTTGCGGTTGTAGTACCCGATGACATAGGTGAACGTGCCATCCGGGTTCACCAGCCAGCCGTCGTAGGCCGGGGTGACGCTGGCGCCGAATCCGAGCTTGGGCGAACTGGGCAGCAACGGGCCCTGAGCCGATACCAATGCACCGCCGCACGCGAGCGCGAGGGCGGTCGCAAGGCGGAGAACGATCCGTGAATTCATCGCTGATTCTCTTCTACTTGTATGAAAAAAGGGCGTCGTGGGAATCATGTCCGGCCCGCATTGTGGCGGCCGGGTCCGCAGAACCTTAGCCTTGTCTCGAGTCGAAGCGGAGACCACTCCGATTGTGGCCTCCGCCTCGATCCTGCCGTTCGAACCTACTGCTGCTGCTGTGTCGTCTGCTGCGGCTTCACCCCGTTGGTGACGCCCACGCCGTGACTTCTCGATCCGCTCCTGGTACTCGGCGTCCGAGAGGTAGACCACGTTCATCCACGCGTGAGCCATCTCGTCGACCGTGCGGTCGCCGTAGCCAACCCACTGATCCGGATCGGGGTTGTCCTTGTTGCCCTTCGTGTTGTCGTAGAAGGCGGTCACATGGATGATCGTGCCCTTCGGGAAGACCGGGGCGGCCTCATCCGTGTAGATGTAGTTGGTCATCCAGTTGAAGTTGAAGTCCCTCACGTAGCTGATGACCTGCGTGCGACCCTCCGGCAGGATCGCCTCGACCTGCATCGCCTTGCCGCGCAGGTGGAAGTGCGGCTGGAAGTTCGTGATGATCGTATTTTCCTTCAGGACCGTGAAGCCCTCGGTGTGCGCCACCGAGTTCGGCGGGATGTCCAGCGCCTCGGGGCCGTTCTTCAGACCGGTGAAGCCCACCAGGTAGCTGCGCTTCGCCGGCTCCTGACCCTTCGGATAGAACCACAGCCCGAGCTGCGATCCGCTGGTGATCTCCTCACCAACCGCGTGAACGTGCTGGTCCCAGGAGATCTTCTCGCCCGGCATGATCAGCTTGCCGGTGCCTTCGAGGTAGCGGTCGTAGCCCTTGCCGATCGCCCACTCCATGATCTGCGGACGACGGTTCACGAGGTCGGCCGCGGACGGCGGGTTCTGCTGGCCCGGACGGCCGCCACCGATGCCGGTGTTCACGGCCTGGACGTTATCGGGGTTCAGGACGTGATAGGCGATCGAGTGGTGCAGGATCTTGCGCCCCTGGATGTTGGCCGGACGAATTTCGACCATCTTGATCCAGCGCGGCTCGGTGATCGGAATGTCGCTCATCGGACGCCACCACTCGTCCTGGTGGACGGCGGGCATCGTCTGCAGCGCGGAGTTGACCACCAGGTCGGGCGCGCCGTAGCCGTCACGCTCGCCCTGCCAGAACAGGTCGGTTGCCACCGGCTTCGCCTTGAAGTCCGACGCGTTGCCCTCGAGGGCGCCGCCATCGACCCACGCCACGACGGTCGCGACCTGCTCGTCGGTCAGCGCCATGTCGTTCTTGAACTTCTGCACGCCGACGCTGCGGTCGATGTGCCACGGCGGCATCTGCCGCGCGGCGACGCGGTTCTTGATGGAGCGGGCCCACGGCCGCGCGTCCTGGTACGTGACCAGCGACATCGGTCCGATGGAGCCAGGCTCATGACAGTTCTGGCACTTGGCTTGGAAAATCGGTGCGACGTCCTTGCTGAACGTCACCTGCTTTGCGCCCTGCTGGGCGAACGCCGCGCCGGGAAGGGCGAGAAGCGCGCCGAGAGCAAGGGCACCTGCTCCCGCGTGGAGCTTCGACACAAGCATCATGGGCTCCTTTCGAACTGCGAAGACGATGGTCACGTAAAACGCCGCGCGGGTGCTGTCGACCCCACGCACTCCGGGCTGCACCGGCAGGGATACCGCTCGAAAATCCGTCGCGTGACGAACTGCCGCATCCCTTGGACCGTGGTGGGGACTTTTTCCCCGCAGCGCCGCAGATTATTCCCTCGCTTCGCCAGTACGTCAAGAGCTTGTAACGGCCTGATTTGCCTGACTCTGCGCCCTTTCTGCAGGGCGGCGTTTCCGGCGGGCGCGCTGGGCTTGACCGGCCGACCGATCGGCGACGGCTTTCGCCATCCGATCGGGGGCGCCGCCCGGCCTGAACCGGGGGCGCCGACTTCCCGGCGGGCGCTGTGTTGAGGTGTAAAAGAGTGTTAAAATCTTCGGTTGGGTACTGTCCAGAGAACAGCGTCCGATACAACGAACGACAACCAGCCCGCCCGGCGGGCACTTCACATGGAGCGGGCCGCATCTGCGGCGCCTCTGTGGCGCGTCCAATGGTCGGCTCAACGGGCGCTTCCCCTCGCCACATCACCTCCACGTGCCGTGTCCACCCGTGCGTTCGGCGATGCGACGATGGAAGGTAGGATTGTAGGGGTATGACGAGCTGGCAGGGCTTCAGCGGAATCAACCGCGGGTACGTGCTCGAGCTGTACGACCGGTATTTACAGGATCCGCAGTCGGTCGACGCCGAAACCCGCGCCCTGTTCGCCACCTGGACGCCGCCGCGCGACACCGGCCCGGCCACCGCGGCACCGCTCAGCGAGGAGCTGCTTCACAAGGCCGTCGGGGCGGTCAACCTCGCCCAGTCGATCCGGCGCTACGGACACCTGGCCGCCAACATCGATCCGATTGGCGATCGTCGGCCCGGCGACCCCGCGCTGCTGGCTAGCACGCACGGCGTGACCGACGACGACCTCCGTGCGCTTCCCCCCACGCTCATCTCGTCGCCGCTGACTGCCGGCGCGACCAACATGCTCGACGTCGTGAATCGGTTCCGCGAGGCGTACTGCTCCACCTCGGGCCACGACTTTGCGCACGTGTTCGTGCCCGAGGAACGCAACTGGCTCCGAACCGCGGTGGAAACGGGACGCTTTCGCGCGCCCGCCGATCCGATCGACAACGTGGCGCTGCTCGATCGGCTGACGCAGGTGGAAGCGTTCGAGCGGTTCCTGCACCGCGCGTTTCAGGCCAAGACACGGTTCTCGATCGAGGGGCTCGACATGATGATCCCGATCCTCGACGAGATCATCGGGGACGCGGCCGAAGCCGGCGTCGGATCGATGCTCATCGGCATGGCGCATCGCGGCCGGCTCAACGTCATGGCGCACGTGCTCAACAAGCCATACACGCAGATTCTTGCGGAGTTCAAGGATCCGTTCACCACGGAGACCTTCCGCGAGGACATGTCGTGGACAGGCGACGTGAAGTACCACGCCGGCGCCCACCGGGCGATCCGCAACGGCCGCGAGATGCACATGGTCGTGACGATGCCCCCGAACCCGAGCCATCTCGAGGCGGTGGATCCGGTCGTCGTCGGCATGGCGCGCGCCGCGGGTACGCGGACCGATCATGGCGGCGCCCCCGAGTTCGATCCCACGCGCTCGTTGCCGGTGCTGATTCACGGCGACGCGGCGTTCCCGGGGCAGGGCATCGTCGCCGAGACGCTCAATCTGGGCCGCCTCCCGGGTTACCAGACGGGCGGCACGATTCACCTCATCGTCAACAACCAGCTCGGGTTCACCGCCACGTCGCGCGAGGCGTACAGCACGTCGTACGCAAGCGGGCTGGCGCGCGGCTTCAAGATTCCGATCGTGCACGTCAACGCTGACGACCCCGAGGCGTGCATCGAGGCGGCTCGGCTCGCGATCGCGTATCGCAACCAGTTCCAGCGCGACTTCCTGATCGACCTGGTGGGCTACCGGCGGTACGGCCACAACGAGGGGGATGAGCCCGCGTTCACGCAGCCGCTGATGTACCAGCGCATCGCCGCGCAGCCGACGGTCCGCGAGATCTACGCGAAGCGACTCCAGGAGCGCGGCGTGGTTCCCGAAGGATTGCCCGCGGAGCTGAATCGCAGGCATACCGAGGAACTGCAGCAGGCGCTCGACGCGTTGCGGCCGGAGAAGGACTTCGTCGAGCCGATTCCGCCGCCGGCGCCGGCTGGCGCGGCAAGCAGCGTCGACACGAGGGTGCCGCTCGATCGCCTCGCAGCGATCAATGCGGACCTGCTCAAGGTGCCGCAGGGCTTCAACGTGCACAAGAAGCTGGTGCGCGGGCGCGAGAAGCGCGCGCAGCTCTTCGCGCAGCCCGACGAGCGCTCGGTGGACTGGGCGGCGGCGGAGGAACTGGCCTACGCGTCCATCCTCGCCGACGGCGTCAGCATCCGCCTGACCGGCGAGGATGTCGAGCGCGGGACGTTCAGCCACCGCCACGCGGTGCTGCACGATCCGAATTCCGGGAGCCGGCACATCGCGCTGCAGGCGCTGCCGCAGGCGCGCGCCGCGTTCGAGGTCCACAACAGCCCGCTCACCGAGTGCGCCACCATCGGGTTCGAGTTCGGCTACAACGTGCAGGAGCCGTCGCGCCTCGTCATCTGGGAGGCGCAGTACGGCGACTTCATCAACGGCGCGCAGACGATCCTCGACGAGTTCATCGTGTCGGCGCGCCAGAAGTGGGGGCAGCGCCCCTCGCTCGTCCTGCTGCTGCCGCACGCGCACGAAGGCGCCGGTCCGGAGCACTCGAGCGCGCGACCGGAACGCTTCCTCCAGCTGGCCGCTGAGATCAACATCCGGATCGCCAACTGCACCAGCGCCGGTCAGTTCTACCACCTGCTTCGCCGACAGGCTTCGCTGCTCCTCACCGACCCGCTGCCGCTCGTCGTCCTGACTCCGAAGAGCCTGCTGCGCCACCCGATGATCGCGTCCACGCCGCGCGAGCTCGCCGAGGGGCGGTTCCGCCCGCTCATCGACGATGAAGACGCGATGCGAAGGGCGGGGGAGGTTCGCCGCGTGGTCCTGTGCACCGGGAAGATGTACGTCGACCTGGTGGGCAGCGAACGGCGTGCGGTGTCGCCGCACGTGGCCCTCTGCCGCGTCGAGCAGCTGTACCCCCTGGCCAGGCGCGACCTGCGCACGATGCTCGACGGCTATTCGTCGGCCGAAGAAGTCGTGTGGGTGCAGGAAGAGCCGGAGAACATGGGGTACTGGGACTTCATCCGCCCGCTGCTCGAGGAAGCCGCCGACGGGCGGCCCGTGCGGCTCGTCGCGCGCCCGCGCAGCGCAAGTCCCGCCGAGGGATCGCACGCGCGCCACGTGCGCCAGCAGCAGATCCTCGTGGAAGCGGCGTTCGCGCCGATGACCCGGAAGGCGCAGGGGCGCGCGAAGACCAGTGCACGCCCCGCGCCCGAGCGCGTGGCGGGCTAACCCATAGACAAGGACTGACAGCGACCGATGCCTGCAAATATCGTCGTACCTGAGGTCGGGGAATCGATTGTCGAAGCACGTGTGGCCCGCTGGCTGCGCAACGCCGGTGACGTGGTGGCGCTGGGCGACCCGGTCGTGGAGCTCGAGACCGACAAGGTGAACCTCGAGGTGCCTGCGCCGCAGGCTGGCGTGCTCAGCCGCATCGATCACCAGGCCGGCGCGGACGTGAAGATCGGGGAAGTGCTCGGCGTCATCGACGAATCAGGTGCGGCGACAGCCGCTCCGGCGAAGGCCGCGACCGCGCAGCCTGCGCCCGCTGCGCCGGCGAAGGCGCCCGAGACCGACCGCACGCGCGCGACGCCGACCGCGAAAAAGGCGGCGGAGCAGAACGAAGTGGATCTCGCGGCCGTCCGTGGCACCGGCGTCGCGGGACGCGTCATGCGCCGCGACGTGGAAGAGGCCGCGCAGGCACCGGCTGCCAGGGCGAACGCGCCGGCACCCGCCGCTCCGGCGGCAAAGCCCGCTGCAGCGCCCCCGAAGCCGGCGGCACCCCGCGTTCCGGGCGAGCGCACCGAGGAGCGCGTGCGCATGTCGAAGCGCCGCGCCACGATCGCGAAGCGCCTCGTCGAAGCGCAGAGCACCGCGGCGATGCTGAGCACCTTCAACGAGGTCGACATGTCGGCCGTGATGGCGCTGCGCGAACGCCGCAAACAGACGTTCAAGGAACGCCACGGCGTCAACCTCGGGCTGTCGTCGTTCTTCGTGAAGGCGGCGGTCGGCGCGCTCAGGGAGATTCCCCGCGTCAACTCGGAGTTGCAGGGCGACGAAGTCGTCCTGAAGCGCTACTACGACATCGGCGTCGCGGTCGGCGCCGCCGAAGGGCTCGTCGTCCCCGTGCTGCGGGACGCCGATCGCATGTCGTTCGCCGAGATCGAACAGCAGGTGCGGTTCTTCGCCAAGGCGGCCGAGGAGGGCACCCTGTCGCTGGCGGACATCAAGGGCGGCACGTTCACGATCACGAACGGCGGCGTGTTCGGGTCGCTTCTCAGCACCCCGATCCTGAATCCGCCGCAGGTCGGCATCCTCGGGCTGCACGCGATCAAGGACCGGCCGGTCGCGGTCGGCGGGCAGATCGTCATCCGGCCGATGATGTACCTCGCGCTTACCTACGACCACCGCGTCATCGACGGCGCCGAGGCGGTCCGCTTCCTCGTGAAGGTGAAGGAACTGATCGAAGATCCGGGCGCGCTGCTCATTGATTGAGTAGTCGCACGTCGCAAGTCACAAGTCGCCGACTCACGAAGTCGCGAGATCGTAAATCGGCCCGGTCTGAGGTTCCTCTCAGCCGGGCCGCTTGGTTTTCAGGGGGCCTGTGACGGCGCACCGAGGCCGGTGTAGATGAACTTCTGCACCCGCTTCCCTTCGTAGGTCTCGGTCACGAAGAGATCGCCCCTCGAGTTCACGGCGATGTTGTGCGCGCCGTAGAACTGTCCGGCCCAGTGGCCGTGCCCGCCGAACGTGCTCACGATCTCGAGCGACTGCCGATCGAGCACGTAGATCAACTGGTTCGTCCCGTCGTTGATGAACAGAAACTCCTGGCGCGGATCGGTGGAGAAGGCCACGTCCCAGACCGAACCGCTGCCGAAGGTGTCCTTCGCGATGACGACCTCGCGCACGAATGTACCGTTCTTCCGGAACACCTGCAGCCGATCGTTGGTCCGATCGCAGACGTAGACGAGCCCGTCGTTCGCGATGCGGACCGCGTGGACGATGCGGAACTGCGGTGCGGGCGGGCCGTTGGGATCGTACTGGCTGGGACGGTTCTCGTTCTGCACGGCGCCGCTGAAGGGGCCCGGCAGCTTCTCGCCCGCCCGCGTGAACCAGCCGTCGTCGGGCCGGTTGCCGTACGCGCCCCAGTGGCGCTGGTACGCGCCGGTCTTGTCGAAGACGATGACACGATGGTTCACATACCCGTCGGCGACGTAGATCTCGCCTGCCGCCTCGTCGATCGTGACATTGGCGGGCGCGCCCAGGTTTTCCGTGTCGTTGCTGCCCTGGCCGCGTCCCTGATGGCCGATCTGCATGAGGAACCGGCCATCACGCGTGAACTTGAGGATGTGGGCGTCCTTGTCGCCTCCCGCGCCCAGCCACACGTCGCCCCGCGCGTCCACGTAAATGCCGTGCTCGAGTTGCGGCCACTCGTAGCCGCTGCCGGGGCCGCCCCACGACGACACCAGCACACCGTCGGCGTCGAACTCGAGTACCGGCGGCGCCGCCTTCCAGATCGACCGCGTCTCGTTCGGCTGCAGCGTTGACGGGCGGTGCGTGATCCACACGTGATCGCGGGCATCGACGGCCACGCCAGCCACGGCGCCGAGAATCCAGCGGTTGGGGAGCGGCTTCGGCCACGCGGGGTCGACGCGGAACGTCGGGACCTTGCGCGCGGCGGCGCGGTTCTGCGCGGCCGGAACCGCCACCAGCAGCGAGACGGCTGCCACGACCGCGAGTGAGCCGGCGGCGGCTCGCCGCTGCACGACGCGCCTGATGATGCTCTTCACAGCGCACAGCATACCGTCACCGCGGACGTGCCGTAACAAATGGAGCGGTCCGCGCCGATACAGTTGAGGACTCCTCCACTCCGGACAACCCAGACCATGCACGCATCTGCACACGATTCCGCACCTGCGGCCGCCGCCGCCGAAGTCAGACTGTTCGGAACCCTCGAACCGTCCGCACACGACACCCCGGGCCTGATCGGCGCGATGCTCGACTCGGGCAAAGGCATCAGCGACCTGGTGTTCTCACCGGGCCGCCCGCTGCAGGTCGAGCGCCATGGCGAGCTGGCTCCGGTCCTCGCCGAGGGCCTGGAAGTCCTGACGCCTGAAGACACCTCGCGAATCGCACTCGATCTGATGGCCGGTCACCGCCACACGCTCAACGCGCTGGAGGCCGACGGCGCCGCCGACTTCTCCTACTCGATCCCGTCGCGCGCCCGCTTTCGCGTGAACGTCTTCCGGCAGCGCGGCACCTACGCGATCGTGATGCGCGTGATCGCGTCCGCGGATCCCGAGCATCGAGGAGCTGAAGCTGCCGCCATCGCTGGCCGACGTCGCCAAGCTGAAGACCGGCATCGTGCTGGTGACGGGGCAGACCGGGTCAGGGAAGTCATCGACCCTTGCCGCCATCATCGACCTGCATCAACGAGACGCGCGCGGAGCACATCCTCACCATCGAGGATCCGATCGAGTTCCTGCACGTGCACAAGAAGGGGACGATTCACCAGCGTCAGCTGCACGCCGACACCCCGAGCTTCGCGCTTGCGCTGAAGGCGGCACTGCGGCAGGCGCCCAAGGTGATTCTCGTGGGCGAGATGCGCGACCGCGAGACAATCGAGATCGCGTTGACGGCTGCCGAGACCGGGCACCTGGTGTTCTCGACGCTCCACACGATCGACGCGTCCAAGACGGTGGAGCGCATCATCGGCACGTTCCCCGCATCCGATCAGCAGATCGTCCGGACGCGGCTCGGCGGCGCGTTCCGCTACTTCATCGCGCAGCGCCTGATTCCGCAAAAGAGCGGTGGCCGCGTGGCCGTCCTCGAGGTGCTGAAGTCGACCATGCGCACGCGTGAATACATCGAACAGGGCGAGAAGGAAGGCAAGACGCTGCTGGACGCGATTCGGGACAGCGCACTCGACGGCATGCAGTCGTTCGACGGCGAGATCGAGCGCCTGATCCGCAGCGGCGTCATTTCGATGGCGACCGGGCTGCTCTACTCGACGAATGCCGGGAACCTGCAGGTCCAGCTGGCGGATCTGGCCTTCGAGGATGAAGATTCGCTCATCGTCCGCTAGCTGCTCGGATGCCACTCGGGTGTAGGGGTCGGGTCTTAAGACCCGACCCTACGGACCCGACCCTACATAAGACCCGCCAGCTGCTTTGCGAGCGCCATCACTGTCAGCGGCGACGACCCCTCCGCCTTGTTGTTCACCAGCACGAACACGCTCTGACCCCTCGCGACGGCGCGCTTCGCAATCGACGTGACGTCCGCGCGCATGGCCATGTCCGGCTCGACGATCCTGTCGAACGGCGCGAAGCGCTCCCGCTGATCCTGGTACCGCGTGCCCGGACGCAGCAGCAACCGCATCACCACGTGGTCGACGCCTTCGGGCGGCACCACCGTCGCCTGTTCCGCGGGCATCGGCATCGCAGTCCAGTAGGTGTAGGTGTGGGCCACGCCGTGGCTCGCGATAATCTCGCGGTAGGCCGGCGTGAGCAGCCGCGCATCCCTCAGCTCCACGGTGTACGAAAACCCGGCCGGCACATCGGAGAGGAATCGATCGAGACGCTGCTCGAACTCGGGTGGCGCAAACGCCAACGATCGCGGAAACGGCGGGAACTCCAGGACGATCGGACCCATGTGGCGCCGGAACACGGCATCGCACGGCTCGAGCAGGTCTGTGATGAGGCGATCCACCGACAGGAAGTCGGGATTGGGCGTCTGGCTGCCGGCCGGTCCCAGCGCCACGGCGGTCACGGCGGCCGGCGCCTTGAAGCAGCACAGGAACCCGTCCGGCAGCTGCGCGGCATAGGCTCGCAGATCGTCGGCCGGCATCGGCGCGTAATAGCTTCGGTCGACCCCCACCGTCGTCAACAGCGGATGCCGCGCGTACTCGCGGAGCCCGTCGCGCGCCAGAGAGGCCTGCAGCTGCGCGGTGGAGTAGACGAGCCCCTTCCACCCGGGGAAGCTCCAGGAACTCGTGCCGAACCGCACGGTGCGAGGCAGCCGTGCGGCGATCGCCTGCGCCTCGGCGTGCACGCGCTGAAGCTGCAGCGCCACGGGATCGGCGCCGCGATCGGGAGCGAGGTCGAAGAGGGCGAGCTGATCGCTCATGTCCGTGGACCGCGCCGCGTTGCCGTCAGTCTTCCTTCCAGGGATTGTTGGCGAACACGGCGTATTCCGGCAGCAGCACACGCCGCGGCATCTCGAACGAGGCCATGATCGTGGCGGCGATGTCCTGCGCGTAGAGCTTGTTCGGATTGTTGCGGCCGCTCCGGCCCCCGAAGTTCGTCTGCACCTCGGACGGGCACACGCATGTGACGCGGATGCCGTGCGGGCGCAGTTCAGCTTGCCAGCACTGCGTGATGCCACGCACCGCCCACTTGCTCCCGCCGTACGCCGTGCCGCCTGCGCCGCCCTTCATGCCGGAGGTGGAGGCGATGTTCACGATGTCGCCGGACCCCTGTGCCTTCATCGCCGGCACCACGCGATTGGTGATGTCGACCAGTCCGAACACGTTGGTCTCGAACATCCGCTTCATCGCAGTGATGTCGATGGCGCCGACCTCTGCGCGGTAGGCATAGCCTGCGTTGTTCACCAGGACGTCGATGCCCCCCATGCGGTCGACACAGGTCTGCACCGTGCGGGCGTTGTCTTCGTCGCGCCCGACGTCGGCGCGGATCCCGTGCGCGCCGGTGGCCTCGGCCACCTGCTCCAGGAGCTTCTCGTTGCGGCCGGTGAAGACCACCTCATGACCCGCGGCGCACGCGAGCTCGACGAGCGCGGCGCCAATGCCCTGAGTGCCGCCGGTGATCAGGAATCGACTGGTTCGCATGCGAAATTGTCCCTCCGCGCGTCGCGTCATTGTGTACTCGGCGGAGTTCTCTCCCACGCGTCCACGCTGTGTCGCGTGGCCAATTCACTCGTGCCTTCGGGCCCTCATGACAGCGAACAACCCGCACGAAGACTCGAAGGACACGAAGCGATGGGACGCTCGGCTGCGCAGCCAGCGGCGGGGGAGAGGCGTCAGGCGATCAGTTGGTAGCCGCTCCCGTGTACTGTGACGATGTATCGGGGCGTGTGAGGGCGGGGCTCGAGCTGCGTCCGCAGCTTGGCGACGTAGTTGTCCACGGTCCGCGTGATCGACAGCTCGTGGTAGCCCCAGACGTCGCGGAGCAGCTGCTCGCGGCTGACGACTTCATTGCAGTGGGCGATGAGGTAGCGCAGCAGCTCGAACTCGCGCGCCGAGAGCGCGACCCGCCGGCCCCGCCGCGTGACGAGACGCTGCCGCAGCAGCACGCGCACGTCGCCGAACACGAACTCGTCGCCGGGCCCGTGCCAGTCGTCGCGGCGCACCTGCGCCCGCACGCGGGCGAGCAGCTCCCTCACGCTGAACGGCTTGCTGACATAGTCGTCGGCCCCGACGTCGAGCCCGATGATGCGATCGGACTCCTGCGTCCGCGCCGTGAGCATGATCACGGGCACCCGCGTGCCGCGGCTCCTCAGGCGGCGGCACACCTCGAGACCGTTGATGCCCGGGAGCATCACGTCGAGCAGGACGAGGCTGTAGGCATGCCGTTCGAGCTCGTCGAGCGCATCTTCGCCGGTGTCGACGGCCGTCACGCGATAGCCATCGAACTCCAGGTTGTCCTGGAGCATGGTGCGCATCGGCTGTTCGTCTTCGACAAGGAGTACCGATCGCGCGGCAACCGTCGATGCGGGAAGGTTGTCGTGGGGCTTCATGACGTCGCCCCGAATGCCGGCTTCGCGGCGGTGTCGGCCGCGACCTGCGCGCCCGGCAATGTCATGCGGAACGTGCTGCCCGACGGACTCGTTCCAACGAGCTCCAGCCACCCGCGGTGCGCTGTCATCAGCTCGCGGGCGATGGCGAGGCCCAGCCCGAAGCCCTTGCGCTGCCCGGCGCCTCCCGCGCCGCGATAGAAGCGGTCGAAGATCCGGCGCGCGTCGTCGGCCGGCACGCCGATGCCGGCGTCGATGACATCGACCACGGCACGTCCTCCCGACCAGCCGACGCGCACGGTGACCTCGCGCACCGAGTCGGAGTACTTCACCGCGTTATCCAGCAGGTTCGCGAGCACCTGCTCGAGCGCTGCGGGATCCGCGACCACCCACGGCGCGGGGCCGTCCTGCACGACGTGAAAGGCGAAGTTCTGACCGACCAGGCTCGCCTGGAACGCATCGACGGTCTCGCGCACGAGCGATGACAGATCGACGGTGTCGAGCTCGAGCGCGCGACGCTCCTGGACCGCCGAGTACTCGAGGATCCGCTGCACGAGCGACGAGAGGCGCCCGACCTCCGTCCGCATGATCCCGAGATACTGCGCGAGCTTCTCGGGCGACCGCACGCGATCGAGCTCGACGGTCTCAGTCGCGGCGCTGAGCAGCGACAGTGGCGTTTTCAGCTGGTGCGACACGTGCGACACGAAATCGGCCTGCATGCGCGTCACGGCGGCAGCGCGCCTCCCGGCCTGGATGGTGAAGGTGAGCGCCACGAGCATCAGGAGCGCCGAGAGTGCAGGCAGCCAGTAGCCCTGCGCGCCCGTCCCGAGCAGGCGATCGGGCCCCGCGGGACTGACCTCGATCGTCCAGTACTCGGGCGAGACGCTGGCCGCGAGCCGCGACCCGACGAGCCGCGCCGGATAGAACAGCATCGGCAACGCCGCTCGTGCGGCGACCTGCGGCGCCACGGGCGAACCCCACAGCACGACGCCGTCCTCGTCGGTCACGCGCAGTTCGAGCGGCAGGTTCTGCCCGCGCACCTGAAGCGCGGTCTGCAGGTGCAGTCGGTACAGCTCGGGGATGAACGTCTCGCGAAGGCGGCGGCGATCGACGATGAATCCGGTGACGGCGAAAAACTGGTCGCGTCGCGCGTCCGTCCAGAAGAGCCGCAGGAACGCGTCGTGCTCGCCGTCCACGCCGACGTGTTCGTAGGCGGCGTAGATCTGCTGCGACGGTGCACTGCGGCGGGCCAGGTCGAAGACCAGGTGGCCGAGACCCGGATCGCGACCAAAGGCTGCCGGAATCGGGTCGGGCAGCACGGTGCGGGACGTGGTGTGCACGTCGCCGTAGAAGAGCACTTCGCCGGGCGCGACCGCGTGCGTCTGCTCGGTCCAGACGAAGAAGCGCTCCACCTGCGGGTACACCTTGAGGCCGTTCTCATACTCGGAGGCCAGCAGGTCGAGCCGACCTTCCTGGATCTGCGGGTGGTTGACGGCGGTGAGCGTGTCGAAGACCGGCCCTTCGAGCGTCCGCTCCATGTCGGCGACGACGGCGTTCGCCGTCTGTTCGGCAATCTCGCGGAAGACGAGCGTCGCCTGGCGGTGCAGCTCGGTCATCGCGCGGTGCTGCAGGTAGAGGACCAGGGCCGCTGCGCAGACGATCGCCGCGATCGCGTAGAGATAGGGGTCGATGCGGCGATGGAACCCGGATGCGAGTGGCATGGCCCCGCCTTCGGGGCCGGACGTTACCCACGCCGGCGGCGCGTGTCAACCCCGCCCTCCCCACTCGCGGGCGAAGACAACTTGGAGACAAACCGGAGACATCCTTTGACAGCACGCAGTCGGAACGGGCGGTAGGCTCTCGCCGACGCGCGTTTGCAACGTGGCCAGGGAGGACTCCATGCCGAGGTCGATGCGGAGGTACGTGCGGTGCTTTCTCGTCGTTGTCATGGCGCTGGTAGCTCTGGCGCCGCCGGCGATAGCCCAGCAGAGGGCTACGCTGATCGGACGGGTTGTCGATCCCGACGGATTGCCTTTGCCGGGAGCGACAGTGACAGTCGTCAATCAGGCCAACGGCTTCCAGCGCGACGTCGTCACGGCCGACAACGGCGCGTACTCGTTACCGAACCTCGATCCCGGCACCTATACGGTCACGGTCGAGATGCCCAGCTTCAACGCCGTGAAGCGCAGCGATCTGCTGTTGGCATCGGGCGTCGAGATGTCGCTCGAGTTCAAGCTGCAGCTGGGCGGGCTGCGTGAGGCGGTCGAGGTCACCGGCCAGGCGCCGCTCGTGGAGAAGACGAGCAACCAGCTGGGTGGCAGCCTCTCGCAGAGGGAAATTCAGGACATCCCGTCCAACTTCCGGAACTTCACGGCGCTGACGCAGCTCATTCCCGGCATGACGCCGAACCCCGCCGCATCGTCGTTCGAGGGCGGGCAGGTGGTCGCCAACGGCACGCCGGCGCAGTCGAACGTGTACCTGATCGACGGCATGTACAACAACGACGACCGTCTCGGCGGGAGCCAGGGCACGCAGGTGCGCGTGGTGCTCGACAACATCGAGGAGTACCAGGTGTTGTCGAACCAGTACAGCGCCGAGTACGGCGGTGGCGCCGGCGCGATCATCAACATGGTCACGCGCGGCGGCACGAACTCGTACCGCGGGCGCGCCTACACCTACTTCCGCGACGAGATGTTCAACGCGCGGAACGCCTTCCTGCCTGATGGCCAGCCGAAACCCGACGAGCTGACGTCGCAGACGGGGTTTGCCCTCGGCGGGCCGATCATCCGCGACCGCGCCCACTTCTACTTCACGTGGGAGCGCGACTACGAGAAGATCGCGAACCAGAAGCGGTTCCCTCCGGCGGCCGCGCCGCTTGCGAAGGACATGATCGGTGCCTTCAGCGTCAACGCCCGCAACTACTTCGGGCGCGGCGACCTCCAGGTCAATGAGCAGAACTTCATCAACTTCCGGTGGGTGCTCGAGACGGCGCCGACCAAGGGCGAGAACTTCAACACGAACACCGAGACGATCGACGCGCAGGGGTGGGAGAGCGACTGGGATCAGTTGTTCAGCGGCACGTGGACCAGCGTGTTGACCGACCGTGCGACCAACGTCGTTCGCCTGGGACGCATCGGCGAGCAGCTGGGCACCGGCGCGCAGACCTTCTTCAGCGACGACGTGGAGTTCATCGGGTTCGACGGCCGCGACCCGTTCACGCTCGGTCAGCGGAACGTGCACGCAAGTTTCATCACAGGGAAGGGCGGCGACGGCCTGAACACCCGCATCCGCACTTACACCGTGGATGACTCGTTCAGCTACTTCGTGCCGAACCTCAAGGGCGAGCACACGATGAAGATGGGTGGCGGCATCAGCTGGAACCAGTCGCCGCCGCGCGGAGCGACCAGTTCGGGCATCTACACGTTCCGTGGTGACGCGGGGTACGACCCGGCGAACCCCGCCACCTACCCGTTCCAGTTCGAGATCACCGTCGGACCTCCCGGCGTGAACTGGTACGACGTCTACTCGCGCGACCGCCGCATGTACGGCTTCCTGGAAGACAAGTGGCGCGTCAACAGTCAGCTGACGTTCAATCTGGGACTCCGGTACGATCGCCAGCGGCAGACGCCGGACGCGAAGGCGAACTTCGCCCCGCGAGGCGGCTTCGCATGGGACGTGAACGGCCGCGGCACGACGGTGATCCGCGGCGGCGTCGGGAAGTTCTTCGCCTACGTCCCAATCTCGATCGACCTGGCGCACCAGCAGACCGGCGTGCTGACGATGTATCCCAACATCACCATCACGGATCCGAACAATCCGATTCTGCGGCCCGACATGATCACCGACTCCGAGGGCAATCCCGGCGTCGCCGCGCTCAGCGCCGCGGGTCGCGCGGAGCTGACGCGGCTCCGCGACTCCGTGCTGGCGGGCACGACGTTCAACCGCAACCCGCGCATCGACGATCCGAACAGGAAGTCGCCGTATCAGTGGTCCTGGAGCATCGGTCTGAGCCAGCAGATCGGCAGCGTGTCGGCCGTGGCGGTGGACTACGTGGCCAATGTGTCGCGCGATCAGGTCGGCATCATCGACATCAACGAGCCGATCAATGGCGTGCGGCCTGGTGTCAACGTGTTCGATCCGACGGGCGAGCTGATTCCGGCAGCGGCGCGCAACACGAACTTCCAGCGCGTGCTCCAGACGACGACCACTGAGGCCTTCGATGGCGACTACCAGTCAGTGCAGTTCTCCTACAACAAGCGCATGGCGAACCGCTGGAGCGGCCGCATCGCCTACACCGTGCAGAAGAGCAACTACGCGGGCCTCGGCAACCCGGACGCACGCCGTGTGTGGCTCGACTACGAGCCGCGCGCGGACTACGGGCGGTTCGCATCGGACCGCCGGCAGGTGTTCGCTGGAAGCGCGATGTACAACGTGTGGCGCACGTTCAACATCGCGACCGTCATCAGCAGCATCACCGGCGCGCCGGTGAACGAGACCGTCGGCACGGACGTGAACCTCGACCAGGACGTCACCGATCGGCCGATTCGCGGTGTCAACGACCTGGTGCGCCCGATCGGCTCTGCGCTCGACGATCAGGGACGCGCGGTGATCAACGGCCTGCAGGGACCTGGATCGTTCCTGATGGATGTGTCCTTCAGGTACTCCATCCCGGTCAGCAATCAGCTCGGGTTCCTGGACAGTTTCGACCTGTTCTACGACATCTTCAACATCACGAACAAAACCAACCTGGTTCCACCGACCGGCAACCGGCAGTCGGGGAACTACATGATTCCGACTGCCGCGCAGTTCCCGCGCCAGATGCAGTTCGGCATCCGGGTCATGTTCTGAGGAGGCGTGCATGAGGGGATCGTGGGCCGTGGCGCGCGCGGGTGCGCGCGCCGTTGTTCTGTCTGTGACGCTGGCCGCGCTCGCGGGCGCGGCCGTCATCTCGGCGCAGATGGAGCTGGCCGTGATGCAGGGCGTCGTCCGGGATGAAGGAGGGCAGCCGCTCGCGGACGTCACCTTCCGGATTCGCGATACCGAACGTGGTCGTGAAATCATCGTCAAGAGCGACAAGGACGGTCGCTTCTACCGCCGGGGGCTGCAGGCGGTCGAGTACCAGATCTCGGTCGAGAAAGACGGATACCAGCCGATCAAGGACAAGCTGCGCCTGACGGCCGGGACCGACCGGCGTTTCGACTTCAAGCTGGCCAAGGCGACGCCGGCCGGCGCCGGTGAGTTCGCCGAAGGAGTGAAGGCGTTCAACGCGGGCGACTTCGCTGCAGCGGCGAAGTCGTTCGAGGCCGCCGTGGAGAAGCAGCCCGAGCTTGCGGAGCTGCGAGTGAACCTCGCGCTCGCCTACTTCAGGCTCTCGCGGCAGCCCGAGGCCGTCGCACAACTGGAACGTGCAGCAGCCCTTGCGCCCAACGATCCGCACCTGCAGTTTCAGCTGGGAAGCGCCTACGTCGACATGAAGGACCTGCCGAAGGCGGCCGCGGCGCTCGAAACCGGGCTCTCGAAATCGACCGATCCGAAAGACCCGCTCGTCTACGAGGCGCGGACCACGCTCGGCGCGGTGTACTTCGCATCGAGTCAGGCCGACAAGGCGCAGCAGCAGTACGAACAGGCGCTCACCCTGCAGCCCGACGGAGCAATTGCGCTGCTCGGGCTCGGCAAGGTGCAGTTCAGCAAGGGAAACGTGGCGGAGGCGCAGCGCGCGTTCGAGCGCGTTGTCGCTGCGCACCCGGGCACGCCGCAGGCGACAGAGGCGTCGACGTTCATAGCGGAGCTGAAGAAGTAGCGTGCGGCCGCAGATCGCGCGGCCGAAAGGAGTTGTCTATGAGTGCACGCGTTTACCTTCGCTCGCGATGGGGCTCGTCATAGCCGCCACGTCAGGAGTGCTGCTCGCTGGCTGCAGCCAGCCGGGGGGTGGAACTGAAGCCGCGGCGGCAGCCGCGTCACAGGCCGCGCAGGCGCCTGCGGCGCCCGCCGAAAAGGGAGGCCAGGAGGAGTTCGGTCCCTACGAGCCGGTCGAGAACTGGCCGCAGCCGCTGGCCGACGGAGCCGACGGCGTGAAACATGACGGCTGGACGTGGGGATCGGTCGGTGCGGTGCTACGCCGAAACGGCCGATCGTATCTGGATCGCGCAGCGCGGCGAGCTGCCGCTCCCGCCGAATGCGAAGCCGTGGACGCCCTACAGCATGCTGAATCCGTCACGCGGCAACGCGACGGGCAACACGGACGGTCTGAGCGCAACCTGCGAACCGACGCCAAAGCGCGGCTGGGAGCGACGCTGGCATCACTCGCTCATCATCGTTGGCCGCGACGGAAGGATGGTCGGCGAGTGGCCGCATCTCAACAAGATGTCCAGCCAGGATCCCTGCGGGCGCGGACCACACAAGATCAAGATGAACCCGTACGATCCCGAGAAGCACGTGTGGATCATCGATGACCAGCAGCATCTGATCTGGAAGTTCACCTACGACGGCAAGGTCGTGCTGACGCTCGGCACCGTCGGCAAACGTGGACGCGACGGCGGCCGCCTCTTCGACCGGCCGACCGACATCGACTGGCTGCCGGACGGCACGTTCTTCATCAGCGACGGCTACGGCGGCAAGCGCGTCGCCAAGTTCGACAAGGACGGCAAGTTCATCAAGGACTGGGGCACGGCGCCGAAGGATCCGAACAACCCGGGGCCGAACGAGTGGAACACTGTCCACAGTCTCCAGATCGCCAGGGACGGCCGCCTGTTCGTCGTGGACCGGGGACACCACCGGATTCAGATCTTCGATCAGGAGGGCAAATTCCTCGACATGTTCACCACTGGGCGCTACTCGATGCCCTACGCGCACCTCATCACCACCGATCAGATGCTGTGGGTCGCCGATGGCGGCACGAACCGCATCCTGAAGTACGACCTGAACGGAAAGTACCTGTACGGGTGGGGTATTTCCGGCGGACAGCCTGGTCAGTTCAACGGGCCGCATTCGATTACCGTGGACCAGGAAGGCAACCTGTATCTCGCCGAGGTCTTCAACGGCCGCGTGCAGAAGTTCCGTCCGAAGGCAGGCGCCGACAAGGATAAGCTCGTCGGCACTGAACATCGGTACGGGGCAGCCACGAACTAGGGATCAGGGGCCAGGGATCGGGGATCAGGGAGTCGTGCCCTGATCCCTGATCAATCCCTAGCTCTTTGATCAAACCCTGCTCTTTCTTCAAACCCCCAATCGGCCTCCCACTTCTCGCTCGGCCTCGACGGCTGGCAACCGCCGCCCGCCGATCCCGCCGAGCCTGGCCTGATCCCCGATCCCCGATCCCCGATCCCTGATCCCTGATGGTCCCTGACCCTTGATTCCCGACGATGTCGATCCAGCGTGAACTGGATCGACAATCTAACGTAAGGACTACCATGCGGCGCCAACCGCCCAGAAAGGATGCGCATGAGTTCAGTACGCGCGTTGGTCGGAACACGGAAGGGAGCGTTCGTGCTGTCGGCGGACGGCAAACGCAAGAAGTGGGATGTCTCCGGCCCGTTCTTCGGCGGGTGGGAGCTCTATCACCTGAAAGGGTCGCCGGCCGACCCGAATCGCATCTACGCATCGCAGGGGAGCGGCTGGTTCGGCCAGCTGATTCAGCGATCGAACGACGGCGGCAAGACCTGGGAAGCGGTCGGCAACAAGTTCGCCTACGACGGCGAGCCGGGCACGCACCAGTGGTATGACGGCACGCCTCACCCGTGGGAGTTCAAGCGCGTCTGGCACCTCGAGCCGTCGCTGACCGATCCCGATCTCGTCTACGCCGGGGTCGAAGACGCGGCGCTCTTCCGGACGACCGACGGTGGCCAGAACTGGTCGGAACTGCCGGGCCTGCGCGGGCACGGCTCCGGCTCGCACTGGGCGCCAGGCGCGGGCGGACTCTGCGTGCACACGGTCATCCTCGATCCGGCGAAGAGCCAGCGCATATTCGTGGCAATCTCGGCGGCCGGAACGTTCCGCAGCGACGACGGCGGCACGACCTGGACGGCGATCAACAAGGGCCTGCGTTCGGAGCACATCCCCGATCCCGACGCCGAAGTCGGCCACTGCGTTCATCACGTGGCCCAGCACAAGGCGCGGCCCGACGTGCTCTTCATGCAGAAGCACTGGGACGTGATGCGGAGCGACAACGCCGGCGACAAATGGGTGGAGGTGAGCGGGAACCTGCCGACCGACTTCGGGTTCGCGATCGACATCCACGCCCACGAGCCGAACACGATCTACGTCGTCCCGATCAAGAGCGACTCGGAGCACTACCCGCCCGACGGCAAGCTGCGCGTCTATCGCAGCCGCTCTGGGGGCAACGAGTGGGAGGCGCTCACCAACGGCCTGCCGCAGCGCGACTGCTACGTGAACGTCCTGCGCGATGCGATGTCGGTGGACTCGCTGGACGGCTGCGGCGTGTACTTCGGCACGACTGGCGGCCAGGTCTATGTCTCGGCCGACGCCGGTGACACGTGGACGGCGGCCGCGCGGGATCTCCCGCCGGTGCTGTCCGTGGAGGTGCAGACACTGCCATGATCCGCATCGTGTTGCCCGCGCACCTGCGCAGCCTCGCGCGAGTCGAGGACGATGTCGAGCTCGATGTCGACGCGCCGATTACGCTGGCGCGCGTGCTCGATGCGCTGGAGCGGCGCTATCCAGTGCTCGAGGGAACCATCCGCGATCACGAGACCCAGAAGCGCCGCCCGTTCCTGCGCTTCTTCGCGTGCGAAGAGGACCTCTCGCACGAGCCGCCGGATCGGACCGTCCTGCCGGATGCGGTCCGCGACGGGAAGGAACCGCTGTACATCATCGGTGCGATTGCGGGCGGCTGAGAGCCGCTCGCAGTCCGCATCGATCGACCCTCAACCGATGTCCACAATCGGCAGGAGCGGCACCGGATTGGCGCTCGTGGTATCGCCGGTCACGACCCGTCGAAGGTAGCCCACCTGTCCGAGGTGCATCGCCGTGTGCGCCACCAGGTGCAGCAGGAACATGTCTGTGCGGATGGCGAGGTTGTTCGGCGCCGCCGGATAGAGCTCCGTCAGCGTGTTGGCATCGACGCGGGGGAGCGTCGTCTCGATGGCGTCGCGTGCGGCCCGCAGCTCGAAGGCGACCCGATCGCGTGTCCAGCCGCGCACTGAGAACTCCGCGTTCCGGTCGCGCACGTATCCGCTGCCGCCGAGCACCGCGCCGACGAAGTGCTGCAGGTTGCCGGCGATGTGCAGCGCGAGCGTGCCGGCCGGGTTCAGAACCCCGGGCACTGCCTGCCAGAGCGACGCGTCGCTCGGGAAAAGAGCAATTTCACGCAGGAATGCGTCGACTTCCCGGACGAGCACCCGCCGCACGTCGTCTACCACTGACATAGGCCGCAGCATACAGGCAGAGCCCGTCCCGCGCCTGTCGTGAGCCGCCATCGGACTCCATTCCGCATTCACTAATGGAGACGGTTATGAGGCTCATGGTGAGTGTCGTGTTGATGGGGCTCGTCGGCAGCACGGGCGCCGCGGCCCAGCAGGTCGACGGCGGCGGCGTGCCGTTCAGGCCCTGGGACGTGAACACCAGCATCGGCCTGCACGTCACTGACCCGCGTGACGCAGGCGATCCCGATGGCGACGACTTCGGCAACGGGATGGACGCGACGGCCGCATACGCCATCGAAGTCGGCAGGTACTGGACCAGCCACTTCAAGACCGAGGCCGGGATCCAGTTGCGCCCGGACTGGACCGCGTACGGGGAGCAGCGTGTGACGCTCCCGAACGGCCAGACCGGAAACGTGTGGCGGCGATCGGAGATTTCGCTCGCGCAGGTGTCCCTCGGTGCGACCTGGCAGTTTCTCGAGAACACCTTCGCGCACCCGTATGTCGCTGGTGGCGCCCGCATCGGTGTCGCCTCGACGTCGACGATCAGCGAGGACCGCGCGTGGGTCTACGACGGCCGGCAGTCGATTTACTACCCGGTCGCGCGCACCGAAGCGCGGACGACGACGGTCCTCGTGAGGCCGTACCTGGCGGGCGGGTTCAAGTTGTACTTCACGGAGCGCGTCTTCGCACGGCCCGAGGTCTCGTCGGCGTGGACCGGCGAAGGCGCGAGCCAGCTGACGTTCCGTCTCGGGTTCGGCATTGATTTCTGAACGGGAGCGCACACAATGAGCGGACGTCGTGTCGTGAGCGCGTTGGTGGCGCTGGTCCTCGTCATCGGCCCGCAGGCCGCGCTCGCGCGGCCGGTGCAGCCGGAGGAACCGGAACTGTGGCAGACCTTCATCGAGCGGTTGCCGCCGGCAGCCTTCGTGTCGGTCCGTCTGAAGGATGGCAAGCGGCTCGAAGGCACGGTGCTGGAGGCCGGACGGTCGGAGTTCATCATCAAGCCGCACACGCGCATTCCGGTCGCGGCGCGCGGCATCGCCTACACGGACGTGTCGTCGGTGGACATGAAGAAGCGCCCGATGAGTCCCGGGCGCAAGGTCGTCACCGGCGTGGCGGTCGGTGTGGGCGTCTACCTGCTGCTGGTCGCCATCGCGTTCTCGGCGGGCTACGACTAAGCGGACTCGGCCGGGACCTGGCCGAACCGGGTCAGGTCCTTGCAGAGGAGGGCGCGTCATGACCCCCGCAGCGCTGCGCACGCTCGCCCTGATGGTCGCGCTGACCGTGGCGCTCTACATCTGCTGGAGCATGGTGCAGCCGTTCCTGAACGTGCTCCTGTGGGCCCTCGTGCTCGCCGTCCTGTTCATGCCGGTGCACCGCCGGTTACGGCGGCGCATCGGCAGTTCGACCGCGTCCGCCGCGGTCTCGACAGTCCTCGTGATCGTCACGATCCTCGCCCCGGTCACCTTCATCACCGTCGCGGTGGTCGGCGAGCTCGGCCGGATCGCGGGGTCGGTGCAGACCGGCGACCTCCAGCGGGCCCTCGAATCATCACCGGCCGCGCAGCGTGTCATCGCCTGGGTCAGCCCCTACGTCGACGTGCAGGAACTGCAGGCCCCGGAACAGATGCTCGAACGGCTTCAGGCCTGGAGCGGTACGCTTGCCAACCGAACGCTCGGCGTGGTCGGCGGCGTGCTGGCGGCCGTGGTGCAGACGATTCTCGTCGTCTTCACCCTCTTCTACCTGTTTCGCGACGCCGATGCGATCAGGGAGGCGACGTTCGACATCGTGCCGCTCGAGCGCGAACAGGCGCGCGAAGTCATCGATCGGACGAGGGACGTGATCACGGCGAGCGTGTTCGGCGTGATCGTCATCTCCGCCATCCAGGGGCTGCTCGGCGGCCTCGTCTTCGGGGCCCTTCGGCTCCCGTCGGCGCTGCTCTGGGGCGTGGTCATGTTCTTCCTGTCGATGATCCCGATGGCCGGCGCGTTCCTCGTCTGGGCGCCAGCCGCGGCGTTCCTGGCGTTCACGGGCGCCTGGACGAAGGCGGCGTTCCTGGTCGCGTGGGGCGTGCTCGTGGTGAGCTCGATCGACAACTTTCTGTCGCCGCGCATCGTCGGCAAGCGGGCGCGCCTGCACGAGTTGTTGATCTTCTTCTCGGTGCTCGGCGGCGTCCAGGTGTTTGGCGTGCTCGGCCTGGTGCTCGGTCCGGTGTCGGTTGCGCTGACGCTGGCGCTGCTGGACGTCGTGCGTCAGGCGAACCGGCCTCCGTCGCAGACCTCACGCGAGGAGTCGGTGATCGAGCGGCAGACGGAGATTCGGCAGCCTGTGTGAGGCTGCGCGCGGGCGCTGGCGCATCGACCTCAGCGAACAGGCGACGACGGATGACTCTGGTACACTCGCCTCGATGATCAGGCTGGCAGCGGCGCTGACGCTGTTCTTTGTGTCAGGATTCGCGGCGCTTCTGTACCAGGTGATCTGGCAGCGCCTGCTCGTCTTCTTCTCCGGTGCCGATGTGCACTCGGCGACCGTCGTCGTCGCCGCCTTCATGGCAGGCCTGGGCTGCGGCAGCTTCGCGGGCAGGGCAGGTCGCGGATCGCGTGTCGCGCGTCACCAGCCTCGCGCTGTTCGCGCTGGCAGAACTGGCGGTCGCCGATCTTCGGCTTCTTCAGCAGCACCCTTTTCTACGACGGCTGTACGTGCGCCTCGGCCACCTCGATGTCGGCGCGCTGCCTACGGCGCTCATGCTGTTCGGGCGCTCCTCTGGCCGACCTTCTTCATGGGCGCGTCGCTGCCGCTCCTGTCCTGCGGGCTGACGCGCGATGTGGATCAGCCGCATCGACAATCGGCCTCTTGTATGGGCTGAATACGGCGGGTGCGGCGGCCGGCGCGTTTGCCGCCACATGGGTCCTGTTGCCGCAGGCCGGTCTCCAGGGAAGCCTTCGCGCCGCGGCCGTGCTCAACCTTCTCTGCGCGATGGCGGCCGTGCCGCTGGCCCTGGTCGGACGGGCCGCGAACCGTGAGTCTCCGCGCGGGGATGTGCGTCCAGAGATCGCAGCCGTGGACGCATCGTCGATACAGGGCCGCCGCGTCATGAACTGGGCGCTGCTGTTCGCGGTGTCGGGCTTCATCGGTCTGTCGCTCGAAATCGTCTGGTTCCGGCTGCTCGGCGTGATGCTGAAGTCCACGTCGTTCACGTTCGGGACGCTGCTGGCCGTGTATCTCGCGGGCCTCGCGTCCGGCAGTGCACTCGGCAGCCTGGTCGCCGCACGGATCCGCCGGCCGGCAAGCTGGTTCCTGCTGCTGCAGGCCGGCGCCGGCGCGTACGCGGCGCTGGGCCTCACGCTGTTCGTCAATGGCCTCGATCGAGGCGCGCTGGAGTGGTTCAACGCGTACTTCAAGCATACGACGGTGTCGACCTGCGTGCGGCGATCGAATACTGGCGCGGGCGGCCTCCGGCGACGCGGTCGCCGCGCGCGACGCGTGGCGGCTCTACGTGCTGCTGCCGCTGATGCTCATCGGACCGCCGACGCTGATGGCCGGCATGAGCTTCCCGCTCCTGCAGCGCGTGGTGCAGACCGACCTGGATCGCCTCGGCCGCCGGGTCGGTCTGCTGCTCACGTCAAATGTCGTGGGGAGCACGATTGGCGCCTTCGTGACGGGGCTGCTGCTACTCGACTGGGTGGGCACGTCCGGTACGCTGAGGCTGATCTTCGCGATCAGCGCCGGGTTTGCCGTCGCGGCGATCTGGCAGCTCACGTCGCGCACGCAGCTCCGGCGCGTGCTGCTCGCGGCGGTGGTCACCGGCGCCGCCGCGGTTGTCTGGGTGATGCCAGGGAGCGCCGAGCTGTGGGGACGGCTCCATGGGACCTCGTCGCAGCTGATCATCCAGGGAGAAGATGGGTCGGGCCTGCCGCCTCCGCGGCGAACGGGCCGACTTCCGCAGGACGGTCGTCTACGTCAACGGGCTCGGTCAGCCGCGCGCACGCCGACCGCCACACCGCGCCGCGCCCAGGTTTTGCA
>CAVVIG010000002.1:0-117261 GCA_963748265.1 uncultured Acidobacteriota bacterium | reverse complement strand
CGCCGCACTGCTGTCGCGCTCCAAGGTATTCGTCCTGAGGGGATTGGCCGTCGAGGAGGTCACCGCCATTCTGCAGCGCGCGCTCGAGGATCCGGTGCGCGGCCTCGCCGCCGCAGGCGTGAACGTGGACGGCGAAGCGCTCGGCGCGATTGCGCTGTACGCCAACGGCGATGCCAGGTCCGCGTTGAACCTGCTGGAGCTGAGTGTCGCGGCAGCGCCGCTCGTCGAGGGCGCCCGGCACGTGAACGTCGACAGGGTGCGCGAGACGATCCAGCGGCGGGCGCTCCTGTACGACAAGTCGGGCGAGGAGCACTACAACATCATCTCGGCGCTGCACAAGTCGATGCGCAACAGCGATCCCGACGCGGCGGTCTACTGGCTCGCCCGCATGCTGGAAGCGGGAGAGGATCCGCTGTACGTCGCACGGCGACTGATTCGCTTCGCGTCGGAAGACATCGGGAACGCCGATCCGCAGGCGCTCACCGTGGCCGTCGCCGCGAAGGAGGCCGTGCACTTCATCGGCATGCCGGAGGGCAACACGGCTCTCGCACAAGCCACGATTTATCTGTCAACGGCGCCCAAGAGCAACGCCGTCTACGTCGCCTACGGCGAGGCAGCAGCCGACGCGGAGAAAGCGGTCGCCGAGCCTGTGCCGCTGCACCTGCGCAACGCACCAACGCGGCTGATGAAGGAACTGGAATACGGAAAGGGCTACCGGTATGCGCACGACGATGCCGGCGCCGTATCCGACATGTCGTGTCTTCCCCCGTCTCTCGAGGGACGTACCTACTATCGGCCGACCGAACGCGGGTTCGAAAAGGAGATCAAGCGGCGGCTCGACGGCTGGGCCGAGCTCAAGAAGCGGCGCCGAACGAACGGGTGAACAGCGCCTCGATGGCCGCACGGCCGTTGTCGAGAATCGTGCGGGTGCCGGTGCCGGTGAAGTGCGGGTGCGTGATGACCGGACCGTCGGCTGCGTCGCGCTGCCGGAACGAATCCCCGTCCCACGTGAACCAGGCGTCGTGCTCCTGATCGAACACGTGCAGCGGCTTGTTGCACAACTTGGCGAACTCCGCGCCCCACCCCGTGCCGCCGCGGACTGTGCCGTCCTCGAGGACGGTGCCGATCACGTAGATCTCCTGCCCGCTGTTCACCTGATACCAGATCGTCTGCAGAATCTTCCGGATGGTGGGGGCATCGGTGTACCGCCGATGCATCAGGCGTGAGACGTATCCGAGGCTGACGTCGCCCGCCTGGAGCTCCTCGTGATTCAGCACGCGGACACCGCGGTGGCGGACGATCTTGTGCCCCTCGAAGGTGAAGTTCACCTCCTCGACGCCGTGACGCTCCGCGCAGGCGCCGAACTCGGCCTCGGCGCCGGGCGCGCCGCCGCTGAACAGGATGCAGTCGGTCGGATTCATCGCGTGATCTTAGCCCAGCTCGACGCGCGGCCGCGGGCAGCTAGTGCGTCACGTCGGTCGCCGGTTCGGCGGCGGCCGCCGACGCGGTCTGCGCGCCCTCGGGCAGGGCCAGCGGGCCGGAGGGCTCGACGATCGCCGGCAGCTTGCGCAGCATCTCGGCCCGAATCGGGAGGATGAACGAGAACCGGTAGTCGCCCTGCATCCGTCCGATCGGAATGCCCACGAGATCGCCGCTGCGGTTCAGGACGCCGCCGCCCGAGACGCCGGGATGGCCGTCGGTGAGGCAGGTGACGAGGCCGTTGGCGGTGTGCTGGCCGACGTACCCGGTCGAGAGCATGATGCCCTTCGAGTAGTCGTTCCCCATCCGGAAGATCGGTTCGGCGAAGTCGTACCCGAACTCCGTGTTCGGATGCAGCGCAGGAAGCGCGACCGGCTTGGTCTTGATGAGCGCCCAGTCGCCGCTGTGGACCTCGACGTCCGCGTCACCGGCATCGATGAGTTTCGCCGGGACTTCCTTGCCGCTCACCATCACCTTGATGGCGACGATGCGGCGTTCGCCATCGCGGCTGTCGTCCTTGAGTGCAACGACGGCGTGCTTGACGGTGATGAAGTACCCGTTGCCGAGATAACCGGCAGTCCCGTAGTTCGTGCGGCCGAAGTTGTCGGTTGCGTACAGCTCGACGAAGCTCGTGCGGCGGTCACGAAGGAGTTGCAGCGGGAGCAGTCCCATTTCGCTCTGCAGCTCCTGCTTGATCTCGGCGACCATGCGGGCGCGGGCGTCGGTGGAGGGGGTGGGCTGCGTTGGCGAGGAGGTGGTGCCGCTGGTGGCGGCGGGTAGTGTCGCGACCGCGCGCGTGCGACCGAGCTGCGTGCGCACCTCAGACCGCAAGGCATCCAGCTTCGCGTCGTACTCCGCGCGGTCCGCGCCTACACCGGCGCGGGCGTGGAAGTCGCCCAGCAGGAAAAAGGCGGCTGCCGTCGACACGAGGGCGATGACAACAAGAAATCTGCGCGACACCATTGACGGACTCCAAGTTCGGCAGCTAAACCACCCGGCATCTCCGGATGTCCGTGGCTTACAGCTTTGCGCCTACACGCTCCGCGTCGTGCCTGCGTGCACACGACGCCCGCGTGAAGTTGCCTTTTTCGCTTGGGAAAGCGCGGGTTTACTACGGTTGTCGGCGTTCGGTAGCCACTGTAACAGGGCCGTTTCAGCAGGGTCAAGCTGAACAGACAAGAAATCTTCACACCCGCTCGAAGTTCTTCTCGATCTCCCGGCGCGTGAGCCGCAGCATCACCGGGCGGCCGTGCGGACACACGGTGGAATACGCCGTCGCGCGCAATTCCTCGAGGATGTGCGTCATCTTCTCGTAGCTGAGAGGATAGTTCGCCTTCACCGCCGCGTGGCACGCCGTGGTCGCCGCGATGCGCTGCAGCGCGTCCTGGATGACGGCGCCGCGATCCAGTCCCTCGAGATCGTCCGCGAGCGCGCGCAGCGCCGTGGCGCTGTCCGCCGTGCCGAGCACCGCCGGCACCGCCGCGACCTTCACGGTCCCCTCGCCGAATACCTCGACGTCGTACCCCAGACGCTGCAGCAACGGCGCGCGCTCGCCGAGCGCCTGCACGCCGCCGGCCGGCAGGTCGACGATGATCGGCACCAGCAGGCGCTGCGACTCCAGGTCGCCAGCCGTCAGCCGCTCCATCACCCGCTCGAACAGCACGCGCTCGTGCGCGACATGCTGGTCGATGATGGCAATCCCCTCGTCGTCGATCGCGATGATGAACGTGTCGCGAAACTGCCCCAAAGGAATCATCGGCCGCACGGTCGACGCTGACGCCCCGGTGCCGGAAGCGGCCGCCTGCCCCGCACCGTCGGCCGCCGACCCGGCGGGATGCGCGAGTCCGTCGAGCGGCGTTGACGGCGGCTCGTCGCGCGGTGCCGTCGTTGACGCTCCAGGCACCCACCGGTTCGGATAGTGCCCGCCGGCCAGGATCCCCGGAATCGCAGACGCGATCGGATGCGAAACAGTCGTCTCGGCCCGCAGCTGGAGCTGCGGCACTCCCCCGCTCCCGAGCGCGTCCATCAGACCACGACGCACGACTTCGTGCACCAGCGACTGTTCCCGGAACCGGACTTCCGCCTTCGTCGGGTGCACGTTGACATCCAGGGCGTCCGGAGGCATCTCGAGGAAGAGGTGTACTTCCGGGCTCCGCTCCTTGATCGACGCGACGCTGTAGGCGTCGATGATGGCGTGTGCGATCGTCCGGTCCTTGACGATCCGGCGGTTGACGAAGACGTTCTGCGGTCCCCGCGTCGGCCCCTGCTCGGCGAGCGCCGCGACGTATCCCTGCAGCCTGATGCCGCCCGCCTCCTTGCGCACCTCGATGAGGTCGTTGCGCTCGCCATACAGCTGATAGAGGCGGTCGAGGAGGGTCGCCGCAGGCGGGCACTGCAGCAGCGTGCGCGGTCCACTCGTGAGCGTGAAGCCGACCTCGGGATAGGCCAGCGCCAGTTGCGTCGTGATGCGGGACACCTGTGCCGTCTCCGCACCGTCCGACTTGAGGAACTTCCGGCGCGCAGGCAGGTTGTAGAAGAGATCGTTCACCTCGACGACGGTGCCTTCGGCCGCGGCGGCCTCGACCTCGGAGGCCACGAAGCCGCCGTTCACCCGGATCTCCGTGCCGCTGTTCCTCCCCCGCGCGCGCGTGCGCAGCACGAAGTGCGAGACCGAGGCGATCGACGGCAGCGCCTCGCCGCGGAAGCCGAGTGTCACGATCGCCGCGAGGTCGTCCGCCCGGCGGATCTTGCTCGTGGCATGCCGCTCGATCGCCAGCCGTGCATCGTCCGGCTCCATGCCCTCGCCGTCGTCTTCGACGCGCACCTGCTTCTTGCCGCCGAGTTCGACGTGAATGGCGACCCGCCGGGCGCCTGCATCGATGGCGTTCTCGACCAGCTCCTTGACGACGGATGCGGGTCGTTCGACGACTTCTCCGGCGGCGATCTGGTTGGCGAGGTCGGCCGGCAGCCTCGTGATGCGGCCCACGTCAGATCCAGCGCAGTCTGCGGAGGATTGCGAGGAGGGTCGCGACGACGGCGGTCATGATGCCGATGATCCACCAGAACTGGTCGGCGTCGCCACCCGGGAAGTGCGGCAGCGCGATGTTCATGCCGTAGATGCCGGAAAAGAGCGTGAGCGGCAGGAGGATCGTCGAGACGACCGTCAGCACCTTCATCACCTCGTTCAGCCGGTTGCTGACGTTCGTGAGATGTGCGTCGAGCACTGCCGCGATGCGATCCTGGAACAGCACGACGTCGTCGACGAACCGCATCAGGTGATCGTAAACGTCCCGGAAGCGGAACGACATGTCGGTGCTGATATCGATGAACTCGCGCCTGGCCAGCCTGGCGATGGCGTCGCGCTGCGGCGAGATGATTCGGCGAAGCTCGCCGACCCGGCGCTTCTGCTGAAGAATCTCGCGCAGCAGCTCGGGGCTCGGCCGCTCGAAGACGTCGCTCTCGATCCGCTCGAGGCGCTCCTCGAACTGCTCGATCTCAGGCGCGTAGTGGTCGACCATCTGGTCGACGATCCGGTGAAAGAGCGCCACCGGTCCTTCCGACATCAGCTTCGCGTTGCGGACGACGTTCTCCTGCAGCGTGGCAATCGAGCGCGAGTGCTGCTGGTGCACCGTGACCAGGTAGTTCGGCCCGACGAAGAAGTCGATGTCGTGGGTGGCGAACACGTGTTCCTGCGGATTGAACAGGATGCCGTGGAGGATCGCGTAGAGGTATCCGTCGTACGCCTCGACCTTCGGGTAGTGCAGTTCCGCCCGCGCGTCCTCGACAGCGAGGGGATGAAACGCGAACGTGTCGCTGAGGATGAGCATCTCGGGAATCGACGGCGCCCCGAGATCGACCCACACGAAGGACTTCGACGCCGGATTCAGCCAGGCCCGGTCGATGCTCCTGGCCGGTTCGGTCTGCCCGTTGCGATGGAGAAAGATGGTGACCACGGACTTGGGGCTTCTTGGCTATGGGCCATTGGCGATGGGCTATGGGCCTGAGCGGTAGGCCTGACCGTGCACGTCGGCCGCCCCCCGGGCCAATCGCCTAACGCCGATCGCCCATCGCCTCCTAGTCTCCCACCTTGACGGCCAGCGCAGCCTGCGCGGCGGCAAGCCGCGCAACCGGGATCCGGTAGGGCGACGCGCTGACGTAGTCCAAGCCGACCCGCTCGAAGAAGTGAATCGACGACGGGTCGCCGCCATGTTCGCCGCACACGCCGATCTTGAGGTCGGGGCGCGCCCCGCGGCCGAGCGTGACACCGGTCTTCACGAGCGAGCCGACGCCGTCGATGTCGATGGTGGCGAACGGGTCCTTGTCCAGGATCTTCTTGTCCTGATACACGCGCAGGAACTTGCCGACGTCGTCGCGCGAGTAGCCGAAGGTGAGCTGCGTCAGGTCGTTGGTGCCGAACGAGAAGAACTGCGCCTCCTGCGCGACCTGGTCCGCGGTGAGGGCGCCGCGGGGCACCTCGATCATCGTGCCAACCAGGTACTTCACCTTGACGCCCTGCTCCTGCATCGTCGCCGCAGCCACGCGATCGACGACGGCCTTCTGGTCGCGCAGCTCCTTCACGTGCCCGACCAGCGGGATCATGATCTCGGGAACGATCTTCAGCCCTTCCTTGTGCAGGCGGCACGCGGCCTCGATGATGGCGCGCGTCTGCATCTCCGTGATTTCCGGATAGGTGATGCCGAGGCGGACGCCGCGGTGGCCAAGCATCGGGTTGAACTCGTGAAGCTGTTCCACGCGCGCGAGGAGGTGCTGCTTCTCCTCGAGCTCTTTCTTCTTCCCGCCCGCCATCTCCAGCCTGGCGATCTCCACCATCAGCTCCTCCCGCTTGGGCAGGAACTCGTGGAGGGGCGGATCGATGGTCCGGATGGTGACCGCGGTGCCGCGCATCGCCTTGAAGACGCCGTAGAAGTCCTCACGCTGCAGCGGTAGCAGGTCGTCGAGCGCCTTGCGGCGATCGGCTTCATTGTCCGCGAGGATCATCCGCTGCACGATCGGGATGCGCCCTTCGCCGAAGAACATGTGCTCGGTGCGGCACAGGCCGATGCCTCGCGCGCCGAACGCGTAGGCCACCTCCGCCTGGTCCGGAAGATCGGCGTTGGCGCGGATGCCCATCCGGCGGAACTTGTCGGCCCACGAGAGAATCTTCTCGAAGCGCTGGTAGATGTCCGAGTCCTTCGGCTTCATCTGCTTGTTCAGCACCTGGAGGATCTCGCTCGGGAGAGACGCGACCTGGGCGACCTTCACCTCGCCCGTCAGCCCGTCGAAAGAGATCCAGTCCCCTTCCTTGACGGTGTAGCCGCTCACGTGGAACGTCTTCGCGTCCTCGTCCACTTCGAGCGCGCCGGCGCCGACGATTGAGGGCTTGCCCATCTGGCGACCGACGACCGCGGCGTGCGACGTCATGCCGCCGGTGGCCGTGAGAATGCCCTGCGAGACGAACATGCCGTGGATGTCGTCGGGCACCGTCTCGCGGCGAACGAGGATGACCTGCTTCCCCTTCTGCGTCCAGTCGACGGCGTGGTCCGCGGAGAACACGACCTGCCCCGAGGCCGCCCCCGGCGATGCCGGCAGCCCCCTGGTCGCGACCGGAATCTTCTTCCACTCCGCCGGATCGAATCCGGGCGCCAGAAGCTGGCTGAGCGACTCGGGATCGACGAGCAGCACCGCTTCCTTCGGCGTCACCAGCCGCTCGCTGACGAAGTCGGTTGCGATCACGACCGCGGCGTAGCCCGTGCGCTTACCGCTGCGTGTCTGCAGCATGTAGAGCTTTTCGTCCTGGATCGTGAACTCGAAGTCCTGGATGTCGCGATAGTGCTTCTCGAGGCGCGTCGTGATCTCGCGAAGCTGCTTGTAGGCGTGCGGCATCACCTGTTCGAGCTCGCGAATCGGCTGCGGCGTGCGGATGCCAGCGACGACGTCCTCGCCCTGCGCGTTGATCAGGAACTCGCCGTAGAACTCCTTCTTACCCGTGGCCGGGTTGCGCGTGAACCCGACACCGGTGCCCGAGCGGTCGCCGGTGTTGCCGAAGACCATCATCTGCACGTTGACCGCCGTGCCGATGTGATCGGGGATGTCGTAGATACGACGGTACTCCTGCGCGCGCGGGTTCATCCAGGAGCGGAACACCGCGTCGCGCGACATCCGGAGCTGCTCCATCGGATCCTGCGGGAACGCGCGGCCCGCCTTCTTCTTCACGACGCCCTTGTAGCGTTCGACGACCTCGCGGAGCGCGGCCTCATCCAGCTCCGTATCGAGCTTCACGCCGCGCGACTCTTTCACGCCGTCGAACTCGTGCTCGAAGACGTGCTTCGGAATCTCGAGCACGACGCTGCCGAACATCTGCATGAAGCGGCGGTAGCTGTCGAACGCGAACCGGCCGTTGCTGGTCCGGAGCTTCAGCCCTTCGACCGACTGATCGTTCAGCCCCAGGTTCAGGATCGTGTCCATCATCCCGGGCATCGAGAACTTGGCGCCCGATCGGACCGAGACGAGCAGCGGGTTGTCGTTCGATCCGAGCTTCGCGCCCGCAGCGCTCTCCAGCTTCCGCAGGTTGGTCTCGATCTCGGTATCGATGGCCGCGGGAATGCGGGCCTTCTCCTTGTAGTAGACCGTGCAGACGGCGGTGGAGATCGTGAACCCGGGAGGCACCGGCAGGCCGGCGTTGGTCATCTCGGCGAGTCCCGAGCCCTTGCCGCCGAGCAGGTCCTTCATCGTGCGGTTGCCGTCGGCCTTGCCATTCCCGAAGAAATACACGTGCTTCGCAGAACCACCCCGGGGCTTCGCCTGCCGTGCGCGCTTCGAGGGTGCCTTCTTCGGTGCAGGTTTCTTGGCCATCAGCGACTCCGTCGTCGAATCGATTCGTGGGCGAGGGTGATTGTAGTGCAGGGCCTCAGGGCTGCCGCGGCTCGTCGGGCGCGATCTCGGAGATGTCCCCGCTGGTCGTCAGAATCGTGTCGCGCAATGTCGTGAGCAGCGACAGGCGGGCCTGCCGGAGCGCCGGGTCCTCGGCCATGACGAGCACGTCCACGAAGAACTTGTCCACCGGCGCCTGCAGGTGTGCAAGCTGGGTCATGGCGTCGAGGAACCGCTCCTCGACCAGTGCCCGCTCGAATCCGCGGCCATCGCTGCTCGAGTTCGATAAGCAACGCCTGTTCCGCCGGCTCGCGCAGCGTCTCGTGCAGGGCGGCCAGCCCCGCGGCGGACGCCGTGCCCGGGGCCACGTCCTTCGTGATGTTCTTCACGCGCTTGAAGAGCACCGCCAGCGCCTCGAAACCGGCGGCCTTGCGCGCCTGCGCGAGCGCCTGCACGCGCCGGAGCAGGTCGTACGGGCGGAGCGCGGAGGGATCCGCGGGGGTTCCGGCGCGGATCTCGTCGTACCGGAAACCCCGCCGCTCCAAGAGATGTGTCTGGCGCTCGCCGAAGAACTCGAACAGCAGACGACGCCAGCTATCGTCTTTCGGCGCCAGCGCACCCTGGTAGCCCTCGAAGGCCTGAGCCACCAGGTCCTGCAGCGGCACCGAGCGGGTGAGACCGGTGGTGGCCGGCAGGTCCGTCAGGATCTTGGTCACCGCCTGGGCCGCGCGACGCAATCCATACGGATCCCGTGAACCGGTCGGCCGCTCGCCGGCTGCGAACAGGCCGACAATCGTGTCCATCTTGTCGGCGAGCGACACGGCGGCCCACGCCGTCGCCGCCGCGCCAAGCTGCGCCTTCGACGGCGGTGCGTCGGCCTCGACCCCGATCGGCAGGTAGTGGAAGTAGATCGCCTTCCAGACCGGCTCGGGCAGCCCCTCTTCCCGCGCGTAGATGCCCCCCATGGTTCCCTGGAGCTCGGTGAACTCCCGCACCATGTCGGTCGTGAGGTCGGCCTTCGCCAGGCGGCCGGCGATCGCGGCGTGCTCCGCGGTTTCGTCGGTCGCGCCAAGCGGCGCAGACGCAATCCAGCGCGCGAGGCGCTCGATGCGCTCCGCCTTCTCGCTGTAACTCCCCAGCTTCTTGTGGAACAGCAGCGTCGAGAGCCGATCGAGCTTCGATTCGAGCGTCGCCTTCCGATCGGCTTCCCAGAAGAACTGCGCGTCGCGCAGCCGCGCCGACACGACCCGCTCGGCGTTGCGCGCGATCGTCCGCTCGTTGTCGGGCTCGGTGTTGATGACGGCGAGGAACGCGTTCTTCAGCTTGCCGTCTTCGGCTTCGACCGGGAAGTAGTGCTGATGATGAATCAGCGTCGTCGTCAGCACTTCCTCGGGCAGATCGAGGAACTCCGGCGCGAAGGTCCCGGCCACCACCGACGGGTACTCGACCAGGTCGGGCACCTCGCTGAGCAGCCCCGACTCGGCGCGGACGACGCGGCTGACGCGGCCCTGGAGGCGCTGCGCCTTCGCATCGAGCTCGCGGGCGATCTTGTTGTGGCGTTCGCTGCGCTCGAGGATGACGAAGTTCTCGAGCAGGCGCGCGCGGTACTCGTCGAACGAGCGGACCTTGATCGCGCGTCCCGCACGCCCGCTCGTGGTCAGGAAACGGTGGCCGTAGGTGACCGCGCCCGACGTCACGTCCTGCACCTGACCCGCTCTGGGCCCCAGGGGTGCGCGAGATGCCGAACGGCACGACGCGGCCGCCGTAGGTGAAGAGGAGCCACCGGATCGGACGGCCGAACAGCAGTTCGCCCTTGCCGTCCTCCAGCATCGCGTCCCAGTGCATCGCCTTCGGAAACGTCAGGCCGCGCAGCGTGCCGGACAGGACCGCCGGGCAGCACGTCCACGGCCGCCCTCCCGCGCTGCTTCCTCCGGAAAGCGAGGTAGATGCCCTTCGGCGTCTCCACGCGTTCGAGCGGCGCGACCTCGACGCCGTGCTTCGCGGCGAAACCAGCGGCGGCGGGCGTGGGCGTTCCGTCGGCTGCGAATGCCGCCGACACGGGCGGCCCGTTCAGCACTTCCTCGAGGTCGGTCTGGCGCTCGGCGAGCCGTGGCGATCCGGACGGTCAGGCGTCGCGGCGTGCTGAAGGTCTCGGCCGGCGCCTCGGGAGCCAGCCGCTGTGCCGTTGAGCTGGGCCAGCACGACCTCGCCGATCTGCTTGCGTCAGGCCCGGCAGCCAGCTGGCCGGCAGCTCCTCGCACCCGATTTCGAGCAGCAGTTCGCGGTCCATGTCAGGCCGCCGCTTTCCTGCGCGGACTCGCCGACATACGATCTTGGCGATCGCCGACCGCGAGCTGCCGCACGCGCAGGATGTAGGCGGTGCGCTCGGTCACGCCGATGCTGTTGCTCGAGTCGAGGATGTTGAACAGGTGCGAGCACTTCAGGCAGTGCTCGAGGGCCGGCCAGACCAGCCCGCTCTTCAGCAGCTCCTCCGAGAACCGGTAATACCTGTCGAACATCTCGCGGTGGAACGCGCCGAACTCGGCCTGCCGGCATGTCGACCTGGCCGAAGACGTACTTCGACTGCTCGACCTCCTCGCGCAGCCGCACGTCGCGGTACTTCACGCCGGCGCCCACTCCATGTCGTAGACGCTGTCCACCCGCTGGAGCGACCATCGCGATGCGCTCGAGGCCGTAGGTCAGCTCCGCGGAAATCGGCGCCAGCTCGATGCCGCCCGCCTGCTGGAAATAGGTGAACTGCGAGATCTCGAGGCCGTCGAACAGCACCTGCCAGCCGATGCCCCACGCGCCGAGCGTCGGCGACTCCCAGTTGTCCTCCTCGAAGCGGATGTCGTGCTGGCGCGGGTTGATGCCGCAGGCCTCGAGGCTCTCGAGATAGAGCTGCTGCACGTCGTCGGGCGCCGGCTTGAGGATCACCTGGAACTGGTGGTGCTTGAACAGGCGGTTCGGGTTCTCGCCGAAGCGGCCGTCGGCCGGGCCGCCGCGACGGCTGGACGTACGCGACGTTCCAGTGCGCCGGACCGAGCACGCGGAGGAACGTCTCGGGGTGCATCGTGCCGGCGCCGACCTCGATGATCGAGCGGCTGCTGCAGCGACGCAGCCGCGTGACGCCCAGAACTCCGACAGCTTGAGGATCAGGCCCTGAAACGTCATCGTCTCGCAACTCGCCGCAGCACGCGCGCCGACTTCAGATCCTTCTCGAGATGCATCGCGATCTGCTCGCGATGCGTGGCTTCCAGCTCACGCAGCACCGCGGACGGACACCGCGACGTCTGCGAGTCCGAGCGGGCTGCAGGTCCGCGCGGCCGTCAGGAACGCCCGCGCCCCGCGGACGCACTGCGGATCCGGCTCGTAGACGCCCTGCAGCCGCAGCAGCCAGTACTCGAAGTACCGCGCCAGCGGCTCGAGTCGGCACGCCCGCCGCCACCGCGTCCACGACCGACGCGCCGAGCCGGAACAGCGTCTCGTTCGGGTCGTCGTCCGGCGCCCACTCGTCGATCAGCTCCGCGAAGTAGCCCACGTAGCCGAGCGCGTCGCCGTCCGACGGCGCCGCAGCGGCGACCGCACCGGCGCGACCTCCTGCAGAAGCACCAGATCGCGCCGCTCGCGCTCCCGATACGTCGACCCGCCCGCACGTCATCGGCTCGAGCGCGCCGCCGAACCGCCGCCGGCTCTGGCGCGCGTTCTTCGCCACCCCTCGCTTCTTGCCGCGATCGCGCGTCAGGAACACGACGATGCGATCCGACTCACCGAGCTTGTAGGTCCGCAGGATCAGCGCGTCGGTGGTGTAGAGCGGCATGCAGCAGGCGGCATTCACTGTACTATAGCAGAATCGCCGATTGCAGCTTCGATGGCGTCGAGCGGCAGGCCTTCGCGCGCCTCGTCGCTCCGCTTATCCCTGTCCCTGGCCCGGGCGGCCGACGCCGATTCATGGAGCACGCGGTCGTCCTCGCGCCAGTCCGCCTTCACCCGGACGTGCAGGTCGAGGAACACGCGGGTCGCGAAGAACCGCTCGAGCTCCTCGCGCGCCGCGGTGCCGATCCGCTTGATCATCGTCGCCGCCCCTGCCGACGACGATCGGCTTCTGCGATTCGCGCTCGACGACGATCGTGCAGTACAGCGCGAAGCAGGTCGCCCGGTCCGGCCGGCTCCTCGAACCGATCGATGACGACGGCGCTCGAAAACGGGATCTCCGCGCGGGTGAACTGCAGCAGCTTCTCGCGGACGATCTCCGCGGCCAAGAACCCGCTCCGGCTGGTCCGTCAGGTAGTCGTCGGGATAGAGCCGCTCGCCCTTCAGGCAGGCTGCGATCAGGATCACCTGCTCGAGCCGATCGACGTTCTCGCCCGGTGGCCGCCGAGACCGGGACGATCTCGGCGAACAGTCGCTTCCTGCTGGTACCGATCGATGATCGGCAGCAGCTTCGACTTCTTGATGAGATCGATCTTGTTGAGGATCGAGGAACGACCGGCGCCTTGACGTCCTTGACCAGGTCGAGACGTACCGGTCGCCCTTGCCCGAGCCGCTCCGACGCATCGACGACCAGCCCGAGCACGTCGACCTCGCGCATCGTGTCGAGCGCCGCGTCGACCATGCGCACGTTCATCCGGTGCAGCGGCCGGTGGATGCCGGGCGTGTCGAGAAAGACGACCTGCGCGTCCGGATAGTTCCGCACGCCGAGAATCCGGTTCCGCGTCGTCTGCGGCTTGTCGGACACGATGGCGAGCTTCGATCCCGACGAGGCGGTTGAGCAGCGTCGACTTGCCGGCGTTGGGCCGGCCGATGAGCGAGACGAAGCCGGACTTCACATGCGCCCGCTCGCCCTTCGCGCAGCCGGCTGCGACCTGCTCCGCGTCGCGCGCATGCGCACCTTGCTGATGCGCCGGCGCTCGACGTCCAGCACTTCGACGTGCAGGCCGTCCATGTCCAACCGCTCGCCGACCGACGGCACCCGGCCGAGGTGCGTCAGCAGATAGCCGCCGACCGTCTCGAACCCTTCGCGTTCGATCTGGACGTTGAGGCGCTGCGCGACCTCGTCGATGTCCACCTTGCCGTTGAACACGAACCGCCCGCCGCCTTCGTCCACGATCGGCTCGGACTCGACGTCGTACTCGTCGCGGATCTCGCCGACGATCTCCTCGAGCATGTCCTCGATCGTCACGAGGCCGGCGGTGCCGCCGTATTCGTCGACGACGATCGCGATCTGCGTCTGCTGCCGCTGGAACTGCTTGAGCAGCTCCGGCACGCGCTTGCTCTCCGGCACGATTACCGCCGGCCGCAGCAGCGGCGTGATCGGCGCCGCGTCGTTGCGGTCGGCTCGAGCGCCACGAGATCCTTCACGAACACGAAGCCCGCGATGTTGTCCAGGCTGTCCTTGAAGACCGGAAAGCGCGAGTACTCCTGCTCGCGGAAGAGCGCGCGCAGATCGCCGACGGTGGCGTCGATCGCGGATGGCGACGATGTCGGGGCGCGGCGTCATGACCTCGCGAACCAGCGTGTCGCCGAAGTCCACGATGCTCTGGAGCAGGCGCCGCTCTTCGCCGGCGATGATCCCTTCCTCCTCGCCGGTCGCCAGGTAGGCCGCGCCACGTCGCCCGTCTCGGGTTCCGCCTCGGGGGTGACGGCGCCGCGCGTCGGGCCGCCGGCCGAAGGGGCCGTCCACCGCGCCACCGGCCGCAGCGGCGCGCGACCGGGCGGAACGACGGCAGCAGCACTTCCAGCACGCGCTCCGGATCGCGGCCGACGATGAGCAGCGGGATTGCGAGCTCGAACACGACCACGAACGCGATCACGCCGACAACCAGCACGATCGAGCGGTTGCGGCCCGACAGGCCGATGCCGCGGCCAGCAGCGCGTGGCCAGCGACGGTGACCAGCGCCAGCAGCAGCCGTACGGGTACGAAGAGCAGCATCGGGTCGTCGAGATAGTCGTCGAGCCCGCTCGGTCGCGTCGCTGCGCTCGGCCAGCAGACGCAGCGACAGCCGCATCAGCGCGCTGAAGGCCGCGTCGATCGCGCCGAGGTACACCGCGGCGCACGCCAGCAGGAAGACCACCAGAGGGATCATTGCCGTTCGATCAGCCCTTCATGCAAGCCGCCCTTGCGACGGAGCCGCCGCTCGATGCGCGCCATCTCGCCCGCATCGCGCTCGTGATCGTAGCCGAGCAGGTGCAGCAGGCCGTGCAGCGCGAGAACGCGCAACTCGGTCGCTCCGCGTGTCCGGCGGCTCTCGCCTGGCGGCGCGCGACACCCCGCGCGATGACGATATCGCCAAGATGGAACAGCGGGCGAACCGCCGGGTCAGCGCGTCGGGCATGCGGATCGGCTCGATGCCGGACGGGAACGACAGAACGTCAGTCGCGTGGTCCTTGCGGCGGTACTCGCGGTTGAGCGCACGCACCCGCGCGTCGCTCACGAGCGCGACCGTGACGGTCCCGCGCGCGCGTGCCGGCGCGACGGCTGCGAGCCAGCGCGCCAGGGAGCTGCGCCAGAGGCTGTCCCCGTTCGTCGGAAGTGCTGACCTGCAGCCGGGGACGCGCGCGACGTTGGTCGCCAGGAGCCATACGCTTACGCGGAACGAGGCGCCACGGCGGCCGTCCGGCCGGCTGCGCCCGTTCCGCTGGTGAACGCTCGTACGCCTTGACGATCTGCTGCACGAGCTTGTGCCGCACGACGTCGCGCTCGTCGAAGTGGACGAACGCGATCCCCTCGACATCGCCCACCACCTTCATCGCCTCGACGAGGCCCGAGGCCGCCCCGCCGGCAGGTCGATCTGCGTGATGTCGCCGGTGATCACCGCCTTCGACCCGAAGCCGAGGCGCGTCAGGAACATCTTCATCTGCTCCGACGTCGTGTTCTGCGCCTCGTCGAGGATGACGAACGAATCGTTGAGCGTCCGGCCGCGCATGAAGGCAATCGGCGCGATCTCGATCGTGCCGCGCTCGAGGTAGCGCGCCACGCGTTCCACGTCGAGCATGTCGTACAGCGCGTCGTAGAGCGGCCGCAGGTACGGATTCACCTTCTCCTGCAGATCGCCCGGCAGGAATCCGAGCTTCTCGCCCGCCTCCACGGCCGGACGCGCGAGGATGATGCGGCTGACCTTCTTGTGCACCAGGTAGCCACCGCCTGCGCCATCGCCAGGTAGGTCTTGCCGGTGCCCGCAGGGCCGACGCCGAAGACGATGTCGTTGCCGTCGATGGCGTCGAGATAGCGGCGCTGGTTGATCGTCTTGGGCGCGACGCGCCGCTTCCCGGCGGGCGTCAGGCTGCCCTTGAGGAAGTGCTCCCGGAGATCGACTGCCGGATCGCGGGCGACGAGATCGGCTGCCGTCTTCACGTCGCCGGCCGACAGCTTGAAGCCGTCGCGCACCAGCGCCGACGAGCTGCGCCGACCACACGCTCGACCTGCTCCGGCCCCGGCTCCTCGCCTTCGACGACCAGTTCGTGCCCCTGCGTGCGGATGCGGACGTTGAACAGCGATTCGAAGTGCTTGAGGTTCTCGTCGTAGGGCCCGAACAGCGTGGCGACGGCCGCTTCCGGCGACGGTGATGCGCTTCATCAAGTTACCGGGGGCTCCTTGTCCTGCCGGGACGCCCCGAAGGGCGCCCGATCGCTTGGCCGCACGCCGTATCTCCTTGCGGCGCAGCGACTTACAATAACGATATCACCGGCTAACGCTGCGTCCGCAAGTGCAATTCCCGCAACTGTTTCGGGTCGACCGTGGACGGCGCGTCGGCCATCAGATCCACGGCGGTTGCCGTCTTCGGGAACGCAATCACCTCCCGAATCGACGACTCGGCCGCAAGAATGGCCACGATCCGGTCGAGGCCAAGCGCAATGCCGCCGTGCGGCGGCGTCCCGTATTCGAGCGCGTCGAGGAAGAAGCCGAAACGCAGCCTCGCCTCCTCGTCGCTGATGCCGAGCCGCCGGAAGATCCGCGCCTGCATCGCTGCATCGTGAATTCTGACGCTGCCTCCGCCGATCTCGCTCCCATTCAGCACGAGGTCGTACGCCTTCGCCCGCACGCTCCCGGGATCGCTCTCGAGCTTCTCCGCGTCCTCGTCGAGCGGCGCGGTGAACGGGTGGTGCATCGAGAACCACCGCCCCTCCTCGCCGTTCCATTCGAGCAGCGGGAAGTCGGTCACCCAGAGCGGAGCGTACACGCTCCGGATCGAGCAGGTTCTCGCGTTTCGCGATCGCCAGCCGCAGCTGGCCAAGCAGCTTCGACGTCGCCTCGCCTGGACCACCGGCGAGCAGCACCAGGTCCTCGGCGCCGGCCCCAATCCGCCCGATCGCCGCGCGCAACGCCCCCTCGCTGAGCGCCTTCACCGAGCTGGTCGGCGGCTCACCGGGGCGCACCCAGATCAGCCCGCCGAAGCCAATCTGCTTCGCCAGGTCGACGATGCCGTCGATCTGGTTGCGCGTGTACTTGTTCCCGCCAGGCACGGCGAAGCCGCGGATCGCGCCGCCGTCGGCGACGATCTGCTTGAACACCCGGAACTCGGACTCGGCGAAGACATCCGACACGTCACCGATCTCGAGCCCGAAGCGCAGATCCGGCTTGTCGGAGCCGTACTTCGCCATCGCTTCGGCGTACGGCATGCGGCGGAAGGGCGCCGGCACGGTCTTGCCGACCACGTCGAAGATCCGCTGGATGACCGGTTCGATGAGCCCGTAGATCAGCGACGGGCTCGCAAACGACATCTCCACGTCGACCTGCGTGAACTCCGGCTGACGGTCGGCGCGCAGGTCCTCGTCGCGGAAGCAGCGCGTGATCTGGAAATACCGGTCCATGCCGGCAATCATCAGGATCTGCTTGAAGATCTGCGGCGACTGCGGCAGCGCGTAGAACTCGCCCGGATGCACGCGGCTCGGCACGAGGTAGTCGCGCGCGCCCTCCGGCGTCGACTTCGTGAGGATTGGCGTCTCGATTTCCCAGAACCCGTTCGCGTTGAAGGACTCGCGGATCGCGAACGCCACCTTGTGACGCAGGCCGATGTTCCCCTGCAGGCGCGGGCGTCGCAGGTCGAGATACCGGTACTTCAGCCGGACGTCCTCGGACACCGGCGAGTCCTCGGCGATCTGGAACGGCGGCGTCTTCGCCTCGTTCAGCAGCCGCAGTTCGCGGGCCAGGATCTCCACCTCGCCGGTGGCGATCTTCGGATTCACCGTTTCGGGCGAACGCCGTTCGACGAGCCCACGCACGCCGATGACGAACTCCGGCCGCAGCCGCTTCGCCTTGGCGAGCAGTTCGTCGCTGCCGCGGAAGACCACCTGCGACACACCTTCGCGGTCACGGATGTCGATGAAGAGCACGCCGCCAAGATCGCGAACGCGATGCACCCATCCGAGCAGCGTCGCGTCCGTATCAAGGTGTTCGGTGCGCAACCCGCCGCAGGTGTGGGTCCGTGTCCAGTCGCCGAGCTGTTCTGCCATTCGCCTACGTAGCCTCTATGCGGACGCGCCGCGCGATCTCCGCCGCCGCCCCTGCCCGTGGTGCGGCGTGCTGCTGCCGCGTCTGTAAATCCCGGACCGCCACCTCGCCGCGGGCCCGCTCGTCTTCACCGAGGATGGCCAGCATCGGCACGTGGCGGCCCGCTGCGTACTTGAGCGCCCGATCGAGCTTGCGGCTCGCCTCGGGAAACACTTCTACGCGGAGCCGCTCGCCCCTCAGCTCTGTCGCGAGCCTGAGCGCGTCGTCGCGCAGGTCATCGGCGAGGAACGCCACCATCACGTCCACGGCGCCGCGCGAGACCTTCGCCGGGAACATCGCGCGCTCCCCCATCACCACGACGATCCGCTCGAGGCCGAGCGAGAACCCGCAGGCGGGGATGTCGCGGCCCAGGAACATGCCGACGAGGTTGTCGTACCGTCCGCCGCCGCCGAGGCTCCCCGGCAGATCGGGAACGGCAATTTCCATGATGGCGCCCGTGTAGTATGACAGCCCGCGCGCCAGGCTGGGGTCGATGCGCAGGCGCCCTCGCGCCGGCCCTGCGTCGGCGAGGCCGACGATCGTCTCGAGTTCGCGCACCGCCGCCGGGCCTGTCTGGTGGCCCTGAACGAATGCGGCCAGCCGCTCGACTGCCAGCAGCGGCTGTTCCGCGGCGGCGTTCGCCGCCGTGAAGAAGTCGAGGCAGGCGGCCGTCGCCTGGGCATCCACGCCACGCTCCTGGAGTTCGCGCAGGACGCCGTCGCGTCCGATCTTGTCCAGCTTGTCGATCGCGATGAGCGCCTCGCCGTGCATCGCCTCCGGCACACCCGCGCACTCCAGCAGTGCAGTCAGCGCGCGGCGGTGATTCAGCCGGATCACGTAGTCCTCGAACCCGAGCCGCCCCAGCACCTCCGAGACCGCTCCGATCAGCTCGGCTTCGACGACCGGCGACGTCGATCCGATCGCATCGATGTCGCACTGGAAGAACTCGCGGAAGCGTCCGCGCGCGGGACGGTCCGCGCGCCACACCGGCTGGATCTGGTACCGCTTGAAGAAGCGTGGCAGGTCCTGCTGGTACTGCGCGACAACGCGCGCCAGCGGCACGGTGAGGTCGTAGCGCAGCGCGAGATCGGCTTCGCCGGTGGCTTCGTGCTCGCCGCGCTTGAGAATCTTGAAGATCAGCCGGTTGCCTTCCTCGCCGTACTTCCCGAGGAGCGTCTCGATGTTCTCGAACGCCGGCGTCTCCAGCGGCTCGAACCCGTAGCTCTCGTACACCTCGCGGACGACGCGCATGACGTGCTCGCGCCTGCGGATGTCGTCGGGGAGGAAGTCGCGCGTGCCGCTCGGGGGCTTGGTCGACATCGTCACATGTAATCCAATCGATACGCGACGTACCGATCGGCGTACATCTGAATCTCGTCGAGATCCGCGTCGCTGAGCGTGCGCCGCACCTTGCCTGGACTGCCCATCACGAGCGACCGGGGTGGAACCTGTGTGCCCTCCGGGAGGAGCGTGCCGGCGGCGACAATCGAGCCGGAACCGACGGTGACGCCGTTCAGCAGGATCGCGCCCATGCCGATGAGGCACCTGTCCTCGACCGTGCAGCCGTGGACGATCGCCCCGTGACCGATGGTCACGGCGTCGCCTATCGTCGTCGGATGCGTGTCCTTCATGACGTGCACGATGGTGCCATCCTGCACGTTCGACCGGCGTCCGATGCGGATCCGGTGCACGTCGCCGCGGATGACGACGCACATCCAGACACTGCTCTCCTCGCCGATTTCGACGTCGCCGATCACCTGCGCGCTGTCGTCGATGAAGGCCGTCTGGTGCACGCGGGGCAGGATTCCCCGGTAGGCCCGTAACATTCCCCGCAATTATAGCTGTCCAACCTGAAGCTCTACCACAGAGGGCACGGAGATGAACGGAAGAGAGGCCAGGCTCAGCGCACAGGAGTCGGACCGCCGCGCAGCGTCAGCAGATGATCGCGGATCGCCTGCACCTGCAGGGCACCGTCACGCTCGAAGGGCGGATAGAACGACTGCGGATAGTCCGGCCAGTATGCCGGCATGCGCGTGCCCGGCAGGATGTCGGACGGGTTCCGGAGCCACGCCAGGATCCACTCGGGCTGCAGGCGTTCGTGTCCCATCCGCAGATCGGGGGCGAGGTTCGACGTCGGCTGGTCCTTCGGGATGGTCGCCAGGACATGGCACTGCTGACACTTCAGCAACTCGAAGAGTTCGCGACCCGCCGCCGCCGTTACTGACGGCGCGGCCGCCGCGGGCACCGGGTTGGGCGGCGCGATCGCCCTGAAGTACCCGCCGATCTGTTCACTCTCGCCGTCGTCGAACTGGAACGTCGGCATGCGCACCGACAACCACGGCCGGATGGTGATCGGCCCGTGCAGGAACGCGTCCAGCCACGCCGGCTGAACGCGCGAGCCTTCCGGCGTGAGGAGTGGCGGGCCCAACGACGGTTCCGCCACGAGCCGCACGAAGTCGCCTCCCGTTCCTTCGATGGCGTGACAGCCGACGCAGTTGCGCCGCTGCACGAGCCGCCGGCCCGCGACGCGGACGCCGCGTCCAGGCGACGAGGCGTTGCGGCTGTCGGCTGGCGGGCGCTGGACCGCGGTCACTGCCAGCGCGAACTGCTGGCGCGCGCGTTCGTTGATCGCGTACGCAGGTGCCCGCAGGCCACCGGCCTCCCCCGCGGCACCGTTCGCAGTCGCATGCAGGCGCGCCACGTCGTCTGACGACCACAGGCGCGCGGGGCCGAGCGGCGCGTCGGTGCGCGGGGCACTCTCAAAACCGCGGATCTCGTGACAGTTGAAACATCCCTGCCGTGCGATGACTCGCCGACCGAGTTCGATGTGCAGCGCTTCCCCGCTCAGGGCGTCGAGATTCGCGCTGCCGCGCAGGATCGGTGGCAGGAACTCGCCCTGCCGCCGCGCCTGCTCGCGCATCGCCGCGTCGGACCGGCGGACGTCGGGCGGCGCGACGCGGTCCGCGCCGCCGAGCGACAGCAGGTAGGTCGCGACGTCGGCGGCCTCCGCGTCGGTCAGGCGGAGATCCGGCATCAGCGTCGCGGGGCTGAACCGGGAGGGGCGGCGAATCCAGTCGTGCAGCCAGGCGTACGACACCTTGCCCGCAAGGTTCTGGAGCGGCTGGCCGAACGTCCGGCGCAGGCTGACCTGCTGGTCGGGCTCGTTGCCGACGATGTGGCATCCGAGGCAACCGACGGCCTGGACGATCTGCCCGCCCCGCGCGGCATCCCCGCGCGAGCTGCCTGCGGGCGCGGGCACGTACGGCTCGGCATTCGCAAACAGGTACGCGGCCACCGCCGCAATCTCCTGCTCGTCCTCGGGTGCGATGACCACGTCCGACGGTTCGCTCGGCTCCGGTCCGGCGGTGCGTCCCCAGAACCGCGGCATCATCGCGTCGCGCTTCAATCCGCGCGGGTTGCGCAGCCACGCCTGCACCCACTCGGGCGTCAGCTTGCCGCGAACCCGGCGGAGGTCCGGCCCGCGCTTGTGGCCGACGTCGAATCCTGGCGCGACGTGGCAGGCGAAACAGCCGCCGCGCTCGAACGCGGTGTACGCCGCGTCGAGCGCCTCCGCGCCCGGCAGGTAGCGCTCGCCGTGATGGCAGGTCGCACAGCCGGCTTCTGTCTGCCGGACGGGCAGCATTCGAGGCACCGCGGCGGCCGACTCCAGCGCCGCGACGTCGATGCCTCGTTCGTCGAGGGGATGTCCCGCGGCCGAGACCGTCGTGCCGTCCTCGCTGCCACCGTGGCACGCGGTGCATTCGACGCGCGCCGACGGATGCGGCGAGCTGTTCCCGACGTACGCCGACAGCTGCGGATGCGTGCGGAACGGCTGCGGGTACTGCTCGTACCCGGCAGTGTCGATGGCGACGTGACAGGCGCGGCAGCCGGGCGCCGCGGTCGCCAGCGGGTCGGGCCGCGGCGCGTCAGGCGGGCTGCCGGCCGGCGACGATGCGCCGTCGTTGCGCACCGGGCTGGACAACGCCAGGAGCGGCCGCCCGAGCACCACGCCGCGTACGGCTGCCGGGTCGCCCCAGGCGAGCCTGGCCTCGGCCGCTGCTGCCTGCCGTTCGAACGCCGCGCGCTGCGCGCCCTCGCTTGCGCGCGCCTGCGCCTGGAGCCGGAGCACCTGTCCACGCATCGTCGCGCGGGCACCCTGCCCCTCGCGCGCGGACGCGATGTGCTGCTCCAGTTCCGCAAAGCGGCGCCGCGCCGCCGTCACCTCATCGACGGGACTCGACCACCACCAGACGATCGCGACGGCAGCCAGCACGCCGGCGGCCACGACAAGACCTGCCAGCTGGCGGCGGCCGTCGTAACGTGGATCGCTCAAGGCCATGCACCTTGCCCGGGGCGGTGTGCGCGTCTCAGATCTTGGGGAGCGTCACGCCGCGCTGCGCCTGGTACTTGCCCCGCTTGTCCTTGTACGAGATCTCGCACGGCTCGTCGCCCTGGAAGAACAGCACCTGCGCGATCCCCTCGTTGGCGTAGATCTTCGCCGGCAGCGGGGTCGTGTTGGAGATTTCGATCGTGACGTGCCCTTCCCATTCCGGCTCGAACGGGGTGACGTTCACGATGATGCCGCAGCGCGCGTAGGTCGACTTGCCGAGGCACACCGTCAGGATGTCGCGCGGGATGCGGAAGTACTCGATGGTCCGCGCCAGCGCGAACGAGTTCGGCGGGATGATGCAGACGTCGGCCTTGATGTCGACGAACGACTTCGGGTCGAAGTTCTTCGGGTCGACGAGCGTGTTGTAGATGTTGGTAAACACCTTGAACTCGTCGGCGACACGGATGTCGTAGCCGTAGGACGACACGCCGTAGGAAACCACGCCCGAGCGCGTCTGGCTCTCGACGAACGGCTCGATCATGCCGTGCTCGATTGCCATGCGCTTGATCCAGCGGTCAGCTTTGATACCCATGTGTCAGCGTCGAAACCACGCGAGCAGGAGCGTCAGCACGATGCTCACGACGATGGAGGTCGTGAGCGGGAAATAGAACGAGAAGTTTCCGCGGCGAACCGCGAAGTCGCCGGGCAGTCGTCCAAGCGGCACGCCGAGCATCATCACTGCCCCGATGGCGGCGATGACGAGTCCGGCGACAACCAGCACCTTACCCACGGTACCCCGACCATCACGAAACCACGAATGCACGAGGAGCCATTATCTGTACCGTCGGTGCCCTCGCCCTCGCGAATTGCCCTAGATCAAATCAAGACCAGCGAAGAAGTACCCGATCTCGTACGCCGCGGTCTCCGGCGCATCGGACCCATGCGTGGCGTTGCGCTCGATCGACTCCGCGAACTCCTTGCGCAGCGTGCCCGCGTCGGCCTTGGCCGGGTCGGTCGCGCCCATCAGGATCCGCCATTTCTTGATCGCGTCGCCGGCCTCGAGCACCAGCACGATGGCAGGCCCGGAGGACATGAACGATGTGAGGCTGGCGAAGAACGGGCGCTCGCGATGCACGGCGTAGAAACCTTCGGCGGCGGCCTGGGTCAGGCTGACGCGCCGCATGGCGCGAATCTGGAAACCTTCGTCTTCGATGCGCTGGATGATCCGGCCGGCGAGCTTCCGCTGCACCGCGTCGGGCTTGATGATGGCAAGCGTGCGTTGGGACATCACGTGATTATACACAGCAGAAAATCGCGAATCTCGAATCGCGGATCGCTGACGTTTCTGCCGCCGCCGCTACCGTCGGCCCTTCGTTCGGCCCGTTTTCAAAGCACGCCCTGCGGCCTCCATCTTGCTCCCGCCACACCCGGATGAAACAGGCCGACTTGAAAGAACGAACAATGCGCTTCGCGCTCGATGTCGGCCACCTCTGTCGCCGGCTTCGCACCGACTGGCCGGAGCGGCGACTGGCGGATCAATTGTTCAGAAGCGCAACCAGCGTAGCGGCCAACTACCATGCGGCCAGCCGCGCGCGTTCGAAGCGCGAGTTCGTGGCGAAGCTCGGAATCGTCGCCGAGGAGGCGGAAGAAACGGTTTTCTGGCTCGAGTTCGCTTACCGAGCAGGCATGACTCACGAGGGTTGCGCGCCACTCACGCAGGAGGCGCACGAACTTCTCGCTATCTTTGTCGCATCACTGAAGACCGCCGCGGCAAACTTGACGCGCCCAACGACGTAGCGGCGTCGATTCAACAGCCTTTGGCGATTGACGATGTGCGATTCGCGATGTCAGCGCAAGCTCTCCATGATCTCCTCGAGCGCTTCCCGCGGCGGGCGCGTCCGCTCGAGCGGCAGCTGCGACAATGGCTCGTCGACGACCTTGAGCTGATCGACGAAATCCTCCCGATCGGGCTCGATGTACACGGACCGGTCGGGTACTCGCCCTTGCGCGCGCTCTCGGTGAGGTGTGTGAGCGCGTTGATCTTGTCGGTCGGGTCGTACCCCTCGCCGAGCTTGCGCAGCAGCAGCCGCGAGCCGTCGTGCAGCTTCACCTCCTGCGTGGTGCCCGGCTCGTATTCGACCGTGATGTCCTCGAAGAATGGGACGAAGTTCACGTCCTCCAGCCGCTCGTCGTGCTCCTTCACGTAGGCGTAGCTCTTGGTCGACCCCTCGTGATCGTTGAAGGTGACGCACGGCGAGAGCACGTCCACGAGCGCCGTGCCGCGGTGCGCAAGCGCCGCCTTGAGCAACGACAGCAGCTGCGGCTTGTCGCCGGAGAACGACCGCGCGACGAACGTGGCGCCAAGCTCGATCGCGAGGGCGCACGTGTCGAGCGGTGTGAGATCGTTCACCACCCCGGTCTTCAGCTTCGACCCGACATCGGCCGTCGGCGAGAACTGCCCCTTCGTGAGCCCGTAGCAGCCGTTGTCCTCGATGATGTAGAGCATCGGCACGTTGCGCCGCATCAGGTGCACGAACTGGCCGATGCCGATCGCGCCGGTGTCGCCGTCGCCGCTCACGCCAATCGCGACGAGCCTCCGGTTCGCAAGCAGCGCGCCGGTGGCGACCGACGGCATCCGCCCGTGCACGGCGTTGAAGCCGTGGGCGCTGCCGAGGAAGTACGCCGGGCTCTTACTCGAGCAGCCGATGCCCGACAGCTTGATCACCTGGCTCGGCTCGACTCCCATTTCGAAGAAGGCCTCGAAGATGCGCTCCGAGATCGCGTTGTGCCCGCAGCCGGGACAGAGCGTCGTCTTGCCACCCTTGTAGATCTGCGGTTCGAGGCCGATGCGGTTCACCTTGAGTGTGGCCATGAAATTCACTCTCCGCCGAGCATCGCCGCCGTGGAGGTCACGGCGGAGGCTGTTGTTGCGACATGCTGCCCTTCCTGCGCCAGGATAGCGTCGCTCACGCTGCGGGCGTCGATCGGCAGCCCGTTGTAGTGCCGCACGCTGCGCAGCTTCGACACGCGCGCCGGCGTGAGCTCCAGCTTCATCAACTGCAGCATCTGCGCGTCGCGGTTCTGCTCCACGATGTAGATCCGTTCGTGCGCGTCGACGAACGCGCCGAGCTCCTCGCTGAACGGGTACGAGCGAAGCCGCAGGTAGGAGGTCTCGAGCCCCGCTTCCTCGCGGAGCTGATCGCGGCTCTCGGTCACCGCCCAGTGGGACGTGCCGAACGCGACGATGCCGATTGGCGTACCCGACACCTGGTCGACCTCGGGCCGCGGCAGCATCGCACGCGCCGTCTCGAACTTGCGCGAGAGCCGGTCCACGTTCTCGACGTAGTCGTTGGCCCGCTCGCTGTACTGGCCCTTCGCGTTGTGTCCCGAGCCACGCGCGAAGTAGGCCGGCATCCCGTCTCCCGGCACGGTGCGGTACGCGACGGCGTCGCCGTCGACGTCCGTGTAGCGACCCCATTCGCCGATGCGCTGCCGAACCGCGTCCGTCAGCAGCTTGCCGCGATTGATCCCCTCCGACGGGTACGCAAAGGGCTCCGACGCCCAGTTGTTCATGCCGAGATCGAGGTCGAGCATCACGAACACCGGCGTCTGCAACTGCTCGGCGAGGTCGAACGCCTCGATCGCCATCTCGTAGCATTCGTGCGCCGACGCCGGCAGCAGCATCACGTGCTTCGTGTCGCCGTGGGACAGAAACGCCACGCTCAGCAGGTCGCCCTGCGCCGTGCGCGTCGGGAGCCCGGTCGAGGGTCCGACCCGCTGCACGTCGAAGATGACCGCCGGCACCTCGGCGTAGTACGCGAGGCCGGTGAACTCCGCCATGAGCGAGATGCCGGGCCCCGAGGTCGCCGTCATGGCCCGCGCACCTGCCCAGCTCGCGCCGACCACGATGCCGAGCGAGGCGATTTCGTCCTCGGCCTGCACGACCGCAAACGTGTTCTTGCCGGTTTCCTTATCGACCCTGTATTTGTTCAAGTACCAGATGAGCGTCTCGCATAGCGATGATGAGGGCGTGATCGGGTACCACGCGACGACGGTGACGCCGGCCATCATGCAGCCGAGCGCCGCGGCGGCATTGCCGTCGATGAGAATCTTCCCGCCCGTCTCGTTCATCGGCTCGAACCAGAAGGGATCCTGCTTCGTCAGGTTCTTGTCCGCGTACTCCCACCCGGCCTTCAGCGCCGCACCGTTGAGCGCCACTGCCTTGGCCTTCTTCCCCAGCTGCTTGGTGAGCGCCTGCTCCATCAGCGCGGGATCGATCCCGAGCAGCCTCGCGAGGATGCCGTCGTAGATCATGTTGCGTACGAGGCGGCGGAGCTTCGCATCGGGGCACACCGGCGCTACGAGCTTGTCGAACGGGGCGGGATAGAAGGTGAGGTCGTTCCGCAGGTCCTTCAGCTTCAGCGGCTCGTCATAGACAACGGCCATGCCCGGGTCGAGCGTCAGCACATCCTCGCGCGCGGTCTCGGGATTCATCGCGATCAGGACGTCGATCTCCTTCTTGCGACCGACGTATCCGCGGCGACTGGCGCGGATGGTGTACCAGGTCGGAAGCCCCGCGATGTTGGACGGGAACATGTTCTTGCCGGAGGCGGGGATGCCCATGAGGAGGAGAGAGCGCAGCAGGACCAGATTGGCGGTCTGGCTGCCCGAGCCGTTGACCGTCGCCACCTGGATGCTGAAGTCGTTGACGACTCGCTGCCTGGCGGAGGAGGCTGTCTGCCCTTGAACCGTAGCGCCTGCTGGAGCCATGGCCGGTTCCTCTATTCAATTGGAGGGATCGTCCCGCAGGTTTCGCGGACGGGATGTCCCCGGCGACAATTTCGTCGCCGGTTGGATTATATAGCACGGCGACCGGCCAGGCTCGTCGGCGCAAGCCCTTGCCGGGAGGGAGCTTACCGGCTGACCAGCTCACGCATGGCGGCGCCCATGTCCGCCGGGCTCCTCACGACGGAGACGCCTGCGGTGGTGAGCGCGCTCATCTTTTCCGCCGCGGTCCCCTTGCCGCCGGCGATGATCGCGCCCGCGTGGCCCATCCGGCGTCCGGGCGGCGCCGTCTGTCCCGCAATGAACGCGACCACCGGCTTGAGGAAGTGCGCCTTGATCCACGCGGCGGCGTCCTCTTCGGCGCTGCCGCCGATCTCGCCGATCATGATGACCGCTTCGGTGTCGGGGTCGTCCGCGAAGAGCTTCAGCGCGTCGATGTGGCTCGTCCCGATGAGCGGATCGCCGCCGATCCCGATGCAGGTCGTCTGGCCCATGCCGAGTCGCGTGAGCTGATGAATGGCTTCGTAGGTCAGCGTGCCGCTCTTCGAGACGATCCCGATCCGGCCTTCGCGGCAGATGTGGCCGGGGATAATCCCGGCCTTGCCCTGTCCGGCCGAGATGACGCCCGGGCAGTTGGGTCCGACCAGCCGGGTGCGCGGATGCGCCTTGAGATAGGTCATCGCGCGCATCATGTCGAGCGTCGGGATCCCTTCGGTGATGCACACGACGAGGGCGACGCCGGCATCGGCCGCCTCCATGATCGCGTCGGCAGCGAACGGCGGCGGGACGAAGATGACGGACGCGTTCGCGCCGGTCTTCTCCACGGCCTCGCCGACCGTGTCGAATACGGGCCACCCTTCGTGCGTCGTGCCGCCCTTGCCGGGCGTCACGCCACCGACCACATGCGTCCCGTACGCGGCGGCCTGCTTCGCGTGGAACGTCCCTTCGCGGCCGGTCAGCCCCTGCACGATCAGCCGCGTGTTTCTGTCAATCAGCACTGCCATGGCTTTTCCGTCGTACCTTGCTTGATGCCTTCGTGATGAACGGTTGGTTCAGCTCGCATCAGCTCGCGAGCTTCACGACCTTGTCGGCGGCTTCGCCCATCGAGTCGGCGGTCGCGAAGTTCATCCCGCTCTCGCCAAGCAGGCGCTTCCCTTCCTCGACGTTCGTCCCCTCCATGCGGATGACGATGGGAACCGGCACGCCGAGCTCCTTCACGGCCGCGATGACGCCGGCCGCGAGCACGTCGCACCGCAGGATGCCGCCGAAGATGTTGATGAGCACCGCCTTCACGTTCTTGTCCGACATCAGGATCTTGAACGCGTTGCGGATCTGCTCGGCGTTGGCGCCGCCGCCGACGTCGAGGAAGTTCGCAGGCTCCCCGCCCGCCAGCTTGATGATGTCCATCGTCGCCATCGCGAGGCCCGCGCCGTTGACCATGCACCCGATGTTGCCATCGAGGTGGATGTAGTTCAGCGAGAACTTCGACGCTTCAATCTCGAGGTGGTCCTCTTCGCCGAGGTCGCGCAGGTCGCGGATGTCCTGGTGGCGGTAGAGGGCGTTGTCGTCGAAGGTCATCTTCGCGTCGAGCGCCAGGAGGTCGCCCGCGGCGGTCACCACCAGCGGGTTGATCTCGACGAGCGACGCATCGGTCGCCGCGAAGGCTTCGTAGAGCGACCCGAGCAGCTTCACGAGCTTGTTCACCTGGGGCCCTTCGAGCCCCATCGCGAACCCGAGCTGACGGGCCTGGAACGGTACGAGGCCGACGCCCGGCTCGACGTAGATGCGGTGGATCTGGTCGGGGGTGTCGGCGGCGACCTGTTCGATGTCCATGCCGCCGGCTGCGCTCCCCATGATCACCGGCTTGCCCGACGCGCGATCCAGCACGATGCTGAGATACAGCTCGCGGGTCATCTTGAGCCCTTCCTCGATGAGCACGCGCGACACCACGCGCCCCTCGGGACCGGTCTGGTGGGTGATCAGCGTCATCCCGATGATCTGCTTCGCCAGCGACTCGGCCTCGTCGGGTGACTTCGCGAGCTTGACGCCGCCACCCTTTCCGCGGCCGCCGGCGTGAATCTGCGCCTTGACGATAACGATGTCGCCTCCGAGGCGGCGCGCGATCTCGCCGGCCTCCGAGGCGCTGAATGCAACTTCACCGCGCGGGACAGGTACACCGTGCCGCGCAAGGATGGCTTTGGCTTGGTACTCGTGGATTTTCATGAGGACGTCTGAGAAGCACTTGATGCTATGCGCCGAGCTTGGGGTTCGTCAATGCCGGACCTCGCGCGGGGAGCCCGCTGGCTCCCAATCAGCCCGCGTCGTGCACCGCGCGACGAGCTCCGTGGGACGCGAACGCAGCGATCTTTGGAGTACACTCTTCTGTTGATGTCATCGCGGATACGCGTTTTCGCCACATCCGTCGGCACGAAGCTGCTCGTCGGCGTCACCGGCCTCGCTCTCTTCCTTTACCTCATAACGCACGTCGCCGGTAACTCCCTCGCGTTCCTCGGCCCGTCGGTCTTCAACCAGTACGCACACATACTCCTGAGCAACCCGCTCATTCCGGTCATCGAGATCGGCCTGTTGCTCATCTTCCTGGTGCACGTCTACAAGACGGTGACGATGTTCCTCGGGAACCAGCAGGCGCGGCCGGTCGCCTACGCTGTGAAGAAGAACCAGGGCGGACCGAGCCGCAAGACCCTCGCCTCCTCGACGATGATCCTCTCCGGACTCTGGCTCCTGGTCTTCATCGTCATTCACGTGAAGACCTTCAAGTACGGCGCCCATTACGAGCTTGAAGGGGGCGTCCGGGATCTCTATCGCCTGGAGATGGAGAACTTCCAGAGCCCGCTCACAGTCGGCTTGTACCTCCTGAGCATGCTCGTCGTCGGCGCGCACATCTGGCACGGCGCGTCGAGCTCGTTCCAGTCGCTCGGCGTCGATCACCCGCGCTGGACTCCCCGCATCATGGCCACCACGAAGGTGCTGACGGCACTCATCACCGCCGGCTTCATCGTCATCGTGCTGTGGGCGCATTTCAGGCAGGTGGGGCTGTGACACTCGACGCGAAGATTCCCGCCGGCCACGTCACCGACAAGTGGGACCGGCACAAGTTCGAGATGAAGCTGGTCAACCCGGCCAACAAGCGGAAGTTCACGATCATCGTCGTGGGCACCGGGCTGGCTGGCGCAAGCGCGGCGGCGTCGCTCGGCGAGCTGGGCTACAACGTCCTGAACTTCTGCATCCAGGACAGCCCCCGCCGGGCACACAGCATCGCGGCGCAGGGCGGCATCAACGCCGCGAAGAACTACCAGAACGACGGCGACAGCGTGTATCGCCTGTTCTACGACACCGTGAAAGGCGGCGACTACCGGTCGCGCGAGGCGAACGTCTACCGCCTGGCGCAGCTGAGCGTCAACATCATCGACCAGTGCGTCGCGCAGGGCGTGCCGTTCGCGCGCGAGTACGGCGGCCTGCTGGACAACCGCTCGTTCGGCGGCGCACAGGTGTCACGCACGTTCTACGCGCGGGGCCAGACCGGCCAGCAGCTGCTGCTCGGCGCCTACCAGTCGCTGATGCGCCAGGTGCGCCAGCAGTCGGTCCGGTTGTTCGCGCGGCGCGAGATGCTCGACATGGTCGTCATCGACGGCAAGGCGCGCGGCATCATCGTGCGCAACCTCGTGACCGGCGAGATCGAGCGGTACGCGGCCGATGCGGTCTGTCTCGCGACGGGCGGCTACGGGAAGGTGTACTACCTGTCTACCAACGCGGTGAACTCGAACGTCACGGCCGCGTGGCGCGCGCACAAGCGGGGCGCCCTCTTCGCCAACCCGTGCTTCACGCAGATCCACCCCACGTGCATCCCGGTCAGCGGCGAGCATCAGTCGAAGCTCACGCTGATGAGCGAGAGCCTGCGGAACGACGGGCGCGTGTGGGTGCCGAAGAAGCAGGGCGACACGCGGGCCCCGGGTCAGATCCCGGAAGAGGATCGCGACTACTACCTCGAACGCAAGTATCCGAGCTTCGGCAACCTGGTGCCGCGCGACGTCGCCTCCCGCAACGCGAAGCAGGCATGCGACGACGGGCGCGGCGTCGGCGACAGCGGCCTCGCGGTGTACCTCGACTTCAAGGACGCCATCACCCGGCTCGGGGCCGACGCCATCAAGGCCAAGTACGGAAACCTGTTCCACATGTACCAGAAGATCACCGACGAAAATCCGTACGAATTGCCGATGCGGATCTACCCGGCGATCCACTACACGATGGGCGGGCTCTGGGTCGACTACAACCTGATGAGCAACGTGCCGGGCCTGCACGTCCTCGGCGAGGCGAACTTCTCGGACCACGGCGCCAACCGTCTCGGGGCGAGCGCCCTGATGCAGGGGCTGGCCGACGGCTACTTCGTCATCCCCTACACCATCGGGCACTACCTGGCGACTACGCCGCTGCCGAAGGTGAGCACCGACCACGACGCGTTCAAGCAGGCGGCCGACGCCGTCCAGCAGCAGATCGACCGGCTGCTCTCGGTAAAGGGCAACCGCAGCATTCGCGAGATCCACCGCGAGCTCGGACGCATCATGTGGGACGACGTCGGCATGGCACGGTCCGAGGAGAGCCTCACGCGTGCGCTGCGGAAGATCCCGCCACTCCGCGAGGAGTTCTGGCAGAGCGTGTCGGTCCCCGGGTCGCCGGACAACCTGAATCAGAGCCTCGAGTACGCGGGCCGCGTGGCCGACTACCTCGAGTTCGCCGAACTGCTGGCGCTGGACGCGCTCGAGCGCCGCGAATCGTGCGGCGGACACTTCCGCGAGGAGAGCCAGACGCCCGAAGGGGAGGCGCTGCGCGACGACGAGCGCTTCTCGTACGTCGCCGCGTGGGAATTCACCGGCGTCGGCAAGCGACCCGATCTGCACCGCGAGCAGCTGGTGTTCGACGAGGTGCACCCGACGCAGCGGAGCTACAAGTAGCGGCTATGGGCTAATGGCCCCGGCTCCAGGCTTTGGGGCTTTGGGCTTGTGCGCCATCGGCGGGACGGCGTCACGATGATCGCGTGACGCGGCCGGAAGCCGGTCGCCTGAGCCCGGGCCCGAGAGGATCTACCGTGAGACTTCACTTGAAAATCTGGCGTCAGGCAGGGCCCACGTCGGCCGGCCGGCTGGTGGACTACGCCGCCGACAACGTCTCGCCCGACATGTCGTTCCTCGAGATGCTCGACGTCGTGAACGAGGGGCTGGTCAAGAAGGGCGAAGAAGCGATCGCATTCGACTCCGACTGCCGCGAAGGCATCTGCGGCATGTGCGGCCTCGTCGTGAACGGCGTGGCCCACGGCCCCGATCGCGGCACGACCGTCTGCCAGCTGCACATGCGCCGCTTCCGGGACGGCGACACCGTCACCATCGAACCGTGGAAGGCCAAGGCGTTCCCCGTGATCCGGGATCTCGTCGTCGACAGGAGCGCGTTCGACCGCATCATCGCGGCGGGCGGCTACGTGTCGGTCAACTGCGGGGGCGCGCCCGACGGCAACGCCATCCCGATCCCGCGGGACATCGCGGAGACCGCGATGGACTCCGCCGCGTGCATCGGGTGCGGCGCGTGCGTGGCGGCGTGCAAGAACGCGTCGGCGCACCTCTTCATGAGCGCCAAGATCACGCAGCTGGCACTGCTGCCCCAGGGGCAGGTCGAGCGGCAACGGCGCGTGCTGGGGATGATCGAACAGGCGGACGCCGAGGGGTTCGGCAGCTGTTCGAATGAAGCAGAGTGCGAGGCGGTGTGCCCGAAGGAGATCCCGATCTCCAACATCGCGCGGATGACCCGCGAGTACGTGAAAGCCATACTGGCCAGCCGGTAAGCTGGCCGCAGACTGGAGGCGCGATGACGAAGCAGAGAGTGTTCGGCGGCGCGGTGGCAGCCGTGGTGGTGACGATGCTTGCCGGTGTAGCGGCGCAGCAGCCGGCCGTGAAGCGCACGATCCTGCAGCAGGCGGACATCTCGGCGCCCGGTCGTGAGGCGGTGACCGCACGGGCGGAGTTCCCGGCCGGGTCGGAGACCGGACGCCACACCCATCCGGGCGAGGAAATCTCCTACGTCGAGGAAGGTCCGCTGGTCCTCGAGGTCGAGGGACAGCCGTCCCGCACGCTGAAGACCGGCGAGGTGTTCATCGTGCCGGCCGGCGTCATTCACAACGCACGGCCCGCCGGCACCTCGGCGAAGGTGATCGTCAACTACATCGTCGAGAAGGGAAAGCCGGTCACGACCCCCGCGAAGTAGCAGACATAGATCCCCGGAAACAGGGAGACAGCCGGCGCGAGGGAGGCGTGGTCGCCTGCTCTCGCGCCGACCCCATCCGAGCAGCGCTCCTGAGCTCCGGCGATCGCCCGCACGCAACGATTTCCTCCCGCCCGCAGGCAGCAAAAAGGTGTAAAGTCCGCGACGTCACGACTGGAGGTCAGGCATGCTGTTGCGCCGTTTCCTCGCTATCTTCGTCGTCGCCTTCGCATTCGCCGCTCAGACGTCCGCGCAGAACGCGCCCGCTCCTGCCAAGGCGAAAGCTGCAACTCCTGAAATCCCGTTCGACTCGGTACCCGGATTCTTCAAGCTGCCCCCTGGCCTCTACATGGGCGAGGGCACCGGAATCGCCACCAACTCCCGCGGACACGTCTTCGTGTTCCACCGGAGCGGCGAGACGCGCCTCTTCGAGTTCGACCAGAACGGCACCTTCGTGAAGGAGTTCGGCGCGGGGAGCTACGGCTTCGCCTTCGCGCACGCCGTGCGGGTCGACAAGGACGACAACGTGTGGGCCGTCGATGAAGGGACGAACATCATCCAGAAGTTCAGTCCCGACGGGAAGCTGCTGATGGTGCTCGGCAAGCGGCCCGATCCGCTCGATCAACTCGCCCAGACGCCCGGCGGCGGGCAGTACGCCGGCACGAACCGGCCGTACACGTTCCACCGGCAGACCGACATCGGCTTCGACCCGCAGGGGAACATCTTCGTGTCGGATGGCTACGGCGACTCGCGCATCGTGAAGTTCGACAAGAACGGCCGCTTCCTGAAAGCAATGGGCACACGCGGCAACGGGACCAACCAGTTCAGCACCCCGCACGCCATCTCGGTGGATGCCAACGGCATGGTGTATGTCGCCGATCGCGGCAACTCGCGCATCGTCGTCCTCGACAACGACCTGAACTGGAAGTCGGTGTATGACACGACCGGCGCGCCGTGGGCCGTGTGCATCTCGTCGGGAGCGCACCAGTATCTCTACACCTCCAACTCGTTCCCCACCGGCAACAACTTCGATCAGGCCGGGGTCACCGGGGAGATCTACAAGATGGAGCTCGATGGGACCGTGATCGGCCGCTTTGGCAAGGCAGGACACGGCTTCAAGGAGTTCAGCAGCGTCCACCAGATGGATTGCCGCAACCCGAACGAGCTCTACGTCGCGGAAATCACGCAGTGGCGCGCACAGAAGCTGACTCTGCGTCCCGCGCCGGGACGTTCCACCAGCGGACGCTGAGAGGAGGCTTCCATGAAACGCCAACTGCTCTCGTTCACGGGCGGCGCCCTCGCCGCGATCGGCGTCTCGCTGGCCGCGCAGTCGGTGCCCGAGATCCGCTACGACGCGGTCCCCGATGCGTTGTCACTCCCCTCCTTCGGCGAGGTCGCGGGAGTGGCCACCAACTCGCGCGGCCACGTGTTCGTCTACGCGCGAACCGGCCATGCCGTCGCCACGCTCGGTGACGAGCGGACCTTCTATCACGGCGGCTCCCGGCTGTTCCAGTTCGACCAGACCGGCAAGTTCGTGAAGGAGATCGGCCAGGGTGTCTACGCGGTGAACTTCGCGCAGCAGGTGCGCGTCGACCCGCAGGACAACATCTGGATCGTCGACGCCGGATCGAACCAGGTCGTGAAATTCGATTCCGAGGGTCGGTACCTGATGCTGCTGGGCCGCAAGCCCGAGAGCATCCCGCTGCGTTCGGGACCTGGCGTCTCGGCCACCGTTGAAGACGCGCAGTTCCTCGCGCGCAACGCGGCGCCACAGGCGGGACGCGGCGGCGAAGGCGGCGGTCGCGGAGGGGGCGGCACGCCCGGTGCCGGCATCAACGGCGACAACTTCAATCGGCCGACCGACGTGACGTGGGACAAGGCGGGCAACATCTACGTCGCGGACGGCTTCGGCACGAACAACCGCATCGCGAAGTTCACCAAAGACGGCAACTTCGTGAAGACCTGGGGACGCACCGGCGCTGGCAACGGCGAGTTCAACCAGGTTCGCGGTCTCGTTGCCGACGCGGCCGGCAACCTCTACGCCGCGGACGCGGGCAACAAGCGGATCCAGGTGTTCGACAGCGAGGGGACCTTCAAGTCGGAGATCAAGGGCGTCGGGACGCCGCAGGCCCTGTGCATCAGTGGCGGCGCGACCCAGTACCTGTTCGCCTCGAACTCCAACGACTCCGAGAGCATGGACAACGGCGAGATCTACAAGGTACAGCTCGATGGCCGCGTCGTCGGCAAGTTCGGGCGTGCCGGACGCATCGCGAAGGAGTTTGGCATGACCAACGCGCTGGACTGCCGGACCGACACCAACCTGTGGGTCGGCGAGGTCTGGAACTGGCGCGCGCAGAAGGTCACGCTGTCGAAGTAGACCGCCGCGTCGACCTCCAGTGACGTCCACGAGCCCGGTGCAGCGTGCGCCGGGCTCGTGGCATTTTTCCTGCCCGCGCCGTCACTTCAGCGGCTGCAGCTCGGGTGTCTGTCCATCCGGCAGCGGATAGCGATCGACGTTCAACAGCATCGAGACCATCCCGTACCACCCCATCACGTTGATCAATTCCACCACACCACGCTCGCCGAGCAGCTTCGTCGCCGCGTTGAAGGTGGGGTCACTCACATACTTGGTGTCGAGCAACTCCGACGCGAAGTTGTAGACCGCCTCCTCGTCCGGCGCCATCGACGGCGGGCGCCTGCCGACAGCGATCGCGTCGACGATCGCAGGCGCGAGGCCGGCCTGCAGCGCGCCGCGCTTGTGGGCGGTCCACTCGAACTGCGCGGTCCAGTGGCGGGCGGTGAGGATGATCGCCAGCTCGTACAGCTTGCGCGGGACGGTCGTGGCGAAGCGGGTCGACCCGCCGAACTGCTGCGCGAGGTCGCCCATCTCGGGGCTCCGCAACAGCACGTTGAAAGGCCCCTCGAAGGTGCCGCCTCTCGGCCCGGCCAGCAGGTGCTCGATCATCGTCCGCTGGGCCGGGGTCATCTCGTCCCACGTCAACGGCTTGAAGCGGCCGCCGCGCAGCGTGAGGGTCCGGGGATCGGGGCGCGGCCGGTTCGCCGCCTGCGCCCCGCCAGCCGCAGTCGCAGCCGCCGCGGTGGAGGCGGCGGCGGGCTTCATGCGTTCCGGATGCAACGTCACTTTCTGGACGCGCCAGTTGTTCATGTCGGCGACGAAGAGCTCGTTCTCGGATGGGCAGGCGATCGCCGTGGATCCAGTTGAACTGCTCCGGCCCGCGGCCCGATTCGCCCAGCATGCCGATGATCTTGCCGTCGAGCGTCATCTTGTAGATGCGCCCTGGTTCCGAGTCGGACGTGTAGAGGTACTGCGTCTGGCGTGTTGCGTGATGCAGATCGTCCACGGCTGCGTCTCGTCAGGCCCGCTTCGCGCTCCAGGTTACCGAGCACCGGCTGCCGCTTCTTGTCGTATGCCGCGTTGATGAACAGGTAGCGGACGAAATTCGCCGTCGCGATCGAACACCTGGATGCGGCGGTTGTTGCGGTCGGCGACGTACACGTTGTTCTGGCGGTCGATGCCGATGTTGTGCGGCGTGTTCAGATTGCCAGGGTTCTCGTTCGCGTGCGCGCCGCCAGTGCCGCGCTGCCCCCACGACTTCACCCAGTTGCCGTTCTTGATCGAATTTCGCGACACGCGAGTTCGTGTAGCCGTCGCTGATGTAGATGTTGTCGTCGCAGTCGAACGCGACGTCGGTCGGGCCGCGGAAGTAGCTGTCCTGGTGCCGCTGGCGCGCTTCGCTCCGCCGCGCCCGAGCCGTGCCGCGTACCAACTCCTCGGCTCGTCAGGGCCTTCCGGACGCCGGCCGAGATTCAGCGTCACGTAACCCGCCGGGTTGAACCGGATCGCGGTGTGCGTACCCTTGTCGACCACCCACAGGTTGTCGTACCGGTCGTACCGCAGGCCGTGCGCGTAGCCGAGGCCGTAGACGCCGCGGCCCATCTCCCGCACGAACTTGCCCGTCGCATCGAACTCGAGCAGTTGCGTCGAGGCGTTTCCGTACATCGGTCCCGACGTCGGGCTCCCCGGATGGTTCAGCACCGCGATGCGCCCTTTTGAGTTCACGGCGATCCCCAGCACCTCGCCCAGGTTCATGTCGGGCGAGTACTTGAGGAAATCGGTCACCGAGTCGAACGGGATTTCCGGAACGGTGACGACGCCGGCAGCTGCGGGCGTGGGGGTCGACGGCGTCTGTTGCGCCGACAGTCGGACCGTGTGGACGACCACCGCGCCGGTGGCAGCCACGAGCAGGGCGCAGCCGATGAGCCAGAGCCGCTTCACAGGACACCTCCATGGACGGGCTGCAAACGAGGACCGTCAAATCGTTCAGCCACCGCCGGCAGCGATCGCGCGACGGACGGTTTCCGAAACGCGCGTAGTGTACATTTCTGCCTGCGCGGGAGGCACGGACAATGACGAACAGCATGTCACGAGCGATCACCCTGCTGATGGTTCTCGGGGTCGGGGCGTGTTCACCTCCGGCGACGCCGGAACAGCAGTTCGCCGACGATCTCATCGCCGCCCTCGGCGGCCGGGACCGCGTGCAGGCGGTGAAGTCGCTGACGATCGAAGGCACAGGGGCGAACTACAACCTGGGTCAGGACGTGCGGCCCGACGCCGCAACGCAGACCTTCGAGATCTCCGGCTACCGCCGGCGCATCGACATCGTGAACGCCCGGCAGCAGGTCGAGCAGACGCGGACTCCGAAGTTCGCGTACTTCCAGGGGCAACAGGCCCAGAAGCAGGTGCAGAGCCTCGACGGAGAGATCGCGTTCAACGTCAACCCGTCCGGCGACGCCACGCGACTCGCGTCCCGGGCGGAGCTGGACCGCAGGGCCGACCTCTATCACCATCCGCTGCTGCTCGCCCGCGCCCTGATGGACGCCAAGGCGACCGTGAACGGCGTCACGACGGATGGCACGTCACGCCACGCCGAGATCACCACGGCCGCCGGGCCGGCCGTCACGCTGACGCTCGATGCAGCCGGCGTGCCCCAGTCGATCGCGTCAAAGACCGATCAGCCGAATCTTGGTGACGTGGTGATGACTACGACCTTCGGGTCGTACGAGGACGTTGACGGCCTCCGGCTCCCGAGCCGCTTCGCCGGCAAGGTGGACGACTTCACGACGTGGGAGCTCCAGGTCACCGGGCAGACAGTCGACGGCGACGTGGGTGATCTGGCCGCACCCAAGACCGTCGTCGGCAACCCGCCTGCGGCGCCGCCGGTCAACGTAACAGTGGCACCGATCGCCAAAGGCGTGTGGCTGCTTGGCGGCCAGTCGCACCACAGCGTGTTGATCGAGTTCGCCGATCGCCTGCTGCTGATCGACGCGCCCCAGAGCGAGGCACGCGCGCTGGCGGTCATTGCCAAGGCGAAGGAAACGGTGCCGGGCAAGCCGCTGCGCCAGCTCGTGACCACCCACCACCACTTCGATCACACCGCGGGCCTGCGCGCGGCGGTCGCTGAAGGCATGACGGTGATCACGCAGGAAGGCAATCGTGCGTGGGTCGAGCAGATGGCGGGCCGCCCGCACACCATCCAGCCCGACGCACTCGCCAGGGCCGCGAAACCCGTGGTCGTCGAGACCGTGGACGACACGCTCGAGATCAAGGACGCGACGATGACGGTGCAGCTGTATCACGTCGCCGGCAACCCGCACTCGGACACGATGCTGATGGCGTACCTGCCGCGCGACCGGGTCCTGATCGAGGTGGATGCGTTCTCGCCCGGCTCCCAGGTGCAACCTTACGCGGCCAACCTGGTCGAGAACGTGGACAAGCGGAAGCTTCGCGTCGACCGCGTGGTACCGCTGCACGGCACCATCGTCCCGGCCGCCGAGATGCGGAAGGCCGTGCCGCAGACCTGACGGCAGGGCGGCGCGGCTACTTCGGCTCGATTTCGACGATCTCGAGGGCCTGACGCCCCGCGCGAAGCGGCGCGGTACCGTCCGCCGAGCCGTGCCATCGCCACGTGCCCGGACCGTCACCGCCACGCACGGTCACACTCACGTACCCTGCGCCGTGACGGTGGTCGGCGATTGCCTGCGCGGCATCCACCTTCACCCGGCGCACACGCACGCGGGCGTTGTTCAGGACGACCTCGTGGCCCTGGAGCCCCTCCGGCGCCTCGGTCGCGCCGCGATCGGCGGCGAGCAGCTCGACGTCGATGAATCGCATCGGCGCATTCGCCGGGTTCGTGATGACGTGCGAATAGCCGCCCCGCGAGAAACCGGCAAACCCGATCCGCGCCTGCCCCTGCCCATCGGCGCGCCCTGAGAGGATGGTGACGGCGACGTTGTCGGCTGTGTGCGTGTGGTACGCGGAGACTGTACAGCGGCGGGAACAGCGCATCGATCACCCGCACGAACGGGTTGCTGAGGACGAGTCGATGCCGCGGCTCCTGGTCGACCGGGACGGCTGCCGGGTCGACTCCGCCCCGTTGCTGTGCAGAGGGGGAGACCACGACGAGCACGAGGAGCGCCGCCGAAAGGGCTGTCGGGAATGTGAGTCTTCGAGGAAGGGGCGAGGCGGCCGGCCGAACGGGTGGCGCTGCAGGAACTGCCTGCCCCACCCGTCCAACCTGCCCTGACTGACAGCTAGACGCCAATGACGTCGGTGAGCTCCTTGACCGCGCCGGCCGACTTCTTCAGCGCGGCTTCCTCGTCGGCGGTCAGCTTGATCTCGATGATCTGCTCCACGCCGCGGGCCCCGAGCTTCACAGGCACGCCGACGAAGAGGTCGCGAAGGCCGTACTCGCCCTGCAGGAACACGGAACACGGCACGATCTTCTTGGTGTCCTTGAGGATGATCTCGACCATCTCCGCGGCCGCCGCGCCGGGCGCGTACCAGGCGCTGGTGCCTACCAGCTTCGTGATCTCGGCGCCGCCGTTGGCCGTGCGGTCGCAGATCGCCTTGATGCGATCGGCCGACAGCAGCTCGGTGATCGGAATGCCGGCAACCGTCGAGTAGCGCGGCAGCGGCACCATCGTGTCGCCGTGGCCGCCGAGTACGAAGGCGTGGATGTTGTCCACCGACACGTTCAGCTCCATCGCGATGAACGTGCGCATGCGGGCCGAATCCAGCACGCCCGCCATGCCGATGACCCGCTCGCGCGGGAAACCGCTCAGGCGATAGACCGCCTGGCACATCGCATCGAGCGGGTTCGCGACCGGGACGATGATGGCGTTCGGCGAGTACTTGACGACCTGCTCGGTGACCGCCTTCATGATGCCGAAATTCACGTTCAGCAGGTCGTCGCGGCTCATGCCCGGCTTGCGCGGCACGCCCGACGTGATGACCACGACGTCCGAGTTGGCCGTCTGCGTGTAATCGGCGCCGCCGATGACGCGGCTGTCCGATCCGGTGATCGGACAGGCCTCGAGGATGTCGAGCGCCACACCGGCGGCCTTCTGGTCGGCGATGTCGACGATGACGACGTCCGCCAGTTCCTTGTCAGCGATACAACGGGCGACGGTCGCGCCGACGTTGCCGGCGCCGCCCACCACGGTTACTTTGCGATTCATTCTCCGCTCCTTGAAGGCTTCTGGCTCTGGGCTCCAAGCTCTGGGCGATCGGCGTTGGGCTCTCGGCTCCGGGCTTCGTCGGCTTCGGGCCACAGAGCTCGGAGGAGTCTTCGAGCCGGAAAGCCTGAAGCCTGAAGCCCGAGACCGAGCCGAAAGCCCCGCCGTGCCTACATGCTCTTGATGATCTGGTCCCCGAACTCCGACGTCTTGAGCTCGGTGGCCCCTTCCATCAGCCGTGCGAAGTCGTAAGTGACACGCTTCGAGCCGATGGCGCCGTCCATGCCCTTCACGACGAGGTCCGCCGCCTCGTTCCATCCCATGTGGCGCAGCATCATCTCGCCCGACAGGATGACCGAGCCGGGGTTCACCTTGTCCTGGTTCGCGTACTTCGGCGCCGTGCCATGCGTCGCTTCGAAGATGGCGTGGCCGGTGACGTAGTTGATGTTGCCGCCCGGCGCGATGCCGATGCCGCCCACCTGCGCCGCGAGCGCGTCCGACAGGTAGTCGCCGTTCAGGTTCGGGGTCGCGATGACGTCGAACTCGTCGGGCCGCGTGAGGACCTGCTGCAGCGTGATGTCCGCGATGGCGTCCTTGATGACGAGGCCGGCGCCCGGCTTGCCTTCGGGGATCTTGCACCACGGGCCGCCGTCGATCTCGACCGCGCCGAAGAACTGTTTCGCGACCTGGTAGCCCCAGTCGCGGAACGCCCCTTCGGTGAACTTCATGATGTTGCCCTTGTGCACCAGCGTGACGCTCTTGCGCTTGTTCATCACCGCGTAGCTGATCGCGCTGTGCACGAGCCGCTCGGTGCCCAGATAGCTGATCGGCTTCAGGCCGACGCCCACCTGGATACCGACGTCTCGCTTGGGCGCGCCGATGCCCTCGAGCTGCGCCTGCCAGTCCTTCGCTGCCTGTTCGGTGCCGAAACGGATCTTCTTGAACTCCTTCGGGAACTCGCGAGCGAAGAAGTCCAGCACCTTCTGGGCTTCGGGCGAGCCGGGGGCATACTCGATCCCCGCGTAGATGTCTTCCGTGTTCTCGCGGAAAATCACCATGTCGACCTTGCCAGGCGTCCGCACCGGCGAGGGGACTCCCTTGTACCAGCGTACCGGCCGCAGGCAGACAAACAGATCCAGCATCTGGCGCAGCGCGACGTTCAGCGATCGGATGCCACCACCGACCGGCGTCGTCAGCGGTCCTTTGATGCCGACGAGATACGTGCGGAACGCCTCCACCGTTTCATCGGGCAGCCAGTTGCTGAACGAGGTGAAGCTTTTTTCGCCGGCGTAGACCTCCATCCAGGCAATCTTGCGCTGTCCGCCGTACGCCTTGGCCACGGCGGCGTCGAGTACGCGCACGCTCGCGCGCCAGATGTCGGCGCCGGTGCCATCGCCTTCGATGAACGGGATGATTGGGTTGTCCGGGACGACGAGCCGCCCTTGCTGTCTCGTGATGGCGGTCCCTTCGGCCGGCGGAGTCAGGGTAGGAATGTTGGGCATATGGATGAACAGCGGTAACTGAAAGAACTGAGACCTGTGAACTCAGACGGACGCGTCCTGGTGCGGTGCTTCCCTGCGCCCGGGTTCCGAATTCCGCGGGCTGCGACTTCCGACTTGCGACTTGCGACCTGCGACCATTTAGGTCACCTCCCCCGCTTCGTTCACACGATTCTCACAGGTTCTGTGGAAAACTCTGTGGAAAAGCGGTGGTGTTTGCACCGCTGTGATGCGTCCTTCCGAACGTTTTAGCGAATTGCACCACTGCAGGGCGAGCGCACAGCGCCGTCACTGGCGAGCGCACAAAACCTCGGGATTATACTGTAGGGCGGACGGTGGATCGATCTTCCCGGCCGACGGCGCCAGCACGGAGTTCCACTCCGCTGACGTGAACACTTCACGCATATCCGCGACGGCTCGGCACACTTCCAGAAACAGCGGAACCGCGCGGCAAGGATGAACCTGACGAGATATGAACACGATGAAGGTGGTTGTTTCCGACGAGTTGCCGGAGTCTGCGCTGGCGATCCTCCGCGGCGAAGGCTGGGACGTCGACGCGCGCGCGGGCCGCAAGCCGGATGAACTCGCGAAGGACCTGGCCGATGCCGACGCCCTGATCGTCCGCAGCGCGACCAAGGTCACCAAGGACCTCCTCGCGGCGGCCCCGAAGCTGCGCATCATCGGGCGCGCCGGCAGCGGCGTGGACAACATCGACATGGCGGCGGCCAGCGGCCGCGGCGTGCTGGTGGTCAACGCGCCGGGCGCGAACAGCATCGCGGTCGCCGAGCAGGCGCTCGCGCTCATGCTGTCACTCGCTCGGGCCGTACCGGCCGCCGATCAGGCGATGAAGGCCGGCAAGTGGGAAAAGAAGAAGTTCATGGGCACCGAGCTCCGGAACAAGGTGCTCGGCATTGCCGGACTCGGCCGCATCGGTCAGGAAGTGGCGGCGCGTGCGCGCTCGTTCGGCATGACGATCATCGCGTACGACCCGTACATCTCGGCTGACGTGGCGGCGGCCATCGGCGTCGAGCTCAAGTCGCTCGACGAGGTGTGCGCCGAGGCGGACTACTTGACGCTGCACATGCCGTCAACGCCCGAGACGAAGAATCTCTTCAACGACGAGCGCTTCGCCCGCTGCAAGAAGGGCATTCGCATCGTCAACACGGCACGCGGTGAGCTGATCGACGAACCCGCGCTCTGCCGCGCCATCGAGAGCGGCATCGTGGGCGGCGCCGGCATCGACGTGTTCCAGAAGGAGCCACCGGTCGACTGGACGCTGCCGCAGCTCGCGAAGGTCGTGGCCACGCCGCATCTGGCCGCGTCCACCGAAGAAGCGCAGGAGCTCGTCGGGCTCGACACCGCTGGCGCGGTGCGCGATTACCTGAAGCAGGGCGTCGTGCGCAACGCGGTGAACTTCCCGTCGGTTCCCTCCGACGAACTGCAGCGGCTGCAGCCGTGGCTCCGGCTCGCGGACGGGCTCGCGGCGGTCGTGTCACAGATGGGACCGGCGCGCATCGAGCAGATCGGCCTGCGCTACTACGGCGCGCTGGCGGATAACCGCGCCGCCCAGCTGATTGCGTCGACAGCGACGGCCGGCGTGCTGCGCCCGATCCTGTCGGGCGGCGTCTCGGTGGTGAACGCGCGAGCGGCTGCCAAGGAGCGCGGCATCGAGATCGTCGAGACGCGCAGCGAGCGTCCCCGCAACTACGCCAGCCTCGTGTCGCTCAAGCTGCACACGAGCGACGGCGAACGCTGGGCCGAAGGCACCGTGTTCGAGCCGAACAGCCCGCGCCTGGCCTCGGTCAGCGGCATCAGCGTCGAAGCGCCGCTGTCCGGCACGTTGCTCATCATCGCCAACGACGACCAGCCGGGCGTCATCGGCGAGGTCGGCACGATCCTCGGCAAGCACGGCGTCAACATCGCCAACTTTGCCCTGGGCCGCAACGAAACCGGGGCCATCGGGATCGTCAACGTCGACGAGGGGACGATCCAGGCAGGAGCGCTGGCCGCAGCCGTGGACGCGATCCGCAAGATCGGCGCGGTACGCGAGGCGTGGCTGGTTAGGCTCTAGTAGTCAGGACGCGAAGACCGGACGGCACGCGTCCGGTCTTCCGCGTTCAGGCCTGGTTTCTCAGTTCTACGTTTCGTCCGCGACAAACAGCGCGCCCGGCAGCACCCGCGCATCGAGGCGCGTGCCCCCCTGCACCGGCTCGCCATCCACGTGGAATACCATGGGCACGTCGCTCTCGACCGTTGCCTGTGTGACGGGCCGCACCGACACGCCCCGCACCTGGCTTGCGCCGCCGGTGAACAGGCGCGGCAGCGCACCCAGCGTCGCCACACGCGATCGCTCCTCGAACACCACCATGTCCAGCAGGCCGTCGTCGAGGAGCGCACCCGGAGCGATGCGCGCGCCGTTGCCGAACTGGGCCGAGTTCGCGAAGGTGACGAGCAGCGCACCCGTTGCGGACACCCCGTCCACGCGGTAGTCGCCGCAGCGATACCGCCACAACTCGCGAGCCGTGATGCGCACGTACGTGCTGAACCCGCGGCGGCCGGTGCCCGCCCGATCGAACTGCGCGGCCACGTGGGCGTCGAAGCCGATGCCGGCGACGCTGACGAACAGCCGCCCGCCCAGCTCGCCGGCGTCGATGCGGCGCGGCGGCGCGGTCAGGGCGCGGACCATGGCTGCTTCGGGGCGCCGCGGCACGCGCAGCTCGCGGGCCAGGCCGTTGCCGGAGCCGGACGGGACGACGCCGAGCACGACGCCGGTGTGCACGAGCGCGGAGGCAACCTCGTTCATCGTGCCGTCCCCGCCCCAGGCCAGCACGCGCTCGACGCCGCGGCGCACGGCCGCTTCCGCCAGCTCGCGCGCGTGGCCGTGACGTTCGGTGAGCACAACGTCACCGATGATGCCGCGCGCGGTCAGCATCGCCGCGGCCATCGCGGCGCGTTTCGGCCCCGCTGACGGCGCTGCTCCGCCCGAGACGGGATTGATGATGATGGCAACCATCCGCAGGACGCGGAGCTCGCGAGCCGCTACCGGAGCGTGAGCGTTGATTCGATGCTGGTGGCAGGATCGACCAGCTGGATGGAGTCTGGCGACACCGCCACGACGCGATAGCGATCGGCAATCGTGTCGCCCGGCTTCACCAGGAACACGTCGCCGGGCCCCGACACGACCGCGGTGCGGACCAAGCCGTCCGGTGTGACGTCCTCGGCGATGCCGATCAGCCGCATCGGCGGCGTTGCCGCTGGAGACGGTGCCGATTCGCTGTCGGCGGCCGGTGGCGCGACCGTCGCATCCGGGCTGCGGCGCGGCGTCGAGAAGCGAAACAGATCGCGCTGGCCGCTCGGCTCCGCGTTTGGTGCGAGGCGCTCGTGCAGGCGCTCGACCTCGAGGCGCAGCGTGTCCGAGGCACGATCGATCGGAGCGCTGCGCGGAGAGATGTCGGAGGCCGCAGGCTGCTTCGGGCCAGCCGTGGATGCGGTGAGCCAGGTGGCGATGGCTATCGACGCAGCGCCGAACCAGATGGTCACGTCTCACGTTCATGTGCTGCTCGCGCGGATGGTAGCACGCCGCCGTCTCGACTGTGTTACTATTCGTCGTGCACCCTGTATCGACTGGTTCTGCGGTCGATTCTACCCTTCCGCTCGACGTCGTCGCTGTCATCCCCGCCCGATTCGCCTCCACACGCTTCCCTGGCAAGCCGCTCGCCGACATCGACGGTAAGCCGATGATCGAACACGTGTACCGGCGTGCCGAGGCGTCGCCCGTCGTCAAGCGCGTCATCGTGGCGACCGACGACCTGCGTATCGCCACCCGCGTGAAAGGATTCGGCGGCAACGTCAAGCTCACGCGCCCGGATCACCTCTCGGGGACCGACCGCCTGGCGGAAGTTGCCAGCGCGCTCGACTGCGACGTGGTCGTCAACGTGCAGGGCGACGAGCCGCTGCTCGATCCGCGCGCCATCACCGAGCTGGTCGGCCCCTTGTCGGATCGCTCCGTCTCGATGACGACGCTGTACAGGCGCATCGAGCAGCCGACCGAGCTCTCCAACCCGAACATCGTGAAGGTGGTGCTGGACCGCGCCGGCTTCGCGCTGTACTTCTCGCGTGCGCCGATTCCGCACGTCCGCGATCCCCGCGGCGGATGGCCGCCGATGTTCCGGCACGTCGGCGTGTACGCGTACCGCCGCACCGCGCTCATGGTGCTCGCCTCGCTCGAACCGACGCCGCTCGAACGCGCCGAGTCGCTCGAGCAGCTGCGTGCGCTCGAACACGGCATCCGCATCCGCGCGGTCGAAACCTCTTACGACTCGATTGGCGTCGACACGCCCGAGGACCTGGAACAGGTGCGGCGGCTCCTCACGGCCGGCCGCGCGAACTGACGATGGCGATCACATCCCCCGGGAAACCCACATGACGGCAACCAAGTATATTTTCGTGACAGGCGGCGTGGTCTCGTCCCTCGGCAAGGGTCTCGCGGCGGCGTCGGTCGGAGCGCTGCTCGAAGGGCACGGATACAGAGTCAGCCTCCAGAAGTTCGACCCCTACATCAACGTCGATCCGGGCACGATGAGCCCGTACCAGCACGGCGAGGTCTACGTCACCGACGACGGCGGCGAAACCGACCTGGATCTGGGCCACTACGAACGCTTCACGCACGCGGCCGCCACGAAGAACTCGAACTGGACGACCGGCAAGATCTACCAGACGGTCATCCAGAAGGAGCGGCGCGGCGATTACCTCGGACGCACGGTGCAGGTGATTCCGCACATCACCAACGAGATCAAGGACGCCATCCGCGCCGCGGCGAAAGACGTCGACATCGCGCTCGTGGAGATCGGCGGCACGGTCGGCGACATCGAAAGCCTGCCGTTCCTCGAAGCGATCCGCCAGTTCCGCCAGGACGTCGGGCGCGACAACACGCTGTACGTCCACCTCACGCTGGTTCCCTTCATCGGGGCGGCCGGCGAACTGAAGACCAAGCCGACGCAGCACAGCGTCCGCGACCTGCGCGCGATCGGCATCCAGCCGGACCTCCTGCTGTGCCGCACGGACCGGTTCCTCGACTCCGACTTGAAGCGGAAGATCGCGCTCTTCTGCGACGTGAACGAGGAGGCGGTGATCACCGCGAAGGACGTGCCGAGCATCTACGAGGTGCCGCTGGTCCTCGGGGCCGAGGGGCTCGACCGGATCGTGCTGAAGTACCTCCACCTGCCGCAGTCCAACTCGAACATGAAGGCATGGGAGGACCTGGTCGAGCGGATCAGGAACCCGATCGACGAGCTCACGATTCACGTGGTCGGCAAGTACGTGGGCTACGAGGATTCGTACAAGAGCCTCAACGAAGCGCTGTACCACGGCGGGTTCCAGAACCATCTGAAAGTGAACATCAAGTGGATCGAGGCCGAGGCGCTCGAGGAGGCCAACGGCCCATCGCTGCTCGAGGGCGCGGACGGCATCCTCGTACCTGGGGGCTTCGGCGACCGCGGCACGCGCGGGATGATGGCCGCCGCCCGGTACGCGCGCGAGCGCGCCATTCCCTACTTCGGCATCTGCTACGGGTTCCAGTGGGCAACGGTCGAATACGCGCGTAACGTCGCCGGCCTGAGCGACGCGGACTCGACCGAGTGCGCGCCTGATACGCCCACGAAGGTGATCTACAAGTTGCGCGATCTGCTCGGCGTGGACGATCTCGGAGGCACGATGCGCCTCGGCAGCTACCCGTGCGAGCTCGCACCGGGATCGCTGGCGCAGCGGATCTACGGGGCGGCGACGATCCACGAGCGCCACCGCCACCGGTACGAGTTCAACTGCCTGTACGAGAAGACGCTGGTCGACAAGGGGATGCGGATCTCGGGACGGTCGCCCGACGGCAAGTTCGTCGAGATCGCGGAAGTGCCGGATCACCCGTGGTACATCGCGGTGCAGTTCCACCCCGAGTTCAAGTCGAAGCCGACGCAGCCGCACCCGCTGTTCGCGGCGTTCGTGGCCGCCAGCTACAAGCACAAGACCGCCGCTCAGACGCGCGCTGCCGCAGAATCGGTGGCCTGATCCGTGGACCCTCTCACGCTGCGCGACATGGTCGTGGGCGCCGGCGCGCCGATCGTCCTGATGGCGGGCCCCTGCGTCATCGAGAGCGAGTCGCACGCGATGGGGCTCGCCGAAGCGCTCGTCGACATCACCGGCCGCGTCGGCATCCCCTTCATCTTCAAGGCGTCGTACGACAAGGCCAACCGGACCTCCGGCCGTTCGTACCGAGGGCCTGGCATCGAGGAGGGGCTCCGCGTCCTCGGCGCGATCGGCCGCCGGCTGAACGTGCCGGTGGTCACCGACATCCACGATGCGTCCGAAGCCGGACCCGCGTCTGCCGTGGCCGACGTGCTGCAGATTCCCGCGTTCCTGTCGCGCCAGACCGACCTGATCGTGGCGGCCGCAAAGACCGGCCGGGTCGTGAACATCAAGAAGGGACAGTTCCTGGCGCCCGACGACATGAAGCACGCCCTGGCGAAGGCGCGCGATGCCGGGAACGCGCGCGTGATCGTCACCGAGCGCGGCACGAGCTTCGGCTACCACAACCTCGTGGTCGACATGCGGGCGTTCCCGATGCTGCGCGAGCAGGGCATACCGGTCGTCTTCGACGTCACCCACAGCCTGCAGCTGCCGGGCGGCGGCGACGGCGTCACGGCCGGCCTGGCGCAGTACATCACGCCGCTGGCCTCGGCCGGTGTCGCGGCGGGCGTCGACGGTGTATTCCTCGAAGTCCACGAGGAGCCGTCGCGCGCCAGGAGCGACGCACAGAACGCCCTGCGCCTCGACCTGCTCGAGCCGCTGCTGCGGCGCCTGATGGCCATCGACGCCATCGCCAAGACGTCCGCCGCTCCGGTCGCCGCGGGCCACGCGACTCCGCGACATGGCTGATCTGGAGCTCGCCCGCAAGGTCCTCGAGACCGAAGCTGCCGCGATCCTCGCCCTCGTCCCGCGCATCGACGAACGATTCGAGGCGGCCATCGGCCTGCTGCACGAGTGCCGCGGCCGCGTCATCGTGACCGGCATGGGCAAGTCGGGCATCATCTGCCGGAAGATTGCGGCGACGCTCACGAGCACCGGCACGGCCTCGATCTTCCTGCACCCGGCTGAAGCCATCCACGGCGATCTCGGCGTCATCCAGGGCGACGATGTCGTGATCGCGGTGTCGTCGAGCGGCGAAACCGCCGAAGTGCTCCGGCTCCTGGAGACGATCCGCCGGCTCGGGGCACGCCTGATCGCAATCACGGGAAACCCGCGCTCGACGCTGGCGGAAGCCGCCGACGTGTCACTGGACTGCAGCATTGCCGAGGAAGCCTGCCCGCTGAACCTCGCGCCGACGGCCTCGACGACGGCCGCCCTCGCCATCGGGGACGCGCTGGCGATGACGCTGCTGGTCGCCAAGGGATTCCGCCAGGAGGACTTCGCGAACCTGCATCCCGGCGGACGCCTCGGCAAGCAGTTCATGCGGGTCGAGACCTTCATGAACGCCGGAAAGAACTGCCCCACCGTTGGCGTCGACACGCCCATGCGCGACGTGATCTACGAGATGTCGCGCAAGGGGCTCGGCATGACCTGCGTCGTCGGCGAGGGCGACACCTTGATCGGGATCATCACCGACGGCGACCTGCGCCGCCGAATGGAGCGCACCGGCGACGTCCTGGGCCTGACGGCCGGCGAAGTCATGACGAAGAACCCGGCGTCGGTGTCGCCGCAGACCCTGGCAGCCGAAGCGCTCAACGTGCTCGAGCAGCGCAAGATCACCTCGCTCGTGGTCGTCGAAGGCAATCCGCGGCGGGTGGTCGGCGTCGTGCACCTGCACGACCTCTGGCGGACGGAGATGGTGTAGCCGTGACGAGTCCCGATATCGACGCCCGTGCCGCGGGTATCCGCCTGGTCCTGTTCGACGTCGACGGCGTGCTGACCGACGGACGCGTCGCCATCCATGCGGACGGCACCGAGAGCAAGTCGTTCGCCATCCGCGACGGCATCGCGATGGTGTGGGCGCAGCGGTACGGCATCAAGGTCGGCTTTCTCTCGGCGCGGCTGTCCGCGACGACACCGCACAGGGCCGCGCAGCTCGGGGTGACGCTCGTCTACCACGGCGTCACGAGCAAGCTGGCGACCTACGAGCGGATCCGGGCCGACCTGGGGCTGCGTGACGCCGATGTCGCCTACATGGGCGACGACATCGTGGACATCGCCGTGCTGTCGCGCGTCGGCCTGGCGACGGCGCCAGCCGATGCCGTGGCGGAGGTCCGATCGCGGGTCCACTGGGTCACCGCGGCGGCAGGCGGCGCCGGTGCAGCACGCGAGCTCATCGAACGGATCCTCCGCGTGCAGGGCCACTGGAACGCCGTGATCGAGTCCTACGAGAACGAGCCCGGGAGATCGGCTCACCGGCCTGATGGACGAATACGCTCCGCTGCTCGCGGCGCTCGCCGCACTGCTGGTCGGCCTGACGATCGGGAAGGCCTGGGAGCGGTACAAGCTGCGGGACGGCACCTGGGTGGATCGCCGCCGCGTGCGCGAGTCGCCGCACTACATCCTCGGCCTCAACTTCCTCGTCGCGAACCAGATCGATCTCGCCATCGAGGAGCTGACCCGCGCGACCAGCCTCGATCCGGATGCGCTCGAGGTCCACATGATCCTCGGCAACCTGTATCGCGAGAAAGGGCAGGTTGGAAAGGCGATCACGATCCACCAGATGCTCCTGCAGCGCTCGCGTCTCAGCCGTCTCGAGCACGCCTACGTGCTGCTCTGTCTGGGCCTCGACTACAAGCGCGGTGGCTTCGTGGATCGCGCGCTCGATGCCTTCAACGAGGTGCTCCGGCTCGACGCGAAGAACGAGTACGCCCTCGTGAACCTGCAGAAGCTGCACGAGGAGCAGCACCAGTGGATCGAGGCGTACGACACGCGTCAGCGGCTCACGTCGCTTGCGGCGATCGACTCCCGCCCCCAGAGCCAGGCGATCCTGGCGTTCCTCGAGAACGAGATCGGCCTCGAAGCGATGCGCCGGAAGGACTTTTCCGAAGCGATCCGGCGCTTCCAGGCGGCAATCGACCTCGATGCGCGGGCGGTGCCGGCCTACCTCAATATCGGCGACGTGCGGCTGGCGCAGGGACGCGAGGATGAGGCGGTGGCCACGTGGCAGGCGATGGTGCGGGTCGCGCCCGACCGCGCGTATCTGGCTTTCGACCGGCTGGAGGCGCACGCCATGCGCGCGGGCGCGCCCGAACGATTCACGGCGCTCTGCAGGGAGCTGATCGACGAGAACCCGCAGGACTGGCGCGCGCGCCTGGCGCTATCGCGTCATCTGGTCAGCGGCGGTCGCGCGCCGGAGGCGCTGGAACTGCTCTTCGCCGCGCTCGTCCAGAATCCGCACGCGCTCAGCATCCACCAGGCGATCTGGCGGGCGCTCGGCACAGCTTGGCCACCCGGCAGGCCTCGTCGATCGCTACGGCGAGCTCACCAAGCACGCGGTCTTCTATCTCGACCCGCACGTCTGTATGCGCTGCCGCTACAGGAGCACCGAGCTGCTCTGGCAGTGCCCTCACTGTCACGACTGGAACACGTTCGTCGAGGAGCGGATCGCGCCGGCGCAGGATGCTGAGCAGTGAACCAAATCCGCTGGACCTTCAGGTCCGCCCGTGATTGGCCACTCGCCGCAGCGTGTCGACCACGTTGTCGACCTGGCTGTCGGTCTCAGCGAACGTGCCATCTGTCCTGACGACGTAGTCCGCGCGCCTGGCCTTCTCTTCAGCCGGCATCTGCGCGGCCAGGCGTTGTGCCGCGCCGTCCGGGCTCAGGCCGCGCGCGAGCAGACGCTGCGTCTGCAGGTCCGGCTGGCAATAGGTCGCGATCACCTTCGCGAACTCCGCGGCACGTCCGGTCTCGTAGAGCAGCGGGATGTCGACGACCGCGAACGGCGCGTCGCCGATCAGCTCGAATCCGCGAAGGCCTGCCGCGATGGCGCGGTAGACGGCCGGGTGCACGAGCGCTTCCAGGTCGCGCCGGGCCGACGCGTCGGCGAAGACGACCGGGCCCAGCTTCGCCCTGTCCACGGCACCCGACGGATCGAGCACGTCGCCGAACCGCTCGACAATCGCCGCGGTCGCCTCGGTACCGGCCGCCATGACGCCGTGCGCCAGTTCGTCAGCATCGAGGCACGGCACCCCCAGCGCGCGCATCCGCGCCAGCACGTAGCTCTTGCCGGTTGCGATGCCGCCCGTCAGCGCCACCCTCAGCATGGTCGTGCGCCCGCGCGCATCAGCGCGCGCGGAAGCGTTCCTCCGCCGCGCGTACGGTGTTCTTCAGGAGCATCGCAATCGTGAGCGGTCCCACGCCGCCCGGCACCGGCGTCAGCGCGCCGGCGACCCCTTCGACCGCCGGGTGAACGTCGCCGAGCACGAGCGCGCCGCGCTTCTCGAAGGCGCCGTGACGCTTCGAGCCCGGCGGATACAGGCGCTCGATGAGCGCACGGTCCTCGACCCTCGTCGTCCCCACGTCGATGACCGTTGCGCCGGGCTTGACGAAGTCGGGCGTGACGAACGCAGGCCTGCCGAGCGCCGCGACGAGAATGTCGGCCTCGCGCGCAACCGCCGGCAGGTCCACCGTGCGCGAGTGGCAGATGGTGACCGTCGCGTTGCGATTCAGCAGCAGCAGCGCCATCGGCTTGCCGACGATGTCGCTGCGGCCAATCACGGCGGCGCGCGCGCCGCTGATGGCGATGCCTGAGCGGTCGAGCAGCTCGATGACACCAGAGGGGGTGCACGCCACGAGCGGCGCCCGACCCTGCACCAGGCGGCCCACGCTGGCCGGATGCAGGCCGTCCACGTCCTTGGCGGGATCGATCGCGTCGAACACGCGACGCTCGGCGTCCGGCCCCATCGCGGCCGGCAGCGGCGACTGAACGAGGATGCCGTCGTGAACCTCGCTTCGATTCAGGCGATCGACCAGGGCGAGCAGCTCGTCGACGCTGGCTGTCGCCGGCAGCCGCTCGATGTCCGCGCGCAGGCCAGTCTCCCCCGCCGACTTCAGCTTGCTGCCGACATAGAGCTCCGAGGCCGGATCGTTCGCCGACGAGCACGAGCGCGATACCGGGTGGACGTCCGGCTTCCCTGGTGAACGTTTCGACGTGCGGGCGCATATCGGCACGAATGGCCTGTGCCACGGCAACACCATCGAGCAGGCGGGCGGACATTACGCGGCTGCCTCCACTTCGAGTCGGCGCAGCGAGTGCGGCCGCCCGAGAACGACGAGCTTGTCTCCGGCCCTGATGGCCGTATCCGGCTCGGGATTGAACTCCATGCGCAGATCCTGGCGCTGAATCGCCACGACGATGATGCCGAAGCGCTGACGCAGGTTCGCGTCGAGGATCGACTGGTTCGCCAGCGACGAGCTCTCGGCTACCGTGATCTCCTCCATCGCGAGCTCCAGGTTGTCGCTGTTGGTCGCCAGTTCCACGAAGTCGACCACCGCTGGACGAATCGCCGTCTGCGCCATCTGCACGGCACCGATCTGGTAGGGCGACACCACGCGGTTCGCACCCGCCCGCAGCAGCTTCCGCGAGGCATCGTCGCCTTCGGCCCGCCCGACGATGAACAGATCAGGACGCAGGACACGCGCGCTGAGCACCGTGTACACGTTCTCCGCGTCGGTGCCGACCGCCGCGATCAGCCCGCGCGCGCGTTCGATGCCGACGCGCTTCAGCACCTCTTCGTGGCTGGCGTCGGCCTGCACGGCGAGCAGGCCGTCCATCATCGCCGCCTCGACGCGCACGGGATCGCGGTCGATGATGACGAACGGCATCCCCTGGTGCCGCAGCTGCCCGGCGATGATGCTGCCGATGCGGCCGTACCCGCAGACGATGAAGTGGTCCCGGATGGTGTTGAGCATTCTGGCCTGCCGCCGCTTGAGTAAGCGCAGTGGCAACCCTCCCTCGACCACAACGGTCGCCAGGAGGGTGAACACGTAAAGCGCGGCACCGACGCCGCTGAACAGCAGAACGACCGTGAACGCCTGGCCGACGCGCGACAGCTCGTGGATCTCGCGGTAGCCGACCGTCGTCACCGTGATGGCCGACATGTAGAAGGCGTCCCACGCACCCCAGCCCTCGATGAGCATGTAGCCGAGTGTGCCGGCCAGGACGACCGCGGCAAGCAGGGCGACGGCGAACACGGGCCCCTGGGCCCGGAAGATGGAGCCGTTTCCCGGAGGAGACGACCCCCTCCGACCGTTACGAGCCGGTCTCGAGCCGGCTGTGACGTCTGCCATACCCGAAGTAGAAAACCAGTCCGACGACGAGCCAGGCGGCGAGGCGCAGCCAGTTCGTCCAGCCGAGCCCGTAGATCATCGCGCCAGAGAGCACGATCCCGAGAATCGCGACGACCGGCAGCGCCGGCACGCGGAATCCGCGCGGAATGTCCGGTCGCTGCACGCGCATGATCCAGACGCCGGCGCAGACGAGCATGAAGGCGAACAGGGTGCCGATGCTGGTCATCTCGCCAACGATGTCACCGGGAATGAACGCGGCGAACAGCCCGGTGAGGACGAAGAACAGCAGGTTCGACTTCCAGGGCGTACGGTACCGCGGATGAATCTCCGAGAAGATGGCCGGCACGAGCCCGTCGCGGCTCATCGAGAAGAACACGCGCGACTGTCCGAGCAGCATCACCAGGATGACCGACGAGAAGCCGGCCAGAATGGCGACGGTCACGAACTTGCCCAGCCAGTCGTAGCCAGACATGTACTTGCTGATGGCAAACGCCACCGACGCCTCACGCCCCACCGTCCGGAAGTCGTCGACCGTGGCGATGCCGCTCAGCACGTGCGCGAACAGCACGTAGAGGACCGTGCAGACGACCAGCGAGCCGAGGATGCCGATCGGCATGTCACGCTTCGGATTCTTTGCTTCCTGCGCGGCCGTCGACACGGCGTCGAACCCGATGAAGGCGAAGAACACGACACCCGCGGCGCCGAGGATGCCCATGACGCCCCCGTAAGGATGCGTCACGCCCTGAGGTGTCGTGTAGGTCGTGGCCTGCGGGATGTAGGGTGTGTGATTGGCCGGGTTCATGAAGCCCCAGCCGATGAAGATGACCAGCAGGACGATGACCACCTTCGTGATCACGATGCCGGTGTTGACGGTAGCCGATTCCTGGATCCCCCTGATCAGGAGCAGGGTGAGCGCGAACAGGATGATGATCGCCGGCACGTTCATGATGCCGTGCACGCCGTCAGCTCCCTGCATCGCCTCGAAGGGGGAATGACTCCACTCGTATGGGACACGCAGGCCGACGTACTCGAGGGTCCGGTTCAGGTATTCGCTCCAGCCGATGGCGACGGTCGCGGCGCCGACGGCGTATTCGAGCACGAGGTCCCAGCCGATGATCCAGGCCACCAGCTCGCCCATCGTCGCGTACGAGTAGGTGTAGGCACTTCCGGCAATCGGGATCATCGACGCGAACTCGGCGTAGCACAGGCCGGCGAACGCGCATCCGAGCCCCGCGACGAGAAACGCGATCGTTACCGATGGTCCCGAGCGTTCGGCGATGGCGGCCGCCGTCCGCACGAACAACCCGGCCCCGATGATGGCGCCGATGCCGAGGGCGACGAGCGCCGGCGCCGTGAGCGTGCGCTTGAGCGTGCCCTCGCCGGTCACGTCGATGTCCGCCAGGAGGCGGTCGACCGACTTGGTTCGAAACAGTGATCCAGCCACCCGTGTCCCCCGTGTGTGATGTCGATTGGAGCTGCTCGAAATTATACGCGTGAGAGTCGCTCGACGTAGGCGGCGACGCGTGCGGCCGGGTCGCCGCCCGCGAGGAGATCGCTGATCACGGCCACCGACGCCGCGCCCGCGGCGATGACTTCGGGTGCGCGATCGAGCGTGATCCCTCCGATCGCCACCACCGGAATCCCGTGCGCGGCCCCAGTCGACGCAGCGCGGGCGACAAGATTGAACCCGACAGCCTGATATCCCGTCGTTTTTGTCGCCGTGCCGAACACCGGACCGACAGCCAGGTAGGAAATCGGCTCCCGTGCCGCCGCCTCGATCTGCTCGGGCGTGTGCGTCGACAGGCCGACGATGGCGGCGGACCCGACGATCGCCCGGACCGCGGCCGCGCCGAGGTCCTCCTGTCCGACGTGGACACCGTCCGCACCGGCCAGGCGCGCGATGTCGGCACGGTCGTTGACGATGACGGACGCGCCCGCGCGGTGCGCGAGATCGACGATGACCCTGGTGTCCTCCAGGAGTGCCTTCGACGCCGCGCGCTTCGCACGAATCTGGAGCAGGCGTGCGCCGCCATCGAGACAGGCGGCCGCGAAGTCAGTGAGGCGCCACCCGCCGCAGGCACAGACGTCGGCGTCGCAGACGGCGTACAGGCGAGGGAGCACCGCTCCGGTCAGACCGCCGCCGCGAGGCGGCCGCCCGGACGCGACTGGATGAACCGCTCCATGAACGAGGTGCTCAGCTTCCCGGCCACGAAGTCCTTGTCGTTCAGGATCTTCAGGTGCATCGGGATGCTGGTCTTGATGCCCTCGATGACCGTCATCTCGAGCGTTCGCTTCATGCGCGCGATGGCCTCGGCGCGGTCGCGCCCGTGGACGATGATCTTCGCGATCATCGAGTCGTAGTACGGCGGGATCGTGCAGTCGTTGTGCGCGAGGGTCTCGACGCGAACACCGGGTCCGCCCGGCACGCTGAACACGTGGATCAGGCCCGGCGACGGGACGAAGGTGTCCGGATCCTCCGCGTTGATGCGGCACTCGATCGAATGGCCGGTGAAGGTCACGTCGCCCTGCCGGAACCCCAGCTTCGCGCCCGAGGCGATCCGGATCTGCTCCTTGACGATGTCGATGCCGGTCACCATCTCGGTGACGGGGTGTTCGACCTGCAGGCGGGTGTTCGCCTCCATGAAGTAGAAGCGCCCTTCGGGATCCATCAGGAACTCGAAGGTGCCGGCGTTCGTGTACTGCACCGCTTTAGCCGCGTCGATGACGATGGCGCCCATCTTCCGGCGCATCTTGTCGGTGAGGGCTGGCGACGGCGATTCCTCCACCAGTTTCTGGTGGCGCCGCTGAATCGAGCACTCGCGCTCGCCCAGATGCACCACGTTCCCGTACTGGTCGCCGAGGATCTGGAACTCGATGTGACGGGGCGACTCCACGTACTTTTCGAGGTAGACGTCGCCGACGCCGAAGGCCGCTTCGGCCTCGCGCTGTGCCGTCTTCACCGCCGGCACCAGTTCCGCCGGGGCGCGGACGACGCGCATGCCGCGTCCGCCGCCGCCTGCCGTGGCCTTCACGATGACCGGAAAGCCGATCTCCCGGGCGACCTTGAGCGCACGTTCCTCGTTGTCGATCGGGCCGTCACTGCCCGGCAGGATCGGGACGCCCGCCTTCTTCATGACGCGGCGCGCGCGCGCCTTGTCGCCCATCAGGCGGATCACCTGCGGGTCCGGCCCGATGAACTTGATGTGGCACGCCTCGCAGACCTCGGCGAGGTACGCGCTTTCGGACAGGAACCCGTAGCCCGGGTGGATCGCGTCGGCGCCCGTGATCTCCGCGGCGCTGATGACCGCCGGCACATTCAGGTAGCTGTCGGCGCTGCGCGCGGGGCCGATGCAGACGTCCTCGTCGGCGAACCGGACGTGGAGCGAGTTCTCGTCGGCCTCGGAGTAGACCGCGACGGTCTTGATGCCGAGTTCGCGGCAGGCAAAGATGATGCGCATCGCCACTTCGCCGCGGTTCGCGATCAGGATCTTCTTGAACATCTAGTGTCTACTTCGTGCGAATCGCAAAGAGCCGCTCGCCGTACTGGACCGGCTGGCCGTTTTCCACGTAGGCGTTGACGACTTCGCCGTCGTACTCGGAGTCGATCTCGTTCATCAGCTTCATCGCTTCGATGATGCAGAGGACCTGCCCCTTCTTCACCGACGTGCCGACCTCGACGAACGGCGGAGCGCCCGGCTCGGACGACCGGTAGAACGTCCCGACGATCGGCGATTTCACCACCGCCAGTTCGATGTCCACGTCGGCGTCGACCGGCGCGACCCCGATGGACGGCATGACCGGCGCAGGCGCAGCAGCCGCCGGGGCAGCCGCTGGCATGGCCGCCGGGGCGACCATCGTCAGCGCGCCGGAGCGGTCCTTGCGGACTTTCAGGCGGAGTCCGTCCTGTTCGACTTCGAATTCCGACAGATCGTGCTCGCGCACGAGGTCGAGTATCTGCTTCAGCTGATCGAGATCCATCAGGGCGAGCGTCGTGAAGGTAGAAGGTTAGAAGTTAGTCGATCGTGATCAGGCCCGTCGGTGCGTTCGTCAACAGTTCCACGCCGCTCGCGGTGACCAGGACGTCGTCTTCGATCCGAACGCCACCCCACCCAGGGAAATAGGCGCCAGGCTCGATGGTGAACACCATGCCGACCTCGACCGCCTCGCGGCTCGTATCGACGTGCAATCCCCGCCGGGTAATGCGCGGGTCCTCGTGCACTTCCAGCCCCAGCCCGTGCCCGGTGCCGTGGCCGAACGCTGCTCCCATTCCGGCCGCCTCGAGCCAGTCGCGTGCCGCCTGGTCGACGGCAAACCGGGACTGTCCCGGTGCAACGGTCGAGATAGCCCGATCGTGAGCGATTCTGACCGCCTCGTGCACCTCACTCGCGCGTGGCGACGGCCGGCCGATCGAAACCGTACGGGTGAGGTCCACGCAGTATGAGTCGTAGACCCCCCCGAAGTCCAGCACCACGAGGTCGCCTTCGCTCAATGTTCGCTCTGTCGGCCTGGCGTGCGGCAGCGCGGCGTTGGGACCGGAGGCGACAATGGTCTCGAAGGCCGGCTTCTCGAAGCCCAGGCGCCGGATGACGGTGTCGATGGCCGTCGCGAGCTCGCGTTCGCTCATGCCGCGACGTGGCAGGCGCAGCACTTCGTTGGTGACGTCCGACAACATCGCCCCTCCCCGGCGCAGCACGGCAGTCTCATACGCGTCCTTCACGCTGCGGGCGATCTCGACGAGGTTCTCGACGGCAACCAGTTCGGGCGGCGCGGCAGACGCGGCGAGCGTCGACTCGAGCCACCGGAACCGGCTGACGGTCACGTGCGCCGACTCGAACCCGACGCGGGTAAGACCGCCGTGCACCAGCACGCCGGCCAACGTGGCGTCGTAGGTCCCGTTCACCGCCACGAGGTTCAATCCGGGACACGCATGCGCGGTCTCCTGCGTATCCCGCACCACCGTCACGTATCGGGAGTCGGTGATGAAGTCGAGACGGTCCTGCGTCAGCACCACGATCGCGCTCGACCCGGCGAAGTTGGTCAGGTAGCTGATGTTCGGCAGCGACACGACCACGAGCGCATCGAGGGAGGCGGCACTCATGGCGCGGCGGAGGCCGGCGTGACGCTGGCTAAGCGCGTCGCTGGGCGCGTGTGGCACGAATGGCCTCCAGCCATCGCTCGAGCGCCGCAACGGTTGCGACGCTCCGGGCGCGGCTCGATTCGGTGTCAGCCTCCTGCCCGGGAGGCCCCAGCGCGGCGCTGATGTCGTGGATGATGCGTTCGAGGTCGGGATCGAGCGGCGCAAGGCGAAGCGCTGTCTGCTGGTGTTCAACGGCTTCTGCGGTGCGTCCCTGGTGACGGCGGACTTCGGCGAGCGCGCGCAGCGTGGGAACGTTCTCGGGCGATGACGCAAGCACCCGCTCCAGCTCCGCGCCCGCGGCGTCGAAGTGGCCGAGCGCCAGGAGCGCCCGACCGAGCGTCACGCGTGCGGAGAGAAACTCCGGATGTGCGGCGAGACCGCGGCGGCAGGTCTGGATGGCCTCATCCAGCTGGCCCGCACGACGGTACTCCTCGGCGAGGTGGGCAAACGCAATCGACGCCGGGTCGAGTTCGACCCGGCGTCGGAGGTCTTCGATGCGTTGCGGCGACGTCATGCCCAATTATGGGCCGGCGGTCAAGAACTAGGGTGCGGCCGAACCAACAGTGACGGTCTGCGTTGTGACACCGACTTGTTCAGCGTCGTCAGCCGCACGCAGTGTCACCACGTAGGAGCCCGCGACCTGATACGTGTGCGTTGCCGTGGTGGCGTTCGTGTCGAGCAGTGCGGTTCCGTCTCCGAAATTCCAGACATATCGGACCAAGGTATGTCCGGGCCCAGGCTTCGACGTGGACGCGTCGAAGTGTACCGGCTGCCCGGGCACCGGCGATGTGGGTGACACGCTGAACGCAGCCGTCGGAAGTGCACCTGCTCCGACGTTGAGCGATTGAGTGAACGGAGCAGACGTAATCCCTCGATCATTGGTCACGGTCAACGTGACCAGATACGTCTGCTGGCCCCTGAATGTGTGCGACATCGTCCTGCCCGTGGCAGTGCCGCCGTCCCCGAAGTCCCAGCGATAGCTTGTGATCTGTCCCGCATTAGACGGACACTGCCCTTCCACGGGCCGGCCCGCGCAACTGGACGATGCGTCGAACTGCACCGGTGAATTCGCCGCAGGCGTCGTCGGCATAGCGGTGAACTTCGCGTCCGGAGTGGCGGAGACGGGCACGATTACGCTGGTGGGGACAAGATGGATCAGGACCGACTGCGAGTTCGCCGTGTCGAAGCCGGAACCTTCCGGCGTCGCGACCACGCGCACGCAGCGGCCGCCAAGCTCACTCCAGGAGGCGTCGCACGAACCGGCCGCGCCGACCGATGGCGGAGGCGCCGAAGGCGCCCTGTAAACGGCCGTCGCACGGCCGTCCGAGGCGGTCGTGATCCGGCGCACCGAGAGGGCGCCGAAGTCGGCCGGCTCACCCTCTACCTGAATGTCCAGGCGAAACGTGACGTTCGCACGCGGCTGGCCGTCGGGGCCCCGCGCTACGACGCCGATGGTCGACTGTGCCTGACCGTCCTGCGTGAGCGTGTCGGGCGATGCCGTGACGTCCACCGACAACGCAAACTCGGACGGTCCCGTCAGCGACGGCGCCGTGTTCTGGCTCACCGAGCACGCCGACAGGAGAAGCGCGGCGCCAAGGCCCGCGAACAGTGAGGTAATCCGTCTCATGGCCGTCTACTCGTCCTCGTCGGCGAAGTTGCCGAAGTCGACCTGGATGAATCCGGTCGTGTTGATCTCATTGCCCACGAGATCCCGACCGAAGAACGTGACTTCGGCGATGGTCGTGATAACGGCGGGATTGGCGAGCCCGAGCTGCACCAGCGGAGACTCCCGCTTGGCTACGTGCCGAACCAGCTCGAAGGGCAGTTCCAGCCTTCCGCTCGGCGGGACCGTGCCTGTCGCGGCGCCGTTGAACGCGTAGGGCACGTCGATCCCCTCACGGTTCCGTCCGTCCGCGCGCTTGTAGGCGACGCGGTAGTGCGTGATCGTGACCGCGTTGTTGGATGACGGCGCACTGGGGTTCAGCGGCGTGCCGATGTCCTTGGGCGCAAGGCTCAGCGTCACCAGACCCATGTCGTTGACGGTCCCGCCCTTCCAGAGGACGTCGGACAGGACGACCGTGGACGTCTCCTCGTCTTCTCCCGAGGATCCCTCCAACAGGTTGACGACGAGGAAGACTGGCGCACGGCCGTCGCGCACCACGTCGCCGCACGAGACGGCAGCCATGGCAAGCGAGGCGAGTGCAAAGAGTTTTGAGATGCGGCGCATGGCGTTCATGTCTGTGTGCTCAGGCCTTGATGATTCGCGGCGTGATGAAGATCAACAGCTCACGGCTCTCGTCGTTGATGTTCTCGCGCTGGAAGAGCCACTTCAGGATCGGGATCTGGCCGAGTCCAGGCGTGCGGTCGATGGTGTTGTTCTGGTTGCTGGTGTAGATGCCGCCGATGACGCTGGTCTGGCCATCGTTCACGAGCAGTGTCGTGAGCGCGCGCTGCGTGTTGATCGGCGGGATGGCGGCCGGGCCGGCAGCCTTGGCGAAGTCCGGTGTCGCGTTCTCCAGCGACACGCTCATGATGACGGTGCCGGCATTCGTGATCTGGGGCTTGACCTTCAGCGTCAGCGCGGCGTCCTTGAAGGTCACCGTGACCGTGTTGTTCGCGATGGTCTGCAGCGGAATCTGGATACCCTGCGTGACTTCCGCTTCGACGTTGTTGAGCGTGGACACGCGCGGCGTCGAGAGAATCCGTCCCTGGCCGGTGGACTCCAGCGCGCTGAGCGCGACGTCCAGGTTGAACGCGCCGTTGACCGAGCCGAGGGCGAGGCCGACCGCGGATGTCGCGGCGCCGACGCCGAGGTTCACCGCCGTCTGCTGGCCGTTCGGGCCCTGGACGCCGCCGGTGCGACCGCCCAACGTTCCGTTGTTCGGGAACGCCAGGTTCGTCGTGTTGCCGAGCGCCGGATCGACGCGGCCCGTCGCACCCCACTGCACACCCAGCGCCCGGGCGAACGCCTTCGTCGTCTGGATGATGCGCGCCTCGATTTCGACCTGGGGCTGCGCCTTGTCCAGGGTGTCGATCAGCGTGCCCGCCGTGGCGAGGCGATCCGCCAGGTCGGTGATGATGATCGTGTTCGTGCGCGGATCCACCTGCACGATGCCGCGCTGCGACAGGGCGCTCTTCGTGATGAGCGCCTGGAGATCCTCGGCGCGCGCGTAGCTGAGCGTCCGCGTCAGCACCTGCAGTTCGCCGGCGAGCGCCTGCTCGTCGGCCAGCTTGCGGCGCTGGCTCTCCTCGTCGGCCAGCGTCGCCAGCGGGGCGATGCGGACCACGGTGCCGTCCACGATGTAGCCGAGCTTGTTGGCGCGCAGGATGATGTCGAGCGCCTGGTCCCACGGCACGTCGCGCAGCGCGACATCCACCGTCCCGCGCACCGCGGGATCGATGACCATGTTCAGGCCGCTGATTTCCGAGAAGACCCTGAGCACGGCACGGAGGTCCGCCTGCTGGAAGTCCAGGCTGACCGGATTGCCGGTGTAGACGCGGTTGCGACCATCGGGGACTGGTGTCTGCGTTACCGACGCCTGGGACGCCTGGGCGCTACCGGCCAGCAGTTGCGACGAGGACGACGCGCTGGCCGCCGTGTCCGCTGCGGGCGCGGGAGCGGTCGCTGCCGCCGACGTCGGCGCCTGTGCGGCGGCCTGCGCGGCGACGCGCCGCTCGGGCGATCCGGTGAGACCCAGCGCCGCAATCGGATCGATGCTGGCCTCGACGATGGGCTGCGTCGCCGACTGGCGCGAGACGGGCGGCGCGACGAGCGGAATACCGCCGGTCGCCGGGCGCTCGAATTCGATGACCACGCGCTGGCGCTCGGCCCGCACGTGATGCGCCACCGGCTGCGCGAGCGTCACGCGCACGCGAGAGACCGGGACGCCCATGCTTTCAGTCGCCTCGACGGCGACCGACGCAATCGGCCCGGCGGCATCCGCCTTGACGGCCGGCGCCGCGGCGCCCTGCACGCTGACGTTCCGGAAGTCGATGACGACCGTCAGCGGATCGGGCCGGGTGGCCACGTACGGCACCGGCTCGGTCGCCTCGATGACGAGCGAGGCGTTCCGGCCGTCGGCCCTCGATGTGATCGCGGTGAGCCGCGCACCGGGCACGACCGCGCCAGCGGCGCGTGATACCTGGTTGGCGACGGTTGCCAGCAGAATGGCTACACAGAGCGCAACGCCCCTTCTCACAGTCACTCCTTCCCATCCTCGGGGGCGTGCAGCGGCTTCCGAACCTCGCGCGTCTTCTCTTTCGCGCGCGGGTCGTTGACGTCCTGCAGCAGCACGAGCCCATCGGGCGCAACGCTCTTCACGATGCCGTCCGAGAGCTTGTCGCCCTGTCGAATGAGATACGTTCGTTTATCCGGGCCCTGCACCATTGCGACGAACTGGCCGCGGCTCTGCATGACACCGCGCACCGTCACCTCGTCGACCGTCATCCCTGCCAGCCCCTCGCCGGCACGCGGCGGCGGCGACTTCTGGTCGCCTCCGGTGCCCGTGAGGCTCTGGAATGGATCGCGGCGGCCATCGGGGTTGTAGGTGTACGGCGCGGCGGGACCGGCGACCGGTGCGTCCGCCTGGTTTTGTTCGACAGCGAGCACGGGGGCCGCCGCCGCCATTACGAGAAAGAAGAGAGTGAGACGCACGTCAGGCTGCCTTCTTCCCTGCCGCCGGCTTCGCCTTGCCGCCCTTGTCCTTGTCCTTGGCTTTCTTGGAGACCACAGGCTTCTCGAGCAGGACGAAGGTGGTGGCGACGCAGCTCGCGGAGATGGTCGACTTCGTGTCGCCCTTCTCCTTCCCCTTCACGGAGAGCCCGGTGACGTTCACGATGCGCGCGAAGTGCCCGAGCCGATCGAAGAAGGCCGCGAGGTTGTGATACGTGCCATCGAGCTCGAGGCTGATCGGCCACTCGGCGTGCAGCTCCCTGGTGACGATCGGCGCCGGCTTGAAGCTCTTGATGACGAGGCTGGACTGCACCGCCACCGTCTGCATCTGGCGCAGGAGGTCGGCGGCGTCCTTCTCCTCGGGAAGGACTTCGCTGAGGCTGCCGAGGCGTGACTCGAGATCCTCGACCTGCGACTTGAACTGCGGACAGCTTCCGCTCGGCCGCCTGCCCCTTGGCCACGTCGCCCTTCAGCGCTTTCAATTGAACGGCCCGCGCGGCCATCTCGGTCCGCGCCGGCATTTCGTAGTAGTAGTAGAACAACCCCGCGCCTCCCGCAGACAGCAGGACGAACGCTGCGATCTGGCCGTACCACGGAAGTTTCGTGAGACTGATATCCATCTGTGCCTTTGCGCTATCAGCGGTATCGGGAACTCAGCTCTTCTGCTTTAACTGCTCGGCCTGGTCCTTCGCCTCGGCGGTCTTCGTCGCGGCTTCTGCTTTCGCCGCCTCCGCCGGGTTCTTGAACACAGCCTTGATCTGGAACTTGATCGTCTCGCCCTGCTGCGGGTTGGTCTCCGTGACGCTGCTCACGATTTCGATCGAGCGCTGGAAGTAACCCGAGTGTTCGAGATTGACGACGAAGTCCGAGAGTCCGGTGAGCGACAGCGACTTGCCGTCGACCAGCACTTCGCCGGCGGTCGCCGTCTGCTTCACTTCGCTGAGCCACAACGACGACGGCAGCGCGAGGCTGATCTGATCGAGCATGTGGACCGGCCCCGCCTGCGCGCTCCGCAGCTCCTCGATGAGCGTCACGCGCTGCTGGAGCTGCGTCTTTCGCTGCTCGAACTGCTGCACCTGGGCGATGACGGAGTGGAGCCGCGTCGTTTCCTTCTGCGCCGCCTCGAGGTCCGCATCGATCTGCTTCGACTCGCGCGTGATCGACCAGTAGCGAAGGCCGATGCCGGCCACGGCCAGCAGCATGATGCCCGCGCACGCGCCGGTGACCTGCTGCCCCCGGCCGAAGGCGAGGGCGAAAGACTTCTTGACGACCTTGCGTTCGCCCGCAATGAGATTGATTTTGATCAACGGTCGCCAGCCTTTCTGAGCGCGAGGCCTACGGCCACCGCGGTCGTCGCCGCCAGCTGCGACAGGTCGCCGGACGGCGGCTTCTCGAACGAAACCTGCCGGAACGGATCGAAGGGCTCCACCGGAATGCCGAACCGCTCGCCCAGCGCCTCCGCGAATCCGTCCACGGCTGACGCGCCGCCGCTCAGGAGAATCTGGTCGATGCGATCGGACTCGGCGGTCGCCTTGAAGAAGTCGAAGGTCTTCTGGATTTCGAGGAGGACGTTCTCGGTGACCGCGTGCAGCACCGGCGCACGTCGTCGAAGGTGTGCCCTCGACCGGCATCCCCTTCTTCGCCGTCTCCGCGCTCTCGAACGGCAGGTTCAGCTCGCGCTGCACCGCCTCGGTGTAGGCGTTGCCGCCGAGCGAGATGTCGCGCGTGAACATCGACTGGCCGCTCGACGACGATGTTGACGTTGATCGCGCTGGCGCCGGCGTTGAGCAGGACGACCACGCTGCCGTCGGTGCCGTAGTTCGCCTCGAAGGCGTTCTGCAGCGCGAAGGCGTCGACGTCCACGACGACCGGCCTGGCGGCCGGCCTGGCTGATGACGCTCGGTGTAGTCGGCGATCTTCTCCTTCTTCGCCGCGACGAGCAGCACGTCCATCGTCCCCTTCGAGTCGGGGCCGGTGCCGGGGTCGAGCACCTGGTAGTCGAGGTTGACGTCCTGGATTTCGAAGGGGATGTACTGCTCGGCCTCCCAGCTGATCGACTCGGCGAGTTCCGCCTCTGTCATCACCGGCAGATTGATCTTCTTGACGATGACCGCGTTGCCCGACAGCGACGCGGCGACCTCGCTGGTCTTGAACGCGGTGTTGTTGAACAGCCGGGTGATGGCTTCCGCCACGGCGCCGCCGTCGATGATGGCGCCGTCGACGATGCTGTCCGGCGGGATTGGTTCGGAGGCGAAGGCGGCGACGCGGTAGCCCTTGCCGGCCGGCTTGAGTTCGACCGCCTTGACGGCGCTCGAGCCGATGTCGAGCCCGACGACTGACTTCGGTTTACGGAAACCCATCATGGTCTTGTGTGCTCGCTGATCAAGGAACGGCTGAGTGAGGGGCAAACCGGGTACCAACCTGGTTCCGGCCGCTTTTCGCCGAAACGCGTAGGGGAACGGCGATTTCTGCGATCCCCCGGGCGTCGAGACTGTGCAGGCCGATTACGGATCCGTCAGTCGATCACGCTATTGACTGGCGGCTGAGGTTCGGCGCCCCGTTTGATGTCGTCCCCCCTTATCGGAGCGACCGTCTCAGCCCTTGACAGTCCCCCCAAAGGCTCGTATGATTTGGGTTTACCGTTGCCTGGACCCGCCGGACAGGTGCAAGTCAGCAGCTAGGTGAGAGCTCCCGGGCGGGACTTCCCCAAACATCGGTTGTATTCGGGCAGAGCCGTGATGAGTGAGTGCGGTGTCGTGCCTGCGGGAAACTGAAGGATGTCTACGTTCATGGCTACCGCGAAGTCACGTCGCGGGCGGCAGTCGCTGGCACGTCATCGATGCTGACGGCCGGGTGCTCGGCCGCATCGCGACCGTGGCGGCGCGCCTGCTGCAGGGCAAGCACAAGCCGACCTATACGCCGTTCATCGACACCGGCGATCACGTCGTCGTCGTCAACGCCGCGAAGGTGAAGCTCACCGGCCGCAAGGAAGACCAGAAGATCTACCGCCAGCACTCCGGCTACGAGGGGGGGCTGCGCGAGGAACGGGCGCGCGTCGTGCGCGCGAAGCGCCCCGAACGCCTGGTCGAAGAAGCCGTGCGCGGCATGCTGCCCGAAGACGAAGCTGGGCGAGGCGATGTATCGCAAGCTGAAAGTGTACGCCGGTCCGGATCATCCGCACGCGGCGCAGAAACCCTCAAAGCTCGAGGTCGCGTAACGTGGCAGCAGTTCAGTACTACGGAACCGGGCGCCGGAAGACATCGACCGCCCGCGTCTTCCTTCGTCCCGGCAGCGGGGCCATCAGCATCAACTCACCGCGACGTTCGACGCGTTCTTCCCCACCGAAGCGCTCCGCACCCAAATCCGCCAGCCGCTCGTCCTCACCGAAACCGGCGACAAGTTCGACGTGCTGGCGACGGTCGCCGGCGGCGGCGTGTCGGGACAGGCGGGCGCGGTGCGGCTCGGCATCGCGCGGGCGCTGGTCGAGTACAACCTCGAGCTGCGCAAGCGGCTGAAGGACGAAGGGCTTGCTCACGCGCGACGCGCGGGCGAAGGAACGCAAGAAGTACGGCATGGCGGGAGCGCGCAAGCGCTTCCAGTTCAGCAAGCGGTAGAACGGCGACGAATCCACCGAGGCGGCGGGCACCAGATTTCAGAGTGCGGACCCTCAGGTCCACATCACGCCCGTCGTCGCAACAGTGTTCATCTGAAGTCACCATGAGGATGGAGGACATTTGGCCGCGATCGCGATGAAGGATCTGCTGGAGGCCGGCGTGCACTTCGGCCACCAGACGAAGCGCTGGAACCCGAAGATGAAGGAATACATCTTCGGCGAACGGAACGGCATCTACATCATCGACCTGGGCAAGACGGTCAAGCTGTTCCGCGAGGCCGAGGAGTTCGTCACGAACCTCGCCGCCGAGGGCCGCACGATCCTCTTCGTCGGCACCAAGCGGCAGGCGCAGGACGTCATCGCCGAAGAAGCGCAGCGCTGCGGGATGTTCTACGTGAACGAGCGCTGGCTCGGCGGCCTGCTGACCAACTTCGCGACGATTCAGCGCAGCCTCGGCCGGCTGCGCGATCTCGAGACGATGGCCACCGACGGCCGCTACGACACGCTCTCGAAGAAGGAAATCGCGCGCAACGAGAAGGAGCGCCGCAAGCTGCAGAAGAACCTCGAGGGCATCCGCGGCATGTCGCGCCTGCCCGACGCGGTCTTCGTCGTCGACACCAAGAAGGAAAAGATCGCGGTCGACGAAGCGCGCAAGCTGAAGATTCCGGTCATCGGCATCGTCGACACCAACTGCGATCCGGACGAAGTCGACTTCGTGATTCCCGGCAACGACGACGCGCTGCGCGCGATCCGGCTGTTCGCGTCGCGCATCGCCGACGCGGTGATCGCCGGCCGCGACATGAAGCAGTCGGCCGACGCCGAAGCCGCCGCGAGGCGGCCGACGACGCAGCGGCCGACGATGACGATCCGCGCCGGGCCGCGCGCCCGTCCGTCGCCGCGCGAAGCCGCACCGGCCTCGGCGTAGCGCACGGCCGCACGACCAGCCACTCGACGCCGGCCTTCGCGTCTCAGGGCCGGCGTTTTCTTGTACGAGACCGAAACGACATGGCAACGACAATCAGCGCAGCAGACGTGAAGAAGCTCCGCGACCAGACCGGCGCGGGCATGATGGACTGCAAGTCCGCGCTCGAGGAGGCCAACGGCAACTTCGAGGAGGCCACGACGATCCTGCGCAAGAAGGGGCTCGCCAGCGCCGCGAAGAAGGCGGGACGCGCCACCAGCGAAGGGCTGATCGGCCAGCGCGCTCGCCGCCGACCACTCGCAGCGGCACCCTCGTCGAGGTGAACTGCGAGTCCGACTTCGTCGCGCGCACCGACGACTTCCAGCAGCTCATCGCAGACGTCCTCGCGGAGATCGAGAAGGCCGGCGACGGCGCCACCGACGACGTGGCTGCAGGATCCGAACGGGCCGGTGCAGCAGACGCGTGGCCGCCGCCGATCGGCAAGCTCGGCGAGAACATGGCGGTCCCCCGCTTCGTGCGCTACGCGGGCCAGGGCTACGTCGGCCAGTACATCCACCTGGGCGGCAAGCTCGGCGTGCAGGTCGAGTTCGGCGGCGTGACGCCGGCAGCTCGCCGGCGCGCGAGGAGTTCGCGACGCTGGTCAAGGAGATCGCGATGCAGATCGCGGCCGCCAGCCCGTCGTACGCGTCGCGCGGCGAGGTGCCGGCCGACCTGCTCGACAAGGAGAAGGCGATCTACCGCGCCCAGATGGAGAACTCCGGCAAGCCGGCGAACGTCATCGACAAGATCGTCGAGGGCAAGCTCGGGAGCTTCTACTCCCAGGTCGTCCTGCCCGACCAGCCGTCGATCCGCGATCCGAAGATGACGGTCGCCGAGGTCATCGCCGCCGCGAACAAGGCGCTCGGCGCGACCGGTGGCGGTCACGCGCTTCGCGCGGCTGAAGGTCGGCGAAGCGACCGCGTAGGCGGAAGTTCGAAGCAAGCCCGCGGGTTTGCAGGTCACGGTCCACGACTGATGACCTGCGACCTCGCGACTTGTGACTGACCTATAATCGTCGTCGTGACCCCTGCCCATCCCCAGCCTACAAACGCGTCCTCCTGAAACTCTCCGGCGAAGCCCTGATGGGCGAGCAGACCTACGGCATCGATCCGGCCGTCGCGACCCAGATCGCCAAGGACGTCGCCGAGATCCAGGCGATGGGCGTCGAGACCGCCATCGTCATCGGCGGCGGCAACATCTTCCGCGGCGTCGCGGCCAGCGCGCGCGGCATGGACCGCGCGACCGCCGACTACATGGGCATGCTCGCGACGGTCATCAACGCGCTCGCGCTGCAGGACGCGCTCGAGCAGCAGAACGTCGTCACGCGCGTCGTCACCGCGATCGAGATGCGCGCCGTGGCCGAACCGTTCATCCGCCGCCGCGCCATCCGCCACCTCGAGAAGGGCCGCGTCGTCGTCTTCGGCGCCGGCACCGGCAATCCCTACTTCAGCACCGACACGGCCGCGGCGCTCCGCGCGATGGAGATCAAGGCGGACGTCATCCTGAAGGCGACGAAGGTCGACGGCATCTACGACGCCGACCCGATGCTGCACCCCGACGCCTCGCGCTTCGATCGGATCTCGTACCTCCAGGTGCTCGAGCAGGGGCTGAAGGTGATGGACGCGACGGCCATCTCGCTCTGCATGGACAACAAGCTGCCGATCGTGGTGTTCAACCTGCGCACGCCCGGCAACATCAAGCGCGCGATCAGCGGCGAACCGATCGGGTCGCTGGTCACGGCGTAGCCGACTAGCGGAGAGAACGGCTCCATGGATGTCAATGATCTGAAGGGCCTGTTTGCCGAAGTCAACAAGCGGATGGTCACGCTCGGTGGAGCACGTGCGGCACGAGCTCGCCGGCGTGCGCACCGGGCGCGCCTCGGTGACGATTCTCGACAGCGTGCACGTCGAGGCCTACGGCGCGAAGATGCCGCTGAACCAGCTGGCGGGCCTGTCGGTCCCCGAACCGACGCTGATCGTGGCCCAGCCGTTCGACCCGTCGCAGCTCGGCGCCATCGAGAAGGCGATCCGCGCGTCGGACCTCGGCCTGAACCCGTCGAACGACGGCAAGGTCGTCCGCATTCCGATCCCGTCGCTCACCGAGGAGCGGCGCAAGGAGCTGTCACGCCACGTGCACAAGCTCACCGAGGAAGGGCGCAACGAGGTGCGCCAGGTCCGCCGCGACGCGAACGATCGCCTGAAGAAGCTGCTCAAGGATCACGCGATCTCGGAAGACGACGAGAAGAAGGGGCTCGACGAGGTCCAGAAGATCACCGACAGCCACATCAAGCGCGATCGACGACCTGCAGAAGAAGAAGGACGGGGAGCTGCTCGGAAATAGCTCACGTCGAACTGGAACAGCGTCTCGTCCCGGTCGATGCCGCGCGGCATCGTGCCCGGACGAAAGATGTCAGTTCCAGGTTCGTGCGTCAGTGTCGCCGAACGTCACGCCGAGCGCTTTCGCGGTCAGCAGCAGGTCCGAGTCGAGCGGCACCGTCCTGCGTCTTCCCGACGACGTCCGCCAGCGGCCGCGCCGACGATGTCGGGCGGGGCGAACGCGACCATCGTGCCGAACTCCCCCTGCCGCATCAGTTCGACGGCCTTGCCGCCGAACCGCGTCGCCAGGACGCGATCGAAGCTGGTGGGCGCGCCGCCCCGCTGCAGGTGCCCGAGCACGACCGACCGCGTTTCCTTCCCCGTCAGCGTCGCCGAGCGCGTCGGCGACCTGCACCCCGACCCCGCCCAGACGCTCGGCGCGCCCGGCCGTCGCCTCCTCGAGGAGCGCCAGCTTGCCGCCCTTCGGAAACGCGCCTTCGGCGACGACGACGATGCTGAAGCGCGCGCCCCACCGATCGCGCTCCTTCAAGCCGCTCGGCGACGCCTCCAGGTCGAACGGCATCTCCGGGATCAGGATGGCGTCGGCGCCGCCGGCGACGCCCGCGTAGAGCGCGATCCACCCGGCGTAGCGGCCCATCACCTCGACGACGATGATCCGGCGGTGCGCTTCGGCGGTGGTGTGCAGGCGATCGATCGCGTCGGTGGCGAACGCCACCGCCGTGTCGAACCCGAAACAGTTGGTCGTCCCGACGATGTCGTTGTCGATCGTCTTGGGCACGCCGACGAGAGGGATCCCGAGCTGGAAGAACTGGTGAGCGATGGCCAGCGTGCCGTCGCCGCCGATGACGACCAGCGCATCGAGCCCCATCTTGTGGAACATCTCGATGACGCGCTCGGAGTAGTCGCGGGTGCCGTCGGAGGTCTCGATCGGATAGGCGAACGGGTTGCCGCGGTTGATGGTGCCGAGGATGGTTCCGCCGAGCCGCATGATGCCGCGGACGTCGCTGCGGCGTCAGCACACGCGAGCGGCCCGGCTCGATGAGTCCGTCGAAGCTGTCCTCGAGGCCGATGCACTCGATGCCGGAGTTGTAGGCGGATTTGACGACGGCGCGGATGACGGCATTGAGGCCCGGCGCGTCGCCGCCGCCGGTGAGAACGCCGATGCGTTTGATGGACGTCGTCATTGTCTCGACTATAGCAAAGTGGATCCGGCCGGAACGTTGCCGTGCTTGAAAGTAGCGTGTTACACTTGACGTTCGCGGGTGGACGTCGTGCCCGCGTCCTTCACACGAGTGGGCGGCTAGCTCAGTTGGGAGAGCGCCGCGTTCGCAACGCGGAGGTCGGGAGTTCGAGCCTCCTGCCGTCCACCAGATTTCCACCTGCTGCACTTTTGCAGCGCCGCTCCGTACATCCGACAACTCTGTCGATTCATCCGGTCGCGTAGTCGGCATTTGCCGGGCCGCGCGGCAATCGGTCATGGCGTCGGTCTTGCTCGCGTGACGGGAACGCCTGCGTCTCGGCGAGGAGCCTCCGTGATCGGACGAACACTCTGCCTGCTGCTGTGCCTGGCCGCGCTCTGTCATGTGCTGGCCGCTGCGGCGCAGGACCGTGCGCGCACGAGCACCGGACGCGACTTCGAGGGGATCTGGAACTCCGCGACGGTCACGCCGCTCGAACGGCCCGTCCAGTTGAAGGACAAGCCGTTCTTCACGCCGGAAGAAGCGGCGCAGTGGGAGCGGCAGGTCGCCGCCGGCAACGAAGAACCGCCGGCGGATGCGCCGGCCGCACGTCGCGGCACCGGCACCTACAACACGTTTTTTCGCGAGTTCGGGTCGCAGACAGTCAAGACGCTGCGCACTTCGATCGTCGTCGACCCGCCCGACGGACGCATCCCGCCGCTCACGCCGGCGGCCGCCGAACTGAAGCGCCGGCGCGTCGAGGCGCAGCGCGAGAGTCCCGCGAACGCGGAGGACACCGGGCTCCAGGATCGCTGCCTGTCGTTCCTGACGATCGGGCCGCCGATGCTCCCCTACTCCTACAACAGCAACTACCAGATCGTGCGGACAGCCGATGCACTCGTTGTGCACGCCGAGATGATCCACGACGCGCGCGTCATCCACATGGACGGCCGTCAGCACCTCAATCCGGCGATCCGGCGCTGGATGGGCGATTCCATCGGAGAGTGGCGCGGCGACACGCTGGTCGTGGACACCACGAACTTCACCGACGCGGGAGGGTTTTACGGCGACGCGGGCGGGAACTTCGGCTTCGATCGGAACCTGCACCTGATCGAGCGCTTCAGCCTGATGGACCGCGACACGCTGCGCTACGAGTTCGAGGTGGACGATCCCACCGCCTTCACTCGCCCCTGGAAGGGCGAGCTCACCATGACGCGATCCGACGGTCCGATCTACGAGTATGCCTGCCACGAAGGCAACTACGCGCTTGCGAACATGCTGCGCGGGTTCCGTGCGGCGGAACGCGAGGCGGCCGGCGCGCGCCCGCGCTGATTCCGCGCGCGGTCGGGTCGCTCTTCGCGGAGCCAAGACGACAGTGCGGTTCAGCGAGCGGGCCTGACGGTGGACGGCGAACCGACGTACGCGGCGCGAAGCGCGGCGCGCAGGAGTGTCTATGGCGTACAGCCCGTGGATCGGCAACCTGGTGGTGGGCGGCACGCCCGGCAACTACGGCACCGTCAAGCTGCTGCTGGATGAAACCGATCCGGCCGAACACGGGTTCGCGGTGCGGGTCGAAATCGCGCGGCAGCAGCTCGACCCGTCGGCCTTCGACGTCGAGGTGTTCACCAACCTCAATCGGCGCGACTTCGCGCGCATCAGTGAGCCGCTCGATCAGTCCGGGCGGGCGGACTCCTACTGGATCGTTTCACCCGATGCAGCACGCCGGAGAGTCGTTCGACAACCTGGTCTTCGAGGCGAGGCTTCCGTTCAACAAATGCGGTGCGTATCGTCTCACCACGCGCTATCGGCTGCGTGGCTCCGGCACCTGGTGGTGGCATAACGACTTCTCGCCGTTCGACGGCGCGCCACGGCAGCGGGATTGCGCCGTCGGTCGTCTCGCCGGCCAAAGCGGCAAGAGTCCGCCTTTATGAGGCCAACGCGCTGACGGTGGAGGCCACGCAGGGCGGCGATTACGAGAACCGCAGCACGCTCGACGACTTCCTCAGCACCCACGACTTCGACAGTTTCAATCCATTTCACGTCGGCTACGTGAGCGGCACGCTCGGGTTCAACACCCTCTGGCTGATGCCCGTGTTTCCGCAAACCCGGTGGCGATGGGATCGCCCGGAGTGGCGCTGGGCCTCGAACGACAGCCCCGGCAGCCCGTATGCCACCCGCGACTACTGGAGCATCAACCAGTGGCTCGCCGACAACGACGACCCGCAGCGCGCCATGCAGTTGTTCCAGCAGGTGGTCGACGAGGCCGACGCCACCGGCCTCGATGTCTTCGTCGATGTCGCGCTCAACCATGCCGGGCGCGACGTGGTCTACGGCGAGGGCGCCGTGCGCCTCAACCTCTGCGCGCCGGACGCGAAGGACGCGTGGATCCGGGAGGTCCGGCCCGCCTGGTGCACGCGCGGCGCGGAGTTCCGCAATGGGTGGACGATCCCACGCTACCGCGAGCCGGCCGCGAACGGCTTCGAGTGCGCCGTGTGGGCGCCCGCCGATCGTCTGAACGAACACGTCTGGGACGACGCGAACGTGGACTGGTTCTTCGGGAACTACTCTGCGCTCGGCCCCAAGCCGTTTGCGTCGGCACACGACTACTGGGGCAACCCGGTCGGCCACTCAGACCCGCAGGGCAGCGCCGAAGACGAACGGGACCTGTTCTACTCCGGTCCTCGACGACACCGGGGAGATCGGCCGCGGCTCTGGCGCTACTTTCGCGGTTCCTCTTTCCGTACTGGCTCGAGCGGACCGGCAACCGGCTTGCCGGCATCCGCGCCGACTTCGCCCAGGGGCTCCCCAACCACCTCTGGGAATTCATCGTGAACCGCACGCGGCAGGTGCGCTGGGACTTCGTGTTCCTGGCGGAGGTGCTCGATCCGGATCGCATTCAGTACCGGCTGAACAAGATCTTCGACCTGCTCACCACCAAGGACCATCACCTGTACCGCAAGACCGACGTGACGATGCCGGAGCTCGTTTGGGTCGATCGAAGGCGAGGCGCGGCTCGTCGGCGGCGACGGCCTGGTGATGCACAACGGCACCAGCCACGACGAGGAAGGCAACCCGGATCGCTGGGTGATGACAGCGCGCTATGCGGTCGCCGCGTCGCTCTTCGGCGCGCCCATGGTGTTCATGGGGCAGCCACTCGGCCAGGCGGCCAAGCAGGCGTTCCGCGACCGGTGGGAGAACCTGTACCAGCGGTGGAGCGAGCCCGATCCGAACCGCGACGCGGTCGCGCGGATGTACAAGCGGATCAACCAGGCCCGCGACTCGTCACGGGAGCTGATCGGGCCGAATCGCTACTTCCTCGGCACACGCGACGGCGGCTTCCGCGCGCGCATCTTCTCGGTAGCACGTTGGATCGACGCGGGCGACGTGGACTCGGTGGTCCTCGTCTTCGTCAACCTGCATCCCTCGGGCGGTGATGCCGCCACCTTCGTCGTACCCGACATCATCCGGCTGTCGGGCAACTATCAGGCTGTCAACCTGGTGGGCGACGATCCGGGCGCACACCTGTGGCCCTCGCCGCGGAGCGCGAGTGACATCTATCGGAACGACGTCTACGTGCAGTTCTCACTGCCGAACGAAGTCCAGTTCCTGCGACTCACGCGGACCTGAATGCTCAACTCACGCGCGCGGACGTGCGACGTGCGACTGGTGACTCACGCCTTGCGACTCGCGACTTGCGACTCGCGACTTGCGACTTGTGACTTGCGACTTCCCTAGCCCCTCGTATTGACCATCATCGTCGCAACTCCCTCGAAGAACGGCCGCAGCGCCAGGTCGACGTCGGGCGGGAACTGCGCTTCGTCGAGCGCACGCGACATCAGTTCCAGCCAGCGGTTGCGTGCCCCGGCGTCGATCGCGAACGGTGCGTGCCGCATCCGCAGGCGCGGGTGTCCGCGCTGCTCGATGTACCGCGCGGGACCGCCGAAGCGTCCGACCAGGAAGTCGCGCAGGCGTTGCTCGGCGCCGGCCAGGTCGTGCGGCGGGTACATCGGCCCGAGGATGTCGTCGGCTGGCACCTGGCGGTAGAAGGCGGCGACGAGCCGCTGGAATCCCTCTTCGCCGACCCTCGCGTAGATTTCTGAATCGTCCACGTCATCCATGGTAACAACTGCTCAGGGCGGACGACCGTGCTCTTATCGCTCAGGTCGTCGTCTTTGCACGTCAGCCGCCCGGAGGTGACCGCATGTTCGGCGTAATCGGCTGGATCGTGTTCGGGCTCATCGTGGGCGCCATCGCCAAGATGCTGATGCCGGGGCGCGACCCGGGCGGCTTCATCGTCACCATGCTGCTCGGCATCACCGGCGCGCTGCTGGGCGGATTCCTGGGACGTTCGATGGGGTGGTACGGGCCGAACGACAGCGCGGGATTCCTGATGTCGCTGCTGGGCGCCGTCCTGCTGCTCTGGATTTACCGCATGATCATCGGCCGCCAGACCCGCGTCTAGCGGCGACGACCAGGCTTCGCCTTCCAGCGATCGATTGACACCTTCCGGGACGGTCACGACAATACGCCGTGGCCGTCCCGCGAATCACGCGCGAGGAGTTGAAGCAGCGCCTCGATGCCGGCGCCTCCCTCCTGCTGGTGGACGCACGCCTCAAATACCCCTACGAGCACAGCACTGTTCGACTGCCCGGCTCGGTTCGCGTGCTCGGCGATGCCCCGCTGCCCTCGGTTCCCCCCGGCGCCGAAGTCGTTGTCTATGACTCCGATCCCGATGAACTCGCCAGTTCCCGCATGTGCCGCACGTTTCATCCGCCAGGGCGTGCGGGCGGCGGCTCTGAAGGGCGGGATCGCCGAGTGGCTGGCCGGTAAACTGCCGGTTGAAACCAAGGACGCGCCGCAGCAGACGGCGCCGGAACCAGGCGCCCTGAAGGGTTAGTCGGGGCGGCGGCAGCCGTTACGGACCGCGTGCTAACGTTGAATCATGCAGACGCGGCTCATCGCGGTCGCCCTCGTCGCGTGGTCCACGGTCGCCATCCTCGGGGCCGCGCAGTCGTCCGCCCCGGAACTCGCACAGGCCCTGCAGCGCAAGTACAGCACCATCAAGGACTTCTCGGCAGACTTCACGCACACCTACCGCGGGGGCGTGCTGAAGAAGCAGATCACCGAGAAGGGTCGGCTGCTCATTCTCAAGCCGGGCCGTATGCGATGGGAGTACACGTCGCCGGAGCAGAAGGTGTTCGTGTCCGACGGCCTGAAGGTCTACTCCTACATCCCGGCCGACCGCCAGGTCGTTGTCGGCTCGGTTCCACCCGACGGCGAAACGGCCACGCCGGCCCTGTTCCTGGCGGGAAAAGGCGACCTGACGCGCGATTTCACGCCGTCCACCGGCGAAGTGCCGGCCGGGAGCCCCCAGGACACCCTTGCACTGAAGCTTGTGCCGCGCACCCCCCAACCGGATTACGATTGGCTCGTTCTCCTGGTCGAGCCCGGCACCCTGAAGCTTCGGGGCCTGGTTACGGCGGATGCCCAGGGCGGCACGTCCACGTTCTCTTTCGCGAATCTCAAGGAGAACATCGGTCTGACCGACAAGGAGTTTGCCTTCAGAATGCCGCGCGGTGTCGATGTCATCACTGATTCCGGCGGGCGCTAGCCGCTCGCGTCTCCTCGCCGTCGTCGTGCTGGCGCTGCTGGCGGGGGCCTGTGCTGCGTCTGGTGCGATGCGGCGCGGCGCCGACGCCGAGCGGCGTCAGGATTACGACGTGGCCGTCGCGGAATACACCGCCGCCGTTCGGGAGGATCCGGACGACATGAACGCGCGCACCGGCCTCGAACGGGCGAAGCTGCGCGCCTCCACCGACCACTTCCAGCGCGGCCGGCGGCTCTCCGCCACCGGCAAGCTCGATCAGGCGCTGGTCGAATACGAGCTCGCGATCGAGCTCAATCCGACAGACGCGAATGTCGACAAAGAGCTTCGCAGCGTCAGGGCGCAGCTGCGGCTGAAGGTTGCGGTCTCGCGCGAGGGAAAAACCGAGCTCCAGTCGCTCATCGAGCGTGCGCGCGATCTGCCGGCGCCGGGACTCGAGCTTCCCCACGACGTGACCATGCCGGCGTCGCTGATCTTCCGCGAAGCCAGCAGCCGCGACGTCTTCCTGACGATTGCCCGTTTCGGGAACGTCAGCATCGCGTTCGATCCGACGTTCCGCCACGCGCCGATCACCGTGGACCTGCGGAACAGCACCCTGGAGGGCGCCATCGCGTCGGTCGCCGACGCGACGCAGGCCTTCTACCGCGTCACCGGTCCGCAGAACGTGCTCATCATCCCGGACACGCCGACCAAGCGGCGCGAGTACGAAGAAGAAGTCGTTCGCACGTTCTACCTGAGCAACGCCGACCTCAAGGAGACGATGGACCTGCTGCGCATGGTGCTCGACGCGCGGCGCATCTCGCCCGTCACCGCCACCAACGCCGTCACGATCAAGGACACCCCGGAGCGGGTCGCGGCCGCCGGCCGCGTGATTGCCGCCATCGACAAGGCGCGCCCGGAGGTGATCATCGACGTCGAGCTGCTGGAGGTGGATCGCACGCGGCTGCAGGAGTACGGGCTCCAGTTCGCGTCGCCGGGATCGCCCGGCCTCGACGGCTCGGTTTCCATCGACAGCGGCCCTACCTCGTCGATCACCCTGCGCGCGCTGCAGAACCTGACGTCATCCGACGTGCTGTTCGCGAACCTGCCGTCGCTCTACTACCGGCTGCTCAAGACCGACACGAACACGCGGACGCTGGCGAACCCGCAGCTTCGCACGTCCGAGGGCATGATCGCGCAGGCGCGATTCGGCGAGCGGATCCCCGTGCCGGTGACGACCTTCGCGCCGATCGCGACCGGCGGAACGCCGCAGCAGCCGATCGTCTCCTACAACTACGAGAACATCGGCGTGAACATCGACATCACGCCGCGCACGCACCACGACGACGACGTGTCACTGGCGCTGAAGATCGCGGTGCAGAGCATCTCCGGCGAGGGCTTCGGCGGTCTGCCGACGTTCGGCAACCGCGAGATCAGCACCGTGATCAGGCTGCGTGACGGCGAGACCAACATGCTGGCGGGCCTCATCCGTGACGACGAGCGCCAGACGCTGAACGGGGTACCCGGCCTGAGCGACCTGCCGGTGATCGGCAGGCTGTTCGCGCACAACAAGACCGAAACGACGCAGACCGACATCATCCTCACGCTGACGCCGCACATCATCCGCGTGCTCGACCTGAGCGAAGAGGATCTGCGGGCGTTTCGCGTGGGCCGCGACTCGGGTTCGCCCGTGGTGCAGCTGCCGTTCGGCCTCGACACGCCGCCTGCTGGTGCGTCTCCGGCCCAGCCCGCAGCGCCGCCTCCCGCGGCCCCGGCGCCACCGCCACCGGCTGGTCCGCCCGCCGTGCAGCGGCCTGTCGTTCCCAACGTCGGCGATCAGCAGCCGATCATGCCGGCGCAGCCGGCGCCGCAACAGCCGCCGCCTGCGGATCCGTCAACCCAACCGCGTTACTGACGCACCGAGTCCCTGGAGCCGCTCGACGAGCTGCCCGTAGCCGCGCTCGACGGTCTCGAGCGGTGTCACCCGGCTCTCGCCTTCGGCCGCGAGTGCCGCGGCGATGAGCGCCATGCCCGATCGAAGATCGCGGCTGTCGAGCGGCCGCCCGCGCAGCTTCCGCGGCCCGGTGATGATGATGCGGTGCGGGTCGCAGAGGAACAGATCCGCGCTCATCCCGCTCAACTGCTCCAGCGCGAACAGACGCAATTCGTACAGCCAGTCGTGCACGAGCGTCCGGCCCTCCGCCTGCGTCGCCAGGACCGTGACGAGGCTCACGAGATCGCTCGGGAAGCCGGGCCACAGGTTCGTGGTGATGCGTCCTGCCGCACGCAGCGTCGAGCGCTCCACGCGAAACAGCGTGCCGTCCATCGAGCACTCGACGTTCAGGCGCCTCATGACGGCCGCCACGACTTCCATGTCCTCGCTGCGCGCGCCGCGGATGTCGATCTCGCCGCCCGTAATCGCGGCGACGACCGCCCAACTGCCCGCCTCGATGTAGTCGCCCCACAGCGTGTGGGTCGCTCCTCCGAGCTTCGCCCCGCCCTCCACGCGAATCGTCGACGTCCCTGTGCCAGAGATGCCGACACCGAGCCGCTGCAGGAAGATGCACAACTCCACGACGTGCGGCTCGCACGCAGCGTGACGGATCTCGCTGACACCGGGCGCCGCCGCAGCGGCGAGCAGCGCGGTCTCGGTTCCGGTCACCGACGCTTCGTAGAGGTAGATAGACGTGGGTCGCAGGCCGTCGGGGCACTCGAGCTGATGCCCGGGTGCGTCGAGCACGCGCGCGCCCATCGACACCAGCGCTTCGAGATGCGTGGCAATCGTGCGGCGCGCGGGAAAGTCGCCTCCGGGTGGCGCGAGCTTCGCGCGTCCGCGGCGGGCGAGCAGAGGTCCCAGCAGCAGCACCGACCCGCGCAGCCGGCCGACCATCGCGCCGTCCGGTTCGTCCTTGATCACCTCGGGGCAGCGCACGCGCAGCGTCGTCGTGCCGATGCCGTCGACGAACGCGCCGAGGTCGACGAGCAGCTGCGCCATTACCTCCACGTCGCGGATGCGCGGCACGTTGGTGAGCACGCACTCCTCGGTGGTCAGCAGGCACGCGGCAAGCAGCGGCAGCGCAGCGTTCTTGTTGCCTTCGACGTCTACGGCACCGGAGAGCCGCTTGCCGCCTTCGATCAGGAGTGTCGACATAGATTCAGGTGGAGTGATGAGATTGAGGTCGGGTGCCGGGTGGCCCACGGGCCCACACATGTTACGCGACCCGTGAGAGGAACGATCAGCCGCCGGCAGGTCCGGCGAGCACGTCGCTGAAGTCGCCCAGGTAGACGATCTCCTCGCGAAGCTCGACACCGAAGCGGCGCCGCACCTCGTCGCGGCAGCGCTCGATCAGCTTGCGAATGTCGGCCGCGGTGGCCTGCCCGCCGTTGACGATGAAGTTGCCGTGGGTGGGCGAGACACGCGCGCCGCCGATCGCGCTCCCCTTGAGTCCGGCGCGGTCGACCAGCGCGCCTGCCGACCACGGGATACCGTCCGGCACCTGGTCCTGGCCGGCCACCGGGTTCTGGAAGATGCACCCGGCGCTCGGCACGTCGAGCGGCTGCGTCCGCTTGCGGTACGCCAGTGACTGCCGCGCGACTTCCCGGAGCCGCGCCGGCTCACCCTCCGAAACGATGAAGTCGGCCGACAGCAGCACCTCGCCCGACGTCTGCAGGCGGCTGCGGTCGTATCCGAACTCCATGTCGGTTGCCGGAACGTCGCGTACCACGCCGGCCCGGGTGGCAATCCGTACGCGATCGATCAGGTCGCTGATGAGGCGTCCTCCGAAATGTGCGTTGCCATACACCGCGCCGCCGACCGTGCCGGGCGTGCCGGCCCACGCTTCGAGGCCCGCCAGTCCCTGCATGATCGTCCACCGTACCAGGCCGTTGATCGTGACTGCGGCGTCGGCGCGCACGTGTGTCTCGTCAAGCCTATGGGTCTCACCGCCGCGCGGGCGGATGACCAGCCCGCGCACCCCGCGATCGGACACCAGCACGTTGGATCCGCCGCCGAGCAGCACGACCGGCACGCCAGCCTCGTGCGCGAGCACGAGGGCCGCGAGCAACTCGTCGCCGTTTCGCGTCTCCACCAGCCAGTCGGCAGCACCGCCGGTTTTGAACGTCGTGAAGTTGCGCAGCGGCGCCTCGCGCTGCACGCGCCCGGCGCCGAGCCGTGCCTCGAGGCGGTCGGCGAAGTCGCTCATGTCTCTCCCGGTTCGAGTGCGAGGAGGGCGCGCTCCTGCGCGACCAGGGCTGCGAACGCCTCGGCACGCGAGCAGATCCTGAAGGCGATCGTGTCGCCCGGCGCGAGCTGCGCGGCGACCGGAATGTCCGCGCTGATCACAGTGGCCAGCTTCGCGTATCCCCCGGTCGTCTGGCGGTCGGCCATCAGCAGCACCGGCTGTCCTGACCCTGGCACCTGCACCGCACCGAGCGGTGTCGCGTCGGACACGATGTCGGCCGAGTCGCGGTGTGCGATCGCGGGACCGGAGAGACGGTAGCCCATCCGATTCGAGTCTTCGCCGATGCGATACGCGGCGGACGTGAGCACCGCCAGCGCCTCGTCGGTAAAGCGATCGTCCTGCGGACCCGGAAGCACGCGCAGAATCGCCGGCGTGCCGGGATTCGGCGTCGCGCGGCGTTCCGACGAGCGCCGCGCAGGCGCGAACGCCCGGTGCGGCTGACCGAGCGGAAGGGTGTCGCCCCGGCGCAGCGCTCTCCCCTCCCAACCGCCCATCCCGCTCTGCACGTGCGTCGCGCGGCTGCCGAGCAGCGGCGACACGTTCACCCCACCCTCGATCGCCACGTATGCGCGCGCGCCCGCCTTGCGCGCACCGAAGCGCAGCGTCGATCCGGCCGTCGCGCGCACGACCGACGCGGGCGGGATCGGCTCTCCATCGAGGCGAACGTCGAAGTCTCCACCGGCGACCGCCAGCCAGCGTGCGGCGTCGAAGCGCAGCTCAGGACCGGTCAGCGTCACCTCCAGCGTCGCGGCGGTGCGGGGGTTGCCGACCAGCGCATTTGCGAGCCGGTGCGCGAACGGGTCCATCGCTCCAGAGACCGGTACACCCTCCGCCTGATAGCCCCACCGCCCAAGGTCCTGCACCGTCGTCTGCAGTCCCGGCGCCAGGACATGAAGCGCCGACGCCATTACCCGGCTCCCCCACGATCCAGGCTGCGCGCGAAGTCGGTCGCCGTGATCGGCTGAAAGTGAACCGTATCGCCCGCCTTGAAGATGCACGGTGGTTCGCGATCGGCGCGAAAGATCGCCAGCGGCGTGCGGCCGACGATCTGCCAGCCGCCGGGTGTCTCCCTGGGATAGACGCCGGTCTGCGCGCCGGCAATGCCGACCGAGCCGGCCGGAACACGTGTGCGCGGCGACTGGCGTCGCGGCGCTGCGATGCGCGGGTCGACGATGCCGAGATACGCGAAGCCAGGCATGAAGCCGAGCATGAACACCCGATACGACACGGTGGTGTGACGCTCGACGGCCTCGGCTTCGCTCAGGCCCGCAAAGCTCGCCACATCCTGCAAATCTGGCCCGAACTCACCGCCGTAACAGACGGGCACGACGACCGGCGGCCGGGTCGTCTCCGGACGTGCAGCCTCCGGGTCCGCGGCCAGGTCGAGCAGCCGTTGATGCAGGTGTTCCACGTCGGTCACGAGCGGATCGAAATAGACGGCAACCGACCTGAACGTCGGCACGATGTCGCGGACGCCTCGGACCTGCGCATTGGCGAGCCGCCCGGCCAGCGAGGTCGCACGGGCGTTCAGCGCGACGTCGATGCGATCGCCGAACTCGGCGACGAGCGCCGCATCCCCGGCCGCGACGACGCGCACGTCGCTCATTGCGCCTGCGCAGATCCGAGCGCGGTGAGCAGCCGCTTGTGGATGCCGCCGAATCCACCATTCGACATGAGCACGACGAGATCGCCAGGCGCCTGGTCCCGGGCGATCGTCTCGACGATCTCGTCCAGAGACGCGGGCGCGGCGGCGAGCAGTCCGCGCGCGCGCAGGTCGTCCACCAGCCGCGGGATCGACAACCGCTCCGCTTCGGGAAGCGTCGACCGGAAGACCGGAGCAAGCAGGACGCGATCGGCCGCTGCGAAGGCGTGTCCGAAGTCGTCCTGGAAGACGCGCCGGCACGACGACGCCGACCGTGGCTCGAACACGGCCCAGATCCGGGCGCCGGGGTTCGAGGCGCGCAGCCCGTTGAGCGTCTCAGCCACCGCCGTCGGATGGTGCGCGAAGTCGTCGTACACCGTGACGCCGTTCACGGTGCCGACGACCTCGAGGCGGCGTTTGACGCCCGCGAACCGCCTCAGGCCGTCCCGGATGCGCGTCACGTCGATGCCGGTCTCGGTGGCCACGGCAATCGCCGCCAGCACGTTGCGCACGTTGTGGACGCCGACCATCGGCACCTCGAATTCGCCGAACGCCGTGCCGGACCGTCGCACGCGGAATCGGGTGCCCGTCTGGGTGGGCGTCAGGTCGTGTGCCTGCCAGTCGGCTTCCGCCGCGGTGCCGAACACCTGCACGCGAGAAACTGCCCGCTCCCTGAGCGCGAGGGCCACCGGGCTGTCGCCACCAAGAAGGAGCAGACCGCGTCTCGGCACCAGCCGAACGAGCCGCGCGAACGCGGTCGTGACGGCGTCGAGGTCCGCGTAGATGTCCGCGTGGTCGAACTCCACGTTGTTGATGACCGCAATGTCGGGCAGGTACTTCAGGAACTTGGCCGTCTTGTCGAAGAACGCGCTGTCGTACTCGTCGCCTTCGATGACGAAGTCCCGTCCGCGCCCCATCCGGTAGCTGGATCCGCCGTCCCCGAAGTTGCGCGCGATGCCGCCGACGAGCACCGTCGGGTCGGCTCCGCCATGCGTGAGCAGCCACCCTGTCAGCGACGTCGTGGTCGTCTTGCCATGGGTTCCAGCAATGACAATCGACCGGGCTCCCCACAGGAAGTGATCGCGCACGGCCTCGGGGAGCGAACAGTACCGGATCTTGCGATCGAGCACCTCCTCGAGTTCCACGTTGCCGCGCGAGATCGCATTGCCGACCACGACCAGATCGAGATCCGACGTGATCTGCTCGGCACGGTAGCCGTTGAACACCGCGATGCCCTCGGCGGCGAGGAAGTCGCTCATCGGCGGGTAGACGTCGGCATCGGAGCCGCGCACGTCGAACCCGCGCTGTTTGAGCAGCGCCGCGAGCGTCGCCATCGCCGTGCCGCAGATGCCAATCAGGTGGACGCGAGTCACTGGACGGCAGCCTCCTCGATTACCAGTCGCGGCCTCGCCGCATCAGCTACCACGCGAGCCCGCACGCCGAACGGAATGGTCTGCGACGGACCCACGGTGTGTCCCGACGGAAATCCGATCACCACCGGACCTGGAAAGTCTGCGAGCAGCGACGCCATCACGCCTCGGCCGGTGGTCTCGCCCGACGGCTCGTCGCACCGCGGCAGCTCGCCGATGACAATCCCGCCGGCGCGGGCCAGCACCCCCGACTGCCGCAGCTGTGTCACCATGCGATCGAGTCGGTAGGGGCGCTCGGCAACCTCGTCGAAAAAGAGGACGTGGCCGGGCGGCGGGTCGAAAGCGTACGGCGTGCCGAGCGACGCCAGCAGCTGGGTGACGGTGCCGCCGACGATCGGTCCGGCGAACTCGCCCGCGCGGATCACCTCGACGCCGGGTGCCGCGTACTCCCCCATCGGCGCCGGCCGGCAGAGCGCGCGCTCGAACGATCCGCGGTCGTACCCCGACTCGCCTCGCGCGAGACGCCCCTCCAGCATCGGCCCATGGAACGACACCATCCCGCAACCCAGGGTGACGAACGCGAGCAGCGCCGTGATGTCGCTGTACCCGACGATCGCCGTGCAGGACCTGCGGATCTCCTCGGGATCGAGCAGCGGGAGCAGCTGTGCGCTGCCATATCCGCCGCGTACGGCCACGATGGCACGGATGCTGTCGTCGCGCAGCGCCGCCCGGATCGCGGCGGCACGCATGGCGGCGCTGCCGGCGACGTACGCCTCGCGAGCGAACACCGACTCGTCGTATACCGGGTCGAAACCAAGCCGGCGGATCTCGTCGACACCGGCGTCGAACTCGGCGCGCTGAAACGGGCTGGCGGGAGCGACCACGGCGATACGGTCGCCGGGAGCGAGCCGGCGCGGCTTGACCATCACGCGAATCGGGCCATCTCGTCTGCCGTCCGGCGGTGCTCGTCGCGGCCGAGCACGGCGCGAAGCGCGGCGCCGCCGAGGGGCCGCGCGCCGACGAAAGCCGCGAGGAACCGCTCCTTGGCGCGGCGTTGGCGCGCCAGCGCGTCCTCCACGCGTCCAATCGGGAGGCGGCCGGTCTCCACCGCTCGCACCAGCGCTTCGAGGGCCGCCGCCTGCGCGTTGTGGTCGCCGGAGCAGATGAGCACGCCGTCGCACCCGGCTGCGATCGCGATCACCGCGGAATCGGGGACCGCATGATTGTTGGCGAGCGCCTTCATCTCGAGATCGTCGCTCAGGATGACGCCGTCGAACGCCAGCTCCACGCGCAGGAGGTCGTGCACGATGCGCCGCGACAACGTGGCGGGACTCTTCTCGTCAAGCGACGGGATGAACACGTGCGCCGTCATGATCGTCGCGACGCCGGCTTCAATGGCGGCCCGGAACGGCAGGAACTCGCGCTCCCGCAGCAGCTCGGGCGGATGTTCGACGAGCGGCAGTTCGTGATGCGAGTCGGTGCTCGTGTCGCCGTGCCCCGGAAAGTGCTTTCCGCAGGCGGCAATCCCGCCTCCCTGCAGTGCCCGGACAATCGCGGCGCCCATCTTCGCCACCTCGCGGGCCTGAGCGGCCAGCGCGCGATCCCCGATCACGGGGTTCTTCGGGTTCGTGTGGATGTCGAGCACCGGTGCGTAGTCGAGGGTGACGCCGACCGCCCGCAGTTCTGCCGCAAGTGCGGTGGCAAAACGCATGGCCAGGGCGACGTCGCCGCTGCGGCCCAGCGTCGCCATCGGCGGCCACTCCGTGAACGGCGCCTTGAGGCGGGCGACGCGGCCCCCCTCCTGGTCCACGCTGACCCAGGCCGGCATGGATCCACCGAGCGTGGCGAGCTCGAACGAGAGTTCGGCCACCTGCCCCGGCTCCGCGACGTTGCGCGCGAACAGGATCGTGCCGCCCAGATCGAACTCCCGTGCGATCGCACGGAGCTCGGCGGGGACGCTCGTCCCGTTGAAGCCCGCTATGAGCAATTGTCCGATCTGTCTGCGGAGCGCGAGGGGCGACATCGGTCAAATTCTAACCTTATATAATTCGGGCGTGGTCACCTCTTCCGCGCCCACGCGCATCGATCTGGCCGGCGGCACCATCGACATCTGGCCGCTGTACCTGTTTCATGAGGGCGCGTGCACCGTGAACGCTGCCATCAGCCTGCGCGCGCACGCGCAGATCGCCGCGCACGATCACCGCATCGTGCTGGAGTCAGTCGATACCAACCGGCGCGTGGTGGTCGAACACTGGTCGGAGCTCACCGGCTCCTCCGAACTGCCGCTCCTCGCGCTCCTTGCCCGCCACTACCGCCTCGAACGCGCCACGCTCACCACGCGCGGGGAATCGCCCGCCGGTGCCGGCATCGCCGGGTCGTCGGCGCTGACGATTGCGGTCTGCGGCGCGCTGGCGCAGTGGACCGGCGCCTCGCGGACTCCCGACGATCTGCTGCAGGTCGCCATGAACGTGGAGTGCCAGACGATCCGCGTGCCCACGGGCGTGCAGGACTACCGGCCCGCCCTCTTCGGCGGCGTCGCGGCCATCGACCTGCGTGTCGACGGAATCCATCGCACCCCGCTGCCGATCGACGTCCACGAGCTCGAACGCCGCATCGTCCTCGCCTACACCGGCGAGCCGCGAAACTCCGGGACCAACAACTGGGAGATCACCAAGCGGCACCTGGACGGCGACCGTCACATCTTCGACTGCTTCGAGCGAATCCGCGACACGGCGTCAGGACTGCGTGAGGCGCTGCAGCGCGGCGACTGGGACGCCGTGGGACGGCACATCGCCGACGAGTGGGAGAACCGCAAGCGGCTCGCCCCCGGCGTGACGACGCCGGCCATCGATGCGCTCATGACCCGGGCGGCTGCAGCCGGCGCCACGGCCGCCAAGGTCTGCGGGGCGGGGGGCGGCGGCTGCCTGTTCTGCTACGGCCCGCCGACGGCGAAGACGGCCATTGCCGAGGCGCTCGCGGCCGGAGGTGCCCGTGTCATCGACTACCGCGTCGAGCGTGAGGGGCTCAGCGTTGGATAACCTCGCGATCGCGCGAATCCTCGGTGAGATCGCCGACCTGCTGGAGATCAAGAGCGACAACCCCTTCAAGATCCGCGCGTATCGCAACGGCGCGGACATCGTCGCGAATCATCCGCACGACCTCGGAGGGCTCGACGTGGCAGGGCTGCGCGAGATCCCCGGCATCGGCAAGGACCTCGCCGCACGTATCCGCGAGATCGCTGAAACGGGCGACGCTGAGTACCATCGCGAACTGCTCGCGGAGTTCCCTCCATCCATCCTCGATCTCCTGCACCTGCAGGGTGTCGGCCCGAAAACCGTGGCGACGCTCTACAAGGAGCTCGGCGTCCGGACGCTCGACGATCTGGAGCGCGCGGCGGCCGACGGCCGGATCAGGGCGCTCCGAGGCATGGGCCTCAAAAAAGAAGGGCTCATCCTGAAGGCCATCGAGGAGCGCAAGCGGCACGGGGGACGGCACCTCCTGCCCGACACCCACGATGCCGCTGCTGCGCTCGTGGCCTACCTGCAGGAGCGGGCGCCTGCCGCCCGAATCGAGGCGGTCGGCAGCCTGCGCCGCGGTTGCGAGTCGTGCGGCGACATCGACGTCCTCGCCTCGGAGGCCGACGTCTCGCTGATGAACGATTTTGTCGAGTACAGCCTCGTCGAGCGGGTCCTCGGGCAGGGCGACACCAAGTCGAGCGTCCGCCTGGGCGGCGGCTTCCAGGCCGATCTCAGGCTCGTGCCCTCCGAGAGCCGCGGCGCCGCCATGCAGTACTTCACCGGGTCGAAGGCGCACAACATCGCGCTGCGGGACCTCGCCATCTCGCGCGGCTTCAAGTTGAACGAATACGGGCTGTTCCGCGTGGCCGACGATGTGCGCGTCGCCGGCAGTACCGAGGAGGAGATCTACGACGCGCTCGGCCTCGCGTGGATTCCGCCGGAGCTGCGCGAGGACCGCGGCGAGCTGGCTGCCGCCGCGGCGCGGGGGCTCCCCCGCCTCCTCGAGCGTGGCGACATCCGCGGCGACCTGCACTCGCACACCACGGAGAGCGACGGCCGCGACTCGCTGATGCACATGGCGGAGGCTGCGCGCGATGCTGGTCTCGAGTACCTGGCCATCACCGACCACAGCCAGGCGCTGGCCATGGCCAACGGCCTCGACGAGGCACGCACGCTGGCGCATGCGGCACGCGTGCGTGAGGCGGACGGCAAGCATGGAATCCGTCTGCTGGCGGGAATCGAGTGCGACATCCTCTCCGACGGACGGCTGGATTGGCCGACGACTGTCTCGCGTCGCTCGACATCGTCGTCGCGTCGGTGCACTCGGCCTTCGGGCAGGAGCGCCAGCAGATGACCGACCGGCTGCTGCGCGCGATCGAGAACCCGCACGTCGACATCCTCGGGCACCCGACCGGCCGCCGCATCCTGAGGCGTGCGCCGTACGGCTTCGACATGGAAGCGGTCATCGACGCTGCGGCCAGCCGCGGCGTCGCCATGGAGATCAACTGCCAGATCGACCGTCTGGACCTGAACGATGTCCAGGCGCGCATGGCTGTCGAACGCGGCGGACGCATCGTCATCTCGAGCGACGCGCACTCTCGCAACGCATTCGCCAGGCTGCAGTGGGGTGTCATTACAGGGCGCCGCGCCTGGCTGACGCGCGACCACGTGCTCAACACGCGTCCGTTCGACGACTTCCGCTCACTGCTCCGCAGGAACCGACGATGACTCAGCTGAAGATGCTCAGTCCTGACGACAAGCTCGCCGAGATCCGCCGGCTGTATTTCGAGACGACGAAGCAGACGATCCAGCGCGATCTCGAAAAGGCGCTCGATCTGCTGAAGTCGATGGCATCAGAGGAGGAACGGGAGCGCGCGACTGTCTTCATGGAGGGGTTGGCCGAGATGCGTGCGGACTGGCTGCGGACCCAGGGGCGCGGCGGCGGGGGCGGGAAGAAGTCGGGCGGCAGCGGGAAGCCGGGCAAGCGAAAGTCAGGCAGCGGCAAGCCGCCCAAGGCCAGGAGTTGATTCACCCTTTTCCGAACACCACCTTCCGCCGCGCGGCCGAGCGGAGCGCCTCGGGAACGTTCCGATCGACCGAGACCGCCGAGACATCGCGGTCGGTCAGGCGTGCCAGCAGGTTCAGTGAGAGGCCGAGTGGCGTTTTCGGATTGCGCGTCAGCGCGACCACGACGGGGTAGTTCTTCAGCCAGGCGCGGTTGCTCGCAATCACGCGGAGCGCGTCTTCGCTCAGCGTCGTCATCCTGGCGAAGCTCTCGACCTCCGCTTCAGTGACCTTGGGGCTGCTCAGCACGGCGGCCGACACCATCTTGTTGGGATCGCGGATCAGGATCGCGCGCATCTCGCGCGAGCCGCGCATGGCCGCCTTCAGGCGATCGGTGAAGCTCATTTTCTGGAGCTTCGCGATCAGCGTCTCGGCGGTCTCCTCCTCGTCCGACGGCTGCTCTCCGTCGTCGCCGGGCACGTCGAGGAGTGGCGAGTCGGCCGTGATGGCCGGAGTCTCCGCCGGGAAGATGCCGCGATCCGCGAAGAACTCGCGGACGCCGATCGGCACGTCAGACCTGCCCAGGAACGCACGCAACGCCTCGTGAGGAATCCGGTCGAGGGTCTGGGAGGCCGTGGTTCGCACCTCCAGGTCGCGATCCTCGAGCAGCAGGATCAGGATCGCGAGCTGCTCGTGCGCCCGCGGCGCGAGCACGCCCTGCGCCGCGAGCAGGCGGACGTCACGCGCGATCTCACCGCGGCGGAAGAAGTCGAGCAGGGGCCCCGCAACGCTCATCGCGGTGCCAGCAGGCCGGCGAGCGTGCCGGGAGTTACGCGCACCGTGCCGGTGAGCGGAGCGGCCGGAGCCCCGTTGATTGTCCACCGGACCGCGGACGGGTCGCTTGCGCTGAGGGTCAGCTCTCGAACGGCGGTGAACTGCTGCCCTGCCCCCGCGCCCAGCGCGATCACCATGCCCTGGCCGCCGTCGACCGCCACCGTAATCGTGCAGGGCCGCGTCGCGTCGATGGCGACCGTCAGCGACTCGACGGCCGGTACCGGGACGGGCGGCGGAGCAACGGGCGGAGCCGAGGCTTCCGCAGCCAGCGAACTGGGCGAACTGGGCGAGCTCGGCGAACTGGGTGAACTGGTGACCGGCGCGGACCGGCGGGCGCCGAGACCAAGGTACGCGGCCGCTCCGAGCACGGGCACCGCGATCAGGACCAGCCTGTACGGCGTCGTCCGGCGCCGCGACCGGCGATGCACCCGCTCCACTTCGTCAACGAGAGCTCGCGTCTTCGGATGACCCTGCGTCACCCTATCGTCAGGGAACCGGGTGATGAAGTCCGCGATCGTCTTCTCGGGGTCGAGGCCGATCTCGATGGCGTACGCCCGCACGAACGCACGGCTGAAGATGCCCCCGGGCAGGTGCGATATGTCGTTGCGCTCGAGCGCCTCGAGCGCGCGCACCGAGATCTTGGTGGCGTCAGCGATCGCGCGCAGCGAGGTGCCCCGGCCCTCGCGTGCCGCACGCAGGCGCGCTCCGAAATCGGCCTTTGGTCGTTCCGCCGGCATCAGTTCTCTTGAAGTGCCCACATGTTAGGAGCGGGGTCTGAAGGTGTCAAACGTGTCGCGCATCCGCGTCGCGACGTCCACGAGCGGCATGGCCCGGCACACCGGGGCTCCGGCTCCGCTGCGAGGAAGGCGCCAATCGCCGCCACGCCGGCTGCTCCGGCGCTGGCAACGTCAGCGACGTTCCGGACATCGACGCCGCCGATGGCCAGCACAGGAACAGGGCTCCGTGCCGCAATGTCCCGAAGGCCCTCGATACCGAGCAGCGGCTGTCCCGCAGGCTTCGATACAGTCGCCCACACGGTTCCCGCCACCAGATAGTCCACAGGCCCCGCTGTCGCTACGTCGTCCACCGTATGGACGGATCGCCCGATCAGAAATCCGGGCGGCGCGACTCCCCTCACGGCGGCGGCATCGATCGAGTCGGCGCGCAGGTGCACGCCGTCCGCGCCGCAGGCGAGCGCCACATCGAGCCGATCGTTGACGACTACGCGAGTGGCGGACTTGCGTGTGACGGCCAGCACCGCCGACACGAGCCGCGCGAGATGGCCGGCTTCGAGATCGCGTTCGCGCACGTGGATCACATCGATCCCCGCCTCGGAGGCATGCCGCGCCTGCCGCACGATGCAGTCGTCGCGTTCGGCATCGCTGCCGGACGCGACGAGCCGCCGCCGATCCGTCACGAGATGCAGGATCACTTGTGCCGGGCCGACGCGGGACGGAGTTCGGAGACGCCGGCGACGAGATTGAGCAGGCCGACACCCGTGATCGCCCCGCGAAAGAAGGGGCTCGTGAACAGCGGCTCGAGTGCGGGCGACGCGTACACGAAGTAGTTCCGCTCCCAGAACCCGGACCAGGGCAGCACGACGAGCAGCAGTCCAACCTCGATGAAGAACGCGACGAGCAGCAGACGCGTCAGCAGGAGGCTACCCTCCCCCTGGCACGCGCGTCAGCCGTGCAATGCGGCTGCTCACGTCGGCGTAGTCGCCGGACTCAGCCTGCAGTTCCAGGCAGACCGCGAGCGCTCGTGCCGTTTCGCCGGTTGCTTCGAGGAGGTCCGCCAGTTGAAGGAGCACTGTGTACCTCTCTGCGCTCGTGCGCACTGGCGCGTCGGCCGCGTGTCCCAGCCACTCGATGGCGTCGTCCTTCTGCTGCCGGTCGCGGAAGGCGCGCGCGAGAAGCGCCGCGGCGGCATAGCGCATGGTGGGCACGCGGGCGGCCGCACGCAGCGGGTCGATCGATTCCAGCACCGCGCCCGCTTCGTACAAGGCCCTGCCGCGGCTGAACGACAGTTCCGCGGCCTCCTCCGGCGTCCGTTCGGCCTCGTCCCGCATCTGGCGGAAGACCTCGTCGATGTCCGACGATGGCGCCGCAGGTGCCGCAGGAGGGGGGGGCGGCGATTGCGGCGCCGGCTGCTGGACGAGGGGAGTGCGCGCTTTGACATCGTCGAGCGGGACGGTGAGTTCCACGTTCGGCGGCGCTTCCGGCCTCGGAGGGGGCGCCGGCTCGAGACCGCTCAGCAGCGCATCCAGATTGATCGCGTGCGGTCCGAGTGGCCTCCGCGCGGCCGCCTTCACCGTGGGCGGCACGGGAACGGACTCCTGCACCGGAGGCGGATCTGCCGTCTCCACGCTACCGGCGTCCACAGGCGTCGGTGCGGACTGCCACGGTTCCACAGCCGGAGGCGCTGCTTCGTTCGGGGCTGATGCCTGCTCCATCGGCGCCGGGGCTTCGAGGTCGTCGTCGGACGTCGCAGCAACCTCCGCGAGCCAGTCCGCGGCGGTTTCGTCCGGCGTCGGGTCGCCGGCCAGGACCAGTGCGCGCTTCAGACGATCCAGGTGCGCGGCCTCGGACGGCTGACGCCGCACCAGGTCCTCGGCCACGAGCCGCGCCTCGGTTGCTGCGCCCTCTGCCAGGTACGCCTCCGCCAGCAGCGCCTGCGCCTCCACCACGCCGCCGTCGACGTTGCCGTCGATGCAGACGTCGACCAAACGAACGAGCGCAGGCACATGGCGGGGCGCGACCGATGCGAACGCGCGCAGCGCGCTGGCAGCCCCGGCCCAGTCCTTTATGGCGACGCAGGCGTCGACGACTCGCTCGATCGCGTGAAACGCAGAAACGGGATGCTCGGACGCCAGGGACGTGGACAGGCGGACCACCGCGTCTCTGGCGCCTTCCGCCCCGCCGGCGAGCAGCCGGTCGATCATCTCGAGAGCCGCGCCTTCGTCGCCGGATCGGATACGCGACTCCGCGGCCGCCGCGATGATGGCCGGCGACGCATTGGCGCTGTCAGGCCCGAGGTACTGCGCAGCGCCCGCCAGATCGCCCTGGCTGACGAGGACGCGCCCGAGTTCTGCGGTCGCCTGCGCATTGCCGGGTTCGATGCGGAGGATCTCGCGCAGCGTCTCGATCGCCTCCGGCTCGCGTCCTTCGTCGAGGAGCCACGACGCGACATCGGAGAGCTCGCGAATTGCGGCGGGCAGGTCGCCGAGTTCGGCGCGTGCCCTGGCGCCCGCCGTCCGTGCCGCGACGTCCGAGCGATCGAGCGTGCCGAGCGCCACCACGATCTCGAGCACGCCGCGCTCGTCGCTGCGGGAACGGCGCCCCTCCGCGGCCGCGCGGAGGAACGTGCGCGCGTCTGCCAGCAGCCCCTGCTGCGATGCGAGCTCCCCTGCCTGCACCAGCGCCCGATCGTCCTGCGGACGGATCTTGAGAATCTTCTTGTAGAGTGCGCCGGCCTTCGGGAAGAACCCTTCGCTGCGCAGCGTGTCGGCGCAGCGTGCGAACTGATCGATCGCCTCGTCGAGGCGCCCGGCGCGGACCAGGAGATCGCCGAGCAGGTTCGCGGTGTTCCAGTCGCGCGGCTGGTCGGCAACGACCGTGAAGTACTCCCCGATCGCCTGATCCAGCTTTCCCTGGCGGACCAGCTTTTCAGCCTGTCGCAGTGCGGCGGCCCGGTCGAGTGACACAGCTTCAGGAGATCGTGTCAAACAGGGTGGAAGGCTTGAACGATCGCCGATGGACGTCCGATACCCGAATCGTGCGACGGCGCTCAGGTGATCGGCCGTGGCGTACCCCTTGTGCCGATCGAAGCCGTAACGCGGATCGGTCGCGTGCAGCGCCACCATCTCGCGATCGCGGGTCACCTTGGCGACGATCGAGGCGGCGGCAATCGCCGCGCAGCGCCGATCGCCGTGCAGCACGCCGCGCTGCGCCATCGGAATGTCAGGGATGCGGAACGCATCGACCAGGACCACGTCCGGCAGCGGCACGAGCGCCAGCACGGCGCGCTTCATCGCGTCGAGCGAGGCGCGGTGGATGTTCAGGGTGTCGATCTCCCGCGGGTCCGACGAGGCAACGGCCCACGCCACCGCGTGACGCACGATGCGATCGTAGAGCTCGTCGCGCTCCTCGCCGGGGACGGCCTTGGAGTCGGCCAGCCCGGGGATGTGGCGATCGGGATGCAACACGACGGCAGCTGCCGTCACGGGGCCCGCCAGACAGCCGCGCCCGACCTCGTCGACTCCGGCCACGTGGCAGAAACCCACGCGGCGCAGGGAGTTCTCGAGGGTTCGGGTCGCAGGGACGCGGACCATGGGGACGTTACCGGGAACGTAGAACTAAGAACTTAGAACTCAGAAGTCAAAACGAGTTCTGCCTTCCAGGTTCTAACGTCCGACCTCCAGGGCTGATTGCACTACGGCCTGGAAGCGTCCTTCATGCGCGCGGCCTTGCCCTTCAGCGCACGGAGGTAATACAGCTTCGCGCGGCGGACCTTGGCCGACCGCATCACTTCGACCTTCTGGATGGTCGGCGAGTGCAGCGGGAAAATCCGCTCCACGCCCTGGCCGAACGACACCTTGCGCACGGTGAACGACGCGCGTGTGCCGCCGCGATGCTGGCCGATGACCACACCCTCGAAGACCTGGATGCGCTCCTTGTCGCCCTCGCGCACCTTGACGTGCACACGGACCGTGTCGCCCGACTTCATCGCCGGCCGCTCGGCCAGCTGCGTGTTCTCCACCAGTTCGATCGCGCCCATTGCCTGCTCCTTCGCGTCCTTCCGAAACCTAACCATTCTCGCGCCGCGCGGTCATGTCGCGCAGCAGCATTCGCTCTTCGTCGTCGAGATCCGCCTGGTCGAGCAGCTCCGGGCGCCGCGCCAGGGTGCGCGCCAGAGCCTCCCGCTTCCGCCAGCGTCGTATCTCGGCGTGGTTCCCGGACAACAGCACGTCCGGCACCTTGAGAACCGCCGATCGGTCGACGATCTCGGCCGGCCGCGTGTAGTGCGGGAAGTCCAGCAACCCGCGGCTGAACGAATCGTCGACCACCGACTGTTCGTCCCCGACGACGCCCGGCACCAGCCGGGCCACCGCATCGATGACCACGAGCGCCGGCAGCTCACCGCCGCTCAGCACGTAGTCGCCGATCGAAATCTCCTCGTCGACGCGGGTCCTCACCCGCTCGTCGACCCCCTCGTATCGTCCGCACAGCAGGACGATCCGATCCGTGCGGCTCAACCGCGCCGCAACCGCCTGCGTGAGCCGCGTGCCCTGTGGCGACGTCAGCAGGACCGTCGGCTTCGCCGCGTCAGCCGCCGTCACCGCGTCGAGCGCCCGCAGCAGCGGCTCTGGCTTCAGGACCATCCCCGGCCCGCCGCCATACGGCACGTCGTCCACGACCCGGTGGCGGTCGGTCGTGAAGTCGCGCAGATCGTATACGACCACCTCGATCGTGCGCCGCTCGATCGCGCGCCCCAGGATTCCGGCGCCCAGGGCCTGCTGAATCATCGCCGGGAAGATCGTGACGACGTCGAAGCGCATGGCCGCTATCGCCGGCGCGCGTTCAGGTCCAGCAGACCGTCCGGCGGCGCAATGACGATGCGGGCCGCCGCCGGCTCGATGCTCGTGCAGATCTCGCTGGCGAGTGGAATCAACACCTCGCCCTGCTCTCCCTGCACCACGAGACGGCTGCTGCCGTGTTCCCCCTGCACGTCCGACACCGTGCCGACCTTCGTACCGTCCGCCAGTTCGACCACGGCGCCCACCAGTTCGTGCCGGTAGAACGAACCCGGAGGCAGATCCGCCAGCGACGAAACCGGTACCCGGAACTCGAGTCCCGACAGCTCGCGGGCGGCGTCCATGTCATCGACCCCGTCGAGGCCGATCACCGGACGCCCCTGCTGAATCCGCGACGAGGAGACGCGCACCGTCTCGACCCGGCCCCCGCGGTTGACGAACAGTTCCGAACCCGCGGCGAAGCGCGCTTCGGGAAAGTCGGTCTCCGCGTTGACGATCACCTGGCCGCGGATGCCGTGCGGACGGGCGACGCGCCCGACCACCGCCATCTCGTCCCAGGTCACGGGCGGCCGTCGCGGATTTCGAGCGTGACGGTCTTGCCTTCCTTCTCGCCGGCCGCAGAGGCCAGCGTCCGGAGGGCTGCCGCCGTCCGTCCCTGTTTGCCGATGACGCGCCCCAGTTCGCCCGGTGCGACGTACAGTTCCACGAGCGTCGTGCCCCGGTGCTCCGACTCGACGACGTGCACCTGCTCGGGCGTGCTGGTCAGCGCCCGGGCCAGCACCTCGACGACGCTGCGGACCGCGCTCACTTCGCTTCGGCCGGAGCAGCCCCGGCCACCGCTGCCGGCGGCGCCGGCGTCAGATGCCGCGCGATCAGCGTCCGCACCGAGTCGGACGGCTGCGCGCCCTTGCTGATCCAGTAGTTCACGCGCTCCGTGTTCACGTTGACCGCGGCCGGCTTCGTGCGCGGGTTGTAGTGTCCGAGAATTTCCACGAAGCTGCTGTCGCGGGCCGCGCGTGAGTCGGTGACGACCACACGGAAGAACGGACGCTTCTTGGACCCGGCACGACGCAGACGAATGGCTACCATCTGTCACTCCTGAATACTGCCGGCACCCTTCGCGGCCCCGACTGTTACTACGCTGCGCGATTGCGTCGAACGTCGGCGGGTCTGAAGACCCGCCGCTACGTACTGCCCTGCGGCGTCTTACGTAGGGTCGGGTCTTTAGACCCGACCACGGCGACGATCTGCGAAGAACCGACTACCGTCGATTGCGCAGCATCTCCATGGCACGTCGGCGGGCCATCTTCCCGCCGCCCGCCAGCCCGGTCATCCCCCCGAGCTGCTTCAACATCTTCTGCATCTGCACGAACTGCTTCAGCAGCCGGTTCACTTCCTCGACCGACGTGCCGCTGCCCTTCGCGATGCGCTTGCGGCGGCTGCCGTTGATGATGTGCTGCTTGCGCCGCTCGTCGGGCGTCATCGAACTGATGATCGCCTCGACGCGGTTCAGCTGCTTGTCATCCGGCTTGTTCTCCGCCAGAGCCTTGATGTTGCCCATGCCGGGCAGCATCCCCATGATCTGCTCGAGTGGCCCCATCTTCCGGATCGTCCTGAGCTGATCGCGGAAGTCCTCGAGCGTGAACTCGTTGGCCCGAATCTTCTGTTCGAGCTTCGCCGCATCGTCCTGGTCGATCGCCGCCTCGGCCCGCTCGATGAGCGACAGCACATCGCCCATACCGAGCACGCGCGACACGACGCGCTCCGGGTGGAACGGCTCGAGGTCCTCGAGCCGCTCGCCGCTGCCGACAAACGCGATCGGCACGCCGACGACCGACACCACCGACAGCGCCGCACCGCCGCGCGCGTCGCCATCGAGCTTCGTGAGCACCACGCCGGTGACGCCCACCCGCCGGTTGAACTCGCCGGCGCTCTTGATGGCGTCCTGCCCCGTCATCGCGTCGGCGACGTAGAGCAGGTCCGACGGGTCGGTGACCTGCTTGATCGCCTCGAGCTCGTCCATCAGCTCGTCGTCGATGTGCAGGCGGCCTGCCGAGTCGACGATGACGACGTCGAATCCCTTGTTCGCGGCGTCTGCCATCGCGCCCCTGGCGCGCGAGACCGGGTCGAGATCGCCGGCGGGGTCGAACACCCGCACGCCGGCCTTCTCGGCCACGACATTCAGCTGCTGAATGGCCGCCGGGCGCTTCACGTCGGTCGACACCAGCAGCGGGTGCCGTCCCTGCTTGCCCAGCCACTTCGCCAGCTTGCCGGCGGTGGTCGTCTTGCCCGCGCCCTGCAGACCGAGCAGCAGGACCACGCGAGGCCGCTTGCTGCTCTGTGTCAGCCCGCCCTCGGTGTCGCCGAACAGGGCGAGCATCTCGTCGCGGACGATCTTCACGACCTGCTGCGACGCCGACAGGCTCTTGAGGACCGAGTCCTCCATCGCCCTGTCGCGCACGCGGTCGATGAACGCCTTGACGACCTTGAAGTTGACGTCGGCCTCGAGCAGCGCGAGACGGATCTCGCGGAGCGCGGCCTCGATGTTCTCCGGCGTCAGCCGTCCCTCGCCACGCAGGGACTTGAAGACATCCTGCAGGCGTGTGCTGAGTGAATCGAACATCGCTGTGTACAGAAAGGCCGGAACCCCGGCTGGTCCGCGCTAACGTGCTCTAGCGCAAACGCTTATTGTTGAACAGAAGGCCTTCGCACGTCAACCGCCGAGCGGTCTGGCGGCACGGTCGGCGCCCCCGGCCCGCTTTGGCGGCGAAGAGACCGGCGATCCCCAGAACCCGCCGTAACGGCTTGATACAAAGGCAGATCCTGCGCCTTGATGCGGCGGGTGGCGGCGACGAGCACGGCGAAAAGCGCGAGAGCGCCGAAGAAGTACGGGGAGGTCGCCTCGTAGAGGAGCGCCAGCTGGCGACCGCCGAAGAGCAGCGGCAGGATTGTCGACGGCAGCACCGTGGCGACCAGCCCGGCGAGCAGCAGCCTCCTGTCCCGGCCGGAACCGGCACGCGGCAGCAGCGCCAGCAGGACGACGACCGGAACGAACAGCGTGACGAAGTACCGCCGCTGCGTGTGCGGCGAGACGAGCACGATGCCCGTGAGGACGATCGAGAACTCCAGCAGGCGGGTAATCGGGTCGTCCCGCTCGCGCCACAGCGCGGCGAGCGCCGCCAGCCCGAGGACCACGAGCCCCGCGACCCATAGCCCCGTGATGACCGGCGGCGACAGGTTGGCGATATTCGCCTCGATGTGCGAGATGTCGGCGTGTCCGGGGCTCAGATGCCGGACGAGCACGCCGCGCAGCGAGTAGTTGTCCCCTTCGTCCACCTTCTCGAGCGCGTAGGTCGTGAAGGCGCGCAACTGCCTGACGTTGCCCGCCCATCCCATCACGGCCGCCGGCGCGATCACCAGCAGGCCGAACACCGCGAGCGTCGCCGCGCAGACGGCCCACTTGCGGCGCAGGGCGAAGTACGCCAGCAGCGCCAGCGGCGTCACCTTGGTCGCAATCGCCACGGCGAGCGCCGCGGCCGGTGCCAGGACCGCCCCCTTCTGCGCGCGGTCGAACGCGAGCACCATCAGCCAGATGCAGAAAAAGTGAGCGTTGCCGAACCGCAGTTCTTCGGCCATGTAGCCGCCGACGGTCAGAAACGCGAGGATGAAAGCGCGGCGCCCCCAGGTGGCGGCGCCGGCGTATCGGGCGATCGTCGCGCCAACCCACCAGAGCGCGACGAACTTCAGCGCGTAGAACGCCAGTGCCGACCACTCGAGCGGCAGCCATCCAAACGGGAGGAACAGGAAGGCGACGGCCGGCAGGTAGCGGAAGCCCTGTGACGGGCCCGGTGTGCCGCCGTACGCTTCGACGGGATAGAGCTCGTAGTTGCCCTCGATGATCTGACGGGCTGCGCGGTGGTACACCGGGAAGTCGATCGAGTGCGTGGCCGCTTCACGCGCCAGCAGCGCGATCAGGATCGCCAGCAGGACCGCCGCGCCGCGCTCGATCCAGACGGCTCGGTGGCTCACTGGAGACCGTCAGACTCCCGAGAGCCGGTGTCCGAGCTTGTCTTTCTTCGTCTTCAGGTACCGCCGGGTCGATTCCGACGCCGGAATCTCGAGCGGCAGCCACTCGCTCACCGACAGCCCGTACCCCTCGATGCCAACCAGCTTGCGCGGGTTGTTGCTCAGGAGCCGCATCGACTTGACGCCCAGCTCGCGCAGAATCTGCACGCCCATGCCGTAGTCGCGCTGATCCGCCTTGAACCCGAGGCGCTCGTTGGCTTCGACGGTGTCGAACCCTTCGTCCTGGAGCTCGTACGCACGGATCTTGTTCGCGAGCCCGATGCCGCGCCCTTCCTGATTCAGGTAGAGCAGCACTCCGCGCTCTTCGGTGGCGATGAGCTTCAGTGCGGCGTTCAACTGCGCGCCACAGTCGCACCGGATCGAGTGCAGCACGTCGCCGGTGAGGCACGACGAGTGGACCCGCACGAGCACGTTCTCGCCCGAGGAGATGTCGCCGCGCACGAGCGCGACGTGCTCCTTGCGATCGAGCTGGTTCTCGAACACGTGCATCTGGAAGTCGCCGAAGGCGGTCGGCAGTTTGGCCGTCGCGAGGCGCTTGACGAGCGACTCGGTCCGGGTCCGGTACTTGATCAGGTCCGCGATGGTGATCAGCAGCAGGCCGTGCTTCCTGGCGAACTTCGAGAGCTGTGGCAGCCGGGCCATCGTCCCGTCTTCGTTCATGATTTCGCAGATGACGCCGGCGGGATAGATGCCGGCGATCCGCGCCAGGTCCACGGCGGCTTCGGTCTGGCCGGCCCGCTCCATGACGCCGCCGCTGCGCGCGCGCAGCGGGAACATGTGGCCGGGCCGCGCGAGGTCGTGCGGCTTGGTGGCCGGGTCGATGGCCGCCAGCACGGTTTCCGCGCGATCGGCGGCCGAGATGCCGGTCGTGGTCCGCCCTTTCGCCTCGAACGGCACGCAGAACGCGGTCTCGAAGCGGGACGTGTTCTGCGCCACCATCAGCGGCACGTCGAGCTCGTCGAGCCGCTCGGGCGTCATCGACAGGCAGATCAGCCCGCGGCCGTACCGCGCCATGAAGTTGATCGCCTCGGGCGTCACCTTCTCCGCCGCGATGGTGAGGTCGCCCTCGTTCTCCCGATCCTCATCGTCGACGACGATGACCATCCGTCCGTCGCGGAAGGCGTCGACCGCATCCTCGATGCGCGCAAACGGACTGGACTTCTTTCGGGCGCCCTTGGCAATCGTCATGTGGCTCGTCATGTGCTCCGGACCTCCTCCGCTCGCGCGGAGCCCTCCTGGTGCTGTTCGCCGTGGCCGGCCAGCTGCCGGACCGACACGCCGGCAAGCTCCGCGGCGCGGACCACGTACTTGCCAACCATGTCGAACTCGAGGTTGACCGGCGTGCCCACGCCGGCGCGCCGCAGGTTCGTGTGCGCCATCGTGAACGGGATGATCATGAGGTCGAATCGATCGTCGGCGAGGCCGGCAACTGTCAGGCTGATACCGTCGACGGCAATCGATCCCCGATGTACGAGGTTCGCCGCGAACACGGGCGGATAGCCAACCGTCACCCAGTGGAAGTCGACGTCGGCGCGCATCGCTTCGATGCGCCCGACGGCGTCGACGTGTCCCTGCACGAAATGGCCGCCGAACCGGCTGTCGGCGCGCATGGAGCGCTCGAGATTCACGAGGCTGCGCGGTGCGAGACGCCCCAGCGCGGTCACGCGAAGCGTCTCAGGTCCCACATCGGCGCAGACACGGCCATCGTCGCGCGCAGCCACCGTGAGGCAGACACCACTGACCGCCAGGCTGTCGCCGAGCGACAACTCGCGCGCGAGGTCGGTGGCGATCTCGATGCGCGCACCGCCGCCCGACGGCGTCAGGCCGACGATCTCTCCGACCGCTTCAACGAGGCCCGTGAACATATCCTTCGATCAGCACGTCCGGCCCGAGCGGTTCCACGCGGCGGCTCGCGAGCGCCGCAAGCGGCAGCCGACAGCCGTTCAGGAACCGCAGGCCGCGGCTGCCCACCACATGGGGCGTGACATACACCCGCACGAAATCGACGACAGCCTCGTCCCACGCGGCCGCATGGACGGTGGCACCCCCCTCGATGAGCACCGACGTCACACCGCGGGCGGGCAGCCGCTCGAGTCCATTGCGGATCGATCCGTCTCCAACGAGGATCTCGGCGCCGAGCTGTTCGAGCCGGCTCCTGAGCTCGGACCGCGCTGCCGAGTCAGCCGTTGTGACGATGATGACAGGGCCCGCCTCGCGTGTCGAGAGGACCCGCGCACCGGGCGGCGTCCGCAGCTGCCGGTCGAAGATGACCCGCGTCAGCGGACGGGCCCTGAACGCGCCGCGCGGCGTCAGCAGCGGATCGTCGACCACAACCGTTCCGACACCCACGGCAAGCGCATCAACTTCGGCACGCACGGCGTGCGCGTGCCGGTTCGCCGCCGCCGAGGTGAGAAACGTCCGCTCGCCGGGTCCGGCCGAGAGACAACCGTCCGCGCTGATCGCCGCCTTCAGGATGACGAAGGGCCGCCCTTCGCGAATCGTCGTGAAGAACGGCTGGTTCAGCTCAATGGCCGACTGATCGCAGAGCCCGACCTCGACACGAATGCCTCGAGACGCCAGATACGAGAACCCTCGCCCGCGCACGAGCGGGTTGGGATCCTCGACCGCCGCGACGACGCGTGCGACGCCCGCCTCGGCGATGCGCGGCCCGCACGGCCCTGTCCTTCCGACGTGGCTGCAGGGCTCCAGGGTGCAGTACAGCGTCCCGCCGCGCGCGCGCGTGCCGGCCATCTCGAGCGCGTGCACCTCGGCGTGCGCTTCGCCGGCGCGCGCATGGTAGCCGTAGCCGACAACGACCCCGTCATCCGAGACGACCACGGCACCGACAACAGGATTCGGGCTCGTTCTCCCGCGGCCGCGGGCCGCATGGAACAGCGCCCGCGCCATGTAGTCGGCGTCGGACAGTGTCACCACTTCTCCTCGAACAGCCCGTCGACGTATTCGCGCGCGTCGAACCGCACCAGGTCGTCGATCCCTTCGCCCACGCCGACGTAGCGGATCGGCAGCTTCAGGTCGCTGGCAATCGCCACGGCGACACCGCCCTTGGCCGTGCCATCGAGCTTCGTGAGCACGATGCCGTTCACGCCGGCGACGCTGGTGAACTCGCGCGCCTGCGTGAGGCCGTTCTGCCCGACCGTGGCATCGAGAACGAGCAGCACTTCGTGCGGCGCACCCGCGACCTCGCGTGACGCGACGCGCCGAATCTTCTCCAGCTCGTTCATCAGGTTGACCCTGGTGTGCAGGCGGCCCGCCGTATCGACCAACACCGGATCGCGCCCCTTGGCCTTCGCCGAGGAGATCGCGTCGAAGACGACGGCGGCGGGATCCGCGCCCTCGCGGGCGCGAAGAATGTCGACGCCGGCGCGATGCGCCCAGATCTCCAGCTGCTCCACCGCCGCCGCGCGAAACGTATCGGCGGCGCAGATGAGCGGCTGCTTCCCCTCGGCCTTGAGGACGTTGGCCAGCTTGCCGACCGTGGTCGTCTTGCCGGTGCCGTTCACCCCGACGATGAGCACGACTCGGGGCGGCGTGGCGTCCGCCGACGGCGTATCCACGGCCGCGAAGACATCCAGGAGCTCGTGCTTGACCAGATCGCGCAGGCCTTCACCCGACGCGGATCGCTTCCGGACGGCAGCGACGATGCGGTCGGTCGCCGCGACACCGATGTCCGCGGAGATGAGCAGTTCCTCGAGCGCTTCGATCGTCTCGACATCGACCGGGCGGGAACGGCGCTCAGGTTCGTCGGCAAGGCGCACGATCTCGTCGAACCGGTCGACGATCTGCTGCTTGGTGCGGGTGAGACTCTCTCGGATGCGTCCGAAGAAACCCATCCTTCGATCTTATGTCGGTTCGGTTTCCGACCGCTGCCGGCGGAGCATCAGCGCCTCGACTCCGGACCGCACGTCGATGCGCCCCTCGAGTACCGCTGCCACCTGCGTCGCGATTGGCAGTTCGACGTTATGGCGCGCGCCAAGCGCGAGCGCCGCACCCGTGGTGCGCACGCCTTCGGCAACCATCTTCATGCCCGCAACGATGTCGTTCAGCTGCCGGCCGCGTGCGAGCTCCAGACCGACCTTCCGATTGCGACTGAGCGAGCCGGTGCACGTGAGCACGAGGTCGCCGAGGCCACTGAGGCCCGAAGGCGTCTCGCGCCGGCCACCGGCGGCCACTGTGAGCCGCGCGATTTCGGCGAGTCCCCGCGTGATCAGCGCCGCGAGCGCGTTGTGCCCCAGCCCAACCCCCTCCACCACGCCGGCGGCGATGGCGATCACGTTCTTCAGTGCAGCGCACAACTCCACGCCGACGACATCGTCGGAGCCGTACAACCGGAAGTTCGGACCGCGGAACTCGCGCAGCGTGAGCTCCACGGCCTCGGCGTCGCAGGAGGCCGCGAGCACCACGGTCGGGCGCTCCTGGGCGACCTCCAGGGCGAAGGTCGGGCCTGACAGCACGACGACCGGATGGCCTGAACCCGCTTCCTGCGCGATCACCTCGGACATCCGCAGCAGCGTGTCGGCTTCGAGCCCCTTCGTGGCGCTCACGATGACGGCATGCGCCGCCAGGAATGGCGCAACGGCGTGCATCACCGTCCGGCAGCCGTGTGACGGAATGGCGGAGACGACGAGCCCTGCCCCGTCGACCGCGTCGGCCAGTGAACCGGTCAGCAGCACGTTGTCGGGCAGCCGCACGTCCGGCAGGTAGACGGCGTTCGCACGGCGCCGGCGAATCTCGTCGACCGTGCCGCTGTCGCGGGCCCACAGTCTCACGTCGTGTTCCAGGCGGCCCAGGTGCACCGCGAGGGCGGTTCCCCAACTGCCAGCCCCGAGGACTGCGACCGAGCGCGTCACGCCCTCACTCCCATCCGCCGCTCCGTACCGAGCCGAACGCGTCCCAGGTTCGCGCGGTGCCTGAACACGATCAGCATCGCCGCGGCAGTTGCCCACGCCACGACCGGGACCGGGCTTCCGGTAGCGAACGCGACCGGCGGCAACGCCAGCGAGGCGAGCACCGATCCGACCGAGATATACCTGGTCGTCCAGACGGCGGCGACGAAGAGCGCGAGCACCGGCACCACGGCGAGCGGCGCGAGGACCGAGAAGGCTCCGCACGCGGTCGCCACTCCCTTGCCGCCGCGGAAACGCAGCCAGACCGGGTAGATGTGGCCGACGACCGCCGCAAACCCCGCAACCGCCGGCAGCGTGCCCTGGTCGCCGACGATGCCGGCCACGATGACACCTGCCGCTCCCTTCGCCACGTCGAGCAGCGCCACGAGGACGCCGGCCTTGACGCCGGAGGCGCGTAACACGTTTGCCGCACCGATGTTTCCGCTGCCGATCCGGTGCAGGTCGCGCGCACCCCAGCGCCGCGCCAGGAGCAGCGCGAAGGGGATCGATCCAATGAGGTACGCGGCGATCACGCCAAGGACGACCATGCGCCTGACAGTTTAGTGCGGCCCGGCCGCGGCTGCGAGCGGCGCGCGCGCGAGCGGGGTGTGCTCGGCGCCGCCTGGCCCGAGACGGCTTCGGAACAGCGTCACCCTCTGCACCTGCTCGGTCGCCACGAGCGCGGGTGCCGGCAGCGCCTCCCGAAGTCGCGGACTGGCACCGTCGCGCCACCGCCCGAGGGTGAGGTGCGGGTGATATGCGCGCGATTCGCGCGCAATGCCGACGCTCTCGAGTCTCGTGGCAACTTCCTCGTGCAGCGCCGCCAGTTGTTTCGTGCCGCGGCTGATGCCGCACCACAGCACGCGTGGAGCGCCGCGCGGCGGGAACATCCCCCAGCCGCTGAAGTCCGCCTCGAACGGCGGGATCGGGATCTCCTGCGACAAGGCATCAACAATCGACGGCACGCCCGGATCGGCCACTTCGCCGATGAAGACCAGCGTCAGGTGCAGCTGCGCCGCCGACACGGCTCGAAGACTCCTGTCGCCCGCGGAGTGGAGAACCGCCTGGAGCCGCGTCTGCTGCGCGGCCAGCGCGTCGCGAACCGACGCGCTCAGCTCAATGGCGGTGAACAGGCGCGTCACTGGTGAGCAGCAGGCGCAGCATGTTCATCGCCGCCTGCGCCGACTGGAACTTGACCATGTCGCGGGCGCCGATGAAGCGGAACGTCCGGATGGATGCGCCGCGGGGTGTGGTGACCGCGATGGACACCGTGCCGACAGGCTTGGCGGGAGTGCCTCCGCCCGGACCCGCGATGCCCGTGATCCCGACACCGACATCCGCTGCCGCACGCTGACGCACCCCTTCGGCCATGGCCGATGCGATCGGCTCGCTGACCGCTCCGTGCTCCGCGATGAGCGGCTCCGGCACGCCGAGCCATTCGGTCTTCGCGCGGTTGCTGTAGCACACGACGCCTCGATCGAAGTAGTCGGAGCTGCCGGGCACGTCGGTCAGGCGCGAGGACAGGAGCCCGCCCGAACACGATTCTGCAACGGCGATGGTCATGCCCTGCGCGCGCAGCAGGTCGCCCACCACCGCTTCGAGCGGACGCCCGTCGATGCTGTAGACGGAGTGGCCGAGCGCGCGTGAGAGTTCGCCTACGGCGGCGTCGAGCGCGCTGTCAGCGCTCGTCTGGTCGGGAGCGTCGGCGGTCAGGTGCAGCTCGATCTGACCCATCACCGCGAGGATCGTCGTGGCGATTGGCACAGGGGCCATCAGCCAGGGTGCATAGACCGGCTGGGCGGCCGCGTCGACGTCGGACTCCGGCCGGCCGGTCACCTTCAGCACGCGCCGGAACAGGCCGCGCATCCCGGCGCGCGGCTTCAGCCGCTCGGCGATGAGCGATTCGAGCATCGGGATCATCTCGCGCGGCGGTCCCGGCAGCAGCACCAGCATCGTGCCGCCGCGCTCGATCAGCAGGCCGGGCGCCGACCCCGCGGAATTCTCGAGGACGACCGCGCCGCGCGGCACCATGCCCTGGCGCCTGTTGATCGCCGGCATCGTCAGGCCCCGGCGCTCGAATCGCTCGCGGATGCCCGACACGATTGCCTCGTCGACGTCGAGCGGGATGTCGAGCGCACGGGCCAGGGCCTCGCGGGTGAGATCGTCGGCGGTCGGACCAAGCCCTCCCGTGCAGACGAGAAGATCGACGGCGCCGATCGCGCGGGCAAACACCGAGGCGAGCTCATCCTGGCTGTCGCCGACGACCATCTTCATGCGCACGTCGCAGCCGATGGTGTTCAGGCGGCGGGTGATCTCCAGCGAGTTCGTGTCCAGCCGGAACGGCGTGAGCAGTTCGCTGCCGACCGCGAGGATCCACGCGTTCACAGCGCCCAGTTCCACGCGCGCGCGAACAGGAGGATCGTCCCGCGCAGCACCAGGTTCGCGTAGACCGCGGCCATACCGTCGTCGGCCATGATGCCGATGCCGCCGTGGAGCGATTCGAGCCGGTTGGACGGGTACGGCTTCACAATATCGGCAATGCGGAACAGCACGAAGCCGATCACCGCCCCCTGCCAGCCGACCGGGTTGAACAGCAGCGTGATCAGCATGCCGAGCACTTCATCGATGACGACGGGACCGGGATCGATCTGATTGAAGTGCCGCTCGGCGACACTTCCGCTCCATGCGCCGACGACGAAGATCACGATGACCGCGGCGAACTGCGCGACAGCAGTCGCGGGGAGCATCCACCAGATCAACAGGCCGAGAGCCGATCCGAACGTACCGGGAGCAACGGGCGAATAGCCGACACCGAGCGTGGACAGCGCGAGCGCGACGCGAACCATGCGCGGAGCGTACTCGATCGGAGCGGGCTCAGGCACCCACCCGCACGACGCGGGTACCTGCGAAGCGGTCGTGGATGCCGCGGCCGTCGCTGCTGTACGCGGCAGACAGGAAGCCGAGCCCCGCCGGGATGGCGAGCACGAACCAGACGATCGTTCGAAGGACGGCGCGGCCGACATCGGGCGCCGCGGAACTGTCGTCGGCGAGCACCTTCACACCGGCGATCAGCTTGCCGAGTGTCTGCCCGGTCGCGGTGAACGCCACCAGGTAGCCGCCGTTCTGCACGAGCAGGAACACCAGGAGCGGGGCTTTCGGCAGGATGGCGAGCTCGGCGAGGGTCACGCCGGTGATCTTCATCGTGAAGTAGACGACGACGAGATCGACGATGGCGAGGAGCGCCAGGTCGATTGCCGCAGCACACGCGCGGGCCGCGAGTGAGGCGGGCTCAGCGTCCTCCTGGTAGACGGCACGTGATGCGTCCGGATTCGGCTCGACCTGCGCGGCGCGCGGAGCCTGCACGATCGGAACCGGCATGTTCGCCGGGTCGACGGGCCAGTCGAGCAGCGGCCGCTGCTCGGATCGTACGCGCGGCACTTCCAGGGACGCCCGGCGCACCGCCAGCGGCTGACGCGGCGGCGACGGGCGGGTGATGAGCGGCACATCGTCCGTGATCGGCGCCCCGAACAGCGGCAGTTCCGCGAGCCCGCTCGATCCCGCGGGCGGGTTCGAGCGGTCGGCGCGCTCGATCCGATCGGCATCGGTGCGCGGCGTGCGGTCCGGCGGGGCCGCCCGGCGCGCCATCTGCTCGTCCACCAGATTCAGGTCGTCGAGCGGACGCGGCGTGTTGTCGCCGTCGCGCAGGCGCAGTTCCGGTGTCGGGGCCGCGGAGCCGAGCGAGAACTCGTACCCGCAGTTGCGGCAGCGTTCAACGCGCTCGTATCCCAGGTAACCGCATTTCGGACATTTCATGGCACTGGATCCGCGGAAGCCTCGGGCCGCTGCGCCGACAGCGGACCGATGGCGATGAGTTGACGCTGGATCTCGCCGCGGAGGCGATCGGCCTCCGCTCGCTCGGGCGCGGTCGCCGGTATCGTCGCGAGCTGATCGATCGCGTCGCGCAGTCGTCCGCTCGAGACCAGCGCGCGAGCCCGGACCATCGCGGCTTCGGCACGGCGCGGGACCGGTGGAAGTTGTGCCGTGGCGAGCGGAGCCCCTGCGGACGCAGTCCCTGGGCGCGGCGGCACGGTCCGTTCGACCAGGGCGCCCCACTCGGGCCCGACGGCGCTGGCCGCGAACACGCCGGCCGCGACGATGATGACGACCAGCGCGCCGATCGTGATCCATGCCGCGCGCGATGGCGCCGGCGGCGGCTCGTCCAGGGTGAGCCGAGGCGGCTCCGGCGCCTCGATGTCCGCGGCGACACGCTCGAGGCGCGACACACGGTCGAGCAGCGCGAGCACCTCGTCGGACGGACCGCCGTGCGTCATGGCCTCGCGCAGCAGCCGGCGGGCCTCCGAACTGTCGCCGCGCTGAATCGCTGCGGCACCGTCGTGCAGCAGCGCCTCCGACTCGCGCTGCCGTTCAGCCTCGGCGCTGCGCGCACGCTCGATGTACGCACGGGCTTTGGCGTGGCTGCGGTCGAGGAACAGCGCGCGCGTCCAGACGTTTATGGCCTGATCGTACTGGGCGGCGAAATAGTGATCGAGCCCGGTCAGCAGCAACTGCTCGATCTTCGCCTCGCGGTCCGCATTCGACGTCGGCTCGGGCGCGCGCGACCTGTCAGTGCGAAGCGGATCGGACATCAGTAGGTGGAAGCTGCGCTGGATTATAGCCGATTGTGCGGCTCCTGCTCCGCTGTTGTTGCAATCTACAATCGCTGGCCTGCGATGCTGATCGAGTCGATCCCCAACGTCAGCGAGGGCGTTCGTCCTCATGTGCTGGACGCCGTCGCGAGCACTGTTTCAGCCGTGCCGGGGGCGGCACTGCTCGACCGCACTGCCGACCCGTCCCATAACCGGTCGGTGTTCAGCATCGCTGGGACGCGGAGCGGTGTGCGCGACGCGGTGCTCGCGCTGGCGGCTGAAGCCGTCGCGCGGATCGACCTCCGTGCGCACCACGGCCAGCATCCGCGCATCGGCGCCGTGGACGTCATCCCCTTCGTGCCGCTGCAGGGCGCGACGATGGCCGATGCGGTCGCCCTCGCACGCGAGGTCGGACGCGCGATCGCGGACCGGCATGGCGTGCCGGTGTTTCTGTACGAAGAGGCCGCGACGGCGCCGCACCGGCGACGCCTGGAAGACATCCGGCGGGGACAGCTCGATGGTCTGGCTGCCAGGATGGCGCGGCCGGAGTGGCTGCCTGACTTCGGTCCCACCCGCCCCCACCCGACGGCTGGCGCCACCGTCGTCGGCGCACGAAGGGCGCTCATCGCCTTCAACGTGAACCTTGCGACCGACCGGGTGGACCTCGCCGCCGCCATCGCACGGCGCGTCCGCGAGAGCAGCGGCGGGCTTCCCTGCGTGAAGGCGATCGGCCTGCAGATGAACGACGGCACGGCGCAGGTGTCGATGAACCTGACGGACTACGAGCGGACGCCGATCCACGTCGCCTACGAGGCCGTGACACGCGAAGCCGAGGCGCTGGGCGTCGGAGTCGGCCGGAGTGAGCTCATTGGCCTGATCCCCGCTGCCGCGCTGAAGGACACCAGCTTCGACCGCCTCGGGCTACCGCCTGCGACCAGGCAGCACATTCTCGAGGCCAGGCTCGCGGCGGCGGGCTACAGCGATTCTTCGTCGGTCTCCTGACGCCGCGCCGGCGCGATCCCGAACGACCGCATCTTGCGATAGAGGTTGCTTCGCTCCACGCCGAGAACTTCGGCGGTGCGCGACATGTTGCCCTGCTGCTCGCCGAGGGTTCGGAGAATGAGATCGCGTTCGAACCGCTCGCGTGCCTCGTGGAGCGTGAGCCCGGTGGCGGCCGGCGCCGCAGCCTCCCCTGGCCCCGCGGCGGCGTGGTGTCCGAGAAAGACCAGGTCGTCGGGCGTAATCGCCTCGCCGGGCACCATGATCATCAGCCGTTCGATCACGTTGCGCAGTTCCCGCACGTTGCCCGGCCACTCGTAGTGCTGGAGCGCCGAGCGTGCGGCGTTGTCGAAGCGCTTCGAGCGGCGCCCGTATTCGCGAGCGAACTCGGCCATGAAGTGGTCGGCGAGCAGCGGGATGTCCTCCCGCCGATCGCGCAGCGGCGGCACGAACACGGGCACGACGTTGAGGCGGAAGTAGAGGTCTTCTCGGAAATTCCCGGCGCGGATCTCCGTCTGGAGGTCCTTGTTGGTGGCGGCGAGCACGCGCGCGTCCACCTTGATTCGCGTCGTTCCACCGACCTGCTCCATCGTCTGCTCCTGGAGCACGCGCAGCACCTTGGCCTGCGTCTTCAGGCTCATGTCGGCGATTTCGTCCAGGAAGATTGTGCCGCCGTCGGCCATCTCGAACTTGCCGCGCCGGTCGGCCACCGCGCCGGTGAACGCGCCGCGCACGTGCCCGAACAGCTCGCTCTCGATGAGCTCCTCGGGTATGGCCGCACAGTTCACCTCGACGAACGGCCCGTTGCGGCGCCGACTGAGCGTGTGGACGGTCCGCGCGACGAGCTCCTTGCCGGTGCCGTTCTCGCCGTAGATCAGCACGCGACCGTTGGTGGGCGCGGCCATCGCCACCTGCTCGCGGAGCTTGCGCATCGGCAGGCTCTCGCCGACCATCGTGTGTGCGCGATCGACGCGGGCCCGCAGCGCGCGGTTCTCGTTCTCGAGCAGCCGCTGGCGAAGCGCGTTCCGCACGACGAGCACCGTCTTGTCGAGCGAGAGCGGCTTCTCGACGAAGTCGAATGCCCCGAGCTTGATCGCCTTGACCGCCGACTCGATGTTGCCGTGCCCGGAGATGAGCACCACCTGCGCGTCCACCTGCCGCTCACGCAGCCGCGCCAGCGTGGCCAGGCCGTCCATGCCCGGCATCCAGACATCGAGCACGATCAGGTCCACCGGTCCGCGCGTCACCCGGTCCAGGCAGGCCTCGCCGCTGGACACCGCCTCGACGCTGTACCCCTCGTCGCGCAGGACGCCGCTCAGCGAGCTGCGCACGCCAGGCTCGTCGTCCACGATCAGGATGGTTGGTTTCACGCTGGCAAGACCCGCGACTTGTGCCCTGTGACCTGAGGCCCGCGACTATCGACGTTCAGCACGCCAGCTCGATGGTGAACCGGGTCCCGTGCGGCTCGTTGTCGCTCGCGTCGATGGTGCCGCCGTGCTCGGCGATGATCCGCCGGACGATCGCGAGCCCCAGACCGCTGCCCCGCCGCTTCGTCGAATAGTACGGCAGGAACAGCTTCTCGCGCTCGCCGGGCGGGATGCCGGGGCCGTTGTCCGCGACAACGATCCGCACCAGTTGATTCGGCTCATCGTGCTGCGTCTCGATCGACGATCAGCCCCGGCGATCCATCGCCTCGATCGCGTTGTCGACGACGTTGATGACGACGCGCCGGATCTGCTCGGGGTCCAGGCGTACAGGCGGCACGCCCGCACCGAACCGCCGCTCGAAGGTCACGCCCGTGAAAATGCCGTCGTACAGCGCGAGGCTGCTTGTGATGAGGGCGTGCACGTCGGTCGGCGTCGTGCGCGGCGTGGGCATGCGCGCGAACTGGGAGAACTCGTCGACGAGCGCCTTCAGCGACTCGACCTCGCCGACGATCGTGCCGGTGCACTCGTCCACCAGCGCGCGTGCGCCGGACGGCCCGTCGGCGAAGTGGCGTCGCATGCGCTCGGCCGAGAGCTGAATCGGCGTCAGCGGGTTCTTGATCTCGTGCGCAAGGCGGCGCGCCACCTCGCGCCAGGCCGCCACCTTCTGGGCGCGAATCAGCAGCGTGACGTCGTCGAGCACGAGGATCTGCCCTTCGGGGAGACCGGCATCGCCGCTGAGCGGCGTCGCGACGACGGCCAGGTGCACGTCATGCCCGTCGCGCGCGATCGCCATCTCGCGGTCGAGTGAGGCGGACCGGTCGGGCGGGGTCTTCAGCAGCGAGGCGAGCGGCTCGAGCTCCGGCCCATCGAAGACGGCGCCCGCCGACTGGCCAACGACCGATCGCGGCACGCCGAGCAGCCGCGCGGCGGCGCTGTTGATCGTCGTCACGACACCGCTGGCGTCGAGCGAGACGACACCGGTCGTGATCCGCTCCAGGATGGTCTCGACGTAGCGCCGGCGCTGCTCCAGGTCGATAGTGGACTGCTCCACGCGCCTGCGGCTCGTCGCGAGCTCCGCCGCCATGGCATTGAACGCCTCGGTCAGCGCACCGAACTCATCGTCGCTCTGCGGCTCGACACGCTGATCGAGGTGGCCCGCGCCGATCTCGCGGGCGGCGTGCGCCAGCATCTGCACGGGGCGCGTAATCCGCTTGGCCAGGTAGAGCCCCATCCAGGTCGCGCCGACGAGAATGAGCAGCGTGACCATCAGGAAGAAGGACAGGTACACGCCGGTCAGCGGGCGCTTGAAGACGCGCAGCTGGTTGTAGTTCTCGAACGCCACGGTCATGCGCCGCGAACGCGCGGCCAGATCGCCGGTCAGGTGATCGGTGGCGACCACTGCACCGACGATGGCGCCGTCCGGTCCCCGGATCGCGGATGCACCGTGGAGCAGATCGCCGCGGGCGCCCAGCGTCTGTACCTCGCGCTCGGCGGCCGCGCCTTCCAGCACTTCGCGGGCGAGCTCGTCGGTGCTCGCCCGCGAGTAGCCGGGCGGAGCTCCCGAGGCGCTGACATCGAAGACCGGTTCGAGCGCAGGCGGGCTCGATCCCGGCATCACGCGGTAGACCTGCAGCACCTGCACGCGCTCGGCGCTGACCTCGTGCGCGGCAATCGCCCGCAGCGCGTCGACGTCCGGAGCGAAGAGGTCGGCGGACGCGAGCGCGCGTGCCGTGCGGGCGGCGTGCTCCGCGACGAGCAACTGGCGCTCGCGATAGTAGTCGCTGGCAATCTGGTTCGCGGACGAGAGGATCTCGTCCATCGGCGCGTTGAACCACCGGTCGACACTGGTCCGAAGCAGTTCGCTTCCCACGGCGAGCACCAGGACCGCCGGCACCAGGGTCATCGCGAACAGGAGGGCGACGATCTTCGCGCGGAAGCGCGCGAAGGGCCGGCCGCGGCGTCCTTCCACGACCAGCTTGACGATGTTGCGAGCGAGGAAGAAAACGAGGGCCACGACCATCGTCAGGTCGGCAGCCAGCAGCGCGTAGAGCACGAACTCGGCGAGGTAGTCGGGCGAGAGCCCCGGCGACCGGTTCGCGGCGACGATGGCGATGAGGGCCGCCAGCAGCACCGCGATGCCGGCGAGAATCAGCCGCGGGTTGTCGCGAAAGGGCGGACGGGCCTCGTGCGGAGGGGGCCCGCTCTGGGTAGCCGGGGTGTTCGAGATGACGGTGAGCGCCACGCGTCCCTATTCTTTGACGTTCAGCAGGTCCTTCAGCTCGCTCATGAACTCGCCGATGTCGCGGAAATGCCGGTACACCGAAGCGAAGCGCACGTAAGCCACCTTGTCGAGCTTTTTCAGCTCCTCCATCACGAACGCGCCGATCTCGACGGTACCGATCTCGCGCTCCGCGCGGTCCTGCAGGGTCGATTCCACGCGGTCGGCGATGGCCTCAACCGACTTCAGGCTGACCGGTCGCTTCTCGCACGCCTTCAGCAACCCGTTGACCAGCTTCTGCCGATCGAACCGTTCGCGCGTGCCGTCCTTCTTCACCACCATGTAGGGGATCTCGTCGATCCGCTCGTAGCTTGTGAAGCGCTTGCCGCACTCGAGGCACTCGCGGCGGCGGCGGATGACCTCGCCCTCCTTGCTCTCGCGCGAGTCGACCACCTTGTCTCCCAGAGTGGCGCAGTACGGACACTTCATGGCTACGCGGTCCCCCCCGTGTCGGCCTGGTCCGCCAGCCTGCGCATCCCGGCGACGTTGAGCCCTTCGTGTGCCGCGAACAGCAGCCCGAGGAACAGCGAAGGAACGACAGTGAACAGGTGCAGCACGATCGCGGCGCCGACCGCCGCAGCGTCCGGTGCATCGAAGAAGGTGGTCGCCGCGAAGCGGAACGCCGCGTGAAAGCCGCCGACCGCTCCGGGCGTCGGCACGGCGACGCCGACCACGAGCAGCGCGATCACCAGGAAGGAGCCGAGAAAGGAGACCGCGAGGTCGAACGCACGCGCCACCGTCCAGATGCCCACCGCGATCGAGAGCCACAGGGGAAAGGACAACACGAGCGCCACGGTGAGACGGCCGGGACGCCGGATGATGCCGAGCCCGCTGGCGAACTTCTCCGCCACGCGCGCGAGCATTCCGGCCAGCCGCGACGGCAGCACCGCTTCCAGCCGCGACAGCGATTCCGCCAGGCGGCGAGGATTTCCCGCGAGCACGAACATGACCGCCAGCGCGCCGACCGCGCCCGCCGCGGCGATCATGCCCGTCCACTGGACGGCCTCGAACGCCAGACGGTTGCTGTCGGTGATGACCGGCGCCGCGAAGAGCACGTATACCGCCAGCAGGACGAGCACCGTCACCATGTCGAGCACGCGCTCGAGGATGATGGTGGCAAAGGCGCCAGTGGCGCTGATCCGCTCCTGCCGCGCCAGGAAATACGGGCGAATGACCTCACCCGCCCGTGCCGGCAGCACGCTGCTCGCCGCAAACCCGACCGCCGTGGCGCGGAAGGCGGTGGCGAACCCGGGCCGGCCAATCGGCTCGAGCAGGTACTGCCAGCGCCAGGCGCGGATCGCCAGGTTCACGACGGTCGTCGCCAGCGAGATGCCGAGCCACACGGGATCGGCATGCATGATCGCCCTCGCCACGCCGCGCAGATCCACGTTGTAGAAAAAGAGGACCAGCAGGGCGCCGCCGAGCGCGAGCACGATCAAGGCGCGTAAATGGGACCGCATGTGCACTGACGAAGGTATTCCCTACTATACCGCTCTAGCTGCGAAGGGACCGCTCACCCGCTACATGTTGTTGTTGTCAGCACCGCACGCTCCAAGTAACATCCCTGACTTCTCGGCACGAGGTCGCCTTGCCGCTCGCCGCTCCAATCCTCCAGACATCCATCGCGCGGCGCGTACCCGACCGGCAGGGAAGGTACGGGACCTCTACGAGGTCGGCGACCACCTGCTCATCGTCGCCACCGACCGCATCTCCGCCTTCGACTACGTGCTCGGATCGGGCATCCCGGACAAGGGCAAGGTGCTGACGCAGATCTCCGCTTTCTGGTTCGGGAGCACGGCCCACCTCGTCGCGAACCACCTGCTCTCCACTGACGTGGCCGACTACCCTGCGGACGTCCGCGGCGACGTCGACGTGCTGGCGGGCCGGTCCATGCTGGTGCGGCGCACCGAGCCGCTGCCAGTCGAGTGCGTGGCGCGCGGCTACCTGTCAGGTTCGGGCTGGAAGGACTACCAGGCGACGGGCCAGATCTGCGGCATCCCGCTCCCTGGCGGCCTCCGCGAGTCCGACCGGCTGCCGGCACCGATTTTCACGCCGGCGACGAAGGCGCAGAGCGGCCACGACATCAACATCAGCGAGTCGGACGCGGCGCGGATTGTGGATCCGCCGGTACTCGCGCGCGCCCGCGCGCTGACCTTGCAGTTGTATGCACTGGGCGCGGCCCACGCCGAGGCCCGCGGCATCATCGTCGCGGACACGAAATTCGAGTTCGGCCT
>CAVVIG010000001.1:0-580484 GCA_963748265.1 uncultured Acidobacteriota bacterium | reverse complement strand
AGGCGATCTCGACGGCGCGGAGACATCAACGCTCTTCGAGGAAGAGTCGTCGGTGGCGTATGCCTCTGGATATCTGTTGTCCAATCACCTTGGCAGGCTGGTGGCGCGGCGATTCGATTGGGACAGCCGGCAGGTTACCGGCGAAGCCGTACTCGTCGCCGATAGCGTGGGTCTGGAAGGACAGCCAGTACACAAGCTTCTCCGTATCGGACGATGGCGTGTTGCTGTACCACGGCGCCGCTCAACCAGGGTGAGGGGCAGTTGACCTCAGGTGGATCGCGTCGGCAGAAACCCTGCGCCGGTCGGGGAAGTCGCCAGTTACATCAGACCCAGTCTGTCGCGCGGGGACACGCAGAATATTGCCGTGCGTGTATTCAGTGGCGGTCCGCAAGACAACGACCTCTTCATCCTGGACGCGCAAGGCAAGCCAAGACGGCTCACGTTCGGGGCGCGCGGGTCCGGCGCGCCGATCTGGTCGCCGGATGGCCGGCGAATCGCGTTTCGGCCTTAGGGCGGGGTGCTCGACACTGCGTCAGAGGCTCATGACCGGGCGGGGCGACGAAGTGGAGTTGTTGGACATCGGAGGTTTCATCGTGCCGACTGACTGGTCAGCCGATGGGCGGTTCATCGCTTATAACCGCGTTGGTGCCGACGGCTCATCCGACATCTGGGTGCTTGCGCTCGCCGAACGCGAACCGACTCCGTTCGCGCAGACAGCGAAAAATGAAGCGTACACGACCTTCTCACCGGACACCCATTCGATCGCGTACCCAGAAATCAGCCGGGAACGCCCGCACCGATGTCTTCGTGCGGTCGTTTCCGCCGGGCAGCGGACAGCCCTACCAGATTTCTCTGAACGGAGGTTACTTCCCCAAGTGGAGCACCGACGGCAAAGAGATCTTCTTCATTGCGCCGAACGGCACGATGATGACCGCGGCCGTCGACGCCACCCGCGCATCAGAGTTGGTTGTATCCGAGCCGCCACGGGCTCTGTTCAAGATGCCGGCACTGGTGTCGCTCTCCGGCCGTCCGTACAGCGTCTCCAAAGACGGACAGCGATTTCTGGTGAGTCTCCCGACCGAGCAAGGCACGCCAGCCCCTATCACCGTCGTCGTCAACTGGCTCGCTACGATTCAGCATTAGGTTTGGGCGGCCCAGCGCCGGAAGTGGGACTGATGAGGTGACGAGGACCCGCTATACTCCGCCCAACCACGTGGCACTTATCGCGGGTTCCCGCCTCGCCGTCTACGAAGTCCTTTCCCTTCTCGGCGCAGGGGGGGATGGGCGAGGTGCACCGCGCGAAGGTTCATCGCTCGGGCCGGCGGCCCTTTCAAGCTGCTCGCGGAACATCTCGCGCGAGGCGCGGAGTGCAGGCTCTATTTCACCGCGAGGTCCGCGCCTTCGCACAGTTTCTCGCATCCTCACATCTGCACGCTGCACGACGCCGGGGAAGAAAGGGGAGACGTCCTGCCGCTGATAGAGCCATGAGTGAGGTCCTTCGCGCCGGCCAAGACACGACTGTAACGAGACGTTTGAGTTTCATGTCATCGGCGAAAGAGTCCTGTATCTCGTCCGGCACGGGCAACTTGACAGAGCCGCAAAGAACCAGTTCGCCGCCGGCCTCACGGCATTAGGGCGAGAACAGGCCCGTGTCACGGCCAAGCGGCTGCACCCAATGGCGTGAGTGCGATCTATTGCAGCACGTTGGGCCGCGCGCGCAACAGGCCGAGATCATCCACGCCGCGTTCCCGACCGTTGCCCTGTGGAACAGCACCCTTTTGTGGGAGCTCGGGAATGTGGGGCCTCCCGACGATCACCGATGGCAGACGGGGTTCGCGCGTGGCCAGCAGCGCGGCGCGCGTGCGTTCGCTCGATACGTCCGTCCCTCACGCACAACAGAACGCATCGACATTCTCGTGACGCATGGAAACCTTGTGCGGTATTTCGTCTGTCGAGTCTGGGCATTCCGCCCGAGTCCTGGTCGACGCTCGCCACGTCTCACTGTGGGATTACCCAATTGCGCGTCGCGCCGGACGGTGGGGTGCGGTTGGGATGCTACAACGACACCGGGCACTTGCCGGCGCGCTTGCGATCGTGGGCAGGGCAGTCTCTCGCTTCGGAGTGTTCCGGTGGGTTCTCCCTGCTGAGCACGCGATCGCGACTAAAGTACCGGGTGCAGCAAAATCGTCCCCATATAATGCCGCCCATTGGCTCTCAGTTCCGGCACTCGCCTCGGCGTCTATGAGATCCATTCCCTGCTTGGCGCGGGGGCATGGGTGAGGTGTATCGCGCGACCGACACCACGCTGAAACGGCAAGTCGCCCTCAAGGTGCTCCCGCCAGATGTCGCTGCGAATCCTGAACGGGTCGCGCGATTCCAACGCGAAGCCGAAGTCCTCGCCGCCCTCAATCACCCGCACATGGCCGCCATCTAAGGCGTCGAGGGTTCTGGCGGGAAGTACATTTCCGCTCAGTGGTGTTGCATTCGCGCAGCAGCCACGCCTTCGCGAATTTCCAGTCCCGCATCACCGTCTCAGGGGAGACCGCAAGGACCGTCGCCGTTTCGTCGACGCTTAGTCCGCCGAAAAACCGCAACTCCACGACCTTGCCCTTCCGTTCATCCATGGCGGTCAGTGCTGTCAGTGCGTCGTCGAGTGCCACGAGGTCCGCGTCCTGTTCGGTGCCCGGCATGTGGAACTCGTCGAAGGTCACCTTCACGGCCCGCGCGCCGCGTTTCTGATATCCCTTCGACCGGGCGTGGTCAATCAGGACGCGTCGCATCAAACGGGCCGCCATCGCGAGAAAGTGCGCACGATCGTGCCGATGCGTTGGACGTCAATCAGCCGCAGGTACGCCTCGTTACGAAGCCGTGGCCTGCAGGCTATGACCCGCACGTTCGCCAGCCATGCACCGTCTCGCAATCCGGTGCAGCTCCTCCTCGACGAGCGGCACAAGGCGGTCAAGTGCCGCGTCGTCGCCGCCGCGCCAGTGGAGTAGGAGGGCCGTGACGGCCCGACTCTCGGACACGATGTCGCGATTTTACGCGTGAGAACAGCCGATGCCAGTTCTCGGTGCCGTCTCCCGCCTCCGAACACGAGGAGGGGAGCGGACATGGCGAACGGGCATGTGGCAGCGGCGGGGACCGCGGCCGTTCTGATTGGGGTACTGGCCGCCGTCGAGCCCGTCACCGCTGAGCCAGCGTCGGTGGCGACGGTCGTGTTCCACGTCAGGGATTACCGGCCGGTACCTGCCAACGAAATGTCTGAAGCGCAGCGTCTGGCCGCTCGCGTCTACGCGAGAGTCGGCGTGGCGCTGGTCTGGGCTGGCGGTACTCGGGCACACGCGGCAGCGGACGGTTTCTTCCACGTCGAGCTGATCATCCTGGACGGGCGAATGACGGCGCGCAACAACCCAGAGCACACAGCGTTCGGGCAGGCGGCACATACGACGAAACGCGCCTACATTTACTACCCGCGGATTCACAGCCACGCGCGTCAGACGCAGAGTGACCCCGCCCGCGCGCTCGCGGTCGTGTTCGCGCATGAACTCGAACAGTGCTGCTGCCGGAATACAGCGGTACGCCTGACGGGCTGATGCGTCCCCGCTGGGACGGCCAGATCGTGAACATCCCAGCCCTCAGCGAAAGCCGGGCCATACGATCCGCGCCCTGCTTTCAGCACATCAGTAATACTGCGCCAGGTAATAGAATGCGCCGGTCTGCTATGGGATCAGAGCGTTGGAGACGCGTCGAATCTCTCTATCATGCCGCTCTCGAACGGTCGCCGGAGCAGCGCGCTGATTACCTGCGTGAGGTGTGCGGCACCGACGAGACACTGAGACGCGAGTTGGAATCGCTGCTCGGCCACGAGCAGCACGCCATCGACTTCCTCGAATCGCCTCCTGCGCTGTCCGGGGCTGACTTGGCGAGCGGCGCGGCGGCAGCCGCGGTGCGGACGGGGCAGCGTGTCGGCCCCTATGTCATCGCCGAGCGGGTGGGTGCCGGAGGCATGGGGGAAGTTTTCCGCGCCCACGATACGAAGCTGCGTCGGGACGTCGCGATCAAGATTCTCCCGCCCGCTTTTGTCGGCAACCCAGAGCGGCTCGCGCGCTTTGAGCGTGAGGCGCGCCACCTTGCGTCGCTCAACCATCCGAACATCGGGGCCATTCTTGGACTCGAGTCGCTTGACGGGGCGCCTGCCCTGGTCCTCGAACTCGTGCCGGGTTACACCCTGGCAGAGCGGATTGCGCAGGCACCGCTCAAGCTCGAAGATGCACTGAAGTCGCCATTAAATTGCCGCTGGCTTGGATGCTGCGCGTGAGCGGGGCATCATCCACCGCGACCTGAAGCCGGCCAACATGAAGATCACACCGGACGGTCTGGTCAAGATTCTGGACTTCGGGCTGGCGCGCCGGTACCGGACCGGTATTCACCTGGCGACACACCCGCGTCAGCGACCCTGGACCATACGCGCGCGGGCACCATTATGGGGACGGCGGCCTACATGTCTCCGGAGCAGGCCCAGGGCCAGTGGGTCGATGTCCGAACCGATGTATGGGCGTTCGGCGCGGTGCTGTTCGAGATGCTGACCGGGCGGCCAGCGTTCGGAGGCGACGAGTGTGGCCGAGGACGATCGCGGAAGTCCTGCGCAGCGACCCCGAATGGAGCGCGTTGCCTCCCCGATGCGCCGCCGGCCTTGATCCGCTTACTCAGGCGCTGCCTTACGACAAGTCCGTTCGCACGCGCGTCGCGAACATGGCTACGGTCGAAGTCGAACTCGCCGAGGCGGACGGCGAGCGGACCGGTTCTGCGGCAACGGCAACGCTATACCAGCTCCGGTGTGGCAGCGGCGCTACCCGATCACGCTGGGCCTCATTGCAGGCCTCGTCGTGCTGGGTGCCTTAGTCATCGCACGACCGTCGCGCACAGAGACACCGCGGCCCGTGATGCGGTTCGATCTGGCGATCACACAAGCGCCCAGCGAGCCCAACAATACGGTGGCAGTTTCCCGGATGGAATGCGCATCGCGTAAGTCACCCGGAACGAATGATGGTGCGATCCCTCGGCGACGTGGAGGCCGTGCCGCTACCGGGCGCGGAGACCGAATCAGGGACGCCTCGCCACCGTGCCCGTGTTCTCGCCCGACGGTCAGACGGTGGCGTTCTTCCAGCAAGGCCAGCTGAAGAAGGTGGCGGTGAATGGCGGAGGGCCCGTGAAGATCTGCGACCTGGGCAGTGCGCCCTTCGGCGCGAGCTGGGGCGAGAACGAGCAAATTCTCCTCGGCACGCAACAAGGCGTCGTCCGTGTCGATGCACGGGGAGGCACCCCAGAGCTGTTGTTCCCGTCGTCGGAGTCGTACCCGACAGGGTTCAACCCGCAATCGCTGCCAGGCGGAGAGTGGGTGCTCTACATGGTCCCGGCGACCCGCGACGAACTGCCTGACGAGTGGCGCATCATAGTGCGTTCGCGCACGAGCGGCGAACGCAAGGTGGTGGTAGCGACGGTACCCCTTTGCCGCCTTTTTTGTTGCTTGGGCCATCTCGTCTACGCCGCGGCAACACGTTGTTTGCGGTGCCCTTCGACCCGCTCACGGGACGCGTGCAAGGCGCAGCAGTGCCGGTCCTCGACGGCGTCGCCAATGTGGCGGGTACTTCGATGCAGTTTGCCGTGTCGTCGACCGGCACGCTCGTGTACATTTCCCGCGTCCGCCGGCGACGTCGGCACGACCCGCCTGGTCCAGCTCACGCGCAGCGGTGTCCCATCGCCACTGATGGATGTGCCGGGGGTCGCCTGGTTCCCGCGGTATTCACCGGACGGGATCGCGCATCGCGTACACCATCGAGCCTGGTCCCCGATCTGAATACCCCTGCTGACCTTTGGGTGGTGGACGTCAGCCGTCGGGCCCGCACGCGTGTGACGTCCTCGGGAACAATCGGTTCTATCCGGTGTGGACTCCGGACGGCACGCGCCTGACGTACGCGACGGTCCCGCGTTGACGAACCGAATTTGTGGGGGCTCGCGGACGGGAGCGTCGGACCGGAGACGCTAATCGATATTCCCGGGCGGCGATTTCCGACGTCCTGGTCACCCGATGGCCGCACGCTGGCCCTGTATATGTCCGACACTCCCAACGGTTCCGCCGCCGCTGGGGCCGACAATCTGGGCGTCAGGGACCGCGACATTTGGATGCTGCAGGTCCAGGGTTCGCAGCGAAGCCTTCGCCCGTTCGTAGCCGGACCCTATGAGGAACGCGGGGCCATCTTCTCTCCGAACGGACGCTGGGTGGTGTTATTTTCTCGAACAAGTCGGGCGAGAACGAGGTGGTCGCGCGGCCCTATCCAGGGCCGGGCGCTGAGGTGCCTGTCTCAGTCGGCGGTGGGCAGGAGCCGGTATGGGCCAGGTCCGGACGAGTCTTCTACAGGCGCGGCGGCAAGCTTCAGGTCGCACCTGTCGACGAGGCCGGTGGCTCGCTCCGGATCGGGTCTTCGACCGAGCTGTTCGACGACCCTTATACGCGGGACAGGGGCGGTGCCCAGGGTGGGATCGCCAATTACGACGTCGCTCCTGACGGGCAACATTTCGTCATGGTGGAGGAGCAGCAGCAAGGAGATGACCGCGGCGTCCGCCTGCAGGTTTTCTAACTGGCTTGACGACGTGAAGAAGCGTGCGCCTGTCACCGACGCTCCATGACAAACCCTACCGCGCGAAGCGGGCGACGTGGGGCGTCGCCGACTTTCAGGCCCTTCCTGTTCACGCAGGTTCACTGAACGAGCTCACCGCCGGGGCGGTCGCCCTGGTTGGCGGCGCGCGCTTCTGCCGACATCGTGCGCTTCTTCTTCGGCGGCCGACCCGGACCCCGCTTTACATCCTCTGCCTTCGCCGGCCGTCCTCGGCGCGTGGATTCGGCAATCCCGAGTTGCGCGATCCGACATTAGTTCATACGCCGCGGTTTGGCTACGCCACTACCGCCGCGAGCTCCGCATCCGAGCAGGGCCGCGCATCGAGCCAGCCAGGGTTACAGCGGAAATCGCGTCACCGACTGAGCACGACACATTGAGCCGACGACGTGCTGCCCGCCGACGCATCTAGCGAACGCGGCAAAGTAGTCCTTCGACGCGAGTCATCAGTAAAGGACACGACGATCATCGCCGCGGCCGAAGCGCCACAACGCTCGGCTTGGGATCAAGGCCGATGAAGTCCGGTGGAGGAGTTGATAGCGGATCGCGTTATCCGGTGCGCAGGGTAGACAAAGCCGCTCCGACAGGAACTTGAGCCGGTCCTGTTTGCCTGACGACGCATCTCGAAGCCACTCGCCAATCGTCTCAGCGAAACTCTCACCGGCTTTGCCCTCAACTGCCAGTGAGAGCAGCGCCGAAGAAACCCGCACGAGGGCCCACACATCTGTTTGAGAGGCGCGCGTGCCGCCAGGCAGAGCGACGCGATGCTCCGGGAAGGACGCGACGAGGCTGGGGCCGCGCAGCTCCGGGCTTTGCTCGAGGAGCGCCACAAGGCTGGGATGCAGACCGCACGCCTGCCGGGCCCCAACCTCCCAGAAGACAGCCGTCTCGAAGGCGGATTTGGTCCGCACCCACTGCGTCTCGGGATCTGCCAATCGATCGCGCCACGAGGAGAGCCCGGAGGACGGGGTGTAGATGCGTCGTTCCATCGCTGTTTAGCCCTCCAACATTAGATTCTCAGGCGGCTAGGTCAATCTGACCGTGTTGCCCTGCACTCGCACGAGGGTATCAAAGTGCGTGAAGTGCGCTTGAGAAATGATGGTCATGCCCTCGGCCCGATTGGACAAGAACTGCTTAGACGCCGCAATCGTGCTCCCGCCGTCCATGAACGCGGCGAGACGGCGGAAGAGCTTCGGCAGCATGACGATGTCGTCGGTGAACGCTTCAAGCCGGTCACCGCAAATCCGCTTGGCCGTCTGGTCTTCCCGCCAAATCTTCCGCGCTTGTTGAGCCGCCGCGGTGAACGCCGCCCGTAGATCCGAGAACAGGCCTTTGTAGTATGTGGGGTAGGCAAGGCCCTCAAGCGTCAACTGAAAGTTCCCGCTTAGTTCCACATCGGCACGTCGAGGAAGATTGTCGCGCCGTCCGGTACGGAGAGAACCATCGCTTTGGCGATGCTCATTACGAGGAGCGCCAATGACAAACCCAGCGTGCCACATTTTCCAAGCGTGCTCCTTCAACCACTCGGACATCTCTCCGTTTAGAATCAATCACTTGCGAGCGGTCCGGAACAGTGTGGCGCAAACCCTCCTTTAAATCCTGCAGGTCCGCGATGTGATTTGAATTCAGGGGTTTACCGGCGCATGTCGACGTGATCCTGCATCAAATTGTGTCAGACCTCCTAATGTCGTTCGATCACTTACGGCGACGAAGAGCGCCAGGCAACGAGCACTGCGCACCGCGTCAGAGCGTACGAATCCTGCAACGATCTTGGCGGTCCTGTCGCGATGGGATTGCGTCGTATTCAATTGTGAAGCCGAGACTCAGCTAAGTGATCGAGCCCGCTCGCGGTGACGCTGAGGGTCGAGGCGACGATCCGGCCGGGAACGCTACTGCGATTGAGCCTTGGGCAGCGACACAGTGAACGTGGTCCCCGCGTCGGCCGACGAACTCACTTGAATGTTGCCGCCGTGTCCAACACGATCGCCCGGGCGATAAACAGGCCGAGCCCGATACTGTGCCCCGCGCTCTCGCCGCGACCCCGAGCGAGCGGTTCAAACACGAACGGCAGGGACATCGGGCGGAATCGCTGGACCTCCATTATGGAAGCCGAGCGTCACGGAGTCGCCGTTTCCGTGCGCGGTGATCGTGACCGGCGTTCCCTCGCCGTGTTGTATCCCGTTCCCAATAAGATTCGATACGAGCTGGGCCAGCCGGTCGGTGTCCCATTCGCCTCTCAGGTCTCCGTCCGCCTGCAGCCGCACGACTGCCTCGGGTTGACCGGCACGGATCTCAATCATCGCCTCCTCGCACACCTGCTGAAGATCGGCGGCACGTCGCTTGAGCGACATCGATCCGCCCAATCGGGCGCGTGTCACGTCCAGGAGATCGGCAATCATCCGCTCCATGCGTTGCGCGCTGGTCATGATGCGCGTCACGACCGAGCTACGCCGCTGCGCGTTGTCCTCGGGCAAGGCGAGGAGCGCGGCGCCCGCGGTGATGGCCCCGAGTGGGGTGCGCAAATCGTGGCTCAGGATGCTCACGTGATCCCGAAACTGGTCAGTCCGAACTGCGAATCGGGTCATCGATTCGGTCAGCAACTCGTCAATCGCCTCGATGAATCGGAGCACCTCGGTGAGGTCTGACGCGCCGCTTTCCCCGTAGATGCGCAGCACGGTCGCGCGAAGCGCGCGAAATTCCGCGAGGACGGACTGGAACACAAATCAGTGCTTGATGCGGTCATCCGCGTGAAGCGCTCCGGAGGCTCGCATCGTGTGGGCGGAGCCGCCGCCTTGAGACTTCTGACACTGTTCGTCGCTGGTCTGCGCAATGCTCATGTCGTCCACGACAGCGGTCAAGATCTCGTGGGCGTGATCGCGCAACTCCGCATCGGTCATGTCCGCGCCAGGCGGCATCAGCGTTCTGGCGAAGAGCGCGAATTCGCTGATGATTTCTTCGTCGTGGTCGCGGATAAAGGCGCTTAAGGACATGGTTCTGCTCCCCCGTCCTCGGGACCCCCGGTTCGGATTGGTCCAGGACACGAACCTTGGCAGTTGAGCCGGGCACTGCAAAGCTGCCCGGCGGTCGGTAAGTTGAGTCCGCTTGGATACCACGTCGTCCCTACCGTCTTCAGTTGTGCCGGATTCCTCGATCTCCCCGGTGGCGATCCTTCATGAGTGGACGGCGTTGCTCACCACATCAGCGCGGCCTTTGTGGCCCTTCGATGCTTTTCGGCCTCAGCCAGGCCATTGGCGAATGACCGGCGCGTAAATGGTGCGGCTCACAGGATTCGCGGCAGCGGCACTGCCTTCGGCGTAATATGACTCCCGCTGGTCCAATGTGGACCCACCTGTCGCCAATGCGCGGCTTTTCGGAGGATCACACTTGGCCAGAACTCCATTCATCGGGGCCCTCGTACTGTACCTGGTCCCCTTTCACATCGCGCCAATCGGCCACCTGCGGGCTCAGGTGCCCGCCACCGCCGGACACAATCACCTGACCGAAGTGGCCTGTGTGGACGTGCCGCCGGGTGAGAAGCGACCGGAGTTTGGCTGCTTCAACATCGCCACGGTGACCGGACTTCATTTCAGCCAAGCATCCGTCTACTGGCATTTGCGCGCGTTTCCAAGCAGGAAGGCTGCGGAGGCGGCCAAGAGTGCGTCCGGACTTGTCGTGGAGGAAGACGGGCGAGTGTGGCTCTCCGAATTCGGTCCCCGAAACTCTGCCCCGCGGGGAGGCGAAGCTATCGCCATCGTCGGACCACTGCAGCTTCCCACAGCAAGGAGCTACGCTGCGGTGCTCTCTTACGCTGTCATGCGGCCCGGCGACAATTCGAGGGTGCATACACACCCGGGCCCCGAAGGCTGGTACGTACTGGCGGGAGAGCAGTGTCTGGAGACTCCGGCTGGCGCCACCAGGGCTCGGGCCGGCGGAACCATGACGGTGGGAGGGAATACTCCAATGGAACTAAACGTCACTGGTACGGCGATCCGGCGTGCGTTCGCCCTGGTCATCCATGATTCGGCTCAGGAGAGAGGCATACCCTCTGACTGGAAACCGTCCGGAGCCTGTAGTCAGTAACGACCGCTCGCGATCGGCTCTCTGAGGTTCGACTGACCGAAGGTGAACGGCGAGTTGACGATCCGATTGGGTCGTCAAAGCTTCCACACCACAGGCACTCGAGAATCGGACAGATACGCGCAGTAGGTACCGGTCCGAATGGCATGGTCGAGATGCTCGCCGAGTGAGGCGTCGTGCTCGCGGATTCGGGCCAGCGCCATGGCGGATAGCCCGGGTGACCGCGCTTCTGGCGCGTTCAGATGCTGACGCCGCACGTCGATCGCGCCCGCCGAGTCCGACTGCACGGGCCAGTTCCCGGACCAGACATTCGCGTTCGGCATCAGCTTGCGCCGCCCTGTCAACATCCGCCATCGCCCGCGCCTCCTCAATGTCCTCGTCGATCTCTGCGAGCCTCCGGCGATACGCCTCTTTGGCGCGCGCATCGAGCAGCGGGCCGGCATCTCCCGCGTCAGGCACCAAGCGGGATCCACCGGGATCGCGGGACATGTCGAGCGCAGCTTTGCCGGCGGCCACGAGGTCAAGCACGTGGAACTGGCGCCCAGGATTGGCGAGGAGACGCGCCAGGTACTGCAGGCCCTTCGAATCGCGCAGGCGTGTGGTGTGCTTCTCGAACCCGACCGACCAGTAGTCACCTTCGCGATGGAAGACGGCGGCCTCGCCGAGACGCGCATCAGTTGGTGGATGCAGTGGTGTCTGCCGGGCGGGCGCAACCTCGCCGCAGACCTGCGCCGCTCGAGATTCCTGATCGATCGCTCCGATGCGCTCGAAGGTTGCACGGGCCGCCCGGAACTCGAGCAAGGCGCGCTCCTCCTTGCCTTCTGCTCGGAGCGCGTTCCCGAGGCCCATCCGCGCGAGTGCCGTTTCGTACGGGGCGCCAATATCGCCCCACTGCTGTGCCGCGGTCTCGAAGTCACGGCTGGCGGCAGCCGATGTCGCCCTCTGCCAGGCGTACCCGTCCGCGAGCGAGAGTCGCACTGGCCCCAAACGTCCTGCTCTGAAACAGCGCCGCCACCCGCCCGAGCTCCTCGGAAGCCGACCGGGCCTGCACAAGATCACCGGCCGCGATCTCAATCTCGACTTGCGCCTCGAGGAGCGGGACGCGACGCAAGTCCGTGTTGGGCGGCCACTCCTTCGACGGAATAGTTGAGGGACGGTCCAAGCCTTCGTGAATGGACGCGGCGGCACGCGCGATGTCGCCGCGCGCCAGGTGCACCAACGCAAGCCCTGGCTGCGGATCCCATCCCGCCTCGTGAGCCGCCAGGAACGCATCCTCCGCGCCCTGGATGTCGCCCTTTCGGAATCGAATGCGGCCAAGCTCCGTCAACGGCCAGCCGAACTCCCGTCGTAAGTACGGACGCAGTTCCTCGCATGCCATGAGGATCTGCGTCTCCGCGTCGGCGCAGCAGCCACGGAGCCGGAGGATTTCGGCCCGGTGGACACGACAGCGTCCGTGGAGACTCCCCACCGGCTGTCCGTGCCGCCAGTTCTCCATCGCCGTTGTCCACTCCTCCGCGAGGTCGTATTGCCCGAGCGCCTGGAGCGCACAGACCACCTCGCAGTACACCAGTCCGGTCCAGAGAGGATCGAGTTCGCCTGCGACCGCCGCCGCGGCCGCTTCGTTGAGCAGCGCGAGACCTCGCGTGACATCGCCCTGCAGGATGAGGCTGCGTGCCTCCGCGACCCTTCCGATGGCCGCGGCAGCCGGGTCGTGACCTGTACCCGCCTCGATGGCTCGCCGGGCCCAGTGTCGGGCGTTCTCGAAATCGCCGGAGAGCAGTCGTTCGTAATTGCGCACGACGGCGAGCCACGCATGGGCCGACGTATCCTCCTGACGATCTTCGAGAAGTCTGTCCGCTCGCGTGAGCCATGCCCGCACGGGGGCCATGAGAGCCATATCGAACAGCAGGTGCATGGCGACGCGAACTGCGGCACCAGCTGCGGTCAGGTGATCGCCAGCCTGCACGCTCGCTCTGTGGACTCGCTCCCACGCCTCGATCGTCACATCGAGATGGCCTGCAGCATACGCCGCCGCAGCCAGTAGGGCGAGATCGGGTCCCACGAGCGTAGTCCTTGCGTCCACTTCACTGAGAAGCTCGTACGCGTTCTGCCAATCGCCGGTTGCCGCGGCGGCCCGCGCCCGTTCGAGCGGCGTCGCTTCGGTGGCCTCTTGCATGCTCATCCTCTGAGGCGTGTCCGGTGTCGCCGCACAGGTGCCTCCTACCGGTGATTGTAACGACGGATGTTCCCACCGTAACACCCGTCGTTACGCATTAGTCGTTGGACGGCCTTCGAGTCGGTGAATCCTGGAGCCGTCCGGTTTTCCGTTATTCGTTGGTCTGAAGCGACGTTTCGCTTCGTGAGAGGTGGCCATGTCAAGGTCTGGTACCGTCCGAGCGAACGGGCAGGAGCTGTACTTCGAAGTCCACGGGGAGGGACCTCCCCTCGTGCTGGTCATGGGGATCGGGTACGACGCCACGCTATGGACACTCGCGCAGGTTCCTGCGCTGTCCCAGATGTTCCGGGTGGTGATCTTCGACAACCGCGATGCCGGCCGCAGCTCGATGGCCACAAGCCCGTACACCATCGCAGATATGGCGGATGACGTGGCCGCGTTGATGGACGCGCTCGATATCAAACGGGCTCACCTGCTGGGTCTCTCGATGGGCGGCATGATCGCCCAGGAGTTCGCGCTACGGCATGCGGGTCGCCTGCACCGATTGGTCCTGAGCGGTTGTGGCGCGGCGCCCGCGCGAGTCGCCTTCGATCCGATTCGCACGTGGAACTGGGTCAAGGCCGCTGACAAGACCGGCGAGGTGTTCGCCTGCCAGCAGTTCACGTGGCTCTTCTCCAATGCCTTCCGGCGCAACAAGGAGGCGGTGCAGCAGACCATCAGCTTGTTGACGAGCAACCCTCACCCAGTCGGCCCGGAGGCCTACAATCGCCAGGCGCAGGCATACCTTTCCTACGACGCGCTCGACCGGTTGACAGATCTCAAGTCGCCGACCCTCGTGATTGTCGGCGAGCAGGATCTGCTCACCCCGCCCTGGATCTGCCGCGAGGTCGCCGACAGAATTCCCGGTTCGCAATTCGAGATCATCAAGGGCGACGGATCGTCGCATGTGGTGCCGATTGAGCGTCCGGACGAGTTCAACCACCTGGTGACGACGTTCCTTGTCGCCGAGTCGGCCCTCGCGTCAACCGCGCCCTCGGACGGAGCGGCTCTTGGTGTCCAGGAGGGCCGATGACCGTATAGGGGATCGTGCCGCGGCGCAAGACTGTTGGTGCAGTGCTGACGAGAATCGCCAGGGCCGCCGCATCCCATGGTTCACAAGTCGCGGCGTTGTCCCCCTTGACCATGATGTCGTCGACCGGTCACGCCATGACTTACGTGACGTCCACGTGGCGCGACACCCACTTACGGGACGAAGTCCCTGCAGCCGCAACTTGGGGACGCTCGTGCCTGGCTTCTGAGGAACGATAGGGAACCGAGGCCTGACGGCCCGGCGCTCTCGATGCAAGAGTGCGGTACCGCTGTACCGATGTCGGTCAGCGGGTTGCGCAGGTCTTAGTTTGTTTTGGGTTCTTTTCTGCTTCGCCCACCGCGCCTTCTGTGCCGCCGAAAACTTCGCGCGCGCTTCGGCCGACATCGTGCGCGTCTTTTTAGGTGGGCGACCTGGTCCCCGCTTTACAACCGCTGCCTTCGCCGGCCGACCTCGGCGCGGTGCATCGGCGACCCCCATATCGGAATCGAAGTGTGGCTGCCAGAGGCTGGAACGGCACATTACAGGCTGCTGGCAACGGCGCGTTCAGCGGCAACATTGCTTACGCAGTTGATGTCTCATCTGCACCTCGTGGCGTTGATTGTCCGCGACTACGACCCAGCCATCGACTTCTTCGTCAACGTTCTGGGGTTCGAGTTGGCGGAGGACAGTCCTTCGGTGACCAACGACCGTCGCCCCAAGCGGTGGGTCGTCGTGCGCCCGCCCGGTGCCAAGACGGGAATGCTATTGGCCCGAGCGGATGGCGATGAGCAGCTCGCAGCCGTTGGTCATCAGTTCGCGGGGCGTGTCGGCCTATTTCTGCGCGTCGATGCCTTCGAGGCCACTTACCGGCGGATGCAATCCGCAATTAGTCGCCGTCGTGAAGCCACCGCGCGACGAGCCGTATGGCACCGTGGCAGTGTTCTATCTCCACGGCAACCGCTGACCTGCTCGGGCCACCCTGAAGCATCAACGCCAATCACATCGCGGCGAAAGAAGCGAGCAGGTGTAGAATGTGGCCGATCCCCTGAAGCCAAGTCCGACATATCGGCTTCAGCCTGGTGTGTCGGCCAACGACTGAGGAGGATCGATATGCAACCGCATCAAGCAAAGGTCATCGCCGACTTTCTTCTGAGTGAGCTTGAGCACGAGACGGAAACGACGCTTCGCGTGTTTGGGGCAGTCCCTGCCGGGATGCTCGACTACCGGCCTGATCCACTCTCGAAAACTGCGCTCGGATTGCTCCGGCACATCACGTTGGACGACGAGCGGGTATTGAACGGTACCGGCAGATGGCGCGTTTGAGCCACCGGCGGATGAATCCGACGCCTGCGGAATCATGACCCCGGACGACGCCATCGCTCGCTACAAGGACAAGATTCCCGCGGCGATCAAACGAGTTCGCGCCCTGTCTGCCGACCGCTTTTGCAGCGACATTGACTACTTAGGCGTACTTCGAATGTCCGGCCTCGCATTCCTGCTGCTAATGCTTAAGCACTCGGTGCACCATCGCGGGCAGTTGAGCACGTACTTGCGCGCCATGGGTGGAAGAGTACCCGACATTTATGGGCCGAGCGCAAATTCGCAGATGACGGTATAGTCTGCTGTTGCCGCGAACGCGACAGATCCCGAATCTTCTACAGCGCCAGTTGACAGCCACGAAGCCCAAGGGCTGCGTCACGGACATCATCTACATCCGCGCGTCGCCAGGGTTGCTCTATCTGCTTTCGTGACGGACCTGTTCTCACGATTGATCGTAGGGCGGGCACGCGGTCGAGCCAGAGTAGGTAGGGCACACGCCCCCGGTAGCTACGGCCCGCGCGCCACACATCCACGGCGACTGCCGCCAGCCATCGCCATCCATTCGCTGATCGCCGCTCGTTTCGTCGTCTCGATGGCACTCGTGCTCACATTCCCGTGATGTGCGCTGCGAGACGCGACCAGGTTCGCATGAACCCCGCGGACCTGTTCTTGATGAAAGCGGTGCCCGGTGCGTCTATGCTCCCGGCATTGGGAGAGTCCCCATGCAGCCGAGATTGATGTGTATCGCGCAACCGACACCGAGCTGAAGCGGCAGGTCGCACTGAAGGTCCTCGCAGCCGAAGCGGAGTCTGATTCGCAACGCCTTTCGCGCTTCCAACGAGAAGGGGAGGCCTTTAGCGGCCCTGAATCGTCCGATCATCAGAGCAATCTACGGCGTGGAGGAGTCCGCCGGGACGCCTGCACTGCTGATGGTGTTGGTGGACGGCCCGACGCTGGCCGAGCGCATCGCAGAAGGACCGATACCGCTCGATGAATCGCTCCCATCGCGAAGCAAGTCGCGGAAGCTTGGGATATGTCGACCAGCCAACGTTGCCAACGAAAAGGGTTGAATGACTAGGAAATTGCGACAGCTCCACTCGGACCGCTCGTCGTCGTCGTCCTGCGCCTCACCCGAGTCGCGGCTGCCGCAGACGAGATACGAGTCATGACGTCGGGATCACTCACTGCGGCGTACCTCGAACTTGCGCCGGAGTTCGAGCGCGCGACGGGCCATCCCGTGGTGACCGAGGCCACCTCGATTGGAACGGGTCCAACGGGAATCGTCGCGCGCCTCGATCGTGGCGAAGCGATCGACGTGATCATTGTTGCAGACCAGGATCTCGAACGGTTGACCACCGCGGCCGGATCCGTCCCGGTCCTCGCGTCGACCTGGCGCGATCGGCGATAGGCATTTCCGTTCGTCGCGGCGCCCCGAAGCCTGACATCCGTTCGGTCGATGCGCTGAGGCGAACGCTGCTGGAGGCAAAGTCGATCGCGTACTCGGCCAGCGTGAGCGGCACGTATTTGTCGACGGAGCTGTTCCAGCGGCTTGGCATTGCGGATCGCGTTCTGCCGAAGAGTCGCAGAATCGAGGGCGAGCGCGTCGGCGCCGTCGTCGCCCGCGGCGAGGCCCAGATTGGCTTTCAGCAGATAAGTGAGCTGCTGCCAGTAGACGGGATTGATTTCGTTGGTCCCCTTCCGCCGGAAGTGCAGCGCGTGACGACGGTCTCTGCTGGTATGGGCGCCGCGTCAACAAAGCCGGTTGTTGCCAAGAGCTTCATCGACTTCCTCGCGTCCTCCGGGGCGATCCGGATCATCCATAAGACGGCGCTCGAGGCTGTCGCCGTGGAGCGTTGATACGGGATTGTGTTGAGGTTGTGTATCGCGCGACTGACGCGATGCCCGTTGCCGGGTTGCGACGGCTGGGCTGTTTCTCCAACGCAGAGTCCTCTTTCACCGGTGCTCCCGCACGAGATCGCATCACGAGTCGCTGAAAACGCGCTTCTGCCGTTGGCTCGTTTTCGACTCCGCAACTTGTGCCCCACCTCACCGCGCGCCGTCTAGCTCGCTCCCAGCCGTACCGACGAGCTGTTTGACGCGACAGCGATGCCGCACTAGAGTCACCGCGTACTGTCTGTCGTGCCCCTCGCTTCCTGCACACGCGCGCCAGCTGGTTGTTGCGATTCGCTGACAAGCTCGCTTCGTCTTCTCCTCCCTTGCACTCGGACTCACGGAAACCGTTCCTCTTGCCGTCGGAGTGCTCGTGCGTATGCAGACCAGAGGTCTATCCCGCAGGAGTGATAGCGAGATGCGACAGATTGCGATCGTCCTGCTGATCAGCACTATGGTTGTGGCTTGCGATGGCTCCGCCGGTTACGGCCCACCGACGAACATCGTCAGTCCTTCTCCTCGAGCCAACCCAACCGTGACGGTCAGCGGAACAGTGCGTGAGAGCGTATCCGGCCAGCCGCTACAGGGCGTCAAGGTGTCGTTGTTACCCAAGGGACTCTGGGGCGTCGTCACACCTTCCGATAATTCAAGGGCAGATGGCCATTACGAAATAGTAGGCGTGTCCGCGACCGGCTCCTATTGGCTCACCACGTCGAGTGCAGAGTATCCGGCGCAGCAGTGTGCGACAGAAGTGATCATGAACGGAGATGGAGTCGTTCAGAACGTAAGTGTGACAGCGCGTCGCTCTCTCGCCAATGCGCTGCCTCCGGCGCTCGGTTCTAGCAAGCGGAGCATTTCGGGCACCGTGCTTGAGACGAGCGACTCCGGTCCACGTCCGCTGGAGGGGTGGTTTGTGGGATGGGACAGCGGCGACCGCGTCAATGATCAGGCTGTCGTTGCCGCATGGACCTTTACTGATGCAGCCGGGCGCTTCTTCCTATGTGGCTTACCGCGGGCGGAACTGGTGTTGCTCGCGAACAACGGCACCGCGCGGCGCGCGACAACACAGCGTCTAGACGCTGTGCAGGACAGCGCGGTGACTATCGAAATACCGTGATGGCATGACGCCGTTGTCCGTCGCGCGCCATTCTGATCGATTGTGCCCGCGCACGAATCGCTCAAAACCGAGGCGGCGCGCAGAAGCACGTGGCGCTGTCCGACGTCGACGGTTGGAACGTCGCCATGCCCAGCCACGACCTCCTGCCTTTGGACGCAGCGTTTCGACAACATCACGACCCTAGACCCTCACGCCGCTCGCCGTCGTGGATTCTGGATGATCTTCGGGCGGAAATGAGTGAGTGGAGCACACCGTGTCTCTGCCGTCGCGCTGAGATGTGCGGTCTGGTCGCTGACAGACAGCGGAGTGCGGAACTCGTGTTCCACGCGCGCGGCAGACTGCCACCTCACTACTCTTTGGCAGCTCGCCTCAGCTTCGCCCACCGTGCCTTCTGTGCCGCCGAAAACTTCGCGCGCGCTTCGGCCGACATCGTGCGCGTCTTTCCCTTGCGGGTCACGGCCACTGACGACGAGCCGTCATCCGCAACCGGCTTCCGCGGACGTCCTGGCCGTCGACCACCGCCGACGCCCAACTGGCTGAGGAGCTTAGTAGCGGTGTCCCGCAGATTCGTGAGCTGCTCCGCAATCGCCTTGCGCTGACCGAGCCAGCCCTCCGTCTTGTTCTGCGCCTGCCCAAGGAGCTTCCCGAGGTCCTCCGCGAAGCCTTCCAGCTTTGCTTCGGCATTCGCAATCATCGCGACGCCAGCGGGGTGTGAGTTGGGTGGTTCTACCGTGCGAGTCTTATTAGCCATCCAATGAGGGTATGTCGGGCTCGTTCTGGCGGTCAAACGACAAGCCCCATGGTGACGATGAAAGCGGCTTCTACCCTCTGTTCTCCAGATAAATGTAAATACACCATGTGCATTTTCACTTTCTCCACGAAGAGAGGAAACAGGACGTCACCATCGTCACCATGCAGTCAGGATGGTGGCATGGCAATGTGAAAACCTGTGATGGCCAGAAATCCGGCCGCCCGCTGGGCACTGCGCCTGACGCCGGCGCGCTTTGTCAATCGCACGAGCGCAACACGCTCATCGTCGGTGACAACAACTTCGGCTTTGGGGCGTCCAATGTGTGGCATGCCCCTCTTCAGATCACACTCTGACGTCTTCTCCTTGTGATTTCGTTCTAGTGGACTAGTCGCACTGCTCAAAGATATGGAAATAGTCCGAGTCCTCCTCCTCAATGTCCTTGAATCGGTGCATCTTGCCGTCAGCGTCAGGATGCATAATTTCAGACTTCATCCAATCGATCTTTTCGAGCAGCGTTTCGGTTCGGCCGTCTGACCATCGAAGCCGCACACGGACGCCGTGTGGTACCGGTACTTCAGCGTTCATTCCTTGACCCTCTCATGCTTTTTTCGCTGGAACGTAGCTCACAACCCTTGCCGCGGCGCGGGCAGTCTTATGGCGCTCGTTGGCCGCGGATCGCTTGCTTGCCAACCCGAGGACCCAAATATCCGTGTAGCGGCTTGAGGGGGCAGGTCAATCTCGCCGAGCGCTTTGCAGCTCGTCACGCAGCCACGTTGTATCTGGGAAATCCGACGGACCCTCGCAGTCACGGAAGCGGGCGCGTGCCCGCAGTCTAGCGCTAGTAAACGTCGAGGTCCTGGCCAATTACAACACGGCCACTGTACGCTCTTTGAATTTCCTGGAGCAAAACGTCGAAGGGATTCGCTAGTCCGCGTCCGAGTCCGCCGAGATTCGATCGATGGTAGACAATCAAGAGACCGGGTCGCGCTTTCTTGGCAACCTCGGCCAGCTCCAGGGTAGAAGTATGGAGGTTTTTCCTCTGGTCTTGCGCTTCGGGCGTAACAGCATTGAACGTCGCCATGCTGTAGGCCTCATGTATCAGGACATCGCAGCCATTGCAGTTGTCGATGACACTTTGCGTCGGCGTGGTGTCGCCGGAAATCACTATGCTGCGGTCTGGTGTCTCGAAGCGAAAGCCGAATGCCTCCACGTCGCCGTGCTGGACGGCAAACGCTTTGACTGTCACGTTGATCGTCCTTATAGACGACGCCAGGTTGAATCTCGTGCGCGTTGACTTTGTATCTCGGGTCCTCAGGGTTGAGCCTGTGTGCCTTGAGGATGTACTCCGACATTTCCACCGTCCTCGCGGGCCATACACTTCAAGCGCCTCGGGTCGAAGGCCGCGCGGCCTGTGCGGGGCTGAAGATGAGATCGGCGTAGCCGACCGTGTGATCCACGTGCCGATGGGTGAGGAACGCGACTTTGATGTTCGGCGGAAACAGGGCCTTCACGCCCTTCTGATAAGCCGCCCCCGCGCGTCTTACCACTCCCGGCCCGAAGTCCACGAGATACGGAACTCCGTTGACGACAATCGCCGTAGATGGGCCGGAACTGTCAGGGTTCCATCCAGGCGTTCCAGTTCCGAGTAGCACTACTTGCGTAACCAGAGACGACTGTTTTTCTTGGGACTGTGTCAGCGCCGTTGATGAAAGGCTCAGGAACAGAAGTGCAGCCACCGCAGCCAACGCCATCCTGATTCGTGTCGTCATGTGGAGAACCCTCCCACGGGGCTGGCGGCGGAATCACTCCGAGCCGATCTGTTAAGCTGGCCGCGGCCGAATCGTCCCGTACTGTCTAAGGCGAATAGGTGAGGCAAACCTTGTCATCCGCGTCCCTGCCTGGCGACCCGCCATTCGAGATCACGCAGCTCCTCGTTGCCTGGCGCGAAGGCAGCGAGGACGCCCTTGAGAGGCTCGTCCCACTCGTGGAACCCGAGCTTCGCCGCCTTGCTCGCCAGTACCTCCGCCGCGAGCGTCCCGGCCATGTGCTCCAGACAACGGCCCTGGTGAATGAAGCGTTCATCCGTCTGATGAACTGGAAGGACGTCAGTTGGCAGAACCGCGGGCATTTCCTGGCGATGGTTGCCCGGTTGATGCGCCACATCCTCGTGGACATCTCACGTCGACGCGCGAAAGATGACGCTGGACGGGAGATCCGGATTGTTGATCTCGGCGAAGCCAACGGCGTGACGGTCGAACCCTCCCGCGAGCTGCTCGCGATAGATGAGGCGCTGCGTGAGCTGGCCGAGCACGACCCACGGAAGGCGCAGATCGTCGAGATGCGATTCTTCGGCGGCCTCACGTTGGACGAAATTGCGGACGTGCTCGAGGTGGCGCCGATCACGGTGAGCCGCGAGTGGGCGAAAGCGCGCGCGTGGCTTCACCGAGAGGTCCGTGGGTGAGGGAAGACCGTCCGATACGTCGATGAGCGACGTTCCAATGAACGAGCGTTGGACTACCGTCGATCGTCTGCTTGAAGCGGCGCTCGATCGGGCACCAGACGACCGTGCGGCGTTCCTGCGTGAGGCGTGTCCGGACGACGAGGCGCTTCGGCAGGAAGTCGAGGCGCTGCTGACGCACGCGACGAGTGCCGGTGACTTTCTCGAAAGGCCAGCTTTGGAGCTGCTAGGTAGCGTACTGGTTGAGGGCGATAATCCATCTTTGCTGGGCCGCCAACTCGGTCCCCATCGCATCCTCAGCCTGTTGGCCATCGGTGGCATGGGCGAGGTGTACCGGGCGCGCGACACGCGGCTGAATCGCGACGTCGCCATCAAGGTGTTGCCGGAGCAGCTTGCGCTGGATCCCGATCGCCTCGCGCGGCTCAAACGCGAAGCCCAGGTGCTCGCCTCACTCAATCATCCCAACATCGCGGCGATCTACGGGTTCGAAGAAGCAGATGGCGTGCAGGCGCTCGTCCTTGAGCTGGTCGAGGGTCCGACGCTCGCCGATCGGATTGCTCGAGGACGCATTCCACTCGACGAAGCGATGCCTATCGCGCGACAGATAGCCGAAGCGTTGGAGGCGGCTCACGAGCAGGGAATCATCCATCGCGACCTGAAGCCGGCCAACATCAAGGTCCGCGATGACGGCACGGTGAAGGTGCTGGATTTCGGGTTGGCCAAGGCGCTGGAGCCGGCGGGCGTCGCATCGTCGACCGCCTCGCTCTCACCCACTATCACCACGCCTGCGATGACACAGGCGGGCATCATTCTCGGCACGGCGGCCTACATGAGCCCCGAGCAGGCGAAGGGGAAGCCGGCAGACAAGCGCAGCGACTTGTGGGCGTTTGGCTGCGTGCTCTATGAAATGCTGACGGGCGCGCGCGCCTTTGGGGGCGAGGACATCAGCGACACGGTCGCGGCGGTGTTGCGCGATGAACCGGACTGGCGCGCATTGCCGGCCGGGACGCCCGCGTCGATCCGGCGATTGCTGCGGCGCTGTCTCGAGAAGGATCGCAGGCGGCGATTGGCCGATGCCGCCGACGCCCGGCTGGACCTCGACGAAGCGGCCGCTGAATCGACGGCGCCGATTCCCGCACCGATCGCATCGAAGCCGGTGCCGCGACCGGTGTGGAAACGCGCGGCGCCCATCGTCGCGGCTGTTCTGATTGGAGCGCTCGCCGCGGGATCAGTTGTCCGGCGATTCACACCGGCGGTTGCGCCGTCCGTTGCGCGATTCACGCTCACGCTGCCCGAAGGGCAGGAATATACGAACACCGGCCGCCCGGTCGTTGCGATTTCGCCCGACGGCACGCGCATCGCGTACGTCGCGAATCAGCGGCTGTACGCGCGTGCGTTGTGGGAGGCGGAGGCAAAGCCGATCGCAGGGACAGATTTCGGCAGCGCGATTCTGAATCCGGTGTTCTCGCCGGACGGACAGATGATCGCGTTTTGGCAGATCGCCGACGCGACGATCAAACGGATTGCGCTCGTCGGCGGCGCGGCCGTCACGATCTGCCGGGCCACCGCTCCTTTCGGCATGAGCTGGACTCGCGACGGCATCCTGATTGGGCAGGGCGATCGTATCGTTCGATGCGACGCGAGCGGCAGCACGCCCGAGACGATCGTCACCGCACAGGACGGCGAAATCATCGCCGGACCCCAACGCCTTCCGGGCACCAACGCGGTGCTGTTCACCGCGGCGCCGCGCGATGTGAGCGGCGGTGCGGATCGATTCGAGAAGGGGCAAGTGGTGGTGCAGTCGCTCGACGACGGCCGGCGCACCGTGGTCATCGAAACGGGAAATGACGGGCGGTATCTGCTATCTGGACATCTGGTCTACGCGGTCGGGGGCGTCTTGTTTGCGGCGGCATTCGATCCGCGTGCGCCGACGGCCGTGACTGGCGTGCCGGTCATCGAAGGGGTTCGCGCGACCACGTCCGGTGGAGCGCACGTCAGTGTCTCGGAGACGGGATCGCTCCTCTATGTGCCAGCGTCCATCGGCCGTCGCGTCGAGTCAACGCGACCTCGCGCTCCTCGATCTCAAAGGCGGCGCGAGTCCGTTGAAGCTGCCGCCGGCGCCGTACGAGCATCCGCGCCTGTCGCCCGACGGGACGCGCGTCGCGTTCAACAGTGACACCGGAACGGTGGCGATCGTCTGGATTTACGATCTGTCGGGCACGACGGCGATGCGCCGTCTGACGCTCGTCGGCCGCAACCGCTTTCCCGTGTGGTCTCCCGACGGCCAACACGTCGCCTTCCAGTCGGATCGTGAGGGGGACCTCGGCATCTTCCGGCAGCGGGCCGATGGGACGGGCACGGCCGAACGGCTCACAAAGGCCGATCCAGGTACGTCTCACGTGCCTCAATCGTGGTCGCCCGACGGTCGATATCTGCTCTACGACACGGTAACGGACTCGGTCGTGAATCCTGGCGGGGGGCGCGGGCCAAGATCGCTGATGATCCTCAGCGTCGCAGTCAAGACATCGATGCCGTTCGGGGACGTCCGATCGGCCTTTGCGACCAGTGCGACCTTTTCGCCCGACGGGCAGTGGGTGGCCTATACCGTGAGCGCGCAGGCGACGGGTACACGTACGTATGTGCAGCCGTTTCCGGCCACAGGCACGCAGTACGAGATCGGCGTCGGCAGCCATCCAGTCTGGTCGCCCGATGGCACATCGCTGTTTTTGTCGCCGGGCCCTGGCCAGTTCCGCTCGGTCAGCGTGACGACCAAGCCAACATTTGCGACGGGCGATCCGGTCCCGGCGCAACGAGCATCGCTCGCATCCTCCGCTCTCGCGGGCGTGGGCAACCGTGAGTACGACATCGGACGCAACGGAAAAGTCGTCGGGCTGATCGAAACGGGCATCAACGCGAACACGCCGGCCTCCGCCTCGCAGATGCAGATCGTCTTGAACTGGACAGAAGAGCTGAAGCGACTCGTCCCGCCCAGCATGGTCCAGAGGAGTCCGCACACAGGCCCAGAGCACGTGGTTACCGGGCGCACATTTGATGACGGCGTGCTGAGCGCGGCAAGTGGCGGTCTGCGACCGGCCTATGCGTTCCTGCGCGAGCTGGGACGCGTGCTGATGCCGTCGTCCAACACCCGCCGCAGTGTGCTCGCAAATACCGAACGACGCAGGCACCCGGAACGATGATGTGGGGAATACGTGCGGTGGTCAGTCCTCTATGAGCTGCACGTTGCCAGCCCGCGGACCCTTTCCCGAGTCTTCCGGCGTGAACTCAACGCGCTGTCCCTCTCGCAGCATTTCGAAGACGATGTTCCTCACCGCACTCCGATGGAAGAAGTGCTCCGTGCCGCTGTCATCGCGTATGAAACCGAAACCCTTGTCGACTAACAATTTCGCAATCGTACCCTTCGGCATTCCCGCCCCTCCTGAAGCAGAGTAGCCGAGCTGAGCAGTAACAGCGGTGTCGGACCGGCGCACCGCTGCACAGACTAATTTCAGGACTGAAATGGCGGCGGCAAAATGTGAAGCGGACCGATTGGTGAGCCGAGATGCAGACTACCGCGCGGGATGCCTTCCTCGGCTTCGCCCACCACCCCCGTTGTGCCGCCGAAATCGCCCCGGAGCCCCTGCCGCACGGAGTTCCCGCCGGACGCGCCAACGGCGGAACCAGCGCTGAGGATACCGCCGGGCGGCGGGCGTGGTGATCAGGAGAACCGCGAGCACAAGCGCCACGCCGAGTGTCTGCATACGTCGTCCTTCGCCGGTGGTGATCCTGCGGGGAAGCGGCTGTACCTGATGTCGGCACGCCTGCCCCGGGCAATACCCGCCCAGGCAGCTTTCGTAGCAGGCCGACACCACTTGGCAAAGTCCCGGCGTAGGTCACGAGGGCACCATTGCCGTCACGGCGTTCAGCCGCTGAATGGCACTTGCTCAGGCCTCGTAGCGGAGTCCGCGAGGTGCACGCTTGTGAACGAGTGGACACCGATGTTGCCCAGGTCGGACAAACATCGGCGCTCGGCCGGTGCGACATCGGAGAAGCGGCCGTGACGCTCGACGGACACGTGGTACCTGTGAGTGGCGGTGTGGAGTCACCGTCCTGTTGAGTGGAACCTCTCGGTGACGAAAGGTTTAAGACGCCCGCCTTGCCCGAGGCGCGGGCCATTCGCGAGCTGTCGTTTTTAACGTGACGACTGGCAGCCGGTGAGCCCCTGTGGTGCCGGCTTCAGTGCACCGCAGATCCGTGCGCCCTCACGTGCGTCGGAGACGGCTCAGGAGCCGGACGGCGCTGGGAATGCGGTCGTTGCGGGGGGCGCGTCACCTGCCACGCAAAGTCACCGCGACGCGCCGAGGATCCGCCCGTGAGGAGACGGTGCGCGACCGTGGTGGATATGGCGGACGCCACCACCGATGCGTGCGGAGCCCGAGACGAAAAGCGACCTATTCCTGGAGCGTCGAGCGGTCGGGGTCGGAGTCGTTTGCGCTCGGCGGCGGCGTGGCCACGCCGTCAGGTTCCTCCAGTGCTATCCAGCCGCACTGCTCCCCGACGGCGGCCGGGGCCTCAATGATGCCGCGCCGGACCATGAAGCTGCCGGCCGGCGTGTGAACGACACCATGCGTCACGCAAGGGTGGTGGAACTTGGGCACACAGTACCTCCGAAAAAAGGTGGGACCGAAGGCTCCGGGCGACCCGTCCGCGGAATCCGCCTCGGTCGTTTGTGACAGGCCGGCCCTGCACCCTCTATATCGACAGAATCCGCATCTTGCTTGACCACGGGCGAGATTCTGGTGCGGTGCCTGTGGCTGGGGGCACTCCCGAGGCGCCCACCGCTGGAGCCGCGCAATGCCCGAAGGAGCCGCACTATCTCGTGACGTCGGTGTGTGAGTCGCAGGAACGCGTGGGGTACGAGAACGCTGCACGGGTGCGCGAGCGCGCGGTCTGCGCGGCCAAGTGCAGCGGACAACCTATAAACAGTGGGGACGGCATACTACCGAGCGGACGCCTTCCTCTGCTTCGCCCACCGCGCCTTCTGCGCCGCCGAAATCTTCGCCCGCGCTTCCGCAGACATCGTGCGCTTCTTCTTAGGCGGTCGACCTGGTCCCCGCTTTACAACCGCCGCCTTCGCCGGCCGTCCTCGGCGCGGGGCTTCGGCAATCCCGAGCTGCGCGAGCAGTCGGGTCGCCGCATCGCGAACGTCCGTCAGGTGCTTGACGATCGCATTCCGCTGACCAAGCCAGCTCTCCGCCTTGTTCTGCGCTTGGCCGAGTAGTCGGCCGAGATCGTCCGCAAAGCCTGTGAGCTTAGTTTCGGCAATCGCTGACTACACCAGCCGCCGTCTCACCTGACCGATCCACTGTCGCACGTGCGTTCTTCTTCTTAGCCATAGCCTCTCAGGCTATGCGACATCACGGACTTCGTCAAACCTATCGCCGGCTCATCGCTCGTTGTGAGGCGCAGTCACGTGCGATACCCGCCAAGCGGTATTTGTAATAATCGCTCGACGTCGCTATCCTCTGGCCCGTGCTCGGACGTGCGCTCTTCCTCGCGTCCGGTTTGGTGCCGATTTCTCTACTCGGCTTCGCTGACCGCAAGAACCGCGCGCCCGCGTGGCTGCACATGGTCGCCATGATGTGGTTTGTCATCGTGCTGGTCGTCTACGAGTGGACGCGCTGACACCCTGCGCGTTTCGTGGCGCGGGAGCGTGTCTAACGCCGGCGCCTGTCGGCGCGCGTCTGGTTGCGTCGATCCTGCTTGTCGGAGCGCCGCTCGGAGAGCTCCTGCTCCAACTCTGAAACGGGCCACTCATAGCTGCAGCTCCGGCAGCACCAGATCAAGTCGATCGCCTCGCCTTGCAGTGTGCTGTCAAGCTGAACGAACCCCCTCGCTTGGCAGTGCGGACATGTATCGGGTCGCCGTAAGCGTAGACGGCGCGCATTCGCCACGATGTACAGAGCGTCTTCCGAAATCCTTGCCAAGGCGCCACAGTGTGTCGAAATGGCACTCTCAAGTGCACTAGATGACTCGGTTTTCGACATCTCCTCTTCGACGCGCGCCGTCGTTCGGTATCCGCAGCCTCGGGAGCTTTCAAGGAGAGGATCATTGTCGAACGCGCTCGCGTTGGGGCATCGCGATGTGCTACGGAGCCACTGCAGTGGTTCGCTGCGTGCCTCGGCCTCGGAGATGCATAACGCCTCGGGAGGATGGGCGCGCCAACCGCCGGTTCTTCGGGCAAGCGTTCGCGCTGAATGGGTTGGTGAGCGAGGTCACCTTCGGTAATCCGTAGCGGTCGGACAGAGAGCTTCGGCGGGGGGGCGGCAGATGACGAATCGACACGAGCGTCGGCACCGTGATTCGGAGTTGGACGCAGCCGGAGCCCCGCAGAGCGTGAAACAAGCCCAGGGGATTGAACACGGCTCCGCTACCATTTCCGAGGCATTCGCTCAGGCGCTCGACGCATTGACCGCTGCATCGCATGCCTTGCCGCTGTGCGATCGCTCCGCCAAGCTGCGCGTCGCCCTCAGTCGGCTAGCAAACGCGTCCGACCGAGAGGCCGCGTATTCCGCCGCTCGCGCACTGGTTGCAGCGTCCGAGCTGGCGCTCCATGAGGATCCGTGGTTCCAGTTTCATCGCGCCGCCATTGACGCCGCGTCTAGCGTGTGTGAAACGCCGTGATTCCTGGCTGGAAGCTCGCCCGCCGTTGTCGGCGAAGGGCGCTGCTTCCGGCCGTTGCTCTGTATCGCTCGGAGCCGTCCTGTTCAGACCAGCGGAGATTGGTCACTTCGTCTTCGAGCTGCGAGACGACTTACTCGTTCTCGATTTCGTGGGGACCGCCTTGGCGCCCCTGTGGCGACTAGTATCGGCAGCAATTGCCTCGTCTGTGGACGCGACTGTGGCTTCCCTGGTCACTCGCTCACGTCGCAGTTCGTCAGCTTCCTCGCGTGCAGCCGTAGCCGCCGCTTCGTCTATGGCGGCGGCCGTGCGCTCGATGCGCGCCTCGCTCTCGAGCCGCTCCGCATCGTCCAACGCCTCATCTTCTGCGGTGCTCGGTACAGCGATCGAGGGCGTGTCGGGATTCGCGGCCTGCGCCCGAAGCAGTGCCGACTCAAGCTCCACGCGGGTCAGAGATGCGGCCCACGCTGAGGCGCTGACCAGCGAAGGAAACGTCCCTTCGGCGCTGTCAGGTGCGATGGCCGCGCCAACGCCAACAGGAAAGAACACCAGCCACCCGTCCCAGAGACCGTCGGGCCGGGAGTCAGCGTAGGCACGCGGCTGATAGAAGTCGTTGCTCGCCACGGGTCGTGGAAACACCTGAAGTCGATGAAACACTTTTCCCTCCCCCGGCCGAGGGTGCAACCGCCATTCCCCAGACCTTTCGCAAAGTCACCACGGCGGTTCGCGGCGTTCAACCAATCCGACCCGCCACGACGGTATGCCAGAGTGCTATTAGCAAGCTTGCCGGGCGGAAGGTGTGTTCGTCGGCTCGTTGGGCCAACGACGGCGAACGCCGTCCGCCGGCAGCTCCCTAGGCGTCGTCGCTGAGCATTGAACGGCCTTGAACGCCTGGCACACGATGTGAAATGCAACGAGATCAGAATTGAACGACCTTGGATGGCGCGGATGACGAGCTACGAAACTCACGCAGCCCGTGAGGCTGACCGCTCAGACGTTGAACGATGGGCTTCGAACTGAAGGCGAACTAAGCGAACCTTCCGATGGCACCCACGACGAAGCCGCCTAAACAGAGGACGGGGCGAACTGGACGAACGGCGCGGGTTACATCCACACCCGAAACGCCGGCCGCCGAGGTGTTGTGTGCGACGTGTGACCGTCCGCTCGTCTATCAACACACCGTGATCGGCGGCGTTCAGCCGCTTGAACGATGGGATCACTTCGCGTGTCGAACGTGCCGGCGCTCCTTCGTCTATCGACCGCGAACACGGACTCTTCGCCGCTTGATGTGATTGACCGGCAGCACGTAGCTCGCCTGTGTGATCCGAGCAGTCGGAGTGCGGCGGTGTCCCGCGCCGTGCGCAACCTCGATGGAGCCGGCGGCGGATGACTCATGGTCGCCGCCGGTTGGGCGGAGGTGAGGCCGGAGGGAGAGCTCGAGCGTGATGCTCACGAGCCCGAACGTCCGATGGACGCTCACGAGCCCCAACGTCCGATGGACGCCGGCAAGACGAACCTCGAGGCGTTCGTGATTGAGGATCAGGCGATGGCAACACCGGCTCGCGCCGCGACCCGAGGACAGGACGTCGTCGTCAATTTCCGAAGCCAGAGACGGAGTGGATTGTCACAGACGACGAGTCGCTCCGCATTGTGGCCGACGATATCTGGCACCGCGTGCAGACACGACTGTCTGAAGTCCGCTCGACGTGGCCGGGCGGCGCAGGAAAGCGCGGCTTCCAAGGGCAGCGGGGCACCCGCGTCCGTCACTATCCTGCGGACCTGCTCTCGGGCAGCATGGTCTGCTCCGTGTGAGGTGGCAGCGTCGTGAAAGTCAGCGGCAAAGGAAACGGCTACTACGGCTGTCTGCGAGCCGCCAGGCGGGCCTGTGAGAACAGGCTTTTGGTCCGCGACGGTCCCTCGCTGAACGCATCACACTCGCCGCCGTTCGGGATCGGCTGTCATCTCGCGAACACCTCGCCTACGTACTTCAACGAGTCAGGCAGGAATTGGCGCGAAACTCGTCCACAGCACCGGAGGAGCTAAAGGCAAAGCAGGCGGAATTGAACAAGAGGAACGCCGCCTTGCCAATCTGATCGAATTCATCGCCGAGGGGAGAGGCAGCAAGGCTCTGGCCCAGGCAGTTGTCGCGACTGAGCGACGGGTGGACGAACTCCGGGGCGACGTTGAAACTTTACGCCGCGGTCGAGGCGCCGCCTTCGAGGCCCCACCGCTCGAGTGGCTCGAGGAGCGAATCGCCCGATTGCAGGAGGTATTGGAGCGACGCACGGCCCAGTCCGCGTTGCTGCTGCGGAAGCTCCTGGGACAGATCCAGATGCAGCCGGTGACGCCCGACGTCGGACGTCCATATTACCGGGCGACGACCAATCTGGACGTACTGGCTTTCGTCGACGCCGAACCGGGTCCTGAGGGGTCGGACTCCGGTTCGAATGCTTTGCAATGGTGGAGGCGGCGGGAGTTGAACCCGCGTCCGAAGGCACATCCCCGAAGGACTCTACATGCGTGTCCGCTTCGTTTTTCTCATGCCCGACGTGTGGAAGCGGCCAAGTACCGCCAGGCACCAGACCCGGTAAATCTCACGATCAGGCGCCGAGCCGCCACCTGACCGCCAGCCCGTTTAATGGCGTCCGGTTCCCAACCACCGGGCGAGGTCGGGGAGGACGCTCACTGCTTAATTAAGCAGCGAGAGCGTACTGAGTATCCGCAGTTAACGGATGTTCCGTCAGATTTACGAGTTAACGGTGCTCGGCATGCATCCCGCGAGTCTTTACCCCCGTCGAAGCCAAGTCGCCCCCATGAGGCCGACGCTGAAACGAACGGCTGACCTCGAGTCAGCAGCGCGCTCACCCGATAAACCCTATTGTACAGGCTCGGCCAACTTCGAGCGTCCTTCCGCATGCGAGCGCTGGCGTGGACCAGGGCTCGTCCTGCGGCAGCTGACGCCGCGCGCGGGGTGTCCAGGACGTCTCGAGTTCCGCGTTCTCGATTCCCGGTTCAGGCGTTGTACAAATCACTGTGTCAGTTGACTTTGCGCGCGTTATAATCGACGGCATTCCCGCGTCCGCCGATATGGCCCAGACCTTCGACGAGCAGCTGCGTCACGCCCTCGATACGCTGGCCGATCGCGTTCACCGCGACCTCAGCGAGGGGCTCGCTCGCATTACTGCAGACATCTCCAACGCCGCAGAGGTGGAGCGTGCTGACGCCGCCGCACGCACGGCTTCCGCCGCCGCGGAGACCCTGAGTCTCTCGACCTCCTTGCAACGCGCGCTCGACGGGTTCCAGGCGCTGGACCGCGCTTCGTCGCTCTCGATGACTCTCGACGCGCTCGCGGCCGCCACCAGGCAACTGTCCGCTCGATCGGCTCTGCTTCTCGTCCGCGCCGACACGTTGCGCGGCTGGGCCATCGACGGCTTCACTGTCGGGAACGATGAATCGCGGAGTTCCAGCGGCGTCGCCGGCTGGGAAGTCCCGCTCGCGGCAGGCGGCGTGCTTGCGGATGTGGCGCGGATGGGCCTGCCGCAGACTGTGTCGTCCGACGAGGTCGACCGTCGGCCGTCCTTCGCGCGCGGCGCCAATCGCGGCCTTGTGGCTGTGCCCGTGGCCATGAACGGCGAAGTCGTGGCGGTGGTGTGCGCGGAGCCGCGCGCCGATGCGCCCGACCTTGCGCCGTTTTCGATCCTCCTCGAACTGCTCGCGCGCCATGCGGCGCGGGTGCTCGAGTCGACGACCGCGCGCCGGCTGGCGCACGTCGATCCAGCCAGTCACATCGCTGTCGCGCCGCAGACGTCGGCGCAGGTGTTGGAGCGTCCGTGAGAGTGTGGCGTACGTGACGAAGAAGTCGATCCTCCTGCTTGTCGTGGCGTTGCTGGCCGTGCCCGCGGCGATGGTTCCCAGCGCCCAGCAGACGCGCGTGCAGGCGCCAGCCGTCGCAGCGTCCGGCATCTCGGTGCTGGCCCCGACGAATCATCCTTCAGTGCCGCCCGATCTCTCCAGGCTGTGGCTCGCGCCCGATCGATCGCCTGGGGCCGCGCGCCCCGCGACGACGGCGCCCGTCGCTGCTGCGTCGCGCCTCGCCGCTGATGGCGAGTACACGCGCGCGCTCGGCATCGTCACGCAGCCGTCGGCGCAGCAGGGTGCGCTCGGGCAATATGCGTCGTACTACGCTGGCCTGTCGCAGCTCCGGCTGCAGCGCGCACCCGAGGCACTGCGCACGTTCCGCGCAATCCTCGATCAGAAGCCGATTGGATACCTCGCCGAGGCCGCTGCGCTCAGAGAGGCGGAAGCACTCGAAGCGAACGGCGACGCGGACGATGCCGTGCGCGTGTACGACCGCCTGCTCAAGGGCCGCCTCACCGATGTCGAGCGCGTCTACCTGCGACTGGGCGTCGCGGCGAAGGCCGCCAACGATCCGACGCGTGCAGCCGAAGCCTTCGCGCACGTGCTGTACGAGTTTCCCCTCGGCGAGAATGCGCCGAGTGCCCGCGCGGAGCTCGACCTGCTCAGGGCGCTGAAGCCGCTGGCGTCCGGGTCGGCTGTCTACAAGGCGGAGCTCGGACGCGCCGAGCGCCTCTTCGGCGCGAAGCGCTATCTCGAAGCGCGTGCCGTGTTCGACGATCTCGTTGCCGTGGCAAAAGACGACGAGCGCGAGCTCGTGCAGCTGCGCCTGGCGGAGTGCGACTACTTCCTGAAGCGCGCCCGTGCCGCTCGCGAGAGCCTGCGGCCGCTCACCGAACGTGCCGCACGACGCGGGGAGGCGCTGTTCTTCTACGGTCTCGCCACTCGCGACGCGGGCGACAAGCCGGCGTTCCTCGGGATCATGCGCCGAGTGGCGACGGAGTTCCCAGACCAGACCTGGGCCGAAGACGCGCTCAATCACCTCGGCACGTACTACATCGTCACCGATGATGACGACCTGGCAAACGCCTCGTTCCGCGAGCTCTACGACCGGTATCCGCGCGGGAAACATGCGGAGCGCGCGGCGTGGAAGGCCGGGTGGACCGCGTATCGTGGCGGCGACTACCAGTACGCGGCCCGCGTCTTCGAGCAGGCCGCGTCGGATTTCCCGCGGGCCGACAGTCGTCCGCCGTGGCTGTACTGGTCGGCACGTGCGCACGAAGAGCTCGGTGCGAAGGCGACTGCGCAGGAGCGCTACCTGCTGACGGCTGCCGACTACATGAACTCGTACTACGGGCGCCTGGCGGTCAAACGTCTCGACGCGCCCGTGGCGGCGCGACTCGCGTCTCGCACGCTCGTCGACGCGGCCGTCACGGAACCGGCGCTGCCGGCCAACGCTGGCGTCATCCGCGCGCTGCTCGACGCCGACATGATCGATGAAGCGCTGAACGAGCTGCGGTACGCGCAGGTCATCTGGGGCGACTCGTCAGCGGTTCAGGCAACGGTCGCGTGGGCGCGGCAGCAGGAAGCGCGCGGCGAGTCGGGCATGCGGCGGCTGCAGCTGCTGCGCAACGGCATGAACACGATGCGCCGCGCGTATCCGCAGTTCATGGCCGCGGGAGGGCAGGGGCTGCCCGCGCGAAGTGCTCACCGTTATCTTCCCGCTGGCCTACTGGGACAACATCCGGAAACACTCGGAAGCGAACGGGCTCGACCCCTACTTCGTGGCCGCACTGGTCGCGCAAGAGTCGACGTTCGTCGCTGACGTGCGATCGTCCGCCAACGCCTACGGCCTGATGCAGCTGCTGCCGTCCACGGCCCGCCCGTACGCACGCAAGCTGAAGTTGCCGTACTCGACGCGCCTGCTCACGAACCCGGACGCGAACATCCGCATGGGCACGGCGTACCTGGCGGACAAGATCCGCGAGTTCGGCGATCCGCACCTGGTGCTGGCCAGCTACAACGCGGGCGAGCGCGCCGTCCGCCGCTGGCAGGCCGAGCGGCCAGGCGTCCCGGTGCGACGAGTTCATCGACGACATCCCGTACCCGGAGACGCAGGGCTACGTGAAGAAGATCCTCGGCACCGCCGAGGACTATCGCCGCATCTACGGCGATGCGCCGCGCGGCGCCATGATGGACACGCTCGTGGTCCCGTCCGCGTCAGCCTCGGTGTCCGCCCCGAGGGTGTCTTCGCCTCCTGCCCGCAAGTCCGCACCGGCAACGAAGAAGCCGGCGCCCAAGAAGAAGACCGCGTCGCGACCGGCGCCGAAGAAGCCCGCCTAGCCCCAGGCGTCCCGCGATCTCATGGCCAAGCTCACCGGGTCGAAGAAGGCCACGCAGTTCACCGAGTCGGTCATCCGCGAGATGACCCGCCTGAATCAGATGTACGGCGGCGTGAACCTCTCGCAGGGCTTTCCCGACTTCCCGGCGCCAGCGGCCGTGAAGGAAGCGGCGTGCGCGGCCATCCTCGGCGGACGTGAACCAGTACGCCGTCACGTGGGGTGCGCAGACGCTGCGCGAAGCGATCGCCCGCGAGTTCACGCGGCGGTACGGCGTGCCGGTGGCGCCGGACGAGCAGGTCACGGTCTGCTGCGGAGCCACCGAGGCCATGATGGCGACGATGATGGCCATCATCGATCCGGGCGACGAGGTCGTGATTTTCGAGCCGTTCTACGAGAACTACGGGCCTGACGCGATCCTGTCCGGAGCGACGCCGCGCTACGTGACGCTGCGCGAGCCGGACTGGTCGTTCGACCCAGACGAGCTCGCCGCGGCGTTCAACGAGCGGACGAAGGCGATCATCCTCAACACGCCGAACAATCCGACAGGGAAGGTGTTCACGCGCGCAGGAGCTCGGCGTCATCGCCGCGCTCTGCCGCAAGTGGGACGTCGTCGCGATCTCGGACGAGATCTACGAGCACATCATCTACGACGGCTGACCAGCCACGTGCCGATCGCCAGCATCGACGGCATGGCTGAGCGCACGGTGACGATCAACAGCCTGTCGAAGACCTACAGCGTCACCGGCTGGCGCGTCGGCTGGACGATAGCGCCGCCGTCGCTGACCGGCGCGATCCGCAAGGTCCACGACTTCCTGACCGTCGGCGCAGCGGCGCCGCTGCAGGAGGCGGGCGTGACGGCGCTCGGCCTGGCCGACAGCTACTACGCCGATCTCGCCGCGGCCTACCAGCGCCGCCGCGACACGCTGCTCGACATCCTCGAGCGACGGCACTTCACCTGCTACGTGCCGCGCGGCGCGTACTACATCATGACCGACATCGCCGGCTTCGGCTTCGGCGACGACGTGGAGTTCGCGCGGTATCTGGTGAAGGAAGTGGGCGTGGCAGCGGTGCCGGGGAGCAGCTTCTATCGCAACGCGGCGAAGGGCCGGACCAAGCTGCGATTCTGTTTCTGCAAGAAGGACGAGACGCTGGCGGAGGCGGATCGGCGGCTGGCGGCGTTGAGCCTGATTCGAGAGACGTAGGCTCTACAGACGCAGGGTCGGGTCTTAAGACCCGACCCCTACAGACTCACAAATCAGAACCGGGCGACGCCTCCGAAGTACAGCCCCTTCAGCACGAACGCCCCGGTGTCATCCTCCACCGAATAGCTGACGTCGAACTTCCGATAGCCGATCTGCGCGCCGACGTAGTTGTTGAAGTTCACCGTGCCGTAGATGTCGAGGTCGAAGTAGTGCCCGTCAACCTCGAACCGCTTGCCCAGCGCGTCAGGGATGTCGGCGCCGGTCAGTTCTCCGGTAATCGAGATGTTCGGCACGATGTAGAAGCGCCCGATGCCGCCGATGGTCGGAATGGGTGCCCGCGCGCGAATCCGCTCGTTGTTCAACGGGCTCTGCAGCGAGGCTGACACGTCGGTGTACTTCGCGTCGAGGATGAACCCGACGAACCCGCGATTGCGATAGACGAAGTCGTACTCGTAACCGAACCGGAAGGCGTTCCACTTCAACTGCGAGTTCACGGGCAGGCCCACGCGGTAGCGTTGACCCTGGAACACGACGTCACGCATCAGCGTGGCTTGCTGCACGTAGTTGATCGGGATGTACTGGAAGCGGAACTTGTGCTTCCGGGCCGGGCGGCCGATGAAGCGCAGCTCGCGGAAGCGCTGATCGATCATCCCGAGATCGCGTTTCACGTCGATGGACGACCCGGGAATGCCGAGCCCCTCGCTGGCGATCTCCACGTTGCTGCTGGGCGACCAGATCCCGAAGGAGCCCTCAACATGGTAGACCTCGCCCGTCGCCGGATCGTCAAGCGAGCGGGGAGTGAACTGGGCACGGGCCGGAGCGGCCGCGAGGACCAGCGATGCCAGAACGAATGCGAGAAGTCGAACTGCGGAATTCATTGCCATGCGGGACAGTTGTCTCCAGGTCCGTGAGTCTGCGGCCGCTGTGACCGGCACGGCCAGAGTACCATACGGTTTTTCGGAAGTACAGCGCGGAACGTCCAGCGAGAAATTTCGACGCGCGCCCCTATCGCTTCGCGGAGAACGGCCGATACCGTCCGCGCACACAGCACGGCCCTGCCCAGCCGAGCCGACGCTCACGAAGGACGAAGGGCACGAAGAAACCAGGCAAGCCAACCCAAAGAACCCCTCGTGTCTTCGTGCCTTCGTGAAGTTGAGATCCGCGTACAGACGAAGGGCGTCACGTGCCCATCGGCAGCGTGACGCCCGCAGGTTGGAGCAGGAGCGGCGTCAGACCTCGGCGAGTTCCGGGGCCGTCGCGATCTTGCCGGTGAGCACCAGCATCCAGCGGCGCAGGGCTGCCGCGAAGATGATCACCGCGCAGATCAGCATGATCCCCATCGCGATCGAGTCGACGTAACCCTGGATGTAGGTCGCGGGCACCGGCGAACTCGTCAGCGGCCAGAAGTTGTCGCGGATGCTCAAGTACCCGGCCGTGAGCGTCGTCACCGCCAGGAACGCCAGCGGGACCATCGTCACCCACGCCACCTTCGCCCGGCCCATGTTGATCAGCATCGTCGTGCCGACCGCCAGCGCCACTGACGCGAGCAGCTGGTTCGACGACGCCGAACAGCGGCCAGATGGTGGAGATGTTGCCGGTCCAGATGAAATAGCCCCACATCAGCACCATCATCGCGGAGCAGATCGGCGCTCCGAGCAGCCAGTTCGTGTCGGCGAACTTCGGCCAGACGCGGCCGAGCGACTCCTGGAGCAGGAAGCGGCCGACGCGCGTGCCCGAGTCCACCGTCGTCAGGATGAACAGCGCCTCGAACATGATCGCGAAGTGATACCAGTAGTCGATGAGCGACGAGAACCCCGGGATTCGGGCGAAGATCTGCGCCATGCCCAGGGCCAGCGACACGGCGCCGCCGGTGCGGCCGATGACGTTCTCGCCGACCGCGCTGCCCAGTTCCGTGAGGTTCACGGTCTGCATGCCGAGCGTCGGCGAACTTTGCCGGCGCCACGTTGATGGCGTAGTAGTCACCCGGGTGCAGCGACGAGGCCGCGATCAGCGCCATCACGGCAACCAGGCCCTCGAACAGCATGCCCATGTAGCCGACCGGGCGGATGTCGCTCTCCTTGTCCACCATCTTCGACGTGGTGCCGGTGCCGATGAGCGCGTGGAAGCCGGAGATGGCGCCGCACGCGATGGTGATGAACACGAATGGGAAGAGCGGCCCGGGAATGATCGGACCGCCGCCGCCGATGTACTGCGAGAACGCCGGCGCCTCCAGGCTCGGGTGCAGCGACGATGACGCCGGCCGCGAGCAGCAGGATGGTGCCGATCTTCATGTAGGTGCTGAGGTACGAGCGCGGGGTCAGCAGCATCCACACCGGGATGACGGCGGCGACGAAGGCGTAGATGCCCATCGCCGCCGTGATCTGGTGCGGCCGACAGCACGAGCACGTGGCCAACCGACGATTCGGCGAAGTTCTTGCCGAAGACGACGCCCAGGAGCATCAGGGTGACGCCGATCGCGGTCGCCTCCTTCACCTGCCCCTTCCGCCACTTGAACATGTAGAAGCCCATGAACACGGCGATCGGGATCGTGACGCCGATCGTGAACATGCCCCAGGCGCTCTCAGCCAGCGCGTTGACGACGATGAGGCCGAGACCGGCCAGTGCCACGACCAGGATGAAGAGGACGGCGATGATTGCCGTCACGCCCGCAACCGGGCCGATTTCGGACCGCGCGATTTCAGCCAGCGACCGGCCGCCCCGTCGCGTGGAGACCCAGAGGCTGACCATGTCGTGCACGGCGCCACCGAGCACGCAGCCCGCGAGCATCCACATGAAGCTCGGGGCCCAGCCGAACTGGGTCGCGAGGACCGGGCCGATCAGCGGACCCGCGCCGGCAATGGCCGCGAAATGGTGGCCGAACAGCACCCATTTCTGCGTCGGGTAGTAGTTGGACCCGTCGTACTTGGCGTGCGCTGGCGTGGTCCGGGCATCGTTGAGCACCATCACCTTGGCGGCGATGAACGCGGAGTAATAGCGGTACGCGATGGCGCCGATGGCCAGGGCCGCGACGACCAGATAAAGGGCATTCATGGAGGTGCATTCTACAGGAAGGCGAAAGGCCGACGCTACACCTCGGCTGGCCCGTTCGGGGGTCCGCGGGGCGGGCGCTATACTCGGATGATGTCCCCGTTCCGGCGGCTGCTGGCCTATGTCGACCGCTACCGGAAAGCGTTCGTCCTTGGGCTCATCTGCTCCGTCGTCACGACCGCGATCACCCTCGTCGCACCGCTCGTCCTGCAGTATGCGATCGACGACCTGACGGCCGGCGTCACGCGCGCCAAGCTGGTGGTCTACGGCAGCGTGCTGCTCGCGGTCGGCCTGGTCGGCGGGTTCTTCCGCTTCTGGACGCGCCGGATCCTGATCGGCGCCTCGCGCGACATCGAATACGACATGCGGAACGACTTCTTCGCGCACCTGCAGGCGATGCCGCTGTCGTACTTCCAGACGCACCGTACCGGCGACCTGATGTCGCGGGCAACCAACGACCTCAACGCCGTGCGCATGATGATTGGCCCGTCGATCATGTACTCGGCGAACACGCTCCTCACCTTCGTCGCGGCGCTCGCGATGATGCTGGCGATCGACGTACGCCTCACGCTGCTGTCGCTCATCCCGCTGCCGTTCGTGTCGATCTCGGTGAAGCTACTTCGGCAACGCGATCCATCGCGGGTTCGAGCAGATCCAGGCGCAGCTCGCCGAGGTCAGCGCCATCGCCCAGGAGGCGCTGGCCGGCGTACGGGTGGTCCGCGCCTACCGCCAGGAGGCCGCTGAAATCGAGCGCTTCCGGCAGGCGAACCTCGAATACCTCCGCCGGAACCGCCGCCTCATCGTGCTGCAGGGGTTCTTCTTCCCGAGCATGTCGTTCTTCCTCGGGCTCGGCGTCGATGCTGGTGCTCTGGCTGGGCAGCCGGGAGGTGATCACCGGGCGCATCACGCTCGGCGAGTTCGTCGCCTTCTTCGCGTATCTGACGATGCTGTCGTGGCCGATGATCGCGTTCGGGTGGGTCACCAACATGCTGCAGCGCGGCATGGCGAGCTGGAAGCGGATGCTGGAGGTGCTCGACACGCAGCCGGCCATTCGCGACGAGGACGGAGCTCGCGCGATGCCGGACGCACCGGCCGGTGCGACCGATGACCGGCCAATCCGCGGCGAGATCGAGTTCCGCAACCTGACGTTCGCGTTCGGCGACGCGACCGTGCTGCGGGACATCTCGCGTCCGCATCCCCGCCGGCCAGACCACCGCGATCGTCGGCGTCACCGGGTGCGGGCAAGTCGACGCTGATCACCTGCTCGTCGCCGGCTGCACGACCCGCCGCCAGGCACCGTGTTCGTCGACGGCGTCGACGTCCGCGACCTGCCGCTCGCGACCCTGCGGGCCGCGATCGGCTTCGTGCCGCAGGAGCCGTTCCTGTTCTCGGACACGATCGGCGACAACATCGCGTTCGGGCTCGACGCGCAGGCGAGGTGGGACGGGGCCGCGCGGCATGCCGGGGCAGCTCCGCACCGGAGAGGACGGCCGGGCGATGCGGAGCAGCGGGCGAATCGAGCGGGTCGCGCTGCGGCGATTGCCCGTCTCGACAAGGACCTGTCCGACTTTCCGAAGGGATACGACACCACGGTCGGCGAGCGGGGCATCACGCTGTCCGGCGGACAGAAGCAGCGCACGGCCCTGGCGCGCGCGATCGCGATCGACCCGCGCATCCTCGTCCTCGACGACTCGCTGTCGTCGGTCGACACCTACACGGAGGAAGAGATCCTGTCGCGCCTGCGCGGCGTGATGCGCCAGCGCACCTCGATCATCGTGTCGCACCGGATCTCGACCGTCCGCGATGCCGACCAGATTCTCGTCCTCGACAGGACGGCCGCATCGTCGAGCGCGGGACCGCACGAGAACTGGCTCGTCGCTCGACGGCATCTACGCCGAGCTCGCACCGCAAGCAGCTGCTCGAGGAAGAACTGGCGGCCGCCGGTGACGCCTGACCTGATGCAGGACGACGAGATCCTCGGCAAGGCCTACGACGCGCGGCTGATGCGCCGCCTGCTGATCTACCTGCGCCCGTACTGGCGGTCAGGTGGCGGTGGCGCTCGTCGCGCATCTTCGTCGGTGCCGGCGCCGCGCTGGCGCAGCCGTACCTGATGAAGGTGGCCATCGACCGGTACATCGCGCCCGGACAACTCGAAGGCCTGGACCGGCTCGCCGCTGCTGTACGTGGTCATCCTCGTCGTGGCGTTCGCGGCCGAGTACGTCCAGACCTGGACGATGCAGCTGACCGGACAGCGGATCATGTTCGACATGCGGATGGCCATCTACGGGCACCTGCAGCGTCTCGACCTGCGCTACTACGACCGCAACCCGGTCGGCCGGCTGATGACGCGCGTCACCTCCGACGTCGACGTGCTGAACGACCTGTTCACGTCCGGCGTCGTGACGATCTTCGGCGACGTGTTCACGCTGGTCGGCATCATGGCGGTGATGCTGTGGATGGACTGGCGGCTGGCGCTGGTGGCGTTCGCCGTGCTGCCGCTCATCGTCGCTCGTCACGCAGTGGTTCCGCGCGCAACGTGCGCGAGTCGTACCGCGTGGTGCGCGGCTGGATCGCGCGGATCAACGCCTTCCTGCAGGAGAACATCACCGGGATGTCGACGGTGCAGCTGTTCCGGCGCGAGGGGCTGAACTTCGCCCGGTTCGACGACATCGATCGGAAGCACCGCGACGCCAACATCGACTCGATCTTCTACTACGCCGTCTTCTATCCGGCGATCGAGGCGATCAGCGCGCTCGCATCGGCCCTGATCATCTGGTACGGCGGAGCCAGCGTCATGAGCGGCACGCTGACGCTCGGCGCGCTGGTGGCGTTCCTGCAGTACTCGCAGCGCTTCTTCCGGCCGATCAGCGACATGTCGGAGAAGTTCAACGTGCTGCAGTCGGCGATGGCGTCTTCCGAGCGGATCTTCAAGCTGCTCGACGAGCCGGTCGCGATCGCGTCGCCGGCGCAGTCCGATCGATCCGGAACCCGAGCGACGGCCGCGGCGGGCACATCGTGTTCGACCACGTGTGGTTCGCATACACGGCACCGCCTGACACCGAGCCCGACTGGGTCCTGAAGGACGTGTCGTTCGAGGTGAAGCCGGGCGAGCGCGTCGGCATCGTCGGTGCGACCGGTTCCGGCAAGACGACGCTGATCAACCTGCTGCTGCGGTTCTACGACGTCCAGCGCGGCGCGGATCCGCATCGACGGCGTCGACGTCCGCGACTGGAGCTGGCGCGACCTGCGGCGGATGTTCAGCCTGGTGCTGCAGGACGTCCATCTCTTCTCCGGGACGATCGCCGACAACATCCGGCTGGGGAACAGCGACGATCACCGACGACCAGATCCGGCGCGCGGCAGAGGCCGTGCACGCGGACGCGTTCATCGAGCGGCTGCCGAACGGCTACGAGACGGCGGTCGCCGAACGGGGCGCGACGCTGTCGGTGGGGCAGAAGCAGCTGCTGTCGTTCGCGCGGGCGCTGGCGTTCGATCCGCAGATCCTGATTCTCGACGAGGCGACCTCGAGCGTGGACACCGAGACCGAGTTGCTCATTCGCGACGCGCTCGAACGCGCTGATGGCCGGCCGCACCACGATCGCCATCGCGCACCGGCTGTCGACGATCCAGGACATGGACAAGATCCTCGTGCTGCACAAGGGTGTGCTGCGCGAGTCGGGCACGCACCAGGAGCTGCTCGCCGCGCGCGGGATCTACTACAAGCTGTTCGAGCTGCAGTACGCGCAGCGTGCCGGCGAGCAGACCACGGCGCCTTAGCGCCTGTATCTAGCGAATCACATTCACGAAGCCACCAAGGCACTCTTTGGTTTCCCGAGTTCTTCGTGTCCTTCGTTCTTCGTGATTGTCCGTTGGCATCGTCTACGGTGTGACCTGCAGCGGCGCCGACGGAACCGGATTGGGCGATGGCGCCGGGTCGGAGGTGGGGGAGAGCTCCAGCTTCCTGAACAGCCGCTCCATGAACCCGCGCGTGGTCGCGTGCGGGTTCCATCCGAGCCGCGTCACGGTCATGCGCACCGGCCGGCGCCCGAAGCGCAGCGCCTCGTTGCAGTTCCACATGTAGAGATCGATCTCGCGCCCCTGCACCGCGGGGCCTGTGTCGAGGACCGTGTAGGTGCCGTCGTACTTGTCGTCCCGGAAGTCGAGCTCGACGACCGACCCCAGCGGCAGGAGCGACGAATCGGCGGCCGTCACGCCGGTCTGTGCCGGCACGCCGGAACTGGTGACCATGCCCTTGCAGTACGCCGTCGCGGTGTAGGCCAGGCGCGCACCCGGAGCGGGCGGGGCCGTCGGGTCGAAGCTCCGCTCCATGAGCGTCAGCGGCAGCGTGACGTACCGCGAGTCGAGGATCGTCACCTCCAGCAGCCACACGAACAGCAGAGCAGCTGCACCGGTGACGAGCGCCTTCCACCACAGCGAACGGGCAAGCAGCATCAGGCTGCGACGGATTGTACCGAGCGGGGATCGCCAACGCGAATTGCGCACCGCGGCACAGCCGCGGGGCACCGACGAATCTGTGATCGCCGCGCGTCAGTGTTCAGCTGTGCGGGTCAGCGCTCTGCAGCGTGCGGTTCGGGGCGGTCTGCGCTCTTCGTGTGGGCGGCATGATGCCGGCGGCGCCGGATCACGAACGCGAGCGCCACGCGGTAGGCGATCGCCGCGAGCGCGACCGCGCCGATGAGCGATCCGACGACGTAGGGCCACAGGAAGGGGACGAGCAGCCGGGCCACCTCGTGCCAGAACTCGTTGCTGAACAGCGAGAGCCGGGACAGGTCGCCGAGCCGTTCGCTCAGATCGGGCGGGAGCGTCGCGCCCATCAGCATCGCGCCCATCGCCGTCGTGAAGGCGTAGTAGCCGCCGATGATCCACGGCAGGTTCGAGTACACGCCGAGCAGCACGGCGACGCGGTTCAGGTTCAGCGCAAACGCCAGGACGAGCCCGATGATCGTGTGCAGCCCGAGGAATGGCGAGAACCCCATGAAAACGCCGAGCGCGAACGCTCTCGCCGTCCGCTCGGGCGTATCGTTGACGTGCAGCAGCGAACCGAGCCACCGCCGCGCGAGCGCTCGCGTGAAATGAATCATCGGAAGTGGCTGAATCCCGCCGGCAGCGGCTGGTCAATCGCGGTGCTGGCTCGAACCGTGCGCAAGATCAGCGCGCCATCGGCCGTGCACTCGCCGATCCTGGTGATCGCGACGCCGCCATGCTGAAAGGCGGCGCGAAGCCGTCCGCGCAGCCGGGGCCGCACGGTGAAGAGCAGTTCGTAGTCGTCGCCGTGCGAGAGCGCTGCGGTCACGGCATCGAGCCCTTTCCCCTCGAACCAGGCCCGCGCATCAGGGTCGATGGGGAGGAGGTCGGCGTCGATCCGGATCCCGACGCCGCTCGCCTCGGCGATGCGCGCGACGCCGTCGCCCAAACCGTCGCTGAGATCGATGCAGGCCGAGGCGGCGCGATTGCGCCCAAGCAGGAGGCCCGCCTTCACTCGCGGTTCCGGCATCAGGTACCGTTCGACGCACGGCGTTGAACGTTCGGTTGCCTGCACCTGCAGCATCTCCAGTCCGGCTGCCGCCGCTCCAAGCGTCCCGGTGACGTACACGACGTCGCCTGCCCGCGCGCCGCCGCGCGGCAGGACGCCGCGCGGTTTGACCGTCCCGATTGCGGTGATATCGACCGTCAACGGTCCCGGCGTGCGTGTCACGTTGCCGCCAGCAATCGTCACGCCATGCCGCGCCGCCAGCGCCGCCAGCCCGGAGACGATCCCGTCGAAGTCAGCGCAGGGCAGGTCCATGGGCAGCGCAAAGGAGACCAGCGCGAGCCGCGGGGATGCGCCCATTGCCGCCAGGTCGCTCAGGTTCACGGCCAGCGCGCGATGCCCGATGGCGGCAGGTGGCGTGAAGCGGCGATCGACGTGGACGCCGTCGACGATGGCGTCCACGGTCAGGACATCGAGCCGGTTCCGCTCCGGCCTCACGACCGCCGCATCGTCGCCGATGCCGACCATGAGCCATGAGGGAGCAGGGGCGAGCGCAGCCTGGATGCGCGCGACGAGTTCGCGCTCGGTGAGTTCGGAAACGGTCACTTCGCGTAGTCGATGGCCCGCGTCTCGCGAATGACGGTGACCTTGATCTGGCCCGGGTACTCGAGCTCGTTCTCGATGCGGCGGGCGATGTCCTTCGACAGCCAGATGGCCTCCTCGTCGGTGACCTTCTCGCTCTCGACCATGATGCGGATCTCGCGGCCCGCCTGCAGGGCGAACGACTTCGAGACCCCCTTGAATGAATCGGCAATCCCTTCGAGCTTCTCCAGGCGCTTGACGTAGGACTCGAGGATGTCGCGCCGCGCGCCGGGACGCGCCGCCGAAATCGCATCGGCCGCCTGAACGATCATCGCCTCCAGCGAGGGCCAGTCGATGTCCATGTGGTGCGCGGCCATCGCCATGACGACCGCTTCGCTCTCGCCATGTCTGCGGAGGACTTCGATGCCGAGCTCGAGGTGCGTACCCTGCATCTCGCGATCGATCGCCTTGCCGATGTCGTGGAGGAACGCCGCCCGCACGGCGACGTGCGCGTCCAGGCCGACTTCCTTCGCCATGATGCCCGCCAGACGCGCCACTTCCGCGGAGTGCGACAGGACGTTCTGGCCGTAGCTGGTCCTGAACTTCAGGCGTCCCATCAGGCGAAGGATCTCGGGGTGCGAGATCGTGCAGTCCGAGCTCGAAGGCGACCGCGCCGCCTTCCTTCCGGGTCTCCTCGTCGGTCTCGTCCTTCACCTTCTGCACCACCTCCTCGATGCGCGCGGGGTGGATGCGGCCGTCGGCAATGAGCTTCTCGATCGCCTTCCGGGCGACCTCCCGCCGATACGGATCGAAGCCGGAGAGGATGATCGCCCCCGGGGTGTCGTCGACGATCAGGTCGACCCCCGTGGCCAGTTCGAGCGCCCGGATGTTGCGTCCCTCGCGCCCGATGATGCGCCCCTTCAGATCGTCGCTGGGCAGATCGACTACCGAGACGGTCGTCTCGATCGCGTGCTCGGCGGCGCTGCGCTGGATGGCCTCGGTGATGTACTGCTTGGCGCGGTCGCTGGCGGTCTCCCGCGCCTCGGCGTCGAGCCGCTTGAGGAGCGATTCGCCGCGTCGTGCCGGGCGTCGTTCTCGATCTGCTTCAGCAGCAGCTCCTTGGCTTCTTCGGCGGTGAGGCTCGCCACGCGCTCGAGCTCGTGCTGCTGGCGCGCCACGAGCTGCTGGTACTTGGTGGCGGCCGCATCGGCCTGCTGCTCCCGCGCGGCGACGGCCGTCTCGCGGGCGAGGAATTCCTTTTCGACCCGCTCGAAGGAGAGCAGGCGCTCGGTCAGCTGCGTCTCCCGGCGGATCAGCGTCTGCTCCAGCGCCTGCGACTGCTGGCGCTCCTGGCGCGCCTGGCGCTCGGCGTCGGTGAGGATCTCGTGGGCCTTCTCCTTGGCGTCGAGCAGGATCTCCTTGCGCCGCGCGTCGGCGTCGCGCTCCGCGTCTTTCGCGATGCGCAGCGCCTGCTCCTCGGCGCGGCCGACGGTTTCGGCGGCAATGCGCTTGCGATTCGCGACCCAGACCGCGAAGACGGCGCCCGCCGTGATGAGGGCAAGCGTGACGCTGATCAGATAACCGGCTATCGGCAACACGCGTGACGTCCTTTCCCGTGACCCACGTCGGGCTTTCCTGGGTCGGCGCCGCGCGCGGGGGTAATCGGCCCCGCGGTCGTCAAGAGCGATGGAGGGAGGGAGCGAGAGGCCCCCGCTTTGCCGTGTGGGGAGGTCGATGAACCTGCGTAAGCAGGTGGAACCGCTAGGAAAAGCCGCGCTTCAGGCTTCCTCGAACAGAGGCATGCACACCACGCGGCATCGCGACTCACTTGGATGAAACGTTGGCTCAAACGAGCCTACCGCCATCACGAGCAAAGCAGGGATCTCACAACGCTGGAAGGATCTTAGCTGCTGAAGGGGCAGGTGGGCAAGGCGCTACGACGCCATGAGCACCCGGTCCAGAATGCGCTCCAGTTCTCCGGCGCGTTCCGCGATCTGGCTGTCCTTCGCGCGTGTCGCCTCGCGGACCCTGAAGAGTTCGTCGGCGACGTTCAGCGCCGCGAGCACCGCCAGGCGCAGCGAGTCGCCCGTCGGCGTGGTGTCGGCGGCGGCCTTGATCTTCTCGTCCACGTACGCGGCGAGCCGCAGCACGTAGTCGTGATCCAGTGAGCTGCGGATTGGATACCGCTGCCCGTGGATCTCGACGGTGATGACCCGGCCCTCCGACACCTAGAGGTCCAGTGCCTCGAGCTGCTCGAGCATCTCGCCGACGCGTGTGCGAATGACGTCGCGCTCCTCGCGCAGGGCAGTGAGCTCGGTGGACAGCGTATCGGTGGCGGCCGCCCGCGACCGCAGCGCGTCGAGCTCGGTCCGCAGCCGCTGGTTCTCTTCGGCCGTGCGCGCCTGCTCGCTCTTCAGACGATCGACCACACTCACGAGCAGCTTCAGCTTCTCCTCGAGTCGGTCGATCGGTTCGAGCTCGATGCTCGGGGTGGACGTCTTTGCCATGCGATTCACCGTTGAACGGCGCCGTGCTCGCGCATCAGCGCCGAAAGAATCCTGTCGAACGTGGTCTGCACTTCAATGTCGGTGAGCGTGCGATCCGGCGCCTGAAAGGTCAGCCGGATGGAGATGCTGATCGAGCCCTCTGGCACGCCCTTGCCCTGGTACCGGTCGAAGAAAGCGACGGCCACGAGTGGCGCCGCCTGTCCGTCGCCGGCCGTCTGAATGGTGCCACGAATGATCTCCGCAGGCAAGGCGTCGGCGACGACGATCGACAGATCGCGGACGACCGAGGGATGGCGGGGCAGCGGCCGGACCACTTCCGTGGCGGCGCGGCGCAGCGCCGCGAGCCGGTCGAGGTCGAGCTCCGCGGCGAACACGGCGTCCTGCTTCGGCGCGCCGGCACGCTCGGCGAGTGCGGGCGTCACCTGGCCGACGAGACCGATCGGCTCACCACCAACGCGCAGCGACGCGCTTTGACCTGCCACCAGAAACGGCACGCGCACCGGCTCGTACTGCATCGCGATGCCCAACGCGTCGGCCAGCAGGTGCACGGCGCCCTTTGCATCGAAGAAGTCGACGCCTCTCGGCGCCGCCGACCAATGTTCGGAAACGTCACCGGTCCACGCGAATGCCACCCCGCGACGCTCGCCGGCGGTCGTGAAGCGAGCGCCGATCTCGAACAGCCGCACGTCGCGCCGGCCGTGTCGCGGTTGTGGGCGACGGCGTCCACGAGCCCGGGCAGGAGCGACGGCCGCAGCACGTCGAACTTGGCCGACAACGGGTTCGCCACGCCGACCAGCGCGCTCGCATCGCCATCGGGCAGATAGGCCTCGGCGGCCTTCGCCGCTCGATGAAGCCGAACGTCACCGCCTCCGAGAGCCCGGCGGCTGCCATGACGCGGCGCACCAGGTGGTCGCGCGGCACCCGGGAATCGGGCGCGTCGGCGGCTCGTCGTCATGACCGGGAACGCGGGCTCGAGCTTGTCGAAGCCGTAGTGCCGCCCGACCTCCTCGATGAGATCCACCTCGCGCAGCAGGTCGACCCGGAACGTCGGGGCGAGCACATCCCAGCCGTCCGCGGTTGCCGTCGGCGCCAGGCGCAGCGACTCCAGGATGCGCAGCACCTCGGCGTCGGGTACCTGCAGCCCCAGGACCTGGGCGAGCCGGTGGCGTCGCAGGTGCAACGCCTTCGGCTCGCGCGGACCTGGGTAGGCGTCGATGCCGGCGCCGCGCAGGCGCCCGGCGCCGATCTGCTCGCATCAGGGCGATGGCGCGCCGCAGGGCGACGAACGGTGCGTTGACATCCGCGCCGCGCTCGAACCGCGACGACGCCTCGGTCTTCAGGCCGAGCCGCTTGCTCGTCCGGCGCACCGACGCCGGCTTGAAGTACGCGCTCTCGAAGGCGACACGGCGCGTGCCTGTCGAAACCTCCGACGCCGCGCCGCCCATGACGCCAGCGACCGCCTGCGCGCGTTGCGCATCGGCGATGACGAGCATGTCGGGGTCCAGCGTCCGCTCGCATCCGTCCAGCGTCGTCAGGCGCTCGCCGGCGCGGGCGCGTCGAACCCGGATCGCGCCTCCCTCGAGCGCGTCGAGGTCGAAGGCGTGCATCGGGTGACCGAGCTCAAGGAGCACGTAGTTGGTGATGTCGACGAAGGGGCTGATCGGCCGGACGCCGGACGCCTGGAGCCGTGACGTCATCCAGGCGGGCGACGTCGCCGGCGTCACGTCTGCGACGGCCGCGGCGTACCGCGGGCACAGCTCCGGGTCCTCAATCGTGACCGTGAGGTCTGCTGACGTCCCGGCGTCCACGGCGGCGAGCGGCGCACCGGCGGACACGGCCGGCAGATCGCGCACCCGCAGCTTGTACGCGGTGCCAATCTCGCGCGCCAGCCCCAGCACGCTCAGGCAGTCCGGCCGGTTTGCCGTCACCTCGAAGTCGATCACGGCGTCGTCGGCGCCCACGGCTTCGACCGAGGCGACCTCGAAGCCGCGCAGCGCGAGCGTATCGGCGATCTCTTCCGCCGGCGCCTTGACGTCGACGAAGTCGCGTACCCAGGAAACGAGAAGCTTCATGCGATCGTGGTACGGGAACTGTTCGAGGAACCGCAGATCGTTCTCGAAGAACATGCGGATGTCCTGCACCCGGTGCCGCAGGATCGCCACCCGTTCGATGCCGATGCCGAACGCGAAGCCCGTGTAGCGCTCCGCGTCGATGCCGACCGCCTCGAACACCGCCGGGTGCACCATGCCGCAGCCGCCGATCTCGAGCCACCCGGTGTGCTTGCACATGGCGCAGCCGCCGCCGTCGCACTGCCAGCAGGAGATGTCCACTTCGGCGCTCGGCTCCGTGTACGGGAAGAAGCTCGGACGGAAGCGGACGCGCGACCGCTCGGAGAACATGTCGCGCGCGAAGGCGAGGAGCGTGCCCTTCAGGTCGGCGAGCGAAATCCCCTCATCGACGACGAGCCCTTCCATCTGGGTGAACATCGGCGTGTGGGTCAGGTCGAGATCGTCCCGCCGGTAGACGCGTCCGGGCGCCACGATGCGGATCGGCGGCTGGTGCGCCTGCATGTACCGGATCTGGATCGACGAGGTGTGCGTCCGCAGCATCGTCCGCACGTCAGCCGGTTCGCCCGACTCGCCGCGGACGGGGCTCGCCAGGTAAAGCGTGTCCTGCATGTCACGCGCCGGATGTTCGGCCGGCATGTTGAGCGCGTCGAAGCAGTGCCACTCGTCCTCGATCTCCGGGCCTTCGACGATCGCGAATCCCATGCGCGTGAAAATCGCCTCCATCCGATCGCGGACGACGCGTCAGCGGGTGGCGCCGACCGAGCGGCGGCACGCGGCCAGGCAGCGTCACATCGACCGCGCCGGCGGGTCGCGCGTCAGCGGCCGCGGTTTCCAGATACGTCGTCCACCGCGCTTCGATCTGCTGCTTCAGTTCGTTGGCGTACCGTCCGATCAGCCGTTTCTGGTCCGGCGGCGCGCTGCCGATCAACTGCATCCATCCGGCGATGACGCTGTTCTTGCGGCCGAGGAACCGATCGCGGACCGCCTGCGCGTCGCGGGCGGTCCCGGCCGAGGCGAGCTCCTGGTCGAATGCGGCCAGCTGCTCGACGACGGTCGTGGCGTCGGGAAGGGAAGTGGAAGACATGTCGACACATCGCGAAACGTAAAAAACAAAAAGGCAAACGCCGCACGTCCCCCGAGGCCCGGGACGAGCGGCTTTGCCTTCATGCTCGTGGTGAACTTCTGCGTGCGAAGTTCTGAGTTCTTCGGTCCCGCGCGGCCTTGCCGCTCGCGCGACAGCTTACGCGGGCGCGGCCGCGGACTTGAGCGCCGCCTTGGCCTGCGACACCACCGCTGCAAACGCTGCGGGGCTGGTGACGGCGAGCTCGGCGAGGCTCTTGCGGTCGAGCGTGTTGCCGGCCTGCTTGAGGCCGTTTATCAGCTGTCCGTAGGTGATCCCGTTTTCGCGCGCGGCGGCGTTGATCCGCACGACCCACAGGCGACGGAAGTCCCGCTTCTTGTTGCGGCGTCCGACGAACGCATACTTCAGCGCGGTATCGACCGATTCCTTCGCGGCGCGATACAGCTTGCTCTTGTTGGCGTAGTAGCCCTTCGCCAGGCCGAGCAGCTTCTTCCGCTTGGCGCGACGAACCGTTCCTCTTTTTACGCGTGGCATTTCTCGATCCTCACTCTTTAGGCTCTGGGGCCCTGGGCTTTTGGCTCTGGGCCCGGCCGTGAACTCGGCTCGGTCGCCTCGAGAAATCCCGAGAGCCGGAGCCGGAAGCTCAAAGCCGTCTTACTTGTACGGCAGCATGCGCGCGAGCTTCGGCGCATCCACGTCCGCCACCGTCGTCGTTCCCCGCAGCGCGCGCTTCCGCTTGGTGGTCTTGCTGCTCAGGATGTGGCGCTTGAAGGCGCTCCCGCGCAGGAACTTGCCGTTCTTGGTCTCTTGAAGCGCTTGGCGGCGCCGCGATGTGTCTTCAGCTTCGGCATGACTCGTATCCGTTCTCTCTCGGCTGCTTGCTCGGCGATCAGTCGTTACTGCGCCGACGGTGTGGTCTGCTTGGCCACGGCCGGCCGGCCCTTCGCCGCCGCCCTGGGGCTTGCGGCTCAGAATCGTGTGCATCTGGTTGCCTTCCAGCCGGGGCAGTCGACTCGGCGACGGCAACTTCCGCCAGTTCCTGCACCAGCCGCTCGAGAATCCGCCGCCCGATCTCCGGATGCGCCATCTCGCGCCCGCGGAAGAAGATCGTCGCCTTCACCTTGTCGCCGTCCTCGAGGAACCGCTCGATGTGCTTCTTCTTGAACTGGTAATCGTGTTCGTCCACCTTCGGACGGAACTTGATCTCCTTGACCACGATGACCTTCTGGTGCTTCTTCGCTTCGCGCGTGCGCTTCTGCTCCTGGTACTGGTACTTGCCGAAGTCCATGATCCGGCAGACCGGCGGCACGGCCGTCGGCGAGATCTCGACCAGATCGAGCCCCTTCTGCTTGGCGATGGCCAGCGCCTGCGGCGGCGGCATGATGCCCAGCTGCTGCCCCGTGTCGTCGATGACGCGGATCTCACGGACGCGGATGCGCTCGTTGACGCGCACGCGGTCGTCGCGGCGGGGTGATCGGTCGAAAGCGATAACGGCCTCCTACTAAGTTAAGCATGAGCACCTGGCCGTCGCTTCGGCGACTGACCGCGCGCGGCTCGTCAATCTCCGCCGCGCGCCGCCTCGACGAACGCGGCCACCGTCGCGGCACCTTGTCGCCGCCGGTGCGCGTGCGCACCGGATACCATGCCCTTCGGCAGCTTCCCGGTCGCCCACGACGAGCATGTACGGAATCTTCTGCAGCTGGGCTTCACGAATCTTATATCCGATCTTCTCCTGGCGCTCGTCGAGATCGACGCGCAGGCCGGCCGCCGTCAGCTGGTCGCCGACCTGCCCGGCATAGTCGAGGTGCCGGTCGGAGATCGGCAGCACGATCGCCTGGACCGGCGCCAGCCAGAGCGGGAACGCGCCGGCGTAGTGCTCGATCAGGATGGCGATGAACCGCTCGAAGCTGCCGAAGATGGCCCGGTGGATCACCACCGGCATGTGCTCGGCGTTGTCCGCGCCGATGTACTTCAGCCCGAACCGCTGCCGGCATCTGGTAATCGAGCTGGATCGTCGCGCACTGCCACTTCCGGCCGATCGCGTCGGTGACGTCGAAGTCGATCTTCGGCCCGTAGAACGCGCCGTCGCCCTCGTTCAGGGTGTAGGCCTGACCGGCGCGCTCCAGCGCCGCCTTCAGCTGGGCCTCGGCCGAGTCCCAGGTCGCGACGTCGCCGAGGAAGTCGGGCGGCCGCGTCGACAGCTTCGCCTGTAATTCAGCCCGAAATCGCTGTAGACCCGCTGCACGAGCCCGAGCAGCCGCTCGACCTCCTCGGCGATCTGCTCCTGCGTGACGAAGCAGTGCGCATCGTCCTGCGAAAACTGACGGACGCGCGTCAGGCCCGACAGCACGCCGGACGCCTCGTTGCGGTGCAGCGGCGTCTGCTCGTGCAGCCGCAGCGGAAGGTCGCGATAGCTGCGCACCGCGCTGCCGAACACGAGCATGTGGCCGGGGCAGTTCATCGCCTTCATGCCCATCTGCTCGCCGTCGTCGACTCGACGAGGAACATGTTCTGGCGGTAGTGCGACCAGTGCCCGGACGTCTCCCAGAGCCCCTTGTTGAAGATGAGCGGCGTCTTCACTTCGACGTAACCGGCCGGCAGCAGCACGTCGCGCATGTAGTTCGCGAGCATGTTGTAGAGCGTCGTGCCCTTGTCGAGCCAGAACGCGGCCCCCGGGCGCCCACTGGTGAAACGTGAACAGCCCGAGCTCGCGACCGAGCTTGCGGTGGTCGCGCTTCTTCGCCTCCTCGATCTGCGTGAGGTGCGCCTTGAGCTCCTTTTCCGAGAAGAACGCCGTCCCGTAGACGCGCTGCATCGGCTGGTTGCGCGCGTCGCCTTTCCAGTACGCGTTCGACGTCTTCAGGAGCTTGAACGCCTTCAGCCGGCCGGTCGACGGCACGTGCGGCCCGACGCAGAAGTCGACGAAGGTCTCGCGGTCCTTGATCGTGTAGCAGGAGACCTCGGGCTGGCCCTCGGTCTTCTCGTCGATCAGCTGCACCTTGAGCGGTTCGCCGCGCCCGGAAAAGAACGCCTTCGCCTCGTCGCGCGGCCACATCTGGCGCTCGTAGGGCAGGTCGGCTGCCGCGAGCTCGCGCATCTTCTGCTCGATCGCGTCGAGGTCCTCGGGCACGAACGGGCGCGGCACGACGAAGTCGTAGAAGAAGCCCTCGTCGGTCGCCGGACCGATGCCGCACTGCACCGCCGGGAAACAGGTTCGTCACCGCCGCCGCCAGCAGGTGCGCCGTGCTGTGACGGTAGAGCGCCAGCGCCTCCGGGCTCTCCTGCGGTCACGATACGCACCGACGCATCGGCCTCGCAGCGGGAACGTCGAGATCGACCAGCCGGCCGTCGACGATGCCGGCGAGCGCCGCCTTGGCGAGCCGCGGCGAAATCGCCTCAGCGACGTCGCGCACGCGGTGCCCGCGGGCACAGCGCGACTCGATCCGTCGGGAAGCGTGACGTGACCTGGCTCATGGGAATCGTGACCGCCGAGGCCTTCGATTCACTGCCGTCGACTCGGTCGGACGGCCGAGTGCAATCGAGTGGCTCGGGACATCGACGGGACGAGTCGAATGGTAGGCACGGGTGGACTCGAACCACCGACCTCCTGCGTGTCAAGCAGGCGCTCTAACCTCTGAGCTACGCGCCTACAGCTCAATAAATCAAGGCGTTAGACGAACGGACAGTATAACCAATCTGATGAGCAGAGGGTCAACGGAGGCGCAGGCGAAAGTCGCACGCAAGCGTCGCAGGTCGCAGGTCACAAGTCGACAGCGTCGCCCGGTTGGGCAGGCCTGGGCTCACACGCCCTTCCTGCCTTCTCACGCTCGTGACCTGCCCGAGCTCCGGACGTTCCTGACCAGATCTACTTGACCGCCTGCTTCAGCGCCTTGCCGGCGGAGAAGCGCGGCACGCGGCGCTTGGGGATCTTGATCGCGGCCCCGGTCTGCGGGTTGCGCGCGGTGCGCGCCTTGCGGTTGGCGGTCTTGAAGGTGCCGAAGCCGACGAACGACACGGGTTGCCCTTCTTCAGCGACTTCGTGATCCCGTCGATGAGCGATTCGACGGCGGCGGCGGCGCTGGTCTTCGTCAGGCCGGTGTCCTTGGCGATCTTCGCGACGATCTCCTGCTTGTTCATGGGTCTCCTCCAGCGCGGGATGGCACACGCGCGTTGAGGCGTGCGTGTGAGTGCGCGTGCGCGTTGTCGGCTGAAGAAGCGAGAGTGGTTATACGCTCGCGCCCGCATGGAGTGTCAAGCGAGCGGAGGCGATGGCCGCGCGTGTCTTACGCGGCCTTCTTCTCGGCGAGTTGCTCGAGCGCCTTCTCGAGGATCGGATCGGCGGTCGGTGCCGGCTGGCCGAACTCGACGTCGGGCTCTCGACGGCGACCGTGGCTCGAGCCCCTTCTCGTGGAACGGCGTGCCCGAGGGCGTGAGGTACTTCACGTCGTGGTGAGCCAGAATCCGCGCCGTCGGGCAGCTTCACGAGCCTCTGCTGCGCCGGCGCGGCCGATGGTATGTTCGCCGATCAGGTCGGCGCGGTTGTTTCCGGAGAGCGCCGCGGCGAAGATTTCCGCTGCGCCCGAGGTGCCGGTGTCGATGAGCAGCGTGAGCGGCAGCTTCACGCTGCCGTCGCCGGCCGCCGCCGTAATCATCTGCGCTTCGGTTCCGCGCGACTCGCGGCGGTCGAGCGTGCCGCTGCCGACGAAGAGACGCGCGAGCGCGACCGCCGCCCTCGAGCGATCCGCCCGACGTCCGCCGCACGTCGACGATCAGCTTCGTGGCGCCGCTCTTGGCGAGGTCCGCGATTGCGTGCGCGCCTGGTCCGCCGTGCGCTGGCCGATCGCGGCGACGCGCAGGTAGCCGACGCCGGGCGCCGCGATCCGGCCGCTCACCTCGGAGGTCGGCGACACCTCGCGCGTCAACTCCACGCTCGTGCGGATCGGTCGTGTTGCCGCGGATGACCGTCAGCTAGATCTTCGAGCCGGGCGCGCCGCGGAGCGCGGCGCATGCCCTCGAACACCGACATTTCGCGCGTGGCGTGCTCGTCGATGACGCGCACGTAGTCGCCCGTGCGGAGTCCGGCCTTTGCCGCCGGCGATCCGTCGCGCGTCGCGATGACCCGAGGTAGTACTGCCGCGTCAGGTCGATGCCGACGTCGCCGGTCGGGACCGGCGCATTGGCTTCGACCTGCTTCACCAGGTCCGGCGAGAGGTACGCGCTGTCGGGGTCGAGGCTGTCGGCGAGCCCGTGCATCGCGCCCGACAATACCTTGTCCATGTCGGGCTTCTCGACGTAGTGGTCCGTGATCAGATTGACCACGTCGTCGAAGATGCGAAGGTGCTGGATAGGTGTCCTCCCGGGCCGTCACCTTGCCCAGGAAGCCGCCGACGATCGCAAAGACAATGACGGGAGCCGAAATCCAGAGCACGACGCGGCGAGTGGATGAGGACATAACTACCTTTTCACCAGCCATTGTAAGGGATCGACCGGCTGACCGTCGACGCGAAGCTCGAAGTAAATCCCGGCGTTCCCGTCACTTGCCAGCCCGACCGTCCCGACCGGATCGCCGCGCCGCACCCGGGTGCCGCGCAGCGCCTCCATCTCCCCGAGGTTCCCATACAGCGTGAACGCCTGGTTGCCATGGTCGACGATCACCAGCCGGCCGAAGCCGGAGAAGGCATCGGCGAACGCTACCGTCCCGTCGTGCACCGCGTGGACCGCCGCGCCTGCCGGCGCGCCGATCTCGATGCCGCGTGACGCCGGGCGTCCGCCACTCGTGGCCCCGAACCGGAGCTGCACCGTCCCCGGCACGGGCCAGTCGAGATCGCCCTTGAACGGTCCGATCGGCAGCGACGCGGCGTCGGCGCCGGCGAACCCGGTGATCACCGCCTGCAGACGCTGCTGCGAGGTCACGAGCTCGCCCGCGAACTGGGCGTTCAGATCGCGCCGCGCGTCGATCTCGTGGATCAGCGCGCTGTGCGCGCCGATCGCGCGCTCGGCGTCGGCGCTCGCGCGCGTGGCCGCCGCCGCCAGACCGCGCAGCGCCGCCTGGCGCTGTTGCACGCTGTCGCGCGCGTTTGCGAGCTCCGTCATGCGTGCCTGGTGCGCGGTAATGCGCTGCCGGTCCTGGCCGGCCAGCGCCGACACCATGCGCGCGGCCTGCGCCAGGCTGCGCACATCCGACGCGGACAGGAGCAGGCGCGCGTACCTGTCCGCGCCCAAGCTTGTAGAGCGTGATGAGACGCGCGTTCAGGTCCGGGATCGCCGCGCGGTCCTGTTCCGCGAGGGCCGCCACCTGCGCGTCGATCGCAGAGAGCTCCGACGTGGCGCGCGCCAGGTCCGTGCGTGCGCGTGCGAGCTCGACGCTCCGCATCTCCCGGTCGAGTTCGAGCTTGCGCAGGTCGCCCAGCAGCGTGCGCTGTTCCTGCGCGAGCTTGTCCGCTTCTTCACGCAGCGACTGCAGGCGTTCGGCCGCCCTGCGGGACAGGGCTTCAACCGACGAGGGATCGGGGATTGCGCCAGGACGAGGGCGCCGGCCGCGCCGATGGTACCGGACACGATGAGCGCGGCGAGGACTCGAGGGAGCGGGCGACTGCGCATTCCTATGCGGGTGAATATAACATCGCGTCGTGAGGGTTCTTGCCGTTGACGTCGGTCGGCGTCGGGTCGGTCTGGCGATCAGCGACGCGTCGGCCATGCTGGCGCGCCCCCTGTCCACGCTCGACGTCTCGCGCGGCGACGCGGTCGATCAGGTCGCCGCCGAAGTGCTGCGCCTGGTCGCCGACGATGACGGCCTGGCGGCCGTCGTGATCGGCCTGCCGCGCCGCCTGGATGGATCGGCGAACGAACAGACGGCGGCGGTGGAGCAGTTCATCGCGGGACTCGCGTCGCGGGTGCGCGTGCCGATCGTCACGCAGGACGAACGTTTGAGCAGCCGCGAGGCGGAAAGCGTGCTCGCACGGCGCGAACGCGACTGGCGGAAGCGGAAGGCCCAGCTCGACGCGATGGCAGCGGCCGTAATCCTGCAGGACTACCTCGATAGGACACGTGACGCTGATGAGCGGAGTGACTGAGAGCTGATGTCGATGGCACCGGGCTGTTCAGCATGAAGCGGCTCCTCCTTCTGTTGCTTCTGTTCGCCTTGCTTGTCGTTCTCGCGGGCGGGGCAGCGTTCCTCCTGTACTCGCGCGTCGACGACTCCTATCGCGGGTATCCGGGTGAGTCGGTGGAAGTCGAGATCCCATCCGGGTCGAGCCCCCCCGCGATCGGCGAGCGGCTCGTGCAGGCAGGTGTGGTCCGTGATGCGCTGACGTACCGCGTTGCGCTCTGGCTCAGTGGCCAGGCGCGGCAGCTGAAAGCCGGCGAGTACCGGTTCGATCGGCCGATGACGGCGCGCGAAGTCGTCGACAAGATCGCCCGTGGCGAGGTGGATCTCGTACGCGTCACTTTCCGCGAGGGGTTGACGATCGCGGAAATGGCGGACGTGTTCGAGTCGCAGAAACTTCGGCACGGCGGCCGCATTTCGATCGGCCGCCGCGAACGCGGCGCTCGTGGCCGCGATCGATCCGGCCGCCACCGACCTCGAGGGCTATCTCTTTCCCGAAACCTATGCGATCTCGCGGCGCTCGGACGCCAGTGTCCTGGTCGCGGCGATGGTCGACCGCTTCATGCGCGTGCTGACGCCGGCGATCCGCGATCAGGCGGCTGCCCGCGGACTCTCCGTGCGACAACTCGTCACGCTTGCGTCGATCGTGGAGAAGGAGACAGGCACGCCCGACGAACGGCCCCTCGTCGCGGCGGTGTACAGCAACCGACTGAAGATCGGCATGGGCCTGCAGTGCGATCCGACGGTCATCTACGCGCTGCAGCGGGCCGGCAAATTCGACGGCAACCTGCGGCGCGACGATCTCGCGTTCGACTCGCCGTACAACACCTACCGCTATGCCGGCCTGCCGCCGGGTCCGATTGCAGCGCCTGGCAGGGGTGCGCTCGAATCAGCCGCAGGTCCCGCCGACGTGCCGTATCTGTACTTCGTCAGTCGGAACGATGGAACCCACGCATTCGCACGCTCGCTCGACGAGCACAACCGGAACGTGCAGCGGTTCCAGGTGCAGTACTTCCGCGATCGGCGTGCGGAAGAGCGGCGCCGCCAGGCCGAGTCAGGCCGGTAACACCACGGCGCGCGCGAACGCCCCTTCGTAGTACACGGGCTCGAGGCCGGTGGCCCAGTACTCCAGCGCGCGGCGATTGGGTTGCGTGGTTTCCCGGTCCGTCGCGCGGATGTCCCCGGCGCCGATTGGGTGGAACTCGATCCAGCCCTCCCAGGTTCCATCGGCGCGCTCGTCGCCGTAGATTCGGGGCACGTACACGAGGCCGTCTGCCTCGACGCTGATGTATTGCGGTTGCAGGAACAGGTCGGGCACGCGCGTCTCCTCGTTCATCACTCGTCAGCGTGGATCAGCAGGGCACGCTTGATGGCGGCGTTCTGAACCGGGACCTCTTCGCCGCCGATTTCCAGGCGCGCGACGTGCCCATGCAGGGACGTCCACATCCAGTTGGCGACCAGGCCTGCCGAATTAGGCGAGCCGAATTCGAGAACGAACTTATACCGCTGGCGTCCGACGTCGTCTGGCTCCGACGCACCCTGGTAAGTGACGATGCCGGCGTGATGGATCTGCCGGGGAGTGGCGGTCTGCGGATCGACGCCGAGCAGCCGGCGCGGCAGCGACGGGTCGATCGTGGTAATGGCGAACACAGCGCTCGGCATTCTTTGGACGAATGCATTGCAGAGGCCATCGGCCGCCTCGGCTGCGCTTCAGGGCATCCCTTAGCGTTCGCCCCACTTCAGCTTCGTTCGCAGGATCTCGAAGAAGCTTCGCGTGCTCGGCCGCACGAGCCGCAGCGGTCGCGGTGCGCGGCACACGCCCACCGCGTCACCCGCCAGCAAGGGGAACGTCGACTGCCCGTCCAGCGTGACGACCACTTCGTCGCGTTCCTCCATGTTCGGCTGGACGCGGACGGTCGACGTCGCCGGGATGACGATCGGCCGGTACGTCAGCGTGTGCGGAGCAATGGGCGTCAGCAGCATCGCGTCCACGTTCGGCTGGACGATAGGTCCCCCTGCCGACAGGTTATAGGCCGTGGATCCAGTTGGCGTGGCGATGATGAGGCCGTCGGCCTTCACCCGCGTGACGAACTCGTCGCCCACGTACACCGACAGGTCGATCATCCGCGACCGCGCCGTCTTCGTGACGACGGCGTCGTTGAGTGCGATGGCCTGCGTCAGGACCTGGCTCCCGCGCAGCGTCGTCGCCCGCAGCATGTTGCGCTCTTCGAGGAAGGCCCGGCCCGTGATGGCGGCTTCGAGCGACGGATACAGTTCGGGCAGTGTCACTTCGGTGAGAAATCCCAGGCTGCCGAAGTTCACGCCGAGAATCGGGATGTCCGAGCCGGCCTCGCCGATCAAGTCGCCCATGCCGAGCAGCGTGCCGTCCCCGCCGAGCACGAGCACCATGTCCACGCTGGTGGCGAGTGTCGCCTTGTCCATGGTGGCGCGATCCGGCTGCGGCGGCATGAGCGCCGCCGTAGCGGTCTCGTAGATCGGCTGGACGCCCCGTGCAGGCAGCCACTCGCCGAGCTCGATCAGGTGAGTTGTCGCTGCGTGGAGCTGTGCTTTCGCGAGGATTCCGACGCGGGACACGGGCGCGAGCGGCAGCGTGAACATCGGCGAGTATCGTAGCTCAGCGTGCCCGCGCCCGCAGGTGCAGGAAGAACTCGCGGTTGCCGGTGGCTCCGGTGATGGGCGATTCGGCCGCGGCGCACCGCTCGAGGCCGCCGGCTTCGGCGTCAGCTGTAACGCGTGCGAGTACCGCCTCGTGGACCGCCGGATCGCTGACGATCCCGCCCTTGCCGACCTCTTCCCGCCCGGCCTCGAACTGCGGCTTGACGAGCGCGACGATGTCCGCGCCGGGAGCGAGGACCGCCGGAATGGCGGGCAGGATGTGGCGCAACGAGATGAACGAGACATCGATCGTGACGATGTCGACGGCGTGGGGAACCGCATCGGCGCCGAGCGCACGTGCATTCACACCTTCGCGGACCAGCACGCGCGGATCGGATCGGAGGCGCCAGTCGAGCTGATTGTGGCCGACGTCGAGCGCGATGACGTCGCGCGCGCCGCGCTGGAGCAGGACATCGGTAAAGCCGCCCGTCGACGCGCCCACGTCGAGCGCCCGTCGTCCTTCGACCCGCACGCCGAAGACGTCGAGCGCGTGCGCGAGCTTGATGCCGCCACGGCCGACATACGGATGATCGGGCCGCTCGAGCTCGACGTGTGAAGCCGGCGACACCGGCGCACCAGCCTTGGAGACGACCTGACCGTCCACGCGCACCTGTCCGGCGAGAATCACGGCACGCGCCCGTTCGCGCGACGACACGAGTCCGCGTTCGACGAGGAGCAGGTCCAGCCGTGACTTTGGGTTCGCCATGATCGTGCGGCCCCGACGGGCGGCGCTCAGTTGCGGCGCGAGATCACCCATTCCGCGATCGCATCGAGCCAGCCGTCGGTGAGGGCGCCGTGGACGAGCGCTTCGTGGGCGCGCCCGGCACAAGCAGCCGCCATCGAGCGCGACTGCTCGAGACCGAACAGGGCAGGGTAGGTGGGCTTGTCGCCCGCGGCGTCCTTCCCGGCGGTCTTGCCGAGGGCTGCCGCGTCGCCTTCAACGTCGAGGATGTCGTCCACGATCTGAAACGCGAGGCCGACTTCAGTGCCCCACCGCTCGATCGCCTCGCGCTGCGCGCCGTGTGCGCCAGCCATGAGCGCACCGCAGACCGCGGACGCCTGAATGAGCGCGCCGGTCTTCTGCAGGTGCATCCGCTTCAGCGAGTCTGGCGTCAGCGTCAGCGTCTGGCCGGGCACCTGGCCGGCCGCCTGCAGATCGACCGTCTGGCCCCCGACCATGCCGGAGGCGCCGGCGGCTTCGGCGAGCACCGCGAGCGCGCGGAGCTTGCGTTCGGCGGTGGCGGGGTCCGGTGTATCCGGCTCGCGCGCGACGAGCGCAAATGCCTCCGCCTGCAGCGCATCGCCTGCCAGAATCGCGATGCCATCGCCGTAGACGCGTGTGAAGCGTGGGCCGGCCGCGCCGCAGGCGTGTCGTCGTCCATGGCGGGCAGGTCGTCGTGAATCAGGGAGTAGGTGTGGATGAACTCGACGGCGCATGCGACCGGCAACGCGAGGTCGGCGGGCGTCGGCCCCCGTGCGTCGCGCGACAGCATCGGCGGCCGCGAGCACGAGCACGGGACGCAGCCGCTTGCCGCCCGCGAGCAGGCTGTAACGCATCGCCTCGCTGACAGGAGGGGCGGGCATGCCGGCGGCCGCGGAAGGTAGCGGTCCATCGCGCGCATCGATGCGACTGCGCGATGCCTCGAGAAAGCCGGCCAGCGATCCGGTGGCGGACACGGTCATCGGCGATCGGGGTCCTCGGTGAGAGACGCCGGCGCCGGCCGCAGGTCGCCGCGGTCGGTCAGGATCTCGATGCGCCGTTCCGCCTCCTCGAGGCGTGCGTGACAGAACCGCGACAGCTGAACGCCGCGCTCGTAGAGGGCGAGCGACTGCTCCAGCGTCAGATCGCCTTCCTCGAGCTTCTTGACGAGAGCATCGAGCTCGGCGATGCGCCGTTTCGAAATCCTTGATGGACGTGTCGGACATTGAACAGACTTCACCGCGTGCCTCGCGTCACGACTTCGCAATCGAGCTCGCCCGTCGCGAGCTTTACCGTGACCTGATCTCCTGGCTGAACCTCCGCCGAATCGCGCAGCGCACGGGAACGGCTGGCATCCCACGCGACCGCGTATCCGCGACCGAGCACCGCAAGCGGGCTCAGCGCCTCGAGACGGCCGGCGCGATCGCCGAGCACAGCCCGGGCACGATGGCGACGCCGGTCCATCGCCGTCCGGATCCGCGCTTCGTCGGCGACCAGGCGCGTGCGAAAGCCGCCGAGCCGACGCCCGAGATCGAACGCGTCGAGCCGCCGTCGCATCTGCACGAGCGTGCGGGTGCGGGATGCGAGACCAGCACGCATCTGCCGAGCGAGCGCATGCGAGAGCTCCGCGCACTCGCGCCCGCGGAGGGCAAGCCGCATCGGAATGCCCGCCAGTGCCGGACGCGCCGTCAGCACGTGGACGCGGCGGCCGAGCGCCTGCACGCGTGCGCGGGCGGCCCCATCGAGCCGGCCGCGCAGTCGATCGATCCGCTGCGAAAACTCGTCTTTCGCGGCGACGACGATTTCGGCGGCGGCGGACGGTGTCGGTGCGCGCCGATCGGCCACGAAGTCGGCGATCGTGACGTCGGTCTCGTGGCCGACGGCCGAAATGACCGGCACCGGCGATCGCGGCGATCGCCCGCGCGACGATCTCCTCGTTGAAGGCCCACAGATCCTCGATCGACCCGCCGCCGCGGCCGACGATGACGACGTCCACGTCGGGCACGCGCGCAATCGCCTGAATGGCCCGCGCGACTTCGGCGGCCGCGCCGTCGCCCTGCACGCGTGCCGGGCGGATGACCACCTGCGCGCTGAGATGGCGACGCGCGAGCACCTTCAGCATGTCGCGCAGCGCCGCGCCGTCCAGCGAGGTGACGATGCCGATCTTCCGGGGCAGCGCCGGGAGCGGCCGCTTGCGCGACGCGTCGAAGAGTCCCTCCGCCTGCAGACGTTTCTTCAGCTGTTCGAAGGCGAGCTGCAGCGCGCCAAGCCCCTGCGGCTCGAGGTGCTCGCAGACCATCTGGTATTCGCCCTTGGGCTCGTAGACCGAGATCTTGCCCGCGCGCGACGACGTGCAGGCCGTCGGCCGGCTTGAACTTCAGGTAGCGCAGCGCGGACCGGAACATGAAGCCGCGGATCTGCGACGATGCGTCCTTCAGCGTGAAGTACAGGTGGCCGGTGTTCCACACGCTGGCAGTTCGACAGCTCGCCCTCGACCCACACCTCGATAGAACTCCGTCTCGAGGTGGTCGCGAATCGCCGACGCGTCAGGTCGGTCACCGCTAGGATTCGGCGCGCCGGCATCTGCGCCGGATCCGGGGCGGCGATCGGGCGCGGCGGTGCGGCGTTCGCTCGCAGCCGGCGGCGGTGCAGGCACGGGCGCGGGGGACGCTCGCCGGTGGCGAGGCCGGCCTGGACGGAGCGGCCGGTCTGGATGGAGCGCCCGGTTCGCGGGTCGGGATCGTCGAACGGCAGGCCAGATCGGGTTCGGCATGGTCAGGTCTCGCAGCCGCTCACGACGGCAGGTCCGCTGGCCGATCGCTCGCGCCAGATCCTCGATTTCGTCGAGGCTGTAGCTGATGCGCTCGATGTTCGGTGGCGAGGCCGGTCTGCTCGTCGGCCTCGATGATCACGGCGTTCAGCCGCGGATTGCCCGCCGCGGTTTCGAACCGCGCCGGCATCGCCGTTGAGGAAGCGGCCGAGCGCCGGCTCGATCTCGACGCCGATCACCGAGTCGTGCGGGCCGGTCATGCCGACGTCGGTCAGGTACGCGGTGCCCTTGCGGGAGGATGCGCTCGTCGGCCGTCTGCACGTGCGTGTGCGTGCCGACCACGGCCGTCACCTTGCCGTCGAGATGCCATCCCATGGCGACCTTCTCGGACGTGGCCTCGGCGTGGAAGTCGACGAAGATGATCGCGCGCGCGCTGGCGCATCGCTTCGATTTCGCGCAGCACGACCGCGAACGGGTCGTCGATGTTCAGCATGAACACGCGCCCCATCGACGTTGATGACGCCGACTGACGCGCCGTGCGGCCGTGCGCGCGACGATAGCTGCCGTTGCCGGGCACGCCGGCGGGATAGTTGGCGGGGCGCAGCAGCCGCGGCTCGGCGCCGATGTAGTCGATCGCCTCCTTCTTGTCCCAGATGTGATTGCCGGACGTCATCACGTCGACGCCCGCATCGAGGAGTCTGCTCGCCGATCTCGCGCGTGATGCCGAAGCCGGCGGCCGCGTTCTCCGCGTTGGCGATCACGAGATCGATCTGGTGGTAGTCGACGAGCGCCGCCAGGCCGCGCCGCACCAGCTCACGTCCCGGGCTTGCCGACGATGTCGCCGATGAAGAGGAGCCGGATCACGCCTGACGGCTGGCCAGTGGACACGTCGATCGCGCCGCGACCGACCGCGCCGCTCGACCATCTTCGGCAACGCGACACGCGCAGCTCGCCGCCCGCGAGCCGGCGCTCGCACGGCTCGTATCGCACGGCGCCGTCAGGCGGACGGCGCGCGCGAACCGGCCATAGCCGCGCTCGACCAGGTGAAAGCTCGACTCTGCCGCGGCCCCGCCGCGGCGCTTTCTCGCCGGCGATGAGGACGGTCGCCCTTGGCGATGACGCGGATGGCGTCGGGTCGACGCCGGGCAGGTCCATGGCGATTTCGACGCGCTCGTCGGTCTCGTAGACGTCGACGGGCGGGCGAGCACTCGCCGGTCAGCGACTCGCCGCCGACGCGCGGCCGAGCTCGCGGAAGATCCGGCGCACTTCGTCGCGCGAACTCGCCGGCTTCGGAGGGGAGCGACGACGGCCTGAATTCTGGAGCGCATGTCGGAATCATCGCACACACGCGCATCGACAGGTGCGGCCAGGACGACGGTCCGGGCGTGGAGCGCGCAGCATCCGGCCGAGTTGTCTGGGCCTGCAGGTCATCGCTCTTGCTCGACGTCTAGCGTTCGAGCTAGTCCAAGCTAATATGAGTTGTTAATGACTCATATTAAATGCTTGACATACACTCATGTTAGTGCCTATACTCTCCTCTATCGACTCCGCACAGTCGGGAGGAACCGAACAGACATGGCAGGCAAAGTCATTGGAATCGACCTCGGCACCACCAACTCGGTCGTCGCGGTGATGGAAGGCGGGCAGCCCGCCGTCATCGTCAATCAGGAAGGCGCGCGGATCACGCCGTCGGTCGTCGCCTTCGCCAAGGACGGCGAGCGGCTCGTCGGGCAGGTCGCCAAGCGGCAGGCGGTGACCAACCCCGGAGAACACGGTGTTCTCGGTCAAGCGCTTCATGGGCCGGAAGTTCGACGAGGTGTCGAGCGAGGCGTCGCGCGTGCCCTACAAGGTCGTGCGGCGCGCAGAACGGCGACGCCTGGATCGAGGCGCGCGACAAGAAGATATCGCCGCCGGAGATTTCGGCGATGGTGCTGCAGAAGCTGAAACAGGCCGCCGAGGATTACCTGGGCGAGAAGGTCACCGACGCGGTCATCACCGTGCCCGCCTACTTCAACGACGCGCAGCGCCAGGCGACGAAGGACGCCGGCAAGATCGCCGGCCTCAACGTGCTTCGCATCATCAACGAGCCGACGGCGGCCGCGCTGGCCTACGGCCTCGACAAGAAGAAGGACGAAACGATCGCCGTCTACGACTTCGGCGGCGGCACCTTCGACATCTCGGTCCTCGAAGTGGGCGAGGGCGTCGTCGAAGTGAAGGCGACCAACGGCGACACGCATCTCGGCGGCGACGATCTCGACGACCGCATCATCGAGTGGCTGGCCGCGGAGTTCAAGAAGACCGACGGCATCGACCTCTGCGCAAGGACCGCATGGCGCTCCAGCGCCTGAAGGAAGGCGCGGAGAAGGCCAAGATCGAGCTCTCCACCGCGATGGAGACCGAGATCAACCTGCCGTTCATCACCGCCGACCAGACCGGCCCGAAGCACCTGCAGGTGAAGCTGACGCGCGCGAAGCTCGAACAGCTGGTCGACGATCTGCTGCAGCGCACGATGGCGCCCGGTCAAGCAGGCGCTGGCCGACGCCGGCGTCGACCCGAAGAAGATCGACGAGGTCGTGCTGGTCGGCGGATCGACGCGCATGCCGAAGGTCCAGCAGCTCGTGCGCGAGTTCTTCGGCAAGGACCCGCACAAGGGCGTCAACCCCGACGAAGTCGTTGCGGTTGGCGCGGCCATCCAGGGCGGCGTGCTCGCGGGCGAAGTGAAGGACGTGCTGCTGCTCGACGTGACGCCGCTGTCGCTCGGGATCGAGACGCTCGGCGGCGTGATGACGACGCTCATCGCAGCGCAACACGACGATCCCGACGCGCAAGAGCGAGATCTTCTCGACCGCGACCGACAACCAGACCAGCGTCGAGGTGCACGTGCTGCAGGGCGAGCGCCCGATGGCGCGCGACAACCGCACGCTCGGCCGGTTCCACCTGGTGGGGCTGCCGCCGGCGCCGCGAGGCGTGCCGCAGGTCGAGGTCGCGTTCGACATCGACGCCAACGGCATCGTCAACGTGACGGCCAAGGACAAGGCAACCGGCAAGGAGCAGAAGATCACCATCAGCGGATCGGGCGGCCTCTCGAAGGACGAGGTCGACCGGATGGTGAAGGACGCGCAGAGCCACGCCGCCGACGACCAGGACGCGGCGCGAGCTGATCGACGCGCGCAACCAGGCCGACGCGCTGGCGTACCAGGTCGGAGAAGACGGTGAACGAGAACCGCGAGAAGCTGCCGGTCGGCGAACTGGCGAAGGTCGACGCGGCCATCGCGGCGTGCGAAGACGGCCGCCCAGGGCGACGACCTCGCGGCCATCAAGCGCGCGACCGACGACCTGCAGCGCGCGACCCACGCGATCGCGGAGCTGCTCTACAAGGGTGCGCAGGCCAGAGCCCGGCCGGCTCGGGCACGCCAGGTGCCGACGTGAAGGACGCCGAAGTCGTCGACGCGGAATACGCGGAGGCGAAGTAAGCACCAGGGGCGGGTGGGTCGGCCCTGCCGACCGACCAGAGCTCAAACGTAAGGAGACAAAGCAATGGCTATCGTTCGTTGGACTGACCCGTTCCGGGAATTCTCGCAGCTGCAGGATCGGCTGAACCGTGCGTTCTCGGATGCTTACGGACGGAGCGACGAGGGACTGCTGTCGTCGGGGGCGTGGCTGCCGCCGGTCGACATCTTCCAGAACGGCGAGCCACGAGCTCGTGCTGAAGGCGGAGCTGCCCGACATGACGCGCGAGGACATCGACATCACCGTCGACAACGGCACGCTCACCATCAAGGGCGAGAAGAAGCTCTCGACCGAGGTGAAGGAGGAGCAGTTCCACCGCGATCGAGCGCCGGTATGGCACGTTCAGCCGGACGTTCTCGCTGCCGCCGACGGTGGACGCGGCCCGCGTCGCCGCCGAATACCGCAACGGCGTGCTGACCGTGAAGCTGCCGATGCGCGAGGAAGCCAAACCGCGGCAGATCAAGGTCGACGTCGCCGCGTAAGCGCGCGTCGGCAGCGCGTCGTAAGGAGCTGTACAGACACACGGGCAGGCGGTCGCACGTCCGCCTGCCCGTGGCCCCTTCCGATGGCGCGCACCCACGTGCTAGGCTTTATCCCCGTCTATGGAAGACGCACGCGAATTCGCACCGGACGAGACGCCCTCCCCGGACGTCATCGGACAGACCGAGGTACCGGCTATCCCCACCGAGCCGGCGCAGCCGATCACCAGCCGCTTTCTTTATGTCGACGTCGCCGCGCTGCGCGCCAAGCAGCTGCGGCGTGGGGCGCGCGTCCGCTTCGACTGGGAGCCCGGCACGCCGGCGCCGCGCAAGCCCGAACGCGTCGCGATGGAGGAGGTCAGGCGACGCCTCGTGCACTACACGACGCCGATCTGGCGCTCGAAGGCTGAGCAGGCGTGACCGATGCGCTCGACATCGCCATCGGCGCCGTCGTTGGCGTCCTGTCGAGCAACCTGTTCGTCGTCGCTCTGTTCATCGGCTTCTGCGTTGTCGTCGGCCTGACGAAGCTGAGACGCACCTCCGGCAACGCCTCGGTGGTCAAGAGCCTCGACGAGGCGCTCAGCCGCCAGCCGATGCAGTACCTTTTCGCCGTCGGACCCCCGCGGCCCAGCCGACCAGCTGCGCACCCCGGAACTCCTCGAGGCGGCCACTCGTAAGTCCTAAGTACGCTTGGGCTCATTCGAGCGCGGGGAGAGGCCATGCTCTGGCTGGTACTGTTGCCGTTTCAGCTGCTCATCGGGCTCGTGTTCGCCGTCCTGGCGCTCCCGTTCCTGATCCTCGCCGCGCCCGTCGCAATCCTGCTGCTGCCGATCGTGCTGCTGTTGTGGGTGCCGCTCATGCTGATCAAGGTGGGCATTCGCCTCGTGGCGGCGATCCTTCTCCTGCCGCTGATCGTCCTCGGGGGACTCGCCGCGCTCCTCTTCGCCGGCGTGATCGCCGCAGTGGCGCTCCCTCTGCTCGCCATGGCGGCCGCCTGCGCAGTGATCTGGGCGATGACGCTGCCGTTCCGGATGTCCCCGATCTAGATGTTCCGGCTGGCGCCGGACTCTACACCCGACCTGCCGGCTCGCGCGTCCACCACGCGGTCAACTGCTCGTAGCCGTGTGCCGCCGTCAACAGCGTGGACTCGTCGAACATGCGCCCGGTCAGCTGCAGCCCGATCGGCAGCGATTCGGCTGTGAAGCCGCACGGCACGCTGATGGCGGGAAGGCCCGCGAGGTTCGCACTCACCGTGAAGATGTCCGCGAGGTACATCTGCAGCGGATCCGACACACGCTCGCCGATTCGGAACGCCGGCGTCGGGCTCGTTGGCATCGCCACCACGTCCACGGTCTCGAAGGCACGTTCGTAGTCGCGCCGGATCAGCGTGCGGACCTGTTGCGCCTTGAGGTAGTACGCGTCGTAGTACCCGGCGCTGAGCACGTAGGTCCCGAGCATGATGCGGCGCTTCACCTCGGGGCCGAATGCCAGCTCGCGCGTGCGGCCGTACATCGACCGCAGATCGTCCTGCGCAACGCCAGGACCGCCAGCGCCCTCGCGCGCGGCGCGGAAGCCGTACCGGACGCCGTCGTACCGCGCGAGGTTCGAGCTCGCCTCCGCCGTGGCTACGAGGTAATACACGGGGATTGCGGCGCCGGCGTAGGGGAGCTCGATATCGACGATCGTCGCCCCTGCCCGCGCACAGACGGCCAGGGCCGCGCTGAATGCCGCCGCGACCTCCGCATCGACGCCTTCGTTGACGAGCACACGCGGCACGCCGATTCTCAGGCCGGTCAACTTTCCTGTCAGCGCGGTCGCGTAGTCCGGCACTGGTTCCGGCGCGCTGGTCGCATCGGCGGGGTCGGCCCCCGCCAGCACGTTCAACGCAAGCGCCGCGTCTTCCACCGTCCGCGCGAACGGGCCGACCTGATCGAGCGACGAGGCAAAGGCCAGCAGCCCGTAGCGTGAGACGCGACCGTAGGTCGGCTTGAGCCCGACAAGGCCGCACAAGGCGGCCGGCTGCCGGATCGATCCCCCGGTATCGGAGCCGAGCGCCAGCGGTGCCATGCCGGCGGCGACCGCCACCGCGGACCCGCCGCTCGATCCGCCGGAATCCGATCCGTGGCCCAGGGATTCCGCGCCGGTCCGAAGGCGGAGTTCTCGTTCGACGATCCCATCGCGAACTCGTCGCAGTTGGTCTTGCCGATCACGATCGCGCCGGCCGCCTCCAGACGCGCGACGACGGTCGCGTCGAAGGGCGGGACGAACTGCTCGAGGATCTTCGACGATGCCGTCGTGCGGACGCCGCGCGTGCAGAGGTTGTCCTTGACGGCGACCGGCACACCGGCAAGCGGCAGCGCCGCGCGGTCGGGGTGCGCATCGACGGCAGCAGCCCGGGCCAGCGCCTGCGCGCGCGTCACGGTGTTGAACGCGTTCAGCGCAGCGTTCTCTGCCTCGATCCGTGCGAGAGACTGCTCGCACACCTCCACCGCCGAACGCGCGCCGCTCCGCACGGCGTCGCGAATGGATCGGACTGTCGTCAGGTTGCTCATCCGATGACCCGCGGCACCTTGAAGAGACCGGCGTCGAGGCTGGCATCGGGCGCGTTGGCCAGCGCGTCCTCGCGGGCGAGCGACGGCCGGACCTCGTCGGGCCTGTCCGCTTCATGGCGCGTGACGACGCTCGCCGTAGGTGGGACGCCTGTGGTGTCGATGCGCTGGACCTGATTGGCGTACTCGAGGATGTCGGCGAGCTGCCGGGTGAAGAGGTCGATCTCTTCCTCGCTCAGCCTCAGGTGCGCGAGTGCTGCAATCTTGTCGACGTCGGATCGCGAAAATGCCGGGGGCATGGCAAATGCTAGCATTTCCACAGCGAGTCCTCGATGCACCCGGTTCGTCCTGCGGCCGTCTCCGGAACGTGGTATCCAGGTGCGGCCGACGCCCTCGCGTCGGCGGTGGACGACTATCTCGCGCACGCGGACGCCCGCCCGCGCTTCGACCGCCTCACCGCTCTCATCGCGCCGCACGCGGGCCTGGTGTTCTCGGGACCGGTTGCGGCGTACGCCTATCGGCAGCTCGAAGGGCGCGCGCCCGACGTTGTCGTGCTCGTCGGGCCGTCACACTTCGTCGGGTTCGATGGCGTCTCGATCTACCCGCGTGGCGGCTTCGACTCGCCGCTCGGCGTCGCACCAGTCGACGAGGCCTGTGCCTCGAAGTTGATGGCCGCATCGCCGATCATCCGCGAGCACCGGCCCGCGCATCTGCGCGAGCACTCGCTCGAGATGCAGCTCCCGTTCATCCGGCGCCTCCTGCCACATGCCGGCATCGTACCGCTCGTCATCGGCTGGCAGACCGCGGCGGTGGCGATCGAGCTGGGCCACGCACTGACGGCTGCGCTCGCTGGCGTCGACGCGGTCATGGTGGCCAGCAGCGATCTCTCGCATTATCACGACGCGCAGACGGCCGGCGCCCTGGACCAGCGGGTCGTGGACCGTGTGGAGAGCTTCGACGAGGACGGCCTGCAGGTGCTGCTCGACGACAACCCGCATCATGCCTGCGGCGGCGGCGCGATGGTGGCCGTGATGCGCGCCGCGCGGGCGCTCGGTGCCCGCGACGCGACCGTGCTGCACTATGCCGACTCCGGCGACGTGTCGGGTGACAAGTCCTCGGTCGTCGGTTACCTGGCCGCGGCTCTCGGAGTGTCCAGCCGATGATCCCCGAGGAAGAACGGCGCGTGCTTCTCGCGACGGCCCGGCGCGCGATCGCCGCGTCGCTAGGCATCGAGCCGCACCCCGGTCCGCCAGACGCGGTGGTCCCGTACATGGCCGGCGCGTTCGTCACCCTGCGCAGCGGTGGCACCCTGCGCGGCTGCATCGGCCATCTCGAAGCCGATCGGCCGCTCATCGATGTGGTCGCTTCGTGCGCCTCGGCGTCCGCGCGCGAGGATCACCGCTTCACGTCGGTGACGTCAGCGGAACTGCCGCTGATGCACATCGAGATCTCCGTGCTCGGCCCGATGGAGCAAATCGATCGCCTGGACCAGATCGAGGTCGGGAGGCACGGCCTCCTCATCGAGCGCGACCGCCGTCGCGGGCTGCTCCTGCCGCAGGTCGCCGTGGAATGGGAATGGGACGCGGCCACGTTCGTCGCCCAGACCTGCGCAAAGGCGGGTCTGCCCGGGGATGCCTGGCCAACTGGCGGCGCGGTGTTGTGCCGGTTCGAGGCGGAGGTGTTTGGGGAGAGATAACAAGTCACAAGTCACAAGTCGCAAGTCGCAAGTCACAAGTCGCGGCGGACGAGGCGGCGAAGCGTGTTCAGATTCTCCTCGTCCAGAGGATCGACGGCGATGGGACCTGTGGCCTTTCCCTCGCCCTTGGGTGTCTCGAGCAGCATCGGGACATGCCTGAAGCGCGGGTCGTTGACGAGGCGGCGGAAAGGCGCGAGCCCCAGGCACCCCTTGCCGATGTGCTCGTGCCGATCGACGTGGCTGCCGAGCGGCTTCTTCGAGTCGTTCAGGTGAAACACCTTCAGGCGATCGAAGCCCACCAGCCGGTCGAAGGCGTCGAACGTGCGCGCGTACCCGCGCGCGGAGACGATGTCGTAGCCCGACGCGAGCAGATGACACGTATCGAGGCAGACGCCGACGCGCGGATGCCCGTCCATGTGGCCGATGATCGCTGCCAGATCGTCGAAGCTCGCGCCGAGCGACGTGCCCTGGCCGGCCGTGTGCTCGAGCAGCACCATCGTCCTTCCGCCGGCGCGCGCATCGAGCAGCTCCAGGAGGCTCGTGGCCACCAGCCGCAGGCCGTCGGCCGCGTTGCCGGACGTGTAGCAGCCCGGATGCAGGACGACGCCGAGCAGTCCCAGCGCCTCGGCGCGATCGAGTTCGTCGGCCATGGCATCGCGTGACTGCCGCAGGAGCGGAGCGCTGGTCGTTGCGAGGTTTATCAGGTAGCTCGCGTGAGAGACGACCGCGACGAGCCGGGCGCTGGCGACACCGGCCCTGAACGCCGCGGTTTCCTCCGGAGGAAGCGGCCGTCCGCGCCACTGGTTGGCGTTCTTCGAGAAGATCTGCAGCGCGTCGCATCGGTGCACGACGGCCCGCTCGACGGCGCGGGGAAGGCCGCCCGCCACCGACATGTGCGCGCCGAACGGCGGCATGCGCTACCGGGTTGGAGCGGGTAGTGCGGCGGCCGCCGGCACGAGCCGCACGCGGTCGGCGTCCGGGCGTGGGCGGAACTTCTGTGATCGGCCGCCGAAACTGTCGGCGGTGTAGAGATTGCCTTCCGCGTCCACGGAGAACTGGTGGAGCTCCCAGAACGAGCCGGGATAGGTGCCGTAGGTGCCCCAGAAGTTCAGCAGCTTGCCGTTCGCGTCGTAGTGGAGCAACCGCGCGTTCGTGCCGTCGGACACCCAGACTGTCCCGTCGGGCGCGGCGACGACGTGATTCGGGAAGCGGAGGTTCGGCCACGTGTCGAGATGCGTGCCGTTCTTGTCGAAGACCTGGATGCGGCTGTTGCCGCGGTCGGCCACGTAGACGCGCCCGTTTCGATCGGCGTCGATGCCGTGGAGACCAGTGAACTGGCCCGGTCCGTTTCCTCGCGCGCCCCACTGCCGAAGGAACGTGCCCGACGCGTCGAACACCGCGATGCGCGTGTTGCGCAGGCCGTCGGCCACGAGCAGCGATCCGTCGGGGAGGAAGGCGATGTCCTGCGGAAGGCCAAAATGCTTCTGGTCGTCGCCCTGCACGTCGGTCTCGCCGAGCGTCATCACGAGTTGCTTGCCGTCGTTGGTGAACTTGTAAATGACGTGCCGCGAGTCGTTGACGATCCAGACATGGCGCTGCGGATCGTAGGGGCTGATCTTGACCTTGTGCGGACCGCCGCCTTCGAACAGGCGATCCCACTGCGTCCACGACTCGATCATCTTCCCCGACGCGTCGACGACGACGATGGCGTTGCGCATCTCCGCTTTCGGCGTCGTCGCCCGCTCGCCGAGCGACCCCCAGATGCCGTTGAAGCCGCGCGGCAGCGTCGCCGGCAGCTTCAGCTCGCCGCGGGCGGCGATGAAGACGCGGTTCGCCGACTCGGCGAAGATCCCGGGCTGCGATCCCCAGATGTATCCGGCCTGCGACCACGGCTGCGGCCAGTTCTCCACGACCTCGTACGGGCCGGACTCTTCCTCGCCGCCCTTCTGCTGCAGCTGAGGCAGGTATGGGGAAGAGGGCGATGGCGCCAAACAGGAGGATGGCGCAGGCGGATCGTATGGTGATGCGTGGCATGCGGCCGAGCGTAACAAGACCCGCCGGTGCGTGCAAGGCACGCGAGGGTTCAGTTCCCGAGGCGATGACGCAGAATCGAGCCGTCCGGCGCGACGACGACCGTGGCGCCGAAGAGCCCCCGTCGGAGTTCGCGTCCGTTGCCGACGACCGGCGGCGTGAACCGCATGTCGCTCCACTGGACCGTCGCGGTGCCGTCAGCGTCGATCGTCGAGCTGACGGCGGGGAAGCGTGAGAATCGGAGAAAGACCTGCGCGGACGGCGCCGCGGCCGCGCGCACGACGGCGGGCGTCCACTGGTTCGGCACGTAGACCGGAAGCTCGCGCGGTGACACCACGGCTTCGGCGCGAACGCCGGCCAGGCCGACGAGCTCGACGTCGCGCACCTCATATCCTCGGGTTGTCTGCGCGATCAGCCGCCAGCTGAATGGCGAGCCGAAGCCTGGCGTCGCGGCGATCTCCAGCAGGCAGTCATTGCCAGCGAGATCGCGAGGGGACGTGCCTGGGCGGCGTGGCCACCAGTCGATCCGCCAGTCGGGACGGGCCGCGTCGGCACACCATGCCGGCAGGCGATCGGCGAACGCCTCGCCAGCGTGCCGAAGTGCGGCCTGGTGCGCGACCGCGCGCACGCCGTAATCGGTCAGCACCAGCGCCAGCGCAATCGCAGCGCCGCGATGACGGCGCGAGAGATCCGCTGCCGATCGTGTCCACCAGAGGCCGCCGCCGAGGATCGCCAGCAGCACGACGTCCACGATCGGCATCCAGTCGGTCGTGAACCAGGTCCACAGGAAGGGGCTGAGCGGGCGCGTCCCGTACGACGTCGGCAGATCCATCAGCACGTGGCACACGATGCCGATGGCGCTGACCGCCCACAGCATGAGGAACGAAGCCGGCGGATCGCCGGTTTCGCGGTCCCATCTCCGCGTGCCGGCCCATGCCAGCGCCGCGACGACGAGCGCCAGTCCGACCACGCCGAGCGGACCGTGCGTCGGCCCCCGGTGCAGATCGAGATAGCTGCTTGCGCCCCCGCTCGCCGTGACGACGATGTCGATGTCGGGAGCGTTGGACGCGAGAAGGAGTGCGGCGGTGGTGCCTCGCCCTGCGCGGCTGAGCGGCGTGCGCGCCGAGCGTCAGGCCGAACAGGCTGTGCGTCAGGTTGTCCAATCAAATTAATATAGCAGGATGAGGAAGGCGTTCGTCATCGCCTCCATCGCCCTCGCACTCGTCGCCGCGCCCCGTCCGGCGCAGGCGTGGGGCTATGCGGGCCATCGCCTGATCATGCGACGCGCGATCGACCTGCTGCCGCCGGCGCTGAAGCCGTTCTTCGAGCATTTCAGGAGCGAGGTGGTCGTGCGCGTCGTCGATCCGGACGTCTGGCGCACCGTCGGCTGGGAGGACGACCCGAATCACTTCATCGACTTCGGGGTGCCGGAGTACGGCGATTTTCCGTTTGCGGCGCTGCCGCGCGACTACACGGCGCGCGCTGGAGAAATTCGGACGGGCGACCCTGACGCGAAACGGCCTGCTGCCGTGGCGCGAAGCCGGAGATGTTCGGCAACCTGCGCCGTGCGTTCGAGGAGTTCTCACGCAAGGCGCCGTATGCGACGTCCAACGTGGTGCTGTTCTCCGCTGTCGCGTCGCACTACGTCCAGGACGCGCATCAGCCGTTCCATGCGACCGACAACTACGACGGCGCAGCTGACCGGCAATCGCGGCATCCACGCAGCGCTTCGAACGCGACCTCATCGAACAGTTTCGAACCGGCTGCGCCTGACGCCGGCTCCGCCGGTCGCCGATGTCGAACCCGCGCGATACGTCGTTCGACCGTCCTGCTCGAGCGTACCAGCTGGTCGATCAGATTCTGGCCGCGGACAAGGCGGCGCTCGGCGGCAAGGACACCTACGACGACGAGTACTTCGAGGCGTTCTTCAAGGCCTGCAGCCGTTGCTGGAACGCCAGCTTTCGAAGGCCATCTCGGCGACCGCCGGCACTGATCATCGGCGCGTGGGAGCAGGCCGGGCGGCCCACCGTGACCGCTACAGACCCCAGGCCGCCGGAGCGGGTGCGTCCGTAGCGTGCACGGTTCACCTCATTCCAGTCGGACGCGGTCGCTTCGAGCTGTACGCGGAACCGCCAGATGGCGACGACCACGAGGCACCGGGCGAGCACGGCGGGCGAGTGCGCCGCTGGATTCATCAGGCGCAGCACCAGTGGCGTCGGCTCGTCGATGCCGCACGGCATGGGCGAGTCGACATCGTCGTTCGCGCCGCTGGCGCGACTCGATCATCTGCCGCCTGGCCGACTCGATCGCCGAGCAGCGCACGCTCTGGGCGCTGCGATCGGTGACGTCAGCGTCGCTGCTGTATCCATCGAACATGACGCCCGACGATGCGAAGGCGGCGCTGCGCGCGAATCTGCAGGCGTCGCAAACCCATCACGGCCGGTGGCTGGCGGTCGACCTGCTGATGTTCATCGCGTCGGGCGTGCTGTTCTTCGTCCCGGGCCCGAACATCATCGCCTACTACCTGGGGTTCCGAACCTTCGGGCATCTGCAGTCGTGGCGCGGCGCCCGCCAGGGGCTTGGACCGGTCCAGTGGACGCTGCAGCCGAGCGACGCGCTCGCTGAACTGTCGACGCTCGTGGCGTGCCTCACGCCGACGCGCGCGCGCGCGTCGACGCGATTGCGCGCGCCTGGCTCTCGCAGCACCTGCCCGCGTTCTTCGAGCGCGCGGCCTGAGAGCCGTCTTGCTATACTTCCGCGGATCCCGTTGACTCTCAGAGAATTAGCCGAGCGGCTCAACTGCCGCCTCGATGGCGACGGCGAGGTCGACATCGTGCGGATTGCCGGCATCGAGCACGCACAGCCCGGCGACCTGACCTTTCTCGCCAACTCCAAGTACCAGGCGTTCCTGCAGTCGACGAAGGCGTCAGCCGTGCTCGTCGTGCCGGCGGACGGAACGGCCCTCGGGCGCGCCCTCGTTCCTGTATTGCGAACAGCCCTACCTCGCGTTCGCGCAGGCGCTCGGGCTGCTGGTACGCGCCGCACCGCAGGCGCCAGGCGTCGATCCCACGAGCGTCGTCGCGCCGGACGCGCGGCTGGGTAACGGCGTGTCCATCGGTGCGCTCGTCGTCGTCGGGGCAGGCGCGACGGTCGGCGATCGGACGATTCTCTATCCAGACGTCGTCATCGGGCCCGGCGCAGTGATCGGCGCGGACTGCGTGATCCACGCCCGCGTGTCGCTCCGCGAACGCGTGCAGGTCGGCAACCGCGTGGTCATCCAGGACGGCGCCGTGATTGGCAGCGACGGGTTCGGTTTCGTGAGGCAGTCCGACGGATCGCACTTCAAGATCCCGCAGCACGCCGACGTCGTCATCGAAGATGACGTGGAGATCGGCGCCAACACGACGATCGATCGCCCGGCGGTCGGGGAGACCCGGATTCGTGCGGGAGCCAAAATCGACAACCTGGTGCAGATTGCGCATGGTGTCAGCGTGGGTCGGCGTGTGCTGTTCGCCGCGCAAGTGGGCATCGCGGGCAGCACCGTCGTCGACGACGATGTGTCGCTCGCCGGACAGGTGGGCGTCGCGGGACACCTGCGCCTCGGCGATGGGGTTGTTGCGACCGCGCAGACCGGCATTCCGAATTCGGTCGATCGCCGGCACGATGGTGTCGGGGTATCCGGCGATCCCCAACCGCGACTGGCTGAGATCGTCCGCGATCTTCCGGCACCTGCCGGCGCTCAGGAAGCGCGTGGCGGATCTCGAGCAGCGTCATGCGGAACTCGAGGAGAAGCTGCGAGGAATGCGGATCCGCTCGCTGGTCCTGCTGTGCGGCCCTGGTCGCGCTTGCTGCTGGTTCGTCCCCCTGTCCTGCTCGCGCAGGCAGCCCTTGAGCGTTCCACCCACCGGGACCGTGTTCCTGCCGCGATTCGACTTGCGGATGACCGCTGAACTGGCTGTCGCTATGACGACGAGCGGTTCACGTGGGACACGCATTGGGGCGGCGACTTCGACCTCGTCTCGTTCCAGCGGGCGCGCGTGTCGTTTCTCGGCGACTACCAGGCGCTGCTCGGGGACGAGTTTCGTCCGTTCGATCCGTATCAGAGCAACTACCGGCTCGAGGGGTCGGCGTCGACGTGCTTCAGGACGACCGAGGTCGCACTGCTGGTGAACCATGTGTCCCGGCATCTGGGCGATCGCCCGAACCGGCGGCCGATCGCGGAGAACTCGGTCGGCCCGCGTGTGATGCACCGGTTCGGTACCGACAAACCTGGGCAGATGTGCGCATCGAAGCCGCGCAAGGTGACCGCGACGGGCCTACGTGGACTACAAGTGGATGACACCTGGCGGAGATCACGGTCCGTCGCCGCGTGAGTCCGTCCGTGTCGCTGTTCGGCCGCGGCTATGCCGAAGTGATAACGGTGGACGCGTCGATCGCGGGGCGCGACACCCAGAGAGGCGGGCGGGTCGAAGGCGGAGTCCGGCTCGCCGGCGCACGTGGCGCGATGGAACTGTTCGGCGGCTACGAGCAGGTCATTGATGCCGACCCGCTGGACCGGATGACGCGCCACTGGGCGTTCGCCGGATTGAGGCTCCTGAACAACTGAGGGGGGAGAATCCGAGGCCGACAGGGTAGAATCGCCACATGAGTCGCAGGTTGTTTGGCGCGGTCTGTGTGTCTGCACTGCTCGCGGCGGCCGGTCTGCCGGCTCGCGCCGCCGTCCCGCCTCCGAAGCTGCAGTACAGACCTGTCGACGCTGCCGAACGGCCTGACCGCCTGGTCCTGTCGGAGGATCACTCGACGCCGATCGTCCACCTTCAGCTCTGGTATCACGTCGGATCGAAGAACGAGAAGCCGGGACGCACCGGCTTCGCGCACCTCTTCGAGCACATGATGTTCAAGGGCTCGAAGAACGTCGGTCCCGAAGAGCACACCTCGGTGATCGCGTCGGTCGGCGGCCAGAGCAACGCCTACACGACCGACGATGAGACGGTGTTCTGGGAGACGGCGCCGGCGCAGTACCTGCCGCTGATGCTGTGGCTCGAAGCCGACCGGATGGCGACGCTGCGCATCGACGAGCGAGACGTTCGTCAACGAGCGCGAGGTCGTCAAGGAAGAGCGGCGGATGCGGGTCGACAACCAGCCGTACGGCCGTCTCAACGAGATCATCTACGACAACGCGTTCACCACCCATCCCTACAAGCACCCGACGATCGGCAGCATGGCGGACCTCGAAGCGGCGTCGATCGAGGACGTCCGCGAGTTCTTTCAGACCTACTACGTGCCGGAGAACGCGACGCTGGTGATCGTCGGCGACTTCGACATGGCGCAGGCGAAGGAACTCGTGACGCAGTATTTCGGCCGCGTGCCGAAGGCCGAGCAGGCCGGTGCCGCGCGACATTCCGCGGAGCCGCCGCAGGCGCGCGAGAAGCGCGTGACCGTGGAGGCGCCGTGGCCGCTGCCGGCGGTCGTCGTGGCGCTATCACATCACCTACGACGGCCATCCCGATTCGTATCCGCTGCACATCGCGTCGAAGGTGCTGTCGGACGGCCAGAGCTCGCGCATCTATCAGAAGCTGGTCTACGAAAGTCAGCTCGCGGTGGCGGCGTTCGGCGGCGCGAACCTGATCGAGCATCCGAACCTGTTCTACGCGGTCGCGATCGTGCAGCCGGGCCAGACGCCCGACGATGCCCTGAACGCGCTGATCGCCGAGCTCGATCGGCTGAAGGCGGAGCCGATCACCGAACACGAGCTGCAGCGCACCAAGAACCAGTTCGCCCGCGACTACATCCTCGAGCGGGAGTCGAATCAGCAGAAGGCCACTGCAGCTCGCGCATGCGGCGGTGATCCACAACGACATCGACCACGGCCGACGGCGAGTTCGAGATCTTCCAGAACATCACCGCCGGCGGACGTGCAGCGCGTCGCGCGCACCTACTTCACGAGCGAGAACCGCCTGGTGCTGACCATCATGCCGTCGACGCGTGCCAGTGCGGGAGGGCGGCCGATGAAGGGCGGCGATCGCGGCGGTGGCGATCGCGGCCTGCGCGACCTCGCTCTCCGCCCAGGCATCGTCCGTGGCCGTCCGAGCGGCCCGCCGCGGCCGCTGGCGGCGCGGAGGCGAGCTTCCCGCCGTATGAGATCCGCACGCTCGAGAACGGCCTGCAGGTCGTCGCCGTGCTGCACCACGAGCAGCCGGTCGTCAGCATGCGCATGCTCGTCCGGGCCGGCAGCGGCGCTCGACCCGCGCGAGAAGGCGGGCCTGGCCGACCTCGCGGCCTCGCTGCTCGATCAGGGCACGACGACGAAGTCGGCCAGCCAGATGAACGACGAGATCGACTTCATGGGCGGCGCCATGGGGGCCGGCGCCGGCACCGATCTCACCTTCGTGAACGTGGTCGTCATGAAGGACAGCTTCGAGGCCGGGCTGCGGATCCTGTCCGACATCGCCCGTCAGCCCGGCGTTCGCGCCCGAGGAGATCGAGCGCCAGCGCCAGCAGGCCATCTCCAGGCTGCAGGTGAGCTTCGAGGCTCCCGAGTTCGTCGCCGACGCGGTGTTCGACCGGCTGGTCTACGGCTTTCACCCGTACGGCATGCCGCAGAGCGGGCACGCCGGAGACGCTGGCCGCCATCTCGCGCGCCGACCTCGTCGCGTACCACCAGCGCTACTTCGTGCCGAACAACGCGATCCTCGCCGTCGTCGGCGACGTCACCGCCGAGGAGGCGTTCGAGGGCGTGCGCAAGGTCTTCGGCGACTGGGCGAAGCGCGACGTCGAGGCGACCCCTTTCATCGCGCCGCCCGATCCGACGCGCCGCGTCATCATCGTGAACAAGCCCGATGCGGTGCAGACCGAAGTGCGGGTCGGGCACCTCGGCGTCCGGCGCAACCACACCGACTTCATGTCGCTCAACCTCGCGCTGCGCATCCTGGGCGGCGAGGGCGCCAACCGCCTGCACCAGGTGCTGCGCACCGAGCGCGGGCTGACCTATGGCGCCAAGGCCGATATCGACACGCTGCTCGAGGCCGGCGATTTCGAGGCGTCGCACCAACACGCGCTCCGAAGCGACCGGCGAGGTGCTGCGCCTGATGGTCGACGAGTTCTGGCGCCTGCAGCGCGAGCGGGTGAGCGACCGCGAGCTCGCCGACGCGAAGGCCTATCTCACCGGCAGCTTCCCGCTGACGATCGAGACGCCGGACGCGATCGCGACGCAGGTGCTGAACGTGCTGTTCTACGGGCTGCCGGTCGAGCAGCTGCGAGTCGTTCCGCGAGCGCGTGAATGCCGTGCGGCCCGACGACATCGAACGGGTCGCGCGCTACTACCTGCGGCCCGATCGGCTGTCGATCGTGCTGGTCGGCAACGCGACCGCTTTCACCTCGCAGCTGCGCGGCCTCGGATTCACGACGTTCGAGGTCGTCGAGATGGCGGACCTCGACCTGATGGCCACGGACTTCCGCCGGAAGGACGCGCCGCCGCGAGGCCTCACGCCCGGCGGTCCGGTGCGCGGCGGCGTGCCGGGTGCCGCGCGCGTCGGCGAGCGGCAGCAGACAGTCGCGTATCAGCCGTCGACCACGCAGTCGCCAGGCGGTCCGGGCATCAAGGCTGAAGAAGGCGCCGCGGCGCGGACGCTGCTGGATCGCATCGTGGCAGCCAAGGGCGGACTGACCCGCCTGCGCGCGGTGAAGAGCCTCGTCGCCACGACACGCGCGCGGGCGCTCGGCCCCGACGCGCCGTCCGACGCGGCGGAAACGGTCACCTACATCGAGTACCCCAACCGCGTGCGCGTGGAGTCGCGCATCCGCGGCACCGACATCGTGCAGGTGTTCGACGGCGAGCGCGCCTGGGTGCGCGATCCCAACGGCACGCACGACGTCCCGCAGGAGGTCGTGCGTGACTTCGAGAACGGCCTGCGGCGCGACACGATCGCGCTGCTGCTGGCGGCCGTCGACGGCCGCGTGCGCGTCCGCCGCCTGCCCGACGTCAAGGACGAGCGCGGGGCCATTCACCAGGCGCTGGAGTTCTCGAGTGCGGACGTCGATCCGCTCGTGATGTATGCCGATCCGGCGACCGGCCTGGTCGTGAAGCAGACCTACGTCGCCGGCGGGATGGGGCGGCCGCTGGTCGAAGAGAGCTTCGGCGACTACCGCGAGGTCGACGGCGTGCAGATCACCTTCGCGGCGAGCGTGCGCGTCGCCGGCACTCCCGCGCTGGAGCGGACCGTCACGGCCGTCAAGCTCGGTGGACCGCTCGATCCGGCCCTGTTCAAGCGCCCAGGTTCTTGAGCCCCCGGCTGCTCATCTCCTGCGGGGAAACGTCGGGCGACCTCTATGCCGGGGCGCTGACACGCGAGCTCCGATCGCTCGCGCCAGGCACCGACGTCGCCGGACTCGGCGGTCCTGAGCTCGAACGCGCCGGCGGGCGCGTCCTCGTGGACTACCGCGGCCTGTCGGTCACGGGCTTCACCGAGATCGTCGCCAAGGTTCCGCAGCTGCGCCAGGCCAAGCAGCGTCTGGTCGACGAGGCGGCGCGCACCAGGCCGGACGCCCTGGTCGTCGTCGACTACTTCGGGTTCAACGCGCGGCTCGCCCGGGCGGTGAAGGCCTTTGGCGTCCCGGTCATCTACTACGTCAGCCCCCAGGTCTGGGCGTGGCGGCCCGGACGTGTCGCGACCATCAAGGCGTTCACCAGCCGCATGCTGGTGATCTTCCCGTTCGAGGAAGCGATTTACCGGGAAGCAGGCGTGCCGGTGGAGTTTGTCGGGCACCCGCTGGTCGATCTCGCGAGGCCCTCGGTCTCACGCGAGGCGTTGCTCCAGCGCGCGGGTCTCGATCGCGCGGCGCCGATCGTCGCCGTGCTGCCCGGCAGCCGGACGAGCGAAGTGCGCCGGATCCTGCCGACGCTCGTGCAGGCCGCGGGTCGCATCCGCCAAGCGGTACCATCTGTGCAGTATGTGTTCGCGCGCGCGCCGCACCTCGACGATCGCCTCTTCGATCCGGTGCGCAACCTGACCGGCGCGGCGACATTCGAAGGCGAGACCGATGCGGTGCTTGCGGCCGCCGACGTGGTGCTCACGGCATCGGGCACCGCCACGGTGCAGACTGCGCTGCACGGCAAGCCGATGGTCGTCGTGTACCGTGTGTCCGGCCTGGACCTACAGGATCGGCCGACCGTTCGTACAGGTGGACACCTTTGCGATGGTCAATCTCATCGCCGGCGACCGCGTCGTGCCCGAGCTGATTCAGGACGCGTTCACCGCGGAAGCGGTATCAAAGGAAGCGATCTCCCTGCTCACCGATTCAGCACGCGCGGAACGCATGCGCGAACATCTGGCCGAGGTCTGCAGGCGGCTGGGCGGACCCGGGGGCAGCCGTCGCGCGGCCAGAGCGATTCTCGAGACGATAGGGTACCCATGCGACGCATCATCCTGACTTGCTGCGCGATCTGGCTCCTCACGGCCGCCATTCGAGCCACGGTCATCGTGCCGGCCGATCTTGCAGACCTCTCGCGCGACGCGCGCGCGATCGCACGCGGGCAGGTTGTGCGCGTGGACGCCCAGTGGACCGAGGATCGACGGACCGTCGAGACGATCGTCACCCTCGCCACCGAGCGCTACCTGAAAGGGAATCTCGGCGAGGTTGTCCGCTTCCGCGTCCCCGGCGGCACCCTGGGACGCTACCGCAACATCGTGATCGGCTCACCGCAGTTCACGGCTGGCGATCGGGTCATCGTTTTCCTTGGCACGGTGGGACCGCGCGTGCCCCACGTCCTCGGCATGGGGCAGGGTGTCTACCGGATCGCCGCTGACGCCCGCGGCGAGGCGATCGTGACGCCGCCGGCCATCATGCCCGGTGTCGCGGGACCAATCGTGCGCGGAAGCGCGACACGTCGCCCGGCGCTGCTCGCGACCTTCGAGCGCGACGTGCTGACGCTCGCAGAGGGTGCGCGATGACGCGTCGCGGCTCGTTCCGTCGTGCGATGCGCATCATCGCGGCGACGATTGCCATTGCGCTCGGCGCCGGCGGCCTGCCCCCCGCATTCGCGTACCTGAAGTTCGGCTACCAGATCGACGGGCGGAGCTTCACGCTCAAGTGGGCGAGCGCGCCTGTTCGCTACTACCTCAACGAGGTCGGCGTGCCAGGCGTGACGTCCGCGGCGTTCGAAGCGGCGGTCGGGCGCGCGTTCGACACATGGGAGGCGGTGCCGACGGCGACGATCGCGTATCAGTTCGGCGGCTTCACGAGAAGCCGGCCGGGCGAGGACGATGGCCGCAGCACGCTGGGGTTTCTCAACGAGCCGTCGTTCGACCGCGTGCTGGCGTCGACCAGCTTTCTGATCGACAACGTCACCGGCGAGCTGATCGAGTCGGACATCTTCTTCAACTCGGCGTTCGAGTGGTCGGTCGCTGAGCAGGGCGATCGCGGACGCTGGGACCTCGAGTCGATCGCCGTCCACGAGATCGGTCACCTGAGCGGCCTCGGGCACTCGGCGATCGGGGAAACGGAGGTCGTGCAGGATGGCGGCCGCCGCGTGCTGTCCACGGGTGCCGTGATGTTCCCGATCGCGCTGGGCATGGGCGACGTGTCCGGGCGCGACCTCCGCCCCGACGACATCGCTGGCGTGTCCGATCTGTATCCTGCCGAGGGATTCCCGACGCGAACCGGCAGCATCTCGGGCCTGGTCACGAGGGACGGGCGTGGCGTGTTCGGCGCGCACGTCGTGGCATTCGACGTCGCCAGCGGAAACATGGTCGCCAACTTCGCGCTGACCACTGAAGGGCAGTTCTCAATCGCGGGCCTGACTCCCGGCCCGCACGTCGTGCGCGTCGAGCCGCTCGACGACGCGGACGCCGACAGCTTCTTCGATTCGTCCGATCCGATCGACATCGACTTCCGTGCGGGCTACTACGACCGCCTGGTCATCGTGCCCCGCGGCGGCGACAGCGGCACGGTGACGATCGCCGTGGTGGCGAAGTGAGGCTGGCCGTGCGGCGGCTGTGCGCGGGGCACTTGTGCTTCGCGGCGGTCTTCCTCTGCGCAGCCGCGGAGCTGAGCCTGCCAGCACCCGCGTCCGCGCAGGCGTCCGATGCCGGAAGCATCGAGGTGTCGGGTGCCGCGCGCGTGCTGGGCGGGATCTCCTTCGCGGCGGTGCCGGCGTTCGAAACCGCTCCCGGTGGCGCGCCTGTCCCTGTCTTCGAGAGCACCTCGCGCCTCGAGGGCTCCATCGGGCCCGTGGCGTCGGTCGGCGTGGGGTTGTCGCGAGCTCTGCGGGCCGAGGTCGCCTTCGCCTACAACTCGACCCGGCTGACGACACGGGTCAGCGGCGACACCGAAAACGCCCCTGACATCTCCGTCGACACGCCGGTCCGGCAATTCATGGTCGAAGGCGGGCTGGTCGCGCATCTCCGGCGATGGCAGGCTGGTGCGCTCGCACCGTTCGTAGCGGCAGGTGCGGGCTACGTCCGTCAGCTCTACGACGGCCGGACGCTCGTCGAGACGGGAACGGCCTACTACGCCGGCGGCGGGCTGTACTATGAGCGCCTTGCCGCCCGGCCCGGGCTCGTGAAGAGCGCCGGATTGCGGGTGGACGTGCGCGCGCTCTTCATGAAGGACGGCGTCAACCTCGACGACGCGACCCACGTGGCTCCGGTCCTGACAGCAGGGGCGTTCGCGCGATTCTGACCCTTCGCACCGTACAGGAGGACCTCATGTTCAAGGAGTTCAAGGAGTTCGCGCTCAAGGGCAATGTCGTCGATCTGGCCGTCGGCATCGTGATCGGCGCGGCGTTCGGAACGATCGTGAACTCGGTGGTGCAGGATCTGGTCATGCCGCTGGTCGGGTTGCTCACGGGCGGCCTCGACTTCAGCCAGCGGTTCCTGCTGCTGCGCGAAGGCACTCCTCCGGGACCGTACCCGACCGTAGCGGCAGCCAAGGCGGCAGCGGCAGTCACCTTGAACGTCGGCCTTTTCCTGAACGCGGTCATTAATTTCCTGATCGTCGCATTCGCCCTGTTCATGGTCGTGAAGGGCATCAACACCGCACGGCGTCAGCGTGCCGCCGACCCGGCGCCCGTGACGCCGCCTGCGCCGACGACGGAAGAGAAACTGCTGACGGAGATTCGCGATCTGCTGCGCGGCACGACGCGTTCGTAGAGAACGAACCGGCGCTAGCCCTTCGCGTCCGGCCCCCGTCGTCAAGGCCTCGGGGTGCGAGCTGGAGTGGCGGTATCGCGGGGCGCGGGCGCCGGTCCGTTCTCGGCCGGAAGGTCCTGCGGCTCGCGCGAGTGCCCTGCGGCGTCGCGGCCGGCCGGCTGCCGATGTTCCTCGTGATGGCCACTCATCGGCTCGTAGCCGCCGCCCACCGGGGAAGCCGGGCTGCGCGTGCCGATCGGTCGACTGTCATTACGCATGGGCATCTCCCTTGAGGACGTCCGCGAAAGCGCTGTCGCGCTTCCTGACCCTGACGCTGGGTCATCCGAGTCTCCAGCCCCAAGTCGCAAGCGCCGTGCCCGTCCGCCTGGTCTGCCGCCCCTGTACCGGCCAGAGGAAATCGATGTGGTACGATTGGCGTTTTCGAGAGGTCACCGATGTCGACCGTTGACAGTTTCCGCACCCGGACCGCCCTCCAGGCCGGTGGCCGCAGCGTGCAGTACTACAGCCTCGCCGCGCTCGCGAAGCAGGGCTTTCCTGAGGTCGAGCGTCTGCCGTTCTCTCTGAAAATTCTGCTCGAGAACCTGCTGCGTCACGAGGATGGCCGCTTCGTCAAGGCGGCCGACGTCGAGGCGATGGCCCGGTGGGACGTGAAGAGCACGGCGCAGAAGGAGATTTCCTTTGCCCCAGCCCGCGTCCTCCTGCAGGACTTCACCGGCGTCCCCTGCGTCGTGGACCTCGCGGCGATGCGCGACGGCATCGCACGCCTTGGCGGCGACCCCAACCGCGTGAACCCGCTGCAGCCGGTCGAGCTCGTCATCGATCACTCGGTGCAAGTCGACTACTTCGGCCAGGCCAACGCGTTCGAGCTGAACGCGGAGCTCGAGTTCTCGCGCAACAAGGAACGCTACGCGTTCCTCCGCTGGGGCCAGAGCGCCTTCCGCAACTTCCGGGTCGTTCCGCCGGACACCGGCATCGTGCACCAGGTGAACCTGGAGTACCTCGCGCGCGTGGTCTGTTCCGAGGACAAGGACGGCGCCACCGTGGCGTACCCGGACACGCTGGTCGGCACCGACTCGCACACGACGATGGTGAACGGACTGGGTGTCGTGGGGTGGGGCGTCGGCGGCATCGAGGCGGAGGCGGCGATGCTCGGCCAGCCGATCTCGATGCTCATCCCGCAGGTCCTGGGCTTCCGCCTGTCCGGAGCGATGCCGGACGGCGCGACCGCGACCGACCTCGTGCTGATGGTGACCGAGCGCCTGCGCAAGCATGGCGTCGTCGGCAAGTTCGTCGAGTTCTTCGGTCCGGGCCTGCGGCACCTCACGATCGCGGATCGCGCGACGCTCGCCAACATGTGCCCGGAGTACGGCGCGACGATCGCCATCTTCCCGATCGACGACATGACGCTCGACTACCTGCGCCTGTCGGGCCGCGACCCCGAGCGCGTCCTGCTGGTCGAGGCCTACGCCAGGGCGCAGGGGCTGTTCAGGACCCCGGGCGACGCCGACCCGGTCTACACGGAGACCATCGAGCTCGATCTGACGACAGTCGAACCGAGCCTGGCCGGTCCGCGGCGGCCGCAGGATCGCGTGTCGCTCAAGCAGGCGAAGACCGGGTTCCAGACGGCGCTGCCGACGCTGCAGGCGTCCGCGAAGAAGCCGGCCCCTGCCGGCGCGCCTGCTGCAGCAGGCGTGGCCGTGGCCGATCCGCCGGCGGTGGGGCAGCTCGATCACGGTTCGGTCGTGATCGCGGCGATCACCAGCTGCACGAACACCTCGAATCCCGGCGTGATGATCGCCGCCGGTCTGGTGGCGAAGAAGGCGTTCGAACGCGGGCTCTCGCGGCAGCCGTGGGTGAAGACCAGCCTCGCGCCGGGATCGAAGGTGGTCACCGAGTACCTGCGGAAGGCGGGGCTCGACATCTACCTCGACGCGCTCGGGTTCAACCTGGTCGGCTACGGCTGCACGACGTGCATCGGCAACAGCGGACCGCTGCCCGACGACGTATCGGCGGAGGTGGACGCGAAGGGGCTGGTGGTGGCGTCGGTCCTGAGCGGCAACCGGAACTTCGAGGGACGGATCCAGCAGCAGGTTCGCGCGAACTACCTGGCGTCGCCGCCGCTGGTCGTGGCCTACGCGATCGCGGGCACGATGACGCGCGACCTCACGACCGATCCGCTTGGCACGGGCAAGTCGGGTGATCCGGTTTATCTCCGCGATATCTGGCCGACCGAGCGCGAGATCCAGGAGACGATGCTGCGATCGGTCACCGCCGACATGTTCCGCGAGCAGTACGCCGACGTGTTCAGCGGCGATACCCGGTGGCAGACGCTGGAGGTTCCGACGGGCGATCGCTTCGCCTGGGAGCCGGACTCCACCTACGTGCGCAACCCGCCGTTCTTCGACGACATCACGATGCAGCCGGCGGCGCTCAAGGACATCGCGGCAGGGCGTGCGCTTGCGATTCTCGGCGACAGCATCACGACGGATCACATCTCGCCGGCCGGTTCCATCAAGAAGGACAGCCCGGCGGGCAAGTACCTGATCGCGCACGGCGTGCAGCCGGCCGACTTCAATTCCTACGGCGCGCGCCGGGGCAATCACGAGGTGATGATGCGCGGCACGTTTGCCAACATCCGCCTCCGCAACCTGCTGGCGCCCGGCACTGAAGGCGGATGGACGACGTACCAGCCGGATGGCGACGTGATGACGATCTACGACGCCGCGATGAAGTACAAGGCGGCGGCAGTGCCGCTCGTGATCCTCGCGGGGAAGGAGTACGGGTCGGGCTCGTCGCGCGACTGGGCCGCGAAGGGGACGGCGCTCCTGGGCGTGCGCGCGGTGGTCGCCGAGAGCTTCGAGCGGATTCACCGCAGCAACCTGGTGAACATGGGCGTGCTCCCGCTGCAGTTCATCGGCGGCGCCAATGCTGCCTCGCTCGGGATCACCGGCAAGGAACTCTTCGAGATCAAGGGTGTGGCCGAGGGACTGCGCCCGGCGGGCACCGTGGTGGTCCGCGCCATCGGCGAGAAGACCGTCGAGTTCGAGGCGCTGGCCCGGATCGACACGCCCGAAGAGCTCGTGGCGTTCAGGCATGGCGGCATCCTGCCATACGTATTGCGTCAGCTCGTCGGCCGGCAGTAGCGCGTTCGCCACGAAGGCGCGACGATAGAATCCCTGAGTGGGCTTCGTGTCCGTCGTGCCATCGTGATGTCCACTTCCCTCATCGATCTCTCGCGGGCCCTCAAGCAACAGGCGCGCACGCTCGGCTTCGACGCGTGCGGCATCGCGCCGGCGTCGAAGCTGCCGGAGCTGGATCGCTTCGCCGGCTGGATCGCACGCGGGTACGCGGGCACCATGAGCTTCCTCGAACGCAGCGCCGCGGAGCGCGCTGACGTCCGCTGCGCGCTGCCGTCCGCGCAGAGCGTGATCGCCACCGCGACCCTCTACAACACGAACCGTCCCTATTCGGTCGCCTCGCACGACCCGTCACGCGCCCATGTGTCGCGCTACGCCTGGGGAGACGACTACCACCAGGTGGTCATGCGCCGCCTCGACGCCCTCGTGGCCTGGATGCACGCGGCGTGGCCCGCGCCATTCGAAGCGGCGCCGTACATCGATACCGGTCCGATCCAGGAGCGGGCGTTCGCCCAGCGCGCCGGGATCGGCTGGATCGGCAAGAACTGCTGCGTCATCAACCGCGAACTTGGGTCCTTCGTTTTCCTCGCGGAGGTGCTGTGCAGCCTGCCGCTGCCGGCCGACGGTCCCGAGTTCGATCAGTGCGGGACCTGCTCGCTCTGCCTCGAGGCCTGTCCAACGCAGGCGCTGGTCGCGCCCGGTGTGCTCGACTCGCGCCGCTGCATCTCCTACCTCACCATCGAGCATCGCGGGCCAGTCAAGGAGGAACTCTCGCCGCTGCTGGGGACGCATGTGTACGGCTGCGACATCTGCCAGGAGGTCTGTCCCTACAACGCGGTGGCACCCACCAGCAACGATGCGGCCTGGCTTCCGCGGGCGGTCTGGGATCAGCCGCGCGTCGACGACCTGCTGCGCCTGGACGATGCGCAGCTGCGGAGCGCGGTGAAGGGGAGTGCGATGGCCCGTGCACGGCCGGCCGGCCTCCGGCGAAACTTCAAGAGGGCGGACGCGAATGCCGGGAAGGCCAAAGCGGCCGGCAGCCGCTGACCGCATTCGATCGAACGCGACGCTGGCGACGGTCCGCGCGCGCGCGCACGACTGCCGTGCCTGCGAGCTGTGGAAGCTCGGAACGCAGACGGTGTTTGGTGAAGGCGCCGTGCGGGCGCGGCTGATGCTCGTCGGCGAACAGCCGGGCCGCGTGGGAGATTGCGGCGTGCCGTCCATGGTTGGATACTGAGATCGCGCTGGTGCGACCGTGGTGCACCCGTCGTCGCTCCTGCGCGCGTCGGATGCCGACACGCGCCGGATCGAGACGGAGCGATTCGTGGAGGACCTGAAGCTGGTAGCCAGGAGGCTGACGCCGTGACATCACTTGCGCCCGCGCTGCTCCTCTCGATGCCGCAGCTGCTCGATCCGAATTTCACACGGGCCGTCGTGCTGCTCTGCAAGCACAGTGACGAAGGGGCATTCGGGCTCGTCCTGAATCGGCCGCTGGTCACCTCCGGGACTGTAATGGTGCACCTCGACCCACCGGTCAGAACCGACCGGGAGCTGCAGGTCTGGATCGGCGGTCCCGTGGATCCGCAGCGCAGCTGGATGCTCGTCGGAGCATCAGCGTCAGATGTCGAGGCGGACGCGGCGGTGCAGGTGTGCGAGGGCGTCCACCTCTCGACGTCGCCGACGCTGCTACGCAGGCTGCTGGAGCCCAATCCGCCTCCGCGCGCGCGGCTCGTCGTCGGCTACTCGGGCTGGGGGCCCGGGCAGCTCGAGTCGGAGCTGGCGGAGTCGTCGTGGCTGTTGAGCGACGTCGATCCCGCGATCGTCTTCGACACACCGGCCGAGCGCATGTGGGAAGCGGCGATCCGGCGGCTCGGGGCCGATCCGGCGTCGCTGCAGATGTCGAGGGGGGTGCACTAGGCGGGGATCAGGGATCAGGGATCGGGGATCGGGGATCGGGGGGACGCCTTAGAGCCTTGCAGAGTCCCGATAGCAGGCGGCCGACGAGCTCGACTTGCGGCATGAGCAGGGCAAGATGCTCAGGCGAGAGGAATCCGAGCCTGCCGCTGATTTCAACGAGTGCGCGCAGTTCGCTATGAGAACCGAGCGCGATCTGCACGTGATAGACATAGGCCCCACGCGAGCCGCGGCCGTTGCCTTCAGCAACGTTGGCGGGGATCGAGACCGCCGCCCGCCGTATCTGGCTGATCAGGCCGTAGGTTTCTGACGCTGGGAACGAACCGGTGACACGGTAGCAAGTCACTACCAGATCGACTGCCGCATTCCAGGCAGTCAAGTCGCGAAAGGTCGTCGGCCGGGGCACGCTGACGGCTGAGGCACATCAGCTGCCACCGGCGATCCGCGACGTTGCCCGCCATTCTGGGGGCTCCGTTCGCCGCAGCTCGGAAGTTGCGCAGCAGTGTCGGCGCGGAGTGCGCAGTCTTTGCGGTGACCGACCCTGATCCCCGATCCCTGATCCCCGATCCCCGGATCAGTTCACCGAACAACTGCCCGGCCCGCGCGGATCGCCGCAGGTCCCGCACGGACCGACCGGCGCCGGCGCCATCCGCGCGTCGTGCGACCCGCCGCTGACAGCGAACACGGACAGCTGCTTCTCGAGCTCGGTGCTCGAGCAGTCCGGACACGCCGGCGACTGGTCCGCGCGCGTCAGGTACTCGAAGTGCCGCCCGCACTGGCGGCAAGCGTATTCGTAGAGGGGCATACAATCATTGTGCATCAGACCGACGTACCCGGTCTTCTCTCATGCGTGGCGCGACCCTCCTTGCCATCCTTTTCGCCGTGTCGGCGTCCGGCTGCGCGCACGCGCCCGCTGCGGCTCCTGCGCCGGCGGCGTCCGTCGTCGAGGCCTCACCTGGTCCTGACGCGAGGCTGATCGGCGCGATCGAGCAGGTCCGCCGCGGCTGCTACGACTGCCTGACCGAGGCGCTCCAGACCTTCACCGCGCTGGCAGGCGACGGTGGTGTGGGCGAGGACGCGAGGGACTGGGGTGTCCGGACCGCAGTGCTGCTGGCCGTCCGCGAGAACGAGATCGGCCTCGTCCGCCATCCGTTCATCGACCAGGCGCGGCAACTCCTCGGCCCGTCCGAGTCGGCGTCGCCCGAACTGCCTGGGCTCATCGAGCTCGGCGACCTGCTCGCCACGAGCCCGCCCGGGTCGTCGCGCGCGGCGTCAACGGATCGCCAGGTCGCCTCACTGCTGCGGCTGCTGCGGACGCAGGACCAGTGGGCGAAGGTGATGCGGAACCTGATGCCGCAGGACCTGGCCGCCTCCTACCTGTGGATCGGCCTCACGTGCGGGCCGTACCGGATCCGCGTTGCCCGACCAGGACGCACGTCCGGCGGTGCTGGGCGACACCGTGAACATCCCGCTCATCGCCTACAAGCTCGCGACCGCCTGCGGGCTCGCCGCGACCGAGCCGGCCGAAGCGCTGCTCGCGCTCGAGCCCCGCTTCGGCGAGATGAACTATCACCTCGGGCTGTTCGCCTACGGCGTCCAGGGGCAGAAGGAGCCCGACCTGGAGGCGGCCGACGAGTACCTCCGGATCGCCTACGAGTGGCGGCAGGACTGGCCGGCCCTGGCTCTGGCGATCGGGAACGTCGCGATGACCGCCGAGGACTTCCCGCGCGCTTACGAGTTCTACAGCCGCACGCTCGCTCTGTCGCCGGAAGACCCTGAGGCGCTGGCCGGCACCATCCGCGCGCTCACCTATGACGATCGCCACGACGAGGCGATCGCCGCGGCTGACCGGTTGATTGCGACCGGGAACAATCCGGGCGATGCGTACTACTGGCGGGCGCTCAACTACGCGCGCCTCAAGGACGACGAGCGCGCGTGGAGCGATGTCGAGCGGGCGGCAGGCGCGCTGGCGAATGCCGACGTCCCGAAGCTTGCCGGCATCATTGCGATCAACCGGCGAGACTACATGGTGGCCCGATCGCGGCTGGAAATGGCGCGGGCGCGACGGCGTGCGGACTGCGAGACGGCGTTCTACCTTCAGAGCGTGCTCGCCGGGCAGCGCGACTGGGACGCCGCGGCGCGGGTCGCCGCCGAGGCGGGCGCCTGCTTCGAGGCCGAGGAGCAGCAGCTGCGCCAGGAGCTCGACGTCGCGCGCACGGCGCCGATGGCGGAGGATCGTCGCGAGCGGCAGATCGCGCGCCGCGAGCAGCAACTCGCGTCGGATGCCCGGATGCGCGCAACGTCCTGGTTCAACGCCGCGGTCGCCAACTACAACCTTGCGCGCATGACCGAGGCGCGGCGCTTCGCGGAGATGGTGGTGTCCGACGATCAGTTCGGCGAACGCGCGCGCACGCTGCTGAAACAGATTCGGTGAGTGAGAGGGCGCTGCTGCGTCAGTTCCCCCGTATACTGGTGAGATGCCTGTCGCCAATCCTTCCCGCCGTAACGTCGCCATCATCGCTCACGTCGACCATGGCAAGACCACGCTGGTCGACGCACTCCTGCACCAGAGTGGCACGTTCCGCGCCAACGAACGCGTCGCCGAACGCGCCATGGACAACACCGACCTCGAGCGCGAGCGCGGGATCACGATTCTCGCCAAGAACACGGCGGTCCATTACCACGACATGCTGATCAACATCTGCGACACGCCTGGACACGCGGACTTCGGTGGCGAGGTAGAGCGCACGCTGTCGATGGTCGACGGCGTCATGCTGCTGGTCGACGCGTCGGAAGGACCGCTGCCGCAGACGCGCTTCGTGTTGCGCAAGGCCCTCGAGCGCCGGCTGCCGCCGATCGTCGTGGTGAACAAGATCGACCGCCCGGATGCGCGTCCGCAGGAAGTGCTGAACGAGATCTACGACCTGTTCATCGACCTCGACGCGTCAGAGGACCTGCTCGATTTTCCGGTCCTCTACACGAACGCGAAGGAGGGAACCGCCTCGAGGGACCAGAGCGGCGCGGGCACGGATCTCCGCCCGCTGTTCGACGCCATCGTCGAGCACGTGCCGCCGCCCCGCGGGAAGGTGGACGCGGCGCTGCAGCTGCTCGTCGCGAACCTCGACTCCAGCGACTACGTCGGGCGCATCGCGATCGGCCGCATCTTCAACGGGCGCGTCCGGATCGGCGACCCGGTGTCGGTCTGCAAGTTGGATGGGACCATCCAGCCGACCAAGGTGACGAAGTTGTACGCGTTCGACGGGCTCAAGCGCATCGACATCCAGGAGGCGCAGGCGGGCGACATCGTCTGCCTGGCCGGCATCGAGAACATCACCATCGGCGAGACGGTCGCGAGCCTCGAGGCGCCGGTCGCAATTCCGCCGATTGCCATCGACGAGCCGACGGTCTCGATGGTCTTCGGCGTGAACACGTCGCCGCTCGCAGGTCGCGAGGGCCAGTACGTCACCTCGCGGCAGCTGCGCGATCGGCTGGACCGCGAGCTCCTTGGCAACGTGTCGATCCGCCTGGAGCCGACCGACTCGCCGGAGGCCGTGCGTATCATCGGCCGCGGCGAACTGCAGCTGTCGATTCTCATCGAGATGATGCGCCGAGAGGGGTTCGAGCTCCAGGTCTCGCGGCCCGACATCGTCACCAAGACGGTGGACGGGACGATTGTCGAGCCCGTGGAGGAACTGGTCATCGACGTGCCGGAGGATCACCAGGGGATCGTCATCGCGAACGTCGGCGAGCGGCGCGGCACGATGACCAAGATGGTGAACAACGGGAGCGGGCGCGTCCGTCTGGAGTTCCGTATCCCGGCGCGCGGGCTCATCGGCTTCCGGTCGCAGTTCATGACCGACACGAAGGGCACCGGCATCATGAACCACATCTTCGACAGCTGGGAGCCGTGGCACGGCGCGATCCCGGCGCGGCCGACCGGCGCACTCGTGGCCGATCGATCCGGCGTGGCGACGGCGTATGCGATCTACAACCTCCAGGAGCGCGGCGAGATCTTCATCGACCCCGGCGTCATTGTCTACGAGGGCATGGTCATCGGTGAGAACTCCCGTGCGAACGACATGGACGTCAACGTGACGAAGGAGAAGAAGCAGACGAACATGCGCGCCTCCACCGCTGACGAAGCCATCCGCCTCGTTCCGCCACGGCGCCTCGGCCTCGAGCAGGCGATCGAGTTCATCAACGATGACGAACTCGTGGAGGTGACGCCGTCGAGCATCCGTCTGCGCAAGCGCGTCCTTGCCGGCAACATGCGGCCGAAGAAGCAGGGACCGGCCGACTAGACTCGGCTAACATCACGTGATGCTCAGACGCAAGACGACCGGATCCATCGTCTGCCCCTCGTGCGGATCGCTGGTCGGCGTGAACGACGACCGCTGCTACAGCTGCGGCCGTGCGAATCCCGGCATGTGGGGCTTCGCGCCTTTGATACGGCAGCTCGGCGCCGACCTGGGATTCGTGCCGCTGGTGATCGGCGCATCGTCGGTGCTCTACGTGCTGTCGCTGCTAGCGTCGGGCAACCGCCTGCAGGTCATGGGAGGCGGCTTCAACATCCTGTCGCCGAGCGCGCAGTCGCTGCTGCTGTTCGGCGCGAGCGGCGCGGTGCCGGTGTTCAGTCTCGGGAACTGGTGGACCGTGCTCAGCGCGACGTGGCTGCACGGGAGCCTCCTGCACATCGTGTTCAACATGATGTGGGTGCGCGACATCGGACCGTCTACCGCCGACATCATCGGCCCGGGACGGACGATCATCATCTACGTCATCTCCGGCGTGTGCGGATTCCTCCTCAGCTCCGTCGCCGGCGCGTACTTTCCGCCGCTGCCGCTGCTCCGCGGCGCGCAACTCACCGTTGGCGCATCAGCATCGATCTTCGGACTGCTCGGCGCGCTCGTGCACTACGGCCGGAAGAGCGGCAGCAGTCTCGTCCACGGCCAGGCGAGGCAGTGGGCGCTGATCCTCTTCATCTACGGCCTCGTCATGCCGGGCATCGACAACTTCGCCCATGCCGGAGGCTTCCTCGGCGGCTACATCAGCTCCGCTTTCTTCAATCCGACGACGCGTGAGCGCGGCGATCACCTGATCGTCGCGGGCGTCCTTCTTGTGCTTACCTTTGCGGCCCTCGCGGTGTCGATCGTCACCGGCTGGTCGCTGCTGTACTGATCACGTCCGGCAGTGCGTGGCACCGCGCTTGCGATGCCTGTCCTCTGAAGAATTGGAGGACTCGCATGAGGAGAGCGATTGCGTACGGAACGGCAGTGCTCGCGCTGACTGCGGCGCCGCTCATGGCCCAGCAGCCCGCAGGCGTACCGAGTCAACCGTCGAGCATCGCGCCCGGACAGGCCGGATCCAGCGGCGGTTCTGATCCGCGCGACCGTTCGCCGCAAGGCGGCGGCGTGCCGCAGGGCGCTCAGGGGCGGCAGACGAGCGCGAGCGGACAGTCGTCGTCGCTCGCGGCGGCCGACCGCACCTTCATCCAGGAAGCGGCGCATGGCGGGCTGGCGGAAGTCGAGCTCGGCAAGCTCGCGGGCGAGAAAGCCTCGAGTGCCGACGTGAAGCAGTTCGCGCAGCGGATCGTCCAGGACCATGGCCGCGCGAACGACGAACTGAAGACGCTGGCGCAGAACAAGGACATCACACTACCGAACGACCTCGACGCCACCCACAAGGCGACGAAGGATCGGCTCGAGAAGCTCTCGGGTGCGGCGTTCGATCGGGCCTACATGCAGGAGATGGTGCAGGACCACGAGAAGGACGTGCGCGAATTCCGGAAGCAGGCACAGAGCGCACAGGACGCGGACCTGAAGGCGTGGGCGGCCAAGACGCTGCCGACGCTCGAGCAGCACTTCAAGATGGCGCAGGAGGCGAGCCGCGCGGCCGTCGGCACGTCGGGCTCGCAGTCGCCGGCGCCGACCGACCGTGATGCGTCCGACAGCCCCCGCGGCACCAGCGGCAGCGCACCAGCGCCGGCTGGCGGCCAGACCGACCGGCCCGCGGACGGATCAACCCCCGGTCCGCATAGCGGCACCGGTGGGCCTGGCCACGACCCCAGTCCGCGATAACCGTCCTGTCCACCTGCGAGGGATCGGCAAGGCCGGTCCCTCGCGCAACACAGTTCCCAGGCACCGACGTCCACGTTCAGGCGAACGAAGGCCCTCCCCTCAAAGCGAGAAGCGGAGCAGTGCGCCGACGCCGCCGACGGGCGCCAGCAGCGAGCCATCCTGGATGACCGTGACGCGCGCGGCTGTCTGGCGCGCCTTGGCAATGAGCGTGTCGGCGAGGCGCTCCTCAGGAGACGGCGCCGATCGGACAGACTGCCCGTCGCGCGATGGTGGCGCGTCGATCGCGTCCGGCGCCCCGCTGATCAGGAGTTCGTCGACCTGACCGATCTCGAGGGCCCTCGCCGTTGCCGTCGGGCCGACGACACCAAGACCGTGGCTCCGATACGCGTCGAAGAGGGCATCGACCCGCTCGCGATCGTTCGACGCGTTCTTTTCCTTCATCAACTCCGTCGCCGCCGCCAGCACGTCGTGTTCGGGCGCGCGGACATCGAGCCTCAGCACGTCCACGACGCGCGCCGCGAGCTCCTTCGGGAGCTGTTCGCGCAGGAGCGGCACGATGACCTCGTCGCCCGCGAGGATGATCGCGTCCAGCCGCTCCTCGGCCACGAGGCGGCGGAGCGCGTCGACCACCTCCTTCGCGTGCTGCGCGTGGTAGTTGTCGATGTGCCGCTGGTACCGCGCCTGCGACCATCCGCCCATCTTGTGCCGCTTCGTCTTCATACCCTGCACGGTGCCGGTCTCGCGAACGCGGTTGCCGGCGACCACGAGCAGACGCGCACACTGCGTGTCGGCGAGGAGCACGCCGTAACGCCGGTAGTAGTCGTCGGCGACGCGCGCGAGCGGATACAGGTGCGGCTGGCCGGTGATGTACAGGCGGTGCGTATCGATCGGCGCCGCGAGACGAATCGCCTCGAAGAGATCGGCGCCAGAAGCTCGAGAAGATCGCGAGGCCGTTTATCGCCGGGTCGACCTCGGCGACGTACGCGCGGATCTTGTCCGCATCGTGCTCGATGCTCTCCCGCTCCGGTCCGCCCGACGGGTACGTGCGGACCCGCTCGGTGAGCTCCTTGCGCAGGAACGGTTCGAAGTGGTCGCGCCCGTGCTGATCGGGCTGCATGTTCAAGTAAAGGCTGACCACCGGAAAGGGGCCGCCCTCCAGGCCAGCGAGCCGGTCGAGCTGAATAGAAAGGTGATCAGTGCTGGGCATGCCGCTTTACGGTCGCAAGCGGCATGCCGAAGGGACAGGGTAGCGAGCGCGCTTATTTCGTGCGCGCGAGTTCGTCGTCGATGATGCGCTTGAAGGCCTCGAACGGCTGTGCGCCCTCGAGCGAACGGCCGTTGATGAAGAACGCCGGGGTGCCAGTCACGCCCACGCCATTCGCCGCCGCGACGTCGGCATCGACGTCGGCCTTGTGGCGGCGTTCGTCGAAACAGGCGTTGAATGCTGCGGCGTCGAGCCCTACGGCAGTCGCGTGCTGCTTCAGATCCGCATCGGTCAACTTCGTCGTGTTCGCGAAGAGCCGGTCGTGATACTCCCAGAACTTGCCCTGATCTTGCGCGCACGCGGCCGCCTCGGCCGAGGGGCGCGCGTTCGGGTGATTGGGGAGGGGATAGTGGCGGTACACGAACTTGATGCGGTCGCCGTAGGTGTCGAGCACCTGACGCACGGTAGGATTTGCACGCTGGCAGAAGGGACACTGGAAGTCCGAGAACTCGATCACCTCGACCTTTGCGTTCGCCGATCCGCGCGGTGGCCGTCCGCCGTCACTCACCTCAGCCCGAGGCGGCTCGAGCGAAACGGTGACCGGCGTCTTCGCCTTCAGGGTGTCCACGAAGGACGTGCGGGCGTCGCTCACCCGCTCCTGGGTCAGCAGCGATTTGATCGGCCCGCGCACGTCGTCGAGCGGCGCGCCCTGCACCCGTGCGGGGTTGGCTTGATACCAGGCCGCGACCTCCGCGTCGGTTGGCGCAGGCGCCTTCGCGGTGATCTCGCGCTCGACGAGCGCGGCGCGCTCGACGCCGCGCGCCTTCGCTTCGGCATCGATCAGACGGTTCCCGACAATTTCGTCGATCGCCGCACGGCGCGCGATGTACACCGCCTGCTCCAGTCGAGCGCTGCCGAAGGCCGACGCAGGCTCCTTCATCGCCACTCTGTCGACCTCCGCCAGCGTCAGCGGTGCGCCGCCGATCGTGGCGACGACGTCGGATGACGACTGCTGCCTGGCGGGCTGCGCGGCGGTGGAGCAGGCCGCGACTGCGACGAGGGCGGCGCTGGCGGCGAGACTCCTGAGCAAGTGGGCGTAACGCATTCAGTGCAATCTTACCGGTTCCGCAGCCGGCCGGAACGTATGGGTTCGAGAATTGCAGAGAGCGTCCCCATGAGAGCGGCGAAAGCGCTCATTCCCGTTCTGCTCCTGGGTTGTACGCTTCCGGCGGGCGCGGGCGACCGGCTGACCCTCCGCGTGACGCCGGCCCTGTCATACGCTCCAGCCAACCTGATCATCCGGACCACCGTCGAACGCGACGACGCCAATCGGGCGATCGAGGTGATCGCGGAGTCGCAGACCTTCTTTCGAAGCAGCGAGGTTGCGCTCGACGGCAAGCGTGCGCCTCGCGTCACGCTTCTGCAGTTCCGCGGGATGCCGGGCGGCGACTACGAAGTGCGCGCGGTCCTGAAGGGCAGCGCAGGGCAGGAGATCGCCTCCAGCCAGACTCACATCAGCATCGTCGGCGACAGCGATAAGAGGTAGGTCGACCGGCCCGTCACAGAGCGCTGCTGCTGCGCGCGCCCCCGCGCGGCAGCACCGGCTCGGGCTCGGGCGTGAAGTCCTCGCCCGGGTTGATGAACCGATCCTTTTCGAAGCGGTACTGCTTGTCGTAGAGCTGACGGTAGCGGCCGTTTGCGGCCAGCAGCTCCTCGTGCGTGCCCCGCTCGACGATCTCGCCGTGCTCCAGCACGAGGATCTGGTCGGCGCTCTGAATCGTCGAGAGGCGATGCGCGATGACGAACGTCGTTCGCCCGTGGCGGAGCGACCGCAGGCCGTCCTGAATCAGTGCCTCGCTCTCGCTGTCGAGGCTCGACGTCGCCTCGTCGAGGATCAGCATCCGCGGGTCGGCGAGGATCGCGCGCGCGATGGCGACGCGCTGGCGCTGTCCGCCGGACAGCCGGACGCCGCGTTCGCCGACGATGGTGTCGTAGCCTTTCTCGAACTCCTGGATGAACTCGTCGCAGTGCGCGATCCGGCTGACCGCGACGATCTCGTCGCGCGTGGCGTGCGGGCGCGCGAAGGCGATGTTCTCGGCAATCGTGCCGTCGAACAGGAAGTTGTCCTGCAGCACGACGCCGAGGTGCGCGCGGTAGTCGCGCAGCCTCACCGTCACGAGGTCGAGCCCGTCCACCAGAACGCGGCCGGACAGCGGACGGTTGAACGCCATGACGAGGCTGATGAGCGTGCTCTTGCCCGACCCGCTCGACCCGACCAGCGCCGTCGTCGATCCTGCCGGCGCCCTGAAGGAGACGTCCTTCAACACCGGCACGCCGGCGTTGTACTCGAAGCTGACGCGCCTGAACTCCACCTCGCCGTGCAGCGACGTCAGACTGGCGCGGCCGGCATCCTCCTCGTCTTCGGTCGCCATCTGGCGGATCTCGCGGATGCGATCGAGCCCGGCGAACGCCTCGGTGATCTGCGTGCCGATGTTGGCGAGCTGCACGACCGGCACCGTGATGAGCGCGGTGAACGTCGAGGTACATCACGAACTCGCCGATCGTCATCTCGCCCGCGCGAATCGACGCGCCGCCGACCAGCATCATCGAAATGCCGATCGCGCCGAGGACGAGCGTCGAAAAAGCCGACACCGCCGAGACGCCCGTCAGCGACTGCGCGACGTTGCGGAACAGCCGGTGCGCGCCCTTCGCGAACACCAGCTCCTCGCGCTTCTCCGCCGTGTAGGCCTTGACGATGCGCACGCCGCCGAGCGACTCGGCGAGGCGTCCCGTCACTTCCGCGTTGATCTGCCCGCGCTCGCGGAAGAGCGGCCGCAGCCGCTTGAAAGCGAGCGCCATGCCGGTCCCGAACGTGCCCAGGACGACGATCGTGACCGCGGTCAGCTTCCAGTTCAGATAGATCAGTACGCCGAGGGCGAGGATCGCCGTGAGAATCGACCCGGTGAGCTGCACCAGCCCGGTGCCGACCAGATTCCGGATGCCTTCGGCGTCGGTCATGATGCGCGAGATGAGCACGCCGGTCTTGGTCGAGTCGAAGTAGCGGACCGGCAGCCGCATCACGTGGGCTTCGACCTCCTTGCGCATCTCGGTGATGGCGCGCTGCGCCGCGACGCCGAGCACCTGCGAGAGCGCGAACGACGTCACCAGTTCGACGAGCGTCGCAGCGCCGGCGGCCATCGCGAGGCGCGGGAGCAGCTCCCATTCGCCCCGGAGCATGACGTTGTCCATCAGGAACTTCGAGGTCGTCGGGAGGACCAGACCGGCGAGCCGGTTGATCACCATCAGGGCGAGGCCGACGGCCAGGCGCTTCCGGTGCTGCCAGATGAGCCCACGCGCCTCCTCGAGCGCCCCACGCGACATCTTCTTCTTGCGTTCGGCCGTTTCGCCCGGCGTCGTCCCCGGCGCGGGCCGCGCCCCGCGGCTGCGCTCCGCACTGCCAAGCCCCTTGATCTTCACCTGTGTCACCTCAGACCTGTTGAGACGCGGGTCGGCCGGCTGGCGCCCCCGGTCTGGGCGATTATCCTCCAGCCACCAGTGCCGGCCGCATCAGCCATCCGGGTGGGTTTGGCCTACTCGCGGTCGGACGCATAAAGCGCGCTCGCGCGCTCGAATTGCTCGGCGATCTCCCGCGCCAGCGCCTCGGGCGCAACGACACGTGCGAAGGGACCGAAGCTGAGGATCCAGCTCCGGAGCGCCTGGTCGACGCAGACGTCGAGTGTGACGACCAGCCCGCCGTCGGCGCGTTCGGCCAGGGCCTGCGACGGATGCCACTCGCGGGCGCGGACGTAGTCGGCCACTGCGCGATCGAACTCGATGGTGACCCGTTCGGGCGGCCCGGAGTGCACGCCGAGCGAGTGCGGAAACGCCTCGTCGGGCAGCTCCTCGATCGGCGTGAAGCGCTCTTCGAGCAGGGCGACGTCCTCGATGCGTTCGACGGCGAAGGTCCGCACTTCGCCGTACTCCGGCACGTACGCGAGCAAGTACAAGCCGCCCTGCGCGTACGCCAGCCGGTACGGGTGAACCAGGTAGGTTTTCGTGCGCTCGCTGGATCGCGAGTGGTAGGTGAGCGTGGCCTGGCGATGGTGCAGCGTGGCGTCGAGCGCGCGGCCCACGATCTGCGGCTGGCGCGTGGCGGCTTCGCCGGAACGCCGCCGCAGCGGGTCCGGTTTCGACGCGATGACGTGCGGCAGCTGGTCGAGGAACTGCCGCATGTGCGGCGTCAGCGATGCCCCGAGCTTGTCGAACGCCCCTTCGAGTTCGTCCTGGAACGGCGTGCCCGCGAGCGACTCGAGCAGCGTCCGGCTGAAGTAGAGCGCGCAGAGCTCGGACAGCGTGAGGCCGGCGGAGAGCCCCTTGAACGCCTGCCCGTTCATCAGCCAGCGCGTGCGGCCGTCGTCGTGCGAGCGATCGTCGAAGATGGGGAAGCCCGCTTCCTCGAGCGCCTGCAGGTCGCGCCGGATGGTGCGGGTGGTGACGTCACAGAGCGATGCGAGCTCGTCGATCGTGACGCCGCTCGTCCGGGCGCGCTCGATTTCGCGGAGGATCGTCCACTGGCGGATGACTTCCGCGTTGCGGGGCACCCGACGATTGTACGGTCAGGATGCGGGTGTCTGCAGCCACGGCGGCACCCGGGCCACGAAGCCCCTTATCCGGGGTCGGGTTCGTGGCCCTCGATGCCGTCGCGGCTGAAGGTGGCCTCGAGGCGTCAGCCTTCGAGGGAGATACGTCGCAGCAGGTTGAAGTCCGACAGCATCTTGCCGGCGCCGAGGACGACCGACGAGAGCGGGTCTTCGGCCGCCTGCACGGGCAGGCCGGTCTCGTCCCGCAGCCGGCGATCCAGGTTCTTCAGCTGCGATCCGCCGCCGGTGAGGATGATGCCGCGGTCGAAGATGTCGGCGGACAGCTCCGGCGGAATCCGCTCGAGCGCGTCGTGCACGGCCTGGACGATGGCCCGGACCGGCTCGCTGAGCGCGCGCCGGATCTCTTCATCGTTCATGGTGATGGTCTTCGGACGTCCCTCGGACACGTGGCGGCCCTTGACCTCCATGGTGAGCGGCTCATCGAGCTTCGCAGCCGATCCGATTTCCATCTTGATCTGCTCCGCGGTCCGCTCGCCGATCAGCAGGTTGTGCGCCTTGCGCGCGTGCTGGATGATCGCCTCGTCGAGCTCGTTGCCCGCGATGCGGACCGACCGGCCGTAGACGACGCCGGCAAGCGAGATGACGGCGATGTCGGTGGTCCCGCCGCCGATGTCCACCACCATGTTGCCGGCCGCTTCGGTGATCGGCATGCCGGCGCCGATCGCGGCGGCCATCGGCTCCTCGATGAGATGCACTTCGCTGGCGCGCGCCCGCATGGCGCTGTCCTTCACCGCCCGGCGCTCGACTTGCGTGATCTCCGAAGGAACACCGATGATGACGCGCGGCCGGAACCAGTTGCTGCGCCGGTTGGCCTTGCGGATGAAATGCGTGAGCATCTTCTCCGCGGCGTCGAAGTCGGCGATGACACCGTCGCGCATCGGCCGGATCGCGGTGATGTTGCCCGGCGTGCGCCCCAGCATCTCCTTCGCCTCGGCGCCGACGGCTTCGATCTTTCCGCTGAGGGTGTTCATCGCAACGATCGACGGTTCGTTGACGACGATCCCCCTGCCGCGGGCGAAGACGCAGGTGTTGGCGGTGCCAAGATCGATGGCGAGATCCTGAGAGAATGCAGCGAGCACAGTGGTGAACATGCGCGACGCGGTTACAAACGTGATGCCGGTGAAAAATATAGGGTTTCCGCGTTTTTCGCGTTCCTGCGCTTTCAAAATTGAAAGCCGATCACGATTTTGTCGATCGGCGCGCGCGGCTCGCCGTGGGCGGAAAATAAGGCCGAGGTGACGGTCCTGTGGCTCTTTGCTGCCGCCTTCATCGGCGGGGCGCTCAACTCGGTCGCCGGCGGCGGGTCGTTCATCGCGCTGCCGACGCTGATGTATGCCGGCGTGTCGCCCGTATCGGCGAACGCGACAACCGCCTTCGCGATGTGGCCCGGGGCGGTGGCGAGTGTCGTCGCATACCGGCGCGAGATGTCGGCGACGCGGGCGTGGATGGTGCGGCTGGGCGCGATCAGCGTCGTCGGTGGCCTGCTGGGAGGGTTGCTGCTCGTGCGCACCTCCGACGAGAGCTTCCTGCGCCTGCTGCCCTGGCTGATGCTGCTGGCAGCCGTGACGTTCACCTTCGGCAACCGCATCACCGCCTGGGCGCGCCTCAAGACCACCGGGGCGCGGGCCGCGGTGGACACCGGTGCAGGTTCGGACCCCGGACGGGCGCCCTTCGCCGCTCCCGCCTCGCGGCACGTGCCCGGCTGGACGCTGCTGCTGCAACTCCTCATCGCGACCTATGGCGGCTACTTCGGCGGCGGGATGGGCATCATGATGCTGGCGGCGATGTCGGTGGCCGGCATGGACGACATCCACGAGATGAACGCGCTCAAGTCGCTGCTGTCGGTGGGGATTAACGGGATCGCCGTTGCCACATTCATCGTGGACGGGACGATCACCTGGGCGCCCGGCCTCGTGATGGTGGCGGGTGGGATCAGCGGGGGATACCTGGGTGCCGCGCTCGCGCGGCGCGTCGCGGGGACGGCGGTGCGAACGATCGTGACCGTCGTCGCGTGGATGCTGACCGCGTACTTCTTTCTCGGGTGACGGGTAAATTTCCCGATGTGACGATTTGGCAATTTGACGATTTCAATCGCTGCCGCCCTCGTCCACGATTCACGATGAACCGCTGACCATCGGGCGACACGTCCAGCTCGAGCGGGCCGTCTTCATTAGCCACCGCGGGTCGACGAGTATGAGTGTCGCGCCCTTGCCTTTGGCCCCGGCGCTCACCTCAAGGTCACAGTCGAGAAGCGTGCGCGCGACCGCGCACCATCGGCCTGCTGGAATGAAATCAGATATCATCAACTGCGAGAGCGCAACGTGCGCGCTGCGCTCTCATGTGAGCCTCCTGCACGCCCTCACGGCTGCCCGAAGACCTTCGCTGGGACGATGCTCAGATCATTCGAGTTGTTGCCGAGTTGCCCGGCCCCGTTGGAGCCCCAGCAGTACACGGTGCCGGTGGTGGTGCGGCCGCAGGTGTGGCGAAACCCTGCATCGAGGCTGAGGAATGTAAGATCGCCCCCCACGGCCGTTGGCGCCAGCCTGTCTATGGTCGTTCCATCACCGACCTGGCCCATCTCGTTCTCTCCCCAGCAGTAGGCCGCACCACCGTCGATGACCCCACAGCTATGTCCGATGAACCCACCAGCGATTACCTGGTGGAAGCTGAAACTGCCGGTGACCGCAACCGGAACAGCGCTGCGCATCGTGGATCCGTTCCCCAGCGCACCGAAGGCGTTTTCGCCCCAGCAGTAGGCGGTACCCACGTCGGTGAGTCCGCAGTTGTGTCTGTCAAGGCCGACCGTCAACCCTTTGAACACAAGCCCTCCCGACACCGGGCCCGGGCTGGTATGCGGATTCAGATCCGATGTGCCGAATCCGAGCTGGCCGCGATCGTTATCGCCCCAGCAGTAGGCAGCGCCTAGATCGGTGAGCCCGCAGGTATGACCGACTGAGAACCCACCCGCCGCAACCCGCTGGAAGGTGAGACTCCCTGTCACGGCTACTGGCACAGCCCTGGGCGTTGTCGTTCCGTCACCGAGCTGGCCCCGATCGTTGCGTCCCCAGCAGTAGGCCTCTCCCGCGCTGGTCACCGCACAGGTGTGCACCGCTCCAGCGTCGATGCTGACAAACTTGAGCCCGCCCGCGACCTGCACCGGCGCATTCTGGCTGGTGCTGGAGTTGTCGCCCAGCTGGCCGTGCGTATTATTCCCCCAGCAATACGCTGTCCCGTCACTCGTCAGAGCGCAGGTGTGCGCACCGCCGCCGGCAAGCTTCTCAAAGGCGAGTCCACCTCCAACCGGCACCGGGACCATGCTGCATGAGGAGAACCCGCCGTCGGTCACGCAGGTACTTGGAGGAGCTGGCACTCCCAGTTGACCGCTCTCCCCCCGGCCCCAGCAGTACGCCGCGCCGGGGACCGAAGTGAGGGCGCAGGTGTGAGCCCCTCCCGCGAAGATGGCCTCAAAGCTCACGCCAGTAATGGGGGCGGTCGTCGGACTCTGGACCGGAATGTCCCCAGTTTCGCCCCACTGGTGGGTCTCCCAGGTGAGGTAGTCGGTGCTCGACTTCAGGACGAACCAGTGGCCGCTGGCGGGACGATACGCTGTGATATCGGTCCTGCCGTCACCATCGTAGTCGGCTGGCACGGGAATGTCGCCGCTAATGCCCCACTGATACACGTCCCAGGCTGTGAAGCCGGTGCTCGACCTCAGGACGAACCAATGGCCGCTGGCGGGACGATAGACCGTGATGTCCGTCGCGCCGTCGCCATCGTAATCACCGGGTACGGCGATGTCGCCACTCTCCGCCCATTGAATCGCGGCGTAATCCGTCGTGCCCGAGTAAGCGATCCACCAGACGCCGGTCGAGGGGCGGAACACTGCGAGGTCGGCCCTGCCGTCGCCATCGTAGTCACCGGGTACCGCGATGTCGCCACTCTCTCCCCATTGAATCGCGGCGTAATCCGTCGTGCCCGAGTAAGCGATCCACCAGACGCCGGTCGAGGGGCGGAACACTGCGAGGTCGGCCCTGCCGTCGCCATCGTAATCACCGGGTACCGCGATGTCGCCACTCTCTCCCCATTGAATCGCGGCGTAATCCGTCGTGCCCGAGTAAGCGATCCACCAGACGCCGGTCGAGGGGCGGAACACCGCGAGGTCGGCCTTGCCGTCGCCATCGTGATCACCGGGTACCGCGATGTCGCCACTCTCTCCCCATTGAATCGCGGCGTAATCCGTCGTGCCCGAGTACACGATCCACCAGACGCCGGTCGAGGGTCGGAACACCGCGATGTCGGCCTTGCCGTCGCCATCGAAGTCGCCTTCGGCTGCCGGTGCGGGCGCGACTGACTCGGGTTGCGCGAGGACCGCGGCGGATGATAACGCAGCCGCTACCGGGCCGGCGGGGTTGTGTCCCACCAGCAACGCAACTGTTGCGGGGACCAGGATCGTCGAGCGCTTCAAAGTGCTCCAGCGACCGACCGATCGATCGTACCAAGGGGCGATTTGGACATGTGGATTCATGGTCTGCCTCGCTGGTGAAAGCTTCGTGGCAACGCTACTCGAATGATCTCAGCGGGGCTCGGCCATGCAGCACCTCAACGACAAATGGCTACCGGTGGCGGCGAGATCGTGTTCGTGACAGCGCGCCAGTATCCGGAACAACGGAAACAGAGTCATGAAGTTTCGTCATCGGGGCGTACGCGCCGCCGCGATCGACGTGACTCTGGATGGCGGGGAACGCTTCGGCCGCCGGCGACCCGCACAGTTCACTCGCTGTGGCAGCATCGGCGGTAGGGAAGCCCCAAGGGAGGTCCCGGGCGAAGTCGCGCGTGAGCCGGTGGCCGGCGTTGGCGGCCCAGGCGGTGGAGCACGCGCTGCTGGGCCGCCGTGAGGCGCAGCTCGGTCTGTTAACGACGACGCTCGGTTCACCGAAGGCAGCCATCATCTCGCCGCACACGCGAACTCCAAATTCAGATGGTTGCGGGCCCGCGATTTGAATCCGCGGTCTTTTCAGAACCAACCGTTCAGTCTCTGCGTCCTGTTGGGAACCGACGACCTAGATTACGCGCTGATTTCGAAATAACTTCCCGTCAAAGCGCGTCACCCGGCTTCTATCAACCAGTGGGGAAATCGTCCCAGTGTGGATAAGTGAGCGTCCGCGCGTCGAGCACACGCTTTTTTGTCCGACGGACGCGAAGATCAGGTGCAGTTCTGCCGGGGGTGACGGTCGAAGCCGGTAGCCCGGTCGTGATCGAGAGGACTCGAGCGGCGTGACCGACGGGGACGTCGGCACACCATCGTGGATCTTCGTCCCGGAACCTACACGGTCGTCTTCACGCTGACCGGCTTCAACACGTTCAGCCGCGAGCGTGTACAGCGCGTTCAGCAGCGTCGTTCGCGATCAGGTAACGCGAGAGCATCACACCGATGACGAAGGGGTCGGGTCGGCGGCCGTAGCCAGGAAGCGGTAGCCGCGTCGAGGCACCGTGGCGATGTACCGCGGCCGCCGAGAATGATTTTGAAGCTTGATGCGCAGGTTGCGGATGTGGCGATCGACAATGTTGCTCTCAGCGACGTAATCGGCGCCCCAGAGATTGTCCAGAATCTCCTCGCGAGTGAGCAGACGACCCGCGTTGGCGGCCAGAAGATAGAGCAGGCTCTGTTCGATTGACGTGAGGTGCAGTTCCGTTTCGCCGACCCGCACGCGGCGATTCAGGATGTCGATCTCCAGGTCTCCGAGCCGAAGCACCGGGGTGAATACAACCGCATCCTGGTAGGTCCGCCGCATGAGGGCGAGGACACGCGCGACGAACTCCTCTGGGGAGAACGGTACGGTCAGGATGTCGTCAACTCCGCGCTCGAACGCAGTCAACTTGGCTTTCAGATCGCCACGACGCGTAAGGGCGACAACGGGAAGACGACCGCCCTCTCGTGTCCAGTCGGCGGCGCGCTCTAAGATCCGACTCCCCGCCGTGTCCATATCGATCACAACGAGGTGGGGCCGGCACTGGGCAAGCGACGTTGACGCTTCCTCTACGGTTCGCGCAACGACGATGCTGTAGTGGCTGTGATTGAGGGCGAACTTCACGATGTCGGCGAGTACGGCCTGATCGATCACCAGCAGCGCCCGCGCGGGTCCACGCACCCGGTGATCTGGAGAGATCATCGTGCTCCTGCTCCAAACAAGGCGAGGGGCATGTCACCGAACCAGGAACGGACGTCGTCCGCGCCTCGCGACATCGCCCCGCGTTCGTCATATCCTCGCTCTCGCTCCGAGCCGCGACCATATCCGCGGTCACGATCGCCATAGTCGACGTAATCGCGTCCGCGTTCCCATTCGTAGCGATCCCGCTCTGCCATCAGTTCCTCCTCAGTTCCTTGATGTTCGTCAGGACTGATTCGAGCAAGGCGAGGGCCACACGCTTGTCGCCCGGCTGACTTGTGCGCGGTGACTGAGGCGTTCCGCGCCTCGATACAATTGGCCCGTGCGCGCGCTCGTCTTGACGCAAAGAGGAGCGGGCTCGCTCGAGATAGTCGAGCGGCCGCGACCTGTCGCTGGTTCCGGAGAGGTGCTCGTCCGCGTGCGCGCGTGCGGGGTCTGCCGCACGGACCTGCACCTCGTGGATGGCGAGTTGCCCGATGCGCCGCTGCCGATCGTGCCCGGGCACGAGGTCATCGGCACGGTCGACGCGCTGGGCGCCGGCGTCGAGCGCCTGAGGCTGGGACAGCGCGTCGGCATCCCGTGGCTCGGCTACGCGTGTGGCACGTGCGACGCGTGCAGGCAGGGACGCGAGAACCTCTGCCCGTTTGCGTCGTTCACCGGCTTTCAGCGCGATGGGGGTTACGCCGAGTACATCGTGGCCGACGCCCGTTTCGTGTTCCCGATTCCCGACGGGTACACCGACGTGGAGGCGGCGCCGCTGATGTGCGCAGGGCTCATCGGATACCGCTCGTACCGCATGGCGGGCAACGCCCGGCGGCTCGGGATCTACGGCTTCGGCGCGGCGGCGCACATCATCGCGCAGGTTGCCGTGCACGAGCGGCGCGAGCTGTTCGCGTTCACATCGCCCGGCGACCATCGGGCGCAGGCGCTCGCACGTGAACTCGGCGCGCAGTGGGCCGGTGTGTCTACCCAGGCACCGCCGGCTCCGCTCGACGCGGCGATCATCTTCGCGCCGGTGGGCGCGCTGGTGCCCGAAGCGCTCTCGCACGTGGTGCCCGGCGGCACCATCGTCTGCGCCGGCATCCATATGAGCGACATTCCCGCGTTCCCGTACCGGCTGCTCTGGGGAGAGCGAACGGTGCGGTCGGTGGCGAACCTCACGCGCCGCGATGCCGAGGAGTTTCTCGAGGTCGCCTCGCGCGTGCGGATCCACACGCACGTCGTGACCTATCCGCTGGCCGACGCGAACCGGGCGCTATCCGATCTGCGCGACGGGCGGATCACCGGCGCCGCGGTGCTGGCCGTTGCGCCGGACGCGCGGCTCACGATTGACGACGTCCCGGCAGTGCGCTGACGATGGAAGGGCATGACTGAGCGTTCGGCCGAATCGACCATGCCCACGGGACCGCTCGCCGAGGAAGCACCAGTGCTCGCGCGCCTCGCGGAGCTTGGCATTCCCGTCGAGCGATACGAACACCCGCCGATCGCCACGGGAGACGAGGGGCTCCAACACTGGGCCGGGATCGAGGCGGTGCACTGCAAGAACCTGTTCCTGCGGAACCAGAAGGGGACGCGCCACTACCTCGTAATCCTGCCGGTGACCAAGCGCGCCGACCTCCGCGTCGTCGCCGATCAGGTGGGCGATGGAAAACTGAGCTTCGCGTCGGCGGAGCGTCTGCTGAAGTATCTCGGCGTGACGCCCGGGTCGGTGTCGCCGTTCGGGCTCATTCATGACCAGGACCGGCACGTGCGGGTATTCCTCGATCGCGAGCTGAAGGGGGCCCAGCGGATCTCGTTCCATCCCAACATCAACACGCGGACCGTCGTGCTGTCGTTCGCGGACTTCGAGCGGTACCTGGCGGCGACGTGGAATGTCGTGAGGTACGTGGAGGTGACGAGGGGCACGGCCGGGAACTGACCGGCTCGCGACGCCCCAGAGGATGAGCCACGGCACCGTGGCGTACCGGCCCGGTGTTCAGCTCCCCGCCACCGCCGAGCCGGCTCCCGTAACCCCCTCAGCTCGTGTCATTTGAGCCTGGCTGGCCTTCCCGGGCCTCTCCAGAATTTGGTAGTACCGCCGCCCCCGGAACTGTGTAAAATTACCGACGCCTGTGTGCGCCTTGATGGCGAGAGGCAAAAGGAGTCCGAGATGAGCAGATGCACAAACCTCGGCATTCTGGGAGCTGCAATCGCCACAGCTGCCCTGTTGACGCCGGGTGTCGCCGCCGCTGCTGACACGCCAGCTGCGCCGACCTTCACCAAGGACATCGCGCCGATCTTCCAGGAGAAGTGCGAAGCCTGCCACCGGTCCGACTCGATCGCGCCGATGTCGCTCGTCACGTACGAGGAAGCGCGTCCGTGGGCCCGGTCGATCCGCAGCCGCGTCGAGGCGCGCCAGATGCCGCCTTGGCACATCGACAAGACGGTCGGCATCCAGGAGTTCAAGAACGACCGCTCTCTCATCGGATGCCCAGATTGCGACCGTCCTGAAGTGGGTGGACTCCGGCGCCCCGAAGGGCGACATCAAGGACCTGCCGGCCGCGAAGCAGTGGCCGACGGAGCAGGGCTGGAACTTCGCCGCGCAGTTCGGCCAGAAGGAACCCGACCTGATCATCCGCTCGACCCCCTGGCTGCAGAAGGCTGGCGCGAACGACACGTGGTGGAAGCCGGTCGTCGCGACCGGGCTCACCGAGCCGCGCTGGGTCCGCGCGATCGAGATCCGTCCCGGCACCGTGAAGGGCCGCAAGATCACGCATCACGCCATCGCCCGCCTGCAGCAGGAAGAGACCGACGCGCTCGCGCAGAACGCCCTCGATCACGAACGGCAACGCGCAGCCCGGCACGTTCATGGAATGGGCCGTCGGCAAGCAGGGCGAGATGATGCGTCCGAACTCGGGCAAGCTGATGCTGCCCGGCTCGAAGATCGTGTGGGACATCCACTACTCGAACGGCGGCGAAGACATCAACGACGTCGTCGAGCTCGGCATCTACTTCTATCCGAAGGGGCAGGAGCCGAAGTTCCGTCAGGTGCTGCACCTGATGGGCGCGACCAACGCGGGCGGCGTCGACATTCCGCCGAACGTGCTGAAGGCAACCGAGGGTTTCTTCGTGATGAAGGAGAACGGCCGCGTCGAGAGCTATCAGCCGCACATGCATCTGCGCGGCAAGGCGATGTCGATGGAAGCCGTCCTCCCGAACGGGCAGATACAGGTCCTGAGCTATGTCAGCAACTTCAGCTTCAACTGGCATAACAGCTACGTCTACGCCGACAGCGCGGCACCCCTCCTGCCGAAGGGCACGATCCTGAAGATCACCGCGTGGCACGACAACACGGCCGCCAACAAGGCCAACCCCGACCCGAACGTCTGGGTGGGCTACGGCGACCGCACGGTGGACGAGATGGCGCACGCGTGGGTGAACGTCACCTACATGGGCGACGCCGACTACCAGGCGGAACTCGAAGGGCGGCGCGCCGAGCTCGCGAAGCGCACGCAGCAGCAACAGCAGTAGCCAGGTGCCGGCCGGACCGGTACCTTCGACAAGCTAGCGTCCGGAGAGGCGCCGCTCTGATTCAGGGCGGCGCCTTTCTTTCAGGTTTCGAGGAGACATCCAATGAAAGGATACCGACTCGCCGTTGCCGTCCTGGCGACGGTGATTGGCGTCGGGACGTGGGCCGGCGTGGTTCGCGGCCAGCTGCCGGCCCCATCGAACCCGCAGCTTCCAGGCGCACCGGTCGGCGCGATAGGCGAGGCGATCTTCCCGGCGTTCGAGGCCTGGGGGCCACTGAAGGACGGCCAGAACACCATCATGATCGGCTACTACAACCGCAACAAGGACCAGGCGCTCGACATCCCGGTCGGACCGAACAACCGCCTCGAACCAGGTGGTCCGGACATGGGGCAGCCGACGCACTTCGAACCCGGTCGCCACTACGGGGTGTTCTCCATTCCTGTGCCGAAAGACGCGGCCAACCGCAAGTACACCTGGACGATCGTCGCGAACGGGCAGACGTCCACCGTGCAGCTCTCGCTCAACCCGCCGGTACTGGGCGAATTTCTTCCTGAACCCGTCGACGGGGAACACGCCGCCGATCATGCGTTTCGCGCAGGGTGGCAACGAGTTCTCCGGACCACCGGTGGGGATTGCCGAGACGAAGACGGCGACCGTCGGTCAGCCGCTCACGCTGAGCCTGTGGGTGGAGCGACCGCCCGAACACGTACGATCCCGAAGAGGGGCTGCCCGACAACCTCCGGACGCAGCGGACCGACCCGGCCGGCCGCGGCACCGATCCGGTCCCCGCGGCACCTCCCGCCGCAGCGGACGGGGCGGGCCGGGGCCGTGGCGGCGCCCCGCAGAACTTCGACGTCAGCGCGGCCTCGGGGCGCGCGCAGGCGCGTGGCGGCGGCCGCGGCAGCGGGCCGCAGCCCGATATCACGGTCGCGTGGAAGATTCACCGCGGCGCCTCGTCGAACGTCACGTTCGGGCAGATGCCGGTGCGCCTCTTCACGAACGCCGAGCCCGACAAGGTGATGGAGGCGCACGACGACCGCCACGTTCAACGCCGCCGGTGAGTACATCCTGCGGGCGCAGGTGAACGATCTGACCGGCGACGGCGGCGGCGGCGATCTCTGCTGCTGGAGTGACGCGCTCGTCAGAGTGACGGTGAAGTAAGCCCGAGCCAGGCTCTGGGCTTCCGGCTCCTGGCTCAGGGCCCCGCTCGCTGGCGCTCTGAGCTGCAGCTTCGGGCGACGCTTCAAAGGGCGCCGTGGGAATCCCGCGGCGCCCTTTTCTATTCGGCTGATCCCTGATCCCGATCCCCGATCCTGATCCCGATCCCTGTGCTTTCTGCTACTCTCCGCGCTCATGGCGATGCATTCCCGGCGCGACTGGCTCAAGACGCTCGGCATGGCTGCCGTGGCCGCGCAGTTTCCGCGTGTGATGCACGCGGCGGGCCCGGCAAACGCGATGCGCGGTGTGTTCATCATCCTGAACACGCCATTCACGGCGACCGGCGAGGTGGACTGGGACGATCTCGAGCGCGAGGTCGCGTTCGTCGATCGCGCGGGATGCCACGGGATTGTGTGGCCGCAGGGGTCGAGCGGCGTCGCCACGCTGACGCGCGAGGAACGGCTCCGCGGCATGGAGGTGCTCGCCCGGGCCGCCCAGGGCAAGCGCGTGACGCTCGTGCTCGGCGTCCAGGGCCGGGACACCGCGGAGATGCTGGACTACACGAAACGTGCGAACGCGCTGGACACCGCCGCCGTCATCGCGATGCCGCCGACGACGGGGAAGTCGCTCGACGACTACCGCGCGTACTTCCGTGCGCTCGGCGGAGCGACGTCGCGTCCGGCGATCGTGCAGACCAGCGGCGGAGTGCGCGATCTCTATCCGAGCGTGGAGCTGATCGTCGAACTGGCGAAAGAGTTCCCGCACATGGCGTACGTGAAAGAAGAGAGCCCGCCGCTCATCGAACGGATGCAGGCGGAAATCGCATCGCGCCCGGTGATGAAGGGGATCTTCGGCGCGAGCCTCGGCACCGGCTTCCTGTACGAGATGCGTCTCGGACTCGACGGGATCATCACCGGCATGGGGATGTACGCCGACCTGATGGCGCGCATGTGGGAGCTGCACGAGCAGAAGCGGCACGACGATGTGCGCGACGCGTACAGCCGGTTCCTGCTGATGCGGAATCTGAACGAGGCCATCCCGGGCACCGACCTGTTCGTCATGAAGAAGCGCGGGATCTTCAAGACCGCCGTCCGCCGGACGACCGCGCCGGCCCCCGGCGCGCCGGCCAGGTTGAGCGAGGTGAAGCCGACGCCGATGGAGCTCGAGGAGATCGAGTTCCGCTTCGCCGCACTCAAGCCGTACTTGGGCGCCTGACGGATCGGCAGGGACCAGGGATCAGGGACCGGGGATCAGGGATCAGGTCGGCTGCCGACCTGATCCGCCTTGGCTGGCCAGCTGGCCAGCCCCCGAGCTCTGCCGACCTGAGCCGTGGCCCCTGATCCCTGATCCCTGATCCCCGATCCCTGATTGAGCGTGACCTCCCCTGTCACACCCCCCTCGTAGAGTGGGGACATGAACAGGTTGCCTATCCACCAGGCCCCCGCAGTCACCGAATCCGACTGGGCGGCGTTCCCCGGCGGCGAGCTCGAGGGGAAGCGGCCCGCAGCCCTCTGCCCGGACTGTCGCGGCACCCTGCGCCTCGCAGCCGCCAGCGGGTCGCGTCCGGCCCGGCCGGCGCTCTGCTTCCAGTGCTACCGCCTCGAACTGGAGCGTACTCGGGCCCTTCGCGGTGCCGCTGCACTCGACACGGCGAGCGAGGCGCGCTTTCAGTCGCTCCTCCCGTTCGAGCCGGTCAATCGTCCGCGGCTGGCGCGCCTGAAAGTGGAGCGCGAAACGGCGAGGGTCGCCGCTCGGGCGGGCGCCGGCCTGTACATCGAGAAGCGCCGACGCGCACAGATCGAAGCGCGCCACGCCCTCGCGCGCATCGTCCATGGCATCCGGGAGCGTCGCGTGGGGCACGAAGCCGTACCGCTCCTGCAGCGTCAACCGCTCGCTGCGCCCCGCGTGCCGGCGCGAGCGCTCGAGTACCCGGCATCGTGGCTGCCGTTCGTCGTCGCGCAATGACGCGCGTGCGATACTGTCGGCACCCGTGGATCTCATGACCATCACGCTCCTGGTTGCAGGTCTCGTCATCGGCGGGCTCGTCGGCTGGCTGGTGTCCCGCCCGACTGTCGCTCGTCTGCAGACGACGATCGACAAGGAGCGGGCGGCGCATGCCGACAGGGTCGCAGGCTATCAGCGCGCTGAGGAGTCGCTGCGCGACGTCTTCACGTCGCTCAGCGCACAGGCGCTGAACCGCAACAACGAAGCGTTCCTCGCGCTGGCCGAAACCCGCTTGCGCCAGGCGCGCAGCGAGGCCACCGCGGATGTCGATGCCCGCAGGAAAGCCATAGAGGATCTGCTGGCGCCCATGGCCAAAACGCTCGAGCGCGTCGACACCGAGGTGCGCGAGGCCGAGCGGCGGCGCAACACGGAGTCGGCGAGCCTGCTGCAGAGGGTGGCGGCTCTGGACGTCAACAGCCGCGATCTGCAGGCGGAGACGCGTCGCCTGGTGGACGCGCTCAAGCGCCCTGGTGTGCGCGGGCGGTGGGGCGAGCTGCAGCTCAAGAGGGTCGTCGAGCTCGCCGGGATGATCGGACCACTGCGACTTCACCGAGCAGCAGACGGTGGCTGGGGCACGACCGGCGGATCAGGCCCGACGTCATCATCCGGCTCCCCGGCGGGAAGCACGTCATCGTCGACGCCAAGGTGCCGCTCGACGCGTACCTGCGTGCGCTCGAAGCGCCCGACGAAGCTGCACGCCAGGCGCTGCTGGCCGATCATGCGCGTCAGGTGCGCGCACACCTCAGTCAGCTTGGCGACGAAGAGCTATTTCACGCGACGTGCAGGGCAGTCCGGAGTTCGTCGTCATGTTCCTGCCCGGAGAAATGTTCTTCAGCGCGGCGCTGGAGCAGGATCCGGCGCTCATCGAGTTCGGCGTCGACCGGCAAGGTCATTCCCGCCAGCCCGACGACGCTGATCGCGCTGCTGAGGGCGGTGGCGTACGGTTGGCAGCAGGAAGCCGATGGAGGAGAACGCCCGGCAAATCAGCGAGCTCGGTCGGAACCTGTACGAAGCGATCCGGACGCTGGCGGGCACTTCGACGATCTCGGGTGCGACGCTTAAACTCCAGCCTCGACGCCTACAACAAGGCCGTCGGATCGCTCGAGGGCAACGTGCTGGTCAAGGCGCGGCGCTTCAAGGATCTGCAGGCGGCGCCGAACGGCGGCGAAGATATCGCCGCCTCGAGCCGCTCGATCGGGTGCCGCGGATGCTGCAGGCGCACGAACTCACCGATGGCCTACCATTCGCGGACGCCACGGTCGAAGCTGACGAGCAGTCGAAGCGCGTAGATCGCGCCGCTCGATGATGCCGGAACGTTCGCGTCCGCCTGTTCCAGCGCCGTCGCCTCGCAGGGCGCGCCGCCCTGGTCACAGGAGGCGGCACCGGCATATGCCGCGGCATCGCCCTGGCGCTCGCGTCGGTCGGATGCCATGTCGCGATCAGCAGCCGGCGCGCGAGCATCTCGAGCCGACGGTCGCGCCGACATTCGCGGCGATCGGCGTGCGCGCGCTCGCCCTGCGCGGGCGACGTGCCGCGACCCGGCGGAGGTCGAAGCGGTCGTCGCGCAGCACGGTCCGACGCGTTCGGCGCGCCTCGACATCCTCGTCAACGGCGCCGCCGGGAACTTCTTTTGCCTGGCCGAAAACCTGTCGCCGAACGGATTCGGCACCGTCGTCGACATCGACCTGAAGGGCACGTTCAACGTCTCGCGCGCCGCCTTCCGCACCTGAAGGCGCGAAAGCGGCGTGATTCTGAATATCAGCGCGACGCTCCAGCTCCTCGGCACTGTCGGCCAGTCGCACGCGTCTGCCGCCAAAGCCGGAGTCGACGCGCTCACGCGCGCGCTGGCCGCCGAGTGGGGACCGGCCGGGATTCGCGTGAACGGGCTTGCGCCTGGTCCGGTCGACGGCACGGAGGGCGTCCGCCGGCTGGTCACCGGCGAGGCGCGGCGTGGCATCGACGCGCAGTGTCCGCTGGGCCGCCTGGCGACCATCGACGAAGTGGCCGACGCCGCCGTCTTCTTGTGCTCCGACGCGGCCTCGTTCGTCACCGGAGTCACCCTCGTGATCGACGGGGGGCTGTGGTTGCGCTCCTCACACGCCCTGGGGACGTAGCGTTGCAACCGCGCCTGCCGTTCGAATCAGAGACGCTGCCGACGTCCGACACGCCCTCGCCGACCTGCAACACGTCACCGCCAACTTCCCAGACATCGCCGCTGACGGCACTGACCGTATCCTTCGTCCGTCATCCCCGCGCACGCCGGTACCGGATCCGGGTGCGTCTGGACGGCAGCGTCCGCGTCACCATCCCGCGCCGCGGGTCGAAGCGCGAGGCGGCCGCGTTTCTCCAGGAGCAGCGGGAGTGGGTCGTCACGCAGCAGCGGCGCGCATCCGACGAGCGGCACAAGATTCCGCCGGATCTGCCGCCTGACGAGGAGGCGGCGCTCGTGGCACAGGCACGACATGAACTGCCCGATCGTCTGAAGGCGCTCGCGGAACTGCTTGGCCTCACCGTCCGGCGGATCACCATCCGCAGCCAGCGTCACCGGTGGGGGTCGTGTTCGCCCTCGGGGCACATCTCGCTGAACTGGCGCCTGGTGACGATGCCGCCGTGGGTGCGCGACTACGTGCTGTATCACGAACTGATGCACCTGAAGCGGATGGATCATTCGCCGCGATTCTGGCGGCTGGTCGAGGAGGTATGTCCGCGCTATCGCGAGGCGCGCGCGTGGCTGCGGCGTCACGCCCTCGCACCGCACGCGGCGGTCGAGCACGGCGCGCCGGCGTGAGCGCCACAGCGGTCTGGTTGGCTTGCGCTTGAACGCGCCTACGGCTTTGCTTGCTCGCGTCTGAGCGCGCGGCGGAAGTCGAGACCGAACTGCGGGTCGTCGCGCGTGCCCGAGATCGTGAGTGGCACGACCGTGCGCCCGTCCTGCCGGAAGAGTGGATCGGCCATGCGAAGGAGCAGCGACTTCAGGCCGGTCACCGTCTGCGACAGCTTCGCGTCCATGAACAGATTGCCTGAGAACGCCAGCGTCTCCTGACGCAGCGAGGTACTGCCCGTTCAGGCTCACCACGGCACCGGGCACGTCGAAGGTCAGCGCGGACAGCCGCAGGTTGCCGTCCGAGAGGCGGAACTGTCCGGCAAAGTCCGACGCGACCTGTTCGGAGGTGGCCGCACCGGTCTGCCCGCGCGCACGCTGACTGAGCTCGTTGATCTTTGCCTGCACGCCCTTGTTCGCGAAGCTGCCGTCCTGGATCGCGAACCGGCCATCGAGCTCCAGCTTGTCGACGACGTCGCGCGGCCCGGGCGGAATCTTCAGCGACGTCGCGAGGTGCAGCCCCCCGCGCATGGCGGCGCCGGGCGTCTTCATGGCGAGGCGCAGCACGTCCTCGAGCCGGCCTTGATCGATCGTGACATCGAGCCGTACCTCGCGACCTTTCACGCCCTCCACTTCGTAGACGCCGCCGCGCGCCACGATCGGCGTGTCGAGGAGCTTCGCGTCCACCGGATCCAGCGTGGTGTTGCCGTTGGTCCCGTCGACGATCGCATGGTAGGTCGTCTTGAGCGGAACCTCGTGTCCGCTCAGCGTGACCATGAAGTCGGGCGTCTCGGTTTCGCCGTTCACCTCGATCCGCTCCAGCGACCCGCCAAACGTGCCGCGGGCGCTGAGGATGCCGGCGATGCCCTTGAAGACATTCAGGTTTGCGTTGTCGAACGTGAATCGTCCGTCGAGTGGCGTCGAGCCCGGCGCCTCGCGGTCCCAGGGTCCGAACGTGCCGACGGTGTCGATCTGTCCGGGCGGGACGGCGTTGGTGAGCAGCGCGTCGAACGGCATCGCGCGCGCGAGCCCGACGCTGCGCACGCGGAGCCGGTGCATGTACCAGGTCTTCGGGACCTTCGCCGGGTCGTTCCGCAGGATCACGAGCTGCGCGTCCGGTGCCTCGAGTTCCTCGATGACGAGATCGCGTGCGTAGCTCTGAGACGCCCCGGGCTGCGCGGACCCCGAGTCGGGCGTATCGGTTCCGCCGGATGGCGACCCGGATCCGGCGGCGGCCGCACTGGCGGCTGCTTCCGCGTCCCTGGCAGACTGTGCCTTCCGCGCTTCGCCTGGAGGGATGTTGATGACGAGCCGATCCAACTGGACGTGTGCGATCCGGCGGCGCCAGAGGCCGATGAGGTCGGCGTCTACGGCGAACTCGCCGATCGATATGAGTGGCGGCAGATCGCGCCGATCCCGGTAATGGATGATCAGACCCGCGCCTGAGGCCTGGAGTCGAGGGAAGACCCGGATGCTGAGGCGTTCGAGCTCGACAGTCGCGTCAAGCCGGTTCGCGAGTCCGCGGACGACCCGTGCGCGCAACGCATCGGACGACAGCGGGAAGCGGATGGCGAGGGCTGTCAGTACCGCGACCACGAGCCCGGCCACGGCCAGCGATACGATCCCCCGTCGGCGCCATCGAGTGTGCACACAGCCTCAGCAGCATGACTCGTGCCGCGAACGGACGTGTCTACTTCGCGCTAGTGGCGGCGCCGGACATCGTGATCGACTGGTACGTGAGGGCTTGGAACGGCGCAGCTGCCGAGGCGCCCGGGTAGCGCTGCACCATTAGTACGCCTATCAGCTTCTCTTTCGGGTCGACCCAGAAGTTGGTGCCGTAGATGCCGCTCCATCCATACATGCCGCTCGACCCGAGCGTCTGCGTGGCGCCGAGGTCCGAGGCGATCCGGAAGCCGAGCCCCCACTCCGCGCCGGGGCCGAGCACGGGCGTGGTCGACGCCGACAGGTTCATGTCGTTGGTGTGACTGGTCGTCATCAGCTCGATTGTCTTCGGGCTGAGCAGGCGGACGCCATCGAGCGCGCCGCCGTTGGCGAGCATCTGCGCGAAGCGCGAGTAGTCCTGCGCCGTCGACACGAGCCCCGCGCCGCCCGAGAAGTACTTCTTGCCGGCGCGGTAGTTCGCCGGCGCCATGTAGGTGTTGCCGAACGCCTCCGGGCTCTTCATCGGCCTGATGCCGCCGGCGCCGTCCCCGTGTACACGGTGGCGAGACGCGGCCACTTCGCCTCGGTCACGTCGAAAGCGGTGTCGACCATCTTCAGGGGGCCGAAGATGCGTTCCTGGAAGAAGCGGTCGAGCGGCATGCCCGATGCGACTTCGACGACCCGGCCGAGCACGTCGGTGCTGAGGCTGTAGTGCCACTCCGCGCCAGGCTGGCTGACGAGTGGCGTCCTGGCGAGGCGGTCGATGTTCTCCGCGATCGTCCCCTCGGTGACGGTCAGGCCGTCGCTCACGTTCCCGTCGCGATACGCCTTGCCGACGGCGGCGTTGTCGAGAAAGCCGTAGGTGAGGCCGGACCGGTGCGTCAGCAGATCCCGGATGGTGATCGGCCGGCGCGCGGGCGCAAGCGTCGGCTCCGCACCGCCGGCGCCTGGCGTCAGCACGCGTACGTCGCGGAACGCCGGGATGAAGCGCGCTACCGGGTCGGTGAGGGCAAGCCGGCCGTCTTCGTACAGCATCATGATCGCCACGCTGGTCACCGGCTTCGTCATCGAGGCGATGCGGAAGAGAGTATCGGGCTTCATCGCCGTCTTCGCCTCGACGTCCTGGAAGCCGAACGCATGCACGTCGACCACCTTGCCGTCGCGTGCGACGAGCGTCACGAGCCCGCCGACCTGGTGTTCGTCCACCAGCGCCTGCATGCTGCGATGCATGCGCGTGAGGCGCTCCGACGACATCCCCACCGCCTCCGGTGTCGCCTTCGGCAGCGCCTGCCCGTACGCCACCGGCGTGGACAGGAGAAGTGCGACCACAAAGGCACGCATCACTCGACTCATGACTCTCTCTCCGACTTGCGACTTGTGACCTGCGACTTGCGACTATTTCACCGCAAACACCCAGATCGCCCCGCCGTCTGGCACCTCCGGGTACTCGCCGGGCCTGAGCTGATTGAGGCGGCCCTGCATCGACGCCGAGTCGACGCCCCATCCGGTCTGCACGGCGACATACTGCACGCCGTCCACCGTGAAGGTGGACGGCTGGCCGAGGACGCCGGACCCGGTCGGATACTGCCAGAGCAGCGTTCCGTTGGCCGCGTCGAATGCGTGGAACATCCGGTCGTTGGTGCCGCCGCTGAACACCAGCCCGCCGGCGGTCGTGAGCATCGGGCCCCAGTTCGGCGACGAGGGGTAAGTGTGCGTCCAGACGCGCTTGCCAGTGTCGACGTTCCAGGCCTGGACCTCGCCGATGTGATCCGCGCCAGGCGCCACCATCAGCGTGCTCGTCGCGCCGACGAATGACGCGCCGGGAGAGTAGGGCACCTCACGGCCGACGATCGTGCTGCACAGGTTCTCGTTCGCCGGGATGTAAATCATCCGCGTGCCCGGGTTGAACGCGATCGGCGGCCAGTTCTTGCCGCCCCAGAACGACGGGCAGAACTCGGCAAGCTTTCCGGTCCCCGGCTTACGGTCCGGATCGACGTCGGGCCTGCCGGTGCGCGGGTCGATGCTGCGAAACACGTTCTGCTTCACGTAGGGTGTCGCGTCGACGAACTTGATGGCGCTCTCGGTCCGCTCGAGGAACCAGAGATAGCCGTCGCGTGCGACGTCGATGAGCCCCTTGATAGTCCGGCCGTTCCGCTGGTAGTCGACGAGGATCGGCGGCGACACCTCGTCCCAGTCCCACGACTCGTTCGGGTTGTACTGCTGGTGGCCCACGATGCGGCCGGTCGTCACGTCGACGGCAATCGTGGAGGCCGTATACAGGTTGTCGCCCGGGCGCTTGTCGCCCATCCACGGGCCGCCGTTGCCGGTACCAAAGAACGCGAGCTTGGTCGCCGGATCGTAGTTACCGGTGACCCATATCGAGCCGCCGCCGGTCTTCCACTGGTCGCCACCCGCCGGCCAGGTTTCGCTGCCTGGTTCACCCGGCGCCGGGATCGTGTACACCTTCCACAGCTGCTTGCCGGTCTCAGGGTCGTAGGCCGCGAGAAAGCCGCGCACGCCGAGCTCGCCGCCGGATGTCCCGACGATCACCTTGCCATCGGCCACGAGCGGGGCGAGCGACATGTAGTAGCCGTTCCGGTTCTCCTCGACCTTCGCGGACCACACTTCCTTGCCCGTTTTCGCGTCGAGCGCCACGAGCACCGCTTCAGCACGCGCGACGAACACCTTGTCGCCGTAGAGCGCCACGCCGCGGCTGGTGCGATGCAATTGGATGACGTCGGGCGCCGGCGGGTTGCGGTACCGCCAGAGCAGCGTGCCGCTCTTCGCGTCGATCGCGATCACCTGGTTGCCCGGGGTCGCCACGAACATCACGCCGTTGTTGACGAGCGGCGTCGCCTCGTGGCCGCTGACCGCGCCGGTTGCAAACGACCAGACCGGCTGCAGGCGCGCGACGTTGGCGGTCGTGACCTGTCGCAGCGGGCTGAACCCCCAGCCGTCGTACGTCCGGCGGATCATCAGGACGTCGGAGTCCGCAGGGTGGAGGAGCCGCTCCTCCGTGACCGGCTTGTAATTCTGCAGCAGCGCAGGCACCGGCGGTGGTGCGGGCGGTGCCCCCTGCTGGGCCTGCACCGCGAGGCCCAGCGCGAGCGACGACACCAGGCCACAGGCGACAACGCGTGATGAGGGTGAGAGTGGCATGTCAGTGTCCCGATCGGATCTTCTCGATCTTCCTGTCCCGTTCCTCGATGAACCGCCCGCGCTCCAGGCGCCACTCGGCGTCCATGGCCTCGCGGGCGGCGGGATCCGCCACACGCTTCACGCGCGACTCGTGGAGCACCTGCTGCTCCGCGATCTTGGCCTCGTAGTAGTTCCGCACGTCGGCGATCGCGGTCTTCTCGGCGTCGGTCAGCGGCCGGCTCGTGACGCCCTCCGCTTCGTCCTTCTTCTGCAGGCGCTCCATTGCGAGCTCGAACGCCGACTTCAAACGGGTGTCGTCAGCCATGATAGATGTGCAGGGATTATGGCCCGAAAGCAGAGCCGCAGCACCGGCCATCACCACGTGTACGTCGTGTACCTGCGGAACCCCAAAGGCGATGGCAAGGCGGGCTACTACGTGGGCATGACCGGGCTCACACCCGAAGAGCGATTCGCGAATCACAAGAGAGGAATCAAGGCCGCCGGCATCGTCCGGCGTCATGGCGAGCGGCTTGTGCCGCGGCTGTACGAACACCTCAACCCGATGCCGTACGACAGGGCCAAGCTTATGGAAGTGATGCTCGCGGACAGCCTCCGGAAGCGCGGTTTTGTTGTGTTTGGTGGGCACTGACGAGGTCTTTCGGTTTGCAGTCGAAACCAGTCGCGGAAGGAGGACTGATGAGACTCAGACTGTTCGGTTATGCGCTCGTGACCGCCTCGCTGTTGACGGTGGCCTGCAGCGGACCCAACAATGCCGTGGACGAGACACGGCCGGACGCCGCTGCCAACGACCGGGCCAACCGCGTCACGAACGACACCGACAACCCTGAAGGGGCACGGGCCGGCATCGACGCCAGCCGCGAGGACCGCGCCACGGGCACGGCCGGCTCGGTCGGGCGCGCGACGGACCGGGTCGCGAACGCGGACCCGACGATCACGATGAAAATACAGGCGAAGTACGCGACCGACGATGTCGTGAAGGGCACCGACATCAACGTGGACGCCAATGACGGTGTGGTCACGTTGAAGGGGCAGGTCGATTCGCGCCGTCAGCGCGATGCCGCCGAGCAGATCGCGCGCTCCACTGAGGGCGTCAAGCGCGTCATCAACCAGCTGACCGTCGGCGCCGCGTCGCGGTAACGCCATGCGCGGGGGTCGGGGGCCGACAGGGCCCTCGCCCCTGCGTTCCCAGCCTCCCATTACAATATTCGTTATGCGAGTGGTGAACCGCACGGCCGTCACCTTTGTCGGCGAGGCGCCGTACGTCGAGTGGACGCGCGCCCGTGATGCCGATTTCAGCCAGAACCAGATCACCGTGGCCCGCACGCGGCCGCACGGCTCGGCGTTCCTCCTGCCGGAAGTTGACTTCGAAGAGGACCTCCAGGAGTGGGTCGAGGAGAATTACGCCTGGATCTTCGAGTTCCAGTTGTCCGCGTGGACCGAGGACGAAACCGCATGGCCCGCCGATCGCGACCTGCGCATGTTCAAAGCGTGGTTTCGCATCGATCTGCACAGCGTCGTTGTCGACGTGGCCGATGACGACATCGAGGGCGAGGAACTGTGATGCTGACCCACGTGGTGTGCTTCAAGTACCGGGAAGACGTGAGCGACGCCGTGCGCGACGATCACCGCCGGCGGCTGGCCGGCCTGCGCTCGCTGCCGGGTGTCGTCGATCTGAAAGTGGGGGCTGACATGGTCCGCTCGGCGCGGTCGTTCGACACGGGGCTCGTCGTGATCTTCGAGAACCGCGCGGGGCTCGACGCCTACGCTGTGAATCCGCAGCACGTGCCGGTGGCGCAGTTTGGCGCCGGCCTGTGTCAACAGGTCGTCGCCGTCGACTTCGAGTGAGTAGGGGGCTGGATTTCGGCGCCGCCCGCAAAAAAGTGGCAGACACCTGCGAATAAGTGTCAGTTCAGCGTTCTGCGCGTAGCACGGGTGTGCACCAGCGTGCTTCAAGCCCGGCAGTGAAATTGCTCATGCTGACGGCATGGTTCTCTCGGAACAGCTCGCGGTTGAGGGTCAGCTACAACGGCTCTGGACTGCCTCTGACGGCACGATCTGCGTCCTCACGACCGGCGACACCCCGCCCTACTACTCCATCGCTCTTGTCCGCAACGAACAGGTCCTGCGTCAGCGTCGCCTGTACGGGCTGGCCAGTGCGCGGATGATCGCGCAGGCGTGGAAGGAAAGGGGGTAGTCGGGGATCAGGGATCAGGGATCAGGGATCAGTTCCGGTGAAGGCACGTAGTACTGAACGTGCCGGCTGACAATCTCCTGCAGCACGACATCCGGACGTTCCGCCTCCACGTCCGACGCCGAGAAGTCGTTCCTCCACAAATACACCACGCGGCTGAAGTGCTCGGATAGAAACGGCGCGACCGCCGACATGAACGAATCGCGGAAAACGACCGCGCGGGGCAGCGTGGAACCTGGAATCTCCGTCACGATCCGCCACTCGCCGGCCTCGACGATGTTGCCGGCCGGCTCCTTGACCACGTACCTGGGGCGGAGTTCTCGGTACGAGCATCACGTACTCCTCGCCGAGCACGCGCTTCAGTCCGATCATCCCGGCCAGATCCATTCCGGGCGTGCGCCTGGTGACGACGCCGAAGGACGACAGCGGCCTGGCGGGCGGGATGTCCGGCCGGCGCACCCGCAGCGCCTCGATGATCGTGGCGTACGCCGCGTGGGCGCCGCGCGCGTTCCAGTGCGTGTCGGTCTTCTGGTAGATGCGTCCCTCCCGCTTCTCGCGCTGCAGCGCCGGGCGCACGTCGATGCCTGCGCCGGTGTCCGAGATCGCGGAGAGGATCTGGTCGGTGCGCGACATCGTGTGCACGCGGCGAGCGGTCTGGGGAAAGATCTCCGGATAGATCGAGCTCTTGTCGGGCGCGATCGTGAAGGCGTACGTGATCCCGCGCGCCTCGCACCACTGCCTCGCACGCCACACCGCCGAGCGCCACTCGGAGAGCTCACCTTCGGTCAGCGGATACGCGTTCGTGAAGTCCTCGAGGCCGCCGTCGTCGGCATAGAACAGCCAGCCGTCGCGTGACGTGGCGACGGTGGACGTCGGCGACACGCCAAGCCAGAAATAGCGCGAGACACCGAACCAGCGCACCAGCGTCGACCGGAACGCGAAGTGATCCGAGAACCAGTCATCGAGTCCGGGCAGGAACGCCCGCGCCGACGACCAGGTCGTCGGAGCAGCCGGAAACGCGGCCAGCGAACGGTTCTCCGCATCCGGGTCGGCGCCGTCGGTCCCAGCCAGGCTGGCAAGCGGCGGGGTCGCGATGATGGCCACGAAGGCAGCGACGAGCAGCAGGTTCAGCGCGCGTGGCATCAGAAACGGAAGTAGATGAACGGGTTGTAGGTCTGCGCGGCCACTTGCAGCAGCACGGCGCCGAACACGGCCAGGAGGGCCACGGTCGCGCCGAACTGTGCGACGCGTGCCTGCCACTGCGGCTGCCAGCGCTCCAGCCATGCGGCGGTCCACGGCACGACCGGCATCGAGCCGATGATGCCGGCGGCCAGAGCCAGGCGTACTTCAGGGTTCAGATACCAGCTCAGTCGCAACGCGTGCGGCTCGGCGCCGCCGAAGCCGGCCATCGCCTTCAGGTACAGCAGCGCAGCCGGGAGGGTATCGGCGCGGAAGAACACCCACCCGACCATCACGACCACGAGCAGGTACAGGTGCCGCGTCGAGGGCGCCAGCCGTTGCAGCACAGAGGCGAGCCCCAGGCGTTCCACCACGAGGAACGTGCCGTGGTAGAGCCCCAGATCACGAAGTTCCAGCTCGCGCCGTGCCACAGGCCGCACAGGAAGAACACCGTCACGAGATTGCGGTACACGCTTCGCCGGCGACAGGCGGTTGCCGCCGAGCGGGACGTACAGGTAGTCGCGGAACCACGAGGACAGCGAGATGTGCCACCGCCGCCAGAACTCCTGGACCGAGTCGGCGATGTACGGCCAGCGGAAGTTCTCGGGGAACCGGAAACCGAACATGCGGCCGAGGCCTATCGCCATGTCCGAGTAGCCGGAGAAGTCGAAGTAGATCTGGAGCGAGTAGCAAACGATGCCGAGCCAGGCGTACGGGGCGCTCAGCTGCGCGGCCGGGATCGCGAAGATGGCGTCGGCCGGTGCGGCGACGACGTTGGCGATGAGGACCTTCTTGCCGAGGCCGATGATGAACCGCCGCACGCCGTACGCGAAGTCGTCGAGCGTCACGACGCGTCGCGCGAGCTGGTCGGCGATCTCCCGGTAGCGGATGATCGGCCCGGCGATGAGCTGAGGGAAGAGGAGCATGTAGAGCGCCGCGTGGACGGGGCTCTTCTGCGCGGAGGCCTGCCGGCGGTAGACGTCCACGACGTACGAGATCGCGTGGAAGGTGTAGAACGAGATGCCGACCGGCAGGAGCACCTCGGGTGACGCGAACGGCGTCCCGCCGACAGAGGTCAGGAGGGCGCTGGCGTTCTCGGCGAGGAAGTTGGCGTACTTGAACCAGCCGAGTACCAGGAGGTTGACCGCCACCGCTACAGCCAGGAAGCGCTTCGCGCGCTGCTCCGACGTCGCACGCGCCCGATCGACCGCGATGGCCATCCAGTAGTTGAAGGCGATCGATCCGAGCATCAGCCACGTGAAGCCGCCGCCGCCCTTTGCGTAGAACAGGATTGACGCGGCGAGGAGCAGCCCGTTGGCGTAGCGCGCATGCACGCGCGTCAGGAAGTAGAGGCCGAGCAGAATCGGCAGGAACAGGAAGATGAACGTGGGTTCGGTGAACAGCACAGAGGGGAAGGGAAGAGGCTGGCGATACTCAGAGTGCGCAGGGCCTGCGACGACTTCTGAGTGTGACTCTTAGGTCCTACGTTGCTGTCACGAGTTCTTCGTGAAGATCAGAATATGTTGGCGCGGCAGGCGCTCGTCGACCGTCGCCAGCGTGAACCCCTCGGCCTCGACTTCCATCTTGGCCTCGGCCACGCTCATCTTGTGGTCCGGCCGGATCGGAATGGACGGATCCTCCTTGCGATATTCGAACAGCACCAGCTGCCCGCCGGTCTTCAGCGAATCGCGCATCCGCCGCAGCATCTTTTGCGGCTCCGAGAACTCGTGGTACACGTCGACCATCAGGATCAGATCGAGCGTGTTGGCCGGCAGCCGCGGATCGTCGAACGTGCCGAGCACGAGCTCGACGTTCGGGACCCGTTCCCGTGCCAGCCGCTGCTGCAGGATCTGCAGCATCTGCGGCTGAATGTCGTTTGCATAGACCTTGCCGGTCGGTCCGACCAGCTTCGCCATCCGGACGGTCATGTACCCTGATCCAGCGCCCACGTCGGCGACGTTCGCGCCGGTCGTCAGCTTCAGGGCCCCCAGCGCGATGTCCGGTTCCTCCTCCTGCACCCGCTCGGCACGATCCAGCCAGTCGGCGCCGAGATAACTCATCGTCTGCGCATAGCGGCGTCCGCTGATCGGGTGGACACCCGTCGACGTGGCGGTCTGTGCGGAGCCGAGGAGCGTGGCCGCGAGCACGATGCCCGCGCAGACAGCCGCCAGACGAGTCTGTTTGTGCATAGAATTGGATTTCCATTATGACCGAATCGACGTTGACTCCCTCCAAACTTTGGCGCCGCATGTCGGCCGATCAGCGGCTTCGCGCCGCTCAGGCGTTCTGGTCGGATGAGCAGGCGACCGACGACCAGCTCCAGGCGGTGCTCGTCATCGCGCAGCAGAAGAAGTTCCGCCCGAAGTCGGTGCTCGCCCTCGAGCCCGAGCGCCGGGCGAAGCAGCTGGCCAGCATCGTCTCGCTGCCCGACACGCTCGCCGCACGGGCGCTCGTCGTGTACCACCTCAGTGGACAGCGCGAGATGATGGGCACCTTCCTCGATGCGCTCGGCCTGAAGCACGAAAACGGCCTCATCGACGACGACGATGCGAAGCCGGATCCCGAGAAGATCGGTCCGGCCGTGGCGGCCATCGCCGAGAAGTACCCGGCCGACGACGTGGCGCTGTACCTGACGACGCTGGTTTGCCAGGACCCCGACACGTGGGGCCAGCTCGCCACGCTGCCGCAGGTCATGCAGTAGCCGGTCGTGCGCAAGCCGGTCGTCCTCATCACCGGCGCCGGCGGCGAGATCGGACACGCGCTGGTTCGCGGGCTCGCCGAGAGCGTGGCCGGCGTCATCACGCTCGACGTCAACCCGCTCGACCCGGCACTGGCGCCGCTGGTGCGCCGCGAGTTCACCGGGTCGATCACCGACACCGGCCTGCTCGATCGCATCCTGGCGGAGTTCGAGGTCGAGACGCGTCTTCCACCTGGCCGCGCTGCTCTCCACGCGCGCCGAGTTCACGCCCGGTCACCGCGCACCACGTGAACGTCGGAAGGGACGCTCAACCTGCTCGAGTTCGCCCAGCAAGGAAGGGGAGTCGCACGGCCGCCCGGTCGTCTTCATCTACCCGTCGTCGATCGCGACGTACGGCCTGCCGAACCTCGCGACGAAGGCCGGCGTGGGCCGCGTGCACGAGGATCAGTACACGCATCCGACGACGATGTACGGCTGCAACAAGCTGTATTGCGAGGAGCTGGGACGCTACTACGCGCGGCACTACAAGCAGCTGTCGGTGGACGTCGTGCCGCGCGTCGATTTCCGCGCGGTCCGTTTCCCCGGCCTGATCTCCGCGACGACGCTCCCGTCCGGCGGCACGTCGGACTACGCGCCGGAGATGATTCACGCGGCCGCGCAGGGCGAGGCCTACGCATGCTTCGTGCGCCCGGACACGACCATCCCGTTCATGGCGATGCCCGACGCTGCCAGCGCGCTCCGCGCAATGGCCGCGACGCCGCGCGAACGCCTGACGCGCACCGCCTACAACGTGGCGGCGTTCAGCCGATCGGCCGCGGAGATCCGCGAGATGGTCGCGGCGGCGTTTCCCGCGCGCCGAGATCACGTATAAAATCGACGAGAAACGTCAGGGGATCGTGGACTCCTGGCCGGCCGACGTCGACGATTCGGCGGCCCGTGCCGACTGGGGTTTCTCACCCGAGTACGACTTCGACCGCGCGTTCCGCGAATACCTCATTCCGACCATCAGCAACTACTACCGCTCATGACCTCTGTGACCGCTTTTGCGCCTGCGACCGTGTCGAACGTCGCCTGCGGCTTCGACGTGCTCGGCTTCGCGCTCGACGAGCCGGGCGACGAAGTCACGGCCACGCCTGGCGCCGGCCGGGCGTCCGGATCGACGACATCGAGGGCGACGGCGGCCGTCTGCCGCGCGAGGCGTCGCGAGAACACCGCCGGCGTCGCGGTCCTGGCGCTCCTGAACAAGCTTGGCGAGCACGCGGCGTCGCGCTGACGATTCGCAAGGGACTGCCGCTGTCGAGCGGCCTCGGCGGCAGCGCCGCCAGCGCAGCCGCGGCCGTCGTCGCCGTGACGCGCTGCTCGGCGCGAATGCCTCGCGCGAGACGCTCATCGCCTGCGCGCTCGAGGGCGAGCGGCTCGGCGCCGGGTTCGGCGCACGCCGACAACATCGCGCCCTGCGATCTGCGGCGGGTTCGTGCTCGTGCGCCGCACCAGCCCGCCCGACATCGTCGCGCTCCCGGTGCCGCGCGGACTGACGGCCGTCGTCGTGCACCCCGATCTCGAAATCGAGACCGCGAAGGCGCGCGCGCTGCTCGGCACCACCGTGCCGCTCAGCGACGCCGTAAAGCAGTGGGCGAACCTCGGCGCGTTCGTCCACGGCGCTCCACACCGGCGGACTTCGCGCTTCATCGGCCGCTCGCTCGAGGACACCATCGCCGAGCCCCGCCGCGCGCCGCTCGTCCCGGGGCTCGCCGTGATCAAGCGGGCGGCGGCCGACGCCGGAGCGCTCGGCTGCAGCCTGTCGGGGTCCGGGCCGTCGCTCTTCGCGCTGTGCCGCGGCGACGACGACGGCAGCCCGCGTCGCCGAGGCGATGGCGGCGGCCGTGCGCGCGCACATCGGCGGCGAGCCGCAGACCTATATCTCGCGCGGTCGCCGGCCAGGGCGCGCGCGTCCTGTCGACATGCGCTTCGTAACGACCCGCAGCGGCCAGGCCCGGACGGGCGACGGCCGCACAGCGGCGGAGACGAGCGGCCGGCGGCGTGTCGCTGCGGACCGCCATGCTCGAAGGCCTGGCGCCGGACGGCGGCCTCTACGTGCCCGAGACGATCGAGCCGTGGCGCGAGGCCGAGATTGCCCGGCTGCCGAACCGCACGCTCACCGAGATCGCCTACCGCGCGCTGCGTCCGTACACGCAGACCGGAGCTCGACGCGACGACGTTCGAAGCGGTCGTCGTCGAGGCGCTGAACTTCCCGATTCCGCTCGTCGAGGTCGAGCCCGGCATGTTCGCGCTCGAGCTGTTTCACGGTCCGACGCTGGCGTTCAAGGATGTCGGCGCGCGCACGATGGCGCGGCTGATGGCGTCGCTCGACACCGGCGAGCAGCCGCTCACTGTCCTGGCCGCGACCTCCGGCGATACCGGCAGCGCCGTGGCCCATGCCTTCCACGGCGTGCCGCACACGCGCGTCGTCGTGCTCTACCCGGATGGCCGCGTGAGCCCGACCCAGGAAGCGCAGCTGACGATGTTCAACTCCGAAGACGGGAACGTGCGTGCGTACGCCGTCGCCGGCAGCTTCGACGATTGCCACCGCCTGACGAAGGAGGCGTTCGCGAATGCGGCCGTCCGGCGCGAGGTGCGGCTGACGTCGGCGAACTCCGTGAACATCGGCCGGCTGCTGCCGCAGATGGTCTATTACTTCCACGCCGTGGCGCAGGCGGCGCGGCTGGCGCCCGGCGCGGAGATCGTCGTCTGCACGCCCGAGCGGCAACTTCGGCAACCTGACTGCCGGGCTCATCGCGAGGCGCGCGGGCCTGCCGATCGCCAGGTTCGTGGCCGCGACCAACGTGAACGACGTCGTGCCCACGTATCTCGCGACCGGCCTGCTTCGAGCCGCGCGCCTCCGTGCAGACGCATCGCCAATGCGATGGATGTCGGGAACCCAAGCAACTTCGAGCGCATGCGGTGGCTCTACCATGACGATCTGGATGCGATGCGCAACGACATCGCGGGCTGCCGCTACACCGATGCCGACGTGAAGACGACGATCCGGCGCGTGTACGAGGAGCGCGGCTACCTGCTCGATCCGCACAGCGCGATCGGGTACATGGGCATCCGGGATCATCTGAGTCGGACCGGGAGCGCAGCGGATACCGGGCGGATCGGGATCTTCCTCGCGACCGCGCACCCGGCAAAGTTCAGCGAGGTGGTCGAACCCGTGCTCGGCCACCAGATCGAGACGCCGGGGCCGCTTGCCGAGGCCATTGCACGCCCGCGCCACGTGCTCAAGATCAGCGCGACGTTCGAGGCCGTGCGGCGGACGCTGCACGCGTAAAAGGGCGGGTCGCTGGACCCATGTATTCCTACCGCGCCGACGTCCTGATGGAACTCGAACGGCACGGCATCCGGCCGCGGGCGGACACGCCCCCTGAACTCGTGCGCGAGTTCGTCCGCGAGCTGTACAAGTTCGAGATCCGCAGGCTGCGGGAACGCATGCTCCGGAAGGAATTTCCGCGGGCGGAGTACGCCGCCCGGGTGGATTCGCTCCGCCGCCAGTACCCGGTCCTGGCACTGCAGGCGTCGCAGTTCGTCGAGGCGCCAGGCGGTTAGCGCGACGACCCGCCTACACGCCGAATGCGAGGCGGAAGTGACCGACGATCGTGTCGATCTCGGACGCGCCGTCCAGCGTCAGCGCCTCGTCGCCCGGCTCCGGCAGCGTTTCAAGCTGGCTAATCGGTCGTCATCGCTCAGCGGCTCACCGCGGTCCATCTTCGCGACGTGTGCCGGCGTGTGAAATTCGTCGGCCTCGGCAAACCTCCAGCCGAGGCGCGCGGCCAGGGTGTGGCCGACCGTCGACTTGCCGGCTCCCGCGGGACCCATCAGGACAATCACCATACGCTCGACGCGGCACTACAATTGTCGCGCAGGTGGCCTCGGAGACAGGGTTCGACCCCGGAGCGGACGAACAGGCGGCTGCAGTCTACGCAGAGCTCCGCCGGATCGCCGCGGCGTACATGCGCCGTGAGCGACACGCCATGACGCTCCAGGCCACCGGGCTGGTGCACGAGGCATATCTCCGCCTGGCCGGCACCAACCTGGCTTTTGCCGACCGTAATCACTTCATCGGCATCGCGGCGCGGTCGATGCGGCAGATCCTGGTGGATCGCGCACGGGCACGGGGGGCGCAGAAGCGGTGGGCGGGGCTCGACCGCGTCTCGCTGACCGAATCGCTCGTCCGCGCCGGTTCCGAGGACGCGATGTTGCCTGCGCTCGACGAAGCACTGGGGCGACTCGAGCAAATCGACCCCGAACAGGCACGGATCATCGAGCTGCGCTACTTCGTGGGCCTGAGCGTCGAGGAAGCGGCGGAAGCTCTCAATATCTCGCCGGCGACGCTGAAGCGGCGCTTCGCGATGGCGCGCGCCTGGCTCTTTCGGGAGCTGAGTCAGGGGGGCAGCCGGTGACAGCCGACCAGTGGCGCCGCGCGCGGGACCTCTTCGAGCGCGCGCTGGACCAACCGGCCGAAGGGCTGGAACAGTGGGTTACACGCGAGGCGGGCGATGCCACGATTGCCGCGGAGGTCACCTCGCTGCTGGACCATCACTCGCGGGCGGGCTCCTTCCTCGAAGGGGCGGTCGTTGAACGCGTGGCCGGCCTCCTGGACGAGGTGCCCCGATTCGCGCCGGCCGAGCAGGTCGGACCCTACGTCGTCGAACGCGAGATTGGCCGCGGCGGCATGGGGCGCGTGTACCTCGCGACCGACAAGCGGCTGGGCCGCAAGGTGGCGCTCAAGGCGCTCGGACCGGCGCTGGCGGGCGACGCCGCCCAGCGCGAGCGCCTCAAGACGGAAGCGCGCGCGGCGGCCGCACTGACGCACCCCGGCATCTGCACGGTCTACGCCCTCGAGGAGATCGGCGGCGACCTGCTCATTGCTGCGGAGTACATCGCGGGGCGCACACTGCGCGAGGAAATCGAGAGCGGGCCCAGGCCGTCATCGGACGAGCTGCTCGACGCCACGCGTCAGCTCGCGTCCGCCCTCGCGTCCGCTCACGCACGAGGCATCACGCACCGCGATCTCAAGCCCGAGAACGTGATGCGCGGTGCTGGCGGCGCGCTGAAGATCCTGGACTTCGGCCTCGCGATTGTCGAGCAAGGCCATGGTCCCGCGATCGATGCCCCTCGCGTGACGACGCCGGGGACGCTGGTGGGGACCCCTGCCTACATGGCGCCTGAGCAGCTCGATGGCGGCGTGGTTGATGCCAGGACCGACGTCTTCGGGCTCGGCGTGCTCCTGTACGAGTATGCCTCGGGCGTGCATCCGTTCGCCGCTGCCACGCCGCTCGCGATGGCCGCGCGCATCCTCGAAAGTGGCCCCGCACCGCTGGCGTCTTTGCGCCCGGAGCTGCCGCTGGCGTTCGTCCAGACCGTCGAACGGTGCCTGAGGAAGCGGCCGTCGGAGCGATTCGCGACGGCGGGGGACGTCCTCGCGTCTCTGGCGCCGGGCGATGCCGCGGCACCCGCGTCGCCTGACGCCTCGTCGGCGATGTGGTGGCGCACGCACATGGCGGTCGTGATCGCGTTCTACTTCGTGGCGGCCATTGCCGGGTGGTTCGTCAAGGAGTGGTGGGATCACGGCTTCGCGGATGCCGGATTCGTGCTGCTCGCGATCGCCGCCACGGTGGGCGGTGTACTGCGCGGCCACCTGCTCTTCGCTCAGCGCACGCACGACGACCGCTCGTTCCGCCGGGAGCTCCATCGCGCCGAGCGCGTGCTGATGGCGACCGACGTCGCAACGGCTGCCGTCCTGTTCGCCGAGGGCATCCTCACGACGCAGATTCGATCGGTGCCGGGCGTCCTCATCATCGGGCTCGGCCTCGGGATCGGTCTCGCACGCGTGGTGCTCGAACGGTCTACGACCGAGGCGGCCTTCGGAAACGTCGCGAATCGATAACCTGGGGCGTGCCATCGCCCATGGCCCATTGCCCATTGCCCGTTTGAGAGGTTTCCATGCGCTGCGTCGCCATTCGCGAGCCTGGTGGTCCGGAGGTGCTCGTGCCGGAAGAGCGCCCGATACCTGAACCGGGCCCGGGCGAGGTTCTCATCCGCGTGGCCGCGGCCGGCGTGAACCGGCCCGACATCCTGCAGCGTCTGGGGCGCTACGCGCCGCCTCCCGGCGTCAGCGATCTCCCGGGACTCGAGGTGGCAGGCACGATCGAGCGAGTCGGGCCCGGCGTGACGGAGTGGTCTGCCGGCGATCGCGTTTGCGCGCTGCTCGCAGGCGGCGGCTACGCCGAGTACGCCGTGGCGCCGGCGCCACAGTGCCTGCCGGTGCCCGCGGGCCTCACGAGCCTCGAGGCGGCGGCGCTGCCGGAGGTGATGTTCACCGTCTGGACGAACGTGTTCGAGCGGGGACGCCTCGCGGCCGGCGAGTCGATCCTCGTCCACGGGGGCTCCAGCGGCATCGGGACTGCCGCGATCCAGCTGGCGAAGGCGCTCGGCGCCCGTGTCTTCGCCACGGCGGGCAGCGCGGACAAGTGCGCTGCCTGCACGGGACTTGGAGCCGAGCGCTGTGTCAACTACCGCGAGGCTGACTTCGTCAGCGTCCTGCGCGATGCGACCGGCGGTCGCGGCGTGGACGTCGTGCTCGACATGGTGGGCGGCGACTACGTCGCGCGCGACCTGGATCTGCTGGCACCGGAGGGGCGGCTTGTGCAGATCGGGCTGCTCGGCGGCGCCAAAGCGACGATCAACCTGTCGGCCATCATGCAGAAGCGTCTGACGCTCACCGGGTCCACGCTGCGCCCGCGATCGGTGGAGGAGAAAGGGCGTCTGGCGCGGGCGGTGCAGGCGCACGTGTGGCCGCTCCTCGAGTCGGGGGCGGTCCGGGTGCCGGTGCACGCGACCTTTCCGCTGGCGGACGCAGCCGCCGCGCACCGCACCATGGAGGCGAGCGGACACATCGGCAAGCTCGTGCTTCAGGTACAATCGAACGATTGAGCATGAAATACTTTCTGTACCTCCTCAGCGTCGTCGCCCTCACGGCGTCAATAGCCTGCGGCGAAGACACACCGACGGCACCCTCGGCCACTCCGGAGACCGGCTTGAGCAACATCACCACGCTGCAGATTACCGACGTGAAGGTCGGCGACGGCGCCGAAGCCACGTCCGGACGATCCGTCACTGTTCACTACACCGGTTGGCTCTACAGCCAGTCGGCGGCTGGCAATCGCGGCCCCAAGTTCGACAGCTCGCGCGACCGCAACCAACCGTTTCCCTTCACGCTCGGCGTGGGACAGGTGATTCGCGGATGGGACCAGGGCGTGGCCGGCATGAAGGTCGGCGGCCAGCGCAACCTGGTCATTCCGCCGGGTCTTGCGGTACGGCAGCCAGGGCAGCAGCGACGGACAGATCCCGCCAAATGCGACGCTCGTATTCGACGTCGAGCTCCTCGACGTCCGCTGATATCGCGCCGCCCTCGCGCGTGCGTGCCTTGGTGAAGGGCGTCTCGACGCCCTTCACTCCCGTTCCATCACGCTGACCCCGATGCTCTAGCATGGCCTCCTGGCCGCAGTCCCTCGTCGCGCTTCAGCACCGGAATTTCCGGCTGCTCTGGATCGGACTGTTGCTCTCGTTCTCCGGCTCGATGATGCAGAACGCGGCGTTGCTGTGGCACGTCTCGCTGCTCGTCAGTCCCGATCGCAAGGCGCTGGCGCTCGGTTTCGTCGGGCTGGCACGCGTGGCGCCGGTCGTCATCTTCTCGATGGTCAGCGGGGTAGTGGCCGACGCGCTCGAATCGGCGCCGCGTGATGCTCATCACGCAGACGCTGGCGGGATGCGTCGCGCTCGCGCTCGCGGTGCTCGCATATGGCGGCCATGACGGGCTGTGGCCAATCTACGTCCTGTCTGCGGTTGGCGCCGCGGTCAGCGCCTTCGACCTCCCGGCTCGCCAGGCGCTCCTGCCCTCGCTCCTGCCGCGCGAGCACCTGGCGAATGCCATCACGCTCAACACGATCATGTTCCAGACGGCGTCGGTGGTCGGTCCCGCGGCCGCCGGGCTGGTGATCGCCTGGCTCGGCGTGGGTGCCGCATACCTTTCCAACGCAGTGTCGTTCGCCTTCGTGATCCTCGCGCTTCTGCTGATGCGCGGCATCCGGGACCGTGAGCCATCGGCAGCCGGATCGCGGGACGACCTGTCGTTCAGGGCCGCGACGGAAGGCGTGCGCTTCGTGTTCCGGTCGCCGCTGATCCGGTCGACCATGCTGCTCGACTTCTTCGCGACCTTCTTCGCGTCGGCAACAGCGCTGCTGCCGATCTTCGCCCAGGACATCCTCGGCGTCGGCGCGTCGGGCTACGGCTGGTTGTTTGCGGCACCGGCGGTCGGATCCTTCGTCACCAGCGTGGCGCTGGTGCCGGCGACCGAGCACATCCGCCGGCGTGGCCCGGCGATCGTCTGGTCCGTCATCGGCCACGGCGTCGCGACGATCGTCTTCGGCCTGTCGCGGTCGTTCTGGTTGACGTTCGCCTGCCTCGCGTTCGTCGGCGCGACCGACACGGTGAGCACTGTGCTGCGCAACATCATCCGCCAGCTCGAGACGCCCGATCGCCTGCGCGGCCGGATGACCGGCATCAACATGGTCTTCTTCATGGGCGGGCCGCAGCTGGGAGAGCTCGAGGCGGGCGCGGTGGCCAACGTGTACGGGGCGCCGTTCTCGGTCATCACCGGCGGCATCGGCTGTGTGATCGCCGCAGCGTGGGTGGCCATGAGCACCCCGCGCCTGCGCTCCTACGCGGCAGACGTCGTGAGGCGGCCGGTGTGACGAGGTCCATCGTGGTCGGCCTCGTGTCCGACACGCACGGGCAGGTGCGCCCCGAGACGATCTCAGCGCTGCACGGCGTCCAGCTGATCGTGCACGCCGGAGACGTGGGTGGCGCGGACGTCCTCCGCGCGCTCAAAGCGGTCGCGCCGGTCCTGGCCGTGTCGGGCAATGTGGACGACCGGGACGATCCGATGCTGCCGCGCGAGCGGAGTGTCCCGGTTGGCGACCTGATGCTGCACGTGAGCCACGGCGACGAGCTCGGAAGCCCCAGGCCGGAGGCGCTGCTCGCGCGCTACGCGGCGGACATCCTCGTCTACGGCCACACGCATCGGCCGCTGGAGTTCCGCAGCGCGGACGGCCGGCTCGTGGTCAACCCGGGCGCGGCCGGGCCGCGGCGGTTCAACCTGCTCCCGTCGGTCGCCCGGCTGACAGTCTCCGGCCGCCAGGCGCACGTGGAGTTCATCGAGCTGTGATCCCCGGGCCGCCAGAAGCAGCCGTGAGCGTGCGGCCGCGCCGTTTCATGGGAATATCTACCGTCATGATGAGAGTTCGTTGGGGGGTGGCGGTGCTGGCCGCGTGTGCGATTGGCGCGAGTGTCCTGGCCGCGCAGTCCGTCGATCCCACTGCAGCGCTCCTCCAGGAGCTCATACGGCTCAACACGAGCAACCCCCCGGGACGCGAAGGACAAATCGACGAGCTGCTCGCCTCGAAGCTCCGTCCGCTCGGTTTCGAGATCACCATCGTGCCGACGCCCGAGCAGGGCAAGTCCCACCTGCTGGCCCGCCTGAAAGGTGACGGCAGCAAGCGGCCCATCCTCCTCGCGGCGCATGCCGACGTCGTCGGTGTCGAGCGGGAGAAATGGACGGTGGATCCCTTCGGCGGGGTCATCGCGGACGGCCACGTGTTCGGCCGCGGCGCGATCGACTTCAAGGGCGGCATGGCGGTGTTCGCGCGTGCCGTGATGCAGCTGGCGGAGCGCAAGGTGCCGCTGGCGCGCGACGTCATCTTCCTCGTTGAAGCCGATGAAGAGGCGGCGCAGTACAACACTTCGTGGCTCGCGCAGACCCATTGGAACCTGATGGAGTGCGAGTTCGCCCTGAACGAAGGCGGCTGGATCATCGCCGGCGACGATGGCCGCGTGAAGTACGTGAGCATCTCAACGGCCGACAAGTCGTCGGTCGGTGTCGTGGTGAGCGCGAAGGGCACCTCGACCCACTCGTCGATGCCGCGCCCCGATAACGCGATCTTCACGCTCGCGCGGGCCCTCGCGAAGCTGTCGGCGTACGAGATGCCGGTGCAGCTCACGCCGGCGACGCGGACATTCCTGGCCACGCTCGTGAAGACCTCCGGGCAGCCGCTGGCGGGACACTATCAAACGCTGTTGTCGAGCACCGACCCATCAGCCGTTGCCGCCGCCGATCGCGAGGTCAGCACAGACCCGCTGATGCACGCCATCATCCGCAACACGATTGCGCCGGTCATCATCAATGGGGGGTTCCGGAGCAACGTGATCCCGGGCTCGGCGGACGCCACCATCAACGTGCGTGTCATCCCTGGCACGGACCCGGCCGCGATCGTCCGCGAGTTCCAGCGGGTGATCGACGAGCCGGCAATCACGGTGCGGCTCTCTAATCCGTCCGCCGGACCGTCTCGCGTCGCGCCGTCACCGGAAGACACCGAGCTCTATCGCGCGCTCGAGCGTCAGGCGCGCGCAACGTTCCCGGGCGCGGAGGTTACGCCGTATCTGTTCCAGGCGGGCACCGACGCCGGCGCGTGGCGTAACCGGGGCGTCCCGGTGTACGGCATCTATCCGTACCCGATCACCGCCGACGAGCTGACGCGCATGCACGGCAACGACGAGAAGGTGAGTGTCGAGTCGTTGCGGAAGGGCACAGAAATGATCTTCAACACGCTCGTCGAGGTCGCCGCGAAGCGCTGATCGGCCCTGAGTGCCGTCGGACGCCTCGACCTGGCGACGACCCGACGCACCGTCGGCGGAGAGCGCCGCGCGCGCGGCGGGATCGAACCCGCAGGTTCGACCCCGCCGGTGACGCCGGCGCTAGTCCTGCTTCCTGGCAGCACGCTCGGCGTCGGTGCGGCGCTCGTTCTCGTCTTCCGCGGTCTCACCGATGTAGGTCCGTTCGCCGCCGGTCTCCAGGCCGAGGACGTCGCCCGGCTGAGCGCGGCCATCGTAGTGCGGGCTCGGATCCGCTTCCCGTGCCGTGACCATCTCGCGCTCGCGCGCCTTCGACGCAGCGCTGTCGTCGCGCGCGGGTCGAACCTCCCTGGCGGGCGGATCGTCCACCTGGTTGGCGTCCGCACCATCGTCCATACGGTCGGGACTGATCGCATTCGCCGCCCACCAGTCCGGCTGCCGGTAGTGGGGCCGTTTCCATGCCTCGGGAAACGGATCGCTGGCGGCGTAGGTCACTGCCGTCTCGCTCGCCGCGGTGCAGATCTCGTCGTTCATCCGGCGGATCTCGTCCGGGGCCAATCGCTCGAACGTGCTGCGATCGAAGCCGGGGAAGCGATCGATCCGTTCCTTCGGGATGTCCAGCACCAGCGCGTCGCGGTCCGCGTCGATCCGGAGATGGCCGATCGGTACCAGGAAATCCTTCGACTTGAACCAGCCGCCGGAGTCGACGACTGCGTAGTAAGGACGCATCGACGCGCTGTCGACGATGAAGCCTTCGACGCTGCCGAGTTTCTCGGAGTTATCGTTCCGGACCTTCATGCTGTCGGCGTTGATGCCGTCGATCTCCACATGGTCAGCGTCGACAAATCTCAGCCAGGGAAGTGGTTGATCCACCAGTGCCTCCGTGTTCTGCGCATCAGCGCGCACGCTGGTGGAGAGCAAGATCGTCGCCGTCGAAGTATCATCGGGTGATGGACCTTCGGCACCCTGCAGACGCCCCGGCTGCGCCGGCGATCCGCGAGCGCGCTGAGATCGATGAGCGTTTCAAGTGGAACCTCAGCGCACATCTTTCCCGACTGGGACGCGTGGCAGGCCGCGTACGATGAGCTCGACCAGAAGATCGCCGCGTTCGCGACGCTCCAGGGCACGCTCGCGAAGGGGGGCGACCGCTTGCTCGCGGCGCTGCAGCTGCGCGACGAGATCGGCCAGCTCGAATACAAGGTCTGGTACTTCGCGTCGCTCCGGCACGACCAGGATCAGCGCGACAACGACATCAACGGCGAAGCGTCAGCAGGTGCAGATCCTGTTCGCCAAGGCGGCGCAGGCGTCGGCCTGGTTCGACCCCGAACTGCTCGACGATCCCGCTCGAGACGGTCCAGGAGTGGATGGCGGCGTCGACGCGAGCTTGCCGTCTACCGCTTCGCGATCGAAGATCTCTACCGGCAGCAGGAGCACGTCCTCGACGAGAAGGGCGAGCGCCTCCTCTCGCTGTCGAGCCGCTTCTCGTCGTCGCCGCACGACGCCTACGCGGCGCTCTCGACCGCCGACGTGAAGCATCCGACCGATCACGCTGCCCGAGCGGCGGCGAGGCGACGCTGACCTACGGGCAGTACCGCGCGATCCTCGCGACCAACCGGAGCCAGGACGACCGCGCGGCCGCGTTTCACGCGTTCCACAAGACCTGTACGAGGCGACACTGCAACACCTACGCGTCGCTGTACAACGGCGTGCTGCAACGCGACTGGTTCTACTCGCAGGCGCGCGGCTACGCGTCGACGCTCGAAGCGGCGCTTCACGGCAACAACATCCCGACGGCGGTGGTCGAGAACCTGATCGCGCAGACCAAGGCCGGCACCGAGCCGCTGCGCCGCTACCACCGGCTGCGGAAGCGGGTGCTCGGGCTCGACAGCTACCACTCGCTACGACACGGCGATTCCGCTGGTCGAGTTCGACGAAAGTACCCGTATGACGATGTGCTCGAGTGGCTGCCGGCGTCGGTTGCGCCGCTCGGCCCCGCCTATCAGCAGCAGATGCGCACGATCCTGAACGGGCAGTGCATCGACGTCTACGAGAACGCCGGGAAGAAGAGCGGCGCCTACTCGGCGCCCGTGTACGGCGTGCCCGCCGTACATGCTGCTGAACTACAACGACACGCTGGACGCGGTGTTCACGCTGGCCCACGAGATCGGCCACTCGATGCACACGGTCCTGTCGCACGCGCATCAGCCGTTCGTGTACGCGGGCTACACGATCTTCGTCGCCGAGGTGCCCTCGACGCTGAGCGAGGCGCTGTTCCTCCGCTTCATGCTCGACCGCGCCACGAGGCCGCTCGAGCGGATCGTACTCCTGCAGCACGCGATCGACGGCATCGTCGGCACGTTCTATACGCAGGTGATGTTCGCCGACTTCGAGCTGCAGGCGCACCGGCTGGTCGAGGAGGGCAAGCCGGTCACGGCCGACGTGCTCGGCGATATCTACTTCGGGCTGCTGAAGGCGTACCACGGCGACGCCTTCGACTACGACGAGCAGTCGCGGATCACGTGGGCGCGCATCCCGCACTTCTACGGCACGCCGTACTACGTCTACCAGTACGCGACCTGCTACGCATCGAGCGCGGCCGCTCCTCCGTCAGCTGTCGGCCGCGAAGGCGGGGAAGCGGCAAGCGGTGATCGATCGATACCTCACCCTGCTCGAGTCGGGCGGCAGCGATCATCCGATGACGCTGCTGAAGCGCGCGGGCGTCGATCTCAGCCAGCCCGAGACCGTCCAGGCGGTCGTGCAGCAGCTCGACGATCTCGTCACGCAACTCGAGGCCGCGGTCAGCGCTGTGTAAGGCAGCGGAGAGTCTGGTGCATTCCAATCCGTCCGACGACAAGCTCCGCGCGCTGCTGTCAGACGCGCAGACGATCGCCATGGTCGGCGCGTCGAGCGATCCGGCGAAGCCGTCGCACGTCATCATGCGGAACCTGCAGAAGGCGGGATATCGCGTCATCCCGGTGAACCCGCGGGAGACAGAGGTCCTCGGCGAGCGGGCGTACGCCACCCTCGACGTCGTGCCGGGGCCTGTGGACATCGTCGACGTGTTCCGGCGCGCCGAGGATACGCCGCCGATTGCCGACCAGGCCGTGGCGATTGGCGCCCGCGCGTTGTGGCTTCAGTCGGGCATCAGCAGCGAAGAGGCGGCCGATCGCGCCACCCGAGGCGGGCTCATCGTCGTGATGGACGCGTGTATCGCGGCGACCCATGCGCGGTTGCGGGTGCCGCCCAGGCGGGCCTCGGTTCCCTGATACGAGGGTGGTGCGGCGTCGGTCCCTGCTGTAAGCTGAGACGCCCGGTCGGCGATTGAGGTGCTGATGCCGCTTTACGAGTTCAGGTGCAACGCGTGCGGGGTGGAGTTCGAGCTGCTCGTGCGGGGCGAAGCGCCGCAATCGTGCCCGGCCTGCGAAAGCGCGGACGTCAAGCGGAAGGTGTCGCTCTTCGCGGTCAGCTCCGATCAGACGAAACAGGCAAACCTGAGCACCGCGCGCAAGACCGCGCAGAAGACCGCACAGGACAGGACGATTGCCGAGACCGAAGTCGCTGCCCGTCACGCGGCGGACCACCACTGACCGGTCACCAGCTGCGGCCGTGCGTCCGCCCGTGACCTTGCTTTGACGCGCGCCTCCCTCGCACTCTGCATCGGCGTCGTGTCCCTCGCCCTGACGGCATCCGTGCCGACACAGGAACGGCTCGACGTCTTCACCGCGTCACGCGACCATCCCGCGATCGGCTACGCGACCGGTGCCACGACCGACGTCGTGGCCGCCTTGAACGAACGCCTGCAGTCGGGCGCCGCGCAGTTGTCCTTCGAGCGCGAACGCGGGTACCTGCGCGGAACCCTCCAGGCGCTGAGGATCCCCGTCGAGTCGCAGACGCTCGTTTTCTCGGAGACGAGCGCTCAGGCCGAGATGATCGGCCCGACGCACCCGCGTGCGGTGTACTTCGGCGACGACGTGGCCGTCGGGTGGGTGAAGGGCGCCGGGCTGCTGGAACTGGCGACTCACGATCCGAGGCAGGGGGTGGTCTTCTACACGCTCGACCAGAGGGAAACGGACGCGCCGCGGTTCAAACGGGACAACAGCTGCCTCCTGTGTCACCAGACGTGGGAGACGCTCGCCGTGCCGGGGTTGCAGGTGCTGAGTACCTTCCCGATGTCCGACGACCCGCGCGCGTACGCGTCGGGCCTGGCGATGGACCACCGCACGCCGTACGCGCAGCGCTGGGGCGGCTGGTACGTGACGAGAACCTCCGGGTCGTTCCCGCACCTGGGAAACCTGCCGGTCATCGTGCCGGCGCGTGAACTCGAGGCTGGCCGGCGGCCGACGCCGCATCTCGACTCGGTGCGCGATCGGTTCGACACGTCCGGCTACCTCTCTCCCTGCAGCGACATTGTCGCGCTGAGCGTGCTGGCGCATCAGACCCACGCGACGAACCTGATCACGCGGCTTGGGTGGGAAGCGCGGGTCGCGGCGTTCGACGCGAGGGGAGCGAAGAGCGCGGGTGCATCGCCCGGGGACTCGGAGCGCGTTCGTACCGCCGCCCACGATCTGGCGGAGTACCTGCTGTTCGCGGACGAGCCACCGCTGCCGGCACCGGTCGTCGGCGGCTGCGGCTTTACCGAGGCGTTTGCGGCGCGCGGTGCCCGTGACAGCCGTGGCCGGTCGCTGCGCGACGTCGATCTGAAGAAACGCCTGTTCAGATACCCGGTGAGCTACATGATCGATACGCCCGCCTTCCACGCGCTGGACGTGGCGGTGCGGGCGCTGGTCTACCGGGAACTGCTGGCGATGCTGACAGGACCCGGCGTGCCCCCCCAGTTCGGAGAGGTGAGCGCGGACGACCGTCGTGCCGCGATCCAGATCCTCCGGCGAGACGCAGCGCGACCTGCCGGAGTGGTTCGTGCCGGCGCGCGAGTGAGCGCTTACCGGTCCGGTTCGGTCGGCGCCTTCGCAAGCTTGTGCGCCGCCAGGACTTCGGCGGCGGCGCGCTTGCCGCTCTCGACCGCGCCGTTCATGTAACCCTGCCAGCGGCTGCTGGTGTGCTCACCCGCGAAGAACAGCCGCCCGCAGGGACGCGACAGCCAGTCGCGCATCGACGGGGGGAACTCGGGATCGAACACCGCGTAGCCGCCCCGCGACCACGGGTCGGACTCCCACTGCACGTGGTGCGCGCCGACGAGCGTCGATCGTCCTGCCCCGAGCCAGTCCAGCGACCGCACCAGGCCGGAGATGCCCTCGCGCGACACGATATCGGCAGTCGCATCGCTGGCCGACCCGCCTGCGAGCAGCGCGAGGATTCCCGCGCGACCGCGCTGTTCCTCGTTGCCGTCCCACCCGGCGCCGATCGGCAGTGCGGACCCGAACGCACGCGGCCGGCCCGGTGCACGCCAGAAACGGCGATCGAACTGCAGCAGCGTCTTCGTGGCGCGGCCGTACTTGAGCGCGGCAATCGCGTCGTGCTGCTGGACCGGCAGAGCAGGCGTGATCGGGATGCGTCGCAGGAGCACCGCCGGCAGCGCCAGCACCACGTAGTCGACCTGATCTGGGGACGCGTCCGCCCGCTTCGGAGCGACACGCGCACGGTGCCGCCGCGTTGTGATACCGCCAGGACCTCCGTCGAAAGGTGCACGCGATCGCCGAGCACCGATGCGAGGGCCGCGGCGATGCGGTCGTTGCCTCCCTCGACGCGATACATGCGAGCCCGTGCCGGCTCCTCCTCGCCCGAGAACTGATCGACGAGCGCCAGCAGTGAGAGCTCGTCGGGATCGGCGAGAAAGAACCCGCGCAGCCCCAGTGCGGTGTTTCGCAGTTCGGGGTCGGCCGCGATGGCGTCGAGCCACTGCGCGACGCTGTGACGAGCGATATCGGCGGCGATGGGCGATTCCCAGCGCCGCTCGGCCCAGCGATATCGTTCCGCCCATGGCGACAGCTCGTGCGCGATCCGCTCCCAGCCGCGCGCGGCCCGTGCGACCAGGCGAGTGCGCCCGTTCTTGGCCATCCGCGCGTAGCCGAACCCCCCGGCGAGGATGCGCACCAGCGGGAGGCCGAGCTCCGCTGCGAGCGACCGGATGGTGTCATGGCCCTCGTCGATCATGTCGCCGCCGGCTTCGGCATGCTGGCCGTCAACGAAGCCGTTTCGGCTCGTCAAGACGCGGCCGCCGACGCGGTCGCGCGCCTCGAAGACGGCGACCGTCGCACCCAGGGCCGCCAGGTCCCGGGCGGCGACGAGGCCGGCCAGACCGGCGCCCGCCACGAGAACGGACACGCCGCTCAGGCTGTCGTCGGCAATCACACAGCAACTTTATTTGGAAACGCGGACAGGCTGGGACAGACTTTCCCCGGCGTTCACCGCGCCTGGCCGGTCAATGGGCTTATGTCGTTTGACCGAGTCCGATCTCTCCAAGGTCGGATATCGTCGTAAACCCTTGAGCTGTGGTAGTTTCTGACGTGCTCCCATGCGGACGCGGCCTTACGGCCGCGCTTTCGGCGCTGACATGCTTGACCGTCGGCCTGGCGACGCCTGCCCTGGCGCAGGTGCACATCCATCCCGAGCCGACCGTCGCCGCGGAACCCGCAGGCGACACGAGTGGCAGTGCCGAACCCGTTGGCGGCGGCGTCACCTTCAATCGCCTTCGCGAGGAATACCAGATTCGGGCGCTCCGGACCGGGCGGCCGCCGGACATCGACGGCGTGCTTTCCGACGAAGCCTGGCGGACCGCGCCGATGATCGACACCTTCACGCAGCAGGAGCCGGTGATCGGCGAGCCCGCCACAGAACGGACCGAGGTGCGGATCCTCTACGACGCGGGTCACCTGTACATCGCCGTGCACGCCTTCGACTCGGACCCGGAGCACATTGTCGCGACCGAGATGCGCCGCGATTCGGACCGGTTGTTCGACGAAGACAACTTCCAGGTCATCCTCGACACCTTCCGCGACTCGCGCTCCGGCTATATGTTCGTGACGAATCCGCTCGGGGCGAAGCTCGAACAGCAGGTGTTCGAGGAGGGGGGCGGCAACACGCGGGGCGCGGCCTCGAACATCAACAAGGACTGGAACGGCGTGTGGGACGCGGCGGCGCGCCGCACGAGCGACGGATGGACCGCCGAGATTGCGATCCCGGTGGTCACCGTGCGATTGCCCGACGTCGCGGTGCAGACGTGGGGCATCAACTTCATGCGGAACATCCGGCACAAGAACGAGTTCGCGTTCTGGTCGCCGATTCCGAAGCCGTACGGGTTGACGCAGGTGAGCCTCGCCGGGACCGTATCGGGCATGACCGAACTGAACCGCGGCCTCGATCTGCGGATCAAACCGTTCACGGTCTTCGGCGCGAAGCGGACGCAGACCGGGCCGCTCACCGAGAGCTCACCGTTGAAGGCCATCGGGCTCGACGCGAAGTACGGCGTCGCAGCCGGCCTCGCGCTCGACGTCACCGTCAACACCGACTTCGCCCAGGCTGAAGTGGACGAGCAGCAGGTGAACCTCACGCGCTTCCAGTTGTTCTTCCCCGAGAAGCGCGACTTCTTCCTGGAGAACTCCGGGCAGTTCACGGTGGGGAACCAGGGGCTGGAGCGGCTCGCCGACCTGTTCTTCAGCCGCCGTATCGGGCTCTCCGACACGGGGCAGCCAATCGGCATCCTGGGCGGCGCACGCCTCACCGGCAAGGTGAACGGCAACAACATCGCCGTGATGGACCTCCAGACCGAGCAGAACGGCGGGCGGCCGGGTGAAAACTTCCTCGTCACCCGCTACAGCCGCGACCTGTCGCGGCGGTCGAAGGTGGGCGGCCTCTTCATCAACAAGGAGGCCCGCGACTCCGGCCGGTTCAACCGGACGATGGCCGCCGACGGGCTCTTCATGCCAACCCGGAACTTCTCGGTGCACTCCTTCATCGCGAAGACAGCGACGCCGGGCCGGGGAGACGACGACACCGCCTTTCACGGCCGGGTGCTGTACCTCGACACGAAGTGGCAGACCTACGCCGAGTACACCGACATCGGGAACGACTTCAACGACGAGGTCGGCTTCATACCGCGCGTCGGCATCCGTCAGACGAAGCTCCATCTCGAACGCAATCCCAGGCCGGGCGGCCTGATTCGCGTGATGGAACCGATGTCGAACCTGATTTACACGACGGACCAGAACAACCGGTTGCTCACGCGCCGCGTGCACAACATGCTCGGCACGCGATTCCAGAACGGCGCGTACCTGAACTTCTGGTGGAACAACTGGTTCGAGCAGATCGACAGGCCGTTCGCCCTGCAGACCATCATCGTGCCGGCGGGAACCTACCGCTTCAACGAGTTCATGATGATGTTCAACAGCAACCCGGGACGCCGCTTCTACTACCGGGCCTCGTTCGCGCCGCAGACCTTCTACGACGGCACACGGCAGGACGTGAGCGCGACGGTGGGGCTCCGCGCGGCGAGCCGTACGGCGCTGGAGTATCAGCTCACGCGGAACGACGTCGCGCTGTCCACGGGGGCGTTCGTCGTGAATCTGAGCATCCTGCGGCTGGACTACGCCCTGTCCCCGGTGCAGACCATCCGCACCATCACGCAGTTCAACTCGCTCACGCGGCAAGTGTCCGTGAGCCTGCGCTACAACTTCATCTACCGGCCGGGGAGCGATCTGTTCGTCGCGTACGACGAACTGCAGGCCAACGGCCTGCCGCAGGTGCGGAACCGGCAGTTCGTCGTGAAGGCCACCTACCTGCTGTCGCGGTGAGCGACGCAGCCTACATCTGCGTCACGGAGTAGCCGCGCGACTTGAGCATCTGGAGGAGCCCTTCGCTCCCGACCAGGTGCGCCGCGCCGACCACGACGAACGCCGGAGAACTTCGCGCGAACAGCGCTTCGATTTTCGGGAGCCAGTTGCGGTTCCGCTGCACCAGCAGGCGCTCGTACATCTCAGGCTCGGACTTCAGGTCGCGCAGCACCACCGACTCGATGGCGGCCGCGTCGCCGGCCTTCCACGCCTGAGCGAGCTTCTGCACGTTCACCTTGGTGGTGTCCATCTCTTTCAGCGTTTCAGCCAGGAGGCGGTCCTGCATGGCCATCGGCATGTCGTCGAACTGGGCGATCTGGTACTCCAGCGTCTCCAGCCCCTGCACCGGCTTCTTCGCGGCGCGCGCACGGTCGTAGAAGTGCCGATCGAGCCCGAGCTCGGCGTCGAAGCCGGCCTTCTGCCACTCGAGCCCCTGCAGCGTCAGCGCCAGCGCCCACGGTTTGAACAGCTGGAGCGGCGCCATCGGCAGGCCGAGCTCCGCCACCTTGTCGCGGACCGCGGCCAGCGTCTCTGGTGACAACACCCCGTCGAGCGACTGGCCGGCCGGCATCATGCCGCGCGTGAGCATCTTCATCTGCGAATCGGGCGCCAGCATTTCCCCGAGGTCGATCTCCTCGATCAGCAGGTCGCTCCGGTCCAGCGCTTCGTCGAACGCCGGCGCCAGCGGGTAGTACCTCGTTCGAGAGCAGGTGAATGGATCCGGCCAGGTAGACGGTGCCGCCGCGAGGTCCGGTGGCCTTCCACAGGAAGCTCGGCGAAGCGGCACCCGCACTGTTCGCGAGCAGCGCGACGACAACAGCGAGAAGGGCATACGACCAGCGGGCAACGACGCGGCGTGAACGCACTTACCGGCCTCCTGACGACGCGCGCCTGCCGCGCATGATGGCTTCGACATCTTCGATGCTGCGGGGGAGCGCCGACGAGAGGTTCCTGACCCCCGACCCCTCCATCACGAGCGAGTCCTCGATGCGCACGCCGATGTCGAGATACTTCGTGACCGCCGACTGGACCTTCTGAATGAGGGCGACGTTTTCCGGCGTCCGGGGGAGCGAGTCCAGCGCGGCCTGGCGAATGTAGACCCCCGGCTCGATGGTGAAGGCCATGCCGGGAGCGAGCGTGCGCGTGCGCTCGCCGACGTCGTGCACGTCGATGCCGATGTAGTGGGACGTGCTGTGCGTGAACCACATGCGGTACTGCTCACCGGACGTATCGGCGATCAGCCCGAGCTTGAGCAGTCCTTCCTTGAGCACCTCCACGGTGCGATCGTGGATCGTGGCGAGCGTCGCACCCGGCTTTGCGGCCTTGATCGCCTCCTCCTGCGCGCGCAGCACCAGGCGGTAGATGTCGCTCTGCGGCTCCGTGAACGTGCCGCCGACCGGGTAGGTCCGCGTGATGTCCGACGCCTGGTATGCGAAGTTCGCCGCGGCATCGACCAGCAGCAAATCCCCCGCGGCCATCTGCCGATCGGACTCGGGGTAGTGGAGGATCGTGGCGTTGGGGCCGCTGCCGACGATCGACGGATAGGCCGGGGAGACGGCACCCCGCCCGCGGTGTACGGCCTCGATCGCCGCCTTCACCTGGTACTCGAACGCGCCCGGGGCAGCTGCGCGCATGCCGGCCAGCTGTGCCTCAACCGAGATGTCGGTAGCCGTCGTGAGCATCTTCAGCTCGTACGGTGTCTTCACCAGGCGGAGGTCGGTCAACGCCGGCGTGACGTCAACTGGGAGGAACCCGACGTAGCGGTCGCGCAGCGTCCGCACGAACGCCTGCACCGGTGCCGGCGCCGCGGGATCGTCGGTGTGCTCCATGGCCACGGCGACCTTCGCGCGGCCGGCTGCGAGCGCCTCGAAGAAGCGCGCGGCCTCCTTGCCGTCGATGGTCGATCCCCAGCTGCGGCGGCTCAGCATGGCGCCAACGAACCCCTCGAAGTCGCGCGCCGACATCACCGTCTGGATACCGGAGCGAGCCCGCACGTCCTCGCGGCTCAGCGTGCGGCCGCGCCAGTGTTCCTGCGACGCATCGCGATCCTTCGTGAAGATGATCTCGCGACGGCCGGCATTCCCCGGCATCAGGACCAGGAACGTGCTGTCCTGCGTGATGCCGGTCAGGTAGTACAGGTTGCTGTCCTGCCGGTACTCGTAGTCGACGTCGTTGGAATACACGCGCGGGGGAGCGCTCAGCAGGACGAGCATCGTGTCCGGGCCGAGCCGATCCATTATCCGGGCGCGGCGTGCCGCGAGGTCGTCGCTGAAGTCGCTCGCCGCGGCGGGCATGGCTGCGAGCAGGAGCCAGGCGAGCTGCGCCAGAACGACGCGGACCGTTCGGGTTCGGTGGTACATCAGAAGGCACTCCGGAAGCGGGCAGCGAATTCGGGAAAAGGCTGCTGCATGCGGTGTTCGAAGGCGGTGACGAACGGTTCGCCGCGTCCCAAATCGCGCAGCAGGTTCGATACGGCGACGCCACCATGTGTGTCCAGCAGGCTGCGGGCTGCGAGGGCGCTGGTCGCATACGCCAACTCCGCCTGCGCGCCGGTGAACGACGCGAACGACCCGTTCAGGGTCTCGAGCGGCGCCGGGCCGCCAGCGGCCAGTACCCGAGCGGCCGCCCAGTCGGTCGACTCGCGCTCGAGCGCGGCGGCGACCCCTTCACCGAGCCACGTCGGGATGCGGTGTGGTGCGAGTGTGCGGACGAGCGCGTGCGTGAACTCGTGCGCGAGCACGCGGTCGAGTTCGTCAGGACGCTCGAGCGCCCCGCGCATGGGCACGCGGATCGTTCCGTCGAACGCGCCTGCCGCCCACGCCGGACCCCGCGTGATGTCGCGGAACTGCTCCGTCGTGTACAACACGAGCGCTACAGGAGTCGCCGGGTAGGTGTTCAGCGCCTGGCCGATGCGCCAGTAGGCACGGTCGAGCGACTCGAGCGCGCGATCCGCGAGCGCCGCCTGCTCGGGTCCCTCGAACGACACGGTGAAGTGGTGACCGACGGCAAGCTGCATGCGATCGTGCAGCTCGCGACGGCGCTGCGCATCCGCGGCGGGCGCGCCGTCCTGCGCGTGCGAGGTGCACGGCGCCGTGAGGTTCAGAAGAAGCAGGGCCGCCAGTGGCGTCCGCACGCTAGAATTATACTGACCGACGTGAGCTGGTCCTCCACTTTCACGCGATTTCGCCCTGGACGCGTGCCGATCGTCGGACGCGTCGGACTGCTCGTGGCCGACTGGTCGCGGCCGCAGAAGGGGAACGCGCCGATGTTCGATTCGCCGCTGATCGAGCGGTTGAGCGTCGTGCATCCGGCGTTTCCCACCGCTGTCTACCTGCCGGCGGGGGCGTACTTCGTTATGGCGATCCGCTGTCGGCGGCGCGGGGGGGTGGGGTACCGCCGCGTTGTACACCTCGGGACTCCTCGCCTGGACGCTGCTCGAGTACGTTGCGCACCGTGGCTCGTTTCATCACGAGCCGAAGACCCAGGGACAGCTCGCCTTTGCGTACCTGGTGCACGGCGTGCACCACGCCTACCCTGATGATTCACGCCGCTGGATGATGCCGCTGGCGGTCAGCATTCCGCTGGCGTCCGCGTTCCTGCTCCTGTTTCGTCTGGTGCTCGGCGCCAACGCCGACGGCGTGTACGCGGGCTTCATCCACGGCTATCTCGCGTACGATCTGATCCACTACTTCGTTCACCGCGGTCGCATACCCACCAGTGTCGGACGGTTCCTGCGGCGCTATCACCTCGCGCATCACTACGCCGTACCGGACCGCCAGTTCGGCGTCTCCTCGCCGTTGTGGGACCACGTGTTCCGCACGCGGTGATCGCACGTCCGCCGGAGCCTGACGCGGGACTGCACGCGGCGACCCCTTCCGCGCCCGCCCTCGCGTTCAAGGCATACGAGATCGAAGAGCTCGTCGACATCTACTTCTTCCGGCGGCTCGGCATCGTGGCCGCCCGCGCGGCGCGGGCGCTGTCGCTGACGCCGAACGCCGTCTCGATCCTTGCGGCGGCAGTGGGAGGCATAGGCGGCGTGCTGCTCGCCACGGACGATTTCGTCCTGGCGGGTGTCCTCCTGATCTACGCCTACGGCGTGCTCGACTCCGCTGACGGTCAGCTGGCCCGCCTCACGGGACGCACGTCCGAGTGGGGCCGCGTGCTGGACGGTGTCGCCGGCTACGTGACCCACGTGGCGGCCTACGTGGCGATCGCCGTGCGCATGGCGGCTGACGGCAGCGGGCCGAGGACGTGGGCCCTGGCGGTGGGGACCGGGTTCGTCACGGTCGTACACGCGCAGCTGTACGACTATCACCGCACCACTTACGCCACGATTGTTGTCAGCGGAAAGGCGACCACGCCGTCACGCGGGCTGGCGCATGCTCGCGGTCCACTGCATGTGTACGAGACCATGCAGCGCGCGCTGGCAGGTCGTCACCCGGAGGTGGAGCGGGCCATCGCGGCTCGTGCTGTTGGGGGTGCGGTGAGTGACGGGGACCGGGAGCGATACCGTGCCTGCTTTCGCGGCCAGATGTCCGGATGGAACCTCTTCGGCGACAACGTCCGCCGCTACGCCATTGCGATCTGCGCAATCGCTGGACGGCTGGACCTGTTCTTTCCGGCGATCCTGCTCCTCAACCTACCGCTCGTGGTGGTCTGGCAGCGGCAGCAGCAGGCCGACGCGCGGTTCCTGGGCTCAGGACCTGACGCCGACGCGGAGCGCGCGATCGATCGCGGCGCGGTACGCCAGCAGCGTCACGACCACGATCGCGAGCCCTGACGCGACGAGCGCCGGATACACCACGCGCAGCCCGGTCGCGAGCGACGCCACGAAGGCGAGCGCGGCAATCGACTCCCGCCGGAACAGCACGAACACCGAGGCCGCCAGCCGCAGGACCGCCGATCCCGTGTCCTGCGCCGCGCGGACAATCGCCACCTCGATGTGCTTGAGGACGACGACGAACTGCGGGCTGTTGTGGGCGCGACGCACCATGGCCATGCCCCAGAGGACCACAGTCGGCGTCCCCAGCACGACGACGAGCGCGAGGAGCGCGCCGCCTGCACCGAAGCCTTGGCGCCACCAGCCGACGCCCGCGCCGGCGAGCGCGAGCGTGTGCGTGCACAGGTCGACCGCAGTGTCGAGCTGTTCGCCGAACGCCGACTCACTCAGCGTCAGCCTGGCCATCTCGCCGTCGATCCCGTCAGCCACTGACGCCGCCCAGTAAAGCAGCGCCCCAAGCATCATCGTCTGCTGCGTCGTCTGCGCAATGAACCACGCACCGACCAGGCCGAGGCCGAAGGCGAACAGCGTTGCTGCGTGCGCCGAGAGGCCGAGGAGCAGGAACAGGTAGCTGAAGACGCGGCTGATCCTGCGGTGCACATGCCTCGACAGCCAGCCGTCGCGCGGTTTGCCAGACGCCTGCAGCAGCGTCCACGACGATCGTTGCCGCGCCAGCACCGTGGACACGTCGAGCACGGCGCCACCAGGCAGCTGGATGTCCACCGTATCGGACGACGTGACACGCGGATCGCACCACACGAGCGGCGGACGATCGGGGTTCCAGTGCAAGCGGGCGTGACGGAGGTCAGCGGGAAGGCTTGTGGCAACCGCGGGCGTGATGGCGACGCCGTCCGGGACGGTCAGCGTCGCGAGCCTCGCGTCCGACAGAGCGTCGACCGCACCCATCCGGCGTGCAACGCGGCGATTCCGCTCAGGAACGGAGAGCCCGAGAAATCGAGGGCCGGAGGTGCTGGCGACGAGGCGAAAGGCGCGCGGCGGGTCGGTGGCGCCGCTCATTCGTGAACGGTTGCGACTAGGATCGTCAACGACATGCACGAAAGTGTCACACACCCTGCGCGCCCGCCGCAACAGACGGTGGAGGTGCGCCGTGTCGACACGCCGGCGATGCTGCGACGGTTCGTGGACCTGCCGTACACGATGCACGCATCCGAGCCGTGCTGGGTTCCGCCGCTGCGCCGCGACGAGCTCCGCCGCTTCGACCCCGCCCACAATGCCTTCCTGGCGCATGCGACCATCACGCTCTGGCTCGCCGAGCGGTATGGCCAGGTCGTCGGGCGCGTGGCGGCGATTGACGATCGACTGCACAACGAACGGCACGGTGAGCGGACGACATGGTTTGGCTTCTTCGAGGCGGCGGACGCGGAAGCGGCCGGCGCGTTGCTCGAGCAGGTCGAGACGTTTGCGCGACAACAGGGCAGCGCGTGCCTGCGGGGACCCGCGAACCCGTCGCTGAACGAGAGCGCCGGTCTATTGATCGACGGCTTCGACGCCGATCCGTACGTCTTGATGCCGCACAACCCGCCTTCGTATGCCGCGTACGTCGAAGGTGCGGGGTACGCAAAGGCCAAAGATCTGTACGCGTGGGACATCGACCTCACGAGCCCGGTTCCGGATCGGATCGCACGCCTGGCGGAGCGGGTCAGGAAGCGCCATGCGCTGAGCGTCAGGGTGGCGGACTTGCGGAACTTCGAGCGCGAGGTCGACCTGCTGGGGGACATTTACCGCAGCGCCTGGGACGGAAACTGGGGCTTCGTGCCGCCGACCGATGAGGAGATGCGTCAGCTGGCCATGGAGTTCCGCCCCGTGGTCGATCCCGCGCTGGTGCTGTTCGTCGAGATGGACGGCCGGCCGGTTGCGTGTGCGGTGACGCTGCCTGATCTCAACCAGGTGCTCAAGCGGATGCGAGGCAGGCTGCTGCCGTGGGGTCTCGTCCACTTCCTTCGTCGTCGCCGGATCGTCACGCGTACGCGCATGCTGCTCCTGGGCGTCGTGGCCGATGCGCAGAGACTAGGGCTGTACCCGCTGCTCATCGCCGAGAGCTATCGTCGAGCGGCCGCACGGGGTTACGTCCGTGGCGAGGTCGGGTGGACGCTGGAGGACAACGACGTGGTCAACGCCGGCATCGAGGCGGTCGGCGGCCGCCGGTACAAGACGTACCGCCTGTATGAAAAGTCGATCGGTTAGCGTCACCGGGGCGACCGGCTTCGTCGGCTGGCACGTGGCCGAGGCGTTCGCCCGCGATGGGTGGGAGGTTCGCGCTGTCGTGCGGCCCGGCAACCGCAAGCCGACGCCGGGCGGCGCGCGGGTCGTGGAGGCGGACCTGTCGGCGGCATCGCTGGCACGCGCCTGCGCCGGCACTGACGTCGTCGTTCACAGTGCGGCCCTGATTCGCGCGCGCGACGAAGCGGCCCTCGTCGCCGTCAACGTCGAAGGGACGCGCGCGGCGGTCGCGGCGGCGGAGCAGGCAGGAGCCCGCCTGCTGCTCGTGTCGAGCCAGGCGGCGGGAGGCCAGGGAACGCCCGACGCGCCGCGTAGCGAGGGGGACGGTCCGGCGCCGGTGAACGCGTACGGCCGCAGCAAGCTCGCCGCCGAAGCAGTCGTCCGGAGTGCGGCCGGCGTCCGATGGACGATCGTGCGTCCCAGCGCCGTCTACGGACCTCGCGATCGCGGCTTCCTGCCGCTGTTCCGCCTCGCGCGGCGCGGGCTGTTCATCGTCCCGACGGCAGCAAGCACCGCCTACACCCTGATCTATATCGATGATCTCGTGCGCGCCATACGTCTGGCGGTCGAACGTGACGCTGCAGTGGGGGAGACCCTGTTCCTCGGCCACAGCCGTCCGAGCACGGGTGTGGAGTTGCTCCGCGCAATCGCGGGCGTCGAGAATCGGCGGTTTCGACCCGTCTACGTTCCGCGCGCGCTGGTGTCGGCGCTCGCTGCAGGCGGCGACCTGGCATGGAGGCTGGGCGTGAAGCCGATCGTGGACTCGAGCCGCCTCGTGGAGCTGCGAGCCGAGGGCTTCGTGTGTTCGGTTGACCGCGCACGCGAGGTGCTTGGCTTCACTGCCGACACGGCGCTCGAGGCCGGCGTCCGGCAGACCGCACGCTGGTATCGCGATGCGGGATGGATCTGATCGTTCAGGCGGCCGCGTCGATGATGCGCAGAGTTCTGCCGACGCGCTCGAATATCGCCAGCGCCTCGTCCAGCTGCGCGGACGTGTGGGCGGCTGAATAGCTCGTACGGAGCAGGCACGCGTCGGGTCGGCATGCCGGCGGCAGCACCAGGTTCGTGTACACGCCGGCGTCGAGCAGGGCCCGCCAGACCAGCACGGCCTGCTCGGCGGTCCCGATTTCGATCGGCACGATCGGCGACTCGGTGCCGCCGATCCGGAAGCCGAGGCGCGTCAGGCGGCTCCGGACGTGCCGGATGTTCGCCCACAACCGGTCACGAAGGCCGCGCTCACGCTGCAGAATCGCGAGCGCAGTCTCGACGCTCGCGATGTTCGCGGGCGATCCTGACGCGGTGAAGACGTAGGGGCGCGAGGCGAAGTGCAGCAGCCGCAGCGCGTCGTGGTTGGAGACGCAGAACCCGCCGATCCCCGCGAGAGCCTTCGAGAAGGTGCCGACGATGAAGTCGACCGATTCGAGCACGCCGCACTGTTCCGCCCAGCCGAGGCCGCGTTCGCCGTAGACTCCGAACGAATGGGCCTCGTCGACCGCAAGCCACGCACGCGCGTCGCGACAGACCGCGACAATCTCGCCGAGCGGCGAGAGATCGCCGCTGATGGAATAGAGCCCTTCGACGACTACGAGGCAGTTCTCCGGCCGCTCGATCCGCGCGAGCTTGCGCGCAAGGTCCGCCGGCGAGTTGTGGCGGAACGCGAAGAACAGCGCGCCGCTCAGGCGCGCGCCGTCGTAGATGCTGGCGTGGCTCTCCATGTCGACGACGATCGAGTCGCCGGCGCCGCAGAGCGCGGAGATGACGCCGAGGTTGGCCTGGTACCCCGTGGTGAAGAGCAGCGCGTGCCGTGTGCCGTACAGCGTCGGCGAACGCCCGCTCGAGGCGCCGGTGCGCGGCGTACGTGCCGTTGGCAGCGCGTGAGCCCGTGGTGCCCACCCCGTCGCGTGCGATGGCTGCCTGCGCGGCCGCCAGGACGTCGGGATGGAAGGTGAGGCCGAAATAGTTGTTGGACCCGCACATCAGCGTGCGGCGTCCGGCGATGACGACTTCGGTGGGGCTTTCAATCGCGTCGATGACGGTGTCGAACGGGACGGGGCCGTCGTCGAGCGCCTCCAGGCGCTGCGCGATCGGCTGCAGCTTGTCGAACAGGCTCACCGGATCAGTGTACCCGCTTCGAGTCGAGCACGGGTCTCGGCGCGACGGACCTTGCCGCTGGTCGTGCGCGGGATCGTTCCGGGACGTGTGACGACCACGCGATCGATCTCGAGTCCGGCAGTCTCGCGCAGGCGCCTGCGCACCAGCGCGTCGATGTCGTCCGCGCGGCTGCCCGCGCGCGTCTCGAGTACGGCCACGACCTCGTCGGCCTCCTCGAGCCGGCTGACCGCGAAGACGACGACGCCCGACACCGCGAGGCCCTGGAGCTCAGCGAGCGACGACTCCAAATCGGGCGGGTGGTACTTGCGGCCGTGCCGGATGATGAGGTCCTTCGTGCGCCCGCACACGTAAAGCTCGCCGTCGGCGACGTACCCGAGATCGCCGGTCACGAGCCACCGTCCGCGGAGCGTGGCCTCCGTTGCGCCGGGGTTGTCGAAGTAGCCGCGCATGACCGACGGTCCGGAGACCACGATCGAGCCGACGTGCCGCTCCGGCAGATCGCGGAACGCCTCGTCCACGATGCGGATGGCGTGCTGGGGCAACGCGTGGCCGCACCGTGACGACGCGCACGGCGTTGTCGTCCGGTCCGGCGGGCACCGCCCGCGATTCGCGCACGAGCCTGTCGGCGTCCACGATGTCCACATGGAGCCCCCCCTGCGCAAACGATACGGCCACGGTGTGCTCCGCGAGGCCGTAGCTAGGCAGGAAGCTCTCGGCGCGGAATCCGGCAGGAGCGAAGTATTCGGCGAACTGCCGCAGCGTGGCCGGACGGATCGGCTCGGCGCCGCAGCCGGCGACCCGCCATCGGGACAGGTCGAGAGCGTCCACCTGCGTGGTCTTCACGCGCCGGCGGCACAGGTCGTACGCGAAGTTCGGCGCGAACGACACCGTCCCGCCGTGCCGAGGAGATCGCGTCGAGCCATGCGCTCGGCCGCTTCAGGAAGAGGACGGGCGACATGAGCACGCACTCGGCCGATGCGTACATCGAGGAGAGCAGCATCCCGATGAGCCCCATGTCGTGGTACAGCGGCAGCCAGCTCACCGACACGTCGTCGGGTCCGGTGTCGAGGCCCGCGCTGCTGAGGATGGCGTCGATGTTCGCGGCGAGGTTCGCGTGGGAGAGAACAACCCCCTTGGGCACTGCCGTCGACCCTGACGTGAACTGGACGAGCGCGACGCCGTCGTGCGGGACGGCCACGGGTGAGGCGAGCGCCGGTCCCGAGAGCAGAATCGTTCAGAACGAGCACACGCGGCGCGCCCGGAATGCCCTCGACGTCGAGAAGCGCTGCCACGTCGGGCGACGCCACGACCGCGGATGCGCGCGCTGCTTCGAGAATGTGCTTCGACTGGCGCGTGAACGTCGCGGTGTCTCCGGCCTGCGCCGGAGGCGCGAGAGGCACCGGCACGAGCCCTCCGCACGCGATGCCGAAGAATGCGCGGAGGAACATGCCGACCTCCGAGCCGACCAGCGCGACGCGCTGACCCGGCACGAGCCCCTGCGCGCGCAGCGCGCCGGCGACGGTGCAGGCGTCGGCAAGCAGCGCCGCATAGGGCAACCGTTCGGTCCGGCCGTCGTGTTCGATGATGCGGATGCCGCGCTGGCCGCGGGCGGCTGCGCTGAGCGCGCCGGGAACCGTGAGGCTGGCAGTCACGACGTCGGCGCGTCGGCCAGCGATGCCAGGCGCCTGACCTCGGCTGCGATCTGACCCACAGTCCGAATGTGTGTCAGCGAGTTGAGCGGCACGGCGATGTTGAAATGGTCTTCGAGTTCGCCGACGAACTCCAGGATCTGGAGGGAGTCGAAACCCAGGTCGGCCATCAGTTCGTTTTCGGGTGCGGGCTCGATCGGGTGTCGGCTCACGCGCTTCAGGATTGCCAGCGTGTCGCGCTCGAACCGGTCGGTCGACGGCAGCGTCGTCCCAGCACCCGGCGCAGTCTGTGCGCGCGTCGGTTCAGGTGTGCCGCTCAGAGTGGAATGAATGTAACACGGATGAAACGAGCCACGTTAGGATAAGCGGATGAGCGACGAGGCGCGGGTCACGCAAACGGTGATCCTCGCGGCGGGAAGCGGTTCACGCCTGGCGAGCTCTCGCGGCGACGTACCCAAACCGCTGATGACGGTCGGAGGTCTCCCGCTGATCGAGCACGCGCTCGTACACGCGCGCGCTGCCGGTTGTCTCGAGGCGGTTGTCGTCATCGGTCATGATGGCGACCGCGTGCGCGAGGCGATCGAAGCCCTCCGGCAACCTGTCCGTGTGCGCTTCCTCACCAGTCCGGACCCCACGCTGCCCAATGGCGTTTCGCTGCTCGCGGCCGAACCGCTGGCCGACGACCTGTTCTTCCTGCAGATGGTCGATCACGTCTTCGCCGACGTCGCGCTGACGCGACTGACGCGGACACGACTCGGCGCATCGGAAGCCGGACGCGTGCTGGTCGACGCGGCGCCGGCCGCGCATCTCGACATCGACGACGCGACGAAGGTCCGTCTCGACGGACGGCGAGTCCGGCAAATCGGCAAGGCGCTCTCCGCCTGGGACGCGATCGACGCCGGCTGCTTCGTCCTGACCCACGACATCTTCGACGCGCTGCGGGCGACGGGCGAACCGTCGGCGCGCAGCGTGTCGTCCGGGATGCGCCAGCTGGCGGCACGGGGACGCCTCTGGGCGGCCGACGTGAACGGCATCGAGTGGGCGGATGTCGACACCCCGGCGGACCGGATCACCGCCGAGCGGCTGCTGTCGAACCTCGCGTCGAAATCCGGAGCGTGAACGCACTCCGCACCCTGTTCCTGTCCTCCAGCGCGCTCGACGGCGGTGCCGGGTGGAGCCTGTACTACCTGATCGCTCACCTCGATCGCGCGCGCATCGATCCCATCGTGGTGCTGCCGGAAGATGGACTGTTCGGCGAACGCTATCGTGCGGCAGGCGTCCCTGTCATCGCGCCGACCAGGCTTCCGCAGCGAACATCCCGGATGCGCTTCGCGAGCAGCAACCGCCTGACGGCCGCCGCGAGTTACGTCTGGAACACGTGGGACGCGGCGCGCTTCGTGCCCGAACTCACGGCGCTCATGCGCGAGCGGCGCATCGATTTGCTGTACTGCAACAACATGAACGTGAAGACGGTCGGCGCGTTCGCCGCGCGTTCCGGCCGGACGCCGACCGTGTTTCACGTCCGCAACGTGCACGAGCACCCGGCCAAGGTCCTGTTGTACGGTCGCATGCTGGGGCGGATGACGCACGTCAAGCGCATCATCGCCGTGTCCGAACGGGCGGCCGCGCCGTACCGCCGCTACGCCGCCGAGAAGGTGACCGTCATCAACAACGGCGTCGACCTGACGTTGTTCGATCCGGCGCGGGTGACACGTGGCGAACTGCGGCGGCAGCTGGGCCTGCCGGAGGACGCGACGATCGTCGGCTACACGGGGCAGATCATTCCGCGTAAAGGGATTGACCTGCTGGTTCGCGCGATGGCGCAGTTGATGGCCCATCGGCCCGCGCTGCACCTGGTGGTGCTGGGGCTGCCGCCGACCGGAAGTGCCGTCGACTACCTGGGGCAGTACCGCACGCTCGCCGCGCAGCTCGGCGTCGGCGACCGGGTTCATTTCGCCGGATTCCGCGAGGACGTTCGCTCCGCGGTCGTCGACTTCGACCTCCTGGCGCTGCCCGCATGGCAGGACCCGTTTCCGCGATCCGTGATCGAGGCCCTCGCGCTGGAGACACCGGTGGTCGCGTCGGCGGTCGGGGGATCCCCGAGATCATCGATCACGGCGTGCACGGGCTCCTGGTGCCACCCGGCGACGTCCCGAAGCTGGCCGATGCGCTGGCGGCACTCGTCGACGATCGCGCACGGCGGATCGAACTCGGCCGGGCGGGGCGGGTGCGGGCGCTCGAGCGCTGCGACGTCGCTGTGCTGACGCGCCGTATCGAGGATGTCCTGTGTGACGCAGGGCAGGCGCCGTGACGGCGGCGACACGTCCGCCCGAGGGCGCCGCGGTCCATGATGGCCGGCACCTGGCCCGTGGAGCGGCCGCGAACGCGCTGGTCCTCGTCGCGGCCAACTTCCGTGCGGTCTTCACGTTCCTGATCGCGCGCGTGCTGGGGGAGGCGGCGCTCGGACGGTTCGGGCTCGCGTTCGCGACCGTGGACCTGCTGAGTCGCGTGGCATCGCTCGGGCTCGAGAGCGCGGTGGTGCCGTTCGTGGCCCGGGCGGAAGCCCGTGGACACCGCGGCCGGACGCGGCGGCTCTTCGCCGGCTCCGTTGCAGTCGGCCTCGCCGTGTCCGCACTCGTTGTCGCCGCGGGCGTGCCGGCGCTGTTGTGGTTCGCGCGAGCTCGTGGCGCCGACGCGTTTACGGGTGGCGGTGCCTGGATGCTCTTCGCACTGCCCGGTATTGTCGTCGGCCGCATCTGCACCGGCGTGTCGCGCGGATTGCTCGTGATGCGCAGCGAGTTCTACTCGCGAGGCCTCGGCGAGACGTGGATCACGACCGGTGTCTTCGCGCTGGCCGTGGCGCTCGGCGTACGCGACCTCGCACCAGCGCTGGCGGTTGTGTGTGGTGCGACCGGAGGGGCGGTCATCGCGCTGGCGCTTGCATCGCACGCGGTGGCATCGTCCCCGCGCCGGCCCGCCAATCCTGAGGCTGCGAGCGGTCGTGGCGCCGACGGCGGGTTGCTTCGATTCTCTCTTCCCATCGCGCTGTCCGGACTGCTGAACACGCTCGCCCAGCGAGTGGACGTCCTGATACTGGGGGCGTTCGTCAACCGCGCTCCGGGTGTGACGATCGAAAGCTTCGGCGTGTTCTGCGCGGCGGTGGAGATCGCCGGCGGACTCCGCAAGGTTCGGCAGGTGTTCGATCCGATCCTGGTCCCGGTTGCCGCCGCGCGGCACGTGACAGATGGGCGTGCGTTGCGTCAGACCGTGGCCGGTCCTGCGCGCTGGGTGCTGGCCGGTCAGCTGCCGATTGTGGGCGTGCTCACGCTCGCGGGTGGAGCGGTGCTGGCAATCTACGGGCCTGCGTTCCGGGCCGGATGGCTCTGGCTCGCGCTCCTGTCGCTCGCGCATGCCACCAACAGCTTCGGCGGCCTCGTCGAGACGCTGCTGATGATCGAGCGGCCGTCACTGAACCTCCTGAACGCGGCAGTGACGGTGGCCGTGCAGGCGCTGGCTGCGGTGCTCCTCATCCCGGCCTACGGCGTGACGGGCGCCGCGGTGGCGATGTGCGTCGGCTTTGCCGTGCAGGGGGCTCTCCGGTTCGTCGAGCTGCGGCACGTGTTCGGCTGGTCGTGGCCCTGGCGGTCACTGGCCCGCCCGGCAGCCGCGTTCGCCGTTTCGTTCCCACCGGCCGTGGCGCTGCGCGTCCTCGGCGGATCCGGGCTCGAGGTGCCGTCGGGCCTGGTCCTGCTCGCCGGCTACGCGCTGGCGTGGTGGTGGATGGGGCCCGACCCCGCCGATCGGGAAATCTGGCGACAACTCGTGCAGCGCCGGCGCTGAAATCCCGCGACACCCGCAATGTGTGGGCTCAGCAGCCGATCCCTCCCATGAGTTGGCCTCGGGGTCGTACAATAGGTTTGTCCAGATGTACGCCCTCTCGCGCGCGGGCCTGTTCGGTCGCGTGGCTTCGACCGTTCTGGCGCTCCTGATAGTCACGGCGACCGCAGGACGCGCACAGCCTGCTCAGATAATCCAGCCTGCCCCGGGACCCGTGACGGCGGCATCGACCCCAGACGCCCAGAATGCTGGGGCCGTTTCGGGCGTCGTGACGACCCAGAGCGCGACGATTCCGCTCGGCGGGGTGGTGGTGTCGCTGCAGTCGGCCGCCGGTGAGGTCGCGAGCACCGTGTCCGAGGGCGATGGCGCCTTCCGCTTCGAAGGCATTCCGCCGGGCGCCTACAGGGTTGTTGCGACGCTCGACGGCTTCAGCCCGCTCGATCAGTCGGTGAGCGTGGTCGCCGGTCGGGTCGCGGAGGTGAGGGCCGACCTGCGCATCGCGGCGGTCGCCGAAACGGTGAACGTCGTTGCGCCAGCAGAAATCGTCCCGTCCACGGGCACGCTCACCTCGTCGGAGGAGGTGACGTCGCGTCAACTCGAGGAAATCGGTTCGACGGGCGGGCTGCAGGCGGCGCTCCGGCTGCTCGCCAGCGTGATCGAGGTGCCAGGCGGCGTCAGCATCAAGGGAGGCCGGCCCAGCCAGGCGTCGCTGCAACTCGGTCCCGGCGCGTTCGTCGATCCGGCGACTGGCTTGTCGGAAGTCTCGCTGCCCGACGACGCCATCGACTCGGTGCGGGTGCTGCCGAACCCATATGCCGTGGAGTTCGGCCGATTCTCGTCGGGACTCGTGTTGATCAACACGCGGCGCGCCGCCGACAAGTGGCGGACGCGCGTCAACCGACTGGAGCCCTCGTTCCGGACCAAGCGTGGCGCACCGTTCCACATCCTCGGCCTGTCCGCGTTTTCCCCGCGCGTGGAGACCGGCGGTCCGCTCATCAAGGATCGCCTGTTCCTGCAGCAGGCCATGCAGTACCGCTACCGCGCGAGTGACGTGTCCAGCCGCCCGCAGGACGAGCTGAAGGAGTCACACCGTTTCAGCTCCTTCACGCGGGTCGACGCGAACCTGGACGATCGGCACAGCCTGGTCGGCACCGCGGGGTTGTTCCCGGCGCGCGTGGACCAGGCAACCCTCGGCACGTTCACCCCGCCCGAAGCCTCCGTGGACATGAAGGGCAACGTCACCGTGATGTCGCTCACGGAGCGGGCGCTGTGGAGCGATCGCCTGTTCGGCGAGACGACGGTCGAGGCGCACTCCTACACCACCGACACGATGCCGCTCGGGCGCAGCGCGATGGAACTGCTCCCCGAGACGACGAACGGCAACTTCTTCAACCGCCAGCATCGGCATACTGACACTTTCCAGCTGATTGAATCGCTGTCGGGAACGGCGAGCGGGTGGGGCGGTCTGCACCTGTACAAGGCCGGCGTGGACCTGCTGCACAGCCGCTTCTCGGGCAGCAGCGCGAGCCAGTCGGTCCTCGTCCGCCGTTCGGACGGTGTGCTCACTCGACGGCTGGACTACATCGGCGTGCCGACCGTTCAGGAGCAGGACGCCACCGACCTCGCCCTCTACGCGCAGGATCGGATGCAGCCGGGGGAGCGCTACTACGTCGAATTCGGGGCGCGCGTCGATCGCGACGGCGTGCTGAAACGCGTCAATGTCACGCCTCGCGTCGGCGCGGCATTACTGCTCAACAGAGACGGCAGCGCCGTGGTGCGGACCGGGTGGGGATCTTCTTCGAGAGGACGCCGTCCGTCGCGGGCGTGTTCGGGCAGTACGAAGCGCCGCTCGACACGCGCTTCATGCCGGATGGCATCACGCCGTCGACGCCGCCATCGGTGTCGATTCACGTGACCGACCCGGACCTCCGGACGGCGCGCAGCACCACGTGGGACGCAGCGTACGACCATCGACTCAACAAGCGGTGGTCGATGCATGCCGGCTACATCGATCGGAGCGGCCGCAACGAGCTGCTGCTCAATCGCGTCGCGACGCCACGTGGGCCGGTCATCCGGTTGGACAGCAGCGGACGGTCGAAGTACCGCGAGGTCGAGGCCGGGTTGCGGTACACGGGCGGGCGGGGCGTCGACATCAACACGCTGTACGTCCGGGCGTTTGCGCGCGCCGATCTGAACTCGTATACGAGCTTTTACGATTCGGTGCTGTGGCCGATCGTCGCCGAGAACGCCTACGCGCCGGCGAAGACGGAGGTGCCGCACCGGCTGCTGGTCCGCGGGCGCGCGAACCCGATCAAAGATTGGCTGCTGGTCGGCGTGCTCGACTGGCGGACCGGCCTGCCGTACTCGATCGTCAACGAGATGCTCGACTTCGTCGGCCCGCGCAACAGCGAGCGTTTTCCGACCTACGTCCGCGTCGACCTGGGCGTCGAGCACCGGATCAAGGTTGGCAAGGCACGGCCGTGGGTCGGCGTCCGCGTGGACAACGCGCTGGCGTTGTACCTTCCGCAGGACGTGCAGGCCAACGTCAGCTCACCCGCGTTCGGGACCTTCTACAACACCGAGCTGCGCCAGTGGCGGATTCAGATCAGGTTTGAACGGTAACTCTCGGTGACACTCGAGAAAGTTAGAACTTAGAAGTGAGAACTCAAAACTCCAGACCGGTCGTCTGCAGTCCTGAGTCCTCGGTCTGAGCAGTTCTGACTTCTAAGTTCTAACTTCTAAGTTCTAAGTTCCTGTGTTACCTGGTCGCCGTCGCCTCCTGGGGCAGCGCCCACGCCGTGAGCGTTGTGCCCGCGGGCACCAGCACGTGCTGCCGGCCGTCGAGCATGTAGGTGATCGGCGACGTGCCGTGCAGCGTTCGCGCCCATCTGATAGCGCCACAGCAGCTTGCCGCTGCGCGAGTCGAGCGCCAGCAGGTTGCCTTCGTCGTCGCCGCTGAGAAGAGCAGGTTCGACGCGGTGGTGAGCACGCCGGCGCGCGACGGAGTCGGGAGCCGGAACTCCCACTTGCGCTCGCCGGTGGCCGGATCGATGCGCGCGCAGCGCGCCGTAGCCGGCTTCTCGTCGCGCGTGTTTATGCGCTGCTGCGCGCCGCCCGTGAAGCGCTCGCCCCGGCACGTACTCCGGCTTCCAGGCGTAGAAGGTCGCGCACGCCTCGCGCGCGTTGACGAAGAACAGCCGCGTGCGCGGATCGTACGACGGCGGCCAGAAGTTGGTGCCGCCGGTGATGATCGGGGCAGGTGACCTCGCCCTTCTCGTCCGGCGTGTGGCCCGGCAGCAGCATCGGCCGGCCCTGTGCGTCGATCTCCTTGGCCCAGGTGGTCGCCACGAACGGCTTGGCGACGATGACTTGCCCGTTGGTGCGGTCGAGCGTGTAGTAGAAGCCGTTGCGGTTGGCGAACATCACCACCTTGCGCGGCTGGCCGTTGATCGTCAGGTCGGCGAGCATCGGCACCTCGGTCGAATCCCAGTCGTGCACGTCGTGCGGCGTGAACTGGTAGTGCCACTTGCAGCTTGCCGGTGTCGGCGTCGAGCGCCACCAGCGAGCAGCTGTACAGGTTGTCGCCCTCGCGGCTCTCGCTGTGATAGTCGGGGCCGGGATTGCCGGTGCCGAAGAAGAGCAGGTTCTGCTCGGGATCGTAGGCGCCGGTCACCCAGACGCCGGTGCCGCCGATCTTCCACGAGTCGCCCGCCCAGCGTGTTGTTGCCCGGCTCGCCCGGGCCCGGAATCGTGTAGAAGCGCCACGCGCGCTTGCCGCTCTGCGCGTCGTACGCATCGATGAAGCCGCGGATGCCGTACTCGCCGCCGGCGACGCCGACGATGACCTTGTCCTTGACGACGATCGGCGCGAGCGTCGCGGCGTAGCCGATCTTGTAGTCCTCGAGCGTCGCGTCCCAGACCATCGCGCCGGTCTTCATGTCGAGCGCGATCAGGTGCGCATCGAGCGTCATCATGAACAGCTTGTCGCCGAGGGCGCGCGAAGCCGCGGTTGACCAGGCCGCAGCAGGCGGTCAGGTTGGTCCGGCAGCTCGCGGCGATAGCGCCAGATCTGGCGGCCGCTGCGCGCGTCGACCGCCCACGCGACGTTCTGCGGGCCGGTGACGTAGAGCACGTTGTCGCGCAGCGAGCGTCGTCGTCTCGAAGTTGCCGAGCGTGTTGGTCTGGAACGTCCACTGCGGCACGCAGCTCGCTGCACGTTCTCGGGCGTGACCTGCGTCAGCGGACTGAAGCGATGATTGGCGTAGTTGCCGCCGAAGGTCAGCCAGCTGCTGCCATCGGCTTTCAGTCCGTCGAGGAGCTCCTGGCTGGTGATCGGACGCTGGCGGCGCCGCCTGCTGGGCGACGAGCGACAGCGCCAGCGACGGCGCGGCAGCAGCAGGGCGATGCGGGCGAGACGCGCGATCGTGGAGCGCATGTTCGGTCTCCTGCTGGCCTACTGCGACGGATGGATCGAAGCCCTTGAGCGTCGCGAGATAGCGCGAGCAGATCGTTCGAGATCGCTTTCGCTCAGCCGCTCCGGGCCGAACACCGGCATCGCCGACTGGCGTGCCGTCGGCGACCTCGCGCACGTCGGATCTGCAGGTAGCCCTGGATCCGCTCGCGCGAGTCCATGATCTGCACCGAGAACAGGTCTTCGTTCTTCTTCACGCCCTGGACGGCCTGGCCGTTCTGCAGTGGTGACCGTCACCGGTTCGTAGCCCGCCAGGAAGTCCTCGTGGCGCCGCGGATGCGGCGCACGACCGCGGTCGCTGCGCGCGCGACACGCCGACGCGCGACAGGTCCGGGCCCGAGCCGTCCGCCGCTGCCGTTGACGCGATGGCAGCTGGCGCACTGCGCGCGGAATACCCGCTCGCCGTTCTCGGCATCGCCCGCGATCGTCGCCGTAGGCGCCGGCGCCGCCAAGGTCTCGAGATAGGCGAGGATCTTCCAGATCTCGTCGTCGGTAGTGCGCACGCCGGCCGAGGGCATTTCGGTGCCGGGCACGCCGCGGCGCACGGTGCGGAACAGCCCGCCGTCGGTCCGGCCGGTCGCCCAGACCTGCGTCAGGTCGGGCCCGCGGACGCCGCGCGCATCCATGCCGTGGCAGTCGGCACACCGCGAACGGAACAGTCCCATGCCGGTCTGGATGGCGTCAGGGTTGTCGGCGAGCGGGTTGACGGCCGGCGGATCGCCCTGCGCGCCGATGAGCACGGATGAGATGCACGATGCCGCGAGTGCCAACGCCACGACAAGGGTCCGCATGTGGTCCTCCCGGGTCGGGGCAGTATATAAGGGATTCAGGGTTGGGAATCAGGGAACAGGGATCGGGGATCAGGGATCAGGGAGATCGATCCGGTAGCGCAAGGCGCGCTTGTAGCCGTACATCGCCGGCGCCATGAACTCCGCCTCGAGCACCCCGCCGTTCTTTTCGATGACCCGGCGCGATCCGATGTTGTGCGGTTCAGTCGTCAGCACGACATGCCGAAGCCCCGCGGCCCGGGCATCCTCCAGGATCAGGAAGAGCGCGCGGGTGGCGTATCCGCGCCCCTGCTTCCACGGCACCACCGAGTAGCCGATGTGTCCGAGCGTGTAGGCGGGGAGCGTCTCGGTGCCGGGCTGCCAGCGGAACCCAATCGATCCACAGAACTCACCGTCCCACATCCACCGCCGGTAGCTGGGCAGGCGCGGCACCGCCGTGCCGTCGGGCAGCACGATCGGCGCGCCCCTGGCCTCGAGGTCGACGAGGCTTGCGAGAAAGCCGGCGGCGTTGCCGGCGATCCATTGGAGCTCCTCGAGCCGCGTGATTTCGCCGCGCGTGTTGTCGGGTGACCAGCCGCGATGGAGCGCCGCCACGTAGCTGGCCAGGTGCTCTGGCGCGGGCCAGACGAGTTCCATGACTGTCAATACGTCCGCGCTGGATCCACGTCGAGATCCCCGGCCATCCGACACCTCACGCGCCGGGATCGGGCGACGGCGGCGGCAGGCCGTCGAGGCTGACAGCGTTCCGCGTGCGGCGGTACTCGACCAACCCGTCCTCACCTTTCGACTCGGCCCATCGTGGCAGCTGCGTCCGCTGCTCGAATGTGCTCGCGAGCGGCACGCCGAACCCGCACGAGGTCTGCACCGAGACGACGTCGCCGACGATGATCTGCCGGACGCCGGGCATGGCAGGGAACTGCGCAACGAGATCGTCCCACTCCGCCGATCCGCGGGTGATCACGCGGCCGCGGCAATACAGCCGGAGAATCTTCGGGCTGCCGTCGAACGCGCAGAACATCAGCGTGAGGCGTCCGTTCTCGACCAGGTGCGCCGCAGTCTCGTTGCCGCTGCCAGTCAGATCCAGGTACATCACCTGGGTCGCATTGACGATGCGGAAGGTGTCGAGCCCCTTCGGCGACAGGTTGACGTGTCCCGTCGAGGACACCGGAGCGCTCGCCACGAAGAAAAGCGGCTGGTGCCGGATGAAGGTCTGATGATCGGGCTCGATCGAGGAGTACAGCTTTCCCATGGGAAATGATAAGCCGGATGGACAGCGGACAGACGACGCGATCACGGATCGCGACGTTCCAGGATCCGCAACGTGCTCGCGTCAGGCGCGCCGCCGAAATACTTCCGGAGCACCCGCTCGAACACCGAGCCCGGTGGCGAGGTGGCGGCGAAGAGCGTGGCACACGAGTGAAGCTTCAGGTCGTCCGGGCTCCCGAAGATCTGTCCGGCGGACCGATCCTCCACAGCCATCACCGCTTCGCAGCACTCGCGCAGCCTGGGCCCGAGGAGCGGGTGCTGCAGGTACGCCATCGCTTCGGCCCGGTCACGGATGCCGTAGTGCTGCGACGTCGGGCTGACACCGAGTCCGCGCAGTTGCGGGAACACGAACCACATCCAGTGCGACCGCTTCCGCCCGTCGTGAAGTTCCGAGAGCGCCTGGTCGTAGACGTCGGCCTGCGCCTGAACGAACCGTTCCAGGTCGAAGGGATCGTCGGCCACGATTGGAGTCGGCGTTAGCGGGTTCTCGAGAGCAGCGTCACCACGTCCCAGGTGAACCGCACGAACCGGTGCAGCTCGGCCTCGCGGATCCGCTCCTGGTCGCTATGGGCACCGAACCCCTTCGGGGCATCCTCGGCGTCGGTCGCCGGACCGACGCCGTAGCAGGAGATGCCCTTCGAGCGCAGTTGCGCGTTGTCGGTGGCGCCGGTCCCCATCGAAGGAATGGTCACGGTGTCGTAGTTCTGCGACACCGCTGTTTCGATCACGCGGAACGCCTCGGTGTCGATGGCAGACTTGCCGCGAGGCCGCGGGACCCCGTCCCGCTTCTGCATCGCCACGTCCACCGAGGGATCGTCGACGACCTTCTTCAGCGCCTCCACGAGCGCCTCCGGGTCATCGTCGGGCACCAGCCGGACGTCGAGTGTCGCGGTGGCCTCGGACGGGATGACGTTGTAGCGCCGGCCTGCCTGGAGGATGGTGGGCGACACCGTGGTGCGCAGCACGGCGGCGAACGCGGGGTTGGTCTCCTGGAAGTACTTCGCGGTGGCCTCCATCGCCTGAGGATCGCCGCTGAGGAGCGCCTTGATGCGCGCGGCGTCCGCCTGCGACGACACGCCGGCGGTCCGCTCGAAGAAGGCGCGTGTCGTTTCGTTCAACTTGATCGGCGGCTGCCACGCCGTCACCCTGGTGACCGCCGCCGCGAGCCGCGCGACGGCGTTCTCCGCAATCGGCACCGACCCGTGCGCGGAGGGCCCGCGGGCGGTCAGCTCGATGGTCCGCGGCGTTTTCTCCATGGTTCCGATCGACGCGAACTGCACGCGCCCGTCCCGCATCCGCACGCCGCCGCCTTCGGCGAGACAGAACTCGGCGTCGATGGTGTCGAAGTGCTGCTCGATCATGAAGTCCACGCCGACGCGTGTCGAACCCTCCTCGCCGGATTCGGCCAGGAAGATGACGTCGCGGTCCAGCGGCACGTTCATCCGCTTCAGCGTCAGCAGCATCATCAGGCCGGCGACGACGTGCGGCTTGTCGTCGAGCGATCCACGGCCGTAGATATAGCCGCCGTCCCGCGTCGCGCTGAAGGGCGGGAACGTCCACTTCGAAGCTTCCACCGTCACGACGTCGGTGTGGCCGACCAGGAGCATGGGCCGCTTGCGGCCGTTGCCTTTCAGCCGTGCGACCAGATTCGCGCGTTCCGGTTCGAGGGCGAAGACCTGCGCCGGAATGCCTTCGGCGTCGAGCACCTTCTTGAGGTAGTCCACGACCCCTGTCTCGCGGCCGGGCGGATTGCTCGTGTCGATGCGGAGAATCGCCTGGAAGTGCTGCAGCGTCTCCCGTTCGAGCCGGGCCCAGTCAGGCGCGCCCGCGGACCGCGCCTGGGCATGTGGCCGGACGGCGGCCGCCGACAGGGCCAGCCAGCCCGCGAGGAGGACGAGAGCAATCCGCCGGATGCCATTGGTCATGGATAACCCTCAGCTGCGCTCGAACACCCACACCATGTACCCGTCGCGCAGCTCGCGCAGGAACGTGTTCATCAACCATGTCGGGATCCACATCGTGCCGGCCTCGCGCGCCCGGTCGGCGATCGAGATCGTGCGCGTGGCCCGGTAGCCGGCGGCTTCGAACGCGAGGGACGGGTGCCCCTGCCGCTCGCCGAACGCCGCGCCCATCTTCTTGAGATCGCGATGGAGCGCCGCGCTGAAACGCGTGGCGAACGCCGCCGACATGAGGTCGCAGATGATCGTCGCCTTCGGCAGCGCCTCGGCGATGGCGGTCGCGAGGCGCTGCAGCGTGTCGTCGGAGAGATACATGCTGACGCCTTCGAGGATGACGAGCGCGCGATCGTCGCCCGCGAGCGGCGCGAGATAGCGCGTCGGCGGCTCCAACCGGAACGTGACTGGAGTTCGAGTCAGCGGATTCGCCGCCTCGGCGGAACGGAGCCGCTCGTCCTTGAAGGCCAGCAACTGCGGGTCGTCCAGCTCGAACCAGCGACCGCCCTCCAGGCGGAAAGCGCGCGTGTCGAACCCGGCGCCGATGAGGATGACGCGCATGGCCGGGTCGGCCTTGAGCCGGTCGCGCGTGAGATCGTCGATGATCCGGTGCCGCGCGACGTTGCTGGCCGCCGGCTTCTTGTGTCGAACCAGCGGGGCGACATCCTCCCTGATCTGCTCGTCGAGAAAGCGGGCGGCGAAGCGGTCGCCGCACACCGGCTGCGGCGCTGCGGCATCGCTGGCGCGGATGGCGCAACAGTAGAACGCGGTCCGGGCGACAGGCTGCGCGACGTTTGGAGACATCGTTACTACTCCTATCGAGCCGACCGCTGGAGCTCCGCAGCGACCGCCTCCACACGCTCCATCACGCGCAGCAGGTTGCCGCTCCAGATCTTCGCGATCTGCTCCTCGGTGTATCCGCGGCGCACCAGCTCCAGCGTGACGTTGAAGGTCTGGCTCGCATCCCGCCAGCCGTCCACGCCGCCGCCGCCGTCGAAGTCGGACGAGATACCTACGTGATCGATGCCGATCAACTTCACCGCGTAGTCGATGTGATCGACGAACTGCTTGACCGTCGCGGGCGGATCGGGCGGCAGCGCGCCGGTCGATGTCGGCCAGCTTTGCGCTGTACTCCGCCCGGCGCGGCGCCGGCATCGCGCTCAGGGCCGCAGTGCGGGCATCGCCGGCCGCCTCGGGCACGCCGAACTCCTTCCGCAGGGTGCTGAGCGCCGCCGCACGCTCGGGCGAATCGGGCTTCGGCGTCTTCACGTAGGTGGCGAAGGCCACCATCTGGATCACGCCGCCCGTCTTCGCCAGCGCCCTCAGCTGCTCGTCGTCCATGTTCCGGCTATGGTTGCACAGCGCGCGCACGGCGGAGTGCGAGGCGATGATCGGCGCCTTCGAGAGCTCCGCCGCCCGCATCATCGATCCCTTCGACGGGTGCGACACGTCGACCATCATCCCGAGGCGGTTCATCTCGGCGACCACCCGTTCGCCCATCGGCGAGACGCCGTTCTTCCACATGTAGCCGTCACGCTCGCCGGTGTTCGAGTCCGACAGCTGGTTGTTGCCGTTGTGCGCGAGCGACATGTAGCGGCCGCCGCGATCGTAGAACTCCTTGACGCGACCCAGGTTCTCGCCGATCGCGTAGCCGTTCTCGACCCCGATCAGCGCCACCTTGCGTCCGGTCGCCGCGATGCGCCGCACGTCGGCCGCGGTCAGCGCCAGGCCGATCTGGTCCGGGGCGATCTGCTCGGTGAGGCGGTGCACCGCATCGAACTTCGCGATCGCCTCCTTGTAGGCCCGGTCGTACCCGGCTGGGGAGAGTGAGTCGGGCACCTGCTTCGGACTCGGCTGCCCGACGTAGACGATGAAGAAGGAGGCATCCAGCCCGCCGTCGATCATCTTCGGCAGGTTCACCTGTGTGTCGAGGCGCTGGGTGTAGTTCCTGGTTGCCGTGAAGTTGTCGGGCTCGATGTCGTTGTGGGTGTCGAGGGTGATGACCCGGTCGTGAATCGCGCGCGCGCGACGGACCAGGTCGGTGTCAGCCGTCTCCTGCGCCGATACGGCGATCACGAGGGCGACGGAAAGGGCGGACAGGAGGGCAGCGGTTCGCATACAGGATTATAGGAAATCGGATGGCTTGATGATAATGTCGCAGTGGGGCAGCGAGCGCTGCCTTGACCAGGGTGTCCGGCATGGCGTCCGGAAGGGAGTGATGATGCACGTTATTCTGTCCGCCTCCGCGGCCGTCCGTCTCGACGCGGTCCGCCGGTTCGTTCTCGACGCTCCCCCCGCATCCGAAATCGTTCTCGTCTCCGCCACGCGCGGTGCAGCCGACGACTGTGCCCGGCAGATTGCGGCCATGCGCGGCGCGACGTTCGGGCTGTACCGTTTCAGCCTCACGCAACTCGCCGCGCGCCTCGCAGCGCCGCTGCTGGCGGCCGACCGCCTGACCCCGGCGACCGCGCTCGGCATCGAGGCGGTGGCGGCACGGGCCGTGTACGACACGACGCTCGGGTATTTCAACCCGGTGTCCGATGCACCCGGCTTTCCGAGGGCGCTGGCGCGGACGCTGGAAGAACTGGCGCTCGCAGGCGTGCGCGCACCGGCGCTGAGAAGTGTTGGCGATCGGGCATCGGGCGACCATGTAGGGTCCGGCGACCATGGAGGGTCGGGTCTTAAGACCCGACCCTCCAACTCGGGTGACGCGGCCGGCGACCTGGCGGAGCTGCTCGCGCACTTCGAGGAGCAGTTCGAAACGGTGTCCACCGTGGACCGTGCGGCGTTCCTGCGGACAGCATCGCGCGCCGCCGCCGACCCCGCTTCGGCGTTCGGTTCGTGCCGAATCGTGCTGCTGGACGTCCCGGTGAGCAACGCCGGCGAGGCAGCCTTCGTCCGGGAGTTGGTGAAGCGAGCACCGGACGCGATCGCCACCGTCCCGGATGGCGACGCCTCGACCCTCGCGGCGCTGCGGTCGCTGGGACAGGTCGACCGCCGTGACGCCGGCGTGGACGGCCTCGACCGGGTCCGGCGGTATCTCTTCACGCCTGACACGCCGCCGGCCGGCGATCCGCTGGACGCGGTGGAGTTGTTCTCGGCGCCGGGCGAAGGGCGCGAGGCCATCGAAATCGCGCGGCGCGTCCTGCGGGAGGCGCGCGCCGGCATCCGGTTCGACGATATGGCGGTCGCGCTGAGGGCGCCGCAGCACTACGCGGGGCTGCTCGAGCATGCGTTCGAGCGCGCCGGCATTCCCGCGTACTTCGAACGCGGCACACGTCGCCCTCACCCGGCCGGCCGGGCGTTCCTGGCGCTCATTGCCTGCGCGCAGCAGAACCTGTCGGCGACGCGCTTCGCCGAGTACCTGTCGCTCGGCCAGGTGCCGACGGCGGCGGACGTCGCGCGCGCCCCCGACCTGTTTCCGGCGTCGAGTGACGAGGTGTTCGGCGCGCTGGCCGATCGGGCCGACGGCCAGGTGGTGCAGGCGGAGGAGTCTGAACCGGGGGATCCTGCGCCGCGAGCCTTCCGCGCGCCGTGGCGCTGGGAGCGGCTGCTCGGCGAGTCGCGCGTGGTGGCCTCGAGCGACCGCTGGGAACGGCGCCTGCGCGGCCTGATGCGCGAGTCCGAGCTCCAGCGGAACGAGCTCGATCGCACCGAGCCCGAATCGGGGCGACGCGCTCACCTCACGCGCAAGATCGAAGACCTGCAGGAGCTGGCCGCCTTTGCCGTGCCGATCATGCGGACGCTGGCCGAGTGGCCGGTGCAGGCCAAGTGGCGCGAGTGGCTGGACGTCTTCGAGGCGCTTGCGCCTCGTGTGCTCGCCCGGCCCGATCGTGTGCTGCGGGTGCTGGCGGATCTCAGACCGATGGGCGAGGTCGGGCCGGTCACGCTCGATGAAGCGGCGCGCGTGCTGGCCACTCGCCTGAGCACGGTGGAATCGGACCCGCCCGCGCGGCGTTACGGTCGCGTCTTCGTCGGCGCGCCGCATCACCTGCGGGGACGCACGTTCGAGGTCGTGTTCGTGCCGGCGCTCGCCGAGCGGCTCTTCCCGCAGAAGCCGCGCGAGGACCCGCTGATGCTCGACGCGACGCGTGTCGCGCTGGATGCCGGTCTGCCGACGCAGACCGATCGGGCCGACGGGGAGAAGCAGCAGCTGCGCCTCGCGGTCGGTGCCGCGGTGCGGCGGCTGTACGTGTCGTTCCCGACGATCGAGATCGGCGAGGGGCGCCCGCGCGTGCCGTCGCTGTACGCGCTCGAAGTCTGGCGCGCCATGACCGGCCGCGTCCCCAGCGCCGACGAGCTGACACAGGCAGCGGCGCGCGTGTCGCAGGCGACGCTGGCGTGGCCGGCGCCCCTGGACCGCAACGAAGCCATCGATGCGCTCGAACACGACCTCGCCACGCTCCGCGGCCTGGTCAACGAGCCGGATCAGGCCGCTCGCGGCCGCGCGCAGTACATCCTGCAGTTGAACGACTGCCTGCAGCGGTCGGTCCGCGAGCGCTATATGCGCGCGAAGAAGCCCTGGTCGCGATGGGACGGCATCGCGCAGGCCAGCGATCGCACCCGCCCGATCCTGGCTGCGGAGCGGCTCGGCGCGCGCGTGTATTCGCTGTCCGCGCTGCAGCGGTATGCCGCCTGCCCGTACCAGTTCCTCCTGGGCGCGATCTACCGGATGCGCCCCGCCGAGGATCTCGAGCCCCTGCAGCGCATGGATCCGCTCACTCGCGGCAGCCTGTTCCACGCCGTGCAGGCCGCGTTCTACCGCCGGATGAAGGATGAGGGCAGGCTTCCCGTTCGCGCGCCAGGCCTCGAGCACGCGCTCGCCGTGCTCGACGAGTGCGTCCGTTCGGTTGCCGCGGACCAGCACGACGAGCTGGCGCCGGCAATTGAACGCGTGTGGGCGGACGAGATCGCGTCCATCCGCCGCGACCTGCGGCTCTGGGTCGACCAGATCGCGCACGCCGACGACGGGTGGGTGCCGATCCGGTTCGAGTGGGCCTTTGGTCTGAAAGCCGGCGGTCCGCTCGCCGAGGGGCGCGATCCGGACAGCCGCCCGGATCCGGTGCGGATCGACGACCGGTTCCTGCTGCACGGTTCGATCGACCTGGTGGAGGAGCACGACACGTCCCGCGAACTGCGCGTCACCGATCACAAGACCGGGCGCAGCCGCGCCACTGAGCGCACGGTAATCGGCGGCGGCAGGACGCTGCAGCCGGTGCTCTACTCGCTCGCGCTCGAGACCGCACTGGAGCGGCCCGTTGTCGAGGGGCGGCTGTATTACGCGACAACCGACGGCGGATTCAAGGCAGTGCCGATTCGGATGACCGACGCCTCGCGCCGCATGGGTATCGAGGCGCTGGAGATCATCGACCGCGCCATCGACACGGGGTTCCTGGTGCCAGCGCCCGACGAGAAGGTATGCACGTGGTGCGACTTCAGGCCGGTGTGCGGGTCCACGGCCGAGCGCCGCAGCCATCGCAAAGCGGTCGAGCCGATGGCGGATCTCATCGCGCTGCGGAGGAAGCCATGAGTGCCGAACTCGAGCTCGGCGACGCCGCCGATCGCGCGCTGATTCGCCACGCGCTGGACGACACGATCGTCGTCGAAGCGGCGGCGGGCACCGGAAAAACGACGGAGCTGGTGCAGCGGATCCTCAGCGTCCTGTCCACCGGGCGCGCGCGCATCGAGGAGATCGTCGCCGTCACCTTTACCGAGAAGGCGGCGGGCGAGCTGAAGCTGCGCATCCGCAAGGAGCTCGAGAGCCTGCGGCAGCGCACGACCGACGCCGCGCGGCTCGCCAACGTGACCGACGCCATCCAACGGCTCGAGGAGGCGCACGTCAGCACAATCCACGGCTTCTGCGCCGACCTGCTCCGCGAGCGGCCGGTCGAAGCTGCCATCGATCCGCTGTTCGAGGTGCTGACCGAGGCGAAGGCCGAACGCCTGTTCAACGAGTCGTTCACCACGTGGCTGCACGAACAGCTCGAGGCGCCGCCGGAAGGCCTACGCCGTGCCCTCAGGCGGAGCGTCTGGTCGCGTGACGGGCGCGGCACCGAGGATGGACCGGTAGACCGGATCCGGCGGGCGGCTCGCGAGCTGTCCGAGTGGCGGGATTTCACCGGCGGGTGGCGGCGCGATCCGTTCGACCGGGACGGCGAGCTCCGCGCGCTCGTCGCGAGGCTGCACGACTTCGCCGCGATGAGCGCCTCGCCGATCTCGCATCGCGACCCGCTGTTCGTCGACACGGCGCCGCTGCGAGAGCTGAGCCGCGACATCGTCACCGCGCAGCGCTTCGACGCCGCGGATCCCGACGCCTGGGAAGCGCGTGCGATCGACCTGGCGCAGAACCGCGACCTGCGGCGCGCGCGCAAGGGGCGCGACCGCATGTTCGGCGCGACCGTCACGCGCGACGACGTGTGGACGGCGTTCGAATCGCTGGCGTCCGAGCTGGATCGGTTCCAGATGGCCGCCGATGCTGACCTCGCGGTTCTCCTGCACGGCGAGCTGCGGGCAGTCATCGATGGGTACGGTGGACTGAAACAGCGTGCGGGCGCGCTCGACTTCGTCGACCTGCTCCTCCGCGCGCGCGACCTGCTGGTCCGCCACCCGCAGGTGCGGGCGTCGTTTCAACGGCGGTTCACGCGACTGTTCGTCGACGAGTTCCAGGACACGGATCCGCTGCAGGCCGAGATCCTGTTGTTGCTGTCCGCCGACAGCTCCGCGACGAGCGACTGGCGCGAAGTCCGTCCGGTTCCCGGAAAGCTCTTCATCGTCGGCGATCCGAAGCAGGCGATCTACCGGTTCCGCCGTGCGGACGTGGAGACGTATCGCGAGGTGTGCGAGCTCCTGGAATCGCGAGGCGCACGCCGGGCGTTCCTGAACACGAGCTTCCGATCGACGCCGTCGATCCAGAGGGTGGTGAACGCCAGCTTCGCGCCGCTGATGACGGGCGACCGTCAGACACTGCAGGCTCAATACGTACCCCTGTCGCCCCATCGTCCTGACCCGCTGACGCAGCCTTCGGTCGTGGCTCTGCCTGTTCCCGAGCCGTATGGCAAGCGGCAGGTGGCCGGCTACGCGATCGACAAGTCGTTGCCCGATGGTGTGGGCGCATTCGTCCATTGGCTGCTGCACGACAGCGGCTGGACGATCACGGAGAAGACCACGCGCGACGAGCTGCCAATTGAGGTGCCGCTGCAGCCACGGCATATCTGCATCCTGTTTCGCCGCTTCCTGCACTTCGGCGACGACGTGACGCGGCCCTATGTGGAGGCGCTCGAGTCGCGCGGCGTGCCGCACCTGCTGGTGGGCGGCAAGTCGTTCCACGGACGCGAAGAGGTCGAGACCGTACGCGCGGCGCTTGCCGCCATCGAGTGGCCCGACGACGAGCTGTCGGTGTTCGCCACGCTGCGGGGAGCGCTCTTCGCCATCGACGACGACACCCTGCTGGAGTACCGGCATCGGCAGCGCGTGTTCCATCCATACAGGCCCCTGGATACGCCGACGCCGGATCTGCAGCCGGTGGTCGATGCCCTTGCCCTGCTGCGGCGCCTTCACAGCCGGCGGAACTACCGGCCCGTGGCCGACACGATCACCGACCTGTTGAACGCCACGCGAGCCCACGTGGGATTCGTCCTGCGCCCTGCCGGCGAACAGGCGCTGGCAAACGTGCTCCACATCGCGGAGCTGGCGCGTCAATACGAAGTGAACGGCGGCATGTCGTTCCGCGGGTTCGTAGACGACCTGCGCGACCAGGCAGACGGCGGGCAGGCGGCCGAAGCGCCGGTCCTGGAGGAGGGGAGCGAGGGCGTGCGCCTGATGACGGCGCACAAGGCCAAGGGGCTCGAATTCCCGGTCGTGATCCTGGCCGACATGACCGCAAAGCTGCGGAACGAGCGCGCGGATCGGCTGATCGACAAGGAGCGCAACGCCTGCTACCTGCGCCTTGGCCGATGGACGCCAGTGGAACTCGCGGCCAGTGAACCGCTCGAGGTCCTGCGTGACGAGGCCGAAGGCGTGCGAGTCGCCTATGTCGCCGCGACGCGTGCGCGCGATTTGCTCGTGGTGCCGGTCGTCGGCGACGCAGAGTTCGACGGCGGGTGGACGAGCCCTCTGAACGGGGCCGTCTACCCGGCGATGCATGCGCGCCGCTCGGCGGCGTCTGCGGAGTACCTGCCGACGTTCAGGAAGGACTCCGTCTACAAGCGGCCGGACGACGATCCGTACACGACCGCAACCGTGCAGCCAGGCCTTCACGCGTTCGGCGAAGGTGCGGAGGCGTACCCGGTCGTCTGGTGGGACCCACATGCCCTCTCGCTCGGCGCGGAGGCCTCGTTCGGTATCCGCCGCGAGTCGCTGATCATGAAGGACGTCGCGGCGTCCGTGATCGACGATGGGATGCGCGAGTACCACGGATGGAGCCGCCGAAAGGAGGATGCGCTGCGCGACGGTGCGATGGCGTCGGTGGTGCTCAGGACGGTCACCGAATGGGTCGCCGACCCGGACGCGGACATCACCGGCCTGCAGATCCCGGTGGCGGACACGAGCGCGGCGCGCGAGCCCGTGCAGGCGGGACTCTTCGAACCGCTCATCCCCGGTCATGGCGCCCGCGCCGGCGCCGGGCGTCGAGCTGATCGATCTGCGCGGGCCTGCTGGACCCGGCGGTGCGCGATACGGCGAGCTCGTTCATGCCGTGATCGCATCGGCGCCGCTCGGCGGCGGCGCTGCGGCCGTTCGGGCCGCGGCCGATGTGCAGGCACGCATCCTCGGTGCATCCGACGCGGAGCGCGACGCGGCAGTGGACGCGGTGAGTCGGGTGCTTGCGCACGACCTGTTGCAGCGCGCGACTGCGGCGCACGCGCGCGGCGATGCGCGACGTGAAGCGCCGCTCACGCTGCGGACCGTAGACGGTTCGGTGCTCGAGGGCGTGGTCGACCTCGCGTTCCAGGACGCAGGGCAGTGGCACGTCATCGATTTCAAGACGGATCGCGAGCTCACGCAGGCGGGCGAGTCGCGCTACACGCGCCAGGTCGCCGTGTACCTGTGCCGCTATCTCACAGGCGACAGGCGCTGGTGCAGTCGGGCATCTAGTCAGGCTGTAGCGGAGGGCGCGGCGGATCGATGCTGGCACGTCGTTCGCAGTCTTTGGCGGCAGGGATGCTCGGATGGACAATCGCCTGGAAGAACAGCTCGAACGGGTCCGGCAGATGTCGGCGCGTATCGCGCAGATTCAGAAGCGGCTTGCTGAGACGAACGAACTCATCGCGCGCGATCGCGAGAACATCAGCGGGTCGCCGCTGAACAACGTGCGGGATGTGCGGCCGTGGTCGGCGCCCGCGCACTCTCGCGAATTGGAGCCGATCGATCGTGACAATGCATCGCCGGGCGCGAAGCACCGCACTCGGCGCCGCCCGCCCCGCCGGCGCCGCCGCTGACGCTCCCTTCTCAGGACCGCGGTCTGTCGTTTTCGAACCGGTCCAGCTGCCAGCCCTCCGCGAGTAGCGTCCGCTCCACCTGCGACTGACGCTGAAGCGCCGACATCGCATCATCGAAGAGTTCCGACGGACGTTCTGCGCGTGTGCGCAGCGGCGCGAGCCGCAGCTCGTAAGCCGTGTGATCGTGCGTGAGGGCGAGCTCGCAGGTCAGTACCTCGCCGTCTCGGCAATACGTCCAGCGGAGGGTGGGGAGGGGGTGTGTCGGGATTGGGTGACGCCGAACCAGAGCGGAGCCGATCGCCATGGCTCTGCCGTTCGCAAACCCGATACCAACGGCGCGCCTCAGGTCAGCCGCGATTTGAGGCTGCGTTTGGGGGACGACGCGTCGTGACACACGACAAGTGTCCACGGATACTGCAGGGGTTTATGTCGCGCCTTGCGTAGTGTCAGGCGGCGGCTGCTCCAGCTAGCGCGACGCCGGTTCTGGCACCAGCGTGACGACCGTGCGCCGGTCCGCAGGGAAGTACTTGCGAAACGCGTCGCGCACCGACTCGACCGTGACGGCGTCGATCCGTGCCGCGCGCGTGGCGATGTCCGAGGGGTTACTTCCAAGCAGGTGGACGGCCTGCAGCCGGCGCAGCCAGTACTGGTTCTGCCGCAGGGATGTTTCGTAGTCGCGGCGGCTTCCTTCCTTGGCGTTGTTCACCTGCTCCTGCCGCGGACCGTCGGTCTGCAGCCGCTTCACTTCCTGCAGGACGCGGTCGGTCATGGCGGCGATGTTCTCGGGAGCCGCGCCGAAGCTGACGCCGATGTATCCGTTGCCGCGCTGCGGCGGCGCCTGCGCGAGGCCGACCGAGACGGTGTAGGTCTGGCCCAGGCTTTCCCGGAGCGATTCCCGGAGCACGCTCTCGAGGATCGTCGTGGCGGTGCCGATGCGTTCCTGCTCGACCGGATCGAACCCCGGGTCGGCATAGAAGCTGATGAGCGTCTGGCTGCGCGGTTCGCGTCCCTTTTCCACCTGCACGCTCTGCACCCCGTCGGGGAATCGCACGCCGGGATCCTTGAACGACGCCGTGCGGGTGCCGGTGGACGGCAGCGACGCGACGTACGACGAGAGCAGCGGGAGCGCCGCGTCTACCTGGAACGCGCCGACCATGAAGAGCGTGAAGTCGGCCGCATTCGAGAACCGCTGCCTGTACTGCGCCATCATCTTCACGCGGTCCAGTGTCGCGATGCGTTCGGCCGTCAGCGGCTCCGACGTGTAGTGGTCAGACGAGTTGATCTCGGCGACCTTCTCTCCGAAGGCCTGGCCCGGGCTTCGGCCGCGGTTGGCGACAGCTGATTCGAGCTGACGCCGCAGCACGGTGAACGCGTCCGGGTCGTCGCCCGGCGCGGTGAACGAGAGGTAGAGCAGCTGCAGCGCTGTTTCGAGATCGGCAGGCGCCGCCGACCCTGAGATGCCGTGCGTGCTCGTCGCCATGAACGGCGAGGCCGACGCCAGCGTGCCCGCCAGCATCTTGTCCAGGTCGAGCGCCTTGATGCCGCCGACACCCGACAGCTCCACGTACTGCGTCGCGAACGACACCTGCGTGTAGTCGGCGGGGGAGGCGATCGCGGCACCTCCGGGCGAGTACATCGTGAAGAGGACCTGGTCGTTCTTGAAGTCGGTCGGCTTGAGCCACGCCTCGACGCCGTTCGAGAAGCGCACGACGGTGACGCCGATGTCCGACAACTCACGCCTCGAGGCGACCCGCCCCGGCTCCGGCTTCTTCTCGATGAGCGCACGTGTCGTCGCCGCATCAGACCACGCGGTCAGCGTGGCGCTTCCGGCGGAGGACAGCGCCGTGCGAAGGTCCACTTCCTGCGGCACCGGCACGGAGTCCTTCTGCGGCGCCACGGCCAGTACGACTTGTCCCTCTCCGCCGAGACGTTCGGCCGCGAGCGACGAGACGTCGGCCAGCGTGATGGCCGGCACGACCTGGCGCGCGAGCCGGTGCTCGTACTCGATGCCCGGGCTCGGCTCGTCGGACAGGAAGTAGCGCAGGTACTCCTGCGCGTACGACGCGCTCTCGTTCTTGTCCCGTTCGTTGAACGCGCGATCGTAGAACGCGAGGGTCGACCGCTTCGCCCGTTCCAGCTCCGTTGCCGTGAACCCGAACTGCCGCACCCGGCGCGCCTCGACTTCGAGCGCCGAGAGGCCCTCGGCAATCCGGCCATCCTGAACGCGCGCGTTCAGCGAGAAGCCGTCGACCGCCGGACTCAGCGACGTCTTGCCGCCGCCGGCGCCCAGAAACGGCGCGTCGGCGCGGCGCGAGATCTCGGTGAACCGCTCGTTCAGCATCCGGGCGAACAGGCTCTCGACGAGCACCAGCCGATAGTCGCCGACCGTACCACTCGGCTCGTGCGGTCGCTTCCGGAGGATCTGGACCGACGACTGCGTCACCTCGGGATCCGACGTCACGCTGACGAGATTCTCCCGGTGGAGCGGCACGGTCGCAGCCGGGGGCTCGGCTGCCGCGCCCCGCGCGCGCAGCGGCCCGAAGGCGTCGCGCAGCGCGGCCTCGACGTCAGCCCCCTCGACATCCCCGACGACGACGATGGCCATGCGTTCCGGGCGATACCAGGTGTCGTAAAACGCGCGCAGGCGTGCGACCGGTGCGTTCCTCAGGATCTCGGGTTTCCCGATGGGCAGCCGGTCCGCGTAGCGTGACTGGTAATAGAGCACCGGGATCTGTTTGTCCCGCACGCGTGTTCCGGCGCCGAGCCGGCCGCGCCACTCTTCGACGACGACGCCCCGCTCCTTGTCGACCTGTTCGGGATCGAGATCCAGGCCGCCGGCGAAGTCGGCCATCGCCTGAAGTCCCTTGGTCACGACTTCCTTCCGGTCGGTCGGCAGGTCGAGCATGTAGACGGTCTCGTCGAAGCTGGTGTAGGCGTTCACGTGCGGACCCAGCCGCGCGCCGGCCGCCTCGAAGTACGACACCAGTTCACCCGGCTTGAAGTGCGCGCTCCCGTTGAACGCCATGTGCTCGATGAAATGCGCGAGCCCCTGCTGATCGTCGTCTTCGAACAACGAGCCGGCCTTCACCGCAAGCCGCAGCGCGACCCGGTTCGCCGGCCGCGCGTTCCGCCGGATGAAGAACCTGACCCCGTTCGGCAGCGTGCCGGCGCGAACGGCGGCATCGAGCGGAATCCGCTCGGACAGCGCAAGGGGAGGAGCGGCCGTCGGAACCGTCTGGGCAGCGGGTTGCTGGGCGCCTGCCAGACCGCCCGACAACAGGGCGATCGCGAGCAGCGACCCGGCGGCGAGGCGATGGACGGCCGTCATTTGCGTCGGATTATACGCTTGGCCCTGCATCCCTTTCGGACGTGGCGGCGGGTCACTCGGTCTTGGTCAGCGCGATACTGAGGGGCAGCGTTTCGCCTGCGTCGACGTCGACCTCGGTTCTGTACGGCTCGTATCCCTTCCGTTCCACCTGGATGACGTGCCGCCCCTGGAGGACCTGCACGATCAGGTGCTCGTTGCGCGAGCCGCTCTGGAACTCCTCGTTGTCGACGCGGATCGTCGCGCGGCCCGGCGTGACTCGCACCGACAGCACGGCGTACTGAGTCGGTGCGTCGGGGCGAATGGAGATGCCTGGAGGAGCGGTTTGCGGCTGTGGCGAACTACGTGGCGCCCCCGCCTGAGGCGGGTTTCCGAACGGCGGCTGGGCCGGCGCATTGGCTTCTTCCGGCGTCGGGACCGGCGCGGGAATCGGCTCCGGTTCGTTCGACTCTCCGGCCCCTAGGGGTTCCAGCGTCCCTTCCATGAGGCGCGTCGTACCCGGCCCGAGATACAGGTGCTGCCGCAACGAACGGTATCCTTCGAGGTAGATGACGATTTCATGCTGGCCAGGGGGAATGCGCAGCCGTTGCCGCTGTCCGTCGAACTCGTCGACCCGTCCCGCGAGGTAACCGTCGATGTACACCCGCGCTTCGCGTGGATTGACCTCGATCCGAAGGCTGCTGTCCGCAGCGGCAGAAGCCCATGGCGGGGCCGATGCCGGCCCCTGCGCCGCAGTGCTGATAGGTATGCTGAGTGCAGCAAAAGGAAGCAGAAGGGCACAAAGCTGAAGAGTGCGATGCACGGTTGGGTCTCCTGGTCAGATGCGGGCACGGCGGCTCAAGGCAATTGAAGTGCCAGACGAGCTGCCCTTATTGATGCGGAATTCGCTCGGACGCTCCAGGCGGTGTCGTCGGAGCAGCACAACCGTATGAGATTGCGAGGACACCAGGCGATCGGGAATCGACTTTGCTCAGCGGAGCGTATCCGCTGCGTACTGAACGGTCCGAATCCGTAGCTCATCTTGATGCCAGTCGGTCCCCTCGTCACCGTCGTCGTCCCGTGCCTCAATCAGGCGCACTTTCTGGGCGCTGCCCTGGGCAGCATCGCGACCCAGTCGTATGCCCCGGTCGAGACGGTCGTGGTGGACGATGGATCGACAGACGCAACGTCGGACGTGGCCGCGGCAGGCGGGGCGCTGGTGCTGCGGCAGGCGAACCGCGGCGTGAGTGCGGCCCGCAACCACGGGCTTCATGCCGCCGACGGGGAATACGTGCTCTTCCTCGACGCGGATGACGAACTGCTACCTGAAGCGATACGGTCGGGCGTCGAGTTCATGGAGCGCCACCCAGACGCGCCGATGGTGGCGCGCCGCTGTTCGCTCATCGACAGCACGGGACGTCCCCTCCCGACCTCCTCGCAGCCACCTACCTCGAACGACCTCTACGGCGAGTGGCTGCTGCGAAACCTCGCCTGGACACCAGGGGCGGTGCTGTTCCGGAGGCGCGCGCTGGTGGAAATCGGCGGGTTCCCGGAGGACCTCGGACCGGCCGCCGACTACTCGGTGTACCTCACGCTGGCGCGAAGCGGACGCGTGCTGTTCGACGACCGGCTGGCTGTCCACTACCGGCAGCACGAGTCGAACATGTCACGCGACGTTCAGAGCATGCTGCGCGCCACGCTCGCCGTGCTGCGGCGCGAGCGGCGTTACCTGCCGGCCCGTTATCGCGATCAGTATCGCGCGGGCCTCCGCGCCTGGCGTCGCTTCTACGGCGAGCAAATCATCCAGCAACTGCGGACCACGACCCGATCGGGGAGCTTCAGCCGCCACGAGCTGGCCGCAGTCGCGCTGCTCGTTCGCGAGTGCCGGGGCCTGGTGCTGACGCACCTCGGACGCAAGCTCACCCGAGTTGCGCGCGGCCTGCCGCCGGCGGAGGTCGAGCCAGGGCGCTTCAGCGAAGGCCCCGCGGCGAGGGACGACGCGGGGCGCGTCGAGGTGCGCTGATGGCCACCGCCATCCGCCAGGTCGAGCTTTCGGCGCCCTGGCCCGCGTTCGAAGGCCTCGACAGCTATCGCCGGTGCATGCTCGTTCTCCGCTGGCACGGCCGCATCGTCGGTCGCTCGTTCGTGCCGCTCAATCGTGGGCGGCTCGCGCCCGAGGAAGTGGAGCGCCACGCCCGCGAGGCGCTGGGTCCTGATGCCCTCCATGCCTGGACCGAGAGCGCACTCGGCTTCGACGAACGCGATCCTCCCGGAACCCGGCGTCCAACCGCGACGGTGGCCATCTGCACGCGCGAGCGGCCGGAGGATCTGGTCCGCACGCTGGCCGGCGTCATCGCACTGGAACCACGTCCGTTGGAGATTCTGGTGGTGGACAACGCACCGTCCACAGCACGGGCGCGCGACGTGGTGGCCGGCGTACCCGGGGTCCGCTACGTCGTCGAGCCGGCACGCGGCCTGAACAACGCGCGCAACCGTGCGATGAGGGAGGCAAGCGGCGACGTCGTCGCGTTCACCGACGACGATGCGGTGCCGGAGCCCGAATGGCTTGACGGCCTGCTCCAGAACTTCGGCGACCCGCGCGTCCTGTGCGTGACAGGGCTCACGCTGCCCAGCGAGCTCGAGACGCCCGCCCAGGAGCTGTTCGAGGAACACTGCCCGTTCGCGCGCGGGTTCCGGCGGCGGGTCTTCAACGGCCGCATCGACAACCCGCTTGCGGTGTCGCGCGTTGGCGCGGGGGCCAACATGGCCCTGCGGCGCCGCGCCATCGAGCTGGTGGGACCCTTCGACGGACGGCTCGACGCGGGTACGGCGACCCGGTCTGGTGGCGACCACGAGATGTTCACCCGCATCCTGCTCGCGGGCTATCGCATCATCTACGAGCCTCGCGCCGTGAGCTGGCACCGGCACCGGCGGACGCAGGAGGAGCTCGTGGACGTCGTGCGCGGATACGGCACGGGCGTCTATGCGATGTGGTCGGGCCTGCTGATCGAGCGCCGCGAGTTCGGCGTGCTGCGGCTTGCCTGGCAGTGGTTCCGCTACGACCATCTGCCGATCCTCCGGCGGCCGTCGCGGCTGCGTGCGGGGGAGGGCCGCGACGCGCTCCGGCGGGCCGAGTTGCGCGGGTGCGTCGCAGGACCCCGAGCATGGCTGGCCTCGCGCCGTTCGACCACGACACACGCATGAGCGCGCCGCCGCAACTCTCTGTTGTTGTGCCGACCTGCGGACGGCCCGAGTCGCTCCGCCGGCTCCTCGACGCGCTTGCGACGCAGGTGCACCCCCCGCGTTTCGAGGTCGTCGTGGTCGGGGACGGTGTGCCGGCGCCTGCGTTGCAGGCTGCGCTGGCGGGGGACTGGCCGTTTACGGTGGTGCCTGTGGCGCAGGAGTCCGCCGGGCCTGCGGTTGCGCGCAACCGGGGCGCTCAGGAAGCGCGGGGAAACATCCTGCTCTTCATCGACGACGACGTCGTACCGGGGGAGAAGGCTCTTGCGGCGCATGCCGATTTCCACGCGACCCACCTCTCGACGATCGGCGCGGGTGACCTGGCGCCCGCACCTGCGGCGGGAGGATTCATCGGCGCGGCGCTGTGTGGCTGGTGGGAGGCGATGTGCGATCGGTTGCACGATCCCCGGCACCGCTTCACGTTCCGCGATCTGCTGACCGGCCACTGCTCGATGCCGCGCCAGCTGTTCGAGGAGCTCGGGCGTTTCGACGAATCGCTGCGATGCCATGAGGACTTCGAGTTCGGCTACCGCGCGATCGAAGCTGGCGTGGACCTTCGCTTCGTACCCGGGGCGGACGGACAGCATCGCGACGGAACCGACCTGCGCAAGATTCTCGCGAGGAAGTTCGACGAGGGCATCGCCCACATCCAGCTGGTGGCGCGCCATCCGGCACTGCTGCGCGCGCTGCCGCTCGGGCGGCCGAACGTCGCGACCGGGTTCCAGGCGCGCGTCTACGAGTCCGCGCTCACGGCGTCGCGGACCGGAGAGCAGCTGGCCCGATCGCTGGTGGCGTCCATGGCCGTGTTCGAGCGGCTCGCGATGCGCGACAAGTGGCGCGAAGCGCTCGAACGCGCGATGGACTACTGGTACTGGCGCGGCGTCGTCGCTGGCGCAGGAAGCGCGGAGGCCGTGCGCAGCGTGCGCGCACGGGTCGATCCGCCCGAGGCCGAGCCGCAGCACGTGGACCTGGCGCAGGGGCTGGAGCGCGCCGAACGGCTGATCGACAGCGAGCGTCCACGAAGCATCCGGGTGACGATGGGGCCGGATCCGATCTGCGTCCTCGATGAGCGTCCCGGATCCGAGCGGTTGCGCGGCGTCCACCTGCGTCCGCTGCTTCTGAAGGGATACCCGGTCGAGTTCGCTGCAGCCGCGGCGCGGGCCGGGATGCTCCCTGCGGTATTCCTCGACTCGCTCGCGCAGCGGCACGTCGGGCCACCGATCGCACCGGCTGCGGGGCAGGCGCGTGTCGCATGACGGCACAACGCGCCCGCTCGCTCGCGATCGTTGCGGCGGCCGGCGCGTGGGTGGCGATAGTCGCCTCACACTCGTTCAGGTTTCCCACTGATACGCTCGACCTGATCGACCGGAACTTCAACCAGTTGCCGTTCGCGTTCGAGGCGATGCGGCGCGCGGGACGGGCACTGGGCGCATGTGCGCTGGTGTATCTCGCGGCCTGGCAGGCCGGCCGCGCAGTGCTCGCACGCGCGACGGACCTCTTTCCGAGCCCCACCGAGCGGGTGCACGTGACCCTCGCGGTCGGCGTGGCCGCGGTGAGCGCGCTCATGTTCGCCTTCGCCGCCATCGGCTTGTATCGGCCGGTCGTCGTCGCGATTGTCATCGTGGCCGCGGCTGCGTCGAGGCCGTCTGAGGTTCGTTCGATCCTGTCGTCCGCGATGGCGATGGTCCGCACTGGCCGGCCGCGTGTGACGGGGAGCGATGCCCTCTACGCCGCCTGCGCCGTGCTGGCACTCGGATGCGCACTGGTCGCCGCGCTCGCGCCGGAGATCGAGTACGACGCGGTCTGGTACCACCTGTGGCTGCCTGCGCAGTGGCTCGCGGCCGGGCGGCCGGTCGATTTTGTCAACGAGTTCATCTCGCTCTATCCGCTCGGATGGGAAGTGCTGAACGGGCCGGCATTGGTGCTTGGCGGACCCGGGGGCGCCAAGCTGCTGCACTTCGTCTGCCTGCCGCTCACGGCGAGCGCTGCGGTGGCGCTCGCGCGTCACGCCGCGCCGGGCGTCTCAGGCCACCTGGTGTTCGCCCTCGCCGTGACCGCGCCGACGATGATGTGGGAGGCGTCCACGGCGTACGTCGATCTGGCGCTCACCTGGCTTGTGACCGTGGCAATCGTTTGTGTCCTGCGTTATCGGACGGAGGGCGATCGCAGGTGGCTCCTCGTGGCCGGCGTCATCTTCGGCGCGGCGCTATCGGTGAAGCATCTCGGGCTGATTGTGCTGGGGCTTGCGGCGCTCGTGCTCCTGGCGTTCCCGGCACAGGCCGGGCGCGGCCGGCTCCACGGTCTGCGGGCCGGTGTCCTGATGACGGCAATCGCGCTCGCCCTGGCCTCGCCGTGGTACGCGCGCGCCTGGTCGGGGGCTCGCAACCCGTTCTTTCCCGAGATGGTCGGCATTTTCGGCGCGGTGCCGCCGGAACGATGGTCGGCCGAGACCGATCGGGATCTCGCACGATTCAAGGCGCACTTCGGCGCGGGTCGCGGAGTCGGGCCGATGCTGCGGCTGCCGTGGGATATCACCACGCACGGCGCGGCGTTCGGGGGAGCGCTCGGGCCATCGTTCCTCATGCTGGCGCCGTTCGCCGTCTTCGCCCGCCGCCGCCGGACGCTCGCGGCGCTTGCCGCCGGGTGCGCGATGTACGTCGGCGTGTGGGCGTCGCCGCTCGGCAGCCTGCAGCTGCGCTTTCTCATTCCGCTCGTGCCGGCGCTTGCGGTGCTCGCGGCCGCCGGCTTCGGCGTGCTGGCGTATCACGCGGACCGTCTGCGAGCCGGCGTCTCGCGGATTCCCGCAGCTGCGATCGCGATTCTGATGGTGATGATGCTTCCGCCGCTCACGGAGTGGCAGGAACGCGACCGCCGCGGGTGGGACGGTTGGGTCACCCACGTCCTCCGTGCGCTTCCCGCAGCCGTCGTCGCCGGTGGCGAGGCGGAGGAGTCGTACCTCGCGCGGACGGTGCCGGCCTATCGCGCGTGGCAGTTCATCGACGCACACACGCCGCCGGACGCGCTCGTGCTGACGTTCGCAGGCGGCGACCACTTGTACAGTCACCGCGCGAGGCTGTGGAGCGACGCGGCGCCGTCGTACGCCGCGATCTGGAACGCGCCCGCAGGGCAGGAGGACGCTGCGCTCCGCGAACTGCGGCGGCTCGGCGTGACGCATGTGCTGCTGGATCGGCGCCGTCTCGAAGAGCCGAGGCTGCGCCACCAGGCGATCGTCAGCGATCGGATGCGCACCTGCTGTCTGGCGGAGCTGTACGAGGACCAGCGCATGACGGTGTTCCGCGTCGACGGTCCCCGCGCCGCTGATGGCGCGTCAGCGGTCTCGCGACGCTGACACCGGATCGCGGTCCGGAACGCCCTCGATGACTCGAGACGTGTGCGGCACGAAGACGAGCCCCGGCGCCGTTGCCGAGCCGCGTTCGACGTACAGCGTGCTCCCACCGTCCCACCAGTCGATGGCATGACCGGTCCGGCCGTCGCGCGCGACAGCGCCCACGTGGTACGCACCCGACTGGAGCGGCAGAACGGGCACCGTGAACTCCGCCACGCCACCGGGGCTGCGCACCGGCGCGGCCTCGGTCGCAATCGTCGCGTGAAGCGTCCGCCCGTCCGGGGAGTGGAACGCGACCTCGAAACGCACGCCCGGAAGCGCAGCGGACGCTGAGAAGCGCAGGCGGACGACGAGCGGCTCGCCGGTCGTGAAGCGTGCGTTTCCCCCGCTGGACGTCGCGTGGAAGGTGAGGTTCGTGAGCTTGAGCAGGTTGTGAAGCGATGCCGGGTCGGTCGGGGGCGCTTCGTGTTTCTGCGCCGCGATGACGCGGCGATGGTAGAGGGCGACGACGTCGCCTGGCGCCCCGTTTGCGATCGCTTCGCCGCGATCCAGGAGCACGACCCGGTCGCAGAGCTGTTCGACCGCGGTGAGGTCGTGCGAGATCAGCAGCGTGGTCACGCCCTGGCGCTTCAAATCGTCGATGCGCTGGAGGCACCGCGCCTGGAATTCGGCGTCGCCGACCGCGAGGACCTCGTCGACGAGCAGGATGTCCGGCTGGAGATGTGCGGCGATGGCGAAGCCGAGTCGGACGTACATGCCTGACGAGTACCACTTCACCGGCGTATCGACGAAGCGTTCGACGCCGGCGAACGACACGATGGCATCGAGCCGGCTCGCGATGTCGCGGCGCCGCATGCCGAGGATGGCGCCGCTCAGGAAGACGTTCTCCCGTCCCGTGAGCTCCGGATGGAACCCGGATCCGACCTCGATCAGTGCCGACAGCGACCCGTCAATCGTGATCTCGCCCTGCGTCGGCGTGGTGATGCCGGCGAGCAGCTTGAGCAGCGTGCTCTTGCCGGCCCCATTCGGCCCGATGACGCCAACCGACTCTCCGCGCGCGACAGCGAAGTCGAGATCCTTCAGCGCCCAGAACGTCGGTGCGTTCCGCCGCGTGCCGAGCCGGTACTGCTTCCAGACGTGATCGATGCGGACATCGATGACCCCGCTCATACCACGTCCGCCATGGTGAACTCGGCGTACTTGAAGTAGACGTAGGCCAGGGGAACGAGCGCGAGGGCGGTTACCGCACCGGCGAGGAGCGTCGGGATGTCGGGCGACTGTCCGAGCACCGTCGCGCGCCGGAACGTGTCGGCGACGCCTGCCATCGGGTTCGCGACATACAGCCAGAACAGCGGCCCCGACAACCGCGCCTGGGCCAGCGACAGCGGGTACACGATCGGCGTGGCGAACATCCACACCTGCAGGACGACGGGGATCGCGAGACCGATGTCACGATGGCGCACCTGCAGGGCGGCCAGGAGCAGCCCCGTGCCGAGGAGCCAGACGGCGAGGAGCAGCAGCGCGACGACCGCCCATCCCAGCATCGGCGTGACGTCAACGCCGTACCACGCCATCAGGAGACCGAGCGGGAGGCAGGCAATGGCGGCGTCCACCATCGCGGCAATCACGTAGGTGATCGGCAGAATCTCGCGCGGGAACGAGACCTTGGTGAGCAGCGCCGCGTGGCCGGTGAGCGACGTCGTGGCGCTCGAAAGGCCGGAGGCGAACGCGGTCCACGGCACCAGCCCCGCGTAGGCAAACAGCGCGTAGGGGACGCCGTTGCTCGGCGCGCCGCCGAGCAGCGCGAAGACGAGTGAAAAAGCGAGCATGATGGCCAGCGGTTGCAGCACCGCCCATGCGATGCCCAGGCGCGACTGCTTGTACCGGACCCTGATGCGATGCAGGCTGAGCGTCAGCAGCAGATCCTGGAACCGGGCGAGGCGGGCGAGCGCCGCCAGCGGGCGGATCGCCCCCGCGGACGCGGGTTGGAAGCGCGTGACGGGCCGGTTGCTGACTGGAATCAGGACACCCTCGCTGGCGTGAAGCTCAGTTCGCAAGCGGGGTGCCAGCTTGACTTGCCAGCGCGTCCTAGCCAACAATGCCGGAAGTGATCGCTTCGAACCTGAGCTGTTGTTGTCCCTGTTGCGCGCTGGCGTGTCGCTGCGCGTGTATCGGGCCGACGATCGGCTGGTGAGAAGCACCCTCAGATAGTTCCAACCCCCAGGTTGCTCCGCTTCTCCAGGCCAGTCAGTCGGCTGGTCGACGTTCACCCGTGACGGAGAAGCGTGATGATTCCCGAAAGCACCCAATCTGACAGCGTACAGGCCGCGTCCCGGCGAAGGCGGCACGGCACCCGGCCGTCTGCCCGGCGACGCGAAGAGGTCTCGGTCGTGACGCCAGAGATGATGTGGCTGAGCGGCATCACGCTGCTCGCCGCGACGGTGAACGGCGCCCTCGGCTACGGGTTCTCCTCGATCACGGTGCCGCTCGCACTGCTGTTCCTGTCGAACCGCGTGCTCAACCCGGCGCTCATCCTGATCGAGGTGCCGCTGAACGCCTACGTCCTCTGGGTGAACCGCGCCAGCCTTCCCTCCGTCTGGCGCCGCGTCCTTCCGATTATCATCGGGCTGATCCCGGGCGTCCTCGTGGGGACGACGCTGGTGTCGAGGGTGAGCCCGGACTGGTTGAAGCTCGACACGTTCCTCGTGCTGCTCCCGTTGATTCTGCTGCAGGCGGCCGGGTTCCGGCGCCCGATCCAGGCCGAGCGGAGCGCCGGCCTCGTGTTCGGCGCAGGCGTCGGGGTCCTGTACCTCGGTGACGACCATTTCAGGTCCGCCGCTGGCGATCGCGCTCAACAACCAGGGGCTGGAGAAGCGCGAGTTCCGCGCGGCGCTCGGCGTCGTGCGGCTGGCGGAGTCGTCGATGACGGCGGTCGCCTACTGGTATGTCGGCCTGTTTGCGGCGCCCAGCTTCGCGCTGGTGCCCTGGATCGTCCCCAGCGTGGCGGTTGGTGTGCCGATTGGCGCCATGATCATCCAGCGGATGCGGCCCGAGACGTTCCGGCGTATCTGCATGAGTTTCGACGCCTGGGTCGTCGCCTTCGGCCTCTCCAAGCTGCTGCGCGACCTGCACATCGTGCCCGGAAACGAGGCTTACCTCGTGCTGGCGGGGGTGATTGTGCTGGACGCCTGGCTGCTGTATCGCTTCTTTGCCGTCATCGACGCGGACGAGCAGGTGGCCCACCGGTACGTCGGCATGAGGGCCACCCAGCCCGACTGACACGGCTCCAGTTGACTTCGACGCCCGTAAGTTGATACATATCTATACGTTGATGTCACAGAAGGCCGCCGTCTGTTGCTGCGCGTGTTGTTGTACGGGCCGTCAGGGTCCCGCGCCGAACGGTCGTCTGGCCATGCTTCGAGACATCTGCTGAACACGAGCTTCAGAAGCCACAGACCGAAAAGCCCGGGGACCCACCCCGGGCTTTTGTTTTTGGTGCCGACATGCCCATGGCTGCAGCCCTCAACCGATCGCCGCTGACCCGCACCGGCCACTCCGAGGTGGCCCCGAGCTACGACCACCTGGCCGCGCTCGAGGCGGAAAGCATCCACATCATGCGGGAGGTGGTCGCCGAGTTTGAGCGGCCCGTGCTGCTGTTCTCGGGCGGCAAGGACTCGATCGTGATGCTGCGTGCCGCGGAGAAGGCTTTCTTCCCGTCGCGCATCCCGTTCCCCCTGATGCACGTCGACACGGGACACAACTTTCCCGAGGTGATGGACTATCGCGACCGCCGCGTCGCGGAGCTCGGCGCCAGGCTCGTCGTGGCCTCCGTCGAGGAGGCGATCGCGCAGGGGCTCGTCGTCGACCCGACCGGTCCGCGCGCCTCGCGCAACCAGATTCAGACGGTGCCGCTGCTGCACGCCATCCGCGAGCATCGCTTCGACGCGGTGTTCGGCGGCGCGCGGCGGGATGAGGAAAAGGCCCGCGCCAAGGAGCGCGTGTTCTCGTTCCGCGACGAGTTCGGCCAGTGGGATCCCAAGAACCAGCGCCCCGAGCTCTGGTCGCTCTACAACGCCCGTCACCGGAAGGGGGAGCACATCCGGGTGTTCCCGCTCTCGAACTGGACGGAAGTGGACATCTGGCAGTACATCGCGCGCGAAGGTCTGGAACTGCCGTCCATCTACTACGCACACGAGCGCGACGTGTTCCGGAGGGACGGCATGCTGATGGCCGTCACGCCGGTGACGCCGCCGCAGGCCGACGAGAAGACCCTCCGCATGGTGGTGCGTTACCGCACGGTCGGCGACATGACCTGCACCGCGGCCGTGCAGTCCGACGCCGACACCGTGGAGAAGATCGTCGAGGAGGTTGCGACGAGCCGCATCACCGAGCGCGGCGCGACCCGGGCCGACGACCGAGCGTCTGAAGCCGCCATGGAAGACCGCAAGCGCGAGGGCTACTTCTGATGTCGGGTCTGCTCCGCATCTGCACCGCAGGCAGCGTGGACGATGGGAAGAGCACGCTGATCGGGCGCCTGCTGTACGACTCGCGCTCCGTGTACGAGGACCAGCTGCACTCGATCCAGCGCGCCTCGAAGAACCGCTCGGCCGGCGCCATCGACTTCTCGCTGTTCACCGACGGCCTGCGGGCGGAGCGTGAGCAGGGGATCACGATCGACGTGGCGTACCGGTACTTCGCGACGGCGCGCCGCAAGTTCATCCTGGCCGACACGCCCGGCCACGAGCAGTACACGCGCAACATGGCCACCGGGGCGTCGACGGCCGACCTCGCCATCCTGCTCGTGGACGCCCGGCACGGCGTCCGCCCGCAGTCGCGCCGCCACGCGCAGATCGCACAACTGCTCGGCATCCGCCACTACGTCCTGGCGGTGAACAAGATGGATCTCGTCGACTTCGATCGCTCGGTGTTCGAGACGATCGTCGACGACTTCGAGCAGATCCTCGCCGGCGCACAGCTGCACCCGATTCCGATCAGCGCGCTGCACGGCGACAACGTCATCGGCCGCAGCGAGCGGACCCCCTGGTTCGAGGGGATGTCTTTGCTCGAGTTCCTCGAGACCGTAGAAGTGCAGCGCGACGCGATCGACCGCCCGTTCCGGTTCCCGGTGCAGCTCGTGCTTCGGCCCACGCACGAGTTCCGCGGGTATGCCGGACAGGTGCTGTCGGGGTCCGTGCACCGGGGCGACACGGTCAACATCTGGCCGAGCGGCCGGTCGTCGCGCGTGAAGCAGATCGTCACCTACGACGGCGAGATCGACGCCGCTCACGCCGGCCAGGCGATCACGCTGACGCTCGACGACGAGATCGACATCAGCCGCGGCGACATGATCACGATCGGTGAGGTGGCAGTCGCCCAGCGTTTCCGCGCCGACATCGTCTGGATGGACGAGCGGCCGCTCGATCCGTCGCGGATCTACCTGCTCAAGCACTCGACGCGGTCGGTCACCGCGGAAGTGGACCGTCCGCTGACGCTCAATCAGATTGGTTCGGTAAACATTTCCACGGCGCGTCCGGTGATGCTGGACCCGTACGTCGAGAACCGCGGAACCGGCAGCTTCATCCTGATCGACCCCGCCACTAACTTCACGGCGGCGGCCGGCATGGTCGCCGAGATCCTGCCGGAGGGCGCCGCGACGTTGAGGCGCCGTGAGGGCGCGGCGGAGCGCCTCGCGCGGCTGGCCCGGGCGGCGGCGACCGAGGATGAGGCGATCGACGTGATGCGCCGCGAGCTCGAAGCGCTCCTGTCCTGACGCGCGAGCCAGCGGGCGGTGTCTACTTCAGCGCCGCTCGCACCAGGTCGTCGAACCGGTTGAGGACGGTGCTGCGGTGGCTGCGTGTGTGCAGCTTCAGACAGCCCGGTTCGAGCCGCACCTGATCCGGCGATTCCCATCCGCCCGCGCGCCTGCGGAGGTACCTGCCGTAGGCGTGCCGGCACACCCATTCCACGCCCCAGGCAGGGACCATCAGCAGCCACTCCGCCGCCCGCTTCCGTCGTGGAGGCGAGGCCGGCTGGAGCGCGGGCAGCGCACCGCACGCCGGCGCGTGGAAGTTCGGAAAGAAGCGCCGCACGAAGGGATTCGCATCGAGGAGCTGCTGGAATGTCGCGGCGCCGGCCAGCGGCTTCAGGCCGACGATCTGGCTTGCGGTGAACAGGTCCTGCTGCGCGAAGGCGAGCGCCGTGTCTGCCACGACGAAGTTCGCGCAGAGCGTCCGGCGGCGGCGCATACCCTTCGCCAGGAGCACCACGGCGACCGCCGTGCTCCAGACGTGTGCCCCCCGTGTGACGATGAAGAGGTCGAGATCGCCGCCTTTCTCGAGATTCAGGTGCGCAATGCTGCCCGAGAGGGCGACGAGCCGCACGTATGGGAGTCCCCCGATCAGCCGCAGCAGCCGCCGGTGCGCCTTGAGGAAGGCACGGCTGCGCCCCTCGCGCCTTCGCCGTTCGGCCACGAGCTCCTGGCGGCCGGCCGGGTAGAAGAAGCCGTTGCGATGTTCGACGAGCTCTCGCAGCGGAGCGCTCCGCTCGAACGTCGCGAGGATCTGCGTAGGCGTCTGTGCCGATTCGATCAGCGTCTGCCGCAACTGGGAAAGGGTGAGCGGGTAGTCGAAGAGCGACGCGTACAGGACGCTGCGCGCGATGGCCTCTTCGCTGGCGCTCAGGCCGAGCCGCTGCGCGACAGAAGGGAGCGACTGCGGCGTCATGAGGCCACCGGCACCTGCTCGGGAATCGCGTCGACGCGCGCCGTCGCCGTCCGGCGCGCGTAGAGGAGCGCGCCGGCGCAGCCCGCGAGCACGAACAGCTCGGTGACGAGCGTGGACCACGCGGCGCCCGCCGCACCGTACCGCGGGATCCATCGCGCATTGACGCCGACGTTGAGCGCGAGCGCCGAGCCGCAGAGCAGGGCGTACGCCCTCTGCCCATGCCAGCCGATCAACTGGTGAGTGAGCGCGTAGTTGATCGCCATCAGCGGGAAGGCGAGCAGCAGCACGCGAAACGGCTCGACCGCCGGGACAAATGTGGGACCGTACACCGCCGGAACCAGTCGCGGCGCGACGACCCAGAGCGCGGCGCTCAACGCAGCGGCCGCCGCGCCAAGGCGGAGGGCGAGCCGTGTGACCGGCTGCAGGATGGTGGTCCGGCACAGCTCCGGCAACGCCACGGCCAGTACTGCCGCAGGGAAGAGCCGCAGCGCGTCGACGATGCGGAACACCGACGCGTAGAGGCCGACGGCCGCGGCGCCAGTCCAGCGATCGAGCAGGAACACATCGATCCGGAAGGTACAGCGCCGACAGCAGGATGCCCGCGCCAATCGGCGCGACCAGGGCCATGAACTCGCGGGTCTGGCTGCCGTCCGGCGGGCGAGAGTCGGCTTCCGACGAGGTTTCGGCGACGAGGCGTCGAGTGACGACCCATCCCATCATTGCTGCCACGGCTGACGCGATGAGCAGCGCGGCGGCGAGCCCTGCTGCCGAGGGCGCCCACACGAGCACGACGGCGCAGCACATCAGCATCAGGCCGCGTTGCACGAGCGTGAGGGTGGACTCGACGTCGCTGCGGCCAAGCCCACGGAAGACGTAATGGAAGAACTCGGTGAGCCCCTGGGCCGAGTACGCCAGGACGAACACCAGGACGATCGGGCGCGTCGCGCGGTCGATGTCCACGATCCCCAGGGCGACGACCGCGATCGCGAGCGCTGCGATGCCCGTGAGGATGCGCACGCGGAGCCATTGGCGCACCAGCGACCAGGCCTCGGCCGGCGCCTGCGCGACCGCACGTGCCGTATGCAGCTGCAGCCCGAAGTCGGAACCGACCGCGACGAGCCATCCGAGTGTCGTCGCGAGTGCGAAGAGGCCAAAAGCGTTCGCATCGAGGCGCCGTGCTGCCGCAACCGTTACGAGGAACATGGCGCCCTTGGCGGCGACATCGGAGACAGCGCGATAGAGGACGAGTCCTCGCTGCGAGCGCGCGGGCAGGGCGGCGTCAGCGACCACGCGCGGTCCGTCCGGTTTCCCTTTGCGAAACATCTTTTCGGTTGTCGTAACCATCCTGCGGGCGTCGCGTCGGATACCTGGGCGACGCCGTCGGCGCACAACCGCCGCGAATGCCGGCGCGATCCCGACGCACGGCGAAATGCGGCAGAAAACGCGGCGCGACGGCGGCCTTGCCGGTATGCACCGCGCGTGCCCCTCGCGCGGCGCTCGTCGCGCGCCGTGGCAAGGTTCTTGGACCGACGGCAGCCACGCTCATGTCTGATGTCGGTGCGTGGACGCGCTCGGACGCGCGCCTCGCGTTCATTCGTCACGACGGGTCTGTCGCCGCAGCGGCCCGCGTGGCGGCGGTCGGATGCGTTGCGCTCGTCGCGATGGCGCCGTTCGAAACGCTGCAGCCGGTGCTCGCGCTGCCAGGCCAGGCCCTGTCCTCGGTGGAGGTGGTCCTGGCCACGGTGCTCGGCATGTTTGCGCTCAGCGTGGTGCGCACCCGCACGGTGCCGCGCCTTCCCATGCGCGACGCGGCAGCCTGGGCACTCTTCGCAGGTATCTGCGTGATCGCGGCGCTCGCCGCGCCCCTCCATCAGCTCAACGCGCTTCACATGGCCGCACGCATCATCGCGGCTGGAGCGATCTGGACGATGTGCGTGGCGGGGCTCTCCTCCGAGCGTCACGTGCGCCTGGTTGCCGTGGCCATTGTCGCGTCGGGCGTACTGGTCGCGGGTCTCGTGGTGCTCGACTACACACAACCCGTGCTGGCCGCACGCCTGTTCGCGCCGTTTCGCGAAGGTGTGGCGGTCGTCGGAACGCAGGTGCGAGCGTCCGGGCCGTTTCAGTACCCCACGATCACCTCCATGTACTTGGAAGTGGCGTTTGCGATCGGTCTCGGGCTGCTGCTGGACGCCCGCGGCGGGACGCTGCGGGCGCTGACGGGGCGCGGAGCCGTCCTGGTGCTGATCGCTCAGGCCATCATCCTGACGTTCACGCGTGCCGGTCTGATCACGATGGCCCTCTGTCTCGCGGTCGCCGGTGTGTGGCAATGGCGCCGGCATGGCCTGTCGCGGGAGACGCGCGCGCTTGGCGTCGTGGCGCTCGTGGTGATCGCGCTGATCGCCTCGTCGCGCTCATTCGAGACGCTCCGTCTTCGGTTCACGACGGAGGGGCAGAGCAACTGGTACAGCGCCCGCATCGATGCGCCGCCCACGTTGTCCTTCGAGACCGGGCAAATCCGCCGCGTGCAGCTGCGCGTGACCAACGACGGGCGGACAACCTGGGACCCCGCGTCGCCGGACGCCGTGCAGCTCTCGTATCACTGGATCGCCGCCGATTCGGACCGCGTGGTGGCCTGGGAGAACGATCGCACCCCCTTCAGCAGCCGGATGCCGCGCGGGGCGTGGTCGACGCTGGAGGCGGACGTCCGCGCGCCCGGGAAACCCGGGACGTATCGACTGCTGTGGGACATCGAGCAGCCGAAGCGACTGTGGTTCTCGACCGAACCCGGCGCCGTGCTCTGGTTCACGAAGGGCGTGGTGACCGGGCCGGAACGCGCGATGCCTCTCCGGCGTTCAGGACCCGAGCGTCTACCCCGTGCCGCGGTTCGGCCGGGGCGGGGAGTCCTGTGGGGGGCTGCGCTGCGGATGACGGCGGAGCGTCCGCTCCTCGGAGTCGGCCCGGACAACTACCGCCTGCGCTACGGGCCATATGCGAGCCTGGGCGAGGCCGACCCGCGCGTTCACAGCAACAACATGTACATCGAGGTGCTCGCGGGCGCCGGTCTTCTCGGCGCGGCGGCCCTGTTGTGGCTGGTCCTGCGCACGTCGCGTCATGCGCTGATCGCATTTCAGGCGTCGGCGCTCGGATGCGGCATCGCCGCAGGCTGTGTGGCCATCGGGGCTCACGGGCTGCTGGACTCGTTTCTCTCCTTCACGGGCACTTACATCCTCATCGCCATCGTGATCGGCCTTGCCGCAGCGAGTGGGACCGCCGCTGGACACCATGCACATCGCCTTTGACGGGACCACGATCCGGCCGGGCCGCACCGGGGTCGGCTACTACAGCGAGCACCTGCTGCGGCACCTCGCCGCGCGTGCAGACGCGGACGCGATTACGGTCATCTCGAATCGTCCCATCGACACCGAGGCACCATTGCCAGAGTCGGTGAAGACCGAAGTCTGCGCAGCCTGGGCGCCGCGCCTGGTCTGGATGCAGGCGCATGCCCCACGGCTGCTGCGCCGCCTGCGGGCCGACGTCGTGCACTTCACCAACGGGATGGTGCCGCTCGCACTGCCGGTACCCACCATCGTCACCATCCATGACATGAGCCTGACGCTGTTCCCGCGGTTCCACCCGCCGCGCCGGGTGGCGCTCAACCGGCCGTTCGTCCACGTCGCGGCACGGCGGGCCGACGCCATCATCACGGTTTCCCAGGCAGCCCGGCGTGACATCGTCCGCCTCTTTGGGATCGATGAGTGTCGCGTGCACGTGGTCCACGAGGCCGCGGCGCCGGCGTTCCGTCCCGTGCGCGACGCGGCGGCGCTCGAGCGCGTGCGCGACCGTTACGGGCTGGCCGATCGCTTCGTGCTCTATGTCGGGACGATCGAGCCTCGCAAGAACCTTCCGCTGCTGCTCGAAGCGTTCGCGCGGCGTCGGCGCGCGGCAGGCCTGCCGCACCAGCTGGTCTGCGTCGGACCGTACGGGTGGCTGTCGCGCGACGTCGATCACCAGATCGATCGCCTCGGCGTACGCGATGCGGTCCGGTTCACCGGGTATGTGCCGTTCGAGGATCTGCCGTGTCTCTACAGCCTTGCCGAGATGTTCGTGTTCCCATCCGTTTACGAGGGGTTCGGCCTGCCGGTCGTGGAGGCGATGGCCTGCGGAACGCCGGTCATCGTCGGTGCCGCGGCGGCGCTGGCGGAGGTCGGCGGCGATGCCGTCTGCCGGGTGGATCCGCTGAGCGTCGAGTCACTGGGTGAGGCACTGGTCTCGCTGGCGCACGACAGGGAACGGCGGCGCCAGATGTCCGCGCTGGGCCTTCGACGGTCCGCGCAGTTCTCGTGGGAGCGCACCGCAGCGGAGACGCTGGATGTCTACAGGAGTGTCGTGCTGGCGCGCGTCGGCGCGCGCCAGCCGATGCCTGCCGTGCTGCGGTCGTGACGATGTCTGTGGACGTGCTCATCGGGCAGGCGTACTACCTGCGATTCGATCCGGCGCTCCGGGCGGCGCGCCAGCCGTATCCGCCGCTTGGCGCGCTCTACGCAGCGGCCTGCGTGCGCGAGTGCGGGTACTCGGTCGCGCTGTTCGACGCCATGCTGGCGGAGTCTGAAGACGAGTGGGCCGAGGCGCTCGACCGACACCGCCCGGCCGTCGCGGTCATCTACGAAGACAGCTTCAACTATCTGAGCAAGATGTGCCTGCTTCGGATGCGCGAAGCCGCGCTCGTGATGATAGCCGCGGCGCGTGCGCGCGGCGTTCCCGTCATGGTGGGCGGATCGGACGCGTCCGATCACCCGGAGATCTACCTGCGGCAGGGCGCATTGGCTGTGATCGCCGGCGAGGGCGAAGCGACGCTCGTGCACGCAATCGGCACGATCCGATCCGGCGTCGCGTCGCTGCACAACGTGCCGGGTCTGGTCCTCGATCGTGGTGGCACGGTCATCCGCACGCCGGCGCGCTCTGTCGCGCGCGATCTCGACGCCTTTCCGAGACCGGCCTGGGACCTCGTGGACATCGAGCGGTATCGCGCGATCTGGACGCAGGCACACGGCTACTTCTCGATGAGCATCGCGACAACGCGCGGGTGTCCCTATCACTGCAACTGGTGCGCGAAACCGATCTACGGGCAACGGTATGCAGCGCGGTCGGCGGCGTCGGTGGCGGACGAAGTTGCCTGGCTGCAGACGACCTATCGCCCGGACCACATGTGGATTACCGACGACATCTTCGGCCTGAAGCCGGGGTGGATCGAGGTGTTTGCCGACGAAATGCGCGCACGCGACGCGGCCATTCCCTTCAAGTGCCTGATGCGCGCCGACGGCGTGAACGAGGCCAGAACCGCGGCACTCCAGCGCGCCGGGTGCCGGACGGTGTGGATTGGTGCGGAGTCCGGATCGCAGCGCGTGCTGGACGCGATGGAGAAGGGCACGCGCGTCGATCAGATCGAAGAGGCGACGCGGTTGCTGCGAGGCGCCGGCATCGAGGTCGGCTGGTTCCTGCAGTTCGGCTACCCGGGCGAGACGATGGAGGACATCGACCAGACGCTCGCGGTCCTTCGCCGATGCCGGCCCGACGATGTCGGGATCTCGGTGTCGTACCCGCTGCCGGGGACAGCGTTCCACGACCGGGTGCAGTCGCAGTTGGGAGACAAGCGCAACTGGATCGATTCCGCAGATCTCGCCGTGATGTTCCGCGCCACGTATGTGCCCGAGTTCTATCGTGCGCTGCATCCGCTGGTGCACGCGCGGATGCGCATGCAGAGGGCGGCGGACCTGCTGCGCGGAAGGCATGTGCGCCGTTGCGACGCGCACGGGCACCGGAGGGAGTCGGGGACGATGGCCGTGCTGGCCGGTGGCCTCAGCGCCGCCCTTCGCTATCCGCTGCTGTCGCGCCGCGTCCGTCGGCTTGCCTCTGAGCCACAGTCGGTCCGTCCGACGCTGCCGCTCGTGCCCGTGCTGTCGCCGCAGGCTGCGGCGGTGCCCAGCGACCAGGGTCCGCTCACATGCTGAACACCGCACTGCTGGTCCGCATGAGCGAGCTGACCAACCGGACGCTGGTCCTCCCGGTGGTGGTGTTCTACCCGACCGGCCGCTGCAACAGCCGCTGCGTGTCGTGCGACTGGTGGAAGGCCGACGGCGAAGGGGAGCTGACGCTCGAAGAGATCGAGGGGTTCGCTGCGTCGTTGCCCGCGCTTGGCACACGGGTCGTGCTGTTCTCGGGAGGGGAGCCGCTGCTCCGGCCAGAGGTGTTCGACGCCGCGGCGCTGTTCGCGAGCCGCAACATCACGCTGCACCTGCATACGAGCGGTGTGCTGCTGGATCGGTGCGCGCCGGACGTGGCCAGACTCTTCAGCCGCGTCATCGTCTCGCTCGACTCCTCGGACGAGGAGGGCTACCGCGCCGTGCGTGGCATCGCGGCGCTTCCGATCGTCGAGCAGGGCGTCGCCCGTCTGCGGGCGATCGGCCCCCGGCTGCCGGTGACCGCGCGCACGACGCTGCACCGCCTGAACTTCCGCGAGCTGCCGCGGCTGGTCGAGCACGCGAGGGCGATGGCGCTGGACGGGATCTCGTTCCTCGCGGCAGACCTGTCGTCGCGCGCGTTCGGGCGGCGCGAGCAACCGGACGCGGCGTCGCTGGCGCTTTCCGCGAACGACATCGCCGAGTTCGCCGACCTCGTCGAGCAGACGATCTCCGAACGTGCGGACGACTTTGCGTGCGGCTTCATCGCGGAGTCGCCGGACAAGCTTCGCCGCCTGCCGCTGTACTACGCCGCGGTGGCGGGGTTGGGGCCGTTTCCGCCAGTGCAGTGCAACGCGCCGTACATGTCGGTCGTCATCGAGGCGAACGGCGCCGTGCGCCCGTGCTTCTTCCACGAACCGGTCGGATCCATCAGGCACGCGACTCTCGACACCATCGTCCGCCGTCAGCTGCCGGTGTTTCGGGCGGCGTTGTCCATGGCCGACGATCCCATCTGCACCCGCTGCGTCTGTTCGATGCGCACCGGCTGGCGGAGCGCGCCGTGGCAGTGAGCAGTGCCGTCCGCAGCCAGGCCACCGTCCGGGCGTTCGACGGCGTCGCGGCGGCTTACCACCGATCGAACATCGAGAACCCGATTCTCGAGCACATGCGGCGCAGGGTGATGCGAGCGCTGACGGCTCACGCCCGGGCCGGCGCGGAGGTCGTCGATCTGGGGTGCGGGCCTGGCACCGACCATCCGGCGCTCGTGGCCGCCGGATACCGAGTGACCGCGATCGACGCGTCGCCGGAAATGACACGCGTCGCGGCGCTGCGTGCGGCCACGACCGGCATGGCGGACCACGTCACCGTGCAACAACTTCCGCTCGAGCAAGTGGCGAGTCTCGGCACCTGCCGCTTCGACGCCGCGCTGTCGAACTTCGGCCCGCTGAACTGCGTTGGCGATCTCCCCGACGTCGCGAACCAGATCCACGCCCTGATCAGGCCCGGTGGGGTGCTGGTCGCCTCGGTCATCGGCCGGGCGTGCCCCTGGGAGGTGGCGCTGTATCTGTTACGGGGAGATGTCCGGCGCGCGACGGTGCGCTGGGCGGGCGAGGCAGTGGCCGTCCCGCTCGAGGGCGGCACGGTGTGGATGCAGTACATCGCGCCGCGCGCGTTCACCAGGATGTTCCGCGCGGCTGGCTTCAGATGCCGGCACCTCGAAGGGCTCGGCGTCGTCGCGCCTCCACCGTACCTTGCCGGGTCGGCAGCGCGCCGGCCGCGGCTGCTGGCGCGACTGCTCGGGGTGGACGAAGCTGTCGGCACGTGGCCCGTGGTGCGGCTGCTGGGCGATCACTTCCTCATCGTGCTCGAGCGGATGTGAGACATGTGGCTGCCCGCCTTCGTCTGCCCGGAGTGCCGCGCCCGCGTCTCGACGCGCGGCCAGGGATTCGAATGCCGCACGTGCAAGCTCAGGTTCGACCACGACGACGGCATCTACCGGTTCCTGACCAGCGCCCGTGCCGCCGCACGGCAGCCGTTCATCGAGCAGTACCGGCGCGTGCGCCGGGAAGAAGGGCGCACGGCGCGAACGGCTGCGTACTATCGCGCGCTGCCGCTGACCGACGCGGAGGATCCGCACGCCGACGAATGGCGCATCCGCGGCGAAAGCTACCGCACGCTGCTGTCACCGCGCGCGGGCGTGCTTTCGAACCCCGATCGCCCGCTGCGGGTCCTCGACCTGGGCGCTGGATCCGGCTGGTTCTCGAACCGCATGGCGTCGCTCGGGCATGACGCGGTGGCGGTGGATCTGCTGGATGACGACGACGAAGGACTGCCGATCAGCCGCATGTACGACCACGCGTTCGTCGCCGTGCGTGCGGACTTCGATGCGCTGCCGTTTGCGGCAGGGCAATTCGATGTCGTCGTTCTCAACGCGTCGCTGCATTACGCCAGCGATCCGGCGCAGACGCTGCGTGAAGCCGACCACATGCTGAGCGAGGGCGGGGCGCTCGTCGTCATGGACTCACCGACCTTCAAGACCACTGCGGACGGAGAAGCCATGGTGCAGGAGCAGCTCGAACGGATTCGCGAACAGAGCGGCGATGCGGCACCGCCGATCCGGCCGGGCGTCGGATTCCTGACTTTCGAGCGGCTCGGTGCGATCGCGGGCAGGCTGGGCCGGCGATCCGCGTTCTATCCGTCCCGGGGGCCATTGGCCTGGCGCGCGCGGCGCACGTGGTCGCGGCGGCGGCTGAAACGCGACCCTGCGGCCTTCGGCGTCTGGGTGGCGCGATGATCGTCTTCTTCAACCCGCTCTCGACGACGCCAGGGAAGCAGCCGCTGCCGTTGTCGATCATGGCGCTCGCCGCGGTGGTCGAAGGCCGCGAGCCCTGGGTGCTGGTGGACGGCAACACGGTTCCGGAGCCGGCGGCGGCCATCGCTGCACACATCGAGGAGTGGCGCGGCCGATCGCAGCCAGTCGTCCTGGCGGTCACCGTGATGCCCGGTCCGCAGGTGAGCCAGGCCGTTCCGGTCTGCAAGCGCCTGCGCGCCGCGTACCCCGATCTGGTGATCGTGTGGGGCGGCTACTTCCCGACACATCACACCGACACGGTGCTGGCATCCGGCTTCGTCGACTATGTCGTGCGATCCCAGGGGGAGCAGCCGCTTCTCGAACTGATCGCCGCGCTGCGCGGGGAGCGGCCGCTGGCGTCCGTCGGGAGCCTCTGCCGGCGGATGCCCGACGGCGCAATCGTCCGGAACGCGCCGGCCGCGATGACGCAACTGGACGAACTGCCGGAGTATCCGTACGACCGCGTCGACATGGATCAGTACATCCATCCGACGTACCTCGGTCGCCGGACCGTGGCGCACAACTCGTCGTTCGGGTGTCCTTTCGCGTGCAGCTTCTGCGCAGTGGTTGCGATGAGCCAGCGCCGCTGGCTGGCCCAGTCGCCGGGGCGGATGGAGCGGACGCTGCGCCGCCTCCAGGCGGACTGGCACATCGACTCCGTGATGATGCACGACATGGACTTTTTCATCTCGGAGGCGCGCGTCGCAGAATTCTCAGAACGGATCGCGCCGCTCGGCCTCCGGTGGTGGGCGCTCGGGCGCGTGGACACGCTGATGAAGTACTCCGACCGCACGTGGGACGCGATGGCGCGATCGGGGCTCGCCATGGTGTTTGCCGGCGCGGAGTCCGGATCTGCCGAGACCCTGGCAGCGATGAACAAGGGGGGCACCGCGGCGCCGGAACTGGCCGTCGCGCTGGCCGCGCGCATGAAGCGCTACGGCGTCGTGCCCGAATACTCGTTCGTGCTCGGATCGCCGCCCGATCCGCAGGGCGACGCCGTGCGGACCTTCGAGTTCATCAGGGGCATCAAGGCGGTAAACCCCGCGACCGAAGTCATCCTGTACACCTACACGCCGGTCCCGATGGACGGCTCGATGTACGAGCAGGCGGAGACGTGGGGCTTCGCGTTTCCGAAGACGCTCGACGAGTGGGCCTCGCACGAGTGGCGCCAGGCGATGATGCGGCGCGGAGACGGGATCCCGTGGATGGACGGCGCGATCCGGCGCCGTGTCCGCAATTTCGAACGGGTCCTGAACGCGTTCTATCCGACCGTCACCGATCGCCGGCTCACGCGGGCGCGGCGGGCGCTGCTGCGGATGGCCAGCGCGTGGCGCTACAAGCTTCGCGTGTACGACGCACCGTACGAGCTGCGCATCCTGCAGCGGCTCATGCACTATCAACGGCCCGAGACGACGGGGTTCTGATGAAAGGGTTGCTGGCGCGCCTGTTGCCGCGTCGGGTGTCGCTCCTTCCGGCCGACGAGGCGTACGCCCTCTGGGCGCCGACCTATCCCGCGCGCCCGCACAACCCGCTGATGCAGGCGGAGCAGGTGATCGTCGCCCCGCTTCTGCGCTCGACCCGCGCGCGTCGTGCGCTCGACGTCGGCACAGGGACCGGTCGCAACCTTGCGCTCCTGCGCGAGGCCGGCGTGCCACTGGTCGTCGGTGTCGACCTGTCCGAGGCGATGCTCGCGTGTGCCGACGGCTCGTTCGCGCGCATTCGAGGCGATGCCTGCGGCCTGCCGTTCAGGAGCGGCGCGTTCGACGTGGTCAGCTCGTCGCTCATGTGCGGCGACATCGCGGACCTCGACGCGTTCATCGGTGAAGCGACAAGGGTCCTCGCTGTCGGTGGTCAGCTCGTCTACTCGGACTTCCACCCGTCGTGGACGGCGCTCGGATGGCGCCGCACCTTCGCGGCGGCGGATGGCCAGCGCTACGAACTGCCGTATTGCCCGCATGCGATCGAGGAGCACCTCCAGCTGCTGGATGCCCACGATATCGACATCTGCGCGATCCGCGAACCACGCGTCGACGGGCGCGGCGCGCCGGTGGTGGTGGTCTTTCACGGTTCGAGGCGGATGCGGACGCGCGCGTGATGCTCGGGTGGCTGCGTCCGACCACGTTCGTCAACGCGCGCGTCGTCACACCGTCCGGAGAGGCGCGGTCCATCCGTGTCGGTCGTCGGGTGCTGGCGCTCGACGACGCTCCACGCCGCCGGGGATCGCGTCGTCGATCTCGACGGGCGCGTCGTTCTGCCAGGCCTGGTCAACGCGCACGATCACCTGGAGCTCAATCACTACGGCCGGCTGCACCCGCGCGAGCGCTATTCGAACGCACGCGAGTGGATTGACGATCTGCGGCCGCTCATCCGCGACGACCCGGAGATCCGCCGGCGGAGCCAGGCGCCACTCGACGAGCGGCTGTTCGTCGGCGCCGTCAAGAACCTGTTTGCGGGTGCGACGACGGTTGCCCACCACAACCCTCTGTACCGGGCCTTTGGCCGGCGGTTTCCCGTGCGAACGGTCCGCCGGATGGGATGGGCGCATTCGCTGGCGCTCGAGGACGGTCCCGCAGGAGCCAACGGCGAGCCCGGAGGCGTCGTCGAGATGCGGTGGCGGGCGACGCCACCTGACTGGCCGTTCATCGTCCACGCGGCGGAAGGCGTCGACACAACAGCGGCGGGGGAGATCGCCCAGCTCGACGCTCGCGGTTGCCTGAGGGAGAACACGGTCCTCGTCCACGGCGTGGCGATCGCGCCGGAGCAGTGGCACGACCTCTTCGCGCGCGGTGTGAGCCTCGCGTGGTGTCCTTCATCGAACCTCTCGCTGTTCGGAGGGACCGTGGACATGCCCGCGGTGCTCCAATCGCCGCATGCGAACGGGCGCGTCTGCCTCGGAACGGATTCAAGGCTGACGGGGGCGCGCGACCTGTTGGACGAGCTCCGCGTGGCGGCTGGCACGGGCGTCGGTGCGGACGACCTACTGCGCCAGGTTACGACGGGCGCGGCGTCGGTCCTCCGCCTCGATGGAGCGGGTGAGTTGCGCACCGGTGCGCCCGCGGACCTGTGTGTGATTCCGCCGAGCGCCGCAGGCGCTGCCGACGCGTTGCTGCGCACGACCCGGGCGGCCGTGTCGCTCGTCATGGTGAACGGACGCCCAGCCATCGCGGAGCCGTCGCTCGCGGCTGTGTTCCGCGCGCGCGGATGTCAGTGCGCACCGGTTGTTGTCGACGGAGCGCATCGGCTGGTCGAGCGCGGCCTGATGGCGCGTATCGCCAGCAGCAGTCTGCGTGAAGAGGGCGTGGAGTGGTGACTGGACCGCGCCCGAGGTCAGGCCGTCGCCTTCCGGCCGACCGCGTGCCCGGTTGCGAGCCGCACGTAGAGCGCCGTGAACTGCCGGGCGGTGCCGTCCGCGTCGTGCGAGCGGGCCCATCGATGCGCCGCATCGGCCGTGCTGCCACGGCGCGCCGGGTCGCCAAGAAGTCGCTCGATGGTTTCCGCGAGCGTGTCTGGATCGTGTGGCGGCACCGCGGTCGCGGCGTCCGGCGCCCAGTCGGCGATGTAGCCGACTCGCGAGCCGATCACCGGCACCCCGCACGCCGCCGATTCCAGGAGCACGACGCCAGCGGCTTCATGGCGCGATGTGAGGACGCTCAGGTGCGCGGCGTGGTAGAGCGGCACGAGGGCGTCGGTCGGCAGGAACCCGTGAAGGGTGACACGGTCGGCGACGCCAAGCGACGACGCCAGTGCGCGGGTGCCGCCCTGGAGGGTATCGACGCCCACGATGTCGAGTCTGGCGTCGATGCCACGAGCCGCCAGCCGGCTGAAGGCGCGGAGCAGGGTCTCGTGGTCCTTGACCGGGTTGATGCTGGCAACATGCAGCAGGCGCCACGGAGGCCCCTCCGGCGGCTCGCTGCGCCGCCCGAACGTATCGAGGTCGACGCCGAGCGGAATGACCTCCGGGCTCAGACCGTGCTGACGCGCGAGCCGCGCCTGGTACTCGGTGCAGACCGTGACACGCGCGGCCAGGCGTGTCGCCGCCGTGATGGCCACTCGATGGCGCAGCCGCAACTGCTGTCCGTAGCCGATGTCGGGCAGCGCGACGAACTCGCCGCTGTCGCAGGTCACCACAGCGGGGACGCCGAGGAGGCGCCCGGCAGCGGCGGCCACCAGTCCCGCGGGGACGCCCCAGTACGCGTGGAGGACGTCGAAAGGGCGATCGGCACGCAGCGCGCGAAGCAGGGCGGAACACTGCCGCGCCATGCCTCGCGGGCTTCCGAGGTCGCGGATGGTCGCCCCGGCCAGCGGATAGCTGCACGGCGCATCGTGATAGCGGAGGACGTAGACGAATACGTCGTGAGCCCGCGCGAGGCGGCCGACAAGGGCGACCATCGCGGGAATGATCCGCTCGCGACCACTGCGATCGAAGCCGCCGGTCGCGACGAGCGCAACGCGCATGGGCCACTATAGTACGGTGCCGCCCGGCTGGCCGCGATGAGAGTCGTCCAGGTCACCTTCGCATTCGACCCGTCGATCGAGACACCCTCGGCGCTGCTCGATGGGTACCGGACGCTGACGGACTGGAACGAGGCGATCGCTGCGACGGGCGCGTCCGTCACGTCGGTACAGGCGTTCCACACGGACGCGGCCCTTTCGCGGAATGGCGTCGCCTACGTCTTCCGCCGCGGCGCGGATCGCTGGCGGCGTACGCAGGCGGTTGCCGCTGCCGTCGCCCGTCTCGAGCCGGACCTTGTACATGTCAACGGCCTCGACGCAGTCGTCGATGCGTGGTGGCTGCGGCGCGGTCTACCGCTGCAGACAGCCATGGTCGTGCAGGATCACGGCGGCGCGCCGCCTCCGCGGCAGTCGTGGCGGGGGCGGGCGCGGCGTGTGGCGATGCGCGCGGCCGACGCGTTCCTCTTCACCTCCGTGGAGCAGGGGCTTGTCTGGGTGCGGGCCGGCGCGATCCGGGCGCCCGAACTTGTACATGCGGTGCCGGAAGCCGGCAGCCGATTCGAGCCCATGGCTCGCGACCGTGCGCGGTTGCGTTCGGGCGTCGACGGAGCTCCCGCGCTGCTGTGGGTCGGTCGGCTCGACGCGAACAAGGACCCGATGACGGTGCTCGACGGCTTCGAGCGCTTCGCGTCACGTCAGCCGCCTGCGAAGCTGACGATGGTGTATCAGGGCGGCAGCCTGTTGGCTGACGTGCGTGGCCGGATCGAGGCGTCTGACGTTCTTGCGAGCCGTGTGCGCCTGGCCGGCCAGGTGCCGCATGACTCGCTCCCGGCCTGGTACCGCGCGGCCGATCTCTTCGTCCTCGGCAGCCACTACGAGAGTTGTGGCTATGCGCTGATCGAAGCCTGTGCGTGCGGATGCGTTCCCGTCGTGACCGACATCGCGCCGTTCCAGGCCCTCACCGGTGGAGGACGCATCGGCGTGCACTGGGGGGTTGGCGACTCCGGTGCGCTCGTCGAGGCATTGTCCGCAGCGGCCGCACTCGACTTCGACGTGGAGTGGCGACGGGTGCGCGAGCACTTCGACGATCACCTCATCTGGGATGCGGTCGGCCGCCGCGCACGTGCCATCTACGACGCCGTCATCGAGGGCCGCCGCGCGGCCGTCGGCTGACATGCGCGTGCTACACTACGCTTTCCACGTTGGGCAGTGCACTCCAGACCGTCGAACGCTTCGAGTACAACGGAGCGAGCCTCGTTGACGAAATAGCCGGCGACCCGTCGTCGCGTCACCTCGTCTTCCTCCACGGGTGGGGCGGCAACCGCGAGAGCCTTCGCGGCATCGCGACGCTCTTTCAACACACGCACCGCGTGCACCTGCGTCGACCTCCCCGGGTTTGGCGAGGCGCCGCCGCCGCCGGACGGCTGGGGCACGCATCAAGTACACGCGACCTCGTTCAGCAGTACCTGCTCGAGAAGGTCGGCGGCGCGGTGGTGCTCGTGGGGCATTCCTTCGGCGGGCGCGTCAGCGATTCGGCTGGCCGTCGCGGCGCCTGCCGCACATCCGCGCGCTGGTGCTGCATGGCGGTCCCGGCCTGCCGCTGCCGGCGCTGTCGCGCACGCGCATCCGGCGCCAGGGGATCCGCAGCGCTGCGGCGCGCGCTGGTGGCGCTGCAGCCGCTCCTGGGGTCCGGACGCCGTGCGAGTGGCACACGCGAGCGGTTCGGGTCCAAGGACTATCAAGGCTGCCGGCGTGCTGCGCGCCGTCTTCGTCCGGACCGTGAACGAGGACCTGACCGAGAGCGCGCAGGCCATCGCCTGTCCGGTGCTCCTCATCTGGGGCGGGGACGATCGTGAGACGCCGCCGTGGCTGGCGCGCCGTTACCGGGAGCTGATCGGGCCCAGGCGACGCTCGGTCTGCTGCCGCACAAGGACCATCATCTCTACACCGGCACGGGCGCCCACCTCTGCGCGTCGAGAGATGCGGGCGTGGCTGAGCGGCTCGCAGGCGATGCCTGAGCTTCTGGCCGCTGCTCGTGCCGTCGCTGGCGCGCCGCGCAGCTGTACTGTCGTGGCGCCGGCTGCTGGCGTACCTGCGCTACTTCCAGCAGGAAGGCTACGAGCACGTCCGGTTCCTGAAGCTGGACCAACGTCCGCTCGCTCACCGATCCCGGCGTTCTGGCTGTCGCTCCTTGCGCGTTCCTGTTCGCTGGCGAGCCGGCCGTGCACCGCCGTCGGCGGGCTGTTCTTCGCCGCGGGCGCTCGTCGCTCTGGCATGCGTCAGCCGGACCCGCGGCGTTCGGGCAAGTTCCGCTGCGGCTCACCTGGCGGGCGCGCCGCGTGCTCGCGATTGCCTTCGTGCCTCGCAGCGGCTCGCCTGGGTGTGCGTCTTGTGCCGTCATCGACGTCGAAGTCCGGCGCGCCGCTCATCGCGTCGGCGGTCCTGTTCGCGGTGCTGCCGCTGCTCCTGGTGGCGGCCAACGCTCCTGCTGACGCCGTACGAGCGCCGCGTCCAGCGGCGATTACGAGGAAGAGGCCGCGCAGCAGCGTCGCCGCGCGTGCAGCCGTTCATCATCGGCATCACCGGCAGCTACGGGAAGAGCAGCACGAAGGCGATGCTCGCCCACATCCTCCAGTTCCAGGCGCCGACGCTCGCCGCGACAGGCAGCATCAATACGCTGATGGGCGTCGACGCGCCACATCCGCGAAGATCTCGTGCCCGGACACCGCGTTCATGGTCGTGGAGATGGGCGCCTTCAAGACGCGGATCGATCAGGCGGCTCTGCCAGCTGACACCGCCGTCGGCCGGCCTCATCACGGCTGTCGGCGACATGCATCTCGAACGCTTCGGGTCGCACCGACGAGATCGTCACGCGCCAAGAGCGAGCTGGCGCAGGCGCGTGCCGCCCGGCGGGCTGCTCGTCGTGAACGCCGACAGCCCCGGCGCGCTGCGAATCGCGAAGCGCGACCCGACAGCCGCGGTACTGCTCTACGGCGAGAGACGTCGGCCGAGGATCTCGACGACGCGGCTCGAGCAGGTCCGGTTCTCGCCGGAGGGCACGTCGCTTCGCGCTGCAGGACCCGCGATCGGACGCTACGCGTGCTTCACGCCGCTCTTCGGCCGCCCGATCATCCTGAACCTGGCCGGCGCATTCACGCTCGCGTGGCGGTCGGCGTCGATCCGGCAGATCGCTGTCGCGCCGTTCGCACCCTGAAGCCGGTGTCGAACCGTCTGGAGGTCGTCGAGGAGACGCGGCGTCACCTGGATTCGCGACGCCTACAATTCGAACCAGTTCGGGTTCCGCGCGGCGCTCGAGGTGGCTGCGGCGCTTCCGGTCACGCGCCGCTTCCTCGCGACGCCCGGTGTCATCGAGCTCGGGCCGAGCAGTACGAGCGTCAACCGGGCACTCTCGCGCGACGCAGCGGCCGTGTGCGACCGGCACGCTCGTCGTGTCCGACACCAACCGCGACGGCGTTCGTGGCCGGCCACCAGGACGCCGGCCGCGAGGACCGGCTGTCGCCGTGCCGGGCCGGACCGAAGCGTTCCGCTGGCTGACGCGAACACCTCGCGGACGGCGATCTCGTCGTTCTCGAGAACGATCTGCCGGATCTGTACGAGCGCCGGCCGGCGTGTTCTGGCCCTCGCGCGAAGGGACAGCCGTCGAGTGAGCGTGCCGATCGACGTGAAGCCCCACCGTCGCCGTCTTGTTCGGCGGCCGATCGCTCGAGCACGACGTCTCCGTCGTCAGCGGGCTTCAGATTCTGCACGCCGTCGACCCCGACGCGCTTCGCGCCGCTGCCGATCTACATCGATCGATGCGAGCCGGTGGTGGATCGGCGATGCGCTCTGGCACAGCGAGTTCTTCAAGCGGGGGCGGCGGACCGACCGATCAATCCCTGTCGACCGAGGTCACGCTGGCGCCGGGTTCGGCACCTCAGCGCGTTGATGCCGGTCGGCGGAGCGCCGCTCGGCGGGTTGCGCGGGGCGAGGCAGGCCGGATTCCGGTGGACGTCTTCGTGCCCGTCCTGCACGGAACGTTTGGCGAGGACGGCTGCATCCAGGGCGCTGCTCGAGCTGGGCGGCTGTGCGTACGTCGGCTGCGGCGTGATGGCATCCGCCGTCGGCATGAACAAGCGCGTCGACGAAGGTCATGGCGACGCAGGCCGGCGTCCCGGTCGTGCCGTGGCTTTCGTGCGAGCGCAGCGTGCTCGATCGCGTCGCACGGCTGGCTGCACGAGCTTGCCCGCACGAGTCGCCGGCACGTTCGGCTGGCCGGTCATCGTCAAGCCCTGCAACCTTGGGTCGAGCGCGGGTGTGTCGCGCGGCGGCCACGACGGCACGGAGCTCGTCGCCGGCGTGCTCAAGGTGTTCGAGTACGACGTCGAAGCGCTCATCGAGCCGTTCATCAAGAACCGGCTCGAGATCAACGTCGCCGTCGCAGGACTCGACGAGCCCGTGGCCTCCGTCACCGAGATGCCGCTGACGCAGCCAGGCGTCGCCGCTCACGTTCAGCGAGAAGTACCAGCGCCAGGGACGCAAGAGCGTCGGCTCGAGCGAGGGCATGGCCGGCGCGTTGCGCGTGCTGGACCCGCAGGATCTGCCGGCGGAGATGCGCGCGAGCGCGCGGCAGCTACGCCGACCACCGTATTCGCCGCGCTCGGATGCGAGGGGATCTCGCGCATCGACTTCCTGATCGACGCCGACAGCGAACGAGCTCTATCTTCAACGAGATCAACACGCTGCCGGGCTCGCTGGCGTTCTACCTCTGGTCGGCCGCGCCGCACTACTGGACGATCACCGACCTGCTGACACGCCTGATCGAACGCGCCGAGCGGCTGCGGGCGATCAAGCGCGGGCTGCAGCGGAAGCCGCCGTCGGAGTTGAAGCTGCTCGGATAGAAACCAAGGATCAGGGATCAGGAACAGGGATCAGGGAACGGGGATCGGGGATCAGGTGTCCTGGCGCGGGACCTTCAGGTAGGATTCGCCGGGGAGGACATGAGATGAACGGGACCTCGATCCGGCGAGCACTGCTGGTGGCGATGGCAGTGGCATGGGCGGCAGGCGCGCAGGCGCAGCAGACCAGGGCCACGCCGCTCCTGTCGAAGGACCTGCCGGACTTCGCCGGCAAGGAAGTCACGATCTCGACCGTCGAATATCCGGCCGGTGTCGCCTCCGCGCCGCACCGCCACGACGCGCACACGTTCGTGTACGTGCTCGAGGGATCCGTGGTGATGCAGGTCACGGGCGGACAGCCCGTGACGCTCAGTCCGGGCCAGACCTTCTACGAGAACCCGACCGACGTGCACGCCACGTCGAAGAACGCCAGCGCCACGGCCCCCGCCAAGATCCTGGTCTTCATGATCAAGGACAAGGGCAAGCCGGCGACGCGGCCGGCGAACTGAGCGCCTCGGTCAGCGCGCGCGCCAGGGCGGGCCGATAATCAGCTTTGGATCGGCCCCCGCCTTCGGCACGAACTTCTGCGTCCGGCCGTACTGGTTATCGCCGCCGTACATGTTCCGGTTCGAGTCGACGCTGAAGGTGTGCACCTCCAGGTAGCCGTCGGGCAGCTCGCGCGGCACCATCCACGTGTAGAGGTGCGTCCCCTTGAAATCGAGCTTGGTGAACCGCAGCGGGTTCAGGTCGGTCATCCACAGGCTGTCGTCGTTGACGACGATGTCGAGCGGGAGGGAGAAGCCGGTGAAGGCCTGCTCGAACTGGAGCGTCGCGGGGTTGCTCGTCGTGCGGAACACGTTGATCCGGCCGCCCGAGCGATCGAGCGCGAACACGCGTCCTTCGGGTCCGATCCCGAGAGCGTGCACGCCGTTGAACTGACCCGGGCCGGCGCCCTTGCCTCCCACCTCGCCGAGGTAGTTCAGGTTCTTGTCCATGATCATCACGCGATGGTTATCGAGGCCATCGGCGATGAGCACACGGCCGTCGGGCAGGAACGCGACGTCCTGCGGCTTGCCGAAGTGCTTGCCGTCAGTCCCCTGGACGTTCTTCTCGCCGAGTGTCTGCAGCAGTTGCTTGCCGTCGTTGGAGAACACGTAGATCTGGCTGAACGTCTCGTTGACCAGCCAGACGCGCCGCTCGGGGTCGTACGGGCTGATGCGCAGGCGGTGGGGGCCCGGGCCGGACGACCCTTCGCACAGCGTGTCCCACTGTTTCCAGAGCTCCTTCACCTTGCCATTGGCGTCGAGCGTGTAGAGGCAGTTCTTCCACACGCGCCGATCGACAGCGCTCAGCACGTTGATACCGATGGACCCGGCGTACCCGCTGAACTCGGGCGGGATCGGGCTGGGCAGCCGGGCCTCGCCTCGCTGCGCGACGAAGATGCGGTCGGGCGACTCGGCGAAGACGCCCGAGTTGCCCCCGAACGCAAAGCCCGCCTCGGCGAACGGCTTGTGCCAGGCGCGGACGACATCGTACGGGCTCGGTCCGACGGGACCGGAGATTTCCGCTTTGGGCGACTGCGCGACGAGGGCGGGTACGGCCACCGCAAGTGCCAGCGCGACGGCGGTCAGCCTGACGGTCCTCATGTTCATGGTCAGGGATTATTGATCAGGGATCAGGGATCGGGGATCAGGGATCAGGCATAAGACCAGTTTCCACGCGTGTTGTGTGATCCTGCTTGATCGCCAGCACGTAGAGTGTGCCCGGCTGACGGCCAACCTCCACGACCTCGAACCCTGCGGTCTCCAGCCGCTCGCGCCAGAGCGCCGGGGCCGGCTGGTGTCCGAAGTAGCCGTGCTCGTAGAACATCGGCAGCGCCATGCGTACCCACGCGTCGGGATTGAGCACCATCAGCAGGAACTCGCCCGACGGCCGAAGCACCCGGCGCGTCTCGGCCAGCGTGCGCGCGACGTCGTCGTTCCCCAGGTGATCGATGGCGTACGCGCTCACGGCACCATCGAACGAGGCGGATGCCAGCGGCATCGCGCGCATGTCGCCGGTCTGCACCTCCAGACGCGCGGCTGCGCCAGCCGCCGTGGCGTTGGCGCGGAGGCGTACGGGCGTGTTGCCGTCGATGCCGTAGCGGTCGCTGAAGATGTCCAGCGCCACGACCGTGGCGTGCGGGCGTGCGAGCAGCACCATGACCGTGGCCCGGCCGGAGCCCGCGCCGAGGTCCACGACTCGTCCCTCGCCGGCGCGCAGGAACGCCTCCGTCGGGAGCGCCAGCGGCAGGCTCAGACGCAGCGCGACGTTCACGATGGCCGATCCGGCGAGCGCCCAGGCGGTCAAGGCGCCAAAGAAGACGGCGACGCGGCGCGCGCGCACCAGCCTCCAGGCGATCAGACCCAGCGCCGCGAAGATCGCGGCGGCGAGGAGATGGCCGAGGGTCCAGGGCCATGCGTAGCCGAAGTCGTAGCTCGAGATGTTCATCGTGCGCCGTTCGTGAACTGGAACACCCGATCGAGCGGCACCTCGAACACGGCGGCAATCCGGAAGGCGATTTCGAGCGACGGGGAGTACTTGCCGAGTTCGATGGCGTTGATCGTCTGGCGCGTCACGCCGATCCGATCCGCAAGCTGCTGCTGCGTCATCTCGTCCTGTTCGAAACGGAGCCGCCGGATCTGGTTCGCGATCGAGACGGCCATGTCAGAAGCCGCGGCGGTGATACGCGATCTGCGCGCTGAACTTGACGAGCTCCGAAACGACGATCGCGAAGAGCACGGCGTGCGCCATGCCGGTCCGGCCGATGTCGGTGTGCAGCGTCCAGATCGACGCCAGCGAGCCGACCAGCAAGACAGGGAAGGCCAGCCGGGTGGCGCGCATCTCGATGAGGCGCTCGCGTTCGTCCTTCGGCGTGCGCGCCTCGCGCGGGGAGCGGAGAGCGATCGCGAGGTGCAGGACAGCCTCCAGAATGACAACCCCGGCGACCGCGATGACAAAGGTGGTGAAGTTGGCGCTGCCGCTGCCAGACCCTCCGGCAGCGAGCCGGCCGAAGTACACGGCGACGAAGAACAGGATCGACACGAGCGAGATCCAGGCGCTTTTCTCGCGGAACGACATGGGCCCTCCTGCCACGTTGTCCGGGAGAAAGTAAAGAATACAGGACTGCATGTCAAGTATTCTTTACATCACACACCATGCAACGGTGGGAAACGAGGGCAAGGCCTGATCCCCGATCCCTGATCCCCGTTCCCTGATCAGTACCTTCTCTTCTGCTGCCGTATCAGGTCGAACTTCGCGGTGTCCGCGACAGCCATCACCGCCATCACCCCCGCCTGCACCGGATCCGACACCACCAGGTCCGAGACGTCCGGCACGCTGCCCGCCATGTTCAGCGAGATGACGAAGAGCCCCTTCTCCCGGACCTCCTCGACCGCGCGCGAGATCTCCCCGCCCATGATCGACCCCGCGAGGACGAGCAGCCGGACGCGGGGCAGGCGCACGAGTGCGCGCACTGCACTCGCCAGCGCCTCTTCGCCGACCAGCGGGATCGTGTCGACCGAGATGCGCTCGCCGCGGATGTTGTGGCGGTCGGCTTCGATGATGGCGCCGAGCGCGACCTGACCGACCTGCGCGCCGCCGCCCATGATGACGATGCGCTTGCCGTAGATCTTCGAGAACGACGCCGTCACCTCGACGCGCGACACGCCGGAGACCCGACCGAGCTCCGCCATCAGGTCGTCAATGTCGCTGTCGACGGAGAACTCGAGGTAAAGGTCGGCGCCGAGATCGGTGTGCGGGATGATGTCGACATACGTGATGTTGGCGGAGTAGTCCGCCAGCACCCTCGTGAGACCGAACAGAATCCCGGGCTGGTTCGAGGCGGTGGCGAGGAGAGCGTATGCGGGCATCGCGAACGGCTACTGTAGCAAATCGCGATGCAGGACCGAGTAGGGCCGGATCGTAAGACCGGCCTCTACACCCGGCCCTACACTCAGGACCCGTCGCGGATGACACGGCACGATTCGATGTCGAACGTCACTTCCCCCAGCGTCAGCCGCGTCTGATCGCGCAGTTCCTCCGCAAACGCCAGGAACCTCGCCACATCGTCGACGTTGCTGACCAGTCCCAGCGACACGCGGATCGCGCCGGCGCTCTTGCCGCCGCGGCGCTGCATGAGCTGTACGAATCGGGTGAGGGTCATGTCGCTCCCGGATTCGACGGCGGCGCGCATGTCGTCGGCGGTAAGCCCCTCGGCAGCTTCGCCCGCGCCCGGGTTGCAGAAGCAGCCGGTGCGCAGGCAGATGCGGCGTTCGCTCGCGAGCTCCTCGACCCGCCGGTAGTCCACCAGGTGGCCTTCCGGATCGTAGAAGTTCATCGTGATCGTCCCGCCCCGCTCGCTCATGGTCGCCGGGCCGTAGATCCGCACCATGTGCCGGCCGTTCGTGTGCCGGAGCTCGAGAAGCTTCTCGAGCAGGAGCGCGGCGAGCGATTCCACGCGCGTGTGGATGGTGTCGATGCCGACCTGCTGGAGGTGCTGCAGGCCGATCTCCACCGCCGGGATGCTCAGGTAGTTCAGCGTGCCGTCCTCGAACCCCGCCTCGCCTGGCGACAGGATGTGGGCGCGCCCCTGGACGGTCGCGAAGTTCACCGTGCCGCCGGCAAACCACGGGCGCTGCAGCAGCGGCAGCGCGGCGTTGCGCACGAGCAGGCAGCCGACGCCGGTCGGATACCCGAACATCTTGTAGAACGAGATCGTCACGAAGTCTGGCTGGACCCGCGAGAGATCGAGCCGGTTCGTCGGCACGAAGGCCGCCGCATCGAGGAGCACGTGCCAGCCGCGATCGCGCGCCTGGTCCACGAGCGCAAGCGGGTGCTTCACCCCGGTGAAGTTCGACTGCGCCGGGAACGCGAACAGGTTGGCGCGCGACCGGTCGGCCGACGCGAGCATCTCGTCCAGGCGCGCACGATCGAGCCGGAGGTCGGGGACCGAGAGCGGCGCGTAGTCGAACGCCGCGCCCTTCGCGCGCGCGAACTCGCGGATGCCGTTCACCGAGTTGTGGTTGTCGAAGGAGAGCAGCAGGAGTCCACCCGGCTGGAACGGGAAGCACTCGCCGACATGCTTGAGCGCGCCGCTGGCGTTCAGGGTGAAAATCGCGGTGTACTTGTCAGCCGCGCCGAAGTACTCGAGCACCGCACGCCGCGCGCTCTCCACCAGCGCGGTTGACTCCGAGGAGCTGAGGCTCGCCGAGTGCGGGTTGCCGAGGACGTGGCCCGCGAGCATTCCGGCGTGCGCACGAACCTGCGAGTCCGCGTACATCCCGCCGCCTGTGTAATCGAGGTACGCGTGCCCCTGCCGATCGAGGCGGGAGTACTCGGTGCGGCGCAGGTCGTCGAGCACCGAGGTGCCGCCGTAGGCGGGAAAGCGTTCGAGGAGCTCCGCCGAGAGGGTCGCGGCGGCAGCTGGACGTGCGGTCACACGCCCAGTATCCACCAACTGGTCATGACATTGCGGCGATCCCGGCGAGCCGGCTGGCGATCAGACCACGTGCGGCTGCGGCGCCGACACGATCGTCGGCGCCTTCGGGATGATCAGCCAGGCGGCCAGATACGCGAGCACGCCGCCGAGGATCGCGCCGGGCAGCACCGTCAGCACGATCCACAGGACGCGAACCAGCGTGGAGTCCACGCCGAAATAATCGGCGAGGCCGCCGCAGACGCCGGCGAGCTGCGCGTCGGTCGACGAGCGCACCAGACGCCTGCCGGTGCTGGCCGCTGCGGGAGGACCCTCCGGCATGACCACCCAGGCGAGCGCGTACGCAAGGACGCCGCCCACGATTGCGCCCGGGACGATCGACAGCGCGAGCCAGAGCGCCCTGACGAACGAGACGTCGACGTCCAGGTACTCCGCGATGCCGGCGCACACGCCCGCGATCTTGCCGTCGACCGGAATCCGTGTCAGCCGGCGGCGCCCGAACACCGGTCCGTTCTCCCCGTGTTGCGGTGCGCCACACGCCGGGCAGTAACGGGCCTCAGATGCAACCTCTTGCTGACAGCGCAGGCATGCCATGGCAGTCCTCCACGACGCTTACCCTAGTACTCGACGGCCGAACTACCGCAGAAGTTCCACCGCCCGCCGCTGCTCGGCCGCGACGATGGCTTCCGCGTCCTCGCGAATCATGAAGCCCTCGACCACCAGCCGCGAGACGGAGGCCACCACCGCGCGCATGTAGTCGTTCGGCGTTGGATACAGCGCTTTCAACTGCGCTGCGTCGAACGGCACCTCGTGCCCCGCGATGCGACAGAACGATGGGCCGGTCGAGTTGCCGAACCACGTGCTGATCGGCGCCTCGACGAACGGCGAGCGGATCCCGCCGATCACGTTGCCGAACCGGTCGAGCACCGGCTTACCGTCGGCGACCAGGATCGGTTCGGCGCGCGGCGCCGGCGTGCCGGTCCGTGCCCAGGTGTCCAGGTTCCGCAAGACGGCGTTGAACGCCGGGCCGTTCGGGAACCGGCTGCGCGCCCCTTCGTTGCAGGCCATCGGCGGCACGGCGCGTCCGCCTTTCTCGATGTCCGCCGGCGCGGCCGCGAAGTTCAGTTCGTCGGGAGTCGCGTGCGCCGATCCGGCAACCTCGTAGTTCCGATACAAGTCGGGTGCCGATTCGCTGTCGGGACGCCGTGCGGCAATGCCGGTGAGATAGTCCGACTGGGTCATCACGCGCGCCACCGGGACGCCGGCATTCCGGATGGTGCGTCGCGGATCGCCGGCTGGAATCGGGTCCGCGCACTGGTTGATGGGGGAGGGGCCGCTCGACACGCCTATCAGGTAGGCGTCGAACATCGACCGCCCCATCTCCTTGACGACCAGCGGGTGGATGGCGTTCGCGTAGGTGTAGAGGAAGCTGCCGGTCTGCGAGTAGCCCCATGCATAGACCCGCTGCACCGGATGGGGTGCAGCCGGCTCGCCTCCGTACAGGAGCGGGTTGGACGCCGCGCCGCTCCGCAGCCACGCGCCCACCTGCGTGTGGATATCCCACACGAGCCCGTTCTCGGACGTGCGGCTGCTGTCCGCCGCGACGGTCTGGCAGTTGCGCGGATCGTCTGCCGCAAGGGGGTTGTGCCAGGCAAGCGGCGCATAGCGTGCAGGGTCGAACGTCTTGAGCGTCTCCACGGACACGGGCTTCGCCGTGATGCCGACCCACGCGTCGCCGCGACGCACGATCTCGGCGCGCGAGATCGCCCACGCGAGATTGAGGTCGAACAGGTTGGACGGGTTCAGCATCTCGACGATGGCGTTGCCGCTGAAGCGGCGGCGGTCGGCGGGACGCCGGACCAGGACGCGCGTGGTATACGGCGCGCCTGCCGTGCGGACCGTTGCCGGGCCCTCGACAGGCCAGTCGTACACGTTCGCCGTGCCGCTGACGAAGAACTCCTCTTCGACGTAGCCGATGGAGCGCAGATCCTCTGGCACCCGCGTGTGGTCCGCCGCCCCGAACGGATACGACTGCGCCGTCGCCGGAATCGGACCGCGCACGTCAGGAACCGGCGGCGCTCCGGCGGCGCGCAGTGGCAGCAGGGCAACGAGGACGAAGGCGGCGGCACGGGTGCGGTGTATCGGCAGAGGCATCATGCTGGCCGCATTTGAGCACACATCGGCCTCACTGCGAAGCAGGTATGCTCTTGCTCGTGATTGAATCGGATCTCCTGCTGGCGCTGATCGACGAAGCGTACGACAAGCAATCGTGGCACGGCACGAATCTGCGCGGATCGCTGCGCGGCGTCACGCCGGCGCAGGCGGGCTGGCGTCCGGCGCCGCGGCGGCACTCGATCCGCGAGATCACCGTGCATACCGCGTACTGGAAGTATGCGGTCCGGCGCAGGCTCACCGGCGACAAGCGGGGAAGCTTTCCGCTGAAGGGGAGCAACTGGTTCAGGGAAGATCCTGCGCGCACCTGGGCGTCGGAGATCCAGCTGCTGGCCGCGGAGCACAAGGCACTGCGCGCGACGATTGCCGCGCTGCCTGACGCGGCACTCGCCCGCCCGCTCCTCAGGAATGGTCGAAGCGCGCGATACCTCGTGCGCGGCATCGCCGCACACGACCTGTATCATGCCGGACAGATTCAGCTGCTGAAGCGGCTGCAGAGGACCCGATGAACCTGCTCGACCTGGTACGGGGCGCCACCTTCGACGACTTCCTGTTCACGCCGCAGCTTGGCGTGGTCCCCAGCCGCGACCCGTCCACGATCGATCTGCGCGCGCGGCTCACGACGCGTCTCACGCTGAACCGCCCGATCGTCTCGGCCAACATGGACACGATCACGCGAGCCGCGATGGCGGTGGTGCTCGCTGAAGAAGGGGGCATCGGCATCATCGATCGCGGCTTTCGCGCGGGCGACGTCGCGCCGCAGGTAGCGGAGGTGCTGGCGGTCAAGCGGACGCAACACGGCGTGATCCTCGACCCGCACGCGATCGGCGGCGACGCGACCGTGTCCGACGCGAGGCGCGAGATGCGGCAGACCGGCGTCGGCTCGCTGGCGGTGGTGGACGGCGCCCAGCGGCTGCAGGGGCTGCTCACCGAGCGTGACGTGCGGTTCGTGCCGGGCGATGCGCTGGTGCGCGATCGCATGACGCCGCGCGAGCGGCTCGTCGTGCACACGGGCCACACGTCGCTGGCAAACGCCGAGGCGCTGATGGTGGCGCACAAGGTCAAGAAGCTCCCGCTGGTCAACGCGGACGGCACGGTGCTCGGCCTCGTCACGGCCAAGGACCTGATGAAACATCGCCGCCATCCGTTCGCCACGCGCGACGACCGCGGACGGCTGCGCGTCGGTGCGGCCGTCGGCGCCACCGGCGACTACCTGGAACGAGCCGCCGAAGTCCTCCGCGCCGGCGCCGACCTCATCGTCATCGACATCGCGCACGGTCACTCGATGGTGATGGCGAACGCGATCGAACAGATCCGCGCGCGCTTCGGCGACGTGGACCTGATTGCCGGCAACGTCGCCACGGCCGAGGGGGCCTGCTTTCTCCTGGAGCGTGGCGTGAACGCGATCAAGGTCGGCATCGGGCCTGGCGGCGGCTGTACCACACGCCTCACGACGAACTTCGGCGTGCCCCAGGTCGAGGCGCTCGTGCAGACCCGCCAGGCGGTCGGGAACCGGGTGCCGCTCATCGCGGACGGCGGCATCAAGCGCCACGGCGGCATCGCGCAGGCGCTGCTCTTCGGCGGCGACACGGTGATGCTGGGCAGCGCCTTCGCCGGCACGCAGGAAACCCCGGGGGACATCGTGCTGAAGTCGGTGCTCATGCCCGACTCACAGAAGATGGTGCAGGTCCCGTTCAAGGTGTTCCGCGGGATGGCGTCGCTGGCCGCGGTGAGGGATCGGCTCGATCTCGAGGAGGCCGATGCCAATGAAGTGGAGGCGCTCGGCGCCGAGGGGCTGGAGGTGAGCGTGCCGGCACGAGGCTCGGTGCGCAGCGTCATCCAGGACATGCTCAGGCACCTGTGCTCGTCGATCAGCTACGGCGGCGCCAGCAGCCTGCGCGAGTTGAAGGAACGGTTCGACGAGGAGCCGACGCGCTACATGGTCCGCCTGACCACCGCGTCGCGGCACGAATCGTTCAACAGATAGGGATTGTCGAAGGCGACCGTCGCAGGTCGCAGGTCGATGACGCGACTCGATGCTCTGACTTGAGTCTTGCGACTGAAGACTTGCGACTAACCCTGCGGCAGGCCCACGCGCCGGACGAGTGCGTTGAATCGCGGGTGCCCGTGCAGCGTCCTGAAGCACCGGTCCGCGCCCATCAGCACCACGCCGCTCACGCGGGCGTCACACGCCGCGGTCAGCCGATCGAGTGCGGCCTCGGGTTCGCCCAGGTTGATCAGGATCGCGGCGGCCTCGATCGCCGGCGCACCGAAAATGCCGACGCCGCTTTCGATGGCCTGGAGCTTGGCGCGGAGGAAGCCGGCGCGGCCGTCCTTTTCCCAGCCTGCACGGAGCGCGTTGGCCAGGTCGGGTGGGTCGCCTGCAATCCGGAGCCGCGTCTCGATGCGCGCGATCGCGAGGGGATAGTCGCCGACCCGCTCCGCCTCGGCAGCGAGCAGTGTGTGCGGCGTGGGTGCGCCGGGATCCAGGTCCAGCAGCCGGTGCACCTGCGCGAGCTTCTCCTCGTCGCGCCCGGCGAAATGGCAGGCCCAGACCACCGACAACACCGGCAGCACTGACAGCGGGTCGAGCGCTTCGGCCTTCCGCGCCGTGGCCAGAGCGTCGTCGAACCTGCTGTGCGCGGCGAAATACAGCGAGTGGAAGACGTGCGTCGTCGCCAGCCGCGGGTTGAGCGAGAGCGATCGCTCGAATGCCGCGGCGGCACCAGGGAAATCCCAGTGGCCGAAGAGTCGTGATACGGCGAGCGCCGCGTGTGCCTCCGCCGACGTGGCGTCGAGCGAGAGGGCTCGTTCAGCTGCGGCGCGCGCCCGCGCCATCGACGTCTGCTGATCCGTGTAGCCGAAGTACGCGGATGCTCCGAGCACGTCCGACAGGCCTGCCCACACCGGCGCGTAGTCGGGATCCGCGAGGATGGCCTGCTCGTAGTGCTCGATGGCCCGGGCAAACGCGCGGGGGCCCCACCGCTGGAACGCATGACGGCCGCGCAGATAGTGTTCGAACGCCGCTGGCGCGGGAGTGTGCGCCGCACGCACCCGGCGCGCAGCCTTCTTCTGGCCGCCGAGCCTGCTGCTCAACGCCTCGACGATTTCGGCCGCGAGCGCCTCCTGCAGGGCAAAGACCTCGCTGGCCGGGCGGACGAACCGCTGTCCCCAGAGCTGCGCATTGGAGGGCGCGTCGATCAGCTCCGTCTGCACGCTGACCTGACCGCCGCGCGAGACGACCCGTCCGGTGACGAGCGCCGTGGCGTTGAGTTCGGCGCCGATCCGTGTCGGCTCCATCGCGCGGTTCTTGTAGCGCTGTACCACCGTGCGCGGCACGACGCGCAGCTTCGGCAGTGCCGAGAGCGCGTTGACGAGGATCTCGGTCAGCCCGTCGGTCAAGTAATCCAGGTCGGCGTCGCCGCCTTCGTTGACGAAGGGAAGCACTGCGACGGCCTTGGTCGAGCCACGGCTGGAGCGCCGTGCCGGGCAGGGAGCGCTCCGAGGAGTCGTGCAGGAGCGCCTGCATCGCCACCGCGGCATCCCGCGCCGACTGGAAGCGGGCGGACGGCTGCTTCTCGAGGCAGTGCGCGACGAAGCGGCCCAGTTCGGCGGGAACCTGTGCGCCGCTGTCCCCGATCGGCCGCGGGTCTCGTGCAGGATCGCGGCGATGGCATCGGCCGGGGTCGCCCGCTCGAATGGCCGGTCGCCGGTGACGAGCTTGTACAGGACGCACCCGAGCGCGAAGATGTCGCTCGTGGCGCCGATGGGGCCGCCGCGGGCCTGCTCGGGCGACATGTATCCGAGTGTCCCCATCACGAGGCCGTGCTCCGGCGTGCCGACGAAGGTCAGGTGCGTGTCCGAGGGTCCTGAAAATGTCGGCACGTAGCGGGCCAGGCCGAAGTCGAGGATCTTCAGGCGGCCGTCGCGCAGCAGGAACAGGTTCTCGGGCTTCAGGTCGCGGTGGACGATGCCCTGGCCGTGTGCTGCGGCGAGGCCATCGGCGATCGCAATGCCGAGCGCGAGCGCCTCGCGCCAGGCGAGCGGACCGCGCTCCAGCCGCTCGCGCAGCGACTCGCCCTCGAGGAGCTCGGTGACCGTGTAGGGCATCCCGCCCTCGACGGCGAAGTCGTGAATCGAGAGGATGTTCGGGTGCGAGAGCGCGGCCACCGTGCGCGCTTCGTGTTCGAACCGCGCCATCGCATCGGGGTCGCCGCTGAGATGCCGCGACAGCACCTTCACCGCGACGTCGCGCCCGAGACGTCGATCGTGTGCCCGATACACCTCGCCCATGCCGCCGGCCCCGAGGGGCTCGACGATCTCATACGGGCCGAGGCTGATTCCTGACTGCAACTGCATCAAGTGTCCGGGTGCGCTCCGTGCACAGATTCGATCTTAGGCCAGGTGCGCCGAAGCCGGGCGGCGCGGCTATCGCGCGTCGGGCCTCCAGTCGATCAACAGGGTGATGGGACGCTGAGCCGAGGCTGTTTCGACACGCATCAGGAAGCGCCCATCTGGCGCGACGTCGTACTGCTGGCGGCTGAACTCGCTGGAGCCGAGCAACCCGGGGGCGAAGAGCGTCTTCGGCGCGCCCGGCACGAACGTGCCGCCGCTCGCCGCCGCCGGCACGGCCATCAGCGTGCCGGCGAGATCGACGTAGTACACCTCGCGACCGTCCGGACTCCAGCGCGGTGCGTAGCCGCCCTGAACCGACACCTGCCAGCGCGCCGGTGATTCCGGGAAGGCGCGAACGTACACTTCGACCCTGCCCGACTCGTTCGACTGATACGCGATCCATCGACCATCCGGCGAAAACTGCGCGGTGCGCTCGTCGAATGGCGTCTCGAACAGTTTTCGCGGCGGGCTGGAGCCGTCAAGCGGCATCACGGCGAGATCGTTGCCGGCTCGAAAGAGGAGCGTGCGGCCGTCCGCTGAGACGTCGTTTGCGGTCTTCGGCTCATCGCTCTCCACGATCAATTGTTCCGGCGACGACCCGTCGGCGGGCTTCCGATACAGGTTGCGGACGCCGCTGCGGTCCGAGTCGAAAAGCACGAACCGTCCGTCGTGCGACCAGATGCCAAAGCGGTCCATGGCCGGGTCGACCGTGAGGCGGCTCTCGCGAATGGCGTCCACGAGAAAGATGTCGTAGTTGTTGCGACCGCGCTCGCGAAGGTCCCGCCATGTCACCGCGCGCTTTCCGTCTGGCGACAGTTCGACCGTCGTCTGCTGATCGGCGGTGTAACACCGAGGAGCGCACCCGGGGTGCCTGCGCGGTCGAACCACTGGAACTGGCTCGTCGCATTCATGCCAGCCCGGTAGGCAACGAGGCCGGTTCGTGCAATCGACACGGCCGGCGGCTGGTTGAAATCGGTCTGTGCCACTTCGGAAATCACAACCACCGGCTCTCCTGACAACGCCAGGCTCGCCATGTCGAAGCGTTGCGCGATGAGTGATCCCTTGCGCAGGAAGAGGAGCCAGCCGGCAGGATGATACGCAGCGCCACTCTCGGCGTCGGTCAGGCGGGTGAGTCCGGGTGTGTCGAGCGAGCCCACATACAGCCCGTTGCCTTCTTCGAAGCGGTTGACAGCGCAGATGAAGTGGCGACCGTCCGGCAGCGCGAGGGGCGCACCCTGGCCGAGCGGGTTGGTGGGCGTGTCGGCCGGTCCGAGATCCAGGGGTGCCGCGTCGCCATTCGCCGTCACGCGTGCCAGCCTCCCGCTCCGCTCGTTCGTGAACAGGATCGTTCCGTCTGCCAGCCACGCACCGCCCGCGATCGGTGCCTGCGCCAGCCGCCGGACGCGGCCCCCCTCGATGTCGACGCGATTCAACGCGCCGCTGCCGAAGTACCCGATCGACTGCCCATCGGGCGACCAGAACGGCGCGTTCGGACCATCCGTCCCGGGCAATTCGCGCACGTCACCCGTTTCGAGATGGCGCACGAAGAGCTGAGTCCTTCCGCTCTCGCCCCTGCCGCTATACACGATCCGCGTCCCGTCGGGCGACAGCGCAAATGCGGCCGGCGTGCTGGTGGGAGGCGTGGCGATGTCCACCCGCAACGTGGTGAGCGGTCCGGCGTCGTTGTCGTCCTGAAGCAGCGAGGCGGTGAGGGCGCCGATCGCGGCGAACGCGACCGCAAGAAGCGCCCACGCGACGCCTGACCGCCGCGGCCCGGGCTCGGACGGACCCGCGAGAGCCACCGGCTCCGAGATCGTATCGTCCAGGTCGAGCCGTGCATCGGCCGCACTCTGCAGTCGGCGTTCACGGTCCTTGTGAAGGGACCGGCGCAGCAGCCGCCGAAGCGCGGGCGGCGTCTCGGGCGGCAGCAACGACCAGTCCGGCTCCTCCTTGAGGACGGCAGCCACGACCTCGGCGACCGACTCACCGGGAAATGTCGAGCGGCCGGTGACCATCTCGAACAGCACGCATCCAAACGCCCAGATGTCTGCGCGCCTGTCCACGGCGGCGCCGCGCGCCTGTTCCGGTGCCATGTAGGCGGCGGTCCCGAGCAGCATGCCGGCGCCGGTGACGAATGCCGGCGAGGTGATGGTGGGCGAGTTCGGGGCGCGTGCTCGCTGGATCCCTCGACTGCCTTGGCCAGGCCGAAATCGAGCACCTTCACCACGCCGTCGGAACGCAGCTTCACATTGGCTGGCTTGAGGTCGCGGTGGACGATTCCGCGCTCGTGCGCGGCGTCCAGAGCGTTGGCGAGCTGTCGCCCGATGGCAACGGCCTCAGGGACGGGTAGCGGACCAGCCGCGAGACGATCCGCGAGGGTCGGACCCTCGACCAGTTCCAGCGCGAGCGCCACCAGCGCGTCGGCTTCCTCCAGGCCGTAGATCGCCGCGATGTTCGGATGATTGAGCGCGGCGAGCAGCTGCGCCTCGCGCCGGAACCTCGCGATCCGATCTGGATCGGTCGCGACTTCCGCGGGCAACACCTTGAGTGCCACGTCGCGGCCGAGTCGGACGTCGCGGGCGCGGTACACCTCGCCCATTCCGCCGGACCCGAGAAGACCCGTGATTTCGAAGCTGCCGATGTGCGAACCGCGTGCGAGCATGCGGGGTCAGCGGATTATACCGACGGCAACCGCCGGGCTGACGTGCGCGCAACCGCTGGCGTAAAGTAGGCCGCATGTCGCAGGTGTCGAAGAACCGCACATGGCCCGTGGCTGCGTTCGCGGTGGTGCTCGTCGCACTGGGCGTCGCCGAGCGCAGGTTCACCCACGTCGCGGCCCAGCAACCGCCGGCCGCGCCGCAGTTCCAGGTGGATCCGTTCTGGCCGAAGATGCCGAAGCAGTGGATCCTCGGCCAGGTGTCGGGCATTACCGTGGACGCGCGGGATCACATCTGGCTGATTCAGCGTCCGTGGTCGATCCAGAGCGACGAGAAGGCGCAGAACCCGGAAGCCGAGTGCTGCCGCGAGGCGCCGCCGGTGATGGAGTTCGATGCCGACGGCACCTACATCCAGGGGTGGGGAGGTGAGGGCGCCGGCTACGAGTGGCCGAAGGACGAGCACGGCATCTTCGTCGACCACAAGAGCAACGTCTGGATCTCCTCGGCTGGCGGTCCCCGGCTGCGCGAACGGACGGAGAACCACATCCTGAAGTTCACGCGCGACGGGAAGTTCCTCCTGCAGGTCGGCAAGCGCGGTGCGAGCAAGGGGAGTCTCGACACCGAAAACTTCAACAATGCCGCCGACATCTACGTGCATCAGAAGACGAACGAGGTGTTCATCGCTGACGGCTACGTGAACCGCCGCGTGGTGGTGCTCGACGCCGATACCGGAACGTTCAAGCGCATGTGGGGGGCCTACGGCAACAAGCCGGACGACGCCGCGCCGAACGGGCCGGTGTACGAGGGGGCCGGACCGCAGCAGTTCAACCTGGTGCACGGTGTGCGCGTGTCGGAGGACGGCCTCGTGTACGTGGCGGAGCGCCGGAACAACCGCGTGCAGGTGTTCACGATCGACGGCAAATTCCAGCGGGAGATCTTCGTCGAACGCCAGACGAAACTGCTCGGCACCGCCTTCTCCGTGGCGTTTTCGCCCGATCCGCAGCAGCAGTTCCTCTACGTGGCGGACGCCGGCAACGGCAAGGTGCACGTCTACGATCGCCGGTCGCTGCAGGAAGTCAGCCGCTTCGGTCGCATCGGCCACTATGCCGGCGAATTCGTGTTCCTCCACAATGTCGCGACCGACTCGCAGGGGAACATCTACACCGCCGAGGTCGGCACGGGGCGGCGCGCACAGAAGTTCGTGCGAATGGGCAGGTAACGCACGGGCGACTGCGATGGACATTACTGCCGGCCACTCCTACCGGGAACAGCTCGCCGACCGACGACAGCAGCTCGTCTCGATTGCCACGCGACGGGGTGGCAACGCCGAGATCGAGCAGCTCCTCGATGAGGTCGATGCCGCGCTGCAGCGAATCTCCGCAGGCACGTTCGGCCGGTGTGAGACCTGTGGCGATCCGATCGAGGCTGACCGCCTGTTTGCCGACCCGCTGACGCGGTTCTGCCTGGACCACCTGACGCCGCGCGCGCAACGCGCGCTGCAGCAGGACCTCGACATGGCCGTCCGCATCCAGCGCGAACTGCTGCCAAGACCCGAACGCATATTCGACGGCTGGGAGTTCGCGTATCACTACCAGCCGGCCGGCCCGGTCAGCGGCGACTATTGCGACCTGATTCCGGGATCCGGCGGTGAGCTCTACTTCCTGCTCGGCGACGTGGCGGGGCACGGCGTGGCGGCGGCGATGCTGATGTCGCATCTGAGCGCGCTGCTGCGGACCCTCATCTCGATCGGCCTGCCGCTGGAGCAGCTGATGGAGCGCACGAGCCGTGTCTTCTGCGAGAGCACGCTGCCGATGCACTACGCGACGCTCGTGTGCGGCCGCGCGGAGCGGTCCGGCGAGATCGAGCTGTGCAACGCCGGGCATCCGCCGCCGCTGGTCATCGCGCACACCGGCATCGAGCGGATCGAGGCGACCGGCCTGCCGATCGGCCTGTTCTGCACCGAACAGTTCACGTCGAGGCGATTGCGCCTGCAGCCGGGGGAGACACTGCTGCTGTACACGGATGGTGTGCTCGAAGCACGGGACCCCGATGGAGACGAGTACGGGCTCGACCGGATGATGGCACTCATCACATCGGCTGAAAGGGCCGGCCCCAGTCCGCTGGTGGAATCGTGCGTGCGTGAGATCGCGGCCTTCGGCGGCTCGCCGTCGTTTGCCGACGATGTGTCGATCCTGGCGCTGCGACGGGCGTAAAGCAGTGGGCCTGAGGCTTACCGGATCTCGAGCAGTTTCACGCGCATCCCGGGCTTGAGGATCCGCGCCTTGGGGCTGTGCGCATCGACGATAGCGACGGTGCCGCGTCCCAGGACTTCGAGCTCACCACGGGACACGATGACAGCGGTTCCTTCGTCAATGCCCACGCCGAAGAGTGTCGGCTGATCGCGCACGATCGCGATGAGGGGACCGAGCCGGCGGCGTTCCGCAAAGTGCGGCGAGACGATCGCGTCGGGCCACAGGCCGAGGCCCTCGGCGGTGGCGGGACCGTCGATGCCGCCGCCATCCGGCGTTGTCTCATCGGCAATCATCGTGCGCGACATGGCCGCCGCACCGGCGCTCGCGCCGCCAATCGTCACGCCTTCCAGAAAGCGCGCGCGAACGATCTGGGGAATCGGCGTGTCCCGGATCGTCTGCATCAGGAGGCCCTGGAATCCGCCCGGCATCCAGATGAGAGTCGCCCGTTCGAGCGCGGCGCGCGCCGCGGCCGGATCCGTCCGGCTCACTTTCACGACGTCGCGCACCTGAAACGTCCGCCACATCGCCACCGCGGCATCGGCGATGGTGTCGGTGGGAAAAGTCTGCGGCAGGACGGCGACCGTCGCCGTGCGTCCGCCCGACATCGCGAGCGTGCGGCTGAAGACGTCGGCGGGCGTCGGCCCGCCACCGACGAGCACGAGAGGCCCCTCTGGAGCGGCGGCGCGGGTGTGCAGCCCCAGCACCAGCAGGGCGCCGAGTACGGACAGGGTGTGAACGAGGCGCCGGATGCCGCCATCGCCCCGGCATTTCAATGTCGTCCCCCGGACGGCGTCGCGCGTATCATCACTGCCTCGCCTCGTCGCTGTGGGGCCACGACGACCGGAATGCGGTCGATCCTCGGTGCCGTCGAGCTGCCGAATGGAGCGCGCCATGATGCTGAAGAACGCGTCCTTCCTTGTGAGCGCGGCGATTCTCGCATGTGTCGGGGGAATCGCGGCACAGCAACGCGAACGGCCAGCGGGTTCCGCGCCCCCTGCGGCCTGTTCGGCGTTGATGGGCCGCACCTTCGACAATGCCACGTCGATCGTCGAGTCGACGCTCGTGCCGGGCGGCACCCTGCGAGTGTCGGACACCATCACGATCCCCACCCTGCCGGAGTTCTGTCGCGTACAGCGCCGTGAGCAAGCCCTCCTCCGACTCGGACATCCGCTTCGAGGTCTGGCTGCCAGGCCCCGCCGCGTGGAACCGCAAGTTCCTGTCAACAGGTGAGGGCGGGTTCGCCGGGCAGTTGAACTACCAGAGAAGTGGCATGGACGCCGCCATGGACGAACACCTGCGCCGGGGCTACGCGACCGCGTCCACCGACACGGGCCACGTGTCCACGAACCAGTGGTGGGCGATTGGCCATCCGGAGAAGGCGACCGACTACCTCTTTCGCGCCAAGCACGTGACCACGGTGGCCGCCAAGGCAATCGTCGCGGCGTACTACGGTGAGGCGCCGGCGCATTCGTATTTCAGCTCGTGCTCGAACGGCGGCCGGCAGGGTCTCATCGAGGCACAGCGGTACCCGGAGGATTTCGACGGCCTGATCATCGGTGCGCCCTGGAACTTCCAGTCGCATTCGAATGCCGGCTTCGTCTGGAACGCGCAGGCGCTCGCGGCACCGGGCGCGGCGATCCCCGCCGAGAAGCTGCCCGCGATTACCGCCGCGGTCGTGGCGGCCTGTGACAAGAAGGACGGCCTCGAGGACGGTGTCATTGCGGATCCTTCACGATGCAGCTTCGAAGCACGATCGCTCACGTGCAAGGGCGCGGACGCGAACAACTGTCTTACGCCGCCACAGGTCGCCGCGCTGCAGAAGATCTACGACGGTCCGAAGAGTCCGCGAACCGGCGAATCGATCTTTCCGGGCTTCGCGAAAGGCTCCGAAACGGGTTGGGAGGGGATGGTCCGGCCGGCAACGGCGACCTCGGGCCTGATGGTCTACTTCTCCAATCTCGTGTACCAGAAGCCCGAATGGGATCTCATGTCGTTCAACTTCGACAGCGACATGGCGCATACCGACCAGATGATCGGGCGGCTCGGGAACGCCACCTCCACCGACTACGCGGCAGCGATCCGGCGGGGCGTCAAGATCATCCAGTATCACGGCTGGAACGATCAGACGCTCCAGCCGGATTACAGTCCCCGGTACTACGAGCAGCTCGTCAAGGCGAACGGCGGACTCGAGCAGACGCAGCGCTTCTATCGACTGTTCATGGTGCCGGGCATGAACCACTGCAACAGCGGGATAGGCGCGTCGAACTTTGGCGGCGTCGGGATGCAGATTCCGCCCGTGCGCGACGCGGCGCACGATCTGCAGACCGCCCTGGAAGCGTGGGTCGAACACGGGACTGCGCCGGCGCAATTCATCGGGACGAAGTTCACCGACAACCAGGCCACCACGAGGACCGTTCAGCACACGCGTCCCGTGTGTCTCTATCCGGCCGTGCCCCGCTACAAGGGGACGGGCGATCCGAACGACGCCGCCAACTTCGCCTGCGTCCGCTAGACGAGTCCTAGCGACTCCAAATAGGCTGGCCGTCCAGCGAGATGGCCGCGACCCACGCGGGGTCGAGGCGCATCGTGTGACTGCGATCCGGCGAGAGCCGATCGGCCGGAAGCACTTCTCGCGCCCGAACGAATACCAGGCTGCCCTCGTCCAGTCCGACGAACTCCATGCCGCCGAATCCGACGCTCGCATGGCCCTCGGCATCGTCCGAGAAGACGATCTGGTCCGTTGGTAACGAGACGGCGAGGCCGTGCGGGAAGAGCACGAAGGTGCCCGGCGGTCCGTTGCCGACGATCGGAAGCATCGACGGCCGGTCCTGCTCGCGCCGCAGGGCGGAGGGCGCCGCGAAGTCGATGAGAAGCACCTAGTAGCGGGGCACTGACGGGTCGACGACCAGCGACCAGGCGTCGATGCCGCCACTCAGATTGTGCAGATTGCGGAATCCGTGACCTCGAAAGTACTCGGCGGCGTGTTGACTACGGATCCCGTGGTGGCATTGGAACACGAGGGGCGTCTCGCGGTCGAGGAGGAGAAGCGCGTCGTGATACGCCTGATCGAGCAGCCGCGCTCCGTCGATGGCCGCAATCGCGCGTTCTTCGTGGGTGCGCACGTCGACGAGTTCGATCAGTGCGCCGCTGTCGAGCCACGCCTTCAACGCAGGCGCTGATATCTGGCGAACTGGCGGAGGCGCGTTCGTACCGGGGACATCCCTCATGTCGTGTGGTCCACCCTCACTCAGACGGGAGTCGCCTCGACGATGCTCACGGCGGAGTTCGTCGGGATGACGCGTGTGAGTGTGAAGTGGGCCTTGCCGAGGAGCGCGCGATACTCGGGCTCGGAACGCTCCTGGCCTGGCGTCAGCGTCAGCATGGTGATGTCGAGCATCTTGCCCGGATGAAACGCGTTGCCCTCGGATAGCACCGTCTCGATGATCAGCAGACGGCTGGTCGGCGACATGGCACGGTGGCAGTTGCCGAGGATGGTGAGGCACTGTGCCTCGCTCCAGTCGTGGATGATGTGCGAGAGCAAGTAGAGATCGCATCCGGCAGGGACATCGTCGAAGAAGCTGCCGGCGGTGAAGGCGATGCGGTCGGCCATGCCTCGGGAGCGGATCAGTTCCTCGGCGCCGGATCGGCTGTGCGACAGGTCGAACAGGGTGCCGCGCGGTCCGGGATGGCTGGCGAGCACCGTGGCAAGAAGGTGGCCCGTGCCCCCGCCGATGTCCGCGATGTGCGAAAAGGAGGAGAAGTCGTACGCGGCGGCGACCGCGGGCGGATCCGCGCTGTTGAGCCCGATGAGCAGATCGCTGAACAGGCTGGCCTCTTCAGGATTGCTGGTCAGGTGGTCGAAGAACGGAACGCCGAAGTACTTGTCGAAGGCAGACTGGCCCTCTCTGTACGGAGTAGAGGAGTTTCGACCATGGGACGACGAAGAGATCTCCGGTGATCGAGAGAACGGACGTACGGACGGAGCCTGGGACGTCGGAGCGGAGCGGTTCGGCGAGCGGGGTGAGGGAGAATCGATGCGATTCGTCCTCGCTGAAGACCCCGTTGCAGGCGAGGGCGCGCAGGAGCCGGTAGAGCGACGGCGCGTGCGTACCAGTGGCTGCTGCGAGTTGCTCGGCGGTCATGGCGCCGCCGGCGAGATGGTCGGCGAGGCACAACTGTGCCGCCGTCCGGAGCAGAAACGGGACGGTGTAGCCCAGCGACATCTGCATGAGCACGGCTTGCGGCGGTGGCGCCGGAGCCTCCGCCGTTGATGTAGATGTCCTCGTTTCGCTCGAGTCGTGCATGTTGTCTGCTCGCTACGCCTTGAGCACCGATTGCACGTAGGCCGGCTTGAGCGGCAGGCGGCGCGCCACCTTGCCCGTCGCGTCGTGGAACGCCGCCGCGATCGCCGAGATGGCCAGCGCGTTGGCCGCCTCCGAGCCGCCGCCGTACGACCCGACCTCGGGGTGGGGAAGGATCACCACCTTGATCTCCGGAATGTCCGCCATCGTCAACACCGGGTAGGTACGCCAGTCGCGGCTCGTGACGCCGCTTTCATCGAAGGTCGCCTCTTCGTACAGCGCGTGGCTCAACCCCATCAGCGCGCCGCCCTCGATCTGCCGCTTCAACTGCTGCGGGTTGACGACGATGCCGGGATCGACGGCGATGGTGTACTTGTCGACGGTGACCTTGCCGGTGCCCGGCACGACCGTCACCTGGCATACGCACGCCCAGTACGTGCCAGAGCGCAGCATGACGGAGACCCCTTGCCCCGTCACGGGCGCCGAGCCGGTGGCGGACGCCTTCGCGTTCGGCGACGGGCGTGTTTCCCACCCAGAGGCTTCGCGAACGGCCTTCAGCGTGCCAATGAGCCGCTCGTCGTCGGTGTTCTTCAGGCGGAAGTCAATCGGGTCCAGGCCCGCAAGCGCCGCCGCCTCGCTCATCGCGAGCTCGCGCGGGAAGTTCTGCTGAAGCTGTCCTGGCGTCCGCATGCTGTGGTCGCGGAGACCGACGTTCAGCGGCGACTCGCGCTGGCCGATCTGGAAGGTGCCAAACCCGGATTCGGCAACGTTGGCGATCTTTCCATACAGCCAGGGATCCTGCAGGGAGTTGAACGTGGAACCGATCGGGTCCTTGTTGACCGCGGGTGCCGGTGGTGTCGGCAATCCGGCGATGATCGCGCCGACCAGTCGATCGTCCTGGCCCGCAGGCATGTAGTGGTTGGCTTCGTACGCCGTGATGACGCCGTGGGTATCAACCCCGATGCGAATGTCCGAGTACGCGGCCGGCGATTGCGTGGACCACTGCAGATCCTCCGGTCGCATCCACTGCACGCGCACGGGCTGGCCCACGGCCTGCGAGAGAATCACCGCTTCGTCTTCGGCGCCGGCGTTGCCGCCGTTCGAGCGACCGTAGTGGCCAGGGCCCGCGTAGATGCGGACGACGACGTTGGCGACAGGCGTGCCGAGCATCATCGCAATCTGGCCCCGCAGCGCCTGCGGATTCTGGTTGTGCGTGTGCACGAACACCGTGCCGTCTGGCCGGACGTCGCCGACGGCGATCGTCGGGCCGATGGGCGCGTGCTTCATGAAGGGGAGCTCGTAGCTGGCCTTCATCGTCTTCGCCGCTGAGGCGAGCGCCGGCGCAACCGCGCCTTTGTTCTTTTCACCGTCAGCGACCGGCGTCGACTTCCAGTCGGCCTTCTCGCGCATCCACTGGTGGACCTGCGTGTGGCCGGGCAGTCCCTTCCAGTCGGTCCACTTCGTGGAGTTCGCGAGGCTCTGCGCGGCCTTGACGGCTTCCCACTCGGTCGGCGCGACGACGCCAACGAGGTTGCCCTTCACCACGACCTTCGCGTTCGGAAACTCCGCTTTGTCGAGCGTGCCCGCCGCGACGAGCGTCGAGCCAAGTGTCTTCGGGTGCACGACGCGGCCGTGCAGCATGTTGGGCAGGCGGACGTTGGTGACCCACTGCTCCTGTCCCATCACCTTGCCTGGCGTCACGGTGTTCGCGAACGACTTGCCAATGATCGTGTAATCGCTTGTCGGCTTCATCGGCGGGTTGCCCGCCACCGTCAGCCCGAACATCGTCGTCAGGTCGCCCTCGACGGGAATCGTGAGCTTCAGCTCCTGCCCGCGCACGAGTTCACCGTAGGTCAGGCGTTTGCCGCCGCCGGTAATGACGCCGTCCTTCACGGTGAGCTGGCTCTTGCTCACGCCCATGGTCGTGGCGGCAAGGTCGAGAATCGCCTGATAGGTGTAGGCCGCCGCCTTGCGAAGGTTCTGCCCGCCGTATTCGAGATAGCCCGCGGAGAACCCGCCATCGGGAGTGCGGTCCGTGTCGCCCATGACGACGGTGGTGATGGCCTCGTACGGCACGCGCAGTTCCTCGGCGACAATCTGCTTGTAGGCGGTGTGCGCAGTGGACTGTCCGAAGTCCACCTTGCCGGTGCGCATCACGATCGTGTTGTCGGCGTGAATTTCGAACCACGACGACGACAGGGAGGCGTCGAGGGAGTTCTTCGCCGTGGCGGCCTGCGCCTGGCCCTCGAACAGTTTGTGTCCCACGAGGCTGACGCCCACGAACAGGGTGCCGCCCGCTTTGACGAACTGGCGCCGCGTGAGCGTTGCGCCGAGGACGTTGATGCTGCTGGCCATGGCTTACTTCCCCTTCGCCATGAGTGTGGCCGCGTGCTGCACGGCCTCCACGATGGCCGAGTAGGTGCCGCAGCGGCACAGGTGGGGCGACGAGCCGCTCATGAAGGCGGTCTTGATCTGGGCGACGGTGGGAGAGGGCGTGGTTTCAAGGAGCTCGGTGGCCTTGATCATCATGCCGTGCTGGCAGAACCCGCACATCGGCACCTGCTCGTCGATCCAGGCCTGCTGCACCGGGTGCAGTGCTTTTGCCGCCTCGGCGGCCGGCAGCCCCTTCTGGCCGGCCCATCGCGCAGGCAACCCTTCGACGGTCGTCACCTGCTTGTCGGCCACGTTTCTCACCGGCAGCACGCACGAGCGGACTTCCTTGCCGTCCACGAGTACGGAGCAGGCGCCGCACTGCGACAGGCCACAGCCGAACTGCGGGCTGCCGATCTCCAGGTCGTTGCGAAGCACGTAGAGCAGCGGCGTGTCGGCGGGTAAGTCGACCTGGCGGCGGGCACCGTTGACAGTGAACGAAATCGGCATAAGGCTCCTCGAGGAAAGTGCGTGGGCATGATACTCCGTGAGGAGCTGCGGTCACGGTCCAGGCGTCGGGGTGACTGTATCGTTTCTGTTAATCTCGACTCGTTCGCCTCGTCGATCGCCTATGACGTGTGGGCGGGACCTAATCCCAGCCGTTCCTGAGAGGGAGCACCATGACCTTTCCATCGCTGTTTCGCGCCGTTGCGGCCGTTGCGCTGGCTGCCTCGGTCGCCCCTCCCGTCGGCGCCCAGAGTGTGGTCGGCAAGGACAAGACCGGCCCGGTGCCCAACCCGGTGAATCTCGACACCACCGCGATGTTCCAGGCGAAGTTCGTGAGCGTGGGCGACGACATGTTCATCGCCGGCCAGCCCACGGAACAGGCGCTTCGCGAACTGAGAGCCAAAGGCGTCACGACGCTGGTGAATCTGCGGATGCCGGAGGAAATGGCGCGGGTCGGGTTCGACGAGGCCGCACTCGTGAAGGAACTCGGGATGCGGTACGTCCATATCCCGATGCGCGGCTCGGCCGAGAATCCGTACGGGCCGAAGGAACTCGACACCTTCGCGGCGGCAATGGCCTCGGCGAACGGCAAGGTGCTCCTGCACTGCACCGTCGCGTGGCGGGCGAGCCATCTCTGGGCCGCCTATCTGATTCGTGACCGGCACGTTCCGGTGGCGGACGCGCTGTCGCACGCGCGACAGATCAACCTGCGGGACGACACGCCGATGGGCGGGGATCAACAGCCTCTCGAGGGGTTCCTCGGACGGTCCGTCCCCGAGATGGGGCATCTGAAGCCACAGGGCCGCTGACCAGGGACCGGCAGCTACCGCGCAGGTTCCGCTGCCGCCTCTTCCTCCTCGGTGACGTAGATCTCCGCGACGATGCTCACGCGCGCCTCCCACCAGTGTCCGCCGTGGATGCTTCCGTCGGAATACGCCACCGAGCCGTGTCCGTGCACCGACGTACGTCCCTGTGCGTTGGTGGTGATGCTGCCCAGGAACGACACGATCTCCGCTTCCTGATTCAGTTCGATCTTCTTCTGTCCCAGGCCGCTCTCCGGGTCCGCCCACCCGAAGATGCCCTTGTTGAGCGCACCGATGCCGGTGAAGTGCGCGTTCTTGATGTGGTACTTCTCCGCGAAGTCGGTGAGCCCGGACATGACCTCGTCGCCCTTGACCAGGTTGACGCGGAAAGTCCGGCCGCCCTTCCCGAGGTCGGTCACCTTCATGCCAGGCGCGAGCCCCTTGCCGGGCCGCGTGCCTCTCGGCACGTATCCCTCGGGCGTCGGCGCCTGTGCCTGCGGCGCGGCTTGAGCAGCAAGAGGCGTCGTGCCGACCGCGAACGTGAAGGCGAGCGCCAATGCGGAGGCCAGAAGCGCGCATCCCGTTCCAACCGCCACCGACTTCCACTGCGAGAGCGTACGAGTCATGTCCGGTTTCCCCTTACTTGGCGAGCGCCGGCGGTATCGGCAGCGTCACGTTTCCGGTAGCGGCCCACTCGGCGCCGCGCGCGAAGGTAGTCATGAACGTGGGCGTCTGCACCTGCGCGACGTCGTGACCGAGCGCGGTGACGAAGACCCGACCCTGCCCGTACTGGGTCGTCCACAGCATCGGCTCGTCCGCGCTGGGGCCGTTGAGCGGCTGCGGCGCGCGTGAGTCCGTGCGGCTCGCGGCGTAGAGCGCGTGGTCGTCGTTCGCGGTCGCCAGAACGTGGAACGAGCCAGTCGGCTGCCAGCGGAGATTGGCGTAGAGCTCGTCGTTCGTCTGCGGCAACTGAAGCTTCAAGCCGCGGGTAATCGGGTGTTCCTGATCCTTGATGTCGACATTGAAATCGTGGGTCGCGGAGTGGTGACCGTTGTTCGGCCGCCAGTTGCCGCCGGAGATTTTCTCGTAGTCCGTCCATCCATCGAAGGCGGCCATCGAGAAGTGGTAAACCACCACACCCTTGCCGGCGCGGAGGTAATCAAGAAACGCCGTGTTGGCCTTTTCTCCCCACTTCAACTCCTGGCGCCCGCGCTCGAAGTAGTTCAGGACGACCAGATCGTACGGCGCGAACGTCTCGGGGCCGGCGCCACGGACCTCTTCGATGACGCGGACTTCGAACTTCTCCGTGTCTTCCAGAATCTTCCGGAGGATGGGCGTCGTGCCCTTCCAGTTGTGGCCGTTCTGCCCGGTCACGATCAGGACCTGGGTCTTGGGCGGCGCCGCCGGGGCCGCTGGCTGTTGCGCAGTTACCAGCCCTGCCAGTGCGCCCGTTATCAATGCGGCGATCGTCAGTGCTCGGGTCATGTCTCCCCCCGTTAAAAGGCGGTTGTTGATGGCGCAGTATCGCTCATTGCGGGCCCTTTTGCGGCCCGACATCCTTCTCAGTGGACCGGCTCGAACCGCAGCAGCGCCCCATCGTCTTCGGTGATCGCGTAGAGCAGGCCGTTCGGCCCCTGCTGGACGTCACGGATGCGCTGTCCGAGCTCCCAGATCAGCGGGTCGCGCCGCGTCGGCAGGCCGCGCAGATTGAAGACAATGCGCTGCACCTGCTCGCCGACCAGCGCTCCGACGAAGACGCTGTTCTTCCACTCCGGAAACCGGTCGCCGGTGTAGAACGTCAATCCGGTCAACGCGAGCGACGGCGACCAGAACAGCATGGGCTGCTCCATGGCGCTCGCGACGGCCGGTGTCGTCACCGGACCGGTTTCGCCGGTCACGTCTCCGCTGTAGGCGCGGCCGTAGGAGATGATCGGCCAGCCGTAGTTCCTGCCCGGCAGGATCACGTTCAGCTCGTCACCGCCTTGCGGGCCGTTCTCCGTCTCCCACAGTTCGCCGTTCGCCGGATTGATGGCCAGACCCATCGCGTTTCGGATCCCCATCGCGTAGATCTCGCCACGATGGCCCTCCTTGCCGACGAACGGGTTGTCCGGAGGAACGCTGCCGTCGTCGTTGAGCCGAAGGATCTTGCCGTAGACACTGCCCGGGTTCTGTGCGTCGAGCGGTGTTGCCAGGCCCGGCCGGGCCCGCGGCGGAATCGGCACCCCGATCGCCATGAAGAGCGTGCCGTCCGGGGCGAACACGATCTTGGCGGACGACGGGCCCGTCACGTACCGTGTCGGCAGTGAAGATGTCCGTCACGTCGGTGAGCGCGTACGCACCGTCGTACTTCCCGCGCGCGAGCGTGGCGGCCGCCGCGTCGGTCTCGGTCGCGTGCGGCTTGTAGTAGGTGAAGTAGACCTGCGCGGTCTCCCCGAACTTCGGGTGGAGCGCGATGTCGTTCAGGCCGCGCATGTTCCGATTCAGGACCGCCGGAACGCCGGACACGACCTGCGGATCCACGGCGTCACCGGCGATGATGCGGATGCGGCCCGCGCGCTCGGTGACCAGGATCCGGCCATCGGGCAGGAAGGCCATGCCCTGGGGACGTTGAAGCCCCTTGACCGGTACCACGCGGAACCTCGGGCCCGGGATCTGCGCGCCGCTCGGCCCGCGCGAGGTGCTGTCGAACACGACCGGCATGGTGCCGAGTGGCCTGCGCGACGCCAGGCTCTGTTGCTGAGCCGTGAGCAGAGCGCTGCCGGCTACCACCATGAGGGCCACGCTGTACGGGCGAACCAGTGCCGTCATCTTGTAGCTCCCTGGGGAGTGATGCTGGCGGATCATATGCCAGCATCCGGGGGTCCGGTGCAGCCTGTCTGGCGCGGACGGGCGAGCTTGGGTAGACTGCGCGGAACGAGGAGGCTTCATGGAACGCAAGAAGGCGTCGGACTTCCCGCAGGAACTCCTGGATCTGTTCCACGAGTATCAGCACGGTGATATCTCGCGCCGCTCCTTCCTGGATCGCGCCGGGAAGTTCGCGGTCGGCGGCCTGACCGTCGCGACGATCTTCGAGAGCCTCAAGCCCAATTACGCCTGGGCGCAGCAGGTCCCGAAGGACGACCGCCGCATCAAGACGGAGTACGTCACCGTGCAGTCGCCGCAGGGGAACGGGACCATCAAGGGCTACTTCGCCCGCCCGTCGAACGCAGCGGGGAAGCTGCCGGCGGTGATCGTCGTGCACGAGAATCGCGGGCTCAACCCCTACATCGAAGACGTCGCGCGCCGCTTCGCGACCAGCAACTTCATCGCGCTGGCGCCGGACGGCCTCACGTCGCTCGGCGGCTATCCGGGCGACGATGAGAAGGGCGGAGAGATGTTCAGGCAGGTGGACGCCGCGAAGATGCTGCAGGACTTCATCGCCTCGGCCGGCTGGCTCAAGACCCACGCCGAGTCCTCCGGCAAGGTCGGCGCCGTCGGTTTCTGCTTCGGCGGCGGCGTGACGAACTCACTCGCGGTCCGGATTCCGGACCTCGCGGGTGCGGCGCCGTTCTACGGACGGCAGCCGAGCGCCGAGGATACGGCGAAGATCAACGCGCCGCTCCTGTTGCATTACGCCGCGAACGATCAGGGCATCAACCAGGGCTGGCCGGCGTTCGAGGCGGCGCTCAAAGCGAACAACAAGAAGTTCGAAGCGTTCGTGTACCCGAATACGCAGCACGGGTTCCACAACGACACCACCCCGCGGTTTGACGAAGGGGCGGCGAAGCTCGCCTGGCAGCGCACGGTCGACTTCTTCAATAAGAATCTCCGCGGGTAGCGGGGCCCACGGGTGGGGGCAGGGCATCTGCCCTCACCTTAGCTCATCATTATTGACCTCTTTTTTTCAGGCAATTAGCCGGAGGCCTAAGCTCTTGCACTGACTCAGCCGAAAAGATAGTCTGTACGTGTAGCAGCTGATCAGCAGTGGTAAGCATGAACTTACAGGAAACCGACGTTCACGACTTCTACGAGCTGTTGCAGATCAGCCCCCAGGCTGAGCCTGAAACCATCCATCGCGTCTACCGCCTGCTAGCCCAGCGGTATCACCCCGACAACCAGCAGACCGGCGACCAGAACCGGTTCCGCGTCCTCACCGATGCGTACGCGATCCTGAGCGACCCGGAACGCCGTGCGCGTTACGACCTCGAATACTCGCGCACCCGGCAGATGCGCTGGACCCCCACGGCAGCCCCGTCGCACGCTGCCGATCCCATCGAAGTCGAACAGATGATCCGGATGACCGTGCTCGAGGTGCTGTACGAGCGGCGCCGCGCGGAGCCCGGGTCGCCTGGCGTGTTCGTCCTGGAGCTCGAGGAACTGACCGGGCAGCCGCGCGAACACCTCGAGTTCACGACCTGGTACCTGACGCGGAAGAATCTCGTCTCGCGCGAAGACGGATCGAAGCTGGCGATCACGGTCGACGGCGTCGACTACCTCGAGACCCATTACCTCACCCTCGGCACGCGCAAGCGCCTCGAATCGCACGTCGACGTCGCGCGGGTATGACTTCGTAGTCGCAAGTCGCAAGTCGCAAGTCCGTCAGGTCTTCGCCGCTCCTGGCCGTTGTGTCCCGTCTGGCCAGCCGCGCCCGCGGCTGCTACGCTGGAAGGCCTTTTCACCAGCCTGGTCCCGTCACGCATGTCCATAGCCGAACGCATTGCCCGCGAACTCAACGTCCGCGTGCCGCAGGTCGACGCGGCCGTTGCGCTGCTCGATGACAAAGCCACCGTCCCGTTCATCGCCCGCTACCGGAAGGAAGCGACGGGAGGGCTCGACGACACCCAGCTCCGCACGCTCGAGGAGCGCCTCACGTATCTTCGCGACCTGGACGATCGACGGTCGACGATCCTGAGGAGCATCGAGGAACAGGGCAAGCTCACGCCGGACCTCGCTTCCGCCATCGCGGAGGCCGACACGAAGGCGAGGCTCGAAGACCTCTACCTGCCGTACAAGCCGAAGCGACGTACCCGGGGGCAGGTCGCGCGCGAGGCCGGCCTCGAGCCGCTGGCGCTCGCGCTGCTGCACGACCCGACCCGCGTCCCGGAGCGCGAGGCGCTAGCGTTCGTCGACGCCTCCAAAGGCGTCGAAGATGCCGACGCGGCGCTCGAGGGGGCGCGCTGGATTCTCGTCGAGATGTTTGCCGAAGACCCGGAGCTGGTGGGCGGGCTGCGACGCCTGCTCTGGGAGCGCGGTGAGTGGGCATCGGCCGTGGTGCCTGGCAAGGAAGACGCCGGCGCCAAGTTCGCCGACTACTTCGCGTCGAGCGAGCCGGTGCGGAACGTGCCGTCGCATCGGGCGCTCGCATTGCTCCGCGGACGCAAGGAGGACGTGCTCCGCCTCGCAGTCGTCCTGCCGGAGTCGGCGAGCGCTGACCCGTCCGGAAACCCCGACCGGCGCATCGCTGCGCGGGCGGGGATCGAGCAGAAAGGTCGTGCGGCGGACACGTGGCTGCTCGAGACGGTGCGGTGGGCGTGGCGGTACAAGCTGTCGGTGCACATCGAGGCCGACGTCGAGCAGCGGCTCCGCGAGCAGGCGGAAGCGGAGGCGATTGCCGTCTTCGGGCGCAACCTGCACGACCTGCTGCTCGCTGCGCCCGCCGGTCAGCGGGTGACGCTGGGGCTCGATCCCGGCATCCGCACCGGCGTGAAGGCGGCCGTCGTGGACGGCACGGGACGGCTGCTCGAGACCGTCACCATCTACCCACATGAACCGCGTAACGACTGGGAGGGATCGCTGCGAACCCTCGCCGCCCTGTGCGCGAAGCACAAGGTGGAGCTGATCTCGCATCGGGAACGGCACGGCGTCACGCGAGACCGACCGGCTCGCCGGCGATCTGCTGACGCGTCATCCCGAGCTCGGACTCACCAGGATCGTCGTGTCGGAGGCAGGTGCGTCCGTGTACTCGGCGTCGGAGCTCGCCGCGCGGGAGTTCCCGGACGTGGACGTGTCGCTGCGCGGCGCCGTCTCGATCGCGCGCCGCCTGCAGGATCCGCTGGCCGAACTGGTACGCATCGATCCGAAAGCGATCGGTGTCGGACAGTATCAGCACGACGTGAGCCAGCCTGCGCTCGCGCGAAAGCTCGACGCGGTCGTCGAGGACTGCGTGAACGCCGTCGGCGCCGACGTCAACACCGCCTCGGCTCCGCTGCTGTCGCGGATCTCCGGGCTGAGCGACACGATCGCGCGGAACATCGTCGCGTATCGCGATCAGAACGGTCCGTTCCGGGACCGCGGCACGTTGAAGAAGGTGCCCCGCATCGGCGAGCGGACCTTCCAGCAGGCCGCCGGGTTCCTCCGGATCGTGAACGGCGAGAATCCGCTCGACGCGTCGGCGGTGCATCCCGAAGCTTACCCGGTCGTCGAGCGCATCGCCGCACGCACCGGCCTGAAGCTCAGTGCACTCGTCGGCAACGCGACGGTGCTGCGCGCGGTCCAGCCGGGCGAGTTCGCCGACGACCGCTTCGGTGTGCCGACTGTGAAGGACATCCTGGCGGAACTGGAGAAGCCAGGGCGCGATCCACGGCCCGAGTTCAAGACGGCGGCGTTCAAGGATGGTGTCGAACAGCTGTCCGACCTCCAACCAGGCATGCTGCTCGAAGGCGTGGTGACGAACGTGGCGAACTTCGGTGCGTTCGTCGACATCGGCGTGCACCAGGACGGCCTCGTGCACGTGTCGCAGCTCGCCGACCGGTTCGTCAAGGATCCGCGCGACGTCGTGAAAGCCGGCGACATCGTGAAGGTGAAGGTTCTCGACATCGACCTCAAACGCAAGCGCATCGGGTTGACGATGAAGCTGCAGGATCGGCCCCCGGCACCGAACCTGGCGTCGAGTCCGGCGGCCCGGACACCGGCATTCCAGAAGCCGGCGTCCCAGAAGCCGGCGGCTCCCGCCCCGGCGCCGGCGCAGTCGACGTCGATGGCCGCGGCGTTTGCGAAGTTGAACCAGCGGTAGGGGGGACAACTCGCCCTGCCCGAGGCGTCCGGGCCCCACCCGTTCCAGGCGGGGCCCTTCTTGCCGGGATTGTCGAGTCGTCCCTACTCGATGAACGTGAACGTTACCGCCGCCGTTTCGCTCCCGCACGTCGTCGTGAAGCTGTTGTTCAGGATGTCACCGGTGTATCGGACCTTCCAGTAGTAAGTCAGGCCAGGCACGATGGTCTGGAAGCTCGCGATCGCCGCACTGGCCGTCGTGCCATTGTTCGAGTAGGTGAGGGCATCGGATCAGAGAAGTACCACGCGGTTCCCGACGACGTTGTTGGTCGGATCCGGATCGATGCACGTTGCGGCGCTGTAGAGCGCGAACCTGACGGTGGCGCTCGAGGCGTCGGTGGCACCCGCCTTGATGTTCGTCAACGAGACTGCATCCTTGATGGCCGCCGTCCCTACCTGCGCCGTGCTCTTATTCGGATCGTTCTTCACCACGCTGTTGACGATGGTGCATGCGGTCGTGGCGCCCGCCTCGACCCGGAAGGTGTTGACCGTAGCTTGCCGTCGCCGAACAGGTGATAGCTGACGTTAAGCGAATCAACGCAATCGATCGACTTCAACGCGAAGTCGGGCCCGGGAGAGTCCTCGGTCAAGGTCCACGTCGTGTCGTTCTCGCGCAGATTGGAGATGGTGTCGGTCTCCGTGTACTGGCCGGCGCGACCGCGTGTCGTCGCCAGGGTGCCCTTGCAGAGCCCCACGCCGCTGCCGGTGACGGAGCAATCGGCGTCCACGTCGCCCGAGTTGAAGAGGTCCGTCGCAGCGTCAGCGCATAGGTGAACGTGCCGGCCAGGCGCGCGGGATCGGTGAGCTTGGTGATTGTTACGCTGCCGCAGTTCGAGACAGGCGGGAACGCGGAGAAAACGAATCCTTGTAGTCGGCTGAATCGGAGTTGCCCGTAACCGTGCTCGGGAATGATGTTCGCAAAGCTCTGACACGAGCCCCCGCTGAAAATCGCGGTCGTGAGGTCAATCGCAACTTCGCCTCTCGACGAGTCATTCGAATCCTTGTTGTTCGATCGGCGGCTGACCGAACGCGGCGACGGCATCGGCGGCCGTGATCCGGTGGCACGGATCGTTCGTGTTCGTGGAGGTGACCGGGTTCGGACATGCGGCCAGGGCAATCAGAGCGCCGGTGCCGAGCGCGATCGAACACTTCGCCGAGCCGTTCGAGCAGACGAAGTTGCGCTTGATGATGTCGGTCGAGTTGCCCGACTGGTCCCAGAGGATCAGGAAGTCTGCGTTGGCACCCGTACCGCCCTGGCGGCCTCGCCAGGGGTTGCACGTTGCTAGCGTGTAGTTCACGGTGCCGTTCGCCGCCTTGCAGCCGGCATCGAGCTGGTTGTGCTGGAACTCGATGGCGATGAACCCCGTGCCTCCCGAGTCGCGGATCCATCCGAAGTAATACCAGAGGTCGGTGTTGATGGCCTTGGCCGACTGCGAGAACACCCTGTGCAGGTCCGTGTTGCCGTTAGGGTTTGTGTCACCCAGCATTTCGACGGGGGCCGTGTGGATCTCGCCCATCTTGGTCGTATTCGAGTTGACCGGGCCGCGCTCCTTCGCCGATCCGTTCGAATCGGTGATGAGGCAGGCTTGTGTCGATCCGTCAGTGCCTGTCACACACGGGACAGCGTTCCTGGCGGCGCTGCGGATGCCGCTGTTGCTCGCCGGCGCGATCGTGCCCTCGATTCGAAAACGGATTCTGGGCCGCAGCACCAGTTGGACAGCAGGAGCGCACGCCCAGGCGGCTGCGGCGACGATGCACGGCCGTCCGGCGACGGTTTCGACACGAGCGATTCGGCGATCGGAGAGTGGAGCTGCGCATTTCGCCTCCTCGGCGCGAAGCGGGCGGGACGCGCCGCTTCAGCAATGGCTGACTATGCGAGGAGGAATCGATTGCGACAATGGGCTGAAGGTCGCACCGGGTGTGCGACCAAAGTCGCAGGGAGGATGGGAACGCGGTTACGACGCCGGGAACGTTGGCAGGGCCATCCCGTTCCGCACCGCAAACATCGCCAGCTCCATGCGGCTCGATACCCCGAGTTTGTCGAAGATGTTGGTCAGGTGCCGCTTGACGGTCTTCTCGCTGATGTCGAGCAGCGTCCCGATCTCCCGGTTTGGGACAGGCGGCGACGACGCCGGCGACCATCAGCAACTCCCGGGCGTGAGCCCATGATCCGGCCCGGTGGTGACGCGGACATTGGGAGCTGCGGCCGCATGGCCTCCACGCAGGCTCTCGACCCGTTCACGGCCGATCCAGACCTCACCAGCGAGCACGCCGCGTATCGCTTTAACGAGCGTGACGCCGGGCGCGTCCTTCATCACGACGCCGCGCGCGCCGAGCTGCATGCGCGTCGACGAACTGCTCCTGCCGATCGCCGCGGTCAGCAGCAGTGACGCGCGGGAGCCGTCCGTCTTCCGACAGCACACGAAGCGCTTCCATCCCGTCCATACCGCGGCATCGACACGTCGAGCAGCAGCAAGTCCGGCCGGAGAGCCACCACCATGGCGCACGGCCTCGGCGCCGTTTGCAGCCTCACCGCAACCTGCAGGTCCGGCTCCGCCTCGAGCAAGGCGCGCAGCGCGTCACGCAGCATCCGATGATCGTCGGCGATCAGGATGCGGATCATCGCGTCGCCGCCGCCCGTGGCGCTGGGCATGAGCGGAATCGACACCTCGAGCCGGGCGCCCCGCCCGGGCCTGGACTCGATCGCCAACTCGCCACCGAGCGCCGCCACGCGCTCACGGATGACGACGGACCCTGCCGGTGCGTCGCCAGCTCTGTGAGTGTCCGACGGCCCTCGAACTCGAACCCGCGCCCATCGTCTTCGATGCACAGCAACAGCCGGCCGGCGCCGGGCGAAGCCAGACGAGTGCTTCGCTCGCACCACTATGCTTCCGGATGTTCACGAGCGCCTCCTGCAGAATCCGGAGCATCTCGCGCCGTATGGCTGGAGAGGCGGCGACACCGTCGCTCTCCGTCACGAAGTGCACCACGACTCGTTGCTGGCGGCCGAAGCGGTCGACCATGTCGGAGGCAGCTCGCAACCAGGTCGTTCGCCGCCGCTCCCGAGCCCGCCCAGTCGCATCTCTTCGGTGAGGTCGCGGATGTTCCCGATCTCCTCGCGCAGCAGCTTCTCGACGGCGCCGACATCCGCGGCGACAGCGTGCGCTGGTCCCGACATGTCCACGCACCGTCTCGAGCCCTGAGGGCCGCCGCGCTGAGCGTCTGGATCGGGCCGTCGTGCATTTCACGGGCGAGGCCTGCAGCCGCTCGATCCCCTCGGCGCGGCGACGCAGCCTGTGCAGCACCGACAGCTGCCGCACGGCCGGCCCGATGTCGCGCACCAGCCGCTGCGCAAATCGCACCGACCTCTCGCGTTCGGTGCCAACCCGCGGGTTCGAGCAGGATGAGGCGGCCGTTCCAGTCGGGGTCGATGCGCACGTCGACCGACAGAATGCTATGGCAACGGTGCCTCGACGTGAACTCCGTCGGCAGGGGCATGTGGGTGCCGGCAGGCGCTCGCCGCTTTCATCGAGTGCGGTCACCGGAGAGGCCGTCCCGTGAAGCCAGCTCGATGCCGTACCAGCTGTGAGCAGGCGTGGGAAACAGATACACGTCGTGCAGCGCAGGCGGGAGCTCCGAGGATGACGGCCGACGCAGCCACCGACGCCAGAGCTGTGCTCATAGTCGAGCAGAAACGCGCGACCCGACTCGGTTTCGCGGCACGATCAGCAGCGCGCCGGCTGCATCGAACAGGCGTGCAATGGCGGCCATCAGGCTCTGGAGGGTGCCCGCCAAGCCCGCGTCGAGCCGCGCGCTGCGAATGAGCTCGGTGATGGCGGCCGACTCGCGCCGCCGGCGTCGCTCGCTGTCGACCAGATACCCGATGGTGAACGCGGCCACGCTCAGGAGTGCCGCGCGCGTGATGAGACGGTCCAATCGCAGCACTTCGACCAACTGCTCCACCGGGGCACGGGACGTCCACGCCAGGACGAGGACCTCCAGCCCGAGGACGAACAGCGCCGCGCCCATGGTGAGAAGGGCTTCCGCGAGTCCCCCAGCGATAGGCGGCCGAGAGGAGCGGGAAGGTCGTGAACAGGAAGAACGCGCTGGTCGGACCATCCGTGAAGAGCGCCACCGCCGCACACATCACGATGTCGACTGCGTGCGCGATTGGCGCATGCCGCTGCGCCTTGGCCGCGGTCCGCGGCGGCCTTACGAGGACAACGACGGCACCTGCCGCATAGAGTGCGAGGAAGACGTCGACGGTGAGGGAGTAGGCGGCGGGCCGGCCAGTGTCGACGGCCAGGGCGACCAGGCCGCTGACGGCCAGTGCGGCGCGCAGACCGATGATCGACCGCTCCAGGCGAAGCGGTTCATCCTCGGTGGATGTCTCGAACAGCCGACGCGAGGCGCGCAGCATTGATGTGGTGACCGGCACATTATCAACGCGGACCTCAGCGGCGCCGAACGATCTTTTTTTGATCGGGCGGATTGTGCTAGGCCGGGTGGCTCCGCTCCCGGCGAACCTGGACCTTCTTACCCCGGATCGTCGCGCTGCGCATCGCGAGGATGATGCGGTCGGCCAGCGCCTCGGGGACTTCGACCAGCGAGAACTTGTCGGCGATGTCGATGGCGCCGAGTGCACGGGATGGCACACCCGCCTCGCCGGTAAACGCGCCGACGAGATCGTTCGGACGGACGCCGGCCAGGCGCCCGGCCCCGACGAACAGGCGGACGATGGGGCCGTCGCTGTCCGACGTGTCGGCCTCCCGCGTCCCCTCCGGCCGACCGCGTCGCACCAACCGGGCGGGCCGATCCCCGCCTGCCGGTGCCCGGGATGGGCGCGCCGCCTTCGACATGTCCACGGCGGGAATCTCGCGGTCGTCGCCCTCGCCGGACGTGCTGGCGTGCGCCATCATGCACGGCCGCTGTCGCGATGTCGACGATGTCGAACTCGCTCGGCGAGCGACTCGACGACGACGCGTACGTTATCGAACTGGCCGTCCAGCAGCCGCTCGCGCAGGGACGCGCGCGTCAGATCGAGCTGCCGCGCCCGCAGATCGGCCACGGTCGGGATCGCCGCCACCTCGATCTTGGCCTGCGTGAGCTGCTCGATCACCCGCAGCAGCCGGTGCTCGCGCGGCTCCGCCAGCGTGATCGCGGTGCCACCGCGGCCGGCGCGTCCCGTGCGGCCGATGCGGTGCAGGTACACCTCGGGCGAGGCCGGCACGTCGAAGTTGACGACGTGCGACAGGTGCTCGATGTCGAGCCCGCGCGCCGCGACGTCGGTGGCAATCAGCAGGTCGACCTTCTGCGCCCGGAACGCGTCCCATGACCCGATCCCGCTGGCGCTGCAGCATGCCGCCGTGCAGCGCTTCGGCGCGCTGGCCGTGCGCGCTGAAAGTCTCGCCGAGCGATTCCACCTCGAGACGCGTCCGGCAGAACACCAGCGTGGCCGCCGGATCTTCCATGTCGAGGATCCGGGCCAGGGCGGCCGGCTTGTGTGGACGATGGACGATGTACGCGACTTGGCGGACGCGCGGGACCTTGCCGGCCGCCGGCTTCTCCCGTGCGATCGTGATGCGCGCCGGGTCGTTGAGATGCCGCTGCGGCGAGCGCGAGAATCCGTGCGGGCATCGTCGCCGAGAAGAGGGCCGTCTGCCGTGTGGCGGGCGTGGCCTTCAGGATCTCGTCGAGATCGTCGGCAAAGCCCATGTCCAGCATCTCGTCGGCCTCGTCCAGCACCAGCACCTGGAGGCCGCCGAGGACCAGCGTGCCGCGCCGCATGTGGTCGAGGGCGCGGCCCGGCGTTGCCACCACGACGTGGGCGCCGCGCTCGAGCGCGCGGATCTGCTGATGCATCGGCGCGCCGCCGTACAGCGGCAGCACCGACAGTCCGATGCCCTTGCGCGTACTTGTGCACAGCCTCGGCAACCTGCATCGCGAGCTCGCGCGTCGGGACCAGGACGAGGCCACAGGTGGCGCGCGCGCCCGGGCGCCCCTCGCTGATGCGGTGCAGCATCGGGAGCGCAAAGGCGGCGGTCTTGCCGGTGCCGGTCGCGGCCTGCGCCAGCAGATCGCGGCCGGCGAGGAGGATTGGAATCGTCTCGCGCTGAACCGGTGTCGGCTCTTCGTAGCCCAGTGCTGCCACCGCGGCGGCCAGCTCGCGGCGCAATCCGATGGTGATGAAGGCAGGCTTGGTCGGAGACGTCATCGAATGATCATGGCACACCGGCCGGGGGGCGGCGGGGGTGGGGTTGGGCCGGAGGCCGGGTGCGTAGCCCAGAGCCCGTGGGTCAGCGACGGCGGCTCGAGGCAGTAGAATCGGGGCCGCTTCTTCAGGAGGGCAGCATGCGAATTCATGTGCGGGCCGCGGTTGCGGTAGTCGCTCTGGTCTTTGCCGGTCACGCTGCGGTGCGCGCGCAGGGGAGCCAGCCTGCGGCCGCACCGGCCGCCCAGCTGTTTGCCGCGGCGTCCGACGTCAAGGCGCTCATCGCGAAGGCCAGGGCGGAGCGGAAAGCCGACCAACCGAACTTCGTGCAGCCGATCGTCAGGCTCGCGCCGTACAACGCGAACCTCGAGGTACCGCGTGGGCAGTCTCCCCGCGCCCGCGTCGACGCACGACAAGGATGCCGAGATGTTCTACGTGATCGAGGGGGCGGGGACGGTCGTGACGGGCGGCACGCTGGAGAACGAGCGGCGCACGAACCCGGACAACGCCTCGGGAACCGGCATCGCCGGCGGCACCAGGCGCCGCCTCGGCCCCGGCGACTTCGTGCTCGTGCCCGAGAAGACCCCTCACTGGTTCACCGAGATCGACGGCACGCTGGTGATGATGTCGCTGCATCTGCCGAAGTGACCCCGACTGGTCGGGCGGGCGGGTCGGGCCGGACCGGACGGAATGGCTCGGCCAGCGGATGTCGATTTGCACGCGCGCGGTTCGACAAGATTGCAGGCGGACGCATCCGCCGCAGAAGAGGAGCGGGTCATGGAAGTAACGGCGTATCTGAACTTCAACGGCACGTGCGCGGAGGCGTTCAAGTTCTACGAGCGGGTGCTCGGCGGCACGATCGGGATGATGCACACCTTCGGCGGGTCGCCGATGGCTGCCGACGCGCCACCCGGATGGGGCGACCGCATCATGCATGTCAGCATGACTATCGGAAACAGCGTGCTGATGGGGTCGGACGCGCCGACTCAGAACTACGAGAAGCCGCAGGGCTTTGCGATCAGCGCCCAGGTGGCCACGCCAGCAGAGGGCGAGCGTGTCTTCAAGGCGCTCGCCGAAGGCGGCACCGTGACGATGCCCTTCCAGAGCACATTCTGGTCCGCGGGATTCGGAGCCCTCGTCGATCGCTACGGCACGCCGTGGATGGTGAACACGGACCAGGCTACGCAAGGCTGACGGCCGCGGCTTGCAATCGATGGGTCTTGATGGTCAAGATCGCCCCTTGTGGCGACCGAAGCGGCCATCACCGATCAGATCGACGCCATCTACCAGTCCGAGTCGCGGCGCGTTCTCGCGACGCTGATTCGTCTCCTCGGCGACTTCGATGTCGCCGAGGAGGCGCTGCACGACGCCTTCCGCGCGGCCCTCGAGCAGTGGCCGCGCGACGGCGTGCCGTCCAATGCGCGCGCGTGGCTCGTGTCGGCCGGACGCTTCAAGGCCATCGACGGCCTCCGGCGTCAGAAGCGGTTCGACCCGCTCGAGGCGCTCGGCGATCCGCGGCGAAGTGCCCGGCGGCGACACGGCCGCGTGGGCGGACGATGAAACGGTCGAGGACGATCGCCTGCGGCTGATCTTCACCTGCTGCCACCCCGCGCTGTCGCCGGATGCACAGGTGGCGCTCACGCTGCGCGAGGTTTGCGGGCTGACGACCGAGGAGATCGCGCGCGCGTTCCTGACGCCCGCTCCGACGCTCGCGCAGCGCATCGTCCGTGCGAAGGGGAAGATTCGCACCGCCAGGATCCCGTACCGCGTGCCGTGCGCGCGCGGAACTCCCCGAGCGGCTCGAGCCGGTGTTGCGGGTGATCTACCTGGTGTTCAACGAGGGCTACGCGGCGTCGTCCGGCACGTCGGTGACGCGCCACGACCTCTCGGGCGAGGCGATCCGGCTTGCACGGATGCTCGTGAACCTGCTGCCCGAGCCCGAAGCAATGGGGCTGCTCGCGCTGATGCTGCTGCACGAGTCACGTCGCAGCGCTCGCGTCTCGGCCAGCGGGGACCTTGTGCTGCTGGAGGATCAGGATCGCGGCGCGTGGGACCACGACCAGATCCGCGAGGGGATCACCCTGGTGGAGAAGGCGCTTGCGTCGCGGCAGGGTGGTCCGTACACGGTACAGGCGGCCATCGCCGCTGTCCACGCGGAGGCCGCGAGCGCGTCGGTAACGGACTGGGCTGAGATCGTCGGACTCTACGACGTCCTGGCCACGATGGATCCGTCGCCGATCGTGGCGCTGAATCGCGCGGTGGCTGTCGCGATGCGCGACGGTCCGGCGGCGGGGCTCCAGCTGACTGACGCGATTCTTCAGCAGGGCGACCTGAAGGACTACCGCCTGCTGCACGCGGCAAGGGCCGATCTGCTGCGCCGGCTGCAACGGGTGGGCGAAGCGCGTGCCGCATACGACCGTGCCCTCGAGCTCACGCAGCAAGAGCCGGAGCGGCGATTTCTGCAGCGGCGGCTCGCAGAGCTCGGCGGACGACCAGACCTGCGATGAACCTCCTGGATGCCATGAAATATCTCTGTCTCGTTTATCTCGAACCCGGAAAGATGCGCGCGGTGCCCGACGGCGAATGCATGGCGTGCGGCGACGGCCTGCGGGAGCGCGGCGTTCTTGTGGCGGCCGAAGCACTGCAACCGGTCGAGACGGCGACGACGGTCCGCGTTCGAAGCGGCCGGCCGGTGTTCACGGACGGCCCCTTCGCGGAAACCAAGGAACAGCTCGCCGGTTTCTACCTCATAGATGCGCAGGACCTCGACGAGGCGCTGGAGGTTGCGGCGAAGATTCCGCCGGCGCGGGTCGGCAGCGTCGAAGTGCGTCCGGGTACGTCAGCTCGAACCGTAGAGCACCCGCAACGGTGTCGGAGCTCGAGCGGGCGGCGCGTGCCTGCGATTGCGCGTCGCTGCGCTAAGATGTGTCCTCCTTTCACCGAAGGGCGGACGTTGGACTCCAATCACTCCCCGGCGAAATCGACGGACCACAACAGCACGGACGAGTCAGCTTCGACACTCGACATTCTCGAACGCGCGCGGCAGGGCGATAGCACGGCTGCCCGTGTGCTGTTCGAGCGGACGCTCGGTCCGCTGCGGCGCTGGGCGCGTGGCCGACTGCCGTTCTACGCGCGCGCCGGTGCGAACACCGACGATGTGGTGCAGGACGCCGTGGTGCGGGCGCTGGGCCACCTCGAGACCTTCGAGCACCGCACGGTCGGTGGACTCCAGGCCTACTTGCGCCAGTCGGTCCGGAACCGGATCCGCGACGAGGTGCGCCGCGTGTCGCGCCGCGGCGTCGGCGAGGAACTGCCCGAGGTGCTGCACGACCACGCGCACTCGCCGCTCGAACAGCTGATTCTGAAAGAGAAGTCGGAACGCTACCTGGCCGCGCTTCGCACGCTCAAGCCGAACGATCGGCTCGCGATCATCTTCAGGCTCGAGCACCGCCACTCGTTCGACGAGATCGCGCGCAGGATGGGGAAGTCGAGCCCCGATGCCGCGCGGATGACCGTCACACGCGCGGTCCGGCGCCTGGCCGAGGCGATCGGCATCGAGGTCGTCACACGCTCAGGCGCATCTGGCGCAGGCGGTCGCGGTGGTTCGGATCGAGCGAGAACAGATTCCTGATGTACGGTGACAGGTAGTTGAGCGGCTGCCCGCCGTCCCGGTAGGCATCCTCCTGGTGGAGGAGGGCCCGCTCGCGCTCGCCCAGGCCGTGGAACACATAGACGTAACAGTGCGGCGCCACATACTGCCGCTGCTGCATCGCGTCGAGCTCCGTCACGATTGAAAGGGCGCGATCGCGCATGCCCGCCTCCCCGTAGCTCTTTCCGAGCAGTCCGAGAAAAAACGGCGCGCGGCGACCGAGTTCGGCCGCACGTTCGAGCTCGGCCTGCGCTGTCGGAAACATCCCCTTCATGTGGTACGCCTGGCCGCGCTGGTAGATGGCGAAGATGTAGTCGGGGTGCACGTCGAGGCATTCGGTGCACAGGTCGATCGCCTCGTCGTACCGGTTGGCCATGAAGTAGGTGAGTGCCGCGCCGCTGAGCACGAATCGCGCGCGCCAGGTTGCAATCGCGCGGTCGGCCTCGCTGAGCGCGGCGGCCTCGCGACCGAGCAGCATCAGCAGCCAGCTGTAGTGCACACGCGCGGACGCCAGGTCGGGATCCAGTTCGAGCGCGCGGCGGAAGTGTGTTTCCGCCGCGTCCCAGTTCCAGTCGTCGCCGAAGCGGACGAGCCCCAGCGCCGCATGCGCCGTCGCGAGCGACTCGTCGAGCGCGAGCGCGCGCTCCGCCGCGAGGCCCGCCTTCTGGAACGCCAGGCGCGGCTTCATCAGCGACAGCAGCCCGAGGCTGTTGTACGTGTCGGCCAGCATGACGTGCGCGGGTGCGAACCGGGGGTCGGCCTCCGTTGCCCGCGTCGCGTGTTCGATGACCGCGCTCCAGTTGCCGGAGAACAGCTCGCGCTGCGCGTGCAGGCCGCGCTGGTATTCCACGTAGGCGTCGGAGCTCTCCGTCGACGGAGCGATCAGCCGCGCGGCCACGCCTTTCACGGCGGCCACCACCTCGCGCACCGCTTCGTCCTGAGCGGCGAGGACGTCGCTCGCGGGAAGGTCCAGGCGAATCGGCACCCGCAGCGGTTCTTCTGTTGGCGCGGCGAGCAGCGACGCGATCACGCGGATGCGGCCGCCGGCCTGCTGCACGCTGCCTTCGAGGACGCGATCCACCTGCAGCTGTTCGCCGATCGCGCGGATCGACTGGCCCCGCACGGCGTCGGTGGACGTACTCGCCGCGGCGCGCACGCCGGGCAGTTGCTGCAGCGCCCAGCGGACGTCGCCCGCGAGACCGTCGCGAAAGCCGCGCAGCGCGATGCTTTCGTCGCCGAGAATTGCGAAGGGCAGGACGGCAATCGTGAAGCGAGGCTGGACGGACTGCCGCGCCTGGCCGGGAAGACGCAGGCTGCGGATTGTCTCCAGGTCCTTCAGCAGGTCGCCCGCACGCTGGTATCGGCGGTCGAGGTCCTTTTCGAGCAGGCGCATCACGATCTGTTCGAACTCCACCGGCAGGTGCGGGGCCAGGCGCCGCAGCGGCAACGCCGGACGGCTAAGAATCTGCGCGATGACCTCGCTCTTGCTCCGTGCGTCGAACGGGCGGGCGCCGGCCGCGGCCTGGTAGAGCACCGTGCCGAGCCCGAACAGATCCGCTCGCCGATCGACCTCACGCAAGAGGAGCTGTTCCGGCGCGAGGTAGTGCACCGTTCCCGCGATCACGCCCAGGTCCGTCACCCCGTCGCTCGCCGCCAGCTCCTCATCGGGCGCCAGCGCCTTGGCGAGGCCGAAGTCGAGGAGCTTCGTAACCCCCGACTCGGTCATGAAGATGTTGCCCGGCGTGATGTCGCGGTGGATGATGTCGGCCAGGTGCGCGCTCGCCAGCGCGTGGGCAACATCGGTCGCGATGCTCACGAGCCCATCGAGCGGAAGCGGTCCGTTGCGCAGCCGCTGCTTCAGGCTCTCACCCTGGAGCAGTTCCATGGCGATGAACGAGAGACCGTCGCTTTCGCCGACGTCCAGGATCGTGCAGATGTTCGGATGGTTGAGCGATGCCGCGAGGCGCGCCTCGCGAGCGAAGCGGCGCACGGCCGTGCGGTTCTCGACGAGCGAGGGCTTGAGGACCTTGAGCGCGATGGCGCGCGGCAGCCTGAGGTCCTGTGCTTCGTACACGTCGCCCATGCCACCGCTGCCGAGGCGGCCGACGATATAGAAGTGTGCGAGTTGTCGTCCGATCACGAGGTCAGCTGTCCAACCCTACAGTGCCGGGTGGACTCTGACAATATCCGAAGTTCAGTCTCGCGCGAACGTCGTGCAGATTGCCGATTCGACGTGGACTCGGCCGTAATGCTGCGGCCCGGCCCAGCACCCTCTCTCTTCTAAAAGTCGTGGACGCCGTCGGGTTCCTTGACCAGTACCGCCCGGTTCGCGTGGCGGAGCAGCGATGCCTCGCGGTACACGCGCCGCCGCGCCATGTTGACGGTGCCGAGCGGCCGGTGGTCCCGCAGGCAGTGCCAGGGGCTGAAGGAGATCGTCTCCGCGAAGCCGTCCTGCGCCGGCGAGCGGAACTCCTGCTTCGGAATGGTGATCGTGGCGACCTGGTGGAGCGGGCCGTCCCACGCGCGGGTCGCGTCGTCCACGTACGCGGCGGACGCATCCGGCGCCACCTGGACGCAGAGCGCCAGCGTCGCCGGGCCCTGCGAGAGATGCGCTGCCATTGCCTCGCGGAGGTAGTGCGGGCTGCGCGCGGCCATCTGCTCCGGCGTCAGCGTCAGCGGAGGCTGCTCGGCCGGCTCGATCGGCTGCATGACGTACTTCACGACCAGCGGGCCCAGGGCGTAAGGCGTCTGGCTGAAATAGCGCGTCGTCAGCGGGCTCGCGAACGACTTGAACGATCGTGCCAGCTCCGGGAACACGCGCAGCTTCTCGGCGAGCGTCGGCAACGTCAGGAAGTCGAGGTACAGTGAACACATCGGGGACGAAGAAGACCGGGTGGCTGGCCAGGATGAAGTCGTGGGTCCGCTGTTCGTCCGGCGTTTCCTTCGGGCCGTCGATGCCGAGGAGCTTGATTGCCATGCCGCGCACGTCCGGGGCGGCATCCGGCGGCAGCATGACGGTGGGGCGTCCGTTGGAGAAGCGCACGTACGCCCGGAACGAACACGGTGCGCGGAAGAGGCCGTGGCGGAGATTTGGCGGGATGTCCTTCGAGATGTCCACCGTCGCCCTGACGACTCCATGGTGCTTGGGATGCGCATCGCGGGTCGTCCCGTCGCCGAGCCCGCGGATCATCGATGCGACCACGAACTCGATCGCCTCGTCGATGGCCGCGTGCTCGTTGTCCGTCGGCCGGCGATCGGCGAGCTGCGAGATGTAGCGCAACCCGGTGATGCTCGGGAAGAACAGGTAGGCGGCGGCGCGCGTGGTCACGAAGCGTGACAGCCCGACGGTCACGGTGTCGTCGCCGGCGCGGTAGGAAAACGTGTCGCCAGGGTTCAGGGAGCCGGTCATCGGATCCTTGTCGCCGGGCGGCAGGCCGCGCGCGAAGAGCCCGTCGTTCACCCAGTGGCGCATGATGAACTCGAACTGGTGCTTGAGGCTCACGCACAGGAAGAGCCCCAGCATCCCGCGCGACTGGCCGTCGCCGCGCACGTGCGGCGGCCCGTAGGGCATGCCGCGCCGGATCAACCGCAGGCGGTTGCCCATGCCGCCGAGGACTTCAGAGCTTCGCGGGTTCGCGCGGCGGATGTGAGATCCGACCGGGCAGATGGCCCCCGAGCGGTCATCTTTCGCGTCGGGCAGCGCGCGGGTCGGCCGATAGTCGAAGCTGTTGTAGGCAGACGGGTCGATAGCCGGCTCTGGATGCGGCGTGCCTGGTGACAGCGACAGTGGCACGCCGTTACGCCAGCGGCCGCAGATTCGCGCGGCGAGGAGTTCGCGGGCGTCGGCGTCCTGCGCGTTTTGATCCAGGAACGACTCGAACGCGTCGCAGTCCTGCTCCAGCATGCGGAACGCGCCGAACGTGCCGTTCCGCGTCAGCACCCCCGGCTGCGGGAGCGGCTCGTTCGCCACCGCGAAGCTCTCGCCGTCCTGGGGGCTGTCGTGATGGCCGAGCACGAACATCCCGGGCGGAACCGCCGGCGGCGAACCTGCACGGCGGTTCGCTGCCGGGGCTATCTGCGGCTGGCTGATGCCGTCGGTGAACCCGAAGTGGACCGGGCGCGCGATCCGCTGTCCCGACGGGTGGTCGTGCTCCGGGAGCGCTTCGCCGTTCAGCGTCGTGACCAGGGTGCAGCCATGAACCCGAGCCGTATCCTGGAGCTCGCGCGACAGTTCGTCCAGCCGTTCCGCCGTCCGCGCGTAGATCATCACGGCGATGTGCACGGTGTCCGGGTCGAACAGCCACCGGTCGGGTGCGCTCGGACCATCGTCGCCCACGTTGGCGGCGCGCGCCTTCGCACCCGCCCGGAACTCCTCCGGAAAGGCGCCGAGCGCAACGGCGGACACACGCAGCGCCTGCAAACCCGACCAGGTGATCCCCACGTAGACAAGGGACTCCGAACGGGCGTCCTTGTCGCGCAGGCCAGCGGTGGCGACGCGGAGCGGACCCGGTTCGGTGAGCGCACCCACCAGCCGGCGCCCGCCGACGGCGTCGTCGACCCGGACGAAGTGATAACGGAGCAGCGGACAGGTGGTGCCGTACAGGACCAGCCCCTGAATGTCGCGGCGGTCCCGATCGCTCAGCATGTGATAGTCGGCCATGGTGTGAACGCTACAGCCCGAGGGCGTCCTTGATGTCGAAGAGCCGGCGTCCCGGGTACGCACTGAAGGCATGCAGGGAGTGGTGATCGTGCGACGCGATGAAGGCCAGGAACGCGTCGCGGTGGAACTCGACCGGGATGATCGCGTCGGCGCCCTCCACGTACTGCAGGACAGCATTGAAGATGCCGCCGATATGCTCGACGAACGACAGGATGTAGTCGTCGAACGGGCCGTCGTACCACGTGAGCACCCCGAGGCGCGTATCGTCCTCGAGGAACACGAACTGGGCGTGGTGGACGTTTCCGAGAGCCGTGAGCGCATGCTCGACCGGCTTGTCCGGCCGGGCGGTGACGCCCGTGAGGAGCGCCTTGAGCGCCGGGGCCGAGCCCTTCTTAATCGGCAAAATGAGGTTCAAGGGGGTCTGGGTCGGGAAGGGCGAAGTGGACATCGGGGTCTCCATCCAGGGCAGCGTCTGGCGTTCAGCGCCGGGGAGTACAACGCTGACCCGAGAGCGACCGAACATCGCTGATGCGGCTACGATGGCAGCATGGCAGGCGTGTCGCCCGGCAGCGTCCGGCACGAGGAACCGGCGCCGGTGCCGCGGCGGGAGGGCGCCGATGGCAGGCGGACGGCCGGGGTCCACGCGCGCCGCGTCATCTTCATCGACCTCGCGCGGGCGATTGCGGTCGTGTTCATGCTCTACGGCCATGCCGTCGACGCGCTGCTCGCGCCGCAGTTCCGCGGTGGCGCCATTTTCGAGGCCTGGACCTTCCAGCGCGGGCTCACGTCCTGCCTTTTCCTGCTGTTGTCCGGATTTGCATTCAGCATCGCCACGGTACGTCACTGGCCGTCGCACCTGAGCCTGACGCCCACGGTCCTCCGGCGTGTACGCCGGTTCGCGCTGTTCGTCGTGCTCGGCTACGCGATGCACGTGCCGCTCGCCCCGGTTCGCCTGATGGCGACGGCAACCGACGCCCAGTGGCAGACGTTCTTCGCTGTCGACGTCCTGCAGGTGATTGGCGTGACGTTCATCGGCGTGCAGGCGCTGGTGATGCTCTCGCGGGCCCCCCGCGTGTTCGCCGGTGCGGCGCTCGCACTGGCGATCCTGCTCATCGCGGCGACGCCAGCCTCCTGGCAGGCCGACTGGGGCCGGACCGTGCCGGCCCTGGTCGGGGCCTATCTGACGCCGGCGACCGGATCGCTGTTTCCGATCGTCCCGTTTGCTGCCTTCATCCTGCTCGGCGTGGCGCTCGGCCACCTCTACTCGCACTGGGGGGCGACCAACCTCGCGCGCTTCGCCAACGGTGCGCTGATCATTCCGGGCGCGGCCATGCTGGTGCTGTCGGTCTGGCTGCGGCGCGAGCAGATGCTGCTGTTCGGGCCGGGTCCCTTCAGCTTCGTGCCGTCGGACATGCTCGTGCGCGCTGGCACGTGCCTGCTGATTGTCGGCGGCGTGGCGCACGTGAGCCGTCGCATGGAGCGGCTTCCGCACCTGTTCGGCGCGGTGGCGCAGGAGTCGCTGGTGGTGTATTTCGTCCATCTGTGCATCGTGTACGGGTCCACGTGGAATCCGGGGCTTGCGCACTGGTATGCGATGGCGCTGACCCCGCTGCAGCTGCTGCCGATCGTCGTCTTCCTCATCGCGGCGATGGCGCTGCTGGCATGGGTGTGGAACTGGATGAAGCACACGCGTCCGCGGCTGGCGTGGCGTGTGGCGCTGGGCGTGTGGGCGGTGATGGCGAGCCGGCTGGTGTGGGGCGTGTAGCGTCGGGGGACCCCCGATTAGCGTCGGGCACGCGATGTAGCGTCGGGGGACCCGCCCCTACAGACTCGGCGCGAGCTCCCTTGCGAACAGTGTGCTGCCGGCCAGATCCTTCAACGCGACCGTCATCGCCCCAGTGCCTCCGTCGATGTCCACCTGCCCGAAGAACTGATACCCCGCCGAGGGCGGCGCATTCTGCACGTCCGGCACCTTCTGGTAGACGACCTGCGGGCCGAACGTGTCGTCCAGACGCGTCGGGCCGAACGTGCCGGCGTTGATCGGCCCTGACACGAACTCCCAGAACGGGTCGAAGTCGGTGAACCGCGCCCGTGCCGGATCGTAGTGGTGCGCGGCCGTGTAGTGCACGTCGCCGGTGATCCACACGACGTTCCGGATCGCCTGCTGCTTGATGTACGCGAACAGCTCCGCGAACTCGAGCTCGCGGCCGAGGGGCGGCCCATCGCCGTTCGCGAGCGCCTCGAACACCTCGCGCCGTTCGGCGTCACTGCCGTCCTGCACCAGCAGGCCGATCGGCATGTCAGACGACACGACCTTCCAGAGAGCAGTAGACGCGCGCAGTTCCTGTTTCAACCACGCCAACTGCTGCGCGCCGAGGAACGCCGTATCCGGACCCGGTTCGGTCTGCCGGTTGAACGTATTCGGCCCGCGATAGCTGCGCTCGTCGAGCATGAACACGTCGAGCAGGGGTCCGTAGGGGATGCGCCGGAAGATCCGCTCCTGGTCGTCCAAGGAATGCAGCCGCATCGGCGCGTACTCCAGGAACGCCTGCAGCGCGCGGCTGGCGAGGACCCGGATGTTCTTTTCCGTGTAATACCGGACGCTCGACAGGTCCTTGCTGTCGGACCAGTTGTTCATCACCTCGTGATCGTCCCACTGCCAGATCTGCGGCACGTCGGCCGAAAACCGGCGGACGTGGTCGTCGATCAGGTTGTAGGCGTAGCGGCCGCGATACTCCTTCAGCGTTTCCGCCATCTTGCTGACTTCCTCGGTCACCACGTTCCGCCACGACGTGCCGTCGGGCAGCCGTATGCGCTCGAGGATCGGTCCGTCGGCGTAGATCGTGTCGCCGCAGTGGATGAAGAAGTCGGGCTGGGCCTGGCGCATGGTCTCGTACATGCGCATCCCGCCCCAGTCCGGGTTGATCCCGTAGCCCTGGCCCGCGGTATCGGCCGACCAGACGAACCGGACGTTGCGACGTTCGGCGGGGGCGGTCAGAAACCGTCCCTCGAGCGGAGCGGAGGTCGTGCGGCCGGTCGTCAGGTCCTCGAAGATGACGCGTACGAAGACGCGCTGATCCGCAGGCAGACCCGTGAGGTCGAGCCGCGCCACGTAATCGTTGGACTCGAGGGCCACCGGCCCCCGGATCCGCACGGCGTCGCTGAAGTCGTCGCGGAGGGCGCGCTGCACGAACATCCGCGCCGGACGGTCGGTGCGGCTCCAGACGAGCGCGCGATCGCCCGCGACGTCGCCCACCTGCAATCCCGACGGCGTCTGCGGCCGCATGCGGTCCGAGGTGACGATGGCCGGCGCCTGCTGAAAGCCGAACGCCGGGCGGGAGGCGAGCGAGGCGCCCGAGAGGAGCGCACTCTGGAGAAACTGGCGACGCGAGACGTGGTTCACTGGAATCCCCGGGCAGCAACGAGTATACGGCCGCGACCGGCGCGGTGCGGCAGGCCGGGGCGCCTCGCCTGAACGCCTCGCCCAAATGTGTTCCGGTCGTTACAGGTGTCGCGCAATAATTGCAGCGTCATCTGCTTCCCATAAGAGGGGCCATGCATCTGCGCGTCTGCCAGCCAGTTCAACTCCTGTTCGCCGCGCTTGGTGCGGCACTCATCGCCCTGTTCGCGGTTGCGTCCGTGACGCTGTACGCGGCGCCGACCGACCTGTTCTTCTCCGAGTACATCGAAGGGAGCAGCAACAACAAGGCGCTCGAGATCTACAACGGCACAGGGTCCTCCGTGGACCTGACCGCCGGCCAGTACGTGGTCCAGATGTATTTCAATGGCAGCACCACCGCGGGACTCTCCATCAGCCTGGCGGGGACCGTGGCCAATGGGGACGTGTTCGTGCTTGCGAACTCTCTGGCGAGCCCGACGATCCTCGCGACCGCCGATCAGACCAGCGGCGCGGGGTTCTTCAACGGCGACGACGCCGTGGTGCTGAGGAAGGGCGGGGCCACCGGGACCATCGTCGATGTCATCGGTCAGGTCGGATTCGACCCCGGCACCACGTGGGGCGCCGGGCTCGTGAGCACGTTGGACCACACGTTGCGCCGCAAGGGCACGGTGGAAGCGGGCGATACGAATCCGGCCGATGTCTTCGATCCGTCGCTTGAATGGGACGGGTTCGCGATCGACGTGTTCGATGGCCTCGGCACGTTTGGGGCGCCGGAGGTGGGACCGACCGTCACCAGCTCGTTCCCGGTGGACGGCGCGACCGACTTTCCGTTCACGGCGAACCTCTCGGTCACCTTCAGCGAGCCGGTCAATGCGGCGGCGGGCGCGTTCACGCTGACCTGCGCCGGGAATCCCGTGGCCCTCTCGGTTTCAGGGGGACCGAGCACCTTTACCCTGGACCCGGGCACAGCGCTCCCGAACGGCGCGTCCTGCACGCTGACGGTCGTCGCCCTGAACGTGACCGACGTCGACGCCAACGATCCGCCGGACGACATGGTGGCGAACTTCACGGTGGGCTTCACGCCGTTCGACGTCTGCACGCAGCCGTTCACGCCGATCGCGCAGATCCAGGGAAGCGGCGCCGCGGCGGCGATTACCGGAACCATCACGACCAGCGGCGTCGTCGCCGGCGACTTCGAGGGTGCGAGCGGGCTGAGCGGCTTCTACATGCAATCCGCCTCGGGTGACGGCAACCCCGCGACGTCTGAGGGCATCTTCGTTTACACGGGCACTGCGAATCTCGTCGCGGCTGGCGATGTGGTCCGCGTGACCGGCTTCGCCCGCGAGCGTTTCAATCAGACAGCCATCAACGGATCGAACAGCAACACCGCGGCAGTGCCGGCCGGCAGCGTGATCAAGTGCGGGACCGGCAGCGTCGGCGCCACCGACGTGGCGTTGCCCTTCGAGAGCGCGACCGCGCTGGAGCGGTACGAAGGGATGCTGATCCGGCTCCCGCAGGCGCTGGTGATTTCCGAGTACTTCAACTACGAGCGATTCGGCGAGATGATGCTCGGGCTGCCACGCGACGGCGAGCCGCGGTTGTTCACGCCGACGGCAGTGGTCGATCCTGGCGCTGATGCCGTGGCGCGCGCGGCCGAGAACGCGCTCCGCCGCATCCTGATCGACGACGGGTCTGGTGTGCAGAACCCTGCGGTGATTCCGCATCCGAACGGCGAGCCGTTCTCCCTGACCAACCGGTTCAGGGGCGGGGACATCGTCCAGAACATGACCGGCGTGCTCGGCTACGACTTCGACGTCTACCGCATTCAGCCGACGGTGCCGGCGACGTATACGCCCGTGAACGAGCGTCCGGCCGCGCCCGGGGCGGTCGGCGGCAGCATGCGCGTGGCGGCGATGAACACGCTGAACTTCTTCCTGACCCTTGATTACCCGACGGGGAACCCGCTCGACAACAAGTGCGGTCCGCTGCAGAACGTGGAGTGTCGCGGCGCCGACGCCGATCAGCCCGACGAGTTCACGCGGCAGCGCACCAAGCTGCTCGCTGCGCTGGCGGGGCTCGATGCCGACGTGATCGGCCTCAACGAGCTCGAGAACACCGCGGGCGTCGACCCACTCGGCGACACTGCGAACGGTGTCGTCGCGGGCCTGAACGCGCTGCTCAGTCCGGGCACCTTCGCCTTCATCGACACGGATGTGATCGGCACCGACGCGATCCGCGTGGGGCTGATCTACCAGCCGGCTCGCGTCACCCCGATCGGCGCGTTCGCCACGCTCGACTCGACTGACGATCCCCGGTTCATCGACACGTTGAACCGGCCGTCACTGGCGCAGACCTTCGAGTCGAACGCCACCGGCGCGCGGTTCACGGTGGTCGTGAACCACCTGAAGTCCAAGGGGTCCGACTGCATTGCCGTGGGCGATCCGGACGCCGGCGACGGGCAGGGGAACTGCAACCTCACGCGCGAGGCGGCAGCGAAGGCGCTGGTGGACTGGATGGCCACCGATCCGACCGGCAGCGGTGACGCGGACGTCCTCATCGTCGGGGATCTGAACTCGTACGCGAAGGAGGATCCGATCACCGCGATTTCGAGCGGCGCGGATGACACCGCGGGCACCGCGGACGACTACACCAACCTGGTGGCGCGGGACCTCGGCGTCCACGCCTACTCGTACCTGTTCGATGCGCACGTCGGCTACCTCGATTACGCGATCGCGAGCCCGACCCTGGCTGGGCAGGCAACCGGTACGGCCGAGTGGCACATCAACGCAGACGAGCCGGATCTGATCGACTACGACACGTCGTTCAAGCCGCCGGCGATCGACGCCGTCTTCGAGCCCAACCAGTTCCGGGCTTCCGATCACGACCCGGTGCTCGTCGGACTCTCGGCGCTGCAATTCGCGTTCGGCGGGTTCCACAAGCTGGTGTCCGACGCGCCGACGTTCAACCACGCAAACGGCGGCAGCACCATCCCGCTGAAGTTCAGTCTTGGCGGCAATCACGGCCTGGCGATCTTCGCGGAGGGGTTCCCGCAGTCGGCGCCGATCGCTTGCGATGCGGGCGGTGCGGTGCTCGGTTCGGCGGAAGTCGCGAAGACCCCCGAAGGCAACGGGCTCACGTACGACCCGGCCAGCGGCTACTACGTGTTCCCGTGGAAGACGGCGAAGGCGTGGGGCGGCACCTGCCGGAGGCTGACCGTGGTGTTCGCGGACGGCGCGATTCACACGGTGAACGTCGCGTTCAAGTAGGGCGGGAGGTTACCGCTCAGAGCACGAAGGCACGAAGACAAGCCCAGGGGGGCCTTCGTTTCTTCGTGCTTCGTGAGGTTGGTCCGGCCTGCGCCGCCAGCCCAGACAGGTCTGTGTAGCCCGCCCGGCCTGGCGCGAAGGATGGTTCGTCAGCGCGTCGCGGTCCACTCGACCGACTTCCCGTCAGCCGTGAACGTGCCGGTGATGCGGTTTCCGTTCACGCGGCCGGAGTACTGCACGCCAGCGACGCGGAAGGTGACCTGGTCACCCCGCAGCTTGCCGTCGGCAATCTGCTCACCCGCAAGGGCGCCCGAGACCACCTGGTACTTCTGCGTGAGCGTCAGCGCTCCTTGCGGCGTGCGCCAGTTGCCGGTCACCTGTGCCGGGATGATCCACATCAGTGCCGTGCACCACCGCTCGCACGGCTCGACCGTTTCCTTCTGATCGGGCTCCCAGTCCTCCATCGTGAACGTGTTCGACACGATACGTGTCCCGGGCTTGAGCTCGAGGAGCTTCGGGCGGAGCTGCACGTTGATCGACGGCAGCAGGAACATCGTGATGACGGTGGCCTTCGAGAAGTCGGTCTCGAACAGGTCGGCCTTTTCGAAGTTGGCCAGCGCGCCGACCTGCGCCGCGGCGGCGCGCTGCTTCGAGAGCGCCACCATGTCGGGGTTGTACTCGATGCCGGTCGCACGTATGCCGCGTTTCGCGGCAGTGATGACGGTAATGCCATCACCGGATCCCAGATCCATCAGGTAGTCCTTCGGCGTCACCTGCGCCATGTCGAGCATCTTGTCGACGAGGACCTGCGGCGTCGGAACCCAGACGACGTCCTTGCCGGCCTGGCCGACCTGGGGTTCGAACGGCGCGGTCGTCGGTTGCTGGGCGATGACCGACGTAGTTGCGAGCGAGAGCGTCAGCAGGACGATGGTCCGCAGGGACAGGCGCGACATGCTCATGTCAGTTCTCCGATGTGACCCGCCGGCCGCGGCCGGCACGGGAAGCAGGGACGAACATACAGTTCACCACGACCGTCCTCGGTCGGGGCGCGTCGGCACCAGCCATGCACCATTCGCGCCCGTCGAATGGTAGCCTAGTCGCCGGTCCGTGTGACCAGGAGGAGAAGCTGATGAAGAGTCGAATGCTGGTTGGGGCGCTGGGGCTGGCGGCTGGACTGGGAACGGGCTTTGTTCTGCTCCAGGCACAGCCGAACCAGATGGGTTTTTTCATCACGAGCGCCGGATCGGGTAACGGGTCGAACCTCGGCGGACTCGCGGGCGCCGACGCGATCTGCCAGCGTCTCGCGACGGCCGCCGGGGCCGGCAGCCGCACGTGGCACGCGTACCTCAGCATGCCCGCAATGAACGGCCAGCCGGCCGTCAACGCGAAGGATCGGATCGGCAACGGACCGTGGCGCAACGCCAAGGGGGTGGTCGTCGCGCAGAACGTGGCCGACCTCCACAGCGAGAGCAACAAGCTCGGAAAAGAGAACTCGCTCACCGAGAAGGGCGGGACGGTGAATGGGCGCGGCGACACTCCGAATCAGCACGACATGCTGACCGGCTCGCAGCCCGACGGCACCGCGTTCCCAGCCGGCGAGGACACCACCTGCAACGCCTACGCGAGCGGCACGGACGGCAGCGGCAGCGTGTTCATGGGCCACTTCGACAAGCAGGGCGGCGGCACGCGGCCGAATTCGTGGAACTCGGCGCACGGCTCGCGCGGGTGCAGCCAGCCGAACCTTGTCGCGACCGGAGGCAACGGATACTTCTACTGCTTCGCGACGAACTGAACGCGTCGCAATCGACACTCACGAAGTGACGAAGGCACGAAATGTGCCTTCGTGTTCTTCGTGTCTTTGTGAAGATGACCGAGCACTCTCTCCACAGGTGTTGATGTGAATCCACGTCTTATCGCCATCGCCATCGTCGCTGTTGTTGCCGCCGGCGGCGGAGTTTTCCTCCTGACGCGTCCGGCGCCCGCTCCCGTCGAAACCGAGACGCCCGCGGCGAGCTCCACTCCCGCGCCGCGACCCGCTGAACCGGCGCCCGCACCGCCGCCGGTGGAAACGCCGCGCGCGGCTGCGCCGCCCCCGCGTCCGGCGGCGCCCAGGCCCGAGGCTGCGCCGACGCCGGCCCCCGCCGCGCCCGCAGCAGACCTCGTCATGCTGCACGTCGAAGCCGATGTCCCCGGCGCGCAGGTGTTCATGGATCGCAACTTCATCGGGACCACGCCGCTCACCACGACCGACGTGAAGCCGGGCGCGCATCGGATGAACGTCTCGGCTCCCGGATACGAAGGCGTGGCTCAGGACCTGACGCTCGAAGCCGGGCAGCGCGAGGTGATGGTGAAGTTGCGCGAAGTGCGCCTCGATGCGAGCCTCGACGTGGTCCACAAGCACCGCATGGGATCGTGCAAAGGAAAGCTGATCGCGACACCGCAGGGCATCCGGTACGACACCACCGACAAGGAAGACGCGTTCAGGGCGACGCTGCTCGACCTCGAGACCTTCGAAGTGGACTACCTGGAAAAGAACCTGCGCGTCAAGTCCACGAAGGGCAAGCGGTTCGACTTCACCGATCCTGAAGGCAACGCCGATCGTCTCTTCGTCTTCCACCGCGACGTCGAGAAGGCCCGTGAGCGGCTGAAGAAGGGGGACACGCCCGCCGCGCCGTGACGCTCGAAGCCACGATGCGCGTCTTCCTGGCCTTGACCTTCACCGCCGCGCTCGCGTACGGCGGGACGACGATCGGCCTGGCCGGGTACCAGGGCTCACCCGACACGAAGATGCTGGTGCAACTGCGCCAGCTCTTTCCCTCGGCCGGCGGCTTTTCGGGCAGGACCGGCACGCCGCCTCATCTCGAGGCGTACTCATCACAGAACCCGCCACGGGAACTCCTCGGCTACGCGGTCTGGACGACCGACCTCGATCCGCTCGAGCGCGGCTACGACGGACCGATCAAGATTCTGGTCGGCGTGGATCTGCGTGGCGCGATCACCGGTGTGGTCGTCGTCGATCACCACGAGCCGTACGGCTACTTCTCGGTGGACCTGCCGGAGTTCGCTACGCAGTTCGCGGGCAAGAGCCTCCGGGATCCGTTCAAGGTCGGCGACGATGTGGACGCGGTGTCGCGGGCAACGCTCACCGTGACGAGCGCCACGCGAGCGATCCGCAACAGCGCGCGGCGTCTTGCGACCGCGTTGATCCGCCCGCCGCAATAGCGGACCCGCCTAGCGCAGGGTGGTCAACTCCGCGTCGCTGAATGCATACGTGATTGGCTCGAGACCGCGCGCCGTCAGCTGAAGGACCACCTCGGCGCCCGGCTCGAACGCGTCCACTGCGAAGAGCACCGTCCCGGCGTGAACCGCGCGTTGTTCGCCGGCTCCGTTGCTGAAGGTCATGGGCTTGAGCGTGTTCCCGACATTCCGCACGGCGGACCCGTTGCGGGTCACCGTCACCTCCTCGACGTCCGGCGCATCGAGCCGCAGCGGTTCGACGGCAACGACGACCGCGCCCACCCAGCGGGCGTCGTCTATCGGCCTGCGCGTCCGCAGCAGATCCACGAGACCGCGGCGGTAGGCCATATACGGCGCCACCACCGTCACCTGCAGGTCCTGACCGCGCACTGCTGTGAGCGGGAAGGGCTCGAAGTCGCCATATCGCGCTCGCACGCTCGCGTCGAGGGCCAGGATGAGCTCGGTCGGGTCTCCTTTGGCCGCTCGTGCCGCGTCGCGCGCCATGCTGCGCACCCGTGATTCGCTGACAGCCTCTCGTGTCTGCGCCGACAGCTCGAGCGCGGCCACCGCTGCAAGACCCACCAGCAGCAGGCGACCGGCCGAGGCGCCTCCACGACGGATTCTGTTGACGCCGGACGGCCGGGCGCCTATCGTCGCGCCGTTGCCCGTGCACGCGACAGCCGTGCCGACGCGGCGCGGCGTTCGAACCCTGATTGGCCAGTCCCGAAGGAGGCGCGTGATGCCGATGGAAATCGATCGCAGGGCGTTCATTGCGAGTCTGGGCGGCGCGGCGGTGGTCGGCGCCATGAGCCATGAGGCGCGGGCCGACGCGCTGGAAGACTACTCCATCCGCAAGCTCGATGAAGCGGTCGCCTATGCGCAGGGCGGCGGTCAGGGCGCGGCCGCTCCGGAGCGCTTCCCGACGATGGCTGAGATCGAAGCGAAGATCGACGGCAGCGCGAGCCGCCGCGGCGTCGGCAACCTGTTCCTCGCGACGTCGAATCGGCCGATCACTCGCCTCGAACCCATGCCGAAGCGGCCGACGCTGATCGACTTCTTCAACATGCGCTTCAAGACGGCCGGCGCCTACAACCACGTGCTGCAGAGCGCGACGCGCGCGATGAAGACCGGGATGACCGAGGAAGTGGTCCTCGCGTGCCTGCTGCACGACGTCGTGCAGTCCCTCATCAAGGTCGATCACGGCTGGTGGGGCGCGCAGATGTTCGAGCCCTACATCCCGGAGAAGAGCACGTTCGGCATCCGCTATCACCAGGCGCTGCGTTTCTATGCGGACGAGGCGAACGGGTACGAGTACCCGGACCTGTACCGCCGTACGTTCGGCGTCGACTACACGCCGGAGCCGTACATCGAAGAAGCCTACAAGATGGTGCGGAAGCACAAGTGGTACGGCGAGCCGCGCATGGTGACCGTGAACGATCTGTACGCGTTCGATCCGAACGCCGTCGTGACCATGGATCCGTTCGTCGACATCATCGGCCGCCACTTCAAGCAGCCGAAGGAAGGGTTGGGATTCGACAACAGCCCCGTCGCGCACATGTGGCGGAGCGTAGCGTTTCCCGATCACCCGCTGTGATCTGAGCCAGGCATCACGAAGGCACGAAGACCACGCACCTGAGTGCGAGACGTCCTCGTGCCTTTCGTGTCTTCGTGAGGTTGGCGGTTACTCGCGGGTTGCGCGCCACTCTGCCGTTCGCCCGTCCTGCGTGACCGTGCCGCTCATGCGGTCGCCGTTCACTCGTCCGGTGTACACCGCCAGGCCCACCGTGAACGCGATCTCCTCGCCGCGCAGCCGTGCGTCGATCAGCGGCGACGCCCCGAGCATTCCCGACACCTTCTGGAACCGCTGCGACAGCACCAGGTCCCCGTCGCGCATCCGCCACGTACCGGCGACCCTGGCCGGCACGATCCACAGGTACGCGAAGCACCACCGGTCGCACGGGTCGATGCCGGTGATGCCGTCGGGCGCCCAGTCCTGCATCGTGAACGTGCTCGACACGACCCGCGTGCCCGGCTTCAGGTCGAGCAGCCGCGGGCGCAGCTGCATGTTGATCTGCGGCAGCAGGAACATGGTGATCACGGTCGCACTGGAGAAGTCGGCGTCGAAGAGGTCGGCTTTGGCGAAGGTCGCACGTGACGAGACGTGCGCCGCTTCGGCGTTGCGGCGCGACAGCTCCACCATCCGCGCGTCGTATTCGATGCCGTGCGCCCGCGCGCCGCGCCGGGCGGCCGTGATCACCGTGACGCCGTCGCCCGACCCGAGGTCGAGCAGCGAGTCGTCCGGCGTCACCTTCGCCATGTCGAGCATCTTGTCGACGAGTTCCTGCGGCGTCGGGACCCAGACGACATCCTTGCCGGCCTGACCGACCTTCGGTTCGAACGGTGCCTGCTGGGCGTGGGCAAGCCCCGCACAGAAGCCGAGCAGCGCAACCACGAGCGCGACCGAGGAGCGGTGAATCGCGACAGGAGGGAAGGTCGCCACCGACGGCCAGTATAGGCCGGCCCGACGGCCTTCTCTGCTAAAGTCCTGTGACGTGATGTATCGAAACGTGTCCGGAAATCGGGTCTTTGCCGGAGCCGCGCTCATCCTCGTCGCGACGATGGCCGCCACCGTTGGTCCCGTGCCCGCGGTGTCAGCGCAGCAGCCCGCAGCGGCTCCACAGGAGGAGGGGCGGACGGTTCTCGATCGCGTCTTCTCCGTTGCGCAGTCAGATCGCGGCGAGTCGCGCTTCAAGCAGACCTGCAGCGGGTGTCACCAGCAGACGGAGTTCGCCGAACCGCGGTTCAGCGCGCGATGGGAAGGACAGTCGCTCGGCGACATCTACGACTTCATGATTGCCGCGATGCCCGAGAACGACCCGGGCGGCCTGAAGCTCGAGGAGTACGCCGACCTGCTGGCGTTCTTCCTGGGACAGAGCGGCTATCCCGTCGGTTACGACGATCTGCCGGCGGACACGGCGGTCCTGAGCAAGATCGGCATCGTCCCGCAGCCGAAATAGGAAGGTCGAGCGCGCGCAGCGCGGGGTCCGCGCGGGCGTCCGGCTGCGACCGGACCGGCCGTTTCTCGCATCCGGGAGAGGGTCATGAAACGCACACGACTTGCCGCCGGTGTCCTGTTGACGACAGCCGCCCTGCTCGCGGCCACGGCTCCTGGTTCGGCGCAGCTCTCCGGCACCGAGAACGGCGAGTGGCGGTACCTTGGCGGCGACGCCGGACACACACGCTCGTCGACCCTCAATCAGATCAACGCGTCCAACTTCTCGACGCTGAAAGTCGCCTGGACCTTCCGCGGCGACAACTTCGGTCCCGGCCTCGAGTTCACCGCCCGCGTCGACGCCGCTCTATGCCGACGGCGTGCTCTACACCGTCATCGGGCAGCGCCGCCAGGTCGTGGCGATCGACGCCGCCACGGGCGAGACGAAGTGGACGTTTCGCGAGCCGGAGACGAGCCGCTATTACCGCTCGCCGCGCACCGACTTCGGCAAGGGGGTCGCCTACGCGAAGGTCGAGGGCCGCGGGGTGATCTACATCTCGACGCCCGGCTTCTTCCTCTGGGCGCTGGACGCCAGGACCGGCCGGCCGCTCGAGAACTGGGGCGGTCAGCAGGTGCCGCTCAAAGACTTTCCCGAAGAGCGGCGTCATCGACATGATCCCGGATCTCGTCCGCGACTGGGACCCCTGGAAGAACTGGAAGGCGAGCCGTACGACCCGGACTACGGCCTGCCGCGCAAGCTGGGCGAGATCACCTGTTCCTCGCCGCCGATCGTCGTCAACGGCGTGGTCGTGGTGCTCGCCGGCCACGAGCCGAGCTACGACCAGACCCGGATCGAGAACGTGCCGGCCGACATCCAGGGCTACGACGCGAAGACCGGCAAGCACCTGTGGAAGTTCCACGTTCATCCCGCGTCCCGGCGAACTCGGGCCACGAGACGTGGAAGAACGACGCATGGAAGTGGTCGGGCAACATCGCGTCGTGGGCGCCCGCGGCCGCCGACCCCGAGCGCGGCCTCGTCTACATCGTCACGAACGCGTCGACCTACCAGTTCTACACAGGGCATCGACCGGGCGACAACCTGTTCGGCGGCAGCGTCATCGCGCTCGACGTGAAGACCGGCAGGCGCAAGTGGCACTTCCAGGTGCACCACAGCGAGCAGTGGAACTACGACATCCCGACCGCGCCGATCCTGATGGACCTCACGGTGAACGGCCGGAAGATCCCGGCGCTCGTCCAGAACACGAAGCAGGGGCTGATCTTCGCCCTCAACCGCGAGACCGGCGAGCCGATCTGGCCGATCGAGGAACGGCCGGTGATGCAGACCGAGGTGCCCGGCAACTACACGTCGCCGACGCAACCCTTCCCGACGCGGCCGGAACCGCTGGATCGGATTGTCCTCAACGGCATCACCGACGAGTTCGTGATCGACTACACGCCGGAGCTGAAACGGCGTGCGACCGAGGCGCTCAGCAAGTTCCGCGTCGGCGGGCTGTACGTGCCGCCGCTCCCGTATCCGCACAACAACAGCTTCGTGAACAACGTCGGATGCGTGGGCGGACTGAACATCTATCATCCGCCGGTTGCGGACCCGACGACTGGCATTCTCTACGCGCTCGCACGCGCGCAGCTGCTCGGCACCGTCGTACCTCGTGCCGACGGAGGGCAAGGACGAGGAGCGGACGGAGTTCGCCGGCAAGAGCGAGGAAGCGTGGCGCGGACGCGAGCGCGTGACCCCGACAACCGGCACCACGGTCGCCGCGTGGAAACAGGGCGGTCCGCGCACCGGCCGCCTCCGCTGCATCGACGGCCTGCCGGTCTACAAGCCGCTCTACCAGGGGCTGGCAGCCTACGACATGAATACCGGCGAGAAGCTGTGGGACCTTCCCGTCGGCCAGACGCCCGCGCGAATCAGGAACCACCCGCTGCTGAAGGGCGTGAATGTTCCCGAGACCGGTGGCACGGGCAACTCCATCCAGATGGTGATGGGCGACCTGCTCGTGCAGACGTCCGAGGATCTGCGCGGCGAGGCTGAAGTGAACGAGAAGGGCATGCCGCTGCTGCATGCGCGCGACAAGCGCACCGGCAGGATCCTCGCGAGCGTGGAGCTGCCGATGCCCGGGCAGTACGGCATGATGACCTTCATGCACGAAGGCCAGCAGTACATCGTCGTGCAGGCGGGCAGCGCGCGCCGTAACCAGACCGGGTCGCTGGTTGCGCTGGCACTGCCCGAGGGCGGAGCGGCCAGGTAGGGAAGGACCGGCGATCGAGCGAAGGTGCATGGCGCTGAAGACGAAATCCTTCTGGAGTCCGATCGACCGCAAGGCAGACGGACTCCGCATCCTCGCCACGCGTTTCCGGGGCCGCGGCACGAGCACCGCGGGGTACGACGTCTGGATGCCGTCGCTCGCGCCGAGCGAGGCGCTGCTCAAAGAACGCCTGGCGGGGAAGGTGTCGTGGACGGAGTTTGCGCGGCGCTACAAGACCGAGCTCCACGAGGATGGTCCGGTGGACGCCCGGTGCGCCAACATCAAGAACCACGGCCAGAAGTTCACCCTGCGCCTGATCGCGGAGCTTGCGCGCACGGGTGACGTGACGCTGCTGTGCCTGTGCGCGGAGGACGAGAAGCAGTGCCACCGGCACCTCCTCGAGAAGGAGATCGGGAAGGCGTAGTGTTGCCTGCCCGCGCCCCCCGGAGCTCCACGCCCGCACGCGCCTCGAAGACGGCGTGCGTTGCCATCGCCCTGCTCACAGCCACGACGATTCTGGCGGTGCCGCGTGCCGCGGCCGCGGCGTGGACCCGCGTGTCGTCGGATCACTTCACGTTCGTCGGCGACGCGTCCGAACGCCAGATCCGTGCGGTAGCCGCGCGGCTCGAACAGTTCCGGACCGCCATCGCTCGCGCGCTCGGCAGCGACACACTCGACACGCAGGTGCCGACCATCGTGCTCGTGTTCCGCAACGCGCGGTCGTTCCAGCCATTTGGTCCCGTCTACCAGGGGCAGCCCGTCGCCGTTGCAGGCTACTTCGCTGGCAGCGACGATGTGAACTACGTGGCGGTGAACGCGGAGCAGGAAGCCGCTGCGTATGGACTGATCTTCCACGAGTTCGCGCATGCCATGACGGGCCTCGCGATCGTCGGCCCGCCTGCCTGGCTCGACGAAGGGCTCGCCGAGTTCTACGAGACCTTCGAACTGCGCGACGAAGGAAGGGTCGCGCTCCTCGGCGCGCCGAACCGTGACGATCTTCGTCTGCTGCAGCGTGCCGAGCTCCTGCCGCTGACAGACCTGATCGCCGTCGACCGCAACTCGCCGATGTACAACGAGGGGAACCGCAGGGGCCTGTTCTACGCGCAGTCGTGGGCGCTCGTGCACTACCTCACGTTCGGGAACGCCCAGCGCAGCGGACAGTTTCGCGTCTATCTGGACGGGCTCGCGCGTGCGCTGCCTCCGGCCGACGCGTTTGCGCAGGCGTTCGGCGGGGACACTGCGGCGATCGAGAGGGAGCTGCGCGACTATGTAAAGCGAAGCGGCCTGGCAGCGGCTCGGATCGACATCGAGGGCGCGGCGGGCGTCGGCGCGACGTCGCCGGCGGTGGCGATCGCGGAGTCCGAGGCGGCCGGATACCTTGGCGACGCCATGGCGCGTCTGGGCAGGATTCCGGACGCACGGACCTACCTGCAGCGCGCCGTGGCCTAGGATCCCCGCGCGTGGCGCGCGATGGCCGCGCTCGGGCTCGTGGAAATGCAGGACGGCAACGATGCCGCGGCGCTTCCGCTGCTGGAGCAGGCGGCGTCCCTCGCGCCCGGGGATGCGTGGGTCCAGAGCGCGTTCGGGCGTGCGCTCGTGCGGCGCGCGGAACAGGGCGGCCCCGACGAGGCCGCGCTCTACGTGCGGGCGCGCGAGGTGTTGACGCGCGCGCTGACGCTCGATCGCGCCAACGTGCCGGCGGCGGTCACGCTGGCGGCGGTGCTGCTGTCACAGGGCACGGACGCGGACCTGGCGGTGGATCTGCTCCAACGCGTGGTGCGAGTCATGCCGGGGCGCGAGAACTACCGGCTGATGCTCGCGCGCGCCCATGCCGCCCGGGGTGACTACAGCGCCGCGACGGCGCTCCTGGGTCCGCTCGTTGCGCGGGGCAGCCGTCCGGAAATGCGGGAAGCCGCACGCGATCTGCTCGGGGACGTGGCTGCCGCCGCGACGCGGGCACCTGCCCAAACCGTTCCAGATCCCGGCCTGTTTTGAGCCGGCGCTCTGCTTGAGCTGGCGCATCATTTGCTGCCACGATCGCTCATACTGTTCTAGCCGCAAACACACGATCGCAGATGATGCACGCGACGCCGTCGGCGTCGTAATTTCAGTCAGAAGCGTTGCTGAGGTAGACCGACATGGATTCGCCGCTGGCTTCATTTGCGCCGGGGTTGAGTGGAACCGCGACGCCGCCCGGCCAGGACCTCTTCGCCCGCCAACTGCTCGCCGCCATGCTCGCGTTTCGCAACGGCGATTTCACCGCGCGCATGCCCTCGGACCTGACCGGCGTGAACGGCAAGATCGCCGACGCCTTCAACGACATCGCGGCGGTCAGCGAGCGCCGCGCCCGCGAGACGGCGCGCGTCTCGCGCGCGGTCGGCAAGGAAGGCAAGCTCAAACAGCGCATGACCGTGCCCGGCGTGATCGGGCGGCTGGGCCGACGAAGTCGCCGCGATCAACACGCTGATCGACGACCTCGTCTGGCCGACGACCGAAGTGACGCGCGCGGTCGGCGCGGTGGCCAAGGGCGACCTCGGGCCAGTCGATGGCGCTCGAAGTCGACGGGCGCCCGCTCGAAGGCGAGTTCCTGCGCTCGGCGAAGCTGGTCAACAAGATGATCGACCAGCTGTCGGTCTTCACCTCCGAAGTGACGCGCGTGGCGCGCGAGGTCGGCACCGAAGGCAAGCTCGGCGGCCAGGCGCAGGTCGAAGGGCGTGTCGGGCGTCTGGAAGGAGCTGACCGAGTCGGTCAACCAGATGGCCGGCAACCTGACGGCGCAGGTCCGCAACATCGCCGACGTGACCATCGCCGTCGCCAACGGCGACCTCTCGAAGAAGATCACCGTCGACGTCCGCGGCGAGATCCTGCAGCTGAAGGAAGCCATCAACACGATGGTCGACCAGCTGCGCGGCGTTCGCGGCCGAAGTGACGCGCGTGGCGCGCGAGGTCGGCACCGAAGGCAAGCTCGGCGGCCAGGCCGTGGTGCCCGGCGTCGCCGGCACGTGGAAGGACCTCACCGACTCGGTCAACGCGATGGCGTCGAACCTGACCGCGCAGGTGCGCAACATCGCCGGCGTGACGACGGCCGTCGCGCGCGGCGACCTGTCGCGCAAGATCACGGTCGACGTGAAGGGCGAGATCCTCGAGCTGAAGGACACCATCAACACGATGGTGGATCAGCTCAACGCGTTCGCCTCGGAAGTGAGCCGCGTCGCGCGCGAGGTCGGCACCGAAGGCAAGCTCGGCGGCCGCGCCGAAGTGCCGGACGTCGCCGGCACGTGGAAGGACCTCACCGACTCGGTCAACGCGATGGGCGCGAACCTGACGGCGCAGGTGCGCAACATCGCCGAGGTCACGACCGCCGTCGCGCGCGGCGACCTGTCGCGCAAGATCACGGTCGACGTGAAGGGCGAGATCCTCGAGCTGAAGGACACCATCAACACGATGGTCGATCAGCTGAACGGCTTCGCCTCGGAAGTGACGCGCGTGGCGCGCGAGGTCGGCACCGAAGGCAAGCTCGGCGGCCAGGCGGTGGTGCCCGGCGTCGCCGGCACGTGGAAGAACCTGACCGACTCGGTCAACTCGATGGCGTCGAACCTCACCGGCCAGGTCCGCAACATCGCCGACGTGGCGACGGCCATCGCGCGCGGCGACCTGTCGCGCAAGATCACGGTCGACGTGAAGGGCGAGATCCTCGAGCTGAAGAACACCATCAACACGATGGTGGACCAGCTGAACGCGCTTCGCGTCGGAAGTGAGCCGCGTGGCGCGCGAGGTCGGCACCGAAGGCAAGCTCGGCGGCCAGGCGGCAGTGCCCGGCGTCGCCGGCACCTGGAAGGACCTGACCGACAACGTCAACTCGATGGCGTCGAACCTGACCGGCCAGGTCCGCAACATCGCCGACGTCGCGACGGCCATCGCGCGCGGCGACCTGTCGCGCAAGATCACGGTCGACGTGAAGGGCGAGATCCTGCAGCTGAAGAACACCATCAACACGATGGTCGATCAGCTGAACGCGTTCGCGTCGGAAGTGAGCCGCGTGGCGCGCGAGGTCGGCACCGAAGGCAAGCTCGGCGGCCAGGCCGAAGTGCCCGGCGTCGCCGGCACCTGGAAGGACCTCACCGACAACGTCAACTCGATGGCGTCGAACCTGACCGGCCAGGTCCGCAACATCGCCGACGTCGCGACGGCCATCGCCAACGGCGACCTGTCGCGCAAGATCACGGTCGACGTGAAGGGCGAGATCCTCGAGCTGAAGAACACCATCAACACGATGGTCGATCAGCTCAACGCGTTCGCGTCGGAAGTGACGCGCGTGGCGCGCGAGGTCGGCACCGAAGGCAAGCTCGGCGGCCAGGCCGATGTGACCGGCGTGGCCGGCACCTGGAAGGACCTCACCGACAACGTCAACTTCATGGCGTCGAACCTGACGGGCCAGGTGCGCAACATCGCCGAGGTGGCCACGGCCGTCGCGCGCGGCGACCTGTCGCGCAAGATCACGGTCGACGTGAAGGGCGAGATTCTCGAGCTGAAGAACACCATCAACACGATGGTCGACCAGCTCAACGCGTTCGCCTCGGAAGTGAGCCGCGTGGCGCGCGAGGTCGGCACCGACGGCAAGCTCGGCGGCCAGGCGGTGGTGCACCGGCGTCGCCGGCACCTGGAAGGACCTCACCGACAACGTCAACCAGATGGCCGGCAACCTGACGGCGCAGGTCCGCAACATCGCCGAGGTCACGATCGCCGTCGCCAACGGCGACCTCTCGAAGAAGATCACCGTCGACGTCCGCGGCGAGATCCTGCAGCTCAAGGACACCATCAACACGATGGTGGAGCAGCTGCGCTCGTTCGCCGCGGAAGTGACGCGCGTGGCGCGCGAGGTCGGCACCGAAGGCAAGCTCGGCGGCCAGGCGGAAGTGCCCGGCGTCGCCGGCACCTGGAAGGACCTGACCGACAACGTCAACTCGATGGCGTCGAACCTGACCGGCCAGGTGCGCAACATCGCCGACGTCGCGACGGCCATCGCGCGCGGCGACCTGTCGCGCAAGATCACGGTCGACGTGAAGGGCGAGATCCTCGAGCTGAAGAACACCATCAACACGATGGTCGACCAGCTGAACGCCTTCGCCTCCGAAGTGAGCCGCGTGGCGCGCGAGGTCGGCACGGAAGGCAAGCTCGGCGGCCAGGCGCTGGTGCCCGGCGTCGCCGGCACGTGGAAGGACCTGACCGACAACGTCAACTCGATGGCGTCGAACCTGACCGGCCAGGTCCGCAACATCGCCGAGGTGACCATCGCCGTCGCCAACGGCGACCTGTCGCGCAAGATCACGGTCGACGTGCGCGGCGAGATCCTGCAGCTCAAGGAAGCCATCAACACGATGGTCGAGCAGCTGCGCTCGTTCGCGTCCGAAGTGACGCGCGTGGCGCGCGAGGTCGGCACCGAAGGCCGGCTCGGCGTGCAGGCGGTCGTGCCCGGCGTCGCCGGCACGTGGAAGGACCTCACCGACTCGGTCAACGTCATGGGCGCCAACCTGACGGCGCAGGTGCGCAACATCGCCGAGGTGACGACGGCCGTCGCGCGCGGCGACCTGTCGCGCAAGATCACGGTCGACGTGAAGGGCGAGATCCTCGAGCTGAAGAACACCATCAACACGATGGTCGACCAGCTGCGCGCGTTCGCCGCGGAAGTGACGCGCGTCGCGCGCGAGGTCGGCACCGAAGGCAAGCTCGGCGGCCAGGCCGAAGTGCCCGGCGTCGCCGGCACGTGGAAGGACCTCACCGACTCGGTCAACGTCATGGCCGCCAACCTCACCGACCAGGTGCGCGGCATCGTCAAGGTGGTGACCGCGGTCGCCGACGGCAACCTGCGCCAGAAGCTGACGGTGGAAGCCAAGGGCGAGGTCGCGGCGCTCGCCGAGACGATCAACAACATGACCGACACGCTGGCCACGTTCGCCGAGCAGGTCACCAACGTCGCGCGCGAAGTCGGCGTCGAAGGCCGGCTCGGCGGCCAGGCGAACGTGCCCGGCGCGGCCGGCACGTGGAAGGACCTCACCGGCAACGTCAACCTGCTCGCCGCCAACCTGACCAACCAGGTGCGCGCCATCGCCGAAGTGGCGACGGCCGTGACCAAGGGCGACCTGACGCGGTCGATTCAGGTCGAGGCGCGCGGCGAGGTCGCCGAGCTCAAAGACAACATCAACACGATGATCGACAACCTGCGCGGGACGACCGACCGCAACCAGGAGCAGGACTGGCTGAAGACGAACCTCGCGCAAGTTCACCCGCATGCTCCAGGGCCAGCGCGATCTCGTCACCGTCGGCCAGCTGCTGCTCTCGGAGCTCGCGCCGCTGGTCAACGCGCAGCAGGGCGCGGTCTACCAGATGCTCAGCGACGTCGGCGACAGCGTCGCCGGCGCTCGTCGCTGCTCGCCGGCTACGCGATCGGCGACGACCAGGCCGAGCGCATCGAGGTCGGCGAGGGGCTGGTCGGCCAGTGCGCGCTCGAGAAGCAGCGCATCCTGCTCACCAAGGTGCCGCCGCGACTACGCGCAGGTCGCACTCGAGCCTCGGCGCGGCGCCGCCCGAAGAACATCGTCGTGCTGCCGGTGCTGTTCGAAGGCGAGACCAAGGCGGTCATCGAGCTGGCGTCGCTGCAGCCGTTCACCGCGACGCACCTGACGTTCCTCGAGCAGCTCACGCAGTCGATCGGCGTCGTGCTCAACACCATCGAGGCGACGATGCGGACCGAGAACCTGCTGCAGCAGTCGCAGCAGCTCACCATCGAGCTGCAGACGCGGCAGACCGAGCTGCAGCAGACCAACGAGGAGCTGGCGTCGAAGGCCAAGCAGCTCGCCGAGCAGAACGTCGAAGTCGAGCGCAAGAACAAGGAAGTCGAGCAGGCGCGCCGCGCGCTCGAGGAGAAGGCGGCGGAGCTGGCGCTCACCTCGAAGTACAAGTCCGAGTTCCTCGCGAACATGTCGCACGAGCTGCGCACGCCGCTCAACTCGATCCTGATCCTCGGCCAGCAGCTGGCGGAGAACACGAGCGGCAACCTGACGCGCCAAGCAGGTCGAGTTCGCGCGCAACATCCACTCGGCCGGCACCGACCTGCTGACGCTGATCAACGACATCCTCGACCTGTCGAAGATCGAGTCGGGCACGGTCACGGTCGAGGCCGAGGAGATCACCTTCGCCTCGCTGCGCGACAGCGTGGAGCGCACCTTCCACCACGTCGCCGAGTCGAAGAGCCTGCGCGTTCCACGTCGAGATCGACAACACGCTGCCGCGCGACCTTCACCAGCGACCCGAAGCGCCTGCAGCAGATCCTGAAGAACCTGCTGTCGAACGCCTTCAAGTTCACCGTCGCAGGGGCAGGTGTCGATGCGCGTGCAGCAGGTCGACCGGCGGGCTGGTCGCCGGATCACCCGATGCTGCGGTTCGCGCCAGCAGCGCGGTCGCCTTCGAGGTCACCGACACCGGCATCGGCATCGCGCCGGAGAAGCAGCGGCTGATCTTCGAGGCGTTCCAGCAGGCCGACGCCGGCACCAGCCGCAAGTACGGCGGCACCGGCCTCGGCCTCGCGATCAGCCGCGAGCTCGCGACGCTGCTCGGCGGCGAGATCCGGCTGGTCGAGCACGCCCGGGCAGGGCAGCACGTTCACGCTGTACCTGCCGCTCGCCTACACCGGGCCCGGCGCGCGCCGTCACGGCGCCGGCGACGCCGGCGGCATCGCGCCGCAGCTCGCGTCGACCGCGGCGCTGCCGGTGCTCGCCGTCGCCAAGGCCGAGGAGATCGTTGCCGACGACCGCGAGCGACGATCGACGAGGGCGACAGCGTGCTGCTGATCGTCGACGACGACCCGCACTACGCGCGCGTGCTGCTCGGCCTGGCGCGCGACAAGGGCTTCAAGGGCATCGTCGCCAACCGCGGCCAGGCGGCGCTGCTCGCTGGCGCAAGCAGTACCTGCCCGACGGCGATCACCCTCGACGTCTTCCTGCCCGACATGCTCGGCTGGACGGTGCTGAACAACCTGAAGCTCGATCCGGCGACGCGGCACATCCCGGTGCAGATGCTCTCGGTCGAGGAGGAGCGGCAGCACGGCCTGTCGCACGGCGCGTTCTCGTACCTGGTGAAGCCGGCGACGACCGAGGACCTGGAGCACGCCTTCGACCGCATCAAGACGCTACGTCGCGCCGCACACGCAAGCGGCTGCTCGTCGTCGAGGACAACGACATCGAGCGCGCAGAGCATCGTCGAGCTGCTGCGGCACGACGACATCGAGGTCGCGGCGGTCGGCACCGGCGCCGAGGCGCTCGAGCGTGCTGCACGAGCGACACGTTCGACTGCTGCGTCGTCGACCTGCGGCTGCCCGACATGAGCGGCTTCGAGCTGCTCGAACGGATCCAGGGCGACGCCGACGCTGCGCGACGTGCCGGTCGTGGTCTTCACCGGCAAGGAGCTGACCGAGCGAGGAGGAGGCGCGGCTGCAGCGTCGGTCGCCAAGAGCGTCGTGCTCAAGGACGTGCAGTCGCCCGAGCGGCTGTTCGACGAGACCGCGCTGTTCCTGCACCGCGTCGTCGCCGACCTGCCGGAAGCCGAAGCGGCAGATGCTCGAGCGGCTGCACGGCTCGAACGAGGTGCTGCGCGGCCGCAAGGTGCTCGTCGTCGACGACGACGCGCGCAACATCTTCGCGCTGACGACGGTGCTCGAGAACCAGGACATGGAGGTGCTCAGCGCGACCAACGGCCGGCAGGCGATCGAGTCTGATCGAGGAGACGCCGGACCTCAGCGTCGTGCTGATGGACATCATGATGCCGGAGATGGACGGCTACGAGACGATGCGGGAGATCCGCAAGAACCCGGAGTTCCGCACGCTGCCGATCCTGGCGCTGACCGCGAAGGCGATGAAGGGCGACCGCGAGAAGTGCCTGCAGGCCGGCGCGTCGGACTACATCGCCAAGCCGGTCAACACCGACCAGCTGCTGTCGCTGCTGCGCGTCTGGCTGTATCGGTGAGCGGACGATGCGATACGCGAACGGACGCGAAGATCCTCGATCGTCGACGACGAGCCGCGGAACCTGGACGCGCTCGAGGCGATGCTCGCGTCCAGCGGACTGCAGCGCTCGTGCGCGCCGCAGTCGGCCGACGAAGCGCTGCTGCGCGCTGCTGCAGGCACGACTTCGCCGCCATCGTGCTCGACATCCGGATGCCGGGCATGAGCGGCATCGAGCTGGCGCAGCTGATCAAGCAGCGCAAGCGCACGCAGCACGTCCCGATCCTGTTCCTGACCGCGCATCTCGTCGACGACAGCGACGTCCTGCGGGGCTACGGCGTCGGCGCCGTCGACTACCTGAGCAAGCCGATCAACGCCGAGATCCTGCGCTCGAAGGTCGGCGGTCTTCGTCGACCTCGTTCCGGAAGACGCGCGCGCTGGCGGAGCTGAACGAGGCGCTGCGAGCGGGAAGTTGCCGAGCGCGAGCAGGCGCAGGCGGCGCTCGAGGCGGCCAACCAGGAGCTGGAGCGGCGCGTGGACGAGCGGACGGCGGCGCTGTCGCGGGCCCATCGCGGCGTGCGCGAGAACGAGGAGCGCCTGCGCATGGCGATGGAGGTGGCGCAGATCGCGGCGTGGGAGTGGCACCTCGCGACGCGGCCGGATGACGTGGTCCACGGATCCCGAGGCGCTGTTCGGATTCCCGACCGGCGCCTTCGGGCACGGACCTGCGACTCATGCGCGTGCGTGCATCCCGACGATCGCAGCGCGGGCGGACGACGCGGTCGGCGCGTGCGATCGCAGAGCGGCGCGTACGAGTGCGAGTATCGCGCCGTCCGCCCGACGGGACGCGTCGTCTGGATCACCGAGCGCGGACGCGTGGTGCCGCGAGGCGGACGAGACGACCGGATGGTCGGCATCAGCCCGGACGTGACGCGCCGAGCGGCGTCGCGGCGCAGGAGCGGGAGCGCCTGCTGCGGAGCGAGCGCGATGGCGCGCGACGAGGCCGAGCGTCAGAGCCGGATGAAGGACGAATTCCTCGCGACGCTCAGCCACGAGCTGCGCACGCCGATGAACGCGATTCTCGGCTGGCTGTCGATCCTGCGAGAGCGGCAAGCCGATTCGCGAGGTGCACTCGGCGCTCGCGATCATCAGGAGGAACGCGCAGCTCCAGGCGAAGCTGATAGACGACCTGCTCGACATGAACCGGCTGATGTCCGGCAATGTCACCCTCGAGACCACCGACGTCGACGTCGCGGCACTCGTCAAGGCGACGATGCAGTCGATGCAGCCGGTGGCGCAGCAGAAGAATGTGCAGATGGTCGCGGTCGTCGACGCCGGCACGGGCACCGTGCGTGCAGACGCGCGCCGCCTGCAGCAGGTGCTCTGGAACCTCCTTCACAACGCGGTGAAGTTCACGGCTCCGGCGGGCGCGTCGACGTAGCCGTGCAGCGCGGGGCCGATGCCGTGCAGATCATCGTTCAGGACAACGGCAAGGGCATCGCGCCGGCGTTCCTGCCGCACGTCTTCGAACGGTTCCGGCAGCAGGACTCGACGACCACGCGCGAGTACTTCGGGCTCGGGCTGGGGCTGTCCATCGCGAAGCAGTTGGTGGAACTGCACGGCGGCTCGATCGCCGCGGCGAGCGGGGGAGAGGAGCGAGGCGCCACCTTCACCCTGCGACTCCCGATCTATACGGGCACATCGTCGGAAGCCAGCGGCGGCCTGAGTGGCGCTGTGATCGTGCCCGCGTGAGCGCAGCCACCGTATAGCCCGTCCGTACGCGACAGCCGTACCGGCAGCCGTACGGATTGCAGTCGGTGTCCCTCCTGCGCGGTACTCGTGCGCGTCCTCTGCGGAAGCCGCTGCAGCGCGTCATGGCGGTTGAAAATCCTTCGCATTCGCAGCCCGCGCAGCGGTTCGAGCGGTGGGTCCGTCATCAGACAGCGCACACTCGTGCCGGCGTGGCGTCCCGATTGCACGAGCGCGCGCAACGATGGCGACCTTCACGCGAAAAGACGTCTGGAAAGTAAATCAGAACCGCCCCTGGGATCCGTTGACGGAGGCGTACGCGAAGGCAGTGACGGTGATGCAGGCGAGGCCTGCGACCGACCCTACGAGCTGGTCCTTTCAGGCCGCAATCCACGCGTCCTACGGTCAGGCGCCGAGAGGCGCCCAGTGGAACCAGTGCCAGCATCAGAGCTGGTACTTCCTCCCGTGGCACCGCATGTATTTGTACTTCTTCGAGCGCATCGTCCGGGCCGCGGTCCGCACGACGGGCGGACCGAACGACTTCGCGCTGCCGGTACTGGAACTACAGCGAGCCGTTCCCCAGCAACACGCTCCCGCAGCCGTTCCGGCAGGCGCGACTCACCGACGGCAAGCCGAACCCGCTCTTCCTGCGCCCGCCGCGTCGAACGCAGTCGGTCGTCAACGGCTTCCAGTTGCCGTCAGAGATCACATCGGACGCCTCGGCGCTGGCGCAGCGCAGGTTCAGCGGTCCTCCGGGACCGGGCTTCGGCGGAGGGAAGCGCTCGCCGGCGCATTTCGGGGGAAGCGTCGGCGCGCTGGAGCAGACGCCGCACAACGACATCCACGTCCAGGTCGGCGGGACGTTCAGCGGGCAGTGCCAGGGCGGCTACATGATCGACCCGTCGTGCGCGGCGCTGGACCCGATCTTCTGGCTGCATCACGCCAACATCGATCGGCTGTGGAACCGGTGGGTTGCGCAGGGACGCCAGAACCCGACCGATGCGGCCTGGCTCACGCAGCGATTCACGTTCTACGATGAAGACGGCAACCCGATCACCATCGCGTGTGCCGACGTGGTCAACACGGCAACGCAGCTCGAGTACGACTACGACGACGCCACGCAACAGCAGATACTGGAGACGATGGACACTTCAGAACCCCGGGGCGAGCGGCCGCCCGAACTCGTGGCGGCGAGCGCGCGGGAGGTCGATTTCAAGGGGCAGCCGGTTTCCGTGCCGTTGAACACGACGGCAGGTGCCGTCGCGGGGCTGTCGTCGGACGCCGTGGCGGCGGGCGCGCCGGAAGGGATCTACCTCAACGTCGAGGACATCGAGGCGGCCGAGAATCCAGGCGTCGTCTACGGCGTGTACCCTGGAGAGTGCCGCGCACACACGCCGGCACGTCGGCAACGTGTCGCTGTTCGGCGTGGAGGCGATGAACGATCCGGATCGCGTACACGATGGCGTGCCCGGCTTCCGCCACACCTTCGACATCACCGGCGCCGTGGCCAGCCTGAGCGACGCGGGCGAATGGGACCCTGCGACGATCACCGTTGTCTTCGAGCCGCTGAAGACGGCGCCGCCACCAGGGCAGGAGCCACTGGCGGACCTCGCGTCCGCCGAACTCCAGGAGAGTACCCGGAAAGCCCGTGCGCATCGGGCGCGTCAGCATGTTCGTTGCGCGGTGAGCCGTGCCCGCGTTCTCACGCCTGCGCTCCGCGCTCTGCTGGCGGCCCGAGTGGCCCTTTGGCGTGGCCGTCGTCGCGGCGTGGGTCGCGATGACGCTCCCGGCGGGCGAGCACCACGCGCACGCCTCCCGCGCGGCCTTGCCGCACACAGCGCAGCTGTCGCACTGGATGCTCATGGCGGTGGCGATGATGCTGCCCCAGGCGCTCCCGGCGCTGCGGCATGTCGGGCTCAACAGCATCAGGCGCCGGCGCGTTCGCGGCATGACGCTGTACGCCGCTTCCCACCTGGCCCTCTGGGGTGCGTTCGGTTTCGCCGCGTTGACCGTTGTCCAGATCTGTCAGATGTACGGTCTGGCGCGCCCGGCCACGATCGTGACGATCGTCGTGGTCGCCTCGTGGCAGTTCACCGCGACGAAGCGACGGGCGATGGGCGCCTGCCTGCGGACGACGCCGCTCGCGCTGGAGGGGTGGTACGCCGACTGGCGCTGCATGCAGTTCGCGGTGCGCAACACCGGGGCCTGCATCGTGGCCTGCTGGCCGGCGATGCTCGCCCTGGCGTTCCGCGCGGAGGCGATCGTGCCGATGGCGGTGCTGACGGCAGTGACGCTGGCTGAAGCGCGCACGCCCATCTTGAAGCGCCATCGATGGGTGGCCGCCGCCGCGCTCGTCGCCGGCGTGCTCCCGATCGCCGTGCCCGTGGGCTGAACCGTCACCCCGCGCGCGGAATTGCCGTTCCTATGCCCTGGACCATCACGATTCGGAGTGCGGACGACTCGCTCACCATCGAGGTGCCGGCCGATTCCCGGTCGCAGGCCGACTGGGCCCAGGACGCGTCGGCGTGGCAGAACGTCATGCGGAATCGAGGCCGGTGGGTCGGCGCACACACCGCCCTCACCGAGTTGTACAGCAACAGCTCCGATCAGCTGACAGCCTGGGGGTTCGATTCGCGCGACTGCGCGCGATGCGTTCGGCGCCGAATCTCGAGGTGGAGCTGCCGGGCGAGGACGATCCGACGGCGCGTGCCATTCGCAGCCTCCCGTGGGAGTTCCTCCTCTATGCGGCGATCCTCGGGAAGCCGCAGGCCAGCGAGTCGCCGTTCGTCCTGCGGCTTCTGCGTATGCCGAAACAGGAGCTGCCCGTCGATCAGGACGGGTCGCTTCTCTTCGTGCAGAGCGCACCAGGCCGGCTTGGGGACTCGTACGACTTCGATTACGAACGTGGATTGCTCGAGGACGCCGCGAAAGCGAAGACGTTCGGGTGGATCAAGGACCCGCGGATTCGACGAGCTCGAAACGAAGGTCACGTCCACTCGGCCACAGGCGATTCACGTGACGGCCATCGACGCCAACCAGGGCGTCGAGCTGCTCGAAGGCGACAACAGCATGGCCGCGGCGGACGGCATCTTCTTCAAGTCGGCCGTCGGCGCCGAGGAGTGGGTGTCGTCGGAGCGCGTCGCGAAGGCGGTGACTGGCAGCGGCGGGTGCCGGCCGCAGCTGGTGACGCTGAACGTGTACTACTCCCTTGAAATGGCGGCGACCATCGTCCGCGCCGGCGCTGCCGTCGCCGTGGGGTTCCATTCCGAGTTCGACGACGCGAGCGCGGAGGTGTTCTTCACCAGGCTGTACCGAAGCTGGGCGTCGGGTGAGGAGCCCAGTCTCAGGGATGCGCTGTCCGCGGCGTTTCACTCCATCCTGTGGGATCCGATTGCGCGTCCCAGTCTGGAGGGGGCGCCGATCGTCGTGTGGTCGTCAGAGTCGCTGCTGGAGGAGTACCAGCAGGTGGCCGCGCGTCGCTCGGCCTCGGCGCCGCAGGGGAAGTCGAAGCGGGTCAGGCTCGATGCGACGCAGGTGCGCGACCTGCTGGAGCCCTACGCCGATTTTCCCAGGACCTTGAACTACTGCGGCCTGCACAACGGCGAGAGCCTCTTCGCGCGCCCCGCGCGCCTGGGCATCCGCAAGCGCTCGCCGGACATCATCTCCGGCCTGTCGGTCGAAGTGACGCTCTGCATCGGCGGCGAGCGGATGACCTACTCGCGCGCGTTCGACGTCACCCGGGCGAACCATCCGGTCGACGACGTGACGCTGTCGCTCGCGTCGCGGCTGATTCGTGCGCTCCGCGAGAAAGTGCAGGGGACGCTCACGGTCGTATTCAGTTACGAGGGTCAGGACCTGCTGCGGGAGACCAGGCAGGTCGGCCTGCTGGCCACCGACGAATGGCAGCGTACGGCGCCCTGGCTGCCGTCGTTCGTGCTGCCACGCGATCCGGCGGTGGACGACATGGTCCGCTGCGCACAGCCGGTGCTCTCCTCGATCTGCGATAACACCGACGCCGGCTTCGACGGGTATCAGCGGCTGTCGCCGACGCCAGCGGATGCGAATGAGAACCGCGCTATCGTGGACAGCCAGATCCAGGCACTGTGGTGGACCATCAAGACGCGCGGGCAGCTGCGATATCTCGGTGCGCCGCCAACCTACACGAGCCAGTCGCAGCGGATCCGCACACCGAGCGCGGTAATGAAGGGGAAGGCGGGCACGTGCCTCGACCTGACGCTGCTCGTGGCAGCGTGCGTGTCCGCCATCGACATGCACGCATGCATCTTCGTGCTGAAGCGGCATGCGTTCCCGGGGTACTTCCGCAGTCCGGAGGGGCACGAGGAGTTCAAGCGGCTGATGGGCTCCAAGTACTCCGCCTGCGCCGACGACGCCGATCACCGCGCGCTGACGCGACCGTGGGTGATGCAGCCCGACGGGCTCCAGCACCTGCTCGAGCTCGTCGAGAGCGGGAAGCTCGTGCCGGTCGAGTCAGTGATGCTCACCGAGCATGGCGGGTTCGCGCGGGCGCGCGGCAGTGCACTGGAGCGGCTGACACGAAACCTCGATCAGTTCGAAGCCTTGTACGACCTCACGCTCGCGCGTGAGCACGGAGTAACGCCGCTGCCGATCGGCGGCATGGTCTAGGAGGCTGCGCCGTGAGTGAACCCTACGATCTGATGGTGGACCCGCTGCCTGAGCCCATTCAGGCGGCCATCGAAACGCACAACAGGCTGCTGGCAAACCAGCAGCACGACCAGGGGCAGCTGCAGGCTGTCGTCGAGACGCTCTTGCGATGGGACCCGGGCGACACCATCACGGTGGCCTTCCTGGGCGGCGATGCCGCGCTGCACGCCAAGATCCGGGACGCCGCGAACGAGTGGACGCAGCACGCCAATCTCACGTTCGACTTCGAGTCGTCGCCCGGTGTCTTCCGCACGTGGTCGCGCGACGACACGACGTACGCGGCTGACATCCGCATCGGGTTCGACCGCGTGTTCCAGCCGGGGTACTGGTCCATCGTGGGGCGCAACAGCGCCGAGCCGAACATCGTCAGCCCGTCACAGGCGTCGATGAACTACGGCGGATTCGACGTCAGGCTGCCGGCCGACTACGCCGCCACCGTGCTGCACGAGTTCGGACACGCCCTGGGGCTGCACCACGAGCACGCGAGCCCCAACGGCGGATGCGACAACGAGTTCCGGTTCAACGACGACCCGGGCTACATGCGCACGACTGACGCGGAAGGACGCTTCATCGCGGATCCGCAGGGGCGGCGTCCGGGCATCTACACCGTGCTGTCGGGTCCACCGAACCGCTGGCCGAAGGACAAGGTGGACAGGAACCTCCGGCAGCTGCCGCGGTCGAGCGCCTACGAGGCAGGTCCGTTCGACGTGCAGTCGATCATGAAGTATTACTTTGCCGACTGGATGTTCGTCCGCGGCTCGAGCAGCGTCTGCTTCAGCGACAAGAACGTCACGCTGTCCCAGGGCGATATCGTCGGGATCAAGAAGGCGTACCCGATGTCGCCGCAGGAGCAGCGGGAACGGCTGACACACGCGCGCGATGTCCTGACGCTGGCAGCGGCGTCCTCGCTCGAGGAAGATCTCCGCGGCCGGATTCGTACCCGGCTGCAGAAATTCGGCACAATTCGCAATGACGATCCAGGTGGAGCGACACGGTGATCACGTCCGAATCGGGGCGGAGCTCGTGCTGCGCGTCGTGAAGACCACGGCGGCGCCGGACGACGGCCAGCCGCACCATCGCGCGGACCATCAGGGGCTGCTGCCGCTCGCGTCCGTCGAGGATCTGGCCGGCCCGCCACCGCCCGGGTGGGCGGGCGAGCAGCCGGTGCTGGTCGTCGCGCCGCCCGGTACCGCCTTCTGGCTGGAGTTCGAGCCGCGGCGGCCGCATGCCGTGCAGGTGTCGTGTGGCGATCGCGACGCGATCGTCGACGGTCCGTGGGAGCGCGGGCTGCGGATGCCGCAGAACTACATCGTGTGTCCGCCGCAGTGCACCGTCAGCGGCCGCATCGGTGGCGACGGCTCGGTCCGGCAGTTCGTGGTCGGCCGCGGGACGGTACCAGCAGATCGTCAGACGATCCGGCTGCGCGTCTACCCGCCGCGCCAGGGATCGCCGGCCTGGCAGTGGCATCTCGTCGATCCACGGTTCATCGAGTACCTCCCCGAGCCGGACGGGGAGATGGTCGGTGACGGTGGCGTCATCGACCAGGCACTGGAGCCAGACCCGTTCGGCGTGTCGGCCTGGGACGCAGACGGCGCAACCGATGTGGTGCTGCGCTTCATCCCGCCGGAGATGCGAAGGAGCTGATGGACGCCGCTGCCGCACCGCCTCGGGCGGACCCCGATCCGCCGCGCTACATCCTGGTCACCGCGCGCGTCAGCCCGATGGTGGAGCTGGCGCGGTGGCTGTTCGAACGCCACCGGATCCCCTACGAAGAAGAGGGGCACGCGCCGCTGCTTCACATTCCCTACACGTTGCGCCGCAAGGGCGGCGTCGAAGTGCCGGTCGTCGTCACCTCGGCTTCCGTCTGGAAGGGGGCGCGCGAAACGCTGTACGGGCTCGACAGCCGCCTGCGCGACAACGAGAAGCTGTTCGGCGTGAGCCAGGACGTGCGCGCGGCGAACGAAGCCCTCGTCGAGCAGCTGCTCACACGGCTGCTTCACGATGTGCGCCGCTTCGCGTACTTCCACATGTTGCGGGTGCGGAGTGCCGTCATTCCCGTGGTCGCGGACGGCGTGCCGTGGTGGGAGCGTGCGCTGATACAGGTGTTCTTCCCGATCTGGCGCTGGTCCATGGGACGCGCGCTGGACTTCAGTCCGTCCGCCATCGAAGCGGCCCCGCGCCACATCACCGAGGCGTTCGACATCGTCGAAGCCGAGCTCGCGCGGCGAGGCTCGCGCTTCCTGGGCGGTCGCGAGCCGAACGCGCTGGACATCATTTTCTCGGCGCTGGTGGCGCCGGTTACGGCGGCTGACGGTTACGGGTCGCGGTTGCCACGGCTCGACGAGATGCCTCCGCCGCTGCGCAGCTTCGTGGAAGGGCTGCGCGCCCGTCGCGGGGGGCAGCTGGTGGCCGACACCTACGCGGCGGCGCGTCCGAGGCCGCAGCCGCCAATGAAGCGGCCCCGGCGCGATCGGACGTTCGGCCAGGTGCTGTTCGGTCCCGCCGTCCAGCGTGGGGCCGCGCGCCTCGCGGCGAGGATCGGAAGGCCGTTTGTGTTCCGGAACTTCGCGCTCGTCTCGCGATATCAGGACGTGCAGGGCGTGCTGGAGCGCGATCTCCACTACCTGATCGCGCCGATCAACGGTCCGAACTTCGATGTGATCAGCGGGCCGTTCGTGCTCGGCCTCGATCGCGGCGCGCAGTTCTCCGACGAGCGCCGGGCGATGTATGAGTCGGTCGCGCGGATCGACGCCGACGCGCTGCGCGCGGGCGTCGCGCGCGAGGCGAACCGGCTCCTGGACCGCGCCGTCGCCGTCGACGGCCGGATCGACGTCGCGCACGGCTACGCGCATCCCGTGTCTGCGCGCACCGCGGCGGAGTTGTTCGGCATTCCCGGGCCGACCGAAGCCGACCTGATGCGCGTCTGCCGCGCGCTCTTTCACTTCAGCTTCCTGGCAAATCCGGACGAGCACGCCGTGACCGAGCGGGCGCGCCTCGCGGCCGCGGAGATGCGCGGCTGGATGACCGACGAGATCACCCGGAGGCGTCGCGACGGCATCGCGAAGAGAGACGTCCTGGGACGACTCCTTGCGATACGCGGCGCCGATGGACAACTGCTCGACGGCGAGACGGCCCGTCGTATCCTCGTAGGGCTGCTCGTCGGGGCGATTGACACGACGAGCCCCACCGTACCGCGCATTGTGCACGTCCTGGCCTCGGACCCTGCGCTCCTCGCCAGGGTGGAGCGCGATGTGGACGATCCGCAGCGCATGCGCGGCTGGTGTGCGGAGGCGCTCCGCATGTGGTCGTCCGCGCCGGTGCTGTTCCGCCGCGCGGCGTCGCGCACATCGATTGGCGGCCGTTCGATCGAGGCCGGGTGCAAGGTGGCCGCGTTTACCCAGGCGGCGATGTTCGATCCGGGCGTCTTCCCGGATCCGGGTCTGCTGGATCCGACGCGCCCGGCGAGGCACTACATCAACTACGGCGGCGGTCTCCACCCGTGCGCGGGACGGGGCGTGAACGACGTTCAGCTGCCGGAGTTGGTGGCACGGCTCGTCGCGCGCGGCATCGCCGACGTCGGCCGTCCCAGGTTCGTCGGTCCCTTCATCGACGAGCTCGTCGTCACCTTCCGGAGGCAGTCGTGAGCCACGCTCTCGTCACGATCATCGCGGGGATCCCGCCGGAGAAGTTCGAGCAGGCGCGAACGTTCGTCGAGGGGCTCGGCAACCCGGCGTCCGAGCCGGTTCGGGCGGCGTTCGAAGCGGTCGGACAGGAGCCCGGCGGCCTCGGGATCCACTTCTCGAGCATGACGGTGTTTCCAGCGACGGCCGGCGGCGGTCACCTGGTGTTCGAGTTCTCGGGCGACGGTGAGCAGAAGGCGCTGATCGATGCGCTTGCCAAGCATCTCGGCCCGCTCGTGGAACCGGCGTTCGCGATGACAGCCGACCGGGGGAGCGGGCGGCTGGCGGAGTACTGGACGTCGCATGTCGCGACGGTCGGCCATGGATACTTCAGCAATCCTGGCGTCCTCTTCGCCGGGACGCCGGACATGTCGGTGCGGCGCATCCGCGACGAGTCCCGGCTCCGCGATCGGCTCAAGGCCATCGTCGAGGAGAGTCGGAACCCGTTCACGTCGGCGCTGGGCGCGCTCGACGAGGTGCGAAGGGTCCTGCGGGAGGACAAGGACTTCGCTTGGGCACTCGAGGCGAAGGACACGGCAACGCTCGACGACGCTCCATCGGGATTCGGCCCGATCCTGAAGATCGGTGTATCGGCCGCCCGGACGTTCCTGTGGCCGCTGGCTATTCCGCCGCTGCTGGTGCTCGCGGTCGCACTGTTAACGGATTTCTCGCGGTTCGGCGTCATGCGAGCGCTGAAGAACGGGTTCGACGCGGCGCTCGCGACGCTCGTCGTGGCGCTGATCGCCGCCGGCTTCGCCTACGCCCGGTTCCGCCGCAGTGAAGATGCCGACGTGCCGGACACCCGCCCGCCGGATCCGCGGATCGTGGCGCGCATCCAGGCGCGCGAAAACCACGCCTCGCAGAACCACCTGTCGGGCATCTCGATCATGAAGAAGGGCCCGCTGCGCGCGCTGACGGTGAGGCTGGTCTTCGGGCTGATCGAGCAGACGGCAACGCACCTCTATCGACCCGGGTGGCTCGGCACGCTCGGGACGATCCATTTCGCGCGGTGGGTGATGGTGCCCGGCACTGGCGACCTCGTGTTTCTTTCGAATTACGGCGGCAGCTGGGAGAGCTATCTCGAAGACTTCATCACCAAGGCCCACGCGGGACTGACGGGCGTCTGGTCCAACACGCTCGGCTTTCCGAAGACGGCGAACCTCATTCAAAAGGGCGCGACCGATGGCGATCGCTTCAAATGGTGGGCGAGGCGTCAGCAGGTGCCGACCGGCTGCTGGTACACGGCCTATCCGACGCTGACCACGACCAACATCCGCACGAACGCCGCGATTCGCCAGGGGCTGGGGACCGTCTGCACCGAAGAGGAGGCGCGCCGCTGGCTCCTGCTGTTCGGGGCGCGTCCACGGCCGGCGGGTGCCATGGAGGTCAACGAGATCCAGAGCCTCGCGTTCGGCGGTCTCGGCTTCCTGAAGTACGCGATGTACACCGGGTTCGTGCTCGCCGACGATCGTGCGCGCGCCCGCGCGTGGGTGCGGGAGGCAGAAGGGGAGGTGGCCTACGGGGACGGCCGCAAGCACATTCACAACGCAGTGATCCTCGGGTTGGCGCCGACGGGGCTTGTCAAGCTGCGCCTCGATGCCGATGCGCTCCACACGTTCCCGTCCGCGTTTCTCGACGGCATGGCCTCGGTGGCGCGCTGCCCGCATCCTCGGCGACGACGGGGTCAATGCACCGGGGGAGTGGGTGTGGGGCGGACCTGGCCGGGAGATCGACGGCGTCCTGCTGCTGTACGCGGAGTCGCCGGCGCAGCTGTCCGAACTGCGCGACAGGATGCGCGACGGCCTGGTGCGGCACGGTCACGACATGGTCGTCGAGGTGCCGTTCGTCGATCTGCCCGACAAGGACGCCACCGAGGAGCAGCGGCGGCTCGCGAAGCTGGAGCCGTTCGGTTTCGTCGACGGCGTGTCGCAGCCGGCGATTCGCGGCACCTACAAAGCGCTCCGCGGTGCCGACCCAATCCACATCGTCGAGCCAGGCGAGTTCATCCTCGGTTACCCGGACAACCGCGGCAACCTCCCGACCGGTCCGACCATGCAGGCGATTCACGATCCGGACAACGTCCTCCCGATCGCCGCCGACGCCCAGCAGGGCTTCGCGCGCCCGATCGTCAACGACGATCGCGATCTCGGGCGCAACGGGAGCTTCCTCGCGGTACGACAGCTCGAGCAGGACGTCGACGGGTTCTGGAACTACTGCGCGGACGCGGCGATGGAACTCCGGCAGCAGTTCCCGCGGTGGGTCGATGTGAACGCCGAATTCGTGGGCGCCAAGATGGTCGGCCGCTGGCAGGACGGGTCGTCGCTGGTCCGGTTCCCGTATCACGCCGGCAGCGAGGACGCGGACGCGCGTCAGCTGACGCGCACTGCCGCCGGCACCGGCGAGCCGGCGATGGACGTGCCGCTGCCGCCAGGGCTGACGGCCGCGAAGGTGCAACCGCCCGAAGCCGTGGTCCCGAAGCGCCCGCCGCTGAAGATTCGAAAGACGACACGTCCGGTTCGCGAGGTGGCGATTACGCCGGACAACGACTTCCTGTTCGGCGCCGAAGATCCGCAGGGATTACGTTGTCCGTTCGGGTCGCACATCCGCCGCGCGAACCCGCGCGAGAGCTCGGATCCGGGTTCGCAGGAGCAACTAGCGATCACCAACCGCCACCGTGTCCTGCGCGTCGGCCGGCGCTATCAGCCGGAGGCGGGGCGCAACCCGGGACTCTTCTTCATGTGCCTCAACGCGGATCTCGAACGGCAGTTCGAGTTCATCCAGCAGACGTGGCTGCAGTCGCAGTCGTTCCACGGGCTGATGGGCGAACGGGATCCGATCGTCGGCACGCGGCACGGCGCCGCGGCCGGGCACACCGACGACGGCTACAGCATCCCGACGCGCGAGTTGCCGGTGCGCCTGCGCACGATGCCCGACTTCGTGCGCACGCTCGGGGGCGGCTATTTCTTCGTCCCCGGGCGCGCGCTGCTGCGGTATCTGGCTACGCCGTAGTCGGCGTGCCGGCGCCCCAGGCGCCGGCCATCGCGGGCAGACCCGCCTGCTGGTACCGGAAGTCTGGGCGCTACGCGCCGCCCTGGCGGCACGAACAGCGTCGTGGCGGCGGACATCGGCGCCGACGCCAGCTGCGAAAGCGGACAGGTGAACAGCTTTGGTGCGCAACCGATGTGCACGGAGGCCTCGTACACCGTCACCTGGTGCTGCGGCGGGTAGAACTCGCACAGCTTGGCGATCAGCAGCGGCATGAGCGAGCGGTCGGTACTCGCCGGCGGTGAACGTCGTGTTCCCGACGACCCCGACCTGCCAGAGCACCAATGCGGCCGATGGTTCGATGCGCCGTTCGCTGAAGAGGAAGTCGGTCGCCTCATAGGACTGGCACCCGTACGCCGCCGGATCGATGCCGATGTCGGCAAACAGGCAATCTTCAGCGGAGATGCCCGGCAGCATGATCGCCGAGTAGCCTTCGGCGCGCGCCTGCCGCAGCGCGACGTGCGAGGGATATACGAACACGCCGGGATGCCCGTAGAACGCGGCGCACACGCGCATGCCGGATCGGACGCACGTCATGATCCGCTCGGCCATCTGGTCGTAGGTCTGCTGACGCTCCTTGCCCTCGCCGTACAAAACCTGGAGCGACTCGACGCCGTCAGGGTTGAGGGTGCGCAGTACTTCCTCGGCCACCGGGTCGCCGACGACGTAGAGCACCTTGTCGGCCGCGCGTATCCAGGCGATCGCTTCGGCGGTGAAGTGACCCGTGGTGCGCAACCCGGTGCCAACGATGACCAGCTGTCCGCGATGGCCGTTGCGGCCGGGCCGCGAGTCGTCATCCTGACGCGGCCGCTCCGCGGGTTGTCCGTTGATCAGGTCCTCGATGACCGCGAGCTGGATCTGCCCCTGGTCGCGGCTCGTGAGCGCGTTCTTTTCCTTGTCGGTCAGGCCGGCCTCCGCCATCACGTCCATCGGGGCTCTGATGAAATCAGTCAGGCGATCGGGATCCGCCGCCAATCGTGCGAGCAATTGCCGAAGTGCTGCAGCCATTGAGTTCTCCTCGTTGATTCAGTCGACCCCGAAACGCACGAACGGCCAGATTCAGGCGAGCGCGACCGGGGCGCCGTTCAGCCCGCCGGCTCGCGTGTCGTGATGTTCCCAGGCCTCGCCGCCGATCCGCACCGACCAGGCGAGATGGCTCCGGGCGTGGCCGGCTGGAATGCAGGCGACCTGTGCCGAGATAGTTGCGCCGGCGTCCACGACCCGCTCGCGGGACAGCGGCAGGAGCAGCTGACCCCAGTGCGTGTCGGGCGCATCGGGCGCGTTGGTGAGAGACGCCGGCGGCGAGCTCAGCCGTGAACCACGCGACGAGGCTGTTGACCGCAGCCTTGCGCTCCACGACAAACTGCATCGCGGTGCGTGTCGGGAGGGTAGCCTCCTGCATCGGCGCGGTCGCCACGTCAGTCGTCCACATGGCCGCTGGAGCGGCGACCATGTCCGCAGGCGAAATCCGGCGGCGGTAGCTCAGAAGCTCGCGGACCGACGACTCGGCGAGCGGCGAGAGATCGAGCCCGTAGGGATCGTCCTTGAAGAATGAAACGTCGGGACGCATGGCGACGCGTGCAGGCGCCATCCAGGCGGTAATGCGACGTGGCAGCACCCGGTCGGGCGAGCGGAGCCAGCGATCGCGTGCGGTCAGCACGAGGCCGAGCAGATTCTCGTCCACGCCGATAGTCCCGAGCCACTCGGACACGATCACATCCACGCGCTCTGGCAGCGTGACCGATTCAATCGGCGCTTCGATGATCTGCACGGTGTCGGAGAGTCCGTTGACCTGGGCAAGCCGCGCGGCCAGCCGGGCGATCGGCGTGCACTCGACGGCGTAGACGCGCCGCGCGCCCGCACGCGCCGCGAACAGGCTCAGGATGCCGCTGCCCGCGCCGACGTCGAGGACGACGTCGCCGGGCTTGACGGCGCTCGTGATGGCGCGGTGAAACGCGTCGGTCCGCGCGGAGTCCCTGACCATCAGGCGGTGGGTGACCGCCTCCGCGTACTGCATCGCTTCTCCCCTTGATCGTCGAAAGAGGGGACGCGAGCTGTAGCTCGCGTCCCCTCCGGTCGTGTCGCCGCGTTCGAACCGCTGGTGCGGTTTAGAACGGCGGTCGGATGAGGGGCGGCCGGATGAGCAACAGTGGCGGCCGGATCAACAGTGGCGGCCGGATCAGCAGCGGCGGCCGGATCAGTGGCGGCCGGATCAGCAGCGGCGGCCGGATCAGTGGCGGCCGGATCAGCAATGGCGGCCGAATCAGCAGTGGCGGCCGGATCAACAGCGGCGGCCGCACCAGCAACGGTGGCCGAATCAGCGGGGGCCTGACCAGCAGCGGCGGAACGATGAGAGGTGGAACGATCAGCGGCGGCGGGAACAGCGTGAACTGCTGCGGCGTGAAGCCGCCACCACCGGATGGATCGCTGTAGGGGTCGTACCCACCGCCGTAGGGGTCGTAGCCGCCACCGTAGGGGTCATACCCGCCACCGTACGGATCGCTGTAGGGATCGTAGCCGCCCTGGCTGTATGGACTGTATGGATCGTAGCCCTGCGAATACGGGTCGTAGCCGCCCTGGCTGTACGGATCGTATCCCTGCGCGTACGGATCGTAACCACCCTGGCTATAGGGATCGGAGCTGTATGGATCGTATCCCGTCATCGGGACCTCCTTTCTGGCACCTGTCGTCGGATCGACTTCTTCGAGCTTCATCAACTGCCCGGTCGTCGTGTTGTAGCGACAGACTTATCCTCCTTTTCCTCGGGAGGCGCACTCTCGGCCCCCCCGCTGCGGTCCTCCGTTGCGCCGCGACCTTCGCCTTCGGTCGCCTTATCGGGGTCTTCCTCTCGGCGAGGCGTCATCGTTTCTCCTTTCCCGGCGATTGGCGTCCGATGACCGACATCTACCGGATCGTCAGTCGGTCGTGTCGAACGTCTGTTCTTTCGTGACTTCGCAGCCATCACCGTGCGACCGCTAGGCCACGCCGAAGTACCAGTAGTTCTGGAGGCTGGTCGCTGCCGCCGATCCGAGCGCCGGCACGGCCTGCGGCAATCCGAACCCCTGCACCGTCCGTGGCAGCCCCAGATCGAGCGCGGCGCCCGTCAGGATTGAGCGGACCATCTCCGGCTGGCTGCCATCGCCGGTGCGCACCGAAGGGTACGCCTCGAGCGCGAGTGCGGTCAGCGCGGTGATCATCGGGCACGCCATCGACGTGCCGTCCCAGGCGGTGTACCCCGTCGGCACGGTTGACATGACCGCCACGCCCGGTGCGCACACAGCCACTTCGGGACCGAAGTTCGTGAAGCTGGCGGCGAAGAGCTCGCCGCGCCAGTCGGTGAACTGACCGACCTTCAGCCGGTGCGCGCTGTCCTCCGGAAACGTGCCGAAGCGCCCGAGCGCGCTGACGGCGATCACCGTCGGAAACGCCGCCGGGTACGCGACGTGGGTGGCTTCGTTGCCTGCCGCGGCGATCGTCGTGATGCCGCGCGCGTGCGCATCGCTCAGCGCGTTGGCGAGGACCTGCGAGGGGGCCGCCGAGCCGAGACTCATGGAGATGACGTCCATGCGGTTCTGGATCGCCCACTCCACGGCTTCGACCAGATCGCTGACGTGCCCTCCGGGAAACACTTTCACCGAGTACACCTCGGCGTCGGGCGCGCCGCCGCGGAGCCCGTCAGGCCGGTGCCAGCAGTTAATGACGCCGGCGCAATGCGTGCCGTGCCCCTTCTCGTCCACGAACCACGTCGCCGGATCCGCGCCGTCGAGCGTGTTGTGGCCGCCCTTCGGCATGAAGTCGGGCAGCTGGTTGCTCACACCCGAGTCGATCACCGCAACCTTGACCTCGCGTCCGGTGAACCACTGATGCACCTGGTCGAACTGCATCAGGTGGTGTCCCCACGAGTAGCCGCGGCCGACGAGCGGTGTGAGCTCGATGGCGAGGGCGTCCCGCCCGACGGTGACGTCTTCGATGACGCGCGACCAGTACGTGTCCAGCGGCGACGCGATGACGCGGACGAGCGACGCCTCGGCGGTCTCGAGCGTGGCCTGACCCTGCGCATCGGTCTCGGCCTTGTACGCGGGACCACGGCCGATGCCGTAGATGGTGACTTTCGGAATGGGCGCTCCGGTGCCGGCGGCAGTCACGCGTACGCGCAGCGTGACCCGCGTGTCAGTGGGTGCGACCTCTGGCAGTCCGGGCATCGGGAACAGGTCGATCTCCTGGTCCTCCTCGATGATCAGCCCGGGCGTGTGTACGGCGAGGTCGCGCATCTGCGCTTCCGTCATCTCGACAACGCGGCGCCCCACGCGCGTCGTCTTCACGGCCGCGGCGTCGGTCTGCGCGATGAAGTCGTCGAGCAGACGGGCGGCCTGGGGATCCAGCGCAGGTCCCGAACGCGAGCTGATCAGGTATCGTTTTTTCTGTTCAGCCATAGTGCGCCCTTCCACGAGGAGCTTCCTGCTTAGCTGACGTCACGAGATGTTCTGTGGCTGGGGGAACTGGGACCGCAACGCGAATCGTCGGTGAGCGGTTTACGCGAGTGCGCGCGAACGTGTCAAGCTCGACGCGGATGATGCGCGTGAATTTCTGCTCATCTGCAATGGCGATAGAGCCCATCAACGACGCCGCGGAACGCGCTCGAGTGACGCGCGCGTCGAGCGGTTAGTCGCCCACGGCGCTGCCGTCAGTAAACGGCATCATTGTCACGACAGCATGAACGCCGGAGGCGCGTACATTGAACGCGATCGCAGCGAGATACCCGAGCAGTTCAGCGCCGGTGACAGTCGTGAGGCGCTGACCTCGTCCGATCACCGACTCCGTCACTGATGCGGGGAAGACGCCGACCTCAATCGCCTGAGCAGGACTGATCGCACGGCTCGGATGACCCGTGAGCATTGCGGTCGAGATGATCAGCCGGCGTAGAAAGCACGGAGCCCATGCGACGGAGTGGTGCGCTCCGGCACAGAGGCGATCTATCAAGCCTGGGAGCGGTACGAGGAACTGTGGGGCCTCGGCCGCCCGCGCGATGGGCCACTTGAAGTCGAGCGTGTTGACGAGAAACTGGAGCATCGTCTCGTGCAACGACGAGCCGATGCATGCGGCCGCTGAAGCGGGCGTGTCGTCGCGCATGACGAGGACCGGATTCATCAGATCGGGAAGCCGACGTCCAGGGCCGGCCTGCGCGATCTCGGATTGCTGAAACGAGGCGGAGTCGGGAACGGAGACGCCGCCGACGAACATGCCCGTCGATCCCCAGGCCATCGTGTTGATCGAATGGCACAGCACGGCGATGTTGCCGTAGCGATCGACGGCGAGGACCGCGTCGGTGTGATTCAGCGATGTGTGCATGCGTGCGCGGCTCGCGTAGGTGATGCCGCCGAGTCGCTGCATCTCGCTCCACAGCAGGCGCGCGGTGTCGTCACGCAACCGGTGTTCGATCGGGAGTGGCGGTCCGAGGCGCGCGGCACGCGCGATCTGGATGAGCCAAAACAACGACTCCGCCGACTGCGTGTAGTGCGTGTCTCGCGGGAGCTCTGCGCAGGCGAGAAGGTGCAGCGCTTCGACCAGATGCGCGCCGCCGAGCGAGGGGAGTGCCGGCACCGCGATGTCGCATCCGCCGTATCGGGCCCGAAGCGGCTCGTCCCAGAGCGCCCGGTAGTGGTCGAGGTCGCTGCGGGCGAGGGCGCCTCCACGCGCCTGCACGGCGTCGATGAACTGACGCGCCCAGCCGCCTCGGTACATGTAGTCCGCGCCTTCGGTCGCCACGCGCTGCAGCGTGCCTGCGAGCTGCGACTGCCGGAAGATGTCGCCGGGCTGGTGCAGGTGGCCCTGCGGTGTCAAAAAGATCTCGCGCCCTTCGGGTGTGCGGGTCAGCGTGCGCTGCCGATACGCTATCAGCGCGTGCAGGATCGGATCGGGCCTGAAGCCGGCGTCCGCCGCTTCGATCGCCGGATCGAACAGGCGGGCGAACCGCAGGCGGCCGAAGCGTTCGTGCATCGCCTGGATGCCTGCCATGAACCCCGGCACGAGCACGGCGCGCCCGCTCGTGCCTCGCTTGGGAATGGTGCGCGGCCGGTGTTCGCCGCGGACCGTGTCGTAGGCCGCGTTCAGCGAGTGTGTCGATCGTGTTGCAGCATCGAAGTAGATCAGGCTCAGGATGCCGGCAAAGCTGTCCCAGCATCCGGCAGCGAGCACGGTCTGCGTCAGCGCCGCAATCGCCACCGCGTCGCCGCGCTCCCGCCTTCTTCGAGTGCCGCCTGCGCAGCCTGCGCCGCGGCCTTGCCAGAAGTCGCCACGACCATCGTGCTCTGTCCACGTGCGGTCGAGACCTCGCGGCGCGCAGGCGAAGCAGCGTCGGCGTGCGGATTGTGATCCGGCATGGGCGTCCCATTGTCTCAGGGAGCCTGGAAGTGGGCATTCAACTTGCTGAAACTGCACGCGGAGGCGCGGAATGAAATACATGATGGCGTGGATGCTGGGCGTGCCCGGAATCGTGATTGTGTTCTGGATGCTGGCGAACGCAGCGTGTTGATGGCGTTCGTCCGAAGGGTGGGGAGGTCAGACTTGTGATCAACTGCCGTTTTCGTCGCCGGGCAGGGTGCCGGCGACACGTGCCTGCACGTCCAGGCACCGGCATCGCCCTTGCCAGAAGGAGGGACATGGCCTTGTTCTGGATCAACCACAACCCCTCACCTCAACCGACGCGCCTGTCCCCGCGCGCTGCTGCTGTCGTCCTGACGCTGTCCACCGGCAAGCCGTCCGGGTCCGACGCATCAGCGAAGTAGGGTCGGGTCTTAAGACCCGACCGCTACAGACTTAACCCGACCGCTACAGAACCAACGTACAGACCCGACCGCCACAAGAGCCCGCCGCTGGAGCCGACCTCAACATAACCCCACCGGTACAACGCCCAAGGCAGTCCCCTCAGCGGGTGTAGAATCGCGCCGTTCGACGTTTCGCGGGAACGGGGCGATTTCCATGACTACTCGGAACAAATTGAGCGATAGCGGTGTCTCCCGCCGCGATCTGCTGCGGCTTGGCGCGGGCGGACTCGGCTTCAGCCTCTTTGGCGGCATCGGTCCGGTGCCGCATCTCTTCAGCAGGGCGAGTCAGGTCGCGGCACAGACGCTGTCGAACCGGATCCTCGTGGTCTTCGAGTGGTTCGGCGGGAACGACGGGCTGAACACGATCGTGCCCTACGGCGACGCAGCCTACTACCAGCATCGCCCGAGATCGGTATCAGGGAGAAGGACGTCCTGAAGATCGACGGGCAGTTCGGCTGGCACAAGTCGATGGCCGGCATGAAGCAGCTGTACGACGAAGGGAAGGTCGCCATCGTGCAGGGCGTCGGCTACGACCAGCCCTCGTTCTCCCATTTCTCGTCGATGTCGTTCTGGCACACCGCCGCTCCGAACAGCGGCAACGAGTACGGCTGGATCGGCCGGGTCGCGTCGGCGCTCGACCCGACGGGCGCGCACCAGAACATGATCGTCAACATCGCCGACAGCCAGAGCCTGGCGGTGAAGGCGGAGAAGCATGTGCCGCTGGTGTTCAGCGATCCCGCGAAGTTCCAGCGCAGCGTCTTCGCGCAGGAGAAGCCGACGCTGGACGCTCTGGCCGCGCAGCACGCGCCGGTCGGTGACGCGCACAGGTACGTCCTGGACGTGACCCGCAGTGCGGCCCAGGCGTCGGAGGTCGTCCGGGCGGCGTGGAGCAACTACAAGGGGAAGGACAACCCGGACCTGCGTCTGCTCGATCTGGACAAGGTCGTCGCGCTCATCGAAGCCGATTTCCCGACGCGCCTCTACTACGTGCCGCTGCGCAACAGCCTGTTCGACACGCACGTGAATCAGGCTTCGCCGCACGAGCGGCAACTGGAGTACCTGCTCCGACGCCATCGCCGGCTTCTTCCAGGAGATGAAGCGCATCGGGCGCGCCGACGATGTCGTCGTGTACGTGCACAGCGAGTTCGGCCGCCGGGTGCCGGAGAACACGAGCCTGGGCACGGACCATGGCACGGCGCAGGTGAACTTTGTGATCGGCAATGGCGTGAAGGGTGGCATGTACGGCACGCCGCCCAGCCTCACGAACCTCGTGCTCGATGGCAACCTGGAGAACACCACCGACTTCCGTCGGGTGTACGGACCCGTGATCCAGGACTGGCTGGGTGCCAACACCTCGAAGGTCCTCGGTCAGAAGTTCGAGTCGCTCGGGATGTTCCGGACGTAAACGCACCGCACGACCGGAACAGTCGCATCCTGCAGGGTCGGGTCTTAAGATCCGACCCTGCAATCCGTCGGCGTGAATGCAGGAGGCACGATGGCCACTCGCTCAGGCTGGTCTCCCGGACCGGCCGCTTGGAAGGACGACCTCACGCCGATTTCCGCCGCGGACTGGAACTACGACCGCGCAGCGCACCTCCTCGCGCATGCGGGCTTTGGCGGCACGCCGGAAGAGATCCAGGCGCTTGCGGACGTGGGCCTCGAGAAAGCCGTCCGGTCGCTGGTCCACTACGAAAGCATTCCCAATCCGAAGCTCCAGCCGTTCGTGGAGTCAGGCCTGTGGGACCCATCACTGAACCGCTTCCCGGAGAGCCGTCCGGAAGCCACCGATCGTGCGACCAAGTCCGGCTCGCTCGATGGGCGTCGACAACAAGCCTGGCGGAAACCGCCCGCTGCAGCCCGTGTCGGATCGCTTCTTCTACTGGCTCCGCGCGACGATGCTCGAGACGCGACGGCTCGGGTACTGGTGGGCGAACCGGATGCTGCAGACGACGCATCCGGTGGAAGAGAAGATGGCGCTGATGTGGCACGGCCACTTCGCGACCCACGAGAACAAGGTCCGCGACTACCGGAAGATGCTCCAGCAGATCGATCTGTTCGAGCGGGGCGCGACCGGCAACGTGAGCGACCTCGACCATCCAGGTCGCGCAGAACCCGGCGATGCTCTACTTCCTCGACGCGCAGTACAACGTCAAGGGCGCGCCCAACGAGAACTTCGCGCGCGAGGTGATGGAGCTCTTCACGATGGGCGTCGGCAACTACTCGGAGCGCGACGTGCGCGAGTGCGCGCGCGCGTTCACCGGGTGGTACTTCGACGACCTGTCGTTCAAGGTGGACCCGGCCAAGCACGACGACGGTCCGAAGACCTTCCTCGGGCGGACGGGGAACTTCGACGGCGTCGAGGTCGTGAAGATCATCTTCGAGCAGCCCGTGACGGCGGAGTACCTCGCCGGCAAGATCTACCGCTTCCTGGTCCGCGACGAACTGTCGGAGCCGCTGCGGAAGAAACTCGCTGCCGTCCTGCGCGACAACGACTATCAGGTCAAGCCGCTGCTGATGGCGATCTTCACGTCGAAGGACTTCTACAGCCAGGCGAGCTACGGCGCGCACATCAAGGGGCCGGTCGAACACCTGGTGGCGATGATGAAGCAGCTGGGTGTGGACACCCTGCCGGGTGTCCCGGATTTCAACCAGGCGACGATCGCGATGGGGCAGCACCTGCTGAACCCGCCGTCGGTGGCGGGCTGGGCGGGCGGCAAATCGTGGATCACGCCCGGCCTGCTCATCGAGCGCGGCAACATCGCCAGCGACGTCCTCGTCCCGGACATGACCGGCTTCAGGGATTGGAACTTCTCCGCGGGCACCGATGACCTCCTCGGCCGCCGGCTGCGCGAGGGCTACGACATCGGCGCCGCGACGGCCGTCAGCGATCCAGCGAACATGAGCATGTTCGACCGCGTGGCGCTGGAACGCGACGAGCAGTTCAACACGCGCATCTCCGGCTACATCGGTTGGGTGCAGGCGGCGCGGAAGCTGATTCCGACGCCGCGCCGCGCCGCGCAGGTCGACCTGACGCACGTGATCGCCGACAGCGGCGCGAAGACGGCCGGCGACGCGGTGGACTACCTGTTGTGGCGTCTGCTGCGCGTGCCTGCCGCGAAGGAGACCCGCGACGTGTTCGTGGCGTTCCTGACGCAGGAACTGGGCACCGACGACATCGACACGGGCGCACACCTACATGGAAGACGCGCTGCGCATGACGGTCCACCTGATCATGAGCACGCCCGAATACCAGATGGTCTGACACGCCGGCGTCGCAGGATTGCCGGCGGGCGCGCGGCCGAGGCAAACTGGTGTGCGATGCCAACGGATTCCAAGCGCCCCCCACGTCTTCTCGCGCGCAGTCTCGCGATCGCGCTGCTCGCCGCGGCCACGGCGTCCGCGGCCCCACCGCAGGAGGCCCAACCCTACGAGCCGCAGCTGAACCAGCCTGGCAAGAACGTCCAGTGGGTGCCGACGCCTGGTCCGCTCGTCGAGAAGATGCTCGACATGGCGAAGCTGACGCCGAAGGACCGCCTCGTGGACCTCGGATCCGGCGACGGGGTGCTGGTGATTGCGGCCGCCAGGCGCGGCATCCGCGCGCGCGGGATCGAGTACGACCGCCGCCTCGTGGACTACTCGAAACGCCGGCGGAGGAAGAAGGGGTCAGCTCGCTGACGAAGTTCGTGCGCGGCGACATCTTCAAGACCGACTTCTCCGAGGCGACCGTCGTCACCACGTTCCTGCTGCCGTCGATGAACCTGGAGCTCCGGCCACGGTTCCTCGCCATGAAGCCCGGCACGCGCATCGTTGCCAACACGTTCGCCATCGGCGAGTGGCAGCCCGACGAGACCGCGACGATCGAGCCGTGCGAGCGCTGGTGCACGGCGCTGCTCTGGGTGGTGCCGGCGCGTGTCGGTGGGCTGTGGCAGACGCCGAAAGGGGACCTGACGCTCACACAGCGCTTTCAGTTTGTGTCCGGCACGCTCGGGAAGGACGCGATCGAGAACGGGCGCCTGCGCGGCGACGAGATCTCGTTCTCCGTGCGATCGACCGCGTATACGGGCCGGGTGGACGGGCAGCGGATGCGGCTGACCGCGATCGTGGACGGCAAGCCGGTCGACTGGACGGCGCGCGCAACGAGGTGAGGCCGCCGCATCCGTGGCGTGATCGCGCTATAGTCTCCCACTTAACGGAGGTTGGCTATGCGAACGTTGGTATGTGGCGCGATCGCGGTCGCCGTTGTGCTCAGCCCGGTAGTGGTCCTCACCCAGGTCGGACAGGCCAAGCCCCCGAAGGCCACCTACATCACGAAGGAAGAGGTCGACATCGTCAACAAGACGGGGCAGGGAACTGACCGGAACATCAAGGTCATCGACATCGGCCACGAGAACTTCACGGTCGGCATCATCCACCGCGGCAAGACCGTCAACGGCGCGCAGGTGGCCGCAGCGGGAGCCGCGCGGGGAGCAGCACCGGGCGCGCCGGCGGCCGCGCCGACCCCGTGCGGGCGGCAGATGCCAACGGCGCCGCCCGACGGGTCGCCCGGCGGCATCATCCACGACAACCAGACCGAGGGCTATTACATCGTCTCCGGTGGGGGACTGATGTTCACGGATGGCTACATCGTGAACGGACGGCATAACCTGTCGCCCGAGCTGAATGGTCCGACGTGCGGCGGCGTGGCGTACGACGTGGTGAAGAAGGAAGTGAAGGCCGGCGACATCATCCTCGTCCCAGCCGGCGTCGTGCACGGCTGGTTGGACATTCCGGACCACGTGGATTATCTGAGCTTCCGTCCCTCGCCGGGGATCCTGACGGCGGGCTGGCTGCACCCGGTTCTGCGGAAGTAACCGCCCTGGTTGAAAGGTCCGGTCTTCAGACCGGACCCTCGCTCTTGCAGACCGGACCCATGAGCACCGTTTTGGTCACCGGCGGATCGGGCTTCGTCGGCAGCCACGTCACCCTGCAACTGCTCGCTGCGGGCCACACGGTCCGCACGACCGTCCGATCGCTCACGCGTGAAGCGGGCGTGCGCGCCATGCTCGAGGACGCGGGGATCGACACCGGTCAGCGGCTCTCGTTCGTGGCCGCGGATCTCACGCGCGACGACGGCTGGGCCGAGGCCGTCGCCGGCTGCGACTACGTGATGCACGTCGCGTCGCCGATCCCTGGCGGCGAACCGAAGACGCCGGACGACCTGATCGTGCCGGCACGAGACGGCACGCTGCGCGTGCTCCGCGCCGCGCGCGACGCGACGGTGAAACGCGTCGTCCTGACCTCGTCGTGCGGCGCGATCTACTACGGCCATCCGCCGCAACAGGCGCCGTTCGACGAGGCGAGCTGGACCAACCTGGATGGCGAGATGAGCGCCTACGTGCGCTCGAAGGCGATCGCCGAACGCGCCGCCTGGGACTTCATGGCGGCGGAGGGTTCAGCGCTCGAACTCACCGTAATCAATCCGGCCGGTATCTTCGGGCCGGTGCTCGGGGCCGACTTCTCCTCATCGATCGAGCTGGTGCAGCGGCTGATGCGGGGCATGCCGGGCTGTCCGCAACTCTATTTCGGCGTCGTCGACGTGCGCGATGTCGCCGACCTCCACCTGCGCGCGATGACCGACCCCGCGGCGAAGGGCGAGCGCTTCATCGCGGTGTCTGGCGCTGTGATGTCGATGATGGACATCGCGGCCGTGCTCCGCGCACATCTGGGGGCGGCAGCGGCCAAGGTGCCGACACGCCGGTTGCCGAACTGGCTGGTGCGCGTCGCGGCGCTGTTCGCGTCCGACATGCGGCCGCTGCTGCCGCTCCTGGGCAAGATTCGCACGCCGACGAGTGCGAAGGCGGAACGCGTGCTCGGATGGAAGCCGCGGCCTCGAGAAGATGCGATCGTCGCGTCCGCCGAGAGCCTCGTGCGATTCGGGGTCGTGCCGGCCGACGCGCGTCGCTGACTGACGCGCACGCCAACGTCGCCGTTCCAGATGAGCGGGCATTTGCGCCGACGTTCCGCGCAGAGCTTGACCCGCCAATGCCGGTCGCGTAAACCCCATCACCGACTCGTGACGCAGCGGTCTCTATCTCCCCAAGAAGCTGGATAAGTAACCGACATTGCCGGCGGACCGCTCGCGTTCCGTCTGGATGGCGCCCTGACGAACGCGAGGAGGTTGGACGTTGGCAGCACTCGTCAATCCGCATCTCGGCACAGCCACCGAAGGGGGCTGGGCCATGGGCTTCTCGTGGGGCTTCGTCGGGCCGGCGTTCTCGAGCGACCCACCACTGGTCATCGCGCCGGAGCAGAGCGACGCCTTCAACGCAGGCGTCCTCGCGGGCCAGGAGACGGCTATCAGTGGACTGACGATCGACCCACCCTGCGTGTCCCTCGAGCAGGAGGTGTCTCCGGCGGCCGAAGAATTCATGGAAGGGGTGCATCTCTTCGAGGGACTCGGCCTCCTCAAGGCGCTGGTGACCACGCACTTTGCCCACGCCGCGGTCGACGGGCTGGTAGGCCTGTTCCTGCTGTTGATCCCGGGACCGATGCCGCTGAACCCCGCGACGGTGTTCGGAGACCTCGCGGCGAACGTGCGGCGCGCCCTCAACGAGCTGGGGCTTGCGCGGAGCTCGCTGTTTCTTGCCGCAGGCTTCGACGACGCGGCTGCCGGCTGCGAACTCCTGTTCACGCCCATCTTCACGCGGATCGACGATGCGAGGGCAGCCGTCGAGGCGCTTGGACGCGCGCACTGGTTCATCGCGCGCTGGGACGCGGACGCGCCGCTATCCGGCGGAGGATTCGAGGTGATCGAATCCAACGAGGGATAGCCGGCGCTTCACCGCCTCGCCCTCACTTCCCGCCGTTCGTTGCCGCCAGGTTGGTCTTGAAGACCTCGGTCGCGATCCGACGCCCGAGCACGTTACCCGCGTCCTGGTCGAATCGGAAGTGGATGCCCCCGTAGACACGGGCATCCGACACGTCGCTCAGGATGTCGTTGAGCGTCGTGTATTCGAATGACAGAGACGCGATGGGCGCCGCGAATGGGTTGGTCATCGTAATCGCGTGCCCGCCCTGACCATAAATGCGCCGGAGGATCTCGACGCCGGCGCTGGTGCCGCTCGAATGGTTGGACGGGTAGCTCGGGAAGCACGGGGTCGTGATGAACGGGACGAAACCGGCATCGGACTCTATTTTCTTCTTCCCGAAGTCGTCGGTGAACCGGATCGCGTTTTCCGGCCGCCAGAAATTGTAGTGGTACTTGGTTGCGAACGACGTGACGAGGGCGTCGCTGATCGCCATGTTGAGGAGCGCGAAGGCGCGGGCATGCGCCGCCAGCGAGCCGGGGTCCGCCGCAGCAAGCTGCCGCGCAGCCAGGTTGAGCGTGTACGTGGGCGACGTCGCCGCATAGAAGCGGGCGACGTTGCTCCGATCAGGCGACCGCTCGGTGCTGTCGACGCTTCCGACCGTCATCACTTCGTTGTAGTCCTTCGCGAACTTGTTGCTCGTGAGATCCGGCGGCGGGTCCGACATGAACGGCCCGACGTCGGCGACGCCGAACGGCGTCACATCACCCCAGTTGTAGAGCGCTCCGCCAGTCGCCGTGACGGAACAGCCAGGCGGCAGCGTCAGCTGCCAGACGCCCTCTCCCGGCGCGCTTAGAGGCGAGGTTGTGGTTGGCGACGAGCTGTCTCCGATCCGGCTGGCGATCATGGCTGCTGCGGCGCGTTCGCCGGTATCAATCCCGTTGTCCTTGGCCACCCCGTCCGGGATCGCCGCGAGAGAGGTCGCTCGCGCAGCGTCAATCAACGGGGCAGCGGGGAAGTAGGTCTTGAGCACGCGATGCGCCGCGGCGATGGCTGCAGCGTCAGCCGACGTGTTCACCGGCGCGACGATCCCGAGGTATGGCTCGTAGTCCCCGGTGACGGCGTTGACCGCCTCGAAGACCGCGAGCTGCACGATCGCGGCGAAGCGGGCCTGGGCGAACGGGTTTGCACCCTGTGTGACCAGTGTGCTGGTCGTCAGCGCGTTCCAATCGACGACGACGTCCGCACGCGCGTGGACGGACGTGAAGAGGAGTGCGAGCACTCCCGCCGCGATCCGAAGCTTCGTCAGCATGCGACCTCTCTCGTTGTTGTGGGTCGTGGTGTCGTGGGCCGGCGGATTCTACGTCCGACCGAATGGGACGAACGCGACATTATTCGTGAATTGTTGAGGTCTAGCCCTGCAAGCGCGTTCGCACATTTGAGGGATAGTCTTGCTGCGGATGCAACATGTGCTCAGCCCGGCCAGCGAGGCTCAGCTAGCCGAGGCGCGCCAGACGCTCGGGTCGCTCGGCCAGGTGCTCGCGCAGTTTGGCGCGAGCGCAGATCTCGAGACGCTGAACGCCTCGATTTGCCAACTCGACGACCTGTTTCTCGTCGTGGTGGCCGGCGAGTTCAACGCGGGGAAAAGCGCCGCGATCAACGCGCTTGTCGGGAGCACCGTCCTGGAAGAGGGCGCCATTCCGACGACCGCCCGATTGCACCTGCTGAAGTATGGCGAGACAGCGTCGAGCCAGCCGGCCGCCGATGGCGGACGAATAGTCACTGCACCGGTCGACCTCCTTCGTCACGTGCACATCGTCGACACGCCGGGCACGAACGCGATCATGCGCGATCACGAAAAGCTGACCACGGACTTCGTGCCGCGCTCGGACCTGGTGATCTTCATCACATCGGCCGATCGGCCGTTTACCGAAACGGAACGTCAGTTCCTCGAGACGCTGCGCGACTGGGGGAAGAAGATCGTCATCGCGATCAACAAGATGGACATCCTCCAGAGCGCCGGCGACCGCGATCAGGTGCAGGCGTTCGTGGCAGACGGGGCACGCCGCCTCCTCGGGACGGAACCACCGATCTTCGGAGTGAGCGCGAAGCTCGCGATGCGCGCGAAGCACGGCGAGCCCGGGCTGTGGCAGGCCAGCGGATTCGATCGACTCGAGAAATTCATCGAGGAAACGCTGGAGCCAGAGCGCCGTTTCCGTCTGAAGCTGATGAACCCGCTCGGCGTGGCCTCTGCGCTGACGACCCGGTATATCGGCATCGCTCGCGATCGACTGGCGCTGTTGCGGAGCGACGTCGAACTGCTCGCAGACATCCGCCGCCAGACGTTGCTCCAGGAAGGCGACCTGCAGCGCGGGTTCGAGCTCCGCATGGAAGGCATCGCGAAGGTGCTGTCGGACATGGAGTCTCGTGGCGACCGGTTCTTCGAGAGCACGTTGCGCATCGGACGCATTGTCGATCTGCTGAACCGGCCGCGAGTGCAGAAGGAGTTCACCGAGGCCGTTGTCGCGGACGTGCCGCTGCAGATCGAGCGCCGTGTCAGCGAGATGATCGACTGGCTCGTCGATCAGGACTTCCGTCAGTGGCAGGCGGTTACGAGCAGGCTCGCCGAGCGCCAGCGGGACATCGGGGGGCGCGTGCTTGGTAGTCCCGATGTGGGCACATTTCACAACGATCGGGCGAGGCTGATCGATTCAGTTGGACGCGCAGCGCAGAGTGCGGTCCAGACCTACGACAAGAACCGCGAAGCGGATCTCATCGCGGATCAGGCCGCGTGTCGCCGTAGCGGCGGCGGCGGCGTCCGGGAGCGCGGCGGTGGGACTCGGAACGATCGTCACCGTGGCGGCCAGCACCGTGGCAGCCGACGTCACCGGCATCCTGCTCGCCAGCCTGTTGCTTGGCGTCGGGTTCCTCGTCATCCCTGCGCGACGCCGGCGCGCCAAGGTGGCGCTCGCCGGGAAGATCGCCGCGCTGACAGAGCGCATCGGCACGGCGCTGCGCGCCGAATTCGAGTCAGCGCGCGGCCGGAGCACACTGCGCCTCGGGGATGCCGTCGCACCGTATGCGCGCTTCGTCGATGCCGAACAGGGACGCTGGGCCGGAGCCCTGGAGATGCTGAAAGAATTCGAGCATCGACTCTCAACGCTCCTGAATGCTCAGGCTGTGAGCAAAGAGTAGAAGAACGGGAGGACCCGCATGAACGCTCGCGCGATCACCGTTGCCGCCGCACTGGCGGTCGTGGCCGGGGCTGGTCTGGTGTCGGCGCAGGCGCCGCCGTCAACCGGCGTGGACAGCCTCGTCTCCACGGCGAAGAATGCCGCCGGCCTCGAATGGCCAGGCACGTTCATGCGTCTCTGCGTGGTACCGGCTCCTACCAGCGGCCGGGGCGCCCCTCCGAACCCTGGCGGGCCAGCGAAGGCGTCGTGGTATGCCGAGCCTGCCAAGGTGGCCGACAACCTGTACTTCCTCGGAACCCGGATCCACAACGCATGGGCGCTCGTCGGCAGCGACGGGATCGTCGTCTTCGAAGCGCTCTTCGACTACGCAGCCCCAGACGAGATCGCGGACGGCATGAGGAAGCTTGGCCTCGACGTCAATCGAGTCAAGTACGTCGTCATCTCGCACGCGCACGGCGACCACGATGGCGGGGCGCGGTTCCTCCAGGACAAGATGCCGGCGGCGCGCATCGTCTATGGCGGTCCGGACTGGGATCTGGTCGATCAATCCACGAACCGCCCGGGTGGCAAACCAAAGCGCGACATGGTCGGCAGCGACGGAATGAAGCTCGCCGTTGGAGATGCCTCGGTCCAGATAGTGGCGATGCCCGGCCACACCGCAGGCACGCTGTCGTTCCTGTTCGAGATCCGGGACAACGGTCGTCCGCTGCGCGTGGCCTATGTCGGCGGCACGGCGATTCCATTTGATGGAACCGCCGCCTACTACGACACTTATCTCGCGTCATCGAGAAAACTGGCGAAAGCCGCCGCGGACTTTGGCGCGACCGTGCTGCTGTCCAATCACACGGAGTTCGACAACGGCTACTACAAGTCTCATGCAGCGGCCAACCGGAAGGCCGGTGAACCGAATCCGTTCGACGTGGGGCGGGCTGCCGTGGATCGCTACTTCACCGTCGTGGACAACTGCGCAACGGCAGCGAAGCTGCGGAGCGGTCGGCCGTGAAGCGGCGCGGGCGCCAGCGATCTACTTTGTGACAGTAACCGTCACGTCCTCGGCATCCGTCAGCGCACCGTCGTCCGCCAGCGCACGGAGCACGTACGTGCCCGGCTCGGAGAAGGTCACCTTCGCGGAGATCCGGCCCTCGGCCGGCATCGCCGGCGCCAGCCAGATCGGCGCCCATGGCGAGTTCGCGCCCGCGCGCGTGTCTTCCCACGCCTTGATCTGAATCGGCGTGAATGCCACAGGCGCATTCGCCGGCCCGCGGTACTCGAACCACGACAGGTGCAGGCCGAGGTTCTTGCCGACCGTGATGCGGGTCGGCGGTCCCAGGATGAAGTTGCGAACGCGCGCCTGGATTGCCGCCAGCTGCGCGGGGTCGAGCGCCGCGCCGCGCCCAAAGGCCGCACCGGCTCCGAGAGCGCCGAGCCCGCGCGCCTTCGGCACGCCATCGTCAGTCACCAGCGCGACGAGGTCGACCGGCACGCCGGCCTTTGCCGTGATCGTCGTCGTCCCCTCGATCTTGAGGACCGGCGGCTTGTTCGCCCGAACCTCCGGACTGCTGGCCCCCGGACCCAGAGCACCGGTCTCCGAGGCCTTGACGACGTCGTCTACCTTGTAGTCCTCACGGAGCGACGCGTACGCCTTTTCCGTGACGCCATTGGTCGTCAGGGTCCAGACCAATTCGTCCTTCGCCGTGAAGTTCGCCGGTACCTTGACGCGGAACACGAAGCGATTCCGGCGCGGCAGGAAGTGCGTCGGCTGACCCTGATCGGGAGTGCCTGGCGAAAAGCCGTTGGCCGGACCGACCGGAATGTCGAGTTCCTCTTCCCAATTCCGATTCATGTAGCCGAAGAGGAAGTACTTGGTCCCGTCCGGGGCCTCCTCCCAGCCTTCGTAACCGGGCGCGATGTTCTGGCCGCTGCTATACGAGAGTGACTGCGCGCCGGCCAACGCGGGAGCGGCGACGAGCACGACCGCGCCGAGCAGCGCGCGAAGTCCTGTCTTCATGTGAGTCTGCCTTTTGATGTGAGCCATTACTGCTGATTCTGGGTCGCCCGGCCGGCCAGCTTCGCCTGCTGCGCGACGATGCCGCACAGCGGACAGCCGACGATGATGTCCTTGTCGGGGTTCTGCGCGATGCGCTGCCTCATCTCGGCCTGGAACTGCTGGTCGGTCAGCTGAACGCGGTTGCCGAGGTCGATGAACATGTTCGCGATCGAGCGGTTGCCCGAACCCTGCCAGTTGCGAGGATCAGGTACGTTCTTGTTCGACCCCGAGTTGTTCATGTAGCCGATGATGTGCAGGATCGTGCCCTTCGGGAGCAGCGGCGCCACGTCGTCGGCGTAGCTGTAGCCGCGGACCCAGTTGTGGTCGTAGCCGACGCACGAGAGCGTCTGGATGTTGTAGCCCCAGATCGCTTCGAGGCACATCCGGGTGCCGGGCGCGTGCAGATGCGGCTCGAAGGAGGTGATCTTCGTGTTCTCCTGCAGCACCGTGTAGGCGTGCAGCTGCTGGTTGTCGGACATCGCCCTGATGTCGATGTCGACGCCGTTGCCGAGGCCCACCAGCGCGCGCTTGTATTCCGGCTTGTAGCCCTTCGGCGCGAACTTGTAACCGAACTCGAGGTGCGAGTCGGTGTCGCGGCCGTTCGAGTGCAGGTGCACCGAGTCGGACACGATGTAGGAGCCCTTCTTCAGGAGCACGGCGCCCTTCGGGTCGAAGAAGTCAGGGTTGCGACCCACTTCGTGCACCGGCCAGCTCACCACGTTGTCGCTGCCCGCGATCAATTCGAGATCCGACGGCGTATCCAGGCCAACCTGCGTCCGGTAGATCAGGTGATGAAACACGTAGCGGCCGCCGACCGTCTGCCGTTCCTTGTTCTTCAGATCGACGTCGTTGACTTCCTTGACTTCGACCGCCAGCACGTAGCGGTCCTCGTCCATCGGAATCGGAATCGCTTCGATCTCGCCCCACCAGTCAGGCGCGTTGCCCTTGACGGTGAGGTCCTTCATCTTGACGATCAGGTCCGGCGTGCCAATGCGCCACGCGGTGTCGTCAGCCCAGACCCGGGCCGGCGGCATGTCCGCCGGATTACCACGAGCGGCGCCGCTGTCGGCCCACTTGGCGACCTTGGCGACTTCCAGCGCGGTCAAGGACGGATCGTCCTTGAACTTCTGGATGCCGATGTTCTTCTCCATGTACCACGGCGGCATGACGCCGGCGTGCGGGCCGACGCCGGTGCGCGTCTTGATGGCGCGCGCCCAGGGCCGGACCTCTTCGTACGTGGTGAGCGACATCGGACCGGCGCCGTTCGGCCGGTGGCAGTTCTCGCAGCTGCGCTGCAGGATCGGCGCGATGTCCCTGGTGTACGTGACGTCACCGGAACGGGGAGCCGACTGCGCGGTCAACGTCAGCGGCACCAGTACCGCCGCAGCGCCCGCCAACAGGGCCGAGCCGAGCACGATTCGCCGGCTGTGTGGTCTTCGCACGCTCACTTCGCACACTCCTTGTATGGGTCGGGGCCTCGACACGTCGAAGCCACGCGTGTGTTGCCACGCCGTCCGCAGCCGATCCGTGCGCTGCGCCCGGGTGTGGGATACCGGTTGTCAGGAAAGGGCCTTGGAGGCAGAACGCGGCCGCGGCACAGACGCACGCGACCGGCGCTGCGCCGTCCCACGATTGCCTGTACCAACGCCAGCAGCGGACGGTGTTCCCGCGCCGTGCAGAAAGTGCCTGACGTGATCGCGCGCGAAGACATTTCGGTCGAGGACCAACGGCCCGTTCGGGTTGATCGCGTGAAATTGCCGCCACACGAGCAGCGGGCCCATGAACTCCATCGAGAGCACCCGCGGGTCAGCCGGCTGGAGCCATCCGCGCGCGATGAGACTCGCCATCAGCTGCTGAAACGGGGCGGCCCGGCCGGTCATTCGCTCGAGGGGATCGACCCGGCCCAGCTTCGCCAGCCGCATCCCGTCCGACATCGAGACGAGGAAGAGGCGCTGCTGCCAGGGTTCGCAGAAATGGTCGAGAATCCGCGTGGTAAGTCGTTCCAGGAAGGACTCCACGTCGGTCGCCGGTTCGGCGAGAAACTCGTTCAATTTCTCGGCGTTGCGGTCCTGTGCCGTGTCGAGGAGGGCCAGGAACAGCGCTTCTTTGCTATCGAAGTAGTTGTAGAGCGCGCTCTCGCGAACGCCGACTCTCGCCGCGATTTCGCGGAGGCTGGTGCCGAAGAATCCGTTTTCGGCAAAGAGATCGAGGGCGGCGTCGAGGATCGCCTGGCGCGTGCGTCGTCCGTCTGCCTGAACGGGCCGTCCCATTAAATTAATGATTGACCATTTAGTTCTCCGACGTCAACACATTTGAGGCGGCGCGTGCGCAACGGTGGCCAGTCGTGTTCCCCGGCGGGCTGGCCCAAAGCCGCTGCGGCGCCGAGCGCAAAGTCGCAGCCTCGAGTCTGTTATTGTCGCGTCGCAGTCAGGATCGAGTATCGCTCGCTGCGCGTTCCGAGTCCCTGGCCGGGCGGCGGCCGCGGGATCCCCTCGGGCGGGCCGAAGGCCGCGAAAGGCCGACGCTTTCAGCGTGCAGGCCGACCTTTCAGCGTCGGTGTGTCGACTGTCCATACAGGTGGCGGCAACCGCCGTTGCAGCCCCGGGAGGCGTGGATGAAGCGCGGTTTCGACGTGCTGCGGGACAAGGCGCTCAACCGATCCATCACCTTCGGACGGAAGGAGCGGGATCGTCTCGGCGTGAGGGGCCTGCTCCCGCACTCTGTCGCGACCGAGCGGCAGATGGTCGCCCGGCTGATGGCAAACCTCGAGCGCCTTCCCCGCGACATCGACCGCTACATGCTGCTGTCGTCGGTGCAGGAGCGCAACGAGCGGCTGTTCTACCGGACGGTCATCGAACACATCGATCAGATTCTGCCGCTCATCTACACGCCGACCGTCGGAGAGGCCTGCAGGGAGTTCTCCCACATCGCCCGGGAGCCCAAGGGCTTCTTCATCACGCCGGACGATCGCGGATCGGTTCGCCGCATCCTGGCCAACTGGCCGCGCAAGGATATTCGCGTCATCGTGGTCACCGACGGACAACGGATCCTGGGACTCGGCGATCTCGGCGCCAACGGCATGGGCATCCCGATCGGCAAACTGGCGCTCTACACCGCGTGCGCCGGTATCCCTCCGGAGGCCTGTCTGCCAGTAACGCTCGACGTCGGCACGAACAATGACGCGCTGCGTGGGGACCTGCTGTATCTCGGGTATCCGCGCCGGCGGCTGACAGGGAAGGCCTACTTCGACCTCGTCGACGAGTTCGTGAGCGCCGTGCAGTCGCGTTATCCCGACGCGTTGATCCAGTTCGAGGATTTCCTGACGCCCAATGCGTACGCGCTCCTGACGAAATACAGGACCCGCGTGCTCTGCTTCAACGACGACATCCAGGGCACGGCCGCGGTCTCGCTGGCCGGCGTGTACGCCTCGACCCGGCTGACAGGGATACCATTCCGCGACCTGAAAGTGATGTTCCTGGGCGCCGGGTCCGCGGCCACCGGGATCGCCGACCTGATGGTCACCGCGTTCGGCGACGAAGGCCTGAGCGTCGAAGAGGCCCGCGGACATCTCTCGTTCGTCGACGTTCACGGGCTGGTCGTGAAAGCGCGGACGGACCTGGCGGAGCACAACCGTCCGTACGCACGCGACCTGCAGCCCATGGGGTTCATCGAGGCGATCGATGCCATCCAGCCGCACGTCCTGATCGGCGCGACGGGCGCCGCGGGGTCGTTCACGAAAGCCGTGATCCAGCGTATGAGCCGGATCAACGACCGGCCGGTGATCTTCGCGCTCTCGAACCCGACATCCTGCGCGGAGTGCACGGCCGAACAGGCGTACGCCTGGAGCGACGGTCGTGCGATCTTCGCGAGCGGCAGCCCGTTCGGACCGCAGACCTACAACGGCACGACGTTTCGGCCGGCCCAGAGCAATAACGCGTACGTGTTTCCGGGAATCGGTCTTGGCGCCGTGGCGTGCCGCGCGCGGATATTGCCCGAGGAATTCTTCCTGGTGGCCGCGCGCACCCTCGCCGATTTCGTTGGCCCGAGTGATCTCGATCGGGGTGCGCTGTATCCGCCGCTCGCCGACATCAGGAAGATCTCACTCGCGATCGCGGTCAGCGTCGCGAACAAGGCTCATGCAATGGGCCTGGCGCAAGCGAAGCGGCCGAGGAACCTGCGGCGCGCCATTGAAGCCATGATGTACGAGCCGTGAACGGGCGCGGGCCGCGGGCCTCAGCGGTGAGGGTGAGTCCGCGGGCCGGGCGCCGACCTACGAAGTCACGCCAGCTACGCGAAAGCCCTCGCTGCGCATGAGCTCCGCGACCTCCGCCGCGCGATCGCCTTGCAGCACGATCTCGTCGCCATCGACCGTTCCACCGCAGCCGAGCGCCCGTTTACAGCGCGCTGCGAGCTCCGCGATCTCACGCGCATCGAAGCCCTGGAGCGCACTGAACCCGCTGACGATCACAACGGCCTTGCCGCCGCGATGTTTCGTTTCGCGGCGCAGAATCAATCGCCCCCGCGACCGCGATGGTACGACCGCGCGCGCCCTCCTCGCGGCGTGAGGTTCGGCTGCGGCGACCGCGGGCTCGATTGCGGCGGACGCCCGCAGACCGCCGAGCGCGCTAAACGGTGAATGCTTCAACTCGGATGACGCGGTCGTCAGGACGGGTCGCGGAGAGTCTTTCTTCTTGGCCATACGTGGGGGCTCGCCCGCCCGATCGTACCGCACTCGGCTGCGAATCGCCGCCGGCGACCTCACGGCCCCGCCTACCTGCCTCTGGCTGCTGGAGAGCGCGGACGCCGCATGACTCCTGTCAGCGGCGAAGTCCGATCGAGCGCGTCCTCTCAAGGAACTGGGGTTCAGAAGCGATGGTGGTGAAGCGGGGGTACTGCTCGCTCTGCGCGATTTCGACGGCGCGCTCCTGGTACGCACGTTCGAATGCGGCGAGTGCCGCCGCTGTGTCTCCGAGCGCGTCATTGATCAGCGCAAGGCCGAACGAGGAGACGTACTGACTCCGGCGCCGTTCTTCAAGTGACTGCAGAATGCGGCGCGCCTCCGGCGGCCGTCCGGCCGCTGCGTATGCGTAGCCCAGATACGCCTCAAACCGTGGGTTTGCGCCGGGAGGTGTATTGATGGCTCGCTCGAGCGCGGGAGTGGCATCCTGCGGTCGGCCCATCAGCACAAACGTCACGCCCAACTGGTAGTGCCCCCGCGCCCGTCCCGGGTGCATTTCCAGGGCGCGCCCGAGTTCCGAAATCGCGCTGTCGAATTGACCCGAGGCTCTGCGCGCCACGGCTACGTTGATGTGCGCGGTCAACGATCGCGGATCGAGCCTGCGGACGCGCTCGGCTTCAGCCAGGGCTTCGTCGATGCGGCGGGCGCGAATCAATCCCTGGAATCCGAGCCCGTGTATGTCGACCGCATCACCGCTGAGCTCCGTCGCGCGCAGAAACTCCCGATCCCCTTCGTCCCACTTCCAGTGATAGGTGTGGAGAATTGCGCCGAGCGTCCGATGCGCCATCGCCAGCGAGTCGTCCAGCTCGATCGCCTTGCGGGCCGCGGCTTCGGCCTTCGGCGCGACGTCGCGCGGCGCGAGCACCCCGCTGACCAGGAACTGGAGCTGCGCCTGCGCAAGCCCTGAGTAGGCGTCGGCAAAACCGGAGTCCGCCGCCACCGCCCGCTCGAAGTATCCGACGGCATCACGCATTGTCTGCGGCGACTGGCCGCCGAACGCCAGGAGCCCCTTCAAGTACAACTCGTGCGCTTCCGGGGTTGCCGCTCGCGCTTCCCGGGCGCGCGCCGGCACCGATGTCCCTCGTCCGTTCGTGCCGCTACTGCCTACCGCGTGCGCGATCAATACCGCAGTCGCGGCGAGCACGATGAACGTCGCGGCAATCCAGGCGCTACGAACCGTGCGTTCGAATGCGGGAGTGACTGGCGAAGATGATTCGGGCCGGCTGGTGGGTGGGGAGCTGACCGGGGCGATGAAACGGTACCCGCGCCGGGGCACCCGCTCGATGAACCGAGGCCTGGCGGCTGAATCATCGAGCGCTTCCCGCAGCTTCCGGACCGCGCTGTTCAGCCCGGTTTCGAAATCGACGAAGGTCCCGTCCAGCCAGAGCCGCTCGCGGAGCTGCTCGCGCGTGACGAGCTCACCAGGACGCTCGAGCAGCAGTTGCAGGATCTGGCGCGGCTGATCGGCGAGCCTCACCTTCACGCCGTTGCGGCGGAGCTCCCTTGAGTGGAGATCGAGTTCGAAGGCCCCAAACCGGAGGGGCGTTGGGGGAGGTATCACGCTTCGGACTCCGCAGTGAGACGCACGCAGTCTACATCCGTGCGACGCCCGAGCGCCATCAGGCAGTGCCCTAACACATTGGCGTGGAGGGAATTACACGCTCAGGTGCAAGTCAGGCACAAGACAGGCGCACGAGCAGGCCTTCTCGCGTATGAGATCGCGCACCTGCGAGCGCGTGCGGCCTGAGTTGGGGCACCGCAGCTGCGTCGCTCAGCAGGATGCACACAGGAGGTGTCGCGTGCGTAGAACTCTTTCGATGGTCGCGGGGCTGATTTCGATTGGTTCGTTGTGCACCGTTGCGACCCAGAGCAACGGCAACGGTTGTTTCGGGAAAGTCGAAAAAGTCGCGTTCACGACGACGCGCGACGATCCGAACTTCGTGCCGATTCAGAATGCTGGCGAAATCTATTTGATGAATCCCGATGGCAGCGAGCCGCAACGGATCACGGTGAACCAGGTTCAGGATTCGTTCCCCGTGCTATCGCCGGACGGCAAGAAGATCGTCTTCGACAGCAACCGTCTGCGCGCGGAGCTCGATCCCATCAACCTGGTTAGTCTGTTCGTCATGGCGAGTGACGGCATGGAGCAAACGCACCTGACGGGAGGCAGCTCCGCGTCCTGGGCTCCTGACAGCAGGCACGTCACGTTCCACGCCTCGGCCTCGGGCCTGGGGCTGCCGATCAGGATGGATCCCGGTGCTCCACCTGCGGACAGCGACGTCTTCATCCTGAACGTCGATGATGCAGTCGCAGGCCAGCAGGCGCCGTTCAACATCACCAACAGCGAGACGCTCATCGAAGACGACCCGCACTGGTCGCCTGATGGGCAGTGGATCGTGTACACGGCGCATCACGTGACCGACGACCCGACGATTTCAACCACGGCCGAAGTCTTCGTGATAAAGGCAGACGGCTCGGAGGCACCCGTGCGTCTGACGTTCGACCTGGAAGCACTGCGTGAAGAGCGTGCGCCTGCCTGGTCTCCGGATGGCAGCAAGATCGTGTTCATGTGCCGATACGGCGGCACCGACTTCGAGATCTGCGTCATGAATCCCGACGGCAGCGGTCTCATGCAGGTGACGAACAACGCTGTCCAGGAACTCTCCATCAGGTGGTCGGTCGACGGCAAGAAGTTCTTCTTCAACAGGCCGGTGTCGGGGCGCAATCAGCTGTTCTCCATCAACGTTGACGGCAGTGGCGAGATTGCCGCTGACCAACTCGTTGGGCATCAATCTGTTCCCGGCTCCAGGTGTGTTGCGTGTCAAAACAGGATGCGTGTCGTCCAACTTCTAGTCTCGGCTCGCGCGCACAGGACGCTCACGCCGCGGTCTGCAGGGGACGCGCCGGTTTAGACGACGCGCGAAGCCAACGCTCGAACGCCTCTGGCGTCCGGACATGGAGCCGGCGGCCGCGCGCGAACGCGCGTCGTCTCAGTGGCTGACGCATCCGCGCGGCAAGCCGAGCGATCTGCCGGATTTCCGCTCGCATCGATCGCAGATCGCGGCAGCCTCTCAGCGTTGCCCCGAGGACGACAAGATTGTGGTCGTCGCCCAGTTCTGTCTCCAGTCGCTCGAGTGCGGCAATGAGCGGAGCGACGCCAGTCATCAGCGGCCTTGCAAGGCGCAGCTGATACCAGAGGGTTTTCAGCTCTTTGCGCCAGCTGTGCAGCGTCGCCGACTGCCGCGTCGCGCGCGCCCGTTTCATCGCCTTACGGCTCCGACAATACGAGGCGGCGACGATCTCAATCATGCGAGACGACTTGATTGAAGGGGACGTCCACTGTTTTGCCGACTTGCGCGTCTTCTCCAGGCTCCCGGCCGCTTCGGCGACGACGCCGTTGCGCTGCGCACGTGCTGCGCTTCGATCGTGGGCTGCGACCAGGCCACGGCGGAGAACTCCGTAGGTGTGCTCGGGTAACTGCCTGGGGTAACGGCGACGAACGCGATCGAACGTGTCGATAATCGCGGCCGTGTCGCGGACCCTGGAGAGCGCCCGGGCCGCCGACTTCAAGCGCTTGCGATCCTTGCGCGGCAGCTTCGCGCCCGCTTCTGTCAAGAGCGCCGCGACCGCCCGTACCTTCTTGACGCTCTTACGCGATTCATGGACGGCGGTTCGGAACTCGCTGCCGGCGCTCGTGGTGAGTGCATGGGCAGCGTTCCGGAGCTGCTGACGCACAATCTTCGTGAGCTCATCTTCGATGTGTTTCCGGTGGTGCAACTCGAACGACACGAGATCTCCTGACTGAGCGATCGAGTTGCACACGCGCTGCCATGCGCCTTTACAACATCGTGATGCGTCGGTGCTAACCTGCAGTCTCGTGCGAGCGGGAGTCGCGTGTGTGCCCGCCGCTTGCAACACCGCAGCGTGGGGGACTCCATTGCAGGACACAGCAGACCTGATCGAGCTGTACCTCAGGGACCTTCGCGCCCAGGTCGACTCCCAGCTGCGCCGCCTCAGGAACGCGCAACGCACCTTTGACGAGCTCTCGCCGCCTGGTGACATCCATCGCGCGGAGCAGCGCCTGGTCATCTTCTCGGACCTCGCCGAGATGCTGACGGCCAACGAGCGTATTCGCGGCGTCTGCGAAGACGCCCTGACCGCCGCCGCCACCATCCCCGATTAGCACGCTTCCCCGCGCGGCGCGATTGTTGCTGTGCGCAGCGGCATGGTCGAGCAGACGCGCGAATGGTCAGCCTCGCTCGCCGATGCGCGAGCTACCGCGGCCGAGGTCGTGCAGCAAGTGGATTCCGACCTCGTGGTGGCCGGAGCGAAGTCCCATCACGACTCCACATTCGTCGAGCTGCTGATCTCTGACAACTCCTGTCGCCGAGAACCCTGCCGCGTGCTGGTGTCGCTCGACCGATCTGTCACGGAGCGGGTGTTTCGAAAGACCGTCGAGGCGGCCGTCAGGCAGCACATCATCCGCTGATCACGGTGTCACACGCCGTGACCGGCTTCACTTCACCGCTGAAGGCGACGTCCGCATTCCACACACCCGTCGCGGCGGTGTCCCGCACGTAATCGGCGAACCTCCTCGGCTCTCGTCCGATCACCCGTTTCACATCGTCAGTGACGACGCTCGCCCGATCCTCGCGAAAGTATCGCTCCAGGTCGAGCATGCGATCCGCGATGGATTCCGGCAGCCCTTCTGCGAGCATGGCGGCCTTCAGATCCGCCGCCGGCAGACTGACGTGGCCGATGACGCGTCCCAGCGCCTTCGACAGTTGATCGGCGACTTCGTCGTAGGTCAATGCCTCAGGGCCGCTCAGTGTGTAGGTCTGTTCGTCGTGACCTGCGGTCGTGAGCGCCGCCACCGCCACCGCGGCGATGTCGCGGACGTCAATGTGGCTGATTCGCGCCTGACCGCTCGCGCTGTAGAACGCACCTTCGGCCCTGATCGTCGGCGCCATGAAGGTGACAGCGTTCTGCATGAAGCTGTTCGGCCTGAGAAACGTCCAGGCCATGCCGCTCCTTTCGATGGCCTTCTCGACGGGTCGGTGAAGCTTCGCCAGGCTGTACGCTTCCTCTCCTGCGCCCATGACGGACTGCTTCACGATGTGCCGCACCCCGGCGGTTCTCGCGGCGTCGACAGCATTCAACTCGAGCTCGGTTTGATTCACCGCGTTGGGTCCCAGAAGGAACACGGCGTCGCAGCGCTGGAATGCCGCACGAAGGGTCGCGGGGTGGTTGTAGTCGATCGTGACGGCCTCGATTCCACGCGCCCGGGCGAGTTCCGCCGCTCTCTCCGAGAAATAGGCGCCGCGAAACGGTAGCTCTTGCCGTGCGAGCTGTCGGATGACCTCGCTGCTAAGGGTTCCACTGGCGCCGGTCACGCAAATCATGGGTCACTCCTTTCGTGTGTGCAGGTCCACTATGGCGCGCGCAGTCGAACCAAACCATGCCCGGGAGTCGCGGATTCGTGCTCGTTCGTCCAACCGCCTGGACGGTCATACGCGCGCGACGCATACTCGCGTCATGAAGATTCCCCTGGTGCACGATCCGCTCGGCGAAGCCCTGCACTTTCTACGGATGAGCGGGGTCTTCTACTCTCGCTCCGAGTTCACGGCACCGTGGGCACTCGACCTGCCCGCGTTCGAGGACTGCCTGATATTCCATGTCGTGACGTCGGGCCGGTGTCTCCTGGATGTGAAGGGGTCCGACGATCACGTCCTGCAGCCTGGCGACTTTGCGCTCGTGCCGCACGGTGCCGGGCACCGGCTGGCGAGCGAGCCTGGAGTTCCTGCCGCGAAGCTCTTCGATCTGCCTCGCGAACAGGTGAGCGACCGGTACGAGATCCTGCGCCACGGTGGGGGAGGCGCGCCGACGACGGTCATCTGCGGCGTCGTTCGATTCGATCATCCCGCGGCCGATCGGCTGGTCAGCCTGCTGCCCAGCGTGATCGCCGTCGATGCGTGGAGCTCGCCCGAAACGGAGTGGATCCAGAGCACGCTGCGACTGATGGCGATCGAAGCCAGAGAGATGCGTCCTGGTGGCGAGACCGTGATCACGCGACTCGCAGACATTCTGGTCATCCAGTCAATCCGATCCTGGATCGCGAGCGATCCAGCCGCTCAGACGGGATGGCTCGGTGCGCTTCAGCACAAGCAGATTGGCCACGCCATTGCCCTCGTCCATCGAGACCCCGCGCGTCCATGGACGATCGAGTCGCTGGCGAACGAGGTCGCGATGTCCCGCTCGGCATTTGCCGCGCGCTTTACGGAACTGGTTGGCGAGCCAGCGATGCACTACGTCGCGCGCTGGCGCATGCACGTCGCCTTGACGTGGCTGAAGGATGAAGATGGACCGGTCAGCGAGATGGCGAGTCGCCTCGGATACGAGTCGGAGGCTGCGTTCAGCCGGGCGTTCAAGCGAGTGCTCGGTTTCGCCCCGGGGGCCGTTCGGCGGGCGAAGTCAGATCAATCAGCGGAAGCACGATACGTGCACGGTTAACAGCACTCGATTGGCGCACGCTCACCTGAGTCCGAGCCGAAGCAGGAAGATCACAAACGCGACGTTGCTCAGAACACTACGGACCGCGTGAAGACGTCCCCATCGAATCAGAAGGGTGGTCGTTCTCGTATCGCTCGGCGCGAGTGAAGGCGCGAGCAGTTGCTTGTTTGTCGGTAGAATCACAACCAGGGTGAATGGCACGACGGAACCCAGGAGCAGGGCTCCGAAGCCAACCCAGGCATCCCCCAGGACCCACGCGGACCACAGACCGGCCAGGCCACCGATGACGGCAAGGGATGCCTGCATCAGCGTCGCCCGACGATAGCTCGGGGCGAACTCGCGGAGCGCGACGTCGTTGCCACACGACATGCGTGCCGGGTGCTCGACTGCATTGATGTAGACCGCCGCGCCGGCGAACAAGCCCGCGCAAAGTGTGGCGACGATCAGTGCCCACATGAGGTTCACTCAGAAATGCGACATCGACTTACGCGAGAGAGGACGGGGCGTGGTCGCTCTTCACGTGCGAGTAGGCACCAGCGATCGTCTCCTCCCTTGCCGGTCAGCCACGACCATGCTGCTGATGATGGTTCATCGCTTCCCGTACTCCGTAAACACGTAGTCTCTCGCCTTCGCTCTCGTGTGGCACGCGAAGCCGCACCTGGCGTCGTTCCTCTGCGGTGGCGTGCCCGCGGCGGTGCCGGGCGTGAACGTATCGGACGCGGCGTTGTAATCGAAGACGGCATATCCCCATCCGCCGCTGTCAGCGAACCGCTTGCTGTCCTTGACCATGAAGTCCACGTTCACCAGGCTGCCCGGCACGGTGGCATCCGGGAAGAACTCGTTCTGTTTCGGCGTCCAGTGGACTTTGGCCATCTTCGCTCCGTCCGGGACAGGCTTACCGTTGGCTGGAATGCCGGCGCGGTAGGCGTCGATCATCGCGGGGTTACCGAGGATCACAGCAACCACCTTGTCGCCCCGACTGAGGGAGATCGCCTGCCATGCTTCGTATCCTCTGAACTCGGAGAATGCGAGGCCGCCGGGCACTCTCACGTCGTACTTGCTCTGCGCGGAGTCCTGCGCCGAAATGGCGAAGCCGCCTAACAGAGCGAGCCATACCGTCGCGATACCAATCGTCAGCATGCGGTTGGTATTCATCCCAGCACCTCCTGTCTCAAGCGTGGAGTCGTGACGCCTTCCGCAGTGATTGACTGCACAGAGCCGTGCTCAAAAACCCGATGTGACGATGATCGATCGAGGGACAGCCGCGTCAACGCCCGGCGCCATCATTGCTTGCACCGGCGGACGACATCGAGAAAAAGATGAGCCCATGCTCCATCGCGGTCTATCTGGGCACATGAAACCAGACGCGCGGTGCCGGAGCTATCAGACGAAGGTATCAACGATACCTTCGAGTGTGTGCGAACCGTTACCCAAGGTGAGCAAACGGGGGAGCATCCTCGCCGGGCCATCTTCGGCTGTCACGGAGGGACCTTGTGGAGTCGTTTGACGTCGTGTGTCTCGGTGCTGGCGTCGCGGGCGAAGCGATCGCCGCAGGGCTGCAGGGTAGTGGGCTGACGCTGGCGGTTGTCGAGCGAGAGCTCGTCGGCGGCGAGTGCCCGTATTGGGGCTGCATACCTTCCAAGACGTTGCTTCGCTCAGGCGAAACGCTGAGCGAGGCGGACCGCGCTCGGCTCCTCGCCGCGTCCCGCGTGGACTGGACCGTCGACTTTCCCAAGGTCTCCACGCGCGTGCGGTGGATGGCGCGGAACCTCGACGACAGTCGCCCAGCCGCCGCAATACAGGCGACCGGCGCCAGGCTCTTTCGAGGCGAAGGCAGACTGGCGGATCTGCGCACGGTCACCGTTGGACCCGAGCAGCTCATCGCGCGCCGCGCCATTGTCATCGCCAACGGTAGTACTGCGGCGATCCCACCCATCCCCGGCCTTGACACCGTCGAGTTCTGGACCAATCGTCAGGCGGCGATTCCGGCGGAGTTGCCGGCGTCGCTGGCGATCCTCGGTGGGGGAGCCATCGGCGTCGAGCTGGGCCAGGCGTTCGCGCGCCTCGGCTCGAAAGTCACCGTGATCGAAGCCGGACCGAAGTTCCTGGGTCTCGAGGAACCAGAGGCCGGAGCGGCGCTCCGGCCTCATCTGGAGGCGGATGGGATCACGTTGATGATCGGCGACCCGTGCGTCGCCGTGGAGAGGCAATCGGTCGCGTCTTCACCTCAGCACTCGCCCGTCGCCCTTCATCTGAAGTCCGGAGTGAGAGTCACCGCCGATCGGCTGCTGGTTGCCACGGGCCGGCGCGCCAACGCCGATGCGTGGCGCGTACCCGGCATCGAACAGACGGAGCGTGGCTGGCTGAAGGTGGACCCAGCGACGCTCGAGGCAGGGCCGGGCATCTACGGAGCGGGTGACGTGACGGGGCTCGGTGGCTTCACCCACCTCGCGCACTACCACGGGCAGGTGGTGGCGCGCCGACTGCGGGGCCAGGATGCGACGGCCGATCACACCGCGGTGCCGCGCGTGACATTCACCGATCCTGAGGTGGCGTCGGTCGGTCTGTCGGAAGCTGGTGCGCGCGCGAAAGGCATTCGACGTGGTCGTGGCCACCGCGGATCCGGCCGAGAGCGCGCGGGGATACATCCACGACTTTCATGGTGGCGCCCTCAAGCTGGTCGCCGACCGCGAGCGCGGGGTAATGAATCGGCGCAACCCTGGTCACTCCGCGTGCGGGCGAGATCCTGGGCGAGCTCGTGCTGGCGATCAAGCTGGGTACACCGCTGCGGACACTCGCCGACGTCATCCATCCATTCCCAGCCTTTAGTCGGGTGCTTGGACAGAGCCTGCAGGACCTCGCTGCGAAAGTGGCGCTGCAGAGCACGGTGCAACCCTGATGCGACCCACGACGATTGATGGAGGTCAGAATGAGCAGCACGCAAAGCGCCAATGAACGCACGACGCTCCCGAGCGCAGCGACGGTCGACCTGAAACTCGAGGCCGTCGCCATCCCGGTGTCGGACATCGACCGCGCGAAGGCGTTCTACGGGGGGTTGGGGTGGAAGCTCGACGCCGATTTCATGATCGGGAAGAACTTCCGAGCGGTGCAGCTGACGCCGCCCGGATCGCCATGCTCGATCCACTTGGACCCCACGTCGGTGCCTGGATCCGCTCGGGGAATGTTCCTCGTCGTCTCTGACATCGAGGCAGCACGCCGGGAGCTCATCGCCCGCGGCGTCGATGTGAGCGAGGTGTTTCACTTCGATGGGGACCACAACGTTGTGCCAGGTCCGGACGCTGAGCGTCCGTCGTATGGTTCATATGCCTCATTCAAGGATCCCGACGGCAATCAATGGCTGATTCAACAGGTCACGACGCGGCTTCCGGGCCGAGGACTCAGCCTCGACGTTGCGACGCTGGTGGATCTGTTTCAAGAGGCAGAGAAAGGCCATGGGAGCTACGAGCCGACGGCTCCGAAGCACCACTGGTCCGGCTGGTATGCGGCCTACGTGGTTGCGCGCGAACGCGGGAGGACCACCGAGGAGGCAGCCCGAGATGCGACGCTCCACATTGAGGCTGCTCTCGCGGCGCAGGCGTAGGGAGGGCGCTCGCCGAAGAGACGTCGAGACTCGACACAAGGGGGCGCCCATGTCCACGATCCATCTTCACCAGACAACCACCTCGACGCCCGCACAGTTCATCGCCGGGCTCACCGACTTCGGGCCGGGCCGCTCGAAACTCTTTGGCAACAGCACCGACCACTACCTGAAGGTGCACCACCGTGGCCCCTCTGACGCCGACGTCACTGAGGGCTCGGCTGGCATCTGGGAGCGCCTGCACTACGACTGGTCCGATCCCAACCGTGTCGTCATGAGAACCACCGACTCCAACACGTGGGGAGGTGCCTCGGGCCATACCTACACCTTCACACGGCGGCCTGACGGTAAGACCGACCTCGACGCGGTGGCAGTACGCGAGGGAAAAAACCTCAAGGGGCGGCTTCTCGGCCTCGTGCTCGGAACCATCGGCAAGGGCGTGTTGAGACGAGCGTTTGAAAACTCAGTCAAGGCCATTGAAGCGCGGAACGGCGTAGCGAGAAAGGGAGCTGTGTCATGAGCCGGCCAGTCGTCGCGCTGAGGGCAGCAGTCGGCGTGAGAACACGTCTTCGCGTGAACGACACGACCCACGAACTCACGTTGGACTCGCGCCTGACGCTGCTGGACGCCCTCCGCGATGTGCTCGGTCTGACGGGCACGAAGAAGGGGTGCGATCAGGGCGCGTGCGGCGCGTGTACGGTGATCGTCGACGGCCGGCGTGTCCTGTCCTGTCTGACGCTGGCGGCGGCCTGCGAGGGCCAGCACGTCGTCACGATTGAAGGTCTCGCCAACGGTGACGAACTGCACCCGATGCAGGAGGCCTTCCTGCATGGCGATGGCTTCCAGTGCGGCTACTGCACGCCCGGGCAGATCCTCTCGGCCGTCTGTGCCGTTCAGGAGGTGTACGCGGGCGTGCCCAGCCACGTCACGGCCGACGTTCGACAATCGGTCAACAGTGCGACATTGACCGACGAAGAGATCCGCGAGCGGATGAGCGGGAATTTGTGCCGCTGTGCCGCCTATCCGAACATCGTGGCCGCCGTGAGGCAGGTCCTGTCATCCGACCATGCGCGAAGCGCGAAGGCGGACGCGAACGAGGTGCGGTGATGAACGCCTTCACCTTTGAACGGTCATCTCGCGCGACCGATGCGGCGAGCGCCGTGGCCGGCCGCCCGGGCGCGATGTTTCTGGCTGGTGGCACCACGCTCGTCGACCTGATGAAAGTCGACGTGCTGACGCCGGACACGGTTGTGGATGTCCGGCACCTCGGCTTGTCGAGCATCGACGTCTCGGAGCAGGGGGTGTCCATCGGCGCGGCCGTTACCAACAGTCAGCTGGCATGGCACCCGGTCGTACGCGATCGCTACCCGGTTCTGTCGGAAGCGATCCTGGCTGGCGCCACGACGCAGATCCGCAACATGGCGACGGTCGCCGGCAACATCCTGCAGCGGACGCGCTGCTCCTATTTCAGAGATGTTCACGCGTCGTGCAACCGCAGGCAGCCCGGATCCGGCTGCGATGCGCTCGACGGATTCAACCGCGGTCACGCCGTTCTGGGCGTCAGCGACCACTGCATTGCCACGCATCCATCCGACATGTGCGTGGCGATGGCCGTCCTCGATGCCGACGTTCACACGGTACGGTCCGATGGCACCACGCGTTCGATTCCGTTTCGCGACTTCCATCTTGCTCCTGGCGACACGCCGCACGTCGAAGTGGCCCTGGCGCACGGCGAACTGATTACCCACATCGTCATTCCGCACCTGCCAGCGGCCCGGCGCTCGCACTATCTCAAGGTGCGGGACCGGGCGAGCTACGAGTTCGCGCTGGCATCAGCGGCCGTCGTCCTCGATCGCGACGACGACACCATTCGAGCCGCCAGGCTAGGGTTGGGCGGCATCGCGACGAAGCCGTGGCGCGCCATCAACGCCGAGCAGTTCCTGACCGGCCGGCCGGCGAGTGACGACACCTTCCACGCGGCGGCGGACATCGCACTGGCTGGAGCGGTCGGCCGTGAACACAACCGCTTCAAGATCGAACTGGCGAAGCGCACCATCGTGCGGGCTTTCACCACCGCGAGAGACACGAACGTATGAGCACAGCAACCACGGCTGATGTCGTAGGCACCCCGCTGGATCGCGTCGATGGGCGCCTCAAAGTGATGGGTGCCGCCACCTATCCGATTGATGTGAGCCGCCCTGGCCTCGCCTACGCAGTTCTGGTGCCGAGCACAGTTACCAGCGGGCGAGTCCTCCACATTGCGGTGGATGCCGCGGAGCGGGCACCTGGCGTGCTGGCGGTGATCACACACGTCAACGCGCCGGCGCTGGCGCATGGGCCTAATACGGAGATCGGTCCCCAGCCCTTGCCGCCATTCCAGAGCGACGCGGTGCTGCACTACGGCCAGCACGTCGCCATGGTCGTCGCCGAGACGAGGGAAGAGGCGAACGCGGCTGCTGCACTGATCGATGTCACGTATCACCGCGACACGCCGGTGCTTTCGTTCGACGACTCGCGAGCATCGCGGGTCTCCCATGCATGGACCCCCGACTACACGCGTGGGGAGGTCCCCAGCGCTTTGGCGGCAGCCGACGTGCAAGTCACGCAAACCTACACGACTGCCGACAACACCAACAGCCCGATTGGCTTGTTCGCCACCGTCGCGGCGTGGGACGGCGATGCGCTCACGGTTCATGACACGACCCAACATCCGCATGCCGTGCGCGATACGCTGGCGGCCGCCTTCGGCATCGATCCGGCGGGCGTGCGCGTGCTGGTGCCGTTCGTGGGTGGCGCGTTTGGCGCAGGGCTGCGCGTCTGGCCGCATGTGACACTTGCGGCCCTTGCCGCGCGGGTCACGATGCGGCCTGTGAAGCTGGTGCTGACGCGCGCCCAGATGTTCACCTCGGTCGGCCATCGTCCGAACGCGATTCAGCAGTTGTCCATCGGGGCGAGCCGGAACGGACAGCTCACCGCCATCGAACATGTCGCGACCTCGTCGATCGGCATGGCGGACGAGTTGATCAACCTGATCACGTACGGCACCGCCCACGCTTACGCGTGCCCCAATGTGTCGACTCGCGCAACCCAGGTTCGCCAGAGCATCCCTATACCGGGCTGGATGCGTGCACCCGGAGAAGCCGAAGGCTCGTTCGCCCTGGAGTCGGCCATCGACGAGCTCTCGTACGCGCTGGGCATGGATCCCATCGAGTTGCGTGTCAAGAATCACGCGCACGTACATCCTGGCACTGGCCTGCCGTGGTCGAGCAACGCGCTGCTCGACTGCTATCGACAGGGCGCCGAGCGCTTCGGCTGGTCGAGGCGCAATCCAGAGCCTCGATCGATGCGGGACGGGGAGCAACTGGTCGGATACGGCGTGGCACGAGGGGCACTGGGCGCGTATCAGCCCCCATGCAAAGCGGTCGCATCCATACGGCGGGATGGCACAGCCTTCGTTCGCAGCGGCGCGACCGACATCGGGCCGGGTCCCTACACCGTGATGACGATGCTCGCGGCGGATTGCCTTGGCGTGCCCATCGGGCGGGTGCAATTCGGCCTTGGTGATAGCGCCATGCCGAAGGCGCCACAGGAAGGCGGATCCGGGTTGACCGGCGCACTCGGCAACGCCGTCCACGCAGCGTGCGTCGATCTGGTCCGTGCATTCGTGAGTCTCGTCAGTGACGATGGGGCATCCCCGGTGAAGGGATGTCGCTTGGAGGACATCACGGTTCGCGACGGAGGCATCCAGATCGCTGACGATCCGAAGCGATTCGAAACCTACGCCGCCATACTCACGCGCCACGGTCTGGACGAGCTGACGGTTGAAGGGGAGAGCGCGCCACCTGGTGAGACCTCGGCGGCGACAATGATTGCCCGCGAAGGCCGCTTCCTGCCTTTCACGGTGCCCTCAACCGGTGCGCGCGCGCACGCCGGTGGCTATGCTGCTCACTTCGTCGAGGTCCACGTCGATCCGGATCTCGGCACGATCCGCGTCGCTCGCGTCGTGTCCGCCATTGACGGCGGCAGGATTCTCAACCCGAAGACCGCGCGCAGCCAGATCATCGGAGGCATCGCGATGGGAATCGGGATGGCGCTGCTGGAAGAGACCGTGTCGGACCGTACCGGCCGTCTGGTGACGACCTCCCTGGCGGAGTACGTCGTCGCAGTGAACGCGGATGTGCGCGACCTGGACGTACTGTTCGTCGGAGAACCCGATTCGATGACGCCTCTTGGGACAAAGGGCATCGGGGAGCTCGCAATCACGGGAATGGCGGCTGCGATCGCGAATGCGGTCTATCACGCGACGGGCATGCGGATCCGGTCGTTGCCGATCTCGATCGAGAAAATGCTCGGAGCCGAGGTGCATCACGACATGGTCTGAAGTCACACCAGCGAAACACGAGGTAGTGCATCGGAAGGGAAGTCCAGGAAGTGTCGACCGCCACGCCAGCCAGCGCCACGACTGCCCCGACCGATCCGCTAGGCGATAGGCCGCTCCGTTCGCGGCGCTCTCTCGAAGGCGATCGGGAGCAAGGTGGCCTTCATAGACGTCCCCTCGGAGGCGTTTGCCGGGGCGCTGAAGGCGGCGGGCGTACCGCCGTGGCAAGTCGACGGCCTTGTCGAGGACTACGCGCACTACGCGCGCGGCGAAGCCGACGCCATCTGGCCGCATGTCCGTGAAGTCACCGGCGTTGACCCGCGTGACGTGGGCAGATTTGCCGAAGACTACGCACGCGCCTTCGTCGGAGCCTGAGAGCTGCCCTCAGGCTCCCCGCACACCGCGTCGTTGTCTCACGGGGCCATGTGTCCGCCGCTGGTCCTGATGCTATCGCGTCACCAGCGCCACGGCGTGTGCAGCCTTCATGATGAGCGCCGCGACGGCCTGCGGCTGCGAGACGTAGATCGCGTGGCTGCCCTTGGCCTCGACGACGGTAGCGCCGGCGCGCGTGGACATCGCGCGCTGCGCATCGGGCGGAATCATCTTGTCTTCGGTCGACACGAGGTACCAGCTTGGCTTCGTCCTCCACGCCGGTTCGGTGACCGTGCCGTTGAGCGCCTCGAGTCCCCACGGAACCTGGGAGTCCGCCATGAATGCGGCGGCGTCCGGCGTGACGTCCGCAGCGAACGACTCGCGGAACTTCGCGCGGTCAAGGAAGAGATACCCCTCCTGCGGCGGCAGGATCGGAGGCACAGGTGCGCCAGGCGGCGGATTCTTGATGAGGGCGGACACCGACTCGCCCCTGTCCGGAGCAAAGGCGGCGATGTACACCAGGCCCGCGACCTTCGGATCGGTGCCGGCCTCCGTGATTACGACGCCACCGTACGAATGCCCAACGAGAATCGATGGCCCGTTCTGCGCGGCCAGGGTCCGTTTCGTGACGGCAACGTCATCCCCCAGCGAGGTGGTCGGATTCTGGACAATCGAGACGTTGTAGCCGTCCTTCTTGAGCAGGTCATAGACGCCCCGCCAACCGGAGCCGTCCACGAACCCCCCGTGCACGAGAACGACATTCTTCACACGCTCACTGGTCTGCGACATCAGAGCCTCCCTCCACAGCGGATTCGTTTCGTCCTGCTTACCGGGACCGCCTCTCGCGGAGCATCCACTCGCGGATGTACGCTGGACAACCGAGCAGCCGAATGCCCCGCATTTCGCATCGCAACAGGAACTGGATGACCTCCAGGTCAACGAGGCTGACCTCGGTCAGATCGAGCACCACGTTGCTCGCGTTCTCTGCCTCGAGGAATCGGCGCAGGTCCGGCAACTGCGGCGCACCGATTCGCCCACTCACGATCAAGCTGGTGGTGCGTTCCTCAGTCACGCGAGTGATCTTGAGCATCGGAACCGATCGCGCCTGCCGCCGCGACGAACGGCAAATCGAGTGCCGCCTGTAAGCCTTTGCATGGCTTCAGCAACCGCTTGAAATACGCGAACGGTCGCGAGCGGCCTCGCGAGACATCGCGAGGCCGTACAGCGGGACCTCCTCCGTTCTTCGGAGAGGCGTGCGATGGCCGATAGCCCTAGAATGTCCCGGCGATGCGCTGCAGGCGGCCGAATTGACCGACTCGCCCCACGAACTTCGGCCGCAACCCGAGGAGGCTTCTCCCTCGACTGAAGAGAGTCTCCGCCTCATCGTCGAGACGATTCCCGGCCTCGTCGCCGTCATGAAGGCCGACGGCGGAGTTGAGTACGTCAACCGCCAGGTCCTCGACTACTTCGGTCGGACGCTTGAAGAGCTGAGGCGGTGGGGGACAACGGATGCCGTGCATCCGGCCGACCTGCCGCAGGTGACAGCCGCCTGGCGGCACGCCGTCGAATCCGGGCAGCCGTACCAATTCGAGCATCGCATCCGCCGAGCCGATGGCGAATATCGCTGGTTCCAATCGCGCGGCCTCCCCCTTCGAGGCGCCGACGGCCTCATCGTCCGTTGGTACAACCTGCTGACGGATATCGATGCGCGTAAGCAATCAGAGGACAAGCTGCGCCGGAGCGAAGCCGACTTGCTCGAGGCGCAGAGGCTGAGCCACTCCGGGAGTTGGCGACACGAGCTGGCATCCGGAGCTTTCATTGTGTCGCCCGAGGTACTCCGAATACGCGGCGTCGAGTCGGCAGAGCCGCTGTCGACGATCGACCGGATGTACAGCGGAATTCATCCGGACGACCGCGCGCGAGTCAAGGAAACCTATGAGGCTGCGCAGAAGCAGAAAGGGGAGTTCGACGCCGAGTACCGCGTCGTCCTTCGTGACGGCACGATCAAGCACCTTCACACGATCGGCCACCCCGTCCTGAACGAATCCGGCGACGTCGTGGAGTACGTCGGCACGGGCATGGATGTGACCGAACAGCGGCAGGCGCAGGCGGCACTGGAGAGTGCCTTCGACGAGATCAAGCGTTTGAAGGACCGGCTGCAGGATGAGAACCTGGCCTTGCGTGAAGAAATCGACCAGGCGTTCATGTTCGAGGAGATCGTCGGCGCGTCCCCGGCTCTGAAGTCCGTGCTCTCTCACGTGTCGAAGGTGGCGCCAACGGACTCGACCGTTTTGATCTCAGGCGAGACCGGCACGGGGAAAGAGCTGATCGCTCGCGCCATCCACAAGCACTCACGTCGTGCGGATCGGGCGTTTGTCAGTCTGAATTGTGCGGCCACACCACCCTCGTTGATAGCCTCCGAGTTGTTCGGTCACGAGAAAGGGGCGTTCACTGGCGCTGTGCATCAGCGGCGCGGCAGATTCGAGCTCGCGCACTCCGGCACCATCTTCCTCGACGAGATCGGTGAAATTCCGATGGACACGCAGATCGCGTTGCTCCGCGTGCTGCAAGAGCGCCAGATCGAGCGAGTCGGCGGGACTCGCGCGATTCCAGTGGACGTTCGAGTCGTGTCGGCATCCAATCGCGACTTGTCGGCGGCCATCGCCGACGGCTCATTCAGGTCCGACCTCTTCTACCGCTTGAACGTCTTTCCGATTCACGTGCCGCCACTGCGGAAGCGCCGGGAAGACATTCCGATCCTGGTCGAGTACTTCGTCAAGCGATTTGCGGAGAAGATGGCCAAGCGGATACGGCACATCGACAACGCGCACGCTCGCACTCTGCGATCGTTACCCGTGGCCCGGCAACATTCGCGAGCTCCAGAACATCGTCGAGCGCTCGGTCATCCTGTGCACCGGCGACACGTTCTCGATCGACGACGCGTGGCTGTCGACTGAGGTCCCCCTTCGCGAGGACGGCTCAGGCCCACTCCCGGCAACGCTGCAGGAGCAGGAGAGAGAATTGATTGAGGCTGCCCTGGTGAAGAGCCGGGGAAAGGTCGCTGGTCCGCGGGGGGCTGCCGCGAAGCTCGGCATTCCTGCCTCGACGCTGGAATCGAAGATCAAGCAGCTTGGGATTGAAAAGCGCCGATTCTCCACAGCGTCGTGACCTGCGGATGACCGCGAGAGTTACCGGCAAACCTGTGCGTCGGGCACCGATGGCGTCGCGAAACATGCGCGGTCCAGATACCGCACAACCCTCATGCGCCTGACGCCACGTGTGCCGAGTGCGTGCAGCCGCGGCATGACATCGGCGGAGACATAGTCGGGACGCAGCCCGTCGACGATGAGCAGGAGCTGGCGGCGGCGAGGCTGTGCCCTGAAAACTGGGCCGATCGCTGCCATCGCCGCGGTTCCGGCGAGGGTCGAGAGCGCGTGCCGTCTGGAGACGATGGCCATGATGGGTGCGAACGACCGTTCGCCCATGACTGTAACAAGCGCGTGTAAGCACCATGCGAAGACCACGTGACGATTGTGGGTCTTCGCCGTTGTGCGGCGCTCAGGCGATTGCTGGTTCGTTCATTCCGCGAGGAAGCGAAGCTTCGGCCATCGCGTTCGGTTCAACGGTGTTGTCGACCGGCTCGATACGTTCAATCAGCGACTCGATGGCGCCAAGCACCCGACTCCACTCGTCGCGTTGTGCTGATTGGGGCAGGGGAGGCTGCCTGAGCCGGGTCTGAATTTCCGACGAGATCTCACTGAACGCGCACGTGGCCGGCTCGCTGGGGGCGAACTCGGCGAGCGGCATCCTCCGCACCCCCATTTGCTCCACGATGCTGGCGTAGGGGACATGCCCTCTCAGGAAGACGTCGGGGTTCCGCAACGACCACTCCGCGACGGACCGGTGCAACGTCTTCCGACGATCGACCATGCTGAAGAACGGGACGAGTCTGGTGACGGCGTTCGAGCGGCCGGCCCACTTGACCATCCGGACGAGCATTCGCAACGAGAGCACGGTCGGCACCGTTGGCGCGAGTATCGCGTCGACTGAACCGAACACGCCTTCGATGACGAGCGAGAACCCTGCCGGACAGTCGAGAAACACGACGTCGAACTCGCGCCCCAGCGTCTCGAGCGCCGATCCGAACCTGCGTTCCGGGTCCCCTGAGGCGCTGAGGAACCGTTCGAACTTGCGATACGCAAAGTCCGCAGGCAGCAGATACAGGTTGCGGTAGTCGGTTTCTTTGATCGCCGAGGCCAGTGACTCGCCGTTCGCAAGGCTTCTCTTGCCGAAGCCGGCCACCTTGGGGCGCACGCGAAACATGAAGCTCGAGGCGGCCTGCGGATCGAGGTCCCAGAGAAGCGTCCGCCGGCCGGACAACGCGGACAGATACGCCAGGTTGACCGCGGCCGTCGTTTTTCCGACGCCGCCCTTCATGTTGTAGACGGCAACCGTGCTCAGTCGGGCCACCGTTCCGATCACCTTTCCTGAAAGGCGCGCCGGCAGGCGGTTCTCGCCTCTCGCGCGCAAAACATCTCGAAGCTGTCGCGCACGTCCCTCCGCAGCTCCTCGCGACGGCGCTTGCACCGCTCTGCAAGGCGCCCGAGCGTCATCAGGACGCTCGGGGGCGCGCCCGCCGCGAGCGAGTGCCCGCACTCGATCAGTCGCCGCTCTTGAACGTCGGCGTCGTTGAAGTCGCCCAGCACACGCTGGAGCTTCTTGAGCGCGCTCAGTACGCAGGCGACGTCCGCCGGGTCGTAAAACGTTGGTGTGACGTCGATCAGATACCGCAGCTTCTTCGCGGCGATGCGCACTGCGTGAATCTGCTCAGCGGATGTGTAGTCGTCAATCGATGCGCCGCTATTGGCGATTCGCCGGCACAGCCGCCATGCGCGCCTCGAGACAACCTCGTGAAGTGCTGCGACCGCATCGGGGGCCTGGTGTTCCTGGGCCACCGGCCGTTCGAGGAACGATTGCCAGCTCGATCGCAGCGTGCCGAACCGGCCGCTGTCCAGCGCTTGAACCAGCCGCGCGTGTTCCTGGCGTTGTCTCGTGCCGATGGCGGCCATCAGCGCGTCCCGGTCGTCGCCTGACAACTCGCCGGCCTGCCGCCTCAGCGCCAGGGCGAGCACATCGAGGTCGCGCAGCGGCCCGGTGAGTCTTCCCAGCCAGGAAAACTCAATCCTGAAATGGTCGACTGCGTCCTGCGGGAACACGCGCCGGATCTGGCCCAGCAGCGCCCGCGTGCGCCGGACCGCGACGCGGAAATCGTGCAGGAATTCTGTGTCGAGATCGGCACGCACACCGGGCTCGTTGATGTCGAGCAGGCCGAGCAGCGCCATATGAATCCTGCGCGCGCCGACGTCCGCGCTGATCGTCGCGGGAAGGTCGACACGGGGCAGTGACGAATCGCCTCGGATGACGGCTCCCACGCGGCCCAGCACCATGCCGCATGGACCCTCGGGGCAGGGCTCTACGCCCGGGCGACTCTCGATCACCGGCACGAGGCGCGTGTACGCCTCCTCGTAGCCGTGCAGGCTGGTCAGGGTAATGGTCGTGGGAAGCGGTTGCCACGCGGCGGTTGCCGCCGGCAGCTTCGCGAGGCCCGACGCGATCCGGAGGCGCGCCACGGTCTTGCCACGCTCGTCAAGGACATCGAGAACGGAGCCGTACTCCTCGGCGTCAGCCTGCGCGATGAGTCGTCGCGGGCCGATCACCGACGCCACGCGCTGCTGCAGCGGGCCGTCCGGGAAATCCCAGGCGAAGTTCGCTTCCGCCTCCAGCTCCGCCTCCAGCGCGCTGCCGCCAGTCTGTGACTGCCACGTCACCCGGGATGGGCCGTTTTCGGCGTCGCGTGTCAGGAACGCGCCCGCACGACGAACGCGGCCATCGAATGTGTCGAGAACAGTGAAGCGGTGTCTCGGTATAGGGCGATGGCGCGTCGACAGCAGGGCCTGCAGACTCCTCCGGATGGTGTCGGGTGGCAGATTCGCCGCGGCGACGTACACGGACGCGAACTCTGGCAACGCGCCTGATCTTCGAGGACTGCGGTACTCACGGCTGGAGCTCGGCCTCCAGGTGGTGGACGAACTGGCGCTGTTCACCGCGAAGGCATTCCGCAGCGTCGGGGATGCGCATCCAACGTCGGCGCCTGACGTTGTCCTCGAGCCAGTGCTCGAGAACCTTGGTGACGTACATCAGGTACACATCAACCCTACGATGGCCGTCGTCTTTGACGTGGCGGTACCGGCCGATGGGTCTTCGCGTGACGACGCCTCGCAGGCCGGCTTCCTCTTCGGCTTCCCGAATCGCCGCGTCGCGTGGGCGCTCGCCGTCCCAGACCGATCCCTTGGGAAGAATCCAGCCTTTGCCTCCGGACGTGGTCACCAACGCCACCTCAATCCGCTCCTTGCGGATCCGATACGGCACCACGGCCGCCTGTTGCTGCACGCGCGGCATCCGTCCTCCTGTTCTGAGTCAGGTCACGTCTCAAGTCACGCGGCAACTCAGGATCTGCTCGGCAACGTACCAAAGTCGGCCGCGAAGTACAAGGGCATTACCCGGTTCGCCACCGGCGCAGGGTATCAGCCGGTCGTGACGAGGAGGTGACGGCGGATTGAAGCGGCCCGACCGTACTCCGGACGGAACCGAGATGATCACGCTCCGATCGGCTGCGCCGCTGCCGAGCCTGCACATCGACAATTGCGACCACGGGGGCGTGGGAAGGTGCAACTGAGGCTGCGACGGCGGGGTGGCTGCGCGGTGCCGGCGTGCGGCACAATGGGTTCGTATGCCCAAACCGACCATCGGATTCATTGGCGCCGGACACATCGGAAGCCAGGTGGCGAGACTCGCGATGTCGCGCGGGTATGCCGTGGTGATGAGCAATTCGCGTGGGCCCGAAACCCTGGCCGCGCTCGTCGGCGAACTTGGACCGAGCGCACGGGCAGCGACCGCTGTGGATGCCGGGCAGGCCGCCGACATTGTCGTGGTCAGCGTGCCGCTCAAGAACTACCGCGACGTGCCCGTTGCACCCCTCGCGGGCAAGATTGTGATCGACACCAACAACTACTACCCCCAGCGTGACGGCCACATTCCGGAGCTCGACAACGAGTCAACGACGACCGCCGAACTGCTGCAGGCGCACCTCCCGACGTCGAGGGTCGTCAAGGCGTTCAACCATATCCACGCAGCGCAACTGACCACCGATGGGCAGCCGGCTGGATCGAAGAACCGCCGTGCGCTCGTGATCGCCGGCGACGATGCTGCCGCGAAGGTCGTCGTGACGAACCTGCTCGACGAGTTCGGTTTCGACGCGGTGGATGCCGGGCCACTGAAGGAAGGCTGGCGCATTCAGCGCGATACGCCAGGTTATGGTCCACGTCGCACGGCAGAGGAATTGCGGAAGGACCTCGCGGCGGCCAGGCGATACGCCGACCAGTAGAACGAGAGTCTCCCTCAGGGCACGGAAGGGGAGGAGTCCGTGAAGGTCAAGTGCTTCGGGTGTGACGCGGTGATCGAGGCGGGCGACCCCGACGCCATTGCCGACGCGTTCGTGGCCCATGGGCAGGCGAGCCACACCTGGACGTATCCCGAGGAGGGGATCCGGAACTACGCCCGGAACTACGGCGAGGCGACCGAACGACTCACCGGGGCGACAGAACGACTGTCTGAAGTCGGCAACGTCACGGTGCAACCGGTGACCGAGGATCGCATCGACGATTGGCTCCGGTTCTTCGACCACGACGCCTTCGCCGGCAACCCCGACTGGGCGTCGTGCTATTGCCTCGAACCCCACGTACCGGCGACGCCCGAGGATCCTGAACGCCCATGGCGCGCGACACGGGCGACCATGGCCGCGCGACTTCGGAGCGGCACGACCTTCGGGTATCTCGCGTACGTGGATGGCCAACCCGCGGGGTGGGTCAACGCCTCATTGCGCTCGGACTACGGCCTCTACCGGCTTGTCGATCCCGGGGGACCCAGCCCGCAGACCGTCATTGGCGTCTCGTGCTTCGTCATCGCTCCGCCGTTCCGACGGCACGGGATCGCCTCCGCACTGCTCGATCGCGCGATCGCGGACGCGTCCGCTCGCGGTGCCTCGTGGGTCGAGGGGTATCCGCATAACGAGCCCGAAGAGGGCGACGCCGGCCATTTCCGCGGCCCGCGGTCCATGTACGACGCACGCGGATTCGAACCGATCGAGGTGCGCGAACGTGACACGGTCGTGCGCCGGCCTGTCGGTTGAGGGGCCGCCGGGCAGGCGCCCACGTGCAGCCGGTCAGATGCCCGGGACCTTTCCCCGCAGGGCATTCCAACGCGGGTCGGACGGCGCCCAGCCCAGTTCCCAGTCTCCTTCTGCCTGCGCATCGGTCCACTCTCGAGCGGCGCGATCGAGACGTCCAAGGGCCACGTAGATCTGGCAGACACCGGAGCGCGCGACGTATCCATTGCCGGAACGCGCGAGGGAGGAAAGGATGGCCTCGGCTGGCTCGATAGATTGCGAAGTCAGCCTCGATGTACCCGACTGCGGTGAGCGCTTGCGCGCTGCCAGACACTTGATACGCGCGGTTGGCCGCATCGCGCGCCTCGTCGAACCGGCGTGCGTGCGACGCCAGCAGACCAAGCCAGTAGTTCGCGAGATAGTCGCGTGGGTCGAACGCGAGGATTCCCCGCAGGTGACGGAGACCCGCGTCCTCGCGACCTGTACAGAACAGCCCCACCGCGAACCAGGTTTCGAAAAAGCTCGTGCAGGGCTGAAGCTGGGCGGCCTGCTGCAGATAGACAACGGCGTCGCCCATTCTGCCGCTCGCCGCCAGGGTCGCCCCGACCCAGAAATGCGCCAGTGCACTCTTTGGTGCGAACTTCACCCAGCGATGAGCCGCCGCGATCGGCGCCTGCTTGTGCCGCTCCATGATCCGGTGGACCGTGGCGTAGAACTGCGCGTCGCCTCGCGACGGGTCGCAGTGCAATGCTGCGTGCGCCGCCTGGCGCATGACCCCGATCTCGTCCACGGGCGACACACACTCGAGCTCCAGCTCCGCGAGCGCGGTGGAGGCCAGCGCAACGTAGAGGTCGGACCTTCCTGGCCAGCGAACGATGGCATGTTGCACGCAGCGTTGAATCCGGGCGATGTCGTGGGCGTCTCCTCGCAAGAGCGACCACTCGACCTGGCAGCAGAGGCGTTCAGGATCGTCGAGGATCGCCGCCGGTGGCTTCTCGTCCAGTCGAAAGGTCGCCTGATAGCCGCCCTTCGGTACGCTGATCGCCACCAGGTCGGTCGCACCTTCGCTCCTGTAGTACGCGCGCAGCGTCTTGCGCAGATTGAAGGCTTCGACGCGGACGATCGAGTCGCACTGCGGATCGAAACGGCTGCCGCGGTCGAACACCTCGACGCCTAACGTGTATCCTTCAACAGATCGCCGTTGTCGGCGAGCGAGTGGCGGACCAGGTGCGTGAGCAAACGGCGAAGGCGCGGGCGGCCGCGAAAGGCAGCGCTCGACAGCACCTTGTCCAGGGCGACCTCGATAGCCTCCGAAGATGGCGTGAGAGCGCTCATCGCAACCACCTCCCCGCGAGAGTTAACGTAATTTAACTTCTCAGAGCAGCCACGACCAGCACAAGCTGCGGCCGTCGCCCTCCCGCGCGCTTTCAAGCCCATGGTTTGCGCAAAACAGGAACTGTTCAGTTTCGTCGAGGACCATCAGGACGAACCAGACGGCTGCAGTCCGTCGATGGCGTGTGCCGGGCGACGCCCCTAGTTGCAGCATGCATGTCTCGCCCCCGAACTAACTGACAGGAAGGCGGAGGACCGAACGATGACGATGCAACCAACCAAACGGTCGATCATGCGTGTAACCCTTCTCGGGCTCGTGACGCTATTGATTGCTGTCGGGTGGGTGCGGTACGTGGCTCCCGAAGGTGAGCGGGCGTTCGCTGCCCCGGGCAGCGATGCAGTCACAATCTGGAACGAAAACGCCGGCATCGCCGCCACCGAGGCGTGCCTCGCCCCCCTCAACAACCCACTCCACGAATCGCGCATCTACGCGATGATGCACCTCGCCATCCACGATGCGCTCAATGCCATAGACCGTCGCTCTCGCCCGTACGCCTTCGATGTGCAGGCGCAGGTGGGCGCGTCTGCTGATGCTGCGGTTGCTGCGGCGGCGCGAGATGTGTTGGTCCCGCTCATCGCGCAACTCCCCCTCGAACTCACCAGTCAAGCGTGCATCGATGCAGGTCTGGCGAGCGTCGCAGCTGCCTATGCAGCGGCGCTCGCTGCGATCCCCGATGGCGGGGCCAAGGCGCAGGGAATCGTGCTTGGACAGGCTGCTGCTGATGCCATCCTTGCTCTGAGGGCGCAAGACGGCGCGGTTGGGCCATTTCTCAACCCCGCGTGCCCGCAGGATACCGAACCCGGGGAGTATCAATGCACACCGGGTACCCCATTCATCGCCTTCGAGGTGTGGCAAGACGTGACTCCCTTCGTTTTGAAGGACAGTTCGCAGTTCCGCCCTGGGCCGCCGTATCCGGTGGATAGGAAGAAGTACACGGCCGACTTCAACGAAGTGCAATCTCTCGGCGGCGACAATGTCACCACGCCCAGCGCACGCACCGCCGACGAGACCGAAATCGCCCTCTTCTGGTGGGAAAGCTCCCCGCTGAAGTGGAACCGGATTGCGAGAACCGTTTCTGCTGACCAGGGACTGACACTCTGGGAGAACGCGCGGCTCTTCGGGCTGCTCAACATGGCGCTTGCGGATGGCTATGTCGCCATGTCCGACTCCAAGAACCATTACAACTACTGGCGACCCGTCACCGCGATTCAAGCAGGGGACACCGACGGCAATCCCGATACGGTCGGTGACCCGACATGGACACCGTTTCGCGGGACTCCTCCGAATCAGGACTACGCGTCGGGTCACGCGATTGAAGGTGGGGCGGGTGCCGAGGTGTTAAAGCAGTTCTTCGGCACCGACGAAATCAGCTTCCGGGACTGTGGTGCGACGCTGCCTGCGGGTAGCACCTGCAGCGATGCGACACCGGTATTCCGCTCGTATGTCAGCTTCTCTCAGGCGGCGGTCGAGAACGCGTATTCGCGAATCCTCATCGGGTTTCACTTCCGCAAGTCGGTCGAAGAAGGGACCGACTATGGTCGAAAGATCGGCAAGCGCGCCGTCAATCTCTACCTGCGTTCTGTGCACTGACTGAGTTCCGCAGGAGTAGTCAGGTCGGCGCTCGGAGAGAGCGACCATCGCGATGGCGCAGCGGAGCTTGTGGAGAACTACCTGGTCCTCTCCGGCATGCGATGTTGCGCGAATACCGCATTGACTTGGAGGTGTCCCGTGGCCAGATGTGTGCCGTCCGCACCATCGACGTCTCTCGATTTCACTTCTGGCGACGGTGACAATTGCCGCGTGCGATGACGCACCGGCAGTTTCTCCTACCAGTCCGACGGCACAGTGAACTGCGCGTAACAGCAGACCCGTACAGCCATCTTCAGCAACAGACCGCAGCGAAGGCGGCCCGGCACATGGAGGCCGTCTTCGGGCGCCAGCAGCCCGAGGCGAAAGTCAGCAGAGGCTGCGAGAACTGACCGGACGTGAAGTCAGCGCAGCCGGCGCGATAGACTGCAACGCGACGCGCACGTGGCCTATCGCGTTCGGCCTCACACTCGTTGTGCGCCAGTTCGGAATGATGAGAGTTCTCGTCTTCGGCAACTCGGGCTCGGGCAAGAGCACGTACGCTCGTGCGCTGGCGGAGCGGGAAGGCTTTGCTCATCTCGATCTCGACTCCGTCGTGTGGGAACCTAATCGGATCGCGGTGCTATGTTCGCCAGAGGCGATACATCAGTCGCTCGAGCAGTTCTTGGCCCAGCATGAGAGGTGGGTCATCGAGGGCTGCTACGGCGAGCTCGTTGAGGTTACAGCGCCCCAGTGCACGCAGCTGGTCTTCTTGAATCCGGGTCTGGACGCCTGCCTCGCTAACAACGCGCGCCGGCCGTGGGAGCCGCACAAATACGCTTCGCTGGAGCAACAGAACGCCATGCTGGCCACGCTGAAGGTGTGGGTCACCGACTACTATGACCGCGTCGATCAATGGTCATATCAAGGCGCATCGTCGAATCTTCGACGCGCATCCGGGCGCGAAGATTGAGCACACGACAGTGCTCGAACTGTGACGGCGGCAGCCGAGGAGGTCGAGGCTTCGTGCCGAGGGCCGGCGACATCGAGTTTGCCTGCGGAATGGCGATGCTGAAAGGGACCGTAATAGTCAGATAGCGCCCGGCAGCGGGCGCTATTTGGTCTCGACTGCATGCGCTGAAGACCAGGGAACGTCGTAGTGCGTTCAGTTCGCGTGACTCCACTGCGCGACGAAAGCGTGAGTACCAGAAGCGCTGTCCACGTACAAACCCACCATGTCTCCGCTCGCATTGATGCCGAACACACGAGTCGCCGTCGCTCCAGGCACGTCGACACTGCCGAAGGATGCACCGTCATACCAGAATCCGTGGAATCTGCCGGCTCCATCCCGGAACACACCGACGGCCACACCTGCCTGGTTGATGTCCCAGCCACTCGTCGCCGCGGCGCCGGGCACCTCGAATGCTTCGAATCGACCTCGATCGATCAGGTATCCCTTCGCCTTGTTGTCCATGTCGGTGAAGAGGCCCACGATCAGCTTGCCGTTCGGCGTCGCGCCGTTGTGCATCGTCATCGGCACTGGTGTCTCGTCGGTCCACCCACGACCGATTGCGATGCCGTGCATCGAGTCCATCGTGTCGTTGTCGTGATAACACCCCAGGATCGTGCCGTCGGGCAGAATTCGCTGGAGGATCGTATTGAGGTGACCTGGGTAGTCGAGGAGCGTGAACTCGCCCTGGTTGTTCAACACGAAGCCGTGACTCGGTATTCCCCCTGACTCGTTGGGCCGCTGGTACGTTCCAACAATGTCGCCGCCGGGGCTGATGCCGCGCGCGCCCGTTACCCGTGCGCCAGGAACGTCTATCGATGTGAACGTTCCACCGCTCAGAACGAAACCGTGGGTTCTGCTCGGAGTGCCGGCGTCATTGTAGGACCCGACGATCTCTCCTCCCGCATTGATGCCCTGAGCGGTAGTCGAAGTGGCTCCCGGAAAGTCGAAGGGTGTGTACACAAGCGTCCGTTGTGCCGAGCGCACCGTGGCGCTCGATGCCGCGACGCACACTGCTGCGGTGAGCAACGCTTCCCTGACGCGCATCTCGGTCCTCCTGTCGTCGTGCGAGGTTGTCGGTTCGGCGAACGGGGACGCGATATTACGCTATTTGCTGAGCCGAATCCTTAGAATCGGCCTAGGTTTCGATGAAGACTGCCGGGGTTCTGGGTCGTGCTAGGTGGGTTGCGGCTTGAAGGCCAGAAAAGGAATGCGCTTCGTGTGCCTCCGTCGGGAACCTGCTCCAGGTTTCAATGAGCCTTCGACGCTTCTCAAAAAGATAGCTTCGCAAGAAGGCCTTGATCGAGCGCAGCGATGATGGCAAGGCGGTGCAGAATGCGTGATTTGCCGACGACGAGGGACTTCGGGGATTTCTACAACCCAAGGAAGGCAGCGTTCGAGTTGCGCAGCTATCGCAACAAAGGGCCGATTCCATCGACGAGAATGCTGATCGATGCACTCAAGGCAGAGGGCGTCGACGGCGCGTCAGTGGTCGACATCGGCGGAGGGATCGGCGCGGTTCAGCACGAGCTACTGGCCGCTGGCGCGGCCCATGTGACGAGCGTCGACGCCTCCGACGCTTATCTCCAAACGGCGCGGGAGGAAAGCGACCGTCGAGGCCTCGCCGGACGGGTCACCTACTACCACGGCGACTTCCTCGAGCTTGCGGGGGGGATTCCTCCCGCCGATATCGTGACGCTCGACCGCGTCATCAACGTCTATCCCGATTGGAAGCGGCTAATCGATCTGTCAGCGTCACGGGCTCGCCACCTGTACGGCCTCGTCTATCCACGCAATACCCTGCCCGTCAGGATGGTGGTGAATGTGATGAACCGGCTCGTGTGGCGCGGACCCGTCCACGCCTCTGTGCCCTCGCCGGACGTGATCGACAGGCTGACCAGTCAGGCCGGCCTCGTTCGGGTGTTCTCGAAGACGACAGGACCCTGGCAGGTTGCGGTCTATCGCCGCCACTGATCATCAACGCTTCGGTACGCGCAAAGTGCTCCCTGGCGCTTGGGGCTCGCTAAGCGAAGACCGGAATTGTGTAAGAACTGTGGAAGGTGGGCTCGAAACCATCGACGAGTACCGACATTTACGGTGTCACATCGAGGAGCATTTCAGAGCGGCAGTCGTTGAATTGATTACGCGATGAAGTGTTTTGATGTCACTCGGTGAGCCTCGCCGGGCAGGTGGCGCTCTACGAGGTCTCTCGCGGGGACGTGCTCCGGCTGCACCATCGGCTGCGTGCCACGCCAGTCATGGCGAACCGCGTGGTCGCGGTCCTCAGCAAGCTGATGTCCTGGGGCGAGCAGCACGGGTATCGCCCGTCGAACTCGAACCCATGCCGCGGCGTGGAGAAGTTCAAGGAAGAGGCGCGGCGGCGCTACTTGACGCCGCAGGAGCTGGCACGGGTGGGGGCGGCGCTCCGCGTCGCTGAGCGCCGGCTGTCGATTCCGCTCTCGGTCATCACGATCATCCGTCTGCTGATGCTCACGGGGGCGCGGGTGGGGGCATCGTCCTTCAACACTTTCTTTGCGTCCTGGCCGGCTTCGCCTTTCATCTTCGGCGCGAGCAGCTGCCGGAACTTCTGCTGAATCTCAGGCGAGAAGACGTCGCCGTGCTTCGCGTCGGCCCGCGCCTGGCGCAGTTTCTCGCCGAATGCGGTTTGCGCCGCCAGAATCCGGGCCGGGTCGTTGGTCTCCTTGAGCGGCGCCTCTTCTTTTGCCACGGCGCGGTGCACCGCGAGGTAGCGGTCGAGCCGCGCCTTGAAGTCCTGCAGAATCCGAGCGTCCTCGTTGACTGGTGCCTGCGCAGCTGGAGTCGCTGGCGCGGACGCCGTGTAGCCGTCACCTCATATGGTGACGCGCTGCACATCATCGCGAAGCCGAGCATCGTCATGGTGCGTCGAATGGGCATATCACCTCCACGGATGGGCCGTTTCGCATCCGCCTGCGGCGGTCTGACGTCGCGAACGCCAGCAGGCGATGGCCCTCTGCGACGGGCCGCTCCTTCCTCGGCGTGGTGATTCCCCTGGCTGGCCGGCCCCGACGGGGGAACGTCACCAGGCCATGTGTACGTCAGATTCCGTCCTGGCTCAGCACCTCAACTGCCGCGCGCAGGGAACCTGTGGCCGGTCGCGGTGCCTCGCGGCAGGTGAGGTCCCCTTCCGGGACGCTGATCGCTTGACACGCTGGCGGGAGCAGCCGAGGATCGGCCGTTCCGACCAGGGAGGATTGCCAATGCGTGTGACGCCACTCGCCGCCGGCCTGGCTGCGGCCGCCGTGCTGTCGACCGGACTGCTGGCCCAGGCGCCGGCGACACCCCCGCGCAAGCCCGCGCCCGAGCCGTGGCGGTTCGCCGGCGACCGCCCGTGCGTCGGCCCCGAGGGCGGCGTACTGCAGTGCCCGCCCGCTGCCGGAGTCGTCGCCATTCGTGCGGGACGACTCTTCGACAGCGTGGCCGGCCGCATGCTCACGCGCCAACTGATCGTGGTGAACGGCGAACGTATCACCGCGGTGGGACCCGAGGCCGAGGTGACGGTCCCCGCCGACGCGCGCGTGATCGATCTGAGCAGCGCCGCCGTTCTCCCCGGCCTCATCGACACACACACGCACGTTTTCAACACCCGTCCGCGCAGCGGCATGACCACGGAGCGGGCCATGCTCATCGCGATCAACAACCTGCAGGCCGACCTGCGCGCCGGCTTCACGTCGCTTCGGGACATGAGCTCCCACGGCAACGGCTACGGCGACGTGGAGATCCGCGATGCCATTGCGATGGGTGACATCGACGGGCCCCGCATGCAGGTCGCGGGACGAGGCATCAACTGGGGGGCGCGACCGCCCGATCCCAATGCGCCGGACAATCCGCTTGGCGGCCGCATCGTTCGGACCGTGGAGGACGCGCGCGCAGCGGTACAGGAACATGCCGATCAGCGTGTCGACTGGATCAAGCTTTATCCGTCGGGCAACTACTCGTTCACGCCAACCGGTGACGTGCAATACGTGCAGACCTATCCCGAGCCGGTGCTCCGGACACTCATCGAGGAGTCCCATCGGGCGGGGAAGAAGACTGCGTGCCATGTCTTCGGTGGAGAAAACCTGCAGCGCTCGATCGACCTCGGATGCGACACCATCGAACATGGATATGCGCTCACCCAGGCGCAGCTCGATCTGATGGTGCGGAAAGGACTCGCCTACTCGCCGACTCTCATTCGGTACGTCGAGCCCTACATGGACGACAACGATGCGAAGAGCACCGGCGGCAAGTTCAGGATGATCCCGATCTTCGACAAGGCGGTCTCAATGGCCGTCGCTACGAAGGGACTGAGGGTGATGGTGGGAAGCGGCGCCGACGGCTCCACCTATGCGCATGGCACACAGGTGCTCGACTTCGAGGCGCTGGTCACCCGCTCGGGAATGACTCCTGCCCGCGCCCTCCAGGCGGGCACCATCGTCAATGCCGAGGTGATGGGCTGGCAGGATCGGGTGGGCTCGATCGCCGCCGGGAAGTTCGCGGACATCGTGGCCGTTCCTGGCGACCCGCTCGCAGATATCACGGAGCTCAAGCGGGTGAGCTTTGTGATGAAGGGTGGGAAAGTATTCCGGGACGACCGTCCCGGACGGAACTGAGATGCGCCGGACGTTTGGCGTCGACGTTCTGGCGTGGCCCGCTGCGGTGGACGGCTCCGCCTCGTGGCGCTGATTGAGCAGGCGTCGGTGATCCAGCGCATCCTGCGCCACCTCGGCTCTCTACTGACGTCCCGGAGGCGCGGCCCGCACGAGCCACCCTGGGCCCGTGATCCGGTCGAAGGTCAATCGCAAGACATCCCCGAATTCGACGCCGCTTTCTGACGATTCGAGACGTCGCGCGGGAGCGGCGTCGGTTCGGCGCGCGGCCGAACCGCCGCGTCCCAGTGCCTCTTGCAATCGTCCGCCACGCTGGTCAAAATCGCTGCCGACAGCGGGTTCATCCGCGCTGTCGAAGGGGGAAGGCCCCCGGGGGCTGAGAACGGACGTGATGGTAGCCCGCGAGAGGGTCCTCATCCGTCCTATCGTCAGACAAAAGAAGGAGAGTCGCAATGACATCAAGAAGAAGGTCGCTCACAGTTTCCTTTGCGATTCTATCGCTGGCGACTGCGGCCCTTATAGGTTGCGGTTCGCCGGCGCCTCCGACCGGCTCCGAGGCTGCAGGCACCCCGACGGCCGCAGTGCCCCAGGGAAGCCAGGGAAGCCAGGGAAGCAAGGGGTTCGGGAAAATCAACCTGGTGATCTTCAACGAGGGCAGGCCTGGCCTGCTGACCGAGCGCGGCGTCGTCGACGTCAGCGCCCTGACGCGGCCCCTCGGCGGGCACGACGCCATGCAGACGCTGATCACGCGCTACGAAGAGCTCAAGCCGGAGCTGGCGCGCCTGGCTGCCGAGGGCGCCGCGCAGCCGCTGGCGGCCGTGACGCTCAAGGCGCCGGTGCCACGCGCGAAGGTGCTGGCCATGGGCGGCAACTACCGCGAGTTCGGCGCCCGCAAGCCCGAGCCGATGTGGGGCTTCCTCAAGTCCACCGACGCCCTCCTCGGCTCCGGCGGCACCGTCGTCCTGCCGGAGGTCGACGCCAACATCTTCCACCACGAGGCCGAGCTGGTCGTCGTTTTCGGCCGCGCCGGCAGCAACATCCCCCAGGCGCAGGCCCTGGACTACGTCTTCGGCTACACCGCCGGCGTTGACGTCTCCGCCCGCATGCCCCCCAGCGGCGCCGGCGGCGGCGGCCGCGACATCACGAAGATGCCGATCTCGGGCGGCAAGTCCCACAACGGCTTCGCGGTGCTCGGCCCCGCCATCGTCCCCAAGGACGAGGTCGGCGACGCGCAGACCCTCGACATCAAGCTCTGGGTCAACGGCGAGCTGCGCCCCAACTACAACACCAGCGACGCGGCGCACTCGATCGCCGAATCGATCGCCTGGGCCACGGCGATCACGCCGGTGGAGCCGGGCGACGTGCTCTACATGGGCACCAACCACCAGGGCCTGGGCGCGATGCAGGACGGCGACCACATCGAGATGGAGATCAGCCGCATCGGCCGCCTGACCATCAACGTCACGGACCCGTCAAAGCGCCGCTGGCCGCGCGGCGTCGACGAGGCCACGGCCGAGGGCGTGCGCACCGGCAGCGGCGGACCGGGCTCGAAGTCAAGGCCGTTGCCGTAGAGAGGGCATAACTCTAACCGGCACCTCACTAAGGCGAGCCTCGCCTAGCCAGGATCCTGTCTTGGCTAGACGCGGCGTGTCCCGCGGTCTCGGTCAGGTCCATGTCGCGCGCCACAGCGCCGACGGTCTTGCCCTCGTCGAGGACCAGGCGGACCACGCCGGCCTTGAAGTCATCAGTGAACTGGCGACGCCGACGTCGCTTCGGTGTGCTGGACATCGTATCCCCCACAGAAAAGATGTCCACTGGATCGGATCTATCCCACGCGTCCCCACGGATGCTCATGGAGTGGCTGGGTCACAGCCAGATCGGCATCACGATGAACACCTACGCTCACGTCATGCCAGCCGCGAAGCAGGAAGCTGCCGAGAGGTTGCAGGCGCTGCTGCTCTGCTGAACCCGCATTGGGGTCAGATTGGGGTCAAACCCGGTCTGGCCCCTTGTGGCGACAACCGAACCTTTGATTTTGTTTAGGGAAACTGGAGCCGGCGACCCGACTTGAACGGGTGACCTGCTGATTACGAACTATCGGCGAGCGAAAGTCTATGGACTTGGACGGACACCGCCGGACGAATTGCCTAATGATCCTGTCCGTCGGCGTCCAGCACTTTCGCCCCGCGTCCATCCGCTAGGGCGTCAACTTGGGCGTCAACCTCACTGGGCCTGCCGCCGATCTCATTGAGAGGGTGGCCCGGCGAGGCCGAAGTCGATGCCCACGATCCGACATGCGCGAATCGTGAGCGGAACGGCGCCCCTCGCCGGGCCTTGTGAGGGAACGGCGCCGCTCGTCCGAGCCTTTATTTGAGAAATCAGCGCCAGCCGCGCCCACTCCGCGCGCATTCGCGTGAGCCACAACCCAGCGGCCAGCGTGGCGGAAACTGTCAATAGGATGGCTCTCTCGGTCAATCGGACCGTAGCCAAGATTGACGAATCTTCTACGGAGGGATCAGCGATGCCAACTGTGCATCTGTCGGATTAGCAGCGGCCCGTCTGCGGAACTGGGCTCGCGCCGCCCCTCTCCACCGGGGACACCCCACCACGCGGGAGCAGGCATGAGCGAGCGTAAGCCCGAGTTCATCGACCCCTGGGCGGTCGCGCTGCTCGTCGTGCTGCTGGCCAGCATCGGCCTCGGGGCGCGCGTGCGGGGGATCGGCGCGTCTTTGGGGACTGCATGCGCTACTGGGGCCATTACACCGCTGCGTGAGCTACTCCCGCATGGTGGGCGTCTGTGGGGTACCGATCAGCGATCGATCACTCGCACACGCCGCAGAGGACAGCCTTCGGGTCAGTCTGGGCGCGGCGAAACCCGGCGCATACCGCCAGGGCGCCGCCTCTCGACGGCCGCGTCCGCGCTTTTGCCCAAGGTCCATCCAGATTGGGTGTCAAAGCCCCAATGGCCTGTCCGGCGTGATAGCGTTCGCCAACCCAATGTCGAGTGAGAGAGCCAGAACCAGCGGGAACGTGCTGGCGGATTTGATTGCGCAGCTATGGTGTGCGCTGGACATCCCAGGCGAGTCGGCGAACGTCGACGGGTTCGGATCGCGGGCCGTAAACTCGGACGTCGGATCGGCCAGGCAGGCTGGACGTTTCCGATGGCCGCGACACTTCAGGGAAACGTACGACCTTCTCGAAGAGGGCGCTGCGTCCAGCGTCGATGCAGTATTCGTCGACTACTACGAGAATCGCGGCGGCTACGAGCCAATGAAGGCGAGCCTGCTTGAGACGCCAGCAAGGGATCAGTGGCGACCTCTGCTCGAGCAAGCCTTTCAGGTCTACGAATCGGGTTCGTAACTTGGTCTCGTTCCAGCCCTTCTGGTCGTTGTAGAAGGGGCGTTGGTTCAGGCGGCTGGATTCCCGGACGCATGGGCGTCCGGCCGCGCGAAAGCGCTGGCTGAGGCCTTCAGGGCCAAGGCGGTGCCAGACTCAATCAACCGCGCGGTGTGGACCTCAGTCGAGGAGTTCGTTCGGCGCGTTTTCGCAAACGAGCCCTTCTCGGGTCAACCACCAGGTTTCCTCAATCGTCATTGGATTCTGCACGGGCGAGACGAAACGAAGTGGGATCGTGCCGACTGCCTCCGGCTGTTCCAGGCAATCGACACGATCCGAGTGGAGTAGTCGGGGCTCCGACGTGGCAATGCACGCGCCGTGACGCCTCGGCAGTCGGTCAGCGTCCGTCCAGCGGCCCACTCGTCGCCGGTCAATCGGCGGGCGTCAATGGCGGCGATCATCGCGGGTGCCGGCCGGACACGCGCGGTTGAACTCTTGAAGGAACCGATCGCCCTTCGCTGCTGCCGTGATTCCCGCGGACCCTGCCAAAGCTGTTCGGTTGCATCACCGTGGCGGCAGGCCAAAAATGTGGATGAACATGGTTCTACGAAGTCAGGTCGGAGCCGCGCCTTGTGCGCGGTGCCTACGCTGGGCCAATGCCCCTCGACGCGCTTCTTCTGGGGTGAACGACATCTGCGGCCGGGCCTTTGCCCGAACGTAATGCGGTCGCGAGATGCCCCAGTGACGGAACGAGCGCCTTAGAGGTCATGGAGGTCTAGCGGCACCCACTTGAAGTAGATGTCGGGCTGGAGCACCCAGTCGCCGTGCTCCGAGCAGCGGTAGACGCGTTTAATTTTCGGCTCCGTGCCGGTCGTCCCGATGAACACCATCAGCCTCTGACAGCGCGGACAATGCAACGGCATGCCGAGGTTGCGCGGTGGCTGAGTAGAAGGCTGCGTCATCGCACCCCCGCTGGTGTGGCTTCCGCTTGGAACGCCACCGCTCGAATTCCTCGTTCACGATTCGATCGCGTCTCCGGCCGGCCACCAGCCGTTCCGCAGGAGCGCCTTGCGCTCGTCGTGGCTCGTGCCAGGGCCTCGTCCCGGGTCTGTACCGCCGCCCGTAGACGAACGTCCCGTTCGCGAACAACTGAAACTCCACGCCCCACTCGCCATGGCTGCGCAGTTCGCCCCGGCGCGCCTCCCCGCCTCGCTGCACGGTCCAGACGTGTTCTCCCGGCTTGGCCGCCCGCTGCGGCGGAGGTGCGCCATCTGGCGCGTAGAAGGGCCGATCGTTGCCACTCATCGTCGTGGGTCGCAGGGTAATGCTGGGCCGGGATGATTGTCACCTGAACGCCATCGATCGCCCTGGCCTACGTCGGATCGCCTTCTCTGCGGCCGTTAACTGGCGCGAGGTTCGAGGGCGAGCGCCGTTCGTCTGTCTCCCGCGGTCTGAAGTCTGAGTCTGACCGCAACACCAGCACCCACTCGCCGTGGAATCTGCACTTGTACACGCGAGTGACATGCGGTTCCATACCGGCCACCCGCACCAAGACCAGCGGGGTGTCACACTGAGGACAGTCGAACTCGGGATCGAGCGGTGCCCCTACTGGCATTCCTTCCGATTTCAGCTCGAAAGGCTCGCCGACAGGCCACCAGCCCTTGCGGATGAGCGCTAGGCGCTCCGCGTCGCTTACCGCCGTGGCCTCCCCCCGTGTCTTGAATCGCCGCGCGACCAAAACGCTGTTGTTTTCGAACAGCTGCAGCTCGCAGCCCAAAGGGTCGCAGCGCAGCTGGCACCTCCGCGACTGGCTCCCGCGCGTGAGGGTCCAGAGCAGCTGGAACGGCTCGTCCGGAGTGTCGGAACCGAGTTCGGCGTGGCTCACCCCCAGCTCGATGTGCAATGGTCGTGACGTCAGCACTGCTCTTCGGCCGTGCTATTCAGTTGTCAAAGGACGACGCTCCGTTCTTCGATGACCCCGATGAGTGCCGACGCTTCGGTCGTCGCCTGCCGTTTCACACCCATCGGCGAAGCGAGCTGTACGCACACGGCGAGAGCGACTTCGGCTCAGAGGCCGACGCGGCCTCGACGTCGCAGGCGAACGCCGCGGATACTGGGCGGAACTCTCCGAACAGCGCCAACATGCTGGGGCCATCGCGCCACACCGGTCGCGCGCTCGGATCGATGTGCCAGTCGCCGCAGGCCGTCTTGGTCGCGGGCAGCAACTGCAACTGACACCAGCGCGTGACACGGTCGACGGGCGCGCCCCACACGCGCGCGATGTCGTGGGCGGTCATCGTCACGGCGACGCCCATAGGGTCGTATCTGCTCAACGTCGATCTCCCTATGAAAAGAGGCGGCCGGGACGGTCACCCGAGTGCGCACCGCGATCGATTCTGACCGTCGATACGCCGACGCCGCCCACCGCCCCGGCCGCAACACAGTGAAACGGGCGACGCCACTCACTCAAAGGCGCTTACTTGATGGCGCCCAGGATGCGCGTCAACTCCGTCACTGTGGCATCGCGCCAGCGCTGCACTTGGTCTTCCCACCACACCAACTGCGCCGCTGCGTTCCTGCCAGCAGTCTGGGAATCTGTGCCGGCCCGCCGTCCCTGGTGTGGCGATCTCGTCAAAGAGCGCCGCGTTGCCCCCGAAAAACTTCCGCTTCACCTGTCTCCGCGGTGACCTTCACGCGCTTCTGCGTCGGCGGCTCGGGCTTGTCCGCCCACACTGGCGCCGTGAGACCGTACGTGTCGGACTGAATGCTGCGACCGATCGGATTGCCATGTGCTGAATGTCCTTTCCCTTGCTGTTTGGCGGCTCAGCGAGCGAGCCGCAATTGTGTGTCGTAGTACCGCTTGTCGCGGTGCTTCGTCGTGTTCTCCCGCGTCTCGCCTTGTGCCGAACTCGCGCTTCCGGACTTCGTCGCCATTCGCGAGGCACGGCGCGCACATCGGAGCGCCGTGGCGAATCGCGACGGCCACCTCCGCCCGACGTTTCAGTCGAGGGCACATCTGGCACCGCTCTGTGCCGCTCTTGAGCGCGAGGGCCTTCGCCACTTGCGAGGCAAACGATGTGTCTGCGACTTGGCGGTGTTCCAACGCTCGAATCCGTCGGCCTCGCTCCGCTTGTCTCCGCTGCCGCTCAGCGCAACGCTGGTGGCCGGATATGCGGGCCAGCTGACAATGCTGACCTCCTTCACCTTCATATCGCGCACCGTTCGCACCACGGTCGATCCCTCCAATGCCCAGTCATCAAGTAAGCAACTAAACGCGAAGGACATTCCGTCCAGATCGCGACGGCGCACCAATTCGACCGTCTCGGTCCCGGTCGCGGTATTCGGCGGATCAATCGAGACCTTCATCCCCTGCGCGTCGATCGAATAGACCAGCGTCCCACTGCCGGAACGACCCAGAAGCAATTGCGGATCGTGGCCGAGGAGCGCCCGCAAGTCGGGTCGCTCGGCCTTGGTGCGATCGAGCGCATCGCTACCGATCTCCTCAACGAAGCCACCCAAGTCCAGCGACCGGCGTCGGAACACGATCGGCCGTCCGACGAGGCGTCGGCCGTCCACGGAGACGGTGCTCATACGGCCTCCGGTGCGTGCGCGCTCGTCGTCTGTCGAACCATCGCCGCCTCCCGATCGCGGAAGCCGGCGATCGTTGAACGTCTACGCCTCTTCAACGTGTCCTTCAGGCAGGGCCACGCGTCTTACGCGGGACAACGTCGTGAAGCCCGTTTCTCCATCACGCCGACGGTTCTCTCGAGTGCGTCGATCTGACGCCGCTGCATCGTGATGCTCTCCTGCAGGTCATCCCGATCGAGGCCGCTGACGCTGGCCTTCCAGCGACTTGCCCCACGAGCTCCGCCACGATGCGCCGATAGTGTTCGTCGGTCATCCCTTGAGTCCTCTCGTATCTCCCGTGTCCAGTGATGGCCCGCGCGGGATACGGGCGATCGGTGTATCGCGTCGTGGCGAGACCGACGGCTACCGCTTCGAGTCCGTCCCACGCCCCCCGCAACGCTGCCAGGTAATCCGCGATCGACCGCGCGGCCGGTGTCTGTTCGAACTCAGCGAGGCGCCGCCGGTCCCCTTCGAGTGCATCGAGCACCTCGCGCACAGGGACCGTGATGCACTGCCATCCAATACACAGACGCTCTACGCCTTCCTCTGTAATGCCGTCGAACGTCTTCGCGCTCTTTGGCACCCGGCCGATCGCCTCCTCGGCCCAGACCAGCCGCCGGACTGTCTGCCAGGCCCGCTCGGCTTCGGCCCGGGTGCGGAAGCACGGATCGCCCAGCATGTGTTCGAGGCCGTCGCCATACGTTGACCACCGAAAGGCCGACATCGCATTCACGCCTCGCTCACGCACCGCCTGCACCCGTCGCCGCACTGGCATCGCTACGCCCTCCCCGCATACCGGCCGGCCAACGATGGCAGCCGGACGTCGGCCTCCTCGGCCAACCCGAGTTCCCTCAACATCCGCGCAAAGGCAACGCGCGAGTCACGCTCGATGGCGACGGCCGGATGCGGCCGCGTCTGTCCGTGCCGGTCGGTCGCCGTGAGCCCTGGGCGGCGATAACTCACGCGCCTGCACCATGCGGTCGTGGCTCTCGCAGGCACATACCAAAAGCCGCCTGTGGTGCTCTGACAGCCGAAACGCCCGGACGATGCGCCGATAGAAGCGCTGCATGTCGTCTGACAGGTGCGCTATCGCTGGGGATCGCGTCATGGGTCTCAAAATTCCTAGTGCTCCTACGAACCGGGGCAGCTCGCGTGCTTAGCCCGTACGGACCAAGTGGTGTCCGGACTGTACTTCCAGCGATCGATGATCCCCTCGGCTGTCGCAGAGTCCCCAGTTTTGCGTCGTGCAGTCGGCATCACTGCAACCAACTCGGTGTGGGTGTACGTATTCGATGAGCGCGAGCGAATTATTCGCTAGTGTTGAATTGCCGCAATGTCGCTCGGCGAGAGCAGGCCACGCGGGCGCACGGCCAGCCGGTCACCCTCCACGGTCAGGGTGCAGCCCTTGAGTTCCAAGTCGATCGCGAGGTCGATCGCTTGCCGCGGCAGCGTCGGGCCGTTCGCGAGAGTCACGAACTGGTCAGCAGCAGCGCATGGTCGGCCTCACCTTCGGATTCATGGTGCTGTTGCCCCTTTCCCCCGATTGGAACCGGAACACTGGAACAAGGCCCGTATTCATTGGTGAAACTGACAGTTTCTGAATCGGAACACCCTTTCGAGCGTTCCACTTCAGAAAGCGTGGATTTGGGCCCGTATTCATTGGGGTTGTTCCGGACTGTTCCACTTTCAGGACAGGGAATACCGGGTCCAAGGTGCTCAAACGCTCGGCGGGTGTAGCCGCTTGACGTCTCCGTGCCGAACCGGATTTCTATTGGATGGATGCGGAAGTCCTTCAGGGACACGTGCTGAAGGGCATGCGTCGTGAGCCCCTTGTTGTCTTTCCCCCTACTCGCCCACGGCCGCGAGTCCATCGCCTTCATCGCGGTCGCGATGTCGCAGGACGACAATTCCTGCACGCCCTTTCGCGTCGAAGATGCTCTGCACGTCCCGCGAGCGCCAGCATGCCGGTCGGTCGGTCGGCGTCCTCCGTGACACCCGAAAGCGCCTTCGCCGCCTCTCGCGCCAGCCTGCCGCCATTCGCCGGTTGGCCCGGTCAGCAAGCGCCAGGAGCGGACGCCAGCAGTCCGCCGCGCGATTGTGGAGCGCAGCGGGCACCTGCGGGTCGGCGTCTTGTAGGTGCGGGAGATGGTCCGCGGCCCTATCGAGCCGCGGCTCGGTGCAGGTTGGCACACTCGGCCTCGATACGGTCCTGCCGGAGCCGCTGCTCACCAACTCGCCCGGCGTCCGTCGCCGCATCGGCACCTCGATCGCCTGGTCGCCGAGCGTGTCGGGCAGCTTCCGGATCAAATGCGATTGCCTTCGGGCACCACGTCGAGAAGGCCCGCGGGTCGTGATTGTCGCCCACAGCGCGGATCACGACAGCCTCGTGGTCCGGGTGTGCCCGGAGTTCAGGACGCCGCGGAGTTCCTCGTTGTCCTTGATGAATGTGTCGGCCTCGTCGATGAGACGCGTTGGCCCGCAACTTCCTGCATTCGCCCGGAAAACACGGCCGGCGTCACGTTGACGCGAATAGGCGCCGCGGCACGCAATGTGCTCGAGCAGAATTAAGGAAGGGTGCCTCGCCGCAGCGTTTTACGGGGGACGTAATCGCCAGGATGGGCGATGCCGAAGAACGCCTCGATCGTGAACGGTGCAGCACCCAGAGAGTGAGCGCGGTGCTCGCGTGCTCGGGAAGCGCCAGTATTTCGAGAAGATGCTCGCGATCGCGTTGAGCAGGCCGGCGCCGCCACCGCATCCGCGCCAGGGCTCCAGGCTCCTCGAATTGCACGTCGCGCCCCTGCCTCGCCTTCTCGGCCTTCTCTTTCTTCGCCGGCGGCGTCGCGATGGGCTTCGCCGAGTCGATGATGCTGAACAGCTTTGCGGTACCGTGCTTGCCGAAGTAATCGTCGGGGCCGTTGACGCCCGGCTCAATCGGCAGTTCGGCGATACGGGACGCAAGCGCCACGGCGAGTCAGTTCTGCCGCGAGCGCCCGGCGGGCTGCCTGCACCTTGTCGTTCGTCGCCGCGTTGGCGTCGAACAAGATGACGACATCGCGGCCAGTCCAGACGACACGATCGAAGTCCGGTACCTGCCCCTTCCTGATCGACGCGGGCGCCCTCCGGGCTCGTCCGTTGACCTATTACTCTGCGCCAGCCCAGCAGCCCGATGTGCCGATGACGAGCGGGCACGGCCGCGCCGTCGTATGACAGGCCGCCGCTAATGCGAGAACCGACTTCTCGGCCTCGACGAAGATCGCGGCCTGCGACGATCAGCCAGCTGCCAGTACACGCCCGGCATGAGTAGAGGTGCGCTTGGTCCCGCGAGCTGATAGTTCGCCATCGGCGTGCCGTCCGTCTCAACTTCCGAATCATCCCGGCGAACACGCCAGCCCCAGACGGTTTCCTCGTCGGATTCGGGGTTCGTATACGGGAAGGCCATCCCTTCGAGGTGCTCGGATTTGTGTGGATGCCGCAGACGGTCTTCGCCTCAGCGTGGGTGACGCGCCGCACGCCGACTGACCGACCATGTAGTCGGGGACCCCGATCGCCTTGAAGGCGTCGAGGTCTGCAGGCCGCAGGGTTTCGAGACTCACCAGCGGATCTCCGTCGCCGCCACCGTCGCGCCCGTCACTTGCCGCCCTCGTGCCTGTCCGCGAGCCTGCGATCGATCCACTGTCGGAGCGCATCCACGGGCACGCGGACCGATCCGCCGACTTTGATCGACGGGACTTATTGGTGGCGATCAACTCGTAGCCCTTAGACCGGCTCACGCCGATCGCCTCCGCAATTTCCGCAACTCGGTATGCGAGTCGTTTTGTCTTCCACGTCTCCTCCGTCCAAATGAACCAGGCGGTCCAGCATAGACGTTTCTGGACAACGCTATCAATGACATGATAGCGTTAACGTTGAACGGCGTTTACGAGGGGGATGAATCAAGGCCGCAGTGATGCAGAAGCTGTCGCGGGCATGGAAATAGGGCCGGCCACTCGCCGCGGCGACCTGATAGTGCTGAACGTGAAGCTGAAGCGTTCTATACGACCCGCTCACTGAACCACGCGTTGGCGTCGACCAGTCGTGCGGCACGCCACGAGCGATCCGGTTTACGGAGCGGTATGGGTTGCTTCACAAGACGGGGTTCGACTCACTCACGGGCTACCGACGGTCCGATGAAGGAGAGCGAACCCTTTGCCGCGGTTGAGCGCGCCGCCAGGATCTCCGGAGCATCACGCGCACGTATCTCGATGTGAAGCACGCGAACGAGGGAGATAAGGAGGCGCTCGACGTCTGCGCGCGCGATTCGGCCTCATGATCCGGACGCGATGGTCGTCTATCGCGACGCAGCGGGCGAGCACCGCGTCGTTGCGCGCGAGTCGCCATTTGCTGGTCCTCAGGACTTCGCGCCTGTCACCGATTCAGCGGTGCTGATCCGCGCGAGCTACCGGTCGGCGGTTTGAATAACGGCACTGCGCCAGGTCACGTGCACCCGTATGTGTCTCGATCCCGCATACGCGTTTCCGGATGATCCCTTCATCGTGCCCTGGACTTCGCGTCGGTGTGCTTCCCGAGACGCTGCTGGGATTCTGCTATCTCACCGTGCTGCAAGCAATCGCCTTGGAGTCGGACGAATCCGTGCTGACGAATGTCAACGCCGTCTCGCCCGTGGAGGGACGCGGCGGCAGAAGTTCTGCACGAAGCGCGTGTGCCGGTCGTTCCCGGCAGCGACGTGCAATCAGAAGCGCCAGGACAGACGTCGAACACAGGAGTTCCGACATATGGCAAAACGACGCGGACACGGTGAAGGATCCATCACGCAGCGGGCTGACGGTCGCTGGCATGTCCGCCTCGATCTCGGTCGCGGTGCGGACGGGAAGCGGCGACGCAAGCACGCTTATGCGGCGACGCAGGCCGAGCCGCGGACTCCTGCGGCGTCTCGGGGGCCGCGCGGTCGATGGTCAACTGCTGCCCAGCCAAGCACGCCAACGGTGGCGCGTTTCTGGAGGATTGGTTCGCCACGAACAGCGACGCATGGCGCCCCAGCACCCGCCGCGCTACCGGCGCGCCATCGACTCTTCCTCGTGCCGGCGTTCGGCCCGCTCCGCCTCGAACAGCTGTCGCCGATGCCGTGCAGCGGTGGCTGACCGCAGCACAAGACGGAGCACGGCGCACGGCGCCGGATCACGCTCGCGCACGCGACGCTGCGCTCGGCGCTGACGGAAGCGCAACGCCTGCAGCTCGTGACGATCAATGCCGCGACGCTGGTGAAGGTGCCGAAGCCGACGGAGCGCGCGATCCGCCGCTCGACGTCGACCAGGCCACGGCGTTCCTGAAGGTCGCCGACAGGCATCGGCTCGGCGCGCTGTTCTCGCGTCGCGCTGGCGTGCGGACTGCGGCTCGGCGAAGCGACTGGCCTGAGCTGGGACGATGTGGACCTGGAGACCGGGCGAGATGCGGATCCGGCAGCAACTTCAGAGCGTCGGCAAGCGCCTCGTGCTGCAGGAGCTGAAGACCGAGAAGAGCCGGCGCACGCTGGCGCTGCCCGCAGGTCTGCCTCGACGGCTCCGCAGGCGCATCGCACGCGGCAGCTCGAAGAACGACTGAAGGCGGGCGCAGCGCTGGATCGATACGGGCCTCGTGTTCACGACCTACCGGCAGCGCGGGAGCAGCGGGAAGGTCGGCGCGCGGCTGCATCCGCGGAACGTGCTGCGCGTCCTGCACACGCTGCTGGAAGACGGCGAAGCTGCCGCGCGTGCGCTTCCACGATCTGCGGCACAGCGCCGCGCAGCCTGCTGATCGCCGCAGGCGTCGAGCTGGTCGAAGTGTCGATGCTGCTCGGGCACTCCGAGCTACGCGTCACCGCAGACCTGTACACGCACCTGCAGAAGCAGACGGCAGCGAAGGCCGCGCGGCACATGGACGCGGTCCTGAACGCGCTAGGGTGTCAGCTTGGGTGTCAACGATCGCGCGAGAACTGAACGACGCGTTCAGTGAAACGCGCGAATTTGTTAGGGAATTTGGAGCCGGCGACCCGACTTGAACGGGTGACCTGCTGATTACGAATCAGCTGCTCTACCAACTGAGCTACGCCGGCTGGCGGGAAAGGGCCCCGACCGCCGAAGCGACCGGAACACCGTATGGTAGCACGGCTGTCGCCTCACAGCAGCGCGTCAACCGCGGCCAGCGTCGCTTCGACCGGCGCCTGGATCGCGAGGTCGACGTGCGAGGTCGCGTCGGTCGTCTCGACGTTCAGTTCCACGGTGAACGCGCCGCGCGCCCTGGCGGCATGCAGGAGACCGGCAGCGGGGTAGACGACGGCGGAGGTGCCGGCGGCGATGAAGACGTCACAGCGCGTGAGCGCCTCCGCGGCGTCCACGTCTGACGGATCCAGCGACTCACCGAACCACACCACACCCGGTCGCGCGAGCAGGCCGCACCGGGGACACCGTGGCGGTAACTCGGGAAGTGGCACGCGTTCGTCGCGCCAGCGGCGCGGCTCGCCATCACACGCCCGCGCGCAGGTCAGCTCCCAGATCGAGCCATGCAGCCGTACGAGACCACGGGTGCCGGCCCGCACGTGCAGGTCGTCCACGTTCTGCGTGACCACGCGCCAGCAGTCGTACGTGTCGGTCCATCGCGCGAGGACGTCGTGCGCGGCATTGGGACGGCACGTGGCGATCTGCTCGCGACGCCACGCGTACCATTCCCACACCGTCATCGGGTCGCGCGCGAACGCCTGCGGCGTGGCGAGGTCGCTGGCGCTGTAGTTCCGCCACAAACCGCCGGCGCCGCGGAACGTCGGGACGCCACTGGCGGCGGACACGCCCGCACCGGTCAGCACGGTCACCGACGATGCCGCGCGAAGACGCGACGCGAGGCGCGCGATGTCGTCAGTCCGGCTCACCAGTCGACCCGCCTTTCCTGACCTTGCCGGCCTGGTTACCGCCCGTCGTAGGTTGGCTCGTAATCCTCGTCCCGCACCGGCTCCAGCCACGTCGTCACCGCGTTGACATTGATCGCGAGGTGAACGCCCCGTGTACCCGGCACGGCGCCGTGCCAGTGCTTCTCGCCCGGCGAGATGACCACCGCATCGCCGGCCTCGAGGTCCTGCGCCTCTTCGCCGAGCGACTGAATCCGAATCCGTCCCTCGGTGACCAGGAGCCACTGCGCTCCCGAGTGCGTGTGCCAGTTGGTACGCCCGCCCGAGTCGAACTGGACGTGATACACGTGCACGGGCGTCGCCTCGTCGGACGAGGCGAGGAGCTTGGTGCGGGCCGGGCCGACGAAGGAACTGGCATCGGCGGGGCGGAAGGTGGACTCTGAATCGCGGAAGATTTTCATGAGGTTGTTCAGCCGAAGGGTGGCCGGAGCGGCGGCACTATAATACGGGCGCGAGAGTCCGAAAGGGGGACCACGGATGATGCGCAGTGCTGTTCGGAGAATCGGGATGGTCACGGCGGCGCTCTGCCTGGGTGCGAGCGTCGGTCTCTCAGCGCAGTACGCCGGGTGGACGATTCCGGACGGGGCGAAGGACGAGAAGAGTCCGGTCAAGAACGCGGCCGACGCCGCCAAGAAGGGCAAGACGCTCTTCGACTCGAACTGCCAGAAGTGCCACGGCGCTCTCGGCAAGGGTGACGGCCCTGACTCCAAGGACGCAGCTGACCTCACCGACGAGTTCCGGACCGAGCTCAACCCCGAAGGGATCCTCTTCTACAAGGTCTGGAACGGCCATGGGGAGGAGATGCCGGCCTTCAAGAGCAAGCTGACCCGCGACGACACGTGGGCGGTTGTTGAGTACCTGAAGGTCCTGAGAACGCCCGCAAAGTAGCCGCAGGCTGCCAGGTCGCGGGAGCGCAGCCGGCCTGCGACTCGCGACCGTCGACTTGCGACTGTCGACTTGCGACTCTGTGTTTGCCCCCGAGCTTCGCCGTGCGCTACGATGGTGGTTTAGCCACGCGCCGGAAAAGCACACTGGGAGAGCATGCCCGAGACTCCTCCTGTCAGCGGGGTCGGTGAACCGTCCGCAATCGTCGTCCGCGGCGCCCGTACCCACAACCTGAAGAACATCGACGTCACGCTGCCGACCGGCAAGCTCATCATCGTCACCGGCGTGAGCGGATCGGGCAAGTCGTCGCTGGCATTCGACACGATCTACGCGGAAGGCCAGCGCCGGTACGTCGAGTCCCTGTCCGCATACGCCCGCCAGTTCCTCGAGCGGATGGAGAAGCCGGACGTCGACCGCATCGACGGCATCGCACCGGCGATCGCCATTCGTCAGAAGAACAGCGTTCGCAACCCGCGCTCGACGGTCGGCACGACGACCGAGATTCACGACTACATGCGGCTCCTCTACGCGAGGGTCGGCCGGACGTTCTGCCGCAACTGCGGGCGCGAAGTGGTGCGCGAGACGGCTGAAGTCGTCGCGGCGCAGCTCTCAGAGCTCGGTACGGGCACGCGGCTCGTGCTCGGCTTCGACCTTGCGGTCGTCGAGGCCGCGCCGCTCGTGCTGTCGAAGTCCGACGCGGCGCAGGAAGTGGACGAACTGACCGAAGGCGGCGACGACCCGGAAACCGACGATGCGGCGGCGGTGAACGGATCGGGGAACGCAGCGGCGGTGGCTTCGACGATCGAGTCGCTGCGCCGCAAGGGCTTCGGCCGACTGCTCGTCGGCGGCCGCGCGCTGTCGTTCGACGACATCGATCCCCGCACCGTGGCCGGACAGACGACGCTGCAGGTCGTGGTCGATCGCGTGCAGGTCGGCGGCGACGACGAGCGAAAGCGGCTGACCGATTCGATCGAGACGGCATACCGCGAGGGCGGCGGCGCGGCGTGGGTGCTGCAGCTCGCCTCGGGCGACCAGCCGGAGCGGATGCACCTGTTCTCGGAGCGCTTCGAGTGCCGGAACTGCGGCATCGGGTACGAAGATCCCCAGCCTCGGCTCTTCTCCTTCAACAACCCGTTCGGCGCCTGTCCCACCTGCCACGGGTTCGGCAACGTGATCGAGCTCGACTTGGATCTCGTGGTGCCAGATGCGTCGAAGTCGATCGCGCAGAACGCCATCGAGCCGTGGAGCAAGCCGCACTACCGTACGCAGCTCGCGGAGTTGAAGCGCGCGGCGAAGAAGGCGAAGCTGCGCCTCGACGTCCCGTGGTCCGAGCTCACCGACGAAGAGAAGGGCTTCGTGATCGACGGCGGCGACGGCTTCGACGGCATCCGCGGTTTCTTCCGGTGGCTCGAGAAGAAGAAGTACAAGGTGCACGTCCGCGTGTTCCTGAGCCGCTACCGCGGGTACCTGACCTGCCCGGACTGCGGCGGCAGCCGCCTGCGCCGCGAGGCGCGCGACGTGCGCATCGCGGGACGGACGATCGACAAGGTGTCTGCGCTCACGGTGCGCGACGCGCAGACCTTCTTCGGCGGGCTGGAGCTGACGCGAGAAGGAGACGGTGATCGCCGACAAGATCCTCAAGGAAATCCGGCGCCGTCTCACGTTCCTCGCTGATGTCGGTCTGGATTACCTGTCGCTCGACCGCCTGTCGTCCACGCTGTCGGGCGGCGAGGCGCAGCGCATCAACCTGGCGACGTCGCTCGGTTCGGCGCTGGTTGGCACACTCTACGTGCTGGACGAGCCGTCGATTGGCCTTCACTCGCGCGACAACCTGCGGCTGATCGACATCCTCCGGCAGCTCCGCGACCAGGGCAACACGGTCCTGGTCGTCGAGCACGACGCCGACATGATCAAGGTCGCCGACCATGTCGTCGACCTCGGGCTCGGCGCGGGCGAACAGGGCGGCCGCGTCGTCTTCTCCGGCACGCTCGACGGCCTGATGCACGAGCCGCGGTCGCTCACGTCGAAGTACCTGCGGCAGGAGCTCGCCATCCCGGTGCCGACGTCGAGACGACGGGGGAGCGGGCAGTGGATTCGCCTGCTGGGCGCGAGCGAGCACAACCTGAAGGACGTGGACATCGGCTTCCCGATGAATGCGCTCACCTGCGTCACCGGCGTCAGCGGCTCGGGGAAGTCGACGCTCGTCCACGACGTGCTCTACGCCGCGATCAAGCGCGCGAAGGGCGACTGGGATCGAGCGCGTCGGATCGTTCCGCAAGCTCGAAGGGGCCGAGATGATCACCGACGTGGTGCTCGTCGATCAGGCGCCCATCGGCCGCACGCCGCGGTCGAACCCGGTCACCTACCTGAAGGCGTTCGACCCGATCCGCGAGCTCTTCGCGGCAACCAAGGACGCGCGTGCCGCGCGGCCTCACCGCGAGCCACTTCTCCTTCAACGTGCCGGGCGGACGCTGCGAGGCCTGCCAGGGCGAGGGCGAAGTACGCGTCGAGATGCAGTTCCTTGCCGACGTCTTCGTCCCGTGCGACCAGTGCGACGGCAAACGCTTCAAGCCGCAGGTGCTCGACGTCCACTACAAGGGTCGCTCCATTCACCAGGTGCTGGACCTGACGGTGCGCGAGGCGCTGACCTTCTTCAGCAGCTCCCCGAAGGTGCTGCGGCGGCTGCAGGTGCTCGACGAGATCGGGCTGGGCTATCTCCGGCTCGGGCAGCCGGCGACGACGCTGTCGGGCGGCGAGGCGCAGCGGATCAAGATCGCGGCGCACCTGTCGACCCAGGGCGGCGAGCGGCAGCTCTACATCCTCGACGAGCCGACGACCGGCCTCCACTTCGACGACATCGCGAAGCTCCTGACGGCGTTCCGCAAGCTGCTCGAGGCTGGACAGCACCCTCCTGGTGATCGAGCACAACCTGGACGTGATCAAGACGGCCGACTACATCATCGATCTCGGGCCCGAGGGCGGCGAGGACGGGGGCCGCCTCGTGGTCGCGGGCACGCCCGAACAGGTGGCACAGCACGCCGCGTCCCACACCGGCCGCTACATCCGCACGGCGCTCGCTGAAGGGCGGTCGCACGCCTACTCACAGCAGGGCAGGTAGCGCTGGCCGGGCAGGTGGGCGATTGGGTAATGACATGGAGACGGTGGCGCGGATGAAACGGATCCTCGTCGGACTGGTGGCCGGACTGCTGATCGCAGTGGTGCCCGCCGTCGCGCAGCCCACGCTCAGTTTCGAACAGGTGATTGCCGACCTCGGGAACGAAGACCCGGGTGTCAGGCGCATGGCCGCGGCCGCGCTGAAGCAGGCGGCCTATCCGGAGGCTGCCTCGCCGCTGGCGCGCGCGGTGCGCGATCCGGAGGACGCGGTTCAACTCGAGGCGATCGCCGCGGAGTTGAACATCTTCCTGGCCGACAAGGTCGTGCCTCGCAAGCGAGTCGCGCTCGTCGTGGAGGTCCGCAACACCATTTCAGCGGAACCGATTTTCACGGCGGGGCCGTCGACGCTGGAGGCGACCCCCGTGCCGGCCGACGTGCTGGCCGCGCTGCGCGCCACGTCGCGTGACGACAACCCCCGTGTCGCTGTCGAAGCGCTGTATGCGTTCGGTGCGCTGGCGGCGAACGCGTACGGGCGCGCGCGGCAGGACCTCCTCGCCGCATCGGCAAACGAGCTTGCCAGCAGCGTCGGCGTCCCGCGCGACGAGCTCCGCGCCGCGGCGATCCGCGTCATCGGGCGCGTGTACGCGCGGCGGCCGGGCGACAGCCCGGTGCTCGAGGCGGTCGGCGACGCGCTGGTCGAAGCCCTGAACGATCGGTCCGCGAACATCCGGCTTGTGACGATGGACGCGCTCGGCGCGCTCCGGTACGAGCGGGGTATCCAGGCGCTCACGGCGCTGTTCGAACACGACAGCCGCAGCGCGGCCGGTGCGGCGGCGTTCGAGGCGCTGGCGCGCATTGGACACGTATCCAGCCAGCCACTGTTCGTCGCGAACCTCACGTCGCGCGATGCGCTGATGCGCCGCCTGTCGATCGAAGGGCTCGCCCGCGTTGGCGATCGTGGGATGCTGGCGGAAATCGTGACCCGCCTGCAGGAGGAGCGCAGCGAGGAGGTGGTGCTCGCCGGCCACTTCGCGAACGTCCTGCTGTCGGACGGGCGCGTGGACCCGATTGCCGACAACTTGTCGCGTCCCCGCGTGCGTCCGATCGCGCGTACCTACCTGCAGGAGATTGCGCCCGGCCGCGTCGACGCCATCGCCGTGCACGCGCAGGACCCCGACGCGAGCGTCCGGCTCGACGTCGTCGAGGTGCTGGGGCAGTCGGGCGACGCGCGCGCCATCGCGGCGCTCGAGCGTCTGCTGCAGGACACCGATCCGGCGGTGGCGCGCGGGTCGGAGCGCGCCATCGGGCGGCTGCGGGCGCACATCCAGCCGCAGCCGTGAAGCTGACGCGCGACTTCTACGACCGTGCCACCCTCGACGTCGCGCGCGATCTCCTCGGCAAGGTCCTCGTCCACAACCGCGGCGGAGTGCGCACGAGCGGTGCGATCGTCGAGGTCGAAGCCTACATCGGCGAATCCGATCCCGCGTGTCACGCCGCTCCCGGGCGGACGCGCCGGAACGCCCCGCTCTACGGTCCTCCCGGACTTTCGTACGTCTATCTGAACTACGGCATCCACTGCCTGGTAAACGTCGTCACCGAGGCGGAGGACTCGCCGGCGGCCGTGCTCATTCGCGCGCTCGACCCGATCGACGGGATCGCGACGATGCGGCGAAGGCGTGCGCGGGCGGCGAAGGGGAGGCGCCCGCTGCAGCCGGGCGACCTGCCGGATGCGGCACTGTGCCGCGGGCCGGGCAACCTCACGATGGCGATGGGCATCACGCTCGAGGAGAACGCTCTGGCTCTCGACGGGTCGCGGCTGTTCATCGAGGACCGCGGTATCGCGCCGGGCGAGGTGGCCTGGGGCCCGCGCATCGGGATCCGCGTCGGCACCGAACGCCCGTGGCGGGCGTGGAGCCTCGGGCATCCTGCCGTCTCGGTTCAGAAGCAATCGTCGCCGGGCGACGCGATCTGATCGACGCCTACTTGCGGGTGGACAGCCACCGCGCGATCGCCGGTCCCTGCTTCTGTCGCACGGCGATGCAGGCGGAGATGCGCTCCAGCGCGGGATCCAGGACTCGGTCGCCCCCGGGCAGCGGGTTCGCCTTGAAGAAGCGCTGGACATCGTTGCGCAGCGCCGGATCGCAGAGGTTGGCCAGGCCGGAGGCGAGCGTCGCTCCTCCATACGACACCGACAGCTTCGACTGGAGCTCTTTCCAGTTCCGTTTGATGAACTCCCACGTGCGCGGGGTGGCCGAGGGATTTGCGAGCAGCCGGGACAGAAACCGGAGCGTGTCCTGTGACCGGATGTCGTCGCTGAGCGCGAGCTTCAGGCTCCGATCGAATCAACTGCGGATCGGAAAACCTCGCGAGGGCAAACAGGTAGCGCTCGCGTTCACCCGGCGACGCCGCTGTGCGGGCGGCGCGGTCCAGCGCGTCCCAGAGCGCTTCATCGCCCAGGCTCGCGGCGACTGAGACGAGTGCACTGGCAACGGTGGGCTCGAGTGGCTCTCCTTCGGCCAGCGCCCGCTGGACGACGGCACGCGCCTGTGTGGCGATGGCCTCGTCGCGGCCGATGAGTCCGAGTGCCCCGATCAGCGTCGCCCTGATCTCCTGCCGCTCCTCGCTGTCGTCCGGTCGCGCGTCGAACCCGATCTCCCCCAGCGCAGGCTGCAGGAGCGTCCGGACGAACTGCTCGAAGGCCGGACGGTCCTCCGCGGCCGCGATCCCGCGCAGGTCCTCCAGATGGTCCGTGAGCTCGTCCAGCACGCCGCTGGAGCGCTCTCCGCCAAAGCCTGCGGCGAGCGTCAGGTAGTCGGACGCCGTGTGCCGGCCCGCGCGGACCAGCGCCCACTCGTCGCCGAGGAGCGACAGGCGCTCCGGCGCCGTCAGCGTGCGCTGAACGTCGCGCGCGATCGTGTCGAGCGTGGACGTCGGGTACTCCGTGCGGTAGTAGCCGCGCGCATCGGCGTTGAGAAAGCTCCAGCCGTCCGCAGGGCATGTGAGGGTGGAGCTGCGCGCCGCGAACACACGGCAGTCCGGACCACCGGTGGCCGTCCGCTCGCAGAGCGGCAGCTGCCAGAGTCCGTCGCCGTATGCCGACGTGGACGTCTGCTCGCGCAGGCGGCGCTGCGTGATCTCCCGCGACGGTCGGCTGCCGGGGCCGCAGGCGCCGGAGACGGAGACGAGCGGCACCCCGGGGCGGCTGATGAAGCTCGAAAGCACCTGGTCGACCGGCTGTCCGGTCGCGGCGCTCAGGGCCGTCCAGAAGTCCTCGGCCGTCGCATTGGCGTACGAGTGTTTCTCGAGATACGAGTTGACGCCGCGCCGGAACGCCTCGGTCCCGACCCAGCCCTCGATCATCCGAAGCACCGCGGCCGACTTCTCGTAGGTGATCGCGTCGAAGGAGTTCTCGATTTCGCCAGGGCTTTCCACGTTGGCGCGGATCGGCCGCGTGGTCCCGAGGCCGTCCAGGTTCATGGCGGCCTGCGTGGCGGCCGCCTGGTCGACCGGGATGTTCCACTCCGGCTTCAACGCCGCGAGCGGCCGGCTCTCCATCCACGTGGCGAAGCCTTCGTTCAGCCACAGGTCGTTCCACCAGCGCATCGTGACGAGGTCGCCGAACCACTGGTGCGCCATCTCGTGCGCCAGCACCGTCCAGATGCGCTTCCGCTGCCCGACCGATGCCGTCTTCGGGTCGGCGAGCAGCTCGACTTCGCGATAGAAGATCGCGGCGGTGTTCTCCATGGCGCCGGCGGCGAAGTCGGGCACCGCGACGAGGTCGAGTTTTCCGAAGGGATAGCGAATGGAGTAGTAGCGGTTCAGGAACGGCACGATCTGCTTCGCCGCATCCAGCGCGACCTCGCCGAGCGATTCCTTCCCGGGCGTCGCGCAGATGCGGAGCGGAATCGAGTCCACCGAGTCGGAGAGGCACTTGAAGTCGCCGACCGCCATCGCGACGAGGTAGGTGGACATCTTCGGCGTGCGCTCGAAGGTCAGCGTGTGACGGCCGGGGGGGCCGGGAGTGTCGGACACCATGCGCCCGTTGGAAATCGCCGTGTCGTTCTCGTCGATGGTCAGCGTGACGGCGAAGGTCGCCTTGAACGCCGGCTCGTCGAACGACGGGAAGGCGCGCCGGGCATCGGTCGCCTCGAACTGCGTGACCGCGTAACGGCGGTCGTTCGCGCGACTCAGGTAGAAGCCGCGTAGGTCGTCGTTGAGGGTCCCGCGGAACCGGATGGCGATCGCGGCAGGTCCGGCTGGAACGGCCCGGGGTACCGTGAGCGTCGCGGTTTGTGTCGGCTCGTGCAGCGTCACGGTTGCCTGCTGGGACAGGCCGGCGGCGATGATGGTCGCCGACTCGAATTCAATCTCGGCCGCGTGAAGTACGATCCGCCGTGCCGATTCGCTGAGCCGGATCTGAATGGTCTCCGAGCCGCCAAACCGGGCCGTGGCGAGGTCCACGTCGAAGGCCAGGTCGTAGTGGTCAGGCTGGACCGAGGCCGGCAGGCGCTGCGCCTCAGCCGGAGCGACGACCCAAAGGGCGAGACACAAGATCCCGAGCGTGCGGCGGCCCATGACCCGAGTGTACCCATCAAATGGCGGGCCGACTTGACCTTAAGGCCCGAAGGGAGTACTTCTATAGTCGTGATGAACTGTGTCTGCGGCTGTTGTTGTTGCGCGGATCAAGGTCCCCGCGCCAGCCGTCCAGGTCTATCATCGAGGCGCTAAGCACCGAAGCGCGCACCGTTCCTGAACGAACCGGCCCGGGAGGCTTCCGAAGCTTTCCGGGCTTTTTTGTTATGCGTCAATTACTTCCGCTCTTTCTCCACCTGCACGGCCGGCGGGTCGTCCTGGTCGGCGCCGGGCCGGTCGGCGCCAGCAAGCTGACGCAGCTGCTGGCGGCGGGGGCCGACGTGCGGGTCGTGGCCCCGGAGGTCCACCCGGACGTACTGGCGGCCGGCGTCGCGGTGGAGCAGCGCGGGTTCGTCCCGTCGGACCTGGACGATGCGTGGCTGGTGGTGGCGGCGGCAACGCCGGAGGTGAACGCGGCGGTGGCTGAAGCGGCCGAGCAGCGGCGTATCTTTGTAAACGCCGTGGACGATCCGCCCAACGCCACGGCGTATCTTGGCGGGGTCGTCCGGCGCGACGGCGTGACGGTGGCGATCTCCACGAGCGGTGAGGCCCCGGCGATCGCCGGACTGCTGCGCGAGGCGCTCGATGCGCTGCTGCCGGCGGACCTCGCGGCCTGGATGGACGCGGCGCGGGAGTCGAGGACGGCCTGGCGGCGCGATGGCGTGCCGATGGAGCGACGGCGTCCGCTGCTGCTGGACGCCCTGAACCGCCTGTATGCGGGGCGGGCCGCGGCGGCCGAACTGACGGGTATCGGCAGGGCGGAACGCCGGCAGACACGCGAAGGGGATTGATGGCGAAGCCTGGACACGTGTCGCTGGTCGGTGCCGGACCCGGCGACCCGGCGCTGTTGACCCGCAAGGCGGTGATCGCGCTGCGCCGTGCGGACCTGGTGCTGTACGACGCGCTGGTGGACGAGCGTGTCGTGGCGCTGGCGCGCCGCGCCCAGCGGTTCTTCGTCGGCAAGCGGGCCGGCCGCCACGCGCTGTCGCAGCACGAAATCCAGGCGGTGATGGTCCGCCAGGCGAAGCGCGGCCGCCGCGTGGTGCGCCTCAAGGGAGGCGACCCGTTCGTGTTCGGACGCGGCGGCGAGGAAGCGCAGGCGCTCGAACGCGCCGGGATCGCGTACGACGTGGTGCCCGGCGTGAGCAGCGCGATCGCGGCGCCGGCAAGCGCTGGCATCCCGCTGACGCACCGCGGCCTCGCATCCGGCTTCCTCGTGGTCAGCGGCCACGACGAGCAGGTGTTCACGGAGGCGATCAACGCGCTCCGGCCCAACGGGGTGACGGTCGTGATCCTCATGGGATTCGGCCGCCGCGTCGCGATCGCCACGCAGTTGGTGGGGTCGGGATGGGATGCCGCCACGCCGGCAGCAATCGTGGCCAACGGCACGCTGCCGAATCAGCAGGTCTGGCGCGGAACGCTCGGCGATCTGGCGGCCGATCGCGCCAGCCTCGAGACCGACGGCCCGGCACTGATCGTCGTCGGCAGCGTGGCCGCGCTGGAGCTGAATGGCACGGTCGCGGCAGTGCGCGACGCGGAGGACGCGGAGCCGGGGCACGCGACGGCGGCCGAGCGACGCCTCAGACAGCGCTAGGAGTACGGCCGGCGGACCGACGTTCGCCGGATTGACGCGAGGAACCTGGGATGTCAGTACACGAAACGGTGAACACGCACGGGCGGACGCGGTTGTCGTTCGCCAGCGAAGCCGATATCGACGAGTTCGTCGTCATGCTCGGGAAGTACGAGCGCGGCGAAATGACGCCCGATCAGTGGCGGGCGTTCCGTCTGGTGCGCGGCACCTACGGACAGCGGCAGGCCTACGACGCGTCGATGCTTCGCGTGAAGATTCCGCAGGGCGTCCTCTCGAGCGACCAGCTCATGGCGCTCGCGGACGTGGGCGAGCGCTACTCGCGGCGGTTCGGGCACATCACGACGCGTCAGAACATCCAGCTCCATTTCGTGAAGCTGCACGACATCGAGCCGGCGATGCGCCTCCTGGCCGACGCCGGCATCACGACGCGCGAGGCGTGCGGCAACTCGGTGCGCAACATCACGGCCTGTCCGTACGCCGGCGCGTCGGCCGACGAGCTGTTCGACGTGACGCCGTACGCCGAAGCGACCACGCGGTTCCTGCTCCGGCATCGACTGAGCTCCACGCTGCCGCGCAAGTTCAAGATCGCGTTCGAGGGGTGCCGCGAGGATCACGCGGCGATCGCCATCAACGACCTCGCGTTCCACGCCGAACTCGGGCCGAACGGCGAGCGCGGATTCCGGGTGCTGGCGGGCGGCGGCACGGCGATCATGTGCAAGTTGGCCGGCATCCTCCACGAGTTCATGCCGGCGAGCGAGCTGTTCCGCGTCAGCGAAGCCGTGCTGCTGGTGTTCAAGGAGCATGGCGACTACGAGCACAAGCAGCGCAACCGCATGAAGTTCATGATCAAGAAGATCGGGTGGGACCGGTTCATCGAGGAGTACCAGAAGGCGCTGGCCTGGTGCGCGGGCGAAGGCAACGTGCCGCTGCTCGACATCGACCCGCCGGAGATGGAGCCGACGCCGAACTGGCAACGCGCTGAAGCGCCGTCACCGAGCCTGATCGCGGCGCGCGTCGCCGCCGTGGCGCCGCACGGACCCGGCATCACGCCGATGCTCGTGCCGGTGTTCATCGCCGGCGACGAGGCCTACGACCGCTGGCGGCAGACCAACGTCCGGCCGCAGAAGCAGTTCGGCTACGTGATCGCGACGGCGACGGTGCCGCTCGGCGATCTCACGAGCGAGCAGATGCGCGTCCTCGCCGACCTGGCGCGTGCCTACAGCGACGGCACCGTCCGCGTGACCGTCGATCAGAACCTGGTGCTCCGCTGGGTGCCGGTCGGCGAGGTGCGCGAGCTGTACCGCCGGCTGGCGGCCGCGAGCCTCGGGCTGGCGGAGGCGTCCACGATCGCCGACGTCACCAGCTGCCCGGGCGCCGAGTCGTGCCGGCTGGCGGTCACGCAGTCGCGCGGGCTGGGCCGCCTGCTCGAGGACATCTGCGCGCGCGTCCCGATCTGATCGCAGCGGCCGACGGCGCGCAGATCAAGATCAGCGGCTGCCCGAACGGCTGCGGCCAGCATCACATCGCGACGATCGGCTTCCAGGGCAGCGTGCGCCAGGTCGGCGGCAAGGCGGTGCCGCAGTACTTCGTCATGGTCGGCGGCGGCACGACGGCCGCCGGCGCGAGCTTCGCGCGGACCGCGGCGAAGATTCCGGCGCGCCGGATCCCGGAGGCCGTCGAGCGGCTGATCGCATTCTATGCGAGGAGAAGCAGGACGGCGAGTCGGCCCCGTCGTTCTTCCAGCGGATCGATCTGCCGGCGGTCGACCGCGTTGCTGAACGACCTGCAGCACCTCACGCCGGAGGACGTCACCGCCGACGACTTCGTCGACCTCGCCGAGACCGCCGAGTTCGCGCCGGAGGTGATGGACGGCGAGTGCTCGGCATAGCACCGATCGGCTGAGTGCTGCCGAACATATCTATGAATGTAGATGCATCGATAAAACTTGTTGCCTTCACGTTTTCAGCCTTGGTATAACGCTGAGAACGTGGGGCTCAACTCGTTCCAGACGTCGGGCAACAGCCCGGGCGACGCGCAGCGCTGTCACGTCGGCATCCTCGGCTTCGGCACCGTCGGCTCGGCCGTCGCCCGCCGGCTCACCGGCCCCGACGCCCCGCCTCACCTCCACCTCACCCACATCTGCGACCGCCGCGCCCGCGACAAGCGGGCGCCGGCAGCCCGACCGCTCGCCAGCCTCGCCTGGACCGACCGTTTCGACGACCTCCTCGCCAGCGACATCGACATCATCATCGAAACCGTCTCCGGCGGCGAGCCGGTCGTCGACTACGTCCGCGCCGCGCTGCTCGCCGGCAAGTCGGTCGTCACCGCCAACAAGCAGGTCATCGCGCATCAGGGCCGGCGCTGCTGACGCTCGCCGAGCGCCAGGGCCGGCAGCTCCGCTTCGAAGCGGCGGTCGGCGGCGCGATGCCGATCGTGCGCGTGCTCGGCGAAGGGCTCGCCGGCGACCGCGTGCTGCGCGATCGACGCGATCCTGAACGGCACCAGCAACGCGGTGCTGTCGCGGATGGAGGCGACCGGCTGCGGCATCGACGAAGCGATCGCCGACGCGTGCGCCAGCGGATACGCGGAAGTCGGATCCGTCCATCGATCTCGACGGCGTCGATGCCGCGGCGAAGCTGGCCATCCTCTGCGCGCTCGGCTTTCGGCGTGCGCGTGCTGCCGGCGGCGATCGAGACGAAGACCACCGCGCGCGATGGGCAGCACGGACTTCGCCGCGGCGCGGCTGCGCGGCGGCACGATCCGGCAGATTGCGCACGCCGCATTCGATCGCGCCACCGGCCGGCTCGACTGCCTGGGTGGCGCCGACCTTCGTGCCGCAGGCGTCGCTGTTCGCCCGCACCGACGGGCCCGGCGAACGCCGCGGTCGTCACCTGCACCTACGCAGGCGAGATCACGTTGTCGGGACAGGGCGCGGGCGGCGACGCAACCGCGGTGGCGATCATCGGCGACCTGCTGGCGATTGCCCGCGACCGCGCCGCGATCGTGCCGGCACCGGTGCTGGTCGACGCCTGCGTGATCAACGGGACTTTCGGAACATGATATTCGCGGAGGCTGTGTGAGCGCGCTCATCGGACTGCAGTGTCATCTCTGCAAGGCGACGTTTCCCGCCGAGGCCACCTACGTGTGCGGGAAGTGCCTCGGCCCGCTCGAACCGATCTACGACTACGCGTCGATCACGCTGACGCGCGAGCAGATCGCGTCGCGGCCGAAGAACCTCTGGCGCTATCGCGAGCTGCTGCCGATCACCGGCGAGCCGCAGACCGGCTTCCACTCCGGCTTCACGCCGCTCGTGCGGTGCACGCGGCTGGCCGAGCGCCTCGGCCTCAGCGAGCTGTACATCAAGGACGACTCGGTCAACCATCCGACGCTCTCCTACAAGGATCGCGTCGTCTCGGTCGCGGCGACGCGCGCCAAGGAGCTCGGGTTCAAGGTCCTGGCCTGCGCGTCGACCGGCAACCTCGCGAACTCGGTGGCGGCGCACGCCGCGCGCCTCGGGATGGAATGCTGCGTGTTCATCCCCGACAACCTCGAGGCGGGGAAGCTCCTCGGGTCGGCGATCTTCGGGCCGACGATTCTCGCCATCAACGGCAACTACGACGACGTCAACCGGCTGTGCACGCAGGTGGCGGATCGGTACGGCTGGGGATTCGTGAACATCAACCTCCGGTCCTACTACGCCGAAGGCGCGAAGACGATGGGGTTCGAGATCGTCGAGCAGCTCGGCTGGCGGTACCCGACGCACCTGGTCTCGCCGGTGGCGGGCGGCACGCTGCTGCCGCGCATCGTGCGCGGGTTCCGCGAGCTGAAACAGATCGGGCTGGTCGACGGTGAGCTGCCGCACATCCACGCGGCGCAGGCGGCCGGCTGCGCGCCGGTCGTGAACGCGATCCTCGACGGCATCGACTACCCGGATCCGGTGAAGCCGGACACGATCGCGAAGTCGATTGCCATCGGCAATCCCGCAGACGGCTACCAGGTGGTGCAGACCGTCAAGGCGACGGGCGGTACCGGCACGGCGGTCAGCGACCCGCAGATCGTCGACGCGATCCGGCTGCTGGCGGAGACCGAAGGGATCTTCACCGAGCCTGCCGGCGGCACGACGCTCGCCGGCGCCATCGACCTCGTGAAGCGCGGGCGTCATCGAGCCGGACGAATCGGTGGTCGTCTGCGTCACGGGCAACGGCTACAAGACGGCCGAGGTCGTCGCCGGACAGCTGAACGCACCCGTGCATCTCAGCCGCGCGTTCAAGGAGTTCGAAGGCTGGTGGGAAGCACGGCAGCAGCCGCTCGTGAATTCCTGAGCAGAGGCCTGCCTCGGCGGGATCCCTCGCGCGCAACCCCGGGCGACCTCTCCAGATTCAGGGATACCGGGAGGACAAGTTTGTTGTAAACTTCGCGCGAGGTAACAGAGATGGCCTGTGCGCGCTTCGGTATTGCTATCCGTACCGGCATCGGCGCGATGGCGGTACTCCTCGTTCCAGCTCTGGCCGGTCAGGCCATGGCGCAGTCCAGCACAGCCACTGCTCCTGCAGTGACGTTCGCCAAGGACATCGCGCCGCTCCTCCAGAAAAACTGTCAGGAATGCCACCGGCCCGGATCGGTCGGCCCGATGTCGCTCCGCACCTACGAAGAAGTGCGCCCCTGGGTGCGGTCGATCAAGACGAAGGTCGTCGCGCGCGAGATGCCGCCGTACCGCTACGACAAGATCGGCATCCAGCAGCTGAAGAACGACCTGCGTCTGAGCGACGCGGACATCGACATGATTGCGCGCTGGGCGGACGCCGGTGCGCCACTGGGCAATGCCGCCGACATGCCGGCGCCCGCCACCTTCCCCGACGGGTCGAAGTGGGCCTACGAGGATCTGCTGGGCCCGCCGGATCTGGTCGTGCCGACCAAGCCGTACACGCTGCCGGCGCAGGGGCAGGATCGCTGGTGGCGTCCGATCGTCCCGGTCGGGACGACCGTCGATCGCTGCATCAAGGCGCTCGCCGTGAAGCCGTCGCTCAAGGGACGGGCGGCCGCACATCACGCGAACAGCGACCTGATGCTGCCTGACGAGAAGACCGGTCAGTACACGGTGCTCGAGCGGGTCTCCGAGTACGCGTCGGGCAAGACCGGCGAGCTGGTGCCGACCGATGGCTGCCGCACGCTCCCGGCCAACTCGATGATCAAGTGGGACGTCCACTACTGGCCGTTCGGCGAAGAGGTCAAGGACGACGTCGTCGAGCTGGGCATCTGGCTCTATCCCGAGGACCACAAGGAGAAGGCGAAGTACAAGCAGGACCTGAAGTCGTACTCGCTGCTGATGAAGGGCAAGGAGCTCGAGATCGCGCCGAACGGCACCGCGATGACGCAGGGCTTCCACTCCTTCAAGACGCCGGTCCGCATCGACAGCTTCCAGCCGCACGGCCACGCGCGCCTCGTCGGCATGACGGCGGAGATCTTCCACCCGGATACCGGCAAGCTGGAGATGCTCAGCTCCGTCTCCAACTGGACCAACCAGTGGCACACCAGCCACGTGTACGAAGACGACTACGCGCCGCTGCATGCCGAAGGGCGCGGTGCTCGTGCTCACCGGGTACTACGACAACACGGAGAAGAACAAGGGCAACCCCGATCCCGATCAGTGGGTCGGCGGCGGCAGCCGCACGTCGGACGAGATGTCGCATGCGTGGATTACCGTCACGCACCTGGACGACGAGGGCTACAAGCAGATCGTGGCCGATCGCGAGGCCGCGGCTGAAGGCCAAGAAGGCGACGACCGAGCCAGCAGCAGTAGGTCGCGCCGCGGAAATGATGCTCGGTCGAAGGGAGCCTCTCGATCACTCGAGAGGCTCTTTCGTTTTGAGGGCACGTTGACTATCGAGGAGGCGTCAGGTGTTTCGACGATGGATTGTCAGCGCATTCCTCGTTGGCGGTGGTCATCAGCGCGCCACGTCTCGACGCGCAGTTCCCGAGGCCGCTCAGTCCGGTGCCCGAGGAAGGCAACCGGGTCGCGCCATTCTTCGACGGCTGGTACGCGAATCCGGACGGCACGATCAGCCTTTCGTTCGGCTACTCGAATCTGAACAAGTCCACCGTCGAGATCCCGCTCGGTCCGAACAACTTCATCACGCCGAAGGAGTTCGACGGCCGGCAGCCGACGTCGTTTCCGATCATCCCGCCGCTGCGCGATGGTGGCGCGAATGCCGGCGTCGCAGGTGCGGCGGCTGGGGGCGCCGACCCGAACGCTGCGGGCGCTACGCCTGGAGCCGCGCCCGATGCTGCCGGTGGGACCGGCACGACACCGCCCGACGCGGCAGCCGGCGGCGGACGCGGCCGGGGCCGCAACAACGGTGCGCCTCCCAATCGCTACGACCGGGAGCGCGGCATGTTCACTGTGACGGTCCCGCCGACTACAAGGGCGATGTCGTCTGGACGCTGAAGTACCCGGGACAGACCTGTTCGGTCCCCGGCCGGGCGAAATCCACGTCGTATCAACTCAGCTGGCCGATGGCGATGGGGTCCACGCCGCCGCTGCTGCGATTCCAGCCGGCGGGGCAGGCCGCTCGCGGCCCGGTGGGCATCCAGGGGCCGGCGCTCAAGGCGAAGGTGGACGTGCCGCTCGAACTCGACGTGTGGCTCGCCGACGATGCGGTCCACGAGAAAGAGCCGATCCCGGTCAAGCGTGAAGTGGTGCCGGGCATGAACACGACCTGGTACAAGCACTCGGGGCCTGCGGCGGCCGTGACGTTCGAGCCGCAAAGGCAGCCCGTGGCCGACGCGCAGGGCAAGGCGACCACGATGGCGAGCTTCAAGGAACCGGGCTCCTACGTGATTCGCGTGCGCGGCGACACGTTCGGTAACATCGACAGCACACCGGAGGACCAGTGCTGCTGGACAAACGGCTACTTGAAAGTGGAGGTGACACGATAGCTGCGCGGGCGGGCGAGCGCCGCGCGCGCGCGCGTGTCGTCGCGGTCGCGCTCGCACTGCTCGCTGGCATTGCGCTGCTTCCCGGCGCCGCCGCTCAGAGCGCAAACGAAGCGGATCGGCGGCTGGCGACGTTCCGGCAGGCGTGGCCGGACGTGTATGCGCGGCTGATTGGCCAGGAGCGGGCGCAGGGCATCTTCTTCGGCGCGGTTGCCGCGGGCAGGGTCAACGAGCCTGATGTACTCGGCCGCATGACCCGTCGGCTGTCGACGGAGGCCAGCGCTGCGCCCGACGCCGAAGCCGACAAGGGCTACGAGGCGCTCGGCCAGCGCGGGGCCGAGATCGTCCGGCGCACGAATGCATTCCACCGCGAGGTGCTGGCCATCGTCGCCGGCGTCGCGGCCGGTGAGCGGAGGGCGGCGCTCGACGCCGCCGCGGATCGCTATCTCAGTCGGCGCGACGTTGCGCTGCCCGACGTGCCGAAGGACATGACGGTCCTCTACGACCAGCCGTACTCGTCGTTCATGCCTCCCGAGCCCGGCGAGCTTGAACCGCACCGCAAGCTGGTCTATCCGAGCCTCACCGGCTTCGTGTGGGCATCGCACTGGTATCAGCTCGCGGCGACGGAACCGCTCGATCGGTTCGCCGATCAGGGTGAGCGCGCCAGCGGGCTGACGCAGGTCGCGGAGAAGTTCCAGCGCAAGCTCTCGTCGGGCAAGCCGCCCGACGCCTATCCAACCGAACTGCCGCTCGCGCCATCGATTGCGCCCGACCTCGTTTCGACGCACGAGCGGTCGGCCGCCATCATCGACAACCTGAACATGATGCTCGACATCATCGCCGACGTGATGGTGCACCCGTCCGTGCCCGATCGACGGAAGGCCGTAGATGAAGTGATCGCGCAGTTCACGCAACGCAGCTACCGGTGCGTCATCGCGGACGAGTGGATCACGATGGCGCTGCGGCACAGCATCTTCGAGCAGGGTGGCCCGGCGCTGGGGACGATGCGGGCCAACGAGCGGAACGGGTCCGGGCACGCCCAGCACGTCGGCGGGCGCCGCAGCGTAACGCCGTGCGAGGCTGAATAGTCGCCAACCTGCCAACTCGCTAAGCAATTCACCAATTCACTAATTCAGCAACTCACCAACTCTCCAGGTCCACCTTGTGGTCCTGAGGTTGCATCGTACTGATCCGTAGGCGCCCGCCACGCGTGGCGCGAGGAGAGAACGATGCGCTGGTCACGGGGAGATCGCGGAAACATCGAGGACGGGCGCGGGCGGACGGGCAGGTCCATGGGCGGCGGGCTCCCGCTGGGCCTAGGCGGCGTCGTGGTGCTGTTGCTTCTCAGCTGGACGACCGGTATCGATTTCCTGTCGCTGCTCGGGGGAGCGGGCGGTCCCTCGTCTCAGATCAGCGAGACATCGGGCGAACTCCGATCGACGCCGCAGGAAGAAGAGATGGTCGACTTCGTCGACGCTGTGGCGGGCGACACGCAGGATGTCTGGCAACAACTACTGGGCAGCCGGTATCGGCAGACGAAGGTCTTTCTGTTCCGGGACGCCGTGCAATCCGGTTGCGGAGCAGCGGGAAGCGAAACCGGCCCGTTCTATTGCCCCGCGGACGGGCTCGTCTATCTCGACCTGAGCTTCTTCTCGGAGTTGGACCGGCAGTTCGGGGCGCCCGGCGACTTTGCCCAGGCGTACGTGATCGCACACGAGTTCGGGCATCACGTCCAGAACCTGCTCGGCACCAGCGAACGCGTCGGCGGCGATCGAAGGGCGCCGACAGCGCGGCGGTTGCGCTCGAACTGCAGGCCGATTGCTACGCCGGCGTCTGGGGACACGCGGCCTCGCGCGGTGGGCGCTTCGAGCGCGGCGGCGTGGACCTGGAGCCGGGCGACGCGGAGGAAGCGCTGCGCGCCGCTGCCGCCATCGGTGACGACCGTCTGCAGCGCCAGGCGACCGGTCGCGTCGCCCCCGACCGCTTCACGCACGGCACGTCCGCACAGCGGATGGAGTGGTTCCAGCGCGGGATGCAGACCGGCGATCCCAGCCAGTGCCAGACCTTCGGCCGGACCACACAGTAAGTTCAGGATTCAGGTCGCGGACCGGCCTGGTGCCGCTTACTTGCCGTGAGCCAGGACGCCAGCGCCGGCAGCCCGCGACACCGACTGCCGGAGCCGCGCACCGGCGAAGAGCAGCAGCACGCCGAGCGCGATGCCGCCCCGCAGCGTCCATGTGAGCGCCGCGTCCACCGTCGCCACCGGCGCGGGAAGCGTGCGGCCGTTCCAGCGCACGACGGGATTCAGGAAGAGCACGGTCTGCGGCGTTTCGACGACCGTGCGCACGTATGTGTCCGCATCAGTGAAGGTGTAGTCGGCGACCGTCGTGTTCTGGACAACCTTCCGCACGTGGCCTTCGTTCCCGATGAACGTAATCACCGACGGCGCGCCGGCGAGACGGACGGTCATCGTGCCGTCGTGCACCTCGATGCCGGAGAGCGTCGTGATGCTGGAGGAGCCGAGCGCACCGAGCCGCAGGACCGCGTACGATCGGCCGTGACGCAGGGCATCGACGACGTCCGCCGTCGACGCGGACGGGGCGTCGATCATGTTCCACGCCTTCGCGAGGCGCCTCGGGTCGTCCATGTCGTGCGAGTCGTCGTTGGCCACCGCCCAGACCGCGTGGCCCGAAGACAGCGCTTCATCCCACACGATTTCGGCGGTGAACGGTCCGTTCACGACCTCGACGAGGTCGTAGCCGGTCAGCGACCGCAGCGTGTCGTCCGTATACGCGGCCCTCGTTGTCGGATGGTTGAGCGCGACGAGATCGGCGCGCCGCTTCACCCGATCGATGACGTACTGGCGGTGGCTCATCGCCTGCCAGAGCGGGAAGTCGAACCAGTCGACCGAGTGCGCGCCGACGGCGAGCTGGTGCCGCTTGTCGATGTTGAAGCCGTGTTCGTAGAGCGGCAGCGTCTCCACGCCGTCGTGCGCGAAAATCTCCTGGTAGTTGGAGACGCCTGGCACGGAGTACCCGAGCTCGCGATAGCGCTGCGCCACGAGCTCCGGGGGCTGCAGGCCGTTGGTCAGGCCGCTCCACGCGAGACCATGGGCATGGAGGTTGGCGCGCTGCCAGGAGCCTCCGGGGTGCGCGTACGGATTCCAGAGCTGCGAGCCGGAGAACGGCGCCTCATCCGGGAACCGGTAGATCGGTCCGAAAGCGTAGGGCGCAACGAGCAGCACGAGTGCCGCACGCGCCGCCCAGGCGAACAGCCGACGAGGACTCAGGGTCCGGTTGAACACCGCGCTCAGAATTGTACCGATACGCCGGCATCCTTGCGGACGAGCGCGTACTCGAGGCTGTCGACCAGCGCCTGCAGGCTTGCCTCGACGATGTTGTCGTTGACGCCGACGGTGCCCCATTCGGCCGAGCCGTCGCTCGACTGGATGATGACGCGCGTACGGGCCGCCGTGCCGCTCCGCGAGTCGATGATGCGGACCTTGTAGTCGGTGAGCTGCACGTGCTCGAGCTCGCGGTAGTACCGCACGAGCGCCGAGCGCAGCGCGGCGTCCAGCGCGTTCACCGGGCCGTCCCCCTCGGCCACGCGGTGCTCGGACTCCGCGCCGATGCGCACCTTCACGACAGCCTCGCAGTTGCTTGCCTCGCCGTCCCGGCGCACGGACACGTGGTAAGCGTCGACGACGAAGGGCGGGGGGGCCGACGACAGCGTGCGGCGGATCAGCAGTGCAAGCGATCCGTCCGCCGACTCGAACTCGTAGCCCTGATGCTCCAGCTCCTTGATGCGCGCCAGCATGTCGCGCAGCTGGGGCGTGCTGTTGGTGATGTCGAACCCGAGCTCGCGCGCCTTCATCACGATGTTGCTGCGGCCGGCCAGGTCGCTGATGAGGACGTGGCGCGAGTTGCCCACGACCGCGGGGTCGATGTGCTCGTAGCTCCGGATCACCTTCTGGACGGCGTTCACGTGAGCGCCGCCCTTGTGCGAGAACGCCGTGTTGCCCACCCAGGGCAGCCTGGAGTTCGGCCGGAGGTTGGCCGTCTCGTCGACGAACTGCGACAGCTCCTTCAGCTGCGGGAACGACTCGGCCGGGACCGACTCGCGCTGCAGCTTGAAGTGAACGATCGGCATCACGCTCGTGATGTTGCAGTTGCCGGTCCGCTCGCCGTAGCCGTTGAGCGTGCCCTGGACGTGCGTCGCGCCGGCGTCGATGCCCGCAAGGGCATTGGCGACGCCGAGCCCGATGTCGTCGTGCGTGTGGATGCCGAGCTGCGTCTCGAGGTTGCGACGGGCGAACTGCGTGATCTCGGCGATCTCGCCCGGGAGCGATCCGCCGTTGGTATCGCAGAGCGTGACGCAGTCGGCACCTGCGGCGGCGGCCGCACGCCACGTGGCGAGGGCGTACTCCCGGTCGTCCTTCGAGCCGTCGAACGCGTGCTCCGCGTCGTACACCACGAACTTGCCGTGCGCCTTGAGGTGGCGCACGGTGTCGGCGATCATCGCGAGGTTCTCGTCGGGCGTCGTCTGCAGCACCTCGTGCACGTGCAGCAGCCAGGTCTTGCCGAAGATGGTGACGACCGGTGTGCCGGCGTCGAGCAGGAGGCGCACCTGATCGTCGGCGCCGACGTGGATGTCCTTGCGGCGCGTCGAGCCGAACGCGGCGAGCCGGGCACGCCGGAACGTGCGGTGCTTCGCCTGCTCGAAGAACTCGATGTCGCGCGGATTCGACCCGGGCCATCCGCCTTCGATGAAGTGGACGCCGAACGCATCGAGCCGCTCGGCCATGCGCAGCTTGTCCGTGACGGAGAAGGTGACCCCTTCGCCCTGCGTGCCGTCGCGGAGCGTGGTGTCGTAGATCTCGATTGGCGGAGCCATTGCCACTCAATTGTACCGGCCCGGGGAGCGAATCGCTAATGGTGGAGGGGGTCTTCTGCACACGCGTGCAAAGGCCCGAGGCTCACGGCCGCGACTGGAGACCGCGGCCGGCAATCGACGCGTCCAGCAGTTCGGCGATATGGACGACCCGGTAATCGAAGCCGGCACTTCGCGCGGCGGCGCGAATCTGCAGGATGCACCCGGGATTCGAGGTGACAACGATGTCGGGTGCCGCATCCGACAAATGCGTCGCTTTCCGCAGACCGAGTGTGGCCGCCATCTCCGGCTGCATGAGGTTGAAGATGCCGGCGCTGCCGCAGCAGATATCGCTCTCCGCGACCGGCACCATCGTCACCCCCGGAATCGCCGCGATCAGTTCGCGCGGCTCACGCCGCACGCCCTGGGCGTGCGCCAGGTGACACGCATCGTGATAGGCCACGCGCGACTGAATCGCGTGTCGCGTGGCGCGTCCACCGGGCAGGGCGGCGAGCGCCTCGGTCAGGTCGCGTACCCTCCGCGAGAACGCCTCGGCACGCCCGGACCAGGCCGGGTCGTCGCGCAGCAGGTGCCCGTACTCCTTCATCGCCGATCCGCAGCCGGCGGCGTTCACCACCATGAGGTCCACGCCGGTCGATTCGAACGCGGCAATCATCCGGCGGGCGAACGCGCGGGCCTGTTCGGGCTCGCCGGCGTGCAGGGCGAGCGCGCCGCAGCACCCCTGCGCGGGAGGTGCTGTAACACTGCAGCCTTCAGCCGCCAGCACGCGAGCGGTCGCACGGTTCACGTCGCCGAAGAAGGCCCTCTGAACGCAGCCGGTGACCAGGCCGACGCGCAGCTTCTGTTCGCCGGCCGCGGGTGTGTACGCCGGCGTTTCCTGGAACACCGATCCGGGTGAGACGTCAGGGCCGAGCGCCACGAGCGACTGCAGCTTCGCCGGCAGCAGCCGGAGCAGGCCGGGCATGCGGCGCAGCGGCTGCACGAGCATCATCGGCAGCGCCAGCGCGCGGAGCCGGGACGGGTAGGGCAGCACAGCAAACAGCAGGCGACGGAACAAGCGCTCTGCAGGGGACCGGACATGATGCTGTTCGACCGCCGCGCGGGTCTGCTCGATGAGTGGTGCGTACTTCACACCGGACGGGCAGGCGGTTTCGCACGCCATGCACCCGAGGCACGTGTCGAAGTGCTCGACGACGGAGGGCGCCATCGGTATGCGTTCGTCGACGCCGGCCCGCATGGCGTAGATGCGCCCGCGTGGCGAATCGGTTTCACGTCCGAGCAGCAGGTAGCTGGGGCAGGTCTGGAGGCAGAAGCCGCAGTGGACGCATTTGTCCATCAGCGGCTCGAGCGGCTTCAGGGACGCGAACGGCTGACCCGACATGTCAGTTCCGGCTCCAGGCGTACGGCAGGACGCCGCGGGGGTCGAATTGCCGCTTCACCGCCAGCGCGACGGCCGCCGCGGACCCCATCGGGTTCCAGGGGTCTTCCGACGCGAGTTGTCCGCCGCCGGACAGCTGCACGTGCCCCCCCTCGCCGACCGTCGTCCGGAGAGCCGCGGTGAACTGCCGCTGTGCCTCCTGTTCTCCGGCAACGCACACCCGCAGGAGGCCGATAGCCACGCGACCGGTAGCCGACCAGGTCAAGCCGCACCGCGCGGCCAGCGTCGCGACCATCTCCAGCGTCCCCGGCACTGTGGTCGGCAGCACCGAGACCGCTGCGTGCATGCCGTCGCCGCGCGCCTCGAGTTGGACGTGCTCGCGCCAGGCGCGTTCCTCGGCGGCGGGATCGAGCGTCACCACCTCGGAGCCCGAGGCGGCAAGGAGGGCCTCCGCGCTCGCGGCCATGTGGGCGGCGGCGCGCTCTGTGGTCTCGAAGCGAACGAGCAGGCGCGGCTCCGGCGCCATCAGTTCGACCGCCGATGGCGTGAGGGGCGAGTCAGCCAGGGCGACACCAGCCGCAGCCGCCTGCTGGACGGTCGCGAAGCGGGCGGCGACGGTGCGCGACGCCGGGGGCAAGGGCGCCAGCTTGAACGTTGCGAACGTGATCATGCCGAGAGAGCCACGCGAACCGCAGAACAGACGCGCCAGGTCGTAGCCGGCGACGTTTTTCACGACGCGGCCCCCTGAGTGCGCCACGCGTCCGCTGGGGAGCGCCACCTCGATGCCGATGATGAGATCGCGAGGGCTTCCGAAGCGGTGACGCCGCGGACCGCTGTCGTTCGAGGCGACGATGCCGCCGATGGTGGCGCGATCGAAGAAGCGCGGGTCGAGCGGCAGCCACTGGCGCTCCTGCGACAGCGCCGCGTTCACATCAGCGAGCGTGGCGCCGGCGGGAAGAGTGGCGACGAGATCCCCGGCGTAGTGCGCCAGGCCGCCCGTCAACCGTCGCGACGAGAGGACGCCGGCGTTCGACGTGCAAGTGGCCGTGAGCTTCGTGCCGCCGCCCTCGAGCACGAGCGACCGCCCCTCGCTGCCGGCCTGCGCGAGCATCGTGGCGGCCGCCTCCGCGTCATCAGGCTCGAACCTGGGTGCAGACATCAGAGGCGTTCCGCCAGCCCCATGCGCTCCACCGGGTGCGCCCGGTACGGTCCCGGCACCTCTCCGCACAGGCGCGGCGTCGGGAACACCTTGCCCGGATTGCAGATGTTCGACGGGTCGAATGCGCAGCGAACCAGCTGCATCGTGTCGAGGTCCACTTCCGAGAACATCTCCGACATGTACGCCTTCTTGTCGGCGCCGACGCCATGTTCGCCGGTGATGGCGCCTCCTGCCTCGATGCAGTACCGGAGGATCTCGGACGCAACCTGCTCGGCGTGTTCCGCCTGGCCGGGCACGGTGTCGTCGTAGCAGATCAGCGGGTGGAGGTTGCCGTCGCCTGCGTGGAACACGTTGCCGATGCGAAGTCCCGAGCGCGCTTCGAGGTCGCGGATGCGGCGGAGCACCTCCGGCAGCTTCGTCCGCGGCACAACGCCGTCCTGCACGTAGTAGTTGGGCGACACGCGCCCCATCGCGGCAAACGCCGCCTTGCGCCCCTTCCAGATCCGCTCCCGTTGCGCCGGGTCGCGCGCGATCTCCACGGACGCCGCGCCCGCGGCCTGGCAGACCGATTCAACCGTGGCGAACAGCTCGTCGACTTCGACCTGCGGGCCGTCGAGCTCGACGATGAGCACGGCGTCGGTGTCGGGGAAGTTGGGATGGACCGCCGCTTCGGCCGCCTGGATGGTGAGGCGGTCCATCATCTCGACGGCGGCGGGGACGATGCCGTGGCCGATGATCGAGGAGACCGCCGCGCCCGCCTCGTCGATCGAGTTGAACGCGGCCAGCAGCGTCAGCACCGCCTCCGGCCTCCGGAGCAGCCGCAGCGTGGCCTTCGTGACGACGCCGAGTGTGCCCTCGGACCCGACCAGCACGCCGAGGAGATCGAGGCCGGGCGGGTCCAGGGCGGAGCCGCCGACCTGCACGAGGTCGCCATTTGGCAGCACCGCTTCGACGCCGAGGACGTGGTGCACCGTGAAGCCGTACTTGAGGCAGTGCGCGCCGCCGGAATTCTCGGCGATGTTGCCGCCGATGGAGCAGACGCTCTGGCTCGAGGGATCGGGCGCGTAGTAGCAGCCGTACGGCGCAACGCGCCGCGTGATCTCGAGGTTTGTCACGCCGGGTTCGACGGTCACGCGCTGGTTGGGGATGTCCACGTCGAGGACGCGGTTCAGGCGCGACAGCACGATCAGCACGCCGTCCGGATGCGGAAGCGCGCCGCCGGACAGCCCGGTCCCGTGTCCGCGCGCCACGAAGGGGACCCGATGCTGATGACAGTGGCGCACCACTGCCTGCACCTCCTGCGCGGAGGAGGGCAACACGACCGCCCCAGGGCACGATCGCAGGTGCACCAGCGCGTCTGATTCGTAGACGAGCAACTCCGCCGGGTCGCGGACGAGGGCGCCCGGGACGAGCGCGGCCAGCGTGTGCAGGAAGTGCTGATCCAAGTCGCCCTAATAGTAGGCCAACGGTCGGATGCACGTCGAAACGGCCGGCGATCCGGCTCGCCGCCTCCGACGAGGTCGTCGTATAGTGGCGGCGTCACGCGCACAGATGCGCCGGCTACGACGCGGCGCGATGAGGAGACCAGGCATGCGGCTGTTGGCAGGGACACTCGCGTTCGGGCTGCTGGCGGGACCGTCGGTTGCGCACGCCCAGGTGCTGTCGGGCCTTGCGCTGTTCGAGCAGCACTGCGGCAATTGCCACTCCGCGCCGCCGCCGGGAAGCCGGACGCCCGATCGCATCGCGCTCAGCCAGCGGACACCTGAAGCGGTGCTCGAGGCCATCACGACCGGCGCCATGGCGGTGAACGCGCAGGCTCTCTCCCCGGCACAGAAGCGGATCGTGGCCGAGCACCTCACAGGGCGGCCGATCGGTGCGGCCGCGGCCGGGGCCGCATCGGCCATGGCCGGGCGGTGCACCGCGCCAATGAGCGGCAATCCGGTGGATGCCCCGGGCCGCTGGAGTGGATGGGGCGTCGACTCCGGCAACTCGCGCTTCCAGCCCGGGGGAGGGCTCACGGCTGCGCAGGTCCCGAGTCTTCAACTGAAATGGGCCTTCGCATTCCCCAACGGATCGTCGGCGTTCGCGCAGCCCGCGGTCGCGGGCGGCCGCGTCTACGTCGGCTCGGATAACGGATTCGTCTACGCGCTGAACGCGGCGGACGGCTGCGTCTACTGGTCGTTCCAGGCACAGGCGAGCGTGCGCACGGCGATCAGCATCGGGCGCGTGGGAGGTGCCGGCGGCACCAGCGCTGTCTACTTTGGCGACCTCAAGGGATGGGTCTACGCGCTCAACGCCGACACGGGCGTCGTCCTCTGGAGCAAGCGCGCCGATCCGCACCCGATGACGCGGATCTCCGGCGCGCCGATGCTCGATGGCGGGCGGCTCTACGTGCCGCTCTCATCGCTCGAGGAGGGCTCTGGCGCGAACCCGAATTACGAGTGCTGCACGTTCCGCGGCGGAGTCGTCGCGTACGACGCGTCGAACGGCAACGAGATCTGGCGGGCGTACACGGTGCCGGTGGAGCCGAAGCGGATCAAGAAGAACGCCCAGGGCACGCAGCTGTGGGGACCGGCGGGCGCCGCCATCTGGTCGTCGCCCACGATCGATGCGAAGCGAGGGCTGCTGTACGTCGCCACGGGGAACGGCTACACCGATCCGGCCGCCGAGACCAGCGACGCGGTCGTCGCGCTCGACCTCCGCACGGGGCGGCTCCGATGGTCACGGCAGGTGACGCCCAACGATGCCTACGTTGTCGGCTGCGGTGCGAACGCGGCGACGCGCGAGAACTGCCCGGACGACACCGGACCCGACTTCGACTTCGGCAACTCGCCGATCCTCAAGACGCTGCCGAACGGACGCAGCATCATCACGCTCGGCCAGAAGTCCGGCGTCGCGTGGGCGCTCGATCCCGATCGCGACGGCGCCGTGCTGTGGCAGAAGCGCGTCGGCAAGGGGAGTGCGCTCGGCGGCATGGAGTGGGGATCGGCTGCGGACGATCGAATGGGTTACTTCCCGGTAGCCGACGCCCAGTTCGGGGCCGAAGCGGGGGGCATCTACGCGCTGCGGCTCGACACGGGCGAAGAGGCGTGGCGCTGGCGGCCGAAGAACGAGTGTGCGGCCGGTCAGCGGAACTGCATCGAGGCGCACTCGGCGGCGATCAGCGTGATCCCCGGCGTCTTGTTCGCGGGAACGACGAGCGGCATGCTCCGCGCGCATTCGACAACCGACGGCAATGTGCTGTGGGAGTTCAACACGGCGCGCACGTTCGAGACGGTCAACCGCGTCGCCGGCAAGGGAGGATCGATCAACGGGCCTGGGCCGGTGATTGCGGACGGGATGCTCTTCACGAACTCGGGATATGCGTATCTCGGGATGGGGGAGGGCGGAAACGTGCTGCTGGCGTTCGCGCCGCAGTAGATGTGTCGGGTCGGGGTTGTCCTAGGACCCCCACACTAGGCTTTCGCCAGCAACAGCGTCAGCTCGGTTGTCGCCTCGGCATAACGCGACACGGCCTCCACATCCACCGTGTAGGGCCACAGGTCCAGCGGGTTGTGAAAGCTCGGGCCGCTGCCAAGCATCGACACGTAACGCCCGCCGCCGACATGGATGTTCCGCGCCTCGCCGCCGGGCACACGACCGCGCGGCACCTTCGCGCTGAACGTCGCACCCGCGCGCTCCACCGCCGTCACCGCCAGCGCCTCGAGCTCGTCGCTCGACGCCTGCACGCGCATCTGACCGTCGGCCGCGCCGATGTTGGCGCCGAGGTGCAGCCACGCCGCGGCTGACCCGATCAGCGACGGCTCCTCGTGGAGGAACGAGTCGAGCCCCAGGTGCCCCAGCTCGTGACCGCTCGATGCAATGAAGCGCACGGTGCGATCGGGCCGCACGTCGCACACGGCCCGCATGATCTCGAGCCAGCAGGCGATCCCGCCTCCGCGTTCGGAGGCGCATTGCCACCAGCCGCTGCGCGGCGTCATCACCACGACAGGCGCGAGGTCCGGCCGCCGCCCACGGACGACCGCGACGATGTTGTCGGCGGACGCATGTGATCGCGTGGCGTGCGCGACGACCTTGATCTCGTCGCCGTCGTGCGCCAGCGCCGTCAGCCACTCGTCAGCCGTCGAGGAGACCTGCAGGACGGGTACGCCGTACGGCTGACTGAACGAGACGGCGTTCGACGGACAGAGGCCGGGCAGCCCGCCTTTGGTGATCGCCACGATCGCCTGCAGCCCGGGCTTGCGCCGGAGCTCGCGGATGGACGCGCCCTCGGCGCTGATCGCGGTGCCGTCGAGCGTCACGAGTGCGATCGGCGCGCCGGACTCCGAGGTCCCGAGGCGGCCGCGCAGGCCGTCTGCGGAGGTGAACGTGCCGTCGAAGAAGGGGAGCGCCTCGCGCCGCGTGCCGCCGGCCTCGACGAAGCAGGCGTGCAGGTCCACGCGCTCGATGAAGAAGCGCCGCGGCGTGACCTCGGCTCCGGCGCTCGACGCCTCGGACGCCAGCCATTGACCGGACTCGTTGTCGACGAGGGTCGCCGTGCGATGCACCCCCTGCCAGTGGTACGTGCGAATCGTGTCGGCGACGCGCTCGCGCCGCTCGTCGTCGGTCGCCTGCGCGGCGGCGAGCGGGCGCGTGCACAGCACAGCGGGGACAGCGGATGCCGCCAGTTGCAGGAACTCTTTGCGTGACAGTGTTCGGGACATGACCTGGACCGGGACTATCCTATCGCGCCACGGCGTTGTCGCGAAGGAGCGGTAGCGTCACGGTCGTACAATCGGCCTGTGGACACCCTGGGCGCGCTCGTCAAGATCGTCCCGTTCGCCTTCGCATCAGGCGTGAATCTGTATGCGACGGTAGCGGTCGTCGGACTGTGTGCGCGCTACGGGCTCGTCTCGCTCCCGGAACAGTTTCGCGGCCTGGACCACCCGGTTGTCATCGGGATTGCCCTGGCGATGTACCTCGTGGAGTTCGTCGCCGACAAGATTCCGTGGCTCGACACGGCCTGGGACGCGGTTCACACCCTCGTACGTCCCGTGGGTGGCGCCGTCGTCGCCGTCGCGGCGCTCGGGGACGCGCAGCCGGTGATGCAGGGGCTCGCGGCGCTGCTCGGCGGATCGGTGGCGCTGACCACGCACGTGACGAAAGCAGGCACGCGTGCGGTTGCGAACACGTCGCCCGAGCCGTTCACGAACTGGGGACTCAGCCTGGCAGAGGACCTCTTCGTCGTCGGCTTGACGTGGTTCGCCGTGGAGCACCCGATTGCGGCAGCGGCAGTGACGATCGTCCTGCTGCTCGCGATCGTGGCCGCTGGTTCGTGGATCGTCGGTGCCGCGCGGCGCCGCTTCGCGCGCCAGGCACCCTGACTAGCGGACCTGCCCGGCGTCCGCGGTCCCGGGGAACGCCCAGTCGAACCCCGCCGCCACGATCTCGGGCGGGACGCCGTGCCGCCCCTCGTACTCGCGATAGGTGACGTCGTAGCCAAGTCCTGTCAGGCGTGGCACGAACCGCCGGCTCGTGTCGTCGATCGGCATTACGCTGTCACTGATGCCGTGCGAGATGAAGATCCGCGGCTTGCCGGTGGCCGCGACGGGAGACATGACTCCGGGCGAGAAGGCCAGGATCTGCGGGAACACGTCGCCGGCGCCGATCCCGAACGACAGCGCGTACGACGCTCCATCAGAGTGGCCCGCGACCACCAGCCGCGAGCGGTCCACAGCGCAGCGACCGAACGTCGCGGCGAGGGCGGTGGCGAGGAAGTCGGCGTCGGGGCCGTAGGATCCGAGCACGAGATCCCAGGTCCGCTGGTCGCGCGAGTCGGGAGCAAGGATAATGACGCCGTGCCGGTCGGCCAGCGGAAAGGTGTTCATGACGGACTGCGCGGTCCCGCCCGCGCCGTGAAAGACGACGGCGAGCGGCATCGGCACCTCGGGCCGGTAACCGGTCGGGATGTACAGCAGCCCGTCGCGATCGTGATCGATCCCGAGCGGGTGCTGGCCTGTGCGAAGTTCCGCCCCGCGCGCCGATCGCCCGGCGACCGCCACCGCTGCCGCCCCGGCCAGGAACTCCCGCCGCGACAACCGAGTCATGTGCGCGACACTATCGCGGCGCCACGGCCGGCGCAAGGAAGACTTCCGACTTGCGACTTGCGACTGGTGACTTGCGACTGGTGACTAGCCCCTTTCTCCCCATCCTCCTCTTCGTTGGCAGCGGCGCCGCCGCCCTCATCTACGAGGTCGTCTGGCAGCAGATGCTGCAGCTGGTCATCGGATCGTCCACCGTGTCGCTCGGCGTCCTGCTCGGCACGTTCATGGGCGGCATGTGCCTCGGAAGCCTGCTCGCGCCGCGCCTGCTGTCGCCGCGCTGGCATCCACTGCGCGTCTACGCGGCACTCGAGATCGCGATTGGCATCAGCGGTGTGCTCCTGCTGTGGGGAATGCCGCTGGTGACGCGTGTCTACGCAGCGACGGGCGGCCAGGGCGCCGCCGGCGTCATCGTTCGCGCCGTCGTGGCGGCGGTGTGCCTGCTGCCGCCGACGTGGGCGATGGGAGCGACGCTGCCAGCGATTGCGCGCTGGGTCGAACGTTCCGCAGACGGCCGCGCGTGGCTGGGATTCTTCTACGCAGGCAATCTCTTTGGCGCGGTCTGCGGCTGTCTCCTCGCCGGGTTCTACCTGCTGCGCGTGTTCGACATGGCTGTCGCGACCTACGTCGCGGCGAGTCTGAACGTCGCCGTCGCTGTCGTGGCCTGGTTGTCGAGCGCCGGCGCACGCGAACAGAACGACGCGGCTCCGGTTGAGAGGACGGTCCAGGAGAAGTCTGCGTCTCCGGGAGGTCGCGCGTCCCGGTGGCCGGTCTACGTGACGATTGCCCTGTCAGGCTTCTGCGCGCTCGCCGCGGAAGTCGTGTGGACGCGGCTGCTCGCGCTTGTCTTCAGCGCGACCGTCTACACATTCTCCATCATCCTCGCGGTGTTTCTCATCGGGCTCGGCCTCGGGAGCAGTGCGGGGGCGGCACTCGCACGCCGTGTGCGGCACCCTGCGATCGCGCTCGGATGGTGCCAACTGGGGTCCGTGGCAGCGGTGGCCTGGTCGGCGCAGATGCTCGGCAACTCGCTCCCGTACTGGCCGGTGAACACCACGCTGGCGTCGAGCATCTGGTTCAACTTTCAACTCGACATGGTGCGCGCCCTCTGGGCGATCCTGCCGGCACCGATTCTGTGGGGCGCCAGCTTCCCGCTGGCGCTCGCCGCAGCCGGCGACGACGCGGATGACGCGTCCGAGACAGTCGGCCGGGTGTACGCCGCCAACACCGTGGGAGCCATCGCGGGCGCTCTGCTGGCCAGTCTCGTGCTGGTGCCACGTTTCGGGTCGCAGCACGCGCAGCAGGTGATGGGCGCCATCGGAATAGTGTCGGCGCTTCTGGTACTCACGCCCGCGTCGACCCGGCGCACCCGTCGGCGCGCCGTTGTCCTTGCTGTCGCGGCGGCGGCCCTCTGCCTCTCCATGCCGCCGCTGCCGGCAGTGCTGGTGGGACACGGCCGGCACGCCGCTGCCTGGGCGGGGAACATGGGCGAGGTCCTGTTTCTCGGCGAGGGGATGCACGCCTCGGTGGCGGTATCGCGCGTCGACAACGGGGTCCTGAACTACCACAACGCGGGGAAGGTGCAGGCGTCGAGCCAGCCGGCGGACATGCGGCTCCAGCGGATGCTCGGCCACCTGACGACGCTCGTGCCGTCGAAGCCGAAGTCGGTACTGGTCATCGGCTGCGGCGCGGGCGTCACGGCGGGCGCCGTCAGCGTCAACCCTGCCGTGGAGCGCGTGACGATCGTCGACATCGAGCCGCTCGTCCCCCAGGTCGCGCGCGAGTATTTCGGCAGCGTGAACCACGACGTGCTGAAGAACCCGAAAGTCCGCGTGATTGCCGACGATGCGCGGCACTTCCTGCAGACGACGACCGAAACGTTCGACGCCATCACGTCCGATCCGCTCGATCCGTGGGTGAAGGGGGCTGCGACGCTCTACACGCGCGAGTTCTTCGAGGTCGCGCGGCGCCACCTGAATCCGGGGGGGGTGATGACGCTCTACGTGCAGCTGTTCGAGAGCAGTCCGGAAGCGGTGAAGAGCGAGGTCGCCACGTTCTTCGATGTCTTCCCCGAGGGGATGATGTTCGGCAACAGCTTCGAGGGGCACGCGATCGACACCGTGCTCGTGGGCCAGGTCGGACAGCCCGAGATCTGGATTGACTACCTCGAGGACCTGCTGAGAAGCCCGGGGTTTGCGCTCGTCGATCAATCATTGATGCAGGCGGGAATGTTCGGGGCCGTCGATCTGTTCGGCAATTATGCAGGCCGCGCGCGCGACCTCAAGGGGTGGCTCGCCGACGCGCAGATCAACCGCGATCGCGACCTTCGGCTGCAGTACCTGGCGGGATTCGGCGTCAACCAGCACGCGGGCGATGACATCTATCGCGACGTCCTCTCGTATCGCACGTATCCGGAGGATCTCTTCATGGCGTCCGAGAGTACGATCGTCCGGCTGAAACAGGCGATGGAGGGTGTTCGAGAGTGACTCGACTGGGGCTGGTGGGGCTGGTTGTGGCGCTGGTGGTCGGCACGGGTGCGTGCAGCCGGCAGGAGTCGCGTGAGGCTGGTGATGCTGAGCCGCACATCGTAGCGAAGAGCGGCCTCGCCATGGGGTCGGCGCTCACGCTGATGGCGTGGACCGGCGACGACGACGCGGCGAACCGCGCCTTCGAGCAGGTGTTCGCGGAGTTCGAACGGCTCGACGGCCTCCTGAGCGTCTGGAAGGAAGGGAGCGACGTCGCGCGGCTGAATGCGGCGGCCGGCCAGAGCACGGTCACGGTCAGCCAGGAGACAATCACCGTCCTGAACGCGGCGCGTGAGGTCAGCGACTGGACGAAGGGGAAGTTCGACGTCACCTTCGGCGCACTGTCGGACGTCTGGAAGTTCGATCACGACCAGGACGACACCGTGCCCGATCGCGCCGCCATCGAGGCGCGGCTGCCGCTCGTCGACTACCGCCGGCTCGTCATCACGCCGCGAGAGGGCACCGCGATTCTCCAGCGAGCCGGCATGCGCGCGCACCTGGGCGGCATCGCGAAGGGATACGCGGTCGACCGGGGCGTGGCGATCCTGCGCGAGGCGGGGCTGAGCGACTTCTCAATCCAGGCCGGCGGCGACATGTACGTCGCCGGCATGCGCGGCGATCGTGCCGTGGCGGCTCGGCATCGCCGATCCGCGCGCGCCGGACGGCGACGTCTTCGCGCGCGTGGAGCTGTCCGACAGCACGTTCAGCACATCCGGCGACTACGAGCGCTTGTTCATCAAGGACGGCGTGCGCTACCACCACATCCTGGATCCCAACACCGGTGAGCCGGCCGGCTGTCGCGCAGCGTCACGATCGTTGCGAAGAAGGCGCTCCAGGCCGACGGTCTCTCGACCGGCGTGTTCCTGCTCGGTCCCGAAGAGGGGATGACGCTGGTCGAGCGGCTGCCCGACGTGGAAGCGGTCATCGTTGGGCCCGACAACCGCGTGCACATCTCGAGCGGGCTTCAGGGGAAAGTCGCGATCGTGCACCCGCCGACGGACGGAATCTGAGGCTTCAGGCTTCAGCTTCAGGCTTCAGGCGATGGCTGGTGGCGATTGACGCGCAAGGCCCAGAGCCCATCGTCCAGAGCCCATCGCCGCGACGCTTTGAGCCTAGCGAAAGCTCGATCCGACCGGCAGTCCCTGGCTCTTCCTGTGGATCACGATCCAGTGCACGCACTTGTGCTCATCGGCGTACAGGCGCTCACAGTCGTCGCAGCGGACGCATTCCGAGCGGATGATCTGCGGGCCGCGGATCGCGCCCCACTCGCACGTGCGCTCGCAGATCTTGCAGCTCTTGCACTCCGACCAGCGCTTGATCCGGAAGACCGTCGTCACCTGCGAGATGATGCCGAGGAACGCGCCGACGGGGCACAGGAACCGGCAATACAGGTTGCGGACGACAAGCGTCGCCAGCAGCAGGACGCCGAGCAGGCTCCAGAGCAGCAGCGTGCCCTGGCGCGTGAACATCCAGAACGGCTCGACGTAGCGGTAGATCGTGAAGTGATCGGTGAGCGCGTAGTAGGCGACCACCGCGATCAGCAGGCCGTACTTCACGTAGCCGCGCGTAGCGCTCCACCTTCGCCGACGGCTCCCAGCGCAGCTTCTTCGGGACGACGGCGTCCATCAACTGCGTGAAGGCGCCGAAGGCGCAGATGCGGCCGCAGTACAAACGCCCCCAGAGCAGCGTCGTCACCACGGTGAACGCGGCGACGAGATACCAGGCGATGCTGTACTTGAACTGCGGGAAGTCGAGGTGCACGAGGCGGAAGATGTCGGTCACCGACATCAGCGTGCTCTTCGCGACACCCAGGTAGGCCACCGACATCGCGAGCGCGGCGTACTTCAGCGCCACGCTGCGCTTGAAAAAGCTGAATAGCGCGAAGACGAAGAACGCCGAGGTGAGCGCGAGGTCGAGCGCCTGCGGCCGCAGGATGTCGGCCCATGTCTCACTGCTGAACGGCCTCGTCGAATCCCCACGGATCGGCGCCGCCAGCGGCCGTCGGCTGTCCCGCCCTGCGCGCTGCCTGTGGGCGGCAGGCCGAGCGCGGCCCAGGGATCCGCGCCGGGCGCGGCTGCACCACCTGGCGCGGGCTGACCAGTCGAAGGCTGCGCGGCGTCCGGCGACGCGGGCGTGCCCTGGGCGGATTCGGCAGGAGCCTGCGTCTGTGCGGACGCCGGCTCCTGGGCACACAACGGCACGGCCGTCAGCAGGAGAGCGAGAAGTGCAGACGGCAGCCGCGCTGCGGTGCGATGGTTCAACGCTTCACCGCGTTCGGATCCAGGAGCGCACGGGCGACGAGGCGGGTGCTGTCGCGGATCGCGCGGGTCGCGCTGTTGATCGTGAGGGTCGCGCGGGAGACGGCGTCGACGTCGACGCCGGGCTGGAACTTGTCGAAGATGCTCTTGCCCTTGAACTGCGCGGCGAACTCCGGCGGCTGCACCGAGAAGTACCCGTACGGCTCCGAGTCGTAGTCGACGACGATGCCGTTGATCGTGGCGTCCAGATTCAGGCCGACGAGGATGTGGATCGCGCCGTGGTACCCGTGCTCGTTCGGCACCATGTCGGTCGTCCAGAAAACGTAGCCGACTGGTTTGGCGCTGGGATCCTTTTTGGGATCGACCGCATAGGCGTTGAAATGGAGAGGCATGCCGGCGAGCGGCGAGAACGCCACGGCGTTCGGGAAGAGCTTCTTGAGGTGCGCGTCGGGATTCGGGTTGGTAAAAATGCGGTCGGCCGCTGCGACGGCGGCGACGCCGGTGCAGAGCAGGACGAGCAGGGCGGCAACTCTTCTCAAACGGGCCTCCGGAAGGCGATTATCCCGGTGGGGGGAAACCATCGTCAAGCGTGTTGCGCGGGTGTTGTGGAGGCGGAGTAGCTCAGCGAGCGGTCGTGGTATCCTTAAGGGCTCCCAAGGCGCGTCCCCATCGTCCAGAGGCCCAGGACGCCGGCCTTTCACGCCGGTAACGAGGGTTCGAATCCCTCTGGGGACGCCATACCGACGGGAAAACCTCCCGCTCAAACAGACCCGCGAGGGTTCCCTTCCCCCGAAGCCGCCACCTGTTCGGTGACTCCAGCGGTTCGAACGACACGCGCCCCGCGTCGGCCATCATGGAGACGCAGCCACCCGAGCTACACGGCAAGCGGCGGCGGGAAGGTCTCCGTCTCCGCGAGCGGAATCTCGATGCTGAACGTGCAGCCAACGCCGGGTCGGTTGAAGATGTGAATGTCGCCTCCGTGTGCCCGCACCGCCTTGCGGGCGATGGACAGGCCGAGGCCGAGGCCGGTGCGGTCGTTACCCCGGCGCTCCCCGAAGGGCTGAAAGGGATCACCGACGGTCGCGGGAATCCCACCACACGCATCTTGCACCGCGACGACGAGGGTCGCCCCCTGCGCCCTTGCGGATAGGGTTACCGTTCCGCCTTCGTGCGAATACTTGAAGGCGTTATTGAGCAGGTTCGTCACCGCTGATGCCAGGAGCTGCGGGTCCACGTCCGTCATCAGGTCTGCCGCGACCGGCTCCGCGATGAACTGACATCCGCGATACTCCGCCTGCAGGGCACTCGCGGCGACCACGTCGTTCAAGAATGTTGCGACCGCCACCCGCTGGCGGCGTTGATGGTCCACCTTGAGCCGCACGTCCGATAGGGTGCTGTCGACGAAGTCGCGCAGACTCAAGAGGGTGCGGCCGAGGACCGCTCCCGTGCTGCCGTTGATGGAGACGGTGCCTCGCTTGAGGATGTGAAAGGCGAGCAGCGCCGTGTTCACGAAGTCGCGCATCTCGTGGACCACGAGCCCAAGGCGCTCGACTTCCTCGCTGGCTCGCGACTCCGCCGTGACGCGTGCGTGCTCGGTCACGGCTTCTGCAATGGCCGTGTCCAGGCAGCGATTCAGGGTATGAAACTCCTCCACAGAAACCGGAGCCTGATGCTCCAGGGCCGTCTCGGTGATGGCTTGGCAGATGTCCCCGTAGTCGTGGACGACTTGCCCGATGGTGAATCCCAGCTTGAGCAGTTGTCCCCCATGCGCGGCAGCAGCATCGCCAATCGCGTCGGTTGCATACGGTTCGGTGGTCGTCTCCATTCGCAGCGTGTTCGAGAGCTGATCCAGAAACAACGGCACTCCGGTTTCCAGTTCGCTCGCCGTGGCCGACGGCCACGCACGTTGAAGGAGTCGCACTCGTGTTCGGTCGATGATCTGCTCGCGATAGACGACGAGAAACTCGTGCAGCATGGAGGCCTTGACGGGCAACGGCGCGAATTACCGGGCTGTTGGCTGAGGTGAAAAGGGCGGCGCGTGCCGAGTTCACTGCGTGGTGCGAGCAACGGAGGCCCGTTCGCAGCGCATGTTCCGGGGCACTCCCGAGCGCGAGGCAACAGATGGGCTTGGAGCGCAGCACTTTGATACGCCGCGACTCTGGACTCATCCTACAGGACTTATGGTGCGATCCCCTGAACAATTCTTCGGCGGGACGACCGCAATAGGGGCCATGCTCCACATGAGCGTCGCGCGCCGCCGTTTCGGGCTGCATGGCACTCACTGAACAATGCTGGTCGGTATTCGCTGGTCGGTATTCGCATTGCAGGCGTGCAGCAACTTGGAATTTTGCGGTCGGCGGCGAGCAGCGCGAAGCCGGCTGCTCCGATAGCCGGGCCAGTGCTCTCAATGCCCATGCACAAGACCTCGGCAAAGACAAACGAACCCTTCGACAAACTGGCTCAGGCGTTCATTCAGTTGGACGGACACCTCCGACCGCTGCGCGACGGAATCTACGGCGGCATCACGGCGCTGCGGTCTCGGCTCGACCTGCTCCCCGTTGCGGCCTTGGCCGCAGATAACGATGGGCGCTACGTTGCCGTGAATACTGCCGCTGCCGACCTGACCGGGTATGGAATGCGCGAGCTGGAAGCGAAGACCGTGTGGGAGCTGACGCCGGGCGCCGACGCTGACACTGGCGCGCAGTTGTGGACGGCCTTTATCGCCACTGGTGAGCAGCGAGGCACCTACAGGCTCGTAACCCGGCGTTCGACCGTGAAGGTCGTCTACTGCTCGCGAGCGCATGTGCTCCCGAACGTCCATGTGTCGCTCCTGCTGCGTGCCTGAATCGCGAGCGACTCACATACGCAAGGTGCGTTACCTAATCCGGGCGAGCCCGTGAACGTGTCGTTTCAAAGAGCCGTCGCAGGTCGTCTTCGGTGACTTCTGGAACGTGGGAGTTGACGTGCGACAGCGTGGGGCCGCTCTCGATAATCGCACTGCCGATGCCACTCACGATGACGTCCCACCGATACGGCTTCGCGTTGTCCAGTGGGAGCACGCCGGTGACGACGATGTGATCCGCTGACGTATTTCGCGCGCGCATCGCCGTCTGCACAACGTCGCTGACAAACGGCAGCACCACCGTCGAGAGTTCCCCAATTCGGTCGAGGACGAGTTCATCGGGCGTCTGGTTATTGACCAGGCGACGTTCGTCGCGACTCCACTGCCCGAAGGTGTGGGGGATGTAGACTCGCAGACCGGTCTCGTGAGGCGTGTTCTCGAAGAGCGGGGCGTCCAAAATCACCTGTGCGTGACAGTTGGCGTCATCCTCTAAAGCGGCCCCGACATTCTTGCGCTTGCTGTCCCGGATGAACCCGAGGATGCTCGCTTTCGCCCATGTATAGACGTCCTTCCCGAACTCCTCGGCGGCTTTGTCCATCGCCCTGCCGAACAACAGCGCCAGCTGTGCGCCCGCTGCTGCAGCAAATCCCCCCATCATCGCGTTGAACGCCGTCGACGATGTGATCGTGATGGTGAAGAGTTCGACGCCCGGCGGCGCCCACGCGGGGATACGACGTCGCTTCGCGTGCTCGCTCTCCCCGATGACCTCGATGTCAAGGTGACGACTGAGCTGCCGCTGGTTCGCCAGAGACGCGCCGTCCTCGATTGACGAAACCACGGAGATCATGTGTGTGTCGCCCATGCGCGCGCATGGTAGGCGGAGGACATGGCGTCGTCCACCTGAGCAGACTCGGCGGCGACTTCCAGCAGCTCGCACGCGGTGGCACGCCGCAGCATACTGATCCGACTTCTTGCACTGCGCTGCCCGTCAATCCGCTTGTTCCCAAGCTCAGCGGCCTCTACACTCGTGCGTCCCAACTATGGGTGTCAGCTTCGGGGAACGGGTATGCCCTCCAAACGCAAGATCACTCCACAAGACGCAACGCGCTCGGAACTGGCGAAGCTGCGCGTCACGGTGCGGCAGCTTGCCGCAACCGTGGCCGACCACGCGCCGCAAATCGAACGCAACCGTCACGACCACGAAGTGGCATTTGCTCGAATAGCGCAACTCCAAGCCGAACTCGACGCCGTCAAGCAGGCTTTGCAGCAAGTCACGAAGAGCCCAAAGAAACAGCAGGCGCAGCGCGAGAGCTAAGGCTCGTCTCGGCGGCGCGACCCGAGCGGAGCACGTCCTCGAAGGCCCCTAACGACTGCAGGACGTCATCGACGTAGCGCGGTTTCTGTGCCCAGATGCCGAGTACCGAGAGTGAGGTCGGGCCCGCAACGTCGGCTGCGAGCACCGCCTTCCCACAGTCATCGACCAAATCGATCTCGGTCAAGGCGTAAGCCTCGTTCACCGCGCCCAGCGGGATTCCTTTCCTCTAATTGCAGCAGCGGGGACGTGCCATCCCAGCAGGGCCTGCCGGTGATGGGCGCCCGCGCCGCATCACAAGGCAGGACCTGCGCAGGCAAGAATGTGCTGGCGTCCATCGCGGCTGCCCAGACGGGCAGGTCGGGCGCAAGACTTGAGACGAAGAGATATCGGATGTTGAGAGCGTCCATCCGCTGCTTCGCCTCACGCGGCGTGGTGTTCGTGCTGTGGACATGAATGTCGATCACAATAGCGGTCGTTTCCAGGTGAACGAGGACAAGGCGGCCAGCGCGAGTCCGGCCGTTACGAACGACTCGCGGATCAAGAGCATTCGCGCACTCCCGCCGACCGCGATCCCGAGAATGGTCACCACGATGCCCGCGAGCACGATCGCGCCGATGACATCGACGGTTCGTCGGCGCCACAGCTCGAGAGCGCCTCGGATCACCGGAAACACAGCACCGATCGCCAGCGCGGAGACTTCGGAGATGCCTGGGGCGTAGGCCGTCAGGACCTTATAGGTCACGAGCGGCAGCAGACCGTCGATGATGATGCTGGGGAGAATTGTGCGGATGGAGGGCGCCACCGACGGCGAGGACATTGATTGCGCCTGCATGCCCTCACCGTATCAGACGTGGCGTGAGTCAGGTCGAGTTGCCAGCTACCATCGCACTGGTCGATCCTGCTGAACGTGTCTCCCATCCGGTGAGGCCACCGTGGCACAGGCCCGGACCTGTCGGCTGGCCTCACTGCCGTCAGTGAAACGCCGTAGTTGTCGCTGCGTAGACTGTGAGCGCCCCGTTCAGCGGGGCAGAGCACTCGTCGCTCCCGTCAGACATGCGCTTGCGTCCCGCCCATCACACCCCACCCCACACCGTGATCGTAGGTCGAGCGGGAGTTCGGGTGAATATGGAAGTCGTCGTAACAGAGTTTCCGCAGGATGGCATCAGGCCGCAGATGCCAACTCGCCCAGGTCAACGGCGAATCGCCGTGCATGTCTTTCGCGTCACGGCGAGCGCCTGCGCTCAGGAGAAGGCCAATCGTCTGCTCGGTGCCGAACGCGGCAGCGCGGTGGAGAGGCGTCTCTGCCTTCGTGCGGCAGTCCCTCATGAAGCATTCGGTCTCACCGGACGGCTTCGTTGTCGCATTCGGGTCCGCTCCGTTGGCGAGTAGCACCTTCACCACTTCGTCGTAGACCGGGCGGTTGGCCTTGCACAACGCGGCGTGGAGCGGCGTCTCGCCGGTCTTGCCGCCCTGGTTCACGTTCGCTCCGCGTTCGATGAGGAACTGACACAGCTGCCAGTGCCCGTGAAATGCTGCGCCGCCTAGGTCAAGGTTTTCGCCTAGTGCGGCAAGGACTTCACCGTTGGCCAAGAGGAAGCGGATGGCACTCACGTCACCGTAGTAGGCGCACCGCTGGATCAGGGACACGCCATCGACGGTGGAGGTGGCCGGATGGCCTTGTGCCACAAGCTCGAACACTAGGTCCGTTCGCCCGTCTGCGATCTTCTTCAACATTGGACTCCTCAGGGCGATCCTGACATGGACACGAGCCTCCAATGGTGAACATCTCACAGGTGCCGGGACAGTGCATAGTCGTGGGGCGGCGGTCCACCGCGGTGATGATCCAGATGGTCGGTTCACGTTCTGGCCGCGCTTCACCGCCGCTGAAATCGGTGTATTCGAGAGGCCCCCGCTGGGGGAATTGGAACCCGTGGGCGGCGGCGACGATGGCCTTGGAGTCGTATCGCCCCCCGTCGTGAACCAGCCAGTAGCCTCGGGGGGGCCAAAGCCGTATTGCCCCAGGAAACGATCCTGCCCGAGGGTGTCGTACTCGGCGAGTGCCGCGAGCACCGCTTCGCGGGAGGTCAGGTCACTGAAGGACATAGTCCGACCGTAGATCGGCCTGGTGACGATGAAACTTGGCCTTCACGGCCCGAAGCGGCTGCCATCAGTTCCGGCGCCATGCGAAACGCAGTCAGTTGGGGCTCACGGACGTGAGTGTGTAAACGTAGTTCTACTACGTCAAGTCGGAGTGGGAGTCGAGGAGACGGCTAGAGGCCGGAGCCTGGCGGCACCGACCGAAAATCAGTGTCGGGCGGGGATACCCAATCGCCGTGTGCCCGACAGCGGTAGAGCCGCGCGATGTAAGGCTCCGTGCCGGTGGCCCGGACGAACACCGTCAACGCGTGACAGCGCGGACAGTGAAACGGCAGTCCGAGGTCGCGCGGTGGCTTATTAGGAGACTGCGGCATCACAACTCCTCCGAACCGGTCGGCCGCCTCTCCACCGGCCACCAGTGTGATTGACCTGGCGCCGTTGAATCACGTCGAGCGGCGAAGTGTCCGCGTCCGCTCTCGATAGACGAAGGGCAGCCGGCAGGCTTCACACTCGAAGTAGTCCCATCGTTCGAGCGGCTTGATGCCGCCGAGCACCGTCTCGCGATAGCCAAGTGGACAGTGACACGTCGGACAGAACATCTCCGGGGCCGGCGTCTCCGGCGTTGACGTCACGAGCGCCGTTCCTCTGGTTCGCCGCACGGGCCGGTCAGGCCGCTTCGTCGTCAGGGCCGTCGGCAGGTTCGCGCAGCTCGCGTTCTGCTCGAAGCCAATCATCCACGTCCGCGCCGGGTTCGGCCCCACGAGCCTCGTACAGCTCGTAGGCTCGTTGTGCCACGTCATCCGGCGTCGGTTCAGATGTCGCTGTCCGTTGCGCGTCAGTTCGCCTTGCCATTTCTTTGCTCAGTTCGTTAGCCGCCGGATGAGTCTCGCGTGCGCGACCCTTCCGACTCCGGTTCGGGGACGAGGTGATCCACCGTCATGGCACGAGAGCCATGGCGAACATATGCCCAGCAGAGCAACGACTCTGTTAGCTTCCTTACAAATCCTCCAATAGGCAGGCTTATCGAATTGTTGAGATCTGTCGCTCGAGCTAGAGTTTGGACGTGCTTCACCTCAACCGAATTGTTAGGATGCGCTGCCCGAACTGGAATTTGCCCGGCCGTGCCCCGGAGTTCGGGGGACAACCCGATCACCGGTGGCAACCCGGCGGGGCCGACGCAGATCGCGATTACTCGCGTTGACGATTACACGGTGACCTATGCGCAGAAGCTCGCGGACAGCAGGCCCGGTGCGAGCGGCAGACGGGTGGTGGTCACCAAAGATGGGAAGACGATGACGATCACTGCGACTGCGACGAACGCCCAAGGCCAGAAGGCGACGTCCAATCAGGTGTTCGAGAAACAGTAAGCGCCACTCGCGAGCGGCCGCCAGATCGTCACGATCGAGAACACGTCGGCGGAAGGGGCTGATCGAGTATCTGGCTCCCTTCCGCCACGCCTATCGTCAAGAACCCAACTTCTTCTCGGCAGTCCAGCGGCTCTCGCAGTGGGGCGCGTCAGCCCCAGCCGAATAGCTTCCAGTTTTCAAAGATTAGCCGACGCTGCGCGTCGACTTGCGCCGTTGCCGCCGTCGTAGCAAGCGTTGCGGCGGGCCCTCGACCGCGCCTCTGTGCTACCTTGAGACCCGCGGCGCAGGTGTCGCCTTCCGGGAGCTGACAGATGACGCTTGAGTTCGCCGGCACCATGCTGTGCTCGGCCGGCGTGAGCTACTTTCACGTCTATCCCAATGGCGACGTGTACCGCTGCCTGGCCGACTACAACGCCCGCCGGCGGCCGATGTTCAACCTGAAGCGCGACGGCTGGCAGGGTGCCGTCGATCCCACCGTCTGCGATCACGAGCGCTGCTCCAACGCCTGCGACCTGGATTGGACGACCAAGTGGCAGGTCGATGCGCAGGGCCGGCTGGAGAAAACCTTCGAAGGCCAACGCAAGGACATCGAGAAAGAGGTCTCGCTGTTCCTGTGCTCGCAGCGCCTGGAGTCGCCGCAGCGCCGGATGGCCTACTTCATCTGGTCGCCGACGCTGGCGTGCAATTACACCTGCGTCTATTGCGGCTGCGCGGCCGGCGAGAAGCGGATCAAGAGCGACTTTCCCTCTTCGTACCCCGAGCTGACCGTCGACGAATGGATCGACATCTGGAGCGACATTCTGGAGCGCCTCGACTACGGCATCCTCAGCATCACTGGTGGCGAACCGCTGCTGAGCGAGGCGACGATCCCGGTGCTCGGCATGGCGACGCAGAAGTTCGCCTGCTATCTCACCTCCAACATCAGCCGCGACATCATGGAGTTCACCCGCGGCCGCATCCGCCCGGGGGGCCGAACGTGCGCGGTGGAAGGCTTCGGCGAGGTGCCTACCGGCCTCACCGGAATTAATTGCAGCCTGCACCCCACCTCCAAGGGGTTCAACTGGGAGCTCTTCAAGGGCTCGGTCCTCCTGCTGCGGAATGCGGGCTTCCACGTCTCGGTCAACTATGTGGGCTATCCGCTCCAGCTGTACCTGGCGCCCGAGTACAAGGCGTGGTGCGAACAGAACGAGATCGAGTTCACCCTGTCGTCCTGGCAGGGCCAGGACAACGAAGGCAACATCGCGCGCTACTCCGTTCCCGAGCGGACCTTCTTCGAGGAGATCGCGCCCTCGCACCGCAAGAAGGCGAACGAGCTGGTGTTCCTGGATTGCAGCTACGACGTGGTACTCGACAATCCAATCACGCGCGTGCTGATGGCAGACGTCCTGACGCTGACGGGTCGCATCCGCAACCTGTCTCCCACCGAGTGGCAGGTCGGCGGCGGACCGGGCCGGTGGCGCGTCGCCGGCTATCTCACCCGTATGGGGCGGCGCAAGCAGCGGGTGCTCGAGTTGCGCCCCAGCCCGCCGCCGCCGGACGGTCGCGTGCCGCCGAACGGCGAACTGCGGTTTGCCCTGCCTGTCGACACCCGCGGCCTGCCGGCCGGCATGTACGAGGTATGGATCGACATGCTGATGGACGACCGAAACTGGATGGCGCTCCACGGGGCGGTTCCGCTCACCGGCACGCTCCGGATCGAGACGTTCAGCCACGAGATCGCGGTCGACGCTGACGCCGTGACCGTGTCGCGCGGCGATTCGGCCGTATTGAATGGCACCTTGCGCAAGAGCTGCGGCAAACCGTGGCCCCAGAGCGCGGACGGCGAGCCGCTGCAGGTGGGCGCCCGTCTGTCGCGGCGGTCCCCGGAAGGCGAGGCCGTGCGCGAATTCCGTGCGTTCCTGGGGCGACTGCCGGAGACCGCAGATGACGAGGTGGCCTTCCGCCTCGTGGTCGATTCAGGAGAGCTGGAGCGCGGCAATTACGAGCTCAGCATCGATGTCGTGAAGGAGTACCAGTTCTGGATGGCCGAGAAGGGCGCTACTCCTACGGTCATTCCGGTCGTGATCACATGACGGACCGGCATCGCTCATGTCGCGCTGACGATCAGGCGCTAGTCAATCCTCAAGACGTCGCCGAATCCCGCCGGGGACGCCATACCTGATCCCGAGCCTCCTGACTTCTTGAACTGCGGCGCCTGTCAGCAGGCGGGCTGCTGCCCGCCTGGCATACACCCGTGGGGTCGAACGGTCGGCTCGATAAACAGCCGAACGACACCAGAAACAGAGTAGCCTCTGGCCAATCCAGAAGAGTCAGAACCGCCGTGCGCCGGAATGCTGTCGATGTCCTTACTGAGGTCGAACATGACGCAATCGACGACCGCTCTGATGGTCTTGCTCGCGTTGTGCTGCGCTGTCAGTGCTGAAGCGCAGACTCCAGACGAAACCGCGATCAGGCAGCAGCTCGCTGGCTACGCGGCCGCGCGAGAGCGGGGCGATGGTGCGGCGCAGGCGGCCTTCTACACCGATGATGCCGACGAGTTGCGAACACGGACTCGGAAGATGATCGCTGGTCGAGCGGCCATCGAGAGGGACCTGGCGCTCGCACCGAATGCGGCCCGGAAGTTTACCTTCCGTGTGGAGAGCGTCCGCTTCATTACCCCCGACGTCGCGCTCGCCGAGACCGAGTTCTTCGGCAGTGCCTCGACGCCGAACGGCCATGCCAGCTACCTGTTCGCAAGGCGAGGGGGCCGTTGGTTGATCGAAGCGGGGCGCATCACCGGATACCCGGAAAATGTGCCCGCAACGGTTGTCGTGCCTGGACTTCAAGCGGCCTGGAAGGCGCGGCAGCAAGCGGCCGACTCGAAGAACGTAGAGGGCTGGAACGGTGCCACGGCCGGTGGCTCCCTGTTTGTTCAGGGAGACGGATCGATTCGGACGCGAGACGAGCAGGTCAGCATGCTGGCCTCGACGACCGGCACAACGGCGCACGTCCTTGACGACGCTCGGTCCTTCGGCGAGGACGCCGGCGTCACGATTGAACACGACCAATCCACGCGCACGACGACGATGTGGGTGCGCCAGCAGGCGACCTGGAAGGTCGTGTCATCACAATCGTCGCCGCTGAACGCCAAATGACCGGTCGTCGACAATTTCTGCATCTGGCCGCTGGCACTGCCGCGAGTACCGCGCTGGCACGGGGCGGGTCAGCTTCCGCACAGCCAGGTGCTGCTGTCCGCGTTAAGGGACCGCCGGTTTGGCTGGACATGGATCAGAAGGAACTCGACGATGCCTACGATCAGTTCGTCTATGCACCGAACGCGCGGCAGGTAATTGCGCGCTGCCATCGCAACAGCGAGCTCGTGCGCGAGCGTCTCGGCGCACCGAAGCGCCTGGCCTACGGACCGGGGCCAATCGAGATGCTCGACATCTACTCGACGAAGACCGCGGACGCGCCGATCAATGTCTACATCCATGGCGGAGCCTGGCAGGCCGAAGTCGCCGAGGGCAGTGCGTCTCAGGCCGAGATGCTGGTCAATGCCGGTGCTGTTCTCGTCGTGCTCGACTTCGCCAGCGTCATCGAGACTGGCGGCAACCTGATGACCATGGCCGATCAGGTTCGGCGCGGCGTCGTATGGGTCTATAAGAACGCCAGGAGCTTCGGTGGCGACCCCGAGCGAATCTATGTCAGCGGCCATTCCTCCGGTGGTCATTGGGTTGGCGTGCTGCTCACGACCGACTGGCAAAGGGACTTCGGTGTGCCACCGACGATGATCAAGGGCGGCGTTGCTGGCAGCGGCATGTTTGAGTTGAAGCCGGTGCGGCTCTCCGCCCGCTCGAACTACATCAAGTTCACTGACGAAACCGAGGAGAGCCTCAGCGCCCAGCGCCATCTCGACAAGCTGGGGGCACCGGTCGCCGTTGTCTACGGCACCGCCGAAACGCCGGAGTTCCAGCGTCAGAGCCGCGATTTCGTGGCGGCGGTGCAGGCAACGGGCAAGCCCGTGTCGCTATCCGTCATGGAGGGCTACAACCACTTCGAGGTCTGGGAGCAACTCGCCAATCCCTACAGCCTCTTCGGCCGGGCGGTATTGAACCAGATGAACCTTCGATCTGAGAGGCTGTAACAAAACCCCTGAGTCGCAGTCCAGACGCGAACTTCTCTACGGCGCACGAAACGGGCAAGTCATGTCCGTCGCCTATTCGGCCGACGGTAGCGTGTTCCGCCCCGAACGGCCTCAACCCTGGTCGGAGGGGCGTTTTGGCGGGACGTCGTTCGAGTGGTTCTTGCGGCCCTTCGCTCTGCATCCGGACGGCGACCGGGTGGCCCTGCAATCCGGCGCACCAACCGGCACTGCCAAACAGGACAAGATCGTTCTCCTGTTCAACTTCTTCGATGAATTGCGCCGTCTGGCACCAGGTACACGATAACGGGTGCAAACGCGGCAGGGGGACACCCGCTGGAACGGCGGCGCCGCAGGCTGCTGGCACTGCGCGACCGTCGCAGGTAGATTAGCGAGCGATGCCGATCACCATAGAGAACGAACGTTCAAACATCTATCGCCTGGACGTGAGCGGGCGACTGGGCAAGCCGGAGCTCGATCTCGCGCAGGAGTCGCTCGCGGCGGAGATACGCCGCATCGGCCCCGTCAGGCTGCTCTTCGTGCTGTTGGAATTCGAGGGCTGGGAGCGGAGTCCGGACTGGGGCGACCTGAGCTTCTACGTAGCCCACGGCGACTCGATCAACCGTATCGCCATTGTCGGCGACGAACGGTGGCGCTCCGAGACGCTGATGTTCGCGTCCGCGGATCTGCGCCGCGCGCCGGTGGAGTTCTTCTCCTCGCAGAACGCACTCGCTGAGGCGCGTGCCTGGCTGGGGGAGTGATCGGGCTGGTTCCGTGCAGCATGTCCGGAGATGCGCGTCACCAGCCGTACCCGAACTTGAGAAACACCCCCCGGTTGCCCTCGACGCCCTGCGCGTACTCGAGATTCACGAGCATTCGCTGCTCCGGCTTGATGACGAAGTGAACACCTGCGCCGACGGCCGGGTAGAAGTCGCGCTCAGCCGCCACCTCGCCCCCCTCGCCGTACAGGCCTGCGACGCCGGCGAAGAGCGTGGCGCCCCATCGCCTGCTGAAGGACAGGCGCTCCTCGGCTTCGAGCGACGACATGTACGGCGCCAGGTACTCGCCGAACTTGTAGCCGCGCAGCACGACGGTCGCCTGCGCGGCCGAAGGAGCGTCGTGACGTGAGCCAGTTGTACTGCCTGAACGCGAGGACGTGGCCGCCGCGGTGCCGCCAGAAACCCCGCAGGTCAGCGCGGTACGCGTCGAAAGATGACTCGCCTCCGAGCGCCTCCGCATAGGCAAGGTTGTTCACGTTCAGATACCAGCCGCGCGTCGGCATGTCTTCGCTGTCGCGCGAGTCGTGCATCACGACCGCCCCGAGCGCAGCCGACTCGAATCCGCGGACGCCCAGCGTTCTGAGAATCATGTCGTCCTGCGCGGATTCGCCGATCACCTGGTAGTTCGCCGCACTGCCCTGAGCGCCGACGAACCAGTCCCCCGTCAACCGGTAGAGATACCGGCCCACCGTTGCCTTCAGATCGTCGTTGGTCTTGAGCGGCTGCCCGGTGCCGAGATAGTCGTCGTAGTCGTTCTTGATGAACCCCAGGGTCGCGAGCGCGACGATGCGGTGGTGGTCGGCACCAAACGATGCGCGGGCAAACGCCGCGGCAACGGTGGAGTGCGTCGAGGTGTATTGGTAATTCACACCGAACAACGACACCCGGCTGAGGGGGTCGAACTTGTGAAGGTACGCGCCCATCGCTCCGAACGAGGTGCCGAGTTTCGGGCTGGACGACACGACCGGCACCAGCAACCAGGGAGATGCCCGCTCCGCGGCCGGCGCCTGGTTGCCGCCTTGTTCAACGGGAGCAACTGGCGCGTTGGCGCCGGGCGCCGGCGTCTGCGACTGCTGTGCTGACGCGGCTATGGGCCAGAGGCACGCGAGCGACCACGCAAGCGAGGCACACGAGATGAAACTGCGGCCTTTCCGGGCCGTATTGGATGCAGCCAGACTGATGCCCTCGCCTTGGAAGTGTCGTTGAATAACCGCGACGCCCTTTGTTCGTTCGCGTCGTCACTCATCGACAGTAGCCCGGCGTTACGCCAGATTCAATCCGGAATCGTTTTAGATGACCCCGCCGCCTCCGTTGGGGTAGATTCAGTTCTGGCGCTCGCGACGTTCACGGGCGCGAAAGGGGACTTTGTGCACAGCACCTTCAGTCGACGAGCATTCGTGACAGCGTTGTTGATGCTCAGCGCGCCGCTGATCACCCTCGCGCAGGACAGGGAGAAGAAGAAGGTCGACGAAGAGAAGAAGGAAGAAGCGAAGGACAAAGCGGACGAGAAGAAGGACGACGCGAAGGACAAGGCTGAGGATGCGGTGGACGGCAACGTTGTCGATGGCCCCGGCACCGATAACAGCCAGGACCGGCGGCAGGATCGACGGCGCAACCAGTGAGGTGACGAGTCGTTCTTGGACTCGCACACCTGACGAGACGAGTTGAGCCGCGTTGGTGAGTTCGACTACGACCTGAATCTTCGAGAACCCAGACTCCCTTGGAGCCGTCCTCCGCACGATCGCGGCACGGCTGGCGCAACGTTGAGCGATTGCGCCCGACGTAGTGTGCCCTTCGCGCGAGCGCGACTCCCCCCGCGGGCCGCTGGAATTCCTGACACCCGCGCACCTGCCAGATGAACAACCCTTTCACCAACGACTCGGACAACGACGACGACGAGGACGACCGCGTCGTCGACGAGCCCTCCCGCCCGCAACCTGCCGGCGTCAAGAACTACATCACGGCGATTGGCTTTCAGCGACTGCGAGACGAGCTGCGGTTCCTGCTCGTCAGGGAACGGCCGGCGGTGACACAGGTCGTGGCATGGGCCGCGAGCAACGGCGACCGCAGCGAAAACGCCGACTACCAGTACAACAAGCGGCGCCTGCGCCAGATCGATCGGCGCATCCGCTTCCTGATGAAACAGATCGACGCCGCGGAGGTCGTGGATCCGGAAGCCCCGAGGAGCGGGCGGGCAGCGACCCATGTCTTCTTCGGGGCGACGGTTCGCTACGCGGACGCTGCCGGCACCGAGCGGATGGTGCGCATCGTGGGCCGCGACGAGATCGATCTGGATCGCCACCATATCAGCTGGATGTCCCCGCTGGCGCGCGCGTTGACGAAGAGCGGGCCGGGGGACTGCGTGGTCCTTCACGCACCGGGAGGCACCGAGGAACTGCAGATCCTCGAGGTGCGTTACGAGCGGATCCCCATGGAGCCGTTCAGCGCACCACCTGGCGCCGAGTCCTCGCCCAAGGGGCCTCCTCGCGCCGGCGACGCTACTTGAACCGGTCGGCGTAGACCAGCGGCTGGTTGGTCTCCCAGGGCCGGTAGTCGTTGCTGAAGTCGATTCGCTCTCCGAGCGGCGGATGGTTCTCGCGGAACCATGTGTAGAGCCATCCGGGCCGCGGCACGCCGAGGTTTTCCTGCTGCAGGATCACGAACGCCGTGGCTGCGGCGTGATTGTCACGGGTGATTTCGAGCGCGAAACGGTCGGCCTCGTGCTCGAGATGACGCGCATAGGCCAGCGCGAGCGGATCGGTGACGAGCGACACCAGACTGGCGACCAGCAGGATGAGCGGCAGCGACGCCACGTCGGCTAGCGTCGTGAAACCGAACCGTGCGCCATAGCGAGCGATGAGCGCCCCCGATACCCGGTAGACGGCATACAGCAGGAGCAGGACGATCAGCACCGTCATGCCCATCAGCCTCCAGACGTGGCTGAGCACGTAATGCCCCATCTCGTGCCCCATCACGACCATCAGCTGCGGTCGATCGAGCGCCTCGAGGATCGTGTCCCACAGAACGATGCGCTTGGTGGCGCCGAATCCGTTGACGTAGGCATTGACCGCTTTGGTGTCCTCGCTCTTCGCCACCTCGAACACGCGGCCGCCCTCGATGCCGGCGCGGTCGGCGAGCCGCAGGATCTCGGCCTTCGAGCGCCTTGTCCTTCATCGGGCCGAACCTGTTGAAGAGCGGATCGATCCAGACCGGCTGGACCAGCTGCATGAGGATGATGAACGGCACCGCAAGCATCGCGGTGTAGAGCCACCAGCGCCGCGGGCTGCGCGCGAGCAGCAGGTACGGCACCCACAGGAAGAGCGCGCCGATGACCAGCGTCACACCGAGGCGGCGCCTGATCGCTCGTCCACTTGGCGAGCGTCTGGTTCGACAGCCCGTAGGCGTGCTGGCGGACGAAGGTCTCGTAGTAGACGCGCGGCAGATCGACGACGGTGGTCAGGATGGTGAAGATGACCCAGTAGATCGCGATGACGAAGAACCACCTGCGGCCGAGTGCGCGCGACCAGTCGCGCATGCGCGCCGAGAGCCCGGTCCAGAGCAGGACGGCGGGCAAGACCAGAGCCCACAGCGTGTTGATCACCCAGAGCACGGTGCCGCTGCGGTGATAGGCCAGCGCCTGGGCCGTTGGCTCGGGCACCGCCACGCTATCACTTGACGCGGGTTGCGCGCGCCGGCGCTTCGCGGCGCCTGTGCCGCCGGCTGCGCCGACAGCCCGACCGAGAGCGCCATGATCGCCGCCGCGATCAGCAGCGCCGCGCGGAGCCGGCCGGCGGCTGCGGCTCCTGCTCGGAACCGGCCCGTCGGCCGGTCAACACACTGACTCCCAGCAACTCTCATCAGCGCTTTTGCGCTCCCCTCTGACGATCCCTCGTGGACTCCGACGAGTATGATCACGCGAAACCATGCTCACCAGACGAGATTTCCTCGAATCCACCGCCCAGACCGCCCTGGGTCTCGTCATCCCCGCCGCATGGACGCCACAGAGCGGGGCAGCGCCCGCGAACGGCGCACGCCTCCAGTTGATGCGCAACGCCACCTCCATCATCCGGTACGGCGGCAAGGTGCTCCTGCTCGATCCCCTGCTCGGTGATGCGGGCATCCTGGCGCCGATCAACAACACGCCGAATCCGAAGCGGAATCCGCTGGTGCCACTCCCGATCCCGGCGTCGCAGGTGGTGACCGGTGCCGACGCCACGCTGCTGACGCACACGCACTTCGATCACTGGGACGATGCCGCGCGCGAGCTCCTGCCGAAGGCTCGCACGATCGTCGTGCAGCCGAGCGACAAGGCGCGGGTCGAGCAGGCCGGGTTCACCGACGTCCGTGCCATCGAGTCGACGATGACCTGGGAGGGAATCACCTTCGCGCGCACCGGCGGCCAACACGGTCGCGGGGCGGTAGGGCAGCGGATGGGCACGGTCTCGGGCTACGTCCTGAGCCGCGCCGGATCGCCGACGATCTACATCGCCGGCGACACCATCTGGTGCCCGGAAGTCGCCGGCGCCATCAAGGCGCACAAACCGGATGTCATCGTCGTCAACGCCGGCGAAGCGCAGTTTCTCGAGGGCGGCCCGATCATCATGGGCGTCGACGATGTGGTCAACGTGTGCCAGGCGGCGCCGGGCGCCACCGTCGTCGCGGTTCACATGGAAGCGATCAATCACTGCCTGCTCACCCGGGACGGGCTGCGGGCCGGTCTCGCCAACGCTGCGGTGAAGTCCACCGTGCTGATTCCCAGGGACGGGGAAGACGTCCGGCTCTCGTAAGCGTGGTCTTGAAATCGACGCAGCCTGACCGAGCACAGACGATCGTCCGCGCGCTGATGCCGTTCGTCAGGGCATCAGCGTTCCACATTGGCGCTGCCTCCGCCGCCGTCTCGCTTCGCGAGGAGCTGGTCGCCGACCACCGCTTGAACGCCAGCGACGTCGACGTCGCGTATGCCGTCGCGCGTGTCACGCCGGGAACGAACCTGCTGGCCATCTACACGATCCTCGGCCACCGCATCGGAGGCTGGCCGCTGGCCCTCCAGGCGCTGGCCGTCGGGGCCCTGGTGCCGTCGGCGATCGCCGTAGGGCTGGCGATTCTCTATTCGCACGCAGACGCTCGATGGGTCGAGGCGCTGATGAAAGGCGCGCGGGCGGGCGGCATCGCGGTCGTGATCGGCGTGGCGCTGCGGTTCGTGCGGCCGCACATCGCGCAGCATCGCTCGAAGGCGCTGGCGATCGCGCTCGTAGCGCTGTTCGCGGGCTGGACCAACGCGATCGGCGCCCTCTGGGTGCTGCTCGGTGCCGCGGCGGTGGGTTCGCTGGCGTTGAGAGGGCAATGAGCGCCGTCGCGTTGTACTGGCTGTTCCTGCGTGCGGTGCTGCTGTCGTTCACCGGGTTCGCGACGGTGCCGGCGCTGCGCGAGGCGCTCGTGCTGCACGAGCGCCTGCTCACTGACACGCAGCTCAATGACGCGATCGCGATCGGTCAGGCATCACCAGGACCCATCGGCTGTACGTGGTGATCGTCGGCTACTTCGTGGCGGGCATTTCTGGCGCGGCCGCCGGGGCGCTCGCATTGGCAACGCCGGCGGTGCTCGCGGTGCCGATCGCGCAACTCGTCATGCGCGGACACTCCGCAGCGCTGCAGGGGGCGTCCAGCGGCATCGTGGTCGCTGCCTGCGCACTCATGGTCGTCACCGGACTCCGGCTGGCGCCGCAGGCCGCGCCCTCGACCGCGTATCTTGCGATCCTGGTGAGCGGGACGCTGCTGCTGGCGGCGACCGAGGTCAAACCGGTCTGGATCATCGCCGCGGCCGCTGCCTGTGGGCTCCTCCTTCGCTGAATGTTCGGGCTCTCCTGCTCAAAACAGTTGACGAATTCATGCCTCAGCTGCCGGCATTCCTCATAAAATAGACGTAAGGAGCCCGTTGGATGCTGGATGCCGTTCGGCGCATGGAGTTCAGAGGCAAGGTCGAAGCCGAGGCCGACGCGGCGGAACAGATGCGCGACAGCGTCACAGACCCCGTACTGAAAAGCGCGCTTTCACCTGCTCGCCATCCAGATTCGAGAAATCGCACGCGTCTTCCTGGACCAGGTTGATACCCGCACCGATCTGCAGGAACGCAGCTGGCTCAATGGCGCCGAGATGGCGCTCGACATCCACGCAAGCGAGCTCGCCAACCTGACGCGCCTCGTCGAGCGGTACGGCGGGGACCCGCAGTTCACGTAGGAGAGGACGCTAGCCGCGGCGCGGACGGCCGGGCAGCGTCAGCAGCGACAGTACCGCTGCGGTGCCAAGCGCAGCTGCGTACACCACGATCGGACGCTGATGCGACGCGGGGCTCGCCGAATCGCGCAGCAGCGCGCCGAGCGCCGTCGTGCCCGCCACGCCGCCGAGGTAGCGCATCGTCGACAGCACGCCGCCCGCCATGCCGGCCTGCTCGCGTCCGACGGTGCTCATCGACGCGGCCTGCGCAGGCGGCGACGTCATGCCGACGCCGGCGCCGATCAGCAGCATCCCGGGCATGACGTCGAGCGGCGCACTGCACCGCCTGCAAAGTCCGCGAACCACCACAGCCCCGCCAGCGCGAGGAGCGAACCGACAAGCGTCTGCGCCCGCGCGCCGACGCGCTCGGTCAGCCGCCCGCCCGCCATCGAGCTGAGCATCATCGCCACCGTCAGCGCCAGCAGCGCCTGACCCATCGTGCGCGCGCCGAGATGGCGGACCCGATCGAAGAAGACCGGCAACTGGAAGAGCAGCGGGTACATCGCCATGTTCTGCAACGCGATGATCGAGCCGCCGCCGAAGAACGCCGCGTCGCGTGAGCAGCGAGAAATCGACGACCGGCGACGCCGTGCGCCGCTCCCAGAACGGAAACACGGCGAGCAGCACGGCGCCGCCGCCCCCGAGCCACCATGCGGCGGCGCCGGACATCTGCAGCGCGACGATCGTCAGCGTCAGGCCGGCGGCGAGAAGCGCGCTGCCCAGCCAGTCGAACGGCGGCCGGTTGGCCACCGCGCGCGTGTACATGCCGCGCGACGTCAGCACCAGCAGCAGCGAAACGGCGATGACCGGCAGGTTGGCCGCGAACACCGCGCGCCACCCGAATCGCTCGGTCAGCTCGCCGCCGACCAGCGGGCCGATGGCCGCGGCCAGCCCCATGCACGCGCCGAAGAGGCCGAACACCCGCGCGCGCCGATCGGCCGCCGTCTGATTTCGCAGGATCGCCATCGTCGCCGGCACGGTCGCCGCGCCGCCCGACGCCATCAGGATGCGCGCCGCGCCGAGCGCGTGCACTTCGCCGACGAGCAGCCCGAGCACGCCGCCGGCGGCCACGAGCGACAGGCCCACGACGAGCGCGCGGCCGTGGCCGATGAGATCGCCCAGCTTGCCGCCGGGACTCTGGAGCGCGATGCTCGTGATGAGATAGCTCGAGACCAGCCACGGCGTGAGGTCCGCGGCCTCCACGCCGATGTCGCGTCCGATGCTCGGGCAGCGCGACGGCGATCATCGTGCTGCCCAGCGGGGCGAGCGACGCCGCGAGCAGCATGCCCGCGAGCGCCGGCACAGCGGCAGCCGCCTCGTGCTGGTCGGTGAGCTGGCGGCGCTCACCGGTTGCGCGTCATCGGCCCGGCACTGCAGCAGGTACAGCGTGCCGTCGGCGAAGGCCCACTCGATGTCCAGCCCCTCGCCGAAGAGCGGACTCGCACCGCGCGGCCAGGTCGTGCAGGCCGGCCAGCATCGCGTCGCTCAGGCAGAAGCGCCGCGACGAGCTCGTCGGCGACCGCTTCCTCGACCGTGCCGCCTTCCGGGCGCGCCGCGCAGCGCGATGTCCTTTTCGCCGGCCGTCCGCCGCAGCACGCGGCCCTCGTCGGCCGAGCGCGTAGTTGTCGGGCACGACGAGACCGGCGACGACCGATTCGCCGAGCCCCCAGGACGCCTCGATGACGCGCTCGCTCGCAGCCGTTCAGCGGATTCTTCGTGAACATCACGCCGGCGCAGTCCGGCTCGATCATCCGCTGCACGACGACGCCGACGCGTGGCGCCTCGTCCATGCCGAGCGTGCGCCGGTAGGCGACGCGCCGACTCGGTGTGCGCGACGTCGCGCACCTGGAGCACGGCGTCGACGACATGGTCCTCGTGGCGCACGTTGAGGACCGTGACGTGCTGGCCGGCGAAGCTCGCGCCTTCCGAGTCCTCGCCGATCGCCGAGGATCGCACGGCACAGGGTCCCGCCAGCCGGTGAACTCGACGCGCAGCTGCGTCAGCGCCTCGGCGTCCGCCGTCGAACACCGCTTCGACGTAGGTCGTGCCGAGCGCGAATACCGGGCGGAACCGGCAGCCCCGCCCGCAGCGAGCGCGCGAGCGACGCCGCCTTGCCGCCGAACTGCGCCTCGTCGAGCGCGTCGGCGAGCGGCGAAGGCTTCACCGCGGGCGCCTCCACGAGCTCGACCACGCCGCGTGTCGCCGTTGACCCGCACCCGCGCGCCGTCGGCGAACATCGTCGTCGCCTCGCGGGTGCCGACGACGGCCGGGATGCCGTACTCGCGCGCGACGATCGCCGCGTGCGACAGCTGGCCGCCGCGATCGGTGACGATGGCGCCGAGGAGCGGCAGGACGACGTTGAAGGCCGGGCCGGTGTTGCGCGTGACGAGCACGTCGCCCTGCTGCAGGCGGTTGAAGTCCTCGGGGCCGTTGATGATTCGCGCGGGCCCTTCGTAGACGCCCGGATGCACCGGCAGGCCGGCGACGGACTTCTGGCGGCGCCTTCTGCGCCGGGACGTTGAAGATCTCGCGGATGACGGCGTCCACGGCCCGCGCGTTGGCCCGCGCCTTTTTCCGGCAGCCACTCGACCGGCGGCGGCCCCTTCGGCTCGGCGCCGAGAAACGGCGGCGCGTCGGCGACGGTCTTCGTTTCGCGCCACGTCTGGCGCCGGCGCAGCTCCTCGACGCTCGGCTCGCGCTCGCCCCTGAGCAGGCCGACGATCTCCTCGTGGCTGGCGTTGACGGCGAGGTGCGCGTCCGGCAGCACGCCGCTGTCCTTCAGGCGGCGGCCCGCTTCGAGCACCGCGCGCCGCGCGAGGCCGGTGCCCCAGCAGTCGTTGTACATCCCGCGCTCGTCGCGCAGCCGTGGATGAAGCGCGCCTCCTCGAGCAGCTCGTCGAACTCGGAGCGGTGGGCTGTGCGGGCACCTTCGCGCGCAGCGCGTCACGCCGCTTCGATGAAGTCGCCCTGGCGATCCGCGGTGTCCACGGCGCCGAAGATCGCGCCGACCAGCATCTCGGGCATCTCGAGCGCGTACTTGTCGGCGATGTCGTAGCCGGAGACGAGGCGGTAGCCGACGTCGTCGAGATAGGCCTGCAGCGGTCCGGCGACCGCCTGGTTCGACTTCAAGTCGTCCAGCACCTGCTGCGCGGACCGGCCCCGGACGCTTTCGGCGGTGATGCCGCTCGCGGCGAGCGCCACCCGGAGACGCTCGAGCGAGGCGGCGCCGACGCCGCGCGAGATCGGCGCCGCGCCCTTGAGCACGCCGAGCACCTCGCCCGACGGCAGGCCCGTCCAGCGCTGCACCTCGGACACGAAGTGGCCCGACGGGGAAAATGCATGGAATCGTGAACATGTGGTGCCGGTAGACCATCTCCGCCGCGTTGGCCCGGATCTGTCTCGAGGTACGCGAGGAACTCCGCGTCGCCGAGTGTTTCAACGGGCGTGTTCTGGAGCCTGCCGGTTGCGCGCGATCGAATCCGGCTTGACCTCCTCGTCCCAGCGGCGCATGTCCTCGCGCCAGAGCTTCTTCGCGAAGACCTCGGGGGCGGCCGCGAGGCGGCGCCGGATCTCCGGGTGCAGCGGGTGAGCAGCATGAAGATCAGACGGGGCGGCGGGCCTGCGGCCTTCTCCGGCGCGCCGACCGGAACGAACTTCCCGTAGCAGAAGTCGTTGACGAACCGCATCCGCAGCGTGTCGAGCAGGAGGCCGTATCGCTTGGTGCCTTCGCCGAAGCCGCGGGCGAGCGGTTCGCCGACGAGCGCGCCCGCGTACCGCGTGGCCGGCCTGGCGAAGTGCGTCTGTTCGAGCTCCCAGGAACCAGGCCCGGGGGCCTTGAACTCGATTCCTTCCATGCGCTCCTCCCGCTCGGCCTCAGCCGACGGACACGAACAGATCAGACAGACAGACGCCTGCCCAGCCACGCTGATGCGCGGGCCGCGACGCGACGACGGCGAAAACGCCGTGTGACAAACGTGTAACGAACGGGTGAAGTGTGGGATTGTACTCGGGATGAGCAGGATTAGCAGCGGGAGGCTGACGTTTGGGGCGTGGCTGGTCGCTCTCGCGGCCTTCGGCCACGCCGGAGCCCTCTCGGCGCAGACGCTCCGGGTCGCCGGCGTGTCGGATCCCACTCGCCCGGGCGACCTGCTCCTGCTGACGGTCGCGGCGCCGTCCTCGGCGACCGCCGTCACGATCACGGCTTTCGGCAGCGTGTGGCCGGCGATCCGGGTGGACCCGACGACGTGGCGCGGTGTGGTCGGCGTGGATCTCGATCGGGTACCGGGCTCCTACGAGGTGTCAGTCGAAGCCGTCACGGCGTCCGCTGCGCCCGCCACGTTTCGGGGCGACGTGCAGGTCGCGCCACGTGCGTTCCGCCGCCGGGAGCTCCGGGTGGCGCCGGACTACGTCAACCCGCCGCCGGACTTGATGGCGCGCATCACGAAAGAGGCGCAGTTTCTCGAGGCGGTGTATGCCAGCTCGAACGGCGAGGCCGCCTGGCAGGAGGGCTTCGGCCGGCCCGTGCCCGGGCGTCGCGAACAGCAGCTTCGGGACTCGGAGCGTGTTCAACGGCGAAGAGCGGAGCCCGCACGCCGGGACCGATTTCCTGAGCGGCACGGGCACGCCGATTCATGCGCCAGCCGGAGGCCGGGTGGTCGCGGCCCGCGACCTGTTCTTCAGCGGCAACACGGTCATCATCGACCACGGGCTGGGGGTCTTCTCGATGCTGGCGCACATGTCGCGCATCGACGTGCACGAAGGCGACGTGGTGTCACGCGACGCCGTTGTCGGCCGCGTGGGCGCGACCGGCCGCGTCACCGGACCGCATCTGCACTGGGCCCTGCGCGTCGGCGGGGCCAGGGTGGACCCGCTGTCGGCGCTGAAACTGCTCCCCGCGCCCCAGTAGCGCACCGTTCTGGTGTGAATAGCTCAGCGCAACGCGGCGCGCCAGTGCTCAACAGCGGGGGTGCGATCCAATTTTCCCGATTCCGCCGGCCAGATCAGCTCGGATTCCCCCACAAAACTGTAGCTGGCGCACCCGCTGGCGCAGCTATAGTCCTGCCCGGATTGGCGGTGCCAGGCGGCCCGCCTCAGTCGTCTCACGTCTAACGCCGATTCACCCATCGATAACGCGGGAGGAGACCATGCTGGAGCGTCGTTGGCTCGTGGTCGTGCTCGGATGCGTGCTCGTGGCTGCACAAGGCAGCGTGTGGGCGCAGGGGGTCGCCGGCGTCCGCGGCCGGATCACCGACGAGCAGCAGCTGGTGTTGCCGGGCGTCGCGATCACGCTGACCCATCGCGATACGGGCGTCGCGCGCGAAACCACCAGCGGTGTCGATGGCACGTTCTCGTTCCCCGGGCTCGTCCCGGGCCCGTACCGGCTCGAAGCGTCGCTGGGCGGTTTCTCCAAGTACGAGCTCGATGACCTGAGCCTGCGCGTCGGCAGCACCGCGGCCCTGGAGCTGGTGCTGAAGGTGGGCGGCCTCACCGAGACGCTCACCATCACGACCGAGGCGCCGCAGGTGGACCTGACCTCCACCGAAGTGGGCGGCAACGTGAACGCGACGGAGCTGACCAGCCTCCCGTCGGGCAACCGCAACTTCACCGGCTTCGTCGCACTGCTTCCGGGTGTCGTCTACAACCCGACGTCCGACTCCTCGTCGGACAACGTGACGATCAACGGGCAGCACGGCAGCGGCGTCGTCTTCCTGATGGACGGCGGCAGCAACAACGACGACCTGCGCGGGGGCAGCGCCGGCGCGCAGGCACGGACGCCCCTCGAAGCCATTCAGGAGTTCCAGGTCGTCACCAACCAGTTCGATGCGGCATACGGCGGCGCCACCGCCGGCGTGATCAACGCGGTGAGCAAGCAGGGCACGAATGCCATCCGCGGCAGCGCGTTCGGCTACTTCACCAACCAGGCGTTCACGGCCAAGGACTTCTTCGTCGAGCAGCAGAGCCTGGAGAAGCCCGATTCGCAGCGGAAGCAGTGGGGCGGGACGCTCGGCGGCCCCATCCTGCAGGACCGGATGCACTACTTCCTCAGTTTCGAGCGGAGCGATCTCGACGAAGGGCGCAGCCGCGTCTACAACTCGAGGCCGGACAAGAGCTTCACCGCCACGCAGCAGACCAACTCGTACAACTCCCTGGGCCGGCTCGATCATCAGGTAAGCCGGCGTTTGAACTATTCGTTCCGGGCGCTGTGGGATCACCAGCCGAACCACAACCAGGTGCTCGGCGACGGCACCATCAACACCCTGTACACCGAAATAGACAACGATGTGACGGCCGTGGGGACGATCAACTTCCTGGCGAGCCCCACGAAGTTGTTCCTGACGCGTCTCTCGTACGTGCAGGAACGACCCGATCGCGGCATGCCGCAGTACCTCGAGGGCACGTGGCAGCAGGCGCCGCCGCAGCTCGACTTCCTGAGCTTCTACGACCAGACCGGCAATGAATACGCCGATGTTCGTGCGATGAAGGTCTACGGGTGGGACACCACCTTCACCTGGTTCATCCCCGGCCGCGTCGGAAGCCACGACGTCAAGATGGGGTCGCAGTACCAGTTCGGTCAGCACCAGCGGGACGACCAGCGGTTCATGAACGGTCGCTTCGACTTTCCCACGGATCTGGACTACAACGCCGCCGATCCACGCACCTATCCGGAGCGACTCACGGTCCGCGTGCCGGGCATGCAGCACCTCGTGACGCGCACGCACTCGCTCGGTCTCTATCTGCACGACAAGTGGCAGGCAACCAGCGACCTCACGCTCAACATCGGCTTGCGTTACGACCTGCATGTGTCGCCGTTCGTAGAGCCTTACAACCCGTTCTTCAGCGACCCCACGGCCTATCCGATCGACAAGAACAACTTCCAGCCGAGGGCCGGCTTCGCCTACAGCATGGGGGACAGAGCTGTCCTGCGCGGCGGCTACGGCATGTTCTACGAGAAGCAGTGGATCGATCGCTTTGAGACGTATCTGCTGAACCCCGTGTATTCCGACTCGTTCCTGGCGAACTATCCGTTCAACGCCGCCGACCCGGGGCCGAGCAACGGCCGGTTCCCGACCGATCCGTTCCTGGTCAACGGCCCCGTCGTGAACCGGGCGCTGCTCGATCAGCTGAACCCGCCGGGCACCATCGCACGCAATACCGGCACGGTGTACATGGACAACCCGCAGCGCATCCTGCCGCGGCAGCAGCAGCTGACGATGGGGTACGAGCGGCAGCTTCGATCCAACCTTTCATTCGCGGCCGACTACGTGCATTCGTGGAACCGGAATCAGCCGCTGCGGTTCAACCTGAACCCGGGCGTCCGCGCGACGACCAGCCGCACGGACAACCGGATTACGCGGTACGACCTGTACAACGTTGCGGGGCAGCTGGGCATCTCGCCGTTCGTGCAGGACGTCTTCACCTACCGGAACGACGCCTCGTCACAGTACGACGGCTTGAGCCTCCAGCTCGAGAAGCGGTTCTCGAACTTCTGGGGCGCGCGGGCGTCGTACAACGTCGGGTATGCCCGCGGGAACACGAGCGGTCTGCCGACTGCAGTCAACGACTTCCAGCTCGTCGACGATGACAACCTCGAGCTGAACGAAGGGCCGACGAACTTCGATCGGCGGCAGACGCTGTCGCTGAGCGGGCAGGTGAGCGTGCCACAGATGAAAGGCGTCACGTTCTCGGCGACGGCCCGCATGATGACGGGGTCGCCGTTCAGCCTGTTCGACAGCACGTTCGACACCGACCGCAACGGCGTCCTGATGGATCCGCTGCCTCCCGGCACCTACAGCGGCACGGCCCAGAACGCTATCACCGCGGATAACGACGGCGGGCGCAACGGGGCGTACGGACCGGGGTTCATGCAGCTGGACATGCGAGCGGGCTACAGGATGCGGCTTGCCGCGAGCCGCACGGTGGATCTGTTCGCCGAGGTCTTCAACGCAACGAACCGTGCGAACTTCAACAACCCCTCAGGTGACAAGCGGTCGCCGAACTTCCTGGTGCCGACCTCGCTGCGCGGTGGCGGTTTCCCGCGGCAGCTCCAGTTCGGGATGCGCTTAGGCTTCTGACTCAAGAACTTAGAACTTAAAACTTAGAACTCAAAGAAGCGGAGGTCACGGAACGCTCAGGACTGGAACCCGGTAGCGCCGGCTCCAGTTCTGAGTGCTCACTGAGATCCACCTTTCGTGTCAGAAAGCGCATTACAATGGCCGCTTCTCACGCGAGAGGTGGCCATGGCGCTGTCCGACTTCATCCGCAGCCAGTTCATCGAGATCATCGAGTGGACCGACGATTCGCGCGACACGCTCGCGTATCGGTGGCCGGACGATGACAAGGAGATCAAGCGAAACGCGCAGCTGATCGTGCGCGAGTCGCAGATCGTGCAATTCGTCTACCTCGGGCAGTACGGAGACCTCTTCAACCCCGGCAAGCACACGCTCACCACCGACAACATTCCCGTCCTCTCGCGCCTCAAGGGCTGGAAGTACGGCTTCGAGTCGCCGTTCAAGGCCGACGTCTACTACGTCATCACGCGCGTCTTCACGGGAAACAAGTGGGGGACGTCGAACCCCGTGATGATGCGCGATCAGGACTTCGGCATCGTCCGGGTGCGGGCCTTTGGTACCTACGACTTCCGCATCATCGAGCCGCCGAAGTTCCTCAAGGAAGTGGCCGGCACCGACCATCACTTCCGGCTCGACGAGTTCGCGGACGTGATGCGGTCGCGGCTCGTCAGTGTCTTCAGCGAGGCGCTGGCGACGGCAAAGGTAGCCGTGCTCGACGTGGCGACCCGATACAGCGAGCTGGGCGAGGCGCTCCTGCCGGTGATCAACCCGATCCTGATCGGGAAGTACGGCATCGAGATGACGTCATTCGTCGTGGAGAACGTGTCGGTGCCGCCAGAGGTCGAAGCGGCGATCGACAAGCGTTCGAGCATGGCCGCGGTCGGCAACCTGAACGACTACGTCAAGTTCCAGATGGCGCAGGGGATGGCCGAAGGTGGCTCGAGCGTCGGCGGTGTCGGCGCGGAGATGGCGGTCGGATTCGCGATCGCCAAGGAGATGATGAACCAGGCTGGCGGCGTGCTGGGTCAGACGACGCCAGCCGCCGGTGGCGCGGCGCCGCCTGCGGCAGCGGCAGCTGCAACCGCCGCGGCCGCGATGCCGCAGCTCCTCACGCCCGCGGATGCGGCGACGGCCCTCGGCGTGACGGAGGCGGACGTGATCGCGAGCCTCGAGTCGGGCGACCTGAAGGGGAAGCGCATCGGCACGCAGTGGCGCATCACGCGCGCGGCGCTGTCGGAGTTCCTCCAGTAGGCGCGACCTCGCACTGAACACCGTGGACGCACCTCGCGAGCCCGAGGCTCAAGCGGAACGTGGGGCGGACGTCACCCTCGCACGCCAGAAATTCGAGTGCCCGGCGTGCGGTGGGGAGGCGCAATGGAATCCCGCGAAGCGGGCGCTGATCTGCCCGTACTGCGGCACCGAGTCGCCCGCCGAACTGGTCGAACGCGACGGCAGCACCGTCATCGTCGAACACGACCTCGCGGCAGCGCTGCGTACCGCGACCTCGGATACCTCCCGTGGATGGCAGGCCGAGAAGACCTCGGTCAAGTGTCAGAGCTGCCACGCGATCTCGGTGTTCGATCCCGAGAAGGTCTCGCAGCGCTGCGGGTTCTGCGGATCGACCGCGCTCGCGCCCTACGAAGAGGAACGCGACGCAGTCCGTCCCGAATCGGTTCTCCCGATGCACATCGCGGAGCCTCGTGCGCGCGAGCTGATTCGCTCGTGGTACGGACGGCAGTGGCTCGCGCCCAACGGCTTCGCAGGGAAAGCGCTCACCGACACGGTGAAGGGGATGTACCTCCCGTACTGGACGTTCGACGCGAAGGTGGACGCGCGCTGGACGGCGGAGTCGGGCCAGTACTACTACACGCGCGTCAACAACAAGCGGGTGCGCCATGTGCGGTGGTCGCCCGCCGCGGGTGAGCTCTCGCACGTGTTCGACGACGACCTCGTGTGCGCGTCGCTCGGCGTGCACGCGGGGCTTCTGCGCGGCGTGGAGCCGTTTCCCACGACGTCGCTGGTTCCGTACGACGCCGGATACCTGTCTGGATGGACGGTCGAACGATACCAGCTGGATCTGGTGAAGGCCGCGGCCCGGTCACGCGCTGCGATGGAAGCCGCCGTGAGGCAGCTGTGCGCGCAGCAGGTGCCGGGCGACACGCATCGCAACCTGGTCGTGTCGCGCGACGTATCGGGATCAGACGTTCAAGCACATTCTCGTGCCGGTATGGCTGCTGTCGTATGTGTATCGCGGCACGTCGTACCAGGTGGTGGTCAACGGTGCGACCGGCGAAACGGCAGGCGAGCGGCCGTGGAGCTGGATCAAGATCGCGCTGCTGATCCTCCTCGCGCTCGTCGTGCTGATCCTCCTCCAGGCTCTGGACAGCTAGAGCCAGGAACTTAGAACTTAGAACTTAAAACTTAGAAGTCAAAACTGAAGACTGTTGCCGCTGCACGCGATGCGTGCCGCTTCACGAAGGGCACGCCACGAAAGGTCGCAGTGGGCGAAGGTCGTCACCGGAATCAGTCCCTGCGCGCCGTCTGTCGAGAGCCGAAGCAGATTCGTGTCTTCGTGTTCTTCGTGAGAGTGTTTGTGGTGAACGCGTCAGAAGAGCCCTGCTCGACTGGCGAGCGCGATGAACCGTGGATCGCGTCGGATCGGATCGTAGAGGGGATGCGACTTGAGGAATCCGATGACGTTCGAGTGCTCCTGGTAGGCGCGGTCGAGGGCGGCGAAGACCTGCTCGTGCGCGTCGACGCCCATGTAGGCGTTCACGAATACCGCCGGCGGCACATACGCGGTCGCCGCACGCTGTTCCAGTTCGCGGATCACGCGCCACGCCTCCACGCTCCGGCCCGCACGGCCGTACGCCCGCGCCAGCACTCCGAGGTCCGCTGCGTTCCGGTTCGAGAGTGACGCGGCCCGTTCGAGGGTCGCGATCGCCTCGTCGAAGCGAGCCTGCTCGATGAGCACGAATCCGAGGAACCAGAGCGCGGCCTGGTTGTCGGGTTCGGCGTCGAGCACCATGCGGAGCGCGCGCGCCGCATCGTCATAGAGGCGTGCCTGGTAGAGAACCCATCCGAGCCGCACGGTGGCACGCACCGGCTGCGGATCGAGTTCCCGTCCGAGCATCGCGGCCCGTAGCCCTTCCTCGACCCGACCTTCGAACACGAGGAGCGAGCCCAGTCCGAGAAGAGCCGCCGCATCCTGCGGGTCGTTCTCGATCGCTCTGCGGTACGCCGCTTCCGCCTCGCGCCAGTGCCACGCCTGCTGCTCGGCGACCGCGAGCGTTGTGAAGGCTTCGCCGAGCCGCGGATCGAGTTCCAGGGCCTTGCGCGCGGCGGTGACCGCCTTGGGGATCGTGTGGACGACCGGCTGTTCGCCGATGCCGGTTGTCCCCATGGCCTGGTAGGCGGCGGCCAGCCCGGCATGTGCAGGGGCAAACATCGCGTCGCGAGCGATGCTCTCCTCGAACAGCCGTACGCTCTCCGCAACTGCGGCGCGCGTGCGATTCGGCCGATTCAACTGGAGGCGGGCCCGAAGGTAGCTCTCGTATGCGTCGGGCGCGACCGTCGCCCGTTCGGCGGGCCCGGTCGCTATGCGCCCTGCGGACGCCGCCGGTCTCCACCAGACGGCCACACTCGCGAGGACGACCAGCAGCAGGACGGCGACCGGTCCCCAGACGTGCAGATACTGCGAGCGCGGTGCCTGCGCTGAGGATGTGAGGGGAGCAGCGGCTTCAGCGTCGTGTGCGTTGACAGTGCCTCGGTCCCGTGCATCGCGCCAGGCGTCCAGTTCCGCCGCGTAGGCGAAGACCGACCCGAGCTTGTTGTGATGAAGGCGATGTACGGGAAGGCCGTCGCGCGTTTCCCAGCGCTGGACCGTCCTCACGTCGCGACCGAGGTAGCCGGCGATCTCCTTCCACGACTCGAGGCGGCGGGAATCGCCAGCGCCGGCATGACCGTTCGCGCGGGTGTCGGGAGTCATCGACGTCCTCTCTGCTTGACGACGCCGAGCGGATTATCTGTCAGGTGACGAGGCGCGGCAATCCACGACTTTGCGCGGCAACACGATTTCCGCCGCACATCGCCGCGGCGTGTCGCTTGTGAGGTCGCTCCGGGCACCTTCACAGTCACACCAAACGCGGCCGCAGGCTACGCCGAACAATGCCGGAGCCGATTGCACCGGCGCGTACCGGGTTCGGACGCAGGTCGCTGTCAGCCGACTCGGCCGTGCGTCCGAGTGTCGAGTTAGGTCTGCGCGCGAACGCGTCCAGGTGTCGTCGTCCGGAAACCCGTCGTTGCACCGAGGTGCTTGCCATGTCGAGAGTGCGCATTCTCACGGGTCTCGTCGTCTCCGTGGCCTTGCTCTGGGCGCGTCCGGCTGCCGCGGACGTCGTCACCGACTGGAACCTGATTGCGACGCAGGCCGTGGGCTCTGCCGGCGCCACACGGCAGGGACCGGCGGGCCTGATCGACATCGCCATCGTGCAGCTCGGTGTCCACGACGCGCTGCAGGCGTTCGAAAACCGCTGGGAGAGCTACGGCGGCGCCGTCGCCAACGCCTCCGGATCTCCAGTCGCGGCGGTTGCAGCGGCGGCGCACGACATTCTGATCGGAGTTGGCTTGACGACGACGCCGAACGGCAGCGTCGGCAGCCTGTATCAGGCCTATCTCGCGGCGAGAGGGTTGACCAACGATAGCGGCATCACGGTCGGACAGGCGGCTGCGGACAACATCCTGGCACTTCGGGCCAACAACGACGGGCGGGTTCCCCCGAATGCGATCCAGTTCTTCGGTAGCACGGGAGCGGGTGAGTGGCGTCCGACGTCGTTCTCCCCGACGAATCAGCCGCTGCCGATGGCTGCCGGGTACATCGCGGACATCCTGCCGTTCACCCTGAGAGATGCCTCGCAGTTCCAGCAGGAACCGCCCCCCCACCTCAAGAGCGGGAAATACGCCGACGAATACGACGAGGTAAAGACGCTCGGCAGCCTCACCGGCAGCGCCCGGACAGCGGAGCAGACCGACACAGCCCTGTTCTTCGCCGACAACGCCGTCGCGTACTGGAACCGAACCTTCCGATCGATCGCGGACCAGTACTTCCCCAGCGACAGCGGCGCGGCGGCCCGGATGTTCGCGCTTGCCAACATGGCGATGGCCGACGGAATGATTACGGCCTGGCACGGCAAGATCCACTTCAACTACTGGCGTCCGATCACCGCGATCAGGCTCGGCGAGTCCGACGGCAACTCCCGCACGATCGGCCAGGCGAACTGGACGCCGTACATCGCCACGCCCAACTACGGCGACTATCCCTCCGGAGCCAACAGCCTCTCCGGTGCAGCCGCCACGATGCTCGCGAACGTGTTCGGCACGGACAAGGTCGCGTTCACGATGACGAGCCTGTTCGTGCATCCGACGACCGGCGAGACTCCGGTGAATCCGCGCACTTACGCGCGCTTCTCTGACGCTGCCGACGATGTCGTCGACGCACGGATTTACGAGGGCATTCACTTCCGTTCGGCCGACGAAGACGCGCGGCAGACCGCGAAGCAGATCGCGAACTGGGCCTTCGCTCACTTCCTGCGTCCCGTCCACGGATCCGAAAGCGACCGGTAACACCGCCGTTTCGATGAGAACAGGAGGCCGGCATCTGCGGCCTCCTGTTCCCGCACACACCGGCCTCCTGCAGATTCTCCTTGCGGTCGTCCCGCCGTTCGCCCGAACATCACCGCAGGCAGGTCGCCCATGAATCACACATCACGCACGTAGGACGCAGAGCCGTACTCAAGAGCGCGGCGATGGTGGCTGTTGCCGCCTCGGCCCAGGCTCAGTCGCAGGCCCCGGCCGATGCTCCGGCCACCACGCTCGCCGACGTGCCGCTGGGGTCGTCGGTGACGGTGACCGTCGAGCGCCGCGGTGACATCGTGCTCATCGGACTGAATCGTCCATCCATCTTCAACCGCGTCGATCCAGCGACGAGGTTGCGGCTGGGTGAGGTCTTTTACCAGTACGAACACGATCCGACGCTGCGGGCGGCGATCATGTTCGGCCACGGCCCCCACTTCTCGCGGGGCATCGACGTCGACGCGTCACAGGCCGGCATCGTCTCGGGGAACCGCGGGACGAGCAGTGCCCCGACGCTCGACTACATCGGCAACTCCTCCGGTCCGCGGCGCACGAAGCCGCTGATCGTGGTGGCGCACGGCGACACCTGGAACCTCGGACACGAGATCTACCTGTCCGCAGACATCCGCGTGGCCGCTGCGAACACGCAGTTCGGCCAGGACGAGAACACGCACGGGCGATTCCCGGGCGGCGGCGCCACGGTGCGATTCGTCCGCGAGGCGGGGTGGGGCAATGCGATGCGCTACATGCTCACGGGCGACCACTGGAGCGCGGAGGAGTCGTATCGCATGGGCGTGACGCAGCAGGTCGCGCCGACGCCGGCAGCCGCGCTCGACGCCGCGGTTGCCATCGCGCGGAAGATCGCCGCGTGCGGGCCGCTGTCGATCAAGGCGACGCTCGCCTCGGCTCACCAGTACATCGATCCGGTGGAGGCCGACGCCCTCTCGAAGCTCGGGGCGCAGTACAGCGCGCTGTACAAGACCGAGGATTTCCTCGAAGGACGCCGCGCCGAAGCGGAGGGACGTCCGCCGAAGTACCAGGGCAAGTAGCTACCCGGCGCGTCCGCGATCGATCGGCAGCCGCATGACGAACTCACTGCCGGCCTCGCTGCTCACAGCGAGCAGGAGTGAGCCGCCATGCTGCTCGACGATCCATCTGGCGATCGGAAGCCCCAGGCCGGCGCCGTCCGTCACGCCGCGCGAGCCGTCCACGCGATAGAACCGTTCGAAGACATGTGACGCGTCGGCGGCGGGAATGCCGATGCCTGTGTCGCAGACCCTCAGGACGAACTCGCCATCCTCCCGCTCGCCTCGTACCGTCACGCGTCCGTTGGGCCGGTTGTAGTAGACGCCGTTGATCACCAGGTTCGAGATCGCCTGCTGCAGTTGCTCCCGATCGCCCACGACCGTGACCGGTTCGACGGCAGCCTGCACCTGGACGCCGCGGTGCTCGGCGACCGGCCGCGCAAGCGCCACGACCTCGTCGACCGCGGCGCGCACGTCGAACGGTGCCCGGACCGCCAGCAGCTGGTCGGCGTCGGCTCGCGCCAGCGTCAGCAGGCCATCGACGAGGCGTCCGATCCGGATGGCTGCGGCCCTGCAGGTGGCGAGCGAGTCGCGGTAGGCTTCGTCGCTGCGAACACGCTCCAGCGCCCACTCGGTCTCGGCGAGCAGCGCTGCTAAGGGCGTACGGAGCTCGTGCGACGCATCCGCCGTGAACCGGCGCACCTGCGCGCTCGCATCGCGGAGACGATCGAACGCCGAGTTGAGCGCCTGCGCCAGCTGCCCGAGCTCCGCGTCGGTGTCGGCTACGGGAATGCGCGCGGCGAGATCGCCGTCGACCATCGCCCGCGCGGTGCCGCTGATGCGCGCGATCGGCGCAAGCGCACGGCCGGCGAGCACCCACCCGATCAGAACGGACAGGATCGCTGCACCGGCGCCCGCGGCGGCCACGGTTGCGGCGAGGGCTCGCACATCCGCCGACACCGCGGCCAGGCCGCGCCCCACCAGGAGCGTCGTCGCGGCCGGTCCCGCCACGACGACCTCGCGTCCGCCCGCGCGCGTCCGCGCTCCACTGGTCACGGGGCGCTCGGGTGCAACCCGCCCGTCCGAGATGTCGATTGGCCGGCCGTCAGCGGTCCAGAGACCGTAATACGGCCGATCGGCAAGCTCCTGGGAGAAGTAGGCGCGAAGGTCGGCGGACAGGTTCACATCGAACGTGCCGTCGGAGGCGGGCTCGAGAGAAGCCGCGAGCTGCTGCGCGTGCTGGGTGATGTCCGCATCCACCTGCACCACGAGCGAGCGCCAGAACATGTAACAGACCGCCGTGCCGAACACCGCGACGACCAGCGTCACGGCCGCGGCGTGCAGCAGGATCAGACGGACACGCAGCGAGCTAAGCGGCGACGATGTAGCCATGGCCGCGGCGGGTCTGGACGACGTCCTGTCCGAGCTTGCGCCGGAGCGCGGCGACGTGCACGTCCACCACGTTCGACGCCACCTCGCCGTCGTCGCCGTAGATGTGCTCCTGCAGGACCGTACGCGTGACCAGCGTGCCGCGCCGCATCGCGAGGTACTCGAGGATCGCGTACTCGCGCGCCGTCGAGATCGACGAGGCGTCCCGCTCGCTCGACCAGCCGGTTGCTCGTGTTGATGGTGACGTCGCCGACGACGACCACCGGAGAAGGGTTCGCCGACGCACGGCGGATCACCGCGCGGATGCGGGCCACCAGCTCCGTCACGGCGAACGGCTTGACGATGTAGTCGTCGGCGCCGGCGTTCAGGCCGCGGACGCGATCGGGCAGGCCGTCGCGGGCGGTCAGGATGACGACGGGAGTGCGCACGTGCTTGCGCCGGAGCGTGTCGAGGACCGTCCAGCCGTCTACGCCAGGGAGCATCAGGTCCAGGACGATCGCGTCGTACGCGACCTCGGTGGCCTGGTGGATGGCCTCGTCGCCCCGCATGGCCACGTCCACGGCGAAGCGCTCCTCGACCAGGATCTTGCGCAGCGTGTGGGCCAGGGACCGATCGTCCTCCGCCACCAGAAGGCGCATCAGTCGCGATCCTCCTGCCGTGTCACCCGGACATCGTCGAACTGCGCCGTGGTGTTCCCGGCGCACCAGAGGCCCACGACACCCAACGGCTCAGCCGTGCGATCGCGGTCTTCGAAGACGCGGATGCCGCCCAGGTACACGCGCACCTCATCGTTGCGCAGCACGACCCGCAGCGAATGCCATGCAGCCGGATCGAGCTCCAGATCGTCCTCGTTCTCCAGCCGGACGCGGTTCCCATCGACGACACGATACAGCGCAATCGCCTGCTCCTCGCCGAGCGTGAACTGCGCCAGGTGGTAGTTGCGCACATCGCGGTAGCGCCATACGAGGCCCGCCGACCGCTCGCCCTCCAGAAGGCGGAGACGGACGGATATCTCACCGTGCAACAGCGGCGGTGTGGATGTACCAGGAACGATTGCGGTTGCGGGAGCCCGGCCGCTTGCGGCGTCGCCGGTGTGCACCAGCACCTGCGTGGACCCCTCGCGCGCGATGGACCACCGTCCTGGTCCGGCGTCGCGTCCCTCGTTGAGTGTGAACTGTGCCGGCGGCTGGCCAGCGGCATCGCCGTCGAACGTGTACACCGTAGTCGGGCCGTCGCGCTGCGCGGTGAGCGCGGCGGTGGCTGCAAGCAGCAGCGTGGCGACGATCGGCGCGGGAACCGCTCGCACGGTGTCCAGCTTACTCATGCCGACATGAAGATCGGATGAAGAGCTGCTTCATGGGTGCTTCATCGCCCGTTGTGTATACCACTTCAGGTGACGTTGATTCGACTGATGCCGCTCGTGGCTGCCGGGTGCCTCGCGGTCGTGCCGGCGAACGCGGTTGCGCAATCGCCTGAGCGCTCCGCGCGTGCGGTGCGTGTGGACGTCGCGCCTGTCGTCGACGGCCGGCTCGATGACGCGGCGTGGGAGCTCGCGGAGAAGGTTGGCGACTTCCGGCAGCGCGATCCCGCCCAGGGTCAGCCTGCCACCGAAGAGACGACGGTCCGTATCGTCTACGATCGCGACGCGCTCTACATTGGCGCGCTCCTCGGGGACCGCGAACCGGACCGGATCCTGGCGCGGGCACTGCGCCGCGACAGCGACTTCGACAGCGACGATCGGTTCGCCGTGATCCTCGACACGTTTCACGATCACCGCAACGGCTTCGTCTTCACCGTCAATCCGAACGGCGCGATGTCGGACGGCATCGTCCGCAATGAGGCGTCGCCCGACGGCGACTGGGACGAGCAGTGGTTCGCGGGCGTGAGCGTGGGGGAGCACGGGTGGAGCGTCGAGCTGCAGATCCCGTTCAAGGTGCTGCGCTTTCGGGGCGGCGACGCCGGACCGTGGGGCATCGACTTCGAGCGGGTGATCCGGCGCAAGAACGAGGAAGTCTACTGGGCCAACTGGAGCCGCAACTTCGACTTCGAGCAGGTGTCGCAGGCCGGCATGCTGACGGGTCTCGAGGGCATCGCGCAGGGCCAGCGCGTCCGGCTGCGCCCCTACGTGGTCGGCGGCGTCGAGTCGATTCGTGCCGTAGAAGGCCCCGGATCCCTCGAGCCGCTGCGCTCGATTGGCCTCGACGACGGCCGGATCGGCGTCACACCCAATCTCGTCGCCAACGTCGCCGTCAATCCGGACTTCGCGCAGACGGAGGCCGACACACGGCGGGTGAACCTGTCACGCTTCAACCTGTTCTTCCCTGAGAAGCGGCGCTTCTTCGTCGAAGGGGCGGCCTCGCTGCGCATGGGGCTGCCCGAAAATTTCGGCGACCAGTCGCTCGTGCTGTTTCACAGCCGGCGAATCGGCCTGACGCAGGACGGCGAGCCGACGCCCCTGGCCTTCGGCGGAAAGCTCACGGGCAAGGTGGCGGGCACGGACATCGGCGTGCTGGGCGCACGCGAGGCCGCGGCCAACGGCGTGCCGGCCGAGAACTTCGGCGTGGTCCGCTTCCAGCGCGAAGTGCTCAACCGCTCGTACTTCGGCGCCATTGTCACGGGGCGAGACGGCGAGGCGGGAAACCAGACCACCGTCGGTGCCGACGCGCAGGTGGTCGTGAAGCGGTACCTGCGGTTGTCATCCCTCGTCGCGGCAGCAGGGAACCCGGATGGCGGCCGGAACTGGGCGACGTTTCTGGGGGGAGCGTGGAACTCGGACTTCTTCGATGCCCAGGCGGCGTACCTGAACGTGGACCCTGGCTTCAACCCGTCGCTCGGGTTCGTCCGCCGGCAGGACCGCCAGCTTCAGGGCGAAGCGTACATCAAGCCGCGCCCGCGGTCGGGCCCCATCCGCCAGCTGTTCTTCGGGCCGAGTGTCCTGGCGCACCACGATCCGCAGGGCACGCTGTTGACGCGGGAGATCGAGCTCGAAGGGCAGGCGGAGTTCCAGAGCGGCGACGAGACGGAGATCTGGTACATCCGCGCGACCGAGCAGCTTCCCGAGCCGTTCGAGATCTCCGACTCGATCGTGCTGCCGGTCAAACGGTACGACTGGAACGCGCTGGAACTGGAAGTGCGCACGTTCGATGGCCGGCCGCTCAGCGGCTCGATCGCCGTCCGCACCGGCGGGTTCTACTCGGGTACGCGGCGGAACATCGAGGTCTCGCCAGACCTGCGGGCCGGACGGCACCTCGCCATATCGCCGAACTATTCGTTCAACGACATCCGCCTGGCAGAGGGGAGTTTTCAGACGCACCTGCTTGGTGTCCGCGTCGAGGCGTCGTTCACCAGGAACGTGCTGACGTCGGCCTTCATCCAGTACAGACAGCGAAGGGCAGCTCGCCTCCACGCAGGTCCGTCTGAACTGGATCCTGCGCAACATCGACAACTTCTACGTCGTGTACAACGACACGCGGCTCACGTCCGGTCCGTTTGCGGGGCGCACGAACCGGTCGCTTCTCACGAAGCTCACGTACTCGCTGTACCGGTGACGTGCGTGTGATGACGCACGTGACCCGACCCGATTCAAGCGCTGCCGGACGTAGGCCAAGCTCGGGCGCCCACGAACGGACGAGCCCCGCGCAGCCGAGTCGGGGAACGGACCGCGTCTGCTATCGTTGCGTGGTCGGCGTGTCTTCCCGGAACGGATCAGAGCTGGAGGTTCGAGTATGCCGAAACCGCGCGTGATGATCCTGGCGGCCCTTCTGGCGGCTCCATTGGTCCTGGGTGCGACCGAGGCCGCGGCGCAGAACGTCATCGAGTCCAAGACCCCGCCGCGCCCGCGCGACGTGGTGTTCGTTCCGACTCGCGAGCCGGTGGCCGAGGCGATGATGAAAATGGCCAACGTCACCAAGAACGACGTCGTGTACGACCTCGGGTGCGGCGACGGCGCCCTGGTGATCGCCGCCGCGAAGCGCGGTGCACGGGTCGTCGGCGTCGACATCGACCCGGAGCGCATCAAGGAAGCGACCGAAAAGGTTCGCGCCGCCGGCGTGCAGGATCGCGTCACGCTCATCCGCGGCGACATCTTCGATCCGGCCATCAAGATTGGAGAAGCCAACGTCGTGACGCTGTACCTGCTCCAGAGCCTCAATGAGAAGCTCGCCCCGCGACTGAAGAGCGAGCTCGCGAAGGGCTCGCGCGTCGTGTCCCACGCGTTCTCGATGGGCGCGGACTGGCCCGCCGAGAAGAGCGAGCAGGTGGACGGCACCACCGTGTACTTCTGGACGATTCAGTAGCCGCCAGCCAGCGGCCAGGTCGCGCGACGAGCCATGCACCAGACGGCCGACGTCATCATCGTCGGCGCGGGTCACAACGGCCTCGTCGCGGCGACCGTGCTCGCCCGGGCCGGCCTCTCCGTCGTCGTGCTGGAGGCGCACGCGGCGGTTGGCGGGGCGGCGCGCACCGAGTATCCGTTCGCCAGGGCGCCGAAGCTTGGCGCGTCGTCCGGCGCGTACCTGCTTGGCCTCGTGCCTCCCGAGCTGCTGCGCACGCTGGGACTGACGCTCCCCCTCATTCGACGCGATCCGCACTACTTCCTCCCGACGACCGACACGCGCTACGTGCTGTTCGGCTCGGATGCCGCGCTGACGCGCCGCCAGTGTGTCGAGTTCTTCTCTGAACGCGACTGGGCGGCGGCGGAAGCGCTTGCCCGCGAGCTGGGTCAGATTCGCGACGACCTCGCGCCCTGCTGGCTCGAGGAACCGCTGTCGGCCGCGGACACCGCGGAGCGGTACATCCGTCCGTCGCTCCGGCAGCCGTTCCTCGATCTCGTGGCGCAGCCGGTGGAGGAGTACCTCGCGCGCTTCGGTTTCCAGAGCGACCTGTTCGTCGCGATGTATGCGGTCACCGACGGCTTCTCCGGGCTGAACGCGTCGTTCGGGATGCCTGGAACCGGGCTGAACTTCCTCGTCCACAACATGTGCCGGCTGCCGGGATCCGACGGTACATGGATGGTCGTCGAGGGCGGCATGGGCAGGGTCACCGGCGAGCTGGCGCGGCTGGCGACCGAGGCAGGGGCAACTATCCGCACCGGGTCGCCGGTTGCTCGCATCGCCATCACGGGAGGCCGGGCGACCGGTGTCGTGCTGCAGGACGGCCGCGAAGTGGATGCACCGGTGATCGTCAGCAACGGCGACCCGTTCCGGATGCGCGCGCTGGTGGGCGCCAGTCACTTTCCACCGGCGTTCAACGCGAAACTCGACGGTTTCCAGCGCCTGGGCACGACGCTGAAGGTGAACCTCGCCCTCGACCGCCTGCCCACCTTCACGTGCCTGCCCGAGGACCGCGGGCAGTACAGCGCCACGATCCACCTGCTGCCGCAGGGGCCGGACGTCATCGCGGAACTTCGGCGCGGGTTCGATCGCGTCCAGGCTGGCGGGCTCGCCGACGTTCCCCTCGATCGAGTGGTACATCCACACGGAGGTCGATCCGACGCTGCAGGACGATCGCGGCCGGCACAACGCCGCGTTCTTCGTGCAGTGGGTGCCGTACGAGTTGAAGGAGGGGAGCTGGAACGAGAGGAGCCGCGCTACGTGCGCCGGTTGTTCGACATCGCCGACCAGTTCGCCCCGGGCTTCTCGGACCGTGTCGTCGATGTCCTGACGCTGACGCCGAAGAAGATCGAGGAGCACTTCGGCATCACCTACGGCCACATTCACCACGTGGACAACACGTTCGGCTTCGACCGGCGGATGCCGTACGCGACGCCGGTCGATGGGCTCTACTCGTGCAGCGCCGGCTGCCACCCGGCCGGCTCGGTGATCGGCGCCGCCGGGTTCGTCGCCGCCCGGCGTGTCCTTCGCGATCTGGGCAGGCACGAGCCGGACAGTTCGCCGTAGACCACGCGCCCCTTCCCGACGTCTAATCAGGTATGCCTGTGCTGCTTGCCCTGCTCGGCCTGCTCTTCGTGCCGGGCCCGATTGCGGACGACCGCCCGTTGCCCGATCCGGCCGTCGTCCTCCGGGAAGCGCGCAGCCGTCTCGCCTTCGACTCCACGCGGCAGAGCAATTACATGTACCTCGAGACACGGAGGGAACGGTCGCTCGACGGCAAGGGGCGGGTCACCAAGGAGTCGGTGAAGGTCTACGAGCGTTATCCCGGCCTGCCTGGCGAAGAAGCCTGGGAGCGGCTCATTAGCGAAAACGGCAAGCCGCTGAGCGCCGCGAAGCTGGCCGAACAGGACAGGGAACGCCAGGAGCACGTCGAGAAGTACCTGAAGAAGACCGAACGCCAGAGTGACAGTGACCGGCAGAAGGATCAGCGGGAGAAAGAGAAGCAGCGCCGCGAGGAAGCCGCGATCATCGACGACGGCTTTCGGATCTTCGAGATGAAGCTGCAGCGCCGCGAGACGATCGAAGGGCACGAGACGCTCCTCATCGAATTCACCCCCAGGCCGAAGGTGAAGGCGACCACGCGCGAGGGCGGCATCATGAAGCACTTCGCCGGCAAGGCCTGGGTGAGCGAGTCGGACTACGAGCTGGTGCGTCTCGAAGTCGAGGCGCTCGACACCGTGTCGTTCGGCCTCGGCATGTTCGCGCGCATCCATGAAGGATCGCGCGTGTCGTTCCAGCGGCGAAAGGTGAACGACGAAGAGTGGCTGCCGGCCACGGTCAGCGTGAAGGCCAGCGCACGGCTGATGCTGCTGAAGCGGATGCGCGTCGACCAGCTCTCGGAGTTCTCGAACTATCGCCGCTTCGGCGTCGACACCGACACGACCTTCACTCCGCCTCGCGACTGACCGTCGCCGTCTTCCGTCCCCCTCGAAGGTGCTTCGCGCGGCACACAAACCGCACGCGAGTCAGGCTTGGTGATGCCTTGTGAGGCAGCTCGGCTGCGTAACAAGCCGACAAGTCTGTAAGCAGGCAACGTATGATCGGCGAACGGTTTAGCCGTAGAGGAGCTCGATGCCTGATACGCGACTTCCGCAGATTCTCCGCCAGCACGAACAGACCATCATCAGCAGTTGGGTCAGCAACCTGACCGCGGGCCTCGGCAGCCGCCGCGAACTCATCTCGGATGCCGAGGTGGAGCGGCAGGCGCGCGACTTCCTGGGCGGCGTCGTTCGCGCCATGGAGTCCGGTGCTGGCCAGGACATCAGCGGCCCGCATTGGGAGCCGGTCCGGGAGTCGCTTTCCCGAATTTCGCGCGCGCGCGCGCTCCAGGGCTTCCGTCCCAGCGAGACCGCCACGTTCGTGTTGTCGCTGAAGGAGCCGCTGTTCGCGCAGATCCGGCGCGAGGTATCCGACGCGAAAGGCATCGCGGACGAAACATGGGCCGCCAACACGCTGCTCGACAGCCTCGGTCTCTATACGACCGAAGTGTTCCAGAAGGCGCGCGAGGAAGTGATTGCGCGTCAGCAGCAGGAGATGCTGGAACTGTCGACGCCCGTGGTGATGCTGTGGGACGGCGTGCTCGCGCTGCCGCTGATCGGCATGCTCGACAGCGCACGGACGCAGGTGGTAATGGAAAACCTCCTGCAGCGGATCGTGGACACCGGGTCCGCCATCGCCATCCTCGACATCACCGGTGTGCCGACGGTCGACACGCTCGTCGCGCAGCACCTGCTCAAGACCGTGGCTGCCGCGCGCCTGATGGGCGCGGACTGCATCATCAGCGGTATCCGGCCGCAGATTGCGCAAACCATCGTCCACCTCGGCGTCGATCTCAACAGTGTGATGACCAAGGCGACCCTGGCCGACGCGTTCGGCGTCGCGCTGAAGCGCCTGGGTCTGGCCGTGACACGGGTGGCCTCCGCGCCTGGTTCGTCGCCGGCTCCGGGCGCTCTTGGCGCCGGTCCCGGAGCGTAGCGTGGAGCGCATCCCGATTCTGAAGCTCGGTCGCTGCCTGCTCGTGTCGATTCAAGTCGACATGCACGACCGCCTGGCGATGCAGCTGCAGGACGACCTGACCGCGCGGATCTCCGAGACGCGTGCGCACGGCGTGCTGATCGACATCTCCTCGCTGGAAATGGTCGACTCCTTCATCGGACGCATGATGGGGAACATCGCCGCGATGTCGCGCGTGCTCGATGCGGACACGGTCGTCGTCGGCATGCGGCCTGCCGTGGCGATTACGCTGGTCGAGCTCGGCATGTCCCTCTCCGGCGTGCGCACCGCGCTGAACATCGAGAAGGGCATGGAGCTGCTCGCGGCAGCCGGCCGGCAATGACCGTCGGGCAAGCGGAGCGGCTTCCGCTCGAAACCGACGATCACGTCGTGCGGGTGCGCCAGGTTGTGCGGGCGCGCGCGATCGAGCTCGGGTTCAGTCTGGTCGAGCAGACCAAGGTCGTCACAGCGGCCAGTGAGCTGGCCCGTAACACCATTAAGCACGGCGGGGGTGGACACGCCTGTATCGAGCCGATGACCGAAGGCGGTCGCCGGGGCCTCCGCCTGTCGTTCGAGGATCGCGGCCCTGGTATCAGCGACCTCGCGCTGGCGATGCGGGATGGCTACTCGACGGGCGGCGGGCTCGGGCTTGGCCTGTCGGGCGCCAAGCGGCTCTCGAACGAGTTCGAGATCTCGTCGACCCCGGGCATTGGCACGCGCGTGGTGATCGTGCGATGGAAGTGAGCTACGCGCACCAGATGGTGCCCGTCGTCGAGGGAACACAGCCCTCGGCAGCGCGCTTCGTGACGCGCGAGCTTGCCGACTCGGTCGGCTTCGATGAGGCCGACAGTTACCGGGCGGGGCTGGTGGCGACGGAGCTCGCGACGAACCTGACCAAACATGCGCGCGGTGGCGAGTTCCTGGCTCGCGTGCTCAACTCCGGCTCGGAGAGCTCGGTCGAGTTGATTGCCGTCGACCGCGGACCCGGGATTCGGGACGTTGCTGCCGCGCTCGTGGACGGTCACTCGACCGCAGGATCCCCGGGAACCGGTCTCGGTGCGATCCGGCGCCTGTCCGACCTGTTCGACATCTACACGACGGAAGGACGAGGCACCGTGGTTTTGGCGCGGCTTGGCCGCAAGCGAAACCTGCGCGCTGTGGACGGAACACTCGAGTTCGCCGGCGTGTCAGTGCCCAAGCTTGGAGAGACGGCCTGCGGCGATGCCTGGAGCATACGCGTCGGCGCCGAGGGGGCATATGCCGCAGTGGTCGACGGCCTCGGGCACGGGCCGTACGCCGCCGAGGCGGCAGTCGCGGCGCTGGGCGCATTCGAGCGACACCACGCAAGGGGCGGCGCGCACACGCTGCAGGAAATGCACCTCGCCGCCCGGCACACCAGGGGCGCCGCCGGGGCGATCGCGGAGGTGCGGCCCCGTGCGCGTCAGCTGAAGTACGTCGGCGTCGGAAACATCGCGGCCGGCATCGTGAGCGCCGAGGGACTCCGTCACGCGGTCTCGCATGCAGGCACGCTTGGGCACGAGGCGCGAGTCTTCCGCGAGGTACAGTTACCCCTGGGAGCCGGGTGCGATGCTTGTCATGCACTCGGACGGACTCTCGTCGCACTGGTCGTTCGACGGCTTCGCCGGGCTCGCGCGGCGCCACCCGGCCGTCGTCGCCGCGGTCCTCTATCGCGACTTCAGCCGGAACCGTGACGATGTGACCGTCGTGGTGGGGAGGGAGCGTCAGTGACTATTCCGCTGCTGACCGTCCGGATCCGGCAGGAGCGCGACGTCGTATTCGCGCGGCAGCGGGCGCGCCAGATTGCGTCGGCGGTGGGATTCGACCCGACCGAGCAGACGCGCATCGCGACGGCGGTGTCGGAACTGGCGCGCAACGCCTTCGAGTACGCGCGCGGCGGCGTCGTGGCGTACGGCATCGAGGGCTCCGCCGCCCCGCAGGTGCTCAGCATCACGGTGTCCGACAGCGGCCAGGGAATCCCGAATCTCGATGAGATTCTCTCGGGGAGTTACCGCTCCAGCACCGGCTTGGGGCTCGGGCTCGTCGGCACCCGTCGCCTGATGGACCACTTCACGATTTCGTCGACGCCCGCAGGAACGTCCGTCACGGTCAAGAAGCTGCTGCCGCGCCGCGCGAAGCTGCTGTCGCCCCGCGAAGTCGAATCGATCGCCCGCAGTCTGTCGACGCAGCCCCAGCAGGACGCCGTCAGCGAAGTGCAGGAGCAGAACCAGGAGTTGCTCCGCACGCTCGAAGAGCTGCGCAGGCGCCAGGAGGAAGTCGAGCGCGTGAACCGGGAGCTCGAGGACACGAATCGCGGCGTCGTGGCGCTGTACGCCGAGCTCGACGAGCGATCCGATCACCTGCGGAGGGCCGACGAGCTCAAGACCAAGTTCCTCTCGAACATGACCCACGAGTTCCGGACCCCGGTGAACTCGATCCTGGCGCTCACGAGCCTGCTGGCGGAGCGGCTCGGCTCCGGACCTGATCAGAAAGACGAGGTGTTCTACGTTCGGAAGTCGGCGCAGCAGTTGTCCGAGCTGGTGAACGATCTGCTCGACATCGCGAAGGTCGAAGCAGGAAAGATCGAGGTGCGGCCCGTGCCGTTCGAGGTCGCCGCGCTGTTCGGCGCGCTGCGCGGGATGCTCCGGCCGCTCCTGGTCAACCAGTCGCTGAACCTGGTGTTCGAGGAAGCCGACGACCTGCCGCCGCTGCTGTCGGACGAGAACAAGGTGTCGCAGATCCTGCGCAACTTCATCTCGAACGCGCTGAAGTACACGGAGAGCGGCGAAGTGCGCGTCAGCGCCTCGCTCAACGCCGCGCGCGACGCCGTCACCTTCTCGGTGAGCGATACCGGCATCGGCATCCCCGAGGCAGACATCGCGCGGGTCTTCGACGAGTTCGTGCAGATCGAGAACCCGCTCCAGCGCCGGACGAAGGGGACCGGGCTGGGCCTCCCGCTATCGAAGCGCCTGGCGGAACTGCTCGGTGGCTCCATTGCCGTCTCCAGCCGGTTTGGCTTCGGGTCGACGTTCTCGGTGACGCTGCCGCTGATCTTCAGGGACCCCGTGTCGCCAAGCCCGATCCGCGTCGACCCGGGCCAACTCCCGGTCCTGATCATCGAGGACTCCGACGAAGACATGCTCCTTTACGAACGCGCGTTGATGGGCACGCGTTTCCAGGTCGTGCCGACGCGATCGGCGGCCACGGCCATGACGGCACTCACGGCCGTGCGGCCCGCCGCGCTGATCCTCGACATCCGGCTGCAGGGGCAGGAGTCCTGGGACGTGCTCGCGCGCTTCAAGCGCGAGCAGGCGACCAGGAACATCCCGCTCGTCGTCATCTCGACGGTCGACGATCGCACGAAGGCATTCGGGCTGGGCGCAGACGCGTACCTGGTCAAGCCGATCGAGCGCGCGTCGCTCCTCAGCACGCTCGACGCCGTGGTGACGTCCGTCAGCCCGGTGCGCGTCCTGTCAGTGGACGACGAAGAGACGTTCCGCTTCATCATCAGGGAGATGCTCAGCGGTCCCGAGTACGAGGTGAGCTTCGCGAGCACGGGCGACGAGTGCCTTCGTGCGGTCCGCCAGCGGCCGCCCGACTTGATCCTGCTGGACCTCGGACTCGACCGGGCGAGCGGATCGGAGGTCTTCGATCTCCTGAAAGCGGATCCCTCCACGGCACCGATCCCCGTCATCATCGTGACCTCGCAGCGGATCGCAGAGGCCGACCGACAGCGGTTCGGCGCGGGCGCCGTGCTGCCAAAATCGGACCTCTCTCGCGAGACCTTGCAGGGATTCCTGCGACGCAACCTGCCGTCCGACGAGGCGAGGGCCAGGCGGGCCGAGGCGAGGGGCTGATCGGTGTCGTCCGCTCTGATTCTCGTCGTGGACGACAACGAATCCGGACGGTTCGCCAAGGTGAAGATGCTTCGGCGGGCCGGCTATCGCGTCATCGAATCCGGGACCGGTGGTGGAGCACTGGAGTCGGTCCAACGCGACGCACCGGATATCGTCATCCTGGACGTCAACCTGCCGGACATCAGCGGCATGGAGGTGAGCCGGCGGCTGCGCGAGGGAGGCGGCACGGGCACGACGCTGCCGATTCTCCAGGTGTCGAGCACCGCCACGTCGCCATCCGATCATGTCCAGGGACTCGAACACGGCGCCGACGTGTACCTGACCGAGCCGCTTCATCCCGACGTGCTCCTCGCGACGGTGCGCGCGCTGGTGCGCGCGCACCAGGCGGAGCGGGCACTGGCGGCGGCGCTCGAACGCGAACGCCAGGCCCGGACGGCCGCCGAGGAAGCGAACGCCGCGAAGAACGACTTCATTGCCACGCTGTCGCACGAACTGCGAACCCCGCTGAACGCGCTGCTCGGATCCGTCTGGCAGCTCCGTCACACCGGGCTCGACGATGCGGCGCGGCTGCGTGCCCTGGAACGGATCGAGCGGAATGCCAACGCGCAGGGACAGCTCATTAACGACCTGCTCGACCTCGCCCGGATCGCCAACCGGAAGCTCACGCTCGAACTCCGGCTGGTCAATGTCACGGCGATCCTGCGCGAGAGCGTGGACATCGTCCGTCCGGCGGCGACGCAGCGAGGTCTCACCCTGGAGATGACCGCCGAGACGGCAGAAGCGATTGCCGATCCTGGACGGCTCCAGCAGGTATTCGTCAACCTGCTGACGAACGCTGTCCAGTTCACACCGTCCGGCGGGCGGATCAGTGTGTCACTCCGCACGCGACCGCACGATCTGGACGTGCGCGTGGACGACACCGGCGCCGGCATCGACGCCGCGTTCCTGCCGTTCGTCTTCGAGCAGCTGCGCCAGGGCGAGGGGGGGCTGAGCCGGAAACACGGCGGTCTCGGACTGGGCCTGTCGGTCGTGCGGCAGCTCGTCGAACTGCTCGACGGACACGTCAGCGTGTCGAGCGCCGGTCGTGACCGGGGCACGTCGTTTTCGGTCACGCTGCCGCGCGAGGAACCGGGACGCGGCGACGCGCAGTCCGGCCCGTTGGCGCTTTCGAATCTGAACGTCGTCCTGGTCGATCGGGACATGCCGTCAGAGATGACTGCGATGCTCGAAACGGCTGGTGCCAGGCTCCAGCGGGTCGAGTCGGCGTCCGAGGCGGTATCGCGCCTCCCCGGGATTGAGTGCGACGCCATCATCGGCCTGTCGTCCAACGTCGGAGACGAGGTGGAGGCAGCGCGGGACCAGCGCGCGATGGCGCCAATCGTCATCCGCGTCGCTCCCGGGCAGCAGCCCTCGGTAGCTGTTCGGGAGCTGTTTCGCCTGGTCACCGATCGTACGCGCCCGCGCGGACCGCAGGACGCCGGCTCGGACAGTCCCTCGGGATCGCCGGCGGTGCCTGGCTCGCGGTAGGCATCACGACAAGTTGCGACGCCGATGAACGAGAGCGACCTGCTTCGATCCGTTGCAGACCGCGCCATCCGGTACCGCGAGGGGTTGCACGACACGCCCGTGACGCCGACGTCCGACCCGGAAACGCTCCGGCGCGTGCTTGGCGGTCCGATGCCCGAGCAACCGCGCGACCCCTCCGAAGTCGTCCACCGCATGGCCGACATCGTCGAGGCCGGCGGGCTCATGGCCATGGACTCCGGACGGTTCTTCGGCTTCGTGATCGGCGGCAGCCTGCCTGCAGCCCTGGCCGCCGACTGGCTCGTCGCCGCGTGGGACCAGAACACGGGACTGTTTGCGACAACGCCGGCGACGGCCGTCATCGAGGAGATTGCCGGTCGCTGGCTGCTCGAGCTCCTGGATCTGCCGCGGGACGCATCGTTCGCGTTCGTCACCGGCGGGCAGATGGCCAACGCCACGGCGCTCGCCGCGGCGCGCCATCATGTCCTCGCCCGTGCCGGCTGGGACGTGGAAGCCGACGGCCTCGCCGGTGGACCACCGATCCGGCTCGTCGTCGGAGAGGAAGTGCACGTGACCGTGCCGCGAAGCGCCCGGCTGCTCGGAATCGGCGCTCGTGGCATCGTGCACGTGCCGGTGGACGGGAACGGCGCGATGGTCCCGTCTGCGCTCGAGCGGGCGCTCGAGGGACACGATGGCAATCCGACGATCGTCTGTTGCCAGGCGGGGAACGTGAACACTGGCGCGATGGATCCAGTCGGCGAGCTCGCCGAGGCCGCACATCGCCATGGCGCCTGGCTTCACGTGGACGGCGCCATCGGGTTGTGGGCTGCCGCGAAACGGCCCTCGCCGCTGCCGGGTCTCGAGCTCGCGGACTCGTGGTCGACCGACGCGCACAAGTGGCTCAGCGTCCCCTACGACTGCGGCATCACCATCTGCAGGCACCCCGACGCGCACCGTGCCGCGATGACGGTGACGGCTGCGTATCTCGTGCAGGCAGCGCCGGGGACCGACCGCGATCCCGTGGACTGGAACCCGGAGTTCTCGCGTCGTGCCCGCAGTGTGCCCGTCTACGCGGCGCTGGCGGCGCTCGGGCGCGCCGGCGTCGTGGACATCGTCGAGCGCTGCTGCGCGCACGCGCGGCGCTTCGCCGAGCGGCTTGCGTTGGAGCCGGACATCGCGGTGCTCAACCAGGTCGTCCTGAACCAGGTGCTCGTCCGGTTCCTCTCGTCGAGCGGCGGCGACGACGACCACGATGCGCGCACGCGTGCGGTCATTGCCGCGATACAGAGGGACGGCACGTGCTGGCTGGGGGGGTCCACCTGGCGGGGGCAGGCGGTGATGCGCATCTCGGTGAGCAATCACGCCACGACGATCGACGACGTCGACCGATCGCTGGCGGCGATCGTGCGCGCGGCGCGCGCCGTGCCGGGCCGTTCGTAGCGGCGGCGACGATCAGGCGTCGCCGCGGAGCTGTTCCAGGGCGACCCGCACAAGCTGGCTTCGCGTGCGGACGCCGGTCTTGTTGAACAGCATCTGCAGCGCCGCTTTCACAGCGCTCTCGGACATGTTCAGGGCGCTGGCGATTTCCTTGTTGGCGAGCCCTTCCATGAGGAACCCCAGGATCTGCCGCTCGCGTTCCGTGAAACGTGCGGATGCTGCGCTTCAGCTCGTCGGCCGCGTGCGGTGTCTGCCGCTTCCTGTGGACACGGGACGTCACTGACGGACCTCCGAAGCATCGCGGCAGCTGCGATGGCCCGCGGCACCACGGTCGCGGCACGGTATCCCTCCGACCGATCCCTGATCCCCTCCCTGGTCCCTGCTCCCTATACCGATCGCACGTAGAGCAGGATCGTCGCCGTGCCGATGATGCCGAGTCCCAGCGTTGCGACCTGCAAAGCGGCGCTCACGTCCCACAGCGCGATGCAGCTGGCGCTGATCCCGATCCACATGCACGCGATCGCGATGCCCTTGCTTCGCGGCGTCATGCCACCGGTCTCCTGGTAGCGGCGCAGCGGCGGGCCAAGGAAGCGGTGGCGATGAAGCCAGGCGTCGAGCCGCGGTGAGCTTCGGGCGAAGAGATACGAGGCGGCGATGACGAAGACCGTCGTGGGCATGCCCGGCACGAACACGCCCACGAGGCCGAGTGCGGCGGAGCAGACGCCGAGCGTCACGAACAACGCCCGGCGGGCAGTTCCGGTGGCCGAGACAGGGCGGCAGGCCTGGAGCGGCTCCATCCCGGTGCATGTTAGCGCGGTCTGCATACAGCCTCCTCACGAGCCGCTGCCGGCCTCAAACCGTCGCCCCAGCGGGCCGACGCGGGGAGGCCTGGGTCGGCGTCGAGGTGCCCGGGAGGATCATGGGGACCTGCGCCCGGTACGCCGTGTACTCGGGATGCGCTTCCACGAGGTCGTGCTCTTCGAACCTGATGGCCACCAGGATGTAGGCGGTCGTCACGATCGCAAAGAACAGGTGCGTCACGGTCATCGTCGGCGTCGCCCAGAAGGCGAAGAGCCAGCCGAGATAGAGCGGGTGTCGCACGAGCTTGTACGGCCCCGGCGTCACGAACGGCAGCGGTGTGTACTCGCGCCCGCGCAGGTACAGCCAGACCTGGCGCAGACCGAACAGGTCGAAGTGATTGATCAGGAACGTCGTGAGCAGCACGAGCCCCCAGCCGAAAGCGAACGCCGCGTAGAGCACGGTCCGGCCGACCGGGTTGTCGACGTTCCAGACGATGCCGCCGAGCGGCTGCCACTGCCAGAACAACAGGATCAGCGCCAGGCTGCTCGCGAGCACGTAAGTGCTGCGCTCGGCAGCGGGGGGAACGATGCGAGTGAGGACGCGCTTGAACGCCGGCCGGGCCATCACGCTGTGCTGGACGGCGAACAGCGTCAGGAGCGCAACGTCGATGGCGAGAGCGATGCCGAACGCCGTCGTGGCGGCGGAGTCCATCGACTTGGGAACGCCGATGTTTCCCACGAATCCCGCCGCGTAGAGGAAGGTTGCGAAGAATGCTGCGTAAGCGGCCGCGCCGTAGGCGAAAACCAGAGCTTGGGCCATTGAGGCCTCCCTTCACCGGTACAACGCGACAACAGCGGTTGAATACCGCAAGTGCCGGGATGCTATCGTTGCTCCCGCGGCCGAGCCGTATTCGTGGACCGTTCTCGCAACTACACGGTGAACCCATGGCGATCGACGACGATGTGAGGAGTGGCCTGGACGCGGAAACACTCGCACGCGCAGTCCAGGAGCACCTGTTCTACCTGTGCGGTCGGCATCCGGAGAACGCCCCCCTCAACGACGTATACCTGGCGACCGCGACCACCGTCCGCGATCGCCTGTTCCGCCGGGCGCTCGCCACCCTCGATTCCCTCGACGCCAAGCCTGACACCCGGCTGGTCGTGTACCTGTCGGCGGAGTTCCTCATGGGCCCGCAGCTCGGCGCGAACCTCCTGAACCTCGGGATCGTGCCGGAGATGCGACGGGCTCTCGAGAGCCTCGGCTTCGACCTGTACGCCGTGCTCGGCCACGAAGAGGAGCCGGGGCTCGGCAACGGCGGTCTCGGGCGCCTCGCGGCCTGCTACCTGGATTCGCTGGCCACGCTCGAAGTGCCCGCCGTCGGCTACGGCATCCGCTACGAGTTCGGCATCTTCGACCAGGAGATCCGCGACGGCTGGCAGGTCGAGAAGGCCGATCGCTGGCTGCGCTGGGGAAACCCCTGGGAGATGGCGCGTCCGGAGCTCACGGTGCAGATAGGGTTCGGCGGACGGACCGAGTGGTCGGTCGATGACGCGGGCCGCGCTCGCGTGCGGTGGATCCCCGCGGAGACGGTCCGTGGCGTGCCGCACGACATGCCCGTGCTCGGGTACCGCACCGGGCACTGCAACATGCTGCGGCTCTGGCGGGCCGAGGCGTCGGAGGAGTTCGACCTCGCCGCGTTCAACCAGGGCGACTACGTCGGCGCCGTGCAGCGCCTGATCCGGAGCGAGAGCATCTCGAAGGTGCTCTACCCGAACGACGAGTCGATGCAGGGCAAGGCCCTGCGACTCGCGCAGCAGGCGTTCTTCGTGTCGAGTGCGCTGCAGGACATGCTGCGCATCCACCTTCGCGGGGAGGGCGGCCCGAGGCATTCGACGGGCGTTGGGCCGTGCAGTTGAACGACACCCATCCGGCGATCGGCGTCGCCGAGTTGATGCGGCTGCTCGTCGACGAGCACGCGGTGCCCTGGGAAGCGGCCTGGGCCTGCACGGTGCGCACGTTCGGTTACACGAACCACACCCTGCTGCCAGAGGCACTTGAAGCATGGTCCGTCCCGCTGTTCGGCAGGCTGCTGCCGCGGCACCTCGAGATCGTCTACGAGATCAATCGGCGCCTGCTCGACGATGTACGTAGCCGTTTCCCCGGCGATGACGGGCGTGCGCAGCGCCTGTCGCTGATCGATGAGCAGGGTGAGCGGCGCGTGCGCATGGCCAACCTTGCGTGCACCGGGTCCCACGCCATCAACGGCGTCGCGGAGCTCCACACGGAGCTGCTGAAGCGCGAGGTGCTCGCCGACTGGGTGGCGATGCATCCGGAGCGGTTCTGCAACGTCACCAACGGCGTCACCCCGCGGCGCTTCATTGCCCTCAGCAACCCGGGACTGGCGTCGCTGGTGACGCAGCACCTCGGCGACGAGTGGCTGCGGGATCTCGACGATCTCTCCAGGCTCGAAGCGCTCGCGGACTCCCCGGCGTTCCGGCAGGCGTGGGAGCGTGTGAAACATCTCAACAAGCAGTGTCTCGCGGACCTGCTGCGCCAGCGGACCGGCGTCGCGGTGAACCCGCACGCACTCTTCGACGTCCACGTGAAGCGCATTCACGATACAAGCGGCAGCACCTGAACGTGCTGCACATCCTCACGCTGTTCCTGCGGCTGAAGGCGAGCCCGTCAACCAGCATCGTGCCGCGCGTGTTTCTGTTCGGCGGAAAGGCGGCGCCGGGCTACCGCATGGCGAAGCTCATGGTGAAGCTGATCACGTCGGTCGGCGACCTCGTGAACCGTGACCCGGTCGTGGCCGATCGGCTGAAGGTGGTCTTCTTCCCGGACTTCAACGTGCAGAACGCGCAGCTGATTTACCCGGCGGCGGACCTCTCCGAGCAGATCTCGACGGCGGGAAAAGAGGCGAGCGGCACCGGCAACATGAAGTTCGCGATGAACGGGGCGCTCACGATCGGCACGCTCGACGGTGCCAACATCGAAATCCGCAAGGTCGTCGGACCCGAGCAGTTCTTCCTGTTCGGGCTGACGGCGGCGGAAGTGCAGGCGGCGCGGTCGAATGGTTATCGCGCGCGCGCGTTCTACGAGTCGAACGAGGAACTGCGTGGCGTTGTCGACTTCATCGCGTCAGGGGCGCTGGCGGGAGGCGACCGCGAGCTGTTCAAGCCGATCGTCGACCAGTTGGTCGGCGACGATCCCTACATGCTGCTGGCCGACTATGCGTCGTATGTCGGGGCGCAGGAGCGGGTGAGCGCCCGGTGGCTCGAGACGGAGGCGTGGACCCGCGACGCGGTCCTGAACGTTGCGAGGATGGGACCCTTCTCGTCGGACCGATCGATTCGTGAGTACTGCGAGCGCGTCTGGAACGTCCGCCCGCGGCTGTGAGCAGCCAGCTTCACGAAGGCCACGAAGACACGAAGACCCATTAGGTTTCGTGTTCTTCGTGATGTTGGTTTCCTTCGGTCTTCGTCCGTCGTGCGGTTGATCTCCCGTTACGGCTTGATTGTCAGCTTGTGCCCCGCCTGCCGGTCCACAGCCGCCCGCGTGAAGGGCAGCGGGAAGTACTGTCCGTCCGCGAGATGTTCGCGCCAGTTGCCGTAGTACGGGCTCCCGGGCTGCGCTGACTGGCCGGGCGCGTTCGTGCCGACCGAGTTGTCCAGATTCGACAGGTCGATGATGCGCCGGAAGTTCGCGCCGGTGGCGTTCACGGTGTTGAAGCCGCCCGGACGCTCCACGGGCGGCAGGCTGAAGGCATCGATGAACATGTGCGGCAGCTTGCTCTCGTTGATGCGGCCGTACCGCCACTGCGACCAGTCGGCGCCCCAGTCCTTCGTCATCCGCTCGAGCGCCTGGCCGAGCCCCTGCTCGACGAGCGCCTGCCGCGCCTGGCCCGGCTTCGCGTCGAGTGCCTTGCGACCCCCATCGGTTGTCGACCACCGGACGTAGATGGCGCCCGGCGTGGTGTCCCTGGTCAGGATCCGATCCCAGCCCTCGATCAGCGCGCGCGCTTTCTCCACGTCGGCGCTTTTCGCCGTCCATCCCTTGAAGAGCGGCTGGTCGCGCTCGCCGCGCAGCGAATACGCGTCGTGGTGCATCCGCTCCAGGTCGCTGATGGAGAACTGCTTCTGCGCGTCCAGCATCTGGCGGATGCGCACGATGCGCGCGACCTCGACCTCACGGGTCGTGCGGTAGAGGACCGGCCGCCCCTTGTAGCCGGGCGGGTGCGAGTTGTCGTTCGCCGTCGCGATGTATCCGCGGGCGGGGTTGTACTCGCGGGGCAGATCGCTGCGGAAGCCGCGCCACTCGTACTTGCCCGTGCCCGGGACCGGAAGCCGCCCGTTCCAGCCGTCGCGATCCGGCGTCAGCCCGCTCACCTGGAGCGCGATGTTCCCTTTGTTGTCGCCGCAAATGAGGTTGTGCGTTGGCACCTTCCAGTACATCGCCCGGTCGAAGAAGGTCTCGCAGCTCTCGGCCTGCGCCAGCTTGAGGCTGCCCCGGAACGGCGCGGTGCCCGGCTCCTGGTTCACCGACTTCGCGACGTACGCGCGGTGGTTCACCGCGTCCTCGTAGAAGACTGGACCATGCCGCGTGAACTTCAGTTCGACCGTCCGTGGTGCCTCGCCCTTGACCTTGATCTCCTCGCGGATGACGCGCATCGGCTCCCATGCGCCGTTGTACTTCGTCTGGTTGGCGTCAGCCGGGTTGGTCTCCTCGACGAAGGTGTCGACCATGTCGATGCCGGCAAAGGTGAAGCCCCACGCCATGTTCTCGTTGTTCCCCGCGTCCACGCCGATGAACGGCGGCTCGCCACCGCCGATGACGTTCCAGCCGGGCGCGTTCAGGTGCACGAAGTAGCGCAGCGACGGCATCTCGATGGTGCGGTGGGGATCGTTCGAGAGGATCGGCACGCCGGTCGGCGACAGCTTGCCGCTGATCACCCAGTTGTTGCTGCCGTCCATGTCCTGGAGTTCAGGCGCGACCCTCGCGACCTGCAACCCGGGCACCAGCGCGCGGTACGCCTCGACGATCTCCAGCGACGGCAGCTTGCCCGGCGCGAACGGCTCGTCGTCACCCTTGCGGGCGGCGGCGAGGAGGTCGGCGGGCAGGGTGGCCGGATCGAAACCTTCCGGCACCGTGAGGTTGTCGGCCGGATCCGGCGCCGCTCGGCGGTTGGCCTCCGCCACACCGAGTTTCGCGACGTTCTGCGCGAGCTCGATCTCGTTGAGCGGGGTGTTCGCGGCGCTGCTCAGACCGATCTCGGCCCAGCGCAGCGTGAGGGTCTTCGCGGTCCACGGCTCCGGCCTGATGCCGGTGAGCCTGAACTCGACCGGGAGGCTGTCGGCGTTCTGCTTGACGTAGGCGTTGAGGCCGTTGGCCCACGCGGTGAAGAGCCGCTCGGCATCCGGGTGATAGCTGCCCCATTCCGCCTGATCCCACGGGCCGCGGAACATCATCAGGCGCGCCCGCGCATCGTAGTCGTAGGCCTCCGGCCCGAAGATCTCGGCGAGGCTTCCCTCGCGCCAGCGCCGCCACATCTCGAGCTGCCAGAGCCGATCCTGCGCCATCACGTAGCCCTGGGCGAAGAACAGGTCGTCGTCGTTCTGCGCGTAGATGTGCGGGATGCCTTCCTTGTCGCGCACGATTTCGACCGGCTGCTTCAGGCCGGCCACGTTCAACTCGCCGTCGATGCGGGCGAGCGACTGTTTCGCCAGGTCCTCCAGCGACGCTGGAGCAGCGGGCTTCTCGGCGGCCGGCGCGGAGCAGGCGGACACCCCCATCGCGAGGGCGAGCGCACCCAGGCACGAACTCACTCTGATCGTGACAGTCATCACATCCTCCGGCCTGGTATCAACGGCAGCCGGGCTGATGATGCTCCTGGCCTGGACGACTGTCAACGGAGGGGCGGTGCAGCGGGCGGACGGGCAAAAAGGCCTGAGTGCTGTGGGCGGCTCGGTAGAGAGGTGCCGTGCGGCGGCCGGTTCAGCGGGGCCGCACGGCGTGTCAGCTGTTACTTGATCGGGGTGGGCAGGGTCACGACGTGAATCAGGCTCTCGAAGCCGTTGTCGGTGGTCAGCGCGCAGTTCGCACCGCCGGTGAAGGCGCCGACGCCGAAGTCGTTGTCGTTGGCGATGACCAGCGTATTGCCGTCGATGGCGATCATCCCCTCGATCTTCTGCGGATACCCCTGCGTCGAGTCGAAGGTGGCCACGAGCGTCTTCGGCAGCGCGGTGATCCCCGCAGCTTCGAGCGTGCCGTCGCTGACGAGTTCCTCCAGCGTCGGCGAGGTGTCCACGTCGTCCCACTGCGTGTGCAGGATGTCGGTGGCGCCCTGCAGGTCGACCAGGTAGACCTTCGCGATGAAGTCCGTCCGCTCGAGCACGAGCATACGCCGCTGATCCAGCATGGAGAGGGCCGAGACCTTCATGTCGCGCGCGCGGTTGGCCGCCAGCCCCGGAGGAGCGGGAAATTCACCCGCCGGCTGAAACCGGTACACGTACTCGCCGACGACCTGTTCTGTCGCGATGTCGAAGGCGAGGATGCGGGTGTTGCGCGCGTTGTTGCCCGCCGCGGTGGTCGGATTGTTCAGCGGGCTCTGGAGGGCGATGTAGAGCGTCTTGCTGTCAGGTGAGAGCGTGAGCCCCTCGAAGCCCCGATTCAGCTTCCGCTTCTGCCCGTAGATCTTGGGGATAGACAGCGCCGAATCGTCCCACGGGTAGTTGAAGTTGGTGCCGGCGACGTCGCTGACGTAGTCAGCAAGGTCGGTGGGGAAGTACCGCCTGACGACCACGCCGTTCGGGTCAATCTTGAGCAGCGACGGGCTGTACTCCTCGGCCACCCAGAAGTACCCGTCCTTCGTGCGGACGAGGCCCTCGGTGTCGAGGCCGTTGATGTTCGGCGAGGGCGACACCGGCTCGCCGGCGGCGCACGCGAAGAACGCCTCGTTCGGTGCGGAGACGATCTCGCCGCTCTCGATTACTTCGGCGCTGTTCGTCAGATTGGGCAAGCCGGTGACCGGCACGGAGCCAAAGCCCCTGATAGGAATAGCCTGGAGAATCTCGATCGCGGTGCCGGTTGTCCGCACCTGCAGGATGGTGGGGGTGAACTGATACACCGGGAAGGTGCGCGGATCCTCGCCGTTTGGTCCGCGGTCGCTGATCATCCAGTAGATGCCAGGGCCGTCGCCAGGGCCGCGCCAGATGTCGCTGCCGATGCCACCCAGCTCGACCTGCCGGTCGTTGACGCCGGCAATTCCCGTGGTGTCGTCGATGAACTGACTCAGATCGATCTCGGGGAGCGTGTAGGTGGCCGGTTGATTCCAGCCCTGCGCCCCAGCGGGTCCTGCCGTGCACAGCACGCCGGCCGCCACCAGCAATGAACCGAATGAACAGTGAAGTCGTCGCATCTCGTCCCTCCGGGCCGTCTCGCGGACCCGCTACCACAGCCGCCAGGTGAAGTGAAAGAGACCTCACTCTAGAGGTCCAGAGTGACGGTTCCGTGACAGGGCTGTGACAGCACTGCAACGGGGTGGGTTTGGCGACTCCGCTTGATCGCGGCGCCCGCAAGGGGTCACAATTCGGACCCGTTCCATTCCCCTTACGAGGTAACCGAATGATCAGGAAAGTCTTTGTTGCTGCTGCGGCGTGTGCCGCGGCGGTTGCGGCGCTCGTGCCGGGCGCCGTCCTGGCCCAGCGCGGCGCCGGTGCGCCGGCTCCCGCTCCGACGACAGCTCGTGGCGCCGCCGGGCCGCCCGAACAGGCCAAGGTCGCGCCGATCAACAACCTCCCGAACCCGTACGAGACCGTGCGCAACTTCGGCACGCTGCCGGACGGTCGCAAGTGGGGATCGGTCAGCGCCGTCGACATCGATCCCGACGGCCGTCACGTCTGGGCCGGCGATTGCTGCGGGACGAACTCCTGCGTCGGGTCGACCGTGGACCCGATCGTGAAGCTCGATCCGACCGGCAAGGTGGTCAAGAGCTTCGGGGCAGGGCTCATCGCCTGGCCGCACGGCCTGGACGTGGACAAGCAGGGGAACGTGTGGGTCGTCGACGCCCGGACGCCGACCGCCGCCGAACTGAAGCAGTACCCGGACTGGGCGAACAAGGGAAACACGGTCACCAAGTTCAGCCCCGAGGGCAAGGTGCTGCTGACGCTCGGCACGCCGGGCAAGACGGGCAATCCGCCGGAAGCCTTCACCGAGCCGAACGACGTCGTGATCGGCCCCGACGGCAGCATCTACGTCGGAGAGTCGCACACGGCGCAGTTCCTGGAGAACGAGTCGCAGCCTGGCGCCATCGGCCGGATCTCGAAGTTCTCCGCGGACGGGAAGTTCATCAAGAGCTTCGGCGCCTTCGGCTACGGCCCGAGCCAGTTCCGCGGACCGCACTCGCTGGCGTTCGACTCGCGCGGGCGGCTCTTCGTCGCCGATCGCGGCAACCGCCGCATCCAGATCTTCGACCAGGAAGGGAAGCTGCTCGACACCTGGTATCAGTTCAGCCGCATCAGCGGTCTGCACATCAGCGCCGACGACACGCTCTACGCGATCGACTCTGAGTCGGACGACAACTACAACCCGGGCTGGCGCAAGGGGCTGCGTGTCGGCAGCGCACGCACGGGCGAGGTCTTGTACTTCGTGCCCGAGCACGTGTCGAAGCAGGCGTCGGGCATGGGTGGCTACGGCTCGATGGGTGAGGGCGTGACCGTCGACGCGCAGGGCAACGTCTACGCGGGCGAAGTCGGTCCGATCCAGGGGCTGACGAAGTTCGTTCCGCGCCTGAAGCGCTGAGGGCTAACGATGAAGGCACAGGTACTCGCACGGCCGCCTCGCGATCGCGGCGGCACTCGTGGCCGGCGCCGTCTTCGCCGCCAGTGACGCCGCCGTTTCCGGACAGGGCAACCCGCAGTTCCGGGCGCATCCCTCGACCCAGGAACCGGGGCGCCTGGTCACGCTCGACATGCTCAAGAAGTGGGAGAAGGAACTCTCCAACTGGGGCCGCTGGGGGAAAGACGACCAGCGGGGCATGCTGAACCTGATCACGCCGGAGAAGACGAAGGCCGCCGTGGCGCTCGTGAAAGAAGCCAAGACGGTCACGCTGCAGATCAATCCGATCAAGAAGACCGGCCTGGACACCGGCGGCTTCGGCGAAAACATGCACCGGATGGCGAGGATCCACCCGGTGACGGGTGAAGTCCAGGGCGCCCTCGACGTGATCACGCTGTCGATTCATGACGGCCTGAGCTCGCACATGGACGCCTTGTGTCACTACCAGGGGCCCATCGGGCGGAAGGCGGGAGAGCCGGCCGTCAGCTACAACGGATTTCCGTTCACGCTGACCGCCGCCGGTTGCATCGAGTCGGCAGCGGACCGCATGGGTCCCGGGTACATCACGCGCGGCATCCTGGTCGACATGCCGCTGTTGAAGGGTGTGAAGTGGCTCGAGCCGAGCACACCCATCTACGTCGAGGATCTCGAGGCGTTCGAGAAGTTTGCCGGCCTAAAGATCGGCGCCGGCGACGCGCTCATCATCCGAACGGGCCGGTGGGCGAAGCGTGCTGCGGAGGGTCCGTGGCCGTACGGTCAGGGTGGCGCGGGCCTGCATGCGTCAGTGCTGCCATGGCTGAAGGCGCGTGAGGTCTCCCTTCTCGCCGGCGACGCCGTGAACGATGTGCAACCGTCTGGCGTGCAGGGCATCAACCGTCCCATTCACCAGGTGACGCAGGTGAACATCGGGCTCCCGCTGGTCGACGACGCGTACACCGAAGACGCGGCCGCTGAAGCGGCGCGCCTGAAGCGATGGGAGTTCATGCTCACCTGGTCGATCTACCAGGTTCCCGGTGGCACGGCGTCGCCGTTCAACGCGCTCGCGACGTTCTGACGCGACCTGGGCGGGCCCCGTGCCCGTCGTGCGAAGTTTGCGTCGGAAGGGTAGGATCGAAGCGGCCCTTCCGATGCGTCGCCGCCTCTTCCTCGTTGCCCTCGTCGTTCTCCTCGCGCTGTGTGTCGTAGCGCTCGATCGTGCACGACCGTGGCGCGCCCACGCCGCGGCCCAGGGCGCGGCTGCCAGCACGTCGTCCGGCCAACCCCGGTCGTCAATCGACCTTCGGCCAACGATCGTGCTGGTCGGGATCGACGGCTTCCGGCCTGATTACCGCACGAGGGCCCGACTCCCCAATCTCGAGAGGCTGATTGCCCGCGGCGTGCGCGCCGAGTGGATGGTTCCGAGCTTTCCCACAAAGACCTTTCCCAACTTCTACACGATCGTCACGGGCCTCTATCCGGGCCACCACGGCATCGTATCGAACAGCATCTACGACCCCGCCACGGGACGCCGCTTCTCGCTGTCACGGCGCGAAGAGGTGCAGAGCGCCATGTGGTGGGGCGGCGAGCCGATCTGGCTCACCTTGGCGCGGGCAGGGCAGCGCTCGGCCACGATGTTCTGGCCCGGGTCGGAAGCGCCGATCGGCGGCAGTCACGCCGCCTACTGGCAGACGTACGACGAGAGCATCCCCGGCGGTGAACGGATCGCCAGGATCCTGCAGTGGCTGGAGCTCCCGCGAGACCAGCGCCCGACCTTGCTGACGCTGTACTTCGAGCACGTGGACATTGCGGCGCATCGGAACCCCGACGTGGATCAGGTGAGCAGCGCGCTGGTGCAGGTGGACGGCTGGCTGGGCCAGCTCCTCGACGGTCTCGAGACCCGCGCGCTAACCCAATACGTGAACGTGGTCGTCCTGTCCGATCACGGCATGACCGCCACGTCGCGCGAACGGACCATCGTGCTCGAGGACTATGTCTCGCCGGACGATGTGGAAGCGATCGATCTGTCGCCAACGATTGGCCTGAACCCGAAGCCAGGCAAAGAGGAAGCGGTCTACACGGCGCTGCGGCGCGCCCCACACCTGCGCGTCTATCGCAGCCGCGAGACACCCGAGCGCTGGCACTTCCGCGACCATCCGCGCATCCCGGCCATCGTCGGCGTCGTAGACGACGGGTGGCAGCTGCTGCGGCGAAGCGCCGTGGACGCGATCGACGCCGGGCGGCGGCCCCGCGTGATGGGCGAGCACGGGTACGACCCGCAGGACCCGTCCATGCGCGCGTTGTTCGTCGCGGCCGGACCGGCGTTCCGCGTGGGCGCGGTCGTGCCGCCATTCGAGAACGTGAGCCTGTACAACGTCTTCGCTCGAGTCCTCGGCGTCACACCGGCGAAAAACGACGGCGACCCGGCGGTCGTCGAGCGGCTGCTCAAGAACTGAGGCGCGTCGCGCCCCCGCGGGAGTCACTCCGGTCAGGGCTCTGGAAGACTGAAGACGAACAGGCCGTTCCCCTGAGGCGGCGCGGGAGATTCAGGGAGCAGGGCGGTTGGGATCCAGCTCGACCATGTCAGTCCTCCCGTGGTCGCGCTGGTCAGGAAGGCTACGTACGGCTTGCCATCCCTTGAGCTCTTGCGCACGACCATCGAACTGGCGCATCGTATGCGCCTCGGGGCGGGTGGTTCGTCGTCTCCTCGGTTTGCGAGAGGAAGGGGGCATGTATGCGGGTCAGCCTGGGGAAGCCTGTGCGCGAGTGGTCGCACGCGCTGTTGGTGGCACTTGTGTTCGGGCTGTCGGCTGCCGCGTGTGACTCCACTTCCACCGCGCCCAGTCCGCCAACCGCGACGCCAGTGCCCGGTGGCGGCTCGCCACCAATCACATCGGCATCGTACGAGGTGTTTGGCAGGGTCGTAGACGAGGGTGGTGTGCCTGTGCCAGGCGCCACCGCGATCCTGATGTCGGTGCCCGAGCCGATCAGCACGGACCCATTCGGTCGTTTCTGGGTGTCGTTTACGAGCGCCTGCGCAGGCTGTGTCGGACCGTATGTGGGAGTCCGCATCTGGCACCCTGCCTATGGATCCACTTACGGAGAGGCAAAGTGGGTTCCGCTCGGCACGGGCGGGTATCGCGTGAACGACATGACGATCGTGATGCGCCGGCGGGCCGGGGGCCACACTGGGCGCCAGTGACCTTCGCTGGACGGTTGGAACATTTGGCGAGTTGATCACCCAGGTGTGAGCGCGATGCGCGCGCTAACGAACTTGGCCGGTGCTGCGTTCTTTCATTAAGTCGATTCCGGCGAGGAGCGCGATGCACGCCGTGTCGACCCGTAGCGTGCGGGCTCCCATTGCAACGGCCGTGAAGCCGTGCGCTTGCAGCAGATCGAGTTCGAACTGGTTCCACCCACCTTCGGGACCCACTGCCATCAGCACGCGGCCACCGGCGTGGTCGCGGACCGCATCGGCCAGGCGCAGCGTCGAGCCTGGATCGGCCACGTAGCGCGCCGCGTCTCCGCTCAGCCCGTCGAGTTCATCCTCAATCAGTACCCGGAACCGCCGGTGCACCGAGACGACCGGGAGGCGCGTGTCGCGCGCCTGCTGCAAGCCCTCGATGAGCAGTGGACGATAGACCGCCGCGTCCAGGATGTGGGTGTCGAAGTACTGGCGCTCGACCCGCTCCGCGTTGGTGAGGATGATGCGCCCGACGCCAAGCGCTGCGATCTGCGCCCACAGGCGCCGTAAGACCTTCGGCCGCGGCACCGCCAGCATCAGGTCGACGCGCGGTCTGTCCGGCACGTCACCCGCGAACGTGCACTGCACGCGCAGCCCCTCCGCACCGCTGTCGGCGACGACGCCGATGCCCAGCGGTCCGTCGAGGAGGCCGATGCGGACCGTCTGGCCCCGCGTCACGTTCAGCACGTCGCGCAAGTGCCTGGCGCGAGCATCGGTCAACAGGATCGTGCCGGCCGCGTCGACTTCTCCGGGTTCGACGATGACGAGATTCACGCGCGCCTGGCAGTGTATCGCGCGAGCTGCCGAAGGGACACAGTGGCAGGGCAGTATCATGATTCGACATGTCCGTGACGTCCCATCGCGAATCGACCCGGGCGACGACGCCGTCGCGCCGGTCGATGGCAACCTGGGTGCTGGCTCTGTCGGCGCTCTTCGCCTTCCGGTTTCTCTACGGTCTCTCGCGCGAGTTCTTCTTCGAAGACGAAACGCAGATCTTCCTGTTGGGGCTGCGCTACTACGCGACCGGCGCCTGGCCCTACTTCGGACCCGACATCGTCTGGACCCGGAGCGAGATCCCGGGAGCGCTCCAGGCGCTGCTCGTTGGCCTCCCGCTTCGCATCGCACCGGTTCCCGAGTCGTCGTACGTGTTCGTGAACCTGCTGTCGTTTGCGGGACTCGCGGTGTTTGCGTGGTACGTCACCGAGCGCCTGCCTCGCTTGCCGAAATGGCTGGTGTGGGGCTGGCTGATGACCGTGCCGTGGACGCTCGAATGGTCCACACACATCCTCAACCCGTCGTACGTCGCTCGCGCCGGCGATGCTCTTCTTTCTCGGGTTCTTCGAAACGGTACCTGCGTTCCGCCTTGGCAAGATCCCGACCGTGCTCGGCTTCTTCCTCATGGGCGCGGCCATCGCCTGGATCATGCAGGTGCACGCGTCGTGGCCGCTGCTGCTGCCGTACGCGGCGGGCGCATGGCTTTCGCGCTGGCGTTCCGGCGCGCGGGCGCTCGCGGCCGATGCCGCCGGATTCGTGTTCGGCGCGCTGCTGACTGGCTCACTGCTCCTGCCGACGCTAATCGTCTACGGGATGGGCGCCGGGTCGGGCGGGACGGGCAGGAATCTCGCCCTCCATCCGGTCAACCCCGTGGTGATGGTGGACACGCTGGCGCGGCTCTTCTCGTTCCCGAGCCTCGAGATCTGGCGCTACATGGCCACCGACGACGGGAAGCGGCTGATGTTTTTGCTGCGGAACCTCTGGCTCGCGCCGCTCGCGGTGGCCGTGTGGCTGGCGGGGATCCTGCAGCCGCTGTGGATGGTCCGCGAGTGGTTCCGGTCGCGGCCGGGCGACGACTGGCGGCTGCTGAAGTGGCTGCTGGTCGGCACCATCGTCATGATCTACGCGAGCTACTGGTTCGTGATCGAACCGCCGCAGGCGCACGCGTTCTACGTTCTGTCGCCGCTGTCGTTCCTGTTCGCGGCGTACTGTTTCGCGGCGGTCGATTCACCGCGGACGCGCAAGTGGGCCGGCGTGCTGCTCGGGCTGAACGTCGCCTTCCACGTCGGCCAGGGATGGATTCACTGGCCGGAGATCTCGCTGTACCGCCAGCGCGAGGTGGTCGCGACGGCGCTGTGGCTGAAAGAGCCCGAGATGTTCGGGCACCGGCGCGACTTTGCCGTGGACGGCGGACCCGCCTCCCTGCAGGATCCGTCGCGGCCGTGGGATGCGCCGAAGGACGTGCAGTTGTCCGACGTGCAGTTCCGGCTCGGACCGCGCCGTGTGGCGCTCTGGACGGTCACCCTGCGCAACACGAACGAGCGTGTGGCCTACCGCGACGTCTTGTATCAGACGCACTACCTGGACGCGAACGGCGAGGTGGTGGCGGAGCGGCACGACCGCATCAAGCAGATCTTCCAGCCGGGCGAGTCGGCGACAATCGAGATCATCGACAACTTCGCGCCGGCGTCGTTCGTGTCCACGACGATTCACGTGCTGGCGGCGGAGGCACTGATCCCGCTTCCCGAAGACGCGAGGCAATAGCGCGTCACGGACTATCTCGTCGACGTCGGTCGGCTGCGGCAGTGGGTCGATCGGGCGCTGCGCTCGCGAGAATGGCACCAGCCGGACGATGCTGCGTCGCGAACACGCCAGACGTCGGGGGAACGGCTTCTGCTTCATGCGATCCGCCAGCGTCCGGCTATAAGATCGAATGTCAATGCCTCCGCTCGACGCGCCAGCAAGCACGGCGCCCCCCGACGGCACGGCCGCGATCGAACCCGACATGTTTCAGGGGTCGGCGCGGCTCGGTCCCGTGCTGGGCCTGCTTCGCCGGTTGCCACGGCCCGCGTCAGAGGGACTGCTCGCGGCGCTGGCGGTCGGCGACGGGATCGTGCGCGGGCGGTTCCGCGACGCCGTGCGATGGTCCGCTGCTCAGGGTGCGGGCGCGTGGGGAAGCGCCTGGATGGCGACGCGGCTCCTCGCGAACCACGGGCGATACGCGGCTGCCGAGGCGATGATCGGGATCGACGAGGTCGGCGATGTGGCCGAGGGCGTCGTCATCACTGGCAGGGAACACCTCGACATCCAGCAGGGCGGCGCGATGCTGCTCGGATTTCATCTGGGCCCGCCGCGCGCGTGGCTGGCGTTGCGCGTCGCCGGCTATCGCGTGCGCATGGTCGCGCGCTTCGAGAATGTTAAGCAGGATCGACGATGGGACGACGCGCTGGCGTCGAGCGACCTGATCCGGATGTCGGCGGAGAGCCCATCGGCTCGCGTCGGGACGCTGTATCGGATCCGCCGTCTGCTGTCGGACAATGCCCTCATCTACATGACCGGAGACGGTCCTTTCGGTCGCGAGGCCTTCCGCATCGATCTCCCAGGCAATCCACTGGTCGTTCGCACGGGATGGCTGGCGCTTCGCCGTCAGACGCGCGTGCCCACGGTGCCGGTCTTCATGCATGAAGAAAGCGGCCGCCGCGTGATCGAACTGCACCCGCCGCTGCCGGCGGTCCAGCCCGATGCCGCCGCCGATGCCGAAGCCTGCCGGGCCGCGCTGACGCCGATTGTGGCCGACTACGTGCAACGGTTCCCGGCGCAGTGCCGGTGGCTGGCGTTCCCGCCATGGGCCCCATGACCCCAACTCGCAAGGAGAGACGTGCAGCGTGTGTATGTCAGGGCGCCTTGTATTGATCTCGGTCTCTGCTTTTTTCCTGTTCTCCTCGACCGCTCGGGCACAGCAGCCCCCTCCCGCTTCGCCGACTCCCAGGACCTGGACGACCACAGCAACCGCCGGCGTTGCGCTGACGAACGGCAATTCCGATACGTCGACGGTCAACGCCGGCTACGAGGTGACCTACGACCCCAGGCGCGCGCTCCTGCTCAAGTCCGACGGCCTCTACCTGCGTGGCAGAAGAGATGGGGATCTGACGGCTGACCGTATCGGCCTGAACGGCCGCGAGGAGTACCGGTTCAATCCGCGCGGGTACACGTTCGGCCAGATGCAGTACCTGCACGACACGTTCAAGCAGATCCAATATCTGCTCGCGCCGACCGGAGGCGTCGGCTACCGGCTCATCGACTCGCCGGTCACACGGCTCTCGGTGGACGCCGGTGTCGGCGGCGTCTGGGAAAAGAACCCGGGCATCGACGTGCGCACATCCGGCGCGATCAGCGGCTCAGAGAAGCTGCAGCACCAACTGACGCCGACGACGACGTTGACCGTGACGGCAACGGCGCTCTTCAAGATGAACAACTTCGACGATGCACTGTACACATTGGACCTGACGCTTGCGGCGGCCGTGAACGCCCGGATACAGCTGAAGCTGCAGTTCCTGAACGTCTACAAGAACAAGGTGAGCCCGGGCCTCGTGAAGAACGACGTCGCCATCGTCGTCGGAGTGGCGTTCAAGAACTGATCCGGCCTAAGATCCCGGGCGCTCGCTGTCGCGGGGACGGTTCGCGGCCGCGTCACACATGCTGGAGCTGAACTTATGAACGTGATCGTCCGGACCCTGTCGGCCGGCGTCGCCGCCGGCACGCTGGCGTTCGTCGCCGGCAACGGAATTCCCGCGGGGGCGCAAAGCCAGGCGGCCGCCCCCGAAGCGTTGCATTTCCACCACGTCCACCTGAACGCGGTGGACCCGGCCGCGGCTGCGGCGTACTACCCGAAGGCATTCGCCAAGTCCGCCGAGAAGACGACCTTCAACGGCCATGAAGCCGTGAAGACGGGCAACCTGTACATCCTGTTCACGAAGGTCGCGACGCCGCCCCAGAACGAGCTGACCGGCCCGCAGACGTCGGTGTGGCATTTCGGCTGGAACACGCCGAACTCGCGCGAGTACAACGCCAACTTCCGGAAGATGGGCCTCACCATCGCGCAGATGTGGAACGGGTCGGACGCCGACGCGAAGCTCATTGACCTGTCCGGCGACGTGCCGAGCGCTCCGGGAGGCGGGTTTACGACGCAAGAGCAAGTGCTCGAACTGCGCGCACAAGGCGCCAAGACCGACCCGACCGGCAGCGGCGGCTTCGGATACCTGCGTGGTCCCGACGGCGTGATGATCGAGAACGCGCAGTCGGGGAATGCCGAGCGCTTCAATCACGTGCACATGTATCACGAGCACCCGGCCTGCGCCACCAACTGGTATGTCGAGCACCTTGGGGCAAACCGGCCGCAGGGCCGCGGTGTGCAGGCGCCGAATCCGGACGGCGACTGCGAGACCGAGTGGTACTCGCCGCCCACGTTCCCATCGTTCGCGAAACACGGGTTCGTGCGTGAGCCGCGAGGCGGGGCGCAGATCGACGACATCTCCATCTCCATCGTGCCGTGGCCAGGCGGTGGTCTTGCGTCGACGCGCGGCCGTATCTACGACCACTGGGCGGTGAGCACGGCGAACCTCGACGCCACGGTTGCGCGCCTGAAGAAGGAAGGGGTGAAGTTCCTCGAGGAGATTCACCCGTGGGGCAGCCTGCGCGCCGCGATGGTCGAAGGGCCGGATCGGATCGCGATCGAGATCGTTGAAGTGAAGTAAGCAGGGACTAGGGGACCAGGGATCAGGGACCAGGGATCGGGTCGGGAACGCCCGATTCCCTCCGATCGCCGATCCCTTCCGCCGCTGACCCTACTGATCCCTGATCCCCGGTCCCCGATCCCTGATCTGTTCCACTTTCAGGAACAGCGGCGCGACGCCGAGAATCAGGGCCAGGTTCAGGAACCCCCGTCCCGCGTAGTTGACCGTCGAGAAGTGCACGTCCTCGCCCGGCGCCGCCTCGAACTCAATCGTCTTCCAGAAGAGCGTGTTGTGGACGCGCAGGGTGTGCGGGCCAGGGGTCAGCGGACGTGTCAGTCGCTCGCCGAAGAGCAGATCGCCGACGCTGACGCCGTCGAGCGACACGAAGATCTGCCGCTTCTGCACGTCCTCCTCGCGATCGCGGGTGATCAGCAGGCGTGCGATCGCAGGCGCGTCGATGGACATGGCCCCGATTCGGCCCCGGCGATCAGCCCGTTACGACGCGCCCGGCGCCAGTGAGCATCCCGAGGACGCTCGCGACGATCGCCATCACCACGATCGTGCAGATGACCACGACCGCCGTGTACGCGATCGCCTTCTCCCTCGGCGCCTTCATGAGCACCGGCAGCCCGAGGTAGAGCAGGTACAGGCCGTAGATCGCGGCGACCACGCTGACGAGGGCGCTGAGTATCGGCAGCACGCCCAGGATCGCCGCGACCAGGCCGGGGGTGTACGCGTACGCGGCCACCTTGAAGGCCTGCCGGCTGTCCTGCCGGCCGCCGAAGGTCGGCGCCAGCGCGTTGATAATCCATGCGATCAGCGCGCAGCTCACCAGCGTCAGGACGAACGTGAGACACGCGGCGACGAGACCGGCACCGAACGACTGCCGGACTGTGCCGACGAACGGCACCGAGGCGCCGACCACCGTTCCGCCGATGAATCCGGCCGCGGCGCCAAGGGCGGCCAGCGGTGCGAGGTAGCCGCTGACGATTTGGCCCGGCGGCGTCGGCTCGTGCTCGATGACGGACCACTCCCTGCCAGGGTCGACGCAGATGTTCCGTACGCGGTCAACGAGCGCCATGCGTGTTCTCCGGCTCAGGGAAACGTGTCGCGGATGATAGCAGACGGCTTACAACCCCGGGGTGGCGCCCGGTGCCACCTGATCGATGTCCGGCTCCTGCGGGGCTGATGCGGATGCAGCGCGGCGAAGTGGCCGGGCAGGATCTCCGACGAGCTGCGGCTCCACGCGCGGCAGCCGTCGACGGCGTACGGGCAGCGCGTGTGAAACCGGCAGCCGGACGGCGGATTGATGCGGCGACGGCACGTCGCCCTGCAGCACGATGCGGCTGCGCCGTCGCTTCGACGACCGGATCGGGCACCGGCACGGCGGAGATCAGCGCCTTCGTGTAGGGCATCAGCGGCCGTCGTACACGCTGCGCGCGTCGGCCGAGCTCGACGATCCTGCCCAGATACATCACCGCCACGCGGTCGGACGTGTGACGGATGGCGCGCAGGTCGTGCGAGATGAAGAGGTAGGTGAGGTGCCGCTCGCGCTGCAGCCGCTCGATCAGGTTGATGATCTGCGCCTGAATCGACACGTCGAGCGCGGAGATCGGCTCGTCGGCGACGATGAAGTCCGGATTCGCCGGCGAGCGCACGGGCGATGCCGATGCGCTGCTGCTGGCCGCCCGAGAACTCGTGCGGATAGCGGTTGATGAACCGCTCGCTCAGGCCGACGGTGTCCATCAGCTCGCGAACGCGGTCGCCTGTCGCGCGTCGCCGCTGCGCGAGCCGGAACGTGTCGATCGGCTCGGCGATGATCTGGCCGACCGTCATCCGCGGATCGAGCGACGCGTAGGGGTCCTGGAAGATCATCTGCATGTGCCGCCGCTGGCGGCGCAGCGCGCCGGACGGACAGCGCCGTCAGGTCCACGTCGCCGGAACGGCACGCGCCCGCCGGTCGGCTCGACCAGCCGCAGCAGCGCGCGGCCGAGCGTGGTCTTGCCGCAGCCCGATTCGCCGACCAGCCCGAGCGTCTCGCCGCGCATGGATGTCGAGCGACACGCCGTCCACGCGCCTTCGACGATGCGCTGCGAGCGTGTGCCGCCGCCGGCGAGCCGGTCCAGCAGCGACCGCCGCCGAGATCGAAGTGGACCTTCAGATCCTGGATCGACACGAGCGGGCGTCGATGCGGCCGTCGATGCCCGGTGCACGCTCGTCATGCGACGGCCCTCGCTGTAGACGTCCGCGCGCGAAGTGGCAGAGCGAGTGGTGGCCGGGCGCGACCTCGACGAACGGCGGAAACTCTCGCGGCAGATGTCCTCGGCGCGATCGCAGCGCGGCGCGAACGGGCAGCCGGGCGGCAGGTGCGCGACGTCGGGCGGCAGCCCGGGAATCTGATAGAGCGCCGCGCCGCGTCTCGTGCGGTCGGGTTCGGCACCGACAGCAGCAGCCCCTTCGTGTACGGGATTGGCCGGCCGCGCGAAGAGCTCCGTCGTCGGCGCGCTCTCGAACACCTTGCCCGCGTACATCACGACGATCCGGTCGGTCATGCCGGCCACGACGCCGAGGTCGTGCGTGATCAGGATGACGCTGGTGCCGGTCTCGCGCTGCAGCGTCCGAATCAGCTCGAGGATCTGCGCCTGGATCGTGACGTCCAGCGCCGTGGTCGGCTCGTCGGCGATGAGCAGCTCCGGCCGGCACGACAGCGCCATCGCAATCATCACGCGCTGCCGCATGCCGCCGGAGAACTGGTGCGGATACTCGTCGACGCGCCGGCGCGCGTCGGGAATGCCGACCAGCTCGAGCATGTGCACCGCGTGGTCGCAGCGCCTCGGCGCTGCGAATGACCGAGGTGCAGCCGCGTGACCTCCGTCAGCTGCTGCGAGATCCGCATGAACGGATTGAGCGACGTCATCGGATCCTGGAAGATCATCGCGATCCGCTTGCCGCGGATCCGCGCGCATCTCGCTCGGCGACAGCGTGAGCAGGTCGGCTGCCGTCGAAGCACGATCTCGCCCGACGACGATGCGTCCGGGCGGCGACGGCACCAGCCGCATGATCGACAGGCTCGTCACCGACTTGCCCGATCCCGACTCGCCGACGATGCCCAGCGTTTCGCCGCGGCCGCAGCTCGAAGCTGACGCCGTCCACCGCCCGTGACGACACGGCCGTCCTCGTCGAACTAGGTGCGCAGATCGCGCACCGACAGCAGCGGCCGGTCGCGGCCATGCCGTCGACGTCACGATTTCCTCATCTGCGGATCGAGCGCGTCGCGCAGGCCGTCGCCGACGAAGTTCAGCGAGAACAGCGTGATCGCCATCGTGACGCCGGGGCAGATCAGCTGCCACGGGAACACCGCGATGTTCTGCACGCCGTCCGCCGCCAGGCTGCCCCACGACGCGAGCGGCGCCTGCACGCCCAGCCCGAGAAACGAGAGGAACGCTTCGAGCAGCATCACCGACGGGAATCGTCAGCGTGGCGTAGACGATGACCGGTCCGAGCGTGTTCGGCACCAGATGCCGCAGCGATGATGCGCGACCGGCTGACGCCGGTGGCGCGCGCCGCCAGGACGAACTCCTGGTTCTTCAGCGAGATGACCTGCCCGCGGACGATGCGCGCCATCGTCAGCCACGACACCGCGCCGAGCGCGATGAACAGCAGCATCAGCTGGCCGAGCGGCGACGGCCGCCGAAGAAGCGCCAGCAGGACGATGACGACCATCATGTACGGAATCGAGTAGAGCACGTCGACGATCCGCATCATCACTTCGTCCACGCGGCCGCCGAGGTAGCCGGCGGTCGCGCCGTAGGCGAGTGCCGATGATCAGCGACACGAGCGTCGAGATCAGCGCCGACCATCAGCGAGATGCGGCCGCCGAGCAGCACGCGGGCCAGCAGGTCGCGCCCGGCGATGTCGGTGCCCATCGGGTGCACCCAGGAGAACGAGCCGTCCGGCGCCGTGAACGGCGGCAGCGACTGGATCAGCGCCGGGTCCGTCGGGATGTAGTCGTAGGTGTAGCCGGTCGTCCGCTCGATGATCGGCGGGCCCGATCGAGCGACGCCGCACGACGATCACCACCACGACGACCATGCCGATGACGGCGAGCCTGTTCCGGCGCAGCCGCCGCCAGGCATCCTTCCAGAGCGACGTGCCGGCGACCGGCTCGTGTGGTCGGCGGCGTCGGCAGGCGTCGCCGCTCACGTCAGTACCGGACCCGCGGGTCGACGAAGCGCGTAGGCGACGTCGACGAGCAGGTTGAACAGCAGGATCGGCGATCGGACATGAACGCGACGATGCCGATGATGAGCGGCTCGTCGCGATTCAGGTTGGCGTTGATGAAGTAGTTGCCGAGGCCGGGCAGCGCGAAGATCCGCTCGACCACGACCGTGCCGGTGAGGAGCAACGCCAGCGCGGGACCCGAGAACGACACGACCGGCAGCAGGCCGCCGCGCAGCGCGTGGCGCATCACGACGGCTCGCTCCGACAGCCCCTTGGCCCGCGCGGTCCGGATGTAGTTCGAGCGCAGCACCTCGAGCATGCCCGGCCCGCGTCAGCCGCGCGATGTAGGCCATGTAGACGGCCGACAGCGTGAGCGACCGGCAGGATCAGGTTGACGCTGAAGCCGTCCCAGCGCGCCGGCGGCAGCACAGTACCAGGTCAGCGCGAACCAGCAGCACGAGCGTGCGGACCGAGCACGAAGTTCGGCAGCGAGATGCCGATCAGCGCCGCCGCCATCGACGCGTAGTCGAGCCGGGAGTTCTGTCGCAGCGCGGCAAGCGTGCCCGCGGTGATGCCGACGATGAGCGCCAGCAGATAGGCCAGCCCGCCGAGCATCGCCGACACCGGCACGGCGTTCGCGAGGATCGTGTTGACCGACTCGTCCCGGGTACGTCAGCGACGATGCCGAAGTCGCCGCGGACGGTGTTCCCCAGCATCCGGCCGTACTGCACGTACCACGGCTGGTCGAGGCCGTACTTCTCGCGGATGTTGCGCTCGATGGCCGGCGGCAGCGGCTGCTCGCCGGTGTAGAAGTTGCCGGGCGCCAGCCGGATCAGCGCCCCAGGTCATCGAGACCACGACCAGCACCATCGGGCACGGTCGACGAGCAGGCGGCGCAGGATGAATCGACAGCATGTCCGCGTCCGGCTCAGTCCCACTTCGCCGGATCGTGCTCGATGTAGACGAACTTCCAGGGGTGAATCGTGATGCGGGTTGGCGTACATCCCCTTCACGTACGGCTTCTTCACCCAGTTGGTCGCCGGCGGTGTAGAGCGGAATGATCGGCTGCGCCTCGAGCAGATACCGCCTCGGCGCTGCGCGAGCATCGCGATAGCGCTGCGCCGGATCCGGCTCGCGGTTCGCGTCGCGTCAGCATGCTGCACGTACGTCGGGTCGTACCAGCCGGTGCCGTTGTTGCCGCCGGTCGTGGAGAACAGGTCGAGGAACGTGAACGGGTCCATGTAGTCGCCCACCCAGCCGCTGCGGGCGACGCCCGTGTACTCGCGACGGCTGCGCGTCGCCAGGAACGTGCGGAACTCCATGTTCCGCAGCGGGACCGTGAGCCCGAGGTTCTGCCTCCATTGCGCCTGCACGAACTCCGCGACCTGCGCGGTTGCTCTCGGACGTGTTGTAGGTGATCTCGACGTCCCGCGCCGGGAACGTCGATGGCGTCGTAGTCTGCCGTCTGCGTCGCGGTAGCCGGCTTCGGCCAGCAGCGCTCGCGCGCGCTCGGGATCGAACGGATCGCCCTGGGGCTGACGGATAGCCCGGGAAAGATGCCCTTCGGGACACGAATCCGGTGAGCGGCTTCGACCGCTCGCCGGAATCGCGCCAGCGCCGCCTTGTCGATCGCCATGTTGAACGCCTTGCGCACGCGCACGTCGTTCATCGGCCGGTGCGTCGATGTTGAACGAGTAACACTCGGTGGCCGACCTCCGGCGCGTTCATGTAGTCCTGTACTGCTGCGGATGCTGTCGAATCCACGCCGACGGCACCGTGTGGTTGTACGTGGCGTCGACCTCGCCCGCCTTGTACAGGTTCATCATCGTCGTCTGGTCTTCGAGCGCATAGAACGTGATCCGCTCGAGCCTGACGCGCTGCGGCATCCCAGTACGTCGGGTTGCGCACCACCACGATCGCGGTCGTACGGCCTCCAGCGCTCGAGTGTGAAGGCGCCGCTGACCACGATGTTGCCCGGCTGGGTCCACGCGTCGCCGTACCGCTCGATCGCCTGGCGCGGCACTGAGCCGGAAGAACTGGTGGGCCGACCAGCCCGGGCAGAAGGGAACCGGCTGACGCATGCGGAAGCGGACCGTGCGGGCATCGACGGCGTCGACGCCGACGTCCTCCGCGCGCACCGGCACGTAACTCCTTGTTCCGGGCGTCGGCGTTCGCATGGCCGGCGAGAACGCTTCGCGCGTCCTGCTCGTCGCCGGGGACGACGAGCCGCGCGGTCGGCAGTCGCGGGGTCCATGACGTAGGCTGCCGGTCGGCACTGTCGCGCGCGAACGACGCCGCCTTCGTTGTAGCCCTGCGCGTTAGAGGATGTCGTACGCCATGTAGGCGTTGTCGCGAGGCGAGCTCCGGCGCGAGCCCGCGCCGCATGGAGTAGACGAAGTCGTGGGCCGTGATCGGTGCGCCGTCGGACCACTTCGCCTCGCGCAGATGGAAGGTGAACACCGTGTTGGCCTGCCGCCGGCCTCCCAGCGCTCGGCGAGCGCAGGAATCGGCTCGCCGGTCTTCGGGTCGTAGTCGGTGAGCCCTTCGAAGAGCGCCATCGTAGATGCGGGCATCCGGCTGCCCGGTACCGACCTGCGGGTCCAGCGACTCCGGCTCGGAGCCGATGACGTAGCGCATGACCTGGCCGGTCGGCGGCTCGCACCTTGCCGAAGTACTCGGCGTCAGCCGATGCGGTCGTACACGCTGCGCCGCCGAGCGCGAGCGCCGCCAGGAGTGCCATGCCGGTCTTCCGCACCACTGATGTACCCACTTCCTATCCCTGATATCCGTGCGCCGCCAGCTGCAGGCGGTGGTTGTCGAAGCCGACGAAGTAGAGTTGATCGCCACCGCTGGTCCGGTTGTTCGGATTGCGATCGACGTTCGCCTGGACGCCCATCTGCTTCATGCGCCCGGCGAGCGTGTCGGCATCGAAGTTGTCGACGCCGATGCAGAAGTGGCTGACCGTTCCCGGATTGGCGAGCTTGTAGAGACCGAGGAATCCGTCGCCGAGCCCGAGGTTGATGCCGCCGTTGCCAGGCCGGCTCACGACCTTGAGGCCGAGCAGCTTCGAGTAGAACTCCGCGGCCTTTTCAACGTCGCTCACGGAGAGCGAGATGTGGTTCAGCGAGCGTCCCTGGGCCACCTGCGTCGGGACCGCCTGTGCAGAGGCGCCGGCTGAAGCCCCGGCGACGAGGGCCGTGAGGGATGCGACGAGCTCGCGTCGCGAGAGCTTGCGGGCCTCGAACTGTTCGACCAGACTCTCGATGGCGGCACTCATCGGCTCATCTCCTCTATGATCGTGTGTGACCGTAGACGGAAGCCACGACCATGATTTTCGATCACCTGAAGTACGGGTCAGCTTACTTCAACCTCGGACAGGGCATCCGTTCGGCGCTCGAGTTCCTGCGGCAGGCCGACATCGGCGCGCTGCCGGCTGGCCGCCACCCGATCGACGGCGACCGGGTGTTCGCGCTCGTCTCCGATTATGAGACGAAGTTGCCCCAGGAAACCTTCTGGGAGGCCCATCGGCGCCACATCGACGTCCAGTACGTGCACGCCGGCCGGGAGCGGATCGGACATGCCGATCTCGCTGGTTTCGATGCCGATCCCTACGACGTCGAGCGCGACCTGATCGTCGCCCGGGGCACCGGTGGACAGTACGTGGAGCTGACGCCCGGTAACTTCGTCATCCTGTTTCCGCACGACGTCCACATGCCGGGACTGACCGCACAGGACCGCGCAGCGGTCCGCAAGGTCGTCGTGAAGGTCCGCGTGGAATAGCTACTCGAGTCCCACGAGCGGCCAGTAGAACGGCACCAGCATCAGCAGGATGATCGATTCGAGGATCGCGAGCAGGATGCCGACCTTCATCAGATCGCGACCGTCGAAGTAGCCGTACGAGTAGCCCACCATCAGCACGCCGCTCTGATACGGGAAGATCTTGCCGGCCGTGCCGAAGATCCAGATCATGCCGACCACGACCGGGCTGAGCCCCAGCGACTGTCCGAGCGACACGACCGGCGGCAGCGTCGCCGTGACCAGGAGATTCTGCGCGCCAAGCAGCAGGTGATAGCCGAAGGCGGCCCAATACAGCACCAGCGCCGACGAGGCCGGGCCGGTGATGAGCGCAGTCATCCAGCCGACCATGCCGCTGGTGAGCATGCGGAGCGCGCCGGTGTCGGCCAGCACCGCGCTCGTTCCGAGCGCCGTGGCCGTGAACACGAGCGTCGAGTAGGGGAGACGCGCCAGGTCGCGCAGGCTGATGACGCCGACTTTCGGCAGCAGGCCGATCGCTCCGATCGCGAGCGCCACTGTGGCCGGACGGAACTCGTGGACGAAGTCGGTCAGCCAGAGCGCAATGGCAGCCAGCACCAGCACCGCAGCGCGCTTCTCGCGAACGGATACCGGTCCGAGGGCACCGAGCGCACGCCGGAAGTGCGCCTGCCCGCCGTCGAACACCGGGGTCGCCGACGGGTACAGCCAGAGAATGAGCCGCCAGCATCCGAGGATCGTGAGGATGTCGCATGGCACGTAGGCCAGGAACCAGCGGCCGTACGAGATGCGCTCGCCGCCGATCTCCTCGATGATGCCGGCCGCCAGGATCGACGACGTGCCGGCGAGAACCATCTTGTCGAAGATGCTGGCCGCGCACGTGACCGCGATCATCAGCCCGCGCGCCATCGGATCGCGCCGCGACAGCCCGAGCGCCTGCGCGAACCCGTGGACGACAGCCGCGAGAATCGCGACGCGCGCGATGCCCGACGGGATCAGGAACGTGAGGAAGAAGTCGGTCGCCACCATCGCGAGCAGCAGGCCGCTGTAGGTCGAGCCGAGCCGCGCGGCGAACGTGAAGGCAATCCGCTCCGCGAGCCCCGATCTCGTGACGATGCCGCCGATGAGGAGCGCGCCGAGCAGGAATCCCGTCGTGCTGTTCCAGAACCCCGAGGCCACGACCGTCAGGCCGGTGGACCCCGTAAGCCAGAAGAGGGCAAGGGCCAGCAGCCCGGACCACGCGTGCGGCATTGGCTCGGTCGCCCACCAGACGATGGCGGCGACGGCGATCGCGGCGGCGTGGCGAGCCTCCGGCGAGTCGCCGATGGGCGCCGTCCACAACACGGCGAGCGCGGCGACGCCCGCCGCGAAACCCGCGATGCGCTTCCAGTTGGAGAAATCCCAGTCCGTGAGGGACGAACCAGCTTGCAGATCGGCGACGTCGAGCACTGATTTCGAGTCTAACCTCAGCAGCTGTAAGCGCGACCGTATAGAATGAGATGTCCATGCGATTTTTCGTCGGTGGCTCCCGCGGGAGGCCGCGGTGAACGTGGCCTCGTCTGCGCGCGTGCCTGCGGTGTATGCGGCCGGCCGGTGGTGGCCGTCCGACCAGGTCGAGGCCATGGCAGCCGGCTGGCTGCGGGCCGTGAACGACGGCCTGGGTGAGGCACGGCCCTGTGTCGTGCCCGTGCCGTCCACGGTGGAAGGCGTGGCGCTGCTCGTCGCCGTCGGCGCGCGAACCGCCCCCGCCACCCTCATCCCGTACGATCCGCGCTACTGGCCCAGGGCCTCGGCGCTGCTCGGGCTGCCGCTGATCCTGTCACCGGCAATGGCCCACCTCGCGCCAGGTGCCAGAGCGGCGGGATTTGTGCCGCTGGTCACTGGACCAGCCCGGCCCTTTCGCATCGGGGCCCGCCCTCGAACTGTTCCGGACCGATGGCTACGTCGTGTTCACGTCCGGATCCACCGGGACGCCGAAAGCCGTGTACAGGCCCTCGTCCCACATCCTGGCGGGCGCGGACGCACGCAGCCGCAGGCTCGGCCTCCGCACCGGCGAAGGGGTCATCTGCGGAGTACCGCTGTCGTCGGGGCTCGGACTCGTCCAGGTCGCGACTTCGATGGTCCTGGGCGGCGCCTTCGGCATCGTCGGCCCGGTCGATCACCGGGAGGCGCTTGCGACGATTGCGCGGCCGGAGTTCGGCTGCTGGCGCGTCACGCCTCACTTCGCCGACCTGCTCGGGCGCTGCGCGCTCACTGGTCCGCCCGTCGCGCCGCGCATCTGCCTGATGTCGAGCCCGATTTCCCGCGCCGTGTTCGACCGGTTCCTCGATCGGTTCGGCGTCCCTCTCCGGCAGACCTACTCGTCGAGCGAGACGGCGGTCGTCGCCGTAGACGGCGGCCCGGCGGAGGACGTCGTCTTCGGCACGGTCGGTCACCTGCTGCCGGGTGTCGAGGTCGCCGTGGGGGAGCATCCGGACACGCCCGCCGCGGCAGGAACGGCCGGACGTTTGTGGGTGAGGAGCCCGTGGCAGATGGCGGGCTACGGCATACCACCGAACGTGGAGCGCCCGGGCGACGTCGGCGGCTGGTGGCCGACGCGCGACGTCGGGTCGATGGACCCGGCGGGACGCCTCACGCTGCGGGGACGTCTCGACGACTGCGTGCGCACCCGTGACGGCCGCCTGGTGAACCTCGAAGCGGTGGCAGAAGCGCTGCGCGCAGTCGAGGGCGTCATGGCGGCCGTCGTCGTCCCCCTCGAGGGCGATGCCGGCGCTGCGTTCGGCGCCGTCCTGCAGGCTGCGCCCGGCGGTTCGCTGGCGTCGATCCGTCAGCGCCTGTCCGGCGCCGTGCCGGCCTGGGCGCTGCCTCGCCGGATCGCGGTGCTCCCGGACGTTCCGCGGCTCTTCAACGGCAAGCCCGATCGGGTGCTCTGCCTCTCAATCCTCTCCGACGAAGCGGTGCTCGCATGAACGCGGCTGACGACGTGCTGAAGAGAATCATTGCCATCGTGACGCGGGTCGCAGGTGACGCGCGCACGCCGGAGCGGGTGGGTGCCGACACGCGGCTCACCGACGGCTTCTGGCTCGACTCGATCGAGATGCTCGACGTCGTGATCGCCTGCGAGCTGGATTTCGGGATCGTCTTCAACGAGTCGCTGGATCTGACGCCCGCGGCGCTCGAGACCGTCGGCACGCTGGCGGCACTGGTGCAGCGCCGCCTCGTGGACACGTCGCCGGTCGCCTGAACGACCGGACGACGTGATCGCACGCCGCCTTCGGCGTGTCAGAGGCGGAAGAGCGGGCGGTTGTCGCGCATGCCCGGCCACGGCGTGCCGACCAGGAGCAGCAGCGTCGCGAGCCCGTAGCAGACGAGCGCGCGCGTCCGCGCCGAGGCCGGCGTGGCCGCCTTCTGTGCCAGCACCTTGCCCATATGCGAGAGCGCGACGGCGACGAGCATCAGCGTCCCGTGCTCGACGGCGTAGAAGCGCGCGATCGGGTCGCGCATGGTCGCGCCGAAGTCTGCGAAGACGTTGAGCGTCAGGAGCAGCACGAGGCCGAGCGTGAACTGCACGTCCAGCACGATGGGAAAGATCCGGCCCCAGCGGCTGGTCGGCCGACCGGTTGCCGTGAACGCGCCGATAGTGGCGAGGATGCCGGTGGCGATGGCGGCCCAGCGGACCCACGAGTGCAGGACGAGCACGAGATCATGCATACGCGAACGTTAGCATAGCGACCCGCCGGCTACAGGCGGTCCAGTGCTTTGCGAGCGGCGTCGCGCGCGCGGCGGGCGGCGGCCGCGTCGGTCTTCGCGCGCGCAAGATCGCCCTGCGCACTTTCGAGCTGCTGCCGGATCGCGTCGACGCGTGCCTGCGTTCGTTCTTCAGACTTGACCGCCCGTTCGAGATCGCCGTCGGCAGCGGCGAGCGCCGCTTCGGCCTGTTCGCGCTGCGCCTTGCGGGCTGTCTCGCGATCGGCTTCCGCCCGCCGGGCGTTCGCATCGGCGCCTTTCTTCGCATCCGGCGGCTTCGCGGACCTCGGCGAGTCCTCGTGTGACGCGCGCGGGGTCACCGGCCGGGCGACCGGCGCTACGCCGGCAAGCGCTTCGAACCCGGACGGCTGAATGAGCTCGGTGAAGCGGCCCGGCGGCACGGGCGCGTCAGCCGCGAGCGACAACGCCTCGAGCATGCGGGCGAGCTGGTCGGCGGCGGGGTGGGCGCCATGCGGCTCGGCGAGCGCCGTGGCGCGTTGCACCGCCTCGGTGAGCGCCGCTCGATGGTCGGCGCCGGCGCCGCGGATGTCGGCGTTGCGCCCCTTCAGCGCGGCGATCTGCGCGCTTCGGAGCGCCTGGCCGGCGCGCACCAGCCGCGTCCAGGCGGCGCGATCGTGCCAGTACAGCTGATTCACCGCCCAGGGTACGACGGTCGGCTTCTCGAGCTTCTTGACGCGCGCACCTTCGGCACCGCCGGTCGCCTTGGCGAGGGCATTCCGGGCCGAGGTGAACTCGGACATCGGCATGCCGTACAGCGCGTCGATCTTTTCCTCCAGGGCGCTCACCTCCTCATTATCTGCCGGCGCGGGAACGCGGGGCAGCGTGACGGCATCGCCGGAGGAACGGGTTCAGCCGGTCGGCTGCTGGCCGATGGGTCGGGCGCTGGCGATTGCGGTGGTGGGAGGAGTCGGCGTCCTGCGGTGGTGGGCCTCGGGACGTGGGCCTACGGATGAAGCATGCGGACCGTGAAGGTCGACGGCGACGTGACCACCTGGTTCGGGTCGGCGACCGTGATGCAGTAGCTGCCGCGCGTAATCCGCCCGAGCGTGTACTGCTGGTTCACGGCGGCCTGGCCGATGATCATGCCCTGCAGCGGCGAGCAGATGGTGCCCGCGTACCGACCGACGGCCATGGCTATGAAGCCGACACGCGGGAGCGGGTTGAGCGCGGTGAGCTGCACCTGGATCTCGCCGGTCGCGCCGACGCTGAAGCCCCGGTTGATTTCGCCCCCGGGCGGCAGCAGCCCGCTGAAGTCGTCGGGCGTATAGCTGGAGGGCGAACTGACGCCGCTGCAGGCGGCGAGGGCGATCAGGTAGAGGCACACGGCCAACGCTCGAGCAGTCTTCATACCTCGAATTGTCGCATGGGGAGCGCGTGGGCCAAAGGGCTCCGGAGGGCGGCGGTGCGCGCTATACTCCGCGCCATGTCGAAGCGAATCCTGTCCATGCTGATCGCGGGGATCGCGTGCCTGTGCGCGCCGGGCATCGCCCGCGCCGAGGTGACGCGCGTCGACCTGAAGACCCGCGCCGACATCGGGGCGTCGGGATACGAAAAGCTCGTGGGTACCGCGCACTTTGCCGTCGATCCAAAGGATCCGCGGAACCAGGTGATCGCGGATCTCGACAAGGCGCCGACCAACGCGGCGGGCCGCGTCGAGTTCTCGGCAGACTTCTACGTGCTCAGGGCGAAGGACGCCGCGAAGTCCAACGGCATCGCGCTGGTGGACGTGCTGAACCGGGGCCGCAAGACGGTCGTCACGAGCTTCACGCGCGGCGGGAGCATCGACCCGGTGTCCGAAGCCGATCTGGGCGACCGCTTCCTCCTGGATCGCGGCTTCACGCTGGTCTGGATCGGCTGGGAGTTCGACGTGCGCGCCGACGCCGGCCTGATGCGGATCGCGCTGCCGTCGGCCCGCGGCGTCAACGGAGCGGTCGCCGGCGACTTCACGCCGTCGGACACCAACGCGAAGCAAACCGTCGGCGACCTGTTCGGCTATGCCGCTGCCGATCCGGCATCCACGGAGAACACGCTGACTGTCCGCGACAACCAGTTCGGGAAGGCCGACACGATTGAGCGCGCCCGGTGGACGCTGAACGGCAACGAGGTGACGCTTGCAGGCGGCTTCGAGGCCGGACGCGATCTACCGACTGTCATACCGGCCGGCCGCATGGCCGATCTGGGCCTGGGGATGGCGGCGTTCCGCGATATCGGCAGCTGGATCAAACATGCGCCCGACGCGGTCGTCCGTGCGCGTCACACGCTGGCGTTCGGGTCGTCGCAGAGCGGGCGCTTCCTGCGGACGTTCCTGTACCACGGCATGAACGGCGACGAGAAGGGGCGCCAGGTGTTCGACGCCGTGTGGATGCACATCGCCGGCGCGGCAATGCTCGACGTGAACGGGCGCGGCGCGACGCCGACGTCGCTCACGATGTACAGATCACCCGGTTCCCGTACGCCAACCAGGCCACGCGCGACCCGATTCCCGGGCGCACCGAAGGGCTGCTCGACAACGACCGCGCCCGCCGGTTCCAGCCGAAGACCTTCTTCACGAACACGTCGGTCGAATACTGGGGAGGCGGACGCAGTGCCGCCCTGGTGCACACGTCCCCGGACGGCACGACCGATCTCACGCTCGGCGACGACACGCGGGTCTACTACCTGACCGGTGCGCAGCACGGACCGGCTCGTTTCCCCACCAGCATCGAGCGGGGGCAGCAGCCTGACAACCCGCTGGAGTACGTCTGGACCCTGCGCGCGTTGATGGCGTCGATGGAGAAGTGGCTGGCTGACGGCACGGCGCCTCCGCCCAGCCAGTATCCGAGGCTGGCCGATGGGACGCTGGTGACAAGCTGACGCGGTCGCCCTCCCGCGGATCCCGGGTGTTCAGTCGCCGGTCGTCATCGAGCAGCACCGGCGCGACGGGAAGATGATCCCGTTCCTCGTCCCGCAGGTGGACGCCGACGGCAACGAGCGCGCAGGCGTACGCACCGCGGAGTTGCAGGTCCCGCTGGCGACCTACACCGGCTGGAACTTCCGGAACGTGTCGACCGGCGGCCCGAAGGTGCTGGTCTCGCTCCTGGGCTCCCGCATCCCGTTCGCACGGACGGCGGCCGAGCGGACGAACGGCGATCCGCGGGCTCCTGTGGCCGAGCGCTACGCGTCGAGAGAGGCCTACCTGGCCCGCGCCCGGCAGGTCACCGATTCACTCGTAGCCAAGGGGTATCTGCTGGCCGGCGACGTGCCGCAGGTAATGAAGCGGATGGAAGAGCAGTGGGGCGGCGGGGCGCACCATTGATGCTTTTTATGTAAACTCTCTCGATTATTCGTCACGCTTATCTTCTGGTAAATTGTTTCAATTTGACTCGACCGCGCTAACCCTGTGTAATTCAGTCACATGCTGCTGATTTCCAGCCACGTCCGGTCCTTCCGCGCCGTCGTCGTCGGCGTTGTTGGCGTCGTGGTTACGGTCGTCCGAACCACCGGATGATGGCAGCACCTGAAGCGGGTTTCCCAAGGGGCCATCATCCGAAAGGACTGATGGCCTTTTTTTTTGGACCGACTTGCGAGTTGTGCCCGGCGACTGGTGACTTCGAGCGACTTTCGTGATGCAAATCGCCTATCAAGGTGAGCCCGGCGCGTTCAGTGAAGCCGCTTCGCGGCAGGTTGGCCCCTCGGCCGAACTGCTGCCGTGCAAGAGCTTCGAGGACGTGTTTGTCGCCGTCGACGGCGGCAAGGTGGACTACGGCGTCCTGCCGATCGAGAACTCGATTGGCGGCAGCATCCACCGCAACTTCGACCTGCTGCTCGAGCACCAGCTGCCGATCGTGGGCGAGGTCGAGGTGCCGGTGGTGCATCACCTGCTCGCGCTGCCCGGCCGCACCCTCGCGCAGGTGCGCCGCATCTACTCACACCCGCAGGCGCTGGCGCAGTGCGACCATTTCCTGCGGACGCTGGCCGACGTGGAGATCACGGCGACCTACGACACCGCCGGCAGCGCGAAGATGATCGCGGACCAGCACCTCGAGGATGCCGCCGCAATTGCGTCGGCGCGGGCGGGGGAGCTGTTCGGGCTGCAGCCGATCCGATCAGGCATCCAGGACTACGACAACAACACGACGCGGTTCCTGGTGGTCGGCCGGGCGCCGCTGTCGGCGACGCGCCCCGACAAGACGTCGATCGTCTTCACGCTGGCGAACGAGCCGGGCGCGCTGTTCAAGGCGCTGAGCGCGTTCGCGCTGCGCGGCATCGACCTCACGAAGCTCGAATCGCGGCCGATCCCCGGCCGCAAATGGGAATACCTGTTCTACGTCGATCTGGCAGCAGCGCGCGACGATCTCGCGTGCGAGCGGGCGCTCGCGCACCTGGGGGAGTTCGCCCCGATGGTGCGCGTGCTCGGCTCGTATCCGAGCTGCGCGTCTGCCGTGGCCTCGCTGGGAACGCCGTGACCTCCGGGGTGGAGCACTTGTTCGGTATTGGCCGTTGGGACAACTTATGAGCAAAAAAACGCTGACCGGTGCGCAGATTCTGTGGGAGTGCCTCGTGCGCGAGGGGGTCGAGGTCGTCTTCGGCTATCCGGGCGGAGCGATTCTGCCGGCCTACGACGCGATGCTCGACTACCCGATCCGCCACATCCTCGTCCGCCACGAGCAGGGGGCCACGCACATGGCCGACGGCTACGCGCGGGCGACCGGCAAGGTCGGCGTGGCGATTGCCACGTCGGGCCCCGGCGCGACCAACATGGTCACCGGCATCGCGACGGCCATGATGGATTCGTCGCCGATCGTCTGCATCACCGGCCAGGTGGGCAGCGGCCTGATCGGCTCCGACGCCTTCCAGGAGACCGACATCACGGGCATCACGCTGCCGATCACCAAGCACAACTACCTGGTCGCGCATGCCGACGAGATCGCGCCCGCCATCCGCGAGGCGTTTGCCGTCGCGGCGAGCGGCCGGCCCGGCCCGGTGCTGATCGACATCACCAAAGACGCACAGCTCGGCGTCTGCGAGCTCGATTGGGAGGGTGCCGCGCCCGACATGGCGAGCCTCGAGCGCGCTGGCCACTCGATTCGGCGTGGATCCGGTGGCGCTCATCAACGCGGCCGAGCGGCCGGTCATCCTCGCTGGCCACGGCATCATCCTCGGCGCCGGGGAAGCGGCGGTCCGCGCGTTCGCGGAGAAAACGCAGATTCCGATCGCGATGACGCTGCTCGGGATCGGCAGCGTGCCGGCGTCGCATCCGCTGAACCTCGGCATGATGGGCATGCACGGCGAGGCCTGGGTGAACACGGCGATCCAGGAGTCGGACCTGCTCATCGCGCTCGGCATGCGGTTCGACGACCGCGTGACCGGCAACCTGAAGACCTACGCGCCGCACGCGAAGAAGATCCACGTCGACATCGACCCTGCCGAGTTCAACAAGAACGTGAAGGCCGACGCGGCCGTCTCCGGTGACGTTGGCGAAGTGGTGCGCGGCTGGACGTCACGGCTCGCGGACGTCGACCGCTCACCGTGGCTCGCCCACATTTCGGATCTGAAGGGCGATTCGGCGGTGCGCGACATCCAGAACCTCGCCGATGACGGGCACCTGTATGCGGCGCACGTGATCAACGACATCTGGCGCATCACCGAGGGCAAGGCGATCGTCGTGACCGACGTCGGCCAGCACCAGATGTGGGAGGCGCAGGTACTACCATCACGAGACTCCGCGGTCGCTCGTCACCTCCGGCGGTCTCGGCACGATGGGGTTCGCGCTGCCGGCGGCAATCGGCGCCAAGGTCGGTCGGCCTGACGCGGAAGTGTGGGTGGTTGTCGGCGATGGCGGCTTCCAGATGACCCTCTGCGAACTGGCGACCCTGGTGCAGGAGGAACTCGACGTCAAGATTGCCGTCATCAACAACGGCTACTTGGGCATGGTCCGGCAGTGGCAGGAGTTCTTCTACCAGCGCCGGTACGCGGCGACGCCGATCAGCGGACCGGACATCGAAAAGCTCGCCCACGCGTACGGCGTCTGGGGCGCGACCGTCACGACGCGCGGGGAAGTGAACTCGGTGGTGACGACGGCCCGCCGCCAGCGTGGGGCGCTCATCGACTTCCGCGTCGAGCAGGAGGACTCGGTGTACCCGATGGTGCCGGCTGGCAACGACCTGCACAACATGATTCGACGCCCGTCGCCCATTGCGGAGACAGCGGCGGAAGCCTGATCGACTAGGACAACAAGATGCAGACTTTCGCTGTTTACGTAGACAACAAACCCGGCGTGCTCAATCGCGTGGCGTCGCTCTTCCGCCGCCGCGCCTTCAACATCGAGTCGCTGACGGTCGGGCACACCGAGCTGCCGGGGCTCTCGCGCATGACGATCGTCGTCGACACCGACGAACGCGGCGCACGCCTCGTCGAGGCGAACCTGTACAAGCTGCTGCCGGTCCGCCGCGTGGACAACATCACGCGCGTGCCGACCATCGCGCGCGATCTGGCGATGATCAAGGTGTCGGCGACCGGCGACGCCCGTACGCAGGTGATGCAGCTGGTGGACGTCTACCGCGCCCGCATCGTCGACGTCAGCCCCGAAACACTGGTGATCGAAACGACGGGAACTGAAGATAAGATTGATAGCTTGCTCGAGGTGCTGCGCCCCTACGGGGTGATCGAGATGGTGCGGACCGGCCGCGTCGAGATGGCGCGCGGCGTCACGCCGGGGGCCGGCGCCCTGGCCCCGTCCCGCAGCATCGGCGACGGCCCGACGCGCGCGAAGGGTGGCGGGGCGGTGTCTGTCTGACCTTTGAGTTCTGCTTCTGAGTTCTAACGTCTAAGTTCTCAGTTCGAGAGTAACGGGGGAAGTCGATGGCGAAGATGTACTACGACGCGGACGCCGATCTCAGCCTGATCCAGGGCAAGAAGGTCGCCGTCATCGGTTACGGCTCGCAGGGCCACGCGCATGCGCTCAATCTGAAAGACAGCGGCGTGAGCGTTCGCGTGGGGCTGCCGGCGGCGAGCCGGTCGCGCGCCAAAGCGCAGGCGGCGGGCGTCGAGGTCGGCGAGGTCGCCGACGTGTCGAAGTGGGCCGACGTGATCATGGTGCTCGTGCCCGACACGACCGCCGCGAAGCTCTATACGACGGCGATCGAGCCGAACCTGGCGCCCGGCAACATGCTGATGTTCGCGCACGGGTTCAACATCAGGTTCGGCACCGTGAAGGCGCGACCCGACGTGGACGTCGCGATGGTGGCGCCCAAGTCGCCCGGCCATCGCGTGCGCGAGCTGTACGTCGAAGGCGCCGGTACGCCGGCCCTCTTCGCGGTGCACCAGGACGCCACCGGCAACGCCCGCGCCCTGACACTGTCGTACGCCAAGGGCATCGGGGTTACCCGCGCGGGGGTCATCGAGACGACCTTCGCCGAGGAGACCGAGACCGACCTGTTCGGCGAGCAGGCCGTCCTGTGCGGCGGCGTGAGCGCGCTGGTCAAGGCCGGCTTCGAGACGCTGGTCGAGGCCGGCTATCAGCCGGAGGTCGCCTACTTCGAGTGCCTCCACGAGCTGAAGCTGATCGTCGACCTGATGTACCAGGGCGGCCTGAACTACATGCGCTACTCGGTGAGCGACACGGCCGAACACGGCGACTACACCGCCGGCCCGCGCGTGGTCACCGCCGACACCAAGAAGGCGATGAAGGCGATCCTCGACGACATCCGGAGCGGCAAATACGCCGCGGGCTGGGTGGAGGAGAACGCCACCGGCCGCAAGTGGTTCGAGGGGACGCGGAAGGCCGAGCGCGTCCATCAGATCGAAAAGGTCGGCGCCAACCTGCGCGCGATGATGCCCTTCCTCCGCCCGGTCACCATCACCGACGAGGATGTGAACAGCGCCACTGTCTCGGTGAATGCCTAAATCGCGGCCGGGTGAGGATCCCGCAGCCGGCCACGCGAGGGAGTCGCGGCGGCTGTCGACGCTGCTCGAGGTCAGCCAGGCACTATCGGGGACGCTGAACCTCCGTTCGGCGCTCCACCGGGTGCTCGAGATCCTGGCGAAGCACCACGGAACCGTCCGCAGCCTGATCACGCTCCTGCACGACAACCGCGAGCTGCACGTCGAGGCCGCCGATGGTCTCGACGCGCCGTCGCACTCCGTCCGGTACCGCGTCGGGGAAGGCATCATCGGCCGCGTCGTCGAGAGCAGCCGGCCGGTGGTCGTCCCGCGCGTGAGCAAGGAGCCGACGTTCCTGCACCGGGCGTCGAAGCGTCCGGAGCTCCCGCGCGAGGAACTGAGCTTCATCTGCGTTCCGATTCTGCTGAACCGGCGGGCGGTCGGCGCCATCGGCGTCGATCTGAAGTTCAATGCCGATCGCGACTACGAACGCTACGTGAAGTTCCTCGGCATCGTGTCGTCGACCATCGCGCAGGCGGTGAAGATCCAGCGGCTGATCGAGGAGGACAAGAAGAAGCTCGTCGACGAGAACACGCACCTCCGGCAGGAGCTCAAGGAGCGGTACGACTTCTCGACCATCATCGGCACGAGCGGGCCGGTGCGTCAGATGTACGAGCAGATGGCACAGGTGGCCGCCACGAACACCACCGTGCTGATCCGCGGCGAGTCGGGCACTGGCAAGGAGCTCATCGCGCACGCGATCCACTACAACTCGCAGCGTTTGAACAAGCCGTTCGTGAAGGTGAGCTGCGCGGCACTGCCGGACAGCCTGATCGAGTCCGAGCTGTTCGGCTACGAGAAGGGCGCGTTCACTGGAGCCGAGCAGCGCAAGAAGGGCCGGTTCGAGCTGGCCGAGGGCGGCACGCTCTTCCTCGACGAGATCGGCGACATCAACCTGTCCACGCAGGTGAAGCTGCTGCGCGTCCTGCAGGAGCGCGAGTTCGAGCGGCTGGGCAGCACGGAAACGATCAAGGTGAACGTCCGCCTGATCGCGGCGACCAACAAGGACATGGAGCGCGCGATCGCGGCGAACACCTTCCGCGAGGACCTGTACTACCGGCTGAACGTGTTCGCGATCTTCGTGCCGCCGCTTCGCGAGCGAAAGGCCGACCTCCTGCTGCTCGTCGACCACTTCCTCGAGAAGTTCTCGCGCGAGCATCACAAGAACATCAAGCGCATCTCCACGCCGGCGATCGACATGCTCATGAGCTATCACTGGCCCGGCAACGTCCGTGAGCTGGAGAACACGCTCGAGCGCGCCGTCCTGATGTGCGACGGCCAGGTGGTGCACGGCCACCATCTGCCACCATCGCTGCAGACGGCCGAGGCGTCGGGTACCGTCACGCGGGTCTCGCTCGCTGATGCGGTGGCCGGCTTCGAAAAGGACCTGCTCCAGGACGCCCTCAAGACGACGCGCGGAAACCGCGCGAAGGCGGCGCGCCTCCTCGATACGACCGAACGGGTGCTGAACTACAAGGTGAAGAAGTACGGGATCGACGTCCGCCGCTTCACATCCTAGGACGGCCGTGCCTGACCGGGCTGACCTCGAAGTCGTGCTGCGCCGTTGCTACGACGCGTTCAACGCGCGCGATCTCGATGCCGCGCTGGCCGTCATGCATCCGCAGGTGACCTGGCCGAACGGCTGGGAGGGCGGCTGGGTGGAGGGGCGCGAGGCGGTTCGCGACTACTGGCAGCGCCAGTGGGCCGTCCTCGATCCGCGTGTCGAGCCGCGGGCGTTCACGTGGGAAGCCGACGGCCGCGTCGCGGTGAGCGTGCACCAGGTCGTAAAGGACCTCGCGGGTGCGTTGCTGGCCGACCGGATGGTGGAGCACGTCTACGAGTTCCAGGACGGCGTTGTCCGGCGGATGGAGATCCGGGAGTAGGGTCGGGTCTTAAGACCCGACCCTACAACAGACCGCGTGGGTCAGGCGAGCCGTGAGCCCCTGCGCAGCTTCGATGTGAAGAACGACACCAGCACGAACGGAAGGCTCATCACGAACGCGAGCGCGAGGGAGAGCGGCCAGAGGCCGCCGACCTCGCCACTGCGGTACATCATGGCCACCACCTGCGCCGGCACGATCAGGATGGTGGACCGCCAGGCCGTGCCGACCGACAGGTAGCCGATCGCGGCAGCCGCCAGGAGCGCCAGCGGCAGGCCGGCGGTCCAGTAGAGCCCGCTGTCCCACGCCTCTCGGCGTCCGGTCGCCAGCATCACACCAATCTCGAGCGCCACGCCAACGGCGACACTCGCCAGGATCGCGGTCCGGAGCTTCAGCACGTGTCAGCCAAGGATGTACATGACGGCGACGGTCGCAGCGGCGACGCCGGCCGCCTGGATCCACAGCTCCGCCCGGTCGCGCAGGAACAGCATGCCGACAAACGGCAGGAACGCCGCGATGACGAGGAACCGCCAGTACAACTCCTCGACCTGCTCGACGGCGCCAAGCGACGGGGCCATGCGCTTGGCGGTGTCGATGATGGTGTTCGCGATGCGCCGGTCGCCGTCGCGATCCAGCTCGAAGTACTGGCCGCCGCCCGCGATGGCGATGCGCTGCAGCGACGCCCGATCGAGACGCGACAGCGTCGGGACCGACGAATCCTGCACGACCTGCCCGTCCTTGTCGTGAAAGTCGGGCAGGCGTCCGCCGCCAAGCGTGCCGACGCCGACGGCGAAGAGCGGAATGCCCGCGTCCTGCGCGCGCTTGAGCGAGTTCTCGACCTCGCCGCTCCAGCTCTCGCCGTCGCTCAGCATGATGAACGCCCTGGCGTTCACCGATTTGCCGTGCAGTTCCTCATCGCGCTCGATGAGCCGGAGGCCCCAGTAAATGCCCTGTTCGAGGTTGGTGTCCCAGGTGGTCTCATCGTCGATGCGGAAGGGCGAAGCCGCGTCGAGATGGTCGATGAAGAAGAAGAAGGTGTTCGGATCCTTCGTCAGGCGGATCTGCGGCGCCGCGATGTGCGCGAACAGCGCCAGCGCGATGCGGTCGTTGTTCCAGCTCAGTGAGTCGCCGAGGACGCGCAGGAAGCGGACCGAGCGTTTCCAGCGATCGCCGGGCACGTCCTTGACGTACATCGAGGCCGAGCCGTCCTGGAGCAGGACGATGTCCACGCCGCCGGAACGGACCGCCGTCGCCGGGCCGTGCGGCCTGGCCAGCGCGACGATCAGCAGGGCCGACGACAGGATCAGGCACAGCCAGAACGGGAGGTCGCCGAGCGGGGCGAAGCGCTCGCGCACCGGAATGGTCCGCCCGCGGGCCAGCTGCCGGGCCGTGACCCGGCGGCGCGCCAGCCGCCAGCACCACAGCGCGAAGAGCAGCACCGGCAGCACGAGCAGCCAGAGCATCTCCGGCTGCCCGAACGCGATCTGCCCGAAGTCGATCCGTACCGGCACGGCCGTCAGCCCTTACGCTGAATCTTCTGGCCGCGGCCCGGATCGGTCTGTTCTTCCCGTTCGTCGTAACGCATCGGCGTGATGGTCTTGAAGTCGCTCATCGGCGTCTCGTCGGGCGGGCCGCCCGGCCGCCCGTGGATCGTCGGGCCCGGCGGCAGGTCGCCCGGGTCGTCGATCGGCGCGGGCTTCGCCTTCGGATCGCGGGTGGCCCGTGCGCCGCGGGCAGGACCGCGGGCGATCGTGTCGCGCAGCCTCGCGACGTACTCGTAGTTGTAGGCCGCGTCGGTCAGCGTGCCGTCCTTCCGCATCACGTCCGCATAGGCCTGGATGACGGTGTCGAGCCGCGTCACGGCGGCCTTCCGGTCCTCCGACTGCGGCGCGCTGGTCCGGAACGCGGCGTTGGCAGCCAGGAACAGCAGCCCGGGGTCGCTCGGGGCCGGACCGATCGCGCTGGTCATATCGGTGAGCGTCGTGTAGCGCGCGAGCCAGTACGACACGGTCGCCTCGTGGCGCGACTCGGTGGTCTCGCCTATCCCGAGGGGCGGCGGCAGGCGCTGCAGCACCGTCGCATCGCTGGCAAGGTCGCCTTCGTCCGTGTATTGGAGCGTCGCGAGCCGCAGCCTGGCGTCGGCGAGCCGGCGCGTGTGGCGCGCCTCGGACATGCTGAGCATGCCGCCCGCCACCAGCAGGACGGCCACGATCAATCCACCTACGATGCTCTTCATCGGTGCTCTCCTAGGGCAGCTTCTGGAACTGTGGCAGCGCGAGCTTCAACACGGCTGCGGCGAGCCAGCAGGCGGTCGCCATCAGCGCGAAGAACCCGTAGCGCGGACGCTGGCTCGTGTACCTGCCGCGTGGCAATCGTCCCCGCGGCCACCTTGTCGATGTCGGCGATGGCAGCCAGCAGCGCGTCCTCGCTGTCGGCCGCGTAGAACCGGCCACCCGTCTTCTCGATGGCCGGAACCCAGATCTCGTCGGGAATGACCTTGCCCTTCTCCCGCTCGTAGTTGGTCCGGACCATGTAGACCGGAATCTTGTTGGCGATCGACGCCTCGAGAATCTGGTCCAGCGTCCGGTCGCCCACCTGCACGCGCGTGTCCTCGCCGTCGGAGAAGAGCACCATCAGGTTGCCGCTGGCGTCGAGGAAGTCGAAGGCCTTGAAGAGGCCGATGCTCTGGTCGATGGCGGCCGCGATGATCGTTCCCTGATCGGGAACAGCGAGTACTCGACCGGATCGCCGATGAGGGAGATGCTCAGCAGGATGTTGTCGTAGTCGTTCGTGAACGGCGTCACGACGTAGGCCTCGTTGCCGAACTCGATGAGCGCCATGAGGTCGCGGTATCGCTCGCCCATGCGCATCCTGATAAATCGTTCGGCGGCTGCCACCGTCGTGAAGAACGTCGCATCGGTCTCGGCGCGCGTGTTCAGCGTCTTGGCCTTGAACGGGGTCCGCATGCTCGTCGACGCGTCGATCATCACGGCGATGCGGCGCCCCGGATACGAGACCTCGCTCGTCACCAGCGCCGTGAACGGATCGGCCACGGCCAGGCCCAGGAACGGGATGCCGGCGAGCGCGACCAGCAGCGGCACGTGCCGGACGAACCCGAGCGGCGAGGAGCGCAGGGTCGTGAGCACCGCTGGCACGACCAGCCGATGCCGCCCGGGCTGGCGGGACAGGAACGAACGTGCGATCAGGACCACGCCCGCGAGCGCAAACAGGGCGATCACGACGAGGCGCCCCTCGTCGCGGTGCCAGAACTGCAGGTCGCCGAGGCGTACGTTCTGCCATTCCGCGAGCGTGTTGGCGAGGTATTGCCGCGCCTCGCTGAGAGACATTGTCTACGCCCGGATCTCCAGTGGCGTCTGCGGCGCGCTCCAGCGTCGGAGGAGCGTGCGCGGGAAAGCGTGCTCGGACCGGACCCGTGACGCGGCACGCGTGGCCGCGGCGAGCGCATCGTCCAGCTTGGAATCGTCGAGCTTGGCTTCGCGGCCGTATTGAGCGCCCCCGAACGCCGCCAGCGCGTCGCGGAGATCCTCGAGCGTCGAGCGGCGGTCGTCGGACTCAGGCAACCGCTGGATGATCCGGGTCAGATCCGCCGCGGTCGTCGGTGCCGAGACGACCCGCCGGGTCCCGCGCGTCGGTCCGCGCGTCGTCAGCCGGCCTTCGCCGCCGTCAACGGCGCCGGTGACCGTGCGCTGGTTGATCGGCCGCCCGACGGCGGCGGCAGCGGCCACTCGCGTCGCCGCCATTGCACGATCGGCCAGGCCGGGAGTCCAGCCCGCGCCGTCGCGTTCGCGGCGCACGGCCGCGAGTTCGCTGGTCGCGACGCCGACGAGGCGTCCCGAGGCGAGCTGCCGCTGGTCGGCCGGCGTGCGCTTCCTGGAGCCGCGGGCGATCCGCACGATCACGACCAGCGCCATCAGCGAGCCGAGCGCGATGAGCGCCGTGGCCAGGATGTCGAACACGCCCGCGCGGAAGGTGAGGTCGTCGATCCCGGAGAAGCTGGCCCCCGACGCATCGCGGATGTCGCCCGCGCCGGCGGGGACCATCGACAGGACGCGGACGGCCTGCGGCGGCAGGAAGTACAGGAGGTCGCGTCCCTGCACGGCCGAATTGCTGTCGACGCGGCTGTTGACGCGGTAGTGCAGCCCGACCTCGGGAATCGCAACGTCCTGGCCGATCACATCCGGGTTGATGATGCGCAACGTGTAGTCGGTACTGGAAGAACCGCCGGATGCCCGCGTGCAGGTCCGCCGGATGCGATCCCGAGATCACCTCGAACGGGGCCATCTGGACGACCGCGTTCCCGAGGCGCGACTCGTCGACCACGACCGACACCGCCTCCGACTCCAGCACCGCGCAGGTGAGTGAAAGGTCGAACGGCTCGCCGAGCCGCACGGCACCCGTGCTCGTGCGCCACCAGCAGCGAATCGGATCGACCTCGATGTTGCGTGTGCCGGGGAGCTCCGCGGGCGCCGGTGGCGGTTGCGCCGCCGCGAGCACGGGCAGCACGAGAAGCAGCGAGGACAAGAGCAGCCGTTTACTCATGGGTTTTCCGGAGCCGTCGTTCGACGACGAATTCACTGAGCGCGATGTCGGACTTCGCCTGATCCATTCCGATCACCACCACGTCGAGGTCGCGCGCCTTGGCGTCCTTCTGCACGCGCGCCTGCCACTCGCGGGCGCGCTCGGCCAGCTGCGAGTACTGCCGGCGCGACACGGTGCGCGCCGTTCCCGTCTCGACGTCCATGATCTCGATCCAGCCGGCGGACACCGAGGGCAGGTCGAAGGCGAAGGCGCTGTCGATCAGCACGAGGAAGACGTCGTGCGTCACCGACAGGAGCGCCAGCTCCTTCAGCACGTCGTCCGCATCGTCGAACAGGAAGTCGGAGATGACCGGGAGCATCGCGTGCCGGCGCACGAAGCCTCCGAGCGACGTGCTGATGGAGCCGCTCCGGCGGATGTGCTGCAGGCCGCGCTCGTATTGGTACGCGTCGATGCAGTGCACCACGTGACTCTTGCCGAGCCGCGGGCGCAGGGCCGCGACGTGCAGGAAGCCGCGGTCGAAGGTGACCAGCCCGAAGGGATCCTGGAAGAACACCGCGGACATGCCGATCGTGGCGATGGCCCGCGCGATCGCCGCCGCAATCGGGATCCCGCCGACGCCACAGCGGGTCGAGGGGGAGAAGTCAGCGATCGGCATCACGGTCGCCGTGCTCGGCTGCTCGAACTCCCGTACGACCAGCGGCGAGAAGTTGTTGAGCGAAGACTGGGCCCAGTCGATATAGGAGAACTTGTCGCCGGCCTGCCAGTCGCGCAGGCCCTGGAAGTCGAACCCCGACCCCTGGGAACGGCTGCGGTGATCCCCGAGGGTCATCTCGCGCATCCGCTTCAGGATGACGAGCTCGATCTCGGTGATGTCGGCGAGGTTGACGAGCGGAGCCAGCTCCTCGTGATCGCGCGTCCTCATGGAACCGGCACTCGCTCGATGATGTCGTCGATGACTGCCTCCGTCGTGAGGCCGTGGCTCGCCGCGTGCGGCCCGAGCCAGATGCGGTGCCCGAGGATGTAAGGCGCGAGCTCCTGGATGTCCTCCGGGTAGACCTCGTCGCGATGGTGCATCAGCAGCGCCCAGACCTTGGCGAGGCGCCCCCACGCGATGATGGCGCGCGGCGACGCGCCAAGGTCCACGCCGCGCTCGACGAGCTCTGACGGCGAGTGCACGCGCCAGTCGGTGTCGGTGTTGTAAGGCCGCGTGGCCGCTACGAGACGCTGCACGTACTTGCCCAGTCGCTCGTGGAGGAAGACCTGCTCATTGATGCGGGCGCGGAGCTCGATGATCCGCTCCTTCGCCATCAGGCTTTTCAGCTTCACGCGCTTGAAGTCGAAGTTCACCAGCTTCTCCTCCTCCGCGGGCGGGAGATAGCCAATGTTAATCATGATGGCGAAGCGATCGGTGGCGGCTTCCGACAGCGGAAAGGTGCCCTGACCGAGCTCGATCGGGTTCATCGTCGCGATCGCGAAGCTGAAGGCCGGCAGCTCGTAGGTCTCCTTGCCGACGGTGATCGTGCGGTCCTGCAGCCCCTCGAGAAACGCGCTCTGCGACTTCAGCGGGATACGGTTGATCTCGTCCAGGAGGATGACCTCGGCCGAGGCCAGCGGCCCGAACTCCGTGACCAGCACGCCGGTCGCCGGGTTGATCATCTGAAACCCGACCACTTCGGTCGGCTGGAGGTCGGCCCGTCCCTGCAGCCGCGCGAACTTCGCGTTGCTGATGGCCGCGAGGATGACGCCGAAGAACGTCTTGCCGACACCGGGCACGCCCCGCAGGAGCAGGTTGCCCGCGTTCACCTGGCGCTGTTCGCGCTTGTCGTAGGTCGTGGGGATTTCCGACAGCAGGACGATGTTGGCGAGCGCCTTCGCGGTGTCGTAGCCCACGAGTGCCTTGCCGCCCTCTTCGATGATGGCGTTGTGAAACTCGATGGCTTCCTGGAGGTCTGCGTGCACGGCGGGCTAATCCTATCCTGAATGGAAGTGGCTCGACGCTGGACGGGATAGTCTACCGCACCGCCGCGGCCCCGTCTTGCCTCGCGCCCGGGTCCCGAGTATCGTCCGCGGCATGCGCGGACTCATGATGGACTACCCGCTCACGATTCCCGCCATCGTGCGCCGGGCACAGACGCTCTTCGGCCACCGGCCGATCGCCGGGCGACGGGTAGACCGCAGCATCACGCGGACCACGTACGCGGACGTGATCGAACGCGCGCGGCGGCTCGGCGTCGCCCTCCGGGCGCTCGGCGTCCATCCCGGCGACCGGGTCGCGACGCTGGCCTGGGCGAGCCAGGAACATCTCGAGACGTATCTCGGCGTCCCGTCCATCGGCGCTGTCCTGCACACCCTGAACCTCCGTCTCCATCCCGACGACCTGGCCTACATCGTCAACGACGCAGGGGACCGCGCGATCGTCCTGGACGAGAGCCTGCTGCCGCTCTTCGAGCGCTTTCGCGAGCAGGCCCCCTCGATCGAGCACGTGATCGTCATCCCGTCCGACTCCAGCAACGAGGTGTCGCACGACTTCATCGACTACGCGTCGCTGCTGTCGGCCGCCGACCCGCTGACGTTCGTCGAGTGCCATATCGCCGAGGATGACGCCGCGGCGATGTGCTACACGTCGGGCACGACGGGCCGGCCGAAAGGCGTGCTCTATTCGCATCGCGCGATCGTCCTGCACTCGTTCGGCCAGGGGCTCGTGGACACGCTCGGCATCGGCGAGCGCGACAACGTGCTGCCCATCGTCCCGATGTTTCACGTGAACGCCTGGGGGCTGCCGTTCACCGCGACGATGTTCGGCGCGGGCCAGGTGTTTCCAGGCCCGCACCTCGATCCGACCAGCGTGCTGGACCTCATCATCCGCGAGCGTGTGACGCTGACCGCCGGCGTGCCGACCGTCTGGCTCGGGATGCTGCAGGAACTGGATCGGCAGCCGGGCACGCACGAACTCGGCGCGCTGCGTGCCGTCGTGATCGGGGGCAGTGCCGCACCGGCGTCGCTCATTCGCGGGTACAAGGAGCGCCACGGCATCGACATCGTGCATGCCTGGGGCATGACCGAGATGACGCCGCTCGGCACCCTCTGCAACCTGCCGCCGTCGCTCGAGGAGGCGCCGCTCGACGAGCGGTGCCGTTATCGCGCGAGGCAGGGGTCGCCGCTGCCATTCGTCGAGATCCGCGCCAGGGCGGACGACACGATTGCGCCCTGGGACGGGCAGACGATGGGGGAACTGGAAGTGCGCGGGCCCTGGATCGCGCGGCAGTACTACAACTTCGAGGGCCCGGACGATCGGTTCACCGAGGACGGCTGGTTCCGGACCGGCGACATCGTGACCATCGACCGCCATGGCTGCATCGAGATCGCCGACCGGGCGAAGGACCTCGTGAAGTCAGGAGGGGAGTGGATCAGCTCCGTCGCGCTGGAGAACGCGTTGATGGCGCACCAGGCGGTCGCGGAGGCCGCGGTGATTGCCGTCCCGCACCCCAAGTGGGACGAGCGGCCGCTCGCAGTCGTGGTCCTGCGAAAGGGTCAGCAGGCAACGGCCGACGAGCTCCTCGCGTTCCTGGCGCCGCAGTTTGCGAAGTGGTGGCTTCCGGACGCCGTCGAGTTCGCGCCGGAGATTCCGAGGACCTCCGTGGGGAAGTTCAAGAAGTCGGTCCTCCGCGAACAGTTCAGGGACCGCTATCGGGACATGTGAACGGACATCGATTCGCGGACGCTCAAATCCCGCCAAGACAGGTGTACTTCACGGTCAGGTAGTCCTCAATACCGTATTTGGACCCCTCCCGTCCGATCCCCGACTCCTTCACCCCGCCGAACGGCGCGACCTCGGTCGAAATCAGCCCCGTGTTGACGCCGACGATGCCGTATTCGAGCGCCTCGGCGACGCGGAAGATGCGCGCGACGTCGCGGCCGTAGAAGTACGCGGCCAGACCGAACTCGGTGGCGTTGGCGAGCTCAATCGCCTCGGCTTCCGTTTCGAAGGTGAAGAGCGGCGCCACCGGCCCGAAAGTCTCCTCGCGTGCGACCGCCATGCTGGCCGTTGCGCCAGTCAGTACGGTCGGCTCGAAGAACCGGCTGCCGGCGGCTATCCGGCGGCCCCCCTGGATGACCGTGGCTCCCTTGGCGACCGCATCGGCAATGTGCGATTCCACCTTCGCAACCGCGGCATCGTCGATGAGCGGCCCCTGTGTGACGCCGGCATCCATGCCGGGCCCGACGACCAGGCGGGTGACCGCCTCCGCCAGCCGGATCGCGAACTCCTGGTAGACGGGCGCGTGCACGAGCAGCCGGTTGGCGCACACGCACGTCTGGCCGGTGTTGCGGTACTTCGACACGATCGCGCCTTCGACCGCCGCATCGAGGTCGGCGTCGTCGAAGACGATGAACGGCGCGTTCCCGCCGAGTTCGAGCGACAGCTTCTTCACGGTCGACGCGCACTGCGCCATCAGGGTCTTGCCGACGGCTGTCGATCCAGTGAACGAGATCTTCCGCACCGTCGGGTTCGACGTCAGCTCGGCGCCGATGTCGCGCGCCGAGCCGGTGACGACGTTCAGGACGCCCTTCGGCACACCCGCGCGCTCGGCGAGCTCCGCAAGCGCCAGGGCACAGAACGGCGTCTGGGACGCGGGCTTCACGACCGCCGTGCACCCGGCGGCGAGCGCGGGCCCGACCTTGCGCGTGATCATCGCGATCGGGAAGTTCCACGGCGTGATGCAGCCGACGACGCCGATCGGCTCTTTGGTGACGATGATGCGCTTGTCGCGGGCGTGGGAGGGAATGACGTCGCCGTACGTGCGCTTCGCCTCCTCGCCGAACCACTCGATGAACGACGCGCCGTAGGCCACCTCGGTGCGGGACTCGGCGAGCGGCTTGCCCTGCTCGCGCGTCATGATGGTGGCGAGATCTTCCTGGGCCTGCATGATGAGGTCGAACCAGCGGCGGAGGATCGCGGCGCGCTCCTTGCCCGTGCGGGCGCGCCAGGCCGGGAAGGCGGCTGCGGCCGCGGCGATGGCGTCCCGCGTCTCCTCGCGCCCCGCGTTGGGCACGGTGCCCAGCACCTCGCGCGTGGCTGGGTCGTCGACGGGAATCGTGGCCTTCGACCGGGCCGGCACCCACGCGCCGTCGATGTAGCACTGCTCGCGGAACAGCTTCTCGTCACCGAGCTTCATGACAGGACCTCTGACCGATGATCGCACGCCGGCGTGCAGGGTGGCGCGCCGTGTGGTCTAATGCGTCGCGATGACTCGACCGGCGCACCGCCTGGAGTCCCTGCTGGCAGCCCTGGGTGTGAGTGTCGGCCTTCTGGGAGCGGGCGATCCCGCTGCGGCGCAATCCCCCGGGGCGCGGATAGCCGTGACGAGCCCGACGCTGACGGAGGGTCAGACAGTTCCTCGTCAGCACACGCCGGACGGGCGCAACGATTCGCCGGCGCTGGCCTGGAGCGGCGTGCCGGCGGGCGCGCGCGAGCTGATGGTGTTCTGCGAGGATCCCGACGTCGGGAACCCTCCACCATTCGTGCACTGGGTCGTCTACGGTATCCCGCCGACGGCAGCCGGCCTGCCGGAAGCGCTGCCCATCGACGCCACCACACCGATGCCGCAGGCGCTCGGGAAGGCGAAGCAGGGACTGAACGGCTTCCGCCGGGCGATCTACCGTGGGCCTGCGCCGCCGGTCGGCAAGCCGCACTTCTATCACTTCGTCGTCTACGCGCTCGACGCGCCGATTGTCGAGAAGCCGGGGACGCCGCCGATGACGCGCGCAGAACTGCTCGACGCCGCCGCTGGGCACATCATCGGGCGGGGCGAGCTGGTGGCGACCTACGAGCGCAAGTAACCCGCGAGAGCGACACGAAAAGGGGACCGTGATGTCTGACGATCAGCCTCGGATCATTTCCCGTCGCGAGATCCTGCGGAGCGCCGGACTGGCGGGTGCCGCGGCCGTGGCCGGTCCCGCTGCGATCGTCCCGGCCGTCGCCGTCGCGCCGGCGGCGGCCCAGGCGCCGGCGCCGCGCGCAACGGCACGCCGGGAGCCGTTCGAGCACCTGACGGCCGCCGAAGCCGATCTCCTGGACGCAATCGTCGACCGGCTGATTCCATCCGACGCGCATGGCCCGGGGGCACGCGAGGCCGGCGTGATGCAATACATCGATCGTGCGCTGGGCGGTGCGCTCGCGTCGTCCAGGCCCGCGTACGCCGCGGGGCTCGCCGCGCTCGACCAGTACGCGAAGGCCACACGGGGATCCGGCTTTCTCGAGCTCACGCCCACCGACAAGGACTCGGTGCTGATCGACGTGGAGACCGGTGCGGCCCGCGGCTTCCAGGGCAGCTCAGCGCAGTTCTTTGCCATGGTGCTCGCGCACACGCGGCAGGGCATGTTCGGCGACCCGTACTACGGCGGAAACGTCAACTTCGCCGGCTGGGACCTGCTCGGGTATCCCGGTGTGCGCACGATGGTGACGGCCGCGGACCAGAAGGCGCTCGAAGCCGGGCAGCTCCAGGCGAATCACCGCTCGGCGTACGACAACGACGGGTTCGAGAAGGCAACTGCGCGTCACGACGCCGCGCACGAGGAGGCGAGCCGTGGCCACTAGGCTGAAGGACACCGACGTCGTCATCATCGGGCTCGGTGCTGCCGGCGGTGTGGCTGCGCTCCCGCTGGCAACGGCCGGACTCGACGTCATCGGCCTCGAGGCCGGCGGAGCACTCACGCGCCGCGATTTCGCGCCGGACGAGATCCGCAACAACGTCCGCGGCTGGCCGATGCTGACGTCCCACAAGACCAACGAGGAGGCGCCGACGGTCCGCGCGACCGGGTCGCAGAACGCCGTGCAGGGCGGGCATCCGATGATGAACGCCATCGGCGGCACCAGCCTGCACTACTGGGCGCAGCACTGGCGGCTGAACCCGTGGGACTTCAAGGTCGCGAGCGAGACGACCCGGCGGTACGGCGCCTCGCGCATCCCGAAGGGGTCCACGGTCGAGGACTGGCCGTTCGGGTACGACGAGCTCGAGCCCTACTACGACAAGATCGAGTACGAGCTCGGCGTGTCGGGCCAGGCCGGGAACGTCAACGGCAAGCTGGATGCGCGCGGCAATGTGTTCGAGGGTCCCCGCCGGCGCGAGTACCCGATGCCGCCGCTCCGCTGGACGGCGTTCCACGACAAGATGGCGGCGACCGCGCGGCAGCTCGGATGGAAGCCGTTCCCGGGGCCCGCGGCCATCAACTCGCGCACGTACCAGAACCGCTCCGGCTGCATGTATCACGGGTTCTGCAACACGGGCGGGTGCCATGTGGACGCGAAGAACTCCACCGCGGTGACGACGATTCCGCGCGCGCAGGCGACGGGACGCTTCAAGGCTGTCACCGGCGCGGTCGCGATGACCATCGAGGTCGATGCCCAGGGGAAGGCGAGCGGCGTCACCTACGTCTCGAACGGCGAGGAGTTCTTCCAGCCGGCGAAGCTGGTGCTCGTGGCGAGCTTCGCCTACGAGAACGCGCGGCTGCTTCTGCTGTCGAAGTCGCCCGCGTTTCCCGACGGCCTCTCGAACAACCATCGACAGGTCGGACGCCATTACTTCAGCCACCACCAGGGCGCCCCGGTCACGGCGCTGTTCCCGTTCAACGTCGGCGCGTGGTACGGACTGCCGGCGCAAGGTGTGGCCGTCGACGACTGGGCGGACGACAACTTCGACCACTCAGGCCTGGACTTCATCGGCGGCGCCAACCTGTGGGTGATGTCGGATCGGCGGCCGATCGCCGCGGCAGGCATGAACACGTTCGGATTCGCGCCGTCGTGGGGATCCGAGTGGAAGGCGTTCATCAAGCAGAACGCCGATCGATCCCACAACTCGTACATCCAGAAGACGACGCTGCCGTACGAAGACAACTACCTCGATCTGGATCCGGCGGTGAAGGACCGGCTCGGTCGCCCCGTCATCCGCATCACCGCCGAGTACAAGGAGAACGAGCGGAAGATCGCGGCGTTCTCGCAGGACAAGATGGAGGAGTGGTATCGCGCGGCGGGGGCCATCGCGGTGTCGCGCACACCGGTCGGCGGCGCGATGGGCGCGTCAACGCACGCCTACGGCGGCACACGCATGGGCGACAACCCGGAGTCCAATGTCGTCAACAGATGGGGCCTGTCGCACGAGGTGCCGAACCTCGGGATTCTCGGGGCGTCGGTGATGGGCACCAGCGGCGCCCGCAACCCGACGCACACGGTGCAGGCGCTCGCCTGGCGCACGGCGGAACACGTCGTCAAGGAGTGGAAGAGGATTACCTGAAGTCGCAAGTCGACAGTCTCAAGTCTCAAGTCGGAACGCGCAAGTCGGATCGCAGGTCGAACCGACGCCCGACGATCAGCGCATCTGAATGAGGCCCCGGCGGACCGCGACCTGCACGGCGCCGGTCCGGTCATTCACGTTCAGCTTCGCGAAGATGTTCTTCACGTGGATCTGCACGGTGCCCTCGGTGATACCGAGCATCGCGCCCACTTCCTTGTTCCGCAGCCCCTGCGAGATGAGCTGCAGCACTTCGATCTCGCGCGCGGTGAGGGTCCCCATCGTCGCCCGTTCGGCCAGCCGCGCCTGCACCTCCGGCACCACGGGCCGCTCCCCGGCGTGAACGGCGCGGACGACCCGCACCAGATCTGACGACAACGTGTCCTTCAGCAGGTACGTCGTAGCGCCCGCCTGATGCGCGCGGAAGATGTCCTCGTCCCCTTCGTACATCGTGAGCACGATGATGCGGGCGCTCGGCCTTTCGGCGCGGATTGCCTTGATCGCATCGACACCGCTGGCCGATCCAAGCCGCAGATCCATGAGCGTGACGTCCGGCTTGCAGGAGCGATGGAGCTCGATTGCCTCGTTCACCGTCGAGCACGAGCCGACCATCTTCATGTCCGGCTCCTGGTTGATGATGAGCGCAAGGCCTTCGCGCACGATCCGATGGTCTTCGACGCACATGACGCGAATCGTTCCGTGTGGCGTGGTCACTGCCCGTCCTCGCGCGGTTCGGCCGCCATCGGCACCTCCGCTTCGACCGTGGTGCCGGTCCCTGGAGTCGAGGTGATGGTGAGGCGGCCGCCGATCTGCTGCGCGCGCTCGCGCATGGTCGTCAGGCCGTAGTGGTCCGTGCCGATCGTCGGCCGTGACGCGTCGAACCCCTGGCCATCGTCGGCGATCGTCAGCGTCAGGACCTCGTCGCCGTAGTGCAGGCGCAGGTCGATGCGGCTGGCCTGCGCGTGCCGGGCGGCGTTGAGGAGCGCCTCCTGTCCGATGCGCAGCAGCTGATGTTCGACGTTCGACGACAGCCGATGCGCAGTACCGGAGTGTTCGAGCGTGAAGGGGATTTCGTGGCCGGCCGTCGCGCGGACGGCTGCCTCGCGCAGCGCTTCGACCAGGTCGCCGGTGTCGAGTGACGGCGATCGCAGGCTCCAGATCGACCGCCGCGCCTCCCGGATGTACTCCTCGACCTGCTCGCGGATCTTGATCACCCGCTCGCGCGCGGACACCGGCGAGGTGTCCAGCGCCTTCGATACCGCATCGAATTCCAGCGCCACGCCGACCAGGCTCTGGAGCAGCGTGTCGTGCAGTTCGCGGCTGAGACGAACGCGCTCGCCGAGCACGAGCGCAAACTGCTGCCGCAGCTGCCGCACGCGGATTTGCCAGGCGGCCCAGGTGACGCCGGCGATCGACAGCGCGATCGCCGCGGAGAACCACCACGTCTGCCAGAACTGCGGGCGCAAGAGGAACGCCGCGGTCGCTTCGACCTCGGACCAGCTCCCATCGTCCTGGCTGACGGCCACACGGAAGCGGTAGTCGCGCGGAGCGAGGCCGGTGTAGAGCGCCTGCCGGCGGGTCCCGGCGTCCACCCAGTCGACGTCGAACCCCTCGAGGCGATAGCGGAATCGGGTCTTCAACGGAGACGTCAGCTCCGCCGCGGTGAAGTCGATTTCCACCTTCGACGTGCCTGGGCGCAGCTCGAGCCCTTCGACACGGACGTCGTCGGCGCGGACCGCATCGATGGCCACGAGGGGAGCGGGCCGTTCGGCGCGGAGCCGTCGCGGATCGGCGACCGACACACCTCGACTCGTGACGAACCAGAGCGTTCCGTCTCCGGCCCGGACGGCGTGGCGATCGCCGAGCGTGACAGGGTAGCCGGCGAGGCCGTCGGACGTGTCATAGATCCGGAAGCGCATCCCGTAGCGCGGGTCGGCTACGACGCGATCGAACTCCTCGCGCTCGAGACGGATGATGCCGGCGCTCGTGGCGAGCCAGATCTGTCCGCGCTGGTCCTCCACCATGGAATACGCGCCGCCGGGCGGCATGCCGTTGATACGTCCGGCGAGGACGAAGCGATCGCCCTCGAGCCGGCTGAGGCCATCGGCGCCGCTCACCCAGATCGCGCCCGCCGCGTCCTCGAAGACGTCGTAGTGAGGGCCGCTCCAGAGACCACCGTCACCGAACGTCCGGAACTGCCCGGGAGCCGAGAGGACACCGACACGCGAGTCCGCGTACGCGATCCACAGCCGCCCCTCTCGATCGACAATCGCGGCGTTCGCTCGCCCCGCTCCGGAACTGGCGATGTGATCCACGAGGCGCAACTGTCCCGACTCGGTGCGGTACACCTCGCCGCCCTGCGCGACCACCCAGGCCTCGCCCGTCGCATCGGTCGCCAGCGCCTCGATGCTGAAGGGGTGTCCGGCACGCGGCCACGGCAACTGGCGCGCGCTCGTGCCCTCCACGCGGAAGAGCGCCGTCGCCGTCGCGACCCACACGGGACCGCCTGCGGTGCCGCGAATGGCGGTGGCTCCGCGGATCGGGATCCGATCGTCGGCAACAGTCCACCCGTCGCGTCCGTGCACGAACGGAATGAGCGCGTCGGCGGCGCCCGCCCAGATGCGCCCGTCGCGCGACGCATCGATCGTGTTGACCAGGCCCAGGCCGGTCCACGGGGTCACGCGGTGCGGCACGAGTCGATCGACACCTTCCGTGGTGCCGGCCCAGATGTTCCCGTCGCGGTCCTCGAAGACCGTCCGCACGGCGTCGCTCGACAGGGCAGAGAGCAGCGTCGTGCGCTCGACCAGCAGCCCACCGGGCTGCCGCCGTACACGCCAGAGCCCCTGGCCGATGGTCGCCACCCACAGGTGACCGTCGCGATCGTGCATCAGGCGGTAGCCACGCCCTGCTTCGGTTCCACGCGGCTGCGCGGCTTCGTTGCCGAGCGGGCGGAAGCCGACGACGAGGTCGGTGCCCCAGAGGCGGCCGTCGGGATCCTCGCTGAGCGCGGCCGGCGGCGCGGACTGGCCGGACGCCTCGAGCAGTTCGAACCTGGCGTGACCTGTCGGACGGCGGAACAGCCCGTCGGACGTCGCGACCCACGTCGCACCGCTGCGATCGAGGTACATCGTCGCCGCGCCCTCCACGGGGAGCCCGTCGCCGGCGCCGAGTCGTTCGAAGGCCTCGCCGCGCAGTTGGTAGAGTCCAGCCGCGGCCGCAGCCAGGATGTTCCCCGCGCGGTCCTCGACGATCGACGAGACGGGTCCGGTGGAGTCCGCCTCGCTGGTGCTGACGAATGCCGTGACCGTGCGATCGCGAATACGGGCGAGTCCGCCTGCCGCGCCGAATCCGATCCACAGGGTGCCATCGGGCGCGACGTAGAGCGCGCGGATCGGCAGCCGTGGCAGCGCCTGTCCGCCCAGCACCTCCCACGACGCGAAGCGCACGCCGTCGAAGCGCACCAGCGCGCCGTCGGTGCCGAGCCAGAGGAAGCCGTTCGCGTCCTGCGCAATCGCCCAGACAGGACCGACGAGGCCGTCCTTGCGGCTCCAGGATGTGTAGGTGTAACCGGTGAGAACGTCCCGCAGGTCGACCGCGCGGGCGCGAGCGGGGTCCCCGATCAGGGCGCCCAGGGCGAGCAGTCCAATCAGCGCCAGGCGCAAGGTCGCCTTCACGGTCTGGCCGGAGCGTATCACGCCGATGCTGGCGGCAACGGCCATCTGGATGAGCGCTCCAGGGATAGGGATGTTGCGGACGCGCCTGAGATCGCCGAATGAGAAGTTGGACGCCGACGCCGAACTCAGGAAGATGACGCCGAGCTCAGCCAACTGCCCGATCGCCTCCGGATCGCCGACGAAACCCGGGGGGAAGGGGCCGCGCCATTCATTGACACTGCAGCTGAGTTCGTTTCCCTCCCCCCGCGCGATACACTGCGTTCCGGTGGCGCCTGTCGTGCCCAGTTCAAAATGGATCGCCAGCGACCGCGCGTCTCGCGCGAAACACGCCTCCTGCTCGGGATCGTCTTCATCTCGCTGGCGTCCCTGTGGGTGCTCGCACGCCTGAGGTTTCCTGACCAGCCCCGCAACGCGAACCCAGTCCCTCCCGTCCTGGCGCAACTGGCGCCCCCGTCGCCCTTCGATGCCATCGCGTCCGCAGTGGCCGCTGTCGAAGCAAGGAGCGCCCCCTCACTCGTGCGCGTGACGTTCACGCCGCGGGTCGCCGACCCCGCCGCGCCCGAGATTGTCCGGCTGGGCGTCCGTGTCAGCGCCGAGCAGGCGGTCGTCGTCGCGCCGGCGCGCGAGCTCGCGTCGGGTGCAACGCCGCCGCTCGTCGGCTTCGACCCCCGAAATCGTCTAGCCGTCGTGGCGGTGCCGCCCGTGTCGGCAGCGCCACCCACGCCGTGGAATACCTCGCGCGCACCGACGCCGCGCTTCGTCATTGCCGCGGAGGCGACACGCGACAGCGTGTCGTTCGCGCCTGTCTTCGTCGGCGGGTTCGTCCCGACCGAGAGGGCGGGCTGGCCCGGGGCAGTCTGGCGTCTGCCCGCGTCGACGCCCGTGGCCGACGGCGCGTTGCTGTTCACCGACGACGGCCTGTTCGCAGGTGCGGTGGTGGTTCGTGGCGGTGAGCGCACGCTCGTTCCGCCGCAGGTCCTGGCCGACCTCCCGGCAACCGTCACCGCTCTCAGCGCACTGCGGACACCCGGAGTGCCCGGCATCGTCGTACAGGAGGCGACGCCGCTGGTCGCCGCGGCGATCGGTGTCGAGTTCGGTCTGGTGGTCGCCTGGGTGGACCCGGAGGGCCCGGCTGCGGGGCTGCTGCAGCCGCTCGACGTGATCGACACGGTGTGGGGGCAGCCGATCGTCAACCGCGAGCAATGGGACGCGCATGTCGAGCGTCTCGAGGTCGGAAGCACGCTCGACGTGAGGGTTCGCCGCACGGGTGCCGAGCCGATGGAGATCAGGCTCACCGCGACCGCCGCGCCTGTGCGCCATGGACCAGCGCCGCTCGGTGCGGCCTTCCGTGTGCGACGGGGTGTCGGGGCGGAAGTGACGCGCGTCGATGCCGCGAGCGCCGCGGACCATGCGGGGCTGCGCGTCGGCGATGTCGTCACGGCCGCCGGCGGGGTGGTTGCGCCGACACCGGCGCAGCTCACGAAGCTCTACGCCGAGACTGAAGGAGAGCGCCCGGTGGCGATTGCCGTCGAGCGGGGCACGACGCACCTGGTGCTGGCACTGGAGCCCGCCTGGTGAGGAACGTCCTCGACCTCGATGGGGTCGATCCGATTGATTCGCGCCTCGCGACGGTTGGTGCCGACGCCCCGCGCGGCCGCTGGACGTCTCGACGGCCCGCGCTCGGCCTGGCCGCCACGCCGATGCCGGCGTTCGTGCTGCTGCTCGCCGGTGTGGCCGTCGGCCCGCAGGGCCTCAACCTGCTGACGCCCGGCGTCATCCGCGCGCTCGATCCGGCGACGATGGCCGCCACCGTCGCGCTCGGGGTCCTCATCGGGCTCGACGTGGACCTCTTTCGCCGGTCGGGTGTGCCGCGGATGCTCGCGGCCGCCTCGATCGAGGCGGGCCTCACGATCCTCATCGTCAGTGCGGTCTTCGGCGTCCTTGCGCAACAGCCGGGGTCTGGAGCTGGCGGGAGGTGGCGCTGCTGCCGCTCCTGCTCGGGATCTGCGCGGCTCCGTCGGGAACGCCAGCGGGGCGCGGCAGCGCTTCGGCGGCCACGCGTCTCGGCGATCTCGACGACCTCCTGCCGGTGGTCGCTGGCACGCTGCTCCTGGTCTACGCGGCCGGGACGACGCTGGGCGATCGGATGGCTCTTCTCGGATCCACGGTCGCGCTGACGATCGCGTTCGCCATGGCGGGTGCACTGCTCGTAGCGGAGACCGCGGCGGAAGGCGAGCAGCGCGTGTATGCCATGGGCATCCTCCTCCTCCTCACCGGCGTGGCCGTTTACCTGTCGGCGTCGCCGCTTTTCGTCGGCATGCTCGCAGGCACGACCTGGAACGTCTTCCACGTCGCAGGGCGCGAGCGGCTCGCCCGCGACTTCCGCTACATGCAGCATCCGATCGTCGTGTTCCTGCTGGTCGTGGCAGGAGCGCAGGCGTCGGTGTCGGCGGCCATCGCCGCGTTCGCCGGCGTGTTCGCCCTCACGCGGCTGGCGAGCAAGGGCATCGGCGGCGCCGTGGCGGCCTCGATGGTGCCGGGTGTGAGCAGGCGCGTGGGGCTGACGCTGATCGCACCTGGCGCGGCGGGTGTGGCGTTCGCGACGACCTCCGCGCACGCGGCCGGCATCGGGACCGCCGCCGAACCGCTGCTGGCGCTGGTCGTGTGGGGCGCCATCCTTTCGGACCTGCTGGCACTGCTGGTCTCGTGGCAGGAGGGTGAGCCGTGAAGCGGCTCCTCGCCCTCGCTGTCGTCGCCGCCGCCCTCGGCTGGATCCGCACGATCGGGGCGCGCGGCACCACCGACCTGTCGGGCATCCTGCTCGCGTTGGGATTCACGCTGGTCATGGCCATGGCGGCCGGTGAAGGACTGCGCCGATCGCGCCTCCCGCGCCTCACGGGCTATTTGCTGTTCGGCCTGCTGGTGGGCCCGTACCTGGGCAACCTGATTACCGCGCCGATGGCGCGCCAGCTCCAGACGATCAACGGCATCGCCACCACCCTCATCGCGTTCATCGCGGGGCTCGCCCTCAACTTCGAACGCCTCGGACGCCGCGATGCCGGCATCGGGAAGCTGCTCGCGGTCATGCTGGCAGTTGCGATGTCCGGCGCTTTCGTCGCCGCGTGGCTCGCGTGGCCCTGGCTGCCCGTGGCGCCCGATGCCGCCGGCGCCGCCAAGGCCGCGATGGTCGCGCTGTTCGTCGTGATCGTCATCAGCTTCTCGCCGACGATGACCGCCGCCGTGATCGCGGAGACCGGCGCGCGCGGACGTGTGAGCGAGCTGGTGCTCGGGATCGTCGTGCTGGCCGACCTCGTCGTGCTGGTGCTGTTCTCGCTGGCCATGCAGTTCGCGCGCGTGGCGCTGACAGACACCGGCGCGTCCGACGCGAGCCTGATCGCGCAGCTGGCGTGGGAGATCGGCGGCGCGGTGGCGTTCGGGGCGCTGGCCGGGGCGCTGTTCGCGTTCTACCTCCGGTACGTCGCGCGCGAGGTGACGCTGGCGCTGCTCGGGTTCTGCGCGGTCGTGAGCCAGGTCGGCGTCTTCGGCGGCGTGGAGCCGCTGCTCGCGGCGATGACCGCCGGCATGGTCATCCAGAACGTGGCGATGCCGCAGGGCGACGCGCTGAAGACGGCGATCCAGCGCGGCGCGCTGCCGGTGCTGGTCGTGTTCTTCGTGTCGATCGGCGTGTCGCTGCAGTTCGAAACGCTGGTGGCGATGGGCGGCACGGCCATGGCGCTCGTCGCGGGTCGCCTCGCGCTCATTCGCCTCGGGGTCGGGGCCGGGCTCAGCGCCGCCGCCCTCGAGCCGCACCTCGGCGGGTTCGTGTGGAGCGGCCTCATCTCGCAGGCGGGCATCACGCTCGGCCTGGCATCGGTGATCGCGACCGAGTTCCCGGACTGGGGCGAGCGGCTGCAGTTGCTGCTGGTGGCCGTGATCGCGGTGCACGAGCTCCTGGGACCGGCGTTGTTTCGCATCGGGCTCGGACGCGCGGGGGAGATCGAGTCGACGGCGGGCCGGCCGCTCATCGTCGTCTCGAATCGCGAGCCGTATCTGCACAGCTACGATGAGCGCGGCGCGATCCGCGTGGCCCACGCCACAGGCGGCGTCGCGGTGGCGCTCGACGCGTTGATGCGCGAGCGGGGCGGCACCTGGATCGCCTACGCCGACGGCAGCGCGGACCGCGCGGTCGTGGGGCCGGACGACAAGGTGTCCGTGCCGCCAGACCGGCCGGTCTACGACCTGCGCCGCCTCTGGGTGGATCGCCCCGAGTACGACGCCTACTACGGCGGCTTCGCCAACGAGGGGCTGTGGCCGCTCTGTCATCTCGTGGACGTGAGGCCCAAGTTCCGAACCGAGGACTGGGCGGCCTACGCGTCGGTGAACGATCAGTTCGCGGCGGCGATCCACGACGAGATCGGCGTGGGCGACCCCCCGGTGTTCATCCAGGACTATCACCTCGCGCTCGTCGCGGAGTCGCTGCGTCGCCGGCGCCCCGCGTGCCGCACGGCGCTGTTCTGGCACATCCCATGGCCCTTTCCCGACCGGCTCGGCATCTGCCCCTGGCGGCGCGAGCTGCTGACCGGCCTGCTGGCCAACGATCTGGTCGCCTTCCAGGTGGAGCGCGACCGGCGCAACTTCGTGCTCGCGGTCGAAGAAGTGCTGGACGCCGAGGTCGAAGCGGATGGCGCGCGGATCAGGTATCGCAACCACGTGACGAGCGTCGTGGCCGTGCCGATTGGCGTCGACTACGACCGCATCCAGCGGATCGGCTCGACGCCGGCCGTGCCGGAGACGCAGCGCGCGCTCGCGAAGCAGTTCGGTCTCGAGGGCGCCATCGTCGGCCTCGGCGTCGATCGCCTCGACTACACGAAGGGAATCCCCGAGCGTCTCGACGCGCTCGACCGCCTGCTTCACGCGCCGGCCGCAACTGCGAGGGCATCTCACGTTCGTGCAGGTCGGCGTGCCGTCGCGTTCGGATCTCGAGAGCTACGGGACGATCGCAACCGAGATCGATCGGCGCGTGGCCGACATCAACCAGCGGCATGGGGTGCCCGGCATGCCGCCGCCGGTCTACTACCACAAGGCGGCGCTCGACCTCACGGGGCTGGTCGCGCTCTATCGCCTCGCGCGCTTCTGCATCGTGAGCTCGCTGCACGACGGCATGAACCTCGTCGCGAAGGAGTTCGTCGCGGCGCGTGACGATGAGGACGGGGTGCTGGTGCTGAGCGCGCTGGCAGGCGCGGCCCAGGAGCTGGGCGATGCGCTCATCATCAACCCCTACGACGTCGATGCATTCGCCGACACGCTCGGCCGGGCAATCGACATGGGGGAGGACGAACGTAAAGTCCGCATGCGCGCGATGCGCAGGGTGGTCGCCGGGCGCAATGTCTTCATCTGGGCGTCGGACATCCTGGAGGGGCTCGAGAGTCTCTGGACGCAGCCGTTGCAGTACGCCGCGCGTGCGCCTGAAGACGCGCCGGTCTGAAGTCCCGTCAGCTGATGACGCCGCGCCGCACCGCGTGACGCCGCGCGGACGGCGTAGAGCACGAGCTCCGCCGTGTTGTGGACGTCCAGCTTCTGGAGGATGTGCGCGCGATGGCGTCTCGACCGTCGCGGGGCTCATCGACAGGCAGGTCGGCGACCTCCTTCGTTGCTGTGGCCCTCCGCGATCGAGCTGGAAGACCTCGCGTTCGCGCTCCGAGAGCGCGTCGTAGCGGTCGACGATCCCCCTGTCTGCGCGAGATGCCGCACGTAGTCGTCCAGCATCACACGTGCGACCGCGGGGCTGAAGTACGACTTTCCGGCCGGCCACGGCCGTCGACCGCGCGAATCAGTTCGGTGTCCGCCGAGTCCTTCAGCAGGTAGCCCTGCGCGCCCGCTTCCAGCGCCTGGGTGATATAGGCTTCGTCCGAATGCATGCTCAGAATCAGCACGTGCAGGCTCAGGCAGTCGACGCACCAGCTGACGCGTCGCCTCGATGCCGTTCAGGAGCGGCATGCCGATGTCGAGGATCGCCACGTCCGGCGTCGAGGTCGAGCACCTGCTGCACCGCCTCGCGTCCCGTTGCTCGCCTGTGCCACGACCGTGCCAGTCCGCGCTGCTCCTCGATGAATCTTGCACGAGGCCTTGGCGGACCAGCGTGTGATCGTCCGCCGAGCACGATCCGCAAGCCTAGCCATGAACGGTCCCGGCTGCGCGTTGCCGCCGCTGCTGCCGGTGGGTCAGCTCGCGCCTGCCGTCGGCTCGTCGGTGCGCACGGCAATTCCACGGTCGATGCCGCGTCCCGTCGTCCGGCGCCGACTTTCGATGCGGACCGTTCCCCGAAGCTGGCCGACGCGCTCCCGGATCCCGAGCAGGCCGAGGCCTGCGCCGCTCGCCCGCGGCAGGCTCTTCTCGGTGTTCGAACCCGATGCCATCGTCTTCAATCGTGATGAGCACCGTGTTCGCGAGGCGCTGCAGGTAGACGCGGCAGCGTGCCGCCCTGCGCGTGGCGCACGACGTTGGTGAGCGCCTCCTGGATGATCCGATACGCGGCCGCTTCGATCGCCGGCGGCAGACGCCGTTCCATCCGCTCCTGGAGGAGCTCGACGGACATCATCGTGCCGCTTCCGGAAATCGCGGAGGTGCGACGCCTCGACGGCCGCAGGCAACCCGAGATCGTCGAGCAGTGCCGGCTGCAGCAGCCGCGACAGGTCGCGCACCGTGTGCAATGCGCCTTCCGTGATCGTCGCGCGCCTCGGCCAGCAGCATCGGCGATCCGCCCGCGGTCGGCGATGCGGCGCTCCGCCACCGCCAGTTCCACCTTCAGTGCCGTGAGCGACCTGTCCCACCTCGTCGTGCAGCTCGCGGGCGATCGTCCGGCGCTCCTCCTCCTGCGCCGTGATCAGTTGCGCGGACAGCCGCTGCAGATCGCGTGTGTTCGCCGCGTCACGCAGCTGCTGCTCGCGCAGACGCTTCTCGAGGTACGCCGACGTGCCGCGTGGCCAGCAGGCCGATCAGGAAGTTCGCGGCCAGTGCGAGCCCGAACTGTGCCAGGAGGCGGCGCTGCATTGCCTCGTAGATCTGAGACGTCGCCTCCTGCTGCTCGACGAACGAAGCGCGGTTCAGGGCCTGCACTTCGTCCGAGACGCGGACGATGCCTCTCGCGCCTCGGCATGATCCGGCTCCGCAGCAGCTGCTGGGCCTCCGTCGGCCAGCGCGTGCTGTCGCTCTCGAGCACCGCGAACACGCTCGCGCGAAAGTCGTCGATCTGCTCGCGCAGTTCCGCGATCTGTTTCGATTCGGAGGCCTCATCGAAGATCGGCTCGTATTCGGCCAGCGCATCGTCCACCTGGCGCAGCGCCTCTTCGAGCAGGCGCCGGTGTTCCGCGGCGGACTCCGGTTTCGGGTCGAGGAGAGCATCACGCACGTAGACCGCGCCGAGCAGGACCTGCGCGCGCACCGTGGTCAGCAGCTCCTGCGCATGCATGTAGCGGCGGTTGATGGCGTCCGACTCCTGGCGCACGTCGGCGATGCGGCCCGCCAGCAGGTAGCCGCGACGAGCCACAGCACCAGCGTCAGCCCGAAACCGAGCAGGAGTGCCGCACGTGTGGTCAGACCTTCAAGGCGCGCCGGCGCTCTCACACTGCGATCTTACTGCGCGCCGCCCGCTCTCGTCGGCCGTCAACCGCCTCCATGTTTTCGTGTCGGGAAATACAGGAATTGCCCGATGGGGTGCCTCGCGGCCGCGCGCTAGCGTTAGGGCTGGAAACTGCGTCGTGGAACTGACTCCGGTCGTTGTGTTTGCAGATGTCGATGGTCTCCTGGAGGAATCCCTCGCCCGCCGTGGTGGCACGTGCTGCGGCCGCTGTCAAGGAGCTGTACGAGCAGCAGGTCTCGGTCGTCCTCTGCTCGCTGAAGACCCGTCCGGAGCTCGAGCTCCTGCAGCAGGAGCTCGGTCTCCGCGATCCGTTCGTCTCCGAGGGCGGCGGGGCGGCGTTCGATTCCCCCGGCTACTTCGGTTTCGACGTGCCGGCGGCGCGCGACATCGCCGGCGTACGCCGCCATCGAGTTCGGACGGCCCTATGCGGACATCGTGCGGCTGCTGCACGCGACGGCCCAGCGCGTGCGCGTGAACGTCGCAGCGTTCAGCGACATGAACGTCGAGGAAGTGTCCAGCACGACGCGGCTCCCGCTGCTGCGGGCGCGTCTGGCCACTCTTCGGGAGTACGTGGAGCCGTTTACGGTGTCGGACCGTCAGGCCGGTGCGCGGGCGCGGCTGGTCACCGCCCTCGAGAGCGCCGGTCTCACCTGCGTCGACCGCGGACGGTTCCACTACCTGGGTGACACGCCGGGCTATAAGCCGGCGGCGGCCGCACTGCGCAAGCTGTACGAGCGCGCGTTCGGCCAGGTGCTGATCATCGGTGTAGCCGACGGCCTCAGTGACACGGCGGTTCTCATGGGGAGCGATGCGCAGCTCTTGGTACACGACGACGAGCGGTACGGCGGCGCCGTCGATCTTGGTGGATGGATCGAGGGGCTGCTCGATGCGGCAGCCGACCTCCGCCAGCGACAGGCAATGGCGCGGCGCCGGACCAGGCTCCTGAAGATTCCGCAGTGATGGAGGACAGGGTCATGAAAGACACAGGGCACACGAACACGCCCGGACGACGGGCACGCTGGCTCGCCGTCGCGATCGCAGGCGTCGCGGCGCTGACGATGTCGGACGTACGGGCGCAGCAGCCGGCCGCTGCGGCACCAGCGCCGGGCGGACAGGCGCCGCAGGCGCGCGTGTTCGGATCGGATGCAGGGATGGTGCTGAACTTCATCAAGGCCGACAAAACAGCGGAGTTCGAAGCCATCGTCGCGAAATTGAAGGAAGCGCTCGCCAAAAGCGACAAGCCCGAACGCAAGCAGCAGGCGGCCAGCTGGAAAGTGTTCCGCGCGGTCGAACCGGGTGCGAACGGGTCCGTGCTATACGTCTTCGACGTCGATCCCGCCGTGCGAGGCGCGGACTACACCGTGTCGAACATCCTCGCCGAAGCCTTTCCCGACGAAGTCCAGACGCTCTACCAGCGGTACGCCGATGCGTACGCGTCCGGCCAGAACTTCGTCAACCTGACGTTGGTGGCTGCTCTCGGCCAGTAGCCACCCGGTCGCAGCTCCGGAGGCCTCGGAGGGCGGGTGCTGGTCAGGCTCCGGACCAGCACCCGTCGCGACCGTTCGCCACCCAAAAGCCACCCCTGCCGTTGCGCGTTGCGCCTGTATTGCTGACCTGAGATCGCTCGGTTCGGCGGCTAACATCCCGAACCGATGCCCCTTTTCCGCTCTCTGCGCACGATGTTCGCTGGCCTCGTTCTGCTGTGCTGTGCGTTACCCGTCGCCAGCACCAATACCAGGCTGCTCGCGGCGATTCCGGCGACTGCCTCGACGCCATTTGGCGCGCCCTGGCCGATTCCCGGCCGAATCGAGTCGGTCGACTTCGACCACGGCGGGCAGAACGTTGCCTATTTCGACAGCAGCGCCGGCAACACCGGCGGCGAATATCGGCCGACGGATGTCGACATCGAGCGCTCGCCGGCTGGCTGGTTCGACGTCGGATGGGTGGGTCCGGGCGAATGGCTGCGCTATTCGGTTGCGGTCGAGCAGACCGGCACGTACAGCGCGCAGTTCAAGGTCGCGTCGCCCGCTGGCGGCGGGGTGTTTCACCTCGAGATGAGCGGCGTGGACGTCACCGGGCCGCTCGTCGTTCCCCCGACGGGCGGGTGGCAGTCGTGGACGACGGTGTTCGCGACGGTGGTACTTGGGCAGGGCGTGCAGCAGATGACGCTGGTCGTCGATGCCGACGGCGCCAACGCCGCATTCGGCAACTTCGGTCCGATCGAGTTCGTCGCCGCGGCCGGTGGGGTCACGCCCTACACAGGCTCCGCGACCGCAATTCCGGGAACGATTGCCACCGCGAACTTCGACAACGGCCCCTGGGGGCAGGCATATGCCGACACGTCGGGCGGCAACTACGGCGGGGCCTACCGTCCCACCGATGTCGACATCGAGAGCGCCGCGATCGGCGGCTACAACGTCGGCTGGGTCGACGCAGGGGAGTGGCTCAGCTATACCGTGAATGTCGCGCAGTCCGGTGCCTACACCGCGACCTTCTTCGTGGCGGCGCCGGCGGCAGGCGGATCGTTCCATCTCGAGATGAACCGCGTCAACGTCACGGGTCCGCTCACGGTGCCCTACACCGGCGGGTGGCAGTCGTGGCAGACCGTGAGCGCCACCGTGTCGCTGTCGGCGGGCCAGCAGGAGGCGCGGCTCGTGTTCGATACGACCGGCAATGGGATCGTCGGCAACTTCGCGCGGATCGACTTTTCCCCAGCGACCTCGCCGCCCCCGGCGGGACCGTTCGCCGGCACACCCGTGAACCTGCCCGGCGTCGTCGACGCGGCCCACTTCGACCACGGTCAGTCCGGGACGTCGTTCTTCGATACGACCGCGGGCAACGCCGGCGGTGCATATCGCCCCACCGACGTGGACCTCGAACCGAGCGCCGACGGCGGCTACAACGTCGGCTGGACCGATGCCGGCGAGTGGATGAACTACACGGTCAACGTGACCGAGGCGGGCGCCTACGTCGTCCAGATGCGTGTCGCGACCACGATGACGGGACGCTCGCTGCATATCGGCTTCAACGGCAGCAGCGTCTGGACGCAGCTGTTCGCCAACGCGACAGGCGCGTGGCAGACGTGGACGACATTGACGCTGCCCGTCGTGCTCAACGCCGGCGTGCAGCAGATCACGATCTACTTCGACACCGGAGGGCTGAACCTCGGTCGGATGACGATCGATCGCGAGTCGGCACCACCGCCACCCCCCCACCACCACCGCCCCCACCTCCGCCACCGCCGCCTCCTTCAGGCCCAACGTCCACGAGCGTGTGGCTGACGAACCGTGCGGGGACGATTCGCCTGGAGCAGCAGACGCCGCTCGTCTTCAATTCTGGCAACGGGGATACTTCGCTGCCGACGATCGACGTCAACGAGTCGATCCGCTACCAGCAGATCGAGGGGTTCGGTGGCTCGATGACCGACTCGAGCGCGTGGATGCTCTCGCGCCTCAACCCTGCGGCCCAGGCCAACGTCCTCACGGCGCTGTTCGACAGGCAGGCCGGTATCGGCATCTCGTTCCTGCGGCAGCCGATCGGGTCGTCGGACTTCGCGCTCAACGCGTACACGTTCAACGACATCCCGGATCCATGGGGCACTGACTACAACCTGGCGCAGTTCTCCATCGAGCACGATCGCCCCTACATCCTGCCCATGCTGCGGGCGGCGCTCGCGATCAACCCGACGATCCGGGTGATGGGCTCGCCCTGGACTGCACCAGCCTGGATGAAGACGGAAGGATCGCTGCAGGCCGGCAGCCTTCGCAAGACGGCCTACGATGCCTACGCCGCCTACTTCGTGAAGTTCATCCAGGCCTACCAGGCGGAAGGGGTACCGATCGACAGCATCACGATCCAGAACGAACCGCTGACGACGCCGCCGTATCCGAGCATGTACATGGTGGCGGAGGACCAGGCGACGTTCATTGGCCGTCACCTCGGTCCGGCGATCGCCAACGCGGGGCTCCGGACGCGCATCTTCGCCTGGGACCACAACTGGGAGAACGCGTTTCCGTTCGCGGTGATGGCCGATCCGGCCGCCGCGTCGTACGTGTCGGGCATGGCCTATCACTGCTACGGCGGGCAGCAGAACGCGATGACGCAGTTCCGCGATGCGTATCCGAACGTGGCGGTCGCGATGACCGAGTGCGGCGACAGCTCGCGCGTGACGTTCGGCGACAAGCTGGGCTACGACGTGCGGGTGACGATCATCGGTTCGCTCCGGAACTGGGCGCGCAGCGTGGCCAAGTGGAACCTCGTGCTGGACGAGAACGGCGGGCCAAAGCTGTACACCGGCGCGTGCCGCAACTGCGCCGGGATGGTGACGATCAACTCGGCGACGGGTGCCGTGTCGCTCAACGAGGACTTCTACGCGATCGGACATGCGAGCCGTTTCATTCAACCGGGCGCATACCGGGTGGATTCCAACTCGTTCGGATTCGGCGGCATCGAGAACGTGGCGTTCCAGAATCCCGACGGGTCGTTCGTGGTCCTCGCGATTAACTCCGGAGACGTACGTCAGAGTTTCCAGATCCGGTTCCGCGGCGCAACCGTGCAGTACGCGCTCGACTCGGAGAGCGTCGCCACCTTCTTCTGGATGCCGTAGGGGTCTGTGAACCTGGGCCGGATTTGGATTTCGCGCGCGGTCTGTCGCGCGCTGCTGCCGATCGCCTGCGCGTCGTTCCTTGCGGTGGGACACGCGCAGGACGCAGCCGTGGGCGTGTGGATCACGGCGGCCGACCAGAGCCACCTGATGACGCGCACCGCCGACGCCTCCTTCCGGGCCGGCGCCGGCAGCGGTCCCTTCGTCATCAACGTCGACGACAGCGTCGTCTATCAGACGATGGCCGGATTCGGGGCATCGATGACCGAGTCGTCGGCGTGGCTGCTGTACCGTCAGCTCGATGCCGGCACGCGGGACGCGGCGATGCGTCAGCTGTTCAGCCCGAGCGACGGCATCGGGCTGTCATTCCTCAGGCAACCGATTGGCGCGTCCGACTTCAGCCTCTCGCACTATTCCTACGACGACGTGCCGAACGGGGAGCGCGACGATGCGCTCGCGCGGTTCTCGACGGCGCGCGACGAGGCGTTCCTGTTCCCGGCGCTGAGGGAAGCGAAGCGCCTCAACCCGGCGCTGTCGATCATGGCGAGCCCGTGGAGTCCGCCCGGATGGATGAAGACGAGCGGCAGCATGGTGGGCGGCGCGCTGCTCCCCGACGCACGGGAGGCGTTCGCAGCGTATCTGGTCAGGACCGTCCAGGCCCTGCAGGCGCAGGGGCTTCCGGTCGACTCGGTGTCGCTCCAGAACGAGCCGCACTACGTGCCGCAGGATTACCCGGGCATGTACATGCTCGCGCCCGAGCAGGCGCTGCTCATCGGACAGCATGTCGGTCCGGCGTTCGCGCAGGCGGGCCTTGGTACCAAGATCCTGGTGTGGGACCAGAACTGGAGCGACACGGACTACCCGACCAGCGTGCTCCGCGATTCGGCGGCCGCCCAGTACGCAGACGGGGCCGCGTTCCACTGCTACGCGGGCGACGCCTCCGCGATGACACAGCTCCACGACGCGTTCCCGGCCGCAACCATCTACGTCACGGAGTGCAGCACCGGTGCATGGAGCGTCACGCCGTTCGGCACCGCCTTGTACGAGAACATGCGCCTGCTGGTCCGGTCGACGCGCAACTGGGCGCAGGCGGTCGTGAAATGGAACGTCGCGCTCGACGAGAACATGGGACCGCGTGCCGGCGGCTGCACCACCTGCTCGCCGCTCGTGACGGTGAACCGCGCGAACGGCACGCTGCATCCAACCGCTGATTTCTACGCCGTCGGTCAGTTCAGCAAGTTCGTCGCCCCGGGTGCCAGGCGCGTCGCGTCGACGAGCTTCGAGCCGCAGGGCGTCGAGAGCGTCGCCTTCGTGAATCCCGATGGCTCGCACGCGCTCGTCGTCTGGAACGGCTGGGGCCCCCGGCGCGTCGCTGTGACCTGGCAGGGAAGCGCCTTCGAATACGACCTGCCCGGCGAAGCGGTGGCGACCTTCGTCTGGGGTGCCGGGACGACACCTCCGCCTCCGCCGCCACCTCCCGCATCGCCCGCGTTCCAGGTGCCCGGACGCATCGAAGCTGAGGACTTCCTGCTGTACGCCGACGCGACATCGGGCAACAGCGGCGGCGAGTACCGCATGTCGGACGTTGACATCGAGCGATCGACGGACACGGGCGGCGGCTTCAACGTCGGGTGGATCTCGCCGGGCGAGTGGCTGTCATTCCCGATCGATGTCCAGACGCAGACGGTCTACCGTCTCGAGGCGCGGGTGGCCGCCTATGGGCCTGGCGGCACCTTCCACGTGGAAGTGGACGGTGTCACATCGGGCCGTTCCATGAGTCATCCCGAATACCGCAGGGTGGCAGAACTGGACCACCGTTGCCACGGAACTGCCGCTCGCCTCTGGCTCGCATACGCTGCGCATCGTCTTCGATGGCGCCGGCGCCACCGGCATCGTCGGCAACCTGAACGCAGTCGACGTGACCGCAGCAGGGGAGGCATCGACGACGCCGTTCGGCGGCGCTCCGGCAATGCTGCCGGGGCGGGTCGAAGCCGAGGCGTTCGACATCGGCGAGTCCGGGTTCGCGTATCACGATGCCGACGCATGGAACTATGGCGGCCAGTTTCGTGCGACCGAGGTGGACATCGAGCCGACGACCGATTCGGGCGGCGGCTACAACGTGGGGTGGATCGCGCCAGGGGAGTGGCTCTCGTACGCCGTGATGCTGAACGCGGCGGCGTCATTGCGGTTCGACGCGCGAGTGGCGGCACTCGGCCCGGGCGGGACGTTTCACGTGGAGATCGACGGCGCCGACGTCACCGGGCCGCTCTACATCGAAGACACCGGCGGCTGGCAGAACTGGATCACTGTGTCTGCCGGCCCGGCCGCCGTCTCCGCAGGCAGGCACGTGTTGCGAATCGTCTTCGACGCAGCCGGTCCCACGGGCGTGGTCGGCAACATCAACTGGCTCGCGGTCAACTAGCGCACTCGGGACTGAGTGCTACGGGCGCGGCCGGCGCACCATCTCGTACGCACGATCCTTCGCATCGGCCGCGGTCGTCATGATGTCCGGGACCACGCCCATGCCTTCCCAGTTGCGGCCCGAGTGGGTGGTCTGCACGCTCCCGTTCGGCACGACCACTTCGAAGCCGTGCCCCGCCGGATACGCGCGCCCGGGGTTCGCCGCGCCAGCGGTCCGCTCGCCGATGACCGTCGCGCGCCCTTCGTCCTGGAGGATGAAGGCCAGTCCTTCGCCGGCAGAGAACGTTCGCGCAGAGGTGAGCACGAACACCGGCCGGCTGCCGTTGCGCGGCATGTCCTGCGCACCAGGCGTCGCGTAGGTCCGGCGCTCGCCCGATCGATCGACGATGTCGAAGAGCGGCTTGCCGGGCGTGTCGAACAGGTAGCCGGCGAGCAGCGCCACGGTGTCGGGCGCGCCGCCGGCGTTCTGCCGCATGTCGATGATCAGCGCGTCGGCCCCGGCGAGCGTCCGCATCGCCGCGGCAATGGCGGCTCCAGCCTCGTTGGCCCGGTAGAACGACGTGATGTCGAGATACCCGACGTTGCCGGCCAGCAGCGTCGCCTCGCGCACACCGAAGTTCTCGCGGCGTCCCCGCTCCTCGCGCGCAGCCTCCGACGCCGGAGCGGACGCTGGCGCCGCCGCGTGCGAGACGGCCAGGTGCTTGTCGCTGGTCGCCTCGAACAGATCGCGCGTCAACGCCGACGCGAGCGGTTCCCGGGTGCGGAGCGTGTCGTAGCGGCCCGAGCCGAGGTAGTCGTGAAGGCGCAGCCCCACGGCGGCGCCGAGCCCGGGATCGAAGTACCTCCTCCGCGACGGCCTTCGCGACCCCTTCCACGACCTCGCGCACGACGCCGGGCTCGAGAACGCTCCCCGTCTGCGCGGACGCGCGGGGCGACACAGCGACACAGGTCAGCAAGAGGCCAGCGAACAAGGCCGTCGTCGCACATCGTCGGCAGATCGCGGACGTTGTCGGGGAACTGAGGGACGGCACCGGCGCCAGAATATCCGATCGCCGCTGCGGCCGGCTCGACTCCACCGGCGTCAATTCGCCGCAACTGGCATTTCAACTAGACTAGGGCCCGGTCTGCAAAACGACCTATGCGCGTCGTGATCGCCGCCGCACTCGCGCTGACCCTGCAGCCTCCCTCGGCCGCGGAGCCACCCCTGACCGCGCTGCTCGCGCGCGCGGGCCAGCACGTCCGCCGCTTCGAGCAGCAGTTCGCGCTCGTGATCAGCGACGAGGACTACCAGCAGCACGCCGGGGGGCGCACTTACATCGGACCGCAACATCGGCGAACGCGGGCCGAGATGCTCTTCCTCTGGATGCCAGACGAGGCCACCTGGCTGACGGTGCGGAACGTCTTGAGTGTTGACGGCCGGGAGGTGGCCGGCAGCCCGAATCGTCTCGCCAGTGCAGTGGGTGCGCCCGGGGCCGAGCGCCAGACCCGCCTGCGTCGTCTCATCGATGACAACGCACGCTTCAATGTCGGACGCACATTCCGCAACTTCAACTACCCGACGTTGGTCCTGTCATTTCTCGATCCCGCGATGCAACCGCGATTCACGTTCGTGCTCGCCGGCCGGGAGCGTCTGCACGGCATCGACTCATGGAAGGTGAACTACCAGGAACGCACGACCCCTACGATTATTCAAGGCAACGGCACGGACCGCATCTCTCGTGGAACCGTGTGGATCGCAGATGCTGACGGTGTGCTGCTCAAAACGCACCTCGACCTGCGAAGTCCGCGAGCCGAGTCCAATGCGTGGGCGACTGTCGACGTCGAGTATCAGCGCGACTCGAGGCTCGACATCTGGGTTCCTGTCCAGATGCGCGAGAAGTACATGGAGATGCGGGGGTCGGCTGTCGAAGAGAACATCGGCGGCGAGGCGACGTATTCGAACTTCAGGCGTTTCGAGACTTCGGGGCGTGTCACGGAGCCCCGTTAACCCGCGGCTGCGGTGCGCGTCACCCGGCTCGAACGAGGGAGCATCATGCGAGTAATGGCGACAGTCGGATTCGTCCTGGCGTGCGGGATGTCGTTCGCCGTGGGGCATGCGTGGCAGCAGCCGGCGCCCGCGCGCGGCGACCTCAAGCTCCTGCTCGGGCAGAAGCAGCTGGGCGTGAACACGCTGGCCATGGGTGAACGCAGCTACCCCGCCAACTACGAGTCGCCCGAGCACACGCACGAGTCGCTCGAAGTCCTGTACGTGCTCGAGGGCTCGTACACGCACGTGCTGAACGGGCAGCCGTCGACGCTCAAGCCGGGTAGCGTGGCGTTCGTCAAGCGCGGGGACAAGGTCCGTCACAGGGTCGGTCCGACGCCGACGAAGGTCCTGATGATCTGGGCGCCTGGCGACGAGGGCGAGAAGCTGGCGGAAGGGTACCCGCAGCGCTGACGGTCAGGCCGACCGCTCCTCGAGCACTTCGATCAGGGCCGTGATGTCGACCGGTTTGACGAGGTGCTCGACGATGCCGGCCTCACGTGCGAGGCGGCGGTACTCCTCTTCGCCGTAGCCGGACACCGCCACGATTCGCACATCGCGAAGCGCCGGTATCGCCAGCAGGCGCCGCGCAAGCTCGTACCCGTCCATTCCGGGCATGCTGAGGTCCAGCAGCACGACGCCCGGTGGCTGCTCCAGGGCAAGGTCGATCGCCGCGCTGCCGCTGGTGGCCGCCGTGACCGCGTAGCCCTCCATCTCGAGCCACATGCTGAGCATGTCGACGGCGTCCTTGTTGTCGTCGACAACGAGGACGCGCGGACGCACACGCACGTCGAGCCCGGGTCTCGTGGATCGTGCGACGGTGGGCGCCGCCGCAATCGACATCGGCAACTGGACCACGAACTCGGCGCCGTTCCCGTGATCGAACGCCTGCACCGTGCCGCCGTGCAGCTCGACGAGGCGTCGAACGATCGCCAGGCCCAGACCGAGCCCGCCTTCCGCGCCGCCCAGCGACACCTGACCGCGCTCGAAGGTCTCAAAGATGTGAGGGAGCAAATCGGGGGCAATGCCCCTGCCGGTGTCGCGCACGCGAACGACGATCCGGTTGTTCTCCCGCGCCGCCGACACGGTGATGCGTCCTCCGTTCGGCGTGAACTTCGCCGCGTTGTCGAGAAGGTTCGCGATGACCTGCGACAGGCGGACGCAATCGCCGAACACGAGCAGCGGCGCCGGCGGCAGCAGCACCGAGGTGTGATGGCCGCGTGCGCCCAAGTTCGGCGCCACCATCTCCATCGCCGCGTTCACCGCTTGCGCGATGTCGAACTGCTCCCGCTGGAGAGAGATCCGCCCCCGCGTGATGCGCGCCACGTCCAGCAGGTCGTCGAGCAGGCGCGTCATGTGCTGCACCTGCCGGCCGGCGACCTCGATGACGCGTGTCACGTCGGGCTGCCGTTTGGTTTTCTTGCCGGCGACCAGCACCGCGGTGGCGATCGCAGCCAGCGGATTCCGCAGCTCGTGCGACAGCATCGAGAGGTAATCGTCCTTCCGCCTGCCAGCCTCCTCGAGACGCTGCTTCACCTCTTCGAGCTCCGCCGAGCGTGACCTGAGACGTTCGGTGTTGTCGCGCTCTCGCCGGAACAGGCCGATGTAGTCGGCCAGCAGCCCGAACAGCATGGTCAGGAAGCCGGCGCCCAGGACGATGCGCCCCAGGTAGTACCAGAGATCGTAGCGCCGGCCGCCGATCATCGCAGAGAGCGCGACATAGGCGAGCACCACCTGCGTGATCGCCACGTAGCCCTGCAGCGGGTCGCATGTCTGGAGGTACCGGCGCGTCGAGAGGACCGAGCCGGCCGCGAAGATCAGCGTGAAGAACGCTGCGATGACGACCGCGTACCACCGGTATGCGCTCGACGGATCGATCAGCGCGGGAGCGTCGGCTTCGAACAGCACGAGGACGACGCAGGGCAGCAGGGTCAGCGCGATAAGGCCCGCAGCGAGCCAGACCTGATATTGCCCTGCGCGCGTGCGCGAGTCTGGCCAGTGTGCGAATGCCGACCCTGAGAGGAACAGCGCCAGCGTGGTCAGCAGCACGACCACGATCCACGCCGAGGTAGCGGGCAGTCGCGCGATGAGGCCGCCGCCGTCCGGCATCAGGCCGGGCCACGAGAGGACGAGGAAGATCGACTGCAGGCCGGCTGCTACGAAGCCGGTGCCGATCCAGAATGCCGCCGGCTCGTGCAGCACGCGATGTCGGCCGAGCGCGACGAAGCCAACGAGAAAGGCCGACAGTCCTACGAAACTGTGGATCGTCGGGACGTACCACGGCGTGTCGCCGATGATGTGCCCCAAACCCCACTTGGCGTAGAGCCCCGCGTACAGCACGCCCAGACCGATGGCCCACGCGAAGATAGCGCCGAGCAGCGGGGTCTGGCCCGGCGTGCCGAGTGCCGCGTCCGGGAACTCAGTACGGGGCTGCACCGCAGACGTGTCAGGCGTGTCGTACTTCCAATAGTCGTCCACAGTTGATCCGGTTGACGCGACTGGCGGGGCGGGCTAGTGCAGTCCGAGATGCCGTCGGGCTGCCTTGGCGAGCAGGGCCGCGGCAGCACGAAGTTGGTCCGGCAGCGCCTGCACGCGGGCGAGAATGGATTGAGTCAGGGCTTCGTTGCGTACGTCTGTCGTCACCGTTGCGGTCTCGTCGTCATGCCTGAGGCGACTCGATTTTCTTCGCGAGGTCGTCGAGCTGGCTCCCGCTGTGCCGGATGCGTAACTCTACCGGAATGGGCAGTCCGCAGGGAAGAGTTTGAGTGCTGTAGACTGCGACAAATGAAGACAGCTCTGCTGATACTGAGCTCTACAGTTTCGCTGGGGGCTGGCGATCTGTCCGGGCGCTGGCAACTCGAGTTTCAGCGCGAGCCCGCAACAGCCGTGTACGTTGCCGACTGCCTCTGGGAGCATGAGGGCGCGCAGTTGGCCGGAGGATGCACGTCCGGCTTTGACAGTTTTGCGACGATCACCGGTACCGTCGCCGACAGTGAGGTCACGTTCAGCCTGTCGTACGACGCAGACAACAGCCCCACCGTCATGAACTTTTCAGGGCGCGTCGATCGTGACGGCTCGATTCAGGGCACCTGGCGCGTCGTCGACACGCGCCGCGACCCGGTCGGCGGATCCTTCAGCGCGACGCAGCGATAGCGCGCTATCGCGCCGGCTTCGCGAGGTAGGCCGTCGACTGGTCCTCGCTCCTCAGCGGCGTCACCTTGTCGGGATCGATCCGTACCATCAGGTAGTTGATGTGGTCGTCGATCTTCGTGAACAGGTGACCCGTGCCCGCGGGAATCACGACCACGTCGCCGGTCTTGAGGTTGTGCGCGACGCCGTTCCGGACCTCCGAGCCGTTGTTGCCCGGACCGTTGAACTCGATCACGGTCTGGAGCGTCGACGGACGGCGCTGGCGGTTCACGATGTCAGGCCCGAGGACCAGCGTCGCCGTTCCCGAGATGATGTGATACACCTCGCTCACCTGGTCGTGCTCGGCGACGGAGTTCGGCGCCGGTTTATCCAGCCTGGTCCGATACACCATCCCGATGCCGATGTGCGCCTTCCCGATGTTGATGTCGCGCACCTGCTGATCCACCAGCTTCTCGGCGATCGCCTTCTTCGTGTAGGCGTCGAGTTCTGAGAGCGGGATGTAGGTGCCCGGACACATCTCGCAGGTCGGCTGGGGATCGGTTGGATTGATCCGCGCCTGCGCGAACATGCCGGCGGCCATGCAGCCCGCCGCACCGAGCACCAGCAGGAACGTCTTCGCCATCGGATTCGCACTCATCGTTGACCTCACCCTCGCTGGCCCGGTCGGGACCGGGTCCGACTGCCCATCACGTCTCAACTCCAGAGGCCATCCTCGCGCAGACGTCGCGGAGGGTCCGGCCTGGCGAGGCATCTTACGCCTGTCACGCCGCGCTGACAGAACCCTGTCGCATTTCCCGCCTCCAGTGGCAAGGGGGGACGGGTCATGGCGACTCTGGCGAAAGCCGCGGCGGGAGCAGCAGCCATTGTGACAATCCTGTGCGGTCGCGCTGACGCCGGAGAGCCACACGTGGGCGCCATCGTGCTGCACCTCAGGGACTACCAGGGCGTTGATGCCGCCGAGCTTGTTGATGCTCAGCGCCTGGCTGCGGACGTCTACGCCCGGATCGGCGTGCGGCTCGAGTGGAAACCCGGCTGCGCCAGGCTGGCCCCTGCCGATGGTCTCAAACACATGGACATCGCAGTACTGGACGCAGCCATGACCGAGAGGGATGTGGCGGACCGCAACGCACTCGGGAAGGCGAGTCGCACGACCAGGCGCGCGAACATCTACTATCCACGCGTCGTGGCGCACGCCGTAGCAACCGGCAGCGATCCGACCCGTGTCCTCGCCCTCGTCTTCGCGCATGAGGTCGGGCACATGCTGCTTCCGGATTACAGCCATGCGCCTCGCGGCATCATGCAGGCCTCCTGGGATCGTCCGATCGGGTACCTCCCCGGATTCATGCGCGAGCAGGCGCTGTCGATCCAGGCGCTGGTAAAGCCGGTCGAATCGCCGGCGACGCCGCGCGTGAGCGCCCGGTAGCCTGCTGCGACGAACGCCGAACCGGGTTCTGCGGCCGCGCACATCAGCACAGGGTGTCCGACGACGTAGAACAACTCGCGTCGCGACCGGAGGGGGGAGTGGGGGACGCTTCAGGGCGGGAGTGCGACAGGCGGCAGATGCGGCGCAGCAGGCCGTCGCGCCTGCTGCGTATCAGGAGACCGGGTCGTCGAATGAAGTGCTAGAGCCCCGCAGCGTCGACGCCTTCGTAAGCGCAGAGCGCCGCCGTGGCGATCACGATCGCCCAGTAGAAGACCTTCTCGGGGCCCGGGACAAGTGCACGCAGCCGTGTAATCAACATGTATTGAGGGTCGCGCAGATCACCTCGCGGGGCCAGTAAGGACTCCGCTGTTTTAGCGTAAACGAGGACGATCTTTGGCGTAAGCAGACAGGATCCTTGCCGTAAACAGATCCGCTGATTCGCGTAAGAAGATCGTTAGGTGGCCCGCGAGCGCGGGGAGTGCTGGCTATAGACAGTCGATAGCCTCAGGCTATAGACTCTCTATAACCATGACGCTCCACGGCACGCGATCGACGGGCCGGCCCGATCTCCTGCACGGCACCCTCGACATGCTCATTCTCCGGACCCTCCAGTGGGGCCCGCAGCACGGGTATGCCATCGGACAAACCATCCGAACCCAGTCCGACGAAGTGCTGCAGGTCGAAGCCGGATCGTTGTATCCGGCACTGCAGCGGCTCGCCAAGCGAGGGTGGGTCAGCGCGAAATGGGGAGTGACCAGCGCGAATCAGCGGGCGAAGTTCTACCGTCTCACACCGGAAGGGCGGAAACAGCTGCTGCGCGAGCAGTCTCGATGGGCGGAGATGGTCGCCGCGATCGGCCGCCTGATGAACCCGTCCGCCGCTCCGGAGAAATAAGCCGTGACTCGCTTTGGCTGGCCGAAACGGCGCCCGCCGGACGACGACCTGCAGGACGAGATTCGAGCGCACCTGGCGATCGCCGCCGGCGAGCGCGTGGCCGAGGGCGCCGACGAGCGGAGCGCGCGGCTCGCCTCGCTGAAGGAGTTCGGCAACGTCGCGCTGACGACCGAGGCGGTCCGCTCCGTGTGGACGCCCTGGTGGGCCGCGGAGCTGCGCGATCTCGCGAGCGATGTCCGGTACGCGTGCCGGACGCTCGCGAAGCACCCGGGATTCTCGCTGACCGTCATCGTCATCCTCACGCTCGGCATCGGCCTGAATGCCGCCGTCTTCACGCTGCTCAAGAGCCTGGCGCTCACCCCGATTGCGGGCGTCGAGCGGTCAGGTTCCCTCGGGGTGGTGCTCAACGAAACGAGCGCTGGCCGGCGCGTCGCCCTCTCGTATCCCGACTTCCGGGACATCCGCGATCACGACCGTGCCTTCGTCCGCCTGTTCGGCACCGCGACAACCAACTTCAGCCTCGGTGTTGGTCAGCGCGCCGAGCGGATCATGGGCGAGCTGGTCACGGGCGACTACTTTCAGGAGCTTGGAGTCCGCGCGCAGCTGGGCCGCGTGCTGCTGCCCTCCGACGAAGTCGCCCCAGGCCAGCATCCGGTGGTGGTCCTGAGTGATGCGCTGTGGAGGCGTCAGTTCGCCAGCGACCCCAACATCGTCGGTACCACGGTTCGTCTCAATACGTATCCGCTGACGGTCGTCGGCGTGGCGGAGGCTTCATTTCACGGCTCGATCGTCAGCTTCGACGTTGACGCGTTCATTCCGATCGCCATGGCGGCCGAAGTCAGGATGGGCGACGCGGGTGAATCGCAGACGCTCCTGAGCAACCGGGAACGCCCGTTCGTCATCGCGATGGGCCGGCTCCGTCCCGGCGTGACGCTGGCCGACGCCTCGTCGCAAATGGCGGTGCTCTCGACGCGTCTGAGGGAGCTCGCGCCGCCCGATGCGATGTTCCTGCGGCTTGCGGCGGTCCCCATCTGGCAATCGCCGTTCGGCGCCCAAACCTACATGCTGCCAGCGGTCATCGTCCTGAGCGTGACCGGAGCGCTCCTGTTGCTGATCGTCAGTACCAACCTCTCCGGCCTCGTGCTGGCGCGATGTCTCTCGCGGCGCGGTGAAATCGCGCTCCGCCTGGCTCTTGGCGCGAGCCGGGGCCGCATCCTGCGCCTTCTGCTCGTCGAGAACATCGTACTGGCGGCTCCTGCCGCCATCGCCGCCCTTGCGCTGGTGCCGATGGTCTTGCCGCTGTTCCTGTCGGCTGTTTCGGCATCGGCGCCCGTGCGGCTGTTCTTCAATCTCTCGGTGGACTGGCTTGTCATCGCGTTCTCGGCCGCCGCAGCCGTAGCCAGCGCGAGCGCGTTCGGCCTGGTCCCGGCATTGCGCAGCGCGTGGGTCGACCTGCTGGCGGTGATGAAAGAGGACCTGCTGGCGAAAGGCGCGGTGAAGGGACGTGTCCGCATGGGACTCGTCGTCTCACAGGTGGCGGTGTCGATGACGCTGCTCGTCGCGGCCGGGCTCGTGGAGCGCAGCGTCGACGCGGCGCGCAGCGCGGACTACGGGTTCGACGCCGCCGGCGTGGTCTCCGCGCGGCTCGATCTTCGGCCGAATGGCTACGACGAGGCACGTGGCCTCGCGTTCTACACGGAGCTCCTCGGCGCCGTGCGCGCATCGGCCGGCATCGAGTCGGCCACGCTCGCGAACGCGACGCCGCTGACGCTCGTCGACGATGGCGCACGGAAGGTGACGGTGGAAGGCTATGAGCCTCGGACCGGTGAGGACATGACCTTCCTGTCCAACATCGTGGCGCCCGACTACTTCCACACGTTGAAGATCGGCGTCCTGGCGGGCCGCGAGTTCACGAGGCCCGACGACGCGGGGGCCATGCCGGTCGCGATCGTCAACGGGACGCTCGCGGAACGGTTCTGGGGCGGGGCGAGCCAGGCGATCGGCAAGCGCCTGCAGGTCCAGGCAGGCGAGTGGCGTACGGTCGTGGGGGTCGTTCGCGACATCAAATACTCGCGCATCAACGAGGCGCGGCGTCCCTACGTGTACCTGCCGTTCCTCCAGTTCTACGATCCGATGATGCTGGTGCACGCGCGCGGATCGGTCGGCACGGCGGCGCTGCTGGACACGCTGCGGCGGCAGGTTCAGACGCGCGATCCCGAGCTGCCGATTCTCGGCGCCCGCACGCTCACCGAGCAGACACAGAGTGCCCTGGCATTCCTGGACATGGCCGCTGGTGTGCTATTCACGTTCGGCATCGCCGGCATCGCGCTCGCCGCGCTGGGCATCTATGGACTCATCTCCTACAGCGTCGCGCAGAGTGCGCAGGAGATTGGCATCCGGATGGCCCTGGGTGCGCGACCGAGCGAAGTGGTGTGGCATTACCTGCGCAGGGGGCTGCGCCTCGGCGCGATCGGCGCCGTCGTTGGGACGGTCGCCGCGCTCGCCTCGACGCGCGTTCTGGGCAGCCTGCTCTACGGCATCAGCACCACGGACCTGGTGTCGTTCGCCGTGGCGTTGGCGGTCGTGCTCGGCACTGTGACCGTCGCGAGCATTGTCCCGGCCTGGCGAGCCGCCCGAAGTGGTCCGATGGCGGCACTCCTCCGGGGATAGAAGGTTGCTTCAGCAGGCACCGGCGGGCGCAAGTGGCAGGTGTCAACCGCGGGAGGCTATCAGCCGCGTTGGCGAAGTGATGGCAAGGAGCGCCGAGCGGGCAGTTGATGAGCGTCGACATCATGCCCGGGATCGCCGCGGCTCCTGGCCGTCCGGCGACTCTGTTTCAGACGGCGGTATTCGGCGGCGGTGCGTCCGTGAACACCTGGTACTGGATCTGATGGCCGACGGGCAGCGGTTCCTGATCAACACCGTCATCGGCGGCGCCGAGCCCTCGACGCTGAACATCGTCCTCAACTGGCAATCCGGGCTCTCGCGGTGATCCAATCGTCCACCTGCGAGACAGGAGACGCCAGTGGCACGAGCGTGGTCGCGAGATCCACCCACTAGACGCTGGTGCTCACCTGCCCCAGTTTCTTCATCCCCGCCTGCAGATCGTCGAGATTCATGACCGGAGAGAACTCCACGGTCGCACCCTGTCGAAACAGGGGCTCGGCGATGACGGGCATGTCACCCGGCGACTTCAAGTCGAATATCACCAGCGTCGTTCGGACGCCATGCTCTGGATAGAAGTACACGGCTTCGGGCTTCAGCCCTTCCAGTACCGCGCGCATCGCCTGGAATCGTTCGGGAGCCGGCAGACCGCCGGGATCGGCTGGCAGTTGAGCTTTCATCAACGTTCGCATACAGGCCTCCGTGCTCGTGGACAACGCGACAGTCTATGGGGGAGGCGGAAACGGATGCAAACAGATCCATGGACGAGCGGGCGGCTCGAGCGTTGCCCAGGAGCTGGCCGGGTTGAATCACGCTGAGCGGCGAAGTGTCCGCGTCCGCTGTCGATAGACGAAGCGCCCGCACGTTCGACACTCGAAGTAATCCCATCGTTCCAGCGGCTTGACGCCGCCGATCACGGTCTGTCGATAGACGAGTGGACGATCACACGTCGGACAGGACACCTCCGGAGCCGGCGTGTCCGGCGTTGACGTCACCCGCGCCGTTCGTCTGGTTCGCCGCGCCCGCCGATCAGGCGGTTTCTCTGTCGGGTCCATCGGCAGGCTGTCGCAGTTCGCGTTCTGCTCGAAGCCAATCGTCAACGTCCGCGCCCGGTTCGGCCCCGCGAGCTTCGTAAAGCTCGAAGGCTCGTCGTGCCACGTCATCCGGTGTCGGTTCACTTCTCGCCGTCACTTGCGCTTCAGTTCGTCGTGCCATGTGTGTCCTCGGTTCGCGCCGTCAATGAGCTCTCGCGTGCGCGAGGCACCAGCGGATCCACTGTCGTGGGTCCAAAGAGCCGTGGCGACCATACGTCCTGAACGGGGAACCAATCTGTCGGCTTTCTGACAATCCGTCCCGAAAGTGTGAACGACTATGGGCCTCGCCCTGAGTAGGGCAGCGCCGGGCCCGCGACCGGCGGGACCGCGTCCCCGGTACCGTCAATTGCAGGTCCCTCCGGGCACACCACCTGATGCAACGAGAGCGATCGCCCGTCTCGCACACGATACAATCCGCCCGATGATCGCGATGCGGCGGTTGAACCGGCGTGCGTTTCTGTCGCGGGTCGGTGCGGTGGCCGCGGATACGGGCTCGGCGCCCGGCGCGCGGTGTTGCCGTCGTGCGACCTGACGTGACCCTTCACACAAATGACGATGCGATGCCCTTTGACCTGCTCGGGAGTGGGCAGCGGGCGATCTGCAGCGCACGAGTTCAACCGGGCCAGAGGAGGCACCATGAGATTGTTCGCCTTCGCCGCACCCCTGTGGCGCTTCAGCGCGGCATTCGCCGCGTCGTGGCTGTTCGCCTCGACTGAAGTCAGCGCCCAGCGCATCGACGACTTCCACTGGCTGGCGGAGATCAACAAGGCGTCTCTGGTGATGCTCGCCGAGCAGGAGATTGTGCCGAAGGGTGCGGCGGGTGAGATCGCGCGCGCCGTGTCCCAGGTCATTGCCGACGGTGACAAGCCGGGGGCCGCGCGGCCGGGCGACTACCTGGAGTTCGAACAGCTCCTGATGAAGGTCGGCGGACCGGACGTCACGCGGGTGCACTCCGGCCGAAGCCGACAGGACATCAAAGGCACAATCCGTCGCCTGTTCATGCGAGACAGTCTGCTGCTGGCGTTCGAGCGTCTGATCGAGACGCGCGCCAGCCTCCTCACGCTCGCCGAGTCTCAGCCTGACGCTATCGTGCCCGCCTACACCTATGGCGTCCAGGCACAGCCCACGAGCTTCGGCCATTACGTGGGAGCGTACGTGGAGGCCCTCAGTCGTACCGCCGAGCGCTATCGAGAGTCATGGCGGCGCGCGAACCAGTCGGCGCTGGGAAGTGCTGCCCTCGGCACGTCGAGCTTTCCGGTGAGCCGCTCCCGGCTCGCCGACCTGCTCGGATTCGATGGCACTGTGACGAACTCGCTCGACGCGAACCAGATCGCGCCGCTCGATACAGGCATCGAGCTGGCTGGCGTGGCCACATCGGGGGCTCTCACGATGGGGATGCTTGCCGCCGACCTGACCGCGCAGTACACACACGTCCGTCCCTGGCTGACGCTCGATGGCGGTGATGTCACCGGCACGAGCAGCATCATGCCCCAGAAGCGCAACCCGACCGCCCTCGTGGAGCTTCGGCAGAACGCGAGCACGATTGTGGGCGAGGCGATGACCTACACGATGCAGGCGCACAACGTGCCGTCCGGGATGGAAGACTACAAGGCACACACGCCGAGCCAGGTGCTCCAGTCGTCGGCGCGTTTGTACGACGCAGTCGTTGTGTTGACCAGAGCGCTCGTGTTCGACAAGGAGCGGGCGCTGGCGGAGGTGAATGCCGAGTACTCGACGACCACCGAACTCGCCGACACGCTGCAGCGGGAAGCGAACGTGCCGTTCCGGGTGGGCCATCAGTTCGCGTCGGAACTGGTGAACTACGGGCGGAGCCACCAGCTGCGGCCCGCAGAGATTCCGTACGACGAGGCGCGCCGGATTTACGGCGAATCAGCGCGGCGCGTCGGCCAGCAGCCGACGGAGTTGCCTCTGAGCGAGGCCGACTTCCGCCGATCGCTCACGCCCGAGAACATGGTGCGTGTGGCACAAGGGCTCGGAGGACCGCAGCCTTCTGAAGTGGCACGCATGCTCGCGGACGAGCGCGCCCGTGTGGCCGCAGACAGGCAGTGGCTCGCCGAACGACGAGATGTCCTCAGGCGTGCCGACTCCATGCGCGAAGCCGCGTTCCGCGCGCTCAGTGCCAGCCGGTAGCAACTTCCTGTTCACCGTCAGTCTTCTGCGCCGATCACAAATCAACGGAGCGTATTGGATGTCCGCCGACGAATCCCGGCCGATCGACCGCGGTCGCCGCAAGTTCCTCTTGTCAGCACCCGTACTCGGTTTTGGGGTGGTCGCCTGCTCCGGCCCGTCGCCCGACTCGCCGCCCGAGGCGTCGGTCAGCGGCATCCCATCCGTGGTTCGTTACGACCTGACACGCGAGTCCGGCGCGCTCGAACCGGACGAAGTCGTGCAGTCGGCCTGTCAGTTCTGTAACTCTCTGTGCGGCATTCAGGTGTTCAAGAAGGGCGGTCGCATCATCGGCATCAGGGGCGACGAAAGGGATCCGGTGGCCCAGGGCGGCCTCTGCGTGAAGGCCGACATGATGCCGCAGCTGGTCTACAACAGGCGACGCATCAAGACGCCGCTGAGGAGAGTGCGGGGCCGAAAAGGGGACCCGAACAGCGTCTTCGAGGCGGTGACCTGGGACCAGGCGCTCGACGGGATCGCGCGCAAGCTGATTGAGATCCGTGACACAACCGGCGCGCATGGCGTCGCAAACAAGACCTCAGGGCGTCTGCCGCGCGGCACCGGGTCAATCATCGGGCGGTTCTTCGACCTGTACGGCTCGCCGAATGCGACCGATGTCGGCCCGGTCTGCAACGACGCGGGCGGTAACGCGCTCGCCTGGACGTTTGGCCTGGGCAACTTCACCAATGGCTACGGCGTGGACGGGGCTACTGGAAAGGAAGACCTCGGCAGCTCAAGGTTCTTCCTGTTCCTGGGGACGAACCAGGCAGAGACGCACCCGGTCACCTTCGAGTATCTCCTTCGTGCGCGCCAGAAGACCGGTGCGAAGCTCGTCGTGGTCGACCCCCGCCGCACTCCGACTGCCGCGTTCGCAGACGAGTACCTCGCGGTTCGCCCGCACACCGACATGGCGCTGGCCTACGCCATGCTGGCGCACATCATCGAGCGTGAGCTGTACGACAAAGCGTTCGTGCAGCAGTGGGTCCTCGGGTTCGACCAGCTCGAGGCGCACATCAAGGCAGAGGGCTTTTCACCGGAGTGGGCAGAGGGCGTGACCACGATCCCGGCGGCCACGATCCGCGACGCTCGCCGAGGAGTTCGCGACGGCGAAACCCGCGTCCATCTTCTGCAACGCGGGTGTGTCGCACCAGATGAACGCGTTTCACACGTACAGGGCGCTGGCGTTTCTCTCGGCCATCACCGGCAACATCGGACAGCCCGGCGGCGGGTGCAACTTCATGCACAACACATGGCCGGGCGGGCTGAACCTGCCGGCCATATCGGGCGAGACGCCAGGGAAGGAAAGGGCGCTCCCGGTCGGGCCAGATTGGTTTGCCACGTCGATTCTGGAGTCGAAGCCGTACAAACTCCGGGCCGTGTTCATGGAAGGGAACCCGCTGGTCGACAGCGCAAACAGCACGCGGGTGAAGAAGGCGTACGAGCAGCTCGAGTTCCTCGTGTATCCCGGCCTGTTCATGGAGGAGCCGGCGTACTACGCGGATTACGTCCTGCCCGTGCCGAGTGTCCTCGAGATGGACACCATCTATATGCGGCGCGACGACCGGGGCATCCGCTGGTGCAACCAGGCCGTGCCGCCGGTCGGCGAGTCACGGCCCGACATCTGGATCTGGATCGAACTCGCCAAGCGTATGGCAGCGCTCGACAGGAAAAACCAGCCCGAGTACTGGACGGGCAACCTGCGGGACGAGTGGAAGGACTACCGCCGCTTGTGGGACGACGTGTTTGCGATGAACACGCCGGGCGTTGGGGGGATGACCTCGGCGCGCATGAAGGATCGGCACGAGCCGTTGCGCTGGCCCTGCCCGAGCACTGAGCACCCGGGCGTCAGCACCCTGTACCTCGATCACCCATCGTGGCAGGCAGCAGCGGAGTCGCTCGGACAGAAAGGCAAGCGCTTCCTGACGCCTAGCGGAAAGGTCGAAATCTTCACGCCTGAGCTCGACGCGAAGCTCGCGCCGGCAGGGCACCGAGCGCTGCCGCCGTTCTACGCGCACCCGGAAACGACGGGCGAGTTGCCCTCCGCCCGACTCCTGGAAGACCTGGTCGACAATCCGGTGAATCCGGGTTCGGCGACGCCAAAGGCCGAACTGTCGGTGAGGGTGGCGCGTCCCGAGGGCTTTCCGCTCGTCGGCGTCATCGGCCGGCCGAGCGTCGTCCACTTTGCGACGCTGACCCAGTGGACGCCACTCGGCAAGCAGCTGAACGGCATTCGGTTCGCGCAACTGCATCCTGAGACGGCAGCCGCCGCGGGCATCAACAACGGCGACGCGATCAGGGTCGAAAGCCCCCGCGGTTCGATCACCGCGACAGCGCTGCTGTTTGATGGCATTCGAAGGGACACGGTCTTCGTGCCCAACCTGTTCGGGCCGCAACAGTTCGTTGGCGAGGAGATCGGGTTGCCGCTGTACGAACCGGCCAACACGCTGGTGGACGACCGCTTCTTCGACAACCTCTCCGGCCAGCAGGCCTACAAGTGCTTTGCGTGTCGAGTGGTTGAAGGCTAAACGGCTGCCGCGTCATCCAAGCCGGGGCTGTGCCGCAGTGCTGGACAAGGCGCGATCGGTTACAGGAACGGGGCAGTGCCCTTCGTGGCGGAACAATCGTCGCGGCCGCACAGCGGCTGCGCTCAAGTGCTTGACTCTCTCAGAAGTTCGTGGCTAAGATTCGCCCGCTAACGACGGGTTCTCGGGTCTCCTACGACAAATTCCTTGGGCGCGCCGATGTGTCGTCATACTTTCATCGCGGACTCGCCCCGACAACTGTTCACCAGCGCGGCAGGGCAAGTCCTTGGCTCAGATATTTCCCGTCTGGTGGAATAGGCTTCCGCTCGTCGCCGCACTCGTGGGCGTTCTCGTTCCAACGCTCGCGACCGCCGGCGTCTGGTACTGCTTTTCCCCGTGGTACACAGACGTGGGCTACCGTCCTGTTCAGCCCGTCCCGTACAGCCACAGGCTCCACGTCGGCGAGCTCGGTCTCGACTGCCGCTACTGCCACGCCTCGGTCGAGGTCTCCAACGTTGCCAACGTTCCGCCCACGCAGACGTGCATGAACTGCCATACGACGGTGAAGAGGGACAGCCCGCTGCTCGCCCCGATTCGGGACAGCGCCCAGAGCGGCCGGCCGATGCGCTGGATTCGCGTCCACAAGCTTCCGGACTACGCGTACTTCACGCACCGTGCGCACGTGGCGGCCGGGATCGGCTGTGTCAGCTGCCACGGCCGCATCGACGAGATGGAAACGGTCACCCAGATGATGCCGCTCAGCATGAGCTGGTGCCTGGACTGCCACCGCAACCCCGATCCGAACAGACGCCCCGTCTCCGAGGTCACCAACATGAAGTGGACCCCACCGCGGGACGCTCAGCTGCTCGCTGCGCAGCTCGGCGATCGAACGATCAATCCGCCGACTGAGTGTTCGGGGTGCCACCGGTGAGCCGCACGTATTGGCGAAGCCTCGCGCAGATCGACGATCTCCCGGAATACCGCACGGCGCTCGAGCGCGAGTTCCCCGAGGGCGCTTCGGAGCCCCCCGACGGCATCACCCGGCGCAACATGATGATGCTGCTGGGCGCCTCGCTCTCGCTCGCGGGGCTCGCGGGGTGCCGGCGGCCTGCCGAAGAGATCGTCCCGTATGTCGCGGCGCCCGAGGACGTCATCCCAGGGGTTCCGCGCTACTTCGCGACGACGATGCCGTTCCGCCGGAGCGCCTACGGGCTGATCGTCGAGAGCCACGAAGGGCGGCCGACCAAGATCGAAGGAAACCCCGCGCACCCGTCGACGTTGGGGGCCTCGAGCGTGCGTGTCCAGGCGTCGGTGCTCGGCCTCTACGATCCCGACCGCTCGCAATCGGTCGCGCTGAAGAGCGAGCGAAAGGCCTGGAGCGATTTCGTAACGGCCTGGGGGGAATTGTCGAAGGCGCACACGGCGGATGGCGGCGCCGGCCTTGCGGTCCTGTCGGAGTCCTTCTCCTCGCCGACCCTGGCGCGCCTGGCCTCCGAGCTTCGAACCCGTTTCCCCAAGATGCAGTCGGCGACCTACGACGCCGTCAGCGACGAGAACCGGCTCGCAGGTCTGCGCCAGGCGACGGGACGCGGCGTCGATCTCATGCTTCGGCTCGATCGAGCGACGGTCATCCTCAGCCTCGACGCCGATCCCCTGTCGACTGATCCGGAGATGATCCGTCACGCGCGCGGCTTCGCGGACGGACGGCGTGCCGGCGCCTCTGGCGGCACGATGAACCGGCTCTACGCCGTCGAAGGCGTCTACTCGCTGACCGGGGCGATGGCGGATCATCGGCTCCGTCTCGGGAGCCGGCAGATCCCAGCGTTTCTCGCGGCCCTCGCGGCGCGCCTCGGTGCACCGGGAGCTTCCGGCGGGGCGGCAGCGAATGCCGCCGGTGTCGATCCGCGCTGGCTCGAGGCCGTTGCGAAGGACCTTCTGGCGAGCCGCGGCGCGGGGCTGATTATCGCCGGCGAGCGTCAGCCCGCGGCTGTCCACGCCGCAGTGTGCGCGTTGAACACGCATCTCGGCAACACCGGCAAGACGGTCAGCTATTACGAAACCAGGGACGCGGCGCTTCCGAGCGTGAGCTCGCTGGCGTCGCTGGTCGCCGCGATGAGCGCGGGCTCGGTCCAGACGCTCGTCATCCTCGGCGGCAATCCTGCGTTCGATGCCCCGGCCGATCTCGACTTCGCCGCGGCAATGGCGAAGGTCCCTCACTCGATTGCGCTCGGGCACGGGCTCGACGAAACGTCTTCCATCGCGGAGTGGCACATTCCTCTCGCGCACTACCTCGAGTCGTGGGGAGACGCGCGCGCGGTCGGAGGGCCGCTCAGTGTCGTGCAGCCGCTCATCCTGCCTTTGTTCGGGGGCCGGACGCCGGTCGAGGTGTTGGGGCTGATGGTCGCGGACACGGATCGTCCGGGCTACGACATCGTCCGCGACACCTGGAAATCGATCCTGGGAGAGGCCGAGGGCGACACGAAGTGGAACCGCGTCTTACATGACGGGCTGCTTGCGGGCAGCGAGCTCACAGAAGTCGTTCCCACCGCCAGCGCGCAGTCCGTCGCAGACCTTGCGCGCGCGACGGAATCTGCGAGTGGCCTGGAGATCGTGTTCGTCCCGTCGCCGTCGCTTCACGACGGCCGGTTCGCGAACGACGGGTGGTTGCAGGAGCTTCCCGATCCCCTGACCAAGCTCACGTGGGACAACCCCGCGCTCGTGAGCCCGAAGACCGCCGAAACGCTCGGCCTTGCGAACGAAGAGGTGGTCCGTCTCGACTACGCGGGCCGCGCGCTCGAGCTCCCTGTCTGGATCGTTCCCGGCATGGCAGACGACGTGGTGGCCCTCACGCTTGGCTACGGCCGTCGGCTTGCGGGACGCGTTGGATATGAGGTGGGGTTTGACACCTTCAAGGTCCGAACATCCAAGGCGCCCGGGTTCGACAGCGGCGTCACCGTCGCCAGGCTCGGACGCACGCACCCGCTCTCGGTGACACAGGACCACGGCAGCATGGAGGGGAGGCCCCTCGTCCGCGAGTCGACGGTCGGCGAACTTCGATCGGAGAAACCGGAGGAAGCCGCAAGCCAGTCCACGGCGCAGCTCGGCGTGTTCGAGGAGGAGCCGGAACACTTCTCGCTCTGGAAAGAGCACACCTACGACCAGGGCCATCAGTGGGGAATGACGATTGACCTGAACGCCTGCATCGGCTGCAACGCGTGCATGGTTGCCTGTCAGAGCGAGAACAACGTCCCGGTTGTCGGCAAGGTCCAGGTTGCGAAACAACGCGAGATGCACTGGATCCGGGTCGACCGGTACTTCGCCGGCGACCCTTCCGGCAACCCGGAGGTCGTCTTCCAGCCCGTTCCCTGCATGCAGTGCGAGGATGCCCCTTGCGAGCAGGTCTGCCCCGTGGCCGCGACCGTCCACGACGGGGAGGGCCTGAACGTGATGGTCTACAACCGGTGCATCGGCACCCGTTACTGCTCGAACAACTGTCCCTACAAGGTGCGGCGCTTCAATTTCTTCAACTTCACCAAGGACACACCCAACATCCTGAAGCTCGCCATGAACCCCGATGTCACGGTTCGTGAGCGGGGCGTGATGGAGAAGTGCTGGTACTGCACGCAGAGGATCAGCCGGGCCAGGATCGATGCGAAGCTCGGGGGGCGCGAGATTCGTGACGGCGACGTCAAGACGGCCTGCCAGCAGGCCTGCCCTGCCTCGGCTATCGAGTTTGGCGATATTCGCGATCAAGCCAGCCGGGTCGCGAAGGCAAAAGCTGACCCGCGCAACTACGCGCTGCTCGAAGAGCTGAACACGAAGCCTCGCACGACCTACCTGTCCAAGGTGCGCAACCCGAACCCGGACCTCGAGGCTGCGCGGACTGACGCGGCAGCCTTGCCCGCACCAGCGGGAGAGAGGCCCGTTGCATGACCGCCCGCAGACGGGGCGTGCTCGGCGCGCTGGCTCTCGCGTCCGCTGTCGCTCTCACCGGTTGCGCGCGCGGTTGCACGTCGAGCCGTCCGCCCATCCACCTCAACCCGAGCATGGACGACCAGGCGAAGGTTCTGCCGCAGACAGCCAGTCCGTTCTTCTTCAACGGTGCATCGATGCGCGATCCGGTTCCCGGAACGGTCGCGATCGGCGGCCTGAGGGAAGACGTGGCGTTCTTCACCGGAAAGGGAGCGGACGGCCAGTACGTTGCCACGAGTCCCGTGACCATGAACGACGCGGTTCTCGAGCGCGGCCACCAGCGCTACGAGATCTACTGTCAGCCGTGCCATGACGCGCGGGGGGACGGCAGGGGGATCCTGTTCCAGCGAGCCAGCGTCCCCACTGGTAACTACCACACCGAGAAAATCCTGAAGTACGCGGACGGTGAACTCTTCGACATCATCACGAACGGACGGGGGCTGATGGGCGGGTACCAGTGGCCGATCCCTCCTCCGGACAGGTGGGCCATCGTCGCCTACGTGAGAGAGCTCCAGCGCCAGCGACAGGCGCGCGCCGCGCTCGCGCCGGAGAGCACCCCGGCGAGCCCGCCGGCGACCCCACCGGCGGGCGCACCCGCGACCGCGCCCGCGAGCAGACCCTGAGGGAGGCGACGGGATGAACGGCGCAATGAATCGCAGACTGCTGTTCGTACTCGGTCCCGTCACCGGTCTGGTGATGTTCGCCGGTGTCGTGTTCATCGCCACGTTCCTGACGAACCGTGAGTACAGGGATCCTTACCGCGTTCCAGCGGCGACTGTTGACGCGACGCCGCGAGTGGAGGGACTCCGCGTTGAAGAGGCCGACGCAGCCGCAAGGGCGCGAGCGACGCCCTACGCAGAGGCCGAGTATCGGGCTTTCCCCGTGGTCGGGAGCCGCGTCGCGATCTGGGCGGTCGCCCAGCTCCATTTGCTGTTCGCCGCGTTCGTCCTGGCCGTTCCGATCTTCGCGATCATCATCGAGGGGATCGGCTACTGGACCGGAGATCCGCGATACGACCGGCTCGCGCACGAGTTCACGAAGCTCCTGTCCGTGTCCTTCTCGCTCACCGCGACGTTCGGCGCGTTCCTGACGTTCATGCTCATCGCGCTGTATCCGAAGTTCACGAACTACCTGATGAGCGTGTTCTCTCCGACGTTTCTCCCGTACGTGTTGCTCTTCTTCGCAGAAGCCGCCTTTCTCTACACGTACTACTACGGCTGGGGAAAGTTCCATCCACTGGTGCACCTTGGCCTCGGGATCGGCCTCAACGTCGTGGGCACGGCGATCATGCTCATCGCCAATTCCTGGCTCACGTTCATGATGTCGCCGCGCGGCGTGTCGGATACGGGAGCTCTGATCAACATCTGGGAGGCCGTTGACAACTTCACGTGGATGCCGATCAACATCCATCGAATCATTGCGAACGTCGCCTTCGGCGGGTCGGTCGCCGCGGCGTACGCGGCCTTCAAGTTCCTCCAGGCGGAAACCGACGAGGAGCGTGCGCACTACGACTGGATGGGATACATCGGCAACTTCATCGCGATCATCGCGTTCCTCCCGCTCCCGTTCGCGGGCTACTACCTCGCCAAGGAAATCTACGGCTACTCGCAGACGCTCGGGCTCACGATGATGGGCGGGGCGTTCTCGTGGCTCTTCATCATCCAGGCCGTGCTGATCGGGAACCTCTTTCTCGGGGCCAACTACTACCTCTGGCTCGGGATGGGCCGAGTCGCGGGGGCGCAGCCGCTGCAGAAGTTCGTCAAGTACCTGCTCGTGGCGATCACGCTCTGCTTTGCGATCTGGGCGACGCCGCGCTCGATCATCGCCACCGTGTCCGAAGTCCGGGCGATGGGAGGATCGGCGCACCCGATCCTCGGTTTCTTCGGCGTGATGTCCGCCAAGAACACGGCCGTCAACATCCTGATCCTCACGACCTTCATGAGCTTTCTCCTCTATCGCCGGACAGGAAAGACCGCCACGGTGCCATGGGCGAAGATGGGCCACGCGGCGCAGCTCGCGATCTTCACCCTGGCCGCGATTATCGTCATCTCCCTCGGCGTCATCGGGTATTTCGTCGAGGCATCGGTCCGGATCGGTCTGTCGATCCCGCAAGTCAGCTCGGTGCTGTTCGCCATGGTGGCCATCACCGCGATCGACGTCTTTCTGTACCGAAAGCCGAAGATGACAGGCGAGGTGCGGTGGGGAAACATGCCGGCGGTGTCCCAGTACGTGCTGATCTTCATCGCGGTCACCTTCACCTGGCTCATGGGGCTCATGGGCTACGTTCGCTCGGGGCTCCGTCAGCACTGGCACGTCTACGGCATCATTCGGGACACCTCGCCCGACGCATTCACGCCCACGCTGGGCTTCGCGACGGAGGTCGTCTCGGTGACGGTGCTCGTGTTCTTCCTCCTGATCGGCTTCGTGTTCTGGATTACGAGCCTGCACGATCGACCCGAGTATGTGCCGTCGCCGGAAAGAGCTGCGCACACAGCCGAACAGCGTGTGCTCGGGGGAGCGGTGCTCCATCAGCCGAGCGCCGCTCACTAACATGTCGGCGCACGACGTCAAGGGGCGGCCCAGGCTGTCATGAAGATTCCACTCATCCCCCGGGTCCTCGCTCTCGTCCTTGCGACGACGACGTTCTATGCCTATGTCGGGCAGATGGTGCCGCAGAACGAAGTTCAGCCTCCGCAGGAGATTTTGATCCGAGCGGACCTGACCACGGCCGACATGGTCACCGTCGGCCGCGAGGTCATGGACCGCAAGGGGCTCTGCTTCACCTGCCACACCATCGGCCGGAGCGGGGCGCTTCGCTTCCCCGACCTCGGGGGAGTTGGCGATCGCGCGGCGACGCGCGATCCCGGGCATGAGCGATGTCGAGTACCTCGCCCAGACCATGTACCAGCCCGATACCTACATCGTGCAGGGATTCAATCCGGGGATGCCTGCCATCAACAAGCCTCCGATCGGCTTGACCGATCAGGAGATCCTCTGCGTGATCGCCTACCTCCAGTCCCTTGGCGGCACGCCGACGGTCACGCTCCAGTCAAGTCACCGCTACTACACACCGGCGGGCGGCGCACCGCGGCGGCACGCCGGCTCCGGCCGGCGCTCAAGGGGCCGCACCGGGTACACCTCCGGCAGCACCGGGCGGCACGCCGGCTCCCGCCGCCGCTCCCGCTCCAGGGGGCGCGCCGGGTACGCCTCCGGCTGCCCCGAGCGTCGCACCGGCTCCCGCCGCTCCTACGCCAGGCGCCCGGCTGACGCCGGACGCTTCGCCTGAGGCGGCGCGGCGCACTGGAGCAGTGACATGAACATCCTGGTCGTCCTCGTCGTTGTTGCGGTATTCGGGCTTCTCCGTTTCCGGCGTGCCCATCTGCTGGTGTGGGCTGGCGCCTTGTGGGTGGGGATTTACCTCCTGCTCCGGTTCGGATTCACGACGCCGATTCCCGCCTCGGTCATCTCGATCTACATGGGAATCCTGTCGCTCGCGATGCTGGCGTACCTGTCCTCCAGCCAGGAGCGTCGTGACGACGTCTCCGGCCCGCTCATCCGCTTCATGACTGAGAGGCGGTACGCAGCGCTCCTCGTCGCAACGGGGGTCGCGATCCCGGTGCTCGCAGCCGCGAACGTCTACGTGCAGATGAACGTGCCCGTCGAGGCACCCTTCTTCCCGCGTACGATCCATCCGGCATCGCCCTCCGAGATCACGGTGCACGACAACAGCATCGCGATCGATGCCGGAGACAGTCCATTCCGCGCTCTCGAAACATCGAATCCGGAGGAGTTTCGCAGACACGTCGAGAACGGGCGGCAGGTCTACTACCGAAACTGCGTCTTCTGCCACGGCGACGACATGGGCGGCAACGGAATGTTCGCGCACGCGCTGAACCCGATCCCGACCAACTTCTCCGACGGGCAAACGCTCCCGAATTTTCGCGAGACATTTTTCTTCTGGCGAATTGCCAAGGGAGGTCCCGGTCTACCCGAGGAAGGGGCTCCCTGGGACACGGCCATGCCCGCCTGGGAGAAGTTCCTGAAGGAAGACGAGATCTGGGAAGTGATCCTGTTTCTCTACGATTTCAACGGCCAGAGGCCTCGCGCCAGGGAGGAGGCCGCATCCGAATGATGCCTCGCCTCATATCGCACGGGTGTGTCGCTGTCCTATTCGCCTTGTGGTGTGCCGGGACGATCGGATCGGTGCGCGCGCAGGGTCCCGACGTCGGAACCGACGCGCAGCGCGAGTCGGGCAAGAACCTGTATCTGAGGAATTGCGCGCAGTGCCACGGTGAGAAAGGGGACGGCGTCGGCTACGCCACGCCGCATCTGTTCCCACCGCCCCGCAACTTCACGGCAGGCAAGTTCAAGGTTCGGACGACTCCCAACGGCGCGCTGCCGACCCACCAGGACCTCGTCAACATCATCAGGCGCGGCATGCCGTACACGTCGATGCCTGCCTGGCCCAACTTGTCCGAGCAGCAGGTATCGGATCTCGCTTACTTCCTGACGACCTTCTCTGCCGAGTTCTCCGACGCGGAACGTGTTCCCCAGCCCATGGAATTCCCGAGCGCGCCGAGCGCCTCGAACGAGTCCGTCGAGCTCGGGAAGAAGCTTTACGTGGACACCGGCTGCGTAAAGTGCCACGGCAACCTGGGTCGAGCCGACGGACCGTCGGCTCCGACGCTGACCGACGAACTGGGCCATGCAATCCGCGCGGCGGACCTCACGCAGCCCTGGACCTTCCGGGGCGGGCCGACGCGCGAGGATATCTTCCGGACGATGACCACGGGGTTCAACGGCACTCCGATGCCGTCGTTCACGGACTCCCTGTCGCCTGAGCAACGATGGGCGATCACGGACTTCATCGTCTCGCTTTCGGGGAGCAGCGAGCCTGCCTATACCAACCTCGTCGTCGCCAAGCCCGTTCAGGATTCGATCGATCTCGCGAAGGGCGCCGCGAGCTTCGAATCCGCTCCTGTCGCCCGCTTTCCGATCCTCGGACAGATCACTGAGCCGGGACGCGAGTTCCACCCGCCCGCGACCAGCGTCACCGTTCAGGCGATCTACGATGCAGACTCCATCGGCCTTCTCGTTCGATGGCACGACATGAGCGCGGAGAAGACGGGAAAGAGCGGGCCGACGCTTCCAGTGCCACCCGAAGAGGAGGAGGAGCCGCCGCCGACGCCGACGCAGCAGACCCCGGACGCCTCCGACCCCTTTGGCCAGGACGCTGTCGCCCCCTCCAGCCAGCCGGCCGGGGACCCCTTTGCGGCTGACACAGGTGCGGCCCCCGGTGCCGCGCCGTCGGAGTTCTCCGACGCCGTGGCGGTCCAGATTCCGGCGCAAGTGTCGGCGGGCGCCCGCAAGCCCTACTTCATCTACGGCGATGCCCAGGCCCCGGTCGATCTCTGGTTCTTCGATCTGGCACGGTCCGAGCCTCTTCAGTTCACCGGAAAGGGAAGCGCGGACGTCGCGCCGAACGATTCGGGAGACATCACGGGTGTCGCGAGCTACGACCAGGGAGAATGGTCGGTCATCTTCAAACGGCCCCTTCGCCCAACGTCGGGCCCGGCGCTCTCGCCAAGCCAGTTCGTGCCGTTGGCCCTCTCGGTGTGGGATGGGTTCGCGCGTGAGCGAGGCAACAAACGAGGTCTCACGGTCTGGTACTCGCTGTACCTCGAGCCACAGGTGGTCCGATCGGCGGTTGGTCCGATGATCAACACGATGCTCGCTATCCTGGCCCTCGAACTGATCGTGATCGGTTGGGTGCGCTGGCGTTATGGCAAGCGCACCCGCGAGGAGCGAGACGGTGCCCACATCGGTGCGGGAGGCGCTACGGCGAGTCCGTCGTAGCGTCATCCGCCTCCGCGCGAAGCGCCAGGCGAGACATCGACGAAACAAGCTGGACGAGCGAAGTCGCGGCGGAGGCGGAAACAGCGAGGGGCAGCCACGAGCGCGTGATCTGCCACGGGGTCCATTCGGAGGAGCCGATGTACAAGAGCATCTACGTTCCCGTCGATAACTCAGATCACTCTAATCGCGCCGTTGCCTGCAGCGTCGCGTTGGGCAAAGCGTTTTCCTCGAAGCTGGTCGGCTGTCATGTTTACGCGGCCAAACTTCATGACTATCGCTTCAGGCAGATGGAGTACACCCTGCCGGAGGAGTACATCGACGAGGTGGAACTGGAGCGCCAGCGGAAGATCCACGACAGCCTCATCACGATGGGCCTCAAGCTGATCTCCGACAGCTATCTCGACGGCATGTCGCGGCTCTGCGGGCAGTCGGGCCTCGAGTTCGAGCCGAGGATGATGGACGGGAAGCACCACATCGAAATCCTCAAGGATATCGCCGGCTCACAGCACGACCTGGTCGTGATCGGAGCCCTGGGAGTCGGCCGCGCGCGGGACAGCGTGATCGGCTCGGTCTGCGAGCGCGTCGCCCGACAATCCGATCGCGATGTCTGGGTGGTCAAACACGTCCCTGAACCGGGCGAGGCGGAGCGGGACACGATCCTGGTCGCCATCGACGGCAGTCCACAGTCCTTCGGCGCGCTCGTGGTCGCCATCGAACTGGCTCGTACGTTCGGCAAGCAGATCGAAGCCATCGCGGTGTACGACCCCTACCTGCACTACTCCGTCTTCAACGGCATCGTCAACGTGCTCACCGAGCAGGCGGCGAAGGTCTTCCGCTTCGAGGAGCAGAACCAGCTGCACGAGGAAATCATCGACACCGGGCTCGCGCAGATCTATCAGTCTCATCTCGAAGTAGGCGAGCGGATGGCGAGCGAGCAGGGCGTCGCGATCAAGAAGACGCTTCTCGACGGCAAACCCTTTCAGAAGATCATCGACCACGCCCGCAAGACGAATCCGTGGCTGATCGTGCTGGGGCGCATCGGGGTCCACAGCCCGAGTGACGAGACAAGCCTTGGGAGCAACGCCGAGAACATTCTCCGCGCGGCGCCCTGTGATGTCCTCCTCTCGACGCGTCTGGAGGTACCGCGGCTCGACGTGCGCGCCGAGGAGACCGTCCGATGGACGCCCGAGGCGGAGGAGCGGATGACGCACGTGCCCGAGCAGGTCAAAGGGATCGCCCGCACCGGTGTTCTTCGCCTGGCGCTCGAAAAGGGGCATTCGGTGATCACCAGCGCCGTGATCGACGAAGCGATGGACCGTTTCATGCCGAAGAGCGCATCGGCCGCGACCAAGGCGTTGGCCGAGGCGGTCGCTCTCGAGCGGGCGAAGTCTGGCGCCGTGTCGATGTGCCGGTCTTGCGGCGTCATTGCGATGCAGAGGGACGCCGTGAAGTGCACCGTCTGCGGCGCAACGGACTTCGAGGCGATCTCGCAGGACATGATCGAGAAGATCGCAGCGGTGGAGGGCGGTCTCCAGGAGGAGACCACCTACGACGGGCGCAAGCTTCGCTGGTCGGAGGAGGCCCGCAAAGGCCTCTGGACCATGAAGAACGCCTATCAGCGCCGCCGGGTCAAGGCGCGTGTCGAAAAGCGTGCACGCATGATGAAGCTCGATGCGATTACGCTCGAATTCGCACGGCAGGTGATCGAAGAGGAGACCGGCACGCCGCTGGACATCAAGACTGCGACGACAGGCGTCACCGCCGACAAGCGGCTCGTGGCGCGCGACGACAAGAAGAACCCGCTGATCTCGACCTTCGAGTGGACGGCCGATGCCGCGCAACGCGTCTTGCGGGTGCCCGCTGGCTTCATGCGGAACAAGACGCAGGAGCGGATCGAGGAGCTCGCGCGGGAACGCGACGCGTCGACGATCGACCTGGCACTCGTCGAGGAGGGAATCGAGATCGGCAAGAAGATGATGGCCGAGATGATTTCGACCTACGAGGGTCCGCCATCGACCGGCACGAAGCCGATGCTCAATGAGGTGAGCCCGCTGACCGCGCGGGCCTCCGAAGGGTGAGTTTGTACCGCTTTTGCCGCACCGATGACATCGAGCTTCTCGTCGAGGCGCTGAATCGCTGCTGGTTGCCGTACTTCCCCGAAGAGGGGCCGATGACGGCCGCCGCGTTCAAGCGGTCGATCCGCGACCTTCAGGTCTGGTGCAGCAGCTGCATGGTCGCCTTCTCGGGCTCCGACCCGATCGGCGTGCTGATCGGCGCGAAGCGACCCTCGGGTACCCTCATCCACAGGATCGCCGTCCATCCCGATCATCGGCGACAGGGGCATGCGCGTCACCTGCTCGCGTCGATCTCCTCGAAACTTGCGATTCTCGGGCCGCCGAGAATCGTCGCGGAGGTCCCGGAGAGTCTCGTTCCTGCGTGCGCCCTGTTTGGGGCATGCGGATACGTTGAGGAGGCGGTTCTGAGAGACTACGCGTTCGAGGGGACCGCCCTGAGCGAGCGCGGCAACGACGCGCGAGTCGATGGGTTCGTGATCCCGGTCACAGTCGACGATCTCAGCGCCAACGGTGTCCTTGCAGACGCTGATCAACAGGTGTGCTGGAAGCGCTCGGTCGAAACCCTCTCTGCCAGGAAGGACGACATCGCAGGACTCGCCGTCGCCTCCGACGAGCGAATCGAGGCCTACCTCCTTTACGTGACGCACGAGTGATCGTCTACGTTCGCGCAGGGTCCCGAGCGCGAACTCCGGCGAGAGACGGAAATCGTATCGCTCCGCTCATCGATCGACGATGGCGGGGCCCGTGTGAAGCAGCTGTTCTGTCATCTCCGCGCGCGAGGCATCGAGACCTTGCGACTTCCGAAGGTGCACCCCGCCGAGCTCTCGAATGAGTGGCTGCAGAGGCTCGGTTTCAGCCCTGCGGGCGGACATCTCCTCTTCGCCGCGACGGCGAGAACCGCATGAGCACACCATTGAGAGATGCCGCCCTCACCTCTACGCGAAGCATCGCCCCGGAGCCAGGGATCCCGCTACGCAGTTTGAGCGCAGTGGGTTGGAGGTGGCTAGTAACGAGCCCCCCGCGCATCGTCTCTCCCAGGTCGAGTCTGGCGGGACCCGCCAACGTCCGGGCCGATATCGGAGTGGCCCCGCGGCTTCCACCATGTGAACCAGGTGTGGCCGTGTGCCTTCCCGCGACGTATGTACCAGATGAAGTACGGAATCCACAGCCCAACGAAGAGCACGAGCGCGATTACGGCGCCAACAGTCCAGATGTCCATGTCTCAGCTCCTTACTCCGCCAACTTAATGGACGTGCAAGCAGCGGGCCCCGTGGTATCTCGTCTGGGATGGCTCGACGGTGTAAGCTATCGCCCCTCGCCGTTCGTCAAGGCCCAGGACGACCCTGAGCAAGGTCGTCCCCGGACTTTGGGCGGTGCAACCGGCAGCCTGTCGACGGAGCGAAGGGGCGGAGTTTCCGCACGATGAAGCGCTACCAGGACATCGTCGGCGATGGAGGATCCAGAGTCCTCGAGCAGGTTGCCGAGCAACGCGAGCGCATCTCGGACGGTCTCGCCGGGGTGCGTCATGTCGTGGCCGTGGGCTCCGGCAAAGGCGGTGTCGGCAAGAGCACGTTGACATTCCATCTCGCAGGCGCCCTGCGCGCTCGTGGGCTTCGGATTGCGATCCTGGACGCGGATTTCAACGGCCCTTGCCAGGCGCGCATGGCAGGTGTCGAACGAGCGCTGTTCGTTCCCGGCAGCCAGAAGGTCGCGCTGCCGCGGACCAGCAACGGCATCGCGGTCTTCTCAATGGGCTCCATCATCCCGGAGACTCAGGCGCTCGAATTCGAGAGCACGGCGCAGGGAGAGTCCCACACCTGGCGCGCCACCAGGGAGTTCGCCCTCCTGAGCGAGATCCTCGGGTCGTTCGAGTGGGGAGCGCTTGATCTGCTGATCATCGACTTACCGCCGGGCGCCGAGCGTACCGTTCAGTACGCCGACTTTCTCGGGCCCCTCGACTCCGCCCAGGGCAAGTCGCGGGTCTCGTTCCTGCTGGTGACGATTCCGTCGCAGGTGGCACGGGGCGTGGTCGCGCGCTCGGTCGCCGCCCTGTCGAAGGGTCCGAATCGCCTCCTCGGATACGTCGAGAACATGAGTGGCTACTACTGCCGCGACTGCAACGCCGTCAAGCCGCTCTTCGTCGCATCCGAACCCGCGGTCCTGGGAATACCCTGCCTCGGGACCGTTCCGTTCGATCCGGAGCTTGCGCAGCACTGCGATCTGGGGCTTCCTTTCGAGGCACTGCGCGAAAGCGTCGTGGGCCAGGCCCTGGATCGTGTTGCGGAGCGACTCCTGGACGGCCTTTCGACAACGCCAGCCTCCGCTCACGCTTCGCGTGAGCTGCGGCCCGGCGAGGAGAATCCGCAATGAAGTTCCTCTGTGTCCCCTGCGACAGCCCGATGAAGCTCCAGAGCGTCGGTCCGCCCGATGGAGGATCGCTGTCGGTCGTCTACTCGTGTCCCGAGTGCGGCTACGAAATGGCGATGCTGACCAATTTGTACGAAACCCAGGTCGTGCAGTCGCTTGGCGTGCGGATCGGTCCTGCGGCGGAAGCCGGGACGAGGCCGACCGGTCGCCGAGTCAGCGGAGGCGGGGAGCGGCTGCCCGTTCGCCGGAATGATTCAGGGGACCGACGACGCGCAACGCGGCCAGGTGGCGGACGCGACACGCGTCCGGTGGACTGCCGCCGCGGAGGCGCGGCTCGCGAAAGTTCCAGCGTTCGTCCGCCCCATGGCGCGCACCGGCATCGAGAAGTACGCCCTTGAAAACGGAGCCGTGGAAGTGGACGAGCAGATCCTCGACGCCGCCCGCGAGTTCTTTGGCATGTGAGTCGTCGCGTGGAGATGCACATGCCGCTGATGAATGCGACGTCGTTCGACCGCCCCTACGTCATCTCCTGGAACCTCACGTACCGCTGCAACCTTGCCTGCGAGCACTGCTATCTCGACGCCGGTACCACGCCCCTGGTCGGCACGGAGAACTTCGCCGATCGGAGTGAGCTCGGCACCGAGGAATGCTTCAGGGTGATCGACGAGATCGCCGCGTTCGCGCCGGAATGCCTGACGATCCTGACCGGCGGCGAACCGCTCCTGCGGCGCGACATCCTCGACATCGTCCGGCGCGCAGCGGAGCGTCAACTCTGGGTCGTGGTCGGCACGAACGGTGTGTCCATCACGGAGAACGTCGCGCGTCGCCTCGCGGAGGCCGGCGCCCGTGGACTGTCGCTGTCGCTCGATGCTCTCGATCCCGATCGTCACGACCGCTTCAGGATGGTTCGTGGCGCCTGGCGAAACACGGTTCAGGGAGCAGAGATCCTCAACAGGACCGGGCTTCCCTTCATCGTGCAGACAACCGCGGGCTCGCACAATATCGGCGAACTCGAGGCGATCGCCGACTTCGCCCACGATCGCCTCGCCGCCAAGGTCTGGAACCTCTACTTCCTGGTGCCGACGGGGCGCGGGCAGTTCATCTCGGACATGACCCCCGCGCAGTACGACGAGGTGCTCGCATCGCTCTATCGGATTCAGCAGAAGTACGACCGCCGGATGCTCGTGAACGCCAAGTGCGCTCCGCACTACATCAAGACCATCCTCGAGAATGCGGGGGCCGAGAGCGATCCGAAAATCAGGACCTACTCCGGAGGGGCCGGAGGGTGTCCGGCGGGGACGCACTACATGGGGATCCGCCCGAACGGGGATGTCACCCCCTGCCCCTACCTTCCCGTCTTCGCGGGAAACCTTCGCCGCGCGGCTCTCACAGACCTCTGGACATCATCAGAGGTGTTCACCGGGATTCGGCGCCGCTCTTCGCTTGGCGGGCGGTGTGGAGCGTGCGAGATGAACGCCCACTGCGGGGGCTGCCGGGCCCGGGCTTACGGGATGACCGGCGATGTGATGGCCGAAGACCCGCTCTGCACCCACACGCCGGGGAAGTTCGTGGGGTCTCCGCTCCTCGTCTCGCCGTCGCCCCTTCAGGACGGCGGGGCAGGCTCTCCCGGCGCCGATCGCCGCCCGCTCGATCCAGTACGGTCTCGAATCCCCGACGACGATCGAGTGGGACGACGCGGCCGCCGCGCGCATGAAGAAGATCCCGGCGTTCGTCCGGGGGATGGTCGTCCGGGCCGTCGAGGAGTCCTGCCGAAAGAACGGTATCGGGCGCGTCACGGCCGAGGAATTGGAGCGAATCCGCGCGCGGATGCCGACTCCGAAGATCTTCGGCTCGTCGATGACGTGACGGTCTTGCCCGCCTGCGCCGTCCTGGGCGCGAGGCGGGCAAGATCGTGGTCAGGGATCGGTTACCGGAAGGGGTCTACTTCAGACTGTATGGCGACCTGCTCCTCCAGCCACTTCTGGAATTCGTCGGCGGCCTGAACGTTGACAACACCCCGCATCCGGGCATGGCCCAGGCCGCATAGCTGCGCACAGGCGATTTCGTAATTGAACTCGGGATTTCCCGTGCGGGTCCGCATGTCCGCCGTCGTCACCGTGGGCGTGAACCAGATGGGGATTGTGAAGCCGGGCACCGAGTCCTGCTTCACTCGAAACTCGGGCACGCCGAAGCTGTGGATGACGTCCTTGCTCCTGAGCCTCACGATGATCGGCCTGTTCACCGGCAGGTTCATCTGATTGACAGTCGTGACGTCGTCCTTCGCAGCAGGATCGTCGCGATCGAGTCCCAGTGGGTTCGACTGCAGGTCGAGCAGGGCGATGTCGGTGCGGCCGAACTGCCGATCGGCGCCAGGATAGTGGATGTTCCAGGCGAACTGTTCGCCGGTCACCTGAACGACCAGCGCTTCATCCTCGCTAGGCAGGCTGTCGACCCTCGCGGCCCACAGCGGAATGGCGAATCCGAGCAGGAGAACCGCTTCGACCGCGGCAATGCCGACCTCGAGATACGTCGAGTTGTGCGACGTGACCCCCTTGTAGTCCGCCACCGGGTTCCGCGATTTTCGGAAACGCACGAGGATGTAGCAGGAAGAACCCTCCCCAGCCCACGAACAGGATGAGCATGAAGATGTGGATCCAGCCGATCAGGTTGTCGATCTGTCCCCCGTGGGCCGCGGCGAGCGGCGGGAGCCCAAGCCACTCGGTCATTTCGACGCTCCTCCCTGGAGCTCCGACCACTCGATGTCGAGGTCGATTTCGGCGATGCGCTTTGCGCGTTGACGGAGATACAGGAAAAAGCCAGCGAACGCACCCTGCACAGCAAGAAGCACGATCAGCAGCACCAGAATGCCGAGCTTCGTTCCGCTGACGAGTGAGGTTTCCTGCGCTCCGAAGCACACGGGGCAGGCAAGGACGCGCGTGCTGCCAACGAGCACGACGGCGAGGGTCGTCGTTATTGCGAGGTGTGTTCGCCTTGTTTTCATCACAGCATCCTCGTCTTGCGCAGGAACCAGGAGTCGTAGACGACCAGGCCGAACGACACCGCGAAAGCCGCGATGCCCGAGAGCAGGCTGGCGAGCCCGCCCTCGCGTCCGTACTGGGCCACGCACCACAGACCGAACAGGACCGCGAGGGCCGCGGAGAGCAGGATCAGCAATGCGTGGAACCACCTGAGGTTCATCAGTGAATCCAATAGCCGTCGTGGTAGCTGAGGATGGGAAGCACCATCAGCACGACGAAGAACACGACGGTCAGCGCGAGGACCGCGTAAATCAGTTTCTTCTCTGAAATCAGGTGCATGAAGTAGCACGCGACCAGCGATCCCTTGACCGTCGCGACGACCAGCGCCACCGTCACGGCCATCGGCACGGGAAGCTGGAAGCGAGACACCCCCACCGTGACGAGTGTCAGGACCATGAGCGCCACGAAGACGGTGATGTAAACCCTGACGTGTCGGTCAATGTCTACCGCGTGATCGCCCGTCATCGCATCGGCAACGTGGTCAGTCGTCATGGATACCGCCTACAGAAGGTAGAGAGTCGGAAAGAGGAAGATCCAGACCAGATCCACGAAATGCCAGAAGAGCCCTGAGTGCTCGACGCGGTTGGTGAACCACACCGGATTTTTGTTCCAGAGCTTCGCGCCTGGCCCCCACAGATACGCGTTCACCATCATCCCGCCGAACACGTGCAGCATGTGCAGGCCGGTCAGGGTGTAGTAGACAGCGAGGAAGTTACTGTGCGAGGGCACCTCGCCTGCGTGGATGTGCTCGCTGTATTCGAAGTACTTGACGATCAGGAACACCAGCCCGAGCAGGATCGTCGCACCCATGTACATCCGAAACGTTCCGAAGCGGTGGCGCATCAACGACGCCCAGGCCATCACCATCGTGACTGACGACGAAATCAGGACGAGGGTATTGAAGGTCGCGAGCGGCACGCTGAGAATCGTGTCTCCCCGCGGCCAGGTGGGAGCCCCGGTCCGGATCAAGATGTAGCTCGCGAACAACGCGCCGAACAGCATGACCTCCGAGGCCAGGAACAGCCAGATGGTGATCTTCCCGTTGGTTAAACCGGTGTCGCGCCGAGCCTGGAACGTGTACGGGATCTCCATATCGAATCAGGCCTCGAACTGCGGGACGAAGTCTTTGGCGGCGCCTGGAACGCTGTATTCATAGGGCCCCCGGTAGGCTGCCGGCGCGCCGACGAAATTCCCGTGCGGAGGAGGCGAGGGTGCCGACCACTCGATCGTCGTCGCCTCCCACGGGTTCTCCCCAACCTGCTCGCCGTTCCTGATGCTCCAGAAGAAATTGAAGATGAAGGGAAGCTGGAAGAGGAAGAGGAGCCACGCGCCCCACGAGGAGACGACGTTCAGGTGGGCGACCGGCTGCGCGAAGGCGTACGCCGCACCACCGTCGAAGAGACGCCGCGAGACGCCGGCCAATCCCACGACGAACATCGGCATGAAGACGATGTTCATGCAGACCATTGAGCCGGCGAAGTGGATCTTGCCGAGCGTCTCGTTCATCCTGCGCCCGGTTGCCTTCGGATACCAGTAATAGATCCCCGCCATCAGGGCGAAAATCGTTCCCGGAGCGACGACGTAGTGGAAATGCGCGATCACGTAATACGTGTCGTGCAACGGGATGTCGGAGATGTTCAAGCCGAGCGGAAGCCCCGTGAGCCCGCCGATGCCGAACATCGGCAGAAAGCCGACGGCGAACAGCATCGGCGTGTTGAAGCGTATCGATCCGCCCCAGAGCGAGATGATCAGGGACGTGAGGATGACGACCGACGGGATCGAAATGATCATCGTCGTCGTCTGGAAAAATGCCGCCATCGCCGTGCCCATGCCGGTCATGAACATGTGATGTGCCCAGACGATGAACGACATGAAGCCGAGGAAGACGAGTGAGTAGACCATCGAACGATAGCCCCACAGCGGCTTCCGCGTGTTGTTCGCGATGATCTCGGCGACGATTCCCAACCCGGGAAGAATGAGGACGTAGACTTCCGGATGCGCCAGGAACCAGAACAGGTGCTGCCACAGAAGCGGATTGCCTCCGCCGGCATTGGTGAGAGGCTGACCGCTGACGACGAGGCCGCTCGGGAGGAAGAAGCTCGTGCCGGCCACACGATCCATCAACTGCATGACCCCCGCCGCCTCGAGCGGCGGGAAGGCCAGGAGCAGCAGGAAGGACGTGACGAACTGGGCCCACACGAACATGGGGAACCGCATGAAGGTGAGCCCCTTCGCGCGGAGCTGGATCGTGGTCGTGATGAAATTGAGCGCGCCGAGCAGCGACGAGGTGATCAGGAAGATCATCCCGATGAGCCACCAGGTCTGACCCGTCCCGGCGATGTCAGCGAGAGGTGAGTAGGAGGTCCACCCGGACTGCGCGGCCCCACCCGGGACAAAGAAGCTGCCGAGCATCGTCATGCCGCCCAGGAACAGGCACCAGTAGCTCAGCATGTTGAGCTTCGGGAGGGCCATGTCCGGAGCTCCGATCTGGAGCGGGAGCACGAAATTCCCGAATCCTCCAACCGCGAGCGGCACGACGCCGAGGAAGACCATGATGGTGCCGTGCATCGCCCCGAGCTCGTTGTAGAACTCGGGGAGCATCGTCCCGCCTGGCATGCGGGCCTCGCCGAACAGCCAACCGAAGCGGCAGCTGGGCGCCCGGGTAGGCGAGCTGCCAGCGCATGAGCATCATCAGCGAAAAGCCGAAGAGAAGGAACAAGAGGCCGGTGACGGCGTACTGGATGCCGATGACCTTGTGATCAGTCGAGAAGACGTACTTGCGCCAGAAGCCGAGCTCCTCGTGATGGACTTCGTGTGCGACGTGGTGCGGTTGGGATCCGACGACGACGTCTTCGCTCATGACCTCGATCTCCGCTGCGCTACTTCGCGGGGGGAACGGCGAACTTGAAGGCCTGCGTCTTCGTGTCGCTGCCAGTCACCGTCACCGTGGCAGTCTGTGTCCCGAGCCTCTCGTGCCACGCGGTGATTTCGTAGGTCCCGGCATCAAGACCCGAGATCGTGAACTTCCCGTCCGTGCCCGTGACCGAGAAGAAGGGATGGGTATAGACGCCGATGTAGGCGCTCATCCAGGGGTGAACGTCGCACTTGACCTGGAACACGTTCTCCGGCTTGGTAAAGGTCGTGCTCATCTCCTTGACGGTCGGCGGCTGGCCCCGGTTGAATGCCGGGTTGACCTTGGGGAGGGTATGAATGTTGTGGAGGATGCCGTCGGAGTTGAGGATCCTGTAGGCCTGACCGACCATGATTCCCATGACGTGCGGCTTGTACACGCAGCCGTCCTGATCAAGGGTTACCGGCGTCGGCGGCGCGGGCCACGTCTTCCCGGTGGGCAGCCCTTTCGAGACCCACACCATGACGTTCCCCATGGTGCCCCCGGTGCCGAGCACGAGCGCTTCGTTCGGCGCGCCTCCCGCGTTCTTCTTGGCACAGACGGGCTCGGGGTCCATTGCGATCGGCCTGAGCGTTGGGGGTTTCCCGTCGAAGTTGATGGTTCCCGTGATGGTCGACGCGGCGACCGCGACGCCAGGCCAACCCAGTACCGACGGCCAGCGCCACCGCCGGCCACACCCTGCTTCCGGTTCCGCGCGTTATCGGCTCCATGGTCATTTTCACGTCTCCTTGGTTGCTGCAGAGGCTACGTCGCCGCCAGGATCGAAGCTCGGTCCGCCCAGGACTCTCAGTATTTTCGCGAATTCTACACCCTAGCCGCCCGGCGTCAACGTGCCCTCACCCGAACAGGGGGGCTGCTCGAGCGCAGTCGCGCGATTCTCTCAGACATTTTCGAATGCAAGCGATTCGGGCAGCCTCGGGTCGCGAAGCGGTACAAGCGCCTGCTGCCTCATCAGCCAGCCGGCGGCCGCTACGAAGCACCCGCCGACGGTGACCAGCGCGGCGACGTCAAGCAGCGACGGACGAAGCCCCTCAGGATGGAGCGTCGGCATGACCAGCCAGTACAGATCGACGAAGTGCATGACGAGGATCCACGCGCCGCCGAGGGCCAGCGTCCATCCCCGCCGCTTGACGTCGCGCCCCATCAGGTAGAAGAACGGAGCCACGAAGTGTCCCGCCATGAGCAGGAGCGAGACCGGCAGCCAGGAACCTTCAGCCTCGCCCTGTACCAGGTCGTCTCCTCCGGGAGATTGGCGTACCACATCAGGAAGAACTGGGAGAAGGCGATGTAGGCCCAGAACGCCGTGAACCCGAAGAGGAGCTTTCCGACGTCGTGCAGGTGCTCGACGCTGATGACCGTCTCGAGCAGGCCCGCCGCGCGCATCGCGACCGCAACAACCGAGAGCAGCGCGATGAACCCGACGAACGAGCCCGCGAAGAAATAGACGCCGAACATGGTGGAGTACCAGTGTGGCGTGAGCGACATGATCCAGTCGACCGAGGCGAACGTCTGGGTCAGCGCGAGGACGATGATCGAAGGACCGGCGAGGCGTCGCAGGGTGGCGGAAACCGCAGGGTCCCCCGTCGCGTCCTGGCCGCGCGAGCGGCGGTAGTAGAAGAGGGCGATGAAGGACCAGCAGCCAAAGTAGACGGCCGCCCGGATCAGGAAGAACGGCACGTTCAGATACGGCGCCTTCCAGCGAAGCAGTGCATCGTGATCGGCCGCCCCAGGGACGGACCACTCGTAGAGATCCTGCAGACCGAAGAGCAATGGGACGAAGAGGGCCGCCATCACCGGGACCGTTGTGAAGACCGTCTCGCCGATCCGCCGCAGCACGATCCCCCATCCTCCCTGCGTCGCGTATTGAATCAGCACGAAGAAGAGTGCGCCGAGGGCCAGGCTCTGAAAGAACAGGAACGACACGAGCCACGAGTAGAAGAACTGCTTCGGATTCGCCGCTCCCAGAAGCGCGCAGGCCGCCGCGCCCAGCACCGCGACCCCGGCGCCGATCATGGGAAGGCGATTCCACGGGTGCCCAGGCGGGATGGCGGCTTCTTCGGGCCGCAGGTCCGCGCGATCGCGCTTGGTCATCATTCAGGACTCCAGGAGTTCGACGCGCCGTGCGCCCAGGGACCCCAACAGCTTCCCAGTGGCCGACGCATCGAACTGCGGATCCCACGATTCGATCGAGACGAAGAAGGCGTCGTCGGTCACCCGCTCGAAGACCTTGGACCTGGAAAGCGGATGGTGGTGCATGGGCAGCCGGTTCAGTCCGAACATGCCGAACACGGCGCCGAGCGCGGCGAAGAGAACTGCCACCTCGAACGTGATCGGAATGTAGGCCGGCCAGGCGACGTAAGGTTTGCCGCTGATCACGAGGGGATAGGCGGCGGAGTGGACCCACCACTGCAGGCCGAAGCCGAGCGCGGCCCCCATCAAGCCCCATGACGAGCACGATCCAGGGCAGCGGGGAGCGCCGGAGCCCCATCGCTTTATCCAGACCGTGGATGGGAAACGGCGTGTGGGCGTCCCACCGCGTGTAGCCAGCGTCCCGCAACCGCTCGCACGCATGGTAGAGGTCTGCGGGCGTCGCGAACTCGGCGAGGAGGCCGTAATGGGGCCCCGTCGGCAGCTGGTTCAAAAGCGGCACCCGCGTCCCGAGCGACTGAAGCGCGGCTGGGAAGGACATCAGGAGGCTCCCTCTGGCGCGGGCTCGCCATGCTCCGGCATCACGCTCGAGTAGCCTCTCAATCGCGCGCTCGGGGCTGCGCCGCCCATGCGGATCGGCCTGTGGAAGGACCGTCTTGACCTCGGCGGTTGCCACCATCGGGAGGAACCGCACGAACAGACAGAACATCGTGAAGAACAGCCCGAAGCTACCGAGCAGGCACGAGATGTCCCAGATCGTGGGCGAGAAGTAGCCCCAGGAGGACGGCAGAAAATCACGGTGCAGCGACGTGACGATGATCACGAACCGCTCGAACCACATGCCGATGTTGATGACGATCGACGCCGCGAACAGAATCGGGATGCTCGTGCGCGCCTTCTTGAACCAGAAGATCTGGGGGCTGATCACGTTGCAGGTGATCATGGTCCAGTACGCCCAGGCGTAGGGTCCGCCCGCGCGGTTCATGAAGACGAATCCCTCGTACGGGTTTCCGCTGTACCACGCAGTGAAGAACTCCGTGCGCGTAGGCGAAGCCGACCATCGTCCCGGTCACGAGCATGATCTTCGACATGTAGTCGAAGTGCTTGAGGGTGATGATGTGCTCGAGGCCAAATGCCGTGCGGCAGATCACCATGAGCGTCACGACCATGGCGAAGCCCGAGAAGATGGCGCCCGCAACGAAGTAGGGCGGGAAGATCGTCGCATGCCATCCCGGAAGCACGGAGACCGCGAAGTCCATCGAGACGACGGAATGAACCGAGAGGACGAGCGGTGTCGCCAGTGCGGCGAGAACGAGATAGGCGCTCTCGTAGTGGTGCCATTGCCGCACGGAACCGCGCCATCCGAGCGCGAAGAGACCGTAGACGAACTTACGGGTCGGGCTCTTCGACCGATCGCGCATCGTCCCCAGGTCCGGGATCAGGCCGATGTACCAGAACAGGATTGAGACCGTTCCGTACACGCTGACCGCAAAGACGTCCCAGAGCAGGGGACTCCGGAAGTTGGGCCACATCCCCATCTGATTGGGGATGGGAAACATCCAGTAGGCGACCCAGACGCGACCGACGTGGATCCCGGGGAAGAGCATCGCGCACATGACCGCGAAGATGGTCATCGCCTCCGCTGCGCGGTTGATCGAGGTGCGCCATTTCTGGCGGAAAAGGAAGAGGATCGCCGAGATGAGCGTCCCGGCGTGCCCGATGCCGACCCAGAACACGAAGTTCGTGATGTCCCAGGCCCACCCGACGGGGACGTTGAGTCCCCAGACGCCGATCCCCTCCCAGAACAGCCACGACACGGCTACACCGAGAAGGCCGAGGAGTCCGAGGGCAGGGATGAAGCAGAGCCACCAGCCGATCGGCGCCGAGCGCTCGAGCGGCCCGGCTACGGCGTCGGTGATGGCATGGAAGTCCGGTGAGCGCAGGATCAGCGTGGGCTGGCCCGCGACAGGGTTGTCGAGCAGTTCGGCTTCTGTCTGGGCCAAGCCTGTCCCCGAATCTGGAAAGTGGTCGCCGGTACGTCGTCTACAAAATCGTGGGCGGTTGTACTATCGCGCCTTCGTCGAGTCAAGCGCCGAGGCCGATCTCGCGCTTTGCCGTCGGGCCGTGAGGCCGATCCGCCGAATCAGTGGGTCGCGGCACAGCAAACTGGGTCAGCGCCCTTCCTTGGTGTAGCGCTCAACGAATGATGCGAAGCGGTATTGGCGGAGGTTCTGACGCGAGTTGAGGAGGATCAAGACGACGATCACGGCGTGTGTACCGATCGGATAGGTCGGATCCTCGAGCCGGCGGAAGCCGTAGTAGGCGGCCAGGCCAACCGCGATTACCACCCCGACGATCGAGAGCGCGAGAAACAGCGTCTTGCGTCGAAGCGCGCGCTCGATGAAGCGCTGTTGACTGTCGGTCGGCACGTTCGCCCCCTCCGTCGATTTCGGGTTCCGATCGAACTCAGCGCGATCTCTGTCTCCGGCTCACCACGAGCAAGGCGAGGCCGACAAGCGCAGCAAGTGCGCCGTAGTACTCCCACCGCGGGTCGCCAATCATGGGAGATCGGCCGGCAGTGAGAACATTCGCCCCCTGCAGGAACCAGATCGGTCCCATGATCAGGAGCAAGACGCCAGTCACTCTCAGCGCAATTTTCATGGGGTCACCGATGTTCCGGGACGCTCTGCTTAACAGACTACCTCTGAAGCTGTCCGACTTCCGCTGACACTCCTCCGATCCGAATCGAGATCGCTGACTCATGCCGGTCAGCGATCCCGCTGACGTCGTTTCCCTTGCACCGCCATCAACTCAGTCCCACCCTGGCCTGTGGTGGATGGAGGATTGCGATGAGACGCACTGGACTGTTGTGGGTCGTGGTGGCTGCCATCAGCCTCGTCCTCAGCGGTTGCTCGAGTCCGAGCGAGACGGAGCCGCCCAGGTCGGAAGAGCCCGGGGCCAGCCCGGGCAACGTCGGCACAGGCGGGGCCGGCGCGAACGTGAAGAGTGACGGGGACTTCGTGCGTGACGTCGCAACCAAGAATATGGCAGAGATAGCGCTCAGCCGCATGGCCCTCGACAAGACCACGAGGCTCGACATCAAGTCGTTCGCACAAGCGATGATCGAAGACCATAGCGCGGCCGGGGACAAGCTGAAGAGCGTCGTGTCAGAGCAGGCGATCGACTGGCCCGCTCAGCTCGACGACAAGCACAGGGAGACCGCCGACGAGCTGGCGAAGAAGCAGGGAGTCGACTTCGATCGCGACTATCTGAAGGCAATGGTCGAGGTTCACCAGGATTTGACCGCGAAGCTGGAGTCGCGACTCGACGTGCAGTCGCTCTCGGACTGGAAGACGGCCGCGGCGGGTCGCGCACAGAGCAGCAAGGCGCTGCCCGAGCCCACGGTCGCCCTGCGCGACGTGGCAGTCCGTCCCGACAAGAGCGACTACGTGATCACGATGGAGATCAACCAGTGGGCGGCGGACACGTACCCCGTCGCGCAAAAGCATCTCGACACCGCCAGGACGCTCGAGAACGCGACAAAGAAACCCTCGGGCAACTGAAGGCCGACGTCGCACGAGCGATGAAACGCACATGGACGATCATTGGCGTACGCGACGTCCCGGGTAGCTTCAAGTGGTACCAGTTGCTCTTTGGCCAGCCCGAGACGCCTCCGAGCCATGACCACTTTGGTCAGATCCTCGACACGGATGGAACCGTCTTGCTCTGCCTCCACAAGTGGGGCGCTCACGAGCATCCCTCCTTGATGAGTCCCGACGAGGGGCCACCTGGCAACGGGCTCCTCCTGTTCTTCCGCGTCGACGACTTCGACATCGCACTGAAGAGGGCACGTGCTCTCGTCGCCCGGCTCGACGAGGAGCCGCACGTGAACCCGAACACTCAAACCAGGGAGTTCTCACTGCGCGATCCGGATGGGTACTACGTCACCATCAGTGCGCTCACTGCGCCTCGACCCACGACAGATGACTGAGTCGGCGACTGCGTCATCCCACGTTCACGACTCGTTGGCGTCTCCGAACGGCCACCAGCCGTTCCGCAGGAGCGCCTTGCGCTCGTCCTCGGCCCGCGCCATGGCCTCGTCCCGGGTCAAGTACCGCCGCCCGTAGACGACCGTCCCGTTCGCGAACAGTTGGAACTCCACGCCCCACTGTCCATGGCTGCGCAGCTCGCCCCGGCGCGCCTCGCCGTCTCGCTGCACCGTCCAGACGTGCTCTCCCTGCTTGGCCGCGCCCTGCTGCGAAGCGGCGCGATTTGGCGCGTGGACGGGCCGATCGTCATCACTCATCGTCGTGGAGCCGTAGCGTGTTCATGCCGGGTTGGCGTGCGGCCATCCGTCCAGAACTGCGTGTTCGCGCCGGAGAGCCTGATGGTTAGCTTCCTAACATACGCCCCGCATGGGGCACCAATCTGTCGGCTTCCTGACAAATCCTCCCCCGGAAAGCTTGAGGGACTACGCCTGCCTCGCCCCGAATCTGGCAGGGCCTGGCCGGCGACGGCCGATCGGCCGCATGAACCATCGGTGTCTTTGACGGTCCTATCGCTCACAATTTTCTCATCGACGAGCGCGGGTTCGATCGAGTGTTGGGGTTAACAGCGCGCCTTCCCGACGGCGCAAAGGCTGTTCATGGAAATGGAACGCATCACCGGACGCCCTATAGCTACGCTTCAGACAGAGTGGCGGCGAAAGATCGACGTCTCGCCGTAAGCGTCTTCGTTGAGTCCTGACTTTCAAGACACCTACCGCTACGACACGCTGACTCCTGTTGAACGGCCGGCGGAGTTTCACGCTCCCAGCAGCCCGCCCCACGCGCTGGCGACGTTCTGTCACAGCATCAGAGCGCCTGGAAGTCGGGCTCGCCTTGACGAGCCACGATCCAACACTGTCGCGAAGGACAAACAGCCCGATCTACGGGTACCCGTCGGACGCAAAACGGCCAGCATGCACCACGGCCGGGCATGGGACAATGCCTGGGCGTGGTAGCCGACGGGCGGCCGAGTTGAGCGCTTGAACGGCAGGGGATGAGGTACAACCAGACCAGGTGCACCGGCGTCGGATACGTGGGTTCTCGACGGTGGCGGCGAGATGGGCGAGCTCATTCGCGCGACGGCCTGGGCGGCCACACCCCTCGGCCCGCATGCGAGACTGGTCCCGCAGTCTCAAGGCCACCGTGGCGCTGCTGCTGCATTCCCGCCATCCGATGTTCCTGTGGTGGGGACCCGATCTGATTCAGATCTACAACGACGCCTACGTGCCCAGCTTTGGCGTGGGCAAACATCCGGCGGCCATGGGGCAACCGGGGCGGGACTGTTGGCCGGAGATCTGGCACATCATCGGCCCGCAGATCGATGCCGTGATGAAGCGCGGTGTACCGAGTTGGCACGAGGATGCCCTGGTGCCGATCTTCCGGAACGGCGCCATCGAAGACGTCTACTGGACGTACGGCTATTCGCCGGTGTTCGACGACGATGGGTCGATTGGCGGCACGCTGGTCGTGTGCACCGAGACCACGGCGCGCGTGGTTGCGACGCGTCGGGAAGCAGCCCTGCGCGCGGAGGTCGAGCGGGATCGGGTTCGACTGCAGCAGTTCTTCGCCCAGGCGCCGGCCGGCATCTGCATCCTCCGAGGCGCGGATCTGACGTTCGAGTTCGCCAACGATCACTATCGTGCGCTGGTGGGCGGACGCGATCTCGTCGGCAAGCCGCTCCTGGCCGCGCTGCCCGAGTTGCACGGACAAGGGCTCGACGCGTTGCTGCACCAGGTACTGCAATCCGGTGAGCCGTTTGTCGGCCGCGAGGTGCCGGTTCGGCTCGACCGACACGGGCGCGGCACGCCAGACGAGGCGTTCTACACCTTCATCTACAGCCCGCTTCGAGACGCGGCTCAGCACGTCGATGCCGTGATCGTCTTGGCACTCGATGTCACCGACGAAGTGCAGGCGAAGCAGCAGGCCGAGACGCTGGCGCAGCGCCTCCGCGACAGCGAAGCGCAGTTCCGCGTCCTCGCGGAGACCATTCCGCAACTCGCCTGGAGCGCGCGTCCGGACGGCTACCGCGACTGGTACAACCAGCGCTGGTACGACTACACGGGTACCACGTTCGAAAGCATGCAGGGCTGGGGGTGGCGCAGCGTGCACGATCCCGGCCTGGTGAACGAGGTCGTGACGCGTTGGCAAGCCGCACTTCACACCGGCGAGCCCTTCGAAATGGAGTTTCCGCTGCGGGGCCGTGATGGTCAGTTTCGCTGGCACCTGACGCGGGCCGATGCCGCTGAAAGACGACGCCGGGCGGGTGGTGCGCTGGTTTGGCACGAACACGGACATCGATGCCTCGCGCCGAGCGTCGCGAAGAGCGTGCGGCGTTGCTCGACAGCGAGCAACGCGCGCGGCAGGCGGCGGAACTCGCCAGCCGCGCCAAGGACGACTTTCTGGCGACGGCGTCGCACGAACTGCGCACGCCGCTGAACGCCATCCTGGGCTGGGCGAGGATGCTGCAATCGGGAGCGCTGGCCAACAACGATTACCTGCGTGCCATCGACAGCATCGAGCGCAATGCTCGCGCGCAGGTGCGGCTGATTGAAGACATCCTCGATGGGTCGCGCATCATCACGGGCAAGCTGCAGCTCGAGATCCGTCCGCTCGATCTGACCGCCGCTGGTCCATGCCGCGCTCGACGCGGTCCGGCCGGCCGCGGACGCGAAGCGCATCGTGCTGACCGTGCAGATCGACCCGGCCGCGTCGCGTGTCGTGGGTGATCCGGACCGGCTTCAGCAGGTCGTGTGGAATCTCGCCAACAACGCCATCAAGTTCACGCCCAAGGACGGCCGTGTCGATGTCGTCGCTGCGGCGCGAAGGCACGGAGGTGGAGCTGACCGTGCGCGACACCGGCGAAGGGATCGCCGCCGACTTCCTGCCTCACGTCTTCGAACGCTTTCGCCAGGCGGAGGGTGAGCACGACCCGTCGGCATGGCGGCCTGGGTCTGGGATTGGCCATTGGTCAAGCACTTGGTCGAGGCGCACGGCGGCACCGTCCATGCCGCCAGCGACGGCCCCGGGCGTGGCGCCACGTTTACCGTGCGTCTCCCGGTGCCAGCCGTCTTCGCCGAGCCGGCCACCGAAGCCCGCCGGCACTCAGTTCAGCGAGCGCGCGAGTTCATCCCGCGCCCGATTTGCCTGGACGGCGTCGCGGTCCTGGTGGTCGACGATGAGGCCGATGCCCGAGACCTGGTCGCCACGATGCTCCGATCGAAGGGGGCCGAGGTGGTCACCGCCGCCACGGGCGCCGAGGCCGTCGCGCTCATCGTGTCGCGGCCCTTTACGCTCATGGTCAGCGACATCGGCATGCCGCAGAGCGACGGCTACGAACTGATCGCGAAGATCCGTCGCGCGACTGGCGCGCGAGCGCTGCCGGCGATCGCCTTGACAGCCTATTCACGCGAGGAGGATCGACGGCGCGCCCTGGAGTCCGGGTTTCAGGCGTACCTCGCGAAACCCGTCGAGCCGGAGGCCCTGGTCGATCTCGTGGACCGGCTCGCAACGCAGGCCGGCCACCAGGACGGCTTGGACGATTTGCTTTCAGCGCCGAGAGACCGTCCCTGAGAACAGCGTTCAGCCCTAAGACCGACGATGTGGTCCGCACCGCCCGCGTCGGCTGAATTGCTCCGCCGCGTCTTTGAACGAGCCTTCTTTGGAGGTCGGCATGAGTAGGATTGGTCTTGGGCGCCGGGCGTTCGTCGAAGCGCTCGCCGGGTTTCCGTTCGCAGGGATTGCTCTGACGGCCCAGACGTCGAGCCCGCCCGTCGGGAAGGTGGCCGCCGGAGCCGGCCGGTCGGACGACGTCATCAAGCTGCCGGGCGGCGACCGCATTCACGTCAAGGTCACGACCCAGGAGAGCGGTGGCGCGATGTTCATGACCGAGCAGCCGATCGAGCGCCGTGGATCCGGTCCACCCAAGCACTACCACGAAGAGCAAGACGAGTGGTTCTATTGCCTCGCCGGAGAATATGTCGTCGAAATCGGCGATCAGCGGTTCCGGCTGGGGCCAGGCGATTCCGTCCTCGGCCCGCGACGCGTTCCGCATGCGTTTGTCTATGACGGCGCGGTGCCGGGACGCATCCTCATCGGATTCACGCCCGCGGGGCGTATTGAGCAGTTCTTTCGTGAGCTCGAAAAGCGGGGCCAGTACTTCGGCAATGGCTCGCCGGAGGACAAGGAGCTGGCGCACCGGCTGTATGGCATCGTGAATGTTGGACCGCCGCTGAAATTGTGAGCGGCGGTCGTCGTGCTGCTTGGCTCTGCGCAAGTCGAGCAGGCTGATTAGCGTGACTGCTGCGAGGCCAGTTCCGAATACACGCGAGCGACGGCCTCGTGCATGCCTTTCGCAGGGTACGTCTGACAGTAGCGGTGGACGGCGGCCATCAGTGCGTCGGGGGTGATGTCGAACAGGCCGACGTTCGTATTCGGCTGCTTCGCCACGTAGCCCGCGAAGTTGGCCCCCGTAACAAATCCGTACGCGTAGTTCGCGTAGACCGCGCGCCACGATTCGCGGTCCTTGGATAGGTTGCGCGTCATGTCGGCGCAGGTGGTCGACCCACCGACCCCCATGACGTGGTAGCCGCCAGCGGCCACCAGCCGTTGAGTGCCAGCCGCGCCGACCAGGGTGGTCACCGCTAGCGCCAATCCGAGCACCGCACCACACGTCAAACCGAGAGCCAGTCGCGTCATGGCGCGGAGTTTAGACGAAAACGGGGACGTCGTCAGGCCGCGCATCCACTCATTGAAGTCGCCGAGGACGATCTTCGGGCCTGTGGTGCGGCTCACGACGTCGGAAACAGCACGCGCCTTGACGACGTCACTTCCGAGCTCGAGGCACCGTGCGGAACGCGCACAACCTTTACACGGATGACCCTCAACAAGGTTGAACTCAGCGCCGCGTCAGCGTTAGTTGATGGCTCGATTCACAGCGGCGCGCGGTCGCCAGGGCGCCTCGATGGCAGTCAAGGTAACGCCCGTGTTCTGCGGTCGTGACGCAATGTTCAATCGACCCGTGAAATGGCAGCACGATTGTTGAGGTGTTCGAGGTGTCGACCACCGCGGCGGCTTGCCCTCCAAAGGCGAGGAATATGTTGGGTGCAATCTGCTCCACGAGTGTCTCGAGCCACAGCGCCACGTAGTTACCGGCGACACCAATGGAGATGCCGTTCCAGTCCTCGAAGAAGGTCGCACCACCCACTCGAAAGAACGCATCAACGGTGAGCGCAGGCGACGTCACCGGAATCGTCGCGGTGAACGTGCGCGATCGCATGTCGTCGGGAAGCATGGTGCAGGTGGCGTTCGCCACGAAGGACAGCGTGTAGTCGCCGCCGATATTTATCCGGGGGGTCGGCACCTCCAGGGCGAAATGGAGCCACCCGTTGGCTTGCCGCGTCCTGATGGAGGTTATGTGACCCTCCGCTGTTGCGCGAAATCGCGTCGCCTCGTCAAAGACACCGGTCATTGAGAAGTCGCCTCTGGCGTCGGCAATCGTGGACAATCCGGCTTGCGGGCCATCGAGCACTTCAACGGTGGCGCCAGCAAGCGGTCGATACCCGGTGTCGGACACCGTGCCTTTCATGAGCGTGGCGCCGGCCGGCGGTGCTGGGTTCGCGACGTTCGCGACGTTGGCGGCAGTGGGCGCTGTCGGCCAGGGACGGTCGCTGTCGCACCCGATGAATCCCGGGACCAGCCCCACGAACAGGATTCGTGCCGCATTCTTGGTACTTCATGCGTTCCCGCCGATCAGCAGCGTCGAGAACAAGACCAGACTGAAAGGCGCCAGCAACACTGATGTCTTCACAGGTTCGCTCCTATTTAAGAAGCGGGAAACGGTCGTGAAAACTTGAAGTGGCCGAGTCGCCTGATGGAATTCGATGGAGGTGGACCAACAGCCGCTACCTCCGCAGCACCCCGCAACCGTGATGCTGAGGATGCGGGTAAGACGAGTGAGGAGTGCGGGTTAGCGGCTGATGACCCGGGCGTGTTCCGTATACACCTACCGCGCGACTTTTCGAGGAACGTTCGTGAAGCTCGCGGCGTAACAACTACGACTGCGTGCCGCCGAGCTCGGCCTGATCAGAGCAGGTCACTCCGCCAGCGAAACCGACAGGATCGGCGATCCGCCGAACAACGCGCACGTATTGGTGAAATCCATCGTGCCGCCGCCGCCCGAGCCGAGGCTCAGTTCATAGGTCACGAACATCGTGCAGTCGTTGCTCGCGCCCGAGTTGCCGTACGACACGGCCGCAGCGGGGAAGTAGTTCGCGCCCGACAGGTTGTAGACACCCGCGTTGTTGAAGTCCGCGGCGAGCGCGTTGGTGCGGGCCTGGAAGAAGAGAACCCCCTCATACGGCAGGCCGATGCCCGATCGCGCCGTCAGCGTCACGTAGGCGGTGTTGGGGATGAGGATGCAGCCTGCCGTCGCGCCCGCGGTGCAGGCGCCTGCGCTGGCGGTTCCCGCCAGGTAGAACATCACGTCCGAGCCGTTGACCGTTGCCTGGTTGCCGAAGGTCATCCGGCCCGAGATCCAATACAGGCCGCCAGGCGTGAAGTTCACGGTCGCGTTGTTGCCGATCTCTATCGAGCTGTACCAGCCGGGCGGGATGTTCGACACGCTGCCGTTGCCGGCGCTGAACGCAGTCGGCGTCGAGTAGGGATTCGTCGGATCGGGCATGCTGGCGAGCGGATCGGCGAACGGAGTCCCGACGCCGGTCCGGAAATCGGCGTCGCACCGCCCCGAGCAACCGCCCTGCACGCCGACCGACGCGGCGTTGATGTCGCCGCTGCCGCCGCCCCCGCTGCCCACCTGCATGTTGCCGTTCGCGGCGATGTTGCACGCGGGCATGCTCATGTTGACGGTCTGGCCGATGTACAGCGACGGATTGCCCGACTGGTTGAGCGTGATGACGCAGTTCGGACCCGCGTGGGTGCCCGCCACGGCGCGCGCCGCCGGGGTCATCGTCGCCCACACCGGGTCGAGGATGCGCGCGAAGAACGTGGCCGTTGGGCGCGAGACGAGCACTTCGACGTAGTAGGGGTTCGCGGTGAACGCACCGCTCAACGGCGGGCGGTTCACCGTGACGGTGGTCGTGACGCCGGGATCGAAGTTGTGCGACGTGGCTTCGCGGTAGGCAAACGTCGTCAGGTCGGCGTTGCTCGCGCCGGTGTTCCGGCGGTACTTGAGCGCCGCCGAGATCGCGCCGGAGTCGGCCGCTGCCGACATGCGGTTGCGCTCGGTGAACATGTACGACCCGTCCACCGCCAGGGCGACCATGCCGAGGAGGACGACCATCGACAGCGCGGCGAGGATCAGGATGCTGCCTTGCTCTGAACGTGCGTCGCGTTTGCGGGCGGAGCCGGGGGACATCGGGAGAGGCATGTGGACCCTTGGAAAAGTTGAGCTTAGTCATATCACAAGCTCAGCCACATACCTCAACAGCAATGCTCACGCCCGCAGTTTATGTATCAGTTCGATCACATCGGTGCTCGTTCACGAGCAGGGATTCGCCCACCCGGGTGGGCGGGCATCGCCGGTCGGAGGACCGAGCAGAACACGCAGCAGTGCCCCGGTTGGGGGCGGATCAGGGTTCGGCACCTGGGACACTCCCAGAAGAACACGCACCGATCCTCGGGCATCGGGGCGGCGGTGGCGGCGAAGCACAGGGGACACGTCACGCGGGCGTACTCCGGCATGGCGTCGACGAGTAGACGCTAACTCGGCGGCACCAGCCATACCTCGAACGCATTACCTTACGATCTACTTATGGTGTCCAGACTGTTGGGCACGTCGCGGACACGCAGCGGAAGGGCTAAATCCCAGGCAGGGGATCACGCGAGCGGCGAAAGGGAGATCAGGGAGTGTGCGTACCGTGTGCCTGTGGAATTGAGAGCCGGGCTCGCTGATCGACAAATTCCCACAAGTATCTAGGCATTCAGTGGTGACCCGGGCGGGTTCCGTTTACACCTACCACGCAACTCTTCGAGGAACGTTCGTGAAGCTCGCGGCGTAGCTGCTACGACGTGCGTGCCGCCGAGCTCGGCATTCATGGGCGAGCCACATGCCCAGGCTCGGGCTCGTCGGTACGGCCACTTCCAGCCCCGCAGCTCGTAGTATCGCCGGTGTGGTGTTGCCCTCCAGGGGTCGATGCCGTTTCGCTCACACCAGATAACGTGGAACGAGGTCCCTGCGGCACCAAGGAACACCGGCAAGAGTAGGCACCAGTGTGCAACGAACCTGTAGAGCAGCAGAGTCACGGCCGACAGCGTCGCCCACTTCACAATCTTGCGAATCGCGGGCGTCTCGATTTCGAAGCGCGCGAACGTGCTCTGGCCGAGGATCGCAAAGGCGAGTAGGGCGCCTAGCTCGAGTTCTATGCCCATGAGACCTCCCTCCAGTTGTCGCCAGCCTACGCGCGCAAGCGCAGGCCAAGAGCGAGTCGAAAAACGAGGGGAGCGGCGAACGGCCCACGGGATCGAGTTGTTCGAAGGCACGCGAACGAACGGCGCTCGCCCGCGAACCTTGCGCCGGTTGCCGGCCGCAGAGCAGGCGATCCGCAGTAGGCCAGGTCGTTGTTCCGCAGCCCGAACGTCGGCTGACTGCCGCCGGAACACATGTACAGGACAGCCGGATGATTCTGCTCTTGCGCCCCTTGTCAGAGGAAGCGCAGTGCCGAGCGATCGTCCTGCGAGCGCGGACAGTCACCTCGAATTTACGATGTGCTCCGTTCGCGACGATCGGAGACATCATCACTTCGCAGCGGCGCCTTCTGCAAACTGCCCTTCTCGCGATTGAACTCCACCTCGAGCCGGCAGACGTGGCAACGGTACCGGACGCCGGCTCGCGGCACGTCCTCAAACTGGTGGTGATGGATCTGCTCTTGGCAGGCAGGACACTTCCATGGCATCGCGATGCGTCTCGGGTCGGTCGACGAGTGGCTCAGCGAGTATCGTGACCGCAGGAGAGGAGCGCGCCGTTGGACGAGGAGATGCCCTGAAGACTCACCGCCCCAACGGCAACTGCAGATTCGGTCGCGCGCCTTCGCCCTCACCCCTGTCTTCCAAGTCTTCGGTCTTCACCCAGCCGCACTGAGCCGGGTCTTCCTTGAGCACAGCCATCGTGTGGCTCACGCCATCGATGTCTTCGTAGGAGTCAGGCAAGTCTGTCCGCTCAGAGTCCACGAGGACGACGTCGCCCTTTTCCGAACCCAGGCGGTCTTGGTCGATGATGGGCTGCACAGCGCCGACTCGCCGCCGGACTTGAAGACCTTCACGCTCTGCACCAGGCCGATGCTTTGTGCATCAACCCTCGCGCCTGGATCAAACTTAAGATTGAGGTGCATCGCCTCCTTCGGCTGTGTGCCGAGAGGCTTCATTTCGACCGCGCTGTCAAACACACCGCAGTCCGTGGCCACTGTCTTTCGCTGCACGGCCGCCCCGAAGAGGGCCGCTGGCGCGAGCTTTCGTTCGATGCCCACCGGGAGGATGATCACTCCGCCAGCGACACCGACAGGATCGGCGATCCGCCGAACGCGGCGCACGTATTGGTGAAATCCATCGTGCCGCCGCCCCCCGAGCCGAGGCTCAGGTTGTAGGACACGAACATCGTGCAGTCGTTGCTCGCGCCCGAGTTGCCGTACGACACCGACGCGGCGGGGAAGTAATTCGCGCCCGACATGTTGTAGACGCCCGCGTTGTTGAACTCCGCGTCGATCGCGTTGGTGCGGGCCTGGAAGAAGAGAATCCCCTCGTACGGCAATCCTATGCTCGTGCGTGCCGTTAGCGTCACGTAGGCGGTGTTGGGGATCTTGATGCAGCCTGCCGTCACCCCAGGTTCGCAAGGCCCGGCGGACGCCGTACCCGCGAAGAAGAACATCACGCCCGAGCCGTTGATGGTCGCCTGGTTGCCGGTGATGATCGGACCACTGATCCAGTACAGGCCGCCCGGCGTGAAGTTGACGATGGCGCTGTTTTCGACCGTGATCGAGCTGTACCAGCCCGGGGCGATGTTCATCGTGGTGTTGTTCACTACGGTGACTGCTGTCGGGGTCGAGTAGGGATTCGTCGGTTCCGGGATGTCGGCGAGCGGATCGGCGAACGCGCCCCGACGTTGGTCCGGAACTCGGACTCGCACCGGCCCGAGCAGGTGCCCTGAATACCCACCGACGCCGCGTTGACGTCGCCGCTGCCGCCGCCGCCGGGGCCGACCTGCAGGTTGCCGTTCGCGGCGATGTTGCACGCGGGCATGTTCAGGTTGATCGTCTGACCGATGTACAGCGACGGATTGCCCGACTGGTTGAGCGTGACGATGCAGTTCGGACCCGCGTGCGTGCCCGCCACGGCACGCGCGGCCGGCGTCATCGTCGCCCATGCCGCATCTAGGATGCGCGCGAAGAACGTCGCCGTGGGCCGCGAGACGATCACTTCGACGTAGTACGGATTTGCCGTGAACGCACCGCTCAACGGCGGGCGGTTCACCGTGACGGTGGTCGTGGCGCCAGGATCGAAGTTGTGCGCGGTGGCTTCGCGATAGGCAAACGTCGTCAGGTCGGCATTGCTCGCGCCAGTATTGCGGCGGTACTCGAGGGCCGCTGAAATCGCACCGGAGTCGGCCGCAGCCGACATGCGGTTGCGCTCGGTGAACATGAAGGAGCCATCCACCGCGAGCGCGACCATGCCGAGGAGCACGACCATCGATAGCGCGGCGAGGATTAGGATGCTGCCTTCCTCGGAACGAACGGTGCGCACGCGGGCAGAGCCAGACGATGTGGAGAGAGGCATGGCGACCCCCTGAAGAGTTCAGCGGAGTCATATCACAACCGTTAGCGACAATTACCTCAACCGTAATCGTCAAATCACAAGGTAAATGCGTTCAGCTGGTGCCGCCGAGGTAGGGTGTGGTTGTGGCGGAACGCCGGAGTTCGCTCGCGTGACGTGTCCAGTGTGCTTCGCGCCACCGTCGCACTGATGCCCGAGGAGCGGTTCGTGTTCTTCAGGGAATGCGAAGCGGGCCGCGACTCCTGCCCGTGAATGAGCACGCCCCCAGTCCGCCGCCCTCGCTCACGCCTCTAGCATTGCCGTCGTCGCCGCGTGGACCATCACACATTGCGGGTCAAGGTCAACGAGGGTCGACGCCCGCGGACTCGTTGATTGCAGGGCGTGGTGTTACCCATGTGTGACCCATTAGCGCGCGATGAATAAGACACCGCAAACATTTGAGTCTTGTTGACCCGGGCGGGTTCCGTATACACACACCTACCACGCGACTTTTGGAGGAACGTTCGTGGAGCTCGTGGCGTTACTGCTACGACGTGCGTGCCGCCGAGCTCGGCATTCATGGGCGAGCCACATGCCCAGGCTCGGGCGCGTTGTAGGCCACTTCCAGCCCCGCAGCTCGTAGTATCGCCGGTGTGGTGTTGCCCTCCAGGGGTCGATGCCGTTTCGCTTACACCAGATAACGTGGGCCGAGGTCCCTGCGGCACCAAGGAACACCGGCAAGAGTAGGGACCAGTGTCCAACGAACCTGTAGAGCAGCAGAGTCACGGCGGACAGCGTCGCCCATTTCACGATCTTGCGAATCGCGGGCGTCTCGATTTCGAAGCGCGCGAACGTGCTCTGGCCGAGGATCGCCGAGGCGAGTAGGGCGCCTAGCTCGAGTTCTATGCCCATGAGACCTCCCTGCAGTGACCGTGAGCCGGATCCGCATCGTGACGCCGGTCCGTCTCGAAGCAGTGGCGAACAGGTAGCCGTCGGTCACCAGCCGGATGGTACCGACCACACGCGAGTCACTGCGCACGATTTGGCCACCGCTGACGAGTACCCGCCAGCACTAGACCAGGCCAGCGGTGAACCCGTGACGATGAGGCCGTCGATGGCTCGGACCGCTCGACTCCCGGACCTGACACGAAGCGGCCGCGTGGCGCCGAGCCGCGTCAGGTCAAGGGACGAAGCTCGCTCGTGACGGGCGGCGCACGTCAGGTGTCCGGCGCAACGGGCCCGGATGCCCTCGGCGGGTGCGAGGCAGGCAGTCGGCGGATCGAGCGGGCGCAGAAGCTCGTAGCGTTCATCTTCGTGCACCGGCGTGAGCTGCAGGATGTCGACAGCCGTCGCCCTCAGATTGGCCGACCCGCGCTTCTTGTCGATGACAACGAAGCCGACGCACGAGCGGGCAAGGAACCGGTCGCGCGCCGACCGCGCCAAGTCCAGCATCCCCGGGTCCACCGCGCCGCCGCGTTCGCTGAGGGTCATCAGGGTACGTCATGATCGGGCTGCGACGATTTTCATCCTTTCGCGCCCGCGACACCCGCGACAGGTAGCCGCCCACCAGCGGGCGGCCGTGGCGCGTCTGAAAGAATTGCGTCTGGGCGCTGAAGTCGCCCATCGACGACGTGCCGTCACGGATTCCTGTCGGCAGGGCGAGCAGCGCCATCGATTCATTGCCCGCTGCCACGAGCCGGTACACGTCCGGCATTCGGCGGAGAAGAGGGGGCGCGGGACCGGGAGCAGTTCGAAGGCAAGCAATGCGACGAGGCAGACCACCGCAGGCGCTGGG